>NZ_KB906253.1 GCF_000381265.1 Curvibacter lanceolatus ATCC 14669
GCCGTCGGGGTTTAGGGCCAGTTCGGTGCCGAAGCCGGTGGGGGTGAAGAAGGCGCCCACGCCAGCGCCTGCGGCGCGCAAGCGCTCGGCCAGGTTGCCCTGGGGAACCAGTTCGAGTTCGATGCGGCCGCTGCGGTAGAGCTCGTCAAACACAAACGAGTCGGCCTGGCGCGGAAAGCTGCAGATGATCTTGCGCACGCGACCGGTCTTGAGCAGGGCGGCCAGGCCTGCGTCGCCGTTGCCGGCGTTGTTGTTGACCACGGTGAGCTCACGAGCGCCGTGCTCGATCAGGCCGTCGATGAGTTCGTTGGGGATGCCGGCGGTGCCAAAGCCGCCAATCAGAACGGTGGCGCCGTCCTGGACCGAACTCAGGGCCTCGGCAACGGAGGCCGCAATCTTGTTGATCATGGATGTCTCTTCTTTGTGATGTGCCCAGGCACGAGGCCAAAGCGATGTGGCAAGTGGTGACGGGCCTGCCACGAAGGCCCCGCCGCGGCATGGCGGCCCCTTCGCTGAGCCCTCAGGGCGCGCGCCTGAACAGGGTTCTTTGGGTGTTGCGGAAGGCAGGCCGGACCCGGTCGCTCCAGGGGGTGGCCCGTACCTTCAACCAGGCCGGGCTGCCCAGCACTTCGGCGTGCACCAGGTCGTAGCAGGCCCAGTAGCGCGGCCGTCCGGGCTCCTGTCGATAGCGCACGGCCCTGACGGTGCCGGGTACCGAGGCCAGGCCGGGCAGGTGCTCCTGCTCATACCAGGCATTGAACTCGGCCTCCATGTCGGGCAGCACATCGGTTTCCACCACGTAGTGAAAGCCTGCCACTTGCTGGGCAGCGCTGCCCGACAGTGTTTGCAGGGTCTGCAGCGGGAACACGCTGTTGTTCGTGTCCTCCTGTACCCATTGCGGCAGCTCATTCAGGTAGCGGTAGCTCAGATCCTGTTCCAAGGCGTTCCAGGCGCGCACGATCGGCGTTGCAAGCCCCTGGGACGGCCATGCGCTGGAGTGGGGGCGTTTGACAAGCCAGAGCTGTGACATGGGAGGGCCTTTGCCGGGTTCAGTGTTCGACGTTCAGGGCCACCAACAAGCGCGAGACCATGTTGTAGGCCGCCACGGTGGCCACCAGCTCCACCGTGCCCTGGGCGTCGAAGTGGGCCTGAATGCGTGCCATCAGAGGGTCCGGAACGGTGATGTCGCGGGTCATGGCATCGGCCAGTTCCAGCACCAGGTGCTCCAGGGGGGTGAACGCCTCCGACAGAACAGGGCTGCGGGTGGCCGCGATTTTCTCGCTGCTCACGCCGGCCTTCTCTGCGTGGGGAATGTGGGCATCGAATTCAAACGTGGCCTGGTTCAAGACCGCCACGCGCAGGATGATCAGCTCGCGCAGGTCGGCGGGGAGGCTGGTTTGATTGCGCACGGCGGTCAACATGCGCTCCCACCCTGAGGCGATGGGGCCGCTGTTGAGCAAGACCTGGTACAGCAAGGAAACGCGCCCGCGCTCGGCCAGGATGCGGCCTTCGACTTCGGCCAGCTCGGGGCGGGTGCCGGGGGTGACCAGGGGAACTCGAATGTGGGTCATGAGACAGTTTCTTTCAGTCTGGCTGCGGTCAGTCGGGTTTGATGTTCTTGGCCTTGATCAGCGCAGCCCATTTGTCCGCGTCTTTCTTCTGCAGGACGGCCAGCTCCTGAGGTGTGGAGGGCGCCGGTTCGGTGCCGGCCTTCAGCAACTTGTCTCGGATGGCCGGGTCTGCCAAGGTGGTTCGCAAGGCCTTGTTGATCGCATCAACCACCTCGGGAGGGGTCTTGGCTGGCGCAAACAGGGCGTACCAATTGTTGGTGTCGATGCCTTTGATGCCTTGCTCTTCCAATGTCTTGACATCGGGAAGGGCCGGGTGCCGCTTGCTGGACGCCAGCCCCAGGGCCTTGAGGCGGCCGCCCTTGATGGCCGGCAGCAGTCCCGCCACGTCGCCAAACAGGCCGCTGACCTGGGCGCCCATCAGGTCGGTGATGGCGGGCGCGGCCCCTTTGTAAGGCACGTGAAGCAGCTTGGCGCCGGTGGCATCCACCAACTGCTCGATGGCCAGGTGCGGGATGCTGCCGGTCCCGGTCGAGGCGAATGGCGTGGGGCTGGATTGACGCTTGCTGTTGGCGATGAATTCGGCGGCGTCCTTGGCCGGGTTGTTCGCGTAGGTCACCATCAGCTCGATGTTGTTGGCCACCAGCGACACGGGGGTGAAGTCACGCGCCATGTTGTAGGGCAGCTTTTCATACAAGCCGCCGTTGATGGCGGCGGCCCCCACGCTGGTGAACCAGAGCGTGCTGCCATCGGCCGGTGATTTCATCACGTCGGTGGCACCGATGGCGCCATTGGCACCGGGCTTGTTGTCCACCAGCACGGTTCGACCCAGCTCTTTGCCCAGGCGCTCGGAGATCGTGCGGGCCACGGCATCGACCGGCCCGCCGGCCGTGAACGACACCACGATTCGGGTGGTCTTGTTCTGGGCGTGGGCTGGCCACAGGGGTGTCAGGGCCAGCAGCACCGCCGTGACGGTCATCATCTTCTTGAACATATCGTTTTGTCTCTTTTTAGGGGGCCATGCAGGGGTCAGTCGCAGCGAGCCGTCATGCCGCCGTCGACCACCAGTTCGGTCCCGGTCACAAAGCGGGCGTCGTCACTGGCCAGGAACAGCACAGCGCTGGCGGTGTCGCGACCATCGCCCATGAAGCCCAGCGGAATGCGCTTCAGGCGCTGGGCCAGCAAAGCGTCCACGTCGCCACCGGTGCGCTGTTTGGCCAGCCGGGTTTCGACCATGGGCGTGTGCAGCTGACCGGGCACAACCGAGTTGACGCGCACACCATCGGGGGCATGCTGAACCGCCACGACTCGCGACAGGTGGATCACCCCGGCCTTGGTGGCTGCATAGGCGACCTGGGCACTGCCCGTGAAGCGAAGGCCGGAGGTCGAAGCGATGTTGACGATCGAGCCACTCTTCTTGGCGATCAGGGTCGGCAGCACATGCTTGCAGGTGAGGAAGACGCTTTTGAGGTTGATGTCGACTTGCAGGTCCCAGGTTTCCTCTGCCAATTCAACCGGTCCGCCGGCAGCCGATCCGCCCACGTTGTTGACCAGGATGTCGATGGTGCCGTAGGTGTCGATGCAGGCCTTGGCCATGGCCGCCACGCTGTCGCTGCTGGTCACGTCGCACACCCAGGGGGTGATGGAGGCGCGGGCATCGCCCGCCAGCTCCAGGGTCTCGTCCAGGCGGGCGCGGTCACGGTCCACGGCCAGCACTTTCGCGCCTTCTTCGGCCAGGCGGACCGCGATGGCACGGCCATTGCCCCAGCCCGCGCCCACGCAGCCGGCGCCGGTCACGATGGCTACTTTGTTTTCAAATCGACGGCTCATGTCAGGTCTCCAAATTGATAAAGGCGTTCAGGGTTGCTCACCATCAGGGCGTGGCGGGCGGCTTCGCTGGGGGCGATCTCGTGGATCAGGTCCACCAGTTGTTGTTCGTCGGGCACCGGGCCGGCATGGTTGGGGTGGGGCCAGTCGTTGCCCCACAGAACCCGGTCTCCGAACTCGTCCACCAAGGCTTTGGCAAAGGGCTGGGCGTCTGCATAAGGGGGCCCCAGCCGGGTGATGCGGTCCATGCCGCTGACCTTGACCCAGAAGCGGCGGTCCGCCATCAGGCGGCGCAAGGCCTTGAAGGCCGGTTGGTCCAGGCCGAGTGAGGCGTCCAGGCGCCCGATGTGGTCGATCACCACCGGCGTGGGCGAGCGCAGGAGCGCGGGCGCCATGTCCGTCAGCAGGCTGGGGTCGCCGTGGATCTGCAGGTGCCAGCCCAGGGGCTCGAAGCGCGCTGCGAGGGCCAGAACCTCTTCGATGGGGGTGCGGTGACCCAGGTGCCCCATGAAATTGAAGCGCACGCCTCGAAAGCCCGCGCTGTTGAGCCGATTCAGCTCGGCTTGTGCCACGTCGGTGGGGACCAGGGCAATGCCTCGGTACGTCTGTGGGCGATGGCGGATGGCATCTTCTGCGGCACTGTTGTCAAAGCCGTGGCAGGCCGACTGCACGACCACGCAGCGTTGCAGGCCCAGTTTGTCGTTCAGGGCGTACAGCGCCTCTTTGGGCGCGTCGGCGGCCGGGATGAAACTGGCGTTGGCCGCGTAGGGGAAGGTGTCCCGCGGGCCGAACACGTGGCAGTGCGCATTGCACGCCAAAGGGGGTAGGGGTGTGTGCATGCCCTCAGTGTCTTGAAGGCCGGCCCCCCGGGTAAGCCGTCGAGAGGCATATCAACTATGCGTCTTTCCTATGGCTTGCGTGCGGAGAACGTCAGTTCTCGTATGGCTGGATCAGCCGCGGAAGTCCAGTTCGGTGAGCAATTTGCTGGTCTCACGGATCAAGCGATTGGCCGGTTTGGCCTTGGGCACGGCCAGCATCAAGGTGTTCCAGATTTCGGGCGGCCCGATGGGCGTGCGCGGCAGCGGCGGGCCTTGCAGGCCCAGCGCGACAGCGCTCTCCGGCAGGATGGTGCAACCCTGGCCGTGGGCCACCAGCGCCAGAACGGTGTTGACGGCGCCGACCTCGGCATGCACCTTGAGCTGCACGCCTTGCGGGCGCAGTGCCGCGTCCACCAGGTTGCGGATGGCGTTGGGTGCGCTGGGCAGGATCAGGGGGTAGTCGGCCAGGCTGCTCAGGCTCACGCTCTTGGGCAGGCGGTGCCCCGGCGGGGCAATCAGCAACAGGCGCTCGCGTGAGAGTTGGGTGTAGCTCAGCTGGGGTGTGGCCGGCGGGTCGAACAAGAGCGCCAGATCCAACCGGCCGGCCATCAGGGACTCACGCAGGGGGATGCTCAGCCCTTCCAGGATGGTGATCACGGCACGTGGAAACCGCTCCCGGAAGCGGCGCACCAAGGGCACGCTGATCCCCAGGGCGACCCTGGGTGGCATGCCGATCACGATGCGCCCGCTTGGGCTGTCACCCATGTCACGCAACTCGTCGCGTGCGGCGCGTGACGACGCCAGCATGGTGCGCGCATGGACCAGCAGCGCCTCCCCCGCTTCGGTGGCGGTGACGCCGCGCCCGGTGCGGGTGAGCAGGCGTTGCCCCAGCTCTTCTTCCAGCAGCGCAATTTGCCGGCTGACGCTGGGCTGGGCCAGATTCAGTGCCACGGCAGCCCGGCTGAAACTGCCGCTTTCCACGACACACACCAGGTACTCAAGTTGTTTCAGATCCATGTTTTTTAAGTATATCTGCTATTGAAGTCATGCCCTTGTTCGATGGCTTCTCTGCTCTGACACTGCCGAGGACGTTGGGCTTGTGGCCTGGCGTTTGAGCGTTGCCCCCACGCAACTTGATTCCGACAAACACAAAAGGCTTCGCCTGCCCCAGGCCGTTGCCCAGCTCTCATGAGACACCTCAAGCAGCTACACATCCAGGTTTTGATCGGCCTCCTGGCGGCCGTTGTGCTGGGCCTGACCGCACCGGAGACCGCGGCAGCCATGAAGCCGCTGGGTGATTTGTTCATCGCCTTGCTGAAGATGATGTTGGCCCCCATTGTCTTTTGCACGCTCATTCATGGCCTGGCCCATGTGCGTGACCTGGGCAAGCTGGGGCGCTTGGGCGCCAAGTCTCTGCTGTACTTCGAGGTGGTCAGCACGGTGGCCATGCTGGTGGGCTTTGTGATGGTCAACCTGTGCGAGCCCGGCGCCGGGCTGCATGCCGCCGGGATGGAACCCTCCAGTGCCGCCATGAAGGTGGCCAGCCAGTCGGGCTCGATCTCGGCCACGTCCTACCTGCTCAGCCTGGTTCCCCACACGCTGGTGGATGCCTTTGCCAAGGGCGACATCATGCAGGTGCTGATCGTGTCGCTGCTGGCGGGCTTTGCCCTGAACATGTCGGTGGGCAGCGATTCGGTGATCCTCAAGGGCATCGACGAGGCGCAGCGGGTGTTGTTCAAGATGCTTTCCTTCATCATGAAGCTGGCGCCCCTTGGGCGCCTTCGGCGCGATGGCGGCGGCCATCGGCAGCTACGGCAGTGCCACCTTGCTCTACCTGCTCAAGCTGGTGCTGGTTTATTACGGCGCTTCCCTGCTGTTTGTCGTGGTGGGGCTGGGCAGCATCTGCTGGTTCATCGGCCTGTCGCTGTGGCCGGTGGTGCGCCTGATCCGTGACGAGATCCTGCTGGTCTTCGGCACCGCCTCCGGCGAAGTGGCCTTTCCCCTGCTGATCGCCAAGCTGGAGCAGGCGGGCTGCGATGAAGCCGTGGTGGGCTTTGTTCTGCCGGCGGGCTACAGCTTCAACCTCGACGGCACCTCGATCTACATGGCGATCGCCGTGGGCTTCATTGCCCAGGCCACCGACACGCCGTTCTCCTGGCTTCAGCAACTGGCCTTGCTGGGGGTGTTGAGCCTGACCTCCAAGGGGGGCACCACGGTGGCTGGCGGGGCCTTTGTGAAGCTGGCAGCCACGCTGCAATCGGTCAAGAGTCTGCCCATCAGCGGCCTGGGCCTGTTGTTCGGCATCGATCGATTGATGGCCACGGCCACCGCCCTCACCAACATCGTTGGCAACACCGTCGCCGTGTTCGCCATTGCGCGCTGGGAAGGCTCGTTCGATGCCGATAAATACCGCGCCCTCACGGGCAGCGTGGCGCGCCGCAGCTGGCTGGGCCCCAAGGCGTCGGCCAGGCGCGCCGATTGATTCGCTCCACCGCAGCCAGGCCACGGGGCCAGGCGCGGTGACTCGGTTAACAAAAAGGAGACATGAATGAAAAGGTACGACAACAGACTCAAGTCCATGGTGTGGCCCGCTTTGCTGGCCCTGGCAGCGATGGGCCATCCGGCCCAGGCGGCTGAACTGGAGGTGCTGGCAACGGGTGCCGTTTCCGGAGCCTTCAAGACCGTGGTGGCCGACTATGAAAAGCAGTCGGGCCATCGCCTGAAGATGTCCTGGGGCCCTTCGCTGGGTCAGTCGCATGAGGCGATTCCGGTTCGAATCAGGAGCGGTCAGGCGCCCGACGTGCTGATCATGGTGTCCACCGAGCTGGACCGCCTGATCCGTGAGCAGCGGTTCACGGCGTCGGCCCGTCTCGACGTGGCCCAGTCGGGGGTGGGTGTCGGAGTCAAGGCGGGCAGTCCGGTGCCCGACATCTCGGATGTCGCCAAGCTGCGCCAGGCCTTGCTTGCCGCACCTTCGGTGGCCTATTCGGAAGGGGCCAGCGGCACCTACATCCAGAACGTGCTGCTCAAGCGACTGGGCGTCGAGCATGAGGTGGCCGCCAAGCGCCACCTGGTGCCGGGCAAGCAGTTGGTCGGTGAGGTGCTGGCCGAGGGCGGCGCGGCACTGGGTCTGCAGCAGATCAGCGAGTTGCGGGTGGTGCCAGGGGTGCACTACGTCGGCCCGTTGCCGGAGGAGGTTCAAAAGATCTCCGTGTTGACCGCGGCCGTCTCGGGCAAGAGCACCCACTCTGCCGAGGCCCTGGATTTTCTGCGTTACCTGGGTTCGCCGGCAGCTGTGGCGGCCTTCCAGCGCAGCGGCCTGGACCTGCCTGACGTGCCTGCCACCGTGGTCGAACGCCGCCTGGTCCGTAGCGGCCAGGTGCAGATCGAGGTGCTGAGCCAGGGGCAGGGGCCCGCGATCGTGATGCTGCCTTCGCTGGGGCGTTCCGTTCGCGACTTCGACCTGGTGGCCGCACGATTGGCCTCGCAGGGTTTTCGTGTGATCCGGCCTGAGCCTCGTGGCATTGGTGCCAGCCAGGGGCCTCTGGAGGGCTTGACCCTGCACGACTTCGCCGCCGATGTAGCAGCGGTGTGCGATGCCGAGAAGACCGGTCCGGCCGTCATTTTGGGGCATGCCTGGGGCAGCCAACCGGCGCGCATGCTGGCGGTTGACCGGCCAGACCTGGTCAAAGGCCTGATCATGGCCGCAGCTTCGGCCGGCAAGCTTCCGCCGGGCTCCACCGAGAAGCCCTATGGGCGTCTGCGCGATGCCATTGACGGCTCGGGCAACCCGGCGCTGCCGCAGGCCCAGCGTCTGCAATACCTGAAGCAGGCCTTTTTTGCTCCCGGCCATGATCCGAGCGAATGGCTGGAGGGCTGGTACGAGGCGAACCACCATGCCGAGGCCCACGCCCGCAATGTCACGCCCATCGACAGCTATTTTTCGGGCGGCAGCACCGCCCCCATCCTGGATCTGCAGGGCGAATTCGATGCGGTGGTGGTCAAGGATGTGATGAAGGCCTATTTGGGTGAGCGGGTGCAGGTCGACGTGGTCAAAGGGGCAGGGCACGCCATGTTCCCCGAGCGTCCCGCGCAGGTCTCCGAGGCCGTGGCCCGCTTCGCACGCCAGTTGAACGCCAGTCGCTGAGCGCGTTTCCACCTCTTACTGCCCTGTTTCCGTTCCTATCCCTGCCCGGACCCCACCTCAAGAGGCCCGGGCCCTTGAAAGCACGCCATGAAAATTGCCAAGCTCATTCTTCTCTCCGGCTTGATCGCCTGGTCCTCCTGCAGCATGGCCGCCGATGCGGTGGCCACTGCCTTGCAGCACAAGGTGATCGAGAAGGGCCCTGTTCGCATCGAAGTCACTGAACAAGGGCAAGGCCCTGCCATCGTGATGCTGCCCTCGCTGGGCCGCTCGGGTCGTGACTATGACAAGGTAGCCGAACGGCTGGCCTCCGAAGGCTTTCGCGTGCTGCGGCCTGAGCCCCGTGGCGTCGGCCAAAGCCAGGGCCCCATGCACGGCTTGACCGTGCATGACTTTGCCGCCGACGTTGCCATGGTGATCGATGCCGAGGTCAAGGCCCCGGTGGTGGTGGTCGGGCATGCATGGGGCAACTTCGCGGCCCGCATGCTTGCCACAGACCGCCCTGACCTGGTGGCCGGCGTGGTGGTGGCCGCAGCTTCCGCCGGCAAGGTGCCGCCGGGCTCAAAAGAGCTGCCCATCGGCCCTGAGATGCGCAAGGCGATCGACGGCCCCAGCAACCCGGCCTTGTCTGAAGAGCAGCGTCTGGAATACCTGAAGATCGCGTTTTTCGCCCCTGGCAACGACCCCCGGGTGTGGCTGGGCGGCTGGCATGAGGCCACCCATGAGGCGCAATCGCATGCCCGCAACGTCACCCCGGTGGACGACTACTTTGCTGCCGGCACCGCCCCCATCCTGGATCTGCAGGCCGAGTACGACCCCGTGGCCCCGCGCCGGTTTTCGAACGTCCTGAAGTCCATGCTGGGCGAGCGGGTGACCATCGTCGTGATCAAGAACGCCAGCCATGCCTTGGCACCTGAGCAGCCCCAGGCCATGGCAGACGCGATTGCCGACTTTGCCAAGAAGGTGTTTTCGGCGCGCCGTTGAGAGGGGCGGCCGCCCGGCTGCCAGTGCTCTGCGGCCGGCAGGCCATGACCCGCTCGCTCAAGCCTTGAACACCACACTCTGCCGCGGGCGCTCGTCCACCGTCAGCGAGAACACGTCCGGCCGTGCATAGTGGCCCACCACATCGAAGTCGTAGCGGGCACGGGTCAGCTCGGCGGTGTCGATCTGGGCCACCAGCAAGCCGGTTTCGTGCTTGAGCGGGCCGGCCAGCACATCGCCCAGGGGGCCCACGATCATGCTGTTGCCGCCGATCAGGGGCAGTTCGGGGTCCCAGTGCGGGGCGTTCACGCCCAGGGCCTGGGGTGAGGGCTGTACCTGGCAGGCGCTGATCACAAAGCAACGCCCCTCGTGGGCGATGTGGCGCATCGACGACTGCCAGATGTCGCGCGCGTCCACGGTGGGGGCGCACCAGATCTGCACGCCCTTGGCGTACATGGCGGTGCGCAGCAGGGGCATGTGGTTCTCCCAGCAGATCACGGCGCCGACGCGGCCGGCGGGCGTGTCGAGCACCGGCAGGGTGGAGCCATCGCCCTGGCCCCAGATCAGCCGCTCGGTGCCCGTGGGCATGAGCTTGCGGTGCTTGGCCACCAGGCCCCCTTCAGGGGCGAAGAACAGGGCGGTGCAGTACAAGGTGTTGCCTGCGCGTTCGATCACACCGATCACGATGTGGGCCTGGCAGCGCTCGGCCAGGCCGGCCAGCGCCTCGGTCTCGGGGCCGGGCACATCGATGGCGTTGTTGTAGTAGCGCTCGAAGGCCTCCCGCCCCTCGGGCAGGCGGTAGCCCAGGTAGGTGCCGAAGCCCTCGCCCTTGGGGTAGCCGCCCAGCAAGGCCTCGGGCATCACCACCAGGCTGGCGCCGGCGGCGCGGATGGCATCCTCATGCGACAGGATCTGCGCCAGGGTGGCGGCCTTGCCCTCGGGGTGGGCGCCGATTTGCAGCGCGGCAACAGTGGATCGGGTCATGTGAACTCGCTTTCGAAACAACAAGGTGATTGCGTCATCCTCGGCCTTTGGCGATCATCAATCAACCGATTGATCAGACAAGCTGATATGAACGACATGAATATCGACAGCGTCGACCTGAACCTGCTCAAGGTGCTGCAGGCCTTGCACGAGGAGGGCACGGCCGGCCGGGCTGCGATCCGGCTGGGGGTCACGCAATCGGCCGTCAGCGCAGCGCTGGGGCGGCTGCGCGCCCTGTATGGCGACCCCCTGTTCGAGCGCACCGGCCGCGGCCTGCGCCCCACCCCCAAGGCCGAGGAACTGCGCCCCCTGATTGCCGAGGCCTTGCAAAAGCTGCGGCAGAGCCTGGCCCTGGCCCAGCCCGGGGGCGCCAGCCTGGCCGGGCGCACCGTGGTGCTGGGCCTGTCGGACGACCACGAGATGGCCCTGGGGCGCCGGCTCATCGACCGCCTTCAGCAGGCAGCACCCGGCCTGCGCCTGGTGCTGCGCCAGACCCACAGCGGCCTGGCCGCCGACATGCTGATGGACCGGCGCATCGACCTCAGCCTGGGCGCCGGCACGGGCAGCTCACGCACCCTGGCGCGCCAGGTGCTGGGCACCGGCCACTACGCTTGCGTGATGGACCTCGCACAGGCCCCGGCCGGGCCCCTGGGGCTGGAGGACTACCTGCGCCGCCCGCACCTGCTGATCTCATCAGGCGGCTTTGTGGGGGTGGTGGACGAAGCCCTGGCAGCCCAGGGCTTGAGCCGGCGCATCGAGGCCTCGACCAGCCACTTTGCCGCCTTGCCCCACCTGCTGCGCGGCAGCACGGCCCTGGCCACTCTGCCCGAGCACGCCGCACGGGCCCTGGCGGCCTTGGGCACCCTGGTGTGCCTGCCTTGCCCGATCGAGCTGCCCCGCTATTCCATCGAACTGGCCTGGCGCAGCAGCAGCCTGCGCGACCCGGCGCTGCAGTGCTTGAAGACCCATCTGATGGACGTGGCCAATGGCCTGTACGCGCCGGCCTGAGCCGGGGGCGTTTCGGCCGCGCAGCAGGGCGGCCTGCCGTTCAGTGCTCCTGGCTGGGGGCGGGCATGGCTGGGGTCGCCGGGGGCTGTGTCGGGCGGCTGTTCAAGCCACTGAGGGTGCCGGAGGGGGCTTGCCCTGCAGGCATGGAAAAGCTGTTGAAGCCGCAGCGATGCAGGTAGAACAACTGCGCCCCGGTGATGGGCCCGAAGGCGCGCAACTCACCGCCAAACTTCAGTGAGGCCCTCAGGTGGTTGGCCGCGCCATAGCACCAGTCTGAATCCGGGCCGCTGATCCGCAGGGCCACCAGGGGCTGCGCCGCCAGGGCCTGAGCATGGGCCTCAAACTGTTGCTGGCTATCGACCCAGACGCCGATCTGTGACAGATCCAAGGAGGTTCCGCCGAGCAGTTCGCGCCACATGGGCAAAGGCAGGATCAGGCGCTTGTCGGCGGGTGTCGAGATCAAGTCGTCGGGCTGCTGGATCAACAGCCAGGGGTCGTCGATCCACATCTGGTTCTGCTGGCTGACCAGAAGAACCTGGGGGTTCGGCGCCTGGCTTGCTGGCTCGGCTTGGATGTCTGCGTATCGTTGTGTGGGCATGCACCGAAGTTTGGCAACAACTGCCCTGAGGCAGCCGCATCAGAAATCGGAAACTTTTCAGGATCAGTTGGCCACCCCGGCGTATGGTGCGCACAGCGTATCGATGCCGGGTTGGGCAGGGCGTCCAATTCAGCATCGTTCGACTGTCCAAATCGACATTGAAGCAGCGTCCAAAACGACATTCAACCTCTGAGCGCATCGAATCGTGCAACGCCGCCTCGCTTCACGCCGAGGGTGGCGGCAGTGCCTGGTCCAGCACGGACGACAGCAGCCGCAGCGCGTGCTGCAGGTCCTCGCGCCCGATCGAGCCACCCAGGCACAGGCGCAGCGCGGGTGGTGGGTCGGCATCGGTCGAGAAGGCCGCGCTGGCCACGCAGGCGATGCCCTGGGCCCGCAGGCTGGTGGCCACCTCGATCGGGTTCCAGTCTTCGCGCAGCGGCAGCCAGACATGAAAGCCCTGCGGGTCGGCCTGCGCACCGTGCTCGGCCAGGTAGCGCTGGGCCAGGTGCTGGCGCGCGGTGGATTCCTCCCGGATGGCGGCCAGCATGGCCGGCGCCGCACCGGTCTGGATCCAGCGTGTGACCAGGGCTGCGGTGAAGGGTGAGCTCATGACCGTGGTGGCACGCAGGGCGCCCGCCGTGCGCTGCAGCAGGCGCGGGTTGGGGGTGCACACATAAGACATGCGCAGCCCCGCGCCCAGGCTCTTGGACAGGCCCGCGATGTAGTAGGTCAGATCGGGGGCCAGGCTCAGCAGGGTGGGCAGGGGTTTGGACTGCAGCTTGCCGTAGGCGTCGTCCTCGATCAGCGGCACGCTGTAGCGGGTGGCGATGTCGGCGATCTCGCGGCGCCGCTGCAGGCTCATGCTCACGGTGGTGGGGTTGTGGATGTTGGGGTTGCAGACCAGGGCGCGGGGCTGCATGGTCTTGCAGGCGTGCTCGAAGTCCTCGGCACTCACGCCCTCGTCGTCCATGGCCAAGGCCTGCAGCTTCACGCCCAGTTGGGCGGCAATCACCTTCATGCCGGGGTAGGCCAGGGCTTCGACGCAGAGCACCTCGCCGGGCCGGCACAGCAGGGTGATCAGGGCCAGCAGCACGCCGTGGATGCCCGGCCCCACCAGCACCTGGCTGGCGCTGCATTGCGGCACATGGCTGCGCAACCACAGGGCGCCCGCATCGCGGGCCTCGTTGCTGCCGCCAAAGTCCTGGTAGCGCATCAGCTCGTAGTAGCCATGGGGGCCGCCATTGGCCAGGGCCTCGCCGGCCTGCTGCTGCATCTGTTGCACCAGGGCATGGGCCTGGGGCTCGGGCGGCAGGTTCATGGTCATCTCGGCGCTGCTGCCCGAGCGCAGGGGCAGGCCAGGGATGCGGCCCCGCACCACCGTGCCGATGCCCACGTGCGAATCGATCAGGCCACGCCGCTTGGCCTCGGCATAGCCGCGGGCCACGGTGGTGTAGTTCAGCTTCAGCAACTGGGCCAGCTCACGCAGGGTGGGCATGCGCTCGCGGGTGCTGAGATCGCCGCGCTGGATGTCTTCGGCAATCAACTCGGCCATCATCAGGTAGGCCGGTCGGCTGTCCTGGCTCAGGCGCTTGCGCCAGCGGGTGGCGTTGATGGGCATGGGGGGCTTTCGGGTGGGTGGGGTGGGCTGCCGGATTGATTGCATCAAGCATGCCACGCGGGCCGGGCCATCGCGCGCCAAGGCCGCACCAAAGCGGCTGTCCGGGCAGGCCGGCTGATCGCCTTTGGTGCCGAGCCGGCCAATGATGGAGTGCATTGATCGCACGGCAAATCAAGGCTGTTTCGGGGTCTTCAGGCAGCGTCTCTTGGCTCGGAGGGCGGCTGTACTTTTTTTCTGCTGCCCGGGGGCAATGCACGGGCGCTTGATCGCAGATTGATCGCATCGGCCAGGCCCAAACGGGCATGTGGCCTGCAATGAAGAAGGCAGACACGGGGCATTCAGCCCGGTGTCTACCCACCAACCCTTCATGGAGCAGCCACATGCCTAAAGTCACCCAACCCGCCCACCAAAAAGGCGATTTCCTTGTCGACTACGAAGAGAAAGTCTTTGAAGATGTGAAGGCCGCCCCGGGCGAGAAAGCCCTGGTCACCTTTCACACCATCGCCTTCGAAGGCTCGATCGGCTTCGTCAACCTGCTGCAGGCCACCCGCCTGTTGCGCAAGGGCTTCGAGACCTCGGTGCTGCTGTATGGCCCCGGCGTCACCCTGGGCCTGCAACGCGGCTTTCCCACCCTGGGCGACGAGGCCTTCCCCGGTCATCAAAACCAGAACAACCAGCTGATCAAGTTCATGGCCGAAGGTGGCAAGGTCTATGCCTGCCGATTCGCGCTGCAGGCTTTGTACGGCCATGGCGAAGGCTCGCTGATCCCGGGCATCCGCCCCATCAGCCCGCTGGATGTGCTCGACATCAAGCTGCTGCACCGCAAAGAGGGTGCCTTGATCATCGACACCTGGACCGTCTGAGTCGAGTGGGGAACATCACCATGACCCAAGCTCGAATCGTCCGTGCCGCCGCTGTCCAGATCGCACCCGATCTGGAGACCCCCACCGGAACGCTGGACCGGGTCTGCAATGCCATCGATGAGGCCGCCCGCAAGGGCGCCGAGCTGGTGGTGTTCCCCGAAACCTTTGTTCCGTACTACCCCTATTTTTCGTTCGTCCTGCCGCCTTGCCAGCAGGGCGCGCCCCATCTGCAGCTCTACGAGCGTGCCGTGGTGGTGCCCGGCCCGGTGACCCAGGCCGTGGCCGAGCGGGCCCGGGCCCGCAGCGTGGTGGTGGTGCTGGGGGTGAATGAACGCGACCATGGCAGCCTGTACAACACGCAGCTGATCTTCGATGCCGATGGTGCCCTGAAGCTCAAGCGCCGCAAGATCACCCCCACCTACCACGAGCGCATGGTCTGGGGTCAGGGCGATGCGCAGGGCCTGCGCGTGGTCGACACGGCCGTGGGCCGCGTCGGTGCCCTGGCCTGCTGGGAGCACTACAACCCGCTGGCCCGCTACGCGCTGATGACCGAGCACGAAGAGATCCACTGCGCCCAGTTCCCGGGCTCGCTGGTGGGCCCCATCTTTGCCGATCAGATGGGCGTGACCATCCGCCACCACGCGCTCGAGTCGGGCTGCTTCGTGGTCAACGCCACCGGCTGGCTGACCGATGCCCAGATCGAGTCCGTGACCCCGGATGTGAGCCTGCAACGCGCGCTGCGCGGCGGCTGCCACACCGCCATCGTCTCGCCCGAAGGCAAGTACCTGGCCGAGCCCCTGACCGAGGGCGAGGGCATGGTGATTGCCGATCTGGACCTCGCCCTGGTCACCAAGCGCAAGCGAATGATGGACTCGGTGGGGCACTACGCCCGCCCCGAACTGCTGAGCCTGGCCATCAACCGGCGCCCGGCCCAGACCCATTTCGAGATGCCGGGTGTCCAGCCCGCCTCTTCGGCGACCGCCGCTGAGCCAGTCGCCGATCCCGCGCCCGTTTCCACCCTTGTTCAGGAGTGATCCACCATGAGCCCTCAAGCCGCCTTGATGCCCGCGCCGGACACCCGGCACCTGATGAGTGAGCTGCAGTCGCTGGGCCTGCGCCTGGTCGACACCACGGCTGGCGTGGCCAGCCGGCGCGGCGGTGCCGGCCCGTCCGACCACAAGGCCGTGACGGTGGATGGCCACACCATCATGGTGCCCGTGCACACCTCCACGGCCTGGTCTTCGCCCTTTGTGGCCCAGGCCCCCGATGCCCAGGGCCGCAGCGTGATCACCCGCGATGCGATCCCGATTGCCAGCGTCAGCTTCCCGAGGCAGCCACGCTTCTATGGGCTGCAGACCCTGGACGGCGTGCCCTACTCGCACATCGCCACCCTGCACAGCGCCGACGTGTTGGCCACCACCGTGCTGCAGACCTGCATCCGCTATGAAAGCCGCAAGAAGACCTGCCAGTTCTGCTCCATCGGCCAGTCGCTGGCGGCAGGCCGCACCATCGCGCACAAGACGCCCCAGCAACTGGCCGAGGTGGCCCGCATGGCGGTGCTGCTCGACGGTGTGAAGCACATGGTGCTGACCACGGGCACGCCGAACGCCACCGACCGGGGTGCGGCCATCCTGTGCGACAGTGCCCGGGCCATCAAGGCCGCGGTCGACCTGCCCATCCAGGGGCAGTGCGAGCCGCCCGATGACGACGCCTGGTTCGCCCGCATGAAGGCGGCCGGCATCGACACCCTGGGCATGCACCTGGAGGCGGTCACGCCCGCCGTGCGCGAACGCATCATGCCGGGCAAGGCCTCGGTGCCGATTGCGCGTTACCTGAGCGCCTTCGAGGCCGCGGTGCAGGTTTTCGGGCGGGGCCAGGTCAGCAGCTACATCCTGGCCGGCCTGGGCGACAGCCGCGAGGCCATTCTGGACATGAGCGCCCGTCTGGCCGCGCTGGGGGTCTACCCCTTCGTGGTGCCCTTTGTGCCCATCAGCGGCACCCCGCTGGAGAGCCACCCCGCGCCCAGCCCCGATTTCATGCGCTCGGTGCTCGAGCCCCTGGGCCACATCGTGCGCGAGGCCGGGCTGCGCTCCAGCGACATCAAGGCGGGCTGCGGCAAATGCGGCGCCTGCTCGTCGATGTCGGTCTACGAGTCCTGAACCGAGTCCTGAACCGGAACAAAGCAGAGCACCTGCGGAGGCCCCATGAGCAGCCTGATCACCCCCCCATTCACCCACCCCGCCGGGGCACGGGCCCCGGCTCCCGCCTGGCCGGCCTTCCATGTGCGCCAGGCCGTGCTCGACGAAGAGATCGCGCAGGCCATGGCCCTGCGCCGCGCCGTGTTCTGCGACGAGCAGGGCATCTTCGCGGGCAGCGACCGTGATGACATCGACCTGCAGGCCCGCCTGTTGATTGCTGCCGCCTATGACGTGCAGCAGGCCCACAGCAGCGTGCTAGGCACCGTGCGCATCCACGAAGCCTCACCGGGCCTCTGGTGGGGCTCACGGCTGGCGGTGCAACGCGCCATGCGCCGTCAGGCCAGGCTGGGCGCCCAGCTGATCCGCCTGGCGGTCTGCACCGCCCATGGCCTGGGCTGCGAAACCTTTCTGGCCCACGTGCAGGTGCAGAACGTGCCCCTGTTCGAGAAGCTGCACTGGCGCTCGCTGGACACCTCCCTGGCCCATGGCCGCGAGCACCACCTGATGCAGGCCGACCTGGCGCACTACCCACCTTGCCACGACCCCCTGATGGGCTTTTTTGTCGAAGCCGGAGGTCAATCATGAGTGCCTTGCCCGAGCTCGTGGCCGCGCTGCGCGACAGCCGCGGTTTTGCCCACAAGCGCGATATCAGCGCCGTGGTGAACTGCTTTGACGATCTCTTGGTGCAGGGTGTGGGCCAGATGGACCAGGCCGTGCCCCTGGGTGACGACTGTGCCGCACTGCCCGATGGCCAGGGCGGCTACCAACTGCTGGCCATTGAGGGGCTGGTGGAAGACTTCATCACCCGCATGCCCTGGTTTGCCGGCTACAGCAGCGTGATGGTCAACATCAGCGACATCTACGCCATGGGCGGCCGGCCCACGGCGGTGGTCAACGCGCTGTGGGGGCAGGGGGCGGGCGCCGAGACCCAGAAGATGCTGGCCGGCATGGCGGCCGCCTCGCAACGCTATGGCGTGCCCATCGTGGGCGGGCACAGCAACCTGCGCTCCGAACGGCCTCAGCTGGCGGTCTCCATCCTCGGCCACGCCAGGAAGTTGCTCAGCAGCTTCCGGGCCCGCCCGGGCGATCAACTGCTGATGGCGGTGGACCTGCGCGGCCAGTGGCAGGAGCCGTTTCCGTACTGGAACGCCTCCACCGAGGCGCCCGCCGAGCGCCTGCGTGCCGACCTGGAGCTGCTGCCCGAGATCGCCGAGGCGGGCCTGTGCGAGGCCGCCAAGGACATCAGCATGGCCGGCACCCTGGGCACGGCCCTGATGCTGCTGGAGTGCTCGGGCGTGGGGGCCATCGTCGATCTGGACGCGATCCCCCGGCCCGCGGGCGTGCCCCTGCTGCGCTGGCTGACCGCGTTCCCGAGCTATGGCTTCATCCTCAGTGTGCGGCCTGAGCATGTGGCGGCCGTGCAGCAGCGCTTCGAGGCGCGGGGTCTGGCCTGCGCCGCGGTGGGCGAGGTCAAGGCCGCGCGGCAGCTGATCGTGCAGCAGGGCCCTGAATGGGCCTTGTTGTGGAACCTGGCCGAGCAGCCTTTCATTCAGGGCACACCGGCACGGGGTCTTGAGCTCGGGAGCCTGGCATGAGAGCAAATCCGCTGCGCATTGCCCTGCTCACCCATTCCACCAACCCGCGTGGCGGGGTGGTTCATTGTCTGGAGCTGGCCGACGCGCTCTGCGCCCAGGGCCATGCGGTGACGGTGCATGCCCCCGGTGTGCCCGGCCAGCCCCTGTTTCGGAGCAGCCGGGCCGCTGTGCGCATCCTGCCCGTGCCGGCCTCGGGCCCCGGCCTGCGCGAGGTGGTTCAGGCCCGCATCCACAGCTTTGTGCAGGGCCTCTCGGAAGCCGGGCGGCCTGACTTCGATGTGTTCCATGCCCACGATGGCATTGGCGCCAACGCCTTGCTGGCCTTGCGCCGCCAGGGGCAGGTCGGGGCCTATGTGCGCACCGTGCACCATGTGGATGCCGGCTTTGGTGACCCGGTGGTGGATGCCTGGGAGGAGCAGAGCATCCGCCAGGCCGACCGCCTGGTCTGCGTCAGCGAATCGTGGGCACCCAAGTTGCGCGAGCGCTTTCAGCGCGAGGCCCAGGTCATCCACAACGGGGTGGATCTGCGCCGCTTCAGCCCCGTGCCGCGGGCCTCCGATGCCGACAGGGATCTCAATCTGGCCCGGCGCCTGGGCCTGGGCACCGGCCCGGTCTACCTGATGGTGGGCGGCATCGAGGCGCGCAAGAACACCGTGGGCGCCCTGCAGGCCTTTGTGCAGCTGCGAGCCCGCGTGCCGCAGGCCCAGTTGCTGATAGCCGGCGGCGCCAGCCTGCTGGACCACGGCCTCTACCGGCAACGCTTTGAGCGGGTTCTGGCCCAGGCCGGCCTGCAGGCCGGGCCCGGCCAGCCCGTGGTGCTGAGCGGCGTGCTGGCCGATGCCGACATGCCCGCCCTGTACCGGCTGGCCACGGCGCTGTTGTTTCCATCGCTGCTGGAAGGCTTTGGTCTGGCCATCGTCGAGGCCATGGCCAGCGGGGTGCCCGTCATCGTCTCCCAGCAGGAGCCCTTCACCGATTTTCTGGGGCCTGACGACGCCTTGTGGGTCGACCCGTACTCACCGCCCTCCATGACCGAGGCCCTGCTGCAGGTGCTGTTCCAGGGCACGGCCCAGGCGCTGCGTGAGCGCGGCCTGCCGCTGGCGCGCCGCTTTGATTGGGCCGCCGCCGCCCGGGCCCATATCGCCCTGTATGCGGCCCTGGCACAGCCTTGCCGACTGCTTTCCCAACCGTCTTTTTGCTGAGGAGATTCCCATGCCTGAAATGTATTTCACCGTGAAATGGCCCGATGGCGCCCAGGAGCGCTGCTACTCCCCCTCGCTGGTCATCACCGACCACCTGGCCGTGGGCGCGGACTACGCGCTGGGCGATTTCGTGGCCCGCTGCGATGCCGCCTTGAGCGAGGCTTCTGAGCGCGTGCAGCAGAAGTACGGCTACTTCTGCTCCAGTGCCGTCGACCAGCTGGGCCAGATCAAACACCGTGCCCAGGCCTTCGAGTCAGACGCTGCGCCCCGCGTGCAGGTGCTGGCCTTCACCCCCGGATCCCGTTGATTTTTCCAAGGAGTACAAACCCATGTCCACCCTCTTCAAGAACCAGGAACACCTGCTGAATCAAAAAGACTACCCCGTGGTGGTGGTCGGTGGCGGTCAGGCCGGCCTGTCGGTCAGCTACTACCTTCAGCAGCAAGGCATCGAACACATCGTGCTCGAGAAGAAGTTCGTCGCCCACGCCTGGGCCAAGGACCGTTGGGACACCTTCTGCCTGGTCACCCCCAACTGGCAGTGCCGCCTGCCCGACTTCCCCTATGCGGGCGACGACCCCGAAGGCTTCATGCTCAAGGATCAGATCGTCGAGTACGTGCAGGCCTTTGCGCTGAAGACCCGCCCGCCGGTGGTGGAGGGGGTCAGCGTGAACCACGTCAGCCGACAAAAGAGTGGTGACCTGCTGGTGGCGACCAGCGCGGGCGATTTCCACACCCGCCACGTCATCGTCGCTACCGGTGGGTATGACCTGCCCATCATCCCGGCCTACGCCGAGCGCCTGCCCAAGCACATCAAGCAGATCCATTCGGTGGACTACCGCAACCCCGAACAGTTGCCCGAGGGCGAGGTGCTGGTGGTGGGCACGGGCCAGTCGGGTGTGCAACTGATGGAAGACCTGCACCTGGCGGGCCGCAAGGTGCACCTGTGCGTGGGCCCGGCGCCCCGCTCGCCACGGGTCTACCGTGGGCGCGAGTCCACCGCTTGGCTGATGGACATGGGCGTGTACGAGCTGACGGTGGATCGCCACCCCCTGGGCGAGAAGGCCCGCGAGCGCACCAACCACTACATGACCGGGCGCGACGGCGGCCATGAAATCGACCTGCGCAAGTTCGCCCTGGAAGGCGTCAAGCTGTACGGCAGCATGGCCGACATCGAAGGCAGCACGCTGCGCTTCCTGCCCGATCTGGAAAAGAACCTGGACGACGCCGATGAGGTCTACGTGGGCATCCGCAGGGACATCGATCGCTACATTGCGGCCCAGGGCATCGACGCCCCGGTCGAGCCCGATTTCGTCAAGGCTTGGCGCCCCGAGCAAGAGGTGCTGGCGCTGGACGCCGAGGCCGCCGGCATCACCACCATCATCTGGGCCATCGGCTTTCGCCCCGATTACCGCTGGATCGAGCTGCCCGCCTTCGATGGCCGCGGCCACCCGAAATACGAGCGCGGCGTGTCGCCCGTGCCGGGCCTGTACTTCCTGGGGCTGCCCTGGCTCAACACCTGGGGCTCGGGCCGCTTCCTGGGCATTGCCGAAGACGCGCAGTACCTGGCCGATGTGATTGCCGGGCGCGAGGCAGGGGCCGATACGGCAGCGCAGGGCCGTGAGCACGAGGCGTTGGCTGCCTGATCGCGGACGCCAGGGCAGGGCGTTGGAGGCACCTCGCCCTTGGCTTCAGATCAACTCCACATGCTGCTGCAGGTGCTCGGCCACGCGGCCCAGGGCCATGCGCACGGGGTGCACGGCCCTCTCCAGGGTGCTGTCACCCAGCCATTCGTCTTCACGGAAAAAGACCTGGCGCACGTCGATGCGGGCCGTCCAGGCCCGCGATGGCGATGGCGAGGCCGAGGAGGTGTGCACGTCAAAGCCGTCTTCCTCGCTGCGCAGCAGGCACCAACCTGCGGTTGGGCCCATCTGAACCGGGGCCACGAAGGAGAAGCCCTGGGGCGGCGCGTTCACGGCCTGCAGGCCCTGGCCGCTCAACTGCCAGCCCCGGCCCGTGTCCTGCGCCTGCAGCCGGTGCAGGCCCATGGGCAGGGGCACGGTGGCGGCACGCTCGCCGCTCAGCAGGTCGGGCAACAGGTACTCGCGCAGCGCGCCATTGGCCGACTGCAGCAGAAACTCGATGGCCATGCGCTGCCCCCAGAACAGCAGGGCCGCCGACATCGAGTGCTGGCACAGCTCGCTCATCCGCTCGGCCAACTCATGGGCCTCCCCACCCAGGCCGCCGTAACGGGCGGGCACGGCACACCTGAACAGGTTCAGCCGCAGCAGGTGATCCAGGTCGCTTTGGGGCGAGGGGCTGGGGGCGGCCACGGCCTGCTGGCCGCCCAGAGTCGGGTGATCGGTGAGGAAGGTCGTCGTCGTTTGCATGCCGCCGAGTATGGAAACCCCGCCCCGGCCTGTGCCGGATCAGATCCGCCGAAGCGGGGCGGATCAGAGGCAGGTCAGGGGCGGATCACGGGCCGGGGCCAGCGCTCGCGGGCCCGGCCCAGACGCGTTTCAGTTGCGCTCAGCGCCGCCGTGGCTCAAACGCCGTCCAGGCGGATCTGCACGCTGTTGCCCTGGTACAGCGGCGTGACCTTGCTGAAGCCGGCCACGCTCACGCTGCTGAACTGGCCCGAGCGGGCGCCGGCCGTGAGCACGGTCAGCGTGGTGCCGACGGCGGGGGTGTAGCCCGAGAAGCTGATCTTCAGGTCGCCGCCCTTGATCACCGCATTGCCCTGGATGTTCAGCACCCCTTGCGAGGCCGACTTCATCACCAGGCTCAGCGTGCCCGCCGACTGGCTGTAGGCACCGCCGATGGCCAGCGAACCGGCGGCCGTGCACTCCAGCGTGCCGCCCTTCACAAACACGTCGCCAGTACCCAGCGCGGCGGTCGAATCAGCGCCCAGCGTGCCGGCGCTCAGCACCGTGCCACCGCTGTAGCTGTTGGCGCCGGTCAGGCGCAGGCTGCCGCTGCCCAGTTTGCTGAGCTTGCCCTTGCCGGCGATGTTGTTGCGCCAGCTGTCCAGCGCGTTGAAGCCGCCCAGGCTGGCCTCCATCGTCACGGCCACATCGCCATTGAAGTTGCCGTAGCCATCAGCCGCAGCAAACAGGTTCAGGCGGCCCCAGCCTTCGCCGTCATTGCCCAGCGGGTAGCCCGAATCGAGGGCCGTGCTTTTCAGCACCACGCGACGCTGGTCGGCCGACAGATAGGGCAGGCGGGTTTCCAGCAGCACTTCGGCGCCCTTGGGCACGGTGCTGGTCTGGCCGGCCGCATTGATCTGGCTGAAGCCATAGGTCAGGCGTTGGAAGTAGCTGGCGCGGTTGCTGCTGTAGCTGGCAAAACGGTCGTAGTCGGCGCTGCTGCTGTCGGTGGTCTTGGCGGTGTGGGCGTAGGTGTTGAGTGCGTTGAAGTCGGCGCTGCCGGTCTTGCTCCGCAGGTAGGCCTGGGCCTGGTTGTAGGCGGCGCTCTTCACGGCGCTGGTGTAGTAGGCCACGTTGGACAGGTTGTAGGCCACCACCGCGGTGGCGTGCACCCGGCCGCCCATCACGTCCAGCGGGGAATGCATGCCGGCCAGGATGCGGTTCTCGCCCATTTCCATGGCGCGGCTGATCAGCTCCTGGTAGCGCTGCGGCACCAGGTAGGCCATGGCCAGGGTGTCACGCCAGGCCTCTGCGGTGTGGCCGCTGGGAAAGCCGCCATCGGTGGCCGGCGTGCTGCTCTTGGCCGATTCCAGGGCCGGCACCACCTTCACGTCACTGCTCCAGCGCCAGGGGCGGGCGTATTTGTAGAAGCGCTTCGGCGGCTCGGTGGAGCCATCGGCCAGGCCGCCGATGAAGTCCACCGCCAGGCCCAGGTCGGCATTGGCGCTGGAGCCCACGCCGAGGTTGTTGCCGTTGTCGTTCACCGCCGGGCTCACGGCCTGCGTCGGATCGACGCTGGCGATGGTGCTGGTCTGCTGGGCCCCTTGGCGCCACAGGCTGGTCAGCGGGCCCAGGCCATCGCTCACGCTGTAGCCCTTGTTGCGGCGGTCATCCAGGTAGGCGGCCAGGGCCTGTGCCGTGCTGCGGTTCTGGGTGGCTGTCTTGACGTAATCGATGTTGCCGGCATGCACCGTGCTGTTCTTGACCGTGCCGTCCGTGCTGTCGCCCGGGATGCCGGTCCAGGTCGACGCGGTGACGGCGGGGCAGCCATTGGTCGCCGCCAGGGTCACTCCGGCGTCGACGAGCAGGGTGCTGGGCGTCCACAGGTCCAGAAAGCCTTGCAGCACCCGGGCACCGGCGTTGGTGGCCAGCGTCACGTTGCAGGGGTTGCTGCGGCTGTTGGTGGCACCCGCGTCGACATAGGCCGTGGCCGCAGGCATCGGGGCTGTGTCCGCGGCACCGACCCCGACCGGTTCGGCCGGCAGGGGCAGGCTCAGCTCGGAGCCACCGCCGCCGCAAGCGATCAGCAAGGTGGTGGTGGACAGGGCAAGGATCAGGGGGCGCAATGCCCAGGTCGGTTTCAGGCTCATGGTCGCCATGGAGGTGGAGTGACAGAAGGCTGGCGATTCTTCCGAACTTGTATGACAACTTGAAGACGTTCGGTGCCCAGCTCATTCGGTTCGACAGGGGGCCAGTGCGGGGAGGGCCGCGGACGGCATAGAGGCGACCCGCCCCGGGGGGATCCGACGGCAGGCGCCGAAACACGGGCCGGGATGCGGGTGGGCTGTCAGGCTAGACCACCAGGTGCCGCTCGATGCGTTCGCGGCCCAGCTCGGCAAAAGCCCCTTGAAGTACCTGTTCGCCATGGTCCAGCACGATGACATCGTCGGCGAAGGCCGATACGAATTCCAGGTTCTGCTCGACGATGATGAAGCTCGCACCTGTGGATTTGCGGTGCTGGATCAATCGGGCCATGCGGTCGATGTTTTCGGGCTGAACCCCCTCGCTGGGTTCGTCAAGCAGGGCCAGCTTCGGGCGCAGGCCCAGGGTGCGGCTGAACGCCAGCAGCTTGCGCTCTCCGCCGCTCAGTGAGCCCGCGCGTTGGCTCAGCCGTCGGGCCAGCAAGGGAAATTGCTCGAACAGATCCGTGTAGCGGTCGGCGTCGCGATCGTCGAGGTGCAGCCAGAGATTTTCAGCCACGTTCAGATCGGCGAACACCACGTTGTCCTGCGGCGTGTAGGCCATGCCTTGTGCAACCCGGGTGTGAAGTGCACTGCCTGTGATGTTGCGCCCATCCCAGATCAATTGGCCCTGGGCCAGTGGCAACAGGCCGGCCAGGGCTTTCAACAGGGTGCTCTTGCCGACCCCGTTGCGACCCACGATGGCAAGCGCCCGGCCGCCCTGCACCTGGCCGGCCACGCCTCGCACGACCAGCGTGTCGCCATAGCCGCAAACGATGTTTGTAAAGGTCAGGTTCATTTCCGGCCTCCGGCGTAGATGGCTCGAACGGCCGGGCTGGCCTGTATTTGCGACAACGGCCCCTGCTCCAGCAGGCGGCCCTGGTGCAGCACATAGACCTCGCCCCCCATGGCCTCCACCGCCGAGATGTCGTGTTCAATCAGAAGGGCCGCCGCCCCGATGCGTTCCACCAGTGCTTTGATGGCTTTGATCATGTGGTGGGTCTCCGCCGGCGAAAGCCCGGCACAGGGCTCGTCGAGCAAGACAAGGCGAGGTTCTGGCAGCAGCGTCATGGCCAGTTCCAGGGCTTGTCGGTGCCCTTGCGCCAGGGTGCCGGCCGGACTGTCCAGTTGCTCTCTCAGTGCTTGGAATTGATGCAGGATGTCCGTCAGCAAGCCGGTCTCCCAGCCTAGAGTGACCAGGCGCAGCAGGTCCGTTGCCTGGGCACGACCGGCCCACACCGCCAGCCCGAGGTTTTCCCGCACGCTCAGTGCCGGGAAGACGGAGGGGACCTGCATCTTCCGCCCGATCCCGTGGCGCGCCACTCGCCAGGCCGGCTGGTTGCCTATTTCTTCGTCGTTCAGTCTGACGCTGCCACCCAGAAGCGGCAGCCGTCCCGTGATGAGATTGAATGTCGATGTCTTGCCTGCTCCATTCGGACCGATGATGCTGCGTATGCCTGGGCCCTGCAGTGCAAGTGACAACCCGTCCAGGATGGACACTCCCGATTGCGCTGTCCTGACCCCGGCCAGGGTGAGTGAGACCGATGGCGGAGGCGGTCGGCGCAGGTCTGGTGCATTCCGGGCCAACGCGCGCCGTGGCACTTGGCCACGGCGCATCAGACCGGCCACCCCGTTGGGAAGAAAGAGCACGACCGCGATGAACAGCATCGCGATGGCGGCCTCCCAGTAAGGGAACTGCTCCCGCAGTTCTGCTGATGCATAGCCGATGATGGTGGCGCCCAGCAGCGGCCCGAGGGCGCTGGCCTTGCCCCCGACCGCAGCCCAGATGACCAGTTCCGTCGACAGCACGAAGCTCATGGACTGAGGCGTCACGATGCCCTGGTGAGCCGCAAACAGGGCGCCGGCCAGCGCTGTCAGCAGGGCCGAGCCCGCGAAGGCCCGGGCCTTGATCCGGTCGGTGGCGTAGCCCAGCAACTGCAGCCTTTCCTCGTTCTGGGCAATGGCTTCCCAGATGACCCCGATGGGGCGCGCCACCAGCAGGGACAGTGCCAGTGTCGACGCGACTGCGCATGCAGCAATCACCCAGTAAAGCGTCTCGTAGCGCGAGGTGCCCGGAAGTTCCGGGATGTCGGCCAGGCCGTTGAAGCCGCCAGTCAGGCCACTCCATTGCTGAGCCGCCAGAAAGCCCAGCATGGTGAGGGCCAGGGTGATGAGCGAGAAGTAGGGTCCGCTTCGTGTGCTGCGCGCGAACACCACGCGGGCGATCAGGTAGGCCAGCAGCGCAGGGGTGATGATGGCCAACGGCAGCATCAGGCACCACAAGGCCTCGCTGTTCGCCGCCCGCAGCACCCCGCCGCACAGGTAGGCCCCCAAGCCGAAGAACAGCGCATGCCCCAGCGACAGAAAGCCGAGCCGGCCCCAGCAAAGCGCAACCCCTTGGGCGGCCATGCCGTAGACCAGGAACAAGGCGATCTGGTAGGCCGTGAAATCGTTGCTGGCCAGAGGCAGGCCCGTCAGCACGACTGCGAGTGCAGCCGCTGGTTTAGCGTCGCGAAAAAAGGCCATCGGGTTTCAACCACAAAAAGACAATGGAAAGCATGAGCACGACCGCGTATCCGCTGGTCTGGCCCGCAATGCTGCTGGTGATGGCTTGGGCGCCACCGATGATGCCGACACCGCCGAACAGGCCTCCCAGGGTGCCCAGGCCGCCCACCACCAGCACGAAGAAAGCATCCAGCAGATAGTCCACCCCGATCCCTGGCTCGATCCGGATCAGGGGGGCCAGCAGCACCCCTGACAGGCCGGCCAGCATCACGCCGATCACGAAAGCTTGCGATGCGAGCCGTCGGATCGGTATCCCGAGCGCCTGGGCAAGGACCGGGTTCGACGTCATCGCACGCACGCGCAATCCGGCGGCGCTTTGCCGATACCAGACGAACAGAGCCGCCATCACCATGAGTGTGAGGACGATCAGGGCCAGGCGGTACACCGGGTACGGCGAGCCCAGGACCATGACTGGCTGCGTCAGCGTCGATTCGACGTTGCGGTACCCGCGGCCGAAGAGTGCCTCGACCAGCTTGCGCAGCAGCATGGCCAGCGCCCAGGTGGCCAGCAGCGTATCGAAGGGCCGGGCATAGAGTGGCCGGATCAGCCACCGTTCGACCGCGTAGCCAAGTAGCCCGCAAACCCCCATGGCCAGGGGCACTGCGGTGACGAGCGGCAGACCCCACTCTTGTACGGTGACCGCGGAGTAGGCGCCGATCATCACGAATTCGCCGTGGGCCATGTTCATGACCCCCAGCAAGCCGAAGACGATGGCCAGGCCCAGCGTGGTGAGCGCAAGCGTGGCCAGCTCGTACGCCAGGTTCAGAGCATGCAGAACAGTGCCGCCATCCATGTTTCACACCTTGCAGCTCTGGCCTGCGCCGATCTTGGCAAAGGTCTTGACGACCCGAAAGCCCTTGTCGGTGACCTCGGCCACATGGATGTCCTGTTCGACATGGCGGTTCTGGATCGTCACCGTTCCACGGGGGCCGCTGTAGCTGGTGCCCTCGGACACTGCGTCCATCTTGGCCACCTCCAGGCTACCTGCCTTTTTGGCCAGGGCTTCCAGCATCAGGAGGCCTTCGTAGGTGGACTCGGCCAACCCGTTCAGTGTGGGCGCATTGGCGCCTTGGTGCTTGGCATAGTCTGCGGCGAAGGCTTTGGCAGCCGGCGTGTCGAGGTTGGCGAAGTAGCCCGAGCTGGCGTACAGGTTGCGGGCGTTGCTCAGACCGATGCCCGCCAGGGTGTTCTCTTCAATCAGGGTGCCCAGGCGCAAGGCCTTGTCGGCCAGGCCAAAGCTGGCGAAGGCCTTGTTGAAGGTGACCGACGAGCCCCCGACGAGCGAGACCAGCACCGCATCCGCACCGCTGTCACGGATGCGGGCCACACTGGCGTCGAAGTTGTCCACGGTGAAGGGCAGGTACTCATCGCCCACCACCTTGGCGCCCGTCTTCTCGATGTACCCTTTGGCCGCCGCGTTGGTGTTGCGGCCCCAGACATAGTCGTTGCCGATCAGGTACCACTTGGTGGGCTTGCGCTCGGTGACCAGCCAGGGGATGACACGCTCGAGCTGCTGCTGGGGTGTCTCCCCTTTGACATAGGTGCCACGGGCGCATTCGCCGCCTTCGTACACCGGCGTGTAGAAATAGGGCACCTGTCCTTTGAACAGGCCGACCAGCGCACCGCGCACCGCACTGTCGTGCATGCCGATGAAGGCTTCGGCCCGCTGGCCTTTCCACAGCTTCAAGGCGGTTTGCGCAGATTCGGCCGGTGCCAGGCCGGCGTCTCCGAAGAGCAGATCAACCTGTCGCCCCAGAATGCCCCCTCGGGCATTCAGCGCCGCGGCCGCCATGTTGGCGCAGGCTTTGGCCGAGGGGCCAAACAGCCCGGCCGGCCCGCTTTGCGGAATCATGACGGCGACCTTCAGTGGGCTGGCCGCGAAGGCCGAGGTGGTGATCCCGGCGGCGGTGGCGGCCAAGGTGTTGTGCAGGAATGAACGACGGTTCATGGCGTTTCCTCTGGTTCAGGTGGGGATGGGGGTTGCAGGAGCGGCTGGCAGGGCTGCCTGCACGGCCTCGGCGATGGCGAGCAGCTGCCGGTCGGACCCGATGGGCCCGTCGAGGGCCAAGCCCACGGGCAGCCCGTTGGACAGTCCGGCCGGCAGCGAGATGCCGGGCAGTGAGGCCGTGCTGCCCGGGTCCGTGTGGCGGATGAAGGCGCTGAACGTCGGGACCTGGACGCCGTTGAGTTCGACCGTCTCGTCTTCGCCAACGAATGCGGCCGTGCGCGGTGTCGTCGGGAACGCCAAGGCCTGCACTTGGCTTGTTTCGAAAGCCCTGGCATAGACCGCCTGCAGTTCGGCACGAGCCGTGAGCGCAGACCGATAGACAGCCGGCGCAATCGCACCATCACCCAGCAGCGGGCCGACGATATGGCGGACATCGGGACTGGCGACATCGGCGATCAGCGCGTCGAGCGTCACGCCGCGCTTGCGCTCCCGCAGATAGATGCCCATGTCGCGGACGAATTCGTGCAGGACGATGGGGAAGCTCGCGGCTGCGCACAGGTCGGTCAGGCGTGGCAACTCGACCTCCACCCACTCGACGCCTGCCTTGCTCAGAGCCCCCAGCGCGTCTTCGCAGGCCTTCTGCACCCCGGGTTCCAGGTCGTTCCAGAACGCCGCGCGCGGTATGCCGATGCGCACACCTTTCAGATCGATGCGTGTTGGCATGATCGGTGCCCCGGTCAGAACGGCGTCGAGCAGGGCGCAATCCGCCGCGGTCGGGGCCAACGGGCCGGCCGTGTCCCTGGTGCCCGAGATCGGGGCAATGCCGACATTCGAGACCCGCCCCACCGTGGGGCGGAATCCGGTGACTCCGCACAACGCGGCGGGAATCCGGATCGACCCGCCGGTGTCGGTCCCCAGCGCCGCCGGCACCAGGTGGGCCGCTACGGCGGCCCCCGACCCCCCGCTGCTGCCTCCCGGGATGCGGCGGCGGTCCCAGGGATTGCGGACTGTACCCGTGACAGCGTTGTGGCTGCTGATGCCCATGGCCAGCTCGTGCATGCCGAGTTTGCCCGCGATGAGCGCACCAGCGGCTTTCAGCCGGGTCACGACCTCGGAATCGGCCTGGGGCATCTGGCCCGCCAGTGCGGTTGTGCCGGCGCCACATGGGAGGTTGATCGCCTCGATGTTGTCCTTCAGGGCGATGGGGATGCCGAGCAGTGGCAGCCGTTCTCCAGCGGCAATGCGCCGGTCGGCTTCGCGGGCCGCATCGCGCAGGGCTTGGGGGTTGAAGCTCGCCCAGGCGTTGATGTCCTGGCTGGCAGCGGCCCTGGCAATGCAGATGTCGGCGAGGTCCTGGCTGCTCACCCTTTGGGCATCCAGCTGTCGTCGTTGCTCGTGGAGGGGAAGGTCAAATGCGTGCATGGGGTCATCCATCCGTGGTGATGGGGCCCAATTTACGAAGCGGCGGTCTGGCCATCACCTATAGGAATCGTTAGGTGGCACCCTCCGGTGTGTCGGTAAAGCTAGGGTCTGACCGGACGGGGAAACTGCAGGGCCGTCCGTAGCATCTGGCACTCGCGCATGAACCTTGCTTGGATTTCCGCATGCACCTCTCCACTGTCCAGACCCGGGCGCTCGCCGACCTCATGAAGCTGATCGCCGATGCGACCGATGCCGATGAGCTTCGTGAGCGCATGGCGCTGCCCATGCTGGATCTGCTGGGGGCCGACACCTATGTGTCGATGGTCTGGGACGGCGGGCGCCAGCGCTTCGAGCGCGTGACGGCACTCAATATGTCCGAGGACAACCTGCGCTCGTGGGATGAGCACTTCCGGTTCGTGGACCCGTTGACCTTCCCCATGATGCAGCGCCGCAAGCCGACCGTCGCCACCCAGGTCATGTGCCAGACCGACCTGTCTCGCACCGAGTTCTTCAATGATTTTTTGCTGCGCGACCGGATGTATTGGGGGGTCAATGCCTACTTTTACGATCAGGACCAATGCGTCGGTGACGTGCGCATCTGGCGCAACCGGGAGCGCGGCAACTTCGACACCAGCGAGTTGGGCATTCTTCGGATGGTGGAGCCCGCCATCACCGCGGCCCTGAGTCGCCTGGGCCTCAAGGACCAGTCCTTGGCGCCGGACGACGGCGAATGCGCCGAGGTCACGCTGCAGCGCGAGGGGCGCTTGAGCCGGCGTGAAGCCCAGGTGGCCTGGCTCGTCAGTTGCGGGTGCGCAGACAAGGAGATCCAGCACCGGCTCGGGCTGGAGTATCCGACCGTCCGCTTCCATCTGGGCAATGCCTTCAAGAAACTGCGCGTCGCCAACCGGGCGGCCCTGGTGGGCCGGGTGCGCTCGCTGCTGGCGCATCAGCCAGTGGGGGCTGCTGCTATTGAGGGCTTGGTCGAGCCGATGGCCAGCGTGTCACCAGGGGGGCGTTTGGGCGCTCAGGCTGCTGGCTTTACAGCCCCAATTCCAGCGCCAACAACTCATCCACTGTCTGGCGACGCCTGATCAGGCGGGGCTCAGCGCCGTTGACAAGCACTTCGGCAACCAGCGGGCGTGTGTTGTAGTTGGATGACATGGATGCGCCGTAGGCCCCGGTGTCGTGTATCACCAGCAGGTCACCCACCTCCGCCGCCGGCAGGTCGCGAGGCAATACGACGCCGCCATCGCCCTGGGTGAACACGTCGCCCGACTCGCACAGCGGGCCAGCCACCACCGTGGGTTGGCTGGGGCCATGGCTGCCATCCCGGCGCAGCACGCTGATGGCATGGAAACTGCCATACATGGAGGGGCGCATCAGTTCGTTGAGCCCCATATCCACCAGCACAAAGTGATTGTTGCCCGCCTTTTTGGTGGCACACACTTCACCCAGCAGCACGCCTGATTCGGCCACCAGGAAGCGGCCGGGCTCAATTTCCAGCCCCAGCGCATGGCCGACGAGGGTCTCGGCGTGCTGACGCGCCCTGTCCCATATGCCGTAGTAATGCTGCGTGTCGATCACGGTATCGCCTTCGCGATAGGGGACGGACAGCCCACCGCCGGCCGAGATCGCACGCAGGTCATGCCCTTGGGAGTGCACCTGTCGCACCAAGTCCACCATGACGTCACACACCTTGGACAGGTGGCTGTAGTCCACGCCCGAGCCAATGTGCATGTGCAGACCCGCCAGCGTCAGACCCTGCTCACGAATGGTTTGCAGTGCCAATGTCACATCGGTGTGCCAAATGCCGTGCTTGCTGTGCTCGCCGCCTGTGTTGGTCTTGTTGCTGTGACCATGGCCAAAGCCGGGGTTGATGCGCAGCCACACCGTGTGCCCTTTGGACCGACGGCCCAACTGGTGCAGCATATCGATGGAGCCCGCGTTGACGGGGATGCCGTGCTCTACCACGCAGTCGAGCGTGGCGGCATCGAACAAGTCGGCAGTGAACACGATCTCTGAGCGCTCACCGCCTGCCTTGAACCCCGCAGCCAGGGCCCGCAGAATTTCGCCGCGTGAAACCGCGTCGACCTTCACGCCTTGCTCGCGCATCAGCTTCAGGATGTGGATGTTGGAGCAGGCCTTTTGTGCATACCGCACCGTGTCGAAGTTGGAAAGCTGGGCAATGCGCTGGCCGATGGTGGCGGCGTCATACACCCAAAGCGGTGTACCGAACTGCTCGGCCAGTGACCACAACTGGGCGGGGGTAAAGAGAGCGGACATGTGGGGCTTCAAAAAGAATGAGAAACAGAAAAAGGACGCCATGGCCTGCTGTCAAGGCGAGACACCGCTGAAATTCTGTCGAAGCGGGACTATTCGGTCCAATGGATATTTGTCCACAAGGTATTCACTTTCGATATGCTCTTGGCATGATCCAGCCCTCCAGCAACGACCTGCACCGCACCCGCAGCGCCCTCATCACCCACCGACACATCGAAGTCTTTCGTGCGGTGATGACCGCTGGCAGCGTGACCCATGCTGCCGCTTTGCTCAGCAGCTCTCAGCCCACAGTCAGCCGCGAATTGGCACGACTTGAGCACCTGCTGGCCTACCCACTGTTTGAACGCTCGCAGGGCCGCCTGCGCCCCAATGCCCGCGCTCTGGCGCTGTGGGACGAAGTGCAAATCTCATGGCGGGGCCTGGAGCGCGTCGTGGAGCGGGCCGTGGCCCTGGGGCAATCGCAGGAGGCACAACTTTCGGTGCTGTGCCTGCCGGCCCTCGCCCATGCTTTGTTACCTGGCGCCATGGCCCGGCTGCTTCAGGCGCAGCCCCATCTGCGTGTGTCCATCACCCCGCAAGAGTCTCCGTTGCTGGAGGAATGGATGAGCGCCCAGCGCTTTGACCTGGGCCTGAGCGAGCAGCCCGGTACGCCGGTGGGTGTGCAGGCCCTTCCGCTGCTGACGCTGGATGAAGTGGCTGTGTTGCCAGCCGGGCATCCGCTGGCTGCGCAAGCGGTACTGCGTTTGCAGGACTTTGCAGGCCAGCAGTTCATCAGTCTGGCTGCCGATGACCCTTACGGCCGTCAAATAGACCAGCTTTTTGCCGAGGAAGGCGTGGTGCGCCATTTGCACCTGCAAACCCACAGTGCAGTGGCTGTGTGCGCCATGGTGCAGCAAGGTCTGGGGCTGGCCATCGTCAACCCCTTCACCGCCCTGGCCATGGCGGGGTCGGGGCTTGTGTTGCGCAGGCTGGCGTTCTCCATCCCCTTCAGCATCACCCTGTTGCGCCCCTTGTACCGGCCGGCCATGTCAGAAACGCAGGCCCTGGTGCACTGCCTGCAGGCGCAGGCTCAGGAGGTGACCGCCGCGCTGCACCGATTGCTTGAGCCGTCATCCGCTGTTCCCCACTGATCGCGCCTGAAAAGAATCCGGTGCCCGGTCTGCCTGGGTCAGTGGCGGCGCCATTGTTCCGTATGAGCAACAAAGAGGCGCTCAATACGCTATTCCCTAAAATATGGAGCAACAATAAAGTCAGGTCTTCGATTCAACCCTTCACCACCGAAAGGCCCACCATGTCCTCCAGCACTGTTCAGATCACCCCGGTCACTCAATCGCGCAGCGTCGAGCAACTGGTGCGCGGCCAGGCCACCTCGGATGGGGCGGGCGTCAAGCTCAGCCGGGTGCTGACCCAGCCGCTGCAGCACCGGCTCGACCCCTTCCTGATGCTCGATGCCTTTGGCAGCGACAACCCCAACGACTACATCGCCGGCTTCCCCGACCACCCGCACCGCGGCTTTGAAACCGTCACCTACATGATCGCCGGCCGCATGCTGCACCGCGACAGCGCCGGCCATGAAGGCCTGCTGCAAAACGGCGGCGTGCAGTGGATGACCGCCGGCAAGGGTGTGATCCACTCCGAGATCCCGCAGCAGGAAGAGGGCGTGATGGAGGGCTTTCAGCTCTGGCTCAACCTGCACAGCAGCGAAAAGATGAACACCCCCTGGTACCGCGATTTCCAGGCCGCCGACCTGCCGCACTTCGTCACCCCCGAAGGCGTGGCGGTGACCGTGATTGCGGGCAGCAGCCATGGTGTGCAAGGCGCCGTGCAGCGCCCCATCACCCAGCCGCTGTACCTCGACCTGCACCTGCCGCAGGGCGCGCGCTTTGAGCAGGCCCTGCCGCCGCAGCACAATGCCTTTGTGTATGTGTACCGGGGCGAGGTGTCGGTGGCCGGCCAGGCCGTGCCGCTGCAGCGCATGGCCATTCTGCGCAACGAGGCCCAGGCCGATGGCGTGGTCATCGAGGCCACGGCCGATGCCCGCGTGCTGCTGATTGCCGGCCAGCCTCTGAAGGAGCCCATCGTGCAGTACGGCCCCTTTGTGATGAACAGCAAGGAAGAGATCTACCAGGCCCTGAACGATTTCCGCGATGGCCGCCTGGGTGAAGAAGCGGCCTGAAGCCGCCTGAAGCCGCCTGAAGCCGCACCACAGCCGCCTATTTTCTGAACCGAACGGAGACCCGCCATGACCATCGAAGCCACCCTGCAGCGTGCCAACGGCGCGCTCACCACCCTCAGCAACGGCCGCCACGTGTGGAACTCGGACATCGACAAGACCCTGGGCTCGCAAGACCGGGCGCCCGATCCGCATGATCTGCTCGACTCGGCCCTGGCCGCGTGCACCACGCTGACGCTGGAGCTGTACATCCGGCGCCGGCAGCTGGCGGTGACCGCCCTGCGGGTCACGGTGGATCATGTGGAAGACAAGGCCGCCGATGGCCGCGTGCGTTATCAGCTGCAGCGGCGCATCGCCATCGAAGGCACGCTGACGGATGCCGATCGCCAGCGCCTGCTCGAGATCGCCGACAAATGCCCCATCCACCGCCTGCTGAGTGGGGAGATCCACATCCAGTCGGCGCTCGTTGCCACGGCGGGCTGAGGCCTGACCCCGCGCGTCACCGATGGAATCCCTCAACCCCAACGATCTGCTGATCTACGCCCGGGTGGCCGAGGCGGGCAGCTTCAGCAAGGCGGCCGAGCGCCTGGGCCTGCCCAAGTCCTCGGTGTCGCGCCGCGTGGCCCACCTGGAAGAGCAATTGGGTGAGCGCCTGATGTCGCGCTCCACCCGACGCTCCACCTTCACCGATTTCGGCCTGCAACTGCTTGAGCATGCCCGCCAGGTGGCGGCCGAGGTCGACGCCGTCACCGCCTTGAGTGAACACCGCCAGCTGCAGCCCACAGGGCGGCTGCGCGTTTCCATGCCCCCCGAGGTGGCCACCCTGTTGCTGCGCGACATGCTGGCCGCTTTTGTGGCCCTGCACCCCGCGGTGACGCTGGAGCTGGACCTGTCGCCCCGCCGGGTCGACCTGGTGGGCGAGGGCTTTGACCTGGCCCTGCGCTTTGGCGAGCTGCAGGACGACGGCTCACTCACCGCGCGCCGCCTGGCCACGCTGTCGATCGGCCTGTATGCCGCACCGGCCTACCTGGCCGAGCATGGCGACCCCCAGACGCCTGAGGACCTGGCCCACCACAAGAGCGTGCTGCTGCTCAAGCGCAACCTCGAGCCCGCCCGCTGGACGCTGCTGCATGGCGACACCCGCTGGGAGGGCGCCCCCCCCGTGCAGCTTTGTGGCCAACGCCCCTGGCCTGCTGCTGGAGATGGCGGTGGGCGCCTGCGGCATCGTGGCCGTGCCCGACACCATGGCCCAGGCCCGTGTGCGCAGCGGTGAACTGCGCCGTGTGCTGAACGCCTGGTGCCTGCCCCCCGAGCCCGCCTGGGCCGTGTTTCTGGGCCGGCGCCTGATGCCCAGCAAGACCCGGGCTTTCATCGAAATGCTGGAGGCGGCGTTGAAGACCGAGTGAGGCGGGGGGTATCCGTTGGGGATGCTCCAAGCCGGGTTCAATGAGGTGCCGCCGCCGGCCATAGGCTATGACGGCATCGATTCATAAATCTAAGATGTTGGGTGTTAAGTCGAAAAATTTAGCTTAACACCCAAAAAAATGGATTTAATTTACCAGCGCCCTGACGAGATCGTGGCGCAGCTCTGCACCCGTTTGCGGCAAGAGCGCCTGGCCCAACAGATGACGCAAGCCGAGGTGGCGGCGCGTGCCGGTGTGGGCGTGAACACCTTGTCCAACCTCGAATCGGGCCGCAATACCAGCTTTGAGAGTGTGGTCCGCGTCGCCATGGCGCTGGGGCGGTCGGCAGAGCTGGCTGCCCTGTTCCAGCCCCGGCTGGACAGCCTGGACGACATGTTGCGTTACGAGGCCAGCACCCAACGCCACCGGGTCAAACGAAAGGCGAGCCGTGCCTGAGCAGATCGATGTGTTCTACAACGGCTGGGGCTTGCATCGCGCCGCTTCGATCGGCAGGTTGGCCAGCGCATTCACCAGCAAAGCCTGGCCGCCTTCACCGGAGCCGACTTCCGCCCCCCCGGCGCGCTCGACAGCGTCCACTTTTTGCGGGCCACCCAGCTGTGCACCAACGGCATGCGCGAGAAGGGCAGGGCTTTCGAGCGGGTGGTCTTCAACGTGGTGTTCAACAACCGCGACGACCACCCCAAGAACTTCGCCTACCTCATGCAGCCCACGGGCCAATGGCAGCTGGCACCGGCCTACGACGTCACTTTTTGCGGAGGCCCGGGTGGCTACCACCAGATGGATGTGATGGGCGAGGCCCTGGAGGTGGGCCGCAGCCACCTGATGCAGCAGGGCCGGAAAGAGGCCGAGCTGCCTGCCCAGGCGGTGGTCGGCATCCTGGAGCGCGTGTGCAGCGTGGCCAGCGCTTTCACTGCCACGGCCCACAGCGAGTGCGCCGGGCAGATCAGCCCCGGCACCCTGCGCCTGATCCAGGGGCGGATCGACGACAACGTCCGGCGGGTGGCTTAGCGCTGAAGCTCGGACACCTCACCTCGACATCACCTTGTTCTGAGCGTCTGCAGCCCGAGCTCCCAGGCCTGTGCCATCTGACGCCACAAGGCCGGCTTCACCCGCGCGTCGCTTTTGGCGTCGTCCAATGTCTTGCGCATGCCCTCGGCGATCCGCTCCAGAACGGCCGCAGGCCTTGGCACGCCACAAATGCGACGGCCGAATTCCAGCAACTCCTCGGTCGTTGGATAGGTCTTCGTCTGGTGCTTGCCGGCCCACAGTTTGAGCGCCAGCGTGTGGTCCTCCAGCTCCGGGCCGCCTGGGTATTGGGTGTACTTGTAGATGCTCGTTGTCACCACATCAAACATGGGCGCCAGCCAAACGTCTGAGGCGGTACGGTAGAGCAGGCCGAAGTTTTTCAGGTGGGCGTCGCCATTGCGCACCATCACCGAGAACGCCACCTGCTCGAAGAACCGGTGCAGGTTGTCGCTGTGGAGTTGGAGTTGCCGCAGCAGTTCGGCCACGCGTTGATAGCTGCCCTGGTACTTGCGGTCCGACAGGATGTCACGCACACGCAGCCCAGCCAGGGCCGCGATGTCTTCGAAACCCAGGCGCTCCACATGGCCGTCGTCATGGATGACGAGGTCAAACCGGTCGAGCACCAGCATCTGCCCGTCATCAGAGAGCGCGAATGTTGGCACATCGATGCCGGCATGGCGGGCGGCCGTGAGGCAGAGAAATTCGTTAGCGGCCAAGCCTGGGTAGGCTGGACTGGCGGCCTTCACAATGAGTGAAGGAATGGGCACGGTCGGCCGATCCGGCACCATGATTTTGGGCTGCATGCCCGCGATGCCAGCGCCGGTGCTCAGGTAGGCGGCCACCAGTTCGTTGAAGACTTCGGGTGTGTACGCCGTCTTGAGCAGTTCCTCCTTGCTCAAGGTGCGCGGCCGGGCGGGTCCGGTTCGGTCGGGCAGGCTGAACCCGAGCCGGCCAATCCCGTTGCGTCCGACCAGTGCCAGCATGTGCATGGGGGTCATCGGTTGTTTGGGAAACAACTCCCGGATCTTCATGAACAAGTCGCCCTCCGGAAGGTTTTGGTCCATCGGAGGAAACAGGTCGCCGTCCTGCCAGGTCAAGCGCTCCCGGGGCGGCATGAGCAGCGCGACCGCAGGCTGCTCTGGGTCCGGCTGCAGGTAGCGGAATTCGTAAGTTGAAGCGCGAATGAGCTGCCCGGCCTGAAAACCATCGCCGATGGAGACGTTCAACAGCCGGATCTTCTCAGGCAGCATCGTCGTCCTCGTCTTGGAAGCGGGCGGCCACCTCGCTGGCTGAGGGCATGCCTGCACTTTCAAGTCGAAGCGCCAAACCCAGTGCGCTGGCCACCGCCAGCAATGAAGACACCGTGGAGTCGTCACCTGCCTCCAGGCGGTAGATGACCTCACGAACCTTGCCGGCCTTGTCGGCCAGTGCCGATTTGCTCATGCCCAGGGCTTCCCTGCGTTCACGCAGCTGTTCACCTAGCTCGTCGGGTAGTCTAATTTTGCTAGTCATAACTGGCATAGTAGGCAAAAAAGACTATTTTGTCTTTTATAACTTGCAGCATGACTTGGTTTTCACGCCAATGCTAGTCATGGCTAACAAAGCAGGATGTCAATGGCCACGTTGCCAGTCATCACTTGCAATCACCCGCCTTTTCTTTCATCCCCATCCCACAGCGCCGTCCCAACCCGCAACGGAGGGATGAGGTGGGCCCTGTGCCCTGAACCACAGCGGGGCTGCTGCCAGCCCCGCCGGCTTCAGCGTCAACCCTGGGCCAGACCTGCCTTGGCCACACCCACCGGCCGGGTGCTGACGGCCAGGCGCACGGCCAGGGCGCCCAGGGCCGCCACCGTGGCCAGGCCCACCACCCCCAGCCAGCCCCATTGGGCCAGGGCCAGGCTGCCCAGCCAGGCACCGGTGGCCATGCCGACGAACATGCCCACGAACAGCAAGGCGTTGAGCCGGCTGCGCGCTGCAGGCTCCAGGCCATACACCAGGGTCTGGTGGGCGACCAGGGTGGCCTGCACGCCGAAGTCGAAGGCCACGGCACTCAGCACGATCAGCACCAGCTGGCCTTGCGGCGGCAGCAGGGCGGCGCCCGCCATGCTGGCGAAGGCGAGGGCGCTCAGGCCGGCACCCAGGCGGGTCACCAACTCCGGGCCGCGCCGGTCCGAGATGCGGCCGGCCAGCGGTGCGGCCAGAGCACCGGCCACGCCCGCCAGGCCAAAGGCACCGGCCGCCCCGCTGCCCAGGTGGAAGGGCTCGGCATGCAGCATCACCGCCAGGGTCGACCAGAAGGCACTGAAGCCCACCGCCAGCAGGCCCTGGGCCAGCGCGGCGTGGCGCAGCCCCGGGTAGCGCTGCCACAGCTGGCCCATCGAGCCGATCAGGGCGGTGTACGAGACCCGGGTGGTGGGGGCAAAGTCGGGCAGGCCGCGCCACAGTGCCACGGCCAGCACCGCCACCGAGGCCGCAGCCGCCCCGTACACGGCGCGCCAGCCCAGTTGCTCGGCCAGCAGGCCGCTCACCACCCGCGACAGCAGAATGCCCAGCAGCAGCCCGGTCATCACCGTGCCCACCGCCTTGCCCCGGCTGGCTTCGGGCGCCAGGATGGCGGCGGCCGGCACGATGTCCTGCGCCACCGTGGCCGACAGGCCGATCAACAGGCTGGCCAGCAGCAGCCAGGGCACCGAGGGGGCGAAGGCGCTCAGCAGCAAGGCGGCGGTCAGGGCCAGCGCCTTGGTCAGGATCAGGCGGCGCCGGTTCAGCCGGTCGCCCAGCGGCGCCAGCAGCAAGATGCCCAGGGCATAGCCCAGCTGCGTCAGCGTGGGCACCAGGCCGATGCGGCTGGCGCTGGCCTGCAGGTCGGCGCCCAGCACGCCCAGAATCGGCTGGCTGTAGTAAAGCGAGGCCACGCTGAAGCCCGCGCCTGCGGCCAGCAAGGCCAGGTGTTTCTGGCTCAGCGCCGGCGCGGCGGGTGTCTGGCGTTCGGTTTCATGCACAGTGGGTATGGAAGTCATGGGTTTCTCCGGTCAGGATCGATGTGCTGAACTGTAGGGAAGCCCTTGCCGCCTTGGTAGTGCCCCAATTTGAACAATTGATATACGCTTGGCGCATGAAAAACACCCTGCCTGCCAGCCGTCAGGTCGACCGCATCGAGCTGTTCGACACCTTTGTGCGCATCGTCGAGGCGGGCAGCCTGTCGGCGGCAGCCAGCCAGCTGGGCAGCACCCAGCCCACCATCAGCCGCCGTCTCACGGCGCTGGAGCAGCAACTGGGCCTCAAGCTGCTGCAGCGCAGCACCCACGCCATGAAGCTGACCGAAGACGGCGAGCGCTGCCTGACGCTGGCGCGGGGCCTGCTGGAGACCTGGCAGGCCATGGACGAGGGCCTGCGTGGCCAGGCTGCCCAGCCCCAGGGCACTTTGCGCGTGCTGGCGCCGCACGCCTTCGGCCAGCAGCAACTGATCGGCCCGGTGGCCGACTACCTGGCGCGTTACCCCGGGGTGTCGCTGGAATGGCTGCTGCACGACCGGCTGCCCGACTTCATCGCCGAGGGCGTTGACTGCGCCATCCACGTGGGCACGGTCGAAGACCCCAACCTGGTGGCGCTCAAGCTGGGTGAGGTGCGGCGCGTGGTGGTGGCCGCCCCCCAATGGGTGGATGCCGCCGCGCCGCCCAGCCATCCGCGCGAGCTGGCCGACCTGCCCTGGATGGCGGTGCGCACCTTCTACCAGAACGAGGTGCTGCTGAGCCAGCGCACCACGGGCGAATCGTTCAGCTTTGCCATCCACCCGCGCTTCAGCACCGACAGCCTGTACGCCCTGCGCAACGCCGCCTTGCGCGGGCTGGGCCTGGGCATCTTCTCGCACTGGCTGGTGGATGAAGACATCGCTGCAGGTCGGCTGGTGCGCCTGTTGCCTGGGTGGGAGGCTCCGCCCCTGCCGGTGTTCCTGGTCTACCCCTACAGCCGGCTGTACCCGGCGCGGCTGAGCCGTTTCATCGAGCTGATCCGGCAGGCTGCGCCTTCGGCCATCGACGTTTGAGGTTCGGTGTGCACCGCATCGGTGCTGACCTGGCCTGATCTGGTGCAACCCGGCCTGCCCGAGAGCTCTCAAGCGACTAGATGGGCCATTTTCTGCAGGCACGGAAGCTGCTTATGCCCTCACGTGGCCGGCAGCATCGACGCTCCGCCGGCCCTTTCTGCACCGCTAACGACGGCGGACACGTGTCGGTTGCGGCCTGGGGCTTGAGGCCCGGGCTGCCTGCACCGACACGGCAACACCCCCTTTGATTTTTCCATCCATGGCAGGCTCGGCGCCCTCCGCCCCGCCCGCCGGTGCGCCGCGCCGCGCACTTCATTCAGGAGCACGCAACATGAAAATCATCGTCGTCGGACATGGCATGGTGGGCCACAAATTTCTCGAAAGCCTGGCCGAAGCCGGCCTGCACAGTGCGCAGGTCACGGTGCTGTGCGAAGAGCCGCGCCCCGCTTACGACCGGGTGCATCTGTCGGAGTTTTTTGCCGGCAAATCGGCGCAGGATCTCTCGCTGGTCGAGCCCGGCTTTTTCGAGCGCACCGGCTTCAGCCTGCGCCTGGCGGCCCGTGCCGCCACCATCGACCGCAACGCCCGCACCGTGACCCTGGTCGATGGCCAGGTGCTGGCCTATGACAAGCTGGTGCTGGCCACCGGCTCCAGCCCCTTTGTGCCCCCGGTGCCAGGCCATGACCGGGTCGACTGCTTTGTCTACCGCACCATCGAAGACCTGGAAGCCATGACCGATTGCGGCGCCCGGGCCCGAAGCGGCGTGGTGGTGGGCGGCGGCCTGCTGGGCCTGGAGTGCGCCAAGGCCCTGCGCGACCTGGGCCTGCAGACCCATGTGGTTGAGTTTGCCCCGCGCCTGATGGCGGTGCAGGTCGACGAGGGGGGCGGCCGCGTGCTGCGCCACAAGATCGAGGCCCTGGGCCTGCAGGTGCACACCCAGAAGAACACGCTGCAGATCATCGACGGCGAGGCGGCGCGCCACCGCATGGTGTTTGCCGATGGCAGCCACCTCGAGGCCGACATGATCGTGTTTTCGGCCGGCATCCGCCCGCGGGATGAGCTGGCCCGCGCCAGCGGCCTCACGCTGGGCCCGCGTGGAGGCGTGGAGATCGACAGCGAGTGCCGCACCAGCGATCTGGACATCTACGCCATCGGCGAGTGCGCCGCCTGGAACGGCCAGACCTTCGGCCTGGTGGCCCCGGGCTACGACATGGCCCGCGTGGCCGCCCGCCACCTGGCCGGGCAGGACGACGTGGCTTTTGTGGGTGCCGACATGAGCACCAAGCTCAAGCTCATGGGCGTGGATGTGGCCAGCATCGGCGACGCCCACGGCAAGACCCCGGGCAGCCGCAGCTTCCAGTTCAGCGACGAGATCGCCCAGGTCTACAAGAAGATCGTGATCAGCGAAGACGGCAAGCGCCTGCTGGGCGCGGTGCTGGTGGGCAATGCCGACGAGTACGGCACCCTGCTGCAGATGGCCTTGAACGGCATCGCCCTGCCCAAGAACCCCGAGTTTTTGATCCTGCCCAGCAGCGAAGGTCAGGCCAAGCCCGGCCTGGGGCCGGACGCGTTGCCCGACTCGGCCCAGATCTGCTCGTGCAACAACGTGAGCAAGGCCCAGATCTGTGCGGCCGTGGCCGGCGGCGTGACCAGCATCGGCGAGCTCAAGGCCTGCACCAAGGCGGGCGCCACCTGCGGCGGCTGCGTGCCCCTGGCCACCCAGGTCATGAAGCTGGAGATGAAAAAGCAGGGCCTGGCTGTGAACAACCACCTGTGCGAGCACTTTGCCTACTCGCGCCAGGAGATTTACCACCTGATCCGGGTGGGCCACATTCGCAGCTTTGACGATCTGCTGGCGGCCCACGGCAAGGGCCTGGGTTGCGACATCTGCAAGCCCGCGGCGGCCAACATGCTGGCCTCGTGCTGGAACGAGTTCGTGCTCAAGAAAGACCTGGCCAGCCTGCAAGACAGCAACGACTACTACCTGGGCAACATCCAGAAAGACGGCTCTTACTCGGTGGTGCCGCGCATGCCGGCCGGCGAGGTCACGCCCGACGGGCTGATCGCGGTGGGGCAGGTGGCCAAGAAGTACGGCCTGTACACCAAGATCACCGGCGGCCAGCGGGTGGACCTGTTCGGTGCCCGGGTCGAGCAACTGCCCGCCATCTGGGAGGAGCTGATCGCCGCCGGCTTCGAGTCGGGCCATGCCTACGGCAAGTCGCTGCGCACCGTGAAAAGCTGCGTCGGCTCCACCTGGTGCCGCTACGGCGTGGGCGACAGCGTGGGCCTGGCCGTGCTGCTGGAGAACCGCTACAAGGGCTTGCGTTCGCCGCACAAGATCAAGTTCGGTGTGTCGGGCTGCACCCGCGAATGTGCCGAGGCCCAGGGCAAGGACGTGGGCATCATCGCCACCGACAAGGGCTGGAACCTGTATGTGTGCGGCAACGGCGGCATGAAGCCGCGCCACGCCGAGCTGCTGGCCTCCGACCTGAGCCAGGACGAGCTGATCCGCACCATCGACCGTTTTCTGATGTTCTATGTGCGCACCGCCGACCGCCTGCAGCGCACCAGCACCTGGCGCGAAAGCCTGGAGGGCGGCCTGGACTACCTGAAAGACGTGCTGCTGCAAGACAGCCTGGGCCTGGGCGCCGAACTCGAAGCCCAGATGCAGCAGGTGGTCGACACCTATGCCTGCGAATGGAAGGCCGCCGTGAGCGACCCGGCCACGCGCCAGCGCTTCCGCTCTTTCGTGAACAGCGATCAGCCCGACGAGCACATCGTGTTTGTCGAGGAGCGCGGCCAGATCCGGCCGGCACGCCCCGAAGAACGCACCGGCCTGCCGGCCTGAGCCCACGCCCCGCAAACGCATTGAACCGGAGACCTTCAGCCATGAACACCGACACCCTGAACTGGACCGCCGTCTGCGCGGTGGACGACATCCTGCCCAACACCGGCGTGTGTGCCCGTCTGGGGCGCCACCATGTGGCCATCTTTCGCGTGGGCCACAACGAGCTGTATGCGATCGACAACATCGACCCGGTGTCGCACGCCAGCGTGATGTCGCGCGGCCTGGTGGGCAGCCTGGGCGAGCGCACCGTGGTGGCCTCGCCGCTGTACAAGCAGCACTTCGACCTGCGCAGTGGCGAATGCCTGGAAGACCCGGCCCTGTCGGTGCGTGCCTATGCGGTGCGCCTGGAGCTGGACCGGGTTCTGCTGGCCGCAGCCTGAGCGCGAGGGCTGCTCCATGCCGCACAAAGCCGAGATGCACCCTGCCGAGCCCGCTGTTTTGGCAACACAATATGGCTCCATGCACCAGTCCGTTTCTCAGCTCGTCCTGCGAGCCAAGCAACTCGAGATCGAGGCCCTGCGCCACCTGGAGGCCCGCGTCCAGCTGGCGGGCATCGTCGGCCAACTGATCGACGCCCTGCAGCGCGAGCGCGGGGCCAGCAGCGTCTACCTGGCCTCGGAGGGAGCGCGCTTCGGCGCCGAACGCGAGGCCGCCTGCGCCGTCAGCCAACCCCTGGAGGCCTTGCTGCGCGCCCAGGTCGAAGCCCAGATGGCGCCCGAGCAGGGCGCCTCGGCACGCCTGCTGTCGCTGATGGCCTGGGCCTTGCTCGACCTGGAGGCACTGGCCGCGCTGCGCTACCAGATCGAGCGCCGGGCCTTCAGCGCCAGCGATGCCGTGGGCGCCTACAGCCGCCTGATTGCCGGCCTGCTGGAGCTGGTGTTCTACATGGCCGATGCGGCCCCCTACCCCGAGGTGTCGCGCCTGCTGGTGGCCTTTGTGCACCTGGTGCAGGGCAAGGAGACGGCCGGCCAGGAGCGCGCCGTGGGCGCGCAGCTGTTTGCCTCGGGCCTGTGCCGCGACGAGCAGCAACAACGCCTGGTGCACCTGATCGATGCGCAGGAGCGCAGCCTGCGCCTGTTCGAAGAGTTTGCCGAGCCCGAGTTGCGCCAGCGCTGGCAACAGCTGCAGCTCAGCCCCAACACGGCCATGCTGGAGCGCCTGCGCCGCAGCCTGTGCATGGCGCGCGACGGCGCCGCCCTGGAGCCCCCCCTCAGCGAGACCTGGTTCGAGGTGGCCAGCGAGCGCATTGGCCAGCTCTGGCAGCTGCAGCAGGCCCTGCTCGACTGCCTGCACCAGGCCTGCGAAAGCCAGATCCAGCGTGCCCAGAGCGACTTGCAGGATTCGGCCGGCCTGCTGCGCCAGCTGCGCGACAACCCGCCGCCGCGTGCCCACGAGGCCGATCGCTTCTTTCAGCCCAGTGGCCTGGCCCAGGCAGCGGCCCCGGTGGCCAGCCCTGGTGCCGCCGACCCCGGCTCGGCTGCCTCCTTGGCCGGCCTGCTGCAGGCCCAGTCCGAGCGGCTGGCGCGCATGGAGGTCGAACTGGACGCGGCGCGCCGAGCCCTGCACGAGCGCAAGATCATCGAGCGCGCCAAGGGCGCCCTGATGGCCCGCCTGGGCCTCACCGAAGAGGCCGCTTTCCGCGCCCTGCAAAAAGCCTCCATGGACCACAACCGCCGCCTGCTCGACGTGGCCGAAGCCACGCTCAGCCTGCCCGACATGGTCGCCCCGGCGCAGCGCGGGGCGCAGCCCAAGTAAGCCAACGCCCTGATCGGCATTGGCCCCAGTTCAACCCAGCATCACCCACACCCGATCGCCCTCGATGCGCACCGGGTAGGTGCGCAGGTTTTGCGTCAGGGGTGCGCACAGGGCCTGGCCGGTGCAGATGTCGAAGCGGCCCTGGTGCAGGGGGCATTCGATCTCACGCCCTTCCAGAAAGCCGTCGCTGAGGCGGGCGGCACCGTGGGTGCACAGGTTGTCGCTGGCATACACCTCGCCCTCGCACTCGTAGACGGCAATGTCGCGCCCGGCGATGCGCACGCCCAGCACTTCGCCTTCGAACACATCGTCTCGGGCCAGGGCATCGGTCCAGGGGCCTGTCATAGCGCTTGTCATGGGGCTTCTCAGATGGGGTAGATGAGTGAGTTGGCGATCATTTCGCTGTCGTACACGCACAGGCGCGCGTGTAGCTTCAGGCCCGCGGGGGTGCTCACGATGTGGTCGTGGTACACGCCCACGTTGAACACGGTCGATTCGCCGTCGAGCTTGGTGCGGAACACGGCGTAGTTGGCCTGGGTGTGCAGCGCGCTCACGCGGCCATCCGGCCCGGTCTCGGTGCGCAGCACCCGGGGCAGGCCCACGATGTGGCGCTGGTAGTAGGGGTCGTGGTAGAGGGTCTCTTTCACGCCATACACCCGGTCGCGCATCATGGCCTGGCTCTCCAGGGCCAGCAGGCACAGGGGCAGGCCCTGCTCGTGGTTTTCGCGCGGCTGCAGGCGGTAGCTGCCGTCTTCGGTGAAGAAGTCGGGCCAGCGCTCCCAGTCGGCCGAGTCACAGGCCAGGGCGTAGTCGGTGTGCAGGGCCAGCAGCTGCTGGAAGGTGTCGAAATCAAGGGCTTGCATGGGGCTCATTCCTTCGTCACTCTTCCATCACCTGGCGCCAGTAGGCGTACATGCCGCGGATCAGGGTTTCGGTCACCATGTGCTCGCTGTCGGCAATGTCGCGCCCACCCATCTCCACCAGGGTGCGGTGCTCGGGTTTTTGTTCGAAGCCTTGCTGCGACCACTCGATCACCTCGCCGTCGTCGGCCGACACAAAGCCTGCCGGGCCGAACAGATTGGCCTGGGTGAGGCGGCGCTGCGTCATCTCGGGGCTGTCGTCCTCGAAGCCGAAATGCGTCCACACAAAATCAAACGAGCCCGTGCCATGCGGCTGGATGTGCCGCATCGACACGCTGTTGACCTGCTGCTGGATGATCAGGCTGGGGAACACCGTGGTCATCACCGCGGTCGGCCCGCCCCACCAGGGCTCGGGCACGATGTCGAGCAGGCGCGGGTCGTTCAGCTGCATGCTGGCCTTGAAGCTGTCCACGCCAGCCACCACCTCGGCCGCTGCTGCTGCAGGCTGCCCGCCCTGACCCCGGGTCGAGATCATGGCGGCATGCCGGTGGTGGGCGTCCATCTTCAGTGCCGACTTGTTGTCCGCCCGCCAGAGCCCGAAGGTGGAGAACCAGGTGTGCAGCAGCCCAGGGTGGTAGGGGTCCTTGATGTTCTCTTGCATGAGCTTCCAGTTGCCCGGAATGCGCTGGCGCCGGTAGCCCAGGATCTTCAGCGGCCGGCCGCTGAACACGCGGTCGAACCAGGGCAGGATGTTGGGGCCCAGGTAGTCCTCCAGCGACTCCACCGCGTGATCGAACGAGGCAAACACCACCCCGCCGCGGCACGCCACCTTGAGCCGCGTCAGGCCGTGTTCCTCGGGCTTGAAGTCTTTGGGCATGCCGCCCTGCACCTGGCCGTCCTGCTTCACGCCGCGGCGAAACGGCACCCCTTGCAGCTCGCCCTTGAGGCTGTAGTTCCACTGGTGGTAGGGGCACAGAAAATCCTTCGCCTGGCCGTGGCGCTCGCGGCAAAAGCGCATGCCACGGTGGGCGCACACGTTCTCGACCACGTTGATGCCGCCGTCCGCGTCGCGCACCATGATCACCGAGCGCTCGCCGATCACCGAACGCCTGAAGTCGCCCGGCTGCGGGATCTCGGCCTCCAGCCCCACATAGCACCAGTGGCCTTGGTAGAACAGGCGCTCCAGCTCACGCTGATAGAGGTCGGGCCGGGTGTAGGCCCAGAAGGGGATGCGGCTGGTATCGGGGCCCGGCCAGGCGGGCGCCGCGGCGCTGTGGGGTTGGCTCATGGTTGTTGGCCTGTGGGTGGGCAGGCTTGTCTCTTGTTGACGGCCATTCTGCGCAGCGGAGTGATATAAGTCCATGCAGTCAAATGCATAGATCGAATCACGGATGTGAATACCAGGGCCTGATCTGGCGCGAGCGGGCATCGCTGTGACTCCAACAAACGAAGTCTGTCGGGCGCAAATAGAGTTCGTCTGGAAAATTCCACATTGAAAAATATAGAAGTGCCTGATTGCGACGGTGTGCGTGTCGAGTCCTCGTGAGTTTTGAACTCTTGGTGCCAGAGTCGCACTGGCAAGTGGGCGTTTCGCTAGGCGGCACTCGGATCGGGAAGCCCACGGAATAGCTGAGGCCAGTGAACGACAACGCGTTCCAGTTTGGCCAGGCCCCGAGAACTCAAGGGCAAGAACGGCCTCGCAGAACCGTGCTCCGCTGTGCATCCACGACGCAGCAGAAGAGGAAGGCATGCCCTCCGTCGAGTTGATGATCAGCCCCGATAACGCCTGGCTGTGCTGATGGAGATGCCGCAGTCGATCAATCAGCTCTTCATCAGAAATCCGACGGGAGCGTGCCCGAAGGATCCCCTGGGCTGTGTAGAAATCGCCACAAACCGGTCAACCGATGTTCCGAGCCGCGGAGTACGTCCGGATGTCAACCGAGCATCTGCAGTACTCGACACACAAGCAGATCGCCCGTATTCGAGAGTACGCGCAACACGTGGCATTGAGCTCGTGAAAACCCATGCGGACGAAGGCAAGAGCAGCCTACGACTTGCCCGGCGGCTTTCCCGGTATCCACGCCAGCAGTCAGCATGATCCTTGCGCACAGTTCAACTGTGCTTGAGCCATGATTCTCATGGTGGTCGTGGTCAGTCTTGCGCTTGGTCTTTTGCCACAAGCGTTTGCGCGACTTTTGGCAGTCGGTCTTTTCGCAGTACGACTGCCTGGGAGATTGAGGCCCAGGTTCGAAGGCCTCTCCACGTGCGCTGCTCCAAGTTTTTCCATGGCGAACTCCGTTTGAGGTCGGACTCGATATGTCGTCAGATGCAACCTCAAACTGTGGTTCTTTCATTTGACCCTGTCCCATGTTTGGGTACCGCGTTGGCAACACAGTTGCCGGCATGACGGCGGTCACGCGGTGTGGTGCGGGTCGCGACCGGGGCTCTGTGGCGCAGGGTCCACGGCTTGAGTTGAACCGCGCCCTAGGAAGGCGAAAACCATGACAGCGGTCGCGGCCGTCACGCTGGCCAGCACCCTCGCCAAGGTCGCGAACGCGCTCTGATAGGCGGTCTGGTAGACGCTGGCCATCGCCGCGGGCGAGATCGGGTGCCACAGCTGGACCGCGCCGCTCAAATCTCCCGCGACGAGCCGCTGAGCGACAGCAGCGGCCACTTCCGCAGGAACAGCACTGCGCTGCACCAACTGGTTGGCAACCAGTGCCGACAGCGCCGCCGCCACGATCGCCAGCGCCAGGCCTTCACCCGCGACCCTGGTGGTGCTGAAGATGCCGGTCGCCATGCCCGCCCGCTCCTTGGGCACGACGCTGACGGCCAGCCCGTCCATCAGGCCCCACGGCAGACCCATGCCCACGCCAATCACCAACATCGGCCCCAGCGCGGCCTGCCCGGTTCCCGCCACGCTGAGCCAGGCCAGCCCCGCCGCACTCAGCAGCAAACCAGCACCGCACAGGGAGGCGGCCGAGAAGCGGCGTGCCAACAGCGCAGCGGCCGTGGGGAGCAAGAGCAGCGGTGCCGACAAGGCCACCATCCACAACCCCGCTTGCGCGGTGGACACCCCTTCGATCCCCACGAAGCGCACCGGCAGCAACACCAGCAGCACAACGTAGCCATAGGCTGGCGCGGCCGCCAGAAGCTGCACCCCCACGAAGCGCGGGTAACGGAACAGGCTCAGGTCGAGCATCGGCCGCTCGGCGTGCCGTTCAATGCGGACGAAGCAGGCCAGCAACAGCGCCGCACCAAACAGAGCCGCAATGGTTGAAAGGCCGCCCCAGCCGGATTCGGGCGCCTTGAGCAGGCCAAAGGTAAAAAGCGCCAGCGCCAGCGTGAACGTGATGGCCCCGGGCCCATCCAGCCGCGTCGCCTTCGGGTCGCGCGATTCGCGCAAAACGGGCGCGGCCACCATCCAGGCCATGGCTGCGCACGCGGCCACCAGCACGAAGATCGCGCGCCATCCGAGCACGGCAGTGAGCCAACCGGCGGCCACCGGACCGAGCGTCAAGCCCACCCCAAAGCTCGTACCCAACAGGCTGAAAGCACGCAGCCGCGACGGCCCCTCGAACGCCTGGGCCAGTGCCGCGGCTCCACCAGCGAACACGGCGGCGCTGGCCACCCCTTGCGCCGCGCGCAATAGATTGAACACGAACAGGCCAGGAGCACCCATCAAGGCCAGCGAAGCCAACACGAAGCCGGCAATGCCCAGGGCAAACACCCTGCGTCGGCCGTGGCGGTCTGCCAGCGCCCCGGCCAGCATCAGGAAGCTGCCGAAGCCCAGCATGAAGCCATTCGTGACCCAGGCCAGGGCCACGGGGGATCCGCCCAGGCTCTGGGCAATGTCGCGCAGTGCGATGGCCGGCCCGGTGAACGTCATGGGCATGGCCGCCGAGGCCAGACACACGCCGGCCAGGACACGCCAGGCAGACAAACGAGAAGGAAGTGAGGTCTTGTGCATGGCACAGAGGCTAAGGAGGATTGAATGGAAAATAAACGAGTCAAAATTCCGTTGTTAGCGGAATAAATCTCTTTAATAAAAGGGCCGAACCGGCAATGGACAAACTCAGCGGCATCAGCGCCTTCGTGAAAACCGCAGAGCTGGGCAGCTTTGTGGCAGCCAGCCGCGTGCTGGAGATTTCGGCCTCGGCGGTTGGCAAGGCGGTGGTGCGACTGGAGCGGCAACTCGGCGTGCGCCTGCTCCAGCGCAGCACCCGGCGCGTTCAACCCACCGAAGAGGGGCTGCTCTTTCTGGAGCGCTGTCGGCAGATCCTCGATGACCTCGAGGACGCGCAGGCCATGTTGATGCAGACGACGGAACGCCCGCGCGGGCGTCTTCGGGTCAGCGCACCCATTGTCAGCTACCACTTCCTGCTACCGCTGATCCCGGACTTCCGCGCACGCCATCCCGAGGTGCAGCTTGACATCGACTTCAACGACCGGATCGTCGATCTGATCGACGAAGGCATCGATATCGCCATCCGCAGCGGCTCGCTGCCCGACTCCCGCCTGGTCTCGCGGCCCCTGCAGGCTTTCCGGCTGTTGCTTTGTGCGTCTCCCGTCTACCTTGCCCGGCATGGCACGCCTCGCACGGTCCGTGATCTGGCGCGGCATGCGGGTGTGCGCTTCCGGTTCCCGAACTCGGGCAAGCTGCAGGAATGGCCGCTGCCGCCTGCGGAGGCTGACGCCGAACTGCGGGTGGGGACTGCGCTGGTCTGCAACAACATGGAGGCGGTGCTGGGCGCAACCCTGCGCGGCCTGGGCATCGGATGCATGCCGGATTTCCTGGTCGACCGGGCGTTGGCCAGTGGCGAACTCGTCAGCGTGCTCGGCGAACGCCAGGGTGCCGACGGTCAGTTCAATGCCATTTGGCCGTCGAGCCGGCATCTATCGCCCAAGGTGCGGGTGTTCGTCGATCACCTGAGCGAGAGGCTGGGCGGATGACGGGCCTTTCGAATACCCTTTGGTACCTCGACTGGAAGCCGGCGAGGAGGGCGGGCCTCACGATGAATCCTGCATCACGGCCTCTCGAACCAAGACCAAGGCGCGCCGGAGTTCGTCCTCCGGGACCGAGCCCAGCGCGACCCGGATGGCATGCGGAACATGCGGGGTGGTTGCAAAGGCTTCCGCCGTGGACACGGCCACCCCACGCTGCGCCAACGCGGCAGCGATGCGGTCTGCGCGTTGATCCTCACCCAGCGGGCACCACAGGAAATAGGCGTTGGGGTGGGCGACGAGGGGCATCCCCGCGAAGGTCTTGCCGGCGATGGCCTGCCGTCGCGTGGCATCTTTGCGCTTCAGGGCTTCAAGCCGCGCGACGGTGCCGTCCTCGATCCAGGAGCAGGCGATTGAAGTGATCACACCTGCCGTGTTCCACGAGGTTGCCCTTACCGCCCGCTCGAGTGCGGGCACCAGTGAAGGTGCCGCGGCGACGAAGCCGAAGCGCAGACCGGTCGCCACGCTTTTGGACAGACTCGACACATAGACCGTGCGCTCCGGCGCCAGCACGGCAAGGGGGGCCGGCGCGGCGGGCACGAGATAGGCATAGGCTGCGTCCTCGATCACCAGCAGCTCATGCTTGCGGGCGATCGACACCAGTCGCTGGCGCGCCTGCGCATGCATCACGCAGCCCAAGGGGTTGTGCACGGTCGGCATGCTGTAGATGGCGCGCACCGGCCTGGTCTTGCACAAACGCTCAAGTGCCTCGAGATCCGTACCCGCAGGCCCGACTGGAACCGGCGCGAGGTCCAGGCGCAGTTTCTCGGCCAGCACGCGGAAGCCGGGATAGGTCAGTGCATCAACCGCCACCACATCGCCCGGGTTCAGCAGACCCAGTGCCGTGACAGCCAAGCCGTGCTGTGCGCCGTTCACGATCAGCACCTGGTCCGCTGTCACGCGCAGCCGGCGTGTCTGCAAATGCCGCGCCACGATGGCACGTTCGTGGGGACGGCCACCATGCGCCTGGTAGTGCAGCAGCGATTCCAGATCCCCCGACAGTGCCAGACTGCGCAACGCGTCGCGCAGCAGGCCCACCTGCCCCGGGACGCTGGGCGCGTTGAAGGTCAGATCGACGGCGTTCGCATGCGGCGCGATCTGGTCAATGCCCGCGCCGCGCGCATAGGACGTATCACGCACAAAGGTGCCCCGACCGGTTTCACCCACCACCAAGCCCATGGCTTCAAGTTCGGCATAGACGCGACTGGCCGTGGACAGTGCCAGGCCGCGTGTGCGGGCCAGTTGGCGGTGCGTGGGCAGGCGGTCCGACGGTCGCAGCCGCCCGGCACGGATTTCTGTCGCCAGCGCATCGACAACCTGCTTGTAACGAACCTGCCCCATGCAGCACTCCCGAATGTATCCATGACAATTTCTTGATTGTATTTATTGGCATCCATACGATGTGCTGCACAGCCGGACGCGCTCGTTCGGGACAAGGACACACCATGCACATCGCAATACTGACTTTCGACGGCTTCAACGAACTGGACTCCTTGATCGCACTCGGCGTTTTGAACCGGGTGAAGCGTCCAGGCTGGCGCGTCTCTCTGGCCTGCCCATCCGCGCGGGTGTCTTCGATGAACGGGGTGACCCTGGACGCCCAGGCCTCGCTGGCAGACGCCTGCAAGGCCGATGCCGTGCTGGTGGGGAGCGGCATACGCACGCGGGAGGTGGTGCAGGACGCTGCGCTGATGGCGCAACTGAACCTCGCGCCAGCACGGCAATTGTTGGGCGCGCAGTGCTCAGGGACCTTGGTGCTGGCCAGATTGGGACTGCTCGATGGTGTTCCGGCCTGTACCGACCTGACCACCAAGCCTTGGGTGGAAGCCGCCGGTGTACGTGTGCTGAACCAGCCCTTGTTCTTCAAGGGCAACGTGGCCACCGCCGGCGGCTGCCTGGCTTCGCATTACCTGGCTGCATGGGTGATCGCTCGGCTGGTGGGTCTGGATGCCGCGGCGCAGGCGATCCACTACGTCGCGCCGGTCGGAGAGAAGGACGAATACGTCACGCGGGCCATAGGCCACATCGAGCAGGCCTTGTTGGAGTCGGCGCCATGATCTTTGCCGCTGGAATACCTGCTGCCGAACACGCGCAGCCCGATGACGTGGCGCAGATCGCCCAGCTCGTCAATTGTGCCTACCGCCCGGGTGACGGCCCTCAAGGATGGACACATGAGGCGGAGTTGGTCTCTGGCGCCCGGATCACGGCAGCGCAAGTGGCCGCATTGTTCGGCGACGATTCCTCCGTGCTGGTCGTGCGTCAGGACACCCATGTGGTGGCCTGTGTCCACGTCGTGTGCACGGGCCCCAGTTGCACGATCGGCATGCTCGCCACCGATCCGCAGCGACAGTCGCTGGGCGTCGGCAAGCACCTGCTGGCTGCCGCAGAGCATCTGGCGCGGCAGAGGTATGGCGCGAAGGTACTGACCATGTTCGTGCTTTCAGAGCGCCCGGAATTGTTGGCCTATTACCAGCGGCGGGGTTATGCGTTGACCGGACGCTCCGAGCCCTATCCGGTGAATGCGCATGTGGGCTTCCCTGTGAAACAAAACCTGCGGGTACTGGTGCTGGAAAAACAAGTAGACAGGTCGTAACGTAGTCGACGTGGCCTAGAGGCCCGTCAGGAATTGGCATCACATGGCGGTGTATGCCGATCGGCGTACGCCGAGGTAACGCTGGAACCAGTTGATCGCCGCCTGGGATGTGCTGTCGAAGTCTCGTTCGTAGACGTCGAAGTGCCCGGCTCCCGGCACGATACGCAAAGCCTTGGGTTCCAGGGCGCGAGCATAAGCGCTCAGTGCCAGATCCGTGGGCGTAACGCGGTCGTGTTCGGCCACCTGCATCAACAGCGCCGTCGGGCTGACTCGGTCGATGAAATCCACCGGGTTGTAGCCACGTGCCGCTTCAACCGACCGCAACGTGACCTCCGGCACGGCGCCGGGGGCTCGTGCATAGGCGGCGGTGTACCAGTCCACGGCCTCCTGGCTGCGGTAGATCGCATTGGAGTTCGCATCGCCCATCAGGCGCAACCGGGCCGGGGCTTCGCCACGGGCGCGGCGCAAGCGTTCTTCGGCAAAGCGCAATAGCAGCGCGGCCTCAGCCTCACCTGACGCCCGACGCTGGGCTGTCTGGCTGCCATGCGTGGTGGGCACTTGCACGGCCACGCAGCGCACACGCCGGTCCGTGGCGGCGACCACCAGCGCATGACCGCCGCTGTAACTGCTGCCCCAGACGCCGATGCGCGCCGGATCCACGGCCGGCAGACTGCTGGCATAGGTGATGGCGTGCCGCAGGTCTTCCACCTGGCGCCAGGGATCGATCTCCTGCCGCGGCTCGCCGCCGCTGGCTCCGAAGCCGCGGTGGTCGTAGAGCAGCACGGCCAGCCCTGCCGTCGCGAAGGCTTCAGCGTAGCGGTCGGTGAACATCTCCTTCGTCGTGCCGTAACCACCAGCCATCACCACGGCCGGCGTGCGTCGTGCCGGCCCGCTGCCGGTGGGCAAGTAGAGCCAGCCCCTCAGTTGAACACCATCGGCATCGAACGCCTCGTCGTGTCGGCTGAAGCTGGTCTGCGGCGCAAAGGTGGCAGAGGCTCGTACGAGCAACTCGCGTAGCAGTGGAGAGATCCCCAGCGCCTTGGGAACCTCCGGCAGTTGGGACAGCACCTCCGGGTGGATGTAGAGCGTGCGCAAGGCAACGGGTCCGCAGGCCTGCATGTCATGCAACAGGCCCGGGGGCATCCACAGCGCATGCAATGGCGGCACGAGCCAGAAGCCCTGTTCGGTACGCACCTTCATCAAGCCGGAAACCGCGTGGATGAGCTGCCCTCGGACATGGGCGTGCCAACCCACGACGAAGCCGTCTGGATAGTCCTTGGGCATCACTCCCAGGGGTGACTCAGCCTGCTCGTAGTCGTGGCGGTTGGTGCTCTTGCTCGCGGCCTGCATGTACATGCGAACATCGTAGGCGAATCCCCTGACACGATGGCCGAAAACGGCCAGGAGCCGCGGTTCACAAGCCCTGTCCTTTGTACATTCACGCGTCGGCTTTTCCGTAACCGGCCATCCGCTCGATAAGATGCTCCCCCCTTGCCATGCTCGGCCCTATGCGCAGGTTTCATAAAAAAGACCGTAGCGCCCGCTTGCTCGCTTGATTCGCGCAAAGCCGAGTTCGCCCAGGTGCATGCCAGCGATCAAGAGTCCCTCCGAACTGACCAACTCTAGAAGTCGTGATCGCGTGGTGGCCGCCAGAGAAGGGTCTTGATCGAATGCAATCGACACGTCAGGCCGACTGATCTGGATGTTAGGAAAATGAACAATGTCTCCCCAGACAAGCAGACCTGAATCATGGGATTCCACGAGATATCCGGTGTGGCCGTCGGTGTGGCCTGCCAGCGGCATCGCCCTGACGCCGGGAAGCACTTCCTCCGCATCGAAAGTACGGCGCTTGTCGCGATAAGCATCAAACACTTGCCGCGCAATCAGAAAGTTGCCGCGGGCATGCTCGCTGGCCCGACTCAGATTTGCGTCATCCTGCCAAAACTCGAGCTCCCGCCGATGAACAACCAACTCCGCGTTCGGAAAGGCCATTTCTCCGGCGGTGTCCACCAGCCCGCCAACATGGTCGGGGTGGGCGTGCGTGAGTAGGATGGTGTCAATTTCGGATGGATCAACGCCAGCCAGCGATAGATTGGCTCTCAGGCGGCCGCCCCATTTCTTGATGCCGCCAGCGCCACCGTCGATGAGAATCGTGTGGCCCGCTCCGCGAACCAGGTAGCAGTTGATGTGCACGGCAGAAGGCACCTTCTGCCCTGCGTCACTTTGCATTCTGGAGGCCTCGGCCGGGTCGATGTTTGACAGGAAGTCCAGGCTGGCGTTGAGGTAGCCATCGCTGATTGCCGTGATCGTGAAATTTCCGGCTCGTTGGCTTGGAAAGGGATGGGTAGACAATGTTCTTGCTCCGGAAGACTCATCAATTTCGAGCGTGGACGTTCGAGGCGGCATGACCAAAGCATCGGATGCGCGCCTTGAGACCCGTGCAGCGCGCAATGGCCTCGTCCAGACCATCCATCAACTTGTTCATGACGGAGGGCGTGCGAAAGCTCTCGAGCCGGTATTGGACTTCTGCGAAGACGGGATGTCCTTGACCATGGCGAACGTCGATGTAGATGACATGAACGTTTTCGAGCGCCGCTTGAAGAACACTCGTGCAGAGTTCGAGGCAGTGACGGGAAAGCTCGGCCCGCTGCTCATCGGACGGCATTTCCTCTGAGCGAATATAGAAGGTGACGTTGGGCATTGCGGACCTACTGTTCCAACTCGGGCGATACCGTGCGAACGTTGGTCAGTTGGTCCGTCATCGGTGTGTAGAGGTGGACGCCTTCAAGGTTCTCGACGAACTGAGCATGTCGCCAAGGCAGTCTTGCAAGCCAGCGGCGTGCGGGGAACTTCTCCAACGCCACTGCCTGCATGGCCAACGGCGTGAGACCCATCTGCACCAAAGGCTCGGGGCCGCTCGCGCAAAGCGCGAGGAGTTCGTCTGCACGCACCGCCGGCGCCAGACCGATATCGTCGTAGAGGTTGCGGTGCCAGTCGGTGATGTTCAACTGCCACCGTGCAAAGTTGCCGCCGCCTTTCTGGCGATATTCCTCCCCGGTCAGCACATCGAGACCGTCGATCGTGTGTATGGCCAGATAGACCGGGCAGCCACTGCTCAAGGCCTTGAAGCGCTGCGAGGTGTGAAAGCCAGCTACCGAGATGAGGGCGGGCAGCTTTTCAAGGCTGTAAAAGTCGTTCCATTCGGCTTCGCTGCTGGGGTCCGCGAAGCTGCATTCGACGGTGTAGATCATGAATTCTGTCCTTTTGAACGGATGGGCTCTGGATGCAAGCGATTCAGGTCATTGCATAAACGTAATGCTAGTGACCAAATTCACTGGCGAATAGCGATATAAAATGAGCCTTCGGTGACGTTTGCTCAAGCTGGCGTCGATGCGAATACCCACCGGCGTGACTCCCATGCGACGCAAGATCCCAAGCAATTCCGCGCTCCTGGCCTTTGAGGCTGCGGCGAGGCACGGCAGCTTTGCACGTGCGGCGGACGAACTGGCGCTGACCGAGGGGGCCATCAGCCGTCAGATCGGTCGATTGGAGGCGTTCCTGGGCGTCGCGCTGTTCGAGCGCGTTGGCAATCGTGTCCGGCTAGCGCCGAACGGCGCGAGATACGCGGTGCAAGTTCGCGAAATCCTGGACCGGCTTGAGCGGGACAGCCTCTATCTGATGGGGCAGCCCGACGAGGGTGTGAGCATAGATATCGCAGCCATACCGACCTTCGCAACCCGTTGGCTCATCCCCCGGCTGAAACGTTTTCAGGACAAGCATCCGAAGATCACGGTGCACATCTCCGAGCGCTTGGACCCATTCATACTGACGGGCAGCGGCTTCGACGCAGCCATCCATTTTGAGCATCCAGCATGGACGGGTATGCGTCTGTATCACTTGCTGGAAGAGGTTCTTGTGCCAGTGTGCAGTCCGGCGCTCCTCGCGGACGCTGGTGCCGACGCCTCGTTGGATGAGCTCCCGCGCCTTCACAAGCGACAGAACCCAGATGCGTGGCAGCTCTACGCGAATGAAGCCGCTATCGAGTTAACCAACTCAGCGGTTGGCGCACGCTATGACCTCCATTCCATGTTGATCGAGGCGGCGATGGCTGGCCTAGGGGTCGCATTGGTGCCACGTCTGTATGTCGAGGCAGAGCTTGAACAAGGTCGTCTGGTGGCGCCATGGCCGGATGGCAAGTCGATCGCCAAGAACTTCTGTCTCGTACTTCCTGAGCCGGTAGAGTTAAGTGAAGCGCCGCTACAGGCATTTGCGAACTGGATACTTCAGGAAGCCCGAGGCCTGGAACCTTGAAGCGCTTGGAACGGACCGTCGCTACTTGGCGAAAACAGCCGCTGCAGTTTGAAAGCCGCGGTCCATACCGCTCTCGGTCGGTAGGCTGCAATGGGCTTCCGATTCAACGGGTGGTAGCCAAGTCAACGACTTACACGCCCCGGTTTCGCCGGACTTTATTTGTTGGAGTCAACTCGACTCCAACCCTCAAAAGCCGTCTTCAGCGTCAAGCCTTGTTGGGGCGCTGATGGGGGCTCGAACGCAGCCAAGTCGTGCCAGCAAGCCGTTGCGCGGCCGATCGGCATCCGAACCTGTGCGACATTGTGGCGATCCGTGCCAAGTCAAAATGAAGCACGCATCCCAGGAATGGCGCGCAGCCAACTGGTGATGAATCTGCACCCGACCAGAAAAACGATGTCCGCGTTGAACCAATCCCCCACGGAGTCCCCCGCCGAATCCGAAGCCGCCTTGCCCTGGCTCACCCTGTTGACCTTGGTCAGCGCCTTCGCGCTGAGCCAGGCCTTTCGCACGGTCACGGCCATGATGGCGACCGGTCTGCAGCAGGAGTTCGGACTGTCCTCGCAGGACCTGGGCCTTTTTGCCGCCACTTTTGCGTTCGCCTTCGGACTGACCCAGTTCGCGGTCGGGATCGCGCTCGACTTTTACGGGCTGCGCCGCACCTGGCTGTGCACATTCCCTCTGGCCATATTGGGTGCCCTCATTTCTGCGTTGGCCCCCAATTTTGCGGTGCTGGTGCTTGGCCAGGTTCTGATTGGCATGGGATGCTCACCGGCCTTTGTGGTGTGCACGCTGTTCATCGGCAGGCGCTTTCCGGTGAAGCGCTTTGCCGCCGTCTCAGGCACGGCCATGGGCTTGGGGGGGCTGGGGCTGATCCTCACGGGAACCCCCTTGGCCTGGCTCATCCACGCCAGTTCCTGGCGTGGGGGCTTTGCCGTGCTGACCGGGCTGGCCTGCATTTCTTGGCTGCTGGTCTATCGCCAACTGCACGAGGGACTGGCCGCCTCCCAACAGCGCCCACAGACCCTCGGCACCGCCCTGCGAGGCTTTGGCGACATTTTCCTGCTGCCGCAGACTTGGGGCATTTTGGCCCTGGCCGGTGTCAACTACGCCTCATTTCTCACACTGCGTGGCCTGTGGTTGGGGCCCATGCTGATGCACCGCCACGCCATGACATTGGTGCAGACAGGCAACGTCGCCTTGCTGGTGTCGCTGATATCGCTGTTCACCCCCGCCTTGTTCGGCCATTTTGATCCGGGTCCGGCGCGGCGGCGACATTGGATCGTGTGCGCCGTGACGCTCATGGCCGCGGTGTCCGTGGCGATGGCCTTTGTTCCCTCGTCCTGGGTTGGCGTTGGCGGCATGGTGGCCATGGCCGTGCTGTCGGGGGCCGGTGTTCTGCAATACGCCAACGTGCGCGCTTCCTACGGCGCCGAGTTTGCCGGGCGTGCCATGTCGGTGTTCACCATGTCCATGTTTCTGGGGGTGGCCATCGTGCAAAGTCTGAGCGGTTTTGCCGCCTCCTGGTCCACCGCCTTGGGGGGCGATCCTTATGCGGGGGTTCTGGTGTGCATTGCCGTGCTGTTGGTGCTCGGTGCGATGGTGTTTCGCCTGTTGCCGGCAGCCCCGGTGCATTGAGACGCGGCTGCAGCCAAGTTCGGGGCACCTACCTGCAACACCCGCCTGACCCCCCCCGCAACACACCCCCGCAATACCTCCCCGCAACACCCGCCCGCCATGGACCTGCGCCACATCGACCTGAACCTGTTGGTGGTGTTCCACCAACTGCTGCTGGACCGCAGCGTCTCGGCGGCTGCCGAGCACCTGGGCCTGACCCAGCCCGCGGTCAGCAATGCCCTCAAACGCCTGCGGGCCGGCCTGGGCGACGAGCTGTTCACCCGCACCTCGCATGGCATGGCGCCCACGCCGTACGCACTGCACCTGGCCGAGCCGGTGGCACAGGCCTTGAACACCTTGCAAGGAGCGTTGGCCACGCGCGATGCCTTCGACCCACTCAGCAGCACCCGCACCTTTCACCTGGCCATGACCGACATCGGCGAGATGTACTTCATGCCGCCCTTGATGGAAGCCCTGGCCCAGCGGGCCCCGCACATCCGCATCAGCACCTTGCGCCCGCACACGGGCGACCTCAAAGAGGACATGGCCCAAGGCCGGGTCGACCTGGCCCTGGGCCTGCTGCCGCAGCTGCAAAGCGGGTTTTTTCAGCGCCGGCTGTTTCGGCACCGCTATGTGTGCATGTTCCGCCAGGGTCACCCCACGGCGCGTGTGCCCATGAGCCTGAAGCAGTTCTGCGAGCTGGAACACGTGGGCGTGGTGGCCGCCCACACGGGGCATGGTGAGGTCGATGGGCAACTGGAGCGCGCCGGCATCGAGCGGCGCATGCGCTTGGTGGTGCCGCACTTCATTGCGGTCGGCCACATTCTGCAAAGCACCGACCTGATCGCCACCGTGCCGCAGCGCTTTGCGCTGCGCTGCGAACAGCCCTTCGGGCTGGTCAGCTCACCGCATCCGGTACGCCTGCCCGACATTGCCATCAACCTGTTCTGGCATGGGCGCTTCAACCGCGACCCGGCCAATCTGTGGCTGCGGCAGTTGCTGATCGAGCTGTTTGCAGACCGCTGACCTCAGCTCGCCACGGTCTGCCGGGGCCTACTGATCAGTAAGTCAGTTCGCCGTGCGGGATCAGGCCCAGGCGGTTGGCGCGGGCGGCTTCGGCGCTGACTTCGGCGCGCGTCAGGGTCGACTTCAGCAGGGGCTGCACACGCGACATTTCCAGCAGGCTGGGGTCTGCGATCTTCAATTGAGCGGCGGCCACGGCTTCGGCATTGACCTCGGCGCGGCTGCGTTGCGACACCACCGGTGCGAATTGATCCTTGTAAGTATCGGCCTCTCCCGTGGCAAAACTGGGGGTGGCGGTCAGGGCGGTACTTGCGGCCAACAGGGCCATGGCGATGAGAGAGCGGTTCATTTTGGAGTCCTTTCAGGGGTGATCAACAGGGCTTGTCGGGTGCCCTTGCATCCGGCATTCGTTGAACCTGCCGTGGCGGCTTGTCCACAGTCTGGTTCGTCGATGGGTGAACTTTATTCTTCCCAAAATGACAATAAAACCAGTTAAATAGAAATTGGAAATTTCCAAAAACGAAACAAGATGCGCGGGCGACGGTATCGCAGGCACTCGCCTGTGACGCCTGCGCAGGCTGAATTTGTTTCTAATTCAGAAATTACCAATTCCAGAAAAACCTGTTTTATTGCCGATCTTGGCGTTCTAAAGTCACGCATCGGCTACGGAAGCGCGTTCTGCCTTCCCCGACCCGCCGGGCCAAGCCCCGGCCTGAAACCTCATTCAAGGAACCCCGCCATGCCCCGCACCTTTTTCTCCACCGCCTTGATGGCCGTCGTCACCCTTGCTGCGTCCAGCAGCTTTGCCGCCGGCGAGGCCGATACCTACCGGGACCAGTTGAACGCCCCCAGCGTGGCGCAACGCAGTCGTACCGAAGTGCGTACCGAGGCCGTGCAAGCCGCCCGCCATGGGGCCGATGTGGACCCGATGTCCCAGGGCCTGCCGGCCGTCAAGTCGGCGTTGAGCCGACAGGACGTGCGTGCTGCGGCCGCCGCCGCCAACCGAGCCGGTTTGCTGCCGCACGGTGAAGCCAGCTTCTGAGCACGCGCCATGGCCCTTTCGAGCTTTTCTTGTTTCTCCATCTCCATCCGATGACACCCATGAAAAAATCCCTGATCGCCCTGGCTGCGCTGAGCGCACTGACCGGCTCCATCGCCGCCCATGCCGAATCCGGCTCCAGCCTGCAGTTGTACGGCCTGATTGATGCAGGCGTGCGCAGCGACAGCGCTGCCGTCAAGTCCAGCACTGGCGCCACCGGCTCGCAAACCCAGCTCTCCTCGGGCGTGCTGAACACCTCGCGCTTCGGCTTCAAGGGCACGGAAGACCTGGGCGGCGGTTTGCGCGCCAACTTCAACCTGGAGTCGGGCTTTAACACTGCCACTGGCGCCACCTCCAGCTCCAGCAATATCTTTGACCGCCGCGCCATCGTGGGCCTGGAAAACCAATGGGGCCGCATCGACCTGGGCCGCAACACCACCTTCAACTACGACCTGCAAGCCGGCTACATCAACGACCCGCTGGGCCAGGAGCTGACCAACAACAAGCAGTACGCCGCAGTGGCTGCCACCACGGTGAACCCCTTGGGCACCCTGGTGGGCGGCAGCCTGGACACCTCGCGCCGCGACAACATGGTCAAGTACCAGAGCCCCGTGTGGGCCGGTACGTCCCTCGGCCTGGCCTACTCGTTTGGCAATGTGGCCGGCTCGACCGCCGCCAACTCGTCGGTGCAGGCCATGCTGAAGTACGACGTGAACCCGGTGCAAGTGGGCGCTGCCTACGACCGCCTGCGCGACGTGGCCGGCCGCAACCAGACCACCTGGACCCTGGGCGGCAACTACCTGTTCAATGGCCTGCGCGTGACCGCTGGCTACACTCAGATGCAGGCCGACGCCAGCTTTGCCAACAGCAACACCTCGATCCTGACCAGCTCGAGCGCCAGCACCTCGCTGTACAAGTTCTTGAATGGCGCCAGCGCCAGCACCACCGGCCTCAAGGCCCAGGTGGCTGATGTGGGCGTGACCTTCAATGTGAGTGACCTGGTGAAGGTGGTGGGCGCGTACTACAACACCAAGTACTCGGCGGACGGCCTGTCGTCCAACCGGTACGACACCTATGTGGCTCGCGCCCGCTACACCCTCAGCAAGCGCACCGATGTGTATGCCGAACTCGACTACACCAAGGCCAATGGCGTGACGGCGGCCCAGACCGCCAGCGGCAAAAGCAACAACACCGGTGTGGCCTTCGGCCTGCAGCATCGTTTCTGATGCCGGGCGCGTGAGCGCCTGACACCCCAGCGGTTTTTCTCCATTGCGTTGACCCCGTCACTTCAGTGTGGCGGGGTTTTTTTTCGTGGGGGCCGCAGCGCTGGTGTGGGTGGGGGCGGGCTGGCGTGGGCTGAGGGGGGGGGCGCGTTGTCTGCCGCGCCAGCATGCGCCAGCCGCTGGCTCAGTGCGCGCTGCCGGGTGGGGTAGCCTGTTGCTGCCACCCGCCGCCCAGGGCGAGGAACAGGGCGACTTCATCCCGCGCAGTCTGGCCCTGGCTTTGGGCCACTTGTTGATCCAGGCGGCTCAGCGCGCCTTGCGCCTCCAGCTGGCTGAGCAAGGGTGCGCGGCCACTCTCATAAAGCCGATGGTTGTCCTGGGCCACCTGATCGGCCTGCTCGCGGGCCTGTGCCAAGCGGGCTTGCTCGTCCAGGTCATGCACATAGTGGCTCAGGGCGGTTTCGGTTTCGCGCAGCGCGTTCAGCACCACACCGTCGAAGTGCGCCAGGGCGGCCTGGGCATCGGCTTTCGAGGCCTGCACGCGCGCACGTGCTGCATTGTCCGGGATCTGCCAACTGATCAGCGGGCCCAGGCCCCAGCGCGCGGTGGAGGCGTTGCCCAGGTCACCCAACACCCCGCTCAGGCCCGCCGAGGCGCCCAGGTGGATGCTGGGGTAGAGCGCGGCCGTGGCCACGCCGATGCGCGCCGTGGCGGCCGCCAGTTGGCGTTCGGCCTCACGCACATCGGGGCGGCGTTGCAGCAGGGCGGCACCGTCGCCCACCGGCAGCGGCTGTGCGAGTTTTGGCGAGGCCTCGCAATGGGTGCGCTCGCGGCTCAGGGCCTGGGGGGGCAGTCCCAGCAGGGCAGCCAGTTGGTAGTGGGCCGCATCCTGGGCCGTGGCATAAGCCGGCAGCTGGGCCTGCAAGGCCAGGGTCTGGGCCTGGGCGGCCTGCACCGCGGTGCGGGGGCTGCGGCCGGCCTCGGCCAGGCGCCGCGCCAACTCAAGCCGGCGCCGCTGCACGGCCAGGGCGGCCTCGGCGCGGTGCAACTCGCGGGTGGCCGAGCAGCCCTGCACATAGGCGCGCACGGTGGCGGCGGCCACACTCACGCGCACCACATCCAGCGCGGCCGCCGTGGCCTGCTGGCTGGCGTGGGCAGCCTCTTCGGCCCGGGCCAGCTGGCCGAACAAGTCGATCTGGTAGGAAACGCTGAAGCCCAGGTTGCCCTCGTTCATCACGGGCAGCTTTTCTTTCAGCAAGAAGGTTTCGCCGGCCTCCTGGGCGCGTTTGCCTGCGGCCTCGATGCTGGCATGAGGGCCCGCCTCGGCCTCCACCGCCTGCACCACGGCCTGGGCGCGCTGCAGGTGGGCCCGGGCTTCGCGCAAGCCGGTGTTGGCCTGCAAGGCCTGCTGCACCAGGCTGTCCAGCGCAGGGTCGGCATACAGCTGCCACCAGTGATCGGGCACCGGCCCCAGTGAGACCGCCGGGCCATGAGCCTGCTCGAAGCCGGCCTGGGCCAAGGCTTGCCGTGCCACGGCCTGGTCGGCCAGCGGCGGGGTGGCCGGCAGGGGCGAACAGGCGGCCAGGGCGCTGGCGCAGGCCAGCACCAGGGCCCTCTGGCGCCAGCGTTGAGGGGTCGCGGTGGCAGCGACGGTGCCAGCTTGCCTGATCATGAGTGTCCTCCCGTGCTGGGTTCAGCCCCATGGGCGGCGGGCGCTTCATCGAGCACCGACACCGTGGCCGTGCGCCCGGCGATCAGGTGGAAGTTGGGCGGCACTTCGTCCAGCGCCACGCGCACGGGGATGCGCTGGGCCAGCCGCACCCAGTTGAAGGTGGGGTTGACGTTGGGCAGCAGGCTGGCGCCATTGCTGCGGTCGCGGTCTTCGATGCCGGCGGCCATGCTTTGCACGTGGCCCCGCAGCCGCAGCTCGCTGCCCATGATGCGGATCTCCACCGGCTGCTGCAGGTGGATGTGGTCGAGCTTGGTTTCTTCAAAGTAGCCGTCAACATGGAACGAGGCCCGGTCCAGCACCGACAGCACGGGTCGGCCGGTGCTCACGTAGTCGCCTACGCGGGGCGCCCGGTCGTTCACAAAGCCATCCACCGGGCTGGTGATGCGGGTGCGGGCCAGATTGAGCCGGGCCAGGGCCAGGGCCGCCTCGGTGCTGGCCAATTGGGCCTCGGCTTGTTCCAGCCGGGCGTCACCTTGTTCCTGGCTCTCGCGCGCCACCAGGTCGCTCAGGCGGTGGTTGCGTTCGGCCTCCAGCCGGGCCTGGGCCACCACGGCACGCTGCGCGCGCCAGGCGGCCTCGGCCTGACGTACTGCCAGTTCGTGGCGTGCGCGGTCCACCACCATCAGCAGATCGCCCCGGTGCACGGCCTGGTTGTCGTGCACCAGCACCTCGGTCAGCAGACCCGACACATCGGGTGCCACTTGCACGGCGTCGGCCCGCAGGTGACCGTCGCGGGTCCAGGGGGCGTCGTTGTAATAGACCCACAGGTGTTGGCCGGTCTTGGCCGCGGCGGCAGCCATCAGCAGCGTCAGCACCACCGGGATGGTTCGGTGCTTCAGGGTGTGCAAGAGGGGCAAGGGTGTCATGGGATCAGGGTCTCCACCAGATGCTGCCTTGGACGCAGGCCGACAACACGACCACGAACAGGCAGAAGTTGAAAAGTGAGCGGTGCCATACCAGCCGGTACAAGCCCAGTCGCGCCAGCCCCAGGCGCAGCCCAGCGGTCAGGCCCAGGGCCAGCACGGCCAGCAGCAGCACGCTGGGGACAAACACCCCGTACAGGTCGATTTCGGCATTCATGCAGTGGGGCTCCGTGTGGGTTCGGGCGTGACCAGGGCCCGTGCGGGTGCCGGCCGGCCTGGGCACAGCGTGATGCGCAACTCGGCCAGCGCATGGCGGGCTTGCCGGGCCTGCGGGCTGTCCTGCCTGGCCAGCGTGTGCAGGGCCCGGTCGATGCGCTGGCCCAGGGCCTGTGCCGCGTGGGGGTGGGGGGTCTGGTTCAGGCGCGCCCGGTAGTGGGCGGCCACGGCCCCCAGCACCCGGCGCAAGGGTTGCCCAACCGGGCTGGCGGGCGCGCCGCTGCCTTGCAGGTCCAGCACGCTGAAGCCCACCCGCAACTCACTGAAGCCATCGGTGACCCGGTCATGGGCGCTGGCGGCCAGGCGCGGCAGCAGCAGGCTCAGGCGATCCAGCATGAGATCGCCCATGGCGCCCAGCGCGGCGTGTTCGGTCTGATGGCGGCCCCAGGCATGGCGCACCAGATCGCGCCAGAGGCTGCGCACCAGGCGGCGCAGGGCCAGGCCGGTGCCAAAGGGTCGGGTCAGCAGCGTCCACACCAGCGCGCCGAAGGCCCCCGCGATGCCGGCCAGGTTGCTGTTCACAAAGTCTGCGAAATTGGCGTCGTAGGCACCCGACAGGCCCAGAAACGAGGCGGTGCAGACGGTCAAGGTCATCGCCATGGGGGCAAAGCTGGGGCGCAAGGCCAGCGTGCCCAGGGGTAGGAAGGGCAAGGCCAGGACCAGCACCAGGGTTTCGAAATCATGGGTGGCCGGGATCACGTAGAACAGCAGCACACTGGTCAGCAGCATGCCCACGCAGGTCCAGCCAAAAAAGCCGCGTTGGGCCCGGGCCGGTTCATCCTGGGCGGCAAAGAAGCAGGCCGTGATGGAGCCCATGATCACCGCGCTGGCGCCCTGCTGCCAGCCGGTTTCGATCCACAGCAGGCACAGCACAAAGCTCAGCGCCGAGGCCGACAGGGCTGAGAACACCACCATGCCGTGGTCCACATGGCGGGCCTGGCTGTCCAGGTGCTGGCGGCGGTAGGCCGGTGCCCAGTCATCCAAGCCGGTGCGGCCATGGTTGTTGCGGGCGATGCGTTGGCGCAGTGCCAGACAGTCTTGCCACAGGCAGACCAGGGTGTGTAGCCGGGCCAGCGTGTGTTGCGTCAACACCGCCGGCCAATCAGAGCCGGCCGGGCCACTCCCATCGGGGTTTTGCCAATGGAGCCCAGTGAGGGGGGCCGCCTGGGCGTCAAGGTTTTGCATCCAGTCGGCGACCTGCGCCAGGGCTTGCTCAAGCCCCGCCGGCAGGCCTTGCGGGAGTTGGCGAAGCTCGGCCAGCGCGGCTTGCAGTGACGACAGCATGGGCAGCAGCAGGCTCAGGCGCCAGCGCAGCTCGCGGGCATGGCGCACCACGTCCACGCTGGCGGTGTCATAGGCCAATTGGCCGATGAACTGGTCCAGGGCCAGGATGTCGGTAGCCAACTGGTGGCGGCTGGCGCCCGGCACCTGGCCAGGTTGCAAGGCTTCGGTGGCCCAGGCCGCAGCGTCGCGCAACCACACGCCCATGCGCTGGTCCAGCACCGGGGCCACCCGGCCCGGGAACACCAGGGCGGCCACCGTGCTGGCGCAGGCAATGGCCAGCAGAATTTCCTGGGTGCGGGCCACGGCGATATTGAACACCTCGGCCGGCGAGCCCACGGCGCCAAAGGCGATCATGGGCAGCGTGTAGGCGGCCAGCATGTAGAGGTAGTTGCGGGGCGTGCGGTCCAGTTGGGACAGGTACAGCAGGCTGCCCGTCCACAGCGACACCACCGCACTGAGCAGCACCGGCTGGTTCACCAGCCAGGGCACCAGCAGCACCGCCGCGCCGGCGCCCAGCAGGGTGCCGCCAGCCCGGTAAACGCCCTTGGACCGGGTGGCGCCCGTCAGCGGGTGCGACACCACATACACAGTGGCCATGGCCCAGTAGGGCCTGGGCATGCCCAGCGCCAGCGCGATGTACAGCGCCAGCATCGAGGCCGCAAAGGTTTTGACGGAAAACAGCCATTCCCGCCCGCTGGGCATTGTCATGGGTTCTTTCGTGGGGCAGCGGCGTCAGCACGCCGCTGTGGCGGGTCAATCGGCGTTGGCGGTACAGCGGGTCAGCCAGGGGTCTTTTTCACTGTCGGGAAAAGCCTGCGCCAGGTGGTCCAGAAAGGCCTTGGTCTTGGCCGGTACATGCTCGCGCGTCGGGATCGCGGCATGGATGCTCAGGGCCGGCAGACGCCAGTCGGTGAGCACGCTTTGCAACTCGCCGCTGGCGCAGGCCGGGGCCGCCACAAAGGACGGCAAGACCACCAGTCCCAGGCCTTGCAGCGCGGCCGAGCGGGCCGTCTCCAGCTGGGTGGTGCTGAGCGCGACTTGCGTGAAGGCCATGGCATAGCTGTCATCGGGCTGGCTGTCCCGGGCACTGGCGGGGGGGCGGCGAAAGGTCAGGTCGTGCACAAAGGGCAGGGTCACCAGTGCGTGGTTCATCAGGTCCTTGGGATGCTGCGGGCGGCCCTGGGCCTTCAGGTAGTCAGGTGAGCCGCACAGCACCAGCTGTGAGTGCGCCAGGCGCCGGGCCACAAAGTCGCCGTTCAGGGGGCGCGCATGGCTCATCACCAGGCAGACATCGAAATCTTCGTCCAGGGTTTCGGCCTGGGCGTTGGTCGTCAGCTCGATCGTCACCTTGGGGTGGATTTGTTTGAAGCTGCGGATGAGTCGCACCAGCTCGTAGGTGGCCAGCGAGGGCGGCGCCAGCACCTTGAGTCGGCCTCCCACCCGCTGCGTGGCCGACTGCACGGAGGCCTCGGCTTCTTCGATGTCGGCCAGGATGCGGCGCACCTGGTCGAGGTAGATGCGGCCGGCCTCGGTCAGCACCAGTTTGCGGGAGGTGGATCGGTTGAGCAGGCGCGCCGAAAGATGGGTTTCCAGGTCAGAGATCAGGCGGGTGACCACGGGCGGCGACATGTCGAGGGTACGGGCCGCCGAGGCAAAGCCTTGGCAGTCGACCACGCGGCAGAAGACCTGCATGCTGAGCAGACGATTCATGAGGCGAGCGTTGGATGGGGCGGGCTGGGGTTCTGGCGCCCAAGTCTCAAGACCACAGTGGGCGGGATGGGCGCAGCGCTCGTCTCCGGCCCAGAGCCGGATGGAGCGCGTGGCCGAAGTTTAGAGAGATCGACTGATCAGAAAAACGGCTTTCCAGGCAATTGGCTATTCCTAAAATGGCAACAAAAGACATTTTGAAAATTAATTAATGTCTATTTTGGCAATTGAATGGGGTGGCTGAAGCGTATCCAGACCATGCCTTTCACTCCCTCGGTGGGCGTGGGGTGCGAGCAGTTCGACCTGTGGCCCGGCTCAACAGGAAGACTGATAGCCCCAATAGGCTTGTGCAGCCGGCGCCAGCTTGCTCATGGCGCGCTGGTGCACCTCGGGGTCCATGTTCTTTCGGAGGGCTTCAGCCACGGCCCGGATGGCGTGAGGCGGCGCAAAGTTGTGTTGCCGCCGCACGGAGCGCACTTCGTCGAGCATTTCCTCCGGCGTGCCAAACGAGCGCACCGGCTGGCTCACATCCCAGTGCTCCACAAAGAGGGCACGCAGCACCGGCGGCAAGGCGTCGGCAAACGCCAACGCTTGCTCTACCGGCAAGCGGCTGCGAAAGGTGTGCAGCACACCGATGACCATGTTCCAGCTCATGTTGGTGGTGGCCAAGCCGGCGCAGTCGCGCGCATCGATCATGAACTGCTCGAACTGGCGCGAGGCATTCTGGTATTCGAACGGCATGGGCATGGGTGGCGGCTCTCAGGGGCCTCTCTGGGGCGATAGACAGCGATAGACAGCGATGGGTGGCGAGCGTTTTACCATGTCGCCCGCCTCGCCTCCGCCGCTCCCTGGAGCGCTGCGGCACTCAGCCCAAGACCGCCGTCCGGCTCAGAACGACTCCCAGCTTTCGTTGTCGCCCTTGGATGCCTGGGGCTGGCTGGCGCTGGAGGTCAATGCCGGCGAGGTCTTCGATGCGCTGCGCATTGCGGGGCGTTGATGGCCCGCTGTCCGGGTTGGGGCTGAACGATGCGACAGGCTGGGTGTCCTGACTGCGGTGCCGTGGGTCATGGGGGCTGAGCCTCGTGCGCCACCCTGGGTCAGTTTGAACACCGCCACGGCCTGCACCAGTTGGTCGGCCTGGCCCTTCAGGCTCTTGGCGGCCGCGGCGCTCTCCTCGACCAGGGCCGCGTTCTGCTGGGTGACCCGGTCCATCTGCCCGACCGCGTCGGCGACCTGCTCGATGCCAGAGCTTTGGTCGTCGCTGGCAGAGGTGATTTCGGCCACGATGTGGCTGACCCGCTGGATCGAGGCCACGATCTCGCCCATGGTCTTGCCCGCCTGGTCCACCAGCAAGGTGCCTTGTTCCACCTGTTCAACGCTGCTGCTGATGAGCGATTTGATTTCCTTGGCGGCCTCGGCACTGCGCTGGGCCAGGCTGCGCACTTCCGATGCCACGACTGCAAAGCCACGCCCTTGTTCGCCAGCGCGAGCCGCCTCCACGGCCGCGTTCAGTGCCAGGATGTTGGTCTGGAAGGCAATGCCGTCGATGACGCCGATGATGTCCCCGATCTTGCGGCTGCTGGTGCTGATGCCTTCCATGGTGGTGACGACCTTGCCGACCACATCGCCGCCCTGCACGGCCACTGCCGACGCGCCTTGTGCCAGTTGATTGGCCTGCCGGGCGCTTTCGGTGTTGTTGCGCACGGTGTTGCCGAGTTCGCTCATGGTGGCCGAGGTCTGTTCCAGCGCCGCGGCTTGTTCTTCGGTGCGCTGGCTCAGGTCCTGGTTGCCCTGGGCGATTTCTGCACTGGCCGTGGCCACGCCCTCGGCGTTCTGGCGCACCTGCGCCACCACTTCGGTGAGCGACACCTGCATGGATCCGAGTGCACTCAACAAGGGGCTGAATTCGTCGGCATTGTTGTCCACCACCGAGACTGAAAAATCGCCCTCTTTGACACGGTCGGCCACGATCTGGGCCTGGGCCACGCGGGCGCGCAGCGCACGGGCCATGAACCAGGAGAAGGCCACCAAGCCACAGGCCACGGCAGCCACCAGCGTGGAGAGCTGCAAGCGGATCTCATCCACGTTGCTGCCGATGGCCGCGACATCCTGGCCCAGGACCTTGGCTTGGCGGTCGCGCTCCTCGCTGAGCCAGGTCTGGATCTTGGCAAACTGGGGCAAAGTGGTGTCGGCCAGCATGTTCAGGGCGGCTTCGTGTTGCCCGCTGCGGATCAACTCCAGGTTCTTCTCGGCCACGGGCCACGAGGCGACCTGCAGGTCCAGCCAGTCGCGTTTGAAGGCATCCCGACCCGCCTGATCCGTGATCTCGGCCAGAAAGGCGGCATCGTTCTTGGCGATCTGCTCGCGCTTGCGCTGCACATCCTTGGCGGATTGGTCGACGGTCTCTGGCTTGGTGGACAGCAAAGCCTGTCGGATGTCCGACAGGGCTTGCGACACCTTCAACTCCGTGCTTGCGATCAGGCTGAGCTGAAGCACTTTGATGTTGCCGGTGCGGTGCGACAGGTCTCTCACCTCACGCAGCTGAACCCAGGCGCTGGCGGTGACGGCGATGAGCGCGGCGATGAGCGCGAATGAAACGACATACAGACGGGCGCTGAGACTGGTTTTGCTGAAGAGTGTCATGGATGTTCCCAAAAATATGACGCAGGGCATCCCTTCAGATGGGCCAAGGCAGCGGTCAAAGTGACGAACCCAGTTTGTCGTTTGCTCAACGCACGAAGCAATCCGGGTTCTCAGACACATGCCCAACGGTCCAGCGGTCGAGGACTCGCATGCATGTTCCCCTCTGCGGCGCTCACCCGATTGATATGTATCAAGGCGCACCCAATGAACAGGGTGGCGCAACAGCTGTTGGCAAGAGAGGACACGGCTTTGTTCGGCTTGCGGTTGCGAGCCCGGCATTTCTGATAATCGCCCCGGATTTCGCAGCCTTGCCCTGCGCCGGTTGATCACAGAAACCAGTACACCAGCGGCCGGCCGGAGCGCTCATTCACCCCAGCACCAGGGTAGGTCACAGGTCATGACGGCCCAGCACGCCGGCAAAGCCGCTGCGGATAGCTTGGGCGGGCTTTGCTGCAGTGGCACCTGGTGCCATTGCGGCGGCTGCCGGCAGCGGCACGCCCGTGCGATGTGACAGCGACCGGGCCCCGGCCATGCCCTTGCGGGCGGCCAGCCACGCGATCGATTCAGGCTTTTGGCGGGCCTCAGACTTGACCGGCCGGAACACGGCTGGCCAAGTGCCCCAGGCAATCCCCTGCCTCCACCCGGGCCAAGGCACGGATGCAAAGCGCCAGGCCGGCGCCTTTGAAGCGGATCTCAGTGGCTGGGGCGCCGGGCTGGGTGGGGTCGTGAATCCAACCCGCGATCTGACCGGCCTGCACCTCGTCGCCCAACTGAAAGGCCGGCTCAAACAGGCCGGGCACCGGGGCGAACACATAGTGGGCATCGCCCTCAACGCGGTAAAGGTGGGTGGCCTCGGGTGGCAGGGCGTCCAGCGTTGGGGGCAGCAGCCCCATGCCCTGCATCAGACGCTCGATGCAGGTCTCGGCCAGGGCCAGGCCCTGGGGGTTGCACACGGCCTGGCCGCCAAACTCGCCGCAGAAGAACAGCAGGCCATGGCGGTCGGCTGCGGCGCCAAAGGTGCGGTCTTCGCCCAGCAGGTCCATCACCAGGGTGCGGGGTGCGCCCAGGTGTTGCACCAGGCGGCTGTAGGTGTCGGCCTGGGCGGGGTCGGAGGGCCAGGCCGCCAGCACGGTGGGCAGGTAGTGGGTGGAGGCGCCGCCGGCATGCAGATCGAAGGCCACATCGGCCAGCGGGAACAGCACACTGTCCACGTAGTGCGCCAGCATTTCGGTCAGGCTGCCGTTGCGCTGGCCCGGAAAGGCGCGGTTCAGGTTGCCCTGGTCGATGGGCGAGGTGCGGGTGCCCTGCATCAGGGCCGGGAAATTCAGCCCCGGGATGACGATCAAGCGGCCCTGGATCTGCAGTTGCGGCAGGCGCCGCATCAGCTTCATCAAGGCGATGGGGCCTTCAAACTCATCGCCATGGTTGCCCCCGGTCAGCAGCAGGGTGGGGCCAGGGCCCTGGTTGAGCACCGCGATGGGCACCGGGATGTGGCCATAGCCCGAGCGGTCGTGCGAGTAGGGCAGGCGCAGGTGACCTGATTGCAGGCCGGGCCGGTCAAAGTCGATGTCGGTGCTGATCAGGGAGGGGCGGGAGGACGGGGGCGTTGGCGCCGCGGCAACTTGGGGCATGGGAGATGTACCGTTTCAACGGGCCGCCGCCGCAGCGCCCATCGCTGCGGGCCGACCGGCCCGGTGCACCCGGACTATCGATTCAATGCCCGGAAACTTCCAATGCTGTTGATTGGTGTTAGTGATGCTCTGAAGGCATCATTGTGGTGACGGCGCCGGTTGTTGCAGCGCGCTCAGAAACCGCTGCAGGCCGGGGCTGGCGCCTTCGCGCCGGCAGGCAAACGACAGGCTCAGGGGAACCGACACATCGGCCAGGGGCACAAAGCGCACCCGGGCCGGCGGCCGGCCCCGGTTGGCCGCATTGACCAGGGCGATGCCGATGCCCGCCGACACCAGCGACAGCACGGCCGATTCACTGCCCACCTCCTGCACGATGCGCGGCGTCAGGCCGGCCTGGGTACAGGCCCCCATCAGGCGGTCGTGGTAGGCCGGGTACACCGGGCGCTCGAACATCACAAAGGGCTCGTCGGACAGTTCGCTGGCCTGCACCAGCGGGCGCTGGGCCAGGCGCGAGCCCTCGGGCACGGCCAGGATCACGTCGTGCCGGGCCAGGGCCGTGCACTGCAGCGCCGCGTCCAGGGGCTCAAAAGGGTAGATGAAGCCGCCGTCCAGGCCGCCCTCGTGCAAGGCCGCCAGTTGCTGCGGCGTGCTCATCGGAAACAGCTGGATGCGCAGGCCCGGCGCCTCCTGCTGCAGGCGGCCGATGGCCTCGGGCACCAGGCCATCCCAGCCTGCGCTCTCGATCAGGCCCAGGCGCAGGCTGCCCAGCAACCCGGCGGCCCGCAACTGCACCGAGCGCTTGGCCTCTTGCACGGCAGCCAGGATGCGCTGGGTATCGGCCTGGAAGGCCAGGCCGGCCTCGGTCAGGCGCAGGCCGCGGCTGCTGCGCTCGAACAGGCTCACGCCCAGTTCGGCCTCCAGGTCTTGAATCTGGCGCGACACGGCGGGCTGGGTCACGTACAGGTGTTCCGAGGCGGCGCGCACACTCTGGTGCTCGGCCACCATGGCGAAATAACGGAGATGGCGCAGTTCCATGGCATGGGGCCCTCAGTAGGGTGATGCTTTCAGGGCATCAAGCAAGCAGAAAGAATGAATTGTGGTGTCGATGGGCGCTCAGCATAGTGGATGGCACCCTCAACCCCAACAGGTGCCCCTCATGACGCCCCATCCGCATCCCCGCTCCGCTACTCGCCGCACGGCCGTGATCCAGTGTTTTGTGGCCTTGCTCGCTCAGCCGGGCTTTGGCCTGGCCAGCACAGCGACTGCCCCTGCAGCACCGGCTGCCGCGCCAGCCTGGAACCCCGACAAGCCGATCCGCCTCATCGTGCCCTGGGCGCCGGGCGGCGCGGTGGATGGCACCTCGCGCGCGCTGGCCAACGGCCTGGGCGCGCGCCTGCGCCAGCCTGTCATCGTCGAGAACAAGCCGGGCGCCAGCGGCATGGTGGGCGCAGGCTATGCCGCGGCCAGCCCGGCCGACGGCTACACCTTCTTCATGGGCAATGTCGACACCCAGGTGGTCAACCCCCTGCTGTTTGCCAAAACCCTGCGCTACGACGCCGCCAATGCCTTCGACCCCGTGATCGAGCTGGGCCGTGTGCCCATGGCGGTGGTCGAGCGCGCCGGGGTGAACGTGCGCAACGCCCAGGACCTGCAGCGCCTGGCGCGCGACAAGCCCGGCAGCGCCAGCTACGGCACGTGGGGCATCGGCAGCACGGCCCACCTGGCCTTCGCCCTGCTGGAGCAGCAAAGCGGTGTGGATCTGAACCACCTCCCCTACCAGGGCGCCACCCCGGCCTACGCCGCCTTGCTGGGCGGGCACATCGAGTTCGCCCTGGCCCAGGTGCCCTGGGCGCTGGCGGCCCAGCGCGACGGCAAGGTGCAGATCCTGGGCGTCACCTCGGCCCAGCGCAGCACCTTGGACCCGAGCCTGCCCACGCTGGCCGAGCTGGGCTTCAAGGATTACGCTGTCGAGCAGTGGGTGGGCCTATTCGCGCCCCGGGGCGTGCCCGCCGATCTGCGCGAGCGCCTGGGCCGCGAGGTCAATGCCTGGCTCAAGACCCCCGAGGCCCAGACCGCCTTGCGGGCCGCCGGGGTGGAGCCCGGTGGCGGCACGCCCGAGCAACTGGCCAGCCGGCAGAAGGCCGAATCCGTGTTCTGGCAACGCCTGATCCGCGCCAGGAACATCACCGTGGAGAACCTGCAATGAGCGAGTTGATTGGCACCCCGACCCCAGGCCAGCCCATTTACCGTGTCGGCGAGTGGTCTGTCTGGAAGGTGGAGGAGCGCTGCGTCGACAGCTTTGCGCCCGCGTTCCTGTTTCCGGCCTGGGATGAAGCCACTGCGCCACCGCGCACCGCCTGGGCCGATGCCAGCACCACCGCCGATGAGGGCCGCTGTCTGCGCCTGAGCATCCACAGCTGGGTGCTGCGCCGACCCGGTCAGACCGTGATCCTGGACACCGGCATCGGCAACGGGCGCGAGCGGCCGGGCAAAGCCATCTTCCATCAGCTGGCCACGCCCTACCTGAGCCGCCTGCTTGCCAGCGGTGTACAGCCTGACCAGGTCGACCTTGTGATCAACACCCACCTGCACACCGACCACGTGGGCTGGAACACGCATTGGCTGGATGGCCGCTGGCAGCCCCTGTTCACCCGGGCCTGTTACCGATTCCCGGCCCCTGAGTTGGCGCACATCCGCCAGCACACCGGCCACCTGGCCGCGGTGTGGCGCGACAGCGTCGAGCCCGTGGTGCAGGCCGGTCTGCACCAGCCCATCGCCTTCGAACCCACCGTGATCGCCCCGGGCCTGACCATGGTGCCCACCCCGGGCCACACCGCGGGCCACATGAGCCTGTGGCTGAGTTCAGAGGGCCAGCACGCCCTGTTCAGCGGCGATGTGATGCACCACCCGCTGCAGGTGCTGGCACCGGGTCTGAGCTCGGTCTTCTGCGACGACCCGGCCCGTGCCAGCGCCACCCGCCGGGCCGTGCTGGCCGAGCTGAGCGAGCGCCAGGCCTTGTACTTCAGCTCGCACTTTCCGGGCAGCTCGGTCGGCCGGGTGCAGGCGGTGGGCGAGGCCTGGCGCTGGGTGCCGGTCTGAGTGGCCAGCCTGCAAATGGGCGGGCTCAGACCCTGCCCAATGCCAGCGTCCGCCCCGCCGGCACCGGCCCCAGCCTGAACAAGGCCAGCTGTTCGCGCAGCACGGCCACCTGGGCGGCCAGTGAATGGGTGGCGGCGCTGGCTTCTTCGACCAGGGCGGCGTTTTGCTGGGTGGTTTCATCGAGCTGGTTGATGGCTCGGCCGATCTGGCCCACGCCGGCGCTTTGTTCGGCGCTGGCGGCGCTGATCTGGCTCACGATGTCGCTGACCTGGCGGATGGCGCTCACCACCTCGTCCATGGTCTGGCCGGCCTGATCGACCAGGGTGCTGCCCTGGGCCACTTGGCCCACGCTGGTGTGGATCAGGGTCTTGATCTGGCACGCCGCCTCGGCGCTGCGGCCGGCCAGCTGGCGCACCTCGCTGGCGACCACGGCAAAGCCGCGGCCCTGCTCGCCCGCGCGGGCCGCCTCCACCGCCGCGTTCAGCGCCAGGATGTTGGTCTGGAAGGCGATGCTGTCGATCACCCCGATGATGTCGCCGATGCGGCGTGAGCTGTCGTTGATGTCCTTCATGGTGTGCACCACCTGGGCCACCACGCTGCCGCCCCGGCTGGCCACCTCGGAGGCGTTCTGGGCCAGCTGTTTGGCCTGATGGGCGTTGTCGGCGTTGTGCTGCACCGTGGTGCTGAATTGGTCCATGGTGGCCGCTGTCTGCTGCAGGGCGCTGGCCTGGGCCTCGGTGCGCTGCGACAGGTCCAGGTTGCCCTGGGCGATCTCGCGCGCCGCGTGATCGATGGTGGTGGTGGCTTCGCGCACCTGGGCCAGGCTGTGGCCCATCTGCAGCCGCAGGTGGTTCACGGCATGGGCCAGGCTGTGGGGGTCTGCGCCGCGGGGGGCGAGTTCGCTGGCCAGGTCACCTTCGGCCATGCTCAGGGCCTGGCGCGCCACCTGGACGGGCTCACCGCCCACCGCGCGCTCGATGCTGCGTGCCAGCACCGCACTCAGGGCCGACATCAGCAGGCCCAGCACCAGCAGGGCGGCGCCCGACTGCAGCAAAGCGCGGTGAAAGCCTTGCTCGATGTCATCCACATAGTCGCCCGCCACCAGGTCCCAGCCCCAGGGCTTGAAGCGCACCACCCAGGCGATCTTGGGGCTGGGCGCCTCGCTTTGCGGGCGCGGCCACCAGTAGTCCACATAGCCATGGCTTTCGGCCGAGGCCCCCGCGGCAGCGATGTTCACATACAGCGGCGTGCCCTTGGCGTCCTTGAAGGCGAGCATGTTGCGCCCCTGCAGCTCGGGCTTGATGGGGTGCATGGCGATCACCGAGTCGGCGCCCACCACGGTCACATAGCCATCTTTGCCGTAGCGCTGGGCGGCCAGGCGGGCCAGGGCCTGCTGGCGTGCCTCGGCCTCGGTGAGCTTGCCTTCGCTGGCCTGGCGGGCCAGGTCGCGCACCAGGCTGAGCGACATGTCGGTGATGTCGGCCAGCGCGGCGCGCCGGGCTTCGAACTGCAGCTCGCGCGATTGCCAGGCATGGAACACGCTGAGGGCCAGCAGGCTGAGCCAGGCCAGCACCAGCGGCAGCCAGAGTTTTTGACGCAGGGACAAGGTGGGCATGGTGATCGGCTCCAGACGGGGTGGGTTGGGGGGAGAGGAGGCAGGCCCCCGCAAGCGCCCCCTGGGGCCGCATGCGGGGGATCAGCCCTTCAGGCCACGGGGGCCAGCGCTTGGGTCTGGCGGGCCGCACTGGGCTCGGCCGTGGGCGCGCCGTAGCCGCCGCCGCCCGGGGTGTCGATGACAAACACATCGCCCACCCCCATCTCGACCTGGCCGATGTGCTCCAGGGTCTCGGTGCGGCCATCGGCACGCAGCACGCGGTTGCAGCCCGGTTCGCCGGCCTGGCCCCCGGCGGCACCGAAGGCACCCTGCAGGCGGTTGTTGCTCAGGATCGAGGCCGTCATGGGGCGCAGAAAGCGCACCCGCCGGCTGCCGCCATCGCCGCCCTGCCACTGGCCCTTGCCGCCCGAGCCGGCCCGGATCTCGTAGGTTTCCAGGCGAACGGGGTAGCGCAGCTCGAGGATCTCGGGGTCGGTCAGGCGCGAGTTGGTCATGTGGGTCTGCACCACGCTGGTCCCGGCAAAGCCGGCTCCGGCGCCCGAGCCGCCCGAGATGGTCTCGTAGTACTGGTGCTCGGCATCACCAAAGGTGAAGTTGTTCATGGTGCACTGGGCCGCGGCCATCACCCCCAGCGCGCCATACAGCGCATTGGTCACGCAGCTGGAGGTTTCGACATTGCCGGCCACCACGGCGGCGGGCGCGCGCGGGTTCAGCATGCAGCCTTCGGGCACGATGACCTCGATGGGCTTGAGGCAGCCCGCATTCAGCGGAATCGCGTCGTCCACCAGGGTGCGGAACACATACAACACCGCGGCCATGGTGATGGCCTTGGGGGCATTGAAGTTGTTGCGCAGTTGGCGGCTGGTGCCGCTGAAGTCGACCACCGCGCAGCGGCGCACCGGGTCCACCCGTACCGCCACCTGGATCTGCGCGCCGTTGTCCAGCGGCAAGGTGTACTGGCCGTCTTTCAGGGCGGTGATCACGCGGCGCACCGATTCTTCGGCGTTGTCTTGCACGTGTTGCATGTAGGCGGCCACGGTGGCGCGGCCGTAGCGGGCCACCATGGCCTTGAGTTCTTGCGTGCCCTTTTCATTGGCGGCGATCTGGGCGCGCAGATCGGCCAGGTTCTGGGCCGGGTTCCTGCTGGGGTAGGGGCCACTTTGCAGCAGGGCCAGCATCTCGGCCTCGCGCAGCACGCCGCGCTCGACCAGCAGGAAGTTGTCGATCAGCACGCCTTCTTCTTCGATGCGACTCGAGAAGGGCGGCATCGAGCCGGGGGTGGTGCCGCCCACGTCGGCATGGTGCCCGCGCGAGGCCACGAAGAAGCTGGGCTGGGCGTCGCCGTCTTGCAGGTACACCGGGGTGACCACGGTGATGTCGGGCAGGTGGGTGCCGCCGTGGTAGGGGTCGTTGAGCACATACACGTTGCCGGGCTGCATGTCGGGGTTGCGCTCGACCACGCTGCGGATCGACTCGCTCATCGAGCCCAGGTGCACCGGCATGTGGGGCGCGTTGGCGATCAGCTGACCGGCCGCGTCGAACACCGCGCAGCTGAAGTCGAGCCGCTCCTTGATGTTGACCGAGTAGGCGGTGTTCTGCAGGCGCAGGCCCATCTGCTCGGCGATGTTCATGAACAGGTTGTTGAACACCTCGAGCATCACCGGGTCGACCTGGGTGCCCACGGCGTGCACGGTGCTGCGGGCCTGCACGCGCTGCAGCAGCAGGCAGCCATCGGCCCCCATCTGCGCCTGCCAGCCGGGCTCGACCACGGTGGTCGAGTTGCGCTCGGCGATCACCGCCGGGCCGTTCAGGGTGGCGCCGGCGGCCAGGGCCTCGCGCTGGTACAGGGCGGCGTCACGCCAGCCGGCCGGGGCATCGTCTTGCAGGCAGTACATGCGCACGCTGGAGACGGCGCTGGCCGCGTGCTCGACGGCGGGCCGGGCCTGGGCCTGGCGGGTGGTGCTCACCCCGGGCAGGGTGCATTCCACGTTCACGGCCTCGATCACCAGCTCGCGCTCGGGCATCAGAAAGGCGAAGCGCTGGCGGTAGGCCGTCTCGAAATGGTCGCGCAGCGCGGCCAGGGCCTCGGGGGCCGAGGCCACCGGCTCGTAGGGGCAGGGCAGGGCGGTGTCGGTGCCGGCGTAGCGCAGCTGCAGTTGAAAACGGGTCTGCAGGGCGCTGGCGCCCAGGCCCTGGCTGCTCAGCTCGCTCTCGGCCTGGGCCTGCAGAGCCGCCCCCTGCTGCGCGGCGGTGGCCAGGCCGGCGGCGTCCAGCGGCAACTCGATCGAGGTCTCGCGCAGCGCGATCTGGTCGGCCAGGCCCATGCCATAGGCCGAGAGTACCCCCGCGAAGGGGTGGGCCAGCACCCGGGTCATGCCCAGCGCATCGGCCACCAGGCAGGCGTGCTGGCCGCCGGCGCCGCCAAAGCACTGCAGCGTGTAGTGGGTGACGTCATAACCCCGGGCCACCGAGATGCGCTTGACCGCGTTGGCCATGCTGCCCACGGCGATCTGCAGTGCGCCGGCCGCCACCTCTTCGGCGCGGGTGGGGCGGCCGCTGGCGGCCACCATGGCCACGGCCATGGCTTCAAAGCGCTGCTGCACCACGCCCCGGTCCAGCGGCTGGTCGGCCGCCGGTCCGAACACCTGCGGGAACCACTGCGGCTGGATGCGGCCCAGCATCACATTGGCATCGGTGGTGGCCAGCGGGCCACCGCGGCGGTAGCTGGCCGGGCCGGGGTTGGCGCCGGCCGACTCGGGGCCCACGCGCAGGCGGGCACCGTCAAAGCTGATGATGGAGCCGCCGCCTGCGGCCACCGTGTGGATGCTCATCATGGGGGCGCGCATGCGCACGCCGGCCACCTCGGTGTCGAAGGTGCGTTCGAACTCGCCGGCGTAGTGGCTCACATCGGTCGAGGTGCCGCCCATGTCAAAGCCGATCACCTTGTCGTGACCGGCCGCTACGGCGGTGCGCACCATGCCCACGATGCCGCCGGCTGGTCCCGACAGGATGGCGTCCTTGCCCTGGAAGCGCTGGGCCTCGGTGAGGCCGCCCGAGCTTTGCATGAAGTACAGGGGAACGCCCGGCATCTGCTGGGCCACCTGCTCGACATAGCGGCGCAGGATGGGCGACAGGTAGGCATCGACCACGGTGGTGTCGCCGCGCGGCACGAACTTGATCAGCGGGCTGACGCGGTGCGACACCGAGATCTGGCTGAAGCCGATCTCGCGTGCCAGGGCCTCGGCCTGCAGCTCGTGCTGCGGGTATCGGTAGCCGTGCATGAAGACGATGGCGCAGGCGCGCAGGCCATCGTCAAAGGCGGCCTGCAGGGCCTGGCGCAGGGCGGCTGTGTCCAGCGGCAGCACCAGGCCGCCGTCGGCGTCCACGCGCTCCTGGGCCTCGACCACGCGCTCGTACAGCAGCTCGGGCAGTTCGATGTGGCGGGCGAACAGCTGGGGGCGGGCCTGGGTGGCGATGCGCAAGGCATCGCGAAAGCCCTGGGTGGTGACCAGCAGGGTGCGATCGCCCTTGCGCTCCAGCAAGGCGTTGGTGGCCACGGTGGTGCCCATCTTGACGCAGGCCACGCGCTGCGGCGTGATGGCCTCGCCGGGCTGCAGGCCCAGCAGGCGGCGGATGCCTTCGACGGCGGCATCGCGGTACTGCTCGGGGTTTTCCGACAGCATCTTCAGGGTGTGGAATTCACCGGCCGGGTCGCGGCCCACCAGGTCGGTGAAGGTGCCGCCGCGGTCGATCCAGAACTCCCACAAGGCGTTGTCACTGGCGTTGTTGGGGGTTGTGTTTTCAAGGGGGAGGGTCGTGGAGGAAGACATGCTCTTGCTCGATCAAAAATGGCAGGGAAGGGTCAGCGCGCCGGTGCGGCGCTGGGGCTCAGTTCACGGCCCTGGGTTTCGGGCAGGGCCAGGGCGGCGACGATCACGAGGCCGTAGCAGATGGCCGAAATCCAGCCGATGGTCTGGCCCAGGGGCAGGGTGGCGCTGAGTTGGCCGATCAGGGCCGGGCAGATGGTGCCGATGGCGCGGCCGAAGTTGTAGCTGAAGCCCTGGCCCGAACCGCGCACGTCACCGGGGAACAGCTCCGACAGGAAGGCGCCCATGCCCGAGAAGATGCCCGACAGGAAGAAGCCCAGCGGGAAGCCCAGCACCAGCATCAGGCTGTCGGTGATGGGGATCTGGGTGTAGCTCAGCACCAGGGCGGCGCCCATGGCGGCAAACAGGATGAAGCAGCGGCGTCGGCCGATGGCGTCCGACAGCCAGGCGCTGGTCAGGTAGCCCACAAACGAGCCGGCAATCAAGACCAGCAGGTAGGTGCTGGTGCCCAGCACCGAGAGGTGACGCTCGGTCTTCAGGAAGGTGGGCAGCCAGGTGGTCACCGAGTAGTAGGCGCCCTGCATGCCGGTGGCCAGCAGGCTGGCCAGCACCGTGGTGCGCAGCAGGCTGGGGTGGAAGATGCGCAGGAAGTTGCTGCGCTGGCCGCTGGCACGCAGGCGGGCCTGCTCGGCCAGGTACACCTCGGGCTCACCCAGGTTGCGGCGGATGTACAGGATCAGCACGGCCGGCAGGATGCCGATCCAGAACAGCACCTTCCAGGCCTGCTCGGGCGGCAGCACCGCGTACATGCCCCAGAAGGCCAAGGCCGAGGCGGCCCAGCCCACGGCCCAGCTGCTTTGCACCAGGCCGGCGGCCTTGCCACGGTGGCGCGCCGAGATGGTCTCGGCGATCAGCACCGAGCCCACGGCCCATTCGCCGCCCATGCCGAAGCCCTGCATGGCGCGGGTGAAGAACAGCTGGCCGAAGGAGTTGGTGAAGCCGCTCAGGAAGGTGAACAGCGCAAACCACAGCACCGTCCACTGCAGCACGCGCACCCGGCCATAGCGGTCGGCCAGCACGCCGGCGGCCCAGCCGCCCACTGCCGAGGTCAGCAGCGCGCCGGTGGCGATGTAGCCGGCCTCGGCCTTGCTCATGTTCCAGGCAGCCAACAAGGTGGGGATCAGGAAGGTGTAGATCATGTAGTCAAAGCCGTCCACGCCATAGCCGGCGAAGGTGGCGGTGAGCGTGCGGCGCTCAGAAGGGGTTGTTTGTTGTAGCCACATGGGGAGGTTCTGGTTGAGGGTTGAGGGAGGGTGAAGAAAAACCGGGTTGTGCTGATCCCGGCCCCCGCGCACGGGACGTTGGGGCCTGAATGATTCGGATAGGAGGCGGGCACCAGGCCCGCGGCGCTCAGTGCGCTTGCCGCAGTTCGCGGTTGAGCCGGTCGGTGACCAGCATGTGGCCCGGCGCATGCGTGATGCAGAACGCGGGGCGGGCGGCAGCGATGGCCGCCTGCGGGGTCACGCCACAAGCCCAGAACACGGGCAGTTCGTTGGCGTGCACGGCCACGGCGTCGCCGTAGTCGGGGCGGCTCAGGTCGGCGATGCCGATCAGGGCGGGGTCACCGATGTGGATCGGGGCGCCGTGCACCTGCGGTGTGCGGGCGGTGATCTGCACGGCGCGGATCGCGTCGGCTGCCTTCAGGGGGCGCATCGACACCACGGTGGGGCCACGGAACACGCCGGCCGATTGGGTGGGGATGTTGCTGCGGTACATGGCCACGTTCAGGCCCTGCTCGACATGGCGCAGCGCGATGCCGGCTTCCAGCAGGGCGTGCTCGAAGGAGAACGAGCAGCCCAGGGCAAAGGTCACCAGGTCGTCGCGCCACCAGTCGCGCAGGTCGGTGGTCTCGGCCACGCGTTCGCCGTGGCGCCACACGTGGTAGCGCGGCACATCGGTGCGCACATCCAGGTCCAGCCCCAGGCCCGGCAGGGCGGGCGAGCCGGGCTCGGACACGGCCAGCAGCGGGCAGGGCGTGGGGTTGAGTTCGCAAAAGCGCTTGAAGTCTTCGGCCAGATCCTGCGGCAGGATGGCCAGGTTGACCTGCACGTGTTCGCGGGCCAGGCCGCTGGTGTGGCCTTGCAACTGGCCTGAGCGGGCGGCCAGCCGCACTTCGAGGGCGCTGGCTTCGGGGCCGGGCAGGCCTTGGGGCGACGCAGTGGAGGGCGCGCTGGAGGGGGCGCTGGATGGGGTGGCGGTGCTCGGGCGGTTCATGGTGCGTGTCTTCAAGAGCCATCACGCATCGGGCGTGATCGTTGGCGATGGGGCGGATTGTGGAAGCCGCCGCGCCTTGAATCCAACGCGAAATTTGCTGTGTTTGTCATCGAAAAAATCGATGAAGCCGCGAGAATTCTCGATATTGCGAAATCCGTGCCAAGGCCATCAGGACTTACCCGAGGGTGTGGTGGCACCAGCGGGGTGCAAGACGGGGGCGGTCAGGCACTGGCTGCGGGGCTGGTGCGGCTTCGACGAACCGGCTTGGTGCGCCCCACGTAGGCCTGGGCCGATTCGAGCACTGATTCGGCCACCCCCGAGCCCGGATCGGCGCGGTAGCTCGCGTGGATGGGCAGGGGCGCCAGCGTCACGTCCGAGCGCAGGATGCGCAGCAACAGGCGGCTGGACAGGTGCCTCGTGGCCGCGCGGGGCAGGGTGGCAATGCCAAAACCCCCTTCCACCAGCTGCACCATCGCCGAAATCGATGAGATGGCGTGGATGCGTGGCGCCGGCAGCCCGGCTTCCTGAAAGCGTTGCAGCAGGCTCTGGTGTGGCTGCGAGCCGCGCTGAAAGGTGATCAGGTCGTGCTGGGCCAGGTCGGCCAGGGCGTAGCGGGCCTGGGCGTGCAGCGCCTTGTGCCCCACAAAGACCATCTCCATGGCCGGCATCAGCCGGGTGTGCACCTCGCTGTCGCTGCCCGCGATCGAGGTGAACACCAGGTCTTGCGCGCCGCGCCGGATCTGGTCCACCAGCACGGGCGAGGTTTCCACCGTCAGCTCCAGCTCGAAGTCGGGGTGCTGCTGCCGCATCTCCTGCAACCAGCCGGGCAGCCAGCTGTGCACCACCGATTCGATGGCCCCGATGCGCAGCGCCATCGGTCCGCCACTGCCCGAGCCCAGCTCCTGCTTGACCTGGCGCTGCAGCTCCAGCAGGCGTTGGGCATGCAGCTGAAAACGCTGGCCCGCCACGGTGAGGCGGAACTGCTTCTCGCGCCGGTCCAGCAGCACCACGCCCAGCTCTTCTTCGAGCGAGGCGATGCGGTTGGACATGGCCGATTGCGTGATGTGCAGCTTCTCGGCCGCGCGCGTGATGCTTTTGAGCGAGGCGGCCCAGTGAAAGGCCTCGACGAATCGCAGGTTCATGGGCGCTGATTGTGGACGCCGAGGCCGGCACTTGACCGTTCATCCTCGAATCTGTTTAAAATTCAATAGTTCAACGAAAGTGGAAATATGGAATCAAGCTCCGTCGTCAAAGCGCTGGCTGCGTTGGCGCAGGCCTCACGCCTGGAGATCTTCCGGGCCCTGGTGGTGGCGGGCGAGGCCGGCCTCACCCCGGGCGCGGTGGCCGAGGCCCTGGGCCTGGCGCCCAACACGCTGTCGTTCCACCTCAAGGAGCTGGTGCATGCCGAGCTGGTCAGCCAGGAGCGCGTTGGGCGCAACCTGATCTACCGCGCCCGCTTCGAGCGCATGAACGCCGTGCTGGCCTACCTGACCGACAACTGCTGCCAGGGCCAGCCCTGTGCCGCCTCGTCTGCCTCAACCGCTTGCCCTTGCTGAAAGAAAGAGTCCGCCATGAAACGCTTCCATGTCCATCTGCATGTCGATGACCTGCAGGCCAGTGTCCGCTTCTACCAGCAGCTTTTCGCGGCCGAGCCGGCCCGTGTGGAAAGCGACTACGCCAAGTGGATGCTGACGGATCCGCCGCTCAACTTTGCGATCTCCACCCGCGGCAGTCAGCCCGGCCTGGACCATTTCGGCTTCCAGACCGACAGCGCGGAGGAGCTCGATGCCCTCAAGCAGCGTGCCACCGGGGCCGACATGGCCCTGCTCGATGAGGGTGAGACCACCTGCTGCTATGCGCGCAGCGAAAAGCACTGGGTGACCGATCCGCAGGGCATTGCCTGGGAGCACTTTCACACGCTGGAAAACATTCCTGTGTTCAATGAGGCACCAGCCCCTGTTCAGACGGCGGCCTGTTGTGCGCCGGTGCCGGCTGCAAATGCCTGCTGCGCGCCGCGGGCCACGCCCGGCGCATCCACCCCATCCCCGAAATCCTGCTGCTGATACCTGACGCCATGACCCTTGCCAGCCCCTCCCATCCGCTTGCTGCGCCCACGGCAGCCCTGAACGTTCTGTTCCTCTGCACCCACAACTCGGCCCGCAGCATCCTGGCCGAGGCCCTGCTCAATGACATGGGCGCCGGTCGCTTCAAGGCCTACTCGGCCGGCAGCAGCCCGCGCCCCGGGCAGATGCCCAACCCGCTGGGTTTGCAGGTGCTGAGCCGTGCCGGCCTCTCGACCGAGGGCCTGCGCAGCAAAAGCTGGGACGAGTTCGCCGGCCCCGATGCGCCGCACATGGACCTGATCATCACGGTGTGCGATGACGCAGCGGGCGAAGTCTGCCCGGTCTGGCCAGGCCACCCGGCCACGGCCCACTGGGGCTATGCCGACCCTTCCGCCGGCGACGGTGACGAGGCCCACAAGCTGGAGGCCTTCCGCCAGACCCTGCACCTGTTGCAGCAGCGCCTGCAGTTGCTGTGCAACCTGCCCCCCGAGAAACTCGCCCACGCCGTGCTGCAGGGCAGTGCCCGGCAACTGGCCCAGGCCTGACGCGGAGCCCCTGAATGACTGCCCTCTCCGACACCCCGACCCCAGCGCCCATGAGCGTGTTTGAGCGCTACCTCACGCTGTGGGTCTTTCTGTGCATCGTGGCCGGCATTGCGCTGGGCCAGCTGTTCCCCGGCCTGTTCCAGGCCATCGGCCGCATGGAGGTGGCCCAGGTCAACCTGCCGGTGGGGCTGCTGATCTGGGTCATGGTCATCCCCATGCTGGTGAAGGTCGACTTCTCGGCGCTGGGTGAAGTGCGCCAGCACGTGCGTGGCATCGGCGTGACCCTGTTCGTGAACTGGCTGGTCAAGCCGTTCTCGATGGCGTTTCTGGGCTGGCTGTTCATCCGCCACTGGTTTGCCCCGCTGTTGCCGGCCGATCAGCTCGACAGCTACATCGCCGGCCTGATCCTGCTCGCGGCCGCGCCCTGCACCGCCATGGTGTTCGTCTGGAGCCGCCTCACCCACGGCGACCCGCTGTTCACGCTGTCGCAGGTGGCGCTCAACGACAGCATCATGGTGGTGGCGTTCGCACCCCTGGTGGGCTTCTTGCTGGGCATCTCGGCCATCACCGTGCCTTGGGCCACGCTGCTGGCCTCGGTGCTGCTGTACATCGTGATCCCGGTCATCCTGTCGCAATGGCTGCGCAAATCCCTTCTGGCGCGGGGGCCCCAGGCCCTGGAGGCCGCGCTGGCGCGCATCGGCCCGTGGTCGATGGCCGCCTTGCTGGCCACGCTGGTGCTGCTGTTCGCCTTTCAGGGCGAGGCCCTGCTGAAACAGCCGCTGGTGATCGCCCTGCTGGCGGTGCCCATCCTGATCCAGGTGTTCTTCAACTCGGCGCTGGCCTACTGGCTCAACCGCGTGCTGGGCGAAAAGCACAACGTGGCCTGCCCATCGGCCCTGATCGGTGCCAGCAACTTCTTCGAGCTGGCAGTGGCGGCCGCCATCAGCCTGTTCGGCTTTCAATCGGGTGCCGCGCTGGCCACCGTGGTGGGCGTGCTGATCGAGGTGCCCGTGATGCTGCTGGTGGTGCACCTGGTCAAGCGCAGCAAGCCCTGGTATGAGCGCAGCTGACAGGCCTTCTGCCCTTTGCCACTCGATTTTGGCCACCAGACTTTGGAACAATGCAACCCATGAGCAACATCACCATCTACCACAACCCTTCGTGCGGCACCTCGCGCAACACCCTGGCCATGATCCGCAACAGCGGCGTCGAGCCCGAGGTCATCCTGTACCTCAAGACCCCGCCCGATCGCGCACAGCTGCTGGCCCTGATCGCCGCCACCGGCCAGCCGGTGATCGAGCTGGTGCGCACCAAGGAGGCCGTGTTCAAGGAGCTGGGCCTGGATGCCCCTGGCACCAGCGACGCCCAGCTGGTGGACGCCATGCTGGCCCACCCCATCCTGATCAACCGCCCCATCGTGGTCAGCCCCTTGGGCACGCGCCTGTGCCGTCCCTCCGAGCAGGTGCTGGACCTGCTGCCCCAGCCGCAGCAGGCCGCCTTCACCAAGGAAGACGGCCAAGCCGTGGTGGACGGGCAGGGCCGCAGGGTCTGAGGCTGGTGATGCCTTTGGGCTTGTGGCCGTAGATCAGAAATCCACCTTCAGCGAGGCCTTCAGTGTGCGCGGTGCTCCGGCGGCGAGGCGGGTACCCCCCGCGGCCCAATACTGCTTGTCGGCCGCGTTGTCGATGTTGATCTGCCAGGTGCTGCGCTGGCCCAGGGTACGGTCCACGTAGCGGGCGCCCAGGCTGTACAGGGTCACGCCGGGCAGCCAGGCCTGGTTCAGGTCGTTCACCGGCCGCCGCCCGGTGGTGTAGGCGCCCGCGTTGACCGACAGGCCGGGCAGGGCCGGCACGTCATACGACACGAAGTTGCTCAGGGTCTGGCGCGAGGCGTTCTCGGGCAGCTTGCCCTCGTAGGCACTGCTCACGTGGCGAAAGCGCGGGTCCAGCCACTGGGCCGAGCCCTGCCAGGACCATTGGCGCGTGAGCGGCCCCTGGGCGGCCAGCTCCAGGCCTTGGTAACGCTGCTGGCCATCGGCCACATACACATTGCTGCTGTTGGTGTAGTAGCCCGGGCGGCGGATGTCGAACACCGCGGCCGACAGCAGCAGACCGGCCGGCCGTTGCCAGCGCACACCCAGCTCCTGCTGCCGGCTCACGCCCGGCGCCAGGCGCACGTTCTGGTTCACCGTGCCGGTGGGGCCGGCCTCGCCTTCCTCCAGACCTTGTGCGTAGCTGGCGTAGGCCGAGACCTGGGGGCTGAGCTGGTGGATCAGCGCGGCCATCGGGGTGGTCTTGGCCACGTCGTACAGGGCGGTGCCTTGCTCGCTGCGGTAGTGGGTGTGGCGCAGGCCTGCAATCACCTGCCAGCCCGGGCGCAGCTCGATGCGGTCGACCGCATACAGGCCGGTGTCGCTGGTCTTGAGCCCGGCCGTGGTGGGGCTGGTGGGCAGGGCACCCCAGACCACGCTGGTGAGCGGCACCGGGCTGTACAGGTTTTGCGATGCCACGCTGTAGCTGCGTTGGTAGACCGGGTCCTGCGTTTTGTCGGTGCGGCTCAGGCCCAGGGTCAGCTCATGGCGCAGGCCCAGGGCCTGCACGCTGCCGAACAGCTCGGCGCGCAGCAGGTCCGAGCCCACAGCCAGGTGCTGGCTGTTGCCGGTGATGCGCCCGGCGCCGGTCGCGATGGAGGCTTGGTCGTTGAAGCGGAAGATGGCCAGGTTGCGGTCGCGCAGGGTCTGGGAGTGACCGGCCTCCAGCGTCAGGGCCCATTGATCGCTGAGCGCGTAGTCGGCCCGCACCTGGGCCAGGCTCGACTCGGTGTCGAACGCCGTGTTGGCGGGGGCCACCAGCTTGCGCGCGTCCACCGGGTGCGGCAGGGTGATCGTGCCGTTCACGGCCGTGGGCAGGTTGATGCCGATCTGTTCGTTGGTCTGACGCTTGTCATAAGACAGGTCGGCCTGCAGCTTCAGGCGGCTGTTGACGCGCCAATCGAGGGCCGCCGAGGCAAATCGGCGCTGGCCCTTGCCTGTGCCTTCGAGGTAGGAGCCCAGCGAGCCGCCGGCCGCGTTCAGGCGCAGGCCGAACTCCTGCTCGCTGCCGAAGCGGCGCGCCATCTCGGCGCTGGCGATGGCCCGGCCCTGGTTGTCCAGCGTCATGCCGATCGAGTTCACGGGCTGGGCCCCCGCACGCTTGGTGACGAAGTTGACCACCCCGGCCGGCGAGGTGAAGCCGTAATACAGGGCCGACGCGCCCTTGAGCACCTCGACGCGTTCCTTGTCCTCCATGGGGATCTGGGCAAAGTTCATGATCGGCATCGAGCCGTTGAGGCGGTAGTTGGTGCGGTTCTCCACCGGCATGCCGCGGATCACCAACTGGTCCCAGGTCTCGCCGCCGTTTTGCTGGCGTGTCACCCCGGCGGTGTTGCGCAGGGCATCGTACAGGCCGCTGGCGCCTTGAAGCTCCAGCACCTCGCGGGTGACCACGTTGACGGTGGAGGGCACCTCCATCACCGAGGCACCTCGAAAGGTGCCGGCCTCGACCGTCTCGGGCACAAACCCTGCGGCACGGGCCTGTTGCACGGTCACGGTCTTCAGTGCAGCTTCTTCAGTGCCATCGCGTGCTGGGGCGGTGGTCTGCGCCTGGGCCCCTGGCAGGGCCATGCCGGTGAACAGCAAAATGGACAGGGCTGGGTGGCGCTTGGGGCGAATCAGGATGGGCATGGGGCAGGCCTGCAGGGCCAGTTGTGATGTCAAAGCCTGAATTGTATGAGAATGATTCGCATTTGAAACCGATGTCAAAAACTGCAGTCAAAGCTGCCCGAACCAGGGCGGGCCTGCGCCATACTCCCGGCTCCCCCTGCGGGAGGGGGTTTTGGTGACAAGGAACAGGTGTGCAATCAGCAAGCGAGCAGTGGTTTGACGAGGCGTATTACCAACGCTTTTACTTTGACAAGAAGACCCGCGTGGTGGATGCCGGCCATGCCGAGCGCCTGGGCGCCTTTGTCTGCCACTACCTGCAGTACGTGCGTGTGCCGGTGCAACGGGTGCTCGATGTGGGTTGCGGCATCGGCCTGTGGCGCGAGGCCATCACGCGCCACTTTCCGGGTGCCAGCTACCAGGGCGTGGAGTACAGCGACTACCTGTGCGAGCGTTACGGTTGGCAAAAGGGCTCGGTGGTGGATTACGCCAGCGCCCAGCCCTTCGATCTGGTGATCTGCCAGGGTGTGCTGCCCTACCTGAGCCCCACCGACCTGGCCCTGGCCCTGCGCAACCTGGCCCGCCTGTGCAAGGGTGCGCTGTATGTCGAGGCCGTGGCCCGTGAGGACTACGAGCGCGACATCATCGACGAAGACCTGACCGATTCCCGCTTGTTCCGCCACCGTGCCGCGCTGTACCGGCGTGGCCTGTCAGAAGGCTTTGTTGAACTGGGTGGCGGTGTCTGGCTGAGCCGCCAGGCCGATCTGCCTTTGTTTGAGCTGGAATGTCTGGGGGGACGCTGAGATCGTTGGTTTCACCTTACGAGCTCGTTCAGGGCTGCAGCCAGAGCGCCTCAAAATCAAATGACAGCTGGCGCTGATGCCGGATGGACAGAAAAAACAGGTCCTCCTTGAATCGGGCGTACAGCAACAGGTGGTGTGTCATCACGTACTCGCGCAGTTTGCCGTCCTGGCCGAGCGCCGCCAGTTGCTGCGTCAAGCGGCTCAGTTCATTGGCCACTTCGACCGAACGAACCGGGCGTTCCAGAAACAAGCGTCCCATGCCAGGAAATCGCTCCAGATTCGGGATCACGGTGCCCATCAGTTCGTCCAGCAAGGCATCGAAGGCTTGCGCGGCCTCGGCTTCGGTCAGGAACGCCTCAATGGTTTCCAGGTTGCGTTCGAAGTTGGCGGTGAGTTGGATGCGAAGGCCTGCAGTCACGATCGGCGCAGGCTTCGATTCAGCCAGCCGCGCGGGCGGCGCGGCGGCGTTGGAGGGCGGACAGCGTGGTGCGCGCGTCTTTGACTTTGCCCGCTGAAATATCCGCCAAGCCTTGGCTGGCTTCCGTGATCAGCTGCAGATGTATTCTTTCGCGTTCCAACTGGTGGTAGTAGTCCAGCCGTTGGGCGTCAATGAGGGCCACGTAGCTTTCACCGTTCTTGGTGATGATCTTCTCAGCGCCGGCTTTCACCTGCTGGGCAAGTTCAGACAGGTTGGCCCGTGCTTGCGACAGCGGAACCACGTCAGCAGCAGAAATGGCCATGGCAGCGTCTTTCGGGGTTTGTACAGAATTCTGCACATCATACGTGCGTGGTGCAGGCCAGGGAAGGCCAGCGCCGATGGACCTGCTGCAGGGCGCGTCGACGCTGTCAGGCGGGGCGCCACATGGAGATCGGCGCTCCATGCGGGCGCCGCCCAGGCCTCACTTCACCTGGCTGCTGTAGTTCAGCGGCTCCCACACAAAGCCCTTGCCCATGGCGCGCAGGCGGCCCACGCCGGGGAAGGGGAAGTGCGCCACCGCCACCAGGCTGCCGCTTTGGGCCAGGCTCTTGAACAGGCGGGTGCGGGCGGCACGGGCCTGGGGCTCGTCGCTGTCGAAGCCGATGGTCACCTCGGGTGATTCGAGCTGCACCGAGGCCACGTGGATCAGGTCGCCCAGCAGCACCAGGCGCTTGCCTTCGCTCTCCAGCACATACACGTTGTGGCCCGGGGTGTGGCCATGGGCGGCCTGGCTGCGCAGACCGGGCACGATCTCGCCGTCGGCCTGGAAGGTCTTGAGCTTGCCGGCATCGGCGTAGGGGTTGAGCGAGGCCATGGCACCCTGGAAGAAGCCTTTTTGCGCATCGGGTGCGGCGGCCAGGCTGGCGGGCGAGAGCCAGAAGTCCTTGTCGGCCTGGTCGGCGTGCACGGTGGCGTTGGGGAACACCACCTGGCCCTCAGCCACCAGCCCGCCCACGTGGTCGGGGTGCATATGGGTGATGACGATGTCGTCCACCTGCTCGGGCTGGTAGCCCGCGGCCTTGATCTGGGCCGACAGGCGCCCCAGCGTGGGGCCGAACAGGGCGCCGGCGCCCGCATCGACCAGCACCAGGCGGCTGCCGGTGTTGATCAGGAAGCCGTTGACCGAGGTCTCCAGCGGGGCCTGCAGGTAGTGCTTTTTCAGGCCCTCGGCCACGCGGCCCTTGGGGGCGTGCAGCAGTTGGTCTACCGGCAGGTTCACCGTACCGTCGCTGAGTGCGGTCACTTCGAAGCTGCCCACCATCAGGCGGTACCAGCCCGGGGCCTGGGTTTTCTGCATGGGGGCTGCGGCCTGGGCCACGCCGGCCGTGCCGGCCAGGCTGCCCAGGGCGAGTGCCAAGGCCAGGCCAAGGCGGGTGGCCTGGGTGTGAACAACAGAGGTGCGTTTTGTCTTCATGAAAGGTCCTTGTCGCGGCCAGGGCCGCAGGGGTTGCAGGGAGGAATCGCTGACAGAGGCTATTGTTGGTTTTTGCAAAAAACCGAACAATAAGAAGATATGCAAAGTATCTTTGCGATGTTTGCAAAGTCACTGCGTGCATTCCCGCATGCGGCCCCGCGTTTCGCCACCTGACCCGGGCTTGTGCCCATCCGCTCCATGATCGATTCCCTCAAGACCTTTCTCGCCGTGGCCAGCAGTGGCAACTTTTCTGAGGTAGCGCGCCAGCAGGACGTGGCGGTGTCCTCGGTCACCCGCAAGGTGGATGCCCTGGAGGCCGAGCTGGGCACGCCGCTGTTCCACCGCAGCTCGCGCCGCATCCACCTGACGGACGCGGGTGAGCAGTTTGTGCCACGCGCCCGCACCATCCTCAGCGAGATCGCCGCCGCCCGCGACGCGCTGCACCAGCTGGACGACCTGCCTCGTGGCCCGCTGACGGTGGCCGCACCCACCGTGTTCGGGCGCCGGCACGTGGTGCCTGCGGTGGCCAGCTTCGTGCACCAGTACCCCGGCGTGGAGGTGGATCTGCACCTCAGCGACCAGGTGATCGACCTGGCCGAGCAGGGCGTGGATGTGGCCATCCGCATCGGCGTGTTGCCCGACAGCGATCTGCAAGCCACGCTGCTGGCGCCGGTGCGCCTCGTCACCTGCGCCAGCCCGGCCTACCTGGCGCGGGCCGGGCGGCCGGCATCGCCCATGGACCTGCTGCAGCACGAATGCATCAGCGTGGCCACGCCGCCGGCGCCGTCCTTCATCTGGCGCTACGCAGGCGTCAACCGCAACCAGCCGCTGGCGGTGCGCGGGCGCTTTCGCACCGACGACAAGGACGGGATGCTGCAGGCCGCGCTGGGCGGCCTGGGCGTGCTGCACATCGCCACCTGGGTGGTCAGCGATCACCTGCGCGACGGCAACCTGGTGGCGCTGTTCCCACACGAGCTGACAGCGCCCCCGGCCGACGGCCTGCCCGGCATCCACGCCGTGCGCGCCCCCGGCCGGGGCCGCACACAGCGGGCCAGACTGTTCATGGCCCATTTGCGGGCTGCCATCGGTGAGCCGGCGTGGTGGGATCAGGTGCCGGCGGCCGCGCCCGAGGCCATCCCGGCCTGACAGGCGCTATTCACGTGTGAAAGTGGGGCCAGAACGGCCCGGGCGGGTCGCCCCGGGCGCTCAGTTGCCCTGCCCCTGGGGCTTCAGGTAGAGCTTGTTGGCGCGCGTCAGGTGGGCGCGCATGGCCTCGGCGGCGGCCTCGGGCTGGTGCTGGGCGATGGCGTCCACGATGCGGTCGTGCTCGGCCAGCGTCAGGTCTTCCACCCCCGGGGCACGCACCATGGCCTGGTAGTACTCGCCGGCCCAGCGGAACAGCGCCTCGACGATGGAAGGAAAGATCGGGTTGCCACTGACCGTGGCCAGCTCGCGGTGGAAGTGCATGTCCAGCTCGATGAACTTCTCCAGGTCGTTCAGCGAGGCGCGGTGGCGTGCCACGGCCAGGCGCAGCCGGGCGATGTCTTCCTCGGTGGCGCGTTCGGCGGCCAGACGGGCCATGCCGGTCTCCAGAAACAGCCGGGCATCCTTCAGGTGCTCCAGCGAATCGGGCTGGCTGCGCAGCAGGTGCATGGCACCGCCCGCGATCTGCCCGATCAGCCGGTCTGCCGTCGGCACCACCACACGGGCGCGCTCGCCATGCGCAATCTCCACGATGCCTGAGCGCTCCAGGGCCTGCAGGGCCTCGCGCACCGCGGGGCGGCCGACACCGTACTCCTCCATCAGCTCGCGTTCGGACGGCAACTGGCCGCCCGGTGGGATGTCGCCCGAACGGATGCGCGCCATCAGGCGATCAAAAACCTCCTGGAACAGTTTGCGGCGCTGGATCGGTTCGGTCATGGAGGGCGGGCTCGGTGTCAGGGGCGGGGCGAAATGGGCGATTTTCGATTATGGCCCGGCCGGCGCCTCGCTCCGCGGCCCCGGTGCAGCCCCTCCCAGGCCAGGGCGATGGCCTCCGTGAAAACCCCAGTGCGTGGTTTTTTCATTCAATGGTCTACTCATCACACCAGTTCATCACACCAGATAGAAATGGCCTTGCACCCCGCAGGGTGTGGCCCCCAACAACGAGGAGACTTCGTGAACAGTTCTGTCCAAACCGTTGAGCAAAGCGCCATCCGCAAGGTGTCGTGGCGGCTCGTGCCCTTTGTGGCCTTGATGTTTTTCATCAATTTCCTGGATCGCACCGCGATCTCATTCGCCGGCCCGAACGGCATGAGCAAGGACCTGGCGCTGTCGGCAGCGCAGTTCGGCATGGCCGCGGGCATCTTTTTTGTGGGCTACATCGTGTTGGAGATCCCCAGCAACCTGGCGCTGCACAAATACGGCGCCCGGCGCTGGCTGTCGCGCATCATGGTGAGCTGGGGCGTGGTGGCCCTGCTGTTCACCTGGGTGAGCAACGTCGAGGGCCTGTACACGCTGCGCTTTTTGTTGGGCGTGGCCGAGGCGGGCTTTTTCCCGGGCGCCATCCTGTTCCTCAGCCAGTGGGTGCCGGCGCGCTACCGCAGCCACATCCTGGGCCTGTTCTACCTGGCCCAGCCCCTCACCACGGTGATCGGCGCACCGCTGGCGGCGCTGCTGATCGAGGCCCATGGCCTGTTCGGCCTGGCCGGTTGGCGCATCATGTTCTTTGGCGTGGCCGTGCCGGCCATCGTGGTCGGCTTCATCGCCTGGTTCTACCTGGCCGACAAGCCCAGCGACGCCCGCTGGCTCAGCGCCGAAGAGCAGCGCTGGCTGACCGATGAACTGGCCCAGGAGGCCCGCCAAAAGGCCAAGACACCTGGCGCCCATCCGGGCCTGGCCTTGCGCGACAGCCGGGTGTGGCTGTTCAGCCTGGTGTACTTCGGCTTCATCTACGGCCTGTATGCCCTGGCGTTCTTCCTGCCCACGGTGATCGGCGGTTTCGAAGCCCAGTTCGGCAGCAAATTCAACGTGTTCCAGAAGGGCCTGATCACGGCCATCCCCTACCTGCCAGCGGCCGTGGCCCTGTACCTGGCGACGCAACATGCCACCCGCCACGGGGTGTCGCGCTGGCATGTCGGGCTGCCCGCCTTCATCGGGGCGGCCAGCATCCCCTGCGCCTTGTACATGCAGTCGCCGGTGACCACGGTGGCGGTGATCACCGTCACGGCCTGCGCCATTTTTGCCGCACTGCCCAACTTCTGGTCGCTGCCGGCCCGCTTCCTCAGCGGTGCCGGTGCCGCCACCGGGCTGGCCCTGATCAACACCGTGGGCAACCTGGCCGGCTTTGCCGCCCCCTTCATCACCGGCGCGCTGAAAGACAGCAGCGGCGGCTACCAGCTGCCCATGTTCGTGGTGGGCGCGCTGATGGCGCTGGCCGGTGTGCTGGTGCTCAAGGTGGCCCACGCCCCCATGCCCCGCGCCGCGGCGCTGGCCTGACCTGAGCTGAGCTGAGCTGAGCTGACCCCCTGCTGCGCGCTGCGCAGCCTTTTCTGCAAGGGCCCGAAGCCGGGCCTATCCACTTCAAGGAGAACTCCACATGAACCCCAAAATTGCCTTGTTTGGCGCCGGCGGCAAGATGGGCGTGCGCCTGTCCAAGAACCTGCTCAACTCACGTTTTCGCGTGGCCCACGTCGAGCCCGGCGCGGCCGGCCAGCAACGCCTGCGCGATGAACTGGGCCTGTCGGTGGTCAGCACCGAAGAAGCGCTGCAGGACGTGGACGTGGTCATCCTGGCCGTGCCCGACACCCTGATCGGCAAGATCTCGCACCAGATCGAACCCCTGCTCAAGCCCGGCACCATGGTGATGGTGCTCGACGCCGCCGCCCCCTTTGCCGGCCACCTGCCGCAACGGGCTGATCTGACCTATTTCGTGGCCCACCCCTGCCACCCGCCCATCTACAACAACGAGACCAGCGAAGCCGCGCGCAAGGATTACTTTGGCGGCGGCTTTGCCAAGCAGTCGATCACCAGCGCGCTGATGCAGGGCCCCGAGTCGGCCTTTGATCTGGGCGAAGAACTGGCCAAGACCATCTACGCCCCCATCCTCAACTCGTACCGCCTGACCGTGGACCAGATGGCCCTGCTGGAGCCTGGCCTGTCGGAGACCGTCTGCGCCACCCTGCTCGACGTGATGCGCGAAGCCATGGACGAAACCGTGCGCCGCGGTGTGCCGGCCGAGTGCGCACGCGACTTTCTGCTGGGCCACATGAACATCCTGGCCGCGGTGATCTTCAAGGAGATCCCGGGCGCTTTCTCGGATGCGTGCAACAAGGCCATCACCTTCGGCAAGCCCCGCCTGATGCGCGACGACTGGATCAAGGTCTTCGAGCGCGAAGAAATCGCTGAAAGCATCCGCCGCATCACCTGAGCAAGGCCACTCTCCATGGAACGCATACACGCCACCTATTGGCTGGAGACGGGCGACGACCCGGCCCATGCCGCCGAGGTGATTGCTGGCGAGCAGTCCAGCGGCACCTTTGTGGCCTTGCCCACCGAAACGCCTGAGCTCAAGGCCCGGGCCGGTGCCCGGGTCGAGCGCCTGCAGATCCTCGACAGCAGCCCCGTGCCGAGCCTGCCCACGCCCGGCCCCGCGACCAACGGGCGCTACACGCGGGCATTGTTGGAGCTGTCGTGGCCGCTGGCCAACCTGGGCCCCTGCCTGCCCACCTTGATGGCCACCATCGCCGGCAACCTGTACGAGCTGCGCTGCGTCACCGGCCTGCGCCTGATCGATCTGCAACTGCCCCCGGCCTTTGCCCAGGCCTACCCTGGCCCGGCCTTTGGCGTGGCCGGCACGCGCCGGCTCAGCGGTGTGCACAGCGGGCCCTTGATCGGCACCATCATCAAGCCCAGCGTGGGCCTGAGCGTGCAGCAGACGGCCGAGCAGGTGCAACTGCTGGTGGACGGCGGCATCGACTTCATCAAGGACGACGAGCTGCAGGCTGACGGCCCGGCCTGCCCCTTCGACGAGCGCGTGAAGGCCGTCATGCGCGTGGTGCGGGCCGCAGCCGACAGACTGGGCCGCATGCCAATGGTGGCTTTCAACCTGACCGGCAATCTGGACCAGATGAAGCGCCGCCACGACCTGGTGCTGGCCGAGGGCGGCAGCTGCGTGATGGCCTGCCTGAACTCGATCGGCCTGGTCGGCATGACCGAGCTGCGCCGCCATGCCCAGTTGCCCATCCACGCCCACCGCGCCGGCTGGGGCTACCTGAGCCGGTCGCCGCAACTGGGGTTTGACTACGCACCCTGGCAGAAGCTGTGGCGCCTGGCCGGGGCCGACCACCTGCACGTGAACGGCCTGCGCAACAAGTTCAGCGAAGCCGACGACAGCGTGATGGCGGCGGCACGCGCCGTGCTGGCCCCGGTGATGGACAGCGCCGCCATGACGGCCATGCCGGTCTTCAGCTCGGGTCAGACCGGCCTGCAGGCCCACGACACCTTTGCCGGTCTGGGCAGTGCCGACCTGATCCACACCGCCGGTGGCGGCATCTTCGGCCACCCCGGCGGTGTGGCCGCAGGGGTGCAATCGTTTCGCGATGCCTGGCAGGCGGCGCAAGAGGGCATTGAACTGGAGCGGGCCGCCCAGGATTCACCGGCCCTGGCCCAGGCCCTGGGGTTCTGGCGATGAGCGCGGCTGAAGACACCCTGGCCGACGGCCTGCTGCTGGCATATTACGGCGACGACTTCACAGGCTCCACCGATGCCATGGAGGCCATGACTGCCGCGGGCGTGCCCACCGTGCTCTTTCTGCAGCCCCCCACGCCCGAGGCGCTGCAGCGCTTCCCGGGCGTGCGCTGCGTGGGCCTGGCGGGCTCGTCGCGCGGCCGCAGCCCCGAGTGGATGGCCGCCCACCTGCCGCAGGCCTTTGCCAGTCTGAAGGCGCTGGGCGCGCCCATCCTGCATTACAAGGTGTGCTCCACCTTTGACTCATCGCCCGCCATCGGCTCCATCGGCTGCGCCATCGAGATCGGGCTGCAGCACATGGGCGGCGACTGGAGCCCCACCGTGGTGGGCGCGCCCCGGCTGCGCCGCTACCAGGTGTTCGGCCACCTGTTCGCCGCCGTGGACGGCGTGGGCTACCGGCTGGACCGCCACCCCACCATGTTGCGCCACCCGGTCACGCCCATGGGCGAGTCCGATCTGCGCCGCCACCTGGCCGCACAGACCCCGCGCCGCACCGGCCTGGTCGATATGGTGCAGCTGAAGGTTGGCGATGCCCAGGCGCAGCTCACCGTCTGCCGCCAGGCTGAAGCCGGGGCCCCCATCGTGTTCATCGACGTGATGGACGATGAGACGCTGCTCGAAGCCGGCCGCCTGGTCTGGACGCAGCGCGGCGGTGGGCTGTTCAGCGCTTCCTCTTCGGGTCTCAGCTATGCCCTCACCGCCTATTGGCGCAGCCAGGGCTGGCTGCCCGCCAACGCTGGCCTGCCCGCGGCCACCCCCGTGCCCATGATCGCGGCGGTGAGCGGCAGTTGCTCGCCCGTCTCGGCCGGCCAGATCCGCTGGGCGCGGGCCCATGGCTTTGCCACCGAGCGGCTGGACATCGCAGCCTGCCTGCTGCCCGACCGGCGCGAGGCCGAACTGCAGCGCTTGCTGGCGCAGGCCGGCAGCGCGCTGTCGGCCGGGCGCAGCGCCCTGGTCTTCAGCGCCGAGGGCCCGGACGACCCGGCGGTGCAGGCCTTTGACCAGCACGCCGCCCGGGCCGGCCTGAGCCGCACCGAGGCGGCCCGTGCGGTGGGCGCCTGCCTGGCCGAGATCATGCGGCGCCTGCTCGACCAGCACCCCCTGCAGCGCGTGGTGGTGGCCGGTGGTGACAGTTCGGGCGAGGTGGCCAGCGTGCTGGGCATCGAAGCCCTCACCGTGCTGGCCCGCGTCACGCCCGGCGCCCCGCTGTGCCGGGCTTGGTCCGCCAACCCCCGCCGCGACGGGCTGGAGCTGATCCTCAAGGGCGGCCAGATGGGCGGCGAGGCCTTTTACGGCCAGGCCTTGCAGGGCGGCTGAAGCGAGAGGGGGGCAGGGTGTCCGTGGTGGCCAACAGGCCGGGTATATTGGCCGCTCCAAGACAGACCACCCCCCTCGCTCAACCCCATGATCACCTGCCACCTGCGCTACGTCATCGACCCCACCCAGCTCAAGACCTTCGAGCACTACGGCAAGCTCTGGATCGCCCTGGTGAACCGCCTGGGCGGCATTCACCACGGCTACCTGCTGCCCTCAGAAGGCGCCAACAACATCGCCCTGGCCTCGTTCTCCTTCCCCTCGCTGGCCGCCTACGAGGCCTACCGCATCCGCTCCCAGACCGACCCAGAATGCCAGGCCGCCTTCAAGCTGGCCGACGACACGCGCTGCATCCTCAGCTATGAGCGCAGCTTCTTTCGGCCGGTGTTTGAGTAGATCGGCGACCTTCGGTCGGCGTGTTCAGCGGGCGGTGCAGTTTGGCGAGACTGCTACTCGGCGAAGACGCCAAAGGCGCCGCAGCTTGGGCCAGGAGGAGTTCATCAAGTGATGCGTCTTGGCAGGAAAACGCTCTGATAAGTCACCTCATGACGGAAAAGCTACTCACGGGTAGAGCAGGCAATACCAACCTGCTATTCCAGACTGGTATTCAATTCAGCGCGTTCAGCGCGTTCAGCGCTTTGCCGCTCGCCCATCCTGCTCCCGCAGCCATTGCGCCAGATCCGCCATCAATTGCCAGCCCGTGGGCGACAGCCGCGTGAAGTGCAGGCAGGCGTGGATGGCGCCGGGGTAGTGCTGGTGGCGCACCGGCACGCCGGCCTGGCGCAGGCGGCTGCCCAGGGCCACGCCCTCGTCGCACAGAGGGTCGTGGCCCAGGGTGGCCAACCAGGTGGCGGGCAGGCCTTCGAAGCCGGTGGAGCCGAGCAGGTCCACCTCGGGGTGGCCGCGGTGCGCCGGGTCACTGCCCAGGTAGGCCTGGTTGAACCAGTCCATGGCCGAGCGGGTGAGGAACTTGCCTTGCCCGTGTTCGCGCTGCGAGGCGCTCTGGGTGTCGGGGTGGGCGGCCACCGGGTAGATCAGGCCCAGGGCCCGGATGCCCTGGCCTTGCAGGCGGCGGGCGGCCACCAGGCTCAGCTGGGCCCCGGCGCTGTCGCCGGCCAGGGCGAGCGGGCCGGGCTGGCCGCCCAGCGATTCGGCATGCGCCTGCAGCCAACGCACGGTGGCCTCCACATCGTCGGGTGCGGCCGGGAAGGGGTGCTCCGGCGCCAGCCGGTAGTCCACCGCCACCACCAGGGTGTCGGCCATCTGGCACAGGGTGCGGCACACGGCGTCATGGGTGTCCAGATCGCCCATCAGAAAGCCGCCGCCGTGCACGTACAGCAGCGTGGGCCAGGGGCCCTGGCTCGGTGGGGTGTACACGCGCAGCGTCAGCGTGCTGGCGGGGCCGGCGATGCTCAGGTCGCGCACCGAGGCCACGGCCGGTGGGTCCTGGCTCAGCTCGGCACTGATCTGTCGGTACATCTGGCGCGCCTGGGCGGGCGTCAAGCGCTCGATGGGCGGGGCGCCGGCGGCAGCGGCCTGCTGCAGGAAGGCGGCAAAGCCGGGCTCCAGCGGGGCTTTTGCAAGGGTCGCCTGCGCTGTGTTTTGGGCCTGAAGGTCGGTGTTCATGTGCAGTCTCCGGGTTGGGGGTCATTCGCTCAGGGCGAAGGGGCTTGGGGTGGTGGCTGAGGCCGCTTGGGCCGGCGGCGAGGTCGATGCTGTTGGGGCCACGTCGGTGGCCTTGGCGGCCGTGCGCAGCAGGAAATGGCTCAGTGCGGGCAGCAGCGTCAGGGCGCCGACCATGTTCCATAGGAACATGAAGGCCAGCAGCAGCCCCATGTCGGCCTGGAACTTGATGGGCGAGAACACCCAGGTGCCCACGGCCAGGGCCAGGGTGATGCCGGTCAGCATCACCACCCGCCCGGTGAACTGCAGGGCGTGCCGGTAGGCCGTGGCCAGGCTGTCGCCCTGGCGTTGGCGCGCCAGGATGATGCTGAGCACGTACAGCGCATAGTCCACCCCGATGCCCACGCCCAGCGCGATCACGGGCAGGGTGGCCACCTTCACGCCGATGCCCAGCCCCACCATCAGGGCCTCGCACAGCACCGAGGTCAGCACCAGCGGCAGCACCGCCACCACCACCGCACGCCACGAGCGGAAGGTGACCCAGCACAGGGCAATCACCGCGGCATACACCCACAGCAGCATCTCGCGGTTGGCCTGCTCCACCACGATGTTGGTGGCGGCTGCAATGCCGGCGCTGCCCGCGGCCAGCTCGAAGCGGATGGCCTCGTTGTTGTGGGTGGCTGCATAGGCTTCGACCGCCTTCACCACCCGGGCCAGGGTGTCGGCCTTGTGGTCCTTGAGGTACACGTACAGGGCCAGGAAGGAGCAGCTCTGGTTGAACAGCTCGCGCGGCGCGCGCGTCTGTACGCCGCCCAGGGCGCCGTCGTTGGCCAGCAGGTCCAGCCATTTGAAGTTGCCCTCGTTGTAGCCCACCATGGCCATGCGCGACAGGCCCGCCATCGACTGGGTGGCTTCCACGCCGGGCAGCTGCTCCAGTTGCCAGGCCAGCGCATCCATCGGGGCCAGGGCGGCATAGCTGGTGCAGCGGTCGGGTGGGGTGATGGCCATCACGGTCAGGATGTCGGTGCTGGCGCCGTAGTGGCTGATCAGGTAGGCGTTGTCCTGGTTGTAGCGTGATTCGGGGCGCAGCTCCGAGGCGCCGGGGTCCAGGTCGCCTATCTTCAGCTCTCGGCTCACCAGGGCGCCCGCGCCGGCCAGCACAGCCGCCACCACCAGCGTGCCCAGGGCCCAGCGGGGTTCGGTGAAGCGGGCCAGCAAGGCCCACAGGCCGGCGCCGCTGCTCTTGCCATCGCCCTGGCCGCTGTCCTGGCGCAGGCTGCGGGCCGCGGCCGCCGGGGCCACTCCGGTGTAGGACAGCAGCACCGGCAGCAACACCAGGTTGGTGAAGATCAGCACGGCCACACCCAGGCTGGCGATCACCGCCAGGTCCTGGATCACCTCGATGCGGATGAGCATCAGCACGGCAAAGCCCACGGCGTCGCACAGCAACGCCGTCATGCCGGCCATGAACAGGCGCCTGAAGGTGTAGCGCGCCGCCACCTCGCGGTGGGTGCCGCGCCCGATGTCCTGCATGATGCCGTTCATCTTCTGCGCGCCGTGGCTCATGCCGATGGCAAACACCAGAAAGGGCACCAGCACCGAGTAGGGGTCGAGTGCATAGCCCAGCAGCGTCAGCAGCCCGAACTGCCACACCACCGCCACCACCGAGCAGGCCACCACCAGCGCCGTGCTGCGCAGGCAGCGGGTGTAGGCCAGCAGAATGCCGCTGCAGATCAGCAAGGCCAGCACAAAGAAGGCCAGCACCTGGACCAGGCCCTCGATCAGATCGCCCACCACCTTGGCAAAGCCGGTGATGCGCACCTGCAGGTGCTCGTTGCTGTGCCGATCGCGCAGGGCCTCCAGCTCGCGCGACAGGGCGCCGTAGTCCAGCGGTGCGCCGGTCTCGGGGTGGCGCTCCAGCAGGGGGATCAGCACGCTGCTGGAGCGGAAATCCGCCGCCACCAGCTGCCCGATCTCGCCCGATCGCTCCACGTTGGCGCGCAGTTCGGCCAGGCTGGCGGCACTGCCGTCGTAGCTGTCGGGGATCACCGGTCCGCCGTCCAGGCCGTCTTCGGTCACGGCCACCCAGCGGGTGTTGGAGGTCCACAGCGACTTCATGAAAGGCCGGTCCACGCCGGGGATCAGGAACACCTCGTCGTTGATCTTCTGCAGGGCGTCCAGGTAGGCCTTGTCAAAGATCGTGCCCTGGCGTGCTTCCAGCACCAGGCGCAAGGTGTTGCCCTGGCCGGCCAGGTCGGCCCGGTGCGCCAGGTAGTTGGCAATGTAGGGGTGCGAGGTCGGGATGGTCTTTTCGAAGCTGGCGTTCAGGGGCAGGCGCAGCGCCTGCCAGCCCAGCAACAGGGTCAGCAGCAGGCACAGCCCCAGCACCCAGGGCCGGTGGTTGAAGACGCTGCGCTCCAGCCAGGAGCCTGAGCGGGTGTCGAAGTCTTCCAGCCGTGCGGCCACGGGATGGGGGTCTGAAGAGGTGTCGGTGTGCATGGGTGAAGGCACCGCCACGGCGGTGGAGGGAGGTCTGTGAAGGAGGGCGGCAGTTCAACTGAGGCGCGGTGGGCCCAGGCGGCGCATGCCGCGCAGGCTGGAGGCGACCAGCGAGCCGTCCGCCGCCAGGGCCAGGCCGGTGAGCGGCAGGGGCTCGCCGGGTGCGGCGCGCAGCTCGGGCTCGGGGCCCTGGCCCAGGCGCAACTCGCCGGCCTGGCTGCCCACCATGAAGCGCTCACCGCCCAGCGCCACGCCGGCCCCCAGGCTGGTGTTCAGGCCGCTGTTCAGGCGCTGCCAATGTCGCCCTCCGTCGATCGACTGGTAGGCCGAGCCGCGCAGGCCGTAGGCCACCACGCTGTGGCCTGCGTTGCGCAGCAGGCCGAAGAAGCTGCCCTTGTACGGCGCAGGCACCGCCTCGAAAGCCTGGGCGCCGAAGGCCTCGCCGCGCAGCACCAGGCCTTGCTCGCCCACCACCACCAGCGTGGTGCCCAAAGCGCGCAGCCCGTAAAGGTGCAGCTTGCCCGGGTTGGGCAGGCGCAGGCCCTGGCTGTGCCAATGGCGGCCCCCATCGTCGGTGCTGAACAGCATGTTGTAGGCCCCCACGGCAAAGCCGTGCTGCTCGTCCAGAAACTCCAGGTCGAAGAAGGGCTTGTCGGCCCCTTCGGCCACCGCCTGGCGCGCGTCGTTCAAGGCCCCCTCCTGGCCCGCGGCCATGGCCGCGGCCAGCTGGGATTGGGCTGCCGCCTGGCCGTCGAACTGGCGCTGCCAGTGTTCGCCACCGTCTGCGGTGTGCAGGATCACCCCGGCGTGGCCGGCGGCCCAGCCCAGGCTGGCGCTGGCAAAGCACACGCAGGTGAGGGTGCATTGCACCGGCACCTGGGCCTGGCGCCATTGCTGGCCATGGTCGTCCGACAGCAGCACGATGCCGCGCTCGCCCACCGCCACCAGCCGGGGGCCCGCACGGGTCACGGCCAGCATGGCCGCGCCCTGGGCCTTGGGGCTGATCAGGGCCGGCTGGCCCAGCACGGCCGGCATGCTGGGGGCCGGCGTTGTCTGGGCGGCCCAGTTGCTGCGGCTCGCCCATCCGCCCAGGCCGGCCAGGCCTGCCAGGCCGAGCAGGGCGCTGCGCCGGCGCCACACAGGGGGTTGATCCTGTATGCCCTGCCGTGTCATCGCGACCCCTCGTTGGACAAGGCTTCGGGGCTGAAGAACGAGCGCGGGATGGTGGGCTTCACCTCGTACTGGCGCGGCAGCTCGTTGGACGCCATGTTCAGGTAGTAGGCGCCGGTCTGCAGGTCATAGCCGCCCCACATCACCACATTGGTCACGGCGGGGATGTCGGGCGCCGTCAGCATCAGCGAGTAGTTGGTGTGCCACAGCTGGCCCTTGGCGTCCCAGCCGTCGAACAGCACGATCTGCCAGCTGTCCTCGTCCAGGTAATAGCGGCGCTTGGGGATCACATGGCGCTTGCCGCTGGCCAGCGTGGCCTCCACCTCCCACACGCGGTGCAGCTCCCAGCGCACCTGGGCCGGGTTCAGCGTGTGCGGGGTGACCAGCTCATCTATCTTGGCGCTGGCGGCGCGGTTGTTGTTGTAGGGGATGTACAGCTCTTTCTTGCCCACCAGCTTGAGCTCGTGCTTGTCGATCGGGCCGAACAGCGTGAAGGCCTCATCGAACAGCCCGATGCCCGAGGTGACCGAGTCGGGCGTGTCGTAGGCCACCGAAGGGGCCTTGCGCACCCGCCGTTGCCCCACCAGGTATTGCCACAGGCCGCGCGGCGCCGCGTCCGACACGCCGTCCAGCGCCAGGATGGCCTCGCCCGCCTTGGAGCCCGGGGCGTCCACCACCAGCTTGCCGTACTGGTAGTAGCCATCGAACTTCTCCAGGCTGCCCGCCGGGTCGTAATAGGCCTGGCGCAGCGTCTGCACGCCGCCCGAGGCCATGCTGCGCTGGCCGTCGCCCGTCACCACCCAGACCCGCATCGGCATGCTGAAGTTGCCGCCGCGCCAGGCCAGGCGCTGGTTCCAGATGGCCTCGTAGCCGTCTTTCGGGATCGGGAAGGGGATGCCGCCGTAGGCCCCCTCAACGCCGTAGCCGCCCTCGATGGTCTTGGCCCGGGTGGCGTTGCGCAAGGTGTTGTCATACACCCATTGCGGGGCTGCCGCGCTGCGGTGGCTGGGGTAGACCTCGATGCTGAAATCGGGGTACTTCTTCATCAGGGCCTGCACGCCGTCGCTCAGGCGCTCGGCATGGGCCGCCATGTTCTTGGCATTGATGGTGAGGGTGGGCTTTTCACCGGCAAAGGGGTCGGGCCGGGGGCTGCCGTTCTTGTAGCCCGCCGGGGCCTGGGTCAGGCCGCCGGTCCAGGCCGGAATGCTGTTGTCCTTGTTGCCGGCCTTCTCGGCGCCCAGCGGGGTGAGCCGGCCTTTGAGCTGGGCGGCCTCGTCGGCGCTGACGGCGGCCTGGGCCGCGGGGCTGGCCAGCAGCAGGCTGACGGCCAGTGTGGTGGCAAAAGTGGTGGCCAAAGTGAAGGTGTTGGCGCCCAGGGGGCGTTGTGGCTTGTTCATGGGGTGTGTCTCCGTGGGGGTGTTCAGAAGGTGCGCGAGGCGCTGAAGGCGAGGTAGCTGCGGTCGCGCAGCGTCTGGCCGAAGGACAACATCCGGGTGCCCAGGGGGTCGGGCACGGTCAAGGTGTTGGCCGAGCCGAAATAGGTCATCAGGTTCAGCGACAGGTTCCAGCCGTCCTGGAACTTGCCTTTCACCCCGATGCTCAGGTCGCCCACCTTGCTGCCGCCGCCGGCAAAATTGACCACCGCCGAGGAGCGGCCGGCCAAGTTGTAGCCCAGCCCCACCGGGAACGACAGGTCCAGCCCCGGGCGCACCTGGTAGTACTGGGGCTCGAAGATCATGCGCAGGGCCGCCGCGTCGCGCGTGGTGTTGGGGTCCAGGCCGCCAAAGCCGCGGGCGCTGGGGTTGTTGAGCACGCTCAGGGTGCGGTTCCAGGCCACCTCGCCCAGCAGGGCGCCGCCGTCCCACCAGGCCGACTTGCTCAGCACATAGATGCCCGACAGGTTCAGGTGGGCGGTGTTGCCGGTGGCATAGCAGGGGTTGCCGGCGTCGCCGCTGCATTGGCTGGACGGCATGAAGGGCGCACCCCCCAGCACGGCCGGGTCGCTGGCCAGCGGGGCGTTGTGGCGCCATGAGCCCTCCAGCGCCCAGTTGAGCTGCCCGATGGACGAGGTGACGCTGGCCCCCAGGGTCTCGATGCCCTTGGCATAGGTGTTGTGCACATTGCCATTGATCAGGTCGAACACCGGTACCGCCGGGGTCTTGTCGTGGTAGCGCGCGGCATAAAAGCCATACTCGAAGGCGCTGCCCTCGGGTGACCAGCGCAACTGGGCCCCGAACTGGCCGCTGTTGCCGGGCGTCTGGTTCTTGCTGTTGTCGGTGTTGAGCACCGGCGGCAGCGGCGCGCCAAAGTACACCGGCCCGCCGCCGATGTAGTTCTGGTTGGAGAAGTAGCTGCCCACGCCCGGGATCAGGCTGGGCCGCCATTTCCATTGGTAGTAGGCGCCCAGGGTCAGTTGGTCGCTCAGGCTCACGGTGCCCGACACCTGCTCGACCGGCAGCAGCACCTCCTTGAACTGCCAGTTGGGCACCGACAGGATCTTGCCGATGTCGATTGGGCCCTGGGCACCGGCGATGCCGTTCTGCCCGAAGAACAGGGTCTCGCCGTACTGCACCGAGTGCTTGCCCACGCGCAGCGTCGCCGGGCGCTCACCCAGCGAGCCCTTGAGGTAGACAAAGGCATCCAGCAGCTGGTTGTTCTTGCCCACGCTGCTGCTCACGGCCGGGTTCACGCCGGCGGCGGTGTTGGTGCCGGTGTTGCCCAGAAAGCGCGAGTCGTTCCAGGCCGCATCGCTCACGCGCAGGCCCCAGTTGCCGCGGCTGTAGTCGAACTCGGTCAGCAGGTCGAAGCGGCTGCTCACGAAGCCCTTCTTGAAGTTCAGGTCGCCGGCGTTCTCATTGACCACGCCGCCGTCACCGCGGGCGGCGGGCGAGGTGAGCACGGCCGAGGGGTTCTGCAGGCGGTAGGCCGTGCTGTACTTGGGCGTGAAGTCGAGTCGGATGCGGGTGTCGGGGTCGTCCGATTTCAGTTCGATGGCCTGCGCGGACAGGGCGCAACACAGGGCGCTGGCCAGGGCCAGGGCGCGCGGCCTCGGCAGGTGGGCTTGTCGGGTCATGGTTTGTCTCCTCGTGGGTTGGAATCAAGGGCGTGCCGTTCGAGCGGCACGTCACCGCTGGGGGGCGCCTGCGACCAGGTGCCGGGCTGTCACAGATAGGTCGAGGCCAGCCCTCCATCCACCGGCAGGTTCACGCCGCTGACCCAGCGGGCCGCGTCGCTGCACAGCCAGGTGATGACGCTGGCCACCTCGTCGGCATAGGCCGGGCGGGCCATGCGGTGGGCGTCGCGCTGCACGCGCTCCTCGCCCAGCATGGCCACGAAGTCGCCCAGGATGGGCGTGAACACGGGGCCCGGAGCCACGCAGTTCATGCGCACGCCACGCTGCAGAAACCAGGGCTGCGACTGCACGGCGTTCCACACGATCAGGGCCTCCTTGAAGTACTGGTAGCAGGTGTCGGCGGGCACCGGGTGCTCGGCCAGCCATTGCGCACCGGCTTCAAAGCCGGCCGTGGCGGCCAGGGCCTTGTGGGCCGCCAGGCGCTGCGGCCATTCGGCCCCCAGAATCGACGCCACATTGACGATGGCCCCCCCGGCGGGCAGGCGCTCCAGCAGCTGTGTGCTCAGGTGGCGCAGGCCCAGGTAATTGACCCGGGCCACCACATCGGGCGGGGCCGTACCCGGCACGCCGGCGATGTTGCACAAGGCGTCGATGTGCTGCGGCAGGCGGGCCACGGCCTCGTCGATGGTGGCCGGGCTGCTCAGATCGGCCTTCACAAAGCCGTCCAGCGTCAGGCTGGGTTCGTTGCGGTCCACACCGATCACGCGGGCGCCCTGAAATCGGGCCAGGCGTGCCACTTCGGCGCCGATGCCGGAGGCGGTGCCGGTCACGACAATGGTTTTTCCTTGCAGGCTCATGGTTTTCCTTGGAGAGAAGAAACGGGTCAACAGAAACGGTGGAGGGGAGCGGCCCCTGGCCGGGGCCGCCGGGGGCTCAGAACGGGTAGGTGGGCGCGGTGTCCTGCACCGTCAGCCATTGCCACTGGGTGTATTCCTCCCAGTCGGCCGGGCCGCACACGCTGCTGCCATTGCCCGCGATGCCGGGGCCACCGAAGGGGTTGACGCAGTCGTCGTTCACGGTCTGGTCGTTGATGTGGACCATGCCGGACTTGAGCTGCCGGCCCACGGCCAGGGCGCGTCCCACCGAGCGCGAGATCACCGCCGAGGCCAGGCTGCCCTGGTGCTGGTTGGCCAGGGCCACGGCCTCTTCGTCGCTGCGGTAGGTCACGATGTTGGCCACCGGGCCGAAGGTCTCTTCGTCGAACACGGGTTGGCCCGGGCGCACGCCGCTGAGCACCGTGGGCTGGTAGAACAGGCCGTCAAAGCTGCCCCCGGCCTCCAGTTGGGCGCCGGCCGCCACGCTGGCCTGCACCAGGGCGTGCACGCGGTCGCGCTGGCGCGCATCGATCAGCGGGCCCAGGGCCACCTGGCCACTGGCGCCATTGCCCACGGGCAGGTGGCGCGCCTTGAGCACCAGGCGCTTGGTGAACTCGGCAGCCATGCTCTCGTGCACCAGGATGCGGTTGGACGCCATGCAGATCTGCCCCTGGTGGAAGTACGCACCCCAGGCGGCGTTGCTGGCCGCCACGTCCAGGTCGGCGTCGTCGAGGATCAGCAGCGAATTGCTGCCACCCAGCTCCAGCGTCACCTTCTTCAGGTGGCGGCCGGCCAACTCGCCGATGCGCCGGCCCACCGCGGGCGAGCCGGTGAAGGCGATCATGGGCACGCGCGGGTCGGTGACCAGGGCTTCGCCCACATCCGCGTCACCCGGCAGCACCTGCAGCAGGCCTGGCGGCAGGCCGGCCTCTTCGAGCACCCGGGCGATCATCAGCCCGCCCGACACGGGGGTGCGGGTGTCGGGCTTCACGATCACCGCGTTGCCGGTGGCCAGCGCGGGTGCCACTGCGCGCAGCGTCAGGATCACTGGAAAGTTGAAGGGCGAGATCACGCCCACCACGCCGCGGGGCACGCGGCGCGCCAGGCTCATGCGGCCCGGCGTGCTGGGCAGCACCTGGCCTTGCGACTGCAGCGGCATGCTGGCTGCCAGGTGGCACAGCACAGCCGCCTCGCGGATCTCGTGCTGGCCCTTGGGCAGGATGCCCCCGGTCTCGCGGGCCACATGCAGGGCCAGCTCGTTGTGGCGCTGGCTGAACAAGTTGCCCGCGCGGCGCAGGATCTCGGACTTTTCACGCGGGCTCACTTGGGCCCATTGGGCCTGGGCTTGCTCGGCGCGCTGGGCGGCGGCAGCCACATCGGCGGGGGTGGCCAGGTTCACGCTCCACAGGGTCTCGCCGGTGGCGGGCTCGCGCACCTCGCGTGTACCGCCCCCCAGTGCTGGGGGTGTGGCGGGGTTGAAGTTGTAGGGCTCGGCGGTTCTGACGGCGCTCATGGGCGGATGTCCTCTGGAAGCGTTTGAAACGGGTTGAAAGGTCTTGGATGAAACTCGCCACCTCTGCGGTGGTGTGCCTGTTCATCGCAAACGCCAGACCAGCCCGGCCCGAAAGGCGCGATTGCTGCGCTGCACACAGGCGGTTTTTCGCTCGCAGACTCCGGACAATCCCTAGTGCCGATTGCTGCTGTGCAGCAGTCGAAATGTCTCGACTTTTTTTGTCCAAATGGTTACAAAAAGAAATCAAATTTTTGATCAAAAGATCAAACCGCCGAGCACAGGCAGGAGACAAGTCATGAAGACGGGCGAACGCATTTCACTGGCCGACCTGGCCCGCAGCTCAGGTGCCGGCCTGGGCCGCTTTGACCCCGGGGCGGTGCAGCAGGCCTTGGGCGGCTTTGCCACGGCGCGCATCAGCAGCGACGCCTCGCCCACCGTCAACGACATCAGCGAATGCCTGTTCTTTTCACCCGGCGACGGCCGCATCTGGCTGCAGGACCAGCGCATGGTGCTGCTGCACACCGAGGCCCTGGGCTCGCTGCGGCGCGAAATGGTGGACAGCCTGGGGCTGGAGCGCGTGCGCGGCCTGTTCACCCGGGCCGGCTATGTGAGCGGGGCGCGCGACGCGACCCTGGTGCGGCGCCAGTGGCCCGATGCCGAACCGCCCGCCGCCGCCGTGGCCGGCACCCGGTTGCACGCGCTGGAGGGCATGGTCAAGGTCGAGGTGGTCGATGCGGCCTTCGACCCCGAGCGTGGCAGCTACGAGGGCGAATTCCTGTGGCACCACTCCAGCGAGGACGACGAGCACATCGCGGCCTATGGCATCGGCGGCTCACCGGCCTGCTGGATGCAGGTGGGCTATGCCACGGGCTATGTGAGCACCCTGTTCGGGCGCCTGATCGTGTTCCGCGAGGTCGAATGCCGCTCCATGGGGGCCGCGCACTGCCGCGTGATTGGCAAGAGCGCCGATCTGTGGGACGACGTGGAGGAAGACATGCGCTACCTCAACGCGCGCGATTTCGTCGACACCGCGGCCTACGACCGCGCGCCGCCCCAGGCCGCGCGCCCGGCCTCGCCCGAGCCGCACCCCAGCGACGCCATGGTGGGGGCCTCGTCGGCCTTCAACGCCGCCTGCCACCACCTGAGCCGGGTGGCGCGCACCACCGCCACGGTGCTGTTCACCGGCGAGTCGGGCGTGGGCAAGGAGAAGTTCGCCCAGATGCTGCACCGCATCAGCCCGCGCAAGAGTGCACCCTTTGTGGCGGTCAATTGCGCGGCCATTCCCGAGACCCTGATCGAGACCGAGCTGTTCGGCGTGGAGCGCGGCGCCTACACCGGCGCCAGCCAGTCGCGGCCGGGCCGCTTCGAGCGCGCCAGTGGCGGCACGCTGTTCCTCGACGAGATCGGCACGCTGAGCTTTGTGGCCCAGGGCAAGCTGCTGCGGGCCCTGCAGGAGGGCGAGGTGGAGCGCGTGGGCGGCAGCCGTGCCGTGAAGGTGGATGTTCGCGTGGTGGCCGCCACCAATGAGGACCTGCGCGAGGCGGTGCGTGCCGGGCGCTTTCGCGAAGACCTGTTTTTTCGCCTGAATGTGTTCCCCATCCACCTGCCGCCGCTGCGCGACCGGCGCGATGACATCCCGCTGCTGATGAACCACTTTTTGCAGCACTACCGGCACAAGCACCAGGGGCAGGCCAAGGGCTTCACCCAGGCCGCCGTGCGGGCCCTGCTGGGCTACGACTTTCCGGGCAACATCCGCGAGCTGCAGAACCTGGTGGAGCGCGCGGTGATCCTGGCCGAGGACACCGACCTGATCGATACCCACCACCTGTTCATGGGCGGCGAGGTGCAGAAGCAGGGCTTTCTGACGCTGGATGTGCATGGCGCACCCGGGCGGCTGATGGCGCAGGGTGGGGCGATACCGCCGCTGTCTTCACCAGCGCAGCCCTTGTCGCACCTGCCTCGTGATGCGGAGCCGACGCCCCCGGCCCCGGCGCCTTCGCTGGCCGGCGGTGGCCGGGCCATCCATCTGGCGCTGGACCAGGCCGAGCGCGAGCTGCTGAAAGACGCGCTGGCCCGCTGCGGCGGCAACTACTCGGCGGCGGCCCGCCTGCTCAAGATCAGCCGGGCCAAGCTGGCTTACCGGGCCCGCAAACATCAGCTTTGACCAGCTTTGACCGGCTCTGAGCCGCTCCACGTCAGGCCCTGCAGCTTGCAGGGCCGCCGCCTCACAGGTCCAGCACCAGGCGCGCCGACAGCGAGCGCGAACAGCAGGGCAGGAACTGCTGGTTGGCGGCCTTCTCCTCTGCGCTCAGGTAGGCGTCGCGGTGGTCGGGCTGGCCGGCCAGCACGGGTGTCAGGCAGGTGCCACACACGCCTTGCAGGCAGGCCGTCATCAGCGGCACGCCGGCCTCGGTGAGGGCGTCGGCCGCGCTGCAGTCGGGGGCCACCCACACCGTCTTGCCGCTGCGCGCCAGTTCGATCTCGAAGCCAGTGTCGCCCGCCTGGGCCTGCACGCTGGCACCGAAGTACTCGTAGTGCAGCTGCTCCTCGGGCCAGCGCGCGCCGCGCGCCGCGGCCAGGGTGGCCTCGATGAAGCCCTGCGGGCCGCACACGTACACATGGTTGCCAGGCTCGGGCTGTGCCAGCAGGGCGCCCAGGTCGAGCCGCTGCTCGGGGGGGCCGTCGTCAAAGTGGTGATGCACCTGGGCGGCCAGGTCGGGCTCGGCCAGGCGCTCCAGGTAGGCGGCCTGGGCGCGTGAGCGGGCGGCGTAGTGCAGGCTGAAACTGGCACCGCTGCCCTGCTGGGCCGGGCTGGCCAGGTGCTGGGCCATGCTCAGCAGCGGCGTGATGCCGATGCCCCCGGCCAGCAGCAGGTGGTGGCGCGCCGCCGGGGCCAACTCGAAGTGGTTGCGCGGGCCGCGCACCTGCAGGGTCTGCCCCGGCTGCACGGCTTCGTGCACGGCCCGCGAGCCGCCGCGCGACTGCGGATCGAGCAGAACGCCCAGGCGGTACAGCTGGCTTTCGGCCGGCGCATTGACCAGCGAGTATTGGCGCACCAGGCCCTCGGCCAGGTGCAGCTCCAGGTGGGCCCCGGGGCTGAAGGGCGGCAGGGTCTGGCCCGGCAGGGCCTCCAGCTCCAGGGTGCAGATGCGCTCGGTGGCCGCCTGTTTGCGCGCCACGCGCAGGGTCAGCAGGGGCTCGTTCATGCGCCGGCACCGGCCTGCTCGGCGGCCATGATGCGGTCCAGGATCTTGCGCGCCTGCACGCCGCCGGCATCGATGTTGAGCATCAGCAGCTTGCGGTCGGGCCATTGCAGCAGGTTCTGCTGCTGGCGCTCCAGCATCTCCTGGTCTTCGGCAAAGATGCCGCCCTGGCCTTGGCGGATCTGGGCGGTGAGTTCGGCGTCCTGCGGCTTGAAGTGGCGCGCCATGCCCCAGAAGTACCAGATCGAGGTCTCGGTCTCGGGCGTGATGAAGTCCACCACGATGCTGGAGGCCTTGACTGCGTCGGGGGCGTCGTAGCCGCCGTGGCCGGCCAGGGCCACCCCCACCTCGATCAGCACGTGGCTCGGCGGGGTGAAGTGGCAGATCTGCCAGCGGTCCACCGGCTGGTCGTCGGGCAGGCCGTTCATGCGCAGCGCCATCTGCCAGAAGGGCGGCGGCTGAATGCCTTCCATGAAGCGGCTGGTGATCACCTCTTCGCCCTCCACCCGGGTGCGGCAGGGGGTTTCGTCGATCTCCTTCTGGCCGATGCTGGTGCTGTGCACATAGGTCTCGTGCGTCAGGTCCATCAGGTTGTCGATCATCAGGCGGTAGTCGCAGCCGATGTGGTACAGGCCGCCGCCATAGGCCCATTCGGGGCTGACGGCCCACTCCAGGTGCGGGATCAGAGCCGGGTCGGCCTTGGCGGCATCGCCGGGCCAGACCCAGATGAAGCCATAGCGCTCTACCACCGGGAAGGGGCGCACCCCCGGGAAGGCGTGCACACGCTGGCCGGGCATGGCCACCGTCTTGCCATCGCAGCCCATCTCCAGGCCGTGGTAGCCGCACACCAGCTTGCCCTCGCACACCTTGCCCAGCGACAGCGGGGCACCCCGGTGCGGGCAAAAATCCTCCAGCGCCACCGCGCGTTGTTCGGGGCCGCGGTAAAACACCATGCGGTGCCCGCAGATCATGCGGCCCAGGGGTTTGTCGCTGATCTCGTCGGGCGTGCAGGCCACATACCAGGTATCTTGAGGGAACATCGCTTGTCTCTTTCTCAGGTGGGTTGGATTTATTGGATCCAATTCTAGAAAATAATGGCTGAAAATACAAAAGAAATCTTGAAAATGGATCCAATAAAGCCGGCGGCCGCCGATTCGCTCAGCGTGGTGGCCAGCCTGCGGCAGCTCATCATGGACGGGCATTTCCCGCCCGGCGCCCGCCTGGCTGAAGAGGCCGTGGCCGAGGCGCTGGGCGTGTCGCGCACCCCCATCCGGCTGGCTTTCCGCACGCTGGAGCAAGAGGGCCTGCTCGAAAAGACCGGCAAGCGCGGCCTGGTGGTGCGTGATTTTTCAGAGGCTGATGTGCTGTGTGCCCTGGAGGTGCGTGGCGTGCTCGAAGGCCTGGCCGCCCGCCGCCTGGCCGAGCGCGGACTGGACACGGCCCTGCGCGAGCGACTGCAGGCCTGCCTGGACGAGGGCGAGCGCGTGCTGGCCCCCGGTGCCCTGCAACTGGAGAGCGTGGCCGCCTGGAGCGCGCTCAACGACAGCTTTCACAACGCCATCGTGGGCGCAGCCGGCAGCCAGGTGATTGGGGACGCCATCACACGCAACAACCACCTGCCCTTTGCCTCGGCGGGCTCGATCCAGATCGACAAGCTGGCGCTCGACCGCGAGTACCAGAAACTGCGCGTGGCCCAGTTGCAGCACCAGTTGGTGTTCGACGCCCTGCAGCGCGGCGAATCGGCCCGGGTGGAGATGCTGATGCGTGAGCACGCCTACATCGGCCTGCGCTACGGGCCCTTGCTGGGGGCGGCGGGGCTGGGCGGTCTGCGGCCCTGAGGGCGGTTTGGACGATCATCTTGAGCAACTGGCTTTGCTGCTGCTGGCCGCCGTGCTGGCCTCGACATTGAGCCTGGGCACGGTGATGGCGCTCAGCCAGCGCAACGGTTTCAACGATTTCCTGCGCGTCCGCAAGGAGCAGGAGCTAGACCGCTTCATCGGCGTGGTGGAACGTCACGCCGCGCAAGATCCCAGCCTGCAATGGCTGGACCGTGCCCCGGAGGCCATGCACCAGTTGGTGGGCGAGCATGAGCTACACCGACTCGCCCGGTGGGGTGTGTGTGCCTTGCGAGGCCAGCCCGCCGGGTGTGCGCTTCATCGAGGAAGACAGCGCCCCCGGTGTGGCTCCTGAGCAGTTGCATCGCCTGTTCGAGCCCCTGTTCCGCACTGAGGGCGCCCGCCTGCGCCAGCGACCGGGCTCGGCCGGCGGCGGCCTGGGCCTGGCCATTGCCCAGGCCATCGTCAAGGCCCACCAGGGCCGCATCACAGCCAGCCTGAGCCCGCTGGGCGGCCTGCGCATGGACATCGAACTGCCCCGTCAACCCGCCTGAGTTCTCAAGCCCGCCATGTCACAGCCTCTTGCCCCATCAGCCCCCGCCCTGGCCCCCCAGCCACCGGCCCCGCCACGCACCGTGCTGGTGGTGGAAGACGACTTCAAGATCGCCGACATGCTGAGCAACTACCTGGGGGCGCAGGGCTTTCGCGCGGTCTGGCTGTCGGAGGGCCGCCAGGTGGGCCCCTGCGTGCGTGAGTTGCAGCCCTCGGCGGTGCTGCTGGACCTGACCCTGCCCGACCAGGACGGCTTGTCGGTGTGCCGCGAACTGCGCACCTTCTCGGATGTGCCGGTGATGATGGTCACGGCGCGTGTCGATGAGATCGACCGCCTGGAGGGCCTGGAGACCGGTGTCGACGACTACGTGTGCAAGCCCTTCAGCCCGCGCGAGGTGGTGGCCCGCCTGAACGCCCTGTTGCGCCGGGCCGAGGGCTGGCTGGCCCAGGCAACCTGGCCGCCCGAACAGGGCTTTGTGGTGGACGAACCCGCGCTGCAGGTGCGCTGGCAGCGCCAGTCATTGGGCTTGTCCGCGGTGGAGTTTCGCCTGCTGCGCCTGCTGCTGTCGCGCCCCGGCCAGGTGCTGGAGCGCAGCCGCCTGCTCGACGAGGTGCACGAAGGCGATCTGCGCGACGTGAGCGACCGCGTGATCGACAGCCACATCAAGAACCTGCGCAAGAAGATCGAACGCCTGCGCCCCGAGGGCTCGGGCATCGTGTCGGTGTACGGGGTGGGCTACCGGATGGAGTTGCCGGGCGCGGCCTGACCCACCGATCGGGTCAAGGCCTCAATCCTCCGACTCGGCCAGCGTCACGGCCTGGCGCCGGGTGCTGCCGGCGCGCCACAGCGTGAGGGTGCAGGTCTGGCCCGGCTGCAATCGCTCCAGTGCGGTGAGCAGGTCGTCCATGGTCTCGACGGGCTCGCCTTCCACGGCGGTGATCACGTCACCGGCCACGATGCCGTTCTCGCTGCGGGTGAAGGCGCGCAGGCCGGCCTTGGCGGCCGGGCCGTTGCGCTGCAGGCGCACGATGGCCACGCCCTTGGGCAGGCCCAGGGCCCGGTTCAGGTCGGGCCCGGCGCCGCTCAGGCCCAGGGCCGGGCGCACCAGGCGGCCGTCGCGGATCAGGCTGGGCACGATGCGGTTGACCTCGTCCACAGGGATGGCAAAGCCGATGCCCGCGCTGGCCCCGGAGGGGCTGTAGATCGAGGTGTTGACACCGATCAGCCGGCCCGCCGAATCCAGCAGCGGCCCGCCCGAGTTGCCGGGGTTGATGGCCGCATCGGTCTGGATGGCCCCCTTGATGGTGCGGCGCGTGACGGATTCGATCTCGCGGTTGAGCGCGCTCACGATGCCCATGGTGAGGGTCTGGTCCAGCCCGAAGGGGTTGCCGATGGCGTACACCTGCTGCCCCACCTGCAACTCGCGGCTGCTGCCCAGCGGCAGCGGACGCAGCTTGCTGGCGGGGGCGTTGATGCGCAGCACCGCCAGATCGCGGTCGGCAAAGGCGCCCACCAGTTCGGCCCGGTAGCTGCTTTGGTCGGCCAGGGTGACCCGGGCGGCGGCAGCGCCCTGGATCACATGGAAATTGGTCACGATGTGGCCCTGGGTGTCCCACACAAAGCCGGTGCCCGTGCCCTGGGGCACCTGCTGCACATTCAGCGAGAACACATCCCGCTCCAGCCCCAGCGCCGTGATGTTGACCACCGAGGGCGAGCTGGCCTTGAACACGTTGATGTGGTTGAGCTCCTCGGCCCCCAGGGGCCCGCGCGGGCTCACTGCCCGGGGCGCGGCCGGCGTGCGGGCTTGCAGCGCAGGGGGGGCCACCAGCAGCAGGCTGGTGAGCATCAGAAGCCCGTGGGTGGCCAGGAATGCAAGCAGGCGCTTTTGCGAACGATGTTGCGAAAGTTTTTGCGAACTCATGCCGACAGGTTTCAGCGGTCTGGAATGCCGCGCATCATAGTCAGTTGTGCGTGGCGCTGCTGGCGCCTGCTTCGTTCAACTCGATGCGCAACTGCCGCTTCAGCAACTTGCCGCTGGGGTTCTTGGGCAGGGCGTCCACAAACACCACGCGCTTGGGGCACTTGAAGCCGGCCAGATGGGTGTTGCAATGGGCCATCACCTCGGCTTCGCTCAAGGTGTGGCCGGCTTTCACCACCACCACGGCGGTCACGGCCTCGACCCAGCGGGCGTCGGGCAGGCCCACCACCGCCACCTCGCTGACCTGGGGCAGGCGGTAGATGCTCTCTTCGACCTCGCGGCTGGCCACGTTCTCGCCGCCGGTCTTGATCATGTCTTTTTTGCGGTCGACCACCGTGATGTAGCCCTCGGCGTCCACCGTGGCCAGATCGCCGCTGTGGAACCAGCCGCCTTCAAAGGCGGCGCGGGTGCGCTCTTCGTCGTGGAAGTAGCCCAGCATCAGGTGCGGCGATCGGTGCACGATCTCACCCACCTCGCCAGGGGCCACGTCGCGCATCTGGTCGTCGACCACGCGGGTCTCCACATTGGTGACGGCGCGCCCGCAGGAGCCTGGTTTGCGCAGCTGGTCTTCAGGGCCCAGCATCGTGGCCAGCGGCGCGATCTCGGTCTGGCCGTACAGGTTCCACAGTTGCACACGGGGCAGGCGCTGGGCCAGTTCCTTGAGCACCTCGACCGGCATGATCGAGGCACCGTAATAGCCCTTGGCCAGGCTGGCCAGCCGTGCCTCGCTGAACTGGGGCGAGCGCAGCAGGGCAATCCAGACGGTGGGCGGGGCGAAGAAACTGGTGATGCGGTGGGTTTCGATCAGGTCCAGCAGGCGCTCGGCCACCGGGCGGCCGGTGATGATGTTGGTGGCCCCCACATAGATGGCGGGGCCGAAGAACACGTCGAGCTGGGCACAGTGGTACAGCGGCAGGGCGTGCAGCATCAGGTCGTCGCGGGCGATGGCCGCATCCATCACGCAGCTCACGTACTGCCACAGCACGGCGTCGTGGGTCAGCATGGCGCCCTTGGGGCTGGATTCGGTGCCGCTGGTGTAGACGATCTGGGCCAGGTCGGTGCTGTCGGGGCCCGGGCCTGGCAGCGGCGCATCGCAGCGGGCCAAGGTGTCGAAGTCGAGCATGCCCTGCGCCGGCTCGGTGGGCTCCTCGCTGGGCAGCCAGATGAACTGGCGCACCTGGGTCTGCAGGGTGGCGGCCTGGCGGGCCACGGGCGCGAACTCGGTGTCGGTGGCCAGGGTGCGGGCGCCGGCATGGCGCAGGATGAAGGCCACTTCGTCGGCCTTGAGCATGAAGTTGATCGGCACCAGCACGGCGCCCAGGCGGGCCAGGGCAAAGCGCATGGCCGCAAAGGCGTGCGAGTTGCGCGCCAGCAGGGCCACGTTGTCGCCCGGGGCGATGCCCTGCAGGGCCAGGCCCGCCGCCAGGCGGGTGACCAGGGCATCGAACTCGGCGTAGCTCCAGCGGGTGCTGCCGCACACGATGGCGGTCTTGTGGGGCAGGCGTTGTGCGGTGCGGCGCAGGATGTCGCCCAAGGTCTGGCGACGGCTGAGAGAGGGGTTCATGGCGGCGGCCCGGTTGGTGATTGCAACCCGCATCTGAACCGCCGTGGCCAGCACTGACAATCGGTGAAAGCCTGGGGCGCGGCTTCACGCAGGTGGTGAGCCCCACCCTCAAAGAGCCACAAGATGCCACCGCGGACTGCCTTGGGGCCGTATCGCCCCACCCCTGGGGGGGGGGGGGGGCTGCGGGGGAACATGCCCCGGGCCGCCAGGCGCCTGGCCTGGGCAAGCGTTGCCGCAGCGGGCGGCAGGCCACCAGAGGGAATCAGGGCTGTTTTGGAAACCCGCTGCGAAATGGCATTGCCAGCAATCGGTCCAGGCGCGAGTCCCCGGCCTCCCGGAAGTACTCCAGGCCGTACTCCTGGCCCAGGGCCTGATCCACTGGCAGGGATTGGCGGGTACCGAACAGGGTGTCGAACCACGGCAGCACCGAGCCGTAATTGCTGTTGGTGTAGCGCCTGTCGGCCATGTGGTGCAGGCGGTGGAAATTCGGTGTGACCACCACCAGGTTCAAAAGGCGGTTGAGTTTCTCGGGCAGGCTGATGTTGGCGTGGCTGAAGGCATCCGTGGCCAGGCGGAACAGGCTGTAGGCCAGCACGACGCCCTGGCTGGGCCCCAGCAGCAGCAAGAGCAGCAAGGTGGAGACGCTGCCCACCAGCACTTCGATCGGGTGATGACGGTGCGCGGTGGTGACGTCGGTCTCGGTGTCGCTGTGGTGCACGGCGTGTACCCGCCACAACCAGGGCACGGCATGAAACAGTCGGTGCATCCAATACACCAGGAGTTCGCTGGCGAGCAGTGTGACGGCAAATGAGTTCACGAATCCAAGCCCCTCAGAGGCCAACCAGCCTTGCCAGTGAGCCCCCAGCAAGCTCATGCAGGCCAGATAGAGCCAAGGGGTCAGCCACAACATCAAGCCGTGGTTGAGTGCGGTCAGCGTCAAGTTGTTCACGGCATGGCCCGAGGCGTTGGGGCCCGCCGGTCGAAAGGGCCGCCAGTTCTCGAAGACCATCCACACCACGATGGAGAAAACCAGGGCTGGCTCGATGCTGGCGCGGCCGAGGGATGTAAAAAATTGTTCCAACATGCCAACAGTCTAGCGGCTGGGGCTGAGCCGTCGGGTCGAGCCGATCTGTGCGCACCGGGGAGTGGAGGGGGGGCAGACAGGTCGTTGAGTCACCCTGAATGCGCTGTGGCGGTGGCACTTTCGCGATCTCCTGTACATTGGGGGTGGTTACAAATTAGTTACAAATTGAAGGTTGTTCATGTTTCTGGTCAAAATGATTCGTGGTTTCTCGGTGGTGCTTGCCGGTTTGACAGGCAAGTTGGCATTTGCCGGCTTCTCTGCCTCCCTGACCTATGCGCCCGCCACGGCCAGTGTGCCGACGCTGTCCGAGTGGACCTTGTTGGCGCTGATGGCCTTGGTTGCCATGATCAGCTACCGGCATTTGCGCGTTCGGCTGCAGGGGCGCCCTCTGGCGGCGGTGTTTTTGGCGGGTGCAGCGGGGGTGTTGGCAGTCTCGGCTGGCTATGTGGGTGAGCAAGCCATGGCCATCCCCGCACCCGGCTCCATGACATTGCCGGCGGGGGGCACCATCAACCTCGTCTGTGGATCCAATGGCAATGTGGTCAACACCACCAGCATCACCATGGCGGTGACTGCTGTGAACAGAGGCACGAACGTCACCACAACGGGCACTTGCACCAGTCTGCCGACGATGGCGCCCGCCGCGTCTTGTTCGATTGCTGTGCAGTGTCCGGGTTGAAGCTGTGCTTTGAGGGGCTTGCCCCTTGATGCCAGGCGAAAAGGCCATGTTTGACAACATGGCCTTTTTTTCAGGCGGCGCTGGTTTCGGGTGGGCTCAGACCACGGGCAGCATCTTGCCTGGGTTCAACAATCCTTGGGGGTCCAGAGCGCGCTTGACCTGCCACATCAGGGCCAGTTCGACCTCGGACTTGTACAGGCGCAGGTCGTCGCGCTTGGCCACGCCGATGCCGTGTTCGGCCGAGATCGAGCCGTGCAGGTGGTGCACCAGTTGGTCCACGGCGTGCGAGACGGCGCTGTAGTGGTGCTCCAGGTAGTCGCGGGCCGGGGTGTCGGCGGGGCGCAGGGGGTTGAAGTGCACGTTGCCGTCGCCCATGTGGCCGTAGATCACCATGCGGCTGCCCGGGGCCAGGGCTTGCACCTGGCGGCTGGCTGCGTCGATGAAGGCCGGGATGTCGGACAGCGGCACCGACACATCGCATTTGATGCTGCCGCCGGTGCGGGTCTGGGCGTCCGAGATTTCCTCGCGCAGGCGCCAGAAGGCCTGCACATCCGACAGGCTGGCGGCCAGGGCGGCGTCGTGCACCCAGCCCTGTTCCATGCCGGCTTCCAGCACCTGGGTCAGCTGGGCGTCCAGGGCGGCTTGCTCGCCCGTGGAGCTGAATTCCATCAACACCATCCAGGCGGGCTGGCCGGCCAGCGGCGGGCGTGCGCCGCCCAGGTAGTCGCACACCAGGGCCATGGCGTCGGCCGACACCAGCTCGAAGGCGGTGACCTGCGGGCCGGCCAGCTGCTTGGCCAGGCCCAGCAGTTGCACGGCGGCACGCGGGTCGCTGACGGCCACAAAGGCGGCCGACACGGCGCGTGGCTGCGGGTAGAGCTTGAGCACCGCGGCCGTGATGATGCCCAGGGTGCCTTCGGAGCCGATGAACAGTTGCTTCAGGTCGTAGCCCGTGTTGTCCTTGCGCAGGCCGCGCAGGCTGGCGTAAATGCGGCCATCGGGCAGCACGGCCTCGATGCCCAGCACCAGGTCGCGCATGTTGCCGTAGCGCAGCACGGCGGTGCCGCCCGCGTTGGTGGCCAGGTTGCCCCCGATCTGGCACGAGCCCTCCGAGCCGATGCGCAGCGGGAACAGGCGTTTGGCCTCGTCGGCCGCAGCACGCGCGCCGCTCAGGGTCACGCCGGCCTGCAGGGTCAGGGTGTCGTTCACCGTGTCCACGGCCAGCACCCGGTTCATGCGGCGCAGGTTGAGCACGATGGCACCCGAGTTCGGCTCAGGCACCGCCCCGCCCATCAGCGAGGTGTTGCCGCCTTGGGGCACCACGCGCACAGCGTGGGCGTGGCAGAGGGCCATCACCTGGCTGACCTCTTCGGTGCTGGCGGGCAGCACCACGGCCAGGGCATCGCCGCGGTAGAGCTTGCGGTAGTCGGTGGTGTAGCCGACGGTGTCAGCCGCCTCGGTCAGGCAGGCCTGGGGGCCGACGATGCGCGTGAGCGCAGCGATGAAATCAACGGGGGTGGACATGGGCGTTCAGGTGTAGGGGGAAGGGGGCGGCCGCCGTCAGGCCCTCAGTAGGCCGCACCCGGGGCCGGTGCGGCCACGGCGGGTGCGCTGGCCAGAAAGCTCGCGGCCAGCTTGCGCGCGGCCTGGGCATACAGCAGCACGTCGACACCGGTGGCGACAAAGGTGCAGCCCAGGTTCAGGTAGCGGCGGGCCAGCACGGGGTCGGAGGTCAGGGTGCCCGCAGCCTTGCCACTGGCGATGATGGTGCGCATGGCGCCTTCGATGGCGGCCTGCACCTCGGGGTGGCCTGGGTTGCCGCGGTGGCCCATCGAGGCGGCCAGATCGGCCGGGCCGATGAACACGCCGTCCACGCCATCCACGTCGCAGATGGCCTGCAGATGGCCGAGGGCGGTCACGGTTTCGGCCTGCACCAGCAGGCAGATTTCGCTGTCAGCCACCTGCAGGTAGTCGGCCCGGGCGCTCCAGCGCGAGGCCCGGCCCACGGCACTGCCCACGCCCCGGATGCCCTGGGGCGGGTAACGGGTGGCGCTGACCACCTGGGCGGCCTGCTCGGCGGTGTCCACCATGGGCACCAGCAGGTTCTGCACGCCGATGTCCAGCAGCTGCTTGATCAGGGCGGTGTCGGCCTGCACCGCGCGCACCACCGGCTGGGCCCGGTAGGGCGCCACCGCCTGCATTGCGGCCAGGGTGCTGCGCAGGTCGTTGGGGGCATGTTCGCCGTCGATCAGCAGCCAATCGAAGCCGGCCGTGGCGCTGACCTCGGCCAGGTAGGGGTTGGCCATCGACAGCCACAGGCCGACCTGGGCCTGGCGTTGTTGCAGGGCGTGTTTGAAGGGGTTGCCTGCGGGCAGGCCGGGTGAGTGTGTCATGGTGGGGGTCCCGGGTTCAAATGAGGGTGTTGCTGGCGTGGGCATCGGGCCGGGTTCAGCCCAGCCCGCCCTGGCACAGGTACTTGATGTGCTGGTAGTCGTCCAGCCCGTGCACCGAGCCCTCGCGGCCATAGCCCGAGGCCTTGACGCCGCCAAAGGGCGCGGCCTCGGCGGCCAGGGCGCCTTCGTTGATGCCCACGATGCCGCAATCCAGTGCCTCGCCCACGCGCCAGATGCGCGCCGGGTTCTGGCTGTAGAAGTAGGCGGCCAGGCCGTAAGGGGTGCCATTGGCCAGGGTCAGCACCTCGGCCTCGGTCTCGAAGCGCGACACCGGCACCACCGGGCCGAAGGTCTCTTCGCAGGCGCACTCCATGTCGGGCTGGGCTTCGGTGAGCACGGTGGGGGCGTAGTAGCCGGCGCCAGGGGTGTCGGCACGACTCAGGCGAAGCCCGCCCGTGCGCACGACGGCGCCCTTGGCCAAGGCATCCTGCACGTGGCGTTCGATCTTGGCCACGGCGCGCTCGTTGATCATGGGGCCGATCTGCGAGGCCGGGTCGCTGGCCGGGCCCACCTGCAGCGCGGCCACGCGGGCCACCAGCTTGTCGACAAAGGCCTCGTGCACGGTGTTTTGCACATACACGCGGTTGGGGCACACGCAGGTCTGGCCGCCGTTGCGGAACTTGGCCACCATCAGGCCTTCGACGGCGGCGTCCAGGTCGGCGTCCTCGAACACGATGAAGGGGGCGTTGCCGCCCAGCTCCAGCGACAGCTTCTTGAGCGTGGCGGCCGATTCGCGGGCCAGATGCCGGCCCACCGGGGTGCTTCCGGTGAAGCTGATCTTGCGCACGCGCTCATCGGCCAGCCACACATCGACCACCTCGGGCGTGCGCTCGCGTGAGGCCGTGACCAGGTTGAGCACCCCGGCGGGCACGCCGGCCTCTTGCGCCAGCTTGGCCAGGGCCAGGGCGGTGAGTGGGGTGTCTTCGGCCGGCTTGGCCACCACGGTGCAGCCGGCGGCCAGGGCCGGGGCGATCTTGCGCGCGATCATGGCGGCTGGGAAGTTCCAGGGCGTGATCACGGCCACCACACCCACGGGCTCGCGCACGGCCAGCAGGCGCTTGTGGGGGGCCGGGGTGGGGATCACCTCGCCGTTGGCGCGGGTGGCCTGCTCGGCAAACCATTCCACATAGCTGGCCGCGTACAGCACCTCGCCGCGGCCTTCGGCCAGGGGTTTGCCCTGCTCGCGGCTGATCAGGCGGCCCAGGTCGTCCTGGTGGGCCACGATCAGGTCGTTCCAGCGCTTGAGGATGGCGGCGCGATCGCGCGCGGGCAGGGCTTTCCAGGCCGGCCAGGCGGCCTGGGCGGCTTCCAGGGCGGCGCGGGCGTCGGCGGCGCCGCCATCGGGCACGCTGGCGATCAGGCTCAGGTCGGCGGGGTCGTGCACGGCCAGCGGGGCGCGGTCGGCCTGCAGGCCGGCACACCAGTGGCCGCCGATCAGGTGGCGGGTTTCGATCAGGTCGGCTCGGTTCAGGGCGAGCGGGTGGGGCACGGTCATGGGGTCTTGTCTGAAAAAAGGAGCAGGGCGGGGCAGGGGGTGGTCAGCTCACGATGCCCAGGTGCCAGGGCACGAACTCGTGGTCGCCCAGGCCCAGCAGTTCGCTCTTGGTGCGCTCGCCCGAGGCGTGGCGCAGGATGGCTTCGAAGATGCGCTGGCCCATGCCGGGCAGATCCACCTCGCCATCGAGGATGGCGCCGCAGTTGATGTCCATGTCTTCGCTCAGGCGCTGGTACATGGGGGTGTTGCTGGCCAGCTTGAGGGTGGGGGCCGGCTTGCTGCCGAACATCGAGCCGCGCCCGGTGGTGAAGCAGATCAGGTTGGCGCCGCTGGCGATCTGGCCGGTGGCCGAGACCGGGTCGTAGCCTGGCGAATCCATGAAGACAAAGCCCTTGCGGTCGATGGCCTCGGCATAGGCGTACACGCCCTGCAGCGGCGTGGTGCCGCACTTCATGGCCGAGCCCAGCGATTTCTCAAAGATGTTGGCCAGGCCGCCGGCCTGGTTGCCCGGGCCCACCACGCCGTTGAACTGGCCGTTGTGGCCCCGGGTGTATTCGGCCCACCAGGCCAGCTGGTCCAGCAGCTTCTGCCCCACCTCGGGCGAGACGGCGCGACGCGTGAGCATGTATTCCACGCCGTGGATTTCGGGGGTTTCCGACAGGATGGCGGTGCCGCCATGGCGCACCAGGATGTCCATGGCCTCGCCCAGGGCCGGGTTGGCGGTGATGCCCGAAAAGCCGTCGGAGCCGCCGCACTGCAGGCCGATGCTGATGTGGCTGGCCGGCACGGTCTGGCGCTGGTAGGCGTTGGCCAGGGGCAGCATCTCTTCGATGGCGCGGATGCCGGCTTCGATGGTGACCCGGGTGCCGCCCATGTCCTGCATGACCATGCTGCGCATCAGGCGGCCGCTTTGCAGGCCTTGCGAGTCCATCAGGTCGGCCACCTGGTTGCGTTCGCAGCCCAGGCCCACCACCAGCACGCCGGCCAGGTTGGGGTGGCGCGCGTAGCCGGCCAGGGTGCGGCGCAGCAGGTCGAAGTGCGGGCTGGGCGAAGACATGCCGCAGCCCGTGGTCTGGGTGAAGGCGACCACGCCGTCCACATTGGGGAAGTCTTTCAGGCGCTCGGGCGTGAAGTGCGCCGCAATGCGGCTGATGGCCGTGGCCGAGCAGTTCACCGAGGCCAGGATGCCCACGAAATTGCGCGTGCCCACCCGGCCGTCCTCACGCACATAGCCTTCGAAGGTGGCCTGTTCGGCCGCGCTCACGTAGCTGACGGGGCGCACATCCAGACCAAAGCCCGGGTCGCGGTCGAACTCGGTCAGGCTGAGGTTGTGGGTGTGCACGTAGTCACCGGGCTCGATGTCGCGCCCGGCCACGCCGATCACCGCGTTGTACTTGCGCACCGGCTCGCCCTGGGCAATGCGGCTGGCGGCGATCTTGTGGCCGGCCGGCACCTGGGCGCGGGCCCGGGCCGCCAGCCCGGGCAGGGTCTGGCCCAGCGCGATGGGCTCTTTGGCGATCAGAACGTTGTCTGCCGCGTGCAGACGGATCAGGTGGGGGGTGGTGCTCATGGCCAATCAGCCTTTTTCCAGGAGTTCTTTGAGCTTGAGGCGCTCGATCAGGGCGGTGTCGCGTTGGTAGACCTCGGCCACATAGCGTTTGTAGTCGGGGCCGTCCAGGTACATCAGGGGGGCGTCGATGCGGGCCGCCACGGCCTTGAATTCGTCGCTGGCCACGGCCTGGCGGAAGGCGTCGCGCAGCTTCTTCTCGATGGCGGGTGGCAGGCCGGCCGGGGCGCCGATGCCGTTGGGGGCATCCACCACCACCTTGAAGCCCAGCTCTTGCAGGGTGGGCGTGCTGTTGAAGCGCGGCGTGCGCTGCTCACCCCAGGTGGCCAGCAGGCGCAGCTTGCCGCCCTCGACGTGGGGTGCCCAGGAGCTGGAGTCGGCCAGCATGTCGACCTGGCCGCCCAGGGTGTCGTTGAGGGCGGCCGCCCCGCCCTTGTAGGCGATGCCGCTGAGCTGGATGCCGGCGGCCATGGCGAACTCTTCCATGCCCACATGGGTGGCGCCGCCGATGCCGGCGTGGGCGTAGGTCAGCTGGCCGGGGTGGGCCTTGGCGTGCTCGACCATGTCCTTCAAGGTTTTGAAGCGCGAATCGGCGGGCACAGCAATGCCGAAGGTCTGGCCCGAGGTGCGGGCCAGGTAGCTGAAGTCTTTCAGCGGGTTGGTCTGTACCGTGCCCAACTGCGCGAAGCGTGTGACCGAGATCGGGATCTGACCGACGGTGTAGCCGTCGGGCTTGGCGCCGGCCAGGGCTTTCACGCCGATCATGCCGGCCGCGCCGGCCTTGTTGTCCACGGCAATCGGTTGCTTGAGGATGCGGCCCGCCACCTGGCAGATGGCGCGCATGGACACATCGGCCGTGCCGCCGGCCGGCCAGGGGCAGATGAAGTTGATGGGGCGGCTGGGGTAGTCGTCAGCGGCAGCGGCCAGGGTGGGCAGGGTGGCAGCCGTGCCGCCGATCAAGGGGGCGAGGGCGGCACCAGCCAGCCAGTCGCGGCGGTTGAGGCGAGGCAGTTTCATGGGGCAATGTCTCCGTCTGTTATGGGTTGTCGGGCCGCATGGTGCGCTTTTGATTCATAACCGTCCAATCGATAATTGGAAACTTCACATGAGTTTTTACTCATGTAACATCCGCGCATGTCACACATTGACCGGGCCTTGCGCTCCAACATCAAGCTGCGCCACCTGCAATTGCTGCTGGCGCTGAACGAGTTCCGGCACCTGGGCCGCACGGCCGAGTTTTTGTCGGTCACCCAGCCGGCGGTGTCCAAGATGCTGGGCGAGATCGAGGAGATGCTGGGCCTGCAGCTGTTCGACCGCTCCCGCCGTGGCACCGAGCCCACGGCAGCCGGCCTGGCCATGCTGCGCTTCGCCCGCTCGGTGCTGGCCGACTACGAACGCACCCGCGACGAGATCAGCACCATCGAGCGCGGGGTGGCCGGCCGAGCCCGCGTGGGCGCCATGGTGGTGGGCCTGCCCACATTGCTGGCGCCGGCCATCGAGCGCCTGAAGGCCGAATCCTCAGGCGCCACCGTGCTGATCGAAGAGGGCGACCTGACGCACCTGCTGCCCAAGCTGCGCCTGGGCGAGCTGGACCTGTTCGTGGGCCGGCTGGAGCCCGGCTACGCCGCCCCCGACCTGCTGACCGAGGCGCTGTACGACGAACGCATGCGCGTGGTGCTGCGCCCCGACCACCCCTTGCTGGCCGGCGCCACCCCCCCGGGCTGGCATGAGCTGGCCGGCTGTCGCTGGGTGGCCCCACCGCCCTGGGCCTCGATGCGTGTGAAGCTGGAGCAGCAGTTTTTCCGCTTGGGCCTGACCCCGCCGCTGGATGTGGTCGAGACCGCTTCTTTCCTGGGCCAGTTGACTTTGCTGCGCGACCAGAACGCCGCCGCCCTGATGGCCGATTCGGTGGCCCGGCACTTTGCGGCGCTGGGCCTGCTCACCCCGCTGCCCCTGGCCGTGGAGGCCGAGGTGCCCCCCGTGGGCATGATCACCCTGCGCGGGCGGCCACTGACGCCGATCACCCAGCGTTTGCAGAGTTGGGTGCGGGCGGTGGCCGCTGAACGGGCCGGATGACAGCCTGGTCCTGAACCGGGCAGGGTGCCCCTGTCAGGACTTCGCCCCCACGGGCTGGCCCCGTGTGGCCAGCCAGCACAGCACCGCCCCACCACACACCATGCCGGTGCCCAGCCAGAAGGCGGGCGTCAAGGGCACCTGCAGCAGGGCCGCGGCCAGCGCCGCCGAGAACACCGGCGTGAAATAAGAGGCCCCGGCCAGCACCGTGACGTTGCCGTGCAGGATGCCCACGTTCCAGGCGCCATAGCCCAGGCCCATGGCCGCAGCGGCAAACACCAGGTGGATGCCGGTGGACAGGCTCCAGTGCATGGGCTCGCCGCCCACGATGAGGTACTTGGCCCACAGGCTGAGGGCGGTGAGCGTGACGAACAGGGTGATGGCGTTGCGGCCGCGCGCCATGCGGGCGGTGACCGTGCAGTAGGCCGCCCACAGCAGGGCGCCGAGAAAGGCCAGCCCGTAGCTCAAGGGGTTGCTCTGGATGTTGGTCAGCATGCCGGCCCAGTCCAGCCCTTGTTCACCCGCCAGCACCCGGCAGATGCCTGCCAGGGCGATCAGCACGCCCGGCACGATCAGGCCGTTGGCGCGCTGGCCATTGAAGGCGATGGCGGCCAGCAGGGTGAAGGTGGGCCACAGGTAATTGACCATGCCGACCTCGATGGCCTGCTGGGCCGTGTGGGCGTAGCCGATCGACAGCGACAGGCACCACTCGTAAGCCACGAACAGCAGGCTGCCCCAGCCCAGGTAGGCCCGGGGGATGGTGCGCAGCGGGGTGAAGCCCGCCGTGAGGGCCAGCAGCAAGGCCCCCAGCGTGTAGATCATGGCCGCGCCCCCTGTGGGCCCCAGGCACGTGCTGACGCTGCGGATCAGCCCCACGACCGAAGACCAGAGAACAATCGCGATGAGGCCGACCAGGGTGGCGTGGCGGATACTGAGTGGGGGACGAGGCATGGCCGGGATTATCCAAGCCCGATCCGGCCCTGATGGGGTGGAGCGCTTTCTGATGCCTGCGGTTGTGGTGCTTGAAAAAAACTGATGCAAGCTCATCCATCCGGCCAGCGATCCCGTTGGTGGATAACATCTCGCCCAATTTGCAAACTCGCCGGCACCCACCGACGGGGTGACAAGACGGGGTGGCTGCCTCACCAGGGCGGCACACCAACGCGATACCCGAGACAAGAAAGCATTCAACATGGCGATCCACGCCTTTCAGCCGGCTCACTTTTTGGCTGTGCTGGCCCTTCTGCATCGAGCGCCGTCTGCGGCCCGGGCACGGCATCTTTTCCCAATCCCCCAGTCCCCCAAGCTTTGATGGCGCGCCGGTCCTGAGCGTTGCTCTGGCTCCCCTATGGCTTTGCGCTTTGGCGCGCCCGCTGCCTGGCACTGCCCAAGGCTTGCCTGTCTGGCGGGTCGCACCCTTTTTCTACCTTGGTCTTTTCCTTTTTCAACCACGACTCACGAGGACGTTCCCATGAAAAAAATCCTGTTCAACATGACCGCTGTCGCTCTGGCTTTGACGGCGGTGGCCGCTCAGGCGCAGGAGCGCATCCGCGTCGGCTTCATGAGCCCGATCACCGGGCCGCAGGCCGCCAACGGCATTGACAACCGCGACGGCGCCCAACTGGCCATCAAGGAGCTCAACGCCAAGGGCCTGAAGGTGGGCGGCAAGCCGGTGGTGTTCGAGCTGGACATCCATGACGACGTGGCCGACCCCAAGCAGGGCGTGCAGGTGGCCCAGACCCTGGCCGACAAGCAGGTGAAGTTTGTTCTGGGCCCTTACAACTCGGGCGTGACCGTGCCGGCAGCGCGGGTGCTCAATGAGTCGGATGTGGTGGTGCTGACCGTGGCCTCCAACCCCAAGGTCACCGAGCTGGGCTACAACAACCTGTTCCGCATCGGGGCCAGCGACAACCAGCTGGGCGCCAAGATGGCCACCTACGCCGCGCAAGACCTCAAGGTCAAGACCGTGGCCGTGATCGATGACCGCACCGCCTACGGTCAGGGCGTGGCCAAGGAATTCACCGAGCAGGCCAAGCGCCTGGGCCTGAAGGTGGTGGCCAATGAATTCACCACCGACAAGGCCACCGATTTCAGCGCCATCCTGACCAATGTGCGGGCCTCCAAGGCCGAGGCCGTGTTCTTCGGCGGCTACTCGCCTCAGGGCGGCCCGATGCTGCGCCAGATGCGTTCGCTGGGCCTGACCGTGCCGCTGCTGGGCGGGGACGGCATCTGCTCGTCCGAGACCGCCTCCCTGGCCCAGGTCTCAGGCGATCTGAACACCTTCTGCACCCAGGGCGGCTCGATGCTCGACAAGAGCGACAAGGGCCAGAAGTTCGTCGAGCGCTACCGCGCCGAGTACAAGCGCGATCCGCTGACCTACGCCGCCGCCTTCTACGACGGCATGTACCTGCTGGCCGGTGCCATCGAGGCCACCCAATCGCTGGACGCCAAGAAGATCGTGCAGGCCATCGCGGCCGGCAAATACGCGGGCGTGACCGGCGAGTTTGCCTACGACCCCAAGCACGACCTGAAGTCGTCTGCTGTCACGGTCTACACCTTCAAAGGCAAGGACGTGGTGCCGCTCAAGAGTCTGTGAACGTTTGCGGGGGGCCTGACGGCCCTCCTTCATATCCCTGGGGCCGCCTACAAGACCGCTTCCAGGCCTTTGCGCTCCAGAAGGTGGAGCAGCTTGAGCGAAGGGCCACTGGGCTGCTTTTCGCCGGATTCCCATTTGCGCACCGACGATGGGCTGGCATTCAACACCGATGCCAGCACCGTCTGGCTGAGCTGAAGGCGCTCGCGCAGGGCCCGGATGCGCTGTCGGTCATAAGGGGGGATGGGTTGCAGGCACAGCACATCGATCTGTTGCTGCTTGCGTTTGTCGATGAAGCCCAGGCGTCCCAGGTCAGTCGAAGTTTCATGGACTGCTGCAAGAATCCGGCTTTTTGGCGGGGAGGCTTGATGGGGTGGCTTCATGGCCAATCTCCTGCAACGTGCCGTCTGCAACGGCGGTTTCAAGTTCGGTGTCATTCAGGCTCAATAGCGAGGCGGCCAGCAATTGCAAGGCCTGCAGTTCGGTGGGCGTAACGTTGGCACGCTCGTTTTTCTCAAAGCCGAAGAGATAGAACCAGTGGCTGCCTTGACGGGTGGCCACCAGAGTTCGGGTGCTGCCTTGTTTGCCTCGTCCTGGCAACGCAACCCGCTTCTTCAAGATATGACCACCCAATTCTGCGTCGATCAATCCAGCCACCATTTCCTCGACGGCGGCACAGAGTGCCACATGGGTCAAGGCCGTTTTGCGCATCCAGCGGGCGAAGTGCCTTGTTATGAAAACCCGATGTTGGGGCACAGTATGCCACTTAGTGGCACTGTATTTCCGGCCGTAGCTCATGGGAAATGAGAGAGTTGTCCCTCATTCTTTTGGCACGGAAAGGCAGCGCGGCCGTCGAAGGCCAGCGTCATGATGGAAGGCCATTCCGACGGCGTACCCGGGTAGGTGGCACCCAATGGGGCGGCATCGCCTGGACCGGCTCATGCAGAGCAGTCGCTGCCACCTGGGATCCCTGCAAGCTCGCAGCTTCGCAGTTGGGCGGCGTTGTCAGGGGTGGGCAGCGGGTCGATCAGGGCGCCGGAGCAGGCGCCGGCGTGGCCAGGGGCTGGCCTTTTTCCACCACATAGACGCCGACCAGCTTGGTCGCTGTCTGGCCGTGGTTGATGGCGTTGTGCACCACCCCGGCCGGGATCACAAAGGCCTCACCGGCCGCCACCTTGCGTGCGGGCTGGCCCGCCATCAGCAGGGTGGCTTCGCCCTCTTGCACATAGCTGATCTCATCGCCGGGGTGGGTGTGCCAGCCGGCGGCACTGCCCGGGCTCACCTCCACCCGGGCCACCACCGCCTCGCGGTTGGCGACCGACACATCGGCCTTGGTGACCAGGGTGCGGGTCAGGCCTGAAGCCTGTGCCAGGCACAGCGGTGCGGCGACCAGGCAGGCCAGGCCGATGAAAGCGCGTTGAAGCCGTTGGGACATGAATGAAACCTCCTGTGTTGTGCAGCAGGCAGTATGGAAGTGCCGAGCCACAATGCACTCCGGGTTTTTGCCAGGGCCGTCAAGCCCGTACCGCCCGGCTTGCCAGGGCCAGAAACGCATTGCGTTCATCGTCAGTCAGGGGTCCGAGGATCTCGTTCTGCAGCTCCTGCACGATGGGCAGCAGCGTGGCGTGGATGCGCTCGCCCTCGGGGCTGAGCGACAGCTCGCGCGCTCGGCGGTCGCGCTCGCTGACGATGCGTTTGACCCAGCCCTTTTGCTCCATCCGGTCGATCACGCCGCCGATGGTGGCGCGGTCGTAGGCAATCAGCTCGGCCACTGTGGCCTGGTCGGTGGCAGGGTGGGCCTGGATGGCGTCGAGCGCGGCAAATTGAACCGGTGTCAGGTCGAAGCCGGCGGCCTGGGTGCGTTGGGTGAACACCTGGGTCGATTGCTGGTGCAGGCGCCGTATCAGGTGGCCCGCCATGTCGAGTGAGTTCATGCCTGCGCTCCGGGTGGTGTTTTTGATAAGTGTACTTATTTTATTGACAGCAATTAGTAAGCATAGTTATTATTTGCATACATACCGCCAAACCCTGGACGGTATCCCCCCATCCCAAGGAGACAAGCCATGCAGTTCTACAAAAACGGGTTCCGAGGCGGCAGCCCCGACATCAAGCAAGCCGCGCCAAACCGTCGCAACCGGGGCATCAACGAGCCCCTGCCTGAAAAAGTGGATGTGCTGATCGCTGGCACCGGGCCGGCCGGCCTGTGCCTGGCGGCTCAGCTGGCGCAGTTCCCCGAGATCGAGACGATGATCATCGAGCGCATGCCCACCAACATCATCAAGGGCAAGGCCGACGGCATCAACACGCGCACCATGGAGATGTTCCAGGCCTTCGGCTTTGCCGACAAGGTCAAGCGCGAAACCTACTGGGTGAACCAGACCGCGTTCTGGATGCCCGACCCGGCCAACCCCGAGCACATCAAGCGCGTGGGCCGGGTGCAGGACGTGGCCGATGACAGCTCGGAGATGCCCCACATCCTGATCAACCAGGCGCGCCTGCACGAGCTGTTCCTGGAGGTGATGAAGAACTCGCCCTCGCGCCTCGAGCCCGATTACAGCTGGGAGATCGTGGGCCTCACGGTCGACCCCGACACCGACGACCACCCGGTCACCGTCACCCTCAAGGATGCCAGCGGCGTGAACTGGGGCGCCACCCGCACCGTGCGCGCCAACTACGTGGTGGGCTGCGACGGCGCCCACTCGGCCGTGCGCAAGGCCATCGGCGGTGTGCTGCATGGTGACGCCGCGCACCAGGCCTGGGGCGTGATGGACATCCTGGCCAACACCGATTTCCCCGATGTGCGCCAGAAGTGCCTGATCTCGTCGGCCAGCGAAGGCAATGTGCTGATCCTGCCGCGCGAAGGCGGCTATGTGTTCCGCATGTACGTGGAGCTCGACAAGCTGCGCCCCGACGAGAAGGCCGCCAGCCGCAAGTTCACCCAGGACGACATGATTGCCGCGGCCAACCGCATCATCCGGCCCTATTCGATCGATGTGAAGGAGGTGGTCTGGTGGTCGATCTATGACATCGGCCACAGCATCACCGACAAGTTCGACGACGTGCCCGAAGGCAGCGAGCGCAACCCCCGCGTGTTCACTGCGGGTGATGCCTGCCACACCCACTCGCCCAAGGCGGGCCAGGGCATGAACGTGTCGATGCAGGACACCTTCAACCTCGGCTGGAAGCTGGTGCACGTGCTGCAGGGCCGGGCCGACGCCAGCCTGCTGCGCAGCTACTCCAAAGAGCGCCTGACCGAGGCCCGCCGCCTGGTCGAGACCGACCACGAGTGGGCTCGCATCATGTCGGCCCCCACCACCCAGGCTGAGCGCGACGGCACTGAAGAGCCGCGCATCATCCGCCAGTTCAAGCAGAACCTCGAGTTCACGGGCGGCACGGCCGTCAAATACGACGCCTCGACCTTGATCGCATCCCCCAAGTACCAGGCCCTGGCGCGTGGCGAGGAAATCGGCCGCCGCTTCCATTCCGCACCCGTGGTGCGCCTGGCCGATGCCAAGCAGATGCAGTTGGGCCATGTGGCCGAGGCCGACGCGCGCTGGCGCCTGTATGCCTTTGCCGGCCAGGCCGACAGCTCCGCACCCGGCTCGGCGATCCACCGGCTGGCCGACTGGCTGGAATCCGACCCGGCCTCGCCGGTGCGCCGGCACACCCGCCCGGGCGAAGACATCGATGCGGTGATCGACTTCCGGGCCGTCTTCCAGCAGACCTTCGAGCAATTGGCGTACGAGCACATGCCCTCGCTGCTCAAGCCCAAGACGGGTCGACTGGGCTTGCAGGACCACGAGAAGGTCTTCTGCGTGGACCACAAGGGCGCAGGCGATATTTTTGACATGCGACGCATCGACCGGGCCCGCGGCTGCATCGTGGTGGTCCGCCCTGACCAGTACATCGCCCACGTCCTGCCCCTGGATGCCTTTGACGAACTGGCGGCCTTCTTCGCCGGCATCCTGCGCTGAGTGGCGGCCCTCGGGCCGCCATTTTTTGCATAAGAAGCGTTGTAAATATTCGTTTTTCAACCCAGCCTGGGCACGAACAATGGCGCCACCATGACCCGTGTCAAGACAGGCTGAGCTGGCGTTGCTGAAGCTGCTCAGGCAGGCTGTTGCGCGCACCGGTCAGATCGGTCCCACGATTCTTTCCAGGAGTGCCAAACATGAGCCAGACCTTGCGGCTGCCCGATGGGGCGCTGGCCCAGGCTGCCCCCGCCCCGGGGGCACCCGTTGCGGGCGCCTTGCCCGGCGGGCAGGTGCGGCTGTTGCGGCTGTGGCAAAGGGCCGGGCGGGCGCTGCGCCCCTGGTTGCTGCCCTGGGCCGTGCCCCTGCTGCTGCTCTTGCTGTGGTGGGTGGCGGCCCGACAGGGTTGGATTGCTCCGCAGGTGCTGCCTTCGCCCGAGGATGTGGGCACCACCCTGGTTGACTTGGTGCGCAGCGGCGAGATGGCCGACAACCTGTGGATCAGCGCGCAGCGGGTGCTGTTCGGCTTTGGCGTGGGTGCCTCGGCCGGCTTGCTGCTGGGCGTGGGCATGGGCCTGTCGCCGCGCTTCAAAGACTATGTGTACCCCTTGTTCAAGGCCTTCAGCCAGGTGCCCGTGCTGGGCTGGCTGCCGTTGCTGATGTTGCTGGTCGGCATTGACGAGGCGCTGAAGATCATCCTCATCTCCAAGGCCGCACTGGTGCCGGTGGCGCTGAACACCGCCAAAGGCATCGAGAACGTGCCCAACCGCTATGTCGAGGTGGCACGGGTGTTCGGCTTCACGCGCTGGCAGCTGCTGTCGCGGGTGGTGTTTCCGGCCGCTGCGGCGCCGATCTGGAACGGCATCCGCTACGGGCTCACTCACGCCTGGCTGGCGTTGGTGGTGGTCGAGCTGCTGGCCTCGTCTGAAGGGCTGGGTTTCATGATCGTTTACGGCCGCCAGTTGTTTCAGCTGGATGTGGTGATGGCGGCGGTGATCGTGGTGGGCGCGGTGGGCTTTGCGCTTGACAAGCTGCTGGCCCTGGTCGAGCTGCGCCTGCTGCGCTGGCGCCGGGTTGGTTTTTGATGCGTGCTTTTGATCCAGAGGCCTCCCATGTCTGAACCCGTTTCCATTTCCGCCTCTTCGGGGCCCGCGCCCCGGCGCAGGCCGTCGTTTTCGTTGCCCCCGGCCCTGCGCGGCTGGGTGCTGCCCCTGCTGCTGTTGCTGCTGTGGTGGCTGGCGGTGTCGCTGGGCTGGTCCAAGTCGCCCTTGCTGGTGCCGGTCAGCCAGGTCTGGCACACCGCGGTCGAGCAGACCGTGAGCGGCGAGCTCTGGCGTGCCTTGCGCTCCAGCCTGTGGCGCGATCTGCTGGGTTTTGCCATCGGTGCCAGCGCGGGCCTGATCTTCGGCACCGTGCTGGGCCTGTCGCGCCTGTTCGAGAGCCTGCTGGGCCCGAGCTTTCACACGCTCAAGCAGATCTCGCTGTTTGCCTGGATCCCGCTGCTCTCGGTGTGGTTTGGGCTGGGCGATGCGGCCAAGGTGGCATTTCTGTCGCTGGCCGCGTTCTTCCCGGTGGTGCTCAACACTTTCGAGGGCATTCGCAGCGTGGCGCCCGAGTTGATCGAGGTGGGGCGGGTGTTTGAGTTTTCGCGCTGGCAGATGCTGCGCCGCGTGGTGCTGCCCTCGGCCCTGCCTTCGGTGTTTGCCGGCATCCACCTGGGCCTGATCTACGCCTGGCTGGCCACCCTGGGCGCCGAGTACCTGCTGGTGTCGGGCCAGGGCATCGGCAACACCCTGATCGATGGGCGCGAGCACTTCAAGATGGACCTGGTGCTGTTCGGCGTCATCGTGGTCGGCCTGGTGGGCTTTGCCCTGAACTGGCTGGCCAGCCAACTCGAGCACCGCCTGCTGGCCTGGCGCGGGCGCTCGGTGGCCCAGTACGAATAAGCCGCTTGTCACGCGCAGCACAACCCCTGTCGTTCTCACTTTCCCGGACCGATTCACCATGGCACATGCAGGAACCCTGACGCTGCAAAACGTCAGCAAGCAATACGAGGTCAAGGGCGCTGCCCTGCCGGTGTTGCAAGACATCTCGCTTTCGATCACCCCAGGTGAGTTCGTCAGCATCGTGGGCGCCAGCGGCTGCGGCAAGTCCACGCTGCTGCGCCTGATCATCGGGTTGGAGGAGGGCTACCAGGGCCAGATCCTGCTCGACGGCCAGCGCATCAAGGGCACCAGCCTGAACCGCGGCATCGTGTTCCAGGAGCACCGGCTGTTCCCCTGGCTCAATGTGCGCGACAACATCGGTCTGGGCCTGCTCAACTCTGACCAGACCGAGGGCCAGAAGCGCATGGCCGTGAACGAGCACATCGAGCTGGTGGGCCTGAACGGCTTCGAGACCGCCTACCCGCACCAGCTCTCGGGCGGCATGTCGCAGCGCGTGGCGATTGCGCGTGCCCTGGTCAACCGGCCCGACATCCTGCTGCTCGACGAACCCTTTGGCGCCCTCGACGCCCTCACGCGGGCCCACTTGCAGCAAGAGCTGCACCGCATCTGGCAGCAGGAAGGCATCACCATGATCCTGGTGACGCACGATGTGGAAGAGGCCGTCTACCTGGGCGACAAGGTGGTGGTGATGGAGCCCCGCCCGGGCCGCATCCGCCAGGTGCTGCCGGTGCCCCTGCCGCACCCGCGCGACCGTGCCAGCTTTGCCTTCACCCAGGTGAAAGAGTCGGTGCTGCGCGAGTTCTTGGGCCACCCGGCTGCCGAGCTGATCGAGCCCCCGCTGCGCCAGGAAGCCCCTGCTGCCTCCCAATGGCAATTTGCCGTCTGACGTCATGCCGACTCCCCAAGACTCCCAAGCCCCCCAACTGGCGCCTGTTGCGGCCGCAGCGTCTGCCCCTCGCCGTGCCTTCTTCCGCCGCGCCACCGCCGCCCTGGGCGCCGTGGCCGCCACGCCCCTGCTGGCGCAGGCTCAGGTTCAGAACGCCGTGCCCGCCGAGGCCGCGCCGCTGGCGGTGCCCGACTGGAGCCGCCAGCCCGGCGAGCCCGTGCTGTGGCACCCCTATGGCCAGCCCTCCGAGCACGAGCGCCACGTGGTGCGGCGCAGCCGCGGCAACGCGCCTTTCCCGGGGGCGGCTTCGTCGATGACGCCGCTGGCCGATCTGTTCGGCATCATCACCCCCACCGGGCTGGTGTTCGAGCGCCACCACGCCGGCATCCCGCAGATCGACCCGGACCAGCACCGCCTGGTGATCCATGGTCTGGCCAAGCGGCCCCGCGTGTTCACCATGGACGACCTGCTGCGCTTCCCCTCGGTGTCGCGCATCCACTTTCTGGAGTGCTCGGGCAACACCGGCACCGAGTGGCGCACCCCCACCTCGGCCAACGTTCAGTTGTCGCATGGCCTGTTGTCGTGCTGCGAGTGGACCGGCGTGCCGCTGTCGGTGCTGCTCGACGAGGTGGGCATCGCCCCCGAGGCGCGTTGGATCCTGGCCGAAGGCGCCGATGGCGCGGCCATGTCGCGCAGCATCCCGGTGCACAAGGCCTTTGAAGACGCCCTGGTGGTCTATGCCCAGAACGGTGAGCGCCTGCGACCCGAAAGCGGCTACCCGCTGCGCCTGTTCCTGCCCGGCTTCGAGGGCAACATGAGCATCAAGTGGCTGCGCCGCCTGAAGATCGGCACCGAGCCCTTCCAGACCCGGGAGGAAACCTCCAAGTACACCGATTCGTTGCCCGACGGCACGGCGCGACAGTTCACCTTTCTGATGGAGGCCAAATCCGTCATCACCCGACCCTCACCGGGGCAGGTGCTGCGCCAGCGTGGCTTTCATGAAATCAGCGGCCTGGCCTGGAGCGGTCTGGGGCGCGTCAAGCGGGTCGATGTGTCGGTCGATGGCGGGCGCAGCTGGCGCGAGGCCCCCTTGCAGGGCCCCGTGCTGAACCGTGCCCTGACCCGCTTCAGCCTGGGCTGGCATTGGGACGGCTCACCCGCCGTGCTGCAAAGCCGGGTGATCGATGAGACCGGCTATGTTCAGCCCACCCGCGAGCAACTGATTGCGGCACGCGGCTTGAACTCGCTCTACCACTACAACGCCATCCAGAGTTGGCAGCTGTCAGCCGATGGGAGCCTGAAGAATGTCCATGCCTGAAGCCCAAAGCCCGCGCCGAAACCTGTTGTCCGCATACCCCTGCCTGCGCGCCTGGGCCTTGCCGTTTGGCTTGGCCCTGGGCGGTTTGCCCCTGGCGGTCCAGGCCCAAACCAGCCCAGGCGCTGCGCCTTACGGCTTTGGCCGTGCAGCCACCCCGGCGGCCATCGCCGCCTGGGACATCGACATCGATGCCCAAGGCCGCGGCCTGCCGCGTGGCCAGGGCAGTGTGGCCGAGGGCGCCCGCCTGTACGCCGAGAAATGCGCCGCCTGCCATGGCGAGCGCGGCCAGGGCAAACCGGCCGACGCCCTGGTGGGTGGCAATGTGCCGCTGGGGGAGCAAAAAAGCACGCCGCTCAAGACCGTGGGCAACTTCTGGCCGTATGCCACCACCTTGTTCGATTTCATTCGCCGGGCCATGCCCTACAACGCGCCGCAAAGCCTGCCGCCTGACGAGGTGTATGCGCTGACGGCCTGGGTGCTGCATGCCAATGGCGTGCTGCCCGCCGATGCGGTGCTGGATGCACCACGCCTGAGCGCCCTGAAAATGCCCAACCAGGCGGGCTTTGTCAGCGACGCCCGGCCCGATGTCAGCAACTGGGCCTGCCGCACCTGTCGCTGAATGCCGACCAGGCGCCCGCATAGAGCCGGCATCGAGCCGGCTTAGCGCCCTTTCTTTGCCCCCCTCAACGCCCCGCAGACTCTGGTCCCGGGGCTTTCGGCCTTGGGTTGCGCCTGCGCGATCGGTCCGCACTTCGTCATATCCAAATCTGAAAACCTGCGTTCACGGGCCGCAGGTGGCGTCTTACCTTTGAAGGCAGAACACCCACATTCGCCAAAAAAGGATCGCACCCATGACCCCAGAACAAACGCCCCGGCACGCACCGGCCCGAACACCCCAGCGTTGGCTGAACGTGCTGCTGGCGCTGTCCGTTTCGCTGTTGGCCGCCATCAGCCCCGTTCAGGCGGCGGCCCCCGCTTCCATCCGCATCGGCGTGGCCACGGGCGGCGTGGGCGGCCCGCCGCGCACGGGGGGCTCCACCGTCGGCATCGTCAATGCCCAGGGCCTGATCGAGAAAGAGTTCGAGAAAGACGGCATCAAGGTCGAGTGGATCTTCTTCAAGGGCGCCGGCCCGGCGGTCAACGAAGCCTTGGTCAACCAGCAGCTGGACCTGGCCTGGCAGGGCGACCTGCCCTCCATCGTGCACCGCGCCAATGGCGTGAAGACCCGCATCGTGCTGGGCACCGGCGTGCGTACCGGCCTGTACCTGGGCGTGCCGCCGGACTCGACCATCAGCCGCATCGAAGACCTCAAAGGCAAGCGTGTGGCCGTGTTCAAGGGCACCAACCTGCACCTGGCCGCCGTGCGCGCCCTGGCGGTGCATGGCCTGAAAGAGAGCGATGTGAAGCTCATCAACCTTGACCCGGCCGGTACCCAGGCGGCCCTCAGCACCCGTGACATCGACGCGGCCTTCAGCTATGTCGACCTGTTCCGCCTGCGCGAAAGCGGCGTGGCCAAGGTGGTGTGGTCGGCGGCGGCGGATTCGTACCGCTTCACGCGGCAGACCGTGCTGCTGGCCACCGAGGTCTTTGCCACCGAACACCCCGAGCTGGTGCAGCGCGTGGTGAATGTGGTGGTGCGCACCGCGCGTGAGTATTCCGAAGAGTCGCGCCGTGGTGACTTGTTTGCCCAGTGGGGCAAGGCCGAGCTGCCCGAAAAATACTGGCGCGAAGACTTTGTGGGCCAGCCGCTGCGGGTGCGCCTGTCACCCTTGCTCGATCCCTTTCTGGTGTCCCGCTACAAGGACGCCACCGACGAGTCCTTCAAGCTCAAGCTGATCCGCAAGCAGCCCGAGATCGACAGCTGGTTTGACCGCCGCTTTCTGAACGCCGCCCTCAAAGAGCAAAAGCTCGAAGGCTATTGGCCCGAGTACGCCGCCGACGGCAACCTGGTGGGCAGCCAGGGCGCCAAGCGCTGAACCTGAAACCTCAAGCACGGAGTCCACATGAGTCAGAGAAAACTGCGCCTAGGCGCCTTTGTCATGGCCACCGGCCACCACGTGGCCGCCTGGCGCCACCCCGGCTCGCAAATCGACTCGGGCGTCAACATCGATCACTACATCGAGGTGGCCAAGACAGCCGAGCGCGGCCTGTTCGACCAGGTCTTTGTGGCCGACAGCCCGGGCCTGTGGCACCGGGGTGGTGATGAATCGCTGAGCCGCCAGGGCCGGGTCTCGTACTTCGAGCCGGTCACGCTGTGGGCGGCGCTGTCGGCGGTCACCCAGCACATCGGCTTTGTGGCCACGGCCTCCACCACCTACGAAGACCCCTACCTGCTGGCGCGCAAGTTCGCCTCGCTGGACCACATCAGCAAGGGCCGCGCCGCCTGGAACGTGGTCACCACCAGCGCCGACAACGTGCACGGCAATTTCGGCATTGATGCGCACCCCGACCCTGCCGTGCGCTACGAGCGGGCGCATGAGTTCGTGCACGTGGTCAAGGGCCTGTGGGACAGCTTTGACGACGATGCCCTGGTGCGTGACCGGGCCAGCGGCGTCTACGTCGATCCGCGCAAAATCCATGAGCTCAACCACGTGGGCAAGTACTTCAAGGTCAAGGGCCCACTGAACATCGAGCGCCCACCCCAGGGCTACCCGGTGATCGTGCAGGCGGGCTCGTCGGAAGACGGCAAAGAGCTGGCCGCCGCCAGTGCCGAGGCCATCTTCACCGCCTGGACCAGCCTGGCCGAGGCCCAGGCCTTCTACCGGGATGTGAAGGGCCGCCTGGCGCGCTACGGCCGCCGCCCCGAGCAATTGCTGGTGCTGCCCGGCATCTCGCCCGTCATCGGGCGCACCGAGGAGGAGGCCCAGGCCAAATGGGCCGAGCTGCAGGGCCTGATCCACCCCTCGGTGGGCCTGGCCACGCTCGAGCCTTTCTGGCCCGGTGAAGACCTGCAGCGCTGGGATCTGGACGCCGTGCCACCTTACTACCCCGAGCCACCCAAGGGCATCAACAGCCGCGCCCACGTGGTGATCGAGCTGGCCCGCCGCGAGCGCTTCACCGTGCGCCAGCTGTACGAGTACCTGGCCGGCGCGCGCGGCCACTGGGTGGTGGTGGGCACGCCCACCACCATCGCCGACCGAATCCAGGAGTGGTTCGAGAACGGCGCGGCCGATGGCTTCAACGTGATGCCGCCGGTGCTGCCGCAGTCGCTCAACGAGTTTGTCGACCTGGTGGTGCCCGAACTGCAGCGCCGTGGCCTGTTCCGCACCGCCTACGAGGGCCGCACCCTGCGCGAGAACCTGGGCCTGGAGCGCCCGGCCAGCCGCTACGCGCAACAGGCCAAGGCGGCCTGAGCACCGCCTTTCATGTTGTCCCGCCTTCATCTCACGTCCATTGATCAGGAGAACCCACGATGAGCAGCACCGTTCTGGAACCCACCCACGCCGCCTCCACCTCGGCACCCTTTGAACTGCAGCCCCTGGCCGGCAAGCTCGGGGCTGAAGTGCGCGGCCTGCGCCTGTCGGGCGAACTGGATCCCGCCACCTTCGCCGCCCTCAAGCAGGCCCTGCTGCGCCACAAGGTGCTGTTTTTCAAGGGCCAGCAGCACCTGGACGATGCTTCGCACCAGGCCTTTGCCCGCCTGTTCGGGCCGCTGGTCGAGCACCCCACCGTGCCCTCACGCGACGGCACCCAGATCCTGGAGCTGGACTCGGCCCATGGTGGCCGTGCCGATTCCTGGCACACCGACGTGACCTTTGAGGTTGACTACCCCCAGGTGGCGGTGCTGCGCTCGGTGGTCATCCCGCCGACAGGGGGCGACACCGTGTGGGCCAACACCGTGGCGGCTTACGACGAGCTGCCCCCCGCGCTCAAGACCCTGGCCGATCAGCTCTGGGCATTGCATGGCAATGACTACGACTACGCCGCCACGCGCGCCAAGCCCGATGCCCACGGCGCCCAGAAATACCGCCAGGTGTTCACCTCGCGCCTGATCGAGACCGAGCACCCCCTGGTGCGTGTGCACCCTGAAACGGGCGAGCGCTCGCTGGTCGCGGGCCACTTCATCAAGCGCTTTGTGGGCTACAACGGGCAGGACAGCCGCAGCCTGCTGGAGCTGTTCCAGAACCACATCACCCGGCTGGAGAACACCGTGCGCTGGCGCTGGAGCGAGGGCGACGTGGCCATCTGGGACAACCGCGCCACCCAGCACTACGCCATCAACGACTACGGCGACCAACACCGCGTGGTGCGCCGCGTCACGGTGGCCGGCGATGTGCCGGTGTCGGTGGATGGCCAGCGCAGCCGGCCGCGCCAGCCGGTGAATTGAGGGCCGGCGGCGCTGGCCAAGGGGCGATTCCCCGGTCTCCTGGAGCGGGGGCCTCGCGGGTCGGCGGGGTGAGCCATCTGAGCCCCATCGGTGACTTTGCGGGGCCATACGGGTTCTCTTGAATGCGAGCGCCGCTGTTTGTTCATGCTCTGGTTTTCATGGGCCCTGCAGGCGCTGCGCTGGCCTGCTTCACCCTGTCAATATCCACCACCCAATCCCCCGCTTCCCGCCCAGCGGCCTAGGGCACACCCTTAACGATTGTTCGCGATGCGCGAGCGGGCTTGACTTCGGACAATTCGCGGCAGAACAACTCGGAGACTGCCCATGTCAAGCCCACGCCGCCATCGCCTGCTTTCGCTCACCCTCATTGCCGGGGGGGTCTTCACCACCGCTTTGCCCGCCATGGCTTTGCGCCCGCCGGCGGATGTGGATGGGCAGCGCATCCAGCGGGCGGATCAAGAGCCCGGCAACTGGATGAGCCATGGCCGCACCTATGACGAGCAGCGTTTCAGCCCGCTCAAGCGGGTGAACGATGGCAACGTGGGCCAGCTTGGCGTGGCCTGGACCTACAAGCTCGACATCGACCGTGGTGTGGAGGCCACGCCCATCGTGGTGGATGGCGTGATGTACACCACCGGCGCCAAAAGCATCGTCTATGCGCTGGATGCCCGCACGGGCAAGCCCTTGTGGAAGTTCGACCCGCAGGTGCGGGTGGAAAGCCTGTCTACCGGCTGCTGCGACATCGTCAACCGCGGTGTGGCCGTCTGGAAGGGGCGTGTCTATGTGGGCGCCTTCGATGGTCGCCTGATCGCGCTGGACGCCCGCAACGGGCGCAAGGTCTGGGAGGTGGATACCGTCATCGACCACAAGAAGAGCTACACCATCACGGGCGCCCCGCGCATCATGAAGGGCAAGGTGCTGATCGGCAATGGTGGTGCCGAGTTCGGGGTGCGGGGCTATGTGACGGCCTACGACGCCGACACCGGCCGGCAGGCCTGGCGCTTCTACACCGTGCCTGGCGACCCGAAGATCCCGCCCGAGAACGCCGCCATGGAGATGGCCCTCAAGACCTGGTCGGGCAATGGCTGGGTGAAGTGGGGTGGTGGCGGCACGGTGTGGGATTCGATGGCCTACGACCCCGAGCTGGACCTGCTCTATGTGGGTGTGGGCAATGGCTCACCCTGGAACTACGATTTCCGCAGCGAAGGCAAGGGCGATAACCTGTTTCTGTCGTCCATCGTGGCCGTGCGCCCCGACACTGGCGAGTACGTGTGGCACTACCAGACCACACCCGGCGACCGCTGGGATTTCACCGCCACACAGCACATGGTGCTGGCCGACATCGTGATCGAGGGCAAGCCGCGCAAGGTCATCATGCAGGCGCCCAAGAACGGCTTCTTCTACGTGCTGGACCGGCAGACGGGCAAGCTGCTGTCGGCCGACAAGTTTGTGCCGGCCAACTGGGCCTCGCATGTGGACCTGAGCACGGGCCGCCCGGTGATGACGGGCGAGGCCGATTACAACAAGGGCCCGAAGATGGTGGTGCCCTCGTTCCTGGGCGGCCACAGCTGGCAGCCCATGTCGTTCAACCCCCAGACGGGCTACATCTACCTGCCGGCGCAAGAGACGGTCGCCGGGCTGGAGGCGGCCAAGGCGCCCGAGTTTCTGCCCACCAAATCGGTGGTCAACCTCGGCCTGAATGCCCCCGACCTGCCTGAAGACCCCCAGATCACCCAACAGGTGCGCGACGCCTGGAAGGGCCGCCTGATCGCCTGGGACCCGGTGAAGAAGGCGCCGGCCTGGACGGTGGACTACAAGGCCCCGGGCAATGGCGGCACCCTCAGCACGGCCGGCAATCTGGTGTTCCAGGGCACGGCCGATGGCCGGGCCGTGGCCTATGCCGCAGACACCGGCCGCAAGCTGTGGGAGCAGCGCGTCAACTCCGGCGCCATGGCGGGCCCGGTCACCTACGAGGTGAAGGGCGAGCAATACGTGACCTTCATGGTGGGTTGGGGCGGGGCCTTGCCCCTGATCGGGGGGCCCTTGTCGCTGGGCGCCCAGGTGCAGCCCGAAGCGCGCGTGGTCACCTTCAAGCTCGACGGCAAGGCCAAGCTGCCCGCACCGGCCCAACAGGCCCGCGATCTGCCCCCGCTGCAAACGCTGGCGGCCAGCGCCGAGCAGGTGCAGCAGGCGCGCACCCTGTTCAATGGCCTGTGTGCCTCGTGCCACGGCATCAACGCCATCAGCGGCGGCGTGGTGCCCGACCTGCGCTACCTGAGCCCCGCCAAACACCAGCAGTTTGCCGGCATCCTGTACGGCGCCCGCATCCCCAAGGGCATGCCCAGTTTCAATGGCGTGCTGACGATGGATCAGGTGGAGCTGATTCGCCAGTACCTGGTCAAGCGCAGCCATGACCTGGCGTCGGAGCTGGAGGCCAGCAAGGGCGGCAAGGCGGCGCAAGCGGGGGCCGTGGGTGCGGTAGGGGCCGCGGGGCAACGTTGAGCCCTCAATCGCCCCTTTGGCAGGCCCTTTGGGGGGGCGCGAGGATCTCGGTGCCGGCGCTGCGACCGCTGTTGCCCTGGCTGTGGCCTCAAGGCGCGGTGGTGGGCAGGCGTGGGCTTGCGATGCCGGTGATGGGCGTCATCGGCAGCCGCCAGGCGATGAAGCCGGCGGCCGAAGGGCTCAGGCACCCGCGCTGGGCCCCTGGGCCCATGTCGTCACGGGATAGAGGCACTGGCAGGTGCGCCCATGCCGGCGCACCTGGAGAGCTCGGTGGTTTACTGGCCGTTCTTTTCGGCCTTCGCGGCGGCGGCACCTTCGGCTTTTCGCTTGGCGCGGGCTGCCTTTTTCTCTTCAGCGCTCACCTTGCCCGATGCTGCCGACTTGCTGTCACCCAGGGCCACTTCGCCCCCTTGAGGAACCGGGGTTGCCTTGGCGGCAGCGGCGCCGTTGGCCTTGCGCTCTGCACGTGCTGCTTTCTTTTCTTCGGGCGTGACGATTTTGGTGGCGGCAGCCTTGCTGTCTGCCGCCTCGACCTCGCCGGCCGCGAAGGCTGTGCCGATGAAGGCCTGTGACACCAGAAGACCGGCGATCAAAATTTGCTTGTTCATGTGGAATCCTGTTTGAAATGGAACTTGGAAACGGTTGTTGAAAATGAGGGGGCAGAGACTCTGCCCCCCGCCGCTGGGGCTCGGCTGTGCATGCCCGTGCCCCATTTCGCCTACCCCATCTGCCGGGGTGCTTGCAGACGGGGCCGAAACAATTTTGCGCGCACAGCCACCTGCATGCCAAGGCGGGGTGTCATGGCTCGGTGGTGCGCAAGCCCACGATGGCGATGCCGGTGACGGCCGCCACCGGCAGCAGCAAGGCCGCAAAGCCGACCGCCGAGTAGCTGAGGGCGCCCGCGATCGACCCCAGGGCAAAGGTCAGCACCGGGTAGAAGAGCCGGCTGATGCGCTGGTGCAGGCCCGCATCCCTGCGCCCGGCGATCCAGTCGCTGGCCTCCATGACCAGTTGGGTCACATTGCCCGTCATGACCGTGTTGGGCGTCAGCTTGGCCAGCAGCATCCTGCTGCTGGCGTTCTGCATGCCCATGGCGCCTGCGCCAAACAGGCCCGCGGCGTAGGCCAGGGGCTGACCATGAGTCGGTACCAGCTCTGAAGCCACCCCCGCCGCCATGAAGGCCAGCAAGAGCATGGCTTGCAGGCCCATCAAGGGGCGCAAGGCCGGCCGGCCTTGCCGTTCGAGAGCCAAAGCCCTCCAGCGGCAAAGCGCGACCGCGAGCACAAAGACCGGAAACGCCAGCAGCTTGAGCGCCACACCGCGCCCAGGCTGCACCAGCTCCGCACCGATCAACACAAAGTTGCCTGTGACGTGGGCGGTGAACAGGCCGAACAGGGCGACAAACCCAAGCGTGTCGACAAAGCCGGCCACCCCCGCCAAAAGCGTGGCGCCGTGGTGGGCAGAGAGGGGTTTCATGGTGGGGCGGTCTCCGGTGAGGGGGTCAGTGGGCGCGGAACTGGCTGCGCCACTGGCCTGGCGAGAGGCCCTCCGCGGCGCGGAAGCTGCGCGTCAGGTGGGCCTGGTCGGCAAAGCCGCATTCGATCGCGATGTCTGCAATCGAGAGCGGGCCTTTGAGCAGCAGCTTGGCCATGTCGATCTTGCGTGCCAGGCGCCACTGCGCCGGGCTGTAACCCGTCCAGGCCTTGAAGGCCATGCTGAAGTGGCCCCGCGACAAACCGCATTGGCGTGCCACGGCGGCCACGGTGCAATGGGCCTGCCCGCAGAGTTCGAACATGGACAAGGCCTGAATGCGATTGGAGCGGGACAATCCCCCGGCCGATGCTTGCAGGACGGCGGCATTCACTGGGCTGACTCCAGCTCAGGCGAGTCGACCAGGTGGGCCTCGACCAGCCACAGCAGCTTGTCTGTTTCTCGCGAAAGCTGGGTGAACAGGTCGGCCGTGCCTGCGTCACCGAGATGGCTGGCCACCTCAATGTCTTGCCGCACCCCAGCACCGAAGCCGCTCAGGGCCCCGCTGACGGCGTTGAGGTGGGCCGCGCCGCCCTTCAGCGTCAGCGGGTATTCCGCCAGCGAGCTGCCGTTGACCGCGGTTTTCAGGCGCCCATCGGCCGTGCCGCCCAGGGCGGTGATGCGCTCGGCGATGAGGTCGACCGCCTCTTCGATCGCATCGTGCACCGAATCCAGCAGCTGGTGCAGCTGGAAGAATTGAGGGCCCTTGACGTTCCAGTGCGCGTGCTTGAGCTGCGCGTCCAGGTCGATGGCATCGTTCAGGCGCTGCTGCAGCAGGCGTGCAACCTGCCCACGCACCAGCGGTGGCAGATCCATCTTGGTGACATATCCCATGGTGCTCTCCCTGTGATGTGGCTCAGGCCTGCAAGAAGGCCAGCAGCAACTCGTTGATGCGGTCCTTGTGCGTGGTGCACAGGCCATGGGGCGCGCCCGCCACGATCTCCAGCTTGGATCGCGGTGCCAGTTTGGCGGCCTCTCTGCCCGTGGTTTCCAGTGGCACGATCTGGTCATCATCCCCGTGGATGATCAGGGTGGGCACCGTCATGCGTTTGAGGTCTTCGCGCAGGTCGGTCTCCGAGAAGGCCTTGATGCATTCGTACTGGGCCAGGATGCTGCCCGTCATGCCTTGCAGCCAGAAGGTGTCGCGCACGGCCTCTGACACCTTGGCGCCAGGGCGGTTGTAGCCATAGAAAGGCAGGGTCAGGTCTTTGTAGAACTGGGCCCGATTGGCCTGCACGCCGGCGCGGATACCGTCAAACACCGACAGGGGCACACCGGCCGGGTTCCAGTCTGTTTTCGCCATGATGGGGGTGACCGCACCGATCAGCACCGCCTTGGCCACGCGTTTGGTGCCGTGCCGGCCGATGTAGCGCGCCACTTCGCCGCCGCCCGTGGAGTGGCCGACGTGCACCGCGTCCTTGAGGTTCAGCGCCTCGGTCAAGGCGGCCAGGTCATCGGCATAGTGATCCATGTCGTTGCCGAAGCCGGGTTGAGACGAGCGGCCATGACCACGCCGGTCATGGGCGATGACCCGGTAACCGCGCGATGCGAGGAACAGCATCTGATCTTCAAAGGCATCGCCGTTCAGGGGCCAGCCGTGGCTGAAGACGACGGGCTGACCTTGCCCCCAGTCGTTGTAGAAGATGCGGGTCTTGTCCTGGGTGACGATGACATTGCCTTGGTTCATGGTGTGGGCTCCTGGGTGTGACAGAGTGGATGGGTGGTTGGCGGGCTTGTCCTTGGCCATGGCCAGGGCGGGCAGAACAGCGGCGGCCCCCAGCAGGGCTTGGCGGCGATCGACGGGAACATTGAGTGGCATGGCATCTCCGGTGGCGGGTTGTCTACGGTGGCGATGGGGTCAGCGTAGTGATCCAGCGGCAACCCGTCTTGGACGTTATTGATGTGTTGGCCATCCATCCGCCATCCAACAGCCATCAACCTGAAATCGCCCGGCAATCAGTGGGCAATCAGTCGGCAATCGCTCGGGCATGGCTCGGCAGTCACCTGCCGGACCTCCGCCTGGGGCCCACAGGCCCCTCTCAGCTGCGCGTTCTGGGGACGATGCTGCCCGGGCTCACGCCAAGGCGTTGCTTGAAACGCCTGTTCAGATGGCTTTGATCCGCAAAGCCGCACAGGTGGGCCACTTCGGAGCAGGGCATGCCGGCTTGCAGGTACTGCTTGGCGCGGAAGATGCGGTAGGCCAGCAGGTAGTCGTGCGGGGCGATGCCGAAGGCCTGCTTGAACTGCCTCAGCAGGGTGTAGGGGTTGGTCTGGCACACCTGGGCCAGATCGCTCAGGCTGATCTTGTCCTGGAAGTGCGCTCTGAGGTACTCGATCGCCTGCATGGGCCGATGGCTGCAGGAGGCGGTCGACGCCTTCAGGCCCTGCCCGCTGCTGCGCTGGGCGATGGCCGACAACAGCCAGCTGAGGTAGGTCGTGGCCAGCAAGGTGCATTCGTTGCCTTGTTCGAACAGCCAGTGCGTGTCCCAGAACAGCTGCACCAGCTCCGGGCTCATGATCACGGGCGACGAAAAATCGACGGCCGGCAGAACACCGTGTGACTCTTCATAGATCTGCGCCAGCCGCTTGCCCGACAGGTGCATCTCCCGGCATTCTGGTGCGGTGTCAGCGCTGGCTCGGGCTTCGATGAGGCGGGCCGAAAAGACCTGGCCGGCATTGCGAATCACCAGGTGATCAGGCGTTTCATCGTGCTGGCGCCGGTCCTGCTCGCTGCGCCAATAGGAATGCCGGAAGGCCAGGATGGTGATGTCATCGTGGAACACCCGGTTGAACGCCAGCGGCTGATCGGTGGAGATCGCCACGCGCTGAAAGCCGATGTCATCGGTGCGCCAGGCAATCACCTGGTGTTGCGGTCTGGACGGGGTTTTCCCGTCGCGGGAGGTCGCGCTCGTCATCGTTGCCGGGCCCGCCAGTCTTGTAGGGCCACCAGCACGAAACCGCCCACCAGGCCCAGGTGTTCATAGAAGGCATTGGCCACGCCGTCGCGCAGCGGTGGCTCCAGGGTCCAGTACCGGTTGGCCAGAAAGGTCGCCGCGAGGGTGAAGCACGCCAGCAGGGCGGCTGCGAGCCCACGCCACCAACCCGTCAGGATCATGAGGGACGCCCCCAGTTCCAGCACGATGGTGCCGCCCGCCAGGAGCGGGGCAGGGGCCAGGCCGAAGTGCTGCATCTCCTGCACCGCTGCCGGAAAATCAAGCAGCTTGTTGACGCCCCCCTGCAGGTAGGCCGCGCAAAGCCCGAGCAGGGCCAGCCCATGAAGGGCCGACGCCAGGCGATGCGCTGGCCCTTGGGGCGACTGATCCGTCAATGATCTGAGCATGCTCGCCTCGCTCGGGGTCAGATGGCCCAGCAGGCACAGCCGAGTGCCCCCCAGAAGCTCTTGAGGTCGGCGATGGGCAGCTGGCGGCTCCAGGCGGTGGCATGCTCGTGGCCATGCACCCCGCAACTCACGTTGCAGGCACAGGCTGAGGCGGCCTGGCGCTTCAAGCTGGCTTGCAAGGGGGCTCCACCTTCGTCAGCCCAGCCCGCATAGCCGCCAAAGGTGCGCACTGGTGACCAGTCTGGCATGGCTGGGGGAGGCGCGGCCTCGTCGTGATCCTGGAAGATGCCCGATGCATACACCACCTTGCCACCCACCAGAGTCAGCAAGGAGGTGGTGTCGGCAATATCGGACTCGGGGCAGGCAAAGAAATCGCGATCGGGCACCATCAGGTCGGCCAGTTGGCCGGCTTCGATGCGGCCTTTCTTGCCCTCCTCATTGGAGAACCAGGTCACGTTGTCTGTCCACATGCGCAGCGCGGCTTCGCGGTCCAGGCAATTGCGCTGCGGGTAGAGCTGCAGGCCGCCCACCGTCTTGCCGGTGACCAGCCAGGACAAGGACACCCAGGGGTTGTACGAGGCGACGCGGGTGGCATCGGTGCCCGCCGACACCTTCACGCCTTTCTCGAGCATGCGGGCCACGGGTGGCGTGGCCTCGGCGGCGCCCCTGCCGTAGCGCTCGACAAAATACTCGCCCTGGTAGGCCATCCGGTGCTGCACCGCGATGCCGCCACCCAGCGCCGCGATGCGGTCGATGGACTGTTCGGAGATCGTCTCGCAGTGGTCAAAGAACCAGTTCAGCCCTTGCAGGGGCACGCTCTGGTTCACGCGCTCAAACACGTCCAGGGCGCGGCTGATGGTTTCGTCGTAGGTGGCGTGCAGGCGCCAAGGCCAACGGTTCTGCGCGAGCAGACTCACCACGGCCTCGAGTTCACCCTCCATCTCGGGCCCCATGTCAGGGCGGGGCTGGCGGAAGTCTTCAAAATCGGCGGCCGAAAACACCAGCATCTCGCCCGCCCCGTTGTGGCGAAAGTAGTCGTCGCCCTGCTTGTACTTCGAAGTGGCGGTCCATTGCAGAAAGTCTTCCTTCTCTTGCTTGGGCTTTTGCGTGAAGAGGTTGTAGGCCAGGCGAAGGGTCAGCTGCCCCGCGTCGGCCAGCGTCTGGATCACTTCATAGTCTTGCGGGTAGTTCTGGAAGCCGCCACCCGCATCGATGGCCCCGGTCACGCCCAGGCGATTCAGCTCGCGCATGAAGTGGCGCGTCGAGTTGATCTGGTAGTCGATGGGCAATTTGGGGCCTTTGGCCAGGGTGGCGTACAGGATGCCTGCATTGGGCTTGGCCAGCAACAGCCCGGTGGGGTTGCCGCCCGCGTCACGCAGGATCTCGCCACCCGGTGGGGCCTGGGTGTCCTTGGTGTAGCCCACGGCCCGCAAGGCGGCGCCATTGAGCAAGGCCCGGTCATACAGATGCAGGATGAAGACGGGGGTGTCCGGTGCGATCGCGTTGAGTTCCTCCAGCGTGGGCAGGCGCTTCTCCTGGAACTGGTGCTCGGTGAAGCCACCCACCACGCGAACCCACTGGGGCGCCGGGGTCAGGTCGACCTGGCGCTTGAGCATGGCCATCGCATCGGCCAGACTGCGCACGCCATCCCAGCGCAGCTCCATGTTGTAGTTCAGGCCACCACGGATGATGTGGATGTGGTTGTCGATCAGGCCGGGCAGCACGCGCTTGCCGCGCAGGTCGATGACCCGGGTGTTCGGGCCTGCCAGCGGCAGGATCTCGTGATCGCGCCCCACCTGCTGAAACCGCCCGTCCCGTATGGCCACGGCGCTGGCGTTGGGCTGGCTGCGGTCCAGCGTGGTGAACAGGCCACGGTGCAGGATCAGGTCGGGATGGCTGTTGGGGTTCATCATGTGTCCTGCCTTTCGGCGTTGGTTTCACGGGCCCTCGGCGGGGCTTTGGGCAGGTGCCCGAACATGTGCGGTTTGACCTGCTCGTTCAGCCAGGACACGCGGTGCGCGCGCTCTTGCAGAACCTGCCTGAGCAGAGACGGGATTTGCTCGCCCGCCAGGATACCCAGCAGGCCGACCAGCGCAATCACCGGGGGCGCCGGTGACCGCACATTGAGCGCCCCGTAGATGACACCCACCAACACACCGACGGCCAGTGCCAAAAGATAGGGCTTCATGGCCTGTCAGCCTTCGTGGGCGCCGAACATGGTCTTGGCGTAGGTGATGCCCAGGCCATAGGCGCCGCCGTACTGCTTGGCAATGCCCGTGGTGAGCTCATAGGTGTCGGTGCGCGCCCAGTCACGTTGCAGTTCCAGCAGGTATTGCAGCGCGGTCATGGGGCGGGCGCCGGCTTGAACCATGCGATCCATGGCACGGTTGTGGGCTTCTGCCGACACATCACCGCACGCATCGGCAATGACATACACCTCATAGCCCTGTGCCAGTGCAGACAAGGCCGGGCCGACGATGCAAACCGAGGTCCAGAGCCCGCCCAGCACCACGCGGTCACGCCCGATGGCATTGACCTGCTGGATCACGTTGGCGTCTTCCCAGGTGTTCATGGAGGTGCGGTCGATCAGCGCCTGGCCTGGGAAGGCGGAGGTGATTTCTTCGTACATGGGGCCGGAGAAGCTCTTTTCCGCCACGGTGGTGAGGATGGTGGGCACGCCAAAGCCCTTGGCGGCGCGCGAGATCAGGGCCGCGTTGTTGCGCAACTGGATGGCATCGATCGACTGCGTGGCAAACGACATCTGTGACTGGTAGTCGATCAGGATCAGGGCGTGGTCCGATGGCGTGAGCAGTTTGGCGCCGGGTGTCGGGGTGGCGGTGAGGGTCATGGTGAGATCCTTGAAAGTGTGGGAGAACAAAAATGAACAGAAGCGCGCCGATCGTGCCAAGTGCGTTCGGCGCCGTCTTGAAGATTTGTCAGGTGGTCGAGGCGGTGTCCGGCCGCATGTCACCGCGAGGGCAGCTCGCGCGGCGGCAGGTTGAAGACCAGCACCTCGGCCCGCTGGCCACCGCTCAAATGCAACACCTCTTCATGGCGCACACGGGCGCCATCGCCTTCGGCCAGCCTTTGCCCGTTCACCTCCAGGCTGCCGCGCGCCACATGCACATAGGCGTAGCGGTTCGGCCCCAGCGCCAAGGTGCTGGCCTCGTCACCGTCAAACAGGCCGGCATACACGCGGGCGTCCTGGTGAATGCGCAGTGAGCCCTCCGCACCGTCCGGCGAGATGATGAGGGCCAGTCGGCCACGCTTGTCCGCTTCGCTGAAGTGCTTTTGCTGGTAGCCCGGCTTGGCCGCCCGGATGTTGGGCACGATCCAGATCTGCAGAAAGTGCAGCGGCTCGGTTGCCGAGTGGTTGAACTCGCTGTGCCGCACCCCGGCGCCTGCGCTCATCAACTGCACGTCGCCAGGGTGGATGACCGAGCCGGTGCCCATCGAGTCCTTGTGTTCCAGCGCCCCTTCGAGCACATAGGAAAAGATCTCCATGTTGTTGTGCGGGTGGGTGCCGAAGCCCTGCTCGGCTTGCACCCTGTCGTCATTGATCACCAGCAGTTCAGAAAAGCCTTGCTGCTGGGGGTCGCGGTAGTGACCGAATGAGAAGGTGTGGCGCGACTCAAGCCAACCCAAGTTGGCGAGGCCCCGATCGTTGGCTTTGCGAAGTTCAAGCATGCTGCTCTCCGGACTGGGTGATCTTTCGATCTGGTTGATGATCAATTTCATCGAATCAACCAATCAGTGAGGTGTTTCCGATGAATAGACGTTAGTTTCCGTTTCGGAATAGCCCCTTGGATTGAAGAATTTCATGCTTCATAATCGAAAAATTCGAACATAGATGGGGCGCTGCAAGCATGTTGAAAATCACCCTCGAAGCCATTGAGTTGGTGGACGCGATTGACAGGCATGGCTCATTCGCCGCGGCGGCCGAGTGGCTTCACAAGGTGCCATCGACGGTGTCCTATGCCATCACCAAGCTCGAAGCCCAGTTGGGCATGGCTTTGTTTGTGCGCAACGGGCCGCGCATCACCCTCACGCCCCCAGGGCGGGAGATGCTCAAGGAAGGGCGGTGGCTGCTCAATGCCGCAGCCGATCTGGAGTCGCGGATGTGCCAGATCGCGACCGGCTATGAGTCCGAGTTGCGCCTGGTCCATGATTCCTTGGTCCCGCCCAGTGCACTGGCGCCAGATGTCTGCGCTTTTGAAGACCTGCGTTGTGGCACCCGTTTGCGCATCGCCTGCGAAGCCCTGACCGGCAGCTGGGAGGCCTTGCGGGACGATCGCGCCGATCTGGTCATTGCGGCCGGCGATGGCCCGGCCGGCGGCGGCTACCGGGCGGTCAACGTGGGTTCGCTCGCTTTTGGCTTTTGTGTGGCGCCAACCCACCCCTTGGCCAGGGCGCAGCTGCCCTTGAGTCGGGACGAGCTGTTGCAGCACACCGCCATCGTGGTGGGTGACAGCGCACGCCACCTGTCAGAGCGGACGGTGGGGGTGCAGCTGGGCCAGAAGCGGATCACCGTGCCCTCGATGGAGGCCAAGATCGCCTACCAGGTGGCGGGGCTTGGCCATGGCTTTCTGCCCCTGGCCTGCATCCAGTCTGAATTGGCCCGCGGCACCCTGGTCGAATTGCCTTGCCAGGAACCCAGGCCTGACGAGCAATTCTGGCTGGGCTGGAAGATCGGCCACGAGGGCGAGGCGCTGAAGTGGTGGGTGAATCGGCTCTCCCGGCCCCTGCTGCCGCACATCCTGGCCAAGTGAGGGGGGCAGGGGGCGTGCAGAGGGGGCTGCATCGCTGTGGCTTCGATGCCAGTCCGCAGGCCCGAAGGGGGCATCGCCGTGGTGGGATTCGGGCGCTGAGCCTGTCCCTCAGCCCTACACGCCAGCGCCCCGTGCTTTGGCAGGCTGGCCTTGAACGCTCAGGCAGCCTTGGCCGCCACCGGCCGCTTCACCACCCCCAGCGCCAGCGCTGTCACCACCGTGCCCGCCGCAATCGCTGCGGCATACAGCAGCACCTGATTGACGGCATTCGGGATGGCCAGCACAAAGATGCCGCCGTGGGGGGCCTGCAGGCCGATGTGCCAGAACATGCTCAGGCCACCGGCCACGGCCGAGCCGAGCACGCAGGCCGGGATCACGCGCAGGGGGTCGCGCGCCACGTAGGGGATGGCGCCTTCGGAGATGAAGGCCAGGCCCAGCACGGCGGTGGCTTTGGCGGCGTCGCGCTCTTCGGCCAGAAAGCGGCTGCGAAACAGCCAGCAGGCCAGGGCGATGCCCAGCGGCGGGGTCATGCCGCCGGCCATGGCCGCGGCCATGGGTTCGGTCACGCCCGAGCCGATCAAGGTGGTGGAGAACACATAGGCCGCCTTGTTGACGGGCCCGCCCATGTCCACGGCCATCATGCCGCCCAGCACCAGGCCCAGCATCACGGCGCTGCCCGTTTGCAGGCCCTTGAGCCAGCTGGTCAGGGCGCCCATCACGGCGGCCATGGGCTCGCCGATCACCATCAGCATCAGCACGCCGGTGATGGCCGCGCCCAGCAGCGGCAGCAGCAGCACGGGCTTGAGCCCCTCCAGCCCGCGCGGCAGGCGCAGGTAGCGGTTGAGTGCCTGCACGCTGTAGCCGGCAATGAAGCCGGCCGCAATGGCGCCCAGAAACCCGGCCCCCACCGTGCCGGCCAGCAGGCCGCCGATCATGCCCGGCGCAATGCCGGGGCGGTCGGCGATCGAGTAGGCGATGTAGCCGGCCAGGGCCGGCAGCATCAGGGCAAAGCCGGCCTTGGCCCCGACCTGGAACAGCACCCAGCCCAGCGTGCCTTTGTGGGCATCGTCATACACATAGATGCCGCCCAGCGCAAAGGCCAGCGCAATCAGCAGGCCGCCGGCCACCACAAAGGGCAGCATGAACGACACACCCGTCATCAGGTGCTTGTAGGCGCCGGTGCGGGCCTGCGGGCCGGCCTGCGCTGCGCTGGCCGAAGCCGCTGCTGTGGGGGCCGCGGCGCTGGTCCAGACCACGGCCTGGCGGGCCGCCTCGGTGAACACGGCGCCCGCGTCGTGGATGGCGGCCTTGGTGCCGGTCACGTGCAGGCGCTTGCCCACAAAGCGTTCGCGGTTCACCTGGGTGTCGGCGGCAATGATCACCAGGTCGGCCTCGGCAATGGCCTGGGTGCTGAGGGTGTTCTGTGCGCCCACCGAGCCCTGGGTTTCGACCTGGATGGCGTGGCCCAGGGCCTTGGCACCTTGCTCCAGCGCCTCGGCCGCCATGAAGGTGTGGGCCACGCCGGTGGGGTAGGAGGTGACGGCCACGATGCGCAGGGGCGTAGCAGGAACACGGGGTGCGCTTGCGGCTGCAGGCGCCGCGGCCGGTGTCAGCGGTGTGGGCGTTGTGGTGTTCAAGCCTGGCTGTGCGGCGCCAGCGGCCGGCAGCAGGGCGCGGCGCAGCACGCCTTCGGCATCGGCCAGCACCTCGGCCGGCGTCACGCGCAGGGTGGGCACCTGGGGTTGCAGGTGAGGGGGCAGGGGCGTGTCCAGGTCCGAGGCCACGATGCAGGCCAGGGCGCCGGCCCGTTCGGTCTCGCTCCAGACGCCTTGGTCGCCCAGCGGGCTTTTCACCCACAGGGCCAGGTGGTGGCCCTGGCGTTCGGCGGCGGCCCGCAGGGCCTCGCCGGTGATGAAGCTGTGGGCGGGGCCAGCCTGGCTGGCCGCGAGGGCAATGAGTTGCGCCATGCGTGTCTCCGTGTGCTCAGTGTGGGGTTCAGATCGAGGCGGTCAGATCGGTGCGCTCAGATCGGCGTGGTGTGGATGCGGCTGGCCAGCTCGCGCACTTCTTGCAGCGGGGGCAGGCCGGGGGCGATGCGCTGGATGCGGGCGGCGGCACAGGCCATGCCGAACACGCCTGCGGCCGGCATGGCCTGGCCGTCCATCAGCGCGGCCAGGGTGCCGGCCACCAGGGCGTCGCCCGCGCCCACGGTGGTGGCCACGGGCACGGCGGGCGCGGCAGCCTGCCAGCGGCCCTGGGCGTTGACCATCACGGCGCCTTCGGCGCCCAGCGACACCACCATCTGTTGCACCCCGTACCGTTGCGCCAGGGCCTGGGCCGCGTCGGCCACGGCCCGGGCATCGGGCAGGGGCTGGCCCACCAGCTCTTCCAGCTCGGCCCGGTTGGGCTTGATGAAGGCGGGTGCCACCACCGGGCCCAAGGCCGGGTCGGACAGGCGGGCCAGCAGCTGCCCCAGCACCGCGCCGCCGGTGTCGATCACCAGCTGCGCGCCGCGGCTGGCCAGCCAGCGCGCCAGGCGCTCCCACAGCGCCACATCGGTGCCCGGGGGCAGGCTGCCGGCCAGCTCGCACCAGTCGCCCGGCGCCAGGGTGGCGGCCAGGGTTTGCTGCAGCTGCTGTTCGGCGGCCTGCAAGGCCTCGGGGGGCAGGCTCAGGCCGGGCAGGTTGATGTCGGTGCTGTCGCCTCGCTCGGACACGGCCAGCTTGATGTTGGTGCGGGTGGCGCCGGGCAGGCGCACCAAGGCGTCGGCGATGCCGTGGCTGGCAAAGGCGGTGCGGAACACCGCGTCGTTGTCGGCGCCCAGCCAGCCGCTGGCGGTCACCGGCCGGCCCAGGGCGGCCAGCACGGCGGCCACGCCAATGCCCTTGCCGCCGGCCTCGGTCTGCTCGCCCAGGGCGCGGTGCACCGCGCCGGGCTCCAGCCGGCTCAGCCGCACGGTCTGGTCGATGGCGGGGTTGAGGGTGATGGTGATCAGTCGGGCGCTCATGCCTGCGCCTCCGTGCTGTCTGCGCTGCGCAGGGCCGCGCCCAGGGCGCGCACCTCGTCGGCGCTGTCCAGGTCCAGGGCCCGCTGGGCCAGGGCTTGCAGCTCGCTCAGGCGGTGGCGCCGCAGCAAGGCCTTGATGGGCCCCAGGTCGCCCACACTCATCGAGAGCTCGTCCACGCCCAGGCCCACCAGCAGGGCTGCGCCCAGCGGCTCGCCAGCCAAGCCCCCGCAAACGCCCACCCAGCGGCCATGGCGGCGCGCGCCGGCCACGGTGCGCTCGACCAGGCGCAGCACGGCGGGGTGCAGGCTGTCGGCCATGGCGGCCAATTCGGGGTGCTGGCGGTCCACCGCCAGCGTGTATTGGGTCAGGTCGTTGGTGCCGATCGAGAAGAAGTCAACATGCGCGGCCAGGCGGTCGGCCAGCAGGGCGGCCGAGGGCACCTCGATCATGATGCCGATGGGCACCTCGGGGGCGTCCAGCTCTTCGCGCACCTGGGCCATGCGCCGGCGCAGCTCCAGCACTTCTTCCACGGTGCTGATCATCGGGAACATGATCTGCAGCGGGCCATGCCGGGCCGCCCGGTACAGGGCGCGCAACTGGGGCAGCAGCAGGTCGTCGCGGCGCAGGGCCAGGCGGGCGCCGCGCACGCCCAGAAAGGGGTTGTCCTCCACCGGCAGCTGCAGGTGGGGCACCTGCTTGTCGCCGCCAATGTCCAGCGTGCGCACCACCAGCGGGCGCCCACCCAGGGCCTCGACCATGGCGCGCAGGGCCAGGTACTGGGCCTCTTCGTCGGGCACGGTGTCGCGCTCCAGAAACAGGAACTCGGTGCGCATCAGGCCCACGCCCTCGGCGCCGGCCTCCAGGGCGCGGGCCACCTGGTCGGCGCGGTTCACATTGGCCGCAATCTCCACCGTGTGGCCGTCGGTGGTGGTGGCGGGCAGCAGGCGGTTGCGGGCCTCTTCGGCCTGGCGGCGGGCCAGGCCTTCGATTCTTTCTTGCGCCTCGATCAGGGCGGTGGCGCTGGGGGCCACATACAGTCGGCCCCGGTAGCCGTCGAGGATGGCGGGGGTGCCGCTGTCGGCTTTCAGCAGGTCGGGGCCGCCGGCCACCACGGCCGGCAGGCCCAGGGCGCGGGCCAGGATGGCGGTGTGGGCGGTGGGGCCGCCACTGGCGGTGCAGAAGCCGCGCACCCGCGCCGGGTCGATCTGGGCGGTGAAGGAGGGCGACAGGTCGTCAGCCAGCAAGATGGCATCGGCCGGCCAGGCGCCGCCCACGGCCTCGGAGGGCAGGCCCAGCAGGTGGCGCAGCACCCGGTCGCCGGCATCCTGCAGGTCGGCGGCCCGCGCGGCCAGGGTGGTGTCGGGCAGGGCCCGTTGGGCTGCCACCCGTTCGCCCAAGGCCTGGCGCCAGGCCCAGGCCGCGCCGTGGCCCTGCACGATGCCGCGGCTCACCGCCTGCAGCAGGCGCGGGTCGCGCAGCAGGCCGGCGTGGGCGCTGAAGATGCCCGCCTGCTCGCTCTGGCCCTGGCTGCGCGCCTGGGTGGACCAGGCCTCCAGCTCGGCCAGGGCTGCCTGCAGGGCCTGCTCCAGGGCCTCGGCCTCCAGCGGGGCGCTGCGGAAATGGTCTTCAACCTGCAACACCGCCCCGGCCGCCTGCACCAGGGTGCCGATCACCAGGCCGGGGCTGGCCGCGATGCCGGTGAAGGTCTGGCGCGCCGCCGGCTGCCAGTCGCCCAGCACCTGGCCCAGGCCCTGGGCCTGGCTTTGGCGGAAGCTGGCCAGTTGGGCCTGGCGGGCTTCTTCTTCGCCCAGGCGAACCACGATGGCGCGCAAGGCGCGCAGCGCGTCTTCGGCGTCCGGCCCCTGGGCCGACAGGCGCAGGGTGGCGCCGCGACCGGCGCCCAGGCTCAGCAGGGCGGCCACGTTCTTGGCGTCCACCACCACCTGGTCGTAGCGCACGTGCACCCGGGCCGCAAAGCGCTGGGCGGTCTGGGCCCATTGGCCGGCCGGGCGGGCGTGCAGGCCGTTGGGGTAGCTCAGGGCCACCTCGCGGCCCAGCGCAAAGTCTTCCAGGGCCGAGGGCGCTGGCGCGTCGGCCTCGCCGTCGGTGGTCAGGGCGCGCACGATGTCTTGCGGGTCTTGGGTGCTGATCAGGCGCTGCATCAGGGCCTCGTCGCGCATCAGGCGGGTCAGGCGGCGCAGCACAGCAATGTGCTCGTCGGAGGCCGCCGCAATGGCCACCACCAGGTGGGCCTGCTTGGCATCGTCGCCCCAGCGCACACCGGCCGGCACCTGCAGCACGGCCAGCCCGGTGCTCTGCACCAGGTGGCGGTCTTCGATCATCCCGTGCGGGATGGCCACGCCTTGGCCCAAAAAGGTGTTGGCCAGCTTCTCGCGCTGCAACAGGCTGTCCACATAGGCCGGCAGCGCATGGCCGGCCTGGGCCAGCAAGGCCCCGGCGGCGCGCACGGCGTCTTCGCGGTTGTGGGGGTCGGCCCCCAGACGGACTTCGACCGGAATCGGCATCGCTGTCTCCAAATTGGTATCGATTTCAGGAGCGCATTATCGATGTCGTTTCTCAGGAATGGCAATGATTCGGGGTGTTTTGCGTCTGATAACCAGGGTAATCCCTGTGTTTCAAGTCTGAAAATCAAGATTTGACGAAGGGTGAAAGGCCATTGAACAGCTCATTTTGATGTTGTATTTGGAATCGATACCAAACATGGCAGCCGGCGTTACCATGGAGGCCGGCAAGAGAAAGGTTTCCAGGTGAGCAGTATCAAGGACGTCGCAGCCAAGGCCGGTGTGTCCACCACCACCGTGTCGCGGGTGCTCAGTCAACCTCAGGCGGTGCGCCCGGCGCTGCGCGCCCAGGTTGAAGAAGCGATTGCTGCCCTGGGCTATCGTCCCAATCTGGCGGCGCGTCGGCTGCGGCAACAGCGCGCCTCGCTGCTGGGCCTGATCGTGTCGGACATCCGCAGCCCCTTTTTCACCGATGTGGGCCGGGCCGTTGAAGACATGGCCTACCGCCATGGCCTGCGCCTGATCCTTTGCAACACCGACGAGAACCCCGAAAAAGAGCACTCCTACCTGCAGCTGATGGCCGATGAGCAGGCCAGTGGGGTGATCTATTCACCCACACTGGACGGCCTGCGGCGCTTTCGCGCCTCAGACTGGCCCTTTCCGGTGGTGATGGTGGACCGGGCCCTGCCCGACACCCCGGTGGACCGGGTGCTGCTCGACAACGAGGCGGCTGCGCGCCAGCTCACCGAGCACCTGCTGGCGGCGGGCTACCGGCGCATTGCGCTGCTGGTGGGCCACCAAAGCACCACCGGCCAGGAGCGCCAGGCCGGCTACGAAGCCGCCCTGCAGGCCCGCGGCCTCAGCCCCGAGGTGCACCGTGTGGCCCCCACCCGCGAGGCCGGCACCCAGGTGGCCGCCGCCTTGCTGGCCCAGGCTGACGGGCCCGACGCGCTGCTGGCCTCCAACGGCCTGCTGTTGATGGGGGCGGTGCAGGCCTTGCAGGCGGCGGGCAAGCGTTCACCGGGGCAGATCGGCCTGGCCGGCTTCGACAACAACGACTGGACCGCGTTGCCCTCGGTGGACGTGACCGTGATCGCCCAGCCCACTTACGACATCGGCCGCACGGCGGCCGAGTTGATGCTGCAGCGCATGGACGACCCGGAGCGGCCGGCGCGCAAGGTGGTGCTGGAGGGGCAGTTGGTGATCCGCGGGTCCAGCCGGGGGCCGGACGGCATCAAGGGCTGACGCCGATCGGGGGCGGGCGTCCCCCATCCCCGCCCCGTCAGTGGATAGCCGCGTACATGATGGCCTCCTGGCTGGCCTGATCGGCCGAGAACTCGACCACCACCTTGCCCTGTTTGGCCACCAGGATGCGGTCGGACAGGGCCATCACCTCGGGCAGGTAGGACGAGATCACCACCACCGCCTTGCCGGCATCGGCCAGCCGGTTGATCTCGGCGTGGATCTCGGTGATGGCGCCCACGTCCACCCCGCGTGTGGGCTCGTCAAAGATGATCACGTCGGGGTCTTGCACCAGCGACTTGGCAATCACCACCTTTTGCTGGTTGCCGCCCGACAGCTCGATCACCTTCACATCGCGGCTGATGGCGCGCACATTGAGCAACTGGCTCCAGTGCTCGCCCATGCGGGCGGCGCGGCCCGGGTCGAGCAGACCGAACATCGAGCCCAGCTTGCCCAGCCAGCCCATGTAGATGTTCTGGGTGATGGACATGGTCTCGAAAAAGCCCTCCACCTTGCGGTCTTCGGTGATGTAGGCAATGCCATCGGCCACGGCCTGGCGCGCCACGCGGTAGCGCACCGGGCGCCCGCGCAGCAGCACCTCGCCGCCGTGGAAGAAGTCGCGCTTGATCAGGCCGGCCACCACCTTGAAGGTCTCGGTGCGGCCAGCCCCCACCAGCCCGAACACGCCGGTCACCTGACCCGCAAACACCGACAGCGAGTTGTTTTTCACCATCGAGGCCATGCGCAGGTTGCGCACCGACAGCACGCAGTCGCCCTGGGCCCGCACGTGGGTCTTCCTCTGCCCGTACAGGGTTTGCGACAGGTCGCGCCCCACCATGGCCTGGATGATGCGGGCGCGGTCGAAGTTCTGCTTCAGGTCGGTCACCACGTGCTGGCCGTCGCGCAGCACGGTGATGCGGTCGGCCAGCAGCAGGGCCTCTTCCAGGGCGTGCGAGATGAAGATCACCGACACCCCGCGTGCCTTGAGATTGAGCATCAGGTCGAAGAAGTATTTCTTCTCTTCGGGTGTCAGGCTGGCGGTGGGCTCGTCAAAGATGATGATGCGCGCCTGGTGCAGCACGGCGCGGGCAATCTCCACCATCTGCTTCTTGGCGGCGCCCAGCAGGCTGACCGTGGCCGTGGGGTCGACATCGAAGTTGAGCGACTGCAGAAACTGCTGCGCCGAGATGTACACCCCGCGCAAGCGGTTGAAGAACTGCTCCTGCCCCAGAAACAGGTTCTGCGCCACCGTCATGGTGGGCACCAGGCTGGTCTCCTGGAACACCATGGCAATGCCCGCGTCACGCGCCTCCAGGGGGGTCTTGAGCTGCACCTCGCGCCCCTCGACCAGCATCTGCCCGTCGCTCAGGGCCACCACCCCGGCCATGATCTTGGTCAGGGTGGACTTGCCGGCACCGTTCTCGCCCAGCAGGGCATGGATCTCGCCGCGCCGCAGGTCAAAATTCACCCCGTCGACGGCTGGCACCCCGCCGTATTTCTTGGTGGCCTGGCGCAGCTCCAGCACCACCTCGTCGGCCAGCGGGGCAGGGGCTGTGGCGTGGGGGGAAGCGTGGGGGGAATCCAGCTGAGAAACCGTCATGTCGTACTCCCTGCCGGCTGGGTGTCCAGCCGCAACAAGCGCCCCGCACCGCGCGAGGCCACATACAAGGCGTGGCCCAGCTGGGCCACCGCCGTGATGCCGTGGTGCTGCCCGTCCACCTGGCTGTGCAGCGACGACAGCACCCGGCCATCGGCCGCCACCCTGAGCACCAGACCATAGGAGCGCGGGGGCGCCCAGGGCTTGAGCACGCCCATCTGCTTGACGCCCGCACCCTGCAACGGCTCCAGAAAGCTCTGGCCCGACGACAAGGCCGGCGCGATCCAGTGGCGAGGGTCGATCTCCGCCACCATGCGCTGGCGGTAGGCGGGCTCGCGCAGCACGAACTCGACCAGTTGCGAGCGACACACAAAGCAGCTCAGCCAGAAGCCACCGCTGTCATCCAGCGCCATGCGCGACGGGTAGCCCACCAGTTCGGCGCTCAGCGGGTGGCCCTGGCGCGGGCCGGCGCCGCTGAGGTCGAGTACGCGGTGATGCCAGCTTTCGCTGACCAGCACCCGCGAGCCCAGCGCCAGCACGCCAAACGCGTGGCGCAGCCCCTGGGCCAGCAGCTCGGTCTGCGGCGCGCCCGACGTCCAGCAGCCCACGCGCCCCGTGCGGCCCAGCGTCATCAGGTCATGGCACCAGGCCTCGGTGCCGTGGCGCGAAGAGCCTTCGCTGAACAGCAATCGCCCCTGGGTATCGAAGCCCAGCGCGTTCACGCTGAGCAGCGGCGTGCCCGCCAGCGTCTGCAGGCTGGCCTCGGTGGTCCAGTCGGTGCCCCGGCGGTGCAGGATGCGCAGCTCGCTGCCGGCCAGTGCCACGGCCAGGCGCTCGGGCCCCTGCAGAGCCAGCGCGGTGATGGGGCGGTCAAAGCGCAGCTGCTCCACGGGCGTGCTGTTCTGGTCCAGGCGGTAGAGGGCGTTGCCCGCGCTCATCCACAGCTGGCGCCCATCGCAGGCCAGGTCGTTCAGGCCCGGCAGCTGGGCCACCACCTGGGCCTCGTCCAGGGCCCGGTTCGGCTTGAGGGCGCCGTCCATCACGGGCACGGTGATGGCCGCCTCGCCCCGGCCCAGAAAGCGGTCGCTCAGTTGTCTGAAGGTGGCCAGCATCAGTGTTGCTCCCAGCGTTGTTCGTAATGGGCGAAATCCGCCTTCGCGTCGGGCAGCTTGTAGCGGCCGATGCGGTTGTTGGAAATGCCGCCCAGGTAGAGGTAGCCCCGGTGCTCGCGCATCGAGGTGATCATGGGGTGGTTCTCGCCACCCAGGTCCCACAGGGTTTCAAGCACCTCGCCGCGCTCGCTGAACTTGAGCACGCAGCCGGTGTTGATGTTGGGGAACAGCCATTCGTCCACCGGCACCCGCTTGGCCATGCGGCGCCTGAAGCCCGGCATGCGCATGGCCAGGTCGTAGGCCGGCGCCCGCATGCCCACCAGGGCCATCCAGTAGTGGCCGTCCGAAGCCAGGTTGATGTTGTCGGGGTAGCCCGGCAGGTTGTCCAGCACCACCTCGACCTGGCCCTGGCGCGGCCCGTCAAACCAGTAGCGCTTGACGCAGCAGCCCCAGGTTTCGGCAAACAGGATGGACTGGCCGTCGCTGGCCACGCTGATGCCGTTGGGAAACTTCAGCCTGCGCAACAGGGTGCGGGTGCTGCCGTCACGTGGGTCGTGGCACACGATGCGGCCATTGCCGCGGGCCTCCAGCCCGTCCACCGGCCACTCGTGCATTTCATAGCGGGTGGTGGCCTCGCTGAAGAAGATGCGGCCGTCGGGGGCGATGTCCAGGTCGTCGGCCAGGCGCAGGCGGCTGTCGTCGTTGATCGAGGCCCAGCTGCGGTTGGTTTCATCGGTCACGCAGTGCACCTCGCGCTGTGGCGTCACCTTGTACAGGCCCATGCCGCCCACACAGACCAGCAGGTTCCAGTCGCGGTCAAACGCCATGCCCAGGGGCTGGCCGCCAATGTGGGCAAAGACCTCCATCTCCTGGTAGTCGGGCGCCTTGAACCGGATGATGTCGCCATGGCGCGAGCCCGCATACAGGTGGTTGTCGCGGTCCAGGATCACGTCCTCGGGCGCCTCGATGCGGCCCAGGCCGATCAGCTCCACATCGCGCAGCTTGTTGTTCACGGCCCAGGCGCTGTGTGCCTGGGCACTGCAGTCGGGCGCGGCGGGCAGGCGCAGGTAGGTGGGGCTCACGTACACCTTGCTGATGATGCGGTGGCGGTTCTTGAGCCAGCGCACATCGATGGCGGCCGCTGCGATCAGGATGCCGGCCAGCACCATGCGCGTCACGCCGCCAGGGGCCGACAGCGAGGTCAGACCGTTGGTGATCAGCAGCACCACCAGGGTGCCCACCAGCGCCTTGGTCACCGAGCCGCGGCCGCCCCCCAGGCTGATGCCGCCCAGCACGGCCGCGGTCAGCACCAGCACCTCCATGCCCACGCCGATGTCGGCGCCCGCCGTGGCCAGCCGTGACGCGAAGAAGCAGCCCCCCACGGCCGTCAGCACGCCGCTGCCCACATAGCTCAAGGCCACGGTGCGGCGCACGGCGATGCCGCAGTTGTAGGCCGAGCGGCGCGAGCCGCCGATGGCCATCACATGCCAGCCCCAGCGCAGCCGGGTCAGCATCAGGTGGCCTGCGATGGCCACCACGGCGTAGACCCAGGCCACGGAGGGGATCTCCAGAAACGTGCCGCCGCCCAGAAAATCCCACCAGGCCGAGTCGGGCAGGTTGCCCGCGATCTCGGTGGAATAGCGCAGGCTCAGGATCTCGTACAGCGAGCGGAAGATGATCAGCGTGATCAAGGTGGTCAGGAAGGCGCGCAGCCGCAGATAGCCGATCAGCACCCCGTTGATGCCCCCGAGCAGCGCCCCGGTGACCAGGGTGCCCAGCACCGCGGCTGGCACCGGCCACTTGAGCACGTGCATCATCATCAGCGCACTGAAATTGGTCAGCGCAAAGATCGACCCCACCGATAGGTCGATGCCCCCCACGATCATCACCAGGGCCAGGCCCAGCACCACGAAGCCCACCTCGCCGGCCTGCCGCAAGGTGTCGGCCAGCACGGCCATGCTGTAGAAGTTGGGCAGCAACTGGCCCGAGGCGATCAGCACCGCCAGCAGCAGGATCACCGGGATGGCGGTCTCGGTCCAGCGCTTGGACAGGATCTCGCCCACCCAGTGGTCGGGCCAATAGCGGTAGCGCAGGCGGGTCAGTGTCTCGGACCACGTTGGCGCGTCCGGGCCCTGGCGCGGCGGCGCGCCCGCCTGCAACAGAGGTGGCAAGGTGGTGCTTGAAGGGTCACTCATGGCAGGTTTCCATCCATCGGTGAAGCGCCCCTGGCACAGGGGCAGGCCGGACGCCGGCGTTGGGGGGGCCGGCCCAGCGGCCCCTGGGGGTGCTGAGGCACGGTTGATGCGCGCGCAGCCGCACAGCCGCGCAGGCGGCTTGGGGCTTGGCTTACTTGGCGGCCAGCTTCCAGCAGGTACCGTCGGTGCCGGCGTTTTCTTTGGTGATCGGGATCAGCGTGGTGTAGATGTTCTGCCGCGCCTGGCCCGCCTTGAGGCCGTTTTGCACCAGCCACTTGATCATGGCCGCCATGTTGCTGGCCTGTGTGGGCACGTCGTAGCTGATGTCGTAGTCAAAGCCACCGCTCTTGACCATGTCGCACGCACCCTTTTGCTCGCCGCCGCCCGAGGTGGCGAGGTACACCTTGCCCGTCAGGCCGGCCTCCTTGATGGCTGCGGCGGTGCCGATGTCCATGCCGTCCCAGAAGCCCACGATGCCGCACAGATCGGGGTGCTGTTTGAGCACGGTCTGGGTCAGGGCCTTGGCCTTGGCGGCGTCCCAGTCGGCGGCCTGGTTGGAGACCACTTTCACGGCCGGGTTCTTGGCCAGCACGTTCTCCACGCCCTTGAGGGTGTAGGCGCTGGCGGCCGCCGTGGGGGCGCCCTGCACGATGGCGATCTTGTTCGACTTGCCCTTGCAGGCCTCGACCACCGCGCTGGTGGTGCGCTCGCCGATGTCCACCCAGTCGGCCCCGACGAACACGGTCGACGGCTGCGCCGAACGCATGTTGATCTGCACCACGTAGATGCCCTCGTCCTCGGCCTTCTTGATCAGCTTGGCATAGGTCTGCACATCGGGGTTGTGGATCACGATGGCGGCCGGCTTCTCGGCGATCAGCGACGTGAAGGCCTGGGCGCCGGCATTGGTGTTCCAGTTCGGGTCGCGCGCCACCACCTTCATGCCCGAGGGCTCGAGCTCTTTCTTCAGGCCCTGGTACCAGCCCTGGGCCAGGTCAAAGCCCATGGCCACCGGGATGTAGCCCACGGTCTTGCCCGCCAGCGCCTTCTTGTAGCCGTCTCGAAACGGCTCGTCCAGCCCTTTGCTCTGGGCCAGCGCGCTGCCGGCCAGGCCCAGGGCCAGCGCCAGACCGGTGAGGGTTGTCATCCACTTTCCTGTGTTTTGCATGCTTGTCTCCTTGCTTGTTTGAGGATCAAAAGCGCCTGAGGCCGGGCGTGCGGCGTACCGAAAACGGAAGGGGTGGGGGGCTCTAGATGTCGCCCTGCTGGGCCGTCTCTTCGTTGCGCGGGTTGAGCACCGAGTCGATCAGAATCGCGGCCAGCAGCACCAGGCCCTTGATGATGTTCTGCACCGAGTACGAGATGTCCATGATGGTCATGCCATTGAGCATGGTGCCGATCAGCAGCGTGCCGATCACCACATTGGCCACCCCGCCGCGCCCGCCCGACAGGCCGATGCCGCCCAGCACCACCACCAGCACCACGTCATAGACCATGGTCGAGTTGTAGATGCGGGTGGGCATGCTGTTGACGGAGGCCGCCATCACCAGGCCTGCAAACAGCCCGATCAAGGCCGCCAGAACGTACTCGAAGACGATCACCGGTCGCGTGGGCAGGCCGGTGGCGCGGGCACTGAAGGGGTTGTCGCCAATCGCGTAGATGAACGCGCCGGCGCGCACCTTGCGCAGCAGCAAGGCCATCAGGGCCGAGGCCAGCGCAAACATGATCACGGGCATGGGAATGCCGCCGAGCGAGCCGCGCCCGATGCCGGCCACGGCATCCAGCGCCGCGGGCCACTGCACCACCTCGAGCTGGAAGATGGCCGCCTGGCCCAGACCGGCCAGAAACAGGCCCGAAGCCAGAGTGGTGAACAGCGAGGGCACCTCGGCATAGGCAATCAGCCAGCCATTGACCAGGCCAAAGGCCAGCGACAGGCCCAGCGCCATCAGCCCGGCCGAGGCCATCGACTGCCCGTTGGCCACCAGCTGCAGCATCAGGCCCGCGGGCACGGCCAGCGCGGCAATCATCGAGATGTCGATGCCGCGGCCGATGACCACCACCGCCATGCCCAGCCCCAGGATGCCGAGGATGGCCACGTTCTGCAGCAGTGTGAGCAGGTTGTCGAGGTTGGAGAAGCCGGGCAGCAGCACCGTGAAGCCCAGGAACATCACGATGAACAGGGCAAACACGATGGTCTGCTGGGTGGCACGCAGCTTGGGGAGGGTCATGGTGGGCTCCTAGGGTCAGGTCAGGGCGGCATTGAGCGAGCGGCGCAGCTCCCGCTTGACGAGCTTGCCGTTGAGGTTGCGTGGCAAGGGCTCGGTGTCGATGGTCCAGGTCTCGGGCACGGCGTAGTCGGCCATGCGTTCGGCGCAGAAGGCCTGCAGCACCGGGGCCTGGGTGTCGTCGCCCAGCGCCCGCACGGTGACGAAGGCATGCACGCGTTCGCCCAGCACGGCGCAGGGCACGCCGACCAGCGCCACCTCGATGACCTGCGGATGCTCGGCCAGCACGTTCTCCACCGCGGCGCAGTACACCTTGTAGCCCCCGCGGTTGATGATGTCCTTCTTGCGGTCGAGGATGCGCAGATAGCCTTCGGCGTCCAGGCTGCCGATGTCGCCTGAGCGCCAGAAGCCCCCCCGGAACTCGTTGGCGGTGGCCGCCTCGTTGCGCCAGTAGCCCGGCACCACCATCGGCCCGGCGATCCAGATCTCGCCCACGCTGCCGCGCGGCAACTCGCGGCCATCGTCGTCGACGATGCACACCTCGCCACAGGGCACGGCCTGGCCCACGCTGTCGCGGTGGTGGTCGGTCTGGCCGGGCGGCATGATCGTGGCGGGTGAGCAGGTCTCGGTGGCGCCATAGGCGTTCATCAGCGTCAGGCCCGGCAGGCGCTGGGCCAGCGCATCGATGGTGGCGGTCGACATCGAGGCACCGCCAAAGGCCCCGATGCGCCAGTGCCCCAGGTCGTGCGTGTGCAGATCGGGCAGCAGCAGGCACAGGTTGTACATGGCCGGCACCATGATGGTGTGGGTGATGCGCTCGGCCTCTGCCAGGCGCAAGAACTCGCCGGCCTTGAAAGGGGGCATCAGCACCAGGCAGCCAGCGCAGTGCAGCATGGTGTAGAGCTGGGCCACCAGGCCCGTGACGTGGCTCAGAGGCACCGCCACCAGCGTGCGCTCCTGGGGCCCCAAGGCCATCACCTGCGCAAAGTGCATCACCGAATGGATGATGTTGAGCTGGCAGATCATCGCCCCCTTGGGCTTGCCGGTGGTGCCCGAGGTGTAGAGCAGCACGGCCAGTTCGTCTTCGGGCACGGCATGGGGCTGGGCCATGGCCTCGCCTTGCAGCAGGCCCGACAGGGCGCTGAAACCGGCCACGGCCTGGCTGCCGCACACCAGCCGCCAGCGCAAGCCTGGGGATGGGGCATCGTGCGGAAACCATTCCACCAGCTCGGGCGCGCACACCACGGCCACGGCCTCGGAATCGGCCAGGGCATGGGCCAGTTCCAGCCCCCGGGCCCGGTCGCTGATGGGCACCAGCACGGCACCCATCCAGGCGCAGGCCAGGGCCAACAGCACGAACTCAGGCCGGTTCGCCATGTGCAAGGCCACCCGGTCACCGGGCTGAACGCCCAGCCGGGCCAGACCGGCGGCGTATCGGGCCGCCGTGTGTTGCAGCTCACGCCAGCTCAGCCGCAGCTCGCCTGACACCAGCGCCGGTGCGTCGGGGTGGGTCTGGGCGGCTTTCAGCATCATGTGGGCCAGGCTGGCCGGACGATCGCTGTAGCAGCGCAGCACCCGGTTCTGGAAATGGGTTTCGCGACGCGTCAGGGGCATGCTGTCTCCAGTCTGGGCGGGGTGGGCCTGGGTTGCAGTGGGCGCGCTCAGGACGCCACGCAACAACATCTCCAGGCAGTGGTCCACGGCGTGGCGCAAGGCCTCGGCGCTGTGCTGGCTGGGCCGGTACCAGCGACCGATGCCGCTCAGGGCGCCGACCACGGTGAAGGAGGCCACGGCGGCATCGCCGGTGACGATCCAGCCGGCCAGCATGCCCTCGTCGATCAGGGCCCGGAAATCGGCGTCCACCTGGCGCTTGAGGCGGCGCAGCTCGCGGCGCCGCTCTTCGGGCAGGGTGTCTTCGCCCAGGCGGATCACGCATTGGCCGAAATCACCCGTCACCACGCTGGCGTACAAGGCCATGGCGGCGCGCAGGCGCTCGCGCCCGCTCAGGCCCTGGCCCTGCAGCTGGGCCAGGCCGGTGTGAAACTCGGCCAGGCCCCGTTCCACGCAGTCGAAAAGAATCTGTTCCTTGTTGTCGACGTAGTAGTACAGCGTGGGCTTGGACACCCCCAGGCTGCGCGCAATGTCGTCCAGCGAGGTGTGCTGGAAGCCGTTTTTGGTGAACAGCCGGGCGGCGGCCAGCAGCACGGCTTCCTTCTTGGCCTGACGCGCGGGTTCGCGTTCATGGCGGGTGGCCCAGGGCGAGCCCGCGGGCTCGGGCGACTTGCCGCTCGGGGCGCTTGCAGCAACAGTTTTAGGCACGGGTACCGACCTTTCCTGGCTTCATCGAGATCAGGTTACCGGCGGGTAAGCTTGTCGACTGGCGGAAAGATAGACCTCCTGAAAGGCTTTTCAGCTAAGGAAAACCCTTTGATGCAAAGCACCATCTGTCGGATGCGTGACACCCAGTTCGGGCTTGTTGCCCTCGGTTTGCAGCCAGGCCTGCTCTGGGTCGGACCTCTTCAGGTGGCTGGCTGGGGGCTGCGGACCTGGCTCGGGCAGGACGGCGTTTGAAACAGACCTGACCCCGGCCTGTGACAAGCAAAAAAGCCCCCGGGCCCATGCCAGAAAGCACAGACCCGGGGGCGGGGGGGGCGGGGCGTTCAGTTCAGTGCACGCGCACGCTCACCATGGTCTGGTTCAGCAGTTGGTAGGCGATTTCGCCAAAGGTGATGGGGCCGGCCATGCCGCCGATGGCCTTGCCTTCGAGCTCGCCGAACACAAAGTTCAGGATGCAGTTGCACGACAGGGCCAGGCCGTCCGTGCTCTGGTCCGCCAGGCGAGCGCGGAAGGCCGCAGCGTAGTCACCCACGGGCTTGGCAAAGTGGTAATCCACCCCAGGGAAGACCGGTGCATACAGCACCACCTTGCCGCCCGCCTCGCCCACGCTTTGCAGCGAGGCGTTGACGTGGGCGCCTGCGAAGTCACCCACCAGAGGCAACTGACCATTTTCCAGGCCGCGCTCGCGCACATAGGTGGCGAAATTGGTCGGTTGGCCATTCACCAGGCACTGGTCCACTTCGAAGGCGGTTTGCTCAAACTGCAGCAGGTCGCCCGTGCCGGGTTCGAACAGGTTGACGATCTCGATCGAGGCCAGCTTGTCGGCGGGCAGCTTGACATAGGCCACCACGGCGCGGTCTTCGTACTTGGTGGCGGTGCGGCCGTCGTAGACCTTGGGGTTGACGGTGCCAAGTTGTGACAGATGCACACCCGCGATCCAGCCCACGGTGGGTTTGAGGAAGGCGTCTTCGAAGTTGGCGGCGTCCGCGGCGAACTTCTGATGTGAGCTGCTACCGGCCGGGATGATGGTCACTGCAAAGCCGTTGTCGGGGCCGTTGCGGCTGATGTCACCCAGGGCCTCGGGGCCGTAGCTGGCAAAACTCACTTCGCCGGCGGGCGACAGGTCGGTGGCAAACACCTGGCCGTCTTGCACCACGACGCCACCGGAGGGCACCATGAAGTAGGGGATGGTGCCGCCAATCCAGTTGCCTGCAGGCAATTGGTCCAGCGCGGATTCAGGGCCGGCCAGGCTCAGTGGAGTGCCTTGGCGAATCAGCTCGGCCGCAGCCTGCACAGAGATCAGTTGGTTCATGGTTCGGTCCTCAGAGGGTGGTCAGTTGGGCGACTTCGGTCGGGAGAATGCGCTCCCACTTGGTGAAGAAGGCATGCAACTCGGCGGCCCGTGCGGGCAGCGGATCGGTGCTGCGTTCGATGCGTTTGGCCAGCAATTGGGTGCCCAGGTGCTGCGTGCGGATTTTGCTGAGTCCGCCTGCTGCAAGCTTTTGCCAGCAGGGATGGTTGAGAGCCGGAATGGCCATGTTGTGCTCCAGAGTTGTTCTGACGACCGTAAATATCAATTGATTCGCCGTCTGAGTGTCAATTGTATCTTTATGATCATTAAAAAAACAATAAGCAACAATTTATAACCCGTATTAATGATTTATTTGTTAGCTCGGTCCTTGACAAAACTCAATGACAAATCGTCGCGAAATGGCTTGTGGCAGTCCGGCAAGTCTTCTTGCGCTGAGTCATGGTTTCGCCTTGCAGCGGCCCTAGAGTGGGGAGGCGCGCCCTTGCGCGCACCCTATCTTCAGGAGCCAGCCCATGAGTACCTTGATGAAAGCCGCCGTCTTCGTCGAACCCGGTCGCATTGAACTGGTCGACAAGCGCATCCCCGATGTCGGTCCGAACGATGCCCTGCTGCGCATCACCACCACCACCATCTGTGGCACCGATGTGCACATCCTCAAAGGCGAGTACCCGGTGGCCCGGGGCCTGACCGTGGGCCATGAGCCTGTGGGTGTGATCGAGAAACTGGGCAGCGCCGTGCAGGGCTACCAAGAGGGGCAGCGCGTGATTGCTGGGGCCATCTGCCCCAACTTCAACTCGTACGCCGCGCAGGACGGTGCCCCTTCGCAGGACGGCAGCTACCTGGTGCCCCAGGGCCTGTGCGGCTGCCACGGCTTCAAGGCCACGGCGGGCTGGCGCTTTGGCAACCTGATCGATGGCACCCAGGCCGAGTACGTTCTGGTGCCCGATGCCCAGGCCAACCTGGCCCCCATCCCCGATGGCCTGACCGACGAGCAGGTACTGATGTGTCCCGACATCATGTCCACCGGCTTCAAGGGTGCCGAGAACGCGAACATCCGCATCGGCGACACCGTGGTGGTGTTTGCCCAGGGCCCGATCGGCCTGTGTGCCACGGCCGGTGCACGCCTGCTGGGCGCCACCACCATCATTGCGGTGGACGGCAATGCGCACCGACTGGGCATTTCGAAGCAGTTGGGGGCCGATGTGACGCTCAACTTCCACGATTGCGACGTGGTGGCCGAGGTGCTGAAGCTCACCGGCGGGCGCGGGGCCGATTCGGCCATCGAGGCCCTGGGCACCCAGGCCACCTTCGAAGCGGGCCTGCGCGTGATCAAACCCGGGGGCACCTTGTCGAGCCTGGGTGTGTATTCCAGCGACTTGACGATCCCGCTGTCGGCCTTTGCCGCTGGCCTGGGCGACCACCGCATCAACACAGCCCTGTGCCCGGGCGGCAAGGAGCGCATGCGCCGCCTGATGAACGTGCTGGCCTCAGGCCGGTTGGACCTGGGGGTGCTGGTCACCCACCACTATCCCCTGGACCAGATCGTGGCCGCCTACGATCTGTTCTCGCACCAGCGTGACGGCGTGTTGAAGGTGGCGATCAAGCCCTGACCAGCCCACCAGGGGTGGACCCTCAGGCCCCGTCTTCAGGGGCTCTGGGCCGTCGAGGCGCGCTCCAGGATCTGAAAGCCGATGTCCACGATCGGCTGCTGGGGCGTGTGGCCGGCGCAGCGCTCCAGGATCAGCCGGGCTGAGAGCTCGCCGATCAGGCGGCCATCCACGCTCACCGTGGTCAGGGCCGGCTCCACATGGGCCGAAAACTCGGCATTGCCAAAACCGCACAGTGCCAGGTCCTGCGGCACGCGCAGGCCCCGGGCCTGGGCTTCGATCATCACGCCCTGGGCCATCTGATCCGAGCTGCAGTAGATGGCTTGCAGGTCGGGCGCTTGCGCCAGCAACTGGCTCAGCGCCTGGCGCCCCAGGGCCAGGCCGCTGGGGGCCGGTACGAAAGCGGTAGGCACCTCGCGGCCCCAGGTGGCCACAAAGCCTTCGCATCGTTGGCGGGCCCGGTGGTCGTCGGCACTGGCCATGCCCACCCGCTTCCAGCCCTTGCTCAGAAAGTAGCCGGCAATGGCACCACCCACCTTGAGGTGCGAGAAGCCCACCAGCATGTCGACCGGCCGGTCGCTGTAATCCCACGATTCAACCACCGGAATGCCGGCCTGCACCAGCCGCTCGCGGGCCGAGGCCGAGCCCACCAGCCCGGCCATGAACAGGCCGTCGGGGCGGCGGCTGATCATGGTGTTGATCAGGGCATCTTCGCGGGCCTGGTTGTAGCCGCTTTGCCCCAGGATGAGCTGGTAGCCCGCCTGGGCCAGGGTGTCGGTCAAAGCCTGCAGCGTGGGCAGAAACTGCGCCACGGAGACCGCCGGCAGAATGCCCGCGATCATCTGGCTTTTGCGCGATTTGAGGCCACCCGCCAGCAGGTTGGGCAGGTAGCCGGTGGCGTCCACGGCCAGCTTCACACGCTCCAGCGTCTTCTCAGACACCAGCTCAGGCTTGCTCAGGGCGCGTGAGGCCGTGATCAAGGAGACGCCCGCCTCACGGGCAACGTCGTGCAGGGTGGCCGCTTTCTTGGGTGCTGTGGTCTTCATCGGGTGCTTGCTGCAGAGGTCCGGCCAGCGTACCAGACCTGAGCCCCTCAGCTGACGGTGCTGCCCAGGTTGACTTTGGTCTGTTCCTCGCTGGCGCAATGCATGCCCAGGCGTTGCAGCAGTTGCCGGTCTTTTTCGGCCTGGGGATTGCTGGTGGTGAGCAGCTTGTCGCCATAGAACATGCTGTTGGCGCCCGCCAGAAAGCACAGCGTCTGAAGCGACTCGGGCATCTCTTCGCGCCCGGCCGACAGCCGCACCATGGCGCGCGGCATGCAGATGCGCGCCACCGCGATCATGCGCACGAACTCCAGCGGGTCCAGCGCCTGGGTGCCGGCCAGGGGCGTGCCCTCGACCTGCACCAGGTTGTTGATGGGCACCGACTCGGGGTAGGGCTGGAGGTTGGCCAGTTGCACGATCAGGCCGGCGCGCTCGCGGCGCGATTCGCCCATGCCCACGATGCCGCCCGAGCACACCTTCAGGCCCACATCGCGCACCCGCTCCAGGGTGTCGAGCCGATCCTGGTAGGTGCGGGTGGTGATGATCTGGCCATAGAACTCGGGCGAGGTGTCCAGGTTGTGGTTGTAATAGTCCAGCCCGGCCTCGCGCAGCTGCTCGGCCTGCCCGTCGGCCAGCATGCCGGCGGTGAGGCAGGTCTCGAGGCCCAGGGCCTTGACCTCGCTGATCATCTCGCCGATGACCTCCACATGGCGTGGCTTGGGGGACCGCCAGGCCGCGCCCATGCAAAAGCGTGTGGCGCCATTGGCCTTGGCAGCGCGTGCCGCTTCCAGCACCTCGGCCAGGGGCAGCAGCTTGTCGGCCTTCAGACCGGTGTCGAAGTGGGCCGATTGCGGGCAGTATTTGCAGTCCTCTTCGCAGCCGCCGGTCTTGATCGACAGCAGGCTCGACAACTGGATGGCGTTGGGGTCGAAGTGCTCTCGGTGCACCTGCTGGGCGCGGTACATCAGGTCGTTGAAGGGCAGCTCCAGCAGGGCCAGCACCTGGGCCACGCTCCAGGGCTGGGCGTTGAAGCGGTCGGCGTCGGTGGTGGGGGTGCGGGTTTGGATCTGGTTCGGGTTCATGTGTTTTCCAATGCCTGACGCAGTGCGTTCATGCTCAAGTGGGCGGCCACGGCGGCCGGGCTTGGGTTTGGCAGCCGTGGCACATGGCCCCAGCAGGGGGTACGCAATTCTGCCTTCAATGTCTGCATGTTGGGGTCTTGGTGGGACAAGGCTGGATCTACCGTGTTCGCCACCCAGCCGGCCAGGGTCAGGCCCCGGGCTCGGATGGCCTCGGCGGTCAGCAAGGCATGGTTGATGCAGCCCAGGCGCAGGCCCACCACCAGCACCACGGGCAGACCCAGGTCGCAGGCCATGTCGGCGGTGTCCCAGTCTGCCGTGAGCGGCACCCGAAAGCCCCCGACGCCCTCGACAAAGCCCAGCTCGGCCAGGCGCAGCGTTTTTTGCACCGAGTGCAGCAAGGCCGCGCGATCCACGCGCATGCCTTCTAGCTGTGCCGCGATGTGCGGGGCGCAGGCCTCGCGCAGTTGCACAGGGCCTACCTGATGGGGGCTCAGCGGCAGATCGGTGGCCGCCAGCAGGCGTTGCACGTCGTCATTGATCCAGTGTCCGTCCACCAGCCCCTGGCCTGCAGCCACTGGCTTCACGGCCAGGCTCTGCAGGCCCATCTGCCTGCCCAGGCGGGTCAGCCCCGCAGTGACGGCGGTCTTGCCGATCTCGGTGTCGGTGCCTGTGATGAAAAAGGCCTTCATGCACCCTCCAGATTGTGGGCCACCTTGTACAAGGCCTGCAGCAGACGGGCCACATCGGCCGCCGTGTGAGAGGCGCACAGCGTGACGCGCAGGCGAGCCTGCCCTTCGGCCACCGTGGGGGGGCGGATGCCGGGCACGCGCAGGCCGGCCTGGTCCAATGCGGCGGCCAGGGCCATGACGGTATCGTTGAGCCCCACCACCAGGGGTTGGATCGGGGTGGGCGACGGCATCAGGCGCCAGGGCAGGTGGGGGAAAACCTGCAGCAGCTCGGTCACGCCGGCGCTGAATTGCTGCTGCAAGGCCTGCAGGCGGGCCCGGCGATGCTGGCCCAGTTCGCCCTCGATCAAGGCCAGGCTGGTTAGCAGTGCGTGGTTCACCGCAGGCAGCGAGGCGGTGGTGAAGATGTAGGGGCGGGCGGCCTGCAACAGATAGGCAATGATGCGCTCGTGGGCCACCACAAAGGCGCCGCTCAGCCCCGCAGCCTTGCCCAGGGTGCCGAGCAGGATGATGCGCTGGCTGCGCAGCCCGAAGTGCTCCAGCGTGCCCCGGCCCCGTTGGCCCAGCACGCCAAAGCCGTGCGCGTCGTCCAGGATCAGCCAGGCATCGAACTCTTCGGCCAGCGCCAGCAGATCCGGCACCGGGGCGATGTCACCATCCATGCTGAACACGGTGTCGCTGACGATCAGCTTCACCTTGGCCCGGCTGGCCATCAACTGGGCGCGCAGCGCTGCCATGTCGGCGTGGGCATAGCGCTGTACCGCGGCCTTGGCCAGGCGCATGCCATCGATCAGCGAGGCGTGGTTGAGGGCGTCCGAGAACATCTCGGCCTCGGCGTCGCCCAGGGTGGCGGTGACAGCCAGGTTGGCCATGTAGCCGGTGCTGAAGCCCAGGCAGCGCGCCTCGGGCACATGGGGCTCGAACCACCGGGCCAACGTGTGCTCCAGGGCCTCGTGGGCCTCGGTGTGGCCGCTGACCAGGTGTGAGGCGCCGGCGCCACCAGCCCAGCGCTGTGCGCCCTCGGCCAGTGCGGTGGCGATGCTGGGGTGGCTGGCCAGGCCCAGGTAGTCATTGGAGCAGAACATCAGCTGCTCGCGGGCTTGGCCGTCCGGGCCGCTCAGTGTCTGGCGGGGTGCCGTGGGCGTGTGGGCCACCCGCTGCACGCGGGTCTGGCCACGCGCGGCAATGCCGTCGAGCTGGGTTTGCAGGTGCTCAAGCAGCATGGTGCAGCACCTCGTCCAGGGTGTGGGTGACGGCGCTGGCCAGGAACCGGGCCGCCTCGTCGTCGATCAGGTAGGGCGGCATCAGGTACACGGTGGCCCCGATGGGGCGGATCAGCAGTTCGCGCTGGCGGGCCGCCAGGTGAAAGCGCTCACTGAAGCGCTCGCCGGCATCGCTCACGTCGAACGCCAGGATCATGCCGCGCTGGCGCAGGTGGCGCACCCGGGGGTGATCGGCCAGGGGGGCAAAGGCGCGGGTCAGGGCGGCGGCCTGAACCCGGTTGGCTTCGATCTGGCCTGCATCGAAGCGGTCCAGCACCGCATTGGCGGCCGCGCAGGCCAGGGCGTTGCCGCTGTAGGAGTGCGAGTGCAGAAAGCCTCGTGCCACGTCCTGGCTCCAGAAGGCCTGGTACACCGCATCGGTCGTCAACACCAGCGACAGCGGCAGGGTGCCCCCCGTGATGCCCTTGGACAGGGTGATGAAGTCAGGCCAGTGCGCGGTGTCGACCTGCTCCCAGGCAAAAAAGGTGCCGGTGCGGCCGCAACCCACGGCGATCTCGTCGGCAATCAGATGCACACCGGCCTCACGTGTCAGGGCCCGCACGGCGCGCAGGTAGTCGGGCGAGTGCATCACCATGCCGGCCGCGCATTGCACCAGGGGCTCGACGATCACCGCTGCGATCTGCGGGCCGCGTTCCTGCAAAAGATCGCGCAGGGCCTGCAAGGCGGCGGCTTCATTGTCCAGGCGGCTGTCGGGTGATTCGACGATGTGGGCCCGCATCAGCAAGGGGTCGTAGGCATCGCGGAACACCGCCACATCGGTCACGGCCAGGGCGCCCAGGGTTTCGCCGTGGTAGCCGTTGCGCAGGCACACAAACTCGCGCCGCTCGCCCTGCCCCAGATTGCGCCAGCTGTGAAAGCTCTGCTTGAGCGCAATCTCGACGGCGCTGGCACCGTCGGAGGCAAAGAAGACATGGCCCAGGGCACCACCGGTGCGCTGGCCCAGGCGCTCGCCCAGACGCACCGCAGGTTCATGCGTGCAACCCGCCAGCATCACATGGGGCAGGGTGTCGAGCTGGGCCTTGATGGCGGTGTTAAGCCCGGCATCGGAGTGGCCGAACAGATTCACCCACCAGGCGCTGTTGGCATCGAAGTAGCGCCGGCCCGCGCTGTCGTGCAGCCAGGGGCCCTGGCCACGGACCATGGGCAGGGGCGGAACTTGCTCGGCCCGAGCCATCTGGGTGCAGGGGTGCCATACGGCAGCCAGGGAGCGGTGTTGCCAATCGGCTTGTGCTTCATGCGTCATGGGTGCGGATTTTAGGAGTCATTTGGCATGCGGCCAGTCAGTGCGAATCAGTCACTGAAACAAGGGCCTGCTTTTGTTTGACTCGCCGAAGCAAGGTCTTCGGAGCGGGTATTGGGGCATGCAAGCCAGGCATCCAGTCGGTTCTCTGGGGGATCCCGGTCCGCGCTCGGCCACCGCCGCGTTGGGGTGGTCGAGCACCTGGGGGGAGTTCAGTGCCCGGATGGCGCAGGGCTTGGTGGCGACAGCCTTGGCTGGGTGCTGCGATCCGAGTGTTGGCCGGGACGCTGCTCGCCGTCGGCACCCCAAAGGGGTAATTCCTCGATCTTGAAGACGCTGACGGTGTCTTGCAGGCCATCGGCCTGTTGTCGAAGGCTTTCTGAGGTGGCTGTCATTTCCTCAACCAGCGCGGCATTCTGCTGTGTGACCTGCTCCAACTCGCGGATGGCCTCGTCGATTTGCCGAATCTCATGACTCTGCGCTTCGCTGGCGACACTGATTTCGCCAATGAGAGAGCTCACATGCTGGACGTGCGTGACGATCTCCTTCATGGTCTGGCCGGCAGCTTGAACCTGGGTGCTTCCGGTGTCGATTTTTTCGACACTGTCATGGATCAAGGTCTTGATCTCCTTGGCCGCTTCTGCGCTGCGCTGTGCCAGCATGCGTACCTCGCTGGCCACCACCGCAAACCCGCGCCCCTGCTCGCCTGCGCGAGCCGCTTCGACGGCGGCATTCAGCGCCAGGATGTTGGTTTGAAAAGCGATGCCATCGATCGTGCCGATGATGTCTGAAATTCGATGAGAAGCTGCCGTGATGTTGCCCATGGTGCTGACTGCTTCATCGACGACACCGCCGCCACGAATGGCGACGGTGACTGCTCCGTGGGCCAGTTTGGAGGCCTCCTTGGCCGCGGCTGCGTTCTGATTCACGGCGCCAGTCAACTGTTGCATCGAGGCCGAGGTTTCCTCGAGGCTTGCAGCCGTCCTTTCTGTTCGTTCCGACATGTCTTGATTCCCTGTGGCAACCTCGTTGCTGGCCACGTGAATGGCCTCTCCCCCTGTGCGGACGGTGCCGACCAGCCGGGATAGGCTGTGGTTCATATCCCCCAGGCTGTTGAGCAGTTGACCCACCTCGTTGTTGGCGGCCCGGGGAATCTTGGCTGTGAGGTCGCCTTGCGCCACTTGATTGGCAAATGCAGCTGCCTGTTTCACAGACGAAATCGTGTGATTGAAAATGCTTCGAAGCACGAGAAAGAAAATCAACAGCATTCCTGCGGTGAAAACTTCAAAAATGATTTGCCACTGTGTAGCGACCCCTTCTGCAGCCAGAATGGCACCCGCCGTGCGTTGCTCCAGCAATCCGAAGAAATCATTGATCGGGCCCATGATTTTGGCTTTGAATCGATGGTATTCCGGGCCGTGCATTAATTCGCGGGCTTTTTCCAAATCTGGATTACCTTGGATTGAAAAATTCCCCTTGCCATCATCCCTTAGACCTTTTACAAGGTTCATGGCGATAATCTCAGTCCGTATCAGGTCGTTTGAGCTGTTGGCTGCCTCTTGTAACTTGGTGAATTCTGCTTCAGAAAAGCCAGCACGTTTCATTAAATCCAACAAGGCTACTGATTCACCTGCACCCCCGCGCCCAGGCACGGGCACATCGGCGGCCAAAAAATCCCAATAAATGCCTTGGTAATTGTTCGGGCGGGGTGTCTTGCCAGCCCGGATTTCAATGACTTCGTTGTATTGCTTTTCCCAACGGGGGTCACCTGTCACCACATATGTGCGCGCCAGGCGCGTCAAGTCGTCGGAGCTTTGCCGAAGCTCATCTGCGAGTCTGTAAGACATGTCGCGATTGCGATGCGCGTTGCTGACCGCCAGCTCGGCTTTGTCCAGTCGCCAAAGCATCAGGCTTGATCCGATGACGGTGGTCAGCAACAGAAAAAAAAGCAAGAGGAATTGTTGACGCAGGGGGATGGAATGAATTTTCATTTCAAATCTACTATTTATGGTTGGAAAGTTCGCAGTCGGTACTTATTTGATGAAATAAGAAGCCCCACTGCCAGCGCGCATCCCTGTGCCTCATCTTTTCAAGATGATTAATGGTTTCCTTGAGGAATTTTTTAATATATTTCGTCAGATGTTTGACGTCTTGCCAATTTTTATTCTATGTTGCAACCTGTATTTGTGCTGATAGAGGGGCTTTATTTGTTTGGTTAATTTCTGCGAACCAGTCACTTGGGGAAAGCTTGATTTTTTTGGTGCACTGGTACCTTGATGTTTTTGAGCAAGCCCATGAAGTCTTCAGCAGGAATGGGTTTGCTGTACCAATAGCCCTGATAGAGCGAGCAGCCTTGGGCACGCAGCATATTGCGCTGGTCCTCGGTCTCGACGCCTTCTGCAATGATCGACAGTCCCAGGCTCTCGCCCAGCATGACGATGGTGCGTGTGATGCTGGCCTTGGTGGCGTCGAGCAGCATGTCACGCACAAAGCTCTGGTCAATCTTGATCTGGTCGATGGGAAAGCGGCCAAGGTAGGACAGCGAAGAGTACCCGGTACCAAAATCGTCCAGAGAGATGGTCACGTGATGGGCCTTGAGGACGTGCATCTTCGCAATCACATCCTCGATGTTGTCGACCATCATGCTTTCGGTCAGTTCCAACTTCACGTGGTGGTTCGGGATCTGGTGCCGGTCCAGGATTTGGCAGAAGCCAGTGGCAAAGTCGACGGATTTGAACTCCTGGGCCGAGACGTTGACGGCAACCACCAGTTCATTCAGGAGCCCTGTGGTCTGCCAGTGTTCCAGGTCCGTGCAGACGGTCTCCAGCACCAACTGACCGATGTCGCTCATGAGCCCGGCATCCTCTGCAATCTGAATGAAGTGCGCCGGCGAAAGCAAACCCCGTTGCGGGTGTCTCCAACGCACCAGTGCCTCGGCTCCCACCACCTCACCTTCAAAGGTGACCTGAGGCTGATAGAACACCACAAACTGCTTCTCTACGATGGCCTGCCGCAGTTCAGCTTCGATGACGGTGCGCTCATTCGCCAGTCGTTGCATCAAAGGGTTGAAAAACCGGAAGGTATTTCGCCCTGCAGCACGGGCTTGCACCATCGCCATTTCTGCCTGCATCATGGCCTCTTCAGCTGTGATGCTGGTGGTTTCGATGATGTTGATGCCCACGCTCACCGAGCAGCCGAATTTGAGGTCGCTCAGGAGCGGCTGACGTGAGAGCGAATCGATCAGGCCCTGGGCCAGGGCTTCGCAGTATTTGATGCCTTCGGCGGCCGCCTCGATCTTCAGGCTGCTGATCAGACTGAATTTCTCACCGACTACACGTGCCATGGTTTGATGGCTCTCCAGACGCTCGATCAGGCGTTGGGCACATTGGGCATAGAGCCCGTCAACTTTGTCGGGCTCCAGCGAACCGTGGGCCATATCGGCGTTGTAGATCTCCAGGAAAAACAAAACCGTGACTTCACCATTCGCCGCCTGGCTTGCCATGGATTGCCGCAGGCGGTCCATCAGCAGGTTCTTGTTGGGCAGTTGTGTGACGGGGTCGTAGAACGCCAAGCGGTCAATCTGTTGCTCGGCGGCGATTCGTTCCGAGACGTCGATGACCACCCAAAGGCGCTGATCGGACTCTTGCGAACTGCCCATCGCGGCCGTTCGCAGTTCTGCCGGAAAGCTGCTGCCATCCATCCGCCTCAAGTTAATCAGCTGGCCTGCAAACGGGCCGCTTGCCTGCCCCCTCTTCGGTGCTGCGCCACCCGGGGTTATGGGGGGCATGGGATCCATCAAGAGGCGATCACATGCTTGGCCTGCAAGCTCTTCGTTCTGTGCGCCAAAGGTGCGCTTGCCGGCATGGTTGATGAACTCGACGGTGCCCTGGCGTGTGAAAAGCACACCCACGGGGATGTTGTTCAAAATGGCCGCCTGTTCTTCGAACAGATTCTTGAGGCTTTTTTGCATCAGCGCCATCTGGTGCGCCAGAACTCCGATTTCGTCGGCCTGCCGAACCACAATCGGGTTGTTGAATTGACCTGCCTGGATGGATTCGGCGGCGACCGTGAGTTTGTGCAGCGGTGCCAGGACGCGTCGATAGACCACCCAGCCAATCATCAGCAGCGACACGGCAGCTTGGCAAAGCAGGACCAAGCTATAGAAAGTTTTGTCGGCCCTCAGCTTCAGTTGCATTTGCTGGTCTGAAACCAGTACGCGCAATTGGCCGATTTTCATGTCCTGGTGGCTTTGCGGCAGTAACAGTTCGGCTGATTTCATGATCAGGGTGCCTTAGTGGCGCGATGCTTCGTCAGATGTGACAAGCACCTTGCCATCGGGCCTGCGGATCTCCACTGCCACGACTTGCTCGTCCAGCATGGCGGATTGCACGATGGCTTGCATGCCCGCTTTGTCCATGTTCCAGAGAGGCAACATGAGGTTGCGCTGCAGCGTTTGTACTTTGGAGTCGACCAGGTCCTGGATCTCGATGCTGATCTGTTTTTCTCTGACGTGAGTCAAGACGGTCAGCGCGATGACCGTGGGGCTGCACAGCCCAATCAGCAGTGCGAGGACGATGTAAAAGCCCAGACCATTGACGATATTTCTCATTCGAACCTCTCAGCACTGGAGCAGTCGGGTGGAGGGCCTATTTCAGCCATTTCAACGTATAGGTCTCGATGGCCTTGCGTTCCGCTGCAGGGAGGCGCGGGTTCTTGATCCGGAAAATACGCAAGTTGTGTGATCGCAGGTACTGCTTCGCATTGCGGGTGGATTCGTGGGTCTCGATCAGGGTCGCCAATGCACCACTGCGGTAAATTTTTTGCAGCCCGTCCAGCAGGCTGGCGCGAATGTCATCGCGACCCGGGGTGGTGTAAAAGAACAAGTCTTCGGGGTAGATCAGCAGCATGTCTTGCACCAAACCCAGCTGTTGCTCGGTGCCGTAACGACCCAGTTCTGATGTGGCCTCGAAAATTGAACGATTCAGGTAGTCAAAGCGGCCGACTTTCAGCATTTCGAAGAGGTTCAGGTAGCTGCCCTTCACCACCTCAAACCCATTGGTTTGCAGGATGTCGGTGTCGACCCAGTCCAGGCCAGAGCCTATGGGGTGATTTTTCAGCTGTTCGATGCGTGTGATCGAACCGGCATTCTTCATGCCGCGCGGGTTGGCCAGCAGCACGCGGTAGCCGCCGCCGCCCAGGTAAATCGGAAACGGAATGAGCGTCAGTCCCTCCGTCAGGCGGCTACCTGCTGAGGTGACGAACACATTGCAAACCTCTCCCGCTTTGATCAACTCGACGTAGCGCAGATCGGACGTCGAGGTCATGGGAACTTCGCAGTGGGTCAATGTGTATGGCTTGCCACTGGCCTGCATGGCCAGCCGTATGAGGGCCGAACGGTAGGCGATCAGTGGGTTCAGTTCGTCGGCCGCCGCCAACTTGATGTCGATGCGCCGGACGGCCGGCATTCTCTGTGACGCCGGCGCTTGTTCAAGCCCTGCAATACCAGGCAGGCCCATGGCCAGTAAGGCCAAGGCGCCGACAACTCTTGGCAAAGCATGGAGCGTGAGCGACATGAATTGAAAGACATATCTGATGAATATGACGAGTTGTACATCCGTTGCAATGGAGCAGCACATCAGCGTGCGGTAGCGAACGGGCGGGATCGCCCGTGATATGAGCTCTGCTCAGGGTGGCTGACTGGCTGGTTGTGTGCTTGCTCATCGCGCTCGGCCGGGGCCCAGGCTGGTCTGCCAGGCGCTGTGGACGTCTGCATGCAGGCTGGCCTGCGCAGCCATGTCGCCTTGGGCTATGACTCAGGGCCTTGGGCGCCGAAACCTGCGCTGTCTGCGCCATGGGTGTCCGGGGGGGCAGATGGAGGTCATGCAGAGGGGTTGTCCGTCGGCCATGTTTTGCTGCTCCATGGGCTCGGATACCGGGTCAGGTTTGGCGCCGGGCCGGCCCAGTCGGCTCGCCCTAGAGGGCAGCTGAGTGGGCCGTCTTTTTCATCGCACCTGCATGCGCCGCAGGCGATGGCTTTCTATTCCGGACGGATGCCGCTGTTGCGGATCACCTGGCGCCATTTCTCGGTGTCGCGCCGGATGTAGCCGGCCAGGGCTTCGGGGCTGCCTGGGCTCGGCTCGGCGCCCTGGGCCTTCAACTGGCGCACCACACCGGGGTCGGCCAAGCTGGTCTGCAGAGCCTTGTTGATCTGCAGGACCAGCGCCTTGGGTGTTTTGGCGGGGGCGAACAGCCCGTACCAGATCTCGTAGTCGAGTCCGCTCACGCCCAATTCGGTGAAGGTGGGCACCTGTGGCAGGCTGGCATGACGGCGGGGCGCGGCCACGGCCAGCGGTTGCAACTTGCCCACCTGGATGTATTGGATCACGCTAGGGATGGCATTGATACCCACCTGCACATGACCGGCCACCAGGTCGTTCACCGAGGGGGCGCCGCCCTTGTAGGGGATGTTGACCAGGCGGGTGCCGGTGGCTTGCTGGAACGCTTCCATGGCCAGGTGGTTGGGACTGCCCACACCACCTGAGCTGTAGTTGAGCTCGTCTGGCTTGCGCTTCAACAGGCTCAGCAGATCGCCAAGCGATTTGACCCCCAGGGACGGTGTGGCCGTGAACACCGGGGTATTGGTCAGTACCATGCCCACAGGCGTCAGGTCGCGTTCGGGCTGGTAGGCCAGGCGGGTCTTGATCATGGGCTCGGTCACGATGTGCGAGCCTGCCCCCAGGATCAGGGTGTAGCCGTCAGCAGGGGCCGAGGCCACCGACTGGAAGCCCGGCGCACCGGGCTTGTTGTCGATGATGACGGGCTGTTTCAACTGTTCTGTCAGTTGCGTCGCGATCACGCGCATGGCGGTGTCGGCCGCCGCCCCGGCCGGAAAGGGCAGCACGATGTGTATCGGCTTGTCGGGGTAGGCGGCCAGGGCACCGGTGGCGACCAGGGCGAGGCCGCAGGCCAAGGCCTGCAGGCGGTTCAGGATGGGCATGAGGGTCTTCTTCATGGTGTTTCAAGGGGGACGAGCGAGGGCTGGATCGGGCCTTGCAGCAGGGTAGGAAGGTCATCTGCCAGCGCATTGAGCATGCGATGCAAGGCTTGCACCAGCAAGCCATAGCCCGGCGTGAGGGTGCACAGGGCCTCATCCATGTAGAGCGCGCGGTTCAGCTCGATCTGCAGGCTGTGGCAATGGCGGGTGGGTTGGCCGTGGCGGTGGATCAGTTCTGCCCCTTCGTAGGGGTCGTTGATCGAGACACACAGGCCTTGGGCGCGCAGCAACTCCGCCACAGCTTGGGTCACCTCTGTGGCGGCGCTTTGGCCATGCAGGTCGCTCACCACCACATCGGGCCTTGCGCGACCTGCGTCGTGGTTCATGGCGTTGCCCACCGATTTCATCGAGTGGCAGTCCAGATGCAGGCAGTGACCGAAGTGTTGCTGGGTACTGTCGATCAGTGTGGCCAGCGCAGCATGGTAGGGGTCGTAGTAGGCGCTGAGCCGCCGTTCTACCTCGCTCACCGGCAGGGCGTGGTGGTACATCGGCACCCCTGGCAAGGCCAGGCGCCGGATCAAGCCGAAGCCACGTTCGGACTTCTCGCTGGGCGCCAGCGGGGTGGGCCAGGGGGCGTCGAGCATGGCGGGGTCGATGTCGTCGCGGGCGCGGTTCACATCGATCAGCGAGCGGTGGAACCGCGCCGACAGCACCGGTGCGCGCCCGTTGGCGGCCTGGGCCCAAAGCGCATCCACATGGGCATCCCATGAGCTTCGGATGGCGGCCCAGGGGGCAAGGGTGGGGACGTCCTCGGGCCAGTGAGGCCAGCTGTGCGGGGAGTCGATCACCAAGGGCAGGTGCGGGCCGTCAGGCCGTGCCGGCAACAGGTCGTAGGCAGGCGACGGGCCCGATGTCAGGGGCAGTGGGTTCAAGTTCGGCTCCGCCATCAGAAACGATGCAGCATGCCTACCCCGACACCGGTGGCCTGGCTGTTGGGCAGGTGGCTGTTGCTCACGTCGCGATCGACAAACACATACAGGGTGCTGCGCGCACTCAGGCTGTGGCTGTAGTCGGCCTGGAATTTCTTCAGCTTGCCGGCTGGGTCAGTCTGCACGTCGCGCTGCATCAGGTTGGCCGTGACGCGGTGCACACCAAAGGGCACGGTGGCGCCGATCAGCCACACCTTGACGGCTGAACGGGCACCCGGTGCGGCATTGAACTGTTCCTGGCTCAGCAGGGCGTAGGTCTTGAAGCTCGGGGCCTCGTAGCTGGCCACGACCTGGGCCTTGTTCTTGAAATCGTTGACCAGGAAGCCACCCTTTTTTTCATCCCAGCCGTAGCCCGTGCCCAGGCCCCAGGGGCCATTTTTGTAGTTCAGCGCCACTTGGTATTGCTTGAAATCGTCGGGCGATTTCAGTGCCGGGTTGGTCGTGGGGTTGGTGGCATCGGGCCCGGCCAGGTTGACCCGCGCCACAGCATTGAATCCACTGAAGTCGGGCGTCTTGTAGGTGAGGGCATTGGACACCCGGTTGTTGCCGTTCAGCACCCGGGTGCCGATCGCCACCACCCCGGCGTCATGCACGATCCAGCGCAGATTGCGGGCGGCTTGCGAATAGAGCGGTGAGCCCGTGGGCGTGTCGGAGTCCAGTCGCCCCATGTTCAGCGTGCCCCAGGGCCCGCGCAGGCCCACGTAGGCGTTGCGCATTGGCGGCGACACCAGGCTGCCGTTGGGCGCGTTGATACCGAACTCGATGCCGAACACGGCCTGCTGCCCAGCGCCGAGGTCTTCCACGCCCCGAAAGCCCAGTCGTGAGGTGTTGTCAGACATCTGGGTGCGGCTGGCACCGGCGGTGCCGTAGCCCACGTTTGACTTGGCGCCAGCATGCACGGTTTCCACGCTCAGGTCCATGCGGCCGTACAGGTTCAGGCTGCTGCGGGTAACGGGGCTATTGGGTTCGTCGGCGTCATCGGCAGCACTGGCCGATCCGCAGAGCACCGCCATTGCGGTGGCGCCGGCCAGCGTCAGCAGGCTCACGGGGCTGTTCTTCATGGGTTTCTTTCGTTTCGTTGATTGAAATGACTTGCCGGCGATGTGTATCCTATGATTTAGGGGCATATATAGAAACAGTTGAAACCCGTTAGTGGTAGATTTCGTTTAAGTTTTTCAATCAATGAAACATAAATTCATCAAGATGTCTTCCCGACCATGACCACCGACTACACCGTCTCTGCTGTTGACGAGGCCGTTGCCTTGATGTTGCTGGTAGCGCAGAACCCTGGCCTGGGCGTGAGCCAACTGGCACAACGATCGGGCAACACCAAGGCACGCACCTTCCGTCTTTTGTTCACCCTGGAGCAGCGGCGCCTGGTCACCCGCATGGGCAAGGTCCCCACCTATCACCTGGATGTGCAGGCGTTGTACCTGGGCGTGGCCGCCCAGGAGCAGGTCGATTTGGTGGGACAGACCAGGCCGCTCCTGCTGGCGCTGGGGGGCGAATGCCATGAGAACGTGCAATTGCGGGTGCGTGACGGGCTGGATTCGGTGTGCATTGACCGCTGGCAAAGTGCGCGCGACCAGCCCATCCGCAGCCAGGCTGGCAGCCGCCGCCGCCTGCACGCCGGGGCCTCCTGCAAACTGCTGCTGGCCTATGCGCCAGAGGAGGTGCGGCAGGCCTTGTTTTCGAGTGAGCTGCCACGCTACACCCCGCAGACGCTGACCCACCGCAGCCGGCTGACCCAGGAGATCAGCCGCATCCATGCGGAGGGTTACAGTGTTTCGATGGGTGAAATAACGCCTGGGTTCGGTGCGTTTGCGGCGCCGGTGCGGGGCAAGAGCGGTCAAGTACTGGCTGCCCTGAGCATCACCGGCCCCATGGAGCGCCTTCAGGCCAGCCAGGCGCAGTTGGTGGCCCAGTTGTGCAGCGCAGCGCGTCGCATGTCGCGGGTTCTTGCGGGCGAAGTCGACGTCGAGGCTGTGACAGGCCCTGCAGCAAGCGCAGACAATTGACGGTCGGTGCGAAGGCCCTGCCGCATCAAGGCGGCGTTCGTGTTGCGGCTGCACGCACTTGCCGCGCTGACTCAGTGGCTCTTGGCCGGGGCTCATGAACTCGATCACCGATTTTGCTGACGAGGTCGCGCGTCTGCGTATTGCCTCAGAACAATCCTTGCAGAGCACGTGAAATCTGGCTGGCTGATTGCAAGCGCACAAAGTAGTCACTGAGCTTCTGGGTGTGGCGATGGGCCTGTTCGGAGCCCATTTGATGCAGGTAGGACAACGCCACGCAGGTGACCACGATGCCCGCCACATGGCTGGGCATTTCTTCGTCAAATCCACTCCCATCGATCTTCAGGCGCACCGGACGGGCTGGGTCTCGTCCGGGGAACAGATACAAGCCCTGGTTGCTGAGTCTCACGAACTCCCAGTCATCCCGGTTGCCTTCGACGATGAAGGTCTGGCCCCAGTTGTAGACCAGGCTTTCGAAATGGGTGGCATCGGGAAAGCCGAACAGGTGGGACAGCAAGGTGCTGCGGTGCTGGGTGGGGACAACGTGGACGGCTACGGTGCCGGTACCAGGGAGGGGTTGAGAGGCGGAAGACATGGATAAGTAGTGGGTATGGCTCGGGTGGGCGAGGGCTGTTGAGGGGGCGTTGGCTGGGTTTCAGCGCCAGGTTCATGGGCTTTCATGGCTTCTTCCGTCAGCCAGGATGTCTCGCAAGGTCTGAACTTCGTCTTGCAAGCAACGTTCGGCCTTCTGGCTGAGCTGGCACGCATGCGCGTGGGCATCGCACAGGCGCTGGAAGTCTGGCCGGTCATTGGCGAGCACGTGGTTTGTCTTCAGCAACAGCCTGACCACCTGCAGGTGGGTCAGGGCGAGTGCATTCCAGTCCAGGCGCTCCGTCGCCTGACGCAGGCGGCTGATCAGAGTGGGAAGTTCGTGTTGCAAGGGCATGGGCTTGAAAGAAAATGAAATGGAGTTCGACCTGGCGTCCGGGCGGAGGCATCAAGGGGGCATCTGCCCGGCGGGGTCATGGCGACCCAGGTCGTGCAAGCGTTGGCCCGTCATCTGAAGGTCCGATCTCAACCTTTGCAGCAGCTTCAGCTGGGCCACTCGGGGAGCCAGCGCCTGTTCGCATCGGTCGCACAACCAAGCCCGGCGTTGCATCGTGTTGCGTTGCCGTGCCTCCAGGGTGTGCAGTCGTTGGCGGATCAGACCCGTGTGGCGATCGGTCCAGGCCCTGACCATGCCAACAAAGGCTCCCAGCACACCGCTGGGGTGTGCGTGTCCGGTGCTGCCCAGCACGTTGGCCAGACCGGTTGGGCTCCGCTTCAAGGTGGCCTGGCAGTCTCCGATGTTGAATCCGTAGACCCCTTGATCGTTCAGCTGCAAACCGTAGTGGATCAGGCTGTGGCCATCGACATTCAAAAGCAAGGTGCTTCTGACCCGGCTGCGCAAAGCCACCACGCCGCTGTCCGTACCGAGCACGCAAGGGCCAGTGACTTGTGCGCTGCCGAGGATCAGCTCCTTGAGGCTTTGGTCCAGGGTGTTGCAGGCTTGCAGCAGGCTGTTCAAGGTGTTCAGGTCCGACTCTGTGGATCTGGGCGGGAGGTCCATCCTCCATGACGCGGCGCGTCGGGCCGGAGGGCTTATCTCGATCAATGACCGCTCGAAATGAAGCAAGGCACTTTGCAGGTGTTGCAATGCCACGGCGGTGGCCTGGGTGCGTGTCTGCTCAGCCTTCAGCAGGGCATTGGCCTGGATCAGCAGGGCCATCGCCGGACCCGCCGCAGAGGGCTTGTCGACAGGCTCCTTGAGCTTGGCTTCGACGGGAGGGGCCCCCGATTCGGGGGAGAAGGGTGGCCGGGTCATCGCTCCTGGGCCTCGGTGACCGCCGATCCCCCTGGCAGACACAGGTCTGCCAGGCGTTGCGGATTGGCGGCGAGGCCGTCGAGCATGGACTGCAGCACTCGGGCCAGGTTGTTGAAGCTGGGACCTGGCTGCCTGGTTGTCTCGTCCAGGTACAAGGCCTGATTGATTTCGATTTGCAGGCCATGACGGCCGAGCAGGGGTTGGGCGTGACGGCGTATCAACTCGGCACCCATGTAGTGGCTGTTGACCCAGACCTCGAAACCCTGACTGCGCAGCAGATCAACCACCCAGGCTGTCAAGGCCGGCGCACAGGCCAGGCCATTGAGGTGGCTCACGACAAAGTCCGGTCGGGGCAGATCGGGGTCGTGGTTCATGGCGCTGCCGACGGGCTTCATGGCTTGTGCGCTGATGTGCAGGCAATGGCCAAACCGGCCTTGCACCTGGTTGATCAGGCCTGCCAGGGCCTGGTGGTAGGGCTCGTAGAAATGGGCGATCCGAGTCTCAACATCGGCCACCGTCAACAGGTGGTCGTGGATGGGGATGCCCGGCAGAGCCCATCTGCGGATCAGGCCAACGCCTCGGCTCGAATGAATCGATGGACGCACAGTGCCAGGCCAAGGCGTGCAAAGCAGTTGTGGGTCGATATCGGAGGGCGCTCGATTGGCGTCGATCAAGGCGCGGTGAAACCGGGCTAGCAGCAGCGGCGCGCGCGCCTGGCAGGCGTTGAGCCAGAACTGGTCCACATAGGCGTCGCTCACTGAGCCGAGCACGCTGGCAGCTGCAGCGGTTGCCATTCCGTGGGGCCATTGGGCATGGCTGTGCGGCAGATCGATGACCAGTGGAAGCCCAATGGGTGCCTTGGGTGGAATGACCAGGTAGGCCGGATGGTCGTGCGCTGCCCACCCGCCGTGATCCAGGTCGGCGTAGCGACCCCCTTGCGAGAGCGCGCGGTCAGCAGGTTTGCCTCCGATGGAGGCAGGCTGGGCGCATTTCCCTGGCTCCTGGTTCAGGTAGGTTGGCGCAGCGGCCTCTCTCAATGGCGGGGATCGGTGGTGGGCAGACATTCGGTAAATCGATGTTTTCGATAAAAACGAATGCTAGAGAGGTTGATATTGATTCTCAATACAGATAACATCAGATTTTGCAGAAAAACGCCCGCTGTTTCATTGTATGAATTGATGGTTATGATAAATATAATAGGCTAAGAGCATGACCGACTACACCGTTGCTGCTGTTGACCACGCTTTGGCCCTGCTGCTTTTAGTGGCCCATTCCCCAGGCTTGGGCGTGAGCGAATTGGCTGCGCGCTCAGGCAACACCAAGGCGCGCACCTTTCGGCTGCTTTACACGTTGGAGCAGCGGAGACTGGTGCAGCGGCGCGGTCGGACGGCCGCCTATTGGTTGGATGTTCAGGCGCTTTATCTGGGCATTGCCGCACAGGAGCAAGTGGATCTGGTGCGTTTGGCCCGTCCTTACTTGCTGAATCTTGCGGCCGCTTGCAATGAGAACGTGCAGATCCGTGTGCGTGATGGTCTGGAGTCGGTCTGTGTGGACCGCTGGCAGTGCGTGCACCATGAGCGCATTGCCAGCCGGGCGGGCAGTCGGCGCCGCCTGCACGCGGGCGCATCTTGCAAATTGCTGTTGGCCTATGCCCCTGAGGATGTGCGGCAAGCCTTGATGGCAAGCGAATTGCCGCGCTATACCGAACTCACCATCCACCAACCCAGCCGACTGGCCCTGGAGCTGAAGCGCATCCGGCAGCAAGGGTTGAGCTTGTCATGCGGAGAAATGACCCGTGGCGTTTCTGCCTTTGCAGTGCCCATTTTCGATCGTCAACAGCAGGTGATGGCCGCCCTAAGCATCAGTGGTCCGACGCACCGTTTGCAGGCCCGCCAGGCCGAGCTGATGGCTTCGCTCAACACGGCGGCTGCCACCATCACTGTGGCCATTCAAAGCGCCTGAGGCCAGTCCACGCCGACCCTGTCAGCCTGCCTGCAGTCGCCGCTGGGCAAGGTTTTCCTCGGCCACGGCCTGATCAAATCCAGCCAGGCCGATCTGGTTGAGCACCCGCTTGAACTGGGTGGCCACGTCGGGCCGCAGCGCGGCCAGGCGTTGGGCCGTCTGCAAGCCGTGGGCTTGCAGTGCTGCATCGGGCACCACGCGCCAGATCAGGCCCCAGTCGCGGGCCTCGCGGGCGCTGAACTCATCACCCAAGAGGGTCAGGGCCTTGGCCCGTGCCAGCCCGGCCATGGCCGGCAGCGTGGCGGTCAGGCCGCCGGTCACGAACACGCCGAGCGAGGCCTCTGGCAGCTTGAAGCGTGTGCCCTCGGCGGCCACGACGACATCGGCATTGAGCATCCACTCGAAGCCGGCCCCCACCGTCCACCCATGCACCTCGGCCAGCACGGGTCGGGGATGGCCCACGAGGGCCTGAGACACCGATTGCACCAGCACCAGGTCTTGTTCGGTGGGGGCTGCCGACACGTCACGGCCCGCGCAGAAGGCACGCCCCTCGCCACGCAGGCGAATGGCCCGCACCGCCGTGTTGTCACGCGCAGCCTCCAGTGCCTGCAGCAAGGCCTCGGCCAGTTCGTTGTCGATGGCGTTGAGCTTGCCCGGGCGGTTCAGCGTCAGGGTCAGCACGCCTTGCTCGGTGTGCGTCAGCAGTTTGGGTGAGGCAGTCATGGCAGCAGCAGGGGCAATCAAAGGTTCGCCATGGTGCCAGAGGCTTTGGTGGGAGGGGCCGAGGCGCGGAGAAAGACTGATGCGACGGCGCAGGTGGGTGGATCCGGGCCGGAGGCCAGTTGGGGCGGGCGTTTCAGCGCCTGGGGCTTCAAGCCAACTGGTCCAACCAATAGGCCAGCACGGCCAGCGTGATGCTCAAGGCCATGGCGGTGCCCATCATCCTGATCAAATACGGACCCAAGGCCATGCCTGGCTGGGTCAGGCCGTCAGGCCCTGCGACCCAGGGCCGGGTTTCAAGCTCGATCTCGGAGTCGCTGAAATAGGGTTCTGCGGGCAGTCGCATGCGGATTCATCTGGGCCTTGTTGTGTCGCCAGCCTAATCGCTCGAAGCTGACCAAGGCCTGACTCGCAGTGTTGGGCAGGGCCTGCATGCAACATGGCTGCTAGCGTGTGAACAGCCCTGCCACCTGATCCAGCAGGGTGCCACGCACCAGAGAGCGGTGGGGCTCAGATGTTTCAGTGTGTAAATCCTGCGTTGCCCCCTCCCGTAGCGGGGCGATTCATCGGCCTTGGCGTCAAGCCCCCATGGGGCAGGCCTTGGGGGCCCGATCTGCCGCGGCGCGAGGCCTGTAGCCGCCGTGAATCGGGCTTGGGCAGAGACTTTTCTGCCCGTCTGCGCCCCTTTCAGCCTGATCGACAAGGTCGATGGGGGGACAATCACCTCTGCCGATTCGCGACAATCGGCGAACCGATTGAAAACGCCATGCAAACCAAGACCTTCTCCATCCTCCCTGTCATCTTCGCCATCGCTGCGGGCGCCCTGGTGCCCAGCGCGGCGTCTTTTGCGGCGGGACACCATGCAAGCAAAGCCGCGTCGCCCAAGAAGGCCGTTGCTTCTGCCGCCGCTGCGAACGCCCTGCCGCCTCTGGCGGCGCAGACCACCCTGGCGGGCAGCCCGCCGGCCCTGCCCGCCAAGGCCTGGCTGCTGATGGACTTTGACTCCGGCGAGGTGCTGGCCTCAGCCAATGCTGATGAGCCCTTGCCGCCCGCCTCGCTCACCAAGATGATGACCAGCTACCTGGTCGAGCAGGCGCTGCGCTCCGGCAAGCTCAAGCAGGCCGATCTGGTCTCGGTCAGCCAGAACGCCTGGTGCCGAGGCTCCAGCACCGAGTCGTGCATGTACCTGCCGCTGAACAGCCAGGCCACGGTGATCGACATCCTGCGCGGCATCATCATCCAGTCGGGCAACGACGCCTCGAAGGCGATTGCCGAGCACATGGCCGGCTCTGAAGAGGGCTTTGCCAAGCTGATGAACGCCGAAGCCCAGCGCCTGGGCATGACGCACAGCCATTTCATGAACCCGACGGGCCTGCCCGACCCGAATCACAAGTCGTCCGCGCGTGACCTGGCCATCCTGGCGCGCGCCATCATCCGCGACAGCGCCGACTACTACCCGATCTACGCAGAGCGCGAGTTCAAGTACCACGGCATCAAGCAGGGCAACCGCAATGCGCTGCTGTACACCGACCCCACCGTGGACGGCCTGAAGACAGGCCACACCGAAGAGGCCGGCTACTGCCTGGTCACCTCGTCCAAGCGCAACGGCATGCGCCTGATCACGGTCATCCTCAACACCAGCAGCCCTCAGGCGCGTGCCGACCAGACCCGCGCCATGTTGGGCTGGGGCTTCAGCACCTTCGAGAAGGCCACCCCGTTCCAGCCGGATGCGGTGGTGGGCACCGCCAAGGTCGCCTTTGGCAAGGCTGACACGGTCGCCGCGGGCTTGGCAGCCCCCTGGACCTTGACCGTGCCGCGCGGCCAGCAGGTGCAGACGGCCGTGGAAATCAAGCCTGACCTGGAGGCCCCGGTGGCCAAGGGCGCTGTCATCGGCAAGGTGGTGGCCACCTCGAACGGCAAGCCGGTGGGCGAAGCCCCCCTGGTAGCCCAGGCCGAGGTCGAGCGTGCCGGTCTGATGCTGCGCGCCTGGCAGCACCTGGCCAAATTGTTCGGCAAGTGAGTGCGCTTGGGCCTGAGCGACACGGCCTGACCCGAAGCGGGCGGGCGGTCTGCATGGGCTCAAGCCTGTGCCGCTGAGTCGCCGGGGCAGCCGCTCGGTGGGGGGCTGGTGTGAAGACGCCAGCCCCGTCGTTTTTCAAGCCTCAAGCGCCTCGTCAAGCTCCAGCCGGGCTGCTGTCCAACACGCGTCCGGCCGCCAGGTGGCCAGCCAGCCGGCCACCTGCTCGGCGGGCATGGGGGGCGCAATCGCAAAGCCCTGGCCCCATTCGCAGCCCAGCTCCAGCAGGGCCAGACCGTGGTCCAGCGATTCAACGCCCTCGGCGACCACCTTGCGGCGGAACGCGGTGGCCAGGTCCAGCACGCCTTTCAGGATGGCCAGGTCTTCGGGGTCTTCCAGCATGTTGCGCACAAAGCTCTGGTCGATCTTGATCAGGCTGGCCGGCAAGCGCCGCAGGTAGGTCAGCGAAGCGTAGCCGGTGCCAAAGTCGTCGAGGGCGAAGCCGATGCCGATGTCACGGCACTCGCGCATCAGTCGCGAGACGGTGGCGGTGTCGTCTAGGGCGCTGGTCTCCAAGATCTCCAGCTCCAGGTCGCCCGCTTGCAGCGGGCTGTGGCGGGCCAGGGTGGTGCGCAGGCGTGCCATGAAGTCGGGCTGTTGCAGGTGGGTGGCATCGATGTTGACGCTGATCGGGATGTCCAGGCCCTGGGCCCGCCAGAGCTCGCGTTGCGCCAGGGCTTTGTCCAGCACCCACTCGCCCACGCTGGCCAGCAGGGGATTGCCCTGCAGCGGCTGCAGGAAGGCGCCGGGCAACAGCAGGCCCTGCTGGGGATGGCGCCAGCGCAGCAAGGCCTCCATGCCGCCCAGGGCCCCCGTGCGCAGGTTGACCTTGGGCTGGTAGAACAATTCGAAGGCACCGCTTTGCAGGCCCTCCTGGATGGCGGCCAGTGCCTTGTGCTGGTCTTGCATCAGGCTGTCGTGCTCGGCATCGAAGATCTGGTAGCGGTTGCGCCCGGCCAGTTTGGCCTGGTACATGGCCTGATCGGCCTGGCGCAGCAACTGGTCCGCATCAACCTCGCCGGATTGGGGGTAGAAGGTCACACCCAGGCTGGCCGACACCTCCAGATCAACGCCATCGAGGCGAATCGCTTGCGCGGCGCTGGCCCGCAGGCGTTCCAGCACCGGCAGTGCATCTTCCTTGCGGTTCAGGCCGCCCAGCACGGCCACGAACTCATCGCCTCCCAAGCGGGCCAGTGTGTCGCCCTCGCGCAGCGCGCCCTGCAGTCGCTCGGCCAGGGTCTGCAGCAGCTTGTCGCCTTTGTCGTGGCCGTAGCGGTCGTTCACGGACTTGAAACCGTCGAGGTCGAGAAACACCAGCGCCAGAGGCTGGCATTGAAGTCGGGCCTCGGGCAGGGCAGCGTTGAGCCGCTCTGACAGCAGCACACGGTTGGGCAGGCCGGTGAGGGCGTCGTAATGGGCGATGTGCTCCAGCCGCATCTCGTGTTGCTTCTGGGTCGAGATGTCCGAGAACAGGGCCACATAGCGCAGCACCTGACCTTCGGGGCCCCGCACGGCGTTGATGGTCAGCATCTCGGCAAACACTTCGCCGGACTTGCGTCGGTTCCAGATCTCGCCCGTCCAGCGGCCTTCCTGCTGCAGCGACTCCCACAGCCGGGTGTAGAAGGCGGGCCCCTGATGCCCCGAGTTGAGCAGGCGGGCGTTGCGGCCCAGCACTTCGTCGCGGCGGTAGCCGGTGATGCGCTCGAAGGCTTCGTTCACCTCCACCAGGTCGGCCTCGGGGGTGGTGATCATGATGGCTTCGTTGGCATGGGTGAACACGCTGGCGGCCAGTTGCAGGCGCTCTTCTGCGGCCTTGCGTTCGCTGATGTCGGTGATCAGGCCGGCGTAGTGGCACAACCGGCCTGCGTCGTCCAGCACGGCGTGGATGCGCAGCAGGGCGGTGTAGAGGTGGCCGCACTTGTGGCGGTTGATGATCTCGCCCTGCCAGCGGCCCACGGTGTGCACCTCATGCCACAGCGCAGCGTAAAAGGCCGCGTCGTGCAGGCCTGAGGCCATCAGGCGCGGTGTGTGGCCGATGATCTCGGCCGCGCCGTAGCCCGTGACGCGCTCGAACGACGAGTTGACCGACAGCACCTGCGCCTGGGCGTCGGTGACGATGATGGCGTCCAGGCTGCTCTCGAACACGCTGGCAGCCAGGCGCCGTTGTTCGGCCAGTTCGGCCGTCTTGTGGTCCAGGCGGCGCTGGCGCCAAACCAGGGCTCCGCCCACTCCCAGAAGGGCCATCAGGGCGGGCAAGGCCACGCTCAGCACTTGGCGTGCCTGCCGGGCCCAGGCGGCCAGCACGGCCCGCTCGTGCAAATGCACGGCCAGCACCACTGGGTAGCGACTGGAGGCACGGTACGAGGTCAACACGGCTTGGCTTCCGGGCAGGGTCTGCTGCAGGGTGCCATGTTCGCGCTGACTGAGCAGGCCAGCCACACGGCCTGCAGCCTCGTGGGTGCCGGTGTGCTCGCTCAGGCTGGACGACATCAGCAGCACATCGTCGTAGCGCAGCCATTGCACATGGCCCAGGGGGTCGGGCAAGAGGTGGGTGGCATGGTTCAGGAAGTAGTCGGGGTTCAGGCTGGCCAGCAGCCAGCGGCGTTGTGGGTTGCCGCTCAGGCGCTTGAGTGCCGGCACAAAGCTTGGCGCATCGGGCGCGATGCCCTGGGGTGCCACCAGCCGCTCTGCCGAGTGCAAGTCGCGCCCGATCTGGGGCATGCCGATGCGCAGCACATCGGCCTCGATCGCTGCCGAAGGAAAGTAGCTGGCAAGGTCGACCCACATGCCCAGGTTGGCCGCATCGGTGCTGGCCACGACCCGGCCCTGCTCATCGAGCACGGACAGCGAACGCAGCGAGGGCGAGGGTCGCAGCAGGTCGAGCAGGCGGGGTGTGAGCGGCTCGACCGGCCTGGGGGTGTTCAGGCCGTGGGCACTGAAATCGACAATCTGCAGCGTCTGGGTCAGGTGCTCTTCAAAGTTGCGGGCGTGGATTTCGGCGGTCTGCCTGGCGTTGTCGAGCGCGTCGTTGCGCGACTTCCAAAGAAAGCCGCCGAGCGCGGCCAGCCAGCCGAACAGAAGTATCAGCAACAGGGCCGCCAGCAGCGAGCCCTTGCGAACGGCGCTGGAGACTGGTCGGCCCGACGACCCTGTCAGGGCGGGTGGAGCGTTTGGAACGGGCGGCTCGCCCGGTGTGCGTGACACGGGCGCGGGCCTACCGGGCCACAATGGGCCCCAGCCCATAGCGGCTCGCATTCGTCATCAAGCGACCGTCGCGCTTCATGGCCACCAGGATCTGGTCGACCCGGGCCTGCAAGGCAGCTTCGTCCGGGGCCATGGCCCAGGCGTAGGGGGTGATGTGGTAGGTCTCAGGGGGCGAGATCAGGCGGGCCCAGTCGTTGAAATCGAGCATGCGGCGGCTGAACGGAAAGTCGGTCATGAAGACATCGGCCCGGCCCGATTGCACCTCTTGCTCGCGCGCGGCCGGGGTGTCCACCACGCGCAACTCGGCCGCCTTGAGGCGCTCTTTCATCACGCTTTCATGCAGGGTGCCTTTGGCCACGGCCACCACCGCGCCCGGGCGGTCGATGTCGTCCCAGCGTTGAATGCGGCGGTTGCTTTTGGTGGTGATGGCGTAGATGTCGCTGGCCAGGTGGGGCTGGGTGAAGCGCAGCTTGTTCTGGCGCTGGGGCGTGATGCCGATGGCAAACATGGCGATGTCACAGCGGTCGTTGTGCAAGTCGTCGATCAGCGTCGCGAATGAACTGTCGACAAACTGGGCCTTGGCGCCCAGGGCCGTTGCCACATCGTTGGCATTGTCGATGTCGATGCCCGTCAGTTGCTGGGTCTTGGGGTTGCGAAACGAGATGCCGTAATAGTCGGGCCAGATGCACACGCGCAGGGTGCGGCTGCTGGCAATGCGTTGCAGCCGATCGGGCGGGGCGGCACAGGCCGGTTGGACGAACGAAGGTACGGCGCCAACCCAGGTAAGGACCCAGACCAAGCAGGCCATGTTGCGAAATTTCATGAGAGACCCTGGCAAAGAAAATACGCCAGATTTCCCTGCGGGTTCAGCTTGGTCGGGTGCGCAGCATGCCACCCCGATGCCGACCCATCCAGCAACCCTGAGCTTAGCCACAGGCCCTGCAGGCCGCATTGACTCGCATCAAGATAGCCGCTGAACCCGCCCCCCGCGCGGGCTGTGGATCGTCATGCTCGGGTGTTCATGGGGCGTCCTCGTGGCCTTCATGGGCTGTCATGACGGGCTCCTTGCTGTCGGCTGGGGCGTTGCGCTTGAACAGCGTCTGCACCCAGACAAAGAAGATCGGTGCAAACACCACGCCCAGCAAGGTGGCGCTGAGCATGCCTCCGACCACCCCGGTACCGAGCGAGCGCTGGCTGGCGGCGCCCGCGCCGTGGGCCAATGCCAGCGGCAACACGCCCAGAATGAAGGCCAGCGACGTCATGACAATGGGCCGAAAGCGCAGCCGGGCGGCCAGCCTGGCGGCGTCCACCAGCGTGTGCCCTTGCTCGTGCAAGGCCTTGGCAAACTCGACGATCAGGATGGCGTTCTTGGCGGCCAGTCCGATGATGGTGATCAGGCCCACCTTGAAGTAGACATCGTTGGCCAGGCCCAAAGCGGACACCGCCAACACCGATCCCAAGGCACCCAGCGGCACGATCAGCATCACCGAGGCAGGCAAGGCCCAGCTCTCATACAAGGCGACCAGCAGCAGGAAGACCACCACGATGGCCAGCGCAAACAGAAATGGCGCTTGCTGCCCCGCAAAGCGCTCTTGGTAGGACAGCCCTGTCCACTCATAGCCGATGCCCTTGGGCAGGGTCGACAGGATGCGCTCGATGGCGGCCATGGCCTCGCCGGTGCTGTGCCCTGGGGCGGCGTCGCCCATGATGCGGTAGGCCGGGTAGCCGTTGTAGCGCGAGATCTGCACGGGCCCGGATTCCCACTCTGCCTTCACAAAGGCACTCAGCGGCACCTGTGCGCCGGCACGGCCGGGCACATGCAAGGCCAGGAGGCTCTCGGGGGTCATGCGCTCCTGGGCGTCGGCTTGCACCACCACGCGCTGCAGGCGTCCGGCGTTGGCAAAGTCATTCACCAGCGCCGAGCCGAACGCGGTGGACAGCGTGGTGGCAATGCTCTCGAAGCCAACGCCCAGGGCCTCCGCCTTGGCGCGGTCCACGTCCAGGCGCAGCTGGGGCGCGTCCTGCAGGCCTTCCATCATGGCGTAGGCCAGCACCGGGGAGGCACTGGCTTGCTGCAGCAGCGCGTCGCGGGCCTGGGTCAGTGCGGCACGACCCAGTCCGCCCCGATCTTGCAGGCGCAAGGCAAATCCGCCGGCATTGCCCAGCCCGTCGATCGGTGGCGGCATCACCGCCATGGCGGTGCCGTCCGGCAGCTGTCCAAAGCGTTGATTGAAGGCCGTCACCTCGCTCTCGACGGTCTGGCCTTTGCTGCGCTGCGACCAGTCCTTGAGGCTGGGGAAGCCCAAGGCCGCGTTTTGTCCCATGCCCGAGAAGCTGAAGCCCAGGATGCTGAAGGCCGAGTCCATGCCTTCGCGCGACATCAGGTACTGATCGACCTGCTTCACCAGGGCCTCGGTCCGGGGGTAGGTGGCCCCGGGGGGCAGTTGCACATCGACCATCCAGTAGCCTTGGTCTTCGGCTGGCACAAACGACTCCGGCACCCGCACATACAGCCAGCCCAGCAGACCGAGGGCCAGCAGGTACACGCCCATGGCGCGACCGGTTCGGCGCAGCAAACGGCTGTTGAGCTTTTCGAAGCGACCTGTCAGGCCGGCGAAGGCACGGTTGAACCCGCCAAAGAAGCCACGCTGATCGGTGTGACCTGCTGGTGCTGGCGGTTTGATCAAGGTGGCGCACAAAGCCGGCGTGAGTGTGAGGGCCAGAAATCCCGAGAACAGGATCGACACGGCCAGGGACAGGGAGAACTGGCGATAGATCACCCCCACCGACCCGGACATGAACGCCAGAGGCAGGAACACCGCCACCAGCACCAGGGTGATGCCGACAATGGCGCCGCTCACCTGGGTCATGGCCTTGCGGGTGGCGTCCTGGGGCGACAGGCCTTCTTCGGCCATCAGTCGCTCGACGTTCTCCACCACCACGATGGCGTCGTCCACCAGGATGCCGATGGCCAGCACCAGACCGAACATGGTCATCATGTTGACCGAAAAGCCCAGGCCCCACATCACGGCAAAAGTACCCATCAGGCAGACGGGCACCACGATGGTGGGGATCAAGGTATAGCGCACGTTCTGCAAGAACAGGAACATCACCAGAAACACCAGGACCACTGCTTCCAGCAAGGTCTGGATGACCTTCTGGATGGCCACTTTGACAAACAAGGAGGTGTCGTAGGCGATCGAGTACTCCATGTCTGTTGGCATGTTGGCCGCCAGCTCCTGCAGGCGGGCCTTGACGGCATCGGCCGTCTGGATGGCATTGGCCCCAGGGGCCAGCTGGACGGCCACGGCCACCGCCTTCTTGCCGTTTTGCCGGCTCTCGGAGCTGTAGTCCTGGCGCCCGATCTCCAGCCTGGCGACATCCGACAGCCTGACCGCGGAGCCGTCCCGGTTGGCCCGCAGCACAATGCGGCCGAACTCCTCGGGCGATTCCAGCATGCCCTTGACGGCCAGCGTGGCGCTCAGTTCCTGCTCCACCGTGCCGGGCCGGCTGCCGAAGCTGCCGGCCGGCACCTGCACGTTCTGAGCCGCAATGGCGTTGTTCACATCGGCGACTGAGAGGCCATAGCCCAGCAGCTTCTGTGGCGACACCCAGACCCGCATGGCCGCTTCGGACCCGAACAACTGCAGCTTGCCCACGCCTGGAATGCGTCGAATCTCGTTGTTCAGGGTGCGTGCCGCGTAGTCTGCCAGCGCGACCACGTCTTGGCCTTCGTCATCGCCCTTGAAGTTGAGGGCGTAGATGAGCAGGAAGCTGGCGTTGGCCTGCTCGACTTGCAGGCCCTGGCGCGTCACGGCCGTGGGCAGGCGGGCCTCGGCCTTTTTCAGGCGGTTCTGCACGTCCACCTGGGCCAGCGCCGGATCCGTGCCGGGCTTGAAGGTGGCGGTGATTTCCGCCGAGCTGTTGGAGCTGGACGAGTCGAAGTACAACAGCCCACGCGCTCCGTTGATTTCCTCTTCCAGGATGCTGGTGACTGAGCTGACCACGGTGCTGGCCGAGGCACCAGGGTAGGTGGCCGTCACGGTGATCTGGGGCGGTGCCACCACCGGGAACTGCGAGACCGGTAGCGAAGGGATCGCCAGCAGGCCCGCCAGGGTGATGAAAATGGCGACGACCCAGGCCAGGTTGGGGCGGCCAATGAAAAATGCAGACATCTCAGGGGTTCTCAGGTTCGGACAAGGGTCGGTGGCTCAACGCTGGGCGGCTGGCCCTGCTGTGGGAGCCGAAGAGGGTTTGACGCTGACCAGGTCGCCTGGGCGGACTTGCTGCCCCCCCACGATCACCCGCTCGCCGGAGCGCAACCCCTGGGCGATGTGCCAGTTCGCGCCATACATGGCGCCTGTCTGCACGGCGCGGGCCTCCACCTTGTCATCGGCCCCGACCACCTGGACCTGGGAGGGCCCCTCGGCAACAGGCTTGACAGCGCGCTGCGGCAGCAAGACAGCCTGGGTGTCCTGGCGCTGGGTCATCAGCACCCGCACATACATGCCCGGCATCAGCAGGCCCTCCGCATTGTTGAATTCACCGCGCAAGGAGACCTGGCTGGTGCTGGGGTCGACGGTGATGTCCGAGAACAGCAGGCGGCCCTCATGAACCCGGTTTGAGCCTTCCAGCCTGATCTGCAGCTTTGGCAACAGCGTGTGGCCTTTGGGCAGGCTGGCTTGGGCTTCGCGCAGTCGCACCACTTCGGCTGCGGGCTGCACAAAGTCGACATAGATCGGGCTCCATTGCTGGATGTTGGCCAGCGCGGTGGCTTCGCCCTGCCCTACCAGGGCGCCTTGTGTGACCAGGGCCCGACCGATCCGCCCCGCGATCGGGGCCTTGACCTCGCAGTGCGCCAGATTGATCTGGGCCGACTCGACATCCGCCTTGGCGGCCAGGCGATTGGCCGCCTGGGTCTTGACGGCGGTTGCAGCGGCATCGAATTCCTGTTGGCTGATGGCATTGGCCTTGACCAGGGGCTGGTATCTGCGCAGCACGGCCTCGGCCTCGGCCAGGGCGGCTTCGACCTTGGCCAGCTCGGCTTCCGCCCGGTTCAGGGCGACACGGAACGGTGCGGGGTCGATGCTGAACAGCAACTGGCCGGGTCTGACATCAGACCCCTCCTGGAAATGACGCGCCAGCACAATCCCCGCCACCCGGGCGCGCACCTCGGCCACCCGGGTCGAGACCAGGCGCCCGGGCAAGTCCTGCACCAGAGGCAGGGTCTGCAGCTCGACTTTCACGACCTCGACAGTGGGCCGCTGGGGCTCGGCCTGCGTGACCGACCCGCCAGGTTGGCAGGCGACCAGCAGCGTGCTGATGGCGGTTGCGAAAACCGAGGCAGCGGTTCGTTCTGAATAGCGGAGCATGGACTTGTTCATCAGAGAGGGGGCTCTGGATGCCGGATGAGAAGAAGATGTAAAAAGATTCAAATGAATCAAAAAAGATTCATTCTAGGCGAGTCAGACTCTTTTGCCGCACAGGTCGCCGAAATTAGAATGGGCGCATAACAAGTGCATCTCCCCTCGCGCCCAGGCTTTGGAGCGCAGGCACGAAAGCATTCCCTACTGATGACCAGCACCCCTTTGAATGCCGAAGACGAGCGTGTTCTCGCCGCTCTTGCCCTTGCCTTGGTCGACAAGCCACGAGCGACCTTGCAGGAGCTTGCACAAGCCATTGGCATCAGCAAGGCAACGCTCTACCGATTCAGCAGAACCCGCGAAGAACTGGTCGATCGGCTGATGGCCCACGGTGCCCATCTGATGAATCGGTCCTTGGAGGAGGCAGAGCTCGACAAGGCGCCCACGGTGGATGCCTTGCGACGCTTCATCGAGGGCCAATTGCGTCACAGCGAGCTGGCGGCCTTCATGATTTACTACTGGAAACCAGACACCTTGCAGGACGCCCGAGCTGCAGCGACCTGGACGGATTACTTCTCGGTGCTCGACGAGTTCTTCGTGCGGGGCCAGCGTGAGGGCATTTTTCGCATCGAGATCGGCGCCGCCGTGCTCAGTGAAAGCCTGATCTCCTTGCTCTCCGGCCTGATGGATGCCGAGCGGCGAGGGCGCATTGCGCGGGCCAGCCTGCCGGGCATGATCGAGACCTTGTTTCTGGCCGGCGCCCAGAGTCCCGCAGGCCGTTGAGCCCCGTGGCGGGCGAGCACGGTGGTGCGTGCCGGGCCTGTTTTTTCGCGTGATGACCCCTTCGATAGCCTCGTGCAGGGGGCCCCAACCTGGATCAGGTGCCGCGCCGCTCTGGATCTGCTTGAGTTTTCATTCGGAAGCTCTGATCGGGCCCCTCGGCAGCACGGGCCTCAGGCCTGGGGCCATCAGCCCGGCGGTTTGGCGATGAAGGCCTGCTTGCCATGGGGGTCAAAGCCGGCGGATTCATAGAACCGGAGCGTGGCCGGGTCTTTGCGCCCCGTGAGCAGCATGACCTTGTAGCAGCCCATGGACCAGGCCTGGTCCAGCGCGTGCCTGAGCACGGCTTTTCCGTACCCGTGCTGGCGGTGCTCGGCGTGGGTCACCACGTTCTCGATCACCCCATAGGGCCTGCATCCCCGCGTGAGGTTTGGAATCACCGTGAGGTTGCAGCTGGCCACCAACTGCCCGCCCACATAGGCGCCGAAGTACGGGTAACGCGGGTTGGCCAGCAGTTCCTGCCACACGGCCTGCACCTTCGCTGGTTCGGGCAGTGGGTCGTCGGTGCTGTGAAGGTGGGCGTACAAAGCCAGCAGCTCATTCAATTCGGATGGGGTGATCGACCGGATTTCCATGACGGAGGGACTCCCTGGATGTGATCCCCAAGGATACGCATGGGCGCACGCACTGTTGAACACCAGCGTGGAAGGGGTACGCCGGGCTGTGGCATGGGCGACAAGCGCCCATCTCATCGCCGATCGTTTTTGAGCATAATGACAGCGTTGTCATTTTTCAATTCAATCGAGAACACCGGTGTTTTTTCCAATTTATGCAGTGTTGGGTCCAAGAACGCCTCTGAAATGACAACGACACTCATTGCCAAGCCGTCGCCATGAACGGCCCTATTGGAGACGACATGACTTCCCTGGTGTTTGCCCCCCCGGCACCGCCCAGCCTGCCCGTGCTGGGGCGCGAGGCGCGGTTTCCGCTGCGCCGGGTGTACTGCATCGGCCGCAACTACCCCTGGCCGGGCGATGGCGGGGCGGTGCCTGAGGAGCCGTTCTATTTCATGAAGCCCGCTGATGCGGTGTGTCTGGCCGAGGGCAGCCTTCCGTACCCACCCCTCACGGCCGACTTCTGCCATGAGATCGAGTGGGTGGTGGCCATCGGGCGCCATGGCTTTGAGATTGCCCCCGACGAGGCCTTGAGCCATGTGTGGGGCTACGGCGTGGGCCTGGACCTGACGCGGCGCGATCTGCAGCAGGCCGCGAAGGCGGTCGGCCGGCCCTGGGAGGGCAGCAAGGCCTTTGATGCCTGCGCCACCTGCACCCCCTTGCGGCCCGTGTCGGAAGTGGGGCACCTGCGCCAGGGCGCGATCTGGCTGCGTGTGAACGGCGTGATGCGCCAGCAGGCCGATCTGGTCGATCTGCTGCACCCGGTGGACCGCTTGATCAGCGCCTTGTCCCGGTCGGTGCCCTTGCATCCGGGTGATCTGATCTACACCGGCACGCCGGCCGGCGTGGGGCCCTTGCTGCCGGGCGACCGGGTGAGCGGAGGCATCGACGGGGTGGGGCGGTTCGAGCTTCTGGTGGCCTCGCCCAAGGCCTGAAAGATCCGCTGAGCCATGCCCCGCCGCACCCGATCTGATTCCGCACCACCGGTGCCCACTTTTGGTATGGCCCAGCGCAGTGCGCAGCTGGATTTCGACATCCGCGACAAGGCTGATGGCCCCACAGCGGCGGGCCCGCACCGGCATGAGTACTTTCAGATCCAGATCAACCTGGGGCCTGAGACCTGCCACCACCTGGGGGCCGTGGTGCGGCGCTTGCCCGCCAGGGCACTGGCCTTTGTGTTGCCGCACCGCTTGCACTGGATTCCCCAGCCGGCTCAGGGGCATTTTGTGCTGGTCAATTTCAGCCAGGAGTTTTTGCTGCCGCACCTGAGCTGCGACCCGCTGGACCTGGAGGACATCGCGCTGGCCGATGCGCTGGAACTGGCGCCATTCCGATTTCAGGAGCATCTGGATTTTGTGCTGAGCGATGAGGCCGGCTTTGCCGCCCTGATGCAGCTGGTGGCGCAGATGCGCACCCTCGCCGGCCAGCGTGAGTTCGGGGGGGCGTTGCAGCTGCGCGGCTGCCTGCTGCAATTGATCGGCCTGGTGTGCAACCGTTACCAGCAGCCTCTGCAGCACTTGGGCAGCAGCCAGGTGCAGCGCCTGGGCCGGCGCGATGCGCTGGGCCGGGTGCAGAAATACATCCGCGCCCATCTGAGCGAGCCCGGGCTCAACCTGAAGAGCGCTGCAGCGGCCGCGTTTTTGTCGCCCAACTACCTCACCCACCTGCTGCGCAAGGAAACCGGCCTGAGCTTCACCGACCTGGTGCTGGAGCGGCGCATGCGCCTGGCTTGCACCCAGTTGCTGCAGGGTGACAAGGCCATCAGCCACATCGCCTGGGCCTGCGGCTTTGCCGATGAGGCCTATTTTTCGCGCTGCTTTCGCAAGGCGCAGGGCGTGTCGCCCTCGCAGTTCCGTAAATCACGCACGGCCAAGCCGCCTTGACGGCGACCCGCCCCCCCATCCGCATCGCCAAACTCGTCCCCAGTTTCCCCACCTTTTACCGCACAAGGATTTTCATGAGCAACGACAGCACAGCAACTTCTCCCCAACGCGTGGCCGTGGTCACCGGCGCCGGCAGCGGCATCGGTCGGGCGGTGGCCCTGGCACTGCTGCAGGACGGCTTCAGCGTGGTGTTGGCTGGGCGCCGCCCCGAGCTCCTGAACGCTTTGGCCGAGGCGGCCCAGGCGGCCGGCCAGACCGCCCTGGCGGTGCCCACCGATGTGCGCGATCCGGCCAGCGTGGCCGCCTTGTTCGAGCAGGTTGAAACCCGCTTCGGTCGTGTGGATGTGGTGTTCAACAACGCCGGCATCAACGCCCCTGCCGTGCCCATGGACGAGCTGCCCCTGGAGCGCTGGAAAGACGTGATCGACACCAACGTGACCGGGGTGTTCTTGTGCGCCCGCGCCGCCTTCGGCCTGATGCGCCGGCAAAGCCCGCAGGGCGGCCGCATCATCAACAACGGCTCGATCTCGGCGCACACGCCGCGCCCCTTCACCAGCCCCTACACCGCCAGCAAGCATGCGGTGCTGGGCCTCACCAAGAGCATTGCGCTCGATGGGCGCGAGTTCAACATCGTGTGCAGCCAGATCGACATCGGCAATGCGCTCACCGAGTTGTCCGAGCGCATGACCCGCGGCGTGCGCCAGGCCAACGGCAGCATTGCGGCCGAACCCATGGTGGACGTGCAGCACGTGGCCGATGCCGTGCGCTACGTGGCCGCGCTGCCCCTGTCGGCCAACGTGCTCAACATGACCGTGATGGCCAGCCAGATGCCTTTTGTGGGCCGCGGCTGAACCTGCCCCACTCCCAACGCCGCACGCTCCAGCCCCTCCCAGCCCCGAAAGCCCGCCTCATGAAACCCCATGTGCTGCAACTCAGCCCCATCCTGATCCCCTCGGTCAACGAGCGCCTCAACGCGCTCTACCAGGTGCATCGCTTCTACGAACAGGCCGACCCCGAGGCCTTTCTGGCCGAGCAGGGCGCGCACATCCGCGGCGTGGTCAGCGGCGGGCACACCGGCATCCGCAATGAGCTGATGGCGCGGCTGCCCGCGCTGCAGGTGGTGGCCATCAACGGCGTGGGCACCGATGCGGTCGACCTGGCCTATGCGCGCAGCCGGGGCATCCACGTGACGGCCACGCTGGGCGCGCTGACCGAAGACGTGGCCGACCTGGCCATCGGCCTGTTGATTGCCACCTGCCGCGGCATCTGCGCGGGCGACTGCTTTGTGCGTGAAGGCCAGTGGCCGTTGCACCCCCAGCCCAGCGCCATTCCCCTGGCGCGCCGCTTCAGCGGCATGCGCGTGGGCATTGTGGGCATGGGCCGCGTGGGCCGCGCCGTGGCCACCCGTGCTGCCGCCTTTGGCTGCCCGCTGGCCTACACCGATCTGCGCGCCATGCCCGATGTGCCGCACGACTTTGTGGCCGATCTGCGTGAGCTGGCCCGGCGCAGCGATGCCTTGATCTTGTGCGCGGCTGCCGATCAGGCCCAGGGCATTGTCAATGCCGAGGTGCTGCAGGCCCTGGGCCCCGGGGGCTACCTGATCAACATCGCGCGCGGCAAGCTGGTCAACGAGCACGACCTGGTGGCCGCTTTGCAGGCCGGGCGCATCGCGGGCGCGGGGCTCGATGTGTTTGTCGACGAACCCCATGTGCCGCCAGCGCTGCTGGCGATGCCCAACACCACCTTGCAGGCCCACCGTGCCAGTGCCACCTGGGAGACCCGCACCGCCATGGGCGAGATGGTGCTGGCCAGCCTGGCCCAGGCCCTGGCCGGCCAGCGGCCCGACAACAGCCTGAGCACCTGAGACGTAAATCACGCCAGCCCAGCAAGCCATTCCTTGCCCGCACAGACCGCCAGCGAAGCGGCCGCGGCATTTCATGACGGAGACAAAGACATGCGTACTGTTCGATTGCACCCACGCCGGGCCGCCTTGCGGGGCCTGGCCCTGGCCCCAGCCCTGCTGACCTTGCCCGGGCTGACCTGGGCCCAGGCCCCGGCCTACCCCAGCCGCCCCGTCACCCTGGTGGTGGGCTCCAGCCCGGGCAGCACCAGCGACGGCCTGGCCCGAGCCATCGGCACCGAGTGGGCACGGCTGACCGGCCAGCCTGTGGTGGTCGACAACAAGGCAGGCGCGTTCGGTGGCATTGCGGCCCAGGCCGTGGCCCGGGCTGCGCCCGACGGCTATACCCTCTTCATCACCACCAACACCACCCAGGCCGCCAACCCGCACCTGTTCAAAAAGCTGCCCTACGACCCCTTGCGCGACTTCGCGCCGGTGGCGCAACTGATCCAGGGCAACATGCTGATGGTGGTGAACCCTTCGGTGAAGGCCAGCACGGTGAGCGAATTCATCGCGCTGGCGCGCAAGTCGCCCGGGCAGCTCAACTACGGCTCGGGCAGTTCATCGGCACGCATTGCGGTGGAGCAGTTCCAGGCCATGACCGGGGTGCGCCTCAACCATGTGCCCTACAAGGCCAACCCGCTGGCCGTGATGGACCTGGTGGCCGGACAGGTCGACATGATGATTGTCGACCTCACCACCAGCCTGCCCCAGGTCAAGGCCGGCAAGCTGCGGGCGCTGGGGGTGAGCAGCCCCAGCCGATCGCGCCTGGTGCCCGAGGTGCCCACCTTGGCCGAATCGGGCCTGCCGGGTTATGAGGCCCACCACTGGAACGCGCTGTACGCCCCGGCCAAGACGCCGCAGCCGGTGATCGCCCGCATCAATGAGCTGCTGCGCCAGGCCATGGCCGCCCCGGCCGTGCGCCAGTTTGTCGAGCAGACCGGCAACGAGGTGGCCATTGGCTCGGCCGGCGATCTGGCCCGCTTTCAACAGGCCGAGTACGAGGCCTGGGGCCGGGTGATCAAACAGGCCGGCATTGAACCCGAATGAACCCCCAAGAAAACCCATGGAGACACGCATGACAACACCCCGCCACCCGACTTCCCGCCGCCTGATCACGCTGGGCCTGGCCGCGTTCGGCTTCATGGCCTTGAGCCCATTGATACCGGCCCAGGCACAGGCGCAGGCTGGCGACTACCCCAACCGCCCGGTGACCCTGGTGGTGCCGTTTCCGCCCGGCGGCGGCACCGACACCAGCGCACGCCTGATCGCCACCCGCCTGAGCCAGAAATGGGGCAAGTCGGTCATCGTCGACAACAAGGGCGGCGCCGCCGGCATGATCGGGGCCGACTTCGTGGCCAAGGCCAAGGGCGATGGCTACACCTTGTTGTTTGGCAACATCGGTACCCAGGCCATCAACCCCTCGCTGTACAAATCGATGCCCTATGCGCCTGACACGGCCTTTGTGCCGGTGTCGCTGGTGGCCGAGCTGCCCCTGGTGATGATGGTCAATGCCCAGGTACCGGCCAAGACGGTGGAAGAGTTCATCGCCCTGGCCAAGGCCAAACCCGACGCCATGAGCTACAGCACCTCGGGTGCCGGCAGCTCGATGCACCTGGCGGCCGAGATGTTCAAGAGCGGCTCGGGCACGGCGGTGCAACACGTGCCCTACCGGGGCGGTGGCCCGGCCGTGGGCGATCTGCTGGCGGGGCATGTGCAGCTGTGCTTTGCCACCGTGCTCGAATCGAGCGGGCACCTGAAAAGCGGCAAGGTGCGCGCCCTGGCCATCACCGGCAAGACCCGGGTGCCGGCGCTGCCCCAGGTGCCCACCCTGGCCGAAGGCGCCATCCCCGGCTTTGATTCCATCTCATGGGTCGGGCTTTTGGCGCCGGCGGGTACCCCGCGCGAGATCACCGATAAGATTTCGGCCGACATCCGCCAGGTGCTGGCGCTGGACGAGGTCAAGGCTCGTCTGGCCGAGCTGGGCGCCTTGCCCGTGGGCAGCACGCCCGATGCCTTTGCCAAGCTGATTGCCAGTGACCGCAAGCGCTACGCGCAGATCATTGCCGACAAGAACATCCATGTTGACTGAACACGCTCCTGAAAGGCCTGAGCTTCTCCCATGACCACCACGACTGAACCCCGCCTGCTCCAGATCGGCCGCCAGATGCCTCAGCTGGAGGCCGCACTCGAGGCCCGCTACGCGGTGCACCACCTGGCCGATGAGGCCGACCCCGCTGCCTTTCTGAAGGCGCAGGGCCACAGCTTCACCGGCCTGGTCACCTCGGCCGCCATCGGCGTTGACAAATCGGTCATCGAGGCCCTGCCTCATCTGAAGGTGATCTCCAGCTTTGGCGTGGGTCTGGACAAGATCGACGTGGCCGCAGCCACTGCACAGGGTGTGCAGGTGGGCTACACCCCCGAGGTGCTGACCGACTGCGTGGCCGACCTCGCCTTTGGCCTGTTGATCGACGCGGCCCGCCAGATCGCGGCCGGCGACCGTTTTGTGCGCCGTGGGGCCTGGGAGTCGGGCAAGTACCCCATGACCACCCGCGTCAGCGGCAAGAAGCTGGGTATCTTTGGCATGGGGCGCATCGGCAGCACCATCGCCCGGCGCTCCAGCGGCTTTGACATGAGCGTGCGCTACACCAACCGCCATCCGGTGCCGGGCTCGGCCCACACCTTCGAGCCCAGCCTGATCGAGCTGGCACGCTGGAGCGATTTCCTGGTGATTGCCGCGGCAGGAGGTGCGGCCACCCTCCACCTGGTCAACCAGGCCGTGCTGCAGGCGCTGGGGCCCAAGGGCTTTCTGATCAATGTGGCGCGCGGCAGCGTGATCGATGAGGCCGCACTGGTGCAGGCCCTGGCCGACGGCACGATTGCCGGCGCCGGCCTCGATGTGTTCGAGGACGAACCCCGTGTGCCAGCGGCCTTGCGCCAGATGGATCAGGTGGTGCTGCTGCCCCATGTGGCCAGTGGCACCCACGAAACCCGACAGGCCATGGCCGACCGGGTGATCGAGAACCTGGAAGCCTTCTTTGCCGGCCGGCCGTTGGTGTCGCAGGCCAACTGAGCTGGCCCCGGGCGGGCGGCACGGTGCGCCGCCTCAACCTGCTTTGCTGCGCGCTTCGAGCGCGCGGTGGCGCTCTCGGCTCTTGGCAATGTGCAGGCGCATGGCGGCGCGTGCTGCCTCGGGCTGCTGGTGCAGGATGGCCGAGTAGATCTCTTCGTGCTCGTCGGCCACGTGGTCCAGGTAGTTGCGCCGGCCTTCTTCCACCGGGTCTTGCGTGGTCTGCCAGCAGCGCGGCAGGCTGCCGGGGCTGAGGGTGCCCATCATCGCGATGTAGTGCGGGCTTTGCGAGGCACGGGCAATCTCGCAGTGAAAGCGGAAATCGGCACCCACCGGGTCGAGGTTGGTCAGCCAGGCCTGCGTCACCGCGTCCAGTGACTGGCGCAGTTGCTGCAGATGGGCCTCGGTGCGGCGCTGGGCCGCCATGGCTGCCGCCTCGGGCTCCAGGCCCATGCGCAGCTCCAGCACGGCCAGCAGGTCGGGCAGGGTGTGCATGCTGGCCGGGTCGATCGAAAAGGGGCGGGCATTGTTCAACGTGGCCACAAAGGTGCCCAGGCCCTGGTGCGCATAGATCAGGCCCCGCGCCTTGAGGCTGGTCAGGGCATCGCGCACCACCGTGCGGCTGACCCCGAACTGCACCATCAGATCGGCTTCGGCCGGCAGCTTGTCGCCCGCGCGCAGCTGGCCCGCCTGGATGCGGGCGGCCAACTGTTCAACCAGTTCCAGCGCTCGGGCTGGGGCTTTGCGGGGGGGCTGCTGGCGGGGAGAGGTCAAGGTCAAGCTCGGGCCGGGGTTGGGGTCAAGGAGGCGGGTGTCAGCCCAGTCCTGATTTTGCATGACGCCACGGCCACACCACCCGACCCGGGCCTGATTTAAAGCAAGCGCTCCTCAGACCGCGCCTTCGGCCTCGACGTACAGCGCGTACAGCGAGTGGCAACTGGCCATGTAGAGGCGGTTGCCCTTGGGGCCGCCAAAGGTCAGGTTGGGGCAGCGCTCGGGCAGGTGGATGTGGGCAATGGCCTTGCCCTGGGGGTTGAACACGCGCACCCCGTCGTGGTCGGCCGGGTTCACGCCCAGGCGCCCGTCCGAGCCCCAGCCACACCACAGGTTGCCGTCGCGGTCCACCTTGAAGCCATCCAGGGCGCCGGGGCCATTGGCGTCGATCAGCTTGGTCTTGTTCGAGGCACTGCCATCGGCCGCGATGTCGTAGGACCAGATGCTGCGGCTGGGGGTGCCTTTCCACTCCACCACGTACAGCTTCTTCTCGTCGGGCGAGAAGGCCAGGCCATTGGGGTTCACGAGGTCGGTGATGATGGCGCGGATCTGCCCGTTGGGGTCGATGCGGTACACATTGGTGCTGGCCTGCTCGGGCTTGGCCTTGAAGCCTTCCCATTCGCCGTTGATGCCGAACAGCGGGTCGGTGAACCACACGCTGTCGTCCGACTTGACCACGATGTCGTTGGGTGCGTTCAGGCGCTTGCCTTCGTACTGGTCGGCCAGCACCGTGATCTTGCCGTTGTGCTCGGTGCGCGTGACCCGGCGGGTCAGCGAGTGTTCGCAGGTCAGCAGCCGGCCCTGGCGGTCGCGGGTGTTGCCATTGGCGTAGTTGGCCTGCTCACGGAACACGCTGAAGGCGCCGTTGGTTTCGTCGTACTTCATGATGCGGTTGTTCGGGATGTCGCTCACCAGCAGGTAGCGCCCGGCCGGAAAGTAGGCCGGCCCCTCGGCCCAGCGCATGCCGCTGGCCAACTGCTCGACCGAGCTGCTGTAGATGCGGTACTTGAGAAAGCTGGGGTCCAGCACTTCGACCGCCATGTCGGGGTAGCGGGCGTTGGGCTTGAAGTCGATCTTCTGGGCCGCGGCCAGCCCGCTCAAGGCGGCCAGGCCGGCGCCGGTGGCGGCCTTCATGAATTGGCGGCGGGCCGGGGTTGGTTGGGGTTCGCTCATGCTTGTCTCCGTGGTTTTTGGTTGAGAAATCGCTTGGGTTGAAAGAGTCAGGTCACCGGGGCCGGGTTGAACAGCACCAGGGCGTTGTGCAGCTTCCACTGCTCGGCCCAGGTTTTTTTGCGGCCGCTGGCCACGTCGAGCATCAGCTCGAACAGCTCCCAGCCCACCTGTTCGATGGTCTTTTCGCCGCTGGCGATGCGGCCGGCGTTCACGTCCATCAGGTCGTGCCAGCGCCGGGCCAGGTCGTTGCGCGTGGCCACCTTGATCACCGGCACCTCGGCCAGCCCGTAGGGCGTGCCGCGGCCGGTGGTGAACACATGCAGGTTCATGCCGGCGGCCAGCTGCAGCGTGCCGCAGATGAAATCGCTGGCGGGGGTGGCCGCGTAGATCAGGCCTTTTTGGGTCAGCTTTTCGCCCGGGGCGATCACGCCGCTGATGGGGGCGCTGCCGCTTTTCACGATCGAGCCCATGGCCTTCTCGACGATGTTCGACAGTCCGCCCTTTTTGTTGCCGGGCGTGGTGTTGGCGCTGCGGTCCACGCGGCCCTGGTTCAGGTAGGCGTCGTACCAGGCCATCTCGCGGATCATGGCCTGGGCCACCTCGGGGGTTGCGGCTCGGGCGGTGAGCTGGTCGATGCCGTCGCGCACCTCGGTCACCTCGGAGAACATCACGGTGGCGCCGGCCCGCACCAGCAGATCGGTGCAAAAGCCCACCGCCGGGTTGGCCGTCACGCCCGAGAAGGCATCGCTGCCACCGCACTGCACGCCTACCACCAGCTCGCTGGCGGGCACGGTTTCGCGGCGGCGCGCGTTCAGGCGCTGCAGGTGCACCTCGGCCTGGCGCAGGATGTGATCGACCATGGACATGAAGCCGACATGGGCCTCATCTTGCAGGCAGATGGTGTCCAGCGGCGCGTCGGCGCCGGTGGGCACGCCGCGTTCGTCGCGGATGGGGATGCTGCCCGGGGGCAGCAGGCGCTCGGGCTGGAGCTTTTCGCAGCCCAGGCTGATGACCATCACCTCGCCGCCAAAGTTGGGGTTGAGGCTGATGTTGCGCACGGTGCGGATGGGGATGACGGCATCGGGTGCGTCGATGGCCACGCCGCAGCCATAGGTGTGCTCCAGGGCCACCACATCGTCCACATGGGGGTAGCGCGGCAGCAGTTCGGCCTTGATGCGCTGCACGGCAAAGTCGGTCACACCGGCCACGCACTGCACGGTCTGGGTCACGGCCAGGATGTTGCGCGTGCCCACCGAGCCATCGGCATTGCGGTAGCCCTCGAAGGTGTAGCCCGACAGCGGCGGCAGCGGGTCGGGTTTCACCGTGGCCATGGGCAGGCCTTGCAGTTCGCGTGCCGCGGGCATCTTCAACAGCCCTTCGTGCACCCAACTGCCCGCCGGGATGGCCCGCAAGGCATAGCCAATGGGCACGTTGTAGCGCCGCACCGCCTCGCCCTCGGCCAGGTCGACCAGGGCCACCTTGTGCGCCTGGGGCACCTTATCGCGCAACACCAGGCCCGACGCGAAGCGGGCGCCTGCCGGCAGCCCGCCATCATTGGCCACGATGGCCACGTTGTCGAGCGCGTGCATGGCGATGTACAAGGGGGCGGTGCTGGGCTCTGTCATGTTCTGGTGCGTATCAAAGTGAGAGACGTTGTCATTTCTAAAAGTGGCTGATCTTCTTTTGCAGGTAGATTCATGTGCAATGACATCAAGGCATGAATGGTAACGTTAACAATATTGGTGTCAAGACAGCTTCACAAGCACCTGCGGGTGGGCGGTGGCTCAGGCCTGGGGGGCTGCTTCGGGCGCAAAGCCCGCCAGTTCCTGCCGCATCCAGTCGATGAACAAGCGGGCCCGCACCGGCAGCAGGCGTGCGTGGGGGTAGACCACCTGCACAGGGGTAGGCGGGCCCTGGAAGTCCTGAAGCACTTCGACCAACTCACCTCGTTGCAGCTCGGCCGCCACCTGGTAGCTGAAGAATTGCCCGAAGCCACCCCCCAGCACACAGGCCGCCACGGCAGGCGCGTTGTGGTTGAAGGCGAGTTGGCCCGAGACCTCCACGTCAAACAGCCGCCCGTGCTCCTGGAACGGGCCCCAGGCATTGCGGCCGTCGATGCGGTGGATGCAATTGGCCTGTTGCAGGTCCCGGGGGTGCTGGGGCTGCCCCACGCGTGCCAGGTAGGCCGGGCTGGCCACCACGGGGCGGCGCACCTCCCCCAGGGCACGCGCCACCAGGGACGAGTCGTCCAGGTGGCCGATGCGCAGGCCCATGTCAAAGCCTTCTTCCAGCAGATTCACCACCCGGTCGAGCAGTACCACGCGGCATTGCAGTTGGGGGTGCTGCTGCACGAAGCGGGTGACGGCCGGGGCCACATGCAGCTGGCCGAACAGCACCGGCGCGGTCACCGTCAGCGTGCCCGTGGGCTGGGTGGCGCCCTCGCGCAGCGCGGCCTCGGCTTCGGCCACGGCGCCCAGCAGTTGCCGGCAACTGGCCAGGTGCTGGCGCCCGTCGGGCGTGAGTGAGATGCGCCGGGTGCTGCGGTTGAACAGGCGCACCCCCAGGTGCGCTTCGTACAGGGCCAGGGTGCGCACCACGGCGGGCAGCGAACCGCCCTGAGCGCGGGCCGCCGCACTCAGGCTGCCCGCATCGGCAATCTGCACAAAGGTCTGCATGGCCTTGAGCTTGTCCATGGGGTATTGATCCGATTTATGGAGTAGTCAGATCAATTTTGAGGCATTTATTCAATCAATTGAACTAACCAGAATCGTGCCCTGTTTCCACACCTCTTCAGGAGCCCCAGATGACCTCTTCCACGGCCACCCCAGCCACCACCTCGGCCAACCCTTCGCCTCACCTGCGCCTGCATCGCATGCGCCTGTCTGGCCATTGCCACCGGGTGGAGCTGTTTCTGTCGCTGCTGGGCCTGCGCTTTGAGGCCATCGACGTCGATCTGGCGGCCGGTGAGCACAAGACACCGGCCTTTCTGGCCCTCAATCCTTTGGGCCAGGTGCCCGTGCTGCAGGACGGTGAGCTGACGCTGGCCGATTCCAACGCCATCCTGGTGTACCTGGCGCGCCGGTATGCCGGGCCCGAATGGTGGCCCCAGGATCCCCTGCAACAGGCCCGGTTGCAGCGCTGGTTCAGCATCGCGGCCGGCCCGCTGGCCCAGGGTGCGGCAGCGGCCCGCGCCATCGTGCTGTTCAAGCGCCCGCTCCCAACCGAGGGCCCCATCGCCACGGCCCACGCTCTGCTGGCGGTGATGGAGGCGCACCTGCAAGGGCAAAGCTGGCTGTTGGGTGATCAGGTGTCGCTGGCCGACCTGTCCCTTTACAGCTACACCGAGGCGGTACCTGAAGGCCAGGTGTCGCTGCAGGCCTACCCGGCGGTGCAGCAATGGCTGCGCCGGGTGGAGGCCTTGCCGGGCTTTCTGCCCATGCCCCGCAGCCCGGTGGGCCTGCGCGCATGACTGCCGCCCGCCCACCGGGCCCGCTGGAGGCCTTCCACGAGGGCGAGCAAGCCTTGCAACACCAGGTGTCTCCCATGCTGCGCGAGCGCATGGCCGAGGCGGGTGGGCGGGTGCTGCGCGACCACATGCCCGAACAACACCAGCAGTTCTTCGCCCAGCAGCCCTTTGTGGTCACCGGCACCGTGGCCGAGGACGGCCAGCCCTGGGCCTCGTTGCGGGTTGGGGGCGCCGGCTTCATGCAGGTGCCTGACCCGCGCCACCTGCGCCTGCGCTGGCAGGGCAACGGCCTGCCCGGCGACCCTACTTCAGACCATTGGCAGGCGGGGCGGCCCGTGGGCTTGCTGGGCATCGAGCCGGCCACACGTCGGCGCAACCGGCTCAATGGCCGCATCACCGCCCGGGACGACGACAGTGCCTTGATCGAAGTGGGGCAGAGCTTTGGCAACTGCCCCAAATACATCGTGGCGCGTGAGCTGTTGCCTCGCCCCTCTGGCGGCATAGCCGCTGTCCTGCCCCAGCCCATTGAGCGGCACAGTGCCTTGAGCCTTGAGGCCCAGGCCCTGGTGGCCCAGGCCGACACCTTTTTTGTGGCCACTGCGCACCCGCACAGCGCCACCAGCAGCGACCCGCGCCAGGGCGTGGACGTGTCGCACCGCGGCGGCCCGCCGGGCTTTGTGCGGGTCGATCACCCCGGCCAGCTCAGCGTGCCCGACTTCAGCGGCAACTTCTACTTCAACACCCTGGGCAATCTGCTGCTGGAGCCGCGTGCGGGCCTGTTGTTCATCGACTTCGAGCGGGGTGATCTGCTGTACGTGCTGGCCCAGGCCCAACTGTTGACCGACGCCGCGGCCTTGCACGGCTTTGCCGGCGCGCAGCGTGTGCTTCGCCTGCACCTGAGCCAGGTGCTGCACCTGCGTGGGGCCTGGCCCTGGCACTGGGGCCCACCTCAGGCCTCACCGCATGTGCAGGGTTTGGGGCCCTGGCGCAGCTGAGCCCAGGGCCGGCACCACGGCCTGCCACGGCGGGTTGGCAAAGCGCAGCACCAACTCATCCAGCAAGGCGCGCACGGCGGGCGACAACTGCCGGCGCGAGGGGTACAGCGCCTGGATGGTGAGGGTGGGCAGTTGCCAGTCGGGCAGCACGGTGTGCAGCCGGCCGGAGGCCAGTTCGGCGTGCACCAGGTAGGTGGGCAGCAGGGCGATGCCGGCGCCGGCCAGGGTGGCCTGCATCAGGGCGGTGGCCTCGTTGGCGCTGAAATACGCGGCCACCGCCACCTCGCGGGTCTCGGCGCCGCGCGACAGGCGCCACACATGCTTGCCAAAGTTGGCATAGCTCAGGCAGCGGTGCCGGCCCAGGTCTTCGGGTTGCTCGGGCCGGCCCTGGCGGGCCAGGTAGCCCGGGGCCGCCACCAGGTGCGATTCGCACGGCGCCAGCGGGCGGGCAATCAGCATGGGGTCGGGGTCGCTGCTGATGCGGATGGCCAGGTCCACCCGCGCCTCGACCAGGTTGAGCGCGGCTTCGCTCGCGTTGAGGTCGATCTTGAGCTGCGGGTGCCGGCTCAGAAAGTCGGTCAGCATGGCCGCCAATTGCGCGTAGGCCAGCGACACGCTGCAGGTCACGCGCAACAGGCCGCGCAAGGTGTCGCCGTGGGTGTCGGTCTCTTCCTGCAGGCTGTCGGCGAGGGCCAGCATCTGCTGGCAGCGTCGCAGGCAGTTCTCGCCGGCATCGGTGAGGGTCACCTGGCGGGTGGTGCGTTGTAGCAGGCGGGCGCCCAGCCATTGCTCCAGCTCGCCGACATGGCGCGTGACCATCGAGCGTGACATCTCCAGCGTCTCGGCGGCGGCGCTGAAGCTGCCGGCCGTGGCCACCTCTGCAAACACGCGCATGGCGGTGAGTCGGTCCATGATTTGGTCGATTTGTGCAACAGATATGCGCAGATTATCGGGTTTATCTGTGCGTTTTACGAAACTAAACTTCATCCCATCGCAACCCAACCTCAGGATCTCACCATGTTCCGCACCACCGTCATCGCCGCCACCGTGTCCCTGGCTTTTGCCGCCGCCGCCCAGGCCGAGCCCTTGCAGCTGCAGGTCTACAACGCCGGTCCGAACAGTTTCAACGTCAACTCCACTCTGGTCTATGGCGCCAAGGAGGCGGTGGTCATCGACGGCGGCTTCACCCGCTCTGATGCCCTGCGCATCGCCGCCAATGTGCTCGACTCGGGCCGCCAACTCAAGACCATCGTGGTCAGCCAGGCGGATCCCGACTACTACTTCGGTGTGGAAACGCTGAAGACCTTCTTCCCGGCCGCCGAAGTGGTGGCCACCCCGGCCGTGCTGGAGAAGATCCAGGCCAAGCTGGCCGGCAAGCTGGCCTACTGGGGCCCCAAGATGGGCGCCAACGCCCCGGTGACCCCGGTGCTGCCCAAGGCCTTGCAAGGCAACAGCCTGAGCGTGGACGGCGAAGTCATCGAACTGCGTGGCACCCAAGGCCTGCTGGCGCACCGCCCCTATGTGTGGATCCCTTCGATCAAGACCATCACCGGCGCCCTGGGGGTGTTTGGCCAGATGCACGTCTGGACGGCTGACACGCAGACCGTGGCTGAGCGTGCCGCCTGGGTGGCCCAGCTGGATGAAATGGCCGCCCTGAAGCCCGAGGTGGTGGTGCCCGGCCACATGGCTGCTGCCACCCCGCTGACACCGGCCAACCTGAGCTTCACCAGCGCCTACCTCAAGACCTTCGAGCAGCAACTGGCCAAGGGCGCCAACAGCGCGGCGGTGGTGCAGGGCATGAACCAGGCCTACCCGGGCCTGCCCGGTGCGATGTCGCTGGACCTGGGTGCCAAGGTCAACAAGGGCGAGATGAAGTGGTAAGCCGCTGATCGATCACCCCATCCTGTTCAAGCCCTCGGAGTACCCCATGAACCAGACCGCCCCGATCCAGGTCCGCTATTTCTTTGACCCGCTGTGCGGCTGGTGCTATGGCGCTGTGCCGGCCCTCAAGGTGTTGCAGGGCCAGCCCGACATCGCCTTGGGCCTGGCCCCCGTGGGCCTGTTTGCCGACGAGGCGGCCCGCCCCATGGACAGCGGCATGGCGGCCTACGCCTGGGCCAACGACCAGCGCATCCAGGCCTTGACGGGGCAGGTGTTCAGCCCCGCCTACCACGAGCAGGTGTTGGGCGACCCCACGCGCCTCTTCGATTCGGGGCCTGCCACCCGGGCCTTGAGCGCCGTGCAGATCACCGCCCCCGGGCGCGAGCTGGACACCTTGCACGCCCTGCAGCACGCCCGCTATGTGGATGGCCTGGCCACCAGTGATGCTGCGGTGGTGGTGGCCCTGCTCAATGGCCTGGGCCTGCATGCCGCGGCCCAAGCCTTGCAGGCCGGCGAGGCCGGCCTGTTGGCCCACGCCCGTGAGCGCATGCAAAAAGCCCGCAGTACCTGGCAGCAGCTGGGGCTTCAAGGGGTGCCGGCCCTGCAGGTGCAGGCGGCGGGGGGCTCACGGGTGGTGACGGGGCAGGTGCTGTATGGCGCACCTGATGCGCTGCTCAGCCTGGTGCGCGGGCGCTGAGGCCAGCAGCCCTTGCAGGTGGCCTGCCTACCAGGCGGTCAGCCGAAAGTCGTTTTCAAAGCGGGCGTCAAAGTCGCGCTCGCTGATGTGGTTGATGCGTGCGTCGCACTGGCTGGGCAGGGCCACGCTGCGACGGCGCACATACACCACAAAGCCGAACAGGCGCCACACCACCAGCCGCTCTTCGCGCGGTTCGGGATAGGCCTCCTGATTGGGGGCCTCCATGAAGTCGCGGTAGCGCAATTCGGCGGTCAGCCAGCCCACACGCCGGCTGCGCACGGTGCGGTAGCGCCCCAGGTGGAGGTGACGCTGCCATGCCATCAGCAAGGCCAGGCCCAAGAGTGCCAGCAGATAAGTCATTGTTCTAACCTCCTTTCGAGGTGGAGCTTGAGGGGTGCCGCATCGGACAAGATGCAATCTGTGTAAACAGTATATATAGTTTATACGGTTAGCTTTGTGCAGGGTTTTCATCTACAGGCGCAGTCGTGGTCGATGTGTCGGCCGGGCAGCAGGCCGGCGCTACACTCAGCCGGGTATGCCCAGCACCCGTGTCACCGACCCCACCGGCCCAGGCCATCTCGACCACCACCGGCTCACCCGCCTGCTGGGTTACCAGCTGGCGCAGGCGTCCATCCCCACCAACCGGCTCTTCAAGGCGAACATCGAGGCCCCATGCCAGCTCAACAAGCTGGAGTTCAGCCTGCTGATGTTGGTGGCCTCCAATGAGCATGTGACGCCCAAGCGCCTGTCGGTGGCCATGAACGTGCCTGGCCCCAACCTCACGCTGCTGCTGGGGCGGCTGGAAGAGCGGGGTCTGCTGCAACGCGAGCGCAGCGAGACCGACCGGCGCGTGCAGCACCTGCGCCTCACACCGGCCGGCGAGGCGCTGGTGCAAAAGCTGGAGACCATCATCGACCGCATGGAGGCCGACCTGCTGAGCCACCTCAGCCCTGGTGAGCGCACCCTGCTGTTCGAGCTGCTGACCAAGGTGGCGGCCCACCGCAAAGTCTGAGAGCCACAGTCTTGATTCAACGAATCCGTCATTTCTGGCCTGTGGCACTGGGCAGCTTGCTGGCACTGGGCTTGGCCGGCCTGTTGTGGGTGGCCTTTGGCGATGCCAGCCGCGATGTGCCCGACCCGGGGCTGGCCTTGGCGCGCGGCCATGGCTGTCTGTCTTGCCATGGTCTGGTGCACAAGCAGGTGGGACCCGGGTATGCGCAGGTGGCTCAACGCTACCGGGGCGACCCGGAGGCGCCCGAGCGGCTGGCGGCGATCATCCGCGCTGGCTCGGTGGGGCGTTGGGGCCGTGTGATCATGCCGCGCCAGCCCGGGGTCACCGAGGCCGAGGCCCGCCAACTGGCGGCCTGGGTGCTGTCCCAGGGCGAGCCGGAGCCCCGCTGAACCCCTTGGCATGTTGACTGGCTGCCGGCGCTCGCGCAGGGGAGTCCGGACGGGCCACAGCTTCGTTATTTGAGCGCTGATCGCGCGGTCTGCGCGCTGGCGACGCCGTGCGTGAACTCAGCCCCTTGCCAACAGCCATTTTCCTCGTGTATTCCCTAGTCATGCTTCCAAAACTAATTACATACAGTAATTAGTTGAGTGGCCTGAAAAGGTCAATCAGGCGGAAAAATTGCAATAAGGCCCACGAGGAGACTTCAATATGCTTAAAAATTCAAACCATTCAAGCGGATGGTACTTGCTGCCAGTCAGCCTGGCGGCGGCACTGCTGTCGGCTTGCGGTGGCGGCGGCGGTGGGGTGGTGATTCCCCAGCTGAGTGCCGCCACCGGTGCCAGCCTGTCCGGCACCTGCGAGGCCTTGGCCAGCAAGTTGGGCGCCCTGCAGAACACAGCCATCACGGGCACCAGCACGGTGGCCGCCGGCACGCTCACGGTGGCGGGCCAGGCCGTGCCGGCGCACTGCCTGGTCACCGGCAAGATGAATCAGCGCGTGAGTGCCGTCGACGGGCAGACCTATGCCATCGGCTTCGAGATGCGCCTGCCGGTCAACTGGAACGGGCGCTTTTTCTACCAGGCCAACGGCGGCACCGACGGCAATGTGTTGACCGCCACCGGTGGCTTCGGCGGCGGCCCGCAGACCCATGCTCTGTTGCAAGGCTTTGCGGTGTTGAGTTCGGACGCCGGCCACACCGCAGCCCAGAACCCCACGTTCGGCATCGACCCCCAGGCCCGTCTCGACTATGGCTACCAGGCGGTAGGAAAACTCACCCCCATGGCCAAGAACGTGATCCAGCTGGCCTATGGCAAGGGCCCCGATCGGTCCTACCTGGGGGGCTGCTCCAACGGCGGTCGACACACCCTTGTCGGGGCCGCCCGGTACAGTGACCAGTACGACGGCTTTCTGGCCGGTGCCCCCGGCTACAACCTGCCCAAGGCGGCGGTGCGCAGCATCTACCGCGGCCAGCAGTACGCCAGCCTGGTCACGGCCGGCAGTGACCCCAGCACACCGGCCGGCCTGGGCACGGCCTACACCACGGCCGAGCGCAGCCTGGTGTCCAAGGCGGTGCTGGCCAAGTGCGATGCACTCGACGGCGCCACCGACGGCCTGATCCAGGACACCAAGGCCTGCCAAAGCGCCTTCAACATCGCCACCGATGTGCCCACCTGCTCAGGCAGCCGCGACGGCACCTGCCTGAGCGCAGCGCAAAAGACGGCCGTGGCCAACATCTTCAAAGGACCCAGCACCAGTGCCGGCGCTGCGGTGTACAACAGCTTTCCGTTCGACAGCGGGCACGGTGGTGCCGGGGTGGCCTTCTGGGAGTTCACGGCGCCATTGGTGCTGGATTCGGGCGCCGTGGGCCTGATCTTCAAGACCCCGCCCGAGGCCGCAGCCACCTTCAACGGGCCGGCCTTCACATTGGGGGCCAACATCGACACCCTGGTGGCCCAGATCAACGCCACCAACAGCACCTACACCGAGTCGGGCATGAGCTTCATGACGCCGCCCAAACCCACCGACCTGTCGGCGGTGAAGAACCGGGGCGCCAAGGTGATGGTCTACCACGGCGTGAGCGACCCGATCTTCTCGGTCAATGACACCGTGGCCTTGATCGACGGCCTGAACGCCGCCAACGGGGGCGATGCCACCAACTTCGCCCGCTTGTTCCGCGTGCCGGGCATGAACCACTGTTCGGGCGGGCCGGCCACCGACCAGTTCGACATGGTCACCCCGCTGGTGGCCTGGGTCGAGCAAGGCCAGGCGCCCGATCAGGTGGTGGCCACGGCACGCGGCACCGGCAACGCCGGCGGCGTGAACGCCGATGTGCCCAGCACCTGGTCGGCCACACGCACCCGGCCTTTGTGCGTCTACCCCAAGGTGGCGCGCTACAAGGGCTCGGGCGACATCGAGTCGGCGGCCAACTTCAGCTGCCAGCTTTGAAGCAGGCGGCCGGGGCACCCCTTCAAGAGCGACCCGGCCTTTCTCCGTCACACCGCCTGGATGGCCTGCACCAGCAGGTCCGCCAGGCTTTGCGCTTCGGGGTGCAGGCGGGCGCCCTTGTGAACAATCAGGCCCAGGGTGCGTGACACCGTGGGGTCGGTCAGGGGCACGCCTTTCAAGCCGGCTTGCAGCGGGCCCTGCACGGCCAGGGCCGGCAACACCGCGGCGCCCAGGCCCGCCGCCACCAGGCTCAGGGCCCCGGTCACGTGGTTGACCTCGTAGCCGATGCTGGGGCGCATGCCGGTGCGGGCGATGGCGCTGTCGATCAACAGGCGGTTGCCACTGCTGCTGGACACAGCAATCAAAGGCTGCTTGAGCAGCGATTTCCACGACACGCTGCGCCGCGGCGCCAGGTCGTGGTCCTCGGGCACCACCACGACATAGTCCTCGGTGCGGATGGGCAGAAAGTCCAGATCCGCCTCCTGGCTGCCCAGAAAGTTGACGCCGAAATCCGCGTGGCCGTGCAACACACTGTCCAGCACCGTCTGGGCACTCTCATCGATGATCTTCACGCGCACGCCTTCGTGCACGCTGCGGTAACGGCCCAGCGTTGCCGGCAGGATGTGATGCGCCACCGAGGGCACACAGGCCACGGTGACCTTGCCGGTACGGGCCAACGCCCGCGCTTCCAGCCCCTGGTAGGCCAGGCGCAACTCCTCCATCACGATCTGGGCGTGGGCCTGCAACTGACGGCCTTCGTCCGTCAGGGCCACGCGCCGCGTGGTGCGTTGAAACAGCTGGCATTTGAGCTCCAGCTCCAGCTTCTCGATGCGGCGGCTGAGCGCCGGTTGCGAGATGAACAGGCTCTCGGCTGCGGCCTTGAAGCTCGATTTCTCGGCCACGGCCAGAAAGGCCTGCAGTTCTCCCAATTCGATATTGATGCGCATGGGGCATTTATAAATCAAATTAATGCAATTGAACAAATGCCGGTCTCCCCGCATCATCACGCCGCTTTCGCCCTGGGAGCCCAGGCCACGCCCGCCCAGGTGGTGGGCTGGGACGCCGGGGTGGCCAAGCACATTCACCAAAACGAAATCTCGGGAAACGAGGAGACCTGCATGAAGAACAAATACGCGCCCCATCGGGCGGGCTATGCCGTGCCCACGCTGTTGCTGGGCCTGCTGGCGTCGGGCCAGGTGCTGGCCCAGAGCAGCGCCGTGGTCTACGGCATCATGGACGCGGGGGTGCGCAGCACCTCGGGCATGGACCCGGCCAATGCCCGTTCGGTCGGCAGCGCCAGCATGATCAACAGCGGCATCAACACCACCAGCCGTCTGGGCTACCGGGGCACCGAAGACCTGGGGGGCGGGCTGCAGGCCCTGTTCTTCCTGGAGTCCGGGCTGAACATCAACACCGGCGCCACCGCCAGCAGCACCAAGTTCTTTGACCGGGGCGCGTACACCGGTTTGAGGGGCGATCTGGGCACGCTCACCCTGGGCCGCCAGAACACCTTGCTGGCCGATGCGGTGCTGCCGGTCGATCCACTGGCCACCCGCTTTGCCAGCTTGAACTCCAACGTGGCGATCTCGGCGCTCAGCGCCCATCAGCTAGGCATCGAGTACGGGGCCTCGGGCTCCAACACAGGCAGCTACCGCCTGGACAACTCGCTGAAGTACGCCTACAGCGTGGGCAACACCACGGCCCGCGTGATGCACGCTTTCGGCAACCAGGCTGACAGCAACAGCAAGCTGTCCTCCAACGGTGCCAGCGTCGAGTACAAAAGCGCCAGCTGGCAGGGGATTCTGGCCTACACCCAATTCAAGACCGTCACGGGCCTGACCCTGAACGGCTATGTCAGTGGCGTGGCGGTTCCTGTCGGGCCAGGCCGGCTGAACCTGACCTACAGCGGGCACAGCGCCGACACCTCGGCCACGGCCAAGACACGCAACCAGGTGTTGGGCCTGGGCGGCACCTGGCCGCTCACGCCGCAGCTCGATCTGCTGGTGGGGCACTACCGCGTCAACCGCTCGCGGACCGCGGCTGTGGACGATGGCTACAACCGCACCATCGCCTTCCTCGAATACAAGCTGTCGACGCGCTCCCTGGTCTACCTGGAGGCCGACAACACGCGCTGGAAACGCGACTACCAGGGCGCCGGTCTGAGTGCCACCAGCACCGGCGTCTCGCTGGGGATCAAGCACAGCTTCTGAGTGCCGTCCGGGGCTGCAAGTGGTGCGCCTGCTGGCGCTTGCTGCGTCGGCAGCCCGGTCTCTCTGGTGCGCATGATTCGCCATGAGTCGATGGGCACCGTTGAGGCCAGCCAGGCCTTCAGCCGGATCGCAGAAGACCTGGAAAGCGAGTGGATTTCATTCGGCACGGTGGGCCGCGGCCAGGCTGACCGCGGTCATCTCGCTGGCGTGCTGCCGCGTTCAACGGCTGCGCCGGGTGGCTGGGGCCAGTCTTGGCCAGAGGTGCCCCCAGTAACGATGCGGTAAGTCGATCCGGGTGAACATGGGATGTCTTCCATGTTTCGAAGGAATCCCATGAACGCATTCAACCCGCAGATGGCGCGCGCTGTGCCTTTGGCGGCCCTGGCCTTGTGCGTGGCCTGTGCCCAGACCGCCTGGGCCGACGCTGCACCAGGCGACGCCGATCCTGGCTATGGCTGGGGTGTCGGTGGCGTGGTGTTTCCCCGGGTCCGGGCCTACAAGGACTTCAGGCACAAGACCGAGGTCTTCCCCATGGTGACCTATGAGAACGCCTGGGTCCGGGTGCTCGGCCCGGGCCTGGAGTTCAAGCTGGGGCAGGCCGGGCCGGTGGCCTTCGGGCTCACGCTGGCCTACGGGGCCGATGAGGGTTACCAGGCCAAGGATTCGCCCACCCTGGCTGGCATGGCCGATCGCAAATCCAGTTTCTGGGTGGGCACGCGGGTGGCCTGGCGCACCGAGCTGGCCAACCTGTCGGCCGAGCTGGCGGGCGACGCCTCGGGCTACAGCCAGGGGCAAAAGATCAAGGTCGGGGTGGAGCGCCGCTTTGACCTGGGCGGCTTCGGCGTCGCACCGCGGGCCCAACTGAGCTGGCAGGACCAGAAGTATGTGCAGTACTACTACGGCGTGGAGCAGGCCGAGGCCCGAGCCGGCCGCGCGGCCTACCAGGCCAGCGGGGCTCTGAACACCGAGCTGGCCGTGCGCCTGGACTACCGGCTGGCGCCCAATCAAACCACCTTCGTGGATCTGGGCGTGACCCGCCTGGGCTCGTCAATCAAGAACAGCCCGCTGGTGGACCGCTCGACGCTGCCCATGCTGCGTGTAGGCTACCTGTATCGGTTCTGAGAGGGAGTCGGCTTGTGCAACGCGTCCTGTTGATCGAGGATCACCCCAGGCTGGCCAGCCTGATCAAAAGAGCCCTGGCGCAGGCCGGTGTCGAATGCGATGTGCTCGAGCGCATCGACCAGGGCTGGGCGGCGCTGCAAAGCCAGGCCTATTCGGCGGCGCTGGTCGACCGGGGGCTGCCCGATGGTGACGGCCTGTCGCTGATCCGGCGCTGGCGCGACAGCGGCCAGCAGCTGCCTTGCCTGATCCTGACCGCCTGCGATGCCTTGCACGACCGCATTGCCGGGCTGGAGGGCGGGGCCGATGATTACCTGACCAAGCCGTTTTCGGTGGAAGAGCTGGTGGCCCGCACGCGCGCCCTGTTGCGCCGCGCGCCAGAGCAGACCTCGCTGGAACCCTGCTTTGCCGACCTGCAGGTGCAGCCCCACAAGGCCCTGCTGGTGTGCCAGCAGCAATCGGTGCTGCTGCCCCGCACCGAGCTGCAGATCATGCTCACCCTGATCAAGGGGGCGGGTGACCCGATACGGCGCAGCGCCCTCGAGGCCGCCGCCTGGGGGCTGCAGGAGGCCGTCACCCCCAATGCCCTCGACGTGGCCCTGCACCGCCTGCGCAAGAAGATCCAGGCCCTGGGCTCGACCGTGAAAATCCAGAACCTGAGGGGGGTTGGCTATGCGCTTGAAGCCTTGTAAGTGGGCCGACCTCAGCCTCAGCGCCCGGCTGATGTGGACCTATCTCGTGGCCTGGCTGCTCACGCTGTCGCTGATCGCCCTGGGCATTTTCTGGTTTCTGCGCGGCGATCCGCTGCACTGGGTGGACCACTCCACCCTGGCCGTGGCCACCGAACTGGCTGACCGCGTGCATTTCGATGCCCAGGGCCAGCCCACGCAGATCGCCATTCCGGACGAGGTGCGCTGGTTGTCCGAGCTGGCGCCGCTGGACCTGGTCTATCGCATCTTCGACGACCAGGGCCAGGAACTGCTGTGGTCTTCTGCGCGGGCCCGACAGGTCTGGCCAGGGGCCGCGCCGGCGCCCACCCCGCAAGAAGCCCATGCCCGGGTGTGGGTGGAGGGCCTGCCCATGCGGGTGCGCACGGTCTCCGTGCCCAGCCCGGATGGTGGGCCGCGCAGGCTGTGGCTGCAGGTCGGCCTCAGCGAGCGGCTGGTGGTGCTGTTCCATGCCGGCAATGGGGCCCGGTTGGGCGGCCTGATGCTGCTCATGGCGGTGCTTTCGGTGCTGCTGCTCGGGGCGGTGCAGTTCTTTCTGTTCCGGCGTTTGCTGGCGCCCGTGAGCCGGCTGTCCGAAGAGGCGGGCCGCATCCAGCTCAGTCGCCCGGGGCTGCGCCTGGGCACCGAAGGGGTGTTTCGCGAGCTCAAGCCCCTGGTGCTGTCGTTCAACGAGAGCCTGCAGCGGCTGGAGGATGCATTTGCCCGGCAGCTGAAGTTCCTGGCCGATGCGGCCCACGAGTTGAAGACCCCGTTGGCGCTGCTCAAGGGGCAGATGGAGCTGGGCGACACCGACACCCAGGCCTTGATCCAGGACGTGGACCAGCTCTCTCGCCAGGTGCAGCAGTTGCTGGTGCTGGCCGAGGTGACCGAGCCCCGCAGCTACCGCCATGCGGAGCTGGATTGGGAGGCCATCGTCTGGGAGGTGTGCCACTTTCTGGCGCCCCTGGCCCAGCGCGCCGGTGTCGGCCTGGTGCCCGACATCGAATCGGTTCCCCAGGGCGCTCAGGGCGATCGCTCGGCATTGTTCGTGCTGCTCAAGAACCTGGTGGAGAACGCCATCGGCTTCGCGCCCGAGGGGTCCAACGTCACCCTGCGGCTGCAGGCCCAGGCGGTCGTGGTGCGCGACGTCGGCCCGGGCATTGCACAGGCCGACTTTGCGCGCCTGTACGACCGGTTTTGGCGTGGCCCAGGCCGGCGTGATGTGGGGGCCGGCCTGGGGCTGGCGATCTGTCTGGAGGTGGCCCAGGCCCACGGCTGGTGCCTGAGTGCGCGCAATGCCGAGCCCGGAGCCGAGTTCAGGCTGAGTCTGCAGCCCGCCGCCTTGCCAGGAGGGCCGTCATGATCCGCCGCCTGACAACCCCCGTGCTGCTGGTGGCCTTTTTGGGCATGGCCAGTTCAGGTCTGATGATGCTGGTCGTGGACCAACCCTCATTCACGCTGCGCCTGCACCCGGTGCACAAAGTGTTCGGCATCCTGCTGGTGGCCGCCGTGGGCGTGCATCTGTTCACCCAGGCCGCCACCCTGCGGCGCCACCTGAAGGCACCCGCCGCCCGCAGTGTGGCCGGCTTGGTGTTGACGCTGTTGGTGATCTGCTATGCCCTGGCCTGGATGAACCCCGTGGAGTCTGAGCAGGCGCAGCAGCTCGACGACATGGCGCGCCGCATCGAGGCGGGTGAGGCCTGGGAGGCTCCCAAGGTCACGTCGCCAACGGGTCAGGCACCAGGGCCGGGCCTCGAACAGAAGTCGTGCGATGCGCAGGGTGGTGGGCGCTAGCCGCGACCGACCGGTGGCTGGTCCTGCCTCAGTCCAGGCCGGTCTTGCCGGGTGCCCAATAGGCCTTGCTCAGCAGCCGCTGTCGGGGCACGCCATGTGCTCGCAGTCCGGGCAGCAGGCCTTGGATGGTGCGTGCCCGCCCGGTCAGAACGTAGCGCGATGATGCCTCGGCGCCCGCCAGCACCAGCGCCGACAGGGCGGGCAGGTGGGCGTCATCGCTTTGCCGGGCCACCAGTTCGGCCTGCAGGTGCCGGGTCTGCAGCAGGGCGTGGATGTGCTCGGGCTGGTCCACCTCCAGGACGATGCGTGCCGGGCGCCACGCGGCCGCCAGGCTGATGCTGGTCTCGTCCCCCACCAGCACGCCGGTGGCGGCGGGCCAGGCCGCCAGGTCCAGCGACCGGCGTGGCCCCATCAAGGCCACGGCCTGCCCCACCCGGGCGTGGCGCACCCATTCGCTGCCCGGGCCCAGGGCCAGGGCATGGGCCACAAAGCGGGTCTCACCGGTCTGCGGGTTCCAGTCGATGGGGGTGTAGCTGCGGTTCGTCATGCCGGGGCCCACCTTGATCTGCAGCTTGTCGCCTGGCGACCAGACCCGCCCGCGCAGTGCCGGCCCTTGCACCGCGATCAGGTACAGGCCCGGTGCCAGGGCCTGGTGGCCGGTGACCACCGCCGAGTGAAAGAACAGCCGCGTGAGCAGCCGGGGCAGGGCGCTGTCGGGGGCCGCCGCAGGGGGCGAATCGGCGCGGGGCGCTTCCGGGTGGGTACGGGGTAGCGCTATCAGGTTTTCGTGCATGGGCTTGTTCATCTTTGGGCTGGGGGCGGTGAAGATGGGTTGGTGGAGCGCCGGCGATGGGGGTGGGGCGCGGTGCCGTTGGGTGCGCAAGTGCTGCAGGCTCAACGCGCCTGCCTGATCCTGTCCAGCAAGGCTCTGGCTTCTTGGCGGCGGGCGGCGTTGGTCAGTGGCCGGCCCGGGTCATCCGGCGCGGTCAGGGCCTTCCGCAGGTAGGGCAGGGCCTGGGCCTGCTGGCGCGACTCGACCAGGTACTCGGCGTAGAAGTAGTTCGCGTCCAGGCCCCGGGGCTGCAGGCTCAGCGCCTTGGTCAGCAGGGCGCGTGCCTGGGCCTTGTCGCCAAAACTCAGGGGCCAGCCCGGCGCCTTGTAATACAGCACGCCCAGGCCGGTGTAGGCCGAACCCTCCAGTGCCTGGTCGTTGATGTGCAGTGCTTGCTCGAAGCGGCTGCGCGCCTGCTTGAGCAGCGGCAGGGCACCCAGGCCGCCCTTTTGCTCGGCCAGCGAACCGAGCACGATGCCCTCCCAGATCAGGGGCTCGGCCCGGCCTTCGTAGGTCTCGCTGACCATGTGAGCCTTGGTGGCCAGGCCTTCGAACCATTTTTCACGGTCGCTGGCGGCCTTCTGGTAGCGGATGGTTTCCCACTCGCGCTGCAGCTGGCCCACGGCGGATTCCACAGGGGGGACGGGCGAGGCCAGGGCCCATGGGCTGAGGCCCGCGGCCAGGAGTGTGAGCAACAGGGTTCTGCGGCGCTGGGGGGCGCTGTGCCGCGGGCTGGCCTCTTCATGCTGTGCACGGCCCACGTTGGCGCGCGTGGCGAGGGCACAGTGGCTCGCTCCGCTGGCCGCCCAGGACGCGGTGGGGTGTCGAGCCTTCATGGTCTGAACCTCCGTTCATCAGGTCCAGACCCGCTCCTCAAAAAGGCTTGAGGAAGGGCACAGGCCTGGCGATGACGCATGGTCCGCCGGCTCGACTTACTGCAGAGTTACCCGGTTCTGCACCGGTGTCAGGGATCAGACCAGGCGGAACACCCGGATCACCACCGCGTCGCGTTGGGGTCGCAGGCTGTCGAGTGTGCCCACGTGCACATGGTCGTTCAGCCAGCCGTAGCGGCCCTCGGGGGCCACGATCTCCAGCGTTGAAAACGCGTAGCGGCCGCTGCCGTCCTTGGGCGGGCGCACCAGCACGCGGTTACGCACCGAGATGATCACGCCGTCATGCGTCTGCAACTCGTACACCGCGTCCAGCGAGCGCGCGCCGTCGCGGCGTATCAGCTGGCGGTCGGCACCACCGGGCAGCACCTTGCCCTTCAGGCCGGGGCCTTCAAAGGTGCCACCCGCGATCGGCACCATGCGCCGCTCGCCCCAGGGTGAGGTGCCCAGGTCCAGGGTCGGCTCCAGGTCGCAGACCGCCTCGTAGACGAACTCGGTGCGTGGCAAGGCCATGGGCACCCGGTCGGTGGTGGCGGTGGCCGGCAGATTGGTAGCTTGGGCGGCCTGGGCGAGGCGGGTGGCCAGGCTCAGGGCGCTGGCGCCGGCCAGCAGGCCCGCGCCCAGCAGGGCGCGGCGTGGCCGTGGACGGGCTTGTGGGGATGAGAGGCCGCTTTGAATCATGGTTTGTCTCCGATGAGAAGGTCGGCTGGCGCTGGGCGGCTCAGCGGCAACTGAAGCTCGAGGCCTGTTCCGGATCGCCTGCCACGTACCGGGCCACCTTGGGCCAGGGGCACAGGGGACGGCTGCGTCGGGGCGACCAGTCGGCCGGCACCTCGGGGTTGGGCAGCAGGCTGCCTGGGCCACGGGCCGAGGCCTCGATGGCTTGCGGCGCCTGGCCCCGCTCCGTCCAGGCGACCAGGGCCTCGACCAGATCGAACTGGTCGGTGGCCGGCCCACCCAGCGAATGGTTCATGCCCGGTACCAGGTAGAGGCGGGCACTGTCGCGGGCCCGTTCACCGTGGCGGGCCACAAAGCCCTCGTACCAACGGATGCTGTCCAGCGCCGAGAACACGGGGTCGGCCGTGCCATGGGCTACCAGCAGCTTGCCGCCCCGCTTCACGAACGATGCCAGGCCCATGGCGTCGGGCGGCGTCATGAAGTCCATCGCGCTCTGGGTGTAGACCGCGTCGCGGGCCAACAGCTTGGCGCCATCGACCCGCACATCAAAGTTCAGCGCGTAGTGCGCCACGCTGCGCGCGTCGGCTGCCACCCCATCGGGCGGGGTGGTGAACACAAAGGCCAGCGCAATCGCGTCTCTTGGCCCCAGGCTGTTGGTGAACTTCCATTCGCGCCAGTTCCTGCCCTGGATGCCCGGGTCAAAGGGCAGGCCGGGGTACAGGTCCGGGCCCTTGAAGACGGCGTCCAGGGCATCGATCTGGGCCGGGCTCAGGCAGGCGGCGTCGCTGCCCGGCGGGCTGCCTTGCGCTGCGGTGCAGATGGGCACGTCCCGGCGCAGCTGAAACTGCGCCAGGCAGGCCTGCGCGTCCTGCACCAGGCCATCAGCCAGGCCGTCCAGCGCATCGCAACGCTTCAATATGGAATGGGCCAGCAGGCCCAACTCGGCCGGGCTGAAGCTGCTCTCGAGATCCGGCAGGCCATCGGGCCGGGCCTGGCGTGCCACCCGGGCCAGCTGCTGCGCATCCCACACCTGGGTCATGGCCGCCAGCGGCAGTCGGTAGCCCGGCGTGGTCACGGCAATGCCATCGAAGCCACCCAGGTCGCGTGCCGCGGCCACCAGGCCCAGGCGCCCACCGTTGGAGCTGCCCACCAGGTAGGCCCGGTCGGGTGGCCGCCCGTAGTGGCGGGTGATCAAGGCCCGAGCCATCGGCACCGTCTGATTCAGGGTGTCGTAGCCATAGTCCAGACGGGCCTGCGGGTCGCGCCCGAACGTGGCCCCACCCACCACCGGCACGTCTCGTTCAAACGCATGGCCGCCATTGCTGCTGAGCACCGCAAAGCCCTTCAGCAGGCCATTGCTGGCCGGCCCACCGCCGAGGATGTTGCCGTAGGCCGGGGTCACAAAGCCGTCCAGCCCGCCATTGGCCTGGTAGAAGAAACGCCCGTTCCAGGCGGTGGGCAGGCGCATCTCAAAGCCGATGGCATAGCGCTTGCCATCCACCGGGCTGATGCGTTCATGAAGCTGGCCGCTGATCACGCAGTGCTCAGGCATGGCGCTGGCGATGCCGGGCACCGTCAAACTGCCGTCGGGCACCTGTTGCGCCCCGGTGATCTTCAGGCCAGGATAGTTCAGGTCTTGAGCCAATTGGGCGCAGCCCAGGGTGGCTGCTCCTGATTGTGCTGGTGTCAAAGCAGTAGGGCGAGGGGCTGTGCATCCAGCAGCCAGTGATGCAAGAAGAAGACAAGCGGGGAAGTTCAAAGACGGCATCAGAACAGGTGTGCGAGGCGGATGAGTTGTCTTATTTGATTACATTTAGTAAGTAAAAATATCGGTGCAAACCCTGCGCCACTGACCTGTGTGCGTTCTGCGCCAGCCCACGCGCAGCAAACGGCAGCGACCAGGCGCCAGGGACTGTCAGTGCATGGGCGTCAGGGCCATGGCCTTTCCCTGGTCATATCGCCGATGCCTGATAAATTAGTCGCATCGAGAGGTATTCCATGAACCCTGAAGCCCATTATGAAAACGCCAACTTTCTGCGCGAATTGGCGGAAAGCCTGCCTGTGATTCGTCCGCTGGCGCACAAGCCTGCCCAGGCAGAGTTGTTGCAGCGGCTGGCCGATGCTGAGTTGGCCCAAGCTCAGCATGAGGAATGGGTTCGGGCCAAAGTTTCGTCCGCCCGTGCTGACGACCGGCCTACATTGAGCACAGACGAGGTGGCCGCCCGCTTGACTCGGCGTTACGACAGGATGAGTGGTGTACCGCGTTGAATGGAGCGTCTCGGCGTTGGAGGACATCGAGGCGCTGTTTGACTATCTGGCAGAGCACAGCTCCCTGTAGGATGCCAACCGGCTTTGTCGGGATCTGCTGCTCAGTACCGAACGGCTGGCAGAGTTCCCCAGGTTGTACGAGGCGGCACCAGAATACGGTGAGGGCGTTCGCCGTATCAGTTTGAATGGGCAGAACGTGTTGTACGAGATTGACGATGGGTCAAAAGCCGTCAAGATACTGGCCGTGGTCGGACAGCGGCAAAACCCACGAGCGGTTCGGTGATCTCGGTGCTGCGGAGATCGCTTCCACTTCACAACACCCGCCCCAAACCCCGCACCCGCAGCAGCCACCCCGCCAGCACAAAGCACAGCAGGCACGACAGGCTGCCGGTGACGGCCCATTTCAGCAGCGGTGCCGCGCCCACACCCGCGCCGGCCAGGGCCACGGCCACCAGCACGGGCGGGTGGATCACATAGATGGCAAAGGCCCGGCGAGACAGGTCGGTCTGCCAGCGGTGGGTGGGGCGCCATGCCGGCCCGAAGGCCTGCAGCAGACGCAGCAAAATGCCCCAGGCCACCAGGGGCTCCCAGAAGGCATAGGCCACCGGCAGGATGGCCGAGCGCAGTTCAGGCCAACGCGCGCCCAGCCCATAGAGCACCGGCAGCACGGGCAGACAGCACAGGGCCAGCCGCCACCAGAACCGCAGCTCGGTGCCGGGCAGGCGCTCCAGCCAGGCCGACCGTGCCGCGCGGCAGCCCACCCCGAACAGCAGCGCGTAGCTGGCGAAATAGCCCAGTTGCAGGCCCCACACATTGACGCCGACGGGCCAGGCCTGGCGCAGCAGCCAGGCTGTGGCACCGGTGGCCAGGGCCGCCAGCAGCAGCGTGCGGCGGCGTGGCCAGGGGCGGGCATCTGGCTGCCAAGGGCCAGCCGCCGGCCCGGGCAGTCGCCCTCGGCCCCACCACCAGGCCAGCGCCGCGCCGGTCATCAGCAGCAGTGCCTGGGCAAACCACAGTGGCCCGTTCTCGAAGGTGTTGTGCTGCAGCAGCGTTAGAAAGGTCTCCCCCCAGGGCTTGCCCCGCGCGGTGGCGGCCAGCGCGATGGTGGCCGGCCCGATCAGCGTGCCATACACCAGCAGGGGCAGGCCCAGCCGCAGCAGGCGCCCACGCACAAAATCGAACAGACCCTTGCGGGCCAGGGCCGGCGGCGTGAAGTAGCCCGCCAGCAGAAAGAACAGGCCCATGAACCAGGCCTGGTTGACGGTGCAGAAGAAGACCAGCAACTGCACGTCCAGGCGCGGGCTGGTGGCCACCTCGCGGTAATACCAGCCGCCGATGGCGCCATAGGTGATGGCCGCATGGTGCAGCACCACCAGCAGGGTGCAGAGACCGCGCAGCATGTCCAGCCCCGGTTGCTGCGGGTGGGCCGGGCCAGCTGTGCGCCGCATGGTGTTCAGCCTGGGGTGGGCCCTGCTGCCAGCAGGGCCTTGGCAGCGTCGATGCGCAGGGCCAGGGGCACGCTGGGGTCGTCCATCACGGCGCGCAAGAAGGCCTGGGGGCTCAGCCCGGGGCCGGGCCCGGTGGCGGTATGGGGGGCGGTATCGGGGCCGGTATAGGCGTGGGTATTGGGGGCGTTCTGGGGCTCGGCCGGTGCGGGTGCTTTGGGGGCTGGCGCCGGCTGCAGCCGTTCCCAGGCTTGCAGCATGTCGCCGGGGCGCATGCTGCTCAGCCGCGACAGCAGGTCGGCCTGGGCGTCGGGGCCAGGCGGCAGGTCGATGGCGGGCTCGTCGCCAAACACGGCAGCCAGGTCGGGCGCGACAAAGGCCGACCACAGACCGGTGTCAGGGCGCAGCGCCGGCACCTGGGGCACGCCCTGCCCAGGCTGGGGCAGCAGGCGCAGGCGGCGCTCGGGCACGCCGGGCAGGTAGCGCTCGCACAAGGCCCGCAAAAAGGCCTGGGCCTGCTCCTGCGGCAGTGGCTGCGTCCACGAGAACCACAGTTGGTAGCCGTCCAGCCCATTGATGGCAATGGCCGGGGCCGGCAAGCCCAGATCGGCCTGCACGCCCTGCCACACCGCCGACAGCGCCGGCCAATCGGCCGGGCGGGCCAGCTCCAGCACGGCCGCCCGCAGTTCACCGTCGGGGCCATTCAGCGCCAGATCGCTCGCGTCGCCCTGGGGCGGCGCGGCGCCAGAGGGCAGGTACAGGCGGCACAGCTCGGTTTGCAATCGGTTCATGGTGGGGTAGGGCAGACAGGTGGCCGAACTCTAACCCAGGCCGGGCGCATTCAGCCCATGGTGCGCACCGAGCTGCTGACAGCCCGCGCACACTGCAGCAGCGGCGGGGCCAGCCTGCGTTCGGCTTCTTCCAGCGTCCAGCGGCTGGTGGGCGCCACCACATGGATGGCGCCCAGCGGGCGGCCGCTGGCGCCCAGCACGGGGGCTGCCAGCGTCATGTCGCCCAGAAAGAGTTCTTCGCGGTTGATGGCGTAGCCGCGCTGGCGTGCCTGGCGCAGGGTGTCCAGGATGTCGGCCACCGCCGTCAGCGTGTGCTGGGTGTGGGCCACCCGGTGCGCACCTTCGATCAAGGCCTGTGCTTCGGCTTCGGGCAGCGCACTCAGGTAGGCCCGGCCCGAGCCGGTGCAGTACATGGGGATGCGGCTGCCGATGGGCATGTGCACCGGCACGAACTGGGCGCTCACGAAGCGGGCCACATAGACCATGTCTTCGCCATCGCCTTCGGTCAGGCAAGAGGTTTCGGTGGTGACGTTCGACAGCTCCGACAGAAAGGGGTTGGCGATCTCGATCATCGGATTGGCCGACAGGTAGTTGAAGCCGATCTCCATCACCCGGGGGGCGAGCTGGTAGCGCCGTGTCTGCGGGTGTTTGCGCAGGTAGCCCAGTTGCTCCAGGGTGTAGACCATGCGCTGGGCCGAGCTCTTGTTGATGCCCACCGCTTCGCCCACCTCGGCGATCGTCATGGTGCGACGCTGGCCATTGAAAGCCCGCAGCACCCCCAGACCTTTTTCAAGTGACTGATTGAACAGCAGGCTGTTGCTGGCGGCGGGCGCCTCGTCGGGGCCAGGCGTTTGGGGGTCTTGTATGGGGTTCATGGCACTTAAAAATCGATATTCGATTCTATAACGTCGAATAGTGGTTTGTATTAATTGAAATAAGAGTTGAGTGAATCGATGATTGGCATGGTCGTTGCATCCAACGGTGCATCTTCACCCCTTCATCCACCCCCGGGCCTTGCCCGTCTAGGAGCTTTCCATGTCACTTGCCTCACCTCTTCGCCGTGCTGCCCTGATCTTGTGCGCTGCCTGTGTCACTTCGGGTGCATGGGCCCAGGGCGGTGCATCCAGCTACAACGTGGGGGCCACGGCCACCGGCATTCCGTTCACCTTTCTGGACGTCAAGAGCAACTCCATCCAGGGCATGATGGTGGACACCGTGACGGCGGTGGGCAAGGCCGGTGGCTTCACCGTCAACGTGCAGCAGACCGTGTTTTCGGCCCTGATCCCTTCGCTCACTTCGAACAAGATCGACATCATCTCGGCCGCCATGCTCAAGACGGCGGCACGCCAGCAGGTGGTCGACTTCAGCGACCCGGTCTATTCCTATGGCGAGGGTCTGCTGGTCAAGGCCGACGACGCCAAGCCCTACACCTCACTCGATGAACTCAAGGGCGAGATCGTGGGGGCCCAGGTGGGCACGGTGTTCCTGGACATGCTCAACAAGAAGGGCATCTTCAAGGAGGTGCGCAGCTACGACTCGGTGGCCGACCTGGCGCGCGACCTGGCCTTGGGCCGCATCAAGGCGGCGCTGGCCGACCAGCCCATCATGGCCTACCAGATCCGGCAGAACACCTTCCAGGGGGTGCGCCTGGTCGACAGCTACAAGCCCGTCAATGTGGGCGATGTCTGCCTGGTGGTGCGCAAGGGCGATACCGAGACCCTGGCCCGGCTCAACAAGGCCATTGCCGCCATCAAGGCCGATGGCACCCTGGCCAAGATCGTGCAGAAGTGGGGCATCTGAGGCCTGCGCGCCCCGATCTGAAAGCGCTTCATGAGTGCATCCCAGTTCATCGAACATGCGCGTGAGTTCCTGCCCATCCTGTTGCAGGGGGCGGTGGTCACGGTCGAGGTCACGCTGTTGTCCTTTGTCTTCAGCACCGTGCTGGGCCTGGTGCTGGCGCTGACCCGGTTGTCACCGATCCGCGCCCTGGCCTGGGGCGGGGGAGCGGTGATCAACCTGATCCGCGGCCTGCCCATCATCGTGCAGCTGTTCTACATCTACTTTGTGCTGCCCGACATCGGCATCCAGCTCACGGCCTTCCAGGCCGGCGTGATCGGCCTGGGCATCGCCTATTCGCCCTACCAGGCGGAGAACTTCCGGGCCGGCATCGAGGCGGTCGACCCCGGCCAGCGCGAGGCCGCCCTGGCCATGGGCATGGGGCCGGCGCTGATCATGCGCCGGGTGATCTTGCCGCAGGCCTTTCGCATTGCGCTGCCGCCCTACGGCAACACGCTGGTGATGATGCTCAAGGATTCGTCGCTGGTGTCCACCATCACCGTGGCCGAAATGACCCGGGCCGGGCAGCTGATTGCCTCGTCCACCTTCCAGAACATGACGGTCTACACCCTGGTGGCTCTGTTGTACCTGGTGCTGAGCCTGCCCCTGGTGGCCGGCCTGAAGAAACTGGAAAGCCACCTTCGCAAGGGAGCCCGCAGGCCATGATCGAGATCCGCGATTTGCACAAGCGCTACGGCGCCCACGAGGTGCTCAAGGGCGTCAGCCTGAACGTGGAGGCCGGCCAGGTGGTGTGCCTGATTGGGCCTTCGGGCTCGGGCAAATCCACCGTGCTGCGTTGCATCAACGGGCTGGAGACCTACGAGGGCGGCGAGATCCGCGCCTTTGGCCAGCCGGTGGATGTGCGCAGCCCGGCCATCCGCCAGTTGCGCTGCCGCATGGGCATGGTGTTCCAGCGCTTCAACCTGTTTGCCCACCGCAGTGTGCTGGACAACGTGATGGAAGGCCCCGTGCATGTGCTGGGCCAGGCCCGCGGCCCGGCCCGCGCGCTGGCCCTGGATCTGCTCGACAAGGTGGGCCTGGTGGACAAGGCCCAGGCCTACCCGGCCCAGCTCTCTGGCGGGCAGCAGCAGCGGGTGGCGATTGCCCGCGCGCTGGCCATGAAGCCCGAAGCCATGTTGTTCGACGAGCCCACCTCGGCCCTCGACCCCGAGCTGGTGGGCGATGTGCTGGAGGTGATGCGCGCCCTGGCCCGTGAAGGCATGACCATGATCGTGGTCACCCACGAAATGGGCTTTGCCCGCGAGGTGGCCGACCGCGTGTGCTTTCTGCACAGCGGCACCATCGTCGAAGAGGGCAGCTCGGCCCAGGTGCTGGGCGCACCGCGCCACGCGCGCACCCAGGATTTTCTGCGCCGGGTGCTGCACCAGCCTGCCCAGGCCACGTTGGAGCCCACCCCATGAACCCACGGTATTCCGAAGCCATGCCGCCCTCGCTGTGGGCGGCCACGGCCCCACCGGCCACCGCCACGCCGGCGCTGGCCGAGTCGATCAGCACCGACGTGCTGGTGATCGGCGCCGGCTACACGGGCCTGTCCACCGCCTTGCACCTGGCCCAGGCGGGCACGCGGGTGGTGGTGCTGGAGGCCCGCGAGCCGGGCTGGGGCGCCTCCGGGCGCAATGGCGGGCAGGTCAACCCCACCCTCAAGCACGACCCGGACGAACTCAGGGCCTTGCTGGGGCCCGAGCGGGCCGAGGCGCTGATCGAGGTGGTGTCCGGCTCGGCCGATCTGGTGTTCGAGCTGATCCGCAAACATGGCATTGCCTGTGATCCGGTGCGTGCCGGCTGGCTGCAGCTTTCTTACGACGAGAAGCTGTTGGCTGGCCTGCAGGCCCGTTCGCGCCAATGGGCCGCGCGGGGTGTGCCGGTCGAGTGGCTGGACCGGGCCGCGGTGGCGCGCCGCGTGGGCACCGAGGCCTTTGCCGGTGGCTGGCTCGATGGCCGCGCCGGTGGGGTGCAGCCGCTGGCCTATGCACGAGGCCTTTTGCAGGCCGCCCAGTTGCTGGGCGTGCAGGTGCACGGGCACAGCCCGGTGAGCGCCTTGCAGTGGGTGGGTGGGCATTGGGTGGCCACCGGCCCGGGGGGCAGCACGGTGCGCGCCGACCGCGTGGTGATCGCCACCAATGGCTACACCGACGGCCTCTGGCCGGGCCTGCGCCAGACCGTGCTGGCGGCCAACAGCTTCATGGTGGCCACGCGCCCGCTGCAGGGTGACGCGGCCGCTGCCATCCTGCCGGGGGGCGAGACGGCCTCCACCTCGCAGCGCTTGCTGTTGTACTTCCGCAAAGACGCCCAGGGGCGGTTGCTGATGGGCGGGCGCGGCCATTTCAGCGACCCGGTCGGTGCGCCCGATTTTGCCCACCTCGAACGTTCGCTGGCCTTGTTGTTTCCGGGCCTGGGGCCCTTGCAGTACGAGTACCGCTGGGCCGGTCGCATCGCCATCACGCGCGACTTCATGCCCCATGTGCACGAGCCCGTACCCGGCGTGACCCTGGCGCTGGGCTGCAATGGGCGCGGCATTGCCCTGTGCACCAGCCTGGGCCAGCAGATCGCCCGGCGTCTGACGGCGGGCGATCTGGCGGGAGGGGCACCGTTTCCTTACCCCGTCACCCGCATGCGGCGCATCCCCTTGCACGGGCTGCAGCGCTTCTACATCGCGGCGGGCGTGGCCTGGTACTCGCTGCTGGATCAGCTGGAGGCCAGCAAGAGCCGCCTCGCTGGAGGCTGATCAGGCCCCTGCGCCGACTCAGTTCAGGAACACGGTGTCGCCACTGGCCTGCGGCGGCACCTTGATGGCAATCGCCTTGAAGCGGCCGCTGCTGGCCACGGTGCCGGCATGGGCCGTGCCCTTGGGGATGACCAGCAGCATGCCGGGCTTGATGTCCACCAGGCGGTCACCCAGCCAGGCGGTGCCTGTGCCCTCGACGATGTACTGGATCTCGTCCGACTTGGCGTGGTAGTGCTTGCCCACGTTGCCGCTTTGCACGGCCAGCGTGGCCTGGTCGGTCACCACCAAGGTCTTGCTGCGCAAGTCGGGGTTGGGTGTGGCGGGCAGGTCGGCGTCGGTGAGGGCTGCGATGTCGATGGCGGCCGGGGCCAGGGGCACGGTCTGGGCGTGTGCGTCGCGCAGCAGCTCGGTGGCCCAGGGGCCGGCCAGCAGGCCGGCGGCAAAGGCCAGGGCGATGGGGGCAGTGGTCTTGAGTCGCATCAGTTCAGTCTCCGCAGTATTGGATGAAGGGGCTGGCCGCACTGACCAGCGGTGTGGATGCAGTGTGCCTCAAGCCGGGGCGTTTGGTTGGGGCGCCGGATGGGCCGGGGTCGACAGCGTCTGTTGCAGCAGTGCCGGCAGCATGCCCAGCATGCGCTGCACCGCCTGGCCGGGCGGGTGGTTGGGGCTGTGGTAGCTGTACAGCGACATGGGGGGCAGCTCGTGCAGCTCCAGCGCCACCATGGTGCGCGGGTCCAGGTGCTGGGCCGTCAGAAAATCAACCACTGTCCAGCCCATGCCCCGGCGCACCAGCTCCAGCGCCAACTGCGAGGTCTGCACCTGGATGCCGCCACTGTCCACCACGCCCAGGCGTTGCGCCAGCTCGTCGATGGCCTGACGCATCGGGTCGTTGCCCACCAGGCGGATCACGGGAACCTGGGCCAGCCGGCCATAGGCCAGCGGCGGGCTGCCGCGCAGCGACCAGGTCCACAGCTCGCGCGTGACGGCCAGGAACAGGCGCCCGCTCACCAGCAGCTCGCTGTGCAGTTGCGGGTGCGGATGCGGGTAGAAGCCCAGGCAGAAATCCACGCTGTGCGTGAGCAGGGCCGGGGCCATCTGGTCCTGGTTCAGAGTGCGCACCTCGATGCCCACCTGGGGGTGGCGGCCGGCATGGGCCTGCAGCAGGCTGGGCAGAAAGTTGTGGCTGATCGAGGGAATGGCCGCCAGCCGGATCTGCCCGCCTTCGCCGCGGGCCAGGTTGCGCGCCGTCTGGCGCAAGCCCTCCAGTTGGCGGTGGATGCCGGCCGATTCGGCGGCCAGCACCTGGGCCTCGGGGGTGGGGGTCAGGCCGGCCGGGCTGCGCGTGAACAGCGCATAGCCCAGTTGCAGCTCGGTGTGGGCCACGGCCTTGCTGACCGCCGAGGGCGTGACACACAGCAGGCGTGCGGCGGCGCTCATGCTGCCGGTCTGCAGCACGGCCTGGAAAACTTCGAGTTGCCTCAGGTTCATGGGGGCCCGGGGTGAATCAGGGTTAATGCGGATATGAGTGGAATTCACACCCTGCGGTCGATTATTCCGCATCGGCGGCGTGGTGTCGCCCCTAGCATCGGCCATCCCGCGGCACCCTGCGGGATGAGTGCAGCGCCCCACCCGAGGGCTGCGTGCTCCCCCTCAAGACCCGAACTCAGGAGTTTCCCCTCATGTTGATGACCACCCGTCAAGGAATGAAACGCTGGCTGGCCGCCATGGCGCTCAGCGCACTGTCGGCAGCTGCTCTGGCCCAGGCCGCCAAGCCCCATGTGGTGGTGCTGGCCACGGGCGGCACCATCGCCGGTGCTGGCGCCTCGGCTGCCAACAGCGCCACCTACGCCGCTGCCAAGGTGCCGGTCGAAAAGCTGCTGGCCGGCCTGCCCGAACTGGGCAACGTGGCCCAGGTCACGGGTGAGCAGGTCTTCCAGATCGCCTCCGAGAGCTTCACCAACGAGCACCTGCTGACCCTGGCGCGCCGCGTCTCGGCCCTGAGCAAGCAGGCTGACGTGGACGGCATCGTCATCACCCACGGCACCGACACGCTCGAAGAGACCGCCTACTTCCTGAACCTGGTGGTGCACACCGCCAAGCCCATCGTGGTGGTGGGTTCGATGCGCCCCGGCACCGCGCTGTCGGCCGACGGCACCCTGAACCTCTACGACGCCGTCAGCGTGGCCGCCAGCAAGGATGCCGGCGGCAAGGGCGTGCTGGTCACCATGAACGACGAGATCCAGAGCGGTCGCGACGTCAGCAAGACCATCAACATCAAGACCGAAGCCTTCAAGAGCCAATGGGGCCCCCTGGGCATGGTGGTGGAAGGCCGCAACTACTGGTTCCGCGCGCCGGTCAAGCGCCACACCAATGCGTCCGAGTTCAACATCGACGACATCAAGACCCTGCCCGCCGTGGACATCGTGTACGGCTACGGCAACATGAACACCACCGGCATCGATGCCTACGGCAAGGCCGGCGTGAAGGCCCTGATCCATGCCGGCACCGGCAACGGCTCGGTGGCGGCCCAGGCCGTGCCTGCCCTGCAAGGCCTGCGTGCCCAGGGCGTGCAGATCATCCGCTCGGCCCGCGTGCCCGACGGCTTCGTGCTGCGCAATGCCGAGCAGCCCGACGACAAGTACGACTGGGTGGTGGCGCACGACCTGCGCCCGCAAAAGGCCCGCATCCTGGCCATGGTCGCCCTGACCAAGACCAGCGACAGCAAGGAACTGCAACGCATCTTCTGGGAATACTGATCCTTCGCCCGACGAGCGATCTGCTGATCACCTGAGGCGCCCAGGGTGGGACACCCCCACCGGGCCCTGAAGTGAACCGACACCCGCCCCGGCCACAAGCCTGGGCGGGTTTTTTGCTTCAGGACAGGCACACCCGAGCCGATCGTTTTCGATCATCGCTACCATTTCAACGACCGCTCCACCAAGGGAAGCACTGTGACCACCCCCATCCGCACCACCCCGGTGCAACCGTCGCACGAAACCGGCGCCCCGCACATGAATACCCCCGATCCCTCCGAGCCGCCTCGCCATGTGGCCGTCATCGGCACCGGTGCCGTGGGCTGCGCCACCGCCATCGAGGCGCTGCGCCTGGGGCTGCGCGTGACCCTGGTAGAGCCCGAGGCAGCTGGTGGCAGCCACGCCACCAGCTACGGCAACGCAGGCTGGCTGTCCTCGCATTCGGTGATTCCGCCGGCCTTGCCGGGCGCCTGGCGCCGGGTGCCCGGTTGGCTGGCCGACCCGCTGGGGCCCCTGGCGGTGCGCTGGCCCTACCTGCCCAAGGCGCTGCCCTGGCTGCTGCGTTACCTGGCATCTGGCTGGACCGAGGCGCGGGTGCAGCGCACGGCCCATGCGCTGCGGGCCCTGCTGGTCGACGCGCCCGCGCTGCACCAGCGCCTGGCGGGCGAAGCCGGTGTGCCGCAGCTGATCGAGCAGCGTGGCCTGCTGCATGTGTTTCGCTCGCACGAAGAGTTTGAGGGCGAGGCACTGGCCTGGCGGGTGCGGGCCCGCACCGGCGTGCAGTGGGTCGAGTGGGACGAAGCCACATTGCGCGAGCGCGAGCCTGATCTGGACCCGCGTTACCGCTTTGCCATCCATGTGCCCGAGGCGGGCCAATGCCGCGATCCGGGCCGCTATGTGGCGGCCCTGGCGCGCCATGCCCAATCGCAGGGGGCCGAGCTGTGGCCGGCGCGGGCCACTGGCTTTCGTCTGGAGGGCGGGCGCCTGCGCGCGGTCCTGACGGAGCGGGGCGAGCTGCCGTGCGACGCGGCGGTCATCTGTGCCGGTGCACGCTCGGCCGCCCTGGCCGCGGCGGCCGGCACGCCGGTGCCGCTGGAGTCCGAGCGTGGCTACCACGTGCAGGTGCCGCAGCCCACCCGCGGCCCACGCCTGCCCATGATGGCTGCCGACGGCAAGCTCATCGTCCACTGGATGGAGGGCGGCCTGCGAGCCGCCGGCCAGGTCGAAATCGCGGGGCTGCACGCGGCGGCCGATTGGCGCCGCGCCGACATCCTGTACCGGCACCTGCGCAGCATGTTCGAGGGCCTGGCCCCCAGCCCTGAGCCCGATGCCGTGCAACGCTGGCTCGGCCACCGCCCCAGCACCCCCGACGGCCTGCCCTGCATCGGCCCCTCGGCCGCCTCACCCGATGTGGTGCTGGCCTTTGGCCATGGCCATGTCGGCCTGGGGGGCTCGGCCCGCACCGGCCAGTGGGCAGCCCGGCTGGCAGCCGGGCTGCCCGTGCAGCAGGATCTGGCGGCTTTCAGCCCTTTGCGTTTTCAGCGGCGCTGAACTGGCGCAGCCGCGACCCGGTGATGGCGGGCGGTAAGGATGCAGGCAGAGCCCGCGCCTGAGCTGGCAGGCATCTGTGATTCGGCGCGCTGGGCCACAGCGCTGGCACCAGGGCGCGCAAACTGCGGTGTCTCGAAAAAAAGACGCCCGTCACACCTCGCAGCGTGATGGGCAAGGAGGATGGATTCCTCGGAGAAACACAGCTGCCGGCGGGCTGGTGGCCGGGGTGTCGGGGTGTTGGGGTGTTGGGGTGTTGGGGTGTGCGCGGGCGAGCGATCAGAACGGGATGGCCGTCTTGATCCAGAAGGCCTTGCCCTCGGTGCCATGGCGCACGGCGCTCTCGGCCTGGAACTTGGCCGTGATGAACCAACCCTTGCCGTTGTCGTAGCGCAGCGAGGGGCCCAATGCAAAGCCACTGCTGCGGCTGTTGGCCACCACCGCGCCGGCCTGGGTGTCGCTGCTCAATTGGCGGCGCAGGTAGCCGCCAACGCCCAGGGTCCAGCCGTTGCCCAGGCCGTAGCCTGTCGCGAAATCCACGAAGACCTCGTCACCTGAGCGGTACTGGGTGTCCTTGTTTTTCTGGTTCAGGTTGAAGGTGATCTTGAAGTCGCCATTGAAGCCCCTGGACTGCAGGTAGGTCAGCCCGAACAGGGGTTGCAGCGAGGCATAGTTGCGCCCGATGTTGGCCAGGTCTGTCTTGTCGTAGCCGCCTGTTGGCAGTACCAGATCCAGGCCGCTGGCCGTGTGAAGGGCCTCGGAATGGTGGTGCGCGATGCCGACGCCGACCGTGATGTCTCCCACCCCCGTCTTGTGCTGGCTGGCACCGGCGGCCGATACCTTCAGGTCCACCACGGGGATGATGGTGTGAAACACCAGATTGCCGCCCCACACCGGCTGCGGTGTGGACCAGATGACCCGGGTGGCGACCACTGCCGCATTGACCTTGAAGCCCGGCACCGGCACCTGTTGGCCCAGGCCATCCTTCAGTTTGTCGGCCACGTAGAGGTTGTCGTAATTCAACACATACAGGCCCGGTGGTGGCACGGCGCCCACCATGAAGTTTTCCACCCCGGAAGGGTAGGTGGAGCCACCGCCCTCGGTGGCCAGGGCGTGGCCGGACCAGCCCACCAGGGCCGCGGCGGCGAAAGGGAACAATCTGTTTTTCAAGTCAACTCCTGTGGGTTCTCGGTTGTGTCAAACACCCAGCCGTCGCGAGCTGTGAGGCGTCTGCGCTGCGGCTGGTGTGTCCCTGCCAGCGCCTGCCTGTCTGCAGTGCTGGTGGCCTGGCCCGGTCAATGGGCCGGGCTCACCGTGATGGGGCCGCCACGAAGGCCTGGTCAGGGGCTGCCAGCGGGGGCTGGCAGCTGTTGAAAATTGTGGAATCGACGGCGCTTTCCGGCTTGTCTTGCTCCGACCTGCGAATGTTCCGGAAATGTCGGACTTGCCTCGATCCCGTATCCGGCTGTTCTGGAATCGACTGCGGTCGAAACCCGGCTTCGTCAGCGGTGCGATGGGGTGGGGCGGTGCGCGGCGATTTGCCCTGAGGCGTGGCAGACCGGCGAGCACCCCTGGGCGCCAGGTCGGGAAAGATGGATTGGTCTGTGGCCTGGCTGCCAGCGTCGGCGCTGGGGAAAGGAAAGCCAGCCCTGGCCAGTGATGAGCCAGGGCGTTGTGGCGGCGGGTGCCAGGTCAGGCGGCGGGCCTGCCCGCACTGCAGCGGCCCCGGGCGGCGGCCCGCGCAGCAGGCCGAGGCCTCACTCTGTGGCCATGTCTCCAACCGGCCGCATGGCGAGGGCCTGCTGGCGGAACTCGCGGGGCGACATGCCGTACTGCTCCTTGAACGAGCGGCTGAAGTGGGCGGCATCGTTGAAGCCCCACGAGAAGGCGATATCGCTCACGGTGCGGTTGGCCAGCATGGGGGCGCTCAGGTCACGCTGGCAGCCTTCGAGGCGCCACTGCCAGATCAGGCGCGACAGCGATACCGGTTCGTTGCGGAACAGGCGCGCCAGATGGTCGGGGGACAGCCGGGCGGCCTGGGCCACGCTGGCAACGGAGAGGGCCGGGTCTTTCAGCCGCTCTTTCACGAAGGCCTTGATGCGCGCGACATGGTAGGCCTGCAGGTTGGACGGGCGACGGGTGTTGGCATGGGGCAGGCTGCGCAGCCCCGCGGCGATCATCTGGGTGATGGCGTCCGAGACACCCTGAACCGAGGCGGGGTGCAGGCGTTCGGATTCATGGCGCAGGGTGCTCACCATCGACAGCAGCAGGTGCCCGGCCGCACCATCGCCGGCCACGGTGGTCGCAGTCAGCTCTTCCAGGCCACTGACATGCCGCTCCAGGTCGGTGCGCGGCAGCCTGAGCACGAGAACATGGTGCTCTTCCTCCTCGAACAGCAACTCGTAGGGGCGGGTGCAGTCGTACACCACGAAGTCGCCTGGCTTCACGACGGCGATGCGCCCGTCCTGGCACACCACGCCGGTGCCTGCCTGCTGCAGCTGCACCAGACAGAAGTCTTCACCGGCCCGTGAGGTGTGCAGCGAGGTGCGCCGCACACGCTGCACATTGGCCCGCAGTTCGGTCAGGTCCAGTCCGCCGATGCGGGAGAACTCGATCTCTCCGAACAGATCTCTTGCCGTCGGCTTGTCGCATTCGAGCTGCACATAGATGGAGCAGATCATGTCCAGCCAGTACTCGAAGCGCTGATTTTCGGGCACCTGCAGGGTGTCCAGTCGGTGGCGTGCCCGTCCCGCGGCCGCTGTGTCCAGGGAGAGCGTCGCTGGATCTGCGTGAAGAGAGTTGTTCATGGGGCAATTCCGAAGATCTGAGGCGTTTGAGGAACGATGTGGGGCTTTGCCTGCGGGTGCACGGTCCCCCCGACGCTCCAAGCAAGACGCGCGCCTGCTGGCTGAAGTTAAGGCGGACGTCAATTCAAGGCATCAGGTTCAACCCTGGGTGCGGTGCCGAAATCGGGCTGGCGGGACGCCTGTGCCGCATGCGGTCAACTTGCGGGTCGGATCGGAGCAAGTGCTCTGACACCGGGCTCGCGCAGACGCCGCGATGTCGGAACGAGCCAAGCGTGGCGCAGCATCCAGCCAAGCTGCAACAGGCCCTGCCACCTAAGCTCAAGCCTCGATTTCACCCACCTCCACGAGGCACACATGCAAGACGATCTGCTCACCCCCGCCGGCAGCGAGACCCGGCGAAAGTTCCTGGTCAAAGGCTCGGCGCTTGCTGCAGCGAGCATCGCGGCACCGCAGGCATTTGCTGCCGACGATGTCATCAAGATTGGCTACCTCACCCATCGCACCGGGCCGTTTGCACCGTTTGCCGAGGCCGATCCCTTCATTCTGGAGAACGCCTCGAAGGCGCTTGCCAATGGGCTGAACATCGGTGGCAAAACCTACCGCGTCGAGTTCATCGCCAAGGACGACCAGAGCAACCCGGACCGTCAGTCCAACCTCGCTGCAGAGCTCATCAACAAGGACGGTGTGGACCTGATGCTGGGCCAGGCCACCATCGGCCCCGGCATCGCCCAGCAGTGCGAGATCAATGGGGTGCCTTGCATCACCACCATGACACCCTGGCAGGCCTGGATGTTTCCCATGAAGGGCGACCCGGCCAAGGGCTTCAAGAGCGTCTTCCACTTCTTCTGGGGCATCGACGACATTGCCAACGTCTACCTGGACATCTGGAAGGACCTGAAGCTGCCCGAGGTCATCGGTGCGGCTTTCGAGAACACGCTGCCTGGCAATGCCATGGGCGATCTGAAGATGGGCATGCCGGCGATGTTTGCCAAGGCCGGCTACAAGATCGTGGACATCGGCAAGTTCGCGCCGGGTAGCAGCGACTTCTCGGCGCAGATACAGGCCTTCAAGAACGAGGGCGTGGAGATCGTCACCGGCCTGTTTGCCCCGCCGGAGTGGTCGGGCTTCGTCAAGCAGAGCGCGCAGATGGGCTTTCATCCCAAGGTCGCCACGATCGCCAAGGCCTTGCTCTTCCCCGGTGGCGTGAAGGCGCTGGGCAAGAGTGCACACGGCATGTCCACCGAGATCTGGTGGTCTCCGGCCTACCCGTTCCGCAGCAGCCTGACCGGTCAGACCGCCCGCCAACTCGCCGACGCCTACACCACGGCCACCCGCAAGGAGTGGACCCAGCCCATCGGCGTGATGCATGCCCTGATTGAAGCCGGTGTGGCGGCGCTCAAGGCCAGCGGCGATCCCAAGAACCCGCAGAAGGTGGCCGATGCCATCCGCAGCCTGCGTCAGGACACGGTGATCGGCCGACTGGACTTTGCCGGCAGCGGCATCAAGAACGTGTCGAAGATGCGGGTTGTGGGCGGGCAATGGGTGATCGACGACAAGGGGCGCCTCGACATCGTCGTCACGCACAACGGCACAGCGCCTGAGATCCCGGTTCAGCGCAAGTTCGAACTGCTCCCGGCCTGATGGAGAGGGCTGACGTGTTGCTGGAACTGAAAAAAGTCACCAAGTCCTACGGGGCCACCCGGGTCATCAAGGGCCTGGACCTGCGGGTCGCTCAGGGCGAGTTCGTGGGGGTGATCGGCCCGAATGGGGCGGGCAAGACCACGGCCTTCGGCTTGATCGCCGGGCACTTGCGCTGCGACAGCGGCGAGGTCTGGCTCGACGGTGAGAACGTCACGACCCAGGGGGCGGACCAGCGCTGCCGGGCAGGCATCGGCAGGACGTTCCAGATTCCGCAGCCCTTCAGTGGTCTGACCGTCTACGAGAACACCCTGTTGGCTGCGGTCTATGGGGCCGGGCTGCACAGCGCTCAGGCGGCCGCAGCGGCGCACGACGCCTTGCGCCGCTGCGGGCTGGCGGTGGTCGGCAACCAGATGGCCGGGGGGCTGACGCTGCTGCAGCGCAAGCGCCTGGAAGTGGCCCGAGCCCTGGCCACCGGGCCCAAGCTGCTCCTGCTCGATGAGGTGGGTGGCGGGCTCACGGACGCCGAAGTCCATCAATTGCTCGAATTGGTGGCCGAGATCCATTCGCAGGGCGTGACCGTGCTCTGGATCGAACACCTGGTCCATGCGCTGGTGAAGGTGGCACGGCGCCTGGTCGTGCTGTCGGAAGGCGCCTTGCTGGCCGACGGCCTGCCCGGCGATGTCATTGCCAGTCGCCTGGTGCGCGAGACCTACCTGGGCTCGGAACTGGAGATGCAAGCGGAGGTCGAGCATGCTGCAGATTGATCGCATGGATGCCTACTATGGGCTGTTCCAGGCCTTGTTCGATGTCAGTCTGCAACTGGCACCCGCGCAGACGCTGGCCCTGATCGGCTCCAACGGCGCCGGCAAGACCACGCTGCTGCGCACGCTGGCGGGTGCGCTGCGCGCACGGCCCGACAGCATTCGTCTGGATGGGGTGTGCATCAGCAAGGGGCATGAGCTGCAGCGCCTGCACCAAGGCATTGCACTGGTGCCGGAAGGTCGGCGCCTGTTTCCCAGCCTCACGGTGCGCGAGCACTTGCAACTGGCCGAGCGCAACGGCCGCCCGGGGCCGTGGACGAGCGAGCGCGTGCTCGATGAGATGCCGGTCCTGCGGGGCTTGCTGAGCCGGCCCGCCACGGCCATGTCCGGGGGGCAGCAGCAATTGGTGGCCATCGCCCGTGCGCTCTTGTGCAACCCGCGCTATCTGCTGTGTGACGAGGTGTCGCTCGGGCTCTCACCCCTGGCGGTGGACGAGGTCTACCGACTGTTGCGACAGGCGCGGGCCTCGGGCATGGCCTTGCTGCTGGTGGAGCAGAACGTGCAGCGCGCCTTGCGCGAGTCGGATCATTTTGTCTGCCTGCAAAAGGGGCGTGTGGTGCTGCAAGGCCTGTCCGCGCAGGCAGACCGCCACGACGTGGCCACGGCTTACTTCGGAGTGTGATGGGCATGAACAATTGGATCGAACTGTTGATCAACGGGCTGTTGCTGGGGTCGCTCTATGCCCTGTTTGCGCTGGGTCTGAGTCTGAGCCTGGGGGTCATGAAGATGATCAACCTGGCCCACGGCGATTTGATCGTGCTGGGGGCGTATGTGGCGTGGACGGTCATGGAGGCGACCGGGTGGCCAGCCCTGGTCTGCCTGGCCGTGGTGCTGCCCCTCATGTTCTGCATCGGGTGGCTGCTGCAGGCGGTGCTGCTCAACCGGGTGGTCGGGGCACATGAACTCTCCCCCCTGCTGGTGACATTCGGCCTGTCGGTGGTCATCCAGAACCTGCTGCTGGAGGTGTTCAGTGCTGACACGCGCAACCTGCCCTCGGGTGATCTGACGCTGCGGGGGCTGGACCTTGGCGGCGTTTCGGTCGGCGTGTTTCCACTGCTCATCGGCGCGGTCAGCGTGCTGATGTATGCCGTCATGCATTTGCTGGTGGCCCACACCCATGGCGGGCGGCAGGCCCGCGCCGTCTCCGACGATGCGCCGACGGCGCGGCTGGTGGGGGTGGATGACAAGCGCTTCTTTGCACTGATGGCCGGGCTGGTCATGGTGGTCACCGCACTGGCCGCCGTGCTTTACGGCATGCGCACGCCGTTTGCCCCCATGGCTGGCCCGGAGCGACTGCTGTTCGCCTTCGAGGCCGTTGTGATGGGCGGTCTGGGCCACCTGTGGGGCAGCTTCTTCGGCGGCTTGCTGATCGGGCTGGCCCATGTCCTGGGGGCCCAGGTCAACCCTGGCTTGGGGGCGTTTTTCGGGCACCTCACCTTCCTCGTGGTGTTGCTGGTCCGCCCGCAAGGGCTGTTCCGTCCCTTCACGCACAAGCATTGATAGAAAGAAAAGAAAACATGGCCATGCCCTCTGTGTTTCGATCCGCGCTCCGGTCCTGGCGCGGCCTTCTGGCCAGCCTTGCACTGGTTGGCGCCCTGGCTGCGTTGCCTTGGTTTTCGGGCTTCGCCACCCAGCGTCTGCTGGTGGAGGTTTTCACGGTGTTCGCGATCGCGATGGCCTGGAACCTGTTGGCGGGCTTCGGCGGCCTGGTGGTGGTGGGGCTGCATGTGTTCGTCGGTGTGGGGGCCTACGCCCTGTTCTTCCTGTCCAACCAGCTGGGCTGGAACCCCTGGGCCACCTTGCCGCTGGCCATGGGGGTCACCGGTCTGTTCGCCGCCTTGACGGCGCTGCCGATGTTTCGACTCAACGGTGCCCATTTCGCGGTGGGGACCTGGGTGCTGGCCGAGCTGATGCGCATTCTGGTGCTCAACAGCGATGCGCTCGGCGCCGGCGGTGGCATGCCCCTGATCACGCTGGCCGGGTTCAGCCGGTCCGATCGCAACCTGGGCACCTATTGGGCCGCACTGGCGGTGGCTGTTCTGGCCCTGTTCTGGGCCCGGGGGTTGCTGAAGAGCTCGCTCGGCCTGGCCCTGGCCGGCATCCGCGACAGCGAGCCAGCGGCACGCGCCAGCGGCGTTGCGGTGACGCGTGCCAGGCTGCTGCTGTGGCTGATGTGCGCCTGCCTGTCGGGCCTGGCCGGTGCCATCGCCTACATGAACACCTTGCAGGTCAGTCCCGATGCGAGCTTCGGTCTGTCCTGGACGGCGATGGCCATCTTCATCTCCGTGCTGGGCGGCATCGGCCACATCGAAGGGACGGTCATCGGCACGGTCATCTTCTTTGCGCTGCGCGAGTCCAGCGCCGATTACGGCGTCTGGTATTTCGTGGCGTTGGGCCTGATCGCCATCGTCACGATGGTGCTGTCGCCACAAGGTGGCTGCGGCCTGGTGCGCCGCCGCTGGCCCGATTTCGACCCCTTGCGGACCCGGCGCTGGATGCCCTGAGGTCTGCCACTTCTTTCCAACCCCCCTGCCTTTTCAATTCACTCAGGAGTAAACACCATGGGCATTTCCCATCCCAAGTACAAAGTTGCCGCAGTCCAGGCTGCACCGGTCTGGCTGGACCTGGATGCCACGGTGGACAAGTGCATCCGTCTGATCCAGGAGGCCGCCGACAAGGGCTGCAGCCTGATTGCATTTCCGGAGACCTTCGTCCCGGGTTACCCATGGCACATCTGGCTGGGTGCGCCGGCCTGGGCCATCGGCCGGGGCTTCGTACAGCGCTATTTCGACAATTCGCTGTCCTATGACAGCCCGCAGGCCGAGCGCTTGCGCCAGGCGGTGAAGGCCGCCGGCATCACCGCCTCGCTGGGGCTGTCCGAGCGCAGTGGGGGCAGCCTCTACATTGCCCAGTGGCTGATCGGCCCCGATGGCGAAACCATCTCGCAGCGGCGCAAGCTCAGGCCGACCCATTCCGAGCGCACCGTGTTCGGCGAGGGCGATGGCAGCGACCTGAAGGTGCACGACACCCCGCTGGGCCGGCTGGGCGAACTGTCCTGCTGGGAAAACCTCCTGTCGCTCAATCGCTACGCCATGTTCTCCCAGCATGAGCAGGTCCACATCGCGGCCTGGCCCAGCTTTTCCACCTATGAGCCGTTTGCCCACGCCCTGGGCTGGGAGGTCAACAACGCGGTCGGCAAGGTCTACGCGGTGGAGGGCGGCTGCTTTGTGATCTCGCCCTGCGCCATCATTTCCCAGGCCATGGTCGATGAGTTGTGCGACACCCCGGACAAGCATGCCCTGACCCATGTCGGTGGCGGGCACACGGTGATCTACGGGCCCGACGGTGCGCCCTTGGTGGACAAGTTGCCGGAGGACGCCGAAGGTCTGTTGATTGCCGAGATCGATCTCGGCCAGATCGGGGTCGCGAAGAATGCCATGGACCCGGTCGGCCATTATTCGCGGCCCGATGTGCACCGCCTGCTGCTCAACCGCAAGAAGGCTGCACGTGTCGAGCATCTCGCGCTGCCCCTGGCCGCTGCAGACCTGCAGCCCGAAGCCACCCCGGCTGATTGAATGCGGAGCAACGGGCCGTGCCGAGCCTGGATGTGGCTTCGCCGTGGTGGCCAGTGAGGTGCGCCGGCTGTCACAGCAGTCGGCGCGGGCCGCCCGCGACCTCACGCAGCTGGCCGCCAACGCGGATCAGACCCTCGGTGGCGTGACCCTGATGCTGAACTTCGAGGTGCAGGAGCCGGATGGACTTCGGCTCGGGCACCCCTGACTCACCCTTGTTGACAGGAGCTCTCCATGGAATCTGCCATTCCCTTGCCGCTGCGTTGCCCGCGCTCCCGGCCACCCACCCGCGGGGATGACTACAGCCCTCCCAACCCGGGCTTCACGGCCCGCTTCGGCGACGCGCTGCAGCCGCTGACCGTTGTTTTTCTAGGGGCCCAGTTTCGCAGCCCCGAGGGCGAGGCACTGGCCCGGGCGGCCGTCGGCCTTTGGTGCGATCTGGCAGAGCACGCCCCCGATCACCACGACATCGCCCAGGGGACCGATGAGGCGGGCTTCAGCACGCTGGTCTGGACGGGCTATTGGCGCGATGCCGCCCGGTTCGAACAATGGCGCCAAGGGCTTGCCTTTGGGGCTTGGTGGAACAGCGAGCATCGATTGGACGAAGCTTGTGGCTGGTTCATGGAAGTGGCCAGCCCCGCCCCGCAACGGCTTGAAACGCTGTACTCCAGCCCGGATGGTTTTGAGGGCTTCGGCCGACTCGCCAGCCACATGAGCGCAGAGATCCGCGAGCATGGCTACTGGGGCAGCATGCGGGATCGCCTGCCCGCCTCACAGACCGAGGCACTGACCGAGGTACTTACCGCCACGCCTGCCAGCCGGGTGCCCAGGCCCAACCGGCGTGCCCGCGTGGCGTTTTCTGCGGCTGATCACCTTGCCCTGATCCGCTCGGGGCAGGACTGGTCTCGAACTGCAGGCCTGGAGCGGGAGCGCTATGTGCGTGATGTGGAGCCTGTGCTGCGGGCAGGCATGGACTTTCTCGACAGCGAGGCTGGCCTGGCCATCGGCTGTCTGTCCAACCGCTACCTGCGCATTGTGGACAAGGATCTGCGCCCGGCCGAGAAAAGCTATGGACTCAGCTGGTGGGCCAGCCTCGCCGACATGGAGCGCTGGGCCCGTGACCATGCCACCCACAGCGCCATCTTCGGAAGCTTCATGCGCCTGGTGCAGGAGATGAACCTGGAACTGGCCCTGCGGCTGTCGCACGAAGTCTCGGTGTTGCGCTCCAGCGAGCAGCGCTTCGAGTACATCAATTGCCACGAACGCACCGGCCTGCTGCGCTCGTGATCGGCGCAGCAGGCCCGCAGGGCGCGCGGCGCCCTGTCAGTCCAGCGAGATGTTGCGTTCGCGGATCAGCCGGGGCCAGTACTGGCTTTCCTGCGCCCAGTGCTTCTGCATGCTGGCTGCATCGGTGGGGGTGGGTTCGATGCCCATGACCGCGAACTGGCTGCGAACCGCCTCTGTCTGCAGTGCCCTCTGCAGCTCCGCGCTGAGGCGGGCCACCGTCTCCTTGGGTGTGGCCATCGGCACCACCAGGCCTTGCCAGGCGACGGCCTCGATGTCGGTGTACCCCAGATCCATCAGCGACGGCACATCGGGCAGGGCGGCCAGGCGCGACCTGGAGAACGTGGCCAGCGGCTTGAGCTTGCCGGCCTTGATCATCTGCATCCCGGCGGCCGAGTCGACCACCATCAGGGGCAGTTGGCCACTCACCACGTCCTGGATGGCCGGGGCGGCTCCGCGGTAGGCGATGTGGGCCAGATCGAGTTTGTTGCGGGCCTTCAGCATCTCCATGGCCAGGTGGTGCGGGCTGCCAACGCCCGGGGTGGCGAAGTTGATCTTGCCGGGGTTGGCCCGTGCAGCCTCCAGCAGGGCCTTCACGTCGGCGTAGCCCGCGTTCGGGTTCACGGCCAGCAGCAGCGGAAAGCGCGCCATCATCCCCACCGGGGCGAAGTCCTTCTGCGGGTCGTAGGAGAGCTTCTTGAACAGGGCGGTGTTGAAGACCAGGGTGCCGTTGTCGGCGGTGAAGATCGTGTAGCCGTCGCCCGGCGACTTGGCCACGTTCTCGGCGCCGATCACGGTCGCGCCCCCCGGCTTGTTGTCGATCAGCACCGATTGGCCCAACTGGGCCGCCAGCTGTGTGCCCACGGTGCGGGCCAAGGCGTCCGAGCCTCCGCCGGCGGCATAGGCAACCACCCAGCGGATGGGTTTGGAGGGATAGGTGTCCGCCGAAGCGGTGCCGTGGCTGCCACAGGCCATCAGGGCGGTGCTCAGCAGAATGGAACGTCGGGTGTGCATGCTTGTCTCCTTGGAATGGTTTTAGAGGTCGGGGCCCGGTTCAAGCAGCCGGGGGGCTGGCTGCGCCACGGGCCTGCACCAGCCGAACGAGCTGCAGCAGGGTGCGGGTGCACGGCACCGGGATGCTGTGGTCTTGTGCGTGGGCAACGATGGCGCCGTTGATGGCCTCGATCTCGGTGGGCCGGCCGGCCAGCACGTCCTGCAGCATCGAGGGCTTGTGGCCCCGGTGGTGAGCGATGGCCGAGGCCACCTTGGCTTTGCAGGCCTCGACATCCGCATGGATGCCCTCGGCCTGGGCCACCGCCAGGGCTTCGTCGACCACGGCAAAGGCCAGCGCCTGGCCGTCGCCCTGGCCCAACTGATCGACCGTGCACTGGCTGACCGCACAGATGCTGTTCAGCGCCGCGTTGAACGCGACCTTCTCCCAGATGGCGGCCCACACTTCGGCATCCGCTGCGCAGGCCAGGCCGGCATCGTCCAGGGCCTGCACCGTCCGGGCCACCATGGGGCTGGTCTGGCCGTCGGCCGACATCAAGCGGATCATCCCTTGGCCGTGCGAGTGCACATGGCCGGGGCCCACCAGATCGGCTGGCCAGGTGGTGACGCCGATCAGGATGCGTTCAGCGGCCACATGGGTCTGGATGACCTCCACGTTGCCCAGGCCGTTCTGAAGCGACAGCACATGGGTCTCGGGGCCGAACAGGTGGGCCACGCCAGTCAGCGCAGCACCGGTGTGCAAAGTCTTGGTGAACACCAGCACCAGATCCGGCTGCTCTTGCGCCTGGGCGGGCAGACAGGCCGTCAGGTTGTGGATGTGGCGATCACCCTGGTCGGTGTGCAGCCGCAACCCCTTGGACTGGATGGCCTCCAGGTGCGCGGCATGGACATCGATCAGCGCGACCTCATGCCCCCGCTCGGCCAGCAGACCACCGAAAAGGGAGCCCATGGCGCCGGCACCGACAACAGCGATTTTCATGGTGCGGCTCCAGCGCCGGCGCAGGGCAGGGCAAGGGGATTTCGGGTGCAAAGAGGCAGGGGCATGGGGGCCTTCAATGGGTTCTGTGAGCTCAGGGGGCTGGGGTGTTAGGGGCGTGCGGCGCAGGCCTCAGAAGGGGTAGTGGCGTTCGGTCGTCTGCAGGGTCACCCAGCGCAGATCCGTGAAGGATTCGATGCCGGCACGCCCACCGAAGTGACCATAGCCCGAATCCTTCACGCCGCCGAAGGGCATCTGGGGCTCGTCATGCACCGTGGGGGCGTTGATGTGGCAGATGCCGGACTCGATGCGGCGCGCCACGTTCCAGGCCTTGGCGATGTCGCGGCTGAAGACGGCAGCCGACAGGCCGAAGGCGTTGTCGTTGGCGCAGGCCACGGCGGCATCCACACCCTCCACCCGCACGATGGGCTTGACCGGGCCGAAGCTCTCCTCCTGGTAGATCAGCATGTCGGGTGTCACGTGGTCCAGCAAGGTGGCAGGCATCAGGGTGGAGTCGGCCTTGCCGCCGCACAGCAGGGTCGCCCCCTTGGCCAGGGCGTCATCGATCAAGGCGTTGCAACGCTTCACCGTGCTCATGTCCACCACCGAGCCCAGAACCACCGGGCCCTGGCGTGGATCGCCCAAAGGCAGGGACTTGGCCTTGGCCGTCAGCCGGGCGACGAAGTCGTCGGCAATCGCCTGGTCCACGATGATGCGTTCGGTCGACATGCAGATCTGTCCTGAATTGGCGAAGGCGCCGAAGGCGGCACCTTGTACCGCGGCATCCAGGTCTGCGTCCTCCAAAACCAGCAAAGGCGCCTTGCCACCCAGCTCAAGGACGGCGGGCTTCAGGTGTCGGGCACACAGGTTCGCGATGATCCGGCCCACCCGGGTGGACCCGGTGAAGTTGACCCGGCGCACGGCAGGGTGGGCCACCATGGCTTCCACCACGGCGCCGGCGTCCTCCGGTGCGTTGGTGATGAAGTTCACGACCCCGGCGGGCAAACCCGCCTCCTGCAAGGCCTCGATGATCAGCCCGTGCGTGGCGGGCGACAGCTCGGACCCCTTGAGGACCACCGTGTTGCCACAGGCCAGGGGGGTTGCCACGGCGCGCACGCCCAGGATGACCGGGGCGTTCCAGGGGGCCATGCCGAGCACCACACCCGCCGGCTGGCGCACGGCCATGGCCAGGCTGCCTGGCACATCGGAGGGAATCAGCTCCCCACCCACCTGGGTGGTCAGGGACGCGGCCTCTTGCAGCATGCCCGCGGCGACGTGCACGTTGAAGCCGGCCCAGATGGCCGAGCTGCCGGTCTCCGCTGCCATCGTGGCCGCGAAGGCGGCGGACTTTGCTTCCAGCGCGGTCGCAGCCTTCAGCAACAAGGCGCGGCGAGCCCCCGGGCCCAGGGCGGCCCAGGCCGGGAAGGCCTTTTGCGCCGCCTCCACGGCGCGCACGGCGTCGGCCGGGGTTGCGGCAGGGGCGCGTGTCGCCACCTTGCCATCGAGCGGGTTGCGGCGTTCAAAGGTGCGCCCGGAGGCGGCGTCGCAGGGCTCGCCGTGAATGAGAAGCTGGATCTGTTGCATGGTTGTCTCCTGGTGGTTTGCTTGGGGTATCGGATGCCGGGCTCAGGCCACGACGAGTTCGATCAGGCAGGGGCCGTCGTGGGTCAGGGCCTCGGCCAGGGCCTCTCGCAAGGCGTCGGGTTCTTCAACGCGACGGCCGGGCAGGCCGTGGCCTGCGGCCAGTGCAGGGAAGTCGAGTCCATCCAGGTCAGTCCCCTCGGGTGTCTCACCAGGGGCATAGCCGAAGACCGGCGCAAAGTCTTGAAGCGCGGCGTAGCGCCGGTTGTTCAGGATGACGAAGGTCAGGGGCAGCTTGAGGCGGGCCGCACTGAACAGGGCTTGGATCGAGTACATGCTGGAGCCGTCGCCGATCAATGCAATCACGCGACCCGGCAGGCCGAGTTGGCGACGCCCCAGCGCAACGCCGACCGCCGCCGGCATGCCGTGTCCGAGGCCGCCACTGGCCATGGTGTAGAACGAGTCCGCCCCAGGCATGGGCAGGTGGCGCTGCATCACGCCGCGGGATCCGGGCGCCTCTTCCACCACCACGTCATGGGGCTGGCGCAGCTCGTCGAGCGTCTGCAGCGCGAAGGTCACCGACATCGGGCCGGTCGGCTCAGCCCGCTCGGCGGCGGGCCGAGCCGCTGGTCCGCTGCGCAGGGCCTCGCCCGAGGGCGCTGCCAGCAGGCTTTGCACCGCCAGCCGGACGCTGCAGACCACGCTGTGGCCCGCAGGTGTCCAGGCCGCAGTGTGCGCATCATCGACGATCTGCCACAGCGTGCTGCCCTCGGGGATATGGGGGCCCTGGCCCTCGATGTGGTAGCTGAAGGCCGGTGCGCCCAGCACCAGGATCAGGTCGTGGCCTGCCAGGGTGGCGACGATGCGTTCGCGCATCGGCGGCAGAAAGCCCGAGAACAGTGGGTGCTGCTCGGGAAAGCCGCAGCGCGCGCTCATGGGGGCGGTGTAGACCGGCGCCTGGTGGCGCTCGGCCAGCTTGACCACGGCCTCCACGGCCGCATCACGGTCCACCCCTGCACCGACGACGATGACGGGGGAGCGGCTGCCCGCCAGGGCCTTGGCCACCTGCGCCAACAGGGCGGGATCAGGGGCGCTCGCATGGCTGACCTGCCGTGGCGTTACCCAATCGCAGGTCTTCTCCCAGTCGTCCGCCGGGATCGAGATGAAGACGGGGCCTTGGGGCGCCTGCATGGCCACCTGGTAGGCCCGCAACAGGGCCAGCGGCACGTCCTCGGCGCGGGCGGGCTCGATGGCCCATTTCACATAGGGCCGCGGCAGTTCGGTGGCCTGGGTTGCCGACAAAAACGGGTCGAACGGAAGGATGGAACGGGCCTGTTGGCCGGCCGTGATGATCAGGGGCGTCTGGTTGCGGAACGCCGTGAAGATGTTGCCCATGGCGTGGCCCACGCCTGCTGCCGAGTGCAGGTTGACCATGGCCGCGTTGCGCGTGGCCTGCGCATACCCGTCGGCCATGCCGACGACCACCGACTCCTGCAAGCCCAGGATGTACTGGAAATCCTTCGGGTAGTTGCGGAACATGGGCAATTCGGTCGAGCCTGGGTTGCCGAAAACCGTGTCGATGCCCAGGTCTCGCATCAAGCGCACAAAGGCTTCGCGCACGGTGGGTCGGGGGGGCGATTCGATGGGCATGGCGTCTCCGTCTGGTTCAACAACTTGTTTGATGACGCGAGTTTGGGCACAAGCACTAAGTCGGGCAACAATATGAGCCTACTAAGTGCCATTGGAAAATCCAATAAATGGAACAGCTCGATCTGAACCTGCTGAGGGTCTTCGATGTGATCTATCGAACCCGCAACGTGAGCCGTGCCGCCGAACAGCTGGGCCTGTCCCAGCCTTCCACCAGCCAGGCCCTGACACGGCTGAGGCTGGCGCTCGGCGACCCCCTGTTCGAGCGGACGCGCGGCGGCGTCCGACCCACGCCCCGGGCCGACGACCTGGCGCGCTCGGTGCAGACCGGCCTGGCCCATCTGGAGGCCGGCCTGGCCTCCGACAACACCTTCGACCCGCGCAGCTCCAGCACCGAGTTGCGCATTCACCTCACCGACATCGGCGAGGCGCGGTTTCTGCCGGAACTGATGTCCGAGTTGAGGCGGCTGGCCCCAGGTATCCAGGTGCAGGCGAGGGCGTTGCCCCAGTCTGAGATCGGGCTGGCGCTGGACAACGGGGACATCCATCTCGCCATCGGGTTTCTGCCCGAGCTGACCGGCTCGGCCAGCGAACAGTTGCTGTCGGACCGCTATGTGGTGCTGCTGCGCAAAGGACATCCGATCACGGAGTCGCTCAAGCGGCCCGTCCTGAGCCTGCGAAAGATGCACTCCCTGGAGTTGGTGGCCGTGCGCTCGCATGCGCAAACGCTCCAGATGCTGCGCGCCGCCAGTCTGGACCGGCAGATCAAGCTCACGACGTCGACCTTTCTGGCGCTGCCGGGCATCGTGCGCCACTCTGACCTGGCGGTCCTCATGCCGTTGGCGATTGCGCGCGAATTCGTGCAGGACGGGCCTTTCTTGCTGCTCGACACCGAGCTACCGTCCAATGCCTTCAATGTCGCTGTGCACTGGAGCCGACGCCACGAGCACTCGCCCCTGGTTCGATGGGCGCGTGGGCTCGTGGTGCGCCTATTTCGCAAGGCCTGAGGCTTGAGGACAAGGCGCACCCACGACCCCGTGCGCCTGCTCTCAGAGGCCCGTGGTGCCGTGAAGATTCATTGACGTGATGTAAGCCTTTTGTGAACCCATGGCTGCATAATGGTTGGCTGTCCATGCGCCACCTGAGCCACCCCTTCCGCAGTGCCCCCGGCCGCCGGCTTGCCAGCTGGTGGATGGTCGCGGCCATGGTGCTGGCCTCGCTCATGCCCACGGTTTCGCGGGCCCTGGCGGCGCAGCAACCCTCGGCCCTGATCTGGGCCGATGTGTGCTCGGCGACCCAACCCTCGGGCAAGGCTTTGGCCGGCATGGCCTTGGCCGATCTTTCGGACACCCCGGCCGTCAGCATCGATGACTGCGCCTACTGCGTGCTCATGCTCGATCGCCTGGGCCCGGCGCCCAGCCTGGTGCTGCCGGTGCTGGCGCCTGAGCGGCCCCGCTGGCTGCTGCCGGCCCCCACCGTTCCCGATCTGCGCCCGGACCTGCGTCTGGCGCATCCACGCGCCCCGCCTCTGGCCTGAGGGCCTCGCCAGACCTGTTGTTGGCGCTTCGTGCTTGCTTGAGTGATTGAGCTGGCGTGCAGCGGCACAGCCCTGGCCCGACCCCCTTCAACCCCTTCTTGCGCCATCTGGTGGCGGCTGCCCTGCGGGCACCGCGCACCCGGAGTGCGCACGCCCGTCGCCACCCCCTGAGGGCTGGCTGCGCCGTGCCGCTTCACTTCACTTTCTGATCGGAACACCAGACCCACCTTCTCGGCGTGGGGTGCTGGTGCTCGATCGCACCCTTCTTATTTCAGCGATTTGATGCAGGAGCTATTCATGGCTTGCTTTTCTACGTCCCGGTATTCCAAATCCCTTCTTGGCGCGGCCAGCGCCGCCCTGGCGCTGTCGGCCCTGTTGAGTGCCTGTGGCGGCGGTGGCGACGGCGGTAGCGGCAACGGCTGGTCGGTTGATGCGAGCGGCGCCGTCAAGCTGCAGTTTGCCGCCTATGCCGGCAGCACCCCGATCCAGTGCGGCACGGCCGTGGCGGGGCTGGGCAGCAAAAGCAGCGGCGCCCAGATCCAGGACCTGCGCTTCTACATCTCGAATGTGAAGCTGCTGAAAGCCGATGGCAGCTCGGTGGCGCTGACCCTGTCGGGCACCGACAACAACAACTACCAGGGCGCGGACAGCGTGAGCCTGATCACCCTGTCGCAGACGGGCGTGGGCAGTTGCACGGCGGCCGCCTCGCTGAACAAGCTGATCCAGGGCACCGTGCCGGCCGGGCAGTACGTGGGCGTCACCATGACGCTGGGCGTGCCGTTCTCGCTCAACCACCTCAACTCGACCGACCCGGCCACCCCGGCGGTATTGCGCTCTGATGTGAACCCCGGCATGTCCTGGAACTGGCGCGGTGGCCGCAAGTTCACCAAGGTGGAGTTGCAAAGCACCGACACGGGCAGCCCCATGACCCTGCTGCATCTCGGCTCCACCGGCTGCGTGGGCGATCCGGCCAACGGGGTGGCGATCAGCAGCTGCACCGCGCCGAACCGCGTGCCTTTGACCTTCTCGAGCTTCAACCCCAACACCCAGGCGATTGCGCTGGACGTGAAAGCCCTGTTTGTCAGCGCCGATTTCAGCGTGGCCAACAGCTGCATGTCCAGCCCCACCGATGCCAAATGCGTCGGGCCTTTCGGTGTGTTGGCCTTGACCTTCAACAGCGACGGCACGGGCACGGGGCAGCCGATGTCGGGCCAGACCCAGAGCGCCTTCAAGGCGGTGGGATTGTGATCCATGGGCACCACCATGCTTGATGCCTGGGGTGCCCGGTGGCCAGGGGCCTGGCTGGGTGTGAGCCTGATGGCGGGGGCTCTGTGCCCTGGTCAGTCGGCTTTCGCCTCCAGTGAGCGCCCCGGGCACATCGCGCCCACTACCACGCCGGCCGTCTCTGCGGCCTCGCTCAAGAGGGCCGGTGCAGGGCCCGCAGACTGGGTCTGGCAACTGCCTGCCGATGTGGCGCCACCGCGCGTGCCGGCCGACAACCCGATGTCATCGGCCAAGGTCGAGCTGGGCCGCTTTCTGTTCTACGACAAGCGCCTGTCGGGCAATGGCACCCAGTCTTGCGGCTCGTGCCACTTTCAGCGCCTGGCCTTCACCGATGGCCGTGCCCACGGCCTGGGCTCGACCGGCGAGGCGCATCCGCGCAGCCCGATGTCGCTGGCCAATGTGGCGTTCAATGCCACCTACACCTGGGCCAACCCCGCGCTGATCACCTTGGAGCGCCAGATGACCAACCCGGTCTTTGGCGAGACCCCGGTCGAAATGGGCGTGAACGACGCCAACGTGCAGCAGGTGCTGCAGCGCCTGCAGGCCGAGCCCGGCTACCCCCGGCGCTTTGCCGCGGCCTTCCCCGAAGACCCGCAGGGCGCCATCAGCTGGGACCACGTGATCAAGGCGGTCTCGGCCTTTGAGCGCTCGCTGCTCAGCTTCAACAGCAAGTACGACCGGGTGAAGCAAGGCAAGGCCCGCTTCAGCGCACCTGAAGCCCGCGGCCTGAAGCTGTTCCGCCAGGCCGAGTGCGTCAAGTGCCATCAGGAGCCCAATTTCAGCAACCAGTTCCTGACCATGGCCACGCGCGATGTCGACGTGAGCTTCTACAACAAGGGCCTGTACAACCTGGATGGGCGCGGGGCCTACCCGGCGGCCAGCCCCGGCCTGATCGAGATCACCGGCAAGGCGGCCGACATGGGCCATTTCCGCGCACCCACCCTGCGCAACATCGAGGTCACCGCGCCCTACATGCACGACGGCTCGGTGGCCACGCTGCAAGAAGCCATTGCCCTGTACGCCGACGGCGGGCGCCGCATCACCCAGGGGCCCGACGCGGGGGATGGGCGTGCCGGCCCGCTCAAGAGCGCGCTGGTGCACCCACGGGCCCTGAGCCGCCAGGACCAGGCCGACCTGCTTGCCTTCCTCAAGACCCTGACGGACCCCACCTTCCTGCGCGACCCGCGCCACGCCGATCCGTTCCAGAGCCCGCCCCCTGGCACAAGGAGAACCCCATGAAACGACACCCAGCCCGCACCCGCGGTCTGATGGCCTTGTTGGCCGGTTCGGCCAGCGGCCTGCTGCTGGCCCAGACCGCTGCGCCCGAGGGCGCCGCGAAGGACACGCCCGCAGCGGCTGCAACGCACTCCATGGCGACGCACCCCACGGCGACGCTCTCCACTGTCACGGTCACCGACATCGCACCCGGCAACGAGAGCCGCAGCCTGCCGGGGCGCCTGCGCCTCGAAGGCGCGGCCCTCACCCCGCGGCGCCTGGGCAGCAGCGATGCCGCCGAGCTGCTGGACGGGCTGCCCGGGCTCAGCCTGTACGGCGCGGGCGGCGTGTCGTCGCTGCCGGTCATCCACGGGCTGGCCGACGAGCGCCTGCGCGTGCAGGTCGACGGCATGGACCTGATGGCGGCCTGCCCCAACCACATGAACTCACCGCTGTCCTACATCGATGCTTCGAACGTGGCCCGGGTGCGGGTGTTTGCCGGCATCACGCCGGTGAGCGTGGGGGGCGACAGCCTGGGCGGCACCGTGCAGGTCGAGTCGGCGGCGCCCCAGTTCGCCGCCGCCGGCGAGGGTTTGCTGACCCAGGGCCACCTGGGCAGCTTCTACCGAAGCAATGGCCGCGGCCGTGGCGCCGATGCCGCCCTGGTGGTGGCCAATGAGGGCCTGAGCCTGAGCTATACCGGCTCCAGCGCCCAGTCGGACAACTACCACGCTGCGGCGCCATTCAAGGCGGCTGCGGCCACCTCGGGCGGCGCGCTGGCGGGCGACGAGGTGGGCTCTTCCGCCTACCGGGCCCGCAACCAGAGCCTGGGCCTGGCCCTGCGGCACGACACGCATTGGCTGCAGCTCAGTGCCAGTCAGCAGGACATCCCTTTCGAGGGCTACCCCAACCAGCGCATGGACATGACGGGCAACCGCAACACCCAGCTCAATGCCCGTTACCAAGGGCAGTATGAGTGGGGCGAGCTGCTGGCCCAGGCCTACAGCCAGCGCACCAGCCACCGCATGGACATGGGGGTCGACCGCGACAGCTACGGCACCGGCATGCCCATGAACACCCAGGCCCGCACCCTGGGCGCCTCGCTCAAGGCCCACATCAACTGGACCCAGCGCGACCTGCTGCGCCTGGGCCTGGAGGCCCAGCACCACAGCCTGAACGACTGGTGGCCTCCGGTGGGTGGCACCATGGGCCCGAATGCGTTCTGGAACCTGAACTACGGGCGGCGCCAACGCCACGACGCCTTTGCCGAGTGGGAGGCCCAATGGCAGCCGCAGTGGAGCAGCCTGATCGGCCTGCGCCTGAGCTCGGTCACCACGGACGCGGCGCCGGCCCAGGGCTACAACAACAACCTGGCCACCCTGTGGGGCAACGATGCCGCCAGCTTCAATGCCCAGGGGCATCGCCGCTCCGACCTGAACTGGGATTTGACGGCCCTGGTGCGCCACACCCCCGCCGCCGGCCAGTCCTACGAGCTGGGCTATGCGCGCAAGTCGCGCGCGCCCAGCCTGTACCAGCGCTACCCCTGGTCCACCCAGGCCATGGCCGCCTTGATGAACAACTTTGCCGGTGACGGCAATGGCTACATCGGCAACCAGAACCTGCGCCCCGAGGTGGCCCACACCCTGAGCGCCACGGCCGACTGGCAGGCCGTGCCGGCCCCCGATGCAAGTCCAGGCACCGAGCCCGGCTGGCAGGTCCGCGGCACGGTCTATCTGACGCAGATCGAGAACTACATCGACGCCCAGCGCTGCGCCATCGGCCAGTGCGCTGCCGCCAACCAGACCGACACGCAAAGCTTCGTACTCTTGCAATACCTGAATCAGCAGGCCCGCATGCAGGGGCTGGACCTGTCCGGGCGGGCGCTGTTGGGCCGCCACGCCAGCCTGGGCACGCTGCAGACCCGAGCCGTGCTCAACTGGGTGCAGGGCACGAACCGTGTCACCGGCGATGGCCTGTACAACCTGATGCCGCTGAACCTGCGCTGGTCGGTCGAGCAGCAGCAGGGGGCCTGGAGCCAGAGCCTGGAGTGGCTGGCCGTCAGCGCCAAGACCCGGGTCTCGCAGGTGCGCAACGAGATGCCCACCGCCGGCTATGCCTTGCTGAACTGGCGCGCCAGTTACCAGTTCCAGAAGGCCCGCTTCGACTTCGGCATCGACAACCTCTTCAACCGCTTCTACAGCGCGCCCCTGGGCGGGGCCTATCTGGGCCAGGGCTCGTCCATGGCCATCAATGGCATCGCCTGGGGCGTGCCCGTGCCCGGCAAGGGCCGTTCGATCCAGTTGGCGCTGCGTCTTGACTTCTGAGGAACCTCTTTCATGCACACATTCATCTCCCGCATCCTGGGGCCGGCAAGGCCCCGGTCTTGGCCGCAGGCCACGCACCGGGCGCTGGCCCTTGTTTTAGGCACTGGGCTGGCCGGCCTGTTGAGCGCCTGCGGCGGCGGCCTCGCCCCCGCCACCCTGGCCAAGAGCCAGACCCTGCAGTTCGGCCCGGCGCCCACCCTCATCCTGGGGCAAAGCGCCCAGGTGAGCGCCACCGCCAGCTCGGGCCTGAGTGTCAGCTTCAGCAGCCTGACCCTGGCCGTCTGCCAGGTGCTGGACACCGGGCGGGTCACCGCCCTGAGCACGGGCAGCTGCGTGGTGGCGGCCAACCAGGCTGGCAACGCCGACTACCAGCCGGCACCGCAGCTCACCCAAACCCTGGTGGTGCAGACCCAGGGTCTGGCCGCGCAAAGCATCCGCTTCGGCAGCGCCCCTGCACTCACGCTGGGGGGCAGCGCCACGGTCACGGCGCAGGCCAGTTCGGGCCTGGCCGTGCGCTACGGCAGCCTCACGCCCCAGGTCTGCCGCGTCGACGCCACCAGTGGGCTGGTGCAAGGCCTGGCCCTGGGCACCTGCACCGTCACGGCCGACCAGGCAGGCAACAACCTGTACGCCGCCGCCGCCCAGGTGGCCCAGACCCTGAGCGTGAGCTCTGCCACCTCGGTGGGGCTGCCCGAAGCCCCCACGGGGCTCAAGGCCCGGCTGGGCGCGGATGCGAGCACGGTCGTGATCAGCATCGGTGCTACCGCCAGCGGGGGCTCGCCGATCACGGGCTACCAGGTCAGCTCGGTGCCGGCGGGGCTGAGCGCCAGCGTCAGTGCCAGCGCGTCGCCGATCCAGGTGGCCTGCGGCACGTCTTGCGCTGGCTATGCCTGGGTGGTGAATGCGGTCAATGCGCAGGGCACCGGCCCGGCCTCGGAGCCGGTCCAGGTGATCACCGACTACCAGGTCACCGCCACGTTCTACGAGCCGCAGACCCAGCCCAACAACAGCATCTTCACGGGCAGCTTCAGCTTCAACTCCACCACGCGCAGCGTCTCGGGCCTGAGCGGGCTGCTGACAGAGTCCATGACCGACACCCCCATGACCACCGTGCCCTTGAGCCGCCAGGGCGTGCACTATGCCGACAGCACCGGCACCGGCGTGCTGGTGGGGGCCTTCTACCTGGCCACCAACAACACCTTTGTGGTGGCCCATGGCAACGAAGGCTGGCGCCCCGGCGTGGCCAGCGATGCCCGCTACCACGGCTACCCGGCCGCCGCCAACCCGTCAGCCGGTGGGGTGGGCAACGCCTATGCCCTGGTCTTTGTCAACACCGACGACCCCAGCGTCGCCCTGAGCAGCGCCCAGCTGCAGCAGACGGCTTATGCCGACTGCACGGCCCTGGGCATGATGGGCGCCAGCTGCATGACGGGCACGGCCGCCGCGGTGTACGGCACCGTGGGCACCATGGGGGCTTACCCTCTGTCGCAGGTGGTGGTGCGCAAGCCCTGAGGCTTGGGGCCGCAGGGGCATCGAGACGCCCGGCCGGTGGTCAGGCCCCTGAAGTGCATTCACTGGCCGGGCTGCTTCTTGTTGCGCCGACAGGCCTCGCTGCAATACAGCACCTGCTCCCAGTTCTTGGCCCAGGCCTTGCGCCAGCTCATCGGGCGGCCGCACACCGTGCAGGGTTTGCTGGGCAGGTGGCTTTTGTTGCCTTTGAAGTCCTGGCGGCTCATGGGCGTTGTCTCCCTTTGTTTCTTTTCAAAACAGGCTGCCCTGGGCCGGGTTGGCTGAGGGGCGGGGTGGGGCGCGGCGCTGGCGGGTGGGCTGCTTGCCCGTGGGGGGCAGGCCGCTGCGGCGTGAGCCGTGGCGCGCCTGCACGGCGTCGGCCTCGGCCCGGGCGGCCTCGGTCTGGCGCAGGGCGTAGAGGCGGTCTTTGGCGGCTTTCACGGCCGCCTTGTCGTCCACCACCGGCGCTGGGTAGTCGTGGCCGATGTGGCAGTGGGCCAGCTGCTGCACGCTGGGCGGCATGGCCCAGGGCTGGGCCAGGTAGGGCAGGGGTACCCGGGCCAGCTCGGGCACCCAGCGGCGGATGAACAGGCCTTCGGGGTCCTGGTCTTGCGCCTGCTTGATGGGCGAGTAGATGCGCAAGGTGTTGATGCCGGTGGTGCCGCTTTGCATCTGCAGCTGGCACCAGTGGATGCCAGGTTCAAAGTCGAGGAACTGGCGTGCCAGGAACAGCCCGGTCTCGCGCCAGTGCAGCCACAGGTGGTAGCTGGCAAAGCTCACCAGCATGGCGCGCATGCGAAAGTTGAGCCAGCCCGTGGCTTTGAGCGAGCGCATGCAGGCATCCACCATGGGGTAGCCGGTGAGGCCTTCGCACCAGGCCTCGAAAAGCGTCGGGTTCCAGTCACTTTCGCGCAGGCCGTCGCACACCCGGGCCATGTTGCGCCACTCGATCTCGGGCTCGCTCTCCAGCTTCTGCATGAAGTGGCAGTGCCAGCGCAGGCGCCCGCCAAAGGCCCGCAGGGCCGCCGCGGCCCGTGCGTCGGGGGCGCTCAGAATGGCCTGCTCGGTGGCCTGGTGCACGGTGCGCATCGACACCGTGCCAAAGGCCAGGTGCGGGCTCAGCCGGCTGCAGCCGTGCTCAGCGCTCAGCGGGCTGGAGATGGTGCGCCGGTAGTCGTGACCACGCTCGGCCAGAAAGCTGCGCAGCGTGAGCAGGGCCGCCTGCTCGCCGGCGGGCTGCAGGGTTTGCGCCGGGGCTGGCAGGCCGAGCTCGGCCAGCGTGGGCAAATCGGGTTGGTCGAGTGGGGTGGCGGCGTGAAATCGGCCTGTCAGCCTGAGCCGGGGCGCGTCCATGCGCGCCTGCCAGCGCTGGGCCCAGCCGGCGCGCTGGCGCAGCCCGCGCACCACGCCGGTCTGGGGGTGCTCCTGCCAGCTCACGCCCTGGCCCCGGCACCAGCGCGCCACGGCCAGATCGCGGGTGTACGACCAGCCGGGGCCGGTTTCCTCGTGGCTCAGCAGGTGGCTGAAGCGCAGCGCCTGGTGCAGGGTGGCCAGCACCTCGGTGGCCGAGCCCACCCGCACCAGCAGGGGTAGCCCATGCCGGGCCAGGCCAGCGCGCAGCTCGGCCAGGCAGCCCAGCGTGAAGGCCACATGGCTGGGCGAGCACTCCGGGCTGTGCAGCCACTCGGGCTCGATGATGAACAGCCCCACCGCATCGCCATGGGCCAGGGCTGCCACCAAGGGCGCGTGGTCGGCCAGGCGCAGGTCGCGTTTGAACCACACCAGGGCACGGGATGAAGGCGGGGGCGGCGCAGGCATGGGCCGCACTCTAGCGGCTCCAGGCGCGTGCTTGTGGCGCACCGCGCAATGCCCCCAGGGCGGGCTCGTGCATGACCGCCAGCGGGCCTGCTTGTCACTGCAGCAAGCCACGTGCGCCGTCGTACAGACGCCGCAGGCCCCTGGCCCGCCAAATGGCCTCAGTCCCCACCTCGCAAGCCTGCGCGGTGGGCCCTGCTTCCAACCTCAGGACCTCATCATGTTCCCTACCTCGCTTTCGAAAATTTCCGTCGCCGCCTTGCTTTGCGTGGGCGCCTTCACCCTCTCGCAGCCTGGCCTGGCGCTGGCCCAGGTGGCCGGCAGCACGACCACGATGGACACCCATGTCTCTGAGACAACCCAGGTGGCCATGGGCTGGAGCGTCAAGAAGACCCTCATGGGCAAGACGATCTACAACGATGCGGGCGTCAAGGTCGGCAAGGTCGAAGACCTGATCATCGCGCCGGACCGCAATGTGTCCTACCTCATCGTCGGTGCCGGTGGCTTTGTGGGCATTGGCCGCCATGACGTGGCGATTGCCGTCTCGCAGGTGCAGGACAAGGCCGGCAAGCTGGTGCTGCCCGGCGCCACCAAGGACAGCATCAAGGCCCTGCCCGAGTTCACTTACGCCACCGACACCAGCAAGCGCGACCAGTTTGTGGCGGCAGCCGACCGTGACATCGCCAAGGCCAAGGTCACGCTGAGCGATCTCGAAAAGAAGGCTAGCAATGCCAGCGCCGAAGCCAAGGCCAAGATGGATCTGCAGGTCGCCGCCCTGAAGGAAGACATCCAGTCGGCTGAGGCCAAGCTGGCCGAGCTCAAGCAGGCCTCGGCCGTGCATTGGCGCGATTTTGAGACCAATGTCACCGCTGCCACCCAGCGCCTGCGCAAGTCGGTCGACAAGGCCCTGAGCTGAAACCTGCCCGCCCACCCCAAGCCGAACCGAGGTTCTCATGAACAAACTGCTGGTCGCGATCTTTGACAACGAGGCGGCCGCCGATGCGGGGCTGCAGGCCCTGCGCCACCTGCATGCCGCAGGCGACATCACGCTGTACGGCACGGGGGTGGTGGTCAAGGACGCCACCGGCCGGGTCAGCGTGCGCGCGCCGCATGAGTCGGAGCTGGTCGGCACGGCCACCGGTCTGGCGGTGGGCAGCCTGATCGGCCTGCTGGGCGGGCCGGTGGGCGTGGCCCTGGGCGCTGTCACCGGCACCGTGCTGGGGGCGGTGCGTGACTTCTGGGCCTCGGGCGTGGGGCTGGATTTCATCGAAGACGCTGAGCACAACCTGCAGCCCGGCAAAGTGGCCCTGGTGGCTGAGCTGGAGGAAGAGCGCGTGGCCCCCATCGATGCCGCCCTGGAAGGCCTGGGCGGCCGGGTGAGCCGGCGCAGCCGCAGCGGGGTGGCCCAGGCCCAGTTCGAGCACGACATGGCCAGCCTGAAGTCCGAGATCCGCGAGCTCAAGGCCGAGGCCGGCGCCGCCCGCGGCGACCTCAAGACCCGGCTGCAGGCCCACCTGGCCCAGCTCAATCTGCAGCTTGACACCCTGGTGCACGCCGCCGGCCTGCAGGTGGACCACCTCAAGGAAGAGGCCGACGCCAAGGCCGAATCGCTGCAACAGCAATGGACCGAGTCCAGTGCCGAGGTGCAGCGCACCATCGAAGAGCGCATGCACCGCGTCAAGGGCGGTTACCACAGCCGCGGCCTGCAACTGGCGCAGGCCTGGAACCTGGCCAAGGAAGCGCTCACGCCCTGAGGCGTGCAGCGCAGCCCTCTTTGGCCCCTCATGACCCGAGCACCCCCTTTGCCGCTGCCTCGTTCTAGGAGGCTGAGCCCCAGGCTGCTGCTCAGCATCAGTCTGCTGGCCGGCTGTGCGGCGCCCCAACCGCCGGGGCCGGCGCCCACCGGTCTGCAAGTGCCGCAGGACTGGGCCGATGCCACGGCGCCGCGAGCCGATACCGCAGCACCGCGAGTCGGTGCCAGCGCGCTGGCCGCCTGGTGGGAGCGCTTTCACGACCCGCTGCTGGCCAGCCTGGTGGAAGAGGCCCTGCAGGCCAACACCAGTGTGGAGTCGGGCCGCCAGGCCTGGGCCCAGGCCCGGGCCTTGGCCGAGGTGGCCGCGGCGGGCCTGCGCCCCAGTGTGCAGGCGGTGGCCTCGGCCCAGCGCAACCGGACGGCGGGCAGTGCTGCTGGCGCTGGGGCCAGAACCTTCAACACCCTCGGTGCCGGCTTCGACGCGAGCTGGGAGACCGACCTGTTTCAGCGCCTGCACGCCGCCGCTGCGGCCGCTGTATTGGACGCCCAGGCCAGCCAGGCCGATCTGGGTGCCTTGCAGGTGGCCCTGGCGGCCGAGGTGGCGGTCGACTACATGCAGCTGCGCAGCCTGCAGGCGCGCTGGGCCATCGCCCAGGCCAATGGGCAAAGCCAGCAGAACACCTTGCAGATCACCCGCTGGCGGCAGCAGGCCGGCCTGCTCACGGCCCTGGAGCTGGCACAGGCCCAGACGGCGGCCTTGCAGACCCAGGCCTTGCTGCCGCCACTGGCCAGCGCAGCCACCCAGATGGAGCACAGCCTGGCGGTGCTCACGCACCGCGCTCCCGCGGCCTTGCACCTGCGCCTGAGCCCGCCCGGCGCCACGCTGGCCGCGCCCGAGGCGCTGGTGCTGGCCTTCCCGGCCGAGACCCTGCGCCAGCGCGCCGACGTGCGCGCCGCCGAGCTGCGCGTGGGCGCGGCCTACCAGCGCACGGTGCAGGCCGATGCGGCGCGCTACCCCGATCTGCAGCTCAGCGGCAACCTGGGCCTGAGCGCCCTGGGCTGGGCGGCGCTGGGCCGCAGCTCGGCCGGGGTGTTCGGCCTGCTGGCCAGCGTGAGCGTGCCGGTGCTCGATGGCGGCGCCGCGCGCGCGCAGTTGCGCGCCCAACAGGCCGCCCTGCAACAGGCCGCCGTGCAGTACGACGCCGTGGTGCTGGCGGCCCTGGCCGAAGTGGAGGGCGGTCTGGTGTCGCTGCGCAGCAACCGCGAGCGGCTGCGGGCGCTGCAGGAGGCCGAGCAGGCCGCCAGCCACGCGGCCCGGCTGGCCCGCCAGCGCTTTGCCAGCGGCCTGGTCGACTTTCAGGTGGTGCTGGAGACCCAGCGCAGCGCCTTGCTCACGCAAGACGCCCAGGCCAGCGCCCTGGTGGATCTGCAAACCGACCACGTGCGCCTCTACAAGGCCCTGGGCGGCGGCTGGGAGCCCGCCATGCTCGATCTGAGCCCACCCACCACCCGCACGGGGGCCCGGGGATGACCACGCCAGTCAGCCCACCCGTGGCCCCCTCCATTCCGGCCACCACACCCCCCACCACGCCACCCACCGCCGACATCGACGCGCTGCTGGGCCCGGCCGAGTCCGAGCGCTGGTGGCACCGTTGGCGCCTGGGCTTGGCCGCGCTGGCCCTGCTGGCGGCCGTGGGGGCCGGCTACGCCTGGCACCTGCGCAGCTTGCGGGCGGCCGCACCGGTGTACAGCACCACCCTGGTCCGACGCGGCGAGCTCACGCTCACCGTGGTGGCCAACGGCACCTTGCAGCCCACGCGCTCGTTCAACGTGGGCAGCGAGCTGTCGGGCTCAGTGCTCAAGGTGAACGTGGACGTGAACGACACTGTGCGCAAAGGCCAGGTGCTGATCGAGCTGGACACGGCCAAGCTGCGCGACCAGGTGTTGCGCTCGCAGGCTACCCTGACGGCGGCGCTGGGCAAGGTGGCGCAGACGGCGGCCACCGTGCAGGAGGCGCGTGCCGCCATGGCCCGCCTCGATCAGGTGGCCGCCGCGTCGGGCGGCGAGGTGCCCTCCAAGGCCGAGCTGGACGCGGGCCGTGCCACCCTGGCCCGGGCCGTGGCCGATGACGGCAGCGCCCAGGCCGGCGTGCAGGACGCGCAGGCCGCGCTGTCCACCGACCGCATCAACCTGTCCAAGGCCTCGATCACCGCGCCCACCGATGGCGTGGTGCTGAGCCGCACCGTGGAGCCCGGCAACGCCGTGGCCGCGTCCTTGCAGGCCGTGACCCTGCTCACCCTGGGCGAGAACCTGGCCCACCTGCGCCTGTGGGTGTATGTGGACGAGGCCGATGTGGGCGCGGTCAAGCTGGGGCAGAACGCCACCTTCACCGTCAGCGCCTACCTCAGCCGCAACTACCCGGCCCGCATCACCCGGGTGGGGCAGGGGCCCACGCTGACCGACAACGTGGTCACCTACCTGACCTACCTCGATGTGGACAACACCGACCTCAGCCTGCGCCCGGGCATGACGGCCACGGCCAGCATCGTCGCCCGGCGCCTGAGCCAGGTGCTGCTGGTGCCCAACACCGCGCTGCGTTTCGAGCCTGCCGCCCCTGACGCGTCCGCGGGCAGTGGCCCCGCCAAGCCGGCCACGGCCGTCAGCCTGATCCCGCACATGCCCAGCAGCCGCACCCGGCAGTCGGCAGCCTCGGGCGCCAGCACCGCGCTGGCGCGCCAGGTGTGGGTGCTGAGCCCGGAGCACCCCGACACGCCGGTGGCCGTGGCGGTGACGCCCGGCATCAGCGACGGCCACTTCACCGAGATCACCCAGGGCGAGCTGCGCGAGGGCATGCGCGTGGTGACCGACCAGAAAAAGGCCGCCGAGCCATGAGCGAGCCCGCACTGATCCGGTTGCAGGGCGTCACCAAGCGCTACGGTCAGGGGGCCACCGAGCTGATGGCCCTCAAGGGCATCTCGCTGAGCATCGAGGCCGGCGAGTTCGTGGCCATCATGGGGCCCAGCGGCTCGGGCAAATCCACCGCCATGAACATCCTGGGCTGCCTGGACACCCCCAGCGCAGGCCAATACCTGTTCCGCGGGGCGCATGTCGAGTCGCTCACCCGCGACCAGCGCGCGCGGCTGCGCCGGCGCTACCTGGGCTTTGTGTTCCAGGGCTTCAACCTGTTGGCACGCACCTCGGCGCAAGAGAACGTGGAGCTGCCCCTGCTGTACCGGGGCGACAGCCCGGCCCGCCGGCGCGAGGCCGCGGCCCAGGCCCTGCAGGCCGTGGGCCTGGCCGGGTGGGAGCAGCACATGCCTTCCGAGCTGTCGGGCGGGCAGCAGCAACGCGTGGCGATCGCCCGCGCCATCGCCACCCAGCCTGCGGTGGTGCTGGCCGACGAGCCCACGGGCAACCTCGACACCCAGCGCAGCCACGAGATCATGGGCCTGCTGCTGGCGCTGAACCGCGACCACGGCATCACCGTGCTGATGGTCACCCACGAGCCCGACATGGCGGCCTATGCGCGGCGCATGGTGCATTTTGTGGACGGCCTGGTGGCGCTGGATGCGCCCAACCCGCACCCCACGCTGGCCGCGCCCGCCGGCCTGGCCACGGCCCCGGGCAGCGAGGTGACCTGAATGCTGCTCAGCGTGCTTCTGCTGGCCCTGCGCTCGGTGATGCGCAACATGCTGCGCTCGGGCCTGACCATCCTGGGCATCGTGATCGGCGTGAGCGCGGTGATCACCATGGTGACCCTGGGCCGGGGCGCCACCGTGGCCATTGCCGCCCAGATCACCAGCCTGGGGGCCAATCTGCTGATCGTCAGCCCGGGCCAGCGCGTGCCCGGTGGCGGCGGTGGGGCGGGCGGCGTGCCCCAGTTCACCGAAGAAGATGCGCTGTCCATCCAGTCGCAGATCGGTGGGGTGGCGGCCGTGGCGCCGCAGGGGCGGTTGGCGGTCACCGTGGTGGCCAATGGCCGCAACTGGGCCACCACCGTCAGCGGCAGCAGCAACGAGTGGTTCAGCACCGGCAACTGGCAACTGGCCAGCGGGCGGGTGTTCGAGGACGACGAACAGCGCGCCGGCGCCGCCGTGTGCGTGATCGGTGAGACCGTGCGCCGCGAGCTGTATGGCGGCAGCCCCGGCCTCACCGGCCTGGGCGAGGCCTTGCGGGTGAAGCAGTTCTCGTGCACGGTGGTGGGCATTCTGGCGGCCAAGGGGCAGGGCGGCATGGGCGATCAGGACGACACCGTGCTGCTGCCCCTGCACACGCTGCAGCGCCGCGTCACGGGCAGCCGCAAGGTCAGTACCCTGCTGGTGTCGATGGAAGACGGCAGCGATGCCACCCGGCTCAAGGCCAGCCTGCGCCAGCTGATGCGCGAGCGCCGCCGCCTGGGCGAAAGCGGTGCCGGCGGGCTGGACGACAACTTCAACATCTTCGATACCCAGCAACTGGCCCAGACCCTGGCCAGCACCATGGGCGTGCTGACCCAGCTGCTGGGCGCGGTGGCCGCGGTCAGCCTGTTGGTGGGCGGCATCGGCATCATGAACATCATGCTGGTGAGCGTGACCGAGCGTACTCGCGAGATCGGCCTGCGCCTGGCCGTGGGCGCGCTCGAGCAAGAGGTGCTGCTGCAGTTCCTGATCGAGGCCGTGGTGCTGTCGGCCCTGGGCGGGCTGGTGGGCGTGGTGCTGGCTGTGGGGGCCTCGTTCGGGCTGTCGCGCCTGATGGGGGTGGCCTACGAGTTCGACCTGGGCATCAATGTGCTGGCACTGCTGTTCTCGGCCTTCATCGGGGTGGTGTTTGGCTACTTTCCGGCCCTGCGCGCCGCCCGCATGGACCCCATCGAGGCCTTGCGCCATGAATAGCGACCGCATGGCCGCCAGCCATGCCACCCCCACGGGGCCTCGTCCATCCCACGCCCATGAAGGCACCGCATGCAGACCCTGGACCTGAACACCGCCTTCACCCTGATCGAGCCCGGGCCCGTGGTGCTGATCAGCACGAACGACGGCCAGCGCGACAACCTGATGACGGTGTCGTGGACGATGGTGCTCGAATTCAGTGGGGTGTTTGCGCTCTGCACCGGGGCCTGGAACCACTCCTTCAAGGCCTTGCAGGCCACCCGCGAGTGCGTGATCGCCATCCCCACGGTCGACATGATCGATCAGGTGGTGGGCATCGGCATGTGCTCGGGCGCCGACGCTGGGGTCGACAAATTTGCCCGCTTCGGCCTCACCCGGGCGCCGGCGCGCCATGTGCAGGCGCCCCTGGTGAAGCAGTGCCTGGCCAACATCGAATGCCGCGTCACTGAATTCGTCGCTGCACAGCACATCGTGGTGCTGCAGGCCCTGGTCGCTTACCGCGATACGGCCCGGCAGGAAACGCGCACCCTGCACGCGGTGGGTGACGGCAGCTTTGTGGTCGACGGGCACCGGTTCAACCGGCGCGCCGCCATGGCCGGCAAGCTGCCGCCGGGGGAGTAGGGCCAGACGTCAGGCTCAGCCCTCGGCGCCGATCTGCTGCAGCAGCCATCGGCGGAACTCGGTCATGGCGGTGCTGGGGGTGCGGGATTGCAGGCGGGTGAGCCAGTAGCGGCCCTGCGCGATCTGAAGCTCGAAGGGCTGCGCCAGCCGCCCCTGCTGCAGGTCTGCCGTGAACATCGAGGGCGGCAGCAAGGCCACGCCAAAGCCTTGCACGGCCGCCGATGCCATCGCGAGCGAGGTGTCGAACACGGGGCCCCGCAGGACCGGGGGCGCCAGCCGGGCCGCCGAAAACCAGCTGGGCCACTCGTCTGCACGGTACGAGCGCAGCAGCGTCTCGTTGAGCAGGTCGGCAGGGGTGTGCAGCCGCTGGGCGATGGCTGGCGAGCACACGGGGGTCAGGGGGGCCTCCTGCAAGGGGTCGGCCTGGGTGCCGTGCCAGGAGCCGTCGCCGAAGCGGATGGCAAAGTCCAGCCCTTCTCCTGCCAGGTTGACGCGGTTGTTGTGCGTCATCAGGCGCAGGTCCACAAAGGGGTGGTCGCGCGCGAAATCGGCCAGGCGCGGCATCAGCCAGCCCACGGCATAGGTGCCCACGGCCGCCACCGTCAGCGGCTCGCGCAGGCGCCCCTTCTCGAACTGGCTCAGCACCGCCCCCATGCGCGTGAACGAATCACTCAACAGCGGCAGCAGGGCCTGACCCTCGTCGGTCAGCATCAGGCCCCGGGGCAGGCGGCGAAACAGCGGTGCGCCCAGGCGCTGCTCCAGGTTCTTGACCTGCGCGCTGATGGCCGACTGGGTGACGTTCAGTTCCTGCGCCGCCAGCGTGAAGCTCAGGTGCCGGGCCGACGCTTCAAAAGCGCGTAGGGCGTTCAATGGAAGGTTCATGCCCCAGATTTTCTATGGCTTGGCACCCGAAATCATCGTTTGTCCTGCCAAACCATCGCGCTTAGCATGCCGACACTTTCTCTTCACCCCTTCGAATGAACCGCATGCAAAGACGACATTTCAGCCGCATGGCCCTTGTGTCCACCGCCGCACTGGCCTCTAGACTGGCCAGCGCCCAGACCCTGGCAGGGGCTGGCGCCCAAGCCCAACCCCCAGAAAATACGGGCCAATGGCAGGCCCTGGAGCGCGAAAGCCAGGGCCGCCTGGGCGTTGCGGTGTTCGACACGCAAAGCGGGGCGTGGCTGGGCCACCGGCTCGACGAGCGCTTTGCCATGTGCAGCACCTTCAAGTGGCTGGCCGCCGCCCAGGTGCTGCGCCGGGTGGACCAGGGCCTGGAGCGCCTGGACCGGCGTATCGAATTCGGCCGCGAGGCGCTGCTGCCCTGGTCGCCCGTGACGGAAAAGCACGCGGGCGGTGCCGGCATGACCGTGGGTGAGCTGTGCCATGCCGCCATCACCGTCAGCGACAACGCGGCGGCCAATCTGCTTTTGCGCTCCTTTGGTGGGCCCGAGGGCCTGACCCGCTTTGCCCGGCAACTGGGCGACCCGGTCACCCGCCTGGACCGCTGGGAGCCCGAGCTCAACGAAGCCATCCCGGGCGACCCGCGTGACACCAGCAGCCCGCGGGCCATGGTGGAGCTGCTCAGGCAGGCGGTGCTCGGCCCCGCCCTGTCGGTGGGCAGCCGCCAGCAACTGGCGCAATGGCTGCAAGCCACCCAGACCAACGTCAAACGCCTGGCGGCTGGCCTGCCAGCGTCATGGCGTGTGGGCAGCAAGACCGGCACGGGGGCGCATGGCAGCACCAACGATGTGGGCCTCTACTGGCCGCCAGACCGTGGCCCGATCGTGGTGGCCGTGTTCCTCACGGAATCCAAGGCCAGCCTGGAGGCGCGCGAGGCCGTGCTTGCGCAGGTGGCGCGCCGGGTTCACGGCCTGCGAAGCAGCTGAGCCATTTGGCTGGCAGGGGCTGGTGGTGGCGCAAGACGGTGGTGCACCCCCACGAGCGCTGCAGCGCTCGAATGCAGGCGCTCCGATCGGCGGAGCACCCACCGCCATCGGGCGCGGCATCGCGCCGTGCCTGCAGAGCTTCGATCAGGGGGCCACGGTCGTGCTGGATATCGGCGCCAGTCGCTTCAGGCAAGGGAAGAACGTCCATGCCTCAGGGCAGGGCTTGTGCGCGCTGGGGCTTGTCTTGCGACGGGCGCCGCGAACCGGCGGCCAGGGCGCAGAAATGGGCCAGCTGGGCCATGACGCGCTGAACTGCCTGGTTGGCGGCCACCACCCCGCCATAGGGGTCTTCGCTGGCAGAGGGCACTGTTTCGTCAAACTCCTGCCACGAGAGGACTTGGTGGGTTCTGGTGTCTGACAGCGTGGCCCGCAAGGTGAAGCGTACCTGGCTGGGGCCCTCGCCGAACTGTTCGCCGAACTGCTGCTGCAATCGAAGCACTTCCGTGTCCAGCCTCAGGTCGCCATCCATGTCGCTGTCTGTCGTGCCGACGGCACGGAAACGGTCGGTGCGTTGGAGGCTCGCGATGATCAGGGGCATCAACATTTGGGCCGGCGTGTCCACCCAGTCGGCATGCGCGAAGTGCTCCAGCTGATGAGAGACCCGAACATAGATGATGTGCTGGCTGTCAAAGCCTGGGGCGGCACGCGTCGGGTGGACGATCAGTGCCGGTGCTGCAATAGGTGTGATTGCCGCGCTGGAGGAGGGCGCTGGGTCAGGCGCTGGATCGTGAAACATGCCGCCTGAGACGCCGCCCGAGCTACCCTGCGAGGGGCTGTGCGACTTGCCCCATGGGTCTTCGATCACATAGACCCGTGGTGCGGGCGCGGCCTTGGGTACCAGGGCCCCACAGCCGCTGACCAGGGCCGCGGCCCCCAGGCCCAGCAGCGAGACGACACATCGGCGCAGGATTGATGGGCTGTTCATCGGGACTCCTGTTCGGTGGTGCTTTCCCCAGGGCCATCCGGTACCGGGCTGCGACCCCGGATCAGGCCTGCCGGATCGCGTGCTGTTTGCTCGCTGAGGCGGCGCAGTGAGTTGGTGAGGCTGCTCAACTCGGTCAAGAGGCGCCGGATTTCAGGCAGGGTATTGGCGTCGAAGCGCTGTGCCTCGGCGCCGATGGCCTCGGCGGTCTTGGCAGTCGCCATGCCTGCCCCAGATACCTCGTGGCCCATCTTCTCGATTGCGTCGGCTGCACGGCCAAGGCGTGCAGTGATGGGTTTGAGCTGCTCCGTGAGAGCCGCCGTGTTGCGGGCGGCTTTTCCGGCGCTCACGATGCCCGCGTCAATCACATCCTTGCGGGCGGCCAGTGTGTGGGTCACGATGGCCAGGTTCGTCAGGGTGCTGGTGAGGGCCGCGAGGTTGTGTTGGCTCAGCAAGGCGTCGATGTTGCTGGACGTGTGGTCAAGCTTGGCCAGAACGGTGGTGAGCACGTTCTCGAGCCTGGCACTCAGCGAGGGCTTGGTGCGTATCACCGGGTAGGGCGGTTCGGCCCTGGGTTGCAGAAGCGGTGCGTCGCCGCTGCCTCCGCCCAGCTCGACATAGGCGATGCCTGTCAGCCCCTGCGTCTTCAATACCGCGACGGTGTCGACCTTGATCGGTGTGCCACGTTCGATGGCGAAGGTCAGCTGCACACGCTCCGGATTGGCGGGGTCCAGCTGGATCTTGCTGACCTTTCCCAACTCCACGCCGTTGTATTTCACCGGTGCGTTGAGGTTGAGACCAGCCACGGATTCGCCTTCGATGGCCAGGTAGGTGTCGTACTTCTTTTGCAGCGTTCCGCCCGACGCGATCCACAGCACGCCAGCGATCAGCAGGCTGGTCAGCACCAGCACAAAGACCCCCACGAGGGTGTAGTTCACTTTGGTTTCGATGATGCACTCCCGTTCATGGCCGCCTTGGGGGCTGCGCCCCTGCTGTGGGGCTGTGTTTGAGCAGCACGCGCCCGTGTGCCATCGAAGAACTGCCGTATCGAGGGCACCGCCATCTGCGACAGCTCGGTCATCGAACCCACGCCCTGCACCTTGCCATCGGCCAGCACGGCGACCCGGTCGGCCACCTGCCAAAGCAGGTCCAGGTCATGCGAGACGATGAAGATCGTGATGCCGAACAGATCACGCATTCGCAGGACCAGCTCGTCGATGGCGTCGGCGCTGGCCGGGTCCAGCCCAGCGGTGGGTTCGTCAAGAAACAGCAACTCAGGGTCGAGCACCAGCGCGCGCGCCAGGGCCACCCGTTTCATCATGCCCCCGCTGAGCTCCGAGGGACGTTGCGAGCCCACGTCGGGCGACAGCCCGGTCATGACCAGCTTGGCCATGGCCAACTCATCGATGAGCTGCTTGTCCAGCCGGGTGTGCTCGCGCAGCGGCAGGCCCACGTTTTCGCTCACCGTCAGGGCATCGAACAGCCCTCCGTGCTGGAAGGTCACGCCCAGGCGTTGACGCCACGCAGCCGCCGCGTCGTCGGTCATGGTGGTCAGTTCTTCGCCCAGCACGCGGATCGAGCCGGAATCGGGCTGCTGCAACAGCACGAGCTCGCGCAGCAAGGTGGATTTGCCAGAGCCGCTGCCGCCGATCAAGGCGAAAATCTCCGAGCGATCCACCGTCAGGCTGAGGTCGGTGTGCACCACATGCTTGCCAAAGCGGGTTGACACCTGGCGGATGTCGATCACATGGTCTCGCTGGAGTGATGTGTCGGCCATGTCAGAGATCCAGCGCACTGAAGGCGATGGAGAAAAGTCCATCGGCCACAATGACAAAGAAAATCGCCTGCACAACGCTGCGTGTGGTTTGGCGACCGACGCTGTCGGCCCCTCCCTTCGTGCGAAAGCCTTGATGGCAGCCCACCATGGCGATGATGCCTGCAAAGACTGGCGCCTTGCCTAGGCCGGTGAGCACCGTCGAGGTGACCACCGCCTTGACGAGGCGGTCGAGAAAATCGGTGTTACTGACCCCCAACTGCTGGCGCGCCATGACCATCCCGCCGAAGACACCGAGTCCATCGGCGAACACCGTGAGCAGTGGCAGCGCGATCATCAGCGCAATGACTTTGGGCAACACCAGCATCTCCTGGGGGTTGATGCCCAGCGTGCGCATGGCGTCAATCTCTTCGGTCACCGCCATGGTGCCGATCTGTGCTGCATACGAGGAGCCGGAGCGGCCGGCAACGATGATGGCGGTGATCAAGGGGGCGAACTCGCGCAGCATCGACACCCCCACCAGGTCGGCAACGAAGATGTTGGCCCCGTATTGGCGCAACTGACTGGCGCCTTGGTAAGTCACCACCACGCCGAGTAGAAACGCCAGCAGCCCCACAATCGGCAAGGCATCGAAGCCTGCGGTGCGGATGTTGAACAGCACCGGGCGCCATCGAAGCCGCTTGGGATGGGCCAGGCTGCGGGCGAGGCTGACCGTCACCTCCCCCACGAAGCTCAGCAGGCTGGCGGCTTCTTCTGCAGTCGAGACGGCGCTGCGCCCCATCTGCTGGAGGACGCTGAGCGTTGGCTGGACTGGGGGTGCTGGATGCACCGCCTGTTCTGCATAGAGGCGTGACACGGCTTCCAGCAGCCTGGCAAAGCGCTCTTCAAGATGCACGACCTGGCAGGTCACACCGCCGTCGTGCGTGCTTTGCAGCAAGCGCTGCACCAGCCACGCCCCCGCTGTGTCGAAGGCGCTGATGCCTGCACCATCGATGACCACGGTGGTGCCTGCGGCCCATATCAGCGTGTCCAGACCTGGCGCGATGTTCCCCAGACCTGACGCCGTCCACGCGCCACTGAGGACGACGGTTTGCGGCGACGCTTGGGTGTAGGCAGCTGGTGTTGCAGGCATCAGGCTGCTATTGCGGTGACACGAAGCCGGCGCTGTCCGCGACGGGCCTCGGGGTCTCGATGGCCAGGGGTTTCATGGCGACCATGCTGGCAGCTTGTTGAGCCCGGCTCCGTTCACTATCGAACAGATCCCGCGTGTGTGCCGCCTTTAGTCTCGCGTTTGACACCACGCAGTCGTTTTGAACTGGAACAGCCATGAGATTGGCCTTCTGTGGACGCTCGATGTCCAAGACAAGACCTTGTCCTGCTCCTTCATTTTTCAAGGATGGAAAAGATGCCTCAAAAGACCTGGAGCGCCAAGCGTGAACGCCAATACCAACACATCAAAAAAAGCCGGCTCGAGCGGGGCGACCCCACGCCCCTGGCCGAGGAGATTGCGGCACGTGTCGTGAACAAGGAGCGGGCACAACACGGCGAGTCGATGACGGCCAGTGCATCGTCGCTGGACGACATGTCGTCCAGCCGGCGTGGCGGACTGCACTCCCACCAAGGACCGGGTGGCCGCACCTTGCAGCAATTGCGAAATGAGGCCCGCCAGCGCGGCATCAAGGGGCGTTCATTGATGAACAAGGCGCAGCTTGAAGCGGCCCTGCTGCGGTGAAGGTGCGATGAAGGTGCTGGGCACTTGCGCTCCTGCATGAGGTGGCCTCCTTGTCTATGGGGACCGTATTCACCGCGCACAGAACTGCGCCGAAGTCTGGCATCACCCAGGGCCCGAGAGGGGCATCGCCCTGTGTCCGAAAGAACGTCGGGACGGGTGCTTGACCGTTCCGATTCATCGCGTCGACCTACCAGAGCAGCTCAATGAAACCCCATCTCGACGTCAGTGCCTTCATCGCCAAGCCAGGTGTCGCCATCACGCTCTCGGACTGGGCCACCCGTGTTCCCGACATCTGCCGTGGCAAAGCCGCCTACCGACGGTTGATGGAGGTCCATGTGGCTGGCCTCAGCCGGCTACAGGACCTTTTGTACGCCTCGAACCAATACGCCGTGCTTTTGATCTTTCAGGCCTTGGACGCGGCTGGCAAGGATGGAGCAATCAAACATGTGATGTCGGGGGTCAATCCTCAGGGCTGCCAGGTTTTCAGTTTCAAACACCCGAGTCAGGCCGAGCTGCAACATGACTTCCTGTGGCGCACCACCCGCGATCTACCCGAACGTGGGCGCATCGGGATCTTCAATCGCTCGTATTACGAAGAGGTGTTGATCACCCGAGTGCACCCCCAGATCTTGCGCAGTGAAGGCCTGCCGAGCCCTGGAAAACATGAAGAAAAAACATGGCGCCAGCGTTACCAGTCCATCCGCAATCTGGAGCGCCACCTGGACCGCAATGGTTTGAAGATCCTGAAATTCTTCTTGCACATCTCACCAGAGGAGCAGAAAAAGCGGCTGCTTGAACGGATCGACCTGCCCGAAAAAAACTGGAAGTTCAGTGCTGCCGATGTGCGCGAGCGCGGCTATTGGAAGCAGTACATGAAAGCCTATGGTCAATGCATCAGCGCCACCAGCACCCGCCATGCGCCTTGGCATATCGTGCCCGCCGACGACAAGAACACTGCGCACTTGATCGTCTCGCGCATCGTCCTGAACCTCCTTGAATCACTTCCTATGCACTACCCGGCCTTGAATGCGGACAGATCGCGGGAGTTGCAGCTTCTGAGAGATCGGCTGGTGCAAGCTCAATAGAGGGCCCGCCGCAGAGGCGGCTGCGTCGATCTGCCCACGCTGTGTTGCACCGGTGGAGCGCCATCACCCCACCGGGATCGCTGGGTCCTGGGCACCAAGCTCTCCGACACCTTGTGGTCCGCCAAGATGGCGACTCTGATGCCAGGCAGTGCCGCCTGCATCAAGAAATTGGCAGGCATCGACAAGCTGACTCGTAAAAATGTGCCCATCGCCGTCCAATGGGTGCAAGAGCACGGCATCCACAGTCATTGATTTTGGTGCTGGCCGGCTGAGGCCAGCCGCCGCACCGGCAGCTTGACGGACTGTGTTCTACCGAACCGACGGTACACCCAGGGAGCGCCACGATGAGCGCCTACTCAGGAGTGTTCCATGTGCCCATCCCAAGCCCCTTTTGCCAGCCCACCTCCCCAGGAGGCTTCTGTCGACGAAGACATGGTCGAACAGGCGCGCCCGGGGCACGGCATCCCTTCGCAAGATCCGAATCCGGCCGCACAAATGCCTTTGTTGCCGGCCGAGGCCGAGCGTGAGGCCGGTTCGGCACTCGCAGGCGGTGGCATGGTGGCCGGCGCCGCTGTGGGCGGGGCCGTGGGGGGAGCGGTCGGAGGGCCGGTCGGCGCCGTGGTCGGCGTCACCGTGGGGGCTGTGATGGGCGCCTTGGGGGGTGGCGCGGCCGGTGCCATCGCCAGCGCAGAGGGCGTTGCCCCAGCCGCAGCCCCCGGGGTGGATGTGCGCTTGCACATGGAGGACAGCGGCGGCGAGGGGCGGGCAGTGGTCTTGATCCACGGCTGGCCCTTGTCGGCCGAGGCCTGGGCACCACAGGTCTCGGTGTTGCGCGCCGCCGGCTACCGCGTGGTGACCTACGACCGGCGGGGCTTTGGGCGCTCCGACAAGCCCGCCACGGGCTATGACTACGACACGCTGGCCGACGATCTGCAGCGGGTGCTCGACGCCTGCGATTTGCGGGAGGTGAGCCTGGTGGGCTTTTCGATGGGGGGCGGTGAAGTGGCGCGCTACATCGGCCGCTTTGGTGAATCCCGCCTGCACAGCGTGGTGTTTGCCGCCGCAGTGCCGCCCTACCTGTTGAAGACGGCAGACAACCCGCAGGGCCCCCTCACGCCCGAGGCCGCGCGGCTCGCCATCCAGGCCTTGACGGGCGATCGTGCCGCCTACTTTGAGCAGTTCACCCGCCACTTCTATTCGGCCCATGGCGTCTTGCTGGCCACCGAGGCCCAGCGCGCCGAAGCGCTGCGGCTGTGCCAGCAGTCGTCCCAGGTGGCGGCACTGGCCTGCATGGAGGCGTTCGGCAGCACCGACTTTCGCCGGGACCTGAGCCGGGTGTCGGTGCCCACGCTGGTGATCCACGGCGAGGCCGATGCCATCGTGCCGATTGAAGCCTCGGGTGAACTCACCCACCGGGCCGTGCCGCACAGCCTGATGGTCAGGGTGCTGGGTGCGCCGCACGGGCTCAATGCCACGCACCCGAAGCTGTTCAACGACGCGTTGCTGGACTTTCTGAAGCGCTGACCCGCCAGACCACATTGCCCACGTCGTCGGCCACCAGCAGTGCGCCTTGCCGGTCAATGGCCACGCCCACCGGGCGGCCATAGGCCCCGCCCTCGCCATCCAGAAAACCGGTCAGCACCGCCAGGGGTGGCGCTCCCGAGGGGCGTGCGCCGTCGAAGGGCACAAAGATCACCTGGTAGCCGCTGTGCGGGCGGCGGTTCCACGAACCGTGCTGGCCGATGAACATGCCCTGGGCAAACCGGCCTGGCAGGCGGTTGCCCTCGGCCGCTGCCAAGCCCAGCGAGGCGGTGTGCGGCCCCAGCGCGTAGTCGGGCACCAGGGCGCTGGCCACCCGTTCGGGGGCCTGGGGCTGCACGCGTTCGTCGAGGTGCTGGCCGAAGTAGCTGTAGGGCCAGCCGTAAAAGCCGCCGTCCCGCACCGAGTTCAGGTAGTCGGGCACCAGGTCGCTGCCGATCTCGTCACGTTCGTTGACCACCGTCCACAGCACGCCATCGCTGGCCCAGGCCATGCCATTGGGGTTGCGCAGGCCGCTGGCGAAAACGCGGTGCGTGCCGCTGGCCAGGTCCAGCTCCCAGATGGCGGCGCGCCCGTCTTCGGCGGCCATGCCGTTCTCGGCCACATTGCTGTTGGAGCCCACGCTCACGTAGAGCTTGCGGCCATCGGCGCTGGCCAGCAGGTTCTTGGTCCAATGGTGGTTGATGGGGCCGGCCGGCAGCTTGGCCACCAGCTCGCCTGGGGCGCTGATCTGGGTCTGCCCCGGCGTGTAGGGAAAGCGCAGCACCGCATCGGTGTTGGCCACATACAGGTGCTGGCCCAGCAGCACCATGCCGAACGGTGCGTTGAGACCGGTCAGAAAGGCATGGCGTTCATCGGCCACGCCGCGGCCCTGGTTGTCGCGCAGCAGGGTGATGCGGTTGGCGCTGGGTGCCGCGGCCCCGGCCCGCTTCATCACCAGGCGGGCCACCGCCCCCTTGAGGCCCGGGCTGTCATCGGGCCGCGCCGGCGCATTGGTCTCGGCCACCAGCACATCGCCGTTGGGCAGCACCAGCAACCAGCGGGGGTGGTCCAGGCCACGGGCAAAAGCCGCCACCCGCGTGCCCTCGGCGGCCTGGGGCGTCACACCCGCCGGCCAACCCCGGGCGGGGGCGATGTTCAAGGTCGGGAGCAGCGTGGGGTGGGGCGCCACCCAGCGCGGGTGCGGCCCGGTGCCTTCGGCCACGGTGAGCAAGGCGGTGTCACCACAGGCGGCCAGCCACAGGCTGCTGGCACTGAGCAAGGCAAGGCGCACGGTTTTCATCTGAGACTCCTGGTGGGCATGGGCTTTTGGGCACGCTGGCCCGGAGGGTACCCATTGTCTGGCCAGGTCGCCCAGTCTGCCTGTGTGTGAACGCACAGATGCCGCCTGCGGCCCGGCAGACCATGGGGCCACCCTGAGGAACACACCATGACACAGCTTGCTCCCAATCCCCTTGCCAATCCCCTTGCCGGTGCGCCCAGCGCTCAGCCCGCCAGCCCCGCTGAGAGCGGGGCGGCGGGCCGGGTCGCGCTCATCGACGCCGAGGCGGCCAGTGCCCTGCCCACCTCGTTCGGGGTTTTCAAACCGGTGGGGCATGTGATGGTGGGCCTTCCCGCACAGGGGCCACTCGATGCTTTGGTGGCTGGGCTGCATGACGCGGGATGGCCTGCCGTGGCCTTGCGCCAGTTCTCACCCACGGAAAGCGCGGCCGAGTTTCAGGCCATGGTCGACAACGCAGGCGTGCTGGCAGGGCTGGGCTATGAGATCCATATGCTGGAGCGCTACATTCAACTCGACCAGGACGGCTACCGCTGGCTGCTGGTGCAGGTGGACGATGCGGAGCACGCCGAGTCTGCTGCTGAAATCGCCCGCGGCTGCGGTGCCACCCTGGCGGTCTACTACCGAACCCTGGCGGTGCAAGACCTGATCGGCTGAGCGGGCAGATCTGTGCGCCGGCGCACTGACGCAGTCAGCGGCGGGGGCTAGGCTGGCGCATGCCTGTCCCAACACCCCTTGCACACTGTCGGTTCTGGCGCTCGCAGCGCCTTGCCAAGCTTGCTGCGCGGGGGCTTGTGGCACTGTGTTGGGGATGGATTGCCCAGGCCCCGGCCATCGCCCAGGAGGACGGCGTGGGGTCACTGGGGGCCTACAGCCTGCAACTGGGAACGGCCCGCCATGCGTCCCGCCTGGGCCTCAACTGGGAAACGGCGCCCTGGTGGGTCTTGCCGGGTGACGCCCGGCATGGCGCCTGGACGGCGGTCTCGGAATTCGGCGTCGCCCGGTGGGGCGCCCATGGCGATCTCGTACCTGCCTCGGTCTGGCAACTCAGCGTCACACCGCTGTTTCGCTACTGGTCGGTAGATCAGCCAGGTCTTTTTTGGGAGGCCGGCATTGGCGTGAGCGCATTTCGCCATACCCACTTGCCGGGTGACGCCATCAGCACAGCTTTTCAGTTTGGTGATCACCTGGGCCTGGGCTACCAACTGAGTGGCCACCACCGCATCGGCGTTCGCCTGTCCCACTTCTCGAATGCGGGCATCAAGGCACCCAACCCAGGCCTGACGCTGCTTCAATTCACCTACACCTATCTGCCTTGAGGCACTCACCCGATCCAAAGGAAACTCTCATGCTTCAAACCATCGCCATCATCTTGCTCGTGCTGTGGGTTCTGGGCCTGATCACCTCGACCACACTGGGTGGATTCATCCACGTTTTACTGGTGATCGCCATCGTGCTGTTTCTGTTTCGCGTGCTGGGAAGCGCGGGCCGCTAGCAGCCGGGTGCCCGGGTTGGGGCAGCTTGGTGCTCCAGTGCACTGACATCGTCTGCGCATAGGAGCACGCTGTGGATGTGCTCTTCATGTTGAAGGCACGGTGCAGATGGAATCCTACCCATCGGAGAAATAACCATGATCAACAAAGACCAGATTGCAGGCGCCGCCAAAACAGCGCTGGGCAAAACCCAGGTGGCCGCCGGCAAGGCGGTTGACGACAAGTCGTTGCAGGCCAAGGGTCTGAAGAACCAGGTCAAGGGAAGCCTGCAGGCCCGCAAGGGCGACGCCATCGAGGCGGTGGATGACGCAGCCAAGGCCGTGAAGTCCGAGGTGGGTGGCCCCTGAGCGCTGGCCAGCTGCCGGGCGCTTGGCACAGGCTTCAAGCAGGCCGGTGCCCGGCTTCGTGTCAGTCGGGCGTGGGAGGAGGTCGTAGGAAGTGGTTGTGGAAGGTAGTCTTGGACGGTGTTCGTGGAAGGTGGCTTCCCGCAAAATACGCGTTTGCTGCCCACCGACCCTCCCCATGACCCGACATGCCATCAGCGATCTTCTGGCGTTCCTGGCCGTTGCCCAGGAGCGCAGCTTCACACGTGCCGCAGCCAAGCTCGGGGTCTCGCAATCGGCCCTCAGCCACACCGTGCGCGCGCTGGAGACCCGTCTTGGCGTGCGCCTGCTGACACGTACCACGCGCAGTGTCTCGCCCACCGAGGCCGGCGAGCGCCTGATGGCCACGGTGGCGCCGCGTCTGCAAGAGATCGAGGAAGAGGTGCAGGCCGTCAGCGATCTCGGCGACAAGGTGAGTGGCACCATCCGCATCACTGCGATCGACCATGTGGTTGACAGCCTCATCTGGCCCCGGCTGGCGCCATTGCTCCACGCCTACCCCGACCTCAAGGTAGAGGTCAGCTCAGACTACCGCATGGTGGACATCGTGGCCGAGCGCTTCGACATCGGCGTGCGCTGGGGTGACCAGGTGGCCCGCGACATGATTGCCGTGCGCCTGGCCCCCGACATGCCCATGCACATCGTGGCCAGCCCGAGCCATGTGGCCCAGTGCGGGATACCCCTGGAGCCGGCAGACCTGCTGCAGCACAACTGCATCACCTTGCGCCTGGCGAGCAGTGGCGGCGTGTATGCCTGGGAGCTTTGTCAGGGCGAACGCCAGATCCAGGCCAGGGTGAGCGGACAGGCCACCTTCAATGGCGCCTACCAGATGCTGAACGCGGCGCTGGTGGGGGTGGGGCTGGCTTTTCTGCCGCAAGACCTGGTGGCCGAGCACCTGGCCAGCGGGCGCCTGGTCAGCCTGATGCGCGACTGGTGCCCGGTTTTTCCGGGGCTGCATGCCTACTACCCGAGCCGCCGGCAATCGTCCAGGGCCTTGCGGCTGGTGATCGAGGCGATCCGCCTGCCGCTCTGAGGGGCCGCTACCAGCAGAGTGACGCGGCCCACCCCACTCATGAGTGGGGTTCATGAGGCCATGCGGCGGTGGCCGTCTAGTGCACAGCCCTGGCAGGTTCTAGAGTACGCGGCCGATGACCTGGCCCGTGGCCGCACTCTCATGCACTCTCAGATCTCCTCTCTTGAACAGACCCCGACACGGCCTCGCGATGCCTGGAGCGCGGTGGGGTCCATGACGCTGTGCGTCGCCATGCTGATCGCGTCGGAATTCATGCCGGTGAGTCTGCTCACGCCGATGGCCGCAGACCTGCACGCCACCGAGGGCTTGCTGGGGCAGGCCATTGCCATCTCTGGTTTGTTGGCGGTGGCCACCAGTCTCTTCATCGCGACCGTGGCCAGCCGGTTGGACCGCCGCCATGTGCTGATCGGCCTGACGGCTGTGATGGTCCTCTCGCTGGGCCTGATGGCCGAGGCCCCCGATTTCGGGCTGCTGATGCTGGCGCGTGCCTTGTTGGGCATCACCATCGGCGGGTTCTGGTCGCTGGCCACGGCGACCGTGATGCAACTGGTGTCGCCGGCCCAGGTGCCTCGAGCACTGGGCCTGATGTACATGGGCAACGCGGCGGCGACGGCGCTGGCGGCCCCGGTGGGCAGCTACCTGGGGGGCGTGGTGGGCTGGCGCGGGGTCTTCTGGCTGTTGGTGCCGGTGGGGGTGCTCACCTTGCTTTGGCAGGCCTTGGCCCTGCCCAGCATGCCGGCCACCCGGTCCATTCCGGCCTCCCGGGTGTTGGGCCTGCTCAAGCGCCCGCATGTGCGTACCGCCGTCATGGCCTCCATGCTGACCTTCGCCGGCGCATTTGCAGCGTTCACCTATTTGCGGCCCTTTCTTGAAACCCGCACCCATGTGTCGGTCACGGAGCTGTCCGTGCTCTTGTTGATCCTGGGGGCCGCAGGTTTTGTCGGCACCTCGGGCGCCACGGTGCTGCTGTCGCGCTGGCTGTACCCTTTGCTGTGGGCCTGCCCCCTGCTGCTGGGGCTGGTCACCCTGGGCCTGATCGAACTGGCCCCGGTGGTCTGGATGACCGCTGCTGGCCTGGCGTGCTGGGGGGCGTTGAACGCGGCCGTCCCGGTGGCCTGGTTCAACTGGCTGGCCCAGGAGGTGCAGGATGAACCCGAGGCCGGTGGCGGCCTGATGGTGGCGTCCATCCAGATGGCCATCATGGCGGGTGCCGGGCTGGGTGGGGCGCTGCTAGACCATGGGTCGGTCAATGCCACCTTTGTAGGAGGTGCGGCACTGTTGTTGGCGGCCACGTTGGTGGCTGCCTCGCGCCGTCGGCTTCAAGCGGTTTGAGGCAAGGCAGCGAACTGTGCGGGTTCAGTTCGCTCTGTCGCTCAGTCGCCGCTGGCAGCCGGCGTTCATGCCTTGCGCAGTTGCTGGCGCACGGGCAGCGACCGGATTCGCTTGCCGGTGGCTGCAAAGAGGGCGTTGGTCAGCGCCGGGGCCACGGGGGGCACAGGGGGTTCGCCCACGCCGCCGGGGGGCAGTGTGGGATCGCCGCCGACCAGGTGGGTGCGGATGGTGCGCGGCGACTGCGCGTGGCGCAGCACCTCGTAGTCGTGGTAATTGCTTTGCTGCACGCGCCCGTTCTGGAACGTGATCTCGCCCGTCAGGGCCAAGGACAGGCCCATCACCGCTGCGCCCTCCATCTGCGCACGGATGCGCTCCGGATGGATCTGCGGGCCGCAGTCAAGGGCCATGTCCACCGCCACGATGCTCAGGTCTCCGTCGGGTCTGACGGCCACTTCCACCACGGTGGCGGTGTAGGTGACAAAGCTGTAGGCAAACGCCAGTCCCAGGCCGTGGCCTTTGGGCAGCTTGCGGCCCCAGCGGGCGCCGCGCGCCGCGGCTTCGATGACGGCGCGCATGCGGCCGGTGTCGATGGGGTATTGCTGTGGTGATTCGCTGTAGTTGAAAACATCTGAGATCGAGCCTGGGTCGATCTTGCGGTCCGGGCCCAGCAGCGCCAGGGCGTAGCGCAGCGGATCTTGCCCGGCGCGGTGGGCCAACTCATTGACAAAGCTCTGTGTGGCGAACACATGCGGGATGTTGGCCACCGAGCGGAACCAGCCGATGCGTGCATGGGCCGCCACTTCGGCTCGTTCGACGCGGACATGGGGCACCTGGAAAGGCATGTTGGTGGCCGACATGCCGGTCTCGAAGGGGGCTGCCGCCTTCGCGCCGGGCGCGAACAGGGAGGTGATGGTGGGCGCCGCCGTGCGGTGCAGCCAGGCCTCGGGCAGGCCGTCCGGCCCGAGCGCCGCCTCCAGGTGATCCAGCGAGACGGCATGGTAGTAGCCGTGGTGGATGTCGTCCTCCCGCGTCCACACCAGTTTGACCGGGGTGCCGGGCAGGGCCTTGGCCACCAGCGCGGCCTCGGTCACGTAATCGGGTTTGGACTTGCGGCCAAAGCCGCCCCCCAGCAACAACACGTTGACCTTGACTTGGGCCGGTTGGAGGCCCAGGGTGGCGGCCACGCCATCGAGCGCGGCCTGTGGGTTCTGTGTCGATGTCCAGACTTCACAGCCCTGCTCGGTGACCAGCGCGGTGGCCACGGGCGGCTCCATCGTGGCATGTGCCAGATGGGGCACGAAATAGTCGGCCGAGAAACGGCGCCCTGCCGGCGCGTTGCCGATCACCTTGGGGGCGTCTCCGTTGTCGCGAAAGACCGTGCCCGGCGCTTTGACCGCCTGCTCCTGCTCGCGCCGGAAGGCCGTCGAGTCATAGCTGCCATGGGCGCCGTCGTCCCATTGCGGGTTGAGTGCGTTGCGGCCCTGCATGGCGGCCCAGGTGTTGCGGGCCACCACTGCGATGCCGCCCAGCGGCTGAAAGGCCGGGGCACCCTGGAAGCCCGGGATCTCGACCACTTGGAGGACCCCGGGCACCTTGAGCGCGGCCTCGGTATCGGCCTGCCGAAGTCTGCCCCCCACCACGGGTGGACGCGCCACGACCGCGAACACCATGCCGGGCAGCAACACATCCATGCCATAGCTGGCCTGCCCTTGGCTGATGGCCACCTGGTCGATGCCCGCCGTCTTGCCCTTGCCGATGTAGCGCCAATCGGCGGGCGTCTTGAGCTGGAGTTGCTCCCGCGTGGGCACCGCTTGCCTGGCGGCCTCTGCGGCCAGATCACCAAAGCCCAGACGGCGGCCTGTGGCGCTGTGCAAGACCTCGTGCTGCACGGCCTTGACCTCGCTCACCGGAACGGACCAGCGCGCCGCCGCTGCGGCTTCCAGCATCTGACGGGCTGCAGCGCCCACGCGGCGCATGGGCTCGAAGAAATGCCTGACGCTGCGCGAGCCGTCCACATTCTGGTTGCCAAAGCGCGCTTCATCGGCACCGGCTTGCACGACCTTGACACGGTCCCAGCGTGCTTCGAGTTCGTCGGCCACCACCATGGGCAGGCTGGTGCGCACGCCCGTGCCCATTTCGGCGCGGTGGGCCACGATGGTCACCGCACCGTCCTCGGCGATGGACAAAAAGACCAAGGGGTTGTCGACAGTGCCACCGGGCATGGAGTCGGCGCCGTATTTTTGCGGGGCCGTGGCCTGGGCTTCGGCATCCAGCCCCATGACGAGCGCGAATGGGGCCGTCGATACCTGCAGAAAGCGGCGGCGCAGCATCAGGTTGTCGGTGCGGTTCATGCTTTTGCTCCGGCCAGGCGGCGCGAGGCCAGTTGAATGGCCGCGCGGATGCGGGGGTAGGTGCCGCAGCGGCAGAGGTTGCCGCTCATGGCGTTGTCGATCTGGGCCTCGCTCGGCTTGGGGCTGGTCTTCAGCAAGGCCACGGCGCTCATGATCTGGCCGGCCTGGCAGTAGCCGCACTGCGCCACATTCAGATCGACCCAGGCTTGCTGGACGATGCGGCCGACCCGGTCGCTTTGCATGTGTTCAATGGTGTGCACGGGTCGACCCGCCACGGAGCCGACGGGTGTCAGGCAGGCGCGCGTGGCCTGACCATTGACGTGCACGGTGCAGGCGCCGCAAAGCGCCATGCCGCAGCCGAACTTGGTGCCGGTCATGCCGAGTTCGTCGCGCAGGATCCAGAGAAGAGGGGTCTCATCCGGGGCGCTGCTGGAGCGCACCTGCTCGTTGATTTTGAGTGAGGTCATGGTGGGTTGGGCCGGAGCCCAGAGGGTGGGACGTCAGGGGATGGAACTTACGGGCTGGCATCTGGCCAGACAAGACACCCTGGATGGCATGGGCCCATGAATGGCATTCATGAATGGCGGCTCGGACTGCGTGAACTCAACTCAGCGCTGCGTGAAAGTAGCGCTCGATCGCATGTGCCCGGTCGCACAGACCGGTTAAAGTTCGTTTCGACTGACACCTGTCGGAGGCATGCCATGAACGAAGCACTGACCCGCCTTGCCACCTCCTTGCGCCTGGATGCGCCCGAAAACAGGCCACTCGCGCTGGCTTTCTGCCTGGCTTGTGCCCGCCGCGTGGAGCATCTGCTGGAGGAACCCGAGGTCGCGACCTGCCTGCGGGTGCTGGCCCGCCATGTGGATGGCTTGGCCGATGCCGCGGCGCTGCAGGCCGCCGCCTCCGATGCGGCCGTGCTGGCCAACCGCCATCGAGGCTCCAGATCGATTGACGGCTGTGGCCATGCGGCGGTGTCCGCCAGTTATGGTGTGGCCAAGGCCTTGGCCGGCAAGGCCATGGAGGCGGCGCAGTACTGCGCCTATGCCGCCGTCTACGCATCGGGTGGCTACGCCGCTGTGGCAGAGCGTGACGCTTTTGAGCCTGAGCATGACTGGCAACTGCAACAGCTTCAGTCCTTGGCCGCGCGGGACGCGGCGCTGTTGCCAGCGTCTTGACCCGCTGCGTGAAAGAGTGGGTGACAAATACGCCCCCGATCCCTTGCGCCGGGGCTGACGGGGATCCCCGGCGTGGCCGCCGCACCGCCAAAGCATGGCTACACTTTGCTCGGGCGCCGTCTTTGCGCGCACCCGCTTCGCCGCCAGCCCGGGCTGGCCGCACCCCTGAAAGGATTCAAGCCATGCAAGCCATCTGGAAAGGCGTTGTCATCGCCGAGAGCGACGACACCGTGCTCGTTGAGGGAAACCACTATTTCCCCGAAAGCGCCCTCAACCGCAGTTATGTGACCTTCAGCAACCACCGCAGCACCTGCGCCTGGAAGGGGCAGGCCCACTATTACTCGCTGCTGGTCGATGGCGAGCTCAACCCCAACGCGATCTGGTACTACCCCGATCCCAAGCCCGAGGCCGAGGCCGTGCGGGGCCGGGTCGCTTTCTGGAGTGGCGTGCAGGTGCGCTGACCCTGCGGTTCAGTCGGGAAGCCCTGGCGGCATGGGCCGGATTTGGCACAATCGCGCTCAGCCCCCTCCCGGAGTCCCCAGCACCATGCAATACGCCGTTATTCCCACCCAGCTCGGTGCGCAGCTGAAGGCGTTGCGCCTGGCTCAGCAGGTTTCGGTGGCCGAGCTGGCAGACTACATGCAGATCAGCAGTTCGCGCGTGTGGGGCATCGAGCGCAACCCGCTGGCCATCAAGTTGCACCAGTTTTACCTGTTGATGACCGCCCTGGGCGCCGACGTGCATCCGTTTCCCGATCTGGCGACCCTGCGCCCGATGCTGATCGAAGCCCGCCGCGCCACGGGCCTGACCCAGGCCCGGTTCGGGCAGATGGTGGGGGTCACCCAGTCCCGCATCGCCCACATCGAGTCCGACCCCGCCCACATCAGCATGGATCTGTTCTTGAAGGTGCTGGCCTCGCTGCGCATGCGCCTGTTCATCGGCCAGCTCGTGTACCGGGAACCTGCGGCTGCCTTGCGCAACCGCGTCGGCGCCAACGCTGAGCCGGCCTTGCTGGCAGAGCAGCCCACAGTCACCTCTGCGCTGCAGCCTGTGGCCCTGGCCTTGCCTGCCGCTGGGCTGTTCTTGCAGGCGCCCCTGAACTGAGCCTTCCCTTCAGCCGCCCTTCAGCCGACTTGTGGCCTGCCGGCCAAGGCGGTTTTCAAGCCCACCTGTGCCGGGGCGGTCGCATCGCCCATTACCATTTGAGCCATGGATACAAGTATTTGGTGGTCATATTTCGCGGCGGCCTGGCTGATTGCCCTGTCGCCAGGTTCCGGGGCCGTGCTGTCGGTGGGGCATGGGCTGCGCTATGGCGTGCAAGGCGCCAGCGTCACCATCCTGGGCCTGCAGGCCGGGCTCATGGGCATCACCCTGATTGCCGGGGTGGGCGTGGGCTCGCTGCTGGTGGCCTCGGCCACGGCCTTCACGGTGGTCAAGGTGCTGGGCGCCCTGTACCTGCTGTGGCTGGGCTGGAAGCAGTGGCGGGCTCCGGTGCATGCCGGGCACGGCCTGCTGGATGATGCCACCGGCAACACCGGGGCCAGCCCGGGCGCCGTGCCGATGATGCCGGCCCGGCAGCGCTTTCTGACGGGCCTGTTCACCAACCTGACCAACCCCAAGGGCATCGTGTTCATGGTGGCCGTGCTGCCTCAGTTCATCGTGGCCAGCCGCCCCCTGTTGCCCCAGATCGGGGTGCTGATGCTCACCACCGTGGCGGTGGATCTGGTGGTCATGCACGGCTACGCCTTCACCGGTGCACGACTGGCCAGCCTGCTGCGCAGTGTCCGGGCGCAACGCGCGCAGAACCGCCTGTTTGGTGGCGTGTTGATGGCCATGGGCGCCAGCCTGATGTGGGTGCGCCGGGCCGCCTGAGCGCGCCCGCATCCCCACATCCCCGGCTTCAGGCCTGGGCTTGATCGCTGGCCTGGCCCCGCAGCACAAAGCCCTGGTAGTCGGCCTCGGGCATCAGCATGCCCCCCGTCAGCCAGGCCACGTGGGTGGCCTGCGCCAGCTGGCTGGCCAGGCCCTTCTGTTGCAGATAGGCCCCACCCTGAGGGGTGTTGAGCAGCATGGCCGGGCCCGACAGGCCTGCAGCGGCTGAGGGTTCGATGCGCAGGCCCTGGCTGGCCTGGGCCTGCCACAGGTGGCGCAGCAGGGTGTCATCCTGCACCGTGTAGATGCCGGCGATCTGCCCGCCCACGGCGGCGGCGGCCAGGGTGGAGGCCTTGGGCACGGCCAGGCCATCGGCCTCGGTGTGGTTGTTCAGGCCGATGTCGTACACGCTGGGGTGTGGCCCGGTGGCCGGCAGCCCTGGCCAGCCCGCCAGCCGCTGCGCCAGAAAGCACGGCGATGCGGTGGGTTCGGCCAACACGCAATGCACATGGGGCCCGAACACCTGTTGCAGGCCATAGGCCACCCCCCCGGGTGCGCCACCCACGCCACACGGTAGGTAGACGAACAAGGGGTGCTGGGCATCGACACGGCAGCCCGCTTCGGCCAACTGGGCTGCCAAGTGTGCGGCGGCCGTGGCGTAGCCCAGAAACAGCGAGGTGGAGCGCTCGTCATCCACAAAATGGCAGTGCGGGTCGGCCGCAGCCACGGCCCGCCCGGCGGCCACGGCATCGGCGTAGTCGCCAGCATGTTCGATCACACTCACACCGCGGCTGCGCAGCCGCGCCTTCTTCCAGGCCTTGGCGTCGGCCGACATGTGCACCTCGGCGCGAAAGCCCAGTGCCGCAGCCATGGTGCCGATGGCCAGCCCCAGGTTGCCGGTGGAACCCACGGCCACCGTGTACCGGCCAAACAGGGCGCGGGCCTCGGGGCTGGCCAGGGTGCGGTAGTCGCCACCCGGGCCGATCAGGCCGTGTTGCAGGGCCAGCTTCTCGGCGAACTCGATCACCTCGTGGGTGCCACCGCGCGCCTTCACCGACCCGGCCACGGGCAGCAGGTGATCGGCCTTCACCCACAGGCTGCCCTGGCTGGCCGGCAGGCCCAGGGCCGCCTGCAGTTCAGGCACGCGCAGCAGGGGCGATTCGATCTGCCCGCCGCTGGCTTGCAGCCCTTCAAAAAGCAGGGCCAACAGCGGCTCAAAGCGCTGCAGTCGCTGCCGGGCCGCCTCGATCGCGGCCGCCGACAAGGTTTCGGCGGCCTCGTCCTGCACGGGGTTGGCCGGCCCCAGGGCTTGCGTCCACAGCACCGGCCTGCCGGCCAGCAGGCCGGCGATGTCAAAGGCAACACCTTGCCGGGGGGTGTCTGGGGAGGGGACGGCTTGGGGTGTCTGGCGGGTGTTCATAGGCAGCTTCGCTAATGGATGGCTGCATTGTTCCTGTAGATCCTTCCAGAGTGAAGCGGCCTATACTGATGTGGTTCATTAGTTTGACCAATGTGAAGATGGTGACCCGCCTGCGCCTTTCCCCCTCCCTGCTGGTCTGGGCCCGCACCTTTGAGGCCGTGGTCCGCTGCCAGAGCTTCACCAAGGCAGCGCAAGACCTTTGCATCACCCAGGGGGCCGTGAGCCAGCAGGTGCGTCAATTGGAAGACTGGGCCGGCAAGACCTTGTTGGTACGCAGCGCCCGCTCGCTGGTGCCCACCCCCGAGGGGCAGCGCTTGGCCGCGGCGCTCACCACTTCGTTGCAGGCCATCGAGCAGGCCCTGGCGCAAATCCGCAGCGCCGACGCGAACCAGTCACTGTTGCTGAGCTGTTCACCCTCTTTTGCCATGAGCTGGCTCACGCCCCGGCTGGGCGATTTCTATCGGCGTCTGCCGGAGGTCGGCCTCAAGGTCATGGCCGAGTTCCATCCGCTGGATGCCAGACGCATGCACGCTGAAGGCCTGGCCGCAGCCTTGCGCTATGACCTGGGTCACTACCCTGACCTGGTGAGCCACCCCGTGCTGGAGGAGTTTCTGCTGCCTGTGGCCAGCCCCCGCTTCATGGCCGAACACCCGGAGATCCGCTCGGCTGCCGATCTGGACGGCGCACTGCTGCTGCATGACGAGGCGCCCTGGGCGGGCGCCCAGCCCGGCGAGGAATGGCAGCAATGGCTGCAGCATGCTGGCTCGCCCAAGCCCGCGGCCTGGCTTGCGCAGGGGCGCAGTTTCAACCTGTCCTTGCTGGCCTCGGAGGCGGCTGCGGCTCATCAGGGCATGGCCATGGGCCGCTTGACCCTGGTGCTGGGCGATCTGCTGGCGGGGCGCCTGTGTGCGCCGTTCCCGATGGTGCTTCGATCCAGGGCCGCGTATTTTCTGGTCAGCGCCGGGGGGGCGCCTGACGAGGTCGAATCGGTACGGGGCTGGCTGGTCGACCAGGCGCAAGGGTTTCGGGAGCAGAGAGACCCGCTGCTGAAACAGTGGGCACTGCTCTGAGCAACACCGCCCGGCTGACTGTTGCCCGGCATCCCTCATCCAGCCATCCTGGCGTCATGCGGGTGTGAATCCCGAAGCGGTGGCGAAGCGCCGAAGCCCTCTGGCTACTGAGGGTCAGATGGCCAGCGTTGACTGGCGATCGCATGGCGCGGCAGCCGCCGAGCGGTTCAGAAACGCGCCGGCCAACTCGGGTGTCAAGGTGAGCTGGTTGTCCACGCTGTGGATGCCTGGTGTGGCCAGTGCACATCGCGTGGCCCCTTGTTGCTGGTATTTCCAGTCCACCTCGCCCACCAGACGGGCCTGGTGGGCTGTCACGGTGACCCACACCTGTGCCGGGCGCACGGCATAGCCGTTGCACAAGGCTTCCAAGATGGCTTGTGCGGTTCGCTGGGGCGTTGCCTTGATGAGACCGGTGTCTGGCTTGCTGCTCTGGGCGATTCTTGTATTCATGGGGATCTCTTTGGCCACCTTTTTTTAGACAGCTGTTTTGCAAAAAAGAGCCCGCCACAAGTGTCGGGCCCAAGGTATGACGGGCCCATATCAGCTTGTGGCGCAACCCAAAGAACTCCGTCAAATACAGGGCCTTGCAACAGGGCCGGAGCCGTGCAAAAGCGATGGACGATCGTGCTCGCCCCGGCCGCTCGCGTCTGTGCGCAAGGCCACACCGTTTGAGGCTGGTTCTACCTGAAGGTAGTAAACGATGCGACTGGACTCCAGCGTCTGCCGCGCAATGTTCTCTTTCGCACAGACCCTGCCGGGTGCCGCAAATACATTCAGACACAACCCGGGGCCCCGCCGCCCTTCAACGCTGAACCGGCAAGGAGCAACTGGTCCCCATGAAGCACTCTTCTCAAACGCCCGCTTCCACCGATCTGTACCAGCCGAGCCTTTCGCGGGCAGGGTATGCCGTCGCTCGTCTCGGCCAAGCCCTCCTGGCGGTCGGGCTGCTTGCCCTGCAAGCCACGGCCTGGGCACAGAGCGGGCCGCTGCCGGAAGCACCGATCGTACCCCTGCCGGCGGTGCTGGTGCAGGGCAGTTGGCCCCATGCCTTGATGGCGCTGGTGGCCACGCTGCTGTTCGGGGTGATCGTGGTGATGGTGGTCTACGCCCTGCGGCACACCGTGCTGACCCTGAACCGCCTGTTCGGCACCCAGCGCCACCCCTATCTGGACATCGACATCGCCGATTGGCCGCAGATCACGGTGCTGATCGCGGCCCACAACGAAGAGGCGGTGGTGGCTGGCTGTCTGGGCGCCTTGATCAATTCGAACTACCCGGCGGCCCGCATCAAGATCGTGCCGGTCAATGACCGCTCCACCGACGGCACCGAGGCCATCGTGGACGACTGGGTACGCCGCTACCCCGGCCGCATCACGCCCTTTCACCGCCGCGGAGGCAAGGCGGGCAAGGCGGCCGCCCTGAAAGACGCGCTGGCCTATGTGGAGGGCGACATCGTCATCATCTTCGATGCCGACTACGTTCCGGGCCGGGGCCTGCTGAAACAGCTGGTGGCGCCCTTCTTCGACCCCGAGGTGGGCGCCGTCATGGGCCGGGTGGTGCCCGTCAACACCGGCGCCAACCTGCTGACCCGGCTGCTGGATCTGGAGCGTGCCGGCGGCTACCAGGTGGACCAGCAGGCCCGCATGAACCTGCGCCTGGTGCCCCAGTACGGTGGCACCGTCGGCGGGGTGCGCCTGTCGGCCGTGGCCGCGGTGGGCGGCTGGAACGACAACACCCTGGCCGAAGACACCGACATCACCTACCGCCTGCTGCTCAATGGCTGGAAGACCGTCTACACCAACCGATCCGAGTGCTACGAAGAGGTGCCCGAAGACTGGGCCGTGCGCATCAAGCAAGTCAAGCGCTGGTCCAAGGGCCACAACCAGGTGCTGCTGCGCTATGGCTACCGCTTTGCCACCAGCCCCTATCTCAGCACCCGCGAGCGGGTGGACGGCCTGTTGCTGCTGTTCGTCTTCACGCTGCCGCCCCTGCTGCTGTTGGGCTGGGTGCTGGCCATGGGCCTGTACCTGTTCAATGCGGGCACCCTGCTCACCGAGCTGATCCCGGTGTTTGCACTGATGGCCTATGCCACGGTGGGCAACTTTGCGGCCTTCTTCGAGATGGCCATGGCGGTGATGCTTGATGGCAACCGCCGCCGCCTGCGCCTGCTGCCCATGAGTCTGCTGGGCTTTGTCGTGAGCCTTTTCTCCATCTCGTCCTCGGTCTTCAGCCTGTTGCTGGACCACCTGCTGCACCGCGAGATGGTCTGGGACAAAACCGTCCGCTACAGAAAGCCGAGCATCGAATGAACTACGACCTGAGCTCCGCCCTGGCCTACCTGTGCCTCATCGCGCTCACCGTGGCCTTTCTGGTGCTGGCCTTCGGCCCCAGCTGGCTGGAGTGGCTGCGCCCCAGCGACACCGCGGCCTTGCGCGTGCTGCCCAATTACAGCAGCGACATCGACCACTTCTCCGACCGCTTCCGGGCCGATGTGCAGGAGCACCTGCGCAGCCCCCAGCTTCACCTGGCCGACCACTTCGACATGGTGGGTGCACAGGTGCGCCGGGTGGACTGGCGCGGCGCCCAGCGCCCGGTGATTGCGCTGGGTGATCTGAGCACCGACCAGGCCATCGAGTGCCCGACGCAGGTCTTTGTCCATGGCGATCTCAACGCCGGGGCCGGCAGCGATTTCGATGCCCTGCTGGTGCAGGGGGCTCTGCAGCTGGGTGCGCGCAGCGCGGTGCGCAGTTGGGCGCACGCCGACGGCAAGGTGCAGCTGGCGCAGGGCTGCAAGGTCACGCGACGGGTGTCTTCGATGGAGTCGGTCACCCTGGCGCCCGACTGCTGCTTCGAGCGGGTGCAGGCCCCTGACGTGAACTTCGGTCAGGTCGGTGCAGTGCGTGGCGTGCCGAGCCGGCGGCCGCGCCGCCAGGCCCTGCTCAGCGAGTTGCAGGGCGCCATCCGCCAGACCGAGCACCTGACCCTGATCCGGGGGGACTGCCGCCTGGCCCAGGACACGCGCTATGTCGGCTCCCTCATCGTCACCGGGCGGTTGCTCATCGGTGCCGGCTCCGAGGTGGTGGGCGATGTCAAGGCGCGCGACGGCATCGTGGTGGGCGCCGAGGCCCGCATGGATGGCTCGCTGACCAGCGAAAAACAGATCCAGATCCTGGAGGGCGCCAGCGTGGCCGGGCCGGTGATCTCCGAGACCATCATCCTGGTCGGCGCCCAGGTGCGGTTGGGGCGGCACGATGCGCCCACCACCGTGAGCGCCGACAGCATCCTGGTGGAGGGCGGGGCCCATGCGCACGGCACGGTCTGGGCGCGCAACATGGGGGTGGTATGGGCCGCATGATCCGGACCCTGACCCGAGCCCTGATCCCCACCCTGATCCTGCTGCTGGGGCAGGCCGCTGCTGCCGTGGCGGCCCAGGCCTACCCGCTGAGCCTGGACGGCTATGCCGGTGCCGACGGCGCCATCAGCGTGCAGCACCAGGGCGACACCATCGACCCCTACTTTGCGTTGCAGGCCCTGTTGCTGGCCCATGAGTTCGGTCTGGACGCGGGCCCCTATGCCCGGCGCTGGGCCGACTGGCTGGTCAGCCGGCAAAAGCCCGATGCCACCTTTGACCGCTTCTGCCGCGCCGGCCCGGTGTGGGCCCCCTGCAAGACGGCCGATGCCGACGACACTCTGCTGGCGCTGTGGCTCAAGCTGCTCGACACCATGCCCGAGGGCCTGGCCCAGAGCCCGGTGTGGCGCAAAAGCCGTGACAGCAGCGTACAGGCCCTGCAGCGGCTCATCGATCCGCAGCGGGGCGTGTACCTGGTGTCGCCGGTCTACCCGCATGCCTTGTTCATGGACAACCTGGAAGTGCTGTCCTACAGCCAGCCCTGCCAGCGCGACTGCGGTCAGGTCGATGCCCGGCGACGCCGGCTGGAGCGCTCCATCCATGACACTTTCTGGAACCCCGACACCGGGCGCTTTCTGGTCTCCACCCAGCCCGGTCAGTTGACGGTGGCCCCCACCTTCTACCCCGAGTACGTGGCCCAGCTGTACCCCATGCTGTTCAGCTTCAAGCTGCAGGCGCTGGACCAGCGCGTTCATTACCGCGACTGGATGCGGCAACACCGCGCCAGCTGGCTCAGCCAGTCGAAAACCGACTTTGCCTGGGGCCTGGTGGCCATCGTGGCGCTGAAGGCGCGCGACTTCGAGACCGCCGGCTGCTGGCTGCGCTACACCGCCGGCGCACGTGGCTCGGCGCACTGGATCGTCACCGACGAAGTGGTGCATCAGATCCTGCGCAAGAACAAGGTCAGCGAGGCCGCCAGCGATGCCTCCTGCCGTTGAAGCCGCCCCTGTCCTGCGGGGAGCCGTCCCTGCCAAGCCTCATTTTTTGCAAGCACGCGGTGCCCCCGCTCACAACACCCAGGAGCCAACGACATGACGCCCCAGAACTACCTTCTCTGCATGGGAACCCGGCCCGAAATCATCAAGATGGCGCCGGTGTACCGCGCCCTGCAGGCCCAGGGCCAGAAGGTGACAGTGCTGCACACCGGGCAGCACGAAGAGGTGGCCCAGGCGCTGTACCGGTTCTTTGACATGAAGCCCGACATCAGCATCGCCCTGCAGCGGCAAAGCCCCTCGCTCACCCACCTCAGCTCGGCCCTGCTCAATGCCATCGACGCCGCGCTGCTACAGCTCAAACCCGATGTGCTGCTGGTGCAGGGTGACACCACCACCGCGCTGGTGGGCGCCTTGCAGGGCTACTACCACGACATCCCCGTCGGCCATGTCGAGGCCGGTCTGCGCACCGGCGAGCGTGAACCCTTTCCCGAAGAGAAGAACCGCGAGCTGATCGGCCGCCTGAGCCGCTGGCATTTTGCGCCCACACGCCAGTGCAAGTACAACCTGCTCAGCGAAGGGGTGGATCTGGCCCGCATCTTCGAGGTGGGCAACACCGTGATCGACGCCGCCTGCTGGACCCGCGACCGCCTCAGCCGCAGCGAGCCTGCGTCGCAGGACCGCATGCCCCCACCGATCCGCAGCTTTCTGGCGCGCCATGTGGGCAAGAAGCTGATGCTGATCACCGCCCACCGACGCGAGAACTGGGGCCAACCCATCCGCTCGGTGGCCACCGCCGTGGCCCAGATCATTGCCAACCACGAAGACACCGTGGCCCTGTGGCCGGTGCACCCCAACCCGAGCGTCCAGGCCGATGTGAACAGCGTGCTGTCACGCATGCCGGCCCAGGTGCGCGAACGCATCTGCCTGAGCGAGCCGCTGGGCTACCAGACCATGATCAGCCTGCTGCTGCAGTGCGAGTTCGCGCTCACCGATTCGGGCGGCATCCAGGAAGAGGCCTCCGCCTTCGGCAAGCCGGTGCTGGTGGCCCGCCAGAGCACCGAACGCCAGGAGCTGGTGCAGGCCGGTGGGGCTGTGCTGGTGGGCACCTCGGTGGAGGCCATCACGGCCCATGCCGATGCCCTGCTCACCCAGCCCCAGATCTACCGCAGCATGCAACTGAGCCAGAGCCCCTTTGGCGACGGCCAGAGCGCCCAGCGCATTGCGGCCATCCTGGTCGAGTCGGTGGCATTTGAATCGGCCCAGCAGGCCGCCACCGTCTGGCCGCCGTTTCCGGTGCCGGCGCTGCGCACCCCCACGGCCCAGGCCTTGTACGCATGAGCCGCGCCCTCAACCGCCCGCGCCGGATCTGCGCCTGGGTGGGCCTGGTGGCCTGGCCCCTGCTGATGGGACTTGGTGCAGCCCACGCGCAAGACCTGAACAACGCGCCGGCCCAACTGGAGGCCGCCGAGGGCACGCCCCTGCCGAACGCGCCCCTGGTCAGTGAGCGCGCACCGGTGCGTCGGCTGGAGCTCAGCACCTCGGCCCAGCACCTCACGGCCGGCTACGGCAACTGGCGCGACCAGCGTGCGGTGGGCACCTACGAGGCCGGCCCCCACGTGTGGCAGGGCGAGCTGGCCGCCCGCCATGCCTTCGGGCAGGACGGCAAATACCTGGCGGTGGGCGACACGCTCACGTTCTCGCCCGACTGGTATGGCAACCTCACCGTGGGCGCGGGCGATGGCGCCTTCTACCTGCCCCGGGTGCGCGTGGACCTGACGGCCAGCCGCAAATGGGGTGGCAGCCGCCAACTGGTCACCAGCCTGGGGGGCACCTACTACAAGGCCCCCGACGGCCACATCGACCATGCCCTGAGCCTGGGCGGCACCTACTACTTCAAACAGCCCTGGATCGTCGAAGCCGGCCTGCGCCTGAACCGCAGCAACCCCGGGGGCATCAGCACGCACCAGCAGTTTGCGGCCCTCACCTATGGGCACTTCCGGCAAGACCTGGGCACCGTGCGCTATGCCTATGGCGGTGAGGGCTACCAGGCCATCGCGGCCAACACCACCCTGGTCAATTTCCAGAGCCGCCAGTTCAGCGCGTCGTGGCGCCACTGGGTCAGCCCAGACTGGGGCTGGCTGGTGGCCGCCGAGCGCTACAGCAACCCTTACTACGTGCGCAGCGGCCTGACCCTGGGCCTGTTTCACGACTTTCCATGAAAGCGGACGGCATGCCTGAATCCCACCACGCCCCCCTCCACCACGCACCCCCCCATGTGCGCGAGGCCGCCTTTGCCCAGGCCCGCCAGATCCTGGCCCAGGCCCAGACCGAGCACCGCCTGGGCAGCCCGCACCGCTCCATCCAGCGCCTGATTCCGGGCCCGCGCCTGCTGTTGCAGATGACGCTGCTGCCCCTGGCCCTGTCGGGGCTGGCGCTGGCAGCGCAGACCTGGCTGTACGCCTTCTGGCAGGCCTACCTGCTGGCCTGGGCCGGCTGGCTGCACCTGCCCCTGAAGCTGCGCACCGGCGCCGACCCGGCCAGCGACAGGCCGCAGGGGCACGGGCTGGACCTGATCTGGTCACCCGGCGATGCGTCCTGGGCCCTGTCGCTGTCATCGGGGGTGTGGCTGGGCGCGGCGCTGTGCCTGCTGGCCTGGCTGGTGTCGGGGCGCTGGCCTGGCAAGGCTTTGCCGATCAAGTACCTGGTGCGGGTGGTGGTGGTGGTGCAGGCGGTGGCCGTGGCCTACTTCTGGTGGGCGCCGGATGCGCTGCCCCACAGCGTGCTCGATCACCTGGGCGATGTGCTGGACACCGGCGACGTGCTGATCGTGGCGATCCCGGTGCTGCTCGGCCTGGGCTACTTTGCGCTGAACATCAGTCTCTGGGTCAAGCTGCGCAGCGCCGTGCTGCTGATGGGGTACTTCGTGTTGATGGTGCCGCACCAGGCCCTGGTGCACCTGGTGGTGCTGCAACACCTGTCGGTGGCCTTCATGCCGGTGCTCTACATCTGCTTTGGTGCGCTGTTCGACATGATGGTCTTTGTGGCGCTGTACGCCTGGATCGTGAGCCTGGCGCCGCCACTGGCGCCCACCCGGGGGGCGGCCTAGAGCATCACCCTGTTCCAGGGCGCTTGCGCGCCGCCCGGCAACGTCTGTGCGGAAGCGCACCGTACGCGAATCGAAGCCTGTATTTCCCCAGAATGGCCTCACCCCCCAAGGCGTCATGCCGCACTGCGCTCCGCGCGGTTGCGATGCATGAAGGCCCGGCGGGCCATCTGACCCCGGTCCAGCGGAATCCACTTGTTTCTGCAGGGCGGGGGTCGCTAGGAAATCCATGCTCCGCCGTCGCCTGCTCACCGCTGCTCCTTTGCTTGCCTTGCCCCTGGTCTTTGCGAACCCCGCGCAGTCCCAGGTCAGTTGCGTGCCCCCCGGCACCAGCGCGACCGCCATCGATGTCGTGGCCGAGCTCAAGGCCTTGCGCATCACCGCCGGCCCGTATGCCGGGGGCTACGAGATCGCGCCCAACGGACGGCTGAACTGGTATTTCACCAACCTCGGGCTGCTGCCCCTGGTGCAGCGCCTCAGCGTGCCGGATCTGGAGCTGTACATCCGCAGCTACCTCGACTTGTACCTGCGCAACGTGAGCGCCAGCAGCACCATCCAGGACGTCAACTTCCCGTTCGGCCGGGCCAACCCCTCGGTGTTCACGCTGGTGCCCTCCGACTCGGACGATGCCTACGCCTCGACCTTTCTCTCGCTGGCCGTGCGCTATGTGCGGGCCAGCAGCAACTGGACCTGGTGGGAGGCCAACAAGGCGGCCCTCAAGAACATCGCCTACCGCAACCTGGCCCTGACGGCCAAGGCCAGCGGTCTGGCCTCGGTGTTCCAGGCGCCGCGCAGCCAGACCAACTCCTTCGGCTACCTGATGGACAACTGCGAGGGCTACCGCGGCCTGCGTGATCTGGCCGCACTGCTGCGCAGCCGCAGCGAACTGATCGAGGCCAACTACTACGATCTGCTGGCCTCTAACGTGGCCCTGGGCCTGGTCAACCAGTGCTTCAACAGCACGGCCAAGGCCTTTGCACCCAGCGATGGCAACCAACCCACCAGCGCGGTGTTCTACCCGGGCACTACCTGCCAGATCTATCCGCAGGCCTTTGGCCTGGTGGAGCTGGCGCCCCTGTTCAGCTACGGCTGGAACACGCTCAACGCGTTGTCGCCAGGCTGGGAGACGGGCAAGCTCGACCCCTATCCCTGGGCCATCCTGGGCTATGTGGCGGCCTTGCGCGGCGAGACCCCGCTGGCCGTGGCCAAGACACGCTCCATCGAGCAGTTGTTCGCCTCCAACCGCAGCCTGGTCACCATCAACGAGCTGGGCTTCTACCTGCGCACGCAGTCCGTGCTGGCCGGGCAGGTCGACGTATGAGCGCCCGCCTGCGGCCGGCTCGGTACTCCCCACCCTGCGCTGGGGCTCACCCGCCAGGAGGCCTGGTGCAACGGCCTTTGTTCGTTGCCGGACGGATCTAAAAGCCATGACTACCCACAATCAGAAAGCCCTTTCGGGCACACCCCCGGAGCCCGTCATCGATCTACGCCTTGCCAACCGCTTGCTTGCCCAATTGGATGAGGCCGCACGCCACAACCTGCTGACCGGTGCAGAGCTGGTGGAGGTGACCGAACTGCAGCAGCTCGGTCACGCCGGCCAGTCCCTGGAGTGGGTGTATTTCCCCGTCGACTGCATGGTCTCGCTGCTGTCCCGGCCCCTGGGGCAGCGCCATTTCGAGATCGGCCTGATCGGCTTTGAGGGCATGCTGGGGGCCGGCCAGGCACTGGGCGTGTCGGCCTGCGCCTTTGATGCCGTGGTGACCGGCCCGGGCCGGGCCTGGCGGGTCGAGCTGCTGCGACTGCAGCAGCTCACGCTGCGCCACAGCGGGCTCAACCGGCTGTTCATCCACTACCTGTATTTTGAGCTGTCGCAAATGGGCCTGATGGCGGCCTGTGGGCGCTTTCACTCGCTGGCCCAACGGCTGGCGCGCCTGCTGCTGATGTGCCAGGACCGCATGCGCAGTGCCGACCTGCGCCTGACCCACGAGACCATGGCGGCGGCCCTCGGCATGCGCCGTGTCGGGGTCACCCTGCAGGCCGGCCTGTTCCAGGACCAGGGCTTGATCCAGTACAGCCGCGGCCAGATCCTGGTGCTGGACCGATCCGGCCTGCAACACGCCAGCTGCAACTGCTACGCGCTTGAGCGCGGCGACTACGAGCACATGCTCAAGCTCTGAATCGGTGGGCTGGCGCACAGTCTGCGCCAGCCGCTGCGGCTTACCCTGAGCAGGATCGGCATCCTGCCGAGCTCAAGGAAAGTCCCATGACCCCGATTCGACGCACCATCCACAAACTGCTCCTGCTCTCAGCCACCGCCTTCATGCTGGGGAGCGTGGCCTTGCCTGCCGCGGCGGCCAACGCCCAGGACCTGGAGCGCGACGCCACCGAATCACTGCAAGCGCTGTACAAGGTGCAACCCAGCGCCGAACTGCTGAGCAAAAAGGCCAAGGGCATTCTGGTGTTCCCCAAGGTGGTGAAGGCCGGCCTGGTGTTCGGCGGCAGCTACGGCGAGGGGGTGTTGCTGCGTGGCGGCAAGGTGAGCGACTTCTACAACACCGTGTCGGCCTCATGGGGCTGGCAGGTGGGGGCGGAATCCTATGCCTACGTGGTGTTTCTGATGAGCGACAAGGCTGTCAATTACCTGGCTAAATCCAAGGGCTGGGAGTTCGGCGTCGGCCCCACGGTGGTCGCGGTCAATGAGGGCATGGCCAAGAATCTGTCCACTTCCACCCTGAAGGACGATGCCTACGCCTTCATCACCGATCAGCAAGGCCTGATGGCCAGCCTGAGCATTGAAGGGACCAAGATCAGCCGCATCAAGCGTTGATCAAGCGGCGCTGGCTCCTGCGGCGTGACCTGGCCCTGAGCTTCCAGCCTGGACCGCTTCCCAGCCGGGCAGGGCGGGCGGCCCGGTGTGCTGGGGCCGGTGTCTGCCGGCCATTCGTTCGCGTTCGGGGGTGGCGCTCAGGCGTTGCAGGGTGGGCGCGTCGAGCACCCGCAGCTCGCGCCGGTGCACCTCCAGTACCCGGGCATCGTGCAGGCGCGAGAGCATGCGGCTCACGGTCTCCACCGTCAGACCCAGGTAGCTGCCGATGTCATGGCGCGTCATGGGCAGGCGCAGCCGGGTTGCTGACAGGCCTTGCAGGCGGGCGCGCCGGCTCAGCTCCAGCACGAAGCTGCACAGCCTGACCTGGGCGCTGCTGCAGCCCAGCAAAATCTGCAGCTGGTGGGCCTGCTGCAATGCCTCGCCCAGTTCGGCCAGCAGCCGCTGCTGCAGCAGCGCAGGCAAGGCCATCGGATCGGGGCGGTGGCGCAGGGGTAGCACACAGACCTGTGAATCCTCCAGCGCCATCACTTCGCCGATCTGGCGGCCCAACCCCAGCGCTGCCAATCCGACCAGCTCGCCGCACAGGTGAAAACCCACGGTCTGGTGGCGTCCGTCGGCCGACACCACCTCGGACTTCAGCCCCCCCGTACGCACCGCATACACCGCGCGGCAGGCGTCGCCCTGGCGGAACAGGACGGCCCCCCGGGCCAGCGCCAGCAGGCGGGGCGGCCCGAACGGCCCCGGCGCCAGGGTGTTGTCGAACTCGGTGAGTTGGGGCTGCGTCAGCGCGAGCAAGGCGCAGGCCCCGCAGCTCATGGCGACGCCCCTGTCGATGGCGGGGTTATGGAGCGGTCTGGCCCCTGCGAGGCAACTGCACATGGTGGTCTTTGGTGTGCCCAGGGAGCCTATTTCTTCATCGCCTGGCGAGCGTGTTCCGCCGCCGTGGCGGTGTGCTGGGCCGCTGCCTTGGCCTTCTGGGCCGCGGCCACCCCATCGCCGCTGGCCTGGTGCCGGGCTGCCTCCTGGTGCTGCGCAGCGGCCTTGTTCAGGTGCTCGGCCGCCTGCAGGTGGTGCTGCTGCGGGCTCAGTGCAGAGGCGCCCAGAGGCCGGTGCGGAATGGGAGGGTAGGCAGCTTGGCTCATGGTGTGGGTCCGGTGGGTCATCCGTCAGGATCGGGTTCTGCGGGGCCCGTGTGCGGGGCCAGTGCAGCCCATGGTGGGGCGCAAGAGCGAGCCTTGTCCGTGCGCTGCTGCACCCTGGCGTGGTGGCACGCGCAGCCTCCTTTCGGGGCCAGCGCCCGGCGTCAGTTCCGGGCCAGCAGGGGCCATGCAAAATGGGTCATGTCGTGGATCTCGCGCTCGTGCGTGCTGGGGCCTTGCAAGGCAATGGTCTGCAAGCCGTTGCCATAGTGGACCACCATGAACTCCCGCTCGTGCACATGCCCGTGGGTGGCCGGAAACAGCGCAAATACCGCGTGCCCCGCATGCAGGGCCCGCACCACGCTCGCCACATCGGCGTGTTGCTGGGTGCCGGCCCAATCGTTGCGCTGCACATCGACCTGCCCCCAGCGCACGGCGGTAACGCGCCCGTCCCCGTCCAGCGCCACCTCCGACACCGCATGTGTGGGCTGGGGCGTGGCTGTGGGCACCGGCCCGGCCTGGCTGTCCAGCTCAGTGGGGTTCAGGGTGATCAGCGCATGCAGGCCGGGGCTGGCATGGGTCTCGGTGCCTGCGTGGGAGGCCAGGGCAATGGTCTCGTGGCCGTCCGGGTGTTCCACCACCTCGAACTGCAAGCCGCGTGGCAGGCCAGACGCTGGTGAAAACACCGCCATCACCCGAGCGCCATCGTGCAGCGCGTCGATCACATCGGCCACCGGCACCACGCTGGAAGCGCCCACGTCCAGGTTCGATTCGGCATGCACCTCCACCCAGCGCACATGGCTGATCTGGTCCTGCGCATCCCAATGGGCGGCCGACAGTTCAAACACCTTGTGGGTTTCGTCCAGCACCGGTTGGGCCCGGGCGCCCTGGTAGGTCATGGCCGGGCTCCTGTCGGGGTGGGGCGGGCGCTGCCGCAAGGAGGCATGCCGAACGCGTCGGCTGGGGGGGCGGCTGGGTGGTGAGTGTTCATGGGTCAGTATGGCGCCCGGTGGCCGGCGCTTTCCGTGCGTTGGCGCACGTTCAGTACAGGCCACGGCCGGGCCGGCTCAGTGCCTGCGACCGCCGCCGTGGGGGCCGCCGCCACCCGGCTGGGCATGGCCGTGGTTGGGGTTGGGCCGGGGTGGCGGCCAAGCCCCTGGGTGGCGGCGATCGTCGTCATCGTCGTGGCCCCAGCGGCCATTGCCCAGGTAGATCACTGGCGGTGGGTAGTACACCGGGCTCGGTGGGTAGACCGACACAGGGCCGGGGTAGGGCACGTAGCCGTAGGGGTTCAGGCCGATGCTGATGCTCAGCTCGGCCTGGGCCAGGGGGCTGGTGCAGGCCAGCAACAAGCCCAGCGCCAGTGCTGAGGCCAGGTGGCGGGGTGGAATGCGGTTCATGGGGGCGCCTTGCATCGTCATCACGTTATGGGGCCGGCTCACCTGGGGCCTGGTCGCATGCGCTGGGCAAACACCTCATCGGCCTGTTTCTGCTGCTCGGCGCTCATGGCCGCGTACAGCGGCGCAAACGCAGAGGCCAGACGCCCGGCACTGTCAGCATGCACCTGGGCCATCTGGGCATAGGCCTTCAGCGAGTCGGTGGCCGCCACGGGCCCGGCCTGCACCTGCGCCCCTCGGCGTGCCATGGCGGTGTCAAGTTCGCGTGCCGACTCGCGCATGGCCTGTGCCACGGCATCCCATTGCGGCGCCTGGGCGGCCGTGATGCGCAGGCGCTGTTGCAGCGTCTGGATGTGCTGCTCCACCCCGGCATGGCGGGTGCCGCCATGCTCCGGGCCCGCCCCGTGCCTGGGGCCGGTTTGGCCTTCTTGGTGGCCCCCGCCCTGCATCATGGGCTTGGGCGAGGCGTCCTGTGCCAGAGCGGGCAAGGGGTTCAGGGCCAGGCCGGCGACCAGGGCGCAGGCCAGGGGCCAGACATTCAATGCGGTTTTCATGGGTTTCTTTCGGATGAGGCAAGTGGAGACAAAAGAGGTGGGGCTGGCGGCCATCGTTGAAGACCGGCGTGCTGACGCACAGCGGGCTGGGTCGAGGCCCAGACCGGCCCAATGAGTGATACGTCCACGGCCAGCGCCCAGGTGACCTGCAGGACACCCAGCAGCACCCCGGCCAGCCACGCGCTCCAGGATCGGCGGGGGCGGTGGGCAGCTGGGGCAGCTGTCCGGGGCTGCGTCATGGCAGGGCCTGCAGTCGCGACAGTGCGGGTGTCGGCCCTTGCGCCGAGGCGCCAGGCTCGAAGTGGTAGATGGTGTCGCTGAGGTAGCGCGCCACATCCTGCACATCGGCCTCGCGCCAGCCCAGGGCGGAGTTGCTTTGCCAGCGCTGTACCTGCGCCTGCAGGGAGGGCCAGTCATGCGCCAGTCGTTGGCCGCGCCAATGCACCTGGGTGCCGTGGCAGCTGATGCAATGGGTGTCGTACAGCAACTGGCCATGGCTGGCATCGGGCAGCTCGGCGGCCCGGGCCGCCATGGCCCAGGCCAGCATCAGGCTCAGCAAGGCGGGGCGCAAGTTCATGGGGCCTCCTGGGCAGCGTGTTCTGAGTTCGGTCTGAATACATCCAGAGCGGGCCAGGCCCGCCAGCCGTTCACTGTGGGGGCGTCTGTGGGAAGCGTCGGTGCGCTCACGCACATGATCCCAGGGGTCAACCCTCTTCGTCGGCCGGCGGCTCGGCACTGAGCAGTGCCGCCAATTCATCGGCCTGGGCGCTCCAGCTGGCGTCATCGGCCAACGACTTCTTCAAAAATTCGGCCTGTGAGGCGTTCCAGAACGGCGCCTCGGACAGACGCACACCCGCGGCCAGGCGGTGCGTTCGGACAAAGGCATCACGCTCGGCCGGCTCGGCAGGCAGGCCCAGTTGCAGAAACAGGTGGCCGAGGTCGTGTGGGTTGAGTTCCATGGGGGCTTTCAAGACGGGTGCCCGCCAGCGCCGGGCCCTGAAATGGGCCACGGCGGGCCGGCAGGCATCAAGCCATGCTGAGCTGCGCTTTGGCGGCCGGTCTGTGCGCCCGGGCACAGAGGCGACGGGATGGCGTTTCTTCGGCCTGCTGCGGGCGCCTCTCCACGTGCTCCGCCGCACCGACACACGCTGCAAGGGGGCGCAGGCTGGTGGGCTGGTGGCTGGCCGGGCGTCTGCAAGGCGTCACCGCGGCCTGCCTTTTCTGGCTGGGCGCCCAGGGGGTGCGGGACGACGATGGTGAACAACGCTGAATCTCAGGGCTTTGTGGGCGCGCGCGTCAGGCCGCGCTGGGCTGCCTGGGCCTTGTGGGGCGGAGCGTTGGCGTGCGCCGCGCAAGCCCAGTGGCCGCTGCCTGTGGTCAAGCCGGTGGTGGCCGAAGCCGATGCGTGGCTGGCTGGCGAGAGCATCGGCCTGACCCTGTCGGCCTACCCCCGCCTGGTACCCGTGCCGGGCTACCCGGTGTATTACCAGCCCGGCGGGCGGGCCAATTACTTCTTCTATGAGGGGGCGTTCTGGTTCTTCCGCGACCAGCGCTGGTACCGCAGCCGTTGGTACAGCGGGCCCTGGCAGCTGATGTGGCGTGACGAGGTGCCTTTGTTCCTGCTGCGCGTGCCCCTGCGCTATTACCACCGTCCGCCCGATGAACTGCGTGGCGGCCCGCTCGACACCGCACCCCGCTGGGACGAACACTGGGGCCAGGGCTGGCAGGCCCTGCCGCTGGGCTGGCAGCGCTGGAACCGGCGCACCACGCCCCCAGCCTGGCCGCTGCCTGCCTATCAACGGCGCTATGCCGGGTCAAACTACCCGCACGATGTGGCTCAGCAGGCACGCATCAGCGCCAGCGAAGGCGCTGCCACACCTGGCGCCGCGCGGGCGGCCGAATTCAGCCCGCTCACCTCGGGCCCGGCCAGCCTGCGGCGCTTGGGGGCCGCGCCATGAGTCGGCGCCCAGCCTTTGCCCGGCGAAGGCTGACCCAGGCCCTGTGTCTGACAGGCTGCGTGTTGGCCCTGACGGGCTGCGCCCAGCTGCCGGTGTGGCGCTGGCAGGTGCAGCCCAGTGCCACACCGCATTTCCAGGCGGCCTGGGGCCAGCTGTCGGCCCAGCGCAGCGCGGCCCTGGTACAGCGACTGCAGGGCAGCTGGGGCGATGCCTCGGGCCTGGACGAGCGCATTGCGCAAGAGCAGATGATCGTGGGCCGGCCCCTGGTGCTGGGCAACCGGGCCCGCCTGCTGCAGGATGGGGCCGCCACCTACCAGGCCATGTTCGAGGCCATCGCCCAGGCGCAAGACCACATCAATCTCGAGTCCTACATCCTCGATGACGATGCAGTGGGCGAGCGCTTTGCCGAACTGCTGCTGGCACGCCAGCGTGCGGGCGTGCAGGTCAATCTGATTTACGACAGCGTGGGCGCCTGGGGCACGGACCCGGCCTTCTTCGAGCGGCTGCGCGATGCAGGCGTGCAGGTGCTGGAGTTCAACCCGCTGCAGCCCTGGTCGGCGCTGGCGCCATGGGCGCCCAACCACCGAGACCACCGCAAGCTGCTGGTGGTGGATGGCCAGCTGGCGATTCTGGGGGGCGTCAACATCAGCGGGGTGTATGCCAGTGGCTCATCGCTGCGTGGGCTCAGGCACCGGCCGGGCAAAGCCTCGGGCGCCGAGAAAGGTGGTGAAGCCAGTGGCGGAACTGGCGCTGTGCCAGCGCTGCCCTGGCGCGACACCGACATCCTCATCGAGGGCCCGGCCGTGGCCGAATTCCAGCGCCTGTTTCTGCAAAGCTGGCAGCGCCAGCGCGGGCCGGTGCTGGCCGGGCGCAACTACTTTCCGGTCGTGCCTCCGATGGGGCCGCAGGTGGTGCGTGCCATCGCCAGCTCGCCCGACGATCCCTACAGCCTGATGTACCTGAGCCTGCTGGCCGCATTGGATCAGGCGCAGCGGCAGATCCGGATCACCCAGGCCTATTTCGTGCCGGACAGGCAGCTCATGCGTGCGCTCACCACGGCGGCCGCGCGCGGCGTCCAGGTGCAACTGATCCTGCCGGGCCAGTCCGATTCGGGCCTGACTTTCCACGCCGGGCGCTCCGAATACACCGAGCTGCTGCAGGCCGGTGTCGAGGTGTTCGAAATGCGCAGCGTGCTGCTGCACGCCAAGACGGCCGTCATCGATGGCCTGTGGTCCTGCGTGGGCTCCAGCAACCTCGATTGGCGCAGTGCCCTGGACAACGACGAGATCAATGCCGTGGTGCTGGGCGAGGGCTTTGCCGCCACGCTGCAGCAGGCCTTCGAGGCCGATCTGCTGGCGGCCACGCCCATCACCTGGGCGCAATGGCAGCAACGGCCGCTGTCGTGGCGGCTCAAGGAATGGGGGGCGCGCCGGCTGGCGCGCCTGTTGTGAGCCCCTGGTGCGTTGTGGGTGGAGGGGCCCCCGAACCTCCCAGGCGGCACCGCTCCCAGGCCCGCACCGCCACTGGGAGCGCGCCCAGCCGCCGCTGTGGAGGCTGGCAGCCCGCGATGGGCATCAGCTTTCCGAGGCCTGAGTCCGTGGGGGGGGGCGTTGATGGGTGGGGGCTTAATCGAGCCTGGCACCCGTCTCGCGCACCACGGCGGCCCAACGGGCACCCTCTGCCTTCATGTAGTCCACATATTGCTTCTGCGTGCCCCCCAGAACAAAAGAGCCTTGTGCGGTGAGGCGGTCGCGCAGGGGGGGATCGGCCAGCGCCCTTTGCAGCGCGCCTTGCAACTTGCCCAGCACGTCGGCAGGTGTGCCTTTGGGCGCCATCAGGCCCTGCCAGGCCCCCATGTCCATGTTGATTTTTCCAGTGGCTTCCCGCATCGTCAGCACGTCCGGGAGTAACGGGGACCGCCGTTCACTCGTCACGACCAGTGGGCGAAGGGCGCCGCTCTTGATGTGCGTAGAGGCTTCATTGACGGGCAGGAACATGAAGTCCGTTGAACCGCCGATCAAGTCCGTGATGGCCGGCGCACTGCCCTTGTAGGAAACGTGCGTAGCTTGAACGCCGACCTCCTTGAGAAACAACGCCCCTGCGAGATGAAGCAATGCGCCGGTGCCGGAGGACCCGTAATTGACCTTGCCTGCACGGCTCTTGCCCCAGGTGATGAATTCGGCAAGCGTTTTGACGGGCAGGCTGTTGTTGGCCACCAGGACCAGAGGAATCGTGGCCGTCAATGAAATGGGGACGAAGTCTGAATAGGGGTCAAACCCGGGATTCGCATACAACGAGGGTGCCAACACCACAGCCGAGGTGGCGTAGAACACGGTGTAGCCGTCGGGCGCGGACTTCTTGACTTCAATCGCGCCGATATTTCCGCCAGCGCCGCCCCGGTTGTCGATGATCACCGTTGCGCCCAGCTCTTTGCCCAGTTGCTGTGCAACCGATCGGGCATTGATGTCTGCCGATCCGCCAGGCGGAAATGCGACCACCATGCGCACGGGCTTGCTGGGGTAAAGCGGCTCTGCCGCCTGCACGGCAGGGGATGCGCCTTGGATCAGAAGTCCCAAGGCGGTCACGATTTTCAACACACTGCGCATATCTGTCTCCTGTTTGTACTTGGCTGCCTGGCTCAGACCAGACCAAAGCGCTTGAGGGTGTCACCCAGGTTGAGCAACTCCAAGGTGTTGGACGTGCCCGCCTCGATGGCTTCGCGCTGTTTGATTTCCTTCTCCTCCCGCGCCAGGCTGTTTGCGATGGTCCTGTCCACTTCATCGTGAGCGACCACCACCAAACCATCACGGTCACCAACGACGATGTCCCCGGGACGGATCACGGCGTCGCCGATGCTGATCGGCACGTTCACCTTGCCGGGCTGGTTCTTGCCCGTCCCCTTGATCGACAGGCCACGGCAGAACACCGGAAAGCCCAAGTCAATGATCAGATTGGCATCGCGCACGCAGCCATGGATCACCAGCCCCGCAATGCCCTGCTTCATCGCTTGCAGCGTCAGCACGTCGCCCCAGGGGCCGGCCTCCATGAAGCCTTTGGCGTCGACCACCAACACGTCGCCGGGCCTGGCCTGCAGCACGGCGTAATGCAGCATCAGGTTGTCAGCAGGCCGAACATCCACCGTGAGAGCCGGCCCTGCCATGCGCACGGTCGGATCTATCGGTTTCATCCCGTGGTCGAAAGCGCCTTGGGCGCCCTGTGCTTCATAAATGGTGGCGGTGCCGAGGTCGCGCAGTTGGATGAGCTTTTCTTGGGAAATCATGGGAGTCCTTCGTTTTTGAATGAGGTGGGATTCAGTCAGGCCTTGCGGGCGTTGTTGGCCAGCAGCCAATGCAGCGCTTGGTCGATATCGGGGTCGGCCACCTCAAGTGGGTGGCTATCGAGCTTGCGCGCTGTATCGAGGAACCGTTGCTCTACCCCTGGCAGAACCAGTGAAGGCAGGCCTTGCGCCGCCAATACCTTGTTGGCGTCATGCACTTCATGGGCTCGGCGTTTGGCGTGGATCACATGCGTGCGAACCAGCATGTCAATGAAGCTGCGCAAAGGGGTCTGGTCGATATCGTTCAGTTGTTCATACAACTGCGCCCTGACACCTTGCTTCTCGGCGCTGGTCAACAGCTCCACGCTCAGGGCTTCCATGCCCTTGGTGAACACACTGCGCAGGATCTTGAGAGAGATGGCATCGCCAGCGGCGCCGCCCTGGATGACCTGAACACGGGCGCCCGCCTGTTCGAGCAGCGTCTTGAGTTCGTTGGCACCAGCCCCCGCGGCAAGCAAGGGGGTGCGTACCCAGTTCAGGCTGATGGCGCCCATGATCGCGGTGTCCACGTAGCGGACACCGCGTTGCACGGCCTGTTGGGCGGCCTCGCGTTTGATCTCCGGGCTGGCCGTGGTGAGGTCTGCCAGCCCAGCATTTGCCCTGGCGAAGCCCAGCACTTGTGATGCCACCTTCAAGGCCTGCTCACCTGTGACGCAAGACAGTACCCAGTCGGCCGCACCGAGCCATGCGCCAGGTGCCTCATGCACGGTGAGTCGACACTGAGCAGCCAACTGCAAGGCAGCCGGTGATGGCCGTGCCTCACACAACAATAGTTTGAAACCAGCTTCATGCAAAGGTTTGGCGTAGCACCGCCCCACCTCGCCAAGACCAATGATCGCGATTTGCGCAAGTTTTTGATTCATGGCGCAAGAATACAAAAAAAGTACAAAACAAGCTATTGAGTGCCGGGTAAACCCCTATAAAACCTCATTTAAGTACATTAACAGTACATATGTGGCGAAGAAGGCATGGCCGATGTGGCTTCTACAATCGGAGCAGGAAAACGTGAATGCAGGAACAGACCACGATGAGACAAGGCTCGGACAAAGCGTACGAAGTGCTACGGCAGCGTCTGGTGGGCGGCCACTACAAGGCTGGAACCCAACTCAAGGAAGAGCCGCTGGCGCGGGAGTTTGGATTGAGCAGAACACCCGTGCGTGCCGCCCTCAAGCGGCTGGTCGCCGATGGGCTGGCCACGGCGGATGCTGGCCAAGGCATTCATGTGGCCCAGTGGAGCGACTGGGACATTGAAGAGACGTTCCAGCTCCGGATGTTGTTGGAGCCGTATGCTGCGTGCTTGGCGGCAGAGCGTGGTGGGGTGGCATTGGTGACCCAACTCAAGGCCAGCAACGAGCAGATGGCCAACGCGATTGAGCGTGGCGGTGAGGGCGCTGTGGCGCAGATTCAGGAAGCCAACCGGAGCTTTCACCGCGCCTTGCTGGACGCCTCAGGTTCGCCTCGCTTGCAGACGATCCTGGAGACCATGATTGACATGCCCATCATCGTGCGGTCTTTCTACCTGTCCACTCGCAGCGAGTTGGAGCAAAGCTTGCACCATCACCAGGACCTGACGGTGGCGGCCACTGCCGCCGACGGAGAGTTGGCGAGACAGGTCATGCAGCTTCATCTGCGCATGTCCTATCACCGGTTCATGCAGCACCGGGATCAGTACCGAGCCGCCTCTGAAGGCACGAGGGCGTCTGGCACCGATCGACATTGAGCCGGCTGGCCGGCCCGGGCACATCGGCGGAGGTGTGCCCGTGATCAGACCGTTTTCAGCTGCCTGACCTAGATCCGCCCAAGCAGCATCAACACCAGCACCACGACCAGCACCAGGCCCACGCCCCCGCTGGGTGCATAGCCCCAGCCACGGCTGTGCGGCCAGGCCGGCACCACGCCCAACAGCAGCAGGATCAGAATGAACAGCATCAAGGTTCCGAGGGTCATGGCGTGGCTCCTGAAGGGATGGGTGGACGTGTCATAGTGCGAGCAGGGCGGGGCGTGCCGGCTGCTGCAGCGCAGCCTGCGGGGCGTGCTGCAGCAGGTCGGCCAGGTCGTCGGCGTGTTCTTCTTCCACGGCCAGAATGCCTTCGAGCAGGCGGCGTGTGGTCGGGTCTTGCCCGTGCAGGGCACCGATCAGGTGGCGGTAGCTGTCGATGGCGATGCGCTCGGCCACCAGGTCTTCGCGGATCATGTCGGTCAGACCCTCACCGGGCACGTACTCGGCGTGGCTGCGTGCCAGCAGGGTGGCGGGCGAAAAGTCAGGGCGCCCGCCCAACTGCACGATGCGCTCGGCCAGCTGGTCGGCGTGGGCCAGCTCTTCGTTGGCGTGGGCCAGAAACTCGGCCCCCACCGCCTGGGCGTGGATGCCGCGGGCCATGAAGTGGTGGTAACGGTAGCGCAGCACGCACACCAGTTCGGTGGCCAGCGCAGCATTGAGCTGCAGCAGCAGCTGTTCGCGGTCGGCCTGGTAGCCGGCCGTCACGGCGCCTTGCTCCAGGTGTTGGCGGGCCCGTTGGCGCAAGGCGCCCAGGTCCAGCGGGGCTTGCAGGGATTCGGTCATGGCAGTGCCTTTGCAGTTGAGGTGAAGGGGCAGGGCAGGGGGAGTGCTCCGCGCAGCCCTGGGCGGGGCCACGCGGTGGGGCTTTCAGCGAGCAGGTACGTACAGCACGCCATCGGCCGGCGCGCTGGTGCCACGGGCCCCGGTGTTGCCCTTGGCGCCGGTGGCACCCGTGCTGCCGGTGCTGCCGGTATCGCCTGTGGCGCCTGTGCCACCCATGGCGCCGGTGGCCCCTGACCCGCCGGTGGCGCCTGTGGCCCCGGTGGCGCCGGTGTAACCCGTGGCGCCGGTATAGCCGGTGTTACCGGTGTTGCCCGAGGCGCCAACTGGCCCCATCGAGCCCGTGGCCCCGGTGGCGCCTGCCGGGCCGGCGGGGCCGGCTGGCACGGAGAAGCAGCCCGCCAGGGCCAGGGCGGCAGTGGCCAGCGTCAGGGTCAGAAAAGTGCGTGTCGTGTTCATGGGGAACTCCTGTGAAGGCAGCCCGCTGCGGCGCGCAGGGCGCGCTGGCGGGGTGCAACCTTGATGGGGCTGCTGGTTGGCCGGGCACCGGGGCATCAGGCCGGTGTGGCGTCGGGGTGCCCCGCTGTACCCGCCCTTGGGGCTTGGATGAGCTAGGGTCGACCCGAGGTCCAGCCTCCACCTTGGGGCCAGGGCATGTGGCCGTCTGTGCGGCGGCGCCCCGAACCCCGTGTGGGCGGATCAGTGTGGGTTGACGCACAGACCCCCTGGCAGCGCTGTTGCAAATTGCGCCATCGTCAACAGCAGGGAGAAGAGGGTATGAATTCCATCGCAGCCACCTTGGCCGATTGCGACGATGTGCAAAGCCTGGCCACCACACTGGCGCAGGTGTGTGCCGCGTTCGGCCCGGTGGCCTACCTGCGCATCATGACCTTGTCAAACCGGGGGCAGCGCGAAGCGCTGTGTTTCATCCAACTGACCACACGGGCCAACGAGGCCGGTCTGGCCGCGCTGCTGCAGGCGACATGGGTGGATGACTTTCTGACCCTGCGCGTGCCGCTGGGTGGCGTCGATCACGCCTTGCTGGCGCAGTCTCTGGCCCCGTATCCGGGGGTGGCCATGACCAAGTGATCCGGGTGGCAGGCCGCCGTGTGGGGGGAGGGCAGGCCGCTCGCAGCGGCCTGCCCGTGTTCAGCGCTTGTCCTTGCCGACCTCATTGCCGATCACCGCGCCCACCGCTGCTCCGCCCACCGTGCCGATGCCGCTGCCCCCGGTCAGGATGGCGCCGCCCACGGCACCCACGCCGGCCCCGACCGCGGTGTCCTGTTGCCGGCCCGACATGCCGCTGCAGGCGCCCAGGCTGAGCAGAATCAGAGCGCTGGCCGACAAGGCCAGGGATTTTTGAGAAAGAAAAGTCATGTATTTCACCTGTTCGGGTTGATGAAGGCCCTGCCGGTTCCGCCCCGCGGGGGAGGCCCGGCGCCTGGGCCCGGAACCCCAGCATGGGCCGGGCTGTGCGCTCTGTCTGTGTCCTGGCCCACGTTGTGGCCCAGCCCTGGTTCAGGCGGCGGCGCGGGTGGCGCCGATGGGGCCCTTCGTGCCCATCGTGCCCACCGCGCCCACCGGGCTATGGCTGCTGTTGCTGGGCGGGGCCAGCAATTCGCGCACGCGGGCCACCTCCTCCAGGCTGCCGTGCACCACCAGCACGTACTGGTCGACCTGGAGCGCGGTCTCGTATTTGATCTGGGCGTCGGCCGGCACGCCCAGTCGCGTCAGCGCCGCGCCCAGGGCCGACAGCCCACCCACCAGGGCGGCGCCCTCCAGCACGCCGACCAGGGTCAGCACCACCGGGCCGGCCATGGCCAGCACGCCGATGCCGGGCAGAAAGAACACGGCAGGCGCCAGCAACAGGCTCCAGATGCCGCCCCAGAAAGCGCCTGTGGCGCCCCAGGCCTTCATCTTGTCGCCCACGGTGTAGAAGCCGGTGGGGTGTTCTTCGCTGTGGTAGCCCTTGCCCAGCAGGGACAGGGTCTTGAGGTCGATGCCCGCGCGCCCCAGGGTCTGCAGGGCAGTCTCTGCCTCCTGGTGCGTGGCGAAGATGAAGCCGGGGGCAAGGTGGTCGTTCATGAGGTGTCCTGAGGGAAGAGGGTTGCGGGCAGGGCTTCAGTCAAAGCTCAGTTCGTCGTGCACATGGCGCACGCCGGGCGTGTTCCAGGCGGCCTGCAGCGCCAGGCCATGCTCAGCCCAACTGTCCACTTCGCCGCTGAGGGTGACCGTGGCACCCTGCACCGCCACCGAGATGCGGCGTGCGTCGCCATGGGCGCGCCGCTGCAGGGCGCGTTCGATGTCGGCCGCCACGGCCGAGCAGTTGATCTGGGGCTTGACCGCGATCTCGTCGGTCAGGTTGCGCAGGCCCTGCAGGTGGCGCACGGTGGCCAGGGCCGCCTCGCGCTGGAAATCCCAGTGCACGACGCCGCTCAAGGTCATGTTGCCGTCTTCCACCAGCACATGCAGCGCCTTGGCGGGCAGCTGGCGCGTCCATTGCAGCGCCGAGATGGCGGCCCGCGCCAGATCGGAGTCGCTGCGCTCGGCCGTGCTTTGCAGCTGCACCTTCAGTTCCACCGCCAGGGCGCGCACGCCCTGCACGCGCTTGGCGGCGCGCTCGGCCTCCCATTTCTCGGAGAAGCTGTCCACCACCCCGCTCAGGGTGACCACGCCCTCGTTCACCCCCACGCCGATGTGGGCCGAGTTGATGGAAGGGTCGCCGGTCAGTTCGGCGACCACGGAGGCTTGCAGTGTCTTGTCGGGTGTCATGGTGAAGGTCCTTGGTGTGAGGTTTTGGAGGCATCCGCCGGGGCGCTACGCGAGGTGGTCGCACAGGGCTGGCGCTTGAGTGGGCCCAAGGCGGGGCCGGCCGTGCCCCACACCCCGTCCCAGAAGAAGGTGGTCACGCCAAAGCGGTGGTGTTGGCCCGGCAGGTGGTGGCTGGCGTGCCAGAGCTTGTAGCGGCGGACCCAGGGGCGTTGCGGGCGGTGGTGGTGGAGCGCATGGTGGGCCAGCGAGTACACGAACAGCCCGCTGAGCACGCCCGCCGCCAGGGGCAGGCCCTGCCAGGTGGGCAGCCAGGCCAGGCTGGGCAGCAGCACCAGCAGCCCGAAGGCCGAGGCGCTGATCACCGTGGGGCTGCAGATGCGTGCGGCCGGCCGGTCGTGGTGCATCTGGTGCCAGCGCCTGAAAGGGTCGAAGCCATGCAGCACGAAGCGGTGCAGCAGGTACTCCAGCAGGGTCCAGATCAGGGCCCCGAGGGCAAACAGCAGCACGCCCAGCAGGCGTTGCCCCGGGGGCACGGCCCAGGCCAGCCACAGGCTCAGGCCCATGGACGCGGCGCCATAGAACACCAGGTCGGCGTAGTAGGCCCGGGCACTGTGCTCCAGGTTCAAGAAGGCCATGGGTTTCCTTTGGCGGGTTGCGGGCTGGGGTGCGAGCCCTCAGCTTGGCGCCGCCGCAGCGTCGGGTCTGTGCGCTGTCGAACCCTGATCGGCCCTGGCCTGGCCGGGTGGGAATCAGCGTGCCGGCAGGTTGGGCAGCAGGCGGTCGTATTCGCGCTTGACCACCTGATAGCACTCGCAGGTGCGTTTCTCCAGGCCGGGGCGGTCCAGCACCGTGATGTGACCGCGGGCGTAGCGGATCAGGCCGGCGGCCTGCAGTTGCAGGGCGGCCCCGGTCACGCCCTCGCGCCTTACGCCCAGCATGTTGGAGATCAGCTCCTGGGTCATGATCAGGTCGGGGCCGCTCAAGCGGTCCAGGCTCAGCAGCAGCCAGCGGCACAGCTGCTGGTCCAGTGAGTGGTGGCGGTTGCACACGGCGGTCTGCGACATCTGCGTGAGCAAGGCCTGGGTGTAGCGCAGCAACAGGTGCAGAAAGGGCCCGGCGCGGTCGAACTCGTTTTTCAGTGTCGAGGCACGCAGGCGCAGGCCCTTGCCGGCACTTTGCACCACAGCCCGGCTGGGCGTGGAGTTGCCGCCCATGAAAAGGGCCACCCCCACCATGCCCTCGTTGCCCACCACGGCAATCTCGGCCGAGGCGCCGGTTTCCATCACATACAACAGCGAAATGATGGCGGTGGTGGGAAAGTAGGCGTAGTTCATCGTCACGCCCGACTCGTACAGCACCATGCCCAGGGGCAGGTCCACCGGCTCCAGCAGGGCCAGGATGGGCGCGAACTCGGGCGAGTCCATGGCCTCCAGCAGGTGGTTTTGCCTGTAATCGGCGGGGGTGGGTGAGACCTGGATCATGTGTGTTCCTCCCGGGCGCGCTTGGTTTGGTTGGTTGAGCGGATTGGCCGAAAGCGGCATCCGCACATTGGCGCCCCGCACCAGCGTAGTGCCTTTCCGCGAGATTAGATGTTCGCTAACGAACATATTGTTCAAAAACCTCGTCAGCGTTTGCCATCGCACCGACAGCACTCGGCGGCCGCTCCACCCTGGCTGCAGGCCCGAGCACGGCGCCCGGCGCCCAGCGCGGCGGGCCACCCTGCCCGGGCCCTGGATCGCTTTGATCTGCCACTCTGATTTGCTACTCAGGACACCTTGCCATGAACCACACCAAACCCCTGCATGACGGCGATGGCCGCGCCCATGAAGGCGCCGGCCCCGGCGATGTCGACCCCACCCTGGCCCACCACCCGGTGCGCGCCGCTCCGCACCCGCTGGATGCGCTGAATGGCCTGCTGCAGGATCAGGAGGCCCATGCCATGGCCTGGCTGGCCGCCAGCGCCGTACCACCCGGCGAGCCGATGCGTGTGCTGCGCGATTCGGCGCGGGAGCTGCGCAGCCAGGCCGAGCAGGCGCGCCGCCTGGTGCAGCGCCAGATCCAGGACCGCCCGCTCACCGCCGTGGCCCTGGCGGTGCTGGCAGGGGGTTGCCTCATGGCCCTGCCGCGTCTTTGGCACCTGGCCTTTTCTCCGCGTCGATGATGCAGGCCACGACTTCTGGCACGGCCTTGGCCGTGCCCGCCTCCGTCGCGCCAGAGTCTGTTGACGGCGCCCCTCGCCTGACCGGGCCCTCGGGCTGGACCAGTGCCGGCCGTGGCACGGAGTCTTTGTCGGCTCCTGCGCCGGACGAGACTGCGGCCCACAGCCCCACGGTCGACCCACTGTTCTTCTCCGTGCCCCGGGTCTCCACCCTGGCCGGCGAGCGCGGGCTCACGCATGCCAGCGGATTCTACTTTCAGCGCGACGGGCGCCTGTACCTTGTCACCAGCCGCCATGTGGTGTTTGACCAGGCCACCCGCCATGTGCCCGATCGGCTGGAGATCGAACTGCACCTGGACGGCACCAACCTGACCCGATCCACCGGCTTTTCCATCCCGCTTTATGTACAAGGCCAGGCCGTGTGGCGCCAGGGGAGCGACGGGGGGGGCGACATCGATGTCGCGGTGCTGGAGATCGAGCGCCGCAAGCTGCCGGCCTCGGTGGTCATCCGGGCCTTCACGCCGGCTCATCTGGTGAGCGACTTTGCCGAGGTGCCCGTCGGCGAGCCCCTGGTGGTGGTGGGCTTTCCGCTGGGCTTTCACGATGCGGTGCACCACCTGCCGGTGCTGCGCTATGCCATGGTGGCCTCGCCCTACGGCATCCGCTTTCAGGGCAAGGGCTATTTCCTGACGGATGCCCGCACCCACCGGGGCACCAGTGGTGCTCCGGTGGTGTCGCGCCGCCAGCACCCCAGCGCTGAGCAACAGGCCTTGCCCTGGCGGCTGTTGGGCGTGCACTCCTCGCGCATGGACATGGGCAACCGGGATCTGCTGCAGGACGAGTCGCTGGGCCTCAACTGCGTCTGGTACGCCGACATCCTGCTGCGCCTCACGGCCGACCCCAGCCGCTTCGGGGCGGGCTGAACAGGCCCGCTCCGCCCAGGCCCCTCGGCTGCGCTCGCTCAACCGCGTGGCGGGGCTGCTTCGGGGCCAAAGTCGGGGTGTTGGGCGGTCATGCTGCCCGGGCGCGGCTCGCTGCCAGGGCGGGAGTCACCAGGGTGCTCATGCTGAAGCGGCTCCGGTGAGGCCTGACCGCCAGCGTGCTGGCTGGTTGCATGGGCGTTTTGGTGCCGGCTTTTCTTGAGCGACAGCGTGGGGCGCGGCCGGGGCGCCGGGGCTGGCCGTGGGCGGGTGTTCACAGCCGCCCCGTCAGCCACAGGATCAGCAGCACGATCAGCAGCAGCCCCAGGCCTCCGCTGGGCATGTAGCCCCAGGCATGGCTGTGCGGCCAGATGGGCACGGCGCCCACGACCATCAGCACCAGAATCACCAGCAGGATGGCACCCAGGTTCATGTTCAACTCCTCACCCCCAGGGGGGTTCAGCCAGTGTGTGCCCTGGGCGCCGGCCTGCCTGTGCGCTGGCGCACCGTGCAGGTTGCGCAGCGCGGCTTTCAGGCGGTACTGGCCGGTGGCGGCAGGCTTTCTTCCGGCCCCGGCCCCGGCCCCAGGCGCAGCAGCACCTGACGCACGCCCTGGTCGGCCTGCAGTGCGATGCCCTCCGGGCCCTGCAGCAGCCCGTCGCAAAACAGCTCATGCAGGCCTGGCCTCTCAGGCACGGCCTGCACCTCGATGTCGTAGCACGTGCCCTGGCGCTGGTACTGAAGCTTGAAGCCGGTCCAGCCCGGGCGCAGGCAGGGCCGCAGCTGCAGCCGGCCCTGGGCCAGTTGCACGCCCAGCAGCGACTCCAGCACCAGCCGGTAGGCCCAGCCGGCCGAGCCGGTGTACCAGGTCCAGCCGCCTCGGCCCTGGTGCGGGGCGACGCCGTAGATGTCGGCGGCCACCGCATAAGGCTCCACCTGGTAGCGGGCCACGCCCGCGGCGGTCTCGGCATGGCGCAGCGGGCTCACCATGTCGAACACCTCCCAGGCCTGTTGGGCTTGCCCCAGCCGGGCGTAGGCCATGGCACACCAGATGGCGGCATGGGTGTATTGGCCACCGTTCTCGCGCACGCCGGGCACATAACCCTTGATGTAGCCCGGGTCCAGGCCGCCATGGTCGAACGGGGGGTCGAGCAGGGCCACATAGCCAAAATGGCGGTTGACCAGGCGCTGGCCCACCGCCTGCATGGCCGCTCGCTGGTGCGCAGGGGTGGAGGCCCCACCCAGCACCGACCAGCTCTGCGCCACGGCGTCAATCTGGCATTCGGTGTTGCTGGCCGAGCCCAGCGGGGTGCCGTCGTCAAAGTAGGCGCGCCGGTACCAGTCGCCGTCCCAGGCGTGCTGCTCGGTCTGCTCGGCCAGGGTGGCGGCCTGGGCCCGCCAGGCGCTGGCCTGGGCCGGGTCGCCCTGGCCAGCAGGCAAATGGGCCAGCTGGGCCATCTCTGCCATCTCCGCCATCCGGCCCAGGGTGTCGTGCAGAAAGAACGCCAGCCAGACACTCTCGCCACGCCCCTCGATGCCCACCAGGTTCATGCCGTCGTTCCAGTCGCCCGAGCCCATCAGGGGCAGGCCGTGGGCACCAAAGCGCAGGCCATGCGCCAGCGCGCGGCAGCAGTGCTGGTACAGGCTGCCGCTCTCGCCTGAGGCTTCTGGCAGGTCGTAATAGGCCTCTTCGTCGGCCGGCACCGGCCGGCCCTTCAGGTAGGGCAGGGTTTCGGCCAGCACGCCCACATCACCGGTCAATTGCAGGTAGTGGCTCACCGCCTGGGGCAGCCACAGAAAGTCGTCCGAGCAGCGGGTGCGCACGCCGCGGCCGGTGGGCGGGTGCCACCAGTGCTGCACATCGCCCTCCTGGAACTGGCGCGCCGCGGCCCGCAGCAGGTGGGACCGGGCCAGGGCGGGTTGGCTGTGGGCCAGCGCCATGCTGTCCTGCAACTGGTCCCTAAAGCCGAAGGCGCCGCCAGATTGGTAGAAACCGCTGCGCCCCCACAGCCGGCTCGACAGCGTCTGGTACAGCAGCCAGCCGTTGAACAACAGGTTCAGCCCCGGGTCGGGGGTGTGGGCCTGCACCGGCTGCAGCACGCGCTTCCAGGCTTGCTCCACGGCCTGCAGCGAGGCCTCGGCCGCCGCAGCGTCGCGTGGCCCGGCCACGCCTTCAGGCCCCAGGCCTTGCAGGGCGCCCAGCCGGAACACGATTTGCCGGCTTTCGTCCGGTGCCAGTTCCAGGGGCACGCGCAGCGCTGCGCACGGGTCCAGCCCCGCGCCCAGGCGCAGCGACAGCTGGGCCTGGTTCATGGCCGCTGGCTGGCGCCAGGAGCCCTGGCGCCCCAGAAACTCGGTGCGGTCGCCGCTCCAGCTCACGCCGGGTTGCAGGCTCGAAGCACCGGCGTCAAAGAACACCCGCACCCCGGCAAAGTCGTTGTTGTAGGGGTTGTGCGCCAGCAAGGCCCCGGTGGCCGAGTCGCGCTCCGTCACGACGTGCTGGCCGGTGTGCGATGGCAGGTCGCCCAGCACCCACTCCACATAGCCGGTGACGGACAGGCGCCGCACCCGGGCGCTGCGGTTGTGCAGTGTCAGCACCGACCATTTGAGCGACTGCGTGGCGTCCACGTGCACGCTCAGCGTGCTGTGGATGCCTTGCGCCGCGTGCTCGAAGCGGCTGTGACCAAAGCCGTGGCGCACCACCGTGGCCCCGCCGCCGCCACAGGGCAGCGGCGTGGGCGACCAGTAGCGGCCGCTGTCTTCGTCGCGCAGGTACAAGGCCTCGCCGCTGTTGTCGCCCACCGGGTCGTTGCTCCAGGGGGAGAGGCGGTATTCGTGCGCGTTCTGGAACCAGGTGTAGCTGCCGCCGCTTTCCGACAACACGCAGCCCAGCTGCTCGTTGGCCATCACATTGACCCAGGGTTCGGGTGTCGTGCCCGGGTGCCCCGGTCTGCCCAGGCGGACCACATAGCTCTGACCATCGGCCGCGAAGCCGCCCAGGCCGTTGTCGAACTGCAGGCCCGCCACAGCGGCGGGCCCGTCTCCCTGGCGCTCATCGGGGCCCGGGTTGGCGCTCAACAGGCGCGGGGCCTTGCTGCGCCGCAGCTCCTTGCCGCGTGGCGGGGCCACCTGTTGGGCCAGTGTGCCCCCGGTGTCGCTCAGCACCACCCGCGCCACACTCAGAAACAGGTGCCGGTCTTCGGGCGAGATGTGCTCGCCCACGCGCACAAAGATGCCGCCCGATTTTTCGGCCAGGTTGGCCTCCAGGCCCGAGGCGATCAGGCCCAGGATCTGCTCCTGCAGCACCTGGCGGTAGCCGGCGCGGTCTTCGTTCCAGATCATCAGGTCCACCGTCAGGCCCTTGAGGCGCCAGTAGGCATGGGCGCGCACCAGCTGCTGCACCAGGCCGATGTGGGCCACATCGCTGATCCGCAGCAGCACGATGGGCAGGTCGCCCGAGATGGCGTAGCTCCACAGCCCGGACTGGCGCCGCTGGTTGCGCAGCAGCACCTCGGCCGGCGGGCGCAGCGCCGGCTGTGCATACAGCACGGCGCCGGCCAGCCGCCCATAGAGCTGGGCGTCGGCTTCGCTGGCGTTGATCTGCTGCAGGTTCACCCAGCTGTGCGTCCAGGCCAGGTCGAACACCCGGTCGGCCAGGTGCTTGTCGCGGTATTTGTCGATCAGCCCCATGGCCTGGTCGCGGGTGTCGGCCATGCCGGTGACCATATCGAGGGTGATGGTCTGCTGCGGCTCCAGTGTGATGCGGTGGCGGATCGCCACGATCGGGTCCAGCACCGCACCCGCGCTGCCCGACAGCGGGGCGTGGCTGTTCAGGGCCTGGGGTGACTGCAGGCTGCGGGTGCGGCCGATGAAGCGGCGGCGGTCGGTCTCGAAGCTGGTCTGCGAGCTGGTGCCGCCGTGCACCACCACCAGGTGCATCAGCCACACGGCGGCTTCGGTGCTGGCGCGCGGTCGGCGCGTGCAGACGATGGCCTGGCGCGCCGGCACGATCTCGGTCTGCACGAACAGCTTGCTGAAGGCCGGGTGCTGACTGTCGCCACCGGCCGGGGCCAGCACCACCTCGGCATAGCTGGTGACTTCGAGGGTGCGGCGCTCGCTGGCGTTGTTGCGGATGTGCAGGCGGCGCAGTTCGATGTCGTCTTCGGGCGAGACGGCCATCTCGGCGTGCACGTCGTAGTTCAGGTCGCGGCGGCGGAACTCCACCCGGCCTTCCGAGAAGATCGCCTGGTAGCTGCTGGGCTCCCGGCAGGTTGGCTGGTGCCCCACCGACCAGAACTCGCCGCTGGCTACATCGCGCAGGTAGCAGAACTGGCCCCAGGGGTCGCGGGTGGGGTCTTCGCGCCAGCGGGTCACGGCCAGGTCTTTCCAGCGGCTGTAGCCGGCGCCATTGTGGGTCAGCATCACGTGGTAGCGGCCGTTGGACAGCAGTTGCACCTCGGGGGCCTGGCGTTCGGGTTCGGTGATGATGCGCATGGGAAGGACCGGCCCGGTCGAGGGTGTGCGGGTGGCGCTGCTGGCCGCGGTTTCGTGCTGCAGCCGGGTCGGGTTGGGAATGCGCTCGTGCAGCAGCAGAGCGCTGGCGCGCAGGGCCGGTACGGCCATGAAGCGGCGCTGCATGGGCTGGCCCAGCAAGGCGTGCCCCAGGGCCAGCAGGCTCATGCCCTGGTGATGCGCCATGAAGGACTGCACGGTGGCGCTGGTCTTGCCGCGGGGCACGCGGGCGGCGGTGAAATCGATCGCCTCGTACAGGCCGTAGCGGGTGTTCAGGCCCATGCCGGCCAGGCGTTGCAGGTTCTGGCAGGCCGCCTGGGGGCTCACCAGCAGGGCCAGTGCCGTGGCGTAGGGGGCCACCACCAGGTCTTCGGCCAAGCCCCGCTTCAGGCCGGTGCCCGGCACGCCGAAGGCGCGGTAGCGGTAGTTGAGGCTGGCATCCACCGCGTTGTAGCCCGATTCGGAAATGCCCCAGGCCACACCCCGGCTGGCGCCGTAGGCCACCTGGCGTTGCACAGCCGACAGGCAGGTCTGGTCGAGCAGGCTGTTGGCCAGGCTGGGCATCACCAGCAGCGGCATCAGGTACTCGAACATCGAGCCGCTCCAGGACAGCAGGATGGGCGGGCCCCCCACCGAGGTCAGCAGGCGGCCCAGGCCGAACCAGTGCTCTTGCGAGAGCTGGCCCTGGGCGATGGCCACATAGCTGGCCAGGCGCGACTCGGAGGCCAGCAGGTCATAGCAGCCCTCGTCCAGCCGGTGCTGCTCCACGTCGTAGCCGATGGTCAGCAGGTGGCGTGTGGGATGGCTCAGAAAGGCCCATTGCATCTGGCTCAGGGCCAGCACCTGGGCGGCCAGTTCGTGCAGTTCGGCCTGGCGCAACTGGGCCCGCTGGCTGGCCAGGCCCACCAGGGCGCGCACATCGGGCAGGGCGCCGATGGCGGCGGCGCTGCCGGGGTAGGGGGCCAGGGTCATGCCGGTGTCGGCACGGGTGCCGGTGGCGAAGGCGAGGCCCAAGCCGGCCAGCTCGCCCAGGCTGGGCAGGCTCAGCAGGCGGTGCGGCAGCAGGGCGTCGGCCTGGCTGCACCAGGGCAGCAGGGTCTGCAGCTCCTGGCGCCCGTCCTGGATCTGGGCCAGCAGCACGCCGGCCCAGTGGTGCATCTCGGCGTGGGGGCTGTGGCTGGCGTCGGGGGTCGGGTTGTCGGGCCCGGGCGCCAGGCATTGGGCCTGCAGCACGACGCAGGACTCGCTCAGGCGCTGCAGGCTGGCCAGCAGGGCCGAAGGGCTGGCGTACAGGCCGGCCCCGGGCTGGGCTGGCTGGCTGGCGGGTGCGGTGGCGGGTGTGGTGGCGGGTGTGGTGGCGGCGGATCCGCCTTCGCGCGCTGCGTCCTGGGCGGCCAGGGCCTGGTCCAGGCGCTGCTGCAGGTTGCGCAGGGCCTGGATCAGGGCGGGCGGGGTGTGTGCATCGGCCTGCTCCTGCAGCACGCCCAGGGTGTCGCCCAGGCCATCGAGCAGGCGCGGGCTCAGGCAGGGGCCTTCGGCCAGGGCCAGCAGGCCGGCGTGCAGGGTCAGCAGGTGGCCGGCCAGGTTGCCGCTGTCGACCGATGACACATACAGCGGTGGCAGCGGTTGCAGGCTCAGGGTGTCATACCAGTTGTAGAAGTGGCCCTGGTGGCGCGGCAGCGCGTGCAGGGTGGCCAGGGCGTTGCGGGTGCGCTCGATCAGGCCGGCAGTGCTCAGGTAGCCGAAGTCGTTGGCGGCCAGGTTGGCCAGCAGCGACAGGCCGATGTTGGTGGGCGAGGTGCGGTGGGCCAGCTTGGCCTGGGGCTGCTCCTGCTGGTTGTCGGGTGGAAGCCAATGGTCGGTGGCGGTTACAAAGGTCTCGAAGAAGTGCCAGGTGCGGCGTGCCAGGCGGCCCAGAAAGCGGGCCTGTGCCAGGTTCAAGGGGGCCTGCTCTTCGCGCAGGGGTCGACTGAGGTAGGCGTTGGCCAGCGGGGCCAGGGCCCACAGCAGCAGCACCGGGGCGCCCACCCACAGGGCGCCGGGCCGGTACAGAGCCAGGGCGGTGGCGGTCAACACGGCCAGTGCCGGGGCCGGCCACAGGCCCTGCCAGATGGGTTGCCACGTGGGTCGCCAGGCGATGCGAGGGCGGGCCTGCGCCGTCACGGCCGGGGTGGCGACGCCGGTCACGGGCGCCGGGGCCTCGTGGCTGGCCTGCCATTCCAGCAGGTCGTGGTGGCTCAGGTGCAGGCGCACCTGGGTGCGCAGCAGCGCGTCCAGGCTGTACCAGGCCTCGAAAGGCAGGCAGGCCAAGGTGAACAGGCCTTGTCGGCAGCGCAGCAGCAGGGCCTCCAAGATCAGTGTGGCGTGCTGGTCGGCGGTGGCCTCGTCGGGCTTGCGCACCGCCTGCAGCGCGGCATTGGCCAGCGCGGGGAAGAACAGAATCCCCAGCACGCCCAGGGTCCAGCCCACCGCCTGGGGCAGCAGGGCCCAGCCCGCCAGCAGCAGGCCCAGCAGGGCCGGTGCCACCAGGCTGCGGCGCAGGTTGTCGAGCAGCTTCCATTGCGACAGGGGGCTCAGCGGGTTCAACCCGCGTCCGCCGCGGGCCAGCGGCACCCGGGCCCAGGCCCAGGCCGCCACCTGCCAGTCGCCCCGGATCCAGCGGTGGCGGCGCTTCACGTCACTCAGGTACAGGGCGGGCATGTCTTCGTACAGGATCACGTCGCTGACCAGGCCGCAGCGCGCGTAGCAGCCCTCCAGCAGGTCATGGCTGAGGATGCGGTTGTCGGGAAAGCGCCCGCTCAGGGCCTGCTCGAACACGGCCACGTCGTAGATGCCCTTGCCGATGTAGGAGCCTTCCTGGAACAGGTCCTGGTAGACGTCCGAGGCGGCGCCGGTGTAGGGGTTGACGCCCTGGTCGCCGCCGAACAGGCGTGCATAGCGGCTGCGGTTGGTGCTGGGCAGGGTGGCGGCCATACGCGGCTGCAGCAGGCCATAGCCCTGGGTGACACGTTGGGCCAACGGGTCGTACTGGGCCTGGTTCAGAGGGTGGGCCAGGGTGCTGACCAGGCGCTGGGCCGCATCGCGTGGCAGCTGGGTGTCGGTGTCCAGCGTGATCACGTAGCGCACGCCGCGCAGGGCGGCGGTGTCGCCGACGATGAGCGAGAAGTCGGCCCCGTCACCGCCCAACAGCCAGGCATTGAGCGCGGCCAGCTTGCCGCGCTTGCGCTCGAAGCCCATCCAGGCGGGCTCGGCGGGGTTCCAGCAGCGTGGGCGGTGGAACAGGCCAAAGGGCTGGGGCTGTGCGGGCTGGCCATGGCGCAGGTTCAGCGCCTCGATGCGCTGGCGCAGGCGGGCCAGGGCGGGGGCATCGGCTGGCAGTTCTTGCTGGGTGGCGTCGGGCGGGTCGCTGAGCAGGGCAAAGTGCAGCTGGGGGTCGGTGTTGGCCAGAAAGCGCAACTCCAGCGATTCGGCCAGCCGGTCGGCGCCCGCCTCGGAGCCCAGCAGGCAGGGCACCACCACCAGCGTGCGCGACTCAGCAGGGATGCCGTGGGCATAGTCCATGCGGGGCAGCCGCTGGGGGCGCGCCAGCAGGGTGGCGCACCAGTTGACGATGGTGACGGCCAGCTGGCTGCAGCCCAGGGCCATGCCCAGGCTGGCCAGGATCAGCAGCACGGGGCCGCCTGCGGCCAGCCGGGTGCCGGCCAGCATGTGCACGCTGGTGAGCAGTGTGAGCAGGGCGATGCTGCCCAGGTACAGCGCCAGCATGGCGTTGGGGCGGGCCAGCAGGGGCAGTCTGGAGGGGGGGCTTGGTGCCTTGGACACTGCTTCATTCGGGCTCTGGCCCGGGCGGGGCGTGCTGAGTTGCTGCAGTTGCGGCAGGCCCTGGTCGATCAGGTAGTAGCCCACGTGCGAGAGTCGACCTGGCGCAAGCCGCCCCGGCGCCGCGGGCAGGGCCGCGGCCTGGCGGGCCAGGGTGACGGCCTGGCGGGCCACCTCGACCTCGCTGAGGTGGCTGCGCCGGGCCAGGCGCTCGACCGCGTGGCGGTAGCGGTCGCGGGTGGCAAAGTCCATGCGGCCGTACAGGCCGCCAGGGTCGTCCTGCAGCGTGTGCTCCACTGCGCTCATGGCTTCGACGAAATCGCGCCAGTCGGTGGCGCCCAGCAGGCGCAGGCTGGCGATGCTGTTGCTGATCGACAGCTGGCTGGCGGCCTGGTGCTGGGTTTCGACCTGCACCACCTGTTCGATGGACAGGCCGCTGTCGGCCAGGTGCAGCTCGATCCAGTTCAGGGGCATGGCCAGGGTGGCACCCTGGCCGCGCAGGCGGCGCACCAGTTCGGCCACGAAGGCGCCCGCCAGCGGCGGGTCGGTGCGGGCCATGTCGGCCACCACCAGGATCAGGTGCTTGGGGTCGGTCTGGGCGGCGGCGCTGAGCTGGTCGGCCCAGGCCGTGGCGCGGCTGCGTTGGCTCAGGTCGGCAGCGATGCGCTCGCCCACACGGCGCAGGTTCTCCAGCATGGCCAGGCGCAGCATGATGGGGATGGCCCACAGCTCGCCCAGGCGCAGCAGGTCCACCCCCTGGTAGGCCTGGATCAGGCGGCGCAGGGCGTCCAGGTCGAGGCGGCCGTCGCCATGCGAGATGGCTTCCAGCGCCATGTCGTAGACCCGCGGGCAGCCCTTGGAGGGGCCGCTGCCCAGCAAGGGCAGGGCGCGGCTGTAGCGCTTGGAGAAATGCAGCCTGGCGGTGCGGATCTGCTCCTCGATCAGGTAGAAGTTGTCCAGCAGCCACTCGCCTGCGGGCGGGACGGCGCTCTGGCCGTCCACCGCCTCGCGCAACTGGGCGTAGGTCTGGTCCAGCACCTTTTCGTTGTCGGCCAGGCGCGCCAGCAGCAGGTCGGGGCCAGTGTGCAGGCTGCCGCGGTGGCGCTGCGCCAGGGTTTTGCCGTGCCGCTCCATCTGCTCGCTGTTGAACAGGTCGGCCTGCAGGGGGGGGGCGGCAAAGATCGCCTGTGCCGGCGCAGCGGCGTGTGGCAAGCCGGGCAGGTGGCGCAGCAGAGCGCGCAGAAAGGCAGGCGTTGGGGGCATGGGCAGTGCGCACGGGGGCGCCAGAAGGAAACGAAGCGGGGCGGCAGGCTATTTCTTGCGCGGTGGCACAGGCGCCACGGCCGGCGGCGGGGGCTCGGGCTTTTTCACCTGCTTGGGCTTCTTGACTTCTTTGTTGCCGTTTTGTTTGTGCGACATGGGGGCTCCTGGGGTGGGAATGCGGTGGGGGGCGGGTGAGGTACGGTGATGAGGGCCACCGAGGCGCGTCAGGGCAGGGTGAAGTGCGCCTCGCGCAGCATCACGGGCTCGAGCGCCCCTTCGCCGAGGCGGCGCAGCACCACGGCGTGGATCTGCCGGCTGTGCGCCTGGAAGCAGGTCAGCAGATCGGCCTGGCTCTCGCCGGCACCGAAGTGGTGACGCAGCGCCTGGCGCGAGACGCTGGCATTGACCGCCGCGCCGGCCTTGGCCACCTGAAAGCGCACCGTGTCCGAGGGCTCGTGAAAGAAGGCCTCACTCAGGTGGGGGTCGGGCACGGGGGTGGGGGGGGCAGCGGGGTCGACCTGCATGGGGAATCCGTTCGGTCATGAGAAATGAGGCGGTGGGAGGGGCACCGGAGGGGGCGTGAGCCGGTGTGCGGGCTCGGGTGGTCCGGCCCGCACACCTGGGGCCTGGGGTCATTTCAGGCGCATGTCGTCCGTCACAGCGGTCACGCCCTTGACTTCGCGGGCCAGGCGCACGGCCCGGTCGACGTTGCCTTGCGAACTCACGAAGCCGCTCAACTGCACGCGGCCCTTGAAGGTCTCGACATTGATCTCGGCCGATTTCAAGGTCGGGTCGTTGAAGATGGCCGCCTTCACCTTGGTGGTGATGGCGGTGTCGTCCACGTATTCGCCCGTGCCTTCGGTGCGCTGAGTGGCCGCGCAGGCGCCCAGCAGCAGGCTCAGGGTGAATGCGCAGGCCAGGCCCAGACGGCGGCTGGTGGTGGTGAGAGTGGGGTGAAGGATCATGGTTCAGGTCTTTCAAGGTCAGGAGGAGGGGCCGGCTTCGCGTGTTCTGGCATCTCGGCCCCTGAAGGGCGTGCGGGCGCCAGGCTGCGCAAAACCGGGTGAACGCGGCGCAGGCCGCACGGGGTGCGGGCTGCTCCAGGGGCACCGGCCCAGCATCGGGCATCAGGGGGGGCGTGTCGGTGCGGTGCATCACACAAGGAGGGCGGGCGCTGTCGCTTGTGCGTTGCCATACAGACCCCGGGCGTGGGGGCCTCGACACTGATGGAAAGCGAGCCCCCTTGGAGACCGAACCCCGTCGGACGCAGGTCGCAGGGGGCGAGCCACGAGCGCCAGCCCTGGTTGCCGTTTTTCCTGCGGTGGCCCTCTGGGCCCGGTTTGCCCATTTCGTGTGCCTTCTTACCAGGAGACCCCATGCCTTCACCGTCCTTGTCGCGGCCACAGTCGCGGCTGCTGTCTCCCTGCTCTGGCCTGCGCCGCTGGCGCCCCTGGCGTCTCTGGCTATGGCTGGCCTGGCCCGTGGCCTGCAGCCTGGGCGCCTGCAGCGGCTTGGGTGCCGCCCAGGCCCAGTGGAGCCGGGCCGAGGCCGCCCTGCGCCAGGCCGACCAACCCGCCGTGCAGGCCGATGCCCCGATCGAACTGGGCCTGGCCCGCGAGAAGCTGCAGCGGGCCCATCAGGCCCTGGGCGTGCAGGATGCGGCCATGGCCCAACGCCTGGCCGAGCAGGCCGAGCTGGACGCCCAGGTGGCCGAGGCCCATGCGCAGCGCGTGCGCCTGCGCCGCGAAGAGAACACCGCCAGGGCCCTGACCCTGAACCTGCAGGGGGCCGGGCGCTCTGCGGGAGCCCAGCCATGAAGCCCCCCTACTGGAAGTTACGCCACAGGCATCTCAGTGCCGCATCGGCGCTGCTGGCGGCCAGCCTGCTGAGCGCCTGCGCCGGCCCACGCGAGCCGGGGGCCGCGGCCCAGAACCCGGTCCTGCTTGCCCTGAACCAGCGCTACGCCCTGGCCGAGGCCGATCTGGCTTCGACCCGCCGCGCCCCCGAGGCCTGGGCCCGTGCCCAGCAGGCCCGGCAGCGCGCCCTGGACACGGCCGACCGCGTGGACGCGGGGCGTGCCACGCCAGTGGAGCTGAACCATGCCGCCTACCTGGCTGCGCAGACCCTCACCCTCGCCCGCGAGGCGGCGGCCAGCGCCCAGGCACGGGCCGCCATCGATGCGTCCCGTACCGAACATGAGCGCCTGCGCGCTCAGGCCGTGCAGGCCCGCAGCGAGCGCCTGCAGGCGGCCCTGGCCTCCGATCCGGCCCGTCCTGCCCGTCCCTTGAACGGGCCGATGGACACGGAAGCCCAGCGCGATGTGCGCCTGGCCACCTTGCAGCTGCAATTGCATGGCATTGCCTCGCAACACACCGAGCGGGGCTGGATGCTGGAGCTGGGCGAGGGCTGGTTTGCCCCCGGGCACTCGGTCTTGTCACCCGAGGGCCAGCAGGAGCTGGCGCGCATCGCGCTGGTGCTGAACGCCAACCCGGCCGAGCGTGCCACCATCGAAGGCCATACCGATAGCGATGGCAGCCATGGCAGCAACCAGGCGTTGGCCCTGCGTCGAGCCGACGCGGTGCGCCAGGGCCTGGTCGCTCTGGGTGTGGCCGCCGAACGATTGGGCACACTCGCCCTGGGCGACAGCCAGCCGGCGGCCTCGAACGACACGGCCGAAGGCCGGCGGGCCAACCGCCGCGTGGACATCTACCTGAGCCCGGCTGGCGATGCGCCGCAGGCCCCCTGAGATGGGTGCGACCGGCAGGGTCCCAGGGCGCTCCAGGGAGCTGCCCCTGGCCGGGCCGCGCTTGAGCACCGACCCGGTGCTGGCCAGTGCCACCCATTGGCGCGAGCTGCTGGCCGGCCTGGGGCTGGTGATCGGGCCCCGTGGCACGCGGGCCCTGGTGCAGCGCAGCCTGGCCCTGTGTCTGGAGCAGGGCGCCGAGGTGGGCACCGAGGTCAGCACGGTGATGCGCCTGCTGACCCAGTCGCAGCCCAGCGACGAGGTGCTGGCCTGGTGGCTGGCGGCGGTCGACGGCGAGACCCAGACCCTGCAGTCGGTGTTGCGTGGCGTGGCCCTGCAGTTGTTGGGGCCGCAGTGCTGCCATTCGCTGATGGGGCTGGTCGAGTGGCCGCTGACGCGCCGCGCCCCGGTGTCGTCCGACCTGCCCTGGGCTCAGACGCCGCATGAACAAGATGGAGCCCGGCCATGACAGCCCCGCGCCGGCTCAACCTGGGGCCCTCGACCGCTCGCTCGCTGGTCCTGCTGGCCGCCCATGCCCGGCGCCTGGAGGCGCGCGTGGCCGCCCTGCGCGCCGAGGTGCCCCAGGCCCTGGCCGGGGCGCGCCAGGCGGCCCAATTGCTGGCAGCCAACGAGCACCTGGTGCTGGCGGCCCTGCAAGCCCAGACGCGGGCTGCGCTGAGCCTGTCGGAGCTGCAGGCCCTCACCCAGCAGAGCCAGCGCGACGCGCTGACCCGCATCCCCAACCGCGCCCTGATGCAGGACCGCCTCGCCCAGGCGATTGCGCACGCCTCTCGCAACAGTGCCTTGCTGGCGCTGTTCTTCATCGACATCGACGGCTTCAAGCAGATCAATGATGCCCATGGCCATGCCGCGGGCGACACCGTGCTCAAGACCGTGGCAACTCGGCTGGCCGCCTGTGTGCGCCAGTCGGACACGGTGTGCCGCCATGGCGGCGATGAGTTCCTGGTGCTGCTGCCCGAGCTGGCCCATCCGGAAGACGCCCTGGCCCTGGCCGACAAGGTGATGGCCGCGCTGATGCAGCCTTGCAGCATGGGTGCCAGCTCATGGCCACTGTCCGTCAGTCTGGGTCTGGCCATCTACCCACGTGACGCCAGCAGTGCCGAGGCCTTGACTGCTTGTGCCGACCGTGCCATGTACCGGGCCAAGGCGGGCGGCGGTGGGCGGGTTTTTGACGGGGCAGATTGCTGAGGCTGCGGGTCAGGTCTCGGATCTCAGGCCTTGGCTTGGGCTGCGCCAACTGCGCCTCCTGCGCCTCCTGCGCCATCTCGTGCCAGTTCGCGCCCGCGCGCAAACACCTCCTCCATGCGCCAGTGCTGATTGACATAGCGCGGGTCGTCGGCCCATTCGTCCCAGCCCGAGTCGCGCCGGTACACGCCCAGCAGGCCACTGGCCCGCACGGTGTCGGCATTCACCTGTACGCGTTCAAACACCGAAGGGTCCACGTACAGGGCATCGGCCTGGCAGTACAGCTCGGCACCCACCTCGGCCGCCATCAGCAGGCCGTCACCTGTGTTGTTGTCGGCCCCCAGCAGTTTGGACAGGAACGCGCAGCCGCCGCTGGCCAGCACCACCGCGCCCGCGCTGATGCGCCAGGGCTGCTGATCGACCCGGCGCAGGCCAGCCGCCCCGGCCACGCGACCCTGGTCATCGCGCAGCAGCTCGAGCGCCGGGTGGTGGTCGAGCACCTTCACACCGGCCTCGTTGAGCATGGCGCGCAAGGCCTTCATGTACTCGGGCCCGCGCAGCGCTCTGAAGATGGTGTGGCCGTTCGCATCCACCGCAAAGCGGTAGTGCCGGGCCAGGGTGGGCAGGTGCTCCCAGGTGGTTTCGATGATGCGCCGCATCCACGGGGCCTCGGCCAGCCCGCCCGCATTGGCGGCGCGTTGGCGCACCGCTTGCTCGCGTTCGGCCGGTGGCACCCACCAGTGGCCCGGGCCGGCGGTGGCGGTCACGCCGCTGGTGCCGCAATAGCCCTTGTCCACCAGGGTCACTCGGGCGCCTGTGCGCACTGCGCCCAGCGCCGCCCAGGCCCCGGCCATGCCGCCGCCAATCACCAGCACATCGGTGCTCAGGCTGTTTTCCAGCGCCATGGTCCGGGCTCAGAGCTTCCAGCCGTAGGCGATGCCGATGATGTTTTCCTTCAGCCGCACATTGGCGTTGCCGCCGCCAAAGCTGGCCGGGATCGAGCCATTGCCGTTGACGGTTTCGCCCAGGCCGCGCGCGTAGTAGCCGGTCAGCTGGCCGCCACTGGGCAGGGTCCAGGTGGCGCCCACGGTCAGGTGGGTGCGGATCACGCCGGGGGCCAGCACGTTGAAGAAGGTCTCTCCCGCCGGGACCACCTGGTTGGTCACGCTCACGCCGCCGCGCAGCACCAGGTCACCCCGGGCCTGGTACACGGCGCCCAGCTTGAGCACCTTGGCATCCTGCCAGCCGAAGCCTGGCTTGCTGCCCAGGGGCTGGCCGGCAAACAGGCTGGCCGCCGAGTTGCCCACAGCGGCCACCTGGCTGTAGCGGATCACCTGGTAGTCGGCGGCCAGGGTCAGGGCCGGGGTGGCCGTCCAGGCCACACCCAGGCCCAGGTTCTCGGGGATGTCGAAGCTGCCGCCGTTGGCAAACAGGCCGCGGTACTTGTCAAAGCGCCCCGAAATCTTCGAGGCCCAGGTGGCGCCCAGCGTCACGCCGGGGGCCACCTGGCCGGTCCAGCCCAGGCGCAGGCCCGCGCCGGTGCTGGTGTCATCGCCCTGGTCGCTGACCTGGCCCGGCGCCTGCGAGAAGCCGTTGAACAGGCCCAGGCCCTTGGCCGAGAAGCGTTGATAGGCCAGGTTCAGGCCCAGGCCCAGGCTGTGCTCGGGGCTCAGCTTGTAGGCCACCGAGGGGGTGACGAACAACTGCTCCAGGTTCACCCCGGCCGAGCCGGTGGCACCAAAGCGGGCGTAGGGGTTGCTGGCGTAATCGGTGTTCATGCCGCCATTGCCATACACCGCCAGGCCCACGTGCCAGCGGTCATCGATGCGGCGGGTGGTGCCCGCTTCAGGCAGGAAGAAGTTGCGCGCACTGTCGCCGCTGTAGGTGGCGTCGGGTGCCACGCCATTGCCGCTGATGCTGGCGCTGCGGCGCGGCCCGAACCAGCTCAGGCCCAGATCCAGCCGGTCGCCCAGGGCGGTGATGCCGGCCGGGTTGCTGGCGGCCACCAGCGCATCTTGCGGCAGGGCAATGGCCACCCCGCCCGTGCCCAGGGCGGCAGCCCCGTAGCCGTGGGCAAAGTAGCCGTTGGTGGCCTGGGCCAGCAGGGGCGCCATCAAGGCGGCGGCCAGGGCCAGCGGGCGCAGGGCGAAGGGGGTGGCAAAGCGGTTTGGGTGTGTCATGGTGTTGGCTGTGAGTCGGGTGTCGGGTCAAGCGATTGGTTGCCAGATTGCCGCGCCCGCGTGCCTGCGCCAACGATCATTTCTGTATAAGTTAAAGCGCAATTCGGGCTTGGTGGCGGAACGCCGATCGACCTAGCATCCAACGGGATCGCTACTGGCCTGGGCATGGGGCCCGGCCGGGTGGGCGCGTCTGCGAAACAACGAAACACCAACACCATGAGCCAAGACCACCTGATCCTGATCCAGCCCGGCTTCGTGCGCCCCGGCCGCGCACCCGAGGCCCGCTTTGCCTGCCCCGACTGCAATGTGCTCGAAGGCCTGCTGGCCACGGCACCCGCTGGCGCTGCCGCGCAACTGAAGGTCTCGCGCGTGCCCTTCGAGCGCCCGCGTCAGGCCGTCATCGAGCTGTTGGGCCCCGACCACCAGGGCCTGCCCGTGCTGGTGCTGGGCGACCAACACCCTGTGCCTGCCGATGCTCAACGCCACGAAGGCCGGGCTTTTGTGAACGATGTGCAGCAGATTTCCCGCTTGCTGGCTGAGCGGCACGGTCTTCTGGCGCTTTGACGGGGGCAGCGGGTTCACCGGCCTGAGAAGCTGCCGGCGCCGCGAGCGCTATGCTCAAGGCCAGCCATGACGCTTCACTTTGAACCCGCCCAACTCCGCGATGCCGAGGAACTCGTCGCCTTGCGCATTGCGGCCATGCGCCCCAGCCTGGAGCGTGTGGGCCGCTTTGATCCCCAACGCGCCCGAGCCCGTTTTCTGGAGCACTTCACGCCAGCTTGCACCCAGCATCTGGTGCTGGCTGGGCGCCGGGTCGGTGTGGTGGTGCTGAGGCAAGACGATGGGCAGTGGCTGCTTGAGCACCTGTATGTGCACCCGGATCACCAGGGCCAGGGCCTGGGTGCCGCTGTGCTGGCCGAGGTGTTCATGCAGGCCGACGCTCAGGGCCTGCCGGTCCGGGTGACGGCCTTGCGGGGCAGCCGCTCGAACCACTTCTACCAGCGTCATGGATTTGAGCTGGTGCAGGAGTCCGAGTGGGATCTTGTGTATGTGAGGCGCCCGGGGACCCCACGCAAGGTCGACGGGCCCTAGTTCACCGACTCACTGACAGCCGACGCTGACCAACGAGAGTTTGTTGGTGGCGGTGACGCCGGTCGGGTTGGTGACCTGGCAGGTGCCCACCAGGGGTTGCTGCGCCACCACCACGTTGTAGGTCGTGCCGTTGGGCAGCGAGTTGGCAAAGCGGAAGTCACCGTTTTGCGCCAGCACCAGGGCCATGCCGTTGGTGCTCAGGGTGACGCTGTAGCCGCTTTGCAGCCCGGTGAGGGTGCCCCCAATGGAGGGGCCGGTATCGCAATTCACCTTGATGTTTCGTACCGACGAGCCGGTGTTGCTGATCTTGCCGCTGCCATTGGTGACGGTGCAGGTTACCCCGGTGGGCGCGGTTTTGATGGTGACGCTGTAGCTGGCATTGGCTTTCAGTTCCGAGGCAAAGCGGAAATCGCCATTCTGGGTCAGTGTCAGATCGTCGGCACCGTTGTTCTGTAACACGATCTGCTGGCCTGTTGGCAGGCCCGACATCGTGCCGCCCACCAGGGCATCCAGCCCGCCACCGCCACAGGCACTCAGCCCAAGCAGCGCCACGATGGATCCGGCCAACAGCGGCCGACGAAGGTTGTTGAGATGGCTCACTTTGTATTTTCTCCCTGATGTATCTCCAACACCCGAAGCCACGCAGGGCTGCAGGGCGGGCTGCTCTCAGCGCCGCAGGGGGTAGACGAGGTCGTCTTTACAAAGTTCCAGAAAAATATGGAAAGATGAAGTTATGTCAACCGAGTCGCATGTGACCTTCGCAAGAAGGCCCGGGTGGAGGTTGGCCGCAGGGCCTGGGAGTCGCCCCCGTCACGGTATTCGAGGGGCCGGGTTTCGAGGCCCGGCCTGCACCGGGCTGAAGGTCTCAACCCAGGGTCTGACCGACCTTGATCGTCACCTGCCAGTGGGCCACGGCCCCCTGCACCACCTGGCCACGGGTCTCGACCACCTCGAACCACTTGATGTCGGGGGATTTTTCGGCCGCCTTGGTCAGGGCCTGGCGGATGGCGTCGTCGCTGCTGGTGGGCGACGAGCCGGTGAGTTCGCTGATCTGGTAGACATGGTGATTCATGGCACGGCTTCCTTGTGTTGGCTGGATCATGGATGCTGGCGTGCTGCCGCACAGCCGTCTGTGGGGCGGCACACCCGGCCGACACCCTGGGGTGTCGGTGGGCCCATGTTCCCGCCGCTGTCGGCCTGGCACAACAAAGTAAAACGTCTGAGCCCCCCCCGGAAAACGCATCAAAGCCAGAGGACATCGAGCGCCAGTCCGATCAGGCCCACGGCCAGCGCCAGCAGAAAACCCACGGCCAGCACCTTCAGCCACACCCAGCACAGCGATGCGCCGGGGTGGCTGCTGGCGCCGGGCAGGGGCTGCCAGGAGGGCGTCTCAGCGTCGATGTCAGAGTCATCGACAGGGCGTTCTTTGGGCAAGGGCATGGGTCTTCCAGGAGGAGCCGATACCCTAGCGCGCAGCATCTGACTGCGGCCTGACTTGTCGAGATTTTGCTGTTTTCACTGCTGCGGCTGATAAGCTGGTACCCCAGACTTTCATTTGAGGCAAGGCAGGAGCATGAAAATCCTGATCATCGAAGACAACGCCTCGGTGCGGCAACTGATCGTGATGGCGCTTGATTTCATGGATTGCGAGGTGTTCGAGGCCGTGAACGGGCGCAGCGGGCTGGATCAATACACCGAGCACAAGCCCGATGTGGTGCTGCTCGACGTGATGTTGCCCGGGGGGCTGGACGGTCTGGAGGTCTGCAAGGCCATCCGGGCTGACACCAGCCACCGCTGCAAGATCCTGATGCTGAGCGCCAAGGCCCAGTTGGTCGACCAGTTCGACGGCCTCATGGCCGGGGCGGACGAGTACATTGCCAAGCCCTTCAGCGTGACCGAACTGCTGGCCAAGCTGCAGATACTCAACGACAAAGCCTGAATGCCTCGGCTTTCAGCCTTTGCGAATTTCAAACCGGTGACCTTTATGCACGCCAGACCCTATGCCTGTGAGGCCCCGGCCGGCAGCCTGATCAGCCCTTTGCTGCCGGGTGCCTACTTTCACGACGCCAACGCCATCGCCGTGGCGGGCCGCCAGACCACCGCCCTGGACCATTTTCTGCAGGCCCTGCGGCATACCCCGCGCTGGGTTGACACGCTGATGGTGCTGCGCAACCGGGTGGTGTCCCTGCTGGGCCTGAAAGACCTGGGCGCCTTGTCGCGGCTGGACCCTGCCAAGCCCGCCTCGGCCTACGCCGTGGGCGAGCGTGTGGGCATCTTCACCCTGATCAAAAACACCCCCGACGAGGTGCTGCTGGGCGACCAGGACAAGCACCTGGACGTGACCCTGTCGGTGCACCGAGCCGCAGACCCGGCGGGTGGGCCCTCCACCGTGACCGTGACCACCGTGGTGCACGTGCACAACCTGCTGGGCAAGATCTACATGCTGCCGGTCACGCCCATGCACCGCATCATCGGGCCGGCGGTGTTGAAGGCCATCGGCAAGCCCGAAGGGGCGTGAGCCCGGTGTTCAGCGCCTCCTCGGCTGTGGCCGGTTCGTCCGATGGCGCCGTGGCGGCGCTACAGCCGTGCCGGGGTGACTGGGGCGATCTACAGCAACTTTGTGCGTGTGGAGTGGGCGCCGGCGCCATGCTCCCAGGTGCCACTCGGGCTGGGTGGGCCTGCGTGGGCAGCGGGCGTCAAAGCAGCGGTTGCAGGCGATCCGCCTGGCCGGCGTGGCAGGCCTCGTCCACCGGCGCCCAGCCCTCATGCACGACAGCCTGCGGCCCGTCATGGCACAGCTCCAGGTGCTGACTGTCGGGCCAGCGCGCCCGCGCAAAGGCCTCCAGCGTGGCGGGTACGCTGACCTTCAGGCGCAAGGCAAAACGGTCGTCCTCGGGGTGGTCGTCCAGGTGCACCAGGGGCACAAAGGTCGAGGCGAACATCAACCAGTGCGAGGGCACCTGCACGGGCTCGGGGGCGTAACCGGCCTGGCGCAGCCATTGCTGGGCCTGGGCGCGCAGATCGGGGCCGCGCGGCAGGGCACCCCAGGCCAGGGCCATCAGCTCCAGCACCCACTGGTTGCAGTTCTGGTAGCGCAGGCCCCAGGCATAGGCGTTGGCGCTGTAGCGGCTGGCCAGCAGTTGCAGGGCGGCGGGCGTGTCGAGGGCCGCTGCGCGCAGCGCCTGGGCCGCGGCAGGCGGCAGGCGTACGACGGACAAGTAGCCCCGCTGGGGTCGCTCCGAGCCCATCACAAAGCCCGCCAGCCCCTGGTCGTACAGGCGCGGGGCCTGTTCGTCACAGGCGTAGTACAGCTGGCGCACGCGCCACACCCCGGTCTCGCGGTCGCGCAGGGCCACCCCTGCATGGGAGTAGCGCAGCCCGAACTCCGACAGGTCCAGGCCCGAGCGGCTGATCAGCACCGTGTCTTCGCCGCTGGCGTCCAGCTCGGCGCGCAGCACACCGGCAAAGCGCAGCAGGGTGTCTTGCTCGCCTGCGCTCAGGGTGGGGCTGCGCTCGCAAAATTGAGAAGAAGCCAGGCCGGCGGCATGGGCTGTGGCCAACCCGCAGGCCAGAGTGAGACCTGCGAGCAGGGCGCGGATCGCCCGGAGCCTCACAGCCCGATGACGCGGCGGGCGGCCAGGTCGTCGTGCCAGTCGTCGGCCAGCACCAGAAAGAAGGCTTTCCGGGTCTCGGGCTGGCTGAACTCGATGCCGTACACGCGGCGTTCGGCATGCACCGTGCCGCCGGTGCTCAGGTCTTGGGCGCGCACCACTTCGGCCGGCAGGTCGAGCATCAGCAGGCCCGCATCGGCGGCGGCCGTCGCCTGACCCACCGGCATGGCCGCCTGCCATTGCAGCGTGAGGCGGAGCTTGCCTGGGCGCTCCGGTACCGGGGCCAGTGCCAGGATGCGGTAGTCGCCATTGGCCACCTGCCGGCCATCACGCGAGCTGTCGGCCGAACTGTTGCTGGAGCCGTGCAGCGAGTCCGACACGCTGCCGCTGGCCGACGAGCCGGCGCTGGAGGCCGAAGAGGCCAGACTGTCGGCCTGGGCAGGCCCGTAGGCACAGCTTGCAGCGATCAGCAGTGCGGCTGAAAGGTGGCAAAGGTGGGTGGCTTGAAGGGGCATGGTGGGGCTAGGGCATGGGGGCAAGCTGCAGGGACGTGTGCCTGGGGCAGCGTGCCGCGGGTTGACTGGTGGGCTGATTATCCATGCAGCGCCCCGGCATTGCGGCCCAACGGGCGCTGCGCCTTCGCCAGGGGGCGGTGTGCTGACGCACAGAAGCTCGCCATGCCGCTCACCAGAATCATGGGACCTGAAAAACAACTTTCCAAAGGTTTGCCATGTGTGCTTCATTTCGGTTGTGGATACCCCGCCTTGCCCTGGCGCTGCCCCTGGCCTGCACCCTGGGCTCGGCCCTGGCCTTGCCCCCCACCGAGGCCCAGGACCGTGAACGGCGTTACCGCAGCGAGCGCCAAAGCTGCCTCGATGGCAGCAGCCACCAGGACCGGGCCACCTGCCTGAAAGAGGCGAACGCCGCCCACGCCCAGCCCGTGCCAGCCCCCACCCGCAGCGCGGACGCGGCGCGCTACCGCCACAACCAGGTGCGGCGTTGCCAGGCCTTGCCCGAGCGCGACCACGCCCGTGAAGACTGCCTGTCGCGCATGAACGAGCCCAGCGCCGCCCATGGCTCGGTGGAGTCAGGGGGCATCTTGCGTGAGTGGCGTCGCGCGGAAGAAGCGCCGCTCGCACCAGCGCGCTGAGACGATCTGAGTGCGCTGCAGATCTGGGTGCCATGTCGCACAGACCGCCCTGGCCCACGGCTCAAGAATCTGTACCTGAGCGCAATGTCTGCGTTCAGCATTCGTCAACCCAACCAGCACAAGGTGATTCCATGACCCTGACCCAAAGCAGCAATGCCGCCGCCAAAGACGCCTCCAAAGACGGCGCCAAGTCGGCGGAGCAGCACCATTTGAAGAGCGCAGAACACCTGGACCTGGCCTCGGCCGCGCACAAGGATGCGGCCAAGCACCATGCCAGTGGCGACAAGGCCGCCGCAGCCAGCTCCGAAAAGAAGGCCGAAACCCACACCGCCACGGCCGCCCAGCATGCCCAGAAGGCAGCGGCCAAGCCTTCGGCCCCGGCTTCGCGCTGAGCCGAGGCAGGCCCCACAGGCCCTACCGGCCCTACAGGGCGCCGGCAGCCGACAGGCTCCGGCGCCCTGATTCTTTTGAGGTGGCCGATTCAGTGTGATTCGTCTTTTGCAGGGGCCGTTTCGGCGTGGCCGCCGAACTCATGCCGCATGGCCGACTGCAGGCGCAGGGCAAAGCCGCTCTCGCCGCGCGAGGCAAAGCGCGCGCTCAGGGCGGCGCTCAGCACCGGCACGGGCACCCCGACGTCCATGGCCGCCTGCACCGCCCAGCGGCCCTCGCCCGAGTCGGACACCCGGCCTTCGAAGGCGGCCAGCGTGGGGTCGGCCACCAGGGCCTCGGCGCTCAGGTCGAGCAGCCAGGAGCTGACCACGCTGCCCCGGCGCCACAGCTCGGCGATGTCGGCCAGGTTCATGTCGTAGGCATACAGCTCGGGCGCATCCAGGGGGGCGGTCTCGGCATTGGGTGCCGGGGCCTGCGTGCCTTGCGTCGTCAGGCCAGTGCGGCCGATGCCGGCGCTTTGCAACAGGTTGAAGCCCTCTGCGTAGGCCGCCATCAAGCCGTATTCGATGCCGTTGTGCACCATCTTGACGAAGTGCCCGGCGCCGTGCGGCCCGCAGTGCAGCCAGCCATGGCGGGCGGTGCCGGTGTGGGGCGGCCGGCCGGGGGTGGGTGGGGCCGTGCCGCTGCCGGGGGCCAGGGTTTCGAACAGCGGCGCGGCGCCTTGCACCACGGCGGCATCGCCGCCCACCATCAGGCAGTAGCCGCGCTCCAGCCCCGCCACACCCCCGCTGGTGCCCACGTCCAGGTGGTGGATGCCTGTGGCCCGCAGCAGGGTGGCGCGGCGCAGGTCGTCGCGGTGGCGCGAGTTGCCGCCATCGATCACGGTGTCGCCCGGGGCCAGCAGGGGGATGAGCTGGGCCAGCAAGGCATCGACCGCCGCGGCCGGCACCATCAGCCACAGCGTGCGTGGCGCACTCAATTGCTGCACCAGGTCCTGGGCGGAGGCCGCGCCCCGGGCCCCGAGGGCGAACAGCGGTGCAATGGCCTGCGGCTCGCGGTCCAGCACCACACAGTCGTGGCCCCCGCGCAGCAGCCGGGTCACCATGCTGCCCCCCATGCGCCCCAATCCGATCATGCCGAGTTGCATCGTTCGACTCCTGCGCCTGTGCCGTGAATGAGCACGCCCGCCGCCGCAGGCGCCGGCGCGTGGCATGTTGGCCCAATGTGCAGGCTTGGCCCGCCCTGTGTCTGTGGCCTGGCACACCGGGCCGGGTGGCTCAGCGCACAGACCGCCCCGGGGGCCGCGGCTAACTTGGAGCGCTCTCAGGCCCTCGAACACCGGAAGCCCCACCCATGACCCCCGACTCCCTGTCTCCCGATCTGCTGCAGCGCATGGATGCGTACTGGCGGGCCTCCAACTACCTGGCCGTGGGCCAGCTCTATCTGTACGACAACCCCTTGCTGCGCCAGCCGCTGACCCTGGCGCACATCAAGCCCCTGGTGGTGGGGCACTGGGGCACGGTGCCGGGGCAGAACTTCATCTACGTGCACCTGAACCGCGTGATCTGCCAGCACGGGCTCAACATGCTCTACATCGCCGGCCCTGGGCACGGCGGGGCGGCCCTGGTGGCGCAGGTCTACCTCGAAGGCAGCTGGAGCGAGGTCTACCCCGAGGTGACGCAGAACCTGGCCGGCCTGCAGAGGCTGTTCAAGCAGTTTTCCTTCCCAGGGGGCATCTCCAGCCACGTGGCGCCCACCACGCCGGGATCGATCCACGAAGGCGGCGAGCTGGGCTATTCGCTCAGCCATGCCTTTGGCGCGGTGTTCGACAACCCCGAGCTGATCGCGGCTTGTGTGGTCGGCGACGGTGAGGCCGAGACCGGCCCGCTGGCCACAGCCTGGCATTCGAACAAGCTGCTCGACCCGGTGCATGACGGTGCCGTGCTGCCCATCCTGCACCTCAATGGGTTCAAGATCAGCAACCCCACGCTGCTGGCGCGCATCGGGCATGAAGCCCTGACGCAGTTCTTTCAGGGCTGCGGCTGGGCACCGATCTTTGTCGAGGGCGATGAGCCGATGGCCATGCACCAGCGCATGGCCGTGGCACTGGACCTGGCGGTGGCGCAGATCCAGCAGATCCAGCGCCAGGCGCGCCAGCACGAAGGCGGTGAGCGGCCACCCTGGCCCCTGATCGTGCTGCGCTCGCCCAAGGGCTGGACCGGTCCGGCCACGGTGGACGGTCTGCAGATCGAGAACACCTTCCGATCGCATCAGGTGCCGTTGGTGGTCAGCCCCGAGTTCCCGCAGCACCTGGCCTTGCTTGAGGCCTGGATGCAAAGCTACCGGCCGCAAGAGCTGTTCGATGAACAGGGCACGCTGCTGCCTGAACTGGCCGAGCTGGCGCCCACGGGCCTTCAACGCATGGGCAGCAACCCCCATGCCAATGGCGGGCTGCTGTTGCGCCCACTGCTGCTGCCTGATTTCCGGGAGCACGCGCGGCCGCTCACCGTGCCCGGCGCGCTGCAGGCCCAGGACACGCAGGTGCTGGGCCTGTACCTGCGCGACGTGATGCGGCTCAACCGCGCGCAGCGCAACTTCAGGCTGTTCGGGCCCGATGAGACCGTGTCCAACCTGCTGGGGGCCGTTTTCGAGGTGACCAACCGCCAGTGGGACGCCGAAACCCTGGGCAACGACGAGTTTCTGCAGCCCGACGGCCTGGTGCTCGATTCGATGCTGAGCGAGCACCAGTGCCAGGGCTGGCTCGAGGGCTACCTGCTCACCGGGCGCCACGGACTGTTCAACAGCTACGAGGCCTTTGTGCGCATCGTCGATTCGATGTTCAGCCAGCACGCCAAATGGCTCAAGGTGAGCCGTGACCTGCCCTGGCGGCGGCCCATCGCCTCGCTGAACTACCTGCTGACCTCGCACGTCTGGCAGCAGGACCACAATGGCTACACCCACCAGGACCCCGGCTTCATCGATCATGTGCTGAGCAAGAAGCCCGAGCTGGTGCGCGTCTACCTGCCGCCCGATGCCAACTGCCTGCTGGCGGTGGCCGACCACTGCCTGCGCAGCCTGGGCCGCGTCAACGTGGTGGTGGCGGGCAAGCACGCCCTGCCGCAGTGGCTGGGCATCGAGGCGGCCGCAGCGCACTGCGCCCAGGGCCTGGGCGCCTGGGCCTGGGCCGGCAACGAAGGCCCGGCCGGGCCCGATCTGGTGATGGCCTGCTGCGGCGACACCCCCACGCTGGAAATCCTGGCCGCCACCGCCTTGCTGCGTGAGCACCTGCCTGAGCTGCACCTGCGCGTGGTGAACGTGGTGGACCTGGGCCGACTGCAGTCGCCCGTCGACCATGCCGAGGGCCTGAGCGATACCGACTTCGACGCCTTGTTCACCCGCGACAAGCCGGTGATCTTCGGCTTTCATGGCTACCCCGGCCTGGTGCACCGCCTGACCCACCGGCGCGCCAATCGGCAGTTGCAGGTGCATGGCTACCAGGAGGAGGGCACCATCACCACCGCCTTCGACATGCGGGTGCAAAACCGCCTGGACCGCTTTCACCTGATTCAGCACGCGCTGGAGTGCCTGCCCCAGCTGGGCCCCCGCGCCGAGCCCCTGCGCCAATGGACCCAGGAGCGGCTGCTGGCGCACAAGCGCTACATCGACCAGCACGGCCAGGATCTGCCCGAGATCCGCGATTGGCGCTGGCCCGCCGCCAGTGCGGGGCGGGCCCCATGATCGACACCTTGCGCGCCCTGCTGGTGTCGGGCAAGGGCCTGCTGGCCATGGACGAGAGCGTGGGCACCTGCAACCAGCGCCTGGTGGCGGCCGGCATCGCCCCCACGCCCGAGATGCGCCAGGCCTACCGCGCGCTGTTGCTGGGCACGCCGCAACTGGGCGAGGGCATCAGCGGCGTGATACTGCACGACGAAACCCTGCGCCAGTCGCTGGACAACGGGCGGGCCATGGTCAGCACGGCGCAGCTGGCGCAGGACGCCGGCGTGCTGATCGGCATCAAGGTGGATCTGGGCACGCAAGACCTGCCCGGCCATGCGGGCGAGAAGGTCACCGAGGGGCTGGACGGCCTGGGCCCGCGACTGCAGGCCTACCGGGCGCTGGGTGCGCGCTTTGCCAAATGGCGCGGCGTCTGCAGTGTCGATGACCTGGCCCGGCCCAGCCTGGCCTGCATCGAGGCCAATGCCCACGCCCTGGCGCGCTATGCCGGCCTGTGCCAGGCGGCCGGTCTGGTGCCCATCGTCGAGCCCGAGGTGCTGATGGCGGGCCCGCACTCCCTGGCACGCTGCCAGCAGGTGACCGAGGCACTGCTGGGCAGCGTGTTCAGCCAGTTGCAGCGGCAAGGGGTGGCCCTGGAGTTGCTGATCCTCAAACCCAACATGGTGATCAGCGGGCTGGACGGGCCGCAGCAGGACAGCGCCGCTGACGTGGCCCGGGCCACGCTGCAGTGCCTGCGCCGAGCGGTGCCGGCCGCCGTGCCGGGCATTGTGTTGCTGTCGGGCGGGCAAAGCGGCCCGCAGGCCAGCAGCCGGCTCAATGCCCTGCATGCGGTGCCCGATGCAAGCCTGCCCTGGGCCGTGTCATTTTCGTTTGCCCGGGCCCTGCAACACCCGGCGCTCGAGATCTGGGCCGGCCAGGCCAGCCAGCAAGGCGCCGCCCGGGCGGCCCTGATGCACCGGGTGCGCTGCAATGTGGCGGCGCTGCGCGGGCGCTACACCGCCGAACTGGAAATCCCATGACGGGCGCCTTGAAGATCTTCTTCGTGCGCCACGGCGAAACCGCCTGGACCCTGTCGGGCCAGCACACCGGCAGCACCGACCTGCCGCTCACGCCCACCGGTGAGGCCATGGCCCGCGAACTGGCGGCGCCGCTGCGCGACATCGCGTTCTCCCGGGTGCTCAGCAGCCCGCGGCGCCGCGCCCGGGCCACCTGCGAACTGGCCGGCCTCGGCGCCGTGGTACAGAACGAGCCCCTGCTGGCCGAGTGGGACTACGGCGACTACGAGGGCTTGCGCACCGCCGGCATCCAGGTGCTGCACCCGGGCTGGAGCGTGTGGGCCGACGGTTGCCCCGGGGGCGAAACCCCGGCCGATGTGGCGGCCCGGGCCGATCAGCTCATTGCCCAGCTGCAAGACCTCAGCGGGCCGGTGATTCTGTTCTCGCACGGCCAGTTCGGGCGCGTGTTGGCCGCACGCTGGATCGGCCTGCCGGTGACCCAGGGCCAGCACTTCACGCTGGGCCCCACATCCCTCAGCGTGCTGGGCTTTGAGCAGGGCTACCCGCAGCGCCGCGTCATCACCCTGTGGAATGCCCCGGTGTGTGGGGGGCTGCGGGCGATCTGAGACAACTGGCCACCGTGGGGCTCATCGGTGCTTGTCACCCAGGTGGTTCGGCTGCTGAAGCCTCGGTCTGCTTCTAAGCTGATGCGGAAGTCTTCGTTTCAAGACGCGTCAGGGCCTTGAAGATCCGGTGCTGCCATGCCCCTGATCAGCGGGCCTGGCTTTCCACCCGAAAGACCTGTTCATGACCACTCTCAATGACTACCTGGCCGAAAAACGCACCGCCGTGCGCGCCCGCCACGCGCAGACGGCGCAAGGCGAAAGCCAGCCCGCCCGGCTGGCCGCCAAGGTCAGCGCCGAAGGGCGCAGCGGGGTGCGCCGCATCCGCATCCGTGATCACCAGATCATCAGTGACAGCCCTTATAACTTTGCGGGCTACGACCTCGGGCCCAGTTCGCCCGAATTGCAGCTGGGTGTGCTGGGTTCGTGCGTGACCCACATCTTCCTGATCCAGGCCGCTGACCGTGAGGTGCCGATCGACAGCCTGGAGGTCGAGATCAGCGGGCAGATCGATCCACGTGCCGGCAAGCCCGGCCATGAACACATTCCGGTCTGGCCCCATGACCTGGCCTACACCGTGCATCTGAGCTCTCCGGCCAGCACGGAAGAGATCGACGCTTTGTTTGAAGCGGTGGAGCGCAGCTGCCCGATCCTGAACCTGCTGCGCCAGCCTCAGCAGGTGCGCGGTGTGGTGAAGCACACCCGCAGCGCCTCGGCATCGTTGGAGGCTGCAGCATGAGCACCTCATCGCCCTTGTCGCTGGACCACCTGGTCATCCACGTCAAAGACCTTGCGGCAGCGGTCGCCCAGTACACCGCCCTGGGCTTCACCGTGCAGGACGGCGGCACCCATGCCGACGGCAACACCCACAATGCCCTGATCGGCTTTGCCGATGGCAGCTACCTCGAATTGATCGCCTTCCTGAAGCCCGCGGCCTCGCACCGCTGGGGCAGGCACCAGCAAAGCGGCTACGAAGGCTTTGTCGACTTTGCCCTGCTGCCCCACGATGTGGGCCAGGTGGTGCAAGGCGCTCAAGCCCAGGGCCTGAACTACCAGGGCCCCATCGAGGGCGGCCGCCTGCGCCCTGATGGCGAGCGCCTGGTGTGGCAACTGGGCATACCGCCCACCCCCGACCTGCCCTTTTTGTGTGGCGACGTCACCCCCCGTGCCCTGCGGGTGCGTGAAGGCGAGGTGCGCGTGCATGCCAACGGCGTGCAAGGCGTGGCGGCGCTGACCCTGGTGGTGCGTGACCTCGCCGCCAGCCTGTCGCGCTACCAGGCGCTGCTGGGGGCGGCCGAGCCGCTGCTGGGCCACACGGTGCTCAGCGGCCTGGGCATCGAACAGGCGGTGCTGTCCTTGGGCACTCAACGCCTGGTCCTGCTGGCCCCGGTGGCTGACGCCGACACGGCGCCGGCCCGCAGCCTGCAACACCTGCTGGACACCCGGGGAGAGGGTGTGCTGGGGGCCAGCCTGCGCCTGGGCGCTGGCCACACCGGGGCATCGACCCACGCCTTGCCCCTGGCCGCCACGCACGGTGCGCCGTTCGAATGGACCCCCGCTTGAGAGCGCCGGGGCCCAGGCCCCAGGTGGGCTGGGTGGGTTAGAGTCGGCGCCTGCCGGCCACGCCCGGCCCCTTATCGACGGAGACCCCAGGCGTGCCTGACACCACCCCTTTCGAGCTGACGCTGCGCGACACCGTGTTGCGCGGCACCGTGCACCATGGCAGCCCGCTTGCCGAACCGCCCCACCTCCTGGCCCTGCATGGCGGCGGCCAGTCGTCGCGCCAGGGCTTTCGGCCCTTGCTGACGGCCCTGGCCGCCCACGGCCACACCAGCGCGGCGTTCGACTTTGCCGGCCACGGTGAAAGCGGTGGTCAGCTCATCGGCTCCAGCCTGGACCACTGGGGCCTGTTAACCCTGATTTCGCAGGATGCGTTGGAGGTCCAAAAGGCCTAGCGCAAGGCGCCAACCGCAGCTGGGTCGGTGACCCAGCGAGGATTGGCAACGCACCTGCTCCTGCACCTGCTCCTGCTCCTGCTCCTGCTCCTGCTCCTGCTCCTGCACCTGCACCTGCACCTGCACCTGCACCTGCACCTGCACCTGCTCCTGCTCCTGCACCTGCTCCTGCTCCTGCTCCTGCTCCTGCTCCTGCTCCCGCTCCGGCACCAGCACCAGCACCAGCACCAGCACCAGCACCAGCGGCTGCCAATGGCAAGGCGCTGTATTCAGCGAACTGTGCGATGTGCCACACCGCCAATCCATCTGCCAATGTCAGCAAGGTTTTGAAGGGGGCGAACTCCCCATCCACGATCCTGAACGCGATCACCAACAACGTGGGAGGAATGGGCTTTCTGAAGCCGACGATCGATGCGACTGCAGCCAGCGATCTTGCCGCGTACTTGGCCAATCCCGGCATTTGAGCCCTCGGCGGTACAGGCTGACTTCAGCTTGAGACTGGGGAGCGACAGCGCCTTTGCCGGCGCTCCCCAAGCCGGCGCGATGGCATTTTGAATAGGATTTTTGGAACAATGAACATGCTTGACTATTTCCACAAGGCCACCTGGCGATGGGCCTCCTCTGCACTGATCTTCTTGAGCACGCTGGGATCTGCTTGGGCCGCAGATGAGTTTCTTGCTGCAACAGCAGCTTTTGAACTCAGTGCCCAGATCGTGGACAGCTCGACCTTGCGACTTCATTGGCAGATCGCCAAGGGGTACCACCTCTACAGGGATCGCATTCACCTCAGGCTTGACGGCCGAGACATCACCCATGAGGCCGTCACCTTGCCCGCGGGCAAAAAGGTCTACGACGCCAATTTCTCAAAGGACATGGAGGTCTATGAAGGCGCTGCCGACGTGCTCGTCGCACTTCCAGTCGGGCAAGGAAACGGTGTCGAACTGACTTGGCAGGGTTGTGCCGATGCCGGACTCTGTTACCCCCCTGAGACCGCGTCGTTGAATTGGACGGCCAGCACGAACAAAGCCGGAGGCAGTGTCCAGATCACCGATAGCTCGGGCACCGTCAAAACGCCCGACATCACGGCGGTAGCCGCTTCCACGTCATCGCTCGTGACGTCGGCCCCCACTGCGGACCTGGGCAGTTCGGAGATTGAGCGCACTTTGGCATCGGGAAACTGGCTGCATATTGCCGGTCTGTTTGGCTTGGCTGGCCTGTTGTTGGCCTTCACGCCTTGCGTGTTGCCCATGGTCCCCATTCTTTCGTCCTTGATCGCAGGTCAAGGCACCGCGATCAGCAGGCGCAAGGGCTTTGGTCTCTCAGCTGCCTACTCTGTGGGGATGGCACTGGTCTATGCAGCGTTTGGTGTGATGGCCGGCCTTGCGGGAGAAGGGCTCGCCGCTGCGCTTCAGAATCCCTGGGTCCTCGGCTCGTTTGCCTTGTTGCTGGCAGGGATGTCCTTGTCGATGTTCGGGATGTATGAGTTGCAGATGCCCAGCTTCATCCAGAGTCGCGCCACGGAGTGGTCCAACCGCTTTCAAGGCGGCTCGTTTCTAGGCGTGTTTTTGATGGGCGGGATTTCTGCGCTGGTGGTTGGCCCATGCGTGGCAGCTCCTCTGGCAGGGGCCTTGGTGTTCATCAGCCAGACCCGAGACGTTGTCTTGGGCGGCATGGCGCTTTTCTCCATGGCCATGGGCATGAGTGTCCCCCTGCTGCTGGTGGGGCTGTCCGCTGGCAGTCTGCTGCCGCGTGCCGGTGCCTGGATGGAGCGGGTCAAACAGGTGTTCGGCATGATGCTGCTGGGTGTTGCCATCTGGATTGTGTCCCCCGTTTTGTTGGCGCCCCTTCACATGGCGTTTTGGGCCATTTGGTTCCTGGTTGCCGGCGCCTTGCTGGGTATCTTTGAAGCGAGGACTGCGCTGCACTCACGCTCTTCCGTGGCAGCCCGTGCTGGCGGAGCCGCTGCGATTGCCGTTGCCTCGATCCTGTTGCTGGGGGCAGCATCAGGTGGACAGTCTGTGGTGCAGCCACTGGCCCATTTGCGAGGCCTTGGAACACCCCAAAATGGAGTCGCGGCGGCCCCTCGTGACAACAAATCTCTGCGATTCGAGAAAGTGGTCAGCCTGGACCAACTTGAGGTTGAAATGCAGAATGCCCGCCAACGAGGGCAGACAGTGATGCTGGACTTCTATGCAGACTGGTGTGTCGCCTGCAAGGAGTTTGAATCGATGACGTTCAGCGATCCATCTGTTCAAACGAAATTGAAGAATGTGAGGCTTTTGCAAGCGGATGTCACCGCCAACAACACGGAGGACAGGGCGCTGATGAAGCGATTTGGGCTATTTGGTCCGCCCAGTGTCCTGTTTTTTGACCACCGTGGTGGCAGTGACCCTGTCAAGAGGGTGATTGGATACCAGAACGCGTCTGAATTTCTGGCCTCATTGGAGCATCTGTCCTCGGCAAAATAATGGCCGTCAACGAGGGCTGTAGAAGTTATTCGGAGCAATTCTGGCCATCAAGGGCCCAGGACAGCACAGCCATCTTGGTGGTCAAGATGGCTGGTCTTTCTTCTACCCGAATAATCTGTGAAATATCCTGGCAATCGCCAGGCTGCCCAGTGCAACCAACATTCCAATCAACAAAATGCCCCACAAGCCCACTTTTGACGATTTTTGGGGCTTGTTTTCCTGTTTGTTGGCATCGTCATCTGGAAATAACCTGGATGGAATGGTGTCCTGTTGCATTTGCTAATCTCATCCATGTCAAATTCAATGCGCAGGACTCTTTGGGCTCTTGAAATTATGCTGGTGGCGCATTGAGGCAACACTCCCGGGCCGGATTTTGACCCATGAGGATGAAGCCGAGATGAACCGGATCAGGACTCTCTTCCGGGCAGGGCCGGTTGCAAGAGCAAGCCCTCCAACGCCAACAGGCCGACCAGGGGTTCTGCTTTCCACGGCACCACATAGGGCGCGCGCGGCGCAAAAGTTCTCACGCGCTGAATCTGCTTGTGCTCATTGGACAGTCGCGCCTCGAGCAAGGGGTCTCGGGTTGCCGTGGCCAGCAAGGATTTGTTGATCACCCAAGCGAAGGGTTCGATTTGAGCGCGTCGCAAGTCGTCTTGCAGCGCCGCCGCTTGCGAGACAGGTGTTGCCTCGGGCAGGGTCACCAGAATGATCTTGGTGTAGTTGGCGTCTTGAAGGCGCATCAGGGGCGTCACGATCCGCCCGGCCCCTTTTCCCTCAAACTCCCGAACCATCTGCCGGTGGTAGGCGCCCGTGGCGTCCATCAACAGCAACGAGTGCCCGGTCGGCGCGGTGTCCAGCACGACAAAGGCGCTTCTGGCCTGCGAGACCACATGGGAGAAGGCGTGGAAGACCGCCACCTCTTCGGTGCAGGGTGAACGCAGGTCCTCGATCAGCAAGTCCTTTTCTGCAGCGGTCATGCCGGGCGACCTGGCAGCCAAGATCTTGTCGACGTATTTTTGTGTCTCAGTCTTCGGGTCGATCCGCCCAACGCTCAAGCCAGGCACTTCGCCATCGAGGGTTGCAGCCAGATGGGCTGCTGGGTCTGTGGTGCTGAGGTGGACGGATTTGCCGCGTTGGACCAAACCCAGGGCCAGGGCAGCCGCCACCGTGGTTTTCCCGACGCCGCCCTTGCCCATGACCATGATCAAGCCATGCTCGCCCTTGGCAATCTCGGCCACCAGATCCGCGAGGCCCGGATGGTCCCTGGCGACATCCAGTGCAGGGCGCTTTGGTGTGTCGACCGGCTTGGCAGACAGCAACGCCCGAAGCGCCTCCAAACCCACTGAATCGACCGGCCGCAAGGCGATCATGTCGCAAGGCAGGGCTCGGAGTGGCTCAGGCATGGCACTGATGGCCTGTTGTCCCAGATCCTCCAGTGCGGCCGCGATGCCATCACGACGGTCACTGGCCTTGAACACCGCATTCACCACCAGGCGTTGCTGCCTCAGCCCCAATTCCAGCAATTCGACAGAGGACCTGGCGGCCTCATTCAGCGCACCGGCCTCGGGGCGGGCGACCAGGACGAGGCTGGTCAAGGCCGGGTCGTTGAGCGACTTCAAGGCCTGGTTGAAGAGTTGCTCTTGCATCTTCAAGCCCGAATGCGGGCCCAGGCAGGAGGCTCCCCGGTCATTGCCGCTCAGAAAACCGCTCCACGCCTTGGGCAGGCTGAGCAGCCTCAGTGTGTGTCCCGTCGGGGCCGTGTCAAATACCACATGCTCAAAAGCATCGCCGCCATGCGAGAGCAGGCTGGCGAATTCATCGAAGGTTGCGATCTCGGTGGTGCAGGCCCCTGAAAGCTGCTCCCTGACCGTCGACACCTCTTCGGGGTTGGCCTGTGCGCCCATCTGCCCGACGACACGAGCCCGGTAATCTTGAGCCGCTGTTTCCGGGTCGATGTTCAGAACAGAAAGGCCCGGCACACCAGGCACAGCCACCGGTTGGTTGCGCAGCTCAATGCCCAGCATCTCATCCAGGTTGGACGCCGCGTCGGTGCTGACCAACAGAACTTTCTTGCCCGAGTCTGCCAGTGCAATGGACACCGCTGTTGAAACCGAGGTCTTGCCAACCCCGCCCTTGCCGGTGAAGAACAAGTACTTGGTCGGCGCATCGAGAAGGCTGAAGTGTGACGGCATAGGTTTCCTGGTTCGAATCGCGTTGATGTGCCTGCTGAATCTTCATCAAGGAGAGTTTCATGAAATGACTCCAGGTCCGTCTGTCAGCGGACATGCCCCGACCCTGCTGCCACTGGACGTTGGAGCCTATTGAACAATGCCCGCCCCAGACTCGCTTGCTCGGTCTTCCCAGTCGATCCACACGACATTCTGAGAGACCAGGTAGCGTCGTACCGCTTCGCCGAGCGTCGCAAAAAACCGCTGCTCGCCGAGTCTGGAAAACAGGCCAAAGCGCTTGAGCTTGTCTTTGACGGGATCCTTCATCTCTGCAAAGCACAGATCGATGCCGGCCTCATGCAGGGTCATATCGAGTTCGTCCAACACATCGGCTGAAGTGACGTCCACGCTGGTCATCGGCTCAGCACCGACAACCAGCCAGCGCACGGGTGTTGGTGAGTCGGCCACCGCATCCAGCACGCGATCGCGGAACAACTCTGCGTTGGCGAAGAACAGCGGTGCATCCCACCGGAAAAGCACCAGCCCCGGCACAACACGCGCCTCGGGGTAGCGACTGATGTCGTGATAGCCCTTGACGCCATCGACCCGGCCCAACACAGCCGAGTGCGGTCGCCAGCCATCCCACAGGAATTCGATGACAGCGGCCAGGATCGCCAAACCAATGCCGGGGATCGCACCCAGGAGCGCCACGCCCAACAGGCAGCCAATCGATAACCAGAATTCCCACCGCTGAATTCGCCAAATGCGGCGCAAGTCCTTGACTTCGATCAGGCCGATGGCCGAGGCAATCACCACCGCGGACAGCGCCGCGACCGGGACGTTGCGTGGCAGGCCGGGCGCCATCAGCAGCATGGCGCCAACGGTGCACGCCCCCACCATGCCGGTAAGCTGCGTCCTCGCGCCGGCGGCCTCCGCCACCGGTGTGCGCGAGGCGCTGGCACTGATCGGGAAGCCCTGGAACAGCCCGGCGGCGAAGTTGGCTGCGCCCAGGCCAACCATCTCCTGGTTGGGATCGACGAAGGTCGCCGTTCGGCCAGCATAGGTTCGCGACAACACGCTGGTGTCGGCAAACGAGATCAGCGCCACCGCCAGCCCACCGAGCAGCACGGGGGCGACGTCGTTGGAGTCTATCGACGGCAGTGCAAAGTGGGGGAGGCCCTGTGGCAACCCGCCGAGCACGGGCACGCCCGCATGGGCGCCGGTGGCCCAGGCCAAGTCCTGGAGGGTGACAACCAGGGTTGCGCCCACCACGGCGACCAAAATCCCAGGTAGCCGTGGGTACCGCTTGAGTAGAAGAATGGTCAGCAACGTACCGGCCCCGATGAGCAGAGCCATGGGGTTCAGCTTGCCGGCCCACAAGGCCAGTCCGAATTGCCAGGACTCGTCAAGCAGCCCATGGGCATCGACGCTGAAGCCGAACAAGCCTGGCAACTGGCTGGCAATCACAGTCAGTGCGATGCCGTTCATGTAGCCATAACGGATCGGCTTGGACAGCAGCTCGGTGATGAAGCCCAATCTTGAGGCGCCCGCAACGATGCACAGCACACCCGATACCAGGGCCATCATGCCGGCCAACGCAACAGCTCGGTGTGGGTCGCCTGCCGACAGCGGCAGTACGACGGCCAGGATAAGGGCGGCCAGCGAGGAATCCGGCCCCAATACCAAGATGCGACTCGGCCCAAACACGGCATAAGCCAGCAGCCCGGCCATGGTGGCGTACAGGCCGCAGATGCCAGGCAAGCCGGAAGCCACGGCGTAAGCAATGCCGACAGGGACCAGCACCGCGGTCAACACCAGGCCTGCCACGATGTCATGCCCCAGCCATGCCATCTTGTAGCGGCGAACTGTTTGAATGCCAGGACACCATCGCCCCCAACCCGCAGCGGCCCGCGTGGAACGCGGGCGAAGCAAGCGCTGCGGCGGGTGGTTCCCGGTTTCAGGAGATTCCATGATCACAGCCTCTGTCTGGCTCGAATAAGGATGAGTCGGGTCAGCGTGAAAAGAGGTTCACCCACATCGTGGCAGTCCAACTGCGACCGAGTCCGCTGCCGCTTGTCGCAATATATCCTTTCGCTCAGGGGGAGGACGCACTTGCCGCAATGACTTCATTGCGCCTCGTCAGGGGCGCCGCATACTGCAGGCACGCGAGGCGCGGCCCTCTGGATTGGCCATGGACTTGCCGAACGCATGTCGCGCCAATGCGTCATGGGTCGCTTGGCTGGAGATGCCACTCGCTGTATGAGCGGCTCCCTCGACTGAACCATGGCCGACTTGGCTGCGGTGAGGCCACCTGTCGGCTTGGTCGCTGGCACGCGAGTCAATCAGTTGCAGCTACACGGCAGGCAGGAGTGCGCCGGTCGATACCGTGCAGTGCTCGTTGCCATGGGCGCTGAGCCTGCTGAATTCGGGTGCCCGAAATACCGCCGCCCAGTAGGTCATCGAGGCCCAATGCGATACATGCACGTAGCGGGGTGCATTGCTTGCATTGAGGTTCTGCAAGAACTCTTCAGACAAATACCCGGGCTGCCTCTTCATCATCGCGCGCATGTCGTTCATGGCCGCCAAGGCTTCTGAGGGGGTGGCGTTCGCCGCGAGCGCAACTTCGACCACCACCGTCACCGGACCCGTCTGGGCAGGAACTGTCTGCGCTGAACCCGGCGTGAACGCCAAGGTCCAACACGACAGTGCAAGGGCCGCCAACAAGCGGGCTGATGGCTGGGCCATGGTCCATTCCTACTTCTTGACCGTGAGTTCGTCGTGAATGGTGTGGGCGCCATCCGCGGTGCGAGCAATCTTCAATGCCTCGTCGATCTGCGCTTGGCTGTCCAGCATCCCGGTCAAGCGCACATCCCCCTTCAGTGTCACGACGCTGATGTCGAAGCCTTTGAGCGATTCATTCTGCTGCAGGGCCGTTTTCACATGCTCGGTCACATCCATGTCCGAGACGTTGCTCGCAGCAGCAGAGACACCTGGTGCCGCCCCTGTGGCGTCTGGCGACTTGCCGCATCCGCATACCAACATCGTTACGGCCATGGCTGCGGCGAAAGCCATGGATTTGGGGTGAGTATTCATTTGAGGCGATCTCCAATCGGTAGGCCAACTTGGCGTGGCCGTGCGACCACCATCGCTCGTTTGAACACACCCGTCGGTGCGCAGGCCAACCATGATCCACCAAGAATTGGCCGCTGGCGCCCAGCATGTGTGCACGCCGGTCTTCGCAGTCCCATCGTGGGCCGCGTAGAACATGGCGCGCTGGCCTCCGCAGACTTGGGCCTGTGCCTGAACACCGACATCCAGCAACTCCGCGGCGCTGCTGTCACCGATGACGATGCAGCCATGCCAGCCGCCCGGCGGGGCGCACTTGCGTGGCCAGACGTCGACTGCCTGCTGCCCCCACCCCTCAGCCTGCGCTCTCTTCATCCCCGCATTCCCAGCATGGGCCCCACGGCCCGTTGTTGTTCCCAGCGCCTGGCTCCTGCCCATGGCGATTCCTCGCTTCGCCATGCCCCTTGGGCCTCCTGTCGCTGGCTGGATCCGCTGCAACTCAGCCCTGCCATGTCGCGCGCAGCAGCGGCTTTCGGGTGACTGACTAAAAAGATACAAATACGTATAACACAGAAAATAGCAAAGCATAGCCCAAAGAAAAAACCTGATAAATCGTCTTTGTAGTTGCTAATTTTCGTCTAATCGATAAAGTAGCAAACATGACCACCGAAAAATACCCCACTGGAGCAGACCTGCTTTTGGCCCAACTGGCCGCTCAGGGCGTGGATACCTGCTTTGCCAACCCCGGCACCACGGAACTGGATGTCGTGCGATCCATGGAGACGCAGGACGCGGTCCGTTGCGTGATCGGATTGCAGGAAAACGTGTGCACGGGCGCCGCTGACGGCTATGGCCGCATGCTGGGTCGTCCTGCGGCCACCCTGCTGCACCTGGGCCCCGGATTTGCCAATGGCATTGCCAACCTGCACAACGCCAAGCGCGCCCACACCCCGATCGTCAACCTCATCGGCGATCACACCAGTTGGCATTTGCCGTTCGATGCGCCCCTGAGTTCCGACATCGAGTCCCTGGCGCGTCCGGTGTCCGGTTGGGTGCATCGCATTGACAGCGTGGCCGATGCCGCGCCGGCTGCCGCGCAGGCCGTGCGGCAGAGCCTGGCCCATGGCGGGCAGTCGGCCACGCTGATCTTCCCGGCCGACTACCAGTACGGCACGCTGGACGCAGCGGCCGGCTCCAGCAAAGGCGAGGCGGTGGCCGCGCCGTCGCCGTCGCTCTCGCATTTCGACCTGGCCGCTGGCGTGCACGCGCTTCGTCAAGCCAAGGCCCCCTTGTTCCTGCTCGGCGGTGGCGGTGCCTTGAGCGGATTGGGTGAGCGTGCTCAAAAGGCCGTGGCCCGCCTGTGCCAGGTGCTGCCAGGGCGCGCCTATGCCGAGACCTTCCCGGCGCGCTCGGAGCGTGGGCAGGGCTTGCCGGTCTTTGATCGGCTGCCGTATTTCCCGGAACCCGCCCGCCAGGTGCTCGACGCATCCGACCTGGTGGTGCTGGTGGGGGCTTTGCCACCGGTGACCTACTTCGGCTACGAGGGCCATGCGAGCGAGATGGTCACCCCAGACCGCCTGCTGCTGCTGAGCCAGCCCGGCGAAGACGCGGCCACCCGGCTGGAGGCGCTGGCTGAGGCGCTGGCGGCACCTGCGTATGTGGCACCGCAGGTGCCGATGCCGGAGCGGCCCACAGGTGAGTTGACGCCCCAGAAGATCGCCGCCGTGCTGGCGCGTGAACTGCCGGACCAGGCCATCGTGTCGGTCGAGGGCGGCACCTGCGGCTATCCCTTCTATGCCGCTTCTGCTGCAGCCCGCGTGCATACCACCTTGACCAACACCGGTGGGGCCATCGGGCAGGGCCTGCCCGTGGCCATGGGGGCGGCCATCGCCTGCCCCGAGCGGCCAGTGGTCGCCCTGGTGTCTGACGGCAGCACCCAATACACGATCCAGACCCTGTGGAGCATGGCGCATGAGGGGCTGAACGTGGTGGTGCTGGTGGCCGCCAATCACCAGTACGCGATCTTGCGCAATGAGCTGAGGCGCGGCGGGGCTGCGCTCGGCGAACGCGCTGCTGCCATGACCAGCCTGGAGAACCCCCGCATCGACTGGGTCTTGCTGGCGCAGTCCTATGGGGTCAAAGCCTCGCGCGCCCAGACGGCCGAGGCGCTGGCAGAGCAGTTTGCCAAGGCCGTCGCCACTTCCGGGCCCAGCCTGATCGAAATGGCGCTGTGAGCCTCGGCTTCATCAGCGTCATGCCAAGCAACCGGGCGCCAGCGGCGCTCATCCATCACCAGGAGCTAATGTGGATCTGAAACTCAAAGGAAAAGTCGCTGTGGTCACCGGCGGCAGTCTGGGCATCGGCCGTGCCGTGACCGAGGCACTGGCCGCCGAAGGCGTGCGTGTGGCCATCGTGGCGCGCAGTGCGGGCCCTCTGCAGGCTGCGGCCCGCGAAATCAGCGAACAGTACGGTGTCGAGGTGCTGGCCGCACCGGCCGATGTGAGCAGCACCGAGCAGGTCGAGGCCATGATCGAACAGGTGGCCCAACACTTCGGGCGCATCGACATCCTCGTCAACGGGGCCGCCCACCCGGGTGGCCTGGTGCGCAGCGAAATCGAGCACGCCAGCCCCGAAGGCCTGCTGGAAGACATCAACATCAAGGTGGTGGGCTACATGCGTTGCGCCAAGGCGGCCGCAGCCCACATGAAGAGGAACGGCTACGGCCGCATCATCAACATCGGGGGCCTCACCGGCCGGGGCAGCAAGCAGCTGTCGGGCATGCGCAATGTGGCCATCTGCCACCTGACCAAAACCCTGTCCGACCAATTGGGCCCCTCGGGCATCACCGTCAACGTGATCCACCCGGGCGTGGTGGAAACCCCCCACATCCATGAGCTGTACGCCAAGGAAGCCAAGCTGCAGGGCCTCACGCCCGAGCAGGTCGAGGCCAACTACGCCAAGGTGACCCCGATCCGCCGCGTGCTCCAACCCCAGGAGATTGCAGACACCGTGCTGTTCCTGGCCTCCGAGAGGGCTGGTGCCATCACCGGCGAATCCATTGCCGTCGATGGCGGCATCACCCGCGGCATCTTCATCTGATCGCTCATTCACCCCAAAAGGAACACCCATGAAGGGAACCATTCTTGTGGCCACTGCGGGCCAGGGCATTTTGCGCAGCGTGGACAACGGTGCCAGTTGGCATCGCCTGGGGCTCAAGGAAGCCATTGAATTCGACGGCACGGTGCGGGCGCTGGCGGTGGACCCGGCCGACCCCCAGCGGGTGTTGGCGGGTGCCGATGTGGGGCTGTGCCTCAGCACCGATGGTGGCGCCCATTTCAGCCGGGTCAGCTCGCCCATGGACGGTCAGACCGTCTGGGCCATCGCCTTCGACCCGGTGGACCCGAAAGTCGTCTACGCCGGCACCGGGGCGCCTTCGCGCGCCTTCACCTGCCGCTCCCGCGACGGCGGCCTGAGCTGGGAGCGTCTGGGTGTCGAGTTGCCGGAGTTCTGCCAGGGCGTCAACCGCCCCCGGATTCTGACGATGTGCGTCAACCCGGTGAACCACCACGAGGTCTGGTTCGGCGTCGAGGAAGGTGGCGCCTGGCGCAGCACCGACCAAGGCGACCATTGGGAACGCATGGATGTGCCCGGGGCGGGCATCAACAACTCCGACATCCATGCGATCACCATCCTGCCGGCCACCGCGCAAGACCCGGTGCGCCATTTCGTGCTCACCGTGAACTCGGTCTGCGAGAGCACCGATGGCGGCAAGTCCTTCGTCCACAAGCCCTCGCGCGAACGGTTTGACGGCATGTACTACACGCGCACGGTCCAGGTGACGGGCGCTGCGGGGCAGGCGCTGTTGCTGGCCATCGGCGACGGCACACCGGGTACCCGGACCAAGATCTACCGTTCAGAAGACCGTGGCCAGACCTGGAGCACCGCCTTGCTGCACACCGCGCCCAACTCGACCGTGTGGGCTTTCGGGACCCATGCGGCCGACCCCGACCTGGTGTTTGCCGGCACCAAGTACGGCGACCTGCTGCGCTCCACCGATGCAGGCCGGACCTGGTTCAAGGAGTGGCGTGAGTTCAGCGAAATCACCTCGATTGCCTGGACACCGTTCGAGGCCCCGGTCCATGCGCATCCGCAATCCATCAACTGATGCCTGGGAGCTTCATGTCTACGCCCTCATCTGATGTACGGCCCCGCATTCGCCGTACCCACCTGGCGCTGTTCGTCAAGAACCCCTTCGAGACGGCCTCCTGGTACGAGGACGTGCTGGGCATGGAGGTCACGGCGCGTGGCGATCGGTGGGTGTTTCTCTCTTTCGGTCAGAAGCACCACGACATCGCATTGATCCAGGTCGACCCGGCCAGCCCGACGGCGGAGGTCCGAGGCGACATCAACATGCAGCACTACGGGCTGGAGATCGAGGGGTCGATGGATGACCTGCGTCGTCTCTACGGCATGTTGCTGCGCAAGAACGTGCCGGTGGTGAAGACCACTGACCACGCCGTGGGCTATGGCCTGTATTTCACGGATCCGGACGGGCATCGCTTCGAGTTCTTCCTCGAGACCGTGCACGACGACGAAGAGGGCAAACGCCTGCTGGGCGACTACGACGCTCCGAGCCGCCCCTTTGATTTGACGCCGCTTTGAATCCATCCACTTTGAGTTGAAAGAATACCCATGAGAACCCTGAACTTTGGCGCCTTCCACATCCGCAAGTGGTACTTGCAGGTTGAAGACACCCTGGCCGGCGAGACCGGTGCACCTGCAGACGGTGAACCCCTGCGCAAGTTCGTGCTGGCGGCCTGCATCCACAACCCCTACGCAGGTCGCTACGAGCCTGACCTCAGCGCCTGGATCGAAGGCTCTGTGGCGCTGGGCCAGGAGTTCGGCCGCCGTATCCAGCAAGCCGCCAACGGGCAAGCCATCGAAAGCTATGGCAAGGCCATCCTGGTAGGCGCTGACGGTGAATACGAGCATGGCAACGCCCTGCTGACCAACCCGGCGGCCAATCCGATCCGCGATGCACTGGGCGGTGCCAAGTCTTGGGTGCCCTCGACGGGCAAGCGCGGCGGGCCCGGCACGGTGCTGGACATCCCGCTGGCCCACAAGGATGCCCTGTATGTGCGTTCGCACTATGACTCGGTGAGCGCGCTGTTCAATGACGGCCCGAATCGCGACGAGGTCATTGTGTGCTGGAGCTTTGCCACTCGCGGGCGCCTGAATGCGCGCCTGGGCGGCTTGAAGGCTTCCGAGGTCAAGGGCCTGGACGGCCTGGTCTGAGCTGAGGCCGCCATGGAACGTCGCGACGACACACTGCCTCTCCAGGGGCTCAATTTCCACGTCACGGAGTGGGGTGACCCGGGCGCTCGACCCATTGTGATGATGCATGGCATCCGGGGCTATGCAGAGACCTTTGCCGGTGTGGCCGCGGCGCTCCAGCCTGACTTCAGGGTCATTGCCTTTGACCAGCGCGGCCGCGGGCAAACCGATTGGGATCCGGCCTGGAACTACTACACCGATGCTTATGTGGCCGACCTGGCTGCCCTGGTCGATCACCTGCACCTGGCGCAGTTTGATCTGCTCGGGCATTCGATGGGGGGGATCAACGCGCTGGTCTATGCCGCCGAACACCCGGGTCGGGTGGGTCGGCTGGTGATCGAGGACGCCGGCCCCGGCGCCTTTGACACCAGTGCCGGTGCGGTTCGGATCCGCAAGGAGCTGGCCACCACCCCCAGCGAGTTTGAGAGCTGGGAGCTGGCCGCAGACTTCATGCGGGCGCTTCGGCCCACCGTGTCCGAGGCGGCCAGGCATCAGCGTTTGCAGCAGATGCTCAAGCAGACCCCGCAGGGGCGATGGACCTGGCGCTATGACCATGCCGGCATCGCCGCGACACGGCTTGACCCCGACCCTGCGCGCGTGGTCGATCTTCGCCCCAGCGTGCAAGCCATCCAATGCCCCACCTTGGTGATCCGCGGCGGTCGTTCTGACTACCTGCAGCCCGAGATGGTGAGCGAGATGCTGCGCCTCAACCCGACCCTGCAGGCCACCGAGATTGCGGATGCGGGCCATTACATCCATGACGACCAGGCGGAGCGATTCAACCAGGTGGTGTGGCAATTCCTGTCGCGCCAGCCGTGACCAAGCCGCCCCCCCTGATGCCCTTCCCGTTGGACGGAAACACCGAAAAATGATCTACGAATTGAGAACCTACACCCTGGTCCCCGGCGGCCTTAGGGACTATGTGAAGACCTACAACGAACTCGGGCGCGAGGTCCAGGTCGGCATCCTGGGCCAATTGGTCAGTCTGTTGCAGCCCGAGAGCGGTGACCTGAACGAGCTGAAGTTCCTGTGGGCATTCGACAGCTTTGAAGACCGCGCCAGGCGGCGTGCCGAACTGCTGCAAGACCCGCGCTTCACGGACTTCCGCAAGGCGGTCCGGCACCTGTTGATTCGTCAGGAAAGCCAGTTGCTGAGCCCGATCTGAAACACCCCATCGCTACCACCCCCCCCCAACATGTCCCAAGACAAAAAAGAAGTTCCGGTCCTGATTGTTGGCGCTGGCCCCTGTGGGGTCACCATCGCCAACCTGCTGGGCAGCTACGGGATCGAAACCCTGCTCATCGACCGCAGCCCGGCGATTCTGGATTTTCCGCGCGCGGTGGGTCTGGATGATGAAGCCTTGCGCACCTTCCAGGCCGCAGGCCTGGCCGAGGACATGCTGCGCGACATGATCCAGAACGTGCCCATGCGCATGTACACGGCGGCCAAGCAATGCTTCGCCGAGATCCTGCCCAGCACGCGTGAATTCGGCTGGTGTCGTCGCAACCTGTTTTCCCAGCCGCTGGGCGAGGCCACCCTGCGCAAGGGGCTGGCCCGCTACCCGCATGTCGAGATGGCCCTGGGGGTGGAGTTGCTCTCGCTGGTGCAGGACGAGCACGGCGTGGATGCCACCTTGCGCCAGGCCGATGGCAGCTTGAGCACGGTCCGTGCGCAGTACCTGGTGGCTTCGGACGGCGCACGCAGCACCGTGCGCGAGGGCATTCTCAAAGTGCCCTATGAGGGCAAGACCCATTCGCACAAATGGGTGGTCATCGAGTGTGAGGATGACCCGCTCGACGCCCCCTACACGGCGCTGCATTGCGAGCCCCGCCGGCCCTATGTCTGCCTGCGCCTGCCCTATGGGCTGCGCCGCTGGGAGTTCATGCTGTTCCCCGGTGAGGATGGCGACCAGATGCTGACACCCGAGAAGGTGCAGATGCTGCTGAGCCACCACGTCGAACATCCCGAGCGCCTGAAGGTGATCCGGGCCCGTGTCTACACCCACAACTCGCGCGTGGCCAAGGATTTCGTGGTGGGCCGGGTGTGCCTGGCAGGCGACACGGCGCACATCACCCCGCCCTGGATCGGGCAGGGGCTCAATGCCGGCTTGCGCGATGCGTTCAACCTGGCCTGGAAGCTGGCCTGGATCGTGCGCGGCCGCATGAAGCCTGAATTGCTGGCCAGCTACCACGACGAGCGTCATGCCCACGCCCAGGCCATGATTGACCTGGCTGACCTGTTCGGCTCGGTGCTGTCGCAGCGCAACCGCTTGGTCGCCTGGCTGCGGGACCGCTTCTTTCTGTCGATCAAGAACATTCCCAAGGTGCGCGACTACGTGCTGCAGATGAAGTTCAAGCCCATGCCGCGCTTCGTCAAGGGCGTGGTGCTGAACAGCGGGCATGCCGCTCGCGACGATCTGGTGGGGCGCATGTTCATCCAGCCCGTGGTCGAGCAGATTTCGGGCGAGCCGCGCAAGCTCGACGACGTGATCGGCGGGTGTTTTGCATTGGTCAGCTGGCGCTGCAATCCCTTGGCGCAGATGAGCCCCGCGTTGGCCGAACAGCTGCGGCTGCTCAAGTGCGATCAATTTGTGGCCGTCAGGGCCCGAAGCAGTGCCTGGGAAGTGAATCGCTGCACGGGTGAGGCGCCGATGGTCAACCTCATCCAGGACACCGACAACCTCTTGAACGCCTGGTTCCAGGCCCGTGGTGTGGACTGGGTGTTGATCCGCCCGGACCGGTTTGTGGCTGCGGCCGGCCTGGCGGCCAGCGCACCCGAACAATTGACCGAGTTCTGTCGCACGGTGGTGCGGTAGGGCGATCGCGCCGATCGCGCTGAAAGCGCCGGTGTCGCCGTGGCGGCATCGCCGCCGGGCCGCGCTTGGCTGCGGCCAGGCCTCGGCCGCCTGTGTTGTTGAGTTCCGTATCTCGTTCCCTCAAGAAAGCCCCCCCATGAACCGCTCAAAATCCCGTCTTCTGGCCTTTTGCCTGCTGGCACTGGGTGCCGTGTCCGCCATGGCACAGTCCTGGCCGCCCGCCACGGTCCGCATCGTGGTGCCCTACCCACCCGGTACCGAGCCCGACGTGCTGGCCCGCGACCTGGGCAATGCCCTGAGCAAGCAGACCGGCAAGGCCTTTGTGGTGGACAACCGCCCCGGTGCCAACTCCATCGTCGGCACCGAGGTGGTGACCAAGGGAGATGCTGACGGAAGCACCTTGCTGATGGTGGATCGCCTGGCCGTGGTCACCAACCCGGTGCTGTACGCCAAGATGCCTTACCAGTGGGAGACGGCCCTGAAGCCGGTGTCCGATCTGGCGGGTGTCAACCTGTTCGTGGGGGTGCGCGAAGGTCTTCCGGTGAAGAACTTTGCCGAGTTCCTGCAGTACGCCAAGACCGCACCGGGCGGTGTCAACATCGGCACCGGTGGCAACGGCCATGTCAACCACATCGGCATGGAGATGCTCAAGCAGGCGCACGGCCTGAACTTCTCCTACGTGCCCTACCGGGGCGTGGCGCCCGCCGTGCTGGGCTTGTTGTCGGGTGAGGTGGATGCCGTGATGGCGGGCGGCATGGTGATGCAGGCCCACGCCAAGAGCGGCAAGATCCGCCTGCTGGCCATGGGCGACACGCAGCGCGCCATGTACCTGCCCGATGTGCCCACGCTGGCCGAGGCGGGCGGCAAGCCCGGCACCATCCCCTCGACCGTCTTTGCCTTGTTTGCGCCCTCCAAGGTGCCCGATGCGGTGGTGACGCAGATCAACCAGGCCGTGGCCAAGGTCATGGACTCGTCTCAGGTCAAGGGCACTTATGCGGTGCGCGGCATGGACGTGGCCACCTCAACGCCTCAGCAAACCCTGGCATCCATGAAAAAGGACGCCGTGCGCTACGGAAAGATCATCCGGGAGGCCGGCATCAAGCTGGAGTGACGAAGTTTCTGCCTGTGCCTTCTGCCCCGAACAGGGCAGGGCCCCCCGCTCCACCCATTCTCTGAGCACCGCACCATGTACCCCTCACTTTCTCTCTACATCAATGGCCGCTTCCTGAGTGCCGAAGGGCGCGAAGTCCAGACCATCCGGGATCCTGCAACGCAGGAGGCTTTGGGTGAACTGCCTTGGGCCACTGGCGAAGACCTGGATGCCGCACTTCTGGCCGCAGACCATGCCTTCCAGACCTGGCGGTGCAGCTCGCCCATGGAGCGCTCCGCCGTGTTGCGCCGGGTGGGTGAGCTGGCCCGCGAGCGCGCGAACGACATTGCACGGGCCATCACGCAGGACAACGGCAAGCCCCTGGCCGAGGCCGTGGCCGAGGTGCTCAACAGCGCCGAACATGCCGAATGGGCGGCCGAAGAGTGCCGGCGCATCTACGGCCGCGTGGTGCCGCCCCGCAACCCCCTCGTACGCCAGTGGGTGGTACGCGAGCCCGTGGGGGTGTGCGCGGCCTTCAGCCCGTGGAACTTCCCGATGGGGCAGGCCATGAAGAAGGTGGTGGCGGCCATTGGCGCCGGCTGCACGGTGGTCCTCAAGGGGCCCGAAGAGTCTCCCAGCGCGGTGGATGCCCTGGCCCGCCTGTTCCACGACGCCGGATTGCCACCCGGCGTGCTCAATGTGGTGTGGGGCGTGCCTTCCACCATCTCCAAGCACCTGATCGAGTCGCCCATTGTGCGCAAGGTGTCGTTCACGGGCTCCGTGCCGGTGGGCAAGCACCTGGCGGCCATGGCGGGGGCCCACATGAAGCGGGTCAGCATGGAGCTGGGCGGGCATTCTCCGGTGCTGGTGTTTGATGATGCCGATGTGGAGCAGGCGGCCACCCTGCTGGCCCGCTTCAAGGTGCGCAACGCCGGGCAGGTGTGTGTCTCGCCCTCGCGCTTTTATGTGCAGAGCCGGGTGTATGACCGCTTTGTGAGCGCCTTCACCGAGGTCATCAACTCGGTGACGATGGGCCATGGCCTGCAGCCCGAGTCGCAGATGGGCCCCCTGGTGCACGCGCGTCGCCTCGAGGCCGTGCAGTCCCTGGTGGAAGACGCCCGGCGCCAAGGGGGCGAGGTGCTCAGCGGTGGCGGCCGTCTTCCGGGTGCCGGCCACTTCTTTGCCCCGACCGTGATCACGGGCCTGCCCGACACCGCCCGTGTGATGAACGAGGAGCCCTTCGGCCCCCTTGCGCCCATCACCCGCTTCACCGATCTGGAGGAGGTGCTGCGCAGGGCCAACAGTGTGCCGTTTGGCCTGGCGTCCTATGTGTTCACCCACTCGATTCAGACCTCGACGCGGGTGGCCAACGGCCTCGAGGCGGGCATGGTCAACATCAACCACTTCGGCATGGCCCATCCCGAGCTGCCCTTTGGCGGCATCAAGGACAGCGGCATTGGCAGCGAGGGCGGCACCGAGCTGTTCGACGGCTACCTGGCCACCAAGATGATCACCCAGATCTAGCGCCTGGCGCGCCCCATGCCATGGGCAAGGCCCCGCCGGGCCTGCCTTTCACCCGATGTTTCACGGCCTGTTCTCCAGGCTTTTCCCCAGGGCTTCAGGTCCTGGGGGTTTTCTCAAATTTCAATCGCCATGTTGAACCTACAAGACCCCTCCCTGCTGCGCGACCAATGCCTGATCGATGGCCAGTGGATCTCTTCCGAGCATCGCATCGATGTGACCAACCCGGCCACTGGGGCGCGCGTGGGCTCGGTGCCCCGCCTGGGCGCCGCCGAGACCGAGCGTGCCGTGCTGGCGGCCCAGGCCGCCTGGCCGGCCTGGCGCGCCCGCACGGCCAAAGAGCGTGCCGCCATCCTGCGCCGCTGGTACGAGCTGATCCAGGCCCATGCCGACGACCTGGCCCGCATCATGACGGCCGAGCAGGGCAAGCCCCTGGCCGAGGCCCGGGGCGAGATCACCTATGCAGCCTCGTTCATCGAGTGGTTTGCCGAAGAGGCCCGGCGCGTCTATGGCGACACCATTCCAGCGCCCTTGAGCAGCCAGCGCATCGTGGTCACCAAGGAGCCCATTGGCGTGTGCGCCGCCATCACGCCCTGGAACTTTCCGGCCGCCATGATCACCCGCAAGGCGGGCCCGGCCCTGGCTGCGGGCTGCACGATGGTGCTCAAGCCGGCCTCACAGACACCCCTGACGGCCTTGGCCTTGGTGGCGCTGGCCGAACGTGCGGGCGTGCCCGCGGGCGTCTTGTCGGTGGTGACCGGCTCGGCGGCTGACATCGGGCGGGTGTTGGCAACCCACCCGGCGGTGCGCAAGCTGAGCTTCACCGGCTCGACGGAGGTGGGGCGCACCTTGATGAAGCAGACCGCGGACAGCATCAAGAAAGTGTCCATGGAGCTGGGGGGCAATGCGCCCTTCATCGTGTTCGAGGATGCCGACCTCGATGCGGCGGTGGAGGGGGCGATGATTTCCAAATACCGCAATGCGGGGCAGACCTGTGTGTGCGCCAACCGCCTGTATGTCCATGCCAAGGTCTATGACGCCTTTGCCGCCAAACTGGTGGCCGCGGTGCAGGCCCTGAAGGTCGGCGACGGCCTGGCCGAGGGGGTGCGTGTGGGGCCTCTGATCGATGACAAGGCCCTGGCCAAGGTCGAGGAGCACATCGCCGATGCGCTGGCCAAGGGGGCGCGGGTCCTGGCCGGTGGGCAGCGCCACGCCCTGGGGCGTTCCTTCTTCGAGCCGACCGTGCTGGCGGATGTCACCTCCGACATGGCGGTGGCCCGCGAGGAGACCTTCGGCCCTCTGGCGCCCCTGTTCCGTTTCGAGTCTGAGGACGAGGTCGTGGCCCTGGCCAATGACACCGAGTTTGGCCTGGCCAGCTATTTCTACGCCCGCGACCTGGGGCGGGTGTGGCGCGTGGCAGAGCGTCTGGAGTACGGCATGGTGGGCGTCAACACGGGCCTGATCTCGAATGAAGTGGCGCCCTTTGGCGGCGTCAAGCAGTCGGGCTTGGGGCGTGAGGGCTCGCACTACGGCATGGATGACTACCTGGTCATCAAGTACATCAACATGGCAGGTATCCAATGAGCACGGCCCCGGCCCTGCGGAGGTGGGTGCGGCCTGGCACCGCGGCCTCCAGTTGGCGCATCGGCCTGGCGGGGCTGGCCCTGGCCCTGGCGGGCTGGGTCGGCGTGCCGCACGACGCCCGCGCAGCCGATCTGGCCTACCCCCAAAAAGCCATCACCTTGGTGGTGCCCTTTGCCAGTGGCGGGGGCACCGACGCGCTGGCCCGCCTGCTGGGAACGCAGCTCCAGCAGGTGTTGGGGCAGCCCATGGTGGTGGACAACCGCCCCGGTGCCAATGGCACGGTGGCCTGGCGCAGCGTCCAGCGGCAGCCGGCCGATGGCTACACCTTGCTGTTGGGCAGCCATTCAACGCACGTCATCGCGCCCCTGGCCGCGCAGCCGCCGCAGAATCCGCAGGCCATGATGGCGCAGTTCGCCGTGGTCAGCATCGTGGGCCATGCCCCGCTGGTGCTGGCCGTGCGGGCGGATGCCAAGGAGCGCGATCTGGGGGCGTTCGTGCAGCGGGCCAAGGCGCCAGGCCTGAGCTACGGCAGTTTCGGGGTGGGGTCCTCAGGCCATGTCATGGGCGAGGTGTTGGCGGATGTGGCCCACCTGCAATGGGTGCATGTGCCCTACAAGGGCTCGGCCCCAGCACTCACGGACCTGCTCGGGGGGCACCTCGACAGTGTGTTTCTCACGGTGTCTGCCATCAGTGGCGGTGTTGAGAGTGCCCAGGTTCGACCGCTGGCCGTGACCGGCACGCATCGATTCCCGTCCTTGCCATCGACCCCCACTTTTGTCGAACTGGGGTGGCCCCAGATGGCCGAGTCGGGCTGGTTTGCGCTGTTTGCACCTGCCGGTACACCGCCCGTGATCCAGGACACCTTGGCCAAGGCCTTGCACCAGGTGCTGCAGTCGAGCGAGCTGCGGTCGCGGTTGCTGGCGCAGGGGGTGGACCCGGTCGGCAGCACGCCCGAGCAGGCACGGCGCATCTGGGCGGAGGCTTTCCGCCAGGCCGAGCCGGTGGTCAAGCGGGCGCACATCGAGTTCCCCTGAGGCCGGTGGCCCATCGGGTGTCAGGTTGTCAGCAACGCATGGGCCCTGAAAGGCCCGAAAGGTACAGCATGGAACTGAACAAGCGGTTTTGTCTGAAGGGTCTCGGCCTGGCCGGGTTGGCCGTGGTGTGCCCTTTGATGGCGCAACCCGTGGCGGGCAAGCCCGTCACCGTGATCGTGCCGTTTGCGCCGGGCGGCGCCATCGATGGGGTGGCCCGCCAGTTGGCCGCGCCGGTGGCCCAGTTGCTGGGGCAGGCCTGGGTGGTCGACAACGTCACGGGCGCCTTCGGCACCATCGGCACGCAGAAGGTCGCCCACGCTGCCGCCGATGGGCAGACGCTGCTCTTCGCGGTCAGCAGCCCGCTCAATGTGGCGCCGGTGCTGACCCCCAGTGCCGTGCGCTATGACAGCTTTCGTGATTTCTTGCCCTTGACTGCGGTCGGGCAGATGCCTTTTGCCGTGGTGGGGCGCCAGGGTTTGCCGGCAGACACGCTGGAGGGGCTGATCCGCTGGGCGCGCGCCCATCCCGGGGTGCTGAACTTCGGCACCGATGGCCGGGGCTCGTTGCTGCACATCACCGGTGAACTGATCCACCTGCGCACCGGCCTGGACTGGGTGCATGTTCCCTACAAGGCGGCGCCCCAGGTGGTGACCGATGTGCTGGGCGGGCAGTTGGACCTGGCGATCCTGCCCGTGGCCCTGGTGCAGCAGCACGTGCAGGAGGGCCGAATGAAAGCCCTGGCCGTGAGCGCCGCGCAGCGGCTCGGTGTGCTGCCCCAGGTACCCACCCTGTCTGAACTGCCGGCCATGAAGGGCGTGGCCCTGAGCTCATGGTTGGGTCTGCTGGCGCCGGCGGGCCTGCGGCAGAGCGAGGCCGATCGGCTGAATCAAGCCGTCGGCAAAGTGGCGGGCAGTGAGGCCTTTCGGCAAATGCTGCAAGCCCGGGGCATCGTGCCCCAGCTCATCCAGGGGCCTGAATTCGAGCGCCTGATGCGCAGCGAGCGCGCCCTGATTGCCGACGTGGTCCGGCAAAGTGGCATGTCGGCGGAGTGAGGGCGTGGCCCAGCCGGTGGGCGGCCCAAGGCCTGGCGCTGAAAGGCCCGGGCAGCGGCGCCATGAAGCCTGCAGCGTAGGACGGTTGGAATATGCCTGAGGCCGCTGAGATAAAAATCGATGTGTTGATTTGGCATAAAAGTGCTTTATTTAATTGCAATACAATCAAATAGACAAAAATTTGCAATAAATTTGTGACATGTTGCCCGGCGCGGCTTGGCTGTGCGGGCCCCTGGCATGTCGTTGGCAGGGCAGGGCCGAAGTGCCTGGCTGTCACCTTGTTGTTTTCAAAACCAATGCCATGAACAGCTTGCGCCGGATGCTCGATGTCTTGGGCCTCTTCAGGTCTGACCAGTCGGTGATCGACATCGACATCATCTCCCGTGAGTTGGGCTACACCCCGGCCAGCGCCTATCGCTACCTGCGTGAACTGGGGGCGGTGGGCTTGCTGGTGCGTCTGCCGCGGGGCTACGCTTTGGGGCCGCGCATCATTGCGCTGGAGCACCAGATGACAGCCTACGACCCCATGCTGCAATGGGGGCGGGACCTGGTGGCCGACCTGGTGGCCCAGACGGGCCTGGATGCCCTGATCAGCGAATTCCATGGCCACTCCGTCATCAATGTGCTGCTGCAACGGGGCCATGACGCCGGGCCCGTGGGCGGTGGGCGGGGCTTGCCGATGGACTTGTTTCACAGCGCCACCTCACGCGTGGTGCTGGCCTACCTGCTGCCGCGCCAGATACGGCGCATCTACGATCAGCATGCCGAAAGCGCCCAGCTGCAGCACCTGGGGCTGGCCTGGAAAGACTACTCCCGCAGCCTGCTGGACATCCGCAAGAAAGGCTATTGTCTGAGCCGGGGCGAGCTTCACCCGGATCGCACCGGCGTTGCCGCGCCGGTGTTCGACGAGAAGCGCCGGGTGCTGGGCAGCATCACCCTGGTCGGGCGCAGCGAGCGCTTTCAAGCCTTTCAGGAAACCTTTCTGTGTGATCTGGTCGTGCGGGCCGCTGCGCGGTTGACGGATCGCATCGTGGCCCAATAGAGTCCTCATTCCTGACCTTGGGGGCATGGGCTTGGTGCGGGCCTGTTGCTCTTCCTTTGGCGTTTCGTCACGGGCACTGCCCGCAGTTCGATTACGCTTGTCAACCTGAACTTCAACCCTCCCACAGAACAACGAATTGATGAATAGCCTTCGACGCATGCTGGATGTTTTGAGCCTGTTCAAGCCTGAGCAGGCCGTGATTGATGTGGAGTTGATCTGCTCCCAGTTGGGCTATGCGCCGGCCAGCGCCTACCGCTATGTGCGCGAGTTGAGCGATGTCGGTCTGCTGGTGCGTCTGCCCCGGGGCTACGCCTTGGGCCCGAGGGTGATCGAGCTGGATCGCCTGATGACCGAATACCACCCGCTGTTGTCCAGCAGCCGCGATCTGACGCAGCACCTGGTGGAGCAGACCGGGCTCAGTGTGCTGATCAGCGAGTTGTATGGCTCCACCGTGATTTCGATCTATCACCAGCCCGGGGCCAACGTCGACCCCCTGAATTTTGGTCGCGGGCGCCCCATGGATCTGTTTCGCAGCGCCACATCGCGGGTGATCCTGGCCTATCTGCTGCCGCGTCAATTGCGCAAGATATTCGACGCCCACACCGATCATCCCGGCGTGCAGCGCATTGGCGGCGACTGGAAAGTCTTCTCCAAGACCATGCTGCAGATCCGCAAGCAGGGTTTCTGCATCAGCGTCGGCGAACTCGACCCCGAGAAGACGGGCCTGGCCGCGCCGATCTTCGACGAGAAGCAGCGCATTCTGGGCAGCATCACCCTGGTGGGGCCCAGCGAGCGCTTTGCGGCCTTCAACCAGGAGTTTCTCGCCAATCTGGTGGTGGGTGCGGCCGCCAGCATCACGGCGCATATTTCAGCGGCCTGATCCCGGGCGGCGGCCCCAAGGCCCTCAGCTGTTGCTCTTGAAGCGGCCTTCGAAGGCCACGTCTGCCAGCGGCAGGCGCCCGTTCGGAGTCTCGCGCGCGCGCAGCGCTTCGGGCAAGCGATCCGGGCGGCCGGGTTTGCCGACCGCAATCACGGTCTCGATGGCGTGGGTCTCGGGCAACTGAATGGCTTCGCGCAGGCGGGGCTCGTCAAAGCCGGCCATGGCGTGGCTGGCCAAGCCAGACAAGGTGGCCTGAAAGGCCAGGCTGGCCCATGCGGCACCGCTGTCAAAAGAGTGCCAGGCATTGGGCGTCGCCGCGGGTTTTCCTGGAAACACGGCCTGTTTGGCCGACACCAGCACCAGAAGCGCTGCTGCGTGTTGTGCCCAGCCCTGATTGAACTCCACCAGCGACTCGAAAATGGGCGCCCAATGCGCCGTGTCGCGTCGCACGTGGATCCAGCGCCAGGGTTGGGCGTTGTACGCCGACGGCGCCCAACGCGCGGCTTCGAGCAGCGTCAGCAACTGTTCTTCTGAGATCGCTTCACCCGTGAAGGCGCGGGGTGACCAGCGTTGAGTGAATAGCGGATGGATGGGGTGCTCGGTTTCGCGGGTAGATGACACAGGGTGGTCTCCGGTGGGTGAATTGACCTGCAGCGTGGTGCGCAGGTCGGGTGGGTGAAGGGGCAGGGTGAGTCGCGTGGGGGCCATTGCGGCGGGCGTGGCCCCGTGCTCACTGCACCCGGATGCCCCGTTCACGGATGAGCTTGCCCACGCGTTCTGAATCAATGGCAATCTGCGCGTCCAGTTCTGCCGGCTTCGACGCCGCCGCGTGCAGGCCCCGCTTGGCGGTCCAGGCTTGCAATTCAGGGCTGCCCAGCACTTTGAACAGGCTGGCATTCACCCTGGCCAGAATTTCCGGTGGCGTGCCCGCCTTGGCATGCAGGGTGTAGGAGGTCGAGAGCAGCATGTCGGCGCCGCCAGCCTCCAGGATGGTGGGCACCTGGGGTGTGATGGGCGCTCTCTTGGGGGCGCCCACCGCCAGCAATTTCAGGCTGCCCTTTTCAACATGGGGCAGCAATGCCTCCACACCACCCGAGGTCGCCTGCACCTGGCCACCGAGCATGGCGGGGATGACTTCCGCGAGGGCCTTGTACGGCACATGCAGAAACTCCATCCCGGTGCGGGCCTGCAGCAACTCCATGTTCAGATGCATGATGCTGCCCACCCCGCCCGTGCCAAAGGTGACCTTGCCAGGGTTGGCCTTCACGTACTGCACGAACGAGGCGAAATCGCTCACCGGCAATTGAGCGCTGGTGACCAGGTACAGGTTCACATCGGCAATGTTGCTCACCGAGACCAGGTCTTTGCGGACATCAAACGGCAGTGGTTGATAGAGCAGCGGGTTCACCGACAAGGTCATGCGGTCCAGCAGCAAGAAGGTGTAGCCGTCGGCAGGCGCTTTCACCACCGCATCGGTGCCGATGATGGCGTTGGCACCCGGCTTGTTGTCCACGATGACACTGGTGTTCAGCTCTTTGGCCAGCCCCTCTGCGACCAATCGGGCCATCACATCGGGCCCGGTGCCCGGGGGGTAAGGCACCATGATTTTCACGGGTCGAGCTGGCCAATTCGTCTGCGCAACGGCCGATTCCGTCCATGCCGCGGAGGTGGCGAGCAGCAGGCCCAGCAAAGCCCATTTTTTGAGTGCAGCAAGCATTCCGAGTCCTTTTCAAATCATCCTGGAAGACACTGGCTTGAGCTGTGATGGGCCAAGCCGTACGGTTTGTCATCCACGTTTTTCCCCGTGGATGCGTGAATGCAAAGTTATCACAATGAAATAAAAAAGCAAAACAAATCAAAAAATAATTGCGTGCACGATGTTAAATTTTCGTTTTAAGAAATGCCGGCTTTTGGTGCGAAATTTTTAAGGCGCCTTCCCGGCGCACTTTTACGGTGCCTGGATCGGTGTTCCTGCATGCCGATCTGGGCTATCGACTCCCAGATGGCCGGCCTAGACTTTGCGTCAGCCCTCAGACAACCGAGCGCGTGAACGCGACCTGAACCGTTCGCGTGGCCTCCGACAACAGACCTCACTTGCTGATCAAGAACACCTATGGATTCACCCACTCCTTCGATGCCCCGTCTGCCCGATGACGCCACGGGCCTGCGCTCAGGAACCCTGAGTTCATGGTTCATCACGCTCTTGGTGATCTCGGCGGCCAGCCCGCTGAGTGTGGTCGCCGGGGGCTTTCCCATCGGGATGATGCTGGGCAATGGCGCCGGGACACCCGCGCTGGTGGTGCTGGCTTTGTTGCTGCTGCTGATGTTTGCTGCGGGCTATACCGCCATGGGCACCTGCGTCACCAGTGCCGGAGGCTTCTACGCGATGATCTCGCGTGGGGTGGGTGGTGCGGCGGGTGGCGCGGCGGCCTTCATCGCGATACTGGGGTCGCTGACCCTTCAATTTGGCTTGTATGGGCTGCTCGGCGAGGTGGTCTCCGAATCCTTGCGCACGCAGTTTGATCTGAGCGTGCCCTGGTGGCTGGTGGCGGTGGCCGCGATTGCATCCGTGGCCTACTTTGGATTTCACCAGATCGATTTTTCGGCCAAGATCCTGGCCTGCTTTGTGGTGGCCGAATACGCCTTCGTGCTGCTGTTGGACGTGCTGATCCTGCACCGCGGCGGGGCCCATGGCATCGAGTTTTCCTCGTTCCAGCCCGCAGCACTCAGTGCCGGCAATCCCTCCATCGGGATCCTGTTTTGCTTCGCGGCCTTCATCGGCTTTGAGGCCACCACCATCTACAGCGAAGAGGCCAAGGATCCGAAGCGCAGCATCCCGATCGCCACCTACTCGGCCCTGATCCTGGTCGGGTGCTTCTATTCGTTTTCGCTGTGGTGTCTGGTGATCGGCACGGGGGCCGAGCGCGTCCAGGAGACCATCACCGGGCTGAGTGATCCGACCAACTTCCTGTATCTGCTGTCTGATACCTACGCGGGCCAGCCCCTGACCCTTCTCTTGCGCGGCATGTTCATCGTCAGCATCTACGCGGGGCTGATCGCGTTTCACAACTCTACCGCCCGCTACTTCTATTCGATGGGCCGGGAGCGCCTGCTGCCCAGGCGCCTGGGCTGCACCCATCCGCAGTACAAAAGCCCGCACGTGGCCTCGCTTTTGCAGACCGTGCTGTGCCTGGCCGTGGTGCTTTTGTTTGCGCTGTTCAAGGCCGACCCCGTTCTGCACCTTTTCTCGTGGCTCAGCAACATCGCCACGGTGTGCCTGCTGCTGCTGATGATGGCGACGGCGGTGGCGGTCATCGTGTTCTTCCGCCGGGATGCACATGCCTACAGCAGGTTCAGAATTTTCTGGATGCCACTCGCGGCTCTGCTGGGCCTGAGCTTTGTCTTCGCTCTCGCCGTGCCCAACTTTCAAGTCTTGACCGGGGCCAGCCAGGCCTTGTCCTGGGCCCTGCTCGCCTTGTTGCCTTGTGCGGGGCTTGCAGGGTGGGCGGCGGCTCTTCGATTGAAGGCCCTGGACCCTGTGGCCTACGCCACCTTGGGGCACGATCGAAAGTAGGGTTCAGCCCCGCGTCAGCGTGCGTCGTCGTTGAAGCTCTGGGCGGTCAAGCCCGAATCCGCTGGCTCTTGTCTGGCGCGTAGCGGTCGGCCTGGATGTCGGGGGTGACGCCGTGGGTGAAGACCTCGTCGGTGATGGGCAGCTGGGTTTCGTTCCATTGGCCCCACAGGGTTTTCAGCTGCGCGAACACCTCGGGGTGTCGGTGCCGCAGGTTGGCGCGTTCGCGCTGGTCCTGCACCACATCGAACAGAAACTCATTGTCGTTGATCTTCAGGTACTTCCAGTCGCCCTGGCGCACTGCGCGTTGGGCTTGTGACTTGTAGCGCCAGAACAGGGTGCGTTGCCAGGGGCTGCGGTCGCCGGTCAGCGCGGGCAGGATGTTCTCGCCGTCGCTGGGGTAGTCGGGGTGGGGCGCCAGGCCCACCGCTGCCAGCAGGGTGGGCAGCCAGTCCATGGTGATGGTGACCTGGTCGCTGATCTGCGGCGCCAGGCGTTGCGGCCAGCGCAGCAGGGTGGGCACGCGCAGCCCGCCCTCCAGCAGCTCGGTCTTCTGACCCGTGAAGGGCCAGGTCTTGGAAAAGCGCTCGCCGCCGTTGTCGCTGGTGAAGACCACGATCGTGTTCTGGGCCTGCCCACTCTCATCGAGTGCCTTCAGCACCTGGCCCACGGCGGTGTCCAGCGATTGCACCATCTTGCCGTAGGTGGCGAGGTTGCCGCCGTCGTAGTGGAACAGGTCGCTCAGGCTGCGCGACACCGACTCGTTCTCAGGCCCCACCCAGGGCCAGTGCGGCGCGGTGAAGTGCAGCGACAGGAAGAAGGGCTTGTCGGCTCGGGCCTGTTGCTGCACATAGCGCGAGGCCTCATCGGCCAGGATCTGGGTGTAGTACCCCACGCGCTCAACGGGCACATCGTCCTCCCACAGGTCGCGCGGCACATGTTCGCCCACGCCGGGCTTGTGGGTGAAATAGTCGATCACGCCGCTGTAGTTGCCGAAGAACTTCTGGTAACCGCTATTCAGCGGGCCGAAGTGCGGCAGGGCGCCCAGGTGCCATTTGCCGATCAATGCGGTGTGGTAGCCGGCGTCGGCCAGCAGCGAGGGCAGGGTGGGGTGCTCTGGCGGCAGACCCAGGTAGTGGGCGGGCTTGGCGATCGGCTCTTCCAGGCCGCCACGCAGGCGGTACTGGTAGCGCCCGGTGATCAGCGCGAAGCGGGTGGCCGAACACACGGCCGAGTTGGAATAGGCCTGGGTGAAGCGCACCCCCTGGTCGGCCAGCCGGTCCAGGTGCGGGGTGGGGTAGTCGGTCTGGCCGTACACGCCCAGATCGGCCCAGCCCAGGTCATCGGCCACGATGAAGAGGATGTTGGGGCGCCTGTCGTGCAGGGGGTCGTGGGTGTCGGCTGGGTGCTTGGTGTGGCGGCTCTGGCTCATGGCAGGGGGCGTCCGTTGCGGTCCAGTGCGGGCCAGAACTTCTCGGCCTTCAACTCTTTCAGGGCGGCTTCGACAAACTGCGGTGCCACCCAGGCGTCCACGTCCACGGGCTGCTTGATCAGGCCCAGCTTCAGGCCATCGGCCACCACTCCCTTGTAGACCGACACCGCGGCCTCGTCGATGCGCGGCGAATGGCGCGACTTCAGCGATTCACCGTCGAACTCGGCCTTGTACACCGCCTCGCCCTGGCCGCTCTGGTCGCCCCACAGTTGCAGCAGTGCGGCGCGGTTGGCTTCGTCGCTGGCCCATTGCGAGGCGCGGATCAACTGCTTGACCAGGCGCGTGGTGTGGGCCGGGTAGCGGGTGATGAAGTCATCGGTGGCCAGCAGGCTGGCGTAGATGCTGAAGGCCGGGCCCTTGCCCTTGGTGCTGACGGGCAGGGTCACGCCCTTGTCCAGCAGCAGGTGCAGGTCGGCGCCGCCAAAAGTGGCGTCGATGTCGCGGTTGACCACCGCCGCCTTGGAGCCGGGCCAGTCGAGGTTGACCACCTTCAGGTCTTTTTCGGTCAGGCCGGCTTCGGCCAGAAAGGCATCGAAGGGGCGCTGGTAGGCCGTCCCCTTGAGCACCGACACCTTGCGCCCCTTGAGGTCGGCAAAGCTCTGGATGCCCGCCCCCGGTGCCACCGCCAGGTAGCTGTTCGAGTTGCGCCCCACCACGGCGATCAGCCGCGTGGGCAGGCCGCGCGACTTGCCGATGACCGAGGCCAGGTCGCCCAGGAACACCACGTCCAGCTGCTTGGCCGCCACCGCTTCGTTCACGGCCGGGCCGGCGCCGCGGAAGGTGGTCCATTCGATCTTGATGTGGTCGGCCTTGAATTCTTCCTCCAGCCAGCCCCGGGCCTTGACCACCGCCAGCGGGTTGGCCCCCGGGAAGGGCTTGGTGCCGGTGCCCAGTTCGGGCGAGCCGATGCGGATCACGGTGGGGGCGGGCTCGGCCTGGGTGAAGGTGGCGGCAGCGGCCAGCAGCAGGCCGGCGCTGGCGATCAAGGCGCGACGGGGCAGGGCCAGTCGCTTGGCGAGGGTCAAGGGCATGAAATGGGGGCTTGAAGTCGTTGAAACACCGGGGCGGCCTTCAGGCGCGCTCCCGTCATGGCGAAATGTTATGAAAACCCGACTTCATAGCCAAAGAAGTTTGATGCATAAGCAAGCAGGGTCTTGGCTGGGCCGGCCTGACAGGCCCGCCTGCGTGGCATCATCCGTGTGATCCCAGTTCTGGGCCACCGGCTGACCATGTACCCACCTGACCCGCGTTTTGATGCTTCCCGGCGCGTGCCCAGCGGCTTTGACGTGGGCCGCTGGCAGGCCTTGGAGCAGGCGGCGCCCGATGCCCCTCCCTGGAAGCTGCTGCCGCACACCGTCAAACGCTCCAGCCAGGATCGGCCCTGGCCCGGCCTGGTGTTCTGGCACCAGGTGGGGCCGGAGGGCGATCTGTATGTGCCGCCCACGGCCAGTCACAGCATTCTGGTGCGGCGGGCGCAGCCCACCCAGCTGTTGCAGCGCCAGGGCAGCGTGACCGAGTCCTTGCGCTGGCAGCCGGGGCAGGCCGTGGTGGTGCCGGCCGGGCTGCCTTCGTTCTGGCGCAGTGCGCAGCCGCGCGACAACCTGCACATCGACCTCTCGCCCGCCTGGCTGGAGCGCGTGGCGCACGCGCAGGTGTCGCTGCAAAGCTGCTTCGGGCGCGACGATCCGCTGCTGGCCGGGTTTGCCCAATTGCTGCTGGCCTCGCTCGATTCCAACACCTCGCTCGACAGCCAGTTCGGCCAGCACATCGCTGAAGCCATAGCCTTGCACCTGATGCAGCACTACGTCGGGGCGCGGACCAGCTCACGGGCCCAGGCCGGGCTCTCACGGCGCCAGATGCAGCGCGTGGAAGAGGCCTTGCGCGCCGACCTGGCCGGCCACTGGACGGTCGAGCGCCTGGCCCAACTGGTCGACCTCAGCCCGTTTCATTTTTCGCGGGCCTTCCGGGCCTCGTTTGGTGCGGCGCCCCACGCCTGGCTGAGGCTGCAGCGCATGGAGGCGGCCGCGCAAGCGGTGCGGGAAACCCGGCTGAGCTTCGAGGAGATCGCCCGCCAGACGGGCCACCGCTCGGCCTCCCATTTCGCGCAGGCCTTCCGCCAGCACTGGGGCCTGACGCCGACGGCCTACCGCCGGGCGGGCTGAGGCCAGGGGCGGGGTTTTCCCTGGGCAGCGCAGGGTTTCGACAGGCGCAGCAATCCGTCGACAGTGGGCCATGGGGCCCTGGGGCACATTCGCAGTGGCCGGGGCCAGGCCTCCGCTTCGAGAAGCCATGCACCCCGGGCACCCCACCAGACCCCTGCCGAAGGAGACAACACCATGAGCACCCGCCGTCAATTCACCGCCCGCCTGGGCCTTTTGGGCGCCTCTGGCCTGCTGGGCGGCCTGCCCCATGCCGCCTGGGCCCAGCAGCCCGAACTGGCCCGCCTGCTGGTGGGCTTTCCGCCCGGGGGCAGCACCGACAACGTGGCGCGCCGGGTGGCCGACCGATTGCGTGGCACCTACGCCGGCCAGGTGCTGGTGGACAACAAGCCTGGTGCAGGAACCCAGATCGCGGTGGCGGCACTCAAGGAGTCCCCGGCCGACGGCTTGACGATGCTGTTGTCGCCGCCAGCCCCTTTCAGCATCTACCCCTTCACCTACCGCAAGCTGCCCTATGGGCCCGAAGACCAGGTGCCAGTGGCCATGGTCTGTTCGTTTCCCTTTGCCTTTGCGGTGGGGCCGGCGGTGCCGGAGAGCGTGCGCAGCATCCCCGATTTCATCGCCTGGGCCAAGGCCAACCCGGGCAAGGCCAGTTTTGGCTCGCCGGCCGCCGGCTCCACACCCCACCTGGTGGGCAGCCTGCTGGGCTTGATGGCTGGCGTGGAGCTGACCCACGTGGCCTACCGCGGCGATGCCCCGGGCCTGCAGGACCTGATGGGCGGGCAGTTGGCGGCCTACTCCTCGGTGCTGGGCAGCTTCTTGCCCCAGCTCAAATCGGGCCGGATCCGTCTGCTGGCCGTGTCGGGCAACGAGCGCAGCAGCTTCATGCCCGCCCTGCCCACCTACCGTGAACAGGGCTACGAGCTCGACATGACCGAATGGTTCGGCCTGTTCCTGCCGGGCAAGACCCCCGCACCGGTGGTGCAGCGCCTGGCCGACGCAGCCCGTGCCGTGGTCGGGCAGGCCGACTTTGCCCGTGGCCTGGCCGACTTTGGCATGACCCCGCGCTACCTGGGCCCGCGCGAGCTGGCGGCCCAGTTGCGTGCCGAGACAGAGATGTGGCGCGGCAACATCAAGAAAATCGGTTTCACTTCGGAATCCTGAAAATCACCATGACAGACCACTTGCCTGTTGCCGTCCCTTTGTGGGTGCCTGACGAAGCACGTCGATCACAGGCCTTGATCACCGCCTTCGAAGCCTGGCTGGCGCGTGAGCGCGGCCTGCGTTTCGACCATTACGAAGAACTTTGGCGGTGGTCGGTCGACGATGCGGAGGGCTTCTGGTCTGCCATCCTGCAGTTTTTCGATCTGCGCTTCGACCCGCCGCCGCAGCGCATGCTGGGGCGCTCGCAGATGCCGAACGCCTCTTGGTTCCCGGGGGCGCGGCTCAATTTTGTCGAGCAGATGCTGCGGCACACGGCGCTGGCCACACCGGCCGTGGTCTACGAGAGCGAAGCCATGGGCGCGGGGGAACTGAGCTGGCCGGAGCTGCGGCGCCAGGTGGCCTCGGTGGCGGCCACCCTGCGCGGGCTGGGGGTGGGTGAGGGCGACCGCGTGGCGGGCTACCTGCCCAACATCCCGCAGACGCTGGTGGCCTTTCTGGCCGCTGCCAGCCTGGGCGCCGTCTGGACGCTGTGCGCACCCGACATGGGGCCCTTGAGCGTGGGCGACCGTTTCCGCCAGATCGCGCCCAAGGTGCTGGTGGCGGTGGATGGCTATCGCTTTGCCGGCAAACCTTTCGACCGGCGCGCCGCCCTGGTTGAGATCCTGGCCGGCCTGCCCAGCGTGCGGGCTGTGCTTTGGGTGACGCACCTGGATGCCCAGGCCGAGCCCCCGCCCACTGCGGCCCCTCTGCACTGGCTGCCCTGGGCGCAGGCCGTGGCCGGCGAGCACGAACTGCGGCCGCAGGCGCTGCCGCCCGAGCACCCGCTGTGGATCCTCTATTCCTCCGGCACCACCGGCCTGCCCAAGCCCATCGTGCATGGGCATGGCGGCGTGCTGGCCAACGGCATGGTCAACATGGTGTTGCACAACGACCTGCACCCGGGCGACCGCGTTTTGTGGGCGGTGAACACCTCCTGGATGGTCTGGAACGCCCACATCATGAGCCTGCTGGGCGGTGCCACCGTGGTGCTGTACGACGGCAGCGTGACGGGCGCCGGGCCCGAGCCCGACTGGGGCCACCTGTGGCGCCTGGCCGGGCGCACCCGGGTGCAGTTCTTTGGCGCGGGCGCAGCCATCCACCAGCAGTGCATGAAGGCCGATGTCATGCCCGCCCGCATTGCCGATCTGTCGGCCCTGAAGACCGTGGGCTCCACCGGCTCGCCGCTGTCACCCGAGGCTTGCGCCTGGCTGTACAGCGCCGTCAAGCCCGAGCTCTGGCTGAACGTCGTCTCTGGCGGCACCGACCTGGCCGGGGGCTTTCTGGTCGGCCTGCCCACCTTGCCGGTGTACCTGGGCGAGATGCAATGCCGGACGCTGGGCGCCCGGGTCGAGGCCTGGAGCGACGAGGCCCGGCCCGTGATCGACGAGGTCGGCGAGCTGGTCTGTGTGAACCCGCTGCCTTCGATGCCGCTGTACTTCTGGGGCGACGACGATGGCAGCCGCCTGCGTGAAAGCTATTTCGAAACCTTCGAGAATGAGGCCGGCCAACCGGTGTGGCGGCATGGCGACTGGCTGCGCCTGGTGCCTCGGCCCGAGGCCATCGGCGGCGTGATCTATGGCCGCTCCGACGCCACCATCAACCGCCAGGGCGTGCGCATGGGCACGGCCGAGCTGTACCGCGTGGTCGAGCAGCTCGAAGAGGTGGCCGACAGCCTGGTGGTCGACCTGGAGTACCTGGGCCAGCCGTCCTGGATGGCCTTGTTCGTGCAGTTGCGCCCCGGCCTCACGCTGGACGAGCCGCTGCGCCAGCGCATCCGCCAGGCCTTGCGCACAGGCCTGTCGGTGCGGCATGTGCCCGACGACATCGTGCAGGTGGCAGCCATTCCGCGCACCATCACCGGCAAGAAGCTCGAGTTGCCCGTCAAAAAACTGATGCTCGGCCATGCGCCCGACAAGGTGGTGCGGCGTGACGCATTGGCACAGCCCGAGAGCCTGGACTGGTTCATTGAGTTTGCCGCCCGCCACCTGAGCCAACGCAGCGCCTTGGCCTGAGGTTTGGGGGCGCCCCTCAGCGCAGCGAAATCCCCGCCGTGCGAATCGCCCGGCTGTAGCGCGGGCGCTCTTGTTGCAGGCTGGCGGCCAGGTCGGCGGCGCTGCCGCCGGCCACTTTGAAGCCCATGTCCTCAAGTTTGCTGCGCAGCTCGGGCGAGTGCAGCACGGCGTCGATATCGTGGTTCAGGCGTGCCACCACGGCGGCGGGCGTGCCGGCGGGCACAAAATAGCCTTGCCAGCTCTCCACCGAGAAGCCCGGCACGCCGGCCTCGGCCATGGTGGGCACCTGGGGCAGGGCGGGTGAGCGGTAGCTGGTGGTCACCGCCAGGGCGCGCAGCTTGCCGCTGCGCACATGCTCGGTCACGGCAGCCAGCGTGATCAGGGTGGCCTGGGTGTGGCCGGCCAGCACATCCAGGGCGGCTGGGGCACCACCCGAATAGGGGATATAGCGCACCTTTGCGCCGGTCTCCTGGCTCAGGATCTCGTGCGCCACATGGGCGATGCCCCCGTTGCCGGGCAGGCCCAGGGTGAGGGTGTCGGGTTGGGCCTTGGCGCGTGCCAGGTAGTCGGCGAAGGTGTTCAGGCCGCTGTTCGGGTTCACCACCAGGATCTGCGGGTTCACCACCGCCTTGATCACCGGGGCAAAGGCCTTGTTGGCGTCGTAGGGCAGTTCGGTAAACAGGATGTTGTTCAGTGTCAGGCCCTCACCCTGCTGCAGCAGGGTGTAACCGTCAGGGGCGGCCCGGGCCACCTTGGCGGCACCGATGTTGCCGCTGGCACCCGGCACGTTGTCCACCACCACGGGCTGGCCCCACAGTGCGCTCAGCTTCTCGGCCAGGGCGCGTGTCAGCTTGTCGGCACTGCCGCCTGCGGCCACGGGTACCACGATGTGCACGGGCCGGTTCGGGAAGGCCGGTGGCTCGGCCGCTGCCGCTGCAGCACACAGGCCCAGGGTGGCCAGCAGGATCAAAGGGGTGTGCAGCAGGCTGCGGCGGGGCAGGGTGGGGGTGGCGTGCATGGTGGGCGCCACTCTAGGCAGGCCGGGTCGAACCGTGAACGAAGTTCTTCGGCTAACCATATGCGTGCAAGGCGTACATATGGTTAGCCGAAATCATTCCTTGGGCAGGGCGTCGGGCGCTTTTAGCCTCAAGCAACCGCAACACTGCCTTTGACCCCAGCATCCGAAAGACCCATCGCATGAGCCAGACCGACCTCAGCCTCGACTTCAGCGGCACTGACCTCGCCAGCCTCCGCACCCGTGCGGTGCTTGATTTCATTGCCCATGCGCGCCGCACCGTGCCCGACCCTGGGCAGGCCAGCGACGCCCAATTGGCCGAGGTGGCGCAGGCCCTGGCGCAGCTGGGCCTGCGCCGCGAGCTGTTCCCCGAGGCGCACTTTCCACTCAGCGAAGAGGCCCCGGCCCGGGTCTACCGCCTGTACGAAGACCTGGATGGCCACTATGCCCTGTACGTGTCGGCCGGCCAGCCTGGCAAGGCCCAGCCGCCGCACGACCACACCACCTGGGCCATCATCGCCGGCATCCAGGGCCACGAAGAAAACGTGCTCTACCAGCGCAGCCCCACGGCCGACCCGGCGCGTGACAGCCTGAGCCCCATCCGCACGGTGGACGTGGCCCCTGGCAGCTACATCACCCTGCAACCCACGGATGTGCACACCATCGAGCTGGTGGGGGCCGAGACCGGCCTGCACCTGCACTTCTACGGCCTGGGCCTGGACCGCCTGCCCGGGCGCGTGGTGTTTGAAAGCCGCAGCGGCGGCAGCTACCGCACCTTTGCGCCCCCGGCCCTGATCCGCCATCCCCTGATCAGCCCGGCCGCCCTGCGCGAGGCCCTGCGCGACGGCGAAGAGATCGCCGTGCTCGATGTGCGTGAAACCGGCGTCTACACCCACGGCCACCTGCTGCTGGCGGCCTCGGCGCCGCTGTGGCGGCTGGAGCTGCTGATCGACCGCCTGGTGCCGCGCCGCGGCACCCGCATCGTGCTGGTCGATGGCAACGAATCGCTGGCCCATGAGGCGGCGCGCAAGCTGGTGCGCCTGGGCTATGCCCAGGTGTCGGTGCTGGAGGGCGGCACTGAGGCCTGGGCCGCCGCCGGCTTTGAGATCTTCAGCGGTACCAACGTGCCCAGCAAGGCCTTTGGCGAGGTCATCGAGCACGACAAGCACACCCCCTGGATCGACGTGGCCGGCCTGCGCCAGGCGCTGGATCAGGGGCAGAACCTGGTGGTGGTGGACAGCCGCACCCCTGAAGAGTTCAAGCAGTTCAGCCTGCCCTTTGCGCACAGCCTGCCCGGTGCCGAGCTGGTCTACCGCATCCATGAGCTGGCGCCCGACCCCGACACCCTGGTGGTGGTCAACTGCGCCGGGCGCACGCGCAGCATCGTGGGCGCCCAGACCCTGATCGACGCCGGCATCCCGAACCGCGTGGTGTCGCTCAAGGACGGCACCATGGCCTGGCTGCTGGCCGGGCAAAGCCTGGCCCAGGGCCGCAGCACGGCCCTGCCCGAGCCCTCGCCCCAGGGCCTGGCCCAGGCGCGTGAGCAGGCCGCCCGCGTGGCCGAGCGCGCCGGTGTACAGCGGCTGGAGGCAGCGGGCCTGGCACGCCTGCAGGGCCAGCGCCACGAGCGCTCGCTGTACCTGTTTGACGTGCGCACCCGCGAGGAATACCAGGCCGGCCACCTCGAAGGCTGGCGCTGGGCCCCCGGGGGCCAGCTGGTGCAGGCCACCGACGAGTACGTGGGCACACGACGCAGCCGCATCGTGCTGGCCGACTGGGACGGCGTGCGCGCCCTCACCACCGCCGCCTGGCTGGCCCAGCTGGGTGGGCATGAGGTGTACGTGTACAGCCCGGCCGCCCAGACCACCACGGTGACCGGCCCCGAGCCGGTGCGTGTGCTGGCCTCGCAGCCCGCTGCGGCGCGCCTGTCGCCCCTGCAACTTCAGGCCTGGCAACAACAGGGCGAGGTGCTGGTGTTCGATGTGGACCGCCGTGCCGACCACGAGCGCCGCCACCTGCCCGGCGCCCGCTTTGCCGTGCCCGACCGCCTGCACGAGTTTGTGGGCACCACCGACGACACCCGCCCCATCGTCATCACCTCGCCCGACGGCGTGCTGGCCGCCACCGTGGCGGCAGAACTGGCGCGGCGCCTGCCCACCCGCACGGTGCGCAGCCTCGCCGGGGGCACCGAGGCCTGGGCCACTGCCGGCCTGCCTCTGCAAAGTGGTGCCGATGGCGTGCTGACGGGGGACGACGACCACTGGTACAGCCCCTATGCCCATGCCGACCTGGCCCAGCGCGATGCGGGCTTCAAGTCCTACCTGGACTGGGAGCTGGGCCTGGTGGCCCAGCTGGAGCGCGAAGGCGACATCGGCATCCAGTTGATTGCGGCCTGACCCACTTCACACCACCCACCGGAGAACCCATGAGTCAGAACCTCTTTGACCTGAACCCGGCGCTGGCCGCCCGCTATGCCAACGCCCAGGCCGCACTGCCCACGCCACCGGGAGGGGCCAACACCGCAGTGCTGCAACACCTGCTGGCCCACCGCTCGGTGCGGGCCTACCTGCCCGATGCCCTGCCAGATGGCACGCTGGCCCACCTGGTGGCGGCCGCCCAGTCGGCTCCCACCTCGTCCAACCTGCAGGCCTGGAGTGTGCTGGCCGTCACCGACCCCGAGCGCAAGGCGCGCCTGTCGGAATGGTCGCGTGATCAGGCTCACATCCGCCAGGCGCCGCTGTTCCTGGTCTGGCTGGCCGATCTGTCGCGCCTGGACCGCGTGGCCCAGGGCCTGGGCCTGCCCTCGGATGCGAACCAGTACCTGGAGCAGTTTCTGGTCGCCAGCATCGATGCCTCGCTGGCCGCCCAGAACGCTGTTGTGGCGGCCGAGGCCCTGGGCCTGGGCACCGTCTACATCGGTGCCTTGCGCAACCGGGCCCCCGAAGTAGCGGCCGAGCTCAAGCTGCCGGCGCACGTGTTTCCGTTGTTCGGCCTGTGTGTGGGTCACCCCGATCCGGCCCAGCCTGCCGCCGTCAAGCCGCGCCTGGCCCAGTCTGTGGTGCTGCACCACGAGCACTACAGCGCCGAGGCCGAAGCCGGCGAGGTGCCACGCTACGACCAGGCCATCCAGGCCTTTCAGCGCGATCAGGGCCTGCCCCCGGTGCCCTGGTCGCAGCAGGCCAGCCAGCGCGTGGCCGGGCCGCAAAGCCTGTCGGGGCGGGATCATCTGCGCCGCTTCATCACCTGGCAGGGGTTTGAGCTGACCTGAAGCCGGGTGCTCGATGGCTGCCCTTTGGACCCGGCCAGGTGCCGGGTTTTTTGATGTCTGGCATTCGCATGGTTGAGTGCTGGATGATTATCTCCAACAATGGATATGCAAAATGATAATCACCTGATTTTCCATTCCGGGCAGAATATCCATTGAGCGCAGGGCCGGATTATTTTGAGGAAAATGTTTCGGTGGGCCCAAAAAGCCGCCTGCGCTTTTGCGATGTCTCCTAGCTCTGACTTTCGTCAGTTGAATCCCTCAGTCTGAAATCAGTCTGGGGGATTTTTTTGGCCGCTCGAAAAAAAGCCGCCACCCGAAGGTGGCGGCTTTGGCGAGACGGCGCTCTCGACGAAGATCAGAAGCGCACGCGGATACCGGCGTCAATACCGGTGGACGAGCCGTTCACGTTGGCCGCACCGTTCACACCGCCAAAGCCGGCCGAGCTGAACGAGGCCGCATTCAGGCTGGCACCACCCGAATTGCTCACGCGTGCCACGGTGCCGTACACCGCGGTGCTCTTCGAGAAGTTGTAGACATAACCCACGGCAAACTTGTTGGCCTTGCCGGCGCTGTCGAGCTTGGCGCTGCTCAGCTGGGCCAGCACGTTGCCCGCACCCACCGGTGCGTTCACGCCCAGCGACCAACCCTTGACGGCCTTGGTGTTGCCCAGGCTGATGAAGTCGTTGTACTTCTGCTGCGACACCGTGGCCAGCAGCTTGGCCACGCCAAAGTCGTACGAGCCGCCGAAGTTGGTGTCGGTGTAGTTGCCGAAGCTGCCAAACGCGCCCAGGCTGTTGGTGGCGTTGCCGAAAGACTGTGCGCCATTGTTGATGTACTTGGTCTGGCCGTAGGCAGCGGCCACGTCGATCGGGCCCTTGGCATAACCGGCACGCAGGCCGTAATACCGGCCGTTCTCCGACGAGTCCACCGTGGTGCCGGCGCTGTTGGTCTGGGTGGCGGTGCTGGCCTGGTTGCCGAAGGCGACGGTGCCCTGGCCATAGAAGCCCCCCAGATTGCTGGGCAGCAGGTAGCTCACGCCGTTGGAGGCACGCACAAAGGTGGTGGCCGCACCGGTGTAGTTGGTGATGATGGCGCCCACGCTGCCGGCCCCGAAGGGATCGAAGACGGTGTAGTTCCAGAAGCTGGGCACGATGTCGCGACCCAGGCGCACTTCACCGAAGTTGCCCGACAGGCTCACGGTGGCCCGGCGGTTGAAGGTCAGGCCACCGGCGGCCACGGCGCCTGTGGAGGTGGCGCCGTTGTTGGTGTTGGTACCGCTGCTGCCGATGCCGCTGTTGGCCGCGATCGCGGCTTCCAGCCAGAAGCTGGCAGCCAGGCCACCGCCCAGGTCTTCGGTGCCGCGAAAGCCCAGGCGGCTGGCGGTGTTGCCCGAGGGCGCGATGCCGCTCTGGCGGCCGGCATTGCTCTTCACGCTTTCAAAGGCCAGGTCGACCACACCGAACAGGGTGACCGACGACTGGGCGTGGGCGCTGGCGCCCAGGGCCAGGGTCAGCACGGCGGCGGTGGAAAGGGCTGAGCGGACAAATCGAATCTGCATGGGTTTTCCTGAATGAGTTAATAGGTGAATCGAGGTGAAAAGCGATTTCAAGGCCCGAACCCCGATAACGGGGGTGGTCAGGTGGTTTGCGCCGACTGATTTCGGTCGTGTGCCACTGCTCGGGTTTGAGGTTCTCACTCTAGAGAGGGCTCGGTTCTGGCTATATCAGGAATTCGTAGATGCATGGATGCATATTTTTCGCGCGCATCGGTTTTTGGAAGTGAGCGTCGAATATTCGTCCGCATGGCCTTTTGAAACACCTTTGCATTTGATTTGAAAATGCTCAAAGGTGTTGTATCAGGTGGGCGAATGAAATGATGTATTCGCCGGTATTTATTGAATATCGATATTCGCATCGCCTGTCGCCGGTACACCACAGTGTTGGCGGGCTCACGCGCTGAACAAGGTCCACCGACCTTCGATCTGGAGGGCCGTGGGCGGGCCTGGCAGGCAGCGTACCCTGCGGGTGGGCGCGTAGCCTGTCTGCTGCTGGCGTCAGCGATCCCGGCGGGAGTGCAGGGTATGGGGGTCGAGAAACAGCTGACGGAAATAGTCGCGCAGCACAGCCATGGGGGGCGACAGCTCGATGCCATGCTTCCAACCCAGGCCGATGTTCATGGTGGGGATCGGGTCGCTCAGGTTGATGGTTTCAATGCGTTTGCCCTCCAGTGACCAGGGGCGGTACACCATGTCGGACAGGATGGTCACCCCCAGGCCATTGGCGACACTGCTGCGCACGGCCTCGACCGAACTGGTGCGCATGCGCACGCTGGGCTGATGGGGTGTCTGAGTCCAGTACTTCATGGTGCTCTGGGCTGCCTCATCCACCGTGAGCATGATGTAGGGCTCATGGGCCACATCGGCCAGTGACACCTCCGATTTGCTCAGCAGCGGGTGCTTGGCAGGCACCCAAAGGCGTCGTTGCGAGCCAAAAAAGGTCTCCAGCGAGAGCTCTCGCATCACCACGTTCGAGGTCAGCAGCAAGGCCATGTCGTAGCGGCGCGTGATCAGGCCTTCTTCGATGGCATCGCGGCTCACTTCATGCACCTTGAGCTGGATATTGGGGTGCAACTGCTCAAAGCGCTGCAGGTGGTGCGGCAGAAAGTAACCCAGCACGGTGTAGCTGGCCGCGATGGTGAGCACCCCGCTGACCTCAGCGCGGTTGTCCCGCACGCGCAACGCTTCGTCAGCGGCCGAGAGCACGGCATAGGTGTGCTCCAGAAACCGGCGCCCGGCAGCCGTCATTTCCACGCCATGGGGATGGCGGTCCAGCAGGGGCTGACCCACCATCTCTTCCAGCTCGCGGATCGCGGTGGTCACGGCCGACTGCGAGATGTTCAATTTGAGTGCAGCGTGCGAAATACGCCCCATCTCTGCCACCGAGGCGAAGTATTTCAGCTGCCTGAGTGTCAATGACATGGTGCCTCCGTTGTAAAGCTGCGATGGCAGCCTGAAGATCGCAGAAATTCAGATGGACTGACCCAGTATCTGCGGGTTTTCACCTTGTTAGAAGAGGTTTTGCCATCTGTTTTTCAGATACCTATATCGTTGAAAACAATGCTTTTCGATGAAGGGGGCTCTCTTTAACCTTGCGGCACTGTCACACCAAACGGAGATGTGTATGTGTTGCAAGAAGGGCGTTGGCCTATGAAAGCCCAGATTGATCTGAATTCGGACATGGGAGAGGGATTTGGTCCCTGGCGCATCGGCGATGGGGTGGATGAGGCGCTGATGCCCTTGATCACCTCAGCCAATATCGCAACCGGCTTTCATGCCGGGGATCCGAACATCATGCGGCAGACCGTCCGCATGGCGCGTGAGCAGGGCGTCGGGATCGGGGCTCACCCGGGCTTTCGGGATCTGGTGGGCTTTGGCCGTCGTTTCATCACGGCACCGCCCGAAGAACTGGTGAACGACATGATCTACCAGTTGGGTGCCTTGCGTGAGTTGGCAACGCTGGAAGGTGCCAGTCTGCAGCACATCAAGCCTCACGGCGCCCTTTACTTGCTGGCCTACCGCGACGAGGCGCTGTCGCGGGCCTTGGTCACGGCCTTGCAACGCGTCGAGCCGGGTCTGCGCCTGTTCTGCATGGCCTCGTCCGTGACCTGCCGCGTGGCGATGGAGATGGGCCAACCCGTGGTCCGTGAGTTCTATGCCGACCGCGACTACGACCAGAGCGGGGCGCTGGTCTTTGTGCGCCGCGCAACTGCGCTGGACCCGGCGGCGGTGGCCGCCAAGGTGGTGCGGGCCTGCGTCGAGGGCACGGTGCGCACGGTGGATGGCCCGGATATTGCCGTTGATTTCGACTCCGTCTGCATTCACAGCGACACGCCCGGGGCGCTGGCCCTGGTTCAGGCCACGCGGCAGGCCCTGCAGGAGCGAGGCATCCGTGTCATGGGGCTGCCCGCCGATGCGGCAGCGGCGCTGTGTTGAAGCGGTGTTGAGTTCAAGTTCATCCATTTTTTCCGGAGTGCATCCATGTCTGTTACCCATGAAGTCTTGAGTCCCTTGCCCGGCACGTTTTACCGCAGTGCCGCGCCTGACGCCCCGCCCTTCAAGCAGGAGGGCGAGCGGGTCGAGATCGGCGATGTGGTCGGTCTGATCGAAGTGATGAAGCAGTTCAGCGAGGTCACGGCCGAGGAGGCCGGGCGCCTGCAGCGCTTTCTGGTGGCCAATGCCGACCCGGTCGAGCCCGGCCAGGTCTTGTTGCTGATTGAAGTTGATTGAGCCAGGGTGGGTTTTCACATGTTTCCTGCTTTCAACAAGGTGCTGGTGGCCAACCGGGGCGAGATTGCGGTTCGCATCATCCGGGCGGCCCGCGAATTGGGCCTGACCACCGTGGCGGTCTACAGCGATGCGGATGCCGAGAGTCTGGCCGTGCAGATGGCCGATGAGGCGGTGCGCATCGGCCCGGCGCATGCCAGCAAGAGCTACCTGAGCATGGACGCGGTCCTGCAGGCGGCGCTGGACACCGGTGCCGGTGCAGTGCATCCGGGGTATGGCTTTCTGTCCGAGAACGCCGCGTTTGCCGAGCGGGTCGAACAGGCGGGCCTGGTCTTCGTGGGGCCCACGCCGCACGCCATCCGCACCATGGGTGACAAGGCGGCCGCCCGGGCCGCGGCCATGGCGGCCGGCGTGCCGACGGTGCCTGGCAGCGTCGGCGTGGTGGAGGATGCCGAGGAGGCCGTGGCGCTGGCGCGTGGCATCGGGTACCCCATCATGATCAAGGCTTCGGCCGGGGGCGGTGGTCGGGGCATCCGGGTGGCGGCCGACGAAGCGGCGCTGCGCCAGCAGTTTGTGCTGGCCACCACCGAGGCCCAGGCCGCGTTCGGGCATGGTGCGGTGTATCTGGAGCGCTTCATCCGGCGGGCCCGCCACATCGAGGTGCAAATTTTGGGTGATGGGCAGCAGGTGCTGCATTGCTTCGAGCGTGAATGCTCGCTGCAGCGGCGCCGGCAGAAAGTCTGGGAGGAGGCCCCTTCAGCAGCCATCGATGCCGCCACCCGGGCCGCCCTGTGCGAATCGGCGCTGCGCCTGGCGCGCGCCGTGTCCTACCGCGGGGCGGGCACCTTGGAGTACCTGTACGACGAGGACACCGGCGAGTACTTCTTCATCGAGATGAACACCCGCATCCAGGTGGAGCATCCGATCACCGAAATGGTGACCGGCATCGATCTGGTGCGCGAAATGCTGCGCGTGGCTCTGGGGCACCCGTTGTCGCTGCGCCAGGAGGACATCCGCCTGCAGGGGGCGGCCATCGAGGTGCGCATCAATGCCGAGAATCCCGCCAAGGGCTTTGCGCCCAGCCCCGGTCGGGTGTCGGGCCTGCGCGTGCCGGGGGGCCCGGGCGTGCGCTTCGACAGCATGCTGTACGCGGGCTACACGGTGCCTGCCTATTACGACTCGCTGTTGGGCAAATTGATCGTGCATGACGTCGACCGGCCGTCTGCACTGCGCCGCCTGCGGCGCGCTTTGCGCGAGCTGCAGGTCGAGGGGGTGCAGACCACCCTGCCTCTGCACCAGGCGCTGAGCTGCGACCCCGATGTGGTGGCCGCCCGGTTCCACACCGGCTTTCTGGAAAGCTGGCTGACCGACAACCCCCTTCAAACCCCTTCGACGGAGTCTGTTGCATGAGTGAAGACACGCTGCCTTCCCAGGCCCGCTACACCTTTGGTGGCGACGAGCACCTGTTTGTCGAGATCAGCGAGGCCATGTCATTGCCCGCGTTTTTCAAGGGCATGGCCATCTGCACCGAGTTGCAACGCCGGCAGTTGCCCGGTGTCACCGAGATCTGCCCGGCCAATGCGGCCTACCTGGTCCGCTTTGATCCCGATCTGATCGCGCCAGACGCGCTGCTCGCCGCCTTGAAGGACATCGAGGCCGGTCTGGGGCAGGGTGAGCTGCAGCTGCAGACCCGCCTGATCGAGATCCCGGTGCTGTACAACGACCCCTGGACCCATGAGACCCTGATGCGCTTTCGCGAGCGGCACCAGGACCCCACCAGCACCGACATCGAGTACGCGGCGCGCGTCAATGGCCATGCCTCGGTGGAGGCCTTCATTGCCGCCCATTCCGGCTCGCCCTGGTTTGTGTCAATGGTGGGCTTTGTGGCCGGTCTGCCGTTTCTGTTCCAGATGGTGGAGCGGGCCCAGCAGATCCAGGTGCCCAAGTACCTCAGCCCACGCACCGACACGCCCCGCCTCACGCTGGGCCACGGCGGCTGCTTCAGCTGCATCTACTCGGTGCGCGGTGCGGGCGGCTACCAGATGTTCGGCGTCACGCCGGCACCCATCTTCGATCCGGCCCAGCGCCTGCCGTATTTCAAGGACCTCATGGTCTTCTTCAAGCCTGGCGACATCGTCAAGTGGAAGCCCATCGACCGGGCCGAGTACGACCGCCTGCTGCTGGAAGTCGAGGCCGGCAGTTACGAACCACGTTGTGTGCCCGTGTCGTTCTCCTTGAACGACTTCCTGGCCGACCCTCAAACCTACAACCAGCAACTCCTGGAGGCGCTGAATGAGCATTGATGTGATCAAGCCGGGTCTGGCCACCAGCGTCCAGGACAAGGGCCGCCCGGGCTTCTACCACCTGGGCATTCCGCTGTCCGGCGCACTCGACCAGCAAAGCTACCAATTGGCCAATTGGCTGGTCGGCAACGAAGACGGTGCCGCGGTGCTCGAGTGCACGCTGATGGGGCCCGAGCTGAGCTTCGATGCGCCGGCCGTGCTGGCCGTCACCGGCGCCGAGGTGGCCGTGCGCCTCAACGGGCAGGCGGTGGAGCGCCATGCTTCCTTTGCGGTCAAGGCGGGCGACGTGCTGAGCTTTGGCGTCATGAAGCTGGGGGCCCGGGCCTATGTGGCGGTGGCCGGCGGTATCGATGTGCCACCGGTGCTGGGCAGCCGCTCCACCTATGGCTTGGGCGCCTTCGGCGGGCTGAACGGGCGCAAATTGCAGGCGGGTGACCGATTGCCCGTGGGCCAGGCGTCACCTGCGGCGCGGCCGGGCTACCGGGTGCCCACGCCCTTGCTGCCGGTTCTGCGCAAGGAGGTCGAGCTTCGCGTCTTGCCGGGGCTGTATTTCCACCGCCTTGAAGACAGCTCGGCGCAGAGCTTCTTTGCGGACACCTGGTCGGTGGCTGCGGAAGCCGATCGCATCGGCTACCGCTACAAGAACGGATCGCCACTGGCCTTTCGTGAGCGCACCCCGCCTTTTGGCGCTGGGCACGACCCCTCCAACATCGTGGACGCCGGTTACCCCTATGGCTCCATCCAGGTGCCTGGCGGGCGCGAGCCCATCATCCTGCACTGCGACGCGGTCTCGGGCGGTGGCTACGCGATGGTGGGCACGGTGATCAGTGCCGACATGGACCTGATTGCCCAGATGCAGCCCAACCACAAGGCCCGCTTCGTCGCCGTCGACATGACGCAGGCCCTGCAGGCGCGCGCTGAAAGACGCCTGCAACTGGAGCGCCTTCGGCACGCGCTGACAGCTTGAGTGCAGGAGCGCGCTGCGGCGCCTCCTGATCTGGTTTTCCAATTTCTTTCAACCATGGAGTTCATCATGAACGGATCGACCCTGCGCGCTTTCTTTGTGACCGCTACCTTGAGCACGGCCCTGGGCTGGCATGTCGGCGCTTCGGCGCAATGGTTTCCCTACCAGGCCGAAGCCACCGAGCCGGCCTTTGCGGCCGATGGCAAGAAGACTCCGCTGGCCTACAGCCCGCTGCCCAAGGCCGCCAAGAAGTGGGACATCTGTGTCTCGTTTCCGCACATGAAGGATGCCTATTGGCTGGGCGTGGACTACGGCGTGGTCGAGGAATCCCGGCGTCTGGGGGTGAAGATGCAAGTGCTGGATGCCGGGGGCTACACCAACCTGGGCAAGCAGATTTCCCAGATCGAAGACTGCGTGGCACGGGGGGCCCAGGCCGTGGTCATCGGTGCGATATCGGCCGATGGCCTGAACCAGGTGCTCAAGACGGTGGCGGCCAAGAAGGTGCCGGTGATCGATCTGGTCAACGGCATCAACTCGCCCGACGTGTCGGCCAAGTCGTTGGTCTCGTTCTACACCATGGGCCATTCCACGGGTGAGTACCTGGCCAGCAAACACCCTGCGGGTTCACCCGCCGTGAAGGTCGGTTGGTTCCCTGGCCCAGCCGGGGCCGGTTGGGTGGAGGCGGCCCACAAGGGCTTCATGGACGCCGTCAAGGGCAGCGCGGTCAACGTGCTGGAGCCCAAGTACGGTGACACCGGCAAGGAGGCCCAATCCAAGCTGATCGAAGACGTGCTGCAAGGCCAGCCCGACCTGGCCTATGTGGCCGGCACAGCCGTCACGGCCGAGGCGGCCACCAGCATCCTGCGCGCGCGCGGCCTTGACAAGAAGGTGCAGGTCTTGTCCTTCTACATGACACCGGGCGTCTACGACGGCATCCAGAAGGGCCGGATCGTGGCCGCTCCAGCCGACTCGATGGTGATCCAGGGCCGCATCGCGATCGATCAGGCCGTGCGGCTGCTGGAGGGCAAGGAGGTCCACCGCCACGTGGGGCCGAAGATCTTCGTGGTGGACAGCGGCAACCTCAAGAGCATCCGCATGGAAGACATCCTGCCGCCCAATGGGTTCAAGCCTGCTTTCGAGGTGAAATAAGCCGTGGCCACCTCTGGCATGAGTGCCGCACAGACGCCGCCGCTGTTGTCCACCGTCGGCTTGTGCAAGCGCTACCCCGGCGTGGTGGCGCTTGACGGCATGGACTTCGAGTTGCGAGCCGGCGAGGTGCATGTTCTCTTTGGTGAGAACGGTGCCGGCAAGTCGACCCTGATCTCGATGCTGGCAGGGGCCAACCAGCCCAGCAGCGGGGAGATCCGGCTGCACGGCCAGGCCTTGCGCCTGGGCAGCGTGCACGAGGCGCGCCGCCACGGCATCAGCGCGGTGTTTCAGGAGTTCTCGCTCGTCCCGACGCTGAGCGTGGCGCAGAACCTCAGCCTGGGCGACGAGCCCTGCCGCGCCGGCTGGCTGCAGACGGTGGAGGTGCGGCAGCGGGCTCGCCGCATGCTGGACGGCCTGGGCTTTGACATCGACCCGGATGCCCTGGTGTCGGAACTCACCCGCGCCCAGCAGCAGATGGTGGAGATTGCCAAGGGCTTGCGCGGCGAGGTGTCCGTGCTGATTCTGGACGAACCCACCGCCTCGCTGACGGACCGCGAGGCCCAGCGCCTGTTCGAGCTGGTGGCGCGGCTCAAGGCCAGCGGGGTCGGCATCATCTACATCTCGCACCGGATGCAGGAGATCGAGCAGATTGCCGACCGCATCACCGTGCTGCGTGACGGTCGCAAGATCACCACCCTGCAGGCCGCGCAGACCGACGCCGATGCCTTGATCGAGTTGATGAGCGGGCGGGCCATCGAGCAGATCTACCCGCACATCGCGCACCAGCCGGGTGAGCCCGTGCTGGAGGTGCAGGGCCTCAGCTCTACCAACGGCGTGCGTGCTGCCAGCCTGGTGGTGCGGCGTGGCGAGGTGGTCGGCTTGGCTGGCCTGGTGGGCTGTGGCAAGTCGGAGTTGTTTCGCGCCATCTACGGGCTGGACCCGATCAGTGCCGGCCAGGTGCGCTTTCTGGGCCGCCTGCTGACCGGCGCCCGGCCACGCCAATGGTTGCGCGAAGGGCTGTTCTACCTGCCGCCCGATCGCAAGGCGGAAGGTCTGGTGCTGGGCTTCAGCTCGCAGGCCAACATGGCCTTGCCGCTGTTGTCCACGGTGCTGCGCGGGCGCGGTGGCTGGCTGCGACGGCGGCTTGGTCGGCACCTGACCGCGGAGGCGGCCCGCCAGGTTGAACTGGCCCCACACAACCTGGACAAGCCGGTTGGTCTTCTGTCGGGTGGCAACCAGCAAAAGGTGCTGTTTGGCAAAGGCATGACCCGTGAGGCCGCCTTGTACGTGCTGGACGAGCCGACCGTCGGGGTCGATGTCGGGACCCGAACCGCCCTGTACCAATTGGTGCAGCGGCTGTGCGAGCAAGGTGCCGCCGTGGTGGTGATCTCGTCCGATCTGCCCGAGGTGTTGCACCTGAGTCACCGTGTCTATGTGATGCGCCACGGCGAGATTGCCGGCGAATTGCAGGGCGAGGCCATCGGTGAAAAGCCCGTTCTCAATCTGTTCTTTGGTTCCAGCGAAAGTCGTTCATGAGTACCGCTCTGTCTTCCCCATCCACCTCTCGCTCGCCCAAGGGGGCGCTGGCGTCGGCCACGGCCGTGTTACGCCGTCTGTTCCTGCAACTCGGGGTGCTGCCCTTCATGCTGCTGGGGGCCTTGCTGGTGTTCACCTGCCTCTCGGATCAGTTTCTGACCTCGCAGAACCTGGTCAACCTGCTGCGCCAGTCGGTCTACCTGATTCTGGTGTCCATGGGGCAGATGCTGGCCCTGGTCACGGGGGGCTTCGATCTCTCCGTCGGCACGGTCATGGCCATCACCTCGGTGGTCTCTGCCCTGGCCATGAACGCGTTGGCAGCCTCCTGGCCGGATGCGCTCTGGCTGGCCGTGCTGGGCGGGTGCCTGGTGGGGGTGGCGGCAGGCCTGGTGGTCGGGCTCATCAACGGTGTGGGGGTGGCTTTCATCGGTGTTTCGCCCTTCATCATGACGCTGGGTGTGCAATCCATCGGCTTTGGCCTGGCCCTGTTCCTCACCGGCGGCGTGCCCGTGTCGGGCCTGCCGGCCGCCTTCAGTGACCTGTTCGGCTTTGGCACCGTGCTGGGCATCCCGATCCCGATTGCCGTCACGGCCGCGTGTGTGCTCGGGGTGCTGATCGTGATGGCGCGCCTGCCGCTGGGAACGCACCTGCTGGCCGTGGGCGGCAATGCCAAGGCCGCGGCCTTGTCAGGCATCGAGACCCGGCGGGTGCTGATGCTGGCCTACCTCTTGTGTTCCGGGCTGTCGGCCATCAGCGGCCTGCTGTTGACCGCCCGCGTTGAAACCGGTGAGGCCAACCTGGGCGGCACCGTGGCGCTGGAGTCGATCGCGGCCTGCGTGATCGCCGGTGTCAGCCTGCGTGGTGGCTCGGGCCGCGTGCCCAGCGTGGTGTTGGGGGCCATTTTCATCGGGGTGGTGCAAAACGGCATGAACCTGGCCAGCGTGGGCTCCTACCTTCAGATGGTGGTGTTGGGGGCCTTGCTGATCGTGGCGGTGGTGGCCGATCAACTGCGCCATCGCCTGTCGGCCTCCGGCCGGCTTTGAAAAGCGGGCCGCGGTTTGCTCAGAAAGGACTCAGGCGGGTGCCCGCTGTGGCGGGCCGGTCGGGTTCAAGCCTGGTCCGAGAGCTTGGCCCGCCGCGGCACGCCGCCGCGCCGATCCAGCGCGCCGCTCCAGCAGGTCAGCCCCAGTGACACCAGAACCACCAGCGCACCGATCCACGGCGTGTGCATCAAGCCGAGGTGGGTGACGATCAAGCCGCCGGCCCAGGCGGCGCCCGCGATGCCGAGGTTGAAGGCGGCGATGTTCAGGCCCGAGGCCACGTCCACGGCGTGGGGGGCAACGCGCTCGGCCTGCTGCACCACGTAGACCTGCAGCCCGGGCACGTTGCCGAAGGCCACCGCGCCCCACAGCAACACCGTCGCAACCGCAAGCCAGGGGTGTGGCGCGGTGAAGGTCAGCGCCAGCAGCACGGCGGCCAGCAGGGCGAAGATGATCTGCAGTGCGGGAATCGGCCCCTGGCGGTCGGCCAGCCTGCCACCCCAGAGGTTGCCGACGGCCACGGACACGCCATAGACCAGCATCACCCAGACCACCGCGCCGGGTGTGAAGCCCGAGATGTCCTGCAGGATCGGTGCCAGAAAGGTGAAGGGAATGAAACTGCCCCCGTAGCCGATCGCGGTCTTGGCGTAGACCAGCAGCAGGCGCGGCTCGGCCAGCACTCGGGCCTGCTGCGCGAGGGACGCCGGCGGGGTGTGGCGAAGCTGGCTGGGCACGAACAGCAGGCTGCCGATGAAGGCGATCACACCCAGCACCGACACCGCAAGAAAGGTGGCGCGCCAACCGAAATGCTGGCCGATGAAGGTTCCCAGCGGCACGCCGGTGACCAGCGCCACCGTCAAGCCGGTGAACATGATGGCGATTGCGCTGGCGGCCTTTTCCTTGGGCACCAGGCCGGTGGCGATGGTCGAGCCGATGGAGAAGAACACCCCATGCGCCAGACCGGTCAGCACGCGGGCCGCGATCAAGGTTTCGTAGCCGGGCGCCTGCCAGGCCATCAGGTTGCCCAGCGTGAAAAGCGCCATCAGCGACAGCAGCACCTTCTTGCGCGGCAGCTTGCCGGTCAGGGCGGTGAGCACTGGTGCGCCGACAGCCACGCCCAGCGCATACAGGCTGACCAGCAGGCCGGCAGAGGGCAGGCCGATGGCCAGATCGGTTGCGATGGTGGGGATCAGGCCGACGATGACGAACTCGGTCGTTCCGATGGCGAAAGCGCTGAGGGTCAGCGCGAACAGGGCAAGTGGCATGGGGGCTCCTATCAAGATGGGGAGCGCGCAGTATCCGGAGCCGATTGATTCCGATAAAGCCGGTATCAGGCAGAATTCTCTTGACTCGGAGTCAAGAATGAAAATCAGCCTCGAAGAACTTCTGGCCTTCACCGCCGTGATCGACAGTGGCTCGATCACGGCGGCGGCCGAACAGCTCGAACAGACCGTCTCCGGCATCAGCCGCGCCCTGGGCCGGCTGGAGCGCAAGCTCGGCACCACGCTCATGCGGCGCACCACACGCAAGTTGGAGCTGACCGAAGAAGGCGAAGTCTTTCTTCAGCACGCGCGCAACATCCTCGATGCGGTGGAGTCGGCGGAAGATCAGATGGCCTCTCGCCACCAGCGTCCGGCAGGGCGCTTGCGCGTGAACGCGGCTTCGCCGTTCATGCTGCATGTGGTCGTGCCCCTGGTCGGGGCGTTTTGCGAACGCTATCCCGACATCGAGCTGGAGCTGCACAGCAGTGACAACATCATCGATCTGATCGAGCAACGCACGGACGTGGCGATCCGCATCGGCCGGCTGAATGATTCGACCTTGCATGCCCGTGCTCTGGGGAGCTTTCGGCTGCGTGTGCTTGCGGCACCGGCCTATCTCGAAGCGCATGGGCGGCCCAAACAGGTCGCCGACCTGCGCCACCATCGGCTGCTCGGCTTCACGCAGCCGGAAAGCCTCAACCACTGGCCCTTGCGCAGCGAACAGGGCGACACCTGCCTGACGCGGCCGAGCATCAAAGCCTCCAGCGGCGAGACCGTGCGCCAGCTTGCGCTGGCAGGGCAAGGCATTGCCTGCCTGGCCGATTTCATGACCCGCGACGATCTCGCACGCGGCGACCTCGTCCCCCTGCTGGTGAAGGACACGGTCGAACACCTGCAGGCCGTGCATGCGGTGTACTACCGCAACACGCAGCTCTCGGCGCGGATCCAGTGCTTTCTGGATTTTCTGGCGCAGCGCATGGCCCCCTGATTCAAGTGCCCGGGCGGCGATCGGCCAGGCTGCGCTGATGTCGCGGCCAACCCTGCGCAGACCTGAACTTGACTCAAGGGCGGCCTCAGTTGCTGCCGGGCTGTGCGTCGCCGGGCCTCATCACCCACCCGGCAGGGAAGGTCTCAGTGCTGCGGCACCGTGAAGCCCACGGTCTGGCTGTGCAGCACCTGATGTTGGGCATCGGCGAGGTCGATGCGCAGGGTGTGCGGCCCCGCATCCAGCCCCTGGAGCACGATGAGGTCGGGGCTTGCCTGTACCCAGTGCCAGGCCGCGTTGTCCACGGTCAGGTGCAGGTGACCGATGCGTGGCACCACTTTGGCGGCATCGCTTCCATAGACCGGAACGATCTGCAAGTGCTCGGCCTGGAAAGGAACCACCACCACACCGCGTGTGAGCGGGCCCGCCAGTGGCGCATCGACCCGCAGCCGGGGCGCTGCAACGGGGGCCTGCGCGGCCGGCTGCTCCGCTCGGGGGGCCTCCGTCTCGTGGGCGGCGCTGGGGGACTGGCAGGCTGCGATGACTGCCAGACCGATCAAGGTCTGAACTGCTAGCCGGCTGGTGATGAGAAGACTTGGCATGGGCGCTCCGTGAAGTCGAAGTAATCGGTGATTACATTTTGGGGAATGTAGCATGTAATCATTGATCACACACCACCAAGAACCCCACGATGCCTTCACCCACCAGCCCCGATGAACGCGCCTACCACCATGGCGATCTGCGGCGCTCACTGATCGCCGCCGCCTTGCAACTTGTTGAAGAACAGGGCCTGGAGGCCGTCAGCGTGCGCGAGGTGGCACGACGCGTGGGTGTGTCGCCCGGGGCGCCTTTCCGGCATTTCGAAAACCGCACCGCCTTGCTGACCGCCGTGGCGGAGGAGGCGCAGGATCGCTTGTTGCAAGCGGTGGACGAGGCCCAGCGCCAGGCAGCGCCTGACGATCCCCTGGCAGCATTCCGTGCCATTGGCGAAGGCTTTTTGCGTTGGGCTTTCGCGAACCCGGCTCATTTCCAGGTGGTGTCAACCCGGGCCATGATCGACTACGACAGCCCCGGGCTGCGGGACCGCAACGACCATTTGCGGGCGGGCATGCGCGCCCTGATGCAGCAGGCTGCGGAGCAAGGCCGACTTCGGCCAGGCGAGCTGGACGCTTACGTGCTGGGCCTGCGCGCGCTGGTGTATGGCTTGGCGCGCATGCACATCGACGGACAATTCGCCAGTTGGGGCCGCGAGCCGCAACGCGCCCTGGAAGACAGCCTGGCTGTGCTCGACCAATTCATGTTGGCCCTGCAGCCCTAGCAACGTTGGCAAGGACCAGCACAGGCCTTGAGGCGCATGCGAAGTGGCAGCCACCTTTCAAGCGCAGCCGGCCGTCAGACTTCTTGCCGACGGCATGGGCTGGCAAATGCACATCGGTACCTGCTCACCGGATTCGCGGTTGTGCGCCAACGATCGCTCCCAGTGGGACGTGAAAGCCGCCGAACAAGCCTCAGTTGACAAGCAACTCACGCAAGAACCCATCCGGCCCGTCCAGTCGGCGGGCCGGCCGCCCCAGGGTCTGGGCCACGGTGTCGGTCACCGGGGCGGCCACGCCGGTGCTGATCCAGTGGTGGAACTGGGCGTGCACCTGTTGCAGGTAGCTGGGGTGGTCCGGCGCTGGGGCCGGGGCCGAGGCCTGCCAGCGGATCGGCCGGCCGGCCAGGGCGCTCAGGCGCTGGGCCAGCTCGGCATGGCTCAGGGCCTCAGGCCCGGTCAGTTCCAGGGGCATCGCGGGCAGGGGGCCGGGGCTGAGCAAGGTGTGCACGGCCACGTCGGCAATGTCGCGGATGTCGATGTACGACACCTGGGCGGGCCCGAAGCCGCCGCCCAGCACATCGCCGGCGCGCAGCGCGGCGGCCAGCGGGGCCAGCACCACCTGGGCCCAGGCGTTGGGGCGCAGCACCGCGTGCGGCAGGCCGCTGTCGCCCAGCGCCTGCTCGACCTGCCGGTGGGCGTCGCCGCTCCAGGTGCGACCTGCCGGTGACAAGGTCCAGGCCGAGCCCGAGAGCTTGATCAGCCGTGGCACGCCGGCCTGGCGTGCCGCCTGCACAAAGTGGCCCTGGTGCTGGGCCAGATCGGGGCTGATGGGCGACAGCAGAAAGGCCGCCCGCACCCCGCTCAAGGCGCGTTGCAGGGTGCCAGGCTCGGCCAGCTCGCCCTGGCTCAACTCCACCCCGGCTTGCGCCAGGTGGGCAGCCAGGGTGCTTTGCCGGCTCAGCACCCGCACCCGCACGCCCTGGGCCAGCAGGCCGGCCACCACCAGGCGGCCCAGCCGCCCGCTGCCGCCGCCCACCAGCACCGGGCGGGGGTCGTCGCCGCGCAGCTGCGGGCTCATGCGGCCTCCAGCACAGGCGCGCCCAGGCGGTGCAAGTGGCCCGCGTCCACCCAGTCGGCCACGCTGAAGTCGGCGCTCAAAAAGCCCTGCTGCAGCAAAAAGCCCTTGAAATGGTCCACCGCGTCCAGCAGCTCAGGGGCCAGGCTCAGGCCCAGGTGCCGGTGCACCTCGGGGCCGTTGCTGGCCAGCACGGCTTCTTCGGTGCTGCCGATCTCGCGCGCCACAAAGCGCAGGGTCTCATCGGGATGGGCCTCGGCCCATTCGGCGCCGCGGCTCACCACGGCCAGCAGGCGCTGCACCAGGTCGGGCCGGTCGCGGGCCAGGGCCTCGTCCACCGTCAGCAGGCGGGGCGTGCCGTTGTTGATGCGCACGCGCGGGTCCGGGTGGTGCCCGGTTTCGACCACGGTCTGGGCGCCGATCAGGTTGGCCACCACGATGCCCTCGGCCCCTTTCACAAACACGGCATCCACCTCGCCGCGCTCCAGTGCGCTGATCTCGGCCGAGTAGGGGTGGCGCCGGCGCAGCCCATGCAGGCTGGCGTGACCGGGGCCCAGCAGCACGGGCTCGGTGATAGTCAGATCCACCGGCACGATGTCGGCCCAGCCCAGGCCGGCCGTGCCCAGGGCGGAGTGCAGGCCCTTGAGTGCGGTGGCGCGGTGAAAGTCGATCTGCTCGCCCACGCGCAGCGGCACGCCCAGGCGGCGCCCGGCCAGGTCGGCGGCACTGCGCAGCGGACTGTCGCGGCGGGCGATCACGGCCTGGAACTCATCGGTCCAGGTCAGGGCCACCAGCCGGGTGGCAGCCCCCTGGGCACGCGCCCACAGTGGCGGGATGTTGCCGCCCTGGCGGAACGACCAGGCCAGGTGGTGGCTGAAGTGGCTCTCGCGGATGGCCTTGACCGGGCTGTCGATGATCGACTTGACCTGCAGGCCCAGGGGCTGGAACTCGGCCTCCAGCCAGCCCAGGCGGGCCGCGATACCCAGGGGCGAGGGCACGGGGCAGCGGGTGTACCAGAGCACGGTGCCGGGGGCGTCCGTGGGGTCGCCGGCACGGGGGGTGGCCGGTGCGGCCAGGGGTTCACTCATGGGGTCTTCCTTCGGGGTCTCAGGCGGCCAGCCAAACGTGGGCCAGGTTGCCGGCCACACCCAGCGCACCCACGGTGTGCTGGTGCACGCGCGGGCTGGCCACGGTCAGGTTGTCGGGCGCCACCAGGGTGATGTCGGGCAGGTCACGCACGATGGCTTTCTGGATGGCTATCCACAAGGCCTGGCGTTTGGCCAGGTTGGTTTCGACGGCGGCGGCCTCCAGCCACTGGTCGACCTCGGGGTTGGCGTAGCCCGAGCCGTTGGAGAAGGGCAGGCCGCGCTTGAAGTTCTTCGACCAGTACAGGCGCTGGATGCCCACCGTGGGGTCGAAGGTGTTGCTCATGCCGCCAAAGTTGAAGTCGAAGTCGCGGTCGGTGTAGATGCGCTTGATGTAGGTGCTGAAGTCGCTGCTGCGCAGGCTCACCTCCACCCCCACCTTGCCCAGCGCCTGCTTGATGTACTCGCTGGTGCGCAGGCCGCCCTCGTGCGGCATGGGGTCGTGGGTGAGGCGCACCCGCGCGCCATCGGCCCCGCGCGGGTAGCCCGCCTGGTCCAGCAGGCGGCCCGCGCGTTCGGGGTCGTACACCGGCACAGCCAGGTCGGCGTGGAAGAAGCGCTTCAGGCCCGGCGCCACCGGCCCCGGGGGCGAGCTGGCCAGGCCGTACCAGGCTGTCTTCACGATGGTCTGGCGGTTCAGCGCGTGGGCAAAGGCCTGGCGCACCCGCACATCCTTGAAGAAGGGGCGCTCCAGGTTGAACTCGAGCCGGAACACCGAGTTCACGTACTGGTAGCCCTCGCTGCTGAAGCTCAGTTTGCCCGCAGCGCGCAGGCGGCCCACATCGGCCAGCGACACCGGCGTGTTGGGCGCCAGGTGCACCTCGCCGGCCTCCAGTGCGGCGCTGCGCGCGGCGGCATCCGGGATGAAGCGGATCACCAGCCGGTCCAGGTAGGGGCGGGGCTTGTCCCAATAGTCGGGGTTGCGTTCCAGCACCAGGTGGCTGCCGCGCACCCATTCCTTGAAGCGGTAGGGGCCTGTGCCGATGGGGGCGTTGTTCACCGGGTTGGATTCGGCGCGCCCGCTGCTGTACAGGTGCTTGGGCACGATGGGTGATTCGGAGGCCGCCAGCGCATTCAGCAGGTAGGGCACGGGCGCCGACAGGCGCAGCTCCACCGTCAGCGGGTCGGGCGTGCGCACCTCGCTGAGGTTGGCAAAGGTGGCGCGACCACGCGGGTGCACCTCTTTGAGCAGGTTCAGCGAATGCGCCACATCGGCCGAGGTGAAGGGCTGGCCGTCGTGCCACAGCACCTTGGGCCGCAGCTTGAACACATAGCGCAGGCCATCGGGCGACACCTGCCACGACAGCGCGAGTTGCGGCTGGGGGTTCAGATCAAAGTCGTAGTCCAGCAGCCCTTCGGTGAGCTTGGCGCTCACGAAGTAGCTGTTGTTGGCGGTGTGGGCGATGGTGGTCAGCACCGGTGGCTCGGGGTAGATGGCGAGTACCAGGGTGCCGCCGCGTTGGGGCGTGGCGGTGTTGGGCGTGGCGGTGTGGGGGGTGGTCGCTGCGCGGGCCGGGGCCCAGGGCAGCAGGGCGCCGAGACCGGCGGCGCTGGTCTGGGCCAGCAGCCGGCGGCGCGACAAGCCGGCGTCGGCGGCGTGGGGCTCAGGCGCGGCGCTGCCGCCGGAGGCGGTCCAGGGGGCGTGGAAAGGGTTCATGGTGCGCTCCCTCAGTCGGTGCTCTGCCAGCCTGGGGGCACGATGAAGCCAGGCTGTTGGGCCTCCAGCAACTCGGCAAAGCGGATCGGCGTGAGGTCTTCCAGGAAGGGCCCCACGGCCTGGCCGCCAATCGGCAGGCCACTCTCGTCCAGTCCCAGCGGAAAGCTGGTGGCCGGCAGACCGGGCAGCACCGGCAGACCAGCCCAGGTGAACAGGTCCAGAAAGCGCACCGGGCGCACACCCTCGGCAAAGGCCACAGGGTAGTGGCGCTCGTCCTTGGGCTCTTGCTGGTTGTGCTCGAAGGCGGGCAGGGGGGCGACCGGGCTCAGCACCAGGTCAAACTGTTCAAACAAGGCCTCCCATTGGGCGCGCAATTGCAGGCGCGCTTCGTTCAGGCGCAGCCAGTCGCGGTGGCTCAGCGAGAAGGAGCGCAGCCAGGCTGTGTCCGCGTCGGTGTTGGCGCTGTGGTCGTCGGGTTGCAAGGCCGCCAGGCGTTGCTGGGCCCCAGCGCTGAGGGTGGGTGGGTCAGCCAGTGACGAGCCCAGCAGGCTGCGGTACAGCGTGTGCGAGGCCACCAGATCGGGCAGCAGGCCCGGTGCCAGCTCGCTCACGCGGGTGACCTGGCCGCCACCGGCCTGCACGGCCTGCGCCAGGCGCTGGCTCACCAGTTGTTCGGACAGGCTTTGGCTGGTGCCCGGCCAATGGTCGATCAGCAGCAGGCGGAAATCGCTCAGGCGGTTGTGCCGTGGGGCGGGCAGGGTGGCGCGCCAGGTCTTGTTCTGCCGCGGGTCGCGGTTGAGCAGCAGGGGCAGGGCCAGGGCCAGGTCGGCGGCGCTGCGCGCCAGCGGGCCGGCCACGGCCAGATCGCGCTCGCCTTGGCGGCCTGCGGGCAGGCCGGTGCCCAGCAGGCTGATCAGGCCCTGGCTGGTCTTGTGCCCGTAGACCCCCGTGAAATGGGCCGGGATGCGGATCGATCCGCCGATGTCGGTGCCCAGCTCCAACGCCACAAAGCCGGCCGCCAGCGCCGCCGCCGAGCCGCCGGACGAACCGCCCGGCGTGCGCGCCGGGTCCCAGGGGTTGCGGCTCAGGCCATAGACCGCGTTGTAGCTTTGCAGATCGGCCAGTGCCAGGGGCACATTGCTCTTGCCCAGCACGATGGCGCCCGCCTCGCGCAGGCCGGCCACGGCGGCACTGTCTTGCGCGGCCAGGTTGCCGGTCTGGGCTGGGCTGCCCACCGTGGTGGGCAGGCCGGCGACATCAAAGTTCTCCTTCACGCTGACCGGCACGCCCAGCAAGGGGCGGCGCTCGCCGCGGGCCAGTGCAGCATCGGCGGCCCGGGCGTCGGCCCGGGCGCGCTCCAGGTCCAGCACCACCAGGGCGTTGATGGCGGGGTTCAGGCGCTCGATGCGGTCGATGCTGTGCTCCAGCAGCTCGCTGGCGCTGACCTGGCCTTCGGCCAGGGCGCGCGCCTGCTCGGTGGCCGAGGCATGGCTCAGGCGCTTCAGCAAGGCGGTCTTGAGGTGTTGGGTGTCGGCGGGTGCGTTCATGGGCGGCTCGCTTTCGGTGAATCTCGGGTGGGATGGCGTTGCGGGCAGGGGCGGCTTACTTGCCGCCTTCCACCCAGGCGTCGGACCAGTCGCCCGCGTGCAGGTCGATGCTGTTGAAGAAGTTGTGCACGCGCTTGTTCAGGGCCGAGGGGCCGGGCACGGTGACCAGCGGGTACACCGGCAGCTCGCGACCCACGATCTGCTGGATCTGCTTGAACTGGCCGGCGCGCTTGCCCTCGTCCACTTCCACCGCAGCCTGGCGGAACAGCTCATCCACCTGGGGGTTGTTGTAGTGGGCGGCGTTGATCCAGATCAGCGGGTTCTTGATGCCGTCGGACCAATAGATGCGCTGCACGCCGACGATGGGGTCGAACAGGCGGCCCAGGCCGTTGATGTTCAGGTCGAAGTCGCGGGCGGTGTAGACGCGCTTGAAGAAGCTGGCCATGTCGCCGTCCTGCAGCTCGGCCTTGATGCCCACACGCCCCAGCGCATTGCGCAGAAACTCCGAGCTGCGCTTGAAGTCGGCGCCCGGGATGTTGGTGATGCGCAGCGCAAAGCGCTGGCCATTGGCCTGGCGCGGGTAGCCGGCCTGGTCCAGCAACTGGTTGGCGCGGGCCACGTCGTAGCCGTACTGGAAGGTGCTGTCGTCGTAATAGCTCGACAACACGCTGGGCACGGGCGAGTTGACCACCTCGGCACGCTTGTAATACACCGTGGTGCGCAGCGCATTGCGGTCGATGGCGTGCGCAATCGCCTGGCGCACCTCGGGCTTGGCCAGGATCGGGTGCTCGACGTTGAACTCGAGGAAGGCGGCGTTGTTCAGAAAGCCGTCATAGCTGTCGTCCACCTGCACCTTGGGGTTCTGGGCCAGGCGGTCCAGGTCAGCCAGGTTGATGTTGGTCGCCACGTCGATCTCGCCCGCCTCCAGCGCGGCCACGATGCCGGCGCGGTCGCCGATGAACTTGATCACGGCGCGGTCCAGATGGGGCTTGCCCGCTTGCCAGTAATGGGGGTTCTTCTTGAGCAGCAAGTGGCTGCCGCGCACCCACTCTGCAAACACAAAAGGCCCGGTGCCGATGGGCGCGCTCTGGTTCGGGCTGGTCAGAGGGTCGGCCTCGGTGTAGCGGTGGGCCGGCACGATCGGCAGCTCGGCCGACGACAGCGATTTCAGCAGGAACGGTGTGGGCTTGCTCAGCACCAGCACGGCGGTCAGCGGGTCGGGCGTGTCCACGCGCTCCAGGTTGGCCAGGGTGATGCGCCCGCGCGGGCCCTGCTTTTTTTGCGCCAGCAGCGAGAAGCGCACATCGGCCGCGGTGAAATCCTTGCCGTCATGCCACTTCACGCCGGGGCGCAGCTTGAAGGTGTAGCGCAGGCCATCGGGGCTCACGCTCCAACTGGTGGCCAGCAGGGGCTGGGGCTTGAACTGGCTGTCGTAGCGCAGCAGGCCCTCGACGATCTTGGCGCTGATGTTGCGGATGCGGGTGTTGGTGTCGAGAAACGACACCAGCGACGGCGGCTCCAGGTCGGTGGCCAGGGTCAGGGTGCCGCCGCTTTGGGGTTTGGCCGTGCTGCCTTGGGCGCTGGCGCTCAGGCTGGCGCCCGCCAGGGGCAGGGCGGCCAGCAGCAGGGCGAGCAGGCGGCGGTTGAGTTGGGGCAGGCGCTGGGTCATGGTGGGTTCCAAGGTCGGTTTCACGTGGTGTGGGTGGGGTGTTTTTGGTGGGGCTGCACGTTCACAGGCGCAGGCCAGCCTGCTTGAGCAGGGGCAGGATGCGGTCGCCGAAGTACTCAAGATCGGGCTTGAAGTCGTAGAAGCTCAGTTGCAGCCCATCCACGCCGGCGCGGTGCAGCTGCACAAACTGCTCCACCACCTGCTCGGGCGTGCCCACCACTTCGATGTTGCCGCCGATGGCGCGGCGGCTCGGTGGGTCGATGCCGACCCGGCCCTTCCAGGCGTGGGCATCGCTGGCCAGGCTGTTGAAGCCCTGGGGCGTGGTCGGGTCCTGGTGGGCCACGATGGCGTCGTAGTAGGCGCGTGTCTCGGCCTCGGTGTCGCGGCTGATCACCAGCGGGTTCAGCAGGGTGCGCACTTCGCGGCCCTGCTGGCGCGCGCGTGCCTTCAGGTCGGCGATGTGGGCGGGCAGGGCCTGCACGGCGCTCGCAAAGTCCGAGCCCGCCGGGCTGGTGATGAAGACGATGTCGGAGTAGCGCGCTGCGTACTCAAAGCCCGCGACCGAGCCCGTGGCATTGACCAGCACCGGGCGCCCGTAGCGGGGCTTGGGGCTGGCAAAGGCGCCTTGCAGCTTCCAGCTCGATTCGCGGCCTTCGTAGCTGAAGTTCTCGGGGTCGCTCCACAGGCGCTGCACCACCTCGATGAACTCGGCCGTCAGGTCATAGCGATGGTCGTGCTCGATGCGCTCCCAGCCGAACATGCGGTGCTCCACCTCGCGGTGACCGGTGACCACGTTGATGCCCCAGCGTCCGCCCGAGATGTGGTCCAGGGTGGCACCCCACTTGGCCAGGTGCAGCGGGTGCAGCGGGCCGTACAGCACATGCAGGGTCGAGATCAGGATGATGCGCTGCGTCACCGAGGTCAGCGCCGCGGTGGTCATGAACGAGTCCAGCGCATTGCCGTCGAACACGCCGCCATAGCCGCCCTTGGGCAGCCACTGCGACAGCGCGAACACCAGGTCAAAGCCCAGTGACTCGGCTTTCAGCACCAGGTCGCGGTTGTAGTCGAAGCGCCAGTCGGTGCTGCGCGGCAGGGTCGAGGCGCTCCAGCCTCCGGCCTGGATGGGCAGGAACAGGCCCAGCAGAACGGGTTGCTTCAGGGCTTGCGACAAGGGGCTGTCCGGGAAATCGGTGGGGGCGGCAAAGCGGTCCAGGCCGACCAGGGCCCCGGCATGAGATGGCAGTGACATGGTGTTTGAAGCGTGCGCTCGCAGGTGAAGAATTCAGGTGCATTCAGGTGGCATGAGAGAGCGCATTCTGGGTCGCAGCATTTCAAATGCGCTATGCCGATTTCGGATGTCGATCCTTGGAAATCGTTGCTGGGCGCGGCTTCCAAAGGGGCGTCTGGTTTCTAGAATGAAAAAGAGCCCCACCACGACGGGCTTGCGGTGCGTGACCGCCGCGCTTCTTTTCAAACCCGGAAACCCATCCCATGACCTACCGTTACCTGGGCCGCAGCGGCCTGCGCGTGTCCCGCCTGAGCCTGGGCACCATGATGTTCGGCGGTGCCACCGACGAGCCCACCTCGCACCGCATCATTGCCAGTGCCCGCGAGCAGGGCGTCAACTTCATCGACACGGCCGACGCCTACCAGAAGGGCCGCACCGAAGAGGTGGTGGGCCGCGCCCTGCAGGGCGACCGCGACCATTGGGTGCTGGCCACCAAGCTGTCCAACCCCATGGGGCCGGGGCCCAATGAGCGCGGCACTTCGCGCAAGTGGATCGTGCAGGCGGTGGAAGGCAGCCTGAAGCGCCTGGGCACCGACTACATCGACCTGCTGTACCTGCACCGGGCCGACTTCGAGGCCCCCTTGGGGGAGGCTGTGCGCGCCCTGGGCGATCTGGTGCGGGCCGGCAAGCTGCGCTACTTTGGCCTGGCCAACTTCCGGGGTTGGCGCATTGCCGAGGTGGCCCACCTGGCCGATGCCGAAGGCATTGACCGTCCGGTGGCCAGCCAGCCCCTGTACAACCTGGTGGACCGCAGTGCCGAGGTGGAGCAGCTGCCCGCGGCCGCCCACTACGGGCTGGGCGTGGTCTCGTACAGCGCGCTGGCCCGCGGTGTGCTGACGGCCAAGTACGACCCCGATGCCCCGCCCCCCGCCGGCTCGCGTGCAGCGCGCAGCGACAAGCGCCTGCTGGAAACCGAATGGCGCCCCGAGTCACTTCGCATTGCGCGCCAACTGCGAGAGCATGCCGAGGCGCGCGGCATCACCCCGGCCGAGCTGGCCGTGGCCTGGGTGCTGAACAACCGCCTGGTCACCTCCTTCATCGCCGGTCCACGCACCGAGGAACAATGGCAGGCCTACGTGAAGGCGCAGGATGTCGAGCTGACGCCTGAGGACGAGGCGCTGGTGAATCGCCTGGTGCCCGCAGGCCACAGCTCCACCCCGGGCTACACCGACCCAGGTCACCCGGTGGAGGGGCGCGTGCCCTTTGTGCTGCCGACAGCCGCCTGAGCCCTGAGCCCTACGCGCAGGGCTGTGCTCGGGTAACGGTCAGCCCAGGCTCACCTGATTGCGGCCTGCCGCCTTGGCCTGGTACAGCGCCCGGTCGGCCCGGCCCACCACCGCGTCGCAGGAGGCATCACCCGCCTGAACCCGTGCCACCCCGATGGATACCGTGCAGGCGGGCGTGTCGGTGTCCGCTGGCAGGCCTTCCACCCGCGCCCGCAGCCGCTCGGCCATCCGCTGCGCCGACGCCAGATCGCTGATCGGCAGCAGGGCGACGAACTCTTCGCCGCCGTAGCGACCCACCCGGTCGAGCGGGCGCAGGCCTTGTTGCAGGGTGGCGGCCACCTTCACCAGGGTGCGGTCGCCGGCCTGGTGGCCGCGGCTGTCGTTGATGTGCTTGAAGTGGTCCAGGTCGAGCAGCAGCAGGGCATAGGCCTGACCTTCGTGCTGCCAGCGGGCATGCGCCTGCTCGGCCAGGCGCAGGATGGCCCGGCGGTTGAGGGCGCCGGTCAGCTCGTCGTGGCTGGCCAGGTGTTCAAACTCCTGCCGCACCCGCTCGCTGGCCATCAACTGGGCGCTTACCAGCACCAACAAAATGGAGAAACTGAAAGTGGCTACAAACACCATGTGGATGACCGAGCCGGCGTCAAAGCGCTGTGTGTCGGGGGCGTCGATCCAGTAGGTGCTCAGGGCCCGGGTCACCAGCACCAGGGTCTGCCAGGCCATGGCCAGCAGCATCAGCCGGGCGGCAAAGCCACGGCCATGGCGGGCCAGCACCTGGGTGTGGGCGGCGCAGATGGCGGCCATGCCCAGGCCGAAGATCAGCATGCGCGGTCGGTAGTCGGGCCAGACCACAAAGAACACAGTCAAGCCCGCCAGGCACCCCAGCACCAGGGCCACCCAGGGCCACCAGCGCCAGGGTTGGCCCAGAAACTCACGCGTGCCGGCCAGCAGGGCCACGGTGCAGGCCATCAGCAGGCCGTTGCCTCCCAGGCCCACCAGCACCGCGGGTGCATGCCCCAGCAACGCATAGAAGCCGGTGGCACCAAGCGCCAGCAGCGGGGCCAAACCCCAATACCGAAGGCCCTTGATGTTGCTCGGGAAGTTGTGCCGGATGCCCAGCAGCACGGCGCCCATCACGGCGCCCATCACGGCGCATTGAAGAGCGGCCAGAAAATTGAAACTGCGCAGGTCCAGAGACGTCATCGGGCAGGTGGCCGGTGGTTCATGATTCGTGGCAGTTTAGCCGCCAGCACCTGGCCAGGTGCTTCCCCTCTCTTTTTCAACGTTCCTTCTCTGAAATCCGTCTAAGTCGACGCAGCATGCGCCGATAGGATTTGCGCCAGCCAGCCGCCTTCAACGATTCCTTTGCCGAGCTGTACCTGGCGCCCTGAGCGCCCTTCCCGGAGACTGACCCATGGCCAAACGATCTGGCTTTTTGCGCTTTGGCGCCTTTCTGTACCCCACCGGCCACCACATCGCGGCCTGGCGCCACCCGGACACGGTGCCCGGTGCGGGGCTCAACATCCGTCACTACCGTGAGCTGGCCCAGATCGCCGAGGCGGCGCGCTTTGACCTGCTGTTTCTGGCCGACGGTGTGGGCACCCGGGGCGACCGGCCTGAGGTACTGAGCCGCACCGCGCACAGCTATGTGTCGCAGTTCGAGCCTCTCACGCTGCTGGCGTCTCTCTCGGCCGTGACCGAGCGCATCGGCCTGGTGGGCACGGCCTCGACCAGCTTCAATGAGCCCTTTCACATTGCGCGCAAGTTTGCCTCGCTGGACCACCTGAGCGGCGGGCGATCGGGCTGGAACCTGGTCACCTCGTCCAGCGAGTTCGAGGCGCGCAATTTCAACCTGGAGCACCACCTGGCCCATGCCGACCGCTACGAACGTGCCAGCGAGTTTGCCGATGTGGTGCAGGGCCTGTGGAACAGCTGGGACGCCGACGCCTTTGTGTGGGACAAGGCCGGTGGTCGGGTGTTCGACCCGGCACACCGCCATGTGCTGAACCACAAGGGCAAGCACTTTTCGGTGCAAGGCCCCTTGAACGTGGCCCGCTCTCCACAGGGCCGGCCGGTGCTGGTGCAGGCCGGCTCGTCCGAGGCCGGTAAGGCCCTGGCCGCGCGCACGGCCGAGGTGGTCTTCACCGCCCAGCAGACCCTGCAGGACGCGGTGGATTTCTATGCCGACCTGAAGGGCCGCCTGGCCGCCCACGGGCGCGACCCGGCCAGCCTGTTGGTGATGCCGGGCGTGTTCCCGGTGGTGGGCAGCAGCGAGAGCGAGGCCCGCGAGAAGTTCGAGCAACTGCAGTCGCTGATCGACCCGGTGCTGGGCCTGTCGCTGATCTCGGGGCTGACCGGGGGGGTGGACCTGTCGGGCTACGACCAAGGGCCTGTTAACCCTGATTTCGCCGGATGCGTTGGAGGTCCAAAAGGCCTAGCGCAAGGCGCCAACCGCAGCTGGGTCGGTGACCCAGCGAGGATTGGCAACGCCGCGATCGGCCTTTTGGGCTCCAACCCGAAGGGAAGCCGGCTGGCCAAGCGCCACTCGGCGTTGCGTGTCTTGCCCAGACGCCCGGTCTGGGCTGCGACACGCGCCTTGATTGGCGCTTGGCCAGCAGGCTTCGCACCGGCGAAATCAGGGTTAACAGGCCCTATGCGGCCCCATCCCCGAACTGCCCGAAACCAACGCCAGCAAGAGCCGGCAGGACCTGACACTGAAGCTGGCCCGCAGCGAGAACCTGAGCATCCGCCAGCTCTACCTGCGCGTGGCGGGTGCCCGGGGCCACTGGCAACTGGTGGGCACGCCCGAGCAGATCGCCGACCAACTCGAAGAGCGCTTTGTGAACTACGGTGCCGACGGCTTCAACGTGATGGCCCCGGTGCTGCCCAACGGCCTGCGCGACTTTGCCGAGCGGGTGCTGCCCGAGCTGCGCCGGCGCGGGCTGGCACGCACCGAGTACGACGGCGCCACGCTGCGTGCCAATCTGGGCCTTCAGGCCTGAAGCGCTGTCAGCGCTGTTGTGCGCCCGCCAGCCTTCAGCGCCGGTACAGGGCCTCGATGTCGCTTTTGAAGTGCTGGGCCAGGTTGTTGCGCTTGAGCTTGAGGGTGGGCGTCATCAAGGTGTTCTCGATGGTCCAGGGCTCGAGCGTGAGGCGCACGGCCCGGGGCTGGGCGTAGTACGGAAAGCTGGCGGTGAGGGCCTTGATGCGCTCCAGCACCGCCTTGCTGGCCGCACTGGCGGTGAGGGCGGCCGGGTCATCCGGGTTCAGATCCAGCGTGTGGGCCAGGGCCTGCCACTGGGCTGGGTTGAGCACCACGATGCAGCCGATGAAGGGGTGGTTGTCGCCAAAGGCGTAGGCCTGGTCGAACAAGGTGTCCTGGGTGATGGCCAGCTCCAGGTCGGCCGGGGCGATCTTCTCGCCGGTGGAGGTGACGATGATCTCCTTGACCCGGCCCAGGATGCGGATGCGGCCGTCCTCCAGCGCGGCCTGGTCGCCGGTGCGCAGCCAGCCGCCCTCGAGCAGGGCGGCGCGGGTGTCGTCTTCGCGCTTCCAGTAGCCGCGCATCACGCTGGGGCCGCGCACCTGCAGCTCACGGTTGTCGGCAATGCGCACTTCCAGGCCCTGCAGCGGCCGGCCGACGGTGGCGGGGTGGTTGTCCTCCAGCGTGTTGACGGCGATCACGGGCGACGATTCGGTCATGCCATAGCCCTGGGCAATGGGCACGCCCAGGCTGTTGAAGCAGCGCGCCACGGCAGGCGAGAGCGGGGCGCCCCCCGCTGACGGCCAGGCGCAGGCGGCCGCCGAAGCCGGCCTGCAGGCGGCGCGCCACCAGGTGCTCCAGCAGCGGCCAGGCCAGCCGCGCCAGCGGGCCCGGTGGTGGGGTGGGCTGGCCCAGCGCGTCAGTCATGCCCTGGGCTGCGGCAAAGCGCTGCCAGCCGATGTCCTGCGCGGCGCGGGCCAGGCGGGTGGTCAGGGGATGGCCGGCCAGACGGGTCTCGAAGCCGGCATGCACCCGCTCGAAGATGCGCGGCACCGACACCAGCACCGTGGGGCGCACGCTTTGAAAATCCTGCATCAACTGCTGGGTGGAGCGCGCAAAGGCCACGCTGGCCCCCACCGCCACGGGCAGGTAATAGCCTGCGGTGCGCTCGAAGGTGTGCGACAGCGGCAGAAACGACAGGAATACATCGCTGTCACGCGCCTGCACGCGCTGCACGCAGGCCTGAACATTCGACAGCACGTTGCGGTGCGTCAGCATCACGCCCTTGGGCTTGCCGGTGGTGCCCGAGGTGTAGACCAGCGCGGCCAGGTCTTCGGCCTGGGGCGGCTGGCTGGGCACAGCACCGTTCAAGGCATCGCCCCGTGCCAGCCAGTCGGCCAGCGAGCACAGCGGCACCGTGCCGGGTGGGGCGGCCAGCGGCGTGCTGCCGGGCTGCACCACCACCACCTGGCGCAGGGCGGGCAGGGCCAGGCCCACGCTGGCGATGGAAGCCCACTGGGCCTCGGTCTGCAACACCAGCAGGCTGGCATCGCTGTCGGCCAGGATGTAGGCGATGCTGTTGGGGTTGTCCAGCGCATGCATGGGCACGGGCACACAGGCACGGCGCAGGGCGGCCTGGTCCAGGCACACCGCGTTCAGGCCATTGGGCAGCAGCAGCCCGATGCGCTCACCCCGGCGCAGGCCCAGGCTGGCCAGGGCGGCCGCATGGCGGGCCACCTGGGCGTCCACGGCCTGCCAGCTGAGGCGGTCCCATTGCTCGGTGCCTGGGTTGTACGCCTGGTAGGCCTCAGTCTGCGGGCTTTGGGCCACGCGCCAGTCAAACAGCTCAGAGAGGGTGTGCAGGTCGGCCAGGGAGGGGGTCATGACGGTTCGAGGTCGGGGGGTGGGTCGGCACCACCGCAGCGGTGGCGGCCCCATTGTGGCGCGGCAAACTGGATGGGGCTTTGCGCCAGATCGACCGGGGGCGCCATGGCCACGGACCAGGCCCAAGTTCAGGCCAGCTTGTGGGTGGACAGCAGCAGGCTGGTCTCGGTGTTCGAGATGCCGTGGATGGAGCGCAGCGTGCTCAAGACCTTGTCGAAGGCTTCCAGGCTGTCGGTGCGGATCTCGGCCAGCAGATCCCAGCGGCCATTGGTGCTGTGCAGGGCCACGATGTTGGGGTGGCCGCGCAGGATGCGCAGCACCTCGGCACCGTGCGGGCCCTCTACCGCGATGCTGGTCATGGCGCGGATGCGGTGGGCCTCGGCGGCCGGTCGCAGGCGCACGGTGTAGCCCACGATGGTGCCCTCGGCCTCCAGCCGGGCGATGCGGTTCTGCACCGTGGCGCGGGCCACGCGCAGCTTGGCGGCCAGGGCCACCACGGGCAGGCGGGCGTTGTCACGCAGCAGGGCGATCAGTTCGCGGTCGATGTCATCCATGAACAAATTGTCACTTGTTCAGCGCATGTTGGCCAATGGATCGTAAAAATTGGCAGATTGAAGGGTTCATTTTGGCGCGTCCTAAGGGAAGAATTCTTCCATTCCGAGTGATTCCCCGCTGGCTGAAAACAGCCCGAAAGACCCCGCCATGACCCGTTTCATCGATGTTCCCACCATGTCCCGCCTCGTGCAGGAGATCGGCGTGGCCCGCTTTGTGGGCGAACTGGCCGACGCCATCCGCGACGATTTCGTGCGCTGGGCCGACTTTGACAAATCGGCCCGCGTGGCCAGCCACTCCGACATCGGCGTGATCGAGCTGATGCCCGTGTCCGATGCGCAGCACTACGCCTTCAAATACGTCAACGGCCACCCGGGCAACACGGGCCGGGGCCTGTACACCGTGATGGCCTTCGGGGTGCTGGCCGAGGTGGCCACGGGCTACCCGGTGCTGCTGTCGGAGCTGACGCTGGCCACCGCGCTGCGCACCTGCGCCACCTCGCTGATGGCCGCCCGCGCCCTGGCGCGGCCCGACGCGCGCCGCATGGCCCTGATCGGCAACGGCGCCCAGAGCGAGTTCCAGGCCCTGGCCTTTCACCACCACCTGGGCATCGAGGAGATCGCGGTGTTCGACCTCGACCCCCGGGCCACCGACAAGCTGGTGCGCAACCTGGCGCACTGCCACGGGCTCCGCATCCGGCGCGCCAGCTCGACCGCCGACGCGGTGCGCGGGGCCGATGTGGTGACCACCCTCACCGCTGACAAGGCCTACGCCACCATCATCACCCCCGAGATGATCGAGCCCGGCATGCACCTGAACGCCGTGGGGGGCGACTGCCCGGGCAAGACCGAGCTGCATGCCGATGTGCTGCGTGCCGCCCGCGTGTTTGTCGAGTACGAGCCCCAGACCCGGGTGGAGGGCGACATCCAGCAACTGCCGACCGACTTTGCGGTGGTCGACCTGTGGCGCGTGCTGGCCGGCACCGAGGTCGGGCGCCAGAGCGCCGAGCAGGTCACAGTGTTCGATTCGGTGGGTTTTGCGCTGGAGGACTATGCCACCCTGCGCTATGTGCTGGACCAGGCCAGCCGCCGGCAGCTGGGCGTGGAGGTGGAGTTGGTGCCCGAGGCCGACGACCCCAAGGATTTGTTCAGCCACACGCGCTCTGGCAGCGTTCGGGCCGCTCTGCGCCGCGTGGCCTGAGTGCCCGGCCTTGCTTCGCACCCCCGACCTCTTCATCTGCACCTTCCGCCCATGCCCCCTCTGCCTTCGATCCAGGCCCCTGCGGCCGTCGTGATGGTGCGTCCGCACCGCTTCACCCCCAACCCCGAAACCGCGGCCGACAACGCCTTCCAGCAGCCGGCCGAACGCGAGGCCGCCCAGCGCATCGCCGAGGCGGCGCGCGACGAGGTGACGGCCGCCGCGGCCCGGCTGGAGGCCGAGGGCGTGCGCGTGCACTTGTTTGAGGACCCTGGCGAGCGCGACACGCCCGATTCGGTGTTTCCGAACAACTGGTTTTCCACCCACCCGGGCGGGCATGTGGCGCTGTACCCCATGCACTCGCCCAGCCGGCGGCGCGAGCGGCGCAGCGATGTGATCGAGATGCTCAAGACCTGTTACCGCGTGCAGGACGTGATCGACTATTCAGGCCTGGAGCCCGACGGCCTGTTTCTGGAGGGTACCGGCGCCATGGTGCTCGACCACCTGGCCCGCGTGGCCTACACGGCCCGCTCCAACCGGGCCGACGCGGTGGCCCTGGAGCGCTTCTGCACCCATTTCGGCTTTGAGCCCCTGGTGTTCGACACTGCCGATGCCCAGGGCCAGCCCATCTACCACACCAATGTGCTGATGTGCATTGCCACCCAGTTTGCGCTGGTGGGCTTGGAGCTGATCCCGGATGCGCGGCGCGCCGCCGAGCTGCGGGCCCGCCTGGAAGAATCAGGCCGCGAGGTGATCGCCCTGAGCGCGGCCCAGATTGCCGACTTTGCCGGCAATGCGCTTGAGCTGTCGGGCCGGGATGGGCGCCTGCTGGCCCTGTCGCAGCGCGCCCACGACAGCCTCACCCCCGCCCAGCGGGCCACCATTGGCCAGAGCGCGCGCCTGCTGCCGCTGGCCGTGCCCACGGTCGAGATGGCGGGCGGCTCGGTGCGCTGCATGCTGGCGGGGATTCACCTGGCGCCCCGGCGCTAAGGGCTCATCGGGCGGTGGCGGTCGCTAGAGGGCATCTGGCGTCAGCGGGGCTGCTGGGTCCGAGGCCAGACCGTGAGTCCAGCCGGGTACCTGGATGTAGTAGCGGATGGCCTTGCCTTGTCCGTGGCTCCGGAGCTGGCCGGCGAGCACCATCTGTGAAAGGTCTCGGGTGGCCGTGGCCTTGGAGACGCCTGTCATCTTCATGTACTTGTCGGCGTTCAGGCCACCCAGAAAGCCGCCATCGCCGTCGTCGAGCAAGCGTTGCAGCACTTTGCGTTGGCGATCCGGCAAGGTGTGGCTGGGATGCTGCTCCCAGAACCGGCGTTTCTCAAGGGCCTGGTCGATGATCCGCACCGTGCTCAGGTAGGCGTCTGCACACTGGGTCACAAACCAATGCACCCAATCCGTGACGTCACAGGAGCCGCGCTGGGCGCGGTTCAGCGCGTCGTAATAGGCGGCGCGAGACTTCAGCAGTTGCCGCGACAGGCTGTGCAAGCGCACCTCCCGCGGCCCGTGCTGGGCCAGTGCCAGGTCGACAATGGCGCGGCCGATGCGGCCATTGCCGTCCTCGAACGGGTGGATGCTCTCAAACCAAAGGTGCGCCATAGCGGCGCGGGCCAGCCCGTCGCCCAAGGGCCATTCGCCAAGGTCGTGCCTTGGCTGGGGCGCGGTCTTGTTGAACCATTGAAGGAATTGCTGCATCTGCCCGGGCACGTCAGCCGACGGTGGGGCCTCGAAGTGAACCTGCTCGCGCCCTGGAGGCCCACTGACGATCTGCATCGGATCCAGGTGTTCCCGGTAGCGGCCCACCGCGATGCGACGCAGGCCGGAGGTGCCGCCTGGAAACAGCGCCGCTTGCCACCGGCACAGTCGATCCGTATCCAGCACCTGGTCAAACCCTGACCAGGCATCGCTGATCACGTCGAGCAGGCCTTCCACATGGCGGTCGGTGGGTGGAGGCCCTGGCAGGCCCAGCCGACGCATGACCGAGGATCGCACCACCTCCAGCGCCAGCCGCTCTCCCTCGATGGCCGCCGTGGCCATCATCTCGTCAGACAGAGCGGCCAGGGCGACCGGGTGTGTCTCATTCAGGCCGATGGCTTGGGCCCTGCCCACCATCTGCCCGTGCAGCGAATGGGCCCGGGCCAAAGCGGGGGCCAGGGCCGCAGGGTCATAGCGGAGATGGGGCCATTCGGGGTGGGCCCAGATCCAGGGGGAGCGAGAGGACATGAGCCGCATTTTGCCTGATACGGCTCATTTGGTGAGCCGTAATTTGTGAAATGCGGCTCAAAACCAGGGTTGCTTACGCCTCAGGCGCCCCTCCGTCCCGCGCTCAGCCCACGCTCAGGCCGCCACAGCGTCCAGCGTGGGGTAGTCGGTATAGCCTTCGGCGCCGCCGCCGTACAGCTTGTCGGCGCGCAAGGGGTTGAGCGGGGCGTCTTCACGCAGGCGGCGCACCAGGTCGGGGTTGGCGATGAAGGGGCGGCCGAAGGCCACCACGTCGGTGGCGCCGCTGGCCACGGCCTCCAGCGCCTCGCTGCGGCTGAAGCCGTTGTTCACGATCCAGGTGCCGGGGAAGGCGCGGCGCAGCGCAGCGTAGTCGAAGGCCGGGGCGCCTTCGGGTTGGCGGGCGCCACCGGTTTCACCCTCGATCACGTGCAGGTAGGCCAGGCCCAGCGAGGCCACCTGCTGCACCACGTAGCCGTACAGGGCTTGGGCCTGGCTGTCCACCGGGGCGCTGCCGCCAAAGGTGGTGGTGGGGCTCAGGCGCAGGCCGGTGCGGCCGGCACCGATCTCGGCGGCCACCGTGCGCACCACCTCCAGCAGCAGGCGGGCCCGGTTTTCGATCGGGCCGCCGTAGGGGCCGCTGCGGTCGTTCACGCTGTCGCGCAGGAACTGCTCCAGCAGGTAGGTGTTGGCGCCGTGCACTTCCACGCCGTCAAAGCCGGCTTCGATGGCGTTGCGTGCGGCGCGGCGGTAGTCCTCCAGCAGGGCCGGGATTTCGTCGTCGCCCAGGGCGCGTGGCGTGGAGACCGGCACAAAGCCTTCGGCGGTGAAGGTGTGCGCCTTGGCCGCCACGGCGGTGGGCGACACGGGCGCGGCGCCACCGGGCAGCAGCGAGCTGTGCGAGATGCGACCCACATGCCACAGCTGAAGCACGATGCGCCCGCCCTTGGCGTGTACGGCGGCCGTCACTTGGCGCCAGGCCGCCACCTGCTCGGGCGAGTGGATGCCCGGGGTGTCGAGGTAGCCTTGCGCCATGGGGCTGATCTGGCTGGCCTCGGCAATGATCAGGCCGGCGCTGGCGCGCTGGCCGTAGTACTCGGCCATGGCCGCGGTGGGCACACCGCCGGGGGCGCGGTTGCGCGTCAGCGGGGCCATGGCGATGCGGTTGGACAGGGCGATGTCGCCGGCTTGGATGGGGTCGAACAAGGTGGTCATGGGGTCAAGGTCTTTCAGGTTGAAAGGGCCACTGGGGCCCGGGTTGAGGCTGGCAGGGGGTTGAAACAGGTGTTGGTGGGCGGGTAGGTTGGCGTGTTCGTGGGCCTGTTGCCACCGCTCGAATGTCGAAGATCAACAGGGCAGGGTGGTTTTGAACATGGGGTGCCTCTCTGTATTTAATAGACCGGTCGTCTAGTTGGGTTTCAAAAAAGCATGCAAAACGCAAAGCGGCCTCAGGGGGTGATCAATTGCTGCGTGAAGGCCATGGCCTGCTGCAGCGACTGGGTCTGCCGGTGCACCTTGCCCAGCAGGCTGGCGCCCAGCCACAGCTGGTACAGCAGGCTGGCGCTGGCCTCGGGGTCAAGCACGGGCATCGAGCCATCGGCCTGCCCCGCCCGGATGACCTCGGCCAAGCGCGCGGTGATGCGGTTGGTGCCGTCCTGCAGGGCCATGCGCATGGGCTCTGACAGGTCGGACACCTCGGCGCTCAGCTTCACCACCTGGCAGGGTTGGTCGTCGCAGCCGGGGCACTGGGTGGCCTGCCATTGCTGCCAATAGGCCAGCAGGCGTTCGCGGGCGTTCAGGTCGGTGCGCGCAAACAGGCTGTCGATGCGGGCCAGATAGGCTTCAAAGAAGGACTCGAGCAGGGCCTGGCCGAACTGTTCCTTGGATTTGAAGTAATGGTAGAACGAGCCCTTGGGCACCTCGGCCGCCTGCAGGATCTCGTTCAGCCCCACCGCCGAAAAGCCCTTGCTCGCGATGATGCGGTTGCCCGTGTCCAGGATGTGTTGGCGGGTGTCTGCGTGGGCGGGCTTCATGGGAACGGATGTTAGGCTTTTTATTAGACCAGTCGTCTAGGCTGCTGAAAATGACCGTTGAAAGCAGGGGGGTATCCCGATGCAGCTGCACCGACGGGGCTGGGCCCGGTTGGGTAACGATGCGCAGGCGATGGCGGACCGACAGCTTGCTGTACCCCAGAGCCCGTGCGTGCCGGCACCCGTGCGCCAGCGCAGAGACCGGGTCACGGATCGGGCGTATAACAAGCTCATGGTCACCACCCCGGTGGGCGCTGCCTCGCCCCACAGCACCTGACATGTCCGATCCCAATCCCACCCCACCCACAGGTCTGGACCCGGCCGTGGCCGCGCAGCGCCTGCGCGACGAAGGCCCCAATGAACTGGGCATCAGCCAGCGCCGCACCTTGCGCGACATGGCCTGGGACGTGGTGCGCGAGCCCATGTTCCTGCTGCTGCTGGGCGCCGGGGCCATCTATCTGACCATGGGCAACGCCCATGAGGCGCTGATCCTGCTGGGCTTTGTGCTCATCATCATGACCCTCACGGTGCTGCAGGAGCGGCGCACCGATCAGACCCTGAACGCCTTGCGCGACCTGTCCAGTCCGCGCGCGCTGGTGTTGCGGGGCGGTGTGGCGCAGCGGGTGGCCGGGCGCGAGGTGGTGCGCGAAGACCTGTTGATGATTGCCGAGGGCGACCGCGTGCCGGCCGATGGCACCTTGTTGCAAGCGCATGAGCTGGCCACCGACGAGGCCATGCTCAGCGGCGAATCCGAGCCTGTGGCCAAGCAGGTCGGGCAGCCCGTGTTTGCCGGCACCCTGGTGGTCAGCGGCCAGGGCCTGGTGCAGGTCACGGCGGTGGGCCGGCGCACCGAGCTGGGCCAGATCGGCCAGTCGCTGGACACGATTGCGCTGCAGGCTTCGCCCTTGCGCGAAGAGATGGCCCGGCTGACGCGCCGGCTGGTGTTCATTGGCCTCGCGCTGTGCGCCCTGCTGGTGGGCCTGCTGGGCGTGCTGCGGGGCGATTGGCTGCAGGCCGTGCTGTCGGGCATCACCCTGGCCATGGGCGTGCTGCCGCAGGAGCTGCCGGTGATCATGATCGTGTTCCTGGCCCTGGCCGCGCGGCGCCTGGCGGCCCAGCAGGTGCTGACCCGGCGCCTGAACGCCATCGAGACCCTGGGCCAGACCACGGTGCTGTGCGTCGACAAGACCGGCACCCTGACGCAGAACCGCATGGCCGTGGCCGCCTTGTGTGCCGGCGACCAGACCCTGAGCACCCTGGGCCCGATGCCAGAGGGCCCCGATGCGCTGCCCGAGGCCTTCCACGAGCTGCTGGAGTACGCCGTGCTGGCCAGCGAGATCGACCCGCACGACCCGATGGAGCAGGCCTTCCACCGCTTTGCCGGCGCGCACCTGGTGGGCACCGAGCACCTGCACCCCGAATGGCGCCTGGTGCGCGAGTACGAGCTGTCGCCGGGCCTGCTGGCCATGTCGCACCTGTGGCGCGACAAGAGCGGTCAGGTGGACCGGGTGGCCTCCAAAGGGGCACCCGAAGCCGTGGCCGACCTGTGCCACCTGCCCGAGGCCAAGCGCGCCGCCGTCAGCGCCCAGGCCGCGCAACTGGCCGATCAGGGCCTGCGGGTGCTGGGGGTGGCCAAGGCACGCCACCGCAGCGCCCAGGACTGGCCCACCGGCCAGCACGATTTCGAATTTGTCTGGCTGGGCCTGGTCGGTCTGGCCGATCCGCTGCGCCCCGAGGTGCCGGCGGCCATCGCGCAATGCCGCCAGGCCGGTATCCGGGTGGTGATGATCACCGGCGACCACCCGCGCACCGCCAGTGCGGTGGCGGCCCAGGCGGGCATTGCGCGCGATCAGGTCATCACCGGCGATGAGCTGGCCGGCCTGACGCCCCCCGAGTTGGCCAGCCGGCTGGCCGAGGTCGATGTGTTTGCGCGCATCAGGCCACAGCAGAAGCTGGCCCTGGTCGAGGCGCTCAAGGCCCGCGGCGAGGTGGTCGCCATGACGGGCGACGGCGTCAACGATGCGCCGGCGCTCAAGGCCGCGCACATCGGCATTGCCATGGGCCAGCGCGGCACCGACGTGGCCCGCGAGGCTGCGGCCCTCGTGCTGCTGCAGGACGATTTTTCGGCCATCGTGCAGGCCATTGCCCGCGGGCGACTGACCTTTGCCAACCTTCGTCAGGCCATGGTCTACACGCTGGCGGTGCACGTGCCCATCATTGCGCTGGCGCTGTTGCCGGTGCTGTTCGGCCTGCCACTGGTGCTCGCCCCCTTGCACATCGCGTTTCTGGAGCTGGTGATCGATCCGGCCTGCTCGATCGTGTTCGAGGCCGAGCCCGCTACGGCCGGCCTCATGGCACGCCCGCCGCGGCGCAGCGATGAACCCCTGCTGAACAGGCGCCATGTGTTGCTGAGCCTGTTGCAAGGGGGCGCGGTGAGTGTGACGGTGGTGGGCCTCTATGCCTGGCTGCTGAGCCGGGGGCAGCCGGCCGGCCTGGCCAGTACGGTGGCCTTTGTGCTGCTGGTGGCTGCCAATGCCGCACTGATCCTGCCCAGCCGCAGCGGGCGTGTGGGTTGGCAAAGCCTGTTCAAGGGCCTCACGCCGGTCAGCCTGTGGGTGCTGGGCGGCACGCTGCTGGCGCTGTGCGCCATCACCACCGTGCCCTGGCTGGCGGCGCCGTTCCACTTTGTGGCGTTGGCGCCTGGGCTTTGGCTGGCCACGCTGGCCGCCGGCTTCAGCTTGCTGCTGGTTTTTGTGGGCAACCAGCGCCTGCTGGGGCGCAGGGCGGCCTGACAGCGGGCCAGGGTTGTGGCTCAGACCGGCGCCTGGCCGGCCGCCTCATCGCTTGCCTGGCTGATGAGGGAGCGCCGTCGTGTGCCCTGAGGGATGGGAGCCCGTGCCTGTGCTCAGGAGCGATCCATACGGCGCCGACGGGCTTTGGTTTTCGTCGACGGCCAGGGCGCGGCCCACAAACGGAAAGGCGCGCTGCGGGCAGTCATCGCGTTCGCACACCTTGCAGCCCATGCCGATCGGTGTGGCGGCCTCCGGGGCCTGCAGATCCAGCCCCTTGGCATAGACCAGGCGATGGGCATGGCGCACATCGCAGCCCAGGCCGATCGAGAAGGTTCGTCGAGCGGAGCCATAGCCGGCCTGGCCATGGGTGACGGTGTGCGCCACCCACAAATACCGGCGGCCGTCCGGCATGCTGGACAACTGGGTCAGGATCTGGCCCGGTCGCGAGAAGGCTTCATAGACGTTCCACAGCGGGCAGGTGCCGCCGATCCGGCTGAAGTGGAAGTGGGTGGCGGATTGTCTTTTGGAGATGTTGCCGGCCCGATCGACCCGCACAAAGAAGAAGGGCACGCCGGGTGCCCCCAGCCGTTGCAGCGTGCTGAGCCGATGGCAGATCGTCTCCAGCCCGACGCCATAGCGCCTTCCCAGCAATTCGATGTCGTAGCGAAGGGCCTCGGCGACCTGCAGAAAGTCGCTGTAGGGCAGCAGCAGCGCGCCGGCGAAATAGTTGGCCAGGCCCACCCTCACCAGTTTGCGGGCCGGCTCGTTCTGGGTGAAGGGGGGGACCTGGATCAAGGCATCGATGTCGGCAGAGAACTCGGCCAGGGCCAGCTGGGTGGCCATCTGGAAGGACTGCTGGGCAGCCTCAAGATGGGCCGAAAGCGTCAGGGTGGCGGTGTCCGGGTCGAAGCGGCGTTTGCTGCGTTGGCCTGAGCCGTCTCTGTGCACGCGGATGCCGTGGCGGGTCAGGCGTTGTTCCAGCCAGGTCGACAATGGCTGTGATGACGCGTTGGCCTGGGCCGCCAAGGCTTCGGCCGCGCGATCCAGGGCGTCGAAATGGTTCTGATGCGAAAAGAAGAAATCGCGCACCCATTCGAAGGGCTGACTGATCAGGCCTTGCTCGCTGCTGCGGTTGTCTCCGAATTGCACCGACAGTGTCTCCAGGTGCCCCTGCAACGCATGCTGGCGCCGATGCAGGTCGATCACCGCGCGGGCCAGCCCGGGCATCTGGGAGGCCACCTCCTGGAACTCGGGCAATGAGATCGGTTCGGCTGCGTCTGCCAGCGCCTCCCTCAGTCCGGCCATCAAGCGGGCTTCCTCGTCTTCCGAGAAGTCCTGGATGTCCACCCCCATGGCCTTGTTGAGCCGCAACAGGACCGCCACGGTGAAGGGGCGCTGGTTCTGCTCCAGCTGATTGAGGTAGCTGGGGGACAGGCCCAGGGCCTGGGCCAGCGCGATCTGCGACAGGCCACGTTCGGCGCGCAGCTTGCGCAACTTCACGCCCATGAAGGTCTTTTTCATTGCTCTTGTTCGCTCGGTGTCGTCATCTGGGTAATTCGCAAAATTTGCTGATTTGCGAAATAGGTTCGCAAAAATTCGCCAATTCAGGGGTTTTGGCGGGCATCCATTTTGCGTAAATTGCGAAGCATGACAAGCCCACCCGGAACCCTTGAATTGCACGAACTGGTGTTGCCCGCCTTGGCCAACCACCACGGCACCCTGTTTGCAGGCCAGGGTTTGCAGCTTCTGGCCAAGGCCGCTTTTCTGACGGCCCGCCGTCTTGCGCAGCGCGAGGTCGTGATGGCCAGCGTGAGCGGCGTGGACTTTTTGGCGCCGGTGCCCGTCGGCCATCAACTGGTGTTGCGGGCCTGGGTCAGCCGGGTGGGCCGCAGCTCCATGACGGTGTGCGTGACGGCCTTGGCCGATGCACCCGCCCTGCCTCTTGAGGAGGTCATCCAAGGGGTGTTTGAGATGGTGGCGGTGGATCCGTCCGGCCGCCCCGTTTCCATTGATTGTTCTTATATCCAACAGGAGACTCAACCATGAACGCCAACGTCGCAGCGACCCCGGTCGTGCCGACCTTCAAGCCCAAGAAATCGGTCGCCCTGTCGGGCACCGACGCCGGCAACACCGCCTTGTGCTCCGTGGGGCGCAGCGGCAATGATCTGCATTACCGGGGCTATGACATCCTGGACGTGGCCTGCACCTGTGAGTTCGAGGAGGTGGCGCACCTGCTGGTGCATGGCAAGCTGCCCAACACGGCCGAACTGGCGGCCTACAAGACCAGATTGCAGGCCATGCGGGGGCTGCCGAGCGCCGTGAAGGCCGCGCTGGAGCAGTTGCCGCCCTCGACCCATCCCATGGATGTGATGCGCACCGGGGTCTCGGTGCTGGGCTGCGTGAAGCCCGAGAAGGACGACCACAACCACCCCGGCGCCCGCGACATTGCCGACAAGCTGATGGCCTCGCTGGGCTCGATGCTGCTGTACTGGTATCACTTTGCCTGCAACGGCAAGCGCATCGAGGTCGAGACCGATGATGACTCCATCGGTGGCCACTTCCTGCACCTGCTGCATGGTGAGAAGCCGCGCGACAGCTGGGTGCGCGCCATGCACACCTCGCTGATCCTGTATGCCGAGCACGAGTTCAACGCCTCCACGTTCACCTCGCGCGTGGTGGCCGGCACCGGCTCCGACCTGTATTCGGCCATCTGCGGCGGCATCGGTGCGCTGCGCGGCCCCAAGCACGGCGGCGCCAACGAGGTGGCTTTCGAGATCCAGAAGCGCTACGACAACCCTGACGAAGCCGAGGCCGACATCCGCGCCCGCGTCGAACGCAAGGAGGTGGTGATCGGCTTTGGTCACCCGGTCTATACCGTGAGCGACCCGCGCAACGGGGTGATCAAGCAGGTGGCCCGTGAACTCTCGCTGGAGCAGCGCAATACCCGCATGTACGACATTGCCGAGCGCCTGGAGTCGGTGATGTGGGAGGCCAAGAACATGTTCCCCAACCTCGATTGGTTCAGCGCGGTCAGCTACCACATGATGGGGGTGCCCACCGACATGTTCACACCCCTGTTCGTGATTGCCCGCACCTCGGGCTGGTCGGCCCATGTGATCGAGCAGCGCATCGACGGCAAGATCATCCGGCCGAGTGCCCGGTACACCGGCCCCGAAGAGCGGGTGTTCGTGCCGCTGTCGCAACGCGTGTGAGCGCCCCTGAGCCGGCCCAGGGCACGCCGCCTTGCCATCAAAATGACTCTCTCGAATCCCCGCTCATGAATCCATTGTTCAGAAAACCCCTGCCCGGCACCGCGCTGGACTACATCGACGCCCGAGCTGCCGTCGACCTGCTGAGGCCTGGCGCCTGGGCCGGTCTGCCCTATACCGCGCGCGTGCACGCCGAGAACATCGTGCGGCGCGCCGATCCGGCCATGGTGGACGCCTGCCTGCTGCAGATCATCGACCGCAGGCGCGACATCGACTTTCCCTGGTACCCCGGTCGGGTGGTGTGCCACGACATCCTGGGCCAGACCGCCCTGGTGGACCTGGCGGGGCTGCGTGACGCCATCGCCCAGCAGGGGGGTGACCCTGCGGCCGTGAACCCGGTGGTACCGGTGCAGCTCATCGTCGACCATTCTCTGGCCGTGGAGTGCGGTGGCTTCGACCCCCAGGCCTTTGCCAGGAATCGTGCGATTGAAGACCGCCGCAATGAAGACCGCTTCCATTTCATCGAATGGACGAAGAAGGCCTTTGCCAACGTGGACGTGATCCCCGCGGGCAACGGCATCATGCACCAGATCAATCTGGAAAGAATGTCCCCCGTGGTGGCCGTGCAAAACGGTGTGGCCTTTCCCGACACCTGTGTCGGCACCGACAGCCACACCCCCCACGTGGATGCCCTGGGTGTGATCGCGGTGGGCGTGGGCGGGCTGGAGGCCGAAAACGTGATGCTGGGCCGGGCTTCGTGGATGCGCCTGCCCGACATCGTGGGCGTGTGCCTGTCCGGCCAACGCCAGCCGGGCATCACGGCCACCGACATCGCGCTGGCCCTGACGGAGTTTCTGCGTGCACAGAAAGTCGTCGGGGCTTATGTGGAGTTCTTCGGCGAGGGGGCTGACAGCCTGTCCATCGGCGACCGCTCCACCATCTCCAACATGTGCCCCGAGTACGGGGCCACGGCGGCCCTGTTCTACATCGACCAGCAGACGCTGGACTACCTGCGGCTCACCGACCGCAGCCCGCAGCAGCTTCAGTTGGTGGAGACCTATGCGAAGGTGGCGGGCTTGTGGCGCACCGAACTGCAGACGGCGCACTATGAACGCGTGCTGGCATTTGATCTGTCGGGCGTGGTGCGCAACATGGCCGGCCCGTCGAACCCGCACCGCCGCCTGCCGACCACGGCGCTGGTGGAGCGGGGCATCGCCGGGGCGCAGAAGTTGGCGGCCGCCAGGGCCGATGAAGCCCAGGGCCTGTTGCCCGATGGCGCGGTGATCATTGCCGCCATCACCAGCTGCACCAACACCAGCAACCCGCGCAACGTCATCGCGGCGGCCCTGTTGGCGCGCAATGCACGTCGCTTGGGCCTGGTGCGCAAGCCCTGGGTCAAGACCTCGCTGGCCCCAGGCTCCAAGGCCGTGGCGCTTTACCTGAAGGAGGCCGGCCTGCTGGCTGATCTGGAGGCCCTGGGCTTTGGCATCGTGGCCTTTGCCTGCACCACCTGCAATGGCATGAGCGGTGCCCTGGAGCCCAAGATCCAGCAGGAAATCATCGAACGCGATCTGTACGCCACGGCGGTGCTCTCAGGCAACCGCAATTTCGACGGCCGCATCCACCCCTATGCCAAGCAGGCCTTCCTGGCTTCGCCACCGCTGGTGGTGGCCTATGCGATCGCGGGCACCATTCGCTTTGACATCGAGCGCGACGTGCTGGCCGTGGTGCAGGGCCGGGAGGTTCGACTGCAAGACCTCTGGCCCAGCGATGAGGAGATCGATGCGGTCGTCCAGGCCGCCGTGAAGCCCGAGCACTACCGGGCCGTGTACGAGCCCATGTTTGCCCTCCAGGCCGACCACGGTCCCAAGGTCTCGCCGCAGTACGACTGGCGCCCGCAATCCACCTACATCCGCCGCCCGCCGTATTGGGACACCGAGGGCATGGGTGCCCTGGCGGCCAGCCCGCGCACCCTCAAGGGCATGCGCCCCCTGGCGCTGCTGCCTGACAACATCACCACCGATCACCTGTCGCCGTCGAACGCGATTTTGCGCAACTCGGCTGCCGGTGAGTACCTGCACAAGATGGGCCTGCCCGAAGAAGACTTCAACTCCTACGCCACCCACCGGGGTGACCACCTGACCGCCATGCGCGCCACATTGGCCAACCCTCAACTTGTCAACGAGATGGCGGTGCTGGAGGGCCGGGTGCAGAAGGGGTCGTTGGCCCGCATCGAGCCCGAGGGCCGGGTGGTGCGCATGTGGGAGGCCATCGAAACCTATCTGCAGCGCCGCCAGCCGCTGATCATCATTGCTGGTGCCGACTACGGCCAAGGCTCCAGCCGCGATTGGGCCGCCAAGGGCGTGCGTCTGGCCGGCGTGGAGACGGTGGTGGCCGAAGGTTTTGAGCGCATCCACCGCACCAACCTGATCGGCATGGGGGTGCTGCCGCTGGAGTTCCAGGCCGGCACGACGCGTCTGACGCTGGGCCTGGACGGCACGGAAACCTACGAGGTGGCTGGTGAGCTGGCTCCCCGGGCCGAACTGACTCTGGTGGTCACAGGTTGCAGCGGCGCGGCGCTGACCGTACCGGTGCTGTGTCGGCTCGATACCGCCGAAGAGGTATCGGTCTACCAGGCCGGCGGTGTGTTGCAACGATTTGCCCAGGACTTCCTGGCCCGGAAACAAGGAGCCCCGGCATGAGCCACGCCCCCCAGATCAAGATCCCTGCCACCTACCTGCGCGGCGGCACCAGCAAGGGTGTGTTCTTCCGCCTGCAGGACCTGCCCGAGGCTGCCCAGGTGCCCGGGCCGGCCCGTGACCGCTTGCTGCAGCGCGTGATCGGCAGCCCCGACCCCTATGCCAAGCAGATCGACGGCATGGGCGGCGCCACATCGTCCACCTCCAAGGCGGTGATCATCGGGCCCGCCACCGTGCCCGGGCACGATGTGGACTATTTGTTCGGTCAGGTCGCCATCGACAGCGACTTTGTGGACTGGTCGGGCAACTGTGGCAACCTGTCGGCGGCCGTCGGGCCATTTGCCATTGCCCAGGGGTTCATCCCGCCCGAGCGCCTGGCGCAAGACGGGATGTGCACCGTGCGCATCTGGCAGGCCAACATCCGCAAGACCATCGTGGCCCATGTGCCCATCAGCGGTGGACAGGTGCAGGAAACGGGCGACTTCGAGCTCGACGGTGTGACCTTTGCGGCCGCCGAGGTGCCCATCGAGTTTCTGGACCCCGCCGAAGAGGGAGAAGAGGGGGAAGAGGGCAGCGCGTTGTTCCCCACCGGCCAGGTGGTGGACACGCTGGACGTGCCCGGTGTGGGCCGCTTCCAGGCCACCTTCATCAATGCAGGCATTCCCACCATCTTCCTGAACGCCTCTGAGCTGGGCTACACCGGCACCGAGTTGCAGGAGGCCATCAATGGCGACGCGCATGCGCTGGCCCGCTTCGAAACGATCCGCGCCCACGGGGCTTTGCGCATGGGCCTGATCAAGGACCTGGGCGAAGCCGCCAGACGCCAGCACACGCCCAAGATCGCCTTTGTGGCGCCCCCGGCCAGCTACACCGCCAGCAGCGGCAAGCCCGTCAACGCGGGCGAGATCGACCTGCTGGTGCGTGCCCTGTCCATGGGCAAATTGCACCACGCCATGATGGGCACGGCGGCGGTCGCCATCGGCACGGCCGCCGCCGTGCCGGGCACGCTGGTCAACCTGGCCGCGGGCGGCGGCCAGCGCGAGGCCGTGCGCTTCGGCCACCCTTCGGGCACGCTGCGCGTCGGCGCCCAGGCCGCGCTGCGTGAAGGGCAATGGGTGGTCACCAAGGCCTTGATGAGCCGCAGCGCCCGAGTCCTCATGGAGGGCTGGGTGCGTGTGCCGGCCGATGTGCTTTGACCCTGTTCTGTCGTTCAACCTGCTTCTGAAATGTCATCCATGTCCACCCGTCAGCAACTCAAACAACTGGTCGAAGCCCGCCGCGGCCTGCTTGTGCCCGGTGCCTTCAACGCGCTGTCCGCCAAGGTCATTGAAGACCTGGGGTTCAAGGCCATCTACGTGACCGGTGCCGGTGTCACCAACATGTGGTTCGGCATGCCCGATCAGGGCTTCATGGGGCTGGCCGAGATCGCCGATCACACCGCCCGCATCCGCGACGCGGTGAACGTGCCCTTGCTGGTCGATGCCGACACCGGGTTTGGCAATGCGCTCAACGTGTACCACACGGTGCGCACGCTGGAGCGGGCCGGCGCCGACTGCATCCAGCTTGAAGACCAGGTGGCGCCCAAGCGCTGCGGCCACTTCTCGGGCAAGGAGGTCATCTCCACCGAAGAGGCCGTCAACAAGATCAAGGCCGCCGTGGACGCGCGCCGCGACCCCGATCTGCTCATCATGGCACGCACCGACGCTGCCGCCACCCATGGCTTTGAAGCCGCCGTGGAGCGCGCCCAGCGCTTTGCAGAGGCCGGTGCCGACATCCTCTTTGTCGAGGCCGTGACCCAGGCCGACGAGGTGCGCGCGCTGCCGCAGCGCCTGGCCAAGCCCCAGCTCATGAACATGGTGATCGGTGGGCGCACTCCCATCTTCAATGCCGAGCAACTCGCTGAGTTGGGGTATGGCATCGTGCTGTATGCCAACGCGGCCCTGCAAGGCGCCGTGGCCGGCATGCAAAAGGCCTTGACCGTGCTACGCGACCAGAAAGAGGTGCAGGAATCCAGCGGCCTGGTCACCCCGTTTGCCGAACGCCAAAGGCTGGTCGGCAAGCCGGACTGGGATGCACTTGAGAGGCAATACACCTGAAATACACCTGAATGCCGGGTGAGCAGCCTGGCCCGGTGGTTCTCGCACCAGGGCTCGCCGCAGGGAACCGAACCGCCTGACCCCAGGTTCAAGCGCTTTGAAGGGCCAAGGGATTCTGCCCTGTTCGGAGGCTGGCGCTGGATCGGCGGAACCCATTGACCGCGATGGTGGTGTGAGTTGCAGAACATGCACACGCCAGCCTCTTTTCCTGGGCAGCCGCAGTGTCCATTCGAGCCAAATCAATGCCCGCATCCACAGGTGGGTTGTCATCTGATACCGCATTAGATGAGAACAATTCTCAACTGAGATGCTAAGATGCCGACCAGACAAGCCGCTGGGCCCGCTCGAAAGAGGGGTTGAGGGCCAGCGCTGTTCCAACCCGACTTGTACGGACTGAACCAGGCATGCACCCCGCTGATATTTTGGAAATCAAGGCGTTTGTTCCCGCACGGGATTTCTCGCTGTCATTGGCCTTCTACGCCGACTTGGGTTTCGAGTTGCGCTCCTCGGGGGGCGGCATTGCCTACCTCAGCGCCGGGGCTTGCAGCTTTCTGCTGCAGGCGTTCGATGAGGCCCCGCACGCGCACCTGTGCCAGATGCACCTCCTGGTTCGGGATGTTCAGGCGTGGCATGACCGGGTGGTGGCCCGCCGCTTGGCCGAAACCTACGGTGTGAGAGTCACGCCGATCACCGTCCAGCCTTACCAGATGCGTGACTTCACGGTGTCTGATCCCAGCGGTGTGTGTTGGGTCATCGGTGAAAACATCCCCGGGGGGCTGCATGTTTGAGGCGGCTGCAGCGCCACACCTCGGCTTGCAAGGCCAGAGTGCCGGCCGCGAGCTGCATGTGCACCCCGACGCCCAGCACCTGCGCCAGCAAATGACCGGCCCGGCTGAGCAAGTTCAACCCGTTTCCTGATGGAGGCATTGCCATGTGCAACCGTGAAATCCAGCAAGCCCTGGCTGTGCAGTTTCGCCAGAACGTGCCGACTTTGACACCCCTGCCTGAGATCGGCTCCAGGCGTCGACGACTGTGGGACCTGCCGCACTCGTGCCATTGTCCTGTGGTGGGTGTCTGTCTTCCCCTGGAGACTTTGCGTCGCCTGGTCAGCAAGGCGTCTGGCGGTCAGGTGATGGCCGATGACTACGAGGTGCATGTGGCGGCGGTGGCAGAGTGCGCGCGCCGCAATCGGCTTTCCGAGTTGCTGCAGGAAGAGTTGGAGCGGCGCTATGCGCCTGAGGTCAAGGCCTACCGGGCTGCCAAGACGACGAAGGCGCTTGCCGACGCCTGGGTGCTGGCCGTGCGGCAAGGCGATGTGGCGGGCGCCTTCTGGGCTGCCCTCACCCACCCTCATTGCGACGCGATCCTGCACGAGGTGCTGTGCCGGGACATGCACATGCTGCAGCACCAGGCCGGGGCCACGGTGCGGGTGGACCTCGCCCGGTTCAGCGCGCTGATGGAGGAGAACGGGGTGCTGGCAAGAGAGTTGGCCAAGGCGCAGGAGCGCAGCACCCGAGCCCTGGCCGAAAAGACGTCAGAGCTGGAGCGGCTTCAAGCCCGGTTGATGCAGCTGCGCGCCGACAACCTGACCAAGGACAGCCGCCTGGCCTTTGTGTCCGAGGATCTGGAGGCCTTGAAGGCCTCGCTGCCGGATCATGAAGCAACACAGCGATTGCGCAAGCGGCTTGACCTGATGACCGCCAGGCAGCATGAGTTGGAGGGGCAAAACGCTTCTCTGCGCCAGCGATTGGCTGCGGCTGAAAAGTCGCTGCAAGCGCTCAATTCCAGCCCCGATACCCCCGCCAAGGCGATTGACTTGGCGGCCAACACGCCATCGGTTTCCCCGATCACCTTGTACCTCAAGCAGAAGACCGTTCTTTGTGTCGGTGGGCGCAGTGGCAATGTTGCCAATTACCGCGACCTGGTGGAACGGGTCGGGGGGCGCTTTGCCCACCATGATGGGGGCGTGGAAGACAGTCAGTGCGTACTCGATGCCAGCCTCGCCGCGGCCGACCTGGTGATCTGCCAGACGGGCTGCATCAGCCACAACGCTTACTGGAAGGTCAAGGACTTCTGCAAGCGCACGGGCAAACGCTGTGTGTTTGTGGAGAACCCCAGTGCCTCGTCCCTGGCGCGGGGCCTGACCCAGATCGCCGACATGGATTCGGAGAACCCGTCGCCCGCACCTGCCGGATGGGGCGAGGCGCGCCCGCAGGGCTGATGACGCTGCGGCTCAGATGCGAGCTCGATCCATCGGTTTGCCGTGAATGGCGGCTGATTTCTTTCGCGCGGCAGCCTGCATCCGCGCCCGCCGCTTGCGCACCCAGAGCACAAGCCCCGTGACGCTGAGCACCGCGACCAGCACCCCCATCAGCGAAATGAGCAGGCGGCCTGGCAAACCCAGGATGCGTCCGGAGTGCAGGGGGAACTGGGCCTGCATGAACAGGTCACCGGCACTGCCGGTGCCAGGCACATAGGACCCGGCCATGGCGCCCGTCATGCCATCCACATACAGCCAGGGATGGCCCAGGCCGCCATCGCCGTGTTCCAGGCCGGGCGCAAAAAAGGCGATGCCATACAGGCCGTAGCGGTCCGCGTACAAGAGGGCTCCGGGTGGATCGTCCCAGCCGCGTTTGAGGGCTTCGGCCTGGGCCAGCGTGATGGCCTGCTCCCTCGACAGCCGTGGCTCGATCGGTGCTTCGACGGGCGCCGGTTCGCGTTTCTCGAAGGGTGTGGCCGCCACCGGTGAGAACAGCGACACCACGGGCTTCATCACCTGGCGCCCCAGGTTCATGGACACCGAGGTGATGGCCAGCGTCAACAGCAGGCCCCAGGCCCAGACGCCGCCGGAGCGATGCAGGTCAAAATTGAGCTTGGGCCAGCCCTGGCCGATGCGCAAGACCAATGACTTGCGCCAACTTCGTGCGTTCGGAAACGAAATCCACAGCGCGATGAAGCAGTCGAAGATCCAGACCACCGAGACGATGCCCATCACCGCCATGCCCAGTTCCAGCTGGCCCACGTCTGGCAGGTGCAGGCTGTAGTGCAGCTTGTAGAGGAAGGGCACCAGGTTTTCGCGCGAGAAGGACATGGCACCCCATGTGCGGCTGCCCTGCACGGCTCCCGTGACCGGGTCCAGCGCCATCTGGTTGAAGCCCAGATCGAAGGGCTTGCCCGTGGCCCCATCGATGCGCGCAGTGACCGAGACCGTCAAGGCCTGGCCCGGCTCGATGGACAGCGGCATGTCGCTGATCCGCAGGCTGGGGGTCGACTCCTCGATCCGCTGCGCCAACGTCAGAGGCGCGAGTTGTGCCGCCGCAGGGCCGCTGCGCGCGACGAACAACTGGGGGGTCAGCCATGCGTCGAGTTCGTGGTGCCAGGCGATCACTGCGCCGGTGGCACCTGCCACAAACAGAAACAGCGCGATGGACAGGCCGAACCAGCGGTGAAGAATGGCCAGTGTGCTTCGCATGGGTCAGACCTGTGATGGCGGCCTAAAAACGGTACTTCAGGCTGGCCACCACCAAGCGCTCGGCACCGCTGTAAAAATTGCCATAGGCGCGCGATGCGTAGTACTTTTTGTTGGTGACGTTGTTGATGTTGATGGCGAAGCGCCATGGGCCATGCTCGTGGCGGAGCGCGAGGTCCAGCAGCGTGTAGGCAGGCTCGGCCTGCGTGTTGGCGCTGTCGTTGTAGCGCTGGCCGACATGGCGCACGCCGCCGCCCAGACTCCAGCCTTGGTGTGATTGCCCGCTGAAGGCGTAGTCGAGCCAGGCCGAGGCGGTCTGGCGCGGGATCTGAATGGGCATGCGGCCCACATCGCCGTCGTTGCTGGCCGTCACCTTGACGTTGGCAAGGCTGTAGGCGGCGATCAAGTCAAGCCCGCGAGCCAGCTCAGTCTTGGCCTCCAACTCCACGCCACGGGAGCGAATCGCACCCGTCAGCACGTAGTAGTCCTGGTGGACGGGGTCGGTGGTCTGGACGTTGGTCTTGTCGAGGCTGAACAGCGCTGCGGTCAGCAGGATTTTGCGCCCCTCCGGGTGGTACTTGACACCGACCTCGTATTGCTTGCCTCGGCTTGGATCGAAATGCCTGCCGCTGTAATCCGTGCCCATTTGAGGCGTGAATGACTCCGAATAGCTCAGATAAGGCGAGACGCCGTTTGGCAACAGATAGGCGATGCCGGCACGGCTGCTGAAGGCATGGTCGCGCTGGAGCAGGGTGCTCTGGGTGACGGCGTCGGCGTAGCTGTAGTCGACCGAGTCATATCGACCACCGAGTGTGAAGATCCAGCGCTCGGCGAACTTGATCTGGTCTTGCAGGTAGAGGCCTGTCTGGCGCGAGGTCTCACGGTAGTCTTCCACCAGGCTGGTCGGTGCCGCTGGCATGTCGCCCAAGGTCGGCGAGCGCAAATCGCGTTGGTCGGCAGCACCTTGGTAGTCCTTGGATTGGCCCACGCGCCGGTTCCAGTCCACCCCCACCAGCACCGTATGGGTGGCCGAATCCGTGCTGAACTTCCCGACCGCGCGGGTGTCCAGCAAAGTCTGGTGCAGCGACTGGTCTGCGAACATCGGCGTGCGGGTGTAGGTGTAGCCGTCGCTGTCGAGGCCTCCACCATTCAGGCGTCGGTTGCTCAGACTGCCCACCGAGTAGCGAAAGTTCTGCTGAACAGTCCAGGTGCTGTCGAGGTGGTGCTCGAACTCGTAGCCGATCGAGGATTGGTGATAGTTGTACTTCAGGAAGCGCGGGTCGCCGTCGAGCACACCTGAGTTGCTGCCGTCGGCGCGCGCCACATAGACGGGAGCGCCGCCGTTTTTGTCATGGTAGATGTCAGCCATCACCAGCAGCGAGGTATCGGCTGTGGGCTTCCACAGCAGCGAGGGCGCGATGAACGAATGCTGCATGTTCACCCGCTGGCCAGTCGCGTACTGCAGTTGCGTGTCGGTATCGAGCCCCAGGCCCACCAGCCGGTAGCGCAGCTTGCCCTCTGAATCCAGTGTTCCCCCCACATCGACGGCCAGCTGCTTGCGGCCGAAATTGCCGGCCTGTATTTCGATTTCATTCTCGGCATTGGCCGAGGGGCGCTTGCTGACGCGGTTGATGATGCCGCCCGCATCGCCTTGTCCGAACAGCACCGAAGAAGGGCCTCGCAGCACGTCCACGCGCTCAAGCCCATAAGAGTCCTTGCGCATGGCGATGAAGCCAACGCGCCCCTGTTGCAGTCCGTCCAGGTAGCTGCTTCCGTCCTTGGCGTCGAAGCCTCGCATCAGGAGCCATTCGCGGCCGCGGAAGTCCACGCCCCAGTTTTCGGGCTGCACACCGGGCGTATAGCGCACGGCGTCCATCACATTCTGAAAGCCGCGAGCATCCATCTCGTCGCGTGTGATGACCGAAATCGACTGCGGTGTCTCGATGATGGGCGTATCTGTCTTGGTCGCCGTCATGCTGAGCGTGGCGACGAATCCCTTGACGGGGCCGGTGGCGGTCTCGGGGTCGGGTCCGGCCGTGACCGTCACCACCGGGGGGGGTCTTGGTCTCCGTCGTCGAGGCCGCCACCTTGACGATGATGGCGTTGCCCTCCTGGACAGCGATCAAACCACTGCCGGCCAGCAAGCGGTCCAAGGCCTGCTGCGGCGTCAATCTCCCCGATACGGGCGGAGCCACCTTGCCGGCCACCAGGGCCGGCACGAACATCAGTTGCAGGCCTGCTTGCCGTGCCAACTCATTCAAGGCCGCGCCCAGTGGCTGTGCTGCGATGGCGATGGCCACCGGGTTGGCCGCCGTGAGCTGGGCTCGTGCCGGGCCTGTAAGTCCTGTCGCCAGCAAGGCAGCCAGGGTCAAGGGAGCGAGGGCGAAGTGCGGTTGCCGCATGAATGCAATCTCCAGGAACAGTCGTCAGAAACAAGAATCACTGCTGATGGAGTCGCATGGGGCGGCCAAACCCTCATGTGTTGATGCAAAAAAACCGGACCTTCTCGGTGGGCCGTTGAGATTGCCCCTGGGGCGGGGCTTTCAACGCAGGCCAATGATCTCCAACACGCCGTCATGCTGTTGCAGCCGCACCGGCAACAGGGAAGGGAGTGCCTGCGCCCACGTGCCGGCCTGCCGCACGTTGAAACTGCCGCCCAGCCGCAGAGCCCCCACCGTGGGGTCCAGCACGACCAGCCCGGTGTCGCCATACCGTTCCAGCTCCGCCAATGCCTCGGCCAGAGGGGTGTCGTTGAAACTGATGCGGCCGGTGCGCCAGGCCGCCACGCTGGCTGGCGCAACATTCACGATGGGCTGCAGGCGGCCCCCTTCGTCCACTGTCACACCTTGCCCGCCGGTCAGTTCGACGCGTCCCGTGACATCGTCCGCTCGGGCCTCGCCAGACGCGCCCGTCTGACTCACCCGCACGCGGCCAGATTCGACGGCCAACACCGACTTGCCGGCGTCAAGGCCGGTGAGCGTATGACGCACCGAGAACCGGGTGCCGACGACGGTGATGCGCATGGCGCCCGCCTGCACGTCAAAGGGCTGCTGCGGGTTGGCGTGCACGATGAAAAAGGCTTGGCCTTCGACCAAGCGCACCTCGCGACGTTCACGGTACAAGCGCACTTCAATGCGTGTGGCAGCATCGAGTTGCAGGGCGCTGCCGTCAGGCAACTGGATGTCGAGGCGTTGCCCCCGTTGCGTGGCGTAGTTCTTTGCAAAGGTGGGCTGGCTGCGCCAATGCGCCCAGCCCGCCCAGCCGCCCCCAACCAGCGCGGCCACCGCCACGGCTGTGGCTGCTTGCGGGAAGAGGCGGCCGATGCCAGCCATCCAGGCCCGTCGGCTGGGCAACGCAGGCTGAGGTGGCCGCTTGATGGGCCGAGAAGCCGGCTGGACGATGGGCTCCGCAACAGGCCCCGTGCTTGCGTTCAAGACTTGAGGCGGCGTGCCCCTGGGCGCCTTGTGTCGCAAGCTCTCCCTCAGCGACTGGACCTTGTCGTCAGGGAGTGCGCGCACGGGGTCAAGACTCTGTTCCATTTCCTGGTACGCGACCGCATGCGCTGGGTCAGCGCGCAGCCAGCCCTGAAACTCGGCTTCTGCGGTGGTACCCAGACCTTCGGTCCGGCGTGTGGCCCACAGCGCAGCCTGTACTAGCACGGGATTCTGGGTACGCACGTAGTTTTCGAACTCGCGCTCGTCGGCCTCGTCCTGTGCGTCCATGTCGTGGGAAGGCGGAGCGTGCTGTTTCATCGGTTCTGATCTTATGGTTGCGCGAAGCCGAAAGATCCCCACTCTTGCGCGCAAGGACACTCATTTCTCCTGGAGGGCGCCAGTTGTCACCGAAATGCCCTGCAGCAAGCGTTGGCTAGCCCGACACTCCAACCGGCCGCGCGCGATGTGTTTCTCGACCATGCTGACGGACGTACCCATGCGCCGGGCAATTTCCGCCTGCGACAGACCCTCCAACACGTGGAGGATGAAGGCCTCGCGGCACCGTGGTGGCAGCGCCTCGATGGTGGCCATGTAGACCTCGATGGCCTGGGCCGAGGCCACCAGTGCGTGCGGCTCCAGATGCGCAGGCATGGCGGGGTGGTCCGCTTCGGCCATCGCATTCAGGTCATCATGCCTGCGCAGCAGCCCGCGTCGATGCTGATCGACCATCACGTTCCGGGCGGTCTGGTACAACAAGGCGCGCGGCTCCGAGATCGGGACGCTCGAACGCTGGATGGCCAGCACGCGGGCATAGCTCTCCTGCACCACGTCGGCGGCCGCATCGCGGTCTTTGACCGTGCGGGCGCAGAAGTTCAGTAGTTCTCGGTAGTAGTGCTCGAGCACGGGTCCGCCATGGCCATGGGTATAGAAGGCTTCCCTTCGATAGGCTGGCGTCGAGATGTGGCGGTGGCTGATCCAGTGCGCGCGTCCAAATGGGAATTCTTCTCATTATGGCCGATCTGGCGCCAGATGACCGGGTGCCGCTCACGGCGCTGGGTCTGGCGCGGCACTTCATGGGCGCACTGTGCCGCCAATGGTTGGCCAAGCCCTCTTGAAGATTGGCTGATTCACTGCCGTGGAGCCTTCAACTCAGCACGCCAAGCGCTGGTTCTAGAGCCCGGGGGCGTGGCGCAGCCGCATCACTGGCATACAGCCAATGCTGCAGGCCTCAGCGCTCTTGGGGGCTTTGGCTTTCAGCGCTTCAATGGGCGGAGGTTGCCTTCAGGGTCTCGTCACGCGGGCCCGCGCGGCGTGCAGTTTCCTGTAGCTGTCGAGCAGGCGCTTGTGTCGGTCCAGGCCTTCCAGTTGCGGGCTGGTCGGCGTCAAGCCAAAGAAGCGAACCGTGCCATCGACCGAGCCCGTCACGGCGTCCATTCGAGGGTTGCCGAACATCCGACGGAAATTGGCGATGTAGTCGTCCAGCTCCAGCTCTTCATCCAGGACCACATCGAGCACGGCATTCAGCGCTTGATAGAACAAGCCACGCTCCACCGTGTTGTCGTTGTATTGCAGGAAAGACTTCACCCCTTCGTGGGCATCTTCCAGTTGTTGCAGGGCCAACTGGATCAGCAGCTTCAACTCGAGCACGGTGAGTTGCCCCCACACGGTGTTTTCGTCGAAGTCAATGCCGATCAGGGTGGCGATGTCGCCATATTCGTCCAGTTCTTCGTTTTCCAGGCGATCCAGCAAGGCCTCCAGTTGATCATCGGTCAACTGATGCAAATTCAGCAGGTCATTGCGGAACAGCAAGGCCTTGTTGGTGTTGTCCCAGACCAGGTCTTCGACGGGATAGACCTCCGAATAACCGGGCACCAGAATGCGGCAAGCTGTTGCGCCCAACTCATCGTGCACCGCCATGTAGGCCTGTTTGCCCATCTTGTCGAGTATGCCGAACAAGGTGGCCGCCTCTTCGGCATTGGCGCTTTCGCCCTGGCCTGAAAAATCCCATTCAACAAATTCAAAATCAGATCGCGCGCTGAAAAATCGCCACGACACCACACCGCTGGAGTCGATGAAATGTTCGACAAAATTATTGGGCTCAGTGACGGCATTGCTGATGAAGGTGGGCTGAGGCAGATCGTTCAGCCCTTCAAAACTGCGGCCCTGCAGCAACTCCGTCAGGCTGCGCTCCAACGCCACCTGCAGTCTCGGGTGCGAACCAAAGGAGGCAAAAACGCCCCCTGTGCGCGGGTTCATCAAGGTCACGCACATCACCGGGTAGCGGCCCCCGAGGGAGGCGTCCTTGACCAGAATCGGAAAGCCCTGTTCCTCCAAGGCCTGGATGCCTGCCAGGATGCCCGGGTATTGGGCCAATACCTGCGCAGGCACATCGGGCAGGGCCATCTCACCCTCCAGGATTTCGCGCTTCACGGCGCGCTCGAAGATCTCCGACAAACACTGCACTTGCGCTTCAGCCAGCGTGTTGCCGGCGCTCATCCCATTGCTGGCATAGAGGTTTTCAACCAGATTGGAGGGGAAGTACACCACCTTGCCATCCGACTGGCGTACATAGGGCAGTGAGCAGATGCCCCGCTCTGTGTTGCCGGAGTTGGTGTCGACCAGATGTGAGCCTCGCAGTTCGCCACTGGGGTTGTAGATTCCCAGGCAATATTCATCCAGAATTTCAGCAGGCAGCTTGTCCTTTTTGCCGGGCTTGAACCAGCGCTCATTCGGGTAATGAACGAATTCAGATTCGGCAATGTCTGAACCCCAGAAAGAGCCCGCGTAAAAATGATTGCAGCTCAGCCGTTCAATGTATTCACCCAGGGCCGATGCCAGGGCGCTCTCCTTGGTAGACCCCTTGCCGTTCGTGAAGCACATGGGTGAATGCGCATCGCGAATGTGCAGAGACCAGACATTCGGAATGATATTGCGCCACGAGGCGATTTCGATTTTGATGCCCAAATTGGCCAGCAAGCCAGACATGTTGGCGATGGTCTGCTCCAAGGGCAGATCCTTGCCTGAAATATAGGTGGCGGCACCCGATGCGGGCTTGACCGTGAGCAGCGATTGAGCGTCAGCATCGAGGTTTTCCACCTCTTCGATCACAAATTCAGGGCCGGTCTGCACCACCTTTTTGACCGTGCAACGCTCGATGGAGCGCAAAATGCCCTGGCGGTCTTTGGCCGAGATATCCGGCGGAAGCTCCACCTGGATTTTGAATATCTGCCGGTACCTGTCTTCGGGGTCGACGATATTGTTTTGCGACAACCTGATGTTCTCAGTCGGGATGTTTCGCGTGTTGCAATACAGCTTCACAAAGTAGGCGGCACACAGGGCGGACGACGCCAGGAAATAGTCAAAAGGCCCCGGGGCAGAGCCATCGCCTTTGTAGCGAATGGGCTGGTCGGCGATCACCGTGAAGTCATCAAACTTGGCTTCAAGACGAAGCTTATCCAGAAAATTGACTTTGATTTCCATGGGGAAAATGTCCAATAAATAATATTTGCGGGCTTTCGCTGGGCCGCGTCTCAAATGCGAAAAATGCGCTCAAGCTTGCTGGCGATGCGTATCCATCGGGGCGTTGCAAGGGCATCGCTGTCTGGCCCATCTGAGGGTGCCCGGGGACACGGAACGCAAACTTGAATTGCAAAAGGGGGGCTTTGGCGTGGCGGCGGCTCCGGTTGGGTTGCCGGCAACCGATCAGCGCGCTGCAAGCCTCTTGAGGGCTCAGATCAGAACACGCCTGCACGCAGATTTGGCGGACATGGCCGAAAAAACTTCAACTTTTTGGGCGCAGGCCTTCGACAGGCGACCCCGCTGGGCCCCTGAGACGGGGGCCGCTGCGAAAAGTGGCGTCCCACCGCCCCGGTTGCTTCACTGAAGGGGTGGCCTCACGCCAGCTCGGCGCGCAAGGTTTTGGCGGCGGCCACCATGTGGGTCAAGGCCGGGATCACCTCGGGCCACTGGCGGGTCTTCAGGCCGCAGTCGGGGTTGACCCACAGGCGCTCGGCCGGCACGCGCTTCGCGGCCTTTTTCATCAGCGCCACCATGTGCTGCTCGGTCGGGATGTTGGGCGAGTGGATGTCGTACACGCCGGGGCCGATCTCATTGGGGTAGCTGAAGTGGTCGAAGGCGTCGAGCAGCTCCATGTCCGAGCGCGAGGTCTCGATGGTGATCACATCGGCGTCCATGTCGGCAATCGACGCCATGATGTCGTTGAACTCCGAGTAGCACATGTGGGTGTGGATCTGGGTCTCATCGCGCACGCCATTGGCCGTGATGCGGAAGCTCTGCACCGCCCAGCTGAGGTAGCTCTGCCATTGGGCACGGCGCAGCGGCAGGCCTTCGCGCAGGGCGGCCTCGTCGATCTGGATCACGCGAACGCCGGCCTGTTCCAGGTCCAGCACTTCCTGGCGGATCGCCAGGGCCAGTTGCAGACACGATGCCGAGCGCGGCTGGTCGTCGCGCACGAACGACCAGTTCAGGATCGTCACCGGGCCGGTGAGCATGCCCTTCATGGGCTTGTCCGTCAGCGATTGGGCGTAGCGGGTCCACTCCACCGTCATGGTGCGCGGGCGGCTGATGTCACCGAACAGGATCGGGGGCTTCACGCAGCGAGAGCCATAGGACTGCACCCAGCCGAACTGGCTGAAGGCATAGCCTTCGAGTTGTTCACCAAAGTACTCGACCATGTCGTTGCGCTCGGCCTCGCCATGCACCAGCACGTCCAGGCCCAGCGCTTCCTGTTCACGCACGGCGCGCTCGATTTCGACCCGCATGACGGCCTGGTAGCCTGCCGCATCCAGGCGACCGGCCTTGAACTCGCTGCGCGCTTGGCGGATCTCGGCCGTCTGCGGGAAGGAGCCGATGGTGGTGGTGGGGAACCTGGGCAACTGGAGCAGGGCGGCCTGCTTGGGTGCGCGGTGGTTGTAGCTGCTCTCACGTTGCCCCAGATCGCAGGTGATCTTGGATACGGCCAGTTTGACAGCCGGGTTGTTGACACGTGGCGAGGCGCGCCGCGCCGACAGCGCGGCCTGGTTGGCTGCCAGGGCCTCGCGCACCGAGTCGCGCCCGGCGTTCAGGGCCTGGGCCAGCACCTGCAGTTCCACCAGTTTCTGGCGGGCAAAGGCCAGCCATGACAGGATGTCGGCATCCAGCTTCTGCTCGCTGGCCAGGTCCACGGGCACATGCAACAGCGAGCACGACGGCGCGATCCACAGGCGCTGGCCCACTTGCTGGGCCAGGGGTTCCAGCCAGTCCAGGGTGGCGTTGAGATCGGTCTTCCAGATGTTGCGCCCATTGATCACCCCCAGCGACAGCACCTTGTGCGACGGCAGCAGGTTGAGCAGGGGGCGCACGCCCTCGCGGTCATTGATCGCGTCCACATGCAGGCCGGCCACCGGCAGGTTGGCCGCCAGGTAGGCGTTCTCCTGCAATTGACCGAAGTAGGTGGCCAGCAGGAGCTTGACCTTGCTGACCTTCAGATGGTGGTAGGCCGCGTTGAAGGCGTGTTGCCAGTCGGCATCCAGCTCGGTCACCAGGATGGGCTCGTCGATCTGAACCCATTCCACCCCTTGTGCGGCCAGGGTGTCGAGCAGCTGGGCATAGACCGGCAGCAGGCGCTCCAGCAGCGCCAGGCGATTCGACCCATCCTTGCTCTTGCCGATGGCCAGGTAGGTCACCGGGCCGATGATCACCGGCTTGGCCTTCACGCCCTGGGACCGGGCCTCGGCCAGTTGCTCCAGAAGGCGGCTGGCATCGAGCTTGAATTCGGTGGCCGCGGTGAATTCGGGCACGATGTAGTGGTAATTGGTGTCGAACCACTTGGTCATCTCGCCCGCAGCCACGCCAGCACAGCAGCCCGCATGGGCTTCGGCCGTCTGGGCCGAGCGGCCTCGCGCCACGCGGAAATAGTTGTCCAGTGCCTCCCCTTGAAAGCCCCGCACCCGCTCGGGCAGGTTGCCCAGCGTGAAGCTCATGTCCAGCACCTGGTCGTAGAACGAAAAGTCGCCCACGGGCGCCAGGTCAAGAGGCGCTTGATCGGCCCAGTGCTGTTGCCGCAGCGCCGCACCCAGGGTCGTCAGATCTGCCAGCGAGGACTGCCCTTTCCAGTACGACTCCAGCCCCAATTTGAGTTCGCGCCGGGCGCCGATGCGGGGAAAGCCGAGGTTGTGTGTGGTGACCATGGTGTCTTCTTCAATGCCATCAATGTTGGAGATGGCGCGAGGTTAAAGAAGACGTTCTATTACGTAAAATGATCTTATTTCAGAGATCGATAAATTAAGCTCATGGATCAGCATGATTGAACGCATTCACCTGGCCATCATCCAGGAGGTGGACCGGCAAGGCTCGATGACGGCCGCAGCCGCCACGCTGTGCCTGACCCAACCCGCGCTGAGCCATGCCATGAAAAAGCTGGAACACCTGATGGGCACTGACATCTGGCTGCGTGAAGGCCGCAACTTGCGCCTGACCCAGGCGGGCCAGTACCTGCTGGCGGTGGCCAACCGGGTTCTGCCCCAGTTGGAGATGGCCGAGGCGCGCATGAAACAGTTTGCTCAGGGCGAGCGCGGCACCCTGCGCATCGGCATGGAATGCCACCCCTGCTACCAGTGGCTGTTGAAGATCGTGGCCCCCTACCTGGCGGCCTGGCCCGATGTCGAGGTGGACGTGAAACAGAAGTTCCAGTTCGGCGGCATCGGCGCTCTGTTCGGCTACGAGATCGATCTGCTGGTCACCCCGGACCCGGTCTTCAAGCATGGCCTGCACTTCGAGCCGGTGTTTGACTACGAGCAGGTGCTGGTGGTGGGCCCGGGTCACCCGCTGGCCGATCAGGCATTTGTCGAACCCGCCCAGTTGACGTCCGAAGCGCTGCTGAGCTACCCCGTGCCGCCTGAGCGGCTGGATATCTACCAGCAGTTCCTGCTGCCTGCCGGGGTGCTGCCGCGCCAGCACAAGCCGATCGAGAACACCGACATCATGCTGCAGATGGTGGCCAGCGGCCGCGGCGTGGCCGCGCTGCCGCGCTGGTTGGTGGAGGAGTACGCGGCCCGGCTGCCCATCACGCCGGTGCGCCTGGGCCCGCAGGGCATTGCCAAGCAGATTTTTCTGGGGGCCCGCGTGAACGACGTGCAGATTGACTACCTGCAGGCGTTTGTCGCGCTGGCGCGAGGCGCGCGTTGAGCGCTTCCCCTCAAAGCACCCGCTGCGAGCGCCGCCACACCCCCAGGCGGGCGGCTTCCTGGATCAGCTGTTCCCGGAAATCCGGGTGGGCGATGTTGATCAGGGCCTCGGCCCGTTGCCAGGTGGATTTGGCCTTGAGCTGGGCACAGCCGAACTCCGTCACCACGTAATGGACCAGCGAGCGTGGGCAGGTCACGATGGAGCCCGCCGACAGGGTGGGCACGATGCGCGAGGCCAGCGTGCCGTCCTTCTTGCGGTAGGTGGAGTTGACGCAGATGAGGCCCTTGCCCCCCTCCGACTTGTAGGCGCCGAGGATGAAGTCCAGCTGCCCACCGGTGCCCGAGATCTGGCGCGGCCCGGCCGACTCGCTGGACACCTGGGTGAACAGGTCGATCTCAATCGCGTTGTTGATCGCCACCACCTTGGGATTGCGCCCGATCACGCAGGGGTCGTTGGTGTAAGACGCCGGGTAGATGGCCGCCGCGGGGTTGTTGTGCAGAAAGTCGTAGAGCTTTTGCGAGCCCATGGCAAAGGTGTAGACCATCTTGCCCCGGTCCAGCGTCTTGCGTTTGCCGGTGATGCGGCCCGCTTCGTACATGTCCACATACGAGTCGGCCAGCATCTCGGTGTGCACCCCCAGGTCCTTCAGGTCGCTTTGCGCGATCAGTGCACCCACGATGTTGGGCAGGGCACCGATGCCCAGCTGGATCGTGCAGCCGTCTTCGAGCAAGCCCATCACATGGCCCGCGATCGCGGTGTCGGCGGCGCCGGCCTGGGTGGGCGGCAACTGCAGCAGAGGGCTGTTGGGGCCTTCGATCACGCCATCGACCGCGCTGAGGTGGATGCCCTCGTCCAGCCCGCCCAGGCAGCGCGGTGCACGGGTGTTCACCTCCAGCACCACCTGGCGCGCCTTCCTCAGGTAGGCGGGCGTGAGCGAGCAGCTGGTCGACAGGTTGAAGAAGCCGTGCTCATCCATGGGCGTGACTTGAACCACCGCCACATCGGGTTCTTCGTACAGCATCACGTTTTGCGGGCCCTGGTGGTAGCACAGCGGGATGTAGCTGGCCAGGCCCTTCTCGGCCGCCTGACGGGCCAGGCCCGAAAAATGCCAATCGTTCCAGACAAAGGCCTCGCGCTGGGGGTCGGCCTCCACGCACTTCAGCGGTTTGGCACGCGTGGTGGTGATCAGGTTCACGTCCCGCAGTTCCCTGCCGCGCAAGGCCAGGGCCGCGTCAAAGGCTTCCACGCTCTGGGCAAACTCGCCCATGAACACGGTCTGGCCCGATTGCACCAGGGCGGCCGCGGCCTCGGCACTCAGGCGTTTTTGCTGGTACAGCGTCTGCAAGTCTTGTGTCATGTCGGCTTGTTGGCTGCAGTTCAGAAGAGCTCGGCCGGCATGGCCTGGGTGTTGGCGCCCGCGTTGACCACGGCGCAGGCCAGGGCGTCTGCCAGCGGCAGCAGCGACTGGGCATAGAACACGGCGGTGTGCACCTTGGCTTCGTAAAAGGCCGGGTCTTCGTTGCGCTTTTCCAGGGCCACCATCAGGGCGCGGGCCATCTGCCAGCCACACAGCACATAGCCAGCCAGCTTGAGGTACGTCACCGCGCCGGCGTAAACCGCCTTCGGCGCGGTTTTGCCATGGGCCAGCACGTGCTCGATCACCGCCTCCAGCGCCTGCCGTGCCGGGCTCAGTGCGGCCCGCATCAGTGCGCATTCAGGCTCGCCGTGCACGGCCAGGTCTTCTTCGGTGCTGGCCACCCAGGCACACAGCTGGCGGGCCATGGCGCCGCCGTCGCGCAAGGTCTTGCGGCCTACCAGGTCATTGGCCTGGATGGCGGTGGTGCCTTCGTAGATGCTCAGGATGCGCGCATCGCGGTAGTGCTGGGCGGCGCCGGTTTCTTCGATGAAGCCCATGCCGCCGTGCACCTGCACGCCCAGGCTGGTCACGTCCACGGCCAGCTCGGTGCTGAAGCCCTTGACCACCGGCACCAGGTAGTCATACAGCGCCTGGTGCTGGGCCCGCCGCTGCGCATCGGGGGCGTGGTGGGCCAGGTCGCTGGCGGCGGCGGTCACGTAGGCCAGGGCGCGCTCGCCCTCGGTGAGGGCCCGCATGGTCAAGAGCATGCGTTTCACATCGGGGTGCTCGATGATGGCCACCGGCCCGGTTGACCCGGCCAGATCGCGGCTTTGCAAGCGCAGGCGAGCAAAAGCGACCGCCTGCTGGTAGGCCCGGTCGGACACCGCAATGCCCTGCATGCCCACCGCAAAGCGCGCGGCGTTCATCATGATGAACATGGTCTCCAGGCCCCGGTTCTCTTCGCCGACCAGTTGGCCGATGGCCCCGCCGTGCTCGCCAAATTGCAAGACCGCGGTGGGCGAGGCCTTGATGCCCAGCTTGTGTTCGATGCTGATGCAATGCGCGTCGTTGCGCTCGCCCAGGCTGCCGTAGGGCCGCACCAGGAACTTGGGCACCACGAACAGGCTGATGCCCTTCACCCCCTCGGGCGCGCCCGGCACGCGGGCCAGCACCAGGTGCACGATGTTCTCGGCCATGTCGTGTTCACCGTAGGTGATGAAGATCTTGGTGCCGAACAGCTTGTAGCTGCCGTCGTCCTGACGCTCGGCGCGGGTGCGCACGGCGGCCAGGTCCGAGCCGGCCTGGGGCTCGGTCAGGTTCATGGTGCCGGTCCATTGGCCCGAGATCATCTTCTCGAGGTACAACTGCTTGAGCGTGTCGCTGCCGGCGGTGAGCAGGGCCTCAATTGCGCCATCGGTCAGCATGGGGCACAGGGCAAATGACAGGTTGGCTGCGTGCAGCATCTCCATGCAGCCGGTGGCGATCAGCTTGGGCAAGCCCTGGCCGCCGTGTTCAACCGGGTGAACCACCCCTTGCCAGCCCCCGGCCGCGAACTGCTCGAAGGCCTGCTTGAAGCCGGGCGTGGTGCTGACCTCGCCGTCCTTCCAGGCCGACGGGTTCTTGTCTCCGGCCACGTTCAAGGGCGCCACCACGCCCTCGCAGAACTTCGCGGATTCCTCCAGCACGGCTTCGGCGGTTTCGCGACCGTGGTCCTCGAATCCAGGCAGGGCCGCGATGCCGTCGAGGCCGGCCAGGTGTTCCATCACGAACAACATGTCCTTGAGGGGGGCTTGGTAAGTCATGTCTCTCTCCAGAGTGTCTTGGGGTGTTGGGGGGCGTCAGGAGGGGCGTCGCGTAGGGCTGCGATCAACGCAGGCCCGGGCGGCAAGCGGCTGGCCGCGCTGACCCTGTGTCTGGGCGGGCGCTGGGCACGCGCCGTGTCGTGTTGGCTTGCGCGCGCCTGAGGTGCGTGGCTGGATCGCCTGCCTTCAGGGCGGCCATGCCATGGCCATGGGGCTGCTTCATAGGTCTCCGGCTTTTTCTTGTGAGGCCGGATCTTCCCCGAACATGTTTGCAGCAGTTTTTGGCAAATGTGACGAATGTTTGCATGCAGCGGTGGCCCCCGACCTTGCTTCTACAATCCGGCAGGCCCGCGTTTCAACTGCGCAGGAGATGCCTTTGAATACGCTGTTCCCCGCTGAGTCCCCGCGCCCTGCCGAGCCCTTTCCCCCCTTGTATGCCGCGCTGAGCCGGGTCGAGCAAGGCTTCACCCTGGTGGATGAGGAGCTTCGCCTGCTCGCCTGGAACGAGGCCTTTGTGCGCCTGCTCGATCTGCCGCCGGCCCTGGTTCAACGGGGCAGCCCGCTGGAGGCGGTGATTCGCTTCAATGCGGCACGCCACCAAGATGGGCCCGGTGATGTGGAGGCCCTGATCCAGGAGCGCCTGCGTGTGGCGCGGCGCGGTGAGCCCCACGCCTTTGAGCATGTGGCCCCCTCGGGCGCGGTGCTGCGCGTCACCGGGGTGAGCGTGCCGGGCCACGGCTTTCTGACCGTGTACACCGATGTCACCGAGCAGCGCAGTGCCGAGCAGCTGATCCGCGATCAAAACGCGTTGCTGGAGTCCCGCGTGGCCGAGCGCACCACCGAGCTGCGGCGCAGCGAGGCGCAGATGCGCCTGATCACCGACTCGATCCCTGCGCTGGTGGCCTACTTTGACCAGCACCGCAATTACCGCTTCATCAACCGGGGCTACCAGGACTGGTTCGGTCTGGACCCCAGCCAGCCGGACAAGGTCAGCGCCCGCGAGTTCCTGGGCCTGGAGACCTACACCCAGATCAAGCCCAATGTGGCCCAGGCCCTGCAGGGCAGGGCGGTCACCTTCGAGTACCCCATCCACACCCTCGATGGCCGCACCCTGATGGCCCGGACCACGTTGATTCCTGAATTGAATGCCGAGGCCGCAGTGATCGGCTGTTTCGAGCTGACCTTCGACATCACCGACGAGCGCCGCGCCCAGGAGCTGCTGATCCAGGCGCAGAAGATGGAGGCCCTGGGGCAACTCACCGGGGGCCTGGCGCACGATTTCAACAACATCCTCATGGTCGTGCTGGGCAACCTCACGGCGCTGGCGGAACAGGCGCCGGCACAGGCCTATGTGGGCGAGTACATCCACCCCGCCATCGAGGCCGTGCGCCGTGGCACCAAGCTGATCCGGGGCTTGCTCACCTTTTCGCGCAAACAGGCCATCGAGGCCCGCATCGTCGACCTCAACCCTCTGGTGAGCGGCGTGCAAGACCTGGTCAAGCACACCCTGCCCAGCACCCAGGCCTTGGTGACCGATGTGAACCCCAGCCCGATCCTGGTGTCGGTGGACCCGCAGCAGTTGCAGAACTCCCTGTTGAACCTGATCCTCAACGCCCACGATGCCACCGCCGGCCAGGGGCGCATCGAGCTGCGCAGCACGCGCCGGCAGCTCGATGCGCCTCAGGCTTCGCACCTGGGCCTGGCACCCGGCGCCTATGCCTGCCTGCAGGTCAGTGACAACGGCTGCGGCATGGAGGCCAGCACCCGGGCCCGGGTGTTCGAGCCCTTCTTCACCACCAAGGCGGCCGGCCAGGGCACGGGCCTCGGCCTGTCGATGGTGTATGGCTTTGTGCGGCAAAGCGGTGGCGGCATCGACATCCAGAGCAGCCCGGGCAAGGGGTGCTGCGTCAGCCTCTGGCTGCCGCTGGCCGCATCCGGTGCGGTGGCCGACGCCGCAGAGCCCGTGGTAACGGTGCCCCCGCCCACAACGGCCGGCCTGGCCCTGTTGGTGGATGACGACCTGCAGGTCCGCATCACCGTGCGCCGCCTGCTGCTTGACCTGGGCTACGCGGTGCTCGAGGCCGAAAATGGCGCCGAGGCCCAGGACATCCTGGACCAGACGCCCGGCATCCAGCTGCTGCTGTCCGACATCGTGATGCCGGGCGCCATCGATGGCCGCCAACTGGCACGCTATGCCCGCCAATCCGGCGAGGTCGCCCACATCCTGTTGATGAGCGGGTACGCCGCTGAAGCCGAGAACCCCCTGGACGTCCCCTTGCTGGCCAAGCCCTTTGGCAAGGCAGAGCTCAGCGCCGCCCTGCGGGAGATCGGTGCATGACGCGGCCAGCGAATCCAGCCAATTCAGCGGAGGGCAGCCAGGCCCAGCCCCTGGTCTATGTGATCGAGGACGACGAGGCCGTGGCCCGCATCGTGACGCGCAGCCTGGCCGAGTTTGGTTTTGCCACCGAATGGTTCCGCGACGGCGGCTCGGTGCTGCGCCGCTTGAAGCAGGCACAGGCCGACCTGTGCATCGTCGACCTGGGTTTGCCCGACATCGATGGCATCGAGCTGCTGCGGCAGATCGGCCTGCAATCGAGTTGCGGTCTGTTGGTGCTGACCGGGCGCGGCCACATGATCGACCGGGTCATGGGGCTGGAGCTGGGCGCCGACGACTATGTGGTCAAGCCTTTTGAGCCACGCGAGCTGGTGGCCCGGGTGCGCAGCATTCTGCGCCGGCGCCGAGCCCAGGCGCCTGCGGCAGAGGCCGCGCGACACGCCCATTTTGCGGGCTGGACCTTCGACAGCTCGGCCAACACGCTGACCGGCAGCGACGGTGCGGCGCACCTGCTGGGCGTGGCCGAGGCCGAGGTGCTGCGCGCCTTTCTGCTGCGGCCGCACCAGATCCTGAACCGGGAGCACCTGCTGGCCCAGCGCGACCTGTCGCCGGCCGACCGCACCATCGACGTGCGCATCTCGCGCCTGCGCAAACGGCTGGAGGCCGACCCACAGAACCCGAAGATCATCAAGACCGTGTACGGTGCGGGCTACATGTTCATGGCGCCGGTCAGCTGGCGTTGACGGTGGCATTGACGGTGGCTTTTGGGGGCAAAGCGCGCGCAGTGTCCCTCAGCTGCGGGCTCCATCAGCGGCCTGTTGTGTGGCCTGCCACACCCCGGGCATGGGCCTGGGCCAGTTCAGCGGGCGTGAGCACAAAGGCCGGGCTGTCACTCAGCCGTTCCACCGCAATGTCGATGAAGCGACGCACCCGGGCCGGCTGGGCCACACGGCTGCCGTAGTACAGGTGAAGGCTCAGGCTGTCCGACAGGTGCTGGGGCAGCAGGGGCACCAGGCGGCCGGCGCGGAGGTGGGCTGCCACGGTGGGCACGGCCAGTTGGGCAATCACCTCGCCGGCCAGCACGGCGCGCAGTTCGAAGGCCTCGTCATTGGTGCTGAACGCCGGCCGGATGGCCTGGTCCTGGTCGCTGTCCCCGACGCGCACACGCCACGGCGCCACGCGAGCGTCTGAGGAGCGCCGGAACCCGCTGCAACGGTGGGCGCTCAGCTCCCCCAGGCTGCGGGGCAGGCCGTGGCGACGCAGGTAGGACGGGGCAGCACAGATCAGCAGTTGCATGGCAAACAAGCGGCGCGCGATCAAGCCCTCCTCGGGTGGGTGCCCCAGGCGAAAGCCCACGTCCACCCGGTCTTCCACCCAGTTGCCGATGCGGTCGTCCAACTGCACATCGGGTTGTACCTCGGGGTAGAGCCGGCAGTACTCATCGAGCACCGGGCCGATGATGGGCTGCAGCACGGTGCGGGGACCCACGATGCGCAGGGGCCCAGCCACCTCCTCCCGGGTGTGCCGAGCCCCCTGCAAGGCCTGCTGCAAGCCCTGCAGCGCGGGCTGCACCGACTCCAGGAAGCGCTGGCCTTCCTCGGTCAGCGACAGGCTGCGCGTGGTGCGGTGGAACAGGCGCACCCCCAGGTGCTGCTCCAACTGCCCCAGCGCCTTGCTGGCCGCCTGCGGGGTAATCTGCTGGGCCGCTGCCGCCTTGCTCAGGCTGCCCAATTCAACCGAGCGGACAAAGGTGGTGATCGAGCGCAGTTCGTTGATGGCCATGGTCATTTGGCATTTTTACAACCAACAGTTGTAAATCATTCAACCTATTGCTGTCTAGTCGGATGCGGGTGTGCTGCCTAAAGTACGGCCATCGCGGTGCAGCAGGACGCTGCCCTTCCTCAGGAGCCTCCCATGGACAACTTCACCTACTACAACCCCACCAAGATCGACTTCGGTACCGGCAAGGAGCAGTTGATCGGCCAGCACCTGGCCGAGCACGGCATCCGCAAGGTACTGCTGGCCTATGGCAGCGAACGCATCAAGCGCGACGGCCTGTTCGACACTGTGAGCCAGAGCCTGGCCGCCCAGGGCGTGGCCTGGGTCGAGTTCGGCGGCATCGTCAGCAACCCGCTGATCTCCAAGGTGCGCGACGGCATCGCGCTGGCGCGCCAGCACCAGGTGGAGGCCATCCTGGCGGTGGGCGGCGGCTCGGTGCTCGACAGTGCCAAGGCCATCGCGGCTGGCGTACCCTACCAGGGCGATGTGTGGGACCTGTTCATCGGCAAGGCCTCCATCGACTCGGCCCTGCCGGTGTTCGACATCCTGACCCTGGCCGCCACCGGCAGCGAGATGAACAACGGCGCCGTGGTCACGCACGACGAGACCCGCGAAAAGTTTGCCATCGGCTCGGTGCATACGTATCCCCGGGTCTCGATCGTCAACCCGGCGCTGATGCAGACTGTGTCGCGCGATTACCTGGTGTACTCGGCCGCCGACGTGATCGCCCATGCCATCGAGGGCTACTTCACGGCCACGGTGCAGCCACGCTTCCACTCGCGCCTGGTCGAGGCCATCCTCACCACGGTCATCGAAACCACCGAGACCCTGCTGGCCGAGCCCGAGAACTATCCGGCCCGCGCCGAGTTCGCCTGGGCCGCCACCCAGGCGCTGAACGGCTTGGTCTATTCGGGCACGGCAGGCTTCAGTTACCCCAACCACATGATCGAGCACGCGCTCTCGGCCCTGTTCAACGTGCCCCATGGCGCCGGGCTGTCGGTGGTGATGCCGGCCTGGATGAAGTGGTACCACGGCCGCAACCCGGCCCAGTTCACCCGCTTCGCCCGCCATGTGTTCGGCGTCGACACGCCGGAGCAGGGCATTGCCGCCCTGGAGCGCTGGTTCGACAAGATCGGCACCCCCACGCGCCTGTCGCAACTGGGCATCACCGAGGGTGACCTGCCCGCCACGATCGAGAACGTGCTGGGCCATGCCAAGTGGTTTGGTGTGGCCGATCTCTACACCCGTGATGTGGTGCGCACCATCCTCCAACTCGCGCTTTGAACTCATAGCAGCCAGGAAACCTCATGAAACAACGTCAATTGGGCCGCAGTGGCCTGCAAGTCTCGGCCCTTGGCATGGGCTGCATGGGTTTGAGCTTCGGCTACGGGCCGGGTGTCGATCGCGCGGCTGCCGTGCAACTGATCCGGCAGGCGGTCGACCGTGGCGTGACCTTCTTCGACACCGCCGAGGCCTACGGCGCACTGAACGAAGAAATGGTGGGCGAGGCCCTGGCGCCGGTGCGTGACCAGGTCGTGATTGCCACCAAGTTCGGCTTCAAGGACGGCAACGCCATGTCGGGTGTGGACAGCCGCCCCGAGCGCATCCGTGCGGTGGTCGACAACTCGCTCAAGCATTTGCGCACCGACCGCATTGACCTGCTCTACCAGCACCGGGTCGACCCCCAAGTGCCGATGGAGGATGTGGCCGGCGCGGTGAAAGAGTTGATCGCCCAGGGCAAGGTGCGCCACTTCGGTCTGTCCGAGGCCGGGCCCGAGTCGATTCGCCGGGCCCATGCCGTGCAGCCCGTGGCGGCCCTGCAGAGCGAATACTCGCTGTGGTGGCGCGAGCCCGAGCAGCAGATCCTGCCGCTGCTGGAGGAGCTGGGCATCGGCTTCGTGCCCTTCAGCCCCTTGGGCAAGGGTTTTCTGACCGGGGCCATCACGGCCCAGACCGAGTTCAGCCCCGATGACTTCCGCAACGTGGTGCCGCGCTTCAGCGTCGAAGCCCGCCAGGCCAACCAGGCCCTGGTGCAGGCCCTGAGCGACATCGCGGCATCGCGCCAGGCCACCCCGGCCCAGGTGGCCCTGGCCTGGCTGCTGGCCCAGCGTCCCTGGATTGCACCGATTCCTGGCACCACCAAGCCGCAGCGCCTGGACGAGAACCTGGCCGCTGCCGACCTGCTGCTCAGCGCTGACGACCTGAAGCGCATCGCCGAGGTGCTGGAGCGCGTCCCCGTGCAGGGTGCCCGCTATCCTGAGCACCTGGCCGCTCGTGTCGGGCGCTGATCACCTCCAACCCTTTCAAGGAACACCCCATGAACCCCCTCTTCACCGCTGGCGGCCTGCCCCAGGCCTCGCCCGATGCCGCCTTGGCCGCTGATGCTGAACTGCAGATCACCCGTGCGGGCAGCCGTCCTGTCAATGCGGCCCCTGAGCAGTACTTCACCGGCCGCGTCAGCGTCGAGATGCTGCAGGTACCCAGCGGCGAGGAGCGCAGCTCGGCGGGCGCGGTCAGTTTCAAGCCTGGCGCTCGAACCCACTGGCACAGCCACCCGCTGGGCCAGACCCTGATCGTCACGGCTGGCGTCGGCCGCATCCAGCGCTGGGGTGGCCCGGTGGAGGAGATCCGGGTTGGTGACGTGGTGCACATCCCGCCCCACACCAAGCATTGGCACGGTGCAGCCTCCGACAGTGCCATGACCCATACGGCGATCACCGAGGTGCTGAACGGCAGTGCCGCCGACTGGCTGGAGGCGGTGACCGACGCGCAATACCAGGAGCGCCCGGCACCTGTCGTGGCCAGCGCCCCGGCGGCGCCATCTCAGGGCCAGCAGCTGTTCGGCGACATCGCGCCCCAGTTTGCCCAGCTGACGGACGAGGTGCTGTTCGGCAACGTGTGGGCCCGCCCGGGTCTGTCGCAGCGCGATCGCAGCCTGATCACGGTGGCCGCGCTGATCGCCATGAACCGCCCCGATCAACTGCGCGGCCACCTGGCCCGCGCGCGGGCCAACGGGCTCAGCGATGCCGAACTGATCGAGGCCACCACCCACCTGGCCTTCTATGCCGGCTGGCCCAGCGCCGTGACCGCCATTGGCGTGGCGCGCGAAGTCTTTGCGGCCGACGACAAGCGCTGAGCCGGCGAACAGCCAGGCTTGCCACACCTGTTTTGTGAAGGCGTCTATGATGAAAAAAGAAGTCGTTGTGGTGGTGGGTGCAGGCTTCATTGGCCAGGCCATTGCCCGTCGGGTGGGGGCTGGCAAGCACCTGGTGGTGGCCCATCTGACCCAGGCGCATTCCGAAGAGGCTTCCGCGGTGCCGGCTACCGATCACATGATGGAGGCCTGCGCCGTGGGCCGTGCCGGCACCCCCGACGAAGTGGCCAACGTGGCCGCCTTGCTGATGGGGCCAGACGGCAGCTTCATCACCGGCAGTGATTTTTTGATGGATGGCGGCGTGACGGCGGCCTACCGCTTTGGGGCGCTGGCACCAGTGGCCTGAAAAGGGCCGTGCCCAGGCCCGGCGCCGGCCCCTGCGCTCAGCGGATCGCCACCGGGTTCACCACGGCCTGCACGCCGCCGGCATAGCGCGGGGTGCCCAGCACGAACATGAACTCCCAGGCCTGGTCGCGCACCAGCTCGTCGGTGCGCACGTACTCCAGGATGTAGGTGCCGTTGCGGGCCAACAGGTGCTGGTGGATGTCGAAGGCTTCGTTGCCCTTTTCGTTGGGCAGCACCTCGACCGCCCAGTTGTCGGCGCCCACGGCCACCACGCCAAGCTCGGTGAGGTAGCGGGCGCCATCCAGCCCCAGGCCCGGTTCCCCGGCCAGAAAGCGGGCATTGTCCTGCCCGATCAGGCCCAGCCAGCCGGTGTGCAACAGCACCACATCGCCCCGGCGCAGTAGCACCCCCTGGCGGCGTGCGGCGGCCTGCAGTTCGGCGCGGTTGAAGGCCTGGCCTTCCTTCAGGCGTTCGCTGCCGAAATAGCCGGCCATGTCCAACACCACGCCACGGGTCACGAATGGGGGAATGCCCTCGATCCCCAGCCGGGTCAGACCAGTGGCGGTCACAAAATCGCTGGCTTTGTTGCCGTTGTAGTAGACGTTGTCGATGCCCACATGCCCCAGGCCGTCGATCTGGGTGCCCACGGCCACCCAGGCGGCCAGGATGTCGTCGTTGTAGCTGGATTTGCTCTGCCCCAGGGTGGCCCCGCCCACCTGGCCGGGCTGCACCACAGTCATGCGAAAGCTGCGTGGCGCCAGGGCCGGGGTGTCGGGGGTGGTGGGGATGGCCAGCGAATAGGTCTTGCCACTGCGCACCAGGCGGCTGGCCTGCAGAGCCAACTCGGGGCTCAGGTAGTTGGCCGCACCGATCTGGTCGCCAGCGCCGAAACGTGAGGGCGCCGGGGTGGGGCCATCATGGGCCAGGGCGGGGGCCTGCATGAGGCCGCTGAAGCCGCTGAGCGCGGCGAAGGCCACTGCGGTGGCCCAACGGGTGGAAATCTTGCGTCGCATGGTGTTGTCTCCTCTTGACCCGGGTCGGGCCGGGCTTCTGTGCTTGAAAGATAGGCCTCGGATGAGGCCCGTGTTGCCTGGCTGCACCCGATGGGGTGCGGCCGAGGGTTGAGCGCCTCTGCGCCAAGAGCGCAGGCCGTGGCATTCAGTCGGCGGTGAACCCCGAGGCCTTGATCACCGGGCCCCAGCGCTTGGCAGCCTCATGGCCACGCTGGTTCAGCTCGTCGGCACTCTTGCCGACCGGCAGGGCGCCCAGCACCATCAGGCGCTCGCGCACTGCGGCCTGGGCCATTACCTGGGCCAAGGCCTGGTTCCAGCTGCCGACCACCGTGGCCGGTGTGCCGGCCGGGGCATACAGCCCGTTGAAGCCCATGCCGCTGATGCCGGGGTAGCCCAGTTCGGCAAAGGTGGGCACCTCGGGCACCTGAGGCATGCGCTGTGGCGAAGACACGGCCAGCAGGCTCACCTTGCCGGCCTTGTACTGCTCCAGCACGCTGCCCAGCACGTCGATGCCACAACTCACCTGGCCGCCCATCAGGCCCAGCATCAGCGGGGCGCTGCCCTGGTAGGGCACGTCCTCCAGCTTGACGCCGATGGTCTTGCCCAGCGCCATGCCGAAGAAGTGGTGCGGCGCGCCGCGCGCCGGCACACCGTACTGGGCGCGCTCGGGGTTGGCCCGGGCCCAGGCGATGTACTGGGTCAGGGTCTTGACCGGGGGCTCGCTGCCCGCTACCAGCACAAAGGGGAATTCGCTCACCGTGCCCACCGGCACCAGGTCTTTGGCAGGGTCGTAGTTGAGCTTGCTGTAGGTGAAGGGGTACAGCGCGGTCAGCGCATCGGGGCCCAGCATCAACACGCTGCCGTCGGGCTTGGCGCCGCGCAGCAAATCGACGGCCAGGCGCCCGCCGGCGCCGGGGCGGTTGTCCACCAGCACCGGGCGCTTCAGGACGGTCTTGAGCTCATTGGCCAGCAGGCGGGCCACGGCGTCAAAGGCGCCACCGGCCGGAAAGCCCACCAGAATGCGCGCCGGGTTGCTGTCCTGTGCGCGCACAGGCAGGGCGGCCATTGAGCCCAGGGCGGCCAGGAGTGCATGCCGGCGGCGCAGGCCAGGGTGCGGCGGGGTGTGGGTTGAAAAGGTGTTGGGTGTACTCATGTCGTTGTCTCTGTGGGTCTGGGTCTGGTTCTGGGTCGGGTTGCGAAGCGGGCCTGGTGGATGTCAGGTCGAGGGCGTCGCCGGGGTGGGGTGGTAGCCCTCGGGGTGGAAGTGCCCGTTGGCGTCGCGGAAGGCGTGGGCGTAGTCGGGCCAGACCAGGGTCAGCCGGCCGCTGCGTGGGTCCACGTACCAGCTCTTGCAGCCACCGGCCAGCCAGACCGTGCCCTGGCTGCGCTGGTGCAGGGCGTCCATGTAGGCATCCTCGGCCTGGGCATCGGCCTCCAGCACCGCGATCTGTTGCTGGCGCATGTGGTCCAGGGCTTCGAGCAGGTAGTCGACCTGGGCCTCGATGATGTAGACCACCGAGTTGTGGCCCAGGCCCGTGTTCGGCCCGTTGAGGATGAACAGGTTTGGAAAGCCATTCACGGCGATCGAATCGAAGGCTTGCATGCCCTGGTCCCATTGGGCATCCAGGCTGTGGCCTGCGCTGCCGAACACCCGCTTGGCAAACGGCGGTCGGGTGGCTTCGAAGCCGGTGGCCAGCACCAGCACGTCCAGCGTGTGGGACGCGCCGTTGGCAGCCACCCCCTGCGAGCCTTCCACGCGGGCCAGGGCCGAGGCCTCCAGCGTCACGTTCGGGCGGCTCAGGGCGGGGAAGTAATCGTTCGAGATCAGCAGGCGTTTGCAGCCCACCTCGTAGTCAGGGGTCAGTTTCTGTCGCAGCACGGGGTCGCTCACCTGGCGGGCCAGGTGGCCCAGGGCCAGGTCCTTGGCCTCTTGCAGGTAGCGCGGCACATTGCGGCGCTGGGCAAAGTTGTACTCGCCGTTCCAGAAGAACTCGGATCGCAGTGCGTGCATGCGTTCAGGGTCTCGGGCAAACAGGCGCTGTTCAGCGGCGGTGTAGGCGCGGTCGGCACGCGGAATCACGTAGGCGGCGCTGCGTTGGAACACCACCAGCTCGCTGGCCACTTCAGCCATCTGGGGCACGACCTGGATGGCCGAGGCCCCCGAGCCCACCACGCCGATGCGCTTGCCCTTGAGCTCGGCCTGGTGGTTCCAGCGGGCCGAGTGGAAGACCTCGCCGGTGAAGCTGTCCAGGCCGGGCACCTCGGGCAGGCGCTCGTCGGCCAGGTGGCCGGTGGCGGTGATCAGCACTTCGGCCTCGAAGTCGCCGTGGTTGGTTTCAATCACCCAGCGGCGGCACTCGGCCTGCCAGCGCGCCGCCAGCATGTCGGTGCCGAAGCGGATGTGGGGCAGCAGGCCGCTTTCGCGGGCGCATTCGCGCAGGTATTGCTGGATCTCGGGGCCGGGCGAAAAAACACGCGACCAGTTTGGGTTGGGGCGGAAGGAGAACGAGTACAGGTGCGAGGGCACATCGCAGGCGCAGCCTGGGTAGTCGTTGTCGCGCCAGGTACCGCCCACGTCGGCAGCGCGTTCCAGCACCAGAAAATCGGTGTCACCGCGTTGGCGCAGGCGCATGCCCAGGCCCAGGCCGGCAAAGCCGGCGCCGATGATGATGAGTCGTGCCTGGCGCGAGGCGCTGTCAGGGGTGGAATGGGAGGAGGTCATGGAGAAGGGATCCGGTTCTGAAGAGGTGGTGGGTTCAGGGGCGGGTGGCGGGGATGCGCGTGCCGGCGGCATGGGCGGTGGGGGCCCGGGTGAACTGGTCGATGGCGTGGAACAGCTCGGCCGGTCGCTCGAAGACCACGGCGTGGCCTGAGGCCAGCTCCAGGTAGCGGGCGTCCTCGATGGCGCCGAACAGGGCCTGGCTGTGTTGGCGAGGCACCATCTGGTCCTCGCTGCAAGCGATGACCAGGGTGGTGGCGCGGATGCGCTCCACCAGCGCCGTGATGTCGACCCGGCTGTTCAGGGCCATCTGGCGGTCCACCCAGGGCGACAGGGGAATGGCGCTGGCCGCGGCCTGCATGTCGGTCAGGCTGCGCGCCTGCATGAAGGCCGGGCTGAAGGCGCAGAACGCCATGTACTCGCGCAGCACCTCAGTCTCACCCACGGTCTGGCGCAGGGTGCGCCAGACATGGTTGCGCAACTGCTGCTGCGTGTCGGTCTTGATCCAACCCGCCACCAGCAGCAGCTGCTGCACACGTTCGGGGTGCAGGCCTGCCGTGGCCGCCGCCACCACCGCGCCCAGCGAGTAACCCATCAAGGCAAAGGACTGGTCCGGGCCCAGCAAATGGCGCGTCACGGCCATCACCTGGGCGACCAGGTCTTCCACCGTCAGTTCAGCCTGCTCCTGCCCGGGGGCCGGGCTCAGATCCAGGGCGATCACGCGCTGGCGATAGGCCAGCATCGGAAACAGGTAGCCGAGATGGCTGTTGGTGTTGCCGGCGGTGCCGTGGATCAGCAACAGTGGCAGGCGCCCGCTGTCGTGGGGGCCGGCATCGTAGTAGGGCACGCGGGCGCCATCGATCTCGACGGCGCCGCTGGGTTGCAAGGCAATGCTCATGGACGTTTTCCTTTTTGAAGGCGAAGTGATGCCTTCCCACCCTCAGGGCGGGCTGATGCATCGAACGAGAAAAGAGAAAGGCGGGGCAAGCCCGCGTGGCTGGGTCGGGTGCTCAGTAGGTCGCGCGGCCACCCGAGAGGTCGAACACCGCCCCGGTGGAGAAGCTCACCGCCGGGCTGGCCAGGAACAGCACCATTTCGGCCACCTCTTCAGGCTGGCCAGCGCGGCGCATCGGAATGCGGTCCAGCAGCTGTTGTTTGAGCTCGGCGCTGAACCATTCGCTGTGCAGCATGGGCGAGTCGATCAGGGCCGGGGCGATGGCATTGACGATCACCCCCTGGGTGGCCAATTCCTTGCCCAGGGTCTTGGTCATGGCAATCACGCCTGCCTTGGCCGCCGCGTAGCCACCGCTGAGCGGGTGGCCTTCCATGCCAGCGGCCGAGGCCACGTTGACGATGCGGCCATATCCCGCCGCCACCATGTGGGGCACCAGGGCTTTGCACAGGTAGAACTGGCTGCTCAGGTTCAGTGTCAGGTCGCGTTGCCAGTCGTCCAGCTCGATCTCCCACAGCGGGCGCATGGCGCTGCCGCGCCCGGCGTTGTTGATCAGGATGTCGAGTCGCCCAAAGTGCGCCAGCGCCTGGGTCAGCACCTGCGCTCCCAGCGCGGGGTCGCACACATCGGCCGCCAGGGCCAGGGCCTGGCCTCCCTGGGTCTGCAGCAGGCGGGCGGTCTCCTGGGCTGACGCGGCGTCCAGGTCCAGTGCCAGCACGGCGGCGCCGGCCTGGCTCAGGCGCAGGCAGCTGGCGCGGCCAATGCCACCCCCTGCGCCCGTCACCACCGCCACCTGGCCGGCCAGAGGGGCGGCTGTGCAAGGGGTCGTTTGCAAAGGGTCAGCCATGGCACTTTCCCTTCATAAAAAGTCCGTTAAACGGAATATAAATTCTGGGTTTTATCCATCTCAAACAGCGGTGGTTCACGCTTTGTCTCCGTGCATTCACTATGATCAATGTCAACGATGTGAAAAATTCTAGGACAGGCGGTTCAGATGAATTCACTTAATAAGTCCGTTAAACGGAATATCGAAAAAACAGGAGACCTTGCCATGACGGATGCATGGAATGAAGACCCGGCCGAGGATGGCCAGAAGACCCAGGTGGTGACCCGGGTGGCCGAGCTGCTGTTGCGCATCTCGCGCGAAGGGCCGCGCGGAGCCCGCCTGAAGGACTTGGCACTGGACACCGGCATTGCGCGCTCTTCGGTACACCGTCTGCTGGGCGAACTGTGTGCCGTCAAGCTGGTTCAGCAGGTGGCAGATCGCCGCTACACGCTGGGATCGGCGATGTTCTCGCTCGGTCTGTCGGCGCCCAGCCCGATACGTGACTTTCAGCGCCTGCGCGCCCTGGCCCAAGGGTTGGCCGACGAGTGCGGCGATGTGGTCTACCTGAGCCTGCGTCAATTCCACGGCGTGCATTATCTGGTGCGCGCCGAGGGCGACTACCCCATCCGCACCCACCTGGTGAGCGTGGGGGAGACCAAGCCCTTCACGGCCAGCTACTCGGGGCTGGCCTTGTTGGCCCACATGGACGAAGAGGCTCAGCGCCAGGCCCTGAACCGACTCGCCCTGGATGCCCCGGCCGATTGGATCCAGGCTCATCGAAGCCGACTCGAGCGCAGCCTGCGTGAGCACCTGGCCGATGCCCTGCAACAAGGCTATTGCGCCGGGCCCAACACCGTGATGCCCGGTGTGGCCGGCATGGCCGCCGCCGTGCCCTCGCGCAGCCAGAAGCCCTACATGGCGCTGTCGATCTCGGCCATCGAGCACCGGCTCAACCCGGACCGCGTGCAGGCCCTGGCACCCAGCCTGCTCAAGACCGCAGCGCTGATGAGCGAGTGGATCGACTGACCCGCTCACGCTCTGCTTTTTGTTCTTCTTTCAACGACCACATCCCTTTTTTCCATGAACACCCACTCTGCACCGGTTCTCGCCACTTCTTCCGTCACATCCGGGCCTTCGGCCATGCAGGCCCGCAGTCGCCCTGTGGCGGTGGTCACTGGCGGTCTGCAAGGGTTGGGGCGGGGCATCACGGTGCAATTGGCCCGCGATGGCTTTGACGTGGCCGTGCTTGACCTGGCCGACGCGGCCTCGGTACCGCTCGAATCATTGGCCGTGCCCGAGGCACCCGAGGCGCGCATCCATTACCAGCGCCTGGACATCGCCGATCTGGCTGCTCACGAGGCCGCGCTGGCGGCCGTGCAGGCCACGTTGGGCCCGCTCAGCTGCCTGGTCAACAACGCCGGGATCGCAGCCCGTCCGCTGACCGATCTGCTGGCGCTGAGCCCGCAAGCCTTTGATCGTTCGGTGGACATCAACCTGCGCGGCACCTTCTTCCTGAGCCAGGCCTTCGCCCGGCACCTGATCTCCCACCCGGCCGCGGCAGGCAGCTACCGCAGCCTCGTCTTCATCACCTCGATCGCCGCCGAGATGGCGTCACCCGACCGGGCGCAGTACTGCACCACCAAGGCGGCCCTGTCCATGGTCAGCCGCCTGTTTGCATTGCGCCTGGCCGCTGAGCAGATCCATGTGCACGAGGTGCGCCCTGGCTTCATGCGCACGGCCATGACGGCTTCGGCCGGCACCGAGGTGATCGATCGCTGGATGGAGGAGGGCCGCGTGCCCCAGCGCCGCTGGGGCACGCCCGAAGACGTGGGTCTGGCCGTCAGCACCCTGGCGCAGGGGCGTCTGCCTTACATGACCGGCCAGCCCTTGTGGGTGGCGGGTGGTTTGAACATCGCACAGGCGACCTGATGGGGTGATCTGAAGGGGTTGGGGTGTCTGCGCGCGCGAGAGACGCTGCTGAGCGGCACCCTGGCCGGGCCAGTGCGGCCCGGTGTGGCCTGGCCAGGGCTTGCGAGACTCAGAACGGATAGTGGCGCGGGCCCGTTTGCAGCGTGATCCAGCGCAGCTCGGTGAAGGCCTCCATGCCGGCCCGACCGCCAAAGCGGCCCCAGCCGCTGCCCTTGACGCCGCCAAAAGGCATCTGGGCCTCGTCGTGTACTGTGGGGCCGTTGATGTGGCAGATGCCCGACTCGATGCGCTGCGCCACGCGCCAGCCGCGGGCCGTGTCACGCGTGAAGACGGCGGCCGACAGCCCGAAGGGGTTGTCATTGGCGCAGGCCACGGCCGCATCTTCGCCTGCCACCCGCACCACGCCCTTCACCGGGCCGAAGCTCTCTTCGCTGTACAGGCGCATCGCCGGCGTCACATGGTCGAGCACCGTGGCGGGCATCAGGGTGCTGTCGGCACGGCCGCCGCACACCAGGGTGGCGCCGTGGGCCAGGGCGTCGTCGATCAGGGCGTTGCAACGGTCCACCGTGGCCTGGCCCACCACCGAGCCCAGCACGGTCGGGCCCAGGCGGGGGTCGCCCAGGGGCAGGGCGGCGGCGCGCGCCGCGAAGCGGGCCACGAACTCGTCGGCCACGGATTCATCCACCACGATGCGTTCGGTGGACATGCAGATCTGCCCCGAATTGGCGAAGGCGCCGAAGATGGCGCCGTTGACCGCAGCCTCCAGGTCGGCGTCATCGAGCACCAGCAGGGGGGCCTTGCCGCCGAGTTCCAGCACCGAGGGCTTGAGGTACTTGGCGCAGGTGGCGGCAATGATCTTGCCCACATGGGTGGAGCCGGTGAAGTTGACGCGCTTGACCGCGGGGTGGGCGATCAGGGCCTCGACCACGGTGGCGGCGTCGGCCGGTGCATTGGTCACAAAGTTGACCACCCCCGGGGGCAGGCCTGCCTCCTGCAGGGCCTGGATGATCAGTCCGTGCGTGGCCGGGCACAGCTCGCTGCCCTTGAGCACCACGGTGTTGCCCATGGCGAGCGGCACGGCGATGGCGCGCACGCCCAGGATCACCGGCGCGTTCCAGGGCGCGATGCCCAGCACCACGCCGGCCGGCTGGCGCACCGCGGTGGCCAGACTGCCCGGCAGGTCGGAGGGGATCAGCTCGCCGCTGACCTGGGTGGTCAGGGCGGCGGCTTCCAGCAGCATGTCGGCCGCCAGATGCACATTGAAGCCCGCCCACAGGCCGGAGGCGCCGGTTTCGCGGGCCATGGCCTGGGCAAAGGCATCGCCCTGGGCCTCCAGAGCGACGGCGGCCTTCATCAGCAGCTTGCGTCGCTCGCCCGGGCCCATCGCGGCCCAGGCCGGGAAGGCCTTGGCGGCGGCATCGGCGGCAGAGCGGGCGTCGGCGGCGCTGGCCGCCGGGGCAGTGGTGGCCAGCGAGCCATCCAGCGGGTTCAGTCGTTCAAAGGTGCTGCCGTCAGCGGCGGCCACGGTCTGGCCATCGATCAGCATGGAAATGGTGTTCATGTCGGGGTTTCCTGTTTCGGCGGCTCAGAGCCCGTTCATCTGGCACAGCACGTTGGCGTACATGCCGCCATCGGTGGGGATGTTGGTGCCACGGATCCAGCCCGAGGCGTCGGACAGCAAGAAGGCCACCACGGGGGCGATGTCGGCCGGGGTGCCGGGGCGGTCCATGGTGCGCATGTCCTCTTCGGCGCGCGCGCCCAGGGTCTCGATGAAGTCCTGCAGGATGGGGGTGTCGACCGGCCCCGGGCTCACGGCGTTCATGCGGATGCCCCGGGCGCGCCAGGTCCAGCGGTTCTGCAGGGTCCAGCCAATCAGCGCCTCCTTCGAGAAGAAGTAGCTGCGCGCGCCCTCGATGCCATGCTGCTGACAGAACGCATCCACTTCGTCAAAGCCCAGGCCGTCGCTGGCCAGGATGGTGTCCTTGGCATCGGCCCAGCCCAGGCCGGCCAGCGATGCCAGGTTGACGATGGCGGCCCCATCGGCCAGCTTGGGCAGCAACTGGGTGGTCAGGTACTTGAGGCCGACCAGGTTCACCCGCAGCACGGCGGGTGCCGGGCGGGTGGGGGGCAGACCGGCAATGTTGGCCAGGCCGTTCAGCCCCTGGGGCAGGGCGGAGACCAGCGCATCGATCGAGTCCTGGCGCGACAGATCAGCCTGCACAAACTGGCCCGAGAACTGGGCTGGGCGCTGGATGTCCACGCCGATGACCTCGGCCCCCTGCCGGGTCAGCAGGGCGGCGGTGGCGGCGCCGATGCCCGATGCGGCGCCGGTGACGATGATTTTCTTGTCTTCAAGCATGATTGACTCCGTTGTCGTGATGAAAAGAATGCGTGGACTGCATTGCAATCGCGGTGCCAGTTCTGGCTGCGAAAAAAGTCGTTCCAATTCAAGGGCTTGTCGAAGGTGATCCGCAGAAACCCTGAATCAATACCCGTTTGCTTGATTAAAATTTAATGATCAAAAATAGATCAATGACGCTGCTTGACCCGGCGCTGTCGCCATGAAAAAAACACCCCCTCGCCTCAGCCTCGCTGCCTTGCAGGACAGCCTGCTGCAGGCGCGCAGCAGTGCCGACTTCGACGAAGGCGCGGCCCCCACGCAACGCGACCTGGCCGAGACGCTGACGTTTTCTCCCGGCGATGGCCGCATCTGGATGAACGACCAGCGCATGCTGCTCTGGCAGTCGTCCACCTATGGGTCGCTGCGCCGCGAGCTGATCGCCAGCCTGGGCCAGGAGCAGGCCCGTTCGCTGTTGACGCGGGTGGGTTATGCCGCGGGGGCCCGCGACGCCGAGCTGGTGCGCCGCATGTGGCCCGACAGCGACCCGGCCAACGCCTTTCATGCGGGGCCGAACCTGCACCGGCTGGAGGGCATGGTGCGGCCCGAGACCATTCGTTTCGAATTCGACATCGCCCGCGGCGACTTCTTTGCCGACTTCTGGTGGCATGACTCCAGCGAGGACGATGAACACATGGCCGCCTTCGGCATCGGCACCGAGCCGGCCTGCTGGATGCAGGTGGGCTATGCCAGCGGCTACGCCAGCGCCTTCATGGGCAAGCTCATCATCTACCGCGAGACGGCCTGCCGCTCCATGGGGGCCGAGGCCTGCCGCATCACCGGGCGCCCTGCCGACCAGTGGGACGACCCCGAACTGGACCCGCATTACTTTCTGCCCGATGCCTCGGCACCCCGGGTCCGGGGCTTCAGCCCCGGGGCCAGCCTCAGCGCCACGGGGGCGCCGAAGGCCCCCGCCGCCACCGTTCTGGGGCTTGGCGCCGACGCGCCCGAGCCCATCGGCATCTCCTCCAGCTTCAGCGCCGCCTGCCACCTGATCCAGCGCGTGGCGCCCACCCAGGCCACGGTGTTGTTCACCGGGGCCTCGGGCGTGGGCAAGGAGCTGTTTGCCCAGACGCTGCACCGCATCAGCCCGCGGGCCCAGCGGCCCTTTGTAGCCATCAATTGCGCAGCCATCCCCGAGACCCTGATCGAGTCGGAGCTGTTCGGGGTGGAGCGGGGGGCCTTCACCGGGGCCACGGTGTCGCGGCCCGGGCGTTTCGAGCGCGCCCATGAAGGCACCCTTTTCCTCGACGAGGTGGCCTCGCTGAGCTATGTGGCCCAGGGCAAGCTGCTGCGCGCCTTGCAGGAGCGCACGGTCGAGCGGGTGGGGGGCACCCGGTCCATCCCGGTCAATGTGCGGGTGCTGGCGGCCAGCAACGTCGATCTGCGTGACGAGGTGCGGGCCGGGCGCTTCCGCGAAGACCTGATGTTCCGCCTCAATGTGTTCCCTATTGCCTTGCCGCCCTTGAAGGAGCGGCGCGATGACATCCCGCTGCTGATGGAGCATTTTCTGCAGCGCTACGTCGCCCTGCACCAGCGCGAGGTGCCGGGCTTCACGGCGCGCGCGGTCCAGGCCCTGCTGCGCTACGACTTTCCGGGCAACATCCGCGAACTGCAGAACCTGGTGGAGCGCGGCGTGATCATGGCCGAGCCTGGCGAGCCGATCGATGTGCACCACCTGTTCCGGGGGGGCGAGCAGTTGTCGCACGAAGCCCTGGGCCTGGATGCCAGTGGCCAACTGACGCAGGTGCCGGCCCCGGTGCTGACGCTTGACCCCGAGCCCACCCGGAATGCTCGGCGATCGCCGCCTGCTGCTGCGGGCAAAGGCACTGGGGGCGGCAGCGATGCGCATGCCGCTGCCGAGCTGCAGCGCTACCGCAAGGCCTGGGTGGCGGCGCGCCACAACGTGGCCGAGGCCGCCCGGGCGCTGGGCCTGAGCCGCGCCCAACTGGCCTACCGCCTCAAGCGGGGTGGGCTGCTGTGAGCCGGGCGGCCTGATCCAGCCTCACTCCGCCTGTGACACCACCTGAACCCTCTGATCGATGGCACCGAACACCGAGCGACCCTGCGCATCCAGCACCTCGATGCGCACCCGGTCGCCGTGCCGCAGGTAGGGCTGCAGCTCGGCCTCGGGCGCACCGGCCAGCATCTGGCGTACCCTGGCCTCGGTGATGCAGGCATTGCCGCCGGCCGCGGCCGCGTTGCTGATGGTGCCCGCGCCGACGATGCTGCCCGCAGCCAGTGCCCGGGTGCGGGCCAGGTGGGCGATGATCTGGCCGAAATGGAACACGGTCTCCTCCCCCGCATCGGGTTGACCAAACCATTGGCCATTGAGCTCGATGTGTACCGGCAGGTGCAGCATGCCGCCCCGCCAGGCCGAGCCCAAGGCCGCGGGCGTGACCGCGATCGGCGCGAAGCTGGTGGCGGGCTTGCTCTGGTAGAAGCCGAAGCCGCGCGCCAACTCGGCCGGGATCAGCCCACGCAGCGACACATCGTTGAGCAGCACCACCAAGGCAATGTGCTGCAGCGCCTGTTCGGCGCTGACCCCCATGGGCACGTCGGTGGTGATGACGGCGATCTCTGCCTCCAGGTCGATGCCATGGGCCTCATCGCGCGCCACGATGGGTTCGGTGCCTGACAGCATCACGTCCGAGCCGCCCTGGTAGACCAGGGGCTCGTCCTCGTAGCGAGGCGGGATGGGCTCCTGGCGCCATTGGTAGATCAGGCGGGCGTGGTTGCGGTACACCGAGGCATCGACCCATTGGTAGGCCCGAGGCAGGGGGGCCAGGCATTGCTGCGGCTCAAAAGCGGCGCAGCCCTGCCAGCCTGAGGCATCCAGGCTGTGGCAGCGCCGGGCCAGGGCCGGGGCCAGCACCTCCCAGTCGTCCAGCAGGGCTTGCAGGGTGGGGGTGGCGGGGCCGGCCGGGGCCCAGTGTTGCCGTGAGGGGCTGAGCAGCATCAGCTCGCCATCGCGGCGACCGTTGTGGCGGGTGGCCAGGCGCAGATCGTGTGGGGTCATCGGGGCCGTCCTCAGTCGAGCTGGATGTTGGAGGCCTTGATCACCTTGCCCCAGCGAGCGCTTTCGCTGCGGGCCAGGGCCTGGAAATCGGCCGGGCTGCCCGGCAGGGGCTCGAAGCCGAAGTCGGCAAACAGCTTCACCACCTTGGGGCTCTGGGTGGCTTTGCGCAATTCAGCGTTCAGGCGGTTCACCACGTCGGCGGGCATGCCGGCCGGGCCGACCAGGCCGTGGAAAGCCGCAGCATTGACCTCCTTGTAGCCCAGTTCGGCAAAGGTCGGCGTCTCGGGCAGGGCGCTGGCGCGTTGCGGCGAGGCCAGGGCCAGCACGCGCACCTTGCCGGCCCGCATCATCTGCAGGCCCGAGGCCAGGTCGAGCATCATCACCGGTACCTGGCCGCCCATCACGTCCTGCATGGCCGGTGCCGCCCCCTTGTAGGCCACATGGGTGAGGCTGATGTCGGCCTTCTGCTTGAACAGCTCCATGGCCACATGGTGGGGCGAACCATTGCCTGGCGAGGCGTAGTTGACCCCATCACGGTGGGCCTTGGCATAGGCGATGAACTCTGCCAGGGTTTTGGCCGGAAAGTCGGGGTGCACCACCAGGGCCACAGGCATGCGGCCAATGGCGCCGATGTAGGTGAAATCGGTGGCGGGCTTGTAAGGCAGGCGGGCGAACATGTGCTCATTGAAGAGCAGTGCGGCGTTCTCGGCCTGCATCACGGTGTAGCCGTCGGGCTTGGCCTGCAGCAGCACCGACACCGCGATGTTGGTGGAGGCGCCGGGGCGGTTGTCGATGATCAGGGGCTGACCCAGCGAGGGCTGCATGGCGTCGGCCAGGGCCCGGGCCATGGCGTCGGTACCGCCGCCGGCTGCATAGGGCACGAGCCAGCGCACGGCCTGGTTGGGGTAGGCCGGTGTCTGGGGCTGCGCCTGGGCCGTAAGTGGGTCGGCAAGGCCCGCCAGCAGGGCCAAGGCCAGGCGCGTGCAGGCGCGGCGGGTGGGGGAAGGGATTGTCATGTCTGTCTCCTGTGTGGTTTTTTTGGTGCGTGGTGCGTGGTGCGTGGTGCGTGGTTCGTAGTGCGTTGGCGTAGGCGGGCCTCAGCCCCGCAGCGTGGCCCAGAGTTGCTGGTCGCGTTCGGCGGTCCAGATGGTGGGGTGCTCGGTGCCTTGCAGCTCTTCAACAGCGCGGGCCACGTCGAAGGGCAGCACGTGCTGGAACACGGGCCAGTCGCCGAAGCGCGGCGCCATGGCCTGTTGCGCGTTCTCGAAGCAGGCCCGCAGGCCCAGGCCGGCGGCCAGGCTCTGTCGCACGCTGTCGAGCAGGGTGCGCAAAAAGGCCTGGGTCAGGTCAATGGCCTCGGCGCAGGCCCCCTGGCCGTGCTGCACTGCGCCCCGCCCCGGCACCAGGGTGCGAGGGTGGAGTGCGCGCACGGCGTCCAGGGTGCCCAGCCAGTCCTGCAGGTAGGCGTCGCCGGCGTACACGCCGCAGCGGTTCTCGACCACGTCGCCAGCAAACAGCACGCCGCAGTCGGGCAGCCAGGCCACGGTGTCGCCCCCCGAGTGGCCGCGCCCCAGGCAGTGCAGGTGGATCTCGCGTGAGCCCAGGTTCAGGCGCATCTCGCGCTCGAAGCTCAGGGTGGGCCGTGTGAGGCCGGGCACCTCTTCGACACCGGCAAACAGGCGTGGGAAGCGGCCCACTTCCGAGTCGAAGTCGGCCTGGCCGCGGCTGTGCACCCAGTCGGTCGTGCCCTGGCTGGCGATGATGGCCTGCACCTCCGGGAAGGCGCTGGCGCCCATCACGCGCACCGCGTGGTAGTGGGTCAGCACAATGAACTTCACGGGCTTGTCGGTGACGCTGCGGATGGCGGCCAGGAAGTCTCGCGCCAGGCGCGGCGTGGGTCGGGTGTCGATGGCCACCACGTGCTCGTCACCGACCACGAAGCCGCAGTTGGGATCGAAGGCGCTGATGTAGCCGTAGACGCCTGGGGCCAGCATCTGCACCTGGGGTTTTTGCTCCTGCAGGTCGGAGGCCGAGGCAAAGGAAGGGGCTTGGGTGCTCATGGGGGGGCTTTCAGGTCAGGGTAGAGGGGGCGGCTTCGCGGGCCGCGTTCAGGCAGGCGAGCAGCACCTGTTGCCGGCCGCACTGGTTGGCCAGCAGCAGCACCAGCCGCGCGTTCAGGTCGGCGCTGGCGGCTTCGCTCAGGCCTTCGTGGGCTTGCACCAGGGCGGCGTAGAAGCCGTCGGGGTCGGGGATGTTGGGTTCGGTGTTCATGGTCGGGCTCGGTTCAGGCGGTGAGGGGTTCCAGGGCGGTGGCAGCTTGGCCTGTGAGCACGCGCAGGGCTTCGATGAGGGCGTCGGCGGTGCAGGCCGGCAGGGTGGCGGCCAGGTAGGCGTCCGGGCGCAGCAGGCACAGGGTGCCGGCGCTGCCGCCGGGGGCCAGCCCCAGGTGGCGGGCCAGCACCTCGTCGGGGTCGTGCAGGTCGGCCTCGGGCCCGCCAATGGCCACCAGGCGGGCTGGCAGCCCGGTCTGGCGCAAGCGCGCCTCGGCTTCGGCCCGTGCGCCCGTTGTTGGCGCAAACCACAGCCCCAGGCAGTGCGTGCCCTGCCGCAGCAGGTGCATCAGCGCGGTGGGCCGGCCCTGCCGATCTGGCAAGGCCAGGTTTTGCACGCTGCGGGCGCCCTGGGGCAGGCAGGCCGAGGGCGGGTAGTCGTTCGCCACCGACATGCTGCCCGTGTTGACCAGTGCACGTGCAAAAGGGTGCTGCCGCGCCAGCGCCAGGACGGCTCGGCGCAGGGTGTGCTCTGCCGGGCTGCGGGGGGCCAGAAAGCGGGCAGAACGGCTGGTCACCTGCAGGTTTTCGACGCAGGCGGCGCGGCGCTCTGCGCTGTAGCTGTCCAGCAGGGTGTCGGGGGCCAGCCCTTGCTCGACCAGGGCCAGCTTCCAGCCCAGGTTGGCGGCGTCCTGCATGCCGGTGTTGCCGCCGCGGGCGCCAAAGGGGCTGACGACGTGGGCGGCGTCACCGATGAAGAACACCCGGCCAGCCCGGAAGTCGTCCAGCAGGTGGTCGCGGTAGCCATAGGGGCCGATCCAGACAAACTCGAACTCCACATCGGGCCCCAGTTGCGCACGCAGCCGTGAGCCGGCCACCTCGGGTTGGCTGATGGCCTCGGGGTCGGCATCCTCGGGCATCTGGTAGTCGATGCGCCACACACCGTCGGCCATCAGGTGCTGCCAGACTGCGCGCCCGTCATTGAAGGGCGCATCCACCCAGGTCCAGCGCTCCGTGGGCAGGGGGTGGGTGAAACGCACATCGGTGATGCACCAGCGATCGGTGCTGCGCGAGGCGTGGGTTGCCAGACCCAGTTGCGTGCGGATGGGGCTGTTGGCCCCGGTGGCATCGATCAGGGTGCTGGCTTGCAGCCGGTAGGCGCCGGCCGGGGTCTCCAGCATGAGGTCGACGTGGTCGACATGGGCCTGGATCTTGGTAACCCGGGTGCTCCAGCGCAGGTCGGTCAGGCCCAGGGCCTGGAGGCGATCCACCAGAAACCACTCCAGGTAGAACTGCTGCAGGTTGATGAATGGAGGCTGGGTGGACACGCTGTGGTCCTGCAGGTTGAAGCTGTACACCTCTTCGCTGCCCGAGAAGGTACGGCCCAATGACCAGGCCACGCCTTTGGCGACAGCGCGTTCGGCAATGCCCAGCCGGTCCAGGATCTCCAGCGACTTCTGGGCATAGCAGATGCCACGCGAGGAGGCGCCCCGCACTCCCACGGTGTTGTCCTCGTCGATCAGCACGCTGCGCACACCGCGCTGGGCCAGGTCGCAGGCCAGGGTCAGCCCTGCCGGGCCGGCGCCAACGATCACGATGGGGTAGCGGCCCGGGTTTCCCCCCTGCAGCTCGGGTGGGGGCGTGAAAGCAAAGCTGGGCAGCTCGTATGGGGGGGCGAAGTGGTAGCTGGTCATGGTTTGTCTCCGGTTTGTTCTTGGGTCCGTGGGTATCCCCTCAGGCGCTGGCCTTGCGCCGAGCCTTGAAGGCGGTCCAGTCACGGACCTCCTGGTGGGCACGGCGGGCCAACTGGTTCATCTCAGCCCCATCCACCGTGGGGGTGGTCAGTTCCAGCCGAATGCCGTTGGGGTCGAAGAAATAGATCGAGCGGATGATGTGGTGGTCGGTCACGCCCAGCACCTCGATGCCGGCTGCCTGCAGCCTGGCCTTGGCCTGCTCCAGCTCGGCCACCGAATCGACGCGCAGGGCCAGGTGATTGACCCAGGCCGGCGTGTTGGGCGAGGGCTGGGCGGCCGTGTCGTCGCCGAGGTCGAAGAAGGCGATGTACGAGCCGTCACGCATCTGGAAAAAGATGTGCACATAGGGGCAGTACTCGCCGGTGCTGGGTACCACGTCGCTCTTGATCACATGCACCAGGGGCAGGCCCAGCAGGTCCTCATAGAAATGGCGCGTCTCCTCGCAATCCCGGCAGCGCCAGGCGAAGTGATGCAGCGATCGGATGGGGACGAAATCAGCGGTTGAAGAAGCGGTCATGGAGCGGCCTTGGGGTGAGGACCGCATTACATCGAGAGCTGTCTTATCATTCAAACGAAAAAATTTCATCGATTGATGAGGGATTCATATGAATGGAAACCTGAGCCTGCGGCAGCTGAGGGCGTTCGAGGCGGTGGCGACCGAGGGCAGCTTCACCAAAGCGGCCCAGCGGCTGTTCCTGACCCAGTCGGCCCTGAGCGTGCTGGTGCGCGACATGGAACGCGAGCTGGGCCTGTCGCTGTTTGACCGCCATACCCGGCGGGTCGAGCTGTCGGAGGCGGGGCGCGATTTCTACCCGCATGTGCGCCGCATGCTCAATGAGCTGGCCGTGGCCGTGGGCAGCATGATCGACTTGCGCGACAAGCGCCGGGGCGTGCTGCGCGTGGCGGCGCCCCAACTGATGGCTTGCACCCTGGTGCCGCGGGTGCTGGCCGTGTACCGGCAGCAGTACCCGGGCGTGGACATCCGCCTGCAGGACACGCTGCCCGAACACCTGCTGGACCGGCTGCAGGCGGGTGAAGTCGAACTGGCCATCGGGCCGGATGGCGTGCTGGACGATGCCGGCCTGCGGCGCCAGCCCTTTCTGCGGGATCGGCATTGGCTGATCTGCCGCACCGACGATCCCCTGTGCGCACAGAACCCCCTGCGCTGGCAGGATCTGGACGCCTGCCATTTCATCGCCCCCACACGCGACTTCATTGCGCGCATGCGAGCCAGCCTGGGTGCCTACAGCGAGGCCCTGCTGCTGAACCCGTGGCAGGAGACCTCGTACTTCACCACCGCCTTCGGCCTGGTGTCCGCTGGCATGGGCGTCACGCTGTGTCCCACCTACGCCGCGCCGCTGGTGAAGGCCTATGGGCTGCAGATGCTGGCCCTGCAAGAACCCGCCTTCTACCGCGAGGTCTGCGTCTACAGCCAACTCGGCAAGGAGCTGTCACCGGCCGCTGCGAGCTTTGTCCAATGTCTGGGCGAGGTGGTGGCCGACGCCGCCTTTGCGGAGCCGGTCTCGCCCAGGGATTGAAGGCCTCAGCCTGCCTTCTTGGCTGCTGCGCGAGGGCGACGGGCCTTCTTGGCCGCCGGCGCGGCCACGTCCACGGGTGCTGCCTCGACCGCGGCGGCCTCGGGTGTCGTCACCACGGCGGTGGCTGCTGGCTCGACGGCTTCGGCCGGCGCGCTGGCCGTGTCATCCACGGGGCCATCCGCCGCCTCAGCCTGCGCTGCGTTGGCCTGGGCACGGGCCTTGGCGCCCGAGCGGCCACCGCGGCTGCGGCGGCGTGGCGAGGCCTGGGGGGCGGTGTCTTCCGCCGCGGCGGGCGCAGCACCTTCATCAGTTGCCGTGGCACCGGCCTGATCGTTCACCAGGACCGGGGGCAACGCTGCTGGCTCATCGTCATCTTCGGTCGCCGGGGCGGCGGCACGGCGGCTGGTGGCCGCGGCCTGTTCCTGGCGCTCGCGCAGTTCGCGGGCCTTGCGGGCGCGTGCCCGGGCTTCGGCCTCGGCAGCGGCAGCGGCGATGGCGCTGTCGTGCTCTGGCAGCGCAGGTGGGTTCTGGCCCTGGTGGCGGGCCGCCTGTTGGTTGGGCTGGCCCTCGCCGCGCGATGCATTGGCTTCGGAGCGGTTGTCTCGCCCGTCACGGTTGTCGCGGCCCTCACGTCCTTCACGCGGGCCACCCCGGCGGCCGCCCCGCGAACGGCCATAGCTGGCTGGGGGTTGCTCGTCGTTCTCGGCTTCGGCTTCGACCTCGGGGGCCTCCACCACCGGTGCTGCAGCGGTCACGGGTGCTGCTGGGGGCACGGGCGCGGCGGCCGGTGCAAAAGCCTCCGGCGGGAAGTAACGCGACACCGGGCGCTCGTAGGCCTGCTCGGTACGCTGCGCCGGTGCGGCATGGGTGGCCGCACTCGATGCGGGCAAGGGGGCAGGGCCCGCGCCCGTGCTGCCGCCACCACTGCTGCGGAACACATAGGCGCCCGACTTGTCGTCGCGGCCGAATTCCATCAGGCCGCGGTTGTGGGCCTCTTCCAGCAGGTTGCCGAAGGTGCGAAAGCCAAAGTAGTTTTCGTTGAAGTCGGGGCGGCGGCGCTTGATGGCTTCTTTCAGCACCGAGGCCCAGATCTTGCCGCTGTCGCCGCGTTCGGCCATCAGGGCATCGAAGGTCTCCACGGCCAGCTCCAGGGCTTCGCTGCGGCGGGCGTCGCTGGCTTCCTTGCGCTTGCGCTCCTCTTCTGGCGTGCGGCGGGCTTGCTGCGGTGCATCGGCCGGCTGCTGGCGGCGCGCCAGTGCGCGCTGCTTCTCACGCACCAGGTCGTCGTAGAAGATGAATTCGTCGCAGTTGGCAATCAACAGGTCAGAGGTGGACTGCTTCACGCCCACACCGATCACCTGCTTGTTGTTCTCGCGCAGCTTGGACACCAGGGGCGAAAAATCCGAGTCGCCGCTGATGATCACAAAAGTGTTCACGTGCGACTTGGTGTAGCACAGGTCCAGGGCATCGACGACCATGCGGATGTCGGCCGAGTTCTTGCCCGACTGGCGCACGTGCGGGATCTCGATCAGCTCGAAATTGGCCTCGTGCATGGTGGCCTTGAAGCCTTTGTACCGGTCCCAGTCGCAATAGGCTTTCTTGACCACGATGCTGCCCTTGAGCAGCAGCCGTTCGAGCACGGGCTTGATGTCGAACTTTTCGTAGTTGGCGTCACGCACGCCCAGCGCCACGTTTTCGAAATCACAGAACAGCGCCATGCTGAGGTTGTCGGGTGAGTTGGCCATCAGGCTCTCCATTGGAGTTGCAGCCCTGAATCATCACACGGATTGGCGCAGCCAAACCTGCGCTGGGATTCAGGGCGCCAGGTCAGCACCTTTTTCTTGCAGCAAGGCTCGCAGCACCGAACGGTGGCAGCGCGCCTCATTCTCGCAGTAACAACCCACCGAAAAATTGCTGTGGCGGGACAGCGCGGCCAGCAGATCCAGGCTCCGGCTGGCCTCGGGCTGGGCCATCTCCTTGCGGAACTGGCGTTCAAAGGACTGCCATTGCGCTGGGGTGTCGGCCTCTTGCCCCAGCTTCATGGTCTCGGCGGTGGGCGCGAGGTTGGGGTACCAGATGTCGTACCAGTTCTGGCTGGCAAATTCGGTCTTGGGCACGCCCCGCGGCGGGCGCCGCACCGTGCCGATGCGGGTGCCTTCGTCGGGGGTGCGCGGGCTGCCGAGTTTCACGATGCGTAGCGTCATGTCATTGGTCCATGGGATGGGTCAGATAGGAAGGCTGCGAGGTACCAATATTGAGTCAAATTCAACGTTTTTGGGTGTTGCAATGTGTTGTAACAAATATATGCTTTTACTTTGCGGGAGGCGGAAGAGAGTTGCCTACCATGCAGCAAACGCTGTTCGGTTCAGGAGGAGGCATTCATGGCAGCACCCCAAATTCATCTGACCAGAGTACAGGAGACATCGGCTGGCCGTGCCTTGTTGCAAGGTGTCTTGAACCATGCAAGGCAGTATGTCGAAGAATCATTCGGTCATCGATTGACCGGCGTTGAAGGCGCCCAACTCTTCGAGCTGCTGCATCGCGACGTGGATGCGGCAGAGCACCGCGTCTATGCCATTGACTTGCACCACGGGGTCAGCAAGACCGTGGGCTTCATCACCTTGGGTCTGGGTTATCCGCATTGGGACGGCGGCTATGTCCACTTCCTCGTGATCGATGAGCGCTACCGGGGCGCGGGGCATGCCCGCACGGCGGTGCAGATTCTTGAGGAGATCGCCGCCGCCGAGGCGACACGCATGCGCCTCAAGGCCTACCCACCTGACTCTGGTGTGGTCGCCTTCTGGCAGGCCATGGGGTACACCGAGAGTGGGCGCTTTCCCGTCAGCTTTGTGCCACCGGCGGGGCTGCCGATGCATTACACCCTGCTGGAGAAGCAGATCGTGCCCGTCAGCACAGTGCAGGCCCAGCGGGCCTGACGGCGCAGCCTTGATGGGCTGAAGCGGCTGGGGCCCACAAGTGGCGGTGGCAAGCCCCTTTGGGGCTGACGGCGCGGAGCAGGGGCTAAACTGGCGCACGGGCCGCACAAGGGCCTGCCGGCATCCACTTTCCATCCCTCTCCGCCATGGACCTTCAGCAGCTCAGCCAAACCCTGGAGCACGACGCGCTCGGCGTGGTGTTCATCAATGTGCTGCTGCAGCAGCTGGGCCTGCCTGTGCCGGCCGTGCCCACCCTGCTGCTGGCGGGCAGTCTGGCCGCCACGCCCGGGGCGCTGGGCAAGCTGGCAGCCGCGGCCATGCTGGCCTCGGTGTTGGCCGACTGGGGCTGGTACCACGCGGGCAAGCGCTTTGGCTACCGGGTGCTCTCGGGGCTGTGCAAGCTGTCGATCAACCCGTCTTCCTGCGTCAGCCAGACCGAGGCGCGCTTTTTGCGCTGGGGGCCAGCCTCGCTGGTGGTGGCCAAGTTCGTGCCTGGTTTTTCGACCGTGGCGCCACCGATTGCCGGGGCCCTGCGCATGCACCAGCCCAGTTTTCTGATCGCGGCCGGTGCCGGCGGCGGCCTGTGGGCCGGCCTGGCGCTGGGTGCAGGCTGGCTGCTGCGCGACACCGTGCGCCAGGTGATTGCGGCGCTCGAGCGCAACACCGCCGAGGCCTTGACCGTGGTGGTGGTGCTGGCCGCCGCCTGGCTGGGCTGGAAGTTCTGGCAGAAATACCGTTTTCGCCGCCTCAGCGCGGTGCCCCGCATCGGCATTGATGAGTTGCGCGCAGCACTGGCGCGTGAGCCGCGCCCCCTGCTGCTGGATCTGCGCGGCGCCGTGATGGTGGCCCAGACCGGCCCCATCGATGGCGCCCGGGTGGCCGAGCACAGCCAGCTGGAACAGGTCGTGGGCGACTGGCCCCGCAACCAGCCCATCGTGACCCTGTGCGCCTGCCCGCAGGATGCCGGTGCCATCCTGGCCGCCCGCCGCCTGCTGGACATGGGCTACCTTTCGGTGCGCCCACTCGAAGGTGGCTACGAGGCCTGGATGGCCTCCAAGTGATGCGATATATCAGCCCGGTTTCCACCCTCTGCCGGGCCCCTGGCCCGGCCCTCTGGAGTTGTTCATGAGCCCAGCCCCGCGCGGCGCTGCCAAGCCCTCTGTGCCCAAAGCCACCCGAGTTCCCAAACGGCCCCCGGCCCATCCGCATGCCGACTACCTGATCGTCGGCGCCGGCCTGGCCGGTGCCACGGCCGCCGAAACCCTGCGTGCCGAGGGCGCCACCGGGCGCATCGTGGTGCTGGGTGACGAAGACCAGCCACCGTACCAGCGCCCGCCCTTGTCCAAGAGCTTTTTGAGCCTGAACCAGACCCCGCGCGTCAGCACCGTGCTGGCCGAGGGGGCCTGGCAAGCGCTGGGCATTGAGCTGGTGCTGGGCTGCCGCGTCAGCCGCCTCGACACGGCACAGCGCACCCTGCACACCGAAGCAGGCTCCAGTTGGACGTATGGCCAGCTGCTGATTGCCACCGGGGCCCGGCCGCTGCGGCTGGCACTGCCCGGCGTGGAGCTGCCGGGCATCCATTACCTGCGCTCGCTGGCCGACGCCCAGGCCATCCGTGCCAGCGCGCTGCAGGCGCAGCGGGCGGTGGTGATCGGGGGCAGCTTCATCGGACTGGAGGTGGCCGCCTCCTTGCGCCAGCGCGGCATCGAGGTCACGCTGGTCGAGCGGGGCGACCTGTTTGGTCGCTTCAACACACCGGCCCTGTCCGACTTCTTTCAGCGCTGCTTCACCGAGCGCGGCGCCCAGGTGCTGCTGGGCGATGCGCCGGCCTCTTTCAGCGGCGCCGACCGGGTCCAGGCCGTGCACACCCAGGCCGGCCAGGTGCTGCCTTGCGACATGGTGGTGATCGGTGCCGGCATCAGCCCCGAGACCGGCTTTCTCGAAGGCAGCGGCTTGCTGCTCGATGAGGGGGTGGTGGTCGACCGCTTTTTGCAGACCAGTCAGTCCGGCGTGTTTGCCGCTGGTGATGTGGCCAACTTCGACGACCCGGTGCTGGGCCGCCGCCACCGGGTGGAGCATTGGGACAACGCCATCAAGCAAGGCCGGCTGGCCGCGCGCAACATGCTGGGCCAACGCCTGCCCTATGACGAGGTCAGCTACTTCTTCAGCCAGGTCTTCGAGCACAGCTTCAACCTGTTGGGCGAGATCGAGCCCCCGTTCGAGCGCATCGACCGTGGCTCTTTGCAGGCCGGCTCGTTTGCCGCCTTCTACCTGCGCCACGACGTGCCGCAGGCGCTCTTTTCGCTGGGGCGGCCCTCGCAGGAGACCCGGCTGGTCGAGAACCTGATCAAGCGCCGCGTCAACCTGAGCCGGCTCAAGGCCAAGCTGTCCGACCCGAAGTTCGCACTGCAGCAGATTCCCAACCAGACCTTTCTCATCCTGCAAGGCGGTGGCGCCTATGGGGCTTTCGAGTGCGGCGCCGTGAAGGCGCTGCAAGAAGCCGGCGTGCGGCCCGATGTGGTGGCCGGGGTGTCGATCGGGGCCTTCAACGGGGCCATCATCGCAGGCAACCCCGAGCGGCCGGCCGAGGCGCTGCAGGCCTTCTGGGCCGAACTGGCCACCCTGACCCCGGTGGTGCCCGACGAGACCCTGCGCCAGAGCCTGGCCTGCCAGCAGATCGCCACCTGGGGCGTGCAGCCCTTTTTCACGCCCCGCTGGCTGCAGCCCTTGCTCGGTGCCGAGCAATGGCCGCAGAACTGGACCAGCCTGTACGACACCAGCCCCATGCGGGCGCTGCTGGCGCGCTTCGTGGATTTCAGCCGCCTCAAGGCCAGCCCGGTGCGGCTGATGGTCAGTGCCGTCGACCTGGAGACCAGCGAGCTGGTGGTGTTTGACAGCTATGTCGACGAGCTCACGCCTGATCACATCCTGGCCAGCGGCAGCCTGCCGCCGGCCTTCCCGTGGACCACGGTGAACGGCCGCCACTACTGGGACGGCGGCATTGTCAGCAACTCGCCGCTAGAGCGTGTGGTCGAGCGCTGTGGCTCGGCGGGCAAGCAGGTCTACATCATCGATCTGTTCCCGGGACAGCGTCGCAAGTTGCCCGGCAACCTCAGCGAGGTGATGGCCCGGCGTGACGAGATCCTGTATTCCGAACGCGTGCGCAGCGACGTGCGCACCCGCGAGCAGGTACGCGACTACCAGCGCCTGGTCGAAGACCTGATGGCCGAGCTGCCCCCCGAGGCGGCCGCCCGGCTGCGCCACCAGCCACGCTACATCCAGCTGATGGGCGACGAGGCCCCCATGACCATCACCCGCATCGTGCGCGAAGACAGCGACGACGCCCCGTCCTCGCGCGACTACGACTTCTCGCGCGAGACCGTGGCCCAGTTGCAAGAGGCGGGCTACCGCATGACCCTGAAGGCGATCAAGCGCTGAGGCGCCGAGGCACCTGGCCCGCAACCTGGCCCAGATTTCCACCCATGCCCGACCGCAGCCGCATTGCGTTTCGCACCTTTTTGATCCTGGCCTTGTTGCTGGTGCTGCTGCCCATCGTGGTGGCCAGCGGCTGGTTCTTCTACCGCTCGGCCCTCAGCGCGCGTGAAGAGTTTGCCCAGCAATTGGCCGACGAGGTGTCCAGCCGCGTGCGCGAGAAGATCGTCAGCTTCTTCGACGTGCCGCTGCGGGTGGTCACCTTCAACGTGGAGCAGGCCCGGGCCGGCCAGCTGCTGTATGCCCAGCCCGAGGCCTTGATGCGGCAGTTTTTGCTGCAGATCGACCAGCAGCCCCAGCTCACCTTCATCTCGATGGGCCTGGCCGATGGCCAGTACTACGCGGGCAGCCGCCCCCCCGTCGGGGCCGACCGCCCCTTGCAATTGCTGCGCGCGCGCATCGCCGACGGTCGGGCCATGGAGGTGCTGCGCCTGGACGAAGCCAGCCGGGCGCTGGTGCCGGTGTCGCGCAGCGAGATCGCCTTCGACGCCCGCACCCGGCCCTGGTTCCAGTCGGCGCTGGCGCGCGACGGCATGGCCTGGTATGCCCCATACCGCTACCTGATCAACGATGCCCAGGGCGCCTATGCGGCCATCGGCATGGGCGTGTCGGCCCCGGTGCGCGACCGCCAGGGCGCCCTGGTGGGTGTGGTCACCGCCGATGTGGCGCTGTCGCAGATCAATGAGTTCCTGGCCCGGGTGGCCCGCGAATCCGGTGGCCAGGCCTTTCTGGCCGATGAGACCGGGGCGCTGCTGGCCTCGTCCACGCCCGAGCCCGGCCTGCCGGCCGATGGCTTGCAGGCGCGCAAGGCCGAAGACAGCGCTGACCCGGTGCTGCGCGCCGTGGGCCTCGCCATCCGGGCCAGCGGCCAGCCCGAGGGCAACCGCTTCATCGATGTGGGCGCCACCCAGCACCTGGCGCGCTGGTGGACCCAGCCGCTGCACAACGGCCCCAGCCTCACCCTGGGCGTGATGCTGCCCGAGAGCCGCTTCAACACCCCGCTGCGCGGCGTGCTGCACAACACCCTGTACCTGACCCTGGCCGTGATGCTGGCGGCCCTGCTGTTTTCGGTGCATGTGGCCAACCGGGTGGTGAGCCCGCTGGCCCGCCTGGGGCACTGGGCCGGGCGCCTGACCCGGGGCGAATGGCATGCCAGTGCCCCCGCGCCCAGCCCGATCCGCGAGCTGGGGGCCTTGTCCGACGCCATGCGCTACATGGCGCGCCACCTGCAGGAGCACGCCCAGGATCTGGAGCAGACCGTCACCCTGCGCACCCGTGAGCTCAAAGAGGCCTTGCTGGCCATCGAGCAGACCCTGACCGACCAGCGCCATTTCATCGCCATGCTGTCGCACGAGGTGCGCTCGCCGCTGGCCGTGATCCACACCACGGCGCAGCTGATGTGCCTGCGGGCCAAGGATTCGCCCACCCAGCTGGCCCAGGCCGAGCGCATCCTGCGTGGGGCCATCCGGCTCAACTACTTCTTTGACAACTGCCTCACGCAGGACCGCATCGACAGCGACAGCTTTGTGCTCGAACCCGCCCCCATCGACGTGCCCGGCCTGATGGCCTGGGTGCTCGACAACGGCCTGCAGCTCTCGCCCGGGCACCCGCTGCAGATGCAGCTGGCGCCTGGGCTGCCGGCCCTGCATGGCGACCAGGTGCTGCTGCGCATCATGCTGATGAACCTGGTGTCCAACGCCTTCAAATACTCCCCCGAGGGCGCCCCGGTCACCCTGCACGCCTGGCAGCGGGGTGATCGCCTGTGCCTGGCGGTTGACGATGCGGGCCCGGGCATCCCCCCCGAAGAGGCCGAGGTGGTGTTCGACAAATACCGCCGTGGCCGGGGCGCCGAAGGCAAGCCCGGCGCCGGCCTGGGCCTGGCCCTGGTCCGGCGCATTGCGCAACTGCATGGCGGCCGGGTCTGGCTGGAGGCCCGCGAGCCGCAGGGCAGCCGTTTTGTGATCGAGCTGCCCCTGGGGCCAGCGGGCGCCAGCACCTGATCGGCCCCGACTGGGGAAAACCCCGCGCATCCTCCGGCGCGCTCGCTGGTACAACAGGTGGCGCCGGGGCTGGCTCGAAACTCGCTTGTCCCGAGCACCCTCCGCCGCCACACCGTTCCCTTGCCGGCGTCGAGACCGGGGCCGTCCCCAGATCGCACCATGAGCCATTCCAAACCCCGCATTGCCATCGTCGAAGACGACGCCGACCAGCTGCACAGCATCGAAGAATTCCTGCTCGACTCGGGCTACCGGGCCTGGGGCGTGGGCAGCGCCGAGGCCTTCTACAAGAAATTCATGAGCGACCCGGTCGACGTGGTGCTGCTCGACATCGGCCTGCCCGGCGACGATGGCCTGTCGGTGGCCGGCCTGCTCAAGGCGCGGCCCGAGGTGGGTGTGATCATCCTCAGCGCCCGCGATGCCCTGGGCGACCGCCTGGCCGGCATGCGCGCCGGCGCCGACCGCTACCTGGTCAAGCCCGTCAACCTGCTGGAGCTGGCCGCCAACATCGATGCCACCGCCAGCCGCCTGCAGCCCCGGGGCAGTGCCAACCCGGCCGCTGCCAGCAGCCCGGCCGAGGCGCCGGTGCAGGCCCCGCCCCGCACCTGGTCGCTGGCCCTGAAAGACTGGGTGCTGTCCTCGCCTGAGGGCCGCAGCCTGCCCCTCACCACGCACGAATTCCTGTTCGTGCAGCACCTGGTGCAGGCCCAGGGGCAGCCCGTGTCCAAGCGCGACCTCAGCGACAAGCTGTTCGGCGCCCGGGCGCAGAACGGCAGCGAGCGCCTGAACTTGCTGGTGACCCGCCTGCGCAAGAAGGCCACCGAAGCACTGGGCGAGGCCCTGCCCATCAAGACCCTGCACCAGATCGGTTACGCGTTCACCGTGTCGGTGCGGGTGGGCGAGCTGGCCTGAACCCCTTTGGGGCGGGGCGTCTGCAAAGCACGTGTTGAGGAATGTGTGCAAGGACGTCGAATTTCAGACGGTGCCACCGACCCCCGAAGCCATCGAAGGCTGCACCTGCAGCCCTTGAACAAGCCACGGCGGCCATGCGCAAGGCCGGCGAGCTGTGACGGCCTTGCTGAGATTGATTGAAAGTCTCATTGCTTGAGAAAAAGTAATGCGGATATTAAACTTACTTCATGAACCAGTCTGACCACATCCTCGAACTGGCCCGACACCGGCGCGTGCTGCGGGCGGCGGATGTGCGTGAGCACGGCTGGTCACCGCAGCTGCTGATCCGGCTGCACCAGGCGGGGAAGCTGCAACGCCTTACCCGTGGCCTGTATGGACTGCCCGATGCCGAAGTCACCGAGCATCAGACGCTGCTCGAAGTCTGCCAGCGCGTGCCCAAGGCCGTGCTGTGCCTGCTGAGTGCGCTGCAATTTCATGAGATCGGTACGCAGTTGCCGCATGAGGTGTGGATCGCGCTGCCCGAAGGCAGCCAGGCCCCGGCGCTGAGCTACCCCACGCTGCGCATCGCGCGCCTGCGCGGCCCCGCTTACAGCGACGGTATCCAGACCCTGAGCGACTATGGCGCCCCCATCCGGGTGTACAGCGCCGCCAAGACGGTGACCGACTGCTTCAAGTTCCGCAACAAGATCGGCCTGGACGTGGCGCTGGAGGCCCTGAAAGACGCCTGGCGCAGCCGCAAGGTCACCCTGGCCGAGCTGAGCCACTTCGCCAAGATCAACCGGGTCGAACGTGTCATGCAACCCTACCTGGAGGCGGTGACACAATGACCGGCAAGCTCTCCGCGTCCCTCCTGGCCCGCCTGCTGGCCCTCGCCAAGCAACGCGGCGACGACTACAGCCTGGTGCTCAACCGCTTCGGCATGGAGCGCCTGCTGGCGCGCCTCAGCGCCTCACCACACGCCGACCGGTTCTTGCTGAAGGGCGCTCTGCTCTTTGCGCTTTGGTACGACACCCCGCACCGACTAACCAGGGACGCCGACTTGCTGGGCTTCGGCCCCGACGATGAGGCGAACCTGATCGCCACCTTCCGCGACATCGCCAGCATGGACCTGGGCGATGGCATCGTGTTCGACCCCGAGTCTGTGAAGGCCGACGCGATTCGCGAGGACAACTCCTACGGCGGCACCCGCATCACGCTGGTAGCACGCATCGGTTCCGCACGCTGTGCCCTGCAGATCGACGTGGGCTTCGGGGACGCCGTGACCCCGGAGCCACAGACGGTGGCTTACCCGACCTTGCTGGGCGACTTCCCAGCTCCCATGCTGCGGGTCTATCCGGTCTACACCGTGATCGCCGAGAAGTACCAGGCCATGGTGGTGCTGGGGCAGGTCAACAGTCGCATGAAGGACTTCTTCGACCTGGCGGTGATTGCCCGGCGCACTGAGCTGGATGGCGCCACGCTCGCGTCAGCCATCGCCGCCACCTTTGCCCGACGCCAGACCGCCTTGCCCACCGAGCGGCCTTTGGCACTGACCCAGCAATTCAGTGAAGACGCCGCCAAGCTGCGCCAGTGGCAAGCCTTCCTGAACAAGAACCGCATCGAAGCTGCAAGCCTGGGTGACACCGTGGCCCTGCTGGACGACCTGCTGTGGCCACCGACCCAGGTCGCCGCCGCTGGCAGTCAGGCAACGGCCACCTGGCGCCCTGAAGCCCTGCGCTGGGTCTGACCCCGCACGCAACGGCTTCGATCTCTGACCAAGGGCTTTCCCCAGGTCGCGCTGAATCCAAATGAAAGTTTTGGAAAGCGCACGAAGGCGCCGACCGGGCAACACTGAATGCAGCAACGAGAGACGGACCGGGCCCTGAGGGCCGGTACTGGCTCCGTCGGCTTCACCCCCTTCAGCACACGCACCGATCCAGGAGCCCCCTCATGCAACGTCGCCAAATTCTGCAAGTCTCTGCCCTCAGCGCCCTGTCTGCCTCCCTGGGGCTGGCCGGCCGCAGCGCGCTGGCCCAGGCCGCCAGCGGCCCGATCCAGTTTGCCTGCCCGGTGCCCATGTCGGGGGCGTTTGCCGCCAACGGCAAGTTCGCCGACCTGGGCATGCGCCTGGCCATCGAGCAATACGGCTCGGTGCTCAAGCGCCCGCTGGCCTACACCGTGCTCGACACCGAGGGCAAGCCCGCCACCGCCGTGCGCAAGGTGCAAGAGTCGGCCCAGCAGCAGGGCACGCGCTTTTTTGCCGGCGGCATCCTGTCGGGCGAGGCCCTGGCCATGGGCAAGGAGGCCGAGAAGGCCGGCGGCATCTTCGTGACCACCGCTGGCGCCGACGAGATCACCGGGCAGGACTGCAATGCCGCCACCTTCCGCTGGTCCGTGCCCACCTATGGCGCCATCGAGCAGACCGTGCGCCCCCTGGCCGATCTGATGCCCAAGGCCAAGCGCTGGTACACCATCACGCCGCAGTACGTGTTCGGTGACGGCCTGCTGTCGGCGGCCAAGAACATCTTCAAGGAAAAAGGCATCGAGCACGTGGGCAACAGCTACCACTCGCTGGCCGAGAAAGAGTTCAGCGGCTACATCACCAACGCCATGGCCGCCAAGCCTGATGTGCTGCTGCTGCTCAACTTCGGCGGCCAGTGCGCCGACACGCTGCGCCAGGCGATCAGCTTCGGCATGCACAAGAACATGACCATCCTGGTGGCCTGGGCCTCGGGCCTGGAGCAGTTCGAGTCGCTGGGCGCCGAGCTGTGCGAAGGCATCTACTTCGGGGCCCAGTACTGGCACACGGTCGACTCTGAACTCAACCGCGACCTGGTCAAGCGCAGCAACGACAAGCTCAAGATCAACCCCAACTACAGCCTGGCCGGCTCCTACATCTGCACCAAGCTGATGATCGACGGCATCCTGAAGGCCGGCACGGTCGAGCCCAAGGCCGTGGTGGCCGCGCTGGAGGGCCTCAAGTACGCCGGCCTCACCGGCGAAGAGGAAGTGCGCAAGGCCGACCACCAGGTGCTCAAGAACTACTACCTGCTCAAGGGCAAGGCCAAGTCGCAGATGAAGAACAAGGACGACTACGTCGACGTGCTCAGCGCCGGCAAGTCATTCCTGCCGATCGACAAGACTGGCTGCAAGCGGGCCTGATCGACGCCGGGCCCTGACCTGGGCTCTGCTCCGGGTCTCCACACCTCCCGCCGCCTGCAACGCGCCCACCTCCCGGGGGGCGCGGGTGGGCCTGCGGGCCTGTCTTTCAACTTGATCAACGCATGAACATCTACCTGCTTCAGATCATCAACGGGGTCGGCATCGGCATGCTGTACTTCCTGTTGGCCGTGGGCCTGTCCATCGTGTTTGGACTGCTGCGCTTCGTCAACTTCGCCCACGGCGCCTTCTACCTGATCGGCGCCTACGCCTGCTACCAGATGACGCGCTGGGGCCTGAGCTACTGGCTCACCCTGCTGGCGGCGCCGCTGCTGGTGGGCGCGCTGGGCTGGCTCACCGAGAAGGTGGTGCTGCGCCATGTGTATGCCAAGGCGCATGAGTTCCACATCCTGGTCACCGTGGGCCTGGCCCTGGCCGTGCAAGAACTGGTGATCCTGCAATGGGGCCCTCTGGGCGACAGCGTGGCCGTGCCCGATGCCCTGCAAGGCGTGGTCATGTGGGGCGGCTTCATCTACCCCAAGTACCGGCTGTTCGTGATCGGCTTCACCGCCGCGCTGGCCGTGCTGCTGTGGTGGGTGCTGGAGGGCACGCGCCTGGGCAGTGCGGTGCGTGCCGGCAGCGAGTCGACCGAGATGGTCTCGCTGTTGGGCATCAATGTGCACCGCATCTTCAGCCTGGTGTTCGGCCTGGGCGCGGCCACGGCGGCGCTGGCCGGCGTGCTGGCGGCCCCGATCCGGGGGGCCGAGCCCTTCATGGGCATCGAAGCCCTGTCGGTGGCCTTTGTGGTCGTGGTGGTGGGCGGCATGGGCAGCTTCAGCGGCGCCCTGCTGGGCGGCCTGTTGATCGGCGTGGTGCAAAGCCTGATGAGCACGGTGTGGCCCGAAGGGGCGCGTCTGATGATCTACATCGCCATGGCCGCCGTGCTGCTGCTGCGCCCGCATGGCCTGCTGGGCCGCAAGGAGTGAGTGACATGAGCCAACAAAACCAAACCCCTGTGAAGCGTTTTCAAGGGCCTCTGCTGCAGTTCTGGCTGGCCCTGGCCGTGGTGGCCGCCATGCCGCTGCTCATGCATTCGGGCTCGCTGGCCAGCGAGGTGCTGATCTTCGGCCTGGCCGCCATGGGCTGCAACCTGCTGCTGGGCTACACCGGCCTGCTGTCCTTCGGCCAGGGCATCTTCTTCGGCCTGGGCAGCTACACCGTGGCCCTCACGCTGACCCGCTGGCCCCTGCCCATGCCTTTAGCCCTGCTGCTGGCCATGGCCGTCGGCGCCCTGGGGGCAGCCGTGGTGGGCTGGGTGTCGATCCGGCAGAAGGGCACCTACTTCGTGATGCTCACGCTGGCCTTCTCGCAGATGTTCTATTTCATCGCCTACACCGCCACCGGCCTCACCGGCGGCGACAACGGCCTGATGGACATCCCGCGCCCCAGCCTCACGCTGATGGGCCAGCCGCTGTGGAGCCTGGTCTCACCCTGGCAGTTCTATGGCTTTGTGGCGGCGCTGTTCCTGGCGGTGTTCTGGGTCTTGCTCAAGGTGTCGCAGTCGATCTTCGGCCGCACCCTGCTGGCCGTGCGCGACAACGAAGAGCGCGCCGGTGCCATCGGCTACCCGCTGAAGCTGCTCAAGCTGCAGGCCTTTGTGATCTCGGGTGCCGTGACCGGCCTGGCCGGGGCCCTGCACGCCATGATGACCGGGCTGGCGCCGCTGTCGAACGCCGAGCACCACACCAGCGAGATGATCCTGGTGATGACCGTGATCGGCGGCACCGGCAACCTGCTGGCCTCGGTGCTGGGCTCGGCCTTCTACCTGTTGCTGGGCGACTGGCTGTCGGCCCTGTGGCCGCGCTGGCTGCTGGTGCTGGGCCTGATCCTGATGGCCGTCAGCCTGTGGATGCAACGCGGCCTGTGGGGCCTGGGCGAGACCTTGTGGAAGCGGCTGGCCCGCCAAGGAGACAAAGCATGAGCAGCACCATCCTGCTGGAGGCCAGCGGCCTCGAAAAACACTATGGCAAGTTTGCCGCGCTGGGCGGCGTCAACCTGAAGGTGCGCGCCAACACCGTGCACTCGGTCATCGGGCCCAACGGGGCGGGCAAGACCACGCTGTTCCACCTGCTCACGGGCACCAAGTCGGTCAGCGCCGGGCGCATCGTGTTCGACGGGCATGACGTGACCCGCGAGCCCGACCACCGCCGCGTGCAGCGCGGCATGGCCCGGTCGTTCCAGGTCACCAGCCTGTTCCTGAGCCTGCCGGTGCGCGAGAACCTGCGCCTGGCCGCCCAGGGCGTGGCGCCGCGCGCCGCCTTCAATGGCTGGCAGGCCCCGGTGGGCGCCAGGGCCCTGGCCGAGGTGGTGGACCGAGTGCTGGCGCGGGTGGGCCTGCAAGGTCTGGCCGACACGCCGGCGGGCAACCTCTCGCATGGTCAGCAGCGCCGGCTCGAGGTGGGCATGGCGCTGGCGGCCCGGCCCAAGGCGATTTTTCTCGACGAGCCCACCTCGGGCATGGGCATCGACGACCTCGAGGAGATGAAGCAGCTGATCCAGAGCCTGCGCGACGAGCACACCGTGGTGCTGATCGAGCACAACATGAACATCGTGATGGACATCTCGGACACCGTCACCGTGATGCAGGCCGGCCGCGTGCTGGCCGAGGGCCTGCCGCACGACATCCGCAGCGACGACCGCGTGCGCGCGGCCTACCTGGGCAACATGATCACCGGAGGCAAGGCATGATTCTTTCGCTCAACGAGGTGCACGCCCACTATGGCAAAAGCCATGTGCTGCAAGGCGTGAGCCTGCATGTGAACAGCGGCGAGCTGGTCACCCTGCTGGGGCGCAATGGCGCCGGCAAGACCACCACCCTCAAGACCATCGTCGGCGTGCTGCGCCCCAGCCAGGGCACGGTGCGCCTGTACGGGCACGAGCTGCAGGGCCTGGCCCCGCACAGCATCGCCCGCCAAGGGGCCTGCCTGGTGCCCGAGCACCGTGGCATCTTCAAGCTGCTCACGGTTGAGGAGAACCTGCTGCTGGGCCAGCGCCGGCACTCGCCCTGGCAGCTGGAAGACATCTACCGCATCTTTCCGCGCCTGAAAGAGCGCCGCAAGAACGGCGGGGCCCAGCTGTCGGGCGGCGAGCAGCAGATGCTGGCCATCGGCCGCGCCCTGATGAACGACCCCAAGCTGCTCATGCTCGACGAGCCGGTGGAGGGCCTGGCCCCCGTCATCGTGGAAGAGATCGTGGCCCAGCTCAAGGTCATCAAGGCCGAGGGCGTGTCCATCCTGCTGGTGGAGCAGAACCTCGAGGTCTGCACCCAGCTGGCCGACCGGCATCTGATCCTGGAGCAGGGCCGCATCGTCTACGAGGCCGACAACGCCACCTTTCTGGCCGACACCGAGGTCAAGGACCGCTACCTCGGCGTGGGTCTTGCATGAGGACCTGTTCATGAAACTGCTGATCGCCCGTCTCAACCACGAGACCAACACCTTTTCACCCGTGCCCACGCCCCTGGCCGCGTTTGCGCCCACCTACGGGGACGAGGCGCGCCAGGCCCAGCAGGGCATGCGCACCGCCATGGCCGCCTTTCTGGACGCGGCCCAGGCCCGGGGCGCCGAATGTGTGACCCCGGTGTCGGCCACCGCCAACCCCAGCGGCCCGGTTCAGGCCGAGGCCTACACCCAGCTGTGTGATCGCATCGTGGCCGCCGCCCCGGGCTGCGATGCCATCTTGCTGGACCTGCACGGCGCCATGGTGGCCGAGAACAGCGCCGACGGCGAGGGCGACCTGTTGGCGCGGGTGCGCTCTGCCGCTCCCGGCGTGCCCATCGGCGTGGCCCTGGACCTGCACGGCAACATCACCGCTCGCATGGTGGGCAACGCCGACGTCATGGTGGGCTTCAAGACCTACCCGCACATCGACATGTACGAGACCGGCGCCCATGTGGCCCGGCTGCTGCTGCCCATGCTCGATGGTGGGCTCCGTTACGGCGTGCGCTGGCGCCCCCTGCCTTTGATGAGCCACACCCTGCGCAGCACCACCCTGGGCGGCGCCATGGCCCAGGCAGTTGGCACCGCCAAGGCCCTGGAGGCCCAGGGCCTGCCGGCCATGACCGTGTTCGCGGGCTTCTCGCTGGCTGACATCGCCGCCCCCTGCGTGAGCGTGGTGGCCACGGTGCGGCTGGATGCCGAAGGCGAAGCTCAGGGCCAACAGGCCCTCGACGATCTGGCCGGCCAGATCTGGGATCAGCGCCAGCAGTTCGTGTACGACAGCGAGCCCCTGGCCGAGTCGCTGCAGCGGGCTCAGGCAATGGCCCAGGGGGCCACCCGGCCGGTGTTGCTGCTCGACCATGGCGACAACTGCATGTCGGGCGGCAGCTGTGACACGCTGGACGTTTTGCAGGCTGCCTGGGCCCAGGGCCTGAGCGGCATCACCGTGGGGCCTCTGTGCGACCCCGAGGCGGTGGCCGCACTGATTGCGGCCGGCGAGGGCGCCGAGGTCAGTGTGGCGCTGGGCAACAAGGTCTCTCTGGCGGGCCTGGGCCTGCTCAAGACCCCCGTGGCGGTGCAGGGCCGGGTGCGGGCCATCAGCGACGGCAGCTACACGGTCAGCGGCCCCATCTACACCGGCCAGCGCTGCCACATGGGCCGCACCGTGTGGCTGGACACCGGCAGCACCCAGATCGTCGTCACCGAAACCCCGCACGAGCCCTGGGACCTGGGCGTGTTCAGTTGCGTGGGGCTCGACCCGCTGCAGGCGCGCTTTCTGCTGCTGAAGTCGCGCATGTACTGCCGGCCCGTGTTTGTGCCCCTGTCGGCCGGCCTGGTCGAATGCGACAGCCCGGGCGTGACCAGCTCCGATTTCAGCCTGTTCCCGTTCCGGCACGTGACGCGGCCGGTGTTCCCGCTCGACGCGATCTGAGGCCCGGCCTCCAACGCGCTGCTCAACCTCATCCTCTTCCAACCATGACCTCTGCCAACCCCCATTCCCTGCGCATCAACGGCGAGCGCCTCTGGGACAGCCTGATGACCCTGGCCCGCATCGGCGGCACCGACAAGGGCGGCGTGTGCCGCCTGGCCCTGACCGAACTCGACCGCCAGGGCCGTGACCTGGTCGTGGGCTGGGCCCGCGACGCCGGCCTGAGCATCACCGTCGACCAGATCGGCAACGTCTTCATGCGCCGCCCCGGCCGCAACAACAGCCTGCCCCCGGTCATGACCGGCAGCCACATCGACACCCAACCCACCGGCGGCAAGTTCGACGGCAACTACGGCGTGCTGGCCGGCCTGGAGGTGGTGCGCACCCTGAACGACCACGGCATCCAGACCGAGGCCCCCCTCGAGGTCGCCTTCTGGACCAACGAAGAGGGCTCGCGCTTTGTGCCCGTGATGATGGGCTCGGGCGTGTTCGCCGGCGCCTTCACCCTGGAACACGCCTACGCCGCCACCGACACCGAGGGCAAGAGCGTCAAGGACGAGCTCACCCGCATCGGCTATGTCGGCAGCGAAGTGCCGGGCCAGCACCCCATCGGCGCCTACTTCGAGACCCACATCGAGCAGGGCCCGGTGCTGGAGGACAACGACAAGACCATCGGCGTGGTCAGCGCGGTGCTGGGCATCCGCTGGTACGACTGCACCGTGACCGGCATGGAAGCCCACGCCGGCCCCACCCCCATGGGCCTGCGCAAGGACGCGCTGCAGGTCGCCACCCGCGTGATGCAGGAGGTGGTGGCCATCGGCAACCGCTACGCCCCGCACGGGCGCGGCACCGTGGGCATGGTCAACGTGCACCCGAACAGCCGCAACGTGATCCCGGGCCGCGTCAAGTTCTCGATGGACCTGCGCAACAGCACCGATGCGCTGGTCGACCAGATGGACGCCGACATCCGCGCCTACGCGGCCCAGGTGGCCGCCGAAACCGGGCTCAAGATCGAGATCGAGCTGGTCTCGCACTACCCGGCCCAGCCCTTCCACGCCGACTGCGTCAACGCGGTGCAGCGCGCCGCCGAGCGCCTGGGCTACAGCCACATGCCCGCCGTCTCGGGCGCCGGCCACGACGCCGTCTACATGGCCAAGCTGGCCCCCACGGGCATGATCTTCATCCCCTGCAAGGACGGCATCAGCCACAACGAGATCGAAGACGCCAAGCCCGAGCACATCACCGCCGGCTGCAATGTGCTGCTGCAGGCCATGCTGGAGCGGGCAGGTTGATACCTTGACGGCGGGGCGGGGCGGGGCGGGGTGGAGTTGGGCTTGGGAGCTCAGGCCGCTGCCACCCCCCGCAACACCTCCATGAAGGCCAGCGTCGCCGGCGTGGGCGTTTCGCCCAGGCGGGTCAGCATGCCGTAGTCGGGCATGCGGTCGGGCAGGTCGACGGGGATGCGGGCCAGCAGGCCCTTGTCGATGTAGCGCTTGACCAGGGCCGTGGGCTGCAGTGACAGCATGTCGGTGGTCTGCATCATCTCCAGCGCGAACAGGAAAGAGGGCGTCTCGACCACCCCTGAGGTCAGCGCTAGGCCGTTGCGGCCGAAGATGTCGTCGGACACCTTGCGCACCGCGGTGGAGGCGGGGTAGAGGATCCAGGGCCAGTGCGACAGCTCGGCCATGTCCAGCTCGCGTACGCCCCGCAGTGGGTGGTGCAGGCCCCCCACCACCTGCAGTGGTTCGTCCGAGAGGCGCTCGTAGTGGAACTGGCTGCGCTGGGATTCGTCGGTGAAGCGGCCGATCATCAGGTCGATCTTGCGCTCGGCCAGCCACACCACCAGCTGGTCACTGCTCTGCTCCAGCACCTTCAGCACCAGCAGGGGGCGCAGGCGCTGGATCTCGGCCACCGAGGCGATCAGCACGTGGGCCGCCGAGCCGGTGATGGCGCCGATCGACAGGTGCCCATGGCCCCCTTGCTTGAGGGCATTGAACTCGTCCACAAATTTGCGGTGCCCGGCCAGCGCGCTGGCCGCATAGCGCAGCGTGAACAGGCCCAGTTCGTTGGGCCGCATGCCACGCGACAGGCGCTCGAACAGGCGGGCCTCCAGGATCTCCTCGATGTCCATCAGGATCTTGGTGGCCGCGGGCTGGGTGATGTGCATCTGCTCGGCCGTCAGGCGCAGGTTGCGGGTCTGGCCCAGGATGTCCAGAAACTGCAGATGGCGAAAGCGCAGGCGGGCACAGGCCTGGGCCAAAGACAGGGGTTTACCCGAAATCGGGTCTGGACTCATCAGCATTTGGAATGGATGCTAGCAAAAAAGTCAGTGGACCCCAGGGGACGGGAAACCTAATCTCTCGCCTGCAACGGGAGGATCCATCAGAGATTCCCCGCGGCCGGTGGCCCCGCCCACCGTGGTTCAGACATTCCAAATTCGGAGACATCCATGCAATTCAAAGCCCTGGCCCTGGCGGCCACGATCCTGGCCGCCTTGGCCGCCCCGGTGTCGGCCCAGATCAAGGACCATGTGTTCAAGGTCGGCATCGGCCTCAACGAAGACCATCCCCAGGCCCTGGCTGTGAAGTACTTTGCCGAGCAGTTGTCGGCCAAGAGCGGCGGCAAGCTGGTGGCCAAGCTCTATGCCAGCGGCTCGCTGGGCAACGATGTCAGCATGACCTCGGCCCTGCGCGGCGGCACACTCGAGATGACGGTGCCCGACACCTCCACCCTGATGTCGCTGATCAAGCCCTTTGGCGTGCTGAACCTGCCCCTGACCTTCAACAACGAGCAAGAGGCCGATGCCGTGCTGGACGGCCCCTTCGGCCAGAAGCTGCTCGCCAAGCTGCCCAAAAAGGCCTGGTGGGCCTGGGCTACTGGGAGAACGGCTTTCGGCACGTGACCAATTCGCGCCGCCCCATCACCAAGGCCGACGACCTGGTGGGCCTGAAGCTGCGCGTGATCCAGAGCCCGCTGTTCCTGGACACCTTCAGCGCGCTGGGTGCCAACGCCACGCCCATGCCCTTCACCGAGCTGTATTCGGCCATGGAGCAGGCCGCGGTGGATGGCCAGGAGAACCCTGCGGCCACCATCCTGTCGAGCAAGTTCTACGAGGTGCAAAAGCACATGGTGCTGTCGCGCCACATGTACAGCACCTGGGCCTTGCTGATGTCCAAGAAGACCTGGGACGGCCTGTCGGCGCAAGAGCAGAAGATCGTGCAGGACGCCGCCCGCGAAGCCACGGTGTACGAACGCAAGACCATCCGCGCCTTTGGTGACAAGGCCCTTGGCGAGCTCAAGAAGGTGGGCATGCAGGTGACCGAGCTGCCCCCGGCCGAGCAGGCCAAGATGCGCGCCAAGCTGCAGCCCGTGCTGGCCAAGTACGCCAAGGAATTTGGTGAAGACACCACCGGTGAACTCAACGCCGAGCTGGCCAAGGTGCGCGGCACCGCCAAGTGATTCCCCCCGGGTGCGTGGGCGGCGGGCCGAAGCCCCGTCGCGCCGCCGCTGCACCCGCCGTCTCGTCTTCCACAGCAGGGTCTTCCCATGGACAAGAAAGCCAAGCGCCCCTTCCGCTCGCGTGAGTGGTTTGCCGACCCCGAGCGCTCGGACATGACCGCGCTCTACCTCGAGCGCTTCATGAACTACGGGCTCACGCCCGAAGAGCTGCGCTCGGGCCGGCCCATCATCGGCATCGCCCAGACCGGCAGCGACCTGTCGCCGTGCAACCGCATCCACCTCGATCTGGCGCGGCGCGTGCGCGACGGCATCCGCGATGCCGGGGGCATCCCGATGGAGTTCCCGGTGCACCCCATCTTCGAGAACTGCCGCCGCCCCACTGCCGCACTCGACCGCAACCTGGCCTACCTGGGCCTGGTCGAGACCCTGTATGGCTACCCCATCGACGCCGTGGTGCTGACCACGGGCTGCGACAAGACCACCCCGGCCGGCATCATGGCCGCCTCCACCGTGGACATCCCGGCCATCGTGCTCTCGGGCGGCCCCATGCTGGACGGCTGGCACGATGGCGAGCTGGTGGGCTCGGGCACCGTGATCTGGCGCAGCCGCCGCCAGCTGGCTGCCGGCGAGATCGACGAGGAAGAGTTTTTGCAGCGCGCCTGCAGCAGCGCCCCCTCGGCCGGCCATTGCAACACCATGGGCACGGCCTCCACCATGAACGCCGTGGCCGAGGCCCTGGGCCTGTCGCTGCCGGGTTGCGCGGCCATCCCGGCGCCCTACCGCGAGCGGGGGCAGATGGCGTATGAGACCGGACGCCGCATCGTCGAGATGGCCTATGAAGACCTGCGCCCCTCGCAGCTGCTCACCCGCGAGAGCTTTCTCAATGCCCTGTCGGTGGTGAGTGTGGCCGGCGGCTCCAGCAACGCGCAGGTGCACATCATGGCCATGGCGCGCCACGCCGGGGTCGAGCTGCAGGCGCGCGACTGGACCACCCATGCCTACGATCTGCCCCTGCTGCTCAACATGCAGCCGGCCGGCCAATTCCTGGGCGAACGCTTCTTCCGCGCCGGGGGCGTGCCCGCCCTGATGTGGGAGCTGCTGCAGGCCGGTCGCCTGCAGGGCGACTGCCGCACCGTCACCGGCCGCACGCTGGCGGAGAACCTGCAGGGCCGTGAAACCCGCGACCGCGAGGTGATCTTCCCCTTCGCCCAGCCTCTGATGCAGAAGGCCGGCTTTTTGGTGCTGTCGGGCAATCTGTTCGACTTCGGCATCCTCAAGACCTCGGTGATTTCCGAGGCCTTCCGCCAGCGCTACCTGCAGCAACCCGGCCAGGAGGGCATCTTCGAGGCCCGCGCCGTGGTGTTCGAAGGCGCTGACGACTACCATGCCCGCATCAACGACCCCGCGCTCGGCATCGACGAGGGCAGCATCCTGGTGATGCGCGGTGCCGGCCCCATCGGCTGGCCCGGTTCGGCCGAAGTGGTCAACATGCAACCGCCCGATGCGTTGATTCGGCGCGGCATCAACACCCTGCCCACGCTGGGGGACGGACGTCAATCCGGCACGGCCGACAGCCCTTCCATCCTCAACGTGTCTCCCGAGAGCGCGGTGGGCGGGGGCTTGAGCTGGCTGCAAAGCGGCGATGTGCTGCGCATCGACCTCAACACCGGCCGCTGCGACGCCCTGGTCGCCCCTGACGAGATCGAACGCCGCCGCCGCGAGCTGCCCGCCCCGCCCGTGCCGCGCAGCCAATCCCCCTGGGAGGCGCTGTACCGCGAAAAAACCGGCCAACTGGTGGACGGCGCCACGCTCGACTTTGCGCTGGACTACCGCCGGATCTCCGAGCACACCCCACGCCACAACCACTGAAGCCTTCAAGGACCTGACCATGAGTTCCACGACAACGGCCGCCCAAGCAGCGGCGGCCGGTGCGGCAACGCACGCCCAAATCCTGCCTGACGACGGCCTGGCCGGCACCCTGGTGGGCCGCATCTGGTGGCCTGGCGCCCAACCTGGTCACCTCAGCGGCCCGGCCGTGGTGGCCCTGCGCCCCGAGGGCGTGTTCGACCTGAGCGAGCACTTTCCCATCATGAGCACCCTGCTGGAGTCGCCCGACCCGGCCCAGGCCGTGCACGGTTGCGTGGGCCAGCGTGTGTGCAGCGTGGCCGAGTTGCTGGACAACAGCCAGTTGGCCCCGCGCGACACCACCCGCCCCTGGTTGCTGGCCCCCTGCGATCTGCAGGTGGTCAAGGCCGCCGGCGTCACCTTTGCCGCCAGCCTCATCGAGCGCGTGATCGAGGAGCAGGCCCGTGGCGACGCCCGCCGCGCCCAGGGCCTGCGCAGCCAGGTGGTCGGCCTGATCGGCGAGAGCCTGGCCGACATCCGCCCCGGCTCGGAGCAGGCCATGGCACTCAAGGCTTTGCTGCAGGACAAAGGCCTGTGGTCGCAGTACCTGGAGGTGGGCATCGGCCCCGATGCCGAGGTGTTCACCAAGGCCCCGGTGCTGGCCTCGGTGGGCACGGGCGAGGAGATCGGCATCCGCGCCGACTCGGCCTGGAACAACCCCGAGCCCGAGGTGGTGCTGGCCGTCAACAGCCGTGGCGCCATCGTGGGCGCCACCCTGGGCAATGACGTCAACCTGCGCGACATCGAGGGCCGCAGCGCGCTGCTGCTGGGCAAGGCCAAGGACAACAACGCCTCGTGCGCCATGGGGCCCTTCATCCGCCTGTTCGATGCCGGCTTCGGCCTGGACCAGGTGCGCCGCGAGACCGTTAACCTGCGCGTGACCGGGCCCGAGGGCTACGAGCTGCGCGGTATCAACACCATGGCCAGCATCAGCCGCGACCCGGCCGATCTGGTGGCCCAGACCCTGGCCGCCCACCAGTACCCAGACGGCTTCATGCTGTTCCTGGGCACCTTGTTCGCGCCCATCGAGGACCGCGACCAGCCCGGCGGCGGCTTCACCCACAGGCTGGGCGATGTGGTCACCATCCAGAGCGCCTGGCTGGGGGCCTTGCACAACCGGGTCGCGCACAGCGAAACCGCCGCCCCCTGGCGCTTCGGCCTGCGCGCCTTCATCGCCAACCTGGCCGCGCGCGGCCTGCTGCAGGGCAGGGCGCTGTGAACCCGGCCTGACGAGACGGTTGAACTCAAAAAACAAGCCACGGTGGCCCAGCCACCCAAGGAGACAACAACATGCTCAATACCCTCATCGATCGTTACTGCCGGTTCATCAACCTGCTCATCGCGCTGGCCCTGGCCGTGATGGTGGTGCTGGTGTTCGGCAACGTGGTGCTGCGCTACGCCTTCAATTCGGGCATCGCCGTCAGCGAAGAGCTGTCGCGCTGGCTCTTTGTCTGGATCACCTTTCTGGGCGCCGTCAGCGCGATCAAGGAAAACGCCCACCTGGGCACCGACATGCTGGTGTCGCGCCTGCCGGTGGCAGGCAAGAAGGCGTGCATGGTGCTGGGGCAGGTGCTGATGCTCTACATCACCTGGCTGTTCTTTCAGGGCAGCTGGCAGCAGACCGTGATCAACTGGGACGTTGAAGCCCCCGTCACCGGCGCCTCGACCGCCATCTTCTATGCCTCGGGCGTGGTGTTCTCGGTGTGTGCGGCCGGGCTCATCGTGCTGCAACTGCTGCGCGTGCTGACCGGCCAGCTCAGCGAGGCCGAGCTGGTGATGATCAAGGAGTCCGAGGAGCAGGGCGAGCTCGAAGCCCTGCAGGCCGAACTGGCGCGCGAGAACGCGGCCGGCCACGGAGCCAGTCATTCCCCTTTGGGTGACAAGCCGCTGCCCCACTCGGGCCGCTGAGCCGTCGCGCCGCGACCAAGACCAAGAACAACACCGGAGACAAGAACATGACCGTATTGATATTTCTCGGCGGCCTGGTGGGCGCCATGGCCCTGGGCATCCCGATCGCCTACGCCCTGCTGGCCAGCGGCGTCGGACTGATGTGGCAACTGGACCTGTTCGACGCCCAGATCCTGGCGCAGAACTTCATCAACGGGGCCGACAGCTTTCCGTTGCTGGCCGTGCCCTTCTTCATGCTGGCGGGCGAAATCATGAACGTGGGCGGCCTGTCGCAGCGCATCGTCAACTTTGCCCTGGCCCTGGTGGGCCATGTGAAGGGCGGGCTGGGCTATGTGGTGATCCTGGCGGCCTGCCTGCTGTCCTCGCTGTCGGGCTCGGCCGTGGCCGATGCGGCCGCCCTGACGGCGCTGCTGCTGCCCATGATGGTCAAGGCCGGGCACAAGAAAGAGGTGTCGGGCGGGCTGATTGCCGCCTCGGGGGTGATCGGTCCCATCATCCCGCCCAGCATCGGCTTTGTGATCTTCGGCGTGACGGCCAATGTGTCGATCAGCAAGCTGTTCATCGCGGGCATCTTCCCCGGCATCATGATCGGTGCCGGCCTGGCCCTCACCTGGTGGTGGGTGGGCCGCAAGGAGCAACTGGCCCTGCCCGAGAAGAAAACCAAGGCCGAGATCTGGCGCGCTGCCCGCGAGTCGGCCTGGGCGCTGACGCTGCCGGTGTTCATCCTGGTGGGCTTGCGCATGGGCGTGTTCACGCCCACCGAGGCGGCCGTGGTGGCGGCGGTGTACTCGCTGTTCGTGGCCGGCGTGATCTACCGCGAGCTGCCCCTGTCGGCCCTGCTGCCCATCTTCACCACGGCGGCCAAGACCACCGCGGTGGTGATGTTCCTGGTGGCCGCGGCCATGGTGTCGTCGTGGCTGATCACGGTGGCCAACCTGCCCACCCAGATGGTCGAGTTGCTCAAGCCCTTCATGGGCAACCAGACCTTGCTGCTGGTGGCCATCATGGTGCTGGTGATGCTGGTGGGCACGGCCATGGACATGACCCCCACCATCCTGATCCTGACCCCGGTGCTGATGCCCGTGATCAAGGCCGCCGGCATCGACCCCGTCTACTTTGGCGTGCTGTTCATCATCAACAACTCGATCGGCCTGATCACCCCGCCCGTGGGCACCATCCTGAACGTGGTGGCCGGGGTGGGGCGCATGAAGATGGACGAGGTGACCCGGGGCGTCTGGCCCTTCATGGTGGCCGAGTTCGCAGTGATGTTCGTCATGGTGGCCTTCCCACAGACCGTGCTGGCGCCGTTGCGCTGGTTCACGGCCTGAGCGCCGGTCAAGCCCGGCCAGGCCCATCCGGGCGCGTGATTGAGCTTTTCCGCCTCGCCTCTCTCTTTCAACCCCAGGAGCTGTCCCACCATGACCCAACGACTTGCTGGCAAGACCGCCTTTTTGACCGCCGCCGGCCAGGGCATCGGCCGCGCCACCGCCGTGGCCTTTGCGGCCGAAGGCGCGCGCGTGATCGCCACCGACATCAACGCCCAGGCCCTGGCCGCCTTGCAGCAGCAGATCGGCTGCACCACCCGCGTGCTGGACGTGACCCGCCCCGAGGCCGTGCAGGCCGTGGCGGCCGAACTGGGCCCGGTGGATGTGCTGTTCAACGGCGCGGGCTTTGTGCACGCCGGCACCCTGCTCGACTGCACCGACGAGGAGTGGGACTTTGCCTTCGACCTCAACGTGCGCTCGCAGTGGCGCACCATCCGCGCCTTCCTGCCCGGCATGCTGGCGCAGGGGCGTGGTTCCATCATCAATGTGTCCTCGGTGGCCGGCAGCATCAAGGGCGCGCCGCGCCGCTTTGTCTATGGCACCACGAAGGCCGCGGTGGTGGGGCTGACCAAATCGGTGGCGGCCGATTTTGTGGGGCAGGGCATCCGCTGCAACGCCATCTGCCCCGGCACCGTCATGTCGCCCTCGCTGCAGGAGCGCATCCAGGCCCAGGCCCAGGCCAGCGGCCAGAGCCTGGCCCAGGTCGAGGCCGGCTTTGTCGAGCGCCAGCCCATGGGCCGCCTGGGCCGGGCCGAAGAGATCGCCGCGCTGGCGGTGTACCTGGCCAGCGACGAGTCGTCCTTCACCACCGGCACGGCCCAGGTCATCGACGGCGGCTGGTCGAACTGAGTCTTTCCCTTCTTCTACACCCGGAATCTTCATCCATGAAACTGCTCCGCCACGGCCTCAAGGGCCAAGAGAAGCCCGCCCTGCTGCACAGCGATGGCACCCTGCGAGACCTCAGCGCCGTGCTGACCGACATCGGCCCGGCCACCCTGTCGCCCGCCGGCCTGGCCGCCCTGGCCGGCCTGGGCGCCAGCACCCTGCCCATCGTGCCCCAGGGCCGGCTGGCCGTGCCCTGGACCGGCATGGGCAAGTTCATTGCCATCGGCCTGAACTACGCCGACCATGCGGCCGAGGCCAACATGCCCATCCCGCAAGAGCCCATCGTCTTCACCAAGACCGTGAACAGCGCCGTGGGCTGCAACCACCCCGTGGTGCTGCCCCAGGGCTCGGTCAAGAGCGACTGGGAGGTGGAGCTGGGCGTGGTGATCGGCAGCCGTGCCCGCTACGTGAGCGAGGCTGAGGCCCTGAAGCACGTGGCCGGCTACTGCACCATCAACGACATCTCCGAGCGCGAATACCAGCTGGAGCGCGGCGGCACCTGGGACAAGGGCAAGGGCTGCGACACCTTCGGCCCCATCGGCCCCTGGCTGGTCAGCGCCGACGAAGTGGGCGACCCGCAGAACTTGGCCCTATGGCTCGATGTGAACGGCCAGCGCCAGCAGACCGGCAACACCCGCACCATGATCTTCACCGTGGCCCAGCTGGTCAGCTACCTGAGCCGCTTCATGACCCTGGATCCCGGCGACCTGATCACCACCGGCACCCCGCCCGGCGTGGGCATGGGCAAGAAGCCGGCCGCGCAGTTCCTGCGCCCCGGCGACGTGATGACGCTGGGCATCGAGAAGCTGGGCACCCAACAGCAGACCGTGTTTGCCTGGGACCCGGCGCTGATTGACGGGTGAGGGGCGGGGGCAGGCCGCTGCCCCTGGTCCGTTCATGGTCAAATAGCGACCGATAGGCGCTGTCAGCGCGTCCATACGATCAGATTTGCAGTTTTTCGACCATGCCCTACGAAATCATCCGCGAACCCCAAGGTATCCACAAACGTTTCTGGGGCATCGTCACGGCTGACGAGTTTCTGTCGTCAGTGGGCCAGTTCCACAGCGATCCGCGCTTCGAGAACATCCGCTACACGATCAACGATTTCTCCGAAACCGAAGCCTTCACCATGGGCGAGGGCGGCATCCTGGACACGGCCGCGATCAACATCGGGGCCACCTTCGTCAACCCCAAGTACCGCATCCTGGCGGTCACGTCGGACCCGGTCATCATCGCCATGGCCCGCAAGTACGACCAGATCACCCAGATGCCGCCCATCCTGCTGTTTGCCACCCTGACCGAAGCCCGGGACTGGGTGCAGTCTTCGGCCTGAGCGCGATGGCAGCACAGGGGGCGCTTGAACTGCTGGCATGTCAAAGACTGGAGGCGGGTTGATGCGACTGCTGATGCGATTGCCACTTAACTTGCTCAGCATCCGTTGGCGTTTTCTGTTCCTTTTGCTGTGCACCTGTGCGGTGTTGTTGTCTGCATCGGTCTACCGGGCCCTGGATCGTCGAGCTGCCGACGTCGCTGCGGCCATGGCGCAGCAAGATGTGCTGTCAACGGCCATGGCCGATCGGCAAAGGCTGGGGTTTGAAAACACCCAGCGCCTGCTCGGCCTGTTGAGCCAGGCGGTCGATCTGAGCACGCTGATCAACGACCCCCAATGTGACCGCCGGCTGGCGGCGCTGGTGTCCCAGGATCCGCAGGTGGCCAATGTCTTTTTGGCCTTGCCCAACGGGGATACCCGGTGCCACCTTGTCCGGGGAGCCCAGGCCCTCAACATCGCCAACCGCTCCTTCATGCCGCGGGCTTTGGTGCAGGACAAGCCGGTGGTCGGGGCGGCTCAGGTGGGCGGGTTCACTGGCAAACATGTGTTGCCGGTTGCGCAGCGCATTGCGGACGCACAGGGCCGGGTTCAAGGCTTGATCGTGGTGGCCATGGACTTGAGCTGGGTGACCCGTGAGCTGCCTGGCAGCCGGGCAGCTGGGCCATCCATGGCGGGCCTGGTCGATGCTCATGGCCGGGTCATCACACGTCGGCCCCAGCCCGCCTCCCAGCAGGGAGACGAGGTGTTCGAGCCTGCGGCCTTCGAGCAACTGCGCCAGCAAGGCCCGGGTGCGGCGGTCAGCCTGGTGTTTCCCGACGGGGAGCGTCGCTTGCTCACCCTCTACCGGTTTGCGGAGACCTTGGCCGGTCCGGTCTATTTCTTCGTCGGGCAAAGGCAGGCCGACATCACCGCCGCTGCGGATCGTCAGATGGTGATGGACCTGTCTCTGGCCGCGCTGTTGGTGTTGGTCGCCTTTGCCGTGGCCTGGTGGGGGGGCGAGCACTGGTTGATACGCCCCTTGCGCCGGATCGGTCTGGCCGCCCGCGAGTTGGGGGCCGGCAATCACCTGGCGCGCACGGAGCTCGCGCCCCAGCCGGGGGAGGTGGGGGCGCTGGCTGCAGCCTTTGATGACATGGCCGCAGCCCTGGCCTCCAACAACAACGTGGTGCGCCTGAACCGAGCCCTGCAGTTGCTGAGCAAATCCAACCAGGCCCTGGTGCGCGGCCAACAGGAGGCGGCTTTGCTGGACGACATCTGCCGCATTGTCGTCCAGGTGGGCGGCTATCGGCTGGCCTGGGTGGGGTTTGCCGAGCACGATGCCGAAAAGTCGGTGCGCCTGATCGCCCAGTTCGGTGTCAACGCCGGCTACCTGAAAGCGGCTCAGATCAGCTGGGGCGACAACGCCCTGGGGCAGGGTCCCACAGGCATGTCCATCCGGCTGGGCCAGCCCCAGATCAACCGGGAATTCGCCACCGAGAACAAGATGGCCCCCTGGCGCGTGGCGGCGCTGGCTCATGGCTTCCGTTCCAGTGCGGCATTCCCGCTGATGGTGGACGGCCAGACCCTGGGTGCCCTGACCATCTACTCGGCGGCGCCTGATGCCTTCAATGAACAGGAGGTGAGCCTGCTCGGTGAGTTGGCGGCTGACCTGGCCTTTGGCATCCATTCACGCCGCGTCCAGCAAGCCCATGTGCAGACCCAGCGGCGCCTGGAGGGTGTGCTGGAAGCCACGGTGCAGGCGGTGGCCACCACGGTCGAATTTCGCGACCCCTACACCGCAGGCCACCAGCGGCGGGTGGCCTCGCTCGCTGTGGCCATGGCGCGCCGCATGGGCCTGTCGGATCACGAGGTGCAGGGCATCCACCTGGCTGGCATCGTGCATGACATCGGCAAGATCCAGGTGCCCGAGGCGATTCTCGCCAAACCCGGCCGCCTGACCGAGGACGAGTACCAGGTACTGCGGCGTCACCCTCAGGCGGGTCATGACATTCTCAAGGACATCGCGTTTCCCTGGCCGATCGCCGACATGGTGCTGCAGCACCACGAACGCCTGGATGGCAGTGGCTACCCTTTGGGCCTGGCACAGGATCAGATCATTCTCGGAGCCCGCATCCTGGCGGTGGCCGATGTGGTTGAGGCCATGTGTCTGGATCGCCCCTACCGTGCGGGTCTGGGTGTGGCGGCCGCGTTGGCTGAAATCCAGAGCGGGCGGGGGCGCCTCTATGACCCACAGGCCGCCGACATCTGCGTTGAACTCCTGAGCCATGGCGAATTTTCTTTCGAGGCCGCCTGAGATGCCCTCCATCAACAGCCCTGCTGTGGCCCAAACGGCCAGGTCTGGTTTCGGTGTGGCTTCAATGACCCACATGAGCACCTGACCCATGACCCTGCACCTGCCCACCCTGCTTGTGGCGCTTACCTTGGCCAGCGGGGTCCTGGCCAGCGCAGTGCTGGCCGTGGCCTGGGGCAGCCGGCGGTACAAGGGCCTGTCGCTGTGGGGGCTGGGTCTGGTGCTCAATGCGCTGTCATACCCGGCCTTCGGCCTGCGCGATGCGGGCTGGCTGAGCCTGTCCATTCTGTTGACCAATGCGCTCACGGCGCTCAGTCTGGTCATCCACACCTTGGCGCTGATGGCGTTCCAGCGTGGGCGCAGCCGCAGCCCGCCGCCTTGGGTGGTCTGGGTACCGGCGGCCTTGAACATGCTGGCTGCGGTGGCCCTGCTGCACGACGACCGCTGGCGCAATGTGCTGGTGGCCGGGCTGCAGGCCATGATGGCCCTGGTGCTGCTGTCGCAGGCCTGGGCGCCTGGCCTGCACGGACGCCGGCTCACGGGTCGCTGGGTGGTGATCGCCGGGACCTCCACCTTGTGCGCCACCATGGTGTTGCGCACGCTGTTCATGCTGGAGGCCTCGGAGTGGGATGCCCAGTTCAACGTGCCCACCCAGGTGCAGGTGGCCACCTATTTTGCGATTCTGGGGGTCTTGCTGCTCAACAGCATGGGCTATGTGCTGATGCAGATGGAGCACGCCGTCGGCCAGCAGCACGAGCTGGCCAGCCATGATCGCCTGACGGGCCTGTACAACCGTCTGGCTTTGATGGAACTCATGGAGCACCACCTGGCCTTGGCCCGGCGCCGCCGCAGCCCTCTGGCCCTGCTGATGCTCGACATCGACCACTTCAAGGTGGTGAACGACCAGCACGGCCACCTGGTGGGCGACGAGGTGCTGCGCCAGGTGGCGCAGCGCGCCCAGGCCCGCCTGCGCGGGGCCGACCTGCTGGCCCGCTTTGGCGGCGAAGAGTTCCTGGCCCTGCTGCCGGCCACCACCGCCGAGGGCGCGCAGGCGGTGGCCGAGGGCATCCGCCGGGCCGTGGGTGAGCAGCCCATGGTGGTCAACGGCGTGAGCATCCCGGTGACGATCAGCATCGGTGTGCATGCCGCCATCCCCACCGAGGGCCCCACCGCCGCCGAGGCCATGATCGCCCTCAGCGATCAGGCCCTTTATGACGCCAAGCACCAGGGGCGCAACCGGGTGGTGGTGGTTCCCGAATACAAGCAGTCCAGCGAACCTTCAGCACAGGTCGAGGGTGTGAATCGCCCGTCTGGCCAGTCTGGTCAAGCCCAGGGCTGAGGTTCTGTCTTCTTTGCCGAACACGGTGAACATCGACGATTGCGAACGCCGTGAACAAGGCGCAGGCCAAGATCAAGGCCAAGCGAGCGACCCGCAAGATTGCCGCCAGTGGGGAGCTTCGCTGATGGCCCGCCCGAAAGCAGCCCAGCCTGCCGCCAAAGCCACAGAGTTCGAGAGGGCAGCGCAAAGCGCCGGCCTTCCGGTGGCGCTCGGATAGCAGGCCGTCGAGGGGCAGTACCGCGCTCGCATCGCCACCCGTACCGGGAGCCGGTTCACGCACAGCGCAGACATCGACGGGCACTTCCGGTTGCTTGAGGGGGCCGCTGCCCGGTGGGATTTTGCGGTTGGCATCCAATCTGCGCCCCATGAGGAATCTGCATACTGGATCGAGCCCCATCCTGCCAGCAGCACAGGCGAGGTTGGCAAGATGATTGCCCAATTGAATTGGCTGAAGGCCAAGTTGAACTCGCCAGAATTTGCCGCTCTGCGCACGCTCACTGATGTCGCGGTGCAAAAGAGCGGCCTTCCTTATCGATGGCTGGCGACGGATGCGACGATCCGGATCACAGCCAATAGCAATGAAGCCCGGATGTTGGCAAGGCATGGGCTGGACATGCCTCGGCGCACGGTGGACTTGCCTTGACCCAGCCCGCCCCAAGGGCTTTTGCCTTCGCCGATTGACCTGTCCACCCCCGATCCGTGCGGCGAACTGTTCAATTTCGCAGTTAAGATCGCCGCTTCGGGTGCGTGGCCTCTTCGGGGGGCACGTTAAACGGGAAGCCGGTGACGCTGCACAACCATGTTGTGCTGCCATTCCGGCGCAGCCCCCGCTGCTGTAAGCCAGACGACTCCGCCAACACACCACTGTGCATGTCACGGGAAGGTGCGGAGAAGGATGAAGGCGAGCCAGAATACCGGCCCGAAAAAGCGCCAGCACCATTCCCCGGGGTGACGGGAAAACTGCAGCCAACGTGCCTCGGCTTGTCCGCGGGCGTCTGGCCGTCTTTTTCATCCTCCGCGTGGTGCCTTGACAGGAACCATTCGACGGGAGGATTCGAATGCACATCATGGAAGGCTTTTTGCCGCCAGCGCACGCGCTGGGCTGGTCAGCCGCCTCTTTACCCTTTGTGATCTGGGGCCTGCGCTCGCTGCAGCGCAGTGTGCAGGCGCAGCCCGAGCAGCGCATGCTGCTCGGCGTGAGCGCGGCCTTTGCCTTTTTGCTGTCGGCGCTCAAGCTGCCCTCGGTCACGGGCAGCTGCTCGCACCCCACCGGGGTGGGGCTGGGCGCCATGCTGTTCGGCCCGGCGGCCATGGTGCCGATCGCGCTGGTGGTGCTGCTGTTCCAGGCCCTGCTGCTGGCGCATGGCGGGCTCACCACGCTGGGGGCCAATCTGTTTTCGATGGGCATCGTGGGGCCGCTGGTGTCGTACGCGGTGTTCCGGCTGGCGCGCGGGGTCGGCCTGGGGCGCTCGGGCGCGGTGTTTTTGGCGGCCTGCCTGGGCGACCTGGCCACCTACCTGTGCACCTCGGTGCAACTGGCCTGGGCTTTTCCTGACCCCGTGGGTGGTGTGGCCGCCTCGCTGCTGAAGTTTGGCGGCATCTTTGCCCTCACGCAGATCCCGCTGGCCATCAGCGAAGGGCTGCTCACCGTGCTGGTGGTCAATGCCATGGCCCGCTTCAATGCGGCCGAACTGCAGGGCCTGTCCCTGTTTGCCCGCCGTGGGGTGCAGGCATGAGCCGGCGCAATCTGATGCTGCTGGCTGCCGTGGTGCTGATCACCGCCTTGCCCCTGTGCTGGGTGGCCCAGCCCACCGACGCGGCTGCGCTGGCCGAGCACTTTGGCGGGGCCGACGCCCAGGCCCAGCAGGCCATTGCCCAACTGGCGCCGCATTACCAGCCCTGGTTCACCCCGGTGCTGGAGCCGGCCAGCAACGAGATCGCCTCGCTGCTGTTCGCGCTGCAGGCCGCGCTGGGCGCCGGGGTGATCGGCTTCTGGCTGGGGCTGTCGGTGGCACGCGAGCGTGCGGTGCGGCAGGCTCAGGCCAGCCTGGCCGACCGTGTCGACCCAACGCGCTGACTCAACGAGCAGAAGCACCGTGCTGATCGAACGTTGGGCCTACGCCAACCGCTGGCGGGGTGTGTCGCCGGCCGCCAAGGGCTTGTGGGCGCTGGCCGGTCTGGCTGCGGCCCAGGGCGCTGCCACGCCCGGGCGGGCCCTGGGCTGCGCGGCCGCCCTGGTCGCTGTGTGCCTGCTGGGGGCCGGCGTGCCTTGGCGCGCCTACCTGCGGGCGGCCTGGGCGCCGCTGGGCTTTCTGGCCCTGTCGGCCGCGTCGATGGCGGTGTCGCTGGGCTGGGGCGGCCACGCTCTGCCCACCGTGCAACTACCGCCTGAGGCCCTGGCCCTGGCGGCCCGCACCAGCGCACGCGCGCTGGCCTCGCTGGCGGCCCTTCTGGGCCTGGTGCTGACCACACCGCTGCCCGATCTGATGGCCTTGTTGCGCCGCCTGCGCGTGCCCGATTTGCTGCTGGAGCTGATGGTGCTGTGCCACCGGCTGCTGTTTGTGGCCCTGGCCTTGTTCCACGAGGCCAGCCGTGCCCAGCGTGCCCGCCTGGGCTATGCCAGCCGGGCCCAGGCCGTGCGATCCATCGCCCTGCTGCTGGGCCACCAGGCCGTGCAGCTGTGGCAGCGCGCCCGGGTGCTGCAGGCCAGCGCCGATGCGCGCTGCGGTGGGGCCGAGCTGCGCTTTCTGCCACCGGTCTATCCCCATGCGCGGCGCGATGTCGGGCTGGCGGCGCTGGCCTCGCTGGGCCTGTTGGCCTGCACGTGGGGGATGGCGTGGGCATGAACAAGGCACAGCCGATTTTTGAACTGCAGGGCGTGGCCTACCGCTACCCCGACGGCCCCCAGGGCCTGCACGACTGCAGCCTGCGCCTGGCCCGCGGGCGGCGCCATGCGCTGCTGGGCGCCAATGGCGCTGGCAAGACCACCTTGCTGCAGCAGCTCAACGGCCTGCTGCGGCCCGCTGCGGGGCAGATCCTGTTCGATGGCACGCCGCTGGATGCCAGCCGGGCCGGCCTGCGCGCGCTGCGCCAGCGGGTGGGGCTGGTGTTCCAGAACCCCGAGCACCAGCTGTTCTCGGCCCAGGTGTTTGAAGACGTGTCCTACGGCCCGCTCAACCTGGGGCTGGACGAGGCCACCGTGCGCGAGCGCGTGCACGCTGCGCTGGCCGATGTGGGCCTGAGCGCGCATGCCCTGGCCCCGGTGCACCAGCTGAGCTTTGGCCAGAAGAAGCGCGTGTGCCTGGCCGGCGTGCTGGCCATGCAGCCCGAGGTGCTGCTGCTCGACGAGCCCATGGCCGGCCTGGACGCCCCCATGCAACAGGCGCTGACGGCGCTGCTCGACGCGTTGGTGGCACGCGGCGTGACCGTGCTGCTGTCCACCCACGACATCGACTTTGCCTATGCCTGGGCCGACCACCTGCACCTGATGCAGGCCGGCCGCTGCACGGCCTCACTGCCCGCCGCCGATCTGCCCGGCCAGGCACCCGCCTGGCGGCAGGCCGGCCAGCCCCTGCCCCGGGTGCTGGAGCTGCACCAGGCCTTGCAGCAGCAGGGCCTGGCCCCGCAGGGCGAGCCGCCGCGCAGCCACGAAGCGCTGCTTGGCCTGTTGCAACCCACCACCTCTTCACGTGAACAAGGCTTGCCATGACTGAACCCCAACTGCCCGCACCGCGACCCCTGGGCAAGGTCTGGTTTGTCGGGGCTGGCCCGGGCGACCCCGAGCTGATCACCCTCAAGGGCCAGCGCCTGCTGGCCCAGGCCGGGGCCGTGCTGTTTGCCGGCTCGCTGGTCGACCAGGCCGTCACCCTGTACGCCCCGGCGGGTTGCCTGGTGCGCGACTCCAAGGACATGACGCTGGAGCAGATGAGCGAATGGCTGGCCGAGCAGGCCGCGCGCCACGCCACCGTGGTGCGCCTGCAGACCGGCGACCCCGGCCTGTACGGCGCCCTGATCGAGATGACCCGCCCGCTCACCGCCCTGGGCATCGACTGGGCCGTGGTGCCCGGCGTGTCGTCGGCCATGGCCTCGATGGCGGCCGCCGGCGAGTCCATGACCTTGCCCGAGGTCACGCAGACCGTGATCCTCACCCGCGTCGAGGGCCGCACCCCCATGCCCGAGGGCGAAGACCTGGCCGCCCTGGCCGCGCACCGCAGCACGCTGTGCATCTTTCTGTCGATCACCCTGATGCACAAGATCGAAGCGGGTCTGCGGGCTGCCGGCTGGCCTGAAGACGCGCCCATGCTGGTGGTGCACAAGGCCAGCTGGCCGGGGCAGGAGCGCATCGTGCGCGGCACCCTGGCCGACATCAAGCAGCGCTGCCGCGAGGCCGGCATCGCCAGCCAGGCCATGGTGGTGGCCAGCCCCACGCTGGGCGCCGCCGACTGGGAGACGCTGGCCCGCTCCAAGCTTTACGACCCCACTTTCACCCACCGCTTTCGAAAGGCCACGGCATGAACACCCTCTCAACCGCCACTTCCATCACCTCAGAAGACACCATCCTGCTGGTCGGCCACGGCTCCCGCGAGGCCGCCGGCAACACCGAGATCCTCGACTTCGTGGCCCAGTGGCGCGCGCGCCGCCCGCAGTGGCGCATCGAGGTGTGCTTCATCGAGTTCGCCTCGCCCTCGCTGCACGACGGCCTGCTGAGCGCCGCGCAAAGCGGCCGCCGGGTGCTGGTGCTGCCCCTGATCCTGAACGCCGCCGGCCACGTGAAGATGGAGATCCCCGAGGCCATCGAGCACGCCCGCGCCCACTGCCCCGGCAGCCAGATCCTGCTGGCGCCCCACCTCACGGCCTGCGACCCCATCCTGGCCATCCTCAAGCGGCGCCTGCGTCAGGCCATGCTGGGCCTGGACATGCCCGACCCGCGCAGCACCGGCGTGATCGTGCTGGGCCGCGGCTCGTCCGACCGGGGTGCCAATGGCGACATGGCCAAGATGGCGCGCTGGCTGCTGGAGGAGGGCGACCACGAGTTGGTCGACCTGGCCTTCACCGGCATCACCTGGCCGCGCCTGGAGCGCGTGGTGCAGCGCCAGGTGCTGCTGGGCATGGGCCAGATCGTGGTGCTGCCCTACTACCTGTACACCGGCACGCTGATGGAGCGCATCCACCGCCAGGTGCAGCACCTGCGCGGCCAGTACCCGCAACTGCGCCTGGCCTGCAGCACGCATTTCGGCTTTGAGCCCGAGATCTTCGAGCTGCTGGAGCAACGCGCCCTGGACCTGCTGGCCGGCACCCCCGACAGCCGCCTGCCTTGCGACGGCTGCAGCTACCGCGAGATCGCGCACGACCTGGGCCACGGCCACTCGCACGAGCACACCCATGTGCCCGTGCCCGTTCATGTGCACACCCACGTGCCTGAGCACGCCACGCCGGCCGCAAACCCCGACCAAGTCGACCAGGCCGAACAGGCCCAACAGGCCCAGCCCGCATGAGCACCGTCAATACCGTCACCGAGCAGCTCACCCGCGCCGGCCAGGCCATCGAGCACGACAGCTTCGCCATCATCGATGCCGAGGTGGGCCCGCACGCCTACGACCCGCTCCAGTGGCCCATCGTGCGCCGCATGATCCACGCCAATGCCGATTTCGAGTTCAACGGCCTGACCGACTTCCACCCCGCCGCAGTGGAGGCCGGCATCCAGGCCATGCTGCGCGGCGGCACGCCCGTGGTGGCCGATGTCGAGATGATCTGCTCGGGCCTGTCGCAGCCGCGCCTGGCCCACTTCGGCATGCGCACCCACCAGTTCATCAGCGATGCCGACGTGATCGAGGCGGCGCGTGCGCAGGACACCACCCGCGCCGTGCAGGCCATGCGCAAGGCCTGGCGATTGGGCCTGCTGCAGGGCGCCATCGTGGGCATTGGCAACGCACCCACCGCGCTGATCGAGCTGGTGCGCCTGATCCGCGAGGAGGGCCTGCGCCCGGCCCTGGTGGTGGGCATGCCGGTGGGCTTTGTGGCCGCAGCCGAATCCAAAGACCTGATGGCCGGCCTGAACGAGGTGCCCTGGATCGTGATCCGCGGCCGCAAGGGCGGCTCGACCCTGGTGGTGGCGGCCCTGCACGCACTGCTGGCCCTGGCCGAGGCGCGCCAGAAAGCCGCCGGGGCCGCGTGATGGCAGGAACGATGGACAGCAAGATGGAGGGCAAGAGCACCGCCCCCCGCGGCACCCGCACCGGCTTCACCACCGGGGCCTGTGCCGCCGCTGCGGCGCGCGCCGCCGTGCAGGGCTTGCTGAGCGGTCAGGTGCCCGACGCGGTGGAAAGCCTGCTGCCCAATGGCGACCGGGTGCGCTTTGCCGTGCACGATGGGCACTGCGACGCGGCCAGCGCCCATGCCATGGTGGTCAAGTTTGCCGGCGACGACCCCGACTGCACCGATGGCGCCCACCTCACGGTGGACCTGCGCGTGCTGCCCGGCCAGGCCGGTGTGCTGCACTGGCGCGCCGGCGAGGGCGTGGGCACCGTCACCTTGCCCGGCCTGGGGCTGGAGGTGGGCGGCCCGGCCATCAACCCGGTGCCGCGCCAGAACATCGCCGACAACCTGCGCGAGGTGGCCCTGGCCCTGCTGGCCGAGCACGGGTTGGAGGTGTGCATCAGCGTGCCCGGCGGGCAGGAGATGGCCAAGAAGACCACCAACGCGCGCCTGGGTATTCTGGGCGGCATCAGCATCCTGGGCACCACCGGCATCGTGCGCCCGTATTCCACCGCCGCCTGGCGCGCCAGCGTGGTGCAGGGCGTGCAGGTGGCGGCCACGCTGGGCCACGGCCTGGTGGCCTTGACCACGGGCGGGCGCACCGAATCGTTTGCCATGGCCACCCTGCGCGCCGAGCAGCCCGGCCTGCCGGCGGCCTGCTTTGTGCAGATGGGCGATTTTTTGCGCTACGCGCTCGACGAGGCGCTGGCCCAGGGCCTGCCCCAGGTGGTGCTGGGCGTGATGGTGGGCAAGCTCACCAAGATCGCCCAGGGCGAGACCATCACCCACGCCAACCGCAACGTGGTGGACACCGATCTGGTGGCCCAGATCGGGCGCGAGATCGGTGCCAGCGAGGCCGACTGCCAGGCCATGGCCCAGGCCGAGACCGCGCGCTTTGGCGCCGAGCTGATGGTGGAGCGCGGCCTGGGCCCGGCTTTTCACCAGGCGTTGGCGCAAAAGGCCATCGACACCCTGAGCGACCCGCAACGCTATGGCCGCGCCTTTCAGCTGCGCGTGCTGGTGTGCGACTTTGCCGGCCAGCTGGTGGCCGATGTGCTGTCGCCCCCGGCACTGCCCGCGGCTGAAAGGCCTGCCAGGCCGCCTCGGGCGCCCGAGCTTGATACCGATGAGGACCCCGTTTCGTGAACCCTGTGAAAGACCCCAACCCCTGCCGCGTGATCGGCGTGCTCGATGACGGCGTGGCCAGCCTCAGCGCCACCGCGCTGGCCCACCTGCGCACGGCCGATGTGGTGATCGGCGGTGCCCGCACCCTGGCCCTGCTGCGCCACGAGTTCAAGCCCCAGGCCCGGCTGCACGACCTGGGCGGCCAGCTCAAGGCCGTGCCCGGCTGGGTGCGCGCCGCCCGCGAGGCCCATCTGGCCTGCGTGGTGCTGGCCACCGGTGACCCGCTGTGCCATGGCATCGCACCCTACCTGGCGCAGCACCTGTGCGTGCAGGCGCTCGACATCCTGCCCAACCTGTCGACCCTGCAACTGGCCTGCGCCCGCATCGGCCTGGCCTGGCAAGAGGCGCGCATCGTGTCGGTGCACGGCACGGACGCCGGCGAGTGGGCGGTGGGCAGCCCCCCCGGCCACGGCCTGTACGCGCTGGCCCAGGCCTTGCGCGGCGAGCGCCGCCTGCTGGTGCTGACCAGCCCGGCCAACAGCCCCGACCGCATTGCCCGCCTGCTGCTGGCCGAAGGCCTGGGCGATGACTACCAGATGGCCGTGGCCGAGAACCTGCTGCAGGCCGAAGAGCGCCTGCACACCGAGCTCAGCCCGGCCCAAGCCGCTGCCATGCGTTTTGCCGAGCTGAATGTGGTGCTGCTGTGGCGCCTGCGCCCGGCGCCCCAACTGCCGTGCCTGGGCCTGCCCGACAGCGCTTACGAGCAGCGCCAGCCCGACAAGGGCCTGATCACCAAGCAGGAGGTGCGCGCCGTGAGCCTGGCCCGCCTGCAGCTGCGCCCGGCCAGCGTGGTGTGGGACATCGGGGCCGGCTCGGGCTCGGTGGGGCTGGAGGCAGCGCGCCTGTGCCGGCGCGGCCATGTGTGGGCCATCGAAAAAAACGAGGCCGACCATGCCATTGCCAGCCGCAACCACGCCCGCGCCGGCCTGAGCAACTACAGCCTGCAGTTGGGCCGCGCCCCCGAGGGCCTGGGCGACTGGCCCGACCCCGATGCGGTGTTCATCGGCGGCTCGGGCGGCGAACTGGCCGAGCTGATCAACCGGGTGTTGCAGCGCCTGCGCCCCGGCGGCCACCTGGTGATGAATTTTGTGACCCTGGAGAACCTGGCCACCGCCACCGCCGCATTGCAGGCCGCAAGCACTCAGGCGGCCAGCGCCCAGGCCGCCCCCGGCACCCTGGGCTGGGACGTGTTGCAGATCCAGGCCGCGCGCAGCAAACCCATCCTGCACATGCACCGCATGGCCGCCGAGAACCCGGTGTGGCTGGTCTGCGCCCACCGTGCCCACCCTGAGGAGGCCCTGAATGACTGAGCCAACCCCCTTGTCACCGGCCGGGCTGCCCGCGCCGACATCGCATCGGCGCGGCACCCTGTGGGGCGTCTCGCTGGGCCCCGGTGACCCAGGCCTGATCACCCGTGCCGCCTGGGCCGCTCTGCAGCGCCGCGACGTGGCCTGGGCCTACCCGGCGCGCAGTGGCAAAACCCCCAGCTACGCGCTCGACATCGCCACCCGCGCCGGCCTGGCCCCGCCCGAGCAGCACAGCCTGCTGCTGTTTCCGATGACGCACGACGGCGAGAAGCTGGCCCGCGCCTGGCTCAAGGCCGCCCACACGCTGCTGCCCTGGCTGCAGGCCGGGCGCGACGTGCTGTTTCTGGTGGAGGGCGATGCCAGCACCTACGCCACCTTCGGCCACCTGGCGCGCACCGTGAAGGCGCTGGATGCCGAGGTGCCCGTGCAGGTGCTGGCGGGCGTCAACTCGTTCACCGCGGCCTGTGCCCAGGCTGGCGTGCCCTTTGCCGAGCAGGACGACACCGTGGCCATCGTGCCGGCCGCCTACGGCCTGAGTGCGGTGGACCGCCTGCTGCCTGATTTCGACACCCTGGTGCTCATGAAGATCAAGCCTTTGCTCGACGAGTTGCTCGACTGGCTGCAGCGCCGTGGCCTGCTGGCCGGCGCGCACTTCATCGAGCGCGTGGGCGCGCCCGATGAGCGCCGCGTGTCGGGTGCTGATCTGCTGGCCCTGCGCGGCACCCGGGTCAGCTACCTGTCGCTGCTGCTGGTGAAGAACCCCGGCCGCGTGCGCGGCGAACGCATCAAGGGCTGCCTCAAGAAGAGTGCCACGCCCGCACCGGCCACCCCCTCACTGCTGGATCCCACATGACCGAACCCATCCCCAACGCTCAACCCCCCGTGGTGTTGTCGGCACCCGCCCAGGCCACCGAAGAGGTGCGCCTGTGCCTGGTCGCCATCACCCGCCATGGCGCCAGCCAGGCGGCCCGCCTGGCCCAGGCCCTGCCGCAGGCCGACATCTGCACCTCGGCCAAGTTTGCCGCGCAGTTTGCCGGGCTGCCCAACCGCGTGCGTGCTTACGAAGGCGCGTTGCGCGACGAGATCGGCCCGCTGTTTGCGGGCTGGGACCAGCTGGTGTTCTTTGTCTCGCTGGGCGCCGTGGTGCGCCTGATCGCCCCGCACCTGCGCAGCAAGGACGAAGACCCTGGCGTGATCGTGGTGGACGATGCAGGCCAGTACGTGATCCCCGTGCTGTCGGGCCATGTGGGCGGCGCCAACGAATGGAGCGAGCGCGTGGCCGAGGCCCTGCAGGCCAGCCCCGTGCTCACCACTGCCTCTGACGTGGGCCGCACCCTGCCGGTCGATATCCTGGGCCGCCACCTGGGCTGGCGCGTGGAGGCGCCCAAGATCAACATCACCCGGGTGTCGGCCCATGTGGTCAATGGCGAGCCGATTGCCTTTGTGCAAGAGGCCGGCCGCCCCGACTGGTGGACCCGGTCCACGCCGTTGCCCGCCAACATCCACTGCTTTACCCAGTGGGCCGAGGTGGACCTGGGCCGCTTTGCCGCCGTGCTGTGGGTGACCCACGCCGAGGTGAGCGAGGCGCGCTGGGCCCAACTGAGCGAGCGCCTGGTGGTGTACCGCCCGCCACTGGAGGCGGGCGCATGACCCACGCCACACACCGCGCCCGACGCCATCCCACCGTGGCGCTGGGCCTGGGCTGCGACCGGGGCTGCAGCCTGGCCACGCTGCGCCAGGCCGTGGAAGCGGCCCTGGCCCAGGCCGGTGCCGGCTGGGCCGATGTGCAGGCCGCCGCCAGCATCACCCTCAAGGCCGATGAGGCCGGCTTGCTGGCGCTGGCGGCCGAGCAGGGCTGGGCGCTGCGCTTTCACCCGCCCGAGGTGCTGGCCTCCGTGCCCGTGCCCAACCCCTCAGAAACCGTGCGCCGCTACACCGGCACCCCCTCGGTCAGCGAGGCCGCGGCCCTGCTGGCCGCGGGCTGGCCCGGCCCGCCCACGCCGGCCCTGCTGCTCGAAAAACACAAGCACTGCGGCCCCGACGGCCGCAACGCCACCGTCTCGGTGGCGCTCATGAACACAACACCCTCTGCCTGAGAACCCTGACCATGAACCCTGAACCCACCCCCACCGAACCTGGTAGAAGCACAGGTAGCAGCACCGGCACCGGCAAGATCATGCTGGTGGGCATCGGCCCCGGCAGCGTCGAACACATGACGGCCCGCGCCCGCTCGGCCATTGCCGAGGCCGATGTGGTGATCGGCTATGTCACCTACATCAAGCTGGTGGCCGACCTGCTGGAGGGCAAAGAGATCATCCGCAAGTCGATGACCGAGGAGCTGGACCGTGCCATCAGCGCGCTCGAATGCGCCCGCGCCGGCAAAAAAGTGGCCCTGATCTCCTCGGGCGATGCCGGCGTGTACGGCATGGCCGGCCCCACCTACGAGGTGTTGTTTCAGGCCGGCTGGACGCCCGACGACCCGGTGCAGCTCGAAATCGTGCCCGGTGCCTCGGCCCTCAACAGCTGTGCAGCCCGCGTGGGCGCGCCGCTCACGCACGATTTCTGCGCCATCTCGCTGTCGGACCTGCTCACGCCCTGGCCCACCATCGCGCGCCGGCTTGACGCAGTGGCCATGGCCGATTTTGTGGTGGCCCTGTACAACCCCAAGAGCGGCCGTCGCACGCGCCAGATCGTCGAGGCGCAGCGCCTGTTTCTGCGCCATCGCCGCGCCGACACCCCGGTGGCCATCGTCAAGAGCGCCTACCGCCGCCGCGAGAACATCGTCTTCACCACCCTGGACCAGATGGCCGAGGCCGACATCGGCATGCTCAGCACCGTGCTGATCGGCAACAGCAACACCTTTGTGCGCCACGGCCTGATGGTCACCCCGCGCGGCTACGCCAACAAATACGACATGGACGACGGCGGCAGCACCCGCGCCGGCGAGAAGGCCGGCCGCTCGCTCTCCACCGGCCTGCTGGGCTGGCTCGAATCGCTGCAGGCCGAGCACCAGGCCGGCGTCAGCATCGAAGCCCTGGCAGCGCTGCACCGCCTGCCGGCGGACTACATCCGCGACACCCTGCAACACCCGCCCGAAGCGCCCAGCACCCCGGCCCCCGCTGAAGAAAGCGAAGCATGAGCAGCCCCACCGACCAGGACACCACGGCCCAAAGCGTTGACTCGGCCAGCCCCGCCGTCGTCAAACCCAAGATCGGCAACTACAAGCGCCACCTGCTGATCTGCACCGGCCCCCGCTGCAGCCCCGGTGGCGAATCGCAAGACCTGTACGACAGCCTGGGCACCAAGTTCAAGGCCGCCGGCCTGGACAGCGGCGAACTGCGCGTGAAGCGCAGCCGCGTGAGCTGCTTTGCCGCCTGCAAGGGCGGCCCCGTGCTGTGCGTGCAACCCGACGGCACCTGGTACTACAACGTCACCCCCGAGAACATGGACCGCATCATCGAAGAGCACCTGGTGCAGGGGCGGCGGGTGGAGGATCTGGTGTTTCATCAGGCGGGGTAGGGGGCGGGCCGATCGAGGCGGGCGCGCCTGCTGCAGCCATCAGGTCGCGGTACAGACCGATGCTGGAAGCTCTTCAACCCCGCCCAGTTTTTCAAGCATCAGCTCAATGAAGGCCGACACGGCGCTCGGCAGGTGCTGCCGACTCGGGTACACCAGGTGCACGCCGTGCCCGAGGCGGTGGTGGTCGGGCAGCACCGGCAGCAGCAGGCCGGCGCGCAGGTCGCGGCGCGTCAGCGTGGCGGGCAACAGCGCAATGCCCAGGCCGGCCAGCGCTGCCTTGCGCAAGGCCTGTACGGTGTTGCCACTGAAGCGGCCCTTCACAGACACCTCTGTTTCTTGTCCATCGGGTCCGGTCAGGCACCAGCGGGCCTCACCGCTGCTGTGGCTGAAGCCCAGGCAGTCGTGCTGTTGAAGCTCCGCCAAGCTCGCCGGTGCGCCCCGGGATTGCAGGTAGGCCGGGCTGGCCACCAGGCTGTCCAGGCCCGCGTCGAGCACCTTGCGGGCGTACAGGCTGGAGTCTTCCAGCACCCCGCCCCGAATGGCCACATCGATGCGCTCGGCGATGAGGTCGGCGCGTGCATCACTGAGTGCAAAGTCAACCCGGACTTTGGGGTGGGCCTGCAGAAACTCGCTCAGCCATTCCATCTGAAAAAAGTCGAAGAAGTCGGCGGGTGCCGCGACCCGCACCAGCCCGCTGGGCTCTTGCCCATCGGCCGTCAGCGTGGCGCCGGCATCGAACAAGCCGTCTACCGCGCCGGCACAGCGGTCATGGAAAGCCTGGCCTGCCTGCGTCAGGGCCAGGTGGCGCGTGGAGCGTTGCATCAACCGGGTGCCGAGCTGTGCCTCCAGCAGTTGCACGCGGCGGCTGAGCGTGCTGGGCGGAACACCCAGGCGCCGCGAAGCCTCGGCAAAGCTGCCGCAGCGCACGACCTGGATGAAGGTGGCAACGTCGTTGAGGTCCAGCATGGCGATTGATATTAAAAATGAACGAGTTAATTCCAATTAAACCATCTAGTCAGGCAATCAAGCGGTTTTTAAGCTACCGGCATGCCTTCGGATCTTCACCGCCCTCGCTTTGACCCCTTCAGCCCTGGGGCGTCGAGGGTTCGGAGGCACTCCCCCAACACCCCTGTTCAAACCAAGGAAAACGCAATGACGATCGGCATCATCGGTTCTGGCGGCTTAGGCGCCAATGTGGCCCGTGCACTGGCCCAAAAGGGCCAGAAGGCCATTCTCTCCAATCGGCGCGGCCCGGCCTCGCTTGCTTCGCTGGTGGCCGAGCTGGGCCCCAACATCCAGGCCGGCACGGTGGCTGAGGCCGCGGCAGCCGACATGGTTCTGGTGGCCGTGCGTTGGGCTGATCTGCCCGCTGCGCTGAGCGGCTTGCCGGGCTGGAACAACCGTATCGTCATCGATGGCACCAATCCGGTCGAGTTCCTGGACCCTGATTCCCCAGACGCCAAAGACCCCGCCAACCCGCTGGCGGCCTACGGCATCAAGGCCATCGATCTGGGCGGCCGCTACTCCAGCGAGGTGTTTCGTGATTTTGTGCCCGGCGCCCGGGTGGTGAAGGCGCTCAATCACCTCGACGTGAACGTGTTGCCCCAGCCCGAGGTGTCGGGCGGCCAGCGGGTTCAGTTCTACTCGGGTGACGATGCCGCAGCCAAGGCCGCAGTCCGCCAGGTGCTGGAGGCCATGGGCTACTTCCCGGTCGATCTGGGCGCACTGGACGTGGGCGGTCGCCTGGCGGAGCTTCCCTTCGGATCCTTGGCCGCCACCAACTTCATCAAGATCTGATCAGCGCGCATCGAGGGCTGGCGCTGCGGTGATGGGGGTCCGCGCAAGGCCAGAGCCGGGCACGGGCCCCGGGGCGCAGATCGTTCGCGAGTCCAGCACCGGGGCGGGCCAAGCAGTCAGGGTTGCAACAGGCTTCCGTCCTGCAGCAGGGCCTGCTGCAGGCGCGCCGGGTCGATCTGCTGCACCGGCGTGCTGCCTGCCAGGGCGGCGGCCGTGCCGGCGGCCTGGCCCATCACAAAGCACCCGCCGCTGGCGCGGGCGGCCGACTGGCCCTCGTGCGTCATTGAGGCGCAGCGCCCGGCCACCAGCAGGTTCTCGACCTTCTGCGGAACGATCATCCGCCAGGGCAGGTCGTTGTAGGCCCGGTTGTCATCGGACGGAAACCCCCATGAAATGCCCCCGGCGCGGTGCAGCTCCATGGGCCAGGCATTGATGCCGATGCTGTCTTCAAAGCGGGCCGAGTTCAGGATGTCGTCCCCCGTCAGGGCGTAAAGGCCCTCGATGCGGCGGGTTTCGCGAATGCCCACCTGGGGCGCGATCTCGACGATGCGCGAGGCTGCGAAGCCGGGCACTTGTTCACGCAGAAAGCGAAAGTACTCGGCGATCTGGCGCCGGCCCTCCACCTCGCCGGCACTGAGTTCAGCGGCGTCCACGGCATTCATGGCGCGGCCTTCGGCATTGGCGATCTGCGTGACGTTGGCACGCCATTCCGAGGGGTGGATCTGCGGCCGAAGAATCGCGCCCTCGCGCGGAAACCGGTAGCGCCCCGGGTGCTCCTGGCGAGCCCGTTCCATGTAGTCGTTGATGGCCTTGAACTCGCCCACTGCGGCCAAGGCCAACACCTCATCCACCTGCCCCACGCGAAACATGGTGCTCGGAAAAAGCCCGCTGCCCTGGCCGTCACCCACCGCATAGGGCACGCCGGCAAAGGCCGCCACGTCGGCATCGCCCGAGCAATCGATGAAGACATTGGCGCGGATCGCCTGCCGGCCCGATTTGCTTTCGACCACCAAGGCGGCGATGCGCTCGCCCTGCATCAGCACCGAAGCGGCTTGGGCATGGAAGAGCAGCTTCACGCCCGCGGCCAACATCCACTGGTCGGCAACGCATTTGTACACGGAGGTGTCGTAGGAGCGCACGCGAATTCGGCCTTGCATGCCGTCCTGGGGCTGGTTCAGGCCCCCCATGGCTTCCAGGCGGGCCAACAGTTCGTCCACGGCGCCCCGCACCAGTTGCCGCATTTCGCCCTGATGGCGGCCATACAGGCCCGCGAAGTTGGTCACCCCGCCCGCGGTGCCCATCCCGCCCAGAAAGCCGTAGGCCTCAACCAGCAGGGTGTGGGCGCCGCGTCGCGCGGCACTGGCGGCTGCGGCCAGCCCGGCGGGGCCGCCCCCGATCACCACCACGTCGTATTCGCCCAGCATCGGCAGTTGGCGGGCTGGCTCCAGCAGGGTTGTTTGCAATGGGGTCATGGTTTGGGTCCTGTCCAGGGCTCAGTCGAGGGCGATCTTGTTTTTGTCGACGATGGGCTTCCAGCGCGCCACATCGGCTGCCAACAGCTTGCGAAACTCATCGGGCGAGTTGCCCACGGGATCCATGTATTGCGCACGCAGCTTGTCCTGCACTGCGGGCTCGGCCAGCACCTGCACGATCTGGTCATGCAGGGCCTTGACGATGCTCGCCTCGGTCTTGCCTGGCGCGATGAACCCGATCCAGGCATCGCCCTTGATGTCTGGCAGACCGCTCTCGGCCAACGTTGGCAAGTCGGGCAGTGACGGCGACCGGGCGGGCGAGGCCACGGCCAAGGCGCGCAGCTTGCCGGCCTTCACGTGCGGCATCACGGCCGCCGCAGGCAGCAAGGCCATGTCGACCTCGCCCGACAGCAGGGCCGTGACAGCCGCCCCTGAGCCCCGGTAGGGCACATGAACCGCGTTGGCGCTGGTCTGGGCCACCAGGGCCGCCATCGCCAGGTGTGAAATGGAGCCGGCACCGATCGAGGCAAAGCTCAGCTTCGATGGGCCCTTGAGCAGCGCGGCCAATTGTTGGGTGTCGGCTGCCGGCGACTTGTTGCCTACCACCAGCACGGAGGGCTGCGAAACGGCCAGGGTGACCAGTGCGATGTCCTTGGCCGTGTCGTAGGGCATCTTCTTGAACAGCAGCGCATTGGTGCCCAGCGGGCCGGCAATGCTGACCCCGATCGTCTTGCCATCGGCCTCGGCCTTCGCGATCGCGTCGGTGCCGATGTTGCCGGCAGCGCCGCTCTTGTTGTCCACCACAAAAGGCTGATGCAGCCGGTTGGCCAGGCGCTCGGCGATGAGGCGGGCGGCCAGGTCGGGCGTGGAGCCCGCGTCAAAGGGAACAACCACTTTGACCGCGGTTTTGGGCCAGTCTTGCGCCGGCGCATGAGCGCCGATGAGGGCAAGGCTGGCCACTAGAATGGCACGCGACAAGCTCGATTTCACGGTGAAGTCTCCAGTCTGTTTGAGTGAGACACCCAGCCGGCGCGGCTTGGGTCTGGCACGCACTGTAGGCAGCCAGCTTCATCGCGTCGATCGATGAAACCCCATACCGGCCAGCGGGAATTCGAATAATGGACATGAAGCTCCTCGCCGTATTCGACGAGATCTACAAGACCCGCAGCGTGAGCCGGGCTGGCGAGAACCTGGGCCTGCCGCAAACCTCGGTCAGCCTGGCGCTGGGGCGCTTGCGGCGCTGCTTCAATGACCCTTTGTTTGTGCGCACGCGCGACGGCATGCAGCCCACCCCGCGGGCTGCCCAACTGGTACAGCCCTTGCGGCAGGCCTTGGCCTTGTTGCAATCGGCCACCGAGCAGCAAGATGAGTTCAACCCTGCCTCGTCATCGCGAACCTTCCGCATCGCCATGACGGACATCAGCCACCTTGAGTTCTTGCCCGCCCTGGTGAACAAGGTGGCCAAGCTGGCCCCGAATGTCTGTATCGAGGTGCTGCGCATCACATCCGAGACCACGCAACTGCTGGAGTCGGGTGAGGCGGATCTGGCCATCGGCTAAATGCCCGAGTTGGACGCGGGCTTCTACCAGCAAAAGCTGTTTCAGGACGGCTTTGCCTGCGTGGTGTGGCGTCAACACCCGCGCATCGATGCCAAGCTGAGCGAAAGCCGCTTTCGCAGCGAAAGGCATGTGGTGCTCACCGCGCCCGGCACCGGCAATGAAATCGTCGAGCAGGAGTTGAAGCGCCGGGGCAGCCAGCGCAAGGTGGCCCTGTCATTGCCCACCCTGCCGGGCGTGGGCAACCTGCTGGCCAACACCGACCTGATCGCCACAGTACCGCAGCGGGTGGCCCAGACGCTGATGAAGATTGCCCGCGTCAGGGCGCTGGCGCCGCCGTTCCGGTTTCCCGACTTCGCCATCAAGCAGCATTGGCACGAGCGCTATCAGCAAGACTCGGCCAACCGCTGGCTTCGCTCGACGGTGGCCGGGCTGTTTCTAGAAATCTGACGGTTGCCCGCAAACCCCCAGCCCCCGCCCGCTGTTCCACCTTCGTCGTCCGTAGTAACGCCCGCAGGTCTTCAGGTGTGACGCAGAACTCTTCGGGCTGTTCGAGCGGCTGCTGGATTGGGCCGCGCGTTTGCTTGCGGGTAACCCATTGCACCCGAAATAACGCGCGTGACCCAGCAGGTCATGAGCCTGCGTGGTGAGATGACAAGGCGTCGTATGACAAGGCGTCGTATGACAAGGCCTCGCTGTCGGGTAGGCTGCGCCGCTCTATGAAATGTGTTTTCAAGCACCGGGCTCTTCGGCTTGGGGCGGCTATGGCACTTTCACCTTGCAGTCTTGGCACCTCAATCAGAGCCCAGCCACCGCATCCCCCCATTCCTGCACCAGCGTTTCGATCTGCACCTGGTCCAGCCCAGGTTCCAACTCATGCGCTGACGCGGGTTCCCCGGTCGGCAGGGCGCGCAGCCCTTGCTGGGTGTCGGTCCAGGTCAAGCGGCCGGTGCAGGCGGGGCAGCCAAAGTGGTCACCGGCGCGGCTGCTGCGCGTACGGACCAGCGTCGGGCCGCAGGCCGGGCAGTGCTGCAATGGCGTGCCTTCGTCACTGTGGCCGACGATGCCGTCAAAAGCCCCGGCGCGGCCCATCTGCACAAAGGCTGAGCCCAGGGCCCAATCAAACTGCTGACCCAGCTCGGATTCGATGATGTCCAGGGCCTGGGCGATGGGCATGCCCTTTCGGTAGGGGCGTGCGCTGGTCATGGCATCGAAGGCATCGCAGAGGCCCACCAGGCGGGCGTCGTGCGGAATCTCGGTGTCGGTCAGGCCCATGGGGTAGCCCTTGCCGTTGGGCATCTCGTGGTGGTGGTGGATCACAGCCACGACCAGGCCGGCCAGGGGGTGGCCGGCCAGCATGCGGGCGCCTATCCTCGGGTGCGTTCTGATGGTCGCGAACTCGTCATCGTTGAGCCGGCCCGGCTTGCGCAGGATGGCATCGGGGATGCCGACCTTGCCCAGGTCGTGCAGAAAGCCTGCGATGGCGATACGGCTGGCCTCGCGCGGCGTGCTGCCCGACTGCAGGGCCAGCGCGTGGGCCAGGCGTGCCACCCGCCACAGGTGTCCGCCCGTGTAAGGGTCGCGCGCCTCGACCATCCAGGCCGAGACCAGCAGGCTGGCCAGCAAGGCCTGGCGCAGGTCTTGTGTTTCGGGGCGGGCGGCGGTCATGATGGGGTGGCTCATGGTGGGGCAAGTCGCGGTGGGCGGCATGGGTGGGGGGCTGCAAGGTGTGGGATGGGCCCGCGGCGCGTTGAAAGGACCGCAGGGGCCGTGGCTGTTGAAAGCCGGGCCCCGATGGCGATCAGGCCGCTTGCCGGGCGGTGACCACCTGAAAGTCGATGTCGGTCTGCGCCACGTTGTTGACGTAGTTGGTCAGCACATTGAGGGCCACGTTCAGCACGATCTCGAGCACGGCGGCTTCGTCGAAATCGGCGGCGCGCAGGGTGGCCAGGTCGGCGTCAGACACGCGGCCGCGTGATTCCGTGACACGGCGTGCAAAGTGCAGGGCAGCGGCGGTGCGCGGGTCGTCGGAGCGGCCGTCGCGGGCTGCATCGATCTCGCCTTGGGTGAGCTTGGCCACGTTCGCGCTCAGGTAGCTGTGCACCGACAGGCAGTAGTCGCAGCCATTGAATTCGGCCACGGTCAGCGCGATGCGCTCGCGCAGCGCGTGGCTGAGCTTGCCCTTGTTGAGGGCGCCGTTCAGCGACAGATAGCCTTCCAGCCCGGCAGGGCTGTGGCCGACCAGCTTCATCAGGTTGGGCACGACGCCCAGTTGCTTTTCGACAGCGGCCAGCAGAGGCTTGCTGGCAGGCAGGGATTGCTCGACGGTAGGGATGCTGAGGCGGGACATGTTCAATCTCCAAAGTGTTGAAACGGTGGTTCAGTTGGGGTACCCGCTGGGTTCGCAGCGGGTGGATGAACTGTCGTTGAATCGGTGGATGATTAGAATCACCTCCATATCCAATTCACCATTACGAGCGGAGGAATAATGGATCGACTGCACCTGATCAATGTCTTTGTGGCGGTGGTGGATGTGGGGGGCTTTGCCGGCGCGGCCCGAAAGCTGGGCATCTCCCCGCCGGCGGTCACACGGGCCATCGGCGAGCTGGAGGCCCACCTGGGTGCCCGCCTGCTGACGCGCACGACGCGGGTGGTGCGGGTGACCGAGGCGGGTGCGCGCTATGTGGAAGATTGCCGGCGCATCCTGGCCGAGTTGGCCGAGGCCGACGAATCGGTCAGCGGCCTGCATGGGGCCCCGCGCGGCCGCTTGACGGTCACTGCGCCGGTGCTGTTCGGTGCGCTGCATGTGACGCCCGTGGTCACCGAGTTTTTGCAGCGCTATCCCGAAGTCACTGCGGCCTGCTGGTTCATGGACCGGGTCGTGAATCTGACGGACGAGGGCGTAGATGTGGCCGTGCGCATCGGCGAGCTGCCCGATTCATCGCTGCAGGCCGTGCGGGTCGGCAGCGTGCGCCGGGTGATCTGCGCCGCCCCCAGCTACCTGGATGCCCACGGCGAGCCGCAGCAGCCTGAGGACTTGCCCAGCCACACGCTGATCTCTGCCAATGCGGTCACGCCCGCGCCCGAGTGGCGTTTCAAGGTGGAGGGGGAGTTGCGGTCGGTGCGGGTGGTGCCACGCATGCTGACCACCACCAACGATTCAGCGATTGCGGCCGCAGTGGGTGGCTTCGGCCTGACGCGTCTGATGTCTTACCAGGTGGACGAGCTGGTACGCCGCGGGCAATTGCGGCGGGTGCTGGAGCGCTTTGAGTTGGCCCCGCTGCCAGTGCATCTGGTGCACCGCGAGGGGCGGCACGCCTCGCACAAGGCGCGTGCCTTCATCGATCTGGCGCTGGAGCGGCTGCGCGAGCGTCTGGATCTGCAAGCCTGAAGCGGCGGCGGTCTCAGGCAGGGCTCAGGCCGTCTTGCTGACGATCAGGTTGCAGACCTGTTCGTGCAGGTCTTGCAGATCCTGTGGCGCTTGCGAAAAGTTCATCTTCTGGTCCATGCGGATGCGCGCGTCGGCCAGGGCTGTTTTGGTCGGGCGGTCCCACTGGGGGCCGAGCAGGCCCTTCATGATGACGGTGGCATGGTGCTCGGCCTGGTCATCGCTGAGGGGCTTGCCCAGCAGCGCGGCGCCGCGCTTGAGGGTTTCGCCATGGATGGTGACAAAGCAGCCGAGCATCGCGTCGCGTGCCTCGACAGGGGTGATGGCGGCGTCGGACCGGGCCTTGGTGAGCATTTGCTTGATGTGCATGTTGAAACTCCTGGGGTTGAGGCGCGAAGGGCAAGCCAACCCCGGTGGCCTCGCACCGGGGCGGTGGGGGTGGGTGGCCGTGGTGGGCTAGGGCTGATGCGCTGAGGCCGCCCGCAGGCGGGCCAGCTCCAGATGCAGTTGTTCGAGTTCGGCGCGCAAGGGTTGCACGGCCTGCTCGATCTCGGCTTCGGTGAAGCGCGGCGTGATGTGTTGCGGGCAGTTCCAGTCGAAGGCTTCAACGTCGATGACGAAGGCCCGCTCCACCTGGGCGCGGTAGCCCGGCAGCCTGAGCTGCGCCATCAGTGCGGGGTCTTCCGCTTCGCTGACCAGGCGCACCCGGCCCAGGATCTTCAGGCGCTGCCGGCTGGCGTAGTCCATCAGCATCAGCGAGACGCGGTCGTTGCCGCCCAGGTTGCCCACGCTGATGTACTGCCGGTTGCCGCGAAAGTCGCCGTAGGCCAGGGTGCTGGCGTCAAGCACCTTCAGAAAGCCGGCGGGCCCACCACGAAACTGCACATAGGGCCAGCCCGTCTCGCTGACCGTGGCTTGATAGAAGCCATCGCGTTCGCGGATGAACTCGGCTTCGTGCTCGGTCAGCGTGTGGCGACGATCTTCGGCGTGGTCGAAGGCAGCGTAGGCCGACCGGCTGCCCATGCGGGTCTGCAGGGCACGCACGGCAGGCGTGAAAGCGATGTCGGAGTAGGCGCGGCTCATGTGGGTTTCCGTCGTGTGTTTGCCGCGGCAAGACAAGGCAGCGGACGGAAGAACTATGGCCGGGCCGACAAGAAAGCAGAATGCCCATCGAGCCGAATGCAATCTTCCGGTGCGCGGAACGATCAGCCTGCCCCAGGCTTCCGGCGCTGTGCCACCCCCCTCATCTGGCGGGGGATTCATGAGGCCGGTCGATAAGGGCTTGCGCTTCTGGGCGTCTAGTGCAATGCGCATGCCGCCACTACGCTTGCGATCCTCCCCGGGGCAGGCCCGGGGCTTGCTTCCAGGAGAACGAAACCATGCAAGGCAAAGTCGTCATCATCACCGGCGCTTCTTCAGGCATTGGCGCCGCAAGCGCAAAGCTGCTGGCCCGCAAGGGGGCCCAGGTCGTCATCGGTGCGAGGCGCGAAGACAAGCTCAAGCAGCTCGCCGAAGAAATTCGCGCTGAAGGCGGTGAAGCGATCTACCAACTGCTTGACGTCACCCAGCAAGCCGACAACGACGCCATCGTCCAACTGGCCCTGAGCACCTATGGCCGGGTGGATGTCATCTTCCTCAATGCCGGCATCATGCCCAGCGCGCCGCTGTCTGCCATGAAGACCGACGATTGGCACGAGATGGTCGACATCAACATCAAGGGCGTGCTCAACGGCGTGGCGGCGGTGTTGCCCACCTTCACGGCGCAGAAGTCGGGCCAGGTGATTGCCACGTCGTCCGTGGCGGGGCTCAAGGCCTATCCCGGTGCTGCGGTCTATGGCGGCACCAAGTGGTTTGTGCGCGAGTTCATGGAGGTCTTGCGCATCGAGTCGGCGATGGAGAAGACGAACATCCGCACCGCCACCATCTACCCCGCAGCCATCCACACCGAGTTGCTGAACACCATCAGCGACCCGGCCACCTCGGCCGGCATGCACGCCCTGTACGAAGCCCATGGCATCTCGCCGGACCGCATCGCCAACATCGTCGCCTTTGCCATCGAGCAGCCCGCCGACACCAACGTCACCGAGTTCACCGTGGGTCCGACAACGCAGCCCTGGTGATCTGCAAGGATCAGCTTCACCGTGGCCGGGGCCAGCGGGTTGAGTGACGGAAGGGTGCCGTCAAGCCCAGTTTGGTGTGTGTTCGAGCATGCTGAAAGCAGTCTCCCGCACCCAAATCCCATGCACCCAAAAAATTGGCCGTCAGATGTCGCCATCTGACGGCCAGTTCAAAGGCCCGACGGAGTCGGCGGGCCAAAGCTCACCCCCGCGAGCCATGGAGTGTCACTGACCTTGGGCTGGCTGACTGAGCAGCCACTCAACTTCAGGACATGGCGCCAGTGTGGCGGGGGCCGGATCGGGCGTGAACGAATCCGTGTGCATATCCATCCTCGGGAATCAAGGTAGGGCTGGTGCCCCAGGCCTCAGCGCACCACGATGCTGGTGGGCGTGCTGCCGCCGCTGGCCACGTTGGTGATCAGGCTCAGGTCGCAGCTGGTGCCCACGCTGTACACCGACACGGTGGATGCGCCGCTGTTGGCCACGTAGGCAAAGCGGTCGTCGGGCGACAGGGTGATGGCCACGGGGCTGCTGCCGGTGGCCACGGTGGCGCTGGCCAGGGCGGTGGGCACGCCCGAGCTGATGATGTATTGCGACACGGTGTTGTCGCTGCGGTTGGCCACGTAGGCGCAGCGGCCGTCCGAGCGCAGGGCCACGGCATAGGGGGTTGTGCCGGTGCTGACCGAGGCGGGCGACAGGGCGGTCAGCTTGCCGGTGCTCGAGTCGATGCTGTAGGCCAGCAGCTTGGCGCTGCCGGCCTGGGTGGCGTACAGGTACTGGCTGCTGGCAATGGCCAGGCCACGCGGAGCGCTGCCGCTGCTCAGGCTGTAGCTGGCGGTGCTGAGTGCGCTCAGGTTGCCCCCCGAGCCCACGCTGTAGCCAGTCAGGGTGGCGTCGCCCGAGTTGGCGGCATAAAGGTACTTGCCGTCGGCGGTGGTGGCCACCGAGAGGGGGGTGCTGCCGGCGGCCACCGAGGTGGGGGAGAGCGAGCTCAGCACGCCAGTGCTGGCCACGCTGAACTGGCCCAGCGACTTGTCGGTGTAGTTGGTGCTGTACAGGTACTTGCCGTCGGCCGACAGGGTCATGCCGCGGGTTTCGCTGACGGCGGCGGTGTTGGCCAGCAGGGTCAGGGTGCCGCTGCTGGACACGCTGTAGTTGGCGATCACGGGGCTGTCCTGAAAGCTCACATAGGCCTTCGAGCCATCGCTGCTCATCACGATGTTGGTGGGCGGGTAGGCGGTGGGGGCGCTGCCGCTGCTGCTCAGGGCGGTCAGCGTGCCGGCCGAGCTGCTCACGCTGAAGCCGTTGACGGTGTTGCTGCTGCCGTGGGTGACATAGGCCAGGTAGGCGCGGCAGGTGACCACCACATTGCTCACGTTGGCACTGGCCGTGCCGCTGGCGCCCGAGGTGACGGCGCAGGTCTGGCCCGTGGGTTGCGACTTGACCGTGACGGCATAGCTGCCCACCCCACTCGGAAAGGTGAAGCTGGTGGCGCCCGAGGCCACACTCACGGTCTGGCTGCCGGTGGCCAGCACCAGGCCGCTGGTGCTCAGGCCGCTGACTGTGCCGCTCAAGCTGTAGTCAGAGCTGCTGCCGCCGCCGCAGGCGCTCAGCAGGGCAGCAGCCAGCAAAGGGGTGAGGGCAAACAGGGTGGGGCGGGCCGGGCGGGCCAGGGTGAATCGTTGGGCGGGCATGGTCTGGGGCAGGTGGTTGGGCAAGAGATCGCTCGTGGTTGGCAAGGCGTTCGAGGCGGTGGCCTGCAGCGCCAGAACAGGCCGGCGACCACAGTGCAACGACAAGCAAACGGATCTGCGATCCCTGAGCAAAAGAAGCAAGAAAGAAATGAAAGAGAAGAGGCGAGGCCCGGGCAGCACCGACGAGTGGCCTCGCCCCGTCAAGGCCTGCATTGTGCGGAGCAGGGGGCACGCCTGCCAAGCGTGTTGCAGGTGGGGTGTTGCATGTACCCGACTTGTTGCAAAGCCTTCACCCGTCGGTACATGGTGGCGCAGAGCAGGGCGCATGGAAGAGGTGGGTGGGGCCGCGCCGCTTCACGAATCTATACACCCCGCACACATGGGCGCCAAGAGGCGCTTTCAGAATCGGCGCGCGGCCCCGTATCGGGGCTTGCCTTGATTCATCCCGCTGCCCGGGGGCGCCTTGAGGGCACTGTGGGCGGCCCATTCTTGCCTCATGACCCTACGCCTTTCACTGCTGGCCACTGCGGCCTTGCTGACCCTGTTGCAGGGCACCTTGCCGGCTTGGGCCGACACAGCTGCACGGACCAAGTCGGCCGCCGCGGCCAACCGGGCCGGGGCCGGCACCGACCGCACCCTGACGCTCAACTTCAGCAACGCCGACCTCGAATCGGTGGCCCGGGCCATGGCCGTCATCACCGGGCGGCAGATCCTGCTCGATGCCCGGGTCAAGGGCAACCTGTCGCTCACCAGCGAAGACCCCATGACCCCATCACAGGCCTGGAGCCTGTGGGCCAGTGCGTTGCGCTTGCAAGGCTATGTGGTGGTGGAAAGCGGCGGTGTGTACCGCGTGCTGCCCGAGGCCGATGGCAAGCTGCAGTCGGCCTCGGTGGTGGCCGGTGCCGAGGGCCCGCGTGACGACCGCATCGTGACCCGGGTGTTCAAGCTCAGCCACGAAAGCGCCAGCAACCTGGTGCCGGTGCTGCGCCCGCTGATCAGCCCCAACAACGTGATCAACCTGAACCCGGGCAATAACGCCCTGGTCATCACCGACTACGCGAGCAATCTGGCCCGCCTGGCCACGTTGATCGAATCGCTGGATGCTCCCAGCGGCACCGATGTCGAGATCATTGCGCTGGAGCACGCGGTGGCGTCTGACCTGGTCAGCACGCTGCAGCGCCTGGGCGATTCGCAGCTGCGCACCGCCAGCGCTGGCGCCGCCGCGCAGGCGGGCACTGTCGCGGCCGGGGGCTCGGCCGGCGGTGGCACGGCCAGCGCCACGGCGGGCCTGTCGATCATGGTGGATCAGCAGAGCAACAGCCTGCTGGTGCGCGCCGCCAACCCCGAGCAGATGGCCTTTGTGCGCTCGCTGGCCGCTCGGCTGGACCGCCCCAACACCGGGGTGGGCGTGCATGTGGTGCACCTGCAGAACGCCGATGCCACCAAGCTGGCCACGGTGCTGCGGGCGGCCTTCCCCTCGGCTGACAGCTCGCGCACCACAGGCAGCAGTTATGGCAGCAGCTATGGCGGCAGCAGTGCCAGCACCGGGGGCGACAGCTCGGGCGGCTTCTCGTCCGGCATGACGTCGGGCAGCAGCAGTGCCAGCACCTCCAGCAGCGGCAGCAAGGGCAGCAGCAGCCCCTCGGTCAGTGCCTCGGCCCAGCCCAGCACGGGCGGCGGCATCCAGGCCGACCCCAGCACCAACTCGTTGATCCTCACGGCTTCGGAGCCGCGCTTTCGGGAGATGCGCAAGGTGATCGACCAGCTCGATGCGCCGCGCGCGCAGCTGTATGTCGAGTCGCTGGTGGTGGAGGTGGACGCCAGCAAGAGCATGGACCTGGGCGTGCAGTGGTCGCAGCTGTTCAGCATCAGCAGCAGCACCACGCTCACGCTCGGCACCATCGCCTCGGCGCTGGAGACCATGTCGGGCACCAACATCCTCTCGACCGCCAATGTGATCACGCTCGACAACGAAGAGGCCAAGATCGTGGTGGGCCAGAACGTGCCCTTTGTGACGGGTTCGTACACCACCACCAGCAGCACCACCTCCAGCCCGTTCCAGACCATCGAGCGCAAGGACGTGGGTATCACCCTGAAGATCAAGCCCCAGATCGGCGAGAACGGCAACGTGCGCCTCACCATCTACCAGGAGTCGTCTTCGGTGGCCGCCACCACCGCGGCCGGCACCACCAACGCCGGGCCCACCACCAACAAGCGCTCCATCGAGTCGACTGTCACGGTCAAGAACGGCAAGATCATCGTGCTCGGCGGCCTGATCGAAGACAGCGCCACCAACGATGCCGGCCAGGTGCCCGTGGTGGCCGACATCCCGGTGCTGGGCGCCATGTTCCGCAGCCTGAGCAAGAGCCGCAAAAAGACCAATCTGATGGTGTTTTTGCGCCCCCGCGTGGTCACCGACGACGAGGGCAGCGAGGCCTTGTCGGCCGAGCGCCGCCAGGCCCTGCAGGCGCGCCAGCGCGAGCTGCCCCCGGCCATCCGCGATGTGCTGATGCCCGAAACCCAGCCCGCCTGGCCCCAGGGCTGGGATCAGCCCAACCGGCCGGCCAGCCCAGCGGCCGGCCAGTCAAGCCCCCCGCCAGCCAGCTCACCCGTGAGCCAGCCGGCCAGCCCTGCGGCCACGCCGCTGCAGCCTGCGGGTGGGTGATGAGTCGGGGATTTGATTATGTCTGGTCAGTAAATATCAATGAATTAATGCTTTGGTGTACGTAAAGAAAACCGAACGCCAGGTTAATTAATGTGCAGAAAAATAGGCGTTGAATAAATCAGAAGGTATTTTTAAAAAGCCTTTAAAACCTTCTGAGATACTCCGCGCGCCCTCCAACTTTCAGACTGAATGCAGGAACATCCCATGGACATCAGCCGTCGAACTTTCACCCTGGCCGGCCTGGCCGCAACTGCCTTGGCGGGCTGCGGTGGGGGCAGCAGCTCCAACACCAACCTTCGCCTGCTCAACACCAATGTGAGCTCGCCCAATGCCTTGTCGCTGGAGGTGAATGGCACCGTGATCAGCTCGGGCGTGGCCTTTGGCCAGGCGGGCAGTTATGTCTCGGTGGGTACCGACACCAATACCGTGCGGGTGCTGGACCAAAATGGCACGGCCATTTACAGCTCGTCTTTCAGCCTGTCGGGCTCCAGCGGGCCTTACACGCTGGTGGTGGCGGGTTTCTCGGGCTCCACCCACACCACCACCCTGACCGAAAACCAGTCTTCGGCCGCCAGCAGCCGCGCCTACCTGCGCATTCTTGATCAGTGCCCCGACGCGGGCGATGTCGACATTTACATGCTCGGCAGCGGCGAAACCCTGTCCAGCGCCACGCCGCTGGTGTCGCTGAGCAGCATCACGCTGGCGGGCTACTACACCCTCAATTCGGGCACCTACACCCTGGTGGTCACCGGGGCTGGCAGCCGCGACGACGTGCGCCTCACGCAAAGCGGCATCACGCTGGCCTCCACCTCGGTGCAGACCCTGGTGCTCAGCTCGGCCGCTGGCGGCGTGCTGGTCGATGCCACCGTGGTGTTGCAACAAAGCACCGTCACCAGCTACCGCAACACCCAGTCGCGCCTGCGTGTGGTGTCCGCCCTGCCGTCCCAGGCCGTGGCCAGCGCCTCGGTCACCTCCAGCGGCAGCGCCATCAGCCTGCTGTCCTCACTGGTTTCGCCGGCCATCGGCACCTACAGCCTGGTGGCCTCGGGCAGCCTGCCAGTCAGTCTCACCCTCAATGGCACCACCACCAGCCAGACCGTGGCGCTCACGGCTGGCAACGACTACACCCTGCTGGTGTATGGCGATCCGGCCTCGCCGCAAACCACGCTGCTGACCGACTCGAACCGCCTGCCCACCTCCAGCAGCACCGCCAACGTGCGCCTGTACCACGCCTGCGGCACCAGCACGGCGGCTACCGCCCTGAGCATCGGCTATGTGCCCATCGTCAGCGGCGTCACCCTGGGCAGCTCGGCCCTGGGCGTGCTCAGCAACACGCCCTACAGCAGCACCCAGCTCACGGTCAGCGGCGGCGTGTCGTACAGCGCCAGCGACATCGCTGTGGCCTCCAATGGCCTGTACTCGATGTTCATCATGGGCAGCACGGCCAGCCCGGTGGGGCAGTTGTACCGGGAGCGTTGAGGCCTGGCGCCCCTGGCGGGCCCCCGTGTGAGCTCACATGGGCCTGGGTTGGCGGTGATCGGGCCTCCGATTCGCCGCAATTCATGCGGAGATGGCCGGCTCCATGGGGGTGAGGGCCGGGCATGAACCAGATCGTCGCGGGTTCCTGGCGCACCACGACGGTGGGGCGCACCTGTTCTGCACGTTGAACAGACCGAGGCGGGTGCCCTCGGCACGTCGTCACGCAGCGGATGGCGTTTGGGGTTCTGCAAAGGCCCCGGGTGGCGGACGCAGCGCCGCCTACGATCTGGTGAGTTAGCCCGACCATCGCGCCGGAGCCCGCATGGGTGCCCGGCCTTTCGGGCCCGGGGCCTCAGACTGCCCCCACAATCGAGCCCAAGATCGACCCCCGTGCGGCAGCCACATCGTCTGGGCGTCGGCTGGCTTTCACCCCACCCCCACTTTTCTCATGCGCCTCCTCCACACCTCCGACTGGCACCTGGGCCAGCACTTCATGGGCAAGAGCCGCCAGGCCGAGCACCAGGCCTTGATCGACTGGCTGCTGCAGCAGGTGCAGGCGCAGGCGGTGGATGCGGTGGTGCTGGCGGGCGACATCTTTGACACGGGCACGCCGCCCAGCCATGCGCGTGAGTTGTACAGCCAGTTGGTGGTGCGCCTGCGCGAGGCCGGGGTGGGCCTGCTGCTGCTGGGGGGCAACCACGATTCGGTGGCCATGCTGGGCGAGAACCAGGCCCTGTTGGCCTGCCTGGGCACGCACCTGGTGCCCCAGTCGGCGGCGCAACCGGCCGATCAGGTGCTGGTGCTGGCGCAGCGCGACGGCACGCCGGGCTGCATCGTGTGTGCGGTGCCCTTCATCCGCCCGCGCGATGTGCTGCAAAGCCAGGTCGGGCAAAGCGCACAAGACAAGCAACAGGCCCTGCAGCAGGCCATCCAGGCCCACTATGCGGCGGTGTACCAGGCCGCTCTGGTGCGCCAGGCCGAGTTGCAGGCCCACCTGGGCCGGCGCCTGCCTTTGATCGCCACCGGCCACCTGACCACCCTGGGCAGCAGCCTCAGCGAGTCGGTGCGCGAGATCTATGTGGGCAGTCTGGAGGCCTACCCCTGCGACGCCTTTCCGCCGGTGGACTATGTGGCGCTGGGCCACATCCACCGCCCGCAGCGCGTGGGCGGCCACGAGCACATCCGCTACTGCGGCTCACCCCTGCCTTTGAGCTTTGACGAAGCCGGGCAAGACAAGGAAGTGCTGCTGATCGACCTGGGCGAAGCCGGCCTGCAGCAGGTCACGCCGCTGGCCGTGCCGCGCTTCCAGGGCCTGCAGGCCGTGCGTGGCACGCTTGATGAACTGGCCCAGGCCATGCCGGCGCTGGCGGCCCAGGCCACGGCGGCCTGCCCGCTGTGGCTGGAGGTCACCGTCAGCCAGGACGACTACCTGCCCGACCTGCCGGCCCGCGTGCAGCAGATGACCGAGGGACTGCCGCTCGAGGTGCTGCGCGTGCGCCGCGACCGCGGCACGGCCACCGCCCAGTTGGCCGCCCTGGCCCGCGAGACGCTGGACGAGCTGAGCCCGCAAGAGGTGTTTGAACGCCGCCTGCAGCAAGAAGACCTGCCGCCCGAGCTGGCCCAGGCCCTCGCCGAGCGCTACCGGGGCGTGGTGCACGCCCTGCAGCAAGGCAGCGCCGAAGCCGAGGGGGCTGCAGCATGAGGATCCTGCGCCTGCGCCTGAAGAACCTGAACTCGCTCAAGGGCGAGTGGCAGGTCGATTTCACCCGCCCCCCGTTCACCGACAACGGCCTGTTTGCCATCACCGGCCCCACCGGGGCCGGCAAGTCGACCCTGCTCGACGCCATCTGTCTGGCGCTCTACCACGAGACCCCGCGCCTCAAGACCATCAGCGCCGGTGCCAACGACATCATGACCCGGCACACGGCCGACTGCCTGGCCGAGGTCGAGTTCGAAGTGCAGGGCCAGGTGTACCGCGCCTTCTGGAGCCAGCACCGCGCGCGCGACAAGGTCGACGGTGCGCTGCAAGCCCCCAAGGTGGAGCTGGCCCTGGGCGACGGCAGCATCCTGAGCAGCCAGAGCAAAGACAAGCTGCAGCGCATCGAGGCCATCACCGGGCTCGACTTTGCCCGCTTCACCAAGTCGATGCTGCTGGCCCAGGGCGGCTTTGCTGCCTTCCTCAACGCCAGCGCCAACGAACGGGCCGAGCTGCTCGAAGAACTGACCGGCACCGACATCTACGGCCTGATCTCGCAGAAGGTGTTCGAGCAGGCCCGCCAAGCGCGCGAGCAACTGGCCCAGATCAAGGCCCGAGCCGACGGCATGGAGCTGCTGGCCCCCGAGGCCCGCGCCGCCATGGTCGCCCAGGCCGCCACCTTGCAAGAGCAGGCCCAGGCCCTGCAGGCCCAACAGCAGCAAAGCCAGGCCCGGCGCCAGTGGCGGCTGCAACTGGGCCAGGCCGAACAGGGCGCCACCGAGGCGGGCCAGCGCCTGGCCCAGGCCCAACAGGCCCAGGCCGATGCCGCGCCTGCCCTGCGCCGCCTGGCCGACAGCGAGCCGGCCCAGGCCCTGCAACCCCTGCAGCAGCAGGCCGCTCAAGCCCAGGCCCAGGTGCAGGCCAGCCTGCAGACCCTGGCCGACCTGCAGGCCCAGCACCAGCACACCGGCACACAAGAGCGGCAGGCCCATGGCCTGGCCCTGGCCCTGGCCGAGCGGCAGGCCCGTCAGGCCCAAGCGCATTGGCAGGCGCTGCAGGCCGAGCAGCACAGCACCGATCAGTTCTGTGCCACCCACGCCCGCCATGCCCGCTGGGGCGATGCCCTGGGCGTGTGGCGCCAGGGCCTGGCCGAGCAGGCCCGCCACCTGGCCGAACTGGCCGCTCAGCAACAAAAGGCCTGCCAGCAGGCCGCCGAGCAGGCTGCGCTGCAACAGCAGGCCCCGGCGCTGCAGCAGGCGCTGGCCCAGGCCCAGCAGGCCCAGGCCGAAGCCGATGCCGCCGTGCAGGCCGCCCAGGTCAGCTTGCAGCAACGATTGGCCGGGCGCAGCCTGGCCCAGTGGCGCGAGCACTGGCAGGCCGCCCAGGGCCGCCATGCCCAGTGGCAAGGCCTGCAGGCCCAGGCCCAGCGCCTGCGCGAGCTGGCCGCCACCGCCACCCGCCAGGCCAGCCGCCAACAGCAGGGCCTGCAGCAGCAGGCCCTGCAGGCCAGCGTGCGCGAAGCGTTGCTGGTGCGCTACAAGGCCTTGAAGGCCACGGTGGCCGACAAGCAGCAACTGCTGGTGCAAGAGCAGCGCATCCAAAGCCTGGAGTCGCACCGCCAGCACCTGCAGCCGGGCGAGGCCTGCCCGCTGTGCGGCTCGCCCGAGCACCCCGCCGTGGCGGCCTACCAGGCGCTGGACGTGTCGGCCACCCAGGCCGCCTTGCAAGCGGCCCAACAGGCGCTGGACGAGGTGCGTGCCGAGGGCGAGGCCGCTGCCGCCGCCCTGGCCAGCAGCCAGGCCAGCCTGAATGCCTGGGCGCAAGAGCAGCAAGGCACCCAGGCCGAGGCCGAACAGGCCCAGGCCGACTGGCAGCAGGCCTGCGAGGCCCTGGGCCTGGAGCCGCTGGCCCGCCCCGACTGGGCTGCGGCCGACGCGCTGGCCCAGGCGGTGGACCACGCCGGCCAGGATGTGGCCGCAGCCCTGCACACGCTGCAACAGGCCGAGGCCGCCGAGGCCGTGCTGCAGGCGGCCCAGCAGCGGGCCCACACCCAGGCCCAGGCCCAGCAGGCCGCGCAGGCCCAGTTGGCGCTGCTGAACCAGGCGCTGCAGGCGGCGGCGCAAAGCCAGGCTGCCCTGGCCGCCGCCGTGCAGCAGCACACCGATGCCCTGGCCAGCCAGCGCCAGGCCTTGGCCGCCACCCTGGCCGAAGACGGCTTTGAGCTGCCCGAGCCCGCCCAGGCCGAGGCCTGGCTGCAGGCCCGCAGCACCGAATGGCAGCAGTGGCAGCACACCCAGACGCGCCGCCAGACCCTGGCCACCGAGCTGAGCCGCCAGCAGGCGCTGTGCGAGGCGACGCAGGCCGAGCAGGCCCGCTGGGCCGAGCGCTGGCAGACCCAGCAGCCTGAACCTCAAGGCGGCTTGTTCGATGCGCCGGTCATCAGCCTGCCCGAGCCTGCGCCCTCACTGGCCGCCCTGGGGGCCGAGGTCGATCGCCTGAGCCGCGAGCGCGCCGCCCTGCAAGGCCGGCTGACCCAGTTGCAGCAGGCGCTGGCCGGGCAGCAGGCCAGCCTGGCCCAGGCCGAGCAGGCCTGGCAGGCCGCGCTGCAGGCCAGCCCCTTTGCCGATGCCCAGGCCTATGCCGAAGCCCTGATGCCGGCGGCCGAGCGCGAACATCTTCAGGCCCTGCAGGCCCGCCTGGCTCAGGCCCTGCACCAGGCCCAGGCCGTGCACGAGGCCGCGCTGCAGCAGCAAGGCACCTTGCTCGCCCAGGCCTTGAGCGAAGCCAGCCTGGCCGAGCTCGACGCCTTGCTGGCCGAACAATCCCAACAGCTGGACGAGCTGCGCCAGCAATGGGGGGCCCAGCAGGCCCTGCTGCGCGACGACGATCAGCGCCGCCAAAGCCAGCAGGCCCTGCTGCAGCACCTGAATGCCCAGGCGGCCGAATCCGAGCTGTGGCAGCGGCTGGACGGCTTGATCGGCTCGGCCAAGGGCGACAAATTCCGCCGCTTTGCCCAGGGCCTCACGCTGGATCACTTGCTGCACCTGGCCAACCGCCAACTGCAGCGTCTGCACGGCCGCTACCAGTTGCGCCGCAAAGGCACGGGCGAGCTGGAGCTGGATGTGGTCGACACCTGGCAGGGCGACACGGCACGTGACACCCGCACCCTGTCAGGTGGCGAGAGTTTTCTGGTCAGCCTGGCGCTGGCCCTGGCCTTGTCGGACCTGGTCAGCCACAAGACCTCGATTGACTCGCTGTTCCTGGACGAGGGCTTTGGCACGCTCGATGCCGACACCCTGGAGGTCGCTCTGTGCGCCCTCGACACTTTGAACGCCAGCGGCAAGATGATTGGCGTGATCAGCCACGTCGAAGGCCTCAAAGACCGCATCTCGGCCCAGATCCGGGTCGAGAAGGGCGGGGGCGTGGGGCATTCGCGGCTGCGCGTTTGATCAGGTGGTCGGCTGCGGGCTCGGAGGGCTTTACTTGGCGGCTTCCAGCAGTTGCTCACACGACGTGATCTGGATCGATCCATAGCTGATCCGTATCAGCCCGTCGCGCTCCCAGCTTTTGAGAATCTTGTTCACGGTAGGCCTGGACACGGCCAGGCAGGTCGCCAGGTTGTCTTGTGAGCCCCAGTAGACAAATCCTCCACTGGAGCGCGGTGTGCAATGGCGGACCAGTTTGGTGGCCATCCGTTCGGGGATGGGGCGCGACATGGCCTCCTCGACCCAGCACAGCACCCGGCGATAGCGCGATGCGACCAGCCGAGCCACATCGCAGGCCAGTGCCGCATCGTGGGCCATCAACTGCTCGAAATCTTCCCGCTTGACGATTCGAAGGAAGGCGCTCTCGATGGCCTCGACGGTGAAGACGTTGTCTCCTTGCAAGAGCAGAAACGCCTCCCCAAGCCAGTTGCCCGGCCCCCAATCGGTGAAGCCGAATTGAGGCTCGGTGCTCGAGAAGATATAGCTTCTGATTTGCCCAGACTCGACATACACCATGGCCTGCTGGCACTGGCTCCGGTCCCAGAGCATGTCTCCGGCTTCCACGCGTTTCAGTTCTGAAATCGAAAGCAGCTTTCGTCGGCTCTCCGGCGACAGGGCACCGATCATCTCGGTGGCAAAGGCCTTGGGCTGTGTATTGTTAAGTTTTGACATTCTTTTTATTTGAGGATCGCGTTTCTCGAGATGTGACTTGATCGCAACGGATTGTCAAATATTGACAATAAATAAGACGATAAAAATGAATCAATCCCAGGTGAGTCGCGAGGATGAATAATCAAAATTATCAATTGCTTATAAAAACATAACAGATATAACGAAGAGGAACGTGCCAGGTGCAGGTGACGGATGTTGCACTGTAATATTTTTTGGGCCCAGCACGCCATCCGGGCAAAATTCTAGAAGTTTCTTCAGGACCGCTGGGTAGACCTGCCTTGGGCGAGAAGGGGGTCGAAGGATGCTTGAGTGGCAGTGATTATGGGTTCAACTCAATTGGGAATTTCACGAGGTGCTGGTTATTTTCCCTTGCTCAACAAGATTGTCAGAGCCGGGTTGCTCAAGTTGAATTTGGACAGTTATTCTGTTCAGGTGTTTGTCGCATTGTCGACCTTGGTAATTTCATTTTCAATCGTATTGTCTGCAGTGGCTTTCATGGTTTATAGCGAAATCAAGTCCATGCATGCCATCAAACTCAAATTACTGGATGATTTTGTGCAGGAGCTCGATCGGGTCTATGGACTGGTTCAGGCTTCCATGTCAGCCTCTTGTTCTCCCCAGAATCTTGAGAGGCTGCACGAGGTCGTATTGACCCATCCCTCCATCGTGCACATCGGGCTCGGGTTTTCTGGGCAGGGCATGGCGTGCACCACCTTGACGGGCCCGCTGGAAAATGCGGTGAAGATCTCCTCTGATCAGTACTCATTGCCGTTGGGTGGGTACATTTCATCGTTGCCCGTTCAGGCCTTGCTCACCCATGTGGGGTTTGCGCTCCATTTTGTAGTGTTGCAGCGGGGCGATATCTATCTTTTGATGGATGAAGCTCGTTTTGCCCACCTCTTTGGGGTGAGTCATTTCGAGGTACTTGGCCACCATCTGATGCTTGGGACCCGTGTCGAGGGGCGGCATCACGGGTGGGTGGAAAAATCTGAAAATGGAGTGTCGGCGCTCAAATCCAGCCTGCATTGGGCGGCAGGCACCTTTGAAATCACATCCAGGTTGGATCAGCCCGACGATGAAATTCGTCTGAGCAGCACCATCAGCCCCCTTGTGCTGTTGACCGCCGGTGAGGGCCGATGCCTGGGCTCCATTCTGTTGCTTTCCGGTGTGCTGGCTGCTTTGGTTTTCGCCTGCTTGCGCTGCCTGATGATGCGGGTGGATTCCATCGACTTCTATATCCGCCACCTTTGCACGCTGAACGATGTGCATTGCTTTTATCAGCCGATTGTCCATGTGGGGGACGGGCGGGTGCTTGGCTGTGAGGTCCTGACCCGAATAGCGCGACGCAGCGGCTATGTCATGCCTGACGAATTCATCCCGGTGCTCGTGAAAAATGGCCTTCAGAAAGGGTACGACGAGATGGTGTGTCATCGGGTACGTCAGGAGATGGCCAGCATTTCAGATTTGCCAGCGGGATTTCATGTGCACATCAATTTATTCGCGCAAAGCCTGGATGCTCAGCGGATCGAGGATTTGAGGCAGGGCATTGGTGAGCAGATCACGTGGGTGATTGAGGTCGCCGAAGATCAATTATCAGAGGCTGGCTTGCTCAACCTGTTGAAGCTGAAAAGCGTCAGGTTTTTGGTTTCGGTCAATGATTTTTCTGCCGAGTTTTTCAGTTTGGGAGTGCTGCGGGAGATATCGCCAAATTATCTGAAAATAGGTAAGTCACCCATTTTCTGCCTCCAGGATTCCTCCGTGGTTGCCAGCCGGCTACCTGAGATTTTAGGGGTTTCCAAGGCCATTGCTTGCGAGCTGATCGCTGAAGGCGTGGAGACTGAAGCGCAATTGGAAAAGATCAAGTCGTTGCACATTCCTTATGCACAGGGTTGCCTTTTTGCCAGGCCCTTGGCATTGAACGATTTTTATGAATATCTGTGGATGCAAGATTCGTTGCAGCATTGCTCAGTGTACTGATGCAGATGCGCAATGCCCGAGAAACTGAGGAGAAATGATGAATGGTTTGAAAATATCCACGCGGATCATCGGCCTGCTGGTGCTGATGTCTGTGTTGCTTGCTGCAGTGGGTCTGCTGGGCCTGTTGGGTTTGCAGCACTCGAATGAGGCGTTGCAGCGCGTCTACGCCGATCGGGTGGTGCCGCTGTCCGAACTGTCGGACCTGCAGCGCTTGATGCTGAGGAACCGTCTCGCTGTGGCCAATGCCGTTGCTTTCAACACGCCGGCCCACACCCAGCGGTATGTGAATGAAATAGAGGCCAATATTCAGCAGGTCGACAAGGTTTGGGCACGCTACATGGGCACCAACCTGACAACAGACGAGGCCAAGTTGGCGAAAGCGTTTGATGTTGCGCGCACCCGTTTTGCTCAGGAAGGGCTGCAGCCCGCACTGGCTGCCATGCGTGCCAATGACCTGGATGAAACCCGACGGCTGGCCCTGGAGAAACTCCACCCATTGTGGGACCCGGTGCGGGACAACTTGCATGCCTTGCACCAACTGCAGGTCGATGTTGCCAAGCACGAATATGACGGGGAGATTGCCAATTTCGGCATGATCAGCGCCTGGTCCATCGCGTCCATTGCGGGTGGCATTCTGGTGGGGGCTGCATTTGGCCTGCTGTTGGTGCGCAACATTGCCCGTTCGCTCCAACAGGCCATCGCTGTGGCGGAAGCGGTGGCCCAAGGCGACCTGAGCCGGCGCATCGAGGTACAGGGCCAAGACGAAGTGGCGCAATTGCTCGCTGCCTTGTCGGGCATGCAGCAAAGCCTGATCCAGGTCGTTGCCAAGGTGCGTGCGGGGGCCGAAGGGGTGTCTACGGCCAGCGCCGAGATCGCCACCGGCAACTCCGACCTGAGCGCCCGCACCGAAAGCCAGGCCAGTGCCCTGGAGGAGACCGCGGCCTCGATGGAAGAGCTGGGCTCGGCAGTTCAACACAACGCCGACAACGCTCGCCAGGCCAATCAGCTCGCCTTGAGTGCATCGCAGGTGGCGCACAACGGCGGACAGGTCGTGGCCCAGGTGGTGCACACCATGAAGGACATCCACCAAAGCAGCCAGAAGATTGCCGACATCATTGGTGTGATTGACGGCATCGCCTTCCAGACCAACATCCTGGCGCTGAACGCAGCGGTGGAGGCCGCCCGCGCCGGTGAGCAAGGGCGCGGCTTTGCCGTGGTGGCGGGCGAGGTCCGTGCCCTGGCCGGCCGCAGTGCCGAGGCGGCCAAGGAGATCAAGACCCTGATTTCGGCCAGCGTGGAGCGCGTGGACCAGGGCAGCCAACTGGTCGATCAGGCGGGGCAGACCATGGGCGAGGTGGTGGCCGCCATCGGCCGGGTGAGCGATATCGTGGGCGAGATCAGCGCGGCCACCGGCCAGCAAAGCGCGGGCGTGGCCCAGGTGGGTGAAGCTGTGACGCAGATGGATCAGGCCACGCAGCAGAACGCGGCCCTGGTTGAACAGATGGCCGCGGCCGCCACCGGCTTGAAGAACCAGGCCCAGGACCTGGTTCAGGCGGTCAGCGTGTTCAGGCTGGGGGCCTCCGACCGTGCCATCCTGGGCAACGCGCGCCCCTCCTGGCCTCCGGAGGCCACCTTGCAGCCCTTGAAGGCCAGCGTGCGACAGCCGACCTGGCCGCCGAGGGCGGGTCCGTTGATGTCGAAAACGCCCACACGGGTCTCGGTGCAGGTTCCCCCGGCGGTGCCTGGCAAGACCAGCGCCCCAGCGGCGGTGCAGGCGCGCACGCCAGTTGCAGCGGGGCAGAACGATGATTGGGAGGCCTTTTGACCTGTTGCGGGTCCAACTGCCCACATGCGGGTGTGGCGGGTGTGGCGGGTTCGGCGAGGGCATGGAGGGCATTGAACTGCAGACCCATTTGCGCGGGCCCCATGGGCCCCATCACTGGGGGGCTCCCGGCCGGGGCGGGCGTCAGCCGACCCATGCAGGCATTGGTCGGGGGGGATCATGGCTGTCAGCCTGCTGTCGAGCGGCGGCCATCAGGCCGCTCTCATCCTTGATCACGATCGAGCCGTAAAAAATCTCGATCAGCCCCAGCTTTTCCCAGCTCTTGAGACACTTGTTGATGCTTTGTCGGGACACGCCCAGGCAGTCGGCCATGCTGTCCTGTGAGGCTCTGACCAACCGTTGCTGGTTGTGCCGGCGTTCGGAAGACGCGCACAGCAGCATGGCGATGCGCTCCGGCATCGGGCGCAGCACCGAGTGCTCGACCCAAGACAGCAGGCGCATGTAGCGGCTGGCGGCCAGTGTGGCCATGTGAAGCAGCACTTCGGGGTCGCTTGCGATAAGTTGACGGAAGGTGGCTTCGTCCACCACCGCCACTTCACTGGCCTCAACCGCCTCGGCGAAGAAGGGTTGCGAGCCCTTGCTCAGCAGACTGGCCTCGCCAAACCAGTGCCCTTCGGTCCAGACCGTGGCGCCGAACCGCTTGCCCGATTCGCCGTACAGCGCGGTGCTGACGGCACCTGAGAGCACGCCGAACAGCATGCCTGCGGGTGAGTCGGGCGACAGCAGCACCTCGCCTCGGGCCAGGGTCCTGCGCTGAGCGGCAGCACCGAGCCGCGCATTGACGTGGGCGGGGGGACGATGGATGGAATCCGTTTTGTATCGCATGGGCAACGAATAGTCTGAAGTGGACATTTTGTTGTCGGACAACAAGTGAGAATCCTGCCCGATTCTGCTGTTCGCCCGTCCAGGCGTGTTGTCGTACCACCTGGGCTGGCGATGATCACCGAAGGCGGTCCCCATTTCAATCCTTTTCGCTGGCCCGTGGCCATGGGGCGGGAGGAACAGGGGCCGCTCTCTGTCGTGGTTTGACGCTGCACAGCGTGGTGCCGGTCAGGGTCGGGCGATGCTGGGCGAGTGGCGGGCCGATAGCGCCGGCCTCCTGCGTGCCGCCAAAGGCCTGGGTTTCGATTTTCAAAAGGAGCATGGAATGCTGGCAAATAGTCTGATCGGCCTGGTGTGCCTGATCCACGTGCTGATCTTTCTGGCTGAAACGGTTTTCTACCGGAGCTGGGGCGTCAAGGTGTTCAAGATCAAGCCAGAAGACGTGGAAGACAAGGCTGCGGCCATGTCCAACCAGGGTTGCTACAACGGCTTTTTGGTGGCGGCTCTGTTGCTGGGCCTGTTGTACCCCGAACCCGCGGTGGCCAAGGCCTTTGCTGGCTACGGTCTGTTGTGCGTCGCGGTGGCCGGCGTCTGGGGCGCTGTGACGGTGGCTCGCAAGGTGCTGTTTGTCCAGACCGTGCCGGCGGTGTTGGGGCTGGCGTTTCTGTACCTGTGAAGCCATAGGCCGTCTGCCGCAGGCCGGCCCTGCCTCGAGGGGCTGCCAGGGTCAGCCGGCGGCGTTCTTCGGCCGCAACGAACTGGCAGAGTGTCGGGCCAGGGGCTGGCGCTCAGCAGGTCGGGAGGGGGCGCAAGACCTGGTCTTGGGCGGGCCATGTCGTGCAGTTCCTCGCGTCCGACGGGCGTCCGGGCAAGAATGCGCTGGTACGCACCTGAAGCGACAAATGGCATGTGCCTATCAGCCAACAAGCCTTTCAGAAACCCAGGAGACCCATTCATGCCACTGCACTTGCACCTCAATTCGCTGCAAGCACTTCATCCTCGCCGAGCCCTCTTGGGCGCTGCCGCCGTGGCGGTGGTGAGCCTTTTCGGCAGTGCGTCCCTGGTGGCGCAGGAAGCCTTTCCGGCCCGGCCCATCCGTTTTGTCGTGCCGTATGCCGCAGGGGGCACCACCGATCTGGTGGCCCGCACGGTGGGGGCGCGCATGGCGCAGACCCTGGGCCAGCCGGTGATCATCGACAACCGGGCCGGCGCGGGCGGCAACATCGGCATGGATGCGGTGGCCAAGGCGGCCCCCGACGGCTACACCGTGGGCATGGGCGCCATCTCGACCAACGCGCTGAACCCCCACATCTACAAGAAGATGGCCTTTGACCCGCGCAAGGACTTCACGGCCATCGGCCTGTTGGGCAACTCCACCATCGTGCTTGAGGTGGGCTCGGCGCTGCCGGTGAAGAACGTGGCCGAGTTGCTGGCCCATGCGCGCAAGAACCCGGGGCTGGCCTATGCCACCGCAGGCACCGGCACCTCGATGCACCTGGCGGGGGTGCTGTTTGCCCAGCTCAGCAAGACCGATTGGGTGCATGTGCCCTACAAGGGCAGCGCGCCGCTGGTGACCGACCTGATCGGCGGCCAGGTGCCCGTGGCCTTCGACAACCTGCCTGCCTCACTGCCCCACATCCAGTCGGGCAAGCTGAGGGCGCTGGCCGTGGCAGGGGCGCAGCGCTCGCCGGCCTTGCCGGACGTGCCCACCCTGGCCGAGGCGGGCCTGAACGACTATGCGGTCGAGCCCTGGTTCGGCGTTTACGGCCCGGCCGGCCTGCCGGCGCCGGTGGTGCAGCGGCTGGAGCAGGCCCTGGCGCAGGCCCTGGCCGACCCCGCGGTGAAAGACAAGCTGGTGGCCGCCGGCTTCACCCCGCGCAGCGCGAGCGCTGCCGAGCTTCAGGCCTTGAGCCTGCGCGAGTACGAACGCCTGGGCAAGGTGGCCCGGCAGGCCCAGATGGGGGCCGATTGAGCTGGGATCGACGGCGGTCGGCTTTCAGGGGCGTCAAGTGCCTGACCGAACCGCGTCTGCAATGGGTCGGGGCAAGCCCGGTCAATGCGAGTTTGCTGGGCGAACTTCGGGAAATCAGCTAACCTAGCCGGTAACATTTTTGCAATTTGAGGCCCATTTTGACGATGGCCGCACCACAGGGTTCCATGGACCGTATTGCCGACCTGCTGCTGGACGCCATCTGTGTGGTGGACGCCCAGGGTGTCTTTGAATACATCAGCCCCGCCGGCGAGGGCATCTTTGGCTACGCCCCCAGCGAAATGTTGGGCCGGCGCATGATCGACTTCATCGCCCCGTTCGACCAGGAGCGCACCCTGCTGGCGGCGCGGCAGGTGATGGCGGGCCAGCCCCACCTTCACTTTGAAAACTGCTACGTGCGCAAAGATGGCTCGCTGGTGCACCTGATGTGGTCGGCCCGCTGGTCCGATGCGGATCAGCGGCGCTATGCCGTGGCGCGCGATGTCAGCGTCCTCAAGCACGCCGAGGCCACGCAAGCCGCCCTGATGGCCATTGCCGAGGCTGCGCACGCCAGTGGTGATGTCCGTGAGCTGATGTCCAACATCCACGTGATTGTGGGCAAGCTGATGCCGTTGCCCCACTTCAAAGTGCTGGTCCAGGAGCCGCAGGATGGGCATTGCCGCGTGGCTTACCTCGCCCCGGCCGCAGGGGCTGAACCCATCGACACCGAGCAGGAAGCCCGGGCCGACCATCTCTTTTGCCAAGCCATGTTCGCCGGGGGCGGCCTGTTGCTGCTCACGCCGGCCGACCTGCACGACAAGCCCGAGGCCTGGCGCGCCGCCTACAGCGCCGGCTGGGCCGCCTGGCTGGGCCTGCCTCTGACCACCCCGGGTGGCAACATCGGCGCCTTGATCCTCAAGCGTGACCTGGGCGACAGCCCGTGGTCCGACAAGGAGCAGACCCTGCTGCAGTACGCCTCCACGCAGATCGCCACGGCCGTCGAGCGCCAGCAGTTGCTGGCGCGCCTGCAGCACATGGCGCAGTTCGACGCACTGACCGGCCTGCCCAACCGCTACCTGCTGCACGACCGCATGGTGGGCGCATTGGCGCGGGCTGAGCGCTCTGCAGGGCGTCTGTCCTTGCTGTTTCTGGACCTGGACCGCTTCAAACTGGTCAATGACACCTTGGGCCACAGGGCGGGCGATCGCCTGTTGCAGGAGGTGGCGCGGCGTTTGCGTGATTGCGTGCGCGACACCGACACCGTGGCCCGCATCGGTGGCGACGAATTTGTGGTGCTGCTTGAATCCATCCGGGACCCGGCGCATGCGCTGCAAGTCGCCGACAAGATCCGGGTGGCCTTGCAGCAACAGCTCAACATCGGCCCACACGCCTTGCAGATCACGCCCAGCATCGGCGTGGCCCACTACCCCGAAGATGGGGTGACCACCGATCAACTGCTGGGCCAGGCCGACGAGGCCATGTATGCCGCCAAGCGGGCAGGGCGGCAGGCCGCGGCGCGCTGAGGCGGGGCCAGGGCTGTCGTCAGGGTGTTTCTGCAGGGCCGGTGGCCAGCCGCAGGCGGTTCTTGAGGTTCTCGAACACCTGGCGGGTGAGGGGGTTCACCACATGGCTGCGGATGTACAGGCGATAGATCAGGTCGGGCATCGGGGGCATGCCGTCGGCAGGCCCCAGCACCCGCAGGCCGGCATCGAGCTGCTCCACCCCCCGCGCCGTGACGCCCAGGCCGGCGTGCAAGGCCGCCCGGATGCCGATCAGGCTGGGGGCGGAGCAGCGTGAAGTCCAGCTCATGCCCGCGGCCTCCAGGGCCTCGTGGCCCAGGCGGCGGTAGATGCTGGGGCCATCGGCGGTGATCAAGGGCACGGGTTTGTGGGGTTCGTGCACATAGCCTGCACCGCATAGCCAGACGGTGGGAGAAGACCGCAGCACCACCCCCTCCAGCGTGCTGTCGACCCGGTTGGACAGCGCTATGTCCAGCTCGCCCCGTTTGAGTGCTTCCATCAGGAAGGGGCTGCGGCCCACGTGGATTTCAAGCTGTAACAGGGGCGAATGCCGGGCGATCTCGGCCAGCAGCGGTGGCAGCATGGTCTGCGCCGTGTCGTGGGGCGAGCCGATGCGCAGCAGGCCTTGCAACTGCCCCTGCTGCAGGGTGCGCAGGGCTTCGTCGTTGATGGTCAGCAAGTGCCGTGCATACGTCAGCAGGCGTTTTCCGTGCTCGCTCAGGCCTTTGTTGCGGCCCTGTTTTTCGAACAGGGCCTGGCCGATCTGTTCTTCCAGGCGTTGCATCTGCTGGGTGATGGCCGACTGCGTGCGCCCCAATTGGACCGCGGCGGCCGCAAAGCTGCCGAGGTTGTCGATGGCGGCAAGCGTTCGCAGGAGTTCGAGGTCCAGGGTGTTCATGTATTAATTTTATTGAAGTGTTGCATCGGGATGACGGATTGTTCAGGCCGTTGTGCGTCACTAAAGTGAAGCCCATCAAGAACCCTTCACGAACTCTTCAGGACATCACTGCCATGAACACCCCGTCTTCTTCCCGCCCGGTGCAACGTCAGCAGGCCGTGCAGGCTGGTATTGCAGACATGAAGCAGGCCCTGCAGGGTCAGGAGCCCACCCGGGAGCGTCTGGACCAGGTGCTGGCAGCGCTGCTGAAGTTGGCTGCGTCCAAGGCGTTCTGGCAGGCCGATACCTATGCGGCACCTGAAGCCGGCGAGCACCAGGCGCGCTACCTGATTGCGGAAGACGCTGACCAGAGCTTTGCGCTATACCTCAACGTGATGCGCCCGGGCAAGCGCATCGTGCCGCACAACCACACCACCTGGGCCTGCGTGGCCGCGGTGGAGGGCACGGAGCACAACCGCGTGTACCAGCGGCTGGACGACGGCTCGGTGCCCGGCGTGGGCCGCCTGCGCGAAACCGATTGCGTGCTGGTGGCACCCGGATCGGGCATTGCCCTGATGCCTGAAGACATCCACTCGGTGGAGATCCATGGTGAGCAGGTGATCCGCCATCTGCACATGTATGGCCGTGCCCTGGAAACCCTGAACACCCGCACCAGCTACGACCTGGAGGCCGGCACCTGCCAGGTGATGGGCATCGGCGTGCAGACCCGCCGCTGAGGGCGCGGCCTCCCGGGCCGCCACCGTCTTTCTGCTTTCTTTCTTGCAACGTGTGATGGGCCTGGTGGGCTCGTTGCAGGCAGCGTTGCGCCCCCTCTTTTTGCATCTCAGGCTTGCATGACTTCGTACCTCTCACCCGCCCAACTGAAAACCTGGCTGCACGATGGCTCTGAGCTGGCTGTGCTGGATGTGCGCGAGCACGGCCAGTATGGCGAGGCCCATCTGTTCCATGCCGTGCCGCTGCCCTTGAGCCGCCTGGAGATCGATGCCCCGCGCCTGCTGCCCCGCCGTGGGGTGCGTGTGGTGGTGTACGACGCAGGCGATGACAGCCCCTGGCAGGTGGCCGAGCGGGCCGCAAACCGGCTGCAGGCGCTGGGCTACCCGCAGGTCAGCGTGCTGGCGGGTGGTGCCAGCGCCTGGGCGGCGGCGGGCCACGTGCTGTTTGCCGGGGTCAACCTGCCTTCCAAGACCTTTGGCGAGCTGGCCGAGCAGGTTTACCACACCCCGCGCATCAGCGCCGACCAGCTGGCGCAGTGGCTGGCGCAGGGTGAGCCCGTCACCGTGCTGGACGGGCGACCGGTGAGCGAGTTCCGCAAGATGAACATCCCGGGCGCCCTGTGTTGCCCGAATGGCGAGCTGGCCTACCGGGTGAAGGCCCTGGTGCCCGACCCGACGCGGCCCATTGTGATCAACTGCGCTGGCCGCACACGCAGCATCATCGGTGCGCAGACCCTGATCAATCTGGGCCTGCCCAACCCGGTCTATGCGCTGGAGAACGGCACGCAGGGCTGGTACCTGGCCGACCACGCGCTGGAGCACGGCGGCAGCCGCCACTACCCCGCCGATTCGGGCAGCGCGGCGCTGCGGCCAGAGGCAGAGCGCCTGGCGCGCCGCTTTGAGGTGCCTTTTGTGGATGCGGGCACGGTGCGCGGCTGGGCCGAAGATCCCCAGCGCACTCTGTTCCTGTGCGATGTGCGCACCCCCGAAGAATTTGCGGCAGGCAGCCTGCCCCAGGCCCAGCACACCCCCGGCGGCCAGTTGATGCAGGCAGCCGACCAGTACATCGGCGTGCGGGGCGCGCGCCTGGTGCTGTTCGACAGCGACGGCGTGCGGGCGCCGACCGTGGCCAGTTGGCTGCGCCAGATGGGGCACGACGCCTGCGTGCTGATCGATGGCCTGGCCAGTGGTCTGGATCTGCCCGCCGCCGTGCTGCCCGAGCCCCCCCCACTGCAAAGCATCCAGCCCGGCGAACTGGCGGTGCGGCTGCAGGCCGGCGAGCTGGCCCTGATCGACCTGCGGCCCGGCATGCAGTATCGGCAGGCCCACATTGCGCAGGCCATCTGGTCCATCCGGCCGGCGCTGCCGGCGCTGTTGAGCCACGAGAACCGCCAGCCCGTGCTGGTGGCGGAGACTGCCGCGGTGGCGGCCTGGGCCAGCACCGAGTGGCCCGCCCACTTGCCCAGGCCGCTGCTGCTGGCCGGTGGGCTGGACGACTGGCGGGCTGCGGGCCTGCCGCTGGTGGCCAGCCCTGACGCGCCCAGCGATGCGCAATGCATCGACTACCTGTTTTTCGTGCACGACCGGCACGACGGCAACAAGGAGGCGGCCCGCCGCTACCTGGCCTGGGAGACCGGCCTGGTGGCGCAGCTGGACCCCGCCGAACGGGCTGGTTTTCGCCTGCCCGCCGAGATGCCGCACCGCAGCTGAGGGGCCAAAGCGCCGGCACAAGGCGCTGCCCCTGGCTTGGCCATCGCTTTCTCTATCGCTTGTCCCCTCGCTCTGACCCACACAGGAGTTGCCCCATGTCCCACCCACTTCGCCCGGCGCCAATGGCAATGCCGCTCTGGCTGGCCACCCTGGCCGTTCTGGCCGGCCTGCTGCAAGCCCCGGTGCAGGCCCAGCCTTTGCCGCCGCGCAATGGCTTTCCTGCCCAGCCCATCCGCTTCATCTCGCCGTTTCCACCCGGTGGCGGCAACGACGGCACCACGCGCCTGGTGACGGCGCGCCTGCCGGAGGTGACCGGCCAGGCTGCCGTGGTCGAGAACCGGGGCGGTGCCGGCGGCAACATCGGCGCCAAGGCCGTGCTCGAATCCAAGGCCGATGGCTACACCCTGTTGTCCGGTCAGGTGTCGCTGATGGCGGTGAACCCCTCGCTGTACGCCTCGGCAGGCTTTGATCCGCTGAAGAACTTCATCCCCGTCACCCAGATCAATGCCGCACCGCTGGCCCTGGTGGTGGCGGCGGATTCGCCCTACAAGACCTTTGCCGAGCTGGTCAGCCGCACCCGCAGCCACCCGGGCACGGTGACCTATGGCACCCCCGGCAACGGCACGCTGTCGCACCTGGCGGGCGTGATGCTGGCCAAGGACAACGGTGTGGACATGACCCATGTGCCCTACAAGGGCGCGGGGCCGGCCATCACCGATCTGCTGGGGCGGCAGGTTGATGTGCTGGTCACGTCGACCGCCTCGGTGGCTGGCATGGTGCAAAACGGCAAGATGCGCGCCCTGGCGGTGACCAGCCCGCGCCGCGTCGGCGTGTTTGCCAAGGTGCCCACGCTTGAAGAGCTGGGGTACCCGAACGCCCGCTTTGAAGACTGGTACGGGTTTTTTGTGCCTGCCGGCACCCCGCCCGAGCGGGTGGCCTACCTGCATGAGGCGCTGGTGCGTGTGCTGCGTTCGCCCGAGGTGAGCCGCCAGATCACCGAGGGGGGCAGCGAGGTGGTGGCCAGCACCCCCGACGCCTTTGCCGCTCAGCTGCGACAGGACATCGAGCGCTGGTCGCGGGTGGTGAAGCTGTCGGGCGCGCGGGTCGATTGACGCTGCGCGTTTCAAAGCCCAAGCCGCACGCCCATCCCCACGAGCAGATCCAAGCCAAGTCCGATGCCCAAGAACACCCCCCCAAGTCACCTGGCCGGCACCAGCCTTCAGACCCGCCTGTTGCATGCAGGGCAGGCGCCCGAGCCTGCAGTCGGCGGCCGCCCTGTCAACCCGCCCCTGGTGCGGGCCAGCACCGTGCTGTTTGACAGCGTGGCGGCCCAGCGCGAGGCGCGTGGCCGGCGTGGTAGCGAGCGCCTGTTCACCTACGGTGCCCGCGGCACGCCCACCACCTTTGCCCTGGAGGATGTGGTCAGCGAGCTGGAGGGCGGCTACCGCACGCGCCTGTTTCCCACCGGCTTGGCGGCGGTGGGCATGACGCTGCTGGCCTACCTCCGGCCCGGCGACCATGTGCTGATGTCGGACGCGGTGTACGAGCCGGTGCGCCATCTGGCCAGCAGCTTTCTGGCCCCCTATGGCATCGACTGCAGCTTCTTCCGGGCCGACGGGCAGGATGCGGCCCGCCATGTGCGCCCCAGCACGCGCATGGTGTATGCCGAATGCCCCGGGTCTTTGGTCTACGAGATGTGCGACCTGCCCCAGTTGGCGGCCCTGGCCCATGCCCAGGGCGCCTGGATGGTGGCGGACAACACCTGGGGTTCGGGCTGCCAGTACCGGCCGCTGGCGCTGGGGGCCGACATCTCCATCATGGCGGCCACCAAGTACCTGTCGGGGCATTCCGACGTGATGATGGGCACCGTCTGCACCACCCAGGCGGCCTGGCAGACCCTGGCCGATCGCAGCGATGCCTTTGGCATGACTGTGAGCCCCGACGATGCCTGGCTGGTGCTGCGTGGCATGCGCACGCTGTCGGCCCGCCTGCAGATGCACGAGCGCCATGCCCTGCACCTGGCGCACTGGCTGCAGGCCCGGCCCGAGGTGGCCACGGTGTTCTGCCCGGCCCTGCCTTCGCACCCGGGGCATGCGCTGTGGCAGCGGGACTGCACGGGCACCAACGGGCTGCTGTCTTTCGAGCTGCAGCCCGGCATGGCGCCCCAGGCGGCCGAGCAGCTGATCGACCGCCTCGCCCTGTTCGGCATCGGGGCCTCCTGGGGGGGCTATGAAAGCCTGGCCGCGTTGGCGGACATGAGCAAGGCCCGCAGCCTGGACGACTGGCAGGGGCGCGGGGCCGTGGTGCGACTGCACGTGGGCCTGGAAGACCCGGTCGACCTGCAGAACGACCTGGCCCAGGCCTTGGCCTCCCTGGCCCCCATCGGCACACCGTTCTGAGGGGGGCTCATGAATACCTTCATGCGCTGGCCGGCCTTGCACGGCGGGCTGGATCGTTTGCGCGTGTTGTGGCCGGGTGCGGCCGTGGCGGGGCTGGTCATGCTGTCGGCCACCTTCATGGCCGAGCACCATGGCGGGCCCTTGCTGCTGTACGCGCTTCTGATGGGGCTGGCCCTGAATTTTCTGCACGAGGACGGGCGTTGCCGCCCCGGCATCGAGTTCTGCACCCGCACCGTGTTGCGCGCCGGCGTGGCCTTGCTGGGGGCACGCATCACCCTGGGGCAGGTTGGCGGCCTGGGCCTGGGGCCGTTCTGCGTGGCGGTGGCCGGTATTGCCACCACCCTCTGGCTGGGGGCCTGGCTGGCTGGGCGCATGCACCTGACGCGCGACCTGGGGCTGTTGTCGGGGGCGGCGGTCTCGATCTGTGGCGCATCGGCGGCTTTGGCGGTGTCAGCTGTGATGCCCAGGTCCGAGGAGAACGAACGCAGCGTGCTGCTGACGGTGGTGGGCGTGACCGGCTTTTCCACGCTGGCCATGGTCTTCTACCCCCCGCTGGCCTTGCTGCTGCAACTGCCCGATGTGGCGGCCGGCATTCTGCTGGGGGGCACCATCCATGACGTGGCGCAGGTGGTCGGGGCGGGCTCCATGATCTCGCCGGCGGCGGCCGATGTGGCCATCATCGTCAAGTTGTTGCGGGTGCTGCTGCTGGTGCCGGTGGTGGCGTTGCTGGCCCTGTACTGGCGTGGCCGGCCCGGGGCCGCCACGGATGCGGCCGCCCCGGTGCCCGGGCGGTCGCCCCTGGTGCCGCTGTTTTTGCTGGGCTTCATCGGGCTGGTACTGCTCAACAGCGTGGGCGGCGTGCCGGCCCCGGCGGGGCGCTTGCTGGGTGATTTGTCGCGGGTCTGCCTGGTGGTGGCCATGGCCGCCCTGGGCATGAAGACCTCACTGGCCAGGCTGGTGGCGCTGGGCTGGCGGCCCGTGGCCTTGATGCTGGCCGAAACCCTGTGGCTGCTGGCCTTGTTCTTGGGCTACCTGTGGCTGGCGGGTGCGGGCGGCCCGTGGGCGCATTGAGGCCGCGGTAACACGGGCCGCCGTCTGGGTGCCCGGCACGGTCATGGCGCGCCTCAGCGCTGCTCGTAGGGCAGCGGCTGGGGCGATGAGGGCTGGGGCGGGCTGGCCTGGGGCACCACCTGGGGGGCCGGGCTTTCCTCGCGCGGCTCGGTGATGATGTCGTCGATCTTCTTCTGCAAGGGGTCGGGCTCCTCGGCCGGTGGCGGTGGGGCCATCGGTGTGGGAGGCCGCTGCGGGGCCGGTGGCTTGACCGGGCCCTTGGCGGGCTGCGGCCACAGGCTGGGTGGCAGGTGTTGCAGCAGTTGTTGCACCAGGTGCTGCCACTGCTCCTGCAGGCGCTGGCTGAGGCTGTCGCGGGCGCGTTGCAGCAGGCGCTGCAGCCAGTTGCTGTCGTCCGGGGGCTCGAAGCGGGTCTTGCCGTCGATCAGGCGGCCACGCAAGGCCTTGGACACCACATCGCCCACGATGGGCAGGGCGCTGTGCGCGCCCTGGCCCCAGTAGTCGCTGCGCAAGGTGATGCGGCTGTCGTTGAAGCCCACCCAGGCGCCGGCCACCAGCTGCGGCTGCATCAGGATGAACCAGCCGTCGGTGTTGTCCTGCGTGGTGCCGGTCTTGCCGGCCACATCGGCCCGGATGCCCCAGCGGTTGCGAATGTCGGTGCCGGTGCCGCGGTCCACCACGCCACGCAAGGTGTCGATCAGGGTGTAGGCCACGCGCTCGGGCAGGGCGGCCTCGGGCCGGGCCGGGGTGATGTCTTCGATCACATGGCCCTGGCGGTCTTCGACGCGGGTGACCAGCACCGGCTCCAGGTAGCGGCCCTGGTGGGCGATGCTGGCATAGGCGTTGACCATCTCCTTCAGGCTGACCAGGCTGGTGCCCAGGGCGATCGAGGGCACCTCTTCCAGCTTGCTCTGGCGCACGCCCAGGGCCCGCGCCAGCCGCGCCACCTTGGCCGGGCCTACCTTCTGAACCAGCTGGGCGGTGATGGTGTTCTTGGAATAAGCCAGCCCGTCGCGCAGGCTCATGGGGCGCCCGCTGGGCGGGCTTTCATCGCTGGGGCGCCAGACCTCGTTGCCCCCCGCAGCGATCTCGATGCTCTGGTCCACCAGGGTGTCGTCGGGGCTCATGCCCTGGCGGAACGCTTCGCCATATACAAAGGGCTTGAAGGTGGAGCCGGGCTGGCGGCGCGCCTGCTGCACGTGGTCGTAGGCGTCCTGCTCGAAATCGCGGCTGCCCACCCAGGCCCGCACCTGGGAAGTGCGCGGGTCGATCGCCAGAAAGCCGGCCTGCAGCACGGTCTTCTGCTGCAGCAGGCCGCGCATGAAGGGGGTGTCGGCCTGCAGTTTCTTCAGGGCCTGGGCATCGCTCAGGCCGGCGGCCAGGGCGCTGCGGTAGGCCGGGGTGTCGCGCATGAAGCCCTGCACCAGCGGGTTCTTGGCGTTCCAGGTGCCGGGGCCAGCCCAGGCGGCATGGGCCACCCGCTGCAGCTGGCTGGTCTGGCGCTGCACTGCCTGGTTGGCCAGGGCCTGCAGGCGTGAATCGAGCGTGGTGCGCACCACCAGGCCATCGGTGTAGATGTTGTAGTCGTTGCGGTCGGCCCAGGCCACCAGCCATTTGCGCACCTGTTGGGCAAAGTGGGCGGCCGGGCCCGGGGGCTCGGTCTGGCGCTCGAAGTCGATGCGCAGGGGCCGGCCCTTGAGGGCGTCGAAGGCCCCGGGCGAGAGCTTGTCGCGCTTGACCATCTGGGCCAGCACGATGTTGCGCCGCTGCTGCGCCCGCTCGGGGTTGAGCACGGGGTTGTAATAGCTGTTGCCCTTGAGCATGCCCACCAGGGTGGCGCTTTGCAGCACATCCAGCGCGCCGGCCGAGCTGTCGAAGTAGGTGCGTGCCGCCATCTCGATGCCGAAGGCGTTGTACAGAAACGGCACCGTGTTGAGGTAGGTCTCGAGGATTTCGGGCTTGCTGTAGACGATCTCGAGCTTGACCGCCGTGATGGCCTCCTTGAGCTTGCGCGTCAGCGTCGGTGCGCGGCCCACCTCGTCGGGGTACAGGTTGCGTGCCAGCTGCTGGGTCAGGGTCGAGCCGCCCTGGCGGCTGCCGCCAAAGGTGCTGAGCGCCGCCGAGCCCAGTCGGCGCCAGTCCAGCCCGTGGTGCTGGTAGAAGCGGTGGTCTTCGGTGGCGATCAGGGCGTCCACCACATGGGGCGAAATGCGCTTGAGCGGCACCCACTCGCGGTTGGCGCGCTTGAATTCGGTGATCAGCTTGCCGTCGGCCGACAGGATCTGCGCCGGCTGCTCCAGGTTGGCCTTGCGGATGTCCTGGATGCTGGGCGTGAACGGGATCAGCAGCACCGTGTAGAGCACCAGAGCGGCCGGCACCGCGGCCACGGCCAGGGCGGCGCGGCGCCGGGTGATGCGGGCTGCCACGGCCGTCCCGAGTGCCCCGGCCAGTGCCGGGCTGCGCCGCAGCTCAGCCCCCAGGCGGGTGAGGACTCGGCGGGGCAGGGGGGATGTAGGCTCTGGGGTCTCGGATGTCATGGCGCTGGCGGTTCGGCGCGCGGGCTGGGGGGCAGGGGGGCTGGCACGGCGAAGGGGGGAGTGTAGGGCCTGTCAACGCAGGTGCAGCACGCATTTGAATTTGTACAAATACAATTAATCATTCCTATGCAGCCCAGGCTCCGGGCCACTCAACCCCACGACCCCACCATGAAACAGCATCCCCAGGTCATGCAGGCCATCCGCCGAGAGCTTTCCGATTGGCGTCTGTGGTCGGTGCGCGCGGTGGTGATGGGCTTTGCCGTGCTGGCGGGCCTCACGGTGGTGCTGTTCACCTGGCTGACCGAACAGGCCCTGGAGGCTTTTCATGGCCTGCAGCACCTGGCCTGGTGGTCGCCCCTGCTGTGGACGCCGCTGGGCACGGCCGCGGTGGTGTGGCTGACGCGACGCTTTGCCGCCGGCGCGGCGGGCTCGGGCATTCCGCAGGTCATGGCCGCCTTGACGCCGGGGCTGCCGGCGCCTGCCAGCGCCTGGTTTGTATCGCTGCGGCTGACCCTGGCCAAGATGCTGCTCACCGCCAGCGGCCTGCTGTGCGGCCTGTCCTTGGGGCGTGAGGGCCCGTCGGTGCAGATCGCCGCCGGCGTGATGCACTCGGCGCGGCGATTCCTGAAACCCGGCGGCCCGGTGTCCGAGCAGGGCCTGCTGATCGCGGGTGGCGCAGCCGGCATTGCCGCGGCCTTCAACACGCCCCTGGGCGGCATCATGTTCGCCATCGAAGAGCTGTCGCGCAAGCCTGAGCAACGCAGCAACGGCCTGATCATGGCCGCCATTGTGCTGTCGGGGCTGATGGCGGTGTCGGTGTACGGCAATGCCACGTATTTCGGGGTGATCCGGCCGGGCGCGGTCGACCTGGCCTTGTTGGGGCCCGCGCTGGCCGTGGCCGGGGTGGCGGGGCTGGCCGGGGGGCTGTTTTCGCGCCTGATGGTGGCCTCGCTCAGCATGGCCTCGGGCGATGTGTTCACGCGCTGGCGCCGCGCCTACCCGGTGCGCTTTGCCGCCGGCTGCGGCCTGGCCGTGGCCGTGATGGGCCTGGCCAGCGACGGGGCCACCTTCGGCAGTGGCTACCAGCACACCCGCGGCCTGCTCGAAGGGCCGCAGGATGCCAACCCCCTGTACGTGCTGCTGAAGTTCATGGCCACCTGGGTGACCAGCTGGTCGGGCGTGCCGGGCGGCATTTTTGCGCCCTCGCTGGCCATCGGCGCCGGCATCGGCAATGACCTGGCCCAGTGGCTCCACCCGGCCCAGGCCAGCACCCTGATCGCCCTGGGCATGGCGGGCTTTCTGGCCGCGGCCACGCAGGCGCCGCTCACCGCCTTCATCATCGTGATGGAAATGGTCGACGGCCACGGCCTGGTGCTGAGCCTGATGGCCAGCGCCCTGGTGGCCAGTGCGGTGTCGCGCCTGATCAGCCTGCCGCTGTACGCCTCGCTGGCCCACCTGCAGTGGCTGCGCCTGCCGGAGGGGTTGCGGGGGCGGGGTGAGGCGGCGCCATCGGCCTGAAGGTGATCGCCATCGAGCCGGCGCACATAGATGACTGGCTGGATCCTCTGTCACAAACAGCCGAAAATTTCTCCCTGGTCGCTGTTCGATCCCGACCACAACGCATCGCTTCTGGCGATATCTCTAATTTATCGGCTTGAGCGATTTATTGCATTTATCGACAATGGCGATACAATGAAAGTATCAGCATTGGCGATACTTTCGTCTCACCCCTGCCCTATGAATCAACTGCTCTCTGTACCTAGCCAAGTCGGCCTCGTCCTTCGAGCCGTGCGCAAAAGCGCCAAGATGAGCCAGAAGCAGTTGGCCGCAAAACTTGGCTTGAGCCAAAACCGCGTGTCCGAACTGGAGACTGACCCGGGCTCCATGCGCGTGGATCAACTGCTTGCCGTCATATCCGTTCTGGGCCTCGAATTGCAAGTGCAGACCCGGGGCGGCTCGCCCGTTGCCGGAAGCGAGGGCGGTCGAGGCGAACCGACCGCTGGCAAGGTGGAATGGTAATCATGGGGCGTGCAACGCGTGTTCGCGCCCTCTCCGTCTGGGCCAATGGGGAGCGGGTGGGCACCTGGACCCTCCCGGCCCGTGGCGATATGGAGTTCGTCTACGACGCTGGCTGGATGGCCTCGGCGGCGGGTCGACCACTGTCTCTGTCCATGCCTTTCACGGGCGCGCAGGCGCTGCGCGGGGCCCCGGTCAACAACTACTTCGAAAACCTGTTGCCCGATAGCGAGCCCATCCGAAAGCGCCTGGCCACCCGATTCAAGACAGACACCCTGGACGCATTTGATCTGCTCGAAGCCATCGGACGTGATTGTGTGGGCGCCATCCAGCTACTCGGCGCTGAAGAGTCGCCGGTCAACGTCGCAAGCATCGAGGGCACGCCACTCAACGAGGGTGAGGTGGAGGCACTGCTGCAGCTGGCTGCGGGCTCAGGCCCGCACCCGGGCGTGGAAGATGATGAAAACTTCCGCATCTCGCTTGCGGGCGCCCAAGAGAAGACGGCGCTCTTGTGGCATGAAGGGCAATGGAAACGCCCCCATCGCTCCACTCCCACCACGCACATCCTGAAGCTGCCCATCGGACTGGTGGGTGCACGCAAGGCCGATTTTGGAACCTCGGTGGAAAACGAGTGGCTCTGCATGGAACTGATGCGTGAGTTCGGTCTGCCGACTGCCACAACGGAAATTCTCCAGTTCGGGAGCCAAAAGGTTCTCTCTGTCGAGCGATTCGACAGGCAGATGCATTCGTCAGGCACCTGGCTGCTACGCCTTCCCCAAGAAGATTTCTGCCAAGTCAGTGGCACAGCGCCCCACCGCAAGTACGAGGCTGATGGCGGACCCGGTATGGCGGACATCGCCAGGGTTCTCTCTGGCTCCGTGAACGCGGAGATGGACCTCAAGAATTTTCTCAAGACGCAGTTGCTATTTTGGATGCTCGCCGCGCCTGACGGTCACGCCAAGAACTTCAGCCTGCGCATCTTGCCACTTGGCCGCTACAAGCTCACGCCGCTCTACGACGTGATGTCCATCTGGCCCTTTGAAGGAAACGGCGCAAACCAGTTTTCTTGGTACAAAGCCAAGCTCGCCATGGCGCTGCAAGGCAAGAATCGGCACGACAGCTTCAAGGACATTCAGCGTCGCCACTTCAACGCAACCGCAGAAAAGTTCTTCCAGCGCGAAAGTGCAGAGGATGTCATCAAGGAAGTGCTTGAGGACCTGGAGCAGGCCATCGCAGCTGTCACCGCTCGACTGCCCACTGGCTTCCCGGAGAGGGTTGCTCTCTCAGTCTTCGCTGGCCTTCGGCGCATGTCTCACATTCTGGCCGACTCGACACCCTGACTCGCGTGTTCGCTCGGCTTGGAAGGCTGCTGAATGACGAACTCCGAGATTCGAGGGCAAGCGCAGTCCATAAAATGCCCCCATGACCGAACACAAGACCATCGCCACCCACAGTGGCAGCTTCCACGCCGACGACGTTTTTGGCGTGGGCGTGCTCATGGGGGTGCATCCCTCGCACACCCTGATCCGCACCCGCAAGAACGAACAGATCGAGGCCGCCGATTTCGCGGTTGATGTGGGGGGCCTGTGGGATGCTGACCGCGGCCGTTTCGACCACCACCAGCGCGGCTTTGACGGGGCCCGCCCGGCCCGCGTGGTGGACGGCGCAAGCCAGCCCGGTGTGGGCTATGCCAGCGCCGGCCTGGTGTGGGCGGCGCATGGCGCCGACTACGTGCGCGCCCTGGCGCAGGCCCAGGGCCATGCCTTGGACGATGCCGGCGTGGCCGAGGTGGTGCGTTCGATCGACGCCTCGCTGGTGCAGTACCTCGACATCGTGGACACCGGGCAGGGCGATGTGGCGCCCGGCATCTTTGGCCTGTCAGCGCTGATCTCGCAGCTCAACACCCACTGGATGGACGAACAGGGCCTGACGCAAGACACCAAGGCCGCCCTGCAGGAGACCCGCTTCCGCGAGGCGATCGCCATCACCCGCCGCTTTCTGGACCACGCCATCGTGCGCAAGATCTCGCAGCTGCGCGCCAAGGAAACCGTGCGCCGCGCCCCGCGCCTGCTCGACGGGCGCGTGCTGCACCTGCGCGAGGGCGGCATGCCCTGGACGCACGTGGTGCTCGAAGAAATGCCCGAGGTGCTGCTGGTGATCTACCCCGATTCGGACGGCGACCAGTACCAGATCAAGACCGTGCCGGTCGAGGCCGGTTCGTTCACCGCCAAGATGGACCTGCCCGAGGCCTGGGCCGGCCTGCGCGAGCAGGAGATGGCGGCCGTCACCGGCGTGGCCGACAGCGTGTTCTGCCACATGAACCTGTTCATTGCCGGCGCCCGCAGCCAGGCCGGTGCGGTGCGCCTGGCCGAGCTGGCCCTGCAATCCGCTGGCCGCTGAAACCCCGGGGCAGGGTGCGCAGTTTTCCCTGCAAACCCTGAACAACACTGTGGATAAGCCGTGCCCAGGGGGCTGAAAGCCAGGGCAAGTGCTTGATTCACAAGGGCTTGTGTTGCGCTGCTCAATTGTTGGGCAAGTGCTGGCGCCAGGCTTGTCGGGGGGGCTGTTGGGCTCAATTATCGGAAATTATCTTGGTTTGGATAAATTATCTGAATCAAGATAAAAACGGATAAATCAGGGGCGCGGGCATCTTGTTACGCGCAAGCCAGGCCAGGGCGCGCACCCGTTCTATGATCCAGGGCGCCGGCTCACCGCTGCCGTCCTGGGCTCGCTGGAGTCGGGCGCCGAGGGGGGCCGGCATCGGCACCAACCCACGAATCTGCATCGCCATGTCGCAAACCTTCGCCCAGGACATCTACACCGAGCCCTCCAACCTTGACTTCAACACGCTGGCCAATCTGGGCCCGCTGGCCCCCATGGCCGGGGTGTGGGAGGGCAGCCGCGGGCTGGACGTCAAACCCAAGGCCGATGGCCCGCGCAAGCAGGCCTATGTCGAGCGCATCGAGCTGCAACCCATCGACCCCCAGACCAACGGCCCGCAACTGCTGTACGGCCTGCGCTACCACGTGCACGTGGTCAAGCCCGGCCAGACCAAGACCTACCACGACCAGGTCGGCTACTGGCTGTGGGAGCCCGCCACCGGCACGGTGATCCAGACCCTGGCCATCCCGCGCGGCCAGATCGCCATGGCGGTAGGCCAGGCCGCCCCCGATGCCAAGCGCTTCGAGCTGGTCTCCACCCTGGGCGACACGCACGCCAACATCAGCTCCAACCCGTTTCTGGACCACGCCTTCAAGACGGTCGAGTACCGCATCGAGGTCACCATCCACCCCGACGGCAGCTGGGGCTACAGCGAAGACACGGTGCTGATGATCCGGGGCCAGACCGAGCCCTTCCACCACACCGACCGCAACCACCTGTTCAAGGTGGCTGAGCCGACCCCCAATCCGATGGCCCGACCGGCCTGATCAAGCTGTTGGCGCCTCAGCTCGGCACCCGAGCGTTGCATTCAAGAAGCCCTGCGCATGACCCAGCCCCTTCCAGACCCCACGCCTGCACCGGTCCATGAGGCCGCTCAACAGGGGTTTTCGCATGCGGCCCAGGCCTACGCCCAGGGCCGCCCCGACTACCCGGCCGAGTTGCTGCCCTGGCTGCAGCAGGCCCTGGGCCTGGCCCCGGGGCGCCAGGTGCTGGACCTGGGTGCGGGCACCGGCAAGTTCACCCGGCTGCTGGCCCGTACCGGCGCGCAGGTGACGGCGGTCGAGCCGGTGGCTGAGATGCGGGCCCAGTTGGCGGCTGCCCTGCCGGGGGTGCCCGCGTTGGGCGGCACCGCCGAGGCCTTGCCCCTGCCCGACGCCTCGGTCGACGCCGTGGTGTGCGCGCAGGCCTTCCACTGGTTTGCCAATGAGGCCGCGCTGCAGGAGATCCACCGCGTGCTGCGCCCCGGTGGCTGCCTGGGGCTGGTCTGGAACGTGCGCGATGAATCGGTCGACTGGGTGGCCCGGCTGACCGCCTTGATCACCCCGCACGAGGGCGATGCGCCGCGCTTTTACAAGGGCGATTGGCGCCGACCTTTCACCGGCCGCTGGTTCGCGCCGCTGGAGCTGAGCCGGTTCAGCTACCAGCATGTGGGCCCGCCGGCCCAGGTGATCGTCGACCGCTTCATGTCGGTCAGCTTCATTGCCGCGCTGCCGCCCGCTGCACAGTCCGAGGTGCGCCAGCAATTGCAAGATCTGGTCGCTCAGCACCCGGCCCTGCGCGGCCAGAGCACCGTGGCCTTTCCCTACCAGACCGAGGCCTACCTGGCCCGCCGGCTCTGAAACGGCGCAGCGCTGGACCTGCTCAGGCCGGCGGGCTGGCCGCCAGCTCGGCCTTGATCCAGCGGCAGAAGGCCCGCGCCGGGTCGGGCTGGGTGCTGCGCGGGTGGATGAAGGCCAGGTAGCTGCCCTCGCCGCGCACACGCTCCAGCGGCAACTCGGCCAGCAGGCCCTGGTGCAGGTGGCTGGCCACCAGAAACGAAGGCGCCACCAACACCCCGGCGCCGCTCAAGGCCGCCGCGATGGCCAGAAAATAGTGGTCGAAGCCAGCCTGGATGTGCAGGGCCCCCGCCCCCGCCCCCGTGCCCTGTTGGCGCGACCATTGGGCCAGCACGTCGGGCCGTGAGCGGGCCACCAGCAAGGGCCAGCCCTGCACCGGCGTGTGCTGCCAGCGGCGCAGCTGATCGGGGGTGGCCACGGCCACCAGCTCTTCGTGCGCCAGGTGCCACTGCTCGGCGTGCCCCAGGTTCAGGTCGCGCGTCACCAGCACATCAAAGGCATCGTCGGCCTGCGGCATCGCCAGCGAGGTGGTCAGCTCGACGCTCACCTGGTGCGCCTGCTGAAAGCGCGACAGCGCCGGGATCAGCACCGCCATCGCCAGCGAGGGCAATGAGGTGCGCACCTGCAGCACCGAAGGCCCGGTCATGCGGCTGCGCAGTTGCTGGCTGGTCAGCTCGATGGTGGCCATGGCGTCCTGCACCGTGTCGAAGTACAGGCGCCCCGCATCCGTCAGGCTCAGGCCGGCGCCGCCGCGTCTAAACAGGGGCTGACCCAGCCAGGCCTCCAGCGTGGCCACATGCCGGCTGACACCGCTTTGCGTCAGGCCCAGGTGCTGGCCCGTGCGCTTGAAGCTGCCCCAGCGGGCCGCCTCGACAAACACCCGCAGAGCGTTCAGCGGCACCTGCTCGGGGCGCCCCGGGCGGGGCAGGGTGGCGGTGGGATCGGGACCGGGATCAGGATCAGGATCGGGCCGGTGGGGGGTATCTGATTCACTCATGGATGTTCTCCATTTTCCTCATTCTGGTCCCCCTTGCGGCCAGCCGCCGCGGCATCATGCCCGGCATGGTTTCCATCGCCTCTCCAAACACCGCCTCTGACAAGCCCCTGCCCCAGGCCCACACGCCCATGCCGGCCGAAGCCCGGCGCAGCCTGCTGGCCGCCAGCGTGGCCCACGCAGTGCACGACGGCATGACCGATCTGATCTATGTGCTGTTGCCGCTCTGGCAGAGTCAGTTTGGCCTGTCGCTGGCCTTCACCGGGGCCATGCGTGGCTTGTATGCCGCCTGCATGGCAGGCTTTCAGGTGCCGGCCACGCGCCTGGCGCGGCGCTGGGGCCGGCCCGCCTTGCTGGTGGGGGGCACCGTGCTGGTGGCCCTGGCCTACCTGGTGGCTGGGCTCAGCGGTGCCCTGCCGGTGGTGTGTGGCGCGCTCTTGCTGGGCGGGCTGGGCGCCAGCACCCAACACCCCCTGGCCTCGGCCCTGGTGGCCGATGCCTACGCCGGCCACCGGGTGCAGGCCCGGCGCGCGCTGGCCAGCTACAACTTTGCCGGCGATCTGGGCAAGACGGCCGTGCCGGCCGGGGTGGGGGCCTTGCTGATGTGGCTGAGCTGGCAGCACAGCCTGATCGCCGTGGGCCTGCTGGGGCTGGGGGCGGCCGCCGGCCTGGCCTGGCTGCTGCGCGCTCCGCCGCTGCAGGGCGCGGCGGCCGATGGCGGGCCGGCCCAGCCGGCACCGCTGCCGCAGCAGGCGCTGGTGCCGCCACCCACTTGGGGCTTTGCAGCACTGGCCGCCACCGGGGTGGTGGACAGCGGCACGCGCATGGGCTTTCTGACCTTTCTGCCCTTTGTGTTGTCGGCCAAGGGGGCCGGGGCAGCTGGCACCGGCCTGGCGCTGGGCCTGCTGTTTGTGGGCGGGGCCCTGGGCAAGCTGCTGTGCGCGGTGCTGGAGCGCCACCTGGGCCTGCTGCGCACGGTGTGGCTCACCGAAGGCGCCACGGCCCTGTGCATCGTGGGCACGCTGCTGCTGCCTTGGTGGGGGGCGCTGGCCCTGATGCCCCTGCTGGGCTTGATGCTCAATGGCACCTCGTCGGTGTTGTATGGCTGCGTGCCCGATCTGGTGCCGCCCGAGGGGCGTGACCGTGCCTTTGCCCTGTACTACACCGCCACCATCGGGGCCGGCGCCATCGCGCCCAGCCTGTTTGGCTGGCTGGGCGATCAGTGGGGCGTGGCCCAGGCCATGCAGGCGGTGGCCGCCTTTGTGTTGCTCACGCTGCCCTTGACCTGGGTGGTCCGGCAGGCGTTGGCCGGGCAGGGCCGGGACTGAAGGGAGATGGGCCGGGGTGGCTCAGTCCTTGGCGCCAGGCGCCGCCTTGGGCTGCCAGCCGGCCAGTTGCCGGCGCCAGCGGCCCAGGGCGCTGTCCGGCTGGGCATCGGCCGCGCGCGCCGAGGCGGCGGCCAACTGATCCAGCAGCGCCTGCTGCTCGGCATTGGGCGATTCCGGAAAACTCGGCACCACCTTGACGATGTAGTCGCCACGCGGCCCGTTGGGCCGCTCCGGAAAGCCCTGCCCACGCAGGCGGTACACCAGGGCGTCGCGGTTCAGGCGCATGTGCTGCAGGCCCTCGGGGGCCGGCACCTCCACCCATTGGTTGGCGGCCCAGGCGTAGCCGCACACCGGGATCTCGCAGCGCAGCTGGCCGTCTTCCAGCACAAAGAAGGGGTGGGGCTCGATCTCGAGGTGCAGCTCCAGCCCCAGCTCGATGCCGTCGTGCAGCGTGCCGGGCACGCTGAGTTCGTCACCGGCGCGCACGCCTGGTGGGATGCGCACATGGCGGCGGTAGCTGATCGAGCGCTGGCCCGTGCCCTCACAGGGCGCGCAGCGCTCGCGCTGGCGGCCGTCGCCTTCGCAGTCGGGGCAGGTTTCTTGCGTCCACAGCCAGCCAAAAAGCGCAGGCTTGGGGCGCGTGCCTTTGCCCTGGCAGCCCGGGCAGGCGCTGGCCAGCACCCGGTGGCCCTGCCCTTGGCAGGCCGGGCAGGTGTGGGTGAAGCGCCCGCGCAGGGTGCGCACGCAGCCCAGGGTGGCTTCTTCGATGGACAGGCTCACCTGGCGCACCGTCACCTCGCGCGGTGAATGGGGCGGCGGCGATGGGGGCGGTGCCGCTTTGTCGGCGGCTGGTTTCGCCGCCGGTTTGGCCGCGGGCTTGGGGGCTGGCTTGGCCGCGGGTGGCGCCTCGGGCGCTTCGTCACGCAGGCCGCGCAGGTGGTGGTAGGCCTTGTTGATGCGCTGGGTGCGGCTGGCCGCGTCGCGGCTGGGGTTGCGGTCGGGGTGCCAGCGTGACACCAGGCGGCGCCAGGCGGCCTTCAGTTGTTCATCGCTGGCAGTGGGGGGCAGGCCCAGTTCGCGGTAGGCCTCGTGCTTGTCCATGGGGGTGTGTTTCTTGGCGTGGCGTGTCGGCCAACGGGGCAGGTGCCCGCAGGCGCTGGCGGCCAGGGGCGCATCGTAGCAGGCCGCCAGCCCGACGCCGGTGCAGACTGTGAAAGAACGTCAGCCTGGCTCAGCCACCGCCTGGGGGCGGCGAGCGCTGCCACGAACCATTGGATACACCTGCCCTCAGCCCGCAAAGCCCTGCAGCACATTGACCACGTTGATGCCCACGTCGGCCACAGCGTAGCCGCCTTCCATCACAAACACCGTGGGCAGCCCAGCCGCCGCGAGGGTGGCCCCCACCTGCAGGTAGTCGGCACTGGCCAGCTTGAACTGCGAGATCGGGTCGCCCTCGAAGGTGTCCACCCCCAGCGACACCACCAGCGCCTCGGCCCCGAAGCGGGCGATGGCGTCCAGCCCCTGCTGCAGGGCGGCCCGCCAGGTGGCGAAGTCGCTGCCAGTGGGCAGGGGCAGGTTCAGGTTGCAGCCCCGCCCCTCGCCCTCACCGGTCTCGTCGGCATAGCCCAGGTAGAAGGGGTACTCGGTGCGCGGGTCGCCATGCACCGACACCGTCAGCACATCACCGCGCTCATAGAAGATGGTCTGGGTGCCGTTGCCGTGGTGGTAGTCGATGTCCAGCACGGCCACGCGGCGGGCGCCCGCATCGCGCAAGGTCTGGGCCGCCACGGCGGCGTTGTTGATGAAGCAGTAGCCGCCAAAGAAGTCGGGCCCGGCATGGTGGCCGGGTGGGCGGGTGAGGGCCATGGCGGCCCGCGCCTCAGGCGCCGGCCCGCTCACGGCCAGCGCGGCTTCGATGGCGCAGCGCGCGCCGGCCAGCGCCGCCGTCCAGGTGCCCGCGGTGATGGGGCTGCCCGAATCAAACGAGAAGCGTCCCAGGCGGGCCGTGAAGTTGGTGCTGGGCGCCTCGTGCCTGAAGCCCCGCACCGGCCAGATCGAGGGCAGGATGTCCAGCTCGGCATTGGCCGGGTTCAGGGCCACCCAGTCGTCCCAGGCCTGGGCCAGAAAATCCAGGTAGGGCGCGCTGTGCACGCGGTGCAAGGGGCCCAGATCGGGCTCGCCCGGCTGGCGCAGCGGGCCCACGGGGCGGCGCTGCAGCTCGTTGATCACGTAGTCGAGGCGGCTGGGGTTTTCGTGGCAGGGCACCAGGCGGCCCCGGAACATTTCCTGGCGGCCATCGTGCAGGTGGTGCTGGGGGTTGTGGAAGATGATCATGCAGGCGCTGGCAGGCTGAAGACGAAAGGCCAGAGTTTAGCTACCGGCGCGCACGCCGTGGCTGTCTCTCTAGCCTCAATCGGCGGTGATGCCGGCGCTTTTCACGATCTGCGCATAGCGCGTGTATTCCTGGCCCACCTGTTGTGCAAAGGCCCGTGGAGACAGCCTGGGCGTTTCAATGCCTTGGGCGGCCAGCTCCTTGCGAGCCGCAGGGCTGCGCGGGATGCGATTGACCTCGTTGCTCAGCGGGTCCAGCACGGCCTGTGGCGTGCCAGCCGGTGCAAACAGGCCGAACCAGGTACCGGCCCGAAAGCCCGCACAGGTCTCGGCCACGGTGGGCACCTCGGGCAGCAGATCGCGCCGGGCGTCGCAGGGCAGTTTTTTTGCAGACTCGGCAGGATGGTGATCGGCCCATCACCCCCCACCAGCAGGTTGGGGCCTTCGGGCGTGGTGCAGTCGCCGTCCGAGGGTGATCTTGGCGGTCCATTCTGTAGGCCAAGGCTGTGCAGGCTTGATGGGCTATTCATATGGATGGATTGAAGTTGAATCATGCTGGTCATTTATATATAAATAATCACATAAATGATTTTTTGCGTATGATTATGGGGTTTTGTGCATGACCCATAAATCAATGCAGCACGCTTCAGAAAATCAGAAATCGGCCGAATAAGAGGGAGCGTTTCTGATGATTCATGCACAAATCAATTTTTGCCGCGATGCCCAGGCCCACCGTGCTGGGGATATTGCGATGGGGGCAGCCGGCATTTGGGGTCCTGATCATTGCCACCATGTGGCTTCTCGGGTGGACTTATCTGCAACAGGACCAGCAACGGACCGAGGCAGAGGCCTACCGGCGCTCCGAGGCCTCCACCCAGGCCTATGAGTCGTACATCCTGCGGGCCTTGCAGCAGATCGACCAACTGGCCGAATTGGTGGCCGGCAACGCCCAACTGATCCGGTCGGATGAAGCGCTCACCACCCTGCTGCTGCAGGCTTTGCAGCACCAACCCAGCCTGGGCAGCCTCTATGTGACCAACGAAAAGGGCGATGTGGTGGCCGCGGCCCTGAGCAAGGGCAAGGTGACGGCGGCGGGCTCTGCGGCCGACCGCCTGTATTTTCAGGTTCACAAGGAGCGGCGCGTCCAGGGCCTGTATGTGGGCCAGCCTGCCATCGGCCGGGTCAGCCGCCAGTGGGTGATCCACCTGAGCCGGGCCCGCTTGCATGCCGATGGTTCATTTGCCGGCGTGGTGGTGGCCACCGTCAACCCCGAATACCTGGTGGATATCTACAACGAGGCCCAATTCGGCCAGCGGGGGCTGGTCAGTGTGACGGGGATGGATCAGGTCTTGCGGGCCCGGCGCAGCGGTGAATCCCTTCAGTTTGGTGACCATGGTGGTCAGACGACTTTGGCCCGGCAGATCGAGAAATCACCCAAGGGGATGTTTCTCGCGCAAAGCCATCTGGACGGGGTGTCGCGCTTCATCTCTTATCGGGTGGTGCCGCAATACCAGCTTGTGGTCTATACCGGTTTGGCCTCTGACGAGGTATTTGCCCATTACCAGATCAGAAGCGAGCGGCTGATCGAGTTTCTGGGTGCGGCCACCTTTTTCATCTGCCTGGTCACGGCGGGCCTGACCCTGCTGGCGATCCGGCTGGAGCAATCCCGCCGCCGAGCCAGCCTGGCCGAGGACAGATTCCAGGCCGCGGCGCACGCCCAGCTCGATCCTTTCATGATGCTGGCGGCGATCCGGCTTGAAGACGGCGGCCTCAGCGGCTTTCGCTGTGATCTGGCCAACCCCCACGCCCAGCAATGGATGGACGACAAATCGGGCGGCCTGGTCGGACAGGTGGTGGAGCCGCTGATGCCCGCCGTGCTGCGGCCGCACCTGGGCCGGCTGTATGCGCAGGCGCTCAGCACCCGCACCGCCATTGAAGATGAGTTTTCGTGGGAGACCCCGCAAGGCGATGTGCGGCGTGTGGTGCAGCAGATCGTGCCGGTGGGCGATGGCCTGGCCATCACCATGCGCGATGTCACCCAGGCCCACGCGCGGGAGCAGTTGCTGCAGGAGCAGCGTGCCGCGCTGGAAAGGAGCGAGCGGCAGCTGCTGGCCATCACCAACAACGTGCCGGCGCTGATTACCTGCGTGGACCGTGACCTGGTCATCACCTTTGTCAACGACACCTACCAGCGCTGGTATGGCCCGGATGCGATGCCGCCTTTGGGCAAGGCCCTGTCTGAGCACTGGAGCCCGGCCCTGTGCGAGCAACGCCTGCCTTATGTCGAGCGCGCGCTGGATGGCGAGCGTGTCGAGTTCCTGGTCACCTCCGAGACCACCAGCGGCCTGCGCACCCTGCAGAACATCTACATCCCCGACTGGAGCAGCGACAGTGTGGTGCAGGGCGTGTACCTGCTCAGCTTTGACATCACCGACTTCAAGCGCACCGAGGCCGAACTGTCGCGCCTGCTGTACCAGGACGCCCTGACCGGGCTGGACAACCGGCTTCGGCTCAACGAGGCCTTGCCCCAGGCCATTGCCCGTGCGCGGCGCTCGGGCAAACACATCGGCCTGCTGTTTCTTGATGTCGACAGATTCAAGAGCATCAACGACACCCATGGCCACGCCATCGGGGACGAGGTGCTCAAGAAGATCGCCCGGCGGCTGACACAGGCCGTGCGTGAGACCGATCGGGTGGTGCGGCTGGCCGGCGACGAGTTTGTGATCCTGCTCGAGGACCTGGGCAGCCCGCAGGAGGCCGACGGGGTGGCGGCCAAGATCGTCGAGCAGTTCAAGGCCCCGTTGGCGCTGGACAAGACGGCCTTGCAGGTCACTGTCAGCGTGGGCGTGGCCTGCAGCGATGGCACCACGGCCGCCGATGGCAAGGAGTTGCTGAAGTTGGCAGACACCCAGCTTTATGTGGCCAAGGCAGCCGGGCGCAATGCGTTTGCCTCCAAAGCGGCTTGAGTGCTCAGGGGTGGCGCTCGCGCACCAGTTCGATGAAGGCGCGCAGGCCCGCGGGCACCAGGCGCTGGCTGGGGTAGTACAGAAAAAAGCCGGTCTCGGCGGGCCGCCAGTCGTCCAGCACGGTGATCAGCCGGCCGGCCGCCAGGGCCTGCTGCGCGTACTGCTGGTAGACGAAGGCCAGCCCCAGGCCTTGTTCGGCGGCCTGCACCATCAGGCGCATGTCGCCCAGGGCCAGCGGGCCGTCCACCGCGACCTCGACGCGCTCATCACCCTGGGCGAACTCCCAGCGGTAGAAGGTGCCGTTTGGAAAGCGCAGGCGAATGCAGGGGTGCTCGATCAGCTCGCGCGGGTGGGCCGGCCGCCCATGCCGGGCCAGGTGCTCGGGTGAGGCCACGACGATGAAGCGCTGCGGCGGCCCCAGCGGCACGGCCACCATGTCCTGCTGCAGGCTCTCGCCAAAGCGCACCCCCGCGTCAAAGCCCCGGGCCACGATGTCGACCAGGCTGTCGTCGCCCACCAACTCCACCCGCATGCCGGGGTGCCGGGCCAGAAAGAGCGGCACCAGCGGGGCCAGTACCCAGTCGCAGGCTGCCCGCGGGGCGTTGATGCGCAAGGTGCCATGGGGCGAAGTGCGCAGGTCTTCGATGGCCGCCAAGGCCTGGGTGATTTCGGCCAGCGCCGGGGCCAGGCGGGCCAGCAGGCGTTCGCCGGCTTCGGTGGGCGCCACGCTGCGCGTGGTGCGGTTCAGCAGGCGCACGCCCAGGCGAGCCTCCAGGGCGCGCAGCGTGTGGCTCAGCGCCGAAGGCGAAACGCCCAGTTCGATGGCGGCCTGGCGGAAGTTGCGCGTCCGGGCCACGGCGGCGAAGGCGTGCAGATCGTTCAGGCCGGCAGGCTTGGGCACATGGGAGGCAGGGGATGGTGTCATTGTTGAAAATTGTTCAACAGCTCATGTTTGATTGTGCGTATTGTTGCATGTGTCTTTCGGGCTTACGCTCGCGGCCATAGAGGCACTCGATCAACCCAGGCGGCCCGGTGCCGCCACGCAAGACAGGAGTTTTCGCATGCAACAACGTCAATTGGGGGCCGGCGGCCCCTTGGTATCGGCCCTGGGCCTGGGCTGCATGGGCATGAGCGAGTTTTATGGGCCCAGCGACGACGAGCAGTCGATGCTCACCCTGGCCCGTGCGTTGGAGCTGGGCATCCGCCTGTTCGACACCGCCGACACCTATGGCCTGGGCCACAACGAATCGCTGCTGGGCCGCTTCATCGAGCAGGGCGGCCCCGCCCGACGCCAGCAGATGGTGGTGGCCACCAAGTTCGGCATCGTGCGCCAGGCCGGCCAGTACGAGCGCCGCATCGACAACTCACCCGCCTACATCCGGGCCGCCTGCGAGGCCTCGCTGCGCCGGCTGGGGCTGGAGCGCATCGATCTGTACTACTGCCACCGCCGCGACCCGGCCGTGCCCATCGAAGAGGTGGTGGGCGCCATGGCCGATCTGGTGGCCGCCGGCAAGGTGGGGGCCATCGGCCTGTCCGAGGTGTCGGTGCCCACGCTGCGCCGGGCCCATGCCGTGCACCCGGTGGCGGCGGTGCAGAGCGAATACTCGTTGTGGAGTCGCGAGCCCGAAGGCGGCTTGCTGGCCGCCTGCGCCGAACTGGGCACCGCCTTTGTCGCCTACAGCCCGCTGGGCCGGGCCTTTCTGACCGCCACCGTCGACACGGCCCAGTTGGCCGACAACGATTTCCGCAAGCACAACCCCCGCTTTGCCGGTGAAGCCGAAGCCCACAACCGCCAACTGGTGGCCGCGCTGGGGGGATTTGCCGAGGCACGCGGCCTGAGCAACGCCCAGGTCGCACTGGCCTGGCTGTTGAACAAGGCACCCCATGTGATCCCCATCCCGGGCACCCGCCGCATCAGCTACCTGGAGAGCAATGCGGCCAGCGCGGGCATGGCGTTGTCCGCCGATGAGATGGCCTGGCTGGACCGCTTGTTCGACCCCGCCGCCGTGGCCGGGGCGCGCTACCCGGAGGCTGGGTTTGCCGGCGTCGAGCGGGGGTGAAGGCGTCAAGCCGTCCCGGCGGGCTCGGCTGCTTGGGCCAGTTGGGCCAGCTCTTCCTCGGGCATGCCGTAGGCGGTGAAGAAGGTCTGCAGTGCGCGTTTCACCGCCTGCTTGATGCGGGCGGGTGGCATCTCGGTCTCGATGCCCATCAGCAGGGGCATGACGGTTTCACATTCGAGCAGGGCGCCCAGTTGCAAGGTGGCCAGCATGGGGTCGGCCTGGCGCAGTTTGCCGCGGCTCATCTGCAGCTTCAGAAAATCAGCGATCTGTTGCATGCCTTCTTTGGGCCCTTGCTCATGGAAGCGCTGACCGATGTCGCTGCGGCCTGACTCGGCAATCACCAGGCGCCGGGTCTGGATGGCGCCAGCCGAGCACAAAAAGCCCACCACCTGCTCACCAAAGACCTGCAGCGCCCGGGGCAGGTTCTCGGTGTCCTGGTTCAGCGACGACAGCATGGGGTCGAGCTGCTGGTGCGCGGCGTGGTGCATCACGTCGACGAACAACTCTTCCTTGGACTTGAAGTAGCTGTACAGCGTGGCTTTCGACCCGCCGGTCACCTTGGAGATCTCGGCCATCGAAGCGCCCTCAAAACCGGCCTCCATGAACACCTTGGAGGCTGCTTCCAGGATGGCCTCGCGCTTTGCCTCGGTCTTGACTCTCATTCTTTTAATCCTTTACTGAACCAGGGTGTTTAGTTTTGCTTGACTCCATCGGGGGGCTCAATCTAACATGGCGCCACTGTTTTAAACATACCGTACGGTTTGGTTATGACGAAGAAAGACCCTCATCCGCAGCATGCACTTACTGGAGTCCAACCCATGCCCCACCCACTGCGCCGCTTCCTGACCCTCCGTTCGACCAGCACCGTGCTGGCCTTGTCCTGCCTGCTGAGCGCGTGTGGCAAGCCGCCGGGCGGTCCACCGCCCGCCGAAGGCACCCCGGTCATGGGCGTGCTGGCCGTCAAGGCCCAAGCCGTGGGCCTCAGCACCGAGTTGCCGGGCCGCACGGTGCCCTACCTGATTGCCGATGTGCGGCCGCAGGTCAACGGCATCATCAAGACGCGCAGCTTCCGCGAAGGCAGCGACGTCAAGGCCGGCCAGACCCTGTATGAGATCAACCCCGCCACCTACAAGGCTGCCTACGACAGCAGCGTGGCGGCCCTGGGCAAGGCCGAGGCCACCCTGCAATCCACCCGCCTGAAGGCCGAGCGCTACAAGGAGCTGGTGGCCATCAACGCCGTCAGCAAGCAGGACTACGACGACGCCTTCGCCGCCCTGGGCCAGGCGCAGTCCGACGTGGCGGCGGCCAAGGCCAATGTGGAGAGCAGCCGCATCAACCTGGCCTACGCCCGGGTGGATGCGCCCATCTCGGGCCGCATCGGCAAGTCCACGGTCACGCCCGGGGCCCTGGTCACGGCCAGCCAGGCCACGGCCATGGCCACCATCCAGCAACTCGACCCCATCTACGTCGACCTGACCCAGTCCAATGCCTCTTTGCTGCAGCTCAAGCAGGCCCTGGCCCGGGGCGACTTCAAGAAGGCCGGCGCCACGGCCGCCAAGGTGCGCCTGCTGCTGGAAGACGGCAGCGCCTACCCGCTGGAAGGCCGGCTGGAGTTCTCCGATGTGACGGTGGACCAGAGCACGGGCTCGATCACGCTGCGCGCCGTGTTCCCCAACCCCAAGGCCGATCTGCTGCCGGGCATGTATGTGCGCGCCGTGCTGCAAGAGGGCGTGAAGGAGTCGGCCCTGCTGGTGCCGCAGCAGGCGGTCACCCGCGATGGCGCCGGCAAGCCGGTGGCCTATGTGGTGGGCAAGGACAACAAGCTGGAGCGCCGTGCACTTGAGACAGACCGTGCCATCGGCGACCAATGGCTGGTGCGCCGCGGCCTGAGCGAAGGCGAGCAACTGGTGGTGGACGGCCTGCAGCGCGCCGCCCCCGGCATCGAGGTGAAGACCGCGCCCTGGGCCCCCAAGGCCAAGCCTGCCGCAGCCTCAGCCGAAGCGTCCGCCAGTACCGCCCCCTCCACGCCGGCCGCTGAGACCACAGCGTCGGCCCGTTGATCGATCGGAATCCCGTCATGGCACGTTTTTTCATCGACCGACCGATCTTCGCCTGGGTGCTGGCCATTGTGGTCATGCTCGCCGGGGCGATGTCCATCTACACCCTGCCGATTGCGCAATACCCCAGCATTGCGCCGCCGGCCATCGCCATCACGGCCAACTACCCCGGGGCCTCGGCCAAGACGCTGGAAGACACCGTCACCCAGATCATCGAGCAGAAGATGAAGGGGCTGGACCGGCTGAGCTACATGGCCTCGACCAGCGAGTCTTCGGGTCAGGTCACCATCACGCTCACCTTCGAGAACGGCACCAACCCCGACACGGCGCAGGTCCAGGTGCAGAACAAGCTCACCCTGGCCACGCCGCTGCTGCCGCAAGAGGTTCAGCAACAGGGCATCACCGTCACCAAGTCGGCCACCAACTTCCTCAATGTGCTGGCCTTCACGTCTGAAGACGGCAGCATGAATGGATCTGACCTGTCCGACTACGTGGCGGCCAATGTGCAAGAGGCGCTGAGCCGGGTCGAGGGCGTGGGCGACACCACCTTGTTCGGCTCGCAGTACGCCATGCGCGTGTGGCTCAACCCCGACAAGCTGATCAACTTCAACCTCACGCCGCTGGACGTCAAGAGCGCCATCCAGGCCCAGAACGCCCAGGTGTCCGCCGGCCAGCTCGGCGGCTTGCCCGCCGTCGGCGAGCAGCAGATCAACGCCACCATCACGGCCCAGACCCGCCTGCGCACCGCAGAAGAGTTCAGCAACATCCTGCTGCGTACGCGCACCGATGGCTCGCAGATCCGCCTGCGCGACGTGGCCCGCATCGAGCTGGGCAGCGAGGCCTACAACACCGTGGGCCGCTACAACGGCAAGCCCGCGGCCGGCCTGGCCATCAAGCTCGCCACCGGCGCCAACGCGCTGGACACCGTGCGCGCCATCGACGCCCGTGTGGCCCAGCTTGAGAAGTTCTTCCCCCCGGGCATGAAGGTGCAGAAGCCTTACGACACCACCCCCTTCGTGCGCATCTCGATCGAAGAGGTGGTGCGCACCCTGATCGAGGCCGTGGTGCTGGTGTTCCTGGTGATGTACCTGTTCTTGCAGAACTTCCGTGCCACCCTGATCCCCACCATCGCCGTGCCCGTGGTGCTGCTGGGCACGTTCGGGGTGCTGGCCGCCTGCGGCTTCACCATCAACACCCTGACCATGTTCGCCATGGTGCTGGCCATCGGTCTGCTGGTGGACGATGCCATCGTGGTGGTCGAGAACGTGGAGCGCGTGATGAGCGAAGAGAGGCTGTCGCCGCTTGAAGCCACCCGCAAGTCCATGGGCCAGATCTCGGGCGCCCTGGTGGGCGTGGCCCTGGTGCTGGCGGCGGTGTTCGTGCCCATGGCCTTCTTCAGCGGCTCCACCGGCGTGATCTACCGCCAGTTCTCCATCACCATCGTGTCGGCCATGACCTTGTCGGTGCTGGTGGCCATGGTGCTCACCCCGGCCCTGTGTGCCACCCTGCTCAAGCCCATGGCGGCGGGCCATGTGCTGGCCGACACCGGCTTCTTTGGCTGGTTCAACCGCACCTTCGACCGTGGCAACCGCGGCTACCAGGGCGTGGTGCGGCGCATGCTGGGCCAGCGCAAGCGCTACATGCTGGGCTATGCCGTGGTGCTGGCGCTGGTGGTGCTCGGTTTCACCAAGCTGCCGGTGGGCTTCTTGCCTGACGAAGACCAGGGCACGCTGTTTGCCATCGTGCAGTTGCCGCCGGGCGCCGCCCAGTCGCGCACCGATGACGTGTTGCGCCAGGTCGAGCACCACTTCCTGGAAGACCAGAAAGAAGCCGTGGCCGGCATTTTCTCGGTGGCCGGCTTCAGCTTTGCCGGCAGCGGCCAGAACATGGGCTTTGCCTTCGTCAAGCTCAAGCCCTGGGACGAGCGCACCGCCCCCGGCCTCAGCGTGACCGATGTGGCGGCCAAGGCCGGTGCCTTTTTTGGCACGGTGCGCGACGCCCGCATCTTCGCCTTTGCGCCGCCGGCCGTGTCCGAGCTCGGCAATGCCACGGGCTTTGACCTGATGCTCAAGGACGAGGCCAACCTCGGCCACGAAGCCCTGACCCAGGCACGCAACCAGCTGCTGGGCGAGCTGATGGCCGACAAGCGCCTGGTCGCCGTGCGCCCCAACGGTCTGGAAGACACGCCGCAATACCGCCTGGAGGTCGATACCCACAAGGCCGGCACCCTGGGCGTGGCCATGACCGACATCAACAACACCATCTCCACCGCCCTGGGCAGCAGCTATGTCAATGACTTCATCGACAAGGGCCGCGTGAAGAAGGTGATGTTGCAAGGCGAGGCACGCTACCGCATGCTGCCCAGCGACGTGGACCGCTGGTATGTGCGCAACAGCGACGGCAACATGGTGCCCTTCAGCGCGTTCTCCAAGGCCAGCTGGACCTCGGGCTCGCCTCGTCTGGAGCGCTACAACGGCGTGCCCTCGATGGAAGTGCTGGGCATGGCCATGCCGGGCTCGGCCTCCAGCGGACAGGCGATGGACATCGTCGAGGCCGCCGTGGCCAAGCTGCCCGCGGGCATTGGCTACGAATGGACCGGCCTGTCGCGCCAGGAGAAGGCCTCCAGCGGCCAGACCACCATCCTTTACTCGCTGTCGATCCTGATCGTGTTCCTGGCCCTGGCCGCGCTGTACGAGAGCTGGGCCATCCCCTTCTCGGTGATCCTGGTCGTGCCGCTGGGCGTTTTTGGCGCCTTGCTCAACGCCTTCCTGAACTGGCACATGAACGATGTGTACTTCCAGGTCGGCCTGCTGACCACCATTGGCCTGGCCTCCAAGAACGCCATCCTGATTGTCGAGTTCGCCAAGGAGCTGCATGCGGCCGGCAAGAGCCTGGCCGAGGCCGCCCTGGAGGCCGCACGCCTGCGCCTGCGCCCCATCCTGATGACCTCGCTGGCCTTTATCCTGGGCGTGCTGCCCATGGTGCTGGGCAGCGGGGCGGGGGCGGGCGCCCAGCATGCGCTGGGCGGCGCGGTGATCGGCGGCATGCTGTCCGGCACCCTCCTGGCGATCTTCTTCGTGCCCTTGTTCTATGTCGTGGTCGTGGGCTTTTTCGGGCGCAAGCGGGCCACCCCTGCCCAGCCGGCCCTGGCCCCCGCCAGCCCGGCAGGTGCCCATCACTGACACACCCTGAGGACATCACCATGAACCTGTACCGTTCCCCTCTGGGCCGCCCCTCGTTGGCGCCCCGGGCCCTGCTGGCCCCCGTGGCCCTGGCGGTCTTTCTGTCGGGCTGCAGCCTGATGCCAGCCTATGAGCGCCCCCAGGCCCCCGTGCCCGAGCGCTTCGCGGGCGACACCCGCGACACCCGCGGCACTGGCGCCGCGCAAGCCGTGGCCGACATCGGCTGGCGCGACGTCTTCACCGACCCCTCGCTGCGCGCCGTCATCGAGCTGACGCTGGCCAACAACCGCGATCTGCGGGTGGCCGTGCTGAACATCGAGAAGGCGCGTGCCCAGTACGGCGTGCAGCGTGCCGCGCTGCTGCCCTCGGTCAACGCCAGCCTGGGCGAGACGGCCAGCCGCACCCCGGCCGATCTGTCGGCCACCGGCCGCACCGTCACGGGCCAGAGCTACAGCGCCTCGCTGGGCTTCAGCGCCTATGAGCTCGACCTGTTCGGCCGGGTGCGCAGCCTGAGCACCCAGGCGCTCGAATCCTTCATGGCCACGGCCGAGGCCAGGCGCAGCACCCAGATCAGCCTGGTGGCCGAGGTGGCCACCGCCTACCTCACCCTGGCCAGCGACCAGGAGCGCCTGAAGCTCGCGCAGGACACCCTGCTCAGCCAGACCGCCACCTACCAGCTCAACCAGCGCAGCTTCGAGCTGGGCGTCAGCTCGGCCCTGACTCTGCGCCAGTCGCAGACCAGCGTCGAGTCGGCGCGGGTGGATGTCGAGAAATACAGCACCCAGGTGGCCCAGGACCGCAATGCCCTGGCCTTGCTGATGGGCACCGAACTGCCCGATCGCCTGCTGCCCACGGGCCTGCCCGACAGCGTGGCCGTGGCGGCCAACCCCCTGGCCCAGGTGCCGCCCGGTTTGTCGTCCGATCTGCTGCAGCGCCGCCCGGACATCTTGCAGGCCGAGCGCAATCTGCGCGCCGCCAACGCCAACATCGGCGCTGCGCGGGCCGCCTTCTACCCGCGCATCAGCCTCACGGCGAGCGCGGGCAGCTCCAGCGCCAGCCTGTCGGGGCTGTTCAAGGGCGGCTCGGGGGCCTGGACCTTCGCGCCCCAGGTCTCACTGCCGATCTTCAATGCCGGCGCCAACGAGGCCAACCTCAGCATCGCCAAGACCGATCGCGATCTTTACGTGGCCCAGTACGAAAAAGCCATCCAGAGCGCCTTCAAGGAGGTCTCCGATGCCCTGGTGCAGCGCACCGGCATCGACCGGCAACTGTCGGCCCAGACCGCATTGGTGGGCGCGGCCGATGACGCCTACCGCCTTTCGCAGGCCCGCTTCAAGCGCGGGGTGGACAGCTACCTCAACGAGCTCGATTCGCAGCGCACCCTCTATGCGGCCCAGCAGAACCTGATCGGCTTGCGCCTGTCGCAGCAGTCGAACCTGATCACTTTCTACAAGACCCTGGGCGGTGGCTGGGTCGAGAACACGGGCCAGCCGGTGGCCACCCTGCCGGCCACCGACAGCACCCCGTCGCCATGAAACGCAGCCGCGCCGGTGCGCTGCGCACGCGTGAAGCCATCCTGGCCGCGGCCCTGCAGGCCTTTGCCCGGCATGGCATCAGCGGCGCCAGCTTCCAGCATGTGGCCGAGCTGGCGGGTGTCACGCGGGGGGCCGTCTACTGGCATTTCACCGACCGGGTCAGCCTGCTGCGCGAGGTGTTCCTGGGCCTGCAATGGCCGCTCGACATCGGCCCCGACCTGCAGCCCTATCTGCAGTGCCACAACCCCCTGGCCCTGCTGCGCGAAACCCTGGCGCAGCGCATCGATCGCTGCCTGGCCGACCCCCGCCAGCGCAGCCTGGTGGCCCTGCTGCTGTCCCAACAGCGCTGCAGCCCCATGCCGCCCGAGCTGCCCCCCGATCTGGTGGCGCAGCTGGAGCGGCAGGTGGCCGATGCCTCGGTCCGCCTGGTGGAGGTCTGCGCGCTGGCCGAGGCGCGCGGCCTGCTGCGGGTGGGCTGCCAGCCGCAGGTCCTGGGCTCATGCCTGCATGCGCTGGCGCTGGACTGCCTGCGTGGCCACTGCCTGGCCTGGGCGGGTGGGTCAGGTACTTGGGCTGCTGGAGCCCTGCAGCACCGCCAGGCCATCGCCTGGCTGCTGCAGGGGGCGGCCCTCAGCCAAACTTGAACAGAATGCCGTGCCCGCCGCGCGGGTACTCCCAGTCGACGTTGGAGAACTCGCTGCACAGGATGCGGCAGCTGCCGCACTCCAGGCAGCCGTCGGTGATCAGGGTCACGCTGCCATTGCCCTCGGTCTTGTAGCAGGAGGCCGGGCACACAAAGGTGCAGCTCTTGCTGGCGCAGGCATGGGTGCAGATGTCGGCATCCTTGATGCGGATGTGGGGCCGCCCGGCGTCCACCTTGTAGCGGTTCTGGAAGAGCTTTTCTTCCACGTTCACGGTGATGGGGCCGGGGTTGGGGTTGGTGTTGGTGTTGGGGTTCATCGGAAAGCCCTCCAGATCTTGAATGCGTCGCCCACCAGGCCGGTCAGCGAACGGGTCTTGCGGAAGCTGGAGAGGATCTCGCGCTCCTTGGTCTTCTTGTCCACGCCATCCACCGTGATCATGGTGCGGGCGGCGCGGGCCAGCAGGTCGGGGTAGGTGGTGAAGAACTGCGGGTTCTGGTGCAGAACCGCGGGCATGTCGCGGTACTTGTGCAGGTCTTTCATGACAAAGCTCTCGTCCAGCGCCGCCTTGTAGCCCTTCAAGGCGTTTTCGCGGAAGCCCTGGCCGGCGGCCTTGGCCTGGATCACCGTCTCGGCGGCCAGGCGCCCCGTGGTCATGGCCAGGTTCGAGCCCTCGCGGTGGGCCGCGTTCACAAAGCCGCCCGAGTCGCCCACGATCATCCAGCCGTGTCCATACACCTTGGGGATGGCGTGAAAGCCGCCTTCCGGGATCAGGTGGGCGCAGTATTCCTTCATCTCGCCGCCTTCGATCAGCGGTGCAATCGAGGGGTGGCGCTTCATCTGCTCCAGCAGCACGTAGGGGCTGGTGCGGTTCGGGTTGCCCGTGAAGTCGCTCAGCATGCAGCCCACGCCGATGGTGATGGACTCCTTGTTGGTGTACAGAAAGCCGGTGCCCATCATGCCGTCGGTGATGCGCCCCACCATCTCGATCACCACCCCCGACTCCTCGCCCACGTTGAAGCGCTGGCGTATCGTCTCCTCGGGCATGAACAGGATCTCTTTTACCGCCAGGGCCACGTTGCTCGACTTGATCTCGCCGTGGAAGCCCGCCTTGCGCGCCAGGGTCGAGTTCACGCCGTCGGCCAGGATCACCACGTCGGCGTACACATCGCCCTGTTCGCGGTCGCACTGCACGCCCACCACCTGGTCACCGTCCATGATCAGGTGGTTCACCGTGGTCTCGCAGATCAGCAGGGCGCCGGCCTCGCGCACCTTGGCGTTGAACCACTTGTCGAACTGCGCCCGGATGATGGTGTAGCGGTTGTACGGGGGCTTGTTGTAGTCCTCGCTGCGGATGTGGGTGCCGACAAAAGAGCTTTCGTCCAGCATCCACATGCGCTGCTCGATGATGTGGCGCTCCAGCGGCGCGTCGTCGCGGAAATCCGGAATGATCTCCTCCAGCGCCTTGGCGTACAGGATCGCACCCTGCACGTTCTTGCTGCCCGGGTATTCACCACGTTCGATCTGCAGCACCTTCAGGCCGGCCTTGGCCAGGGTGTAGGCGCAGGCGTTGCCCGAGGGGCCCGCACCCACCACGATGGCGTCGAATTGAGAGGGTTTTTTCATGATCTGCCCTTGGTGTGATTGGCGCCGCTCAGGCGGCCTGGCGCCGGTGGTTGGCGAAATGGCCCGCAAAGGCCTGCGTCAGCGCCGGCAGCACCTGCATGGCGTTGCCCACGATGCCGTAGTGCGCAAATTCGAAGATCGGCGCATTCGGGTCGGTGTTGATGGCCACGATCACGTCCGAGGCCTCCATGCCCACCCGGTGCTGGATGGCCCCCGAGATGCCTGCCGCGATGTACAGCTTGGGCCGCACTGTCTTGCCGGTCTGGCCCACCTGGCGCTCGGCCTCCACCCAGCCCGCCTGCACGCAGGGGCGGGTGGCCCCCACCTCGCCGCCCAGCACCCGGGCCAGCTCGAACACCAGCTTGAAGTTGTCGGGGTTCTTCAGCCCCTTGCCCCCGCTCACGATCACGTCGGCATAGGGCAGATTGACCTGCTGGCTGTTGGCGTCGGCAATGAAGTCCAGCAGCTTGGTCACGATCTGGGTCTCCACCATGCCCAGGGTCTCTTGCGTGATCTCGCCGCTGCGCGTGGCGTCGATCTGCGGCATGGCCATCACGCGGGGCCGCACCGTGGCCATCTGCGGCCGGTAGGCCAGGGTCATGATGGTGCACAGCAGTGAGCCACCGAAGGTCGGGCGGGTGGCGGCCAGGGCGCGCGAGACGGGGTCGATCTTCAGCTCGGTGCAGTCGGCGGTCAGCCCGGTCAGCAAGGTGGTGGCCACCGAGCCCGCCAGGTCGCGCCCCATGGAGGTGGCGCCCAGCAGCAGGATCTCGGGCTGGTGCTTGTTGACCAGGTCGGTCAGGCCCTTGGTGAAGGGCTCGTTGCGGTAGCCTTTGAGCACCGGGTCGTGCATCACATAGGCCTTGTCGGCGCCCATGGTGAAGGCCTCGGCGGCAAACTTCTCCAGGGCTTCGTCGTCGCCACCCAGGATCACCGCGCCCACGCTGCTGCCCAGGGTGTCGGCCAGCTTGCGCGCCTCGCCCAGCAGCTCCCAGGACACGCTGTGCACATGGCCCCGGTCGTGTTCGATGAACACCCACACGCCCTTGTAGGCCTTCAGGTGCTCGGGCAGCTCCAGGTTGCGGCCTCGGCCGGCGGGACGGGCCGCGGTGGCGGGGGCGGCGGAAGGTGTGGGCGTGCTCATGTCAGCTCCTTCATCAGCAGATCGGATTCGAGCGTGGGGTGGCGGGTGAAAATCTTCTGGATCAGGTTCAGCGACACGTCGCGCAGGCTGGAGGTCTCCAGTTCCAGCATGTCGGCCTTCTCGCTGCGGGGCGTGGGGCCGAACACCTTGCTCACCACCGTGGGCGAGCCCTTCAGGCCGATCTTGGCCGGGTCTTCGATGCCGGCCTGCTCCTTGTTCCATTTGCGCACCGGGTAGGCCGCGGCGTGGATCATGGCGGGCAGGTTGGCAAAGCGCATCTCGTTGGTGTTTTCGAGCATCGTGATCAGGCAGGGCAGGGCGGTTTTCAGCACCTGCACCCCGCCTTCGGCGCGCCGCTCCACCGTGATGGTGCGGTTCACCAGATCGGTTTCGATGATGCGCGACACATAGGTCAGCAGCTGCAGGCCCAGGCGCTTGGCAATGCCCGGCCCCACCTGGGCGGTGTCGCCGTCGATGGTCTGCTTGCCGGTGAACACGATGTCCACCGCCTGCTCGCGGGCCAGCTGGCGCACGCCGGCCGCCAGGGCATACGAGGTGGCCAGGGTGTCGGCACCGGCAAAGGCCCGGTCGGTCACCAGCACCGCGTCGTCAGCCCCGAAGCCGATGCACTTGCGCAGCGCATCCTCGGCCTGCGGCGGGCCCATGCACAGCATGGTCACCTTGCCGCCCAGCTTGTCCTTGAGGCGCAGCGCCTCTTCCAGCGAGAACAGGTCGTAGGGGTTGACGATGGCCGGCACCCCCTGGCGCATGATGGTGTTGGTCACCGGGTGGACCCGGATCTGCGCCGAGTCCGGAACCTGCTTGATACAGACGACGATGTGCATGGCTTGCCTCTCCTTGGGTTTATGCGGCGGTGCGCGGGGTCATGGATGCGCGCAGCCGGTCCAGCGGGACATGCTGCGTGCCCTGGGTGTCCTGAAACACCTTGAACACCTTCTCCTGCGCCGGCGTCGAGTGCACGAAGTCGGCATAGGCCTGGGCCAGCAGATCCCGGTACACCGTGAACAGCTTCACCTCGTCGCTGGTGGGCGCGGCGGACTGCTGCCGGATGTACTGGAAAAAGCGCTTCAGGATGTGCAGGCGGCTCACGTTGACCACCTTCTGGTCAAAGGGCACGCCGAAGAATTCAAGAAAGTCCTCGGCCGAGGACAGCGACTTGAGTTGCATGAGCAGGTCTTCCATGGGTTCACTCCTCGGTCGGACAGGGTTGGGGACGGGGCTGGGAATCGGCTCCGGGGGGCAGGGTGTGGGGCAGTTGGGCGCCGTCGCACCGGGCGCAGGCGCTGTCAGGGCGCTGGGCCTGGGCAGGGCCCGTCGGGGCGCTGGCCGCCTCCAGCCGCGCCACGCGGTCCAGCAGGCAGGACACGGCCTTGCCCAGCGGGTCGGGGATCAGGTGGTGGTTCAGGTCGAAGCCATGCGGCGCATCGCGCCGGCGCGCCACCACCCGCCCGGGGATGCCGACCACGGTGGCGCCCGCGGGCACCGGCTCGATCACCACCGAGTTGGCGGCGATGCGGGCGTCGTCACCCACCTCGATGGCGCCCAGGATCTTGGCGCCGGCCCCCACCACCACCCGGTGGCCCAGCGTGGGGTGGCGCTTGCCGGCGCGCCAGGTGGTGCCGCCCAGGGTCACGCCGTGGTACAGGGTCACGTCGTCGCCGATCTCGGCGGTCTCGCCGATCACCACCCCGGCGCCGTGGTCGATGAAGAAGCGCTGGCCGATGCGCGCCCCGGGGTGGATGTCCACCTGCGTCAGGGCCCGGGCCACAAAGGCCATCCAGCGCGGCAGGTAGCGCCAGCCGCGCTGCCACAGGGCGTGTGCCACGCGGTGCCAGGCCACGGCATGCACGCCGGGGTAGATCGTCCACACCTCGAGCCGGTTGCGCGCGGCGGGGTCGCGGGCCAGCACGCAGTCCACATCGGCCCGCAGGCTGGCCCACCAGCCCGGCGGCTGGGCCGGGGTCGCCGCCGGGGCCTGGGCCGGCTCGGGCAGCGGCGGGGTGAGGCTGGTGTTCATGCCGGCACCGCCTTCAGGCCCGCCAGCGCCGGGCCTTCGCTGAGAAAGCGCACCAGGTCGGCGGCATTGGGCTCGCGCTTCACGCGCACCGCGTGTTCGCGCACGCGGGCCAGCAGGTGGCTGGCCAGCGGGCCATCCTCCACCTCCACCCCCAGGGCGCTGTAGGCCTGGCGCACCGCATGGGCGCCCGAGTGCTTGCCCAGCACCGTGCGGCGCTGGCGGCCCAGCTCGGCGGGGTCAAAGCTCTCGTAGGTGCTGGCGTTCTTCAGCAGGCCATCGATGTGGATGCCCGACTCGTGGGTGAACACCGCCTCGCCCACGATGCTCTTGTTGAAGGCCACGCTGCGCCCCGAGGCCTGCTCCACCAGGCGCGAGATGCCCAGCAGCGCGCGCGTGTCGATGCCGGTCTGCCCCTGGTGCAGGTGGCGCAAGCCCATCACCACCTCTTCGAGCGCCGCGTTGCCGGCCCGCTCGCCCAGGCCGTTGACGGTGGTGTTGGCGTGGCTGGCCCCGGCCCGCAGGCCGGCCAGGGTGTTGGCGGTGGCCAGGCCCAGGTCGTCGTGGGCGTGGACTTCGATCTCCAGCTCCACCGCGGCGCGCAGGCGGGCAATCGCCTCGTGGGTGGCAAACGGGTCCAGCACGCCCAGCGTGTCGGCAAAGCGGATGCGGCGCGCCCCGCAGGCCTGGGCGCGGCGGGCCACCAGGTCGAGAAAATCGGGGTCGGCGCGCGAGGCGTCTTCGGCCCCCACCGAGATGTGCCGGCCGCTGGCCACGGCCAGTTCCAGCACTTCGGTCATCTGGCGCAGCACCGCCTCACGCGATTGGCGCAGCTTGTGCTGCAGGTGGATGTCCGACACCGGGATCGACAGATGGATGATGTCGGCCCCGGTGCGCAGCGCCTGGTGCAGATCGCCCCGGGTCATGCGGCCCCACACCATCAGGCGCACCGGCAGGCCCAGGGCCACGATGGCTTCGATGCTGGCCAGCTCTTCCTGGCCCATGGCCGGGATGCCGATCTCCATCTCGGGCACACCGGCCTGGGCCAGCGCGCTGGCAATCGCGCATTTCTCGGCATCGGTGAACGCCACGCCGGCGGTCTGTTCGCCGTCGCGCAAGGTGGTGTCGTTGATCACTAGCGAGGAGGTCATGGATGAGGTCCTTCCTGCCCCTTCTTCGCAAAGCGCGTGCCATGGCCCACAGCCTGCAAACCCGACACGCTTGGGCTGCTGCAGGGCCTGTTGTCGGCCTGCAAAGCCCGCCGTCGGCGGCTTGCGATGTCGGGAATGTGCTGTTTGCAACACGCCGCCCGGCAGGGCCACGACAGTGCTGAAATGCAGGCGTGCCAAAGCAGCAAGGGCCGGCATGGCCGGCCCTTGTGCACAGGGAGGGGTTGGGTGCGAGGTGTGGCCCAGGCCCTGCGGCTTCAGGCCTCGCGGGCGTGGTTGCGTGTGTGGCGCGGCAGCTCGATCACCAGGTCGGTGTCGCGCACCTTCACGCAACAGGCCAGGCGCGACTGGGCGTCCAGGCCCCAGGCGTTGTCGAGCTGGTCGTTTTCCTCATCGTCGGGCGGCGCCAGCGAATCGGCGCCGCTGCGCACATGCACGTGGCAGGTGGCGCAGGCCGCCACCATCTCGCAGGCGTGCTCGATGGCAATGCCGGCCTCCAGCAGGCCACGGCACAGCATGGCACCACGGCGCATGTCCAGCGTGCGGCCCTCGGGGCACAGGTCGGGGTGGGGCAGCAGGGTGATCTGGGGCATGGCGGGCCCACCCTCAGCTCAGGCTGTCGATCAGCTGGCCCGATAAGGCGCGCTGGATCGAGGCGTTCATGCGCCGGGCCGCAAACTCGGCAGTCTCTTGCGACAAGGCCTCGCTGGCCTCGCGCAGGCGCTCCAGCGGGGCCTCGGTCTCCAGGTGATCGGCCAGTCGGTACAGGGCCTGGCGCACCCGGGCCAGCTCGGCCGCGTTCAGCAAGGCCTGGTCCTGGGCCAGCGCGCCCTCGGTGGCGTCCAGCAGGCGCCGGGCGTCCACCTGGGCTTCGCGCAGGGCGCGCAACTGCATGTCGGCGCGGGCCGCGCCCACCGCGTCCTGCAGCATGGCCGCGATCTGGCTGTCCTGCAGCCCGTACGAGGGCTTGACCTCGACATGGGCCTGCACCCCGCTGGTCTGCTCGCGCGCGCTCACCGACAGCAGGCCATCGGCATCGATCTGGAAGGTCACCTGGATGCGCGCCGCCCCGGCCACCGCCGGCGGGATGCCGCGCAACTCGAAACGCGCCAGGCTGCGGCACTCGGCCACGCTGTCGCGCTCGCCCTGCACCACGTGCAGGGCCATGGCGGTCTGGCCGTCCTTGAAGGTGGTGAACTCCTGGGCCCGCGCCACCGGCAGGGTGGAGTTGCGCGGGATGATCTTCTCCACCAGGCCGCCCATGGTCTCCAGCCCCAGCGACAGCGGGCACACGTCCAGCAGCAGCCAGGGGTCCTGGCGGCCATTGCCGGCCAGCACGTCGGCCTGCATGGCCGCCCCCAGGGCCACCACCTGATCGGGGTCGATGTCGGCCAGCGGGGCCCGGCCAAAAAAGGCCTGCACCGCGTCGCGCGCCAGTGGCATGCGGGTCGATCCGCCCACCAGCACCACGCCGTCCAGCTCGTCGGCCTTCAGGCCGGCGTCGCGCAGCGCGCGGCGCGAGGCCTGCAGGGTGCGCTCGATCAGCGCCTGGCCCAGCGTGGCAAAGCCGGCCCGCGTCAACTGGGCCTGCAGCGGCGGGGCGCCCTCCAGGGCCAGGTTCATGAGCGCCTCAGGCGCGTCGCTCAGGGCCTCCTTGGTGGCGCGGGCCGCGGCCAGCAGGCCGCGTTGCAGGCCGGGCGCCAGGGTGGCGGGGGCCCCCAGCGCGTGCTGGGTGCAGAACCACTGGGCGATCACGGCGTCAAAGTCGTCGCCGCCCAGGGCCGAATCGCCCCCGGTGGCCAGCACCTCGAACACGCCCTGGCTCAGGCGCAGCACCGAGATGTCGAAGGTGCCGCCGCCCAGGTCGTAGATGGCGAAGGTGCCCTCGGCCCGCTTGTCCAGCCCGTAGGCAATGGCGGCCGCCGTGGGCTCGTTGAGCAGGCGCAGCACGTTCAGGCCGGCCAGCCGGGCCGCATCCTTGGTGGCCTGGCGCTGGGCGTCGTCAAAGTACGCCGGCACCGTGATCACCACGCCCGACAGCGGCCCGCCCAGCGTGGCCTCGGCCCGCTCGCGCAGGGCGCCCAGGATGTCAGCCGACACCTGCACCGGCGAGCGCTCGCCCGCGGCGGTGGCCAGGCTCACCATGCCGGGGCGGTCCAGGAATTCATAGGGCAGCGAGCTGGCCTCGCGCAGGTCGGCCAGGCGCCGGCCCATGAAGCGCTTGACCGACACCACCGTGTTGCGCGGGTCGCTGGCCTGCAGGGCCTGGGCCTCGTGCCCCACGCAAGGTGTGGCCTCGGCCTGGTAGCGCACGACCGAGGGCAGCAGGTAGCGGCCCTGGGCATCGGCCAGGGCGCGGGGCAGGGCGCTTTGCACGGTCGCAATCAGCGAGTTGGTGGTGCCCAGGTCGATGCCGGCGGCCAGCACGTGCTGATGGGGCGCGGCGCTCTGGCCGGGTTCGGTGATTTGCAACAGGGCCATGGCGCGTGGGCTCCCGCTTCAGACGGCGAAGCTCTCGCCGCAGCCGCAATTGGCGCGTGCGTTCGGGTTGTTGAACTTGAAGCCCTCGTTCAGGCCTTCGCGCACAAAGTCCAGCTCGGTGCCGTCCAGCATGCCCAGGCTGCGCGGGTCCACGATCACGCTCACGCCATGGGCCTCGAAGCAGGTGTCCTCGGGGTTGGCCTGGTCGACGAACTCCAGCGCATAGGCATAGCCCGAGCAGCCGCTGGTCTTCACGGCCAGGCGCAGGCCCAGGCCCGAGCCGCGTTTGTAGAGCGATTTCTGGATGTGGCGGGCGGCCGCCGGGGTCAGGCTGATCATGGGGGCTTCTCCTTCAGACCGAGAACGAACTGCCGCAGCCGCAGGTGGTCTGCGCGTTGGGGTTGTGGATCACGAAGCGCGAGCCTTCCAGCCCTTCTTCGTAGTCCACCCGGGCGCCCATCAGGTACTGCTGGCTCATGGCGTCCACCACCAGGGCCACGCCTTCGGTGACGATGGTGGTGTCGTCTTCGGCCAGCTGGTCGTCAAAGGCAAAGCCGTACTGGAAGCCCGAGCAGCCGCCACCCGTCACATACAGGCGCAGCTTCAGGTCGGGGTTGCCTTCTTCCTCGATCAGCTCGGCTACCTTGGCAGCGGCCTGGTGGGTGAATTCCAGCAGCGAGGGCATCAGGCCGGGCAGGGCGGCCTCTACAGGGGTGGGGCTGGCGTGGGCCATGGCGGTGTTCCTTGGTCGTTGGTTGGGGTAGGGAGGGGTCTGGGTTGGGGGGAGGGGGATCGTTCAGCCCTGGCTGGAGCGGCACACGGGCTGCTCGCTCACCACGGCGGCCTGGCCCGCATGGCGGGCGCGGTAGTCGGCCACCGCGGCCTTGATGGCGTCTTCGGCCAGGATGGAGCAGTGGATCTTCACGGGCGGCAGGGCCAGCTCTTCGGCGATCTCGGCGTTCTTGATGTTGAGCGCCTCGTCCAGCGTGCGCCCGCGCACCCATTCGGTGACCAGCGAGCTCGACGCAATCGCCGAGCCGCAGCCATAGGTCTTGAAGCGCGCGTCTTCGATCACGCCGGCCGCGTTCACGCGGATCTGCAGCCGCATCACGTCGCCGCAGGCCGGGGCCCCGACCATGCCGGTGCCCACGCCCTCGTCCTCGGCGCTGAAGGCGCCCACGTTGCGGGGGTTTTCATAGTGGTCGATCACCTTGTCGCTGTAAGCCATGGGGTACTCCGTGTCGGGTTGGGGGGGATGAAGAAGGGGTGCTGGCGGCGCGGGGCCGCCTCAGTGCGCCGCCCACTGGATGCTGGACAGGTCGACGCCGGCCTGCACCATGTCCCACAGCGGGCTCATGGCGCGCAGGCGCTCGACCACTTCGGTGACCTGGGCGATGGCAAAGTCGATCTCGGCCTCGGTGGTGAAGCGCCCCAGCGAAAAGCGCACCGAGCTGTGGGCCAGCTCGTCGCTGCGCCCCATGGCGCGCAGCACGTAGCTGGGCTCCAGGCTGGCCGAGGTGCAGGCCGAGCCCGAGGACACGGCCAGGTTCTTCACCCCCATCAGCAGCGACTCGCCCTCCACGTAGTTGAAGCTCACGTTCAGGTACTGGGGGGCGCGCTGCTGCGGGTGGCCGTTGAGAACCACCGAGTCCATCTTCGACAGGCCGGCCCACAGGCGCTCGCGCAGGGCCTCGATGCGGGCGTTGTCGGCCGCCATGTTTTCGCGCGCCAGCCAGAAGGCCTCGCCCATGCCCACGATCTGGTGCGTGGGCAGCGTGCCCGAGCGCATGCCGCGTTCGTGGCCCCCGCCATGCATCTGCGCATCGATGCGGATGCGGGGCTTGCGCCGCACATACAGCGCGCCAATGCCCTTGGGACCGTAGATCTTGTGGGCCGACAGCGACATCAGGTCGATGGGCAGCTGCTCCAGGTCGATGGGCACCTTGCCGGCGGCCTGCGCCGCGTCCACATGGAAGATCACGCCGCGGGCGCGGCACATCGCGCCCAGCGTGGCCACGTCCTGGATCACCCCGGTCTCGTTGTTCACGAACATCACCGAGGCCAGCACCGTGTCGGGGCGCAGTGCGGCCTCGAACACGGCGGGGTCGACCAGCCCGCTGTCCAGCACCGGTAGCACCGTCACTTCATAACCCTCGCGCTCCAGGTCGCGCAGGCTGTCGAGCACGGCCTTGTGTTCGGTGGCCAGCGTCACCAGATGGCGCCCGCGCCCCTTGTGGAAGTGCGCTGCGCCCTTGAGCGCCAGGTTGTTGGATTCGGTGGCGCCCGAGGTCCAGACGATCTCGCGCGGATCGGCATTGATCAGCGAGCACACCTGCTCGCGGGCCAGCTCCACCGCCTCTTCGGCGGCCCAGCCGTAGGCATGCGAGCGGCTGGCCGGGTTGCCGTACAGGTTCGTCAGGTAAGGCAGCATCCGGTTCAGCACCCTGCGGTCCACGGGGGTGGTGGCGGCGTAGTCGAGGTAGACCGGCTGGCCCTGGCCGGGCGGGGCTTTGTCTGCACGCGAATCGGTCATGTGGAGCTCCTGCTGTGTGAGTGGGTTGGCAGGGCTGTTTTGCAACTTCGGTGCCACGCGATTTCGTGTCGGCAAGCGTGCTTTTGCGACGCGCTTTGTCGCTTCTTTGTCGTTCCTTTGTTGCATTTGTGAGCGTGCCTGCACCTGCCCGCCGCAGGGCGTGTCGGGTTTGTCGCAATTGAACGGAGGTGGCTGCAGCGGCGGGTGCAGGTGCGCGAATGTCGTGGCGCGCCGGCCCCATGGACAGTGCTTGCGCAACCGAGTCTTTACAAAGCCGTCAGCCTCGCGATAGGTATATTTTTTGCATCTCTGCTCGCGGGTGGCGCTGCGATCCCGGGTGCCTCCCAAAGCTGGTGCAGGTGGTGTCTGAAATGGTGGCTGCCTGGTGTCCCACAAGGACGCTGGCAGCGCAAACCCCGCGATGGCGCACGAGAACGAGGCCCTATGGTGAGCACACACGAATCCGAAGCCCGGCGAGAGCTGCACGCGATCTACGAGGTCAGCAAGACGCTGTCGACCTCGCTCGACATCGCCAAGACCTTTCGCGAAGCCCTCAATTACCTGCTGCACGCGTGCTCGTGGCGTCGCGCCTTTGTGCTGCTGGGCGAGCCCGAGGGGCGCCTGCGCGGCCTCTGCTCGGTGGGGCTCACGCGCGAGGAGCAGCAGCGCCTGCATTTCCAGTCGGGCGAAGGCATCGTGGGGCGGGTGTATGCCAGTGGCGTGCCGGCCGTGGTGCCCGACATCCGCAACGAACCCTTGTTCCTGAACCGCACCGGCGGCGCCGACCAGTCACTGGAGAGCTGTGTGGCCATGCTGGTCATGCCCATCCGCGCCGACCGACGCACCATCGGCGTGGTGTCGGTCGACTGCCTGAATCCCGGGGCGCGCCGGGTGTTTGCCGAAGACCTGCACCTGCTCAAGATGGTGGCCACCATGATGGGCCAGGCTTTTCTGCTGCACCGCAGTGTGAGCGCCGCCCACGACTCGCTGCAAAGCGAGGCCCGGCGCATGCACAAGGCCTTGAAGCCCGTGCAGCTCAGCGACCAGGTGGTGGGCTCGTCGCCACCCATGCTGGCGGTGTTCGCCCAGGTCGAGCAGGTGGCGGCGGCCCGCACCACCGTGCTGCTGCGCGGCGAGAGCGGCACCGGCAAGGAGGTGATTGCGCGCGCCATCCACAACCTGTCGCCCCGGCGCAACGAGGCCTTTGTCTGCGTCAACTGCGCCGCGCTGACCGAGTCGCTGCTGGAGAGCGAGCTGTTCGGCCACGAGAAGGGCGCCTTCACGGGCGCCCAGGGCCAGCGCAAGGGGCGATTCGAGATGGCCCATGGCGGCACCTTGTTTCTGGACGAGATCGGCGACATCTCCGCCTCGTTCCAGGCCAAGCTGCTGCGTGTGCTGCAGGAGCGCGTGTTCGAGCGTGTGGGCGGGGCCTCGCAGGTGAAGGTCGATGTGCGCCTGATCCTGGCCACCAACCGCAATCTGGAGCGCATGGTGCAGGCCGGCGAGTTCCGCGCCGACCTGTACTACCGCATCAACGTCATCAGCATCCAGCTGCCGCCCTTGCGCGAGCGCCGTGGCGACATCCCGGCCATGGCCCAGCACTTTCTGGACCGCTTCAACCGCGAGAACGGGCGCCAGTCCCGCTTTGACGTGTCGGCCGTGCGCGTGCTGTCGAGCTGCTACTGGCCCGGCAATGTGCGCGAGCTGGAGAACTGCGTGGAACGCACGGCCACCATGGCCGGCGATGGCGTGATCACCGACCTGGCCTTTCCGTGCCGTGAAAACCGCTGCCTGACCCAGGTGCTGCACCACATCGAGCGCGAAGACGCCGTGCGCCCGGGCCGCCACGGGGTGATCCCGATCCATGAGGTGCCACTGGCGCGCGCCGGCCAACCTGCTGAGGCGGGCGCGGTGCTGCCTGCGCCCCCGTCGTTGCCGCCCACGGCGTCGGACGCCTTGCCCGAGGCCACCGGCCACGCGGATCACGAGCACCTCGATGACGATGGGCTGGACGCGGACGACGCGCTGCAAGGCCTGCCCGGCGGCCAGCCCGCCCCGGCCAACGCCGACGGCAAGCCCGAGGGCGAGCGCGAACGCCTGATCTGGGCCATGGAGCGCTGTGGCTGGGTGCAGGCCAAGGCGGCGCGGCTGCTCAAGATCTCGCCGCGGCAGATGGGCTATGCCTTGCGCAAGCACGGCATTGAGGTGCGCAAGTTCTGAACGGGGCGGCCCTGGCCCCTTGTGCGTCCCTTGTGCGTCCCGTGTCCTGTCTTTGTCGCCCCCTTGTCATCCCTGTGTGCGCTTTGTCGCAAGCCTGACAAGCGCCCCGCCTCCCTGTCCGGGCTGTCGTGACACCGACACCAGCCAACACCCTACAAAGAAGACAAGCTGTTGATTTAAAAGAAGTTTTTAGGTGGCATGGATTTGGCTAAAGAAGCCTGAGGCCGCCACTCCAGGTGGCCAGGAAGGATCTCCATGCAATCCGCTTCCCCCGCCAGCAGCACCCCACCCGCCGTCGCCTTTGTGGGCATTGGACAGATCAAACGCCTGGGCGACCCCCTGGACATCCCGGCCCCCTCGGGGGGCTGCAGCACCGAAGGCGGCGAGGGCAAGGCCAGTTGTGGCTCCTCCGGCGGCCCCGAGGACATGCCGCCCGAGATCTGGGAGAAGGTCAAGAACCACCCCTGCTACTCCGAAGAGGCGCACCACCACTACGCCCGCATGCACGTGGCCGTGGCCCCGGCCTGCAACATCCAGTGCAATTACTGCAACCGCAAGTACGACTGCAGCAACGAGTCGCGCCCCGGCGTGGTCAGCCAGAAGCTCACCCCCGAGCAGGCCGTGAAGAAGGTGGTCACCGTGGCCAGCGAAATCCCGCAGATGACCGTGCTGGGCATCGCCGGCCCGGGCGACTCGCTGGCCAACCCCAAGAAGACCTTCGACACCTTCCGCATGCTGCAGGAGCAGGCCCCCGACATCAAGCTGTGCCTGTCCACCAACGGCCTGGCCCTGCCGGATCTGGTCGATGAGATCTGCCGCTACAACATCGACCACGTCACCATCACCATCAACATGGTCGACCCCGAGGTGGGGGCCAAGATCTACCCCTGGATCTTCTGGGACCACCGTCGCATCACGGGCATCGAGGCGGCCCGCATCCTGCACGAGCGCCAGATGCTGGGGCTGGAGATGCTGACCGCACGCGGCGTGCTCACCAAGATCAACTCGGTGCTGATCCCCGGCGTGAACGACCAGCACCTGATCGAAGTGAACCGCGAGGTCAAGAAGCGCGGCGCCTTTCTGCACAACATCATGCCCCTGATCTCCGAGGCCGAGCACGGCACGGTGTTCGGCCTGACCGGCCAGCGTGGCCCCACCGCGCAAGAGCTCAAGGCCGTGCAGGACGCCTGTGCCGGCGGTGCCAACCTGATGCGCCACTGCCGCCAGTGCCGCGCCGATGCGGTGGGCCTGCTGGGCGAAGACCGCAGCGAAGAGTTCACCCAGGACAAGATCGACCAGATGGAGGTGGTGTACGACCTGGACCGCCGCCGCAGCTACCAGGAGCAGGTCGAGATCGAGCGCCAGGCCCAGCACCAGGCCAAGCAAATGGCCTTGCAGATGGCCCTGGCCGGCGCCAGCGCGCTGCCGGTGGACGACCTGAAGCTGCTGGTGGCCGTGGCCACCCAGGGCGGGGGCCGCGTCAACGAGCATTTCGGCCACGTCACCGAGTTCCAGATCTACGAGGTCTCGGCCCAGCAGACCCTGTTCGTGGGCCACCGCCGGGTTGACCTGTACTGCCAGGGCGGCTATGGCGACGACGAGCAACTGCCTTCGGTGGTGCGCGCCATCAACGACTGCCATGCCGTGCTGGTGTCCAAGATCGGTGCCTGCCCGCGCGATGAGCTGTCGGCTGCCGGCATCGAGCCGGTGGATGCCTATGCGGGCGAGTTCATCGAGAAGGCCGTGCTCGGGTGGTTCAACGACTACCGCAGCCGCGTGGCCAGCGGCGCCTTGGTGCACCAGCACCGCGGTGACGCCCAGATCCGCCAAGGCGCCTTCACCGGCGCGCAGCAGGCGGCCTGAGGCCCGCCGGCCTCCCTGTGGCCCTCCCTGGCCCCCGCTTTTTCAACCCCACTTTCATCCAAGCAAAGGAGCGTCATCATGGCTTTGAAGATCATCGGTTCCACCTGCACCGGCTGCTCGGCCTGCGAGCCTGAATGCCCCAACGTCGCGATCCGCGAAAAAGGCGGCACCTATGTCATCGACCCCAAGAAGTGCACCGAATGCGAAGGGCAGTTCGACTCGCCCCAGTGCGTGGCCGTGTGCCCCGTCGACGGCTGCATCGTGAAGGCCTGACATGCTGCCCAACATTCAAATCACCGCCGCCGCCGACAAATTCATGCGGCGCATCGTCCGCTTCTCGGGCCTGCCCGAGGGCGCAGGTTTCAGGCTGCTGGTCAGCGAAGGCGGCTGCTCGGGCTACAACGCCGAGTTCAGCGCCGAACCGGCCCCGCGTGAAGGCGAGCAGACCCTGGAACACCAGGGCCTGAAGATCTTCCTGCCGGCCGAAAGCCGCCTGCTGCTCGATGGCGTGACCATGGACTTTGCCGACACCCCGACCAAGTCCGGCCTCACCTTCGTCAACCCCAAGCAGTCGGCCTGTGCCTGCAGCAGCAGTGCCGAGGCCGCGCCCCCGGGCGTGGCGCGCATCGAGATCGGCTCGATCAGCCGCGGCCGCCCGGCCAGCCTGCTGTCCTGACGCAGGGCCCGCGCCATGAGCTTCGCCCCCCTGGCTTTCGACGAACAGGCGCTGGCGGCCTTTGCCGACAGCGTGGTGGGCGCCGGCCTGGGGCCCGAAGCCCTGGCCTTGATCGAACAGGCAGGCCAGTTGCGCGAGCAACCCGAGGCGGCCCTGCGCTGCCTGCAACAGGCCCGGCAGCTGGCCCCGCGCCACCCGGTGCCGGTGATTGCCGTGTACCGCTTTCATTTTTATGCACACGAGCTGACCCTGGCCCGCGCCGCCGGCGAAGACGCCCTGGCCATGGCGCGCCACGCGCTGGGCCCGGACTTTGGCGATGTGCCGCCCAGCGACGAGGCCACCCGCCACGACGCCGCGGTGCGCTTCTACCTCTTCACCCTCAAGGGCCTGGCCTACCTCAACCTGCGCCTGGGCGACTGGCCCCAGGCCTGGCTGATGCTGGGCGAGCTGCGCCGGCTGGACCCGGCAGACCATGTCGGTGGCTCGCTGCTGCTGCAGGTGCTGGAGCGCCGCGAGGCCGGCGAAGACCCCGACACCCCGCTGTGGCAAGAGGGCGACCCGGTGCGCGGCTGGAGGCCCCGCTCATGAGCACCGCTGACGCCGCTGAATCGACAGAAGCCGCTGACGTCTCTGACGTGGATATCCCGCTGCGGCACTGGTCAGGTGCTGCCCTGGACTGCGGCACCTGCGCGCAGCGCGATCTGCTGCAGCGCCCACCCCGCCAGGGCTGCCAGCCCGGCCACGCCTGCCTGCACGATGCCTACGCCCGGCGCATCAGCCGCTTTCTGAGCTGGCACCCCGGGCTGGCCGACGCCCAGTTGCAGCACCCGTATTTCGAAGTGCGTGCGATCGCTGTGCGCCACGCCAGCGTGTTCCGCCTGCCGGCCCTGCTGGGTGACCCCGATGAGACCGTGCGCATGCAGGTGGTGCAAAGGCTGCCGATCGCCCAACTGCTGGCCCACCTGCCCATGCTGGCGCAGGACCCGCACCGCGAGGTGCGCCTGCGCGTGGCCCAGCGCATCGATCCTGCCCAATTGGGCCCGTTGCTGCGCGACCCCGACTATGGCGTGCGCGAATGCGTGGCGGCCCGGCTGCCGCTGCCCCTGCTGAGCGCGCTGGCCCACGACCCCGACCGGGCGGTGCGCCTGCGCGTGGCGCAGCGGCTGGAGATGCCCGCGCTGTTGGCCCTGGCCGACGACCCCGAAGGCGAGGTGCGCCGCGCCGTGGCCCAGCGCCTGCCCACCGCCTTGCTGCCCCGGCTGCTGGGCGACCCCGACTGGCGCGTGCGCTGGGAGGTGGCCCAGCGTGCCGCCCCCGCCGCCCTGGCCCCCTTGCTGAACGACGACGACCCCGAGGTGCGCGCGGCCGCCCGCCAGCGCCTGCCTCTGGCCCCGGCCCCCCAGGCTGGCCCCTCCACCCACCGGAGCAACGCCCATGGCTGACATCAACCGTGACGATGACCTGATCGAGATCGCCTCGCCCCCGCGCTTCGGCTTTGGCGAGCGGGTGGTGGCGCGCTCGGTGGTGCGCAACGACGGCACCTACAACGGCCTGGACATCGGCGCCGTGCTGGTGCAGCGCGGCGAGATCGGCTACGTCACCCAGATCAACACCTTTTTGCAGCAGTTCTACATCTACGCCGTCGATTTTGTCGACTCGGGCCACCGGGTCGGCATGCGGGCCAAGGAACTGTGCACCCTGGACCACCTGCCCGACGAGGTGCTGCAGCAACTGGGCGACAAGGCCCAGGCGCTGAACCACCTGGGCCTGCCACCCGCCCCCAAGGAGGACCTGCCATGACCACCCCCCCACTGCCGATCGAAGCCCGCAGCGCCGTGTATGCCTGGGGCCAGCGCGTGATTGCGCTGGACGACCTGGTCAACGACGGCAGCCACCCCGAGTGCGCCCCCGATGCCCTGCTGGCGCCGCGCGGCAGCGTGGGCGAGGTGGTCAACATCGGACACGCCGTCGAGCTCAACGAGCCCGTCTACCTGGTGCAGTTTGCCCATGCCGTGGTGGGCTGCCTGGAGGTCGAACTGGCCCCGGCCCCGGCCGGCCTGCTGCCCGAGACCGACGAGGTGCCGGCATGACCGGGCGTTGCGTGGGCGGCGCCCAGGTTCGCCCCCTGCGGCCGCTGCGGCCACCGCAGCAGATACGCCAGATGCTGCGCGCCCTGCAGGCGCGCCGGCGTGAGATGCCCTCGGGCATGGCCGCCCAGCCCGCCACCCCGGCAGGCAGCCGCGTGATGGACCTGCTGATCCGGCAGGTGCAGCGCGTGCTGGGCGAGCGCAGCCGCTACCGCTACGTGAAGCCACGGGTGCTGCGCGAAGGCGAGGGCGTGCGCATCGAAAGCCCCTGCTGCTCACGCAACATCGACCGCAGCGGCGGCGTGATCGACATCGCCTTGCTGCAGCCCGGCACCTCGCGCGGCGGCCGGGGCTGGACCCTGTATGCCCGCGACCACACCGCCGGCTGCTGGGCCGCGCAAGCCGAAGACGAGGCGCTGCAACCCCTGCTGGCGCTGCTGTGCCAGGACCCGCAGCGGGTCTTCTGGCCCTGAGCGCACCCGCCACCCGCCTGAAACGCAGCACCCATGATCTACCTCGACCACAACGCCACCACCGCGCCCAGCCACGCCGTGCTGCAGGCCATGGCCCAGGCCATGGCGCAGCACTGGGCCAATGCCTCGTCGCAACACGCGCCAGGGCAAGAGGCGCGCCGCTGCCTGGCCCAGGCGCGGCAGCAGGCGGCCCAGGCCCTGGGCTGCAAGCCGGCCGAGCTGGTGTTCACCAGCGGCGCGACCGAGTCCAACCAGCTGGCCGTGCGCGGCCTGCTGGCCGGCGCGCCGGTGGGGCGCCGGCGCGTGCTGTTCAGCCAGGTGGAGCACAGCGCCCACCTGGCCCTGGCCCGCAGCCTGGTGGCCCAGGGGGTGTCGGTGGGCTGGCTGCCGGTGCGGCCCGACGGGGCACTCGACTTGCGGGCTGCCACTGAGCTGATCAACCCCGAGGTGGCCCTGGTGTCGCTCATGGCCGCCAACAACGAGACCGGCGTGCTGATGCCGCTGGCCGAGGTGGCCGCCCTGACGCGCCAGGCCGGCGCGCTGCTGCACACCGACGCCACGCAGTGGCTGGGCAAGCTGCCCTTCCGGTTTGACGACTGCGCGGCCGACGCGGTCAGCTTCTCGGCCCACAAGTTCCATGGCCCCAAGGGCGTGGGCGGCCTGCTGCTGCGCCAGGGCCTGGCCTTCCATTCGCCCGTGCCGGGCAGCCAGGAGCGCGGGCGCCGCGGCGGCACCGAGAACCTGCCCGCCATCGTGGGCCTGGCCACGGCCCTGAGCCAGCTGGGCGATGCGGGGGCGGTGAACGCCGAAGCCCGCCGCCAGGCCACCCTGCGCGATGCGCTGGAGCAGGGCCTGGCCCAGGCCCTGCCCGAGCTGCAGGTGTGGGGCCAGGGCCTGGCCCGGCTGCCGGGCACCAGCTACCTGCGTGTGGGCCTGCTGGCGGCCGATACGGTGCTGCAACGCCTGGCCCGCCTCGGCGTGGCGGCCTCGTCGGGCGCTGCCTGCTCTTCGGGCGGCAGCCAGCCTTCGCATGTGCTGTCGGCCATGGGCGTGCCGCGCGAGCAGGCGCTGGCGGCCGTGCGCCTGTCGATGAGCCGCGACAGCACGGCCGACGACGTGAACGCCGTGCTGCAAGGCCTGCCGGCCCTGCTGGCGCCGCTGCTGCACGAAGCCCAGGCCTGCCACTGAAGGCCACGACAGCGCTCACCCCCTTCCCTTAACCCCGAACCCAACGAGAGGCCCCCCATGAAAGTCATGATCCGAAAAGACAGCAAAGGCCAGCTCAGTGCCTATGTGCCCAAGAAGGACCTGGAGGAGCCCATCGTCTCCATGGTCGAGCCCGGCATGTGGGGGGGCCTGGTCACCCTGGGCAATGGCTGGCAGCTTGACTTGCCGGCCATGGCGCCCGACACGCCACTGCCCATCACCGTCGAGGCCCGCCGCATCGCGGCCGCCGAGTGATCTTCAGCTGATCACCGGCTGAATCCGTCCTGATCCCCCGCCACCCCAGGAGCCCCCCATGAGCCTGATGCCCGAACACCTGCACGAAGCCAGCCAGCTGGTGGGTGCCGCCTCCAGCCTGCGCGATGCCGCCGCGCTGTGGCGCGCCCACCACCCCGAAATCCGCGCCCTGGTGGTGGACGCCTTTGACATGCGCGACGAGGCCCCCACGCTGATCCTGGGCGCCCGCCGCGTCTACCTGGCCGCCAGCGACGGCCATTGCTGGCAGATCACGCAGGAGCCGGCCCAGGCCTCGGCGCTGATCCTGACCGAGGTCTGAGCATGCAGACCGACACCATCGCCCTGTTCGAGCCCGAGGCCGGCCCGCAGGAGAGCGCGCTGATCCAGGCCGTGCTCGATTCGGGCCGCTGGAGCGACGGCCCCATGCTGGAAGCCTTTGAGCAGGCCTTTGCCGGCTGGGTGGGCCGTGCCCATGCCGTGGGCGTGGCCAGCGGCACCCTGGGCACCTGGATGGCCCTGCGCGCCCTCGGCATCGGGCCGGGCGACGAGGTGGTGTGCGCGGCCCACACCTGGCACCAGGTGGCCCAGGCCATCACGCTGTGCGGTGCCACCCCGGTGTTTGCCGACATCGACTACTGGAGCGGCTGCCTGAGCGCCGACAAGGCCGCGCTGCGCATCGGCCCGCGCACCCGGGCCCTGCTGGCCGGCAACACCAATGGCCACCCGGCCGCCTGGGGGCCGCTGCGGGCCCTGGCCCAGGCCCACGGCCTGGCGCTGATCGAAGACAGCACCGAGGCGCTGGGCTCGCGCTACGGCGGCCAGACCGTGGGCAGCTTTGGCGACCTGGCGGTGTTCGACTTCTCGTCCCCCCTGGCCTTGTGCACGGGCGAGGGCGGCATGGTTGTGACCGACGACGAACAACTGGCCCATGAGCTGCGCTACCTGCGCCAGCGCCGGCTGAGCGACCGGCATTCGGTGTCGGTGGGCTCGCGCGTGCCCCTGCAGGCCGGCCTCAGCGAGCTGAGCGCCGCCCTGGGCCTGGCCCAGCTGGCGTCGCTGGACGAGCGCCTGCTGCAGCGCAAGCAGGTCGAGACCTGGTACCACGAGCAGATGCAGAGCTTTGAAGGCATCAAGCCCCCTTACCTGGGCGAAGACGTGGACGAGGTGCACTGGATGCTCTACGTGGTGCACCTGGGCAAGCGCTTCACCGCCAGCGCCCGCACCCAGATGATCGACGACCTGCGCGCCTGCGGCATCGAGAGCGCGGCCTACAGCCACCCCTTGCACCAGCAGTTCTTCTACATGAACGCCGGCGACACCATCGGCCGCAAGCGCGGCCTGCTGCCCGATACCGAGCGCATCGGTGACCGCGCCCTGGCCCTGCCGCTGCATGGCGGCCTGGGGCCGGAGCACATCCAGTACATCGTCAAGACCCTCAAGGACACCGCCACCAATGTCGGTGCCGGGGCCGCCATCTACCTGTGAAAGCCGCCCATGAACACACCTCTGATGGCCACCCTGGCCGAGCAACTTGACAAGGGCCTGATCGTGCCCTACCTCGGCCCGGGCATGCTGGCCCTGTGCCCCGAGGCCCCGGTGCCGGCCACGCCGCTGGCCCTGGCCGAGCTGATGACCTCGCAGGTCAGCGTGCCGCACAAGATCCGCAAGCGGCTGACGCAGGCGGCGCAGTTCATCGAGAACTTCAAGCACCGCAAATCGGTGGTGCACCTGATGAACCAGGCCTTTGCCGCGCCCACCACGCCCTCGGCCCTGCACCTGGCCCTGGCGCGCAGCAATGCCGGCCTGCTGGTCGATGGCTGGTACGACGACACCCTGGCCACCGCGCTGGCCCAGGTGCGGCCCGAGGGCGGCTGGCTGCAGCTGCAGGGCCTGTCGCAATCGGAACATTTCGGCCACTGGACGGGCGCCTATGCCGCCAACGGCGAGTTCCTGCCCCAGGCCCCGGGCGGCGCGCAGCCCATTCTCTACAAGCCCATCGGGGCCCATGCGCCGGCCGGCAACTACCTGGTGTCTGACAGCGACTATGTCGAGGTGCTGACCGAGATCGACATCCAGACCCCCATCCCGGCGGCCGTGCAGGCCTGGCGCAGCGGGCGGCATTTTCTGTTTCTGGGCTGCCGCTTCGATGACCAGCTCACACGCAGCTTTGCGCGCCAGATCATGAAGCGCTCCAGCGCCCAGCACTGGGCCGTGCTGCCCGACGAACCCACGCGCATGGAGGCGCGCTTTCTGCAGGAGCAGGGCATCACCCGCATCGCCCAGCCGCTGGCCAGCTTTGCCGCCGGCCTGGTGGAGGCCTTGCAGGACACCGCCACCGCCTGAGCGCCTGGCCCACCGTTGCCCCGTCACCCCTTTCCTCAACCAGAACCAGCCTTGAGCTGAGTACCACCATGACTGCACTGACCGTCCTGCCCTCGGGCAAAACCTACGAAGCCACTGCCGGCAGCACCCTGCTGCAGGCCCTGCTTGCCGTTGGCGAGGTGATCGCCAGCAAATGCGATGGGCAGGCCAAATGTGGCGCCTGCCATGTGTTCATCCAGGAAGGGCGCAAGGGCCTGTCCAAGATCCAGAAGCTCGAAAACGAGAAACTCGACGCGCTGGTGGGCGTCAGCTCCAAGTCGCGCCTGGCCTGCCAGGTGGTGCTGGGCACCGAGCCTGCCACCGTCGAACTGCTCAGCTTCGTCTGAGGCGGCCGGTGACCGGCCCCGGCCCGGCCAAGCCGGGCGCCACCCCGCAGGCCCGTTCCACCCCTGGGCCTTCCACCCCGGACGAGATCGATCTCTCAGGCCCTTCGCCTTGGGCCACCGGGGCCTTGCTGGGCCTGATCGAGCAGGCCGCCCAGGGCGTGTTGGTGCTGTGTGAAGGCCTGACCCGCGATGAGCTGCTGGGCTCGCGCCTGACCCGCACGGAAGTGTTACGCCAGTTGAGCACTTTGACCCTGTCGGCCACCCAGCTGGACGCGGCCGTTCAGACCGCCATGCCCGAGCTGGACTGGGCCGGCTGGGCTGCCCTGGCTCCACGCCTGCGCGCCCCCGCCGGCCCCGCGCTGGACGAGGCGCTGTGGTTCGCTGTCGAATCGCTGGTGCCTGCCACCTTGCTGTGGCTGCGCTTCTACCGCCAACAGCAGCCGCGGTGGTTTCGCATCGGGTTGTGAGGAGTGCTCTCGGTGAGGGGGCGACTCAGAGCGGTGCCTGCGGACATCGGCGCGATTTGGTGGGCAAGGCCTCATGCCCCCAATGCCCTTCAGTCACCGCAAAAAAACGCTGGCAAAGCCTGGCTGGGCATCTACTGGTTTGGACGCGGGGCTGCTTGAGTCGTCGTTTCCGTGTGGGTTGTTCCATCAGCAACAGATTTTGTAACCAGGGCTGTGGCGGTGGTGGCAGAACGACCCTCCATGCCGGATTTCACGACCCACGAGACGGCACCGGCTGTTGCCAAGCCAAGGGCAATCATGGTCGACACAATCCAGCGCAGATTGACGGACGACTCTTTGTGCATCTCAGTGCGCAGGCGCTCCACATTCAGCCCAGCTTCACCCACTGCCTTGTTGATGTCTGAACGCAGGGTTTGAAAGGTTTCACCCTGGTGGGCGATCATGACTTTGATCTCGGCACGGAATTCGGCTTCCGCCTGCCTGGCAGCCAGCAAGTCTTTGTCGACCTGCAGCCGGGCGTTCTGGAACTGAAGGGCAATCTCTTCGCGAGAAGGGGATGTCATGGTTTCACCAGTATAGGCGTCAGCTTTTGTTTGTACTTCACCGCATGGCATGCGGATCTCAGTGAGGTCCATTTCTGCTTTGCCGATGCCCTGCTCAAGTTGTCGCACATGGGGGGACACGCCGGTAGCCGACGAATAGACCAGATGAACGGTTCCTTTGGGGCCTGCTCCATGCGCAGCATCAAACTGAATTCGTTCAGTGGGCTCGATCTGCGAATGGGACGTGGCCATCTGCAGAAACCGCTGAAATCTGGGGTCGAAGGGCACCTCAACCGTTGCCGGCATGGGGCTTGCCCTCCGCGGTACCTGCTGGCATGGCTGTGGCTGCCCTGGGTTCCAGGGATTCCACAGTCTTCACCATGTGTTCAAAAAAAGCTCTTCGACATCTGAACAGTGGTTCTGATCAGCTTTTGTTCTCTCGCACTGTGGTGGTCTCCTGAGATCACAGGCACAAGCATCGAGTCGATGAAGGTCAGAAGGTACAGGACCTCGCCCGTTGAGGTGACGCCTCTTGTGACCGAATATTGGCTGGGTTGGTGCACCACGTAGTCGTCAGCAAACTCGGGGTCGGGGGTCGGTGGATTTGTTGTTGCTCTCATGCTGTCTCCTTCTGCTTGCCTCGGGGGGCTTGCCTGCTGTGCCACTTGGTGTCCCAATTTCTGGGACCGGTCCAGGCGGATGGCCAGCATGTGATGGCCTCGTCCCTACCTGCCCACGAAGCGCTCGCCCGGCCAGGCAGCCCGCTTCAAAAGGGCAAGACAAACCGCTTCAAGCCCGTCTGGCACCCACCATTCTTGCCGTTGGCCAAGCTTCAATCCGTTAGCAATGTTTGCAGGGTGATGCCCGGGCTGTTGCTGTTGAACGGGGCTTGAAGGAAAGAGAAATCAAACGTCTGGCGGCTGAGGGGCTCGTCTGTATCGGAATCGCCAAAGGTCCAATGTCTCGAACATTGACCTCAACCCAGCTTGCCGCGCTCGGCCTTCGAGAAGTTGCTCAGATGCCCTTCGCGTGCGACCTGGCGGCGGGCCGAGGCGATGATGGCCTTGCTCTGGCCTGGGGGCACCGGGGCGCTGATCTGGCGCTCCAGGGCGCTGCTGCCGCATTGGGGGCAGGCGGGGGTGCTGCCGGCGCGCACCAGGGCTTCAAAGCGGTGGCCGCAGGCCGGGCAGTGGTAGTCGTAAAGAGGCATGGCGAGGGTCCTTGTGTGGTGGGGCATCAGGCGGCGAGCGGGGGCGGGCTGGCGCAGCGGCCGGCCTCGGGGCCCGGTGGGGTGGTCGATTCGGTGTGAGGGGGCGTATGAGCGTGGGCATGGCCATGGGGGTGGGGGTGGGCACAGCCCTCCAGCCCCGTGCTCCCCGGCAGCGTGGCCAGGCTGGGGCCCAGGCCCACCCAGGCGTGCACGGCCTCGGTCACAAAGCCCAGGTGGTGTTGGGGGCCGCACTGCATCAGTGGCCGGCGTATCAGCAGGGGTTCGGCCAGCAGGCAGGCCAGGGCCTGATCGGCGCTCAGGGTGTCGGGGTCGAGCAGGCCTTGGCGGATGCGGGGCGCCGCGCGGTTGAACCAGCTGGGCACGGGCTGGCCCTGCAGAAAGGGCAGCAGGGTGTCGGGGGTCCAGGCGGTGCGCAGCAGGTCGCGCACTTCCAGGGTGTGGCCGGCGGCGCGCAGCGCGGCCTTCTGCCGGGCGTTGCCGCCGCAGCCGGGCTTTTCGTAGAAGACGATGTGGCTCATGCGGGCTCCTCCGGGGGCAGGGGGTGGGCCTGGGCCCAGGCCGCGTGGCCGCCGACCAGGTCGCACACGTCCACATAGCCGAAGTCGGCAAACATCTGGGCCCAGGTCTGGCTGGCGTGGCCGTGGTGGCAGTAGATCAGGATGGGGCGCTTGCGATCGGTCTGCAGCAGCAGCGCGTCCTGGTTGTGCGGGCCCAGGCGCACCGAGCCGGCCCAGCCATCGCGCTGGTGGCTGCCCGGGTCGCGCGCATCCAGCACCAGGGCGTGGGGGCGGCTGGCGCACCAGCGCTCCAGCTCGGCCAGCGTGAGCCGGCGGAAGAGGCGGGGGCCGCGCATGGCGCCGTCGCTCAGACCGGGCGGTTTTCGTTGGGGTTGCGCACCGGCCCCATCAGGCTCAGGCCTTCGGCGTAGGTGATGGTGTCAAAGGTCACGTCGTACTTGAGCGCCGCATCGGCCACGGCGTCGAGCTTGCCGGCGGTGTCCTTTTTCTTGAGCTCGCTCTTTTCGAGGTACAGCAGGTCGAGCAGCTCGTTGTAGACGGTCGACTCGTCGATGGGAAGCACATAGAACAGTGCGCCGCGGTAGGGCACCTGGTACTTCTTCGACAGGTCGATGTTGTTGCAGAACAGAAAGTACTTGCCGCCTGCGCTCAGGCTGTCGCCCAGCACCTCGGCCACGTCCTTCAGGTGCTCGAAGCTCAGCAGGTAGCCTGCAAAGAAGGGCAGGTGGGCCTCCCCCACCTGGGCCACGGCCATCACCTGGTCGCAGGTCAGTTCGGGGGGGCGGGCCTCGTCGGCCAGCTTGGCGGCAAAGCGCAGCGCCAGCTCGCCCCGGAAGCCGACCCGCCCGGGCTTGGCCGTGGGCGCCTTGAGCACGGGGTTCAGCAGTCGGCCATCGGCATCGAGCGGGCCCAGGGCCGTGTCTTCAATGGGTTTGCGCACCAGGGTTTCAGTCATGGTCAGTCCTTGGAAGGGTGGAGGAAACAGAGGGGCCGGCCGCGCGGTTGCGCAGGTGGTCGGCGGTCTTGGAGAAGGCCTGCATCAGCGCTTGGCGCAGGCCAGGGGGAACCTCGGTGGCGAGCAGGGCGGCCTGCATGCAGTTCAGCCAGGCATCGCGCTCGGCGTTGCCAATGGCAAAGGGCTGGTGGCGCATGCGCAGGCGCGGGTGGCCGCGTTGTGCGCTGTAGTCACGCGGCCCACCCAGCCATTCACACAGGTAGCTCACCAGCACGGCCTTCACCGGGCCCAGGTCGGCGGGGTGCATGGCGCGAATCACCTGCGCCTCGGGGCGCTGGTCCATCTGCGCATAGAAGGCCTCGACCAGGGCCTGCACCCGGGCCAGGCCGCCCAGCTGTTGGTAGTGCGATACCTGGGCTGACACCGGCGCGCCCACGGGCGCCGATAGGGGGGGCAACGGGGGGGCTGACTCGGCAGGGGCCGTGGGGTGGGGCAGCGTGCTCATGCCCCTCTTTCTGCAATGACCGTACCAGGCCAGGCGCGCGCGTGGGCGGCCACCAAACGCGACAAAACAGCCCTTGGGGCGCGCCCGCCTCAGCGGTGTGGGGCTGGCCGGGCCCGGTTTGTCGCAAACGGAACAAAGCGCTGCAGCAGGCCGGACAAAGCGCCCGCCAAGCCCGCCACAAGCCGACATGTTGGTGTCGTTTTGTCGTAAACAGCGCGCTGATCGGGCTGGAACACCGTGATTTCGGCATGGCACAGAAGGTGCAAAGAACCAGTGCGCGGACACAAGTCCGGCCCAACGTGACCCGATAGAAGAAGACCAACAGGCACGCCAGGCTGACATGGTCGCGAGTTCGCTACCTTGGTTCTCAACCCTTCCTGAATGGAGTACTGCAATGTCTAAACTTCGGCAAATCGCCTTCTACGGCAAAGGCGGCATCGGCAAATCCACCACCTCCCAGAACACGCTGGCCGCGCTGACCGAACTCGGTCAGAAGATCCTCATCGTCGGCTGCGACCCCAAGGCCGACTCGACCCGCCTGATCCTGCACGCCAAGGCCCAGGACACCATCCTGTCACTGGCGGCCGAAGCCGGCTCGGTGGAGGACCTGGAGCTCGAGGACGTGATGAAGATCGGCTACAAGGACATCCGTTGCGTCGAATCCGGTGGCCCGGAGCCCGGAGTGGGCTGCGCCGGCCGCGGCGTGATCACCTCGATCAACTTCCTTGAAGAAAACGGCGCCTACGACGGTGTCGACTACGTCTCTTACGACGTGCTGGGCGACGTGGTGTGCGGCGGCTTTGCCATGCCCATCCGCGAAAACAAGGCGCAAGAGATCTACATCGTCATGTCGGGCGAGATGATGGCCATGTACGCGGCCAACAACATCTCCAAGGGCATTCTGAAGTACGCCAATTCGGGCGGCGTGCGCCTGGGTGGCCTGGTGTGCAACGAGCGCCAGACCGACAAGGAACTGGAGCTGGCCGAATCGCTGGCCAAGATGCTGGGCTCGCGCCTGATCCACTTCGTGCCGCGCGACAACATCGTGCAGCACGCCGAGCTGCGCCGCATGACCGTGATCGAGTACGCCCCGGACTCCAAGCAGGCCGACGAGTACCGCCAACTGGCCACCAAGGTGCACAACAACGCTGGCAACGGCACCATCCCCACCCCCATCACCATGGACCAGCTGGAAGACCTGCTGATGGAGCACGGGATCATGAAGCAGATCGACGAGTCGCAAGTCGGCAAGTCGGCCGTGGCCGCCTGAAGGGCCCCCGGGTGCGGGGCGCAGGGCCCCACCTCACGAGGGCCTGCCCCCGCGCCCGACTCTCACTGACAACTATCTAACCGGAGCTCTCCATGACCGCCACCGTTGAAGAACGCAAGGCCGCGAACAAGGCCCTGATCGATGAAGTGCTGAAGGCCTACCCTGAAAAGATGGCCAAGCGGCGCGCCAAGCACCTGGGCACCTTCGAGGACGGCAAGCCCGATTGCGGGGTCAAGTCCAACATCAAATCCTTGCCCGGCGTCATGACGATCCGGGGTTGTGCCTACGCGGGCTCCAAGGGCGTGGTGTGGGGCCCCATCAAGGACATGGTCCACATCAGCCACGGCCCGGTGGGCTGCGGCCAGTACTCGTGGGCTGCCCGCCGCAACTATTACATCGGCACCACCGGCATCGACACCTTCGTGACGATGCAGTTCACCTCGGACTTCCAGGAAAAAGACATCGTCTTCGGCGGTGACAAGAAGCTCGACAAGATCATTGACGAGATCCAGGAACTGTTTCCGCTCAACAAGGGCATCTCGATCCAGTCCGAGTGCCCGATCGGCCTGATCGGCGACGACATCGAAGCCGTCTCCAAGAAGAAGGCCAAGCAGTACGAAGGCCACACCATCGTGCCGGTGCGTTGCGAAGGCTTTCGCGGCGTGAGCCAGTCGCTGGGCCACCACCTGGCCAACGACGCGATCCGCGACTGGGTGTTCGACAAGGTCGACCCCAACAAGCGCCCCGACTTTGTCTCCACCCCCTACGACGTGGCCATCATCGGCGACTACAACATCGGTGGTGACGCCTGGGCCAGCCGCATCCTGCTTGAAGAGATGGGCCTGCGCGTGATCGCGCAATGGTCGGGCGACGGCACCATCGCCGAGCTGGAGAACACCCCCAAGGCCAAGCTCAACGTGCTGCACTGCTACCGCTCGATGAACTACATCAGCCGCCACATGGAAGAAAAATACGGCATCCCATGGGTGGAGTACAACTTCTTCGGCCCCTCGATGATCGAGAAGAGCCTGCGCGAGATCGCCAGCCACTTCGACGACACCATCAAGGCCAATGCCGAGAAGCTGATCGCCCGCTACCGCCCCCTGATGGACGCGGTGATCGCCAAGTACAAGCCCCGCCTGGAAGGCAAGAAGGTCATGCTGTTCGTGGGTGGCCTGCGCCCGCGCCACGTGATCGGCGCCTACGAAGACCTGGGCATGGAAGTGGTGGGCACGGGCTACGAGTTCGGCCACAACGACGACTACCAGCGCACCACCCACTACGTGAAAGACGGCACGCTGATCTATGACGACGTGACCGGCTACGAGTTCGAGAAGTTCGTCGAACAGGTCAAGCCCGACCTGGTCGGCTCGGGCATCAAGGAAAAGTACGTGTTCCAGAAAATGGGCGTGCCCTTCCGCCAGATGCACAGCTGGGACTACTCGGGCCCTTACCACGGCTATGACGGCTTCGCGATCTTTGCGCGCGACATGGACATGGCCATCTCCAGCCCGATCTGGGGCCTGACCCAGGCGCCCTGGAAAAAGGCCGCCTGATCCCATCAGCCACCGCCAGCCACCGCCAGCGCCCCGGGTGCCCCGCGCCCGGGGCCCCCTGAACCCCCTCTCGTTTACCGGAGCCCGTCATGCCCCAATCCGCCGACAAGATCCTCGACCACGAATTGCTGTTCCGTGAGCCCGAGTACCAGGAAATCTTCCGAAGCAAGAAAGAGAACTTCGAGTTCAACCACTCCGACGACACCGTCAAGCAGGTCATCGAGTGGACCAAGACCGAAGACTACAAGCAAAAGAACTTTGCCCGCGACTCACTCACCGTGAACCCGGCCAAGGCCTGCCAGCCGCTGGGCGCCGTGTACGTGGCCAACGGCTTTCACAAGACCCTGAGCTTTGTGCACGGCAGCCAGGGCTGCGTGGCCTACTACCGGTCGCACTTCTCGCGCCACTTCAAGGAGCCCACCTCGTGCGTGAGCTCGTCGATGACCGAAGACGCCGCCGTCTTCGGGGGCCTGAACAACATGATCGATGGCCTGGCCAACGCCTACAACCTGTACAAGCCCGAGATGATCGCGGTGTCCACCACCTGCATGGCCGAGGTGATCGGCGATGACCTGGACGCCTTCATCAAGAACAGCAAGCAAAAGGGCAGCGTGCCCGAGGCCTACGACGTGCCTTTTGCCCACACCCCGGCCTTTGTGGGCAGCCACATCACCGGCTACGACAACGCCTTGCTGGGCATCCTCAAGCACTTCTGGGATGGCAAGGCCGGCACCACCGCACCGCTGACCCGCGTGCCCGACGAGAGCATCAACTTCATCGGCGGCTTTGACGGCTTTGTGGTCGGCAACATGAAAGAGATCCGCCGCATCTTCAGCCTGTTCGGCGTGCAGGTGAACGTGCTGTGCGACCCCTCGGGCAACTGGAACACCCCCACCGATGGTGAGTTCCGCATGTACGAAGGCGGCACCACCAAGGAAGAGGTGGAGCGCGCCCTGCATGCCAAGGCCACCATCGTGTTCCAGGAGTTCTGCAGCGAAAAGACCACCAAGTTCATCAAGGAACACGGCCAGGAAGTGGTGGTGCTGAATGCCCCCGTGGGCGTGGCCGGCACCGATGACTTCTTGCTGGCCATCTCGCGCCTCACGGGCAAGCCTGTGCCGGCCGAGCTGGAGCTGGAGCGCGGCCAACTGGTCGACGCCATGGCCGACAGCCAGGCCCACCTGCACGGCAAGCGCTACGCTTTGTACGGCGACCCCGACCAGATGCTGGGCTACACGCAGTTCCTGCTGGAGCTGGGCGCCGAGCCGGCCCATGTGGTGGCCACCAACGGCAACGAAGAATGGGCCAAGCGGGTGCAGGCCTTGTTCGACGCCTCGCCCTATGGCGCTGGCTGCAAGGTCTACCCCAAGCGCGACCTGTGGCACCTGCGCTCGCTGCTGTTCACCGAGCCGGTGGATTTTCTGATCGGCAACACCTACGGCAAGTACCTGGAGCGCGACACCGGTACCCCGCTGGTGCGCATGGTGTTCCCGATCTTTGACCGCCACCACTACCACCGCTACCCCACCTGGGGCTATGACGGCGGCCTGCGCGTGCTGGTGACCCTGCTCGACGAGTTCTTCGAAACCCTGGACGCCAACACCAACGTGGCCTCCAAGACCGATTACTCGTTCGACATCATCCGCTGACGTTGACGTTGACGTTGACGGGCCCAGGTCCTCGGGCCACCCCGGGTGGGTGGCCCGTGCCGACCGGGCCCGGCAGGATCTACCCCGATCCCACCCCGATCTCACCCTGATCCCAACCCCCTGGCCCCGTCGCCCAAGCCCACCGAGGAGGCGCCTTCATGAACCCCCACGTCACCTATGTGAAGACCACCCAGGACGGGCGTCGCGTCGAGGTCATCGGCGGCCAGCTGTGCCTGGCCGGTGTGCCCGAGACCACGGTGCTGGTGCCCCTGAGCGAGCACCCCAACCGCCAGGCCATCGCCCGCGTCATGCCCGATGCGGCCTATGTGGCCGGCCGCCTGCCGCTCACCCTCAGCGAGGCCGCCACCGCACAGGGCGCCCTGACGCAGGAGCAGCGCCAGTTCGACGCCAGCCCCTCGGGCATCAACCAGCGCATCCGGCGGGCCCTGTGGGCCAAGGCCGAGGCCGATGGCGTTGAGTGAAGCGCGCCATGATCTACATCCTGGAGCGCCCCGCCGAGGTACAGGCTGAGATACAGGTCGAGGCAACTGCCCCAGCCCAGCCCCGGGCTGAGCCCCGCGCCTGGTTTGCCTACGACGAGGCCGACCTGGCCCGCAAGGTGGCCGCCACCGACAGCCTGCAGCCCTGGGAGATCTACGACCAGCAAAGCGCCCGCGAATGGCTGGAGCTGCTGGCCGAGCTGCCCCCCGGCCCCGAGGCCGAGGCGCGGTTTCCGGCCCTGTGTGCGCTGGGCCAGCGCCATGGCTACGACACCCCGCTGTACCGCGCCGACCACCTGCTGGGGCGCGGCATGCTGCAGGCTGAACCCGTGAGCCTGCGCCAGGCGCTGGAGGCCGCCCTGGCCGCCCGCCCGGGCCGCACCACGGTCTACTGGAGCGACGAGCAGGCCCTGCACGCCTTCGAGGGTGGCGACCCGGCCCTGGTGGGGCCTGCGCACTGGCACGCCCGCCGCGCCCTGTACCAGCAGTTGGTGGCACTGGAAGTGCTGGCCGACAACCAATAGGGGCAGGCCGTGCTGGCGCTGATGCAATTGGCCATCCTGCAGTCGGGTGGTCGCACCCTGGCCCTGCTGCTGCGTGAGCTGCAGGACGAGGCCGAGCTGTTCGCCAGCCCCAACACCCTGGCCGAGTTGGAGCAGCAACTGCTGATCATGGCCCAGACCCTGTCGCACCTGCCCGAAGCCCTGCAACTGCAGCTGCCCCAGCTCGACTGGCACGGCTGGGGCACCCTGCAGGCCCTGCTGGAGCAGCCCGGCAGCCCCCGCCGCGAGGCCGTGTGGTACGCCCTCAATGCCCTGGTGCCCGCCACGCTGGACATGCTGCACCAGCTGCGCCAGCGCCACCCCGTGTGGTTCGACATGAAGCTGTGAGCGCCCCCATGACCGGCACCGGCCAAGACCTGATCCGCCTCTCGCTGGCTGCGGCGCAGACCCAGGCCACCTGCCTGGACGCGCAAGACCTGGCCTGGATGAGCTGCCTGGTGCAGATGAACCGGCTGGAGCAGCTCAGCCCCGGGCAGCGTGGCCAAAGCCTGTGCCGCGCGCTGATGGCGCCGTACCCCCGCGGCTTTTTTGAGGCCCTGCGCGCCTGTGGCGGCCTGAAGCGCTTTCTGCCCGAGCTGGATCTGCTGTTCAGCCAAGCCCTGCCCGACAGTGGCACGGCCACGGCCGCCCCGAACGCCGGCGAGGTGCAACTGCGGGTGCTGGGCAAGCTGGCCGCCAGCGGCGCCCCGCTGGAGCAGCGCCTGGCCGGGTTGCTGCACCGCATCGGCTGGGCCCAGACCGAAGGCGGGCAGTGGGGCTACCGGCGCCTGCTGGCGCGCCCGGGCGAGGTCGCCCAAGCCGCCCTGGCTGCGCTGTGCGAGCGCATGGACCTGCCCCAGGCCCAGTTGCAACTGTGCCGGCAGCTGATGCAGCACCGCGACCCGCTGCTGCACCTGGCCGACGGCGAGCCCGAGGCCGTGTTGCAAGTGCTGCAGGCGCTGGGGCTGCCCCAGCAAGCCCATCCGCCTGGTCAACCCCGCCAGCCCGCACCCTTGACGACCCTGCTGCACCTCTGCCAGCTGGAGCACGAGGCCGCCACCGGCCGAGCTGGCGCCCGCTTTGTGCAGGCCCGCTGGTGGCAGCGCATGCAGGCCGCCGTGGCGGCCGTGCCTGCACCTGCGGCGCAGCCCGGCGAACGGCCCAACGCACTGTCCGGTGCAGGGTCCGGTGCACGGCCCGACCCGGCCTGGCACCCAGCCTGGCACCAGGCCCAACTGGCCTGCCTGCGCCAACTGCTGCTGCACGAGCTGCCCGCGCAGGCACAGCACCCTCCACCGAGCCCGCCACGACGCTGACACGCCGCCAAGGCCCACCCGCTGCATCAGTTTCACGCATCCCACCCGACGCACACGTCCCCAACCCCCAGATTCACCTTTCCCGATTCACGCATCCCGAACCCGCAAAGGCACGCACACACCATGCACACCGACATCGAACGCTTTCTGGCCCATTCCATCCAGTTGGAGAGCGAGGCCGCCCGCCGCTTCGGCGAACTGGCCGACGCCATGCAAAGCGCCGGCAACCGCCCCGTGGCCCGGCTGTTCAGGCGCCTGGCCGACTATTCGCTGCTGCACCTGCAAGACGCCCGGGCCCGCGCCGCCTACCGCCAGTTGCCCGCGCTGAAAGCGGAGGATTTCAGCTGGCCCGGCCTCGAAAGCCCCGAGGCCGCCGCCATCTGGGCCGCCGACCCCCAACTGGGCCCCGAGCAGGCGCTGCAAGTGGCCCTTCAAGCCGAAACCTCGGGCCGCGACTTCTACCAGCAGGTGCTCGACGCCACCACCGACCCCGAAATACGTGCCCTGGCACGCGAGTTTGTCGACGAAGAAAGCGCCCACGTGCTGGAGCTGCAGCGCTGGGCGGATCTGCAACGGGCGGGGCTGCCGTTGCCGGTGGAGGGCTGAGAAAAAATAGAAGCAAGCGCTTCGTTTTGCCGTGCTGAACCGCGATCAGTTTCGGTTTCGAAATGATCGTTTCGATTTTTGTGCGGAACCTCCGCCGCACTTCGTTCGCTTTGCAGGCGTGGATCTGCAGGACCTCACACCGACTGACCCGACATGGCCTCAGTGCGTGAATGGGCCGGGCCCCGCCGGGGCATCGGGTGTCTCCAGCGCGAAGGCGCAATCGAAGTATTTCTCGGCCTCGCTCCAGGGCGCGTTTTCCTTCCACAAGGTCAGCAAGGCACGGCTGGCATCCACGACGCTTGGGCTGACCTGCAAGGTTTGCAGGCCCAGTGCCTTGAAGGTGTCCTCGTGGTCATGCAGGCTGCCCACCTGCCCCGCGTAACTGTAGAACTGGCGGATCTTGCCGGGCTGTGCAAACCGCGCCATCCTTTCGCAGGCGGCTCCGCTCTCAGGGGCCCGGCCTGCATGGGCCTGTGAAAAACTGTCCTGGAGCATGTGCAGCAAAACACCCAGAGCCACTTGGTCGAGGTCATTTCGGACCTCGACGATACCGGTGGCAAATAGATTGGTGGCCGTCATGTCGCCGGGGAAATAGGGCGTCAGCGGGGCTATGCCGAGGGTCCGGATGAAGTGGTCGGTCGGAATCGACTTGGTCGCCACCCCCCACAGGAACTGCGCCCACATGCGCATGCGTTGCTGGGTCTCAGCGGCAGTTTCTCCGTCGTATGCGGCCATCGAATGGAAGAACTGCAGGTCACCAAAATGGGATCGGTACAGCAGGTAGTCGCCTGGGCCGAAAGCCGGCTCACCGGGCCGGCTGGCCATGCGCTGCTTGGCGGTCTTGTCGGCATCGGAGAAGAGCCCCTTCCAGCACTTGGGCTGGGCGGTGGAGCGCAGCGTGACACTGGGGTCGCAGTCTGCAATCCGCGGCGGCGACGCGCGGTTCAGTGCGAACGGCGGATCGTCAGGCCAGCGCACGCCGTACAAAAGCACCTGGTGGGCACGGACCGCTTCGGTGGTCAGGCATTCTTTTTCAGCGCCTGGCTGAGCCTCGCAATCAAGGGCGTTGAGGGTGATGGCCTCATGAACCGGGCTTTTGATCATGGGAAGCGCATTGCCAACCAACCATTGCCCGAGGCTGTCGATGAGCTGGTTGCTACCCAGGCTTGAGAGCTTTCGGTCAACGTCGCTGATGCGGGGCAGAACCTGAAAGGCTGGTGAGACAGAGGGCCCCAGTGAGGCTGCCATCAATGCGACGGCCAGGCAACGTTTCAGATGGGCTTTTGCCATGATCAAGGTCCTCCGTTCAGGTGGTGGGCCCTCTTTTTTGACAGGGCCTGCGGTCTGGATTTGATCCTAAACGAAAGGCTGCCGCGCCTTGCAGCTTGCCTTGATGGCAGGCGTACTGTGGCGCTCTGAGCTGAAGGTGGGCGAACAAAGCGCGCCAGATCGCCCCTCAAGTGATCTTGAACACCGTCCGCACCGTCTTGCCACCGGCCTTGTGCTCATACGCGGCCCACTGCTTGATGCCTTTGACCAGCACCTCCGAGCTCACGTCGCGCACCACCTTGCCGGCCTTGCGCTGGGCGGTGACCCAGTCCTGGATGTGGGGGTAAAAGGTGCCCTCGGGGCCGCTGGGGATCAGCAGGTGTTTGCCGGCCACTTGGCCGGCGGGGGTCACGGTGAGTTCGGTGGCGGGCATGGCAGCTTGATGGGGGGGCGGGAGGTGAAGAGAGGCCGCCATTCTAGGGGCGGCCGCCAGTCGGTCGCCAGTCGGCCGCCTTGTGTCGCAAACCCTTCAATCGCTTCAAAAGTGTCATGCCGAGGGCGCCAGCCCGAGGGCGGAGCGGGCTGGGTGGCGCTGGGGCAGGGGGCTTTTGTGCGCTTTGTCGTTGGCACCAAATCTGCAAAGAGGGGCTACCCACCCCACCGCCGTCAGGAGTGCCCCATGTCCGTCTCGCTCAAAGCGAAAATCGCCGAAGTGTTCGAAGAGCCCGGTTGCGACAAGAACCAGGGCAAGAGTGAGAAAGAGCGCAAGAAGGGCTGCACCAAGCAGCTCTCGCCCGGCGCCGCCGCCGGTGGCTGTGCGTTTGATGGCGCCAAGATCGCGCTGCAGCCGATTGCCGACGTGGCCCACCTGGTGCATGGCCCGATCGCCTGCGAGGGCAACTCGTGGGACAACCGGCACTCGGCCTCGTCGGGCTCGCAGATCTACCGCACCGGCTTCACCACCGACATCCATGAGCTCGATGTGATCTATGGCGGCGAAAAACGCCTGTTCCGCAGCGTGCGCGAGATCATCGAGAAGTTCGACCCCCCGGCGGTGTTTGTGTACCAGACTTGTGTGACCGCTCTGATCGGCGACGACATCGAGGCCGTGTGCCAGCGCGCCAGCGCCAAGTTCGGCAAACCGGTGATCCCGGTCAACGCGCCGGGCTTTGCCGGCCCCAAGAACCTGGGCAACAAGCTGGGCGCCGAGGCCTTGCTCGACTACGTGATCGGCACCCGCGAGCCCGAGTACACCACCCCGCTGGACATCAACATCATCGGTGAATACAACCTGGTGGGCGAGCTGTGGCAGACCCGGCCGCTGCTGGAGGCCCTGGGCATCCGGGTGCTGTCGTGCATCTCGGGCGATGGCCGCTACAACGAGATCGCCAGCGCACACCGCGCCAAGGTCAACATGATGGTGTGCTCCAAGTCGATGATCAATGTGGCCACCCGCATGGAGCAGCGCTACGGCATTCCGTACTTCGAGGGCTCGTTCTACGGCATCAGCGACATGAGCGACACCCTGCGCCAGATCGCCACGCTGCTGGTGCGCCAGGGCGCCGATGCCGAACTGCTGGAGCGCACCGAGCGCCTGATCGAGGTGGAAGAGGCCCGGGCCTGGAAGCGCATTGCCAGCTACAAGGCCCGCCTGAGCGGCAAGCGGGTGCTGCTGATCACCGGCGGCGTCAAGTCCTGGTCGGTGGTGTCGGCCCTGCAAGAGGCGGGGCTTGAGATCGTGGGCACCAGCGTCAAGAAGAGCACGCGCGAAGACAAGGAAAAGATCAAGGAGATCATGGGCGACGACGCCCACATGATCGACGACATGACCCCGCGCGAGATGTACAAGATGCTGCGCGAGGCACGGGCCGACATCATGCTGTCAGGCGGGCGCTCGCAGTTTGTGGCCCTGAAGGCGCGCATGCCCTGGCTCGACATCAACCAGGAGCGCCACCACCCCTATGGCGGTTACGAAGGCATGGTGGAGCTGGTGCACGAGATCGACCGGGCCCTGTTCAACCCGGTGTGGCAGCAGGTGCGCATCCCGGCGCCCTGGGGCGACGACGGCGAGACCCTGGGCGCGGTGCCGGCCAGCACCGCCGGCCCGGATGCGGCCCTTGCCAGCGCTGCGGCCTTGCCCGGCCCCACGCCCGAACCCCTGCCTACGGCGGCGCACCAGTACCTGAGCGATGTGGCGGCCCAGTCGCTGGGCCTCAGCGCCGAAGAGATTCCGGTCTGAGCCCTACCACGCTTGCCTGCCTTTCTGCCCGCCAGCCCACCCCATCCACCCAGCCGGAGAGCCCCACCATGGCCAAGGTCGTCGAGTCGAAGAAAGCCTGCACCGTCAACCCGCTCAAGATGAGCCAGCCCCTGGGGGCCAGCCTGGCCTTTCTGGGCCTGGCCGACTGCATGCCGGTGATGCACGGCTCGCAGGGTTGCACCTCGTTCGGCCTGGTGCTGCTGGTGCGCCACTTCAAAGAGGCCATTCCGCTGCAGACCACGGCCATGAACGAGGTGACCACCATCATGGGGGGCTACGACAACCTGGTCACGGCGCTGCTCAACATCCGCAAGCGCGCCGCACCGCGCCTGATCGCCATCTGCTCAACGGGCCTGACCGAGACCAAGGGCGACGATGTGGAGGGCTTTCTGGTCACCGCCCGCCAGCGCCACCCCGAGCTGGCCGACACCGAGATCGTCTATGTGTCCACGCCCGACTACGTGGGCGCCTTTGAAGACGGCTACCGCCTGGCCCTGACCGGCCTGGTGCAGCAACTGGTCAAGCCGCTGCCGGTGCAGCCCCGCCAGGTGACGCTGCTGCCCGGCAGCCACCTCTCACCCGGCGACATCGACGAGCTGCGCGAGATCATCGAGGCCTTTGGCCTGCAGCCCGTGGTGCTGCCCGATCTGTCGGGCTCGCTGGACGGCCACATCGCCCCCGACTGGCGCGGCACCACCCTGGGCGGCACCAGCCTGGAAGACATCCGCGCCACCGGGGCCTCGGCCTTCACCCTGGGCGTGGGCGAGCAGACCCGGCAGGCGGCCCAGGCCCTGCAGGCCATTGCTGGCACACCTTTTGAGGTGTTTGAGCGCCTGACCGGGCTGGAGCCCAACGACCGCCTGCTGCTGCGCCTGTCGCAGGTGTCGGGCCAGCCTGTGCCGGCCCGCCTGCGCCGCCAGCGCAGCCAGTTGCTCGACGCCATGCTCGACGGGCACTTCTACACCGGCGGCATCAAGGTGGCCCTGGGGGCCGAGCCCGACCTGCTGCTGGCCGTGGGCGCCTTGCTGCATGAAATGGGCGCCGAGCTGAGCGTGTGCATCAGCACCACCGCGTCCTCCGCCCACGCCCTGCTGCCCGCTGCCGAAGTGCTGCTGGGCGACCTGGAAGACCTGGAGCGCCTGGCCGTCGATTGCGACGTGCTGATCACCCACTCGCACGGTCGCCAGGCGGCCGAGCACCTGGGCAAGCCGCTGTGGCGCGTGGGGTTTCCGATGTTCGACCGGGTGGGCAACTCGCACCGGCGCATGGTGGGCTACCGCGGCACCATGAACCTGATCTTCGAGATCGCCAACCTGATGATCGAGCACCTGCCGCACCACCACGCCGGCGACTGGCCCCTGAGCCCCGAGGCCCAGCGTGCGGCCAGCCGCTCCCCGACCAGCACCGCAACCCTCGCCTCGATCGCGCTCGACGCCCATCAGGCGGCACCGCCGGCCCAGGCCTGCAGCTTCTGAGCCCCGTCCATTGCCTCTCTCTGAAGAACAGGAGTACCCCATGAAAGTCGCCTTCGCCACCCAGGACAAGGTCCGCGTGGACGCCCACTTCGGCTGGGCCAAAAGCATCCTCTGCTACGACGTGACGCCCGAGGGCTCGCGCTTTGTCGAGGCCTTCGACTTCGACGGCAAGCTCGAGGAAGACGGCGACGAAGACAAGCTGGCCCCCAAGCTCGAAGCCATCAAAGACTGCGCCATCCTTTACGTGGCCGCCATCGGCGGCTCGGGCGCGGCGCGGGTGGTGGCGCTGAAGATCCACCCGATCAAGGTGCCCCAGCCCGAGGTGATCGGCGAGATCCTGCTCAAGCTGCAAGACGTGCTCAAGGGCACGCCGCCGCCCTGGCTGCGCAAGGCCATGACCAAAGACCAGCCTCGCGCCCACGATTTTGATGACGAACTCGATGAGGTCCAACATGGCTGATGCCACCACTTTCACCCCCACCCCCAAGCTTGACGCTGCGGCGCCCGCCGAGCTGCCTGCCGGCACCGACGATGCGGCCTTTCTGGCCCAGCCCTTTGTGCAGCAGCTGATCAAGCAGCTGCGCGCCCAGGACACCCATGGCGCCTGGGACGGCAAGACCGATCTGCAACTGCTGCGCCCCTACATCCTCACCCCCGAAGAGCGCCGGGCCCTGCCCATCCTGGGCGACCCCGATCCCGAGATCCTGTGGCGGCTCGACATCTTCTACAACGCGATCGCCGTGGCCATCGAACGTGAGACCGGCCAGATGGTCTCGCCCATGATGAAGATGAGCCACGAGGGCTTTGGCCGCATGGTGCTGCTGGCCGGCCGCCTGGTGGTGGTCAACAAGCAGCTGCGCGATGTGCACCGCTTCGGCTTTCCGTCGCTGGCCAAGCTGGCCGAGGCCGGTGGCAAGTTTCTCGACGAGGCCATCACCATGATCCGCACCTACCCGGCCGTGGCCCAGTACGGGGCGTGAAACCGCTCACCCACCTTATCAATGTCCCGACCATGACCACGCCCGACCCCCGCGCCGACGAGCTCAAAGCGCGCATCAAGAAGCTCAACGCCCAGGCCACCCAGGCCAAGATGGATCTGCACGATCTGTCGGAAGACCTGCCCACCGGCTGGGAGCGCATTCTCGAAGTGGCCCAGCGCTGCCACCGCGCCCACGCCGACCTGATGGACGCCCGCCGCGAGGCGGCCCAGGCCACCTCCTGACCCTGCCCGGAGCCCACCATGAGCGAACACTTTCAGGTCACCCTGCCCAGCGGCGCGCAATGGACCCCGACCTTTGTGGCCAGCCTCGACGAAGCCAAGTGCATCGGCTGCGGCCGCTGCTTTCGCGTCTGCCCACGTGGCGTGCTGGAACTGGTGGGGCTGGACGAAGACGGCGAACGCATCCACCTGGCCGGCGATGACGACGACGAAGACGACGAGTACGAGAAAAAGGTGATGACCATCGCCCACCAGGAGCTGTGCATCGGCTGCACCGCCTGCGCCAAGATCTGCCCCAAGAAGTGCTACACCCACGCCGCCGCCTCGGTGTGAGCCTGCGCAACCATCACCGGGCCCGCGCATGAGCACCCCCCGCACCCTGCTGCTGTCGTGCGCCAGCGCCGACCCGCTGGAGCCCGCCGCCCTGGCCCTGGCCGGCGTGCTGGGCCAGGCCTGGCAAACCCACGGCCTGGCGCTGCTGCCCCTGAGCGGCCTGGGCGCCGAGCCCACCCGGCTGGCGCTGCAGCGCTGGTTCCCGGGCGCCGACCACCTGCTGGGCCTCGACTGGCCCGCCCTGGCCCAAGCCCACCGCCCCGAGCCCCGGCAAGACGAGGTGGACGACCTGCTGGCCCTGCTGCGCGAACACATGGCCCTGGCCGCGGGCACCCCCGCCGAGCGTGAGGCCGTGGCCCACGCCATCGCCTGCGCCTGCCTGGGCAACAACCACCTGTGGCAAGACCTGGCACTGCCCTCACGCGCCGAACTCTCAGCGCTTATCGCCACCTGGTTCCCCACCCTGGCGGCGCTGAACCACCAGAACATGAAGTGGAAGAAGTTCTTCTACAAACAGCTTTGCCTGCGCCATGAGCTGTTCATCTGCCGCGCGCCCAGTTGTGCGGTGTGTGCGGATCAGGGGGTGTGTTTTGGGCCGGAGTAGGGGATAAGCTGGCGGTGGCGATTTTGCCGGCTTTATGGGTTGCTTCTGTGTCCAGGCCACAGGTGTGTGTTCTGGGCAGGTCTTATGCTGACACTGGTGTATTTCTGGACTCGAGTGTCGCTTGAAGGCTTCAGAGGGGGGGCTGATACGATGACTGAGAACGGCCAATAGCGGCCGATGATGGCTGACGAAAGCGGACGCTTAACGACCGAGTTCAGCGAACGGCATAGCTGCTGCCGCAGTTCTTTGCTTACGGGATGTCGGGCCACGGGGACGCAGAGCATAAATGCTCCGCAGGCCTTCAGAAGTGAGTAGCGTTAGCCGTTCTTAATTTGAAAATATTTGAAAATGACAGAATGATATTGGCTGCCTTGATTTATCCAAATTTATATGAAAAGAGGGTAATAAAGGCGAATATCATTCCAAATATAAATATATACAGATCTTTAATTAGATATATCAAAATGGGCGCACTCCAAAGCAGGGTGGTCCAGCGTTTTTTAGAACGAAAAATAATAATGACTGCCAATATGTAGAATGTTGGTATGGCTGATATTTGGAGCCAAATATTGATTCCTGGATGGTGTATTGATTTTGCAGCCACGGCCAAAATCAATATTAAGATGATCGAAAAAACGGTATTTCGATGTTTCATTTATCACTGCCTCCCAATTGAATTTTGGTGTCGAAGATGCTTGTCATCGGGTGCGGGCTTTCACTAAATCGGTTGCCGAGCTGGTCCCGGCATCAACTGCTTCCCCGATTCATCACTCGCCAGCGAGAGTCTTTTGTGAAAACAGCTGGGCAGTTGGTACACCGCAGCGCATCGGCCTTGACGCCCGCGCCACATTGCTCTCACCAATGATCGTGATCCTGCCTGCGGGGCGTGGGCTTTGACGGGTACGAGGTTGTGTGGCGTTGTCGTCACGTCTCTTTCCCGCCTGACGACGTGATTACCACCACGCCGGGGATTGCCAGCCGTCGCCTAAGGATGGCGGCCAACTCCCAATTTCTAAAAATATCAAGCCATACGCAAGAACTCTAGCCTTGGACGATACGGATTGTGCCAACGACATCCAACGCATATGGCCCAATCTTGCTGGAGTGGTATTGCGCTTGGACTTGCGTCGACAGGCTGCAAACGAGGTTTTCAATCATTGCTTCGCGTTCATCTGGCGTTGATGCGTCCAGTGCGGCCTTGACTTCATTTTCCAACGATACGGCGACGTGTGTTCCGATGTGCCTAGGATCATCGCTGGTCGGAATCGGGCCGCGAAAAAGCAGAGTTCCCTCTTCGGACTGCACTGGCTTCACAGATGGATCAAAAGTGCCAGCTAAGGCATGCGCCATGCGACGGTTGAACTCGCCCAGTTCTGTCGTGAGATTCATTCGATGTGCCCTCTTTCAATAGGAGATGCGCCAGTGCGGTGACGAGCCCTAGCGTGAAAATAGCCGGACCACAACCATCCGCGGCGAAGCCGCCTCCTGCAGGCGTGGGTTCGTGTCGATTGGCATATTAAATGCTTATTGGGATTCTGCTCAGGTTAGTTGCTCCGAGGCCGGACATTCCAACAGCACGTTTGGCCTGTGAGCCAGCGGGCCGTGAATCAACGTCAGCTTCCGGGTGGCGTTGTTCAACGGCGTCTTTGGGCCTATTCTGTTGAAAAACTCGGAAGTTCCCGAGAGTCCCACGTTGGCAAAAAAATCGACCTCTCAGATCGCCCTAGGATCGACGATCTCACATGCGGGAAGGGGTAAGGCACCCCCAAAAACATCGCTCAAGACGGAGGTAGGGAGTTTTTCAACAGAATTGGCCCAGAGCGGCCAGCCGGCGACGCCCATAGCGGTCATGATTTCAGGTGAAATAGTCGTGAAAGACCGCCATTTCACAGTTCGCGACAAGCGCTCGATAAGGGAAAACTGCCCAAGGCGCCTCAACTCGCAAGTCCGACAAGCGGGCCAGAATAGAGCCTCGCATCGCTGGCTTCACGGCCTGGCGCCAGTCGAGCACCTGCCCCCAGGTCGAAGTTCCATTCAGGTGAACTGAAAACGCGGGAGTGCGCACGGATTCGACATATCTTTCGGGAAACAAGCGCTTGTAGGCTTCGATGTTGTACAGCCAAGAGATGCCCATGACGACGGTCGCATGGCGCTCTTGGCGACGGATGTGCTCGAACATCATTCGAAGTTCGCTCAACCTGGCCTCAACGTTCGCTGATGCCAGCGGACTGGCTTCGACGCTCTCTGGGGGAACGAAGTGCAGCCGGAGAATTCCTGATGCGTTCGGTGGGTCGTATGAGAAACAACCGAAGGCTGGACCCTGGCTGACCACGGGTCTGTCAGCGTAGAGCTTCGAACACATAGATAGAACAGCATCGTCTCTGTCTGTGGCTGATTGGTCGACGCAAGCGAGAAAAGTTCGCCAAGGGCCTTCCCCGTTCGGTCCGGTCAAACCAAATCGACGTCGCAGGTTGGTGCAGCGGTCTATCGCTTCACTTAAAGCCACGCGGGATTTGGATGCGTACTGCTTCGAGAACGCAAGTTGAAGGGAAAAATAGTCTTCGAACACGGCAGTCGAAAGTGAGCATTAGTGGCTGGCTCGTGGTGCAATACACCGTCAGGTTGGGGGCTGCTTCTGGCCGAATTCTGTCCCACATCATGATGCCACTGGTGGTCCCGAAGCAGCGGTTCAATCCACCGCTGCTCTCAGAGAGCAGGAGAGCACGTTGACCTCATGCCCGTAGTGCGCAGCCCTCTCTTCGTTCCGAAATCGCAGCTTGAATAAGACCCGTGCGGATGCCTTATTGGCTGGCCAGACAATGGCGACACACTCATCCAGACCCAGTTTTGTTCGGGCATGCTCAAGTGCAGCTTCGCCCGCTTCGGTTGCAAAACCCTGACCCCAGGCATCTCGGACGAATCGATATGCCAGTTGGATACGACCAGTCGCCTCCAATGGCGTAAGGCTGACCCAACCGATTGGCTTAGCCTGATGCTCCACACACCAGTGACCAAGGCCTGCTTCCGGCATGGCGGCGAGCGCGTTCAGCAACTCTGCTTGTCTGGCGGCCGTCGGCTCAATACGGCCGGTGGTGTGCTTCATCACCTCTGGGTCTGCTTCCATCGCCAAGATGAAGGACATATCTCCTGGGGTTAGCCGTCGAAATGTCAGTCTCAGGGTGCGTTCCATTTTGTGAAGTCGAAGCTTGAATGGCTGCTCCTGGCCGGATTCTGACCCACAACCAAGCTTGCTGACAGGCCCGCCGCACAAGTGGTCACCCATTCTGATCACCCAGCACTGCCTTTCCCACTCCGCTCCAAAAGCCTCTTGAGTTGCTCCGCTGAAACCCGGCTTCACACAGGCCCACACGCCGTACAGGCCCTGAACTGCTGCCCATTTTCAAGGGCGACAGATCGTTTGAACGCCAGAAGCTTGAGCCCGCTCGGGTAGAAGTAGCTTGTGGCGCCATCGTCGGCGGAAGGCAGCAATTGGCCTTCAACGGTCTCGTGAGAGTGGCATGCCGGGCAGGTGATCATGGTGGACGGCGTTCGGGCGACAGCCACCGGGTTGCGCCGTGGTGCTGTGTTGGCACCCCAGCCGCTGGAGCCAGGCACACAGCTTGCAATGCTTCATCGACCTATGTAGCGCGCTACATAAACGCGACAAGCCCTGTGCCAACCCTGACAAAGCCGACACGCCATGAACGCCTCCGCACCCCAACACACCGCCACGCCCCATGAACGCACCGGCCTGCCAGCAACCCCCGGCGCGGCTGCCGAGGGGCCCAGCGCGCGCTACAGCCCGTGCTCGCGGGCCAGTTACCAGACCCTGGTGTGGCCACGGGGGGCGGCGGGCACGGCTGGCAGTGGCCGTGGCGGTGGGGGCTGGCAGGGCGATCCCGACCCGCCGGCCGGCTCGTTGCACCAGCGCCTGCCCCAGCTGCCCCAGCCGCCGCACCGGCTGCTGGCCTTGTGCAACGAAGAGGGGTTGCGCCGGCTGGTGGCCTTGCACATGGCGCGCCTGCGCAACACGCCGCTGTTTGCCCCCGCCGGGCCGTGTTTTGATTGCGTGGCGCAGCGCGTGGCCGATTTTGTGGTCGAGTCTTGCGGCGGGCCGCTGTATTACAGCCAGCGCCACAGCCGTCTGCAGGCCGGCTATGGCCTGCCTCTGCTGCTCGACCCGCCGGGCCGCGAGCTGTGGCTGGTGCAGCTTTGGCACGCCATGGACGATGCCGGCCTGGCGCCTGGCCTGCGGGCCGATTACTGGAACTGGGCCGAGCCCCTGTCGGTGCACCTGCTGGCACCGCAGGCGCGCCACGCCGGGCTCAGCCGCTACCCGTACGACACGGTGCGCAGCTGGTTTCTCAACACGGCCCCCTTGGATGCCTGAGCGGCGCGGTTCTTGCGGAATGGCTGCCGTGTCCGATGCTTGATTGCTCTTGGTGCCCTCCAGGGTCGGGTGGCGCGTTGGCGCTTGCCTGGCGCGTGCCTGGCGGCTGCCATGGCTCGAATTTCAGAAAGTCTGCCTGTGTCGTCTTTGTCGCAAATGTCGTTTTTGTTGCCCACACCGGGCCTTACCCGCCTGGGCGTGTTCCTCAACGTGGAAGACCCACACCACGACCCGGCCGGCGCCTTGCATGAACTGGTGAACACGGCCGTGGCGGCCGAGGCTCAGGGCTACGAATCGGTGTGGCTGGCCGAGCACCACCACAACGGCTTTGCCATTGGCAGCGCCCTCACGGTGTTGCTGGGCCACATTGCGGCGCTGACCACGCGGATTCGCCTGGGCACCGGGGCGGCCCTGCTGCCCTTGAACGACCCGGTGCGCATCGCCGAGCAGGTGGCCACGCTCGACTTGCTGAGCCAGGGCCGCATCGAGTTTGGCGTGGGGCGGGGCGGGCCGTTTCCGGAGCAGTACCGCCAGGTGGGCCTGGCCTCGGCCGACGAGGCCCGGGCCCATCTGCATGAGGCGCTGGCGCTGATCCGGCGGCTGTGGGCCCCCGCACAGAGCGGGGCGGACGGCGAGGGCGGCGTTGACTTTTCGGGTCGCTTCTACCAGGTCAGCGGCCTGCGGCTTGAGCCCAAGCCGCTGCAGCGACCGGTGCCGGTGTGGCTGGCCAGCCTCAGCCCTGACTCTTGCGAACTGGCCGCTGAGCATGGCGACGGCCTGATGGCCACGCCTTCGTCCGATCTGGCGCAGGTGGCCCAGGTGGTGCAGGCACAGCGCGTCCGGCAGGGTGACTTGCGCTTTGCGATCGCGCGCTTCTTTCATTGCGAGGCCGACCCTGGGCAGGCTCTGGCGCGTGGCCTGGCCGGGGTGCGCGCCTACCCGTTGGAGATGGGGGTGCAGTTTGCGCCGGGCAAGCGCCCGCCCATGTTCGAGCCCGATGCGCCCGACGAGGTGATCCTGGCCAACGCCGTGATCGGCGACCCGGCCCAGTGCCTGGCCCAGGTGCAGCGCCTGCAGGCCTTGTTGGGCCCGCACCTGTTGCTGCTCAAGCCCGCCGCCCATGAGCCCGCCCAGGCTCGCGCGGCGCTGGGCCTGTTCATGTCGGAAATGCGACAAAAAGGCCTGGCCCAGTGATTGCTCTGTCACGGCAACAGTTTTTGCAAGAGTCCTTCGCTGGCCTTGCCTGCCACCCCATGCCCCTGCCCACTGCTGCCCTTGCCTGCCTGCCATGCCCGGCGCTCTGCGCCGGCGCGGCAACCGAGGGGGTGCATGGCTGATTCAACCTTGCTCAGTGGCGACCTGAGGCTGGCCGGCCGCCTCGATGGGCGTTTTTTTGAGCTGCTGGAGGCCCTGCACGCCACGGGCTCGATCAACCGCGCCGCCCGCGCCGCGGGCTACACCTACAAAGGCGCCTGGCTGATTCTGGAGAGTGCTGCCAAGCTGGCGCACGAACCCCTGGTGGAGCGCGTGGTGGGCGGGCGTGGCGGCGGGGGCACCCGCCTCACGCCGGCCTCGCTGGGCCTGCTGGCCGCGTGGCGCCATCTGCAAACCCAACAAGCCGCCTTCTTGCGCCAGCAAGAGGCCTGGCTCACCCAGCAACCGGCACTCGCCGGGCTTTTAAGGAGCGTTTCCATGAAGACCACCGCACGCAACCAGTTCGCCGGCAGCATCACGGCCATCGAAAGCGGCCCCGTCACCACCCAGGTCTGCGTGCAGATCGCCGGCGGCCATGAGGTGGTGGCCACCCTGACCAGCAAGGCGGCCGAGCGCCTCAAGCTGGCCCTGGGCAAGGCTGCCATCGTGATGATCAAATCGTCGGCCGTGGTGCTGGTGACCGACTTTGGCGGCTATGCCCTGTCGGCGCGCAACCAGTTTGCCGGCACCCTGTCGCGGGTGGAGCGCGGCGCCGTGTCCTCGCTGGTGGTGCTGACCCTGCCCGGCGGCATGCACCTGACCGCCAGCGTCACCAACGACGCGGTGGACGCCCTGGCCCTGCAGGTAGGCCAGGCCGCCACGGCGGTGTTCAAGGCCTATTCGGTGATGGTGGCTGTGGCGGTGGATTGAGGGTGGGGGCGCATGACCTCGATGGCGCCACCCAAGAAGAGGCGCCCCAAAGCTCCATCCGCTGAGGGCGTGCTGAGTGGATTCACGGTTGGCTGTGCCAAGGCCTGAAGCCGCCACCCTCCAGGGGGCGCGCTTTCAGATCTAGCGCGGCAGCCTAAAAAAATGGCCGTCAGATGAATTCACCTGACGGCCAGATCAAAAGCCCGACGATGTGTTCGTCGAACTGAAGCTCACCCCCGCGAGCTATGGAGCTGCGCTGACCACCGCGTTGTTTCAACTCGATACTCAGCGCATGGATTCAGTATCTGTGCCGCCAGGCTGCCGGTGAACGAAGCCATTTGCATATCCATAGGTGGGAATCGGCAGCGCATTTCCAAAATCAGTCGAGGTGGCTGGCGCCCCTCCATTCACACGCCTGAAATCTTGCCGTTGGCCTGGTACACGGGCCAGTAGTTCTCCAACTTCAGCTCGGTCAAGGCGGCTTGCAGAAAGCGGGTGTCGATCCAGCCATCGACATTGAACTTGGCGCGGGTCAGCTTGAACTTGTAGGCCTGCTCGACCGCGTCCTTGTAGCGGGCCACCAGAAAGGGGTCGAACTGCGGGTTGAAGCGCACGCGCAGTGGCTCGCCGTCGTAGTCTTCCTTCCACACCTCGTAGGGGAAGCCGGTGCGTGCCCAGATGCGGAACACCTCGTCGCGGTTCAGGTCGTCAGAGGCCCAGCGGGCGGTCTGCACCACGGCCTTGACCAGGCGTTGCGTGAGCGCGGGCTGGGCCCCGGCGAACTCGTCCGTCACCAGCAAATGGCCTTGGCGCGTGAAGATGGGTGAATCGCCCTTGCTCGAATACACGATGCGCGCCGTGCCATTGAGCCGCAGCGAGATCAGATCGAGCCCGCCGAACAAGGCGTCGATGTCTTTGCTGGCCAGCGCGGCCTTGCCTGCAGCGGTGTCGAGGTTGAGGGCGCGCAGGTCTTTCTCGGTCAGGCCGTTGGCCTCCAGCAGGCGGTTGATGGGCAGCTGTGCATTGGTGCCCTTGAAGATGGCCACGCGTTTGCCGCGCAGGTCTTTGACCGACTGGATGGGCGAGTCCGGCGGCATCGCCAGGTAGATGTTGGAGCGGATGCCGGTGGCCAGGATCAGCCGGGTCTTGAGCCCTGCCGCCTTGGCCACGATGGCGGGCAAATCGCCCTGAAAGGCAAAGTCCAGCTGCTTGTTGGCCAGCGCCTCATTCACGGCCGGTCCGGCCCCCTTGAAGAAGAACCACTCGATCTTGATGTTGTCGCGGCTGAACTCCTGCTCGATCCAGCCCTTGGCGTGGGCGATCGAGATCGAACTGCCGTAAAAGCCCGGTGGGTTGCCGATCGCGGGCTGGGCCACGCCCAGGCGGATGGTGGTCACGGGAGCTGGTGATTGGGCCCAGGCGCCGGCACCCTGGGCTGCAGCCGCGAACGCCAGGGCTGATTTGACGATGTCTCTGCGATGAAGATCCATGCGGGGTCCTTGAAGGGTAAGACGGATGGGGGCGACCTGGGATGGGTGGCCTGGGATGACACGGGCTGTCGCCAGGTGGCGCCACACCAAGCGGTGGCCCGCGCCCTTGAAGGCCGACAGGCCCAGGCCAGTCAAGTTCACTTGCAGACCCGATGCACGCCCCCTTGATGGGTTGCAGCGTATGGAATGGGCGCCTTTGCCCCAACGACTGAATCTGAATGAGGACATTACAAAATCAGCAAGCGATCGCCTCGCGTGGCGTGCCCCGCCGGTGAGCGCGCTATAAAGGCGCTGTCTGCCCACCCCACAAGGAGCGCCCGTGATCCATGGTTTTTTGCAACTGCTGGCCTTCCAGGCGCTGGGTGAGTTGTGCAGCCGCTTTGCGCTGCCCTTCATCCCCGGGCCGGTGCTGGGCCTGGTGTTGCTGCTGGCCTTCCTGGGCCTGCGCGGGTCGGTACCGGCCAGCATCGATCTGGTGGGCAGCGGCATCCTGCAGCACCTGGGCTTGCTGTTCATCCCGGCCTCGGTGGGCGTCATCATGTACCTGCCTTTGCTGGCCGCGAACGCGCTGGCCCTGGGGCTGGCCCTGGTGCTGAGCGTGGCGGCCACCATCGCGGTGACGGCGCTGGTGCTCAAGGCTGTGGCCCGCCCCAGCCCGGAGGACGAGCATGCGCCCTGATCTGCCCCACATCCACGAGATCTGGGTGTATCTGGCGGGCAGCCCGCTGTTTGCGCTGCTGCTCACCCTGGGGGCCTATGCCTTCGGGCTGTTCTGCTACGAGCGCAGCCGGCGCAACCCCTTGGCCAACCCGGTGCTGCTGGCCTTGCTGGTGGTGGCCCTGGGCCTGACCCTGGCCGACATGCCCTATGCGCGCTACTTCGAGGGGGCGCAGTTTGTGCACTTTCTGCTGGGCACGGCCACCGTGTCGCTGGCCATCCCGATCTACAAGGGCTGGTCGTCGCTGCGCGGGCGCTTTGGCGTGCTGCTGCTGGCGCTGGCGGCGGGCGGGGTGTGCTCGATCGCCGTGGCGGTGGGTGTGCTCAGCTTGCTCCATGCCGATGCGGCCCTGGTGCGCGCCATGTTCGCCAAATCGGTCACCGCCCCGATTGCCATGGGCATTGCCGAGCGCATCGGGGCCTCGCCCACGCTGACGGCGGTGTTCGCCGTCACCACCGGCATCCTGGGCGCCGTGCTGGGGCGCTATGTGCTCAATGCCTGCCGGGTCACGGCGTGGTGGCAGCGCGGCTTTGCACTGGGGGTGGCCGCGCACGGTATCGGCACCTCGCGGGCCTTCAGCGTGCACCCGGCCGCCGGCACCTATGCCAGCCTGGGCATGGGCCTGCACGGCATCCTGGGGGCCACGCTGATCCCGGTGGTGCTGCGCTGGGTGTCGGGCTGAGGCGCTCCCGGGGCTGAGGGTTGGAGCCCGGCGCCGGGGCGCCGGGGCGGGGCTGGGCGTGTCGTTTTTCGCCAAGCGCATTGGTCAATCCAGCCATTGGCGGGCTGTGCAGGGCTGCCTACGCTTGGCGCTCACACCCTCCGATCGACCCTTCACCCGAGTAGCGACCACCGTGTACCTGACCCAAGGCCTGCACCGATCACTGCAGCGACACCCCGACAAGCCCGCCCTGCGCCATGTCGGCGACGGCGATGTGCGCACCCATACCTTTGCCGAGCTGCTGCGCGACACGGGCCAGCACGCGGCGGCCCTGCAGGCCCGTGGCGTGAAGGCCGGCGACCGCGTGGCCTTGCTCGCACCCAACCACGACCGTCTGGTGCGGGCCCTGTTGGCCTGCTGGTGGCTGGGTGCCGTGGCCTGCCCCTTGAACGTGCGCTGGAGCGCACCCGAACTGGCCTATGCCGTCAGCGACAGCGAGGCCAGCCTGCTGGTGGTGGACGAGGCACTGGCAGGCTTGGTGCGCGAGCTGCCGCTGCCTGTGATCGACTTTGAGCAACTCGCCCAAGAGGCCCAGGGCCTGCAGGCCCTGCCCGATGTGCGCGCCGGTGGCGACACCCTGGCCGCCATCCTGTACACCGGGGGCACCACGGGCCGATCCAAGGGCGTGATGCTCAGCCACGCCAATTTCTGGACCGCCTCGATGACGCGCGGGGCCGAGTTGAACAACGCCCCAGATTCGGTCTCGCTGCTGGTGGCGCCCCTGTTCCATGTGGCCGGGCTGGGCCGCCTGGTGGGCCAGACCCTGGTGGGCGGCACCTGCGTGACCATGGCGCATTTCAAACCAGCGGCGGTGCTGGAGGCCATTGAGCGCCACGGCATCAGCGATGTGGTGGTGGTGCCCACCATGCTGCAGTCGCTGCTGGACGACCCGGGCTTTGCACCTGAGCGCGTGCGCAGCCTCAACCGCATTGCCTTTGGCGCCGCACCCATGCCGCCCGACCTGCTGGAGCGGGCCCTGCAGGCCTGGCCGCATGCCGAGTTCTTCCAGGCCTATGGCCTCACCGAAACCGCTGGCGCGGTCTGCATCAACCTGCCCGACAACCACCGCAACCCGGCGGCCCTGGCCCAGGGGCGTTTGAATTCAGTTGGCCGTGCCGGCCTGGGGGCCGAGATCCAGATCGTCGATGAAAGCGGGCGCGAGCTGCCAGCGGGCCAGGTGGGGCAGATCATCGTGCGCGGCCCCATGGTCACCCGCGGCTACTGGCGTCTGGCCGAGGCCAGTGCTGAGGCCTTGCGCGGCGGCTGGCTGCACACGGGCGATGCCGGGCGCATGGATGCGCAGGGCTATCTGTACATCGTCGACCGCCTCAAGGACATGATCATCTCGGGCGGCGAGAACATCTACTGCGCAGAGGTCGAGAGCGTGCTGCGCGCCCACCCGCTGGTGTCGCAGGCCGCCGTCATCGGGCGGCCCGACCCGCACTGGGGCGAGGTGGTGCATGCCGTGCTGGTGCTGGCCGACGGGGCCACGCCCGAGCAACTGCCGCTGCCCGTGCTGCGCGACTGGTGCCACGAACACCTGGCCGGCTACAAATGCCCGCGCGGCCTGAGCCATGTGCCGGCGCTGCCGCTGTCGGCCGCCGGCAAGGTGCTGAAGACGGTGCTGCGCCAGCAGCTGGCCGCATGAACAGGCCCCTCCCCAACGCGACCACCCCCACGGCCGGCCCACAGGTGGTGGTGGGGGCTGACCCGCGCCAGATCTTCAGCCAGGTGCCCTTCATGGCCTGGCTGCAGATGCGGCGTGAGTTTTCTGAGGGCGGCAAGGCCCGCCTCGCCATCGACGCCCGCGAAGAGCTGGGCAATGTGATCGGCGCCGTGCACGGCGGCGTGGTGGTCACCCTGCTGGACGTGGCCATGGCCAGTGCGGCGGTCTCGTACCGGGATTTTCAGTGCACGGCGGTCACCCTGAACCTGAACACCAGCTTCATCGAGCCCGGCCGGGGCAGCCTGGTGTGCGATGGCGAATTGCTGGCCTGTGACGAGCAGGTGGCCACCTGCCGCGCCGTGGTGAGCGATACCGAAGGCCGGGTGGTGGCGCGGGGGCAGGGCACCTTCCGCTACCTGCCCTTGCCCTTACCAGCTGCGGCAGCGGCTGGCAGCACAGCGCCGCGGCGCTGAAAAGCCCTGATTTCGACAACAAGACCAGGAGACACCCATGAACCCCAAGCTTCCTCCTTCAAATCGGCATCGACCCAACCGGCGCCAATGCCTGGCCGGCCTGTCGGCGCTCGGCCTTGCCGGCCTGGCCGGCCAGGGTGTGCCGGCCCGGGCCGCGGAGCGCTTTCCGAGCAAGCCCATCCAGCTCGTGCTGCCGTTTCCGCCCGGGGGCTCGTTCGACCCGGTGTTCCGGTCCCTGGCCGAGGCGGCCTCGCGCGAGCTGGGGCAGCCGGTGGTGCTGATGCACCAGCCCGGCGCGGGCGGCGTGGCGGGCACGGCCAACCTGGCCCGAATTGCCGAGGGCGACGGCTACACCCTGGCGGTGATGCACAACTCGGTCATCCGCGCCCCGCTGGTGCAGCGGGTGAACTGGGACCCAATCAAGGATTTCACTTACCTGGGCGGTTTCTTCGGGCTGGTCACCGGGGTGTGTGTGGCGCGCGATGCGCCCTGGAAGAGCTTCAACGAGTTGATGGCCGACGCCAAGGCCCGCCCCGGCGCCATCAGTTGGGGCAATGTGGGCGCCATCAGCATCAACCGCATCACGGCCGAGCGCATGGCGCGGGGCGCGGGCGCGTCGTTCAACATGGTGTCGTTCAAGGGTGGGGCCGAGGCCTTTCAGGCCCTGATCGGTCGCCACCTCGATGTGTATGCCGACCCAGGCTTCGGCCCCCAGGTGCAGGGCGGGCGCGCGCGCCTGCTGGCGGTGTTTCTGGAGCAGCGCCACAAAAGCTACCCCGACGTGCCCACCCTCAAAGAGCTGGGCTACCCGGTGGCCATCGACTCGCCGGTGGGCCTGGTGGCCCCCAAGCGCCTGCCGCCCGAGGTGCTGCAGCGCCTGCACGAGGCCTTTCGCAAGGCCGCCAGCGACCCGGCCTACCTGAAGCAGCTCGATGCCTTCGACATGCTGCCCCAGCTCACCAGCCCCCTGGAGTACGCCGATTACGCCCGCGCCCAGTTCGAGCGCGATCAGAAAATGCTGGCCGAGATCGGCTTCAAACTGGATTGAGGAACCCATGAGCAACAACAACCCCTTCGACTTTCAGGGCCGGCACGTGTTTGTGGCCGGTGGCTCGTCTGGCATCAACTTCGGCATTGCGCAGGCCTTTGCCGAGGCGGGCGCCCGCATCAGCCTGATCAGCCGCTCGGCCGACAAGGTGGATGCCGCCGTGGCCACCCTGCAGGCCGCCGGTGCCGAGGCTTTTGGGCAGGCCGCTGACGTGCGCCAGCCCGAGGCCGTGGCCGCGGCCCTGGCGGCGGCCGCCGGGCGTTTTGGCCCCATCGACGTGCTGGTGTCGGGGGCGGCCGGCAATTTTCTGGCGCGGGTGCTCGACATGTCGCCCAATGCCTTCAAGACCGTGGTCGACATCGACCTGATGGGCAGCTTTCATGTGGCGCGCCTGGCCCACGAGCACTTGCGCCAGCCTGGCGCCTGCGTGATCCAGATCTCGGCCAGTCAGGCCTTCACACCCACCCCCTACCAGGCCCATGTCTGCGCCGCCAAGGCCGGGGTCGACATGCTGACCCAGGTGCTGGCCATGGAGTGGGGGCCGCAGGGCATCCGCGTCAACTCCATCGTGCCCGGCCCGATCGCCGACACCGAGGGCCTCAAGCGCCTGGCCCCCACTGCCGACACCCTGGCCCAGATGGCCCAGCGTGTGCCCCTGCGTCGCCTGGGCCAGGTGAGCGACATCGCTCGCATGGCCCAATGGCTGGCCAGCGACTGGGGCAGCTTCATCACCGGCGCCATCATCCCGGTCGATGGGGGCCTGTCGCTGAGCGGCCCGCGCGATTTCTCGGCCGCCGCCGAGGCCACGGCGCGGGGGCCCCGTTGATGCATGAAGACAGGGGTGAAGAAAGCGATGAAGAAAGGGCCGACGCCGAGCAGCAGCAATGCCGCCTGCTGCACCAGGCCTTGCGCCAGGCCGCCCGCACCCGCCTCGATGACGAGACCCGGGCGCTGGCCGCGACCGACCTGAGTCTGGTCTTCAGCACCGCATTGGAGGGGCCGCTGCAGACCCGGGCTCAGGTCACGGGCGGGGGCCGTTCGGTGTGCTTTTGCGAGGCCCAGCTGCTGGACAGTGCTCAGCGCACGGTGGCCCGGGCCATGGGGACGTTTCGGTATCAACGGGGTGGGGCGGTGCAACGCTGAGGGGCGGCTGGCTTTGGCCACAATAGAGGCCCCGCGGCCAACCCCTCACAACCATGATTCTTCTGACCGGTGGCACCGGCTTCATCAGCAGCCACACCGCGGTGGCCCTGGCCGAGGCCGGCCTGCCCTGTGTGCTGCTCGACAACCTGGCCAACAGCCCCGAATCCACTCTGCAAGGCCTGGCCCGCATCACGGGCCAGGCCCCTTTATTTGTGCAGGGCGATGTGCGCGATGCGGCCCTGCTCGACAGCTTGTTTGCCCGCTACCCCATTCAGGCCGTGCTGCACGGGGCCAGCCTCAAGGCCGTGGGTGAGGGCCTGGCGCAGCCTGCGCTCTACCACGACAACAACGTGAGCGGCACCGTCACCCTGATCCGCGCCATGGAGCGCGCCGGGGTGCGGCGGCTGGTGTTTTCGTCGTCGTCCACCGTGTACGGCAACCCCACCCTGCAGTGCCTGCCCGAGTCCGCGCCCCTGGTCCCGCTCAACCCCGAGGCCCGCAGCAAGGTGATGGTCGAGCAGATCCTGCACGACGTGGCGGCCAGCCACCCCGATTGGCGTGTGCTCAGCTTGCGCTGCTTCAACCCGGTTGGCGCCCACCCGAGCGGGGCCCTGGGCGAAGCACCCCGCGGCCAGACGCTGAACCTGCTGACCGTGATGGCCCAGGCCACCGCCGGCCAGCGCCCGCCCTTGAGCATCTTCGGCAACGACTACCCCACACCCGACGGCACCGGCGTGCGCGACTACATCCACGTGATGGACCTGGCCCGGGGCCACCTGCTCGCCCTGCAACAGCTGCTGCAGGCGGCGGCGCCGCCAGATGCCCGCCACCGCGTGCTCAACCTGGGGCGCGGCCAGGGCATCTCGGTGCTGCAACTGCTGCAGGCCTTCGAGCAGCACACCGGCTACCGTGTGCCGCACCAGTGGGCGCCACGCCGCGAGGGCGACGCGGCCTGTTGGGTGGCCGATGTGTCGGCAGCGCGCCAGCACCTTGGGTGGCAGGCAGAACTGGGGCTGGCAGAGATGTGCCGGGATGCCTGGCGGTGGCAGGGGAGGGCCTGAGGACCGGCCAAAGTGGTTGTTCCTGTCATAGACCACGCCTTCCCCAGGTGCACCCAGCACCAACCTGCAGCGCGGCCCGCCCCGGCAGCCTGACCTCTGCGCACGCTTCTGGTGAAAATTGTGTGCAATCTCAAAAAAAGATTGTGTACAAAGCTGGCACGGACTGTGCTCCATGTGGGGCATGGACGCATCAAAGACCTCTTCCGGCCCGGTGGCCTCGCGGGCTGCCGGCATTGAACTGATTGCGCTGAGCAAGCGCTATGACGGCGGCAGTGTGGCGGTGAATTCCATCGATCTGCGCATTGCCGAGGGCAGCTACTGTTGTCTGCTGGGCCCTTCGGGCTGTGGCAAGAGCACCACCTTGCGCATGATTGCGGGCCACGAGTCGGTCAGCAGCGGCGACATCCTGATGGGCTCGCGCAACATCACCGATCTGCCGGCAGCGGCGCGGGGCACGGCCATGATGTTCCAGAGCTTTGCGCTGTTTCCGCACCTGACAGCGCTCGACAACGTGGCCTTCAGCCTGAAGATGAAGGGCGTGGCCCGGGCCGAGCGGCAGCGGCAGGCCCAGGCCCTGCTGGAGCGCGTGGCCATGGGCCACCTGGCGCAGCGTCTGCCGGGCGAGCTGTCGGGCGGCCAGCAGCAGCGCGTGGCGCTGGCGCGGGCGCTGATGAACCACCCCAAGGTCTTGTTGCTCGACGAGCCGCTTTCTGCGCTCGACCCCTTTTTGCGCATCCAGATGCGGGCCGAGCTGCGCCGTTGGCAGCAGGAGCTGGGCTTGACCTTCATCCACGTCACCCACTCGCAGGAAGAGGCCATGGCCCTGGCCGACACCATGGTGGTGATGAACCATGGCGTGATTGAGCAAGTGGGCTCCCCGCACCAGATCTACAACCGCCCGGTCAACGAGTTTGTGGCGCGCTTCATGGGCGGGCACAACGTGCTGCGCCTGCAGCAGGGCTTGATGGCGGTGCGCAACGACCACCTGCAACTGGGCACCCCGGCCGAGGCCTGCCCCAGCCTGGGGGGCACGGTGACCGACGTCGAATACCAGGGCACCCATGTGCTGCTCGGGGTGGAGGCGGTCGATCAGCAGGGCGCCACCGGTGTCACCGTGATGGTGCCCGAGGCCCGCTTTGCCGAGCACCCCGTGCAGCTGGGCCAGGCCGTGAGCCTGTGGTGGCAGCCCCAGCAGGCCCATGCCCTGGCGGCCTGAGCCTGGCCCATGCGATTTCTGTCGTCCCCGCGTTAGCCGTTTTCTTTCACTTGTTTCCACTCAACTTCTGGAGCTTTGACCATGTCTGATTCCCAGTTCTCCCCCAAGGCAGATGTGCCCAAGACCGATCTGTCCGAGACCGCTGTGCAACGCCGATCCCTGCTCAAGGGCACGGCGGGCATCCTGGCCGCGGGCGTGTTCCCGGCCGTGCATGCCCAGGACAAGCCTGTGCTGCGCTACCTGGGCACGGCGGTCAACCAGGACAAGGCGATTGCAGAGAAGTTCAAGGCCGACACAGGCATCACCCTGCAGTACGTGGCCGTGACCACCGACGATGTGACCAAGCGCGCCGTCACCGCGCCCAACAGCTTCGATCTGATCGACACCGAGTACTTCTCGCTCAAGAAGATCGTGCCCACCGGCAACCTCAAGGGCATCAGCACCAAGCGTGTGAAGAACGCCGACAAGATCACCTCGCTGTTTACCACCGGCACTGTGGCCGGCAAGCTGGTGGGTGACCAGGGCACCGCGCCCAAGAAGGTGATCTTTCTGGAAGGCGAAAAGAGCAAGGTGTTTGCCAAGGCGCCCACCGAGTGGATGTCGCTGATCCCCACCACCTACAACGCCGACACGCTGGGCATTCGCCCCGACCTGATCAAGCGCCCGATCAGCTCGTGGGCCGAGCTGCTGAACCCCGAGTTCAAGGGCAAGGCGGCCATCCTCAACATCCCCTCCATCGGCATCATGGACGCGGCCATGGTGGTCGAGGCCAAGGGCATCCACAAGTACGCCGACAAGGGCAACATGACCAAGGCCGAGATCGACCTCACGATCAAGACCCTGATCGAGGCCAAGAAGGCCGGCCAGTTCCGCGCCTTGTGGAAGGATTTCAACGAGTCGGTCAACCTGATGGCCTCGGGCGAGGTGGTGATCCAGTCGATGTGGTCGCCCGCCGTGACGGCCGTGCGCGGCAAGGGCATCGACTGCGTGTTCCAGCCGCTCAAGGAGGGCTACCGCGCCTGGGCCTCGGGCTTTGGCCTGCCGGCCACGCTGTCGGGCGCCAAGCTCGATGCCGCCTATGAGTTCATCAACTGGTTCCTCGACGGCTGGGCTGGTGCCTACCTGAACCGCCAGGGCTACTACAGCGCGGTGCTCGAGACCGCCAAGGCCAAGATGGAAGCCTACGAGTGGGCCTACTGGATGGAAGGCAAGGCCGCCGCCCAGGACATCAAGAACCCCCATGGCGAGGTGATCGCCAAGGCGGGCAGCGTGCGCGATGGCGGCAGCTACGAGCAGCGCATGGGCGGCATCGCCTGCTGGAACGCGGTCATGGACGAGAACGAGTACATGGTTCGCAAGTGGAACGAGTTTGTCGCGGCCTGACCCGATGAGCACGGTTGTAGCCCCCACCCAGGCGCCGGCCGGCGCCGTGGCGCGCGGGCTGCCTGCCTGGTGGCAGGCGGCCCCTTTCAGCGCGGTGTTCGCGCTGTTCTTTGTGCTGCCGCTGCTGCTGGTGTTGATGGTCAGCTTCTGGCACTTCAACGAGTACGAGCTGATCCCCGGCTTCACGCTGCACAACTACGCGGCCATCTTCGAGGGCTGCAGCCAGCGCACCGACCAGGGCGACCTGTGCGTCACCCTGAGCACCTACCTCTCCACGCTCAAGTTCTGCGTGCTGGTCTGGGGCATCACCTTGCTGCTGGGTTTTGCGGTGGCGTATTTTCTGGCCTTCCACGTGCCTTCGGCAGGCGTGCAGACCGGCCTGTTCGTTCTGTGCACCGTGCCGTTCTGGACCTCGAACGTGATCCGCATGATCTCCTGGGTGCCGCTGCTGGGCCGCAACGGCCTGGTCAACCAGACCCTGCAGGGCCTGGGGCTGACCCAGGGCCCGTTGGACTGGCTGCTGTACTCGGATTTTTCGGTGGTGCTGGCTTTTGTGCACCTGTACACGCTGTTCATGATCGTGCCCATCTTCAACAGCATGATGCGCATCGACCGCAGCCTGCTGGAGGCCGCCAGCGATGCCGGCGCCTCGGCCTGGCAGACGCTGTGGCACGTGATCGTGCCCTTGTCGCGCACCGGGGTGTTGATCGGCTCGATCTTTGTGATCACCATCGTCATGGGCGACTTTGTCACCATCGGCGTGATGGGCGGGCAGCAGATCGCCTCGGTGGGCAAGATCATCCAGGTCCAGACCTCGTACCTTCAGTTTCCCCTGGCGGCGGCCAATGCCGTGATTTTGCTGGCGGTGGTGTTGATGATCATCTGGGGCCTGACGCGCCTGGTCGACATCCGCCGCGAGCTGTGAGAGGTCCCCCATGTCCCGTTCCATGACCCGGTCCATGATCCGACGACGTGCCCCCGGCTTCTGGCCGCTGGCGCTGGTGTTTGCCCTGTTTGTGGCCTTTTTGTATGGGCCCATGCTCACCATCGTGGTGTTGAGCTTCCAGGGCCCCGAAGGCGGCCTGACCTTTCCGCTGCGCGGGGTCTCGCTGCACTGGTTTGCGCAGCTGGCCCAGGGCCTGGGCACGGTCGACATCGGCGCGGCCTTCATGCGCTCGCTCGGGCTGGGGGCGATGGTGATGGCCTTGACCGTGCTGCTGTCGGTGTTGGCCGGCCTGGCCTTTCGCAAGCGGCTGCGCGGTGGGCAGGTGCTGTTTTTTGTCACCGTGGCCAGCCTGATCATGCCCTCCATCGTGGTGTCGCTGGGCATCGGGCTGCAGTTTCGCCTGTTGGACGACGGCCTCAAGGCCTTGCTGGCCTGGTGCGGTGCCGATGCGCTGCTCGAGGGCTACGGCAGCTCGCTGGGCCTCATGACCTCTGCGCTGGGCGCCCACCTCACCTGGACACTGCCCTTTGGCCTGCTGATCATGTTTGCGGTGTTCAACCGCTTCAACCCGGCTTACGAAGAGGCCGCCCGTGACCTGGGCGCCACCCCGTGGCAGACCTTCCGCCATGTGGTGCTGCCCCTGATCGGCCCCTCGGTGGTGGGCGTGGGCATGTTCGGCTTCACGCTGAGCTGGGACGAAATCGCCCGCACCTCGCAGGCCATTGGCGATGTGAACACCCTGCCGCTGGAGCTGCAGGGCCTGACCGCCACCGTCACCACCCCGGCCATCTACGCCCTGGGCACCGTCACCACCGTGGTGTCGTTTGCCGTGATGGGCCTGGCCGTGGCCGCCGCAGCCTGGATGAAGCGGCGCCGCCGCAAGGAGGTCTGATGACCCGAACCGATGATCTCGCCATGACAAGCCCCGTGTCTGCCCCTGCCTCTGCCTCTGCTTCTGCTTCTGCTTCTGCTTCTGCTTCTGCTTCTGCTTCTGCTTCTGGCCCTGTTCCAAGCCCCGTGCTCCCCCTGAGCGACAGCGAGATGTACGACCGCATCGTGTCGGCGGTGCTGGACCACCACCTGCCACCTGGCACCAAGCTGGTCGAAGACAAGCTGGCCACCGCCTTCGGCGTCTCGCGCACGCGCATCCGGCCGGTGCTGGTGCGCCTGGCCAATGAACAGATCGTCACGCTCACCCCCAACCGCGGCGCCACCATCGCCCAGCCCACCGAGCAGGAGGCGCGCGAGGTGTTCGGGGCGCGCCGGCTGATCGAGCCCATGCTGGTGGAGCTGTTCATCCAGCGCGCCAGCGTGGGCGAGGTGCAGCAGCTGCGCGACAGCATCGAGCAGGAAGAAGCCGCGCGCGCCCAGGGTGACATGCGCCGCGCCATCCGCCTGTCGGGCGACTTTCATCTGCGCATTGCCGAAGGCTCGGGCCACCAGACCCTGGGCCGCATCCTGCGCGAGCTGGTGTCGCGCACCTCGCTGATCCTCATGACCTACAGCGCCCACCACGCCGCCGAGCGTGAAGAGGCCACGGCCTGCGGCTGCCGCGAGCACCGAGCCCTGATCGACGCCATCCGCCTGCGCGACCCGGTCGAGGCGGCCCGCCGCATGCGCGACCACCTGGCCCGGCTGGAGACGCAGCTGCACTTCGGCCCGGCGGAAGCCGCTGCGCCCGATCTGGTGGCCCTGCTGGGCAGCGCCGGGTGAGGTCCATCAAGCCGGTGAAGCCCACGATGCCTACAAAGCGCCTTCTGGTCATCAACCCCAACACCTCTGAATCGGTCAGTGCGCTGTTGCAGCAACACATCGCCCACGCGCTGGCTGACCTTGCGTCGCCGGTCGTGGCACACACCGTGACCGCGCGCTTCGGCGCTCCTTACATTGCCGACGAGGTCAGCTACCAGGTGGCCGGCCATGCGGTGCTCGATGCCTGGGGGGCCGAGCAAGAGCGGGCCGTCACGCCCCCCGACGGCGTGCTGATCGGCTGCTTTGGCGACCCGGGCCTGTGGGCGCTCAGGGAGTGCAGCCCCGTGCCCGCCACCGGCCTGGCCGAGGCCGCCTTCACCGAAGCGGCCCGCCTGGGCCGCTTTGCCGTGGTCACCGGGGGCGAGCGCTGGGGTCCCATGCTGCAACGCCTGGCCCTGCAATTGGGCTTTGCGCCGCAACTGGCCGGGGTGTGGACCGTGGCCCCCAGCGGCGCCGAGATGGCCGCCGACCCGGATGGCGCTCTGCGCGTGCTGGCCCAGGCCTGCCATGAGGCCCAGGCGCGCTGGGCCCCCGATGCGCTGATCATCGGTGGCGCGGGCCTGGCCGGCATGGCCGCCCAGTTGCAGCCGGGCAGTGGCCTGCCCCTGATCGACAGCGTGCAGGCGGGCGTGCGGCAGTTGCTGGGGCACATGGAGCTTGCACCGGCAGCTTGACGGCGGCCTGGGCAGGCGCCGGCTCACACCAGGGGCACGGTCAGTTGCTCGATCACGGCCCGTGTCTGCGGCCGCACGCCGCGCCACCAGGCAAAGGCTTCTGCGGCCTGCTCGGCCTGTTCGGCCAGCATGCCCACGCCATCGCACCACGGACCTGATCGGCACCCTGCCGCGCCAGATCGGCGAAACCCTGGCCCACAGCGGTGGCCTGCAGGTGCTGCCTTGCCCCATCGCCATCCCGGGTTTCACGGTCAAGCAGCACTGGCACGCGCGCTTTCACCAAGACCCGGCCAACCAGTGGCTGCGGGGTGTGTGCGCGGACGTGTTCATGGGGGTGGTGAAAGGGAATTGAGCCGTCGTGTGCAGGGGCGGGCGCTCAGGGGGAGCGGGTCTTGCGCATGGCGACTCAGCCCCCAGTGCGCCGCGTTTGTGAAATCGCAGGGTTGAGTGTATATTTTGTGATACCTATTTATACTTTGGTATCTCATAAAATACATGACGACATCGTCTTTCCAGCTTCAGAGACTTGGCGCCACCTTCAAGGCGATGCGGGTGAACCGTGGGCTCACTCAGGCACGGGCAGGCGAACTGGCGCGTATCCCGCGACTGACGGTGATCCGAATTGAGGCGGGTCGTGAATCCGTGGCAGTGGGCTCTTACGACAAGCTGGCAAGCGCTTTGGGGGCTGAACTGACCTTGGCACCCCGCAGCAGACCCACCCTTGAAGAACTGAGGGATTTCAAGTGAAGCCATCCATGGGTATCAGCACGCCCCAGGGAGAGAGTGGCACGCTGTCGCTCGAAGATCGCGTGTACTTGTTTGGCTATGGCCGGGCCAGGCCTGATGAGGCGGCCGTGAGTCTGACCATGCCTGTGCGATCCCGGCAGTACGAGAGCCAGGCATTGCACCCCGTGTTCCAGATGAACCTGCCCGAGGGCTTCATGCTGGAGGAGTTGCGCAATCGCCTTGCCAAGACGCTGCAACTCGATGACATGGCGCTGCTGGCCATCAGCGGCTCGCAAGCCCCGATTGGCCGCATTCAGGTCGACCCCACGGAGATGACGCGCGGTCTGCTCAAGCGCCCTGAAATTCAGCGCGGGGAAAGCCTCACTGAGATCCTGGAGTGGGACGGCAAAGAGAACATCTTTGCCGAACTTGTCGACAAGTACATCACCCGAGCCGGCATCTCGGGCGTCCAGCCCAAGGTATTGGTTCCTCAAGCCCTGGAGGCTGGTGATGCACAGACCCGAGCGACCTTCCATGCCCCAGACCTGATCGTCAAAAGTGGTCGGCAGGCGTATCCCGGTTTGGCTGCCAATGAATACCTGTGCATGACGATGGCTCGCGAGGCGGGTATGTCCGTTCCCGAGTTCTACCTGTCCAAGAACCGTGAGTTGTTCGTCATGAAGCGTTTCGACAGGACCGCCCAAGGCGAAGCCATGGGCTTTGAGGACATGGCTGTCCTCGGTGGCCTGTCTGCCCGAGAAAAGTACGACAGGAGCTACACCTTCGTCGCCAGGTTGATCGAAAGTTTTGCCTCCCCTGAGCATGTCGCCACGTCACTGCATTCGCTCTTTGACATGGTCGCGCTCTCTTGCATCGTCGGAAATGGCGACGCGCATCTCAAGAATTTCGGCTTGCTGTACGCCGACCCGACCACGGCCGACTGCCAACTCGCACCGGCGTATGACATCGTCAACACCACGGCTTATATTGCCGAAGACGCCTTGGCCCTTGAGCTGCGCGGCCAGCGCTCATTTTTTTCAAGCCGGGATGGCCTTCTCAAATTCGCAAAAGACTGCGACGTTTTAGACCCTGTCGAGCGCATTCAGACGCTGGTATTGACCGCAGAGCAGGTCTTGCGCGAACAAGAGGAGATCACTGCGGCCATTCCTCATGTGGCTCAAGCAATTCAGCTCGGGATCGATGCCTTCTCCAAGACGTTCTTGAGTTGAACCTCAACCATCCGCGTCCAAGTTGCGTCATGGATTGACGATCCTCTTACTGCGCCTTGTCCGCCGTTGTGGTGGCCTCCGGAAAGCGCTGGGCCTGCCCCAGCGCCACCCCTGCCTCGCTCATCGGCGCCCACAAGATCTCGCCCGCCGTCGAATCAGTGACGAACAGCGTGCGGCGGTCCGCCACGCCGTAGGCCACATTGGTCAGCGAGTGGCCTGAGGGGCCGCGCAACACCTCGACCGGCTCGGCCCGGCCGTTGAGCACCCACACATAGGCCAGGCCCGGGTTGGCCACGATCAGGCGGCCGGCCTCGTCCATGGCCAGGCCGTCGGGGCCGCTGGGGCCGTAGGAGGTGAAGAACTGCCCCGCCTTGGCCACCGAGCCGTCGGCCAGCAGGGGCATGCGCCACACGCAGTTGCCGCGGGTGGCGGCCACGAACAGGAAGCGCTCGTCGGGCGAGAGCACGATCCCGTTGGGGCTGGGCACATTCGACAGCAGCAGGTCCAGCCGCCCTTCGGGCGAGAGGCGGTACACCCGGCCGCTGGGGTCGTGCAGGCCGGTCTGGCCCTGGTCGGTGAAGAACAGGTTGCCCCGGCTGTCGAAGCACAGGTCATTCACGCCCTTGAAGCTTTCGGTGTTGCGCCGCGCCAGCAGGGGGCGCAGGCTGCCTCGGGTCACGTCGAGCACCATCAGACCATTCATGTAGTCGGTGATCAGCAACTCGGTGGGGCTCATGAACTTCATGCCGTTGGGCTCGCCCTCCCACTGGGCCACCAGATCCCACTCGCCTTTGGGGTCGATGCGGAACACGCGGCCGAAGGGGATGTCGGTGACATACAGGTTGCCCTGGGCATCGAACACGGGGCCCTCCAGAAACGAGTCGCTGGCGCGGCCGCCCTGGTTGGCATCGCCCCAGACGGTGCGCCGCGTCTGCCGGTACCGGCCGGGCAGGGCGCTGAAGGTGTCCAGGGTGCGGACCGTGGGTGGGTTCAGCAAAAACATGGTGGGGTGTCCTCAGGCGCTGGGAAAGCCGTACAGCACGGCGGGGTTGTCGACCAGTATTCTGTGTCGCAAGCCGGCGTCGGGCGCCCAGGTGGCCAGCAGGTTGAACAGGGTGGTGTCGTCGGGCTTGGCGCCTTCCTTCTTGGTCGGGTGCGGCCAGTCGCTGCCCCACACCATGCGCTCGGGGGCCTGGCGCAGCAGCGCCCGCGCCACCTCGCCCACGTCGGAAAAATCGCTGCGCCGGCTGGGCAGGTAGGCGCCCGACAGCTTGAACCAGGTGCGCCCCCCATCCAGCCAGCGCTGGTACAGGCGCCAGGCCGGGTGATCCAGCCCTGCGGGCTGGGGCAGCTGGCCCATGTGGTCGATCACCAGCGGGCAGGCCAGCTGGCTGAGAGTCGCCTCGTGCGCCTGCAGCAGCGCGGCCGTGCCGTTCACCTGCAGGTGCCAGCCGCGCTCGGCCAGGCGCTTTGACAGAGGCACCATCATGTCGGCGTTGACGCCGACCAGAAAGCTCAGGTTGAAGCGCACGCCGCGCACGCCGGCCTCGTGCAGGGCCTGCAGCTCGGCCTCGCTCACATCGCTGCCGAGTACCGCCACGCCCCGGGACTGGGGGCCGGCCGCGCGCAGGGTGTCGGCCAGCAGGCGGTTGTCGGTGCCGTAGGTGGAGGGCTGCACGATCACATGGCGCTGCAGGCCCAGGCGGCGCTGCAGCAATCGGTAATCGGCCAGGCTGGCGTCGGCCGGCAGCAGGGTGGCACTGGGGTGGGCTGGGTAGCGCCGGTCGTAGATGTGGTGGTGGCAGTCGCAGGCGCCGGCAGGCACCTCGAAGCTTGGCGTGACCTGGCCGGCCGAATGGGGCACGCTCAGGGGCTCAGGCCGCGGCGCACCGGGGCGGGCCGGTGTCTGGGCGCAGGCACCGAGCAGGGCGCCGGCGCCCAGGGTCAGCAGGTGACGACGGTGGGGCGATGCCAGGGGGGCAGTGAACTCATTCATCGTTGATCTTCAGTTGGCGGGCCAGTTGGCTCCAGTGGGCGGTCTCGGCCGCAATCTGGCGGTCGAACTCGTCGCCGCAGGCCAGCACCGGGTCCATGCCCAGTTGCTGCAGCCGGTCGGCCCCGGCACTCGACGTGACAAAGCGGCTGACCTCGGTCTGCAGCTTCTGCAGCACCGGCTCGGGCGTCTGGGCCGGGGCCAGCACGCCATACCAGGCATCGGCCCGGTAGCCCTTGATGCCCGATTCCTCGAAGGTGGGCACCTGGGGCAGGGCGCTCACGCGCTGCGGGCTGGCCACCGCCAAGGCCAGCAGCTTGCCCGACTTGATCGAGGGCAGCACCGATCCCAGCGAGGCGAAAGAGGCCATCACCTGCCCGGCCATCACGTCGGCAATGGCCGGGGCCGCACCCTTGTAGGGCACATGGGTCAGCTGCAGGCCTGCGCGCTGGGCAAAGTCTTCGCCTGCAAAGTGCACCGAGCTGCCCTGGCCTGGCGAGGCGTAGGTGACGCCACGGGGCTGGCTTTTGGCCTTGGCCAGAAAATCAGCCAGCCGGCTGAAGCCCGCTTGCGGCCCCACCACCAGCACGGTGGGCGAGGCCCCGATGCGGCACACGGCCTTGAAGGATTTGACCGGGTCGAACTGGATCTGGCGGCTGTACAGCGCGCTGATCATGGTGTGGTTGGTGGCCGCCATCAACAGGGTATGGCCGTCCTTGGCCTGGGCCACAGCCTGGGCCGCGATGATGGTGTTGGCACCGGGCCGGTTGTCCACGATCACGGGCTGGCCCAGGCTTTTGCCCAGGGGCTCGGCCAGGGCGCGTGCCACGATGTCGGTGGGCCCGCCTGCGGTGAAGCCCACCAGCAGGCGCACCGGCTGGGTGGGCCAGGGGGCGTTGGTCGTGGGCTGTGCCTGCGCCCAGGTGGTGCTCAGCAGGCCGATGCAAAGCAGGGGGAGCTTCTTCATGGGCTTCATTGCTTTTCAAAAGCGGTGTTGGCCACCACCTTGCCCCACGATTCGGTGCTGTCTTTCAGCATCTTGGCCATGTCAGCGCCACCGATCTGGCGTGGCTCGGCGCCCATGTTGGCGGCAAAGGCCTGCAGATCGGTGCTGGCCATGGCCTTGGCGATTTCGGCCTGCAGCTTCTGCAGCACCGGGGCCGGCGTGCCCTTGGGGGCCCACAGGCCGGTCCAGTTGACCACGCCGCTCCAGCGCACGCCGGCCTCGGCAAAGGTGGGGGCGTCGGGCAGGGCGCTCAGGCGCTTGTCGCCGCTCACGGCCAGCACCCGCATCTTGCCGCCCTTGACGTTGCCCATCACCCCGGCCGGCGAGGCGATCTGGAAGTCCACCGTGTTCGACAGCACGGCCTGGGTGGCCTCACCCGCCCCCTTGAAGGGCACGTGCATGAAGTTCACGCCGGCGGCAATGCCCAGCGCCTCGCTGGCAAAGTGCGGCGTGGTGCCGGGGCCGCCGGTGCCGTAGGTGACCTGGTTGGGCTCTTTGCGTGCGGCGGCCAGCAGGTCCTGCAGGCTGGCGAAGCGCGAGCTGGCGTTCACCGCCAGGGCCATGGGGGCAAACACAAAGGCGCTCACCGGCTGCAGATCCTGCGCCGGGTCGAAGGGCAGCTTCTTGAAGATGTGGGGCAGCAACGAGAAGGTGGTGTCGTTGGCCATCAGGGTGTAGCCGTCGGCCTCGGCCTTGGCCACCTGGGTGGCGCCGATGGTGCCGGTGCCGCCAGCCTTGTTCTCGATGTAGAAGCTCTGGCCGGTCTGCTCGGTCAGCTTCTGGGCCACCTTGCGTGTGACCACGTCCACCGCACCGCCGGGGCCATAGGGCACGACGATCTTCACGGGCTTGGCGGGCCAGGGCGTTTGCGCCCAGGCGTTGCAGCCGGTAGTGGCCAGCAGGGCGGTTGCGAGGGCCAGCCAAGGGCGGCGAGCGAGGGGGCGGGGTATGAAGGTGTTGTGTGGCATGGTGTTTGTCTCATTGTTTTGAATAGAGCGCTCAAGGGCGCGGGGGTTTACACGGTGGTTGGACCGTCGCTACACCCCCGCTAAACCGTCGCGATCGGCGTGGCCGGCGAGCCCACCGCCCCCGGCAGGCGCAAGGGCGGCGCCGTCAGCAGGAAGTGATGCCGCCCTTGCTGGCGCAGCCAGGTGGCGAGTTCGGTGAAATACCACAGCTCACCCAGGTGGATGCCGTGCTTGAACAGGCAGTGCTCGTGCAGGGGCAGCCTGGGCTGGCGCAGCGGGCTGGGGCTCATCAGCTTGGGCACCACCAGCTCCACGGCGGGGTTGTCGGCCAGCAGGCAGGCCAGGCGGCTGTCGGTGATCCAGTTCAGCAGCCGGGTGTCGTGGCCGTCCAGTCCGCTGCCCGTGGCGTGCAGCCGGGCCAGGTCGGGCTGGCGGTTCATGGCCAGCAGGGTGTTGGCAAAGCCGGTGTGCAGGCACACCATGTCGCCGGGGTCGATCTCGATGCGGTCGGCCTCCAGCAGGCGCATCAGGCGGTCGTAGCCCACGGCCTGCCGCTCTCGGCCCAGGTGGTGGGCCAGGTCGATCAGCACGCCCCGGCCCTGCGCGCCATGCTCGGCCAGGCGTTCGATGCCCAGGGCGGCGGCCTCGGGCGCCGGGTAGCGGGCCCAGTCGGCCACGGCCTGCGGGTCTTCGGTTCCGGGGCGGATGTCGGTGCCGGCGCGAAAGCCGTTGTAGAACACGGCCTCGGCCACCCCGTCGTCATCGGCGTCGAAGCGGCTGCCCACGTGGGCCAGGCTGTCCCACTGGGTGCTGTACTGCAGGCTCATCAGCAGCACGTCGTCGTTCACCACGTCGCTCAGATCGGGGTCTTCGGCCTGGTACGACCAGCAAAAGCCCTGTTGCCCCTGGCTTTTGCCGTCGCGCAGCACGCTGTAGCGGCGCGGCGGCATGCGCCGCGGGTTCAGGCTCTGGCCGCCGGGCACGTCCAGCGGCAGCGACAGGCAGAAGGTGCGGCCCACCTGCACCTCGGCCACGCCCTGCAGCACCTTGCGGGCGTCCACCAGGTTCATGCGGCCACGCTGGTCATCGGGGCCGAATTCGCCCCAGCTGCTGCCGGGCGGGGCCTGTTTCCATCGTCGGGGGCTTGGGTTCATGGCGGGCCTCCGGGCTCAGGCGGCCTGGGTGCTGGCCTGCAGCACGGCCAGGGTGTTGCGGGCAGCGGCCACACCCATGTTCACATAGGCGTCGCTGGTCACGCCGCCGATGTGCGGGCTCAGCGTGAAGCCCGGCTGGCCGTGGAAGGGGTGCGGCGCCGTCATGGGCTCCACGGCAAAGCTGTCCAGCCCGGCCGAGGCCACCTGGCCCGATTGCACGGCGGCCAGCAGGGCGGCTTCATCGATCAGGCCGCCACGCGCGGTGTTCACCACGATCACGCCGCGCTTGCAGCGCGCCAGGGTGTCGGCGTTGAGCAGGTGGCGGTTCTCGGGCGTCAGCGGGCAGTGCAGCGAGATCACATCGGCCTGGGCCCACAGGGTGTCCAGGTCGACCGGGGTGATGTGGGCCGGCAGATCGCGGGCGAAGGGGTCAAAGCCGATCACGCGCATGTCCATGGCGTCGCACATGCGGGCAAAGCGGCGGCCGATGGCGCCCAGGCCCACCAGGCCCACGGTGCGACCGCCCAGCTCCAGGCTCTTGTGGGTGGCCTTGTCCCAGTGGCCGCTGTGCATGCGCTGGTTCAGCGCCACGATCGACTTGGCACCAGCCAGCATCAAGGCCAGGGCCTGTTCGGCCACGGCCGCGGCGTTGGCGCCCACGGCCGCGGTCACGGCAATGCCGCGCTCGGCGGCGGCGGCCTTGTCGATGGTGTCGGTGCCGCTGCCGTGCTTGGAGATCACCTTCAAGGCCGGGGCCGCGTCCATGGTGGCGGCGTTCACGCCGCTGTAGCGCACGATGATGCCCACCGGGTTGTGCTGGCGGGCCAGCGCCTCGATGTCGGCCGGCTGCGGGGTCTTGCCCGCGTAGACGATGTCGAAGTCCGTCAGCAGGGCCAGGGCCGCCGGGGCCAGGTCGGCCGCGGTGATGAGGATGACGGGGCGGCTCATCACAGCACCTCGCCTTCCTTGAGCACGCCGGCCGTCACCAGCGAGGCGGTCAGCCACTTGGCCGCCGTGTCGCCGGTCTTGATGGCGGCGATGCGCTTGGCCTCGGCCTGCACCTTGTGGGCGGCCAGGGGCAGCAGGGCGGGCAGTTGCACGCGCTCCACCACCACCACGCCGTCGGCGTCGCCGATCACCAGATCGCCCGGGCGCACCGTCACGCCGCCGCAGGAGATGGGGTGGCCGATGCGGCCGCCGTTGTTCTTGGTCGGCCCGTTGGGGTTGGTGCCCACCGAGAACACCGGGTAGTCCATCTCGTCGATTTCCAGGCTGTCGCGCACGGCGCCATCGAGGATCACGCCGGCCAGGCCCAGCTGGCGCGCGGCGGTCATCATGATGGTGCCCATCAGGGCCGAGGTCTGGTCGCCCTTGCCGTCCACCACCAGCACATCACCGGGCTTGGCCAGCGACAGGGCGGCGTGGATCATCAGGTTGTCGCCGGGGCGCACTTCCACCGTGAAGGCCGGGCCGGCCACTTTCATGCGCGGGCGCAGGGCCTGGATGCGGCCATGCAGGGCGCCGCGGCGGCCCGCGATGTCGGAGAAGATGGCCGGCTGGTATTGGCTGGCCTGGGCCACGTCCTCGGGGCTGACGCGGGGGAAGTCTTTGATGATGTCGGGTGTGCTCATGGCGGTTCCTTGAAGGTGAATGGGTGGATGTCGGTCAGAGAGGGCGTCAGTCGATGCGGGCATCGGCCTCGTGCACGATGCGTCCCCAGCGCTGCAGATCGGTCTTGAGCAGGGCGGCGAACTCGGCCTGGCTGCCGCCCAGCACCTCGCCGCCTTCGCCCATGAGGCGGCTGCGCACGGTGGGCGACTGCAAGGCCTGGTTGATGGCGGTGTTCAAGGTCGTCAGCACCGCTGCCGGGGTGGCTGCGGGGGCCATGAAGCCGAACCAGGTGTTGGCCTCGAAGCCCTTCACGCCCGACTCGGCCACCGTGGGCACCTGGGGCAGTTGTGAAGAGCGCTTGTCCGAGGTCACGGCCAGCGCTTTCATGCGGCCGCCTTTGAGGTGGCTGATGGCGGTGGGGATGGACGACACATACAGATCCATCTGCCCGCCCATCAGATCGGTCAGCGCCTGGGCCGAGCCCTTGTAGGGCACGTGCTGCAGCCGGATGTGGGCGGCCTTCTGCAGTTGCTCCATGGCCAGGTGGGCCACCGTGCCATTGCCCGGGGTGCCGAACACCAGGGCGCCAGGGGTTTGCTTGGCGGCGGCCAGCACATCGGCCAGGGTCTTGTACTTGGAGCTGTTGGGCACCACGATGACCAGCGGTGCGGTGGCGGCCAGCACCACGGGCTTCAGGTCTTTCACCGGGTCGTAAGGCAGCTTGGGGTACAGCGCGGGGTTGATGGCCAGGTTGCTGGTCTGGCCCAGCACCACGGTGTAGCCGTCGGCCGGGGCCTTGGCCACCGCGTCCACACCCAGGTTGCCGCCAGCCCCCGGCTTGTTGTCCACCACCACGGTCCATTGCCGGCTTTCGGTCAGCTGCTGGCCGATGGCGCGGGCAATGATGTCGGTGCCGCCCCCGGCCGGGAAGGGCACCACCAGGCGGATCGGTTTGCCGGGGTAGGTGTCGGCCTGTGCCGGGCCTGCCAGCAGGCCCAGGGCGAGAACGGGCAGCAGGCTCAGGCGCGCGACTTGGCGCAGCCCATGGGGGATCAGTGTCATGTTGTCTCCTTGTGTGCGGTCCACCGGGGTTGGGCTGCCAAATGCAGCGCCCCTTGTTGGGACCGGACTGTAGGAGAGCGTTTCAATCAGTACAATGCCGTTTCACACAGTGGTTCATGTGCCGATATGCGAAACCCCAAAACACCCCTTGCGGAAACCGATGCCAGCCTTGCCGAAGCCGCCACCGCGGCCGCCGGCGGCGTGGTGGCCGTCACCCGCGCCTTGCGTCTGCTGGAGGCCTTCGGCATGGAAGACGCCTTTCTCAGCCTGGCCGAACTGAGCCGCCGCACCGGCATGCACAAGACCACGGCCTTGCGCCTGGCGCGCACGCTGGCGGCCGAGCACTACCTGGTGCAGCGCGAAGACGGTGCCTGGCGGCTGGGGCGGGCAGCGGGTTGGCTGGGGGCCTGCTACCAGGCCACCTTTGATGTGCACGATCTGGTCGAGCCGGTGCTGCGCGAGCTGACGGTGCAGACCGGCGAGAGCGCCTCGTTCTATGTGCGCGAGGGCAACCTGCGCACTTGCCTGGCCCGGGTGGATGGGCCGCGCACCATCCGCCACCACGTTCGCGTGGGCCTGGGCCTGCCGCTGGACCTGGGCGCGCCGGGGCGGGTCATCCTGGCCTTCTCGGGTGAAGCCGGTGAACCCTATGAATCCATCCGCCAGCGCGGCTACCACCTCTCGCTGGGCGAGCGCGAGCCCGAGGTGTCCAGCGTGTCGGCCCCGGTGTTCGGCATGCACTGGAAGCTGCTGGGCTCGGTGTGCATCTCGGGGCCCACCTCGCGCCTCAGCGAGGCCCGCCTGCTGGAACTGGCCCAGACCATCATCCAGGCCGCCAACCAGCTCTCCTACGCGCTGGCCGGCAGCCGCCGACCGGGGCCGGCTGCGGGGCCGGTCAAATCGAGCGCGTGGTTTCCGGGCTGAGCGATGGTCTTCAGTTTGAAAAATTGAGAAACTGCATCACTTGGGCTACATTTTCTCAATGATTGCCTATTTTTGATGCCTGGGGGCTACATTGACCACCCTCTCTGATGTTGCTGAAATGCTCAAAAGTGCCCGCCGTGAAGCGCGGCTGAGCCAGGATGAACTGGCCCGTCGGGCCGGTGTGTCGCGCACCACCGTGGCACGGATGGAGAACCTCTCCAAGGGCGATATGAGCGTCTCGGCGTTGCTGCGTCTGCTGGAGGCTGCGGGCTACGACATGAGACTGGTCAGGCCCGGGCACCAGCGCACCGTCGAGGACATCCTGCTTGAGCAGCGCCAAGGTGATTCGCCATGAGGCTGGATGTACAGGTCAGCGGCAGAACCGTGGCCCAGTTGTACCGAGAGCGCGACGAGTACTTGCTGCACTACCACCCTGGCACCGATGTGGCCGATTTCGTGAGCTTGACCATGCCGGTTCGGGAAGCGCCCTGGCGCTGGCCACGCGACCTGCATCCCTTTTTCCGCCAGAACCTGCCAGAGGGGTACCTGCTGAACATCATCCGCGAGGAATTTGGGCCCTGGCTCGACGGCACCGACCTGTCGCTGCTGGCCGTGGTCGGGGGCATGGGCGTCGGCCGGGTCACGGTCACGCCCGAAGGCGCAGCGCCCGGTCTCGCCTTGGCACCGCTGCAGATCGACAGCCTGTTGAAGGCGGACAACACCCCTGAGTACTTTGCATCGTTGGTGCGGCGCTATGCCCGGGCGTCGATCTCGGGCATGGTGCCCAAATTCATGGCGCCGGAAGAGACGATTGGCGAGCCCTCCGCCGAGGGCTTGGGCCCCTTGGGCAAGCCCACCTTGCGGACCAGCCGCCACATCATCAAGGGCTCGGACGACGCCACGCCCTATTTGGGCTTCAACGAGCACTACAGCATGCGCGTGCTGCAGCGTTTGAACGTGGTGCCGGTGGCGCACACCCGCATGTCTGACGATGGCCGGGTTCTGGTGGTCGAGCGCTTTGACGTGGACGAACATGGCACGCCCACGCATGGTCTGGAGGATGCCTGCGGATTGCTCGGCCTGCCTCCGCACGAAAAATACGCCACCACCCTTGAGAAAGTGCTCAACGCCACCAGGGCTTACCTGCCTCCGGCCCAGGTGCGTGCACAACTTGAGCAGTTCGGCTGGCATGTGCTGAGCAACTACGTGGTGCGCAACGCCGATTGCCATGCCAAAAATATCGCGCTGTACTACACCCGGCTCGGTGATGTGGGCTTCACCCCGGTCTATGACACCGTGACCACGCAGGCCTATCCGCGCTACGCGAACAACCCGCCAGGACTGTCCATCGATGGTCGTCAGACCTGGGCTGCAGGCAAGGCTTTGCAGCGCTTTTTCACGGCCCGCCTAGGCATATCCCCCAGGCAGTACGCCGCCATGGTGGAGCGCCTGTGCGAGTCGGCCGTAGAGGTTGGCAAAGAAGTGATCGAGGCATCATTGAACGAAGCACGATGGCGCCCCGTGGCCAAGCAGATGGTGCACGCCTGGAATGAGGGCATGGCATCACTGCGTGACCCGAAGGCGAGCGTGGCCTGGCGGGGGCTGGATGCAGCCATCGCTGAGGCCGGCTTCTCCGCCCCTGCGCCAGCAGAGCCGGCCCGTGTGACGATCGGCCGATCCGAGCTGTTGGCGGCACCGCGACGCAAGCGTTAGGCCCGGCCCCCTGACAATACGGCATACCCATGCACCTCCCCCGCCGCCGCCGCGCCGACTTTGCCCCCACGGCCGAGTTCGTCTACCCCGCCCACCTGAAGGCGGCGCTGGGCGACCTGCCCGCAGCACCCGGGGTGTATGTGTTCCATGGCGATGACCCGGCCATGCCGCTGTACATCGGCAAAAGCGTCAACCTGCGCCAGCGCGTGCTCTCGCACCTGCGCAACCCCGACGAAGACCGCCTGCTGCGCCAGACCCGGCGCATCAGCCACATCTGCACGGCCGGCGACATCGGAGCCCAGTTGCTGGAGGCGCAGATGATCAAGACCCTGCACCCTTTGCTCAACCAGAAGCTGCGCCGCAACCGACAGCTGTGCGCCTGGCAGCGGCAGGGTGGCCAGCTGCAACTGGTGTATTCAAAAGACGTGGACTTTGCCCAGGCGCCTGATCTGTTCGGCTTGTTTGCCAGCCGCCACGCCGCCATCGAGCGCCTGCGCCAGGTGGCCGACGAGCAGCGGCTTTGCTACGCCCACCTGGGCCTGGAGAAGTTGCCGCCGGGCCGGGCCTGCTTCAGGGCCGCGCTCAGGCAGTGCGCCGGCGTGTGCCGGGGCGATGAAACCCCCGCGGCCCACGACGAGCGCCTGCTGGGCGCCCTGCGCCAGGTGCAGGTGGTCTGCTGGCCTTACCCGGGCGCGGTGGGCCTGGTCGAGCGCACGGGCGATTTCAGCCAGGTGCATGTGGTGAACAACTGGTGCTACCTGGGCAGCGCCGCCACACCCGCCGAGGCGGCCCGCTTCACCCGGCAGGCGGCGGGCTTTGATGCGGACGGCTACCAGATCCTGGTGAGGCCGCTGATGCAGGGCGGGGCCGAGATCGTGCCGCTGTCGCCAGGGCTTTGAAATTTTTCAGTTTTTTTGCGGCGGGCTGCATCCAGATGGCATCCCGCTGCGTACAGGGGGCTGACACGCCCTGTCTCGGCCTGCGGCCGAGCCGCATCCAAGTGCCTCCAACCCCTGAAGCCTTGCCCCATGAAACCGCTCCGTTTTTCTCTGGCCGCCCTGGTGGTGGCCGCGCTGCCCGCTCTGGCCTGTGCCGCCTCCTTGCAAATCAAAGTGACCGACCGCGATGGCCAGCCGGTGCCCGATGCGGTGGTCGAGGTGCAAGTCGCCTCGGGCGCCGTGCCCCGAGCACCGGCGCCGGGCCAGGTCACGATCAACCAGAGCAAGATGAAGTTCGTGCCCCGTGTCACCGTGGTCCAGCCCGGCACCCGGGTGGTGTTCACCAACCAGGACCGTTGGGACCACCATGTGCGCGGTACCTTGGGGGGCTTGGCCCAGATGCTGGATGCGGTGGGCTTTCAGTTCCGCCTGGCCGGCTGGGTGGACAGCAAGCCCCTGTCCAGCAGCGAGGTGGTGTTCGACAAACCCGGTGTGACCTTGCTGGGCTGTTTTCTGCACTCCTCCATGCGTGGCTATGTGGTGGTGGCCGACAGCCCCTGGGTAGCGGTGACCGGGGCCGATGGCGTGGCCGTGCTCGATGAGCTGCCCGCCGGGCCGGCCGTGGTGAAGCTCTGGCAGGCCGATGAGGTGGCGGAGATCGCGCCGTCGCCCGTCGTGCTCGGTGCCCAGCCCCTGCAGTTGACGCGGCAGCTGAGCATGGTGGCCAAGCGGCGTTGAAGGCGCGGGTGCTTGGTCTGCGGAGCCTGCAGGGCCTGTGCAATACCCGAGCGCAGGTCCGGGTCATGCATCCACTCGGGAGCGCCCCTCCGTACTGGCTGCAGAGGCCAACGATGTCTGTTGCCTCAGCCAACTCTTTTCATCTGGACACCACCATGAACCTCATCCGTCAAACCACTGCGCGCCGTCAATTCCTGGGCACGGGCGCCACCTTGTCCGCTGTGGCCGTGGCCATGCTGGGCGGCCGCGAAGCCCTGGCCCAAGGCGCCATGGGCGACACCTCCAAGGACGTGCAGATCCTCAACGTGGCCCTGGGCCTGGAGCACGAAGCCATCAACGCCTACCAACTGGGTGCCGGCAGCGGCCTGCTGCAAAAGCCCGTGCTCGACGTGGCCGTGCAGTTCCAGAGTCACCACAAGGCCCACCGCGATGCCCTGGCCGCCACCATCCAGAAATTGGGTGGCAGCCCGGTGGCCGAGAAGAAGCTGGAGGACTACGCCATGGCCCTCAAGGCCAACACCCTGAAGACCCAGGCCGATGTGCTCGAGCTCGCCGCCCGCCTGGAGCTGGGCGCCACCAATGCCTACCTGGGTGTGCTGCCCTCGCTGGGCAACCGCGATCTGGCCAAGGTGGCGGCGCGTCTGGCGGCTGACGAGACCATGCACTACACCGTGCTGATCTCGGCCCTGGGCAAGGCACTGCCGACGCAGGCGCTGAGCTTCGGCGCCTGAGGGCATGCGGCTGAAGACCTCGATCTTGCCCGGCCCTGGTGTGCGTCGCGCGCTGGGGCTGTTGGGGCTGATGGTGTGTGCAGGCCTGGCCCTGGGGCTGCTCACGGCCCGGGCTGAAGGGCCGGCCGGACTGGCTTCGGGCCAATCGGGTGGCGGTACTTCCGCCAACGGGCTGTTGGCCGGCTCAGCACTGCGCGGCCAGGTTTTGTACCAAGAGCGCTGTGCCTCATGCCACGCCGTGGACAACAATGACGCCGGCCCCCTGCACCGGGGTGTGCTGGGCCGGCGTGCTGGCGCGGTGCCTGGCTTTGACTATTCGCCCGCCTTGCGCGCCAGCCGCCTGGTGTGGACGCGCCAGTCGCTGGATGCCTGGCTGCGCAACCCCGAAGCCCTGATCCCGGGGCAGGCCATGGATGAACAAGTGGCCGACCCCCAGGCCCGGCAAGACCTGATCGCCTACCTGGCCACCCTTCGATAAGATGCAGCGGCCCGCACTCTGCGCTGGCGCCGGTCCAGGCGCTGCCGGCCCACCAGAACATGACGATCCCAGACGACAACACCCAAGCCCTGCTCATCGACCTGCTCAGCCGTGTGGCCCAGGGCGACGAGCTGGCGCTCAAGCAGCTCTATGACCTGACCTCGGGCCGGTTCTATGGCCTGGCCCTGCGCATCGTGCGGGCCGGTGAACTGGCCGAGGACGTGCTGCAGGAGAGCTACCTCAGCATCTGGCGCTCGGCGGCCGATTACCGCGCCAGCCTAAGCCCGCCGCTGGCCTGGATGGGCCTGATCGTGCGCAGCCGCGCGCTCGACCTGCTGCGCCGGCGCACGGGCGAACGTGTGCAACTGACCGATTCACTGGACGAGCTGACCGAAGACACCCTGGAGGGCGATTCACCCGACCCGGCCCAGTGTGCCGACGCCAGCCAGCAGGCACAGGCCTTGCACCGCTGCCTGGCGCAGCTCAAGGGCCCGCAGCGCGAGGTCTTGAGCCTGGCCTACCTGCGCGAGCTGAGCCACGGCGACCTGGCCGAGCAGCTCAAGCTGCCCCTGGGCACCATCAAGAGCTGGATCCGCCGCGGGCTGGAGCAGCTGCGGCTGTGCATGGGGGCCCTCCATTGATGCCCACCCCACCGAGGATTGAAAGAGGCCAGCCATGAACATCGTGCAGAACAAGATCCTGTTGCAGCGCCTGGCCGCCGACTACGGCCTGGGCACCATGCAGGGCGCCGCCCGGCGCCGTTTCGAGGCCCTGGCCCGGCGCCAGGCCCCGGTGCGCCAGGCCATCCGTGACTGGCAGGAGCGCCTGGCCGGGCTCACCGAACTGCAGGCCCCGGCCAAGCCCCCCGAGGTGGTCTGGAAGCGCATCGAAATCGCTCTGCACCTGGAGCGCGAAGCGCTGCGCCTGGCGGCCGCCCGCAGCAAGGCCTCGGCAGCGCCGCAAAGCCAGGCGCCTTCGCAGCCTTGGTGGCGCCAGTTGTTTGTCTGGCAAGGCTTCAGCGCAGCGGCGTTGTCGCTGGCCTTGCTGGCCTGGTGGCAGCCCTGGCAAGCGGCCCCCGACGCCTCCACCCAGGCCCGTGCCCCGGCGGGCACCGCCTCCGAAGCCCTGGCCCTGCTTTTGGATGCCGACAACCGACCGGCCTGGCTGGCCTCCTGGAGCGGCGCGCGCCAGCAAGTTCAGCTGCAAGACCTGCTGGGCCAGCCGGTGCCGGCCGGGCGCTCGCTGCAACTGTGGGCCGTGCCGGCCCAAGGGGCGCCACGCTCGCTGGGCGTGCTGGGCGCGGGCGACGCAGGCAAGGTGCTGAGTGCTGCCGCGTCGCAGGTCCAGGGGGCGGCGTTGCTGGCCCTCAGCCTGGAGGTGGAGGGCGGTGTGCCTGAGGCCGGTGGCCCGCAGGGGCCAATCCTCTTCAAGGGACCCGTGGTGCACCGGACGCTGTGATCGGAGGCCCGTTTTTTTCTGCTTTTTGCATCTGAAATTGAATCCAGTTGCTGAAGCGGCCCGTACTAGGTGGGCAAGGGCGCATGGGACATGCGCCGTGTTCAACCTGGATGGAGTTCGCATCGATGAAAAAGCAACATGGATTGATCTGTTCCCTGACCCTGCTCGCCGCTGGCGCTCTGGGTGCAGGGCATGCATGGGCCGATACCGGCAAGCTGCTGCTGACCGGCGGGGTGTCGACGGTGGAAGGGCCGGCGGGCGGGGGCATCACGCCCTGGGCCGTGATCGGCAGCAATGCCGCAGCCGATGAGGTGGGCGCCAGCGCCAGCATCAGTCGCCTGAAGACCAAGGACTACGGCTTGACCAGCTACGGTGCGGCCTTCGGCTTTCGCGAGCGCTTCGAGCTCTCGGTGGGCGAGCAGGATTTCAATGCCGGCCCGGCCGTGGCCCTCAATGGCCTGGGCTTCAGCGTGGCCAATGGCCAGCACATCAAGATGACCGTGCTGGGTGCCAAGGTCCGGGTGGCGGGCGACGCCGTGCTCGACAGCGACACGCTGATGCCCCAGATTGCGGTGGGCATGGAATACAAGAGCACCGATGCCGGCACCATCCGCCCGGTGCTCGATTTCCTGCATGCCAAGACCACGGGCACCGACCTGTATGCCTCGGCCACCAAGCTGCTGCTGGCCCAGGGCATCTTGCTCAATGCCACGCTGCGCTACACCAACGCCAACCAGGGTGGCCTGCTGGGGTTTGGCTCGGCCGCACCCGGTCGTGACAGCCGCAGCCTGCAACCCGAGTTCTCGGTGGCCTACCTGCTGAGCAAGAACGTGGTGGTGGGGGCCGAGTACCGCTTCATGCCCAACAACCTCGAAGCCCTGGGCCGTGCTGCGGGCCTGGGCAACGCCCTGCACCAGGACAACTGGAAAGACCTGTTCGTGGCCTGGGCCCCGAGCAAGAACGTCTCGGTCACGGCGGCCTATGTCGATCTGGGCCAGGTGGTGCCGGGTGTGACCGGCAACCGCCGCCAAAGCGGCCTGTTCCTGTCCACCCAAATCGCGTTCTGACGTCTTGTGCCACCCCGGCCAACCCAATCCCTGTGAGTATGACCATGAAAAAAAGCATCGCCCTGGCGGCAGCCGCCTTGTCCACCACCTTGTCCATGGCCCTGTCCATGGCGTTTGTGACGCCCGCTATGGCCCAGACCGCGGCGCCCGCCATGGCGGCCAGCGACCCGGCCGCCCTGTACAAGGCCTTCGGTGAGAAGACCGGCCTGACCCAGTTGATGGACGACTTCGTCAACCGGCTGGCGGCCGACCCGCGCATTGCCGACAAGTTCAAGAACACCAACCTCGAGCACCTGAAGCACCAGCTCACCGAGCAACTGTGCCAGGTGGCCGGCGGCCCCTGCCAGTACCAGGGGCCCGACATGGCCGCCGCCCATGCCGACATGGGCGTGAGCAAGGGCAACTTCAACGCCCTGGTCGAAGACCTGCAAAAGGCCATGGACGCGCGCTCCATCCCCTTCTCGGCGCAGAACCAGATGCTGGCCCGTCTGGCCCCCATGCACCGGGACATCATCACCCAATGAGCCCGATCCTGCACCTGCTGAGGCGGCCTGGCTGCGCCGCCCTGGCGCTGCTGACTTGGGGCGCTACCGGCCAGGCCGGCCCGGTACCTGCCAATGAGCTGATCCAAGGGCGCACGCTGTACGAATCCCGTTGCGGCGGCTGCCATGCGGTGGACGCCAACCGGGTGGGGCCCCAGCACCGCAACCTGATCGGACGGCAGGCCGGCCGGGTGCCCGACTTTGCCTACTCGCCCGCGCTGCAATCCAGCGCCGTGGTGTGGTCGGCCAAGACCCTGGACGCCTGGCTCAGCAACCCCGAGGCCTTGATCCCCGGGCAGCGCATGAACTACAGCGTCAGGTCGGCCGAAGACCGGCGCCTGATCATCGAGTACCTGAGCTCGGACGCGGTGAGCGCCCGCACCACGGGCGCCCACGCACCCTGAATCGCCTCCCCGCCCGGCAGGCGCAGAGCGGCGGGCAGTTTCTCCGAGGATGGGCCCGGCCCGTGTTGGCCCCCAGGCTTTCTGGTCTGGGGGCTTTTTTACAGGGTGCTTGGCCTGCCCGCGACCCCGGCCCTGGCGGCCCTCAAAGACCCCGATGGCATCCCTGGCATGGTGCATCCGGCGCTGGAGGTGGGGCGTAGACAGATCAGTCGTGTTTCACTTTCTGATCTCCGGAGCCCTCATGAAATCTGTCCTCTTTGCTGCCCTGATCCTGGCTGGCCTGAACGCGGCCCACGCCGAGGAGCACCTGGCGGTCCAGCGCGCCCGCGCCTTCGCGCCCGCCGAACTCAAGATCCGCGTGGGCGACAGCGTGCGCTTCAGCAATGAAGATGCCTTCAGCCACAGCGTGTTGTCGTCTTCCGAAGCCAAGAGCTTCGACCTCGGAACCTTGCCCAAGGGCACCCAGCGCAGCGTCACCTTCGACAAGACCGGTGTGGTCGATGTCATCTGCGGCATCCACCCCAACATGAAAATGCGCATCGTGGTGGCCCCATGACATCAGGGCCTGGCGCCAGCGGGTTCTTTGCGCACCATGGGCTCTGGGCCCCGGGGGTGCGGGGCTTCCGGCGCCTGCGTTTCCGTGCCCGTGCCGCCTTGATCAGCCTGGCCTTTCTGCTGCCACTGGGGGTGTTGGCGGTGGCCTACCTGGGCGCGGTGTTTCAAGGCCTGAGCCATGTCCGGTCCGAGCGGCAGGGGCTCGAGCAGGCACGGCGGGTGCTGGCGCTGGTCCAGTCCGTGCAGGATCTGCGCCTGGGCCTGTTGCTGCCCGGCCCCGCCAACCTGACGTCGGCGCAGCAGGCGCCGCGCCGCTATGCCCAGCTCAGGGCCGAGCTGATGCGGCAGGAGGGGCCGCCGGTGCGGGCGCCCTTGCTGGCTGAATTACCCTCGGAACTCCCTGCCGACTTGATGGCCGATCGGATGTCCGGGGCGCCCGCCCTCGACCCCGCGCAGGCCGATCCGATGGATGCCTTCGAGCGCCTGTCCCAGGTGGTGGCCGATGGCCAGGTGCTGCTGCAAGAGGTGCTTGATGCCTCTCGCCTGGCGCAGGACCCCAGCCTGGTGGGGCAAAGCCTGGTCCGTGGCGCGCTGCAGGTCTTGCCGGTCCTGCAGGAAAAGGCCTCGCAGGTGCGTTCACTGGGCGGCTGGGTGTTGCGCTCGGCGCGCCTGGAGCCGTCGCAGCAACGCATCATGGCCGACCAACTGCCCGTCATCGAGTACCTGGACCAGGCCTTGCTCAAGGCCTTCACACAGGCCCAGGGCGATGGCGCCAGCGGTCTGCCCGATCCACAGGCCTTGCCCTCGGCGGCTGAACTGCGCGGCCTGGCGCGCCGGCAGTTCCTGGGCCCGGCCCTGTCGGGCGATGCCGCGGCCTTCGAGCGTGTGGCCCAGACCCTGGACCAGGGGCAACGACGCTTGCAGGCCAGTGGCCTGCAAGCGCTGGACACGACACTGGCGGCCCGCGAGCAATCGCTGCAGAGGCGTCGCGATGCCGTGCTGCTGATGTTGGGCTTGAGCCTGGCCTTGGCGGCCTACCTTTTTGTCTCATTCAGCCGGGTCAGCGCCGGGGGCATGGCCTTGCTGGGATCGCAAATGCAGCGCCTGGCCGACGGCGATCTCACCCAGGCGCCCCAGGCCTGGGGCCGCGACGAAGTGGCTGACCTGGTGCACCAGCTGAGCCACATGCAGGGCGCGATCGCCGCCCTCGTGGGCGAGGTGCGCGGGGCCAGTGCCGAGGTGCTGGGGGCCACGGTGCAGCTGAGCCGCGATGCCGAAACCCTGCAGGCGCTGAACGAAGCCGCCGACCGCCAGATCGGTGACGCGTCTGCCGCCACCCATGCGCTCAGCGCCTCGGTGCAGCAGGCGGGGCGGGGGCTGGAGCAGGCGGCGGATCTGACGCGAGAGAACGCCCAGGCCGCCCAGGCCGGGCTCGATTCGGTTCAGCGGTGGCTGGCCGTGATGGCCGAGCTGCGGGTGTCCTCCGGCACCATGCGTGACATCACCGACCTCATCAACGACATCGCCTTTCGCACCAACCTGCTGGCCCTCAACGCCGCCGTGGAGGCCGCCCGCGCGGGCGCCAGCGGGCGTGGCTTCGCCGTGGTGGCGGGCGAGGTGCGGCAACTGGCCGTGCAATCTGCGGCGGCGGCGCACAACATCCAGCGACTGCTTTCCGCCAACCTGGCCCGGGTGGCCCAGAGCGTGGCCATTGGCGAGCAGACCGCCCACAAAATGAACGCCCTGGCGGCCAACGCCGAGCGCATGCAGCAGACCCTGCAGACTTTGGCAGCCCAGTCATCCACCCAGGCCCAGGCCACGGCCCAGGTCGACGCCAGGCTGCAGCAGCTGACCGCCGCCACGGCCAAAGGCTCGTCCCAGGCCACGGGCACGGCCACGGCGGCTGAGCAGCTGCAGGGCTTGGCCCGGCATCTGGCGCTGCGGGTGGAGGCTTTCCGCCTGCCGTCATGGTCGGCATCGCAGCGCCTGCTGCGTGACCGATCGCCCACCCTGGACAGCGCAGCGCTGGACCCGGACCTCGAACCCTTGCTGGCGCACCCTCTGAGTGCTTCTCAATGAGCCCAACCGACAAAGATCCTGCTCCGATGAACGATGGGGTTTCCACAGGCCATGGGGCGGATGGCCTGGGCCTGTCGTCGACCCGCTATGAGCGTGTGATGCAACGCCTGATGGGGCGGGTGCAGCTCAGCGTGGCGGCCCACAGCGATTACCTGACGGTGCGCCGTGGGGGCTCAGCCTGGCTGGGCGGCGCCCCGGTGGGCGGGCCCGCCGTGCTGCGCGAGGACGCCTTTTTCCGGGTCGAGCTGCTGCACTTGCGCGATGGTCAGCCCCTGCCGTGGCCCGAGGGCGTTCTGGCGCAGGAGGTGCTGCTGTTGCAGGGGGCGTGGGCAAGCCCGTCGGGCAGTGATGCCGCCACGGACTACCGCTACAGCTACCGGGTGCGCCGGGCGCCCGGCCAGGGGCCGGACCAGCCGCCCATGCCCTTGCTGGCGCACGGCGACACCCAGGCCTATGTGCGCCACCTGCGTGCGCCTGTCGAGCAACTGCCTCCGCTGGAGGCCCGGTGGTGGCAACGGGCGCTGGCACCCCAGACCCAGGTGGAGCCGGGCCTGAGCGCCTGGATCGCCAGTGGCCCCGGGGTCCAGGTCTGTCTGCTCAGCGGGGACGCCCAGGTGGTGTCCATGCTGGTTCGCTTCGAAGCGGGTGCCGGCGTCAACGACCATCACCATGCGCTGGACGAGGATTGTCTGGTGCTGGAAGGCGAGATGTTTCTCGGGGACATGCTGCTGCAACCGGGCGACTACCAATTGGCGCCGGCCGGAGGCGGGCATTTTGGGGAATTCAGCGATGTCGGGGTCCTGTTCTTCTTCCATGGCGCCCTGGACCCGGTCTTGCGCGAGCCGCGCCGCTGAGCAGCCACACGGCCAGTGGGCCTTCAACCCTCAGGCCGGCAGCGCGCCGTGCACAAAGAACAGGGCGCCGGTGTCGCTGCTGATGCTGCAATGCGTCGCGTCCGTGGGGGCCAATTGGTAGTCCAGCGCGCGCAGCAGGATGTCGCCCAGGAACAACGCACCTTCGATCATCATGCAATCTTCGGCAATGGGGTGGGCGTGATCGGGGGCGACACCCCCCGGGGCCAGGCGGATCAGCATCGATGCCACTGCGCCGGCCTGGGCCAGCGGCCGTATCTCCATGCCCAGCCCGTTGCCAGACCAGGTGCCGCCCAAGGCATCGTTCACCCGTTGACCGGCGGCTTGCTGCCACCAGTGCGATTCAGGAGCAGGCAAGGCGGCGGGATCCACACGCAGGCGGCGCACGTACATCTCGGCCCCCTCCTGGGTGGCCGCGACCACTGTGTGCGTTGCGTCCCGCACGCCATAGCCCATGGATGGCAGGGGCGAGCCCTCCCAAGACAAGCTGCCACTCAGCACCAGAATCTCCTGGGCGTGATCGGTGTCGCTCCAGGGCATGGCGGCGCCGCTTTGCAGCTTCACACATTCGACGCAGAACTGGGCGTCTTCATGCAGGACGCGCGCCTGGGCGCCGGGGCCGCGTGGCTGCCAGGCGCCATCCTCGCGCCGCGTCACCTTGAAGGCTTTGTGCGCCTGGGCGCTGGCCAAGGCTCGGGCCCGCAGGCGGGCAGCCATGGATTCTTTGAGAGCGGCCGGCGGTGCCTGTTCGCGGAGCTGGGCCGCCAGCTCGCCGGGCCACAGCGAGGGCATGGGCGTTGGCTTGAAGGTCATGGAGCTGTCGAGCAAGAAGGGTTCACGGCCTGGATTGTCGCGCGGCTTCATCGCAATGGCCTCCGACTCGGTGTTTCGCCCAGCGCCACCCTCAGGAGTGACAAGGTGCGCCGCATGTGGGATTTGACGGTGCCCAAGGGCATCTGGACATGGGCGGCGATCTGCTCCTGGGTCATGTCACGGAAGTAGGCCAGGGCGATCAACTGGCGTCGCATCGGGTCCAGCTGCAACAGGGCTTCATGCAGCCGGGTGCCGTTCTGGGCCAGCTCCAGCAGGTCCATGGGGTCGTCCTGGGCATCGCTGCACAGGGCCCCCGATTCGTCCTGGGCGTCGACATGGCCTTCGTAACCGGGGGTTCTGCGCAAGGCGCGCAGGGCGTCCAAGGCGCGCGATCGCGTGATGTTGAGCACCCAGGCCGTCACGCTGCCGCGTGTCGGGTCGAAACGCGGGGCCTGGCGCCAGACCTGCCAGAACGCGGTCTCTGTCACCTCTTCGGCCAGAGCCGGGTTGCGTGTCAGATGAAGTGCGGTGGAATAGACCCGGTTCACCAGACGCTGGTACAGCTCGGCCAGGGCGGCTTCGTCCTGGCGCATGACGCGGGCCACCAGCGCGGCCAGCAGCGCCGATTCGTCGGGCACATCGGCCATGTCGGACACGTCGTGCACGTAGGGCTCGCCTGGCTCATCGGTGACGGGCGCGCGTCCCTCCAGCCTTGGCGGATGGGTCGCCCCATCGCCAAGCACCTGCAGCACCCATTCGTCCTCTTCCGGATCGTTTTCAGGAAATTCCATTGCAGCTATCGCTTCCTCCGCCCAGGGCTTTCTTGGCGCGTTTGCTCTGACCCGTGCGCCATCCAGGCACACGAGGGCACCTGCCCAGGTGCCTGAAGGATGGCCGACCGGGCAAGCATCGTGTTGGCGTGCTGGGTCAATGGCCTGCAGGCAACGCCATGCTCCACCGCTGATACGCAACACATTCCTTTTTGGATGCAGCGCGCCAAAAAACAAGGCTTTCTTTGCCAGACCGGCCCCCCGGCGCACCGGCAGCCGGGGGAAGGCGCCAGCGAATGGCGCCAGCTCAAGCGGCCAGCACGACCCGGTCACGCCCCTGGTGCTTGGCCTGGTACAGCGCTTTGTCGGCGCGGTCCAGCCAGTCGCGCAGGTGGCGGTCGCTGGGCAGGCGGCTGGCCACGCCGACGCTGGCGGTCATGCCACGGGGTTGCTGGTCGTCGCCGCTCCAGAGCTGGCGCTGGCGCAACTGCCGCACGATGCGCTGGGCAATGGCCTCGGCCTCGGTGCTGCGGGTGTCGGGCAGCAGCACGGCAAACTCTTCGCCGCCCATGCGCCCCACCACATCGCTGTTGCGCAACTCGGCGCGCACCACCGCGGCAAATTCGATCAGGGCGCGGTCGCCTTCGAGGTGGCCGTAGCGGTCGTTGATAGACTTGAAGTGGTCCAGATCGAGGATCAGCAGGGCCGGCGCGGATGTGGCCACGGCGCCGCCATCACGGGCACCCGCATTGGAACTTGCCAGGAACAGCGATTCAGCCGCCTCCAGCAGCACACGGCGGTTGCTCAGGCCGGTCAGCATGTCGGTGCTGGCCAGGCGGTGCAGTTCGCGCTCCAGGTTTTTGCGCTGGGTCACGTCGCGGTAGATGCCCTCCACGCCGGCAAAGGCGCCGTGCTGGTCGTACAGGGCGTGGCTGCTGATCGAGATGTCGATCACCTGCCCATCGCGGCGCACCATCTGGCCAGGGAAGTCGGACACCTCGCCGTGCTCCATGATGGCCACCTTGAAGGCGTCGCGGTCCTTGCTCTGAGGGTAGTAAGACTCGGCGGTGCGGCCTTCGATTTCATGGGGTTCGTAGCCCAGCACGCGGCGCACGCCCGGGCCCACATGCTGCACCACGCCCTGGGCGTCGGTGCGGTAGTACACGTCCTGCATCTTCTCGAACAGGCGCCGGAAATTGCGCTCGCTTTCCTGCATCTCGTGTTGCAGGCGGTCCAGGTGGGTCATGTCGATGCCGCTGACCAGCAGGGCCGGCTGCCCCTGCCACAGCACCTTGGCACTGGCCAGCAGCACCATGCGGGTGTTGCCGCAGCAGGTCTGCATGCGGTAGCTGGTGCTTTGGTTGCGCTGACCGGGCACGCCGCCCTGGCTCAAGGCCTGCACGCGCCGGCGGGCTCGGGCAAGATCCAGCGGGTGGGTGAAATCACTGTAAGAGCGCCCCAGCACCTGATCGGCCTGTTCGGCCTCCAGCAGCACCAGGCAGGCGGGGTTGGCATGAACAATCTGGCCCGACACGGCCACCACGGCGGGGGTCGGCAGGGCGTCCAGAGTGTCGGTGTGCAGTTCCGGGGAATGCGGCATGGAAGCTCTGGAAAAGGGGCAGTTGGAAAACCGGTAATCGTTATTTTTGACAACCTTGTCTGCAATTTAGCACCACCTTGGCCCTTTCGGGCCTGGGGGTTTTCCATTTGCCTGCTCCCGGGGCCAGACTTGGCCCCATGCCGGTCAGTCTTTACACCGACTTTGCGTCGTCAGCGGTGGCCGTCGGGGTGTCTGCCGGTGCAGCCCGGTACACCAGCACCTTCAAGGATCGGTCTTCGTTGGTGTCGGCAAAAACCGCCGGGTTGGCCACCCGTTGCTCAAAGACCAGGCTGGGCGCCAGTTCGCGCATCTGGCCTTGCAGAAAATCCAGCCCCAGGGTGGGCGAGTTCAGGCACAGCAAGGCGCGGCCGTCAGGGGCCAGCAGGTCGGGCAGGCGGCGCATCAGCCGGGCGTAGTCCTTGGTGGCCACAAAACTGCCCTTCTGGTGCGTGGGCGGGTCGACGACGATCAGGTCATACGGCCCGGCCCGGTTGATCTTGCCCCAGGTGGTGAAGATGTCGTGGGCCAGAAAGCTGGCCCCGGTGTCCAGCCCGTTGAGGCGGTGGTTCTGCTGGCCGATGGCAATGGCGCCGGAACTCATGTCCACGTTCACCACCTGGCGCGCCCCGGCCTGCAGGGCCACCACTGAAAATGCACAGGAGTAGGCAAACAGGTTCAGCACCTTGGGGGCGCGCAGGCCATTGGGGTGGGGGTGGGCCAGCAGGTGCTCGCGCACCCAGCGCCGGCCTTCGGCCATGTCCAGGAACAGGCCGTGGTTCTGCCCCTTGAGCACGTGCACCCGGTACTGCGCGCCGCGTTCGCTCACCACATGCGGCTCGGGCACGTTGCCCGCCATCAGACGGGTTTCGGCTCGGCCTTCCAGGCGCTGCTGGAACACCCAGTTCAGCGGCTGCCCGGGGGCGATCTGCGCCCAGCGGGCCTGCAGGGCGGTCTGCAGCGTGGCCAGTTCCGAATCGGACGCGGGCAGAAAGCTGGTCACCACCCACACGGGCGGGTAGGCGTCCAGCGTCCATTGCTCGCAGCCCGGGTAGCGGCCGCCCCGGCCGTGGAACAGGCGTTGGGCGTCTTGGGGCATGTCCATCGAGGCGATGGTGTCGAGCAGGGCTTGCATGGAGGGGAGATCGTGGGGGTGGAACTGCTTGGGCAAGGCGACGCCCGGAAGGGGGCACATCTTAGCGTGGGCCGACACGGCAGAATCTGCAGCCATGAACCCCACGCCGATTCCTCCTGTCCCAGCGGCTCAGCCGCCTGCACCCGCACCCTTCCAACTGCTGACCACCCTGCAGGGGCCGCGCATCCGCCTGCGCCCCTTGCAGGCCGATGATGGCCCGGCCCTGTTGAAGGCCGCCGCCGATGGCGAGTTGTGGCAATTGCCCTTCACGGTGGTGCCGTCGGCCGACACGGTGCACACCTACCTGGCCGAGGCCCTGGCCGGGCGCGAGGCGGGCACCGTGATGCCTTTTGCCACCGAGCTGGTGGCCACCGGCGAGGTGATCGGCACCACCCGGTTCTGGAAGATCCACCGCCGGCACCGCAAACTGGAGATCGGCGCCACCTGGCTGGCCGCGCGCTGGCAGCGCAGCTTTGCCAACACCGAGGCCAAGTACCTGCTGCTGCGCCATGCGTTCGAGGTGATGCAGTGCGTGCGCGTGCAACTGACCACCGACGAGATCAACCAGCGTTCGCGCGCCGCCATCCTGCGCCTGGGCGCGGTGCAGGAGGGCATCGTGCGGCACGAACGCATCATGCCCGACGGGCGCAAGCGCAACTCGGTGCGCTTCAGCATCATCGATGACGAGTGGCCCCAGGTGCAGCAGGCCCTGCGGGAGCGGCTGGTGGCGGGCGGTGGCCAGATCTGAGCGGCCAGATGTGTGCGGCCGGGTGTGAGTGGGCAGGCCGGAGCGCGCTGCGTCAGTCGCTGCGCCCGCCCAGAAACTCAATGCCCGTGCGCCGCACCAGCTCGGCGTAGCTGATGGGGGCCGACACGCGCTCGCCGGCCTGGTTGCGCTGCCAGTGGGCCCAGGCCTTGCCGGTGTGGGCGTCGTAGACCAGCTTGTACAGGTAGGCCGGCACCCGCACGCCACGTGGGCCGATGCGTTCGCTGCCGGGCTCGAACACCGGGCCTGTGATCACGAACACGTCGCCCTGGGCGCGCAAGGCATAGCGGCGGGTGTCCTTTTCGATCTTGGCCCAGGGGCCGCTGTTGTTCTGGCTGTTCTGCGGCACCATGTTGGCCAGCGAAAAGCTTTGCGCCATGGCGCTGGGCGTGGGCATGTCACCGGCCGGGGCCATGTGCCCGCGTGAGTAGCCCGAGCCTTTGTAGTCTTCCAGCTCGGCGCGTTCGCCGCGCGGCAGGCGGGCGTCGGCAAAGAACTTGTCGGCCCGCTTCTCGTCGGCGTCCTCGATGCGCTGGCGGTTCAGGCGCTCGGCCACGAACACCGGGGTGCGGGTTTCGCCGCTGTGCAGCACGGCAAACGCCTCGTAACACAGCTCGCGCAAACCTCGCGCTGCTGGCACCTGGGGCGGATGACCGCCGGCAAAGAACTGAGGGCATTCGGCAAAGCGCGTGGGCAGAGCCTGGGTTGGGGGGGCGGCCCAGCCAGAGGTTTGAGGGGCCAGGAATGCGGTGCTGACGGCGGCACAGGCGACAAAGCGGCGCAACCAGGGCGCCATCGGAGACATGAAATGCACGGAAACTACAAAGCCAAAGCGCTCGATTGGAGCACGGCCAAAGCGTCACAAAGTGCAAAACAGGTGAATTTACGGGGTGTGTTGTTCGGGCCTTGAGGGCGCTTGTTTCACCAGGGCCATCAGCACCAGACCCGGCAGCAGAAAGCCCAGGCCGACCAGCGTGCCATGGCCCAGGTGGGCCCAGGGCTCGGGCCACGCGGCCATCCAGCGCATGGGCGAGAGCCAGGGGTTCAGGCCCATCCACAGCGCGGCCACCAGGGCGCAGGGCCAGCGCCAGTCGGCACCATGCTGGCGGGCCTGTTGCCAGGCCAGCCCGATCAGGCACAGCACCAGGCCGCCCTCCAGCCACCAGGCCCAGGGGCCCAGGCGGGCCCACAGGCCGGCGCCCAGGTGCTGCTCAGCGTACGGAAACAGGGCCAGATCGTGGTTGTGCACCGGCCAGTCGGCCACCCAATGCGACAGCGCCGCCACCAGACCCCAGGCCGCCAGCGCCCGGCTGCGGCGCCAGCACAGCAGGCCCCAGGCGCCGGACCACAGCCCGGCCGCCAGCAAGGAGTGGTCCCAGTCGATGAAGCGCAGGTCGAAGTACAGGTAGGGGCCGGCCGCCAGGTTGGGGCTGACCTGGTCCCAGCCCAGCACGATGAACAGGCCGTTGAGCATGTCCAGCAGGCCCACCCCCAGCAGGACGGGCCAGGCCGGCTGCCGCGGGATGCGGCTTTGCAAGGCCAGGCCGATGGCGAAGTGTCCGGCGTACATGGGCTCGGTCGGGCTTGGAGGGGGCCGCTCAGGGGTGTCGGTTCAGCTCGGCGATGAGCTGCGGGAACACCTCGGCGGCCGCGTTCTTGCCGATGAACAGGTCCATGTGGGCGTAGTCCTTGAAGAGCTGTCGGCTGTACAGGCCGGGGTCGTTGTGCTCGCTCAGCCAGGCCAGGGTGCGCAGGCTGGTCTCGGGCAGGAACAACTGGTTGCGGGCCCCCGCAATGAAGTGGATGGGCAGGGCCAGGTGGCGCGCCCGCTCGGGGCTCAGGTAGCGCTCGTGCCCCAGCGGGTCCACCACATGGCCTTTTTGCATGATCAGGCTCAGTTGGTCGAAGGGCCGCAGCGACACCGGCCCCACCATGCGTGCCAGGGCGGTGTGGGTGGCGTGGTTGAGCTGGTCGTGCCGGTACGAGGGCCCCATGATGGCAAACAGGCGGCGGCACACCGGGTTCTTGCAGGCCTCGCCTTCGGGCACGGGCACGCCCCAGAGCACGGCGTCCAGCTGGCTGTCGAAGTCCGTGCCACCGGGCACGAAGTCGACATGGCCGCCGAACTCGGGCATGTTCTGCAGCAGGCGCGACACCCCCAGCTCGCTTTTCAGATCGTTGAGCCAGTTGGTGATGGGGTGCAGCGTGAGCTGCGAGGCGATCACCGAGCGCACGCCGGGCATGCCCTCCAGCAAGGCCATCAGCAGCGTCATCGAACCCACGCAATGCGCGATCACCTGCAGGTCGGGCCGGCCGGTTTGGGCCAGCACATGGCGCACGGCGGCGGGCCAGTCATGGCGGGCGATGTCGCTGATCGTGTAGGGCTGCAGCGGGCTGCCCGAGTCGATGCTGCCGCGGTAGTCGAGCAGCCACACATCGAAGCCGTCGCGGCACAAGGCCTCGACCAGGTTCTCGTCCACCGTGTCAGTGGCAAACGAGGAGGTCCGGATCGAAAAGCCCGGCGCCAGGATCACCGGGCCCTTCTGACCTGGGTAGCGGGTCAGGCGGATCGAAAAGCCATCGTCCAGCGGCACGCTGTGCACCACCGGGGCCGGCGCCTTCAAAGGCCGCCCGGCCCATTGGGGCAGGGCCTTGCCCGGAAAGTCGTTGAGGCAGGAGAGCAGGCCCCCATAGGCCTGGAACACCGTCATGCCGAAGAAGCCCGCAAACTGCTCCAGGTACAGCAGGTGGATGGTGTCCAGCAGCCCGGGCTGGTGGGCCTGGATTTGCCGGGCCAGGGGCGTGACGGCCTCCAGCTTCAGCGTGGTCAGCTGCTTGAGCAGGTCGTCCAGTGCCAGCGAGGCGATGCCCTGGGCCAGCAGGGTGCCACCGGGCTGGTCGCGCACCTCCACGAACAGCGTGGTCAGGTCTTGCCAACTCGAGGAGCTGGCGGTCTGGTGCAGGCGCTTGTGGCCGCGCAGGTGGAACTGGCCACGCCCTTGCGCGCGCTCCAGCGTCATGTCGTACACCATGAGCCAGGTCTCCACCTGCTGCTCGTCGGTGCACAGCAGCTGGAAGCGCCCCTGGCGCACCACCATGGGCTCGGGGTCCAGGGCGTGGCAATGCACCTGGCCGTCGATGTCGGCGGGGTGGTCTTCGTGGGTGTTGAGTTGGTGAAGGTCCTGGGTGTGCACCAACAGCTCCAGGCTCAAAGTCTGGCCGCGGCGGCGCCCCCAGGCGCGGGCGATCTCGAAGTCGTGGATCAGCCCGCCGGGCCCGTTCTGCTGCAGGGCTTCGGTGCTCACCCAGCCGGCCATGCGCTCGGAAAACGAGAAGGCCGGGCTCAGCAGCTGCGGAAAGCGTGCGATTGCGGCTTTCAACACCGCGGCGCCTTCTGCCTTGGCCCAGTCGAGCACGCCGTCTTCCAGGGGCTGGATCAGCTCGTGCATCAAAGTGTGGCCGGCTTGTTGAAGAGCGTGCTCGGCGGTCTGCAGTTCCTCTTGCACAGCGTTTTTCAGGCGCGCCCAGAGGCTTTCGGAGTCCTCCGGTGCCTCGGCTGCGGCCGGTGGGGTGGCAGGGTGGGCAGGGGTGGCACCCCACTGGATGGTCCAGCCGCGCTGGTCGGCCAGGCGCTGGCAGGCGCGCTCGGCCACGGCGGTGATGGTCAGCAGCGGGTTGACCCCCACCGCGGCGGGGATCACCGCGCCGTCGCACACGTACAGGCCCTCATGCACGGCCTCGCCCTGCGTACCGGCAAAGACCTGGCACTGGTGGTTGACCACGCCGTGCGACGCATCGTCGCCCATGGCGCAGCCCCCGAGCGGGTGCACCGTGACCAGCTTCTGGCCCATGCCCTCGGTCCACAGCGGGTTGGCGATGAACTGGCCCTGGATGCCCTCACTGGCGCGGCGCAGCCACTGGTTGTCGTGCTCGATGACGGGGGATCGCCCGGCATGGGGCCAATCGATGCGCAGGCGGTCGTCATGCAGTTTCAACTGGCCCTGGGCGTCGTCCAGGCTCATCACCAGAAAGGTCTGGGTGCGGTCCACCGCGCCGCGGTAGGCCATGTCGGCCAGTTGGCCGGGGTCTTGCTGGACGGCCTCGCCGATGGCCTTGGCATCGAGCAGCTTGCGCTTGCCGTCCTCCGCGCCGTATTCGAAGGCGGTGTTGAGCTGGGCCGATGCAAAGAACAGGGCCGGGGCCAGCGCCAGGGCCAGCGCGCCCGGGATCACGCCTTCTTCGATCACCAGGCGGTCCTTGGGGTCGGGCTCCTGGCGCAGGTCGATCACGCCGGTGATGCAGGGGCCGGGCAGGGCGCCTTCCACCGGCTTGCGCTGGCCCAGGCCCACCCCGTGCAGGCCTGGCACGTCGGCCACTGGGGGTTCACGCAAAGCCAGTTCGTCCGGGTCTTCGCCTTGGTCGTCGTCGGCCGTGGTGGCCTGCGCAGCCTCGGCCGCCTGAGGCGACCAGCCCGCGTCATACGCCAGGCCCAGCACATCGCCATTGCCCGAAAACGAGGCGCCCAGCCGGTCTGACAGGGGCAGGCCGTGCTGGCGCGAGCGCAGCAGGATCTCGGTGGAGCCCAGGCTGCCGGCGCCCAGCACCACCACATCGGCCAGCACGCTGCGCAGGGCGGTCTCCTGCTGGGCGGTGGGGCGGTAGTGCACGCGCCAGCGCGTGCCCTCGCGGCTCACGTGGCTCACGCTCACGCCGGTGAACAGGCTGGCGCCATGGCGCTCGGCATCGGGCAGGTAGTTCATCTGCACCGTGTTCTTGGCGCCCACGTTGCAGCCGCTGGTGCAGTCGCCGCAATCGTTACAGGCCGGCTGGGCGACGCCGAAGGGGTTGACCCGGTCTTCAAAGGTGACGTTGATCGGCACCCGCTTGAAAGGCTTGTCGAGGTGGCTGGCCGACTGCCGCAGGGCGGCCAGCTTGGCTGGGGTGGGGCGGTCCAGCGGGTAGGTGCGAGGCTCCAGGGTGGCCCGGGCCCGCTGCAGGTAGGGGGCCAGCAGCTCAGGGTCGTCCCGGAAGGGTTGGGGCCAGGCCGGGCTGCGCAGCAGCTCGGGGTCGGCCTCGAGTGACACGTTGGCGTTGATCAGCGAGGTGCCGCCCAGCCCATTGCCCACCATGGCCAGCATGTCGGCGTGCACATGCAGCTGGTACAGCCCGGTGGGCGAGCCGAGGGTCTGGGCGGCGGTGTCCACGCGCATGGCGCCCCGCGCCTGGTTGAGCGAGGCCGGAAACTCGCCGGGCAGGTGCTCCAGGCCGCGTTCCAGCAGGGCCACCTGGCGGCCCGCACGCGCCAGGCGCGAGGCCGCCACGCCGGCCCCATAGCCCGAGCCCACCACCACCACCTCATACGAGGGCTTTATGGCGGCCAGGCCCTGGCCAATGTCTTGGGCAATCCTGCGCATCATGGCCGGGCTCCTTTCTGGTAGGGGTGGGCCATGGACCGGGCATTGAGCGCCGCCGCGGCCAGGGCTTCCAGCTTGTCGCGGGCGCAGCCCGAGAAGGCGGCCCAATCCGCTGCGGTGGCCGCGACCGCCGCTTGCAGGGCGCCCAGCAAGGGGTTGTGCCGGTCGCGGAAGTTCTGCAGGCCCTCGGCCCGCACCGGGGCCATCTGCGAGGCCACGGGGTCGTTGAACAGGCGCAGGGCGGCCACATCCATGGCGTCGCTGATGAACACGGCCGAGGCCCCCTGGGTGAAGGTCATGGTGGGCTGGTCCAGCACCCAGCCGCCGGTGTTGTAGACGGCCACCGGCTGGTTCAGGCCCTCGATGACCAGCTCTTGCTGGAAGGGCTTGTGGGTGTGCCCATAGACAAAGGACAGATCGAAGTCGGGCAGGGCGGGGTGGGCCGCGGGGTCGGGGCGCAAAGCCTGTTGCAGGTCGTACAGGGCCGGCCCGCCGATGAAGGCGCGCAGGTTCTTCAGGTCGTCGGGGGGCAGCACATCGAGAAAGTTGTTGCGCTGACCCTGGGCATTGCGCGTCAGGGTGAGCTCGATCAGCGCTCCCACCAGTTGCCGCAGCGTGATGCCCTGGTACAGCGGCATGCTGCCGCTGAAGCCGAGCTGGCTCGCCACCCGGTCCAGCAGGCGTTCGCGGAACTGGTCGGCATAGGCATGCGAAGCGCCGGCATTGTTCATGACCTGGTACAGCGAGAAGGCCTCGCGCCCGGTGTCGCCGGCGCTGCCCAGGTCGGACCACAGAAAGTCGACCCAGGCACCGTTTTCCTCTTCCAGGGTCTCGGCGCTCAGGTCGCCCATCGTTTGCCCCGACATCAGGCCATTGATGGTGCTCATCAGGCGGTAGGTCGGGTCGATGTAGTGGCCATGGTGCAGCACCACGCCGCGTTGGCGGTCGGGCGTCAGCAGGCACAGGTTGGGGTAGGCGATGTGCACGCGGGCCAGGGGTTCATCGGGCAGGTGCCGGCGCAGGATGGCCGTCAGCATGTCGCACGGGATCTCGGAGCCCGGGGGGCGGTCGCGGTACTCCGAGTGGTCGATCAGGTCGTCATGGATCTGGCCCTGGCGCAAGGCCTCGACGAACAAGGTGTCCTGGGCCATGCGCCACAGGTGGTGGTCGTGGTTGCCGGGCACCAGCAGCATGGTGGGGGCCAGCACCGGCTCCTGGCCGGGGGGGAACAGGGCCTCGACAAACTGGGTGAACACCCGGGCCACCTGCCCCATGGGCGAGATGCCCAGGTCCAGGATGTCGCCCAGCAGCACCAGGGTGGGCGGCGTGGGGGCCAGGCCCTGGGCCTGGGCCGCCTGGGCCATGTGGCGCAGCGTGCGCCGCAGCGACGAGGCAAAGTGCAGCAGCGTGGGGCTGGGGTGGGCGGCGTCGAACTCGCCGGCCGCATTCAGCTGCGTGAGGGTGCTGTCCGGGGCCCCGAGGTGGAGGTCCGACACGCAGACGTAGCGCACAGTGGTCATGGGCAGTTTCGCTCCTGTATCTGGTGGCCGATCCTGATCAGCCGGGGGCTGCAGGGGGCTGTCAAAGCCCGGGTGGAATCACAGGTTCATTCAACTGGCGCCAGTCCCAGAACGCCTCCACGGGCATGGCCTTGGCGACATACCAGCCTTGCACGTATTCGCAGCCCAGGCGTTTCACGATGGCCCATTCCTCGGCGGTCTCCACCCCCTCGGCCACGATGCTCAGGCCCATGCGGTGGGCCAGCGAGCAGATCGAATCGAGCAGCACTTCGGCGGCGCTGCCCTCCTGCACGCCTTTGACAAAGGAGCGGTCCACCTTGAGCTCTTGCACGGGCATCTTCTGCAGGTAGGCCAGCGATGAGTACCCGGTGCCGAAATCGTCGATGGACAGGCTGAAGCCGGCCTGCCGCAAGGCGTACAGGTGCTTGAGGGCGGTGTCCGGGTCATCCATCACGCTGCTCTCCGTGACCTCGAAGCGGATGTCTCGCGGATCGGCATGCAGGCGGGCCGCCAGTTCCTGCGCCTGACGACCCAGGCGGTCGTCGCGCAGATCGCTGGCGCTGATATTCACCGAGATCTGAATCGGCCGCCCCGCCACCCGCTGCTGGGCGCAGACCAACAAGGCCTTTTTGAGCATCCATTCGGTCAGCATGCGGATGCTGCCCGTCTGCTCGGCAAACGGAATGAATTCACTGGGGGGCACCAGGCCCCGTTCGGGGTGACGCCAGCGGATCAGGGCTTCGGCCGACTCGATGCTGCCGTCCGCGATGCGGACCTTGGGTTGCAGGTGCATTTCCAACTGGTTTTGTGTGACAGCGTCCTTGAGCTTGGACAGCAGGCTCAGGTCGGCCCGCGAATTCAGCTCCATGCTGTCGGAGAAGGTCAGCCAGTCGGCATTGACCCGCTGTGCCGCATGGGTGGCGATGGCCGCGGCGCGGATCAGGTGCTGCATGCTCTGCCCATGCCGGGGCGCCACCGCCACGCCCACGGTGAAGCTGATGTCCACGGGCTCGCCCATCACATTCAGGGGCTCGGCAAAGCGGGTCCGCACCTCTTCGATCAGGTCGGAGGTGTCGGCATGGCTGGAGGCCAGCAGACAGAACTGCGAGGCATGGAGCCGACCCACCTTGACCTCGGGGATGCTGTGCAGGCGTCGAGCTGCCTCGATCAGCACGGCATCGCCAAATTCATAGCCCAGCGCATCGTTGATGGCCTTGAAGCGGTCCAGGTCCAGCACCAGCACCAAGGGGTCATTGCCCTGGCGCAGGTGGGCATCGCCATCGGCCCGGATCCCTTCACGATTGGGCAACTGGGTCAGGCTGTCGGTGATGGCTTTCTGGTGTTCGTATTCCGACTGCTGTTGGTGCTCCATCATCCGGCACACGTTGAGCAGCAGCACCCCACCGAAGAACAGGCTGGCCGCCAGGGTCAGCAAGGCGTGGGGCTGAACATGCCCGTGCCACGCGTACAGCACGGAACCCAGACTCAGGACCAGAAAAACGCCATAGATGCGGGGCCTGGCGGACAACACCGTCACCGTGACCGCTGCCCAGCCCACCACCAGGGCTGACAGCAGCGCCAGGTCGATGATGTCCAGAGCGCTGGAGAACAAGGGCAGGCAGGACACCGCCAGCGCGCCTGTGATGGTGTTGATGGCCGCCATGGCATCCAGCGTGCCCGGCGTGGGCCCCTGGCGGCTCAGATGCACGTGGTAGTACCACTGCCGCAACAGGTAGCCGCAGGCCACCACGGCATACCAGGCGCCGTATGCCGGCCATCCCACGCGCTCGACCAGGGTGAAGCCGAAAAGGCCGCACAGGCTCAAGGCCGCCAGCGTGCCCAATCGGGATTGAGAGACCAGGATTTCGACTCGTCTCACCGTCAGGTCGTCGGCAATTTCGCGCAAAATCGGCATGGATCTATCAGATTTTGTATTTTGGCGCGATCAAACCTGACGTTTGTCGTGGTTTTTGCGCTGCTGTTACCTAATGTAACCAAAACGGGGATCAGCGTGTGACTTTCCCGGTTGGCTTTCAAACAAGCGCGCGCAGGTGTTGGCACCTGCTGCCAATCGGCCCCAGGCGCAGGGTGTTGGGCGCGGGGGCCAGGGCGGGGGGGCTGGGCGCTGATCTAAGGTGTCGGTGGCTGGCGTGCCTGCCAGGCCCGCAGGGCCTGGCGGTACTCGTCCATGGCCAGATCGTGCAGGTCGAAGATGCAGGGGTCACAGCCATTGCCGCAACAGGCCTCGAGTTCAGGCTGCACGGGCGGTGTGGGCATCGGGTCGTTGTCAGGGGGCTGTGGGCTGGGCATGGTGACGATTTTCGCGCAGCCGCACAGGCCTTGCTGGCGCAGGGTCAGGGCCGCGAAACCTGCAATGCATCGCGGAACCCCCACTGGCTCAGGGTGCTGGCCCCGACCAGCACCGTGGCCATCGCCAGGGCGGGGTCGTGGCCCAGCCCGACCGCGGCGGTGCACAGGGCGCCCACCACCCTCTGGATGGCGCCATACAGCCCCGCGGCCGAGCCTACCAGGTCGGGGTGCACGCTCAGGGTGCGGGTCAGGGTGTGAGTCAGTGCGGCGGGGCTGGTCATGCCGGCGCCCACGTTGAACACCAGCCGCAGGCCAGCGCAACCGCCCTGGGCCTGCGACGGGTGCGCGGGCGCTCAACCGAGGGCGGTCGCGTCCAGCAGTGCCTGCCGATAGGGTGATTCAGGCAGCACGCTCAAGCCTTGCCGGGCCTGGGCCAGCGCCGCCTGGGCTTGGGCCAGGGCGGCGCTCAGGGCCGTCTTGCTCAGTTGCGTTGGCCGGGCGGGCGTGGGGGCTTCGGCATGGCTTTCGCGGCTCAGTTGCCACACCAGGCCCCAGCTTTGGCCATAGGCGGCCAGGGCGGCCTCCACCTCGGGCGGTGCCGCGGCCAGGATGGCCGCGCAACGCGCCCCGGCCTCGAACAGCGAGGCGGTTCGGGCCCGGGTGATGCGCAGGTGCTGCTGGCCGGTCTCATCGGCCGTGGCGGGTGCATCCGCGGCCTGGTAGGTCTGTTGGTACATCACCGAGCCCTCGGCCACCTGGTTGGTGGCGTCGGCCAGCACGCGCAGCACGCGCATGTCGCCCAGCTCGACGATGGCCCGGAAGGCGCCGGTGTAGAGCAGGTCGCCCAGCAGCACGCTGGGGGCATTGCCCAGGCCCGCGGGGGCTTCTGCCGTGGGCAGGTCCACCTCATGGTGCAGCGCCAGGGCGGCGTGGATCAGTTCAACGGCCGCGGCCAGCACCTGCTGGCGCGCGCCGCTGTCCCCCAAAGCCTGGGCGCAAACCAGCGCCAGTGCCGGGCGCACGCGCTGTTCTGGCGAATGGGCGATGTGCTGCGCAGCGTAGGCAATCAGGGCCACCTCGGTGTTGAGGCGCTGCTGGATCAGCGTGCCGACCTGGGCCAGATCGGCATCAATCAGGGCAAGAAAAGAACTCGGGATGGGGGCTTGCATGGTGACGGGTTCGGCAGGGGCAGGTGCAGCCAACCACCCTTGCGGGCCGGTGGAGCACCCTGATCCGGCGCAGGGTTTGCCGGCGAGTGTAGGGGAACTCGGCGGGCCCGCCGGGCAGACAGGTGCAATGACCCGTTACAGCGCTGCGCGCATCAGGTCGGGGCATCGCCGTGCAAGGCCTGCAACTGCTGCAGTTGGCGGCGCAAACGGGTCACCTCTTCGATCAGGTCGACCGTCAAGGCGGCCAGTTGGGGATCGGCGTCAAAGGTGGCTTCCAGGTGGGCAATGCGGCGCGCGCGCACAAAGGTCTGGCTGCTGAAGCGCCAGGCCTGCTCAGGTGGGTCGGTCTGCAACACGCCGGTTTCGACCCGCACACGCACCCAGTCCGGGCTCTGGCGGCAGGCCTGGGCCAGGGCCTCCAGATCGAAGGCATCGTCTGGCAGCAACTCGGCATCCAGCACATGGCTTGTGTGAGGGCTTTGGGGGGCTGGGTTCATGGTCAGGCTCCGTGGGGCTGGCGAGGGTTGAAGCCCGGGCAGGCCTGGGCCAGGGCGGTGTAGGCGGCACGGGCCGCGTCGGTGTCGGCCGGGGGCAGGGCCAGGTCCAGCGTCAGGTACAGGTCACCGGGGGGGTGGCCGGGGATGCCACGTTCTTTCAGGCGCAGCTTGCGGCCGCGGCGCCAGCCGGCGGGCACCTGCACCTCCAGCTCGCCGCCCGGGGTGGTCACCGTGATGCTGGTGCCCAGGGTCGCCTCCCAGGGCGCCAACAGCAGGGTCTGGTGCACATCGCGGCCTTCGGCATGCCAGCGCGCGTCGGGCTTGAAGCCGACTTCGAGCAACAGGTCGCCGGGTGGGCCACCGGCCAGGCCCGGGCTGCCCTGGCCGGCCAGGCGGATGTGCTGGCCCTCGCGCACGCCCTGGGGAATCTTCACCTCCAGATGCCGTTCTTCGCGCACCAGGTGGCCGGCTTCGTTCAGGCGCCCGGCCTGCAGCGTGATGGTGCGCAGGGCCCCGGTGTAGGCGTCGACCAGATCCAGTTCGATGCTGGCGTGGTGGTCGTTGCCACGCTGCGCCTGCGGTCGGGCGCCGCCCATGCCGGCCGTGCCCCGACCTTGCCGGCTGGCACGGGCCGAACGGCCGAACAGTTGCTCGAAGAAGTCGCTGTGCTCGCCTTCCAGGTCGTCGGCGCCGCCCGAGAACTCGTAGCCGCTGTCCCAGTGGGGTGGGGGCTGGTAGGCCTGGCCCGCACGGCTGGCCTGAGGCTGGTTGGCCAGGGTGTCGTAGGCGGCGCGTTTTTCGGGGTCGGACAGCACGGCGTTGGCCTCGTTGAGCTCGGCCATGCGGCTGGCCGCATCGGGCTCTTTGCTGACATCGGGGTGGTACTGGCGGGCCTTCTTGCGAAACGCTTTCTTGATCTCGTCCGCGGTGGCGTTCTTGCCCACCCCCAATTGCTGGTAGTAGTCCTTGAATTCCATGCCCGGGCCTTTGCGAAGCTGCGTCAAAGGCCCACCCTAATCCAATGGGGGGCAGTTTGTCTGTACCTGGCGCAAGGTTTGGCCATGGCGGTGCGTGGCGGCCCGCCCGAAGTGGGCAGTTGTGACCCTGCTCAGCCACAGGGCGGGCCCCGCGGGCTTGATCCGCGACAAAAACATGCCTGGCCCGCGGCCCCGATTTTTTGCGTTTCCTCAAGCCTTGGAGATCTGGCCGGAATCACTTTTTCTTATCTGAAAAGGGTCGTAACCGGCTGCCGCGCCAGCGCTAGATTCGGCTCGAACCGGTGGCGGGCAGCCCATCAGAAGGCCCGCCCCCCACCGGTGAGAACCCCTTGTTGAACCCCACGTGGAACAGACAACCGACTGAGCGAACACCATGAGCTTTTACCAAGACTTCAACGACAAACAGGCCATCGAAGCCTGGCACGCACTGCCCCGCGCGCCCTACAAAACCTTCAAGCTGACGCGCCTGGCGCCCACGATCGGTGCCGAGATCCATGGCGTGGACCTGTCGCGCGACATCCCTGACGTGCAATTCGCCGAAATCCGCCGTGCCATCGGAGAAAACCTGGTGCTGGCTTTCCGCGGCCAGACGCTGGATCTGGAGTCGCACAAGCGTTTTGCGCGCCGCTTCGGCACCCTGCACCGCCATCTGCTCGCCAAGAGCCGCGCCGTGGCCGGCGGCACCGACGACCCCGAGGTGTTGGCCTGGCGCACCGGGCCGCAGTCGCGCTTCACGGCGGGCGACGCCTGGCACCATGATGTGTCGTGCGACGCCAACCCGATCTGGGGCTCGTTCCTGCACGTCACGCGGCTGCCCGAGTCGGGTGGCGGCGACACGGCCTTTGCCAACCTGGTGCTGGCCTATGAGTCGCTGTCGGCCCCCTACAAGGCCTTTCTCGACGGCCTGACGGCTGTGCACGACGGCTCCACCGCCTGGACGGCCGGCTACGGCACCCAGCCCGAGCCGGGCAAGACCTTTCCGGCCACCGAGCACCCGGTGGTGGCCCGCCACCCGTTCACCGGGCAGAAGTTTCTGTACGTGAACGAGGCCTTCACCTCGCACATCGTGCAGCTCAGCCGCCAGGAAAGTCAGTCTGTGCTGCAGCACTTGTACCGCCACATCGAACGCAATCTGACCTTCCAGGTGCGTGTGCGGTGGGAGCCGGGAACTTTGCTGTTCTGGGACAACTGGGCCACCCAGCACCATGCCGTGTGGGACTACTTCCCCGAAGAGCGCTGGGGCGAACGCGTGTCGGCCTACCTGGACCACGGCCCCAAGGCCTGAGCGGCCGCAGCGCCGTCCGTCATGGGCATGACACGGCCTGCCCCTAGGCTGGTGCCCCATGAAAGACAGCCCATTGCCCATGAACAACACCCCGGTCACCCCTTTCCAGCGCCAGCGCCGTGGCCTGATGGCTTCAGCAGGCGCCTTGGGCGCCCTGGTGGCCGGTGCCGCCAAGGCCCAGGTGAGCCCGCCGCCGGCGCCCGAGGCTTCAGCCGCCGACAGTTTGACGGTGCCGCGCCCCCTGCAAGATCCCGCCAGCCTGGCCCGTGACGAGGCCCACTGGGCCCGCGTGGCCGCGCTGTTTCCGGTGGACCGCAGCGTGGTGAACTTCGAGAACGGCTACTTCGGCATGATGGGCCGGCCCGTGGCACAGGCCTATCACCGCCACGTCGATGAGATCAATCGCCGGGGCTCGGTGTTTGTTCGTGGCCAGTACGACGCGGGCGAAGCCACTCGCGTGCGTGATCGTGTGGCCCTGGAGCTGGGCGCCAAGCCGCAAGAGGTGGCGCTGACCCGGGGGGCCACCGAGGCGCTGCAAAACCTCATCACCAACTACCGGCGCCTGCAGCCGGGCGATGTGGCCCTGTATGCCGATCTGGATTACGACAGCATGCAGTACGCCATGAACTACCTGCGTCAGCGCCGCGGCGCCGAGGTGGTGCGCATCAGTCTGCCCGAGCCGGCCAGCTATCAGGGCGTGATCGATGCTTACGCGCGGGCCTTCGAGCAGCATCCCAAGACCCGTTTGCTGCTGCTGACCCATGTCAGCCACCGCACCGGGCTCTTGTTGCCGGTGGCCGAGATCTGCCGCCTGGCACGGGCCCGTGGCATCGACGTGATCGTGGATGCGGCCCATTCCTGGGGCCAGATCGATTTCAAGGTGGAGTCGCTGGGCGCCGATTTTGTGGGCTTCAACCTGCACAAATGGATGGGCGCGCCCCTGGGCGTGGGCTGCCTGTACATCAAGGAGGGCCGGCTGGATGACATCGACCGGGCGTTTGAAGACGGTGACTACCCGGCCCACGATGTGCGCTCGCGCGTGCACACCGGCACCACCAACATCGCCAATGTGCTGAGCGTGCCCGTGGCGCTGGACCTGCACCAGGCCCTGGGCCCGGCCCACAAGGAGGCCCGCTTGCGCCACCTGCGCGATCTGTGGGTGGCGCCCCTGCTGGGGCTGTCGAAACTGCAGATCCTGACCCCGCAAGACCCACGCCTGTACGCCGGCATCACCTCGATCCGCTTGCGCGGCCAGACCAGCCGCGAGGACAACCTGCGCCTGGCCAAGCGTTTGAAGGATGAGTTTGGCCTGTTCACCGTGCGCCGCGGGGGCGTGGCGGCGGGGGACTGCGTGCGCATTTCACCGGCCTTGTTCACCTCGGCCGAAGACACGGCGCGGCTGGTCGAGGCCCTGAAGGTGATCGCGGCCTGAAAGGGATGGCCCGCGCAATCAGTCGCCTTGCTGCCCGGCGCGGCGCTGCTCGCGCAGCATGAACAGGTACAGGCTTTCGACCTTTTCACGCGCCCAGGGCGTCTTGCGCAGAAAGGTCAGGCTTGATTTGATGCTCGGGTTGAGCGCAAAGCAGCGGATGGGCACCAGGTGGGCCAGCTCGTCCCAGCCATAGAAGTCAACCAGCGCGGTGACGATGGCCTCCAGGGTCAGCCCATGCAAAGGGTTGTGGCGCTGGGCTGGAGGGGCAGGGGGCGTGGACATGGCGGCATCTGGGTGGGCTGCGGGGCTGCTGAGCTTAACCCAGGGCTGAGCCCCCTGTGGCGGCTTTGGCCTGATGTGCCCATGCGGCTCACTTGTTGCCGGCGTCTTCATAAAACTTCAGGATCGGCGGGTCAAAGCGTTGGTGATCGAGCTGCCACAGGCCCAGGGGGCCGCGCAAAGGCGGCACCTGCACCTCGCTGCCCGTGGGCACCTGAGCCCAGTACTCGGGGGCCTTGGTGAAGCGCAGGGTCGGCAAGCCCTGGCGGGCATCCACCGGGCTCAGGTGAACCACCCGATCGACCACGCGGTAGGCGTACCAGGTGGATGGCCCTTTCGCCAGCACCTGATCAACCCGCTTGAGCGCTGGCAGCGCCGCCATGGTCAAGGCGCCGGTCACAAACAGGGCCAGCACCAGCGACTCTTGCACCGGCACCTTGCCAGCCAGCAACCGGCGGTAGCTGAACAAGCCCACCCCGACCAGCGCAGCCCCAGCGGCCACCAGCAGGGCCGGGCTGCTGAGCAGCCGTGCCACCTGGGATTCAATCAGCTCGTAGTCGTTGAACACATAGGTGTCCAGCAGTGAGAACAGCAGCAGCGCCAGGAACACCACCACGGCGGTCAGCGAAAAACGGTTCTTCTCCAGCGAAAAATCTGTGCCTGCGCCCGTCGGCAACGCAAAGCCTGGAGAGACCGAACGCACCCTGTCGGCCAGGGCCTCGCGCGAGGCCCTGGGGTTGGCGAGGGTTTCTGCACACACCAGGAGCGGGCCGGTAGGGGCATCGATCTGCACCCAGGCCAGGTTGGCCGTGCGCCACGGATGGGGGGCCAGCCAGGTGAGCGTGGCCGGCTCCTTGCTCACGACCTGTTCAAAGTCTTCCTGGGCGCCATACCAGCGGCCCTTGAGTCGAACGGTATGCCCCTCATCGATCAACACCCCCAGGGCTTGCTGCGGGCTTCGCTTGGGCCAGGACTTCAGAAACTCCACGCGGGCCAGGCCGACGCGCCAAAACCGCCTGCCCCCCAGCGCCTCCACCATCCTCTGCTGGTGCTTCTTCAACTTTCGATGTCGCCTGAACTGGTGCAGGGCCAGCAGCAGTTGCAGAAAAAGGATCAGCGCCAATCCGATATTGAACAGATTCATGCTGCTACCCTCCCTCTTGATGTTTTGTAGCGGTTCAGACCCCAGGCCGGCATGTCGCCCGCAGAGGCCCGTGAACCGCACTTTACCCAAGGACGGCGCACCATGACGGCGGCGCGCAGCACCAGGCTGCGTACCCTGGCCTGGGCGCTGATCGGGGCCAGTTCAGAGGAATTCAATGATTGAAGAAGTCGCACAACTGATGCGCCAAGCTGCGCGCCAGGCCATCCTGCCCCGCTTCCGCGCGCTGCGGGCGGAAGACATCGAGGAGAAATCGCCCGGTGAAACCGTGACCGCCGCCGACCGCGAGGCCGAGGCCTTGTTGACCGCCGGGCTGCTGGCCCTGCTGCCCAGCGCGCAGGTGATGGGCGAAGAGGCCACATCGATGCAGGCCGAGCGCAGGAGCGATGCGGCCGCGGTCTCCGAACTCTGGGTGGTCGACCCTTTGGACGGCACGGCCAATTTTGTGGCCGGCAGCCCGCTGTTTGCCGTGATGGTGGCCTTGATCCGCGACGGCGAAACGGTGATGAGCTGGATGCTCGACCCCTTGACCGACACCCTGGCCTTTGCCGAAAAAGGGGCCGGGGCCTACCTGGGCGGCCAGCGCGTGCACACACGGCAGACCCCGCTGCCGCTCAGCGAACTTCGTGGGGCCATCTTCACCCGCTTCCTGCCCTCTGCCTTGAAGGGCCACATCGAGGCCCGCGCCGGCGACCTGGGCGCCGTCTTGCCGGGCATGCGCTGCTCCGGCCACGAGTACCCTGCGATCGCCCAGGGGCTGCAGAATTTCGTGCTGTTCTGGCGCACCGAACCCTGGGACCACGCGCCCGGGGCCTTGTTCATGTCCGAGGCCGGGGCACATGTGGCGCGGCCTGATGGCTCGCCGTATCGGCCTTTGGACGGTGGCCAGGGCCTGCTGGTGGCCGACAATCAGCAAAACTGGAACACGCTGGCGCAGCAGCTGCTGTGCCCAGGCCCAGACGTGGCCGCTTGATCGAACCGCCGGCCGATCAGACCAAGGGCCGGAAGCTGAACAGGCGAGCGCTTGGCGCCCCCTTGCCAGCTGAGGCATGAGCCGCCGCAGTACCGCGACCGCGCCGCTCCACAAAAGCAGGGGCCACGCCCTGCCTCAGGTCATAGGCCTGTCTTTTTTCGGGGTCGGACAACACGGCATAGGCCTGGTTGACGCGCGCCAGACGGTGGCCACTCTCTGGGGCCTCCGGGTGCTTGTCGGGGTGAAGCTGTTGGGCCAGGCATCGGTACGCGGCCCGGATCACCGGGCTGCTGGCCCGGGGGCTGACCTGAAGCGTTTCGTACAAGGAATTCATGGGACCTTCGCGGGGAAGCAGCCCTGCCAGCAACCCTGCCAGTAGCGACCGACTGAGTGCAGTGAACCCCATTGAGCCTGGGCAGTCTGTGCATTGGCAGACATGGGTCCGCAAGCCCTGCGCCCCCTCGATGGGCTGGTCTAATGACGGAACAGGCGGATCACGCCGATCACCAGCAGCACGCCCGCAATAGGCAGCACCCACCAGATCAAACCCAGCATCGAAGCGCCTCCCTGCAGGCTGAAGGCCACAAGCCCCAGGGCCACGCCGCCCATCCCCAACCCCAGAAACAGGAACCGCCCCACCTTCGGCGAGGCATCGCCGAACATCTCTTCGTCAGAGTCGCCCATGCGCATGGCCAGCAGCCCAAAGGGGACCAGCGTGAGCAACACGGCCCACTTGGGCGCGTCGAGCCTGGTCCCCAACCAGGGCAGCAGCGCCAGGGCGATGAGCCACAGGATCTTGGTCATGCGGGTTGCCGTGCTGGGCCGGGCTCAGGGCTGCCTGGCTGCGGTCGGCCCAAGATGGGCAAGTTGAAGACAAGGACCGCCGCCGCCAAAAAAACCATCACGGGCGCCAGCATCAAAGCCAGGGGCCCCAGAAAGGTTTCGGCCAACTGATGCTGCCCCGCGTGCCAGATCACGGCCGAGGCGGCCAGCGCGATGAGGGCAAAGATCCGTCGAAGCGACATGGGGTGGGGTGAGGGCAGGTCAGCCGAAGGCATCAGTTTACGGTGGCTGTCATAGCGCGGGGGCTAGAGCAATTGGTCAGGCGGCACTGCGCGCCAATTGGACATTGAGTGCGTCGATGAGCACAAAACGATCCAAGAAATGGGTCCATCGAACAAGCGCTGGCCCTTGGCTTGATCGGCAAAGTGCCCTGGTAGGATGGCTGAGAACGGCCAGTAGCTGCCAGTAGCTGCCAATTGTTGAGTTGGCTGCAGAGCCGATTCCGCTTAGCAGCTCGGCACTGTCGTTGAATCGAATGGGCGAAAGCCGCCAGTGGCTGAGTTGAGCGGTGTCTGCGAGCGGCCGGTTCGGGCCGAATCTCGCCGGCAAGTGCTTGGTGTCGCCAGATCCCTTTGAAAGCGTCGTACCCATACAACCATGGTCGGGCACGGGGTGAACGCGCAGTAGCAGTACCAGCCGTCAAGCTCGTAAGGCTCCAACTCGCTGGTTCCCGATGCGGGAGGTGTCAATCAACTGCAGCGAGGGCGGTGCCGGGCGAGCCCGGGCGCCGAAGGGGGAGCTGATCGTGGGGAATTTCCCGTTGGGATGATCCCCTTGTCTTGTGCCGCTTAGAACGACTCCCAGCTGTCGTTGTCAACATGCGTGCCGGTGGCCTTGGCCGAGCTGGTTGCTGTCGTGGCTGTTGGATGGGCCAATGCCAACTTCGGTGCCTTTTTCACAGACTTCAGGCTTGTGGTATTGGATGAGCCAGTCGCTGTTTGAGGACGTGCTGCTGCCTTTGATGCCGGAGCTTGAGCGCTGCGATGTTGAACTCCGCTCAATTTGAAGACGGACACTGCAGCGACCAACTGTGCCGATTGGTGCTCCAGGCTTTGCGCTGCAGCGGCGCTTTCTTCCACCAACGCCGCGTTTTGCTGCGTGGTTTGATCGAGCTGGTTGATGGCTTGGCCAATTTGGGTCACGCCGGAGCTCTGCTCCGAACTGGCGGAGCTGATCTCGCCGACGATATCGCTGACGCGTGTGATCGCTGCGACGACCTCCTCCATGGTCTGACCGGCTTGGTCCACCAGGATCGAGCCCTGCTCGACTTGATCCACACTCGCACCAATGAGTGACTTGATCTCTTTGGCAGCCTCGGCGGAGCGTCCTGCCAGGCTTCTAACCTCAGAGGCGACCACTGCAAAGCCACGACCCTGCTCCCCGGCACGAGCCGCCTCGACCGCAGCGTTCAAGGCCAGGATATTGGTCTGAAATGCGATGCTGTCGATGACGCCAATGATGTCTCCGATCTTCTTGGAGCTGTCATTGATGCCCTTCATGGTCTCCACAACCTGCGCAACCACCGAGCCACCCTTGCTGGCCACCTCCGAGGCGTTCAGTGCCAGCTGATTGGCCATCTTCGCGTTGTCCGCATTGTGGCGGACCGTGGTTCCAAACTGGTCCATGGTGGCAGCTGTCTGTTGCAGCGCGCTGGCCTGCTCTTCTGTTCGTTGGCTCAGATCGGTGTTGCCGACCGAGATTTCCGAGGAGCCCGTTGCGATGGAGTCCGCCGCGCCACGCACTTGGGCAACTATCTTCACCAGATTTTGTTGCATGACCCCAAGGGAGGCCAGCACACTGCCAGGGTGAGCGGCCTCAATTCCGGTCACCGGGCTCAAATCGCCACTGGCAACTCGCTCTGCGGCTTCGCTCAGCAATCCTGGTTCAGCACCCAGGGCGCTTGTCAAACTGCGCACGATCAACATACCAGCGACCACCGCAGCGGCAAGGGCCAAAAGGCATGCGGCGCTAAGCCAATTGCGCTGGCTGTTGTAGTGGGCCTCTGCTTCCTTGATCATCGCGGCCGACCGCTGTGCAGTCACATCGGCATATGCATTGGTTTTTTCGATCAGTGATGCCAGCAATGGGCGGCATTCGTCGTTCATCTTGGCGATGGCTTCGTCACGCTTGTTTTGCAAAGCAAGCTGCACGATCGCCAACGCCACCGGCCCGTATGCCTGTTCAACCTTGTCGATTTCAGCGACCAAGGCTTTGACATTGCTTGGGATATCAGGGTTAACCACCATTTCTTTCAATTTTGCGAGATCCTTTTGTACCTGCTCATGCGCCCTGGTGACAGCTGCTTTTTCAACTTCCAGGTCGGCTGGCTTGGTCACCAGCACCAGGTTGCGCGCGGCAATGGCCCGAGCATCGACCTCGGAGTGAATGCGGCTTGCGAGAGTGGCTCGGACATTGACGCCATTCACATACGACTCAAAGGCCAGGTTCGCGTCCTGCAATGCATTGAGCGCTACGCCAGCCACGACAAGGACTAGCAGGGCCAAGCCACCAAAGGCGGCAGACAACTTGGCACGAACCGACATATTTTGAAAGGACATTTCGGCACCTCGACTTGATAGATTTCGAGGAATTTTTGATCGAAGTGACACTTGTGTCAAATCTATCATAAGTCCAGTGTGATGCTCTGGTATGCACTTTTGCCCATAAATGTGTGCTACCGAACACACGTGATTGTCTTGTGATGAATGTTGTGCTGGAGGCCTTTGTGATGCTCTGGGTGGCCCTTGCGGGACCAAGCATCAAATCCCCAACTGCCACGGCATACGTTTTGGTTGGGTTCCAGCTTTCTCTGGCTCGGTGTTGATCTTGTCGGACCAGAACAAGGTCGTGCCATACGGTGCTGACGATAGGCCGAAGTAGGGGTTTTCCCAGCATGAGGCACCGAGATCTCAAGTTGGGCTGGCTCGGCCTTGATCCACGGCGCGCCGTCGAGACCCCGCCACGCCCTCGGTCTTGGTAGACCAATTTTTGACGGCCCTGCCGACCCCGGGCAGTGCAAGGCCTGGCGCTACCCAGCGGCCCATTTTTTGGCCAAGTTAGAGACGGGATTTGGCGGGGTCTTCCTTGTACGTTAGAGCGATATCACCCGCATGCATGTTGGAGGCGTCTAGCATGGGGTAACCACTCAGCAGGCTTTCGGCCAACTGCAGCGGAGGACGGCAATGGGCCCAGAGCAGTCAGTCGGCTATCTACAGAAGCGGTCCTTCTCGCAATTTAGCGTTGAGCTATGAATGCGAAATTCGGGGCATTTCACTTCACCTAGAAGGCCTTCTTGTTGGCCTTACGCAGGTAGAGTTGCTTGGGGCCCGAGCAAAGCATGTTCCGTCCCTGCGGCAATCTGATCCGAGAACTCACGGCTGAAAACCGCTCGTGCAAGCGTGACCGCACCCACCAGCGAAGACAGGGCGGCACAAGCAGCCTCCATGTCTTGCGGCGCATTTGGTGAGTCGGGACCATCTACGACTGCCTGTGCGACGTCGCGTAAAGCATCCTCGAAAGTTGTGCGCGAGGCTTCGTCTGATCGAGACACCTCTATCGGCATCGTCTGCAACGTGCAACTTTCTGACAAGTCGCAGGTTCGCTTGGCGCTGAGGTAAAAGCGCACAAATTCCGGCCACCAAGCGTGTCCGTGTTGTTCTTGGAAGTACAGCACCCCGCCCCTCAATTCGGCCATGCCCAGTGCGACCGATTCCCGAAATGCTTGGGCCTTTGAGTCGAAATGAACGTAGAAGGCGCCGGAGGTCACCCCTGCTTCTTTTGCAAGGCCGTCTACCCCTATCCCACCGAAGCCTGCCTTGCGAAACCCGCGCCCTGCGCCCTGCAGGAGTTGCTGCCGCGTCTGCGACTTCTGTTCTGACCTCGACACGATGAACTCCTTCGACCTGTGAAGTTGAAGATTGTAGTTGTCAGAACACGATCGTTATGTAATATTAAATAACGGTCGTTACTTGAAATGCCATGCGGAGACGCAGCGTATGGGTCGACGCCGTTCTTTCTAGTTGGAGTACCTATGCCACTTACGCTCACCCTTACCGAGGGCGTTCTTCCCGAGGGTCAGGAAAAAGTCGCCTTCAGTCGCCTGTCCGATGCCATGCTCAAGTGGCACGGCCTGGCTGGAAATAAGGCGATGACACCGAATATCGTTGGCTCGATCCACGTCCTGCCGAGGGAGCATACGTATTCGGGATCACAGGAAGCTTCTGTGGCCTTCATTGAATGGAAGGTCCCGTCCTTCGCGTTCGCTAGCCGTGAGATTCAAGTCGGCTACATCGAAGAGGCCACGAACATCATTCATGAACTGTCTGGCACGCTTCACCCGAAGGAACGCATATGGGTCAATGTGGTACACGCGGTGGATGGGGCTTGGGGGATTGCAGGGATGGCCCTCAACAATGCGCAACTCAGCGCGGGGGGTGTTCCGGCCTGAGACATCTGGGGGCCGCAACGAGGTCGCCAGATTCGGGACGACCGCGTTGAGGCCTCCTCACAACTCAGTGAGACCAATATGCAACTCTCGAACTATCTTTTCTTCACCACTGACTGTGACCAAGCCTTGGCTTTTTATGCGCAATGCGGCCTTGGCCATGTTGTCGAGATCCTGCGCTACGGAGTAGACGGCATGCCGGTAAGAAACGAGGCTATGCGTGGGAAGGTCATGCATGCCAAGTTCCAAGGACCTGCTCTGCACTTTTATGCCTCGGACAATGACGACGCGGAACCGATGCGGGGTTCTGCACACTTATTGGCAATGGACGACCGCGACTCCACACGCGAACTCTTCCACGCGCTGAGTGCTGGCGGGACCATCACAACTCCCTTGGGCATCCAACCCTGGGGGGACTATTACGGCAAATTGACCGATCGATTTGGTGTTCAGTGGATGCTGAACTGCGCTGAGTGAGATCGCGCGCTGCGCTAGCGGAGCATGGCCGTTCCGGGCATGGTCTGCTTCGCGTAGTCCGAAGGTCGTCCGCAGTCAATCGGGATTTTGAAGGGCAGATATCGGATCAATCGTCGACCGGCGCAGTGCTTGATCTGAATGGAACAGCATTTATGGTCACTCACGGCAGTTGGCAATCCCCTTGACTGTACCGCGGATCCAACGAGTTCGATGGTTTGGATTTTGTCGTTGGCGCAGCGTGCACAACAGGCCTGACACAAGGCCCAGGCTGGAGCCCCCGGCCCCAGCCAGCCCCCCCCACCTCAACGCTCAATCGTCTTGTTCCAACGGCTGTTCCACCCCGGGCGCTGCTCATTGATGGCGTCCCAGTCGACGGTCACGGCGTTTTTCATGTAGCCATTGATCAGCTTGACCTGCTCAACCCCATTGCCCACCACGGGGGCCTTGGGGTTGGTGGGGATCTGGTCGCCAAACTGCAGCACATTGGCCTGGGCCAGGGGCGAGAGCAGGAACTCGGCCAGCTTCTGGGCCAGTTCGGGTTCGCTGTTCTTGGCGATCACGCACTGGGCCACCATCAGCACCACCGAGCCCTCTTTGGGTTGGGCGTATTCGACCGGGATGCCCTTGGCCTTCAGGCCGGCCACGCCGGTGGGGGTGAGCGGGAACAGCGCGGCCTCGCCGGTCTGCACCATCTCGGAGATCTTGGCCGAGCTGGGGATGTACTCGAGCACATTGGGGCCGATGGTGTTGGGCCAGGCCTTGAAGCCGGGTTCGACGTTTTTGTCGGTGCCGCCCTGGATGCGGTTGAACATCAAGAAGCCGTGCAGGCCGAAGGTGGACGACGGCATGGATTGGAACACCACCTTGCCCTTGTACTTGGGGTCGGCCAGGTCCATCCACGAGGTGGGGGCGGCCCAGCCTTTTTCGGTGAACATCTTCTTGTTGTAGGCCAGCCCGGTCATGCCCAGGCTCACGCCGGTGGCCATGTCATTCTTCAGGCGGGCGGCGGGGTAGATGTCTTTCAGCACCGGGGTGTCGCGCTGCTTTTCGCACAGGCCCATGTTGATGGCCCGCACCATGATGCCGTCGTCCAGAAACATCACATGCATCTGCGGCTTGTCCTTGTTGGCCTGGGCCTTGGCCAGGATGTCGGACGAAGTGCCGGGCACCACCACCACCTTGGCGCCATAGGCCTTTTCGAAGGCCGGGAACACATACTGGGTGTAGGCCTTCTCCATCTGCCCCCCGTTCATGCCGATGTACAGGGTTTTGGTCTGGGCCAGGGCGTTGCTGCCCAGGGCGGCGCTGGCGCACAGGGCGGCGCTGGCCCAGGCCAGGCGGCTGAAACGACGTGCTGGCACGGAGGGGGTGGTTTTCATGCTGTGGTCCTTGTTGGCTAGGGGGTGAAAGAAAAGGGGACGAGGTGAACGGGGCTTCAAGAGCGGCTTGGCTCGGTGGGCTGGAAGCGGGCGATGTCAAAGCCGTCAAGCGGCGTGCTGCTGCGGCCCTGCAGGGCCAGTTCGGCCAGCACCTCGCCGGCGGCAGGGCCGATCTGGAAGCCCGCCCCGGCAAAGCCGAAACCATGCCACAGGCCGCTGCGCTGCTGGCTCGCGCCCAGCACGGGTTGGCGGTCGGGCAGGTAGCCTTCGGTGCCGCTCCAGGTGCGGATGATGTGGGCGCCGCGCAGTGCGGGCAGCAGCTCGACGGCCTGCTGGCTCAGCTTCAGCAGGGCCTCGCTGCTGCTGCGCGCGCGTTGGCCGTCCAGCGCCAGGCCCGAGCCGCCGCCCAGCACAAAATTGCCGCGCCGAACCTGCCGACCGTAGATGCCACCGCCTTCCACGCCCAGGCTGACCGGGGCAAAAAAGGGCAGGGGCTCGGTCACGGCCATGGCCGGGTGGCCCGACACCAGGGGCACCGCCTCGCCAAATTGGGCGGCCAACTGGCCCGCCCAGGCCCCGGCGCAGTTGATCAGCTGGGGCGCGCGCAGGCGCCAGCTGGCCTGCCCGTCGGGGCCGGCTTCGGCCACAAAGCGCTGGCCATCGTGGGCCAGGGCCAGCAGCGGGGTGCGTTCCAGCACGTGGGCCCCGGCGCGCTCGGCCGCGCGGGCAAAGGCCGGCGACACCAGGCGGGGGTTGGCCTGGCCGTCTTCGGGGCACAGCGAGCCGCCCACCGCCACCTCGCCCAGCCAGGGCCAGCGGCGGCGCACTTCGGCGCGGCCCAGCACCTGCAGGCCCAGGTCAAAGGCGGCGCTTTGCTCGCGGTAGCGCTCCAGCGAGGCCAGGTCGGCCTCGCTGCGGGCCAGCTTGAGGTGGCCGCTGCGCTGGTATTCGCCGTTGATGCCGATCAGCTCGGGCAGGCGCCCCCAGATGCCGTGGGCGCGCTGGGCCAGGGGCAGTTGGTTCAAGGGGCGGCCCTGGCGCCGCACGCCGCCAAAGTTGACGCCGCTGGAGCGCGATCCACACAGGTCGCGCTCGATCAGCACCACTTTGCTGCCGCTGCGGGCCAGCGCCAGCGCGGCCGAGCTGCCCACAATGCCGCCCCCCACCACTAGCACATCGCAATCAAGGGTTTGCATCAGTCGTTCTCCGGGGCGGTGCCCTCGGCACCGGGGCTGGCGTAAGCCATCAGGGGCAGGGGTTTGATGGGGGCCTGGGCGCGCAGCCGGCCCACCTGTTCGATGGGCTGGCCGCTGGCGTGGGCCAGGATCTCGGCGGCGGCCAGGCCACACATTCGGCCCTGGCAGCGGCCCATGCCCACGCGGCTGAGGGCCTTGAGCCGGTTCAGCTCAGGGGCGCCGGTGTCTTTGACCTGTTGGCGCAGCTCGCCTGCGGTGATGTTTTCGCAGCGGCACACCACCAGTTCATCGGGGGCCTGGGCTGCCCAATCGGTGGGGAAGGGGAAGGCGGTCTCCAGCCCCTGGCGAAAACGTGCAATGCCCGCCAGCTTGGCATCGAGCGCGCGGCTGCGCGGGCTCGGGGCCAGGCCCTGGCGGTCTTCCAGCAGCGCCAGGGCGGCACGTTCGCCGGCCCATTCGGCCGCATCGGCGCCCTGGATGCCGGCGCCGTCGCCAGCCAGGTACACACCGGCCACGCTGCTGCGCCCGGCGGCATCGCGCACCGGCAGGTGGGATCGGTTCAGGGCGTTGAATTCAAAGCGGCAGTCCAGCAGGTCGGCCAGCTGGGTTTCGGAGCGCAGGGCATAGCCCAGCGCCAGGCCGTCGGCCGCGGTGCTGTGCTCGCGGCCCTGGCGGTCGCGCCAGCGCAGGCCTTCGACGCGCTCGCGGCCCAGCACCTGCAGCGGCTGCACGCCCCAGTGCACCGGCACCCCATGGGCCAGCAGCCAGGCCAGAAAGTACTGGCCCTTGGCCAGGGTGGCGGGCTGGTTCAGCAGGGCCGGCAGGGCGGCGATCTTGCCGGCCCAGCCGGCCGTGTCCAGCACCCCGGCCACCTGCACGCCATGGGCGCGGCCGGCTTGGGCGATCTGGTAGGCCACCAGGTAGAGCAGGGGGCCGGTGCCGGTCAGCAGCACGCGCTGGCCGATGGTGCAGCCCTGGTATTTCAAGGCCACCTGGGCCCCGCCCAGGGTGTAGACGCCGGGCAGTGTCCAGCCCGGCAGGGGCAGCACGCGGTCGGTGGCGCCGGTGGCCACGATGAGCTGCGACCAGGCCAGGCGCTGGCTGCGCTCGCCTTGCAGCACATCCAGCCAGCCGGGGCCGGCGTTCCACACCAGTTGCTCGGGCCGGTAGTCCACCTGGGGCAACAGGGCCAGCCAGGCCTCGTGCACGGCGCGGGCGCGCCCGGCCTCGAAGCCATACAGCGCCTCGGGCGGGCGTGAAAAGCCGGGCGGGGGCTGGCGGTAGATCTGGCCGCCGCCGCGCGCGGCCTCGTCGATCAGGATGGGCCGCAGGCCATGGGCGACCAGGGTCTGGGCGGCGCGGATGCCGGCGGGGCCGGCGCCCACGATCACCGCTGGGGTGTCGGCAGGGGCCTTGTCGGGGGCTTGGGGTGTGTTCACAGCGGGCTCTCCTCGGCCTGGGTCAGCACGCTCAGGCCGGGGCTGACCAGGGTGCTGCAGGCGCGCAGGCGCTGGCCTTGCGCGGTGCGCACCCAGCAATCCTGGCAGGCCCCCATCAGGCAGAAGCCGGCACGCGGCTGGCCGCTGAATTCGTTGTGGCGCAGGGCGGCCTGGTGCTGCAGGATGGCGGTCAGCACGGTGTCCCCGGCCAGGGCCTGCACGGGCTGGCCGTCCACCAGCAGGGTCAGCGGGGTGCGGCCGGTTTCGGCCACGCGGTGCAGCAGGCCGAGGCCGGCTTTCTTCAGGGCATGGGGGTTCATCGGTGGCCTCCGACCAGCACTTTGTCGAGCCCGTACAGGCGGTCCAGCACCAGCATGGCCACGGCGGTCAGGCCCACCATCAGGGCCGACACGGCGGCCATCAGCGGGTCGATCGACTCGGTGGCATACATGTACATGCGCACCGGCAGGGTGACGGTGGACGGCGAAGTGACAAAGATCGACAGCGTGACCTCGTCAAAACTGTTGATGAAGGCCAGCAGCCAGCCGCCGCTCACCCCGGGTAGGATCATGGGCAGGGTGACGCGCACAAAGCTGCGCCAGGGCGAGGCCCCCAGCGACAGGGCGGCCTGTTCGATGCTGCGGTCAAAGCCCACCAGCGAGGCCAGCACCAGGCGCAGCACATAGGGCGTCACCACCAGGGCATGCGCCAGCAACAAAAAGCCGAAGCTGCCGGCCGCGCCCACCAGGCTGGACAGGCGCAGCAAGGCCACGCCCAGCACCAGGTGAGGAATGATCAGCGGAGACAGGAACAGCGCGTTGATCAGCTCCCGCCCGCGAAAGCTGTAGCGCGTGAGCGCCAGGCCGGCGGGCACGGCCAGCACGGTGGACAGCGTGGCCGAGCCCAGGGCCAGCCACAGGCTGTTCCAGAACGAAGACACGAAGTCGGGGTGCTCGAACACGGCCTTGAACCAGCGCAGCGACAGGCCGTGGCGCGGCAGGGTCAGGGTGTTTTCGGGCGTGAAGGCCACCACGCACACGATCAGCAGCGGGGCCAGCATGAAGCTCACCACCAGGGCATTGAACAGCAGGGCCAGGGGGCCGTTGCGTCCGGGCACACGCGCCGATGCGGGGGCGGAAGGCGAGGTGGATGTTGTTGCAGTTGCGCTCATGTCTGGTTTACCCCAAGGCTTTCTGGTAGCGGCGCTCAACCAGGCGGTTGTAGCTCAGCATCACGATCAGGTTGGCCACCAACAGGGTCAGGGCCACCGCCGCGCCCTGGGGCCAGTTCAATTCATGCAGGTACTCGTCGTAGACGATGGTGGCCACCATCTTGAGCCGGCGCCCGCCCAGCAGCCCCGGGATGGCGAACGAGCTGGCCGACAGGCCGAACACGATCAGGCTGCCCGACAGGATGCCGGGCATCACCTGCGGCAGCACGATGCGGCGCACGATGGTGAAGGGGCTGGCCTGCAGTGAGGCGGCGGCGTGCTCCACGCTGGGGTCGAGCTTTTGCAAGGAGGTCCAGACCGGGATCACCATGAAGGGCAGCATCACGTGCACCAGGGCGATCACCACCGCGGCCTCGGTGTACAGCAGCTTGACCCGGCCCAGGCCCAGGGCCATCAGGGCCTGGTTGATCAGCCCCTCAGGGCCCAGCAGCATCGACCAGCCAAAGGCCCGCACCACCACCGACACCAGCAGCGGCGCCAGCACCACCAGCAGCAGAATCGAGCGCCAGGGGCTGCCCATGCGGCTCAGCACATAGGCCTGGGGGGCGCCCACCAGCATGCAGATCAGGGTGGTCAGCCCGGCCACCCAGAAGGTGCGCCAGAAGATGCCCAGGTAATAGCTGTCGCTGAACAGGTGGGTGTAGTGGGCCAGCGTGTACTCGCCCTCTTTCACCCCGGTGGCGTAGTCAAAGCCGTTGAACGACAGCACGGCGGTCAGCAGCAGCGGGGTGATCAGCAGCGTGGCAAACAGGCACAGCGCGGGCGCGCTGAGCAGCCAGGGGATGGGCTTTTTCATGCCAGGGCCTCGGTGGCTGTCAGCGCGGCGGCAGCGCCCGTGGTGTCCAGCACCCGGGTCACGTGCAGGGGCCAGTCGATGCCGGCCTCGGCGCCCACGGCCAGGGTGTCACCGCCGTCGTTGGGCGCCAGCAGCAGCAACTCACCCAGCGGGCTGTTCAGCCGGTACAGCCATTGGCTGCCCAGAAAGAAGCGCTCCAGCACCCGGCCGCTCAGCCGGCCCTGGCCGGGCGCGCACAGGTGCAGCTTTTCGGGGCGCAGGCCCACCAGCACGCCGGTGCCCGGCGCCTGGCGCAGGCCCGGCACGGCCAGTTGCAGCGGGCCCAGGCTGATTTCAGGGCCGTGTTCGCCGGCCACCACCTGGGCTGGGATCAGGTTGGCCTTGCCCACAAAGGTGGCAATGAAGCGGTTGCCCGGGTGCTCGTACACCGCCTCGGGGTGGTCGACCTGGGTGATGCGCCCGGCCTCCATCACCACCACCCGGTCGCTCACCGACAGGGCCTCCGATTGGTCATGCGTGACCATCACCGTGGTGGTGCCCACCTGGCGCTGGATGCGGCGCAGCTCGAACTGCATCTCTTCGCGCAGCTTGGCGTCCAGGTTGGACAGGGGCTCGTCGAGCAGCAGCACTGGCGGGCGGATCACCAGCGCCCGGGCCAGGGCCACGCGCTGGCGCTGGCCGCCCGACAGCTGGCGCGGGTAGCGCTGGCCATGCTGGTCCAGCCGCACCAGGGCCAGGGCTTCGGCCACGCGCTGCTCGCGTTCGGCCTTGGGGCAGTGGCGCATCTCCAGGCCAAAGCCCACGTTCTCGGCCACCGTCATGTGCGGGAACAGCGCATAGGTCTGGAACACGATGCCCAGGCCGCGGCTGCTGGTCTTGGTGTGGGTGATGTCTTGCCCATCGAGCACGATGCGCCCGCTGCTCACGGCCTCGATGCCGGCAATCATCTGCAAGGTGGTGGTCTTGCCGCAGCCCGAGGGGCCCAGCAGCGAGACAAATTCGCCTTGCTCCACCGTCAGGTTCAGATCGCTCACGGCCCGGGTGGCACCGTAGTTCTTGCACAGGGCGTGCAGTTGCAAAAAGGACATCGTCAAAGCCTTTCAGCAGATGCCGGGGGGCATCGGCGTCGATGAAGAGGGGGAGCTGGAAAGTCGTTCGTTCTTTTTTCAATCTATTGCAATAGCCGGGCCTGAAACAATGGGATATTCCATTAATCAGAAGATATTTATAAAATATTCCGTTAAATGAAATAAATGGGGATGATGGCCCCAAGTCCATTCCAGCGAGGTGAAGATGGCAGAAGCAGAAACCGGCACAGGCGGTGTGCAGCGGGTGTTTGCGGTGATCCGCGCGCTGACCCGGGTGCCCCCGGAAGGTGCACGGGTCACCCATTTGGCGCAAAGCGTCGGCCTGACCCAGGCCACCACGCACCGATTGCTGCAGGCCCTGGTGGCCGAAGGCATGGTCGAGCAGGACGGGCGCAGCAAGCTGTACCGCCTGAGCGTCGATTTTTTTGCCCTGGCCGCCCAGGCCGGCAACACCGGCGGGCTGCGCGCCCTGTGCCGCCCGGCCTTGCTGCGCTTGTGCGCCAGCCTGGGCGACACCTTGTTCCTGCTGGTGCGCAGCGGCTTTGATGCGGTGTGCCTGGACCGGGCCGAGGGCCCGTTTCCGATCCGCTCGTTCACGGGTGACATCGGCGGGCGGGTGGCCCTGGGGGTGGGGCAGGGCGCGCTGGCCATCCTGGCCTTCCTGCCCGAAGAAGAGCGCGAAGAGGTGATCCGCTTCAACCTGTCGCGGGTGCGCGAGTTCGGGGTGTACGACGAGGTGTACCTGCGCACCGAGGTCGAGCGGGTGCGCCAACTGGGCTATGCCGGTCGCAACACCGGCTTGCTCGATGGCATGGCCGGGGTGGCCGTGCCGGTGCTGGGCTCGGATGGCCGGGCCGTGGCCGCCCTCAGCGTGGGCACGATTGCCGACCGCCTCAACCCCGAGCGCCTGCCCACCGTGGTGGCCCTGCTGCAACGCGAGGCGGCCCAGATCGGCCCGCGCATCAACCCCTTCGACCCGGTGCTGCGCCGCCCCTCACAAAGCCTGGCCGAGCCCTGGTCGGAGCCGGTGGCCCCAGAGTCCGGTGCCACCCCTTGATGCATCATCAGAATGATAGGCTGTTGATTCAGGTAGGGTGTGGCCTGACTTGATGCCCAGAAGGAATCAAGTCTTTCGCAAACGTCGATAGGCAGGGCGCGCGGTTTGCGCGATAGTGCGGCCTTCCGAGCCCCTCCCCGAAAGATGTCCATGAGCAGCACCCCCAGCCAGTCCACCCCTTCCACCCCCTTGTCCAGCGGCTTTCCGCCGGCGCCGCAAGAGCTGGACCGCCTGATGGGCGCCCTGGGCGTGGCACCCAGCCAGTACCGCCAGGCCGGTGGCCTGCCGGTGCGCTCGCCCATCACCGGCGAGGTGATGGCCCAACTGCCTTTGCAACAGGCCGCCGATGTGGCGGCCGTGGTCGGCCAGGCCCAGCAAGCCTTTCTGGCCTGGCGTGAAACCCCGGCCCCGCGCCGCGGCGAGCTGGTGCGCCTGATCGGCGAAGAGCTGCGCACGCACAAGGCCTTGCTGGGCCAGCTGGTCACGCTTGAAGTGGGCAAAAGCCCCTCCGAAGGCGAGGGTGAGGTGCAGGAGATGATCGACATCTGCGACTTCGCAGTGGGCCTGTCGCGCCAGCTGCACGGCCTGACCATCGCCACCGAGCGCCCCGGCCACCGCATGATGGAAACCTGGCACCCGCTGGGCGTGTGCGGGGTGATTTCGGCCTTCAACTTCCCGGTGGCCGTGTGGTCCTGGAACGCGGCGCTGGCTTTGGTCTGTGGCAACGCGGTGGTCTGGAAGCCCTCTGAGAAAACCCCGCTGACCGCACTGGCCACCCAGGCCATCGTGCAGCGCGCCGTGGCCCGCTTCGGCGGCGCGCCTGAGGGCCTGCTGCCCTTGCTGCTGGGCGAGCGCGAGGTGGGCGCCGCCCTGGTGGACGACCTGCGCGTGGCCCTGGTGTCGGCCACCGGCTCCACCGCCATGGGCCGTGCCGTGGGCCCCAAGCTGGCCGCCCGCTTTGCCCGCGCCATCCTCGAGCTGGGGGGCAACAACGCCGCCATCGTGGCCCCCAGCGCCGACCTCGATCTGGCGCTGCGCGGCATCGCCTTCGCCGCCATGGGCACCGCCGGCCAGCGCTGCACCACGTTGCGCCGCCTGTTTGTGCACGATTCGGTTTATGAAGCCCTGGTGCCGCGCCTGATCAAGGCCTACGCCAGTGTGCGCGTGGGCGACCCGCGCGAAGACGGCGTGCTGGTGGGCCCGCTGATCGATGCGGCCGCCCTGGCGGCCATGCAGCAAGCCTTGCAACAGGCCCGTGCCTTGGGCGCCAAGGTGCACGGCGGCGAGCGTGTGCTGACCGAAGCGGGCGAGTCGGCCTGCTACGCCCGCCCGGCCTTGGTGGAAATGCCGGCCCAGAGCGGCCCGATGCTGCACGAAACCTTTGCCCCCATCCTGTACGTGCAGCGCTACACCGAGCTGGACGAGGCGATTGCGCTGAACAACGCGGTGGGGGCCGGCCTGTCGTCCTCGATTTTCACGCTGGACCTGCGCGAGGCCGAGCGCTTCATGTCAGCCGTGGGCTCGGACTGCGGCATTGCCAACGTCAACATCGGGCCCAGCGGCGCTGAAATCGGTGGCGCCTTTGGCGGCGAGAAGGAAACCGGCGGTGGTCGTGAGGCGGGCTCGGACAGCTGGAAGGCCTATATGCGCCGCGCCACCAACACCATCAACTACTCGCGTGAACTGCCCCTGGCTCAGGGCGTGAAGTTCGACGTGGAGGGGTGATCGCCTGGGCGACTGGCCTGGTGAGTCATCACGGGCCAGGTGGGCGAGACAGGTCTGATGAGACCTATCGGGCCCGGTCGCCGTAACGCACTTCCTTGAGGGCGCCGCTCTCAAAGCGCAGCACGGTCATGAACTGCCCATAGCCCGGGTTGTAGAGCAGCTCTTCCACCTTTTCGCAGGGGGCAGCCGCATTCTGGGCCGGGGGGCGCGCCGGGTCGGCGGGCTTGCAGAAGCTGTCGGTGGCCAGGGGCTGGCCACATTTCTGCAGCACATCAAGCTTGCTCATGCCGAGCTGGGTGAAGTCGTTGCCGCATTTCAGTGACTGGGCTGCAGTCACCAGGGGCAGCGCAGCCATCAGTGCGCTGGCGAAAATGGCAGAGATTTTCATGGGTGGATTATCTGGGCCAGATCAGCAGGTATTCCGCGGCACGCCCTGCGAATTTAAAAGCGTTTTATCAGGGGCGAACAATCGATTTATTCGATTTTTTGACCGTGTCACCCACCTTGAAACCCGGGTCGTTCTGAAACTCATAGCGCTGCGAGCTGTTGCCGTTGAATCGGGCGGTAACCACCCAGATCTTGTGGCTCTTGACCTTCTTCTCGACCTCGCGGCCCGCGTAGGCGCCACCCGCCGCACCGGCCACGGTGGCCAGGTCCTTGCCAAAGCCGCCCCCCACCTGGTGGCCCAGCACCGCACCGGCCACGCCGCCCGCGATCAGGCCCAAGGCGCTGCCTTCGCCCTCGCGCTCGATCTGGCTGACCGAGCTGACCGTGCCGCAATCGGGGCAGCCCGCCGGGCCTGCATGCTCGGGCGCTGTCACCGGCTGGCTGGCCTTGAGGGTGGCCAAGGCCTGGTCGTATTCGGTCTTGGCGTCGCGCTTGCATTGCATGCGGCTGTCGGCGCTGGTCTCGCTGGCGCAGATCTGCAAGTCTTGCTTGTAACGGTTCTTGGCTTGTTGTGCGTCGGCAGGTGCCTGGGGTTGGGCCTGGGCCGCAGAGGCCAAGGCCACGGCGCTCAACAAGAAGGGAAGCAGAAAGGATGGGCGCATGATGACCTCACAAAATGATTTGAATCTTACGCTTACATGCCTGTTACTATCAATTTGGAATGTAACAGTAAGTATGTCTCGCGATCACATATCACCCGCCTGAACGCCTTGGCTGGGAATCCCTTCAGGCCCTGCAGGAATATCGGGATTCAAACCTTTTGCCGGTGGCTGAATCCGTCAAACTAGCCAGGGGTCCAGTTCCGGGTCGCCAAACTCGGTCTGCAGAAACTCCAGAAAGGCCTGGACCTTGCGCGGCACATGCTTGCGCCCCGCGTAGCCCGCCCACACCTGCCAGCGCTCGCCAATCCACTGCGGCAGCACGCGCACCAAGGCGCCGCTGCGGATGTAGGGCTGGGCGTGCACCGACAGCATGCCGACCAGCCCCAGGCCTTGCAGCGCGGCGTGGTAGAGCGCTTCAGAGCTGTTGGAGTGAAATTTGGCCGGCCCGGGGCGGAACTCGAAGTGCTGGGGTTCGGCCGGGTCGATCGAGGCCAGCAAGAAGGCATGCGGTAAGTCCTTGCCAGTGGGAATCAGGCACTCGTGCCGCACCAGGTCCGCGGGGTGGTTGGGGGCCGGGTGGATCTTCAGGTATTGGGGCGACGCGCACAGAACCCCCGAGGTCATGCCCAGCTTGCGGGCCACAAAGTCCCCGTCCGACAGGCCGTTGCGCGAGAACAGCATGGTGATGTCTGACTCCAGGTCCGGCGACTCCAGCTGGCGTTCGGTGGTGTTGATCTCCACTTCGAGCTTGGGGTAGAGCCGCTGCAGGCGCGAGATGCGCGGGATCAACTGGGTGGCGGCAAAGTCCAATGACGAGCGCACCTTCAACACCCCGCTGGGCAGGCGCCCGCTGGTGCTGACCTCGTCGTTGGCGGCATCGAGGGCGTCGATCACCGGGCGGATTCGGGCCGCGTAAACCTCGCCAGCCTCGGTCAGCGACAAGGTGCGCGTGGTGCGCTGAAGCAGCCGGGTGTTGAGGGTCTTCTCCAAGTCCTGGATCAGGCGCGTCACCTTGGCGGGCGAGGTGTCGAGTGACCGTGCAGCAGCGGCAAATCCGCCCAGGTCGATGACGGCCAGCAAGGCGCGCAAAGAGTCGAGTTGGTTCATGGCGATCGGTGGTTGGCCGGCACCGGATCACCCAGGCCGCGGGCCTATTGTGGCTCAGCCCTTGTTGCCACGCAGCGCAGGCGCAGCGGCTTGCAGCACGGCATCCGGTGCGGCCTGAGGGGCTGAACTTCAGATGCTTGCGGCTGGGCACAGGGCTGAGGCCGAGCAGGCCCTTGCCCGTGACAGGGACGGCCTCTGCGCCGCGGGCCTCAACCCGGCCGGCCCAGCGCCTCCAGCAGATGCTCCAGAAAGGCCTTGGCGGCGCGGGGCAGGGTGCGGCCTGCCAGCGTCTGCACCTCGAAATGGCGTTCGTTCATTTCGCGGTCGCGCAAGGGGATGCCCACCACCTCGCCGCGCCGCAGGCGTTCGCGCAAGGCCAGTTCACCATTGAGGGTGATGCCGCCACCCGAGCGCACAAAAGACAGGCAGGGGTCGAGCCGGTCGCATTCAAACACCGCCTCGAAATCCAGGCCCTGGCGGCTGCAGCTGATGTCGAACAGCTGGCGCAAGGTCGAGTCCGGCCCGGGCAGCGCCACGGCATGGCCCACCAACTGGGCCAGCGACAGCTGGCCGCGGCCGGCCAGCGGGTGCTCGGGGTGCAGCACGGCAATGATGGGCGAGGGGTGGCGCAGCGCCACGCTGATGCCACGCTCGGACACCGTGCTCACGGTGATGCCGATGTCCACCTCGCCCTGGCGCACTTTTTCGGGCACGTCGGCCTGCCGGCTCACCTGCAGGCCGAAGCGGATGCCCTGGTACTGGCGCTGAAAATCAACGATCAGGCCGGGCACGAACTCAGCAGCAAAGCCCTCGGTGCAGGCCAGTCGCACCACGCCGCTTTTCAGGCCGCGCAGCGACTGGATCTCGTCGGCCACCCGCTCGATGTCCTGCCAGGCACGGCGCGCATGCGTGGCCAGCAACTCGCCCGCCGCATTGGGCACCATGCCGCGGGCGCGCCGCTCGAACAGCAGGGTGTCCAGCTCGGCCTCCAGCCGCGCGATGTGCCGGCTCACCGCCGAGGGCGCCACATTGAGGCGGGCTGCCGCCTCGGTCACCGAGCCGGTCTGCACCACCTCCAGAAAGTAGCGCAAGGAGGTGTCTTGCAGGGCTTGGTGGTTCATGGCGGGACGGTTCATCGGATCACGGGGCGAAGTTCGGGGCAGGGGGCAAGCCTGACAGCTTGATCAGGCGCTTGCGATCAACAGAATTGCAACTCAATGTATCTGATCTCCTATCATCGGCGCGGGGGGTGAGGCCTGACGGGGCTCGCACACACCGATACATCGATCGAGCCCAGCGGGCCGAGCAACCATCCTAGGAGGAGAAATACCCATGAAGCATATGAAGCCCATGAAGAAGTTGATGTTTTGGCTGGCCATCGCGGCCTTGGGCCTGTTGGCCAGTTGCTCCACCATGAGCGTGGAAGAGTGCAAGCTGGCCCGCTGGAACGATGTGGGCCTGCGCGATGGCATGGCCGGCGAGCCGCTGTCCAAGCTCAACGACCTGTCCAAGGACTGTGCCGAAGCCAAGGTGGTGGTGGACACCCGGGCCTACATGGCCGGACGCGATCAAGGGCTGTACAGCTACTGCCAATTGCCCAATGCGACCCGTCTGGGCTTGGACGGCAAGTACTACAACGGCGTCTGCCCGGCGGCCATCGATGGGGAGTTTCGACGCCGCGTCAACGTGGGGCGCGAGGTGCGCGATTCGCGTGAACAGGTGCGCAGCCTGGACAACCGGCGCATTGATCTGGAAAACAAGCTGCGCAATGCCGGCAGCGATGACGCCCGCAAGAAGCTGCGTGATGACCTGTCGGACAACGACCGCAACCTGCGCCGCGCCCGCGACCGGGTGCGCGACGCCGAATACAACCTGGACCGCGTGCGCTGAGCCACGGCGCCATGGCGCCTGGTGGGTTGCGTAATTCGCAACGCAGGTTTGTTTGGATTGCCGTTGCTGGAAGATGCAGGCCTGCCTAACATGGCCTGGAACAACCCTTTCAAGTCGTCTGGAGCCTGTGCCATGAAGCTGTCCTTTTCTCCTGTCCTGAACCGCCGTTCCACCCTGAACACCCTGGGCCTGGCGGCATGGGCCTTGTGTGCCGGCATGGCGGGTGCTGAAGCGGTCTACCCCGCCCACCCGATCACGCTGGTGGTGCCTTTCCCACCGGGAGGCAGCACCGACGTGGTGGCGCGCGCCATTGCGCCCAAGCTGGGTGAGCGCCTGGGCGCCACCATCGTGGTCGACAACCGGCCTGGGGCGGGCACCGCCATCGGCGCGGCCTATGTGGCCAAGGCCGCCCCGGACGGCTACACCTTGCTCATGGGCGCGGGCTCCACGCTCACGCTGAACCCCGCCGTGCGCAAGAACCTGCCCTATGACCCGGTCAAGAGCTTCGAGCCTGTCGGCATGATCACCCGGGCCGGCCTGGTGCTGCTGGCCAATGCCCAGTTGCCGGTGCAGAACCTGGCCGAGCTGAAGACCGCGATCAAAGTCGCGCCCGACAAGTATTCGTACGCCTCGTTTGGCGCCGGCACCAGCTCCCACTTCGTGGCAGAAATGGCCTTCTACGCCATGGGCCTCAAGGTCACCCACATCCCCTACAAGGGCAGCGCCCCCGCCATGACCGACCTGCTGGGCGGCCAGGTGCCGCTGGCCTTTGACACGGTCACGGCCACCTTGCCCCAGCTCAAGACCGGCAAGATCCGCGCCATCGCCGTGGCCTCGCCCAAGCGCCTGCCCACCTTGCCCAATGTGCCCACCTTTGCCGAGTCGGGCTACCCCGATGTGAAACTTGAATCCTGGCTCATGCTGCTGGCACCGCGCGGGGCCCCCGCACCGGTCAAGGCCAAGTTGCAAAAAGCGCTGAGCGACACCCTGGCCGACCCGGGCGTGCGCAAGGCGTTGAACGACCAGGGGCTGGAGCCCAGTTTCTCCACCGCGGCCGAGGCCAGTGCCCTGATCGAAACTGAACTGCCGCTGATGCGCGCCACCGCTGCACGCGCCAACATCCAGGCCGATTGAGGCCTCTGTCCGTTGTTCACGACCTGGACCCCTGCCCATGACCGCATCTTCTTCTGCTGACCTTGTCACCCGCTCTGCCGTCGAATTGCGCGAGCTGATCGCGCAACGCCAGATATCGCCCGTCGAACTGCTCGAGGCCTGCATCGAGCGCATCGAGACCGTCAACCCCAGCATCAACGCCGTCACCGCCAAGTGCTATGACCGCGCCCGGGTCGAGGCCCGCGCGGCCGAGCAGGCCGTGCTGCGCGGCGAGCCCCTGGGCCTGTTGCACGGCCTGCCCCTGGGCGTGAAGGATCTGGAGCCCACGGCCGGGCTGCTGAGCACCTTCGGTTCGCCCAACTACCGCAACAACATTCCAGCGCAAGACATCGAGTTGGTGGCCCGGCTGCGCCGTGCCGGCGCCATCGTTGCCGGCAAGACCAATGTGCCCGAGATGGGGGCCGGCGCCAATTCGCGCAACCCGGTGTGGGGCGCCACGGGCAACCCCTTCAACCCGCAGCTGAATGCGGGTGGGTCCTCCGGTGGCTCGGCCGCTGCCCTGGCCACCGACATGCTGCCGGTATGCACCGGCTCGGACACCGGGGGCTCGTTGCGCATCCCCGCGGCCAAGTGCGGTGTGGTGGGCCTGCGCCCCTCGCCCGGCGTGGTGCCCAGCGTGCGCAAGCTGCTGGGCTGGACACCGATCTCGGTGGTCGGCCCCATGGGGCGCACGGTGGACGATGCCTGCCTGCAGATGGCGGCCTCGGCCGGCATGCACCCGGGCGATCCGCTGAGCTACCCGCTCGACCCCTTGAGTTTTCTGCGCCCCACTATGGGCGATCTGGGCCGCCTGCGCGTGGCCTACAGCACCGACCTGGGCTCGTGCGATGTGGACCCGGTCATCCGCGCCACCTTCCTGGCCAAGATCGAGGCCATGCGACACCTGTTTGCCCGCTGCGACGAGGTGAACCTGGAGCTGGGCGATGTGCACCGCTGCTTTGACGTGCTGCGCGCCGAGGCCTTTGTGGCCGGCACGCGTGAGGCCTACGAGCGCGACCCCGCCAGCCTGGGCCCCAACCCGCGCGCCAACTATGAGATCGGCATGCGCATGAGCCTGCTCGACAGCGCCTGGGCCCAGGCCGAGCAGACCCGCATCCTGAACCGCTTCCAGGCCGTGTACGCCGACTACGACCTGCTGCTCACGCCCACCACGCCGGTGTCGCCCTTCCCCTGGACGCTGCCGCACGCGGACATGATCGATGGCAAGGCCCAGGCCAACTACTACCGCTGGCTGGCCCTGACCTATGTGATCACCCTCACCACCCACCCGGCCATCAGCCTGCCTTGCGGCACCGACCCGATGGGCATGCCCTTCGGGCTGCAGGTGGTGGGCCGTTTCCGCGGTGATCTGGCGCTGCTCTCGGCCTCGCGTGCCCTGGAGCAGGCCTTTGCGGGCTCGCCCGTGCTGCGCCGCCCGCTGCCCGATCTGGCCGCGCTCAAGCCGCCGGTGCCCGCGCTGGACAGCATCGTGACGCACCCGCCCCAGGTGCCGCACACGGCCGAAGCGGGCCGGTCTGGCGCGGCGCAGTCAGTGGTCTGAGGCAGGCCGGAGTTGCTCAGCCTGGGTTTTTCCGTCATGTCGAGCATGGCATTCGATGGCTTGCCTGGTTTCTGGCTAAAATCGCAAAAACCCGGGGCTGGCTTGGCATCGCACAGCACCTTGCTTTTGTTTGCACCTACCTTTTTTTCATCCGCTAAATAGCCAAGTCATTTTCCTGTCGGGAATTCTGGTGGAAATGGGCGCACGATGCGCCCATTCCCAATTTCAAAGCGGCATTTCATTCGATTGCACATGCCTGCCACAGAACATCATTTGATTGCCACGATCTCTCAGTTGTCCAAAGCAACTGACTTGGCGGCGGTGCGTGGTTTGTTGATGCAAATAGCCCACATGCTCCCTGTCGATCGACTGGATCTGATGGTCGAGTACTGGGCGGTTTCCGGTGAGGCCCGGCGTTTGTGGTTTTCAAACGTCGATGATGGGCGTTCAAGCGTGGTCAATGTGCCAGACATCGACTTCATCTTCGGCGCTGGATCCCGGCAGGAACTGACGCAGGCCGAGCCCTCGGAATCGGCCCGCCTGGGCCCCTCCACCGACTTCCAGACCTTCGACCTTCCTGAGGGGGTGCGTGTCAAGACACGGCAGGTCATGGAGTTTCCTGCGGGCGTCGGCCTGCCGCATCGGTTGGTCCTGTCGCTGACGCAGGAGGATGGCTCGGCGTCGACCGAGGCGGCGTTGACCAATGCGTCGCGCCTGATTCTGGCGGCCAGTCGAATTTCTCTGATGCGCATTTTCAAGGCGGCACTGGAGCATGTCAAAGACCAGACGCTGACCCCGCGCGAACTTGAATGCCTGAAATGGGCTGCTCTGGGTAAAACCGGGGCCGACACAGCCAAAATCTTGACGGTGTCCGAAGCCACGGTGGCGTTTCACCTCAAAAACGCCATTTCTAAAATGCATGCGGCGTCCAAGGCGCATGCCGTCGCTCTGGCGCTGTCGCGCGGTTGGATCGATTTACGGGGCTTCCATTGAAAATGCCTGATCAAACCGTCTACTGATTCAAGCGGGGTGCCGATGGCTCATATTTGATGACGGAATGGATGATTTTCGTCATAAGTGATCTGATGCGGGTGAGCTTGGCAGCACCGATCTGGCCGGGTCATCGGTGAAGGGCTTGTGCAGTCGTGTGTGAAAGCGGTCTCCGTGACGCTCTCTTGACTCAGTGCCTTACCACCGCAAAGCGCCGCAATCCGGGCCTGATGCCGTGCGTGCGCCCGATTGATTGAGGGTCAGCGTACAACGCAGGCCGTTCAGGGCTGTTGCCGTCAGGGTATAGGCCTGCGGGGTGGATTGCAGGGAAAAGCGAAAGGCCGGCCCCGGCGCTACGCCCACAGGGGGGGTGGTCCGGTCGGTGCTCAGGTCCGGAAAGTCCATCAGCACATGACTGGGGTACCGTTGCGTCTGTTGGTAACCACGCTCCAACACCTCACTGAGGGCGACCAGGTATTGGGCAGACATTTCGACACGGCTGCGCGGGGTCTGGGCGTGCAGCGTCGGCAAGGCAACCACCAAGAGCATGCCCGTGATGGCCAGTGCCAACAGCCCCTCAATCAAGGTAAACACATTCAACCCTTTCAGTCCGGCTCAAAAGGGGGGATAGACACAGCACGTGGATGAACATTCTTGGTGATGGGATCGGGTAACGGCGGTTGACTTGGGGGGCATGCAAGCGCCTGAACGGTGAGGCGAACCGATTCTTGACGAACTGGGGATGGTCGCAACTATCACTTTCGATAGTGGATGTCTGGCGAAGATGCGCTAAAACTGACCCAAGGCTTGATCTGCTTGATCTGGGGCATGGAGGCAGATGTCCCCCGCAAAAGCTGATGAAGCTCGACACGCAGGCCTTCAACCATCAATTTTGATAGTTGCGTACTGGTGCTTCTGCCTGTGACACTTATTTGATAAGCGGTTCGAATGAGCGCCAAAAGGGGCGGCATCGGTGCCAATCAAAAAAAGGGTAGGAATGTCATGAAATCAGTGGGCCTAGAAGTCAAGTTCCTGGATTCGGTCATGTCGGAGGAAGATGACGCCGAGGTGATCAGCCGCCTGGACGACAGCTTTCACCGCGGAGACCGTCGCGCAGAGTCTTTTGTCGCAGAGCACTTTGTGACCAGCGAAATCAACCAGTACGACTCGGATCTGATGACGGTTGAGCCCCAACCCGTGGGCGGGTGGGAGATGGCCAAGCCGCCGTCTGAGAGGTCTTACAACCGACGAAAGGTCAATCGCAGGCGAGCACGCGCTCCCGTGGCGGCCCCCCAGCCTTGGTGGAGACGCGTGTTTGCCTGGTGGCCTGGTCAGCGCCAGGCCTGACCCATCTGAGGGCCGCATCGGGGGCGGCCAAGGCCTTCAGCTAAAATCCCGCCTCTTGCCGCCCCGGCCAAGGTTCATGTCGTTCACGCCCGGGGCCATGTAGAGGAACACCATGTTCAAAACCTCGTTGCCGCACGCTGTGCGGCTGCCTGTCGTTTTCCGTCGCCCGCCTTCCGAAGTTCTCCCTGTTCAGCTTCTCTCCCAGCACGCATGCGCCAAGGGGGCCGCATGAGCTATGCCGTGAAGGAAATTTTCTACACCTTGCAAGGTGAAGGCCTGCGCGCTGGCCGGCCCGCGGTGTTCTGCCGCTTTGCGGGCTGCAACCTGTGGAGCGGGCGTGAAGCCGACCGCGCCACGGCCGTGTGCCGTTTCTGCGATACCGACTTTGTGGGCACTGATGGCACCTTGGGCGGCAAGTTCGCCGATGCCCAGGCCCTGGCCACGCTGATCGCGGCCCAATGGCCCGAAGGGCAGGGCCACCGCTATGTGGTGCTGACCGGGGGCGAGCCCCTGCTGCAGGTCGATGAGGCCCTGACCCAGGCCTTGCACGCTGAAGGCTTTGAGATCGCGGTGGAAACCAATGGCAGCCTGCCCGCCCCGCCGGCCATCGACTGGATCTGCGTCAGCCCCAAGGCCGGCGCACCCTTGGTGCAGCGCAGCGGCCACGAGCTCAAGCTGGTCTACCCGCAGCCCGGCCTCGACCCGGCCGAGCTGCAGGCGCTGGACTTCGAGCATTTTCTGCTGCAGCCCATGGACAACCCCGAGCAGCGCGCCAACACCCGCGCCTGCATCGCCTACTGCCAGGCCCAGCCCCGCTGGCGCCTGTCGGTGCAAACCCACAAAGTTCTGGACATCCGATGAGCCCCACCCCTGCAAGCCCTGCCACCCCCTTCCCACGCACGGGCGCGGTGTTCGAGTTGTCGCAGCGCTTTTTCTTTGACGCGGCCCACACCCTGCAACGCCAGATCGAGGCCGAAGGCAGCCGCCGCATCCATGGCCACACCTACCACGCCGAGGTGCATGTGAGCGGCGCCCCCGACCCGGCCACCGGCATGGTGGTGGATCTGGGCTTGGTGCGGGCCGAGATCGCCCGCCTGCGCGAGCAACTCGACCACCACTTTCTTGACGAGGTGCCCGGTCTGGGCCCTGCCACGCTGGAAAACCTGTGCCTGTTCATCGGCCGCCAACTTGCCCCGGTGCTGCCCCAGCTCAGCGCCATCACGGTGGAGCGCCAGGCGGTGGGTGACCGTTGCACCCTGCGCTGGGCAGCCGCCTGATCAGCTGGCCGGCCGCCACACCGGCGAATCGGCGATACGCACCTTGCGCGGAATGATCTGGGCCTGGCTGAAGGCATCGGCAATGCGCTGCTGCTCGGCCAGGGCTTCGGCGTCGGGTGGCTGCACCTGGTAGCTGCGGCGCTGGTTGGCCACCTCGACGGTGGCCGCGTCCAGACCGATCACCGGGGCATGCCATTCGGCCGCCTGATTGGGGTTGTGCTTGATCCAGTTGCCGGCGCGCTGCAGCTCGCCATACACCAGCCCCAGCACATCGGGGCGGCGCTGGGCGTAGGGTGTGGCCGCCAGGTAGAAGCGCCGGTAGGCCGACAGCCGGGTGCCGTCGACCAGGATGCGGGCGCCCGACTGGCGCTGCACGGCCGCCAGGAAGGGGTCCCAGATCACCCAGGCTGCCACCTTGCCGGTCTCGAAGGCGGCGCGGGCGTCGGCCGGGCTGAGGTAGGCCGGCTCGATGTCCTGGATGCTCAGGCCGTTGCGCGCCAGCGCCTCCAGCAGCAGGTAATGGGCCCCTGCGCCTTTGGCAAAGGCCACCTTCTGGCCCTTGAGCTGGGCCACGCTGGTCACGGGCGAGTCCTTGCGCACCACGATGGCCTGGGCCTGGGGCGAGGGGGTCTCGATCGCGTAGTAGGTCAGCTGTGCGCCGGCGGCCAGTGCAAACGCCGGCACGGCATCGGCCACGTCGGCACTCAGGTCGATGGCGCCCACATTCAAGGCCTCCAGCAGGGGCAGGCCCGAGTTGAACTCATGCCATTGCACGCTCACATTCCAGGGCGCCAGTGCCTTCTCCAACACGCCCTTGGACTTCAGGTAGATCATCAGGGTGGATGACTTCTGGTAGCCGATGCGCAGGCGATCGGCTTCAGCGGCCTGCAAAGGGTTCAGCAACAAGGCGCCGGGCAAGGCCAGGCCAGCCTGCAAGAGGCGGCGTCGGGTCGGGGTGTCGGTCATGGGCAAAGAGGCGTGTGGGCGGTGGGGGCAGGCTGTGGCAGAGGTTCTGCCACGCTGGCTTGTGAGGCTAGCCTAGCCGCCTGGGGGCCTCCTGCATGCGCCCATTTCGCCATTGCAAGCGCGCTGCGCGCATAAGCGCAGCGCGCCTGGCCCGGCCTGCGTCACTGTTGCGCCGGTCCGGCGTGGGTCCAGCGCCCGATCAGGGTGCGGGCCAGGGTGTCGAGGGCAAAGCCCAGCGCGCCGATCACGACGATGGCGGCCGTCAGCTCCTGGTAGGCCAGGCGATCGCGGGCATCGAGAATGAAGTAGCCCAGGCCTGACGAGACCCCCAGCATCTCGGCCGGCACCAACACGATCCAGGCCACCCCCAGGGCCAGGCGAAAGCCCGTGAGCACATGGGCCAGGATGCCCGGCAGCACCACGCGGCTGATCAGCTCCCAGCGGGTGGCCGAGAGGCTGGCAGCCAGTTGCAGCCAGTGCCGGTCGAGGGCGGCCACACCGGCGGCGGTGTTCAGCACAATGGGCCAGACCCCGGCGAACACCAGCAAAAACACCACCGCGCCATTGCCCAGGCCCAGCGCCATCACGGCCAGCGGCATCCACGACAGGGGCGACACCATGCGCAGAAACTGGAACAGCGTGCCCGTGATGCGGGCAAAGCGGGGCGAGAGCCCACTCAGCAGGCCCAGCGGCAGCCCGATCAGCAAAGCGCCCGCCAAGGCCATGCCGATGCGCTGCAGGCTGGTGCCGATGTGGCCCCAGAAGCTGGCCTCGCCCAGAAGGGCCACCAGGGTGCTCAGGCCGGCCTGCGGCGAAAACGCCTGGTTGATGGCCTCGACATCCGACAGATGGCCAGCCCCGACTTGCCACAGCACGCCCGCCCCGGCAAAGCCCAGCAAGGGCCAGCCCAAGCGCGTCAACCAGGCCTTCATGCGCCCAGCATCTCACGGCGGGTGAAGTCGGCACTCAGGCCGAAGGCGGGCAGGCCGCCCACGCTTTGCAGCGCCTGGCGCACAAAGCGGTCGTCCACCAGGTCGCGGGCCACAAAGCTGGGGTCGAGCGCCTGCAGGAAGCGGGTGTCGCCTTCCACCGTGGTCTCGCGCAGCGAGCGCACCAGCTGCTCGGTGTACGACGGATAGGGGTAGGGCTGAAAGTCGATGCGGCGCTGGTTCCAGCCCTTGTTCTTGACGATGCCGGCCTTCTCGTACTCGCTGTAGTCGGTGGCCGCCAGCACTTTGGACAGCACGGGCAGGGCGTGCGGTGTGTACTTGCCCTCGCCGGTGTTGGACAGCAGCTTGGCCGTCTCCAACTGGTTGTTGCGCGTCCAGAGCTGGGCCTTGACCAGGGCGTTGGTCACGCGCTGGGCCCACTCGGGGCGTTCGACCAGATCACGCTCGGCCAGCGTCACCAGGCAGCAGGCGTGGTTCTTCCAGACATCGCCCACAAAGCGCAGCACATGGCCCACCTTGAGGTTCTCGGCCGCGGCATTGAAGGGCTCGGCCACGATGAAGCCCGCCACCGAACGTGCGGCCAGGGCCGACACCATCTCGGCGGGCGGCAGCACCACCAGGTTCACCTGGCCTGGCTTGAGCGCCTCGCCGCGCGGGCGGTTGACGGCGGTCAGGCCATGCTGGCGCAGCAGCTGCTGCAGCACGATGTTGTGGATCGAATACCAGAACGGGATCGCCACCGTCTTGCCCTCGAGCTGGGCCACCGACTGGATATCGTTGGCCACCGTCAGGGCCGAGCCGTTGACGTGGTTCCAGGCCACCACGCGGGCCGGGAACTTGCTCCCGTAGCGCACCCACAGGGTGGTGGGCGACAGCAGGTGCACCACGTTCACCTGCCCCGCAATGAAGGCCTCCACCAGCTGGGCCCACGAGCGGAACAGGCGCGGCGCCTCGGTGCGCAGGCCTTCGGCCTCGAACAGGCGGCGCTGGTGGGCCACCAGCAGCGGGGTGGCATCGGTGATGGGCAGGTAGCCGATGCGCACCGGCTGGTCGTCGCCCTTGAAGGCCTGGGCCCGGGCGTCACCGGCGCTCAACAAGGGGGCGACCACACTGGCGCTGGTCAGCGCGCCCAGGCGCAACAGGTCGCGTCGGGTCATGCCGCAGCCGCAGTCGGCGCTGGCGCACAGGTGCTGGTAGTTCGGGCGTGGGTCGAGGTTCATGGTCAATCAGTGTGGAAGTGGGTGGGCGGGGCGCGTCAGTGCGCGGCCCGCAGGTCTTGCAGGGCGGCCAGGATGTCCAGGCGCAGCCGGGTCAGTTCGGCAGGGTGTTGCAGGCGCGGGCGGCTCAGGCCCACGGCCCATTCGCGCACCAGGCGGGCCGGTTCACCGGGGTGGCCGCCCATCAGCACGATGCGGTCGGCCACCAGCAGGGCCTCGTCGATGTCGTGGGTGACCAGCAAGGCGGCGCTGTGCCAGCGGTGCACCACCTCGACCAGCAGGTCTTGCAACTCGGTGCGGGTGATGGCGTCGACCGCCGAGAAGGGCTCGTCGGCCAGCAGCAGGGCTGGCTCGCGCGCCAGGGCGCGGGCCAGCGCCACGCGCTGCGCCATGCCACCCGACAGCTGGTTGGGGTACAGCCCGCCTTTGCCGGCCAGGCCGACGGCGGCCAGCGCATCGCTGATGCGGCGTTCGCGTTCGGGCCGGCTGGTGGCGGGCTGGTGTTTGAAATCAAGCCCGAAGCCCACATTGGCCTGCACATTCAGCCAGGGCAGCAGGCTGGGCTGCTGGAACACCACCACCGCCCTGGGGTGCGGTTGGGTCAGGGGCTGGCCCATGAACTCGACGCGCCCTTCATGCGGCGGCTCCAGGCCTGCGATGGCGCGCAGCAAGGTGGATTTGCCGCAGCCGCTGCCGCCCAGCAGGCAGACGATTTCACGCGGGGCGATCTGCAAGTCCAGCGGGCCGAACACCGGCACGGGCCGGCCGGGCCAGCGGCGACTCAGGCCCTGGGCGCGGAGGGCGGTTTCGGCGGTGGCGGCACTGGGTTGGACAGCGGTGCTCATGGCGGGTGTCACGCGGTCGCCACGGCGGGTGCCGCCGGTGTGTTCGGTGCGGCCTGGGCACGTTGGCGCGCCAGTTCGGCCTGCAACTGGGTCAGGCTGGGCGTGACCACGGGCACAAAGGCGGCTTCGAGCCAGCGGCGGGCAAAGCCCGGGGCCTGGCCTTGCAGGTAGGCGCGGCCCCCGGTGGCCTGCAGCTCCAGCTGCACGGCGGTCTGCACCAGGCCGGCCAGGGCGATGCGCAGCTCGAACAGGGGCGCGGCCTGGGTGGCGTACTGGCCTGAGGCCACGCCCGCCTGCAGGGCCGCGGTGGCCTGGTTCAGTTCGTGCTCCAGCGCCTGCAAGGGGGCCTGCAAGCTGGTGCGCGGGCCACAGGCCGCGCGGCTGGCGGCCAGGGCCGCACGGGCCAGCCCGATCGACATGCCGCATTGCATGCCCAGGAAGTGAGGGCGGATGCGGCGCAGGTAGTCAGGGCCATGGCGGGCCAACACCTGATCGGCCGGCAAGACCACATCCTGCAGCTTGAGCGCGGCCGTGCGGCTGTCGCGCAAGGCCACCAGACCGAGATCGGGCGTGCGTTGCACGCCGGTGCGCCCGCTTTCGATGGCCACCACGGCCGGGGGCTGGCCCGCGCCCATGTCCACGGCGGCGGCCACCACAAAGCCACGGGGTTGCAAATTGGTCACCCAGGGCAGGCCGCCGTTCAGGCGCAGGCTGCCGGGCTGCTCGGGGTCGGTGTCAGTGTCGGGTTTGGCCTGGATCTGCAACTGCTCGATCTGCGACAGGAACTTCATCGCATTCGACAGCCCGGTGGCACCGGCCAACTCGCCCGTCAGCAAGGCGGGCAGCCAGCGCTCGCGCGGGGCCGGGCTGTCGCTGTTCACCACGTAATCGATGAAGGTGCGCTGGCCCCAGAACACAAAGGCGGCGGTCAGCGAGTGTTCGGCCACCTGGGCGATGGCCTCGATGGCGTCGCCGATGGTGCCATCGGCTCCACCGATGGCGCTGGGCACGCCCAGGCGCAGCAGGCCGGCCTGACCCAGGCGGGGCAGCAGCTCATCGGCCGGGCCTTGGCCCTGGTCGAGCGCATCGGCGTGTTGTTGCAGCCAGTTCAGCAAGGGTTCGGCCAGCAGGCGTTGGGTGCTCATGCGTTCAGGGCTCTGGGTCGGAAGGCTTGCAGCTCGGGGTTGATTGGCGAGCGGCCCAGGTTGTTGGCAAAGTTGCACAGCGTGGCCAGGCTGACCCCCAGGACCACTTCCAGGGCCTGGGCCGGTTCGAAGCCGGCGGCCACGAAGTCGGCCAGGGCGCCATCGCCCACATTGCCACGCGAGGCGATCACCTCGGCGGTGAAACGGGCCACGGCGTCCAGGCGGGTGTTGCCGGTGCTGCCGCCCAGCTGCAGTTGCTGCACGGTGGCCTTGTCCAACTGCGCCTTCTTGAGCGCCACAGCGGTGTGACCGGCCACGCAGAACTCGCAGCCATGCAGGCGCGCGGCGGTGATCTGCACCACCTCGCGCTCGGCCAGGCTCAGGCTGGCGCGGGCGTTCAGGCCCGACACGGTGAAGTAGGTCTCGAGGGCTGCGGGTGCATTGGCCAGCACCCCGATCAGGTTGGGCAGAAAGCCGTTGTTGTTCAGGGCTTGTTGCACCCACGGGCGGCTGGCTTCGGGGGCGGTTTCGAGGGTGTGCAGGGGCAGACGGGTCATGGCTTGAAGGAGGTCGAGAGGGATGAGGGCTGTTATGCCGATACCGAATTGTCTACCGTTTGTTACCTCCATCGTCCCTTCAGGCGTCCAGCTTTGATGCTCAAGCGTCTCGGATGGCGGCCAGCAGGCGGCCCTGGTCGCGCCGTTGGTAGCCGCCGGGGTGTTGGCCCATCACCTTTTTGAAGGCACGCGAAAACGCCGCATACGACTGGTAGCCCACGGCCTGGGCCGTGCGGGCCAGGTTGGCCCCCCGGTCGATCTGGCGCGCTGCCAGTTGCATGCGCAGGCTGGCCAGGAACTGGGCCGGGCTTTGCCCGCAGGCCTGGGTGAACACCCGGAAGAACCGGGCGCGCGACATGTGCACGTGGCGGGCCATGGTGTCGGCCGTCCAGTCCAGCTCGGGCTGGCGCATCAGGGCGTCGAGCAGAGGCAGCAGGGCGGGTTCGCTGACCAGCGACCACAGGCCCTGGGCCGCCTGGCTGCGCGCATGCTGGCGCAGCACCTGGAAGAAGATCAGCTCGATCAGCCGCCGTGCCACCGGCGAGTCGCCCTGCAGCGCCGGGTGGGGCGCCTGGTGGGCCTCGGCCAGCAGCAGGGTGAACAAGGCATCGAGCTGGTTGGCGGGGGCACTGTCGGCGCGCACCACCAGTTGGGCCGGCAGGGTGCCGAGCAACAACTGGCTGTAGGCGCCCTTGAATTCAAAAAAGCCGCAGGCCAGGCCGGTACCGGCTTCGGTCGCATCGCGCAGGCTCTGCATGGCGGGCGAGGGCTGACGGGGGGTGTCCGGCGTGGGGTTGGGTGACAGGTGGTGGGCCTGGTCCTGCAGCAGAAACACCCCGTCGCGGGGCCCCAGGTGCAAGCTGGGCAGGCCGGGCCGGTGCAGGTGGCAGTGGCCGTGCAGCACCAGGTGAAAGCTGGCCCGCTGGTGGCCTGCGGTGGAGGCCGTCCAGGGCCCGCAGTACTGGCCCACATGCAGATCGAAACCCTGCCACTCCAGGCCGCTGAGCAATTGCTCCACGCTTTGGTCCAGCATGGACGTGCCGGTGCGTGTGACGGGGGCGTGAGGGGCAGTGTGGGGCATGGGGCGCGTGCGCCGAGGCGCAGGCCAGAAGCTATTCCTGGCTGCTGCGCGGGCGGCATGCCCGCGATTGTCAGCAGCCCAGGCTGCCTGCGTTGTTCAAAAAACGCATAAGCAAGCACGAAAAATGGCCCGACCCATGTCCAGGCCCCATCGCCCGCTCTTTACAGGTCGTGGTTGTAGGCCAGCATGAAGCCCGCCGTGCCCAACAGGTTGATCTGGATCGCATCGCGGTTGCCCAGGCGGTAGCCCAGTGCCGGGATCAGGCCCGGCGAAAAGCCGTGGTAGTTGAGCGGCACCTTGTCGTTGTAAGGCGGCAGGTAGCCATAGATCACGCCCACGCTGAGCTTGGCGTAGAGGGCCGGGTGCGCTGCCCAGGGCTCCCACTGCCAGCCCCGGTAGGCATAGGCGGCGGGCTGGCCAAAGGAATTGCGGAACAGGCTCACGCCCGTGAAGCTGCCCTCGGGCCCAGAGCGCTCCAGGCCGGCCAGGTAGACGTGGCGGTGGGCGGGGTCGTCGTGCCAGTGCTGGGTGAAGGGCGATAGGCTCAGCGTCCACTGGCCGGGCTGCACTCTGGCGGCTGGTGCAGGTTCGGCGGCGGGTTGGCCGGATTGAGCGGCGGCCGTGCCCGCGAGGGTGAGCGCCCAGGCCACGGTGCAGGCCCAGATTTGAGCCCGCAGGCGACAGGTTGTTGGAAGTGAGACAGACATGGCCGGGGCCCGCAAGCTTGCGGGCAGCAAAGAAAAAAGCCCCTGAAAAGGGGCTGGTCGAGTGTATCGGTGGCCTGGGCTCCTTCGGGTCCGGCAGGCGGCCACCCTGGCAATGCGACGGTAAAGTTCTGTGAGAAGTCGGTGAACTTGTAGCATCAATCGAGGGTGACGTCTGCCTCTTTGACCACTTTGGCCCAACGCGGCAGCTCCTTGCGGATCAGGGCGGCGAGGGGCTCGGGCCCGATCTTCAGGGGCTCGCAGCCGATGCCGGCCAGTTTCTCGCGCACATCGGGCGCGTCCAGCACCTGGCCGATGGCGGCCTGCAACTGGGCCACGATGGCCTTGGGCGTGCCAGCCGGTGCAAAGACCCCGTACCAAGGGGTGTAGCCCAGGTTTTTCACGGTCTCACCCACGGTGGGCACCTCGGGCAGGGCGGCAATGCGTTTTTCGTTGACCACGGCCAGCACCTTGAGTTTGCCGCCCTTGATGAAGGCGATCGACGAGGGCAGGCTTTGCACCGAGACCTGCACCGTGCCCCCCACCAGATCGGTTACCGCCGCCGAAGCGCCCTTGTAGGGCACATGGGTCATGTCGATGCCGGCGGCCTTGCCCAGCATTTCGCCGAACAGGTGGTTGACGGTGCCATTGCCCGCCGAGGCGATGTTGATCTTGCCGGGCGCGGCCTTGGCGGCCGTGATCAGCTCGGCGATGTTGTTGGGCGCGAAATGGTTGTTGGCCACCACCACATAGCCCGACGAGGCCACGGTACCCACGGGTTCGAAGTCTTTCAAGGGGTCAAAGCCGGTGGACTTGTACAGCGCCGGGTTGATCACGTAGGCGCTGTCGGCCGTCAGCAGCAAGGTGTAACCATCGGGCTTGGCCCGGGCGGTGGCCGCGGTGCCGATATTGCCCCCGGCGCCGGGGCGGTTGTCGACAATGAACTGCTGGCCCAGTGTCTCCGACAGTTTCTGCGCCACGATGCGGGCGATCGCGTCGTTGGCCCCGCCAGCCACCTGAGGCACGACCAGGGTCACGGGCTTGCTGGGGTACTTGCTGTCTTGCGCCAGGGCTGGTGCGCTGGCGGCCGCCAGGGCGAGCAGGGTCAGTGCAGTTCTGCGGGGGATGGGCACGGAGTGTTTCCTTCTGAGGGGGCTGGCCGAGATTCTAGCCAGCATGCCAGGCGACGCCTGAACACAAAAATAGGCCGCCAGAAAGAGACTTCTGGCGGCCATCAGGAAGGTCCGGTCTGTGGGCCGGACATAGCTCACCCCCGCGAGCCATTCGGTGCTGAAGAGGTGAAACCCGGTTGGCTGGTCCGTGGGGTTCAACTCATCGTTGCTTGGGTTCTACTGTCGCATCAAGCTGGGCTTGCGTGAACGAAGGAGCTTGCATAACGATAGTCAGAGATCACTCGCATCACCCCCCGGGCGCGCCCGGCATGATCAGGAAGCCCATGATCAGAAACAGGGCGCTGACCAGCAGCACCGCAATGCCCAGGGCCTGAGCCAGGTCGAGCCAGAGGCTGGCGTCGTCATGGCTGAGGGCGGGTTCGTCGTGCAGGGGCAAGTGGGGTGCCGTCACGGCGTGGAGGGTCTGGGTCATGGTCGTGGTCTGTGATGGGGCTGGCAGTGTGGCGGTGGTTTCAAGCCCAGTCGGTCGAGGGCTTTTCCCAGAGGTTGATGCCGCCTTCCACCGCGTGTTGGTCGATCTCGGCCAGTTCGGCCGGGCTCAGCGGGGCGTGGCTCAGGGCGGCCACGTTCTCGCGCACTTGTTCGGCGGTGCTGGCGCCGATCAGGGCCGAGGTGACCCGCGGGTCGCGCAGCGTCCAGCTCAGGGCCAGCTGGGCCAGGCTTTGGCCGCGTCGGCGGGCGATCTCGCGCAGGGCGCGGGCGCGGGCCAGGTTGGCTTCCGAAAGGTGGGCCGCCTTGAGCGACTGCCCGCCCGGGCGGTTGATGCGGGCATTGGCCGGCGTGCCGTCGAGGTACTTGTCGGTCAGCAGGCCTTGGGCCAGCGGCGTGAAGGCGATCACGCCGGCGCCGAGGTCATCGGTGGCGGCCAGCAGGTCTTTCTCGATCCAGCGGTTGAAGAGGTTGTAGGCCGGTTGGTGGATCAGCAGCGGCACCTTCCAGCTTTGCAGCAGGGCGGCGATCTCGCGGGTCTTGCTGGCTGAGTAGGACGACACGCCCACATACAAGGCCTTGCCCTGTTGCACGGCCTGGGCCAGGGCCGAGGCGGTTTCTTCGAGGGGGGTGTGCTGGTCGAAACGGTGCGAGTAGAAGATGTCCACGTAGTCCAGGCCCAGGCGCTGCAGGCTCTGATCCAGGCTCGCCAGCACGTGCTTGCGGCTGCCGCCGCCCTGGCCATAGGGGCCGGGCCACATGTCCCAGCCGGCCTTGCTGGAAATGATCAGCTCGTCGCGGTAGGGTTTGAAATCTTCACGCAACAGGCGGCCGAAGTTGGTCTCGGCGCTGCCATAGGGCGGGCCGTAGTTGTTGGCCAGGTCGAAGTGGTTGATGCCCAGGTCGAAGGCGGTGCGCAGCAACTCGCGCTGGGTGCTCAGCGGCGTGGTGTCGCCGAAGTTGTGCCACAGGCCCAAGGAGAGGGCAGGCAGTTGCAGGCCACTGCGGCCGGTGCGGCGGTAGGGAATGCGGGTGTAGCGATCGGGCTCGGCAAGGTAGCGGGTCATGGGGGTTCTGGGTTGGTGGCGGTCGAACCGCCTGGGTGCCCAATATAGAAAGCCTGGCCTGGGATGGGGCGAATATTTGGGCGCATGGATAGTCGCTGAATGCATGAAGCCCGCAGCGGGACGGGAGTGCCCGAGCGGTCGAACTGGCGCAGTGGCCGGGCACACCGATAACCGCCGGGTATCGCGCCTTGGCCCCCGGCATCTTTTCGGCTGGGGCGGGCTTGTCGAGAATCCGGCCCTCAACTCGGGTCGCCCTGGCAGGTGGCCTGCCCCAGGACCGTCTTCCGAAAGCAGAACATGGCACAGATCATCGGCGCCATCGCCACCTCGCACACCCCCACCATCGGCTTTGCCTTTGACCGCGACAAGCAGCACGACCCGGTGTGGGCCCCCATCTTCGAGGCCTTCAAGCCGGTGCAGCAATGGATCAAAGATCGCCAGCCCGATGTGCTGTTTGTGATCTACAACGACCACGTCACCTCGTTCTTCTTCGACCACTACTCGGCCTTTGCCCTGGGCGTGGGCGAGCGCTATGAGGTGGCCGACGAAGGCGGCGGCGCGCGGGATCTGCCCCCGGTGGGCGGGCATTCGGCCCTGGCCCGCCACGTGGGCCAGTCGCTGGTGGCCGATGAGTTCGACATGTCGTTCTTCCAGGACAAGCCGCTGGACCACGGCTGCTTCTCCCCCCTGTCGATGCTGTGCCCGCACGAGCCGGCCTGGCCGGTGCAGATCGTGCCCTTGCAGGTGGGGGTGCTGCAGTTCCCGGTGCCCTCGGCCCGGCGTTGTTACAAGCTGGGCCAGGCCCTGCGCCGAGCCATTGAAAGCTACCCGGAGGACCTGAAGGTGGCGGTGGTGGCCACGGGCGGCTTGTCGCACCAGGTGCATGGTGAGCGGGCCGGCTTCAACAACCCGGCCTGGGACCAGCGCTTTCTGGACCTGATCGAGCAAGACCCGGAACGCCTGGCCGGCATGACGCAGGCCGAGTTTGCCAGCCTGGGCGGCCTGGAGGGGGCTGAGGTCATCATGTGGCTGATCATGCGCGGCGCCTTGTCGGCCCATGTGCGCAAGATTCACCAGAGCTACTACCTGCCCTCGATGACGGGCATTGCCACCGCCATCTATGAAAACCAGGCCTCACCCGGCCCGGTGGCCGGCGAGGTGGAGCGGCATCGCGCCCACATGGCCAAGGAGCTGGCTGGGGCCGACGGTCTGACGGGCACCTACCCCTTTGACCTGGCGCGCAGCGTCAAGGCTTACCGTCTGAACCGCTTTCTGCACGAGCTGATCGTGCCGGCACACCGCCAGGCCTTCATGGCTGACCCCGAGGCGGCCTTTGAGCAGGCCGGCCTGACCGACGAGGAGCGCACGCTGGTGCGCGAGCGCCATTGGCGCGGCCTGATCCATTACGGCGTGATCTTCTTCATGCTGGAGAAGCTGGGCGCGGTGATCGGGGTGTCCAACCTGCACATCTATGCCGCCATGCGGGGCGAGTCGCTTGAAGACTTCCAGAAAACGCGCAACGCCCCCGGCGCCCTGTACTCGGTGGCCGGCCAGGACAGCAAGACGCTGAGCTGGAACACCTGAGCCCGGCCGATTCAAGCCTGAACAAGAACACGGAGACTTCATGCGCCCGCTCAGCCCCCCGAGGTCATGGGGCGAGCGATGCGCCGTCCAGCAGATCAATCGAACGGAACACCCGCTGCAGCATGCCGTCGGATGAGTCCTGGCATTGGCGCACCTGGGCCATCAGGTGGTGCAGAAAGCGCTCGGCCGGGGCGCTCAAGGGGGCCTGGCGGCGCCGCAGCACGCCGATCTCGCGGGGGGCGAAGCGGGTGTCCAGGTTCAGCGGCACCAGCAGGCCGTGGGCGCCCTCGCATTCGATCAAGGGCCAGGGCAGCAGGGTGAGCATGTCGGTGCTGGCCACCAGCTTGAGCATCAGGGCGGCCGACTGGGCCAGGTGGATGCGCCCGTGCGGTACCGGCAGGCCATGCTGCTCGAACAGGGTGTGGAACATCGCTGCTTCTTCTTGCGGGGCGTAGTTCAGCAGCCAGCGGGCCTCGCGCAGGGCCTGCATCGAGCGGGCCTGGGCCAGCGGGTGGCCGGCGCGGGCGCCCACGGTCACCTCGTAGCGGAACAAGGGCGTGACATGCAGATCGTAGGCGGCACCGGGCTCGGGCAGGCGGCCCAGCAGCAGGTCGAGGGCGCCCTCGCGCAAGCGGGGCAGCGACACGGCAGAAAGCCCATCGAACAGCTCCAGCCGCACCTGGGGCTGGTCCTGGGTGAAGGCTTGCACCACCCCGGGCAGGATGCTCTGGGCAATCCAGGGCGTGACGCCCACGCTCAGGCGCTGCACGCTGCCGGCCTGGCGCAGGCTGGCCATCTCGGCCTCGGCGTGGTCCAGTTGATCGGCGATCAGGCGGGCATGGCGCAGCAGGGCGGCGCCGGCTTCGGTCAGGGCGAGGCCCGAGCTCTGGCGCACGAACAAGGGCATCTGCTGGCCCTCTTCGAGTTCACGCAGGGCCTGGGTGAGGGTGGCCTGGGTGAGGCCCAGGGAGCGCGCCGCGGCGCGGATGCTGCCTTGGCTGGCAACGGCAATCAGGTAGCGGATTTGGTGCAGTTTCACGGCGAAGACCTCGGCGCAGGGCAGCAGGGATTGTGCCTGGGCCAGCCGTTCAGCCGACAGATATGGCCTTTCACAGCAGGTCAGACCTGTCTTATGGCGACTGGAGCGGGTTTCTAGACTGCGACCTTTCCCCTCCCGGCTCCGGCCTGAACAGAAAACCCCCATGAGCACTGTCCCCACTCTCGCAGCGTCGGCTGCAGCCGACCCTGTCGCCCCCGGCATCCGTGCCATCGAGTCCGAGATGGTGGCCTTGCGCCACCACCTGCATGCCCACCCCGAGTTGGCTTTTGAAGAACTGGCCACCAGCGATCTGGTGGCCGAGCGCCTGGACGAGTGGGGCTATGAGGTGCACCGTGGCCTGGGCGGCACCGGGGTGGTGGGCACCCTGCGCCGAGGCGCTGGCGGGCGCCGCCTGGGCTTGCGGGCCGACATGGACGCGCTGCCGATCAACGAGAACACGGGGCTGCCCTATGCCAGCCGCCATGCCGGCAAGATGCACGCCTGCGGCCATGACGGCCACACGGCCACGCTGCTGGCGGCGGCGCGCCACATGGCCGCAGAGGGCGTGTTCGACGGCACGCTGAACCTGATCTTCCAACCGGCCGAAGAGGGCCTGGGGGGCGGGCGCCGCATGATCGAAGACGGCCTGTTCGAGCTGTTTCCGTGTGATGCGATCTTTGCGCTGCACAACATGCCGGGCTTTCCGGTGGGGCAGTTCGGCTTCAAGGCGGGCTCGTTCATGGCCTCGTCCGACACCGTGCTGATCACCGTGAAGGGGCAGGGCGGCCATGGTTCGGCGCCCCATCAGTCGCGCGACCCGGTGGTGGCGGCGGCCACCCTGATCCTGGCCTTGCAGACCGTGGTGGCGCGCAATGTGGACCCGCGTGACATGGCGGTGGTGAGCGTGGGCGCCATCCATGCGGGCGATGCCCCGAACGTGATCCCCGAATCGGTCGCGCTCAAGCTGTCGGTGCGGGCCTACCGGCCCGAGGTGCGGGCGCAACTGCGCGAGCGCATCACCGAGCTGGCCCAGGCCCAGGCGGCGGCCCTGGGCTGCGTGGCCGAGGTGGATTACCACTGGCGCTACCCGGCCCTGGTGAACGACCCGGCCAGCACTGAGTTCGCCCGCCAGGTGGCGCTGGACTGGCTGGGCCCGCAGGGCGTGATGGAGAACGTGCAGGCGCTGACGGGCAGCGAAGATTTCTCTTTCATGCTGGAGCGTTGCCCGGGCAGCTACTTCATCGTGGGCAACGGGGTGGGGGATCACCACGGCAGCGGTGGCTGCATGGTGCACAACCCGGGCTACGACTTCAACGACGCGATCTTGCCGCTGGCGGCCACCTACTGGGTGCGCCTGGCCGAGCGCTTTTTGGCCACCGCAGCCTGAGTCTGCTCTGTACCAGAGGCACCACCATGACCATGAATTCGCCCATCTCCCTGAATCGCCGCACGCTGGGCCGCCTGCTGGCCGGCAGCCTGCTGGCCCCCGGACTGTCGGCGCTGGCCCAGCCGGCCTACCCGGACAAACCCATCAAGATCGTGATCGGCTACCCGCCTGGGGGTTCGGTCGACTATGTCGGCCGCCTGGTGGGCGAGGCCCTGGGGCAACGCCTGAAAACCCCGGTGGTGATCGACAACCAGGGCGGCGCCGCAGGTGCTATCGCCGCCCAGCGCGTGGTCAGCAGTCCGGCCGACGGTTACACCCTGTTGGTGGGCTCCAGCAACGAGCTGGTGGCCACCCGCCTGGTCAACCCCGCCCAGCGTTACGACGCCCAGAAGGACATGACCCCGTTGGGCCTGATCGCCACCGCGCCGGTGCTGCTGGTGGCCGGGCCGCGTGCTGCGGTCAAGACGCTGCCTGAGCTGATCGAGTTGGCGCGGCGCAAGCCTGGCCAGCTCAGCTATGGCAGCTCGGGCGTGGGCTCGACGCTGCACTTTGCCGGCGAGTTGCTCAAGCAGCGTGCGGGCATTTTCATGACCCACATCCCTTACCGGGGCGTGGCCTCGCTGACCAGCGATCTGGCCGGTGGCAATCTGGACCTGGCCATGCTGTCGGTGCCGGCGGCGCTGCCGTTTCTGCAAAGCGGCCGCATCACGGCCCTGGCCTGCACCGGGGCGCAGCGCCTGGCGGCCCTGCCCAAGGTGCCCACGGTGGGCGAGGTGCCGGCCTTGAAGGGTTATGAGCTCAGCGGCTGGTTTGCGCTGATGGGCCCGGCCCACCTGCCGCCAGCCATCGCCCAGCGGTTGAGCCAGGCCCTGCAAGAGGTGCTGCAAGACCCGGCGGTGCGCCGCAAGCTGGAGGATGGCGGCAATGTGACGGCCACTGGCCGCGAAGACCTGGCCGCGCTGATGGCCCGCGAGACCCGGCAGTACGCGGGGCTGGTGGACTACGCCCACATGCGGGATTGAGGCGCCAGCACCGGTGGTGGTCTGCCGCGCTCAATCGGCGCTGATGTGGCGCTCGGCCGCGATCTTCTTGTAGACCGCGTTCTCGAGCGCGATCTCCTGGCCGAATTCATCCGGGCGGTTGCCCACCACCTGCGAGCCGGTGTCTTCGATCTGGCGGCGCACCTCGGGGGCCGCCAGGGCTTTTTGCACGGCGGCGTGCACCCGCTTGACGATCTCGGGCGGCAGGCCCTTGGGGCCCACCAGGCCATAGAAGGCCGTGCGGTTCACTTCGTCGAGCTTGAGCTCGGCAAACGTGGGCACCTGGGGCAATTGGGGCAGTCGCTTGGGGGCGGCCACGGCCAGGGCGGTCAGTCGGCCGCTCTTGATGAAGGGCAGGGCAGAGGGCAGGTTGTCGAACACGATGGGGATCTGCCCGGCAATCGCGTCGTTGAGCGCCGGGCCCGAGCCCCGGTAAGGCACGTGGGTGAGCGTGAGGCCGCTCTTGCTGGCCATCAGCTCCATCAACAGGTGGCCGATCGAGCCGGTGCCGGCCGTGCCGTAGCTGTACCGGTTCGGGTTCTTTTTGACCTCTTCGACAAAGCTGGCAAAGTTCTGCGCCTTGAAGCCGGGGCTGACCACCAGCACGTTGGGGGTGGCCGCGATGTTGGTGATGGGCGTGAAATCGGTCAGCGGGTTGTAGGGCAGGCGCGGGTTGATGGCCGGATTGGTGGCGGTGGTGGACACCGTGGCCACGCCCAGGGTGTAGCCGTCGGGCAGGGCGCGGGCGGCCTCATGGGCCCCGATGGAGCCGCCGCCGCCGCCTTTGTTGTCGATCACCAGGGGCTGGCCCAGGGCTTCGCCCGTGCGCTGCGAGATGGCGCGGGCCACCAGGTCGGTGGTGCCGCCAGGGGCAAAGGGCACGATCAGGCGCACGGGCTTGCTGGGGTAGGGCTCGGCTGCGAAGGCGGGGGCGGCCAGCAGCAAGGCAGCGAGCAAGGTGGTGCTGGTGCGTCGAGTCACTGTGTCGGAAGTGGTGTGGGAGGTAGTGTGGGAAGGGGGCATGATTCAGGTCTCCGTGATTGTTGAATGGGGGGCAGGCTGGCTCAGCGGTTGAGGATCAGCGTTTGTGGTTCAGCGTTTGCGGACCAGGGTGTGCGGGCCCAGCTCGCTCAGCTGGTTCACGCCCAGCATGGCCAGGTTGCGGTCCACCTCGTCGCGCAGCAGGCCGATGGCGTGGCGCACGCCCGCCTCGCCCGCCACGGCCGCGGCGTAGTTGAAGGGCCGGCCCACCAGCACCATGCGTGCGCCCAGGGCCAGGGCCTTGAGCACGTCGGAGCCGCGGCGAAAGCCGCCATCGATCAGCACCGGGTAGTCGGGCCCCAGGGCCTGGACCACGGCCTCCAGCACCCGCATGGCCGAGGCCGCGCCGTCGAGTTGGCGCCCGCCGTGGTTGGACAGGATGACGCCATCGGCGCCCGCATCGCGCGCCGCCAGGGCATCGGCCACGCTGAGCACGCCCTTGACCACCAGGCGGCCGGGCCAGCGCTGGCGGATGCTTTGCAGGTGCTGCCAGCTGAGGTGGTCACGCGCCGAAAAGTCGCGCAGCACTGTGGACGACACGATGGGTGCCCCGCGGGTGGCAAACGAGTTCTCGAAATGCGGCATGCCATGGCGCAGCAGGGTGCGGGCGAAGGTGCCCAGCACCCAGCCCGGGCGCAGCGCGCCATCGAGCGCCAGGCGCAGGCTGGGGCGCAGTGGGGTGGAGAAGCCGGTGCGGATGTTGTTCTCGCGGTTGGCGGAGATGGGGATGTCGACCGTGATCACCAGGGTGTCGAAGCCGGCACGGCTCACCCGGTCGATCAGTGCATCGATGCGGGCCTGATCGCCCGGCAGGTAGGCCTGGAACCAGGTGCCAGGGCAGGCCTGGGCCACGGTCTCCATGGGGATCAGCGAGGTGCCGCTCATGATCGAGGCAATGCCCTCGGCCTGGGCCGCCCGGGCCAGCACCACATCGCCGCGGTAGGTGGACAGGGCATTGATGCCCATGGGGGCGATCGCAAACGGCGAGCGGTAGCGCTTGCCCCACAGGTCCACGGCCTGGCTGCGCTGTGACACGTCGCGCAGCACCCGGGTGACAAAGGCGTACTCGTCGAACACCGCGCGGTTGTCGTGCAAGGAGGCGTTGTCTTCGGCCGCGCCAGCGATGTAGCCAAAGATGGGGCGGGGCAGGCGCCGGCGGGCCGCGGCCTCGAAATCCTGCAAGGACAGCATGCGGCGCAGAACCCGCGGCGGCGTGACAGATGGGATCGAGGATGCAGCGCTGGCTGGGGCGGCTGGGCTGATGGGGGCAGGCGTGGCGTTCATGGGGGCCTTCTGAACAAAGGAATGAAGCGCACTGTAGGAGCCCCTCTTGGCGAAAGAAAGCGATATATTCAGAAGAAGTTTGTTCACCAAATTGAAAATAGATGGCCACACCTTCCGTCAAACAACTGGAGGCCTTCTGGTGGGCCGCCACCTGCAGCAACTTCAGCACCGCCGCCGAACGCCTGCATTTGTCGGTGTCCTCGCTGTCCAAGCGCATCAGTGAGCTGGAGGGGGTGTTGGGCCAGGCGCTGTTCGATCGCAGCGGTCACAAGGCCGTGTTGACCGAGGCGGGGCGGCGCCTGCTGCCGGCGGCTTTGGGGGTGCTCAATGCCGTCGCGGATCTGGGGCGCAGCCTGGCAGAGGCCGGCTCGCTGTCAGGCCACTGCCGTTTTGGCGTGGGCGACTTGTCGGCCCTGACCTGGCTGCCCGCGCTGGTGGCGGCCACCCGGCGGCAGCACCCCGGCCTCACGCTGGAAGCCTGTGTGGATGTGGGCGGTGTGCTGGAGCACCGCTTGGCCGAAGGCGAGTTGGATTTTGCGGTGATCGCGGGGCGTTCGTCACGCAGCGCCCTGGTGTCCCAATCGGTGGGGGCGGCGCGTTTTGCCTGGGCGGTGGCCCCTCATCTGGTCGGCGCGCAAGAGTCGTCGGTGGTGGCGTCGGCGTCGGTGGCGGGCTTGTTGCAGCGCCACCCCTTGATCACCTTGCCACCCCAGGCCGGCACGACGCGGCTGCTGGACGACTGGCTGTTGGCCCAGGGCCTGGGCGACCGGCAGGAGCGCATCCTGTGCAACAGCTGGGCCGCGGTGGCCGGCATGTTGCGCGAGGGCGTGGGGGTGGGCTTTCTGCCCGAGGGCTGGATTGAGGGCCTGGGCCTGCTGCGCCTGCAGGCGCAGCCCGAGTTGGCGGCCTTGCAATATGCGTTTCAGTGGCGGCGGGGCGACGCGCGCAGCCTGGTGCCCGCCATGCAGGGCTTGGTGAGCGCGGTGATTGACTTCTCTTTGCTGCCCTGCATTGCGGGCCAGGCCCGCCCGCCAGCTTGATGCGGCGCGCTCAGCGCAGCGCCAGGTTCAGCTGGTCGACCAGTTCGGCCCAATCTGCATCCTGCAAGCGTTGTTCGCGCAGAAAAGTGGCCTGAGATGGGGTCCAGAACGGGGCATCGGCCAACTCCAGGTCATCGGCCAGCGGTGCATGCAGGCCAATGAAGGTCGCGATGGCGTGGGGATCGGACGGCAGGCCCAGTTGGGCGAACAGATCGGTGAAGCGGTGAAACAGTTCGTTGTGGATGGGGCTGTTCATGGTGCGGATCCTGGCGTGCCTTCGGAGGCCATGGCCCGGTTGTCGGGCAGGCCTGTGTTGTTGGGTGTGGGGGCGCCTGCGGTACTGCGGCGGGGGGCGATATCTTGGCGGCGGATCATCTCACGGATGAAAGCGTTGAAATTGTCGGCCGTTTGGCGTTTCAGCGCCGAGTTGCCCAAAAACGAAGGCAAGGGGCGGGCAGGCTCGAAAGCCACGTGGTAGTGCAGTTGCACGCCGCCTTCGCGCGGGCGCAGTTCCGTGCTGCTGTCCAGGCGCTTCGCATCACCCGACACACCGTGGGTGGTGATCAGGCGCTGGGGTGAGAGGCTGACATCGCGCACGTTCTCGTAGTCGAAGTGCAGCAGACCGGCGCGTGTGCTGCCGCGCTGGTGCACCCGCAGCGTGTTGCCCTGCCGGGTGGAGACCTCACTGAGCTCCAGCCCGGGCAGGAACTGGCTCATGTGCTCGTAGTCGGTCAGCACGGCCCAGGCCTGGGCGGGTGTGACGGGGGCCAGGGTGTCCAGGCTGATCTCGATCAGCTCGCTGCCGAACACCACGGTGACGTCGTCGGGCTTGATGTCGCGGAATTCGGCCTGGGCCCAGGCGCTCCCGCCGGCCAGCAGGCCGATGACGAGGCAGGCCACGGCCAGGCAGCCAGATGCAGCTTGGCGCGAGGGCAGACCAGGGGTTGGAGGGTGGGGCATGGAGGCTGGAGCGGGTCGAGGCAAGGGAGGCAGGGACTGCGTCGGTGACCCCAGAGACGGTAGTCAGCTGCAAAATTGTAGGTCGAATCGCGTTGGCGCGTGCTTGGAGGGGTTGGCCTCTGGACGCTGGAATTTGCGCCAGCTCAGGCCGCTCAGGCCCGCCAGGCGACCGGCTCGGTGTATAACCGACCCCCTTCAGGGCCTGTGTGCTGTCCGTACAAAACACAGGCTTGACCCCAATGGGCACCGGGTGTGCCCGCCAACACAAGGAATTTCAGACATGGGCGCGCAGTGGAAAGCAAAAGGCAAGGCACAGGTTGCGGATGCCAAAGGCAAGCTGTTCGGCAAGCTGGCCAAGGAAATCATGGTGGCCGCACGCGGTGGCCCCGATCCGGCCGCCAACTCGCGCCTGCGCCTGGTGGTGGAACAGGCGCGCAAGGTGTCCATGCCCAAGGACACGCTGGAGCGGGCCATCAAGAAGGGCGCCGGGCTGACGGGTGAGAACGTCAGCTTCGAGCATGTGATGTACGAGGGCTACGGCCCGCAGCGCGTGCCGGTGATGGTCGAGTGCCTGACCGACAACGTGAACCGCACTGCCCCTGAGATGCGTGTGTTGTTCCGCAAGGGCCAACTGGGGACCTCGGGCTCGGTGTCGTGGGATTTCAACCACCTGGGCCTGATTGAGGCCGAACCCGCAGCCGCCGGTGCGGATGCCGAACTGGCTGCCATCGAAGCCGGTGCCCAGGATTTTGAGCCCGCCGATGAAGACGGCGTGACCGTGTTCCTGACCGACCCCACCGATCTGGACCTGGTGAGCCGTGCGCTGCCGGCACATGGCTTCACCGTGCTGAGCGCCAAGCTGGGCTACAAGCCCAAGAACCCGGTGAAGGCCTCGGAGTTGAGCGCCGAGCAACTGGAAGAGGTTGAATCCTTCCTGTCGGCCATCGACGCCAACGACGACGTGCAGAACGTCTACGTCGGTCTGGTCGACTGATCAAGCCCGCTCACTGACTCCCTGAGGCCCCAGGCCTCAGGCGGGCGTGCTGGGCGTCAGCGCATACCAGTGAACCCCATCCTTCAAGGTGCGGGTGGCTTCGCCGCGGGCGATCAGGTAGTTCAGGCAGGCCAGGGTCTCGCCCGTGGCCATGCCGAGCAGCCCGGTGTCGCTCTCCGTAATGGGGCGTGAGAACAGGGCACCGAACACATCCACCACCCGGCGCGGCTCGCTGCCCAGCGTCTCGCGCAGGCGGTTGAAGGCCTTGTGCTGGCTTTCAGCCAAGCGGTCCAGCCGCAGGTGCAAGCCGCGGAAGGGCTCGTTGTGCGAGGGCAGCACCAGCACGTCGTCGGGCACCTCGCGGCGCAGCTTCTCGATCGAGGCCATCCATTCGCTCATGGGGTCGGCGTCGGGTTCGGTCGGGTGCACCGAGACATTGGACGAAATGCGCGGCAGCACCTGGTCGCCCGAGATCAGCACCTTCAGGTCGGCGCAGTACAGGCAGGCATGCTCGGGCGAGTGGCCGGTGCCGACGATGACGCGCCAGTCGTGCCGGCCGATGCGGATGATTTCGCCATCGCGCAGGCGCTTGAAACTCTCCGGCAAGGCGTGGATGTGCTTGCCGAAATTGCCAAAGCGCAGGCGGTAGCGTTCGATGGCGGCCTCGCCCCAGCCGGCCTGGCGGAAGAACTCGATGGCCTCGGGCGGGGCCTCGCGCCCGGTGTCGGACACCATCACGCGGCAGCTCATGTACTCGAGCCGGGTCATCCAGAGCCGGGCGTTGAACTTGCGCGTCAGCCAGCCCGCCATGCCCACGTGGTCGGGGTGCATGTGGGTGACAAAGATGCGGGTGATGCCGCGCTGGTCGGGCGCATGGGCAAAGAGTTCACGCCAGACCTGGGCGTTTTCGTCCGTGCGGGTGCCGGTGTCGACGATGGCCCAGCCGGCTTCGTCGTCGAGTGCCCAGAGGTTGATGTGGTCCAGCGCATAGGGCAGGGGCATGCGGATCCAGTGCACGCCGGGGGCGACCTCCAGGGTGGTGCCGCGGGGTGGCACCGTTTCAAAGGGGTAGTCGAGGGGGTCTTTGGGTTTGGGTGGGGGTTGTTCTTGCAAGCGGACCTCGCATTTTCAAAGCGGTTGGGAGGGGCTCCAGATGGCCCCTCCAGTCCGCCAAGTATGTCCCGGCGCCAGGGGGCTTGCAGACGGGTGGGAGCGCGTCCCTGTCGCCACTGTGCCAAAGTGACGGCAATCGCTTCAGTGGGGCGGCTCTTGCAGCAGGCCTCTCACACCTCTGCAGGCGGGAAAGGCCGTGCAGCCCCAGAAGGATGGCCCTCCAGGCGAATCGGTTCTGGCGATCTGGCGCTGCATGGGCTTTCCACATCGTGGACAGGATGGAATCACCGCTTCTCGGGCCTGCGCCAGAGCGAGCAAGGCGGTTTCATCCAGTGGTGGTTGAACCTCCCCATGGCGCACGACAAGCAAACCGGTCCTTGACGGGGGGCGGTGTGGTCGGGGTTTTCTTGATCTGTTGGGTCTGTGGCGTTGAACGCACCTGGGCGATCCATTGGCGCAGTGCCTGGCCATCAAGGAGCGTGAGAGGTCGCCCTGCCGCAAAGTGGCGAGCCGCACGGGTGAAGTGGCCTGAAGTCACCAGAAACGCTGAATCGGCCGCCATCCCGTGCATGATGCCGGTCAGTTCGCGAACCACTTCAACACCCACGCGATAAGATTTCCATGGTTTGCACTGGACCAGGGATTTGTGGCCGTCCTTCCAGAGCACCAGATCCATGCCCTCATCTGGAGCATGACCGCCCATTTCATCGACTTCGTAGCCCTGAAGTCGGAAGGCTTCGGCCACCAGAAGTTCGAAGTCTCGCCGGTTGAGTTGGTCCAGCACGTCGGCCGCCGGGTTGATCGCGGCCTGTTGCAGCAGGTGCAAGCGCTGATGCCGGCGCCAGAATGAGGCTGCGGCCATGATCAGAAACAGGCCGGGTACCACATACCGGCCATAAAGCACCCAATCCGCCAGCACCCCATGGGTGGCAGGCTCAAGGGCTCCGCGTGTGTTCTGGCTCAATGCCTGAAGCAGAGCAAACAAAAGCACGGCCACGATGCAATCCAGCCACCAGGGCAGCGTGGCACTCCAGTCCAGCAGGCGGTCACTGAGAGCGAATTCTCGCGCGCGAATCATGTGAATGACACTCCCATTTTTCGGTTGGCCGCATGTCAGACAGTGCACACCGTAAATTTTTGGATATTGATACAAGCATACCAATATGTATCCATAAGTCCATATCTGAGTTTGGATGTGGGGCAGAGAAATCGGGCTCCGGCGTGTTCAATTTGGCGGATCATGAGCCGCTGGATCGCAGGGGTGCACAGACCGGGGGGCACAATAAGGCGGGCAATGAGGTCGAGGCCTCGGATGGATGCATTCGCTTCTTCCGGAGCGCATGCCCGTTGATCTGCTCAACATGGAGATGTGATGTCTGGATTTTCCAAAGGCGCCAAGCTGGCCTGCGTGATGTTGGGGGTGGCTCTGCTGAGCGCCTGTGGCAACAAGGTGAGCCTTGAGAACTACAACCGTATCAAGGTGGGGCAGAGCTACGATGAGGTTCGCCAGATGGTGGGTGACCCGGCACACTGTGATGAGACGTTGGGGATTCGATCCTGCCAATGGGGGGACTCGAATCGCAGCATCCGCGTGAACTTTGCGGTCGACAAAGTGGTTTTGATGTCTGCAGAAAACCTGAAATAAGCCAAACCCGGGTTCTGCGGCATAGACATGTGCCCGGGTTTGCAATGAACGACGGCGACGATAGCCAGCGCCGAGGGAGCCTTGTCTGTCCCAAGCAAAAGAGCCTACGATCTCTGTTTTGGGTTAAATGTAATGTGCATGGATAGGAAAGACCGTCTGACAAGGCGGACCGCACGCCAAGTCCTTGAATCTGTCCTTTGCCGCAATTGCTACCCATCCAGACGGGGTGGTTTTCTCGATGTCACTTGAGGGTTCTGGGTGCTAATCTGTTGTAACCAGAAAGATCAAGCGAAAATCTACAAATGGTCAAACTAAAAGAACCGGGTACAAACACCCCGTTGTTGACGGGCCCCCGTTCTTGGTTTGGCTCTTTCTGGATGCAGCTATCGCTGATTTTTGGCGCACTTTACTTTGTGGTGGTGGGCCTGGGTGAGTTCTACATGGGCCAGTACCTCACAGAACGCATCACCCAGGACCAAGGTGAAGCCCTGCACCAACGATCACAAGCCGTCGCCAACGCCCTGGCTGAGAGTCTGCACGAGCGTGACCGCGAGATTGCGATGCTGTCTCGCCTTCCCGATTTCCAGGCCGGGCTTTTGGGTGCCGACTGGGTCGAACCCTACCTGGACGAGATTCAACGCTCCTTTCCAAGTTACTCGTGGATCGGCGTAACTGATGCCCAAGGGCAGGTGCAGGCTTCAACAGCCGGCCTGTTGCGAGGGGCTGATGTGCGGCAACGCCCCTGGTTCAGCGGTGGACAGCAAGGTCGCTATGTGGGGGATGCGCACCAGGCCGTCATGTTGGAGCGCCTGCTTGCGCCGCAGGAGAGTTCCGAGCCACTGCGTTTTCTGGATTTTGCTTCTCCATTGCGGGCTCGTGATGGCCATGTACGCGGCGTGATCGCCGCCCACGTGACCCTGAGCTGGATCAAGGAAGTGATCCGGTCCGCCCAAGGCGGCGCGGATCAACTGAATGGCAGCGAGGTGTTCATTCTGGATGGCCGAGGAGAAATTCTGCATCCCTACAGTGCCATTGGCGCAGCGCTGGCGCCGTTTTCACTGCTTGTGGATGAGCAGCCCTATGCCGTGACCCAGTGGGGCGGTACAGACCAGTACTACCTGACCAGTGCATTGCGTGTGCGCAGCCGCACTGAAACAGACCTCGGCTGGCGAGTGGTGTTGCGCCAACCGCTTTCCATCGCACTCGCTCCGGTCGAAGATGCTCGCCAACGCCTTCTGCTCGGTGCCGGGGCTTTGCTGCTGTTGGTGATGGGTCTGGTGTATGTGCTGGCGCGGCGTTTCAGCCGTCCGATCGAGGTGTTGGCAGAAGCAGCGCATCGGATCGAGGCGGGTGAGGAAGACGTCAAGCTCGAGATGAACACCTCGAGCGCCGAGCTGCAGCGCCTGAGCTGGTCTTTGCGCAGCATGACAAACACCTTGATGGAGCGCCGCCGTGAACTGCAGCAGGCCAATGCCACGCTGGAGCAGAAGATTGCAGATCGCACCCAGCAGCTTTACCTCAGCGAACAGCACTACCGCTCCATCCTGGAAGATCAGACGGAAATCATTTGCCGATACACCCATGATCATCGCCTGACCTATGTGAATCAGGCCTACTGCCGGCTTTTTGGGGTCACTGCTGAGGAGGTGCTGAATACCGGCTGGTCCCCCGTGGTGTTCCCGGAAGATCTGTCTCTCGTCAAAGCCGCGCTGGCCAAGCTGAGTCCTGACTGTCTCACCGTGACCATCGAGAACCGAATTCTGGACGGACAGGGGGCGGTCCGCTGGGGCCAGTTCAACAACCGTGCCACCTTCGATGCGCAAGGGCAGTTGCTTGAAGTGTTGACTGTGGGGCGCGACATCACAGCTCAGAAATTGCTGGAGCAGGAGTTGAGCGCCACGGCTGAGCGCCTGCAAGACCTGTATGACCATGCGCCTTGCGGCTACTGCTCATTGGACGAGCAGGGCCGTTTCATTGCACTCAATCGGGTCGCTTTGTCCTGGCTGGATTGCCCAGCCGAGCAGGTGCTGCATCGCCTGGGCCCGACGGATTTCTTTCGCGAAGACGACCGAAGCAAATTCAGTTACCACTATGAACGTTTCAAGCTTGAGGAGCAGAGTCGCGCCATTGAGTGCGACCTGATCAGCGCGACCGGCGTGAAACGTCGCGTCAGCGTATCGTCGACCGCCTTGCGAGATGGCCAGGGCCGTTTTTTGATGAGCCGATCGGTGATGCACGATATCACCGAGCTCTATGACGTCCGCACGCAGTTGCGAGCGTTGGTTCATGAGCAAAAGGCCATGCTGGACAACGACCTGGTGGGCCTTGCCAAGTTCAAGGACCGTCAACTGGTCTGGAAAAACAAGGCCTTGGAGCGCATCTTCGGCTACGGCCCGGATGAGTTGCTGGACCAGCCCGCCCGCTGCCTGTACCTCGATGACACCTCTTACGAAGAGTTGGGCCGGGAGGCCTATCCTCTGATCCGCAGCGGTGCCCATTTCCGCAAACAGGTGCAGATGGCTCGCAAGAATGGCGATGCCATCTGGATCGATATGAACAGTCTGCAGTTTTCCGAGGCCGAAGGCGTTTCGCTGTGGCTGATGCAGGACATCTCGGAAATGAAGCAATACCAGGAGCAGGTCGAGCACATCGCCTTCCATGACCCGCTGACCGGACTGCCCAACCGCCTGCTCCTGTCTGATCGCATGCGACAGGCGTTTGCACTGGATGACCGCATGGGGGGCCTGGGGGTGGTCTGCTACCTGGATCTGGACGGGTTCAAGCCGGTCAATGACGCCCACGGGCACGGTGCAGGCGACTTCCTGCTCAAGGAGGTGGCACGGCGCCTTCAGGCCGCCGTCAGGGCCAACGACACCGTGGCCCGCTTGGGAGGCGATGAGTTTGTGATGTTGATCACACCCATCATGAACCTGGCGGAGTGCGAGCCGATTTTGCGCCGGGCCCTCGCCAGCGTGCGCGAGCCGATCCGGCTGCCTTCAGGAGAGGTGGTTCAGGTCAGCACCAGCATGGGCGTTGTGCTTTATCCCAAGCATGGCCGCCAGCCCTCGCAACTGCTGGCCCTGGCCGATGCCGCCATGTACGAGGCCAAAAACTCGGGTGGTCAAGGCCTCTACATCAGCCCTTGAATCGGGGCACAGGGCCCGGCTGCAGATCGTTTCTGGCGAGCCTGGGCGGTGGCGCAGGCATGCGCACAACAGCACACGGCCAATGGCAGGAAAAAGAACGACTGATAAAGCGTAATGAAGTTACATTGAACGCAGATACAACTCGTTGTGTACAGGGGGTTTGCATGCGCTGGAACGATTGGAAACTGGGTGCTCGTCTGACATTTGCCTTCGGCCTGTTGCTGCTGATGGCGCTGTCGATCACAGCACTGGGCATGTCCCGGATCCAGGTGCTGAGACAAGCCAACCAGGCGCTGGCCACCGTCGAGATGGAGCGACAGGCCCTGGTGCAAGAATGGTTCAATGACCTGCAGATGAACTGGTTGCGCACAGAAGCCAGTTTCAAGGCGGACAACGCGGCCTACCTCGAAAAGACCCGGCGTGAGATGGCCTCTGTCGTCAATGCGCAAAGCCAGCGCATTGAGCGCACTCGTACGTTGATGCTGCCCGGCCCCGAGCAGCAGTCTTTCGCACAGGCTTTGGAGGCCCGTGAGGCCTACCGGGTGACCCGAAGCGATCTCCAGAAACAACAAGACGCCGGGCAGAATGTGGCAGAGCAAGTCGACCAGCGCCTGCAACCCCTCTTCAAGGCCTATGAACAACGCCTGACCCAGCTCAAGCAAGCTGTCACGCAGCGGGTCAACGCAGAGACCCAGGACAACTTGGCCTTGGCTGAGCGCAGCCTTTATTGGCTGGGAGGCGCCGCCCTGGCGGCCGTGCTGGTGGGCATCTGGCTGACCTGGCGCATCACCCGATCGGTCACTCAGCCGGTGGGGCAGGCCGTGAAGGTGGCCCAGGCCATTGCCAAGGGGGACCTGGCCCAGACCATTGAAAGCACGGCCAAGGATGAATCGGGCATCTTGCTGCGCTCGTTGGCTGACATGCAGGCGCACCTGGCCGGCATTGTCCGGGAGGTGCGCCACAACGCCGATGGGGTATCCAACACCAGCGCCGAAATCGCCCAGGGCAACAACGACCTTTCTTCAAGAACAGAACAGCAGGCCTCGGCGCTGCAACAGACAGCCGCATCGATGGAGCAATTGGGATCCACGGTGAAGCAGAACGCCGAGACCGCTCGCAATGCCAACGAACGGGCCCGAGCCGCCTCTCTGGTTGCCGAACGGGGGGGCGTGGTGGTCCACGAGGTGGTGCAGACCATGAAGGGCATCAACGAGAGCTCGCAAAGAATCAGCGAAATCATCGCGGTCATCGACAGCATTGCCTTCCAGACCAACATCCTCGCGCTCAACGCAGCTGTCGAAGCGGCCCGTGCCGGAGAGCAGGGCAGGGGTTTTGCCGTGGTGGCTGGCGAAGTGCGTAGCCTGGCAAGCCGCAGCGCGGAAGCCGCGCGCGAAATCAAAACCCTGATCAGTGCCAGCGTTGAGCGCGTCGAGCAGGGCAGTACCTTGGTGGACCGCGCAGGCCACACCATGGACGAGGTGGTTGCCGCCATTCGTGATTTGGCCCGACTGATGGGTGAAATCAGTTCTGCCAGTACCGAGCAGAGTGCGGGTTTGGGGCAGGTGGGCGAGGCTGTTGCGCAGATGGACCACGCCACACAGCAGAATGCCGCGCTGGTCGAAGAGTCGGCCGCCGCCGCCATCAGCCTTCGCAACCAGGCCGAACGCCTGGTTCAATCGGTCGCGGTCTTCAAGCTAGCGCATGGATCACAAAGCGCGTCCGGGCTTACCGTCGAAGTCACCACGCCCAGGGCCACCCGTTCGCCCCTTCCGCCCAACAAACCCTACCCGGGCCCTGAGCGCCGCGCTTCAGCGCGGCCTGGCCCTGCGGCGGCCAGCTCATCCGCTTCAGGAGAAGCGGACTGGGCATCGTTCTGAGGCGGGGAGCCGGGCAGCCCGTGTAAAGTAAGGCCCCTCGGGGGCAGCTGGGCTTGTACAGGTCCGAGCTCCCAGGTCTGTCCCTCTGGCCCTGCCAGGCTCCCCACAGCTGTCTCGATCACGATTCCTTCATCCCGTATTCCCCATGGCGTCCCTGCATTTTGAACAGGAAGAACAACTTTTCGCAGCGTTCTACACCAGCCAGATTCCCCTTCTCCGCACCCTTTGCGAAGGGCTTCAGAAACACATTGCTGAGTTACTGGGGCGAGGCAACGGCATTGCGGGCGTGAAGGTTGAAGGGCGGGTGAAAGATCTGGACGAGTGCTTGCGCAAATTCTCCAGCAAATACCGCTACGCACTGGAAGAGGCCAATCAACCTTACGCCATACGCGATCACCTGACCGATCTGATCGGGCTACGGGTGGTTTGCCTCTACGAAGATGAGATATGGAAAGTGGCCGAGTTGATCAGGCCCCGTTTCAATGTCATCGAGATCACCGACAAGATTGCCAAAGTCGAAGGCACGGATGACTCCTTTGGCTACAAGGGTCTGCACCTGGATCTGGCCTATCGCGCCGAGGATGTCGGCCTGGAGCCTGGTTTTCCGCTGCCTGCCGAACAGTTCGAGTTGCAGGTGCGCACCATCATCCAGGACTCCTGGAGCGTGCTGGACCATCAGATCAAATACAAGAAATCAATCCCCAGCCCGCTCAAGCGCCGAATCAACGTGCTGGCGGCTCTGTTCGAATTGGCTGACCGGGAGTTTCGACAGATTCGCGATGAAACCGAGGCTGGCCTGCAGTCGGCACTGGATGAGTCGGCCCTGCAGGACGCCCCGCCCGACAGCCGCCTTGCCACGCGCGACGGTCATGCGTCCAGCGAGCTCAATGCCTTCACGTTCCTGAAGATCGTGAACCATTTCTTCAAGGACTTTGCCTTCGAGCCCGACAAGGTGGACGGATTTGTTGAAAGCATCAAATCCTGGTCGCCCAACATCGGCCGAAGTGACTTCAACTCCATGGTTCGCCACCAGATCGGGACCGTGAAGCGCTACAAGCAGTATTTTGAGGAGCGCAATGAGGGCCTCAAATTCAATCCGTACACCGTGATCCGGCATTGCCTGTACCTGGGTGACAAAGAGACCTTCAAACCCGCACTGCGGCGCAACGCCAAGGAAGCCTTTGACGCCTGGCTGTCTCAGAACCCGCCGCAGAGCAAGCCGGGCAGTGAGGCTTGAGCCCACAGACAGCGCCAGCATATTGCAAGCGTCAGTCTGACGCGGTGGTGGTGCCATCCACGCCGCCTGAAAGGTCGCTCAGCAGGGCTTCCAATGCAGCCAGAGGCAAGGGACGACTGAAGTAGTACCCCTGGAAATATCGGCAACCGCTGCGCTCCAGGAAATCACGCTGCTCCACCGTTTCCACCCCTTCTGCAATCACCTGCAGCTCCAGGCTGTCGGCCAAGCTGACGATGGTTCGCGCCAGCGTGGCGGCATTGGCATCCACCAGCACGTCACGCACAAAGGACTGGTCGATTTTCAATTGGTCCAGCGGCAATTGCTTGAGGTAAGCCAGCGATGAGTACCCCGTGCCGAAATCGTCCAGCGAAAAACGAACCCCCAGCGCCTGCAACTGGCTCATCTTGCGCACCACATCAGGCAGGTCTTGCACCAGCAGGCTCTCCGTCAATTCCAGCTTCAGTCGACTCGGCTCGGCGCCGGTGCGCTCCAGGCTGCCCTGCACACGCTGCACGAAGTCGCGCTGGTGGAACTGCTGCGCACTGACATTGACGGCGATACTCAACGCACAGTGCCCCGGTATCGGTGCCCAAGCCGCCAATTGCCGGCATGCTGTTTCCAGCACCCATTCGCCCAGTTCAAGGATCAGCCGTGTTTCTTCGGCCAGGCCGATGAAGGCCCCCGGCAAGACCAGGCCACGGCTGGGGTGCTGCCAGCGCACCAGGGCTTCCACACCAAAGATCTGTCCGCGCCAATCCACCTGAGGCTGGTAGTGCAACAGCATCTGCTGATCGCGCAAGCCCTGGCGAAGCTCTGCCTCCAGGCGTGCCCGTTCACTGACCTGGGCCTGCATCTGGGGGTCGAAAAAGCGCAGGGTGTTGCGCCCGGCGGCCTTGGCCTCATACATGGCCAGGTCACCTCGTTTCAGCAGTTCGTCACTGGAGAACTGATGCCCACTGAACATGGCTGCACCGATGCTGGGGCTGCTGTGGTGGCTGTGGCCTCCCAGCATGTAAGGCTGACCCAGCTCGCGGCGAATCTCTTCACCGACCTGTTCGGCAAGGCTGGCTGCGTCCAGGGGGCTGGCTGGCAGGCCTTCCAGAATCACCACAAATTCGTCCCCACCAATGCGCGACACGGTGTCACCCTCGCGCAGGCAGCCACGCAGGCGCTGCGCCACCTGTTGCAGCAGCATGTCTCCCACGTCATGCCCACGGGTGTCATTGAGCGTTTTGAAGTTGTCCAGATCGATGAACAACAGGGCGCACGACTGACCGCTTCTGGAACTGGCGGCCATCGCATGGTGCAGCCGATCCAGCAACAGCCGTCGATTGGGCAACTGCGTCAACGGGTCGTAGAAGGCGAGGGTCTTGATTTCCTCCTCGGCCTGCTTGCGCACCGTGATGTCGGTCAGGGTGCCCACGTAGTTCATCACTTGATCATCCCGGCCCTTGACCGCCGTGATGGTCAGCCACTCCGGGTAGATGCTGTTGTTCTTGCGGCGATTCCAAATCTCGCCCTCCCAGTAGCCATGTTTTTTGAGCTTGCGCCACAGGTCGATGTAGAAGGCCGCGTCGTGGCGGCCGGATTTGAGAATGTGGCTTGTCCGCCCCATGACTTCGTCAGCGCTGTACCCAGTGATCGCGCAAAATGCCTTGTTGACTCGCAGAATGGTGCCCTGGGCATCGGTGACCAACATGCCTTCCTGGGACTCGAACACGGTGGCATCGATGCGCAGTTGTTGTTCAAGGCGCTTCAGTTCGGTGATGTCGCGAATCAGCAAGCTGGTCATTTCGCTGCCGTCGCTGCTGCGAAAGACCGATGACGACAATTCGGCAGGAAATCGGCGGCCATCGCGGGCGACCATGGTCAGTTCACCCCGGAACCAGCCCTCCTTGGCACGCTGAGCCAGGGCTGCGGGTAGCCGGGGATCACAGGTGTCCACCAAACCGTCGCGGCCCAGTCGCCTGAAATCATCCTCGCTGTAGCCAAACATGCGTTGGGCTTCCAGGTTGGCCGACACGATGCTCCCGTTCGGACGGGTCAGCAAAGCTGCATCCAGGTTGTGGTTGAAGATCAGCCGGAACAGGGCCTCGCTTTCCACCAGCGCGGATTCCACCTGTTTGCGCTTGGTGATGTCGGTGATGAAGCCGTGCCAGGTGACCGCTCCGTCCACGCTGTGCTCAGGCTTGGCATTGCCCAGCAACCAACGTTCGGTACCGTCAGCGTAGCGCACCCGATATTCATGCTGCCAAAGCGTGAGTTCGGCTGCTGACTGCATGAAAGAGCTGCGGATGGATGCCACATCGTCTGGATGAAACACGTCGAACACGGCGTTCGCATCGCAACGAACCGCCTCGGGATCGAGTCGATAAATCTCTCGGATGGCATCACTCGCATAAGGAAAGCTGAACGTCCCGTCGGGCTTCATCTGAAACTCAAACACCATGCCGGGCAAGCGGCTGGCGATCTTCAGCAGACGGTTCAGGGCGGCCTCGTGGGCCAGCTCCAGGTCCTTGCCCCGCAGGATCATGCGCAGCAGAAAATAGGCAAACAAGACAGACAGTGCCAGGAAACCCAGCACAACCGTGACGGCTTTGAACACCTCCCGGTGCCAGGTTTCCAGGTAGTCACGGGTGGCCAGCCCTGCAATGACGACCATCGGAGCCTTGGCGAGTCGATGAAAGGTGATTGTGCGCTGGATGCCATCGCTGCCACCCGAGTTGAGGATGGTCGCCGCCCGAATGCCTGAAACCACGTGCGATCGCAATTCCGGCGAGACCTGTTGATTGCCGATCTCTCCTGCGGGGTCGTCGGCAATGGCAGGGGCCCGGGCGATCAAGCCCAGGTCCTGGTCGCGCAGGATCACGCTGCCATGCGGTCCCATCTGGAACCGGGAGAGCAGGTGTCTGAAATGCTCCACGCTGATGATGCCGTAGACCAGGCCTGCGAAACGACCCGCCGGGTCCTTGAGGGCACGGGCAAACACAATCATGGGTATCTTGATGATCTTGCCGGCCAGGGGCTTGGAAACATAAAGCCCCATGTCGGGTTGTTCGCTCAGCGCCTTGAAGTAGTCACGATCCGCGGCGCTGATTTTTTCGTGTTTGTTGACCTGGTTGCCAACCACGACGAAGCCCTCCCGATCCGTGATTCGAAAGTACTCCACCTCGGGCATGCGTTGCTCGTAGCGGGTCATGGTGGCTCGCATGGCGTCCTCATCCAGATGGCCACGTTGCAGTTGGGCCTCTGCATCATCTACAAAACCTCGCAGCACCAGGTCGATCTTGTCGATGCTGTCCGAAACGCTTTGGTCGATCGCGTTGGCCACATTCTGGGTCTGCACCTCCACCCGAATCTGCGTTTGCTGCCAGGTCTGCTGCAGTGAATACACGGACATGAGCACAACCAACCCATTGCTGAGCGCAAGCCCTGTGATCAGCAGGAGTCTGAGTCGTCTGAGGGGTGTCATTTTTGACATTAAGGGGATCTGCCGCATTAGCGATTTGGCAAAACATGAATATAGCTCCGCAAAATGGGCCGCCGGCCCAGGCGGCGTCAACGATTGGGGAAATCGTGAATCAACTCATGTGTCAAAAAGTGCCGCTGGAATTTCGCCCCGGCCCCTGTGGGCACACCCATGAGCTTTCAAACCGCTTGGTTTGAAGGTTTCAAACCATGATGCACATTACATTTATGCAAATGATAGAAGTGTCATTTGAACAAGGCTTCCGCCCCAGCCTCTGAAAAGCGGACAAGGGCGTCTGATGGGCTCCTTACCCACCGATCAGCGAGGGATTCAAACCCTTGGTAAGATACGATCTATATATAAAACGTATAAAGGTGCCATCATGGGCCTGGTCAAGATCTCAGACACACTTCACGAGGAGTTGCGCATCGCCAGCGATGCCCTCAGCCGTTCCATCAACGCCCAGGCAGAACACTGGATTCGCATCGGGATGTTGTCTGAACTGCACCCCGATCTTCGCTATGGCGACATTTGCCAAGCGCTGCTGCGCGCCGCTCAGACTGGCGAGCAAGGCCTGGCGATGCTGAAACACCCCGAGGCATTCATGCCCAAAACCCACAGCGCGGTAGCACCATGAACCGAAAAGCCCCCATCCGCAACGCCTCCGAACTGGCACAGGCCCGCGTGGCCGGTGCGCTGGCAGCCGAACTGCTGCACATGATCACGCCCCACGTGCAGGCCGGCGTCAGCACCGAGACCCTGGACCGCCTCTGCCACGACCACATCGTGAACGTGCAGAACGCCATCCCGGCCAATGTGGGCTACCACGGCTTTCCCAAGACGATCTGCGCCTCGATCAACCATGTGGTGTGCCATGGCATCCCCTCGGAACAACAGGTGCTCAAGGAAGGCGATATTGTCAACATCGATGTGGCCGTGATCAAAGATGGCTGGTTTGGCGACTGCAGCCGAATGTACTGCGTGGGCAAAACCAGCCCTTTGGCGCGGCGCCTGGTGGACACCACCTACGAAGCCATGCGCGCCGGCATTCTGCAGGTGCGCCCTGGAGCCACGCTGGGTGATGTGGGCCATGCCATCCAGACCGTCGCGCACCGGGAGCGTTTCAGTGTCGTGCGCGAATACTGCGGCCATGGCATCGGGCAGGTGTACCACGACGAACCACAGGTGCTGCACTATGGTCAACGTGGCCAAGGCCTGCGCCTGGAGCCCGGCATGATTTTCACCATCGAACCCATGCTGAATGCCGGAAAACGTGAAACCCGCGAGTTGGCCGATGGTTGGACCGTCATCACCCGCGACAAATCCCTGTCCGCCCAGTGGGAGCACATGGTGGCCGTGACCGAAACCGGCTTTGAAGTCTTGACTCCCTGGCCCGAAGGCACGGGCGGCTACCCGGGCTTCGACTGAGTTGTCTGAGCCAGAGGCTGGCAGACCGGCCCAAAGACGGCTTGCGCGACGTTGCTCAGTCCGCGGCGCTCACAAAAGATTCGGCTGCTGCTGGGCACCCTTGAGCGGTGTGCCCCAGCCGATGCTTCTAGACGAGCAAAAGCCCGCCCATGACAATTGCCGGGGCGGGCCGCGCGACGGGATCGGGTCGGAGCAATCCGACCTTGTTCAGCGGCTTGGGTAAGCCAGGTCGACGCGCCGATTTTCGGCCCATGCGGCTTCGTCATGGCCTTGGGCTCGGGGCTTTTCCTTGCCCCAGCTCACGGCTTCCAGTTGGCTGTCTTTCACGCCGTACACACGCAGGGCACGCACCGTGGCTTCGGCACGCTTCTGGCCCAGCGCCAAGTTGTATTCGGAACTGCCGCGCTCGTCGGCATTGCCTTCAACACGGATCTGCACACTGGCGTGCTGCGCCAGGTACTTGCCATGGCGTTCCACCACGGGCTGGTATTTGGACGCCACGCTGAAATCGTCGTAGGCGAAAAACACGCTGCGGTCTTTGGACAAGGGGTTGTTCGGGTCCAGGTAATCGGGCACCACCACCTGGGCCACGGCAGACTGCGGCTGGGCAGCGGGCGCCGCCGGGGCGGGTGCCGGGGTGCTTGCAACCGGGGTTGAGACCGGTGCCGTCGCCTTGGGCGCGCTGCTGCACGCCGAGAGCAGGACCACGACTGCGCTCAGCGCAGCGAGGGAAGAAAGAGATTTCATGGCATGACTCCGTCAAAAGCCTGGCCCCGCAGAAGAGGCTCCAGGTCCAAGCCGAAATCATAACATTTGCACAAATGTATTTACATCCAAACACAATGTAAAGAATCGCAAACCGCGGCCTGAGCACCGTCTGGACATGCCCAAGCCTAGAGATGAGCCAAGGGTGTCTGCTCCACGGTCTCGTCTGCATGCAGCACGGCGATGAGGGCCCGCAAATCCTGTTCCAGGCGGTCCAAGGTCTGCGGCGGCAGTTGGGCCAGGGCGGTTGGCAGCACCCCTTCGAATGGGCCGGAGACGCGCCCCAGCACCTCCAGACCTGCCGGCAGGATGGACAGCTCAATGCTGCGCCGATCCGTCAGTCCTTTCACCGCCTGGATCAACTGCCGCTTGAGCATGGCCCGCACCAGGTTGCTGGCCGTGGATTGGTGAATGTCCATGGCCGCCGCCAGCCCCGAAACGCCGATACCGGGCCGATCACGCACCACACTCAAGGCCCAGATCTGGGCGCCACCCAGCCCCGCCTGGCTCTCGACCTGCTGGAAATGGGTGCGCACCGCATTGAAGACCACCCGAAAGCGGCGCAAGACCAGGGTGGTCTTTTCCATGTCGGTTGGCTGAGGGGGCGCGCTTGCAGGGGGTGCTGTGATCTCGGTCTTGGGCATCGCGCGATGATAGCGGGGCCACCCACAGGCCCCGCTCGCTTGCGCCGATCAACCGAAATTGAACGCCGACAAGGTGGTCTCCATCACCCGATCGGAGAACACACGCCGCCCCAGGTCTTGCCCGGCCGCACCGGCCACCACCATCAAAGGCAGCAAATGCTCTTCAGCACGGGGCGGGTGGCACAGGCGGGCGCCCGGGGCCTGCGCCCAATCGGCCAGTGCTTGATGGCGCTGTGCAGGGGCCGCCTCCACGGCCTGGCCCAGCCACGCGTCAAAGGCATCCGACACCGGGCCGAAACGCGGATCGCCGTAGCCACGCATGTTGTGAAAGCTCATGCCACTGCCCACGATCAGCACACCTTCGTCGCGCAGTGGCGCCAGAGCCTGCCCCGCACGCAGATGCGCCTCGGGGTCAAGATCGCTGGTCAAAGACAGCTGCACCACCGGGATATTGGCCTGAGGAAACATCAGCATCAACGGGATGAACATGCCATGGTCAAAGCCTCGGCTGGGGTTGCCCTGGGCTGCCACCCCGGCCTGGCCCAGCAGCCGGGTCACGCGATCGGCCAGAGCGGGCTCGCCGGGCGCGGGGTACTTGAGCTCATAGGTGTGCGGGGGAAAGCCGTAGTAGTCGTAGATCAAGGCCGGCTGAGCCCCCGAAGTGACGCTGAACTGAGGCTCCAACCAATGGGCCGAGACCAGCAGGATGGCCTTCGGCGCCGCTGGCAGGGTGGCCGCCTGCCCCTTCAGAAAGGCCGCCATCTTGTCCCAGGCCTCCGGCGGGTTCCAGTCCATGAAGAAGCACGGGCCGCCCCCATGCGGGATGAACCAGGTGGGCATGCGTGCCGCAGGCACAGCGGTAGAAACAGGGTTTGCGTCAGACATCTGGGTCTCCAGAAAGGGTGGGCCTTGGGCGGGGCAGCAGCCCACGGTGTGGGCCGCCTCAGGTAAAGCCGGTTGCGTCCAGAACACCGAGCTGGTTGTACCGCAGGTAGGAATGCAGCCGTCCAAACTCACACCTGATGCTGAACCTGCCCAAGAAATGGGGAACTGAACAGCCACTTTAATGGCTTCGAATCCTGCGATAAATCCACCATTTCAGGTTTCACTGTCTTTGAATTCACAACAAAACAAGGTTTGGCTTGGCGTTTACCCATTCGCCGCCAAAGCCGATCGCCTCAGAAACATGCAACTGCAACTGCAACTGCAACTGCAACTGCAACTGCAACTGCAACTGCAACTGCAACTGCATCCGCAGGGGCCGACGGTCCCCCCTTCAGGTGAAGGCAATTCGCTAGACTGCGCAGCACATGCAAACCAACCCCAGCTCCATCACCCGGCTCACCTGCCAAAGGCTGGCCTTTTTGCTGCCCGCTGTCTGTCTTCTGCTGACTGTCATGGCTGCGCCTTTGCACGCAGCCACGGCAGAGGCTGCATCTTGGCCCTCCACGCCAGCTGCCCAATGGCTGGGTTTGAACGAAGCCACATTGCCTGCAGCGGTGCCCGAGGTCCAGCGCCTGCGCCGGCCCCAGATCGGCCCCCACGGCCTGAAAGCCTGGTGGGCACTGCCCAGCGTGGCACTGGACCAGGGCCGCCTGGACACCTTGTTCTTCACCCGCAACCAGGCTGTGGTGCACATCGAAGAACGCTGGCGAGCCGAACCGGTGCGCTGCCAGGCCGGAAGCCGCTATCAGGCGCTGGTGACCCGCCTCAACCAACGACTGGGGCAGACCGGCGTCGCCAACGGAGACGCCCAGGCCCCCCAGGCCTCCACCGCCTGGGCAGCCGGCGCTTATGACGTGCGCCTGTACCTGAACCAGATGGCAGGCAGCTGCCAGCTGCTGCTGGTGCACGAGTTGCACGCCGAACGCGATCCGTCCGAACTCTGAGCCTTCCGCCGGCAAAAACCTGCTCAGCGGCCCAAGCGCTGCGCCACTCCTGAGCTCAACGTGACCATGAAGGCTTCGACTGCTCGGGTGTATTCATTGTCCAGGCCCAGGAGCGCATTGATGTCGCCATGGCTCAGATCCTGCCCCAGCCATTGGGCCCGTATCCCCAATTGCGCGGCCCGCGCCACAAAGGCTTGTGCCTGGGCACAGGCATCGTCACGACGTGTAGAGCAGACCGCCAGCAACGGGGCCGCTCCTGGCCGCAGCTGCTGAACGGGCGACATGGCACGCCAATAGCTGGGGTCCTTGCCGAAAGGCCGGTCATACAGGCGCATGTGCGGCTGGCTCATGATGGCGTGCACATCCATGGCCGCACTGTCGAGCGCCACGGTGCCCAGTACAGGCGGCCCGCTCCGCCCCAGGCTGGCAGGCACAGCCCCCGCCAGCAAAGCCACCAGGTGTGCGCCGGCCGAATGCCCCATGAGAATGAACTGCGCCGGGTCGGCACCCCAGTCAAGCGCGTGCGCCTGGGCATGGGTCAAGGCCTGCGCCACGTCGCGCAACTGGCCGTCTGGCGGCACCTCAGGCAGCATCCGATAGTTGACAGACACCAGCACAAAACCCCTCGCCGTCCAGCGAGACACCTTGGCATCCACGACCCGGGTCATGGCTTTGTTGCCCACCACCCAGCCGCCGCCATGCACCATGAATACCACCGGAGCCCCATGCGTCGAGGCTTCGCCACTCGGCAGGTACACGTCATACACCTGGTCAGGATGGGACCCATAAGCCACATTGGCCAGACTGGCATGCCGGCCTGAGGGACCGGAATGACCAGCCGCCTGACGCTGCTCACGAAGCCGATCCAACAGTGGCCCAGCAGAGGCCGCCCTCGTCAGACCCAGGGCCAGCGCCACCCCCGTCGCAGCTTTCACGATGTGCCTGCGGCGCAGACCCCACCGAGGCGAAGAAGAACTCATTCCCAGGGCCACATTGCAGTCGTTCATCCGTACACTCCGCGCGGCCAAAGGCGGCCCAGCGGGTATTCTAGGCAGCCACCCCCGACCACCGACGCCCCCACGAACGACCCCATCGATGCACGCCTCAGACGCACGTTTGCACAGCCCCGCCGCGGAACGCAACACCGCCCCCATCCTCGCCCAATTGCAGGCCTTGCTACCGGCCCAAGGCCTGATGCTGGAAATCGCCAGCGGCACCGGTCAGCACGCCGCGGCCTTCAGTCACGGCCTGCCGGGCTGGCAATGGCAACCCACTGACTACGAGGCCAGCGCCCTGGCCTCGATCAACGCCTGGTGCGCGGGCCTGGAGAGAGTGCGGCCTGCGGTGCAACTGGATGTACTGCGCAGCCCCTGGCCCTCGCAACTGCCCGAGGTGGTCGACGCCATGTTCTGCGCCAACATGATCCACATCGCCCCATGGGCCTGCACCGGTGCGCTGATGCAGGGAGCCGCAAGGCACCTGTCAGCCCAGGGGCTCCTGATCACCTACGGCCCCTACCTGGAAGAAGCCACGCCCACCGCCCCAGGCAACCTGGCTTTTGACATGGATCTGCGAAGCCGAAACCCGGCCTGGGGATTGCGGCAACTCCACGACGTGGTCAAGGTGGCCGGTGAGGTCGGACTGCGCCTCAGAGATCGCATCAGCATGCCGGTCAACAATCTTCTGCTGGTCTGGACACGCGTTTGAGTTGCCTTGTGCGGCTGCGTTTGAGGTGCGTTGAACACGCACCGTCACAGCTTCAGGAAGCGGGCACCAGACGCCTGATTTTCTGCAAGGTATCTGCCAGCGCCTTGGCCATGGGTATCTTGCGGTCCGTGAACAACTGCGACAAGGCCTCGTAATACCAGACAGCACCTTCCAATTTGGCATTGAAACGGTCAAAAACCGAGGGGCCAATGGTGACAAGGTCATCCAAAATGGCCCGGGCGTTGCTCAGCTTGTCACAGCCTGAAACCAACAAGGCCTCATCGGGAGCCCTCCTCAGATGGGCCAGGTAGGCACGCTTGCGTTCTGTCCAAGTCAACTTGCGCGCCGGGTCCTGGCCTTGGCCGTCGGAGCAGGCTTGGACGATGGCCAACACCCTGGCTCCAAATTGATCACCGATCTGTTGTGCATAGTGCGGGCCGCCATCTTCAAGAACGTCGTGCAGCAAAGCAGCAACCTGCTGATCCTCATCCCCACCATACTGAGCCACGAGGCCAGCCACCACGACAGGGTGGGTGATGTAGGGGATGGTCGTTCCTTTACGCACTTGCCCCTCGTGGGCCGTGGAAGCGAGCGTGAGGGCTTGGGTGAATCGCGGAGTCATGGGCACAGTTTACGGGTTGGCTGCGACTTGGGGATTTTTCCATCCAAACTCTGGCAACAGCTTGTGCCGATACCGGCACCGAATTTACATCGCCAAAACGTCGGCCTTGCATTATTCTTGAACGAGTTGCGCACGCATTTTTCGCACGCCGATTAATCTTGATATCAGTCAATAATCGATCGACAGGGTCTCAAGGAACGCTCTCAGGAAACCTGGCGGGCGTGGCGGGATTCTCCTATGCCATTCTGGACTCCATCGAGCAGGAGATTGCCGTCATTCAAAAAGATGGTCAAATCGTTTATGTGAACGAGGCCTGGGTTCGGTTTGGCGCCAACAACGGGCTGCCCAAGACCGATTGGCTTCAATCGAATTATCTGGACATCTGCATCAGTGCGGCGTTGAGCGACGAGCCCGCGGCGCAGGACATCTACGCGGGTCTGGCCGGCGTCATCCACGGGCATCGTCAAGACTTTTCGTATGAATACCCTTGCGATAGCCCCGATGAAAAACGCTGGTTTCTGATGAATGTGGTGGGGCTGACCGGACACAGCAAAGACCTGTTCGTCATCATCCACAGCAATATCTCGCAAAGGAAACTGGCGGAGCAGCAGGTAGAACGTCTGTCTTTACTCGACCCGCTCACGGGCCTGGCCAATCGCCGGCATTTCATGCAATTCCTGACCGCTGAATGGCAACGCAACCGGCGCGAGGGCACACCGGTCAGCCTGATCTTGTTGGATATCGATGATTTCAAACACATCAACGATCAGCACGGCCATGGGGTCGGCGATGAATGCCTGAAACAGATCGCGAGTCTGGTCGGTCGCTGCGCGCGGCGCCCCAGCGATCTGGCCGTGCGCTGGGGCGGCGAAGAATTCATGCTGGTGCTGGGCAACACCTCCGTCGAAACCGCCTTGACCATGGCGAACGAACTCCTCGCAGCGGTTCGGCGCCTCGAATCTCCCGTGCATGGGCATTGCACCATCAGCATAGGGGTGAGTTCGGCGGTACCCACCGAAGATGGATTCGAAGCCCTGATCCAGCAGGCTGATTCCGCGCTCTACCAGGCCAAGAAGGCCGGCAAGAATCAGGTGTTTCGCTATGGGCAATCTGCATCTTGATGCTGATACTGGATGCTCATCGGATGTGTGTTCGCAGCAACATTTGATGCAGGGCATCCCCGCAGAGGCATTAGTGATATATAAATAAATTGTAAAATCATTTTTTTCATCTATATCACCCTGGAAGACGAACAGTTTCCAGGACATGCCCAAGGAGACAGCCATGCAGATCAACAACATCAGTGTGAAGACGCGCCTGTGGGTGACGTTCACAACCCTCGTCGTCCTGATGATGGTGCTGTCGGGTTGGGCTCAGTACCGCTCCAACGCCAGCCTGAGTGCGGCACTTGAAGACGTGGTCAGCACCGATGTCAAGGTGGTGGCCGCCACACGTTGGAACGACGGCACTTCAGCCGCGCTGGCCATCACGGTGGCAGCGGTACTGTCCACCGACGAGCAAAGCTCCCAGCGCCTCACCAACGACGGCAAGGCCCTGGTCGAGCGCAACACCAAGATGCTCAAGACCATGGCGGATCTGATCACCCGCTCCGATGAAAAGACAGCACTCGACAACCTGAGCAATGAACGCAAGCCAGTGCTCGCGGCATTGGGCAAGGCCAATGAACTCAAGAAAGCGGGCGACATGGCAGGCGCCAAGGACGCCGCCGAAAAAGACCTGGTGCCCCTGACCACGGCCTACCTGCAGCACCAGCGCGATTTTGTGCAGATGCTCGAGAAGAACCGCGACGCCACCGTTCAGGAAGCACAAGATGCGCGCCGTCAAAACGCCGTCACCAGCACGGTCACCGGCTTGATCGTGGCTTTCGGCGTGCTGTTCATTGCAGCCCAACTGGTGCGCTCGATCACCCAGCCCCTGGCACAGGCCGTGGACCTGGCCCAGAGCATCGCCAAGGGCGACCTGACCCATGACACCCGCACTGAACGCCAGGATGAATTCGGCGTGCTGCTCAATGCCATGTCGGGCATGGCCACCCAGCTGCGCTCGGTGGTCGGCGAGGTGCGCACCGGCATGGATGCGTTGAACGTGGCCTCGGTCGAGATTGCCAACGGCAACCAGGACCTGTCTTCGCGCACCGAACAAACCGCCAGCAACCTGCAGCAGACCGCAGCCAGCATGGAACAGCTGACCAGCACCGTGAACCAATCCGCCGACACCGCCCGCCAGGCCAATCAGTTGGCCGGCACTGCCGCCCAGGCCGCTACCCGGGGTGGCGACGTGGTGGCCCAGGTGGTGAGCAGCATGCAGCAGATCACCGACAGCTCGCGCAAGATCAGCGACATCATTGGCGTGATCGATGGCATTGCCTTCCAAACCAACATCCTGGCACTGAACGCGGCCGTGGAAGCAGCACGCGCTGGCGAACAGGGCAGAGGCTTTGCCGTGGTGGCCGGCGAGGTGCGCAGCCTGGCGGGCCGCAGCGCCGAGGCCGCCAAGGAGATCAAGACCCTGATCAACGCCTCGGTCGAGAACGTCGAATCCGGCTCGCAGCAAGTGGCCGACGCCGGCGCCGCCATGTCCGAGATCGTCAGCAGCGTGCGCCGCGTCACCGACCTGATCGGTGAGATCACGGCCTCGTCAGACGAGCAACGCTCGGGCATCTCGCAAGTGAACGCGGCCGTCGGCCAGCTCGATCAGATGACCCAGCAGAACGCCGCCCTGGTCGAGGAAAGCGCCGCAGCAGCCGCCTCCTTGCGCGACCAGGCTCAGCGCCTGACCGAGGTGGTGGCCGTGTTCAATCTGGGCCAGGGCCATGCCCCGGCCGCGCGATCGCTGGCCCAGGCCCCCAGGGCATCTGCGGCACCTGCGCCGGCCGCCCTGCGCAGTGCTCCGCGCCCCAGCCTGAGCGCCAGCAAGGCACCGGCACCTGCCAGCTCCAGCCCGCGTGCGGCCCTGCCATCGGCCACTGCCGGCGCCGCACCCAAGGCTGGCAACGAAGACGACTGGACTTCGTTCTGAGCGCATGGCCCAAAGCGGCCCCCTCTGGCCGCACCGTTGAGCCGGGCTGACTAGAATCCGGGCGATGAGCATCGCCCCCAGCCCGTCCAAGCGCACACGCCGCGGCAGTGGCGCGGTCACACTGCACGAGGTGGCCCAAAAGGCGGGCGTCGCCCCCATCACCGCATCGCGCGCACTCAATTCCCCCGACAAGGTCTCGGTCGATGTGCTGCAGCGGGTCACCGAGGCCGTGCAGGCCCTGGGCTATGTGCCCAACCGCCTGGCCGGCGGCCTGGCCTCCACCCGCAGCCGCCTGGTCGCCGCGCTGGTGCCCACCATGGCGGGGCCTGTTTTCCTGCAGACCGTACAGTCCCTCACCCAGGCCCTCGCCGAGCACGGCTACCAGTTGATGCTGGGCCAGACTGGCTATATCGACCCACGAACCGGCGAAGACCTGATGCTCGAAGCCCTGATCGGACGCCGGCCCGATGGCATGGTGCTGACCGGCACCTTGCATTCTGAGCAGACCCGCCAACGGCTGCAGGCCGCCGGCATCCCGGTGGTCGAGACCTGGGACCTCAGCGAACAGCCCATCGACATGCTGGTCGGGTTTTCGCACGAAGGGGTAGGGCGCTCGGTGGCAGAGTTCTTTCTCGCCAGGGGTTTCAAGCGCTGGGCCATTGTGGCCGGCGACGACCCACGCTCACAACGGCGCCAGCACGCCTTTGGTCAGGCTGCCCTCGCATTCGGCCTGCCGCCGATTCAGGTGCGGGTGGTCCCTGCACCCACCTCCCTCAAGAGCGGGCGACTGGCCCTGCGCCAACTGCTGCAAGAGGCACCTGCGGTGGACGCGGTGTTCTGCAGTTCCGACCTGCTGGCCCTGGGCGTGCTGACCGAGGCCCGAGCGCTGGGCAGGGCCGTGCCGGGCCAACTGGCGGTGATGGGTTTCGGCGATCTGGATTTCGCGGCTGACCTCGAGCCTGCGCTCAGCACCGTCCAGATCGACGGCGCGGCCATGGGGCGGCAGGCAGCGCGCTTCATCATGGATCGTGCCGAGGGCCGCGACGTGGCCCTGCCGGTGGTCGATATCGGCTTCACTTTGATCGAACGCAGCAGCACCTGACGACTCCAGCTGTACAGGGCCAGCGCTTGCAGAGTGCAAATGACAGCGTTATCATTCAAAAATGGTAGCGCTACCAAACAACATCAGGCAGCGCTGCATCCCTCCAATCACCAGACCCCACCATGCCCCTCCACTCCACCCCCACCATCACCGAACTGCGCGTCATCCCCGTGGCCGGGCGCGACAGCATGCTGCTCAATCTGAGCGGCGCTCATGGCCCATTCTTCACCCGCAACCTGCTGATCCTGACCGACAGTGCGGGCCGCACCGGTGTGGGTGAGGTGCCCGGCGGCGAGAAGATCCGTCAGACCCTGGAAGACGCACGTGAGCTGGTGGTCGGCCAGGCCCTGGGCTCGCAACAACGCGTGCTGCAAGAGGTTCAGCAACGTTTTGCCGACCGTGACAGCGGTGGCCGCGGCCTGCAGACCTTTGACCTGCGCACCACCATCCATGCCGTCACCGCCATCGAGTCGGCCCTGCTTGACCTGCTCGGACAACACCTGGGCGTGCCAGTCGCCGCCTTGCTGGGCGAAGGCCAGCAACGGCAAGAGGTCGAGATGCTGGGCTACCTGTTCTACGTGGGTGACCGCACCCAGACCGATCTGCCCTACCAGAGCGAGCCGGGCGCAGCCGATGCCTGGTCGCGCCTGCGCCACGAAAAAGCCCTCACCCCCGAGGCCATCGTGCGCCTGGCCGAGGCGGCCCGCGAGCGCTATGGTTTCAACGATTTCAAGCTCAAGGGCGGCGTGCTGCGCGGCGATGAAGAGATCGAGGCCGTGCGCGCCCTGCATGAGCGCTTCCCACAGGCCCGTGTCACGCTGGACCCGAACGGCGGCTGGCTGCTCAAGGATGCCATCCGCCTGATGCGCGACACGCGGGGCGTGGTGGCCTATGCTGAAGACCCTTGCGGCGCTGAAGATGGCTTCTCGGGGCGCGAGGTGATGGCCGAGTTCCGCCGCGCCACCGGCCTGCCCACCGCCACCAACATGATCGCCACCGATTGGCGCCAGCTGAGCCATGCCCTGGCCCTGCAATCGGTCGACATCCCGCTGGCCGACCCCCATTTCTGGACCATGGCCGGCAGCGTGCGGGTGGCCCAGACCTGCCGTGACTGGGGTCTGACCTGGGGCTCACACTCCAACAACCACTTTGATGTGTCACTGGCCATGTTCACCCATGTGGGCGCCGCCGCGCCCGGCAAGGTCACTGCCATCGACACCCACTGGATCTGGCAGGACGGCCAGCGCCTCACCCGCGACCCCTTGCAGATCGTGGACGGCAAGGTGCAGGTGCCGCAAAGGCCGGGGCTGGGCGTGGAGCTCGACATGGTCGAGGTCGAAAAGGCCCATCAGCTGTACCTGCAGCACGGGCTGGGCTCGCGCGACGACGCCATGGCCATGCAATACCTGATCCCGGGCTGGCAATTCAACCCCAAGCGCCCGGCACTCGACCGCTGAGCCTTCAAACCCTAGCAACCCCTGGGGCCCAGGGGTTGCAGCGCCGTGCTAGATTGCAACTGTTTGTTGCAGGCCTGCGCAGTTTCCGTGGGCCCAACGGCCTCAACCCTTCTGGAGACCCACCATGCAAACCCGTCAACTGCTGAAAATCGCCGCCCTGGCTGCCGGACTGACCCTCGCGCTCGCAGGTTGCAGCGCGCTTTCCACAGGCAACAGCAACACCGTGGTGTTGGGCGGCAACCTCAGCGGTGCCAGCGAAGTGCCCCCTGTGAACACCGCCGGCTCCGGCACCGTCGAGGCCCGCTTCGACAAGAGCACCCAGGTGTTGAGCTGGAAGGTCAGCTTCACGGGCCTCAGTGGCCCTGCCACTGCGGCCCACTTCCACGGCCCGGCCGCGCCCGGCAGCAATGCCGGCGTGGTGATCCCGTTTGCGGGCAATACCAGCCCCATCGAAGGCAGCGCCACCCTGACACCGGCCCAGGCCACCGACCTGCTGGCAGGCAAGTGGTACGCCAACGTGCACACCGCCGCCAACAAGGGTGGCGAAGTGCGCGCCCAGATCAGCGTGCGCTGAACCGGGCAAGCTGATCGGCCGCGTGAGGCGGCCGAAAGCGACAGGGCTGCGTATGATGGACATTCGTCTTGACCCGGAACCCTGCCATGCTCGACTCGCTGCCCAGTTTCTTCATCCAATGGGCCATCACCTCACTTTCGCTGTGGGTGGCCAGCCATGTGTTCAAAGGCCTGCGCTTTGCCGATACCGGCTCATTGGTCGTGGCGGCGCTGCTGCTGGGTTTTGCCAATGCCGTGTTGCGCCCGCTGCTGTTCGTGCTGACCCTGCCGCTCACGGTGCTCACACTGGGCATTTTCGTGCTGGTGCTCAACGCCTTGATGCTGATGCTGGTGTCCGCCCTGGTGAAGGGCTTTCAGCTCTCGGGCTTCTGGACCGCCTTCTTTGCCAGCATGTTCATCGGTGTGCTCAGCTTCCTGCTGAGCATGGTGCTGGCAGGCGGTGATTGGTCGTGGCAAGCCCCCGTGCCCATGCCCGCCCCGGGCACCGGCCAGTGGCTGTGACGCGCTATCGGATCGGGCCGGCTCAGGCCGCCATGAAGCCGAGATTGCGTGTGCTGTAGTTCGCGAGATGGGGCATCACGCTGGCCAGGTCGGTGGCCGACACGCCAAACCAGTTGGCCAGGGTGGCGCCATATTGGTCCACCGACAGACTGGGCAACAACCGCCCCTGACCGACATCATCCGGCCCGCCGTTGGCCACCACGGGCGGTGTGCCCACAAATGAACGCCCATTCACGGCGTCGCCCACCACAAAGTGCATGCTGCCCCAGCCATGGTCGCTGCCGTCGTTGTTGCCCACCAGCGTGCGGCCGAAATCCGAGGCGGTGAAGGCCGTGACCTGTCTGGACACACCCAACTCCACCGTGGCCTGATGGAAAGCCCCCAGCGCTTCGCCCAGCGTCTTCATCAGACCGGGGTGCTGGGTCACCAAGCCATCGTGGGTGTCAAAGCCCCCCATGGAGACGAAGAACACTTGACGCTTCGCGCCGAGGCTGGAGCGTGCCGCCACCATGCGCGCCACCAGCTTGAGCTGATCGGCCAGGCTGTTGCCAGTCGGAAAAGGCGTGGCCAGCGTGACGCCCGTCAACGCACTGCTCAATTGGCTGTTGGCCGCGATGGAGCGCGATGCCACCCGGGCGTATTCGTTCTCAAACAGGTGAACCCGGTTGGCCGTCATCAATTGCTGCAAGGCGCGCGAACAGGTGGCAGACCCGAACAAGGGCGACTGCACACCATTCACCGCCACCGAGCCACTGCTGGAGACCTGGTACTGCACCGCACTGTGGCCTGACAGGTACACCGCATTGCCCCCGACGCCGATGCAGGTGAAGGTGGCATTGCCGTTGCCCGAGGCAAACAGGTCGCCCAGCCGCCCACCCCAACCCGACGCTGCCCCCTCAGGCGACGACGATTGCCAGAACGACTGCTGATCGTTGTGCGAGAACAGCTTGGGCGGCAGGGGCACCGAGCCGGCCTGATACTGGGCCTTGGTGGTGGGCTGGACCAGGCTGCCCACATTGAGCAACACCGACATCTGCCCGGCATTGAAAAGGGGCAGCAGCGGATCCAGCCCTGGGGCCAGTGCGTACTGCCGCCCGCCGGGCAGGGGCGTGGTGGGGTTGAGCACCAGCGGGGTCAGGCTGTCACGCGCAATCGCCAGTGGCGCCCTGAACTGCAACATGGCGTTGTAGCTGGCCGGGTCGTAGGTGACCAAGGTGTTGGCATAGTCGTTGCCGCCGTACAGAAACACGCAGACCAGCGCCTTGTAATCGGTGGCCGTGGCAGCGGCAGCCTCGCCCATGGCAGCCAGGCTCACGGCGAAAGGCGTGGCCCCCGCGGCCACAGACAAAGCCGCCCCGCGCTGCAGAAAGGCCCGGCGCGATGCGTTGTCAGGCGCAACGTTGGAGAAGTGGTTCATGGCCGTCCTGCCTTATTTCTGCACAATGAATTCAGGGGATGCCAGCACCAAGGTCAGGGCCGCCTGGATGCGCCTGAGGGCATTCGGCTGGTTGCTGGAGGGCAGGGTGGTGACCGCCGCCTGAATCAGGCTCAGGGTCTGCGCCGACAGCTGCCCACCGGCCAGCACCCGGTTGATTTCGGCCACCAGCGCTGCGGCATCGGCGGCCAATCGCAGCAGGCTGCTGTAATCGGGGGTCAGATCGCCCGCTCCGCTGCCGGTCACCATGCGCTGCATGTAATTGACGTAACCGGCCACCGACGATTCGTTGGCCATCTGAAACTCAGGCCCCACCAAACCTTGGCTGGCCAGTGCCGTGCCGGGGGGCACGTAGCCGGGCCGGAAGAAATTGAACACCGATCCCGAGCGCATCGGGCTCTGGCCAAGGCGGGTGGCAGGGTCGGACAGGTCACCCACGGCCCAGGTGCCTGTGGCAGAGCTGGCCCGGTAAGCCCGAGCCCAGGCCAGAAAGCGCATCACCGGCTCCCGCAATTTGCCGTACGTGGGCTGGGCTGCGGTGGTGGCGCTGCGCGCCTCGGTGTCCAGCAAGATGGCCTTGAGCACCGCCTGCAGGTCGCCGCGCACGCCCGCACCATTGTTGGCGAACACCGCACTCACCCGGGCCACATAGGCGGGGCTGGGGTTGCTCGTGACCAGGCGCTGGATCAATTGCCGGCTGATGAACGGTGGCAGGTTCGGGTGCTGGAACAAGGTGTCCAGGGCCTGGTTCAAGGCGTCCATGGCCGGCGTCCCGGCCGCGATGGTCTTGCCCAGAAAGGTCTTGCTGCCGGTTTCGTATTGCGAGGCCACCGACACCATGGGCCGCTGCTGAAAATCGGCGGGGTAGGGGGTGGTCAGGCCCGTCACATCGACGTTCCAGCCAGTGAACACCCGGGCCAGACCGCTCACATCGGCCTGGGTGTAGGTCTCAAGCGCCGTTCCGTTGGCGTGGGTCTTGACGCTGCCATCGGCATTCAATTGCACCAGGCCAATGGTGAACAGCTGCATCAACTCGCGAGCATAGTTTTCATCGGGCTCGCTGCCTGTCTTGGGGTTGGCTTTGGCACTGCCCCGAAAAGTCAGGTACGAGCCCATCGCGGGGCTCAGTGAGATGTCCTGCAACAGCTTGCGGTAGTTGCCGAAGGCATTGGCCTCCAGCAGGTCCAGGTAATGCGCCACGGCGTACTGGCGCCATGAGGAATTCACGCCCAATACCGACACCACGCAGATCTCGGACAAGGCCAGCACCATGCGTTGGCGCAAGGGGTCGCCCGAGCTGATCAGCTTGCGCCAGATCGTGTTGTCCAGGCCCGCCGTGCTGAAGATGTTGCTGGCGGCGTTGTAACCATGGGCATTCAACCAGTCGCAATGGCTCTGGCTGCGCGCCAGCGCAAACTGCTTGTTCAACCAAGCGGTGTAACCCATGGCGACCACCGCAGACAGGTCCGCCGCCGAGTAGCCCGGGGTGGCCTGGGTCAGAAAACGCCCGGCTTCAGCCACCGTTGGCGGTGCCTGTGTGGCCAGGGGTTCCACAGCCACTCGAGCACTCAGTGCGGTGTCAGTGCTTTCACCACCGCCGCAAGCCGCCAGGCTGCCCAGCAAGGCCAATCCCGCCAGCGCCTGAGCGCCTTGTGAAACCCCGCCCTCGGCAGGCCCTGAAGACTCTGAAAAATTCAGCTTCGGCACCTGCTCAGGGCCTTTCAGCGCATCAGGATGGGACACGGGCATGGCGTTCCTTGTAGCTTGGTTGCGGCCCCGGCTCCCATGGCCAGCGCAACTGGGTACGGAGGTCACAAATGGTCTGTCAAACTCATTAACGACCGGCAGTCGGCTGGATCATGCCTCAAGCCCTGATACAAACAGGACACAGTTCCGGTATTAATGTTTCTGCTTGTATCTCAAACCATCACATCCGGTGAATTGCGTCCGACTGAGGAACAAGATGTGCATCTTTGCTAACAGCCCGCGCCCTTCACTGCGCACAACAACGCATGTCTGACCTGCTGCTCGACCCCGCCACCACGGCCCAGGCTTTGCCCTATCCCGCCCTTGCAGCGAGCATCGAAGCCTTGCTGCAAGACCTATCGGTGCAGGTGCCGCCCCGCATCGTCCAGCCGCTACCGGCCGGTGCTTCGCTGTTCGTCATGCCGGCCTGCGACGCCCGCCTGGCGATCACCAAGCTCATCACCTTTGTGGCGGGCAACCCCTTGCGAGGCCTGCCCGCCATTCAGGGCGACATCGTGGTGTTCGACTGCGTCAATGGGCGCCGCCTGGCACTGCTCGACGGGCCCACCGTCACAGCACGCCGCACCGCCGCCGTGTCTCTGCTGGCCGCGCAGAAATTGGCCCCGAACCGCCTGGGCCCATTGCTGATCGTGGGCGCCGGTGTGCAAGGCCAGGCCCATCTGGAGGCCTTCCATGCCGGCCTGGGCGTGAAAGAGGTCTGGGTCAACTCCCGCAGCGAGCGCAGCGCCCGTGCCCTGATGGCCCACGCCCAGACCCTAGGCCTGAGGGCGCACCACGCGACCGACCCAAATGAAGCCCTGGCCCATTGCCCCCTGGTGGTCAGTTGCACCCCGGCCCAACAGGTGGTGATGAACGCCATGCCACGGCCGGATGCCTTTGTGGCGGCGGTCGGGGCGTTCACCCCGCGCATGGTCGAATGGCAAGCCGACATCTGCCGCCGCCTGGCCACCGAGGGCACCGTGCTGGTGGACACCCGCGACGCCGACCACGAGGCCGGCGACCTGTTGCAGGCGGGCATCGAGGTGGCGCACTTGCCCACCCTGGCCGACCTGGTTCAGGGCCGGCCTGCCTGGTCGGGCAGGGCGCAGCGGCCGCAGGGCCCGGTGTTCTTCAAGAGCTGCGGCTGGGCTGGCTGGGACCTGGCGGCGGCGCGCTGCGTCATGAACCTGAACTGATGTAACGCCCCCACTTGCACTTGGCGAAGAGAGCCCTCGGCAAGCCGTATGCTTGGCGGGTCTGCGCATGGCCCGCCGCACGGTGCGGCAACCGGCCCGACTGGGGTGACATCCCCAACACACCACCCGCATCGCAAGGATTTTTTTCATGATTCAACGTTTTGACGTCGGCGCCCGCCTGTCCGAAATGGCCATCCACAACGGCACCGTGTACCTGGCCGGCCAGGTGCCCGAAGACGCCAGCCTCGACATCCAGGGCCAGACCGCCCAGGTGCTGGCCGCCGTGGACGCCCTGCTGGAGCGTGCCGGCACCGACAAGAGCCGCATCCTGATGGCTCAGATCTTCCTGCCCGACCTGAACGACTTTGCCGGCATGAACGCCGTCTGGGACGCCTGGGTAGCGGCCGGCAACGCCCCGCCGCGCGCCACCGTGCAAGCCGCACTGGCCCGCCCGGGTTGGCGCATCGAAATGGTGGTCACCGCCGCCTTGCCCTGATCCGGCACGGGCGATGAGCCCCCCGAAGTGATCACAAAACACCATCGGCGATAACCTGGGGTAATTGATAAAGTGATGCGTATCAATTTGTCAGTACGAGAACCCCAGGAGACACCGCATGAAACTGATCACGCTCAATGCCTTGGTGGCGGCCATTGAAGAGGGCAGCCTGCGCAGTGCTGCCCGGCGCGCGGGTGTCTCGCAGCCGGCCCTCACCAAGATGATCCGCGAACTCGAGATCGAGCTCGCCACCACCTTGCTCACCCGCAGCTCACGCGGCGTCACCCCCACGGCCCAGGGCAAGGTGCTGTATGAGCGTGCCGTGAAAGCCCAACGCGAGCTGCGCTCAGCGGTCGACGAGATCAACCAGATGGACGGCCGCCTGATCGGCGAGCTGCGCGTGGGCGCGGTGCCCCTGGCCGTGATGCTGCTGGTGCCCGAAACCCTGCGCACCTTTGTGCAGGAGTTCCCCGACATCCGACTGCGCGTGGCCGAAGAGCTGTACGTGGCCCAGTTGCACAAGCTGCGCTCGGGGGAGGTCGACATCACCATCGGCGGCATTCCCGACGACCTGGCCACCGGCGAGTTCTTTGTCGAACCCCTGCTCAAGACCACCATGGTGGCCACCGTGCGCAAGGGCAGCCCCTGGCTCAAGGCCAAGGAGCTGGCCGACCTGCAATCGGCCCGTTGGGTGTACACCGGCTCGAACAGCGAATCGGGCTATGCCAAGCTGTTCTTCGAGCACCACGGCCTGGCCGCGCCCAAGATCGGCGCCATCGTCAACTCGACACTGGCGCTGCTGTCGCTGGTGGCCTCAGGCGACTACGTGGCCCTGATGCCGATCCAGATCGCCCGCCTGCCCATCGTGGCCCAGTTCGTTTCCATCATCGAGCTGGCCGAGGTGGGCTACGAGCTGGAAGTGGGTGCCATTCTGCGCAGCGACTCGGTGCCTTCGCCCGTGCTGCGCAACCTGATCGCCCACCTGCACCGGGCGGCCTACCACGTGAACCGGGGTGACACGCCCTTGTCCGACCCCCGCTATAACCTCGCGTGATCACGATGCCCACAGCGGCATCTTTGCAGCCTGTTTGACCTTGCGCAAACTCCGGCCCCAGAGAAGCAGCCAAGCCGCTTTTCCGGATTAGCCAAGGTTCAACAGGAGACAGACTTGAAAAAGACCACCGCCCTTCCACACCGGTCCACCCACGTCCACGCCGTGGCCCGCGGCCTTGCACTGGGCACACTGGCCCTGGCCGCCGCCGGCGCCCACGCCCAAAGCAGCAGCGTCAGCATCTACGGCAGCATCGATCAGTACTTCAACCACATGAGCAGCTCCAGCGGCGCCCGCATCAACGCGCTGCAAGACGGCAAGGATTTGCGCAGCCGCCTGGGCTTCCGCGGCAACGAAGACCTGGGCGCCGGCCTGCAGGCCCGCTTTCAGCTCGAACTGGGCCTGAGCACCAACACCGGCGCCACGGCAGACGCCAACCGCGCCTTCGACCGCCAGAGCTGGGTCGGCCTGTCGCAGGAAGGGCTGGGCGAGTTGCGCATCGGGCGACAAAATTCGGCCGCCTTCACCCGGGGCGACTACACCGACTTCACAGCCCGCACCCTGGGCTCGGTGATCAACAACTTCGGCGTACCGGCCCGCTTCGACAACGATGTCGCCTACATCTCGCCGCGCTGGGCCGGCGTGCAGGTGGAGGCGCACTTCGCCCAACAACAGGCCAGCACCACAAGCGCTCAAGTCACCACACCCATCGTGCAGCTTGCAGCCGACTACCTCAACGGCCCGGTGCGCGTGGGCTACGCCGGCTTGAGCGCCAAAGCGCCCCAGAAATCGGTGATCGACGCCGCCGTGTTCTACCACTACCTGTATGCCAACTACGACTATGGCAAGGGCAAGGTGTATGCGGCCTATGTGCGCTCGAACAACATCGCATCGAACGCCAATGGCAACGATGCCGGCAGCGTGCTCGGCAACACCGGTGGTGTGGTGACCTGGACCTCGACCTCGGTCAACCGCACCTACGACCTCTTCCAGCTCTCGGCCGACTACCGCGTGACCGACACGTTGCGTGTGGGGGCACTCTGGGGCCGCATCCATGACCAATCGGGTGCCGGCCACAACGCCAGCGGCGGCGCTGTGGGCGCGTATTACGCGCTGTCCAAGCGCACCACCTTGTCGGCCCTGTACGAAACCCTGCGCAACAGCAGCGCTGCGGGCTTCCGGCCAGCCGGCTCGGCCGCACTGGGCACCAACTTTGCCGGCACCGATGTCAATGGCCGCAGCATCAACGGCCTGCAACTTGGCGTGCTGCACCGTTTCTGAAGCCCGCTCACGCGCTTTCGGGAGCTTCCTCCGGGGACCTGATTCAGCATCAGGCTTGACGGGTGCAGGGCCTGGCCTTGCACCCTTTTTTTCAGTGCCAGCCCGCGTCTGGCCACAGGAGACAACATGACCACCTTCCAAACCGGCCTGCAACGCCGTCAACTCATTGCCGCAGCTGCCGGCGCTTGCGGCCTGGGCAGCTTCAGCCGCGCTGCACTCGCGCAGGATTTTCCGAACCGCCCCGTGCGCATCATCACGCCGTTCCCGGTGGGCAGCGGCCCCGAGGGGGTGGCCCGTTTGGTCGCCGACAAACTCTCGCGCGCCTGGGGCAAGGGCGTGCTGGTTGAGAACAAACCCGGCGGCAACGGCTTTGTCGCCATCGATGCCTTCAAGCGTGGCGCCACCGATGGCCACGACCTGATCCAGCTCGACAACGTGCACCTCAGCGTCTACCCGCACCTGATGAAAAAGCTGCCCTATGACCCGGCCCGCGACTTCGAGCCCCTGGCGCCGCTGTTCAAGGCCTATTTTCTGGTGGCGGTGGCCGCGAACAGCCCCTACAAAAACATCAAGGACCTGCTGGCCGACGCCAAGGCCCGCCCCGGCCAGCTTAACTACGGCTCGTGGTCGGTCGGCAACCCGGTGCACCTGGGCTCGGCCCGGCTGGCCGCAGCCATGGGCGTGGAGATGCAGCACCTGATCTTCAAGGAAACCACCCAGCTCTACACCTCGGTGGCCAACGGCGACCTGTCTTTTGCGCTGGGCTCCAGCGGCAGCACCGGCCCGCTGTACCGCGCCGGCAAGCTGCGCTACCTGGCCGTGGTGGCCAGCAAGCGCCTGAGCGCCTTGCCCGACGTGCCCACGCTGGCCGAAGCCGGTGGCCCCAAAGACCTCGAAGTGACCGGCTGGACCACCCTGGCCACGCCGCCCGGCCTGCCCAAGCCCCTGGTCGACCGCCTGCGCGCCGACCTGCAGAAAGCACTGGCCGAACCCGACATGCTGGAGAAGTTCACCGCCTTCGGCTACGAACCCTTCAACCTGCCAGGCGCGGCCTTCAACAAGTTCATCGCCGATGAGTCGCGCGTGATGGCCGAGGTGATCCGCAACACGCGCTCGTCGCTGGATTAAGGAACGCCCCAAACGGGCCGCCCTCCCAAGATGCGGGCCGCGCGGGGGCTCAGTTGCACAGCAGGTGCTTGCGCACCTGCAGCCTCGCACGCTGCAGGTTCTACCTTGCTGAACAAGGCCTCGTTGCAGTGGTCGGCTCCTCGCATCCTTCTTCCCTCCAGCTCGTGCGTTGGCCTACAGCCTCACCGATCCATGCACGATGCGCCAGTTCTTCAGCAGCCTGTTAGAGGTCCTCGTCCTTCCAGCGCGCCGCATCGGCCACCAGCTGCGTCAGCCTGTCTGCTTGGCGGGCCACGAAATCGGCAATGCTCTGCACAAAGCCTCGTTCGGCCTGGCCCTCGTATTCGGGCGCCTGGGCCTGCTTCGCGGCTTGCGCTGCGGCCAGCGTGGCCAGACGCTTGCCCTCGCGGCGCATCAACTGTCGGTCGACGCCGCAGCGTGCGGCGAAGTCCGCCAGGGCAAAAGCCGAGACTTCGGCGTGGCTGAAGACGTCGCCGTAGGCCATGGCCAGCTCGGTGTCGAAGCCCTCGTACTGTAGGACGCTCACCAAGTCATACCAAGGAGTGGGCTCCAGCAGCCCCCCCGGGCGGACGAAGAATGAGAAGTTCTTGCCGTGTGCGTCGCTGTTGCCAATCAAAAACTGGAAGAGCGCCCAGCGCAGCATGGCCAGCCGTGCCACGGCCTTGTTGGCGGTCAGGTCGGCGCAGCCGAACAGGCGCTTGAAGCTCACACCGTCGCGGATGTGGCGCACGGCCTCCCCACCGCCCAGATTGCGTTCGTACTTGTAAGCCACTGGCAGGTCACAGACCTGGCAGGCGTCAACGATGTGCCTGCGGTGAACCTGTGGCTGGCCACCGGTGTTCTCGACTGCACGGTCGAAACGCCGCACCACCAGCACCGGCCGGGGTGTGCGCAACAGGTCCACCTCCGCAGCGGGTAGGCCCATGCGGCTGGCCAGCGACATGCAGAAGTGCTCGTTGACCGCCAAGTGCGGCGTCTGGGTTGTGGCGGTGTCGGGCTTGAGAATGTGGGTGGACGCCAAGCGCTGCCCGTCCACGAGGTATAGCCGCCCGCCGTCGAGCAGGGGCCGGTCGAGGTAAACCAGCAGCTTGTCTTGCAGGCCGGCCACCGACATGCGCACCTTGCCATCCCACACGGTCAGGGGCACGTGCTCGCGCTCAGCGATGCGCTGGTCGAGCTCCTGAAGGGGGATTTCTCGCAGCGTGGGCTCACCTTCAGGATGCGCGGCTGCGGCATCGCCGGTGAATCGAAGGGCGCCTGTCGTCTCGGAGCCAAGGGCCCATATCAGGCCGAATACGTTGGTCTTGGCCAGACCGTTGTACGCCCCCGCCACATCCAGGGCACGCCCTTCGGGTAGCAGATGCTCAATGAAGCGCTTGATGGAAGGAGAAGCATCGTCAGCCTCCGGTCGAGCCAACGGCAGGGGCGGAGACAGCGGGTAGGACTGGGCATCTGCGACCCAGGGTTCGGCGTAGCGCAGGCTCCAGCGGTCATCGCGTCCCTCGTGTTCGATGGCTGCGACCTTTGCATCCTCGGCCCAGACCTGCAGTGTGTGCGTCATGCCATACGCCTCACGCCTTCTTTTCGTCGGTGGGTTTTGCGGCGCCCGTCGCCGCTGCCTCGCGTGCCCAGGGGTGTTCCTTGGGAAGCACCATGAGCGCCAGGCCCAGGCCATCCAGTACCGCCAGCGCTTTGTCCAGGCGCACAGACCCCTGGCCGTTCTCCAGTCGCGACATGAGGTCGACAGACACGCCCAGCAGGGCGGCGGCATCATCGATGCGCAGCGATTGCGACTTGCGACGCTCGCGCACGACCGGGCCCAGATCAGGGGCTGACTGCAGGCGCTTGGGTCGCTGGCTTGCGGAGTCGGTCATTTCGGAGTTTCAGTTGATGAACTGGTCAATCACGCTTCGAGCATGCTGTTTCTGTTATTCCGAAATAATAGACGATTCCGGGGACTTACTCCGATAAATTTCGGAAAATCAGAAACAGTTACATCCAGAACAGAGGGTTGGAAGATTTTTCTGATTTTCCGAAATTTTGTCTGAGCCGCAGGTGCCCGTCCGAGAACAGCACTGCGCCATGGGAGACTGAGCAGATGACCGAGCAAGCCTGAATCGCACTGGGTTTCGAGGAGGCTGTTTGGATCAAGTCGAGCCACCACCGCGGTCGCTCGCAAGCTTTAATCGGGTACAGCCGGCTCGGAAAGCCCCCTGGTATGGGGCTGGATGGCCATCAATCGGCAGCCCCTGGGCCTGCCGGCTCCCGGATCAGGTTGGCCGCCGCCTGGGCCTGAGCGCCCACATGCCGGGTGTAGCCCATGACGGTGGCCACGCTGCGGTGGCTGGTCATGGCCATGGTCTGCGCCAACGGGATGCCCTGGGCGCCGGCCTCGGTCACAAAGCCTGAACGCAGCGAATGCGCTGAAAAATCGCCCTCGATGCCCGCCAACAGGCAGCGTGCCTTCACGATGTCGCGCACGGCGGCCGGTGACAGGGCAGGGCCCAGGTGTCCGCCCTTGAGCACCCGGCGGAAGATGGGCCCCTCGCTGATGCCCGCCTGGGCCAGCCAGGTTTCCAGGGCCTGTGCGGCCACGCCCTGGATGGGCTTGTAGTTCTCGGGGCGGTCCACGCCGCTCTGGTTTGATTTCGAATGGGCCAGCTTGTAGACATAGTTCTGGGGGCCGGCTCGCTTCAAGAACTTCATGTCGGCCCCGGCCACCTCGGAGCGGCGGCGCCCGCCGCTGGCCCAGGCAAACAGCAGCAGGGCGCGGTCGCGGCAGCCTTTGAGCGAGTCGTCGCAGGTGTCCAGCAAGGCCTGCAAAGGGTCTTTGGTCAGCGCGTCTTTCTTGTTGGGCAGTTCACCCCGTTTGGCAAAGGCGCGCCGGGTGCGTGACAGCAGTTGCCGCACCTGGGGGTCTTCGCAGGGGTTGCTGGCCCCGGCCAGCTGGTGGGTTTTCGACAGCACCGCCGCCCGGTGCACGATCCAGTTCAGGGACATGGGCCCCGGCCGGGCCTTGAAGCCGGCCGCCACCAGCTCGGCATCCAGACTCGCGGGCAGTTCGTGGGCCAGGCCATCGGCCGTGGTGCGCTGGGCGTGGTCGACGATGAACTGCAACACCGCGCTCGGCGGCACCGGCAACTCGATCTTCTGACCATAGCGCACCAGAAACCAAGCCGCCCAATAGCGCAGCGCCGACCGGTAGCTGCGCAAGGTGTTTTCAGAGTCACCTTCGTGGATCAGCTCATCCACGGCTTTTTGGCTGTGGGCGCTCAATTCACTGGGTTTGAGGGCACCAGAGGCCTGTCGGAGCGTGAGGTTCATGCGCATCCCATCTATTTAAATTCACACGTACACAGTATGATTACACACTTCATATTGCATTTAATCACGATAAACATCATTTATCGACGGTTACTTTAACACCGGAACCTGCCCATGCAAACCCGTTCTTCCCGTGGCGTTCAACAGCACCAGGTCGATGTCGCGGCCGACGAATTGCTGGCCCAGGGCCAGCGGCCCACCATCGAAAAAGTGCGGCTGCACCTGGGCCACGGCTCACCCAACACGATCGCGCCCATGCTGGAGATCTGGTTTGCCGGCCTGGGCAAACGGGTGCGCGGCCTGGCCGGGTCCCAAGGCTGGGGCGACCAGTTGCCCGATTGGCTGCTGCAGGCCGCCGAAACGCTGTGGACCAAGGCCCAGGCCGAAGCCTCGTCGCTGGCCGACACCGCCTTGCAGGCCGAACGTGAGACCTTGAAACAACGCGAAGCCGACATGGCCGAGCGGGCGCAGGCCCTGGCCCAGCGCGAGGCCGTGATGCAAGCCCGACTGCAGGCCCAAGACCAGGCCCTGAGCGAGGCCCGCAGCCAGAACACCGCCTTGCTCCAAAGGCTTGAACAGGCCGAACTGGAGGCCCAGGGCCAGCACCAGCACTTGCTGGGCCTGCAAGAAGACCTGCGCCTGCTGCGCGAGCGCCGCCACGCCGACGAAGACCGCCATCAGGCTGAACTCAAAACCCTGAACGACGACCGCCGCAAAACCGAGGAACGCGCCGACAGCGCCGCCGCCCGCGCCGCCCTGGAGATCGACCGCGCCCGCCAGGAGGCCAAGGCCGAACGCGCCACCCGCCAACGCCTGGAAAAACTGCTGGAAGAGCAACGCGAGGCCCACCAGGCCGCCCTGGTCCAGGCCCAGCAGCAGGCCGTGGAGCTGCAGCAGGGCCTGGGTGTGGCCAACGCCCAGCTGAAACTGGCGCAGGACCTGCTGGCCCAGCAACAGACCGAGCTGCAACAGCTGCGCGAGCAATGGGCCGCCGCCTCACTCAAGACGGCCACGGCCAGCGCAAAGGCGCCCAGCAGCGCAGCCCACCCGGCCCCCAAAGAAGCCAAGCGCCCCACCCTGCGTTCGGCGGCACGCCCGGGCGGCGGTGGGGTGCGCGTGCGCCGTCGCCCGTGATGGGGCTGTCAAAAACATAAATATCTATTCACACATCTATTCACTTATCCATTCAAATCCGTTAGTCTTCAACAGGTGAACACCACCACCGCCACCACGGCCCCCTTGATCGACCAGGCCCGCCAGCGCCTGCTGCGCGGCGCGCAGACGGCACGATCGTTGATGCAGGCCCTGCAGACCAGCCAGCCCACGGTGTCGCGCACACTGAAGTCATTGGGCGACGAGGTGGTGCAGATCGGGGCGGCCCGATCTATTCAATATGTGCTGCGCGATGCCTCAAGGGCCACACTGCAGGCACCGGTGTACTGCGTGAGCGATGCCGGCCAGGTTCAAGCGCAGGGCCTATTGATACCCGTGCACGCCAACGCCTATGTGATGCAGCCCCCAGAAGCGCCGGCCATCTTCAGCGACGGCCTGCCCTGGTGGGTGTACGACATGCGCCCCCAGGGCTACCTGGGCCGCGCCTACAACCAGCGCCACGGTGCCCGCCTGGGCCTGCCCGAGCGCCTGAGCGACTGGGCCGACACCGACGTGCTGCGGGCCCTGCTGCTGCAAGGCAGTGACCTGCCAGGCAACCTGCTGCTGGGCAGCGAGGCGCTGCAGCAATTCATCAATGCGCCCACCCCGCAGGCGATTGGCCTGGCCGACAAGCCCCGGCGCTACGCCGAACTGGCGGCCGCCGCCGCCCAGGGCGAGCTGCCCGGCTCATCGGCGGCAGGCGAGCAACCCAAATTCACGGCCTATGCGGAGATGGCCAACCCCGCCGGGGCTGCGCACGTCATCGTCAAGTTCAGTGCCCCGGTGCCGGGCGCCGTCAGCCAGCGCTGGCGCGACCTGCTGTGGGCCGAGCACCTGGCGCTGCAGGTGCTGCGCGAACACGGCGTGCCCGCCGCAGCCTCCACGGTGATCGACCACGGCGGCCAGCGCTTTTTGGAGGTGCAGCGCTTTGACCGGGTCGGCGCCCGGGGCCGACATGCCCTGTTCTCGCTGGCCGCCCTGGACGCCGAATTTGCCGGCCGACCCGGCCGCTGGCCCGACATGGCCCGCGCCCTGGCGCGCGAACGGGTGATCGCCGCCGCAGCGGTGCAGGGCGCCGACCTGCTCTGGGCCTTCGGCACCCTGATCGGCAACACCGACATGCACGCCGGCAACCTGTCGTTCATGTCCGACACGGGCCGCCCCTACACCCTGGCCCCGGCCTATGACATGACCCCCATGGCCTTTGCCCCCGGCACCGGGGGCGATCTGCCGCAACGCCCTCTGGCCCTGCACATCGCCGACCAGGTGAGCGCCCAGGCCTGGCAGCAGGCCCTGCCCCTGGCCGAAGCCTTTGTACTGCGCCTGGCCCAAGCGCCCTTGAGCGCCTCGTTTGCCCCCTGCCTGGCGGCCCTGCAGGCCCATGTGGCCCAGGCCCGCACACGCATCGCGCACCTGGCCTGAACCCAGGCCGCCAGGCGTTGCGCCATGCCCTGCGAGCGGGCGGGCCTTCAGCAACTCGCCAATAATGCAAGCTCAAAGAAAAACGCGCCGAGACAAAGCATGCCCCTCCTGCACACGTTCGACAAACGCCGCTGGTCCCAGGCCCAGCAGACCTACCTGGACGAGCCCCTGGCGGCGGTGCCCGATGAGCAGATCCGCCAATCCAGCCGAGGCCGGCCCTGGCACGGGCTGTCGGTGTGGCACCAGGTGGCCGACGCCTCAGACCTGTACATCCCCCCGGCTGGCAAGCACTGCATCATCGTGCGCAACGGCCCGCCCACACGACTGCTGCAGCAGCACGGCACGCTGAACTCCGACGCCGAATGGCGCACGGGCGAGGTGCTGGTGCTGCCCGCCAACACCCCCAGCTACTGGCAATCCGAGCTGCCGCGCGACAACCTGCACCTGGATCTGTCGCCCCAGTGGCTGGAGCGGGTTCATGGCGCCCCCCTGGGGCCCGACGCGCTGCGCAGCTGCTTTGGCGTGCAAGACCGCCTGCTGGCCGACATCACCCGCACCCTGATCACCTCACTGGCCGACAACTCCTCGTTGCAGCCCCGCTTTGCCGATGGCATGGCCATGAGCGTGGCCGTGCACCTGCTGGAGCACTACCGGGCCCCCGGCAGCCAGGCCCCGCGCCCCAGCGGGCTCAGCCGGCGCCAGTTGCAAACCGTGGCCGAGCTGGTGAACGCGCATCTGCATCGCGCCGTGACCCTGCAAGAGATGGCCGAGGCCTGCCAACTCAGCCCCTACCACTTCAGCCGCAGCTTCAAGTTCAGCACCGGCCTGACGCCGCACCGCTACGTGCTGCAATGCAAGATGGAACGCGCCCTGGAGCGCCTGCGCCACAGCCGCAAGCCCATTGCCGACATCGCGATCGAGCTGGGCTTTGCCACCGCCTCGCATTTCAGCAAGCGCTTTTTGAACCACTGGGGCCAGACCCCGAGCGCCCTGCGCAGGGCGCACTGAACACAGCCCCCTGAACAGGGACTCTGAGCAGCAGATCTGAGCGGAGGCGCTGAGCCGCCCCGGCCCAGCCCGCCACACCGCAAGAAAGCGACAGCGCCCGCAATTTCGCGCCATTCCCCGGCAGCACACTGCGCATCAAACCACGCCCGGCCAGGCCCACGGCCCCGGCCCGGGCGGCCTACCGCAGCACGCACCGCAGCCAACCCATGGGGACAACCGTGAACAGCAAACGCCACTTTCTTCTCTCTGCCATCGCCAGCGCCCTGGCCCCCAGCGCCTGGTCGCAGGCCAGCAACACCGCCGCCACCGCATCCAGCAGCGCCTGGCTGCCCAGCCGCGCCGTCACCTGGGTGGTGCCCTACCCGGCCGGCGGCTTTGGCGATGCCCTGTCGCGCGTGCTGGCCCAGCAGCTCACACTGAGCCTCAAGCAACCCGTCATCGTCGAGAACAAGCCCGGCGCAGGCGGGCAGATCGCGGCCGCCTACGTCAAGCAATTGCCGGCCGACGGCCACACCCTGTTCTATGGCGACATCGGCCCCTTTGCCATGAACGCGGCCCTTTACCCGCGCCTGAACTACGACGTACAGAAAGACTTCACCCCGCTGACCCGCCTGCTCACCTCGGCCCTGGTGCTGGTCGTGCCGGCCAACAGCCCGATCAAATCGCTGGCCGAGCTGCAACAGGCGGCCAAGACCGACAAGCCCCTGCATTACGGCTCATTCGGCATCGGCAGCCAGCCTCACATCTGGATGGAGATGTACCGCCGCGAAACCGGCGGCAACCTGGAGCACGTGGCCTACAAGGGCGCCGCCCCGGCCCTGCAAGATTTGATGGGCGGCCACATCGACCTGATGCTGGACGTGGCCGCCAACAGCCTGCCCTATGTACGCGAGGGCAAGCTGCGCGCCCTGGCCGTGGTGGGCAGTGACAAGCGCCTGCGCCAACTGCCCCAGGTGCCCACCCTGGCCGAACTGGGCCTGGGCAAGCTCAATGCCCCGGGCTGGACGGGTGTGGTCGTGCGCCAGGGCACCCCACCCGCCGTGGTGGCGCAATTGCATGCCGCCGTGGTCAAGGCCGTGCAGTCGCCCGAGGTGATGGAACGCTTTGGCGAATTCGCCGTCACCCCGGCCCCCCAGAGCCCCGCCGAGTTCAGCCGCTTCATCCAGTCAGAAACCGAGCGCTGGGGCCAGGTCATCAAGGCCGTGGGCGTGACGCTGGATTGAGCCCATGCCTCAGGCCACCCCACTGAACGCCTCCCCTGCCGCCCGGTTCAACGATTTGTTTGACCTCAGCGGCCGCACAGTGCTGATCACCGGCGCCACCGGCGGGCTGGGCCAGGCCCTGGCCTGGGCCATGGCCCGCCAGCGCGCCCAGGTGCTGGTCAGCGACCGCGACGCCTCGGCCTGTGACGAACTCTGCCGCGCCCTGGTGGCCGCAGGGCACAGCGCGGCCGCCCTGCCCTGCGACCTGTCAGACCCCGCCCAGGTGCAAGCCCTGATCGAGGCCGCGCCAGGCCCCTTCGGCCCGCCCCAGGTGCTGGTCGCCAACGCCGGCCTGCAGGGCCCAGCCGGCCCGCTGCACCAGGTCAGCGATGCCGACTGGGCCCAGGTCATGGCCCTCAACCTGAAAAGCGTGCACCAGTTGTGCGCCGGCCTGCTGCCCGGCATGGCCGCCAGCGGCCAGGGCAGCATCGTGCTGATGGCCAGCATCGCCGGCCTGCGCGGCAACGCCCACATCGGCCTGTACGGGCTCAGCAAGGCCGCCCTGGCCCAACTGGCCCGCAACCTGGCCGTCGAATGGGGCCCGCGCGGCGTGCGGGTGAACGCCATCTCGCCCGGCCTGATACGCACCCCACTGGCCGCCGGCCTGCTCGCCAACGACGACTTCATGCGCCGGCGCCTGGCCCAGACGCCCTTGCGCCGTGTCGGCGAACCCCATGAGGTGGCCGGCCTCGCCGTGCTGCTGGCCAGCGCCGCGGGCGCTTTCATCACCGGCCAGAACCTGGTCGTCGATGGCGGCACCACCATCTCCGACGGCAACTGAAGCCGTCACCCCACAGATCGAACACAGCCTGGAGCCACCGATGAAATTCGCCACCCTCACCCACCCCGACGCTCGCCAGAACACCCACCTCGACGGCCGCCTGATCCTGGTCTCGCGCAACCTGCAACACGGCGCCGACGCCAGCGACATCGCCCCCACCCTGCTGCACGCCGTGCAACACTGGGCCGCCGTGGCCCCGGCCCTGCAACAACGCTACGACGCGCTCAACACGGGCCCATGCCCCGGCGCCTTCAGCCTGGCCGGCGCCGCCTTCCTGGCCCCGCTGCCGCGCAGCCCGCAGTGGTGCGATGCCTCCGCCTTTCTGAACCACGGCCGCCTCATGGAGCGCGCCTTCAACACCCCGCCCATCCCCGATTTCGACACCATCCCCGTGATGTACCAGGGCGCCAGTGACGATTTTCTCGGCCCGCAGGCCGACGTGCCCCTGCCCAGCGAGGCCGATGGCATCGACTTTGAAGGCGAGTTTGGCGTGGTACTCGACGACGTGCCCATGGCCACCCCACCCGAACAGGCCCTGGCCCACGTGCGCCTGCTGGTGCAGATCAACGACTGGAGCCTGCGCGCCCTGGGCCCGCGTGAAATGCGCAGCGGCTTCGGCTTTCTGCAGGCCAAGCCCTCCAGCAGCTTCGCCCCCGTGGCCATCACCCCCGACGAACTGGGCGAACACTGGCGCGACGGCCGCGTGCAGCTGCCCCTGCAGGTGCACTGGAACGGCCAATGGTTTGGCCACCCCCACGGCGGCGAGATGAACTTCGGCTTTCACCAACTGATCGCCCACGCCGCCCGCACCCGCCGCCCGAGCGCCGGCACGATCATCGGCTCGGGCACCGTCTCCAACAGCGCACGCGAGGCCGGCTCCAGCTGCATCGCCGAACGCCGCGTGATCGAGGTGCTGGACCACGGCGCCCCCCGCACCCCCTTCATGCAGTTTGGCGACCGCGTGCGCATGGAAGCCCGCTGGCCTGGGCCAGAGGGTGAGGGGCAGGCTGGGCCGTTTGGGGTGATTGAGCAGCGGGTGGTGGGGTAGTTCAATCATCCCAGTCCTCATGTCGGACTGGCAGGTTATTCAACTCATCCCGATAGTGCTGCCACTTGGGCATGAACAGATTCATCACCGGCACAAACCGGGCGTTGTGGCTGGGCACGATCAAGTGCGCGAGTTCATGCACCACGATGTACTCCAGGCACTCCGGTGGTTTTTTGGCCAGACCGGTGTTCAGGCGGATGGCGCGGCTGTGCTCCAACTCGCCCTTGGGTGGCCGCACTGGCTCGCACAGCAAGAACATGGCTTCCAGGGCACTGTCCAGCCGATCCCGGTCCAGTGTCAGCCGATCTTTCAGCATCACTTCGGGGTCAGCGCCACCCGCGCTGTGGTCAATTTCCGAGGTGTACGCCGCAATGGCGTTTTCCACCTTCTTAAACAAGTCCTTGTCATCGACGATGACGGATACGAGTCACAGTTCTTCTATTGCAAAGCCGTTTTGTTCGGTGTTCATGGCGCCGAATCTTCCGGTTCAAACTTGTCCCACAGCGCCGTTTTGAACCACGCAGGCATCTCGTCTGCCTTCATTTCAATTTCTACTCCGTCCGTCACCTCTGCGATCCACACGCGCTCTGATCCCGAGTTGTCGAAGATGTATGCCCGGTCGACATAGGCAACCGCCTGCGGCAACAACTCCAGCGAACGCACGTAGCGGCTGCGAATCTTGTCTTCTGCTACCGGGTGCCCACCAGTCTCTACGCGGTATTGCACACGGGCCACATTGATTTCAGCGTCTTCTGTCGCCACAAAGTACAGGTAGGTGCGATAACCCGCCTGCTGGGCTTTGTGCAAAAACTCCACCTTGTCGGGTGACGACATGACAGTTTCAAACGTGAAAGAGACCTGCGCAGCCAGCAGCTTGTGGCGGATGAAGTCAGCCAGAACCGAAGCCCAGTACGAATTGACGACGACTGAGCCAAAACCCACCTTGCCATCCACCACCGTCAACTGCTGCGCTTGTGGCAGCAGCCCCGCCTTTGCCAACAAGGTGGACGCCTGGAGGAATGCTTGAAGCTCTGCCGCACCGGCCAAAACCTCAAAGTCGGCCAAGTTCAAGTACCCATCGGAGCGGATGGCTTTTTCGATCTCATCCGCGTTGACATACACACCCAGCCACTGCGGCGGCAGCATGTCTTTGATGGTGCTTTTGCCCGAGCCATTGGGCCCCGCGAACATGCGCAGGCGCGGAACGGGCGCCGTCATGCCTGGCGTGCCCGAACCCGTTTGGTGCCCATCGTCACCGCAACGGGCTTGGCAATGGAGCGAATCACTCGCACCGTGCCCTCTGCAGTCGTTTCAATCAGCTGGCCGTTACGCGCCTCAATCACCTTTCCGCTGATGGTCAGCGCTTGCAAGTAGGCCCGCTTGACGGCACTGCCGGCCAACTCGGGAATGCGGGCTTCCATGCGTTGCATGGATTCTTCGCTCATCGGAGAAGGGGTCTTCATGGGGTGCTCCTTGGTGGGTAAGACTTATACCAGCCAGAATCAGCACATGCACTGCAACGGATGGCGCTACACCGAATGTCTGTGGTCAAAACGGCCTCTGGCGCTTATCTATCAAGCGCAAGCAGCTACGAAATTCATAGTAAACGAATCCGGCCAGTCAGCAACTCCTGCAGCATGCCCTGCTTGATCCCGCGGGCCTCGGCCGTCCATGCCACCGCGCAGTTCGTCACACGATGACCAGAGAGAAGAGTAAAGCTCGGATTTCTTAATTGCCATGAGGCGTCGCAGATTTTTTTACGTCACCGGCGATTGTGGACGACGGCGGCAGTGGTTGAGACTGACACGCGGCAAGTTCGTCCAGATCGGAGAAATGCTCAAAATTCAAGCAAGAAAGTTCCAAAGCAAACCGCGAAGGACGCCGGTTGAGACGTTATCGAATAGATGTGCGTCGACCTCGCCGTGTCGGTCTTGTGCGCCGGGAATCGATATGGGTATGTGCTGCTCAAGGCTCGTTTGCCTTGAATGTCTGATTCTGGCAACGGATTCTGCATAGACAATGAATGGCTGACGTTGGCCGTTCCCAGACATCCTATCAGCCAGAAACACCACCACATCTCCAGCACCTGAACGAGAACTAGGTACGGCGTAACGAGCCCTACTGCACGCGCCCCCCTCACCTCACCCCCACATCCCGCGCCAACCGCCGCGCCAGGGCCGACAACGGGCAGCACAGCAGCAGATAGAGCACCGCCACCGCGCCATACACCTCCAGGTCGTGGGCGCGCCAGCCGGTGTCGGCCAGCACGGCCTTGGCGGCGTGCAGCACGTCGAACAGGCCGATGACCATGACCAGCGAGGTGTCCTTCACCGCGCCCACAAACACGCCCAGGGCGGCCGGGGCCGCCAGGCGGCGGGCCTGGGGCCAGACGATGCTGGCAAAGGCCTGGCGCGGGCGCAGGCCCAGGGCCAGGGCCGTCTGCCACTGGCTGGCCGGCAGGGCCTGCAGGGCGCCACGCAGCACTTCGGCCAATTGGGCGGCGGTGTGCAGCACCAGCACCGCCAGCGCCCACCAGAACTTGTTCGAGCCACTGGCCTCGGGCCACAGCAGCGGGCCCCAGAACGACACCAGCAGCAACTGCACCACCAGGGGCATGGCGCGTGGGCCTTCGATCAAGGCCAGGGCCAGCACACGGGCTGGGCCACGCCCGCCACGCCTGGCCCAAGCCAGCAGGCCCGCCAGCGGCAGGGCCAGCAGCAGGGCCGCTTCGGCCAGAAACAGGGTGACCAGCAGCCCCCCCCAATCGGCCGTGGGCAGGGGCTGGCCGCCGGGCCAGAGTCCGCACAGCACCGCTGCAATCAAGGCGGCCAAGCTGGCACTGCCGCAGGCCCGCACCCGCCAGCCCAGGTGCGGGCTGGGCAGCACCCACAACGCCGCCAGCCCCAACAGGCCGGCACAGGCCAGTGCGGCCTGCAGGCGCTGGGGCGCCGGCACCGTGCCCCACAGCAACAAGGGGTGGTTGGCGTCCAGCACGGCCCAGCAGGCCGCACTGACACCTTCGCAGGCGCTGGCCGGCCCGCTCCACACGGCGCCCCACACTGCCCACTGCACGCCCAGCACCAGGCCGCAGGCCAGGCCCAGCAACACACCGGCGTTGAGCAGCGCCTGCAGCGGCCGCCCCCACAGCGCGTGGGCGCTCAGTGGCAGCGGCCCGTCCAGCTGGCTCAGTCGGGCCATGCTGCCGGCCAGCCAGCCGTGCCGATTGGCGCGCTGGTTGTGCCAGGCCACGGTGGCGGCCAGCAGGCCGCTCAGGCCCAGGTAGAAGACAGCGGCCAGCAATATGCCCTCCAGGGCTCGGCCGGTCTGGGTGATGGTGGTGTTCAGGATGGCCATCAGGTCCTGGTAGCCGATGGCCAGCGCCAGCGTGCTGTTTTTCAGCAGGGCCAGGCATTGGTTGGCATAGGGTGGCCAGGCGCTGCGCAGGGCCAGCGGCAGCACCACGCAGCGCGCCACCGTGGCGGGGCGCATGCCCAGGGCGCGAGCGGCCTGCACCGGCCCCAGGGGCACCGACAGCACGGCCGAGCGCACGATGTCCGACAGGTAGGTGGCATGGAACACCGCCAGGCCCCACACCAGGGCGGCCAGCTCGGGGCTGAGCAACCAGCCCCCACTCAGGCCCAGGCCTTGCAACTGGGGCCACTCCAGCACCAGGCCCCAGTCGCTGCCCTCGGCAAGGTGCAGCGCGGGCACCGCCAGCCCGCGGTTGGACAACCACAGGCCCGGCAAGGGGTGCCAGGCCTCACGCAGCGGCGGCAACTTCAACAGCAGCGAGTACCAAAGAAAAAGCTGCAGCAACACCGGGGTGTTGCGCAGCAGTTCCACCAGGCCATCCAGCAGGCGGCGCACCAGGGGCTGGCGCCACAGCCGGGCCAGGCCCAGCACGGTGCCCCCCAAGGTGGCGCCCACACCGGCCAGCAACAGCACGGTCAGCGTGTTGAGCAGGCCGGCCGCGATCAGCCAGGCAAACGAGTCATCGGCCGAAGCCGCCAGCCAGCTTTCGGCGATCTGAAAGCCGGCCCGCTGGCCCAAAAAGCCGAAATCAGGCCCACTCATTGAAAGGGCGGCGCATACAGCAGGCCCCCCTTGTTCCACAGCGCGTTCAGGCCGCGCTCCAGTTTCAGCGGGGTCTTGGGGCCCACATTGCGATCCCAGATCTCGCCGTAGTTGCCCACCGCCTTGAGCACGTTGTAGGCCCAGCGTTCATCCAGCTGAAAGCTCTTGCCGATGCCGGGGTCCACGCCCAGCAGGCGGCGCACCTGTGGGTCTTTGCTGGTCAGAAAGCTGTCCACATTGGCCGAGCTGATGCCCAGCTCTTCGGCCGCCACCACAGCGTGCACCGTCCAGCGCACGATGTCGATCCAGTTGGTGTCGCTGTCGCGCACCCAGGGTGCCAGCGGCGACTTGTTCACGCGCTCTGGCAGGATCACGTAGTCGTCGGGGTTGCCGGCCCGGGCCGAGCGGCTGGCGGCCAGGGTGGAGGCGTCCGACAGGTAGACATCGCAGCGGCCGCTGTAAAAGGCTTTTTCCAGCTCGACCAGGTTCTCGATCACCACCGAGCGGTACTTGAGCTTGTGCGTGCTGAACCAGTCCACCAGATTCTGCTCATTGTTGGTGCCTGGCTGCACGCAGACCTGGGCCCCGTCGAGCTGGCGCGCCGAGCTCACGCCCAACTTTTTGGGCACCATGAAGCCCTGGCCGTCGTAGAACACGATGGCCGCCGCCGTCACGCCCAGGCCGGCATCGCGCCCCGAGGTGACCGTGGTGTTGCGGTTGAGCACGTCGATCTCGCCCGACTGCAGGGCCGGAAAACGCTGCTGCGAACTCAGCGGCACATAGCGCACCTTGTCGGCATTGCCCAGCACGGCCGCGGCCAGGGCGCGGCAAAAGTCCACGTCCAGCCCGCTCCAGCGCCCCTGGCCATCGGCCAGCGACAGGCCGGCCGAGCCCTGGCTCACGCCACAGACCAGTTGGCCGCGTTTGCGGATCGTGTCCACCGTGGTGCCGGCCTGGGCCGGGGCAGCGGCCAGCGCACTCAGGCCCAGGGCCGACAAGACAAGCAGCGACTGGCGCCAGCGCGCCAGGACAGAACGAACAGACATGGGGGGCATCCTTGGGTTGAGGCCGTCAGCATCGCGCCCGCGCCCGTGTGCGCCTACGAATCGTTTTGAATACCGGCAGAAGAAAAACATCCTTGCGACCACCCGCCGGTGCGAAAGAATCGGCACCCACCCCTCCCCGCCTGCCCCCTCACCACGGAGCCGCCCGACATGGACTGGCACACACGCTTTCGCGCCTACTTTCCCCTGGCCCTGCAAAAGGCCTATGCCTGCCAGGCCTACAGCAGCCCCATGTCGCCCGAGGTGAGCCAGGCCGTGGCGGTGTTCTTTGACCGCTTGACGCATGGGCGCTCCGACAAGCCCGAGTGGCTGGCGGCGGCGCAAAGCGTGCGCCGCCAGGTGGCCCAGCTCATCCATGCCGAAGCCGGCCAGATCGCCTTCACCAAGAACACCACCGAGGGCCTGAACCTGGTGGCCCAGGGCTACCCCTGGCAGCCTGGCGACAACCTGGTGATCGACGACCAGGAGCACCCTGTCAACGTGGTGCCCTGGCTCAACCTGCGCCACCGCGGTGTGGAGGTGCGCGTCGCGGCCACCGTTGACCACCGCATCACGCTGGAGGCCCTCTGGCAGCGCGTGGATGCGCGCACCCGCATCGTGGCGGTGTCGCACGCGCAGTACGGCACCGGCTTTCGCATCGACCTGCAGGCCTTGGGCGAGCGCTGCCGCAACGCCGGCATCGCCCTGGTGGTGGATGGCATCCAGACCGTGGGGCTGCTGCCGGTGGATGTGCAGACCTGGGGCATCAGCGCGCTGGCATGCGGCGCCTACAAGGCCTTGCACGGGCCGCTGGGCCTGGGTTTTGTGTATGTGGCACCCGCGCTGCTGGAGCGCCTGCACCCAACCCACCTGGGCGCCTCAGCCGTCAACCAGGTGGACCGCAGCGTGCCGGGCTGGGCCCTGCGCTGCAGCGACCTGCACGATGCACGCAGGCTCGAAGGCGGCAACATCAACTACCCGGCCATCTATGGCCTGGCGCGTGCCCTGCTGCTGATCGAAGAGGCCCGGGTGGATCGCCTGGCACCCTGGACATTGGGCCTGGCCCGGCGTCTGGACGCGGGCCTGCGGCAACAAGGCTACCAGCTGCTGTCGTCCAAGCTGCCGGGCGAAGACAGCCACATCGTGTGCCTGCGCCACGAGCTGGCCTATGCGCTGCGCAAGTACCTGTACTCGCAGCGTGTGATGTGCAACCTGCTCGACAGCGGCGCGCTTCGCTTCTCGCTGGGGGGCTACAACACCGAGGCCGACGTGGACCTGATCCTGGCCGTCACCGGGCGCTTTGCCCGTGACCCCGGCCTGCGCCGGCTGCTGCAGCAGCCCGTGTCCAGCACCCCCTACCCTGCGCCCTGATGCGCTCGGGTTGGGGCGCCTGGCTCACCAGGTGGCGTCCAGCCCCAGGTGGTGCAGGGCCTGGTGGCGCAAGTCCGCCAAATAGGGGTCGCCGCGGTGGCGCGGGTAGGGGCGGTCCACCACCAGCTCGGCCTGGATGCGGGCGGGGCGGTCGCTGAACACCACCACGCGCTGGGCCAGAAACAGCGCCTCTTCCACGTCGTGGGTCACCAGCAGGGCCGAAAAGCCTTTGCGTTGCCACAAGTTGATCAGCTCGCTTTGCATCTGCAGCCGCGTCAGCGAGTCGAGCTTGCCCAGGGGCTCGTCCAGGACCAGCAGTTCGGGGTCATTGACCAGGGCGCGGGCCAGTGCCACGCGCTGGGCCATGCCACCCGACAGTTGATGCGGGTAAGAGCGGGCAAACGCCGACAGGCCCACCAGGCGCAAGGCCTCATCCACCCGCTCGCCCTGCTGGGCCAGCAGACCGCGGGCCTGCGGCCCCAGGGCCACGTTGTCGCGCACGCGGCGCCAGGGGAACAGCGTGGGGTCCTGGAACACCACGATGCGCGAGGGGTCGGGCCGGGTGATGGGGGCACCGTCTTGCGTGATGTCGCCCGAGGCAGCCGGCTCCAGCCCGGCCACCAGGCGCAGCAGCGTGGATTTGCCGCAGCCGCTGGGCCCCAGCAAGGCCACAAACTCGCCGGGCTCGACCGTCAGGTTCACGTGGTCCAGCACCGGCAGCAGGCCGCCGGGCGTCTCGAAGGCATGGCTGACATCGCGGATGTCAATGCGCGAGCCCACGCCACGCACGGCCTGGGGAGCAGGCTGGGAAGCCTGGGGGGCCGGAGCCTCTGAGGCGGGCTGGGGGACGCGGCGCAAGGTCGGTCGGAGGGAGGCGAGGCTTACCATTTCACGGTTCCTTTCTGCCAGGACAGCACACGGTCCCGCAAGGTGAACAACAAGGTGATCAGGCCCGAGCACAGCACGGCCATCACCAACAAGGCGGCAAACATGTTCGAGTACGCGGCCCAGCCCTGCGCCCACTGCAGGTACCAGCCCAGGCCGGCTTTCACGCCCATCATCTCGGCCGTGACCAGCACGGTGAACGAGGCGCCCAGACCCATGAACAGGCCCACAAAGACCTGCGGCAGGGCGGCCGGGATGGCCACCCGCCAAACCAGGAACAGGTTCGAGGCCCCCAGCGTGCGCGCCACGTCGTAATACGACTTGTTGACCGAGGCCACGCCCGACCAGGTCAGCACCGCCACCGGGAAGAAGGTGGCCAGCGCCACCAGGAACACCGCGGCGGCATAGCTCGAAGGGGCCAGAAAGAACGCAATCGGCAGCAGCGCCGACGAAGGCACCGGCCCCAGAAAGCGCAGCACCGGGTGCACCCAGTAGTTCACCTCACGCGACCAGCCGATGGCCACGCCGGTGATGAAACCCACCAGCGCCCCCAGCAGCAGGCCGTTGAGCAGCAGCCGCGCCGAATGCGCCACCGACAGGCCCAGGCGGCTCCAGTCTTCGGCAAACACCTCGACCAGGCTTTGCGGTGGGGCGAAGAAGGGCCCGGGCAGCACGGTCAGCTTGGCCGTCAGCACCTGCCACACCAGCAGCAGCACCGGCAAGGCCACCAACCAGCGCCCGCTCAGGCGCAGGCCGTCGCGCAACTGTGGCAGCCGAGCCAGCCCTCCATACGACAAGGCCAGGGCCAGGATGACCCCGCCCACGGCCACATTGGCCAGCCCGAACTCTTCGGTAAAGGCCCAGTCGGTGAAACCCGCCACCTGGTTGGGCCAGAAGCGCACCAGCAGGCCTTCGATGATCCAGGCCGCCGCGGCCAGAAAGCCGGTGCGCCAGAAGCGAGCCGACGCCGGCCCCGGTGCCGCCGCCTGCACCGGCGCCGACGCCTCGGGGGCCACCGGTTCGCGCGGGGCTTCGTCCAGATCCGCTGCCGGGAGCGGCAGCACCTTCAATGCTTGACTCATGGTTGGGTCCTCCTTTTGCAGCGGCCTCAGGCCAGCACATCCACGGTCAGGAAGTTGGCGAAGCGCGCCGGGTCGGTCGACTTCTTGAGCACGCCCACGTTCTTCAGGTCGGCGGCGTATTGCTCGATCTCGTTGCGCAGCGCCACGCCCTGCGGGTGGTGGCGGTAATCCAGCTGGGCCGTCAGGATGCTGCGGATGTCCGCGGCCGTCACCTTTTGCGGCAGGTAGGTCAGGGCCACCTTGGCGGCCTCGCCCGGGTTCTCCGCGATGAACAGGGCCGCCTGGGTCAGCGAGCGCACCACCGCGGCCACCTGGGGCCGGTTCTCGCGCACCAGGGCGCCCCGCGCGGCGATCAGGCAGCACAGGCGGTCCTTGAAGTCACCGGTCAGGATGCTGGCGATCTCGCGAAACTGGCCTGGGTTGCGCCGCTCGATCAGGAACAGGTTGGGGTCGGCATCGACGATCAGGTTGATCTCGCCCTTTTTGAAGGCCACGTCCAGCGTATCGGGCGGGTAGGTCTTCCACTCCACCTCGGTGTCGGGGTTGATGCCCTTGCGCGCCAGGTAGGTGGACATGAACTGCCGGCCAAAGCCATTGGGCTGGCCCACACCGATCACCGCGCCCTTGAGCTTGTCGACCGAACTCAGCTTGGAGTCTTGCCCCGACAGCACGCGGATGCAGCCCGCGTGCGCCGCGCCCACCACCTTCACATCAAAGCCCGACTCCAGCGGCTTGAGCCAGGTGTGGATCAGGCCCAGCGACACATCGGCCTTGCCGGTGGCCAGCGACTCCAGCACCTGGTCGCTGGAGCCGGCAAAGTTGATCACGTCCACATCGACCTGGTTTTTCTCGAAAAAGCCGCGGTCACGGGCCACCACCACGGGCAGCAGGCACAGGGCCGTGCCGCTCCACGACAGGGTGAGCTTCTTGCCACCGGCAGCGCGCACCCAGGGCGCCCCCATCAGGGCGGCACCGCTCAGGCCGCCTGCGGCCAGGGTGCCCAGGGCACGGCGTCGGCTCCAGGCCGGCGATGAAGCCAGCGATGAGGCCGGGCTTGAAGCAGGGTTTGAAGACAACTGGGGATCCAACACAGACATGGCAATTCCTCGGATTGGCCTACAAGGGCCTGAACAGGGAAAGCCGGCCCGCCGGGCTCAAGGGTGTCGAGCCCGGCGCGTCGACCAGGACAAAGCCCACTGTAGAAACCACGGGTTGCGAGGAGAAGCTCTTAAAAGGCGGATGGATATCTGCTAAATGTTGATAAATATCAACACATGGACAACAGGGGGTGCTGAGCCAGATCGGCTCCAAAAACAGCAACGCCCCGCGTCAACGACCGGGGCGTGGGGCGGCCTGCCGCCTGCGGCAGCGGCGCAGGGGAGTGCTTCAGGCCAAGGCGGCTTCGCTGTCGGCCTGGGCGCTGGCCGGCTCCACCCGGTGGCGGAACTGGGCTGCGGCGTGGTGATCGGGCAGGCGGTCACCCTGGCCGAACAGCTTGTGGCGCAGCGTGCCCTCGGTGTAGGCCGTCTTGTAAATGCCGCGGTTCTGCAGCTCGGGCACCACGTGGTCCACAAAATCGACAAAGCTCTCGGGCACCACGGTGCGGCTGAGGTTGAAGCCGTCCACGCCGGTCTCATCCACCCAGGCCTGCAAGGCATCGGCCACCTGCGAGGCATTGCCCACCAGGGCCGGGTGGCGGCCGCCCAGCTTGTACTGCTGCAGCAGCTGGCGGCGCGTCCAGCCCTTTTGCCGCGCAGCCGCCGCGGCCGACTGGATCGACTGGGTGGGCGGGCTGAAGTCGATGGGTTCGTCCAGGTCGTAGTGCGACAGGTCCAGGCCCAGGCTGGCCGCAAAGTGGGCCAGGCCGGCTTCGGGGCTGGCGTAGCGCACGTAGTCGGCATGCTTCTCTTGGGCCTCGGCGCTGGTGGCGCCGGTCACCGCCGTCACGCCCAGCACGATCTTGAGGTCTTCGGGGCGCCGCCCGGCGCGCACGGCGGCCTCGCGCAGCGACTGCACCGACTGGCGCACCTGGGCCTTGTCGCCCCCTGAGACAAACACCGCCTCGGCGTGGCGGGCGGCAAACAGCTGACCGCGCCCCGAGGTACCGGCCTGGAACAGCACCGGTGTGCGTTGCGGCGAGGGCTCGCTGAGGTGGTAGCCCTCCACCTGGTAATAGCGGCCCTGGTGGCGCACCTTGTGCACGCGGGCGGGGTCGGCAAACACGCGGGCTGCCTTGTCGCGGCGCACGGCGCCGTCCTCCCAGCTGCCTTCGAGCAGCTTGTAGAGCACCTCGAGAAACTCATCGGCCCGGTCATAGCGCTCGTCATGCGCGATCTGGTTCGGCAGGCCCAGGGCCCGGGCAGCGCTGTCGAGGTAGCCTGTGACAATGTTCCAGCCAAAACGCCCCTGGGTCAGCTGGTCCAGGGTCGAAAAGCGCCGGGCCAGCAGGTAGGGCAGCTCCGACAGCGGGTTCACCGTCACGCCAAAGCCCAGGTGCCGGGTGTGGGCCGCCATGGCCGACACCAGCAGCAGCGGGTCGTTCACGGGCAGCTGCACCGACTCGCGCAGCGTCACATCCACATTGCCCTGGTAGACGTCGTACACGCCCAGGATGTCGGCGATGAACAGGCCGTCAAACAGACCCCGCTCCAGCGTGCGCGCCAGATCGGTCCAGTACGACAAGGTGTTGTACTCGGTGGATCGATCCCGCGGGTGGGCCCACAGTCCGTGCTGGATGTGGCCCACGCAGTTCATGTTGAAGGCGTTGAGCAGCAGTTGTTTCTTGGGCATAGGGGTTCCGGGATTCGGGTTCCGGTTGGGTTCAATGTGAAAGGATGGGCGCCAGGGCCCTGGGCTCAGGCCGCCACGGCAGCATCAGCAGCGTCGGCGACTTCTGCGGCTTCTGCGGGGTCGACGGCTTCGGCCGTCACGGAAGGGGCCAGTGGCACGGTCACGGGGGCCTGGGCGGCTTGAGCTGCCGGCTCAGCAGCTTCAACGGGCGCGGGGTGGTCGGCATGCCAATGGGTGATGGCCGCCTTGGCCAGCGAGGCCACCACGGTGTCCTCTTGCGGTGGGTTGAACTGGGCGCACTGCACATCGCGCAGGTAGCGCTCCAGCGGCAGATCGCGCGACAGCGAATGCCCGCCCACGATGGCCATGGCCAGCTCCACCACCCGCAAGGCGTTGCGGCTGACCGTGACCTTGGTGATGGCCACCTCGTCGCCAAACTCGGCTTGCAGGTGCGGGTGACGCTCCCAGCGCTCGACCAGGCCATACAGCAGGGTCTTGCTGGCGCCCAGCAGCAGTTCGATCTCGCCCAGGCGCTGCTGCACCTGGGGGGCTTCGAGCACCGATTTGCCCAGGCTCTGGGCGTGGTAGCGGTCGGCAAAGCCCAGCGCAAAGTCGCGCGCCGCCCGGGCCACGCCCAGGTAGACGGCCGACAGCTGCAGCCCATAGGCGCGGCTGGCCACGGTGAACGAACCCACCTGCCCCAGCTCGATGTAGCTCAGCAGGGCTTCGGGCGGCAGTTGCACCTGGTCAAAGGCGATGTCGTGGCTGCCCGTGCTGCGCATGCCCAGGGTGTTCCAGTTCTCGATCACGCGCACACCTTCGGTGCGTGGCACCAGAAACTCGGCCACCCGGCCTTCGTCCTCGACCCAGGCGTAGACGATCATCTTTTGCAGCCGGGGGGCCGACGAGCAAAAAGCCTTGCGCCCACTCAGCACATACCCCCCCTCCACGCGGCGCGCCACCGTGCCGGGGCGGGCCCCGCGCAGCAGGTTGCCGGCTTCGCGCTCGGTGACCAGCACATTGATCAGCTGTCCGCGCTGCACCGCATCGGCGGCCAGGCTGGCCAGCGCCTCGGGTTGCCAGCGCAGGGTGTGGCCGAGGTAGCCGAACACCATCAGATGCCAGCCCAACGCCAAGGCGGTGGAGCCACTGCCACGCGCCAGCCGCTCCTGAAAAATCAGGGTTTCGTACAGCGAGTAGCCCTCGCCACCGTGGGCTTGCGGCACGGTCAGGCGCAGCGCCCCGCGCGCGGTCAGGATGTCGAAATGGTCGTGCGGGAAGCTGCCGGCCGCATCGTGCTGGGCCGCCGTCTTGGCGATTTCGGCTGCCAACTCGTCGGCGTAGACGGCAATGGCATGGTCACGCGGGTTGCGCAAGGTGACATCGACACGGGGCATGGGCATCTCCAAAAGGCCAGGCAAGCCTGACCAGGTCAAAACAGCGGGCTTCAGAACAGGCCCGAGGCCGGCGGCAGGGCATCCTTGAGCTGCCAGGCCCCCACCACCGCTGCCTTCCAGTGGCGCGGGTTGTGGTTGCTCACGGTGCGGGCATTGCGCCAGTGGCGGTCCAGGTTGTGCCGGCGCGAGGTGGTGGAAGCACCCCCCACATCAAACAGCAGCTCGGCCGCCTTGAGGGCCGACTCCGAGGCCAGGTACTGGGCCTGGGCCACGTCGATCGAGGCATGCACGATGGCGTCCTGGTCCAGCCCGGCGGCCCAGGCAGCGTCGATGCGCTCGGCGGCACGCAGCACCACGGCCTCGGCCGCCAGGGCGCGGGCCGAGATCTCGCCCACCGACAGCTCCACATAGGGGTCGTCCACCGAGCGGCTGGCCGAGCTGTGCTTGATCGGGCGAGCGTGCAGCCGGGCGAAGGCCACGGCGTCATGCAAGGCATTGCGGGCAATGCCGGCCAGCACCGCGCCCAGAAACAGCTGGGCCAGGGGCGTGACGACGGTGCGCCGCCCTTCGGCCAGGCCGCCCGTGGGGTGGGGCACGATGTCGGCCGCCTCCACCCGCACATCGTTCAGCCGGGTGGTGCCGCTGGCGGTCAGGCGCTGGCCCATGGCATCGAAGTCATCGAGCAGCTCCAGGCCTTCGCGGTGGCGCGGCAGCACAAAACGGACCTCTTTGTCCTGCTCGTCGAGGGCCACGGTGCTGATCCAGTCGGCATACAGACCGCCGGTGCTGTAGTACTTGCTGCCCTTGACGCGGAAGTGATCGCCCTCGCGGCGCAGCCGGGTGGCGATGGCGCCATTGGCGCCGCCAATCTCCCAGCCCGCATTGGCAATGAAGTCACCGCGCAGGCAGCGCGGCCACCAGCGCTGGCGCACCGCCTCATCGGGGCCGGCCAGCAACCCTTCAACAAACAGAAAGCCCGGGCGCAGGGCCTGGGCCACGTTGGAGTCTGCCGCTGCGATGTCGATCACCAGCTCGATCAGCTCACGCACCGAGCCGCCCGGGCCGCCATCGCGCACGGGAATGCGCAGCGTCAGCAAGCCGGCCGCCACCAGCGAGCGCACCTGCTCGCGAGGCAACACATGGTCTCGCTCACGCGCCTCGGCCCCTTCGCGCACGGCCGGCAACAGCGCAGCCACCCGGCGCTTCAGCTCGGCCAGATCGGGCGCCTTGGCAGCAGGCGGCACAGGGGATTGCGTTGGGACGGGCGCGTCGGCCAGCAGGGTCTCGGACATCGGCTTCTTTCAGGTCAGGGGGCAAGGCACAGTCAAGGCGCGCTCAGGGGGAAGGTCCCGCGGCGCGCCGTGGCCTGATGCTAGGGCGGTGCCCCCGCCAGGGCCACGATCAAAACTGCATGGCAACAGACTCAAAACTTTCGGTCATGAGCTCATGCACGCCCCGCCTCGCCGCCCCAGGGCCTGCACATATGGATAGATGAATTTCGGGCTACGCGTCAGAGGAGGCCCGCCGCAGAATTTTCGAGGCCGCCTGCAGGCGGTTCTTCGCCCAGGCCCAGCCCCAGCTCCAACAGGAACCCGCCCATGAACGATGTCACCCTGCCCCCAGACCTGCGCCCCGAGGCAACGCAAGCTCCACCCGCACGGCCCCATGCAAGCGGGTTTGACCCGGCCCATCAGGTGCACCCGCAGTCGGCCCACACGGGCGCCCTGATCACCGGGGTGGACCTGCGCCAGCCATTGTCGCCGGCCGAAGTGGCGGGCATCGGGGCCGCCTTGCGGCGGTGGAAGGTGGTGTTCTTCCATGACCAGCCGCTGAGCCACGAACAGCACATTGCACTGGCCCGCCAGTTCGGCGCGCCCACCATCGGCCACCCGGTGTTCGGCCACGTGGCCGGTTACCCCGAGGTGTACTCGATCGCCAAGCACCGCCAGGCCAACCGCTTTGTGGGCAGCAGCGAACTGCGCCCCTGGAGCGGCTGGCACACCGACGTGACGGCCGCCATCAACCCGCCGGCCGCCTCCTTGCTGCGCGGCGTGGTGATTCCGCCCTACGGTGGCGACACCCAGTGGACCAACCTGGTCGCGGCCTACCAGGCCTTGTCGGCCCCCCTGCGCGGCTTTGTGGACACCCTGTGGGGGCGCCACCAGTTCAGCGCTCCGCCCGGCGCCCAGGCCACCGAGGAGTACCAGCGCCTGGTCGGCGAGGCCCGCCTGGTCAGCGAGCACCCGCTGGTGCGCGTGCACCCCGACACCGGCGAGCGCGCACTGTTTGTCAGCCCCTCGTTTCTCAAGCAGGTGGTGGGCCTGAGCCCGCGCGAGAGTCGCGTGCTGCTGGAGTTGCTGTGGGAGCACGTGGTGCGCCCCGAATTCACCGTGCGCTTCAAATGGCAGCCCGGCAGCCTCGCCTTCTGGGACAACCGGGCCACGGCCCATGTGGCGCCCACCGACATCTTCGACCTGGACTTTGACCGCCAGCTCTACCGCATCACGCTCGAAGGCGAGGTGCCGGTGGGGGTGGACGGCCAGCCCTCGCGCGCTCTCGAAGGCCACCCACTGCTGGCCCACCACGCCGGCAATCAATGAGGGCCTGGGTGGCGGCCGGGCGGGCTCTGCGACGTTTCACGTCTATGCAAATTTGAAATGCTTGTTTGATCGCACGGCCTTGCTTTGTTCGAATGCGCGCGTCGGGACCACAAGCGCAAGCCGTCCCTCGTCCAAAACCCATCACCATCGACCCACACCATGAAAACATCCACCCACCGATTGGCCACTGCCGCACTCGCCCTGAGTGCCTGGCTGTGCAGCACCCTGGCCCTGGCCGCTCCGCTGAAGATCGGCGTCACCCCCGGTGCCCTGGCCGATTCGATCGAAGTCGCCGCAGGCGAGGCCCGGCAAAAGGGCCTGGACGTCAAGGTCATCGAGTTCACCGACTGGACGACGCCCAACACCGCGCTCGCCTCGGGTGACCTCGACATCAACTACTTCCAGCACCAGGCCTTTCTGGACAACGCGATCAAGGAATCCGGCTACAAGTTCAGCAGCGTGGGCCTGGGCGTGCTGAACAACCTGGCCCTGTTTTCCAAGAAGGTCAAGCGCTTCGATGACCTCAAGGAGGGCGCCCGCATCGCGGTGGCCAGCGACCCGGTCAACCAGGGCCGTGGCCTGCTGCTGCTCGAGAAGGCCGGCCTGATCAAGCTGCGCCCGGGCACCGGCTGGCGCGGCACCTTGAACGACGTGGTCGGCAACCCGAAGAAGTTCAAGTTCGTCGAGGTGGAGGGCCCGCAGCTGGTGCGCGCCATCGACGACGTGGACCTGGCCCAGGGCTACCCCTCGCACTTCGTGAACGCGGGCCAGGCTGAATTTGCCAGCCACGCCCTGCTCTACTCCGACATCGACGACCTGTACTTTGCGATCCGCTTCGTGACCCGCAACGACAACGCCAATGACCCGCGCGTGAAGCAGTTCGTGAAGCTGTACCAGGACTCGCCGGCCGTGCGTGCCCGCATCCTCAAGTCTTACGGCGGCGACAGCAAGCTGTTCGTGCTGCCCTGGGTCGGCAAGCCATGAGCGCCGTGTTGCGCCAGGCCCAGGCCGACACGCTGCCCGCCCCAAGCCTGGTGCCCACCACCGAGCCGGCGGCAGGGCCCCAAGCCCAAGCCGAAACCCGGGCCCGTGGCTCGGTGCGCTTCGAACAGGTCAGCAAGCGCTACCCGGGCGCCGCCTCGGGCCGCGACGCGCTGCAAGGCATCGATGTGCACATCGAGCCGGGTCAGATTTTCGGCATCATCGGGCGCAGTGGCGCGGGCAAGTCCAGCCTGCTGCGCACCATCAACCGGCTGGAATCGGTGAGCTCGGGCCGCGTGCTGGTCGATGGCGAAGACATCAGCCAATTTGGCGAACGCCAGCTGGTCGCGCTGCGCCGGCGCATCGGCATGGTGTTTCAGCACTTCAACCTGCTGTCGGCCAAGACGGTGTGGCAAAACGTGGCCCTGCCCCTGAAGGTGGCGGGCCACCCGGCTGCCGAGATCCGCCGGCGGGTCGATGAGCTGCTGGCCCTGGTGGGCCTGAGCGACAAGCGCGACGTCTACCCCTCACGCCTGTCTGGCGGCCAGAAACAGCGCGTGGGCATTGCCCGGGCCCTGGTACACCGTCCCGAGATCCTGCTGTGCGACGAGGCCACCTCGGCCCTGGACCCGGAGAGCACCCAGGCGATCCTGGCCTTGCTGCGGGACATCCACCGCCAGCTCGGGCTGACGATCGTGCTGATCACCCACGAGATGGCGGTCATCCGCGAGATCTGCCACCAGGTGCTGGTCTTGGAACAAGGCCAACCCGTGGAGCAAGGCCCCGTCTGGCAGGTGTTTGGTGCACCGCGCCACGAGGCTACCCGCGCCCTGCTGGCCCCCTTGGCCCATGGCCTGCCGGTCGAACTGCAACAGCGCCTGCACCTCAAGCCTCCCTCGGCAGCCCACGCCCTGACCGGCGCCCCGCCCCGCTTTGACCGGCTGATCGAACTGAGCTACACCGGCGAGACCGACCTGCTGCCCGACTGGCAGCGCCTGGCCACGGTGCTGCAAGGCGCGCCACGCCTGCTGCATGGCGGCATCGAGCAACTGCAAGGGCACGCCCATGGCCGACTGGTGCTGGCCATCGAAGGCATGGGCCCCGGCGCCCAAGCCGTGCTGAAACACCAATTGAGCCACCAAGCCAAGGACCTGGGCTATGTTGAACGCCATCTCTGACATCGTGATCGAGCGCCTGCTGCAAGGCCTGGCGGACACCCTGACCATGGTCGGCCTGTCGGCCGGTCTGGCGCTGTTGCTGGGCCTGCCGCTGGCCGTTTTCCTGGTGCTGTCGGCGCCAGGCGCCCTGCTGGCCTCGCCGCGCCTGAACCGGCTGCTGGGCAGCCTGGTGAATGGCTTTCGGGCCACGCCCTTCATCATCTTGCTGGTCGCGCTGATTCCGTTCACCCGCTGGGTGACGGGCACCACCATCGGCGTGTGGGCCGCCGTGGTGCCCCTGACCATCAGCGCCACGCCCTTTTTTGCCCGCATCTCCGAAGTGGGCCTGAACGAGGTCGACAAAGGCCTGATCGAAGCCGCCCAGGCCATGGGCTGCGGACGCTGGCACATCATCTGGCATGTGCTGCTGCCTGAGGCCCTGCCCAGCATCGTGGCCGGCTTCACCATCACCGTGGTCTCGATGATCGGCGCCTCGGCCATGGCGGGCGCGGTGGGGGCCGGTGGCCTGGGTGACATCGCCATCCGCTATGGCTACCAGCGTTTCGACACCCAGGTGATGGTGCTGGTGATCGTGCTGCTGATCGCGCTGGTGTGCAGCGTGCAGTTTGCCGGCGACCGCTGGGTGCGGCATCTGCGCAGCCGTTGAGGGCCGGTAGGCTCCACAACCGAAGCACCGGCGATTCTGCCCCTGGCCGGTCGTCGCAGCAGCGACGGCGCACCGACGCGGGTCACGCGAGCAGCATGCCCTGCACCTGGTGAGCCTTCGTTTTCTTGAGGTGGTGCCATCAATTTTTGGCGCGGGCTTAAGTTTCGCTTGCCGGGGGTCGCCCAGCTAAGGTACGGGCATCGAGAACGCATGCCCGCATGCAACCCAACCTGGAGCAATCAATCATGCTTAGCCTGCACACCAACGCTGCCTCTCTCTCCGCCCAAGCCGCCCTGGGCTCCACCAACAAGGCACTGTCGACCTCGCTGACCCGCCTGAGCACCGGTTACCGCGTCAACTCGGCCATGGACGACGCAGCCGGTCTGCAGATCGCCACCCGTCTGGACGCCCAGACCCGCGGCATGGCCGTGGCACAACGCAACACCCAAAACGGCATTTCGATGATGCAGACCGCCGAAGGCGCCTTCGGCGAAGTCACCAGCATCCTGCAGCGCATGAAGGATCTGGCCACCGAAGCCGCCACGGCCTCTTCGACCACCAAGGACCAGACAGCCATGCAGGCCGAATACGATTCGCTGGGCAAGGAAATGGCCAACATCATCAAGAACACCTCGTTCGGCGGCACCCAGTTGTTCAGCAACGGCACCACGACCACAGGCGCCTCGGGCCTGCTGAGCACCACCAGCCTGACCTTCCAGATCGGCGCCAGCGCCGGCGAAACCATGGCCGTGGACAGCGGCACCCAGCTGACCGCTGTCGCCACCGCGCTGGGCAATGCCAGCGGCACCTACACAACCCCGGGCACCCCCGGCACCGAACTGGCCAGCACCACCAGCGCCAACGGCATCATCACCACACTGAACACCGCACTTGACGAAGTGGGTTCGATGCGCTCGATTCTCGGCGCGGCTTCCAACCGCCTGGACCACGTCTTCAACAACCTGCAGAACATGAGCACCAACACCGAAGCCGCCAAGGGCCGCATCATGGACGTGGACTATGCATCCGAGACTGCCAACATGACCACCAAGCAAATGTTGATGCAAGCCGGCACCAGCATGCTCAAGCAGTCCAACAGCATGTCGCAGTTGGCCCTGTCGCTGATGCAATAAGCCCCAGGCGGCGCAACCTGAGCGGACGCCCGAGCGCACCAGGTGCGCCCGGCGCCTCAGGCCACCAGCCAACCGCACCACGCGGTTGGCTCTTTTCCGGGGCAAGCGGCCACCTCATACCCCGCACCGTCCCTTCAACCCGCCTGGAGCAGACCCATGGCCTTCGAACGCGTGATGGGCCCCAGCCCGGTGGCGCCGACGCCTGCGCTGACACGCACGCCGGGCCCGACGCAGGGGAGCGATGCATCGCCAGACGCCATCCGCCCGGAAGACCTGCTGCAACTGGAAGTCGCGCACGACCTCGAAGGCGATTTGCTGATGAGCGGCCCAGCAGGCCAACGCTGGCGCCTCAGCGCAGACGCCCTGGCCGGGCTGCGGCTGGAGCCGGGCCAGGTTCTGCTGGTCAAAGTCCTGGCCACCAGCCCCCAACTGGAACTGGCCCTGCTCGATCGTCTGGGCAACGCCTTGCCACCTGATATGAACACGCCCGACGCGGGCCTGGCCACTCAGGACACCCTGCCATCGCCAGCGCTGCAACCCGACCAGGCGGCCATGCGCCGGTTCGCCCAACCCTTGCCCGACGCCGCCACCCTGGCCACACGCTGGCTCGCCCTGGCCACCCATACTCTGCTCCAGCAGCGACGGGCCGACTCACTCGACGGCGGCACGCAGCCAGAGGCCTTCGCGAACACCCCGATGCAGGCTATGGGCATGGCCTTCCTCCGGTCCGGGCCCGCCCCGCGAAACGCCGCTGAGCCCAGCGTCGACGAGGCCTTGTTGCCCCGACCGCAGCAAACGCTGCTGCTGTGGCAAACCGTGTCACCACAAGGGCTGCCCCTGGCGTTCTGCCTGTGGCGACCTGGCAAAGGCGAGCCTGGCGCCCGATCCGCAGACACGCACCTGGGCCTGCGCATGCGACTGTTGATGCGCCATCCCCAGGGGGACTCGGTGCTGGTTGACCTGGCCTTGAGCCCTCCGGGCGTGCTCCTCACCTTGGCCACCGATCAGGCCCCGCTGGTGCCAGGCTTGCGCGGACGTTTGAGCCTGCTGGCCGCCCGGCTCGCCTGTGCCGGGCTGCGCCTGATGCGCTGCCACGTGTTGCACAGTACATTGCCCGTGTTCGCCCCGCCAATGCCCAACGCCCACCAGGCCCTGGCGCGGCTGGCGCTGCCACCGGCCCTGTTCCGCGCGGCGGCCGAGGTGCTGGTGGTGCTCAGCCCACCGTTCCGATGACGCTGATCTCACGGTTCTCCGGGATCTCGTTGTAGGAAAGCACGTTCAGCCCCGGCGCAAACAGGCGCGCGTAACGTGCCAGCAGCGGGCGGATCTGCGGCATCACCAACATCAGCGGAGGCAGCGTCTGCTGCTTCATCTGGTCGCGGGCCAGCGGCATGTGCACCTGCAGTTGGGACAACAGGTTGGGGTCGATGGCGAAGTTGTCCAAGGCCACCTTGGCACCACCCTGGCGCGCCTGGCTCAGGGCAGCGAGCAACATGTTCTCCAGCTCGCCGGTCAGGTTGAAGACCTTCAGTTCGGCGCGGGGACCCGCCAGGGACTCCACGATCTGACGGCGCAGCGTGCAACGGACCTCCGCCGCCAGCAGCACTGGATCTTTGGTGGTCTCAACCGTGTCAAGCAAGGTGGTGGCAATCGGGACGATGTTCTTCAGGGAGACGTTCTCGGCCAACAGAATGCGCAGCACCTTCAATAGATGGGTGGGGCTGAGGGCCTTGCCCAATGCCTCGGCCAGCCGCGGTGCCAACGCAGCCAGGCGCTCGGTCAACTCGATGGCATCCTCGTGCCCGAACAGCTCGGGCAGGTGCTCACGCACCACCTTGCTGACATGGGTCGCAATCACGCTGGGTACGTCCACCACCTGGTAGCCCAGGCCCAGGGCATGGGCCTTGGTCTCAGGGGCGATCCAGGTCACCGGCAGACCATAGGCAGGGTCCGTGCCCGGCGCACCGTCCACCTCGCCATACAGGTGGGGCGACGGGATGGCCATGAGGCAATCGTGGCGCACCTCGCCGCGAGCGACCGCCGTGCCGCCAACTGCGATCGCGTACTGAGCAGGCTTCAAGACCAGGTCATCACGCACCGGGATCGCTGGCAGCAACAGGCCAAGGCTCTCGCTCTGGGTCTGGCGCACCCCTTTCAGGCGCTTGATCAGGGGTGCACCCTGGCTTTTGTCGATCAGGCCCACCAGGCGAAACCCCAGCGTGACCAGCAGCGGCTCAACCACCGGCAGGCTGCGCCAATCCATGTCGGCAGGTGGCTCTGCGTTGAGCAGGGCTGGCGCCAGTGCGGCCGCATCCAGCCCGGGCGCCGGGGCGCTGGCGCGCCTGGCCATGCGCCAGCCCACCCAGGCCAACACCAGGGCAAAGCCCACAAAGCTGACCCAGGGCATGCCCGGAATCAGGCCCAGCACCAGCATCACCCCGGCCGCACTGTACAGCGCCTGCGGCGAAGCCAGCAACTGGGCGCTGACCTGGGTCTCGAAGTCCCCCGAATCGCTTACCCGGGTCACGATGATGGCCGCCGCCGCGGACAGCAGCAAGGCCGGGATCTGGGCCACCAGGCCGTCGCCAATGGTCAGCAGCGCATATTGGCGAAAGGCGTCCCCCAGCGAGAGGTCGTGCATGAAGGCTCCGATCGCCACGCCGCCGATCATGTTGATCAGCAAAATGAGGATGCCAGCCACGGCATCGCCGCGCACAAACTTCGAGGCGCCGTCCATGGCGCCATAGAAGTCGGCCTCCATGGCCACCTCGCGGCGGCGCGTCTGCGCCTTGTCCTGGTTGATCAGGCCGGCATTGAGATCCGCGTCGATCGCCATCTGCTTGCCTGGCAGGGCATCCAGAGTGAACCGCGCCGACACCTCCGAAATACGCTCCGAACCCTTGGTGACCACCACAAAATTGATGATCATCAGGATCACGAACACCACCAACCCGACCACGAAGTTCCCGCCGATCACCACGTTGCCGAAGGCCTCGATCACCTGCCCCGCGGCGTGGGTGCCTTCGTGACCATGCAGCAACACCACGCGGGTGGAGGCGACGTTCAGGGTCAGGCGCATCAGCGTGGTGGCCAGGATCACCGTCGGGAAGGTGGAGAACTCCAGGGGACGGTTCACCGACACGCTGATCAGAATGACGATGATCGAAAGCACGATGTTGAAGGTGAACAGCACATCGAGCACCGCTGGCGGCAGCGGCAGGATGATCATGGCCAGCAGGGCCAGCACCATCAGGGGCGTGGCGTGGCTGTGGCGGCGCCACAGCTCGACGACGCGGGGGGGCAGCAGATTCATGGCGGTCAGACTCTCTTCAGGTCGGGGGAGCGATCAACTCAGGTGGGCAGGCACGTCCAGGTCCTGCGGCAACATGGGGGCCTGCAGCCTTTGGCCCGTTTGAAAGGCCTTCATTTGCAGCACATAGTTCAGCACCAACGCCACGGCGGTGTAGAGCGGAATGGGAATCTGCTGCTGCACCTGGCTGGTGTTGTAGATGGCCCGCGCCAGCGGCGGCAGTTCCAACACCTCAAGGCCTGCACCACGGGCGATCTCGCGGATGTAAAGGGCCATCTCATCGATGCCCTTGGCCACCACGTAAGGCGCCTGGGCGCGTTTTTCGTCGTACTTCAAGGCCACCGCATAGTGCTCGGGGTTGACGATCACGACGTCGGCGGTGGGCACCGCGGTGCGCACGCTGCGCCGCGCCAGCTGCCGCTGCAGTTGGCGGATGCGGTTCTTGACTTCAGGGCGCCCCTCGTTGTTCTTGTGTTCATCCTTCTGTTCCTGCTTGCTCATGCGCTGCCCGCGCAGAAAGAAGAACACCTGGGCCGGCAGGTCGATCAGGCCGAACAGCAGAAACACCAGCACCATGCCCAGAACGCCCCCCAGCACCTGGTCCAAGCCTTGGCTCAAGGCCTCGGGCAAAGGCAGGGCCTGCAAGCGCAGGTACTGCGCCGGCATCTGCCGACACAGGCTCCAGAGCACCGCGCCCAACAAGGCCGCCTTGCCAACCGAGGCCCCTACCCCAGCCAGGTGCTTGGGCGTCAACAGGCGCCCCAGATTGCTGGCTGGGCTCAAGCGCTGCCATTGCGGCGCCAGGTGGGAGCCCGACCACACCCAGCCCCCGGGCACCAGCGACGCCAGCACCCCGGCCAGCGGCACCAGCAACAGCGGCAGCACCATTTTCAGCAACAGCAGGGTCGCCGTCAGGAACAGCATCGACCAGGCGTTGTCCGGGGTGCCATCGCCCGACAGATCGGCCAAGGCATAGGCAAACAATTGGCGAAACTCCGCCAAGTACCCAGGTGCCAGCCAGACTGTGAGGTACAGGCTGCTCAGCAGCGCCAATGCGGTGGCCAGCTCGCGCGAGCGAGCCACCTGCCCCTGCTCGCGGGCCTTGCGCAGTTTCTGGGGCGAGGCCTTTTCGGTCTTGTCACCCGCGCCGGACTGGCTCATGACACCGGCCCTCCCAGCACCTGCCGAAGCAATTCGAACACCTGGCTTGTCAGCCTCAGGTAGTGCTCAGGCAGCGCGCTGGCCAAGCCAGCCAAAAGGTACAGGCCCAGCAGGGTGACCACCGAAAAACCCAGCGAAAACAAGTTGAGGGTGGGCGCCACCCGGGCCAGAAAGCCAAAGCCGATTTGCACCAGCAAGGTGGCAAAAACGATCGGCAGGGCCAGCAGCAAGGCCGCCGAAAACACCCAGGACACGTTGTAGACCACCAGCTGCAGCGTCGGCACACGCAGGCCTGAACCCACCGGCCATTGCTGAAAGCTGGCGCCAGCCACCTGGGTCAACATGAGATGGCCATCCATTGAAAAGAACACCAGAATGCCCAGCACAGACAACAGGCTGGACACCACATCGGACGAGACCCCGCTCACAGGGTCATTCATCACCGCCATCGACAACCCCATCTGCGAAGAAACCAGATAGCCCAGCACCATGATGGCGGAGGTGCAGAAATGCAGTGCCAGACCCAGCACCCCACCGATCGCTGCCTGCTCCAGCGTGGCAACGACCGCCTGCAGCGACAGGGGATCGATCGCGGCGACAGGCGTTGCCACTGGCAGCATCACAACGGCCAGCACGAGTGCCAACAGCACCCGCACGGTGACAGGCACCGTGCCATCGCCCAGCACCGGAGCGGCACTGAACAGCGCCAGCATGCGGCAAAACGGCCACCACAGCGCGGTGAGCTGGGCCAGCAGGTCGGGAAACAGCGCCTCCATCCGCAGCCGGCCCTGTCCTCACACCGCCAGCGCAGCGGCGCGCTCGAAGATGTGCACGCAAAAATCCATCAGGTGACCGGCCATCCAGCGGCCCATCACGATCAGGGCCAGCAGCGTCACAAGCAGACGAGGCAAAAAGCTCAGGGTCTGCTCATTGATCTGGGTGGCGGCCTGAAACAGGCCGACCAGCAAGCCGATCAACAGACCTGGCAGCACCAGCACCACCACCAGCAGCATCACCAGGCGCAGGCTTTCGCTCACGAGATCCACAGCCACATCCGGGGTCAGCATCTCAGTAGGCCCTCACACTGGTGACCAAGGTGTTGACCGTCAGGGTCCAACCGTCCACCAGCACGAACAGCAGCAGCTTCAGAGGCAGCGAGATCACCAGCGGCGACAACATCATCATGCCCATGGCCATGAGCACCGAGGACACCACCAGGTCGATCACCATGAAGGGGATGAACAACATGCAACCGATCTGAAACGCCGTCTTCAGCTCACTCAGCACAAAGGCAGCCAGCTTCACGGTGAAGGCGTGAGAAGCAGCATCGCTGACCGGTGCCTCATGGGCCAGGGTGGATATCTGCTGGAGCGCGGCTTTGCTGGTCTGGGCCAGCATGAAGGCCGACAGGGGCACGGACGCCTCACGCAACGCAGCCTCCAGGCCGATGCGGTCCTGGTCATACGGTAGAAAGGCTCGCTCCCAGATCTGCTCACCCACCGGCTGCATGACCAGCAGCGTGAGGATCAAAGCCACCCCCGTCACGATGCGGTTGGGCAGGCCTTGCTGCAGCCCCAGCGCCTGGCGCAGCAAAGACAGCACGATCACAAAGCGCACGAAACTGGTCATCATCAACATCAGCACGGGCAACAGCCCGAGCAGGGTCATGATGACCAGGATCTGGGTCTTGACCGTGAACTCGGTGCCGCCCGCCGTGGCGTGGGAACCCAGCACGGAGAGGGTGCCGGCGGCCTGTGCCGGCAAGGCGACATACAGCGCGCAGGCGAGCAACACCAAGGCCGCCGCGGAGCGGCCCGCAAAAAATTGGGTGCACATCGGCTCGGTCTCAGCGGTTCCGGTCGAGGGCCAGAAGATCAAGCTCGTCCAGCTCAACCACTTTCAGGCCGTAGTTTTCGCCCGCCACCACCACTTCGCCGCGCCCTATCGGCGTACCGTTGACATGGATCACCAGAGGCGTGCCAGCCAGGGTATCGAGCTCAACCACACTGTCGTGCTCCAAGGCCATGAGCTTGTCCAGCGTGATCTCGGCTGAGCCGACCTCCAGGGTCAGGGTGACCTGGATCTTGCGCAGCATCTGCGGCAGGTCCCTTACCACGCGCGCAGACAGCTCGCCCTGGGCCGGCGCCGCAATGGCCTCTGCGTCCACGGTGAAATCGTCAAGCAAGGGGTCGAGTGCGAGTGAATCTTGACTCATGGCGTCACTTTCAGGGTATGTCGTTGAATGCGGTGAGCCACAGCTTGCCCTTGTGCTCGGCCACGGTGGCCGTGAACAGGCGCACATCCTTGACCAACACGTCGGTGCCCTGCAGGCTCACAGGAATGACCGATCCCGGTCGCAGATCAAACACCTCGCCCAGCGTCAGGCGTCGGCTCAACAGCCGGACCTGCAACTGCAGCGGCAGTCGGCTCGCCAGCGGATCCGCAACGGAATCTGCTTCGTCCAGAACCTGCGGGCGGCGAGCTCGCAGACGCTCCAGCAGCAGGTGCATCCAGGCCTCGTCCAGGCTCAGCAGCAGGACGGATCCCACACCCGCATCGCCTGGTTCCTGGATGCCCAGCTCCAGAGTCCAGGCCCCCACCGGCTCGCCGGCCTCGCCCAGCCATTGAGGCTGCGCCAGCGCTGCCTGGGCCGGTTCAGCCCGGACCGGCGCCAGCCCATCGCGCAGACGCTGTGCCAACAGGGCCAGCCAATTCAGCGCCAACTTCTGAGCAAGGCGTTCCTCGGTGCTGGTCTTCGGCCTGGACTGCCTTTCATCCGATGTCGGGACCGCGGCGGGGCCATAGCGGCAATCCAGCACCTGCAACACCAATCGGCGGTCCAGCGACAGGGCCAGTCGCCCTTCAGGCAGGTCAACCACCGCCCAGCGCTTCCCGGGGCCTGGTGGGCACTCAGGTCTCATGGCTGCATGGACGACTTCAAAACGGGTGCCATAGCGCCTGTTCAAGCCCAAACGCAAGGCCTCGGTCAAATCGGCTCCGCAGCGCTTGGCAAAGGCCCCCAGCAGGTGCACCGGGCGCCCGAGCGTACGCGGATCCAGCACCTGGTGAGACTCTGGCACAGGCCTTTGTGGCTCAGACAACATGTCAGCAGGCACCGGTATGGATCAAAAAAGTTGCACTTATCGCAACATTTATATCGTCACGAGAGAGGGCGTGGGCTATATTGGTCTTCATAGATGGACAGTGGCAACAGACGTCTGCGACCCGGAGAGGCGCTAAAGCCAGGCCCCAATGAGTGCATTTTACGCAACGCTATTTGTAGCCGCACATATTTGTCTACTTTTTTTAAGCATTTTTGAATTTTTGTCGCGTTAGAAGCCACATTCACCTGATCAAGAACTCCTCTCGATGGCTACATCCATGACTGAAGTCCTCCCCCAAAGCCCTGACACCGCACACGTGGACGACCCCCACGACAGCCAACCCGCCAGCCTGGTGTCACGCCGCCTGCACGACTTCTTCGTTCGCCAGGGACTGCCGCGCCACAAACATTCCTCCCAGTTGGCCGTGATCCTCGGGCTGTCCCGGTCAGGGGCATTTCGCAAATTCCAGGATGGCGCCTTTTCGGCCGCCGATTTACAGGCGCTGGCCGAACACTTCGAGGTCGACATCAGTCTGTTGTTGAGCCAGACCGCAGCGCCTCAAGCCCAGGCACTGCCAAGTTCTGCTTTGCCACCCGCACCGGCACGCATCGTGTTGGGCGGCCGCAACCTGGCATGCCAGGTCGAGATCGGGGACGAACTCGGCGCCAACGACTTCAGCGAGTTGGTGGCCACGCTGCAGGGATCAGAGTGGCAGGTGCATCCCTTTCCAGGTCCGCAAGGCACCCTTGCTCGCCACAGGGTGATCCAGCTGCTGATCCGCCCCGCACACCGGCAACTGCCACGTGTGGCTGTACTTGAAGACTCGGTCGATCTGGCTGCCAATCTCAAGGAAGCCTTTGAGGGCGCCGGCTTCCGTGTCGAACTCTTCACCGCTGCGGACGAACTGCTGAACCGAGCGACGACCCAGCCTTTCGATGTCTACCTGGTGGATTGGTGGCTCAATGGCAAGACCTCGGCCGCGATGATCCAGGCGCTGCGCGCCAGCCAGAGCACCGTGCCCCTGATCCTGACCACGGGGGCCATTGCCAATGGCTATGCGGTGGAAGACGACATCGTGCGGGTAGCCATGGAACACCGGGTCCAGGTGATCGAAAAGCCGTTTCGCCTGGCTTTGCTGATTTCCCAGGTACGGCAGTTGCTCGGCGAAAAACTCTGAACTGCCCTCAGGCAAACGCCTGCAAGGCAGAACGCAAGCGTGCCACGGTGATCGGCTTCTCGAATTTGGACACAAAGATCGCATCGACAGCTGCATTGGGCTCGTGGTATGCCGACAAGGCCACGATGGGCGTCTCACGGTTGAAGGCGTCGATGCTGCGCATGCGCCGGGCCACGTCGTAACCACTGCCATCGCTCAAACGCAAATCCAGAAACACCCCGTCGTATCGCACTGCGGCCAGCATCAGGTCGGCCTGCGCAACACTTTCAGCCACATCGACCACCGCGCCCAGTGCAATCAGCATGGCCTGCAGGCTGAACCGCACGTCGTCGTTGTCATCCACCACCAGGATGCGCCGCGCAATCTGTCGCGGCGCTGTCGGCGCCAGTTGCGCCAGGGGTTCCACCTCGACCGGAATCTGCACGATGAAAGCCGAGCCCTCTCCAGGCTGACTCACCACCTGGGCACTGCCCTGCAACAACTCGGCCATCATCCGAACCACCGCCAGCCCCAGACCACTGCCCGCCGGCAACTGGCTGTCCCGAACAAACGGATCCCAGATCTTCGCGTCTGGATCGAATCCCGGGCCCTGGTCCATCACAGTGACCGTGAGCCGGGGCGGGTCAGGGTCCACGCGAACCGAGCACACCACTTCGCCAGGACTGGCGTATTTGGTGGCATTGGAGATCAGATTGGCAATGATCTGGCGCATCCGCGCGGGATCAGTGATGACCCGGGGACAAGGCTGCGGGTGGTAGCGCGCCACCAGTTGCACACCTCGCTCGCGCGCGGTGTCTTCATATTCGGCCACGATGATCTGCATCATCAGATCGGGCTGGAACAGCATGGGCGACACCTTCAGCCGGCCGGCACTCAGGCGGGCGAATTCCACGGTGTCGTTCATTTGTGCTTCCAGCTGCTGGGCGCTGCGACGCAGGCGCCTGAAAGTCTGGTCGTCAGACGGCAGCCGCCCACTGATCTCCATCAGTTCGACCGAGCTGATGATGGTCTGCAGCGGCGTCAGCATCTCATGGGCCATCATGCCCAGGAACTGATTGCGTGAAGTGAGCGTCCGGCGGGCCTGCGCCAGTTCAGCCTGGGCCTCGCGACCCCGCCGCAGCAACACCACAACCCACCCCGCCAGCCCCACGGCAGCCACCCATGCCACGGCGTTCAGGATCTGATTTGCGCTCTCCATTGTCAGCCTCGGCAAGACCATTCTGGTGAACGCAGCGCCGACAGGCCGGCCACAGAACGGCGGTTTACTACTTTGTTGCGAAAAATTCCGCAATTATCAACTGTCAAGTCGGCACGACCTCACACCACATCGACCACGCCACCAGCCCCCCGGAGGTTCGAAGCGTCCGCGACCCATGAGTGCACGCACCCCGAAAGCGATAGCGGAGTCAAACATACTTTGTTGCGTTATTGTACACATAAAGTACAAACATCAACATTTTGTGAAGTTTTTGATGATATTTGTTCATCACATGTACGTTTTTACTTAAGATGATGCTACTGACGCAACGTTTTATTCAAAACGAGTGAATTACTCATCACCTTTCGCAAGGTGGGAACGCAAGGAACCACAACATGGCCCCAGATACCGGACTCACCTCGGGCAACGCAATGACCCAGGATCTGCTGCAGATCAAGGCCCATGCGCAAGCCCTGGAAGGGACCAGCAACGGAATCGGCGGCGCCGAGAGCGACGCTCAGTCCTCAGGACCTGGCTTCGCGCAACGCATGGCCGATGCGCTGCGCCAAGTGAATCAGCAGGACCGTGCTGCGGACGAAAAAATGGCAGCGGTCGACACCGGGGCCAGTGACGATCTGGTTGGCGCCATGCTGGCCAGCCAGGAGGCGGGGCTCTCTTTCTCAATGCTCATGCAGGTGCGCAACAAGGTGATGGGGGCCGTTGAGGAACTCGTCAAGTTGCCTCTTTGAGCCCCCGCCAGGAGCCCTCAGCGTGAATGCTGTCATGAAATCGGGATTGCAACGCCTGCGCAAGCTGGATCTGCCCGGACTGCCCCCGGCCCTGCTGAAGAGCCTGTTGCCCCTGGGTCTGTTGGCCGTCGGTCTGACCGCCTTGGTGCTGATGTGGATGTGGAGTGACCAAGCTGCCTACAAGCCGGTGTTCGGCGCCCGGGAAAAAGTGCCTGCGGCTGAACTGATGGCCGTGCTGGAGGCTGAACACATCGCCTATCGGGTGCACCCTGACAGCGGCCAGATTCTGGTGCCAGAAAAAATGCTGGGAAAGACCCGCATGCTGCTGGCAGCCAAGGGCGTGACGGCCAAGCTGCCGGCCGGGCTGGAGCTGATGGACCGCAACGACCCTCTGGGCGTCAGTCAGTTCGTTCAAGATGTGCGCTTTAGGCGCGGTCTGGAAGGCGAGTTGACCCAGAGCATCCTGGCACTGGACGCAGTGGAGTCAGCCCGGGTGCACCTCTCGATTGCCAAATCCAGTTCTTTTGTCGTCAGCGACGGCAGCAAGAGCTCGGCATCGGTGGTGCTGACCCTGAAATCCGGCCGACGCCTGAGCAACGAGCAGGTCGCTGCCATCGTCAATCTGGTGGCGGGTAGCGTGGCCAGCCTGGAGCCTCAGCGCGTCAGCCTGATCGACCAAGCGGGCAACCTGCTGTCCGCCCATGTGGATCTGAGCCAAGGCCTGGACGCGATCAATGGCAACGAAGCTGCCGCACGCTACCAGGAAAGCACCCTGCGCAGCGTGCGCGAATTGCTGGCCCCGGTGCTGGGTGAGGACAACTTCAAGGCCAGTGTCACAGCAGACATTGACGACGATCGTGTTGAGGAAACCCTGGAGCGCTTCGGCGCCGACCCCCGCGTGACCTCGGAAGCCGTGCGCGATGAACAGGACCGCAGCCTGGCCGCCATCGGGGTACCCGGTTCACTGAGCAACCGCCCCGTCAACAGCGTGCCCGCCACGGGTAACAACACGACCGCGCCGCTCAACCCAGGCGCAGCGGCCACCACACCCCCAACGCCAGGCTCCGACGGCAATGTGGCGCGCAAGAACGCGACCACCCGCCAGTACGCCTATGACCGCAGCATCAAGATGATCAAACGTGCCCGCAGCCGCCTGGCCCGTCTGCACGTTTCCGTGGTGCTGAACAGTTCCGCAGCCCCCAAGGGCGGCAACTGGAGTGAGTCCGAGTTGGCCGACATTGAAAAGATCCTGCGCAACGGCCTGGGCATCAATGCAGAGCGTGGCGACCACCTGGCCGTCACGGCCCTCGCTTTCCCTGCCCGAGCCGACCTCCCGGCTTGGTGGCAACAACGCGACAACGTACTGGACCTGCTCACACCGGTGGCTTGGCTACTGGGTGCCTTGCTGGGCTTCTTCCTGCTGGTTCGACCTCTGCTCCGCCTCGCCCAGGCCCGCCTGGCACCGGGCCTGATGGCTCAGCCCCCGCGCCTGGAGGGCGAACCTGAACTGGCGCCACTGGGTGCCATCGAGGGTCCGAATGGCAGCACCCCCGCCGGCACCGACCCGGCAGCGCTGGGCACGGCCGGAATGCCCGTGGTGCCCTTGCTGGAGAACTATGCCCTGCCTCCGGCAGGCTCGCCTGTGGATGTGATGGTCAACCACCTCCGGGTGCTGGCTGCCAAGGAGCCCGAACGCGTGGCCGAAGTCGTCAAACAGTGGGTACAAAAACATGGCCGAACCGAATGAACTGAGCCTCCAGGGCGGCCTCGCCCCCAGCAACCCGCTGGAGCAGGCTGCCATCGTGCTGCTGTGCATGGGCGAAGATCCATGAAGAGCTCAACCAGCCCTCCAGGTCACTGCAGAAGATTGCCGAAGCCATGCCGGGTTTCGGCATCCTGGCCGCGGTACTGGGCATTGTGATGGCCATGAACACCATTGGCGCCGGGGCCGGCTCGGCTGAGATCGCCGAAAAAGTGGCAGCCGCCATGGTCGGCACCTTCATCGGTATCTTTTTCTGCTACGGCGTGCTGGATCCGCTGTCCAACGTGATGAAACAGTTGGTCAAGCAAGAGCTGTCCACCCTCGAGTGCGTGAAGGTGGTGCTGGTCACCCATGTGTCAGGCAAGCCGCCTCTGCTGGCCATCGACGCCGGACGTCGCCTGGTGCAGCTCAACATCAAGCCCAGCTTCGCCACCCTGGAGGGCTGGATCGATGCCCTCAGCCAGGCCGGTGATGGCGGCGATCGCCGCACACCCAACCGCCGCGCCGGAGACCCCAAATGAGCACGGGTGCACGCGACAAAGGCCACGACACCGTCGTCAAGCGGGTGAATCGCAAACACGAAGAGGAAAGCCACGGAGGCGCCTGGAAGGTGGCGTTCGCCGACTTCTGCCTGGCCTTGATGTGCCTGTTCCTGGTGCTGTGGGTGCTGGCCGCGCGCAACACCGAGCGGCTGGAAGAGTCGATGCGAACCACCCGTGGCAAGCTGTTTGACGAGGGCACCGGCCGCCATATCAAGAGCCTGACCAGTGCCACCGGGAGCCTGATCCCTCGCGAGCCGGTGCCGTCGCAAGGCGATGCCCCGCCGGACGCCCGCCGCGCCTACACCAATGGCGAATCCGGCAGGCCCGAGAAGCTGATCGGCCAAGCCTACCCGCGCACGCGCTACGACTCGGAGGCCGAACTGCGCAAGCTGGCCAGCACCCTGATGAACCTGAGCCAGGATGCCGGCCTGGACAGCAATGTGCAGACCATCGTGATGCCCTATGGGCTGCGCGTGATGCTGCACGACACAGAACAACAGGGCATGTTTGAACGCGGCAGTGCCCAACCCACCGAGCGGGCCAAACGCCTGCCGACCACGCTGAGTTCGAAGGTGGGCTCCACCAGGCCTTTGAGCGCAGCCTGTTCTGCCAGCAACTGGCGCGCGGCGGACTCGATCTGGGCCGCTCCTTCGATCGGGGGGGTAGCGGCAACGGCAGCCAGGCAGGCCGACGCCCCAACACCGACCAGGGCACGAGCAGCCCATGCAAGAACGGAATTTTGGGTCATCTAGAAAAGAGGAACGATATGGGAATTCAATTTGACAAGGCCATGGGCGTGCATGCCGAAACGCTCAGGCTGCGGGCGGATCGTACCAAGATCCTGGCCTCGAACCTGGCCAACGAAAGCACGCCAGGCTATCAGGCACGCGACATCGATTTCGGGGCCTCGCTGCGCCAAAGCGCCGATGGCGCAGCAACGGGTCTGATCGACAGCGCCGCTCCGGATCTGCTGTACCGGGTGCCCAATCACGCGACCCAGGATGGCAACACCGTGGAGTTGGGCGTGGAGCAGGCCGAGTTTTCACAGAACAGCTCGGACTTCCAAGCCAGCCTGGCCTTTCTCAACATGAACATCAAGGGCCTGGCCAAGGCCATCGCGGGGCAATAAGCCATGTCGTTTCGCCAGATCACCCAAATCGCCGGCTCGGCCTTGACGGCCCAGACGGTGCGCATGAACACCATTTCGAGCAACCTCGCCAACGCGCAGTCGGCCTCCGGCAGCGATGCCGCCACCTACCGGGCCCGCAAGCCCGTGTTCTCGGCCCTCAGCGCCCTCGGCGGCGACGCCAGCCAGGGCGGCGTGCGCGTGCAGGTGCTGGACGTGGTGCAGAGCGACGAGCCCCTGCGCAAGACCTACGAGCCCGGCAATCCGCTGGCCAACGAACAGGGCGAGGTCTTCTACCCCAACGTCAACCCGGTGGCCGAAATGACCGACATGCTGTCGGCCTCGCGGGCCTTTGAAACCAATGTGGAGGTGCTGGGCCGCGTCAAGTCGATGCAGCAGTCCCTCCTGAAACTCGGAGAAGGCTGAACCCATGGATGCCACCCTCAACCCCAGCGCCCAGAGCGGCGCCAGCAGCACTGGCACCAGCAGCGCCGTGAGCAGCAATGGCTCGATCTCCAACATGTTCACCACCCTGCTGGTGGCCCAGATCAAGAACCAGAACCCGCTGGAGCCCACTGACCCAAGCCAGTTCGTGAACCAGCTGACCCAGCTCAGCCAGATGGAGGCACTGCAAAAGCTCAGCGACCAGGGCAGCAGCAACGCCGCCGCACTCGGTAGCCTGCAGGCCCTGGCTCTGGGCGGCCAGGTGGGCTCTCAAGTGACCGTCAAGAGCGACTCGGTGAGCCTGGCCACCGAGCCGGTGCGGATCGGCTTCACCCTGGGCAGCAACAGCACGCGAACCACCCTGCTGCTCACCGGCAGTGATGGCCGGCAAAAGAGTGTCGAACTGGGTTCGCACAACGCCGGCGATGTGGCCTACAGCATCGACCCCGCCGCCCTGGGCCTGCCGCCCGGCCGCTACACCCTGGCCGTGCAGACCAGCAGCCAGGAGAGCCCCAGCCTTGAAGTGACCGGCACGCTCAGCAGCGTGCAACTGTCCAGCGCAGGGGGCGCACTGCTCAACGTGACAGGCGTGGGCCAACTGGGCAGCGCCGCCCTGACGCGCTTCAACGGCAAACCCAACACCACCACCACGGCCTCGGCCACCCACTGACCCCGAAGGAACACCATGAGCTTTGAAATCGCACTCTCCGGCATCAACGCCATCAACACTTCGCTGGACACCATCAGCAACAACATCGCCAACTCGGGCACCTATGGCTACAAGTCAAGCCGCGCCAACTTCTCGTCGATGTACGCCGGCAGCCAGCCCACCGGGGCGCAGATCGGCTCGGTGACCCAGAGCATCAGCATCGGCGGCGGGGTGCAAACCACCGGTCGCGGGCTGGACGCCTCGATCCAGGGCCGGGGCTTCTTTGTCACGAAGGACGCCACCGGGGCCGAGCAATACACCCGGGTCGGCATCTTCTCGACCAACAAGGACGGCTATCTGGTCGACAGCAATGGCCGCAAGGTGCAGGGCTACAACGCCGTACTGGACGCCTCGGGCGTGCCGGTGGCAGGTGCCGGCCTGGGCGCGCTGGGTGACCTCAAGGTCCCCTCCGGCCAAGTGGCGGCTCAGGCCAGCACCAAGCTGAGCTATGTCGGCAACCTGTCGGCCGACTGGACCGCCCCCAGCGTGACCCCCTTTTCAGCCACAGACCCGCTGTCTTACAACAGCTCGCTGGTCTCGGTCGTGTATGACTCGCTGCACGCCAACAACCTGGCCAACCTGCAAACCCCCGGCTTTCGCGCCGATCTGGAGCTGGCCACCAGCCGCAAAGTGCCTGGCTACGGCTACGACGCACGCTACATGAACCAGCTGCAAGCCAACGCGGTAAACACCCGCGCCGGGACCCAGGTCGAGACCGGGCGCGAGCTCGATGTTGCCGTGCAAGGTGAGCAAGAACAGCGCCGGCTTGCTGGTACTGCGCAACGGCGGCAGCCTGGGCGCCGACCCTGCGGTGCAGGTGCGCGGCGGCCACCTCGAAGGCAGCAACGTGTCTGCGGTCGAGGAGATGGTGTCCACCATGAACCTGAGCCGTGACTTCGAATTTCAAATGAAGCTCTTCAAGAGCGCCGACGAGATGGCGGCCAACGGCAACCGACTGCTGCGCGAATAAGCGCCCACGCCACACCCGCCCCGAACCAGCCCATACCTGCAGGAAGCCCGCAACGCCCATGAGCATGATCAACAACGCCCTGTCGGGCACCATGGCCGCACAAGCCGCTCTTAACCTGACCAGCCAGAACGTGGCCAACGTGATGACACCGGGCTACACCCGGCAAGGCATCTTGCTGACCTCGGCTTCGTCCTCGCGCACCGGGGCACTGGCGGCAGGCGACGGGGTGAACACCCCCAGCCTGTTCCGATTCAGCGACGACTACAAAAGCCAGCAGATGTGGAACGCGGCGTCCAATCAGGGGCAATACAGCGTGGTTCAGCCCTACCAGACGCAGTTGGAGCAGGTCATGGGTGACGATGGCTCCACCCTCAACACCGGGCTGGATGCGTTTTTCAGTGCGCTCAACGCAGCCAGCGTGGAACCCAGTTCAAGCCCATTGCGCCAGCAGGTGATCAGCGCCGCCGATGCGCTGGCCCAGCGTTTCAACAGCCTGAACCAGGTGCTGTCGGCTCAACGTGCCTCGGTACAGCAACAGCGAGGCACCCTGGTGGACCAGGTCAACAGCCTGTCCACCGAGATCGCCAAGCTCAACGATCGGATTTCAGGCGCCTCGGCGACGGGCACCAGCACCTCGAGTCTGGTTGACGAGCGCGACAACAAGATCGACTCGTTGGCTGCCCTGGTGGGCGTGTCGGTGGTCAACCAGCCTGATGGTTCGCGCAGCGTGTCGCTGCGCAACGGCGAGCCGCTGGTGGCGGGCAGCCTGGCAGCCCGGATGTCGGTGCAGACCTCGGCCAGCGGGGTTCAGTCCTTGGCCGTGAAATTTGCCAGCCAGACCTTCAACGTGGCCAACACCCATGCGGGCGGCCAACTCGGAGGACTGGGTGATTTCGAAACCCGTGTGCTCACGCCGCTGACACAATCGATCTCGGACATGGCCAGCCAGATCAGCAGCCAGGTCAATGCCCAACTGGCCGCCGGCTTCACCCAGGCCGGCACTGCCGGTTCGGCGCTGTTTGTCTACAACGCCAGCAGCGTGTCGGGCATGCTGCAGATCACCCCGGGTGTCCAGCCGAAGGACCTGGGCTTTTCGTCCAGTGCCACCCTGCCCGGTGACAGCGGCAACCTGCTCAAGGTCATCGCTCTGAAGAACCAAGCCATTTCGGTGACTTCGCTGGGCACGGTGCTGATGGGCGACGCCTACACCCAGTTGGTCAGTCGACTGGGCACCGAAAGCCAGCAGAACCAGGCATCACTCACCGTGGCCAACACGGTTCGCACCTATGCCAGGTCGAACTGGCAAAGCACCAGTGGCGTGAACAAGGACGAGGAAGCCATCAACCTGGTCCAGTACCAGCAGATGTACCAGGCCAACATGAAGGTGATCTCGGTGGCCAACCAGCTGTTCGACAGCACACTGGCCCTGCTGCCTTGACCCGGAGACCCTGATGCGCATCGCCAGCACCCAATACCAGGCCACCATGGTCAATGCCTTGCAGAACGCCAACGCGCGTCTGTCCAACGTGATGGAGCAGATGGCCTCAGGCCAGCGCATCTTGCTGCCCTCGGACGACCCCGTGGCCACGCTGCGCCTGTCGCGACTGAACCGCGAGGAAGCCGCCCTGAACCAGTACCGCGACAACATTGGCGCGCTGAGCACCCGGCTGACGCAGAACGAAACGGCACTGGGTGGCATGGTGCAGGACATGCTGGGTGCCCGCGACCTGCTGCTGTGGGCAGGCAACGGCGGCAACACCCCGGCCGACCTGTCGGCCATGGCGGGCTCGCTGAGCGCACTGCGCGACAGCCTGCTCTACAGCAGCAACCAGCGCGACCAGGAGGGCCACTACCTGTTCTCGGGCACCGCCAGCGACACGGCCACCGTGAGCTACAACGCCACGGCGGCCGTGGGCACACGTTACAGCTTCACTGGCAACACCGGCACGCAGCAGGTGGTGGTGGGCGAAGGCGTGACCCAGAGCGCCAACAGCACCCTGCCCGGCATGGCCCAGTTGCTGAATTGGCTGGACAGTGCCGTGCAGTCACTGGATGCCCCCTTGGCTGCATCAAGCCACCGGGCACTTTGGGCAAGGCCTGTTGTGTCGGTGCCGGCAGGGGGCACCCTCATGCCGGCCTCGATCCACCGCTCCCAAACCCAAGCCAGTTGTCATTTCTGTGCAGCTTGATGCATCGCCATCCACATCGGTGGGGTCTGAAACGTCGGCATGGTGACGGATGCATGGGCCTGTTGTGCGTCATCGCTTCCTTGGGCCGGATCCGGTGGCAATTCGATGACGAAGCGACAGCCCTGACCGGGCTTTGAATACAGCAAGACCTCACCGCCATGAAGCAGGGCCACATGACGGGTGATCCAAAGGCCCAAGCCGAAGCCTTGTGCCTTGTCGCCATATTGGCCACGTTCAAACTTGTCGAAGAGCCGGGATTGAGCCTCAGGGGTCAGACCAGGCCCCTGGTCAATGACCGATATGCGAAGCCAGCCCCTGTCGTTCAACTCGGTGCGGACGCTGACCTGCCCCTGGCGCGCGTATTTGACGGCGTTGTCGATGAGGTTGGAAAGCGCCATCCTGAGCAATGTAGGGTCGGCCGTCCAGACCGTCAGCTCGGGGCTCTGGGACAGCACAAGCCAATGCCTGGGCGACCAGTGAACCAACTGGGATGCCTCATTCACCAAGTCTGCGAGGCTGAATTCCACGGGTACAAGCTGCAATCCACCAGAACGAAACCGTTCACTGCACAAGCTGTTGTCGACCAGCGCGCTCAGACGCCGGCAGGCTCGTCGAATCTGAGCGGCATGTTCAATCTGGCGCCCAATGTCCTGCTCCGGGAAACTCATCTGCTCGGTGGCCGCACTGTCAATGACCGTCAAAGGGGTTCGGAACTCATGGCTGATCATGCTGAAGAACTGACGCTGCTCAAGCAACATTCGGCGCTCCTGATCCAAGGCCAGTTGAAGGGACTGCTGTGCCCGCCCCAACTCTGCGGTACGCTCTTCGACGCGGGTCTCCAGCATCCGCTCGGAGGCAGCCAGCGCCTGATGCGCCTGACTGCGCGCTTCGTGGGCCTGCCTGAACTTCTGGAGCAGGCCTGCCCCGATGCCTGCGGCCGCGATGGCAAACAAGGCCAGCAACTGAAATTGCCAGACGGCCGAGGTGTCGAAATTGGACGCGCGTGACCCGGTGAATTCGGCCAGCGTCAGCGCCATGTTGACCGAATGGAATGCATAGGTCAGCAGCAGCAGGCCGCGCTCGGCATTCAGGCCGTTGCGGCGGATGCCAACAACGCAAATCCAGGTGCCGGCAAAGACGCTCAATGCCGGGCTGATGATGCCCAGCAAGGCGACCTCCCGGTACCAACCCCATGGAATGCTGAGCACGGCGACCAGGTCCAGCAGACACAAAGCCCGCAGAAATTCATGCACGCCCCGCCATGAACGCTGCCCTCGGGTCAGCAACTCCATCGTCAGCCAGGCCAGTGCCGACGCCACCAAGAAAACACCCAGGCCCACAAAATGACTGGCCCACATGGGGTCGCGCTCAAACAGCCAGATGTTGTGATAGCCGCGAAGATTGAAGGCGTGGATCAGGGTCAGGGCCCCCAGAACTGCGATGGCGCCAAGCCGACGCTCTTTGAAGATCAAAGCACTCCCGCCGACCACCAACAGCAAGGAGATGCCCAAACCGAAATACAGCCCAAGCCCCCATGCTTCCCGCTCCAGCTGGCCCAGAAGGCCATCGGAAAGCCATAGCCTTGCCTGCACTCTCATGACACTGCTGCTCTCGACCCGGATCAAAATGGGCTCGTGAGGGCGCAGGCGAAACAGAAACAGGCGGGTTGGCAAGCGCTGGATGGCCGGGCGCAGATCGCCCGCGCTTTGCGCAACCCAACGCCCCTGGTGCTCCTGGTACAGCGTGATCCAATCCAGGTAAGGTGGCCCGATCTGCAGCAGCAGTTCGGGCCTGTCTTGCAGCTCCGCAGGCAGCACCAAGCGTATCCAGGCGACTTTCCGGGTATATCCTTCGCTCACCGGCCCATGGCGCCACTGAAAATCCCCCTCGGGCTTCGCCGCAACCTCTTCGACCGTGGCCTTGCCGGAGACATCCATCCATTGTTGCCAGGGCCACTGGCTGCCCAGGTCGATGGGCTTGCCGGCTTCAAGCCTTTCACGCCACTCAGCGGCCTGCAAGCACGCGCTGGCCAGAAAAATCAATAGAAACAGCAGTCCCTTGAATGTGAGTTTTTGTGAGTACTTGTGCATGGCGTGCCCAGTGCAAGACCTGGAAAATCCGGGACCATAAGCTTTCATGATGCCTCAGACACCCACCACTCCAGCCGTCACCTCCATCGCCGTCGTGGAGGATGACGAAGACATTCGAAACAATGTTTGCCGTTTCCTGAACAAGTCAGGTTTCCGGGCCTGGGGCGCCGCATCGGCCGAGGACTTTTACGTTGCACTGCTGCGCGACCATGCCGACCTCGTGCTGGTGGATCTCGGCTTGCCAGGAGAAGATGGCTTGTCGCTCGTCAAACGCTTGGCGGAGAAAGGTATTGCTGTGGTGGTCTTGACTGCGCGGGGGGATCTTTCGAGCCGCATCACCGGCCTGGAGTCGGGCGCATTGCAGTACTTTGTCAAGCCGACCGACCTGAACGAGCTGGTGGCGGGAATCCGCTCTTTGCTGCGGCGCGTTGGCCGCTCCCCTGGCGCTGAAGTCGTGCAGGCGTCCTGGCGCCTGCAGATTGCAGAAGCCGTGCTGGTGTCCCCCAACAACAAGCAAATTGCGCTGACCACCCGTGAGCTTCAATTGCTCGGCTGTCTGGCCCGCACTCCTGGCGCAGTGGTCAGCAAGTCGGCCCTGATCGAATCGATCGGCGGAGGGGATGCGGACGAGGCGTTTCACCGCGTCGAGTCACAGCTCAATCGCCTGCGTCGCAAGACCTTGACCGAAACAGGCCTCCCTTTGCCCGTGCGTGCGATCTTTGGCCGGGGTCTGGTCTTTGTGCCGTGAGACCATCGCACGCAAAGGTGGGGGCAAACGACCGGCCGTTTAAGCTCAGCGGCCCGACGGCAGTGGGCCGTGTATGCCGAAATTCGCCATGCTCTCTTTGATGTTGATCCTGCATGGCACCTCGCTTGTTCAGGTGTCTGGCGTGACATGACGTCTACTTTGAACGAGATGGATGTCGAGATCCGACAAAGCGGTTCATCAAAACAATCAGGACACACAGCTTATGACCACGATGGTCTCCAACCTGGAGTTGCTGCGGCGCATACCGGTGTTCAGTCGCCTGACGCCATCACAGGCCGAGTCAATCGCCGAGGCCCTGGAGAAGCGACGATTCAGACGGGGAGAGGTTCTGGTGCAACAACATGCCCATTCGGACCTGCTTTTCATCTTGCTCACGGGTCGCGTGCGGGTCACGTCCACTGACAAATGCGGACGCCAGCTCGTGCTGTGCAAGCTGCGCGGTGGCGACCTGCTCGATGAGATGAGTTTGATAGACAACGAGCCTCATACCGCCACCATGCAGGCGGAAACCCACACCGATGTCCTGACGCTGGGCCGGACCGATTTCCTGCGCTGCCTGCAGGAAAACACCCACGTGGCCCACGCGGTCATGGTCCGACTGGTGCAGCGCCTGCGCCAGGCAGATCGCAAGATCGAATCCTTTGCACTGCTGGACGTCCATGGCCGCGTGATAAGGTCATTGCTGGAGCACGCCGAACAGGGCCCAGATGGAACGATGGTGATCCGCGAAAAAATCTCTCGCCAGGACATCGCCAAGATGGTGGGCGCCTCTCGCGAAATGGTCAGCCGTGTGATGAAGGATTTGGAGGCTCGGGGTTACACCCAGACCGACGCGTCTTGCCAGATCACGCTCCAGGGCCCTTTCATGCAGGATTTTCTGTGACAGACGCAACGGGTGGGGCCAACCCGGTTGAGGGGCTGGTCAGTGGGGGGGGCACCCTTTCATCACGGAAGGTTCAGCCCCTCGCCTCGGTGGACTAGGGCAGACGCCCCGCGGGCGGGCCAAGCCATGATCAGGCGGCCCCGATCCGATAGAACGCAGGCGGTGCCTCCCCCTTGACGGCGTAGCTGCCCACGGCCCGTTCACGGTACACGCGGGGGTTGTGCGAGCTGATGGTGCGGGCGTTGCGCCAGTAGCGGTCCAGGCCCTCGGTGCGGCGTGCGGCCGAAGCGCCCAGGGCGTCGAACAACTCGGTACTGGCGTCGAGCACCAACTGGGTCACCACCGACACCGACTGGTCCACCTCGACATTGGCCAGCACGGTGGCCTGGGCCTTGGCCTCGGCACCCGTGGCGTCGTACACGCGCTGCAATGCGGCGGCGGCCTGCAGCACGATGGCACCGGCCCCGTAGGCCGCGCTGCGCACACGACCTACCACCTGCAGGATCTGCGGATCGTCCGACACCCGGCTGGCATTGCCATGGCTGTAGATGCGCTGGCGTTCGCGCACGCGCTGGGCCACATCGTCGGCCAGGGCGCGGCCGATGCCGGCCAGCGTGGCCAGGTGCACCAGTTGGTAGTAGCCCGTGCTGTAAGAGAAGCGCTCCAGGCTGGGGTTGACCCACTCGGGCTCGATGGCCACCGCCCTGAAGCGGGCCGTGCCACTGCCGGTGAGGGCCTGGCCAAAGCCGTCCCAGTCGTCCAACACCTCCACACCGGCGCCACGGCGTGGCACCAGCACCAGGATGGATTCCTCGCGGTCGTTGGCCACAGCGGTGTTGATCCAGTCGCCGAACAGCGAACCGGTGGTGTAGAACTTCTCGCCCTCCAGGCGCAGGCCCTCGGGGGTCTGGCGCAGGCGGGTCGAAAAGCTGCCCACCTTGGCGTCGCCCGCCTCCGAGAAGCCCGAACCGACCAAGTCGCCGGCCGCCACACGGGCCAGCCAACGCTGACGCCAGGCCGGGTCGGCGGCGTTGAGCACGTCTTCGGTGAAGCCCTGGTGGGCGCGCACGGCATTGACCACGTTCGAGTCGGCCGCACCCAGTTCGATCAGCAAGCCGAACAGCTCGGGCAGCGTGGCGCCCAGACCGCCCAGCTCTTGCGGCAAGCGCAGCTTGGTGAAACCTGCCTCACGCAGCCAATGCAGTTCTTCGTGCGGCAGGTGCCGCTGCAGATCACGCTCGACGGCCCCCGCGCGAATGCGTTCGAAGACAGGGCGAAAGCGCGCGGCCAGGGCTTCGTACTGCGGGCTGGGGGCGGCGCCCCAGGCGGATTGGACTTGGGTCATGGTGATCCTTGCGGTGTGATGTGCGTTGGAGGGAGCGGCCGGTGGCTGCGTTCAGGGGTTCAGGGCCGCACTGAACGAGGTGTCGATCACCTTGCGGGTGTCGAGCGCGGCGGGCAGCACCTCGACCTTGCGCAGAAAATCGGCCGTGCCTTGGATGTCCTTGGCGGCCTGTGCGTCCACCGGGCCCACGGTGAGCTTGGCCTGGCGCAGCCAGTGGCGCGACACCTCGCGGTCGAGGTTGGCGCGCTGCGCCCAGGCGTCGGCATAGCTGTCGGTGTTGGCGTCCACCCAGGCACGGGCCTTTTTGAGGCGTTGCAGAAAATCGGCGATGGCGGAGCGCTTGGCCTCAATCGAGGGTGCATAGGCCGCGATGGTGCTGAGCGCCGGGATCACGCCCTCGGCAGTGAACAGCACCCTGGCGCCCGATTGCACGATCTGCTGCGATACATAGGGCTCCCAAACCGGGAAGGCATCGATGCTGCCCCCAGGCAGGGCGGTGGCCGCATCCAGCGGCATCAGCTTGACGAACTGCACGTGGTCGGCGGGCAGCCCGGCCTTGTCGAGCGCACCGAGGGTGAGTTGCTGGCTCCAGGCACCGGGCCAGTAGGCCACCTTCTTGCCCTTGAGGTCGGCAATGGTCTTGGCGGTGGAGTTCTTGGGCACCAGGAGGGCCACCGTCTTGGGGTTTTGGCGCGTCACGCCGATGAGGCGCACATTGCTGCTCTTGGAGGCCAGGAACAGAAAGCCCGAGTCGCCCAGAAAGCCGATGTCGATGGCACCGGCATTGAGGGCCTCAGACAGCGGAGCCGCAGCCTGAAAGCCGGCCCACTCCACGGTGTAGGGCGCGCCCTCCAGGGCCTTGGACAATTCAACCGAGGCACGGATGTTGTAGTAGTTCTGATCGCCCACCTTGAGGACGACCTGATCGGCCGCATACGAGGAGGCGACCCACAGAAGACCTGCCAGCAGGGCAGGCAGACGACGACGGAGCTTGGAGATACGCATGGGTGTTTTTTGCAATGGGTTCGGTGGGTCTGTTGTTTCAACGCAGGCCCGGGTTGCGCCAGACGATGTCGGTGACATTGATCTTGCGGGGGATGATGCCCAGCGCCTGGAAGGTGTCGGCCAGCTGCTGTTGCTGCGCGATCTGTGTTTCGCCCACCGGGCCCAGCGAGAACTCCGAGCGCCCGAACACCGACACCCAGATCTTGGCGTCGATGCCCGAAGCCTCGGCCGCCACCGCAGCCAGTTCCTCAGGGTTGCGGCCCGCCTTGACCGTGACCTTGCCGATCTCATCGAGCACCGCGGCCAGCACCGCGGGATGCTTGTTGGCAAAGTCGCGGTTGGCCATGTAGTACGAGGAGCTGGTCAGGCGTTTGTCGCTGGTGTCGGCCAGCACGCGGGCGCCATAGCGCTGCTCGGCAATGGCGTAGTAAGGGTCCCACACGGTCCAGGCGTCGATGTTGCCGCCATTGAAGGCGGCGGTGGCATCGGCCGGGGCCAGGAACACGGGCTCGATGTCTCGCAGCGTGAGGCCCACGGTGGCCAGAGCCTTGATGGTCACGTTGTGGGCGCTCGACCCCTTGCCAAAGGCCACCTTCTTGCCTTTGAGCTCGGCCAGGGTCTTGATCGGCGAGTTGCGCGGCACCAGCACGGCATGGGGTGACGAGGGCGTGGCCGCGGCATACACCAGGTTCGAGCCACCCGCCTGGGCAAAAATGGGCGGGGTGTCTCCCACCGATCCGGCGTCAATGGCACCCGCCCCCAGGGCCTCCAGCATGGGCGGGCCGAACTGAAACTCGACCCACTTCACCGACTCGACCCCCAAGGCCTTGAGCCGCTGTTCGATCACGCCCTGCTTGCGCGCCAGCACCTGGATGGCCGAGCCCTTCTGCCAGCCCAGGCGCACCTCCTTCGGCAGGGCCGCGCTGGGCGTCTGTGCATTGGCGGATGCGGCAGCGCCCCACAGCAAGGGGCTGGCGGTGGCAGCCAGGGTGGCGGCGAAATGTCGGCGGTTCAGTGACTTGAGGGGCATGGCGGTGATCGTCTGTGGAGGTCAGTAAAGGCGCCAGCGTAGGCAGCAGCACACCCGGTGTCGAATGACATTCCTGCCAAAACTTATGCAAAACCCAACTAAACAGACATAGACGCAGCGCGCATGTCGATGTGACGAATGCGTCCTTCGCGCCGGGGGCTTGGGGTGATGGAATCGGCCACTTCTTGCTTTTCTTGCTTTTTACTAGCTTGCCAACCCCGCCATGAATGCCTTCCAAGCCGCCCAAGTCGCAAACCGCCCCTCACGACACACCGCAGGGCACCAGCCCGCCCGATGGCTGCGACGCCTGACCTGGACCCTGGCACTGGGCCTGGGCCTGACGCAAGTGGCGCTGGCCGAGGGCGTTACCCTGCGCGTGGGTGACCAGCGTGGCAATGCCCGGGCCGCTCTGGAGGCCTCGGGCGAATTGCAGCAAGTGCCTTACAAGATCGTCTGGAGCGAGTTCCCCAATGCGGCCCCGCTGCTGGAGGCGCTGCGCGCCGATGCCATCGACGCCGGCTCGGTGGGTGACGCCCCGCTGACCTTTGCCGTTGCCGCTGGCGGGCTGGAGGCCAAGGCCATTTTTGCCACCAGCTACGAGGGCAACGCCATCATCGTGACGCAGGCCTCGCCCTACAAAAGCATCGAAGACCTGAAGGGCAAGCGCATTGCCGTGGTCAAGGGCTCGTCGGGCCACAACCTGTTGCTGCAGGTGCTGAGCAAGGCGGGCTTGGCTGCCGATGCGGTGCAATTGGCCTACCTGGCGCCTTCGGAGTTCACGCTGGCGCTGACGCAGGGCTCGGTCGATGCGGCCGTCACCTGGGAGCCCTATGTGTCGTTTGCCATCCTGAAATCAGGCGCCCGCATCCTGGTGGATGGCAAGAACTTCCCGGCGCTGTCGTACCTGGTGGCCTCCAACCACGCACTGGCCGACAAGGACAAGGCTGCCGCACTGAAGGATTTTGTGGCCCGCAACGCCCGGGCCCGCGTCTGGGCGCAGAAGAACACCGAGCCCTACTCCAAGACCATCGCCAAGCTGGTGGGCATCCCGGAGGACGTGGCCCTGTCCAAGCAACGCCGCGAGGGCCATGCCCCGCTGGCCATCGATGACAGCATCGTGCGCCTGCAGCAGAACACCATCGACCTGTACGTGGAGGCCAAGCTGATCCCGCGCCGCCTCGATGCCAAAGACCTGCTCGACACGCGCTTCAAGCCCTGAGCTCAGAGCCCTGACATGAGCATGCACATTGCCCTGTACCTGGCCGAAATCGGCAGCCAGCACGGCGCCTGGCGTCACCCCAAAGCGGGCAACACCCGCCCGCTGGACTGGCGCTTTTACCGCGACCTGGCCCAGAAGGCCGAGCGGGCCTGCCTGGACATGGTGTTTCTGGCCGACAAGCTGTCGGTGGACGATGTCTATGGCGGCGACTTCAGGGCCACGGTCGAGTCGCGCGCCCTGCCCCAGCACGTCGAGCCGCTGAGCGTGATCGCCTCGCTGGTCGGGGCCACCACGCACATCGGCCTGGCCGCCACGGTATCGGCCACCTACACCCAGCCCTACACCGCCGCCCGCACCCTGGCCACCATCGACCACCTGAGCGGTGGCCGCGTGGCCTGGAACGTGGTCACCTCGGTGAGCGACGGCGAGGCCCGCAACCACGGGCTGGATCAGCACCTGGGACACGACGCGCGCTATGCCAAATCGGCCGAGTTCACCCGACTGGTGAAGAAGCTGTGGGACAGCTGGGAGAGCGACTGGCTGGTGCGCGACCAGGCCACGGGCCGACATGGCGACGCCAGCAAGCTGCACTATGTGGACCACGACGGCGACTGGTTCAAGGTGCGCGGCCCGCTGAACGTGCCGCGCCCGCCACAAGGGCACCCGGTGCAGGTACAGGCCGGCGTGTCGGGCAACTTTGAGCGCACCGCCCTGGAGCAGGCCGAGGTGGTCTTTGGCGTGCAGCCCGATCTGACCCGGGCCCAGGCCTTCTACCGCCGCTTCAAACAACAGTTGACCGAGGTGGGACGCTCGCCAGACAGCCTGAAGGTGCTGCCCGGCATCGTGCCCATCATCGGCCAGACCCGACGCGAGGCGCTGGATCTGGAGCGTGAGCTCAAAGAGCTGGTGCTGCCCGAGGCGGCGCTGAGCTTCATGTCGGCCAGCATGAACCACGATCTGGCGCAGTACCCGCTGCACCAGCGGGTGCCCGACATCGCCAGCCAGTTGACCGGCAGCCGGGGGCGCTTTCAGGGCGTGCTGCAAAAAGCGCGCGACGAAGGCTGGACCGTGGCCCAACTGGGCACCTGGTACGCCCAGAGCCTGGGCTTTTTCTCGCCTGTGGGCACGGCCAGCGAGGTGGCTGACGAGCTCAAACGCTGGCACGACGAAGGCGGCGGCGACGGCTTTGTGGTGCTGCCCGCCATCATGCCCCTGGGCGCGGACGACTTTCTGGAGCAGGTGGTGCCCCGCCTGCAGGACCGGGGCGCCTTTCGCACCGCCTACCCGGGCCAGACGTTGCGCGACACGCTGGGGCTGGCCGTCCCGCCCAATCAGTTCTCCAGCGCCACGGTCTGATCAGCACAGCCCGAGCCTTGCTGGCGAGCGGCCACCGCCTCAGAACGGCACGTCGTCGTCGTCGGTGGCCGGTGCGGCCGTCTTGGAGGCCGTCTTCGGGGCAGTCTTGGACGCGGTGGACTCTGCGGGCGCTGTGGGCACCGGGCTTCGCTCAGCCGTCTCACGCTGGGGCTCGCCCAGTTCCTTCTCCAGCGCTTTCTCCACCGCATCGATGCGGGCCTGGCAGATCTTGAAGGCGCTCACCGACTCTTCGACGATCTGCAGCAGGTCGTCGATGTTGGGTTCGCGCTGTTCGCGCAGGGTCTGGGCGTGGCGTTGCAGCACGCCGTAGGATTCCTTGAAGCTGTGTTTCATGGCTTGAGCAGGGTTGCGGCGCGTTGGCCGTCGTGAAATTGAAGCGTCACCTCGACCGCCGGGGTCGAGGCACTGGTGATGGGTTCGCCCGAGTCGGCCCGCACCAGGGCAAAGCCCCGGCCCAAGGTCTTGCCCGGGCCTTGGCCGGCAATCTCGCGCATCAGGCTTTCGCTGCCCTGGCGCGCCTGGGCAATGGCCCGGCGCGCCAGCAAGCTGACATCGCCCAGGCTGCGGCTCAGGTGGTCTTGCTGCTGGCGCAGGTCGGCCCTGGCCTGGCTGCGGATGGCCTCCAGGTCGCTGCCCACCTGCAGGCGGGCGGTGCGCAGCATCTGGCGGGCTTCGGCGCGGATCTCGCCGATCAGGGCGGGGGTTTCGCGCTGGGCCGACTGCAGCTGGGCCCGGGCCAGTTGCTGCACCTCGCCCAGGCGACTTTGTGCGGCATCGGCTGCCTGCCGCACGGTGACAACGGCGTGCAGGCGCACATCGGTCAGGGCCTGGCTGGCGCCGGCCTTGGCCAGCGCGATCTGCCCTAGCGCCCCGGTGTGCACCTGGGCCCGCAGCTGGGTGGCCTGCAGGCGGGCCTGCTCGACACTGCGCCGGGCCTGGGTGGCGATGCTGTCGAACATGGCTCGGGCCTGGTGCGCCCGCTCACGGATCACCTGCTCAATGCCGGCAATCACCTTGGAGGGCGTGTCGAAACGCTGGTGCGCCACCTCGTCGAGCACGGTGTTGTCGCGCTCGTGCCCAATGCCGGTGAACACCGGCACCGGCAGCTCGCACAGGGCGCGCGCCAGCGCGTAGTCGTTCAGCCAGGCCATGTCATTGACGGCCCCGCCGCCGCGGATCAGCACCACGGCATCGGGCAGCCAGGGGTGGTTGACGCGGATCTGTTCCAGCGCAGCCAGCAGCTCCTGGCGGATCTCGGCGGGCGCGCCCTCGCCCTGGAAGCGGCTGTACACATAGATGAAACTGCACAGCCCATGGCGCTCCAGCCGGCTGGCCTCGGCCTGGAAGTCGCCCAGCCCGGCGCCGCCCTCGGGTGCCACCACCAGCACGTGGTTGAAATCCCAGGGCGGGGGCAACTCGCGGTTGAGCTCGAACAGGCCCTCGCGGCGCAGGCGCTCGCGGATCTCGCGCTTGGTGGCCTCCAGATCGCCCAGGGTGTAGTTGGGGTCGATCTCGTCGACCTCCAACGAAAACCCATACTGCGCCTTGAACACGGGCCGGGCCCGCACCAGCAACTTGAGCCCTGCCGCCAGTTCCACCCCTGTGGCCTGCTGAAAAGCCGGCAGGATGCGCTGCGCCACGCTGGACCAGATCACAGCATGGGCCTTGGCCACCGTGTTGCCGCTCAGGTCACGCTCCGACACCTCGAGGTAGACATGGTTGCGCGCCCGCACATCGACCACCTCGACCGTGGTCCACACCCCTTCGCGAAAGGCATCGGACACCGCCACGGCCACGCCGCCCAGCAGACGCGACAGGGAAACGCCCTTGGCATCGGCCGGGGCCAGGGCACCGGCACTGCTACTGAAGGGCTCCGTCAATGCCGTGCCGGCGGCACGGGCCACCGCGCCCGCGCTGGCCACCGGCTCCAGCGCCAGGCCCTGGGGCAGCCAGCGGGCAAAAGGGCCCAGGTCCAGCCCGGCCGGCACCCGCCATTGCCGCCGCGCCGGATCCCAGCGGGCACCCAAGGCCTTGACTTGGTCCTTGTCGGCGTAAGTGGTGACGAGGTAGGTGTCGCTCATGGGCGCAATGGTACGGCCTCCCGGCCGCGCTTCAGGGCTGAACGGCGCGCAAACGCCCTCAGCTCCCCAGGGCTTGGCCAATAGGACCCAGCGCTGAACGGGTCTGGGCTCCAACTGCCGGCCCCACCAGCCCCAGCGGCGCCCCCCACCGCCGCCATTTGGCCCGGGCCGTGGGCTGATAGGATGGTTTGATTGGGCCTGGCGCCCGTGCACCCCCAGGGAGACTGGAACACCATGAAGCTCGGATACACCATCGTCTATGTGCCTGATGTCAAAGCGTCGCTGCAGTTTTTTGCGACGGCCTTCGGCTTTGAGCTGAAGTTCTTGCATGAGTCTGGAACCTATGGCGAATTGGCCACAGGCGAGACCACGCTTGCCTTCGCGGCCCACGAACTGGGCCATGGCAACTTCCCGGGCGGCCATGTGGCGGCCTCTGAGTCCCAAAAACCATTGGGAATGGAACTGGGCCTGGTCACCCCGGATGTCGCAGGCGCACACACCCGGGCACTTCAAGCAGGCGCCTCCGAACTGGCCGCACCCAGTCAAAAGCCCTGGGGCCAGGTGGTGTCGTATGTTCGGGCCCCAGACGGAACCCTGATTGAGTTGTGCTCGCCCATGGGGGCCTAGGCAGCCAAGGCACCGGCTCCACCTCTTTGCTGCACTCCCGTCTGGGTGGGCCGCAGGCAGCACGCAGCCGGTGCGGGCTCAGCCCAGCGCCTGTCACAACCGCCCTGCTCGATCTTCATGCCCCAGCCCATGCCACCCCCTTCAAGGACAGTGTGAAAGAGACCTTCACCCCTGCGGCAGATCGGGCGCAGCGCCGACCTCATCGGGTGGCATCACCATTTGCCATGGCATAGCTACCGCAGCGTCATGCCATTTCGTTCTAGCTGATATCACGCATGCTCACTGGCCTGGGCAGGCTCGAGTGCCGACAATCGAGAGTGCGCGAACAGCGCTCAAACCGACCGTTTAAGCGTCTGTATCTTCCTCCGACAACCGAGACAATCCATGCAACATGCCTTCCGCTCCCCCCAGTCGCTGACCCGCCGTCTGGCCGCCCTGGCCCTTGGCCTGGGTGCCGCCGGTGCCCTGCTGCCGGCCCAGGCCCAGAGCACGGCACCGGCCGTGCAGTTTCCGACCAAGCCGGTGCGCATCATCACGCCCTTCCCGGTGGGCGGCGGCCCGGACGGCGTGGCCCGCCTGGTAGCGGACAAGCTGTCGCGCATGTGGGGCCAACCCGTGGTGGTGGAAAACCGCCCGGGCGGCAACGGCTTCATCGCCATCGATGCCTTCAAGCGTGGCGCCAACGATGGGCATGACCTGATCCAGCTCGACGCCGTGCACATCGCGGCCTACCCGCACCTGTTCAAGAAGCTGCCCTACGACGTGGCCAAGGATTTCGACATCATCCTGCCGCTGTTCAAGACCTACTTCTTTGTGAACGTGGCCACCAACAGCCCCTACAAGGACATGGGTGCCCTGATCGCCGATGCGCGCGCCAACCCCGGCAAGCTCAACTACGGCTCGTGGTCGGTGGGCAACCCGGTGCACCTGGGCTCGGCCCTGCTCGAGAGCATGACCAAGACCGACATGACGCATGTGATCTACAAGGAAACCACCCAGCTCTACACCGGCGTGGCCAATGGCGAGCTGAGCTTTGCGCTGGGCACCAGCGCCACCGCGGGCCCGTTGCAGCGCGCGGGCAAGCTGCGCTTCCTGGCCGTGGCCGCGCCCAAGCGCCTGGCCAACTTCCCGGATGTGCCCACGGTGGCCGAATCCGGCGGCCCCGCCGGTTACGAGGTGACGGGCTGGAACGCCATCGCCGCCCCCAAGGGCGTGTCGCCCGCCGTGGCCGAGAAGATCAAGCGCGATGTGGAAAAGGCCCTGGCTGAAGCCGACGTGAAAGAGAAGTTCGTCTCCTTCGGCTACGAGGCCTTCCCCACCACCCGTGATCAGTTCAAGCAGTTCATGGACGGTGAATCGACCCGCTTTGCCGACGTGATCAAGAAGGCTGGCGCGTCGCTGGATTGACGCTTTGCCGGTGGGCAACGCCACCTGGGTGAAAGCCCGGGCGGCGACCCTGCTTCACAAGTCCCTAAAATAGCGGGCTTATGTTCAACGAAATCCGATCCCTCGATCAGCAGATCGCGCAGCTTCAAGCACAACGCGATGCATTGTTCCGCTCCAAAAGGAAAGAGGCCGTCGAACTGGCCCGCGATCTGGTGCAGCGCTTTCAACTCACCCCGGCCCAGGTGGCGCTCAGTTCGCTGAGCCGAACCCACGCACCGAACAAGCTCAAGCGCCCGGCCACCTTCTACGACCCGAGTCGTGGGCTGTCCTGGGATGGCACCTTGAGCGGCAAGGGCCGCAAACCCAACTGGATCAAGGCCGCCATGGATGACGGCACCATCGAGCACTTCCGCATCCAGGTGCAAAGCGCCAACACCGGCACCGGGGCCTGAGCGCCAGGCCTGCGGTCGATTTCCGGCATGTAAAGAAGCTTCAGCCAAATTGTCAGCCTGTCGATACAAACGATGACAAAGAGCTTTTTCAACCCTGACCAAGGATCACCATGTCCAGCATTTCTTCCGTAGGTTCCAACAACCCCTACCAGGCCCAGACGCCGGTGGCCAAAACCGGTGGCGTGGATGCGGATGGCGACAACGACGGCACCCGTGCTGCCGCGGCGCCTGCCCCTGCCAGCAACAGCCAGCCACAACCCCCCAAGCCCACCGAGACGATGGGCAATTCGGTCAATACCTACGCCTGACCGAGCTGACCTGAGGGTCAGCACGCCATAGGGACACCAGCCTGGCCGAGGCCAGGCTCACAAACCGTGCAGCTCACCCCACTGGGTCATTTTTTGCTCCAGTTCGGCCACGCGGTGCTCCAGTCGGCGCTCGCCGGAGATGTCCATGATGACGCCGTACCAACGCAGCACCTCGCCCTGCTCGTTCAGGTGGGGATAGGCCTGACTGCGCACCCAGCGCCAGCTGTTGTCGGGCCAAAGAATGCGGAATTCGGTCTTGAAAGGTGCCCGGCTGGGCAGATGGGCCAACCACTCCGCATGCACCCGGTCACGGTCTTGCGGGTCCATGCGATCGCACCAACGTTCATAACGCTCTTGTGCCGAGTGCAACGGGGTCCATTCGAACGCAGGCCCCATGTAGTCGACAGCACCGTCCGGCCCGGCAGCCCAGGCGATGTTGGGGCCCAGCTCGATCGAGCGCCTGAAGTGCTCCTCGCTTTGCTGCAATACCCGCTCGGCCGTGACCCGGGCCGTGATGTCGATCACCACCAGCGAGATGCCCAGCCACTCGTCCAGTTCATTGCACACGCGCTGGTGGGCCACCAGAAAGGTCGAGCCGGTGCCCTTGTGAAGGTATTCCGTGGGCGCCAGCTCGGCCCCGGCGCGCACCTGCTCCAGCGCGTCAAGCAAGCTTCCGGAGCCCGGCTGGTTCAGCAATTTCTTCACCGATCGGCCACGCAATTCCATCCGCTCCAGGCCCAGGTACTGGATGACCTTCGGGTTGGCGCTGATGATGCGCATTTCGGTGTCCAGAAAACACAGGCCCACCGGCGCGTCCTTGTAGAGGGTCTCCAGCTGGTGCAAGCGCTGAAAAGGGGACGCATCCAGTGGCGAATCATGGCCACTGTGGCAGCCGTCACGCGCCAGCTGCGCCAGCGCCTGGGCGTGAGGCGCCGGCCGGCCCAGCAGGTAGCCCTGCCCCAGGGTGCAGCCCATGTGCTGCAGCAGCTTGGCCTGGCGATCGGTTTCGATGCCTTCGGCGATCACGTGCACGCCCAGGCTCTGGCCCAGCCCGAGCACCGCGGTGACGATCTTCAGGCTGCCCGAGTCCGACTCCAGATCCCGCACAAAGCTGGCGTCGATCTTGATCTCGTCAAACGGCAGGGACTGCAGGCGCGTCAGGCTGGAGTGCCCCGTGCCAAAATCGTCCAACGACAGAGTGGCTCCCGAGCGCTTGATGGCGTCCACACTGCGGCGAGCCACCTGGCTGTCATGAAACAGGGCGTTCTCGGTGATTTCGATCTGCACCCGCTTCATCGGAAAACCCGCCTCGGTCACCGTCGCCTGGATCTGCTCAGCGAGGTCGGGCAGCAGAAACTGGCTGGGCGCCAGGTTGAACGCCAGGTAGAAGTCGCCAGGCCAGTCGCGGGCCAGCGTGCAAGCCTCGCGGATCAGGTACAGGCTGAGCTCGTGCAGCAGGCCCAAGCCATCGGCCAAGGGGATGAACACCCCGGGGGACACCGTGCCCAGCACCGGCGACGTCCACCGTGCCAGCACTTCGAAGCCGGCAATGCGCCGACTGCGCAAGCGCACCAAAGGTTGAAATGCCGGCCAGACCTCCCCTGCTTGCAGGGCGCCAGCGAGGCACGCCCGGGTCTGATCGATGCTTGCAAGAGTCGTCATGCTTTTGATCACGCAGTGAAGTTGGAAGCGCTGCCCAGAGCAACGCTGGCAGGGCGAACCACCGCCGCTTGTCAGTGTACGGGGGAATCCCCTTGCACTGGCGAGGGATTTCACCGGGCTCCAGGCGCTGCCACCCTGCGTCAAGCTGACTTGACGGCCCCCTGCCGCTGCCCGGCGTGATCGAGCCCGGCAGGGCCGCCGCTGACCTCACAGGCTTTGGCAAGGTGCCGGCTGCCATCATCCCTGGTGCACCACCCCGGACTGCAGCCATCGATCGATCTCGGGATCGGCACATCCGAACTCTTTCAACAGCTCGCGGCTGTGCTGACCGATGCGGGGCGCGGGGCTGCTGGCAATCTCAGAACGCCCATTGAACGTCAGCGGGGAGCCAATACCTCGGCTGCGGCCACCCAGGCCATCTGGCACCTCCACCACCATGCCCACGGCCCGCGATTGCTCGTGCTCCAAAGCCTGACCCGCGGTGTTGAGGGGGCCGGCCGGCACCCCCGCTGCGTCGAAGCGGCTGCACCAGATGGCGGTGTCGTGCTGCGCCAACACCTGGTTGATCAGCATCTCCAGCGCTCGCCTGTTCTGTACCCGCTTTTGCGGATGGTCGAAGCGGGGGTCGGCGCTCCACTCGGGATGCCCCAGCACCTCGCAGATGCTGATCCAGGCCTTGGGGTTGCCGCCCCCGATCACCATGCCGCCATCCCGCGTCTTGAACACCTGGTAGGGCGCAATCAACGAATGCGCCGTGCCAAGACGTGGGGTCTCGCGTCCGCTCGAAAAATAGTTGGCCGCCAGCCAGTAGGTCTGCTGCAACGAAGCCTGCAACAGCGAGGTTTCGACATGCTGGCCCTGACCGGTCTTCAACCGGTGCACATAGGCGGACACGATGGCGAGGGCCGCCAGGATGCCTGCATTGGTATCCGCAATCGAAACACCTGGCTTCACCGGGGGGCCATCGGGCTCGCCGGTGGCACTGATCAGCCCGCTGAAGGCTTGCAGGATCAGATCGAACCCCCCTTTGCTCGCCAACGGCCCTACCCGCCCATACCCCGTGATCGAGCAATAGATCAGACCGGGGTTGAACGGCCGAATGTCCTGGTAGCCCAAGCCCAGGCGCTCCATGACGCCGAGGCGGAAGTTCTCGGTCAGCACATCACACTGACCGGCCAGGCGCTGGATGATGGCTTTGCCCGCTGGCGTGCGGATGTCCACAGCAAGAGAACGCTTGCCCCGATTGATCATGCGAAATGACGGCGGCATGGCACTGTCGCCCGGCTTTTGATACTGCCGGGCATCATCGCCACCCGGAAACTTCTCGATCTTGATCACCTCGGCGCCCAGGTCGGCCAGCATCATGCCGCAGGTGGGGCCGGCCATGATCTGAGCGAGTTCGAGCACACGCACCCCCGCAAGCGGTTGATGGGGCGCGGCCATGGCTTGTTGCTGCTTCATTGGGATGCTTTCATGAATGGGGGACACGGGTGGGCTCACAGGCCCCGGAAAACAGGGGCACGGCGCTCGGCGAATGCCGCCCGCCCTTCGGCAAAATCAGCGCTGGCCAAGGTGCTGGCCTCGCGCTCACGCAACAACTTCAGGTCGGTGTGCCCAGCCGCCAGTTCAAGAAGGGATTGCTTGGTCGCCTGGGCCGCCAAGGGAGCCAGTGCCGCCACCTGATGCACCAGCACCTGCAGATGCCCCTCAAACGCTTCATCAGCCAGCACCCATTGCAGCCCTCCGGCCGCTTGCAATTGGTCGAACCCCAAGGTCTGAGCGGTCAGGAAGGCCCGCTGCGCCAGGGCCGGACCCAGGCGTGCCACATAGCGGCGCAAGCCGCTGGGGTAGTAATGCAGACCGAGGGCAGCCGCTGGCATGCGCCACTCGCACCCGGCCAGTCCCACCCGCAGGTCGCAGGCCAGCACCAGATCGGTGGCGCCGCCAAACACACTGCCATTGACCGCGGCCAGCGTGATGGGGCGCAGATGTTCGAGGGTGTCGGCCACACGCTCGAACAGTTGGGGGTCGTGGGCGGCATTGTCAAAACCGCCCACGTCGTATCCCGCGCAGAACACCGGCCGGGGCTGGCCGTCTGTGATGGATGTGATGACCAGCACCCGCACCGCCGGGTCAGCCTCCACCAAAGCGAAGTGCCGCATCAAGGCGTGCAGATCTTCGGTTTGCAGACGGTTGCGCTGTGCCGGTCGGCATAAGGTGATCGTGGCCACGCCACCTGCCACGATCAGTTCAGGTACGCCTGTGCGGGGGGTCATTCCGCCTCCAGTCCAGCAGCCTTCACCAGGCGCTCACGGCTCTGCAACTCGGACTTCAGGCGCTTGGCCAGTTCCTCGGGCGAGGTGAGCCAGGGCGACAGGCCATTTTTCTCCAGCAAATCAACCACCGACGGCTGAGCCAGCACCTTGTTGATCTCGCTGCCCAGGCGCGCCACCACTGGCGTGGGCAGGCCTGCAGGTCCGAACACGGCAAACCAAGAGCTGACCTCGTAGCCAGGCAGGGTCTCGCTGATCGCCGGAACCTGTGGCAAGCCTTTGACCCGCGCCGCCTCGACCACCCCCAGGGCTCGCACCTTGCCACTGTCCAGGTAGGGGCGCGCGGTGGACAGGCTGGCAAATAAGACCTGCAACTGGCCCCCCAGCAGATCGGTCATGGCGGGCGAGCCCCCCTTGTAAGCCACATGAACCATGTCGATGCCTGCGGCCTCATTGAGCAACTGGCCCGCCAGGTGATGGGCCGAACCGGGCCCGGAACTGCCGAAACTCAGCTTGCCCGGATGGCTTTTGGCGTACTGCACCAGTTCAGCCACCGTTCTGGCAGGAAACGAGGGGTGAACGAGCAACACGATGTGGTTGGTGGCTACAGCAGCCACCGGCGTGAAGCTCTTGACCGGGTCGTACGGAAATCGCTTGCTCAGGAACACATTCGTGGCTTGCGAGGCGTCGGTGCCCAGCAGCAAGGTGTAGCCATCCGGGGCCGCCTTGGCCACGTTGTCCGCCCCCAGCGTGCCGCCGGCACCGGCCCGGTTGTCCACGATGATGGCTTGCCCCAGAAGCAGGCCCAGTCGGTCCGCCAGAATGCGCCCCAACAGGTCGCCAGCAGCCCCGGCCGCGTACGGCACCACCAGGCGCAGGGGGCGCTCGGGATAGCCGGCGGCCTTCGCCGGCAGGCCGCCCAGCAAACCGATGGCGCCGGCGCCAAGCTGCGCCAGATGGCGCCTTCTCGAGGCAGGTGAAGGAAAGGTCATTTTGTCTCCATGTGGTAGTCGCCTCAGAGGCGGCTTTTGAACGTGGCGCCAGCTTAGGGTGGGGCCCTCGCCAGCGCGCAGTCCATCATGGATGTGATCAAATATCACGGATATGAACAATCTCGCACCCCAGGTCAAGTCGGCACAACGGGTCCTCGAACTGCTGGAGTTCTTTGCAGAAGAACGGCGCCCCTGTTCTGTAGGCGAGATTTCGCGCTCGCTGGGCTACCCCCAATCGAGCACCTCCGTGCTGCTCAAAAGTCTGGCCCTGGCCGGTTATCTGGACCATGACACCCGCTCGGGCCTGTACATCCCCAATGTGCGCGTCGCGTTGATCACGGCCTGGATCCACGACCGGCTCTACAGCGAGCAACACCTGCTGCACTTGATGGAACAGGTGCTGACCAAGACCGGCCACACCGTGATGATCGGGTGCCGAAAAGACATTCACGTGCGCTATCTGCACGTGTTGCAGTCCACCCGCGAGGGCCGATTCACCGCACGGATCGGCGCTCTGCGCCCCCTGTTCCACAGTGCGGCGGGGAAGATGCTGCTCAGCGGTCTACCCCAGCGAGAGGTGTCTCTGCTGCTGCGCAAGGCCAATGCGCAGGCCGGCAGCGCGGAGGAACTGCGGGAGCTGCCGGCCGTCCTGCAAGAGTTGGAGACCGTCCGGCAGCAGGGGTATGCGCTGTCTCAGGGCACCTCCATGCCGGGCGCCGCGGCGCTGGCCATCTTTCTGCCCACCGGGCAGGAGCGCGAGCCGCTCACGCTCAGCGTCGGCGGCCCGATGGCCGAGATCCAGGCCGCCTGCACCGATTTGCTGCAGATCCTGAGAGAGGCCGTCCAACCTTTCGCAAGTGCCGTCAGAGCCTGAGCGTGAAGCAAAGGGCCAAGCACTCCTTGCACAAGAGATGCTGCAACTTGAACAGATGGACCTTTTCCAGCGACTGATCCGATGCCGTCTCACGCCAAGCTGACGGTGCAGCCCGCCTGCTGCAAGGCCAGCAGGGCCGGGTGCCGCGCGGCGCGCCGGTTGGTGATCAGGGTGTGGATTTGATCGGGCGTGCAAAACGACAGGCGCGACTGCACGCCGATCTTGCTGTCATCGGCCAACAGCACGCTGCGGTGCGCCTGGCGCACCATGGCGCGGGCCAGTTCGGCCTCGGCCGGCTCGAAGCTGCTGGCCCCCAGGGTGGCTTCGATGCCGACCGGTGAGAGCATGGCCCAATCGGGGCGCCAGCGCATCAGTTCGGCCACGGTGCTGTCGCCATAGGTGGCGGCCAGGCCGGGCCGGGGTCGCCCGCCCAGCAGATGCACCTGGTGGCGCGGCGCGCCCTCGTGGCCTGGGCCCGCCAGCTTGAGGGCGACATCGAAAGAATTGGTGATGATGGTCAGACCCTGCAGCGAGGCCAACTCCTCGGCCAGCATCGACACCGTGCTGCCCGCATCGATGAACAGCGACTGGCCCGGCTGCAGCAGGCGGGCTGCGGCCTGCACCACAGCGCGCTTTTGCAAGGTGTTGGTCTGCAGGCGCTGCTGCAGCGGCGCCTCGGACTCAGGGCCGCCGATCTTGACGCCGCCGTGCACGCGCCGCAGCCGGCCCGTGGTCTGCAGCACCAGCACATCGCGCCGCACCGTCTCGCGCGACACCCCCAGGTCATTGGCAATGCGCTCGGTGCTCACATGGCCGCTGCCGGCCAGCAGGGCGAGGATGCGCTGGTGACGTTTTTCTTGAAGCATGGGCTCGATCATGCCGCAGCTGGCCCCATGGGGCCAGGCCGCGGCAAGCACACCGTTGGGTGCTCAGAACTTGATGGCAAGCTGATCGGACACCGCCGTGCCATACATGGCCGGGTCGCTGATCAGGTGTTCACCCGTTTCAAGCCGGCCGGCAAAGCGGCGGGTGTAGCCGGCCAGGGCCGGTACGCTGACACTGAAGTCGTACCAGTTGCCGCTGGCCTTGAGCGCCCACGCCATCACCGCCTCGCCCCCCGGGCTCACGCTGGCGGTCTGGGCCGTGGCGTCGAAATAGGCATTGGCCTTCACGCTGAAGGTGCAACTGGCACTGCCGGTGTTGTGCAGCTTGAGCAGCAGATCCCCGTTGGCCACGTCGTAGCAGACCTGGATCTCGGGATTGGGCTGGGCACTGGCGTTCAGGGCCTTGGCGTTGCCACTGAAGTGGCGGTGAAAGCCCGCCGGCCCCAGCACCCACAGATCGTACAGACCGTTGTCCGCCGCCACCGACCACACACCACTGAGTTGCTTGCCTGCCTCGACGGTGTAGCGGCGCGGGATGGCGTCCAGGTGCAGGCGGTCATAGACATGGAAGACAGCGGCCGCCTTGCCGGTGTTGGCCAGGATCAGGCTGACCTGCTGGCTCGCGGGCGCGCACACCGCGCTCACGTGCAGCTCATAGGGCAGCGCGCGCGATGGCCGGGTGCCCTTGGCCTGCACCGGCATGGCCGGTGCGTTCGGTGGCAGCGGCGTGGTGCGGCCTGGCAGCGCCCGGGCCCGGTCGGCCAGCGCCTGGGTGGCGGGCAGGCTCTTGTAGAAGGCGGTGTTGTCCGGGTCGGCAAAGTTGAAGGCGCTGGTCAGGTCCCCGCACACGGCACGACGCCAGGGCGAGATGTTGCTCTCGATGACGCCGAAACGCTGCTCGATGAACTGCAACACCGAGGTGTGGTCGAACACCTGCGAGTTGACCCAGCCGCCCTTGCTCCAGGGCGAGATCACGTACATGGGCACGCGCGGCCCCAGGCCATAGGGGCGATGCAGCAAGGCCTGCTCGGCGGCCGAGTTGTGGTAGCTCACCAGGTGCTCGTGGTACTCGGCCGTGGCGTCAGCCGTGCTGGCGCCCGCAAACTGGGCCTTTGACGCATCGGCGTTGTAGCTGGCATAGGACGGCGGGGCCGGTGGCGGCACGTGGTCGAAAAAGCCGTCGTTCTCATCGAAGTTCAGGAACAGAACGGTCTTGCTCCAGACATCGGGGTTGGCGGTCAGGGCGTCCAGCACCTTGGCCGTGTAGTCCGCGCCTTGCGCCGGGCTGGACGGGCCCGGGTGCTCGGAGCCCTCGGCGGTGGCCACAATGAAGCTGACCTGGGGCAGCTTGCCGGCCAGCACATCCTCCTTGAGCTTGTCGAGGTCGCGCGTGCTCACGCCGCGCTGGCGCAGCGCCTCGGAGTAGCCAGGGCGCTGGTAATAGGCATCGCGGAAGCTGTGGAAACCGGCCAGGCAGTTGTCGGTGAAGTTGTCCTCCATGTTCTCGTACACCTGCCAGCTCACGCCGGCGGCCTGCAGCCGCTCGGGGTAGGTGGTCCAGGTGTAGCCGCCGTCATTGCCAGGGTTGGCGTCAAACCAGTCGTAATCGTTGTAGGTGGCGGGGCCATTGCCCTTGGCCAGACCGTCGTTGGTGCCGGTCCAGGCAAACAGGCGGTTGGTGTTGGTGCCGGTCTGCGAGCTGCAGTGGTAGGCATCGCAGATCGTGAAGGCATTCGCCAGCGCGTACTGGAAGGGCATGTCCTCTTGCGTGAAATAGCCCATCGAGTGGTTGGCCTTGTACTTGGTCCAGTAGCTCATGCGGCCCTGATCCCAGGCCCCCTGGGCATCGCTCCACGAATGCGGCGTGCCTTGCACGCGCATGACCTCGAAGTTCTGCACCGTGTTGAGACGGAACGGTGCAATCACCGAGGGCGTGACGCCGGCTGTGGCATTGGGCTGCGACCACACGGTTTTGCCTTGCACGCCATTGGCCGTGGGCACGGGCACGGCAAAGGGATCGGCAAAGCCGCGCACGCCGTTGAGGCTGCCGAAGTAGTGATCGAACGAGCGGTTCTCCTGCATCAGCAGCACGATGTGCTCGACGTCCTTGAGGGTGCCGGTCTTGTTGTTGGCCTGGATGGCCAGCGCCTTCTGGATGGCGGGCGGGAACATGCTCAGCGCCAGGGTCGAGCCGGTGGCGGTGCCGGCAGAGCGCAAAAAGTTGCGACGGTTGAGTGTCATGGCAGGTCGGTGTTTCGGTGATGGGTTGCTGAAAAGCCCGGGCGGCGGTGCCGGCTCAGGGCGCGCAATGCAGGACGCGGGTGTTGCCGGCCGAGCCGCAGTTGTTGCTGCCGCCACCGCCACAGCCGACCAGCGCCAGGCCCAGGCTCAGGGTCACGCCCAGGGCGAGACCTCGCCACAGCGGCTTGGTGGGCTTGTTCAGGCGCTGCGGGGCGCGGATGTTGGGTGCAGCGGCGCAGCACTGCAAAGAGGTGTTGGTCATCTTGAATATCCCGGAGACAGGTGGGTTGAACGGGGCTTGCGCAGCCCCTGGGCCGCCAAGTCGTTTGTTAACACTCTGTTAATGCTATGTGCATAACATTGCGTTTGTGTGACTTTGTGGATTTACACAAAACAAGCGCAGGAAACTCTTTGAGCTCAGAGGGGGGCGCCCCAACAGCACAGCAGGCAGCAGCAGGAAGCGTCGCTGAGAGGCGCAGCGGCCACGGAGCCCATCTATTTCGACCCGGGGGGTTCAATGGGTGCCGAGCATGAAGATGAGGCGCGAAGGGCTTCAACGCCGGGCGAAGCTGGCGGGGCGTGAATCTGCGCCCGGCAAGCTTGGCATGGAGACCCTTGGCAGCGGAACGCCGGGCCAAGGTGCCCACGCCAGGCCATGGGCGTGGGGGAGGGTTTCAAATCGCCCGAGGTGCGGTAGGACCTGAGGCACATGCAGCGCCGGGGCACCGCCCGGGCGCCCCAGGCGGCACAAAACCGGGAGCGGTCTTGCAGCCGTTCACGACTCTGCCGTGAACCCCGACTGCCGGATCAACTGCCGCCATTGCTGGGCATCGGCCTGCAACATCTGCTGCAACACCGCCGGGGTGGAGCCCTTGATCTCCAGGCCGTAAGCCCGCCCGGCCTCCACCACATCGGGCAACGCCAAGGCCTGCCCGATGGCTTCAGCGGCCCGGCGCTGCACGTCGGCAGAAGCCTTGCCAGGCAGAAAGAAGCCATACCACTCACGCACATTGAGCGGATACCCCAGCTCGCGCAAGGTGGGCACCTGGGGCAGAAACACGGACCGGGCCGGGGCCGCCACGGCCAGCACGCGCAATTTGCCCACCTTCTGGTACTGCAGGTAGTCGCCAATCGGGCCCCAGAAAGCACTGATCTGTCCGCCCAGCAGATCCTGCACCCCAGGCACCGTGCCGCGGTAGGCGATGTGGCGCAGGTCGGTATGGGTCAACTGGTTCAGCAGGATGCCGACCAGGTGCGGCATTGAGCCCGCGCCCGGGCTGCCGAAGTTGGCCCCTTCGGGGTGGGTGGCGACCCAAGCCAGGAAGTCTTTCAGCGTGGTGACCGAATCAGGCACCCCGGGGCCCACGGCCAGGCCATGGTCCATGTGAGCGGCCAGCGACACAGCGCTGACGTCGTCGAGCGTGTAGCGCAGGCGTGGGTAGGTGTAGGGGTAGATCGAAAGCATGGACGACGGTGTGATCAGCAGGCTGCTGCCATCGGCCGGGCTGTCCTTGAGGGCCATCACGCCGATCTGGCCCGCCGCGCCGGGCCGGTTGTCCACCAGCACGGCGCCGGCGTAGGCACCGCGCAGCTTGTCGGCCACCCGGCGCGCGATCACATCGAGCGTGCCGCCCGGGGGAAAGCCCGAAATGATCTTGGCCACCGGCAAGTTGGGCTCGGCGGCCCGGGCGGCCCCCGCCCAGGCGCCGGCCGCCAGGGTCGTGCCGATGAGGTTGAAGTGGCGTCTTGTCAGCATGGTGTGTCTCCGTTTGAGGGGTCTTGTCGTGTCCATTTGTGCAAAAATTATACGAACGTACAAATTGCATTCCAAGCACCCGAACCTAGTGGTTTGTACGAGTGTTCAATTTATTTATACGATCGTACAAACACACCATGACAACGAAGAAATCCACCTCAACCCCATCCCGCGCCAAGGCACGCAGTGCCGCGGCAGGCGGCGAGGCCAGCCTGGCACCCAACCGGCAGCAGAACATCCTGCAAGCCGCCGAGCGTCTGTTTGCCGCGCGCGGCTTTCACGGCGTATCGATCCGTGACATTGCGGACGAGGCTGGCGTGCCGCTGGCCCTGGTGGGCTACTACTACGGCCCCAAGCTCTCGCTGTACCACGCGATCTTCCGCGAGCGGGCGGGCTACATCGGCGAACGCCTGCAGGCCCTGGCCGAGGCCTGCCAGAGCGAGCCCGCCGCAGACCGGCTGGACGCCATCGTGGCCGCCTTTGTGCTACCCACCCTGCGGGTGGCGGCTCAAACCGAGGGGCGCCACTTCCTGCGCATGCTGGCGCGCGGCATGAGCGACCACCTGGAAGAAGACGAGCCCATCATCCGCGAGCTGTTCGACCCCCTGGCCCATGCCTTCATCGATGCCCTGGCCCAAGCCCTGCCCCAGGCCACGCGAGGCCAGGCCGCCTGGTGCTACCAGTTTGCCCTGGGGGCCCTGCTGCACCACGTGACTGACCAGCGCATCGAACGCCTGTCGCGCGGTGAGAACCAGCCTGGCGACCATGAACAGGCCGGCCCGCTGCTGGTGCGCTTCATCGCCAACGGCATGCGCGGCGCCTGCGCCGCCCCCACCCACTGAACCGGAGCACCGCCCCCATGCCGCGCCACATCATCGACATCTCCATGCCGCTGTGCAACGACGTTGCCACCGACCCCCCAGGCCTGGAACCCCACATCCGCTACATCGACCACCGCAGCAGCGTGCCCGACCTGGCCCGCTTCTTCCCGGGCCTGCAAACCCAGGACCTGCCCGACGGCGAGGCCTGGGCAGTGGAAGAGGTTCAGCTCAACACCCACAACGGCACCCACCTGGATGCCCCCTGGCACTTTGCCTCGACCATGGACGGCGGCCAGCGTGCCATCACCATCGACGAGGTCGACCTTCAATGGTGTTTTCAGCCCGGGGTGAAGCTCGACTTCAGGCATCTGCCTGACGGGCATGTGGTGCAGGCCGCCGAGGTCGAGGCCGAGCTGGCCCGCATCGGCCACACACTCAAGCCATTGGAGATCGTCGTGGTCAACACCCGGGCGAGTGCCGCCTATGGCTCGCCCCACTACACCCGATCGGGCTGTGGCATGGGCCGAGAAGCCACGCTGTACCTGCTGGAACGCGGCGTGCGCCTGACCGGCACCGATGCCTGGAGCTGGGACGCCCCGTTTGCACACACCGCCCAGCGCTATGCCGACGACCAGGACGCATCCCGCATCTGGGAAGGGCACAAGGTCGGGCGCGACATCGGCTACTGCCACCTCGAGAAACTGCACAACCTCGAGGCCCTGCCGCCCCACGGGTTTCACATCAGTTGCTTTCCGGTCAAGGTCAAAGGGGCTTCCGCGGGCTGGACCCGCGCCGTGGCCCTTCTGGACCAGACCGACACCCCTGCCCCGGGCCCATAAGCCGATGTTGAGCTGACACGTCGGGCGCAGCCCTGCCTGCGCCCTCGACAGTGTCCGCCCCCCAGTTCCCGCCACACCGGACCAGCCCGCCAGGGCCGGCCCGCGGGCACACCTGCGCCCTGCGCATCCAAGCAACCAGAAGGAGACAACATGACAAATTCAAAGCCCATGACCCTGAAACGCCTGCACCCGGCCTCCGGCTGGGCCGCACTGGCAGCCCTGACCCTGGCCGCCCCGGCCCAGGCCCAACCCGCCCCTCAGCCCGGTGTGCAACTGTTCGGCCTGCTCGATGCCGCTGCCGGGCGCTTCACCAGCCCCTCCGGTGTCAATGCCAAGGAACAGGCCGTGAGCAAGGTCAGCAGCGGGGGGCTGTCCACCAGCTTCTGGGGCATCCGGGGGCAGGAGGACCTGGGCGGCGGCACCACAGCCTTGTTTGAGCTGTCTTCGTTCATGCGCAACGAATCGGGGGCCGCCGGGCGCAGCGATGCCTTGCCAGCCCCGGTGAACGTGGCGGCCGACCCGTATTTCTCGCGCGCCGCCTGGGTGGACCTGAGCCACCCCGACTGGGGCCGTGTGCGGGTGGGCAACATCACCAGCCTGCTGTTCCTGAACGCCATCAGCAGCAATGCACTCGGCGACAGCACCACCTTCTCGCCCCTGAACCTGCTGACCTTCATCGGCTCGCCGCTGTCGGGCGGCACGGCCTGGGCCAACTCGGTGGTGTATGACAGCCCGGTGCGTGCCGGCCTGACGGGTTCGGTGGCCTATGCCGCCTCGCAGAACCAGGGTGGCCCCAACGCTGCAGCGCGCCTGGCCTACAACGCCGGGGCGTTCAACACCTCGCTGGCCTGGCAAAGCGTGAACCGCAACCCGCAGACCTTTGCCGACGGCACCTCGGCCAACGACACCCGCGCCTGGCAATGGGCCGCCAGCTACGACTTCAACCCGCTCAAGCTCTACGGCCACCTGGGGCAGATCCAGAACCGGGGCACGGCCAGTGCGCCCCAGTCGGTGCATTACCGGGTGTGGGATGTGAGCCTGGGCCTGCCCATGGGCACGGGCCAGTGGCTGGCGGCCTACGGGGTGCGCAACACGGGCGACACGGTGGCCCCCGTACCGGCCACGGTGGCCGGCGGCAACGTCTCGCGCAAGCTGCTCACCGTGGGGTACGACCACTTTCTGTCGCGCCGCACCGAGGTCTACGTGCTGTTGTCTCGGGACCAGACCGAAACCCGCACCCTGCCCGCGCCGCCGACGCTGATCCAGGCCAGCGGCACCAGCTTTGCCGTGGGCATCCGACACCGGTTCTGAAAGCAGACCCTGCCATCCGCCCCTCCGAAAAGGACCTTCTCATGCTGTTGAACGAAACCCACGACCCCGGCCTGCAAAGCTGGGTCGCCTCGGCCCACAAGGCCGACACCGACTTTCCGATCCAGAACCTGCCCTATGGCGTCTTCCGGCGCCAGCATGGCGCCGAGGCCTGGCGGGGCGGCGTGGCCATTGGCGATGCGATTCTGGACCTGGCCGCCCTGGCGGCCCTGCCTGACCACGAGCGCCCCCTCGACTCGGGCGCCGCCCAGGCCCTGCAGGCGGCCAGCCTGCCCCGCCTCAACGCCTTGATGGCGCTGGGCCCGGCGGCCTGGCGGGCGCTGCGCCTGGCCTTGTCGCGGGGCTTGCGGGTCGGTGCGCCCCAGGCAGCGGCCTGGCGGGCCTGCCTGGTGCCACAGGCCGAGGCCGAGTACCAGCTGCCCGTCGAGGTGGGCAACTACACCGACTTTTTCACCTCGGCCCACCATGCGCTGAACGCGGGGCGGGTGTTCCAGCCGGGGCGCGAGCTGCTGCCCCAGTTCAAGTGGCTCCCGATCGGCTACCACGGCAGGGCCTCCACGGTGGCCATCAGCAACACCCCTTTGCAACGGCCCGCCGGCCAGATCATGCTGCCCGGGCAGATCCGGCCGGTCTATGCACCCACCCGGCAGCTCGACTTCGAGCTGGAGCTGGGGGTGTTGGTGGGCCCAGGCAATGCCCTGGGCCAGACCCTCGACCTGCCCCAGGCCGAGCAACAGCTGTTCGGCCTGTGCCTGCTCAACGACTGGTCTGCACGCGATATCCAGGCCTGGGAGGCGGTGCCGCTGGGCCCCTTCATGGCCAAGAACTTTCTGAGCACCGTTTCACCCTGGGTGGTCACGTTCGAGGCACTGGCCCCCTTCAGGGTGCCGCTGCCGCGCAGTGCTGATGATCCGCCCCCACTGCCCTACCTGGACCACCCGGTGCAGACCACGCAGGGCGCCATCGACATCGAGCTGGAGGCGCTGCTGCTGCCGGCCGGCCAGGCCTCAGCGCTGCGGCTGTGCCAGACCAATTACCGGCACGCCTACTGGTCGGCGGCCCAGATGTTGACCCAGCACAGCAGCAATGGCTGCCGCCTGCAGGCCGGCGACCTGCTGGGCACTGGCACCTTGTCGGGGCCGGAGCCTGAGCAGGCGGCCTGCCTGCTGGAGCTGACACAGGGTGGGCGCCAGGCCCTGACGCTGCCGGGGCCCACCCAGCGCCACTGGCTCGAAGACGGCGACACCGTGGTGCTGCGTGGATGGTGCCAGCGCGAAGGTGTGGCCCGCATCGGCTTTGGCGAATGCCGGGGCCAGGTCGTGCCACACGCCCCCACCCAAGGCCCTGAGGCCGCCCTCAATTCGGCTTGATCAGAAACTTCTCGCCCGTGGCACGCTGGGCGTAGCGGCGCACCTGCTCAGGCGCCAAGGCCTGGGTCAGGCTCAGCTCGCCCGCGTAGTGGCTGCGGAAGGTGCTGCGCAGTTCACGCGCCACGCGTTGCTTCAGGGCGTCGGCACCGGCGGGGCCGATCTTGTTCAGGAAGGGGAACAGCAGCCAGCCCCCCATGCCCCAGGCCATGCCGAAATTGCGGCGGAAGGTGGTGGGCGAGGTGTCCAGCCCGCCGTAAAGGTACACCTGCTTGTGCACGGGCGAGCCGTAGCGGCTGTATTCGCTCGCGTTGCGGTTCAGCGCCACCTCCATGGCCGACAGGATCTGGCCGGCCAGGGTGCCGCCGCCGGTGGCATCAAAGGCCAGGGTGGCGCCGGTCTGCACCAGGGCCTCGGTCAGGTCGTGGCTGAAGCTGTCGGCACTGCTGTCGCACACATGCACCGCGCCCTGCCCGCGCAGCAACGCCGCCTGGGCCGGCGAGCGCACGATGTTGACCAGGCCGATGCCGTCTTGCAGGCAGATGCGGTTCAGCATCTGGCCCAGGTTGGAGGCCGCGGCCGTGTGCACCAGGGCGGTGTGGCCCTCGCGCCGCATCGTCTCGACCATGCCCAGCGCGGTGAGCGGGTTGACAAAGCACGACGCGCCTTCGGCCGCAGTGGCGTCGTCGGGCAGCAGCAGGCACTGGCTCAGGGGCACGCAGCGGTACTGGGCGTACATGGCGCCGCCAATGGCTGCCACCTTTTTGCCCAGCAGGGCCTGGGCCGCGGCCGAGTCGCCTGCGGCCACCACCGTGCCCGCGCCCTCATTGCCCACCGCCAGCGATTGCCCCACCCGCGCCGCCATGGCCGGCATGGCCGCCGCAGGCAACTGGGCCTTGAGCACCGGGCGCTCGGGGCTGCCGGCGGCCTGCACTGTGCTGAGGTCGGCCGGGCCCAGCAGCAGGCCTTGGTCCGAGGGGTTGAGGGGCGTGGCCTCGATGCGGATCAGCACCTCGTGCTCGCCGGGCACGGGCAGGGGCTCGTCCACCAGCGAAATCTCAAGCTCGCCGCTGGCATGGATCAGAGAACGCAGTTGCAGGGCGGTGGCTGGCAGGGGGTGGTTCATCGGTGTCTCCGGGTGGATTTCGGTATTCGGGGCTCGGGTTTCAGGGTTCGAGCTTGCCTCAGGGTGCGTCTTTGACGGCATCCTGGGCTGGCATGCCGGGATGGTGGTGCATGCCGTGGTGCAACGCATGCCCTGCCATGCCTTCCACGGCATCGTCGCCATGATCGTCCAGTTGGGCCCGGAACCACCGGTGCAGCGCATCAACCAGCGCCGGGTCGTGGCTGCTGTAGCGCAGCGCTGCGCCATCGGGCACATCGTGGTAGGTGATCTGCAGCCGCCCGCGGGGGGCGTTGCGCAGGCTGGCCAGGCCGGGCATGTCGGGCCCGTGCAGCTGGGCCGGGCCGGAGAAATCACCCGCCAGAAACTGCTCGCGCAGGACCGCCAGGTGCAATCGGATGAGGGCCTGCTGCACTCGGTCGCCGCTTTGACGCACCAGCACCTGCTGCTCGCCGCCGCTGGGGGTGGCGGTGAAGATGTGGCGGGTGGCGGCCAGGTCAAAAGGCATCACCTGCGGGCCGCGCCGGGCCACCTCGGCCTGGCGGCTGGAAGGTGTGGGCGGGGTGGCCGCCGTGGCCACGCCTGTGGCGCCCAGCAACCCGACCGCGAACAGGCCACCTACCGCCCACCGGGGGCAACAGAACATGCGCATGAACTTCTCCGAAGTTGACAGGCGCCCATCCTAATCGCCCCGGGTGGGGGGTGCCGGGCCATGCTGCGGCATGGCCTGCCGCTTACGACTCAGGCCAGCGTGTAAGCCGTCTTGACGGTGGTGTAGAACTCTTGCGCGTAGCGGCCCTGCTCACGCGGGCCATAGCTGCTGCCCTTGCGGCCGCCAAAGGGCACGTGGTAATCCACCCCGGCGGTGGGCAGGTTGACCATCACCATGCCGGCCTGGGCGTGGCGCTTGAAGTGGGTGGCGTGCTTCAGGCTTTGCGTGGCAATGCCGGCCGACAGACCGAACTCGGTGTTGTTGGCCACAGCCAGGGCCTCTTCGTAGTTCTTCACGCGGATCACGCTGGCCACGGGGCCGAACACTTCTTCGCGGTTGATGCGCTGCTCGGGCGTGCTGTCGGTGATCAGGGCCGGGGCCATGAAGAAGCCCTCGGCGCCGCTGCCGGTGTGGCAGGCCACGCGCTGGCCGCCGGCCTGCACGGTGGCGCCTTGCGAGCGGGCGATCTCGACATAGCTCAGGTCCTGCTCCAGCTGGGCCTGCGAGACCACGGGGCCGATGTCGGTGCCGGCCGTCAGGGCGTCACCGATCTTCAGGCCGGCCAGGCGGGCCTTCACGCCTTCGACAAAAGCGTCGTGGATGCCTTCGGTCACGATCAGGCGGCTGCTGGCGGTGCAACGCTGGCCGGTCGAGAAGAAGGCGCTTTGCACACTCAGTTCAACAGCCTGCTGCAGGTTGGCGTCATCCAGAATCACCTGCGGGTTCTTGCCGCCCATCTCCAGTTGGACCTTCTTGTGGCCCTGCACGCAGGCCTCGGCAATGCGCCGGCCCACGCCCACCGAGCCGGTGAAGCTGATGGCGGCAATGCCGGGGTGCTTGACCAGCGCATCGCCGATCACGCTGCCACGCCCCATCACCAGGTTGAACACCCCGGCCGGAATGCCGCTGCGGCTGATGATCTCGGCCAGCGCCCAGGCGCTGCCCGGCACCAGGTCGGCGGGTTTGAGCACCACGCAGTTGCCGAAGGCCAGGGCCGGCGCGATCTTCCAGGCCGGGATGGCGATGGGGAAGTTCCAGGGCGTGATCAGCCCCACCACACCGATGGGCTCACGGGTCACTTCCACGCCGATACCGGGGCGCACCGAGGGGATGGCTTCGCCCGCCAGGCGCAGGCATTCGCCCGCAAAGAACTTGAAGATCTGGCCGGCGCGGGTGGCTTCGCCAATGCCTTCGGCGCGGGTCTTGCCCTCTTCGCGCGACAGCAGCGTGCCCAGCTCTTCGCGGCGCGCCAGGATCTCGCTGCCGATCTTGTCCAGCGCATCGCTGCGCGCCTGGATGCCCCCCGTGGACCAGGCCGGGAAAGCGGTCTCGGCCGCGCGCACGGCCAGGTCCAGTTGAGCCGCATCGCCCTGGGCGTATTCACCGATCACATCGGCCAGGTTGCTGGGGTTGAGGTTGGGGGCCAGGGTGTTGCCGGCCAGCCATTCGCCGTTGATGAAGTTCAGGTGCGGAGTGCTCATGGTGTGTGGAACAGAGGTTGGTGAAATGGAAACGACGGCCTGAGCCGTCGGGGTGTTGCAAGAGCTGACGCTCGGGCTCAATCTGCAGTGATCTTTCGGTCTTCGATCACTTTTTTCCAGCGGGCAAATTCCTTGGCCTGGCTGGCGGTGAACTGCTCAGGGGTGTTGGCCACCACCTCCAGGCCGATCTCATTGAGGCGGGTCTTGATCTGCGGGTCTTTCAATGCGAACTGCAAGGCCTCGACCAGCCGCTTCTTGACGTCGGCGGGCAGGCCCTTGGGGGCGGCCACACCCTGCCACGACAGCACGTCGGCATCTTTCACGCCGCTTTCGCTGAGCGTGGGCACATCGGGCAGCACGGCGGCACGCTTGTCGTCGGCCACGGCCAGCACACGCAGCTTGCCGGCCTTGATGTGCTGGATCACGTTGTTCACGTTCTGGAACGAGGCATCCACATTGCCACCCAACAAATCGCTGATGGCCGGGCCACCGCCCTTGTAGGGCACGTGCAGCCCGCTGGTGCCGGTCTGCTGCCAGAACAGCACGGCGCTCAGGTGGTCCGACGAGCCATTGCCCGACGAGGCAAAGGTCACGCTGTCGGGCTTCTTGCGCTGGGCGGCGATCACATCGGCCACGCTCTTGAAGGGCGACTGCGGTGGCACCACCAGCACATTGGGCGACTGGGCGGCCACGGTCAGGTAGTCAAAATCCTTGGTGGCGTCGTAGCCGATGCCCTTGATCAGGTGCGGCACGATCACAAAGGGGCCCAGCGAAGACACCAGCACGGTGTAGCCATCGGCCGGGGCCCGCTTCACAAAGGTGGCGCCGATGCTGCCGGTGGCACCGGCCTTGTTGTCGATGATCACCGTCTGGCCGAGCTTTTCGCCCATCTTGGTGGCCAGCAGACGGGCCACCATGTCGGTGGTGCCCCCCGGCGGGAAGGGCACCACCAGAGTGACGGTCTTGTCAGGGTAGGCGGCCCAGGCGCTGGACACGGGCGCCAAGCCGGCTGCCAGGCTCAGCCCCAGGGCCAGGCCGAGTGCGCAGCCTTTGGCCAGCAGGCCTCGGCGGCGGGAAGGGGTGGAATTCACATTGCTCATTCTTTTGTCTCCAGTCATGCGGGGGTGCGAACGGCCTGGCGGGCCAGCAGGCGCCATTGCCCATCCCGCTTGTGCCAGACCAGCAGCACGTGCAAGTCGACCTGCCCAGGCTTGCCCTGGTCCAGGGTTGCGCCGGTGAGGCGATGCCGCACCACGGCCACATCACCCACCACGCGCACGCTTTGCGCAGTCAACTCGATGCTCACGAAATCCGACTTGGCGCTCAGCAGATCGCCCACAAAGCTGGCCTTGGTGTCGACCCGGCCGCCAGAGTGGCCATAGCTCAACTCATCGGCCACCAGGGCTTCCAGGGCCGCCCGGTCCGGATCGACCATGGCCAACCGCAGCTTCTCGACCGCAGCCCCGACGGCGGGCTCGTCAGGCACGCCTTGGGCATGGATCGCGGGTGTCCAGGCCAGCAAGGCGGCGAGCCCGCAGGCCGCCAGGTTCAGACGTCGTTTCATGTTGTTGTCTCCTTTGTTGTCGTAGCCCCGTTGCGGGGCTGTCAGGGCGCGGTGATCAGAGGGCTTGCGAGCCCAGCTTCTTGATCAGGGCGTCCAGGGCTTCCATTTCGGCGGCCTTCAGGTCGGTCAGCGGGGTGCGCACCGGGCCGGCGTCGTGGCCCACCAGCTTGGCGCCGGCCTTGACGATGCTCACGGCATAGCCTTGACCACGGTTGCGGATCTCCAGGTACGGCAGGAAGAAGTCTTTCAGCAGGCGGTTCTGCGTGGCGTGGTCATCGGTGCGCACGGCTTCATAGAAGTCCATGGCCGTTTTGGGGATGAAGTTGAACACCGCCGACGAATACACCGGGGTGCCCAGCGCCTTGTAGGCCGCGGCATACACCTCGGCCGTGGGCAGGCCGCCCAGATAGGCAAAACGGTCGCCCATGGTCTGGTAGATGGACATCATCAGTTCGATGTCGCCGATCCCGTCCTTGAAGCCCACCAGGTTGGGGCAGCGGTCGGCCAGGATCTGCAGCGAGGCCGGGGTCAGCTTGGCCTGCCCGCGGTTGTAGACGATGACGCCGAACTTCACGCTCTTGCAAACAGCTTCGACGTGGGCGATCAGGCCTTCCTGGCCGGCTTCGGTCAGGTAGTGCGGCAGCAGCAGCACACCATGAGCGCCGGCTTTTTCAGCGGCCTGGGCGCACTGGATGGCAAAGCGGGTGGGGCCACCAGCGCCGGCAATGATGGGCACCACGCCGCGGCAGGTATCGACCGCGGTTTGGATGATGCCGGGGTACTCATCGGCCGTCAGCGAAAAGAACTCACCCGTGCCGCCTGCCGCAAACAGGGCGCTGGCGCCATAGGGGGCCAGCCATTGCAGGCGTTCGATGTAGCCCTTCTGGTTGAAGTTGCCTTCGGCGTCGAAGTCGGTCAACGGGAAGGACAGCAGGCCCGAGCCCATGATGGTCTTGAGTTCTTGAGGGGTCATTTGAATGCTCCAGAAAAAGAAAAGTGCGAAAAAGGGAAATGCGAAAAAGAGGGGGCGGGTCGATCAGTCGAGCCGGATCCGGGCGGCCTGGACCACCTGGGCCCAGCGCTTGCGTTCGTTGTTGAAGAATTGCTCCTCTTCGGCCGGGGCCATGGTCACCACCTCGGCGCCCTGCCCGGCCAGCCGCGAGCGGATGTCGGGCGAGCGGATGATGCGGATCAGCTCCTGGTTGAGCCGGTTGACGATGGCGTCGGGCGTGCCGCGCGCCACGCGCACGCCCTGCCAGGTGCCCGACTCGAAGCCGGTCAGGCCCTGTTCGGCCAGGGTCGGCACCTGCCCCACCAAGGGCATGCGGGTGGCCTTGGACACGCCCAGCAGCTTGAGCTTGCCGGCCTGAACCTGCGGGTAGGTGGCCAACATGCCGTTCATGAGCACCTGGGTCTGCCCCGCCACCGTGTCAGCCACGGCCTGCACGCCGCCCTTGTAGGGCACGTATTCCCAGCGCGCGCCGCTGGCGCGCTGCACCGCTACACCGGCCAGGTGCGCCGCACTGCCGGTGGCTGTGACGGCAAAGTTGAGATCGGTCTTCTTGGAGTACGCCACCAACTCGGCCAGGTTGTTCACCGGCACCGAGGGGTGCACCACCAGCAAATGGGGAGAATAGGCCAGCATGGTCACGCCACGCAGGTCCTTGGAGGGGTCGAAGCCCAGGCGGGTGTACACCGAGGGGCTGATGGCCAGGGCGCCCACGTCGCACAAGAGCAAGGTGTAGCCGTCGGGCGCGCTGTGGGCCACCAGATCGGCCCCCAGGTTGCCATTGGCGCCGGGCTTGTTGTCGATGATCACGGGCTGGCCAAGTGCCTCGGAAAGCGGCTGGCTCAGGGCCCGGGCAATGATGTCGGACGAGCCACCCGGCGGGTAAGGCACCACGATGCGGATCGGTCGGGCGGGCCAGGTCTGGGCCCCCACCCAGGCGGGGCTGGCCAGCAGGGCGGCGGGCGCGGCAGCGGCCAGCAAACGGCGTCGGGACAAGGTCATACGGTCTCCTGTTGGAAGACCAGGCACCCGGTCGCAGCACGACGTCAGCGAGGTGGGATGACTGATCTGATGTTGTTGTCAGTCATCGTACAACTAAATTTTCGGCTTGTCTAGAAAAAGACAACTAAAGATGACCTCAGCCGCCCAAGAGCCTGAAAAGCCCTTCTACCAGGAGGGAGGCCTGCCCATCGCAGGCCACTCAGATCAACGGGCCAAATCGTCCGCCGGCTGGCCCGCCTGGGCCAGGGCCTGAGCCCGGCGCAGGCGCTCCCGGCTGTTGGTGAGGTGGATGCGCATGGCGGCGCGGGCCGATTCGGGGTCTTGCCGCGCGATGGCGTCGTACACCTCTTCGTGCTCGCGGTTCACCTTCTGCAGGTACTGGGCGCGCAGCTCGGGGGCCATGCGCATGGCCGATGAGATGCGGGTGCGCGGGATGATGGTGGTGCCCAGGTGGGCCATGATGTCGCCGAAATAGCGGTTGCCAGTGGCGCGGGCGATCTCCTGGTGAAAGCGGAAATCGGGCGACACGGTGTCCCCCGCCACCTCCACATGCGAGGCAAAGTCGTCCAGCGCCTGGCGCATGGCCAGCAGGTTCTGCTCAGAGCGGCGCAAGGCGGCCAGGCCGGCCGATTCGGTCTCCAGGCTGATGCGCAACTCCAGCACCGCCAGCACATCCACCGAGGCGGCGATGTCGGACGGGTCGATGCGGAACATGCCCGGAGCCTGGGCCTCCAGCACAAAGGTGCCGATGCCGTGGTGGGTCTCCACCAGGCCGGCCGCCTGCAGGCGCGACAGCGCCTCGCGCACCACGGTGCGGCTGACGCCGAAGGCCCGCATGATTTCAGACTCGGTGGGCAGCTTGTCGCCCACCTTCAGCACCTGGCTCTGGATGCGACTGCTGAAGTCTTCCACCAGTTCATGGGCCAGACCGCGCGGTCGCCGACGCGTGGGCGACACCCCGGCCGGGGCTTCCGCTGCATTGACCGTTGGCGCGGTGGAATTGGCCGTTGACAACTTTGACATGGCGTGATGATAATCCAGCCCCAGGTTGTACGACAACCGATGACATACATCCCTTCAAGCACAACAAAACGCCATGAACGAGAGACAACTGCCGCAACGCTTGCTGCTGACCGGGGCCGCTGGCGGCCTGGGCCGCGTCCTGCGCGAGAGCCTCAAACCCTTCACCCGCCAGTTGCGACTGTCGGACATCGCCGACCTGGCCCCGGCCAGCTCCAGCCAGGAGGAAATCCAGCTGTGCGACCTGGCCGACAAGGCCGCCGTCGATGCCCTGGTGCAGGGCTGCGATGCCATCGTGCACCTGGGCGGCATCTCGGTGGAGCGCCCGTTTGAGGAAATCCTCGAAGCCAACATCCGCGGCGTGTTCAACCTGTATGAGGCGGCCCGCCGCCATGGTGTGCAGCGTGTGGTGTTTGCCAGCTCCAACCATGTGATCGGCTTCTACCCCCAGACCCAGCGCCTGGACACCTCGGTGCCGCACCGCCCCGACGGCTACTACGGCCTGTCCAAGGCCTTTGGCGAAGACCTGGCCAACTTCTACTTCGACCGCTATGGCATCGAGACCGTCAGCATCCGCATCGGCTCTTCGTTCACCGAGCCGCGCGACCGCCGCATGCTGAGCACCTGGCTCAGCTACCGCGACCTGACCGAACTGGTGCGCCGCAGCCTGGTCACGCCCCAGGTGGGCCACACCGTGGTGTATGGCGCCTCGGACAACCCCGCCGGCTGGTGGGACAACGCCGGCGCGCGCCACCTGGGCTTTGTGCCGCAAGACAGCTCGGAAGTCTTCCGCGCCAAAGTCGAGCAACAGCCCCCGGTGCCGCCCGACGCGCCGGCGGCCCTGTACCAAGGCGGCAATTTCTGCGCCGCCGGCCCCTTCGAAACCCTGCCCCCGGTAGGCGCCGCATGAGCTCTGCCGCCGAACTGGTGCTGGACGTGCGCTGCGGCACGGGTGAAAGCCCGCTGTGGAGCCCGGCCGAGCAGGCGCTGTATTGGGTGGACATCCCGGCCGCCCGCCTGCACCGCTGGGACGCGACCACCGGCCAGAGCCGCCATTGGCAAGCCCCCGAAATGCTGGCCTGCGTGGCCCGGACCGCCGATGGCCTGGGCTTCATCGCCGGCATGGAGAGCGGGCTCTTCCGTCTCGACCCAAAAGCAGACTCCGACGCTCTGAGCGCAGCCCCGATCGCCACGGTGCAACACGCGCGCCGGGGCATGCGCTTCAACGATGGCCGCTGCGACCGCCAAGGCCGCTTCTGGGCCGGCACCATGGTGATGGACATGAGCGCCAACCTGCCACTGGGTCAGCTGTACCGTTACGACCCAGCCCGTGGATTGCAGGCGGTGCTGCGCGGGCTCACCGTGCCCAATGGCCTGGGCTTCAGCCCCGATGGCCGCACGATGTACCTGTCGGATTCGCACCCCTCGGTGCAGGCCATCTGGGCCTTTGACTACGACACGGACACCGGCACACCGCACAACCGCCGCCTGTTCGTCGACATGCGCGAGCACCCGGGCCGCCCCGATGGCGCCGCGGTGGATGCCGACGGTTGCTACTGGATCTGCGGCAATGACGCCGGCCTGGTGCACCGCTTCACCCCGCAAGGGCGCCTTGACCGCTCGCTGGCCGTGCCGGTCAAAAAGCCTGCCATGTGCGCCTTTGGCGGGCCCGGCCTGAACACCTTGTACGTCACCAGCATCCGCCCCGAGGGCATCGACCTGAGCGACCAGCCGCTGGCCGGCGGCGTGTTTGCGCTGCGCCCCGGCGTGAGCGGGCTGCCCGAACCCCATTACCAGCAATGACCCCCACCCACCGCTGAATGTTCTGATTCCCGAAGTTCGACAAACCTGATCCTCAAGGAGACAAAGATGAAATTCAAACACCACCTGATGATGCTGGCCGCCAGCCTGGCCCTGGGCCCCCTGGCCGCCCAGGCCACCGAGTTCCGCTCGGCCGACATCCACCCCGACGGCTACCCCACGGTCGAAGCGGTGAAGTTCCTGGGCGAGCGCCTCAAGCAGCTCACCCAGGGCAAGGACAGCGTCAAGATCTACAACAACAGCTCGCTGGGCAATGAGAAGGACACCATCGAGCAGACCAAGATCGGTGCGCTGGCCATGGTGCGCGTCAACATCGCCCCCATGAACAACATCTGCCCGGCCACCCAGGTGCCGACGATGCCCTTCCTGTTCCGCAGCAAGGAGCACCTGCGTGCGGTGCTGGACGGCCCGATCGGCGAAGAAATCCTGAAGTCGTGCGAACCCCAGGGCTTCATCGGCCTGGCCTACTACGACAGCGGTGCGCGCAACCTCTACACCGCGCGCAAGCCGGTGCGCACCCTGGCGGATGCCAAGGGCCTGAAGATCCGGGTGCAGCAATCCGACCTGTGGGTGGCCCTGCTCGAGGCCATGGGCGCCAACGCCACCCCCATGCCCTTCGGCGAGGTCTACACCGCCCTCAAGACCGGCCTGGTGGACGGTGCCGAGAACAACTACCCCTCGTTCGAAAGCTCGCGCCACTTCGAGGTGGCCAAGTACTTCTCGCTCACCGAGCACTCGATGGCCCCCGAGATGCTGCTGTTCTCCAAGCGCGTGTGGGACAAGCTGACGCCCGAAGAGCAGGTGGCCCTGCGCCAGGCCGCCAAGGAGTCGGTGCCCTGCATGCGCAAGCTGTGGGATGAGCGCGAAGCCAAGTCGCTGGCCACCGTCAAGGCCGGGGGGGCCGAGATCATCACCGTCGACAAAGCCTCGTTCCAGAACGCCATGAAGCCGGTGTATGACAAGTTCATCACCGACCCGAAGTTGAAAGACCTGGTCCGCCGCGTCCAGGAAACCAAGTAAGCACCGCCCAGGCGGCCGCCCCTGTGCGTTCCACGGCCCACCTGAGCGGGCCGGGGGGCTGGCTGCACCCTTTTTTCTGAAGAGTCGACACCATGTATTCCAAACTTTGCCGCTGGCTGGCTCGCAGCTGCATGTGGCTGGGCATTGCCGGCATCGTGGCCCTGATTGGCGCCGTGAGCTGGCAGGTCTTTGGCCGCTACGTCCTGAACAACACGCCCACCTGGGCAGAGAGCCTGGCCCTGTTGCTGGTGCTGTACGTGACCATGCTGGGCACCGCCGTGGGCGTGCACGACGCGGGCCACATCGGGCTTGAATCGCTGCTGGTGCTGGTGCCCGAGAAGGTCCGCAACAAGATCGAGATCCTGATCCACCTGCTGGTGGGCTTGTTTGGCGGCGCCATGGCCTGGGGCTGTGCCGAGCTGGCCGCATCGGTCTGGAGCTACCGCCTGCCCACCCTGTGGATTTCCGAAGGCTGGAAGTACATCCCCGCCACCCTTTCAGGTGTCTTGATCGTGATGTTCTCGATCGAGCACATCATCGCGCTGGCCCAGGGCCGCGAAGTCGAACCCTGCTGGAGCTGATCACCATGGCCTTGACAATTCTCTGCGTCAGCTTCGCGCTGTTTCTGCTGATGGGGGTGCCGGTGGCGTTCTCGATCGGCCTGTCCGCCCTGTCCACACTGCTGTATGAAGGCCTGCCGCTGGCGGTGGGCTTCCAGCAGATGACCTCGGGCATGAGCATCTTCTCGTTCCTGGCCATCCCGTTCTTCATCTTCGCGGGTGAGCTGATGATGTACGGCGGCATCGCCGACCGCATCGTGGACCTGGCGCGCAACCTGGTGGGCCACGTGCGCGGCGGCCTGGGCATGTCCAATGTGGTGGCCTGCACCTTGTTCGGCGGTGTGTCGGGCTCGCCGGTGGCGGATGTGTCGGCCATGGGCGCGGTGATGATCCCGATGATGAAGAAAGAGGGTTATCACGCCGACTACGCCGTCAACGTGACCACCCACGCGGCCCTGGTGGGCGCCCTGATGCCCACCAGCCACAACCTGATCATCTATTCGCTGGCGGCGGGCGGCAAGGTGTCGATCGCGGCGCTGATCCTGGCGGCCCTGCTGCCGGCCGCCATCCTGACCTTGTGCAACCTGGCGGCCGCCTACCTGGTGGCCATCCACCGCGGCTACCCGGCCGGCACCTTCCCGGGCTGGGCCATCGTGGCGCGCTCGCTGGCGGCGGCGCTGCCGGGGCTGATGATCGTGGTGCTGATCCTGGGCGGCATTCTGTCGGGCATCTTCACGGCCACCGAATCAGCGGCCGTGGCCGTGCTCTACGCCCTGGCGCTGACAGTGTTCGTGTACCGCTCGATCAAGCGCGAGCACTTCATCAAGGCCGCGGCCAAGGCCGTCAAGACCACGGGCGTGGTGCTGCTGCTGATCGGTATTTCGAGCACCTTCGGCTACCTGATCAGCCTGTACGGCGTGGCCGAGCTCACGGGCCAGATGCTGTCGCAGATGACCACCACCCCGTGGCTGATCTTCCTGCTGGTGAACGTGCTGCTGTTCCTGCTCGGCACCTTCCTGGACATGGCCGCCACCATCTTGCTGTGCACCCCGATCTTTCTGCCGATCTGCCAGCAATATGGCATGAGCTCGGTGCAGTTCGGGATCATGCTGCTGATCAATTGCGCCCTGGGCCTGAACACCCCCCCGGTGGGCACCACCCAGTTCGTGGGCTGCGCCATCGGCGGGGTCTCCGTGGGCACGGTGATGCGCACCATCTGGCCTTTCTATGGCGCGCTGATCTTTGCCCTGTTGCTGGTCACCTATGTGCCTTCGTTCTCGATGTGGCTGCCCAGCATGTTCATGACCAAGTGAAGCCGACCCGAAAGCCCCAGCCATGAGCCCACAGACGCAATCCGGCGCGCCAACCCCGGCGCCGCGCACCATCCAGGTCCACCCGGCCGACAACGTGGCCATCGTCGTCAACGACGGCGGCCTGCCTGCCGGCAGCGTGCTGCCCGGCGGCCTGACCCTGGTCGAGACCGTGCCCCAGGGGCACAAGGTGGCCCTGGCCGATCTGGCCGAGGGCGAGGTGATCCGCCGCTACAACGTGGTGATCGGCTATGCCGCCCGCGCCCTGCCCCGCGGCAGCTGGGTGAACGAGCGCGTGATGCGCATGCCCACTCCGCCCGGCCTGGACGACCTGCCCGTGGGCACGCTGGCCGTGCCGGCACCCACTGCCACCGAGCAGCACAGCTTCGAGGGCTACCGCAATGCCGATGGCTCGGTGGGCACGCGCAACATCCTGGCCGTGACCCAGACCGTGCAGTGCGTGGCCGGCGTGACCGACTTCGCCGTGCAGCGCATCAAGGCCGAGCTGCTGCCGCGCTACCCCCATGTGGACGATGTGGTGGCCCTGGAGCACACCTACGGCTGCGGCGTGGCCATCGACGCGCCCGATGCCGTGATCCCCATCCGCACCGTGCGCAACATCAGCCTCAACCCCAATTTTGGTGGCGAGGTGATGGTCATCAGCCTGGGCTGCGAAAAGCTCCAGCCCGAGCGCCTGCTGCCCCCGGGCAGCATCCCCATCCGCGACGAACGCGGCCAAGCCACCGGCGCCGACGCGCCGCTGGACACCATCTGCCTGCAGGACGAGGCCCATGTCGGCTTCATGTCCATGGTCGATCACATCCTGCGCCAGGCCGAGGTGCACCTGCAGCGCCTGAACGCCCGCCGGCGCGAGACCGTGCCCGCCAGCGAGCTGGTGGTGGGCGTGCAGTGCGGCGGCAGCGACGCCTTCTCGGGCCTCACCGCCAACCCGGCCGTGGGCTATGCCACCGACCTGCTGATCCAGGCCGGCGCCACCGTGATGTTCTCGGAGGTGACCGAGGTGCGCGACGGCATCGACCAGCTCACCGCCCGCGCCGCCAGCCCCGAGGTGGCCCAGGCCATGGTCCGGGAGATGGCCTGGTACGACGCCTACCTGACCCAGGGCCGCGTGGACCGCAGCGCCAACACCACGCCCGGCAACAAGTTGGGCGGCCTGTCGAACATCGTCGAAAAGGCCATGGGCTCGATCGTGAAAAGCGGCAGTTACGCCATCACCGGTGTGATCTCGCCCGGCGAGAAGCTCACGCAAAAAGGCCTGATCTACGCCGCCACCCCCGCCAGTGATTTCATCTGCGGCACGCTGCAGCTGGCCGCCGGCATGAACCTGCATGTGTTCACCACCGGCCGCGGCACGCCCTACGGGCTGGCCGAGGTGCCGGTGATCAAGGTGGCCACGCGCAGCGACCTGGCCCGGCGCTGGCACGACCTGATGGACATCGACGCCGGCACCATCGCCACCGGCCAGGCCACGATCGAAGACGTGGGCCGCCAGCTGTTCCAGTACATGCTGGACGTGGCCAGCGGCCGCCAAAAGACCTGGGCCGAGCAGTGGAAGCTGCACAACGCCCTGGTGTTGTTCAACCCGGCCCCGGTGACCTGAGGCCCCAAAGGCCCGCTCACACCCTCACACCCCAGCACCCGGTAGCAAGTCGACAGAACCTGCACCCCAACGGAGACCACCATGCACCCACCCAGCCCGCCCAGCGGCTGAGCGCCCTTCTGAAGCCTCGGCCGTCATGGCCTTGACCCCAGGTCAACGGCACCCCACACCCTGAAACCAGCCCTGGCGCAGACGCCACGGGCTGCGGGTCAGGCTGCGCCCAAACGGCCCGAACACGGCCCAGATCACCGCCCCGAATGCCCGCGCCAAGCTGGGCAGGGCCACGTCTTGCCCACTGACACATCAACTGGAGACAACAACATGAAGAAACCGACTGCCACTCACGACTTCCCGCTGTGGACCTCAGCGTCCCTCAAGCGCCGCGACTTTCTGGGCCGCTCTGGCGCCCTGCTCGGCACCGCAGCCTTGGCTGGCCCGCTGGCCGCCTGTGGCGGTGCCGATGGCGACCCGATCTGGGGCGTGGGCGGTGCGGCTGACCAGATCATCAGCAGCCTCAGCGGCGTGAGCCAGACCAGCTTTGCCGCCCGCGATTTTTCAGTGTTGAACTACGGCGCCCAGACTTGCCAGGTGGTGGCGGCCACCAGCCCCTACCCGGCCAGCAGCTCGCCGCTGAGCAATGGGGCCAGCCTGACCCACGCCCCGGGCTCGTTTGACAGCCGCCCGGCCTTTCTGGCCGCCATCAAGGTCGCCAATGCCGCGGGTGGTGGCCGCGTGGTGGTGCCCGCCGGCACCTGGTATTGCGCCGGCCCCATCGTGCTGCTGAGCAATGTGAACTTCCACCTGAGCGCCAACTGCACCATCTACTTCAGCCCCAACCCGGCCGACTACGCCAAGGACGGCCCCTATGACTGCGGCAGCAACGGCAAGTTGTACTACTCGCGCTGGCAGGCCGACGACTGCCTGAACTTTGGTGCGCCGGTGTACGCCTACCAGCAGAACAACATCGCCCTCACCGGCGAAGACTCCACCTCGGTGCTCAACGGCCAGGCTATGACCCCCTTCGCTGGCAGCGGCAGCACCAGCACCTGCTGGTGGACCTGGAAGGGTACCAGCGGCGCCTATGGCTGCACCGGCTCATCCACCCCCTCTTGCGCCTACGCCAACCCGGCCAATGCCGACCTCAGGACCATGGCCCCCAACATCAGCAATGCGCTCTACACCTTGCTCACCAACCCGGTCACGCCCTGGCAGCAAGACCAGAACTACCTGCCGGCCCTGTCAGAAGCCGGTGTGCCGGTGGCCCAGCGCATCTTCGGCAAGGGGCACTACCTGCGGCCCTGCATGGTCGAATTCATCGGTTGCACCAACGTGCTGATGGAGAACTACACCACCCAGAACACCCCTTTCTGGCAACACCACCCGGTCGCCTGTACCAATGTGGTGATCCGCGGCGTGCTGGCCGACAGCATCGGGCCCAACAACGACGGTTTCGACCCCGAGGCCTGCACCAATGTGCTGTGCGAGAAGGTCACCTTCAACACCGGCGACGACTGCATCGCCATCAAGTCGGGCAAAAACCTCGACACCCAGTACGGGCCGGCCGACCGGCACCTGATCCAGAACTGCACCATGAACAGCGGCCACGGCGGCCTCACCCTGGGCAGCGAAATGGGGGCCGGGGTGCAGAACATCTACGCCCGCCGCCTGACCATGCTGAACCAGAACTGGGCCAGCAACCCGCTGAACATTGCCATCCGCATCAAGACCAACATGAACCGCGGTGGCTTTGTGAAGAACCTTTATGTGGACGATGTCAGCCTGCCCAACGGCGTGAGCCTGACGGGCGCTGGTTACGGCAGCTCGATGATCGCGGGCAGCCCCATCAATGCCAGCGTGCCGATCGGGGTGGCCACCACGGCGGCCTCCAACCCCTCGGCCTCGCAAGGCGGCGTGATCACCTTCGACTGCGACTACCAACCGGCCAAGGACGCGATCCGCACCCGACCGGCCCTGGTGCAGAACGTGAACATCAGCAACGTGCGGGTGAGCAACGTGACTCTGAACGGCGTCACGGCCTCGTGCTTCCAGGCCATCGTGGCCCAGGGCCCCGTGGCCTACGACTACAACGGCAGCGCCCCGGCCCCCACCGTGCCCGCCATCACCGGCGTGACCCTCCGCGACTGCGACTTTGGCACCCCGGCCGCAGCCGGCCCAGCCAGCGCCACCGTGGCCGGGCCCATCTACGCCTGGAACGTGAACGCGATGAACCTGAGCAATGTGCGCATCGCGGGCAACACCCTCAACACCACCGTGAGCGACCTGCGATGAAGCGCGATGAATTGCGCTCAAGGCTTGCCCCATCGATTTTTCAACCCCGTGCTTTTCGTCAACCCTGGAGATAAAACCATGACTCATCTGAAGAAAACCCTGCTGGCCTGCGCGGCCGTGAGTGCCCTCGGCGCCCCTGGCCTGGCCCTGGCCCAGTCCTCGGTCACCCTGTTCGGCGTGCTCGACCTCGCCTATGAAAACGTCAAGACCAACGCCGGCCGCGTCTCCGGCGTCTCCCCTTCCGGCAACAGCGCCAGCCGCCTCGGCTTTCGCGGCGTCGAAGACCTGGGCGGCGGCCTGAGCGCCGGCTTCTGGCTTGAGGGCGCCATCAACCCCGCCAGCGGCATCGGCAGCAGCGGCACCACCACCAACAACCAGCGCTCCGACATCGCCGCCGGCGGCCTCACCTTCAACCGCCGCGCCACCGTCAGCCTCGCTGGCGCCTTCGGCGAGCTGCGCATCGGCCGCGACACCACCCCCAGCTGGCAGAACTACCTCAATGCCGACCCCTTCGCCGCCGCCGGCGTGGGCACATTGATCCTTGATTACACCGGCTCGGCCGCCACCAACACCTTTGTGCGCGCCTCCAACTCTGTGGGCTACTTCCTGCCCGGCAACCTGGGGGGCCTCTACGGCCAGGCCATGCTCGCCTTCGGCAACCAGCCCAGCAACGCCACCATCAACAGCATCGACACCTCCAGCAACGGCCGCTATACCGGCGCCCGCCTGGGCTACAAGCAAGGCCCGCTCGATGTCGCTGCCGCCTACACCCGCACCACCTTCGCCGGCCTGACCCAGAGCCTGGGCAACAACGGTCTGGCCGGCCCCGGCACCTCGGGCGCCGCCGCCCCGCTGGCGGGCGACATGGCCGACACCAGCGTCTATGGCTCTTATGACTTCGGCCCCGCCAAGGTGATGGGCATCGTGGCCCAGCAAAAACTCTCCAACGTGGCCACCACCGGCAACGACCTCAGCACCAAGGGCTGGAGCCTGGGCGTGAACGCCCCCGTGGGCGCCTTCAACGTGCTGGCCTCGATCGGCCAGGTCAAGCTGGGCTCGGCCAAGGCACAGAAGCTGGCCCTGGGAGGCATCTACAACCTCTCCAAGCGCACCGCCGCCTACGCCACCGTGGCCCGCGTGAGCAACTCCGGCGGCGCCTCCATGGCCGCCTCTTCCTACGGCTCGGGCGCGCTGGGCCCGGTCACCGGCACCAGCAACGTCAACGGCAACTCCACCGGCTTTGACATCGGCCTGCGCGTGTCGTTCTGACGCACAGCCGGCCGTGGAGTGTGCTTGCACGCGCATGTGCCCCAGCGGGGCCGGCAGCCTATCTTCATTGCATCCAAGGTTTGAGCCTCGCCCACGGCGGGGCTTTTTTTTGCCCTTGTTTCACCCCTCATCTCAGCACATGCATGGGTGGCTTGAAAGTTCAAATGCGGCTAATCTAGTCCAAGCCGCACGCTTCGGCCTCAGGCGAAGATCTGAGCTGGATCGTGCATACCACCGAAAACCAACGCCTTCAGGGAGGTGTTCCATGCCGCACAGACTGCCCGACACGAACAGATCAGGGCCAAGCCCAGAAGCTGGGTCTGTTTAACCATGCCCCAACACCCGGATCTGCAAGAGCGCTTCAGTGCCAAGGTGCTGCTCGCATTTGGCACAGCCGCCCTGGTGGTGGCAGCCTTGCTGGTGCTGACCTGGAAGCTCGCAAGCGATGCAGCCTCTGCCACGCAAAGCGTCAACCACACGCAGAAGGTGCTGAATTCGCTGGGCATCACCCGCGGCGACATGCTCCAGGTCGAGTTGAGCACACAGAACTTTCGCATCACGGGCGACACCAGCTACCTCCTTGAACGGGAGAAAGCCGCCCACTCTCGCGAGGAGGCCATGGGCCGCCTGGCACAACTCACGGCCGACAACGGAGCGCAGCAGGCCCGCTGGCAGCAACTGCGTGAAGTGGTTGACCAGCGCATAGCGATTGCCCGGCAAGTCGAGGTATTGCGCAAGACCCAGGGTGTCGACGCCGCCACCGCCTACGTGGCCCGGGCCCCCCTGCGCGAAACCCGTGACAAGGTCTACAGCCTGCTGGACCAGATGCGCGAAGAAGAGCTGCGCCTGTTGGCCGCTCGCGACGCAGAGCAGCAGCGCAGCCGCCAATGGCTTCTTCGCGGGGGCTTGCTGGTCTCGGCCCTGCTGCTGGCCCTGCTGGCGGCCACCTACAAATTGATCCAGCGCCAGCTGCAACAACTGGCGCGCCAGCGCGAAACCCTGGTTGAGCGCGAAGAAGACCTGGCCATCACCCTGCAGTCCATTGGTGACGGTGTCCTGGCCACCGACCTGAACGGGCGCATCACGCGACTCAACCCCGTGGCCGAACGCTTGACCGGATGGACCGAGGCCCAGGCCCGCGGACGCCTGGCCGAAGAGGTGTTTGTGATCGTCAATGAGAGCACCCGGGCCTCGGTCGAAGTACCCATCGTGCGCGTGCTGCAGACCGGCCAGCAACAGGACCTGGCCAACCACACCAGCCTGATCGCGCGCGACGGCCGCGAATGCCCGATTGCCGACAGCGCTGCGCCCATTCGAGACGCTGCTGGCCAGATGCGCGGTACGGTGCTGGTGTTTCGTGATGTGACCCACCAGTACCAGGCCGAGCTGCAAATCGAGCGCCAGAACGCGCTGCTCGAACAGCACGTTGAAGAACGCACCCGGCAACTGCTTGAAAGCGAAGAACACCTGCGCAGCGTGATGGCTGCGGTGCCTGCCTTGATCGGCTATGTCGACGCCCAGCAACGCTATGTGTATGTGAACGATCTTTACCGGCAGCGTTTCGCGCCCGAGCGCGCCGATATCACCGGTTGCAGCGTGAGCGAGATCCTGGGCCCCGAACGCTATGCCATTGCGGCTCCCATGATCCAGAAGGCGCTGCAGGGTCTGCCCCAGAGCTTTGACTGGGAGCCCGAACCCGGCCTGTGGCATGCCGTCAACTACTTTCCGAAGCACGATGCGCTGGGGCGTGTGCTGGGCTATTACCTGCTGGGCAGCGACATCACCGAACGCAAACGCAGCGAGGCCGCCATCCAGGGGTTGAACACCGAACTCGCCCGGCGCGTGCATGAGCTGGAGCACGTGGGCCGCGCACTGCGCACCCTGAGTGCCGTCAACCGTACCATGCTGCGCGCCACCACGGAAGACGAACTGCTGCAGCACATGTGCCAGGCGATCGTCAGCACCGGGGGCTTTGGCATGGCTGCCGTGTGGTACCGCATGGACGACCCGGCCCAAAGCCTGAAACTGATGGCCCAGAGTGGCAACCACAACAGCGCGGAGTTGCTGAGTCGCCTGCCCCTGACCTGGGCCGACACCGAGAACGGGCAAGGGGCGGCCGCGCAGGCCGTGCGCAGCGGCCAGACCACCGTGATTGCCAATGTGCTTGAGAGCTCGGGCTACGCCCCCTGGCTGCAATACCTGGACGGCAATCGCTCAGCATTGGGCTGCCCGCTGCGGGTGGGCCACAAGGTCATCGGTGCACTGACTTTGTACGACAGCGAACCGGACACCTTCAAGCCCGACGAGGTGAACCTGCTCAGCGAATCGGCAGACGACCTGGCCTTTGGCATCGCCACGCTGCGCGCCCGGGTTGAACAGCAGCAAATCGAAGAGGCGATGCTGCACCTGACGCGCCACGATGCGCTGACGGGCTTGCCCAATGAAACCCACTTCACAGAAGACCTCAGCATGGCACTGGCCATGGCTGAGCACCGGAACAGCAGCGGCTTTGCCGTGTTGCAGATCAACATCGAGCGCATCGGCGAAATCAACGATGCCCTGGGCTTCAGCTTCGGCGACCAACTGCTTTGCGAATTTAGCCAACGTCTGTGCCAAAGCGTGCCACCAGACGCCAAGGTCGCTCGACTGCGTGGTGACGAATTCGCCATCCTGCTGCCCAACGCCGACGCGGCCGCTGCCGTGGCCCAGGTAAAACAGCTGAGCGCCGCCCTGGCCGCACCCATGCCGATGGCCGACATCGAGATCGACATCTCAGCCCGCACCGGCATCGCCCTTTATCCGCAACACGGCCAAACCCCACACGACCTGTACCGGCACATGGACATTGCCCTGCAGATGGCGCGCAAAAAAGGGGTGGGGCATGTGATCTTCGACCTCGCACTGGGCGCCAGCCAGCCGCAACAGCTCAATCTGGCGGGGCAGTTGCGCCGCGCCATCGAAGGCGGTGATCTGCTGCTTTACCTCCAGCCCAAGGTGGACATACGCACCGGCGCCCTTTGCGGTGCCGAGGGGCTGGTGCGCTGGCGGCATGCCCAACGCGGGTTGATCCCGCCCATGGAGTTCATCGGCCTGGCCGAACAGACCGGCCTGATCACGCCGCTGACTGACTGGGTGATCCAAGCCGCGCTGCGTCTCAACCACGACTGGGCCGCCCAGGGCAGCGCGCTGCCAATTGCCATCAACCTGTCTGCGCGCAACCTGCGCGATGAGAACCTGCTGCCCCGACTGCGCCATCTGCGCAGCACCTGGAACGGCGCGCCCCACCTGCTGGAGATGGAGATCACGGAAACCGCCGTGATGGAAGACGCCGAATACGCCCTGGGCGTTTTACAAAGCCTGCGCGCCGAGGGCATCGCCTTGTACATTGATGACTTTGGCACCGGCTACTCCGCCCTGAGCTACCTGCAGAAGCTCCCGGTGGACTACATCAAGATCGACCAGTCTTTTGTGCGCGACATGTGCAACAACAAGGATTCGGCCGCCATCGTGCGCTCCACCATCGACCTGGTGCACGACCTGGGCCGCAAAACGGTGGCCGAAGGCGTCGAAACCCAGGCCCATTGGGACCAGCTGGCCAGCCTGGGCTGCGACTATGCCCAGGGCTACTTCATTGCCCGGCCCATGCCGCCGGAAGAGTTTCAGGCCTGGCGCCTGGCCTATGAAAGCGGACGGCAAGCCGAGAGAGCCCGCCAAGGCGGTTGACCTGCACTCAGCCACTGATGGCCCCTCAACCGCGCCACCAGACGGATTCAGAAGGGCACGGCTACCGCACAACCTTCAGCGCTTTGGGTAGGCGGGATGGCGGGGGCCCGGAATCA
>NZ_KB906254.1 GCF_000381265.1 Curvibacter lanceolatus ATCC 14669
AAGGGCGACAGCTATGACAACGCCCTGGCCGAGACCATCAACGGTCTCTACAAGGCCGAGCTCATCCATCGCCGAGCGCCTTGGAAGACGAAGGAGGCTGTGGAGTTCGCGACGCTCGAATGGGTGTCCTGGTTCAACCACCATCGCCTGCTCGAACCCATCGGGTACATCCCGCCCGCAGAAGCCGAGGCAAACTACTATCGGCAACTCGCCAGTCAGTCCACCGCGGTGGCGGTCTGACTTAAACCAAACAGCCTCCTTGAAAACCGGGGCGATTCACCTTGGCCAGTTGCCGGCTCACGCTGGTGTAGGTAGGCGTGGCCCAGGCGGCTGTCGAAGTAAAGTAAGTCACCGCGCCTTTTGACCGCATCTGACGTTTCGGCAAGCCATCTGACCCAGGGATTGAGCTTGCGCAGTGTGAAGCGATGTGCCTTGAGCCAATGAAAGCTGGCTTTAATTGTTGCAAGTTAAATTAAAGAATACTTTAATAAGGCGGTACTCTACTCAAGGCTGCTTTCAATGAAACGCCTCACCGGGGCTTATTCGATTTCCACGACATTGGGCGAGTCAGTGCGCGCATTCGTGCCCCATGCCTTGCCACCGTCTGATCCAGGCCTGGCGCCCGAGGTATTTGCCGACCTCAACCGGCAAGTCGAGCTGGCGCTCGCACGTTTAGCGGGTGTGTCTGGCTTGGTGCCTTCGGTTGACTGGCTGTTGTACAGCGCCATCCGCAAGGAGGCACTTCTCACGTCGCAGATCGAGGGCACACAAGCCACGCTGACAGATCTGTTCGATGAAGAAGCGGGCTTCAAAGTCAACAATACCGACGACGTGGAGGAGGTGACCAACTACCTTCGTGCTTTTCGTTGGACTCAGGAGCAGCTCCGCGATCCCAAAGGGCTGCCCATCAGCGTGCGGCTGTTGTGCGAGGCACACCGTCGCCTGCTTGACGGTGCTCGCGGCGCAGGCAAGCAACCGGGCGAGCTGCGTCGGTCACAAAACTGGATCGGTGGCACACGGCCCGGTAATGCGATTTTCGTACCCTCTCCGCCGGAGCAGGTTCCCATGCTGTTGGCCGACATGGAAAGGTTCATTCATGACACCGCGACGGATTTGCCGCCGATGGTCAAGGCGGCTCTGATCCACGCGCAGTTTGAAACCATCCATCCATTTCTCGACGGCAACGGACGCATTGGCCGGCTGCTGATCGCCGCCCTGTTTGAGCACTGGGGGCTGTTGTCCGAGCCCTTGATGTACCTCAGTGGCTACCTCAAGCAGCACCAGGCTGAGTACTACCGTCGCTTGTCTGCCATCCGCACGGAGGGAGATTGGGAGTCTTGGATCCGGTTCTTTCTGGAAGGCGTGGCTATCTCTGCGGGCGATGCCGAAAAAAGCTTCATTGAAGTGGCCAGCCTCGTGGCCAGTGATCGCAGACGCTTGTTGCAATCCACCAAGGCCGGCCCGGCGAGCTATCGGCTGTTCGAAATGCTGCCGATGATGCCGCGCTTCACCATCGAACGCGTTCGCCAGCAACTTGACACCAGCTTCCCCACCGCAACGGCAGCGGTCAAGGTGCTGGAAGAGCTGGGCATCGTGATGGAAATGACTGGGCAGAAGAAAAACCGGATTTACAGCTATCAGGCCTACGTTGAACTGCTCTCGCGGTGATAGACACCCGTAAGCCCGTACGTGCTTCACGCCTGGTTTTCGCCGATCTTGCCCAGCCCAGGCACCAGACGACACAGAGCGTGCGCCCGAATGATCGAATGGACATCTGGCCGCGCAAGCCAGCCAGGCCCGCCCTCACTCCCCCCGCGCCTCTCTCATCAACCCACTCTCATCCGTCACCACCCCGATCACCTTGGCCAGTTGTCGGCTCACGCTGACGTAGGCGTGCCCAAGTCGGCTGTCAAAGTACAGCGAGTCGCCGCGGCTCAGGGGCAGGCATTGGCCGTCTTCAAAGTGCACTTCGATGGCGCCTGAGAGCACGTACACAAACTCTTCGCCGGGGTGGCGGGCAAAGTCTTGTGGGCCGGTGATGCGGCGGGCGTGCACGGTGCCCAGGGTGGGGATCATCTTTTTGCCCACGGCCTGGGTGCCCAGAAACTCGTAGGCAAAGGCGGGGCCCTGGTAGACCACGCCCTGGCCGGCGCGGGTGAGCACGGGGCCTTGTTGCAGGGGGCTGGGGGCTGGCTGCTGGGGGGCTGTGGCGTCGTCGGCCTTGGCAAACATCGAGCCCATGTCCATCTGCAAGGCCTGGCCCAGGGCGGCAAAGTTGTCGTAGCCCAGGGCCAGTTGGCCGCGCTCGGCGCGGGAGATGGTGGTGATCGACACGCCCGATCGCTCTGCCACCTGGGCCAGCGTCCAGCCCTTTTGCTTGCGCGCCTGGCGCAGGCGTTGGCCAAAGGTGTCCCGGTCCAGGGCGTTTTGTTGCGAGGGGGCGGGCATGGTGGGGTGGGTGGGGCAGGGGATGTGGGGCAGGGCTTGTGCGGTGATTTTGCCAGTGGCAGGCCGCTTGCGTGGGGTTTACGCGGGTTGGGCGCGGGGTGGGCGGGTGGCCGCGTGCCTGACTTTTTTGCTTGAAAATTTGCGTATATGCAAATTTTTGCCTAGACTGGGCGCCATGACATCACCCACTTCTTCATCGTCTTCAAGCCCTTCCTCCCCTGTGCAGGCCGATTTTCTGGTGCTGGGGGCCGGTATTGCGGGCGCCTCGGTGGCGCATTGGCTGGCGCCGCATGGCAAGGTGATCGTGCTGGAGCGCGAAGACCAGCCCGGCTACCACTCCACCGGTCGCTCGGCGGCCCTGTTCATGGAGAGCTATGGCACGCCGCAGGTGCGGGCGCTCACCTTGGCCAGCCGGGCGTTTTTTGAGCAGCCGCCGGCCGCGTTTGGCGAGCACCCCTTGCTGAGCCCGCGCGGCGTGCTGTTTGTGGCGGCCCCGGGCCAAGAGGCCGAGTTGGCGGCGCATTGGGCGGTGCTGCAGGCCATGGCGCCCAATGCGCGCCAGCTCAGCCCCGAGCAGGCCTGCGCCATGGTGCCCGCGCTGCGGCCCGATCAGGTGGTGGGCGCGGTGTACGAGCCCGATGCCGCCGACATGGATGTGCATGCCATTCACCAGGGCTACCTGCGCAGCATGCGGCAGGCGGGCGGCCAACTGGTGTGTAACGCCGAGGTGGATCAGTTGCAGCGTGTGGGTTCGGCCTGGCAGGTGCGCGCCAGTGGCGTGGTCTATCAGGCACCGGTGGTGCTCAATGCCGCGGGCGCCTGGGCCGATGTGCTGGGCGCCCTGGCAGGGGCGCAGCCCCTGGGGCTGGAGCCGCGCCGGCGTTCGGCCTTCACCTTTGCGCCGCCCGCAGGCCTGAGCGTGGCGGCCTGGCCGGCGGTGATCGGTGCTGGTGAAGACTGGTACATCAAGCCCGATGCGGGCATGTTGCTGGGTTCGCCGGCCAATGCCGACCCGGTGCCGCCGCAGGATGTGCAGCCCGAAGAGATGGACATCGCCCTGGCCCTGTACCGCATTGAAGAGGCCACCACGCTGAGCATCCGCCGCCCGGCGCGCACCTGGGCCGGCCTGCGCTCGTTTGTGGCCGATGGCGATCTGGTGGGCGGCTTTGATGCGCAGCTGCCGGGGTTTTTCTGGGTGGCGGCGCAGGGGGGCTATGGCATTCAAACCTCGGCCGCCATGGGCGAGGCCTGTGCGGCGCTGGCGCGGGGCCTGCCGCTGCCCGATCGGCTGGCTGGCTTTGGCTTGACGGCGGCCATGCTGTCGCCGGCGCGTTTGCGCCAGGCCGGGGCCTGAGGGGGCCTGATGGGGCTGTTGGGCTCCAAATTAGGGGCCCGGCAATGTGCAACAAGTCCGGCCTGGGCTGTTCGTCGATGGCTCTGTGCGGGGTATTTGTGATGAAATGCCCCCCAGTTACAAATAATCGATGTGCCGGGCGGGGCCCTTGTTGAAAAGGGGCCAAGCCCAGGCCGCAGAGGGGTTCACATGAAGTTTCTGATGGCTGTGGTGTGTGCGTCGGCACTGTTGGCGGCCGGTGGCGTGCAGGCGCGGGGCGAGTCGGGCCAGGTGCGCCTGTGCCGCGATGCCAATACGCCGGTTGGGCCCGATGCGCGCGGCACGCTGGTGCTCGATGGCGTGATTCGCTTCACCACGGCCCGCACCCTCAAGGAAGAGCGTGAAAAACGCGACGAGATGCAGGTGGTGACCGAGATCATCGACCCCATCCGCCCAGGCCCCCAATGCTGGGTGCAAGACGCCTGGGTGGCCGAAAACCTGTCGAATGAGCCCCTGCCCAAGGCCGGCATGACCTGGCGCGCCTACGCCTTTGTGGATTACGACCGCCTGGTGGATGTGCCGCCCAAGGTGATCGGCAACCTGGGCCGCGTCACCCGCGTGGGCTTCACGCCCAACCGGGGTTGGGACAACGGCCGGGTGGCGTTCACGGTCACGGCGCTGGAAGATTTCAAGGTCATGCCCCGGGTCACCATGGCCCCGGTGGCGGTCGGCAAGCCCTGAGCGGGGTGATGGGCTGATGGCTTGATGAGGTGAGGGGCTGGCCCGGCTCGCGGGCTCAGCCAGGGCCTCACGCTGCGGGGATTCGCAGCAGGTCTTCGTCGCTTTCGTCGCCGCTCTTGATCCAGTACAGCACGCAGCGGTGCAGCACCTCGCCCTGCAGCCACGAGGGCAGGGGGTTCCAGTCGCCATTCGGGTCGTGCTTGGCAGGGTCCCAGGGGGCGTCCTGGTAGCCGTCATTGAGGGCGTAGTGCACCAGCTCGGGGCTGGCTTTCTCGGTGATCAGGCGGTGCAGGCCGTCGTAGGCGGCACCCACCTCACCCACTGGGTCGTACAGCAAGGTGTTGGGCATCTTGAGCATCTCATCGGTCGTCAGCGGCTGGGTCATGGGTGGGTTCCTTGCGGGTTCGGTCGGGGCGGGCTGGGCCGGCCCAGCCCGGGGTGTTCAGCCCAGTTCGTAGATCTGGGTGAGCTTCTGGGCCAGCTCTTGCACGCGGGCGGCCACCGGGCCTTCGCCCTCCAGCCCGTCGCGTTCAAGCCGGCAGTGCTCGATCATCTGCAGCTTCAGGTAGGCGTCACCCATCACGGCTTCGCTGCGCCCGCCCGGAAAGGTCAGGTTCAGCAGGCCGTGGCCTTGGCGGTGAGGGTCGTCCAGCGGGGTCACGACCACGCCGCTCAGCACATGGATGGCCATTTCGCGTTCTTGGGCCGGCTTGAACTGCAGCAATTGCTTGAGCGCGTAAACCATGCGCTGGCTGCGGGTGTCGGTCGGATCGGGAATGTGTTTCAAGGTCATCAGAGGTACAGGCGGTTAAAGATGTTAATTGAACGGCTATCGGTCTCAAATTACCAGCCTTGCGTGACACCCGCCAGCCCAAAGCGTCAAGAAGGCGACGAAATCTCGCTTTCGGTTCCACCGCCCAGCCAGGCACCGGCCTGCGATGCCAATTGCGCCGCAGCCTGGGCGGCCTGGGCCCCCAGGTAGCTGTGGAATGCCGCCGCCAGCGGTGACAGCCGCTTGCCCTTCAGGTACACCATGTACCAGTGCGCGTGCATGGGGAAGCCCTTCACGTCGAGCACGGTCAGGGCCTCGTCCACCCGGTGCTCACCCAGCGCGTGCTCCGACACCAGGGCCAGGCCCAGCCCGCCGGCCACCGCCTGCATGATGGCCTCGTTGCTGCCCAGCTCCAGCCGCACCTGGGGCTGAAAGCCCAGCTGGCTCAGGTGGGCGTCGCCCGCCAGCCGGGTGCCCGAGCCGCGCTCGCGCAAGATGAAGCGCTCGTTCGCCAGCTCGCTCAGCTCAATGTTCTTGACCCCTGCCAGCCGGTGCGCGGCCGGGGCAATCACCACCAGCGGGTTGGGCATGAACACCTGCTGCTCGATGTCCAAGTCGGTGGGCGGCATCGACATAATGCACAGGTCGTCCAGGTTGTCGCGCAGGCGTTGCAGCACGCCGTCGCGGTTCAGCACCTGCAGGGCAATGTCGATGTCGGGGTGGCGCTGGCAGAAGGCGCCCAGCATGCGCGGCACAAAGTACTTGGCGGTGCTCACCACCGACACGCGCAGGCGCCCGCGCTGCAGGCCTTTCATGGCGTCGATGCGCTGGGTCAGGCCGCTCCACTCGTCCACCATGTTGCGCGCGCTGCGGGCCAGCTCTTCGCCGGCCTGGGTCAGAAACAGGCGTTTGCCCGCCTGCTCGTACAAGGGCAGGCCCAGGGTTTCGCTGAGCTCCTTGAGCTGCATCGACACCGTGGGCTGGGTCACATGGCAGGCCCGGGCGGCGGCGCTGATGCTGCCCTGATCGGCCAGGGCCAGAAACAATTGAAGCTGCCTGAAGCTCACATGCATAGAGTTTTCTCGATGGTTTATGGACTTAAAACTGATTTTACTTAATGGGTTGGGCTTCCTAACATCGGCGCATTGAGGAGTCATTCATGCAAAACCTGTTGGATCCAGCCATTCTGTTTTTTGTCTTCGGGGTGTTGGCCGGCCTGGTGCGCTCCAACCTGGAGATCCCGGCCGCGGTGTCGCGCTTTCTGTCGCTCTACCTGCTGATGGCGCTGGGCCTGAAGGGCGGCTTTGCGCTGGCCCACTCGGGCTTCAGTGCGGAGGTGCTGCACAGCCTGTTCTGCGCGGTGCTGCTGGCGCTGGCCGTGCCGGCCCTGGGCTACCTGGTGCTGCGCCGCTTTCTGAAGCCCTTTGATGCCCTGGCCGTGGCCAGCACCTATGGCTCGGTCAGCGCCGTCACCTTCATCACCGCGGTGGCCTACCTGGAGCGCAACGGCCTGCCCTACGGCGGCCACATGGCCGCCGCCATGGCCTTGATGGAGTCGCCGGCCATCGTGCTGGCCGTGCTGATGGCCAACCACGTGCGCCAGGGCCAGGCGGCCGGCTCGGTGCAGTTCAACGGCGGCGGCACCGCCAGCCTCAGCGCCGGGGGCTGGGGCGGCCAGGGCAGGGCACCGGGCAACCGCATTGGCCACCTGCTGCACGAGTCGTTCACCGATGGCGCCCAGCTGCTGCTGCTCGGGGCCATGGCGGTGGGCCTGGTGTCGGGCGATGCCGGCAAGGCCGCCATGCAGCCTTTCTCGGGCGACCTGTTCAAGGGCATGCTGGCCTTCTTCATGCTCGACATGGGCCTGAACGCGGCGCGCCAGTTGCCCCAGCTGCGCGGGCAATCGCCCTGGGTGCTGCTGTATGCCGTGCTGGGGCCGTTCACGCACGCCTTCATGGGCCTGGGCCTGGCCTGCCTGGCCGGTTTGCCGGCCGGTGATGCAGGCCTGCTGATGGTGCTGGCGGGCAGCGCCTCGTACATCGCCGTGCCGGCCGTGCTGCGCTATGCCGTGCCCGAGGCCAACCAGGCGCTGTACTTTGGCCTGTCGCTGGGTTTGACCTTTCCGCTCAACGTGCTGCTGGGGGTGCCGTTCTACATGCAGGTGGCGCACGCGGTGCTGGGCTGAGGTGTTTGGGCGCTTTGTCATGAAGCGGACACATGGCGTGGGTACGTTATCGGGGCTTTTGTTTTCTGCCGGCGTACCCATTCCCCCTTGTTGCTTCATAAGGCCCCGCTTTGATCTCTGACGACGACCTCATCCGCCGCATCCACCAGGAAGCCCACGACAGCTACGACGAGGAGCTTGAGCTGGAGCTGGAAGACCGCGACATCGACCAGTACACCGGCGGCGCCGAGTCGGTGCAGACCAGCGAGTACCGCGAACTGCGCCGGCTGTATTTCCGTGAGCTGTTCCGCCTGCAGGCCGAGTTGGTCAAGCTGCAAGACTGGGTGGTGGCCACGGGCCACAAGGTGGTGATCGTGTTCGAGGGGCGCGATGCCGCCGGCAAGGGCGGCGTGATCAAGCGCATCACCCAGCGCCTGAACCCACGCGTGTGCCGTGTGGCGGCCCTGCCGGCCCCCAACGACCGTGAGCGCACCCAGTGGTACTTTCAGCGCTATGCCGCCCACCTGCCGGCCGCCGGCGAGATGGTCTTGTTTGACCGCAGCTGGTACAACCGCGCCGGCGTCGAGCGCGTGATGGGCTTTTGCAACGACGACCAGTACGAAGAGTTCTTCCGCTCGGCGCCCGAGTTCGAACGCATGCTGGTGCGTTCGGGCATCCAGCTGATCAAGTACTGGTTCTCGATCTCGGACGACGAGCAGCGCCTGCGCTTTCTGGGCCGCATCCACGACCCGCTCAAGCAATGGAAGCTCAGCCCCATGGACCTGGAGTCGCGCCGCCGCTGGGAGGACTACACCAAGGCCAAAGAGATCATGCTCGAGCGCACCCACATCACCGAGGCACCCTGGTGGATCGTGCAGGCCGACGACAAGAAGAAGGCCCGCCTCAACTGCATCAACCACCTGCTGAGTCAGATGCCGTATCAAGAGGTGCCACACCCCGCCATCGAACTGCCGCAGCGCCAGCGCCATGAGGACTACCTGCGCAACCCCGTGCCTGAAGACATGATCGTCCCTCAGGTGTATTGAGCCATGGCACCGGATCTGCGGGCCCAGGCCCCCGACCGGATGGGGCGCCCATGAAGCCCCCCCACAGTGCCTCACGCAACGGCCTGATCTGCGGCTACCGCTTCGAGGCCGGTGCCCGCGGTCAGGAGCTGGGCCTGGACGAGACGCTGGAGTGGCTGGCCCGGCCCGGCCCGCGTGCGCCGGGCGAGTTCGTGTGGCTGCATTTCAAGCTCAGCGACGCCGCGGCCGAGACCTGGATCCGCAATCACCTGCCGGTGGTGCCCGAGTTCTTCGAGGCACTGCACGAGGGCTCGCGCTCCACCCGCATCGAAGACGCCGACGACACCCTGGTGGCGGTGGTCAACGATGTGTCGTATGAGTTTTCTTTCGACCCCTCCGACATCGAGACCCTGTGGGTGCATGTGGGGCCGCACCTGGCGGTGACGGCGCGCCTGCACCCGCTGCGCACCATCGATGTGCTGCGCCAGTCGGTGCGCGACGGGCATGTGTTCGGCTCGTCGGTGGCGTTTTTGAACCGTCTCATGCACGACCAGGGCGATGTGCTGCTGCGCATCGTGCGCCAAGCCACCCTGCAGGTGGACCATGTCGAAGACCAGCTGTTGCTGGGCCGGCTGCAACGCAAGCGGGCCGAGCTGGGGCAGCTGCGCCGCGTGCTGGTGCGGCTGCAGCGCCTGCTGGCGCCCGAGCCAGGGGCCTTGTTCCGCCTGCTGCGCCGCCCGCCGCCCTGGATCACCCCCGAAGACCTGGAGGAGCTGCGCCAGGCCACCGAAGAGTTCTCGCTGGTGATCCGCGACGCGGCCGAGCTGCAAGAGCGCATCCGCCTGCTGCAGGAAGAGATCGAGGCCCAGGTGGGCGAGCAGACCAACCGCAGCGTGTTCACCCTGACCATGGTCACCGTGCTGGCCCTGCCCATCAACCTGGTGGCGGGCTTGCTGGGCATGAACGTGGGGGGCATTCCGCTGGCCGACCACCCCCACGGCTTTGCGGTGATCGTGGGCATTGTGATCACCTTCACCGTGCTGGCCGGGGCCTGGGCGATCCGGCGGCGCGACGACTGAGCGAGGGCTTAGCGCGGGCTGGGCAGGGGCCTGCAAGCCCCTGGGCGCTTGCGTCAAAATGTCGGCCGGCCCGCCGTCCGGTGGCGGGCACCGTCATCAGGGGATCTTCATGAGCCAAGCACCCGATCAGCCACAGGGCCACGGCGCCCGTGCGCCCGAGTCCGATTCACCCAGCAGCCCCTCGCGGCGGCGCCTGTTGCAGGCCGGGGCTGGTGCCGCGGCCGCAGGCGGCCTGGCCGCCAGCCAGGCGCAAAGCCCCAGCCCGCCTGCCGGCGCCAAGCCGGCCCCGGCCCGTTCGCTGCAGCAGCAGTTGCAGCGCCACATCCAGCATGTGGTGGTCATCTACCTGGAAAACCGCAGCTTCAACAACCTGTTTGCCGATTTCCCCGGCACGCTGGAGCCCTTGTCCAGCCTGCCGCCCGAGCGCTTTGTGCAGCGCGACCGCAATGGCCAGCCCCTGTCCAGCCTGCCCAAGGTGTGGGGCGGCATGGTGCCGCGCAGCCAGAGCCTGGGCGGCAAGACCTACATGATCGATGAGAGCAAGATCAGCGGCCTGCCCAACGCCCCCTATGTGCTCAAGGATGCCGAGGGCCAGCCCCTGCCCGAGTCGGTGATCACGCGCGACCTGTGCCACCTTTTCTACCAGAACCAGATGCAGATCCATGGTGGCAAGAACGACGAGTTCGTGGCCTGGTCTGATGCGGGCGGGCTGGTGATGGGCTACTACGGCGCCTCACGCCAGCAGCTCGGCCTGTGGAAGCTGGCCCAGCAGTACACCTTGTGCGACCGCTTCTTCATGGCGGCCTTTGGCGGCTCGTACCTGAACCACCAGTTTCTGGTGTCGGGGCGCACGCCCGAATATTTCAACGTCGCCAACACCGCGGCGCGCAGCCGCATCGCCGTGACCGAAGACGGCCCCACCGGCACCCGCCTGGCGCTGGCGCCCGACAGCCCGGCCTCGGCCCTGGACGGCAAGCCCAAGTACGTGAACGACGGCGCCATCACCCCCGACGGCTACGCCGTCAACACCATGGCGCCGCCGTTCCAGCCCAGCTATATCAAGCCGGCCCCGGGGGGTGACCCAGCCCTGGCCGACCCCGCTGACGCCCGCACCCTGCCGCCCCAGACCTACGACACCATTGGCGACCTGCTGTCGCGCAAGGGCGTGAGCTGGGCCTGGTATGGCGGCGCCTGGCAGGCTGCACTGGACCACAAGGGCGGGGGCGAGCGGCCCAACTTCCAGTACCACCACCAGCCCTTCAACTACTTCAAGCAGTTCGGCCCGGGCACGGCAGAGCGCGCGCTGCACCTGCGCGATGGCGGCTCTGGCGACAGCCCCATCTCCAACCGCTTTCTGGCCGATGTGGTGGCCGGGCGGCTGCCCGCGGTCACCTTCTACAAGCCGCAAGGCAATCTGAACCTGCACGCAGGCTATTCGGATGTGGAGTCGGGCGACCAGCACGTGGCCAATGTGATTGAGCACCTGAAGAAGAGCCCGCAGTGGCCCCACATGCTGGTGGTGGTCACCTTTGACGAAAACGGCGGCTGGTGGGACCCGGTGGCCCCGCCCCCCGGCGACCGCTGGGGCCCGGGCTCGCGCGTGCCGGCGCTGCTGGTGTCGCCGCACGTCAAGAAGGGCCATGTGGACCACACTTTCTACGACACCACCTCGATCCTGCGCTTCATCACCCGCCTGCACGGGCTGCCGCAACTCGAGGGCCTGGCGGCGCGCGATGCGGCCTTCCGCGCCCGCGGCGAGCGCCCGCCGGGCGACTTGAGCGCGGCCTTCAGCTTTGCCTGAAACGACACGGCCCGCCAAGGCGGGCCGTTGTGAGGCTGGGGGATCCAGCAGACCGGATCAACCGGCGTGGATCATTCGGGTTCGATCTTCGCGTCGCGCACCACCTTGGCCCAGCGCGGGGCCTCGGCCTTGATCAGGGCGGCAAAGGCTTCGGGTGTGCCGCCGCCCACGTCGTTGCCCTGGCTGGTGATCTTCTGTTTCAGGTCGGGGTCTTGCAGGGCCTTGTTGCCCACGGCGTTGAGCATCTTCACCAGGTCGGCGGGCATGCCCTTGGGGCCCACCAGGCCTTGCCAGTTGAGCACCTCGACGGCCGGGAAGCCTTGTTCGGTCATGGTCGGCAGTTCGGGCAGCAGCGTGGAGCGGGTCTTGCTGGTGATGCCCAGGGCGCGCATCTTGCCGGCCTTGATCGAGGGCATGGCGGCGTACATCTGCTCGAACATGAAATCGACCTGGCCGCCCATGAGGTCGGTGGCGGCGGCCGAGCCGCTCTTGTAGGGCGCGTGGATCATGTCCACCCCCACGGCGTGCTCGAACAGCGAGCCGCTCAGGTGGTGTGAGCCACCGATGCCGCCCGAGGCGTAGATGATCTTGCCCGGGCTGGCCTTGGCGGCCGCCACCAGGTCTTTCAGGGTCTTGTAGGGCGAATCGTTGCGCACCATCAGGATCAGCGGGCCCTTCTCGATCAGCATGATGGGCGTGATGTCGTTGAAGGGGTCGAAATTGAGTTTCTTGAACAGCGCGTGGTTCACCGACGGCGGGGCCAGGTTGCCCATGCCGAGGGTGTAGCCATCGGGCTTGCCGCGGGCGATGGCTTCGGTGCCGATGTTGCCGCCAGCGCCGGCCTTGTTGTCAATGATGATGGGCTGGCCCAGCAGGGCGCTCATGGCCTTGGCCACCTGGCGCGAGCGGATGTCGGCGTTGCCGCCTGCAGCGTAGGGGCAGATCCAGGTGATGGCTTTGCTGGGGTATTTGTCCTCGGCCAGGGCCAAGTCGGCCAGGCCGGGCAGGCTGGCGGCGCCAGCGAGTTGCAGCAGGGTGCGGCGTTTCATGCTTGTCTTCCTTTGTTTGTCTCGTTGTTCGAGCCCCTGACAGGGTCGGGGCACCAGAGTGGCCTGACTCTAGCGTGCCCAGGCTTTCAGTCTGCTTTCAGTGGGGGCAGGGTTTGCACCATATGCGCCACAATCCCTGCTTTCACCGGGGCACGAAGACCCCCGTCAAGGAGACCTGCTCGATGAACCTGTTGCGTTGCTGGCTGTGCGTGCTGCTCGGATGCGCCTGGCTGGCGCCTGCGCTGACACCGGCCGTGGCAGCCGAGCGCTCGGCTGAGCGAGTGGCGCTGATCGTGGCGGGGCTGGACAAGCAGATTTACCTGCCGGTGCGCCTGGCCGCCCACCTGGGCTATTTTCGGGAGCAGGGGCTGGAGGTCGACTTGCTGACCGAGCCCTCGGGCGCCAATGCCGAAGACGTGCTGCTGGTGGGCGGCGCCCAGGGCGTGGTCGGGGCCTACCACCACACGCTGGACCTGCAGTCGCGCGGCAAGGCGGTGCAGTCGGTGATCCTTTTCACGCTGTCGCCGGGCGAGGTCGAGCTGGTGGCCACCCGGCATGCCGGCGTGATCAACAGCCCGGCCGACTGGAAGGGGCGACGCCTGGGCGTGACCGGCCTGAGTTCGGCCACCCACGTGCTCACCCATGCCCTGGCGCAGCGCCATGGCCTCAAGCCTCAGGACTACACCGTGCTGCCGGTGGGCAGCGGCACAGCCTTTGCGGCAGCCTTGCGCCAGGGCCGCATCGACGCCGGCATGAGCACCGAGCCCGTGGCCAGCAGCCTGATCCAGAGCGGCGAGGCCCGCCTGCTGGTAGACCTGCGCAGCCCCGAGGCGGCCCAGAAGGCCCTGGGCCAGAGCTACCCTTTTGCCTCGCTGTACATGCAGACGGCCTGGGTGAGCAGCCACCCCGGCGAGGTGCAGCGCCTGGTGACGGCGCTGGTGCGGGCGCTGCGTTTCATCCAGCAGCGCAGCCCGGCCGAAGTGGCTGCGGCACTGGGCCTGGCGGGAGACGATGCCGCGACCTACACCAAAGCCTTGAGCGAAAGTCGGGCCATGTTCTCGGCCGATGGGCTGATGCCCGAGGGCGGGCCGCAGCAGGTGCTGCGCCTGGCCGCACAGGTCAACCGCGCCCAGCGCGAGCGGCGGCTGGACCTGGGGCGCACCTTCACCAACACCTTTGTTCAGCAGGCCAACATCAGCCTGGGCCCGCTGGCCGCACCCTGACCTCAGGTGGGGGCCCGGCTCTCTAGGTGGTGCAGGCCGGGAATGCCACCGTGACGCACAGGCCCTGGCCCTGGGGGCCATCGCCCAGCTGGACGCTGGCGCCGTGGGCCTGGGCGATTTCACGCACGATGGCCAGGCCCAGGCCGCAGCCATCGGATTGCTGGTTGTCCAGCCTGAAGAAGCGCTCGAACACGCGCTCGCGCAGTGCGGGCGGGATGCCTGGGCCGTTGTCTTCCACCTCCAGCAGCACCTGCCCCGCGGTGCGGCGCAGGCGCAGGGTGACGGCGCCGCCCGGCGGGGTGTAGCGCAGCGCGTTGTCGATCAGGTTGGCGCACAACTCGTGCAGCAGGCGGGCCGAGCCCGCCACCTCAAAGCTGTCGTCCTTGCGCCCATCACGGCCCTGCGCCTCGAAGCCGAGGTCGATCTCGCGCTGGGCGGCCAGCAGGGCCAGGTGCTCCAGCACCTCGCGCGCGGTCTGGCCCAGGTCGAGTGGGCCCATATCGTCTGGGTGGCCCCGGCTGGCCTCGGCCGCCGAAAAGCTCAGCAGCTGCTGCACCAGGCGGGTGCCGTGCTGCAGCGTGGTCTGGGCGGCGCGCAGGGCCTCCTGGCGGGCGGGCTCGTCGCTTTGCCTCAGCGCAAACACCAACTGGGTGTTCAGCACCGTCAGGGGCGTGCGCAGCTGGTGGGCGGCATCGGCAATGAAGCGGCTGTGGGCCGACATGTGGTGGTCCAGCCGGGCCGCGTAGTCGGTCATGGCGTCGGCCAGCGGGGCCAGCTCGGTGGGCAGGTGGCGCGAGGGCAGGGGCTCCAGCGTGCCCGGCTGGCGCGCCAGTACCTGGTCGCGCAAGCCGGTCACCGGCCGCAAGCCCCGGCGCAGCCCCAGCCCCAGCAGCAGCGCCACGCCGCTCAGCAGGCCCAACTGGCGCCACAGCGCGCTGCGCCAGATCTCACCGGCCAGGGCATCGCGCCCCACCAGGGTCTGGGCCACCTCGATCAGCAGCGTGGTCTGGGTGGGCGCGCTGAGCACCGGCTGGCTGAAGGCCACGGCATGCACGGCCTGCTGGTTCTGCCAGGTGTCGAAGTACACGGCTTCGTCGGGCGCGGGGGGCTGGGGCGGTGGCGGCAGCTCGGGGTAGCCCAGCAGCAGCTCGCCACCGGCGCGGGTGATGCGGTAGTAGACGCGGTCGGCGTAGGGCGAGGCAAACAGTTCCAGCGCGGCGGGTGGCAGCACCACATTGGGCAGGCCGTCCTGGATCTCGATCTGCTGCCCGATCATGCGGGCGGCGCCCAGCAGCATGCGCTGCTGCACCAGGGTGGCGGTGTGGCGCGCATCGCGGTAGGTGATCCACAGGTCCAGCGCCGCCAGCAGGGCCAGAGGCAGCAGCAGCCAACCCATCAGCTGGCGCAGCAGGCTGGTGCGGTGGGGTGGTTCAGTGGAGGCCATGGGAACAGTCTGCCGCCGGCGGCCTCAGGGGGCCTGGGATTTCAGCAGGTAGCCCAGGCCGCGCAGGGTGATGATGGCCACTTCGCTGCCCAGCAGTTTTTTGCGCACCCGGTGCACATAGATTTCCACCGCGTCGGGCGAGACGTTGTCGTCCAGCGTGAACAAGGCCTCGCTCAGGGCCTGTTTGCTCACGGTCTGGCCCTGTTTGAGCAGCAGCGCTTCGAGCAGGGCGTGCTCTCGCGGGGTGAGCGACAGCGGCGCGGCCTCGGGCCCCTCGCCCAGGCTGAACAGTCGCGTGTTGCTGTCGTAGCTGAGTGCGCCGCAGCGCAGCACGGGGTTCTTGTGGTTGGCGTGGCGGCGCAGCAGCACGCGGATGCGGGCCTCCAGCTCGGCCACCTCGAAGGGCTTGCCCATGTAGTCGTCGGCCCCGCTGTCCAGCCCGGCCACGCGGCCGGCCAGGGTGTCGCGGGCGCTCAGGATCAGCACCGGCACGTTGTTGTCACGCGCCCGCAGGCGGCGCAGCACCTCGTCGCCGGCCAGGCCGGGCAGCTCCAGGTCCAGGATCACCAGGTCGTAGCGCTCGCTGAGCAGCCGGGCGTGGGCGTCGGCACCGTCGTAGGCGCATTCGATCACGTAGCGGTCTTTTTGCAGGGTGCGGGCCAGCCACTCGGACAGGGGGCGGTTGTCTTCGACCAGCAGGATGCGCATGGGCAGGGTGTTGAACGGTGGTGCAGTGAGGGCAGGGAGGGCAGGGCGGTGGCGGGCTGCCTGCGGCTGTCGGGCGCCATCCTAACGCCTGCGGGCCGCGTGCTGGCCGGGCCTTGCGTCAGGAGCCGCCATGACTTCTGGAACAATCGGGCCCATGCAACTGCAGGATATTCTTTTTTCACAAGGCTTCGGCACGCGCCGTGTCTGCGCGGGCCTGGTTCAACAAGGCCTGGTCGAGGTTTTCGAGTCGGCGTCTTCCGACACTGCGGTGGTGATCACCGAATCGGCCCGCGACTTTGAGCCCGAGGGGCTGCGCTTCAAGGTTCAGGGCGTGCCCTGGGCCTTCCACGAGAAGGCCTACGTGATGCTGCACAAGCCGGCCGGCACCGAGTGCTCGCAAAAGCCCTCGGCCTGGCCCAGCATCTACACCCTGCTGCCCGCGGCCTTGCGCCAGCGCCCCAGCAAGAGCGCCGTGCAGGGCGTGCAGGCCGTGGGCCGGCTCGACCAGGACACCACGGGCCTGCTGCTGCTGAGCGACGACGGCCAGTTCATCCACCGCATGAGTTCGCCCAAGAAGCATGTGCCCAAGGTGTACGAGGTGGTGACCAAGCACCCGATCGACGACAGCCAGGTGCAGCGCCTGCTGGCTGGCGTGGTGCTGGACGACGACCCCAAGCCCGTGCGCGCCGCGGCCTGCGAGGCGCCCAGCCCGCTGCACCTGCGCCTGACCCTGCTGGAGGGCAAGTACCACCAGGTCAAGCGCATGGTGGCCGCCGTGGGCAACCGGGTGGAGGGCCTGCACCGTTCGCGCATCGGCGGCCTGGCGCTGCCCGAGGACCTGGCCCCGGGCCAATGGCGCTTTCTGAGCCCGGCCGACCTCGATTTGCTCAAGGCCTGAGCAATTCGTTTACCTGTGTGTGTCGATGTAACAGGCCCCGGCCGAGCCCCGGCTACACTGGCGGCCTGATCTGAAAGTGGATGTTTGTGAAGTCGTTTGCCCGCCGTCGTGTCTCTGGTCTTTCGCGTGCCCACGGGCATGCCGTGATGGCCGCTTCGTTGCTTTTGGGCGCCGCCATGGCCCCCGCCTGGGCCCAGGTGCCTGCCGGTACGGCCGGCGAGGCCCCCAGCCCGGTGACCTCCAGCCCCGAGGCACCCAAGCCCGTGGCGACCGAAAGCGCCAAGCCCAAGGCCAAGCCGGCTGCGAAACCGAGCACCCACCACGCCACCAAGGCACAGGCCGATGCCAAGGCCACTGCAAAGGCCGACGCCAAGCGCCCGGCCAAGGCTGAGGCGGCGGTTGCCGTTGCGGCCACCGCAGGTGCTGCCACCGCCGCTGTGGCGGCCACCGCCACTCCGGCGAGCACGCCTGCACCGGCAGCCGGTGCCACTGCGGCTGCAGCCTCGGGCAATGGCGGTCTGACCCACCCGATCTTTGTGCTGAACTCGCTCGATGCCACCATCAGCGTGATCGACCCGCAGACCTGGACCGAGACCAAGCGCATCCCGACCGGCAAAGAGCCGCATCACCTGTACCTGACGCCCGACGAGAAATCGCTGATCGTGGCCAATGCGCTGGGCGACTCGCTGACCTTTCTGGACCCCCGCACGGCCGAGGTGCAGCGCACGGTGCGCGGCATCGTTGACCCCTACCAGCTGCGCTTTTCGCCCGACATGAAGTGGATGGTGACGGCCGGCAACCGCCTGAACCACGTCGACATCTACCGCTGGGACGGCAAGGACGTGACGCTGTCCAAGCGCATTTCCACCGGCAAGACGCCCAGCCACCTGTGGATCGACAGCACCAGCAGCATCGTCTACTCGACCATGCAGGACAGCGATGAGCTGGTGGCCATCGACCTGAACACCCAGACCCTGAAGTGGCGCGTCAAGACTGGCTCGCTGCCGGCCGACGTGTATGGCAGCCCCGACGACAAGACCTTGTTCATCGGCCTGACCGGTGGCGAGGGGGTGGAGGTGTACGACGTCAGCGGGGGCAAGGAAGCCCGCCTGGTCAAGACCATCCCCACCGGCAAGGGCGCGCACGCTTTCCGTGGTGCGGGCGACCGCCGCCACATCTATGTGAGCAACCGCGTGGCCAACACCATCAGCAAGATCGACATGCAGACCCAGACCGTGGTGGCCCAGCTGCCCGGCCCCACCGGGCCGGACTGCATGGACGTGTCGGCCGATGGCCGGCTGATCCTGCTGAGCTCGCGCTGGGGACGCAAGATGACGGTGATCGACACCGAAACCCGCAAGGTGCTGCGCCAGATCAGCGTGGGCAAGTCTCCTCATGGCGTCTGGACCCTTGACCACGCACCGCGTTGATCGTTGCCACCGGTGGCTGGGCCTGGGGGCCGGGCTGCTGTTGGGGCTGGCCTCGGCTGCCCAGGCGGCCGCCACCTGTGCCAAGCCGCTGTACCTGACCTTTGACACCGGCCACATGGGCGTGGCGCCCCTGATTGCCGAGGTGCTCAAGCGCCAGCAGGTGCGGGTCACCTTTTTTGCCGCCAACGAGCCCACCCAGCAGGGGGACGGCACGCTGGGCGAATACTGGGCCCACTGGTGGCGCGAGCGCGCCGCCGAGGGCCATACCTTTGCCAGCCACACCTACGACCACGTCTACTGGCGCGCCGATCTGCCGGCGCCCGCCGGGCAGTGGCGCTTTCGCGTCAAGCCCTCGGCCGGGCCCGAGGCCGGGCGTGAGTCGGTGATCGACGGCCCGGCCTATTGCGCGCAACTCGACCGCTCTTCGCAACGCCTGCAGGCCCTGACCGGGCAGGCCCCCTTGCCCTTGTTCCGCGCGCCGGGTGGCAAGACCTCGCCCCAGTTATTGGCGGCGGCCCGCCAGTGTGGCTATGCCCATGTGGATTGGGCGCCGGCGGGTTTTCTGGGTGATGAGCTGCCCAGCGAGCGCTTCAGCAACGCGCAGTTGCTGGAGCGGGCCCTGAAGAACCTGCGCGCCGGCGACATCCTGATGGCCCACCTGGGCATCTGGTCGCGCCGCGACCCCTGGGCGCCGGCGGTGCTGGAGCCGCTGATCCAGGGCCTGAAGGCCAAAGGTTTTTGTTTTGAAACCTTGCGTGAGCACCCAGCCTACCGGGATTGGCTGGCCCGCAACGGGCGTTGAGACCGTGTTTGAATGATGATGGACAGTTTGATCGATTGGTTTGGCCAGGCGCAGACCGGCCTGTTTGAGGCGGTGGTGCAGCCGGTGATGTTCCACGCCGGCCTGGGCAACTTCCTGGAAGACGGCTTCAATGCCACCGGCTGGCTGCTGGTGGGCCTGATCCAGCTGGCGGTGATGGTGGCGGTGTTCGGCCCCTTGCAGCGCCTGCGGCCGGCCGAGCCTTTGCGCGACCGTGCCGCCGTGCGCACCGACATTTTTTACACCCTGCTGCACCGCCTGGGCTTGGTGCGGGTAGCGCTGTTCTTCATGGTTGACCCGCTGTTCGATGAGCTGTTCGGCCATCTGCGGGTGGCGGGCTGGCAGACCTTTCACCTGGATGAACTCTGGCCCGGCATCACCGACCAGCCCTGGGTGAGCCTGGCGCTGTACCTGGTGGTGTTTGATTTTGTGGGCTACTGGGTGCACCGCGCCCAGCACCAGTCGGAGCTGTGGTGGCGCCTGCACTCGCTGCACCATTCGCAGCGCCAGATGACGATGTGGACGGACAACCGCAACCACCTGCTGGACGACTTGCTGGGTGATTGCATTCTGGTGGTGGTGTCTCAGTTGATCGGCATTGCGCCGGGGCAGTTTGTGGCGGTGGTGGCCATCACCCAGCTCAGCGAGAATTTTCAGCACGCCAACCTGCGCTGCTGGTTTGGCCGCTGGGGCGAGCGGCTGTGGGTGAGCCCGCGCTTTCACCGCATGCACCACGCCATCGGCATCGGGCATGAATTCACCGGCCGCTCGGGCCGGCCGGTGCTGGGGGGCTGCAATTTCGGGGTGTTGCTGCCCTGGTGGGACATGCTGTTCGGCACCGCCAATTTCGAGCTGCGTTACGAGCCCACCGGGGTGCGCGACCAGGTGGAGCCTGGGCCCCAGGGCCTGCGTGATTACGGCCAGGGCTTTGTGGCCCAGCAGTGGCTGGGTTTGAAAAGGCTGTTCGGTCGCGCCTGAACTCAGAACTTGTTGGCGTCTCGGGGGCTGCCCGGGCGCTTGCGCCTGCCCGGTGGGCAGGTCATGGCGTTATGCTGCCGGCATGACGCTTTTGCTTGATTCTTTCTGGCGCTCGGTGGTGTATTGCCTGCACCCCCGGGTGATTGCCCTGTCGTTTCTGCCCCTGCTGCTGCTGGTGGGCATGGCCCTGGGCCTGGGCTATTTCTATTGGGAACCCGCGGTGGACGGCGTGCGGCAGATGCTGGAGTCCTCCGATCTGCTCAACTCGTTCTGGGCCTGGTTGCAGGGCGCCGGGGTGGGGCAGCTCAAGACCGTGGTGGCGCCGCTGATCGTGATCGCGGTGGTCACGCCCGTGCTGGTGGTGATGTCGCTGCTGGTGGTGGCGGTGCTGATGGTGCCTTCGCTGGTGGCCATGGTGGGTGAGCGGCGCTTCTCCAATCTGCAGCGCCTGCGCGGGGGCTCGACGCTGGGCAGCCTGGCCTGGTCGCTGGGCTCGGTGCTGCTGGCGCTGGTGGCCTTGATCGCCTCCATCCCCCTGTGGCTGGTGCCGCCCCTGATTTTGATCCTGCCCCCGCTGATCTGGGGCTGGCTGACCTACCGCGTGATGGCCTATGACGCCCTGGCCGTGCATGCCAGCAAGGCCGAGCGGCAAGTGCTGTTCAAGCGGCACCGCATGTCTTTGCTGGCCATGGGCGTGATGACGGGCTACCTGGGGGCCGCGCCCAGCCTGGTGTGGGCCTCAGGAGCGCTGTTTGCTGCGGCCTTTGTGATCCTGGTGCCGGTGGCGATCTGGATCTACACCCTGGTGTTTGCGTTTTCTTCGCTGTGGTTTGCCCACTATTGCCTGGCGGCGCTCGAAAGGCTTCGGGCCGAGTCGGTTTCTGAGGCCGCCACCGTGGTGGCTGAGCCGGTGCCGGTAGGATGGCAGGATGAGCGCAACACCCTCCACTCCAGCAGCAACGGCGGCCTCGAGCCCCCGTCCCATCCCTGAAGCCCCCCGAAATTTCGGGCTGATCATCGTCGGTGACGAGATCATGTCGGGCAAGCGGGCCGACAAGCACATGCCCAAGGTCATCGAACTGCTGGGCGCGCGGGGCCTGCAGCTCGCTTGGGCCGACTATGTGGGCGACTCGCCCGAGCGTATCGAGGCCACGCTGGCGCGGGCTTTTGCCTCGGGCGACGCGGTGTTTTCATGTGGTGGCATCGGGGCCACCCCCGACGACCACACCCGCCAATGCGCGGCCCGGGCCCTCGGCGAGCCCTTGCAACTGCACCCGCGTGCCGCCGATCTGATCCGCGAACGCATGCAGGACGTGGCCCGCGAACAAGGCGTGCCCTACGAGCCCGAGCGCGATGACAACGTGCACCGCCTGAACATGGGCGTGTTTCCGGCCTCGGCGCAGATCATTCCCAACCCTTACAACAAGATCCCGGGCTTCACCTGCGTGGGGCAGGGCGGTGGCGCGGTGCACTTTGTGCCTGGCTTTCCGGTGATGGCCTGGCCGATGGTCGAGTGGGTGCTGGACACGCACTACGCCCACCTCTTCAACCGCGTGGCGCATGTGGAGAAGTCGGTCATCGTGTTCGGTTCGATGGAGGCCACGCTCACGCCCTTGATGGAGGCCATCGAGCGCGAGCATGCCGGTGTCAAGGTGTTCAGCCTGCCCAGCGTGGACCACCCGCAATACGGCCGGCACATCGAACTGGGGGTGAAGGGTGACCCGACCGGGGTGCTGGCGGCCTACCCGGCCTTGCTGGCCGGCCTGCATCGCTTTGATCTCAAGCTGGGCCCCGAATTGGTGCGTTGATGCTTTGCACCAATTTGATGCATTGTTGCTTGCATTGAATTGGTGCATTGCGGCCTGAGACAAAAAATCCCCACCCGAGTGCATTTCGGAGCCTGCAAACGGGTGGCAATACCGTTCAGGCAGGGCAAAATACCGAAGTCGGCGTCCGGTGCCATGCACCAAGGATTGGCATAAAAACTGCATTCCTTCCGGCGTCATTGAATTTTTAACCAGCCTCGAACAGGAGATCCTGATGGCAAAGACCGTCGCAGACGTGATGAAGTTGGTGAAGGAAAACGAAGTCAAGTTCGTTGATTTCCGCTTCACCGATACCCGTGGCAAGCAACAGCACACCACGGTTCCCGTGTCCCACTTTGACGAAGACAAGTTCACGTCAGGCCATGCTTTTGACGGTTCTTCGATTGCCGGCTGGAAGGGCATCGAAGCCTCGGACATGCTGCTGGTGCCGGATCCGAACTCGGCCAACATCGATCCCTTCTTCGAAGAGACCACCCTGATCCTGACCTGCGACGTGGTGGAACCCGCCGACGGCAAGGCCTACGACCGCGACCCGCGTTCGATCGCCAAGCGCGCTGAAGCTTACCTGAAGGCCTCCGGCCTGGGCGACACCGCCTTCTTCGGTCCGGAACCCGAATTCTTCATCTTCGACGGCATCCGTTGGAGCACCGATCCGCAGAACACCTTCTACGAAATCGAAGAGTACGAAGCCCCCTGGAACACCGGTGCCAAGCTCGAAGGCGGCAACCGTGGTCACCGTCCGACCGTCAAGGGCGGCTACTTCCCGGTGCCCCCGGTCGACAGCACGCAAGACATGCGCGCCGAGATGTCCCTGATCCTCGAATCGCTGGGCATTCCGGTCGAAGTGTTCCACCACGAAGTGGCGGGCGCTGGCCAGAACGAAATCGGCACCAAGTTCAGCACCCTGGTGGAACGCGCTGACTGGACCATCCTGCAAAAGTACGTGGTGCACAACGTGGCCAATGCCTACGGCAAGACCGCTACTTTCATGCCGAAGCCCTACCATGGCGACAACGGCTCGGGCATGCACGTGCACCAGTCGGTCTGGAAAGACGGCAAGAACCTGTTCGCTGGCGACGGCTATGCAGGCCTGTCTGATTTCGCCCTGTACTACATCGGCGGCATCATCAAGCACGCCCGTGCTCTGAACGCCATCACCAACCCGGGCACCAACAGCTACAAGCGCCTGGTGCCGCACTTCGAAGCCCCGGTGAAGCTGGCTTACTCGGCCAAGAACCGCTCGGCCTCGATCCGCATCCCCTTCGTGGCCAACCCGAAGGGCCGTCGCGTGGAAGCCCGCTTCCCCGATCCGCTGATGAACCCCTACCTGGGCTTTGCCGCCCTGCTGATGGCCGGTCTGGACGGCGTGGAAAACAAGATCCATCCGGGCGAAGCCGCCACCAAGGATCTGTACCATCTGCCGCCCGAAGAGGACGCACTGGTGCCGACCGTCTGCCACAGCCTGGACCAAGCCCTCGAAGCGCTGGACAAGGACCGTGCCTTCCTGACCAAGGGCGGCGTGTTCACTGACAGCATGCTCGACGCCTACATCGATCTGAAGATGCAGGAAGTGACCCGCTACCGCATGTCGGTGCACCCGGTCGAATTCGACATGTACTACTCGCTGTGATGCGAGGCTAGGCCACGTCAGCAAAAAGGGCAGCTTCGGCTGCCCTTTTTTCTTGCTGCCGGCCTGGGTGTAGGCTCATGTGCTCGCCCATGTACCCGGCGCGCTCGGGGTGGGCTTTGCCTTTGCCTCGCCAGCCGATTCGGAGATACTTGGCTCGCCGCCCGATGGGGTGCTGAACTGGATGTATGAAATACGCTGTACTGATTTCCCTGCTGACCCTGATCTGCAGCGCCGCCATGGCGCAAGACCGCATCTACCGTTGCGGCAATGAATACACCAACACGGTCCCGGCCAATCGGGCCAAGGAATGCAAGCTGATCGAGGGCGGCAATGTGACCGTGGTGCCGGGCACCCGGCCGGCCGCCCAGGCCCCCGCCGGCGGCGATGCCGCCAAGGTGGTCACGGCGCCCGCAGGCTCGCCCAAGGTGGACAACAGTGAGCAGAAGGCGCGCGACGCCGATGCGCGCGCCATTCTGGAGTCTGAGCTGCGCAAGGCCGAGGCACGGCTGGCCGAGCTGCAAAAGGAATACAACAATGGCGAGCCCGAGAAGCAGGGCGGCGAGGCCAAGAATTACCAGAAGTACCTTGATCGGGTGGCGGCGCTCAAAGAGGCCGTGACGCGTGCCGAGGCCGATGTGGCCGGTATCAAGCGTGAAATCGCGCGTCTCAAATGAACCGGCTCACCCTCACAGACCCGGTGGCCGATGCCTTCCATGCCTATGACCTGCTGGCGACGCTGGTGGCGGTGGTCCGCATCGATGGAACGGTGATCTTTGCCAATGCGGCCCTGGAGGACGCCATCGGCACCTCGCGCCGCACCATCGAAGGCTCGCAGTTTGCCGATTTCTTTTCCGAACCCCAGATCCTGCGCAACGCCCTGGAGGGCGCGGGCAGCAACGAGTTTGCAGCCCTGCGCTATGACGCCTGGCTGAAGCGCTTCACCCACGACCCGGTGCTGGTGCATGTGATCGTGGCGCAGACCGATCAGCCCGGCGAGGTGATCATCGAATTGCTGCCGCTGGAGCAGCAAGCCCGCCAAGACCGTGAAGAGCGTCTGATCGACCAGGCCCAGGCCAACAAGGAGCTGATCCGCAACCTGGCCCACGAAATCAAGAACCCGCTGGGCGGCATCCGCGGGGCGGCGCAATTGCTGCAGATGGAGATCGAGTCGCGTGACCTGATCGAATACACCCAGGTCATCATCCACGAGGCCGATCGACTGCAGACCCTGGTGGACCGCCTGCTGGCGCCGCACCGGCGCCCGCATGTGGTGGGCGATGTGAACATCCACGAGGTGTGCGAACGCGTGCGCTCGCTGATCCTGGCGGAGTTTCCGCGCGGCCTGCGGGTGATCCGCGACTACGACACCTCGATCCCCGAGTTCCGCGGCGACCGCGAGCAGCTCATCCAGGCGGTGCTCAACATCGCCCACAACGCGGCCCAGGCCCTGGCGGACCGGGTGGCTGCGGGCGATGCGCAAATCACTTTCCGCTCGCGGATTGCGCGACAGGTTACTTTTGGCAAGCAACGCTACCGATTGGCATTGGAATTGCATGTCATCGACAACGGGCCCGGCGTGCCGGACTCGATCAAAGACCGCATCTTTTACCCGCTGGTGTCGGGCAGGGATGGCGGATCAGGGCTGGGGCTGACTTTGGCGCAAACCTTTGTTCAGCAACACCACGGTTTGATCGAGTGCGATAGCGTGCCAGGGAGAACGGATTTCAAGATGTTGATTCCGTTGCCCTGAGTGTGATTGACAACAATTTGACCTGAGGTGGTATTTGCACATGAAGCCGATCTGGATAGTAGATGACGATCAATCGATCCGCTTTGTGCTCGAAAAAGCGCTGTTGCGGGAAGAGCTGCCCACCCGCAGCTTCACCAACCCCCGTGAGGTGCTGGCGGCGCTGGATGAGATCGGTGACGAAGACGTCGACAACCAGGGGCCTCAGGTTCTGGTGAGTGACATCCGCATGCCCGGCGGCTCGGGCCTGGATCTGCTGGCCAAGGTGAAGGAACGCCATCCGGGCTTGCCGGTCATCATCATGACCGCCTTCTCGGACCTGGACAGCGCCGTGTCGGCCTTCCAGGGCGGCGCGTTTGAGTACCTGCCCAAGCCTTTTGACCTGCCCAAGGCGGTGGAGCTGATCCGCCGCGCGGTGGAAGAAAGCCAGCGCGAAGAGGTCGCCGAAGAGCGCATGGCCGCCACGCCCGAGATGCTGGGCCAGGCGCCCGCCATGCAGGACGTGTTCCGTGCCATCGGCCGGCTCAGCCAGAGCAATGTGACGGTGATGATCACCGGCGAGTCGGGTTCAGGCAAAGAGCTGGTGGCCCGCGCGCTGCACAAGCATTCGCCGCGCGCCAATGGCCCGTTTGTGGCCATCAACACCGCAGCCATTCCCAAGGATCTGCTGGAGTCGGAGCTGTTCGGTCACGAACGCGGCGCTTTCACGGGCGCGCAGACCATGCGCCGCGGTCGCTTCGAGCAGGCCGAGGGGGGTACGCTGTTCCTCGATGAAATCGGCGACATGCCGTTTGACCTGCAGACGCGTTTGCTGCGTGTGCTGTCGGATGGGCATTTCTACCGCGTGGGCGGGCACAACGCCGTCAAGGCCAATGTGCGCGTGATTGCGGCCACCCACCAGGACCTGGAGCAGCGCGTCAAAGACGGCGTGTTCCGCGAGGATTTGTTTCACCGCCTCAACGTGATCCGGCTGCGTCTGCCGGCGCTGCGCGAGCGCAAGGAAGACGTTCCGATGCTGACCCGGCACTTCTTGCAGCAAAGCGCCAAACAACTCGGCGTGGAGCCCAAGCGCATTGCCGACAACGCTCTGGCCCAGTTGGGGACCTTCAACTTTCCGGGCAACGTGCGGCAGTTGGAGAACATCTGCCACTGGCTCACGGTGATGGCGCCGGCCCAGGTGATCGAGGCCAAGGACTTGCCGCCTGAAGTGCTGGGCATGCAAGGCGCATCCGGTGCCATCAACAGCACCAGTTTCCACCCCGCGGCGCCGGTGCTGGAGCCAGAGCCGGTGGCTGAGCCGGCCACGGCATTTGCCTCGCCTGCCGCGACCGTCTTGCCGGCCTCGGTGCTGGCTCAGCCGATCGCCATCCCGGCCTCGGACATGGCGCTGTCGGATGCCGGGCGTGGCGAGTCGGTTTCTTTGCCGGTCGCGGGCCTGGGGCGCTCGGCAGCCTGGGAGCAGGGCCTGGAGCTGGAGGCTCTGGAGCTGCTGGCCAGCGGCCGCCACGATGTGTGGGACGAGCTGACCCGACGCTTCGAGTCCAAACTGATCCTCACGGCATTGGCCAACACGCGGGGCCGTCGCATCGAGGCGGCTCAGAAGCTGGGCATCGGTCGCAACACGATCACCCGCAAGATCCAGGAACTGGGCCTGGAGTGAATTCCGCTCTGCGGGGTGGCGGGCCAATGGCCTGCCGCCCTGCGGGTGATCAGAGGGTCACGATCACCGGTGCGTGGTCGCTGGGGCGTTCGTTCTTGCGCGTGGCCCGATCAATCTCGCAGGCGCTGACCAGGGGTTTGAGCGCCTCGCTGACCAGGGTGTAGTCGATGCGCAGGCCGCGGTTGCGCCGGAAGGCAAAGTCGCGGTAATCCCACCACGAGTAGCTTTTCTCAGCCTGATCAAACAGGCGGAAGGCATCGTGCAGGCCCAGGCCCAGCAAGGCCTTGAAATGATCGCGCTCGGCCGTGGTGTGGTGGATGGTCTCGCGCAGGCCTTCCGGGTCCCAGGTGTCGCGGTCATCGGCGGTGATGTTGAAGTCGCCCACCAGCACCAGGCGCGGGTGGCTTTGCAGCTGCTCCTTGAGCCAGTCCTGCAGGGCCCGCAGCCAGCGCATCTTGTAGTCGAACTTGTCCGAGCCAGGCTCTTGCCCATTCACGAAGTAGCCATTGACCAGGCGCACGGGACCCGTGTCGGTGTGCAGCGTGCCCGCGATCACACGCGACTGCTCGTCGGCAAAGCCCGGGATGTTCTTCACCACCTCGGTGACTGGCGTGCGGCTCAGGATGGCCACGCCGTTGTAGGTCTTCTGGCCCATGAAGGCACTGTGGTAGCCTGCCTCCTGCAGCGCAGCGGCCGGGAACTTGTCATCGCTCAGCTTGAGTTCCTGCAGGCACAGCGCGTCCACCGGATGGGCGCTGAGCCAGTCCAGCACTTGCGGCAGTCGGACCGAGAGGGAGTTGACGTTCCAGGTGGCGATTTTCATGATGGCTTCGAGGGTCTGCTTGGGCGATGAGTATCGTGGAATTCGCGCAGGCTTGTCGCCAGCCGTGCTGATCACGGGGCAACGAAAACTTTTTGGGACTGTCTTGAGTCGGGCAAAAAATATGTATAATTCGAGGCTTCGCTGGATACGCAGGGCAACGCAAGTTAAACTGCATACACTGTGAAAAACGCGGGAATAGCTCAGTTGGTAGAGCGCAACCTTGCCAAGGTTGAGGTCGAGAGTTCGAGACTCTTTTCCCGCTCCAGGTTTCAGTCTTTGTGATTGACAAGCTGGCAGGCACCAAACCTGCCGTGCAGCCATCACAGAGAGCGTGCAGAACACGCGGGAATAGCTCAGTTGGTAGAGCGCAACCTTGCCAAGGTTGAGGTCGAGAGTTCGAGACTCTTTTCCCGCTCCAGTTCTTGGGGATCTTCGGATCGCCACGATCAGGAGGTCATCAGACATCCGGTCGAAATTTGCGGGAATAGCTCAGTTGGTAGAGCGCAACCTTGCCAAGGTTGAGGTCGAGAGTTCGAGACTCTTTTCCCGCTCCAGATTTCAAAAAGGGAAGCCCAGGCTTCCCTTTTTTGTTGCCTGTGTGGCAGCCACTGACCGTGCCGTGTCGCGTTATGATGCGCGCCTGACCCGATCAGGCAACATGCTGCTCACCTGTGGCCCTTGGCCTGATCGGTGTGCCCCGATGGTGAAATTGGTAGACACTGCGGACTTAAAATCCGCCGCTTTCCGTAAAAGGGGCGTGCCGGTTCGACCCCGGCTCGGGGCACCAAAGTTGGCTTTCAAGCCATCTCACACCACCTCAAAACCCGCGCGCTGCAAGGCGTAGCGGGTTTTTTTGGGTTCGAACCCAGGTCGTACGCGGGCTGTTGCTGGCTCGTCGGGCCTTGTTTGCAGCACGCAAAGTGCGCGATTGGGGCCTGCTTCGGTCTCTCAAATGCCTTTCGTCGGTCTGACGCCGTGCCAAAATGGGTGCAGGTCTGCTTGGCGCTCAGCCAGTGGTTCCCCCCCTAGCCAGGACCATTCGCCAATCAGGTTCGGACCCGATGGGTCTGTTTCGGGGCACTATTACCATTGAATCATGTCAAGTTACAACGCCCCCTTTGAAATCCACGTGCACGGTCAGGTGCAGTTGCGTGGTGATGTCCAGTTTGACCAGTTGCAAGAGGCCCTGAAGCCCCTGTGGCACTACGCCGGCGCGCGTTCCTTGGCCGATGGGGCGACCAGCGCCTACGACGAGGAGCCCGGGATCAAGTTCGACCCCAAGGAGCATCTGCTGCAGATGTGCTGGACGGTGCGCGGCGACGAGGATTTCCGCCAGTCGCTGGACGAGATGTGCATGAATCTCAACGAGATTTCCGAGCTGGGTGCCGCGATCGAAGTCACTTTCTACGACGCCGAGTTTGACGAAGAGGAAGAAGACCGTGGCGCCGAGTCGCGCGATGATTTTCTGATGCTGTTCGTGGGCCCCAACCCGGCCGCCATCATGCAGGTGCAGCGTGATCTGCTGGTGCAGGATGTCGTGAACATGATGGAGCGACACTTCGACGGCTCCGAGCTGGGCGGGGTGGTGGCCGAGATCGACAAGCTGTTCTCGCAGCGCTTTGATGACCTGGTCAACTCGCTCGAGATCGGCCGCCCGCCGAGAGGTTCGGGGGGCTCCGGGCATGGCGGTGGCCGCCGGCCCCGGCATTTGCACTGAGTCGATGGCTCAGGTGGTGTCGATGGGGGTGCGGTCGCTGTGACGGAGACTGTGGCGGTCTCCAAGTACCTGGCGGCTTACCCTGAATCATTGCAGCAGCAGGCTGGACGCTTGCTGGCCTCAGGGCGCTTGCCCGAATGGTTGATGGAGCGCTATCCCACACCGCACGGCCTGCGCACCGATGGCGCCTTGTACCGCCATGTCGAGGCGCTGCGCCAGGAGCATCTGCGGCAGACGCCCCGGTTGGACCGGGTGGTGTATGACAGCAAGATCCATGTGGTGCGCAACGCGCTGGGCTTGCACACCATCAGCGCTCGCGTGCAGGGCGGGCGCCTCAAGGCGCAGCATGAGATCCGCATTGGCGCCTTGTTCAAGGACGCTCCGCCGCCCTTCCTCAGCATGATCGTGGTTCATGAGTTGGCGCACCTGCGCGAGCGCGAGCACAACAAGGCGTTCTACCGGCTTTGTGAGCACCTGGAGCCGGCCTACCACCAGCTTGAATTGGATGTGCGTCTTTACCTGACCCATCTGGAGTCTGGCGGTGCGCGGCTGTGGGGGCTGCCGGACCCGGCGTCGGCTTGATGAGCTAACCGCTGGGTAGGCTTGCGATACAGGCGATCCAGAAATTGTCCAGGGTTGGTGCTTGGTCTTGCTTTGGCTCAAGGTGGGCTGGTCGGGGTGGGTTCACAATGCCTTGCCAGCTTCGCAAGGCGCTGGCGTTTCACAAATCAAGACTCTCCCCACCTGAGGTTTGCCATGTCCAATCGTCGTCAATTCTTCTTCCAACTGAGTGCTGGTACCGGCTTTGTGCTGGCCGCTTCCTCTGTTCGCGCTGCCGCTCCGCTGGTGGCTGAGAACGACCCGCAAGCTGCTGCCCTGGGCTACAAGGCTGACGCCACCAAGGTCGACAAGTCCAAGTTCCCCAAGTACGCCGCTGGCGACCATTGCGGCAGCTGCGCGCTGTTCCAGGGCAAGGCCTCTGACGCGGCCGGTGGCTGCCCCCTGTTTGCCGGCAAGCAAGTGGCCACCAAGGGCTGGTGCAGCGCCTACGCCAAGAAGGCCTGATCGCCTTTTCGCGGTCTGAATCAGATGAAAGCCGGCCTTGTGCCGGCTTTCATCGTTTGGGGAGGGGCTGGCAGGGCCCGGAGGCCTCCGGCAGCCAATGGTGAACGGCGCGCTCCAGGTGCTCGACCTCACTGGTGGTGAACCAACTCACCCGGCCTGAGGGCGCCGGTGTCTCGAAGCGGCTTGGCTGGCGCAGCTGCCCGCTTTGCAGCAGCCGCCGGTAGGTCTGCTCAGCGACCGGCGCCCCGGTGTCCAGCACCGTCACATGGGGCGGCAGTTCAGACAGCCAATGTTGCAGGACCAGCGGGTAGTGGGTGCACCCCAGCACCAGGGTGTCGGGTGCGCTGGGGCCCTCCGCCCAGGGCCCGGTCTGGGCCAGGTATTGCCGGCAATAGTGGGCAATGCGGCTGTCGTCTCGATGCTCGATGGCATCGGCCAGGCCATCGCAAGGCTGGCAGCGGATGTCCAGAGCCGGGTCTTGCTGACCCAGCAGGTGTTGGAACTTGGGGCTGTTGAGGGTGCCCCGTGTGGCCACAACCGCAACATGGCCTGTGCGCGTTTGCAGGGCTGCCGGTTTGAGGGCCGGCTCCACCCCGATCAGGGGCAGTTGGGGCCAGTGCTGTCGCAACTCGTGGATGGCGGCGGCGGTGGCGGTGTTGCAGGCCACGACGACGGCCTTGGCTCCCTGCGCCACCAGCGCTTCGGTCAGCACCCGGGAGCGCTCACGCACAAAATCATCACTGCGCTCGCCATAGGGGGCATGGCCGCGGTCCGAGATGTAGACGAAGTCTTCCTGTGGCATGCGCTGGCGCAAGGCCTTGAGGATGCTCAGACCGCCAATGCCACTGTCAAAAACCCCGATGGGGGCGGTGACGCCCTGGTGAGGCGCCTGAAGAGGTGTGCTCGACATGGATGAACCCAGGGCGCTGGTCAGGCCCTCGCGAGGAGGGGCTGACTCCAGGTGAGTGCCAGCCCATGCGGCCCGGCACTCACTTGCGGCGATCAGGCACCCGCAACCGAGATGCCCTTGAACTCGCCCGTGGCGATGCGCTTTTGCCACTCGGCCGGGCCGGTGATGTGGGCGCTGGTGCCACCGGCATCCACCGCCACGGTCACGGGCATGTCCACCACGTCGAATTCGTAGATGGCTTCCATGCCCAGATCGGCAAAGCCGACCACCTTGGCGGCCTTGATGGCCTTGGACACCAGGTAGGCGGCGCCGCCGACGGCCATCAGGTAGGCCGACTTGTGCTTCTTGATGGCCTCGATGGCGACCGGGCCACGCTCGGCCTTGCCCACCATGGCGATCAGGCCGGTCTGGGCCAGCATCATTTCAGTGAAGCCGTCCATGCGGGTGGCGGTGGTGGGGCCGGCCGGGCCGACGGCCTCGTCCTTCACCGGGTCCACCGGGCCCACGTAGTAGATCACGCGGTTGGTGAAGTCGACCGGCAGCTTCTCGCCCTTGGCCAGCATGTCCTGGATGCGCTTGTGGGCCGCATCGCGGCCGGTCAGCATCTTGCCGTTGAGCAGCAGGGTGTCGCCGGGCTTCCAGCTGGCGACTTCGGCCGGGGTCAGGGTGTTCAGGTCGACCTTGCGGCTCTTGTTGTAGTCGGGGGTCCAGTCCACGTTGGGCCACAGGTCCAGGCTCGGCGGGTCGAGGAAGACCGGGCCCGAGCCGTCCATCACGAAGTGGGCATGGCGGGTGGCGGCGCAGTTGGGGATCATGGCCACGGGCTTGCTGGCGGCGTGGGTGGGGTACATCTTGATCTTGATGTCCAGCACGGTGGTCAGGCCACCCAGGCCCTGGGCGCCGATGCCCAAGGCATTGACCTTGTCGAGCAGTTCCAGGCGCAGTTCTTCGACCTGGGTCAGCTTCTCGCCCTTGGCGGCCTTGGCTTGCAGCTCGTACATGTCCAGGTCGTCCATCAGGCTTTCCTTGGCCATCAGCACGGCCTTTTCAGCGGTGCCGCCGATGCCGATGCCCAGCATGCCCGGCGGGCACCAGCCGGCACCCATGGTGGGCACGGTCTTGAGCACCCAGTCGACCACGCTGTCGCCAGGGTTGAGCATGACCATCTTGCTCTTGTTCTCGCTGCCGCCGCCCTTGGCGGCCACGGTCACTTCAACGGTGTTGCCGGGCACGATCTCGGCAAAGATCACGGCCGGGGTGTTGTCCTTGGTGTTCTTGCGAGCGAATTGGGGGTCGGCCACCACCGAGGCGCGCAGCGTGTTGTCGGGGTGGTTGTAGCCGCGGCGCACGCCTTCGTTGATGGCGTCGTCCAGGCTGCCGGTGAAACCTTCCCAGCGCACGTCCATGCCCACTTTCAGGAACACGTTCACGATGCCGGTGTCCTGGCAGATCGGTCGTTGACCCGTGGCGCTGAGCTTGCTGTTGGTCAGGATCTGAGCGATCGCATCCTTGGCCGCCGGGCTTTGCTCGCGCTCATAGGCGCGGGCCAGGTGGGCGATGTAGTCGGTGGGGTGGTAGTAGCTGATGTACTGCAGGGCCCCGGCGATGGAGTCGATGAGGTCGCTTTGCTTGATGGTGGTCATGGTTCTTCGTGGGCTGGAAGGGACAATGCGGGATCCGGTGAGGGCTGGCCGTCTGGCGGTCCCGCGCGATTATCCCAGGGGTGAGCGCGCATACCGGGGTCGCCAGCAGCTTGCCCGAATCACGGGCAGGCGGTATTTTGACAGGTTGAAACAACCCGAGGTCGCGTCATGTCAACTCGCAGCGAAGTCGACTCCTTTGGCCCTATTGACGTTCCGGCCGATCGCCTGTGGGGCGCGCAGACCCAGCGATCCCTGCAGAACTTTGCCATTTCTGGGGAGCGCCAGCCGCGCGAACTGATCATGGCGCTGGCCCAGGTCAAGCGGGCCTGTGCCTATGTCAACCAGCGCCTGGGGCTGCTGCCTTCCCCCAAGGCCATGGCCATCATTGCGGCGGCCGAAGAGGTGCTGGAAGGGCGGCACGACGATCAGTTTCCGTTGGTGGTCTGGCAGACCGGCTCGGGCACGCAGACCAATATGAACCTCAACGAGGTGTTGGCCAACCGGGCCAGCGAGTTGCTGGGGGGGCCGCGCGGGCAGGGGCGGCTGGTGCACCCGAATGATGAGGTGAACTGCAGTCAGTCTTCCAACGATGTGTTTCCCACCGCCATGCACGTGGCCGCGGTGGACGGGCTGACCCATCGCCTGCTGCCGGCGCTGCTGCAATTGCAGACCGTGTTCAGCGAGCAGGCGCTGGCGTTTGCCGACATCGTGAAGATCGGGCGCACCCACCTGCAGGACGCCACCCCGCTCACCCTGGGGCAAGAGTTTTCGGGCTACGCGGCCCAACTGCAGCACGCCGAGCGCCACCTGCGTGATGCGCTGCCGCATTTGTACGAGTTGGCGCTGGGTGGCACGGCGGTGGGCACCGGGCTGAATGCGCCGCCAGGCTACGCGCAGGCCGTGGCGGAAGAGTTGGCTGGCTTGACGGGGCTGCCCTTTGTGACGGCGCCGAACAAGTTTGAAGCCCTGGCCTCGATGGACGGCATCGTGCACGCCCATGGCGCGCTCAAGACGCTGGCCGCCAGCCTGATGAAGATTGCCAACGACCTGCGCTGGCTGGCCAGCGGGCCGCGCTGTGGCATTGGCGAGATCGCCCTGCCCGAGAACGAGCCGGGCTCATCCATCATGCCGGGCAAGGTCAACCCCACCCAGTGCGAAGCCCTCACCATGCTGGCGGCCCAGGTCATGGGCAACGATGTGGCGATCAACCTGGGGGGCGCCAGCGGTAATTTCGAGCTCAATGTCTTCCGGCCCATGGCTGCCCACAACTTTTTGCAAAGTGTGCGTCTTTTGGCGGATGGCATGAACAGCTTCAGGGTGCATTGCGTGGTGGGCATCGAGCCCCAGCGTGGGCGCATTGCCGAGTTGCTGGAGCGCTCGCTCATGCTGGTCACGGCGCTGAGCCCGCACATCGGCTACGACCGCGCGGCCCAGGTGGCCAAGTCGGCCCACCACGATGGGGTGAGCCTGCGCGAGGCGGCCTTGGCCTTGGGCTTTGTCACCGCCGAACAGTTCGATGCCTGGGTGGTGCCGGCTGCCATGACCCGGCCGGGTTGAGCGGGGCAGGGCGGTGGGCCCGGCCTGGCTTCAGTGCGGGTCGGCGTGTTGCCCGCCCATCAGCCGATCGGTCAGTGCGATGGCCAGTGCCGACAGCAAGAAGGTGATGTGGATCGCGGTCTGGGCGATCAGCACGCGGTCCGAGTAGTTGTCGGCGTTGATGAAGGTCTTGAGCAGGTGGATCGAGCTGATGCCGATGATGGCCGTGGCCAGTTTGACCTTCAGCACCGACGCGTTCACGTGGCTCAGCCATTCCGGCTGATCCGGATGGCCTTCCAGGTTCATGCGGCTCACAAAGGTCTCGTAGCCGCCCACGATCACCATGATCAGCAGGTTGGAAATCATCACCACGTCGATCAAGGCCAGCACGACCAGCATGATGATGGTCTCATTCAAGGCGTGGACGTCGGCGCTCGTCTTGTAGCCAATGCTGTTCACCAGGGCCTGCAGCGCCGTCTGGCTGCCAAAGGCCGCTTCGATCAGATGAATCAGTTCTACCCAGAAGTGGAACACATAGATACCCTGGGCGGCGATCAAGCCCAGGTACAGCGGCAGTTGAAGCCAGCGGCTGGCAAAGATCAGGGCGGGCAGCGGGCGCAGGGGCGAGACTTTGGGTGGAGTGGGTGAACTCATGATTGAATTTTTTGAACGATTGTGGCCAAGGCTATGTTGTAACAAACGACACCAAAAACAAACGCAATGCCCATGCTGAATACCGGTCATGTCAGCAAGCCTGCTGTTGAGCGGCTGTAAGCTTGACGCCAGTCAGAGCGCTGTAAGGGCCAAGGGCCACATTTACGCGCAAATAGCCCTATCGAACTGAAGGAGACAAGCATGAGTGCCAACCCCCAAGCAGGCGACAACGCCGCCGTGTATCTGCCCAGCGAGGCATTCGTCAAGAACGCCCACGTGTCAGGCATGGCCGCCTACGAGGCGCTGTGCAAAGAAGCTGAAACCGACTACCAGGGCTACTGGGGTCGGCTCGCCAAGGAGCTGATCACCTGGAAGACCCCCTTCACCCAGGTGCTGGACGAAAGCAAGGCGCCTTTCTTCAAGTGGTTTGCCGACGGCACGCTGAACGCCTCCTACAACTGCCTGGACCGCAACATCGAGCGTGGCCTGGGCGACAAGACAGCGCTGATCTTCGAAGCCGACGGCGGCGAAGTCACCAAGATCTCGTACAAGGATCTGCTGGCCAAGACCAGCCAGATCGCCAACGGCCTGAAGTCCATCGGCATCGGCAAGGGTGACCGCGTCATCATCTACATCTCCATGTCGATCGACGGCGTGGCTGCCATGCAGGCCTGCGCCCGCATCGGCGCCATCCACTCGGTGGTGTTCGGCGGCTTCTCGGCCCAGTCGGTGCGTGACCGGGTGCAGGACACGGGCGCCAAGGCCATCATCACCGCCGACCAGCAGGTTCGCGGTGGCAAGCACCTGCCCCTGAAGGCCATCGTCGACGAGGCCCTGGCATTGGGTGGCTGCGAATCGGTTCAACACGTCTTGGTGGTGAAGCGCACGGGCGCCGACATCGCCATGACGGCAGGCCGCGACCTGTGGATGTCGGATGTGGCAGACAAGCAGTCCACCACCTGCGAACCAGAATGGGTCGAGGCCGAGCACCCCTTGTTCCTGCTCTACACCTCGGGCTCCACCGGCAAGCCCAAGGGCGTGCAGCACTCCACCGGCGGCTACCTGCTGCATGCAGCGCTGACCACCCAATGGACCTTCGACCTGAAGGCCGACGATGTGTTCTGGTGCACCGCCGACATCGGTTGGGTGACGGGCCACAGCTACATCACCTACGGCCCCCTGGCGCTGGGCGGCACCGAGATCGTCTTCGAGGGCGTGCCCACCTACCCGGACGCCGGCCGTTTCTGGAAGATGATCCAGGACCACAAGGTCAGCATCTTCTACACCGCGCCGACCGCCATCCGTTCGCTGATCAAGGCGGCCGAGGCCAATGCAGCCGTGCACCCCAAGAGCTATGACCTCAGCAGCCTGCGCCTGCTGGGCTCGGTGGGCGAGCCGATCAACCCGGCAGCCTGGGAGTGGTACTACCGCGAAGTGGGCGGCAACCGCTGCCCCATCGTCGACACCTTCTGGCAGACCGAGACTGGCGGCCACATGATCACCCCGCTGCCCGGCGTGACGCCCATGGTGCCCGGCTCGTGCACCCTGCCGTTCCCGGGCATCCAGGCCGCGATCGTGGACGAAACCGGCAAGGACGTGCCCAACGGGCAGGGCGGCATCCTGGTGGTCAAGAAGCCTTGGCCGTCGATGATCCGCACTATCTGGGGCGACCCGGACCGCTTCGTGAAGAGCTACTACCCGGCCGACTTCCAGGGCAAGTACTATCTGGCGGGTGACGGTGCCATCCGTGACGAGAAGACCGGCTATTTCACCATCACCGGTCGCATCGACGACGTGCTGAACGTGTCGGGCCACCGCATGGGCACCATGGAGATCGAGTCGGCCCTGGTCAGCTGCACCGAGCTGGTGGCCGAGGCCGCCGTGGTGGGCCGCCCTGATGACACCACCGGCGAGGCCATCTGCGCCTTCGTGGTGTTGAAGCGCCCACGCCCCACGGGTGACGAGGCCAAGGCCATTGCCAAGCAATTGCGCGATCATGTGGCCAAGGAGATCGGCCCGATTGCCAAGCCCAAGGACATCCGTTTTGGCGAGAACCTGCCCAAGACCCGCTCGGGCAAGATCATGCGCCGTCTGCTGCGCAGCCTGGCCAAGGGCGAGTCCATCACCCAGGACACCAGCACGCTGGAGAACCCGGCCATCCTGACCCAACTCGACGAGACCTATTGATCTGGTTTTGAGCTGAGCTGCCTGATCCCCGCCTGGTGCGGGGATTTTTTTTTGGGCGCTGTCCCCGTTGCCCCCACGCCATTGCACGCCCGTGTAAGTGCCATCTGCGGGCGTAACGCATGGCCTGGGCCTCATTGGCCAGGCGCATGGTGGTGAGCGGTTGATGGGTGGGCGTGGGTGCGCCGCTTGCAGCATTCCATCTCACCCTGCATGCCATCCGTGGTGAATGGCGCAGCTGGAAAGCTCAGGCCGTCCGTTACAGCCTGGAGCCTCGTAGCCTGTTCTCTTTGACAACCTTGCGACTGGAACACCAGGGGCTTGCTCGCCTTCTGGGGGTGTTCCAACTTCAAGGAGAACCTATGAGAAGACATCTTGCGCAACGCGGCTTCACGCTGATCGAGCTGATGATTGTGGTGGCCATCGTCGGCATCATGGCGGCGGTGGCCTTGCCGGCCTACCAGGACTACACCACCCGCACCAAGGTGACGGAGTTGATTTTGGCGGCCGCGCCGTGCCGTTTAGTGGTCAGCGAGTTGGTGCAGACCGCGCCAGAGGTGGATTTGAGCAAGCGTTTTACCGAAGGATGCCCGCCGCAAGCCACCAAGTACGTGGAGTCTGTGACGACTGACAAGAATGGTCAGATCGCAGTCACCGGGAAAAGTGCGACGCTGACCAAACTGGTAGCGGGCAGCAATGTCTTGACCCTCACGCCGGTGGTCCGCAAATCTGAGGGCGGGTTTGAGGCTCTGGATGGCACCACCGCCGGTACTGCGCAACTGCATGGCTGGGCCTGTGGCGCACGGGAGGGCAGCACGCCGGTCAAAGGCGGCACCACCATCGATGCCAAGTACCTGCCTGGCAGTTGCCAGGGCGCCTACCCCTGAGCCTTCAGCAGCGCCCGCCAGCGGGCATGCCAGCGCGGCGCAGGCGGGTTCAGATCAGCGCAGCACCAGCACCGGGATGGTCGAGTGGGTCAGCACTTGCTGGGTTTCGCTGCCCAGCAGCAGGCGCTTGATGCCCTTGCGACCGTGCGAGGCCATCACGATCAGGTCGCACTTGTGCTTCTTGGCGGCGGCCAGCAGGGCCTCGGCAATCAGGTCGGACTTGACCACCACCGACTTGGCCTTGAGGCCGTTCTCGGTGGCCGCCTTCTTGACGGCATCGACCACGGCCTGGCCATGGTCGGTCCATTCTCTTTCGATGCGGCCCACTTCGTCCACGCTCAAAGGCACCGAGCCCTCGAAGTAGCTTTGCGGGTAACGCGGAACCACCTTGACGGCGACCAACTCGGCACCTGCCAGCGTGGCCAGGTCGATGCCGGTCTTGACTGCCTTCTGGGACAGTTTGGAACCATCGGTTGCAACAAGAATTCGCTTGTACATGAGAGGATCTCCTTGGGCTTCAGTGAGGCCAGATTAGCGATCGAGCGTGTTTTTGGGCTTGATCTGAATCAAGAGGGTGACACAGAATCGCGGTTAGGCTCCAGCCCATGAATTCAGCAAGCACCGCGCCCCTTTCTTCGCTTGACCTGCTGGCGTCTCCGACGGAAGCCCAGCCGGCAGGCGGTGCTGCGGCCCGCGAATCCGAGCGGCTGGGCCTGCTGGACGATCCTCAGGAGTGGCCGGTGTTCGGTCGGCGATGTGATGACACGGGGCCCTCCGAGGTGCCCTCCGAGGCTGCTGCATCGGGCCCCTGGGAGTCCCAGGTGGTGCTGGAGGGAATGCACTGTGCGGCCTGCGCCCTGACCATCGAGCAGGCCTTGCTGGCGGTTCCGGGTGTCATGGAGGCTCAGGTCAACGCCGCCACGCACCGTGCGCGCGTGGTGTGGCAGCCGGCGCAGGTGGCCCCATCTCGCTGGATGTCGGCGGTGGGGGCGGCGGGTTACCGTGCCTTGCCGGCGCGCGATGCCTTCACCGTGGAGTTGCGCCAGCAGGAGCAGCGCCGCGCGCTGTGGCGTCTGGGGGTGGCAGGCTTTTGCATGATGCAGGTCATGATGTACGCATGGCCGGCCTACGTGGCCAGCCCGGGCGACATGACCGACGACATGGCGCAACTGCTGCGCTGGGCCTCGTGGGTGCTCACCTTGCCGGTGATGCTGTTTTCATGCAGCCCCTTCTTTCGCAATGCGTGGCGCGATGTGCGCCAGCGCCGCATCAGCATGGACTTTCCGGTGGCCCTGGGCATGGCGGTCACCTTTGTGGTCAGTTCGGCGGCCACCTTCGATGCCAATGGGCCCCTGGGTCACGAGGTCTACTACGACTCGCTGACCATGTTTGTGTTCTTTCTGCTCACAGGTCGCTGGATGGAGCTGCGCCTGAGAGATCGCACGGCTGGCGCCCTGGAAGCCTTGATGAACCGCCTGCCCGACAGTGTGGAGCGCCGCAGTGCCGATGGCCAATTCGAGCGCGTGGCGGTGCGCCGCCTGGTGGTGGGGGATGTGGTTCGCGTGCTGCCGGGTGAAGGTTTTCCGGCCGATGGCGAGGTGCTGGAGGGCGAAACCCTGGTCGATGAGGCCTTGCTCACCGGCGAATCGCGCCCGGTGCATCACGCCATGGGCTCGCAGGTGACGGCGGGCAGTCACAACCTGTCGGCGCCCGTGCTGGTGCGCGTGGCGCGCCTGGGGGCCGATACCCGCTTTGCAGAGATCGTCACGATGATGGAGCACGCCTCCATGGACAAGCCACGCCTGGCCCTGCTGGCCGATCGGCTGGCCCGGCCTTTCCTGCTGGCTGTTCTGGCGGCGGCGGCCCTCTCGGCCGCCTGGTGGTGGTCGGTGGACCCGGGGCGGGCCTTGATGGTGGCCGTGGCCGTGCTGATCGTCACCTGCCCTTGCGCTTTGTCACTGGCCACGCCGGCGGCCATGTTGGCTGCGGCCGGGGCCCTGGCCCGCCAAGGCGTGCTGGTGCGCAATCTGCAGGCGCTCGAGGCGTTGGCCGAGGTGGATCAATTTGTGTTCGACAAGACCGGAACCCTGACCCGCGACGGCATGACCGTGCAGGCCATGCGCGTGCGGCCAGGCTTTGACCTCGGGCTTGCCCTGCGGCTGGCCCGCGGGCTGGCAGCGCATTCGCTGCATCCGGTGTCCCGGTCGGTGCATTCGGCTGCGGGTTTGAGCCCGGCCCTGCACAAGCAGGGCTTGTCCCTCGAAGATCTGTCGCCCATTGTGCTGGAGCAGGTGCGCGAGGTCTCTGGCTCAGGGCTGGAAGGCCGGGTCAATCTGTTCGGGCACGGCGAGGTCAGCTATCGCCTGGGCTCGGCCAGTTGGTGTCGCCTGAGCGCCGCAGAGATGGCGCGCGCCGGCGACCTCCAGCAGGTCTATCTGGCCGATGAGCAAGGGTGGCTGGCCACCTTCGACCTGCAGGAGGACGTGCGTGAGGATGCTGCAGAGGCGGTGCGTCATCTGCAGGCGCAGGGGGTGGGTGTGGCTTTGCTTTCGGGCGACCGGGCCGCATCGGCCGGTCGGGTGGCCGGGCAGGTCGGCATTGAGCGCTTCCATGGTGACTGTGCCCCGGCCGACAAGCTGACGATCATGCGCGAAGCACAGCGCGAGGGCCACCATGTGGCGATGGTGGGCGATGGGCTCAACGATGGCCCGGTGCTCGCGGGGGCGCATGTGTCTTTCGCCTTCGGCAATGCGGTGCCGCTGGCGCGTTCCCGTTCTGATTTTGTGGTGATGGGGGGGCAGCTGTCGCGCCTGCCCTACACCGTGGCGCTGGCCCGTCGCACCTTGCGTGTGGTGCGTCAGAACCTGATCTGGGCGGCAGGCTACAACGCGATCTGTGTGCCTTTGGCGGTGGTGGGTTGGTTGCCTGCCTGGCTGGCTGGCCTGGGCATGGCCTTGAGCTCGCTGATCGTGGTGCTCAACGCGGCCCGCCTGTCCTTGCCCAGCCTGTCTTTGCGGAGCCAATGATGGACATTCTTTTTCTGCTTATTCCGCTGTCGGTGGCCTTGGTGCTGCTGATTCTGGGAGGGCTCTGGTGGGCGATCCACCATGGGCAATTTGAGGGCGTGGAGCAGGAGGGAGAGCGGATTCTCAGGAACGATTGACGCACGTCAATGCACCTGTGCACGTTCGCTCTGACACTCGATCAGCAACTTAGAGGTAACCGATGAATTCATCCAATACACAAGCTGCCCTGTACAACGACACCGTAGTCAGGCAGTTCTCAATCATGGCGGTGGTCTGGGGGGTGGTTGGCATGCTGGTGGGCGTCGTGATCGCCGCCCAGCTCGCCTGGCCCGAACTCAACTTAGGCATTCCATGGCTCAGTTATGGTCGCTTGCGACCTTTGCACACCAACGCCGTGATCTTCGCGTTCGGGGGTTGTGCGCTGTTCGCCACCAGCTACTACGTGGTGCAGCGAACCTGCCGGGTGCGTCTGTTCGCGGGCCCCTTGGCCGCGTTCACGTTCTGGGGCTGGCAATTGGTGATTCTGGCGGCGGCCATCAGCCTGCCCCTGGGTTACACCACCGGCAAGGAATACGCTGAACTCGAATGGCCGATCGACATCCTGATCACGCTGGTGTGGGTGTCCTACGCCATCGTGTTCTTCGGCACGGTCGGCATCCGCAAGGTGCGTCACATCTATGTGGCGAACTGGTTCTACGGTGCCTTCATCATTGCCGTGGCGATCCTTCACCTGGTCAACAGCGCTGAAGTGCCGGCTGGCTTCATGAAGTCATACTCGGCCTATGCCGGTGTGCAAGACGCCATGGTGCAGTGGTGGTATGGCCACAACGCGGTGGGCTTCTTCCTGACCGCAGGCTTCCTGGGCATGATGTATTACTTCATCCCCAAGCAGGCAGGCCGTCCGGTCTACTCGTATCGCCTGTCCATCGTCCACTTCTGGGCGCTGATCTTCACCTACATGTGGGCGGGTCCTCACCACCTGCACTACACGGCTCTGCCGGACTGGACCCAATCGGTCGGCATGGTGTTCTCCCTGATTCTGTTGGCTCCCAGCTGGGGCGGCATGATCAACGGCATCATGACCCTGTCGGGTGCTTGGCACAAGCTGCGTGACGACCCCGTCCTGCGCTTCCTGATCGTGTCCCTGTCGTTCTACGGCATGAGCACCTTCGAGGGCCCGATGATGTCCATCAAGACCGTCAACGCCCTGAGCCACTACACCGACTGGACCGTGGGCCACGTGCACTCGGGCGCCCTGGGTTGGGTGGGTCTGATCTCCATGGGTTCGCTGTACTACCTGATCCCGCGCCTGTTCGGCAAGAAGACCATGTACTCGGTGAAGGCCATTGAAGTCCACTTCTGGACCGCCACCATCGGCATCGTGCTGTACATCGCTGCCATGTGGATTGCCGGTGTGATGCAGGGCCTGATGTGGCGCGCCATCAATGCCGACGGCACGCTGACCTACACCTTCGTTGAAGGCGTCAAGGCCACCTTCCCGTTCTACGTGATCCGTGTGACCGGTGGTCTGCTGTACCTGGGCGGCATGATTGTCATGCTCTGGAACACCTGGATGACTGCCATCTCGGGTCGCTCGGTCGACACCCCGGTGCCTGCAGTGGTCGCCCACGCTTGAGGAGAGAAAAACCATGAGTCAACACAACGCAAATCAAGCGGCTCCCGGCGCCTTCTCGCATGAGCGCATCGAAACCAGCAACTTCCTCATGATCGTGCTGATCCTGTTGGTGGTGGCGGTCGGTGGGCTGGTGGAAATCGTTCCGCTGTTCTTCCAGAAGTCGACCACCGAGCCGGTGAAGGGCGTGCAGCCTTACACCGCCCTCCAACTGGTGGGCCGTGACATCTACATCCGCGAAGGCTGCTACAACTGCCACTCGCAGATGATCCGCCCCTTCCGCGCTGAAACCCTGCGTTATGGCCACTACTCGGTGGCTGGCGAGTTCGTGTACGACCACCCCTTCCAATGGGGCAGCAAGCGTACCGGTCCCGACCTGCAGCGTGTGGGTGGCAAGTACAGCGATGAATGGCATCGCATCCACTTGAACAACCCGCGTGACGTGGTGCCCGAGTCCAACATGCCGGCTTACTCCTGGCTGGACAAGTCCACCATCGATCCCGCTGTGGTGGCTCCCCGCATGAAGGCCTTGCGCACCGTGGGCGTGCCTTACACCGACGAGCAGATCGCTGCCGGTGGCGACGAAGTCAAGGGCAAGACCGAACAGGACGCGCTCGTGGCCTATCTGCAATCCTTGGGTCGTGCACTCAAGTAAGGAGCTGTGATGGACATCACCACACTTCGTATTGCAGCCACGCTGGCCTGCTTCGTGACCTTTGTCGGCATCATGGTGTGGGCTTTCTCGCGCCGCAATGCCGCAGGTTTCCAGGAGGCTGCCCAGCTTCCGTTTGAACAAGACTGAACACAGAACGAGAGAGCACCATGAGTGACTTCACAAGCAACTTCTGGTCGGTGTACGTGACAGCTGTGACGCTGGGGGGCATTCTTGCCTGCCTGTTGCTGCTGTGGATTGCGTCCCGCAAGAAAGTGGCCGCCACGGCGGACAACACCACTGGCCACATCTGGGATGAGGACCTGCGTGAAATGAACAACCCGCTGCCCCTTTGGTGGGTGGGTCTGTTCATCATCACCGTGGTCTTCGGTCTGGGCTACCTCACGTTCTACCCTGGCCTGGGTGACTTTGCCGGCAAGCTGGGCTGGTCGACCGCCAACGAGTACGACAAGGAAGTGGCCAAGGCCAACAAGGAGCTCGAGCCCTTGTACGCACGCTTCACCAGCATGTCTGTGGAAGATGCAGCCAAGGACCCGCAGGCTGTGGCCATTGGCGAGCGTCTGTTCATGAACAACTGCGCTCAGTGCCACGGCTCTGACGCCCGCGGCAGCAAGGGCTTCCCGAACCTGACCGATGGCGACTGGCTGCATGGCGGCACGCCCGAAAAGATCACCGAGACCATCACCGGTGGCCGCATCGGCAACATGCCTCCGATGGCCGCAGCCGTGGGCACGGCCGACGACGTGAAGAACGTGGCCAACTACGTTCTGAGCCTGTCGGGCAGCCCCCATGACTCGCTGCGTGCATCGCTGGGCAAGGCCAAGTTCGGTGCTTGCGCTGCCTGCCACGGCGCCGACGGCAAGGGCAACCAGGCCCTGGGCTCGGCCAACCTGACCGACGACATCTGGCTGCATGGTTATGGTGAAGCCGCGATCATCAACATGATCAACAATGGCAAGACCAACCAGATGCCTGCTCAGGCTGAGAAGCTCACCGCAGCTCAGATCCACGTGCTGGCCTCCTACGTGTGGGGCATGTCCAACCTGGCTCCTGCCAAGGCTGCCAAGTAAGGCTTGACCCTTGCGCCCGCCCGGACGCTGATTGACGTCCGGGCGGGTTTTCCTTTTCAATCGTGATGAGGCCTCCGTGGGGCCTGATCGGGGACTGCAGTTTGGAACCCACCTCCGGCGATCGTCGCAAAATCATTCCCATCGTCGCTGCTTCCGATGACAGCGCCGAGCTGGTGTCTTTGTATGCGGCCCAGCAAAAGATCCATCCCCGCTCCGTCAGTGGCTTTTTCAGTCAGTGGCGCTGGGCACTGGTGATCTTCACGCAGCTGGTTTTCTATGGCCTGCCCTGGCTGGAGTGGGGGCAACGCCAGGCGGTGCTCTTTGATTTGGGTGCGCGCCGTTTCTTCATATTTGGCCTGGTGCTCTATCCCCAGGACTTCATCTATCTGACGGGCTTGCTGGTCATCTCGGCCCTGGCCCTGTTCCTGTTCACGGCCGTTGCTGGCCGGCTCTGGTGCGGCTATGCCTGCCCGCAAACCGTCTACACCGAGATCTTTCTCTGGATCGAGCACCACATCGAAGGTGATCGTCAGGCGCGCATTCGCCTGGACGAGTCGCCCATGAGCCTCGAAAAAATCGTCAAGCGAAGCTTCAAGCACATCGTCTGGCTGACCCTGTCGGTCTGGACGGGCTACACCTTTGTGGGGTATTTTTCGCCGATCCGTGATCTGGGCATGGCCTTCCTGACCACCCAGATGGGTGGCTGGGAGATCTTCTGGGTGCTGTTCTATGGTTTTGCCACCTATGGCAACGCCGGCTTCATGCGCGAGCAGGTGTGCAAGTACATGTGCCCCTATGCGCGTTTTCAGAGCGCCATGTTCGACAAGGACACCCTGATCGTCACCTACGACGAGGCCCGGGGCGACCCGCGTGGATCGCGCTCCCGCAAGGCTGATCCCGCGGCGCTGGGTCTGGGCTCGTGTGTGGATTGCAGTCTGTGCGTGCAGGTCTGCCCCACCGGCATCGACATCCGCGAAGGCCTGCAGTACGAATGCATCGGTTGCGGTGCCTGTGTGGATGTGTGCGACACCGTGATGGACAAGATGAACTACCCGCGTGGGCTCATCCGTTACTCCACTCAGAATGCGGTCTCGAACAAGTGGGGTCGGCCCGAGATCATGCAGCGCGTGTTCCGGCCGCGCACCATTTTGTATGGGGTGGTGCTGCTGGCGCTCACGGTGGGGCTGCTGGTCAGTCTGGTGCTCCGCACTCCGCTCAAGGTCGACATCGTGCGTGACCGGGCGGCGCTTTCGCGCATCGTGTCCGGGGGCAAACTCGAGAACGTCTACCGTCTGCAGATCATGAATGCGACCGAAAAAGAGCAGACCTACGTGATCCAGGCCACGGGCCTGGAGGGCATCGAGGTGGCTTCTGAGCAGCAGGTGGTCATCGAGCCTGCCCAGTCGCGCTGGGTGCCGGTGCGCCTGCAGATTCCTTATGGCGCTGTTCCTCCAGGGTCCCATACTGTGTACTTCGCCGTCGGCGAAGCCGGTGGGGGTGCCCATGTGTCTGAAAAGTCAGTTTTCCTGGTGCCTCGCTGAGGTCAATGTCTTATGAACTCTTCCGTCTCTTCCAAGTCTTCAGCTGCTGAGCCGACACCGCGCCCCTGGTGGACCCACGGTCATGTCTGGATGATCATTTCCGGGCCCGCCATCGTGGTGGTGGCGGGTTTTGTCACCTTGTGGCTGGCCATCCGCACGCCGGATCCTGTCATCGAGTCTGATTACTACAAGCGAGGCATCGAAATCAACCGAACCTTGCCCGATGTGGACGCCAAAGCCATGATGCCGGCTCTGCAAGGCCGCAACCATGCTGCCACCCCGACTCAGGATATTCCCGAGCCCAAGCGTTAAGCCTCTTACTTATTGCGCTGCTGAGGGCTACGATGGTTCAAACAACCGGAGAGCCTCATGCTGAATCAGCGCTTGATGTGGATCGCCTGGCCTGCCTTTTTGGTGGCCGGGGTGCTTGAAATACTGGTTTTTGCCGTCGTCGATCCCAACGACTTGACTTGGTTCGGCCAGCCTGTGGAGCTGTCTCGCCAAGGGGTGTACACCCTTGCTTTCTTTGCATTCTGGGCGTGTGCGATCGTTTCCAGTGGGTTGACCACCCTGCTGGCGCAGTCTCCGTTCGAGGTCAATCGCTGCCCGCTGCCGGGCTCGGATCGACCTGATGGCTGCCCCAAGCAAGAGGCTTCCTGCATCTGAGCTGAAGTGGGGTTGAAGTGGGGTTCGGGGCTGCATGACGGGCGCTCATTCAGGCCTGCTTTGTGCCAGGCCAGCCCGGCCTCATGACGTGAAAACACCCGGCTGACCGGGTGTTTTTTTTCGCCCTGCGACAAGGCCTGGGTGTTTTTCGACAAACCAAGGGGGCAAGCCCCCTCGCCTTATTGGCGGGTTATTGGCAGGTTTGTGAATTCACGATGCGCTTGAGAGCGTCGGTATCCAGAATGCGCACATGGCGCTGCTTGACCTCGACGATGTTCTCGTCCACAAATTTGGAGAACGTGCGGCTCACGGTTTCAAGCTTCAGACCCAGGTAGCTGCCGATTTCCTCGCGCGTCATGCGCAGCACCAGCTCCGATTGGGAGAACCCGCGTGCGTGCAGGCGCTGAACCAGATTGAGCAGGAAGGCGGCCAGGCGTTCTTCGGCACGCATGCTGCCCAGCAGCAGCATCACGCCGTGCTCGCGCACGATTTCGCGGCTCATGATCTTGTGCACGTGGTGTTGCAGTGCCGTCACTTCACGCGACAGCTCTTCGATGCGGTCAAACGGCATCACGCACACTTCGGCGTCTTCCAAAGCCACGGCGTCGCAGGTATGGTGGTCTTGAACAATGCCATCCAGGCCGATGATCTCGCCAGCCATCTGGAAGCCCGTGACTTGATCGCGGCCGTCTTCGGTGGCCACACAGGTTTTGAAGAAACCGGTGCGGATCGCATACAGCGACGTGAATTTCTCGCCATTGCGGAACAGCGTCGTGCCGCGCTTCACTTTGCGCCGGATCGCCACCACCTCATCAATGCGTTCAAGTTCTTCGGGCTTCAAGCCCATGGGCATGCACAACTCGCGCAGATTGCAGTTGGAGCAGGCAACTTTGATGGTTTGTGGGTTCATTCGCCTAGTTGAAGAGTCAGCGCCTGAGCTTAACGGTTTTGCAAGCTCGGTAGTTACAGGTGTGTCAAACATGGCTCCTCCTGATATGCCTCAAATTGTGACTTTGGGTGCGCGTTGCTCGCTTGATCCACATCAAGTCCTCTTTCCATGGCTGATGCACATTATGGTGTCCAGAAGGAAAAATGCCACATGAATGTCGTTTCGCCAGAGCTGTTGCGTCGGTTTGATGTGCCGGGGCCCAGGTACACCTCCTATCCTACGGCCGACCGCTTTGTTGAGGCTTACACGGAGGCAGATTACCGGCAAGCTCTGGATCAGCGCCGTGGTGGAGGGGCGGCGGCATTGGCCCTACCCCTTTCTTTGTACATCCACATTCCTTTTTGCGAGTCGCTTTGTTACTACTGCGCCTGCAACAAGATCATCACCAAGCACCCCGAGCGAGCTGACGAGTACCTTCGCTACCTGGGGCGCGAAGTGGATCTGCATGTGCAGCAGATCGGCACGGGTCAGGCTGTCAGTCAGCTTCATCTGGGCGGCGGCAGTCCGACCTTTCTGACCGACGACGGCTTGAGCGAGCTCATGGCCATGCTGCGGCGCAATTTTTCGCTGGCGCCTGGGGGTGAGTATTCCATCGAGGTCGATCCACGCACGGTCACACGGGATCGTCTGTCTCACTTGGCCCGCCTGGGTTTCAACCGCCTCAGCTTTGGCGTGCAGGACTTTGATCCCGCCGTTCAAAAGGCCGTGCACCGCATCCAACCTGCCGAGCAGGTGTTCGAGCTGGTGGCGGAGGCGCGTCGCATCGGCTTTGAGTCGATCAACGTCGACCTGATCTATGGCCTGCCGCGGCAGACCCCCGAGTCCTTTGACCGGACTCTGGCCCAGGTGAACGAGTTGCGACCCGATCGCATTGCCTTGTACGCCTACGCGCATCTGCCGGAGCGATTCAAGCCCCAGCGTCGCATCGTCCCGGCCGAGTTGCCGGGTGGCCCGGCCAAGGTATCGATGCTGTCGCGTTCATTGTCGGCCTTCATCGAGGCGGGCTATGTCTATGTCGGCATGGATCATTTCGCCTTGCCCAATGACGCGCTGGCCGTGGCCAAGCGCCAGGGCCGCTTGCATCGCAACTTCCAGGGCTACAGCACTCAGCCTGATTGCGATCTGATCGGCCTGGGGGTTTCGGCCATCGGGCGTGTCGGGTCCACCTACAGCCAGAATGCCAAGACCCTGGAAGATTATTACGACTACCTCAACCAGGGGCGCCTGCCTGTGGTGCGGGGCCTGGCCTTGTCGCGGGACGACCTGGTGCGACGTGCCGTCATCATGGCGCTCATGTGTCAGGGCCGTCTGGTCTTCGAATCGATCGACCTGGCCTGGTTGATCGACAGTCGCAGCTATTTCTCGGCGGAAATGAACCTGTTGCAGGATCTGGCCAAGGAAGGCCTGCTCACCATGGACGACTCGGGCATCGAGGTCACGCCGAATGGCTGGTTCTTCATCCGTGGCATCGCCATGGTCTTTGACCGCTATTTGCAGGCCGATCGCAACCGTGCCCGTTTCTCACGCATCATCTGAGCCTCGACGTCAGCAGGTCCGGCAGGGCTGCGCTGACGCTTGTCTGCAAGGAGACCGATGGTGTTGAGCTCTCTGGCTTGGACGGCTTTGCTGATGGGCTTGGCAGGGGGCCCCCATTGCGTGGCGATGTGTGGTGCGGCGTGCGCGGCCCTGGGGCGCTCCTCGGGTGGCGCCGCTCGGCCGATTCAATGGGTGCCGGCAGGGCAGGCCGGAGGGTTGGCCGGCTTGCGGCCGAGCAGTCTGCCTACCTGGCGTGAAGGCTTGTTCCAGATCGGGCGACTGATCGGCTATGCCGGAGCTGGTGCCCTGGCGGCCGTGGCAGTGGGCGCATTGGCCTGGCTGAGTGGCAAGACGGCGGTGCTGCGGCCTGTCTGGAGCCTGTTCCACGTCGCGGTGCTTGCCTGGGGGCTTTGGCTCGTCATCCGGGCTGAGCAGCCGGCCTGGGTGCAGGGGGCGGCTCGCGCTGTCTGGCTGCGTGTACAACCCTTGACGGCGCGTGGGAGTGGCGTTTTTGCAACAGGTGTGGCCTGGGCCTTCATGCCTTGTGGCTTGCTGTATTCGGCCCTGCTGGTGGCCGGGTTGGCGGGTGGGCCCGCAGAGGGTGCCCTGGTCATGGCCTTGTTCGCCCTCGGTGGCAGTGTGTCCTTGTTGGCTGGGCCCTGGCTCTGGCGCTCGCTGCAGCAGCGGGTCAACGGCTGGCGGCAGGATTGGGGCACGCGGCTGGCAGGCCTGTTCCTGTGCGCTCTGGCGGGTTGGTCCTTGTGGCTGGACGTCGCCCATCGCGTGGCCGAATGGTGTCAGTGACAGCTTGGTCGCCCGTGCCCTGAGTCTCATATGAAACAGGTTTGAATCGGGATCTTTGCTGAAGGTAAATGTTGTCTCAAAATCCCGCCATAATGGTTTCGTAACACTGACTCACTGGTCAGCTATTCTCGAATCCATGGAAGACAGTAAGAGCAAGCTCATCGACATTCAGCGACTGCGCAAAGGCATGTTTGTGCAGCTTGAGCTCGGCTGGATGGATCATCCCTTTCCGATGGGCAGTTTCAAGATCTCCTCTGACGAGCAGATCCAGACCCTGCGTTCGCTCGGGCTCAGTCAGATCCGCTATGTGCCCTCACGCAGCGACGTGCAAGTCGATGAGGTCCCGCCTCAGGCATTGCCGGCCGTGGCCGGTGAGCCTGCGCTGGAGGCATCGGCGCCCGATCAGATGCCTGCCACACCCCAGGGCTCGGGCGCTGACCGGGCCCGCCAGGCCCGTCTTGCCGCACGCTTGGCGCAAGAGCGCTGCCTGGAGGTCTGTGAACGCCGTTTCTTTGATGCTACCCGCCAGTACAAGAGGGTGGGAGAGCAACTGCGGCTGAGCCCCCAGGAGGCCCGGCGCCAGAGCGAAGAACTGGTGGGCTCCTGTGTGTCCGAGTTGCTGGCCAATGGCGAGTCGGTGATCCGTCTCCTGACCGAGGTGTCGGGCGACCGCAGCGCCACCCACCCCATCAATGTGATGGTGATCTCTCTGCTGCTGGGCAAGGCCCTTGGCCTTGAAGAAGCCAGCCTGAAGGACCTGGGTCTGGTGGCCATGCTGCATGACATCGGCAAGCTTGAGTTGCCTGACCGGGTGCGCTCATTTGATGACCAATTCACCACCGCCGAGTACCGCATGTACCAGGAACACGTCGAGCAGGGTGTGCTGCTGGCGCAGCGCATGGGGCTTTCGCCTGGCGTGATCAAGGGCATTTCCCAGCACCACGAGATGGCGGATGGCAGCGGTTTTCCGATGCGGCACAAGGTGGATCGCCTGGAAACCCTGGGCAAGATCGTGGCCCTGGTCAATCGCTATGACAACCTGTGCAACCCCGCGCGCCTGGCCATCGCACTGACGCCTCACGAGGCGCTGTCGGTGATTTTCGCGCAGATGAAAGCTCGGTTTGACACCTCCGTGCTCGGGGCGTTCATCCGCATGATGGGGGTGTATCCGCCCGGCTCGGTGGTCCAGTTGGTGAACGACCGCTTCGCCCTGGTGGTGTCCGTCAATTCCTCCCGCCCGTTGCGGCCCCGTGTGTTGGTGCACGACCCGGTGGTGCCGCGCTCCGAGGCGCTGATTCTGGACCTGGAGCAGGTGCCCGAGTTGGGCATCAAGCGCAGCCTCAAGGCCTCGCAACTGCCCAAGGCGGCCCTTGACTATCTGTCGCCGCGTCAGCGCATCTGCTACTTTTTTGAACGGGCCGTGGAGGCGCCTTCTCCGGCTGGAGCCGAGCAGTGACCGACGCCCAGGCCGGGCCCAACCTGGATGGTCTGCTGGAGTCGGTCTGGTTGGTGGAGGCCGCAGGGCTCACCCTGTGCTGGGTCAACCAGGCGGCCTGTGTGCTGCTGGGGCATGTCGCACCCGAGGCGGTGCTGGGGCGCCCGGTGACCGATCTGGCGGTCTCGCCTGAGGACATGGTTTTCTGGGCCACGGTCCGGCCCGATGAGGATCCCGGGCTGTGGTCGGAAACCTTGCTGCGGCGACCGGACGGTTCGGTGCTGCCCGTGGAGCGGCGTGTCACGGTTGCCAAACTCCCCGACGGGGTGCTCGCCTACCAGGTGGTGATGCTGGACCGGAGCCGCGAGCAGCATGCGGCGCATGAGTTCGAGCAGTTGGTGGCCGAGTTGCGTGCCACGCTGGATTCGACGGCCGATGGCATGCTGGTGTGCAGCCTGCGTGGCGAGGTCCGGGCCTTCAACCGCCGCTTCAGTCAGATCTGGGCAATCCCTGAAGCCCTGCACACCCGTCGCGACGATGATGCGCTTCACGCTCATTTGCTGGCTTCCGTGCTCGACCCCGTGCTTTACCAGAGCCAGCTTGCCGAATTGGCGGCCAGCCCCGACCTGCAGGTCAGCGACACCTTGTTGTTGAAGGATGGTCGCGTTCTGGAACGCTCCTGCGTGACGCAGATCAGTCGTGGGCGAGCGGTGGGCCGCGTTTTTTCTTTTCGGGACATCACGGATCAGGTCGCTGCGCAGGCCGAGCTCAGGCGTGCCGCCAAGGTGTTTGAATGCAGCCTGGATGCCGTTTTCATTGCGACTGCCGAGGATGTCCTGATGGCGGTCAATCCTGCCTTCTTGCGCCTGGCCCAGGCAGACCCAGGTGCAGAGACGGCTGGCGGGGCGGCGCTCTGGGTGGGACGTGCGGCGGGTGCCTTGTTTGCCGATCCTGCCGACCCTGAGCTGCTGGATCGCATCCGGCAGCGACGTGAGCAGCAAGGGTTCTGGGAGGGCGAGGTCGGCCTGTGCCGCGACGATGGCAGCCGCTGCCCAGTGCAGTTGTCCTGGGTCCAGCTCCATGACGAGCGGACCGGCATGCGCCAGAGTATCGGTTTTTTCCGCGACCTGACCGAGCAACAGGCAGCGCAGCGGCGCATCGAGCAACTCGCTTACAGCGATGCGCTCACAGGGCTGCCCAATCGCTTGCTCCTGTCTCAAAGAGTGGATTTCGCGCTGAACATGGCGCGGCGCCATGCCTCCAGTTTTGCCGTGTTTTTCCTGGATCTTGATCGTTTCAAGAACATCAACGACTCGCTGGGACATCAGTTCGGCGACCGGGTGCTGATTCAGGTGGCCGATCGCATCCGCTCCTGCCTGCGCGATGTGGACACCCTGTGTCGTCTCGGGGGGGATGAATTCGTCCTGTACCTGCATGACGTGGACGTGGCGGGCGCGGAGCGCGTCGCCTCGCGCGTGCTGGAGGCGCTGTCCCGTCCGTTTTTGCAGGACGACATGAATTTCAGCATCGGCTGCAGCATCGGGGTGGCCATGTACCCTGGTGACGGCAACACCCTGGACGAGTTGATCAAGCAGGCTGACACCGCGATGTACGAGGTCAAGGGTGCGGGGCGGGGGCATATACGCTTCTACCGGCCACAGATGAATGTGGACATGCTTTCCCGCATGAAGCTGGAGACGGCGCTGCGCCAGGCCATTGAGCGGCAGGCCTTTCACTTGCACTATCAGCCCCAGCTTCATCTCGCTTCGGGCTGCCTCATCGGCGCCGAGGCCTTGATCCGATGGTCCGATCCCGAGCGGGGTGCCGTGTCGCCCGGACAGTTCATCCCGCTGGCAGAAGAGTCCGGACTGATTGTGCAGATTGGTGCCTGGGTATTGGCCGAGGCTGTCCGGCAGGCGACCACCTGGTGGCGGGCCGGCACGCCGCTTCAGGTGTCGATCAACGTATCGGCCCTGCAGTTCAGGCAGCCCGATTTTGTGGAGCGTGTGGCCCAGGTGCTGGCCCAGTTCGGTCTGCCACCGGCATTGCTGGAGCTGGAGCTCACGGAATCCATTCTGGTGCAGGATGCCGACGAGGTCTTGCAGCGGCTGCGGGCGCTCGCAGGCCTGGGGGTGCACCTGGCCATTGATGACTTCGGCACCGGCTACTCCAGCCTGGCCTACCTGAAGAAGTTTCCCATCAGCAAGCTGAAGATCGATCAATCCTTTGTGCGCGGCCTGCCTGGCGACGACAGCGATGTGGCCATCGTCGCGGCCATGATCGGGCTGGCCCGGGCCCTCAAGTTGTCCGTGATCGCCGAGGGCGTTGAAACCGAAGCCCAGCGGGCGGCTCTGCAGCAACTGGGCTGCGACGAATACCAGGGCTATCTGTTTTCACCTGGCGTCACTGCAGCGCAGTTTTCGGGTTTTCTCCAGGGGGGTGCCACGAACGCCTGAGGCGTGCGCGCCTCGCGGTGTTGGTGTGTGCTCAGCTGCTCAGCCCCTTCCAGGCCATGTAGGCAGCCAGCAGGTACAGCAGGCTGGCAAACACCCGTTTGAGCTTTTTCACCGGCAGTTGATGGGCGGCCTTGGCGCCCAGGGGCGCGGTCAGCACACTGCAGGCCGCGATCACGCCCAGCGCGGGCAGCCAGATGTAGCCGAACGAGGCGGGCGGCAACTGGGTGAGTGATTGGCCTGCGATCGCGTAGCCCACCACATTGGCCACTGCGATCGGAAACCCCAGCGCGGCCGAGGTGGCCACGGCATTGTGGATGGGCACGTTGCACCAGGTCATGAAGGGCACGCTCACAAAGCCGCCCCCCGCACCCACCAGACCCGACAGAAAGCCGATCACGCCACCACCGGCCAACTGCCCGGCCATGCCCGGCATCTGGCGCGCCGGGGCGGGCTTCTTGTCCAGAAACATCTGGGTGGCCGAAAAGCCCACGAACAGCGCAAAGAAGATCGCCAGCGCACTGCCCTTGAGCAAGGCAAAGACGCCCAGGCTGGCCAGTGCGCCCCCCAGCACGATGCCGGGTGCCAGCCCACGCACCAGCTCCCAGCGCACGGCGCCGCGCTTGTGGTGCGCGCGCACGCTGGAGATGGAGGTGAACATGATGGTGGCCATCGAAGTGGCAATCGCCATCTTCACGGCCAGGTCGGCCGACACGCCCTGGCGCCCCAGGATGGCCGTGATGAAGGGCACCATCAGCATGCCGCCGCCGATGCCCAGCAAGCCTGCCAGAAAGCCCGAGAAAATGCCCAGCAGGGCCAGTTCAAGAATCAGGATGGGCTCAAGCAGCATGGCGATGGCACCTGGAGGCGACGGCAGACAAAAACAAGCCGGCGCTAGGCCGGCTTGTTCAGGAGATAGGTGTCTGCAAGTGCCACCGGACCGGCATCCTGAACCGGGGGTTCAGGTGGGCAAGGGCAGACTGGCGTTGGGTTCATCTGACGCGAGACGATCACGCTCACCAGCCGATGTACCAAGCCCGGGCTCAAAGAGCATTGGTTCAAGGAAATATAAAGCCCGGCATGCACTGCAGACGGTTGCCATTGTAGGCCCGCCGAAGGGGTGCTGGCGCCAAGAGGGCCTAGATCTTCATCGATGCGGGGGCTTTGCTTGACAGGCCACCCGTTGGGCTGATTCAGATCAGGTGGCCGTCGCCGCCCAGGGCGTTGTCGAGTTGGCGGATCAACTGGTTCAGTCGCTGGGTATCGTGCTCGCTGAGCGCGCCTGCGGTCAGGTTGTCGGCTGCTGCGGGCTGCGGTGCAGGCTGTGATGTGGGGGCCTGTCGGGCCTGGGCCTGGGCTTGCAGTTCGGCGTTTTCGCGATCGGCCAGCTCAAAGGCGAAGTTCAGGGCGGCCAGCACGGCAATGCGGTCACGGGCCCGCACCTTGCCGGCATCGCGGATCTTGCACATGGCGGTGTCCAGTCGCTCCACGGCATCCAGCAGGCGCGACTCTCGGCCATCGGGGCAGGCCAGCAGATAGCTCTGCTGCATGATCTGGACTTCGACTTGCTTCATGCGGCCTTGTCCTCGGACGGTTCGGTGGGCAGCGGTGGCAGGCGCTCCAGCAAGGCCTCGACACGGGAGCGCGCGGCATTCAGCCGCGACTTCAGGCTGTCACGCTCGCGCCCCAGGGCGGCCACCTGCTCGGTGAGCAAGGCGTTGGTGCGTTGCAACTCTTCGTGGCGCACCAGAAGCCGCTCAACGCGATCGGCGATCTGGTCAATGGGGTGCAGGTCGGAGGGTGCCATACAGCCGGCTATTGTAGGACGACCGTCAGTGAATGGTTCTAAAATGCCGACTGTTGGTGCTCGCGGTGTGGTTCACACACCGCAGTTCAACGGGAAGCAGGAACGGGCAGGCGCCACGCGCCCCGCCTTCAACCTGCGCTGCCCCCGCAACGGTCAAGCAGACGAGCCTCTTGCAGGCTCCGCCTCTCTCACTCCAGCCACTGGATGCTCTGAACACGCATCTGGGAAGGCGAGAGAGGTTGTCTCTGCCAGCCCGGATACCGGCCAACAAGGTGAATGCCATGGCTTGCCCGTTCAGGCCCTGGCTTTCGTGACGTCCAAGTGCCGGCGGGGAAGCCGGCTCGGACCTATTTTGCTGATCTGCCTCCTGCCCCATGAAGAACCCATCCGTTCAATCGTCTGTCCGTGCGCGCGCCCGTCATGGCCTGAGCCCTCTTGCCCTGGCCGCCGGCCTGTGTGTTCTGCAGGCAACTGCTGCTCAAGCGGCCGAAGCGCCCATCTTGGTGGCAGGTTTGAACCCGCTCAAGGAAACCGTGGTCACGGCCACGCGCACCGAGCAACCTCTGGCCGACCTGGTGGCCGACGTCACCCTGATCGACCGCGAGACCATCGAAAACAGCGGTGCCACCGGCCTGGCCGATGTGCTGGCCCGCGTGCCCGGCATTGAAATTTCCCGCAATGGCGGTCCGGGCACCACCACCAGCGTGTTCCTGCGCGGGGCCGAGACCCGTTTCACCGCCGTGTTCATCGATGGCATCCGGGTCGACTCCCAATCCACCGGCGGCGCCGCCTGGGAGGCCATTCCCCTGGGCCTGATCGACCGCATCGAGGTCTTGCGTGGCCCGGCGGGCGCGGTCTACGGCTCCGACGCCATCGGCGGCGTGGTGCAGATCTTCACCAAGAAGGGCGATGGCGCCCCCAAGCCCTATGTCGGCATGGGCATCGGCAGCCTGCGCAGCACCCATCTTGAGGCCGCCATCAGCGGTGCCGACGGGGCCGTCGACTACGCCCTGGGCGTGCAAAACGAGACCAGCCTGGGTTTCAATGCCCGGCCCATCGCCTCGGCCAACCCTGACCGCGACGGCTACCGCAGCAACTCGGGCTATGCCCGTGTCGGCGCCCAGCTCAACCGCGACCAGCGCCTGGAGGCCACCTTGCTGGGCAGCAACATGAACTCGGGTTACGACGCCAACCTGAGCAAGGACGACCGCAACATGCACCGTCTGTATGCCGCCGGCCTGAACTGGTCTGCGCGCTGGAACGAGGGCTACAGCACCCGCGTCAGCGTCACCGAATCGTCCGACCACTACACCACCCAGCCCAACCCCTACCAGACCACCACCCGCGTGCGCGGCTACCTGTTCCAGAACGAATGGAAGCGCGGCGCGGCCAGCTGGACTGCGGCGCTCGAACGTCGGGAAGATCAACTGCAGAACGCCCCCATCGACCGCAGCCGCTCGCAAGACGCCCTGGCCCTGGGCTACGGCCTGCGCTGGCAGGCCCACACCGTGCAGCTCAACCTGCGCCATGACCGCGACAGCGAATTCGGCAGCCACAACACCGGCAGTGCCGCCTACGGCTATGCGATCACCCCGGCCTGGCGCGCCACGGTGTCGGCCGGTACGGCCTTCCGTGCGCCCACGCTGTACCAGCGCTTCAGTGAGTACGGTCTGGCCTCGCTGCAGCCCGAGTCCAGCCGCAACCTCGAGGCCGGCCTGCGCTACCAGCAGGGCAGCAGCCTGTACAGCGTGGTGGCCTTCCGCAACACGGTGGACAACCTGATCAACTTCGGCGGCGCCGGCGCTTGTTCCTCGCCCTTTGGCTGCTATGCCAACACCGGCCATGCGCGCTACGAAGGCCTGACTTTCACGGGTGAGCAGCGCGTCGACACCGTGCTGCTGCGCGGCTCGCTCGATGTGCAAGACCCCAAGGACCTGGTCACCGGCAAGCAACTGGCCCGCCGTGCGCGCCAGCACGGCACCTTCAGTGCCGAGACCCGCCTGGCCCGGTGGAACCTGGCCGCCGAGGCGCAATGGTCGGGCCGCCGCTTCGACAATGCCGCCAACACCGTGACGCTGGGCGGCTACACCCTGTTCAACCTGCGCGCCAGCACCGACATCGCCCCCGACTGGAAGCTGCTGGCCCGCCTGAACAACCTGGCCGACAAGTCCTACCAATTGGCCAACACCTACGCCACCCCCGGCCGCAGCGTGTACCTGGGCCTGATCTGGGCGCCGCGCTGATGAGCGCACCCATGGCTGCGCTGGCCCCCGTGGTGCTGGTGGCCGCGCCCGCGTCCGGCCAGGGCAAGACCACGGTCGCCTCGGCCCTGGCGCGGCTGCACAGCCGGGCCGGGCGGCGGGTGCGTGCCTTCAAGTGCGGGCCGGATTTTCTCGACCCCTGCTGGCTGGCCCTGGCCAGCGGCGGCCCCGTGCATTCGCTTGACCTGTGGATGAATGGCGAGGCCGACTGTGCGGCCCGCCTGCAACAGGCCGCCGCCGACAGCGATCTGGTGATCGTCGAAGGCGTGATGGGCCTGTTCGACGGCCAGCCCAGCGCTGGCGATCTGGCGCGCCGTTTTGGCCTGCCGGTGCTCGCGGTGATCGACGGCTCGGCCATGGCCGGCACCTTCGGCGCGCTGGCCTACGGCCTGCAGCATTACCAGCCGGGCCTGCCCTGGCTGGGCGTGCTGGCCAACCGCGTGGGCAGCGAGCGCCATGCCCACATGCTGCGCGACGGCCTGCGCGAGCCTGCCACCTGGTTGGGCGCGCTGCCACGCAGTGCCGACTGGGCTCTGCCTGAGCGGCACCTGGGCCTGGTGCAGGCGGCAGAACTGCCCGACGCCCTGGCCCGGCTGGACGCGGCGGCCGATGCCCTGGCCGCCACCCCCATCGGCCAGCGTGCGCTGGCTGACTGGCCGGCCTGGCAGCCCCCGGCCGACCTGCCCGCCGCCCCGCTGCCGGTGCCGCCCTTGTTGGCAGGCCGCCGCGTGGCCGTGGCCCGCGACGCTGCGTTCTGCTTCATCTACCCGGCCAACCTGGATTGCCTGCGTGCCCTGGGGGCCGAGGTGGTCTTCTTCTCGCCGCTGGCCGACGCCGCCTTGCCCGATTGCGATGCCTTGTGGTTGCCCGGCGGCTACCCCGAGCTGCACGGCCCGGCCCTGGCAGGCAACCACGCGATGCGCCAAAGCCTGCACGCCCATGTGGCCGCCGGCCGCCCCGTGTGGGCCGAGTGCGGCGGCATGATGGCCTTGTTCGACCGCCTGGTCACCCGCGAGGGCGAGCCGCACGCCGGCTTCGGCCTGCTGCCCGGCCAGGTGCTGATGCAAAAGCGGCTGGTGGCCCTGGGCCCGCAGCAATGGACCCCCACCCCGGGCGGCGCCAGCTTGCGCGGGCACACCTTTCACCATTCGCGCTGCGAGACCGCGCTGCAGCCCGTGGGCCGCAGCGTGCGCCCCGGCGTGTCGCCGCATGGCAGCGAAGGCGAGGCCGTGTATGGCCTGGGCCCGGTGCGGGCCAGTTACTTCCATGCCTGGTTTGCCTCTGCCCCCGAGGCGGTGGCGGCCTTGTTTCTGCCGGGGGCCCAGTCATGAACCATGCCTACCGAGAGCTGATCCTGGGCGGCCAGAAAAGTGGCAAGTCGGCGCGTGCCGAGCAGCAGGCCGCCCAGTGGCTGGCCCAGCCGCAGCGCCAGGCCGTGCTGATCGCCACCGCCCAGCCCTGGGACCCCGAGATGGCCGCGCGCATCGAGCGTCACCAGCGCGACCGGGCCCAGCGTGTGCCGGGCCTGCAGACCGTCGAATCACCGCTGGACTGGCCCGCCGAATTGCGCCGCTTGAGCCGGCACGACACCCTGGTGGTGGTCGATTGCCTGACCCTGTGGCTGACCAATCTCCTCATGCCCATCGACCCGGCCGCTGCGGTGGGCGTCGATGGGCTGGCGCGGCGCATCAGCGAGGCGGCCGAAGCCCTGACCCGGGCCTCGGGCCCGGTTCTGCTGGTCAGCAACGAGATCGGCCTGGGCGTCATCCCGATGGGGCGCGAGGTGCGCGCCTTTGTCGATGCGCTGGGGCAGCTCAACCAACGCCTGGCCCAGGCCTGCGACCGCGTCACCTTGATGGCCGCCGGCTTGCCGCTGACCTTGAAACCCTGAAGGCCCTCGCTTGAATCTCTTCGCTCCCTTTCGATCCTTGGCCTGCCGCATGCTGCCGTGCTTGGCTCTGGTGGCCAGTGCCAGCCTGTGGGCGGCCCCGGCCGCCATCGAGCTGCAGGACGACCGGGGCGTCAGCGTGCAGCTGGCCCAGCCGCCGCAGCGCATCATCAGCCTGCTGCCCTCGTTGACGGAGTCGATCTGCGCCATGGGCGGCTGCGCCCGCCTGGTGGGGGTGGACCGCTACTCCACCTGGCCCACGTCCGTTCAGGCCCTGCCGCATCTCGGCGGGCTGGACGATGCCAACATCGAAGGCATCGTGGCGCTGCGGCCCGATGTGGTGCTGCTGGCCAAGTCGGCGCGTGCCACGCCTCGGCTGGAGCAGCTGGGCCTCAAGGTGGTGGCCCTGGAGCCGCGCAGTTACGCCGATGTGCAACGCGTGCTGGGCAAGATCGGCGTGGTGCTGCAGGTGCCCGAGGCCCAGGGCGCGGCCCGCATCTGGCGCCAGATCGATGCCGAGGTGTCGGCGGCGGCCCAGTCGCTGCCGGCCCGGGTGCGCAACGCCCGGGTGTATTACGAGGTGAATCGCGCGCCCTATGCGGCCAGCGAATCGTCCTTCATCGGTGAGACCCTGAGCCGCCTCGGGGCGCGCAATGTGGTGCCCGCCTCGCTGGGCCCGTTTCCCAAGCTCAACCCCGAGTACGTGGTGCGCGCCAACCCCGATCTGATCATGATCGGCGACCGCAACTTCGAGGGCCTGGCGCAGCGCCCGGGCTGGGAGCGCATCCGCGCCGTGCGCGAAGACCGCGTCTGCCGTTTCAGCGCCGCCGAATCCGACGTGATGGTGCGCCCCGGCCCGCGCATGGGCGAGGCCGCACGCCTGATGGCGCGCTGCCTGCAGGAGCGCGCCCCATGAGCCCCCGCGCCTGGCGGCCGGCCGCCGTGCTGTTCGTTCTGGTGCTGCTGGTGGCTGGCCTGCTGGCACTCAGCCTGGGCGTGGGCAGCACCGGCTTCCAACTGGTGACCCGCTTGTTCGACGACCCGCTGGCGGGGCAGATCGTGCTCGACATCCGCCTGCCGCGCTCGCTGGGCGCCTTGGCCGCCGGGGCCTTGCTGGGCCTGGCCGGTGCCGTGGCCCAGGGCCTGTTCCGCAACCCGCTGGCCGACCCCTATTTGCTTGGCAGCGCCTCGGGCGCCTCGCTGGGCGTGGCCTTTGCCCTGGTGTGGCTGGGGCAGCGGCCTTTGAACCTGCTGCTGTCGTCCGACTGGCTGATGCGACTGGGCCTGACCGGGGCCGCCTTTGTCGGGGCCGTGGGCGCCGTGCTGCTCACCCTGGCGCTGGCGCGCGGCGTGCAACAGACCCTGCGCCTGCTGCTGGCCGGCGTCATCGTGGGGGTGGTGCTGGGCGCCATCACCTCGTTGCTGCTGCTGCGTGTGCCCGAAATCATGCAGCCCATGCAGGCCTTCATGCTGGGCAACACCGGCTTTGTGGGCTGGACCTCGGCCTCGCTGATGGGGGCGGTGTGGTGTCTGTGCGCGCTGGTGGCCTTGGGCGCGGCCCGCGGGCTGGATGGCCTGTCGCTGGGCGAGGCCACGGCCCTCAGCCTGGGCCTGCCGCTGGGGGTGTTGCGCAGTGTGCTGGTGGCCGTGCTGGCGCTGGCCACCGGCACGGCGGTGGCGCAGACCGGCCTGATCGCCTTTGTCGGCCTGGCCGCACCGCACCTGGTGCGCGGCCTGGTCAAGACGGGCCACGCCTGGCAGCTGTTGCTGGCCAGCCTGACCGGGGGCTGCCTGTTGATGCTGGCCGATGTGCTGGCGCGCGGCCTCACGGCACCGCAGGAGCTGCCCGTGGGCGCCTTGACGGCCGTGCTGGGCGGCAGCTACCTGCTGTGGCTCATGCACCGCCGGGGCAGCCTGGGGGGCGGCGCATGAGCACCGTGCCACTGGCCCTGCAGGCCCGGGGCCTGAGCGCCCGCCTGGGCGAGCGCCCGGTGCTGCACGACATCGACCTGGGGCTGCGCCAGGGGGCGTGGACCAGCATCGTGGGCCCCAACGGGGCCGGCAAGTCGACCCTGCTGCGCGCCTTGGCGGGCCTGTTGCCCTGCGGGGGCGAGATCACCCTGCTGCAACGCCCGCTGCGCCAGTGGCCCGCCCGTGAACGCGGCCGCACCGTGGCCTGGCTGGGGCAGGGCGAGCAGGCCGCCCATGATTTGCGGGTGCTGGACGTGGTGATGCTGGGCCGCCTGCCGCACCGAGGCTGGCTGGCCGCGCCCGGTGCCGCCGACCACGCCGCCGTCGAACAGGCGCTGCGCAGCACCCAGGCCTGGGCATGGCGCGAGCGCAGCCTGGGCCAGCTCTCGGGCGGTGAGCGCCAGCGCGTGCTGCTGGCCCGCGCCCTGGCCGTGCAGGCCCCGGTGCTGCTGATGGACGAACCCCTGGCCAACCTCGACCCGCCGCACCAGGCCGACTGGCTGGACACCGTGCGCCAGTTGGTGGCGCAGGGGCACACCGTGGTCAGCGTGCTGCACGAACTGGGCATGGCCTTGCAGGCCGATGAGTTGGTGGTGATGGCGCAAGGCCGCATCTGCCACCACGGCCCCACCGCCGCGCCGGCCACGCACCGTGCGCTGGAGCAGGTGTTCGACCAGCGCCTGCGCATCCACCCGGTGCAGGGGCAATGGGTGCCCTTGCCCGTGGCCCGTGCCGAAACCGAACCCCACCCCGAGCCTTCCTGAAAGCCACGCCATGCAGATCGAAACCCCACCCACCGAGAAGCCCTATGACAAAGCCGAGGGCGAGCGCCGCGGCCTGATCATCGTCAACACCGGCGACGGCAAGGGCAAGAGCACGGCTGCTTTTGGCTTGGCGCTGCGCGCGCATGGCCGCGGCAAGGCCGTCAAGATCTACCAGTTCATGAAGGTGCCCAGCGCCCGCTTTGGCGAGCACCGCATGTTCGAGCAACTGGGCATCCCGGTCGAAGGCCTGGGCGACGGCTTCAGCTGGAAGAGCAAGGACCTGGACCACTCCGCCCAGTTGGCCCGCGATGGCTGGGCCCGCGCCCGGGACCTGATCCTGGCCGGCGAGCATTTTCTGGTGGTGCTCGATGAGATCACCTACCCCCTGATCTATGGCTGGCTGCCCCTGGGCGAGGTGCTGACCACCCTGCGCGAGCGCCCACGCCATGTGCACGTGGTGCTCACCGGGCGCCGCTGCCCCGAAGAGATCGTGACGATGGCCGACACCGTGACCGAGATGAAGCTGATCAAGCACGCCTTCCAGGCCGGCATCCCGGCCCAGCGCGGCATCGAGGACTGAGCGTGGCCTGCGAGACCTCGCCCGTGTCAGGCACCGACACCTCGCCCATCTCGGGTGCCGACACCTCCCCTGCGGCCCAGGCCTTTGCCCCCGCCGAGCGCGAGGCGGTGTACCGCGCCATCCACCAGCGGCGCGACATGCGGCACTTCAGCGGCGGGCAGGTGGCGCCTGAGTTGCTTCGCCGCCTGCTGGAGGCGGCCCACCACGCGCCCAGCGTCGGCTTCATGCAGCCCTGGCGCTTCATCCGCATCAGCCGGCCCGACACCCGGGCGCGGCTGCATGCGCTGGTCGAGGCCGAGCGCGTGCAGACCGCCCAGGCCCTGGGTGTGCGGCAGGAAGAGTTCATGCGCCTCAAGGTGCAGGGCGTGCTCGACTGCGCCGAGCTGCTGGCGGTGGCGCTGGGCGATGGGCGCGAGCGCCACATCTTCGGGCGCCGCACCCTGCCGCAGATGGACCTGGCCTCGGCCAGCTGTGCCATCCAGAACCTGTGGTTGGCGGCCCGTGCCGAAGGGCTGGGCCTGGGCTGGGTCTCGATCTTCGATCCGCTGGCGGTGGCCCGCGTGCTGGGCCTGCCCGAGGGGGCCGAGGTGATCGCGCTGCTGTGCCTGGGCCCGGTCAGTGCCTTTTACGAGCAGCCCATGCTGCAGCAGGAGCGCTGGGCGCGCCGTGCGGCCCTGGGCGATCTGGTGTTTGACGAGCAATGGGGCCAGCCCAGCGCCTTGTTCGCCGAGGGGCCGGGCCTTGAGTCTGACTGAGCCCTGGGTGGGCCTGGCCCTGGCCGCCGCCGTGCCGTTGGCCCTGGCGGTGGACCGCCTGTGGGGCGAGCCGCCCTCGGCCGTGCACCCTGTCGTCTGGATGGGGCGCTATCTGGCCTGGACCGGGCATCGCCTGGCCCCCCGTGAAGGCGAGGGCACCGACCCGGAAGGCCGGCGTGATCTGCCGCGCTTGCTGGGTGGGGCCCTGCTGTGGTGTGGCGGTGCGGCCCTTTGTGCCGGGCTGGCCGTCGGGCTGCAGGCCTGGGCCGCTCAGCAGCCGGTCTGGCTGGCGGCCTTGGTGCTGGGCCTGGCCCTCAAGCCGCTGCTGGCCTGGCGCCTGCTGGGGGACGAGGTGCAGGCGGTGGAGGATGCCCTGGCCGACTCGCTGCCCGCCGGTCGCGCCCGCCTGGCCTGGCTGGTGAGCCGCGATGTCAGCCAGCTGGGGCCGCACCAGGTGCGCGAAAGCGCCATCGAGTCGCTGGCCGAGAACCTCAACGATTCGGTGGTGGCCCCGCTGTTCTGGTTTGCCGTGGCCGGGCTGCCCGGGGCGGCGCTGTACCGCTTTGCCAACACCGCCGATGCCATGTGGGGCTACCCCGGCTGGCGCGGCGGCCCTGGCCGGTGCCACTACTGGGCCTGGGCCGGCAAGTGGGCCGCGCGGGCGGACGACGTGCTGTCCTGGGTGCCGGCGCGGCTCACGGCGCTGTTGCTGGCGCTGCCCGCGCGCCTGCGCTGGCGCAGCTTGCGCACCGAGGCGGGCAAGACCCCTTCGCCCAACAGCGGCTGGCCCATGGCGGCCATGGCCTTGCGCCTGGGTGTGCGCCTGGGCAAGCCCGGGGCCTATGTGCTGAACCCGCAGGCCCCCAGCCCTGGCCCGGTGCACACCCAGCGCGCCCTGGCCTGGGCCGGCAGCGCTGTGGGCTGGGCGACTGCGCTCAGTGGCGGCGCGCTGGCTCTGGCTGCGGCCTGGCCCTGGTCTGTGGGCGGGGGCGCATGAGCTTGCTGCCGCGCGTGCACGGCGGCCCCGATGCCCTAGGCGTGCCGCTGCATGATTTCTCCACCAACAGCAACGCCTGCGGCCCGTGTCCGGCCGCCTGGCAACAGGTGCAATCGGCCGACGCCACCCATTACCCCGATGCGGGCTACCACGCGCTGCGCGAGCGCCTGGCCGCGCGCCACGGGGTGGCGCCAGAGCGGGTGGTGCTGGCCGGCAGCGCCAGCGAGTTCATCTTCCGTTTCACGGCCTGGGCCTGGCGCGAAGGGCTGCGCCACGCGCGCCTGCCCCGCCATGCCTATGGCGACTACGCCCAGGCGGCCCAGGCCTGGGGCCTGGCGTTGACGACCCACGACGACGCGGCGGAGCCCGCTTGGCCTGCTTCCGCGCCTCCCTTCCTGGCCTGGGCCTGTGAGCCTGCCAGCCCGCTGGGGGATGACCTGCCCGGCGATGCGGTGTTCCAGGGCGCCGCCCTGGCCGTGCTCGATCGCGCCTACGAGCCCCTGCGCCTGAGCGGTGCCAGCGGCCTCTCGGCCGACTGCCTGGCTCACACCTGGCAGCTGTACAGCCCCAACAAGGCCTTGGGCCTGACGGGCGTGCGCGGGGCCTACGCGCTGGCCCCGGTGGGGGCCGAGCCGGCGGTGGGTACCTTGCAGGCCCTGTGCCCCTCGTGGCCGCTGGGGGCCCATGGGGTGGCCCTGCTGCAGGCCTGGTGCGAGCCGGCCGTGCACGATTGGCTGGCCGAATCCTTGCCACGATTGCGCGCCTGGAAGGCCCGGCAGCAGGCGCTGTGTCACCATCTGGGCTGGCTGGTACAGCCCAGCCAGGCCAACTTCTTTTGCGTGCAGCCCACGCCCGCGCACGCGGCCCGTCTGCCGGGCCTGCGTGAGCAGGGCATCAAGCTGCGTGACGCGACCTCCTTCGGCCTGCCGGGCTGGTGGCGCATGGGTGTGCTGCCGCCAGCCGCCCAGCAGGCGCTGGCCCAGGCCCTGTCTTGAAACCGGAACCGACATGACTCTTCAGAAAACCACCCTCGGCCCGGCGCATTGCGTGATGGTGCTGGGCACCACCAGCGGCGCCGGCAAGAGCTGGCTCACCACCGCCCTGTGCCGCTGGTACGCGCGCCAGGGCTTCAAGGTGGCGCCTTTCAAGGCGCAGAACATGAGCAACAACGCCCGCGTGGTGGCCGGCCCGGGGGGGCAGCCCGGCGAGATCGGCAGTGCCCAGTACTTTCAGTCGCTCGCTGCCGGGGCCGAGCCCGAGGTGCGCATGAACCCCTTGCTGCTCAAGCCCGAGGCCGACACGCGCAGCCAGGTGGTGTTGCTGGGCCAGGTCGACACGGCCTTGACCGAGATGCCCTGGCGCGGCCGCAGCGAGAAGGTGTGGCCCGCCATCGCCCGCACCCTGGACGCGCTGCGCGCCGACCACGATGTGGTGGTGATCGAAGGCGCCGGCTCGCCGGCCGAGATCAACCTGCACGCCAGCGACATCGTCAACCTGCGTGTGGCACGCCATGCCCAGGCCGAATGCCTGCTGGTGACCGACATCGACCGAGGCGGTGCCTTTGCCCACCTCTACGGCACCTGGGCCCTGCTGCCCGAAGACGAGCGCCCCTACATCCAGGGCTTTGTGCTGAACAAATTTCGGGGCGATGCCAGCCTGCTGGCGCCCGGGCCCGAGATGCTGGAGCAGCTCACTGGCGTGCCCACCGTGGCCGTGGTGCCCATGAACTGGCAGCACGGCCTGCCCGAGGAAGACGGCGTGTTCGACGACCGCAGCGCAGGTGTCAGCGGCGCGGTGCACACCCGCATCGCGGTGGTGGCCTACCCGCGCATCAGCAACCTCGATGAATTCCAGCCGCTCAAGAACGTGCCCGGCGTGCGCCTGAACTGGGCCCGCAGCCCGGCCGATCTGGACGGCGCCGACTGGGTGATCCTGCCCGGCAGCAAGGCCACGGCGGCCGATCTGGCCTGGCTGCGCGCGCAAGGCCTGGACCAGGCCGTGGCCCGCCATGCCGAGCGTGGCGGCCGGGTGCTGGGCGTGTGCGGTGGCCTGCAGATGCTGGGCGAAGCCTTGATCGACACCCAGGGCATCGATGGCAACGCCCCCGGCCTGGGCCTGCTGCCCCTGGTGACCACCTTCGAGGTCGAGAAGACCGTGCGCCACACCCAGGCGCGCTTTGCCGAGGTGGCCGCGCCCTGGGCGGCCTTGTCGCAGGTGGCCCTGCAGGGCTATGAGATCCACCACGGCCAGACCGCCCAGCACCCGGCCATGGCCGCGGCGGGTGATGTGGCGCGCGAGCTGATCCCGGGCCTGGCCTGGCAGAGCGCCAATGGGCGCGTGCTGGGCCTGTACCTGCATGGCCTGTTCGAGGACGCCGCCGTGCTGCGGGCGCTGTTCGGCGCCGATGCGCCCACGCTGGAGCAGGTGTTCGAGCGCCTGGCCGATCAGGTGGATCAGTGCTTCGACCCGGCCTGGCTGCAGCGCAGCTGCGAACGAGCGCGGGCAGGGCGCTGATTTTTCACGCTACACTGTGCCACATGACCTTTGAACGCTTCCTCAACGCCTTTTGCCCCGCCATCGCGGTGCCCGCAGGCGTGTCCGTGATGGCACGGACCGGGGCATCGTGCATGGGCATGATGATGATCACCATTACCACCGCGGCCCCCTAGCAGCGTTGGGGTGGCCGTACCGGCTGCCCCTGGTGTGAGTCTCCGAACCAACCCAGCCCGGCAGCTGGGTTTTTTCATTTCTGGTCCGGAGAAACACATGTACCACGATCCCGAATCCCATTTTCCCGAGGGCGCCCTGGCGGCCGCCTCGCTGCCGGCCCTGCGCGTGGGCCTGATTGGCCTGGGCACAGTGGGCGCGGGCACCCTGCAGGTGCTGCAGCGCAACCGCCATGAAATCGCGCTGCGGGCCGGCCGACCGATCCGCGTCACGGTGGCCACGGCGCGCAACCTGCAGCGCGCCGCCAGCCTGTTGGGCCCCGCGGTGCGACTGGTGAGCGATGCCCAGGCCCTGATCAACGACCCCGATGTGGATGTGGTGGTCGAGGCCGTGGGCGGCACCGAGCTGCCCCGCCAGTGGTTGCTGCAGGCCTTGGCCTTGGGCAAGCCGGTGGTCACCGCCAACAAGGCCTTGCTGGCCCAGCACGGCAGCGAGATCTTTGCCGCCGCCTCGGCCGCCGGCACCAGCGTGGCCTTCGAGGGCGCGGTGGCGGTCAGCATCCCCATCATCAAGGCCTTGCGCGAAGGCCTGGGCGCCAACCGCATCGAGTGGGTGGCCGGCATCATCAATGGCACCAGCAATTTCATCCTCAGCGCCATGCGCGAGCGGGGGCTGGGCTTCGAAGCCGCTCTGGCCGAGGCCCAGCGCCTGGGCTATGCCGAGGCCGATCCGGCGTTTGACGTGGACGGTGTGGACGCCGCGCACAAGCTCACGCTGCTGTCGGCCATGGCCTTCGGCACGCCGGTGCAGTTCGACCGGGTGCATGTGGAGGGCATCCGCCACCTGCAGGCGCAGGACGTGCGACTGGCCGAACGCCTGGGCTACCGCGTCAAGCTGCTGGGCATCACACGGCGCCGGCCCGAGGGGCTTGAGCTGCGCGTGCACCCGGCCCTGTTGCCGGCCGATCAGTTGCTGGCCCAGGTGAACGGCAGCATGAACGGCATCCTGGTCAAGGGCGATGCCTCGGGCGTCACGATGTACTACGGGGCCGGGGCGGGCTCCGAGCCCACGGCCTCGGCTGTGATCGCCGATCTGATCGACCTGGCGCGCCTGCATGGCGGCCGGCATGAGCACCGGGTGCCGCACCTGGCCTTCCAGCCTGCGGCCCTGCGCTCTTTGCCGGTGCTGCCCATGGCGACGCTGCGGGGCGCCCACTACCTGCGCTGGAGCGCCACTGACGAGGCCGGCCTGAGCCCGTTGATGGCCCGCCTGGCGGCCGCGCTGGAAACCCACCGCATCCCGGTGCGTCGGCTGGAGCGGGTGCCCGGCGAGGCGGGGCAGGCGCCGGCGGTGGTGGTGTTGACGGGGCCGGCCCTGGAGGGCGACGTTGTGGCGCTGCGAGGGGCCATGGCGCCAGCGGGTGTGCCGGGGGCGGCGGCCTGGCTGCGCATCGAATCCTTGGGTTGACGCCTGGCGGATCTGGGGGCGTGGCGGTGGATGGGGGCTGGGCTGGCTACACTCAGCGGCTGCTCAATCTCATCAACGCCTACTGCCGCCCCCGATGGACTTCTTTTTTTTGGCCCTGTTCGCGGGCTTCGCTTTTCACATCGTCAAGACCCACGAGCAGCGCCGCCGCATCGGCTTGCTGGGCAGCGTCCTGGGCCAGTACCAGATCGAAAAGCTGATGGAAACGGTGACCGAGGGTTACCTGCGTGCGCTGGGGGAAAAGGATTTGGCACGGCGTGACCAGATCTGGCAGTTGCTGGCCAGCGCCGAGATCAGCCTGAGCGACCAGTTCAGCCGCTTTGCCCAGGAATTTGCCCGACTCGACGCTTCAATCACCCGGGTGAGCCGGTTCCCCGTCGCCTTGCCCTGGGTGGACCGTCTGTTCCCGGCCTTCACCTTCGACCTGCGCGAGCTGTTCAAGATCCATGCCCGTGGCTTGGCCCAGGCGGCACTGGCCCAGAGCGGATTGTCGGAGCGTGATCGGGCCTATCGGCTGTCAGCCGAGCTGTTCCTCATGCAGCACAGCTGCCACTGGTTCTGCAAGTCGAAAGCCGTGGCCTCTGCCCGCTTGCTGCGGCGTCATCAGACCTCGCACGCCCAGGTGCTGGCGGCAGTGTCTCCCGAGACCAGGCGTGCCTACCTGGCCTTGGTTGCAGGGTGAAACCTTGTTGAAGGGTTTCATCGCTACACTTCGCTAGGTATTAACCATGAGAAAGCTGGGCCTTCCATGATCGATTGGCTGCCTGTCACCCCGCAAACCTGGGAAAGCATCACCTCGCTGGGGTCTGCTGGCCTGATGCTGCCGGTTTGGCTGTTGACCTGGCTGGGGGTATGGCTGGCTCGTGAGCGACTGGCCGCGGGGGTGTGGCTGGTGACCCTGGGGGGGGCCGTGGCCCTGACGCTGATCAGCAAGACCTTGTTCATTGGCTGGGGCATCGGCATTGCCGCCTGGGACTTCACAGGTTTCAGCGGTCATACCCTGTTGGCCACGTCGGTGTTTCCCATTCTGTGCAGCCTGTTGCTGGCCCCTCAGCATCGGCAGTGGCGCTGGCTGACGGCTGCGCTGGGCCTGGGGGTGGCCGCGTTGGTGGCCTTCTCGCGTGTGGTGTTGGGTGCACACAGCGTCAGCGAAGTGGTTTTGGCCTGGTTGCTGGGCTCTGTCGTCTGTGTCTGCACCCTGCTGGCGCTGGGGCGCGTCAAACCCTTTCCCCGGCTGGCCGGGCTGTTGCCTCTGGCATTGCTGTTGCTGGCCGGGCGTGCGGCGCCCCACCTGCCCACGCATGAGTGGGAGGTGCGCATCGCGCTCAAGCTGTCGGGGGCAGAGCGGCCCTACACCCGGGAACAGTTTCAGCAACAGTCAGGTGCTTCGCGCGAGAGGGCGCAGCAGTTGCCGGATCAGGCAACACGACTGGCTGCCCGCTGAGATCTCCACCGGGCTCGGCCCGGGCTGCTGTCGGCTCTGCAGCGCACACAACAAAAAACCGCTGGGCCAAAGGCCTCAGCGGTTTTTTTCTGGCCTGCCCTCACCCGGCAGGGCAAGGGCTTTTGAGGGCTCAGTAGCTCAGTTCGCCGTGCGGCAGCATGCCGGCGCGGTTGGCCTGGGCGGCGGCCTGACGCACTTCAACGCGGGTCAGGGCCGACTTGACTTGGGGCAGCACCTTGGACTTGCTGTCCACGTCAGCGGCGTGCTGGGCAGCCACCAGGGCTTCGGCGTTCACTTCGGCGCGGGTGCGTTGCGACACGGTAGCGGCGGTCTGGTTGTACTCGGCCAGGCCTTCAGCGAAGCTGGGAGCAGCAGCGAAAGCCGAAGCGGCGATCAGGGCGGAGGCGATGAGAGTGCGGTTCATGAGGGATTTCCTTTAGGTGTAATGCCGACTTGCTGAAATCACTAAATTGGGGCAGCGAGTCGATGGGTTGAACTTTATTCTGATTAGCTCGTGAGCAAAATGGCAGCATCAGAAAAATACTATTTCTGTTTACGCAACAAAATGTGTTCCGGGCACTGTTATGAGGCGGCCTGCGCGGCCTTGGATGCCGGGTGCACCAAAGCGGAATCGAACCATTCCCGGCAGAATCACACGCTTTTCAGAAGGCCCGAATGAACTCCTTGTCACTGACCTTGCGCCTGCTGGGCCTGGCCGCCTTCGGCAGCATGGCTTCGATGCGGGTGTGCGACCCCATGCTGGGGGCACTGGGCCATGACTTCAACGTCAGCACGGGCGAGGCTTCGCGTGTCATCGCGTCCTTTGCCGTGGCCTATGGCGTGCTGCAGTTGTTCTATGGGCCTTTGGGTGATCGCCTGGGCAAGATCCGGGTCATCAACCTGGCCACCGCGGGCTGCGCCGTGTTCAGTGCCTTGACGGCACTGGCCCCCAGCCTGGATGTGCTGGTTCTGTCCCGGGCCGCCATGGGTGGGGCGGCCGCCGGCATCATCCCGCTGTCCATGGCCTGGATCGGCGACCAGGTGGGCTATGAGCAGCGGCAGGCCACGCTGGGGCGCTTCATGGGCGCGACGGTCACCGGCATGATGGCCGGGCAGTGGTTTGGCGGCGTGGCCTCCGAATACCTGGGCTGGCGCATGGCGTTTGGCCTGCTGTCGGTGCTGTTCGCACTGGCAGCGTTCACGCTTTACCGCAAGACCGGTGCGCAGCGTGCGGCGCACGCCCAGGCCCTGACCCAGACGCCGCCGGTGCCCTGGCAACGCTCCTTCCATGCCACGTTCGCCTTGTTGCGCCTGCCGCGGGTGCGTTGGGTGGTGTCGGTGACGGCCATCGAGGGGGCATTGGCTTTCGGAACCCTGGCCTTTGTTCCGAGCCGACTGGTCAGCACGCTGGGCTTCAGCCCCTCGGCGGCAGGCGGCGTGATGATGCTGTACGGCGTGGGTGGATTGCTCTACAGCCAGTTCGTCACCCGCTGGTTGCGCCTGTTGGGCGAACGTGGCCTGGCCCTGCTGGGGGGCGCGTTGATCGCCGTGTCGTTGTGGGCCCTGGCGTTTGTACCGGTGGCGGCCGTGGCGGTGTCGGCCTGCTTTCTGGCTGGCCTGGGCTTTTACATGCTGCACAACACCTTGCAGACGCAGGCCACGCAGATGGCGCCGCACGCCCGTGGCAGCGCGGTCACGCTGTTTGCCTGCCTGCTGTTCCTGGGGCAAAGCCTGGGGGTGCTGGTGGTGGGCAGCACGGTGGACCAGGGCGGCCTGGCACCCGCCATGGCGCTGGCCGGCCTGGGTGTGCTGGTGCTGGCCTGGGCGGTCTCGCGGCGCGTGGCGGGGCGCATCGTGGTGCCGGCCGGCTGATACGTTTCAGGCACAAAAAAGCCCCGCGAAGCGGGGCAAGAGGGGTGTTGGGATGTCTCTGGCGCCTGGGCGTTGCGCGACCAGGGTCAGACTCAGAAGCTCAGTTCGCCACGCGGCAGTTGGCCGGCGCGGTTGGCATCGATGGCGGCCTGGCGCACCTCGGTGCGGGTCAGGGCCGACTTGACCTGGGGTTGCACCTTGGACTTGGCGTCCACAGCCACGGCGGCCTGGCGGGCGGCCACGATGGCTTCCTGGCGCACTTCGGCGCTGCTGCGCTGCGACACGCTGGCGGGGGTCTGCTGGTATTCGGCCAGGCCTTCGGCAAAGCTGGGGGCGCTGGCGAAGGCGGCGGCGGCGATCAGGGCGGTGGCGAAGATTTGGCGGTTCATGATGTGCTTTCCGGTTGAAATGGGGGGGGTGGGACGGGGCCGGTGAGAGGCCCTGTCGGGCCACTCTGTGGGCATCAGTAGGTGCTGAAATCTTGAGCGGCGCGGCTCGCAGCGGCCGCTGCTTGACGCACTTCGGCGCGGCTCAGAGCCGACTTCACCGGTGCAGCGATGCGCGACAGGGTGTCGGGGTCGGCGGCGCGCTGGGCGGCCACCAAGGCCTCGGCATGGACCTCGGCACGGCTGCGTTGCGACACCACCGGGGTCGGGCCCTGGTAGGAGTCGGCTTCACCGGCGGCAAAAGCCGGGGCGGCGGCGAAGGCTGCAGCAGCAGCGGCGGAGACGAGGACATAAGCCATCAAAGAGCGGGACATGGTGAGTTTCCTTTCGTATGCTGAAAAACGTTCCGGGCAGGTCGGGCCGGGTGGCCTGGCTTGTCCAGCCTCGATGAAGCGTTGTTTCTGGCTCGCGGCTCATCGATGGAGTGACTGTAGGTGATCGTTCGTTGCAATAAAACAGCTTTTCTTGCAAATGAAAGTTCCGAAATTGGAAACAATCGGCGCGAAACTCTGTGCACACAGCGCGCTGAAGCCTGGGCTGGTCCGGTGTTGGTGCGGCTCAGTCGCTGTCGCGACAGGGCGGATCGGGGGGGGCGCTCCTTATCATTTCGCCTCCTTTGACCCCGCACACCCATGACCCCCACCACTGCCTCTTCGCCCGCTGCCGCGGACTTCCAGTCCATTCCCGACATGATCCGCGCCCACGCCCTGGCGGAGCCGGGCCGGCGGGCCCTGCTGGAAGAGCAGGGCGGCGCCACCCAGGCCCTGAGCTACGGCGAGCTGGACCGGCTCATGGACCAGGTGGCGGTGGCCCTGCAGCGTGACGGCGTGCAGCCCGGGCAGGCGATTGCCGTGTGTGCCAGCAGCTCCGTCCTTTACGCCGCCGTGTTCCTGGGCGCCTTGCGCGCCGGGGTGGTGGTGGCCCCGCTGGCCCCGGGCAGCACGCCCGAAGCCCTGGCCCGGATGATCGATGACGCTGGTGCCCGCCTGCTGTTCACCGACGCTGCTGCGGCCGCCACGGTGGCCGATGCCGGCCTGGGCCGGGTGCCGCGCATCGCGCTCGATGGCTCGCCGGTGGGCACGCCGCTGGCCCACTGGCTGGCAGGCGCCGATGCCCGCCCGGCGCGGGTCGAGATCGAGCCGGCCTGGCCCTTCAACATCATCTATTCCTCGGGCACCACGGGCACGCCCAAGGGCATCGTGCAGTCGCATGGCATGCGCTCGGCCCACGTGAGCCGGGGGGCGGTGTATGGCTACGGCCCCGAGTCGCTGACCCTGCTGTCCACCCCGCTGTACTCGAACACCACCCTGGTGGTGTTCTTCCCCACGCTGGCCTTTGGTGGCAGCGTGTTCCTGATGCCCAAGTTCGACGCCGCCGCCTACCTGCGCCTGGCCCAGCAGCACCGCATGAGCCACACCATGCTGGTGCCGGTGCAGTACCAGCGCCTGATGACCCGGCCCGACTTCGATGCCCATGACCTGGGCGCCACCCACATGAAGTTCTGCACCAGCGCGCCCTTCCATGCCGAGCTCAAGGCCGACGTGCTGGCCCGCTGGCCCGGCGGTCTGGTCGAGTTCTATGGCATGACCGAGGGCGGCGGCACCTGCATCCTCAACGCGCACCTGAACCCCGACAAGCTGCACACCGTGGGTCAGCCGGCCGAGGGGCACGACATCCGCCTGATCGACGATGCTGGCCAAGAAGTGCCCCCGGGCGAGGCCGGCGAGGTGGTGGGCCATTCGGCCGGCATGATGACCGGCTACCACGGCCAGCCCGAGAAGACGCGCGAGGCCGAATGGTTCGCACCCGATGGCAAGCGCTTCATCCGCACCGGCGATGTGGGCCGTTTCGATGCCGAGGGCTTCTTGAGCCTGTTCGACCGCAAGAAGGACATGATCATCTCGGGCGGCTTCAACATCTACCCCAGCGATCTCGAGGCCTTGCTGCGCAGCCACCCGGCCGTGGCCGAAGCCGCGGTGGTGGGCATGCCCTCGGTCGAATGGGGCGAGACCCCGGTGGCCTTTGTGGTGCTGCAGCCCGGTGTCGATGTGGCCGCCGAGGCGCTGCGTCAATGGCTCAACGAGCGCGTGGGCAAGACCCAGCGCCTGGCGGCCCTGCACCTGATCAACGAGCTGCCGCGCAGCGCCATCGGCAAAGTGCTCAAGCGCGAGCTGCGCGACGCCTACGCCGCGCGTTGAATTCAGGCCCGGTCAGGGCTTGATCTTCGAGATCTTGGTGCCCTCCAGGCTCAGGCTGGCCATCAGGCCTTCCTGGTCGAACACATAGGCATAGGCGTCGTTCTTCAGCGTGGTGGTGCTCAGGTTGCGGGCCACCCCCTCATCCACCAGCACCACCGTCGGGCCCACGCCGAACTCCCAGCCTTGCGACTGGTGCAGGTACTTGACCGCCTTGTCGTTCATCAGGAACACCACATAGCCATACGACTGGGCGCCGGCCTGCCAGCCGAAAGAGCCGGTGACCGAGTTGTAGAAGCCCTTGGGCAAGCCGTTCTCGTACAGCACGCCCTCGCCATAGGCACCGCCGAAAATCAAGCCGGCCTTGATGATCTTGGGGAACACCAGGATGGCCTTGGCGTTCTTGGCCAGGGCTTCCGAGCCGGGGCGGGTCTTGTACAGCTGTTGCAGGCTGATTTGAGCCTGCTGGCTCAGCGCACTGGCGTCTGCGGCCAGTGCAGCAGGCGCACTCAAGCCGGTGGCCAGCAAGGCCGCACCGGTGAAGGCCAGGGTCTGAAACATGCGACGGGTGGTGGTCATGGGTGTCTTCCTTGGTTCATGGAGGGTCGGGTGGGGCTGCGATTCAGCGCCCTGGTTTCACCATAGTCCGTCCAATAAGCCATAAGTGAACAAATGAGGCGGATGGCCGTTTTGGTTACAAATTCAAGCCTTACTCTTGCGTTTTGGAACATTTGGAGCGCTTGGAGCCGGGGTGAGGTGGCTCTGCCAAGCGCAGCAAGGCCTCAGACATCGGCCGGCGGTGGCGTTCGATAGGTGGCCGGTGTGCGGCTCAGCTTGATGGGCGAGCCCAGGCCGCGGTAGCCGCCGGGCAGGCTCACGGTCATGCCGCGGTGCGCCGTGTGCGGGTGGCTCAGCGCCTGGGGCACGTCGAGGATGGGCGCACTGGGCACACCCTGGGCCATCAACTGCTCGACCAGGGCCTCGCCCGCGTGCTGGGCCAGCAGGGGCAGCAAGGCGGCACGCAGCTCGGCGCGGTGCACCGAGCGCTGGCCTGCGGTGGCGAAGCGCGGGTCTTGCCCCAGCTCCGGCTGGCCCAGCACCCGGCACAGTTGCTGAAACTGCCGGTCGTTGCCTACCGCCAGAAACACCGGCGTGCTGGCGGTGGGAAAGGCGTCGTAGGGGTAGATGTTGGGGTGGGCGTTGCCGGTGCGCGTGGGCACGCGCCCATCACCGAACCAGTTGGCCGCGTGCGGGTGCAGCAGCGACAGGCCGCAGTCGTACAGCGCCGCCTCCACAAACTGGCCGCGGCCGCTGCGCTGGCGCTCCTGCAGGGCCAGCAGGATGCCGATCACCGCGTTCAGGCCGGTCACCATGTCCACCACCGGCAGGCCCACGCGCAGGGGCTCGGCGCCCACTTCACCGTTCACGCTCATCAGGCCGCTCATGGCCTGGATGGCCGCGTCATAGCCGGGCAGCCCGCCCAGCGGCCCGTCGGCGCCAAAGCCGCTGACACGCGCGTGCACCAGGCGCGGAAAGCGCTCGGCCAGGGCCTCATACCCCAGGCCCCATTTCTCGAGCGTGCCGGTCTTGAAGTTTTCCAGCAGCACATCGGCCTCGGTCAGCAGGGTCAGCAGTTGCTCCCGCCCCTCGGGCAAGCTCAGGTCCAGGCGCATGCCGCGCTTGTTGCGGTTCAGGCCCATGTAATACGAGGCCACGCCGTTTTCAAAGGGCGGGCCCCAGGCGCGGGTTTCGTCGCCCTGCGGCGGCTCGATCTTGAGCACGTCGGCGCCGTGGTCGGCCAGGATCTGGCCGCAGTAGGGGCCGCCCAGCACACGCGAGACATCGATGACGCGCACGCCGGCCAGCGCGCCTGGGGCCGGATGGGCTGAGGCGGGAGGGGCTGAGGGGTGGGGGGTGTTCATGGGCAGGGCCTGTCGGGGGTGGATGGGGTGGGGGAGGCGGAGGGCGTCGGGTCGGGCTGGCGCTCAAGCAGTTTGAAGGTGCCGGTGGCGGTGGCCAGCAGGCGGCCGCTGTCGTCATAGGCTTCGCCACGGGCAAAGCACAGGCTGCGGCCACGCTGGTCGCAGCGTGCCTCGGCCACCACGTCGCCGCGGCAGCTGGCCAGAAAGTGCACGTTCAGGTCGACGGTGACCACGCCCCAGCGCAGCGGCTCGTGGGCGCGCACGGCACAGGCCAGCACCGAGTCGAACAGCGCGCTGAGGGCGCCACCATGCACGTCGCCGCGGCTGTTGCTGAAGTCGGGCCGGTGCGGCAGGCGCACGCGGGCCCGGTCGTCACCGATCTGCTCGCCGCGCAGCCCGAACAGGCGGGCCAGCGCGATGGGGTGGCCGAACAGGGTGCCGTCGTCAAACGGGGCTGCCATGGGCGTTCAGTCCAGTTGCCCGCGCTCGCGCAGGCGGGCCACCCGGGTCTTCTCGCGCGCCAGGGTCTGGATCGCGTAGGCGCGGTACTCGGTGGGGCCCAGGTAGTTGGCGCGTTGGTTGAGTTGCGCCATCACCTTCTGGCTGGCGGGCGACTCCAGGGCCTTTTTGAAGGCGTCATGCAGCCGCTGGGCCCGCTCGGGGGGCAGGCCGCGTGGGGCGGCCAGGCCGTAGGGCGAGTCGATCCACAGCGGGATGCCGCTGTCGACCAGGGTGGGGGTCTTGCTGTCGTTGGGCAGGGGCTTTTCGGTCAGCATGACCAGGTAGCGCAGCTTGCCCGACTCGATGTGCGGCATGGCCACGCCCGACAGCGGGGCTGCGTCCAGGTGCCCGCCCAGCAAGGCGGCGGTGATGTCGGCATCGCCCTTGTAGGGCACCATGTTGAGTTCGATGCCGGCGGCGGCCGCGATCTCGTCCATCACGATGCGCGGGGTGCCGATGGCGCCGGCCGCGCCCACATTGATCTTGCCGGGGCGGCGTTTCGCGTCGGCCGCAAAGTCGGCCCAGGTCTTCCAGGGCGCGTTGGCGGGCACGGCCAGGCCAAAGGTGTAGTCGGACAGCAGCAACAGGTAGCTGAAGGTGGTGGCCGGGTCGTAGGGCACCTTGTTGATGAAGGGCTCGCGGTACACCGAGGCCGGCAGGATGGCCAGGGTGTAGCCGTCGGCCGCGGCACGCGCCAGGGCTGCGGCGGCATTGGTGCCGTTGGCCCCGGGGCGGTTGTCCAGCACCACCGGCTGCCCCAGTTGCTGGCCCGCCACCTCGGCCAGCGCACGCAGGTGCTGGTCGGTGGGGCCGCCGGCCCCGTAGGGCACCAGCAGGGTGATGGGCTTGGTCGGGAAGGCGGTGCTTTGCGCGAGGGCCAGGCCTGTGATGGTGGCGGTGGCGGTGGCGGCCAGGGCCAGGCCCAGCCACTGGCGGCGGTTGGGGGTGTCACCTGAGGTGGGTGAGGTGGGTGAGGTCATGGTGTTGTCTCCCTGAAATCGATGGCAAGGCGGGGTGCTCAATCGAGCTGGGCCCCTGAGGCTTTCACCACCTCGCGCCACAGCGCCACCTCGCTGCGGATGAACTGGCCCAGTTGATCGGGGCGGGTCTGGGTGGCGATCTCCAGGCCCTGGGCCTCCAGGGTCTGGCGCACCTCGGGCTGGTTCAGGGCCTGCACCAGGGCGGTGTTCAGGCGCTGGATGGTCTCGGGCGGGGTGCCGGCCGGCACCACGATGCCGAAGAACACGCTGACGTCAAACGGGTTCAGGCCCTGCTCCTGCAGCGTGGGCACCTCGGGCAGGCTTTTGGAGCGGGTGGCCGAGGTGACGCCCAGGATGCGCAGCTTGCCGGCCTTGATGTGGGGCAGGGCGGTCAGCACATCGGTGAAGGCCATCGACACCTGGCCGCCCAGCAGGTCGTTCAGCGCCGGGCCCGTGCCCTTGTAGGGCACGTGCTGGATGTCGGTGCCGGCGCGCATGTTGAACAGCACCCCCGCCAGGTGCGAGCTGGCGCCATTGCCCGACGAGGCATAGCTCAGCTTGCCCGGGTTGGCCTTGGCGTGGGCGATCAGTTCGCTCACGTTTTTGGCCGGCAGGCCCGGGTGCACCACCAGCACATTGGGCAGGTGGCCGATGCGGATCACGGGCGCAAAGCTCTTGATCGGGTCGTAGCCCATCTTGCTGTACAGGCTCACATTGATGGCCAGGGGGCCCGAGGTGCCGAACAGCAGGGTGTTGCCATTGGGGGCGGCGCGGGCCACCACCTCGGCGCCGATGTTGCCGCCGGCACCGGGCCGGTTGTCCACCAGCACGCTCTGGCCCAGCAAGGGCTTGAGCGCATTGGCCAGGGTGCGGGCCATGGCATCGGTGGGGCCGCCGGGCGAGAACGGCACCACCAGCGTGACGGGCTGTGGGTTGCCCTGGGCCCCGGCGGGCAGGCTGGACAGCAGCAGCGTCGGGGCGGCCAGCAGGCTCAGCTGCCGCAAGGATTGGCGCCGGTTGAGGCGCCGGTTGAGGGGGTGGGTCATGGGGGGCATGGGGCTTGTCTCCTGTTGTTTTTGGGGGGGCGCTCAGCTGTCAGACCACAGGTTGACGCGGGCCACACCGCCGGTCGAGGGCGCGGGGTCGAACAAGGGGCTCAGGTCAACGGAGGCCGTCGTGGGGCCTTGCAGCGGGTCGTGTGGCAGCAGGCGGTGCAGCAGCACCAGCTGGGCCATCAGCATGCGGCGCGCCGAGCCGCTGCGGCTGGCCTCCCAGCCCATGGCGGCGGCGGCGCTCAGGTGGTAGAGCGCCGAGGCGGCCTGGCGGGTCAGGGCTTCGTGCTCGCGCTCGGTGGCGGCCAGGGCCAGGGTGCTGGCCTGCTCCACCAGGCCCAGCAGCCGGGCCTGGGCGGCGGGGTGCCACTGGCTGTCGGCGATCAGTTGCCGCACATGGGCCTGCCACATCGGCAGCGAGCCCTCGCGCCGGATGGCGCGCATCACGTCCAGGGCCACGATGTTGCTGGTGCCCTCCCAGATCGAGCCCAGGTGGGCGTCACGCACGATGCGCGGGTCGCCCCATTCCTCGATGTAGCCGCAGCCGCCGCGCACCTCCATGGCGTCGCCGGCCACGCGCCGCGCGTCGCGGCAAGCGCGGAACTTGATCAGCGGCGTCAGCAGCCGGGTCAGGGCGTAGGCACCGGGCTCGCCTGCGTCGGCGCGGCGCAGGGCGTCGGCGGTCTGGAACACCATGCTGCGGGCCTCTTCGGCGGGCAGCAGGATCTTGGCCAACTGGCGCTGCATCAGCGGCATGTCGATCAGGTGGCGGCCAAAGGCCTGGCGATGCCGGGCGATGTGCAGGGCCTCGGCCACGGCCCGGCGCATCAGGCCGGCGGCCCGCATGCCGTTGGACAGGCGCGAGTTGTTCACCATGTCGGCCATCTGGGCAAAGCCGCGGCCCAGCTCGCCCACCAGCCAGGCCTTGGCGCCCTCCAGGCGGATCTCGCCGCTGGCCATCGAGCGGGTGCCCAGCTTGTCCTTGAGGCGGATGATGCGGTAGGCGTTGGCGCTGCCGTCCGGCAGCTCACGCGGCAGCAGGAACAGCGACACGCCCTTCATGCCGGCCGGGCCGCCCTGGTGGCGCGCCAGCACCATGGCCAGGCCGGCGTCGGGGTTGGAGCAAAACCACTTGTCGCCGTGCAGGCGCCAGGCCTGCGGGTCTTCGGGGTCGGGGCGGGCTTCGGTGCTGGTGGCGGCTACGTCCGAGCCGGCGCCTTGCTCGGTCATGAACATGGCGCCCTGGGTCAGGGCATCGAGGTCTTGCGTCACCAGGCGGTCGAGGTAGCGCTGTACCAGGGCCGGCTCGCCGTATTTGCGCAGGGTGCGGGTCAGCGAGTCGGTCATCGACAGTGGGCAGCACAGGCCGAACTCGGCCTGCACGAACAGGTAGCTCAGCGCGTACTTGGCGGCCGCCGGCATGGGCTGGGGCCAGCCCAGCACGCCCGCGCGGTGCGACATCGCGGCCAGGCCGAACTCGCTGAAGGCCAGCCGCTCCATCTCGATGTAGTCGGGGTGCTTGAGGATGCGTTCCTGGTCCAGCCCGGTGCGGGTGCGCAGTTGCAGGGTGGGTGGGTTCTGGTCGGCGCTGTGGGCCAGCTCGTCGAGCCGGCCGCCGGCCAGGGCGCCCAGGCGCTCCAGGTGCGGCTGAAGGTGGGCGGCCAGATCGGGCGGCAGGTACAGGGGCAGCAACTGCTGCAGCTCGGTGTCTTCCAGGTAGGCGTTGGTGCCGGCGCGATCGGGCACCGGGTGTTCGGTGGGAGGCGTTTGAAGAGCTTGGGGCAGGCGGGCGTTCATGGGTCGGGCTCCAGGGCAGGGGATGCGGCATTGTTCAAAGCGCGGCTTGTTGTGTCTAATATTGAATTTCACTGATCCGATCTGAAATTTGTATGGCCGTTGAAATGCGCCACCTGCGCTACTTCCTGGTGTTGGCCGATGAACTGCACTTCGGCCGCGCGGCGCGGCGCCTGCACATCGCCCAGCCGCCGCTCAGTTTCAACATCAAGCAGCTGGAGCAAACCCTCGGGGTGCAGCTGCTGGAGCGCAACAGCCATGGCGTCAAGCTGACCCCGGCGGGCGAGGTGTTCCGGCAGTCGGCCGCGCGGGTGCTGGCCGAGACCGAGGCCGCCACCCAGCGGGCGCGCGATGTGGCCCTGGGTGTCACGGCGCGGGTGCGCATCGGCTTTGTCGGCTCCATGCTGTTCCGCGGCCTGCCCGAGCGCCTGCACGCCTTCCAGGCCCTGCACCCCCAGGTGCAGACCGAGTTGATCGAGCTCAATTCAGCCCAGCAGCTGGAGGCCATGGCCCGCGGCAGCATCGACCTGGGCTTTGTGCATACGGCCCGCGTGCCGCCCGATCTGAGCCGCTCGCTGTACATGTCCGAGCCCTTTGTGGCCTGCCTGCCCGAGGCCCACCCGGCGGGCGGCGCGCAGGGGGTGGACCTGGCAGCCCTGGCCAGCGAGCCCCTGGTGCTGTTCTCACGCGGGGCCTCGCCTGATTACTACGAGCGCGTGCTCACCTTGTCGGGCCAGCTGGGCTTGCAGCCGCGCGTGCGCCACGAGGTGCGGCACTGGCTCAGCGTGGTGGCCCTGGTCGGCAAGGGCATGGGCTGGGCCCTGGTGCCGCAGGCGCTGGCCGGCAGCGGCGTGGCCGGCGTGGCCTACCACCTGCTGCCGCCGTCGGACATCCGATCGGAGGTGCATCTGGTCTGGAACGAGCGCAGCATGCCGGCGGTGTTGCCGCTGCTTTTGGGGGCGCTGAAACCGGCTGAGAGCCCGCAGGTCGCATAATCGCGCCCTTGGCCAGCACCGCCCACAGGGGGCAGGGGCTGGCATTTGAAGGGCTCTTGTGAGAAAAACATACAGTTTCCAGGCTGAAGGCCGCCACCCCGACCGGGTGCTCGAATCGGTCAAGCACGACATCCGCAAATACCTCAAGCGCGAGCGTCGCCGCGACCTGCCCGAGGGCGCTGATTTCTGGGATTTCGACTGCCGCATCGGCGCCGACAAGGACAGCGCCGAGGTGGTGCTGCTGTCGGCCCTGATCGCCCAGGTCGATGCCATCGCCAAGGGCGGCGCCACCCAGGCCTACGTCGAAGTGCTGGCCCGCGCCGCGCAGCGCCCGCCCCGGCCCGAAGGCTGGGTGTCCAAGCGTGAAGCCGCGCTGGCCGCGGGGCTGGACGAGCACGGCGGCGACGGCGAAGATGAGCCCGACGACACCGAGCAGGAGCCCCAACCATGATCCTCACCGACATCGCGATCGAACACGTCTACAAGGGCCGCAAGGTCAGCGAGCCGGTCACTTTCACGGTGCACCCCTTTGCCGAGCCGGAGGGCGAACACGCCGGCCTGTTCGAGGTGATGCTGAGCCTGCGCGGCTCGGGTGAAGACAAGGTGCGCTCGGGCTGGGTCACGCTGGAGCAGCTGGCCGAGCTGTACGCCCGCGAGCTGATGGTCAAGCGAGGCCTGCGCCTGCGGGTGCGCCCGCTGGCCGACGGCGTCTACCCCGACACCTACCCGGGCAAGAAGGTGCCGCGCAGCTGCGTCGCCCCGGGCTCTGATTTTGAGCGCCTGATCAAGTCGGTGGACCGGGCCCGCCCCGTGTCGGCCGGTCTGCGCGCTCAGATCGCGCTGTGGGACGCGCCGCCTGAAGAAGAGCCTGAGGCCTGAGCGTTCAGGCCCTCGGTTCAGACCACGGGTTCACACGATCGGCTGTGCCAGCCGCCGCTGCGGCCAGCCGAAAAACCGGGCCACCTCCTCGCGTCGCGCCAGCGTGTCGGCCTCGCCCAGCGCCATCAGCGCGTGGGTGTAGGGGGCCTCGAACAGCAGGTAGCTGGCCAGGGCCGAGCCCTGGGCCTGCGGCCCGGCCTTGCTCACGCCGGCCCCATGCAACAGCGTGCGCACCGGCCCGGGCAGGGCGTCCAGGTGGCGGGCGGCGATGTCGTCCAGGCGCTGGCTGGGGGCAATCACCAGGCACTCCACCGGGCGCAGCGGCGTGTTCTCCAGCGCCTGCGCCGGCAGCAGTGACAGGGTGCGGTTGATGCGCGCCAGGCGCTCGATGTCCACCGCCATGGCGTCCAGGAAGATGCTCGACATGGCATGCCCTGCGATCTGCGCCAGGCTGGGGTAGCGCCGGTCGGGCAGGCGTTGGGCGGCGGGCTCGTGCATGCGGCCGGCGCCGATCACCAGCATGCGTTGCGCCCCCAGGTGGATGGCGGGTGACAGCGGCGCGGTCTGGCGCATGGTGCCGTCGCCATACCAGGCCGAGCGGCCCTCGCTGAACAGGCGCTGGGCCGGAAACACAAATGGAATCGCCGCCGAGGCCAGCAGGTGCTCATGCGACAGTGCCGTGGGCACGGCCAGGCGTTGCGAGCGCACCCAGGGCTCGATGGCTTGGCTCGAGTTGTAGAAGGTGACGTGCTCGCCCGTGCTGTAGCTGGAGGCGGTCACGGCCAGGGCATGCACATGGCGGCGTGCCAACATGGCGGGCAGTCGCTCCATCGGCACCACGCGCTGCAGCAGGCCGATCAGGGGGCTGTTGTCGAGCAGCGAGCGCGGGCGAAAGCGCCGCCAGCGCGCCAGTGCCCAGCCGATCGACAGCATGGTCAGCCATTGGGCGCCGTTGCGGGCCACGCCCAGCATGTCGGCGCGGTACACGTCCTCGGCGCGGAAGTTCGACCACACCTCGGTGATGCGGGCCACGGCGTCGTTGAAGTCGTCGGCATGGCAGGCCAGGGCGGCGCTGTTGATGGCGCCGGCCGAGGTGCCGACGATGATACCGAAGGGGTTTACCCGGTTGTCCGCCTCGCCCACGGCCTCACGGCGCAGGGCGGCCAGGGTCTTGAGAACGCCCACCTGGTAGGCGGCGCGGGCGCCGCCTCCGCTGAGCACAAGAGCAGTTCGGCTGGGGTCGATCATTCGGTTTGTTGGGGGGACGGCACCCCATTGGTACCGCTTGACCTGCAGAATATCCCAGTTGTCTTGCTGTGAGGAGGGTGGAGGCCCTGCTTCGAAACTTGTGGCTTATAAGCGGCGCGCGCGTGGGGGTTGGTGGCAAAGCAGCCTTAAAATCGCGCAGCCCGATTCAGTTCGGTCCCAGACATTCAACCGGAATCCAGAGCATGAGCCTCAGCAAAGTGGTGCTGATCATTGATGACAACGACGACATCCGACGCCTGCTGCGCATGACGCTCGAGTTCGAGGATTTCGACGTGGTCGAGGCCACCCACGGAGCCGAGGGGCTGGAGATGGCGCATCTGCGCCGCCCCGACATGATCATCTGCGACGTGATGATGCCCGGCATGTCAGGCCACGAGGTGTGCCAGGCCGTGACCATGGATCCCGAGCTGACCGGCATCCCGGTGCTGATGCTGTCGGCCCTCGACAAAAAGACCGATGTGGACCAGGCGCGCGACGCCGGGGCCCGCGGCTACCTCACCAAGCCCTTCTCCCCCACCGAGCTGATGCACGCCGTGCGCCACCTGGTGGGCCGCTGAGCCAGGCTGGCTCAGGGCGCGCTGGCCGCCTCCTGCGGGCTGTGGCCCGGCATGGCCTTGCCCAGGATGAAGTCGATGCAGGTGCGCACGGCCCGGGTCTGGTGCCGGTTGGGCATGTACAGCAGGTACATGCCGGTGCCGAAGATGCTCAGCCGGTATTCATCGAACAGGGTCTGCACCTCGCCGCTGTCCACCGCGTCCTGCACCACGTAATCGGGCACCAGGCCCACCCCCAGCCCGGCCAGGATGCCGTCGCGCAGAAACGGAAAATGCTCCGAGATCAGCGTCGGCTCCAGCGTGATCTCTTCGCGCACCCCCTCCAGATAGGCCCGCAGGCGCAATTGCCGGCCCACCACCCCGGAGGTGATCAGCGGGGCGGTGCGCAGCTGCTCCAGCGTCGGCGGGCGGCCGTGGGCCTGCAGCCAGCCGCGTGAGGCGCAGGCCAGGTAGCGCACCGGGCCCAGGTCGCGCGCCACCAGCTGGGGCGGCGGCTCGGGCATGACGCGGATGGCGATGTCCACGCCGTCGCGTACCAGGTCGTCCACCCGGTTCTCGAACATCACATCAAGCACGATGCCGGGGTACAGGCGCTTGAACTCGATCAGCCAGGGCGACATCACCATCTGCCCATAGCCGCTGGGCACGCTCAGGCCGACGCGCCCCTGCAGGCCCTGACCCAGGGTGTTGATGGTTTCGCGGGCGGCCAGCAGTTCGTTGACGATGCTGCGACCATGCTCATACAGGCGCATGCCCACCTCGGTGGGCTCCACCCGGCGCGTGGTGCGCCGCACCAGCTGCACGCCCACCGATTTCTCCAGCTGGCTCAGGTGGTAGCTCACGTTGGCGCGGCTCATCTTGAGTTTGCGCGCCGCCTGGCTGAGGTTGCCTGAATCGATGATCTCGACCAGCAGGGTGAGGGAGCCAAGGTCCAGGCTGTGCATCAGATGGGTGGTTGTTCAAAATGGTTTGACAGTCTGTCAATGGTTCATGGGATTGTCAAGAATGACTGTCGCCACAACAATCGCTGGCTGTGGCGGATTCATCTGCCAGCCTCCTGCTTGCCAACTGCTTGTCATTTGCTTGCCATTTCATAGCCTCCGGAGACAAAACCCATGACCGAAGCCGTCAAGACCACCCGCAGCGGCGCTGTGCTGGTGGCCACCGTGGACAACCCCCCCGTCAACGCCCTGGGCGTGGCGGTGCGCGCCGGCCTGAAGGCCGCCATCGAGGCCGCCGAGGCCGACCCCGCGGTGCAGGCCGTGCTGATCGTGGGCGCGGGCCGCGCCTTCATCGCCGGCGCCGACATCCGTGAATTCGGCAAGCCGCCGCAAGCCCCGTCGCTGCCCGAGGTGTGCCGCACCATCGAGCTGTGCAGCAAGCCCGTGGTGGCCGCGATCCATGGCCCGGCCCTGGGCGGCGGGCTCGAAATCGCCCTGTCAGCGCACTACCGCGTGGCCATGCCCGGCAGCAAACTGGGCCTGCCCGAGGTGCAGCTGGGCCTGATCCCGGGCTCGGGCGGCACCCAGCGGGCGCCGCGCCTGGCCGGCATCCAGGCCTCGGTCGAGCTGATGCTCAGCGGGCGCCACATCGGGGCTGATGAGGCCGTCAAGCTGGGTCTGGTCGACCGCGTGGGCAGCGCGGCCGACGCCCTGACCGAAGGCCTGGCCTACGCCAACGAACTGCTGGCCCGCCAGGCCCCGGTGCGCCGCAGCTGCGACGCGCTGGCGCTGGCCGACAAGGCCGCGGCCCATGCCCAGCTCGACGCCTTGAAGGCCGACACCGCCAAGAAGAGCAAGGGCCTGTTCTCCCCCCTCAAGATCATCGAAGCCGTGCAGGGCGCCCTCTACCTGCCTTTTGACGAAGGCATGAAGCGCGAGCGCGAGCTGTTCCTGCAGTGCATTGACAGCCCGCAGCGGGCCGGTCTGATCCACGCCTTCTTTGCCGAGCGCGAAGTGGTCAAGGTGCCCGAGGCCAAGGCCGCCCAGCCGCGCCCCTTCAACACCATCGGGGTGGTGGGCGGCGGCACCATGGGCGCCGGCATTGCGGTGTCGGTGCTCGATGCCGGCCTGCCGGTCACCATGGTCGAGCGCGATGACGAATCGATTGCGCGCGGCCGCGCCAATGTCGAGAAGGTGTATGACGGCCTGATCGCCAAGGGCCGCATGAGCCCCGAGGCCAAGGCCGCGGTGATGGCGCGCTTCAGCGGCAGCACCTCCTACGACGCGCTGGCCCAGGTCGACCTGGTGATCGAGGCGGTGTTCGAGGAGATGGGCGTCAAGAAGGCCGTGTTTGCCGAACTCGACCGCGTGTGCAAGCCCGGCGCCGTGCTGGCCACCAACACCTCCTACCTCGACATCGACGAGATCGCCGGCAGCGTCAGCCGCCCGCAGGATGTGGTGGGCCTGCACTTCTTCTCGCCGGCCAACATCATGAAGCTGCTCGAGATCGTGGTGCCGGCCCGGGTCAGTGCCGATGTGGTGTCCACCGCCTTCGCGCTGGCGCAAAAGCTCAAGAAGGTGCCGGTGCGCGCCGGTGTGTGCGATGGCTTCATCGGCAACCGCATCCTGGCGGTGTACCGCGCGGCCGCCGACCACATGATGGAAGACGGTGCCTCGCCCTACCAGATCGACCAGGCGGTGCGCGATTTCGGCTACCCCATGGGGCCGTTCCAGGTGTCCGACCTGGCCGGCGGCGACATCGGTTGGGCCACGCGCAAGCGCCGTGCCGCCACCCGCGACCCGCAGGCCCGCTACGTGCAGATCGCCGACCGCATCTGCGAGCGCGGCTGGTTCGGCCAGAAGACCGCCCGGGGCTACTACCTGTACCCCAACGGCGCCCGCGTCGGCAGCCCCGACCCCGAGGTGCTGGCCATCGTGGACGCCGAGCGCGAGCGCGCCGGCATCACGCCGCGCGCCTTCAGCAACGAAGAAATCATGCGCCGCTACATGGCTGCCATGGTCAACGAAGGGGCCAACGTGGTGCACCAGGGCATCGCGCTGCGCCCGCTCGATGTGGACGTGACCTTTGTCTATGGCTACGGCTTTCCGCGCTTCCGCGGCGGCCCCATGAAGTACGCCGACATGATCGGCCTGCCGCAGATCCTGGCCGACATCGAAGCCTTCGCCAAGGAAGACCCGCTGTTCTGGAAGCCCTCGCCCCTGCTGGTGGAACTGGTCGCCAAGGGCGCCAATTTCGACTCGCTGAACAAGCCCGAATAAGTCAGAGCCAGCCTGAACCCACCTTTTCAAGAGAGACACACCATGCGCCAAGCCGTCATTGTTTCCACCGCCCGCACCCCGCTCACCAAGTCGCACCGCGGCGAGTTCAACATCACCCCCGGCCCCACCCTGGCCGCCTTTGCCGTCAAGGCGGCGGTCGAGCGCTCCGGCATCGACCCGGCCCTGATCGAAGACGCCATCCTGGGCTGCGGCTACCCCGAGGGCATCACCGGTCGCAACATCGGCCGCCAAGCCGTCATCCGCGCGGGCCTGCCGCTGAGCATCGGCGGCACCACCGTGAACCGCTTCTGCGCTTCGGGCCTGCAGGCCATCGCCATGGCGGCTGGCCGCATCGTGGCCGAGGGCGTGCCGGCGATGATCGCGGGCGGTGTGGAAAGCATCTCGGGCATCAAGAGCCGCGACGACGCCCAGCTCACGCTGGACCCCTGGATCGTCGAGCACAAGCCCGATCTCTACCTGTCGATGATCGAGACCGCCGACATCGTGGCCCAGCGCTACGGCATCAGCCGCGAGGCGCAAGACCGCTTCTCGGCTGAAAGCCAGCGCAAGACCGAAGAGGCCCAACTGGCCGGTCGCTACGCCGAAGAAATCGTGCCCTGCACCACCACCATGGCCGTGATCAACAAAGAGACCAAGGAAGTCACGAAGCAAGAGGTGACCGCCACCGCCGACAACTGCAACCGCCGCGGCACCACCTACGAGGCCCTGGCCAAGCTGGCCCCGGTCAACGGCCCCGACAAGTTCATCACCGCCGGCAATGCCTCGCAGCTGTCGGACGGCGCCTCGGCCTGCGTGCTGATGGAAGCCGCCGAGGCCGAGCGCCTGGGCCTGCAGCCCCTGGGCGCCTTCCGGGGTCTGGCGATTGCCGGCTGCGAACCCGACGAGATGGGCATCGGCCCGGTGTTTGCCGTGCCCAAGCTGCTGGCCCGCCACGGTCTCAAGGTCGAGGACATCGACCTGTGGGAGCTCAACGAAGCCTTTGCCTCGCAATCCATCTACTGCCAGCAGAAGCTGGGCATCCCCGATGAACGCCTCAACGTCAACGGGGGCGCCATTTCCATCGGCCACCCCTTCGGCATGACCGGTGCCCGCCTGACCGGCCATGTGCTGCTCGAAGGCCGCCGCCGCAAGGCCAAGTGGGCCGTGGTCACCATGTGCATCGCCGGTGGCATGGGCGCCGCCGGCCTGTTCGAAATCTTCTGATCCTGGAGCCCCTCATGGACCTGAATTTCACCCCTGAAGAAGAAGCCTTCCGCGCCGAAGTGCAGGGTTTTCTGCGCGACAAGCTGCCCGCCCGCCTGCGCGACAAGGTCAAGGCCGGCCTGCGCCTGACCCGGGACGACTCGGTGGAGTGGCACACCCTGCTCAACGAGCGCGGCTGGCTGGCCAACCACTGGCCCACGCAATACGGCGGCCCAGGCTGGAACGCGGTGCAGAAGTTCATCTTCGAGCACGAATGTGCCGTGGGCGGTGCGCCGCGCATCGTGCCCTTCGGCGTCAACATGCTGGGCCCGGTGCTGATCAAGTACGGCAGCGAAGCCCAGAAGCAATACTGGCTGCCGCGCATCCTGAACGGCGACGACTGGTGGTGCCAGGGCTATTCCGAACCCGGCTCGGGCTCGGACCTGGCCTCGGTCAAGACCACGGCCGTGCGCGAGGGGGATCACTACATCGTCAATGGCCAGAAGACCTGGACCACGCTGGGTCACCACGCCAACATGATCTTCTGCCTGGTGCGCACCAACAAAGAGGCCAAGCAGCAGTCGGGCATCAGCTTCCTGCTGGTCGACATGAACAGCCCTGGCGTGGAAGTGCGCCCCATCATCACGCTGGATGGCGAGCACGAGGTCAATGAAGTCTTCTTCACCGACGTCAAGGTGCCCGTGGGCAACCTGGTGGGCGAAGAGAACAAGGGCTGGACCTACGCCAAGTACCTGCTGACCTACGAGCGCACCAACATCGCGGGCGTGGGCTTCAGCGTGGCCGCACTTGAGCGCCTCAAGCGCATCGCCGCCAAGGTGCAGCGCCATGGCCGCCCCCCTGATCGAAGACCCGTCCTTTGCCACCCGCCTGGCCAAGGTCGAGATCGACCTCGAGAACATGAAGACCACCAACCTGCGCGTGATCGCCGCCGTGGCCGGTGGTGGCGTGCCGGGCGCCGAGAGCTCGATGCTGAAGATCCGCGGCACCGAGATCCGGCAAGAGCTCACCTCGCTCACGCGCCGGGCCATGGGCCCCTACGCCTTGCCCTTCATCGAAGAGGCCATGTACGAAGGCTATGCCGACGAGCCCGTGGGCCCGGCCGAGGCCGCCCAGGCGGCCGCCATCTACTTCAACAACCGCAAGCTGTCGATCTTCGGCGGCTCCAACGAGATCCAGAAGAACATCATCTCCAAGATGATCCTGGGCCTGTGAAGCAAGGGACACCGCGATGAACTTTGAACACACCGAAGACCGCCGCATGCTGGCGGACACCCTGAACCGCTTCATCACCGAGCAATACCCCTTCGAGGTGCGCAAGCAGGTGGCAGGTAGCGAGCAGGGCCTGAGCACCGCTGTCTGGCAGCAGCTGGCCGAGATCGGCGCCCTGGGCGCCTTGTTCCCCGAATCCGTGGGCGGCTTCGGCGGCGCGGGCTTTGACGTCAGTGTGGTGTTCGAAAGCCTGGGCCGTGGCCTGGTGGTCGAACCCTTTCTGGGCGCGCTGATCGTGGGTCGGGCCCTGGCTGCGGCCGGCAGCCCGGCGCAGCAGGAAGCGCTGGCCGGCCTGATCGACGGCAGCACCGTGGCCGCCCTGGCACACGACGAGCCTGGCAACCACTACGAGCTGTCGCGCGTGGCCACCCGGGCCACGCCCACGGCCAACGGTTGGCAGCTGGACGGCGCCAAGGCCGTGGTGCTGCAGGCCCAGGCCGCGCAGCTGCTGCTGGTCAGTGCCCGGGTGGCAGGCGATGTCGAGGCGGAGGACGGCATCTCGCTGTTCCTGGTGCCGGCCGATGCCGCCGGCGTGCAGCTGCGCGGCTATGGCCGCATCGACGGCGGGAGGGCTGCCGAAGTCACTCTGCAAGGCGTGCAGCTGGGCGCCGACGCCTTGCTGGGCGCGGCAGGGCAGGGCTTTGCCACGCTCGAGCTGGCCATCGGCTGGGGCCTGCTGGCGCTGTGCGCCGAGGCTGTGGGCGCCATGGACGTGGCCAAGCAGTACACACTCGAGTACCTGCAGACGCGCAAGCAGTTCGGCGTGCCGATCGGCAGCTTCCAGGCCTTGCAACACCGCATGGCCGATGTGCTGCTGGAGATCGAACAGGCCCGCTCGGCCGTGATCAATGCCGCTGCCGCCATGGACGCCGATCGCCTGACGCGCGAGCGCGCGCTGTCGGCCGCCAAGTTCAGCATCGGGCGCATCGGGGCCCGGGTGGCCGAAGAAGCAGTGCAGATGCACGGCGGCATCGGCATGACCTGGGAGCTGCCCCTGGCCCACTACGCCAAGCGCCTGGTCATGATCGACCACCAACTGGGCGATGAAGACCACCACCTGCAGCGCTACATCGCGCTGGGCCGGAGCGTGGCATGAGCAGCACTGACATCCTGCTGCAGCAGCGCGACGGCGCGGTGCTGGTGCTCACGCACAACAACCCGGCCGTGCGCAACGCGCTGTCGCCCGAGTTCTATGCCGCGCTCACCGCCGCGTTGCAACAGGCGGCGGCCGATGATTCGGTGGGGGCGGTGGTGCTGACCGGCGCGGGCGGCATGTTCTGCTCGGGCGGCGACCTGCGCCAACTGATCAAGCGCCGCGAACTGCCCGAGACCGAGCGCCGCCAGCGCCTGGAAGGGCTGCACGACCTGATCCGCACCCTGCGCGACTGCCCCAAGCCGGTGGTGGCCGCGGTGGAGGGCGCGGCCGCCGGGGCCGGTCTGTCCATCGCCCTGGCCTGTGATCTGCTGGTCAGTGCCCGCGATGCCATCTACTCGGTGGCCTATGTCAAGGTGGGGCTCACCCCCGATGGCGGCGCCACCGCCTTCCTGGCCGAGTTCGTGTCGCGCCAGGTGCTGACCGAGCTGTGCCTGACCGGCGAGCGCATCACGGGCGAGCGCCTGCACGCCCTGGGCGCAGTCAACCGCCTCACCGACGCAGGCGACGCGCTGGCCCAGGCCGTGCACCTCGCCCGGCAGGTGGCCGATGGCCCGCTGCAGGCCAATGCTGCCATCAAGGCCCTGTGCCGCTCCGCACCCCAGGCCACGCTCGAAGAGCAGCTCGATCTGGAGGCCCAGCACATGGTGCGGGCCCAGGGTGGCGCAGAATCGCTGGAGGGCATCGGTGCCTTTCTCGACAAGCGCAAACCCGACTTCGTGAAACTGCGCCAGCCCGGCTGACCACAACGATTTGACGGAGACAAGACCCATGACCGCTTCCCCCTCTGGACTGCCGCTGGCCGGCGTCCGTGTGCTCGATCTTTCCCGCGTGCTGGCCGGCCCCTGGTGCGGCATGGTGCTGGGCGATTTCGGCGCCGAGGTGATCAAGGTCGAGCACCCCAAGCGCGGCGATGACACCCGCGACTGGGGCCTGCGCATCGGCGAGACCGAGACCGCCTATTTCAACAGCGTGAACCGCAACAAGCGTTCGGTCACGGTCGACCTCAAGACCCCCGAGGGCCAGCAGATCGTGCGCGACCTGGCCCTGCAATGCGATGTGGTGATCCAGAACTTCAAGTACGGCGATGTCGAGACCATGGGCCTGGGCTACGAGCAGCTCAAGGCGCTCAAGCCCGACCTGATCTACTGCTCGGTATCAGGCTACGACCGCACCGGCCCCGAGGCGGCACGCCCCGGCTACGACCTGCTGGTGCAGGGCGAGGCCGGTCTGATGGCGCTCAACGGTGAGGCCACCCAGCCCCCGCTGAAGTTCGGCGTGGCAGCGGTCGACATGTTCACCGGCATGTACTCGGCGCAGGCCGTGCTGGCGGCCCTGTTCGAGCGCCAGCGCACCGGCCAGGGCCGGCACATCGAGATGGCGCTGTTCGACTGTGGCCTGATGATCACCGCCTACTACGGGCTGGAGGCCTTGCTGCAGCAGAAAGACCCGCCACGCTATGGCAATGCCCACCCCTCGATCGTGCCCTATGGCGTGTTCGATGCGGCCGACGGCCCCTTGGTGATTGCCGTGGGCAACAACGCCCAGTTCGAGCGCTTTGCCCGCGACGTGATCGACCGCCCTGACATCGCCAGCGACGAGCGCTTCAAGACCAACCTGGGCCGCGGCTCCAACCGCGACGAGTTGGTGCCCCAGTTGCTGGCCGAACTGAAGGCCCGCCCACGCAAGCTTTTGCTGGAGCGCCTGGCTGCGGTGGGCATCCCCTGCGGCGAGGTGCTGGGCCTGCACGAGGCCCTGACCTCCGAGCGCGCCGTGCGTGGTGGCCTGGTGACCGAGCAGCCCCACCCGGTGGCCGGCAGCATGGCTGTGCTGGCGCCGCCGTATCGGCTGGATGGCGAGCGTCTGCCGGTGCGCCGCCCCCCACCGGTGCTGGGTGAGGGCACGCAGGATGTGCTGAGTGAGCTGCTGGGCCTGGATGCGGCCCGCGTGGCCGACCTCAAGGCCCGCGGCGTGCTCTGAACCTCTTTTTCTGCCCCTTTCTGATTGCAACAAAGGCAGGCGGGCCACCCGGCCCCAGCCTGCCGACGGAGACTGTTTCATGAGCAAGATTTCTGCTGGCGCCTGGGGCGCCGGAATGCCCCTGGGCCGCCGCTGGGCGCTGGGCCTGCTGAGCGGGCTGCTGGCCGCCCACACCCTGGGTGCTGTGGCGCTGGCGCAGAGCTTTCCGAGCCGCCCGATCAAGCTGATCGTGCCCTTCCCACCCGGGGGGCCCACCGACACCGCCTCGCGCATCGTGGGCCAGCGCCTGGCCGAGCGCCTGAAGCAGCCCGTGGTGGTTGAGAACCGGGCCGGTGCCTCGGGCTCGATTGCCGCGGCGGCCGTGGCCAAGAGCCCGGCCGACGGCTACACCCTGATGATGCTGGCCACCCCCACGCTGCTGGCGCCGCACCTGTACAAGAAGGCCGGCTACGACATCGTGAAAGATTTCAGCCCGGTGGCCACGGTGTACGACCTGCCCATCGTGATGGTGGTCAACCCCACGGTGCTGCCCGACGTGAACACGCTGGCGCAACTCATCGCCAAGGCCAAGGCCCAACCGGGCCAGATCAACTACACCAGCTCGGGCGCCGGCAGCTTTGGCCACCTGAGCATGGAGCTGCTCAAGCAGCTCGGCGGCTTTGACATGCAGCACGTGCCCTACAAGGGGGGCGTGCCGGCCATCACCGACTTGCTGGGTGGCCAGGTGCCGATGATGTATGCCGACCTGGTGGCCGCCTTGCCGCACATCCGCTCGGGCAAGCTGCGCGCCATCGCGGTGGGCTCGCCCCAGCGCGTGAGCATGCTGCCCGATGTGAAGACCGTGGCCGAACAGGGCATCACGGGTTTTGATGCCGTGTCCTGGGGTGGCCTGATGGCCCCGGCCGGCACCCCCAAGGAGGTGGTGAACCGCGTGGCGGACGAGATCAAGGCCATCCTGGCCGAAAAGGAAACGCAGGACAAGCTGCTGCAGGCCGGCACCTTCAGCCGCTTTCAGGGCCCCGAGCAGATGGCCCAGCGCGTGCAGCAGGACGACGCCAAATGGGGCAAGGTGATCCGCGACAAGGGCATTGCGCTCGAGTGAATGCATGCCTGAATCCATGATGATCGGGGTCTCGTAAACGACAGACGGTTGGCGCATCCGGCCTTAACTTGCCGGGTTCTGTCTTGGCCCTTGTCACCTTTCTATTCCAGCTCCCATGCCTGTGATCCACCCGCCTTTTTCTCAAGCCCACCCGGTCCGCAGCCGGGCCGACATCCTGCGCGTCGAACAGGCCCGCCCGCTGGCCGAGGCCTTGCCGGTGCGCAGCACCTACGAGATCTTCTGCAATTCGGCCGCCGCCTTTGGCGACAAGACCGCCTTCACCTTTCTGCGCACGGCCGACCCGGCTGACGCCCCGATCCGCTGGAGCTACCGCCAACTGCTGGCCGGCATCCACCAGACCGCCAACGCGCTGCACAGCCTGGGCTTTCAGCCCACCGACGCGGTGGCCGTGTTGCTGCCGGGTTGCCTGGACTACCACCTGGCCCTGTGGGGCGGTGGCGCGGCAGGCATCGTGCAGCCCTTGAATCCCTTGCTCAGCGATGACAAGCTGGCCTCGCTGCTCAATGCGGCCCAAGCCAAGGTGCTGATCGCCTACGGCGTCGATGCCGATGCCGGCTACTGGACCAAGGCCCTGCACCTGCTGGCCCGGGTGTCCACGCTGCACACCGTGCTGCGCGTGCCGCCGCACGACGAGGTGGCCACGCCCGCGCTGCCCGAGGGCGTGCAGTGCTTCCGTCAGTTGACGGCTGGCCAGCCCGACGACCGCCTGCTCAGCGGCCGCGAGATCCAGCCCACCGACATTGCGGCCTACTTCCACACCGGGGGCACCACGGGGGCTCCGAAGCTGGCCCGGCACAGCCATGGTGCCCAGGTGTTCTCGGCCTGGGCTGGCATCCAGGTGCAAGGCATGGGCCCCCAGGATGTGACCATCAACGGCTACCCGCTGTTCCATGTGGCCGGTGTGCTGGCCGGTTCCTTGAGCGCCTGCTCGGCCGGGGCCGAGACCATCATCCCCACCACCAGCCTGATGCGCAACCGAGCCGTCATCCAGAACTACTGGAAGCTGGTGCAGGCCTACCGCAGCACCGTGCTGTCGGCCGTGCCCACGGTGCTGGCGGCGCTGGCCAATGTGCCGCTCGACGGGGCCGACATTTCTTCGCTGCGCTATGCCCGCACAGGCGCCGCACCCATGCCGCCTGAGCTGGCGCTGCGGTACCAACAGCAGTTCGGCCTGCAGGTGCACGAATCGCTGGGCATGACCGAGATGGCGGGCATTTCCACCATCACCCCGCCCGGCGTGGTGGGGCCGGCAGGTTGCGTGGGCTTTGCCCTGCCTTTTGTGCAGATGCGCATCGTGCGCCTGGACGCCGGCGGCAACGCCAGCAACGAGGACCTGCCCCCAGGTCAGCCCGGCATGATCCTGTTCAAGTCACCCAACCTGTTCTCGGGCTTTCTGGACCCGGCTGACACCGCCAAGGCCTTCACCGCGGACGGCTGGCTGGCCACGGGCGACCTGGGCTTTGTGGATGAGGAAGGGCGCCTGAACATCTCGGGCCGCTCCAAGGACCTGATCATCCGCGGCGGCCACAACATCGACCCCAAGGTGATCGAAGACGCGGTGGCCGCCCACCCGGCCGTGCAGCTCAGCGCGGCCGTGGGTGCGCCCGATGCCTACGCGGGTGAACTGCCCGTGGTCTACGTCACGTTGGTACCCGGCCAGAGCGTCACCGAGCAGGAGCTGCTGGCCTTTGCCGCCAGCCGCGTGGACGAGGGGCCGGCCAAGCCACGCCACATCACCGTGCTCGATCAGATGCCCATGACCAATGTGGGCAAGATCTTCAAGCCCGATCTGCGCGCCCTGGCCACCCGGGCCGTGATCGAGGACCTGGCGCGCCAGTGCGCGACCGAGGCCGGCCTGGCCCAGGCCCCTGAACTGCGCATCGAACATTCAGCCGAGGGCTGGCATGTGGCGCCCGCGAATGGGGAGGCCCCAGAGGCCTGGTCCCAGGCCCTGGCCACCGCCCTGGAGCGCCTGCCCGTCAAGGTGCGTTGGCAAGGCTGAGCATCAGGCCCCAAGAATTCAAAAAGGAGACATCATGAAAGACATCCATCACAGCACCCGCCGCCACTGGCTGGGGCAGGCCGGCGCCGCCGGGCTGCTCCTGGCCGGGGCCTTGCCCCTGCAGGCCGCCGAACCCTGGCCCACCAAGCCGGTCAAGATCATCGTGCCCTTCAACGCCGGTGGCGCCACCGACACGGTGGCCCGCGTGATCGGCGAGAAACTGTCCTCGCGCCTGGGCCAGCCCGTGCTGATCGACAACCGGGGCGGTGCCGCAGGCATCCTGGGCACCGATGCCGTGGCCAAGGCCGCGCCCGATGGCTACACCCTGGTGCTGTCGCTGAGCACCTCGCTGCTGATCAACCAGTTCCTGTACACCAAGATGCCCTACAACGCCCAGCGCGATCTGGCGCTGGTGTCGCTGATCGCCAATGCGCCCACGGTGTTGGTCGTCAATGCCGGCCTGCCGGTGAGCAACGGGGCCGAACTGATGGCCTACATGGCCAAGAACAAGGGCAAGCTGTCGTATGGGTCCTGGGGTGTGGGCTCCCAGGCCCACCTGGCCGGCGCCTACATGAGCCAGGCCCAGGACGCCGACATGTCGCACGTGGCCTACAAGGGCGAGGCCCCGATGCTGCAGGATTTGATTGGCGGCCAGATTCAATTGGCTTTTGCCAGCGCCCTGGGCGCCAAACCCCACATTGAAACGGGTAAGCTCAAGGCCATCGGCGTCACAGGAGAGCAGCGCATGACCGTGCTGCCCAACGTGCCCACACTCCCGGAACAGGGGCTCAAGGACGAGGTGTACCGCACCTCGGGCTGGGTGGGCATGGCAGCACCGGCCAAAACCCCGGTGGACATCGTGCAACGCATCTCGAGCGAGGTGCGCGCGGTCTGCGCGCTACCCGACGTGAAGGAGCGCATAGCGTCCATGGGTTTCATGGCAGTGGGTAACACCCCCGAACAATTCGGTACATTCTACAAACGCGAATTTCCCGTCTGGGAGCGTCTGGTCAAGCAGTCTGGCGCCCAGCTCGACTGAACAAAGCATTCATTCAAGAGGAAGCAACATGAAGATTCTCGTCCCCGTCAAACGCGTGGTGGACTACAACGTGAAGGTCCGGGTGAAGTCGGACAACACGGGTGTGGACATCGCCAACGTCAAGATGAGCATGAACCCCTTTGACGAGATTGCCGTCGAAGAAGCGGTGCGCCTGAAGGAAAAAGGCGTGGCCACGGAGGTGATCGCCGTCAGCTGCGGCGTGGCCCAATGCCAGGAAACCCTGCGCACGGCCATGGCCATCGGTGCGGACCGCGCCATCCTGGTCGAAACCCCCGCCGACCTCGAACTGCAACCCCTGGCCGTGGCCAAGCTGCTCAACGCGCTGGTGGCCAAGGAGCAACCGGGCCTGATCATCCTGGGCAAGCAAGCCATCGACGACGACGCCAACCAGACCGGCCAGATGCTGGCCGCCCTGGCCGACCTGCCCCAGGCCACCTTCGCCAGCAAGGTCGAAGTGGCCGGCGACAAGGTCAACGTCACGCGCGAAATCGACGGCGGCCTGGAAACCCTGAGCCTGTCGATCCCGGCCGTGATCACCACCGACCTGCGCCTGAACGAGCCGCGCTATGTGACGCTGCCCAACATCATGAAGGCCAAGAAGAAGCCGCTGGAGACCGTCAAGCCCGAAGACCTCGGGGTGGACGTGGCCCCGCGCCTGAAGACGCTGAAGGTCAGCGAGCCCCCGAAGCGTGGCGCGGGCGTGAAGGTGGCCGATGTGGCCACCCTGGTGAACAAACTGAAAACTGAAGCCAAGGTGATCTGAACATGACCGCACTTGTTATTGCCGAACACGACAACCAAAGCATCAAGGGCGCGACCCTGAACACCGTGACCGCCGCGCTGCAAGCCGGTGGAGACGTGCACGTGCTGGTGGCAGGCCACAACGCCGGCGCCGCTGCTGCCCAAGCCGCACAAATCGCAGGCGTGAGCAAAGTCATCCACGCCGACAGCGAAGCCCTGGCCCACGGCCTGGCCGAGAACGTGGCCGCGCAAGTCCTGGCCATGGCAGCCAACTACAGCCACATCGTGTTCCCCGCCACCGCCGGCGGCAAGAACGCCGCCCCGCGCGTGGCCGCCAAGCTCGACGTGGCGCAGATCAGCGAAATCAGCAAGGTCATCAGCGCCGACACCTTCGAGCGCCCGATCTACGCCGGCAACGCCATCGCCACCGTGCAAAGCGCCGACGCCACCAAAGTCATCACCGTGCGCACCACGGGCTTTGACGCGGCAGCGGCCACGGGCGGCAGCGCCGCGGTCGAAACCATTGCAGCGCAGGCCGACAGCGGCAAGAGCGCGTTTGTGGGCAGCGAGATCGCCAAGAGCGACCGCCCTGAGCTGACGGCTGCCAAGATCATCGTGTCGGGTGGCCGGGCGCTGGGCAGCAGCGAGAAGTTCAACGAAGTGCTGACCCCCCTGGCCGACAAGCTGGGAGCGGCGCTCGGTGCCAGCCGTGCGGCGGTGGACGCGGGCTACGCGCCCAACGACTGGCAGGTGGGGCAGACGGGCAAGATCGTGGCGCCCAGCCTGTACGTGGCCTGCGGCATCTCGGGCGCGATCCAGCACTTGGCGGGCATGAAGGATTCGAAGGTGATCGTGGCGATCAACAAGGACCCGGAGGCGCCAATCTTCAGCGTGGCCGACTACGGCCTGGAGGCCGACCTGTTTGTGGCCGTGCCTGAGCTGATCAGCCAGCTCTGATCGCAGCTGAGTTGAGGGCCAGCCCCCTGACCAGATAACAAGCCAAATGGGCATCGTTCGCGATGCCCATTTTTTTTCGTAACCACGGGTCATGACTCTTTACTCGTTTGTCCATGGCACTTTCCGCAACCATGCGTACTTCCGTAGTCTCTGAAGCCTTGGCCTTCAGAGCACCTCGCAGAGGCTGTCAATGGGGCCTTCAACCCTGACAGGGGGGGATTCCTTCGAGGTACCTTCTGTCCCAATGGATTAGAATGCGCTGCCTCCAAACCATTGCAGAACTACCGGGCTTTATCCGTGTGGCAGACAAGTTGCTCGGTTTGTCAGAGCGTCAAGAACTGATCCACTATTTGGCATCGCACCCAAAGGCCGGTGATCTGATGGAGGGCACAGGCGGGGTGCGAAAATTGCGGTGGCGTCGAGGTGGCCGAGGCCAAAGCGGTGGAGTGAGGGTCATCTACTATGTTCATGACGAGCACATGCCGCTTTATTTGCTGACCGTGTTTGCCAAAGGTGAGCGCAGCAACCTCAGTCATGCCCAACGCAATGAGTTGGCGGACATGGTTCAGGGTCTGGTCAACATCTGGAAGGCAAAAGCCAGGAAGACATGAGCAAGGCATTCAACAGCATCAAGCAAGGCTTGCAAGAAGCCATTGCCCACGCCGAAGGGCACCAACCTGGCGTCCGCATTCATCGCCCCCGTCCCGTGGATGTGCGGGCCTTGCGTGCCAAAGTCGGAATGACGCAGGCGCAATTTGCAGCTCAATTTGGATTTTCCCCCGCCACACTGCGTCACTGGGAGCGTGGTGACCGCAGACCCCACGGTGCGTCCTTGGTCTTGCTCAACGTGATTGAGCACAATCCTCACGCCGTGATTGATGCTTTGGCGCTTTGAGAGTCAGGGTTAGGTGCCCCAGTCTCTTTGAGAATCGCATCGCGTTGCGCGGATCATGTCTTGGCCACCACGCGCAACAGCAAACTCTGGTGGGTTCTGAACCCCATGTGTTCATACAGCCGCACCGCGCGCTGGTTGCTCGCCATCACATGCAGAAACGGGGTTTGCCCGCGCTGCAACTGGGCTTGCACCACCGTCTCGATCAGCGCCCGTGCCAGGCCTCGGCCTTGCGCCTCGGGCGCGCAGCACACCCCGCTGACCTCACGCAAGTGGCCCAGGTGCAGGCGCTCGCCGGTCATGGCGATCAACCGATCTTCTTCAAACACCCCCCAGTAGTCGCCCATCTCGCGCGTGCGCGGGCCAAAGGGGCCGGGCTGGGTGGCTTGTACCAGGGCCTCGATGGCGGCCTGGTCGGAGGGGCCCAGTCGTCTGGCATGGGCCGGGGGTGAGCCGGAGGGCGCTGCGGCGCTCCACACCATCTGCAAGGCCGGGGCCTCGACCAGCACCTGCCAGCCGGGTGGCGCCTCACCCGCCCAGGCCTTGGCATAAAAGCGTTCGCCGGCCTCGCACAAGGGCGTGAGGGCCGAGAAATCGGGGGCATCAGGCTGGGCAAAGCCCAGCAGCGGGGTGAAGCCCGGGGCGTAGCGCCGGGCCTGGGCGTCGCCCAGCGACCAGGCCGTGTGGGGCCCGTTCAGGCTGTGCCAGAAGGGGTTGTCCAGGGCGGTGAGGTCCATGGGGGGGGCGGCCGAGGGCGGCTTACTTGTAGAAGGCCTCGACCTTGCCCTTGAGGGTGATCAGCAGCGGGCGGCCCTTGCGGTCGCGTGTCTTGCCAGCAGGCACCTTGACCCAGCCTTCGCTGACGCAGTATTCCTCGACGTCGAAGCGCTCCTTGTCATTGAAGCGGATGCCGATGTCGTGCTCGAACACGGCCGCCAGGTGGTGCGGGCTGCGGGGGTCGATGGACAGGTGGTCGGGCAGTTCGGGGCGTTGCGGGGCGGTGTCGCTCATGGAAGGTCTCGGACGGTTCAATGCGTAAAGCGGCGATTGTCCCGCATTTGAGGCGGCCCACCCGGCCTGGCAGGGGGCCGACCTGGGCTTTTACTCTTCGTTCTGCCAGTCGACCTGCACACCGAGGCTGCGCAGGTTTTCCACGAAATGCGGGTGGGCGCGCCGGATCGGTGTGGCGTTGCGGATCTCGGAGCGGCCCTCGATGCTGGCCGCCACCATGAACAGCGCGATCGCTACCCGGATGATGTAGGGGCTTTCGACCACGGCCGGGCTCAGGGGCTTGCCGCCGAAGGTGATCAGGCGGTGCGGGTCGGACGAGAACACATGGGCGCCGAACTTGGACAGCTCGCCCGTCCAGCCCAGGGCCCCGTCGTAGACCTTGTTCCAGAACATGGTGTTGCCCTGGGCGCGCACGCCCAGCGCAATGAAGATGGGCAGCAGGTCGACCGGGAAATAGGGCCAGGGGGCGGCTTCGACCTTGGTCAGCACATTGCTGGTGAATGGCGTCTGCACGCGCAGCTCGCCTGGCACGCTGGCACGCGACCAACCGTCTTCGTGCGTGATCTTGACGCCGAACTTGGCAAAGGTGCGGTCGATCAGCGGAAAGTTGTCGGGTGCGCTGTTGCGCACCACCACGTCGCCGCCGGTGATGGCACCCAGGGCCAGGAAGGTGGTGATTTCGTGAAAGTCTTCGTCAAAGCGGAACTCGCCGCCGCCCAGCCGGGCGCCGCCATGCACGGTGATGCGCGAGGTGCCCAGGCCTTCGATGGGCACGCCCAGCATCTGCATGAAGCGGCAGAACTCCTGCACATGGGGCTCGGAGGCCGCGTTGGTCAGGGTCGAGGTGCCCTCGGCCACCGCTGCGCACAGCACGAAGTTCTCGGTGGTGGTGACCGAGGCGTAGTCCAGCCAGTGCTGGGTGGGGCGCAGGCGGCCCGGGCTGTGCACCAGCAGCGAGCCTTCGGCCCGCTCGACCCGGCCGCCGAACTGCTGGAACACCTCCACATGGGGGTCGATTTCGCGCACGCCCAGGGTGCAACCCTTGACGTTGTCCTCGAGCCGGGCCACGCCAAAACGCGCCAGCAGCGGCGGCACCAGCATGATGGACGAGCGCATCTCCTCGGGCAGGTGGTGGCGCGTGGGGTCGAAACAGGTGTTCTGGTGGTGCAGTTCGAGCACGCCGCTGGCGTGGTCCATGCGCACCTCGCTGCCCAGGGTGCGGAAGATGTCCAGGATCTTGCGCACATCGGTGATGTCGGGCACGCCCAGCAGCTTCAGGGGTTGGTCGCTGAGCAGGGTGGCGCACAGCACGGGCAGCACGGCGTTCTTGTTGGCAGAGGGGATGATGCGGCCGCGAAGGGGGGTGCCGCCGTGCACGATGAGATTGGACATGGTCTGGGGGAACTGAAGCGAAATACGCCTTTTGGCGTGTCAAAGCCCTGGCAATGTACCAGCCGCAGGCCCCCGGCTGCCGCTGGCAGCCCCAAACGCCCGGTCAGGAGCGGGGTCGGCGTGACGGTTTGCACGCTCCGCCGGGTGGGCCAGGCCTCAGGGAGCGGGTGCCCGCAGCAGGTGTTTCATGATCTTGCCGGTGGGCGTGCGTGGCAGTTCGGTGCGGAACTCGTAGTGGCGTGGAATTTTGTAACGGGCCAGTCGCGGGGCCAGGAAGGCGCTGAGTTCTTCGGCGCTGGCCTGTTGCCCCTCGCGCAGCACCAGCACGGCGCACACGGTCTCGCCCCATTCGGGGTGGGGCCGACCGATCACGGCCACATCGAGCAGGGCGGGGTGCGGCCCCAGGGCGTCCTCGACCTCCTTGGAGTAAACATTTTCACCTCCGGTGATGATCATGTCTTTGGCGCGGTCGACGATGAACAGAAATCCGTCCGCATCGGCCTGCGCCAGGTCACCCGTGCGGTACCAGCCGTCTGGCGTGAAGGCCTGGGCGCTGGCCTCGGGGTCGTCCAGGTAGCCTTTCATCATCGCTTCGGTGCGGAACTGGATCTCGCCCACCACGCCGGCGGGCACGGGCTGGGCGTCCAGGTCCACCAGGCGCATCTGCACGCCCGTGGTGGTGGCGCGCCCGATCGAGCCCGCCTTGGCCAGCGCGTGCTCGGGGTACAGGGCCGTGCCCAAGGGGCCGGTCTCGGTCATGCCATAGACCTGAACAAAGTTCTCGGTGCCATAGGCCTCGATCAGGCGCAAGGCCATGTCGCGCCCCAGTGGGCCACCGCCGTAGATCCAGCGGCGCATGCTGGACAGGTCGTGGGCGCGCAGCGCCGGCACGGCGTGCAATGGGGCCAGCAGGGCCACCGGGGCGGCAAAGGTCATGGTGATCTTTTCGGCTGCAATGGCCTCGATGAAGGCCTGCGCCTGGTATTCGCGCAGCACCACCACGGTGCCACCCACGGCCAGGGTGCCCAGGGTCCAGTTGTTGAGCGGCGATGCGTGCCAGATCGGCATCGCCACCAGCATGCGGGTGTCGTTGCCGATGCCGATGCTGGCCGCGCAGGCCAGCGCCTGCTGGAACACGGTGTGGTGCGTGTGCAGGCAGCCCTTGGGCTTGCCGGTGGTGCCCGAGGTGTAGAGGATTTCGGCCAGGCTGTCGCCCGACAAGGGCGCGTTATCGGCATCAGGCAGGGGCTTGGCGGCGGCCAGCAGGGTGTCGAAGCAGGGCAGACCCGGGTGGGGGCTGTCGGTGCTCAGGGCCGTCACGGGCAGGCCTGTTTGGTGGAGCACGCCGGCCAGGCTGCCGTCGATGACACAAAGGCGCGCCTGGCAATGCCCCAGGATGTGCGCCAGCTCGGGGGCCGCCAGCTTGTGGTTGACCGGCACCACGCTGGCCCCCAGGCGCCAGGCACCGTAGGCCGCCTGCAGAAAGCCGGGCGTGTTTCGGCACACCAGGGCCACCCGGTCGCCGGCACCCACCCCCAGGTCCTTCAGCACCCGCGCTGCCTGCCGGGTCTGTTGTACGAAATCGGGGTAAGGCGTGCCGTGGTGCTGGTAGCGGATGGCATCGTGCTCGGGAAAGCTGCGCGCCGTGGCGTGCAGCAGGGTGATCAGGTCCATGGCTTGTCTCCGTTGCTTGGTTTTGGGGGGCAATCAAGTCTAGGTTTGGCGCCGACGGCAGGTGTCCGGATCTGATGCTCCTGCGATCGCAGGCGGCGGCGTCTGGCCTGGCGGGGATGGGCCGGTGGGCACCGGCCTGGGCTGTTCAGATTTGCCTTCACGCTGTTGCAGGCCAAAGGCGCCCGCCTTGTTGGATTTACACGGCATTTACATCACGCTGTCACACGCAGCTTTCAGCATGGTGTTTTGTCCATGGAGCGAGGAAATAGATCATGAAAAACACATCGACCCCGACACGCCGCCTGCAAACCGGCTTCACCCTGAGCCTGCTGGTCGGCCTGCTGGGCCTCTCGGCCTGTGGTGGTGGCGACAGTGGCCCCAACATCTTCGGTTTCAACACCCTGGACGGTAGTCAGCCCCTGGTGATCGGCCACCGCGGCCTGCCTGGCCTGTACCCCGAAGAAACCCAGCCGGCCTACGAAGGCGCGGCCGATGCCGGTGCCGACTCGCTGGAAGAAGACCTGCACCTCACCAAGGACTGCGTGCTGGTGGCCCGCCACAACCCCTGGCTGAGCGACAACACCAACATCAGCACCGTGGCGCAGACCAACGCCGTGGTGGCGGCCCGCAAGCGCACCGTGCCGGGTGTGCAGGTGCCGGTGACCTATTCGCTGGCCCAGTATGGCGGCCCCGCCACCTACCTGAGCGACCGCACCAGCAGCGACCCCAAGTCGGTGCTCAAGTCGCTGGTGGTGGATGGCGAGGACCACACCGGTGACTGGTCGATCACCGACTTCACCGTGGCCGAACTCAAGCAGTGGCTGGGTGGCACCACCTACGATGCCCGCAACGAGCGCCCCACCGCCCTCAATGGCAAGTACCCCATCCTGACCATGCAGGAGATCATCGACATTGCCAAGGCCAAGAGCGCCAGCACCGGTCGCACCCTCACGGTCTACCCCGAGGCCAAGAACCCCTATTGGAACAACGCCCAGGCCATTGCCAACGGCTGCGGTACCGGCACCCACCCGTTTGAAGACGCCATCGTCAAGCTGATCAAGGACAACAACCTGAACAGCAAGACCGCGCCGATCTTCGTGCAGTCCTTCGACCCGGCCAGCCTCAAGTACATGCGCTCGATCGGCCTGAACACCCGCGTGGTGCAGCTGATCGACGGCAACGACGTCAACTACAAGACGGGCGAAATGATCTACCAGACCAACGACGAGTACAACTTCGTCGATGGCCGCCCTTACAGCTGGACCGTCAATGGCGATGGCCGCTATTTCGGCGCCATGCTGACCCCCGCCGGCCTGGCCGAGATCAAGACCTATGCCGACGGCATCGGTCCCTGGAAGCCGCAGGTCATGGCCCTCAAGGTGTCGCCGTTCCCAACCACCGCCGGCTACACCGGTTCGTTGGCCGACGTGAACTCGGTCACCCCCACCAGCCTGATCAACGATGCCCATTCGGCCGGCTTGTTTGTGCACGTCTACACTTTCCGCAACGAGCAGAAGTACCTGGCCGGCTTCTACAAGGGTGACCCGACCGCCGAATACCTGACCTTCTACCGCGCTGGCGTGGACGGCGTGTTCTCCGACTTTGCCAACACCGCCTTCGCGGCGCGCACGGCTTACCGCAAGGAACGCGGCATTTGAGGAGCAGGCCGGCGTTCAGCCGGCCTCAGCGTCTAGCGGCGCCAGCAAACCCTCCAGCTCCGTCGCACTGAACTTGCCCGCCTCGGCGGGGTCGCTGCCCAGCAGGCTTTCGGCCAGCTGGGCTTTGCGCTTTTGCAAGGTCAGCATCCGCTCTTCGATGCTGCCCTGTACCACCAGCCGGTACACAAACACGCTATGGGTCTGGCCGATGCGGTGGGCGCGGTCGGTGGCCTGTTGTTCGACGGCGGGGTTCCACCAGGGGTCGAGGTGGATCACGGTGTCGGCGGCGGTCAGGTTCAGGCCGGTGCCGCCAGCCTTCAGGCTGATCAGGAACACAGGGGCCTGCTGGGCCTGGAAGGCCTGCACCAGGGCGCCGCGCTCGGCCACCGGGGTGTCGCCGGTCAGGCGCAGCCAGGCGATGCCCTGGGCGTCGAGCAGCTCGCCCACCCGGGCCAGCAGGCCGGTGAACTGCGAGAACACCAGCACCCGCCGGCCTTCGTCCACCAGCCCTGGCAACAGGGTCTGCAGGTCTTCCAGCTTGGCGCCCAGCAGGTCGGCGGGCACGGGCAGGCCGGGTACCAGGTGCGGGTCGCAACACACCTGGCGCAGCTTGAGCAGGGCATCCAGGATGGTGATCTGCGAGCTGGCAAAGCCTTGGCGCTGCAGCACCCGGCGCAGCAGGTGGTCGGCCGCCACGCGCACGCTTTCGTACAGCTCGCGCTGCACGCCCTGCAGCGTCACGTTGCGGGTGATCTCGATCTTGGGCGGCAGCTCGGTGGCCACCTGGTCCTTGCGCCGGCGCAGGATGAAAGGCCGCACCCGCGCCGCCAGCAGGCGCGCGCGCAGGGTCTCGCCGTTGACCTCGATGGGCTTGCGCCAGTGCTGCTGAAAATGCCGTGCCGTGCCCAGAAAACCCGGCATCAGAAAGTCGAACAACGACCACAGCTCGCCCAGGTGGTTCTCCAGCGGGGTGCCGGTCAGGCACAGGCGGTGTTCGGCCCGCAACTGGCGCAGGGCCCGGGCGCTGCGGCTGTCGGCGTTCTTGACCATCTGGGCTTCGTCCAGCACCACCCATTGCCAGGCTTGCTCGCGCAGGGCCCGCACATCGCGCCAGGCCAGGGCGTAGCTGGTCAGCACCACCTGGTACTGGCCCAGGTGGGCAAAGTGCTCGGCCCGTTCACTGCCGTGCAGCGTCAGCACGCGCAGGCCGGGGGCCAGGCGTTGCAGTTCGAGCTGCCAGTTGAAGATCAGCGAGGCTGGCAGCACCACCAGGGCGGGCTGTTGCAGGCGCCCGACCTGGTGCTCCAGCAGCAGGTGGGCAATGGTCTGCGCCGTCTTGCCCAGGCCCATGTCGTCGGCCAGCACACCGTGCAGGCCGTGCTCGCGCAGGTATTGCAGCCAGGCCAGGCCCTGCAACTGGTAGGGGCGCAAGGGCAGGGGCCAGCCGGCGGGCGCGGCCACGGGCGGCGGGCTGCCGGCCTGGCGCAGGCGCTGCACCCAGGGGCCCAGGCTGTCTTCGCCCTGCACATGCCAGGGCACGGGGGCGGGGGGCGTCGCTGTGCCGCTGGCCTCCAGCGGGGCCCGCAGCTGCTCCAGCCGGGGCAGGTCCCAGGCCTGCAGGCGCCAGGGGCCGGCGGCCTGGCGCGGGTCGCTCAGCAGGTCGAGCAGGGCGGCCACGATGGGCTTGAGGGTGCCGGCGGGGGCCTCCAGCCGCTTGCCGCCGGGGGCGCGCAGCGTCACCACGCTCAGGTCGTCGATGGCGCGCAGGCGCTCTGTGCTCAGCCAGCGGGCGTCACGCCGCAGCAGGTCGGCCAGGATGGGCCCCAGGTCCAGCGTCTGGCCTTCGATCACCACACCCAGGGTCATGAACCAGGTCCCGCTGCGCGCCGGCAGGCCCAGCGGGGCCGGCTCGAGGGGGCGCTGGCCCAGCGGGCCGACCACCTGGCGGCCCAGTACCTCGCCGGTGTCGGGCTCGATCAGCAGGCGCCAGGCCTCCACCGGCACGCTCTGGTGGGCAAAGCCGGGTTTCACCACCACGCGCCAGCCGGCGGCCTGCAGCAGCGGCACCTCATCGGCCCAGAAGTCGCCAAAGGCTTCTTCCTGGGGCAGGGACCACAGGCCTAGGGCGCGCTCCTCGGGCCAGGCCTGGGCTTCGGCCTCGGGCGAGCGCCACTGCAAGGTGTCCGCCTTCAGCGGGTGCAGGCCCAGGTTGCGCAGGCGATCGGTGGCCTGGGCCTCGGCCGCCAGGTCGCGGTGCAGCAGCACGGCCTGGCCGCTGGCGTCGGTGAGGCGTTCGGTGGGCAGCGGGCGCTGGCCCAGCACGCTGCGCGGGGCCGGCGTCTGCCACAAGGGTTGCTCGTTCACCAGGTACAGCCAGTCGACCCAGGCCACCGTGACTTGATCGGCCCGTGGGCCGAACACGCCGTCGCGGCACAGGCCCAGCAGCCCGTCGCCACGGCCCAGGGTCTGCAGCGTCAGGCAGGGCGTGAGCCTGCCCTGCACGGTGCGCAGGCCGGGGCGGCGCGGCGGGGGCGGGATGGCAGAGGCAGGAATAGAGGGCGGCAGCGCAGGCATGGCCGCCGATTGTCGCCTTGTCAGACCGCCGGGCCCGGGCTGTCGGGGGAGGACAATGCGGGTTTTGCGCAATTTTGAGTTCATCCATGTCCCTGGCCACCCCCTCCACCTTGCCCTTGATCCCTGACGTGCCCGATCTGCACGATGCCGCGCTCACCGCGCGCCTGCAGCACCTGATCGATCACAAGACCAAGCCCCTGGGCGCCCTGGGGCAACTGGAGTCGCTGGCCCTGCAGCTGGGCCAGATCCTGGGCAGCGAGGCCCCCGCCCTGCGCCAGCCCCAGATGCTGGTCTGCGCGGGCGACCATGGCCTGGCGGCGCGCGGGGTGTCGGCCTACCCGGCGGACGTGACCTGGCAGATGGTCGAGAACTTTCTGGCCGGTGGCGCGGCTGTCAGCGTGCTGGCCCGCCAGCATGGCCTGGCCCTGACCGTGGTCGACTGCGGCGTGCGCCGCGATTTTGAGCCCCGTCCCGATCCGGTGCCGGGCGCGCCGCGCTTGTTGCTGCGCAAGGTGGCCCCCGGCACGGCCGACGCGGTCGACGGCCCAGCCATGACGGCCGCCCAATGCGAGCAGGCGCTGCGCCAGGGCCGTGAGGTGCTGGCCGGCCTGCCCGGCAACACCTTGCTGCTGGGCGAGATGGGCATTGGCAACACCTCGTCGGCCTCCTTGCTGCTGGCGTGGGCCAGCGGCCGCCCGGTGGCCGAGTGCACAGGCCGCGGCACGGGCCTGGACGAACCTGGCGTGGCCCGCAAGGTGGCCGTGCTGGAGCAGGTGATGGCGCGCCACGCCGACATCGGCCGCGACCAGCCCTTGCGTGCCCTGGCCGCCTTCGGTGGTTTCGAGGTGGTGACCCTGGTGGGCGCGGTGCTGCAGGCCGCCGCCGAGCGCCGCGTGGTGGTGGTCGATGGCTTCATCACCACGGCCGCCGTGCTGCTGGCCTGCGAACTGGCGCCCGCGGTGCGCCAGCGCTGCGTGTTTGCGCACCAGTCGGGTGAGCGCGGCCATGCCCTGATGCTGCAGCAGTTGCAGGCCGAGCCCCTGCTGAGCCTGGGCTTGCGCCTGGGCGAGGGCTCGGGCGCGGCGCTGGCCTGGCCTTTGCTCGATTCCGCCTGCCGGGTGCTGGCCGAGATGGCCAGCTTCGAATCCGCCGGGGTGTCGCAGCAGCAGGCTTGATCAACCCGCCCGCACACAATTGCGGCCATCGTTCTTGGCCTGGTAGAGCGCCTTGTCGGCGCGTGCCAGCAAGGCGTCAATCGATTCTCCGGGCTCGACGGCCGTGGCCACGCCGATGCTCACCGTGCAGCCCAGGGCCGGTGGCACCGGCTGGGCCTGGCGCACGCGCTCGGCCACCCCCAGGGCGGTGGCCGCATCGGTGCCGGGCAGCAGCACCAGGAACTCTTCGCCGCCATAGCGCCCCAGCAGGTCGGTCTGGCGCAGCATGCGGCGGGTGCGCGCGGTGAACTCGATCAGCGCGGCGTCCCCCTGCTGGTGGCCGAACTGGTCGTTGATGGCCTTGAAATGGTCCAGGTCCAGCATCATCAGCGATACCGGGTCGCCGTTGCGGCGCAGCCGGGCCAGTTCCTCTTCGGCGCGCTGCAGCACGGCACGCCGTGTCAGGGCCTGGGTCAGGGTGTCGTGGCTGGCCAGGTGCTCGAACTCGATGCGCAGCCGCTCGGTGGCGCACAGCACCGAACCCACGGTCAGCATCAGGATGGCCACGGCATTGCCCGACAGGTAGGCCAGTTGCATCAGGCCGGGCTCCATCAGGCCTTCACCCGCGTGCCCCAGCAAGACACTGATCAGGCGGGCGCCCAGGATGGTGCTTTGCAGACCCAGCACCAGCACCACCACGGTCTGGCTGAAGCTGGTGGGCTGACGCATCATGAAGCGCATCTGGGTCAGAAACAGCGCACCCATCAGGCTGGTGAACAGGATCAGTCGCACGTCGTACGAGGGCGACACCCAGGTGAACCAGGCCATCACAGGCAGGCAGCCGAGCACCACCAGGGTCCAGCCCTTCCAGCGCGCTTGGCCCGTGAAAAAGTATTGATTGCCGACGTGGTAGGCCAGCACGCCACCCATCAGGACTTCATTGGCCAGCACCACCGAGAAGAGATCCGGCAGGTGCCCGCGCAGGCCGAACAGCACCGTGCTGGCGCACCACAACAGCGGCGCGCAGGTCAACAAACCCAGGCCTTGACGCAGATGGCGTGGGTAGCTGCGGCGCATGAAGATCAGCACCAGTGACATCAGCAGGGCCAGCAGGCCCGACAGCATCATGATCGACCGGGCGTCGAGTGCAGACAAAGGGTGGCTTTCTGGCAGATCAATGGTGTGTCGCCTGGTCAAGCCCTTGGGCGACAGGCGGTTCGCACAACAGTATACGAAGCCTTTACAGAGCCCGAGAGTTTCACATCTGCTGGTTTTCCCGGCCTTTTTTGTTCGTTGTCGAACTGAACGTTCCGGCCAATGGCTTTGATCGGCTCGGCCATTGCAGGGGGCGGGCAGGGCTGCCTAGACTGGGCTGGTTATTCACCCACGCGACGCCATGACTCCGACCCTTGCTCCACCCGTGACCTCTGCCAGCCCGGCCCAGGCGGCCCCCTTGGCGGGCGTGCGCGTGCTCGACCTGACGCGCCTGCTGCCTGGGCCGATGTGCACCTTGCACCTGGCCGATCTGGGGGCCGAGGTGATCAAGATCGAGGACACCGGAGCCGGTGACTATGCGGCCCCTGCCGTGCGCGAACTGGTCAACCGCAACAAGCTGGGCCTGCGCCTGGATCTGAAACAGCCGGCGGGCCTGGCCGTGCTGCAGCGCCTGGCGCGTGAGGCCGATGTGCTGGTCGAGGGCTTTCGCCCGGGCGTGATGGCGCGCCTGGGCGCCGGCTACCCGGCGCTGGCCGCCATCAACCCGCGCCTGGTCTATTGCAGCCTCACCGGCTACGGCCAGACCGGCCCGCTGCGTGACGCGGCGGGCCACGACCTCAATTACGCCGGCCTGGCCGGCGTGGCCGAGCAGATCGGGCAACCCGGCCAGCCGCCCGCCTTGTCCAACGTGCCGGTGGCCGATCTGCTGGGGGGCAGCATGACCGCGGTGATGGGCATCCTGGCCGCCTTGTTCGATGCCCAGCGCACGGGGCTGGGGCGCCATGTCGACATCGCCGTGGCCGACGGGGTGCTGGCCCATGCCGTGCTGCCGCTGGCGGCGGTCAACACCCAGGGCCACACCAGCCCGGTGGGCCAGGGCAAGCTGACCGGGGCCTTGCCCTGTTATGCGGTGTACACGGCCGCCTGCGGCGGGCACCTGGCCGTGGCAGCCCTCGAGAAGAAGTTCTGGGACCTGTTCTGCCAGCACGTCGGCCGGCCCGAGTGGCAGGCCCGTCACCAGCCCGCCACGCCGGCCGGCTGCGAGCAGATGCGTGCCGAGCTGCAAGCCCTGATCGGCAGCCAGCCCTTGGCCTGGTGGGCCGAGCACCTGGCGGGCGTGGACTGCTGTGTCACCCCGATCCTGAAACTCGAAGAGGCGTTGGAGCATCCGCAGTTCCAGGCCCGGGGCATGGTGCTGCAGCAGCCTGAAGGGCAGCGCCAGCTGGCCTGCCCGGTGCGCATGAGCGGCTATGAATTTGCCCTGCGGCAACCGGCGCCCCGGCCCGGCGAGCACACCGACCCCGTGCTGGTCCAGGCCGGCTACAGCGCCGGTGAGATCGAGGCCCTGCGCGCCCAAGGGGCCGTGGCCTGAGCGGGGCCCGTCTGAATCAGCGGGCAGGGCCCTCGGCCCGCCCAGGATAAAAACCAAGGAGACAAGCCTATGAAGACCGGATTCTGGACAGGGCGTGCGCGCCCGCTGGCCCGCCGCGCCGTGATGGGGGCCCTGCTGGCCGCACTGGGCTGCCTCACCATGGCCCCTGCGCTGCAGGCCGCCGAGGCCTACCCCAGCAAACCCATCACCCTGATCCTGCCGTTCCCGCCCGGCGGGGCCACGGATGTGCAGCTGCGCGCCCTGGCGCTGGCGGCCCAGCGTGAGCTGGGTCAGCCCATCGTCATCGTCAACCGTCCCGGCGTGGGCGGCACCCTGGGGCCGGCCGCCATGGCCCAGAGCGCCGCGCCCGACGGCTACACCATCGCGTTGATCGCGGCCACGCTGTTCCGCCTGCCCCACCTCATGAAGGTGAGCTATGACCCGGTGGCCGATTTCAGCTACCTGATCTGCCTGACCGGCTACACCAACGGCCTGGTGGTGCGCCAGGACGCCCCCTGGAAGACCGTGCAAGACCTGCTGGCCGATGCACGCAAGCAGCCCGGCGCCATCAGCTTCGGCAGCACGGGGCGCGGCAGCAGCGGCCACATCGCGATGGAGCGCCTGGCGCGGGCGGCCGGGGTGCAGTTCAATTTCATCCCCTACAAGGGCATGGCCGAAGAGACGGCGGCCCTGCTGGGTGGGCACCTGATGGTCATCTCCGACCCGGGCTGGGGCGCGCTGGCCGAGTCGGGCAAGGCCCGGGTGCTGGCCACCCTGGGCGAGAGCCGCCTCAAGCGCTGGCCCGAGGTGCCCACCCTGCGCGAACTGGGCTTTGACCTGGTGGTCAATTCGCCCATCGGCCTGGCCGGCCCCAGGGGCATGGACCCGAAAGTGGTCAAGGTGCTGCACGACGCCTTCCGCAAGGCCATGGCCGACCCCGGCTTCAACCGCGCGCTGGAGCAGAACGACCAGGTGCCCCTGTACCTGAGTGCCGAGGACTACACCCGCTACGCCGCGGAACAGACCGCGCGTGAGAAGGTGTTCGTGCAGGAACTGGGCCTTAAACTCGACTGATGCCATCGACCGAGGTGACCCGACACACCATTGCCATCCTGCAGGTCAGCCAGATCCTGCAGGGCGTGCGTGGCCGTGGCGTCGATGTGCAGGCCTTGCTGCGCCGCGCCGGCATCGTGCCGGCGCTGCTGGATTCGCCGCTGTCGCGCGTCACGCAGGCCCAGTATGCGGCGCTGATCAAGCTGCTGAGCCGCAGCACCCGCGATGAGTTGTGGGGCCTGTGCAGCCAGCCTGTGCCGCTGGGCCACTTTGCCCAGATGTGCCGCCTGCTGGTGCAATGCCGCACCCTGGGCGAGGCCTTGCGCACCGGCCTGGCCTACTACCACCGCGTGCTGCCCGACTTCGTGCCCCGCCTGGTGGTGCACGAGGGGCAGGCCGCCGTGCGCCTGGTGGGGCAGGGCGAGCGGGCCCTGGAGCGAGGCTACGCCGACCGCACCTTCTGCTTTTTCACCTACGGGCTGGCCTCGTGGCTGGTGGCGCGCCGCATCCCGGTGCTGGAGGTGATGTACCGGCCCATCGACCAGGGCTACAGCAGCGATGCGGGGCGCCTGTTCCAGGCACCCGTGGTGTACGACCACCCCTGGGTGGGCTTTCGCTTCGAGGCCCGCTGGCTGGATCTGCCGGTGGTGCAGACGCCGCAAAGCCTGCAGGAGTTTCTGCGCCAGGCGCCGGCCAGCCTGCTGATCCGCTACCGCGACCAGACCAGCCTGAGCGAGCGCATCCGCCGCTTGCTGAGGCGCCACCTGGCGGGCGAGATGCCCTCGCTCGAATTCGTCTCCGACTACCTGGCCATGACCCCGCAGACCCTGCGCCGGCGCCTGCGCGACGAGGGCCTGGGCTACCAGGCCATCAAGGACGACCTGCGCCGCGATGCCGCCATCGAGTACCTGGGCCAGCCCGAGCTGACGCTGCTGGACATCGCCAACCGCCTGGGCTTCTCCGAGGCCAGCACTTTTCACCGCGCCTTCAAGGGCTGGACCGGCCTGGCCCCGGGGGTGTACCGGCAGACCCTGTTGCGGCCGCACGCCGAGGCCGGGGTGTCGGACCTGGCGACCCGGGCCTTGCCGCACTGAGGCCTCGGCGGATGCCCGTTCCGGATCAGCCCCGCATCAGCGCCTCGGCCACCGCCGCGAAGGCCGGCAGCGTGATCGGGTCGTTGCCCACGCCGCTGGCCACCGGGTGCGAGCCGGTGCGCACGATCACCATCTCGGCGGCGGGGTCGATGTAGATGCACTGGCCGTGCACGCCGCGCGCCATGTAGGCGCCATGGGCGTTGTGGCTGACCCACCACATGCTGCGGTACGACCAGCCCGGCAAGGTGGCGCGGTAGCCCTCGGCCTGGGCAAAGTGGCTGCGCTGGCCGCCGGCCTCGATGTCGGCCACCACCGCCTCGGGCACCACCTGACGGCCGTTGAAGCGGCCGCGCAGGCGCATCATCTCGCCAAAACGGGCCAGATCGCGCACGGTGGCGCTCATGCCGCCGCCGCCGAAGGCCGCGCCCGTGGCGTCCTGTGAAATCGCCGCGTCGTGCGCCGTGCCCAGGGGCTGCCACAGCCGCTGCGAGATCTGCGTGGCCAGGCGCTGGCCATGCAGGCGCTCCAGCAGCCAGCCCAGCACCTGGGTGTTGACGGTCTTGTAGGCAAAGGCGGTGCCATGCTCGCCCTGCTGGCGCAGCGTGGCCAGGAACTCGCCATAGCTGAGCGGGCCGGCATAGCCCTCGGGGCGGGGCAGCAGGCCGCCGGCGCGCGAGAAATCCCAGATGCCGGCCTGCGGGTCGGCATAGTCTTCCGAATAATCCAGCCCGATCAGCATGTCCATCACCTGCCGCACGCTGGCCGTGCCATAGGCGCTGTGGCGCAGTTCGGGCAGCAGCTCGGCCACGGGCTGCTGGGGGTCGAGCCGGCCCTGGTGCACGTCCATGGCGGCCAGTGTGCCGACAAAGGATTTGGTGACCGAGAACAGCGCATGGCCCCGATCAGCAGCGCCTTCGCCAAAGTAGTCCTCCTGCACCACACGGCCCCGGTGCAGCACCAGGATGCCGTCGTAGTAGGTGCGCAGCAGCGCCTCGCGCCAGCTCATCGCTTCACCGGGCATGGACGTGAAGCGCAGGGCATCCAGGTCATCGCGCAGGGCCAGCGGCAACGCACTGGGGGCGCCAGGTGCGCGCTCGATCGCCGTGGTCGGCACAAACTCGCGCAGGTGGCTCAGGCTCCAGCGCAGCTGCGGAAAGCGCAGAAAGCTGCCGTCGTCAAACCGGATGGTCTTGTCGGCCGGCGGCGGCGAGCCCTGCATCCAGCCCAGGGCCCGTGGGTCGCTGGCGTGGGCGTCGGGCCAGGTGGGGGGCGTGAGGGTGTCTGACATGGGTGCATTCCTGGGGACCAAGTGGATCGTCATTGTGGCGACCTTTGGTGGCCAGTCGATTTCGCTGACGCGACAGTCGGGCATTTTGAGAAACGATTAAAAAACGGTCGCTCATCAAAAAAACGCTTAGGTTTCAAGAAATTCGATGATTTCTGGCACCGATGCCCATTTTTTGATTAAAAGCCAAGCCCCAAAACAAACGGCCCGTGACCACCACAGGGGCGGGCACGGGCCGTCAGGGCATCAGCGGAGCGCTGTGCTTACTTCACTTCGCTCACGAACTGGGTGTTCGGGCGGCGCACCTTCTTCAGGTTGACCAGCCAGTCCTTGTCTTCTTCGCGGTAGCCCAGCGGCAGAATGATCACGCTGCGCAGGCCCTTGGCGCGCAGGCCCAGGATCTCGTCGAGGGCGGCGGGGTCGAAGCCTTCCATGGGGGTGGCGTCCACACCTTCGGCGGCAGCGGCGATCAGGGCGGTGCCCAGGCCGATGTAGGCCTGGCGGGCGGCGTGCTGGTAGTTGGCTTCGGCGTCACGGCCGGGGTAAAGCGCCAGCAGCTTGGCGCGGTAGGCTTCCCAGCCTTCGTTCTTGAAACCACGTTCGTCATTGGTCAGGTCGAACATGTGGTTGATGCGATCGGCGGTGTAGTTGTCCCAGGCGGCAAACACGATCAGGTGCGAGCCGTCGGTGACCTGGCCCTGGTTCCAGGCGATGGCCTTGATCTTCTCGCGCACTTCGGGGTTGGTCACCACGATCAGCTCGTAGGGCTGCAGGCCGCTGGAGGTGGCGGTCAGGCGCACCGCTTCGATGATGCTGTCGACCTTGTCCTGGGGGACGGCCTTTTGCGGGTTCATCTTCTTGGTGGCATAGCGCCACTTGAGCAAATCGTTCAGGTTCATGCTGCGGACTCGGCAATGGGATTGGATGGATTTTTGACCCGGTGTGCCATCGCTGGGCCAGGTGTGCGTTGCATTCTGCCACCGACCTTGTTTTCTTGCCGGCAACGCAATATTTCCAAATTGGAGACAGTGCTTGTTGCGTAAAGCGCGTTGCACCAGCCTGTTGGTGCACGGTGCCCTGAACGCGGCCCTTGGTATTTTCTGCCAATCAGATTGGCTCAATCCGCGATTGGCCTGCTCTCCTGAAATGCGCAAACTGAAGGCCTGAATCCGCTCGAAGAAGCGGGTCGGGTCCTCAAAACCAGGAGACAAGACATGCGCGTTTCACGTCGATCAGCCTTGCAGGCCCTCGCGGCCATGGGGCTGGCTGCAGGCGGGGGCTCCGCCTTTGCCCAGGCCTATCCGGCCAAGCCCATCCGTCTGGTGGTGCCTTACCCGGCGGGTGGGGGCACCGACATCCTGGCCCGCATCCTGGCCACCCAGCTGGCGCAAAGCTGGGGTCAGCCGGTGCTGGTCGACAACAAGCCCGGGGCCAGCGGCATGCTGGGCAACGACATCGTGGCCAAGGCCGCGCCCGACGGCTACACCGTGCTCGTCAGCATCACGGCCATGATCCAGTCGCCAGCCCTTTATGCCAAGGTGCCCTACGACGTGCTGCGCGACTTCGCCCCCGTGTCGCAACTGGCCACCTCGTCCGATCTGTTCATCGTGCCGTTCAGTTCGCCGGCCAAGACCCTGGCCGAGTTCATTGCCCTGGCCAAGGCGCGGCCGGGCAAGCTCAACTACGGCACCTATGGCAACGGCACCTCCTCGCACATGCATGGCGAGCTGCTCAAGATGGCCGCGGGCATCCAGCTGATCTCGGTGCCCTACAAGGGTGCCGGCCCCGAGGTGAACGACCTGCTGGGCGGCCAGCTCGACTCGGCCTTTGTCGACGCCACCTCCATCACCCCGCACCTGCGCTCGGACCGCATCCGCGTGCTGGCCATCACCGGCACCCAGCGGCACCCGTCGCTGCCCGAGGTGCCCACCCTGGGCGAGCAGGGGCTCAAGGGCTTTGAATCCAACGGCTGGTTTGGCGTGTTTCTGCCCGGCGGCACACCGCGCCCCATCGTCGACAAGCTGGCGGCCGAGGTGCAGCGCATCGTGGCGGGGGCCGAACTCAGCGGCCGCCTCAAGGCCATGGGCCTGACGCCGGTGGGCGGCACGCCCGAGCAGTTGCAGGCCGTGCTGAGCAACGACCTGCCCAAGTGGGAGCGCATCGTGCGCGAGGCCCGCATTGCCATCGAGTAGCCGCCGGCATCGGCCTTCGATTTCCGCTTTCCGCTTTCCGCTTTCCGCTTTCCCGAACCCTGGGCCCGAGTTGGGCCCGCAGGAGACCTCCATGAGTGCTGTTCAAGCGTCGCAACGTGCCGTCCATGTGGTGGGCGTGGGCATGATCCCCTTCACCAAACCCGGGGCCAGCGAGCCCTACACCGTGATGGGCGCCCGCGCCGCCCGCCTGGCCCTGGACGATGCCAAGGTCGACTACGCCCTGGTGCAGCAGGCCTATGTGGGCTATGTGTACGGTGATTCGACCGCCGGCCAGGCCGCGATCTACGGCGTGGGCCTGAGCGGCATCCCGGTTTTCAACCTGAACAACAACTGCTCCACCGGGTCGAGCGCGCTGTTCCTGGCGCGCCAGGCGGTGGCCAGCGGCATGGTCGAGTGCGCCATTGCGCTGGGTTTCGAGCAGATGCAGCCCGGCGCGCTCAAGGGCGCCTGGGACGACCGCCCCTCGCCCATGGCCCGCTTTGCCGAGGCCATGGATGCGCACCAGGGCTACGAGCCCCAGACCCCGCGCGCCGCGCAGTTCTTCGGTGGCGCCGGGCGCGACTACATGCGCCAGTACGGCGCCCGGGCCGACACCTTTGGCCGCATCTCGGTCAAGGCGCGCCAGCACGCCGCACGCAACCCGCTGGCCCTGTTCCGCCAGCCCCTGACGCTGGACGAGGTGATGGCCTCGGCCACCGTGTTCGACCCGCTCACGCGCTTCCAGTGCTGCCCGCCCACCTGCGGGGCCGCTGCAGCGGTGGTGTGCTCGGCCGACTTTGCCAAGCGCCACAAGCTCGACCAGCGCGTGGTGATCGCCGCCCAGGCCATGACCACCGACACCCCCAGCACCTTCGAGAGCGACGACATGCGCAAGGTGGTGGGCTACGACATGAGCGCGGCAGCCGCACGCCAGGTGTACGAGGCGGCCGGCATCGGCCCCGAAGACCTGGACGTGGTGGAGCTGCACGACTGCTTCACCGCCAACGAACTCATCACCTACGAGGCCCTGGGCCTGACCCCCGAGGGCACGGCCGAGAAGTTCATCCTCGACGGCGACAACACCTATGGCGGGCGCATCGTCACCAACCCCTCGGGCGGCTTGTTGTCCAAGGGCCACCCGCTGGGTGCCACGGGCCTGGCCCAGTGCACCGAGCTGGTGTGGCAGTTGCGCGGCCAGGCCGAGCAGCGCCAGGTCGAGGGCGCCCGCCTGGCCCTGCAGCACAACCTGGGCCTGGGCGGGGCCTGCGTGGTCACCCTGTACCAAGCCGTTTGAAGGGGCACGCACCATGATCGACAAGAAGTTCATCGGGCATGTGATGCCCCGCTTCAGCGCCGTGGTCGAGGCCGGTCGCCTGCGCTACTTCGCCAAGGCCACGGGCCAGACCGACCCGGTCTACAGCGACGAGGCTGCTGCCCGCGCCGCCGGCCACCCCGGCCTGCCGGTGCCACCCACCTTTCTGTTCTGCCTGGAGATGGAGTCGCCCGACCCGGCCGCCATCCGCGACCTGCTGGGCATGGACTACCGCACCCTGCTGCACGGCGAGCAGGGCTTCACCTACCACCGCATGGCCTATGCGGGCGACACGCTGAGCTTTGAGCAGCGCATCGACGACATCTACGACAAGAAGGGCGGGGCGCTGGAGTTCGTGGTGCGCGGCACCCGCGTGCGCAACCAGCGCGATGAACTGGTGGCCGAACTGCGCGCCGTGACCGTGATCCGCAACCAGCCAGGAGCCTGAGATGAGCACGCTTCCCTCTTTCGACCAGGTGCACGTGGGCGATGCCCTGCCGGCCTTCGAAACCCCGCCGCTGACGCGCCACACCCTGGCCCTGTACTGCGGCGCCTCGGGCGACCACAACCCCATTCACGTCGACATCGACTTTGCCAAGGCCGCCGGCCTGCCCGACGTGATCGCCCACGGCATGTTGTCCATGGCCTGGCTGGCCCGCTTGCTCACGAACTGGGTGCCGCAAAGCGCGCTGCGCGAGTACAGCGTGCGCTTTGCCGCCATGACCCAGGTGGGCGAGCGCATCCGCTGCGCGGGTCACATCACCGAGAAGTTTGAACGCCAGGGCGAGCGCTGCGTGCGCCTGGCCCTGAGCACCACCAACGCCGAGGGCGTGATCAAGCTGGCCGGTGAGGCCGTGATCGCCTTGCCCTGACCCTGGAACCTCTGAAGAAAGCGCACATGAGCAACGCATCGAACAAACTGGCGGGCAAGGTGGCCCTGGTCTCCGGCTCGGGCCGGGGCATCGGGCGCGAGATCGCCCTCAAGCTGGCCCGCGAGGGTGCGGCCGTGGTCATCAACGACCTGGACGAGGCCCCGGCCCGCCAGACCGTGGCCGAGATCGAGGCCGCCGGCGGGCGCGCCCTGGCCTGCGTGGGCAGCGTCACCGAGGCCGGCTTTGCCGAGCGCTTTGTCGAGGCCGCGGTCAGCACCTATGGCGGGCTGGACATCATCGTCAACAACGCCGGCTACACCTGGGACAGCGTGGTGCAGAAGATGAGCGACGAGCAGTGGGACGCCATGCTGGCCGTGCACCTGACCGCGCCCTTTCGCATCCTGCGCGCCGCCTCGGGCTTCATCCGCGAGGCCAACCGGCGCGAGAGCGAAGAGGGGCGCGATGTGTTCCGCAAGGTGGTCAACATCTCGTCCACCTCGGGCGTGTACGGCAACGCGGGCCAGGCCAACTACGCGGCCGCCAAGGCCGGCATCAATGGCCTCACCAAGGCCATGGCCAAGGAGTGGGGGCGCTACAAGGTCAACGTCAACAGCGTGGCCTTCGGCCTGATCAAGACCCGGCTGACCGAGGCCGACGCCACCGCCGGCGCCAGCATCGACATTGCCGGCCAGCAGATCAAGGTGGGCGTGAACCCGCAGATCCTGAAGAACGCCGAAGCCCTGATCCCCCTGGGCCGTGGCGGCACGCCCGAAGAGGCGGCCGGTGCGGTGTACCTGTTCTGCATTCCCGAGTCGAACTACGTCAGCGGCCAGGTGCTGGTGTGCGGCGGCGGTCGCCCCTGAGGAGCTTTTCATGGATGAGCAAAGCGTCTTGAGTTTTCCGCGCACCCTGTTCCGCGACGACCACGAGGCCTACCGCGAGACGGTGCGCCGCTTCGTGGCCCGCGAATGCCTGCCGCGCCAGGCCGAGTGGGACGAGGCCGGCCGGGTCGACCGCGAGACCTGGCTCAAGGCCGGCCGCGAAGGCCTGCTGTGCACGGCCATCAGCCCCGACTACGGCGGCGCCGGGGGCGACTTCGGCCACTGCGCCGTGCTGGTCGAAGAGGTGGCCCGTGCGGGTGCCAGCGGCCCGGGCTTTCACCTGCACTCCGACATCATCGCGCCCTACATCGAGCGCCTGGGCACCGAGGCGCAGAAGCTGCAGTGGCTGCCACGCTGCGCCAGCGGCGAGACCATCCTGGCCATCGCCATGAGCGAGCCCGGCGCCGGCAGCGACCTCAAGGCCATCCGCACCACGGCCCGCCGCGAGGGCGACGAGTATGTGATCAGCGGCGCCAAGACCTTCATCAGCAATGGCCTCAATTGCGACCTGGTGGTGTTGGTGGCCAAGACCCAGCCCGAGCTGGGCGCCAAGGGCACCTCGCTGATCCTGGTCGAGGCCGACCGGCCGGGCTTTCGCAAGGGCCGCAAGCTCGACAAGATGGGCCTGAAGGCCGCCGACACCGCCGAGCTGTTCTTTGACGAGGTGCGCGTGCCGGTGAGCAACCTGCTGGGCGAAGAGGGCAAGGGCTTCAGCTACCTGATGACCGAGCTGGCCCAGGAGCGCCTGATCATCGCCATCGGTGCCGCCGCCAAGCTCGAGGCCATGCTGGCCGAGACCATCCGCTACACCAAGGAGCGCATGGTGTTCGGCAAGCCCCTGTTCGACTTCCAGAACACCCGCTTCAAGCTGGCCGAGATCAAGGCCCGCGCCACCGCGGTGCGCATGATGGTGGACCAGTACCTGGCCGAGCACCTGCGGCGCAAGCTCAGCCTGCAGGAGGCCGCCATCGCCAAACTCTTCAGCACCGAGGAGTTGGGCCGCTGCCTCGATGAGCTGCTGCAGCTCTACGGCGGCTACGGCTACATGATGGAGTACCCCATCTGCCGCGCCTACGTGGACTCGCGCGTCAACCGCATCTACGGTGGCACCAGCGAGGTCATGAAAGAGCTGATCTCGCGCACGCTCTGAGCTGCCTGGCCCGCCATGTCCACCCTTCGGCTCCGTCGCTCACAGCAGGCCCAGCCACTGGCCCCACACCAGCTGGCCCAGGTAGCGCTGGGGCAGCAGCGTGAACACGCCGGCGCCCACGCAGGCCATCCAGTACAGCGACTGCATGCAGCGCCGGTGGCCGCTGATGTTGCGCCGGGCCAGAAACCAGAAGGCCCCGAACAGACCCGAGAAACACACCGGCACCAGCAGATGGATCGGGGTGTAACCCGCCCAGTTGGGCAGGCTGAAATCCCGAATGAACAGGGCCGAGGTGGCCGTGATCAGCATCAGCGTGACCCAGGCGTAGCCCGCGGCGCGGTGCAGCCAGGGGCGTTGCGTGCGGCCCTGACGGGCCCACAGCGCGACCGGGCCCAGGGCCAGGGCGCCCAGGGCAGCACTCAGGTGGATGGCGATGGTGGGTGTGAGTTGCATGGCAGATCAGGGGTTTCAACAGCAGATGGGGCGAAGTGTGCGCGGGCTCAGCGCCGATCACATCTGCTTTTCGACCGACTGCCTCTGTGCTTCGCCAAACGTCAATTTCAAAGTGCCGGTTGTCTGTTTTTCAAGCCGGTGACCGAGCGCCTTGGCAGCACGCCTGAAGCGCTTTTCAACTTTCAGGAGGCCCTCTGATGCATCCCCGAGTCCATGCCCGCACCCAGCCCGACAAAGCCGCCCTGGTGATGGCCGACAGCGGCCAGCGCCTGAGCTATGCCGAGCTCGACGCCCGCGCCAACCAGGTGGCCCAGCTGCTGCGCGCACGCGGCCTGAAGGCCGGCGACCACATCGCGCTGCTGCTGGAGAACCAGCTGCGCTTTTTCGAGCTGTGCTGGGGCGCCCAGCGCGCCGGCATCATCTATACCGCGATGAGCACGCGGCTCAAGGTGGCCGAGGCGGCCTACATCCTCGACAACTGCCAGGCGCGCCTGCTGGTCAGCTCGCAGGCCCTGGCCGCCCAGGCCAGCGAGCTGCTGGGCCAGATGCCCAGCGTGCACACCTGCCTGATGCTGGACGGCACGGTGCCGGGCTTTGAGTCGTATGAAGCGGCGCTGGCGGCCCAGCCGGCCACGCCGATCGCCGACGAGAGCGCCGGCGGCGACATGCTGTACTCCTCGGGCACCACCGGCTACCCCAAGGGTGTGTTCGTGCCGCCCGATTCGCCCGAGGTCGAGGCCGTGCCGGCCCTCACCGGCATCTGCCAGCGCGTGTTCGGCATGGACGCCTCCACGGTCTACCTGTCGCCCGCGCCGCTGTACCACGCGGCCCCCATGCGCTTTTGCATGAGCGTGATGCGCCTGGGCGGCACCGTGGTGGTGATGGAGCACTTCGACCCCGAGCGCTACCTGGCCGCGGTGCAGCAGCACCGCATCACCCACACCCAGGTGGTGCCCACCATGTTCGTACGCCTGCTCAAGCTCAGCGAGGCGCAGCGCCAGGCCTTTGATGTGTCGTCGCTGCGGGTGGCCATCCACGCCGCAGCACCTTGCCCCATCCCGGTCAAGCAGCAGATGATCGCCTGGTGGGGCCCGGTGCTGTGGGAGTATTACGCCGGCACCGAGGGCAATGGCATGACCCTGGTCGGTTCGGCCGACTGGCTGAGCCACCCCGGCACCGTGGGCCGTGCCGTGATCGGCCAGCTGCGCATCTGCAACGAGTTCGGCGAGCCCGTGCCTGCGGGCGAGACCGGCACCGTGTACTTTGCCGAGGGCAAGCCCTTCGCTTACCACAACGACCCGGCCAAGACCGCCGAATCGACCAACGCCCAGGGCTGGACCACGCTGGGCGATGTGGGCCATGTGGATGCCGAGGGCTACCTGTACCTGACCGACCGCAAGGCCTACATGATCATCTCGGGCGGGGTCAACATCTACCCGCAAGAGGTGGAGAACCTGCTGATCACCCACCCCCTGGTGATGGACGCCGCCGTGCTCGGTGTGCCCAACGAAGAGTTCGGCGAAGAGGTCAAGGCCGTGGTGCAGCCCCGTGACATGGCCCAGGCCGGCCCGGCCCTGGCGGCCGAGCTGATCGCCTTTTGCCAGCAGCACTTGTCGCACATCAAGTGTCCGCGCTCGGTCGACTTCGAGGCCGAGCTGCCGCGCCACCCCACCGGCAAGCTCTACAAGCGCCTGCTGCGCGATCGCTACTGGGCCGGCCACGCCAGCCGTTTGGTCTGAATACCCGCCTTCATGAATCTGTAGGAGACCCCCAACTTGACCGCCCCTGTTTCCCCGCGCCACCACAGCCACTGGCCGCCCGGCGTGCCGCATGAATTCCATCCCAGCGCCGTGGGCCTGAGCCACTACCTGGAGGTCGCTGCCCAGCGCTACCCGGCCAAGCCGGCCCTGCTGTTCTGCGGCCTGAGCCTGAGCTATGCCGAGCTGCACCGGCGCGTGCAGGCCCTGGCCGCCTGGCTGAACCGGCGCCTGGGCGTGCAGCCCGGCGACCGCGTGCTGCTGATGAGCCAGAACTGCCCCCAGTACGTGCTGGCCTACCACGCCGTGCTGCGCCTGGGCGCGGTGGTGGTGCCGGTCAACCCCATGAGCACCACACCCGAGCTGCAGTGGTTCCAGCAGGACACCGGGGCCCGCGTGGCCCTGCTGGCGCAAGAGCTGCTGCCCCGCCTGCAGCCCCTGCTGCAGTCCGGCGCCATCGAAGCCGCGGTGGTCCATGCCTATGCCGATGCCATGCACCCCGACGAGGTGGGCGCCCCCGGCTCGCCCTGGCCTGAGCCTTTTCACCAAGCGCGCCAGGCCTTGCCCGGCCCGGGCCTGCATGGGCTCGAAGAGGCCCTGGCCGAGGCCACCGAAAAGGGCTGGCAGCCCGACTGGCTGCACCCTGGCCCCGAGGCCCTGGCCGTGCTGCCCTACACCTCGGGCACCACCGGCCACCCCAAGGGCTGCATGCACACCCATGGCACGGTGCTGGCGTCCAACCTGGCCTCGCAGGTGTGGCGGCGCCTGCATGCCGATTCGGTGTTCTTGAGCGTGGCGCCGCTGTTCCACATGCTGGGCATGCAAAACGGCATGAACATGCCGCTCACCCTGGGCGCCACCCTGGTCATGATGCCGCGCTGGCATGCGCCCACGGCGGCGCGCCTGATCGAGCAGCACCGCGTCTCGGTGTGGACCGCGCCGCCCAGCATGGTGATCGAGTTCTTTGCCCAGCCCGATGTGATGGCGCGCGACCTCAGCAGCCTGAGCCTGCTCTCGGGCGGAGGCGCCGCCATGCCCGAGGCCGTGGCCACCCTGCTGGCCGATCGCTTCGGCCTGGCCTACAACGAGGCCTACGGCCTGTCCGAGACGGCCGCCTTTCTGCACGCCAACCCGCTGCACCGCGGCAAGCGCCAGTGCCTGGGCATGCCCACGCAGGGTGTGGTGTCGCGCATCGTCGACCCCGCCACGGGCGAGGAGCTGCCCGCGGGCGAGGTGGGCGAGCTGGTCACCAGCGGCCCGCAGCTCATGCTGGGCTACTGGCGCAACCCCGCGGCCACCGAGGCGGCCTTCTTCGAGCGCGACGGCCTGCGCTTCTTCCGCACCGGCGACCTGGCCAGCGTGGACGAGGACGGCTACTACTTCATGCGCGACCGCCTCAAACGCATGATCAATGCCTCGGGCTTCAAGGTCTGGCCGGCCGAGGTGGAAAGCGCGCTGTACGAGCACCCGGCCATCTTCGAGGCCTGCGTGATCGCGGTGGACGACACCAAGCGCGGCGAGACCGTCAAGGCCCTGGTGGTGCTGCGCCCCGGCCATGAAGGAACGCTGAGCGCCGAGAAGCTCATGGCCTGGGCGCGCGAGCGCATGTCGGCCTACAAGGTGCCGCGTCGGGTCGAGTTTGTGCCGGCCCTGCCCAAGTCGGGCACCGGCAAGATTTTGTGGCGCGAGCTGCAGGAGGCGCACCGGCGCAGCCCCGGCAGTGAGCCCGCCCCAGCCCACGCCGAACTTCAGGAGACCCCATGAACCCCGATAACTTCGAGCGCATCCGCTTCACCGTGCGCGATCAGGTGGCCACGCTCACGCTGCACAACCCCGAGCGGCGCAATGCCTTCGACCCCGCCATGCGCGAAGAGATGCGCCAGGTGGTGGCCCGGCTGCGCGCTGACCCCGGCATCCGCGCCCTGGTGCTGACGGGGACGGGCGAGCATTTCTGTGCCGGTGGCGATCTGCGCAACATCGCCACCGTGGGCCTGGACAACGCGGGCTGGCGCGCGCGCCTGCAAAGCCTGCACGACTGGCTCAAGGAGCTGATCACCCTCGACCGCCCGGTGATTGCCGCGGTGGACGGTGCGGCCTATGGGGCAGGCTTCAGCCTGGCCCTGTTGGCCGACTTTGTGATCGCCACGCCGCGGGCGCGCTTTTGCATGTCTTTCATGCGCGTGGGCCTGGTGCCCGACTGCGCCGCCTTCTACACCTTGCCCCGCATCGTGGGCGTGCAGCGCGCCCGCGAGCTGATGCTGTCGGCCCGCGAGGTCGATGCCGCCGAGGCCCTGCGCCTGGGCATCGCCATGGAGCTGCAGCCGCCCGAGCAGTTGCAGGCGCGGGCCCAGGCCCTGGCGGCCAGCTTTGTGCCGGCCTCGCCGATGGCGGTGGCGCTCGTCAAGCGCACCCTGGCAGCGCCCGGGCACGACCTGCCCACGCTGCTCGAGATGGAGGCCAACGCCCAGGCCCTGGCCATGGGCACCGAGGCGCACCGCGTGGCGGTGCAGCGCTTTCTCGACAAGCAGCCCGCGCTGTTCCAGTGGCCGGCCGCCTGATCCCCTTTTTGATGACACCTCAGCAACCCAAGGAGAACAACATGAGTCAATCCAGCCCGTCCCGCATGGTCGAAGGCAAAGTGGTGGTGGTCACCGGCGCAGGCGGCGGCATCGGCCGCGACATCGCCCTGGCCATGGCCCGTGAAGGGGCCCGTCTGGTGGTCAACGACATCGGTGCCTCGGTGGCCGGCGAAGGCAACGATGCCGGCCCGGCGCAGAAGGTGGTGGACGAGATCCGCGCCCTGGGCGGCGAGGCCGTGGCCAGCACCGACAGCGTGAGCGAGGCCCTCAGCGCCGGGCGCATCGTGCAGACCGCGCTCGACACCTTCGGCCGCATCGATGTGGTGGTCAACAACGCGGGCATCCTGCGCGACCGCTTCTTCCACAAGATGAGCCTGGACGAGTGGGACGCCGTCATCAAGGTGCACCTGTACGGCGCCTACTACGTGAGCCGCGCGGCCTCGACCCACTTCAAGGAGCAGGGCTCGGGCAACTACATCCACATGACCTCCACCTCGGGCCTGATCGGCAACTTCGGCCAGGCCAACTACTCGGCGGCCAAGCTGGGCATCGCGGCGCTGTCCAAGTCCATTGCGCTCGACATGCAGAAGTTCAATGTGCGCAGCAACTGCATCGCCCCCTTCGCCTGGAGCCGCATGATCGGCAGCATCCCCACCGAGACCGATGCCGAAAAGGCCCGGGTCGAGCGCATCAAGCAGATGACCCCGGCCAAGATCGCGCCCCTGGCCGTGTGCCTGGCCAGCGATGAGTCGTCTTACGCCAATGGCCAGATCTTTGCCGTGCGCAACAACGAGATCTTTCTGATCAGCCAGCCCCGCCCCGTGCGCTCGGTGCACCGCAGCGAGGGCTGGACGCCCGAGAGCGTGGCCAGCCACGCGCTGCCGGCCCTGAAGGCCATGTTCTACCCCCTGGACCGCTCGGGTGATGTCTTCACCTGGGACCCGATCTGAAGCCCCCCGCAAGGAGCCCGACATGAGTGAGCAACCCCAGGGCGTTCAGGCCCGGCATCAGGCCTGGCTGGACCAGGGCCGTTTCATGATCCAGCGCTGCGCCGCCTGCGGCCAGCATGTGTACTTTCCGCGCGCGGTCTGCCCGCACTGCGGCGCCGCCGACCCCGGCTGGGTGGAACCCAGCGGCGCGGGCACGGTGTACTCCGTCACCGTGGTGCGGCGCAAGCCCGAGGCGGGCGGCGACTACAACGTCTGCCTGATCGACCTCGATGAAGGCGTGCGCCTGATGAGCCGCGTCGAGCAGCAGCCCGCCGATGCGGTGCAGGTGGGGCAGCGCGTGAAGGCCCGCGTGCTGCAGGCCGAGGGGCAGGGCGGCATCGTGGTGTTCGACCCGCTGGCTGAGCCGGCCACGACCGCACCGACCCCGGTGCCGCGTGGGCCTGCCGCCCCGGCCGCCCCGGCGGTGCACACCCCGCCTGCCCTGCGCGCCTTGCGCGGCAGCGCCGTCATCGCCGGTGTGGCCACCTTCGGCTGTGGTGAGGCCACGGGCTACACCGAGATGGAGGTGCTGGCCCACGCCGCCCGCGCCGCCGTGGCCGATGCGGGCCTGACGATGCGCGACATCGACGGCCTGTGCACCGCCAGCGTGCTGTCCACCATGTGGCCCATGCCGGTGACCGAGTACCTGGGGCTGAACCCGCGCTACATCAACGGCACCATGGTGGGCGGCTCCAGCTTCGTGGCCCACCTGCTGCCGGCCATGATGGCCTTGCAGGCGGGTCAGTGCAACGCGGTGCTGGTCTGCTATGGCAGCACGCAGCGCACATCCACCTTCGGCCGTAGCGAGATCGCCAAGGCACGCCGCGTGATGGACCCGCAGCCCTACGAAACGCCTTACGAGCCCATGCAGCCGCTGTCGGCCTATGCGCTGGCCGCCCGGCGCCACATGCACCAGTACGGCACCACGCGGCGCGACCTGGCCGAGGTGGCGGTGGCCGCGCGCGCCTGGGCGCAGCTCAACCCCGAGGCCTTCATGCGCGACCCGCTGAGCATCGACGATGTGCTGAAGGCGCGCATGGTGTCCGACCCGCTCTCGGTGCGCGACTGCTGCCTGGTCACCGACGGGGGCGGGGCCTTGGTGCTGACCCGCGCCGACCGGGCCGCCAGCCTGCCGCGCAAACCGGTGTACGTGCTGGGCAATGCCACCGCCAATTGGAACCGCCAGATCTCGTCCATGCACGACCTGACTGTGACCGCGGCCAGCCAGTCGGGCCGCGAGGCCTTTGCCATGGCCGGCCTGGCCCCGCGCGACATCGGCCTGCTGGAGCTGTACGACGCTTTCACCATCAACACCCTGCTGTTCCTCGAAGACCTGGGCTTCTGCCCCAAGGGCGAGGGCGGGCGCTTTGTGCAGGGCGGCGCCATCGCCCCGGGCGGGCGCCTGCCGGTCAACACCAACGGGGGCGGGCTGTCGTGCGTGCACCCGGGCATGTACGGCATCTTCACCCTGATCGAGGCCGTGCGGCAGCTGCGCGGCGATGCCGGGGCCCGCCAGGTGGCCGGTGCCGTGACGGCCCTGGCTCATGGCAACGGCGGCACCTTGTCGAGCCAGGCCACCGCCATCCTGGGCACGGCCGACGCGCTGTGACCGCAACCGAAAGAACCCACCCATGATCCGAGACCCCCAAACCTTTCAGGCCCTGCTGGATTCCGTCACCCGCTTCACCCGCGAGCGCCTGGTGCCGGCCGAGAACGAAGTGGCCGAGACCGATGCCATCCCCCCCGCCATCGTGCAGGAGATGCGCGACATGGGCCTGTTCGGCCTGACCATCCCCGAAGCCTATGGCGGCCTGGAGCTGACCATGGAGGAAGAGGTGCGCGTGCTCTTCGAGCTGTGCCAGACCTCGCCCGCCTTCCGCTCGGTGATCGGTACCACCGTGGGCATCGGCTCGCAGGGCATCCTGATGGATGGCACGCCCGAGCAGCAGGCCGAGTACCTGCCGCGCCTGGCCACCGGCGAACTGATGGCCTCGTTCGCCCTCACCGAACCCGATGCCGGCAGCGATGCCGCCTCGCTGCGCACCACCGCGATCAAGGGCGTGGACAGCGAGGGCGAGCACTACCTCGTCAACGGCAGCAAGCGCTACATCACCAACGCCCCGCAGGCCGGCATCTTCACGCTGATGGCGCGCACCAACCCGGCCGACAAGGGCGCGGGCGGGGTGTCGGCCTTCATCGTCGATGCCCACTCGCCGGGCATCAGCCTGGGCAAGATCGACCGCAAGATGGGCCAGAAGGGCGCCCACACCTGCGACGTGATCTTCGACAACGTGCGCGTGCCGGCCCGCCAACTGATCGGCGGGGTGGAGGGGCGCGGCTTCAAGACCGCCATGAAGGTGCTCGACAAGGGCCGCATCCACCTGGCGGCGGTGTGCGTGGGCGTGGCCCGGCGCATCCTGGCCGATGCCCTGCGCTACGCCGTCGAACGCCAGCAGTTCGGCCAGCCGATTGCCGAGTTCCAGCTGGTGCAGGCCATGCTGGCCGACAGCCAGACCGAGCTGTATGCGGCCGAGTGCATGGTGATCGACGCGGCACGCCGGCGCGACGAGGGCCGCAACGTGTCCACCGAGGCGGCCTGCTGCAAGCTGTTTGCCAGCGAGATGTGCGGCCGTGTGGCCGACCGTGCGGTGCAGATCCTGGGCGGGGCCGGTTACCTGGCCGAGTACGGCATCGAGCGCTTCTACCGCGATGTGCGCCTGTTCCGCCTGTACGAGGGCACCAGCCAGATCCAGCAGATCGTGATCGCCCGCAACATGGTGCGCGAGGCCCGCGCATGAGCACGGCGGTGGCCCCTGCCGAAGCCGCCACCGACACCCGCGCCCTGTTTGCCCAGGTGGCCTTCAACCACCTGCTGGGCCTGCAGCGCGAGTTTGCCGAAGGCGGCGTGGCCCGGCTCTCGCTGGACCTGCGGCCTGAGCTGACCAACAACTTCGGCGTGGTGCACGGCGGCGTGCTGATGTCGCTGATGGACAGCGCCATGTCCAGCGCGGCGCTGTCGGCCACGGGGTTCCAGAAGGCGGTGGTGACCATCGACATGAGCACCAGTTTTCACCGCCCTGGCCGGGGCCGCCTGCTGGCCCACGCGACTTGCCAAGGTGGTGGCCGCTCGGTGTGCTTTTGCGAGGCCCGGGTGGAAGACGCCTGCGGCCAGGTGGTGGCCCGCGCCATGGGCACCTTCCGCTACGTGCGGGTGTGACCAGATTCAAGAAATACAACGGAGACAAGACATGCCAAGCTATTTTTCAAGGCCACGACGCGTACTGCTCGCGCTGGCCAGCCTGGGCCCCCTGCTGTGGGGCGCACCGGCCCAGGCCCAGGGCGGCGGGCAGCTCATTCGCCTGGTGGTGGGCTATGCGGCGGGTGGCCCGGTGGACGCCACGGCGCGTTTGTTCGCCCCGGCCCTGTCCAAGGAGCTGGGCCAGCCCGTGGTGGTCGAGAACCGCCCCGGCGCCGCCGGCAGCATGGGGGGCGACGCCGTGGCCAAGGCGACGCCCAACGGCCTGCTGCTGTACTTTGGCGCCAGCCCCACGCTGACCATCAGCCCGCACATCCTCAAGTCCATGCCCTTTGATGTGAGCAAGGACCTGACCGCCATCGCCCCGCTGGTGAGCTACACCAATGTGCTGGTGATCAACAAGGACCAGCCCTTCAAGACCCTGCCCGAGCTGGTGGCCTATGCCCGGGCCAACCCCGGCAAGCTGGCCTATGGCTCGGCCGGCATGGGGGCCTCCAACCACCTGAGCGGCGAGCTGTTTGCGCTGCGCGCCGGCATCAAGCTGACCCACGTGCCCTACAAGGGCAATGCGCCGGCCATGACCGATGTGATCGGGGGCCAGCTCAGCATGATGTTCGACATCATCGGCAGCGCCCGCAACTACATCAGCACCCAGCGCGTGCGGCCCCTGGCCGTCACCTCGCGCGAGCGCAATGCCTCGCTGCCCGAGGTGCCCACCATGGTCGAGTCGGGCATTGCCGACTACGACGTGGGCGGTTGGTACGGCCTGTATGGCCCGGCCCGCCTGGCGCCTGAGCTGGTGGGCCGCCTCAACGAGGCCACGCGCCGGGCCCTGGCCCAGGATGAGCTGAAAGCCAAGCTGATCGAGCAGGGCTACGACCTGTGGACCGGCAGCCCGCAGTTGCTGACCGAGCGCGCGGCGCGTGAACTGGCGCTGTGGGGCACGGTGGCCAAGGGCATCCAGGTGGAGTGAACCGGCATGACCCACCCCCCCACCCGACTTCACCACCTGTTTGACCAGCGTCTGGCGGCCACGCCCGACGCTGTGTTTTTGCACCTGACCACGCAGACTCTGAGCTACGCCCAACTGGGCACCCTGATCGACACCCTGCAGGCCGAGCTGTTGGCCCAGGGCGTGCTGCCCGGTGACCGCGTGCTGGCGGTGGCCGAGAACTGCCCCGAGCACGTGGCCCTGGTGCTGGCCTGCAGCCGCGTCGGTGCCTGGTCTTGCGGGGTGAACGCCCGCATGGCGCGCGGCGAGATCGAGGCCTTTGTGGCCAAGGCCGACCCGCGTCTCGTGTACTTCACCTGCGACGTGGGCAGCGCGGCCCGCGAGCATGGCGAGCACCTGGGGGCCCAGCCCTCGGCCCTGGCCGGCCTGAGCCGCACGGCCCGGCGCGAGCAGGCCACGCCCGAGCCCGCGCCGCTGGCCCAGCAGGTGGTGGCCATCATCTTCACCTCGGGCACCACGGGCGCGCCCAAGGGCGTGCTGGTGTCCCATGCCGGCCTGCTGCAGTTTGCCCGGGTGTCGGCCGAGTCGCGTGCCTTGACGCCGGCCGACCGCTCGTATGCCTGCGTGCCCATGACCCACATCTTTGGCCTGGGCACGGTGCTGGCGGCCTCGCTGCACGCGGGCGCGGCGCTGGTGATGCGCAGCCGCTTCGAGCCGGCGGATGCGCTGCAGGCCCTGGCGATGCACCAGGTGTCCAACCTGCAGGGGCCGCCGGCCCTGTTCACGCGCTTGCTGGCCTGGCTGGACGAGCAGGGCGTGGTGGGCCAGCCCCCGGCGCCCGCGCTGCGCTATGTGTATACCGGCGCCGCACCGCTGGACCTGCCCCTGAAGAACGCGGTGCAGGACCGCTTTGGCCAGCCGCTGCACCACGGCTATGGTTTGTCGGAATACGCGGGCGCGGCCTGCCTGGTGCGCCGTGGCCAGTGGCGCGAAGACACCGCTGCCGGTGTGCCGGTGGAAGGGGCCCAGTGCCGCATCGTGGACGACACCGGGCGCGAATTGCCCCAGGGCGAGCGCGGCGAGATCTGGCTGCGCGGCGTGGGCCTGATGCCGGGCTACTTCCGCGACCCGGTGGCCACCGCCCAGGTGATGCGCGAGGGCGGCTGGTATGCCACCGGCGACCTGGGCCGCATCGGGCCCGATGGCGCGCTGCACGTGGTGGGCCGGCTCAAGGAGATGATCATCCGCTCGGGCTTCAATGTGTACCCGGGCGAGGTCGAGAACGTGCTCAACCAGCACCCGCGCGTGCAGCGCTCGGCCGTGGTGGGCCGCAAAGAGGCCGACGGCAACGAGACCGTGCTGGCCTTTGTCGAGACCGTGGGCGGCCAGCCCCTGGGCGAGGCCGATCAGGCCAGCCTGCAGGCCCTGTTGCACGACCAACTGGCGCCCTACAAGCGCCCGGCCAGCATCACGGCCCTGGAGGCCCTGCCCATGACACACAGCGGCAAGGTGCTCAAGCGTGCCTTGCTGGACTTGCCCACCCCCGTCTGACCCCCAGGAGAACGCCATGTTGAAGACCCTTCATGAAAGCGCCGCGGCCCGCATCGACCGCCGCCAATGGCTGACCACGGCCCTGGCGGGGCTGACGCTACCGGCCTGGGCTCAAGCGCAAACACCGGCCTACCCGACGCGCCCGGTGAAGTTCATCGTGCCCTTTCCGGCCGGCGGGCCGGTGGACATCACGGGCCGCGCCCTGGCCCAGAAGCTGGCCGAGCTGTGGGGCCAGCCGGCCCTGGTGGACAACCGCGCTGGTGCCGGCGGCATGGTGGGCGCCGAGCTGGCGGCCCGCGCCCCGGCCGACGGGCACAACCTGTTCGTGTGCAGCATCCACCACACCGTGCTGCCCGCGCTGAACCCGCGCATGAGCTACGACATCGAGCGTGACTTTGCCGCCGTCAGCTTTGCGGCGCGCTTTCCGGTGGTGCTGGTGGTGCACCCCAGCCTGCCCGTGAAGAGCGTGGCCGAGCTGATCGCCCTCGACAAGGCGCGCCCCGGCACCCTGGCCTTCGCCTCGGCCGGCAATGGCGGCGGCACGCACCTGGCGGGCGAGCTGTTCAACATGCTGGCTGGCACCCGGCTGCAGCATGTCCCCTACAAAGGCAGCGCCCCGGCCATGACCGACCTGCTGGGCAACCAGGTGCCCATCATGTTCAGCGATGCCCCCACCGCGCTGCCCCAGATCCGCGCCGGCAAGGTGCGTGCGCTGGCCGTGGCCAGCGTGCAGCGCTCCAGCCTGTTGCCGGATCTGCCCACGGTGGCCGAAACCGGCCTGCCGGGCTACGAGGCCTATTCCTGGGCCGGCGTGCTGACCCCGGCGGCCACCCCGCGCGAGCTGGTCGCCCGCCTGAGCGCCGACATCGGCCGCGCCCTGGCCCAGCCCGAGGTGCGCCAGCGCCTGCAGGACGCCGGCGCCGAGCCCGCCCCGGGCAGCCCCGAAGCCTTTGCCCAACTGCTGCACGCCGAGCGGCTGAAGTGGGCGCAGGTGGTGAAGGCGGCGAACATCCGGATGGATTGACCTTTGGACCTACCCAGGGCCCCGCAGAGTGGCTATTTGTCGTGCACTGCCTTCACCACGAAGGAGAACCCCCATGAACCCATGGATGACAAATCGCACTCCACGGTATGGGCCACCGCACAGGCCGGCGTTGGTCCAGAGCTTCAAGCTGCCGCGCATGAATGGCTTGCAGGTCAAGAAGCCGGCCGAATCCCAGATGCCCTGGGATGACTACAAGGTGCTGGCCACCATCCCGGGCGAGCAGGCCTTCCAGCCGCTGTCCAAGTCCAAGTGCTCTCTGGTGAAGAACCCATGAAAACCCGTGCTGCTGTCCTCACGCGCATTGGCGCGCCGGCCCCCTATGCCGAAAGCCGTCCCCTGGAAGTCACCGAGGTCGATCTGGCCCCACCTGGCCCGGGCGAGGTGCTGGTGCGGGTGGTGGCCGCCGGCCTGTGCCACTCCGACCTGTCCATCATCAACGGCGACCGCCCGCGCCGCACCCCCATCGTGCTGGGGCACGAGGCCGCCGGTGTGGTGGAAGCCCTGGGCGAGGGCGTGACCGACCTGGTGCCCGGTGACCACGTGATCCTGGTCTTTGTGCCCAGCTGCGGCCACTGCGCCCCCTGCTCGGAAGGCCGCCCCGTGCTGTGCGAGCCGGCCGGCGCGGCCAATGTGGCCGGCACCTTGCTGGGCGGCGGGCGCCGCCTGTCCTGGCAAGGCCAGCCCATGGACCACTTTGTGGGCGTGTCGGCCTTTGCCCAGCACGCCGTGCTGTCACGGCGCGGCGTGCAGAAGATCGACCGCGAGCTGCCGCTGGAGATCGCGGCCCTGTTCGGCTGCGCCGTCATGACCGGCGTGGGCGCGGTGGTCAATACCTCGCAGGTGCGCCCTGGCCAGAGCGTGGCCGTGGTGGGCCTGGGCGGTGTGGGCCTGTCGGCCGTGATGGGCGCCCTGGCCGCCGGCGCCGGCCGTGTGGTGGCGGTGGACCTGGCCGACGACAAGCTGGCCTTTGCGCGCCGCCTGGGCGCCACCGACGTCGTCAACGCCGGGGCCGACAACGCGGTGGAGCAGCTGCGCGAACTGACCGGCGGCGGTGTGGACCACGCACTGGAGATGGTCGGCTCGGCCCGCGCCCTGGAGTTTGCCTACCGCGTGACCCGCCGCGGCGGCACCACCGTGACCGTGGGCCTGCCCGCGTCCAGCCAGAACCTCAGCACCCCCGTGTGGCACCTGGTGGCCGAAGAGCGCACCCTCAAAGGCAGCTACCTGGGCAGCTGCGTGCCCCGGCGCGACATCGGCCGCTTTGTGGCCCTGTACCGCCAGGGCAAATTGCCGGTCGACCAGTTGCTCACCGGCCGCCTCAGCCTGGACCAGATCAACCTGGGCTTCGACCGCCTGGCTCGGGGCGCGGCGATCCGGCAGGTGATCATGATGGAGGGGTGAGGGGAGGGCTGTCTGGTGCCTCAGCCGTCGGCATCCTCGATGTCGGCAGGCCACTGGCTGATTTCCTCGTCCAGATCCTGCAGCCGCTTCGGCCCATCAGGCAGCGTGCCCACAAAGCGCCGGTAACCCCGGCGCAGCCGCGGCGACAGCCTGAGGTAGCGGTGCACCCACTCAGGGGGCTCGTTGGTGGACGTGGCCTTGGAGGTGGTGGATGCGCCGCTTGCCGCGGTGTGTTGGTTCCCTGAGCGCATTGGATTCAGATCGGTCATTGCAGAGACAGTCCGTTGTTTGTGGTTGTGCAACGGATGATCCGCGGGGCTGCGTCAGGGTGTGTCGCTGAGGGTAGAGTGGCTAGCGGGCGTTTTGTGGGTGTTGTTGATGGATCCCATCTGGGCTATGTTCATTTCATGAAAATCGTCGCGACCCCGCCTGTCTGCATCGATCCCGCATCTCGTGAGGAAATCGAACAAGCCCTTGATGAAGGCGACAGCTTGGCGTGCATCGCCGAAACGGCTGTTCGGCAGGAAATCACACGCTGCGAACCTCAGTCCGAGTTCCTCCGTCGCGGTATCGCTGCCATCGACCGGACTGCCGCTGCGGGCGATGGCATCGCCCCTTCCTCCGTCATCGCCAGGCTGGAGGCCAAACTGGCTGAGGCCCGAAAGGCCAGGCCGTCCTGAGTTGCCGGGCGAGATTGAAGCCCGAAGCCGTTGATGATCTGGAAAGGTTGTTCGACCTTTTGCTCGAACGAGAGTTGGCAAGTGTCACCGGCAAGCTGGATCTTGCAGCGAGGGCCATCGAGTCGATTCGGCAGGGATGTCTGTTTCTGGCCCACAGTCCCTTCAGTTGCCGAAAGGCTGGACAAGGCCCGTTTCTGCGCGAGTTGATCATTCCGTTTGGCCGCTCAGGCTACGTCGCGCTCTTTGAAATCCGCAACGCCCAGGAAGTCGTCATCGGGGCCATTCGCCATCAGAACGAAAGCGATTGCCACTGAGCCGTGGGGGAGCGCCGGCAGGCCCCGACACACTTGTCACCACAGTCCGGGCTCTGGAGCAAAAAAGCAGGCTTTGAGCATTGCTGCGACACCTGCTGTCGTACTGAGCTGGCCCTCGAATTGCGGAGTTCATCGCTCAGCCCGGAGGATGCCGGGAAGGAGAGAAGAGATGTACGTTGGAGGCATGAGCAGAGCCAGGTACACCTTGGCGTTCAAGCAATAAGCCGCCAAGGCAGGACGGCCTGCTGCATTGGTGGCCAAGACCCTGGGGCTGGCCTCGGCCCAGACTCGGTGACCGCCTGAGGTAGTGGTGCACCCACTCCGGGGGCTCGCTGGCGGCATCATTGCAAGGGGGCGTTGATGCAACGGCATCCATCTCGGAGCACTGGGCCCTGCCGCCGCGCCAGCAGGTCGAGCGCGACTGCGCAAGGGTTGCCGCCTTGATTTTTGCGTTCTGGACTTTGGCGGGCTGCGAGCTTTCCCCTTGGGCTTTTCGGAGGGGCGAGTCCTTGGGTGCCGAAACTGCGCCAAATTTTTGGCGCAGTTTCTTGGACTGCGCCAAAATCGCGCCATGTCCAAGGCCTCTCCAAATCCGCTAACCCCAGCCGCGTCTCGCCATGCCAAGGCAGATGCCTTGCTGCAAAGCATTCAGGCAGCGCCGCATGGCCTGGGTCTGGCCGATTTGCTGGCGCTGCATCCGGAATGGGCTCGGCGCTCGGCGCAGCGCGTTCTGAACAGCTGGCTGGCTCAGGGTCGCATTGCCGCCCAGGGCCAGGGGCGAGCCCGCCGCTACAGGGCGGGGTCTCCTGAAGGCCAGGGGGCGGTGATGGGGTTGGCGGGCCCTGACGGGGTGGTTGGCGAGCGCTTTTTGCGCGGCCTGGCACTGTCGGCAGATAGCCGCGATGTACTGGCCTATGTCGACCAGCCGCTTGAATTACGCCGGCCAGTGGGCTACCAACGAGATTTCCTGGAGTCGTATCAGCCCAACAAGAGTTGGTACCTGTCGGATTCGTTGCGCCGTCAGTTGCATCAGATGGGGCGCACCTCGGCCATCGCAGCCCCCGCTGGCACCTACAGCCGCGCCATTTTGAATCGCTTGTTGATTGATCTGTCCTGGGCCTCCAGCCACCTCGAGGGCAACACCTATTCCAGGTTGGATACCCGGGACTTGATCGAGCGTGGCAAGGTGGCGCAAGGCAAGGCTGCGATCGAGACGCAGATGATCCTGAATCACAAAACGGCGATCGAGATGCTGGTGGACAACGCTGACCGAGCGGCTTTGGATCGCTACACCTTGATGAACTTGCACAGTGCGCTGGCCGAAAACCTGTTGCCGAACCCCGCGGATGAAGGGCGTCTGCGCTGTCATGCAGTGGATATCAGTCAGAGCGTGTACCGCCCCCTGTCGACGCCACAACTCATTGACGAAATGCTCGACGCCCTGCTGCACAAGGTGAATCTGATTGGTGACTCGTTCGAGCAGTCGTTTTTTCTGATGGTGCATTTGCCTTACCTTCAGCCCTTCGCCGACATCAACAAGCGCACTTCGCGCCTGGCTGCCAACCTGCCTTTGTTTCGCGCCAATCTTTGTCCTTTGACCTTTCTTGATGTGCCTGAACAGGCCTACAGTTGCGCGATGCTGGGCGTGTACGAAATGACCCGGATCGAATTGCTGCGGGATCTGTATGTGTGGGCGTACGAGCGTTCCTGCCACGAATACCTGGCACTCAGGCAGGAACTGGCCGAGCCTGACCCTCTGCGCTTGTCCTGGCGGGATTTCATCAGGCAAGTCATCCGTGAGGTGGTGCAGAACCCAGACGAAGACCCCCTCCATCGCATCCGAAAAGCGACTGCTCAGTCTGTTCCCGAGCATGAGCGTGACAACGTGCAGGCCTTGCTGATTGAAGAGCTGAGACGCCTGCACGTGGGCGTGCTCGCTCGTTACGGCCTGCGCCCTTCCGAATTCAGCATGTGGCGGGCCGCCCACCCTGACTGAAGCGGGGCTTTGTGCAGGCGGCTGGGCCTGGATCCGAAGTCGGCGAAAATCCCTACCTGCCAGCCCCGGCCCCTGACCGGCCAGCCTGCTGAAGCGCCGCTCCCCCAGCGGCACCTTCCCTTTTGTCTCTCTGACTTTTCTCTCTTCTCGTTTTTGCCATGGCTATTTTGTTGGCGCCCATGGAGGGCCTGCTCGATTGCGTGTTGCGCGATGTGCTGACCCGTGTGGGTGGGGTGGATCTGTGTGTATCGGAGTTCATCCGGGTGACGGGCACGCTGCTGCCCGAGCGGGCGTTTCGGCGCATCGTGCCCGAGCTGGACAACGGTGGGCGCACGGCGGCCGGGGTGGCGGTGCGGGCGCAGCTGATGGGCTCTGACCCGCAGTGCCTGGCCGAGAACGCGGCGCGGCTGGCGGGCCTGGGGCCGGCGGGGATCGATCTGAATTTTGGCTGCCCGGCCAAGGTGGTGAACCGGCATGGCGGCGGCGCCGCCTTGCTGCAAGACCCTGAGCTGCTGCACCGCATCGTGTCGGCGGTGCGGCGGGCGGTGCCGGCCGAGGTGCCGGTGTCGGCCAAGATGCGCCTGGGTTTTGACGACGACCAGAGTGCCGAGGACTGCGCCCGGGCGATTGCGGCCGGGGGCGCCAACCAGCTGGTGGTGCATGGCCGCACCCGTGCCCAGGGCTACAAGCCGCCGGCTTACTGGGCGCGCATTGCGGATGTGCGCAGCGTGGTCAACATCCCGGTGGTGGCCAATGGCGAGATCTGGACGGTGGCCGACGCGCAGCGCTGCCGCGCCGAGTCGGGCTGCCACGATTTGATGCTGGGCCGCGGCATGGTGTCCGACCCCGGGCTGGCCTGGGACATCCTGGCCGCCGATGGGGCGGCTGAACCTGGCCAGGCCCCGCAGTGGGCCGATCTGCAACCCCTGTTCCACCTGTTCTGGGCGCGGGTCAAGTTGCGGGTGGAGCCGCGCAGCCGGGCCGGGCGCCTCAAGCAGTGGCTCAACTACCTGCGGCGCCGCTACCCCGAGGCCGAGCAGGCCTACCAGGGGCTGCGGCTGATCAATGATGCGCGCCTGGTGGAGGCCTGGATGGCCGAGCACCTTGCCGCGCCGCCTGAACTGGCGCCGGCTGCGGCCGAAGCGACGGCCGAGCCCGAAGCGCTGGCCGAGGCCTGCGCGGGCTGATCCGCCTTATTTTTTGCCTTCGACCGGGTTGGCCAGCAGCGATTGCGCCGGGTAGGCGCGCATGAAGTCGCGCGCTTTTTCGGGCGTGGTGTTGAGCCAGGCGTCGTAAGAGCCTTCGTTGAGGATGACGGGCATGCGCTTTTCGTTGCCGTCGTGCTGGTAGCGCCGCATCAGCGCGTGGCTGTTGGCGTTCACGGTGAGCAGGGTGAAGCTGATGATCTCTTCGCCCTCGGCGCCGGTCCAGCGCTCCCACAGGCCGGCCACCCCCAGGGGCTTGCCATCGACCCGGGCGATGCGGGTGGGCACGGCCTTGCCGGTGCGCAGATCGTCTTCAAAGAAGGCCATCATCGGCACGATGCAGCGTTGCGAGGCCAGCCAGGCATCGCGAAACGGGGTGGAGGTGGTGAGGGTTTCCGAGCGCGCGTTGACCAGCTTGACCGAGCGCAGCTTGGCGTCCGAGGCTGATTTGACCCAGGCCGGCACCAGGCCGAACTGGCCGATGACGAGTTCACGCCCTGGCAGCTCGGGGGCTGGGGCGTCGGCGGTGGCGTCTGCGATGGCTTTGGCGTCTGGCACGGCCAGTTCGGGGGCGGTGGCATCGAGGGGGGGCGCTGGCAGGCCCCTTGCGGATGAAGGCCGCCGGGCGGCGCGGCACGATGTCGCGGCCGGGCAGTGGGTTGGGGGCGCTCACGCGGAAGGCGTCGCTGAACAGGGTGTCCTGGGTCAGGCTCTGGTAATGGCTGGGCATGGGGGGATGCTAACCGCCTGGAGCGCCTTGGGCCCCTGTTGGGCCTGCGCGAAGCAGCCTTCTCAAACACCGGGCGGCAGTGTGACCCGCACCTCCAGCCCGGGCTGGGCGTTGCGCACCTGCCATTGGCCGCCATGCGCCTGGGCCACCAGGCGGCACAGGTACAGGCCCAGGCCCACGCCGCCGCTGCTGCGCTCGCGGGCGGCGTCGGGGCGGTAAAAGGGCTCGGCCAGGTGGGGCAGCACCTCGTCGGGCACGCCGGGGCCGAAGTCGCGCACGCTCAGCACCCATTGCAGGCCCTCGGCCTGCAGGCTGATCACCGGGGGCCGCGCGGCCTGGGCGCTGTGGCGCAGGGCGTTGTCCAGCAGGTTGCGCACCAGCAGGCGCAGGCGGCTCGGGTCCAGCTTCAGCAGGGGCATGCTGGCCGGCATTTGCCGTTCGATGGCGCTGGCGCCCTCGAGCTGGGCCAGCACCTCGTCCACCAGGGCGGGCAGGGCGGTGGGTTCCAGGTGCAGGGCCGAATGGCCTTGACCCAGGCGCTCGCTTTCCAGCAGGTCGCTGATCAGGTCGCGCATCAGGGCCAGGTCGCGGGTCAGGGCCTCGCGCAGGGGCTGGGCCTCGCCGCTGTCGGGCAGCAGCTCGGTGTTCAGGCGGGCCCGGGTCAGGGGGCTGCGCAGTTCGTGGCTGATGGCCAGCAGCAAGCCGCGCTTGGCCTCCAGCATGCCGTGCAGGCCTTGGGCCATGGTGTTCACGTCGGCGGCCAGGGCGGCCAGTTCATTGTGGCCGCGCAGCGGGATGGGCTGGGCAAACTTGCCCTGGCCAAAGCGCCGGGCCCCGGCGCGGATGTCGTCCAGCGGGCGCAGCAGGCGGCGCAGATACAGGTAGGTACCGGCCGTCAACAGCAGCAGCGCCGCGAGGGTGAACCAGCCGATGCGCCGGGGCTGGTACTGGCCGCGGTTCAGGTTCAGGCCCAGCTCGATGTGGTGGCCGTCGGCGGTGTCGCGCTGCAGCAGAGGCGAGTCGCCTTCGCCCTCGCTGGCATGGCGGCGCCACCCGCGCTCGGCATGGGGCGCGGGGTCAGACACCCAGTTCACCTGGGGCCCGCTGATGCGCAGCGTGATGGGCAGGCGCTGCACCAGGGCCTGGGCCTTGTCCACCTGGGGCGGGCTGCCCAGGTCGGCCACCAGGTGGTCCACGTAGTCGACCACCAGGGGGCGGGCGGCGTCGCGCCAGCCCAGGCTCATGGCGCGCTGCATGCCGCCGATGAAGGTCAGCGTCAGGGCCACCGCCAGCACCAGGAACAGCACGATCAGGCGCAGGCGCAGCGAGTGCCGCCACGAGTGCCGCAGCGCGTGGTGCGCCCGGTGCAGGCGATGCAGCCGGCGCAGTTTGCGGGGGGATGGGTCAAGCATGGGGCGCTGCCTGGCCCCGGGTGTCGCCCAGGTTGGGCGCCAAGGGCGCCAGCCCCAGCGAATAGCCCGCGTTGCGCACGGTCTTGATGCAGTCCAGCGGCTCCAGCTTCTTGCGCAGCCGGCTCACCACGATGTCGACCGCGCGGGTGTACAGCTCGGCCTCGTGGCCGCGCAGCTGGTTGAGGATGTCGTCGCGGCTGAATACCTTGCCGGGCTCGCGCGCCAGCAGGTGCAGCAGGTCGAACTCGGTGCTGGTCAGCTCCAGGGCCTGCCCGGCGCGTTGCGCCTGGCGGGTCACGGGGTCGATCTGCAGGCCGTCAAAGTGCAGGGGGCCGCCGGGTGCAGGATGGGCCGGGCGGGCCGGCTGGCGCCGGCGCAACACGGTCTGCACCCGGGCCACCAGCTCGCGTGGCTCGAAGGGTTTGGGCAGGTAGTCGTCGGCGCCCAGCTCCAGCCCCACCACGCGGTCCATCACATCGCCGCGGGCGGTCAGCATCAGGATGGGCAGGTCGCTGGTCTTGCGGATCTCGCGGCACAGGGCAAAGCCGTCCATCTCGGGCAGCATCACGTCCAGGATGGCGGCGTCAAAGCCGCCCACCGGCGGCTGCGCCAACCGGGCCAGCCCCTCGCTGGGGCGCAAGGCCTGTTCCAGTTGCAACTCGAAGCGGGCGAAATACGCCGCCAGGGGCGGCCCCAGGCCGGTGTCGTCGTCGATCAGCAGGATGCGTGGCATGGTGCGGATTGTGGCCGATGCGAGATCGTGAACAGGCTCTTAGCCACCCCAGCGGTGGCCGTGGCGCTTCTGCATGAAGTCGCGCACCTTCTGCTGCTGCTCGGGCCGCAGGCTGTCGTAGAAGTCGCCAAAGGCGGCAATCACCTCGGGGCTCTGGTTGCGCACGATGTCGGTCTTGTCGTTGACCAGGGTCTGGGCGCGGCTGCGGTCAAACTTGTTGCCGGCCACCAGAGCCTGTAGTTCGGCACGTGGGTCGGTGCTGTTGCCCATCAAGGCCTTGCGCTGGGCGTGCAGCTTGTCGCCCAGGGCGCTCAGCAGCTGTTTCTGGGGGGCATCCAGATCGAGCTTGCTGGCGACGCGATCGACCATCTTGCCGCGGAACTGGGCGGCGTCGGTCTCGCTCATGGGCCCTGAGCCCATACCCATGCGGGGGCCATCGCCCATGTGGCCGCAGGCACTCAGGCTGCCGGCCAGCAGGGTGGCGCCCAGGGCGCCGAACAGAACACGTTTGTTGAGGAAGCTGAAGCGGATGAATCGCATGGCAGGCACTTTCAAGGACAGTGGTGGAAGAACATGTCCTGCATGGTGCCGCCGGGGGCCGGCCGCGTCCTGTCGCTGCGGTTTCGGTTTGTTTCGTTTTATGTCGACGGTTCAGCTCAGAGCCGTCGTCCTGTCTTTTTGCCCACGCAGCGTGACCAGCGAAAACGCCAGGGCCATCAGGGCCGAACCCGCGATGCCGGCCACCATGGGGCGGGCCGTGCCGTCGACAAACAGGCCCACCACGGCCATCACGATGGCCCCCACCACGAACTGCAGCGTGCCCATCAGGGCCGAGGCGGTGCCGGCCAGGGCGCCGTGCTCTTCCAGGGCCAGCACGGCGGTGGTGGGCACCACCAGGCCCAGAAAGCCGTAGCCCAGCAGCAGCATGGCAATCATCAGGGCCAGGCTGTCAAAACCCAGCAGGTTCAGGCCCAGCAGGGCGGCCATGGTCAGGGCATAACCCAGCACGGCCACGCGCACCAGCGGCACCAGCCCGAAGCGCCGCGTGAGCTGGCCGGTGAACTGCGAGATGCCGATGAACGAGGCTGCGTTCACCGCAAAGGCGATGCTGTACTGTCGCGGGCTCAGGCCGTAGTGGTCGATCAGTACAAATGACGAGTTGGCCAGGTAGGCAAAAAAGCTCGAGATGCCAAAGGCCCCGATCATCACCAGGCCCATGAAATGCCGGTCGCGCAGCAGCAGGCCATAGGCGCGCAGGGCGCCGCCCACGCTGCTGTCGGCGCGCTGCTCGGGCAGGCGGGTTTCGGGCAGGCTGCTGGCCAGCAGGCCCAGGCCTGCCAGGGCGGCCACCGTCACGGCCCAGAACACGCCGCGCCAGCCGGCCCATTCGATGATCAGGCTGCCGCTCAAGGGCGCCAGGATGGGCGACACGCTGAACACCAGCATCAAGAGCGACATCAGCCGGGCCGCATCGTGGCCGGTGTGCAGGTCGCGCACCACGGCGCGCGGCACCACCATGCCGGCGCAGGCACCCAGGCCCTGCACAAAGCGCAGCGCGATCAGGCTGTGGATGTCGGGGGCCAGCGCGCAGCCCACGCTGCCCAGCGCAAACAGGGCCAGGCCGAAGTACAGCGGCGGCTTGCGCCCCACCATGTCGGACACCGGGCCGTAGATGATCTGGCCGATGCCCAGCGAGATGAAAAACGCCATCAGGCTGGCCTGCACCGCGCCCATCGAGGCGCCCAGGCTCTGGCCGATCGAGGGCAGGGCCGGCAGGTACATGTCGATGGCGAACGGCCCGATGGCCGAGAGCAGACCGAGCACCAGCGCGGTCTTGAAGAAATTGGATTTCATGGAGAAGCCTGCAGCCCAGGGCAGCGTGTCGAGGCCCTGTCTGCTTGTGCGGGGGGAAAGGAGCGACAGCATAGCCAATGCGGCCGCTGGTCGCCGAAATATGGCGGGTTAACCCTTGGTGTGGCCGGAAATCGACCGCTTATCCCTTGTAATGCGCCACCAGTGTGTCCACCAGGGCCTGGGCGTAGGGGGGCAGGGCGGCCTGGTCGCGCACCAGCACGTAGCGCTCGCGCACGGCCCAGGCATCGGTCAGCTCGATCAGGGCCAGCTTCATGGCCTGCTGGTTGCGCCGCGCCGCGCTGACCGGCACCACGCCGATGCCCACCCCCGCGCCGATCATGCGGCACATGGCGTCAAAGCTGGCCAGCTGGATGCGCAGGCGCAGCGGCTTGCCCAGGCGCTCGGTCACCTGGGCCAGAAAGGCCTGGATGGTGCTGCCGTGCTGCATGCCCACGGCGTCTTCGTCCAGGGTCTCGGCAAAGGCAATGCTTTTGCGCCGCGCAAAGCGGTGCCCGCGCGCCGTCACCAGCACCAGCCGGTCGGTGCTGAAGTGGATGGCCTGCAGGCCCAGGGTGTCGATCTGGCCGGCCACGATGCCCAGGTCGGCCCGCCCGTCCAGCACGCCGCGGGCGATCTCAGCATTCGGTTTTTCTTGAAGGTCGACATTGATGCGCGGGTTGGTGGCCAGAAACGGCGGCAGGATCTCGGGCATGAAATCGGTCACTGCCGTGGTGTTGGCAAACACCCGCAGGTGGCCGCGCAGGCCGCCCGTGTACTCCTGCAGGTCCAGGCGCAGCTGCTCGGTCTGGCGCAGCACGCCGCGGGCATGGTGCAAAAAGGCCTCGCCGGCCGGCGTCAGTCGCACGCCGCGGGCCTCGCGGTAGAACAGGGGCAGGCCGGCATGCGCCTCCAAGGCCTTGATGCGCGCACTGGCGGCCGCCAGCGACAGGTGCTGCGCGGCAGCGGCGCGGGTCAGGTTGAGCGCCTCGGCCGTCTGCACGTACAGGCGCAGGTCGGTCAGGTCGAACTGCATGGCGCCATGCTAGCCCAAAGCCGCGCTGCCGGCCCTTAGCCTCAGGCAAAACCGAAGGCTTGGTCTTGAAATCAATGATTGCGCCCACGCGCCAGGGGGCCGACGATGCGGGCTGTCTTTTCAGATCGTTCCGACCCAGATCGTTTCGACTTTTTTCACAGGCCTCTGATTCATGAGCGACACCTCTCCCCGCAACGTCGACGCCCCCTTGCTGGCCCACCTGCAGACCTGGCAGGGCCGCAGCGAAACCCTGCACGACACCCTGACATCCGCCCCCGTCAGCGGCCTGTCGGCCACGCTGGACCGCGACGACCCGGCCCCGCAGCCCGGCACGGCCCTGCCGCCGCTGTGGCACTGGCTGTACTTTCTGCCCCAGGTGCGGCAAAGCGGCCTGGGGCCGGATGGCCACCCCCAGCGTGGCGGTTTTCTGCCCCCGGTGCCGCTGCCGCGCCGCATGTGGGCGGGCGGGCGCCTGCGCTGGGAAGAGGCCAACCCCCTGCAGGTGGGCCAGGCGGTGCAGCGCGTGTCGCGCATCGAGTCGGTCACGCACAAGGCGGGCCGCACAGGCGACCTGGTGTTCGTGCTGGTCAAGCACGAGGTGCACAACGAGGCCGGCCTGGCCCTGACCGAAGAGCACGACATCGTCTACCGCGCCGCGGCCCAGCCCGGCGACCCCGTGCCGCCCCCCGTGGCGGCCGACACCGGGGCCCTCTGGCAGCGCGAGATCGTGCCCGACGATGTGCTGCTGTTCCGTTACTCGGCGCTCACCTTCAATGGCCACCGCATCCACTACGACCGCCGCTATGTGACCGGGGTGGAGGGCTACCCGGGCCTGATCGTGCACGGCCCCCTGATCGCCACCTTGCTGGTGGACCTGGTGCGGCGCCAGCAGCCCGGGGCCCGCTTCAAGCGCTTCGACTTCAAGGCCGTGCGCCCCACCTTCGACCTGCACCCCTTTGCCGTCAACGGCCGCCCCGAGGCCGATGGCAAGACGGTGCGCCTGTGGGCCAACGACCACGAGGGCTGGTTGACCATGCAGGCCACGGCCGAGCTGTTCTGAGCTGCTCCCCTCCCTCATCCGAAACCGATCCAACAACAGAGACACCCTTCATGATCAAGCAAGCCCCCGACCAGTACCAGGAGATCCGCGATGCGGTGCGCGCCCTGTGCGCCGAGTTTCCCGACGAGTACCACCGCCAGATCGACCATGAGCGCGCCTACCCCGAAGCCTTTGTGGATGCCCTGACCAAGGCCGGCTGGCTGGCCGCGCTGATCCCGGCCGAGTACGGCGGCTCGGGCCTGGGCCTGGCCGAGGCCTCGGTGATCATGGAAGAGATCAACCGCAGCGGCGGCAACTCGGGCGCCTGCCATGGCCAGATGTACAACATGGGCACCTTGCTGCGCCACGGCTCCAAGGCGCAGAAAGAGCTGTACCTGCCCAAGATCGCCAGCGGCGAGTGGCGCCTGCAGTCCATGGGCGTGACCGAGCCCACCACCGGCACCGACACCACCAAGATCAAGACCTCGGCCGTCAGGAAGGGCGACCGCTATGTGGTCAATGGCCAGAAGGTCTGGATCAGCCGGGTGCAGCACAGCGAGTGGATGATTCTGCTGGCGCGCACCACGCCGCTGGCCGAGGTCAGCAAGAAGAGCGAGGGCATGTCGATCTTCATGGTCGACCTGCGCGAGGCCGAGAAGAAGGGCATGACGGTGCGCCCGATCCAGAACATGGTCAACCACGAGACCAATGAGCTGTTCTTTGACAACCTGGAGATCCCGGCCGAGAACCTGATCGGCGAAGAGGGCAAGGGTTTCAAGTACATCCTCGACGGCCTGAACGCCGAGCGCACGCTGATTGCGGCCGAGTGCATCGGCGATGGTTACTGGTTCCTGGACCGGGTGACGAAGTACGTCAGCGAGCGCGTGGTGTTCGGCCGCCCGATCGGCCAGAACCAGGGGGTGCAGTTTCCGATTGCCGATGCCTACATCGAGGTGGAAGCGGCCAACCTGATGCGCTACAAGGCCTGCGAACTGTTCGACGCCAACCAGCCCTGTGGCGCCCAGGCCAACATGGCCAAGTACCTGGCGGCCAAGGCCAGTTGGGAGGCGGCCAATGCCTGCATCCAGTTCCATGGTGGGTTTGGCTTTGCCCACGAGTACGACGTGGAGCGCAAGTTCCGGGAGACGCGGCTGTATCAGGTGGCGCCTATTTCGACGAATTTGATTTATTCGTATGTGGCGGAGCATTTGCTGGGTTTGCCCCGGTCGTTTTGATTCGTTTGTGCGTGCTGCTCATGCTTCTGCTCTTCGTTTCAGGTCGGAGGCCGGGATTGCGGTCCGGTGGGTGCCGGGCGTTGGCGGTCTGCTTTGTCCATTCGATCAAGGCTTTGTTTCGTCGCTGCGCTCTGTTCCTTCTGTTCTTCTTTGAAGGGCGGAGGCCGGGGGTTCGTCCCGGCGGCCGAGGCACTTTTCTTTGTCTCGCCAAAGAAAAGTACCCCAAAGAAAGGCGACCCGACGTGCACGCCCTGCTGCGCAGGGTCCGCTGCGCTGCTCAACTTGGGCGGGGTCTCGCTAAACTCGCTGCGCTCAAACAGACGCGAGCCCTTTATCCGCCCAAGTCTGCGCTGCTCGCCGTGCCCGACGGGAGGTGGGGAGCGGGAACCGACGGCTGCTGCTGCGCAGCGACGCCCCTTTGTTTCAATCGGAGGGCGCGGCTGCGTAGCCGCGCGGTGGGGCGTCAGTGCTCTGCCCAGTACATCAAACAGATAGACACCAGCGCCGCTGGATGCACAGGCTCGACTGATTTCGTCAGTGCGCTCGCAAGCTCGCCCGCACCCGCCTTCCCCGTGGGGCAGGGCCGAGCAGCGCAGCGCCAGGGGGATCAGGCACCGCGTCTGTTTGAGCGCAGCGAGTTTAGCGGGGACCCCCCTGGCGCGAGCAGCGCAGGGAACCACGAAGTGGCCCTGACTTCGGGTCGCCTTTTCTTTGGCTACTTTCTTTTGGCGAAGCAAAAGAAAGTGGCTCGGCCGCCGGGACGAACCCCCGGCCTCCGCCCTCAACCAAAGAGCAGAAGCCTCAGAGCGCAGCGGCACAACAAAGCCACAAGCAAGTGGACAAGGCACACCCCCCACCCGTGCCCCCAACAAGCAGCCACCCCCCTGGCCCCATCCCACAGACAGTGAGTCACCATCATGACCCAACGCCCCCTGGACGGCATCACCGTCATCTCCCTCGAACACGCCATCGCAGCCCCCTTCTGCACCCGCCAACTCGCCGACCTGGGCGCCCGCGTCATCAAGATCGAGCGCCCCGGTGCGGGCGACTTTGCCCGGGCCTATGACCAGCGGGTCAACGGCGAGGCCTCGCACTTCGTGTGGGTCAACCGCTCCAAGGAAAGCCTCACCCTCGACCTCAAGCAGCCCGAGGCCCTGCAGGTGCTGCAAGAGCTGCTGAAAGACGCCGACGTGCTGGTGCAGAACCTGGCCCCAGGGGCCGCTGCCCGCATGGGGCTGGGCTACGACAGCCTGAAAGACAGTCACCCGCGCCTGATCGTGTGCGACATCTCGGGCTACGGCGAAGACGGCCCTTACCGCGACAAGAAGGCCTACGACCTGCTGATCCAGAGCGAGGCCGGCTTTCTGTCGGTCACCGGCACGCCAGATGAGCCCTGCAAGGCCGGCAACTCGGTGGCCGACATCGCGGCCGGCATGTATGCCTACAGCAGCGTGCTGGCGGCCCTGCTGCAGCGGGGGCGCACGGGGCAGGGTGGGCACATCGACGTGTCCATGCTCGAAGCCCTGGGCGAGTGGATGGGCTACCCCATGTACTACGCCTACCAGGGCGCCACGCCGCCGCCGCGCAGCGCGGCCGCCCACGCCACCATCTACCCCTATGGGCCTTTCAAGGCCGGCGACGGAGGCACCGTGATGCTGGGCCTGCAGAACGAGCGCGAGTGGAAGGTGTTCTGTGCCGTGGTGCTGCGCGATGCCGCCCTGGCCACCGACCCGCGCTTTGACAGCAACGCCCGCCGCAACGAACACCGCGAGGCACTCAAGGCCCTCATCCTGACGGCCTTCGGGGCCCTCAGCAGCGCCGAGGTGCTGGCCCGGCTCGACGAGGCCCAGATCGCCAACGCCCGCATGAACGACATGGCCGGCCTGTGGGCCCACCCGCAACTGCAGGCACGCGAGCGCTGGCGCGAGGTCGGCTCGCCCGCGGGCACCATCCCGGCCCTGTTGCCGCCGGGGCGCCACAGCAGTTTTGACTACCGCATGGAGGCCGTGCCCGCCGTGGGCCAGCACACCGAGGCGATCCTGCACCGCCTGGGCCGCAGCCAGGCCGACATCGCGGCCCTGCGCGAGCGCGGCGCGATCTGAACGGCCACGCCACGCAACGGCACCCAACCAGAACATTCCGGAGACGACAAGCCATGACATCCCTCACCCCCACCGCCGCCCTGGCCCACTTTGCGGCTGGCCTGCGCTATGACGACATCCCCGACACCGTGGTGCGCAAGACCGAAGACCTGCTGGTCGACTGGTTCGGCTCGGCCGTGGCCGGCCATGGTTCGCGCCCGGTGGAGAGCATCACCCGCTTTGCCGGGCACATGGGCAGCGCGGGTGGTGCTGGCGCACCCCAGTTGGGGCAGGGCGGGGCCGAGGTGCTGATCAAGCGCCAGCTCAACAGCCCCTACCTGGCGGCGATGGCCAATGCCGCGGCCTCGCATGTGGCCGAGCAGGACGATGTGCACAACGGCTCGGTGTTCCACCCGGCCACGGTGGTGTTCCCGCCCGCGGTGGCGGTGGCCCAGGCGCTGGGGCGCAGCGGGCGCGACCTGCTGGCGGCCTCGGTGGTGGGCTACGAGGTGGGCATCCGTGTGGGTGAGTTTCTGGGGCGCTCGCATTACCGGGTGTTTCACACCACCGGCACGGCCGGCACCCTGGCCGCGGCTGCCGCCGTGGGCCACCTGTTGGAGCTGGACGCGCGCCAGATGCAGCACGCCTTCGGCTCGGCGGGCACCCAGTCGGCCGGGCTGTGGGAGTTTTTGCGCACCGCGGCCGATTCCAAGCAGTTGCACACCGCGCACGCGGCCGCCGCCGGCCTGATGTCGGCCTACCTGGCCAAGGACGGCTTCACCGGCGCCGCCGACATCTTGGACGGCCCCCAGGGCATGGCCGCCGGCATGTCGAGCGACGCGGACCCGGCCCGCCTGGTCGACGGTCTGGGCGCGCGCTGGGTCACGGCCGAGACCTCGTTCAAGTACCACGCCAGCTGCCGCCACACCCACCCGGCCGCCGACGCGCTGCTGCTGGTGATGCGCGAGCACGGCTTGAAGCCCGAAGATCTGGCCGCCGTGCAGACCCATGTGCACCAGGGCGCGATCGACGTGCTGGGCCCGGTGGTGTCGCCCAGCACGGTGCACCAGAGCAAGTTCTCGATGGGCACGGTGCTGGCCCTGGTGGCCCAGTTCGGGCACGCGGGCCTGGCCGAGTTTGATCAGCACTTTCTCAGCGAGACCACGCGTCAGCTGCGCGACCGCGTGAGCATGAGCCTGGACGCCGAGGTCGATGGCGCCTACCCGCGCCGCTGGATCGGCAAGGTGACGGTGCACACCACCGACGGGCGCGTGTTCCAGGGCCGGGTGGATGAGCCCAAGGGCGACCCCGGCAACACCCTGAGCCGCGACGAGATCACGGCCAAGGCCTTGCGCCTGGCGGCCTTCAGCGGCGGGGCCCAGGCCGGTGAGATGGCCCAGGCGGTCGAACACCTGTGGCAGGTGAGCCAATGGCCGGTGGTGGGCCACCTGTTGCCGGGGGCCGCATGAACACGGCCCCCTTGCCGCGCCCGCTGGGCGAGGCGCGCAGCCTGCTGTTTGTGCCCGGTGACCGCCCCGAGCGCCTGGCCAAGGCCCTGGCCAGTGCCGCCGACGCGGTGATCCTGGACCTGGAAGACGCCGTGGCCCCCGCCGCCAAGCCCGCCGCCCGCGCCGCCCTGGCCCAGGGCTGGCCGAGTCTGAGCGCGGCCGAGCGCCAGCGCCTGCTGGTGCGGGTGAACGCGGTGCCCGCGCCCGGGCATGGCGACGATCTGGCCCTGCTCGAAGCCCTGCCCGGCCTGGCCGGCGTGATGCTGGCCAAGGCCGAGAGTGCAGCGCAGATGCAGGCCTTGGCCCAGCGCCTGCCGGGCCTGCCGCTGCTGCCCCTGATCGAGAGTGCCCAGGGCCTGCTGCAGCTGCAGGCCATCGCGGGTGCGCCCCAGGTGCTGCGCCTGGTGCTGGGCCACATCGACCTGCAGGCGGACCTGGGCATGGCCTGCGGGCCGGACGAGGCCGAGCTGCTGCCCGCGCGCTGGCAACTGGTGCTGGCCTCGCGTGGCGCCGGCCTGGCGCCGCCGGTCGATGGCGTGACCGTGGCGCTGGATGAGCCCGAGCAGGCCTTGAGCGACGCCCGGCGCGCCCGCCGCCTGGGCTTTGGCGCGAAGCTGTGCATCCACCCCCGCCAGATCGAGGCCGTGCACCAGGGCCTGGCGCCCAGCGCGGCCGAGTGCGACTGGGCGCGCCGCGTGCTGGCCGCGGCCGAGGCCGCAGGCGATGCCTTGGGAGCCGGGGCCCTGCGGGTGGATGGCCGCATGGTCGACGCCCCGGTGCTGGCGCTGGCACGGCGCTGGCTGGCCCTGGAGCACCGCCCCGGCATCCCCTGAATGCCCTTGATGATGGGCGCGCCCCGGGGTTAGGCCTAGTGCCGGCGGGCCCCGAGGCGGCGCAACATGGCTGCAGAACAAGAACGACAAAGCAGGGAGTGCGCCTGGCACTGCGGTGTGAGAGCAGTGAAGCCAAGGGCGGGTGCGCACCGTACCCCCCCGAGAACCCCTTAGAAACAGAGAGACAAGACCCATGACAAATCGCTTCAGCCCCTTCCAATCCCTGTGCCGCACCGGCCTGGCGGCGCTCGCTGCCGCCACGCTGGTGGCGGCCGGCCCGGCCCGTGCCGAGGTGTTCCCCGACCGGCCCATCACCATGCTGGTGCCGTTTGCAGCCGGTGGCCCCACCGACGTGGTGGCACGCCTGATCGCCATCCCCATGGGCAAGGCCCTGGGGCAGACCGTGCTGATCGAAAACGCCGTGGGCGCGGGCGGCACCATCGCCGCCACCAAGACGGCCCGCGCCGCACCCAACGGCTACACCATCTTCCTGCACCACATGGGCATGTCGACGGCACCGGCGCTGTACAAGAAGCTCAGCTTCGACCCGCTCAAGGATTTCGACTACATCGGCCAGGTGGTCGATGTGCCCATGACCCTGCTGGCCCGCAAGGACTTTCCGGCCAACAACCTGCAGGAGGCCCTGGCCTACATCAAGGCCAACAAGGAGAAGGTGACGCTGGCCAATGCCGGCCTGGGCGCGGTGTCCCACCTGTGTGGTCTGATCTTCATGAGCACCATCGGTGTCGACCTGAACACCATCCCCTACAAGGGCACCGGGCCGGCCATGAACGACCTGCTGGGCGGGCAGGTCGATCTGCTGTGCGACCAGACCACCCAGACCGTGCCCATGATCAAGGAAGGGCGCATCAAGGTGTTCGGCGTGACCACGTTGAACCGGCTCTCGGCCCTGCCCAATGTGCCCACGCTCGACGAGCAGGGTCTGAAGGGCTTTGACGTCAAGGTCTGGCACGGCATGTACGCCCCCAAGGGCACGCCGCCCGAGGTCATCAACAAGCTCAACGCGGCTTTGCGCACCGCCTTGCAAGACCCGGTGGTCACCAAGCGCCTGGCCGATCTGAGCTCGGATGTGCCGCCGCTGGACAAGATCACCCCCAACGGGCTCAAGACCCATCTTGAGGCCGAGATCAACCGCTGGGGCCCGGTGATCCGCAAGGCCGGCATCTACGCGGATTGAGCCGGCAGGTCGGCAGGCCCCGCATTTGCGTCTGCGCATGGACGCAGACGCGGTGCCGGGTTAGAGTGGGCCGTCCACTTGACGGAGGCCCGCCATGTCCCGCGCAACCGAACGCCACCCAGCCCCTGATACTGCGGCCTCGCAGGGCCTGTACCGCTGGCGCGCGGGTATTTATGACCTGCAACTGGCCCCTTATGACGCGATCCGCGCCGAGGCCATTGCCACGCTGCAGCTGCAGCCCGGCCAGACGGTGCTGGACCTGGGCTGCGGCACCGGCATGAGCCTGGAGCTGCTGCAGGCCGCGGTGGGCCCGCAAGGCCGGGTGGTGGCGGTGGACCAGTGCCCCGAGATGGTGGACGAGGCGCGTCGCCGGGTGCAGCGCCACGGCTGGCGCAACATCAGCCTGGCCTGCGCCCCCATCGACCAGGCCGTCCTGCCCGAAGGGGCCGATGCCGCCCTGTTCCATTTCACCCACGACATCCTGCAGACGCCCGCCGCGGTCGATCATGTGCTGGCCCACCTGCGCCCCGGGGCCCGGGTGGCGGCCAGCGGCCTGCAGTGGGCGCCGGCGGGCTGGGGCGTCTTCAATGGCCTGGTGTGGCTGGCTGCGATGCATTCGGTGACCACGCTGCAGGGCATGGGGCAACCCTGGCGGGCGCTGGCCGATCACGGCATCGAGTTGTCGCTGCAGACGCATCTCGGTAACACCGTGTATGTGGCCGGTGGATGCCTGCCCGCCTCAGCGGCCGGCCGGCCGGGCAGGCACAATCGGGGCTGACCGAGCTTTCCGGCGCTCCTGCCCGACGCCTTTTCCGCATGCAATTCAAAGACGCCCCACCCGACCACGAAGACACCCAGTACAGCAGCGCCGAGCGTTCGGCGGCGGCGTCACGCAGCACCTGGGTCAGCGTGGTGGTGAACACGGCGCTCAGTGCCACCCAGATCGTGGTGGGGGCCTTGACCCATTCCCAGGGCCTGGTGGCAGACGGCATCCACTCGCTGTCGGACCTGGTGTCGGACGCCGTGGTGCTGTTTGCCAACCACCACAGCCAGAAGGAAGCCGACGAAGACCACCCCTACGGCCACCAGCGCTTCGAGACCGCCGCTTCGCTGGTGCTGGGCCTGATTCTGCTGGCCGTGGGCGCCGGCATGCTGTGGGCGGCGGTGCTCAAGCTGCAAAGCCCCGACTCGGTGCCCCAGGTGCACGGCGTGGCCCTGTGGGTGGCCGGGGCCGCCCTGGTGTCCAAGGAACTGCTGTTCCGCTACATGCTGATGATCGCCAAGCGCGTCAAGTCAAGCCTGTTGGTGGCCAATGCCTGGCATGCGCGCTCGGATGCGGCTTCGTCCCTGGTGGTGGGGGCGGGCATTGCGGGCAATCTGGCCGGCTTTCCGTTGCTCGACCCGATTGCCGCCCTGATCGTGGGCCTGATGGTGGGCCGCATGGGCTGGCAGTTCGCCTGGGACGCGCTGCATGATCTGATGGACCGCGCGGTGGATGAGGAAGAGGTTGCCGCCATCCGCCAGACCCTGGTCGAGACCCCGGGCGTCATCGGTGTGCACGACGTGCGCACCCGGCGCATGGGCGACATGATCGTGGTCGATGCCCACATCGAGGTCGATGCCCGGCTGACCGTCGAGGCCGGGCACGACATCGCCGTGGCAGCCCAGCACCGCGTGATGGCGCGCCACCGCGTGCTCAACCTGATGACCCACGTCGACCCCTGGAAGCGCCCCGATCTGGACCACCAGTTGCCGGCGCAGACCGGGTCTGTCAGCTGATCCCCGCCCTGCGTGGATGGGCATGCGCCTTGGGCTGGGACCGCCAGGGCGTACCATGGGGTGGGTTGGTGGCGCCTTGGCCCTCACAAAACCCGCCCAACCCCCTGACCCAAGCGCCCGGCCGCCGTGACCGGGCCTGCTTCTTGCCTGCATCTTCAGGCCAGCCCGGGTGACGCCCACCGTCCCCGGTGCGTTCTTCTTTTTATTGTCTGGATCTCCATGCCCTCTACGTTTCTACGCCCTGGCCGCCTCGGCCTTCTTCTTGGGGCGGGTTGAGCCATGGTCCGCCTTGAACTTCTGATTGCCCTGCGTTACGTGGTGGCCGCGCCGGGGGCCGACTTCATCTTCAACATCCAATTGGCCCACACCCGGCGCCAATGGGTGCTGCACGAGCAATTGAACGTCAGCCAGCCGGTGCCGCTGTTGATGCACACCGACCCGGCCACCCAGGCGCGCAGCCTGCGCCTGAGCGCTGCCCCCGGCCCGCTGGAGGTGAGCTACCGCGCCACGGTGGACCTGGACCACCTGGTGCTGCCGGCGGCGGCCATCCCCGAGGTGCCGGTGGCCCAATTGCCGCCCGATGTGCTGACCTACCTGTACCCCAGCCGCTACTGCCAGTCGGACCTGCTCAACGCCCTGGCCATGACCGAGTTCGGCACCTTGCCCCATGGCTATGCCCGGGTGCAGGCGATCCAGCAATGGGTGCAGCAGCGGGTGCTGTTCAAGTCGAGCAGCAGCAACTCGATGACCTCGGCCATCGACACCCTGCGCGACGGCGTGGGCGTGTGCCGCGACTTTGCCCACCTGATGATCGCGCTGTGCCGGGCCGTCAACATCCCTGCGCGCTTCACCACCGGCATCGACTTCGGGGCCGACCCGACCTTGGGGCCGACTGACTTCCATGCCTATGTCGAGGCCTACCTGGGCCACAACTGGTACCTGTTCGACCCCTCCGGCACGGCGATCCCGATGGGCTTTGTGCGCATCGGCACCGGGCATGACGCGGCCGATGCCTCGTTTGCAACCATCTTCGGGGCGGTCAGCTCGGAAGCACCCCACATCGAGATCGCGGCCCAACTGACCACCCAGCCCGGCTCGATGCTGCCGTATCGGCGTGCCGAAGGGGTGTCCACCGACGGGCAGACCCTGCCTCAGTACTGGGTGCGTTGAGTCAGGGCGGCTGGGTAGATCGGTGTCCAATCGGGCACCAGCGGGGTGAACAGCAGGGCAAAGCCGAGCAGGTTCAGCACCACCGTCAGCCAGAACCAGCCGCGAAAGCGCAGCTTGGCCGATTTGTGGCGCAGGCGCTCTTGCGCCAGGATGGCGCCGGGCCAGCCGCAGGCCAGGCCCAGGTACAGCAGCGTGCGTTCGCTGGTGCGCCACTGGCCGCTGCGGGCCGCCGATTTGTCGGCGGCATAGCTCAGGTAGCAGACCAGGCTCATCACGGCATAGACCAGCCCCGCCGCCCAGGGCACCTCCCAGCGCAGGCTGGCGGCCACATACAGGGCGACGCCGGCCGACAGCGCCAGCACGCTGCTGCTGCGCCAGCGCACCGGGGTGCGCTGGCGTGGGGCAGGGCGGGCGGCCGGGCGTCGGGTGGGTCTTGGCGCTGGCACGTCAGGGCTTGGGGGTCTTGGGCTTGAAATCGCACCAGGCGGCCACGCTGCAATGCCAGCACTGGGGCTTGCGCGCCTGGCACACATAGCGCCCATGCAGGATCAGCCAGTGGTGCGAGTCCACCGCGTAGGCGGGGGGCACCCGTTTGAGCAACTGCTTTTCCACTTCGAGCGGGTTCTTGCCCGGGGCCAGTCCGGTGCGGTTGCTGACCCGGAAGATGTGCGTGTCCACCGCCATGGTGGGCTCGCCAAAGGCCACGTTCAGCACCACGTTGGCGGTCTTGCGGCCCACGCCGGGCAGGGCTTCCAGTGCTTCACGCGTGCGGGGCACCTGGCCGCCATGCTGCTCGACCAGCATGCGGCAGGTCTCCAGCAGATGGCGCGCCTTGCTGTGGTACAGGCCGATGGTCTTGATGGAGTCCTCCAGCCCCTCCAGCCCCAGGGCCAGGATCTTCTCGGGCGTGCCCGCCACCGGGAACAGCCTGCGCGTGGCCTTGTTCACGCCCACATCGGTGGCCTGGGCTGACAGCAGCACGGCGGCCAGCAGCTCGAACACGGTGGTGTATTCGAGCTCGGTGTTGGGCTGGGGGTTGGCCGCCTTGAGGGTGGCAAAAAAGGGTTCGATGTCGGATTTCTTCATGCGGGTTCAACGTAGGCTGAACCGCATTGTGTCGCGTCCCGGGCGGGCTTGCAGCAAAGCCCTGCTGGCCCGGGATCGGTGCTCAGAACATCAACGCCTTCTCAGTGCAGCAAGCTCATGTCGATGAAACCGTCCACCGAGGGCAGGTGGGTGGCCATCCAGTCGGCATCGAGCTGCAGGGCCTGCATCACGTCCTGCGGCAGGCTGGCCACCGCTTGCTTGATTTCGGCCGGATCCGCAGCATGGGGGGCGGTCTCGGCCAGCAGTTCGGCCAGGTGCAGCAGGCCGGCCATGCGGCAGAAGGGGCGCGTGGCCATGGGCTCTGAAGCATGCTCCAGCCCACGCACGATCCCTTCGGGGAAGTTCCAGCGCCGTGCCATCTCGGCGCTGACCTGACTTTCGGTGAAGCCCAGCAACTGGGTTTCGCGCTGCCAGCGTCCGCCGGGCAGGTGCGGCTGGCGTTCGATCTCGGACAGGGCCTGGGGCAGGCGTTGGCCGATCACCAGTTCGCCCAGGCGCAGCATCATGCCCGCCAGCCAGGCGGCCTGGGGATCGACTTCAAGGCGCTGGGCCAGCCAACTGGCGTAGCCGGCGCAGGCCATGCTCTGCTCCCAGAATTCTTGGCGGTTCAAGCCCGTGATCATCGGGAAGGCCCCGTTCAGGCAGGCCGACAGGGCCAGGGTGCGCACCTGCTCCATGCCGGTCATGAGGATGGCATCGTCCAGGCTGGCCACCGTGCGCGGCAGGCCGAAGCGGGCACAGTTGGCCAGGCGGATCAGCTTCACCGTGAGGGCCGGGTCGCGTGCCAGGATGTCTCGCACCGAGCGGGGCGAGCTGTCGTCATCGTGCAGGGTGCGGATCAGCGTGTGCGCCACTTCGGGCATGGTGGGCAACTGGACGTTCTGGAAAAATGTCTCGAGCTGGGGCATGGGCAGATCCTCATCAGAGTTGTGCAGGTTCCTCATTTATGCCTTGCCTTGGGCGATTTGTATATGGATGTTTCACGGGCCTGAGCACCATTCATCAGCCTCATGCAGGGGCCGTGTGCGTAGCAGCGTCCCCACTTGTCCGGCGAGCGGCTGCGAATTGGCGACAATGCGAATCCGAAAGTGAGATGCACCATGCCATTGCAATTTGCCGACCGCCTCGACAACGTCGAAACCTCTGCCATCCGTGAACTGTTCAAGCTGCTGGGCAAGCCCGGCATCATCAGCTTTGCCGGGGGCTTTCCCGACAGCGCCATGTTCGATGTCGACGGCATCCGTGAAGCCGTCAACACCGCACTGACCGAAGAGGCCGGCGGCGCTCTGCAGTACGGTGCCACTGAAGGCTACAACCCCTTGCGTGAGCAACTGGCCCGCTTCATGACCGACAAAGGTGCCAGCGATGTGGCCCCAGAGAACCTGATCGTCACCACCGGTAGCCAGCAGGCGCTGGACCTGCTGGGCAAGGCCTTGATCAGCCCTGGCGACAAGGTGTTTGTCGAAGGCCCGACCTTTCTGGCCACCATCCAGTGCTTTCGCCTGTATGGCGCCGAGCTGGTCAGCGCCCCGATTGATGGCGAGGGCGTGAAGGTGGACGAGCTCGAAGCCCTGATCGCCGAGCACCGCCCCAAGTTCATCTACCTGATCCCCACCTTTGGCAACCCCAGCGGCGCCACGCTGAACCTGGAGCGGCGCAAGAAGGTGCTGGAGCTGGCCGTCAAGTACCAGACCCTGGTGATCGAAGACGACCCGTACGGCGACCTGTATTTCGGCGCCGCGCCGCCCCCCAGCCTGCTGAACCTGAGCGCCAGCGTGCCGGGCAGCCGCGAGCTGCTGGTGCACTGCGGCTCGCTGAGCAAGGTGCTGTCGCCCGGCCTGCGCGTGGGCTGGATGATCGCGCCGGCCGAGCTGCTGGCCAAGGCCACCATGTGCAAGCAGTTCAGCGACGCGCACACCAGCACCTTTGCCCAGGCCACGGCCGCCCAGTACCTGAAGGCCGGCCGCATGCCGGCCACGCTGGCCAAGGTGCGCGCGGTGTATGCCGAACGCGCCCAGGCCATGGGCCAGGCGCTGCGCCGCGAGCTGGGCGATGCCATCGAGTTCACCCAGCCGCAGGGCGGCCTGTTCATCTGGGCCCGCCTGACGGGGGCTGGCGGCAAGGTGGGCGATGGCAATGAGCTGGCCAAGCGCGCCATCGAGAAAGGGGTGGCTTTTGTGCCGGGGGCGCCGTTCTTCTGCGCCAACCCCGACCTTGCCACGCTGCGCCTGAGCTTTGCCACCGCCGATGTGGCCAAGATCGAAGAGGGCGTGGCGCGCCTGGCCCAGGCGCTCTGATCAGGCTTTTGGGTCGCCGCCCTGGCCCTGGGCGGCGGCTGCGGCCGCGCGCAGCTTGTCTTTCTTGCTGGGGCGCTTGCCCTTGACGCCGCCGGTGCCGGGCACCGGCGCCAGGTCGGGTGGCGGCGGAGCGGCCACATCCTGGGGCTCAAAGCCTTCGATCTGTTCGCGCGGCAGGCTCAGGCGCTGGCGCTTTTCGATCAGGGCAAAGTGGGCCTCGGTGTCGGCGCTGACAAAGCTCACCGCGGTGCCAGCCTCGCCGGCGCGGGCGGTGCGGCCGATGCGGTGCACGTAGTCGGTGGCCGAGCGCGGCAGGTCGTAGTTGACCACCACCGGCAGCTGCATGATGTCGATGCCGCGGGCCGCCAGGTCGGTGGTGACCACCACGTCCCAGCGCTCGTCCTTGAACTCTTGCAGCACCTGGGTGCGGGCGCCCTGGCTCAGGCCGCCATGGAACACCGTGGCGTAAATGCCGTTCTTGTAGAGCTTGCCGGCCACCAGCTGGCAGGCGTACTGGGTGGCGACAAACACCAGCACCCGGTCCCAGCCCTGGGTTTTGATGAGGTGGCGCAGCAGCTCGGTGCGGCGGCTGGCATCGACCTGGATCACCCGCTGGGTGATGGCGGGCTCATTGGCCTCGGTGGCGGCCACTGCGATGCGTACGGGTTCTTTCAGCAGGCCGTCGGCCAATTGCTGCACCGCCGGCGCAAAGGTGGCCGAGAAGAACAGGTTCTGCCGCTGGGCCGGCAGCTCGGCCAGCACGCGCTGCAGCTCTTCGGCAAAGCCCAGGTCGAGCAGGCGGTCGGCCTCGTCCAGCACCAGCACCTCGATCTGGCCGAGCTGGATGGCGTTGTGCGCCACCAGATCGAGCAGCCGGCCCGGCGTGGCCACCAGCACATCGGCGCCGCCGCGCAGCCGCATCATCTGTGGGTTGATCGAGACCCCGCCGAACACCACCGCCACCTTGGGCGGGTCTTGCAGGGCACTGCCCAGGCTGCGCAGCACCTCGCCCACCTGGGCCGCCAGCTCGCGCGTGGGCACCAGCACCAGGGCGCGCACGCGCCGGCCCCGGCTGGGGCTGTGGCCGTGCAGGCGCTGCAGCAGGGGCAGGGCGTAGGCCGCTGTCTTGCCCGAGCCGGTCTGGGCCTGGCCTTGCAGGTCGGCGCCGCGCAGGATGGCCGGAATGGCTTCGGCCTGGATGGGCGTGGGCGCGCTGAAGCCTTGGGTGCTGGCGGCGTGGACCAGTTCGGGGGTAAGGCCTAGAGAGGAAAAGGGCATGTCATGGGGGCGTCCGCCCCTGCTGGGGGGCACCTGGAATAAGTCATGGGAAACCAGGGTTTTGTCCTGGCCCGATCAGGCCCGGTGTGGCCTTGGGGGCATAGTATGGCCGCTGTCGGCGGCGCTGCCCATCGAAGAGGGTGTGCCGGGCCGCTTTCATTCACAGGAGTCTGCCATGCAATACCGCGCGCTCGGCAAGAGCAATCTGCAAGTTTCCGCCCTGTGCCTGGGCACCATGATGTTCGGCGACCAGACCGATGCGGCCGAGGCCGCTGCCATCGTGGCCGATGCCCGCGAGCAGGGCGTGAACTACATCGACACCGCCGACGTGTACACCCAGGGGGCTTCGGAAACCCTGGTGGGCCAGCTGCTCAAGGGCCAGCGCCACGATTGGGTGCTGGCCACCAAGCTCGGCAACAAGATGTCGGGCCGCGTGAACGAGAGCCACTACTCGCGCAGCTGGATGTTGCGCGAGACCGAGGCCAGCCTGCAGCGCCTGCAGACCGACCATGTGGACATCCTGTACCTGCACCGTGATTTTCCGGACGCGGATCTGGAAGAGGCCGTGCGTGCCCTGGACCAGTTGCTGCGCCAGGGCAAGATCCGCTACTGGGGGGTGTCGAACTTTCGTGGCTGGCGCATTGCCGAGCTGGTGCGCCTGGCCCAGCAGGTGGGCATGCCGGGCCCGGTGGTGTGCCAGCCTTATTACAACCTGCTCAACCGCATGCCCGAGGTCGAGATCCTGCCGGCCTGTGCGCATTACGGCATCGGCGTCACGCCCTACAGCCCGATTGCCCGCGGGGTGCTGACCGGCAAATACCTGCCGGGCCAGCCGCCGGCCGAAGGCAGCCGCGTGGCCCGGGGCGACAAGCGCATCGCCGAGACCGAGTTCCGGGAAGAGTCGCTGGTGATTGCCCAGCGGCTCAAGGCCCATGCCGAGGCCAAGGGCTGCACCCTGGCGCAGTTCGCCACCGCCTGGGTGCTGGCCAACCGCAGCATCAGCTCGGTGATCGCGGGCCCGCGCACCCTGCAGCAGTGGCAGGACTACCGCCCCGCGCTCGACGTGGTGATCACCCCCGAGGACGAGGCCCTGGTCGATGGCTTGGTGGCGCCCGGCCACCCCTCCACCCCGGGCTACACCGACCCGGCTTACCCGCTCACGGGGCGGGTGAGCTGAGTTTTTTCACTTCTTCAGGCTGATGACCCGGGTCTGGGTCACGCTCTTGAGGCCTTCCAGGCCGAATTCCACCCCCAGGCCTGAGCCCTTGAGGCCGCCGAACGGCACCATGGGGTGGACGGCGCCGTGCTGGTTGATCCACACCGTGCCGGCCTGCAGGCGCAGGGCCACGGCCCGGGCCTGATCGGCATCGCGGCCCCAGACCGAGGCCCCCAGGCCCACGTCGAGCCGGTTGGCGCGCGCCACGGCGTCGTCCAGGTCACGGTAGCGCACGATGGGCAGCACCGGGCCGAACTGCTCCTGGTCCACCAGCGGGGCGCCGTCGTCGATGTCGGTGACCAGGGTGATGGGGTAGAAATACCCCGGCCCGACCGGGGCCTCGCCACCACACACGATGCGGGCGCCGCCGGCCTTGGCGCTTTCCACCAGCGACACCACCTTGTCAAACTGCATGAGGTTCTGGATCGGTCCCATGGCGATGCCGGGCTGCAGGCCGTCGCCCATGGGCATGGCCTGGGCCAGGCCCTGCAGGGCACCGACCACCGCATCGTGCAGGGCGTCGGGCACATACAGGCGCTTGATGGCGGCACAGGTCTGGCCCATGTTGAGGAAGGCGCCCCAGAACAGGCCCATGGCGATCTCGGCCGGGTCGGCATCGGGCAGCACGATGGCGGCGTCGTTGCCACCCAGCTCCAGGGTGCAGGCGCTCAGGCGCTCGCCGGCCAGGGCGGCGATGCGCCGACCCGTGGCGGTGGAGCCGGTGAACAAAATCTTGCGCACCGCAGGCTGGGCGATCAGGGTCGCGCCCACTTCGCCCGCGCCGGTGACCGTGTTGAGCACGCCCGGGGGCAGGGCGGCGCTGATCAGGCGCACCATCTCCAGGGTGCCGATGGAGGTGTGCTCGGAGGGCTTGATCACCACCGTGTTGCCGGCGCGCAGCGCCGGGATGATCTGCCAGATGGCGATCATCAGCGGCCAGTTCCAGGGCGCGATGGCCGCCACCACGCCGTAGGGCTGGCGGTGCACCTCGTCGCGGCGGGTGTCGTCTTCAAAGGCCACCTCGACCGGCAGCGCCAGGCTGGCGGGCACACGGGTCCAGACCTCGCAGGCATAGGCCTCGAAGCGGGCGCCGGGCACCTGGTCGGGGCCCACGCCGCCCAGCGGCTTACCTTGCTCGCGGGTGATCCACTCGGCCAGGTGCTCCTGCTCGGCGTGCAGGATGTCGGCCACGCGGTTCAGGGCGGCCTGGCGCTCGGCATCGGGCAGGGCCGCCCAGGCGACTTGGGCCGCTTGCGCCGCGGCCACGGCCTGGGCCACCTGCTCGGGGCTGCTCTGCGGCACCCGACCCAGCAGCTCGCCGGTGGCCGGGTTGCGCGATTCGAAAGTGGTGGCCGACAGCACAGGCTGGCCGGCGACGATGTTGGGGTAGGTGGTCATGAGGAGGGCTGCGTCGTGAAGGGGAAGAGCGGTCCTCAGTATCGGCAAAGGGGTTCGCTTTGGCATCGCGAAGGTTCGCACCAGGGTTAACCCCTGGAGGGTGGCCGCCGTTCGGCCTGCGGGATGACCCCAATTGCCAAGCCGATGAGCCCCTTTAGATTGGCGGCCATGACCGATTTGCTGCTCTTGAACGAGCAACGCCACTGGCGCCTGAAGTTGTTGGAAGGCCCGCAGGCCCTGCGCTGGCGCCCGGCGCGTGAGCTGGCGGCCCAATTGCTGCTTTACCTCGATGACCCGGCGGCCTGTTGGCGCCTCACCACCGAGTGGATGCTCAACACCCTGGGTGCCGACCGGGTGGATGCCGGCCTGGGCGGCTATGCGCTGGCCGGGGCACCGGGCCCGGGCCCGCGCGACTACGTGGTGCTGGCCGAGACCCGGCGCCCCGGCCGCGACATGGCCTCGATGCTGGGCCAGCGCTTTGGCGCTGGCGAGCAAGGGGTGCGCGAGGTGTGGCAGCGCCGCATCGGGCTGGCCGTGCCCAGTGTGGCCCATGAGCGCAGCATGGCCGAGCCCTTGCGCGAGCGCCTGCTGCGCTCGGGCGCCGCGGCCAAGATGGCGCTGCCCTTGCGCGCTGCCGGGCCGGTGGGCCTGATCTGTGCCGACTGGCAGCACGAGTCGCCGCCGTGGCCGGGCGAGGTTTGCAACGAGCTGCCTGACCTGGCGGGCAACGTGATCGGGCCCTTGCTGGCGCTGGCCACTGAGGCCACTGAGGCCGCCGAGGCGCCATCCGGGTCTGCGTCTGCCACCCCTCACCCCGTCCTGGCCTTGCTGACGCCAGCGGAGCGCCGGGTGGCCGAGCTGGTGGCCATGGGCCTGAGCTACAAGGAGGTGGCGCGGCGCCTGGGGCGCTCGCTGTCTACCATCGATCACCAGCTGCGCAGCATCCGCGGCAAGACCGGGGTCGCCTCGACGGCACGCCTGGTGCGCCTGCTCAACACCCCGGCGGGCTTGATCAATAGGGCAGCTTGAACCCGTTGCGCCCGGCGTTGATGCGGGTGGCGGTGGGCTCACCCGCCACCACCTGGGCACTCAAGGAGACGCTGGCCCCGGGCACCAGCAGGCTGCGGTCGGCCGGTCGGAAGGTGACCACCGGTGTGCCGTCAGGCACCTGCAGGGTTTTCTGCCCGCCCGCATAGCGCAGTTGCAGGGTGCGCCCGGCGGGCGCGCTCACCACATCGGCCACGGTGGCATTGGTCATGGTGCTGTCAGCCTGAAGGTCGAAGGGGCGGTGGCCTTCCCCCAGCCCGCGGGCGGATTCGGGGAACACGGTGAGGGCAATCGCCTGCAGGCTGCCGTCGGCCTGGGGCAGGGCCGCGGTGCCGATGAAGCTGCCGGCCTGCACCTCGGCCAAGGTGATGGGGTAGACCTCGGCCACGGTGAGCTGGGCGCCCAGCGCCAGCGTCACGGTGTCGCCCTCGCGGGTCAGCAGGGTGATGTGGTCTGGCGTCACCTTTTGCAAGGTGCCGCGCAGACGCCGAACTTCGGCAGGGGGCGTCTGGGCCAGCGCATGCTGTGCCAGGAGTGGCCAGGCGGCCAGCCCCCAAAGAAGCTGCCGCCGTTGTACGGAGGCAGGGTGTGCGAGTGGCGAGGGCGTGGGCTTGTGCATGGCTTTCCTGGCGACGGTGGTCAACGCAGTTTAGGGGCGCGCGCCAGCCGGGTCAGAAGCAGGGTTTTGCTGCGGCGCGCGCGTGCTGCCTTGGCCCTCTTGCAAAGCGCCGGCCCATCCCCAATTGCAGGACCATGAACACCCTGCGAACCGACTTCACTCCGCTGGCCGTCCTGGCACAAATGCTGGACCGGCTCGACACGTCCCCCAAGGCTGCTGACCCGCTGCAGTACAGGCTGCTGGCCCAGCGCGCCACGCAGATGCTGCACGACCTCAGCGACCGCGCCGAAACCCAGGAGGGCCTGCAGGCCCTGCTGCGCAAGAGCCCGGCCCTGACGCTGCTGTACGAAAACCTGCACTACGGCGAAGCCGGCCTGTGCCGTGCCCCGCTGGCACAGGCGGTCGAGGCCGAGGTGGCCACACGTCAATTGCTGGGCCGTCTGGGCAAGCCAGCGGCCAGCCGCGAGCCCGGGGCCCCGGCATGAACTCCAGCGCGACAGTGGCCACGGCGCTGCACGTGGTCTGCCCGCATTGCCACACCACCAACCGGGTGCAACAGGCCCAAATGGGGCAGGCCCCCGACTGCGGCCAGTGCAAGCAGCCCTTGTTCAGTGGCCACTCGCTGGCGCTGGACGATGTGGCCTTGTTCGAGCGCCACATCGGCCGCAGCCAGGTGCCGGTGCTGGTCGACTTCTGGGCCCCTTGGTGTGGCCCCTGCCGCATGATGGCGCCCGCCTTCGAGCAGGCGGCACAGCAGCTGGAGCCGCATTTCCGCCTGGCCAAGGTCAACACCGAGGCGGTGCCGGCCCTGGGCCAGCGCTTTCAGATCCGCAGCATCCCGACCCTGGCCCTGTTCGTGGGCGGCCGCGAGGTGTCCCGCCAGCCCGGTGCCCTGGGGGCCGCCGACATCGTGCGCTGGGCGCGCCAGCATCACACCGTCTGATCGCCCCGGCTGACCGGGTTCAGCGCACCGCCGGGGCCGCCGGCAGCCCCCTGAAGGCCGCCGTGCCCAGCAGCAGCATGGCCATGATCGTGCTGTTGACGGCCACAAAGGTCTCAACCTGGTGCAGTTGGGCCCAGGCCGCCACCGCGCCGGTCACCCACTGCATGAGGGCAATGCCCAGGAACATGGCCATGGTGTAGACCGCCAGGGCCCGCCCCGTGAGTTCGGGCGGGTACGAGGCGCGTACATCGGCGTACTGCAAGATGATGAAGCCGCAGCCAAAGCCGATCACCAGGCTGGCCAGCACGCTCAGCCAGGCCAGGGGCGACCAGGCCAGCAGGCCGAACAACAGCGCCAGCATGGTGCTGAAGCCGATGATCCAGCGCCGTCGCCGGGCCCCCTCCAGCTGCAGTCGTCCGAACAGCGGCGGCCCGAACAAGCCCACCACCGACACGGCCAGCGCCACGTTGCCGCATTGCACCAGGCTGAAGCCGTGGCGTTGCAGCAGCATCGGGCCCAGCCACAGCCCGCGCAAGCTGATGAACGAGGCGTAGGTGACCGAGGCCAGCGCCAGGATGCCCCAGGTGTGGGGCAGGGCCAGCAGGCGTGCCGCACTGCGCAGGGCCTGGGGGACCGACTCGGTCGGGTGGGCTTCAGTGGATTCAGCGACTTTCGGCGCTTCGGGCTCGCGCACCCCCACCCAGGCGCAACACCAAGCCAGGGCCGAGCCCCCGCCCAGCACCGCAAAGCCTGCGCGCCACGAGCTCAGCTCGATCAGCCAGGCCAGTGGTGTGCCCGTGATCAGCAGGCCCAGGCCCCCCAGGCCCATGACCAGGCCCGACACCGCCGCAAAACGCTCCACCGGAAAGCGGCGCGCGATGTACACCGTGCAGACCAGAAACGCCGGCGCACAACCGGCCCCGATCAGGGCCTGGCCCAGCAACAGGGTGCCCAGGCCTGGGGCCAGTGCCGACACGATGGAGCCGAGCACGGTGAGCGGCATGGCCAGCAGGAGGGTGCGGCGGATGCCGTACAGATCGATGCTGATGCCCATGAAGATCTGCAAGGCCCCGAAGGCGAAATGGAAAATGCCCGCAAACAGCCCCAGCTGACCGGTCGACAGGTCGAACTCGGCCTGCAGCGGCGCGGCCATCATCGCGGCCACCGTGCGGTAAGCCTGGCTGAGCGTGAAGCCCAGGCACAGGGTGAGCAGCATCACCCAGAGCTGGCGCTGCTGGCCCGCCAGGGCCGCGGGGTTGGGATGCGCGTGGGTGGGCTGTGGGGTGGGTGGGGATGGCGCGGGCATCGCGCCATTCTGGCGGCAGAGCGACAGCCCCACTGTCACCCGGGTTCAACGCGGGCCCGGGCGACTGAGCGCCCGGTTCAACCCTGGCGGCTGAGTTCGAGCAGGCGGTCCAGGCCGCCCTGGTTGATGGCCACCATGGCCTCGGCGCGCACGCGCGGCTTGGCGTGGTAGGCCACCGACAGGCCGGCCACGCCCATCATGGGCAGGTCGTTGGCGCCGTCGCCCATGGCGATGGTCTGGCTGGCGGGGATGCCCATCAGGGTGCTCACCTCGAGCAGGGTGCGGCGTTTTTCGGCGCCGTCGCAGATGTCGCCCCAGGGCTGGTCGACCATGCGGCCCGTCAGCACGCCGTCCTGCACTTCGAGCACGTTGGAGCGCGCAAAGTCGATGCCCAGGCGTGCCCGGATGCGGTCGGTGAAGAAGGTGAAGCCGCCGCTGACCAGCAGCACCCTGAGGCCGGCGGCCTTGCAGGCCGCGACCAGCTCGGCGGCCCCGGGGTTGAGCTGCAGGCGCTGCTCGTACACCTGCAGCATGTGGGCCTCGGTCACGCCCTTGAGCAGGGCCACGCGCTGGCGCAGGCTTTCTTTGTAGTCGGTGATCTCGCCGCGCATGGCGGCTTCGGTGATGGCGGCCACCTCGGCCTTGCGGCCGGCGGCGTCGGCGATCTCGTCCACGCACTCGATGTTGATCAGGGTGGAATCCATGTCGAAGGCGATCAGCTTGTAGGCGCTGAGGTCGAACGGGGGCGTGAAGCCCTGGATCACGAGGCCGGGGGCGAATTCTTGGGTGCTCATGGGTGCCATGCGGATTGGGTGTGTTCTGCGAAATAGAGTGTGATTTTGCCTGCTCAGGTCAGCGGCTCAGCTGTCCCTTCAGGGGCGCTTGAGGTACAGCCCATCCGACCAGGTGGCCAGCCATTGCGGGCGGAAGGCCACGAAGATGGCGGTCAGCATGCCGGTCATGAAGCCGTCGGCCCAGGCCATGAGCCAGTGGGCAATGACCGAGAGGTCGCTGCCGACGCCGGGCAGCTCGTGGCCCAGCCACTGGCCCAGCAAGGTGGCGGCGAAGTTGCACAGCACCGTGCCCAGAAAGGCCCGGCCCAGGGTGTAGACGAAGAGGTGGGGCCCGATCCAGCGCCGGATCGCCGCGCCCAGCAACAGGGCCAGGGTGGCGGGCAGAACGCCTTGCCAGAAGGCCATGTCGATCACCGCAGCCGGGGGCAGTTTGGCCAGCAGGCCGGCCAGGATGGCCACCCCGGTGAGCACCGGCACCGCCAGCGGCCAACCCAGCATCAGCAGGGCCAGGCAAGCGCCCGACCACTGCAGTTGCAGCGGCATGGCGTGCAGCGAGGGCAGGGCCCACAGGCCCGGCAGCAGCACCAGGCAGCCCAGCACCGGCGACAGCAGGGCGCTGCCGGCCATCAGCCGCCAGGGCCGCAGCCACAGGGCCAGCAGCAGGGCGGCGGCGAGCAGGCCGGCTTCCAGGTCCAGCAGCCAGGGCAGGGCAGTTTCCATGGCAGGCCCCGTGGATCAGGCCACGGCCAGGGGTTGGCCCAGCTGGCGCAGGATGTCGCGCACGGCCTGAGCGCGGTCCTTGGGGTCTTTCACCTCGCGTTCGATGCGCAGCTTCTCGTTGCCCGCGAGCTTGATGTGGCGGTGCTTCTGGATCAGCTCGATGATGCGCATCGGGTCGATCGGCGGGCTGGGCTTGAAGGTGATGGTGATGACGCCCGGGGCGGCATCGACCTTGACCACGCCGTAGGGCGCACTCAGCACGCGCAGGCGGTGCACGTCGATCAGGGTCTGGGCCTGGGCGGGCAGCTTGCCGAAGCGGTCGACGATCTCTTCGAGCAGGGTGTCGATCTGGTCGGGGGTGCGGGCCGTTGCCAGCTTCTTGTAGAACGACAGGCGCAGGTGCACGTCGCCGCAGTAGTCGTCGGGCAGCAGGGCCGGGGCGTGCAGGTTGATGTCGGTGGTGACCGACAGCGGGGCCAGCAGGTCGGGCTCCTTGCCGGCCTTCAGGCTGCGCACGGCCTCGGACAGCATCTCGTTGTAGAGCTGGAAACCCACCTCAAGCATGTTGCCGCTCTGGTTTTCGCCCAGCACCTCGCCGGCGCCGCGGATCTCCAGGTCGTGCATGGCCAGGTAAAAGCCGCTGCCCAGTTCTTCCATGGCCTGGATGGCCTCCAGGCGCTGGGCGGCGTGCTTGGTCAGGCCTTCGATGTCGGGCACCATCAGGTAGGCATAGGCCTGGTGGTGGCTGCGGCCCACGCGGCCGCGCAGCTGGTGCAGCTGGGCCAGGCCGAACTTGTCGGCGCGGCTCATCACGATGGTGTTGGCGCTGGGCACGTCGATGCCGGTCTCGATGATGGTGGAGCACAGCAGCAGGTTGAAGCGCTGGGCCACGAAGTCGCGCATCACGCGCTCCAGCTCGCGCTCGGGCATCTGGCCGTGGGCGATGGCGATGCGGGCCTCGGGCAGGATTTCTTCAAGCTTCTGGCGCCGGTTCTCGATGGTCTCGACCTCGTTGTGCAGAAAGTAGACCTGGCCGCCGCGCTTGAGCTCGCGCAGCACGGCTTCGCGGATCACGCCGGTGCCTTCGTTGCGCACAAAGGTCTTGATGGCCAGACGGCGTTGCGGCGCGGTGGCGATCACGCTGAGGTCGCGCAGGCCTTCCAGGGCCATGCCCAGGGTGCGGGGGATGGGGGTGGCGGTGAGGGTGAGCACGTCGACCTCGGCGCGCAGGGCCTTCATGGCCTCTTTGTGGCGTACGCCAAAGCGGTGCTCCTCGTCGATGATCAGCAAGCCCAGGTTCTTGAACTTGACGCTTTCGCTGAGCAGCTTGTGGGTGCCCACCACAATGTCGACCGTGCCTTCGGCGATGCCCTTGGCGGCGGCGCTGATCTCCTTGGCCGAGCGGAAGCGGCTCATCTCGGCGATCTTCACGGGCCATTTGGCAAAGCGGTCGACCAGGGTCTGGTAGTGCTGTTCGGCCAGCAGGGTGGTGGGGGCCAGAAAGGCCACCTGGCGCCCGCCGGTGACGGCCACGAAGGCGGCGCGCAGGGCCACCTCGGTCTTGCCGAAGCCCACGTCGCCGCAGACCAGGCGGTCCATGGGGCGGGGGCTGATCATGTCCTGGACCACGGCATGGATGGCGGCGCGCTGGTCGGCGGTCTCTTCAAAGCCGAAGTCGTTGGCGAACACCTCGTAGTCTTGCGGCGAGTAGCGGAAGGCATGGCCTTCGCGGGCGGCGCGGCGGGCGTAGATGTTGAGCAGCTCGGCCGCGGCATCGCGCACCTGTTCGGCGGCGCGGCGTTTGGCCTTGTCCCATTGGCCGCTGCCCAACTTGTGCAGCGGGGCCTCGTCGGCGCTCACGCCGGTGTAGCGGCTGATCTGCTGCAGCTGGCTGACGGGCACGTAGAGCACGGCCTTGTCGGCGTACTCCAGGTGCAAAAATTCTTGCATGGCGGGCGTGCCGTCGGTGTTCTTGCCCTGGCCCAGGTCCATGTTGACCAGGCCACGGTAGCGCCCGATGCCGTGCTGGGCGTGCACCACGGGGTCGCCCACGTTGAGCTCGGCCAGGTCCTTGATCAGGGCTTCGACGTCGCTGACCTGCTCCTGCTTCTTGCGCCGGCGGGTGGTGGCGCCGGCGGCGAAGAGCTCGGTCTCGGTGACGAAGTCGATGCCCGGGGCGAGCCAGCGAAAGCCCACGGTGAGGGCCGCGGTGGCAATGCCCAGGGGCTCGGTGGTCTCGGCCTCGAACTCGGCCAGCGAATCGAAGGCCGGTGGGTTGACACCCCCGGCGCGCAGGAAGTCGAGCAGGCTTTCACGCCGGCCATCGCTTTCGGCCAGCAGCAGCACGCGCTGCGTGCCCGGGCTGCTCAGGTGGGCCTTGAGGCGTGCCAGCGGGTCTTCGGTGCCGCGCAGCACCGACAGGTCGCCCAGCTTTTGCACGCTGGCGCTGTCGTCGCTGTCGTCACTGTTGGCCTTTTCAGGGCTTTGGGGGCTTTCAGGGCGGATGGAGAGTTGGGCGTGCTCGTTGGCCCGGCCGTAGAACTGCTCCATGCTCAGGAACAGGGCCTCGGGGGGCAGGGCGGGCCGGTCGGGGTCGCCCTGGATCAGGCGGAAGCGGTCTCGGGTGTCTTGCCAGAAGCGCTGGAAGGCGGGCTCCAGGTCGCCATGCAGCACCACGGTGGCGTCGGTGCCCAAGTAGTCGAACACGGTGGCCGTGTCGTCGAAGAACAGCGGCAGGTAGTACTCGATACCTGCCGTGGCCACGCCGTTGCCCATGTCCTTGTAGACGCGGCTCTTGGTGGGGTCGCCCTCCAGCAGCTCGCGCCAACGGCTGCGGAATTTGGCGCGGGCCGCGTCGTCCATGGGGAACTCGCGCCCGGGCAGCAGGCGCACCTCGGGCACGGGATAGAGGCTGCGCTGGCTGTCGGGGTCGAAGGTGCGGATGGAGTCGATCTCGTCATCGAACAGGTCCACCCGGAAGGGCATGGCCGAGCCCATCGGGAACAGATCGATCAGGCCACCGCGCACGGCGTATTCACCCGGGCTGACCACCTGCGTGACGTGGCTGTAGCCGGCCAGGGTGAGCTGGCTCTTGAGCTTGGCCTCGTCGAGCTTTTGCTTGACCTTGAAGTGGAAGGTGTAGCCCGCCAGGAACGAGGGCGGTGCCACCCGGTACAGCGCGGTGGTGGCCGGCACGATGACCACGTCGGCCCCGGTGTCCTTGTCGCGCTGCTGGATGCGCCACAGCGTGGCCAGGCGCTCGGAGATCAGGTCCTGGTGGGGCGAGAAGGTGTCGTAGGGCAGGGTTTCCCAGTCGGGAAACAGCGCGCAGCGCAGACCAGGGGCAAAGAAGGCGATCTCGTCGATCAGGCGCTGGGCATCGCTGGCGTCGGCGGTGACGATGGCGGTGGGGCGGCCGGCGGCTTTTTCGCGCAAGCCCAGGCGGGCCAGCAACAAGGCATCGGCGGAGCCCACGGGGCGGGGCAGGGTGAAACGTTTTCCGGGCGAGAGTTTGGGCAGTTCCATGGCGTCCAGCAATGGCAAACACCCCCCGTGGCAAATGACGGGGGGTGTGCATGCAGGGATTTTAGAATGGGCGACCTGATATGACCGATCTCACACCTCAAAACCCCCCTTCGCCACTGGCCTCATCCCCAGCCTCGCCCCCGACGTCACCTCGATGCTGGGTGCTCATCCCCTGCGCGGGCTCGGGCTCGCGGGCCGGTTCGGCCGGCCCCAAGCAATACCAGCCACTGGCCGGGCAGCCCCTGGTGGCCCACACCCTGGCGGCGTTTGCGGCCACGCCTGGGCTGGCCGGCGTGCTGGTGGTGGTGGCCTCGGGCGACAACACCCTGGAGCAGGCCGGCCTGGCCGAGGGCTGCCATGTGGCCGATTGCGGGGGCGCTTCACGCGCCGAGAGCGTGCTGAACGGCCTGGGGGTGCTCAGCACCCTGGGCGCGGTGGCCGACGACTGGGTGCTGGTGCATGACGCTGCGCGTTGCCTGATCACCCCGACCCAGGTACGGGCCTTGATCGAGGCCTGCTGGAACGACCCTGTGGGTGGTCTGCTGGCCCAGCCGCTGGCAGACACGCTCAAAAGCGGTGCTGCGGGCCGGGTGGCCGCCACGCTGGACCGGCAGGACAAATGGCTGGCGCAGACGCCGCAGATGTTCCGCCTGGGCCTGTTGCAGCAGGCGCTGAACGCCAGCGGACTGGCCGTGACGGATGAGGCCGCAGCGGTCGAGGCGCTGGGCTTTTCGCCCTTGCTGGTGCCGGCGGCCGGGGTCAATTTCAAGGTGACCTACCCCGATGACTTCACCTTGGCGGCGGCCGTGTTGCAGGCCCGCCAGGCCGTGCTGGAGGCCAAGCCATGAAGCTGCGTGTGGGCGAGGGCTGGGATGTGCATGCGCTGGTGCCCGGGCGCAAGCTGATTCTGGGCGGGGTGGAGGTGCCCCACACATTGGGTCTGCTGGGCCACTCCGACGCCGATGTGCTCCTGCATGCCATCACCGATGCCTTGCTGGGCGCCGCCGGGCTGGGCGACATTGGCCGGCATTTTCCGGACACGGATGCACGTTTCAAGGGCGCTGATTCGACGGTGCTGCTGGCCGAGGCGGCACGCCGTGTGCAGGCCCAGGGCTGGCGCATCAACAACATCGACAGCACCGTGATTGCACAGGCGCCCAAGCTGATGCCCCACATCCCGGCCATGTGCGAGCGCATTGCTGCGGTGCTGGGCCTGGAGGTGTCGCAGGTGAACGTGAAGGCCAAGACGGCCGAGAAACTGGGCCCGGTGGGCCAGGGCCTGAGCATGGAAGCCCGGGCCGTGGTGCTGTTGCTGGGCTGAGCAGACCGCTACAACAGGCCTTTGCTCAGGCCCGCTGCAGCTTGATATGGGCCGCCAGGCCCCCGCTGCTGCTGTTGGCCAGCACAAACATGCCGCCCATGCGCTGGATGGTCTTGTTGACGATGGACAGGCCCAGGCCCGCGCCAGTGGCGTGGGTGCGGGCGGCATCGCCTCGGAAGAAGGGTTTGACCAGATCGGCCAGGATGTCGGGGGGCACGCCGGGTCCGTGGTCCCTGACTTTGAGCAGCACCCATTCCTCGCGGGCGCGGGCGGCGATTTCGATCACCGACACGGGGGTGCCGGGCGTCTTGCCGTAACGGCGGGCGTTCTCGATCAGGTTGGACAACACCCGGGCCAGTTCGACCTCATCGGCCAGCACATGGGGGTCGTCCTGCAACGAGACATGGATCTTCAGTTCGGGGTCGTCTTGCACCCCGTACAGACAGGAGTCGACCACATCGGCCAGCCGCACTGTCTTGAGCTCCACGTGATCGGGGCGGGCGTAATCCAGAAACTTGTCGATGATGGCGTCGAGCTGCACGATATCGGCCACCATGTGGTTGCGTGCATCGGTGTCGGCCACGCTCATCTCGGTTTCCAGCCGCAGACGGGCCAGGGGGGTGCGCAGGTCGTGGGAGATGCCGGCCAGCATGATGGCCCGGTCCTGCTCCACCTTGGCCAGCTTTTCGGCCATGCGGTTGAAGCCGATGTTGACCTCGCGGATCTCGCTGGTGGCGACCTGCTCGTCCAGATGGCTGGCGTCAAAGTCGCCGTCGCGCACCCGGTTGGCCGCAAATGACAGTTGCTGCAGGGGTTTGTTGATCAGCCGGGCAATGGCCGCGGCACCCGCCAGCGACAGCACCGCGGCCGTGATCATCCAGATCAGCCAGGTGCGACCGCTGGCCGGGCTGAAGCGGGCCCGGTCCATCAACAGCCAGTTGGAGTCTCCATTGATCTCGAAGCCCACCCACAGGCCGGGCTCGTGGTTGACGCGTTGCGCCACCACGGTGCCGGGGCCCAGGCGTTCGATCACCTCGGCCGTCACGCGCTGGCCCAGGGCGTTGTCGGCTTCGAACATTTCAAACTGGTCGTTGGGCTCGCGCGGCAGGATGCGCAGGCCCTCCTGGTCAGCCATGGTCTTGATCAGGGACAGTCTGGCAATACCATCGGCGTGCAGCAGGGCGGCGCGGCTGAGATTGACCAGCGAGGCGATCTGCTGGGCTGTGTGCAGCGCCCGCGGCTCCAGCTCCAGCGCGCGCAGGGTTTGCAACCAGGCCAGGATGCTACCGATCAGCAGGATGGCCAGCAGGAAAAAGGTGCGCCAGAACAGGTTCAGGCTGACCCGCGCACGCGCTCCACGCGCCTGCTGGGTCATCTCCAGAGGGGCCGGACTGGTGGCATCAACCTGATTCATCGGCGCATGGGTATTCTTTTTTCTCACGTCGTGGTCTTCTTGGACTCGGTCGTTCTGCTTGGAGGCGCCATGAAAAACGGCGCCCAGGGCGCCGTCGATTTGCCTGGGGCAGCTCAATTACCGCCGTCCGGCACAAACACGTAACCGACTCCCCACACGGTTTGAATATACCGCGGAGCGGCAGCATCAATTTCAATCAACTTGCGAAGACGTGACACTTGCACATCCAGGCTGCGATCAAAAGGCTCGAATTCGCGGCCTCGGGCCAGCAGGGCCAGCTTTTCGCGCGACAGGGGTTGGCGCGGGTGGCGCACCAGTGCCTTGAGCATGGCGAATTCGCCGGTGGTCAGTGGCAGCTCTTCGCCGTTGCGGTGCAGGGCACGGGTGCCCAGATCGAAGGTGAAAGGTCCGAAGGTGACCTGCTCGTTGTCACCCGAGGGGGCACCCGGGGCCTCTTGGGGGGGGCGACGGCGCAGCACGGCGTGGATGCGGGCCAGCAGTTCGCGCGGGTTGAAAGGCTTGCCCAGGTAGTCGTCGGCACCCACCTCCAGGCCCACGATGCGGTCCACGTCTTCACCCTTGGCGGTGAGCATGATGATGGGGGTGCGGTCATTGGCGGCACGCAGGCGGCGGCAGATGGACAGGCCGTCTTCACCGGGCATCATCAAGTCCAGCACGATGAGGTCGACCGATTCGCGCAGCAGGATGCGGTTGAGCGCCTTGCCATCTTCGGCCACCATGACTTCAAAGCCTTCTTGGCTCAGGTAGCGTCTGAGCAGGTCGCGGATGCGGGCATCGTCATCGACGACCAGAATCTTGTCTGTGCGGGTATTGGAAGTGTTCATGGCATTGACCTGATTTGTAACAAGTGCGATTTTGAGACTTGTAACAACCAAAAGGCCAGCGTTTTGGGATCGATATCACATACTGTTACAGCGCTTTCCTTAACTAGCCGCCGGTGTCCTACATGATGTTCAGTGCTTGACGTTCGTCTTGTCGGTAATTGGTTTATTCAGGCCGTTTTGGCCGTGATTCGCCCGATACCAGAGGTGTTTACCCTGGTTTCCTGGTGTGTCAATGATCAGGAGTTTTCACGTGTCTCGATCTTCTTTGCTGCGAGGGCTGGTCTTGGCCGGCGGGGTGTGGGCGATGGTGCCCTGGTGTGCGCAGGCGCAGAGCGTGCCCGTGCCAGTACCGCATAACGTGCTGCAGTTGCAGAGTTCGGGCTCGGTGGAGGTGGTGCAGGATTGGCTGAGCCTGACGCTGGGGGTGGTCCGGGAGGGCTCTGATGCAGCCCAGGTGCAGGCGCAGCTGCGTGCTGTGCTGGAGCCGGCCATGAACGAGGCCAGAAAGCAGGCCAAACCCGGGCAGGTCGAGGTGCGCAGCGGCAGCTTTTCGGTCTTTCCTCGCTACGGGCGCGAGGGAAAGATCAATGGCTGGCAAGGCTCGGCCGAGGTGGTTCTGGAAGGGCGGGACATTCCGGCCTTGACGGCGGCGGCCTCGCGGATTTCGGGCCTGAACGTCACTCAATTGAATTTTTCGCTCAGCCGCGAGCAGCGCCAGCAGCTGGAGGCCGAGGCGCAGAGCCGTGCGATTCAGAGCTTCAAGGCGCGTGCCGCTGATCTGACCCGGCAGTTCGGCTTTGCCGGCTACTCGCTGCGCGAGGTGAATGTGAGTTCGTCCGATGGCGGGTATTCGCCTCGCCCCCGGCTGATGGCCGCGGAGGCCAAGATGGCCTCGCCGATGGCGGCTGCCGATCTGCCGGTGGAGGCTGGCCGCAGCACGGTGACGGTCACCGTGTCGGGCTCGATCCAGATGAACTGAGCGGCCCGGCAGGGGGCGCTTGGGAGGGGCGGCTTATTGCGCCGTCCAGCCGCCGTCCATGTTCCACGCGACGCCGCGCACGTTGTTGCCGGCGGGGGAGCAGAAGAACACGGCCAGCTCGCCCAATTCTTCGGGGGTGGTGAACTGCATCGAGGGTTCTTTTTCGCCCAGCAGCTCACGGGTAGCCTGTTCGTTGGTCCATTGGTGGGCGGCGGCCTTGGCATCGACCTGTTTTTGCACCAGAGGGGTCAACACCCAGCCCGGGCAGATGGCGTTGCAAGTGATGCCGCTGGTGGCGTTTTCGAGGGCGGTGACCTTGGTCAGCCCGACGACGCCATGCTTGGCCGCCACATAGGCGGACTTTTCAGCCGAACCGACCAGGCCGTGCACCGACGCCACATTGATGATGCGCCCCCAGTTCTTGGTCTTCATGCCGGGCAGGGCCAGGCGGGTGGCGTGGAATGCGCTGGACAGGTTGATGGCCAGGATGGCGTCCCATTTCTCGATCGGAAAGTCTTCCACGCGCGCCACGTGCTGGATGCCCGCGTTGTTGACCAGGATGTCCACCCCCCCGAAGCGGGTGTTGGCGAACTCGATCATGTCGGCGATCTCGGCCGGCTTGCTCATGTCGGCGCCGTGGAAGGCCACCTGCACGCCATGGGCTTTGCCGGCCTCTGCCACTTCGGCCTGGGGCGCCGAGGCGTCGCCAAAACCATTCAGGATCAGGTTGGCGCCCTGGCGGGCCAGCGCCTTCGCGATGCCCAGACCGATGCCGCTGGTGGAGCCGGTCACAAGAGCTGTCTTGCCATTCAACATGAGGAATCTCCAGATCAATTAGGATGCAGTGAACAAAGATTATCGAGCCGAGAGTTGGCCCTGGAAGGCACCATGAATGATCCTACGCTGAACTACGTAAGCTGTCCGGACGCCGATGGCGGGCACCGCATGGCCTATTGGGCCTGGGGGGATGCCCAGGCCGGGCATGTGATCGTTTGCGTGCATGGTCTTTCTAGGCAGGGGCGCGATTTCGATGTGCTGGCCCAGGATCTGGTGGCCCGTGCCGGGCACCCTGTGCGCGTGATCTGCCCTGACGTGGTCGGGCGCGGCCAGAGCGACCGGCTGGTCAACGCGGCGCATTACCAGATCCCTCAGTACGCTGCTGACATGGTGGCCTTGCTGGCGCAGTTGCAGCAGCAGTCGCCTGTCACCTGCCTGGACTGGATCGGCACCAGCATGGGCGGCTTGATCGGCATGGTGCTGGCGGGCCAGCCCGGCATTCCCCTGCCTCAGCCTGTGCACCGTCTGGTGCTCAATGATGTGGGGCCGGTGATCCAGTGGAGCGCCTTGCAGCGCATTGGCACCTACCTGGGGCAGCCGGTGCAGTTTGCCGATGAGAAACAGGCCGCTGCTGCGTTGTGGCTGATCTCCACCGGCTTTGGGCCCCACACCCGCGAACAATGGCTGGCACTGACCCGACCCATGCTGCGCGAGTTGCCTGGCGGTGGCCTGGGTTTGCACTACGACCCGGCGATTGCCCTGCCGTTTCGTGCCTTGCAGGAGGAAGACGCGCTGCGCGGCGAAGCGGCGCTTTGGCAGCTCTATGACCAGATCCAGGCCCGGACGCTGTTGCTGCGTGGGGCGCAATCCGATCTGCTGTCGCCGTCGACGGCACAGGCCATGGCCGAGCGCGGACCCCATGCCCGGGTGGTGGAGCTAGCGGGCGTAGGCCATGCGCCGACGCTGATCGCCCAGGATCAGCGTGATACCCTCGTCAACTTCATTTTTGCTGCTGAAGCACCGCTTTCCTGATTCTGATGACCCCTCCTCTGGTGGAGCCTGAGGGCTCGCCTTTCCGTTCCGAGCCGGTGGCGCCGCTGATCGCAGCGACCGCCAGAGAGTTGCAGGGGCAGGCCGACATCCTGGCCCGGGCTCGCGCCTTTGCCGAGCCCTTCCTGGTGGATCAGTTGCTGGTCTCCGGCGAGAGCACGCTGGCCCATGCCGACGCCGAGGCCGCCATCCTGCGCATGATCGGCGGCTCGGAGGCGATGCAGGCCGCCACCTACCTCGTCTACGCCTGCGAGCACCTGAACAAGCCCCAGGAGGTGCTGAGCAAGGTGTTTGGTGACCAGTTCGCCACGCTGGCGGTCGAGACCACCCAACTGATCCGCATCCAGCAGCAGGCCCGTACAGCACAGCAACTGCTGGACGACCCGGCGGTGCAGCATGAGAACGTGCGCAAGATGCTGCTCGCCTTCTCGCGCGATCTTCGCGTGGTGTTGCTGCGTTTGGCCTCGCGGCTGCAGACCTTGCGTTATTACGCGGCCTCGAAGCAGCCGATTCCGCCCAGCCTGGCCCGCGAGTCACTGCACGTGTTTGCGCCGCTGGCCAACCGACTTGGCATCTGGCAGATCAAGTGGGAACTGGAAGACCTGGCCTTTCGGTTCATCGAGCCTGATACCTACCGGGAGGTGGCTCGTCTGCTCGATGAAAAGCGCGCCGAGCGCGAGGCCTCGATGGCCGCTTTGCGCCTGCGCCTGGAGTCGGAACTGCAGACCCAGGGCATCCGTGCCAGCGTGCAGGGGCGTCCCAAGCACATTTACAGCATCGTCAAGAAGATGCGCGGCAAGGGTTTGGGGTTCGAGCAGGTGTTCGATCTGCGCGCGCTGCGGGTGATCGTGTCCTCGATCAAGGATTGCTACACCGTGCTGGGCTGGGTGCATGACCGCTTCACGCCCATCGATGCCGAGTTTGATGACTACATCGCCAAGCCCAAGCCCAATGGGTACCAGTCTTTGCACACGGTGGTGCGCGACGAGGCGGGCAAGGCGATCGAGATCCAGATCCGCACCCAGGCCATGCACGACCACGCCGAGCATGGCGTGGCCGCGCACTGGGCCTACAAGGAGGCTGGCACCAAAGGGTATGCCGGGGTGTCGGCCAGCAGTGATTACGACGCCAAGATTGCGGTGCTGCGCCAGTTGCTGGCCTGGGAGCGTGACCTGTCGGGCACCCAGCCCAGCGGTGGGTTGTTTGAAGATCGCATCTATGTGCTGACGCCGAACGCTGCGATTGTGGAGTTGCCCCAGGGCGGCACGCCGGTCGATTTCGCCTATGCGGTGCACACCGACGTGGGGCACCGCTGCCGGGGCGCCCGCATCGATGGCGCCATGGTGCCTTTGAACACGCCGCTGCAAAACGGCCAGACGGTGGAGATCGTGGCGGCCAAAGAGGGCGGGCCTTCGCGGGATTGGCTGAATGCCGAGCTGGGGTTCTTGAACAGCAACCGAGCTCGCGCCAAGGTGCGGGCCTGGTTCAATGCCCAGATCACGCACGAAACCATCGCCCGTGGGCGTGAAGCGGTCGAGAAGTTGCTTCAGCGCGAAGGCAAGACGGCGGTCAAGCTGGTCGACCTGGCGTCGCAGCTGGGCTTCAAGTCGGCCGATGCCCTGTTCGAGGTGGTGGGCAAGGATGAGTTCTCGCTGCGCAACATCGAGAACCTGCTGCGCCCGCCGGAGCCGGTGCTGGAGCCCGATGACTACCTGCTGCTGAAGAAGTCGCGCAACGTTGAAAAGGCCCCCAAGGGTGGGGTGCTGGTGGTGGGCATCGATTCGTTGATGACCCAACTGGCGAAATGCTGCAAGCCCGCGCCGCCGGATGCCATCGGGGGCTTTGTGACCCGGGGCAAGGGCGTCAGCGTGCACAGGCTCGATTGCAGCAACTTCCGCGAGATGGCCGCCCGCAGTGCCGAGCGCGTCATCGAGGTGGAATGGGGGCGGGCCAAAGGTGAAGACCTGGCCCGGTACCCGGTGGATGTGGCGATCGAAGCCGCCGACCGGCAAGGTTTGTTGCGCGACATCTCGGAGGTGTTTGCCCGCGAGAAGACCAATGTGATCGGTGTGCAGACCCAGTCCGTCAAGGGCACGGCCTGGATGACGTTCACCGTGGAGGTTTCAGACTCAGCGCGACTGAGCAAGGTGCTGTCGTTGGTGGCCTCGGTGTCGGGAGTGAGGTGGGCCAAGCGCCGCTGAGTTGAAGTGGAAATTTCAACTTTTTTGTGATTTTTCCAAAAACACAAAAATTCCGCTGTATACTCTACATTCTCGAATACAGACAGGCGCGTAGCTCAGCTGGTTAGAGCACCACCTTGACATGGTGGGGGTCGTTGGTTCGAGTCCAATCGCGCCTACCAGTTTATCCGAGCGAAGATAACCAGACTTCGCAACATCGGTAAACTGACCCGGAAGCCCAAGAGCTTCCAAACTTGAAAAGCCACCCCATGGGTGGCTTTTTCTTTTTCCGCGTCCGATTTCATCTGCTCCCTCTCTCATTTGAGATGCTGCGATGTCGTGACGGGGATCCGGAAAGATTGTCTTCGTCCGTCGCGTTCGGGTTGACAATAGCCGGTCAGGGTAAACCTTGGCTGTTGGCTCGGGTGTGCTCCCTAGAATGTGACGATCCCATCGATATTTCGGTCTGTCCAGGATCGAGGAGCCTCATACGTGCAAAGCAAGAAAGCAGCCGCCAAACCGTCTCAGCGGATCATCAAGAAGTACCCGAATCGGCGCCTGTACGATACCGACACCTCCACCTACATCACCCTGGCTGAGGTGCGTCAACTGGTGATGGACAGCGAATCCTTTGTGGTTCGCGATGCCAAGACCAATGACGATCTGACCCGCAGCATTCTGTTGCAGATCATTCTCGAAGAAGAGGCGGGCGGGGCGCCCATGTTCACGGAGGCGGTGTTGTCCAGCATCATCCGTTTCTATGGGCATGCCATGCAGGGCTTCATGGGTTCGTACATCGAAAAGAACATCCAGGCCTTTTCCGAGATGCAGACTCAGTTGCAGGCGCAATCCAAGAGTGTTTCGCCAGAGATGTGGGCTCAATTCATGAGCATGCAGTCACCGGTTCTACAAAGCATGATGGGTGGGTACACCGAGCAGTCCAAATCGCTGCTGAGCCAGATGCAGGAGCAAATGCAGAAGCAGACCGAGCAGATGCTGGGTGCTTTTGGCCTGAAGCGCTGAGCTTTTTCGGCGGTCAGGCGGCGGGTATTGCGCCCGCCCTGGCCCGTTGTCGGTCAGAACTGGGACAATACGCCGATGAGTGAAGTTCTTGTTCCCCCTTCTTCCGTGGCCGCTGGCCAGCCGGTTCCCCGTGTTGGATTTGTGAGCCTTGGGTGTCCCAAGGCGCTTACCGACTCCGAATTGATCCTGACCCAGCTCAGTGCTGAGGGCTATCAGACCTCCAAAACTTTCGAGGGTGCCGATCTCGTCATAGTCAACACCTGTGGCTTCATTGATGATGCGGTCAAGGAGAGCCTCGACACGATTGGCGAGGCCTTGGCTGAAAACGGCAAGGTGATTGTCACGGGTTGCCTGGGGGCCAAGCAGGCGCAAGGCGGTGAGAACCTGGTGCGTCAGATGCACCCCAGCGTGCTCGCAGTGACGGGGCCTCACGCCACCCAGGAGGTGATGGATGCGGTGCACCAGCATCTGCCCAAGCCGCATGATCCCTTCATCGATCTCGTTCCCAATGCATTCGGGGATGCGGGCATCAAGCTGACGCCACGGCACTACGCCTACCTGAAGATCAGCGAGGGCTGTAATCACCGTTGCACCTTCTGCATCATCCCTTCCATGCGCGGTGATCTGGTGTCACGCCCGGTTGGTGATGTGCTGAAGGAGGCGCGCGCCTTGTTCGAAGGCGGGGTCAAGGAATTGCTGGTGATCAGTCAGGACACCTCGGCCTACGGTGTGGATGTCAAATATCGCACGGGTTTCTGGGATGGCAAGCCGGTCAAGACCCGCATGCTCGAGTTGGTGCAGGCCCTGAGTGAGTTGGCTGAGCCGCATGGTGCCTGGGTGCGCCTGCACTATGTGTACCCCTACCCCAGCGTGGATGAGATCCTGCCTCTGATGGCCTCCGGTCGGGTCTTGCCCTACTTGGATGTGCCGTTCCAGCACAGCCATCCTGAGGTGTTGCGGCGCATGAAGCGCCCGGCCAGTGGTGAAAAGAACCTGGAGCGCATCCAGCGTTGGCGCGAGATCTGTCCGGAGTTGGTGATCCGCAGCACCTTCATTGCGGGCTTTCCGGGTGAGACGGAGGAAGAGTTTCAGCATCTGCTTGACTTTGTTCGCGAGGCGCAGATCGATCGCGCGGGATGCTTTGCCTACAGTCCGGTGGAGGGCGCAGCTGCCAATGAGATTCCGGGCATGTTGCCGCCCGAGGTTCGGGAGGAGCGTCGCGCTCGGTTCATGGCAGTGGCTGAAGAGGTGTCCATCGAGCGTCTGCAACGCCGCGTAGGGGCCACCATGCAGGTGCTGGTGGACTCGGCTCCGGCCATGGGTCGCCGTGGCGGGGTGGGGCGCAGTTACGCTGATGCCCCTGAGATTGACGGTGTGGTGCGTTTGTTGCCGCCCGAAAAGATCAGCAAGACCCTGAAGGTGGGTGAGTTCACCCGCGCCCGCATCGTGGCCGCAGAGGGGCATGACCTGGTGGCTTTGCCCATCTGAAGCCCCTGGCTTTTTTCTGTTTGCTTCAAAAGCCCCGGCGCCGTGAGGTGTTCGGGGCTTTTTTGTGGGGCGGTGATTTTCGGGGATTGAAGTGAAAAACAAAAAAGCCGCTGAAACAGCGGCTTTTTGCATATGTTTATCGAAGACTGGTGCCCAGGAGAGGACTCGAACCTCCACGATGTTACTCGCTAGTACCTGAAACTAGTGCGTCTACCAATTCCGCCACCTGGGCAGTCATTCGACAAATAATATTTCCTGATTTTAGTGCATTTGAAACCGAATATTGAGTTCGTTTTCATTAAACTTGGTGCCCAGGAGAGGACTCGAACCTCCACGATGTTACTCGCTAGTACCTGAAACTAGTGCGTCTACCAATTCCGCCACCTGGGCATCTCAGGAAGAATTCGATTGTATATCAAAAATTTAGGCCAAAGCAAGTCAGTGAACAATTTTCCAGATGAATTTGAAGGTGTCGTCCAAGGACACCGTGATGGACACGGGTTCGTGGTCCGTGACAACGGCGAGCCGGACGTCTACTTGCCACCCAATGAAATGAGGGCGGTGTTGCACAAGGATCGGGTCAAGGCCCGCATCGTGCGCTCCGATCGCCGCGGTCGTCCTGAGGGGCGTGTGGTGGAAATCATCGAGCGACCCGCGCAACCCATCATTGGCCGTTTGCTTCAAGAGAGCGGTGTCTGGCTCGTGGCGCCTGAAGACAAGCGCTATGGTCAGGATGTGTTGATTCCCAAAGGGGCTACGGGGACCGCCAAGCCCGGTCAGGTGGTGGTGGTTGACCTCACCGAGCCCCCGGCCTTGTTTGGTCAGCCGGTGGGTCGCATCACCGAGGTGCTGGGTGAGGTGGATGACCCAGGCATGGAAATCGAGATTGCGGTGCGCAAGTACGGTGTGCCGCACGAGTTTTCGCAAGCCTGTCTTGACGAGGCTAAAGCCCTGCCGGACAAGGTGCGGCCCTCTGACAAGCGTGATCGCATCGACCTGACGGACGTTCCACTGGTGACCATTGATGGTGAAGATGCGCGTGACTTTGACGATGCCGTCTATTGCGAACCGGCCCGCGTCGGGCGTGGCAAGGGTTGGCGTCTGTTGGTGGCGATCGCCGACGTGAGTCAGTATGTTCACACGGGTTCGGGCATCGACATTGACGCTTACGAACGTGCCACCAGCGTGTATTTCCCGCGCCGGGTGATCCCGATGCTGCCCGAGAAGCTCTCCAACGGCCTGTGTTCGCTCAACCCCGAGGTGGATCGGCTTTGCATGGTGTGCGACATGTTGATCAACGCCAAGGGCGAGATCCATGCCTACCAGTTCTACCCGGCAGTGATGTGGAGCCATGCGCGTTTCACGTACACCGAGGTGGCAGCCATTCTGGCCAATACCAAAGGCCCTGAGGCTGCGCGCCGCAAGGCACTTGTGCCCCACCTGCTGGACCTGCACGATGTCTACCGGGCCCTGTTGGGCGCTCGCCGTACCCGCGGCGCGGTGGATTTCGACACCACCGAAACCCAGATCGTGTGCGATGACAGTGGTCGCATCGAGAAGATCGTGCCGCGCACCCGCAACGATGCGCATCGGCTGATCGAGGAAGCGATGCTGGCGGCCAATGTCTGCAGTGCTGACTTCATCGGCCAGGGCAAGCACCCCGGGCTGTTCCGTGTCCACGAGGGCCCCACGCCCGAGAAGCGTGAACTGCTGGCCAATTACCTCAAGGCCATGGGCGTCGGCTTGTCGGTCAGTGATGAGCCCCTGCCGGGCGAGTTCCAGGCGATTGCAGAAGCCACCAAGGACCGACCTGATTCCCAGCAGATCCACACCATGCTGCTGCGCTCCATGCAGCAGGCCATCTACACGCCGATCAACAGCGGCCACTTCGGTTTGGCCTTTGAGGCGTACACCCATTTCACCAGCCCGATCCGTCGTTATCCGGATCTGCTGGTGCATCGCGTGATCAAGGCCATCCTGGGCAAGTCGCGCTACCAGTTGCCAGCCTTGCCCACGCCTGGCGAAGCCCACACCAAGCTGGCGCGCCGCCTCGCGTCGCGGGTGAAAGAGCCTTCTGTCAAGCCGCGCAAGGCCACGGCCGAGACCCAGGCCTGGGAAGCGGCCGGCCTGCATTGCAGCGCCAATGAACGCCGTGCGGATGAGGCCAGCCGTGATGTGGAAGCCTGGCTCAAGTGCAAATACATGCGCGAGCACCTGGGTGAGGAGTTTGGTGGCGTGGTCTCGGCTGCCACCAGCTTTGGCATCTTCGTGACCTTGGACGCCATGTATGTCGAGGGCCTGGTGCACATCACCGAACTGGGGGGCGAGTACTTCAAGTTCGACGAGGCGCGCCAGGAGTTGCGTGGCGAGCGCACGGGCATCCGCTACGCCATCGGCAGTCGTGTGCGGGTGCAGGTCAGCCGCGTGGACCTGGATGGCCGCAAGATCGACTTCCGCCTGGTTCATGAGGGGGAGGCTCTGACGGGCAGGCCGCAACGAGACAAGGCCGGTGTGGCGTCTACGTCAGGAAGTTCGCGCAGTGCGAGCAAAAAGGCCCGCAGCGCTTCCAGGCAGGACGAGAAGCTGGAAGCCCCGGCACGCACGTCGTCCCGGTCCGGTTCGAGCGCTGATCTGATTCCCCGCTCGCCCATCCAGGCCTTGAAGGCCTCGGTGAAGAAGGCGGCCGCAGCGGCCAAGAAGAAGAGTGCAAAGGGCGGCCGTGGCAAATCCCACCGTTGACCTCGTTGCCGACCCTGCCGTGGCCCCGGGCCACGGCCTATACAGGAGCTTTTTTTGACTTCATCCACAACATCGGGCGCTTCGGCGCTTCGTGTCGCGATCGTCACTGGGGCGGGCTCGGGCATCGGGCGCGCCGTGGCGCTGTCCTTGCTGGGTGCCGGCTACGCCGTTGCCCTGGCGGGGCGGCGTGTTGAACTGTTGCAGCAGGTGGCAGACGGTTCGGGGGCTGCCGAGCGGGCCCTGGTGGTGCCTTGCGATGTGGGCGACGAGCAGGCAGTGGCCGCGCTTTTTTCGGCCACGGTGAAAGCCTGGGGTCGGGTTGACCTGCTGTTCAACAATGCCGGCATCAATGCCCCGGGCGTGCTCTTGGAGGACTTGACCTTGGCAGATTGGCGTCGCGTGGTGGACACCAATCTGACGGGCATGTTCCTGTGCGTGCGCGAAGCGTTCCGCGTCATGAAGGCGCAGCAGCCCCAGGGTGGGCGCATCATCAACAATGGCTCGATCTCGGCGCACACGCCGCGCCCCAATTCGGTGGCCTACACCAGCACCAAACATGCGGTGATGGGGTTGACCAAGACGGCCTCCCTCGATGGCCGCAAGTACGACATCGCCGTCGGTCAGATCGATGTGGGCAATGCCGCCACCGATTTGGCTGCGCGCATGGCCAAGGGTGTGCCGCAGGCCAATGGCGAGCTGGCGATTGAGCCCTTGATGGATGTGAACATCGTGGCCCAGTCGGTGCTTTACATGGCCAGCTTGCCGCTGGAGGCCAATGTCATGTTCCACACCGTGATGGCGACCAAGATGCCTTTCGCGGGACGGGGCTGAGGCCCGACTTGTCGAGTCACTGCCGGCGCAAGGCGCTGGCCAGCGTGCCGGCGGTGAAGGCCTGATGGGCAGGCCATTGGTCTGCCACCGAGCCGTGCACGAAGACGCCCTCGCGGGCGGCGTCGAAGGCCTGCATCCCGGGCCGTGCCCAGAGGGCTCCGATCAGGCCGGCCAGCACGTCGCCAGTGCCTGCTGTGGCCAGGTGGGCGTTGCCAGTGGGGTTGATGTGGGGTGTCTGATCGGTCTGGGAGATCACGGTGCCCGACCCCTTTAGTACCACGACGGCGTCGGTTCGGGCGGCCAGGGCCTGAGCGGCGGCCAGGCGGTCGCTCTGGACGGCGGCTGCCGTGGTGTCCAGAAGCCGTGCTGCCTCAAGGGGGTGGGGTGTCAGTACGGTGTCCCAACCGCGTTGCCGACGCGTTGCCAGCTGCGACATCCAGTCCGGATGTCGCGCCAGGGCGTTCAAGGCATCGGCATCCAGCAGCAGGCAAGGTGCCTCTGCCAGGGCTTTGGGAACCCAGCGCTCAATCGCGTCGCCACCGCCGCAGCCACAGACCAGAACACCGTTCTTCAGGCTCAAGGCTTCCGGGGTGCGCAGCATCAATTCGGGCTGAGCCATGTCGACGGACAGGCGTGCTTCGTCCGTGTCCAGCAGGCCGACCAGAACGCGCCCTGCTCCGGCGTGCAGAGCGGCCCGGCCCGCCAGCAGGGCGGCGCCGGTCATGCCCAGTCCGCGCTGGTTCAGACCTTCTCCGCCCAGCACCTGCACATCGCCGTAGCTGCCTTTATGACTGCCAAATGCCTGGATGCGAGGTGTCGGGGGCGGGCTGAGCCAGGCATCGGCTGGTGTCGCTTGCAGCGGCACACCCAATGTATCCAGCCAAACCGTGCCGGCATGGTCGCGACCCTGGGCTGTGAAGAGCCCTGGTTTCAGTGTCAGCAGGCTCAGGGTGTGATCAGCGCGGACTGCGCCAGCGGTCAGTGCGGGCGTGCCTTGGTCGGCGCTCAGGCCCGAAGGGATGTCGGCAGCAAGCACCTGGGCCCTGCTGCAGTTGATGCGCTCAATCCAATCGGTCAGTCGGGTGTCGGCCAATGGGGGGGCAGGGCGCTCTGCCTGCTGCGTCAGTCCAATGCCGAGCAGGGCGTCGATGCACAGGTCGTCCTGCCCCAGTTCTGGTGGCTGATCCTGGCAGATCACGCCAGCCCGAAGGGCGGCCTGGCGGCTGGTCAGGGTGTCGGCGCTGCAGCGACCGGGCTGGCCCAGCCAGGTCACCACGGGCTTGAATCCCTGCAATTGGAGGTGATATGCGGCCTCCCAGCCATCGCCGCCGTTGTTGCCGCTGCCGCAGGCCACCCAGATGGTTTGGGCATGAGGGGCCAATGCCTGGGCCAATCGGGCCAGTGCTTGGCCAGCGCGCTGCATCAGGGTGTGTGCGGGAAGTTGCTGCAACCATGCGGCTTCCAGCGCGCGCGTGCTGGTCAGCATGTGCAGAGGGTGGGCTCGGTCGGGGTGGATGCGGTCCATGAGGCGTTTGCCCGTGTTACGTAAGTCACCGATAGTGCGCCATCAATCCCATCAGCGGTGAAGGCGCGCGATAGAGCAGGCGGTCAGATCCAGCTCGGGGGCATGGCCGGCCACCGCGTCGGCCAGGAGCCTGGCGCTGCCGCAGCTCAGGGCCCAACCATTGTCGCCGTGCCCAAGGTTCAGCCAGATGCCGGGGATGCCGCTGGCGCCCAGCACTGGAAGGCAGTCGGGCATCATGGGCCGGCTGCCTTTCCACTCCTGCACGCCTGCGGTCATCGAGGCGGCGCCAGGGAACCAGTCCTGCAACACTTTATAGAGAGTGCGCAGCCCGGAGACTCGCTTGTCATCCTGGCGGTGGCCCAGTTCGGCCCCGCCGGCCACCCTCACGCGCTGACCCAGTCGGGCGATGCTGACCCGATGGCGCTCGTCGCTGACGACGCTGCGGGGGGCATTCAGCGGCTCGCGCACGTTGGCACTGACTGAGTAGCCGTGAATGCCCACCAGCGGAATCTTCAGGCCCAGCGGCTTGATCAGGGTGGAGGCATCGGCTCCGGTGCACAGCACGATGGCATCGAAAGTGCGTGGCGTGGACTCATTGCGGGTGCTCAGCGCAGGGCGGGACCCCAGGCTGAGGTGGCTGACGGGGCTGTTGAATTCAAACTTCACCCCCAGTCGCATGGCCTCGCTCTTGATCATCAGTGCAAACTGACGAGCGTTGCCCACTTCATCCTGGGGCAGGTGGATTGCGGCTTCGATGGCGCTGTCGGGGTTGAGTGCGGGCTCCAGCTTGCGGGCTTCGTCAGCGTTGAGTTCACGAAAGGCCAGACCTGCCTCGCGCAAGTTGTTCAATCGGGCTTGCAGACCTTTGTGTTCCTGGGCGTTGCGCAGCAGCAGCAGGTGCCCGGTGCTGGCGTCGAACTCAAGCGCATGCCGCTGGCGCAGTTGATGGAGGCGGCTCGTGCTGTAAGTGATCAGTTGTTGCAGGTGCAGGCGGCTCTCCGTGCAGCGGCTGCCTCGGCTGGAACGCATCCATTGTCCGATCCAGCTCAGTTCGTGCCAGCCCAGTCGGGGTCCCAGGCGCATGGCAGCGTGGGCGTCGCCCCACTGGCGCAGCCACTTGCGCGGCATGCCGGGGGCGGCCCAAAGCAGCAATTGGGCGGGCGAAATGAGTCCAGCACTCGCGAAGCTGCATTCCTCGGCAACTGCGCCGTGGCGCTCGAAAACGGTGACCTGGTGGCGGTCGGTGGCCAGTTCGTAGGCAGTCGTGACGCCGACGATGCCGGCGCCAATGATGGCAATGTTCATGCGCTGTGTTTGGGGCACCCGGCGAATTCTGTGTCGACCTGGGGTGCCAGTCTTTCGTAGGGGCTGGGTGCTGTCGCGATGCGAGCCTGGCAGTCGGTGCGTAGGCCATCGGTCGGGACAGGCGGTTGGCCATGCTATAATTTTGGGGTTTTTGCTGGTGTCACGGCAAGACAAATCGCAAACCAGACCCATCAAGGTGTTGGTTTTTTCAAGGGTTTTTCCTGTAGAAAAAGCCAAAGTCGGGCTGGATTTTAGACCCAACCTTCGGAGAATTTTCATGTCCGTTACCATGCGCGAAATGCTGGAAGCCGGTGTCCACTTCGGTCACCAAACCCGCTTCTGGAACCCCAAGATGGCCCCCTTCATCTTCGGCCATCGCAACAAGATCCACATCATCAACCTGGAAAAGTCGCTGCCGATGTTCCAGGAAGCTTCCAAGTTCGTGAAGCAACTGGCTGCTAATCGCGGCACCATCCTGTTTGTGGGCACCAAGCGTCAAGCGCGCGACATCGTGGCTGCTGAAGCCGAGCGCGCTGGCGTGCCTTTCGTGAACCAGCGTTGGCTGGGCGGCACGCTGACCAACTTCAAGACCGTGAAGACCTCGATCAAGCGTCTGAAGGACCTGAAGGCCCAGCAAGAAGCTGGCCTGGGCAGCCTGTCCAAGAAGGAACAGCTGACCTTCAGCCGTGAAATCGACAAGCTCGAAAAAGACATCGGCGGTATCCAGGACGTGACGGCTCTGCCGGACGCCATCTTTGTGATCGACGTCGGCTTCCACAAGATTGCCATCGCTGAAGCCAAGAAGCTGGGCATTCCCCTGATCGGCGTGGTGGACTCTAACCACTCGCCCGAAGGCATCGACTACGTGATCCCCGGCAACGACGACTCGGCCAAGGCTGTGGCGCTGTATGCCCGTGGCATCGCTGACGCCATCATCGCTGGCCGCGCTGAAGCCGGCAACGAAGTGGTCAAGGCTGTGGCTGCTGAAGGCGGCGACGAATTCGTGGAAGTCGAAGAATCGGCTGCCTGAGTTTGCCCCGCGCGAATTCCGAAGGATCGCGAGAAAAGTGGGGCTTAGTTGCCCCCTTTTTTTTAGCCCATCAACAACGTTTTGACTTGAACTGAATACGGAGTAACAAAAATGGCTGCAATTACCGCAAGCATGGTCGCTGAACTGCGTGGCAAGACCGACGCCCCCATGATGGAGTGCAAGAAGGCACTGACCGAAGCCGGTGGTGACCTGGTCAAGGCAGAAGAGCTGCTGCGTGTGAAGCTGGGCACCAAGGCCGGCAAGGCTGCCTCGCGCGTGACCGCCGAAGGCGTGGTTGCCAGCTTCATCGAAGGCAACACCGGTGCCTTGATCGAAGTGAACTGCGAAACCGACTTCGTGACCAAGAACGACAGCTTCCTGGCCCTGGCCAAGGCTGCCGCTGAGCTGGTTGCCAAGCACAACCCCGCTGACATCGAAGCCCTGGGTGCCCTGGCCTACGAGCAAGACACCTTTGGCCCGACCCTGGAAGACGTGCGCAAGGGCCTGATCGGCAAGATCGGCGAAAACATGTCTTTCCGTCGTTTCAAGCGTTTTGACAACGGCGCCAAGCTGGCTGCTTACCTGCACGGCACCCGCATCGGTGTGGTGGTCGAGTTCAATGGCGACGAAGCTGCCGCCAAGGACGTCGCCATGCACGTGGCCGCCATGAAGCCCGTGGCCCTGACCAGCGCCGACGTGCCGAGCGATCTGATCGAAAAAGAGCGCGCTGTGGCCGCTGGCAAGGCTGCTGAAGATGCCGCCAAGGCTCAGGCCGAAGGCAAGCCGGTGCAATCGCCGGAAATCGTGGCCAAGCGCATTGAAGGCGGCGTGCAGAAGTTCCTGAAGGAAGTGTCCCTGTTCAACCAGGCCTTCGTGAAGAACGACAAGCAGACCGTCGAGCAGATGCTCAAGGCTGCCAGCACCGAGGTGAAGGGCTTCACGCTGTTCATCGTCGGCGAAGGCATCGAGAAGAAGGTTGACGACTTCGCAGCCGAAGTGGCTGCTCAAGTCGCTGCTGCCAAGGCTGCAGCCTGATTCCGTCAACTTGCAACAACCCCCAACGTCACCCCATCGCCCTTAGGAGAACCCTTTCATGACCAACGCCAAACCAGCCAACAAGCGGATCCTGCTGAAGCTGTCAGGCGAGGCCCTGATGGGGGACGATGCCTTCGGTATCAACCGCGCCACCATCGTCCGGATGGTGGAAGAGGTGGCCGAGGTCACCCGCCTGGGTGTCGAGGTGGCGGTGGTGATCGGGGGCGGCAACATCTTCCGGGGTGTTGCTGGGGGTTCGGTGGGCATGGATCGCGCCACGGCCGACTACATGGGCATGCTGGCCACGGTGATGAATGCACTGGCCTTGGCGGACACCATGGAAAAAGCGGGCCTGACGGCCCGTGTCATGTCGGCAATTGCCATCGAGCAGGTGGTGGAGCCCTATGTGCGTCCCAAGGCCTTGCAGTATCTGGAAGAAGGCAAGGTGGTGATCTTTGCCGCTGGCACGGGCAACCCTTTCTTCACCACGGACACTGCTGCAGCCTTGCGGGGTGCCGAGATCGGCGCCGAGCTGGTGCTCAAGGCCACTAAGGTGGATGGTGTGTATTCGGCTGATCCCAAGAAGGATCCCAATGCAACCCGTTACTCGAAAATTTCGTTCGATGATGCGATGGCGCAGAACCTGGGCATCATGGATGCCACGGCGTTTGCCCTGTGCCGCGACCAGAAGTTGCCTGTGAAGGTGTTTTCCATCTTCAAGCCCGGCGCGCTCAAGCGCGTCGTGATGGGTGAGGACGAGGGGACTCTGGTTTACGCCTGAGCCTTGATCCAACAGCCCGAAGAACTCCGGCAGCCGTTGCCGGGGCTCGTCCCAGGAGATTGACATGAGCATTGCCGACATCAAGAAGACGACCGAAACCAAGATGGACCAGTCCATCGCGGCCTTCAAGAACAACCTGACCAAGATCCGCACGGGTCGCGCCAACCCGGCTTTGCTGGATGCTGTGCAGGTGGATTACTACGGATCGCCGGTGCCGATCAGCCAGGTGGCCAATGTGTCGCTGCTGGATTCGCGCACCATCAGCGTCCAGCCTTGGGAAAAGGGCATGGGCGCCAAGATCGAGAAAGCGATTCGCGACAGCGATCTGGGCTTGAATCCTTCCAGCATGGGCGAGCTGATCCGTGTGCCGATGCCTCCGATGAGTGAAGAGCGTCGCAAGGAGCTGACCAAGGTGGTTCGCAACGAAGGCGAGGCTGCCAAGGTGGCCATTCGCAACCTGCGCCGTGATGCCAACGAATCGGTGAAGAAGCTGGTCAAGGACAAGCTGGCCTCCGAAGACGATCAAAAGCGTGCCGAGGCCGACACCCAGAAGGTGACTGACAAGCACATCGCCGAGATCGACAAGCTGGTGGCTTCCAAGGAACAGGACATCATGGCGGTTTGATGGCTGCCGGTTGTCGTGCTATCCGGGCCTGAAGGCCATTTCAGGGGCGGCTCTCCAGCAGGGCTGCCCCATTCGTTTTCTGGGGTATCGTGCCCTGTCTTTGAAGTTACCTAGCTGTCCATGACCCAGACTCCCGCGCAACAGGCTGTTCCTCATCACGTCGCCATCGTCATGGATGGCAATGGCCGTTGGGCCACGCGCCGATTCCTTCCCCGGGTGGCCGGCCACAAGCAAGGCGTGGATTCCCTGCGTCGCTGCGTCAAGGCTTGCGCGGCCCGCGGCGTGAAGGTGCTGACGGTATTTGCATTTTCTTCCGAAAACTGGAATCGGCCTGCCGATGAGGTTTCCGGTTTGATGGACCTGCTGGCGATGGCTCTGGGCCGTGAAGTGCCTCAACTGAAGGCTGATGGCGTGCGTCTGCATTTTGTCGGCGAGCGTCGAGGCCTGTCCGAGAAAGTGGCTGCCGGGCTGGCCCAGGCCGAGGCTGCCACGGCGCAGAACGAGCGGCTGATCCTCAACGTCTGTTTCAACTATGGTGGCCGCTGGGATATCGCGCAGGCCGCTGCGGCCTTGGCAGCCCGGGGTGAGCCGATCACCGAGCTGGCGCTGGACCGGGCCATGGCGCTTGCGCACGTGCCAGACCCTGATTTGATGATCCGCACCGGGGGTGAGCAACGCATCAGCAACTTCCTGCTGTGGCAGTGTGCCTACTCCGAGCTTTTCTTCAGCGATCGCCTCTGGCCTGATTTTGATGAGGCGGCCCTGGACGAGGCATTTGCCGCTTATGCCTCCCGCGAGCGGCGCTTTGGCAAGACGTCCGAGCAGATGGCTCAGGCCGCCACTTCTGCATCCCCCAAGGTCTGAGAAAGGCTACTCCCATGCTCAAGCAGCGTGTCATCACTGCACTGATCCTGCTGGCTGTTCTGCTGCCTGCCTTGTTCTACTCGGAGCCGCAGCCTTTTTGTGCGCTGATGCTGTTGTTCATTGCTGCGGGTGGTTGGGAGTGGGGGCGTCTGAATGGGCTGTCCCAGCCCCTTTCCTGGGCCACGGCGGGGGCTTGCTTGATGGTGTGCGCACTGGCCTGGTGGGCGGGTGCGCTGGAGGTGTCGCTGCGCAGCCTTTGGGTGGTGGCTGGTCCGGCCTGGGTGCTGGGCAGTGCTGCCTTGCTGCGGGGGGGCGTGGCGGGGTGGCCCCGTGTGCCCCTGCTGCTGCGATGGCTGGCTGGCCTGCTGGCCTTGGTCACAGCCTGGCTGGCGGTCGCCCAGGCCAAGGTCATCGGGGTCAACTTTCTGCTTTCGGTCCTGGTGTTGGTCTGGGTGGCCGACATCTTTGCCTATTTTGCCGGGCGTGCTTTTGGCTTGCGTTTCACACGCAACAAGCTCGCTCCGAGCATCAGCCCGGGCAAAAGCTGGGAGGGCGTCTGGGGTGGTCTGGCTGGGGTCGTGGTCCTGGCTTGGGTCTGGCCCATGGCCGATGCGTCGCTGGGGGCGGCCGTTCCGAGCTTTTACAGCCGCTTGATGGGGCCGGGCTGGCCTTTTGCCATGCTGGCCGTGCTGTTCATGGGGGCGATGAGCGTGGTGGGTGATCTGGTGGAGTCACTCATCAAGCGCAGCGTGGGCGCCAAGGACAGCAGTGGTTTGTTGCCAGGCCATGGCGGGGTGCTTGACCGCGTCGACGCCCTGTTGCCTACTTTGCCGCTCGCCATGATGCTGAGCACTCTGATTTGAAGACATGACACAACGCATCACCATTCTGGGATCGACCGGTTCGATCGGTCAAAGCACATTGGACGTGATGGCGCGCCACCCCGAGCGCTATGAGGTGTTCGCCCTCACGGCTGCGACGCAGGTCGAACTGATGCTCAAGCAATGCGCCAGCTTCCGGCCTCGGTTCGCCGTGATGGCCAGCGAAGCCCATGGTCGACAGTTGGCCGAGCGGGTGCAGGCCGAGGGCCTGGCGGTGGAGGTCTTGTGGGGCGCTCAGGCCATCGAGGCCGTGTCGGCCCATCCCGAGGTGGATGCCGTGATGGCCGCCATCGTGGGCGCCGCAGGCCTCGCGCCCTGCCTGGCGGCTGCCCGCGCCGGCAAGCGCCTCATGTTGGCCAACAAGGAGGCCCTGGTGGTGGGTGCCGAGGTCTTTTTGCAGGCCGTGCGCGAGGGTGGGGCGGTGCTGCTGCCGATCGACAGCGAACACTCGGCCATCTTCCAATCCTTGCCGGATGACGCCTCCACCTGGGATCGCAGAGTGCGCAAGATCATCTTGACGGCTTCCGGCGGCCCCTTCCGGACACGTGATCCCCAGACCCTGCGTGAGGTGACGCCCGAGCAGGCCTGCGCCCATCCCAACTGGTCGATGGGACGCAAGATTTCGGTCGACTCCGCCACCATGATGAACAAGGCCCTCGAGGTGATCGAGGCCCGCTACCTGTTCGGTTTGGCGCCCCGCCGCATCGAAGTGGTGATCCATCCGCAGAGCATCGTGCATTCGATGGTCCAGTACCACGATACCTCGGTGGTGGCCCAGCTCGGCGTGCCTGATATGCGCGCCCCGATCGCATACGGATTGGCCTGGCCCGAGCGCATCGACAGTGGCGCCGCCCATCTCGACTTCACGTCCCTGCCGGCCATGACTTTCGAGCCGCCTGATCCAGCCCGTTTCCCTGGCCTGCAGCTGGCCTGGGACGCCTTGGAGGGCCCCGCTGGGACCGCGGCTGTGCTCAATGCAGCCAACGAGGTGGCGGTTCAGGCTTTTCTGGACCGGCGCATCCGGTTTGACCAGATCCACCACCTGAACCTCGAAACCCTGGCGGCCGTGTTGCCCCAGCAGCCGGCCACACTTGATGAACTGCTGTTGCTCGATGCCCGCGCGCGTGAAGTCGCTGAGCGGGCGGCGCAGCGCCTGCAGGCGTGAAGGCCAAGGAGTCCTGATGTTGATGACCGTGTTGGCTTTTCTTCTGGCCCTGGGTGTGCTGATTGCGGTGCACGAGTACGGCCACTACCGTGTCGCCGTGGCCTGCGGCATCAAGGTGCTCCGCTTTTCGATCGGGTTTGGCAAAGTCCTTTGGCGATGGCAGCCCAAGGGTTCGCCGACTGAATTTGTGCTGAGCGCTTTCCCCTTGGGGGGCTATGTGCGAATGTTGGACGAGCGTGAGGCACCCGTGGACGCGGCAGAGCGGCACCTGGCATTCAACGCCCAGCCCTTGTTCAAGCGTGCCGCGGTGGTGGCGGCGGGCCCGGTGGCCAACCTGCTGCTTGCCGTCTTTTTGTACACGGTGGTGAATTGGACGGGTGTCGAGGAGCCTGCCGCGATCCTGGCCAGCCCTGTGCATGGGTCGATTGCGGCCCAGGCTGGCTTGCAAGGCGGCGAGACCGTTCGACGTGCGGCGCTGGTTGGAGAGGATCTGGAAGCGGTGACCTCCTTCGAGGACCTGCGCTGGCTGCTGACGCAGGCGGCCCTCAATGGCCGTGATGTGCAGCTCGAAGTGGCGTTGGGCGAGCATGCCGGCACCCGTGACTACCTGCTGCCTCTGTCTCAGGTTCAGGTCAAGGAGGCGGATGCCCAGCTCTTCCGTCGCATCGGCCTGATGGGGCCTTGGACCCGCCCTGAGGTGGGTGATGTGATGCCGGGCAGCCCTGCGGAACGGGGTGGTTTGCGTCGGGGTGATCTGGTTCACCAGATTGGCAACACCCCCATCGTCGATGGGCAGCAGTTGCGGGAATTGATCCGATCCTCTGTGGTGCAGGGTGTGCCCATGGCCCAGACCTGGCGCGTGGAGCAGGGCGGGGTGATGCGCACCCTGGAGATGAAGCCCGAGATGCAATCGGACGGTCGCGATGGTCGGGTGGCCCGCGTGGGCGCCATGATCGGTGCGCCGCCTGAATTCGTGACCGTGCGCATGGGGCCGCTTGACGGGCTTTGGCGCGGTGCCGTCAAGACTTGGGAGGTGTCATCACTGACCTTGCGCATGATGGGGCGCATGGTGATCGGCGAGGCCTCGATCCGCAACATCAGTGGCCCGCTCACCATCGCAGACTACGCCGGCAAGTCGGCCAGCCTGGGCTTGAGCCAGTACCTTGTGTTTTTGGCATTGATCAGTGTGAGCCTGGGCGTGCTGAACCTGCTTCCCCTGCCGGTCTTGGACGGTGGGCACCTGATGTATTATCTTTGGGAGGCAGTGACCGGCAAGGCCGTGTCCGATGCCTGGATGGAGCGGCTGCAGCGGGGGGGGATCGCCCTGCTGATGGCCATGATGTCCGTCGCGTTCTTCAACGACGTCACCCGGCTCTTTGGTTAACCTTGTGGTCGCAGCGCTTGGCGCTGCGGCACGCGCTCATTCATGAACAAACATCTCTCCCGTTTTTGCCTGCGCACTGTGGCTGCAGTGACGACCCTCCTGGTAGCCTCGCACGCCTGGGCCGTCGATCCCTTCACGGTGCGCGATATCCGCGTCGAAGGCCTCCAGCGGGTTGAGCCCGGAACCATCTTTGCGTCACTGCCCTTCCGGGTGGGTGAGACCTACAACGATGACAAGGGCTCGGCAGCCATCCGTGCGCTGTTCGCGCTGGGCCTTTTCAAGGACGTGCGACTCGAAGCCAATGGCGATGTGCTGGTCGTGGTCGTTGAAGAGCGGCCCACGGTGGCCGAGGTCGACTTTGTCGGCACCAAGGAGTTCGACAAGGACACCCTGAAAAAGGCCATGCGCGATGTGGGTCTGGCCGAGGGGCGCCCCTTTGACAAGGCGCTGGCCGATCGGGCCGAGCAAGAGCTCAAGCGCCAGTACATCAGCCGCAGTCTGTACGGTGCTGAAGTGGTGACCACCGTCACGCCGATTGAGCGCAACCGTGTCAATCTGACCTTCTCGGTGGTGGAAGGCGAGCCCGCCAAGATCAAGGACATCCAGGTGGTGGGTAACAAGGCCTTCAGCGAATCCACCCTGCGCGGTCTCTTCGACCTGGACACCGGGGGGTGGCTGAGCTGGTACACCAAGTCGGATCGCTATGCCCGGGCCAAGCTCAATGCCGATCTGGAAACCCTGCGCTCGTACTACCTGGCCAGGGGCTATCTCGAGTTCCGCATCGACTCGACCCAGGTGGCCATTTCGCCCGACAAGAAAGACATCTCCATCACCATCAATGTGACCGAGGGCGAGCGCTTTGTGGTGTCTGGCGTCAAGTTGGAAGGCGATTTCCTGGGCAAGGAAGACGAATTCAAGTCCTTGGTCTCGATCAAGGTGGGCGAGCCCTACAACGCCGATGATGTGGCTCACACCAGCAAGGCGTTTTCCGATTACTTCGGTAATTTTGGTTTCGCCTTCGCGCGGGTTGAAGTGCGGCCTGAAATCGATCGCAGCACCAACCGTGTGTCCTTTGTCCTGGCTGCAGAGCCCGCGCGCCGGGCTTACGTCCGTCGCATCCATGTGACGGGCAATGGCCGCACGCGTGACGAGGTGGTGCGTCGCGAGTTCCGGCAGTTTGAGGCCTCCTGGTACGACGGGGACCGCATCAAGCTGTCGCGTGACCGGGTGGACCGCCTGGGCTTCTTCAAAGACGTCAACATCGAAACCCAAGAGGTGCCCGGCTCTCCTGACCAGGTCGATCTGGTCATCAGTGTGACCGAGAAGCCAGCGGGCAGCATTCAGTTGGGCGCTGGTTTTTCGAGCGCAGAGCGGGTGTCGCTGTCTTTCAGCATCCGCAATGAAAACGTGTTCGGCTCGGGCAACTACCTGGGCTTCGAGATCAACACCAGCAAGTACAACCGCGTCATCTCGGTGAATGCGACCGACCCATATTTCACGGTCGATGGCATTTCTCGCACCATCGATCTCTACCACCGCGCACTGCGCCCCTATGCAGACCAGGGCGGCAACTACCGCTTGTTGACCACCGGGGCGGGTTTGCGCTTCGGTATCCCGTTCAGTGAGACGGATCGCGTGTTTGTCGGCATGAATGCCGAGCAGACCACGATTCAAGCCGGTACCAACATTCCGGCGGCCTATCTGACCTACGCGGAAACCTATGGCTACACCAGCTGGGCTGCACCTCTGACGTTGGGCTGGTCGCGAGACGATCGGGACAGCGCCCTGGCGCCCAACAGCGGTCGCTACCAGCGCTTCAATTCCGAGCTGGGCATGATCGGTGACGCGCGATACACCCGCAACAACTACCAATACCAGCAGTACGTGCCCATCACCAAGAAGTTCACCTTTGCATTCAATGGTGAGATCGGTCTGGGCAAGGGGCTGGGCGGGCGGCCCTTCCCGGTGTTCAAGAACTTCTATGGCGGTGGTCTGGGCTCGGTCCGGGGCTTTGACCAGGGTACCCTGGGCCCGCACGACGTCACAGGCGCCATCGTGGGTGGCGCGAAGAAGGTGGTTCTCAATGCAGAAATCACCGCACCGTTCCCGGGTGCCGGCAATGACCGGACCCTCCGAGTGTTTGGCTTCACCGATGTTGGTAACATTTTTGGTGAAAATGAAAAGATCACCTCCAGCCAGCTCCGCACCTCGGTGGGTGTGGGTCTGAGCTGGGTATCTCCCATGGGGCCTCTGCGTTTTGCCATTGCCAACCCGGTACGCAAGTTCCCTGGCGATAGAATCCAGAGATTGCAATTCCAGATCGGAACGTCTTTCTAATGAAATCCATTTCTCGTCAATGGGCCCTGGCCGCAGTGCTGGGTGCCTCCGCGTTCGCTGCTGCTCCGGTCATGGCCGAAGACTTCCGTGCCGGTTTCGTCAATACCGACCGCATCTTCCGCGAAGCAAACATGGCCAAGTCGGCGCAGGCCAAGCTCGAAGCTGAATTTGCCAAGCGTGAAAAAGAATTGGTCGATCAGCGCAATACGCTGAAAACTGCCTCCGACAAATTCGAGCGCGAGGCGCCCACCCTGTCTGAGACGCAGCGCACGACCCGTCAGAAGCAACTGGTCGATCAAGACCGTGACTTCCAACGCAAGAGCCGTGAGTTCCAGGAAGACCTGAACACCCGCAAGAACGAAGAGCTGCAGCAGGTCATCGATCGCGCCAACAAGGTGGTCAAGCAAGTTGCCGAGACTGAAAAGTACGACGTCATCCTGCAAGAAGCCATCTACATCAACCCCAAGCACGACATCACTGACAAGGTGATCAAGGCTTTGAATGCTGCCAGCGCAGCCTCGGGCAGCACGGGCAAGTGAGCCGGGTGACAGGCATGGTCCTGCATCTGGGGCAGATTGTTGAGGCACTCGGCGGCGAACTCATCGGAGACCCGTCGCTGGGCATGGCCCGCATCTCCCCACTGGAGTCGGCTGCGGCCGACGCCATCAGTTTTCTGAGCCATCCCAAATACCAGCAGCAGTTGTCTCTGACAAAGGCTGGCTGCGTGATCGTGGCGCCCGCTTTCCGTGCGGCGGCCAGTGAGCGGGGGGCCTGCATCGTCACCGATCAGCCCTATCTGTACTTCGCCCGGCTGACCCGCTTCTGGAAGCAGGCCACGCGCCCCGCAGGCACCACCCGTGTCCATCCCAGTGCCGTGATCGATCCCGAGGCAGAGGTGCACCCCAGCGCCCGCATTGGCGCCCTGTGCGTGATCGAGCGAGGGGCTCGCATCGGTGCGGACACCTTGCTCTACTCCCGCGTCACGGTGGGAGAGGGGTGTTCGGTCGGCGAGCGCTGCATTCTTCACCCGGGCGTGGTCATCGGTGCCGATGGCTTCGGCTTTGCGCCGGTGGATGGGGTCTGGGAAAAGATCGAGCAACTGGGGGCGGTGCGCATCGGCAACGATGTCGAGATCGGCGCCAACACCTGCATTGACCGCGGCGCGCTGGACGACACGGTGTTGGCGGACGGCGTGAAGCTGGACAACCTGATCCAGATCGGCCACAACGTCCGCATCGGGGCGCATTCGGCGCTGGCGGGTTGCGTGGGCGTGGCGGGCAGTGCCACCATCGGGGCGCATTGCACGGTGGGGGGGGGTGCCGTGGTGCTGGGGCACCTCACGCTGGCAGACCATGTTCACATTTCGGCGGCCTCGGTGGTGACCCGTTCCTTGCTCAAGCCGGGCCAGTACACTGGCGTGTTCCCTCTGGACGACAACCGCCAGTGGGAGAAAAATGCGGCCACCCTCAAGCAACTTCACGGCCTTCGCGAGCGCATCAAGGCGCTTGAGGCTTTAAAACAAGAATCAAATTCGTAAAGTACCCCATGTTGGACATTCATCAAATCCTCAAGCAACTGCCCCACCGTTACCCCATCTTGCTGGTGGATCGGGTGCTGTCGGTTGAAAAGGGCAAGACCATCAAGGCCTTGAAGAACGTGTCGATCAACGAGCCGTATTTCATGGGTCACTTCCCGCACCGTCCGGTGATGCCGGGCGTGCTGATGCTTGAAGCCATGGCCCAGGCCGCCGCCTTGCTGGCGTTTGACACCCTGGGCGTCACGCCCGATGACAAGACGGTGTACTACTTCGCTGGCATTGATGGTGCACGTTTCAAGCGCCCCGTCGAGCCGGGTGATCAACTGATCATGGATGTGTCGCTGGAGCGCATGAAGGCCGGTATCTTCAAGTTCAAGGGCGTCACCCGCGTGGGTGAAGAAGTGGCCTGCGAAGCCGAACTCATGTGCACGATGCGCACCATTGCCTGATCAAGCCCCGGAGCACGCCATGGCCCAAATCCATCCCACCGCCATCGTAGACCCCGCAGCCGAGTTGGACAGCTCGGTCACGGTGGGGCCTTACACCATCATCGGGCCGGACGTGATCATTGGTGCGGGCACCACGATCGGTGCGCATTGCGTGATCGAGGGCAACACCACGATCGGTTGCGACAACCGCATCTTCCAGTTCAACTCGCTGGGGGCGATCCCTCAGGACAAGAAATACGACAACGAGCCCTGCGAGTTGTTCATTGGCGACCGCAACACCATTCGCGAGTTCTGCACCTTCAACATCGGCTCGCCCGGTGGGGGCGGGGTGACACGCGTGGGCAATGACAACTGGATCATGGCCTATGTCCACCTGGCCCACGATTGCCTGGTGGGCAACAACACCATTTTTGCCAACAACTCGCAGCTGGCGGGGCATGTCGAGGTGGGCGATTGGGCCATTTTGGGTGGGTTCACGGTGGCCCACCAGTTTGTGCGCATTGGCGCGCATTGCATGACAGCCATGTGCTCGCTGCTGTTTGCCGACCTGCCTCCGTTTGTCATGGCCCAGGGGCAGCCGGCCCAGGCCCGTTCGATGAATTTTGAAGGCCTGCGTCGACGAGGCTTTTCGGCGGAGCGCATTGCCGCCGTGCGCACCATTCACAAATTGCTGTACCGGAGCAATCTGGCACTGGATGTGGCCTGCACCGAAATATCGCGCCTCACCGAAAGCCACCCCGAAGCGGCGGCCGACGTGCAGATGATGCTCGAATTCCTTGAGCAGACGCCGCCCAACCGCGGCATCGTGCGCTGACCCCGAAGTGACCATGGATCCGCGTTTCGCCATGGTGACCGGCGAGGCGTCCGGTGACTTGTTGGCTGCCTTGCTGCTCGATGGCCTGAAGGCCCGTTGGCCGGCGTTGACGGCGCAGGGCATCGGTGGGCCCGCGATGGCTCAGCGAGGCTTTGAGGCTTGGTGGCCGCAGGCGCGTCTGGCCGTTCGCGGCTATGTGGAGGTGCTGCCTCATCTGCGTGAGCTGCTGGCCATGCGCCGGGCCTTGGGTGACCGCCTGCTGGCCGATCGGCCCGATGTGTTTGTGGGGGTGGATGCCCCTGACTTCAATTTCGACCTGGAAATCCGCCTGCGCGAAGCCGGGATCCCCACGGTGCATTTTGTCAGTCCGTCTTTCTGGGCCTGGCGGGCCAAGAAGGTGGAGAAGCTGCGCCGCGCGGCTGACCACGTGCTGTGCATCTTCCCTTTCGAGCCCGAACTTCTGGCGGCGCATGGCGTGGCGGCCACCTATGTCGGCCATCCGATCGCCAACATGATTCCGCTGGAGCCTGATCGTGCGGCTGCTCGGCGCCAATTGGGCCTGCCGCAGGATCGCCGCATCGTGGCCTTGCTGCCGGGCAGTCGGCGCTCCGAGGTGCGCTACCTCGCCGATCGCTTCATGGCTGCAGCTGGCTTGTTGCGGGCGCGTTACCCAGGCCTTCACTTTGTTCTGCCCACCTTGCCCGCGCTGCGCGCCGAGGTGGAGGCGGCGGCCCGTCGCGCTGGTCTGACCACGGAGGCCGGCGGAGTACTGACCGTGCTGGAGGGGCAATCGCACGCTGCGCTGGCAGCTTGCGATGTGACGCTGATTGCCAGTGGCACAGCGACGCTGGAAGCCGCCTTGTTCAAGCGCCCGATGGTGATTGCCTACAACATGCCTTGGTTGAGTTGGCAGATCATGAAGGGCAAAAAGCTGCAGCCCTGGGTGGGTCTGCCCAATATCCTGGCCCGCGACTTTGTGGTGCCCGAGTTGCTGCAGGAGGCGGCAACGCCTCCGGCGCTCGCGGCCGCGGTGGGCGATTGGCTGGACAACCCGGCCAAGGTCGTCGATCTGCAGGCCCATTTCCTTCAACTGCACCAAACCCTTCAACGCGACACCGCTCGCCTGGCCACCGATGCGATCGAGAAGCTTCTTGCACGCTGAACAATCCACGCTGCTCTGGGATCCCCCCGGCTTGCAGGCGGGTGTCGATGAGGCGGGGCGTGGCCCGTTGGCGGGCCCTGTGGTGGCTGCGGCGGTCATCCTGGACGAATTGCGGCCCATCCAGGGCCTGGCTGATTCCAAGAAGCTCACGGCGGCGCGGCGCGAAAAGCTGTTTGACGAGATCCGGGCCAAGGCCTTGTGCTGTTCGATTGCAGAGGCTTCGGTGGAGGAGATCGACCGGCTCAACATCCTGCAGGCGACCCTGCTGGCCATGCGCCGAGCGGTGGAGGGTTTGCGGCTCAAGCCGGTCAAGGTGATGGTGGATGGCAATCAACTGCCCCGGCTCGATGTGCTGGCCGAGGCCGTGGTCAAGGGAGATTCCTTGATCCCAGCCATTTCGGCGGCCTCCATCCTGGCCAAGGTGCACCGTGACCGCTGGTGTCAGCAATACCACCAGCAGTTTCCGGCTTACGGCTTTGACTCGCACAAGGGCTATGGCACTGCAGCGCACCTGGCGGCGCTGCGTGAGCAGGGCCCCTGCCCGCAGCACAGGCACTCATTCGCCCCGGTGCGCGAGGCGCAGGCCCTGGCGGGTGCGCGACAATGCAGCCTGTGACTCAGAACGCCAATTTCACCCCCATCACTTCACGTGACAATCCGCAACTCAAGGAGTTGCGCCGCCTCACCCAGGACAGCACCGCCTACCGCAAGCAAGGGCGGGTCTGGCTGGAGGGCGATCACCTGGCCCGTGCGGCCTTGCAGCGTGGCCTGCGTCCGGCGCTGGGCGTTTATGCTGAATCGTTCTGGGATCGTGATGGTGCGGCCTGGGCCGCCCACGCCCAGCGCAATCTGGTGCTGCCCGATAGCTTGTTCAAAGACCTCAGCGGCCTGGAGTCTCCTGCGCCGATGGCCTTTGTGATGGAGTTGCCGGCGCAGTCTGCCGTCCATGCGACCGTGTCCACCGTGGTGCTGGACCGGGTGCAGGATGCTGGCAACGTCGGCTCCATCCTGCGCAGCGCGGCGGCCTTCGGTTTCAAACAGGTGCTGGCCCTCAAAGGAACGGCGGCCTTGTGGTCGCCCAAAGTCCTGCGTGCGGGCATGGGAGCGCACTTCGCCTTGGATCTGATCGAGGGCCTGTCCATCGAGCAAGTGGTCGAGCTCAAGGTGCCCTTGATTGTCACCAGCTCTCACCAGGGGGCCTTGATCCAGCACCAGCCATTGCCCTGGCCATGCGCCTGGGCCATGGGGCACGAGGGGCAGGGCGTGTGCGAGGCGCTGATGGCGCGTGCCGAACTGGCGGTGCGCATCGGCCAGCCAGGTGGCGAGGAGTCCTTGAACGTGGCGGCTGCAGCAGCCATCTGCCTGCACGCCAGCGCCTTGTCGGCCGTGAAAAGCTGACCGGCGGCCAGCTTCGCCGGCTGGTTTGAGATGCGGTACTGAAAAAATACCTACCTCAAAAAGGGCCTGGGTTGTCAACTTCGCGTCAGTTGCGCCGCCGATCAGCTATAATGAGAGGCTTTCACGCAACACCCCACGCCTAGCGCATTCCAGCCATTCCCTCCAAAAGCACATCCACAGAGGCAACTCGTCGGAATCCGCTTGGGCGTACCCGTAACCAACCCGGAGAACCCAGTGCTTTTGTCTCAACAGGGAAACTTCCCGCCCGCCATCCTGGCGCTCGCAGACGGCACGGTCTTTATTGGCAACTCGATCGGAGCCCCCGGCTCCACGGTCGGCGAAGTGGTGTTCAACACCGCCATCACCGGCTACCAGGAAATCCTCACCGACCCCAGCTATTGCCAGCAGATCGTGACGCTCACGTATCCGCACATCGGCAACTATGGCGTCAATGAGGAAGACGTCGAAGCTGAGAAAGTCCACGCCGCTGGCCTGATCATCAAAGACCTGCCTTTGCTGGCATCCAATTTCCGCATGTCCATGACGCTGTCGGCCTATCTGCAGCGTGAAGGCACGGTGGCAATCGCCAACATCGACACCCGCAAGCTGACGCGTCTGCTGCGCAGCAAGGGGGCTCAGAATGGTGCGATCGTGGGTCTGGCAGCCGGTCAGGAAGTGACCCAGGCGCTGATCGATCAAGCGGTAGCTGCGGCTCAAGGGGCGCCGAGCATGGCGGGCCTGGATCTGGCTCGGGTGGTCACGGTTGCGGCAGCCTACGACTGGACCCAGACCGAGTGGAAGCTGGGCAGCGGCTACGGCGTGCAAGCCGAGCCGAAGTTCCATGTCGTGGCTTATGACTTCGGCGTCAAGAAGAACATCCTGCGCATGTTGGCCGAACGCGGCTGCAAGGTCACGGTGGTGCCGGCACAGACGCCTGCGGCCGAAGTCCTCAAGCACCAGCCTGATGGCATCTTTCTCTCCAACGGCCCTGGCGACCCGGAGCCTTGCGACTACGCGATTGCTGCAGCCCGTGAGTTGATCGAAACCGGTATTCCGACCTTCGGCATCTGCCTGGGGCATCAGATCATGGCCCTGGCCTCGGGTGCCAAGACCTTCAAGATGAAGTTCGGCCACCACGGTGCCAACCACCCGGTGAAAGACCTGGACACCGGCCGCGTCAGCATCACCAGCCAGAACCACGGTTTTGCCGTCGACGAAAAGACATTGCCGGCCAACCTGCGCGCTACGCACATCAGCCTGTTCGACAACACGCTGCAAGGTTTGACCCGCACCGACAAGCCGGCCTTCTGCTTCCAGGGTCACCCCGAAGCGTCGCCCGGTCCGCACGACATCTCGTACCTCTTTGACCGCTTCACGGCACTGATGGAGCAACACAAAAATGCCTAAGCGTTCAGACCTCAAAAGCATCCTGATCATTGGCGCCGGCCCGATCATCATCGGTCAGGCCTGTGAGTTCGACTACTCCGGCGTGCAGGCCTGCAAGGCCCTGCGCGAAGAAGGTTACAAGGTCATCCTGATCAACAGCAACCCTGCCACGATCATGACCGACCCGGCCACCGCCGACGTCACCTACATCGAGCCCATCACCTGGCAGACGGTCGAGAAGATCATCGCCAAGGAGCGTCCCGACGCGATCCTGCCCACCATGGGTGGCCAGACCGCGCTGAACTGCGCCCTGGACCTGTGGCACAACGGCGTGCTCGACAAGTACAAGGTGGAGCTCATCGGCGCCACGCCCGAGGCCATCGACAAGGCCGAAGACCGCCTGAAGTTCAAGGACGCCATGACCAAGATCGGTCTGGGTTCGGCCCGTTCGGGCATTGCGCACAGCATGGACGAAGCCTGGGCCGTGCAGAAGTCCGTGGGCTTTCCCACCGTGATCCGCCCCAGCTTCACGCTGGGTGGCACCGGTGGCGGCATCGCCTACAACGCCGAAGAATTCGAGATCATCTGCAAGCGCGGTCTGGAGGCCTCTCCGACCAATGAACTGCTGATTGAAGAATCTCTGCTGGGCTGGAAAGAGTACGAGATGGAAGTGGTTCGCGACAAGGCGGACAACTGCATCATCGTCTGCTCGATCGAGAACCTGGACCCCATGGGCGTGCACACCGGCGACTCGATCACCGTGGCCCCGGCCCAGACCCTGACCGACAAGGAATACCAGATCATGCGCAACGCCTCGCTGGCGGTGCTGCGTGAGATCGGTGTGGACACGGGCGGCTCCAACGTTCAGTTCTCGGTCAACCCCAAGGATGGCCGCATGATCGTGATCGAGATGAACCCGCGGGTGTCTCGTTCCTCGGCGCTGGCTTCCAAGGCCACTGGCTTCCCGATCGCCAAGGTGGCGGCCAAGCTGGCCGTCGGCTACACGCTCGATGAACTGCGCAACGAAATCACCGGTGGTGCCACCCCGGCCAGCTTCGAGCCCAGCATCGACTACGTGGTCACCAAGATCCCGCGTTTTGCCTTCGAGAAGTTCCCCACCGCTGACAGCCGCCTGACCACCCAGATGAAGTCGGTGGGCGAGGTGATGGCCATGGGCCGTACCTTCCAGGAGTCGTTCCAGAAAGCCCTGCGCGGCCTCGAGGTCGGCGTGGACGGCATGAACGAAAAGACCCAGGACCGCGAAGTGCTCGAAAAAGAGCTGGGCGAGCCCGGCCCCGAGCGCATCTGGTACGTGGGCGACGCCTTCGCCATGGGTTTGAGCGTGGACGAGGTGTTCGACCTCACCAAGATTGACCGCTGGTTCCTGGTGCAGATCGAAGAGATCGTCAAGATCGAACTCGAACTGGACAAGCTCGCCGCCGAAAAGGGTGATGCCGCCCTGGCCTCGATCGACGCCGGCACCCTGCGCAGCCTGAAGAAAAAGGGCTTCTCGGACCGCCGCCTGGCCAAGCTGCTCAAGGTGTCTGAGAAGGCCATCCGCGATACCCGCAAGGCCCTGAACGTGCGCCCGGTCTACAAGCGCGTGGACACCTGCGCTGCCGAGTTCGCCACCGACACGGCCTACCTGTATTCCTCCTATGAGGACGAGTGCGAAGCCGAGCCCACCAACAAGAAGAAGATCATGGTGCTGGGCGGTGGTCCGAACCGCATCGGCCAGGGCATCGAGTTCGACTACTGCTGCGTTCATGCGGCCCTCGCCATGCGCGAGGACGGCTATGAAACCATCATGGTCAACTGCAACCCCGAAACCGTCTCGACCGACTACGACACCTCCGATCGCCTGTACTTCGAGCCCCTGACACTCGAAGACGTGCTTGAGATCGTCGACAAGGAAAAGCCGGCCGGTGTGATCGTGCAGTACGGTGGCCAGACCCCGCTGAAGCTGGCTTTGGGCCTGGAGGCCGAGGGCGTGCCCATCATCGGCACCAGCCCCGACATGATCGACGCCGCCGAAGACCGCGAGCGTTTCCAGAAGCTGCTGCAAGACCTGGGTCTGCGTCAGCCGCCCAACGCCACGGCTCGTACCGAACCCGAAGCCCTCGAGAAGGCGGCCGCCCTGGGTTACCCCCTGGTGGTGCGCCCCAGCTACGTGCTGGGTGGCCGTGCGATGGAAATCGTGCACGAGCAGCGCGACCTGGAGCGCTACATGCGCGAAGCCGTCAAGGTGAGCAACGATTCGCCGGTGCTGCTGGACCGCTTCCTGAACGATGCCATCGAGTGCGATGTCGACTGCCTGCGCGACCCTGAAGGCAAGACCTTCATTGGTGGCGTGATGGAACACATCGAACAGGCCGGCGTGCACAGCGGTGACTCCGCCTGCTCGCTGCCGCCCTACAGCCTCAGCGCCGAGACCGTGGCCGAGATCAAGCGTCAGACCCGGGCCATGGCTGCTTCGCTGAATGTGGTGGGCTTGATGAACGTTCAGTTCGCCATCCAGCACATCGACGGCCAAGACGTGATCTACGTGCTCGAAGTGAACCCGCGTGCCTCGCGCACCGTGCCCTTCGTCTCCAAGGCCACCGGCATCCAGCTGGCCAAGGTGGCTGCACGTTGCATGGCGGGCCAGACCCTGGCCTCGCAAGGCATCACCGAAGAGGTGACCCCGCCTTACTTCAGCGTCAAGGAGGCCGTGTTCCCCTTCGTCAAGTTCCCGGGTGTGGACACCATCCTCGGGCCCGAGATGAAGTCCACCGGCGAGGTCATGGGCGTGGGCAAGACCTTTGGCGAGGCTTTCGTCAAGAGCCAACTGGGTGCCGGCACCAAGCTGCCGCGTTCGGGCAAGGCCTTCCTGACCGTGAAGAACAACGACAAGGCGCGCGCGGTCGAAGTGGCTCGCCAACTGGTGGCCCAAGGCTTCGAACTGGTGGCCACCAAGGGCACGGCAGCGGCCATCACCGCCGCAGGCGTGGCCTGTGTGACCGTGAACAAGGTCACCGAAGGTCGTCCGCACATCGTCGACATGATCAAGAACAACGAGATTGCTCTGGTCATCAATACGGTGGAAGAGCGCCGCAATGCCATCGCTGATTCGCGTCAGATCCGCACCAGCTCCTTGCTGGCCCGTGTCACCACCTTCACCACCATCGCAGGCGCCGAGGCGGCTGTCGAAGGCATGAAGTACATGGACAACCTGGACGTGTATTCGGTGCAAGAGCTGCATGCGCAATTGACGGCGGCCTGAGTCGCCGGCTTTAATCGCGGCATAATCCACCGCTGAAATGAAACCGCCGCGCGGCAACGTGCGGCGGTTTGCTTTTGTGCCCTGCCAGCCTGCCGTGTCAGTGAGGCAGACTTCGAAGAAAAAATGACGGAGTAACCCTATGGCTACCATCCCCATCACCAAGCGTGGCGCTGAAAAGCTCAAGGAAGAGCTGCACCGCCTCAAGACTGTCGACCGTCCCTGGGTCATCAACGCCATCGCCGAGGCGCGTGCCCAAGGTGACTTGAGCGAAAACGCCGAGTACGAAGCTGCCAAAGACCGTCAGGGCTTCATCGAAGGCCGGATTCAGGAAATCGAAGGCAAGCTGTCGGCTGCCCAGATCATCGATCCGTCGGCCCTGGATGCCGGCGGCCGTGTGGTGTTCGGCTCCACGGTGGAGCTCGAAGACGAGGCCACCGGCGACGCCGTGAAGTACCAGATCGTCGGTGAGGACGAGGCCGATCTCAAGCAGGGCCTGATCAACGTCTCCAGCCCGATCGCGCGCGCCCTGATCGGCAAGGAAGAGGGCGATGTGGCCGAGGTGCAGGCACCAGGCGGCATCAAGCGCTACGAAGTGGTGGCGGTGCACTACCTGTGACGAGCACCTGGCCTCAGCGACTCCGGGCACGTCTGCCGCTTCTGGTGGCGGGCCTGTGGTGGGGCAGCCTGAGTGCGGTCGGCTTCATGGTCGTGCCCTTGCTGTTTGCAAAATTGGGCACCCCTGCGGTGGCCGGCGGCATGGCGGCGCACCTGTTCTCTGCCCAGACCTGGGTGGGAACGCTCAGCGGTCTGCTGCTGCTGATGCTGTTGCGCCCGTCGGATGATGGGGGCGCTGAGGCGCCGGCGTGGCCGACGGCCTTGCTGGGCCTGGTGTTGGCCGCCATGCTGTGTGCCTTGATCTCCGAGTTCGGCGTGGCACCCCGCATCGTGGCCCGAGACAATCTCAAGCTGTGGCACTCAATGGGCAGTGGCCTGTACCTGCTGCAGTGGGTGCTGGTTGGGGTGCTGTTCTGGCGCCTCAGCGGGGGGCCGGGCGAGGCACGTGGGCAAACCACCTGAATGGGTGGTTTGCCGAGCACGCACCGCGAGCACGCACTGCGTTCACTCGTGCCAGTGATCGGCCACCCAGGTGGCGGGCTGGATGTGGCGAAAGCGTCGGTTGCGCCGGCCCGCCAAGGCGTCAGGCGGGTTGCATTCGCCGTGAAAGATCACCACGCGTGCCCCGGGGGGAACAAAGGGCGCCTTCCAGTAATTGCTGGGCCACGCGGGAATGCAGTGGTATTTGAAGCTGGGGCACCAATCGGCCGGCCAGTAGGCCAGCTTGCCCTGGCGATGCAGAAAGTCGGACAGATAGGCCTGTTCGTTGCGGAATTGCTGGCGGATCTGGTCGAAATGGCCTCTGAAGTACGCCAACACGTCCGGGTGCGCGCCCAGCTCGAAGCGGTAGACCGAGGAGTTTCCGGTGATGCGCCACGGGCGCTTGTAGTCGTGGATGATCAGGAACTCGCCAGGCTGGGTGAAAAACGCATCCAGCGAGCCCGTGACGACCACGTCCACATCGAGGAAGAGGGCGGTGCCCCGCAGGCCATGCAGGTCGGCGCTGAAGGTGGCCAACTTGGTCCAGCCGCGCTCCGGAATGCCGGCAGGCAGGTCAAGCGCAGGGATGGGCAGGCACTGGACCTCAGGTCGAATGCCGGCCGCGTTGTCGGTCAGGCAGACAAATTTGAAGGGGCCGCTCAGATGGCGGCGCACCATGGCGTAAAGCCTGTTGACGTATTCGGGGCCGTATTTCGTGCCCCATTTCATGCAGATGACGTGGCGGTCACCTTTTGGGGTGACCACCGTGTCGGATACCGGGCTCATGCGCTCAGTCGGACTGGCGTTTCTTGACCGACGTCTGCTTGGGCTTGGCGCGCTTGACGATGCCCCCCGCTGTCAGACGCTGGTTGCCGAGCACGCGAAGCGTCTTGACCTCAGGCTTGTGGCCGGCGCGCTTGCTGTATTTCAGCACCTTGACGTCGCGTGGGCCGGGCATGCGGTCCTCGTCTTCGGGGCGTTGCTTTTCGGCTTGCGGGCGCCACAGCACCAGCAGCTTGCCGATGTGTTGCACCGGTGCAGCACCGAGGTCAGTGGCCAGGGTCTGGTAGATCTGTTCGCGGTTGGCTCGGTCGTCCGAGAACACCCGGACCTTGATCAGGCCATGGGCATTCAGGGCGGCGTCCACTTCTTTTTGGACGGCAGGGGTGAGACCATCGCTCCCGATGAGCACGACGGGATCGAGGTGGTGGGCGTTGGCCCGTTGTTCCCGGCGCTCGGCGGGTGTAAGTTGAATTTGGGGCATGGCCGTATTATCGGGCTTGGCCGCCCCTAGAACCAGGGTGACCTGGCGGCCATGCCGCCGGCAAGGAAACATGAAGATCAAAACGAAGAGCAAAAAGGTCAACAAGGCATGGTTGAACGACCACGTCAACGACCCCTATGTGAAGCAGGCCGCACGTGACGGCTACCGGGCCCGCGCGGCCTACAAGCTCAAGGAAATCGATGAAACACTGGGCTTGATCAAGCCCGGACACCTGGTGGTGGACCTCGGCTCCACCCCGGGGGCCTGGAGCCAGTACGTGCGGCGCAAGCTGTCACCGGCCGGGGCCGCGGTGGGCGAGCTCAATGGCGCCATCATTGCGCTCGATCTGCTGCCCATGGAGCCGATCGAAGGGGTGATCTTCATCCAGGGCGACTTCCGCGAGGCCGAGGTGCTGGCTCAGCTCGAATCTGTGGTGCAGGGCCGGCCCATTGATGTGGTGGTGTCCGACATGGCGCCCAACCTGTCGGGGGTCGAGAACGTCGACGCCGCCCGCATTGCCCACTTGGTCGAGCTGGCGATTGATTTCGCGCAGAATCACCTCAAGCCTGAAGGCGCCCTGGTCACCAAGGTGTTCCACGGCAGTGGCTACACGCAGCTGGTGCAGTTGTTCAAGGACACCTTCAAGGTGGTCAAGCCGCTCAAACCCAAGTCCTCGCGCGACAAATCGTCCGAGACCTTCCTGATCGGCATGGGGCTCAAGAAACCGGTCAAAGCGTGAGTCAGATCAAGAAAATCAGGTCTTCTTGCGTCAAAACCCTTGTTTGCCCTATGGCTGCAATCGAGAAATCAGATCCCCTGCGGACTTGAAAGGCCTAAAATGGGCCCCACGTTTCCCTCGTTGACTTACGCTTCTGGAGCCCCGCTTGAATAATCAGTGGTTTTCGAAAATTGCCGTCTGGCTCGTGATTGCCATGGTGCTGTTCACTGTTTTCAAGCAGTTCGACTCGCGTGGTGGTTCGGGTGCGGGCTACGTCGGGTACTCCGATTTCCTCGAAGAAGTGCGTGGCAACCGCATCAAGAGCGCCACCATCCAGGAAGGCCAGGGCGGTACCGAGATCGTGGCCGTCACCACCGATGACCGCAAATTGCGCACCACCGCCACCTACCTCGACCGTGGGCTGGTGGGTGACCTCATCAACAACAACGTCAAGTTCGATGTCAAGCCGCGCGAAGAAGGCTCCTTGCTCATGACCTTGCTGGTCAGCTGGGGCCCGATGCTGCTGCTGATCGGCGTGTGGGTGTACTTCATGCGCCAGATGCAGGGCGGCGGCAAGGGCGGCGCTTTCAGCTTCGGCAAGAGCAAGGCGCGCATGCTCGACGAGAACAACAACCAGGTCACCTTCGCCGATGTGGCTGGTTGCGACGAAGCCAAGGAAGAAGTCAAGGAAGTCGTCGACTTCCTGAAAGACCCGCAGAAGTTCCAGAAGCTGGGCGGTCGCATCCCGCGCGGTCTGCTGCTGGTGGGCCCTCCGGGTACCGGCAAGACCTTGCTGGCCAAGTCGATTGCCGGCGAGGCCAAGGTGCCTTTCTTCAGCATTTCGGGTTCTGACTTCGTGGAAATGTTCGTCGGCGTGGGTGCGGCCCGCGTGCGCGACATGTTCGAGAACGCCAAGAAGAATGCCCCCTGCATCATCTTCATCGATGAAATCGACGCCGTCGGCCGCCAGCGTGGCGCCGGCCTGGGCGGTGGCAACGACGAGCGCGAACAGACCCTGAACCAGATGCTGGTCGAGATGGATGGCTTTGAGACCAACCTCGGCGTGATCGTGGTCGCGGCCACCAACCGCCCGGACATCCTGGACGCCGCCTTGCTGCGCCCGGGGCGTTTCGACCGTCAGGTCTACGTCACCCTGCCCGACATCCGTGGCCGTGAACAGATCCTCAACGTGCACATGCGCAAGGTGCCCATCGGCCAGGACGTGAACCCGGGCATCATCGCCCGTGGCACCCCCGGCATGAGCGGTGCCGACCTGGCCAACCTGTGCAACGAAGCCGCCCTGATGGCTGCCCGCCGCAATGCCCGCACCGTCGAGATGCAGGACTTTGAAAAGGCCAAGGACAAGATCCTCATGGGCCCCGAGCGCAAGAGCATGGTCATGCCCGAGGAAGAGCGCCGCAACACGGCTTACCACGAGTCGGGCCACGCCCTGATCGGCAAGCTGCTGCCCAAGTGCGATCCGGTGCACAAGGTCACCATCATCCCGCGTGGCCGTGCCCTCGGTGTGACCATGAGCCTGCCGGCGCAAGATCGCTACAGCTACGACCGTGACTACATGCTGAACCAGATCAGCATGCTGTTCGGTGGCCGCATTGCGGAAGAGGTGTTCATGAACCAGATGACCACCGGCGCTTCGAACGACTTCGAGCGTGCCACGCAGATCGCCCGCGACATGGTGATGCGCTACGGCATGACCGAATCGCTGGGCCCCATGGTCTATGCCGAGAACGAAGGCGAAGTGTTCCTGGGCCGCTCGGTGACCAAGACCACCAACATGAGCGAGCAGACCATGCAGAAGGTCGACTCCGAGGTGCGTCGCATCATCGACCAGCAGTACGCCCTGGCGCGCAGCCTGATCGAAGAGCACAGCGACAAGATGCACGCCATGGCCAAGGCCTTGCTCGAGTGGGAAACCATCGACGGTGAGCAACTCGATGACATCATGGCCGGCAAGGCCCCCCGTCCTCCCAAGGACTGGACGCCCCGCACCCCTTCGGGTGGTGACGGCGGTGGCGGTGGCACCCCCGCTGTGAACACCGAGGCGGCCCCGGCTGCCCCCACTGCGGCCTGAATCTCGGGCGCTGACTTTCCTTGACGCCCTGAGCGTTTCTTCCCAACGGGGCCTTGACCGGCCCCGTTGCCTATTTCGGATCGGCTTTTCTGGATGTTTTGGCAGACTTCGCGTTTTCGGATCGACCTGAGTCGTCCCCAGGTGATGGGCATCGTCAACGTTACCCCTGACTCCTTCTCCGACGGCGGGCATCACGCCACCGCGGTTCAGGCCTTGCGCCACGCCGAGCAACTGCTGGCCCAAGGGGCTGACCTGTTGGACATCGGTGGCGAGTCCACGCGCCCAGGCAGCCCCGCGGTGTTGCTGGAGGATGAGTTGGCCCGTGTGCTGCCGGTGGTGCGCGAGGCCGTGCACCTGGGGGTGCCGGTTTCGGTGGATACCTACAAGCCCGAAGTGATGCAGGCCGTGCTGGACCTGGGGGCCGATGTCATCAACGACATCTGGTCCTTGCGCCAGCCCGGTGCGCGTGAGGTCGTGGCCCGCCATCCCAGCTGTGGCGTCTGCCTGATGCACATGCACCGCGACCCCCAGACCATGCAGGTGCAACCCCTGGAAGGCGATGTGATCCCCGCGGTGAACGCTTTTTTGCGGCAGGAGCTGGATCGCCTGCTCGCCCTGGGCGTGGCCCCAGAACGGGTGGTGCTCGATGCCGGGGTCGGCTTTGGCAAGACCGTGGAGCAGAATTTTGCCTTGCTGGCGCGGCAAAGCGAGCTGGCCTTGCTGGGTCTGCCCTGGCTGGCCGGCTGGTCGCGCAAGTCGTCGCTGGGGGCTGTGACGCAATTGCCGGTGGAGCAGCGCCTGGTGCCCAGCACCACCGCGGCCGTGCTGGCCGTGGACCGGGGCGCCCGGGTGGTGCGGGTGCACGATGTGCAGGAGACCCGGGCTGCCTTGCAGGTGTGGCAAGCGGTGCGCGACGCCGAAAAACCCCGCATTCAACAAAAGGCCTGAAATTCATCAGGCGAGACAAGGGATTGACATGACACGACAGTATTTCGGCACCGATGGCATCCGGGGCACGGTGGGGCAGGCCCCCATCACCCCTGATTTTGTGCTGCGCCTGGCCCATGCCGTGGGCCGGGTGTTGCGCCAGACCGAGAGCCGCCCGACCGTGCTGATCGGCAAGGACACCCGCATCTCGGGCTACATGCTTGAAAGCGCACTCGAGTCGGGCTTCAATTCGGCTGGCGTCGACGTGGTGTTGCTGGGCCCCTTGCCCACGCCCGGCGTGGCGTACCTGACCCGCGCCCAGCGCGCCAGCCTGGGCGTGGTCATCAGCGCCAGCCACAACCCCTTTCAGGACAACGGCATCAAGTTCTTCAGTGCCCAGGGCGCCAAGCTGCCCGATGCCTGGGAGCTGGACGTGGAAGCCGCCTTGCAAGAGGCCCCCGTCTGGGTGGACTCGGCCTCGCTGGGCAAGACCCGGCGCCTGGAGGATGCGGCCGGCCGTTACATCGAGTTCTGCAAAAGCACGTTTCCCAACGAACTCACGCTCAAGGGCCTGCGCATCGTGGTGGATGCCGCCCATGGCGCGGCCTATCACATTGCCCCCAAGGTGTTCCACGAGTTGGGCGCCGAGGTGATTGCGCTGGGGTGCACACCCGATGGTCTGAACATCAACCATGAAGTGGGTGCCACCCACCCGGACGCCCTGGTGCGATCTGTTCGGGCCAACCAGGCCGACCTGGGCGTGGCCCTGGATGGGGATGCCGACCGCCTGCAGATGGTGGACGCGACCGGCCGCCTCTACAACGGCGATGAGCTGCTGTACCTGTTCGCCATGGACCGGCTTGAACGCGGCCTGCCGGTGCCGGGTGTGGTCGGGACCTTGATGACCAACATGGCGGTCGAGTTGGCGCTGCGCGAGCGTGGCGTTGATTTTGTGCGCGCCAAGGTGGGCGACCGCTATGTGCTTGAACAGCTGGAACAAAAAGGCTGGACGCTGGGCGGCGAAGGCTCTGGGCACCTGCTGGCCCTGGACCGCCACACCACGGGCGATGGCCTGATCAGCGCCTTGCAGGTGCTGCAGGCTTGTGTGCGCGGCGGCCGAACTCTGGCGCAGTGGTTGGCACCCGTCACCTTGTTCCCTCAGACCCTGGTCAACGTCCGCCTGCGGCCCGATCAGACCTGGCAGGACAACGAGCTGCTCAAGCAGGCCATCGCCCAGGCTGAGGCCACCTTGGCCGGGCAAGGGCGGGTGCTGATCCGCCCCAGTGGCACAGAACCGCTGTTGCGCGTGATGGTGGAGGCCCGTGATGCCGGCCTGGCCAGTTCCTTGGCCCATCAGATGGCCGACGCGGCGCGGGCTGGCTGAGTCAAGGGGCCGGCCCCTCTTCCCCATCCTGGCCTGTGTTCAGGCGGCGGTGGCCGCCAGCGTCTGGTGGTGTCGCCTGACAAATGTTTCGAAGTCGTCGGCCGGCAAGGGGCGGCTGAAGTAGAAGCCCTGGATTTCCTCGCACCCTTCCTCGCGCAGAAAGTCCATCTGCCAGGCGCTTTCCACCCCTTCTGCCAGGGTCAGCATGTCCAGGGCCCGGGCCATGCTGATGATGGCGCGCACGATGGCCCGGTCTTCGGGGTTGTTCTGCAAGTCGTTGATGAATGATCGGTCGATCTTCAGCTTGCTGACCTGGAAGCGCCTGAGCTGGCTGAGCGATGAATAGCCTGTGCCGAAGTCATCGATCAGCAGCCGGATGCCTTGGGCATGCAGCCGGTCCATGATCTGGCTGGCCCCCGTAGGGTCGTCGAGTGCCACGCCCTCGGTCAGCTCCAGCCCCACCAGATGGGGGGCGACCCCAGCCTCTTCGACCACCCGCCTGACCAGATCTGGCAATTGGGCCTGGCGGAACTGGACCGCTGACACGTTCACGGCCATCGTCAGGGGTGGCAAGCCCTGATCCATCCATTGCCGTAATTGGCCCAGTGCCGTGCGCAAGACCCATTCCCCCAAGCCCAGAATCAACCCTGTGTCTTCCGCTATCGGAATGAATTCGGCGGGCGAGACGCTGCCCAGTTCAGGGTGATTCCAGCGCATCAAGGCCTCTACGCCGACCACCGCACCGCTCTTCAAGTCGAGTTGGGCTTGGTAATGAACGCTCAACTGTCCGCGCTCCTGAGCCCGGCGCAAGGCGTTCTCCAGCATCAGGACCCGATTGGCATCGGCCTGGATCGCATCGGTGAACAGGCAGTATTGATTTCGCCCGCTGCGCTTGGCTCGGTACATGGCGGCATCGGCGCGTTGCTGCAGGGCCTGGAAGTCGGTGCCATGTTGAGGGAACAGGGCCACGCCGATCGACAAGGTCACGTTGAGCTCATGCCCCCCCGCGATGAAAGCCTCGGTCGCCAGGTTCAGCACCGCCTGAGCGAGTTGCTGGGCCTCGGTGGCCTGGGCCTGACCAATCAGCAGCACGAACTCATCGCCACCCAGGCGGGCCACGGTATCGGGCTCAGGGATCAGGCCGCGCAGGCGGTGGGCAAATTCAAGCAGCAGTTGGTCTCCGATACCGTGGCCCAGAGAGTCGTTCACGTTCTTGAAGTGATCAATGTCCAGGAAGAAAACGGCAAAGCCCTGCCCGGTGCGCCGGGCGGTGTTCAAGGCCGCCTGGCTTCGCTCCTGCAGCAGAGTTCGATTTGGCAATCCGGTGAGGGGATCGAAATACGCCAGGCTTCGGATGCGTTCCTCAGACTGCTTTTGCTGAGTGATGTCGCGAAAGGCCGCAATATAGTGGCTGGTCTGCCCTTGGGGTGCCACCAGACTGCTCACAGACAGCCACTGCAGATAGCGGCTGCGGTCTTTGCGCTGGTTCCAGGCCTCACCTTCCCAATGGCCTTGCTGGTGAATGGCGGTGCGCACCAGGTGAACGAAGCTGTCGTCCTCGCGGTGGGCGGCCAGCAACTTGGCCGGTCGGCCCAATACCTCGTTGCGCGCGAATCCGGTCAGCCTGCAGAAGGCCTGATTGACCATCATGATGCGTTCCGTCGCATCGGTCACGACGAAGGCATCGCTGCTGAGCTCAAACACCTTGGCCGTCAGGCGCAGCATCTCCTGGTCAATCTGCCGGCGCGTGACGTCACGTACCATCGCCACGAACCTCGGCGTGGCCCCCGTCGACACGGACAATCTCGCCACGGAGAGTTCGAATTCATGGGGGATGTCCGCGTGGTACAGCACGAATGGATGACCGCCCGACCATCCCAGGCGATGGGCTTCCTCCAGTGCGCGCATCACCTCCTGGCTGGCTTCCGCATTCAAGGTCTCTTGCAGATGGCGGCCCACCACCAGTTTGGCGTGAAGAATACTGCCACCCTGGACAGGCACCTGGGCACTGAGACAGAGGCCTTCCAGGTCGAACTCGAACATCGGGTCCGGCACGGCCTGAAGCGTGGCCTGCAGATGCTGTTGTGCCGCTTCGATCTCGGCCGTGCGGGCGGCCACCTGGGTCTCCAGCCAGCGCTCCTGCAGCCTCTGGCGGGCCAGCAAATACACCAGGTAGCTCAGCAGCATGGACACGAGGGTGGCGCCCAGCCCGTGGATGAGCTGATTCAGGGGCGAGGTCCAGCCTTCGGACGGGCCGACACTGAGATGCCACTGCGCATTGGGCAAGGTAATCACCCGCTCGACAGGCTGATCGAGCAAGCCCTGGCCCCCTTCTGAGATCACCTGCCTGGCACCGGTGTCTGGCACGGTTCGCCACAGCTGGTACACAAAGCCGCGTTCACTCAGGCGGGGCAATTGGGCCAGGTTCAACACCGGGTCGAGTCGGATGGTCACATTGGTGAAGCCCCAGAAGCTGTCATGCCCCAGCTCATCCGGCAGGAAGACTGGCAGGCGACCCACCACACCTACGCCCCCCTGGACCAGGTTCAAGGGCCCGGCCATGCTGAGCTGGTTGGCCTGCCTGGCTCGTTGGGCTTCCGGCCGTTGCAGCGGATCCTCCAGCGGGTTGAAGCCAATGGCACGTTCATTGCCCGCAACCGGGACCACCTGGCTGATCCGTCCCCCTGGCCCCAATCCCAGCATGGTGACGCCGGGATGGAACTGGAGCAGCATCGCCCCTGCCGCTTCGAATTGGGTCACATTGCCGTGGCTTTGCTGTACCAGCGCGGCCAATGCGTAGTTGGCTGCCAGCGCCTGCTCCAGGGCGTGTTGCAAGGCCTGGGCATGGTCATTGGCCAAGTCGGACACCCGTGCGACCGCTTCGCTTCTCTGGTGGCTCTGCAAGACCTCGACCAGGGTCAGGGAGGCGGCCATGGAAACCAGGAAGGCCAGCAGGGCTGCAGTCCAGGGTTTCACGGAGGGCATGGCAGTGAAGTTGTGTCGGTGATCTGGGTCGATTATGCCGTTCGCCCTGAGCAGCTGACCGCTGAGCCTTGTGCCCCCTGGCTGCATGGATGCACGGCGCCAGACGGATGTCACGGTTTTGCCATCCCCATGACATGACCCGGTCACGCCGGCTGAAGAGACTCCTTCACAGAGCAGCTGGCTGCCCGATCCCTGGTGTGACCCGGATCGGCGCCGAGCTTGCAGCGGTGGGGCGGGCCAGCTTGGCGGCCCCTTTCAGCATTCGGCGTGCGGCTGACCAGATGCAGCCCCGCCTGTCAGTCGCCCAGGAGCCCACGATGAAAGAGTTGCCCAACCCGACCTTCCCGCTGTCGCCGATTGCCTTGCCTCGGGGGTCGCTTCATCGAGGCGACCACTCAGCTGAGCGCCCGCACAGCGCTGCGGATGCGGCAACTGGGCGCGGGGGTATTCAGGTTTCGTGGGCGCGACACCTTGACGAAGTGCGCGAAGCCCAGCGCCTGAGGTTCGATATCTTCGCCGGTGAGATGGGGGCCCGCCTGGCCACCTCGGTGCCGGGGCACGATGTGGACCTGTTCGATGACTACTGCGAGCACCTGCTGGTGCGCGAGCAGCACAGCGGCAAGGTGATCGGCACCTACCGCGTGCTGACCCCGGTGCAGGCCAAGCGCATCGGCAGCACCTACAGCGACATGGAGTTCGACCTGACCCGCCTGCGCATGCTGCGCTCGCGCATGGTCGAGCTGGGCCGAAGCTGCGTGCACGCCGAGCACCGCCAGGGTGGGGTGATCATGGCCTTGTGGGGCGCCTTGGCCGAGTTCATGGTGCGCAACCAACTCGACACCATGATCGGCTGCGCCAGCATCCCGATGCTGCACAACGGCGTGGTCAGCGGCGACGCGGCAGCCAGCATCTGGCGCCAGCTGCGCGAGACGCACCTGGCCCCCATCGAGTACCACGTGCTGCCCCGCCTGGCCCTGCCGGTCGAACAGCTCGATGACAGCCTGCAGATCGAGCCGCCGGCGCTGATCAAGGGCTACCTGCGCCTGGGCGCCAAGGTGCTGGGTGCGCCGGCCTGGGACCCCGACTTCAACACGGCCGATCTGCCCATGCTCATGCGCATCGCCGATCTGCCCTCCCGCTACCGCAAGCACTTCCTGGGTGTCTGATGAGAACCAGCTTCGAGGCGCTGAACCAGTGGGCCACCCAGGGCCCGCCCGTGGAGGCCGAGGCCGACCCGGGGGGGGAAGAGGGCCGCAACCGGGTGCGCGCCGTGTTCATCTCCGACCTGCATCTGGGCACCCCGGGCTGCCAGGCCGAGGCCCTGCTCGACTTCCTCAAGCACCACCCGAGCGACACCCTGTACCTGGTGGGTGACATCATCGATGGCTGGCAGTTGCGGCGCCGCTGGTTCTGGCCCCAGGCCCACAATGATGTGGTGCAGAAACTGCTGCGGCGCGCTCGCAAGGGCTGTCAGATCATCTTCATTCCCGGCAACCACGACGAGTTTGCCCGTGGCTTTGTGGGGCATTCCTTCGGTGGCATCGAGGTGGTTGAGCAGGCCATCCATACCACGCTGGACGGGCGGCGCCTCTGGGTCATCCATGGCGATCATTTCGATGGCGTGATCCAGTGTGCCAAGTGGCTCGCCTACCTGGGCGACAACCTCTATGAGTTGCTGCTGCGCCTGAACCGGCACCTCAACAACCTGCGGGGCCGCCTGGGCCTGCCTTACTGGTCGCTGTCGGCCTACCTCAAAGGCAAGGTCAAGAAGGCGCTGAACTACGTGATGGACTTTGAGGTGGCGGTGGCCACCGAGGCACGCCGCCGCGGGCTGGATGGCGTCGTGTGCGGGCATATCCATCGGGCCGAAATGCGCACCATCCAGGGCACGCTGTATTGCAACGATGGCGACTGGGTTGAAAGCCATACCGCGCTGGTTGAGCACTTTGACGGACGACTGGAGTTGGTGCACTGGAACCCCAGCCTGGGCCAGCCACACGGTACGGCGATCAAGGCGCTCAGCGCTTGAGTTCATCAACCATTGATAAAGTGGAACCCATCGGTCGAAAATGGACTTGTCATGCATTTGTCATCAAAAGGCTGGCTTCGGTATGAATAATGTTGGCGACCTGTTCCTGCCCTGCCGGGTCGGCGGGTTGCCTTCCGGCTGAGTGCCGCCCCCCGGCGCCTGCCGGCATGCCTGTCTGAGGTTTTTGCTTGTCCATCTCCGCTACGTCACTCCCGTCCGAACCTGCCGTGCCTGATTCGGCGCAGCCCTTCCCATTGCTGGATCGCGATCACAGCATCCTGGCCTTCAATGACCGTGTCATGGACTGGGCCCGCCGCAGCGATGTTCCGCTGCTGGAGCGGCTTCGTTTTCTGTGCATCGTCTCCTCCAACCTCGACGAATTCTTCGAGGTGCGTGTGGCCCCGCACCTGATTGCCCTGCAATTGCGTGACCCCCGTGGCACCTACAGCAGCAACTCGTTCGAAGCCTTGGCCGTGCGCGCCCATGATCTGGTCGAGCGGCAGTACAAGCTCTACAACGACCAGTTGATCCCCGCCCTGGCGCGTCTGGGCATCCGCATCGTCTCGCATGGCGACCGCAATGCCGAGCAGCGTCGCTGGGTGCGCGACTATTTCGAGCGCGAGGTGCGTCCCCTGCTGGTGCCGGTCGGGCTGGACCCGGCCCACCCCTTTCCCCAGGTGGCCAACAAGTCGCTCAATTTCATCGTGCGCCTGCGCGGTCAGGATGCCTTTGGTCGCGAGAACGAGGTGGCCATCGTCAAGGTGCCCCGGGTGTTGCCCCGCGTCATCCGCATGCCGGCCCGGGTGTCGGGCAAGGGGGTCAGCTTCGTCAGTCTGTCCAGCGTCATCCGGGCGCATCTGCACGACCTGTTCGCCGGGCGCGAAGTCACCGAGTTTTCGCAGTTCCGGGTCACACGCCACTCCGATCTGGCCTTTGATGAGGAAGATGTGCGCGACCTGCGTGCCGCGCTGCGCCAGGGCCTGGAGCACCGCAACTACGGCCAGGCCGTGCGCCTGGAGGTTTCGGCGGGCTGCTCCAAGTTCCTGTCCGACTTTCTGCTGTCCCAGTTCAGCCTGCCCGTCGGCGCGCTGTACCGTGTGCATGGCCCGGTCAATCTGGTGCGCCTGACCCAGCTGATCGATCTGATGAACGAGCCTTCGCTGCTCTTTCCGGCCTGGAAGGCCGCACTGCCGCGGCAGTTGCAGCAAGGCACCTCGATCTTCGAGCAGGTGGCGCAGCGCGATGTGCTGATCCACCAGCCCTTTGAGAGCTTTGATGGCGTGCTGGGCTTTCTGCGCGAGGCCGTCAATGACCCGCAGGTGCTGGCCATCAAGCAGACCATCTACCGCACCGGGTCGGATTCGGAGCTGATGGAGCTGTTGCGCGAAGGCGTGCGCCGCGGCAAGGAAGTCACGGCCGTGGTCGAGCTCAAGGCCCGCTTCGACGAAGAGGCCAACATCAACTGGGCCGAGGCACTGGAGTCCATCGGTGCCCAGGTGGTGTATGGCGTGGTCGGCCTGAAGACCCACGCCAAGATGCTCTTGGTGACCCGCCGCGAAGGCCGTGTGCTGCGCCGCTATGGGCACCTCTCCACCGGCAATTACAACCCGCGCACCGCGCGCCTCTACACCGACCTGAGCTGCCTCACGGCCAACCCGGATCTGACCGCTGAAATGGACCTGGTGTTCTCTCACCTGGCCAGCCAGAACCGGCTGCCTCGTCTCAAGCACCTGTGGGTGGCCCCATTCCACCTGCACGCCAAGACCCTGGAGGCCATCCGCCAGGTGGGCCTGGCGGCCGAGCGGGGCGAGGGCGGGCGCATCGTGGCCAAGATGAATGCACTGACCGATGAGCCCCTGATCCGTGCCCTGATCGAGGCCGGCCAGCGCGGTGCCCGCATCGACCTGATCATCCGCGGGGCCTGCATGTTGCCTGCCGGGGTGCCGGGGCAGACCGACAACATCCGGGTGCGCTCCATCATCGGGCGCTTTCTGGAGCACTCACGCGTCTTCTATTACCGCATGGGCGATCAAGAGCAGCTCTACCTGTCCAGTGCCGACTGGATGAACCGCAATATGCTGCGCCGGGTGGAGGTGTCCTGGCCCGTCAACGACCCCGAACTGCGCCAGCGCATCATTGATGAATGCTTGGTGGGCTACCTGTGCGACGACCGTGATGCCTGGAACTTGGGTGCCGACGGCGTCTACCAGCGGGTGGAGCCTGCGGGCGAGGTGGCCCACGGCGTTCAGCAAGCCTTGATGGACCGCTACGGCGGCGATTCCAAACCCAAGAAAACCTGACCTGGAGTTTTGCCCCCATGGACCTGATCTTGTGGCGACATGCCGAAGCTGAAGACGATGCCGGTGCCATGGAAGACCTGGCCCGCAACCTGACCCCTAAGGGGGAAAAGCAGGCCATGCGCATGGCGGCCTGGCTGGATCGGCAGTTGCCGGAGGGCTTGAGGGTGCTGTGCAGCCCAGCCCGGCGCACTGAGCAGACGGCCCTGGCCTTGGGCCGCAAGTACAAATTGCGTGCCGAGTTGCTGCCTGGGGGGCAGGTGTCGGATCTGCTCGAGTTGGCGCAGTGGCCGCGTCAGCGGGGGGCTGTGCTGGTGATCGGCCACCAGCCCATGCTGGGCCAGACGGTGGCCCACCTGCTGGGCTTGCCTGAGGGGGAGTGCTCTGTGCGCAAGGGGGCGGTCTGGTGGCTGCGCCACCGCGAACGGCAGGGCGAATCTCAGACCGTGGTGGTCACCGTCCAGGTTCCTGAATTGCTGTGACCTTCAGGCCTCCTGCTCGGCAGGGGGCCGTTCGCATCAGGCTTTGCCGGCCTTCTTGGGGGCTGTCACCGGCGGCTTTTCGGCGGCGGGACGGCCTGTCTTGATCGAGGGGATGGCCTTCAGGGCTTTCAGAAACGCTTCCTGACCCAGGCCCGCCAGCAGACGCACCCCAGCGCGCAGAATCTCGCTCTTCTTGGGGCTGTGGGCCAGCAGGTGGGCACGTTGCTTGAGCTCGGCCAGCACGTCGTACTCATCCTTGGGGATGGTGAAGCTGTCGCGCACCAGTTTGGCTTTTTTGGCCTTCACTTCGGGCTCGGCTGCTTTCTTGGGCTTGCTTTCCTTGACCTTTTTGGTGGCTTCGACCTTGGGCTTGGCGGGAGCGGGCGCAGTGGCCGCCACCGGGGCGGCTTTGGGCTTGGCGGCGGGCTTGCTCACGGCCTTCTTGGGGGCGGGGCTGGCCTTGGCGGCTTTGGCATCCTTGGCGGGGGCCTTCACGGTCTTCGCCTTGGCGGGAGCCGCAGCCTTCACCGGTGGGGTCGCCTTGACCGGTGCTGTTGTCTTCACGGGCGCAGCGGCCACGGGCTTGGCAGCGGGCTTGACGGCCGGCTTTTCGGCGGCCTTCACCACTGGGGCGCTGGCTGGGGTGGCAGCCGGCGCTGGCGTCGTGGCCACGGGGGCGGCCGCAGGGGGTGTCGGGGTGTCTTTTTTGTCGGTGGTGCTGGTCATCAAAACTCCTTGAGTTAATCGGTATAAACAGTATATACGGTTTAATTCAGTGTTTGTATGGTCACTCCCGTGCCAGCCAGGGGCGTAAGTCTGTGATGAAAAAAGCCCCCGGTTGCCGCAAGGGGCCGGGGGCTGGCAGGCTGGAGTGCAGGGCAGGGCGCTCAGGACACCAACAGATCCAGCGACCAGGGTGTCTTTTGCCAGGCGATGGCTTCCTCGCGCAGCAGGTGGGCGGATTGCGGATATTGCTGGCACCAGGCCTGGCTCAGGTGCAGGGTGTAGGCCATGCCATCACAGGCCAGCGCCAGCGGGGCCAGGTCGGGGTTGCGGCGGGCGTGACACAGCGCCACAGCGAGGCGCAGGCAAAGCAGCTGCGCCACGAAGGCGGCATCGCTGAAGTCGGCCTCGAGCTTGCGCAGCTTGCCGCGGTGGCCCAGGATCAGCAGGCTGAGCCGGTGCAGTTCGGGCAGGGCAAAGCCGGGTGCGTCGGTGTTGTCCAGGATGTAGGCGCCGTGCCGGTGGTAGTCGCTGTGCGAGATCTGGATGCCGATCTCGTGCAGGCTCGCCGCCCAGGCCAGCTTGCGTTCGGCGCGTTCGTCCAGCGGGCTTTCGACCTGGCGGTACAGCGTCAGGGCGGCATCGCGCACACGCTCTGCCTGGGCCTGGTCGACCTGGAAGCGTTCGCACAGCGAGACCACGGTGGTGGCACGCAGGTCGGTGTGGGGTTGTTCACGGTCGAGCAGGTCGTACAGAACACCCTGGCGCAGGGCGCCTTGAGCCACGTGCATTTCATCGATGCCCAGCAGATCGAAGATGGCGGTCAGAACGCTGACCCCGCCGCCGATGACGGCGCGGCGGTCGTCTTTCAGGCCTTCCATGCGCACCCGTTCGGCGCTCTGGGCGCGCAGCAGGCGCTCCTTGAGCCAATGCAGGGCGCTGCGGCTGATCACGCCACTCGGTTCACCGGCCGCGGCCAGGACGTCGGCCACCGCGCCCACGGTGCCGGACGAGCCGTAGGCAATGTCCCAGCTGTCGCGGCGGTAGCTGTCCAGGGCTTCGTCGAGCACAGCCTTGGCGGCGATCTCGGCGGTCATGAAGGCCTGCTGCGTGAACAGGCCTTGCGGAAAGTACTTCATCGACCAGGCGACGCTGCCCACGCGGTACGAGGCCATCACCTGAGCGTTGTACTGCTGGCCCAGGATCATCTCGGTGGAGCGTCCGCCGATGTCGATCACCAGCCGGCGCTCATCCGATTGGGGCAGCAGGCGGGCCACGCCCTGATAAATCAGGCGAGCCTCTTCGGGGCCGGAGATCACGTCGATCGGAAAGCCCAGGATCTCGGTGGCCCGGACCAGAAAGTCGTCGCGGTTGCGGGCTTCGCGCAGGGTCTGGGTGGCCACGGCACGCACCTGGGTGCGCGGGAACCCGGCCAGGCGCTCGGCAAACCGGGCCAGGCAATCCCAGCCGCGTTGCATGGCGTCAGCGCGCAGACGACGCTCCTCGTCCAGGCCGCTGCCCTGGCGCACAGTCTCCTTCAGGTATTCGCTGCGCTGGATCTGACCGTGTTGCAGGCGGCCGATTTCAAGTCTGAAGCTGTTCGACCCCAGGTCGACAGCGGCAATGAGTGTTCCGTTTTGCATTTGATGGCAGCGCTTGGGTCCGGTCACTCTGCGGCGGCAGGTGAGTTCGTCGCCGCTTGCGTACTGGGCTGTGAAGGGGTGGGGTTCGGGATCCGGAGTCTGTTGAGACAAGTTCGCTGGTCGCCAGACTCCGGCCTGCGTGGTGGCCGAACCTGACAGCAGCGATTGTGGCTGCGACCGACAGGACACTGACCGACTACCCCGTATTTTTCACGCGTTTCGCAGTCTAGAAGCGGTTTATGACAGTTGGGTGACCGAATTTGAGTCGATTGTGACAAAAAACCTGTGTTTCCAGTGTTTTGGGGGGCTGTCACGCAACTGTCATCAAGGCCAACTAGAGTCCATTCAACTCTCCAACCCACCAAGGTGAATTGATATGACCTGGACGATTCGTATGGCCGTTGCCGGCGCTGTGGCCGCTTTGCTCTCTCCCGCCAGCTGGGCTCAACAGGAAGCCACCGGCGCAGGTGCCAGCTTCCCGGCCCCCCTCTACTCGAAGTGGGCTGCTGATTACAACAAGGCCACCGGCGTCAAGATCAACTACCAATCGGTGGGTTCGGGTGCCGGCATCCGCCAGATCGAAGCCAAGACCGTGGACTTTGGTGCTTCCGATGCCCCGCTGACCGATGACGACCTGAAGGCCAAGGGCCTGGTCCAGTTCCCCACCGTGATTGGTGGCGTGGTGCCGGTGATCAACGTCAAGGGCCTGACCCCGGGCCAATTGAAGTTGACTGGTGCTGTGCTGGCTGACATCTACCTGGGCAAGATCACCCACTGGAATGACGCCGCCATCAAGTCGCTGAACGCCGGGCTGACCCTGCCGGACTCGCCAATCGCCGTGGTGCGTCGCGCCGATGGCTCGGGCACCAGCTTCATCTTCACCAACTACCTGAGCAAGGTCAGCCCCGAATGGAAGAGCAAGGTCGGTGAAGGCACTGCCGTGAACTGGCCCACCGGCGCCGGTGGCAAGGGCAATGAAGGCGTGGCCGCCTTCCTCGGTCGTCTGCCTGACTCCATCGGCTACCTGGAGTACGCCTACGTCAAGCAGAACAAGCTCAACTACGTGCAACTGCAGAATGCGGCCGGTTCCTACGTGGCCCCGGACGATCTGACCTTCAAGGCCGCCGCTGCCGGCGCCACCTGGAGCAAGAGCTTCTACCAGATCCTGACCAACCAGCCTGGCAAGGATTCCTGGCCCATCACGGGCGCCACCTTCATCCTGATGCACAAGAAGCAGGACAAGCCGGCCCAGGCCACCACCGCCCTGAAGTTCTTTGACTGGGCCTACAAGAGCGGTGACAAGACCGCCGTCGACCTGGATTACGTGCCCATGCCCGACAGCGTCAAGGAAGTGATCCTGAAATCCTGGGGTGAGATCCGCGAAGCTGCTGGCGACAAGCCGGTTGCCTTCAAGTGATTCCAGGCCTCTGACGTCTACTTCAGACCTGCTTTCGGGACTTTGTTGTGTCCACTACACTGCCGGTCAACCATGCCCCGCCCACCTCGGTGGGGCGTGCACAACCTATGACCACACCTCCTTCTCAACGCCCGCTGTTGTCGGGTGCGATGGCTGACCGCCTTTTTGGCTGGCTGGCCAAGGCCGCTGCCATCCTGACCCTGGGCCTTCTTTTCGGCATCTTGCTGTCGCTGGTTGTCGGCGCCTGGCCGTCGATTGAAAAATACGGCCTGAGCTTTCTGGTGCGCAGCGTCTGGGATCCGGTCCAGTCCGATTTCGGCGGCCTGGTGATGATCTACGGCACGCTGGCCACCTCGCTGATCGCACTGGCCATCGCCGTGCCGGTCAGCTTCGGCATTGCCCTGTTCCTGACCGAACTCTCCCCGGCCTGGCTCAAGCGCCCCCTGGGCACCGCCATCGAGTTGCTGGCTGCCGTGCCCTCCATCGTGTATGGCATGTGGGGCCTGATGGTGTTCGGCCCCATCCTGGCGCGCTTCGTCCAGCAACCCCTGCAGGCCTTGCTGAAGGGCGTGCCGGTGCTGGGCTCCTTCGTCTCCGGCCCTCCGGTGGGCATCGGTATTTTGTCGGCCGGCATCATCCTGGCCATCATGATCATCCCCTTCATCGCTTCGGTGATGCGCGACGTGTTCGAAGTGACCCCGCCGCTGCTCAAGGAATCGGCCTACGGTCTGGGTTCCACCACCTGGGAAGTGGTCTGGAAGGTTGTGCTGCCCTACACCAAGACCGGTGTTCTGGGTGGCGTGATGCTGGGTCTGGGCCGGGCGCTGGGCGAGACCATGGCGGTCACCTTCGTGATCGGCAACATGAACCAGCTCAATTCGCTGAGCGTGTTCGAGGCGGCCAACAGCATCACCTCCGCGCTGGCCAACGAGTTTGCCGAAGCCGGTGAAGGCCTGCACCAGGCCTCGCTGATCTACCTGGGCCTGGTCTTGTTCTTCATCACCTTCGTGGTGCTGTCGCTGTCCAAAGTGCTGCTCATGCGCCTCAAGAAGAACGAAGGAGCCCGCTCATGAACACCGCCGCTTCTTCCATCCTGGCCGAGCGCGCGGCGCTCGCCGCAGTGCGCCAGTCGCGCTATGCCAGCCGCAAGCGCGTCAACACCATCGCGCTGGCCCTGTCGCTGGCGGCCATGGCCTTTGGCGTGTTCTGGCTGATCTGGATCCTGTGGGAAACCGTCCGCCTGGGCTTTGGCGGCCTGAGTGTGGCGCTGTTCACCCAGTCCACACCGCCACCGAACGAGGTGGGTGGCATTGCCAATGCCATTTTCGGCTCGCTGGTCATGGTGGCCTTGTCCACCTTCATCGGCACGCCCATCGGCATCATGGCCGGCGTCTACCTGGCTGAGTACGACACCAAGAGCTGGCTGGCTTCGACCACGCGCTTCGTCAATGACATCCTGTTGTCCGCGCCCAGCATCGTGATCGGGCTGTTCGTCTACGCCATCGTGGTGGCCCGCTTCAAGAGCTTCTCGGGCTGGGCCGGCATCGTGGCCCTGGCACTGATCGTGATCCCGGTGGTCATCCGCACCACCGAGAACATGCTCACCCTGGTGCCTTCGGCGCTGCGCGAGGCCGCCTACGCCCTGGGCACGCCCAAGTGGAAGGTGATCATCATGATCACGCTGCGTGCCGCCAAGTCGGGGGTGATCACCGGGGTTCTGCTGGCTGTGGCCCGCATCTCGGGCGAGACCGCGCCCTTGCTGTTCACCGCGCTGAACAACCAATTCTGGAACTCGGACCTGTCCAAACCCATGGCCAGCCTGCCGGTGACCATCTTCAAATTTGCGATGAGCCCGTACGAAAACTGGCAACAACTGGCCTGGGCAGGTGTGTTCCTGATCACCCTGGCCGTGCTGGGGCTCAACATCCTGGCGCGTGTGCTGACCCGTCAGAAGTAAAGGCAAGGATTTTTCATGACCACATTCACCGTGCCCGATCAGCAAGCCAAGATTGCAGTGCGCAACCTGAACTTCTACTACGGCAAATTCCATGCCCTCAAAGGCATCAACTTGAACATCCCCGAGAAGAAGGTCACCGCCTTCATCGGCCCCTCGGGTTGTGGCAAATCGACCCTGCTGCGCACCTTCAACCGCATGTACGAGCTCTATCCCGAGCAACGTGCCGAAGGCGAAATCGTGCTGGATGGCGAGAACCTGCTCACCTCCAAGCAGGACGTGGCCCTGATCCGGGCCAAGGTCGGCATGGTTTTTCAGAAGCCCACCCCCTTTCCGATGTCGATCTATGACAACATCGCTTTCGGTGTGAAGCTGTTCGAGAACCTCAGCGCCACCGACATGGACGATCGCGTCGAATGGGCCCTGCGCAAGGCCGCCCTCTGGACCGAGGTGAAGGACAAGCTCAACCAGAGCGGTTCCGGCCTGTCGGGCGGTCAGCAGCAACGTCTGTGCATCGCCCGTGGCATCGCCATCAAGCCCGAGGTGCTGCTGCTTGACGAGCCCTGCTCGGCGCTCGACCCGATCTCCACGGCCAAGGTGGAAGAGCTGATCGCCGAGCTGAAAGACGACTACACCGTGGTCATCGTGACCCACAACATGCAGCAGGCGGCACGCTGCAGCGACTACACCGCCTACATGTACCTGGGCGATCTGGTCGAGTTCGGCGAGACAGAACAAATGTTCTTCAAGCCCACCCGCAAGGAAACAGAAGACTACATCACAGGCCGTTTCGGTTGAGGAGCGCAGCATGCCGGACAAACATCTTTCCACCCAGTTCGACAGTGACCTCAACGGCGTTTCGTCGCGGGTCATGGAGCTGGGCGGCCTGGTTGAATCCCAGATCCACCAAGCCATCTACTCGCTGTCGAACTTCAGCACCGAGGCCGCGGCCCAGGTGATCGACATCGAACAACGCGTCAACGCCATGGAGATCGAGATCGACCGCGATCTGGCCTCCATCATCGCGCGACGCCAGCCCACGGCACGCGACCTGCGCCTGCTGCTGGCCATCTCCAAGACCACCGCCAACCTGGAGCGCGTGGGCGACGAGGCCAGCAAGATCGCCCGCATGGTCAAGTCGATCATCGAAAGCGGTTCGGCCCGCCAGCTGCCCTCCACCGATCTGCGTGTGGCGGCTGACCTGGCTGCCGGCCTGCTGCGCAAGGCGCTCGACGCCTTTGCCCGGCTTGACACCAGCACGGCGGTGGCCATCCTCAAGGAGGATGACCTGATCGACCGCGAGTTCGACGGTTTTGTGCGCAAGCTCATCACCTACATGATGGAAGACCCGCGCACCATCTCGCCCAGCCTGGACCTGCTGTTCCTGGCCAAGGCGATCGAGCGCATCGGTGACCATGCCAAGAACATTGCCGAGTTCATCATCTATGTTGTCAAGGGCACGGATGTGCGCCACGCGTCCATTGACGACGTGGAGTCCGCCCTCCGGTGATCTGCCATGAAGAAGCTGCCCCATATCCTGATCGTTGAAGACGAGCCGGCGATTGCCGAGCTGATCGCGGTCAACCTGCGCCACAACGGCTTCCAGCCGGTGTGGGCTGAAGACGGCATCTCGGCCCAGCGCGAGCTGGACGCCGTGCTGCCCGATGTGATCCTGCTCGACTGGATGCTGCCTGGCCAGAGTGGCGTGGCGCTGGCGCGCAAATGGCGTGCCGATGCCCGCACCAAGGGCGTGCCCATCCTGATGCTGACTGCGCGTGGCGATGAGACCGACAAGGTGGCCGGCCTCGACGCCGGTGCCGATGACTACATCACCAAGCCCTTCTCGACCCAGGAACTGCTGGCACGCATCCGTGCCGTGCTGCGCCGCCGGGCCCCGGAGCAGGTGTCTGACACGGTCACCATCGGTGAGCTGGTGCTCGACGCGGCCACCTACCGGGTCACGTTCGCGGGCCAGCCACTCAAGGTCGGCCCCACCGAGTTCAAGCTGCTGCACTACCTCATGAAGCATTCCGAGCGCGTGCACAGCCGCTCGCAACTGCTGGACAAGGTGTGGGGCGACCACGTGTTCATCGAAGAGCGCACGGTCGACGTGCACGTCAAACGCCTGCGCGAGGCCTTGGGCGGCGCCGGCACCATGGTCGAGACCGTGCGCGGCGCGGGCTACCGACTCACCGGACAGCCCCAGGTGGCGGTGTCCGTCCCTGTCACTGTGTCCACTTCTGCGGCGGCTTCTGCTTGACGGCCTGAGCGGCCCGGGCCCTTTTCATGACATTCCGGTTTTTGACTTTTGCCGGGGCCCAATTCTTGGCGGTCCTGGCAGGGTGGTCGCTGGGCGACGCCCTGGGGGGGCTGGTGGCCTTGCTGCTGGGCACCTGGCTGTGGTTTTTGTTGGATCTGTGGCGCGGCCTGCGGGTGCGCCGCTGGTTGCGCAAGGGGCAGCTGGCCGATGCGCCGGCGATGGGCGGCTTGTGGGGTGAGGTCGCCGACCGGGCCCGGCGCATGCTGCGCCAGCTGGTCAAAAAGGCCGAAGACAGCGAGGCCCGCTTGCAGGAGTTCCTGCTCGCCATCCAGGCCTCGCCCAATGGCGTGGTGCTGCTCGACCCCGAGGGTCACATCGAATGGTGCAACCAGACGGCGGCCCAGCATTTCGGCTTCGACCCCGATCGGGATCTGATGCAGTCCATCGGCAACCTGTTGCGTGAGCCGGTGTTTGCGGCCTACTACGCCTCGCGCGACTACAGCCACGACATCGTGATGAATGGCCGTGGCAGCACCTTGTCGCGCCCGGTGCGCCTGTCGGTGCACCTGCATGGTTATGGCGAGGGCCGTCGCCTGCTGCTGTCGCGCGACATCACCGCCCTGGACCAGGCCGATGCCATGCGGCGCGACTTCGTGGCCAATGTGTCGCATGAGATCCGCACCCCGCTGACGGTGCTGTCGGGCTTCATCGAAACTCTGCAGACCCTGAACCTCGAAGACCACGAGCGCCAGCACTACCTGAACCTGATGTCCCAGCAGGCCAGCCGCATGCAGACCGTGGTCAGCGATCTGCTCACGCTGTCACGTCTGGAAGGCAGCCCCGCCCCGGGCCTGACCGAATGGGTGGGCGTGCAGGGGCTGCTCATGCATTGCGAGCAGGAATCCCAGGCCCTGTCGGGCGTGATCGGCAGCCACAGCGGGCGCCGCCACCAGATCCATTTCGACATCGAGGCGGCCCGCGGCGTCGACCTGGCCGGCTCGCACAACGAGCTGCAAAGCGCCTTGTCCAACCTGGTCAGCAACGCCGTGCGCTACACGCCAGGCGGCGGGAGCATCCAGGTCAGCTGGCACACGCTGCCAGACGGTCGTGCCGAGTTCGATGTGCGGGATTCGGGCCCGGGCATTGCCCCCGAGCACATTCCGCGCCTCACCGAGCGTTTTTACCGCGTCGACCGCAGCCGCTCGCGTGAAACCGGTGGCACGGGTCTCGGCCTGGCCATCGTCAAACACGTGGTGCAGCGCCATGGGGCCCAGCTCAACATCGAAAGCACGCTGGGCGTGGGGTCGCGGTTTTCCATCGTGTTCCCGGCCAGCCGCTTGCGTCAGGCCGCACCGTCCCTCACGGGGCCGGCACCATCGGCCGGTGCACAGCGCGCCAAAGAAGCGGCATGAAGATGGCCGCCACCGCGGCCAATGCCACGGTGCTGCCGGCCCAGAAGGCATCGGGCCGGGCCCAGGGCGCCCACCCGGCCAGGCCGCGGTAGGCCAGCCAATAGCCGCCGCCCAGTCCGGCGCCCCACAACAGGGTGCTGTACACCACCAAGGTCACCACCGTCACGCGGTAGCAGCGCAGCACAAACACGCACACAGTCTGGGCCGCATCGAACAGGTGGTACAGCGCCACCCACACCAGCAAGGGCGCGGCTTGGTTAGCCACCTCGGCTTGCTGGGTGTAGAGCCGGGGCAGGCCGGCATGACCCAGCCACACCGTGGCTGAGCACAGCGTGGCCAGCCCCAGGGCCAGCAGCAAGCCGGTTCGGATCGCCTGCCGGGCGTGGGCCGGCTGGCGTGCCCCCAGCCAGTAGCTGGCGCGGGCACTGGTGGCGATCGCGATCGACAGCGGCACCATGTACAGCACGGCCATCAGGTTGGCCGCAATCTGGTGACTGGCCGCCGCGGTGGTGCCCAGGCGGGCAATGAACAGCGCCATCAGGGTGAAGGAGGTCACTTCGACCAGGATGGACAGGCCCGCCGGCAGGCCCAGGCGCAGAAACTGCCCCAACTGCTGCCAATCCGGTGGCTCGGGCCTCTTCCACAGGCGGTAAGGGTGGTACACCGTTTGCCGGCTCAGCATCAGCACGGCCAGGGCGGCCATTGCGCCGTTCACGGCCAGGGTGGCCCAGGCGCAGCCGGTGGCTCCCTCGGCCGCAACACCCGCGCCGCCCCAGGCCCACCACATCGACAACGGCACCTTCAGCGCCAGCCCCGCCAACTGCAGCCAGGTGACCAGGCGGGGCAGGTGCAGCGCCTGGTTCAGCGTGCTGTAGACGCGAAACAGCAGGGCCGGCGGCAGGGCCAGGGCCAGCACCTGCAGGTAGTGGCCCACATCGGCGCGTAATTCATCGGGCACCCCGGTCCAGCGCAGCAAGGCCTCGGGCTGCACCAGCACGCCAATGCCCAGCACCGAAGCCACCGCGCACAGGTACAGCGACTGGCGCACTGAACGCCCCACCTCCAGCGGGCGTCCTGCGCCTTCCAATTCGGCCCAGACCGGCAGCAGGGCCTGCAGCACGCCCATCAGGCCCACATAGACGCTGATGTACACGGCCGACCCCACTGCCAGCGCGGCCAGGGCTTCGGGGGAATGGCGACCCGCCACCAGGGTGTCGGTGACGCCGAAGGCCATCACCGCCAACTGGCCGGCCAGCACCGTGCCCGCGTGGCGGGCAATGAGGCGCAACTCGCTCAAGTTCAGCTCCCGGCCCGACGGTAGACCAGCACCGATTCGCGCTGCTCACCCTGGCGCCACACATTGGTCTCGTAGATCCAGTTCGGGCCGTCGTGGGTTTCCAGCCAGCCCACCAGCTGGTTGCGGTCCACCAGCAGCCAGTCACAGCGGGGGGCCGACCCGGTGGGCACCAGGCGCAGGTCGCCATGCACCTGGAAGGCCGCCGTCTGGTCGGGGCTCAGGCCGTAGACCTCGGCGCAGGTGGCCGTGCCCATCAGGGCCCGGGCCGAATGCACCATGCTGGCATAGCTCAGCGCGTAGTCGAGCAGCGGCAGCCACAGCGTCATCAGCAGAATCCAGCCCAGGGCCGCACCGCCAGCGGGCAGCACCAGGCTTTTCCAGATCGCGGCGCGGTGGCGACCGGCCCGCCACTTCACCAGCCACATCCAGGCGCCGGTGGCGGCCACCGCGCACAGCAGGGGGAGCCACGACAGCTCCGGCCGGAAGCCTGGGGCCAGGCGCGCCACGTTGGCGGCCGGTTGGGCCGGAAAGCCGGTCTGCATGGCCAGCCACACCACCCAGATCACCAGCGCAGCGCTGGTGAAGAACAGCAGCGTGAACCAGTCGATCAGCGCCCCCATGCTGCGGCTCAGGGTGGGCAGGGCGAAGGCGGCCAGGGTGGCCAGTGCGGGCAGGCCCAGCAACAGCGCACGGTCGGCCGGCTGCGTGCTGAAGGTGATCGCCACCGACACGGCCACGAAGCAGATGGGCAGCCCCAGGTGCAGGGGCCACCGCCCGTTGCGCAGATGATGGCGCCAGCGCCACAGCGACCACAGCGCCAGTGGCCAGGCCGGCCAGGCAAACCACAGCAGCAGGCGGGCCAGGCTGCGCGTCTCGCCAAAGCTGGGCCACACCAGGCGCCAGTGCGCCAGATCGAGCTGGTAGACCAGCGCGCCCACCGCGGCCGTCACGCCCGCGGCGGCCAGCGAGGCCTCGCGGGGCCAGCCTGGGCGTTGTCGGCCTTCGGTGTCGGCGTCGCTCTGCAGCCGGGTCAGGACGGCGCTGGCCGCGCCCAGCACCAGCGCCACCGTGGGCGCGCCGCTCAGGGCCAGGCCGCCCAGGCCCAGCACCAGGGCGGTCAGGGGTGTCCAGCGTCGGTAGGGGCTGGCGGCCACCGCATAGAAGGTGAGTGTGGTGCAGGTGAGTTGGGCCAGGTAAGAGGTGACCTCGTGGCTGGGCCGGGCCAGGCCCAGGCAGGCCATCAGCGCCAGCAGGCCGCCATCTGCCAGGGCGCGGGCGTAATCATTGGGTTGGGCCTCGCCGCCGAAGGCAAAGGCCACGGGTTGGGCCCGCGGGCTGCGGGCCAGGTAGTACACCCCGTACCAGGTGGCCACCAGGGTCAGGGCCAGCATGGCCATGAAGGGCAATCGGGTCACCAGCTCGGGGGCCCAGCTGCTTGGCGCCAGTTGCAGCATCCAGGCCCCGATCCAGTAAGCCAGCAGGCCATCGTTCTCGGGCGCCAGCCCGGCCAGGGTGGGTTGCATCCAGCGGGTGTGGCCGGCGGCCATTTCCAGCATGTAGCCCAGCTCGGCGATGTCGGCACCCTTCCAGGGCGCACGGCCCCAGAAGCCGGCCAGCACATAGGCGGCACACAGGCCGATCAGGGCCCAGCGGGGCAGGCGACGGACAGCGCTTTGGGCAACGATGGCGGGTGAGGTCGAGTTCAAGGTGCGGGTCTGGGTGAGGCGGGGCCACCGGGCCGTCCGGTGCGCGGGCAAAAACGCAGCGGGCAAGAAAAAAGGCAGCTCGGGGACCGGGCTGCCTTTTTAGCAGAAGTCGAAGCGGCGAAAGCGGCACAAGCCGCCGCCAATGACTTACTTGCTGGCGGTGGCCAGCTTGCCGAAACGGTTGCGGAAGCGTTCGACGCGACCACCCATGTTGTCCACCGACTTTTGGGTGCCGGTGTAGAAGGGGTGGGATTCGCTGGAGGTGTCCAGCTTGAACAGGGGCAGTTCGCGACCGTCTTCGGTCTTGCCCATTTCCTTGGTGTTCACGCAGGAACGGGTCACAAACTTGAAACCGTTGGAGAGGTCCACAAACAGGACTTCGCGGTAGTTCGGGTGAATGCCTTCTTTGGCCATGGTCTTACCTTTTAGGAAGTTGCGAGAGCCACTGCACAAACCACTGCACAGCACTTTTCGCCAAAAGCCCTCGATTATCCCATTTTTCTGACAGGCGGCTCAAGGCATTTCTGCCCCCAGCCCGATTTATATCGGTTCCACCCCGCACCAGTTCACCAGGTAATGGGCCAATGTCAGGGTGACCCGGCGCATGCTGGCCAGTGAAACGGCCTCGTCGATGCCATGGATGTCGCGCGCCAGCGGGCCGTAGTTGGTGACCGGGATGTCGGTCATCAGGCTGAAGTGGCGCCCGTCGGTGGTGGCGGTGCAGGCCAGGCGCTCGGCGTCGCGGCCGTTCACCGCCCGGTGGGCCTGGGCCAGGGCCTGCATGGCCGGGTGCTCCAGGTCGTACACGCAGCCTGGCGAGCGGTGGCCCCGGGTGCTGATCTCGACCTGCAGGGCCGGGTTCAGCGCCTGGGCCTTGGCGCGCAGGCGCTGGCTGATCTGAGCCACCGCGGCATCGGGCTCGGTGCCCGGGTAGTAGCTGCAGCGCAGGCCCAGGGTGCAGGTGCAGGGCACGGAAGAGTTCCATTCACCCCCCTCGATGCGCCCCAGGTTGAAGTTGATCGGGTGGGCCACGTCGCGGAAGGCCGGGTGGCGGTTCTCGGGTGCGTTCCACTCGGCTTCCAGCAGCTTCAGGTCGGCCATCAGTTCGTGGGCCGCCTCGATCGGGTTCAGGCCCTGGCCCATGTAGGCCACATGGGCGGGGCGGCCCGTCAGGGTGACGAACAGCCAGCTCACACCGACCTGGGCCGCCATCAGGGTTTCGGCAAAAGGCTCGGGGATGATCACCGCGTCGAAGTCGCTCAGGCGGGCCCGGGCCAGGGTGTTCTGCAGGGCATGCACCGTGGCCAGGGTGCCGTTGCCGGTGTTTTCTTCGTCCAGCACGGCATTGAAGCCGACCACCCCGGCCGGTTGCAGGCCGAGCCGGCGCAAGGCCTTGAACGCCATCAGGGCGCACACGATGCCGCCCTTCATGTCGCCCGCGCCCCGGCCGAACAGCCAGTCGTCCTTCACATGGGGCTCAAAGGGCGGTGCGCTCCAGAGCTGTTCGGGCCCGGTGGGCACCACGTCGAGGTGCCCGTTGAACAGCACCGAGCGTCCGCCCCCCTGTCTGGGCAGGTGGCGGGCCAGCAGGTTGTGCCGCCCGCCATCCGGGTCGCAGGGGCAAGAGAACATCGGTGAGCTGCGGATGCGATCGCTGTCGAGCACGATGCGTTCGCAGTCCAGGCCCAGCGCTTGCAGCCGGGCTTCCAGAAAATCGGCTGCCGGCTGCTCAGCCCCCGAGGGGCTGCGCGCGGCCACGAAGGCACTCAGGGTGTCGATCATCTCGGCATCCAGCTGGGCCACGGCCTGTTGCAAGCGGGCTGCGTCGGGGGTGGGGTGCATGGTCATTCCTTGGGCTGATGAAGGGGGAAACAGATGAATAGGGTTCGGCCCTGCGGGGCCCAGGCGGGCTGGCAAGCGGCCTGGGGGGTATGCTGCAGCGCATGTTCAACCCCGTGCAGGACCCGTCTGACATGAACGAACTCTGGCGTCTTTCGGCCACCGAGCTGGCCGCCCTGATCCGAACCCGGCGCGTCAGTGCCACCGAGGTGGCCCAGGCCGCGCTGGCGCGGCTGGAGGCGGTCAACCCGGCCCTCAACGCGGTGGTCGAGCACCGGCCCGAGCAGGTGCTGGCCCAGGCGGCGGGCGTGGATGCGGCGCTGGCCCGTGGCGAGGCCCTGGGCCCGCTGGCCGGCGTGCCGGTGACCACCAAGGTCAATGTCGATCAGCAAGGCTTTGCCACCACCAACGGCCTGCGCGCCCAGCAAGACTGGGTGGCGCAACACAACAGCCCGGTGGTCGACAACCTGGTGCGGGGCGGTGCGGTGCTGCTGGGGCGCACCAACACGCCGGCCTTCAGCTACCGCTGGTTCACCAGCAACCTGCTGCATGGCCGCACCCTCAACCCGCGCGACCCCCGCCTCACGCCCGGGGGCTCCTCGGGCGGCGCCGGGGCGGCCGTGGCGGCCGGCATCGGCGCCCTGGCCCATGGCACCGACATCGCCGGCTCGGTGCGCTACCCGGCCTATGCCTGTGGCGTGCACGGGCTGCGGCCCTCGCTGGGGCGCATTCCGGCCTACAACGCCAGCTCGCCCGAGCGGGGCATCGGCCCGCAGCTGATGGCCGCTTCGGGCCCGCTGGCCCGCAGCGTGGCCGACCTGCGCCTGGCCCTGCAGGTGATGTCGGCCGCCGATGCGCGCGACCCCTGGTGGGTGCCGGCGCCGCTGCAAGGCCCCGAGGTGCCGAAGCGGGTGGCCCTGTGCCTGCGCCCCGACGGCCTGGCCACCTGCCCCGAGGGCGTGGCTGCCTTGCTTGACGCGGCGCGCCGCCTGCGTGATGCGGGCTGGCAGGTGGAGGAGATCGATCAATTGCCGCCCCTGCGCGAGGCCGTCGAGCTGCAAAAGCGCCTCTGGATCGGCGACGGCTACGCCGCGCAATGGGCCGCTGCCCAGCGCGAGGGCGACCCCGGGGCACTGGCCGCACTGGCAGGCCAGCGTGCGCTGGCCGAGCGCCTGGACGCCAACAGCCTGCCGGCCACGCTCACCCGCCGCGCCACCCTGGTGCGCGAGTGGCAGCTGTTCTTCGAGCGTTACCCGGTGCTGCTGCTGCCCGTCAGTGCCGAACTGCCCTTTGAGAACGACCTGGACCTGCAGGGCGAGGCCGCCTACGCCCGGGTCTGGGAGGCCCAGATGACCCAGATCGGTCTGCCCCTGATGGGCCTGCCCGGCCTCACGGTGACCACCGGCCTGGTGGGCCGCACCCCGGTGGGCGTGCAGCTCACGGCGGCCCGCTTCCGCGAAGACCTGTGCCTGGCTGCGGGCGAGGCCATCGAGGCCGGCGGCGTGCCGGCCATGCCGGTCGATCCGGTATCGGCCTGAGCCCTGGCCGGGCACGGCGCTGTTCATGCGGCAGCGCTCAGCACCGCGTCCAGCCGCTCGACCAGTTCGTCGGCGTTGGCCCGCGAAAACACCAGGGGTGGGCGGATCTTCAGGCAGTTGGCCTGAGGGCCCGAGGCACTGAGCAGCACCCCGGCGCGGCGCATGCCGTTCACCACCCGGGCGGCCAGCGGCCCATCGGCCTGCCGGCTGGCGCGGTCATTCACCAGCTCCACGCTCACAAACAGGCCGGCCCCCCGCACATCGCCCACCGCCTCATGGCGGCCGGCCAGTGACTGCAGGCCCTCGCGCAGGTACTGGCCCACGGCCAGGGCGTTGGCCTGCAGCGACTCCTGCTCGATCACGTCGAGCACGGCGCTGGCCACCGCCATCGACACCGGGTTGCCCCCAAAGGTGTTGAAGTAGCGGCACTCGCGCCCGAAGGCGGCCAGCACCTCGGGCCGCACCGCCAGGCCGGCGACAGGGTGGCCGTTGCCCATGGGCTTGCCCAGGGTCACGATGTCGGGCACCAGGCCGTGGCGCTCAAAGCCCCAGAAGGCCTCACCGGTGCGGCCGAAGCCGGGCTGCACCTCGTCGGCGATGAACAGGCCGCCGGCTTCGCGCATGGCTTGCACGGCCGGCTGCAGAAAGCCCGCCGGGTCGGTGCACAGGCCGTCGCTGGAGAACACCGTGTCCACCAGCAGGGCCGCGGGCTGCAGGCCCTGGGCCTGCAAATCGGTGATGGCCGCACGCACATCGCGGGCCAGGCGCTGGCCCAGTTCGGCCGCGGGCTCGCGGTAGCTGTCGGGCGCGGCCACGGTGCGCACCGCAGCGCCCAGCTTCATGCCGGCGCCCAGCGAAGGCGAGGCCTCGGCCAGCACCGTGGTCACGCCGTGGTAGGCCCAGCGGGTGATGACCACGCCCTGCGCCCCGGTGTGGGCGCGTGCGATGCGCAGCGCCAGGTCGTTGGCTTCGCTGCCGGTGCAGGTGAACATGGCCTGGCCCAGCTCGCGGGGCAGGTGGCCCAGCAGGCGCTCGGCGTAGTCGAGCACGCCCTGGTGCAGGTAGCGGGTGTGGGTGTTGAGCTGGGCGGCCTGTTGGGTCAGGGCCTGCACCACGCGAGGGTGGGCGTGGCCCACGCTGGCCACGTTGTTGTAGGCGTCGAGGTAGCGCCGGCCCTGGGCGTCGTACAGCGACACGCCTTCGCCGCGCACCAGGTGCAGCGGCTCTTCGTAGAAAAGGCGGTAGGCGGGGCCCAGCAGGCGGGCGCGGCGTTCGAGCAGGGCGGTGGTGTCGGGTGGGCTGGAGGGCGAGTTGAAGGGAGTGTGCATGGTGAAGGCTTTCAGCGGCAGGCTTGCAGAAGTGCGGCTTCAGCCTGGGCCGGGGTGGCGGAGTCCAGGGCCTGAAGTCGGGCCCAGGAGATGGCGTTGTTGCGCAGCAGGTAAGGCGCGTTGTCGGGCTGGCGCGCCGCCCGCCAGCCGCTGATGGCCACCACCATCACCAGGCGGGCCCGCACCAGATCGGTCAGCAGTTGCAGCTCCAGGGCCTGCAGCGGCCATTCGGCGTGGTAGGCCGCCGCAAAGCCCGCGATGGCGGCCAGCGCCCCGGCGGCGCCCCCCTCGCCGCGCTCGTCGAGCTGGTAGGAGGCGGCCACGGCCAGCTCGTTCACGCGCGGGGCCATCACCAGGTCGCCAAAGTCGAGGATGCCGCTGACCTGATCGCTGTGTTGCGCATCGACCAGCAGGTTGTACAGGTTGAAGTCGTTGTGGATGGCCTGGCGCGGCAGGGCGCCCAGCCGAGGCAGCACGCGCTCGACAAAGCCATCGAGGGCCCGGTGGGCCAGGGCCTGGCGTGCCGGGTCGCTCACATGCACCAGCAGGCCGCGCACCAGGTCGGCCCGCTGGATGTCCCAGGGCAGGGCCTGCTCGCCGGCGGGGTGGCTGAAGTCGGCCAGGGCATGGTCCAGGCGGGCCAGCAGGCGGGCCACGTTCAGGCGTTGCGCCTCGGAGCGCGGGGCCTGCGGCATGGGCAGGCCCTCCAGGTAGCTGAACAGGCGCACCACGCGCGGCCCGCCCTCGGGCCAGGGCAGGCTGAGGCTGGGCTGGCCGCTCTGGGTGGGCAGCAGGCGCTGCACCGGCAGCTCGGGGGCCTGGCGGGCCAGGTGCAGCAGCACCTGGGTCTGGAAGTCGGCCACCAGCGCGCTTTCCTGCGGGTGCGAGATCTTCAGCATGCAGGCCGGCCCCTGCGCGGGGCGCACCAGAAAGTTGGCGTCGCGCTCGCCGCTGAGGGCCTGCAATTCAAACCCGTGCAGGCCATAGTGCTGGCTCAGCAGGCCACGGGCCTCGTCCAGCGAGACCGGGGCGGGGGGCGCACTCAGCAAGGCGGCGCCGGGCAGCAGGGCCGCGCTGTCGTGCGCCGGCCGTTCCAGGGTGGAGGGCGGTGTGAGCGTGTTCATGTCACGCCACCGATTCAAAGCCGCGCAGCGCGCTCACCAGATTGGGCCCCAGGTCATCGCCCAGGTAGCCGCCCTCCTGCACCAGCACGGTGGGCAGGCCCAGGCGGGCGATCTCGGCCGTGATGCGGGCAAAGCCCGGGGTGCTGACGGCCAGCATGCGGTAGGGGTCGTGCTCGTGGGCGTCCAGCCCCAGGGCCAGCACCAGGGCGCCGGGGGCGTAGGCCCGCACGTGGGTCAGGGCCTGGTGCAGGGTCTGCAGGTAGCCCTCATCGCCCGTGCCGCGGGGCAGCGGCAGGTTGATGTTGTAGCCCAGGCCCTCGCCCTCGCCGTGCTCGTGGGCGTGGCCCGTGAAATAGGGCGTGCACACATGGGGGTCGGCATGCAGCGAGAGGGTCAGCACATCCTTGCGGCGCCAGAAGATGCCCTGGGTGCCGTTGCCATGGTGCACATCGATGTCCAGCACGGCCACCCGGGCATGGCGCTGGCGCAGGTGCTGGGCTGCAATGGCGCTGTTGTTGAGGTAGCAGAAGCCATTGGCCCGGTCGGTGTAGGCGTGGTGGCCTGGGGGGCGGCACAGCGCGTACACGGCGCGCTCACCGGCCAGCACCAGTTCGGCCGCGTGGGTGGCGCTGTGGGCGGCGGCGGTGGCGGCCTGCCAGGTGTGGCGGCCGATGCTGCAGGCGTTGTCGCCCATGTGGTAGCCGGCCTGGCCCACCAGGTGCTCGGGGTAGGTGAAGGGCTGGCCGGGGAAAGGGTAGACGTTGGGCATCACCTCGTCGGAGGCGTTTTCGAGCTGCTGCCAGCGCTCCCAGGCGGTCTCCAGAAAGTGCAGGTACTGCGGTGTGTGGATGGCAGCGCGCGGGCCGGGGCCATGGTCGTCCGGGGCCAGCACCGTGTGGCCTGCGCCCTGGGCCGCAGTCAGCAGCCGGGTGGCACGTTCGGGTTGCTCGTTGCTGCGCTTGAGGCGGCCGCGCACGATGAACTGTTGCGGGTCGTGGCCCTGGTGCTGGTCGGAGTGGACGATCTTCATGGCGGTTGGGGGGTCAGGGTAGGTTGGGTGGCGCGGCGGTTTGTGCTTGTTGGGCGCGCAGGAACAGGGCTTGCACGTGCTCCTGCCCTTCGATCAGGTGGTGGCGCAGGGCCTGCTCGGCGGCCGCGGCATCGCGCCGGCGCATGGCCTCGATCACCGGGCGGTGCGATTCGGCGATCAGGTTGGGGTCGCGGTAGCTGCCCTCGGTGAGGGCCAGGATCATGCGGATCTCGGTCTGCATGTTGCTGAACAGCCGGTGCAGGTAGGCGTTGCCCGAGATCTCGCAGATGCAGGCGTGGATGCCCAGGTCCAGGGCCACGCGCTCAGCCTGGCCCAGGTGCGGGGCCTGGGCCACCATGTGGTCGACGCGGGCCTGCAGCTGCGCCAGTTGCTCGTCGCTGGCCTGGCGGCAGGCCAGGCCGGTGGCCATGACCTCCAGCCCGATGCGCACCTGGAACAGGTCGTTGATCTGCTGCAGGTCCAGGGTGCGCACCGTGAAGCCATAGCGCGGCCGCGCCACCAGCAGGCCCTGGCTTTCCAGGCGGCGGGCGGCCTCGCGCACCGGGGCCCGGCTGACGCCCATCTGGCGCGCCAGTTCGGCCTCGACGATGCGCGCCCCGGGGGGCAGGCGGCCTTCGACGATGGCCTGCTGCAGCTGGGCTTCGACCACGGCCACCAGATCGGGCAGATCGATGGACGAAAAGCCGGGGGCAGCCGAGGCGGCACGGGGTTCGGGTTGTGGGGCGGCGATGGGGTTCATGGTGTGGCGCGGCTTTGTCTCGATGGGGCCCATGTCGGGGACAACATGGGGGCCGATAGGGGGGCCGATATCGGGGCCGTTACTTTAAGCGCCTCGGCAGTGCCAGATACACGCCAGCTGCGCCGATCAGGGCCATGCCCCCCAGGGCCAGGGCATCGGGTGGCCGCTGGAACCAGAAGGTGCTGATCAGCACCGCCAGCAGCAGCTGCAGGTAATTCATCGGGGCCAGCACCGAGGCCGACACGCGGCGGAAGGCGGCCAACAGCAGCAGCTGGGCCGCCCCGCTGACGAAGCCTCCGGCCACCAGAACGCCCAGTTCGACCCCGCCCGGCCAGGCCACCGGGGTGCTGAACAGGGCCGGCAGGTTGGTCACCACCAGGCACATGGCGGCCATGTAGGCGTATTGAACGGGGGCCGGCACCAGGCCCGACAGGCGCCGCGTGAGCACCTGGAACAGGGCATAGCACACGGCGGCCAGCGCCATCAGCAGCGTGCCGGTGAGGGGCAGGGCACCGCCCGGGCGCACGATCAGCAGCATGCCGGCAAAGCCCACCAGCACGGCCACCCATTGCACGCGGCCGACCTGCTCGCCCAGCACCCAGGGCGACAGGGCCACCATGATCAGCGGGGCGGTGAAGTAGATCGCGGTGGCCTCGGCCAGCGGCATGCTGGCCAGGGCCGTCATGAAGCTGGTGGCCACGATGGCCAGCATGAGGCTGCGCAGGAACAGCAGTTTTTGATGGGGCTGGCGCCACACCCGCCAGTCGCCATGCCGCCACAGCAGCACCGCGGCCATGCTGCCCACGGCCACGTAGCGGGTCAGGTTCATCAGCGTGGCCGGGTAGTGGTTCAGCATCTGCTTGGCAAAGGCGTCATAGCAGGCAAAGGCCAGCAGGGCCGCCAGAAACAGCAGCATGCCCTGGCGTTGTTGGCTGGCCACGGGGGCAGTGGCCTCAGCCATGCAGGCCTTCCAGGAAGGCGCTCAGGCCGGGGCCGATGGCCTCGACCATGTAGCCACCTTCTTGCACCACCACGGTGGGCAGGCCCAGGCGGCGCACCCGTCGGCCCACGTCGCGGTAGGCCTCAAAGTCGAGCCGCAGCACGCTGATCGGGTCGTCTTTGTAGGTGTCGAAGCCCAGGGCCAGCACCAGGGCGCGGGGGGCGAAGTCCAGCAGCGCGGCCTGGGCCGCGTCCAGGGCCCGCGCGAACTCGGCGTTGCCACTGCCGTGCGGCAGCGGCAGGTTGAGGTTGCTGCCGGTGCCGGGCCCGATGCCGCGCTCTTCGGCGTAGCCGGTGTAGAACGGAAAGTACTGGCCCGGGTCGGCGTGGGTGGAGACGGTCATCACCTCGGCGCGGTCGTAGAAGATGTTCTGCGTGCCGTCGCCGTGGTGCGCGTCCACGTCGAGCACGGCCACGCGGCCGAAGTGGCCCAGCAGGCGGGCGGCCGCGCAGGCGTTGTTGTTGACAAAGCAAAAGCCGCTGGCGCGGTCGCTGTGCGCGTGGTGGCCCGAGGGGCGGCACAGGGCGTAGGCGGCGGGGGCGCCGGCGATCACCGCGTCGGCGGCGGCCACCGCGCTGTGCGCCGAGCGCAGGATGGAGCGCCAACTGGGCGCGCCGATGGGGCAGGACAGATCGCCCAGGTAGTAGCCGGTCTGCGCCACCAGCGAGGGCGAGGGGCAGGGCCCGCGGCGCAGGCCGCCGCCCGGGCTGGGGTAGGGGCCCAGGTTGGGCAGCACTTCAATGCCGGGCTCGACGCCGGGGCGGCGCAAGGCCTGCCAGCGGTCCCAGGCGGTTTCCAGGTAGTCCAGGTAGTGCGGGGCGTGCACGGCGGCCAGGGGCTCGCGCCCCAGCTCGGCAGGCTCGTGCACCGGCACCCCGCAGGCCTGCAGCGCGGCCTGCAGGGCGCTGGCACGGCTGGGCAGGTCGGCCGCGGGCATCAATCGGCCCAGGCGCATGAACTGCTGCGGCGTGTGCAGCATCTGGTCGGGCGAGAAGAAGGCTTGCATGGGGCACTCCGGGGGCTGGGGGCGTTTCTGGCGGCGCTGGAAGTTCAGGTAGGCAGGCTGGCTTCGAACAGGTCGAAGGCCTGGTCCAGCCGGTCGAACAGGGTGTCGAGCTCGGCCGCGCTGATGATCAGCGGCGGGCACAGGGCCACGGTGTCGCCCATGGCGCGCACGATCAGGCCCTGTTCCTGGGCCAGCTGGGCCAGGCGTGGGCCGGCCTTGAGGGCGGGGGCAAAGGGCTGGCGGCTGGCCTTGTCGGCCACCAGCTCCAGGGCACCGATCAGGCCCACGCCACGGGCTTCGCCCACGCAGCGGCGCTGGCCGAACTGGCGCAGCCGGGCCTGGAAGCCGGGCGCGAGCGCGCGCACGTGCGCCAGGATGTCGTCGTCCTCGTACACCTTGAGGGTTTCGAGCGCGATGGCCGAGGCCACCGGGTGGCCCGAGTAGGTGTAGCCGTGGCCGAAGGTGCCGATGCGCCCGCTGTTGGCGGCCAGGGCGGTGTGGATGGCGGGCGACACCATCACGGCGGAGATCGGCACATAGCCCGAGGACAAGGCCTTGGCGCAGGTCAGGATGTCGGGCTGCAGGCCGAAGGTGGTCGAGCCGAACATGTTGCCGGTGCGGCCAAAGCCGCAGATCACCTCGTCGGCCACCAGCAGCACCTGGTACTTGCGCAGCACGGCCTGCACTTTCTCGAAGTAGGTTTCGGGCGGCACGATCACGCCGCCCGCGCCCATCACCGGCTCGGCAAAGAAGGCGGCCACGGTGTCGGGGCCTTCCTGCAGGATGCGCTGCTCCAGCGCATCGGCCAGGCGGGTGGCAAAGTCGGCCTCGCTTTCGCCCGGCAGGCCGTAGCGGTAGTGGTGCGGGCACTCGACATGGCTGATGCGGTCTATCGGCAGGTCGAAGTCCTGGTGGTTGGCAGGCAGGCCGCTGAGGCTGGCCGCCGCCACCGTCACGCCGTGGTAGGCGCGCTGGCGCGCCAGGATCTTCTTCTTGCCGGGCTTGCCGATGGCGTTGTGGTAGTACCAGATCATCTTCACCGCGCTGTCGTTGGCCTCAGAGCCCGAGTTGGCAAAGAACACCCGGGCCATGGGCACCGGTGCCAGGGCCAGCAGCTTTTCGGCCAGTTGCGCCACCGCCGGGTTGGAGCGGTGGTTGAAGGTGTGGTAGTAGGGCAGGGTCTGCAGGGCCTGGGTGCCTGCCGCGATCAGGCGCGGGTGGCTGAAGCCCAGCGAGCTGCACCACAGGCCCGACATGCCCTCGATGTAGCGGCGGCCCTGCTCGTCTTCGACATGGATGCCGTCGCCGCGCGTGATCACCAGCGGGCCGACGTCGGCGTGGGTGGCCAGGTTGGTGAAGGGGTGCAGGTGGGCCGCGATGTCCTTGGCGGCCAGCTCGCTGGGGGTATTCATGGTGGGGCTTTCTTGGGGGCTGGAAGGTGGGGGCGGTTCAGTAGCCGCGTTGCAGGTCGACCGCCACCTCGGCGGCCCGGCCGGCGTCGACCAGGGCCAGGTTGTCGGCGGTCTGGCGTGCAATCACGGCCGGGTCGGTGCGGGTGGCGATGTGCGGGGTGATGAGGATGCGCGGGTCGGCCCAGAAGGGGTGTTCGGGGGGCAGGGGCTCTTGCGTCAGGGCATCCAGGGTGGCGGCGGCCAGCTGGCCGCTGGCCAGCGCGGCCAGCAGGTCGGCCTCGACCAGGTGGGCACCGCGCCCGACATTGATCAGGTGGGCACCCCGAGGCAGTTGATTGAACAGCGGCTGGCCCAGGATGCCGCGGGTGTCTTCGGTCAGCGGCAGCAGGCACACCAGGGTGTCGCAACCGGCCAGGAATTCGGCCTGCCCGGCCTCGCCATGGAAGGCTTGCAGGCCCGCGGGCAGTTCGCTTTGGGTGTTGCGTTTGGGCGTGCGGCTCCAGCCGCGCACGCTGTAGCCGATGTTCAACAGCGCCTCGGCACAGGCCAGGCCCAGGGTGCCCAGGCCAGCAATGCCGACGCGGTGCTGGCGTGGCGGCTGCACGGGCTGCTCTTCCCAGCGGCGCGCGGCGGCGCTGCGCAGGTAGGCCCCCATGTGGCGCTGGTGCTGGATCACGGCCCAGGTGACATAGGCGGTCATGCCCTGCCCCATGTCGGGGTCGATGATGCGGCACGCCGGTACCTCGGGCAGGGCCGGGTCGGCCGTGATGTGGTCGATGCCGGCGCCCACCGACTGGATCAGCCGCAGCCGGGGCAGGCGGGCCAGCAGGCCTTCGGGCGGGTACCAGCAGACGGCGGCGTCGATGTCTTCCAGCGGGCCCAGCTCGGTGCCCAGGCGCAGACGGGCCTGGGGGAACTGGGTCTGGAAGGCGGGCAGCAGGTAGCTGAAGTCGAGGTTGCTGCTCAGAAACGCGATGGTGAGGGGCGCGGGCATGGGGCGGGCTCAGTCTTGGTGGGCATTCAGGCGCGGGATGGCGTCGATCAGCCGGCGGGTGTACTCATGCTGCGGGTTGCGCAGCACCTCGGCGCTGGGGCCGTACTCGACCACCTGGCCGCGCTGCATCACGGCGATGTGGTCGCACATCTCGCCGGCCACGCGCAGGTCGTGGGTGATGAAGACCATGGCCAGCTGGAAGCGCTCGCGCACCTCGGCAAACAGCTTGAGCACCTGGGCCTGCACCGACACATCCAGGGCCGACACGGGTTCGTCGGCCACCAGCAGTTCGGGCTCCATGGCCAGCGCGCGTGCAATGCCGATGCGCTGGCGCTGCCCGCCCGAGAACTCATGCGGAAAGCGGTCGGCGGCCTCGGGGCCCAGGCCCACCAGTTGCAGCAGCTCCAGGGCCCGGGCCATGGCCACGTCGCGCGGCACGCCCTGGGCGATGGGGCCGGCGGCCAGGGTGGGGCCGATGCGGTGGCGCGGGTTGAGCGAGGCATAGGGGTCTTGAAAGACCATCTGGATCTTGCCCTTGGCCTGCTGGCGCAGCGCGGCGCCCGACATCAGGTTGCGGCCCTTGAACAGGATGCGGCCCGACTCGAAGGGCGCCAGGCCGACGATGCAGCGGCCCACGCTCGATTTGCCCGAGCCCGACTCGCCCACCAGGCCCAGGGTCTGGCCGCGGCGCAGTTCGAAGTTGACGTTTTTTGCGGCGCTGACCTGGCGCCCCTTGCGGAACAGGCCGCCGCCCGAGGTGTAGGTCTTGCACAGGTCCTGCACCTGCAGCACGTGCATGGGGTCGGGTTCGCCCTCGCGGATCACGGGCTCGCCCTGGGGAATGGCGGCGATCAGCTTCTGGGTGTAGGGGTGGCTGGGCTGGCTCAGCACCTGGCGGGCCGGGCCGGCCTCGACCACCTGGCCGGTCTGCATCACCACCACGTGGTCGGCGATCTCGGACACCACCCCGAAATCGTGGGTGATGAACAGCAGGGCCATGCCGCGGCGCTGCTGCAGCTCGCGCATGAGCTTGAGGATCTGCGCCTGCGTGGTGACGTCCAGCGCGGTGGTGGGTTCGTCGGCGATCAGCAGCCGGGGCTCCAGCAGCATGGCGCAGGCGATCATCACGCGCTGGCGCTGCCCCCCCGAAAGGCGGAAGGGGTAGCTGTCGATCAGCAGGGCCGGGTCGGGCAGGCCCACATCGGCCAGGGCGGCCAGGATGCGGCGGCGCTTTTCGGCGGCGCCGAGCTTCAGGTGGGCGTCGAACACCTCGGCCAACTGCTCGCCGATGCGCATCACCGGGTTGAGGGCGGTCATGGGCTCCTGGAACACCATGCCGATGCGGTGGCCGCGCAGCTCGCGCATCTGGGCTTCGCTGAGCTGCAACAGGTCTTGCCCGTCAAACAGGATCTGGCCGGCCACGGGCTCGACGTGGGGGCGTGGCAGCAGGCCCATGATGGCGTTGGCAATCATCGATTTACCCGAACCCGACTCGCCGACCACGCACAGCGTCTGGCCGGCCTGCAGCGTGAACGAGGCACCCTGCACGGCCAGGCGGCGGTCGCCGCCCGAGGGCAGCTTGATGTCGAGGCCGCGCACTTCCAGCACGGGGGTGTCGGGCAGGGGATCGTTGGCAGGCATGGGGTGGCTTCCGGTCAGGGGCTCGGCACAGGGCTCGGTGGTGGTTTGCAGCACGGCGTTCATCAGCGTCTCCCATCCAGGCGGGCGTTCAGGCCGTCGTTGAGGCCTTCGCCGACCAGGTTGAGGGCCAGCACGGTGAGCACGATGGCGGCGCCCGGGAACACGGCCATCCACCAGGCCTGGCGCAGCACGGTGCGGGCCGAGCCCACCATGTAGCCCCAGCTCATCTGGTTGGGGTCGCCCAGGCCCAGAAAGCTCAGGCTGGACTCCAGCAGGATCGCGGTGGCCACCATCAGCGAGGCCATCACCACGATGGGCGAGGCCGCGTTCGGCAGGATCTGCGTGAGGATGATGCGGGGCGTGCTCTGGCCCGACAGCTGGGCTGCGGCCACAAAGTCGCGCTGGCGCAGCGTGAGGAATTCACCGCGGACCAGGCGCGCCACCGGGGGCCACGAGACGATGGCAATGGCCGCCACGATGGACTTGACCGAGGGCTCGAAGATGGCCACCAGCACGATGGCCAGGGCAAAGCTGGGGATGGCCTGGAACAGCTCGGTAAAGCGCATCAGCGTGGCATCCACCCAGCGCCCGAAGTAGCCTGCCACGGCGCCGATGCTGACCCCGATCAGCAGCGACACCAGGGTGGACACGATGCCGATCAGCAGCGACACCCGTGCCCCCAGCACCACGCCCGACAGGATGTCGCGCCCCATGGTGTCGGTGCCCAGGGCGAAGCCGTTTTGCTGCCCGGGCTGCAAAAAGGGCTGCTCGACCATGTCCCAGGGGTCGTGGGCCGCCAGCAGCGGCCCGAAGGCCACCACCAGCGCCACCAGCATCAGCACGATGAGGCCGAACAGGGCGCCGCGGTTGCGCCGGAAGCGGCGCCAGAAGGAGTTCTTGGAAGCTTGGCTCATGGAAGACCTCAGGCCATTTCGATGCGCGGATCGACCAGGGTGTAGACCAGGTCGGTGAGCAGGTTGAACAGCACGGCCACGGCGGCGGTGACCAGGAAGCAGCCCAGCAGCAGGTTGTAGTCACGCTGCAGCAGGGCGTCGAACATCAGGCGGCCGATGCCGGGCCAGGCAAACACGGTTTCGGTCAGCACGGCGCCGCCGATCATCCCGCCGGCCTGGATGCCGGCCAGGGTGACCACGGGCAGCAGGGCGTTGCGCAGGATGTGGTTGCGCTGGATGCGGCCCGGGGGCACGCCCTTGGCGCGGGCCGTCTTGACGAAATCCATCTGCGCCACCTCGAGCATCGAGGCGCGCGTCATGCGGGCGTACACGGCCATGTAGAACAGGGCCAGGGTGAGCGCCGGCAGGATCAGGTGCTTGCCGATGTCCAGCACCCGGTCCAGCCCGCTCAGCGAGGTGCCGACCGTGAAGAAGCCGAAGCCCGGCAGCCAGTCGAGCTGCACGGTGAAGATCAGCACCGCCATCATGGCCAGCCAGTACAGCGGTGTGGCAAAGAAGATCAGCGCCACCACCGTGATGGCGCTGTCCAGCCAGCTGCCCACCCGCCGGCTGGCCATGGCCCCCAGGGCCACCCCGAACAGCAGCGACAGGGCAAAGGCGCTGCCGGTCAGCAGCAGGGTGGCGGGCAGGCGGTCGGCGATCAGCTTGAGCACCGGCTGCTGTTGCCGGTACGACCAGCCCAGGTCCAGCGTGGCCACGTGGCCCAGGTAGTGGCCGAGCTGGGTGGACAGGGGCTGATCCAGCCCGAACTCCTTGCGCAACTGGGCCACGAACTGGGCGTCCGAGGCCCCGGCCTCGCCCGCGAGCACCGACACCGGGTCGCCGGGGGCGGCGCGGATGAGCAGGAAGTTCACGGTGGCGATCAGCATCAGGGCCAGCAGGCCCTGCACGATGCGGGTGAGCATGTACTGCAGACGTTTCATGGGCAGATCCGGCAAGTAGGTGGGGCGGCTGGGGGGGGCTTGGGCTCAGGTCAGCGAGGCGCGGCTCAGGCTGTCGTTCAGGCCGATGCCCGAGCTGATCGGGTTCTTGACCTTGCTGCGGTACAGCGTGGGGAAGTTGATCTCGTGCAACCAGGCCACGGGCACTTCTTCCAGCAGCAGCTTCTGCACCTCCAGGTAGGCCTTGGCGCGCGATTCAGGGTCGGTGGCGCGGGCGCCGGCGGCAAACAGGGCGTCGACGCGGCTGTTGCTGTAACCCTCGACGTTATTGAAGGGCGAGCCCTTGGCGATGTTGCTGCTGGTGTAGTTGCGGGCCACGCCCAGGGCCGGGTCACCGTACTGGTAGACGTAGGTGAAGGCGATGTCGTAGTCCCACTCGTTGAGGCGCTGGTTCCAGCCCGCCACGTCGGTGCCGGTGAGTTCGATCTTGATGCCGGCCTGAGTGAGGTTTTGGCGCACGATCTCGGCCTGGCGCTGCCACGACTCGCCATAGGGCAGGGGCAGCAGCTTCAGCGGCTCGCCCTTGTAGCCCGATTCGGCCAGCAACTGCTTGGCCTTCTCGAGGTTGCGCGGGTACTTGGCCACGTCGTCGCTGTAGTACTTGATGTGGCTGTTGAAGGGGCCGGTGGCGGGCTTGGCAAAGCCCTGCCAGGCGATCTTGGCCATGGCCTCGCGGTCGATGGCAAACATCACGGCCTGACGGAACTTGACGTTGTTCATCGGGGCCTTGCGGTTGTTAAGCCACAGCCACGAATGGGGCGAGAAGAACTCCCAGCCCTTGGTGGTCAGCGTCACCCCGGGCAGCTTGGACAGGCGCACCACGTCGAAGAACTCGACCGCGCCGCCGGGCACCACGTCGACCTTGCCCGATTCGAAGGCCGCGGCCCGCGAGGCGGCGTCGGGGATCACGTGGAAGTACAGGCTTTCCAGCAGCGGCTGGCCAGGCGTGTGGTAGGCCTCGTTGGCCACCAGCTGGATGTACGAACCCTTGACCCACTCCTTGAACTTGAACGGGCCCGTGCCCAGCGGCGTGGCATTGGCCGGGTTGGTGGCGAAGTCGGTGCCCTCGTAGACATGCTTGGGCACCATGGGCATGGTGCCGGTCTCGAACAGGCCCAGGAAGGGGCCGAAGGGATACTTGAGCTTGAATTCGACCGTCAGCGGGTCGATGGCGCGCACGGTGTCCAGGCACTCCAGGTTGCCGCGCAGGCGGGCGTGGGTCTTGCGCAGGAACACGTCGACCGAGAACACCACATCGGCCGAGCTGAAGGGCTTGCCGTCGTGCCACTTCACGCCGGGCTTGAGCTTGAAGGTGTAGACCAGGCCGTCCTTGCTCATGGTCCAGGCGGTGGCCAGCAGGGGCTGCGGGTTGAGCTTCTCGTCGTAACGCAGCAGGCCTTCGTAGATGTTGCCCGCGATCAGTTGCGTGGGGCCGTTCTGCACCATGCCCAGCATCAGGCCCGGGGGTTCGGGCTGCACCAGCACGTTGAGCACACCGCCTTTGCGGTCCTGGGCGAGCACGCTCAGGGGAATGCCAGCCAGGGACAGGCCGAGTCCAGACAGGCCGAGTCCGCTGGCACCGAGTTGAATCATTTCACGACGCTTCATGGCAGGAGTCCTTTGTGGGTGAGGGTGGGGCAGGAATGCGCTTGGATGACAGAGGGGATCAGTCGCGGAAACTGCTGGGCGCGGGGCGCTCCAGGTGCTTGAGCAGGCCCAGCCATTCGCGCTGGTTGGGGTCGGCCTGGCCAGGCAGGCGGTTGCTGTCGCCGCTCTCGTACTGGCGGGCCGTGCGCTCGCACACCTCGGGCGAGACGAGGCGAACCGGCTGGCCGCTGCCCTGGATGGCCAGTTGCACCCGGCAGGCGCGGTCGAGGTTGAGCATCAGGATCAGCGCTTCGGAGACCGTGCGGCCCAGCGTCATGAGGCCGTGGTTGCGCAGGATCATGGCGCGGGCCGTGGGGCCCAGGTCGGCGATCAGGCGTTCGCGCTCGTCCAGGTCGAGGGCGATGCCCTCGAACTCGTGGTAGACGACCCGGTTGTAGAACTGCAGCGCCCACTGGTTGCAGGGCTGCAACCCATCCTGCAGCGACGACACCGCCACGCCGGCCACGGTGTGGGTGTGCAGCACGCATTGGGCGTCATGGCGGGCCGAATGCACCGCGCTGTGGATGGTGAAGCCGGCCGGGTTCACGTCATAGGGCGAGGGCTCGATGATCCGGCCCTCCAGATCGATCTTCACCAGCGATGAGGCGGTGATGTCGCGGAACAGCAGGCCGTAGGGGTTGATCAGGAACTGGTCCTGGGTGCCGGGCACGCGGGCCGAGATGTGGGTGTAGATGCTGTCATCCAGCCCGAAGTGGGCAATCAGGCGGTAGGCCGCGGCCAGGTCCTGGCGAACCTGCTGCTCGCTCTGGCCTTCTGGGGCGGTGGGGGTAGACACAGTCGACATGCACGCTTCCTTCCGGTTGGCCGGGGTGCTTGCCTAGTACAAGATGCCCCGTTTTGAGTTGATCTTCGACAGAAGACTGTCGACAGTTATCAACTTAGCAGGTTCCGGGCCAGGAAAGAACACCCTGAAAACCCTGAGTCAGGCCGTTCTTCGTGCGCTTTTGGTGCCTGCGTGCACCAGCGCAGGTCAAAGTCGCCACCAGAAAACGGTCTTCCGTGGGGCGCTCGCGGCTTTTCTGCAGTGCGTTCAGCGTTGATGTGCCCATACCCTTCATTCGGACTCTGGGGTTCGATGACGCGCGGGTATCCGCCTTCTCGCCAAGGTGCACGGCCTTGGAATTGCGCCGAGCCTGGGCTGGCTTGCGGCCCAGTGCTTGGCCCACCTGGCACACCTGGCCCACTGATGCTTGGTGTACCTACAGGGCCCTTGGCCGTATCCCCCAGTCAGGTCTCGACGCTGATCAATTGGCGTTTGTAGATGTCGCGTTTTTCCACACTGTCCCAGTACCTGGCCGTTTCAACGCGCAGCCGGGCACGGGTTGTGATGGTCAAGCCTTGCACCTGTTGGGTCAGTTGCAAAGGAAATCGGATCGACACCTTGCCATGGTCGGTGCGCAGGTCGAGGCGGCCTGTATCCGTGATGCTGGCCACCCGGCCTTCGATGGTCTCCTGATAACGCTCTGGTTCTCGCACGGTCTCGAGCATCATTCGCAGGCGGATGATCTCATCGGTACGGCCCTCCCAGGTACGCATGCCTTTGGGGGATTGCCATGCGACCTGCGCCGCCAGTCCTGCATCGCTCAGCGCTTTCATGAACTCGCTCAACTGATGGGCTGACTTTCCACCGATGGCATCCACGGCGTCGTAGAAGTCGTTGGTGCTGGCGTTCAAGAGGCTGAAGGTCTGCGTCAGGGTGGCCTGCAGCAGGTTTTCGCCGGTGAGGTCGGGGGTGCCGTTGCCTGTTACAAAGATGCGTGTTGATCCATAGGCCAAGCCCGACAACTTGAGGTTGAGTGCATCGACCACGTCGTCGCCTATGCCTCGAGCAGAGTCCTGTCCGTAGCGCAGGCGGTGCGCAGCCAGTTTCAAGGCTTTCGAAAGGGGGCTCATGGCGGCGATGAACCAGTCCAGCGAAATGCTGCCATTGGCCTGGGGTCCGATCAGGCGCAGGTCAACCAGTTCGCCCGCCTCTTCGGCCAGGGCAAGGGCCAGTGCGCGCTGCGTGTCGTGTGCAGCGTCTTCTTGAACTTGGGCGGCCAGTTGCAAGAAAAAATCGTCCGGAGCGTGGTGGGCTCGCTCGCGTGTTTTTTGGGCAAATTCGGTCAGTGTGCTGGCGTGGTTTCGGAGAAATTGGCTGTTCATAGAGATAGCTCCGCGAATCCTTTGGCCGTGATCCGGTCGCGTGCAAAGCCCAATACGCCGCGCCAATAGGCTTCGCGATGAAAAGTTTCGTCAGATTGCGGTAGTTCGAGGTAGAAGTCCAGACCGTAAATCGCTCTTGCAGTGGGTTGATCAAACAGGCGCTGCAGCATTTGCCGATGGGCCTGGGTTGGAGCGCTTGCTTGGGCCCAATGGGGGTTCCAAAGCACGCAATCAATGTCATCCGGATCAGGCTTTTGGGTCAGGAAAGACCCGTCAAGCCAGAGCGTGCCGCGCACGTTCAATGAGTTGACGGCTGCCGTCCAGGTCGCCAGCCTGTCAAACAGAAGGTGACGTCGGGTCCCTTCGGGAAAGGGTGCAACAGCCAGTTTGTGCAGTTCGAGCAGGGTGAGCCTGTGTAGCCCAGGGGGTAAGAGCGCTGGGTGATCGTGTTTGCCATGGGCTGTCGTTTTCCCTTCTGTTCCGCGTCCATCCTGCATTCGGTGATCCATCTGATGGTCAGATGCCGGCTGCACGGTAGCAGTGGGGGCAAATGGTGCGAAGGTGCTGACACGGCCGAGGCGCCGAATGGCAGCAATGGGTCGATGGCGGCTCTGCGCAGCTTTGTCAGGTTCGTTGAGCAGCGTTTGATGGCCTGCCTGTCCCTGTGTGCTGGAGGCATGGCTTCCGGCGGAACTGCATCCTTTCAGTCGGGCCTCTGATGAGCCAAAAAAAATCCCGCAGGCGGCAAGGCGTGCGGGATTCGGGTGCGCCCCTGTTCGGGGCGCCGGGGCCGGGGCGGGTCAGCCGCCGCGGCGCATCATGTCGAAGAAGTCGACGTTGGTCTTGGTGGCCTTCATGTTCTTGATCATGAGTTCCATCGACTCGATCTCGTCCATGTTGTACATGAACTGGCGCAGGATGCGGGTCTTTTGCAGGATCTCGGGGGCCAGCAGCAGCTCTTCGCGGCGGGTGCCGCTCTTGTTGAGCTCGATGGCCGGGAACACGCGCTTTTCGTACAGGCGGCGGCTCAGGTGGATTTCGCAGTTGCCGGTGCCCTTGAATTCTTCAAAGATCACTTCGTCCATGCGGCTGCCGGTGTCGACCAGGGCGGTGGCGATGATGGTCAGCGAGCCACCTTCTTCGACCTTGCGGGCCGCGCCGAAGAAGCGCTTGGGGCGCTGCAGGGCGTTGGAGTCCACACCGCCCGACAGCACCTTGCCCGACGAGGGCACGACGTTGTTGTAGGCGCGGGCCAGGCGGGTGATGGAGTCGAGCAGAATGACCACGTCTTTCTTCAGCTCGACCAGGCGCTTGGCGCGCTCGATCACCATCTCGGCCACGTGCACGTGGCGGGCGGCGGGCTCGTCGAAGGTGGATGCGATGATTTCGCCCTTCACCGAGCGCTGCATTTCGGTCACTTCTTCAGGGCGCTCGTCCACCAGCAGCACCATCAGGTGCACGTCGGGGTTGTTGGCCGTGATGGCGTGGGCGATGTGCTGCATCATCACCGTCTTGCCGCTCTTGGGCGGCGCCACGATCAGCGCGCGCTGGCCGCGGCCGATGGGCGAGATGATGTCGATGATGCGGCCGGTGATGTTCTCTTCGCTCTTGATCTCGCGCTCAAGCCGCATCTGCTCCTTGGGGAACAGTGGCGTGAGGTTTTCGAACATCACCTTGTGCTTGTTCTGCTCCGGGGGGCCACCGTTGACGGCGTCGAGCTTGGTCAGGGCAAAGTAGCGCTCGCCATCCTTGGGCGTGCGCACTTCGCCTTCGATCATGTCGCCGGTGTGCAGGTTGAAACGGCGCACCTGGCTGGGCGAGATGTAGATGTCGTCGGTGCTGGCGGTGTAGCTGCTGTCCGGGCTGCGCAGAAAGCCAAAACCATCGGGCAGGATTTCCAGGACGCCGTCGGCGAACACCTGCTCGCCGGCCTTGGCGCGCTTCTTGATGATCGCAAACATCAGCTCCTGTTTGCGCATGCGGCCCGTGTTTTCGATCTCAAGCTCTTCGGCTTGCTTCAACACTTCAGACACATGGAGTGCCTTGAGTTCGTTCAAATGCATGGAGGGTCCTGCGTGGACTGACCCGGACAGTGGGTCGCCAAAAAATCCCTTGCGGGCTGACTGATTCGGGGGAGGTTTGGGGGGAGGCGAGAGAGGCCTCGCAAACCGGACATTCGATTCGGAAGGTTGGTCTGCCATCCGATGAATTGCGCTGATTATGACAGGAAAATCAGGCCGCCCGTTTCAGCGCAGCGGGCGCCTGCAAAACACGGCCCGCACAGGGCGGGCCACAGGGGTATCAGGCCAGTTGCTGGTCGATGAAAGCGGTGAGGGCCGCCTTGTTCAAAGCGCCGACCTTGGTGGCTGCCAGATTGCCGTTCTTGAACAGCATCAGCGTGGGGATGCCACGGATGCCGAACTTGGCCGGGATGTCGCGGTTTTCGTCGACATTCATCTTGGCGATCTGCAGCTTGCCTTCGTAGCCGGCAGCCACTTCGTCGAGGATGGGGGCGATCATCTTGCAGGGGCCGCACCATTCGGCCCAGTAGTCGACCAGCACGGGCTTGTCGGCTTGCAGAACGTCGGCTTCGAAGGAGGCGTCGGAGATGTGTTTGATCAGGTCGCTGGCCATGGTGTCGTTTCCTTGGGATGAAGCGTAAGAAAAGGAGTGATGCGCTTGAGTTGGCGGCATTGTGACAGAAACCAAGTCCTTTGATGGGGCATCTCGCGCCTATGGGCGACATAGGCAAAAGCCATCAGAACATTCTGCGGGTTTTGGGCTGTTGTGTCCTGCTGGCCGTGGGCGAGGCCAGCGGGGCTTGCGTCACGCATACTTGCACCCCTGGCGACGCCGCCGCACGGTGCCCGCCTTGACTTTTTTCTGATCTGCCTGCCCCCATGACCTCTGCTGCTTCTTCGATTTCTTCCGTGGCCCCATCGGCCGCTCCTTCTGCGCACCCGGGCGCAGCCCCTGTGGTGGTGGTCGGGGGCGGCCCGGCCGGCCTGATGGCGGCCGAGGTGCTGGCCAGCGCCGGAGTGGCGGTGCACCTGTACGACGCCATGCCCTCGGTGGGGCGCAAGTTTCTGTTGGCGGGCAAGGGGGGCTTGAACCTCACGCATTCCGAGCCGCACGAACCTTTCATGAGCCGCTATGCCGAGGCCCGCGCGGCCCTGGAGCCCTCCATGCACGATTGGGGCGGCCCCGAGTGGCGGGCCTGGGCCGCCGGCCTGGGCATAGCGACCTTTGTGGGCAGCTCGGGGCGCGTGTTCCCGACCGACATGAAGGCGGCACCGTTGTTGCGGGCCTGGCTGCATCGCCTGCGCGGCCTGGGGGTTCAGTTCCACATGCGGCACCGCTGGCTGGGCTGGGACGCCTCGGGCGGCTTGCTGCTGCAGGGCCCGCAAGGGGCGGTGACGGTGTCGGCTCGGGCCGTGGTGCTGGCGCTGGGCGGCGCCAGCTGGGCGCGTCTGGGGTCGGACGGGGCCTGGGTGCCCTGGCTGCAGGCGCGTGGCGTGGCCGTGGCGCCGCTGCGGCCCTCGAATTGCGGTTTTGAGGTGGCCGCCACGGCGCGCGGGCAGGGTGAGTCAAGGGGCGAGTCACGGCGCGAGTTCCTGGGCGAGCTGCTGGGCCATGAGGCCGCCCCCAAGACCGGCTGGACCCCCTTCTTTGCCGAGCGCTTTGCCGGCCAGCCGTTCAAATCGGTGGCGCTGCGGCATGTGGACGGCGAGGGGCGGGTGTTTGAGCGTCGCGGCGAGTTTGTGGCCACCGCCAGCGGGGTGGAGGGCAGCCTGGTCTATGCGGTGTCGCCAGCCCTGCGTCGTGGCATCGAACAGCACGGCAGCGCCACTTTCGAGCTGGATCTCTTGCCCGACCATTCGGCCGAGCGGGTGCTGGCCGAAGTGCGGCATCCCCGGGGTTCCCGCTCCTTGTCCAGCCACCTGAAAGGGCGGCTGGGGCTGGACGGCATCAAGATGGGGGTGCTCAACGAGCTGCTGAGCCGCGAGCAGATGAACGACCCGACCCAGCTCGCCGCAGCCATCAAGGGCTTGCCCATCACCGTGGTTGCTACCCGTCCCCTGGACGAGGCCATCAGCACGGCAGGCGGCGTGGCCTTCGAGGGACTGGATGCCGACCTGATGCTGGGCTCATGCCCGGGCGTGTTCTGTGCCGGCGAGATGCTGGATTGGGAGGCGCCCACGGGCGGCTATCTGCTGACGGCCTGCGCCGCGACCGGCCGCCGGGCAGGGCAGGGCGTGTTGCGCTGGTTGGCTGCCCAGCCCGCTTGAGCGGCCTGGGTTGACGCTCAGCGCCAGCCGCGGTGCCAGCCGTGATCGGGGTGGTGCCAGCCCCAGCCGTAGCGCGGGTGCTGGATCCAGACCCAGCCCACGCCCGGGCTGGCATAGGCAGGGGCCACATACACCGGGGCCGGTGCTGGCGCGACATAGACCGGTCCGGGGTTCACCACCACCGGGCGGGCAGGCACCGGCGCCACGACGCAGCCGGTGAGGCTGGCGCCGATGGCCAGGGTGACCAGCGTGATCAGGGAGCGGATGGGGGTCTTTTCGAGCATGTGAGGCCTTTTGTCAGCATTCTGATACCGATAACGCCCGACGAATGGCGAGGTTGACCCCTGTTACCGAGGCTTTACACGACCCGGTTGCGACCCCATTGTTTGGCCTGGTACAGCGCCTGGTCTGCCGCCGCGTAGAGGGTGTCAAAACTGGCCTCCGCATCGGGTGCGGTGCTGGCCAGGCCAATGCTCACGCAGATGCCCAGGGGGCGCCCCTGCACCTGGGCCGGGGTGTTCTGGATGCGCAGGCGCAGCTTTTCGGCCAGCACGCGCCCGGCCTCGGGCCGGGTGGCAGGCAGCAGGATGATGAACTCTTCGCCCCCCAGGCGCCCGACCAGATCGGTGCTGCGCACCGTGCCGGCACACAAGGCCGCCACATGGCGCAGCACCTCGTCACCGGCGGGGTGGCCCCAGGTGTCGTTGACCTGTTTGAAGTGGTCCAGGTCCAGCAGCAGCAAGGTGGTGGGGGTGCCCTGGCGCCGGGCCCGGGCCAGCTCGTTGCGCGTCAGCTCGACGAAGGTGGCGCGGTTGAGCAAGGCGGTCAGACCATCGACCCGGGTCAGGCGTTCGAGCTCGCGCTGTTTGGTCTGCAGCGCCTGGTTGGCTTTTTCAAGCGCGCGCTGCTGCAGGGTGATCACGGCAAATTTGCGCCACAGCAGCACCGACAGCGTGAGCCCCAGCAGGCAGGCGCACACGCCGTTGACCCGGTTGGACAGCAGGTTGTCGGGTTGGGCCTGGGTCAGCCCGATGCCCGCCATGAAGCCCCCAGCCGCCAGGGCAAACAGCATCGCCGATTCGCGTGGCCGCAGGTGCAGCAGCAGGCCGGCCAGCATGCAACCCAGCACAAACGGGGTGATGTTGGGGGTGACCCACTGGTCGATGCAAGCCAGCACCGTGGCATACACCAGTTCGGTGACCAGCCAGGCCAGGGGCAGCAACCGGCCGGCCAGGCGCCGGGCGTCATGCCGGAGGTGGTGGGTCAAGCCCATGAAGACCAGCATCAGCAAGCCCATGGCGAGGTGGGCCCAGAGCAGCCCGAACAGCCAGTCGCGCGAGGCGCCCGAACTCTCCAGCAACAGCAATCGGAAGGCAAACACCAGGGTGGACAGGGCACTGAGCCCGCACAGCAAAGGGGTCAGGATCCGCATGCGGGCCAGGTTGATCTCGCCGGCCTGGGGGACCACCTGATCGTGCTCGCGGGCCCATTGGCGAAGCTTGAACCGCAGGGCTGGCCAGTCAAACGGTAGGGAGAGCATGGTGAAGCGGTGGGGCGAAAAAGCGGATCATCGACGATGAGACCAAAGCACTCTAAACCGATTTGGGGCCCTTCGTCGCCTCCGATGAGCAGGCTTCAGTCCTGCTCAGGCGGTTTGATTGGGTGGGCGGGTGGCACAATCCGCCCGATCCGATTTGATGGGTGCCCCTTTGTCCAAACGTTTTCCCGGCAGACATTTTTCAGGCTTGGCCCGGGGTCTGTTGCTGCTGCTGCTGATCCAACTGGCCGGCACGCTGGGCTACCACTACATCGGGCGGCCCACGGCCACCTGGATCGACAGCTTCTACATGACCTTCATCACCATCGCCACCATCGGCTATGGCGAGACGGTCGATCTTTCCAACCACCCCATGGGGCGGTTGTTCACCGTGTTGATTGCCGTGGTGGGCATCGGCACCATGAGTTACCTGTTCTCCACCATGGTGGCCTTGCTGGTGGACTACGACCTCAATGCGGCCATCAGGAGAAGGCGGATGCAGAAGGAATTGGACCGGCTCAGCGGTCATTACATCGTGTGCGGCATCGGGCGCGTGGGCTCCAATGTGGCCGACGAGCTGGACCTGACCCGGCGCCGTTACGTGGTGGTGGAAACCAACCGCCAGGTGCTTGACGAGTGGCTGGAGCACCACCCGGATGCTTTGTACCTGCACGAGGATGCTGCGGACGACGAAGCCCTGCTGCGTGCCGGCCTCAGCCGCGCGGCGGGGGTGTTCGCGGTCACGGGCGACGACAGCCACAACCTGATGGTGTCGCTGTCGGTCAAGCTGATCAACCCGGCGGCGCGCGTGGTGGTGCGCCTGCACGACATCCGCAATGAAAAAAAGGCCCGCCGCGCCGGCGCCGACGAGATCGTGTCACCCGACTTCACCGGGGGCATGCGCATCGCATCGGCCATGGTGAGGCCGCATGTGGTCAATTTCATGGACCAGATGCTGCACAGCGACGAGGCCATGCGGATGGAGGAACTGGTGCTGCCGGCCCACTTGGCGCCTTGTGCCCTGAGCGAGGCCGTGCCCCGCGCACGCGACTATGTGGTGCTGGCCGTTCATGCGGGTGGCGTCTGGGTCTTCAACCCCGATGAATCCCACCAGCTGAAGCCTGGCAATACCCTGGTGCTGATGACCAACCCCGCCGGGCGCGAGGCGCTGGAGCGGCGGTTGAAGGGGTGAGACGAGGGTGCGGGGCCTAGGAGGGTGCTGTGCCGGGCCGTGGCGCCGCTGCGAAGGCCTGGGGTGGCCATTCGCTCGCACATGAATTGGGTCAGGGGGCGGAAGCAGGCTGGCGACTCATCGTCGGGCTTCTTCATCGAGGTTGAACGCACCGTCAAACATGGCGGTGCGCAGCCCCTGTTTCAGGGTCGGCAGTGCTTATCTCGCGATGGGAGTTTGGGCGCCCCAAACTGGGGTTTCGGCTCGGGCAGAGCCCTCGATAGGGCCCTTTAAAGCTGTGTACCATCGGCCTACATCAACGACCCCCAAGATTGCAGGGAGCGTGCTGATCCACCTGGTCAGGCACCTCTGGCGACGCCCTCATGCTGGAAGACATCAAGAAGACCCTCTGGGCCACCGCCGACAAGCTGCGGGCCAACATCGATGCAGCCGAATACAAGCACCTGGTGCTGGGCCTCATCTTCGTCAAATACATCTCGGACACCTTCGCAGCCCGCCGCGCCGAGCTGACCACCCGCCTGACCGACCCCGACGACGAATACTTCTACGGCGATGCCGACCCGGCCGACATCGAGGCTGAGCTGGAAGACCGCGACTACTACAAGGAGGTCAATGTCTTCTGGGTGCCCGCCGAGGCGCGTTGGGAGGCCCTGCGCAACGCCGCCAAGCTGACCGACATTGGCAAGCGCATTGACGATGCCCTGACCCTGATCGAGGCCGAAAACCCCAAGCTCAAGGGCATTCTGGACAAGCGCTACGCCCGCGCCCAATTGCCTGACGGCAAGCTCGGTGAGCTGGTGGACCTGGTGTCCACCATCGGCTTTGGCGAGAACGCCATCACCGCTCGTGATGTGCTGGGCCAGGTGTACGAATACTTTCTGGGCATGTTCGCCAGCGCCGAGGGCAAGCGGGGCGGGCAGTTCTACACGCCGGCCTCCATTGTCAAAACCCTGGTCGCCATTCTGGCCCCGCATGAAGGCAAGGTGTACGACCCCTGCTGTGGCTCGGGCGGCATGTTTGTGCAGTCAGAGAAATTCATCGAGGCCCACGGCGGCAAGCTGGGCGATGTGAGCATCTATGGCCAAGAGGCCAACCCCACCACCTGGCGCCTGGCCGCCATGAACCTGGCCATCCGTGGCATCGACTACAAGCTGGGTCGCGAACCTGCCGACACGTTCACCCGCAACCAGCATCCCGATCTGCGGGCCGACTACATCCTGGCCAACCCGCCCTTCAACATCAGCGACTGGTGGCATGGCAGCCTGGAGGGTGATCCACGCTGGGAGTACGGCGATCCACCCCAAGGCAACGCCAACTACGCCTGGCTGCAGCACATGCTGTACCACCTCAAGCCCACAGGCCGTGCCGGCATTGTGCTGGCCAATGGCTCGATGAGTTCCAGCCAGAACAACGAGGGTGTGATCCGCGCTGCCATGGTCGATGCCGACGTCGTTGAGATCATGGTGGCCTTGCCAGGCCAGTTGTTCTTCAACACCCAGATCCCCGCCTGCCTGTGGTTTTTGGCTAAGCAAAAGACCACCCGCAAGGGCGAGGTGCTGTTCATCGACGCCCGCAAGCAGGCCAGCATGATCAGCCGCGTGCAGGCCGAGCTGACCGATGAGGTCATTGCGCGCATTGAAGGCGTTGTAGCCGCCTGGCGCGGTGAGGCGGGTGCAGGCCCCTATGAAGATGTCAAAGGCTTCTGCCGCAGCGTGCCCTTGGCGGAGATTGCCCAGCATGGCCATGTGCTGACGCCTGGGCGTTATGTGGGCGCTGAAGAGGTGGAGGACGACGACGAAGCCTTTGGCGAGAAGATGCGTAAGCTGACCGAGAAGCTTGGTGAGCAGATGGCCAAGGGATCAGAACTGGATGCGCTGATTCGGGTGAAGTTGGGGGGGCTGGGGTATGAGTTCTGAGTTGGTCACGCTTCATCGTTTTGCTGACCTTCTATCTGAACCATTGCGAAACGGCGTATACAAACCCAAAGAGCATCACGGTCGCGGAATAAAAATTGTGAACATGGGCGAGCTTTTTGGTCATCCCAGGCTTCGCAATGTTTCGATGAAAAGACTCGAGCTGACCGATGCTGAACTGCGAAAGGCAAGTCTGAAAGAAAATGACTTACTGTTCGCTAGGCGCTCTCTTGTAGCTGAAGGTGCGGGTAAATGCAGCATAGTCAAAGAGATAGTGGAGGCAACTACCTTCGAAAGTTCGATTATTCGGGCTCGTCCCAATCCAAGCCTCGTTGATAGTGACTACCTGTACTACTTTTTCGCTTCGCCTCAAGGTCGAGAGCTTATGGGTACTATTTTGCGACAGGTAGCTGTTTCCGGTATAACGGGTGGTGACCTCGCTGAGTTGAAGATACCGTTACCAAATCTTCAGGATCAGCGCATGCGAGCTTCTGTATTGGTAGCTATCGACGACCGTATCACCCTCCTGCGCGAAACCAACACCACCCTCGAAGCCATCGCCCAGGCCCTGTTCAAGTCCTGGTTTGTCGATTTCGACCCCGTGCGCGCCAAGATGGAAGGCCGCATGCCCGAAGGCATGGATGAGGCCACGGCGGCCTTGTTTCCTGATGGGTTTGAAGCGTCGGAGTTGGGGTTGGTGCCAGAGGGATGGACTACTTCTCCTATTTACGACTTGGCAACCTTCATTAATGGTGCGGCGTACAAAGTATTTGAGCCAAACGCCGAGCAAAGGGGGCGACCAATCATTAAGATTGTTGAACTCAAGTCAGGGATTACGTCGCAAACGGCATATTCGGATGTGGAAATGCCGAGAAAGTACCTCATTGAGACTGGCGATATTTTATTTTCATGGTCTGGTAATCCGGATACATCCATTGATACTTTTGTTTGGACGTTTGAACCAGCTTGGTTGAATCAGCACATCTTCCGAGTATTGCCGCATGTAGATCACGAGCGCACATTTGTACTGCAGATGCTCCGTCATTTGAAACCTGTTTTCACCGAGTTGGCGCGCAATAAGCAGACTACGGGCCTTGGTCACGTGACTGTTGCCGACATGAAGCGCGAACTCATTGCAATCCCTTCAGGGAAATTGGTGGAGCATTTCGATTTGACGATCAGGCCGATACACGCAAGAATCTTTGAGAATCAGCGTCAAGCCCAATCCTTAGTCACCCTACGCGACACACTACTCCCGCGCCTCATATCCGGCCAACTGCGTCTCCCAGATGCAGAGTCACAACTTGCTGAGGCTCTCTCATGAGCATTCCTGAGGCCACCGAGATCATTCAGATCCTGGATCAGTTGGATCACCACATTGCCGACGACCTGGAGGGGCAGTACCTTGATTTCAAGCCCTCGCTGGGGCCAAAAGAAGATCTCAAGGTGGCCTGTGAGTACGCAGTGTGTTTCTCCAACGCCGGCGGCGGTGTGGTGGTCTTTGGCGTCGCTGACAAAGTGAAAGGTCGAGCCCAGGCCATTCAGGGATGCAAGGGGCACGATCTGGATGTGTTTCGACGGGGTATCTACGACGGGACTTCGCCAGGGATCGACGCCGAGGTGTTCGAGTTGCAGGTGCCAGAAGGCACGGGCAACTTGCTTGTGATGCGCGTGGCTGAGGGGCTGCACAAGCCCTATGGCACCGCGGCAGGGCTGTTCAAACAGCGGATCAGTAAAAACTGCATGCCTTTGGACCCCAGCGCGTTTCAGCATGCGCAGGTAAGGACAGCAGCCTTGGATTGGAGTGGTGCGGTCGCCCAGGGGTTGACGCTACAGGATCTAGATCCCCTGCAAATCGAGCGCGCACGGCAGATTTTGCGAACCAAGGCGCCGTCTTCAGGTCTGTTGGAGTTGCCTGAAGCCAGCTTTCTGCAGGGCTTGGAGGCCATGCGGGACGGGCGTGTCACCCACACTGGCATGTTGTTGTTTGCCAGGCGTGAAGTGCTGGCCGCACATTGTCCCCAAGCACAGTTTCACTATGTCCTGCACGACAGCGAGACCACGGTGGCCCGAAATGACATCGACCGTTTGCCTTTGCTGGAGGCTGTCGAGCGCATGGAACAGGTGTTTGTTGGGCCGCTGAACCCCGAGCGAGAGGTGGAACTCGGCTTGTTCAAGGTGCGCATTCCACAGTTTCCTGTGGAGGGGGTGCGTGAGGCCGTGTTGAATGCACTGACACACCGTGACTATCTGAACCCAGGCGAAATTCTCATCCGGCATTCCGCCAAAGAATTGGTTGTGACCAGCCCGGGTGGCTTTGTGGCGGGCATCACGCCTGAAAATATCCTGCGACACGAAGCTGTGCCTCGGAATCGAACTCTGGCGAACGCCTTGGTCAAGCTGAGGTTGGTTGAATCGTCTGGGGTGGGCCGGCGGCGCATCTTCCGATCTGCCCTGATCTATGGCAAGCGTCGCCCGCTCTACCAGACGGATGGCTTCTCGGTCACCCTGCGCATGTTCAACCGCGAGACCCATGATGAGTTGGTGCAGTTGGTGGCGCGGCTGGACGCCCAAGGTGCCGAAGTGTCGCTGGACCACCTTCTGGTCCTAGACACCTTGATGGGCCAGTCATTCATTGATGTGGCAGAGGTCGCTGAAGTTTTGCAGTTGCAAAAGGACGAAGCCAAGCAGGTTGTGGAGGCCATGTGCCAACCACCTCTCGACTTGTTGGAGCGCAAAGGCCATACCGCTGCAGCCACGTATCACCTGGCCAAAGGGGTGGCCAAGACATTGAAGGGTAAAGCTGCCTACACCCGCACACGAGGGCTGAACCCAGTCAGGTACGCCGAGATGGTGAAAGTCTATTTGGCTGATCACCAACGCATCGACAACGCTCAGTTGCGGGATCTCCTTGGCCTGGGGGAGTCGCCTTCAGCATCTGTTGAGGCTTCTCGCTATCTGAAAAAGTGGAGCAGCGACGACGGTTTCCTGGTCAAGCAAGTGGTGAGGGGAAAGCCTTTCTACACCTTGCGATGAGCGTTTAGCAAACCTTATTTCTGACCTGGTGTTTGAGGAAAGCTCATTGAAATCAATGAGTTGCTACGATTTCTGTTAAACACTTTGTTAAACGCTTTGGTGACTCGACGGGCACGTAGCAAGAAAACGCCGAAATGTATGCGCGCCAACAGTGAGATGTCTAAAAAAGGCCGCATTTCTATACACATCAGGGAGGGGCATGACCGAAGACCAACTCGAACAAGAAACGCTGGCCTGGCTGCAAGACGCGGGCTACACCCGCCGCTACGGCCCCGATATCGCCTTTGACGGCTCCTCGCCCGAGCGGGCCGACTACCGCCAGGTCTTGCTGCCTTTCCGCCTGCGCGATGCCATTGCCCGCCTGAACCCTGGCATCCCTGCTGCTGCCCGTGAAGATGCCCTGAAGCAGGTGCAAGACTTGGGTATCCCCGCCTTGCTGTCGGCCAACCGTGCCTTCCACAAGCTCTTGGTGGGCGGCGTGCCGGTGCAGTACCAGAAGGACGGCGAGACCCGCGGCGACTTTGTGCGCTTGGTCGATTGGGCACAGCCTGAGAAGAACGAGTGGTGGGCGGTCAACCAGTTCACGATCAAGGGTGCCCACAAGACCCGGCGCCCCGACATCATCCTGTTCGTCAACGGCCTGCCCCTGGTCTTGCTGGAGCTGAAGAACCCTGCCGACGAGAATGCCAATATCTGGAAGGCCTTTGACCAGATCCAGACCTACAAAGAGCAGATCCCCGACGTCTTTCAGTACAACGAGGTGCTGGTCATCTCGGACGGCACCGAGGCCCTGATGGGCTCGCTCTCGGCCGATGCCGAGCGCTTCATGGCTTGGCGCACCATCGACGGCGTGACGCTGGACCCGCTGGGCACCTTCCAGGAGTTGCAGACGCTGGTGCGCGGTGTGCTGGCCCCCCAGTACCTGCTGGACTACATCCGCTTCTTTGTGCTGTTTGAGGATGACGGCACCCTGGTCAAGAAGATCGCGGGCTACCACCAGTTCCATGCCGTGCGTGCGGCCATCCAGCAGGTGGTGACGGCATCGCGCCCCGGGGCCTCGCGCAAGGGTGGCGTGGTGTGGCACACCCAGGGCAGCGGCAAGAGCATCACCATGACCTGCTTTGCTGCGCGGGTGATGCAAGAGCCGGCCATGGAGAACCCGACCATCGTGGTGATCACCGACCGCAATGACCTGGACGGCCAGCTCTTCGGCGTGTTCAGCCTGGCGCAAGACCTGTTGCGTGAGCAGCCGGTGCAGGCCCTCACGCGGCCTGACTTGCGGGCCAAGCTGGGCAACCGCCCTTCGGGCGGCATCATCTTCGCCACCATCCAGAAGTTCATGCCGGGCGAGGGTGAAGACACCTTCCCGGTGCTGTCGGAGCGCAGCAACATTGTGGTGATTGCCGACGAAGCCCACCGCACCCAGTACGGCTTTGAAGCCAAGCTCAAGACCATCAAAAAGCGCTCGGCAGGCTTGGCCACCGGAGATGGCGTTCCGGCCGCTCTGCACGCCGAATTGGACCCCGGCAAGTATGAGGTGACGCGCTACCAGGCGGGCTACGCACAGCACCTGCGCGATGCACTGCCCAATGCCACCTTTGTAGGCTTCACCGGCACGCCGGTCAGCAGTGCGGATCACGACACCCGGGCCGTGTTCGGTGACTACATCCACGTCTACGACATGCAGCAGGCCAAGGAAGATGGCGCCACCGTGGCCATCTACTACGAGTCGCGCTTGGCCAAGCTGCGTCTCAAAGAAGACGAGTTGCCAGCCATCGATGACGAGGTGGACGAACTGGCCGAAGACGAAGAAGAAAGCACCCAGGCCAAGCTTAAAAGCCGCTGGGCGGCCCTGGAGAAGATCGTGGGCGCCGAGCCCCGTGTGGCCAGCGTGGCTGCGGATCTGGTGCAGCACTTCGAGGAGCGCAATCAGGCCCAGACCGGCAAGGCCATGGTCGTGGCCATGAGCCGCGAGATCTGTGTTCACCTCTACAACGAGATCATCAAGCTGCGGCCCGACTGGCACGACGACGACCCCGAGAAGGGCGCCATCAAGATCGTGATGACCGGTTCGGCCAGCGACAAGGCCTTGTTGCGTCCGCACATCTACGATGGTCGGGTCAAGAAGCGGCTGGAAAAGCGCTTCAAAGACCCGCAAGACCCGCTGCGCCTGGTGATCGTGCGCGACATGTGGCTGACCGGCTTTGATGCCCCCTGCGTCCACACCCTGTACGTGGACAAACCCATGCGCGGCCACAACCTGATGCAGGCCATTGCCCGGGTCAACCGGGTGTTCAAGGGCAAGCAAGGCGGCCTGGTGGTGGACTACATCGGCATCGGCAACGAGCTGAAAGCCGCCATGCGCGAGTACACCGCCAGCAAGGGTCGGGGCAGCCCCACGGTGGACGCCCATGAGGCCTACAGCGTGCTGATGGAAAAGCTCGACGTGCTGCGGGCCATGCTACATGGCTGCGATTACAGCGATTTCCTGACCGGGGGCCACCAGACCCTGGCCCGCGCCGCCAACCACGTTCTGGGCCTCAAAGAAGAAGCCGGCAAGGACGGCAAGCGCCGCTTTGCCGATGCCACCCTGGCACTGAGCCAGGCCTTCTCGCTGTGCTGCACTCTGGACGAGGCCAAGCGGGTGCGCGAAGAGGTCGCCTTCATGCAGGCCGTGAAGGTGATCCTGACCAAGCGCGACATCACCGCCCAAAAGCGAACCGACGAGCAGCGTGACGCTGCCATCCGCCAGATCATCAGCAACGCCGTGGTGTCAGACCAGGTGGTGGACATCTTTGACGCCGTGGGCCTGGACAAGCCCAATATCGGCTTGTTGGACGACGAGTTCCTGGCCCAGGTGAAGAACCTGCCCGAGAAGAACCTGGCGGTGGAGCTGTTGGAGCGCCTGCTCGAAGGCGAGATCAAAAGCCGCTTCGGCAGCAACGTGGTGCAGGAGAAGAAGTTCTCGGAGATGCTGGGCAACGTGATCAAGCGGTATCAGAACCGTTCCATCGAAACCGCGCAGGTGATGGAAGAGCTGGTCGAGATGGCCAAAAAGTTCCGCGAACAGGCGACCCGGGGTGAGCAACTGGGTTTGTCAGACGACGAGGTGAAGTTCTACGATGCCCTGGCGAACAACGAATCTGCCGTCAAAGAACTGACCGACGAAACGCTCAAGAAGATCGCCCATGAACTGACCGAAAACCTGCGTCAGAACCTGACCGTGGACTGGTCACAGCGTGAAAGCGTGCGGGCCAAGCTGCGTCTGATGGTCAAGCGCATTCTGCGCAAGTACAAATACCCGCCGGATTTGCAAGAGGCCGCCGTGGAGCTGGTGCTTGAACAGGCGCAGGCGTTTGGGGAGGCATGGGGGGAATGAGCAAGCCCCCAATGACTTGAGTCAGCAGCCGCGAAAGACGCTTGAATGAAGGGGGTGATCAGCAGGCAGAACGACACGCAGCTAGTAGCAATTACCGCGTCGAAACAAACCAGTGAGTTTTGAAGCCACAGCGCACCTGTTTGAAGGTTACGTGTGACACCCATGTTGTACAAATCGCCCGCTTTGAGGATCAACCAGCTGCAAGCTGTTGATTGCAAACGATTTGAAAGAAGAAGTTGACGAGCCTTACCCCCGGCACTGGCTCCACAGTTAGGGCTGCTTGGTTCCCCACCTGACCCGGTTGGCCGCTTCACCATGCGGGGAGGCCCGTCAGCGGCAAGTATATGCGATGGCGAGGGGCGTTCCGGGCTGCTGCGGCTCAAAGCTGCGTCAATGTCGGGCTGTGCGTTGCCAGGGCAGCATGCGCATCAAGGTGTTGTCGCGCACCAGGTAGTGGTGCACCAGCGCAGCGGCGGTGTGCAGGCCGACGAGCACATAGCCGAGGGTGGCGCCGGTTTCGTGCAGCTCCATCAGGTTGTGGGCCAGGGCTTTGTCGGGGCCCACCAGGGGGGGCAGTTCAATGCCCCAGAAGAAGGGGATGGCGCGGCCCTTGGCGCTGAGCAGGGCCCAGCCCAGCAGGGGCATGGCGATCATCAGCAGGTAGAGCAGGCCTTGCACCGCGTGGCTCAGGCCGGTCTGCCAGCGCGGCGGGGTTGGGGTGATGGCCGGTGTGCGGTCGACCCAGCGCAGCACCAGACGCAGCCACACCAGCACGAACACGGCCAGGCCGAGGCGGAAATGCCAGGCCACCAGCCCGGCGCGTATCGGGTCGCCCTTGGGGAACAGTTCGTGCAATTCGACGCAGATCACCAAGGCGACCAGCAGCAAAGCCATGAACCAGTGCAGGGCCAGGCTGGGCAGGCCGTACCGGTTTCGGGGGGTCAAGGAACGCATGGAGGAACTCCCTCGCTTCAAAAAGGGTTATTTTGAGACCGGGGCCTGAAGCCAATGTGAAGAGGCTGGTGCCGAGCGGCTGGCCGGGGCACATAGAATCACCCCCCATGTCCTATCTTGTGCTCGCCCGAAAGTACCGCCCCCGCAATTTCACGGAAATGGTGGGGCAAGAGCACGTGGTTCAAGCCCTGGGCAATGCCTTGCAGACCCAGCGCCTGCACCACGCCTACCTGTTCACAGGCACCCGCGGCGTGGGCAAGACCACGGTGTCGCGCATTTTGGCCAAGTCGCTCAATTGCGTGGGCCCCGATGGGCAGGGTGGCATCACCAACACGCCTTGCGGGGTGTGCCAGGCCTGTACCGACATCGACAGCGGTCGTTTTGTCGATTACACCGAGCTGGATGCCGCCTCCAACCGGGGCGTGGACGAGGTCCAGTCGCTGTTGGAGCAGGCGGTCTACAAGCCGGTGCAGGGGCGCTTCAAGGTCTTCATGATCGACGAGGTGCACATGCTGACCAACACCGCGTTCAACGCGATGTTGAAGACCCTCGAAGAGCCGCCCGAGTACCTGAAGTTCGTGCTGGCCACCACCGATCCGCAGAAGGTGCCCGTCACCGTGCTGTCGCGTTGCCTGCAGTTCAACCTGCGGCCGATGGCACCCGAGACGGTGCTGGAGCACCTGACCCGGGTGCTGGCGCTGGAGTCGGTGCCCGCTGAAGAAGGAGCCTTGCGCCTGCTGGCCCGTGCCGCCCGGGGCTCGATGCGCGACGCGCTGTCCTTGACGGACCAGGCCATCGCCTTCGGCAGTGGTGAATTGCACGAAGCCGGCGTGCGCCAGATGCTGGGCAGTGTGGACCGCAGCCACGTGTTCCGCGTGATTGCAGCCCTGGCGGCAGGGGACGGGCGCAGCGTGGTCGAGACCACCGACGCCCTGCGCCTGAATGGCCTGTCGGCCGCGTCCACCCTCGAAGAGATGAGCGCTGTGTTGCAGCGCATGGCCGTGTTCCAGGCCGTGCCGCAGATGGCTGCCGCCCTGGACCCGACCGACCCCGAGGCGGGCGAGATCGCGCGCCTGGCCGAGCTGCTGCCGGCCGATGAAACCCAGCTGCTCTACAGCATGTGCCTGCACGGCCGCGCCGAGCTGGGTCTGGCCCCCGATGAGTACGCGGCTCTGACCATGGTGCTGCTGCGTTTGCTGGCCTTCAAGTCGGGCCACCCGCGCAGCGAAAACGGGTTGGCTGAAAAAAAAACTCTGAAACCAGCGTCGGCCGCCCCTGAGCCCGCTGCGGCAGTGGCTCAGGCGCCCGCCGCGGTGGCTTCCAAGCCTGCTTCGTCACCGGTTTCCGCCCCCCTTTCTGGCCCCGTTGCTGCCCCCGTTTCCGCACCTTTCACGGCGACTGTTTCGGCACCACCGCCCGCCCCGGTGCGTGCCAGCCCCCTGGCTTCATTGTCCGAGCCCGTCGTTCGCACGGCTGTGCCTGAGGCCCTGTCCTTGCCCAGCCCGGCCCCGGTGAGCGTGCCGCCGGTGTCTGCCACGCCTGCTGTCCCTGCCACCCCTGCAGCCTCTGTTGCCCCGGTGCCCCCCCCCGCGCCAGCCGCAGCGCCAGCGCCGAGCCCTGAGCCCCCGGCCCAGGATGGCCGTTGGAGCGAGTCTGCCGATGACGGCGATGCCGGCGGGCCGCCGCCTTGGGCCGATGAGTGGCCCGACGATGGCTCGGTGGCCGTCACCCCGGCCCCGACCCGTGGCGCTTCACTGCCGGTGCGCGAGCCCGGCGACACGCCCTCCGGTGGCGTGGCGGGTGGTGGGCCTGCCCCTGATCTGGTGGCCGTGCCGGTGCGCGTGCAGCCCGAGCCTGGCGAGCGCACGCAGCCGCGTTACGACGTGCATGCGGCCTCTCGCGTGGCCCCCACCTTTACCCCCACCGAAGACGGTGAGTTCTGGCATGCCACGGTGCAGCAGTTGGCGGCCGCCGAGGCCATCACCGCCCTGGTGCGCGAGCTGGCGCTGCAGTCGCAGCTGGTGGCGCGCGATGGTCAACACTGGATGCTGCGCGTCGAGCGCGAATCGCTCAACCAGCCCAACAGCCGCGAGCGTCTGCGTCAGGCCTTGCAGCAGGCCGGCTTGGCCAGCCAGATCACGGTCGAGCTGGGTGTGGTGATCGACAGCCCGGCGCGGCGCAATGCGGCGGCCGCTGCGGCGCGGCAGAAGCTGGCCGAGGAGATCATCCTGGGCGATCCTTTTGTGCAGTCGGTCATGCGCGACTTTGGCGCGAAAATCGTGCCCGGCAGCATCAAGTCGGCCTGAGTGGGCCGATGGGTGCCGAGGCCTTGAATTTTTCCGTTCGTTTCTTCAATCACTTCTCCTAGAAAGACTTCCGATCATGTTCAACAAGGGACAACTCGCTGGCCTCATGAAGCAGGCCCAGGCCATGCAGGACAACCTCAAGAAGGCTCAGGAAGAGCTGGCCTTCATCGAGGTCGAGGGTGAATCGGGCGCCGGCCTCGTGAAGGTGCTGATGACCTGCAAGCACGACGTCAAGCGCGTGACCATCGACCCCAGCCTGCTGGCCGACGACAAGGACATGCTCGAAGACCTGGTGGCGGCTGCTTTCAATGCCGCCGTGCGCAAGGCCGAGGAGACCTCGGAGCAGAAGATGTCCAAGCTCACGGCCGGCATGCCTGGCCTGCCGGGTGGCATGAAGTTCCCGTTCTGAGACCCGTCGCCTTGTCTTCGCTGGGCCGCTGTGCGGCGCTTCGGCCATGAGCTCGGACACCCACTCGCTGGACGCCTTGGTGCTGGCGCTGCGGCGCCTACCGGGGGTGGGCGTCAAGTCGGCCTCGCGCATGGCCTACCACCTGTTGCAGAACGACCGCGAAGGCGCCCAGTTGCTGGCCCATGCGCTGTTGGATGCCAGTGCCAGCATGCGCCACTGCGAGCGTTGCCACACGTTCACGCAGCAGCCGGTGTGTGCCACCTGCCTGGACCCGGCGCGCGATGCCACGCGACTGTGCGTGGTCGAGTCACCGGCCGATCAGGCCGCGCTGGAGCGCACGGGCGCCTACAAAGGCCTTTATTTCGTGCTGCTGGGGCGCATCAGCCCGCTGGACGGTATCGGGCCCCATGAGATCGGCATCGATCTGCTGTTTCAGCGTGCCTGCGATGGCGTGGTGCAGGAGGTGATCCTGGCCACCAATTTCACGGCCGAAGGCGAGGCCACAGCCCATGTGGTCGGCGAGGGCTTGCGTTCGCGCGGGCTGCGGGTGACGCGCCTGGCCCGTGGCGTGCCGGTGGGCAGCGAGCTGGAGTACGTGGACCTGGGCACCATCGCCCATGCGCTGGCGGATCGCCGTTGACGCTTGGTTCAGGGGTCGCCATTGCGTCCTTTCTGGCGGCTTGGCGCACCGGCCCGTGATGTAATGGCGGGCTTGTTTCATACCCGCCACGGCGCGCCCGGGCCATGTCCGGGCCGGGCTGCAGTGAGGGGCCCGTGAGGCCACGGGGCTGCCGCGCAAGATCAGATTTCTGTCATGAACACTCTTCATTTTGTCCGTTTCACGGTCGCCTACTGGTGCCTGCTGGCGGCCGCCTTGCTGCCCTATGTGTGTGCCGGCATCGCCAAGTCGGGCTTGCTGGGCAAGCCCCGCAACCAGGGGGGCTATGACAACGACCACCCCCGCCAATGGATGGCCCGGCAGACCGACTGGCGGGCGCGCGCCAATGCGGCCCAGGCCAACAGCTTTGAAGGTCTGCCGTTTTTCATGGCCGCAGTCATCATTGCGCACCAGCTTGGCGCGGCACAGACCTTGCTCGACATCCTGGCCTTTCTGTATGTGCTGACCCGCGTCCTCTACATCACCATGTACGTCGGGGGCCTGTCCAGTGCCCGCAGTGCCGCCTGGGCGGTGGGGATGCTGTTGAACTTGGTGATCCTGTTCATCGGTTACCACTGAAGGTGGTGGCGTGGCGGCACTCGGTGCGCCGCCTTGCAATGGTCCTGACACAGGCAGATGGCACACTGTTCCCCCGACCCGCACGGCGTGATTCCGATGCGGGTATTTTTTTCATCTCGTTGCATGTTCAATCGTCCCCAGCCCCTTGAGGAGTTTTCCGGATGAGGCCGCCCCTGGTGCTGAATCGCCGCGTGTTCGGCGGTGTGCTCACGCTGGCTGCCACCTCTCTGGTGGCCCCTGTGGTCCGGGCCCAGGCGCCGCTGGAGCGCAGCACCGTGTCGATCGCGGTGGGTGGCAAGGCCACGTTTTATTACCTGCCGCTGACCATTGCCGAACAACTGGGCTACTTCAAGGCCGAAGGCCTGGACGTGCAGATTCTGGACTTTCAAGGCGGCGCCCGGGCCTTGCAGGCCTTTGTCGATGGCGGGGCTGACGTCTGCTCGGGGGCTTTCGAGCACACCCTGCGTTTGCAGAGCCGTGGCATGCCCGTCAAGGCCTTCGTGCTGCAGGGGCGGGCCCCGCAGGTGGTGGTGGGGGTGTCGCACCGCACGCTGCCGGGCTACAAGGGCCTGGCCAGCCTGCGCGGGCGCCGCATCGGGGTGTCGGCACCGGGCTCGTCCACCGACACGGTCTGCCGCCTGTTGCTGGCGCGCGCGGGCCTGGCCATGCAAGACATCAACACCGTGGCGGTGGGCGTGGGCAACACCGCGCTCACGGCCCTGCGCTCCGGCAGCATCGATGCGCTGAGCAGCGTGGACCCGGTGATGACCATGCTGGCGCAGAAGAACGAGGTGCGCGTGGTGGCTGACACCCGCACCCTGCGCGGCAGTGCCGAGGTGTTTGGTGGCCCCATGCCGGCGGGCTGCCTGTTTGCTGCATCTGCCTTCATTCAGAAGAACCCGCGCACCGTGCAGGCCATGACCAATGCCATCGTGCGGGCCCTCAAGTGGCTGCAGACAGCGGGCCCCTCTGACCTGCTGCAGGCCGTGCCTGAAAGCTATCAGCTGGGGGACCGGGCGCTGTACCTGGCGGCCTTCGGCAAGATGCGCGAGGCGATTTCGCCCGATGGCCTGCTGCCGGACGACGGGCCTCGCACGGCCTTGCGCGCCCTGGCCGTGGTGGATGCCTCGATCCAGCCCGAACGCATGGAGCTGGCGCGGCTCTACACCAACGAATTTGCCCGCCGCGCCAGAGACCTGCTCAAAACCTGAGGGCGGTCTCGCAGTTTTCAAACCCTGGGCGCTGGCAGCCCGGCTTGCACACGTGCCCTGAACACCCTGCGCGTGGGACCGTTCAGTGCTTGCGCCGCGACGGCGCTGCCGTTGGCGTGTTGCGGGTGGGTGCCGCGGCGCTGCGCGCTGCCTGGCGGGTGGGCCGGCTGCTGGTGTTGGACACTGTGGCGCGCGAAGGCGCGCTCTTGGTGTTGCTGCTCGAGCCGCTGTGGCTGGCCAGGCTGGGGGTGCGTGGCTGGTAGGGCAGGTACACGATCACCGACTGGCCCACCTTGAAGGCGGCCGAGGTCTTGGTGTCGTTCCAGTCGGCCACCTGGCTGACGGTGAGCTTGTAGCGCTGGGCAATGCTGAGCACGGTGTCCTTGCGACCGGCCTTGACGACGGTGCGGCGGGTGACGATCTCGGGCGCGAGTGCCAGCTGGCCGGCATCGGCCACCCGGCTGCCCACATCGTTGTCGAGGGCGCCCAGGCGGGGCACGATCAGGGCCGAACCGGCCTTGATCAGCATGCGGGGCGGGATGTTGTTCACGTTGCGCAGGTCGTACTCGCTCATGCCCACGCGCTGCGCGGCCGAGGCCACCGACATGGTGCTGGGGGCCGTCCAGGCCGTCCAGGTGGCCAGGCGCTCGTGGTAGGTTTCAAGGTTGCGCTTGAAGATGGTGGCGTTGTCCCAGGGCAGCAGGATCTGGGGCGTGCCAGCGGCCAGGATCACGGGCCGGTGCACCGAGGGGTTGAGGGCCTTGAAGTCGTCCAACGGCACTTCGGCCAGCTTGGCGGCCAGGGCCACGTCGATGTCGCCGGGGATGTCCACCGTCTCGAAATAGGGGTGGTTGGGGATCAGGGCCAGCTCGGCACGGAACAGCTCCGGGTTGGCCACGATGTTCTTCACGGCCTGCAGCTTGGGCACGTAATAGCGGGTTTCGTTGGGCATGCTCAGGTCGACATAGCGGGTGCCCAGGCCTTGCTTCTGGTTGCGTGCAATGGCCCGCCCCACGCTGCCTTCACCCCAGTTGTAGGCCGCCAGGGCAAGTTGCCAGTCGCCAAACATGTTGTAGAGCTTTTGCAGGTAGTCGAGCGCGGCCCGGGTCGAGGCCAGTACGTCGCGCCGGTCATCGCGGAAGACGTTCTGCTTGAGGTCGAAGGTGGTGCCGGTGGCGGGCATGAACTGCCACATGCCGGCTGCCTTGGCCGACGAGACCGCCTGCGGGTTGAAGGCGCTCTCGATGAAGGGCAGCAGGGCCAGTTCGGTGGGCATGCCGCGTCGCTCCAGCTCTTCAACGATGTAGAACAGGTATTTGCGCGAGCGCTCGGTCATGCGGTTGAGGTAGTCCGGCCGCGCGGTGTACCACTGTTCCCGGTCGTGCACCAGATCGGTGTCGAGGTCGGGCATGGCAAAGCCGGAACGGATGCGCTCCCAGATGTCGGACGGTGCCGCCAACTGGGCCACCGGACGTGAGTAGGCCTCGGCCGCGGCAATCGGTTGCAGCGGATTGGCCCCTCCCAGCGTCAGGGTCATGGGTGAGCGGGGGGCAGACGGGCGCGTGGCGGCGCTGGTCGTGCTGGAGGCGGTGGCCTCCGGGCTGCCCGGGGTCGGGTTGGGTGCATTGGCACAACCGGTCAGCCACAGCAAGGCGGCCAGACAGGCCGCGGTGAGCAATTTCATTTGAAGTCGTTTTTCCATTCGCGCAGTTGCGCGAACACGGCGGCGTCATCGGCGCCGGAGGTGTCGGGGGCCTGGGCTTGCACGGCCTCGATCACCGAGGGCTGGCGCGAGCGCAGGAAGGGGTTGATGGCTTGCTCCAGCGCGATGGTGGAGGGCAAGGTGGGCTCATGCCGTGCCCGCTGTGCAATGCATTGGGCCTGGTGCTCGATCAGGGCCTGGTTGTGGGGCTCGACCGCCAGCGCAAAGCGCAGGTTGGACAAGGTGTATTCGTGGGCGCAGCACACCCGGGTGTTGCCGGGCAGGGCGCTCAAGCGGTCCAAAGAGGCCAGCATCTGGGCCGGCGTGCCTTCAAACAGCCGCCCGCAACCGCCCGAGAACAAGGTGTCGCCACAGAACAGCAGGGGGGCAGTCGGGTCGGTGGCGGGGTGTTCGAGGTAATAGGCGATGTGCCCTGCCGTGTGGCCAGGCACGCCGATCACCTGAAAACGGAAGCTGGCGGCTTCCACCGAGTCGCCCGCGTTCAGCCGAGTGACGGGTTCGGGCAACCTTTCGCCCGCCGGGCCCCACACGCTGGCGCCTGTTTGGGCCTGCAGCGCGGCCACGCCGCCGGTGTGGTCGGCATGGTGGTGGGTGAGCAAAATGGCTTCCAGGCGCAGGCTCGGCAGGCGGGCCAGCGCGTCCAGCACGGGTTGGGCATCGCCTGGGTCGACCACCAGCGCCCGTTGGCCATCGTGCAGCAGCCAGATGTAGTTGTCCGCGAAAGCCGGCAGGGGAATGAGGTGTGTGGTCATGGACGGGCGGATTATAGAAAGATGAGGGGCTGGCAGGGGGATCGCAGGCGCTATGCTCTGGGGCTGGTTCCCGGCGCTTCTGCGCCGGGTTTCATGGCGCCACCCGGCGTGCCCCAGCCACCGAGTTTCGCATTTTCAGCCCGCCCATGCAGTCGCTTCATGAATGGTTTCAGACCCCGCCCGGGCGCTACCTGATGGCCTGGGAGCAGGCACGCATCGATGCGGCTGTGGCCGATATCTTTGGCTACCACAGCCTGCAGCTCGGCCTGCCCGAACTGGACGCCTTGCGGCGCAACCGCATGCCGCACCAGTGGCTGGCCGTTGACAGTACCGAGGTACAGGCCGCCCCGGGAGGCCTGCGGGCCGCCCTGGTGACCGACTTTGCGGCGCTGCCCTTTCCCGAGGCCAGCCTCGATCTGGTGGTGCTGCCCCACACGCTGGAGGTGTCGCACGACCCGCACACCACCTTGCGCGAGGTGGCGCGGGTGCTGGTGCCGGAGGGGCGGGTGGTGATCTGCTGCTTCAACCCCACCAGCCTGTGGGGCGCGCGGCAGCGGCGCGAGCACCTGTACCAGCGTTTTGGCTGCGGCCAGCTTTACCTGCCGGGGGCCGGCGATTTTCTGGGCTACCTGCGGCTGCGCGATTGGCTGCGGCTGCTCAGCTTCGAGGTCGAGGAGGCCGACTTCGGTTGCTACCGACCTGCGGTCGACACTGACACATGGCTGCGGCGTTTTGAATGGATGGACCGCGCAGGCCCGCGCTGGTGGCCGATCTTCGGTGCCGCGTATTGCCTGGTCGCGGTCAAGCGCGTGCGCGGCATGCGCTTGCTGGGGCCCGCCTGGAAGACCGCGCGCCGGCCGGCCGGGGTGCCGGTGCCGGCGGTGAATCGCCAGCATCATCAACCCGCCAAGGCGGCCGGCCAAGCGTCGGCATCCCGTTTTGAATCAGAAGGATTTTGAGTTTTGAACCATGTTGTGATCTACACCGATGGCGCCTGCAAGGGCAACCCTGGGCCCGGTGGCTGGGGCGTGTTGCTGAAATCGGGCAGCTTCGAGAAAGAATTGTTCGGTGGCGAGTTGGGCACCACCAACAACCGCATGGAGATGATGGCGGTGATCGAGGCCTTGACGGCGCTCAAACGGCCCTGCCAGGTCACCCTGTTTCTGGACAGCGAGTACGTGCGCAAGGGCATCACCGAATGGATCCATGGCTGGAAGGCCAAGGGCTGGAAGACGGCCGCCAAGCAGCCCGTGAAAAACGCCGAGCTGTGGCAACGCCTGGACGCGCTGGTGGCCACCGGCGGCCACCAGATCGAGTGGCGCTGGGTGAAAGGGCACGCCGGCGACCCGGGCAATGAGCGCGCCGACGCATTGGCCAACATGGGGGTTGAAAAGGCCCTGGGCCGGCGTTGATGGCCCATCATGCGGGGTGACAGGGGTTTGACGGCGTCGTCTGGCCGCAACGCACACGGGCGCGCGTGGCGCACTGCCTCGTGGGCGCCGTATCCTGTCGTCAACGGGCGTTGCCCGGCGCTTCGGGGGTGAGGGAGATGGATGTTGATCCGCAGGCGGCGGCTGTGCAGGCCGCGCGTCAATCGTTGCAAACGCTGCTGACGGCGGGCCAAAGCCCGGGGGTGCAGTACCTGTTCATGCACGGTCAGCAGGCGTGGCTGTCCTTTCAGGCCGGCCTGGCCGACCCTGGCACAGGCCAGGTGCTGCAGGCGAGCCACCGTTTCAACCTGCATTCGGCCACCCAGTTGTGGACGGCTGCGGCGGTGTTGCGTTGCGTGCAGACGGGGCTTTTGGCCCTGGATGAGCCTTTGCAGGCCTACCTGCCTGGCCATGCTGAGCTGGGCACCGCGACTGTGCGCCAGGCTCTGTTGCACACGGCAGGCTTTGCCAACCCCAACCCCCTGGCCTGGATTCACCTCGGTCGCGACAGCTTTGACCCGTACAAGGTGGCCCAGGCCCTGCTGGACGAGCATGGGCGCCCGGTTCGTTCACCCGGTGGGGCGTACCGGTACTCGAACATCGGCCCTCTCTGGTTGGGCCAGGTGCTGCGCGCGGTCACCCGTCAATCCTTGCCAGATTACCTGCAGGCGCAGGGCCTGTTGGGTGGTGAGGCACACGCGGGCGGGCACCTGAGTTTTGAGCGGCCCGATCCGCCCCAGCACGCTCGGGGCACCTTGCCCCGCTGGGGCTGGCTGAACCCCGTGCTGGCCTGGATGCTGGACCGCGACCGCTTTGTGGCTGGGGTGAGTGGTGCCTGGGTTCGGTTGGAACACCACCAGGCCGATGCCCAGGCCTGCAATGGCCTGATCGGCAATGCCGCTGGCGTGGCCGCCAGCCTGCAGGGCTTGCTGGGGCGTCATGGCCTGGCCAGCAGCGGTTGCCTCTCAGGCTTGTTCGATTCGGTGCCCATGGTGGGGCCGGCGCGTGGTCTGGGCGGCTTCACCGGTTGGCTGGAGGGGCAGCACTGGTGCGGGCACGCCGGCGGCGGTGTGGGCCACTACGGCGAGTGGCGGGTGTATCCGCGTTTGCAGGCCGTGAGTGTGCTGCTGCTCAACCGCGCAGGTTTGCGCGACGAGGGCTTGCTGACGCGCATCGACAAACCTTTGGTGGCGGCCTTGGGACGGCAACTCGCCCAGGGGTGATGGCCCGGGTAGCTCAGGCCAACCGGGCCAGCTCGGCCGGGGTGTTGACGTTGGCGAAGTCCGTGGGTTGATCTTCCGGTCGATCAAACACGGCCTCACCCAGAGGGTGTCGACTCAGCCAGGCGCCCACCTTGCGCTCGCCTTCTTGCAGCCAAAGAGCCAGGTCGTCTGCCAGGCTGCGGTGCAGCAGGCAGAACACCGGCTGGCGCCAGGGGCCGGGGCGCCCCTGGGGTGTGGCGCCCCCGTTGTCGTCCGGGGTGAAGGCCCGCACGGTGGCCAAGGCTTTGGGTGGCGTGCCCAGGGCTTGCACCAGGCGTTGGGCCAGATCGGGCGGAAAGTTCGGCACGTCGCAGGGCACGGTCAGCAGCCAGTCGGTGGTGCAGTGGCGCAGGCCGCTGAGCATGCCGGCCAGCGGGCCTTGGGGCTCTTCGGCAGGCGCATCGGTCCAGACCGGCACGCCCAGGGCCTGGTACCGGTCCAGATGGCGGTTGGCGTTCAGGGCCAGTGGGCCCACCTGGGGCCGCAGGCGCTGCAAGGCGTGCCAGGCCAGAGCTTGGCCTTGCAGTTGTACCAGGCCTTTTTCCTGACCCATGCGCTGCCCCTGGCCGCCGGCCAGGACCAGGCCGGTGATGTGCTCCGGGCCGATGGGGGCTTGGATATCTGCTGAAGGCACGGCCATGCAAGACAGGGTTCAGCCGCCGATGTAGCTCATTTCAACCCGGCGGCTGACGTTGGCCGGGGCCGTGGCTTCGGCGGGCAGGCTGGCCCGCAGCTCGGAGTACCGATCGCTGCGGCCTTGCCAGATGTGGCCGATGGCCGAGGCCAGTTCCGCATCACTGGCACCGCTGCGCAGCAGGCCGCGCAGGTCGTGGCCTTGGCTGGCGAACAGGCACAGGTAGACCTGGCCTTCGGTGGACAGGCGGGCCCGGTTGCAATCGTGGCAAAAAGCCTGGGTGACGCTGCTGATCACGCCCACTTCGCCCAGGGCAGGGTCCCATTCGCCTGCGGAGTTGGCATAGCCCCAGCGCTGGGCGGTTTCGCCCGGGGCGGCCGCTTCGAGCGGCACCAGCGGGAACTCGGTCTTCAGCAGATCGATCACCTGGGCCGAGGGCAGCACCTCGTCCATGCACCAGCCGTTGGTGGCGCCCACGTCCATGTACTCGATGAAGCGCAAGGTGACGCCGCGCCCCCTGAAGTAACGCGCCATAGGCAGGATCTCGTGTTCGTTGGTGCCGCGCTTGACCACCATGTTGACCTTGAGTCCGCCATGGGCGCCCAGGCCGGCATCACGGGCGGCTTCAATGCCTGCCAGCACATCGGCCACCGGAAAGTCGACATCGTTCATGCGGCGGAACACCGCGTCGTCCAGGCCATCGAGGCTGACGGTGACGCGCTGCAGGCCGGCCTGGCGCAGGGCCTGGGCCTTGCGGGCCAGCAGCGAGCCATTGGTGGTCAGGGTGAGGTCGGGCGGCAGGCCATCGGGCGTGCGCAGGGCGGCCAGCATCTCGATCAGGTGTTCGAGGTTCTTGCGCAGCAGGGGTTCGCCCCCGGTGAGGCGGATCTTGCGCACGCCATGGGCCAGGAACTGCGCCGCCACGCGGGTGATTTCTTCGAAGCTCAGCAGCGAGGCGTGGGGCAGGTAGGGGTAGTTCTTGTCGAACACCTCTTTGGGCATGCAATAGCTGCAGCGGAAGTTACACCGGTCGGTGACGCTGATGCGCAAATCCCGCAAGGGGCGGTGCAGGCGATCGCGCAACTGGCCCTGCGCCGGGATCAGGGGCAGGGTTTCGGCAACTCGCTGCCCCGACTGGCGCCAATCGGCGACAGGGATGATGCGATTCGCGGACGGAGAGGGGGATCGTTCTGTCATGCAGGCAAGGGGGTCGGGAGGGGCCTGGTTCAGGCACCCCGGTCATGCGCGCAACGGTACACCAGAAGCAGAGCCCCGACGGGCCTCATGGGGGAAATCCATGAGGCTTGCCTGACGGGAGATCAGACGCAGCGGGCGCCGTCCACTTCGATGCACACGCCCGAGATGAACGCGGCTTCGTCCGAGGCCAGGTACAGGGCCGCGTTGGCCACGTCCAGTGCGGTCGAGAAGCGGCCCAGCGGAATGGTGGCCAGAAACTTGGCACGCCGGGCGTCATCGACCGGGCCACCGGCAAACTCGGCGGCCAGCCCGGTGTCGGGGTTGAACACCGGGTTGATGCAGTTCACGCGGATGTTGTCTGGCCCCAGTTCGGCCGCCAGCGATTTGCTGATGGTGATGACGGCGCCCTTGGAGCCGTTGTACCAGGTCAGGCCCGGGCGAGGGCGCACGCCCGCGGTCGAGGCGATGTTGATGAAGCTGCCGCCCCCGTTGGCGCGGAATACCGGCGTGGCGTGCAAGGTGGCGAGGTAGATGCTCTTCACGTTGATGGAGAAGCAGCGGTCGAACTCCTCCTCGCTCACTTCGAGGGCGGGGCGGTTGCGGTGCGTCCAGCCCGCGTTGTTCACCATGGCGTCGAGCTTGCCGTAGAGGCGAACCGACTCGTCCACCAGGGTCTTGACCTCGTCCGAGCGGGTGACGTCGGCCTTGAAGAAGGCGGCTGTGCCGCCGGCCGCGGTGATCTCGGCCACCACCCGCTGGCCGCCGGCCTCGTTGATGTCGTTGACGAGCACCTGGGCGCCTTCGGCCGCCAGGCGCTTGGCGATGCCTTCACCGATGCCGTTGCCGGCACCCGTCACGATGATCGATTTTTGGTTCACGCGCATGAAATGTCTCCAGAGGGGGCTGTTGGGGCGGTGGCGGCAGGATCAGCCGCTCTACCGCCACCGTGCTGAGAAAACCTGAGCTGGGTGGGCCTCAACCGTGCCGGATGGCCACGGTCTTCAGGGTGGTGAAGCCGTAGAGGGCTTCAAACCCCTTCTCGCGGCCATAACCCGAGGACTTGACGCCCCCGAAGGGCAGCTCGACACCGCCACCTGCACCATAGTTGTTGATGAACACCTGGCCGCAGCGCAGGCGCTTGGCCATGCGGAACTGGCGCCCGCCATCGCGGGTCCAGACGCCGGCCACCAGGCCGAAGTGGGTGGCGTTGGCCAACTCCACCGCGTGGTCTTCATCGCGGAAGCGCATGGCGGCCAGCACGGGGCCGAACACTTCCTCTTGCGCCAGGCGGTGGTCCACCGGCACATCGCGCAGCAGCGTGGGGGCCTGGTAGTAGCCGGTTTCGGGGGCTTCTTCGACCACCCGGCCCTGGGCCACCATGGCGATGCCGGCCACCTGGGCGTCGGACAGGAAATCCCAGACCCGTTGCTGCTGGGTCTGGCGGATCAAGGGGCCGACATCCAGATCCAGGTGGGCCGGGCCCACGCGCAAGGCCTCGAAGGCATGACCCAGGCGCTCCAGCAGGGGCTCGTAGATGCTGTCCTGGATCAGCACGCGTGAGCCGGCCGAGCAGGTCTGGCCGGCGTTCTGCACGATGGCATTGATGATCACCGGCACGGCCGCATCGAGGTCGGCATCTTCAAAAATGATTTGCGGGCTCTTGCCGCCCAGCTCCAGGGTGACCGGGCAGTGCCGCTCGGCGGCCACCTGCTGGATCAGTGTGCCCACCTTGGGGCTGCCTGTGAAACTGATGTGGTCGATGCCGGGGTGGCGTGCGAGGGCGTCACCCACTTCGTGGCCGTAGCCGGTGACGATGTTCAGGGCGCCGGCCGGGAAACCCACCTCGGCGGCCAATTGCGCCACCCGGATCAGCGACAGGCAGGCGTCTTCGGCTGGCTTGACCACGCACACATTGCCCGCCGCCAGGGCACCGCCCACGCTGCGGCCAAAGATCTGCATCGGGTAGTTCCAGGGAATCACATGGCCGGTCACGCCGTGCGCTTCGCGCCAGGTGAGCACGCTGTAGCCATCCTGGTAGGGAATGGTTTCGCCGTGGAACTTGTCGGCCGCGCCGGCATAGAACTCGAAATACCGCACCAGGGCCAGGGCATCGGCCCGGGCCTGCTTGGTCGGCTTGCCGCAGTCGCGCTGCTCCAGGGCGGCCAGTTCGTCGGCATGTTCGCCGACCTTGACCGACAGGCGCATCAGCAATCGGCCGCGCTCGGCAGCACTCAGCTTGCCCCAGACCGTGTCGTAACACTGACGCGCAGCCCGGACGGCGTCGTCGATGTCCTGGGCGTTGCTGCGCTGAAGATGATCAAAGACCTGCCCGTCCGAAGGATCGATCACTGGCAGGGTTTTGCCCGAAGAACTGGGCACCGATGCGTTGGCGATGAAGTTGAGTTGCATGCCGGCATTTTGCGCCAATGTAGCAATGCCTACATCAGGGGCGTGACGGAGCGGGGACACCCCAGCCGTCGCGCTTGGGGGCGGCTGCCATCGTCAATACCGGGGAGCAAAGGGGTGGTGGGAGGCGACGTTGCATCGCAACAGATTGAATCGCCCAACGACAAAAAGCGCCAATCAAGGCGCTTTTGGGAGGTGTCGTGGGGTTGTTGGGCCGTCTGGGGGGAGAGGGTTCCCCCGGCCAGGGGTCAACGCTGAGGGCTGCGCTTGCGATCGCGATCGTCGTGGGGCCAGGCGTTGACAGGTTGTTTGGCGAAGCTGGAATTCATTTGAAATCTCCGTGGATGGAGCTACAACGAAAGGCCAGCAGACTTGGTTGACAGTTTTTTTGAGAAATTTTTGAGGTGGGCGAAAGTTCGGTAAAGACCAGCCGCTACGGGTGAAAAGGCTGTTAATTCAATACCGAAATGCTTATGTTTTATTATTTTTTCGACCGCCGTCAGACAGGGTCAAAGCCAGTGTCTGGCGGGTCAGAGCTTCTGCTTCCTGGGCTTCCGGCGTGCGCTGGGCGATCTTGAGCAGCAAGATCAACTCGTCCAGCCCGGCGAGCGCATCGTGCACGGCCAGGCGCAGCTGGCGTAACTGAGCATCTGTGGAGTCCATGCGTCATTCTGGTCTGCCAGACGCCAACTTCAAGTGTCTCTTTGATAGGAAATGTAAAGCGCCTACCGTCCAAGGCCCTGCCATGGGCCCGGATCATCAAACTGGGGAGCGCGCCTCGAACCGGCTGGGCCTGCGTTCAAGGATTGGCCTGCCCGACAGGAATCGAACCTGTGACCCACAGCTTAGAAGGCTGTTGCTCTATCCAACTGAGCTACGGGCAGTCGCATGGATACTGCGTTTCGCGCTACGGTTTGTGTAGCGCTTTCCGACGCGCATCGGAAAGGATTCCAGCGCGCCCCGGATTATGCCCTCGAAACTGGCGCGATTTGCTACTTTGTCGGGCCCACGATCTTGCCCCGACGCAGGTAGTGGCGCTTGGTCGTGGAGACGTTCGCATGGCCCAAAAGATCGGCCGCGCTCTGTTCCCCCCGGGCGTCAGCGGTGTCGTCAGCAGCTTTGGCGCGAAGGTCATACAGCCAGGCTTCTTTGATGGCGTCGGCCAAATCTGGGTTGGCTTCGGCTGCTGCACTGCGGGCATCTTCAAAGCCTTTTCGGATCATCTGCTTGGACATGGGCTTCCCTCGGTCAGAAACCAGCAAGTAAGAGGTCCAGGTCTTGTGCGTTTCCTTTCGGGCATTGATCCGCTTGATCAGGGCCGCCAGCTCACCCTCAATTCGGATGCGCACCATGGTTCCCGTCTTCCCCTGGCGGGTTGGAATCGTCCCATCTGCGATGTCTTCATCCGTCATCGCGCGGGAATCTGATGGGCGCTGGCCGGTCAGGTAGGCCAGGTCCATGGCATCGCGGATCGGCGCTGTGGCGCAGTCCCAAATGGCCTTAAAAACCTGATCGGTGACGTAGACCTCGCGCTTGCCCACGGCAAGGCCCCGCACTCCCGTGGCGGGGTTTTCCTTGTCGGTGTAGCCCCAGGCCCTGGCTCGGTTGAACATGGCGCTGAACAGCCGCTTCAGGCGGTTGGCAGTCTGGGGTTTGGTGCGGTGCTTCTCCAGCAGCTTGGCAATGTGGGATGGCTTTATCGCGTCCAGTGGAGCTGGGGAGGGCTTGCCGAAGAAGTCACGCAGGTGCTTGATGTCGTACTTCTGGGTTGCCTGGGTTGATGTGGCCAGCAAGGGGAGGGCCTCGCGTTCGTACTTTTCGATCACATCAATGAAGGTGGCGCCGTGCTGGACGTTGGCTTTTGTCAGCTCGGCCCATTTCTGGACAGCCAGGATGTAGTCGCTACCCAGGGGGATCTGCTTTCTGTCTTCGATCTCGAGGTAGTAATAGATCCGCCCGGAGCGCTGCTTTTTGGCTCGGAGGCCAGGGGTCGGTAAGCGCTTTGGCATGTTGGCTCCTAATGCATGACCGGCTCCCAGGCCTCGACGGCGGGAGCATTTGATTTTGCGAGTGCCGCCGCTGAGCCTTCGATGGCGGCCCGAGCGACGATTGGGCGCTTGGCGGCGTTGATGTAGTGCGGCACGCCCATGGATTTCAGGGCGGTGGCTTGGCGCTGCTCGCGGGACTTTCCCTTGCAGCCCCGGCGGATGCCGGTCAGTTCTGCGACTTCTTCAGGTGTAAGGAAGATGCTCATGGCGGTCTCCAAAAGAAAAAGGCCCCTGGGTAGGGGCCTGTGGTGGGGGTGTGCGGGTCAGCCGAAAAAAAGGCCGGCCAGTAGCAAGACGAACGGAAGCATCACCAGGAAACAAATCAAGAGGAGTTGCAGTAGGTTAAAGAATCCGACTCTTTCGCGCTTTTGTTCATCCATTGAGTTCACCTTTTGGCTTGACGATATCCTTGATCTTGCCCTCAATCAGCCCTGCCAAGCGCTCACCGTATTCCCGGTCTGCCTCGGTAATCCATTCCTGGCGACACAGCTTTGCGCATTCCTCCATCTCCGCCCTCACGATGGAGCGGACTTGATCGGCGGTGTAAACCTGCTCCCATTCAGGCCCGGAGTGATATGGCTTGCAACCCAACTCAAAATCGCCGATGTCAAGGATGTGCCCCACGGGCTCAGGCCACTTGGTCATGTCTTCCCCTTCACGGTCTTGGTTGGTACAGCAGCCAGCAGACTCCCTTGCATGGCCTCGGCTGCCGAAAACAGCACATCAAGTGCCGGTGTGCGCTCGTCGGGCTGGATGCACTCGGCGCGGTGCTTGGCTGTCGAGTAGTCCACGATATGCACCCAGGTCGGCGCATTAACCCAGCCTGGGCCAGAGCATATTTCGGGCGTAACGGCCACGATTTGCTCATTGGGGTTGAGCATGATCGTCAGGGGCTTGGTCATGTCTTGTCTCCAGAACTTAAACAATCGCCCTTGAACCCAACAGGATTTAGCCTTGCAAAATCACCATGCAACCGAATTGCTGCTTTGTTATAAGCATGGGCCGCATCATGTTCGTTGTCGTGCTCGCCAAGGTAAAAACGTTTTTTGTTGATTTGGATTTGTGCCCGCCATTTATTTTTCTTGAGTAATGTCACGCCTTTAAATTGAGATGACGTATTGGAGGTTTTCATTTGATTGCATGTATTTTCTCCTTTTGATGCTATTCGTAAGTTTGACCTCAAATTGTTTAGTTTGTTTCCATCAATGTGGTCAACAAGTTTCGTTGGATCAGACTGTCTTAGAACTACACGATGGAGCATTAAATTTCTTCCTTTTTTGCCGCCTATGGTTGTTTTTCTAAAGATGTATCCGTCTTTACTAACGCGCCATGTGAATTTGCATATTTCCTGAAAAATATCTTCATCAATATAAAATTCGGTTCCGCATCGGGTTTTGAAATTAACCATGTCAATTCCCACCTTTCTGTGCTGCCTCGGGCTGCGGAATTGGCAAGAGAACAGCATCAACAGCTTCATCAAGCTCGTCGCCCTTCAGCGTGTCGCCAATCCCGTTGATGACACTCCAGCGCTGTCCACGTCGAAGCTGGCGATACCTTCCGGCATCTCGTTCCATGGCCTCCAGACTGTCGGCGCTTGCGGGGGTTTCCGGCCTTGCGGTGGGCTGTGCTGCCTCGGGCTGCGGGGCGGCCTCTGGCAGCGGCGAGTATTTCGGCTTGGCTGCCTGCTTGGCGCGGATCTTCTTGACCATCTCTGGAGCGGTGATCCGCGTCAGTTCGGTCTCACCGTTTGCATGCATGTCTAGGCCGTTCGCCAAGCACAGCGCGGCCAGGGTGACCATGACGCCACCGACCTCCTGTGCGGGCTCTCCGATGGGGCGGCCAAACGTGTAATCGACGAGCTGATGTGCTTCGCTGGCCGTGCAGCCGCAGGCCTGCACCAGCTCCAGTGCTTCCTCAAGGAATCGGTGATTCCGCTCCTCGCGGTCGCCCGCGATCATCTCGCCAAAGCACTCCATGAGCCATGGTTGCACTCGGTTTTGGAAGGGTTTCACCTGATCGGGCTGCGGGGCGGCATTTACCATCGCATCCCAGTGATCCCAGGGGCCCTGCATGACGGTCATCACATCGCCAAAATTCCGAAGCGTGTATTCACGGTCAGACTCGTGGGCGGCATCCAGCATGTCCTCAGTCGGCTCAACCGGCACCAACTTCCACCCCTCCGGCACGGCTGGCCGTGTCAGCGGCTGGGGCGCGTACAGCATCGCAGCCTTCCACGCAGCGGCCCAAACTGATGCCTCTTTCCGCCAGTCCTTGTCAGCAAACGACTGGCTGTAGTAGCGCTCAAACGAGGTGATCATCCCCGGGTACGGAGCATCCGGCCCGTCGCCAACGGTCGCGCAGAATCGAGCCCATGCATTGTCAACGCCCGGATCATGCCGATCACTTCGGGTGCAAATGCATTCGCCGCCGTCAAGCGCTGGGCACTTTGGCGCGTGCATCTCGGGTTGTGTAGAGGGCTTACTCAGCGCCACCGCCTGGGCGCGCAACTCGTCACGTTCACAGATCACTCGCTCAGTAAACGCTGTTATGTTCTCGTCGGGCCCAGCGCCGCCCAGCTCACGCAATCGCAAACCCTCGTTCATTTCGTCGCGGATTGCTCCGGTCAGCGCCTCCACCTGGGCGCGCAGCCCTTCAATCTCTCCGTGCTGGCGGCGGAGTTCATTGATTGCTTCAATCATCAAGAACGTGCCACCGTTCTCGTCTCCGTACTTGTTGACGTAGTTCGTCAGGTCTGCGGCCAGTTCCGGGGCTTTGGGTGTGGTGCTCATGCTGCCACCTTCAGCCCGCCAACCACCCCGCGCTCAACCCAATGCACCGCCAGGCCAGTACCAGCCGCCGGCGCAGCTTTCAGCGTGCCAAACAGCAAGGCCGTCTCGATCGAGCCATCCTCGGTCAGGCCATCCAGCCAGGCCAGCAGGTCGCCACGGCCACGCAGATCCAGCACATCGAACCGGTCCAGCACCAGCAGGCGAAGGCCTGACAGGTGGCTCACGGCCTCGGCCAGCATGGCATCCACGCGCCACTGCTCCGACTCGCTCAGCAGCTCGTAGCGGCGGCCGCCACCGGTGATCGGCATGTCGGCGTGCACCTCTGCCTTGAGCCATTCGGCCTCACGGGCAGAGCTGGCGAGCCGGGCATTCAGCGGGCCCAGCGCCTCGACCAGCAGCTCACCCGGGATGCCGCCTGGGGCCAACTGCTCGGCGATCAAATCCCAGCCAGCCACGTCTGCATGGTGCTGGGCGGCCTTGGCTGTCTTTTCGTCGGCCTGGGCCCGGGCAGATTCCGCCGCCTTGGCCGCCTGGATCTTGGCGCGCAGGTCGCGCTGCTGGGTCTGCAGCTCGACCACCAGGTCGCGCAGCATGTCCAGCTTGGTGCTGTCGTCGTCGGATTTATCCAGAGAGATGGCGGCCAGCTGGTTGGCTGCCGCATCGGCCTCGGCCAGGTCGCGTTTTCCGTTCTCAACGGCGCGGGCCATCAGGTCGCGGGCCTTGACGTACTCGGGCAGCGCTTCGGCAGCCTTGGGATCGCCACTCGATCCCACGGGGCCATATTCACGCTCATACGCCTTCAGCACGGCCTCGGCATTCACTGTTTTGTCGTCCGGCGCGAACACTACCACCTCATCCAGAGCGGCAATCGCATCATGCAGAAGCCCCACGCGCGGCCCATTGCCAGCCATGGCCGTGGCTGCGGCCACTGCGGCTTCCCAATCTGCCAGCTCGGCCTGGTCGCGCTTCAGCTTCTCGGCGATGCGCGCATGCTTGCCGGCCTTTTCGCGCAGGGCCTCGACCTGGCTGCGGGCATTGACCCGGGCCTGTTCGGCAGCTTGCAGGGCGCCCAGCTCGCGGTTGTGGCTGGCCAGCTTGGCGTCCAGCTCATCGAGCTCAGCCTGCAGGGCCTGGGTGTCGGCGCCGGCCTCCGCCGGCTGTGCTGCCTTCCAGCCCTCGGCCTTCTTGGCGCCGTAGGTCTCACCGGTCACGGCCCGCCAGGCGGCCTTGGCATCACGGGCCCGGTTCTTGGCTTCCTCGGCCGCGGCATCGAACCCGGCGCGCAGCAGGGGGCCAATGGCCTGGATGCGGGCAGCATCCGCGCCCCGGGCGGCCAGCTTCTCACGCACGGCAGGGCCGTCTGCGGTCAGGCCCATGAGACCGAACAAAAAGGCGCGGCGCTCGTTGGCATCCATCCGGGCAAAGCGTTGGGCGGCCAGAACGTACGGCAGGGCCGCCGGGCGCTCGACTGGGCCGGAGCCCTTGCCGCTGGGCAGCGTGACAACCGACGATTCGCCATCGGCCTGCACTTCGATGAAGCCGCCCTCGGCGCCCTCGGTCAGCAGCCGGCCGTATTCCTTCTTCAGGGCCACGCGCACGGCTTCCCCGGTCAGGGCCACGCGCACGGCTTCCTGAATGCTGCTCTTGCCGGCGCCGTTGAGGCCGCAGAACAGGTGCACCGGCTCGGCTGCCAGGTCCAGATCGACGGCGCGCGCGCCCAGGAAGTTCTCGATGGTCAGGTGGGTGAGTTTCATGCTTGCTGCTCCCGGGGTGTGTGAACAATTGGAAGGACTCGGCCAATGCTCGGCCGGGCCAGCTGTGGGTGGCGCTTCATCCAGTCCTGAACGAACCAGAGCTGGCCGCAGCCGCCCCCGATGTCGTCCTGGCCGGCTGGGTCAAAGCAGCGGGTGCTGAAGCCGATCTGCATCAGCTTCTCCATGAAACCGGCTGTCAGGTCACGCTGACGCTGATTGGCCGCGGCCACCGACTCATCACGCTCACAGACCACGCTGACAGTCGCCTGCCAGATGCGGGGGTTGAACAGGGCACCGAGGCGGTCGGCGTCTGCCTGGCTGGTGTTGCCCTCGTGTGCGCAGTAGTTGAAGAACGGCTGGCGGCCGGTCTTCATCGCCCAGATTTCACCCTGCGTGGCGATTTCCTGAAGGCTCAGCTTCGCCTTGAACGGGATCAGCTTGTCGCGGGCCTCGTCAGTGCTCTCGTGCACGCTGAACTGCAGGCCCACGGTTGGCACATCGGTCGACAGCTTCCACAGCGGCGCGTATTCGACGCGCGGGCCGCTGGTGCTGATCAGCAGGGCGAAACGGGGATAGAGGTTGTGCAGCACCCGGATGGCAGCATCCAGTTCCTTGAAGTTCAGCATGGGCTCGCCCATGGACATGAACATGATCTGGCACTTCTTGACCTTTTCAGGGTCGATGCCGCGGTCACTGAACAGGCTCGTGACCTGGTGCACGATCTCCGAGGCGGTGAGGTTGCGCACGAAGTTGTCGCCGGCGCCGCAGAAGCGGCAGCCCACCGGGCAGCCCGACTGTGTGCTGCAGCAGATCACTGTGCGCTCTTCGTAGGTCGGGTATTTGTAGAGCACGGCCTCGGCCACTGCGTTGTCGAAGTCGAAGACGTACTTGCTGACGTTCTGATCGGAAGAGTCGATGCGCTTCATCGTCATGGTGTTCTCCAGGTTGTGGGCAAAAAGAAGCCCGCGATAAGCGGGCTGGGTTGGTGCTTTGATCAGGCGGCCTGTTTGGCCTGCACAGACTGCAGGTGCTCGACCATGGCGGCCAGCATGTGCGGCCAGTCGCTTTCGCGGTACAGGCAGGCGGCGCGGTCCTTGGCGACGATCTCAAATCCCAGGGCGCGCAGGCCATCGGCCGTGATGTTGAACACGCCCAGGCGGGTGTTGATCTCGCCCAGGCGCAGGGTGGGTGCTGCGCTGGTGGCCACCGGTGCAGGGCGGGCCAGGGGCACCACGTTGGCGGCCGGGGCCGGCGCAGCAGATGTCACCTCGTCAGTGAAAACAGGCGTCCCGACGTTAGCCGGAAAGTGGCTGGCCAGGCTGTCGGGCCCGTTGTTCTCCACCACTTGCACAGCGGCGGCCACCGCCGCGCGCTCTTCGGCTTCAGCCTGGCGCAGCGCTGCAGCCGATGCCTCGGCTTCCTGGCGCGCCTGCTCTGCGGCGGCCTGCTGCTCTGCCCGCACACGTTCTGCCTCAGCCTTGCGCTCAGCTTCAGCCCGGGCAGCAGCCTCGCGGCGCTCCTGGGCTTCGCGCTCGGCCTGCACTTGGCGCGCAATCTCCGCCTGATGCTCGGCAATCCGAGTCTTGACCAGCGAGGTCAGGTCTTCGGTCTGCTTGAGCACGATCTGCGCGGTGTCCGGGAACAGCGCCTTGTGATCGGCGGCTAGGTCGCGCAGGGTGTTCAGGTTGGTCGAGATTCGGCGCCCGATGGCGTCGGCTTCTATCTTGGCCTGGGCCAGGGTCGTGTCGATCGCATTGCGCAGGCTGTCGATCGTTCGCTTGCCCTTGATGGCACCCGCGAAATCGGCGGCCACCTGGGGCATGTAGGGCTTGCCCAGGCTGGCGTTCAGGGCGGCGATGTGGTCGGCCAGGGCCTTCTGGCCGGTCTGCACCATCTCGATCCGGATCTGATCCTTGCGGGCCTTCACCAGCTTGTCCAGTTCCAGGCGCACGCGGCGGGCCTCGGCGCTGATCTCGTCCACGGTGCGGAACAGCTCGTCAATGCTGGCGGTTTGGCTCAGTGCGTGCTGCTTGGCGGCCTCCAGGCGGCTCTCGACATCGCCGCACCATTTGACCGTGGCCTCGGCGGTTGCAAAGTCCTGATCGGTCTTCAGATCGCGGTTGATGTCACCCAGCACAGCCAGGGCGTGGTCGCGGTACTCGGCCAGGTTGCTTGCCGTGACCATGCCGGTGACCTCGATGCGCAGGGCGGGGAGGTTTTCCGGGGTTCGGCCAATGGGCTTGGGCTCGGCCGGGGCCGGTGGCACGTAGGTGGCCAGGTCGGCGTCGAACTGATCCCAGCCGGCCATGATCTTGGCGCGCAGGTCCGGGTCTGGGTAGTACCAGACGTGCTTCACCTCCAGCAGGTTGTCGTTTGCATCCCAGTCGCTGGCCGAGAACAGCACGCGCTTGAGGTCTCCCACATGGGCCTGTTGCTCCATCTGAACACGGTGGTAGATCGGGAGGCAACGGCCGGCGGCCTGCTCGCGGTGCTCAGGCGCGATGGTTTCCATGTCGGCGAAGGCCGCGCGCAACACCTCGTTCAGGCGCTTGTGTTCCCAACCTTCGGTCTCCAGCAGGTCGAGGCCGTCATAGCTGGCGGACTGCTTGCCCAGCGAGCCGATGACGCGGTAGAGGCGCTTGCCCATGAACTTCTCGGCCAGGGGCCGGCACAGTTCCTCGAAGTGGTGGCCGGGGTCAATGACGTTCTCCTGCACATAGTCGCTGAACTCGCGGCTGATGCCGGTGTGCAGTTCCTGCAGCAGCTGGTTGCGGGTGACGGTCGGGTGCACGCCCATCATGGCCGGCGCATCGCTGGCGTTGAAGTGGTCGCGGCGGTAGGCCAGCCACTCGGGGGTGCCTTGGATCAGGTTTACGGTTTGCATGGTGTGCCTTCCTTATGCGGCTTCGGTTGATTCGAGGGCCCACGAGGCGATTTCCATCTTCTGCTCGGGGGTCAGTGGGGTGCGGGTCTCGATCGTGTGGATCAGGTCGTTGGGCTTGCGCTTCCCACTCTCAATGAGAGCTTTGAACTCCTCGCGCTGGGCCTTGAACTCCTCATCGGTCATGAAGGTGACCTCGCCAGTGGCCTGGTTGGTGCCGTCCTGTGCGGCCTCGTCTGGCCCTTGCTGGGGCGGCCCGTTGTCGACCACCACAAAGTTGCTGTCGACGGTGACGGTGCGGCCTTCTTCGGCGGCATTCGAGGCCGCGATGGCGCTGGACAGTTCAATGCTGCTGGGCATGTACTTCAGCACCTGCAGGAGGGGCACCTTGCGGGCGTACATCTCGGGGTTGCCGAAGCTGTAGTGCCGCTTGCCCACCTTGTTGAACTTGTCGCGGTGCTTCCAGACCTTGCGAATGGTCCAGACCTCGATCACCGGCCATTCGCTGCCCTTGACCCGGCCCACGGCGTAAACGTGGGTCAACTTCGACGGGTCGTCTTCGTCGCCAGGGTGGTGCCGGATGAACGGGTTGTCGCCCAGGGCATATTCGAAGGTGTCGCCCTCGAACACAGCACCGGTCCAGACCGTGCAACGGCCCGAACGGTTGGCGATGTCGACCAGGCCCTTCCAGCCGGGCACGAAGGTGCAGCTGGTGCCGTAGGGGATCAGGTAGCCCTGGCCATTCACGCCGGGCTCCAGGCCCAGGGTTGAGGCCGTCATGATCGAGGCCGCGATGCTGTGGTGCGTGCAGGCCTGCAAGGCGGGCGTGGTGCTGAAAGCCGTCAGTGTCAGCCGGGCCATGCGGTCAGCTGTCAGGTGCTTGGGCAGCGCCAGGGCCAACTGGGGCTTGAGGCTGTCCATGAACTTGGACAGCACGGCGACGGGGTTGGGCTGCTTGTGACCAGCCTGAAGGGCGTTTGACATTTGGGTCTCCAAAAACAAATCAGCCGGCGAAGTAGCCGGCTGCAAGTGAAAAGATGAAAAGGAGAATGAGCCAGAGAAGGGCCCATCCACTGGTTCGCATAAGGTCGTCAAGCCAGTTGTCGGGCTCGGCGACGTCGATGGGCAGCTCGCAGGCCTGCCGGGCCGGGCAGTCGCGGCCCTGGTTGCAGTTCTTGTTGCAGCAGGTCATTGAGTCCTCGCTTCCGGCCATTCGACTTCGGCGAACACCTTGGTAAACACCTGAATGATGTCCACGGCCCCTTGCTGGCCGAAATCGGCGGCCATCGCGCCCATGCACGCCATCAGGAAGCCGCCGTAAAGCTGCGCCCACTGCTGATGGGTGGGGTTCGCAGGCGCCGCCGCTTTCAGCGTGGGCAAGCAGAACTTGTGAAAGACCTGCTCTCCGATTTCGATCGGAGTTCCTTGGATCATGGTTGTCTGAGAGGTCATGGGGATTCCTTGGCGATCAGATACGACACGAAGCGCGTGTACCGGGAGAACACTGGCTGGCTTCTGTCGTGGTAGTGGCAGTAGTCATCCATTTGGCCGAAGCCATCAATGAACTGGCTTCCGCATTCGCATCGACCTTTGTTGTGAACGCAGGCCTGATACGACTTCTTTGCCTCGGCCCAGATCGCGGCCTTCTTGGTGAACCATCTGCGGCCACCGCCTCGGTAGACTGTCGCGGTTTCGGTGGTGATCATGGGATGTGCTCCGGGGCAATAGAAAGAACGATCAGTCCGGCGATGGCCAGGAGTGCAGCGAACGCCACCAGGGCGGTGACGGCAAGGTTCTGCAGGCGTTGGGCGGTGGAGTAGTGGCGGGTCATTGGTCGCACCCTTCAAGCGAAAAGCCTAGGACTGCATCCCTCACTCGCCTGAGCCTCATCGCTTCAGAAATGTCACGATCCCAGGGCGAAAAAGGACCGGCTATTTTTTGAGGTCCATGTCCAGGTGCGTACGAATCAAATCGCACGCGTCGTATGCCTGCTTCGTCTTGATACAGCTCGATGGTGTTCCAGCAATCGGCCAGATCGCTCCATCCGTGGCCAGCGACATCGACAGATCTGATGCCGATGACAATACTGTTCCAGTTCGGCTTGCATCCTTTGTGGCAGGCAATTACCTCGATGCTGTCTTTTCCGACTGTGAACCGTTCAGGCTGCTGACCACAAATCGGGCAGGGCTTGAGTTTTTTAGCCGGGTTGCTTCTATTCATCGCTCCCCCTGTGAGCCAGCATCAGCCGAATACGAGGCGACGGTAGATCACATATTTCTTGCTGTGGTCGGTCTGCAGCAATTTGGGCCCTGTACCCATCTGTGAGGTAGATCACCTCGATCGATGGATGTTGGCCGTGACGGTCATGCCAGCACCAGACTGCGGCGCGGCTATCGCGGGCCTCGCCTTCGCGCTCAAAGACGTGCGCCTTTTCAAGCTCATGCGTGAACGTGTAGTTTGTCAGTGGCTCGGGCTTGATCATCCAGGCTGCGCGGCCCTCAATGATGGTTTCGACAACCCAGCCTTCTGGGGCTGGTCCTGCAGTGCAGGGCGCGCGGCTGGCGTCAGCAACTGTGGTGTAGGTTGGCCGGGATTTCATCGCACACCCCCATCCGCCAGCATCAGCCGGTCCTGCTTGGCGGGCTCTCCGCGCTGAACGCAGTGCAGCGATTCGTCTTTGCCCTCCCAAGATGCCCGGTAGCTGGGCCCATGGGTTCGGATGCAGATCGTGTCGCCGGCCAACTGCACGCGCTGGTTGAACATGTGCTCTGCCTCGACCTGGCGGCCGGCCGCATCGGTGTCCTCGACCGATTGGGCGGTGCGCTCCATGGTCTCAATGTCGCTGCCGCCTGACTCTCGGGCTGCCTGGGCAGAGAGAGCCAGGAATAGGGCGATGACGGCCGCGATGCCAAGGCGGGTTTTGGTGGTGGGGGTCATGGTTGGTCTCCCTGGGGCTTCCCCCAAATGATGTTTTTTCGATCAGGGCGAAAGACGTCAATGCAGGACGGCTCTTGATTTGCGCGTCTGCAACAAAGAGAGCCAGCTTCGGGTTCAAAAGCGCACCCATGACACCCATGCCCTGGCCGTGGGTCCATCGGTTGCGCCGGGTATGTAATACCCTTGAGCTTTAGGGTGGCCGGGTTGAACTCGGTGCTCATTCCGCACCTGCCTTCCCGGTAGCGCGGGCGCGGATCATGGCGTCGGCCATCTTGTAGGCATCGCGGGCAACGCCATCACGCCAAGTCTCATCGGGGAACGAGCGGCATTGAGCTAGTGTGTCCAGCAACGCGATACCCGCGAAATGGTCCCGCAGACTCATGCCGTGGGCTTGATATTCATGGGCATTGCGCACCGGATACGCCGGGCCGCCATCATCAATCGTGCTCATGTCGTCTTCTCCAATACACGTTGTTCGTTGATTTCGTCCAGGTAATACGTGTTGACGTGCTGTGTCAGCCTGTCTATCTGGTCCCGGCTCAGGTCCGATCCGATGTCCTGGCCGTTGACCCAGACCCGGCTGATTTCGATGAAGGCAGGCCGGTCGCCATCGGGAGGGAACCACTCGAAATCGGCGATGCAGGGGATGTGGTCCAGCGTCGTGCTGAATCGCGTGTGGCCGGGTTCGATGGGCGGTGGCTTCCATTCGCCCAACTCGGCCAGCAACTCAGCAATACGCAGGCGCAGTGCCCGCTCAACCTCCAGCACCGGAGGGGCCTGAAAACCTGGGGGGATTGCCGGTATGCGCGGCTGAAGGACTGCGCTCATGTGGGCTCCAGAAAAGAGAAAGCCCGCTGGTGCGGGCTGGGTGGGTTACTACTGAGAGTCAAGCCATCTCTTGCTGATGGTGACTTCGGAGTCAAGGAGGGATTCGGCGGCGCTGGTGCGCTCGCAGAGGATGAACGCCGTGTCTTGCGGTATCGGCTCGTTGGTCAGCAAGGTTGGCAGCGGCGGCTCAAACACCCAGAACCCGCCGCGCATGCGGAATTTTCCGATGTACTCGCCAGCCATGTCCCAGGCATTGCCGTCAAGGTCGTAGCGCAGCAAGGTTTCGCATGGCTCGTCGTGGCGCTCGAGCTGCAGGAATACATCATCGGTTTTGGTATTGATGACGTGGCGGTACCGATGTTCTCCGTGACGGAACGCCTTAATTGTGGTCAGCATGCGCGGCCTCCAAAAGAAAACGCCCTTATGAGAGGGCTGTGTTGTGGGTGGGGTGGAATTAGTCGGGTAGATACCCGCGACCCTCACAAGCCTTGCAGCATTCCTGCTTAGGTTTGCAAGCCGGATCCATGCTGGGGCGGTACTCTGTCAGACCTGTGCCGTCGCAGTGGATGCAGGGGGTGGGATCTGGTTCGTCGGGCTGCGGGGTGGAAAGCAGGGAAGCCAGCGCATCGCGGTCTTTCCAACCCTTTGCATCACAAGGCGCATTGGCTGGAACAGGGGTGAACCAGACGGTGAGTTTTGGGATGTGGTGCTGCGCTGTATCGTCCCAGTCGAATCCTGCATCTGTCCGCGTCACGCCCTCCGGCACGGCTTGCCGTGTCGGCGGCTGCGGGGATCGACCAGGCCAAGGCCGGAGAAACCGGACAACGTCGCTGACGTGGTTGTCAATTGCGCTGCCATCCTCGTAGCCCATCCTTCTTTGATGAGCGATGACAAGACCTACGGTGGCACTCAGCAGATCGCACGCTTGCATCAGTGCGGCATCAGGTTTGCTCAGCGCCTCCACCTGTGCCTTTGCTGCGGCCAGCTCGGCATCAACAGCAGCGAGACGGCGGAGTTCGACAGCCAAAAATCTGGCGTTGTCGAATGCACGGTTGCGCTGTTCTGCAGAAACAGCGCCCGCGTACTTCCCAGCGCCGTGGTCATACAGGCATTCATTGATCTGGCTGAGTGCAGTCGCGATCTTTTGTTCGATGCTCATCTGTCTTGCTCCCATGAAAAAAGCCACGCGTGGGTGGCCTGTTTGACGATTTATGGGTGTTTTCGAAACACCTTGGTGAGGTTCTTTCCCTCGACCGTGTGGCCCCGCTTTCGCAGGGCGTTGGTGATCAGGGCTTGATCGTGGTGGCTGTGACTTGCCTGCCGGGCAAGGCCCAGGTAGCTGTTGCCCGTGGCGAATGTGTCGGCATCCGGCACGGTTCGGATCCGCTCCAGGGCAGTTCGCATCGTTCGCGGCCTGGTGGTGCGGCGCCATGGCTTGATCAGATGGCCTACAAAGTCGATCCCGCGATCAATTGGCTGAAGGATCGTCTTCGTCGGGTTGAGCCTGGCGCCCAGGCGTGCAGGCAGAAACGCGTCGATCCGCTTCAGCGCGGCATTCAGGTGCTGTGGCGACTCGTGCAAGATCACGAAGTCATCGACATACCGCACGTAGTGCCTGGCCTTGAGCTGGTGTTTGCAGAACTGATCCAAGGCATCCAGGTGCACGTTGGCGAAGAACTGGCTGCTCAGGTTTCCGATGGGCAAACCGGTGTCTGACGGCGCATTGAACAGGCTCTTGTGCGGTGGCACCTTTGCCAGCAAGTCAGGGCGCCCCCGGACCTCAACGTCCATGCGCGGGTCATGAAACAGAATCTTGCGTGCCAGCGACAGCCAGAATGGCTCATGGACATGTCGGGCCAGCTGATCGAACAAAACATGCTTGTCGATGGCCACGAAGAAGTTTGCAAGGTCCATCTTCAGATAGAAGGCCTGTCGGCTCCAGTTCTGGGTGATGGACCTCACGGCGTGCTCCAGGCGCTGCGCCGCATACAGCGTTCCGCGACCGGGTATGCAAGCGCTGCTCCCGGCATCAAACCGCGCATAGAAGCGTGAGCTGATGTGGTTGTAGAGCAGGTGGTGCACGACCCGATCACGGAACTTGGCCGCCCAAACTTCCCTGGTCTTCGGCCTGGTGATCACAAAACAAATGGAGCGGCCCGGCTGATAGGCGCCGCTGATGAGGTCCTCGTGGAGATCAAACAGGTTGCTCTCCAGGTGGGCCTCGAATTCGAGTGCACTTGCGGTGTTGCGTTTGCTTCGACGGCAGTCGAGGTACGCACGCACCAGCGGTTCGAAAAGGTTTGATACTGCTGACAGCCCGGGCCCTGAACTCGTTGTTCTGATGGTTGTTGTTCTGGTTGCCGTTGTTGAAGTTCTGATTCCATGCATAGGAAGGCGAGGACTGAGGATTGCACTATCTACGTCGCCCCGGCGAAGGCTGCTGCCGATCACTGGAGAAACTGCGCCAGACCTGCGCGCCTGGGGCGGTGGTATCTGTGGTGCGCTTGGCGGTGCCCTTGTGGGGCAGCGGTGCAACCAGATTCAAAATTCGCACAGGCATGAGGCCTTGACACTCATGCGGCGGGCGACCTATTCGATGCTGACTTGAGCCATCCACCGCCCTGCTTGCCGATGCTGCCAAGCAGAGAAACCGATTCGGCCCACAGCTTGTGTGAGATGTATCGGCTGTCATGGCTGACGCGCAAGAGCACCGTGATGGCGCGGAGGTGCGTCATCAAGGCCCGGATGTGCGCCGCCCGTTCTCCGTGCTTGGTGGCATTCGCCAGCGCCATCAGATCCAACATCTCGACGCAGTGCTGGCTGACCTTCTCGCCGAGAGACCGCTTGATCCCTCGGGGCATCTGCTCCTGAGCCTTGAAGGCCAAGGATAGAAGTTGCACGCCGGTCCGGTAGATGGGGAGGTCCGTGTGGAGACTCATGACTCAAAGGACTGAAGGATCAAATGAACAATCTGCTGACAGCCCGGGCCCTGAACTCGCTGCCCTGATGGCCGTGGCCCTGGCTGCCGGAGCCGAAGCCCTGACCCCATGCACAGGAAGGCGAGGACTCGTGCTGCTCGCCAGACCAGTACCAAGCTTCCTTGAATTCGCCCTTCAAGTTGGCGAACAGTAGGGATTGCTCTTGGCGGGTGGGAAGCTCGCCACCAGCCTTGGCCGCCCAGGCCTTGGCATCGGCCCAGTTGACCTCTTCAGCCTCGCCGGGCAAAAGGATCAGGTGATGGCTGGGAGAGCCGTCATCCTTCAGGACCAAACCCGCATACTGCTGGCCTGGCTTGAGTTCGATATGGGATTCGGGAATGTGAAAGAAGGTTGGTGCCGATTGTTTGAGTTCGGCAATCATGCGAGCTAGCTTCACCTGCTCGGCTTCGAGTTGTTCAATGGTCAGGGACATTGGGTACTCCGGAGTTAAAGGATTCAAGAATTGATCGGAAATCTGCTGACAGCCCGGGCCCTGAACTCGTCGTCCTGACGGTTGCCGTCCTGGCCGCCGCCGCCGAAGTCCTGACCCCATGCATAGGAAGGCGAGGACTGGTAGACCGTGCCCGTCCAATACCACTCGTCCAGGTCGAACTGGTCGCGCAGATTGGCGTAGAGCAGGGCGCTTTCAAAGCGCGTCGGCAGGCGGGCGCCGTTGCCCAGGCTTTCGGCCCAGGCCTTGGCGTCCTTCCAGGTCAGGTCTTCTTCTGGCTTGGCAGAAAGCAGCACCAGGTGGCCATCAGGCTCACCGTTCTCGCCGCGAGAAACGCCGGCATAGATGCCGTCAATTGCGCCGGGCCACTTGGCTCCGATGCATGGTGCTTGGAGTTGGTTGTCCATGGGTTCTCCTGTTGATGGACGAAAAAAATCCCGGGCTTGCCGGGATGGGAGGAAAGGGTGGAGCGGGTAGATCAAAGCTGACCATCCCGGTATTCGTTGACCAGCCTGATGAAGCGGGCCGGCTGCCACTTGACCCAGTCAAGCAGCGTTGCTTTCATGTCGCGCATGGCCTTGTCGCGGGTGTCGCCATCCTTGAGGACGATGCGCGGACCCAGCTCCTGCAACATGGCCTCACCGTACCGGTCCCAAAGTTCGCGCGCCTCGGCCTTGTTGGCCTTGAGCTTGGCGCCGAGTTCTTTGGCCTTGGCCCTATCTGCAGCGGCTTGCCGGACCTTGTACTTGTCCAGCTCGGAATTGATGGTGCTGGTACGGCCAGGAATGTTGAGCGTGCCGTGATCAAGCATTACGGACTCCTTTGAAAACCTGAACCCCCTCAGTGAAGGCGCTCAGGTTTTGCCCCTCTTGCGAAGGGCTACCGGTTACGTCGATCCGGCGGTATTGCACCCGTGTTCAGGCCCAAGCTATGACGCTCTGAGGCGACGTGAAATCTTTGGCGGCGTCCTCTGGTGTACGCAGGGCGGGCACTCCTGCAACCATCAGCCAACTGGGAACCCGTGCCGTCTTTCGTGCGGCTCTCACGATTGGGTTTTGGCCGGGTCATCCGGCTAGGTCTCTCGCATGTGTTCTCCTTCGCAGCGCCTGGCCGCATTGGTCTTCGGGCTTCTGCTGAAACCCGACTGCAAACGTCGTATCAAGGACCCCCTCGACAGTGTTTGCTGCTGATCTCTCTCTCCATTGACCATCGGTCCATGGATCGCCCCAGCATTGCCTCGCAACTTCCGGCGTGCTTGCCTCCATCCCTCATGCCTGCTTTCGCATCCCCGGACCACCGAATGTCCCTGGTCAACCCGCCGTGTGGATCAGGCGGTGCAGCTTTCGCTGCGGCATGAGTGCATTCTGCGATAGAAAAACTATCAATGCAAGAAAAACTATCTCGATGAAAGAAAAAGAATCTACTTAGAGGCATACGTAGTTGATGGCAGACGAAAAAAAGCCCGCTCGTGGCGGGCAGTTCCTCGGTGGTCGAGGCGTCAGGGAGTCTTTGCGGCCGGGGCGGTCGTTGCGCTGGGGGCGACTGGGGCCGCGGCGGGCGCGCCTGGCACGTTGATGATGATGGGGGGCTGGGCCGGTTGGGGCGGGGAAGCCTGCGCGCCGGCAGCCTGGAATGTCGCCACCGTCATCTGCTGGATGGCTACGCCTGTCCCTAGGACGGCTGCAATCATGGTGAGCACGATGGTGACGGTCGACCCAGCGACCCACCACTTTGTGGTGCTCACTTCCTTCTCCAGGTGCTCAAGCTTCGTTTCGATGCGCGTGAGCTTCTCCTTCGCATCAGATGCGAATCCTTCAAGGGCGGCTACACGTTGTTGCATGCCGTCATCATAGGGCCCATGGCCATCGCCGTCACCATGGCGCCGAAAGGCCTCGGGCTGTGGGGGTGCTTCTGCTGTGTGGAAGCTCTCAGGACGAAGAAGTCGCAGCTTGGGTTCCGAACTCATTTCTCGCCACCTGTCTCCCGAGTATTTCTTCGCATAAGCACGGACACGTCATGCAATCTTGTATAGCCACAATTGGCGCATATCAGCATTGCGAACCGATAGTATTTGAACGGGGTTGCGATGAAATTGTTTGGCAACTCAGGCATTGCCGCGTATCGAACAACGTCGCCATCCACATTACCCCCAATTACAGACCAACCTTCTTCTTGACGACAAACCGGGCAAGTCATGTCTGCTTTGACGTCCTCCAGCATTTTTACCACGTCTTCAAAAAGAATCTTTTTTTCAGGTGGCACGGCCATTTGATCGCTCATATCGATCCTTTCACCATTGGTTTTTCGGCATTGGGTTGACCTGGCTGAACTTCAAATCCAAAGCGCACGAGAGGGTTATTCTTCATCCTCGTCCTGGTCATCCATCATGTTGCTGATCGTCATCAGCACCCCGAACGAGGTCATACCGATGATGATTTCGGCGGTCTCTTCATCCACCTTCACCAGCTCGCCGCAGCCTGGGCATCGGAACTCGTCGCGCGTCTCCAGCTCACCAACCCGGATCAAGAACCTGGTCTCGCAGTCGTCGCAGGTGATCGGCACGCGCTCGGAGGCGATCCGCTTGGCGTACTCTTCCTTCTGCTCATCTGTGAGGTGGGCGACGTTCTCAAACATGCTATCTCCCTGCACTCTTCTATGTTCAGATTGATTGAACTATCATTGCCAGAAGATTGAAGGAAATTCAATGATCGGCGCGCCAATCAAAAAAACTCTGCTGCAACGATTCAGTGCTTGGATTGCGTTGGTGGCGTTGCGGCAAGCACTTCCTGAATTTCACGGCTTAGCTCCAGGCCAAGCTTCAATTTCGGTAGTTCCGACGCTGGAATTCGGACCCCCAGCCACAATTCGTTTTCAAGAGTCTGGCCTCCAGGTCCTGGCACCGCAAAAGGATGAGGCCAGGAAATCAAAAGTTCTCCTTCTGTTGATATGCCAAACTCAACAGGGCAATTCGCCTGCATCCACTTGACGTCATTGCCATCGCTCATTTCCCGCTCCCTTTATTTGATGCCGAACAGATCAGTCTTGTCGGCATAGAACTCCCCCGCCTCGCGGCAATATGCCTGGGCGCCATCGCGGTTGAAGTCCGAGACCGAATCGAACTCAACCTGCTTGCGCGTGACGTTGATCTCATCGGCCGCTGAGATCCTGGCGCAGTTGCTGCGCGAGTAGTGGTCCATTGCGGCTTGGCTGACCCCGGGCCGCTGGCCACACTGGCGAACGTAAGCATCTGCCAGGGCAGCTACTCGAACCAGTGAAATGCACTGCTCGCTGTTGGTGGCTGGCTCTTGAGCTTTCCTGGTCTTAATGGCCTGAACTTTGGCCTGCACCTGCTTCGAAAATTCTTCGTCAGATGTGCGCGCCGGCTTGGGATGAGCTGGCTTGATGGTCGGCGCGAGTTCCAGAGCAGTAGCCCCATCCTTTTGCTTTTTCGGCAAACGTGCCTGAGACTTGGGGCAGTAGTCACTTTCTATTCGACCCGCAACGGAATTCGGGCCAAAGTCATGAAGTGAGGATGGGAAGCTTGTGAAATCTTGATATTGGCCTTGGCAATTGAAGTATGGGCGAAGGACTTTTGAGCCATCAAAAAGGTGGCCGGCTTGCCCCGTGTAGAGAATTACAAAGAATCCACCCTGCGGTTGCAAAGATACCGAGGCTGTATCAAGTGCGGTGCGTATGCCTGTTGCATCTTCGTAGCGACGCCACACCTGTTTAAACATGTCGTTGTCGCAATTTTCTTTGCACTGATCGGAAGAGACAAGAGCGAAGAGCTCGCCGTCAGCCGCCCGGCCGCGCGCGATGGCAGCCGCAAACAACGCCGCGCAAAGCATGGCGGCTTTTATCCCTGATTTCATTTCACCCCCTGCGATCCTTGTTCGGGTTTTCTAAATTGATCTCTATCGGTAACGCTTCTCCACTGATCGAAGAACGCCAATTATTCGACTATCGCCCAGAAGCTTTATTGGGTAGCGAGGATTGAGCGGCTTCAAATACCACTCCGTACCATCTTTTACGAGTTGCTTGAATGTGGTTTCGTCACCGCCATTTTTTGCGATAACGAAATCACCAGGAAGCGGATCGAGTTCGGGCTCAATGATCAGCACCATGCCCTCAGTGAACTCAGGCTCCATGCTGTCACCTGTGACGCGCAGGGCGAAGGTGTAGCGGTTGACGGGTACCGACGTGGAGATCATCTCCATGCCGCCATCGCCGGGGTGGAAGTTATCTACGTGCTCTGTGAACGATCCAGCTTGGACGCTTGAAATCAATGGAACCTCTCCCCTGATGTTTGGGCCTGGCGCAGTATTCGCGCTGCCGTCTCCCGTCATCAGTTGAGCTACCGAGATACCAAGCACGTCAGCAACTGCCTGCTGACGCTTTCGTGCGGGGGCTGTTCCGCCCTCTCGCTCCCATTGCTGAACCGTTGCGCGGGTGACACCGCAGAGCTTCGCGAATGCTTCTTCGGTAAGTGCGAGGCGTGCGCGCCCCTCTCTGATTAGCTTGTGAATGCTCATTGGAGGAGCCTACCGAGCAGACGGATTTTCGGCCAAGATAGAAAATGTTGCATTGATAGAAAAACTATCTACAATGCAACCATGGAACAAACGACCGAATCCCCACTTGACCGCGCGATCCGGCTTCACGGCGGGATCACCAAGCTTGCTCGCGACCTTGGGTTGAACAGCCACGCCGTGATCAACGGCTGGCGTAAGACTCGCGTCCCATCGGACCACTGCCCAAGCATTGAAGGCTTGACCGGCGTCCCTTGCGAAGAGCTCCGTCCCGATGTGCGCTGGGAGGTATTGCGCGCCAAGGCCCAGCCCACTCAAGCAGGGCAGGTGGCGTGATGTCCATGGTGACCATGCGTTTGTCGTTCGACACGACATCGCTTCAAACCCAACTCCACGAGCTGGGCGAACTTGTGGCGTCTTTACCGCAAGAGACCGCGAAGCGACTTCTTGATTTCGTCCTTGGCGATCTGGACGGCCATCTGCTTGATGTCCTCCCCATTGATGGCGTGCCCGCAGTCGTTGCAGACCAGCCCGTTCAAGTCCTCTATCGACTGAGGCTTGGTGGTCGTTTTGAACGTGCTGCTGCCGCAATTCGGGCAGGAGAAGTTGATGGTCTCTTCTGAGTTTTCCATGGTCCGGTCCCTTTGCAAATGGTTGTGTGAGAACTCCATTTTGCTGAAGGTGCACCGGGCCACCAACACCTCGATCTGCCCAAGCGTCCAAGTCGGCGCGGGTGAGATCGCACTCCATGCCGTCACACCCAGTGCAAGCGTCTTCTCCTCCCTGGACGCGGGTGCGGCTTTTGCCCTGGGCCTTTTGGCCCCGGGCGCTTTTGTTTTGAAGTTTTTTCGTGAAGTCCATGCCAAAAATTTTGGACTTTCGAGCCACTCCACACCACTCAACAGATTGGAGCAGCGCTGTGTCGCAACTCGGAATACCCGTTGAAGTCACCCCGCAAGAGGTGGCTCGTGAGTCCACCCTTGGTGGTTCGATCTCCCTCTGCGCCAAGGCCGCAGGCCTGATGCCAAAAGAAGTTCAAGACGCCCTGAAGGCCGACCGCTCGCAGTTCTCTCGCTGGACTGACGACAAAGAGGGGATCACTTGGTCAAAGCTTTCCGCTCTGATGGACGTGTGTGGCAACGATGCGCCCCTGCTTTGGATGCTGAACGCCCGCGGCTACGACCTGACCAGCCTGCGCAAGCGTGAGACCGAGACCCAGCGCGAACTGCGCGAGGCCCGCGAGGAGATTGAGCGCCTGAAGCAGGAGCGCGAAGTCGAGCGCCGCCTGTTCCGTGACCTGAGGGCTGCAGCATGACCCAGCATCTCACCCCCCACAACTTGACGGCCGAAGAACTGGGCCGCCGTGACGCCCAGCAGGCCCACCACGGCTGCGCCGTCAGCAACCCCTTCCCGCCTTGCCATCCTGATCACAGCGCCTGGCAGACCGCCTACAACAGCGAGGCCCTGCGCCTCTTTCATGCCGATCTGGTTTTGGAGGCCGCATGACCTCAGAAGAAAAGCAGCAACTCGCCGACAAGGCGCTTGAACTGCGCATTCAGGCCCAGGGTCACCTGATGCAGGTCGCCATGATCTATTTCGAGCTCACGGGCGCCCCTTACTACCGGACTTTGGCCGACCACTATTTGGCCGACCAGAACCACCTGATTGGCCAGCGTAGCCCTGCCCAGGTGCAGCGGATGGAACTGGCCGGAGGGTTGGCCTGATGGCTCGAATCCGCACGATCAAGCCTGAGTTCTTCACAAGCGAAGACATCTGCTCGCTCACACCTTTGGCACGTCTCCTATACGTAGCACTCTGGTGTGAAGCCGATCGGGCAGGTCGCTTTGAGTGGAAGCCTCGCACATTCAAGCTGCGCTATCTCCCTGGGGATAACTGCGATGTCGAAACGCTCGCTTCCGAGCTGGTCAATGCCGGTCTGGTCATCTTGTATGAAGCTGACGGCAAGAACCTGGCGGAAATTCCGACGTTCGACAAGCACCAAGTTATCAACAACAGGGAGTCCGAAAGCCAATTTCCTTCACGCGTGGCCAACGCGTCAACCACGCGTCAAGCACGCGTGAAAGCGGAAGGAAGGAAGGAAGGGAAAGGAAAGGATGCACGCGTCGCGTCGCTGAGCGACACAACGCAAGATCCGGATGAGCCTTTGGCCTCACTGGTCGACATCCCTTTGGTCGACAAGACCGATTACGAGGTAACGCAATCCGCCGTGGACGAGTGGCAGGAATCATTCCCCGCCGTCGATGTGCTGCAGCAGGTCAAGGCCATGCGGGCTTGGTGCCACGCCAACCCGACCAACCGAAAGACCCGGGCCGGCATTGAGCGATTCATCGTCCGTTGGCTTGCGAAAGCCCAGAACCAAGCGCCCCGCAGCGGCGCCTCTGGCGGCGGGTCTTCCGATGGCGCCGGGAGCTACGTATGACCGGCCAGGACAAGATCATCGAACTGCGCCGCCGCGGCTTTGCCGTGGACATCGTTCGCATTGAACTGGCGGACATTCGCCCCGCGCTGGGCTCCGTCGCCGTCAGTGAGGCGGACACCCCTGAGCTCCAGGACTGGCGTTTTGCCTACGGCCTGACAGCCATGGTGTCCGGGATGGATGCGACGCGTATTGCACGCGTGGCTCACGCGTTAAAGCCGATTGCAAAACGCGTCATCACCAATCTTTATCGATGGCCGGTGCGCGACTCCCGCGGCCATCCGAGCGTTCAGCTTCTTCAAATCACAGACACGGAGGGCCTTTTGACATGGCAAGCATGATTTTTCCCGACGAGATCGATTTCGATGAGTACATGCACGAAACCGATGCCCATCAGAAGGTGCGATCGGCTTCCGAGTACGTGCAGGAGTTGATCGATCGGATCAACAACCCGGTCAAGCGCCGATTCCCCGTGATGCCTTGGCACAAGACACATGGGCTGATTCAATTTCGCCCCGGCGAGGTCACGCTTTGGGGCGGCGCAAACGGCGGCGGTAAGAGTCTCGTCACGGGGCAAGTGGGCATGCATCTTTGCGCCCAGGATCAGCGCGTTTGCATCGCCAGCTTTGAAATGAAGCCGATTCGCACGCTTGAACGCATGGGCCGGCAGTGGACCGGTTTTAACCCCGACCACCCGGCTTACGCTGGGAGTGATGAGGGGGAAAAAAGCCTTCTCAAGGTCTACGAAGATTTCAAGGCATGGACAAATGGGCGCCTCTGGCTGTACGACCAGCAGGGCACCGTAAGGGCTGAACAAGTGGGGGCCGTGGCTCGCTACTGCGCCAAGGAAAAGGGTATCACTCATTTTTTCATCGACTCCCTCATGAAGTGCGTGAGCGGGGAGGATGACTACAACGGACAGAAATCGTTTGTGGATGAGCTCACAGCCATCGCCCGCGATTACCAGATGCATATCCACCTCGTGCACCACATCCGCAAGCCTGCTGACGAGAGCCACAAGCCCAACAAGTACGACTACAAAGGGTCGGGAGCCATCACCGACCAGGTGGACAACGTGATCAGCGTTTGGCGCAACAAGCCAAAGGAAAAGAAGCGCCACGAGGGAAAGATGGGCGACGAGACCAAAGAGCCAGACTGCTTGCTGATCTGCGATAAGCAGCGCAACGGCGAGTGGGAGGGAAACATCGGCCTGTGGTTTGACCCTGAGAGTCAGCAGTTTGTCGCCAACCCCGGCGATCAGCCCATGGTCCTTTTTCGTCATCCAGAGGACTGCTGAGATGTCATTTTCCGTAACTCTCCCGTTCCCCCCCAAAGAGCTGAGCCCCAATGCCCGGTTGCATTGGGCTCAGAAGTCCAAGCACGCGAAGGCCTACCGCATGACCTGCTTTGCACTTGCCCATCAGGCAAAGCTGGTGAAGCCTGAGACGGAAGGCCGCGTCCATCTGTGGATCGACTTCTACCCACCTGACCGCCGCCACCGGGATGACGACAACATGATTGCTGCGTTCAAGGCTGGCCGGGATGGCCTGGCTGATGCCTTGGGGATTGATGACAAGCGCTTCGTCTGCCACCCCTTTGTGCGCGATGAGGTCGGCGGAATGGTCAAGGTGCACCTGACAGCTGGGGCGGAGGTGGCCCATGGATAAGCAAGACTTGAACATGGTCATTGGGGCTCTTTTGGCCTCAAGTCCCTGGGCATTCCCGCCGACCCCAAACCTCAGTGAGAAGACCTGCAGGCGCTTTGAATTGGCATATCGGGCGCGTGCGGTTGTGATCTTTGATCGCGTCTTGAATCGCGAGTGGAGCCGCTGCGACAGGAGTGCCCGCAATGGCTGACATCACTTTGGTTCGTCAGCACGGCGTTGAACTCACCGAGGCCGACAAGGAAGCCGCCCGTCGCGTCATGTTCGGCTTCGTGGATGGCCTCGGCGAGAAGGGCCGCCGCCAGTGGCGCGGATTCTGGTCCCGCCTGCTGCGCCTGGAGCCCGGTGAGATGGTCGAGGTCAAGACCCATCAGTCTCGCCTGGGCTGGTATCACCGCAAGCACATGGCGCTGGAGCAGGCCGTATTCGAAGCCCAGGAGAAGTTCGAGGACTTCGAAGCCTTCCGCACCTGGTTGAAGGTCGGCAGCGGCTTTGTTGACTGGCACCCAGGCCCGAAAGGCGGAGTGATCCCCGTCCCGAAGTCCATCAGCTACTCAAATCTGGAGCAGGGCGAGATGGAAGAGTTCCACTTGGCCGCCGTCCAGTTTCTGCGCCATGAATGTGCCGGGCGCACGCTCTGGAAGCACCTGAAGCCGGTGCAACGCATCGAAATGATCGAGTCGATCCTTGGGGAGTTTCGGGAATGAAAGCCGTCTTCCTTGATATTGATGGTGTCTTGAACTGCCATCGCACATGCATAGCCTTTGGCGGCATTCCTCATTCAACGGCAGACGGTGGCATCCAGTTGCTGGACGCCGTCGCCATCGGGTTGATTGGTGGGATTGTTCGGCTAGCGGGGGCTGTTGTCGTTCTCTCATCGACTTGGAGAAAACACGCGGACTGGACGCAATATGGCAAAGACCTTGGCCTGCCAATCGTCGACCGGACCCCGTCACTTCCCGGCATCCGTGGGGCCGAAATTCAAGACTGGCTTGATCGCCACCCTGGAATTGAGCGCTTCGCCATCATCGATGATGACCGGGACATGCTGCCAGAGCAGCTCCCCTACTTTGTCCACACATCTGGGTTCGATGGCTTTACCTGGGCAAACGCCTTGCGGCTGGCCGATCTGATGGGGGTCAACATCTTTGATGTGAACCATCCTGGCCAGCGCCTGCCAGTAGTGACAAAGGGCCTTGACTGGGGCGGCGTATGAAGCGCACCCCCATGAAGCGCAGCGGCTTCAAGCGCGCACCGCGCCGAGAGCCCATCGAACGCGCCGAGCGCGTGCCGGCCCAGGCCGTGGCCACGGTGAAGCCCATCCGCCGCGGTGTGATCGCGCCGGTGAACGGGTTTACGGCAGCCATCCCCAAGACGCCCCGTCACAAGAACGCCCATCTGCTTGAAATGGCACGGGGCCGCGGCTGCCTGATGCGCGTACAGGGAGTTTGCAACTACGACAGCACGACAACTGTGGCCGCTCATTCCAATTGGAGCCGCCACGGTGGGAAGGGTGGCGCCCGAAAGGCAAATGATGAATTCACCGTGTGGTCTTGCAGTTGCTGCCATGACTGGCTCGACAAAGGCCCGGCCGACGCCGTTCTCAAGGAAATGACCTTCATGCGCGCCCACCTGGCCCAGGTCCTGGAATGGCGCGCCATCGCTTTCGACACCACCCAGCCCGAGCGCGACCGCCGCGCCGCCCAATGGGCGCTGGATCACCTCAATGCAACCCCGATTGGAGCCGCAGCATGAAGCCCCGTCCCAAGACCCTCAACATGGTCGAGCGCGCCGTGATCGCTCAGGAATGGCGCGGCACAGTCCCGGCCGCCCGCATCCACATCCTCATCGGCGATGGTGGTGTGCACATGGTCAACCAGGCCGGCAAGGTGCTGTTTGTGGTTCTGGGTGCCGCGCTGGAAATGCAGATGGACCCGGACAGGCCCGAGCTGCGCATCATCCGCGCCTCGGTCAACGCCCTGGAAACCCAGGCAGAGAACGATGAGGTGAACCCGGTGCACCGCGCCGCCATCTCGTCGGGCCTGGAGGCCTGCGTCCGACTGCTGCCCGAGATCCCCCACCCGGTGATCGTCCGATCCGCGTGCGACCTGCACCTGAAGCTGAAGAACGGCCACGCCATGGCATCCGACTTCAAGGAACGCCTCGGCAGATTGGTGGCTGCATGAGCAACGACTGTCCCGACTGCACCCAAGCCCGACTGATTTGGCACTGGGGTGCCTATCACGATGGCTGCAAAGGCTGCCAGACCAGAGCGCTTTCCAAGTGCCTGGGCTTCTGGCAATCCCAGCGCAATGGCCGCCTCTCCACCGAGTACCGAGCTGCCCTGCAGACGATCTTCGGCGAGGACTGGACCCCTGGCCACGAAGCCGTCAAGGCTGAAGCCGCCCGCATCGAACAACTCAAGAAAGGAGCCTCCCAGTGACCAACGCAGCACCGGTGCCGAAGCCCAAGAAACCCACACCGCCCGCCGCCGGCCCCGCGCCCGAGGCTCCAGAACCCCGCACGATAGAGGAGGCCTACACCGCTGCCATCGTCTCCAGCCACCTCCGTGTCGAGGCCGATCGCCCAGGCGCCGCCGACTTCCTGATTGCTGCCGGCTGGAGCCAGAGCCGCATTGGCCTGGCCATGCTGCGCCTGCACACCGAGTGGGAGCGTGCGGCCAAGCCCCGACCGGTGAGCAAGGAAGCCGTCGAGCGCATCGCCAAAGAGGTGCCCAGAACCGTGAAAGTGGCCCCCCCACACCCAGCAACGCAGCAGGCCAGAGCCCAGGCTGAGGTTGATCGCTGGGAGGCCAACGAATGGATACTGGTGATCCAGCAGCTCAAGTCTTGGAAGGGAGTGGCCGCCATCCTGACCGGCCAGATGGACAAGTGGAAGGTGCACGACCCCAGCGCCAAGGCATCCAAGGTGATCCTGTGGTGGATGAACCAGAACTGCCCGGCCTGCAACGGCACGAAGCTGGGCCCCAGCGGCCGGGGGGCCATGTGCCGCCCCTGCAAGGGCACGGGCAAGACCCAGCCCCCATTCGGTGAAGACGGAAAGCGCCTGGCCAACTGGATTGACTGCTGTGTCGAGCTGGCCCGGGGGAACATCGGGCAGCGCCGCAGCGGGGGGAAGCGCTGAAAGAGGAGGGGGGTTGCATACCTCCCTCAAAAAAGGTATCATCGGCGCCGCTGATCGCCGGAGGTGCTTATCTCCATGCCCACGAATCTCTGCCGACTTGAGCCCCGGACCGCCACGTAAGCACCGGGGATCGCTCTCGCAGGATTCGTGCGCCCAGAAACACCCGCCTCGGAGGGTTTTTGCTTTCAAGCCTGCTGACTTCAATGACCTGTGCCCTGACTCATTTTGAGGATCGGGGAAGCCGGGGGCCTGATGGCCGAAGTGAAGCCTGCGATAGTCAGCAGCCTTGAGAGTGAATGCGGATGATGACCGCGACCTTGTTGATGTGGCGTGTGCGTGAGTTCGAGCAAGCCACCAGGGGCTCACAAGCAGGAAATGCATCACCTGCCACTCCATGGGGTGCAAGTCCCACAAGCCATCTGGGTGAAAGGCCCCCGGAGCCAAATTCAAGGATTGCGGGCGGCGCTGGCGACCGCAGCAGACTGTAAATCTGTAGCCCTCCGGGGCAGCGGGGTTCGAGTCCCTGGCGATCCACCAATTCAAGCGGCACCCAATGCAACCCAAGTTCGTCTACCTGCTGTGGCAGCATGAAGAGAGCGGCCCTGAAGACCTGATGGCCACCCTCGACAAAGGCAACTTGTTGGCGATGTTCGACCGCTGGTATGAGGCGTGCCGTGGCCAAAACCCCCATGTCACAGGCGATTGGCTGGAGCGCTGCAAAAAGCAAGAAGCTGAATACCGCGCAGCACTGGCCGAAAAGCTCAGCCTGCCCGATCAGGAGGAGATTTACCCTCTGACCAAGGGCTGGGGCGGCTGGCACTTCCAGATCAAGGAATTGGACGTCTCATGAAGATCGGCGGCGCAAAATTTCGGCGTATCAGCAAGCGCCGGCAGAAGATCCAGCTCAAGAAGCAGGTCAAGGCCGCGCTGATGCCGGGTTTCGGGCGTGAGCATGATCCGATGCGCTATCAGGTAGCCGAAGCGGCGGCAAAGCTCTGGGGGCGAAAGATCTGCCTTATTCCCACTCTGAAAATTCGAATTCCTGCGTCGCAAGGTTTTGATCAAGCCATCTCGGCGTAGGTGACGCCGGCAAGACCGGCTTCCAGCGGGCCGAATACATCGGGCATAAATGCGGGTGAAATACCGCCGGATCGCGTAACCGGCAATCAATTCAAAGCCTTCAGTCAATACCTGAGGGCTTTTCTGTTTGCGCCGCCGCTGTGGCCCAGGGTTAGCGCCTGGGCGGGCCACCATGAAAACTCCCTGAGATATCCAATAACGCTGCTTGATGCGATCGCAGCGACGGCGCACCTTTTTACGCAGGGCCTCCCTCCACCCCCATCTGCCGCAGCCACTGAGCCGCCCGCACTACAGGGAAGAGCCCTGCACCAATTCCCTGGACAAATGGCATGAGCAACCCGCCACCTCCACCGCCAATGCCATCGGTACTCCCTGCGTTGCAGCATCTGCAGAATGCCAAGGCAGCTCTTGAGCGTCCTGCTTGGAGCCCCTCCCAGGTGGAGGATCAGATCCGCAGCGCTGAATTCTTTATCGCCAAGGCGAAGCTGGCCCTTCAGGGCGGAACTACGCCGTAACCATCTTCCAAAGACGCCATGGCCCGCCCCTCAAAGCTCACCGAAACCCAATGGGAAGAGATCCGCAAGCGGCTCTTGGCCGGGGAGAAGGCTGCAGACCTTGCGCGTGAGTTCGGCGTTTCGAAGGCCGCGATCAGTACGAGAGTTTCGAAACGAATCGAAACCATAAAAACCGTTGCAAATCAAATAGTTACCGCAGATCAGGCGCTGCGTTCACTTTCGATTTCTGAACAGCGTGATGCTCTGACCCTGGCTGATGACCTGAAATCCATCAGCAAGAACCTGGCATCGGCGGCCCGCTACGGCGCTGCGACTGCCCACCGCCTGAGCGCGCTGGCCAACTCACAGACCGAACTGGTTGACGACGCCGACCCGCTGAGCACTTCCGCCCAGTTGAAGAGCGTGGCGATGCTGCAGAGCCTGGCCAACGAGGCCGCCAAGACGCCGCTGAACCTTCTGGCCGCCAACAAGGAAGAAGTCGCCCGCGTGAACCGAGGCGACGCGGACAAGAAGCCGCTGACCCTGAGCGACCTCTACGACGACTGACCCCATGGCAAAGCTCAACCCGGCGCTGCGAGACTTCTGGCGCCGGCGGGCACGCATCCGGGTGCTGTACGGTGGCCGCTCAAGCTCCAAGAGCTGGGACGCGGCCGGCATGGTCACCTACATGGCCAGCAAAGCGCGAATTCGCGTTCTGTGCACGCGTCAGTTTCAGAACAAGATCGAGGAGTCGGTCTACACCCTGCTGAAGATCCAGATCGAGCGACTGGGCCTTCAGGATAAGTTTGAGATCTTGAACAACAAGATCACCTGCCTGGAGACGGGCAGCGAGTTCCTGTTTTACGGCCTGTGGCGGTCCATCGATGAAGTCAAGTCGCTGGAGGGCATTGACATCCTCTGGATTGAGGAAGCCCACAACCTCACCGAAGAGCAGTGGAAGATCTTGGAGCCGACCATCCGCAAGGAAGGCAGCCAGATCTGGATCATCTTCAACCCCAGGCTGGCGACCGACTTCGTCTACAAGCGCTTCGTTCGCAACCCGCCGCCCGATGCCGTGGTGCGCAAGATCAACTACGACGAGAACCCGTTCTTGTCGGAGACGATGCGCAAGGTCATTGAGGCTGCCAAGGCTGAGGATGAAGAGGAATACCGTCACGTCTACCTGGGTGAACCCAAGGATGACGACGACATGGCTGTGTTCAAGCGCAGTCACCTGATGACGGCGATTGATGCCCACAAGACGCTTGGCATTGAAATAGCCGGGGCTCGAAGCCTGGGTTTTGACGTTGCCGACGCTGGCGACGACTCCTGCGCGATGGTCGAATCTCACGGCCCGCTGACTTCCTGGGCCCGCCTCTGGAAGGCCAAGGAAGACGAACTGCTGAAGTCTTGCGCCCTGGTGTGGAAGACGGCGCGCGACCGTGACGACGACATCATCTACGACGCTATCGGCGTCGGGGCCTCGGCGGGCGCGAAGTTCAACGAGCTCAACGCCGAGCACGGAAAGCGCATCGCGCATTCCAAGTTCCTGGCCGGCGGGGCGGTGTTCAAGCCTGATCAGCTCTACCCGGGCACCAAGGTCAAGAACCGCGACTACTTCGCCAACATCAAGGCCCAGGCCTGGTGGATGACGGCCGACCGGGTGCGCAACACCTTTGCCGCGGTGAAGGATGGTCGGACATTCGACCCCAGCGACCTGCTGTTTCTCGACTCATCCATGCCCTACCTGGACGAGATGATCGAGGAGCTGTGCATACCCAAGCGCGACTTCGACAGCGCTGGGCGTGTGAAGGTCGAGAGCAAAAAAGACCTTGCCAAACGGGACATTGCGTCCCCCAACCTTGCCGACGCTTTCATCATGGCCCACGCGGGCCCGATGCTGCGTGCGCGCTCTTTCTTCGGCTGACTATGTTCGACTGGTTCCGCAAATCTGAGACGAAACAACCGGCTCAGACGCCCGAGAACCGTCGTTTGCCGAGCTTCTTCAGCACCCACGCTGCGGAGGCCGGCCAGTCCCTGGTGAACTCGCGGGATGTGATCCACGGCTTGATTAATCAGGCCCCTAAGCTTGTCACAGCATCGGCCCAGGATTCATCCGACGGCAACACTCTTTCGCTCAAGCAGCAGCTGAACTTCGGCGGCATGAACGAGGTGCTGGGCGCCTGGTACGCAAGCCAGAGCTTCATCGGCTACCAGTACGCGGCTATGCTGGCCCAGAACTGGCTGATCAACAAGTGCTGCACCATGCCCGGCCGAGATGCCGTGCGCAACGGGTTCGAAATCGTGGCCGCCGATGGTCAAGAGATCGACCCGGCAGCGATGACGATCCTGCGCCGGTACGACAAGGCCTTCAAACTGCGCTGGAATCTGGAGCAGTTCATCCGCATGGGTCGCATCTTCGGCGTGCGTATCGCTCTGTTCCGAGTGCAGTCCCAAGACCCGGAATATTACGAAAAGCCGTTCAACCCGGACGGCGTGACGCCAGGCTCCTACAAAGGCATCGTGCAGGTCGACCCCTACTGGGTTGTCCCGCAGCTTGAGCAGCACGCGGTGGCGAACCCGGAAACGCTGCATTTTTACGAGCCCACCTGGTGGATCATCAACGGAAAGAAGTACCACCGGTCCCACCTGGTGATCTTCCGCAATGCCGAGCCGCCCGACCTGCTGAAACCGGCCTACCTCTACGGCGGCATCCCGGTGCCCCAGCAGATCATGGAGCGGGTCTACGCAGCCGAGCGCGTGGCGAACGAAGCCCCGCAACTGGCCCAGACCAAGCGCACCACGGTGTGGCGCACGGCCATGGACACGTTCATCGGCAAGGGCGAGGAGGCCTTCGAGGCCTTGAACCGCTGGGTGTCCTTCCGAGACAACTACGGGGTCAAGCTGGGCGACAAGGAAGGCGACGACTTCCAGCAGTTCGACACCTCGCTGGCCGACCTGGACACGGTCATCATGACCCAGTACCAGATCGTTGCTGCCGCGGCGAATGTTCCTGCGACCAAGCTTCTTGGCACCACCCCGAAGGGCTTCAACTCCACCGGCGAGTACGAGGAATCGAACTACCACGAAGAGCTGGAGAGCATCCAAGAGCACGACCTGACGCCTCTCATTGAGCGTCACCACCTGCTGGTGATGCGCTCTTTCGTGCGCCCGAAGGTGCAGATGCCCGAGCAGATCGACATCACCGTCGAGTGGCGCCCGGTGGATAGCCCGACCGCGAAGGAACAGGCTGAAACCAACCTGGTGAAGGCTCAGACCGGCCAAGCCCTGGTAGCCAGCGGCGCCATCAGCAACGAAGACGAACGCCAGCGCATCGCCCGCGACCCGACATCAGGCTATGCCGGCATCGAGCTGGGCGACCAGGGCGGACCTGATCCATACGACGACGATGACGACCTTGAATAAACCCAATCAGATGCGCGGCGGTGTGCTCACGCCCAGTGCCGCGATCCAGATTGAGTATTCGTCGGCCATCCTCGCCCTAGTGCGGCGCATGTGCGATGAGACCAAGCGGGTCATGAAGGCGGCTTTTGCTGAGAGCGTACACCACGCCGCGCAGGATGCAAAGGAGCGACCGCCGGCCCTGGAGGGCTTCCCTGACCCGGAAGACCAGCCCAAGCCCGAAGAGATCCGCGAGTACATCAAGAACCTCGGCCCCCGGGCGCGGATCGACCTGAACCACCTGATGCTCAAGTACGAGAAGGAGTTCAGTCGCACCGCCAAGAAGGCGACAAAGCGCATGGTGGCGCGCACGCTGAAAAGCAGCAGCGTCACCCTGGGCCTGTCCCTGCGCGAACTCTCGGACAAGCTGACCTTGAGCACGGACGTGTTCACCGACCAGCTGCAGGAGGTCGTACAGGCCAGCACCGCCGAGGCGGTGAGCCTGATCAAGCTGATCCCGCAGAAGTACCTCACCGAGGTGCAGGGCGCGGTTTCTCGCTCGATCACGTCGGGCAACGGGCTCAAGGACCTGGTGCCGTTCCTCAACCAGAAGTACGACCAGAACATCCGCCACGCCCGCAACGTGTCGATGGACCAGACCCGCAAGGCCTATTCCAACATCAACGCGGCCCGGATGCAGGCCATCGGGGTGCGTGAGTACGAATGGGTGCACACGGGTGGCTCAGTCCATCCCCGCGAGAACCACCAGCGCATGAACGGCAAGGTTTTCAGCCTGGACGATCCGCCGGTCATCGGCGTGATGTACGGCCAGGAAGTTCGCGGAAAGCCCGGGGACCTGCCTTTCTGCCGATGCCAGATGCGGCCAATCATCAAATTCGAGGAGTAGGCCAATGCCACCCACCACCGACCCCGCACAAGTCGAGGCGGTCACTGCTGCTGCGCCCGTTGCGGCCGGCATTCTCTACCGCGCCGACACAGGCCGGGTTTTGCTGCTGAAGCGCGGCATGGGCGGCAATCACCCTGGCACCTGGGCGTTTCCTGGGGGCGGCATCGAAGAGGGTGAATCGCCCCTGGAGGCAGCCATCCGCGAATCTCGCGAGGAAACCGCGCATACCCCGGCCGCCGGCCTGGAACTGCTTGGAACCACGCCTGATGGTGTGTTTCAAGTATTCCTCTGCGCCGGTGAGCCCGAGTTCTTCCCGACCCTGAACGCCGAGCATGACGGCTACGTCTGGGCATTGCCTGACGACCAGCCGCAGCCGCTGCACCCTGGTGTGGCCGACTGGCTGACGGCATCGGTGGCTGACGACGCCCCCGGTGATGACCAGGTGAGCGGCATGGATGAGGCGCTGGGCGTGCGCCTGCAGATCGGTGACGCCTGGGCTGCCGACAAGGCCAGCGCGCGACAGATGGACGTGAACGGCTGGTTCGAAGTGAAGGCCAACCCGATCAGCAAGGTCGGCGTCTTCCCCTACACCGGCCGGCAGATCCCAGGCGCACCTGACCCCAACAAGATCTACATGGTCTACCGGCCTGCCGAGGAATTGGCATCCACCGAGACCCTGGAGTCCCTGAAGCTGATCCCGTGGATCGACAACCACGTCATGCTGGGCTCCGAAGAAGCGGGCATGACCCCCGCCGAACGCAAAGGCGTGCAGGGCGTGACCGGCGAAGACGTGTTCTTCGAAGACGGCGTTGTCCGCGCCAATCTGAAAGTGTTCTCCGAGTCCATGGCCAACGCCATCGATGCAGGAAAAACCGAGTTGTCTCTCGGATACCGATGCAGGTACGACCCGACCCCCGGCGAGTTCGAGGGCCAGGCTTACGACTACGTGCAGCGGGACATCCGCGGCAATCACCTTGCCCTGGTTGACGCCGGGCGCATGGGCCCTGACGTGGCTGTTCTTGACAGCGCCGACGAGCCGAAACCACCAACCCCTGAAGAAGGAGCCGCTATGGCTGATGAAAACAAAGAGGGCGGCTCCGGCTTGACGCTGGAACAGGCCCTGAAGGCAATCGAGCAGGTGATGCCTGCGCTGAAGATGCTGCAAGAACATGCTGCCGGCAAGACTGCCGACCCGGCCCCGTCGGCTGACACCGACCCGAACGCTGATCCCGACAAGGATCCGAACGCCCAGGACGCCGACCAAGACATGCCCGAGGGCAAGAAGCCTGACCAGGACAAGCCCGGCACCGGCATGGATTCCGGCATGACCTTCAAGTCGTTCGCCGCCCAGGCCGCCCGCCGCGACCGCTTGGCCGTCGCCCTGAGCAAGCACATCGGCACTTTCGACCATGCCGAAATGACCGAATCCGAGGTGGCCGCCTACGGCGTGAAGAAGCTGGGCCTGAGCGTTGCCGCCGGCCAAGAAGCTGCCGCCCTGGCTGGCTACCTCGCCGCCGCCGTCGATCCCGCATCGAAGGCCGTCCCCACCCACGCTCAAGACGGCGCTGTCAAGAAGTCCAACTTCGTGACCCGTCACCTGGGCAAGCAGGAGTAAGACCATGGGTTTCCAAAGCACTGTCAACATCAACTACGCCTTCGGCCTGATCGGTCAGATCTACAAGGACGGCCCGACCCGTTCGCAAGAGCTGCTGATCAACTCCAACGGCGCTGCCAACGTGGTCGGCTACTTCTTCACGAAGAACGCCGCCACCAACATCGCCAGCGTGGGCGGCGTGATCACCCAGGGCGCGGCTGTCGTGACCGGCTCGATCAGCGGCACCACCCTGACCGTGACCGGCGTCACCTCTGGTGCCCTGAGCATCGGCCAGACCATCACCGGCTCGGGCGTGACCGGCAGCACCACCATCACCGGCTACGGCACGGGCGCTGGCGGCACTGGCACCTACACGGTAAGCACCTCGCAAACTGCGGCAAGCACCACGATCACCGGCGCCGGCGGCACCCCGACCGTTCTGGGCGGCATCCTGATCAGCCCCAAGAGCTACGCCGCTGTCGGCACCTCGGCTGGCGGCACCCTGGCTGCAACCCTGGCCGTGCCCGACAACACCCTGGGCGAGTTCGCCACCATGGGCGACTTCGTTGTGGCCAGCGGTACCGCTTGCAACATCGGCGACGTGTTCCAGTACAACGTGACGACCGGTGCCCTGTCCACCGTCGCCCCGGGGGCCTCGCCCAGCTCTGGCTGCGCTCTGGTGCCGAACGGCATCGTGATCGACTTCCAGAACACCGCCGCCGGCCCCGCTGCCATCCGCCTGACCAACTAAGCCACGACCTGCACCGCAGGTTGATCCCCATCCAATGAGCCCTTGCGCACTCGCTGCGCCGGGGCTCTTTTCATTTGGAACCCCAAAATGAACAAGTCTCAAGAACTGAGCTACGTCGGCCCGCGCAATGTCGGCCCCGTGGCAATGGACGCCGAGGACGTGGCCGAGTACCAGGCCCTCTCCGACATCGGCATCCAATTCCCCACCGCCAAGATCAATGCCATGGCGGCCGCGATGGACGCGACCAATCAAGGTCTCATCACCACCGCCGGCAACACCACCCCCATCCAGTTCCTGCAAGCCTGGATGCCCGGCTTTGTGCGCGTGATCACCGCTGCTCGCAAGATCGACGAGTTGATCGGCATCACCACTGTCGGCTCCTGGGAAGACGAGGAAGTCGTGCAGGGCGTGCTGGAGCCCATCGGCCAGGCGCTGCCCTACGGCGATACCACCAACGTGCCCCTGGCGTCCTGGAACACCAACTTTGAGCGCCGCACCGTCGTGCGCTTTGAAAAGGGCTTCCAGGTCGGCGTGCTGGAAGAAGAACGTGCGGCCCGCATCCGAGCCAATAGCGCCGCTGAGAAGCGCAGCGCTTGCGCTCTGGCCCTCGAAGTCCAGCGCAATGCCATCGGCTTCTATGGCTTCAACAGCGGCAACAACCGAACCTACGGCTTCCTGAACGACCCGGCCCTGCCTGCCTACTACACCGTGCCCAATGGTGCAGCTGGCTCGCCCACCTGGGCCAACAAGCAGTTTCTGGAGATCACCGCCGACATCCGGACCGCCGTGGCCACCCTGCAGACCCAATCGCAGGACACCATCAACCCGGAAACCACGCCGCTGACCCTGGCCGTTCCCACTGCCGCCTACGCTTACCTGAGCGTCACCAGCAACTACGGCAACTCGGTGCGCGAGTGGATCAAGGAAACGTTCCCGAAAATGCGCGTCGTGTCGGCTCCCCAGCTGAACGCTGCCAACGGCGGCGCCAACGTGTTCTACCTGTTCGCCGAGTCCGTGGACGATGGTGCCAGCGACGACAGCCGTGTGTTCAACCAGGTCGTGCCGGCCAAGTTCCGCGCCCTGGGCGTGGAAAAGCGCGCCAAGGCTTACGTCGAGGACTACACGAACGCCACCGCCGGCGTGATGTGCAAGCGTCCCTACGCTGTGGTCCGCGCCTCCGGCATCTGACCCACCAAGGCCGCAAGGCCTGATCCAGCCCCGGCGCCGTGCCGGGGACTTCCCCCAACAAAGCCCCGAGGCATCGAGCCCGAGGCTTTTTCATTGAGGCGTGCCCACCATGGCAAAAGCATACGTTTACAGCACCCTGGCTGCTGACACCACCTACAAAGAGTGGGTCAAGACCAGCGACCTCCACATCGAAGCCCGTTCCGTGACCATCAAGGGCGGCACCGGCGTGGCAAATGACCGCATCGTGACCCCGCTGGGCGTGCGCACCGAGATCGACGCCGAACTGGTCGAAGTCCTTAAGGCCAACGAGATTTTCAAGCTGCACCAGAAGAACGGCTTCGTGGTGATCGAAGACGTGGCCGAAGACCCCGAGAAGGTGGCTGCCGACATGACCAGCGCCGACAACAGCGCGCCCCTGACCGAGTCCAGTTTCGAGAACGCTGGCGACGCGGTTGCCAAGCCCACATCCAGCAAGAAGAAGTAAGCCGCCATGACCACGCCAGCACTTGACCCCACGGCATTCGCTGCCATGTTCCCGGCGCTGGCGTCGGTGTCCACCCCGGCCCTGGAGGGTTACTGGACCATGGCGAACGGCTACATCGCTGAAAGCTTCGCCCTGACCGGCGACCGCCTGCAGCTCGCCTTGAACCTGATGACCGCCCACCTAGCGCAGTCGTTCCAGATCATCAACGGGCCCAGCGGAAACGGGGCAGGGGGCAGCACCCCGGGCGTCGTCACCGGCGGGTCTGAGGGCAGCGTCTCGGCATCAATGGCGCCGCCGCCCACGAAATCCGGCTGGCAGTACTGGCTGGCCACCACGGCCTACGGGCAGCAACTGTGGGCGCTGCTCCAGATACGCGGCGCCGGCGGCTTCTACATCGGCGGCTCGCTTGAGCGGGCCTCGTTCCGCAAAGCTGGCGGGGTGTTTTGATGGGCAAGACGCTGAACTTCGACAAGATCAAGGCCCTCCTTGACCGCATCCCGGCTGAGTTCGCCGGCAAAGAGGCGCAGATGGGCTGGTTCCCGTCCGCCCAGTACGAGGACGGCACCCCCGTTGCCTACGTGGCGACCATTCAGGAGAACGGCGCCCCAGAGGTCAGCATCCCGCCCCGGCCCTTCCTGAAGCCCACCATCGACGCCCGCACCAAGGCCTGGACCAAGCTGCTGGAAAGCGGTGTGCGCGCCGTATCGGCTGGCCGGGCAACCGCTGATCAGGTGTTTGAAGGCGTGGGCCTGCAGATGGCCGGCGACACCAAGGCGCAAATTGCCAGCAACGCTGTCGAGCCCCTGAGCCCTACAACCCTGGTCCTGCGCAAGTGGCGCCGTGAGGGCCTGCCCATTAACGGCAAGACGGTCGGCCAAGCCGCCGCCGCCTACGCTGAAGACCCAAGCATCATCGACGGCGTGCCCAGCGATCCCCTGCAGGACACCGGCCTCATGGTTGCCACCCTCACGAACGCAGTCGGGAAAACGGAATGATCAACCTCCGGGCCCTGGCCAACACCACGATCCAAGCGATCAACCCGAACATCAGCGTCACCTGGGTGCAGGCCAACGGCTACACCACGAACGCCGATTTCAGCCGCACGCCGACCACGACCAGCACCACGGTGCAGGCCAACGTGCAAGGCCTGTCGGGCCGCGACCTGCAGCACGTCGAGGGCCTGAACATTCAGGGCGTCATGCGCTCGGTGCACCTCTACGGCAACGTGCAGGGCGTCGTGCGCGACAACCAGAAGGGTGGCGACATCCTGCAATTCCCCGAGGTGCCCGGCGGCCCTGTTAAAGACTGGCGCGTCATATCGGTCATGGAGACATGGCCCACCTGGGCGCGCGTCCTCGTCTGCCTGCAATCCACATGACCACCACGACCATCTCCATCACCGAAGCGCAGGTCGTTACGGCTGTGGGCCAGTTCCTGCAATCGGTGCTGCCTGCCGGTACTGAGGTGATCAAGACCCAGGGCAACGGCGTGCCGATGCCGAAGGGTGCCTTCGTGGCGATGACCTTTTCGGCCTCGCGGCGCTTGTCCACCAACGTGGCCGCCTACACATCCGGCGCGCCCGGGTCGAAGGCAGTGCAGATGCTGTCCGAGTTCCCGATCCAACTGGACTTCTACGGCCCCCAGGCAGGAGATTGGGCCAACACCGTGCAGGCGCTGTGGCGCGATGAGTTCGCCACCGATGCCTTCCCGGACGGGATCGTCCCGGCCTATGCCGATGACCCCATCCAGATTCCGCTCGTGACGGGCGAGCAGACGTGGCTGGAGCGCTGGAAGCTTTCCGCCGTGCTGCAGATCACCCCCGTCGTGACCGTGTCGCAGGAGTCAGCCACAGCCCTGCAGATCGACCTGATCGAGGTCGACACCCACTTCCCGCCGACTCCCTGAGTCACCCCACCTTCAAACCCCAAGCCCGCCGAGTGCGGGCTTTTGCATTTCGAGGCCTCTATGACCGCCACCATTCAAAAAGACTTCTACGGGTTCATCGTGGACGACACCGGGAAGGTGATCGGCGCCGTGAACCGCTTCGGTGTGCCGACGCCTATTGGCTCGATCCCCGATGCCTCGTTTTCGGCCTCTGCTGATACCTGGCTGGCAAATGGCGGGCATGCCAAGCAGCACGCTACTTTGGGGCTGAACGGTGGATTTATGTTTGGCAACGCCCCAAATCGAAACCGGATCATCCTCATTGGAGATTCGAAAACGGCAATGAATGGCGGCACATCGATTGCAACGCCAGTTCAGGCGCTGGGGGCCTCCTACGATTGCAAGGGGCAATTCAATCAAGCCAACTTTCTACTGAATCATGCATTCGAGGTGGTTGGCAATGCTGGAATTGGTGGGCAAAAATCTGGGCAAATCCTTGCCAGATTCCAAACTGATGTTCTTTCCAGGCCGTCTGAGTGGGTCTGCGGCTTGGCTGGCACAAACGATTCTTCTGCTTCAGATACGGGAAACTCCAGCACCACTGATGTGAACATCATTGCGATGTGGGATCAGGCTGTCGCCGCTGGCCGCCGCGTACTTTGGTACACCATTCCGCCAAAGACAGTTGCAGCCGATGCTGAAAACCAGTATCACATGCAGATCAACCGTCTTCTGAAAATCGCTGCAGCGCGACGCCCCAATGTCGTGCTTGTTTCTCAAGAGTCTGCCACGCTGGATATTTCAACCACGTTCAAAGCGCTTTCCACAGCCCTTACTGACGGTACGCATGAATCTCCGATTGGCGCGGCACTTGAAGGCCGTTTGATTGCGGATGCTGTCCGCCCGTATATCAGCACCGTGAATCCTTGGCTTGCGCAAAGCAACGGCGATACGGACAACCTTCTTACAAACCCCATGCTGTATGGGGCTGGCTCGGCAACGCCTACGGGCTGGAATAAGCAGGGGACGCCGACAATCTCCTATGTTGCTGCCACGGATGGTTTCGCCTATCCATGGTGTCAACTGAATGTCCCGAATGGAACAACTACCGGTCAGGGGCTCACATCGAACGTATCCATCGGCTCCAGCCTGGCAATTGGCGATACCGTGATCGGTGTTGTTGAGTTTGCAGGTGATAGCTATGACTCTGCCGCAGCAGCAAACACCCAAGGTATCTGCCTGAAAGTCCAGGCCTATAACGGATCTTCATTCTTCGCCTCGGCCAGTGATCTTTACTGGGACAGCACCTACGCAAATTACACCTTGCAAGGTCCTGGTGTTTTTCAGACTCCTCCCTTTGTTGTTCCCGCCGGGACAACTGTGCTCCAGTTGTATTTGGCGATCACCGGTGGTGGCAACTATCGGATCCGACGAGCTGCTATTCGCAACCTGACCAAGCTTGGTCTGGCCTGATTGCCAGTTAACCCATCTGGTGACCTAGCTCCACCCAGGCCCGCGCCCCACAAGCCCCGGCGCGGCGCCCTCACATTCCGGGCGCCACTCGGGCGCATGACACACAACCCGCCTCTGAGCGGGTTTTCTTTTGCCCGCATCAGTGGGCCATTCCCCACCCATTCAAACCCGCCAGCGAGCGGGTTTTTTCATTTCTGGAGTGACCCTCGATGTCCACTATCCCAATCAAGGCATATCCGGCCACCACCGGTTGTTTTTACGGATATTTTCCTTTGCGTCAATGATCTGAAGATTGGCTTCGCAATGAAGTCCGCAAACCACATCTGACTGAAGGGGGACTATGTGGTCTACATGGTGCTCAACGCCTGTTGCTTGTGAAAGCTCTCGGCTCTTCTTGTAGATATCAATGATTGCTTCTTTATTGGCCCATAGTGGAGTTGATCGGGACTTTGCAAATCGACGTCGTGCATACGAAGCATTGAGCCTGTGTTTGTTTGCTTGAGCCCACCGCTTAACCCGCGCAGTCTCTCTTTCTATATTTTTATTTCTGTACGAGACGTAGTAGTCAGGGTTTTTTGCTTTGTATTCAATTGAATATCTGCGCGAATAATCAAGATTTTCATAGTAATAAATCTTTCTCTTTTGAAGGGCGCGCTGCTTGTTCGCATCAAACCACTTCTTCGTAGCGGCTCGGTGCTTTTCTGGATTCTTCTCTCGACCACGCTTGGCAATAAGGTTGGTCGCCTCCCTGTTCTCTTTTTTGTAGGCCGACTTGCATTCCTTGCACTGGTACTGCAAACCATCCTTATTTGCTGAGCAGCGAGAAAAGTTTATTCCGTCTTTTTCGACCAAGCACTTTCGGCAAATCTTCAGCATAAATCTTGGAGTTTATTGGGTGCACCCATTTTATTAAATGGCGGCCTGAATATCAATTCCCATTACCAAACGAATAGGAATAAAAATGTCCACTATCCCCATCAGTACCGTGGTAACGGCAAATCCGTCCGTTCTCGCCGCAGCGGGCTCTGCTGTTGACCTCAACGGCGTGATCCTGACCAAGAGCCCGTACGTGCCTATCGGTACCGTGAAGTCTTTTGCTCTGGCTGACGATGTGGGCGCATTCTTCGGCCTTACGTCGACCGAATACGCGATGGCCCAGGTGTACTTCAAGGGCTACGAAGGCTGCACGAAGGTGCCGGGCAAGCTGTACTTTGCCCAGTTCAACGGCACCGATGTGGCGGGCTACCTGCGCGGCGCCACGCTGTCGCTGACCCTGACCCAACTGCAGGCCCTGAGCGGTTCCCTGACCGTCGCTGTGGACGGCACGAACAAGACCGCCGCCAGCATTTCGCTGAGCGCTGCCACTTCGTTCGCCAATGCTGCCACCATCATCGGAACCGCCCTGAGTGCTGCCGTGACCTGGGACACGACCCAGAACGCATTTGTCATCACCTCGGGCACCACGGGCGCAAGTTCGTCGGTGGGCTTTGCCACCGGTACGCTGTCCACTGCCCTGGGCCTGACCAGCGCAGCCGGTGCCGTGGTTTCCGCCGGTGCTGTGGCCGCCACCCCGGCGACCTTCATGCCGGCCCTGGCCCAACTCACTCAGAACTGGGCGCTGTTCACCACGGCCTGGGAATCGTCCCTGGATGAAGCCAAGGCCTTTGCGGCCTGGACGAATTCGGTGGCACCACGCTATGGCTACGTATCGATCGACAGCGACCCGAACGCCCTGGTGGCTGGCAGCACTTCGACCTTCGGCTACTACCTGCAGAACACCGAGTCGTCGGGCACGATCCCGGTCTACACAGGCACTGCCGATCTGGCTCACGCGGCCTTCGTGCTGGGCTTCGCCGCCTCGCTGGACTTCGACAAGACGAACGGCCGCGCCACCCTGGCATTTCGCACCCAGTCGGGTCTGACGCCTGCTGTGACCAACGCCACGAACGCCCAGGCGCTGCAGCAAAACGGCTACCTGTACTTCGGCGCCTACGCCAACGCCACGCAGCAGTTCAACTTCTTCTACTCGGGCGCGGTGTCGGGTTCGTGGACCTGGCTGGACACATACCTGAATCAGATCTGGCTCAACTCGAACATCCAGTTGGCCATGATCAAGCTTCTGATGACGGTGGGCTCGATCCCGTACAACCAGGCCGGCTACAACCTGATTGCGACAGCCTGCCAAGACCCGATCAACTCCGCGATCAACTTTGGCGCGATCCGCACCGGCGTGGCCTTGTCCACCTCGCAAGTTGCGGAAATCCAGTACGCCATTGGCCGCGACGTGAGCGCCACGATCTTCGCCAAGGGCTACTACCTGTACATCCAGCCCGCCACGGCTGCGATTCGCGTGACCCGGGCCAGCCCGAGCATGACTTTGTTCTATGCAGACGGGGGCAGCGTGCAGAGGCTCGCGCTGGCGTCCATCGAGATCCAGTGATCACAGCCCGCCACGCGCGGGCTTTCCTTTTTGCACGGCCTAGGGGGATACCCCGAAGAGGCGGACTCGTTCCCCGCCCTGGCCGCTGCATTGCCTGGAACGCGCTTTGAACGGAAGCACTTCATGCAAATCACCCCTCTTGTCACCGCTTTTGAAGGTGAGGCCCGGGCATCGTCCGAAACCATCGCGCGCGGCATCGGCATCCAGCACAAGAACGTGCTAGCCCTGCTGCGCCGGCATCAGAGCGATTTCGATGCCTTCGGAAGGGTCGCGTTTGAAACGCGGACCTTTGAAACCCGCGGGGGCAAGCAGCAACGCGAGTTCGCGCTGCTGAACGAGCACCAGGCCGGCCTGCTGATCGCCTTCATGCGCAACTCGCCCAAGGTCATCGAGTTCAAGGTTGCCCTGATCCGCGAGTTCTTCCGCATGCGTGACGAGCTGCAGCACCGCGAGCGCGGCCTGTGGCGGCAGATGCAGGAGCTGATCGCCAAAGAGGTGGAGTCCAAGGTGCGCGCATCCTTCGGCTCTCACCTGATGCTCGAGCGAAAGCGCGAGATACCCGCTCTGGAACATGAGCGCTTCGTGCTCGAGCAGCACATACAGCCACAGCTCTTCCACCACTGAACCCGGCCCAGCGCCGGGTTTCTCGTTTCTGACCCCACCCGATAGGCCCGCCATGCGCGGGCTTTCCCACTTCTGGAGCCCTCATGGCAACTCTTACTTCCGCCAATTCCACGCTGGCCCTGGCCATCACCGACATCTACCCCGCGCCCCAGTTGATCGAGGGATTCGCCACGGATGACCTGTTCAACGCCGATCCGGTGACCAACGCCGAGATCATGATGGGCGCTGACGGCAAGCTGTCGGCCGGCTTCGTCTTTGAGGCCTACAAGATGAACGTCATCTTGATGCCCACCTCGCCCAGCTTGGCCATCTTCGAGACCTGGGCCTCCACTCAGGTGGGCGCACAGGAGATCTACCCGGCCAACGGCTCGATCATCCTGCCCGGCATCAACCGCAAGTACACGCTGACCAATGGCATCCTGACCACGGTCAAGCCGTTCGCCGACGTGAAGAAGACCCTCCAGCCGATCCCCTTCGTGATCACCTGGGAAAAGATCACCCCGGAGCAGATCTGAGATGGCACGCAAAGAACTCATCATCCAGATCCAGGAAGCCGGGCGCGACCAGGGCAAGGCCTACTTCATCCGCGAGATGCCGGCCACCAAGGCCGAAAAGTGGGCCATGCGGGCCTTTCTGGCCATCGGCCGCGCCGGTATCGACATCCCCAAAGATCTGGCCGACAGCGGATTTGCCGGCATCGCCAAGATCGCCTTGGAGCTGATCTGCAAGCTTCCGTTTGAGGATGCCGAGGCGCTGATGGACGAGATGTTTGCCTGCGTGCAGGCCATCCCCAACCCGCAGAACCCCGGCATCGTCCGCCAGCTGGTGGAAGACGACATCGAGGAAATCGCCACCCGGATCAAGCTGCGCGTGGAGGTGTTCAAGTTGCACGCGGGTTTTTCCATCGCCGCCGCCTGATTGACTTCGGCGTGGCGGCTCTCGCGGCACGACCGCGCGGCCTGGTGGAGTACGAGAACCTCTCCAAGGTGGTGGGCGCCGTCGTCACGACCCGCCTGGCCACCCTCCACGAGCTCGACACGATCTACGGTGTCGAGGACATGTGGCTCCTGCTTGAGATCGCGCAGGTCAACAGCCACAACGAAAACATGATGAACAGGGGCCGGTGATGGCAACAATCGTTGACGCGCTTCTGGTCACGCTCGGGCTGGATGTCTCGGGCTACAAGAAGGGCCAGAAGGAAGCCGGCGACTCGCTGAAGAAGTTCGGCGACCGCAGCGCGGAAGAGACCAAGAAGATCGAGGCCCAGGGCAAGGCCATGGCCGAGGGGTTCAACAAGGTCAAAAACGAGATCATCTCTCTCGTCGCGATCACGTTGGGAGCCCGTGGCGTGAAGGACTTCTTCACGAACATGGTCAACGGGCAGGCGGCCCTGGCGCGGCAGGCCAAGAACCTCGGTGTGTCGGCGCGCGAGCTGGACGCCTGGGGCGCGTCTGTGGAGACGGTTGGCGGCACGGCTGAGGCCTTTCGCGGCTCCATGCAGGCCATGCAGGCCGGGTTCGAGGCCTTCAAGCTGGGCGAAAACAGCCCGGTGGTGGCCGCCTTCAGGGCCCTGAACGTCAACATCGCAGACTCGAACGGCAAGATCCGCCCGATGAAGGATTTGCTGCTGGACCTGTCCACGGCCCTGAAGGGGCTGAGCGCGCAGGACCAGATCCGGGCCGCCTCCATGCTGGGGCTCGATGAGGGCACGCTGAACCTGTTGCGCCTGGGGCGCACCGAGATTCAGGGCGTCGTTGACCAGATGTACCGGTCCTCGGGTGTGACCGAGGAAAGCACCCAGGCGGCGATCAAAGCCCAGGCCCAGTGGGCGACCTTCCGCCGCGAGCTCTACGGTGTCGGTCAGACGATCTTCGAGGCGTTGACACCGGCTCTGGAGGAATCGAACAAGGATCTGCTGAGCCTGTCTGGCTGGGTACAGACGCACAAGGGCGAGATCTCGGGGTTCTTTTCTGGCCTGGCCACGGTGATCGGCGCGATTGCCCGCGGCATCAGCGATGTGCTGGGCTTTGCCACCAGCTTGGGCGAAAAGCTGGCCACCACGTCGGTGGGCAACAAGCTCGGCGAGCTGATCGCCCGCGTGGCTGCCTACGGTGGCAGCAAGGAAGCCAACGATGCCCTGGCGGCCAATGGAGTCAAGGGATACACCAAGTCCGGTGGATCTTCTGCGCCGGCCGCGCCGGCTGCTGCCACTTCCAAGGCTGCCGCCGGTGGCAATCTTCCGCGCGGCGTGCGCAACAACAACCCTGGCAACCTGAACTTTGTCGGCCAAGAGGGCGCCACCCGTGAGGATGGCCCTGGGCGGTTCGCCAAGTTCGAGAGCATGGAAGCCGGAATCGCCGCCCTGGTGAAGCAACTCCGGATCTACGCATCCCGGGGCGTCAACACCATCAAGGCCATCGTCGAGAAGTACGCGCCGGCCAGTGAAAACGACGTCGGGGCCTACATCTCGGCGCTGACCAAGGAAACGGGGCTCAAGGCCGACGACAAGGTCGACCTGAGCAACGCCGACGTGCTCAAAGCGCTGGTTCGCGGCATCACCAACCATGAAAACGGCAAGGGCTACGTGTCTGAAGCCCAGATCACGGGCGGTATCCGCGTCGGAGCGGCTGCAGCCAATCCGGCGGCATCTCGCGTGGTGAACACCACGACCAACGAGACGAACGTCAACGGCCCGATCACCATCAACACCCAGGCCAAGGATGCCGGCGGCATCGCGCGTGACCTGCAATCGGCGCTGCAGCAGCAGACCAAGATGGCCGGCCTCGCGACAGCGGGACAAATCTGACATGCCACTGATCCCGTACCCCAATGTGCCCGCTGCGTCCGGGATCCCGACGATGCCAAGGCAGGCGGCAAAAGTCACGGCGCTGGCCCTGGCCTCGGCTGCCTCGTACCGCTACGGGAGCCAATTCAACGGTCCCCAGTGGCAGATCCTGGCCGAAGGTGGATCGGCAGCGATCATCCCGGACTCGGTGATCGCGTTCGAGTTCCATGGCGAAAGCCGGGTTTCGAACTACCCGGTGGAGCAGGGCGCCTTTGCCAGCTACAACAAGATCGCTAGCCCGTTTGATGCGCGCCTCGTGATCTCGTGCGGTGGGCAAGGTCAAATGACTCGCAGCGATTTCCTCGCCGCCCTGGGCAGCATGGCTGATTCGACCGACGTGTTCACCATCGTCACGCCTGACGCCTCGTTTCCCAACTGCAACTTGGTGTCGTTCGATTACCGACAGACGAGCAGCAACGGCGCAAAGTTGATCGTGGCCGCCTGCTACTTTGTCGAAGTGAGACCGACGGCCCAGGCCTCGTACCAGTCGACCAAGCAGGCGTCCGGGGCCGACCCGCAGAGCAATGGCGCCGTGTCTCCAACCAACCCGACTGCTTCTGAGCAGAACCAGATGGGCGCCGCCGGCGTGATGTGATGCAGATCATCCCTTTGCTTGCCGTTCCGGCCCAGACCCAGCTGGTGACGCTGGGCACCCAAAACTGCACCATCGCGGTCACCCAGAAATCGACAGGGCTGTTCCTTGACCTGTCGATCGATGGCGCCGCGGTGCTGCAGAGCCAGATCTGCCGCGACCGCTGCTGGATCGTGCGCCTGGCCTACTTCGGATTCTCTGGCGATCTGGCCTTCTTCGACACCCAGGGCACATCGGACCCGGAATACACCGGCCTGGGGTCGCGCTGGATCCTCTGTTACTTCCCCGCCTCCGAGATCTCATGACCTTCGTCAAACGTGCCATCAAGCTGAGCTTCAAGCTGGCCAGCGGTAGCCTGCCCAACGGGGCCGACACCCTGGACCTTGAGGGGCACCGCGTCGAGGCCATCATCGACAACCCGGGCGGCGGCCTGGCGGTGGGCAGCCTGAACATGCGCGTCTACGGCATGCGCCTGGCGGACATGAACACATTCAGCACGGATGGCCTGAACGCCCTGGCCGTACGCGGCGACTCCGTGACGGTGAGCGCCGGCAACGAGGGCGGGCAGATTCACCAGGTCTTCGAAGGCACCATCACGGCAGCCTTCATCGACTTCGCCGGCATCCCGGATGTCGCCTTCAACGTGCAAGCCCAGGCCGGCTTCCTGTTCAAGGTGAAGCCGGCTGCGCCCAACGAAGGCAAGGGCACCGTGGATGTCGCTGCCAAAATTCAAACTATCGCGGCTTCGATAGGTTTCGGCTTTAAAAACAACGGCGTCACCTCCCAGCTGTCAAACCAGTATCTCTACGGCACTGCGATTGACCAGATCCGCACCCTGGCGGATGCCGCGCGCATCGCCTGCAACATCGAAAACGGTATCGTCTCGATCTGGCCCAACAATGGCCTGTCCGATTCGACGATCTTGTCGATCTCGCCTGACAACGGCATGGTTGGCTACCCCGCCTTCACGCCCACGGGCATCGCGGTGCGCGCCGAATTCCGGCCCGAAATGCAGCTTGGCCGCACGGTGCGCGTCAAGTCCTTGATCGCCAAGGCCTGCGGCGACTGGAAGGTGCAGAGCATGCGCCACGAACTCTCGACTATGACGCCTGGCGGCCCGTGGTTCTCGACCTGCAGCCTGACTCAAAGCGGCCTCTATGTCAGCAGCTAACCCCCTTCCTGGATTTTCTGGCGCGGCTTTCGAGTCTGATGCCAACGAGCTGCAGGCGATCTTCAAGGCCCTGCTGAGCAAGGTCAGAACGTCCATCCCGGTGCAGGTGGTGGCGGTCACGAATGACGGCGGCGTGGCGCCCATCGGCTACGTGGACATCAAACCGCTGGTTTCAATGGTCACCGGCAGCCTGGACGCAATCGCCCATGGGGTGATCTACAACGTGCCCTATTTGCGCATCCAAGGCGGTGGCAATGCCGTGATCCTGGATCCCCAGGTTGGCGACATCGGCATCGCCGTGATCAGTGACCGCGACATCTCCACGGTGAAGGCCTCGAAAGCAGTTTCGCCGCCGGGCAGCTCGCGCCGACATGACCCCAGCGATGCCATCTACCTGAACAGCATCATCTCGGTGGCAGCGGCCCCGACCCAGTACGTGCGCTTCTTCGACGGCGGTATTGAAGTCGTCTCGCCCACCGAGGTGCACATTAAGGCCCCCAGCATCAAAAGCGAAGGCGATTGGGCCCACACGGGCTCCATCACCGCATCCGAAGACGTAATTGCCTCGGGCGTCAGCCTGGTGCAGCACGAGCACGGTGGCGTGGCTCGTGGCGGCGCGATGACCAGCCCGCCTGTGGTTGGCTACCCGGGCAAAAGCGCTTCTTTCTCCGCCAATTCACCAGCTGGTGCTGAGCTATGAATTCGCTCCCCGATGGGTACTACGAGTACCTGAACCTGACATTCGACTTTCTGTCGAACGGCTATTTCGCAGCGAACCCGACGGCGCACATTTTTGTGTGCGTGCGTCAGGATCCTGCTTTGGTCGGCAAGCAGATCAGAGGGCAGGGCATTGTTCTGGGGAACGTGTCCTTGGCGCCCGGCGGCACGCCGTTCTTCCCGTCAACCCAGATTGAGACCTGGTGCAACGGCATCTACCCAGGCAGCTACCTGCTGTCGGCTCCTGGCGCGCCGCCGATCCTGGAAGACGGGGTGATCTACACCTTCCAGATCTTCACGCATGTGACCCCGGATCGGTCGGTCCAAACGATCCGGTACCGGGTCTGGCAGGGGTCATCAATGCTCTACGACTCAGGCAACGTCACAGACCCGAACCAGTATTTCGACCCTGCGCACAGCGGGGCGTATGCCGGCCATGTGTTTGACACCTCCACCGACCCGGGTTGGGGTTTCACGATCGACAACGTGTTCCTTTCGACCACGGCGCCAACGGTCTGACCCTCACCGCTCCGAAGCCAAACCGCCCCAGAGGCGGTTTTTTCATTTCTGCCCCATGAGCACCACCAATGTCCCAAGCGTTTCATTCACCAGCGCAGGGGTATCCCTACCGCTGGAATCCGCCATCCTGGCCGGGGTGCAGGCTGATATCGATGCTGCCTTTGGTGGCGGCGTCAATCCCGACCTGACGACTCCACAGGGCCAACTGGCCCAGAGCATGACGGCCATCATCGGCGACAAAAACGACCAGATCGCCGAGATCTCCAACCAGGTGAACCCGGACGTGGCCACCGGCCGCTGGCAGGATGCCCTGGGCCGGATCTATTTTCTGGAGCGCGTCCCGGCATCGGGCACCGTGGTATCCGCCACCGTTTCGGGTGTGCCCGGCACTGTGATCCCTTCGGGTGCTGTGGCCCAGGACACCAACGGATACCGCTACACCTGCACAGCCGAGGTCACGATCGGCAGCACCGGGTCGGTCACGGCCCAGTTCCAGAACCTGCAGACCGGGCCCATCCCGTGCGCGGCCGGCGCGCTGAGCACGATCTATGCGGCCGTCATTGGCTGGGAATCGATCACCAACGCTGCCGCGGGCTACCTCGGCACAGACGTGGAAAGCCGGGCGGCATTTGAAACCCGGCGCCGCGCCTCTGTGGCGGCCAATGCCACGGCCAGCCCTCAGTCGGTACTGGGCAAGGTTCTGGCGGTCTCCAACGTCGTGGACGCCTATGTCTACGACAACCCCACGAACGGCACCGTCTCTGTGGGGGCGACTGCCTACCCAGTGGCCGCGCACTCGCTGTGCGTCTCGGTGGCGGGCGGTACCGCTGCTGATATTGCGGCGGCCATCTTCACCAAGAAGTCGGCCGGCTGCGGGTACACGGGCAACACCAGCCACCCGATTGAGGTGACCAGCGGCTACGCGCCGCCTTACCCGACCTACACCGTGACTTGGCTGACACCCACGGCTACGCCGGCCTACTTCACCGTCCAGATTGCGGCAGACGACAACCTGCCAGGGAACATTCAGGACCTCGTGAAGGCGGCCATCGTCTCGGCCTTCAACGGAGAGGACGGCGGCCAGCGCGCACGCATCGGCTCCACGACCTACGCCGGCCGGTACTACGCAGGGGTGGCAGGCACGAACCCCAATGTGCAGATCCTGTCGATCCTGATGGGCACTAACTCGGCCGCGCAGAGCGCCACGTCTTTGTCGTTCGGCATCGATCAGCTGCCAACGATCAGCGCCTCCAACATCACCGTACTGCTGGTCTGACATGCAAAACGTCAAACAGACGATCCTGGCCCAGTTCGCGAACAGCCCGACCCTGGTCGCGCTGATCAACGACTTCAACACCTGGATCGACCCCTCTGCGGACATCGATGAGTTCTACGACACCATCTGGAACGTGGACACCGCGACTGGCTACGGCCTGGATGTCTGGGGCCGCATCGTCGGCGTGACGCGGGGGCTGAAGCAGGCCAGTTCGGGAAGCTTCTTCGGGTTCTCTGAAGGCTCGGGCCAGCCATTCGGCCAAGCGCCGTTCTACCCGGGCAAGGCCACCATTGCCAACGTCACGCTGGGCGATGACACCTACCGACAGCTGATCCTGCTGAAGGCGGCGGCCAACATCAGCAACTGCACGATCCCGGCGATCAATTCGATGCTGCAGACGCTGTTCTCCGGGCGCGGCCGGTGCTACGCCCAGGACTCGGGCGACATGACCATGCGGCTCGTTTTTGAGTTCGCGCTGACCGACACCGATCTGTCGATCCTGCTCTATTCCGGCGTGCTGCCCAGGCCTGCCGGCGTCCTTTTGACCGTCATCCAGATCTCGACCTCGGCCACCTTCGGGTTTTCTGAGGCCGGCTCCGTTTCCCAGCCATTCGGCCAGGGCTCTTTCTTCTCTAAAGCGCAGATCCAAAATGCAACTGTCTAGCCCCCCCACCAGGATTCCTGTCCCGTTTGCAATCTCGGGGCTGAAGAACACCATCCCACTGACCACGGCTGGCATCACGACCCCGGGCCAGGCCTCGTTCGATGTCGGCTTCCCAGCCCTGACCATGCAGCCCACCAGTTCGGGCGGCATTCCGCCGCAGGGCCAGGACTTCAACGGTGTGCTGTACGCGCTGAGCGCCGTCGCGCGCTGGAGCTGCGCGGGCGGTATCTATAGCTATAACGCCACTTTCGCGAACAACTCCAACGTCGGCGGCTATCCAAAATTGGCCATCCTAGCCAAGGCAGCTGGGACGGGCTACTGGGTCAATACGCTCGATGGGAACACCTCGGACCCAGATGCGTCCGGTGCCGGCTGGTCTGACCTGCTCGCATTTTTGACTGCAGGCGGATCAAGCGCCACAGGGGGAAGCACGAACACCTATTCGTCGTCGACCGTGCTGACCTACGGCACTGACGTCGGCAACCTGATCCTGGTGGCGGGCGCCGGCGGCACCATGACGCTGCCTCTTGCGAACACCACGGCTGTCGGCAACAACGAAATCGCGTTTGCTGTGCAGGGCGGTTCGGCCATCATCACGGCCCCCGCCGGAAACACCATCACCATGGGCAGCCAGACGGGCCTGTCCTCGTTCACGTTGACCGGCGCCGATTGGTGCATCGTGAAAGCGATCTCGTCGACGGTCTGGGTGGTGAAACTCGGCACTCCGCTGCTCGCAAAATCCAATGCGTTTCTGGCCGGTCGGCAGGGGTTCACCAAGCAGATTTCTGTCAGCTGGTCATCGGGCTCCACGGTCAACAACGTGTTGTCGTTCACCGCCCCTTGTGACGGAAAGGTAATGGCGATTTCTTCGGTGTCGATCAACACCGGTAGCCAGAACTTGACGGCGGCGATCTCGATCAACGGCACCCAGTACGGGTATTCGTTCGTCGCCACGACCATGGTCGACATGGGGGTTGCTTCGGTAACCGCTAACACAACGGTCACGATTGTCCAGGCCGTCACAGCAGGCTCTACGCCGCCCTCCAGTTTGGCTGACATGCAGCTGGCCTACGTTTTCGTTCCTGCCCAGTGAGGATTCACGATGTTCCATTCCCTGCGTTTCAACCCATCCAGCGGCGACGTGCTCAACCAAGTGATCTCCAGCGAGCCGCCGGCCGCCATCGACGATGATCAGATCGCTGTCACAGCCGAAGAATGGGAGGCCTGGCGTGAGTACCGCGTGGAATCCGGAAAGCTTGTCAAGCTGGATTCGGCCACCGTCTCGGCTCAACGCATCAGCGCCTTTCTGGCTGACGCCTCTGCGACCCTTGAGGCCAAAGTCGATGCCGTGGCCGCGGCCTGGGGCTACAAGGACGGCGCCACGCTGGCAAGCTGGGCCACTTCGGCCGTCAAGGCATGGGCGGCTGATGCCAAGGCGTTTGTGGCCTGGCGTGATGCCGTGTGGACGGCCTACCTTGCCGCCGCAGCCAAAATCCAGTCTGGAAAATCCGACCTGCCGGCCAGCGCCGCCGACCTGCTGGCGACTCTGCCTGCAGCGCCTGCCAAGCCTGGAGCCTGACCATGCCCAAGACCCTGCTGCTCGACCAGACGGCGTGGGACTTGGTGCTGGATGCCTCGGGCAACATCGCCCTGGCTGATGAGCCCTACGCCATTGCCCAGGACGTCGCGTCGGCGATCCGCACGTTCCTCGGTGAATGCTGGTACGACACGAGCCTGGGCATGCCCCACTGGCAGAGCATCCTGGGCAAGTTGCCACCGCCGGCCTACATCAAGTCCCAACTGGAGAAGGTGGCCGAAAGCGTGACCGGCGTGGTCTCGGCCACGGCCACGATCACCGGGTTCGCTGACCGCGCAATCCAGGGCCAGATCAACATCACCGACAGCCGCGGACTGACCTATACGCTGTCGATGGCCGCGGCCACCACGACCGATTCCGTCACCGCCTCCTGGGTGCTGGTCAACGGCCTGGATCAGACCGTCATCGCCTACCAATCCGCCAGCGGCGGGTATCCCACTGTCGTCACGGGCTCTTGAGCCCATCCCTCTGGCCCTCGGGCCCCAATCCCATGAGCACCACTCGCCTCATCGCATTCGACCCGGCGACGACCATCAACGCCAACGATGTCATTTACATCGCACAGGACAACGCCGAAAAGAAGCTGACCTTCTCGGCGATGGCCGCCGCCGTGGCTGCAGCCTTCCCGCCAGGGCAGGGCGCTTACACGACCACGACCGCCGACTTCGTTCAGCCGGTCGCGCTGTCTAACGTGACGGTCCAGGTCGTCAGCACCGCATGGATGGCGGCCCAAGAGTCCACATTTATCGCCGGCGGCGGCTACTACCGCGTTGTCTCGATCCCCGACTCGACCCATGTCGTGCTCCAAAATCTGGGCATCACCGGAAACGCAGCGCCGACCTCTACTGTCTCATCTGGGGCCAGGGTTGTCGCTGCTGGCGAAAAGGGCCCCGCCGGCGCCGGCACACCGGGAGACGCCGCCACGATTTCCATCGGCACCATCACTACCTTGGCACCTGGTGCATCGGCCACCGTCGCCAACGTCGGAACCAGTTCTGCGGCAGTGCTGAATTTCGGCATTCCCCAAGGGGCAACGGGCGCAACGGGTGGAATCTCCGGCGGAACGCTGACCGGCGCCCTGAACGCGAATGCTCCGGCCACTCTGGCCAGCGCGGCCACGGTGGCCATCGGTGCTGCGGCTTCGAACATCGTATTCATCACCGGCACCACGGCAATCACGGCGTTCGACACCATTGCGGCCGGCGCCGAACGCGAGGTGCAGTTTTCTGGAGCGATGATCCTCACCCACAACGCCACCAGCCTGATCCTGCCCGGCGCCTCCAGCATCACCACCGAGGCCGGCGACGTGGCGGTATTTCGCAGTCTGGGCGGCGGCAACTGGAAATGCGTCAGCTACACCCGAGCCAGCGGGCAGGCTCTTGTCGCCTCTTCAGCTTCATCTGGCAATCGGAATTTTGTGATCAATGGGCTGATGGAGGTGGCCCAGCGCGGCACCTCGTTTGCTCTGACGAATACGCCGACATACACGCTTGATCGGTGGTCCGCTTTCGTCGCTGCGGGTTCAGCGGATGCGAGTTTGAGTCGCGTCACTGCAGGTTTGACCGGATATGCCTATGCGGCCAAGCTGCAGCGCACCTCTGGCAGTAACAACACAAACTCAATTGCCGCAGTTCAGGCGCTGGAGTCAATTGACTCTATCTCTCTCGCTGGAAAGACTGTCACCATTTCTGGCCGCTTCAAGGTAGGCGCCAATTACAGCGGTGTGAATGCATACCTCTCACTGATCACCGGTACTGGAACAGATCAGGCCGCCAATGGCATTTATTCGGGGTCATGGACCGGATGGGCCCAATCTGCTCTGACGCTAGTGGGATTGACGACAACTTGGCGGCAATTCAGCCAAGTGGTTTCAATTCCTGCGGGGACAACGCAGATAGGCCTCGGTGCGTGGTTTATTCCATCCGGCACTGCCGGTGCAGACGATTCTTTTTATGTTACCGACATCCGAATTGACGTAGGCACCAATCCTGGCACTTCAGACGCCCCCAGCATCGCCACGGAGATCGCAATCTGCCGGCGGTACACGCAGGTTTATGCGACCGCGCAGAACACAGCTGACTTGGCTTATCAGATGCGCACCACGCCGACCCAATCGGGCTCAGGCCCATACCTCTACTCTGCGGAGTTGTGATCAATGACCAGCTATCAACTGCTTCTCAGCGGATGTGTTCAGCGCGGTGATGGCGCCATCATTCCCAGCGATGAGGCCAACACCGACTACCAGGCGTTTCTGGCTTGGATGGCCGATGGCAACAGGCCCGCACCGGTACCAGTGCCGACTCTTGCAGAGGCGCGAGCCCTGCAGGTGCAAGCCATCAATGACGCCTGCCAGGCCGCCCTGGCAACCATCACCGCGCCGTACCCGCCAAGCGAGGCCCTGACGTGGGACCAGCAACTGGCAGAGGCTCAGGCCTACGCCGCAAGCAGTTCGGCCAGCACGCCGATGCTGTCGGCGATCTGCGTGGCGAGTGGCAAAGCTCTGGCCGAGCTGGCGGCCCGCGTCCTGGCCCTGAACGCCCAGTTCAAGGCCGCCGTGGGCGCGGCGATCGGAAAGCGCCAGGCCCTGACGGCTCAGATCAAAGCTGCCACGACTGTTGAAGAGGTTCAGGCCATCGCCTGGTAACCCCCACCCCCCCCAGCAAACCAGGGCCGCCCGCGAGGCGGCTTTTTCATGTCCAAATTCATGCGCTTGATTGCCGCAGGCTTGGCCCTGCTCGTCATTTTTGCCCTGCCTGCGTGCGGCGGCGGCGATTCCGCTCCGCGGCCCATCCCCATTCCTGACGCGACTGTCCTGCCCGCCAATGCCAAAACGGTCTTGGCGGAACTGCCGGATGGGTTTCACCAGAACACCCTGGTGACGCTGACCCTCACCAGCAACGGCTATTTCGCGGCCAACCCCACCGGGCACTGTGCCCTGGTGGCCCGAGCCGATCTCTCGGCAACGCAGACCGTCATCACGGGGCAGGGCCTCGCGATCGGCAACGTCTCCGAGACGTTCAACGGCAACCCGGTCACGCCGGCCGCTCAGATTGAGGTCTGGGGCTACACGCCTTCGGCCTATGGCCACCTGCTGGCTCCCAGTGCTGCGGCTCCGGTGTTGCGCGATGGTGTGCCCTATACGTTCCGATTCTGGAGTCACATCGACCAGCCCGGCGCCGTGCCGACCGTGCGCATGACCATCGTCCAGGCTGGATCAGTGATCTACGACACCGGCCCGGTGATCGACTCATCGCACGGGTTTGACGTGACCAAAAACGGCCTCTGGTTCGCGCATGTGTTCGACAACGCCGCCTCGGGCTGGTCGATCTCGCTGACCGACATTTCTGTTTCGTTTGACTGAGGACGCGATGCCTGAACCAACATCCACATCAAGCCTGAGCCTAGCGGCCCTGGCGATTGCCCTGCTCGGCCCAGCCGCCGGGCCTTATGCCGTGATCGTGTTTGCTGCCATGGCCGGCGCGTTCTGGCCGTTGAGCTCGACCACGACACTCACCCGCGTGGCCGGCGCGTGGCTGCTGCTGCGCTGCACCCTGACGGCCGTGATGCTCACCGGTGGTGCGGCCCTGGTGCTGCAACGCGCATACGCCATCCCGGCGCTGGAGTCCCTGGCCCCTCTGGCCTTTGCCATCGGAGCCCTGGGCAACGGCTGGCGGCCCGTGTTCGGCGCGTTGGCTGGGGCCCTGAGTGGCCTGGCCAAGTCGCTGGGCACCAAAGGGGAGGGCCAGTGATGCACCTCCTACTCATCGCCAATGAACTGGCCTTCGGGGCCTTGTTCTACACCGTCTTCTGCCGCTGCATCCGGTGTGACCACACCACCCTGGCCTCAATCCGGCTGGCGTTTCAGATCTTGGGTGCCGTGGGCGCCATGGGCTTCGTGGCTCCACTGATGTGGCCGCACCTGGTCAATTGGCTGGGTGTTGCGCTGGCCCTGGCCATCGTGCTGGTGCAGACCGTCACGGCTCGCTACTGGGTTTCAGGGCCGCCCCGGCAGTTCACGCACTCGCAGCACTGACCCAAAAAACCTCTCACCTAACCGCCTTCGGGCGGTTTTTTCGTTTCTGGAGGCCCCATGGCCATCATCAAACACCTGGTTGACGCCGCCCAGGGCAAGCATCCGCTGTCGGCCGCGCGATCAAGCCACTGGCCGACCGTACGCAAGCAGCACCTTGCCATGAACCCTGTGTGCGCTGTCTGCGGTGGCACCGAGAAGCTGGATGTGCACCACATCCGGCCTTTCCACCTGCATCCGGATCTTGAGCTCAACCCGGACAACCTGATCACCCTCTGCGAGGCGCTGAAGGGCGGCGCGAATTGCCATCTGCTGTTCGGGCATCTGGGCAACTTCAAGAGCTTCAACACTCAGGTGCGTGAGGACGCCAAAGCCTGGGCCGACAAGCTGAAGACTCGGCCGCTGGTGGAGGTCGCATGAGCTCCGACGTCTACCCCAACAGAACCGCCTTCTTGGCCATGATCGGCTGGAGTGAGGGCACCAGGTCCAGCCCGGCCACGAAGCGGGACGGTTATGACGTAATCGTGACGGGCGCCGATGGCAAGCCTGAGGTGTTCACCGATTTCAGTGCGCATCCCTTCGCAGGAGGGCGGGCGCCCAAGGTGATTCGCCCGGGCCTTGCCTCCACCGCCTCTGGCCGTTATCAGCTGCTGCTGAGGTACTGGCTGGCCTATGCCAAGAGCCTGGGCCTGAAAGACTTCAGCCCCGCAAGCCAGGACGCGGTGGCGCTGCAGCAGATCCGTGAGCGCGGGGCCTTGCCGCTGATCGACGCCGGCAACATCACCCTGGCCATCCAGCGCTGCTCGAACATCTGGGCCAGCTTCCCTGGGGCCGGCTACGCCCAGCCGGAGCACAAGATGGATCGGCTCATCGCTGCCTTTGTTGCCGCGGGCGGGAAGGTCGCTCCATGAGCCAGATTTCCCCTCAACTCCGAAGCCTTGAAGGCGACCGGCTCGCTTTCTGGTGCCCTGGCTGCAAGGAATCACACCAGATCGCTATCGGTGAGGGCTCGGGTCCTCGCTGGGGATACAACGGCAACTCCGAGCGCCCAACGTTCACGCCGTCAGTGCTGGTCTGGTGGGACGAGCCAAAGAACATCGGCGACATCGATGCCTTGAACCAGGACATCGCAGAAGCCCGGGCTCGAAGAGAGGCCGGCGCCACCGGCGAAGAGGCCAAGGTGCCCTATGTGTCGAAGCGCTGCCACTCCTTCGTCACTGACGGCCGCATCCAGTTCCTGAGCGACTGCACCCATGAGCTCGCCGGGCAGACGGTCGACCTGCCGCCCTGGCCATCGCAGTGATCCTCGCCGCCCTGGTGCTGCTGCTGGGGCTCCACACCGGCCCCGAACCCTGCCACTGGGCTGCACGCCCACACCTCGCCGCCCAGATCGACAACTGGCGCGGCGCCATCGACGGATTCGACGTTTCCCTGACCTGCCCCTTCTGAGGGGCTTTTTTCATTCTGGAGATCCCCATGAAGCGCTTCCTGCTTTCCATCGTACTGGCCGCCGCCAGCGCCGTTGTCCTGGCCACCCTGCCGGCGTGCACCACCGCCCCCACTGCCAACCAGGTGCAGGCCATCCAGAACGCCTGCGCGGTTGATGCCGGCATCCGCCCGACCGTGACCGTGCTGCTGGCCGTGCCCGGCCTGGCCAAGCCCGAGCAGATCGCTGCCGTGGCTGCCGCGCGCGCCGTGATCGACCCGATCTGCGCCAACCCGAGCGGCACGCCCCAGGCCAACGCTGCCGCCGCACTGGCCGGGGCCACGGGCCAGATTCTGTCCATCGTGACCGACCTGCAAGCCAAGCGGGCAGCCGAGGCGAAATGATCACCACGCTGCAGGCCGTCCAGATGGCGGCCGAGGTGTACGACGCGCCGCCCAGCGCCTGGAATTACTTCTGGGACGCTGACGGCGTGGTGCTTGCCCACCGGGTTGTTGGCGTGGATCACGTCCTGGCCTTCCGGGGCTCTGTGACGGCTCTGGACTGGGCCCGGGATGCTGCGGCAGTTCCTGTTGTCGACCTCGAGGTCGGCATGGTTCATGGGGGATTTTTGGCGGGTCTCGACGGCGCGCTGGCAAAAGCCCTGGCCGTGATCCCGAATGGTGCGCCTATCTCGCTGACAGGGCACAGCCTGGGCGGGGCGCGGGCGCGGATTGCCGCGGCGAAGCTGCTGCTGCGCGGCTGCTGGGTGACGAGTGTGCGGACGTTCGGCAGCCCGAAGCCCGGGTTTGGCCGTCTGGCCAGCATCTTTGCCGGCCGGCCCTGCGTGCACCAGTCCTGGCGGCACGGCGATGATCCGGTGCCCACGCTGCCCCTGGGCACGTTCTGGCGGCATACCGAGCAGTGGCAGGCCATGCCAGACCTGGGCCCGCAGCACCCGGCCGGCGAGGTCGTGGACAACCTGCTGGATCACCGGGTTGCCAACTACGTCAAGGGCATCGCCGCGCTGGCGTGACCCTCAACTGTGTCTCCAAGGTCGGCTTGTTGCCGATCCTTCCCCCTCTGGCCTTCGGGCTGGAGGGGGCTTTTTTCGTTTCTGCGCGGCAAGCCGACCTGCCGAAGATGGGCGGTGAAGTTCGTGGGGGTGCCCGTGAAGGTCAGTTCGGCTTCAACGACCTGATCATGGGGAAGATGGATCGTGCGTGGGATTGGGGTGTTGAAGAGCATTTCAGTCCTTTCGTTGATGAGGACTGAACGATCAGGCACGGTGAGCGCGTTACGTGCACCATGTGAATTCATCCAGGATAGTCGTCATCCTCAGGACTGAACCCAGGCACCGCGTCCACCCTGACCCGGCCCAGCAACTCCAGTGCCACGGCCTCATCCCAGACGCACAGCCACGACTGCCGAAACTTCGAAGGCTTGCCGCGCGACACCCGCGACACCAGCTCGGTCCCGGTGATGTGCATGGCCTCACCACGGATCTGGCAGACCTCGGCGTAATCCAGGCGCTGGATCAAGTCTTGGCCATCTGGCCCCAGCAGCCGAGCCTGCAGCCGTCGGCCTTCGGTGAGGGAGGGTGCCAGCAGCAGATCACCCCGGATGCCGACCCTCAACGTTGGGTCAGTGCCGGCGATCCGGTGGCCGTTGTGGCGGATGCGGTAGACAATGGTGTGCACTGTGCATTTATACAGCACACAAAGACGCAATTTGTGAGTTGAAACCCGCGTCGGTTCGGGGTAACAGCAACGGGTTTATGCGGTTCTGAATACTGTGTTTCTGTACATAGAAACGACGCACCAAAACATGGTGAATACCGCGTGGTTGCTGGAAAGTTGCTCCCGCTTAGAAGGCTGTTGCTCTATCCAACTGAGCTACGGGCAGTCTTGGGCGATCCGTTGGCATTGCTGGGGTAACGCCTGTTCGCCTGGGCCGACAGTGTTTGGCGGCCAGCCTCGGATGATACCGTTGGTTGGCGCTACCACTGCCATGGCTGTGAACTGAATTCGTGCCAGATTCCGTGCCATTGTTGTTGTACACGTTCGTTGACGGCTGCAGGATGCCCCATTTCTGACAAATAATTCATTTTTCAGTGAATTTGAAATGCCATGCTGGAGCGCTTGTCGAAGTTCTTGAAACCCGATCATTCCGCTGCCTTGGGGGCTTGGGCCAAGCGTGAAAGCCTGGCTTTCGAGACCCTTCGCAACGAAGATAGGCTGGTTTGGACCGGACATCTGGATGGGATGGCCATGCGCATGGAGAGCATGCCGCCGCGACGCGACTACCTGAGCGGGCACGAATTGCGCCTGCGCATGAATCTGGATTTGCCGGACCGGCTGTCTCTGATGGTGATGAGTCGCTGGTTGAAGACCCGGCTGGAGCAGCAGGCCTACGAGGGGTATACCGACAAGGTTCGAACCACAGGCAATCTGAAGCTGCACGAAGAGAGCCGATGGCTGGCACTGTTCGGCGAACTGGGGTGGACCACGATGGCGCCGGACCTGTGGGCGCGCTACGCCGTGCTGGGGGAGAGGCGAGAAGAGGCTCAGGCCTGGCTGGAGGGGCCGTTGACGGCGGGCTTGCTGGCCTGGGAGGGGTCGGAGGCGGGCGCCATCCCTTTGGTCATGATGCTGACGCGCGGAAGCCTCTATCTGCGCACCCAGCATGACCGGTCCAAGGTGCAGGAGTTGACCCGCACCTTGGAGCTGGCCCGGCTGGCTTCCAACCGGGCTCAGGTGTTTGCCGGCTTCGGGCTCAGCAGCCTCGTGTGATCGGCATTTCGACTTCGACGGGGCGGGCGGCGTACTTGCCCAGTTCGAGCTTGGCGATGGCGTTGCGGTGCACTTCGTCCGGACCGTCTGCGAAACGCAGGGTGCGGGCGCCGGCGTAGGCGTAGGCCAGCGGGAAGTCGCCGCACATGCCGCCGCCGCCATGCACCTGCATGGCCCAGTCGATGACCTGGCAGGCCATGCTGGGGGCCACGACCTTGATCATGGCGATTTCGGTCTTGGCCACCTTGTTCCCGGCCACGTCCATCATCCAGGCGGCCTTGAGCGTGAGCAGGCGGGCCATGTCGATCTTGCAGCGGGCTTCGGCGATGCGCTCTTGTGTGACGGTCTGCTGTGCCACGGTCTTGCCGAAGGCGGTGCGGGACGAGGCACGGCGGCACATCAGCTCAAGCGCGCGCTCGGCCAGGCCGATCAGGCGCATGCAGTGGTGGATGCGTCCGGGGCCAAGGCGACCTTGGGCGATTTCGAAGCCGCGGCCCTCGCCCAGCAGGATGTTGCCCACCGGGACACGCACGTTCTCGAAGGTCATCTCGACGTGGCCGTGCGGGGCATCGTCATAGCCGAACACCGTGAGCGGTCGCAGGATCTTGATGCCGGGCGCATCGGCGGGCACCACCACCATGCTTTGCTGCGAGTGGCGGGGGGCTTCCGGATCGGTCTTGCCCATGGTGATGAAGACGGCGCAGCGGGGGTCGGCCGCGCCTGAAATCCACCACTTGCGGCCGTTGATGACGTATTCGTCGCCCTGGCGTTCGATGCGGGTTTCGATGTTGGTGGCGTCGCTGGAGGCCACATCGGGTTCGGTCATGGCGAAGGCAGAGCGGATCTTGCCTTCGAGCAGGGGTTTGAGCCAACGTTCACGGATCTCGGACGAGCCGTAACGGGCGATGGTTTCCATGTTGCCGGTGTCGGGGGCTGAGCAGTTGAACACTTCGCTGGCCCAGGGCACTGCGCCCATGATCTCGGCCAGTGGGGCGTATTCCTGGTTGGTCAGGCCCGCACCCTTGTAGCCCGAGGCCTCGGCGGTGTCGACCGGCAGGAACAGGTTCCACAGGCCGGCCGCCTGCGCCTTGGGCTTGAGGTCCTCGATGGTCTTCAAGGCCGACCAGCGTTTGCCGGCGGCCGTGTTGGCCTCGAGTTCGGCGTGGTAGGCGCCCTCGGACGGGTAAATGTACTCGGCCATGAACTGCTTCAGCCGTGCCTGGAGTTCCTTGGTTTTCGGTGAATAGTCAAAGTCCATGTGCTTCTCCTGTTGGATTGATTGGCGCTGTGCCGGTGGCTTCTTGTGGAAAGAACGAAAGATTGAGGTGACGCTGTCTGTTGCGCGGGTCAGCCGCCTGCGCGCTGGGCAAACTGCCAGGCCATCTGGGCCAGGGGGCGTGCACCGGCCGCCGAGCTGACGGCCTGCGCGCTGGAGGCCGTGCCGGTCTCCACGCGTTTGGCAATGCCTTGCAGAATCGCGGCGAGGCGAAACAGGTTGTAGGCCAGGTAGAAGTTCCAGTCGGCCTTGAGGGCCTCGGGGGTGGTGAGGCCGGTCCGCTCGCAGTACAGGCGGATGTATTCGTCTTCTGTGGGAATGCCCAGGCTTTGAACGTCCAGCCCGCCAATGCCACGGAAAGAGCCGGGCGGGATGTGCCAGGCCATGCAGTGGTAGCTGAAGTCGGCCAAAGGATGGCCCAGGGTGGAGAGCTCCCAGTCGAGCACGGCCAAGACCCGTGGTTCGGTGGGGTGGAACATCAGGTTGTCGAGCCGGTAGTCGCCATGCACGATGGAGACCATGTTCTCGTCACGCGCCGCAGCCGGGATGTTGGCAGGCAGCCAGGCCATCAACTGGTCCATCTCGGGGATGGGCTGGGTGATGGAGGCCACGTACTGCTTGCTCCAGCGGCCGATCTGGCGCTCGAAATAGTTGCCCGGCTTGCCGTAGGCGGCCAGGCCGCGGTCAGCAAACTTGACGGTGTGCAGGGCCGAGATCACACGGTTCATCTCGAGGTAGATCTCGCGGCGCTGTTCGGGCGTCATGCCCGGCAAGGACTGGTCCCACATCACGCGCCCATCCACAAACTCCATGACGTAGAAGGCGCGGCCGATGATGGATTCGTCTTCGCACAGGCAGTGCATCTGGGCCACCGGCACGTCAGTGCCTGCGAGACCGGTCATGACGGCGAACTCGCGTTCGATGGCATGGGCCGAGGGCAACAGCTTGGCCACGGGGCCGGGCTTGGCGCGCATCACATAGGAGCGCTTCGGCGTGAGCAGCTTGTAGGTGGGGTTGGACTGGCCGCCCTTGAACATCTCGACGCTCAGCGGGCCCTCGAACCCGGGCAGGTGCTGGCTCAACCACTGCGACAGGGCCGCGGTGTCGATGGCGTGCTGGTCTGTCACGGGGCGCGTGCCAACAAAGTGTTCGTAGTTGCTCATGGGCGGGTGTTTGTCTCTTTGGGTTTCAGGGGCAGGGCGGCTGGATCAGAGGTCGCTGTCGGCGATGCGCATCAGCGCATCGCGGTCACGCACGATCAGGCCTCCCGGTTCGATGCGGATCGCGTCTTCGCGCTCCATGGCTTTCAGTTCCTGGTTGACGCGCTGACGCGAGGCCCCCAGCAACTGGGCCAGTTCTTCTTGTGCCAGGTGCAGGCTGATGCGCATTTCGCGACCATCCGACAGGCTGGGCACGCCGTAGCTGCGCACCAAGTGCACCAATTGCTTGGCCAGGCGCGCACGCAGGGGCAGTGTGTTGAGGTCTTCCACCAGCCCGAACAGCTGCCGTATGCGCCGCGCATGCAGTCGCAGCATGGCTTCGTACAGTTCCACGTGCATGGCCAGGATCTTCTTGAAGTCGGCCTTGGCCACGCAAAGGATGGTGGTGTCGCCATGCGCATAGGCATCGTGCGTGCGCCGGTCCCCATCGAAGATGGCCACGTCGCCAAACCAGATTCCGGGCTCGACGTAGGTCAGCGTGATCTGCTTGCCCGAGATCGAGGTGGAACTCACCCGCACGGCACCCTTGGCACAGGCGATCCACTCTTCCGGTGGGTCGCCCCGTGCTGCAATCAGCTCGCCGTCGCGGTATCGCTTCACGTATGCGCATCGGAGTATGTCGTGCCGGAGTGAGGGTGAAAGGGATGAGAACCAGCGACCTGAGTTGATCGCTTCACGTTCTTCGATATTAAGAATCGGGTCGTCCATGGCCTGTCTTTTGCGTGACTGAAAACAGGCTCATTGTCGCGTCTGGGACCGGCGCGATCCCACAGGGTTGTCACCTGCGTGTCTGGTCGGATCGCACGCTTTGGAGGCGGGCGAAGGCCACATCCGATGGCGGTGATGGGGGACGGAGTTTGCCGGCGCGCACCCCTTGCTCAGTCATTGGCAACTGGGGCGAAGTGGGGCCGGCAGCAGGCTCTGCGTCAGGCTGCCTGCCCGATGCGCGATCACCCTCGGTGCAGTGGGTGGCGCGAGGCCTGGCTCTGCGTGATCGGTGAGGGCGCGATCAGTAGCGCGGCGTGGTCTTGTTCAGAAAGGCATCGATGCCGATACCTGCATTGATGTGGTGCAGATTGCGCACAAAGTGGTCTCGTTCAGCCTCGAGATGGTGGGTCAACGTGTGCTCACCGGCCTCGTTGATCAGGTCCTTGATGCTGGCCAGTGCGTTGGGTGCGCGCGCGTTGAGGCGTTCGGCCCATTGCAGGGCATCTTGGAGGGCTTGGCCGGGTTCGCTGACATGGTTCACCAGGCCATGCTGCTGCAGTGCGCTGGCCGAGATGCGGTTGCCGAACATCAGCAGCTCCGTGACGAGTTGTCGTGGCAAGGCCCGCGCCAAGCTCCAGCTGCCGCCACCGTCTGGCGAGAGGGCGATGCTGCTGTAGGCCATGACGAACTGGGCGTCGCGTGCGGCCAGCACGAAATCGCAGGCCAGCGCCAGTGAAAAGCCGGCGCCCGCGGCGGCCCCTTCGACGGCCGCCAGCACCGGCTTGGGGAACAGTCGGATGGCCTCGATCCAAGTGTGCAGCCCTTCGATGCTTTCGGCCTGCACGGCTGGCGGCTGTTGTCGGTTGGCCTGCAGCCGCTGCAGGTTGCCGCCGGCACAGAACCAGGGGCCCGCCCCCGTGATGACCACCGAACGCACATCCGGGCTGCGTTCAGCCCCATTGAGGGCTTCGACACCGGCCACATAGATCTCGGGACCGAGTGCATTGCGGAACTCGGGGTTGTGCAGGGTCAGGATCAGGGTCTGTCCCTGGCTGGTGCTTTGCAGTTCGGCGGGCATGGTTCGGTGGTGTGCTGATGAGCGTAGGCTCAGGACTCGACGTGGCTCAGGCTCAGGCCGATGGCACCGCGGCGGCGCAGCCAGGGGCTGGGGCGGTAGCGCTGGTCGCCGTACACGGTCTGCATGTTGAACAGCACCTCCAGCACGTTGGTGGGGCCGTAACGGTCTCCCATGGCGAGCGGGCCCATGGGGTAGCCCAGACCCAGGGTGACTGCCAGTTCCAGGTCACGTGGGCTGCAGATGCCTTGCTGGCAGATGTCGGTGGCGATGTTGATGATGGTGGCCACCACCCGCTGGGTGACGAAGCCGCCGCTGTCGCGGATCACGCTCACGGCCTTGCCGTCCCGGGCAAACAGCGCATGCGCGGCGTCGCGCATGTCGGCGCGGGTGGCCGGGTTGGTGGCCAGCACACGCCGCTTGGTGCTGGCGTCGTCAACCAGCATGTCGATGCCCACGGTGCGGCTGGGGTCCAGCCGTTCGACCACGGCCACCGTGGTCACGTCGAAGCCCAGTGGCGCCACCAGGGTGAGCGCTTGCGGTGATGGTGAGGCGCCGGTTTCGATGGTCGCACCCAGGTCCTTCAGCAGTTGGTACAGCTCAGCCCGCCGTGCGGCACGGCTGGAAACCCACACGGGTGGCATCTCGTGAACCTGGGGCACCGGGGGCTCGGGTGGCCATTGGGCTTGCTGGCCCTCATAGCGGTAGAAGCCCTGACCGGTTTTGCGGCCCAGCATGCCGCCAGCCAAACGCTGTGCGGTGATGACGCTGGGTCGATAGCGGGCCTCTTCGTAGTACTGCTTGTAGATCGACTCCATCACCGGGTGCGACACGTCCAGTGCGGTCAGGTCCAGCAACTCGAACGGGCCCAGCTTGAAGCCCACCTGGTCTTTCAGGATGCGGTCGATGGTGGCGAAGTCGGCCACGCCCTCCGACACGATGCGCAAGGCTTCGGTACCGTAGCCGCGGCCGGCGTGGTTGACGATGAAGCCGGGGGTGTCTTGAGCGGCCACCGGCGTGTGGCCCATCTGCCGGGCGTAGTCGCTGAGTGCCGAGCAGATTTGCGGTGTGGTGGCCAGGCCGGCAATGACCTCCACCACCTTCATCAACGGAACCGGGTTGAAGAAATGGTAGCCGGCCACCCGGCCTGGGTGGGTGCAGGCGGCGGCAATGGCTGTGATCGAGAGAGACGAGGTGTTGCTGGCCAACACGCATTCGGCGTCGACCACGGCCTCCAAATCGCGCAACAGGGCGCGTTTGGCTTCGAGGCTTTCGACAATGGCTTCGATGACCAGTTGGCAACTGGCCAATTCAGTCAGGCTTTCTGCAACATGCAGCTGGCTTTGATATTGCTGCAACTGCTCCGGGCTGATTCGACCCTTGTCTGCCAATTTTTGCCACTGATTGCCAATTTCTTCACGCGCCGATTGGGCTGCGCCGTGCTTGGCATCGAACAAATACACTTGACTGCCGGCCTGAGCAGCCATCTGTGCAATGCCTCGCCCCATGGCGCCACTGCCCACGATTGCAACGCTTTGGTAAATAATTTTCATGATTGAATTATCCCTTGCTTGGGGATTGGAAGCCTTGTGCCAGAATCTGCGATAAAGCAAACACGAAATTGTGAAAATACGTAAGATTTTCGTCGGGGTGCCCCTGTTGGCGCTGGCTGGTAGCAGTTTTGCTCTCAGTCTTGGGAACGTGCGCGGCAACGCCGTCCTGGGGCAGGCGCTTTCGCTGTCCTTTGAGTTGAAACTCGAGTCTGGCGAGGATGTGGATGCGGGTTGTCTGCGTGTTCAACTGGCCCAAGGTGACACCCGCATTGATGGCTCGCGTGTGACGCTGGCGATTTCCGGCAATGCGGGCGACCGTGTGGTGCGCCTTCGATCCAATGTCCCTGTTGACGAGCCCGTGGTCACGGTGACCTTGACGGCAAGCTGTGATCAGCAAGTCACCCGTCGCTATGTCTTGTTGACCGAGCTTCCGCAGGACCCGCGTGCAGTGTGGTCAGCAGGGGGCGCGCCCGCAGTGGCTGCAGCAGCTTCGGTGTCGATGCCAAAGAGCCCCGACGCGGTCGCAATACCTGCTCAGATTGGCTCGAGCGAAGCGCGTGGTCCGCGCGATGCCTTGTCCGGCAACGGTGGGGACCGCGCCCTGCGCGCATCGCGCCATGAGGCCTCCAAAGAGGCTACCGCAAAGAAGCCTGCGGTTCCACAAGTGGCCAAGGCTCGACTCAAGTTGGATTCTCCGGTGGACTCGATTGAGCGCGCCGTGGGTTTGAAGCCTTCTCCCATGCTCAGTGTTGTGCCGCAAGAGGGGGCATCGCCGCAGCGGGCGCAAGCCTTGGCTGCGTGGGCATCGTTGAATCGATCGTTGGAGCAGATCCTTGCCGACACAGATGATCGGGCGCGATTGGAGGCGGAGAACAAGCGCCTCAGATCTGTTGACAGACAGGCTCAGGCCCAACTGAACGAGTTGAAGAGCCGCTTGGCTGAGGCGGAGGATGAGCGCTACACCAACCCCGTGGTTTACGGGCTGGCCGGATTGGTATTTCTCCTGCTCGGCTTGGGGGCCTATGCTGGCCTGCGCCTGAAGCGCGGCGCCGGGGGGAGGCCGACAGGGGTTGTGGTCGCCAAGACCGCTCGAAAGGGCAAAGCCCCTTGGTGGCAGGCAGGGCTCAAGTCGAAGCAGGATGCAGAAGCAGGCGCGTCGGTGCTGCCTGAGCCGGCGCTCGCAGTGCCGGCGCATGCCCCGGCATCCGGGGGGGCCAGACCGATCATGGCTGAGGTGGCCAAGCCTGCGTTTCTCTCGTCCATGTCGGGTGTGCATGTTGACCTCGACTTGAGCGAATCGGCTTTTCAGCGGCTTGAAAGCATGGGCAAGGCGACAACAGCGGCACCGAAATCACCGACTGATTTCCTGAAGTCGGAGTTGCGTCCCGCCAGCTCTGCTGATTTGGCGGGTGTTCCATTGCCAGGGGGCGGCTCCAAGCCGCCCCTGGATCTGTTCGATGTCCAGCAGCACGCAGAGTTTTTTGTCTCGCTCGGCCAATACGACGAGGCCATCGCCGTTCTGCAAACCTATATCGACCAGTATCCGGAAAGCACGCCTCTGGCGTACCTCGATCTGCTGAAAATTCACCATACACTCAGCCACACCGGGGAGTACGCCCGGTTGCGAGAGCGGTTCAATCAGATCTTCAGTGCCGAAGTGCCGCCTTTCAGCGCGTTCTCAAAGGCTGGCAAGGGCCTGGAGGCCTATCCTCGCACCTTGTCCTATCTTGAAAAGGTCTGGGGCAGCCCGGGTGCGTTGATGGCCGTGGAGGATGCGGTCTTTCATGCCCACGCAGTCTCAATTGGCGAATTCTTCGACCTGGACGCCTTCAAGGATCTGCTTGTATTGCAGGCCGTGGCCCGCCAGCTTGATCAGGAGGTGCGCAGCGATGGCGCCTCGGGTGTCAGCAGTTCGCGTCTGCAGTCCGGTGATTTGTCGTCTGCATTTCAGACGGTGCGTGACTCTCAATTTGCTTCTGCGCCTGGGCAGATTCCGGCGGAATTCATGCCGGTGGAGCCGATCTCGGGTTTCGGTCCTTCCACCCAGTCATCGGGCCCCGACAGCGTGATGAATCTCGATCTGGACCTGAGCGACATGGAGGCGGCTCTTGCCCCCGTCAGAGCGTCGACCGATGTGCTCGTCACAGGGGCTGGCCAGGGGGGCGATGCAGGCGCGCAGGCCGCCGAATTGCGCTCCCCCCTGGACTCTCCTTTTGATTCGCCCCTCGACTCGCCCTTGGACTCTCCGCTGGATTTCTCGTTGGACGGCACGGGGCTGGTTGAACTCGATCGCATGCCCGTGACCATGCCGGTTGAATCGACGACCATCGAAGACAGCAACCTGATCGACTTCGATTTGTTCGAGGCTGATCTCGGCAAGTCCATCTCGAAATCTGACAAGCTTTGAGTTGTGGCCGTTGTGGCCCGGGCGCGCCTTGACGCATCTGCCCCGTTCACCGACGCTCAGTGCCGAATACCTTTCGGGTGGACGGGGCTTGGGTGGTCAGCGGCGGACCTGCAATGCACCAGGGTTGACAATGTTGGTGGGCGTGCCCCGGATGTAGTTCACCAGATTGTCGAAGGCCGCGCCGAAGTACAACTCGTAGCTGTCGAGTTCCACATAGCCGATGTGGGGCGTGCAAACGCAGTTTTCCAGCCTTAGAAGCGCATGTCCTTGCAAAATGGGCTCGCTTTCGAATACATCCACGGCGGCCATGCCAGGGCGACCCCGATTCAGAGCCGCAATCAAGGCATCAGCTTCCAGCAGTTCGGCGCGTGAGGTGTTGACGATCAGCGAGCTGGGCTTCATGCGCGACAGGTCTTCCAGCGTCACGATGCCGCGGGTCTCGTCATTCAGACGCAGGTGCAGGCTCAACACATCACACTGCTCGAAGAATTCCTCCCGGCTATTGGCGGCTTGGTAGCCGTCCGACAAGGCCTGGGCACGCGATGCCTCACGTCCCCAGACACGCACATTCATGCCAAACGCGGCGCCATAGCTGGCGACCAACTGGCCAATCTTGCCGTAACCCCAGATGCCCAAGGTCTTGCCCCGCAGCACATTGCCCAGACCAAAGTTGGGTGGCATGGAGGCAGATTTCAGCCCCGACTGCTGCCATGCGCCATGTTTGAGGTTGGCGATGTACTGAGGCAGTCGCCTCATACTGGTCATGATCAGCGCCCAGGTCAGCTCAGCAGGCGCGACCGGCGAACCGACGCCTTCTGCCACCGCAATACCTTTCTCGGTGCAGGCGCCGACATCGATATGGCTGCCCACCCGTCCCGTCTGGGAGATCAGCCTGAGCTTGGGGAGCTTCTCGATCAATTGGCGGGTGATGTGGGTCCGCTCCCGAATCAGCACAATGACTTCCGCATCCTTGAGCCGCACGGACAGCTGCCCAAGGCCTTTCACCGTGTTGGTGTAGACCTTGGCGGAGAAGGGGTCCAGGCGTGCCGCGCAATTGAGTTTGCGCACTGCGTCTTGGTAGTCGTCCAGAATCACAATGTTCATGGGTTCTTTTTGTCTTGTAAGCCGTTGATTTGAAACGAAATCGGCATGTAAGCCGTTGAATATCAAAGGATTTCTGATTTCCGGCCAGCCCTGATGATCCGCGTGAGAATGTGCAAATTGGTAGGACTCCAAAGACTTTGGCGTAGGTTTGGCGTAGGTTTGTAAAATCACGCCAAGCAAAAACGGGGGGAGCCCTTGAAATTCGATGCTCGCACAGCAAAAGCTATGAATCCTGGTGAGTCTATCGCCTTCGACGAGGTGAAGGGATTACGCCTTGAGGCAACTGCGACAAAGCGCACATGGATCTATCGCTTCAAGAGTCCGGTGGACGGCCGTATGCGTCAAGTCAAGATCGGCGAATGGCCGGCGATGGGCTGGATCAATGCAGTCACCAGGTGGCAAGAGCTCAAAGACCTTCGAGCCTCTGGCGTAGATCCTGCGCTGGACAAAAAAAAGCTACGCCGACAAGCCGAGGAGGAGGCCGCCATCAAGGTCACCACGGTGGCTGATGTCGTTGAAGCCTATGCCAAAGGTCACCTGGCAAATAACCGTGAGCCGAAAGGGGCTGTTGCTGTTGCGCAGCGACTCAGGCGCGCTACAGCGCCGTTTGCCTCGATGCCGGCGGCCGAGGTCAGCCGGAAGATGGTTTTTGAACTGATGTCCAGCCTGGCGGGTACAGCCGTTCTTGCCAAGTCGGTAAAAGCTGAGCTTGGCGCGGCATGGAACATAGCCATGGACGCAGGCCTGCTGCCGGATGAGACGCCCAACTGGTGGCGGCAGGTGTCTGGCCCAAAGATGAAGTCCAAGGGGGCAATGCGAGATGGGGTGAGGAAGGGGACTGCGAAGCGAGTACTGTCGGTCCCGGAGGTGGGGACGCTGCTTCGCGAAGACATTGGCCTGATGAGCGAGGCCGTGCGGGACGTGGTGCTGCTCTACCTGTGGACATGCAGCCGAGGTGTAGAGCTGGTCCAGATGCATGCCAGCCAGGTGACCAAAGAAGAGGATGGAGTGTGGTGGACCCTGCCAAAGAGACTCACCAAGAATCGACACATTGAATCAGCAACTGACCATCGTGTGCCCTTGGTCGGCAGAGCGCTGGAGGTGGTCAATCGCAGGATGGAGAAATTTCAGGGTGGATATCTGTTCCCTAGAACGACAAAGCAGGGGGTGAAAACGCACCTGCTACAGGTCAACGTAGGGTCTCCGATCCATTTCCGGATGCCTTACAGCAAGTCCAGGCCAGACATCACAAGGGAACGATTCCAAGTGACGCACTGGTCGCCCCATGATCTGAGGCGAACAGGGAGAACGTTGCTCGCATCTCTGGGATGCCCCAACGAGATCGCAGAGGCCATCATTGGGCACGTTCAGCCCGGCATTGTGGGCACCTACAACCTGTACCACTACGACAAGGAAAAGAGGCATTGGCTGGGCCTCCTTTCCGCCAGGCTTGAAGAGATTGCATCAGCGGTTTGAGTGGCCAGTGTTCTCCGGCGGCAGGATGTCCGACACTGGCCGGCCCTCGGCCCATTCCTTGACCTCCCTCACCAGCCAGCCAACTCGGCGATTCGACAGGCGACGCGGTTTTGGGAACTCGCCCTGGTTCGCCATCTTGTAGATGACGTCCTCAGACAGGCTGATGAATTTGGAAACCTCTTCACGGGAGAGGTACATGGGTTCAATGGAGATGGTAGGCATGGTGCTTGAATTGGTTGGGCCCGCATTGCGGGCTGGTGGGGGTTAGGCTTTTGACTGCTTTGGATGTCGTCTACCGATGTTCACAAAGCAGTTGTCTTTGCTCCATGGCAGTTGGTTGTCACGCCTGGATATAGTTTCGTGGGGATGAATCTGTCCAAAGTCAGCTAGGAAGTTTTCGAACTCATCCCAACGCGGGTCATATTCGTGACAGACCAGATGGAAGCCGGCCCTCCAACCTTCACGAACTCCAGCAAGGATCTTTTGCCAAGCTCGGTAGATTGGTGTGTGCCCGTTTAGAACTCCGTTAACTGCGTGACCGTGACGTATCTTTTCCTTGCCAAGTTCGATTTGTCTCTCAAGGTGAAAGCATCCACACGAGGTTGTATGGTCATTAATTAGATCTTGTGGCCGCACAACAGCTTGCGCTCCGCAATCGCATCGACATACAAGGCGAGTCTTTACATTTGATCTATCCGGGTCGACATCAGAGCCAGTGACAAGCAGCCGACCATAACGTTTGCCGAAGTACCTTTCCAACTCGAAGCGTGCCATGCCATTCTTAGATTTGAGTTTGGAAACGCATGCTCGGCATGATGGCTTTCGTCCTTTCTTGATGGCATCCTTCAGTACGCCCAGGCGCCTATCTTCAGTGGCGCCGCATTCGCATTGGCATGCAACTTCAGCTTTCCTTCCAAACTTGACCGTGCGCAGAACGCGCAGGCATCCATATTGCGTCCCGGGCTCTGCGCCAATAGGCGTTTTGACTGGATGTGGAGCATCACCCATTCTGTTTCTCCATGAAAAAAGCCCCTTTCGGGGCCTAAGTTGTTGATTTCATTCAACTCTGTCAGAAAGTCAGACTTGAATCGCCCCTTTCGGGGCCTGTGGTTGGGTGGGGGAGGGGGTTAGCTAGATCGGATGCGTTCAGCAAGCTGTTTGGCAAATTCTGGGGCTAGCTCAGACAAGTTGACCATGTATGTCGGAGGCGCTCTCATTGACCTGATTGCTGCAAGCTGATCAACGTATGGCTTGGCATCGCGCATGTATGCCTGCCGGAGTTCTTCTAGGCGTTCAATCAGAAATCGCTCGTGAACATCAATGTTGGATTCTTCGCTCACTTTACCTTCTCCCCAATGGCTGCGACCGTGAGAACAATAGCCCTGCGCCACATGGCGGTTTCATCCTGGCCCGCGCATTCGAGGTAAGCAACACCCAGGAAGCGCAGGAATTCGTCTGTGCCAAACACCCTGAATTTGATGCCCAGACGGAAGGCATCGCCGTCGTTTTCGAGGGGATTCCAGCCCGTGCTCACCAGTTCGCCGTCCCTGTACGCCACCAACGCCATGACAGGCGGATCAAGAAGAAGCCGTTCGGCATTCCATTTGTGATCAGTGGTGTACCCCGCAGCCCTAGCCGCGCTCTCAAGTAGCTCTCTGTCGGTCATGGTTGATCCTTTCCTGCCTTCTTCACAACCACGGCCTGGCCTTTGTCTCCGATTTGAAGCACGAGAGACGACGACCCGCCAAGACCGTGGTATCGAACGCGCTACTTCGCAGAATCCAGCATTGAGTGGTCAACAAAGACCAGCCCCTCCGATCCATCAGTCGGATGACGAATGGTGTCACCCGCATGAATCGGGTTTCCTGCAAAGTCAGTCCACGGGGCCTCCAAAGGCCAGTGGGCCGTAATGCTCGGTTGTGCAGGATCGAAGTCGGCCGGCATTTCTTTACTTCCCGCGTCCACAGGGGAATCAACTGCCTTATCAAGTTCTTCGCCTCGAAGCACATCACCTATGCCATTGATGATGCTCCATCGCTGGCCACGTCGCATCAGTCGATACCTGGCTGCATCCCTGGTGTCCCCCTCCATCTCCTTCCTCACGGCTTGCTCGATGGCTCGGGCGAAATTCCGATGAACTGCCAACAATGCCCCGGGCATTTGCCCAAACATCTGAGCGGTCTGGGCGTCAATCTGTTCTTCAGTCAGCATGAGCATGCTCCTTGAGCCAAGACACGCAGGCATCGTGCGAAGTCAAGACGTGGTGTAGTGGTGGGTCAATGTCCCAGGCGGCCAGTTCTTCTGCGAGCGCATCTCGGCATTGTTCTACGAGTGTGCGCATCTCTTGGCGCACGGCTTGCTCGACATCGGAGATCAGGGCGGCCAGATCGGCCTCAGTGAACCCGAGGGCCTTGGTGAACACCACCCGATTGCGGTACGTGGTGGCGTGGCGCTTGATGAGGGCGGCCTTTTGTTCTTCAGTCAGCATCTTTGTTCTCCTTGAGCCACTTGCGGGCGTCGCGCATGGCGGCGAGATAGTCATCTGACACTCTGACGGTCTTTGAACTCGCCATCGCATCCAGCATCTGCCGCACCATCTCATCGGCATCGAGCTTGAGTTGCTCCACCTCCATCCTGACAATCTCCCGGACCTGGGTTGCGGTGTAGAGGGGTTCGGTGAAAGATTTCGCGGTGGATGGGTGCATGCTGGTTGTCACCGTTTCGTGAGTGGCGACCCGATAGCTCGGCTGACCATATCCACCCGAAGTTCCGTCATCTCTGAACGCCACCGGCTCCGGCCAGTTCTCTGGGGTCATGGCTTTTCCTCAATGCGGTTGATGATGGCCGTAGCAACGCACATATCGCGCATCTCCGATTCATCCTCAAACCAGACCTCCAGCGTGTCGCCGTTGGGCTTGGTGAGAATGAGCATCAGCATTCCATACTCATCGCAATGCTTTTCGTAGTAGTTTTCGATTGCGATCTCAAACAAAGTCGATCCCCGGCAGTTGCCGCCAACTTCCGATTCCAGATCAATCGAATAGTCCCACTGCATCAGGGTGCTGCGGATCGTGTGCTTGGACCAGCGGACATTTGGGTCGTATTGGTCGACGCATGTGATGGTTTTCATGTCGGTGTTCCTCCATTGGGTTGTGCTGCCGGCTTTTGCCAATAGGTCGTGCAGTAATCGCCTTCACACTCTCGGCAGTGCTCGCAATCGCATTCGAGGTCGGTTTCCCACTGCCATACCCTGGCTCGCTGATCAACGAATTCGTGAGGCCCCGAATGCCCATCGGGCAGCACACATCCATTGATGTCTGTCAGAAATGGGTCATCGCTAAACAGGATGCTGCATATTGCGTTTCTACCGGCCATCTCTACACCCCTCCTTTCTGTGCTGCCTTGATTTCCCAGAGCACGCGAGCCACGCCGCCATTCCCCACTGGGTCGCGCATCGCGCGCAATTTCTCATTGGCTGTTGATGCCGCCCAAGAGCCGCGCGGGGCCAGTTCCTTGACGCGTACCCAACCAGCGGCACGCAGACTGGCGCCACTCTCGTCGTGCTGCGTGTACGTGATGCAGCGGACATAGCCCATAGCGCGGGCAGCCCGCCACACGGCCCCGTAGAGCATGCTGTTGGCGTTCCTGGTGCCATCCGTGCAGGATCGGTTGACCTCCAGCGTCAGGCCATCATCGTTGTGCCGCGCGACAGGGCGCCCCGCTGTGGCCACGCCGACCAGCGTGCCGTCAGGCCGGCGCAGCGCGACGCCAAATTTCCAGCCGCATGGCGGTTTGTTGTGACGGTGGTGCGCCGCGATAAAGGCGCACGCTTGCTTGAGAGATATTGGAGCAATCTTCAGCATCACGCACCGCCTTTCTGTGCTGCCTCGGTGGGCTGTGCCTCGGGAGCCCCCTCATCAAGCATGTCCACCTCGGTGAATTTCCCGTCGAGAAATGCTTCGAGCATGGAGCATGCAGAAGCGGCCAGATCATTCAGGTTTTTGACGTTCGGATCGGCTGTCAGGTGCAGTCGCTTGACTCCCAAGTCCTTCAACCGCGTATCCAGGGCGGCGCAGCGCTGTTTGAGGTCGGGGCTCATGGGCTGTGCCTCAACCCTTGAGGAATCCTTAATGGTTGCCTCGGGCTGGGGAGCGGCAAGCATGGCGAGATGAGCCCGGATCCGATCAATGAGCTTGGAATCTCCATCCTCAAACTCGATCCCGTGGGCATCGGTGCCGAATTCCTTCTCGACATCGACCAGAATTGCGCGCTGCTCATCGCACAGCGTGCTTAGGTGCCAAACCTCAGATTCCAGTGATGCGTTTTGGATTTCCAGGTCATCCAACTTGGACCGCAGGTTGTCGCGCTCGCGCCGTGCTTCATCGCGGGCCGCGCAAAGGCTTCTCAGCTCACGGCTATCTGCGTCATGCTGTTCCAGGGCCTTGGCCTGTACCTCGGGCCGGGGAGCGGAGAGCAAAGCAGCCAACGCATCTCGGTCCTTCCAGCCTTTTGCATCGCACGGGGCGCCCACCGGGGCCGGGGTAAACCAAACTGTCAGTTTGGGGACGTGATGCTGGGCTTCACCATCGAAATCAAATCCCAAGTCAGTGCGTGTGACCCCCTCGGGCACGGCTGGCCGTGTCAGCGCCTGAGGCATCACCGAGAGGTCAATGTGCCCGGCCCCATCCACGCCGTTATCCACCCAGCAGATGGGCAGGCTTGTCGCAATGCGCCCGAAGGGCTTTTGTTCCCAGTTGTAGGCACCATCCCGATCAATGCCGCAAGCGGCCTTGGCGATGGCGTGGGCAAGCGTTTCAGCGTCAGCGGCGCCCTCGCACCAAGGCGCAGCAATCAGGTCCATGTCCCGACGCATGGAGCCATGCACGCCGATGGCATACCCGTTGGCATACGCGGTTGCGCGAATGGCCGGTAGGCGCGACTCAAAAAACGCCTGCATTTCTTCAATGGATGACGCCATGAACCATGCGCCTTGGGTGTAATGGATCACCGGCTTGATCAGCGCCTCCACCTGGGCGCGCAGTGCGTCACGCTCATTTGTTACTGCCGTCAATTGGTAGCGCATGTCCACCAGACTGGCGTGGTAGTTGTATCGCTCCTGGGCGCAGATCTTGAAAGCTGCCCGCTCCGTTTCCAGGTCGGCGCGCAGGGCTTCGTTTTCTGCGGAGAGTCGGCGGAGTTCGGCGGCTGCGTCTTGCAGCAGTCCAGACATGAGCGCATTGGCTCGCATCGGGGTGTCGAAATTCCCTGGGTAGAAATCCTCGGGGTTCATGCAGACATCCGCAAATTGGGCTGTAGTCAGGGCCTTCTGTTCTGTGGTGCTCATGGCAATTCCTCCGCTGTCAACTTCATTTCGCGCGATTTGCCGGTGATCTTCCAGTAGTGCTCCAAACTCACATGCTTGTCAGCCCAGGCAGTGAGTAGCGCCAAAAGCTCTGCCTTTGCCTCTTGAGTGACATTGGAGAATTCGTTGTCAAAGACTTCTCCAATTTCCTCGTAAGCCTGCTCGTCCAAGCGCTCAAGGATTGAATCCACCTCATGGCGGCTGACAACATCAGCATTCGTGAACGGCCTGCAGTCGGCCTCGTAATAGACATCGCCAACGGCCGGCTCAATCATTGAGTCCAGCAAATCCCCAAGGGAGTCGTGATTGAATTCCTCGTTGTCGAGGCTGTAGCATTTGGATTGGGTTGTGGTGCTCATGATTTCTTTCCTTCCTGGGCGCGGATCTCAGCGCACCGTTGATCTACAACCCGGCGAGCGCCTGGGCGAGTTGCCAGCCATCTGCTGAGCTTCTTGTCGTCGTCTTGGAGTAGTCCCGGAGGCCAGCCGGTTTTGCCTCCGTTGGTGCTCATGGGGCCTCCTTGGGTGGCGGGGGGAGTGGGCGCCAGTGGGTGGGCTCCCATGAAAAACCCCAGCCATTTTTTGGCTCGGACCAATCCCATCCGCACTCAAGAGGTCCCTTGCCGGCCATATGATCCGCATAGCCCTGAGACCCCTCGCCGTAAAAATTCATCTTGGTTTCACGGGCGCCGTACTTGGCGTGCCAGCCAATGATTGACGTCCCATCCTTAGGCGCCGTCTCAATCGGCTGCCACCCCTCTGCCAAAGCCTCTTCCTTTGCGAGAGAGATGAGGCGGGCGGCAAAGTCCTCAATCAGCTTGAAATAGTCGGCTTTGGGGCCGCCAGTCAGTACCGGAATAACTTTTGTTTCCCGTGCCAGCCGGATGACTTCAGAGGTGGGGGTCATGGGGTTTCCTTTTCATTCACAACCTCGCGCAAATACATCAGCGCAACGACTGGAGACATGCACAAGTAAAAGAGGCCGATTGCTCTCAGGTAGATGGTTCTGAATGGCTCATCCAGCCCAAGGATGGCGAAGCCAACACAGCACAACGCGAGATACGCCAGGAAGATCAAAAAATAGTGGCGGCCTTTCATCTCACTCCCCCTTCCCGGTAGCGCGGGCAATGGCGGCTCGGGCAAATTCGATGTCTTCTTGGGTCAGCTCTGCGGAGTCGTCGGCTTTGACGATGCGGGTCAGTGCCATCAGCAGATCCGGCGCGGTGGCGATCAGGCTGGCGTCTGCAAAAGCTTGTTCTTGCTCTTTGGGGTCCCTGTTGTAGTTGAAATAGATCGTTGCTGGACCGACGCTATACCATTGGCCCCCATCTGAGTTGTCATACTCAATAGGCCATGGCCCCGGTGTATGCAGTGCTTCACTCATGTCTTTTCTCCTTGGGCAGCCTTGCCGATCACGTACTGGGCAAAGCGGATGTAGCGGTAATAAATGGGCTCACTTCGATCGTGGTAGCGGCAGTAATCATTGATGTCGCCAAAGCCATCAATGAACTGGCTCCCACACTCGCATCGATCTTTGACTTTCACCCGGGCTTGATATGCCTTGTTCGCCTCAGCCCGAATCGCTGCCTTCTTGCTGAACCATCTACGCCCACCGCCCCGGTATACCGTTGCTGTTTCTGTTTGGATCACGGCTTTTCTCCTTGGGTGGACAGGGCGGCGTCAATGGCTGATCTCATCCGGGTCTGGAACTCAGATCGGTCATGCACACCTGAGAACCAGGCATTGATGGCCGCTTCGATTTGTGCTTCTGTCAGATTGAGGGATGACTGCTTGCGCTCAATCTCTGCTGCTGCTGCCTCCAGCAAACGGGACGCCTGGCGGAGTTCTTCGGGGAGGGTCATTGCAGTGCACCCAGCTTCCCAGCAGCGCGCAGACGGCGGGCCGCCTCATCCCCTGCTTTGACGATGTCGTCCATGGTGGATTTCTCCAGAAGGTCTGAGACCAGATCCATGCCGGCCTGCAGGTCTTGCATGGCCTGGGCGTCCAGGCCGATGGTCTTGGTGCGCGCGGCCCGGGCCTCAATGCGGTCCAGCGATTCCATGGCCCGGACAAAGACCTCAACGCAAAGGGCATCGATGCGCTCACTCCGGACTTCGCCGAACTTCATGGAGCGCTGCAGGGCCTCAATGTCGGCCTGGGTGGCCGAGCCAATCCGCATTCGCTCGTAGGCCATTCGGATCGGGTTCATCATGGTTGCGTGCTCTTCCTTGGTCAGGGTCTGAACCCTGGCCATCAGGCTGTAGATGGCTGCTTGGTGGCGGACCTGGTGCTTTGCCAGGGATGCATTGCGGTGGGCTGTTTTCATGGCGTTTGGGCGCAAAAAAGCCCACATACAGTGGGCTAGTTAAGGGGGATGGCGGGGTCAGACGGCAGGGAGCCCCATTTCCGCCAGGTGCCGGGCTGCAGCGCGTTCAATGGTCTCGGCCACGGCGGCACGCGCTTGGCGCTCCAGGCTGGGCAGAAAGTCGGCGCGCTTGGCCGCCAGTAACTCCAGGCCCTCAATCACATCAGGGTGCAGCGCCAGATAGTCGAGAGCGGGGTCCAGAAACTTGTTTTTTCATAGCAGATGACGCCGCACATGCCACCCAGCACACGGCCGGGGAATCCTGGGGCGCGGCGCAACAGCTTGGCCAGGTTGTTGTAGAGGGCCGCCAGGTGCTCCGGTTCATCGGCGTCGAAATCATCCTCCAGGGCACTGAGGTCTTCAGGCCCATCAATCGACCATGGGCCGCCCCATCTGCGGTCAATCTCGTGCAGAACGTTCATCAGGTCATAGCCGGCGTCAATGTCGCGGGCTGATGGCTTGGCCATCTTCATGCTGCACCGCCTTCCACGCCCGGCCGCTGCGCCTCACCGCCCAGGGCGTTGATCAGGTCGGGCAGCATCTTGGAAAGCTCACCGGTGGTGATGGCCACGTCAGCATCAAACCCGCCGTCATCGGCTGACTTGCCCTCGAACACAACATCCAGGAAGCTCAGCTTCTTGACGCGCATGCCCTCGGTCAGGACGAATGAAACCCTGTCATCCCAGGTCAAAGCCAGCTTTGTCGGCAGCTTGCCCTGGGCGATGTGCTGCTTGACCTCTTCGATGTCCAGAGGGTGGCGGCCGTACTTGACCACCGACTTGGATTCGTCGGCGGCCTTGAGCTCGCATTCCTGCTCGATGGCAAAGCCGGCCGGTGGTTCCTGGGTGGTCAGCCACTCAGCCATGGCGCTCACCGGACTTTGCTTCGTGTCCAGCAGGGCCACGGCAAAGCCGTCGATCGCCTTGACCAGTGCCGTCACAACTTCATCGGCCCGGCCCTGGGTCGCAGAGTCGATCACCAGCAGGCCGGCGCCGATCCAGACCAGTGCTGCGCCCATCTTGCTGAAGGCCATCGGCAGCAGGCTGTGGCGGATCTCTTCCTTGAGCTCCTTCATCTCTTTCTTGCCGGGCTTGCGGCCGGTGGTCTGCTCGATCTGCTGGGCCCGTTCCTTGGCCTTGCGCGCCAGGACGGCACCGGGCACGGCCTTGGTCTCGGATTGGAACTTCAGGATCCACTGGCCTCCGATGGATTCGACCAGGGGGCCGTGGGCATCGCCGCGCGGCTCGACCCAGCCGATGGATCGTTCTTGTGTGGGGCCGCACTCCACGAATCGAGCCTTGGCCAGGGCCTGCTCGACGGTTTCGAGATCCAGGGCAGGGCCTGGGGCGATGCGGTAGATGATCAGGTTTTTCAGCATGTCGGGCTCCTTTTCACTTGGCCTTGGGTTCGATCTTCTTGAAGGGCAGCTTCTTGATGTGCTGCCCGAAGTGCGTGCCGATGGACTTGGCGCCGATCAGGTCTTTCCACGCCTTTTCTTCCACCCCCGGGTAGTGGTAGACGGCACCATTGCCACGGGTGAACTTGATGGCCAGGGTCTTGCTCGTGGCGTCGTAGCCAACGGAATGGATCTGGCTGGACTTGACCGGGCTCAGGGTGATGTTGGGGTGCTTGTTCACTTGGGATGCTCCAAAAAGAAAGCCCGCTCAGTGGCGGGCATCAGGTGGCAGGAAAGGGTGGGCAGCGCGTCAGGCAGCCCTGCGGTACAGGCCGCGGATCGTGCTGAGGTGCTGCGCCAGGGCGTCGCAGATGGCCTCGAAGTCGCTCTGGCGGAACAGCGTGGATCGGCGCTCTGTGCCCACCGATTCAAAGCCCAGGGCCTTGAGCTGGGCAGCCGTCACATCGCACTTGCCCAGGGCAGCGTTGATCTCGCCCAGGTTCAGGCAGTCGGCCCGGGGCAGTTCTGCAGCGGCCGGCTGCACGGTTTCAGCGTTGGCGGCTGGGGCTTGGTCCTGCAGCTGCACTTCTTGGCCGGCCTGCTGGATCTCGGGCTGGGCCAGGGGGCGCTCAAGTTCCGGAGCGCTGATCGGCTCAGGGGCCGGGGCGGCAATGGCGGGCGCTGCTGCCTGGGCCTTCGCGGCTTCCAGGCGTTCGGCTTCGGCCTTCTGGGCTTCCTGCTGGGCGCGCAATTCGGCGGCGGCCTGCTCAAGGGCGGCCTGCTGCGCGGCCAGGGCCTCGGCTTGCCGGCGCTGCTCGGCGGCCACGCGCTCGTTCTCGATGCGCTGCGCCTCCACCCGGGCAGCTTCGTCTTCGCGGAGCTTTGCGGTGTCGTGCATGGTGCGCATGGCTTCCAGGGTCTCGGTCTTGGCCAGGGTGGCTTCGCCGGAGAACTCTTCCATGGCCTCGGGCGAAACATCGATCAGCTCGACCTGGGCAATGCCGTTGGCGATGCGCTCGGACGTGATGCCCTGGCAGCGGCCCACGCAGGCCCGGATCGCGGAAATCTTGGCTTGGAACATTGCGGCGCGCTCGGCGGCCAGGCGGTCGCGTTCGGCTTTCTCGGCGGCGCGGCGGCCTTCATCTGCCTTGATCTGGGCATCGATCGGCTTTTCCAGCGCTTCGATTTCAGCGGTGACCCGGGCGGCTTCGCTGTCGATGCGCTTGCCGAATTCCAGGGCCGGGGCCTTGAACTCCTTGCGCTTCTTCTCCAGCGAGGTGCGCAGGGTGGTCAGCTCCAGGCGGGCGGCCCGGGCTTCCTTGTCGCCCTTGGTGGTCGTCATGTCGAAGACGACACCCTGATAGCGGTTGACCAGGATGGCCAGGGCTGCCTCGGTGCGGCTGTACTGGACGATCACGGTGTTGCCGTTGATTTCGGCGCGGTCAAGGATTTCGGTTTCAGTGGCGGTGGTCATGGTGGTGGTCCTCAGAATGAGATGGCGGTGGCCTCAATGGCCGGCGCCTTGGGTGTTGCTGGAGTGGGGGCGGAAGGCGTGGCGGAGGCTTCGGGATCAACGAAGCGAATCACGTCGCCCAGCGTGTGGGTCCGGTCGAACTCGCTGATGACCTCGCGCATGTATTCGCGGGCGGCCTTCACGCGCTCATTGATCAGCGCTTCTTTCTCTGCGTCTCGCTTGATCACCCAGGAGGTGAGGCGATGGTGCTCGGGGATATGTGAGACGAGGTGCTGAGTCATGTTCTCGTAGCCGATCAGGTCGTCGGGGGTGTCAACCATTACGTAGTCAACAGACCATTCATCAGCATCCCAGAGCTTCATATAGCCTCTGCACTGCCATTCGTAGCCCTTGTCCTGGCAATCCAGCTCGGTGATGGGCAGCGTTGCGAGAGACCAGACGGATTTGATGTCCCGACCTCTTCGGCGCTCCGCCTCAAAGAGATCGCACTCGCCAGTCAGGAACCCGTCTGTGCGGCGCTCCTTGTTCTTGGAAAGGTTCAGGCCGCGCACTCGATTGAGAAGCTGAATGGACTGCTCTTCAACCAGAATGCCCTTTTCCATCTGCTTGCTGGAGACTTCGAAGTCCACTCCGAAGATTTCCTGCGCGGCCAGTTCCCGAATGTAGGTTTTGGCCCCAATGGACAAGATGCCGTCCGACTTGCTTTTCGGCTCGGTCATGATCTTGCCCAGGGATGAGCAGCGAATCAGAAGTTCTTTCATGACACCCTCGCATTGAAAGCACGCATGCCGGCAGCGTCGCGCGCATCGCTGATCGCCTTGCGGGCCTCTTTCACGGCCGCCTTGAATTCCTCAGGGTTCTGACGGCGGGCCAGCGCGTAGTCGATCCAGCTCTGAACCTCTTCGGAAACGAATTCGCCGGGTGCGGCGCTGGCCCCGTCGTCGTCCTCAATGTCTTCCGTTGACAGGCCTGTGGCCGCCAGCAGTGAGTGGCGTTCCAAGTAGGTCTTGGTCGACACGATGGCTTGAATGGCGTTCTTTCCGCCGGACTGGTCAGGCGGCCCGGCCATGCGGGTCGATTCGCTGTGGCCCTTTTTGTGGGTCAGGATGCATTCGATTTCGACCTGCCCCCCGGCCTGCGACACGTTCCATTTGTGGCTGATGCCCACCTTGGCCAAGGCCTCGATGATCGGCAACGTGACATCAAAGTGATCCGCATGGCGGTATCGCGTGCGGCCACCGGACTTGTTTTCGAAGTCAACCTGGCGGCGCTTTTGAATGCGCGGCGGGTTCTTCTTGAACTCAGCCATCGCATCCACGTAGGCCTTCTTGGCCTCGTTGGCCTCCCAGCGTTCCTGCACGGCCAGCACGCGTTCGATCTGGTCGACCGTGGCGCCGCGGCCCAATGCTGACAGCATCATGCCCATGGGCGATGCCTCGGCGAGTGGCTGGGCCTGGGCTTGGCGCTGCACGGCGCCGAGGGGCATGTCCAGCGTCATCAGGGAAAGGGCTTCGCGCTCTTCCTGCTCGACAAACTGGATTGGCATGGTGTCTGTTTCGGTTGTCATGTTGACCTCAAGAAAGAACGCCCCAGCAGTGGCCGGCAGCGAGAAAGATGACAAGTAGGACGAAGATCAGGACACCGGCCGTGCGGGCCGTGCTGATCACGTCATCAAGGAAGGTGGTGAATTCGTCGGCGTCATCCCGATGGCAGCCACCAGGAGTGGGGCAGGGCTCGCGGCCGGCGCGGCAGTCGCCTTTGCATGCACTCATGGGGTCACCTCGGTGAACGACAGAAGGGCGCGGGCGTGGACTTCTGCGGCTTCTTGGCTAGGGTGGCAAAGCCCACGCCTGAGCCATCGCAAGTCGCGCTGATCACCATCCCATTCAGCGACAGATGTGAGTATTTCTGACGACGTATCTGCCATCCAATAGGCTGTTCCAACCTCTGGCACTACTCGCAGCGGCTCGGGCACCTCAACCCCATTGATCAGGATTGGACGAGGTTTAATGCGGAAGTTTTCGGGCGCCGTTTCCTGATTGAAGATGTCCAGCAGGAGCGTGCTTGGGACTCGATCAAGCCACTCGCCGAGTACTGATTCGTACGCTTGAACCGGCTCGCCATCGGCAATCCAGCGAAGAACCTGCGCGTATTCGTGCTCGACTTTCATCGCTCACCCCCTTGAGCCAGCATCAGGCGATCCCGTGCACTGCGGCGGTCACGGTGGACGCAGTGAAGGGTTTCATCCGGGCCGCTCCAGACAGCGCGGGTGCCTGGGCCCGTCGTGCGGATGCAGACGGCATCACCGGCCAGTTGCACACGGCGCGAAAAGAGGTATTCGCCTTCGACCTGCTGTCCCTTGCGGTCAACATCGGCCACGGCCAGGGCGGTTTGCTTGGCAGCCTCCAGTTCGGTGGGCGCCCCTGATTCGGTGGCGGCCCAGGCGGCTGCAGCTAGCATCAGAACGACAGCCATCAAGGTGAGGGCGAAGTTTTCGAGGCGGTTCATACGATGGGCTCTCCCATGGTTGCAAGAATGGATTCGGCGCGGGCTTCTTCATCTGCCCGGCGCTGTGCTGCCAACTCGGCGTTCACGATTTCTGCGATGGTTTCAAGGCCAAGGCCTCGCATGGGGTAAGAGATGTCATCTCCGCAGTGGTCGACCCGGGTGATGTCATCAGGGGTCACGCTCTTTCCGCGTCCTGGCGGCTCAAAGTGCACCATGACCGGCCTGCTGATGAACGGGACCAGCACCGACACCGCAAATTCGTAGCCGGTAGGGCGCTTGCAATCAAAATCTGCAAGCTGAGCCAAGAGCCTAGTTTTTTCGAGCACCAAGCGGTCGTTTGCCGCTTCTGCGCGAACTGCCCGGGATGTCAGCTCATTGATGAACTCCAGCGTGGCGGGCTTGATGAAGGGGTCGCCCGGGACTGGCTGAATTTCAGGCCGGGATTCAATGGTTTGTTCAAACCGGATCGTCAGGTCGTTGGACATGGAACCTCCAGAAAAGACAAAGCCCGCACTGGGCGGGCTGGTGGTTAATCGGTGTAGGCAATGAACTTGAATTTGCCCTTGCCAAAGCTTTCAAATCGACCGCCAAACGTGCCATCAACTTGCTTTCTGACCATTTCTCTGTCGGCGCTATCGTTGCCAGACTGGGGGTAAACTCCTTCTTTGATCATTGAGCAACTGCTGTGTGATCTGGCTCGCCAACTGACCTTGGTGTTGTCCAGAGGCAGGCTGTCGATTCGCTCTTGCTCTTTGCGCCATTCCGCCCAGTAGTCCTTTTCGGCCTGGGTTTGTAGCTTTGCTTCCGGTTCCGGCTCGTCGGCCTCTTCCCACCCGCATTCAGGGCAAAAGTTGCGTGGCGATGTGCAGGAATGACAGGGCGGTGAAATGTGGCAAGAGCAATTTTCAGAAGGGTGAACATTAATCACGCCGGTGCAGCCATCGCGGCCGCAGGTGTCGCCTTCGCAGAATCCAGCCATACGGCCTCCAAAAGAAAAAGCCCTCACTCAGAGGGCTTTGTTGTGGGGGATTGGTTGGCCGAAAACCTGATGACCTTTTCAGAAAAATAGCTTTTCAGCCAATCCGTTGGACTTGCGTCACGGTCTATCTCGATTTCCATCCAGCTGTCACCGCCCCTCACTTCTTCAATATGACTTTGAATTGTTTCCCACATGGCTGCACCTTGTTTTGCCGCCTCAAGTTCGGAGCGGAGGCGCACGATTTCATCGCAGAGCCCGATGTGAGCGTCATCTTCTGCGGGTTGGAGTGCATACCACCGGCCATCCATTTCAGGCGGCAATATGGTGTATGGCCTACCGTCCTCGTCCAGGCTGAACTTGTAGCGGATTGCCTTCTGGCCGAACACTGCTTCTGCAGCCTTGACGGCACCGTCAAGTCGGGCGCGCAGGGCGTCACGTTCGGAGCGGAGAGAGGCGAGTTCGGCATCGGTCGCCGACAGCTTTTGAATCGCCTGCACCATCAGGTACGTGGTCATGTTCTCGCCGCCGTACTTGTTGACGTTCTCCGTCATCTCGGCAATCAGGTCTTTGGTGCTCATGCATTGCTCCATGAAAAAAGCCCCCTAGGGGGTTGGTTGGAATAGGGTGGGGCGGCTGTGGAAAACGGGAAACGCCTGTCGTTGGGATGTTTGGTACAGGTATCGAGGCTTATGGACCCCGCCCAACGCACTGCGACCGCCGTTGCCGCCCCGTAACTGAGAAACTCAACGCTCTGTCACTGCGCTCAGGTTCTCACCCTCGGGTGAGGGCTGAAGGTCACTCGCCATCGCGCACGGCCAGCTTGTGCGCACGCTTGAGCATGCGGCTGAGCTGGGAGTGGTAGTCCTCGGGCTGGCGGCGCACGACGCGCATGCGGGCCGAGTCAGGAATGTCAAAGGCACTGCTGTAGCGCTTGCCGTAGGTGCGGCCATGGCCATCGACCAAGCGATAGCCGACAGGGAATACCCCGGCCAGGAAGCCTTTGAACTGCCGGGCCTGGCGTGCTGGCTGCTTGCGGTCGCCTGCAGGCGCGGTGCCCACGATGTGGCGCAGCCGCGCGCGGGCGAGGGCGCGGTGCTCGTCGTATGCCTTGCCGTCCCATACGTATTGCAGGCGCCCATACCAATCACGCCGCCAATACCCGCCGGGGCGGGGCACTGATAGACGGGGTCCGTTGCCGATACGCATGGTCAGGCAACCAAAGCCAACTTACGCGCTGCGGTCTGCACAGCAGCACCGCGCCCACTGTTGGCGTTGTGCTTGGCCTCATGGTAGGCCGTGCCGTCCACCCATTCTTTCTGACCGGTGCCAGGGATCAGCACGTAGACGCCGACGGCTTCTCGGATGAACTTGAGCGGCTTCAGGATCTTGGCCGGGCCCAGCTTGGCATAGGCAGAGTCCTTGGCCTTCTTGATTGCACTGCGGGGATCGATCTTGGTTTTGGGCATTTTGGTAGCTCCAGGTGGTTAGAAAAACAAAAAGGCCCCTTGCGGAGCCACTTTGTTTCTCGCCCTGTTGCCAGGGCAGTCGGTCGTTTCTTGTCTTGGCCTCCCGGAATGCCTCACCGCCGTATTGAGCCCCAGCGGATGGACTTCGCAGTGCCTTGGTTCACGGATGCCTCCATCCGCGGCCCTATCTCGTTCGCGTTGCCTGATCCCATCCAGGGGCAGAGCGCTACTAGCCTTCGCACCGACAGCCTTTTGTTTCCCGAGAGCTGACCCCGAGGCCACTGTGTTTAACCAGCCGTGACGACTGGAAGAACGTGTCGGTGGCCGGTCGATCCCGTTTCACCCTTGCCGCTCGCTGTTGCGTTTGGCTTGGGTGAATTATCACGAACGTGTTCAATCAAGTCAACACGTTTGTGATTGGGTGTGAGAGAAAAGTTAAAAAATTTCTGATCGAACTAGGTCGAGGCATTCGCGAGCCAGGTCGGCGGCATGAAGAAGGTAGGACTCGCGGACTGGGGCGGCCAAGCTATGAAAGGAGGCGCCCGATTCGGTTGTGGTGTGCTGCAGCATGGCCTCCAGCGCGGAGAGCTTCCTGGTCAGCGTATCGGCGGTGTCAGGGTTCACAAGCCCCCCAATATCGGTTGGCTGAGCTTGTTGGGGGCGGAGGTTGGCAGGCCTGTGGTGCGGCTCGGCCGGCTGTGACAAGCCGGATCGATGATCAACATTTGAATCCCTGATGGTTGTATGAGGAACCATTTTTACAAGATGTCACAAGACCAAGCGCCCGAATCGGTCAAAAAAAGTGGTTCATTTTTTCAAACACGACTGCGTGATAAATTGTCACAATGGGATCATTTCGGTTGCTTGGTAGCACTTTCCAATCTGGTCCGTTTTTGGGCTTCATTGGCAATGCTTTGCTCAAGGCGAAACCAAATTTCCGCATTGAGGCTTCGCTTGTTTTTGTCGGCTTCTACCTGCAGATGATCAATCAATTCGGAGGGGATTCGGATTGATCTTGCGGTGAGTTTGGGGGCTTCTTTCATGGTCACCTCGATGAACCAAAGCGGTTCATTCTGATGACTGTAAACCAGCGCATGGCACCCAGGCAACACGAGGTTTAGATTCAACCTTGCTGGTTTAAGATGAACCGATGCGAGATCTCCAGATGAAAGTGCGCCTGACCGAGGCAGAAAAAGCGCGCCTTGAAGAGGCTTGCAAGGTCAGCGGTCGCTCAATGAGCTCCGAAATCGTCACGAGGGCCATGCTTACCTTCACCCTGGAGGATGCGGCCAAGGAAGGATTTACTAGGCCCCTGGGCCTGGCCAAGGCCGAGATTGTTAAGATCGTGGACGAAAGACTGCGGCGATTGGGGGCGGGGCGGCTGGCAGAGAGTGAAGGCCACGAACCCCAGGAATAAATCCCCCTCGCAAGTGAAAGGGGGATTCAATGAAGATCTTTTGGGGTGCCGCTTTGTTGGCAGTCTCCTGCCTAGCAAGGGCTGATGACTATAGTTCTTGTCTCATTGGCAATCTGTCTGGAGTTCAGAGCCAGCCAGCGCACTTGGCGGCCGTTCGGGTCTGCTTAGAGAGGTTTCCTGGCGGTTTCTATCAGGCCACAAAGGGTCTCGGTAGGGGGCTGCCGCTACTTACGCCGACATCCGATGAATGCACCGTTAAAAACGCAAAGTCAACGCTTTTTTCTGCTTCGGCCGCTTTGATTTCATCGGCATGCAAGTGTCTCTACGAGCCGGCTAGGTACAAGGGTGAGATGTGCGCCTATCCGCCTTTGGATTTAACCCACCAATTTACTCTAGAAACCGATAGGGCTTCCGATTCGCCAGGAAAGCCTGGTGGGTTGCCCTTTGCAAAAGAATCCGCGCAGGAAACACTTCAACGGTATGCTGATGGTGTCATCAAGCAATACCCATTCCTAGATCGCCCTGAGTACACCAAGGTGGTCAGCCTGATCGTTGCCGAAAGAGATCGACTGATGGCTCAAGGCGTGCCTGCACCCCAGGCGCTGCAGCGTGCCGCCGATGCGATAGCGCCGCAGTTTGATCCAGAAAAAAAGCGCTGAAACAGCTGATCCGAATTCACCGCCCGCTCAACGCGGGTTTTTCATTTTCGCGTCCTGGTTTGCAAGGTTCATTTTTGCGATATACAATCGCGGGCTTTTTGTTTTGGCCCAACTGAAAAACATCAATTAAATCAACAAGTTGCGCTTAACTTTTAATTGAATTTTTTTGTGGAAATAGGCTGACAAACACCCATTGACTCTGCTACATTCGCCACCGACCGCCTGACACATAACCAGTGTCCACATCGGCCAAGCCAAACAAAAAGCCACCAGACCCGCAAGGGCTTGGTGGCTTGGAGTTGGCTTTCGCCGCTTTGCTGGACCTTCTTCGCGGGACGACCAGCAGAGCTTCTGTAGTTACAGCCAGTGATTGTAGCGCGAGCAGCGCCATCGCCAAGCTGTTCGTTTGAACAGGACTTTTATGGGACAACTCATCCCCTTCAGTTTCGACAACAAGACCATCCGTGTGATCGCAGATGAACGCGGGGAACCGCTCTTCGTCGGCAAAGACATCTGCGATGCGCTTGGATATGCCAACCACAACGACGCCTTTACCCGGCATTGCAAGGGGGTCGTGAAACGCTACCCCCTTCAGACTGCCGGCGGTTTGCAAGAGGTGCGCGTTCTCACCGAGGGAGACATGTTCCGCCTAGTGGTCAACAGCACCCTTCCTGCCGCCGAGGCCTTTGAACGCATGGTCTTTGACGAGATCCTGCCGACGATCCGCCGCACGGGTGGCTACGGCCAGGCCCAGCAGAGCAATCCGATCGCTCGCGTGATCGAGGCGGCAGGTGCCTTTGACCCCCTGATGAAGATCGCCCTGGCAATCGGCTGTGACCAGAACACTGCGGCCATCTCAGCGAACCAGGCCATCGCCAAGCTGACCCACGTCAACCTGCTGGAGACCATCGACAAGACCCATCTTGTCGCACCGAACCAGGAGGCTGTCTACCTGACCCCCACCGAAATTGGTAAGCAGGTTGGCATCAGCAATCAGAAGGTCAATGCCAAGCTTGCCCAGCTCGGGCTGCAGATCAAGGTCGGAGGCCATTGGCTTCCTACGCCGGCAGGACGCGAGTTTGCCCGAACCCTCGACACCGGCAAGCGGCATCATGATGGAACACCAGTCCAGCAGGTAAAGTGGGCATCGACCGTGATCGACCTGATCGCAACGGCTCAAGCCGCGTAACTCGCAACTCAGCCATCGCCAAGCCCGCCCTGAGCGGGCTTTTTTATGAGTCCGATTGATTCCCGAGGTGCTGACTGGCGGAAATCAGTGCTTCAAGCGTTTTGGCGGCATCGGCTGAGCTCATAGTGCCGGCGGCCCACTTCCCGAGGGTGGCGCGGCCAGCCGCCTGAATTTCTGGCGTCATTTTTGCCAGGTGCATATCCAAGGCCCCCAGGCTTTGCAGCATGCTTGGCGAGTCTTCCTGCTGGCTGGGCGCCTCATTGCCACTTCGCGGTGGCGCGCCCGTTTTTAGCCAGTCAGGGCTTACCCCCAGAGCTCTTGCAATGCTGAGCAGCTCGCGGGGCTCATCTCGTATTCCGGACTCCACATTCCCAATGGTGCCCTGGCTCACGCCGGCGGCAGACGCAAGCACGCCTTGAGACCAACCTTTGGCCTTGCGTGCTTCCCTCATGCGTGAACCGATCGTTTCCATATTTGCTATCTTGACAACACGATGGTGTTTGCAAATCAATCACGAACGTGATAAATTGCGGCTCCATGAACATACTCGACACCGCAATCCAAGCCGAAGGGGGCGTTGGCAATCTCGCCAAAGCCTTGGGTATCGGTCAATCGAACGTCAGTAACTGGCGTGGGCGCGGCATCCCCCGTGGGTGGCAAACCGTGCTGCTTGACCGATACGGACCCAACAAGACCCAGGCGGCCGATGGGAAGAAGCGCCGGGCCAGAACTCAACAAACGATCGGGGCCTGAGATGGCATCTCTCGCAATCCTCATGCCTGGCGCCCATCGGCTGGTCAGCTTTACCCAGCTCACAAGCCCATTGCTCGAAGCATCAGCTCGGTCACTTCCCGTGTCTCGTCGCCCATCAGCTGAGACAGGGCTGCCGACACCCCTGGTGCGGTTGCTTTCTCTGCTCGATCGCGCCGGCCCTGGGCCCACTGTTCCAGAAACACCGATCCGCCTGGAGTTGTCGCCAGCTGAAGTGCGAGCTCTTGGGCTGCCTGCAGGTGGATCTTCGAAGCGAGCTCTCTCCTGATGTTCGCCATCAATTCTTCCGTCAATGGCGCCGTGGGCTTGATTGCCAGATCCATGAGCGTTTCCTTTTCCTTTTTTCCCAGTGAGGCCTGAATGAGTCACTCCGACCAAAGCCAAACCCCTGCTGGATTCTTTGCCAGAGGCGACCGCGCCACGGCTCAATCCAACGCCGAATTGCGTCAGCAGGTGCCCGTTGAGCTGCTTCAGATCTTTGATGCAGTCTCGATCGCCCGAAACATGCCCCGGCACGAACTCGTGCACCAAGTCTTGGCGAAGCAGGCTGATCAATGGATGCATGAGTCAACTTTGCTTCAGCGAGTCACGCGGGGCAATCCGGCGTTCTCGGAAGCCGATGGAGGTGACCGCGCATGAGCCTCATCTACCCGCACAACCTCTCGGTTGAGGCCATGGCCCAGCGCGATGCCCTTGATGCCCACCACGGCCATGCCGTGAGCAACCCTTACCCCGTTTGCCATCCAGACCACCACGTCTGGCAGGCCGCCTTCAATTCCCGCCTGCTGGAGTTGGGGCATGCACAACTTGTCGCGGAGGCCGCATGAAGCTGTATTGGCAATCCCCGATGTTCTTCCGCCGTGGCGGCCTGTTCCTCAAGGTGGGCAACAAGCGCATGCGCCTCATTCCATGGGGGCCGGTATGAACGCCTTCGTCCGCTCCGACAAGCCCAGCGTCATGAACAACAGCCAGACCCGCAAGCGCGAAGCCTGCATCCGGCTGCACCTGGGCCGGCCCGACTACCTCAAGCCGAAGAACGCCGGGAATTTTTCAATTGACCCGAACCCCCAGGCCACGGTCGACAAGCGCCGCGCGCTGGTTTACGGAGGCATCTGATGCCGCACCTCAACGCCTTCCAGTTGGTGCACCCCCGTGGGCCAGATGCCCCCGCCGCCATCCCGCTGAATCCGAATGGCCTTGGCCGATCTGTCGACCAGTTGACCCTCGATGGGTCGCTGATCAAGACCTGGCCAACGCTGATGACGGCCGCGCGCTCCATCTCGCCCACGGCGCCCCGGTCCTACCTGGGCGGTATCAGCAACTGCGTGCGCGGTGTCTCTCTCACTGCCCACGGGTTCAAGTGGCGCTATGCCGAAAGGAAGTCCTGATGGCCGGAATGGACTGGTTTCGCTGGCACCACGGATCCGTCACGGATCCCAAGTTTCAGTTGATTGCCAAAAAGACAAATAGCAATGCCGCCGAGGTCATCGCCGTGTGGGCCGTGTTCCTTGAAGCGGCCAGCCAGTCGGAGGAGCGCGGACGCCTCGGCAAAGTTGACTTTGAAGCAATCGACTGCCTTCTGGGCCTGGATGAAGGCCAAACCGATCGGATCCACGCAGCAATGACAGAACGCGGCCTGCTGGAGTGCGGCCTGATCTCCCGCTGGGAAAAGCGCCAACCAAAGCGCGAGCGCGAGGACAACACCAGCACTGAGCGCTCTCGCAACAGCCGTGCGCGCAAGTCAGCCATGGAGGCATGCAACACCGAAGCGCAGATCGCATCGGCCGAAGCCGCCAGCTCCGCAGAAGCATCACCATCCGATGCAAGCAACACCGATGCAACGCCATGCAACGCCACGCAACACCAAAACCAGCATGGCAGCACCAGCACCAACCAGGAAACACCTAGAGAAGAGAAGAGTAGAGAAGAAGAGATAAGGGAAACAAAGGAAGGGAGTGCTACACGCAAGCGTTCCGCACCACCTCCTGCACGACCCGACGATGTGACCGAGCAGGTTTGGGCCGACTGGATGGCGCTTCGCAAGGCCAAACGAGCGCCGGTGAGCGAAACCGTTTTGTCCGGCGCCAGGTCCGAGGCCACCAAGGCTTTTCTCTCGCTCGACCGATTTTTGGCGATCTGGTGCACGCGTGGCAGCCAGGGCCTGCAGGCCGACTGGCTTCGGCCTGAGGAATGTGGTCGACCCGTGGCAAGTCAGCAAAGACCAGTTGCTGCCGAGCCGGCTTGGAGGACCGAGCAGCGCCTGCGAATGCAGCAAGCAGCCCCGGGCGTCGCAGCGCGCCCCATGACCCAACCCCAACAACCCGATTTCATTGACGTGGAGGCCCATGATGCCCATGCCGCTCGCTTGGCTTGACCGAATTTTTGACAAGTTGACCGTGACCTACGGATCGGCATTCTTGGATCGTTGGCGTGATGTGGACATCGCCAAAGTGAAAACCGATTGGCTCGATGTGCTTGATGGCATGGAAAAGCACCCAGAAGCAATCGCCTTTGCGTTGCAGAACCTGACCGAGAAGCCTCCCACCGTCATTGAGTTTCGAAACCTGTGCCGCCGTGCGCCGATGCCCGAGGCTCCTCGCCTTGAGGCGCCGAAGGCTGATCCCGAACGTATCAAGGCCGAAATCGCCAAGCTGGGCCCAGTGCGCGAAGCTGTCATCCGCACCGGAGGTGCCGATCCAAAAGCCTGGGCGAAGCGCCTGATGGACCGCCACAACGCTGGTGAGAAGCTGAACCCCATCCAGATTCGATTTGCCCGCGAAGCGTTGGAGCCAGCATGAGCCCGAACCAAACCCCGACCGCGCGCCAGATCTGCACCGGCTTGGTCAACGCCCAATTTCAGGCCCAGCAGCACGCTATCTGGCTTCGGACCGCCCAAGGTATTGATGCCGATGTGATCGGCCGCTCTGCGAATGCCTGGATTCAAATTCGGGCCGATTTGCAGGCTGCCCTGGCCCGGAATTGCGCCGCCAACGATTCTTTGCTGGGGGTCATGTGACATGCCTGACCTGCAAAAACTGGGCTCCAAAGGAGTCCCCGCCAATGGCTCGACAGGGCTTTGCGCGCTGCACGCTGGGCCCGGCCTGGCGCTTTCTCCCGACCGACGCGGTTTGCAAGAAGCAGGCCCCGTTACCACCCGCCCAGGAATCTGCCCGCGTTCGGTGGGCCGCCGGGTTGTTCAAAGAACCAAAGAGCAATGGGGGCTGAAATGAAGCGAACTGTGTTCCCGAAAGAGATCCAGTGCGACGGCAAGCACCGGTTTGACAACCGAGGCATGGCCGCCAAGGTGGCCAAGCGCCGCCGCCGTGGTGACGACACCCGCCTGGAGGCGTATTCATGCGCCCACTGCGGCGGCTGGCACCTGGGTCACACTGCGTCCCACTTGCCGAAGTCGGCAACGCTGCTGCGTGGCGGGAGGCCCCGGGCATGAGCGCGCTGACCATCTCCCTGCCGTGGCCTGACCCGGCCCTGAGCCCGAACCGCAAGAACGGCAAGCACTGGACCGCGGTGCACGACATCAAGACCCGGGCCAAGACCGATGCGCATTACCTGACCATGGCCGCCATGGCTGAGCAAGGCCTGCCCGAGTTCGCGCCGCAGATCCCGCTGACCCTGACGTTTCACACGCCCGACCGCCGCGCGCGGGATGCCGACAACCTGCTGGCCGCATCCAAACCCCTGCTGGATGGCATGGCCGGGGCCCTGGGCGTGGATGACAGCCGATTCGAGCCCATCGTGATCCGCCGGGTGGCTGGCAAGCGACCGGGCGCCCTGGTGGTGGAGGTGGGCCATGTCTGACGATCAGATCGACCCGACATCAGCAGTCGAATACATGCTGCGCACGGCCTCGCGCCATGCCAAGGCCAAGGCCGAGCGCGTCTACCTGGAGCAATTCAGGAAGTCCAAGAAGGCCATCCTGATGAACGACTGCCAGGAGAAAACGGCCGCCGCCAAGGAGCAGTACGCCTACTCGCACCCGGACTACCTGCAGCTGCTGGACGGCTTGCGCGTGGCCGTTGAGTCCGAGGAAACCCTGCGCTGGAAGATGGTGGCCGCCCAGGCCAAGGTCGAAATCTGGAGAACCCAGAGCGCGAACAACCGTGGCGTGGATCGGGCTGCAGCATGACCGCCAAGAAATGCCTTTTTTGTGGCGCTGCTGCCAGCCTTTTGTGCGACAGCTGGATTGGCTGGGAACGCAAGCGCGGCGAGCTGGCCAAGGAAGCGCCCAACCTTCTGACCGTGCCGTCTTACCTGGTGCCGATCAAGTACCGGACCCGACATACTTGTGACGCGCAGCTGTGCAGCGCTTGCGCGGTGCCGGGTGGAAAGTTTCACGCGACGACGAGTTACGGAGTCTTCTTTGACTCCTACGACTATTGCCCAGGCCATTCGCGCGGCAACCTCCGGCGCGAAATCTCCGGCCTGCAAGCCCAGGCCATCCGTACCGAATGGAAAGCTCAGGTCCGGGCCAGTCAAGAGCGTGCCAAGCCAACCAATCCCCAGATGGGTCTTTTCACAGGGCTGATGGCATGAAGCGCACCCCCATGAAGCGCACCGCCTGGCCGCGCAAGATCTACACCCCGCCGCCGGCACCGGCCCCAGTCCCGGGCCGCCTGGTGAAGATGGCCGCAATCAACGACGAGCCGCCGACCGCCCGGGTCGACAAAGAGGAAGCCATCCAGCACCAGGGCTACATGCGCCTGGTTCGCTTGCTGCCCTGCGCCCACTGCGGAATCGAGGGATACACCCAGTTCTGCCACACGGACATGGGCAAGGGCATGGGCCTGAAGACCGACTGCCGCCTGGGCTGGCCGGGCTGCGGGCCCCAGGACGGAAAACCCGGATGCCACCACCTGCTGGGCACCTCTGGCCGCCTGGGCCGCGAAGAGCGACGCCGCCTGGAGGCCGAATACGCCGCCCGCACCCGCCAAAAGATCAACGACCTGGGCCTATGGCCCAAGAACCTGCCCCAGTGGAGTGAGAAATGAGAGAGTACATCCGCGAATCAATCCTGGAACGCCTCGCCGCCGGCCCGGTGATGTATGCAGACCTTGCCGAAAGCAGAAACCGCGACTGCCGAGCACGATTCGGCCAGGTTTTCAACAGCTTGCGGGCCGATGGCCTCATAAAAAAGGTATGGATTGGCCAGTACCCGCACTGGGCCTTGGCTTCAGGTGTCGACGAAAACGAAGTGTTGATCCGCCGGATTGAAGAAAACAGCCGCCAGGACTCGGAAGGCTGCATCAACTGGCTTGGCTACGTCGATCCGAGGCGAGGTCCAATGATCCGCGTGGACCAGAAACCCCAATCAATCCGGCGCCTCCTTTGGGCAATGAACGGGCGGGAAGTGGACTATCAGACCACAATCCGCTGCTCCTGCGAAAACGAGGCCTGCATCAACCTCAAGCATCTCAAAAAGGGCTCTCGCAAAGACAAGGCCATTGGGCGCAAATACTCAATCGTTCACCGCAAAAAGCTGGCAGATGCACAGCGCGCGAACGGGAAAGCCAAACTGACGATGGAGCAAGCCCGCGAAGTCAGGGCCAGCGCCGAGACAAACCGAACCCTGGCAGTCAGGTTTGGCGTTTCCGAGGCCTTGATCAGCGGGATCCGCCGTGACAAATCGTACAAAGAGTTCCACGCCGGGCTATTCCCTGGCCAACAGCCAGCCAACAATCCACATCAGCAGGTGGCCGCATGAACATCTTTGCACTGGTCAATCGCGGCGTGCGCCTCTCCGGTGGCAATGAGGTCGACCGCCAGATCGAGAAGGCCCGCCAAGCGTGGCTAGACAAGCTCCTGATTGACGAAATCCGCGCCTGGGGCAGCGTCCAAGAGGAAGACATGGGCGCACTGACCGGCCTCCTGACTCTGCTGACGCTGGCCGGCATGGCTCACGCCCACGATGCCGGCACCGTGGAAACACCGCAGGTCCGGATCATCCGTGGCGCGATCAGCGCCGCCGAGCAGTGTGGCGCAGCCGGATCGGTCATCACCGCCGAGCACGCCCGCGCATTCAGCGCTGCTTGCACGCATGCTCGAGCCGCCATCAAGGATGCTTCGCCGGCCGCCATCCAGCACGCCGCCCTGTACCTCCACAACCTGGCCCACCAATGACCCAACATGCCCAACCAAAAAAGGACTGAACTGATGGACAACACCACCAAAAAAGCCCCGAGCACGGGCCAGATCATCATCAGCGCGATCGAGAACCTGCACGCCGAAGGCCAGGTCATCACCCATGACACCATTGCCGCCGCCACGGGCTTCAAGCTCACAATCGTGAACGACCACGTAGCGCGCCTGCTGGATGACGGCAAGATCCACCGGGTGGCCCGCGGTGTGTTCGTGCCCGCCCTGGCAGCCCCGCCGGCCCGCCCCATCAGCGCCACGATCCTGACCGGCGGCATGGTCAAGCTCGAAATCGGGGACATCTGCCTGGACCTCTGGCCCGAGGAGGCCCGCGCGCTGGGGGCTTTGACGGCCGGGCAATTCGTCCGCTTCGCCAACATCCAAGACCGCACCGAGACTCAGGCGATGGTCACAGAGATGGCCATGGAGATGAAGAAGATGCGCCGGGAAATCGCCGCGCTCAAGCAAGAGCCGGATCCTGATCAGATTGCGCTGACGCTGTAGCCACAAGCCTGCCACTGCAGCGGGCTTTTTTCATGGGACTACAAAAAGTTCTTGCAATAGTTCAGTTACTACACTACATTACACCCATGGACAGCGCGGTGCGGTCCGGAAAATGGGAGAGATCAAATGTTCACAGCACAAAACACCAACGGCTTCAACGCAGCAGAACTTGCCCTGATGAACGAAGCTGTCAGCGCCCTCATGGCCCAGGGCTGGGACGAGAAGGACGCCAGCGATCTGGTCAACAACAATTTCCAAGATGGCGCAGATAACACCGTCGAAACCCTGACGCGCCATTGAACCAATGCCGAAGATTGATTGCAGGGTGTGCGGCAAAAAATTCCATTTCCTGCCCACGCACCTGAATCGAACTCACGGAATCTCTGCCGATGAATATCGGCTCGAATTCAAGATCCCCGCTGGGCAGCCGCTGTGTAGCCCAGAGTACAGCGCAGCACATCAGGAAAAAATTCGGAGAATGCAAGCCAACGGGGCGATTTCTTACGATCATTTGCCTGCTGCCACTGAGGCGGCCAAAAGCCGGCCCCGTGTTGAACGGGTGGACCTGGCAAAGCAGGCCGAGCGCGCACGGATGATTCCCCGACAACAATTCCAGCCAGGCGAAAAGCGGGCTGATGGCCGCGATGCTGATCGAGCGAGGGAATATCAGCGGGCATGGCGGGCCAAGCAGAAAGCAAAAAAATGACCTCTGACGACCTCCGAGCATGGCAGGCCCACATGGGCTACACATACGAAACGGCCGCAGCCGCACTGGGGATCAGCCGAAGTGGATACGCCAAGCTCATATCAGGCGAAAGCCCCATAGACCTGCGCACGGCCCTTGCCTGTGCTGCCATTGTGAAAAAGATCCCGCCCTGGCCACACACCAAGTGACCTGACCGAAGCCCACCGATGCGTGGGCTTTTTTCATCCCCCCTCTGGGGTTCGCTCGAAACGGGCTGAATCGGAATGATCCTGGTCTATGAGTGCACCAGATCAAACCCAATCCATTCTCAAAACTCTCAATATTGATGAGCTGGAGAAAAAGAGCGCGGAATTGCTCGCGTCTGGGCAGCACGACCACTTCGTCGAATCAGACATCGTTCAAGCTTTCCGGGAAAGCATCTCGTGCGGCATCTTTGATGAACGGTTGCGCATGGGTGCCGCCGATACGGTGGTGTACGAGATGCCTTTCAAGTTCGGGCGCGCGGACATCGTGATTTTCCACATTGACGGCAGCGCTACTGTCATTGAAGTCAAGGATGGCGCAAAAGGCTACAAGCATGTTGTTTCCGGCATAGGACAGGCTGGGCTATATGCGGCCCAGTTGGCAATGAGCCAAGGCGCCATCAAAAGGGTGCGGAAATGCTTGTTGTGGACATCGGCAGGCAGCTGCGAGGTGGATGGAGTCATTGAGATCACCTGCGAGCAGGCCAGCGTGATTGCATTGCCATGGCAATCGACGGCAAGTCTTGCTGCCACACGCAAGGCCATTATTCAGATGATCCTGGGCGAGGTGCGCTGACATGGCCGCGCCCAAAAAGATCGACTACGAGCGCATTGAGCCAGACTGGCGCGCCGGCATCAAAAGCCCGGCCCAGATGGCCGCCGAGTACACCGAAGAGACCGGCGTCAGCGTTTCTCATGCAGCAATCATCAAGCACTTCCGCAAGTTGGGCGTGCCCCGCGATCTGACTGCCAAGGTTCAGGCGAAAGCCGAATCCATGGTTATGCAGGCCATGGTTACTGGCAAGGTTACTGCAGAAACCACCGTCAAGGATTCGGTGATCATTGCCCGCGGCGCCGAGGATGTTGCGAACGTCAGGATCACGCACCGCCAGGACATCAACAAGGCCAGAGGGCTGGTCATGGCGATGTTTGACGAATTGGGCGCAGAGATGGGCGTGTTGCCTGACCTGCTCGAGCTGGGTGAAATCATGCGCCGCCCTGACAAGAATGGCGTCGACAAGCTCAATGATCTGTACAACAAGATCATCAGCCTCCCCGGCCGGGTGGATTCTGGGAAGAAGCTCACCGAAGCACTCAAGAACCTGATCGGCCTGGAACGCGAGGCCTACGGGCTCAGCGTGGAGAAGGAAGGCGAGAGCCAGCCAGGCGGCAAGTTCTACCGCTCAAGCCAGGTTCTGACCGATGCCGAGCGGGCTGTGCGCCTGCATGCGCTGCTGAACAAACAGCCGGGTGCTGACGCGAAATGACCGTTGCAGCCCCGAGCACGGATGTGCTGCTCTCGCGGATCAAAGAGATGACGGCCGAGGAAAAGGCCGCACTCGATGAGCTGATCCTGACCGAGGACGCACCCCTGTGGCTGCCCCAGCCCGGGCCGCAGACCGCTGCCTACGAAACAAAGGCCGACATCGTTTTCTACGGTGGCGCGGCCGGCGGCGGAAAAACAGACCTGCTGCTGGGCCTGTGCCTGACCAGCCAAGAGCACAGCATCATTTTCCGGCGCGAGGCGGTGCAACTCACAGGCATCGAAGAGCGGATGATGCGCATCCTTGGCTCGCGCAAGGGCTACAACTCGCAGGATGGCCTTTGGCGCCTGCCGGGCGACCGCGTGATGGAGTTGGGCAGCGTCAAAGAGCCCAACGACTGGATGAAGTACCAAGGCCGGGCCCACGATCTCAAGGGCTTTGATGAAATCTGCCACTTCACCGAAACCCAGTTCCGCACGCTGATCGGCTGGCTGCGCTCTGACAAGCCGCACCTCCGGCAGCGGGTGGTCTGCGCCGGCAATCCTCCCACAAGCGCCGAGGGCGAATGGGTGAAGCGCTACTGGGCCGCCTGGCTCGACCCGCAGCACCCGAAGCCGGCCAAGCCCGGCGAGCTGCGCTGGTACGTCACGGACGAGAAGGGCGAAGACCTGGAGGTGGCCGATTCTGAGCCGGTCATGGTGGGCAATGAGCTGGTGAAGCCGCTCAGCCGCACGTTCATCCCGTCCAGCGTCTCCGACAACCTGTTTCTGAGCAGCACCGGATACCGCGCGAAGCTGCAGGCCCTGCCTGAGCCCCTGCGCTCGCAGATGCTCAAGGGCGACTTCAACGCCGGCGCGGCTGATCCTGCTTGGCAGATGATCCCGACCGAGTGGGTCAAGGCTGCCATGGCGCGCTGGACCGAGCGCGTGGAGAAGGGCCCCATGACCTGCATGGGCCTCGACCCAGCCCGGGGCGGCCTGGACAAGAGCAGCGCGGCCCGGCGCCACGGCAACTGGTTCGACAAGATCGAATCCATGCCCGGCGCTGTCACGTCCGATGGCCCCAAGGCTGCCGCCTTTGCCGCCGGCCTGGTGCGCGATGGCGCCGTCATCTGCGTGGATGCGATCGGAATCGGCTCCAGCGCCCTGGATTTCATCAAGGGCCTGGGCCTGAACGTGTTCCCGGTCATCAACTCGGAATCGTCCGACTCCCTGGACAAGGCCGGGCAGCTGCACTTCCGCAACCTGCGCGCCGAGGCGTATTGGCGCCTGCGTGAGGCCCTGGACCCGACCAACCCCAATCCCATCTACCTGCCCAACGACCGCGAGCTGCTGGGTGACCTCACTGCCGTTCGCTACAAGGTCGTGACCATGGGCGACAAGTCCGCCATCCAGGCCCGCAGCAAGGACGATATCCGCGAACTGCTGGGCCGCAGCCCTGACAAGGGCGATGCCGTGGCCATGACCTTCATCGACGCAGTGCCCAAGCCAGCCCAGGACAAGAAGAAGACCAGTTGGCGCGACCGCCTGCGCTCCCGCGGCACAAACAGAGGATCGGCCCAGGCCGCATAACCCATGAGCTCGAACACCTCACCCATCCTGGCCAAGGCCAAAGTAGCCGCCGACGACAACCGGGGCGCCCAGGAAAACTGGCACCGCTACCAGTACGCCAAGTACCGCGGCCACCTCGAATACACGGCCCAGGCCCGCATCCTCGAAGGCATGTACCTGGGCGGCGGCCGACAATGGACCGAAGAGGACAAGCAGATCCTCGAAGACCAGCGCCGGCCCGCCTACGAATTCAACGAGACCAAGGCCAGCGTCAACAGTGCGATCGGCTACCAGATCCACAACCGGATGGACATCGCATTCAAGCCGCGCGGCGGGGACGCTGACCAGACCACGGCCAACACCCTGAGCAAAGTGGCCATGCAGGTCGCCGACCAGAACATGCTGCACTGGCATGAGACCACGGTATTCAGCGATGGCCTGATCATGCGCCGGGGCTATTTCGACGTTCGCATGAACTTCGACAGCAACATCAAGGGCGACCTGCAGATCACCACGCTGGACCCGATGGACGTGGTGCCCGACCCGGATGCGAAGACCTACGACCCGGACGGCTGGAAAGATGTGACCGTCACCCGCTGGCTGAGCCTGGAAGAGATCGAGGAATTCTGGGGCGAAGAAGCCCGCCTGAAGGCCGAGGCCAGTGGCGACGAGTCAAGCGATTTCGGCTACCAAGACGGCGAAAGCGAGCGCAACAAGTTCGGCCAGATCCGATTCCCTGGTCAGTACGACGCGATCGGCCAGCAGGACAACGACCTCAAGCGATTCCGGGTGATGGACCGCCAGAAGTTCGTCTTCGAGCGCACCGACTGCCTGGTTTTCCCCGAGACCGGCGACGTGGTAGTCATGGAAACCCTGTCCGATGCGGAAATCGGCAAGGCCCTGATGGATGGCGCCGTGAAGGCCAAGCGCATGCGCCGCCGGGTCAAGTGGATCGTGTCCACCTACTCGACCACGCTGTTCGAGGACTACAGCCCGTACGACCACTTCACGGTGGTGCCGTACTTCTGCTACTTCCGCCGCGGTGAAACCCGCTCGATGGTGGATGACGCCATCGGCCCGCAGACCGCCCTGAACAAGGCCATCAGCCAGTACATCCATGTGATCAACACCAGCGCGAATTCGGGCTGGATCGTTGAAGACGAGAGCCTGGCCAACATGGATGCCGAGGATCTGGAGGAAGAGGGCGCCAAGACCGGCTTGGTGCTGGTCTACAAACACGGCAAAGCCAAGCCCGAAAAGATCACGGCCAACCAGGTGCCCACCGGTGTTGACAAGATGATCACCCACGCGGTGAACTTCCTGAAGGATGTGACCGTGCCCGACGCCATGCGCGGCACCCAGGGGCAGGAAGTCAGCGGTGTGGCCATCCAGACCAAGCAGTTCGCCAGCCAACAGCAGATGGCCGTGCCCCTGGACAACCTGGCCTACACCCGCCAGCTCCTGGCCAAGCGCATCCTGAAGCTGATCCAGCGCTACTACGACAGCTACCGCATCTTCCGCATCACCGAGCAAGACCCGGTGACCGGTGCCGATGTGGAGGCCCCGCTGGAGATCAACAAGTTCGACGCGGCCAGCAACTCCTACCTGAACGACATCACCATCGGCACCTATGACGTGGTGATCACCGAGCAGCCGATGCAGGTGACCTTCGAGAACAGCCAGTTCACCCAGGCCCTGGAGATGCGCGAGAAGGGCATCCGCATCCCGGACGAGACCGTCATCCGGTATTCCAACCTGGCGAACAAGCAGGACATCATCAAGGCCATGCAGGCCCAGGGCGAGCCAGCCGACCCGACGCTGGAGGCGAAGGCCAACCTGCTGAATGCCCAGGCAGAAAAGACCAGGGCCGATACCGTGGGTTCGTCGGTGACCGCGCAATTCAGCGCGATGCAGTCCGCCCAGGTCATCGCCGAGACGCCCCAAACCGCCCCGCTGGCCGACGCGCTCCTGCGCTCTGCCGGCTACCAAGACAAGGACGCCGGCCCCATCGTGCCCCAGGCCCCAGCAGGCCTGCCGCATGCCGGCATCCCCTCAAACACGGACCCACTCACGCCCGTGCATCCCGCTGTAGGCCTTGACCGGGGCATCGAGACCCTGGAAGCCGACAGCGTTCACTGACCACCACCACTGAAAGACCAATGTGAGCACCACCGAATCCAAAGACCCCGGCGCCCTGGCCCTGGCCCGCGTGGCCCACGAAACCACCCAGGCCTACCGCAACGCCATCGGCGACTTCAGCACCCACCAAGCATGGGAACTCCTGACGCCCCAGCAGCAAGACGCAGCCTATGCGCGCGCGTTCTTCTTCCTCAATAACCCCGATGCCAAGTTCACGGCTGTGCACAACGCGCTCGAACTGGCCGACGACAAGGAACGGGCTGCCGCGGCTGTGTTCCATGGCGTGATCCGGGCTATTTGCAGAGAGCAGGCAAGAGCATGAACACCACCGACCAAAACATCGAGGCTGAGATCCGGGCCAAGGGCGCCAACGTTGCGCCACGCATCACGCCGGCTGATATCGAGGCGCAGATCAGTGCCGAGTTCTACCTCAACGGATATGACTTTGCCGATTCCCCCAAGGCCGGACACATCCGCCACAACGACAACCGTGCAGATGAGCACATGCGGTTGCTGACCATGTGCGTCCTTGTCCTGAACAACGGCTACACCGTCGTTGGCCACTCGGCATGCGTCTCTGCTGAGAACTTTGATGTCGAAATTGGCGTGAAGGTGGCCCGGGCCAATGCAGTCGAGAAGATCTGGCCCCTCATGGGCTACGAGCTGCGCTCCAAGCTGGCCCAGGCCGCTCCGCTGACCCTGCCCGTCATCGATCAAGCAACCCTCAACACCAAGGAGTAAGCACATGGATTACGACCGCCAGGCCCAAAAGCAGCGCCGAATCACCCTCGAACAAATTCTTGTCCAAGGGGCGGCCTCCTGCATCGCCACATATCCCGACAAGGCCAGCCTCATTGCCCAAGGCATTCGCGACGCGCTGCGCGTGCTTCTGGATGAAGTTGATCAGCCCGAGTGCTCAACCAGGATTTCAGGCGAAACAAAGGGTTCTCATCCTGACCAACTCCCGGCGGAATCTCCCGTCGCCTGATTCACCAACCCACAAAGGAGAACTGACATGGCCTCCGCCGCAAATTCACTCGCCTACGACCGGACCGACTACGAGATTGACGAGGACGTTCGAACCCTGGCCCGGGCCGAACAGATCAAGTCGGACAAAAAGCGCTTTGCGGCTGCGCTCAAGCGCACCAAGGAACGCCTTGCAGAGCTTCAGGACGTCGTTGATGACGCCTCTGAGGACAAAGCCGAAGAAGCGGCCGAAGCCGCCGGCAAGTAAGCCACCAACCAGCCACCACCACTGAAGGAAATCAAGATGCCCGCCCAGAACTCTGAAGAAATCGTGATCGACACCACTGCCACCGTGGTGGACGACGACACCCTCACCGGCAAGGAAGACCGCGGCGATGTGGTCGACCCGGAACTGAGCGCCGAGAACCTGGAGAAGATCGCCAAGGGCGCCGCCGCTGATGGCGCAACCGATCCCGACGATACCGACCCTGCGCCCGAGGATGGCAATGCGGAAACCCGCAGCGCGACCGGCGCACGCATCCCCAAGGCCCGCTTTGACGAGGTGAACGAGCAGCGCAAGCAGGCCCAGCGCGAAGCAGAAGAAGCCCGGGCTGAGACCGAGCGAATCCGCGCTGAAATGGAGGCCCTGCGCCGCGCGCCCGCATCCGCTACGGCTGCCAGCCCGGCCCCGGCCGCACCCGCCACACCCGCCGCGCCGGCCTTCGATGTCAAGGCCCAGGAGCGCGCCTACGCTGAAGCCCTGCTGGAAGCTGACGTGGACAAGGCCATGGAGATCCGCGAGCGCATCAACGCTCACCTCTCGGCCGAAGCTGAGGCCAAGGCCACATCCCGCGTGACCCAGGAACTGACCGCCCGCCAGATGGCCGAGGCACTGGACCGCGCATCTGACCAGGCCGTGAAGGACTTCCCGTACCTGAACACGCCCGAAGGCGCCGACGCCCTGGACATCATCCTGGCTGCCCGTGACGCCAAGATCGCCCGGGGCATGCCGGCCCACGAGGCTCTGGCCGAAGCCGTCAAAACCATCGCTCCGAAGTTCGCCCCGGCCAGCGATACCCCCTCTGGGGACTCGACTGCGGCACCCGCTGCGCGTGACACTCGTTCCGCAGCAGCAGTTGCGCGCGGTGCGGCAGATTCCATCCGCCAACCGCCTCAGCTGACTGCCGGTGTAGGCGATCGAACAACAGCCGGCCGCGTCAACGTGGAAACGATGACCGACGCTGATTTCGAAAACCTCTCGCTTACCGAAAAGCGCCGCCTCCGTGGCGACATTTGATCGGTAGGACACCCAGGGCCGGCGGGCCTCACCACCTCGCCGGCCGACATCTCCGGTGCTTTCGTCCTGGGTTGACGTGAAACCACCCGACGCCCTCGGCCGTCTCCCAAGCCGTGAATTCCGCAGTGGCTGCGTAACGCCTGAACCCCGTTTCGCAACACCACTTTCGGAGGGCCAACACCATGTTGACCAATTTCGCTGGGCTCACCTCCCAGCAAAAAATCGTTTGGAGTCGTGACGTCTGGCAAGCAGCTCGCGACCAGATGTTCATCAAGAAGTTCATCGGCACCGGTGACAACGCGATGATCCAGCGCATCACCGAGCTGACCAAGACCGAGCGCGGCGAGCAGGTTCTGATGTTCCTGGTGGCCGACCTGGTTTCTGATGGCGTGATCGGCGACAACGAGCGCGAAGGCAACGAAGAAGCGCTGCAGTCTTACAGCCAGATCATCAATATCGACCTGATCACCAACAGCGTCCGCAACAAGGGCAAGCTGTCCGACCAGAAGTCGGTGATCAACTTCCGCGAAACCGGCCGCGACCGCCTGGCCTACTGGCTGGCCAACCGCGTGGACCAGCTGGCCCTGCTGGCTCTGTCGGGCATCTCGTTCGCCTACATGAACAACGGCGCCGCCCGCGTTGGCTCCCCGTTCCCGAACCTGGCTTTTGCTGCTGACGTGTCGGCTCCCTCGTCCAACCGCGCCCTGATGTGGAACGGCTCGGCCCTGGTGCCCTCGGTCACCGGTTCGGTCACGAACGCCTTTGTGCCCTCGTACAAGATGATCGTGGACGCCGTGGCCTACGCCAAGAGCCACTACATCAAGCCCCTGATGTCGGGCGGCAAAGAGTACTACGTGATGCTGGTCCAGCCCGGCACCCTGGCCGCCCTCAAGAAGGACAGCGACTACCAGCGCGCCGTGACGAACCTGGCCCTCAAGGATGGCCAGAACTCGCCGTGGTTCACCGGTGGCACCGTGACCATCGATGGCGTGGTGATCCACGAACACCGCCTGGTCTACAACACCAAGGGCGCGGCCTCGGGCTCGAAGTGGGGCTCCGGCGGCACCGTGGACGGTACCCGCACCTTGCTGTGCGGCGCCCAGGCCCTGGGCATGGCCGACATCGGCGTGCCGGAATGGAACGAGAAGATGTTCCAGTACAACAGCCAGTCCGGGATTAACGTAGATAAGATGTTCGGAGTAGTTAAGCCCCGATTTTATAGTATTTACGACAAATCTACCGAGGATTTTGGCGTGCTCGCCATCGACCATTACTTGCAATAAGTCTGGTAATCGTCATGCGAATCTGCACCATTCCACTGACGCAAGGGAAATCAGTTTCCGTCGATCAAGACGATTACTGGTTTCTCAAGATATTCAAGTGGCACTTCGACAATGGTTATGCAGCAAACACCGATCTTGGTCACATGCATCGTTGGATCATGAAGCCAGGCCCTGGAATGTTTGTTGACCACATCGACGGCAACCGCTTGAACAACACTCGGGCGAATTTGCGGGTGGTGACGCCTCAGCAAAATCAATCGAATCGGCGCAAGGGGAATGGTGCCTCCAAATATGTGGGGCTTGCCTGGGAATCAAAATTCAGCCGCTGGAAAGTGACTGTAATGCACGAAGGCAAGTCTCATTATGTTGGCGTATTCCGTGACGAAATCGAGGCCGTGAAAGCCTACAACCAAAAGTCCATTGAATTGCGCGGCGATTATGCTGGCGTGAATGTGATTGATGGTTATACGAACGGTGTGGAGTTGGCCAAACCCAAGTCCCATCGCTTCAGCCGCAAGGCCGCAAGCCTTGCCACCAGTTAACACGTTTCAAGGAGCCGATCATGGCCATCAAGAAAGACTCTGGGCGTCAGCAAGTCGAATCCGCACTGCTGACCATCAACTTCGGCGACCCGACTGCCTACGGCACTGCCGAAGACGCGATTGAACTGCCCCCGGGCGCAATCGTGGTGGGCGGCGACATCACGGTCGACACCGCTTTCAACTCGACCACCAACACGATCACGCTGGGCGATGTGACCACGGCCAACCGCTATGCCAACGCGGTTGACCTGAAGACCGCCGCCCGCACTGCGCTGACCGTCACCGGCTTCACCACCACCCCCACCGAACGCTTTGTGCGCGCCAACCTGGCCCAGACCGGCGGTGTTCCGACCGCTGGTTCGGTTCGCATCCGCGTGGACTTCGTGGTCAAGGGCCGTGCACAGCACGCCTGGGGCACTGGTCTGTAAGTTCTGGTTTTCAGTGGCCATGGTGGCCTTTCACACCCGGCGGATTGATCCCCGCCGGGCTTTTTGAACCGCAGGAGATCCATCGTGAAATTCAAAAGCTCCACTGGGCAAGACATCCACATCGCCCTGACCTCTGGTCACACCCACCTCATCCCCGGCGACAGCGACGAAGGCGTCGATGTGCCCCCGATCTTCGTCAAAGAAGCCCTGGCCCGCGGTGCAGTTCCTGCTGACGTGGAAACCGCCGAGCCCAACCCCGGCAAGACCGAGAGCCGCAGCGACCTGATCAAGGCCGCCATCGAGGCCATGCTGGACGGCAGCGATGAATCGAACTTCACCAGCGACGGCAAGCCCAGCCTGGTGAAGCTGCGTCAGCGCGTGGGCTTCCAAGTTGCCCGCGAAGAAGCTGACGCGATCTTCGAGCAAGTCACCTCGGCCAAGCCCGAGTAAGCGGCGCGCGCGGCCATGCAGGTTTCTGACTTCATCAGCCGATTCCGCCTAGAGCGGATGGATGCGGCCGCGCCGTATCTGTGGTCTGACGCTGAGATCGTCAACTACCTCAACGAGGCAGTCAACGAGGCCTGCATCCGCGCCCGGTTGATCGAGGATTCGGCCACCACGGCCGTTTGCTCCGTCACCCTTTCTGAAGGCGTGGGCACCTACACGCTGCACCCCAGCATTCAGCACGTGGACCGCGTGGTCTGGAATGGCGCGGCGCTGGATCCGAGCGACCTGGCGCGCGAAGATGCTGACGATCTGCGTTGGTCCACCAGGATCTCCAGCCCCCTCAGATACCTGACCAACGGCACCAACCAGCTCACCGTGGTGCCGGCACCGAATGCCGTGGCCATCGCGGCCGACTCGGCCCTGCACCTGACCGTGAAGCGCATCCCCTTGGTGGACCTCGACCCCGCCGTGGGCACAGGCGTGCCGGAAATCCCCGCGGTGTACCACCCCTTGCTCAAGGACTGGATCTACCGCTGCGCATACCTCAAGCAGGACGCCGACACCTTCGATGAGGCCAAGGCCTTGAAGTTTGAAGCGGCATTTGAAGCGTCGTTTGGCGAGCGGCCGAACGCCAACACCCAACGCCGGCGCCGTGAGCGCCGATCGCACCAGGTGCGGTCCATCACTTTCTAAGGAGCCGCCATGGCAAACGCCCTGTACCCCAAAGGCAAAGAAAAATTCCTGTCGGGCTCTATCAACATCCCGACCGACACCATCAAGGCGGTGCTGGTCTCCAGCGCCTACACCTATTCGGGCTCGCATGAATTCCTGTCGGACCTTGGCTCGAGCACGCTCAACACTGCTCAAACCCTTGGGACCAAGGCTGTGACCAATGGCGCGTTCTCGGCTGCCGCTCCGACTTTCTCGGCCGTGACCTCTGGTGCCACCGCCCAGGCCGTGGTGCTCTACAAAGACACCGGCGTGGCCGGCACCAGCCCGCTGCTTGCCTTCATCGACACCATCACCGGCTTCCCCCTGGCCACGAATGGCGGCGACATCGCAATCAACTGGGACACCGGCACGTACAAGATCTTCAGCCTGTAAGAGGTCTCCATGGCTGGCGACGTCTACTGGGGCAACACCACTCTGCTGCTGCACTGCGACGATTCATCGTTCACGGACAGCAGCACGGCCGGCCACTCATACTCATCCATTTCCGGGGTCTCGCTCAATACATCAAACGCCTTGTTCGGTGCGGGCGCTGCGTATTTTGACGGGACCGGGACCGGGCTTTCCTTTGCTCATTCGGATGACTTCAATCTAGCGACGGGTGATTTCTTCATTGAAATTGCCGCCGAATTTCCGTCGCTCGGGAATTTTTGCCTGTTTCAAAAAGACCAGCACTACGGCAGCACTTTCACCAGCTACAGCCTATTTCTCAAGTCGGATGGGTCTCTGACATTGAGCGTTGGGACTGGAAATACCAACACCTCAGCGCAGGACGTGTCCACGTCGGCTAGCGTCGTAACTTCCGGCTCTTACCACCGCATTGCGGCAGGTCGATACGGTTCGTTACTGCTGATTTTTGTGGATGGGACGCTGGTACAAAGTGTCGCCCAAACAGCATCTCCGCAGGATGGTGGATCGCCGTTGGTCTTTGGGTATTTCCCCAGCGGCGGCACAAACAATGACTGGAAGCTGGTTGCCTACGTTGATGAGATCCGAATCACCAAGGGCGTGGCCCGAAAAACTGCCGGCTACACGGTCGATAGCGTCGCATTCCCCAACAGTGCGGCGATGTTTTCGGGAACGATCCTTGATGCATCAGGCTCTCCAGTCGTGCGGACTGTGAAGGCGATCCGTCGTGACACGGGCGCTTTCATTGCATCGGCAACCTCGAACAGCTCAGGGGTCTATTCGCTGACCACGAATTACGCAGGCGAGCATGATCTGATTTGCCTTGATTCCTCTGGATCACTGCCTGACCTGATCCTTTCGCGGGTGACACCGGTATGAGCTACACACCGCCGGCAGGCAATGTGGCAAATTTCTCCTGGGTGGGTGTGGCCTCGTACAGCCCACCAGCCGGGAATGCTGCGAATTTCGCATGGGCTCCTGCATATGTGGCCTCAGGGTTCACCAGCACAGCCTTTGGCACACCGCGGGCCAGGTTCAACCAGCAAGGGATGGCCAGCGGGTTCAAGTCGACTTCATTTGGCGCGGTCAAGGCCTCGTTCAAGCAGATCGGCACGGCTTCGGGTTTCACCTTGACGGCTTTTGGTACGCCGTACATCAATGGGCATCGCGCGGCTGGATTCTCAAACACCGCCTTTGGAGCGCCCTCGGCATCTACGTTTTTCAGGGCGCAGTCCCTGGGGCCGACTTCGGTTGTGCCCATGGCTTTCTATGCCTTCGCGCAGAGCCAGACAGCCAAGGGCTTTCGGCAGACCGTCATCGGTGCTCCGGTGGCGATTACTTCATCCCCTGCGGGGATCGCGCGACGGGCCCAGGCGCATGGGGCAAGCTCCACGGCTTTCGGCCTGGCCACCGCCGCATTCAAGCAGACCGGCACGGCCTCCGGGACCGCGTCCACGAACTTCGGCGCGGCCATGGCCTCGCGCGCTGGCTCTGCCGCTGGGTTTTCGGGCACCCACTTCGGTCTGCCCAAGGCAGGCAGGGCAGTGCGGGCGGCCGGGTTCTCTGCAACCCACTTCGGCCTGCCATCCGGGCGGCTCAGGCTGGCGGCCTCTGGGTTCAGCTCCACTCACTTCGGCATGCCGACTTGCGTCAGCCCTCGGCATCACGTGGCATACCCAATTCCGCCGCGGCACGCTTTCGGCCAGCCGGCAGCAACCTGCCGGATCCCGCGCGCGGCCTCAGGCTTCACGTCGACCCACTTTGGCGCCACCCGCGGCGCCACGAACTATCACGCACTCCACGCGCCTCCGACCGTTCGGTTTGGCCAGGCCCTGGTGCGCAGGAGCTCATGACATGCCAACCTTTGCCCAGTTCAAGGGGATCAACAACGTCCAGCCAAGCGAGCGCCTGGATGATTCCGAACTCGCCACGGCCACGGATGTCGATTTTGGCCTGAGCGGCGAGGCCACATTGCGCCGGGGCTTCACGCTTGCCTCAAGCTTGGCCCACCGGAATGTCTGGGAGGCTGATGGCTTCGTGCTGGCCACCGTGGCCGGCGATCTGACCAGCATCCTGCCATCGGGCGCCCGCACGGCGCTCTATCCATCCCTGGGCGATGATCGGGTTTGGTATGTGAAGCTGCCAGACGGCCGCGTGGCGTACAGCAACGGCCTGATCTCGGGCATCGTGGCGGCCAACGGCCTGAGCCAGACCCCATGGGGTGTGCCTGTTCCAGCCACCACCGGCGCGCTCACCGATGTGGCGGGTTCGCTTTTCCCGGGCGACTATCAGTACCAGCTGACCTATGTGCGCCTGTCCGATGGGCTGGAGGGCGGCCCCATTTACACCAACCCGGTGCCGGTGGCCCTGGGCGGCATCTTGCTGACCGGCCTGCCTCAGCTGACCGGCTACGGGATCAACGTCTATATCACCAGCCACAACGGCGGGGATGCGCACTTGGCGGGGATGACGCTCACGAGCTCATTCAGCTACCTGGGCCCAAACAGCAGCTTGGTGCTGCCATGCCGCACCGACTACCTGCAGCCGCCGCCGGCCGGCAAGCTCTGCGCAACGTGGCGCGGCCGGTCGCTGATCGCCGTGGGCAAGGTGCTGATGGCCTCGCGCCCCCACCAGCCCGAGCTTTTCGATTACCGCGAGGATTTCAAGCAGTTCTCCGACACCATCACGCTGGTGCAGCCGATCGAGGGCGATGGGATCTACGTGGGCACCACGGCGGGGCTCTACTTCCTGGCCGGGTCTGATTTCGGGGGGCTATCCATGTCCTCAGACCTCGGCGGCCCGGTTGTCCTGGGCTCCGGGGTCGCGGTGCCGGCCAAGCTGATTCAGGGCGGGCCGACCGAGGGCAGCGCCATGGTATGCATTGCCGGGCGCGTGCTCACTGCAGGATTTGCCGGCGGCTCGGTGATTCGGATCACTGAGGGCCGCTACGAATCGGGCGCTACGGGTGTTGCAGCCACTTTCCGGCATGCCAATGGTGTGCCTCAGTACATCGCGGTGCCCCAATGACCATGCCGATGTTCCTGACCTTCGACGGCGAGCCCATCGCCGGGAGAATCCCTGTCCAGATCCTGGCCAGCGGGGACATCAACGAAGACCAACTGAACGAACTCCGCGGCCACTATGGAGAATTTGATCGCCTCAGCCGGCTGTCGATCGCGCCACGGCAGACCAGGTACGTCTTTTTGTCCGATGGGTCGCCAGTTCGCCTTGAGCGGTTCTATGGGGTTGATCGGATCTTCGTTGACCCGGTTTTGGATGAGCAGAGCACCAACACGAACGCGCCCCTGGCCTATCCGGCCTATGTTGATCTGGCCTTTGCGCCGATCTTTGACCGCGAGGTGATTGACCTGGGCAGCATCAGTCCTTACCCGCCTGAGCCAACCTACCCGACACCAGCGCCGTACAGCGTTCCCGAGCCGGTGTTTGTTGGAACTCCAGGCGGTGAAAGCCTTGGGCTTTTGTATTACCACGTCGATTCCTGGGATCAAATCATTCCATCCGATCCGCCAAGATGGCGATCAGCATCTGTTTCGCTCAGGAACCTGAATCCTTACCTTGTAGAAACAGGGTATGACAGCGGTGGATTTTTCTATAAAAAGCTGAATGGAAAAATCATCCCCAGCACAGATCAGAATACCTTCTGGCGTATTGTTGATACGTTTGAATCGTCGGACTTCTATTCGCTGACGACACCATATTTGCTCTCTAGGAATGTCTTCTTCGGTTGGGAGGGTATTGATACTGCCACAAGGGATTTCTACAAACGCATTTTTCCAGATGATGGTGGCACACCCATTTATTCCGGGCCATACAACGATGTTGGTCGATCTGAAATATACGCAACTTTGACGGCGATGAAGGCCGCCGATGATGCTTCGTCGCTATCCATATCCCATGCAAACAGCGTTGCCTATGCGGCGTTCATTCCCGTGCATCTGGCCTGGGAGGCTGATCGGGCGGCCTACTACGCTGCGGACTATGCTGCTTGGCATTCCACCGTGTATCAGGCTTGGCTTGATGCATGCGCAGCGATTGATGCCGCCGGTGGCAGTGGCGCGGCCATCCTGAAGGCCTGGCGCACATCAGGACGTGGCGCTCAAATTTCTTCATTGACCACGTGGCTGGATACCGGGATTTCAAAACCCCACCTGGTGGCGCGCTACCTTTCGATGCCCTTCAACGTCAAGGGTGCGCATGCTGGCACGTTCTCGCTGCCGGCCGGAACCGACATTGGTCACGACCAAATCACCGACGCGACGGTGAACTGGCAGATCACGCACACGGTCACGAATGGCAATGTGAACACGGTGGCCAGCGAGACCTACTCAGACCTCTATGCCCAGACCACGATGGCGCTGCCCTCCGGCTGGAAGCTCGGCGGAAATGTTGCGCAGCCTGCCAACATCTTTGGCTGGCTGGCGAATGGGGACTATGTCCGCTACAAGCGGTTCTATCCCAATCACTACCTGGAGCCAGCCCAGACCCGGCCCGGCGACCTGAGCACCCTCACGTTCAGCACGGCCACCGGATACCCAGCTTTCGTCAACAGCGCGATCGCTGGCACCTCGGACACGACGGCGCGCATCAATTCCGACGCCTTCCTGCCGCCCGGCACGGTTATCACCCTGATCCAGCTTGAATATGAGGTCTATGACCCCTTCAGCCTGGCCTGGGTGTGGATGCCGTGCGTGGACCTGCGCAAGTACGACGCGATTTGGCTGAAAAGCCTGGGCGCCTACTCGGTCCCAGCCGTGCCCGATCCGCAGAGCGCCGGCACCTCGCCGCGAGCGGTTCGAGTTCGTCGGGTGCTTCGGACCACAAGAAATACTAACTGGACCTGGACCGCGCCCTCCGACGTACCCGCCAGCAAGATGCGCTCGGCCACCTTTCCGTCTTTCGCGCTGAACTCTCTGTGGGACAACTACCCGTGCACGATCGTGGCCGCCACGGGTCTGCACCCTGGCGCTGCCCCGCGCGTGGCCCAAGTAGGCCCATTTCCGTTTTCAGAGGTCACGGTTTTCCCCGAGATGGTCGGCGAAGGCCTGGCCGCGCTTGCATCCAAGTCCTGGACCTCAGACCCTTCGGTGCTCAACCTGACCGCCAAGGCCCTCAATCACGTTTACAAGGTCGCCCCATGAATGCCATCGTCCTGAATACGCTGACCGGCGCGGTGAGCGAATACACGAACCACTCGGTGAACTCGATCACGCCGAACTATGCGGGATCGGCCGCCGGCCTGCGCCTGCTGGGCGGCGCCACTGATGCGGGAACTCCCATCGTGGCCAACGTGGTCACCGGCAAAAAACTCTGGGGCTCCAGCCTCAAGAAATTTTTGAGCATGGTCTACCTGTCCCTGCAGTGCGCTGGCCGTGGCCAGTTGACCGTCTACGGCGCGGTCACCTCCTGGCCCTACATCTTCCCGGCCTTCGCCACCGGTGAGGCCAGATGTCCCACGGGCCGCGGCATCCGGGAGAACTACCTTGCGTTTGGGTACAGCAACCCGGACGGTGACTATTTCCGCCTTGACCAGATCGAGGTGCCCGTCTCTGAGTCCAAATCCAGAAGGATCTAAGCCATGACCACCACGCCTGCCCAATACGTCGACACGGCATTCACCAAGGCCCAGAACTATGCCGATGCGGCAAAAACTCAGCTCACCTCGTTTCTGAACGCGATGAGTGGCGCCATCTACACCGCGCCCACCTACAGCATCGAATGGACCCCCGTGGCCGAGCCCACGCCTGTGACCATCCCGACCGTGCCCGATGCGCTGGCCACCATCAGCAGCGACTTCAAATTTGATTCGACCCTGGCAGCTGGCAAGCCGGCGGCCCTGGACCTCACTGCGCCTTCGCTGACCGGCCTGTTCCCGACTTTCAGCGCATCCGCCCCCAGCCTGAGCATGCCCACGGCGCCCACGATCAGCATTGGATCCATCCCCACGGTTCCTTCTCTGTCGGCCGTGACCGTGCCCGATGCGCCAACGGTGACCATGCCCAGCACGCCCACGCTGATGAGCCTGAGCACTGTGACCTTTGGCGGGGTGAACCTGCACACGGACATGCAGGCCTTCCTGCAGACGGTGCCCACCTTCACCCTGGCCGCGCCAACACCCTTCACCCATTCCGTGGGCCCGGAGTACTCGAGCGCGCTTCTGACAAACCTGCAGGCCCTGATCAACCAGCGCCTGGCGGGCGGCACCGGTCTGCCGGCGGCTGTGGAGCAGGCCATCTGGGACCGGCTGCGCACCCGTGAAGAGGCGATCGGCGATGCCAACGTGACCGAGGTGATGCGCACGCATGAGGCCCTGGGCTTCCCGCTGCCTTCCGGCGCCCTGGCCGCCCAACTGCGCGCGGCCCAGCAGAGCTACTACGACAAGCTGTCGGAGGCCAGCCGCGACATTTCCATCAAGCAGGCGGACCTCGAGCAGGCCAACCTCAAGCAGGCCATCGAGCAGGGAATCACGCTGGAAAGCAAGTTGGTGGACTACTCCATGCAGATGGAGCAGCTGACCTTCGAGATTTCGAAGGCCTACGCAGAAAATGCCGTCTCCATCTACAACGCCCAGGTGACCGGCTACCAGGCGCTCCTGGCCGGCTACGAGGCCTACGAAAAGGCCTACAAGACCATCATTGACGCCGAAATGGCCCAACTCGAGGTCTACAAAGCCGAGCTGTCGGCCGAGCAGACCAAGGCGCAGATCAACCTCACCCTGGTGGAGCAGTACAAAGCCCAGATTGAGGCCGGCATGGCCGTGGTGGAGATCTACAAGGCCCAGCTGAGCGGCACCAAGGCCCTGATCGACCTCGAGGGCGCGAAGATCAGCGCGGCCGGCCAGCAAATCCAGGCCTACGTGGCCGGGGTGAACGCCCAGACCGCCCAGGTGGAGATGTACAAGGCTGGCGTGAGCGCCGAAGCCACCAAGGTGTCGGCCTACGAGGGCCAGGTGCGGGCCTATGCCGCCCAGGTCAGCGCAGCCTCCGAGCAGGCCCAGGTCAACATCAAGTTCTTCGAGAGCGTGGTGGCGGCCAAGGCCGATGAATGGCGCGCATGGGCAGCCCGGGTACAGGGTGAAACCGCCCGTGTCCAAGCCGTGGCAGCGCAATCCAGCGCAATTCTTGACGGCTACCGTGCGGCCCTGGCTGGCGTGTCCGCCCAGGTCGACCAGGATGTGAAGCACTGGCAGACCGCGATCGGCCTGTACAGCGCGCAAAAGGAATACACCCTCAGTGCGCAAAAGCTGAACTCGGACGCCATCGTCACGGCCAAGCAGACCCAGCTGGAAGTCGGGAAAGTGGGCTCCCAGGTGATGGCGCAGCTGGTGGGCAGCGCGTACAGCATGATTCACACCTCGGCCAGCATCGATGCCAAGGGCTCCACCAGCGTGAGCTACAACTACAGCGGCGCCACGAGCGCTGACGTCACGCCCATCGCATCGGTCTGACGTCACTGGATTGCCCCCTCTGAGGTTTTGATTCTCAGGGCGGGGCTTTCATCATCGCCCGATGAAATTTCAATCGGGGCGACCATGAGAGTAGCAGCCAAACTCGCGGGGGGCATCCCCAAATACGCCAATGGTGGCGTGGTCAAAGGCAAGGGATCGCCAACCTCCGACAACGTCAGCGCCAAGCTTTCCCCCGGCGAGGTGGTGCTGCCCGTCGATACCGTGCAGGCCCTGGGCGGCGCTGCGGCTGTCATGAAGATGATCAGCGATACGCACACCCCGACCGGGCAGCCCAGCATGAAGGATGGGGTCCAGGCCAAGGCTGATGGCGGCGTGGTTGACCCGGATCCCGCGCGCCGGCTGGCTGCGGCACCCCGGCAAGCTGGCGATTCGGCCACCTCGAACCAGATCCCTGTCGGTGCACCGCGCACCGTGGCGCCTGATGGCTCGCAAGACTCCCCGCTGAACAACGACTTTGCACGCAACGCGATGAACACGCTTTCGGCATTGCCGGGCGCTGCCGCGATCCCAGGTGCTGTGCCGGCTGTTGCCTCTGGACTGACATCGGCTGCCGCCAAGATGGCCGGGCCTGCCACCGCTGTTGGAAAGATTGCATCGGCCGCAGCACCGTACGCTGTGCCGGGCGCGGGCGCAGTCGCCCTGGGCATGGCCTCAAGCCCCGCCACTCCTGCAGCTGTGAGCCCGCCACAAGCCGCACCTGCAGCACCTGCCGTTCAGCGCATGAATACCGTGCCCGTGGTCCAGGCGCCGGCCGCTGCTGCACCTGTCGGGCTGGGTGGCGGCATGCCCTCGGCCCAGTCGAATGATGCAGCTGCGCGCATGTCGGGCCTCTCGAGCGCCGAATCCCTGGCCCGCGTGGCCGAAACCACGGCCAGCAACCCGGCCGCGCCCCCCTTGACCCTGACCCAGGATCCCTGGAGCGCGCGCAAGGCCATGCAGAACGCTGAAACCACGGCTTCTTCGATCCATCGGCCAACAGCCCAGCGAGGCGCCGCCGAACTGGCAGCCCTGCGCAGCGATGCCCAATTGGCCGCCCGCGAGGATGCCGCCAGCTCCCGCGCGTTCATGCAAGACACGGGACAAACCGCCCGGGCCAAGATGGCCGAAACCGGGGCATCGAACCGGTTTGCGCAGACCAATCAGCTGGGCCGGGCCGAACTGGCTTTGAAGCAGACCGCGGCGAGCTACCAGAACCGGGCAGCCGATCGCCTTGAGGGCGCCCAGGCCGAACTGCTGGCCGCCACGACCCCGGCTGCACAGAAAACCGCCGCCGAGAAGCTGCGCGCGCTCAACGGCAAAGAGCCAGCCAACCGCTTCACTGTGGTGCCAGGCGGCCAGGAAGCAGATCCGGCGACCGGCCTGATGCGTACCCTGCCGGCCCGCGTCATCAACAACGAAACAGGCTCTTTTGTGGATCAGCCGGCCGCTGCGCCGAAGCCGCCCACCGTTGGGGCAGTCCATGACGGTTACAAATTCAAGGGCGGCAACCCGGCCGACCCGAAAAGCTGGGAGAAGGTTTGATGAGCGGCCCCTGGGAAAACTTCGCGGCGCCTGCCGCAACCTCCGCCCCTTCCGACTCCACTGCCGCAGAAGGCCCGTGGGCTAAGTTCGGGCCGGCACCCAAGGCCGAACCGTCTGGCGCGGCCCGCCGCTTGGCCGATGTGGGCCTGTCTGTGGCCAAGGGCGTCGTCGGCGTGCCAGAAGCTGCCGTGGGCTTGGCCGACTTGGCAACGGGCGGGAAAGTGGGCAAGTTCCTGGAGAACAAGGAAGGTGACATTGGCTTCCGGCCCAAGCAGGCCAAGGAGGTCTTGAGTTCTCTGCAGTCCCCCGAGCAGCAGGCCGCCGACAAAGCGGTTCAGGATGCCAAGGGCTTCTTCCCGACCATTGGAGCAATGGTTCAAAACCCTTCGACTATCGTCAACCAGGTGGCCGAGTCCGCTCCATCAATGTTGGCAGGTGGCGTGGCCGCCCGAGGTGTCACGGCCCTGGCTCCGGCGATCAGCCCCATCCTGGCCGGTGCAATCGGCGAAGGTGCCGTGGCTGCCGGCCAAAACACCGAGCAGGTGCGCCAAGAAGCCGCCGACGGCGAACTGACGGGCAAACAGGCCGCCATTCTGGCCGCCTCAGGCGCTGCCACTGGCGCGATCGGCCTGGGGGCTGGCAAGCTGGCCAACAAGCTGGGCATTGGCGATGTGCACACCATGCTGGCGGCCGGGAAGACTGGCGCCGTGGGCGCAGAGGCCGTGGCCAAGGGCGCCGAAAAAGGCATTGCCCGCAAGATCGGTGAAGGCGTGCTGGTTGAAGGCGCCCTGGAAGAACTGCCGCAAAGCGCCCAGGAACAGGCCGCCCAGAACATTGCCCAGGGCAAGCCTTGGTCTGAAGGCGTGGCCGAGGCCGCGGCCCAGGGCCTGGTGACTGGCGGTGTGACCGGTGGCGTTGCTGGCCCGATTTCTGGCCGCTCGGCACCCGCCGAGCAACCAGCTCCGCAACCTGGCCATGGACAAGCGCCCGGCCAGGATGTTGCAGCCCCCGCAGCTGAGACATCTGGTGCACCGCCCACCACCCCTGTGCCGCCGGCCGCTCAAACCGCCCTGGCTGCAGATGAGCAGGCCGCCCCCGGCCAGCCCCCGGAAACCGTTGCGGTGGCTGAACAGCCCCCGATTGCCCAGACCCCCCCGGGCGAACAAGCGCCCCAGGCCCAACCGGCGCCCGAGGGGGCCCGGCCATCTGAGGCCATGGGCATCAACCCGGCAGATGGTGTGCTTTCGCGCGCTGCAGCTGCTGCGGTGGATACCGGTGTGCACGCTCAGGCCCTGGCCGCTCAGCAGGCCCAGGCCTTGGCCGAGCAAGCCCAAACCGCCAGCCCGGCCCCGGGCGGTGAGCCCGCAGCGGACCTGACCTCGCGCCCGACCGATGAACTGCGCGCCCAGCTGCGCAGCGCCCAGGGCCCAGGCATCCGCAAGGCAATTGCCCGGGAATTGGCCCGCCGCCGCATCGAGGCCGCAAGCCAACCGGTGCCACAGGCTGCCCCGGATCTTTTTGCCCAGGAGCCTCAAGATGTCAGCACAACAAGCCCCGCTGTCCCCGTGGATTCAGGAGATGGTCGACCTGCAAATGTTGTCGATGCTGGAGGCGCAGACGCTGGAAGACTTCTGGCTCCAAACGCCGGAGGGGGAAATCAGGATGGCGCCGGCGGAAATGGCGGACCTGCTGCAGCGGGTGTGGCTGCACGAGCAGCTGAGCCCGCCGCAAAGCCCAAGCGAACTGCACTGAAGAAGAAGGCCGCCGCCCCGGAAGCCCCAGCGAAAACCACGGAGGCTCAAGATGTCCAGCAGTCCGAGCAAGCCCCATCAGCCCCTGGAGCGACCACCGAAGCCCAGGGAGATCAAGCGGCAACTCAGGCGGGAAGTGGAACGCCTGCAGAACCTGCGCGAGTACCCGCAGCGGGAGGTGGATCCCTGGAAGCCGCTGGGCTGACCAAAGGCATGCGCTGGCAGAAGTTCGGCGCCGAGACCGGCACTCTGTCGGTGCCCCGGGCCGACATGCCCCAGATCAAAGCCGAGCACCGCGGCGCCATGGTCAATTTCCTGAAGGCCAAAGGCATCGAGGCCACCCAGGAAGAAGTGCCGGCGGCCGACCTGAAGCCGACACAGGCCGAATACTCGCCGCCCAAGGTGCGCAAGGCCCAGGCCTTCAAGGGTGGCGAGCGCTCAATCCTGGTGTCGTCTGATGGCCACGTGCTGGACGGCCACCACCAGTGGCTGGCCAAGATCCCAGGCAATCAGCAGGTGAAGGTGATCCGCCTGGATGCGCCTATCAAAGACTTGCTGGCCACGGTCAAAGAATTCCCGAGCGCTACCCAGGAGGCCGGCGCCACTACCCCAACAAACCCCTCACCTACGGAGAAAGCAAATGGCCCTCAAGCCGATCAAGCCCAGCAAGCAGAAGCGCAACAGCCGCAAGAAACCGGAGCAGGGCCTGCTGCCGCTGCCGACGCCCAGCCGGTAAAGCAAGCGCCACGCCTGGACCATGGCGAGCTCAACATCCCTGGCCGCACGTCCGGGATCAACGCCGAACTTGACCGCTACAAGGCAGAGCAGAAGGCCAAGCAAAACGCCCTGTCGAAAGAGGCCGCGGCCTCCCGCAAGGAAAACAAGGCAGCCGCCAAGGCAAAGTTTGATGAAGTCGGTGCTCAGATGATCGCCGACATGGCCCGGGCGCCCAAGCTGCTGCAGGCCGGCGCAAAGGCAGCCGAGATCCGCAAGACCATCGACTCCATGGTCAAGTGGGAGCCAACTAAGTTCTTGGACCTGGCCGCAAAGTACGAGAAGGAAAAAGCCGCCGGCAAGTATCCCGAGGCGTCCGCGCCCGTGGCCGCTTCTGGCAAGCCTCAAAAGGCGCAGAACGATTCCCCGGCTGTCGGCTCCCTGAACAACGCCATCGAGCGCAAAGAAAAGGCGTGGCAGCGCGTCAAGTCCCTGCGCGCCCAGGTCAAAGAAGGCCGCGCCGACCTGCGCGTCGAGCTCATCAAGGCAGAGTCCGCGCACCGGGATGAGCTGCGCTACGTGAAGGCCGCCCAGGAGCAGGTCGCTCAGGATGCGCTCAAGGCTGGACTCGTCACCAAGAAGGGGGCCGCGCAGTTCAGCCGCAGCATGACGCCTGAAGAGGCAAACGCTTTCCTGGCGGCCCTGGCTCGAATTCAGGCCCCGCCGGCCATGTCCACCGTCGAAGGTGTGCGCTCTGCAGTGCGGGAGATTATCGGCATCACTGGCAAGCTGCCCAACGAACTGGGTCGCGTGGTGGTGAGCAATGCCAGCGAGATCAAAGAGCAATGGCAGCCCATGATCGGGATGCAGGCATCTCTTGATGGCGAGGGCGCCCAGGGCCAAGCCATGGCCTTCTACAACCCCGCATCGAAAACGGTGTTCCTCATTGCTGACCGCATCAAGGCAGGATCCGAACATGCCGTGGTGATGCACGAATTGATGCACAAATGGGGCAAGGAGGTGCTTGGCCAGGCCGGCTGGGACCAGATCCATGGCGAGATCAAGAACTGGGAAAACGCGGCCGCCGGAAGCGCAGAAGCCGAGATCTATTCGATTGCCCGCAACCGCGTGGAATCCTCCGCCGGCCCGGGCGGTCCGACCCAGGCCTACACCACCGAAGAACTGTTCCCGTACGCAGTGCAGACCGCGATCGAGATGGGCATCAAGCCCAATGCCATGGCGCGTGAAGGCACGGCTTCAAAGTGGCTGTTCAAGGTCCGCAAGATGCTGCAGGACGTGTGGGCCAAGATCACCGGCAAGCCGGGCACCATGACTGCCCAGCAGATGGTGGATCTGGCCTTCGGCATCGCCCAGGCTGAGAACCCAGCAAACAGCGATGCGCTGAAAAACATCATCGCGCAGACAAAACGCAGCGTCACAGACACGCCTGAGTTCAAGCGCTGGTTTGGTGATAGCAAGGTGGTGGATGCAGAAGGCAAGCCGCTGGTGGTCTACCACGGCACCTTCAGGGATTTTTCTGAATTTAAAACAGAATCAGAGTTCGGTGCACACTTTGGTAGCGCCGATCAGGCAAACGCATTTACAGATGAAACTGGCGCAAGAATACTGCCAGCTTACCTTTCCATAAAGAAGCCGATTCGCCTGCAGGATCGAGGTAGCTTTATGTCGGCACACGTTGTACCGCAACTTGTTGCCAAAGGAGTTCTCCCGGTTGGTTCAGAATTTGAGCCAATGGGTGTCGGCTTTAATCGAGGCCGTGAAGCGGAATTCATGGCGGCAGCCAAGAATGCTCTGAAAGCCAGTGGGTTTGATGGCGTTGTGTACGCAAACACCCAGGAAGGAAATGGCGGGGATGCATGGATCGCATTTGACCCCGAGCAGATCAAATCCGCCACCGGCAACAACGGCCAGTTCGACCCCTCTAACCCAGACATTCGATTCAGCCGCGCCACGGTATCCGACCTCAAGCAGAAGGCCAAGGCCGAACTGCAGGCCGCCCTGAATGTGCCCGGGAAGCTGTCCTGGTGGCACAAGACCATCGGCACCATGTACAACCTGGCCGAGCGCTCTCCCGAGTTCGCCAAGGTGTTTAATGCCGCCCAAAGCTTCATTGACGATGTGAGCTTCTACGCCAGCGAGGCGGCCGACCTGGCGCCCAAGCTGCTGCCCAAGCTTGAGAACTGGCGGGACATCGGCAAATCTCCGATCAGCGCGGCCGACAACAAGGCCATCAGCGCACCGATTTTCGAAGGCACCCTGTCTTGGGGCCGCGATGAGTCGGGCAAGGCCGTACCCATCGATGACCTGAAGGCCGCGGCCAATATCCTGACCGCCGAGCAAAAGGCCCAGCGCCTGCTGCGCACCGGCAAGATCAGTGACCAGGTGCTGAGGATGTGGCTGGGCATGCCAGTGGAACAGTTCGAAAAGCTGGTGGCCAGCCGGTTCGAAAGCCAGATGCTGCAGCCGGGCGTGGTTTGGACTCCCGATGAGCTGCGCGCCCATTTCGGGCTGTCGGATGCCCAGATCGATCTGTACAAGGAATTCCGGGCCACGACCGACAAGAGCATCGACACCATGGCGCGCGCCGACATGCTGCGCTTCGCTGGCAAGGATGCCGTGCCGATCCGTGAGGCCGTCATGGAGGCCAAGGATGCCCAGGAGGCCGCCACCATGCTGCGCGACTACCTGCTTTCGCTGGCCAAGGAGATCCCGGACCGGGCTGAGACTCTGGCGGCCACGGCCAACGGCATGATCGACCGCGCCGACAAGGTGCGAGATCTGCAGGCCAAGGGCTACGCGCCGCTGAGCCGCTTCGGCAAGTACACAGTCGACGTGCTGGATGCCGGCGGCCAGCGCCAGTATTTCGGCCTGTTCGAAACTGCCCGGGAGGCCCGGGCCATGGCCAACCGGATGCGCGCCGAGTTCCAGGGCGGCGTGGTGACTCAGGGCACGCTCTCCGAAGCAGCGTTCAAGCAGTTCGCCGGCATCACCCCGGAAAGCTTGGAGTTGTTCGGCAACATGCTGGGCCTGAACTCGACCGGCGACGAAGCCGCCGACAAGGCGTTCCAGCAATACCTGCAGCTGACCAAGACCAACCGCAGCGCCATGAAGCGCCTGATCCATCGCAAGGGCATCGCTGGGTACAGCGAGGACGTGGGCCGCGTGCTGGCCAGCTTCGTCTACTCGAATGCCCGGCAGACGGCCGCAGGCCTGCACCTGGGCGACCTGGGCGATGCGGTGAACGCCATCCCCAAAGAAATGGGCGAGCTGAAGGACGCGGCCATTGCCCTGGCTGACTACATCAAGAACCCCCAGGAAGAGGCCCAGGCCATCCGGGGACTGTTGTTTGCCCAGTACTTGGGCGGCTCCGTGGCCTCGGCCATGGTCAACATGACACAGCCCATTGCGGTGTCGTTCCCCTGGCTTTCCCAGTTCGGCGGGGCCAAGCAGGCCGGCGCCCAGCTGATCCGGGCTATGAAGGGCATCGCCTCGAACGCGACCTTCGAGCCCGATCTGGCTGAGGCCTTGAAGCGGGCCGAGGAAGACGGCACGGTGAGCCCGCAGGAAGTGCACCAGCTGATGGCCCAGGCGCGCGGCTCGGGCGCGCTGCGCTCCGGCGACGGCTCCAAGGCAGGCAACGCCCTGGCCGCTTGGCAGAACGCCATGTCTCGCTTGTCCCTGGCCTGGGGCAAGGTTTTCGGCTTTGCTGAGCAGGCAAACCGTCAGATCACCTTCATCGCCGCCTATCGGATCGCCAAGGCCCAGGGCATTGCTGATCCGGCCGGCTTCGCCAAGAAGGCCGTTCAAGAAACCCAGTTCGTCTACTCCAAGGCCTCGAAGATGGTCTGGGGCCGCGGCGCCATCGGCGGCACGCTGATGACATTCAAGACCTACTCCATCGCCTACCTGGAGTTGCTGCACCGGATGTACACCCGTGGCGGCCCCGAAGGCAAGAAGGCCGCGATGCTGGCCCTGGCCACCATGGCCATGATGGGCGGGGCAGGGGGCTTGCCCTTTGCCGACGACATGGGCGACATCATTGATGCCATCGCTCAGCTGTTCGGCTACAACCTCAGCACCAAGAAGGCCCGCCAGGAATTCCTTGAAGGCCTTGTGGGCCGGGCCGGCGCCGACTTCATTGAGCGCGGAGTGACCGGCTTGCCGGGCTCTCCCATCGATGTGTCGGGCCGCCTGGGCATGGGCAACCTGATCCCAGGCACCGGCCTGCTGATGCAGAAAACCGACCACACAAGCGACCTGCTGGAACTGGCGGGACCGGCCGGCGACATGGCCAAGCGCTTTTTCCAAGCTGGCGGCCAGGCTGCCAAGGGCGACATCGGTGCCGCAGCTCTGTCCCTGGCGCCCAAGGCGGCCGGCAATGCAGCCAAGGGCGTGGACATGCTCAACACCGGAGCCTACCGCGATGACAAGGGTTACAAGGTGCTGGATACGACCACCCTTGAAGCCGCGGCAAAGGCCATCGGGTTTCAGCCTGGCACCGTCTCGAAGATGCAGGAGGCCAACTCCATCCACCAGCGCGAAAAGGCCTTCTACAACCTGGTGGCCCAGGACATCCGGGCCAAGTGGGCGCGCGGCATCTTCGAAAAAGACGCGGATGCCGTGGCCGAGGCCCGCGACCAGATCGCCGACTGGAACGCCAAGAACCCCGACCAGCGCATTGCCCCCAATGTCCCGGCCATCATGAAAAGGGTTCGGGAGATGGGCAAGTCCAAGGACGAGCGCATTGCAGCAACAGCCCCCAAGGCCATGCGGGCAGAAATGCGAAGGGAGACGCAAGCAGCGCGCGAAGGCCTCTGACCCGTTCTGTTGAATCGCATTTATCCACCCCCCCCCTCTGGGGATTGGATGAATTCGCGAGCGCCTTGAACATCGGCAGGAACAAACACGTCCCTTCCGAAGAGGCAGCCATGGACTTTATCGACCCGCAAAACAACCCGACACGCGCGCGGGTAGACGCCTCCGGCAATCAGGCCGTTGCCCATGGCTCCCAAGCCGCTCTGAACGTGAACGGTGCTGCTGTCCAGCTCGATACCGACCCTGGCCGCATTGCCCGGGTCTCGGTCATCACCGCTGGCACTACTGCCGGGGCCATCTACGACAGCGCCTCAACCTCCGGCAACACGGCCGCCAACCAGATCGCCGTCATCCCGGCCAACCAAGCTGCCGGCTCAATCATCACGGTGGACTTCCCCTACACCGCTGGCCTCGTCGTGGCCCCCGGCTCTGGCGGTGTCCTGGCCATCACCTTCACGCCCTGAGCCAGAACCCCAGGCCAAAGAATTTCCCAGAATTGGAGCATTGCCATGACCGATCCTCTCAAGTCAGACGACAGCCACAACCATACGATCCAAACGGCATACCCCGGTGGGCCTGTCCGCTCTCTTGTGTCGGAAGACGGCCAAACCAAGGTTCTCTTGGGCCAGCTCTACAGCCCCGCAGGCACACCCGTGTCTGACCCTGTTGCCGAGGCAGCTCACGCTGCTCAGCATGCGGGGATGGGGGTGAGCAAGGGATTCATGTTTGGCAACGCACCAAACCGCAATCGAGTGATCCTGACCGGGGACTCAAAAACCGCCATGAATGGCGGAACATCGATTGCAACGCCAGTGCAGGCGCTAGGAGCCTCCTACGATTGCAAGGGCCAATTCAACCACGCCAATTTTTTGTTGAACCATGCATTCGAGGTCGTGGGGAATGCAGGTATTGGCGGGCAAAAGTCAGCTCAAATTCTGGCCAGATTCCAAACTGATGTGCTATCTCGTGCGTCGGAATGGGTGTGTGGCATGGCCGGCACAAACGACACCTCATCGTCGAACACTGGAAACGCCAGCACGACTGATGTGAACATCATCGCAATGTGGGATCTGGCTGTTGCAGCGGGCCGCAGGGTGCTCTGGTACACCATCCCGCCAAAAACATCGGCGGCTGATGCTGAAAACCAGTATCACATGCAGATCAACAGGCTGCTGAAGATCGCGGCCTCCCGTCGTCCAAATGTAGTGCTGGTGTCTCAGGAGTCGGCCACATTGGACGTGACCACCACATTCAAGGCGCTGTCGTCAATGCTGACAGACGGAACGCATGAATCCGCCATCGGCGCGGCTGTTGAGGGCAAATTGATTGCCGACGCAGTTCGCCCGTTCATCAGCCCGGTCAATCCCTGGCTGGCCCAGAGCAATGGTGACACGGAAAACCTGCTCACAAACCCGATGCTCAGCGGATCTGGGAGCGCCACGCCAACCGGCTGGAACAAGATCGGGACACCAACAATTTCTTACGTTGCAGCCACTGATGGGGTCGCATACCCATGGTGTCAGCTGAATGTCGCAAATGGCACGTCCGGCGGTCAGGGCCTCACTTCCAATGTATCCGTTGGATCGGGGATGGCAATTGGAGACACCATCATCGGGGTTGTCGAGTTTGCCGGTGATAGCTACGACGCTGCTGCCGCTGCGAATACGCAGGGTATTTGCCTGAAGCTGCAGGCGTACAACGGAGCATCGTTTTTTGCCTCTGTGAGTGACCTCTACTGGGATACCACGTACCCCAATTTTGCATTGCAGGGGAGCGGCGTGTTCCAGACGCCGCCGTTTGTCGTGCCTGCGGGAACGACGCTGGTGCAGATGTACGCGTCCATCAATGGTGGTGGGAATTACCGGTTCAGGAGAGCCGCGATCCGCAACCTGACCAAGCTGGGTCTGGCCTGACCACCAGCTAACCCATCTTCTGCCCTATCCGCCCAACCCCGCGCCTGCATTGCCCTGGCGCGGGTCTCCGCAGGAAATCGGGCGCAGGTCGGACTTGAGCCACTACACAACCCGCTTCGGCGGGTTTTTTCATGCCCCCTCTGAGGTTTCAGATTTCTTGCTTTGCCAAAGAGACTTGCTGCAACCAAACCGGATGCAGCACATGGGCCACTTCCTCAATCGCCTCAAAGCCTCGCAGATCTCCTGCGTGGGCAATGATGGCCGTGGCTGGTGGGTCTTGCTGGAGGCGCTGGCGTTCTCGTCCGATGTCCTGAAATCGTACTGGCTGGACCAGGGGACAAGCGAAGACTTCGCCCAGGCAAATGCTTTGCTCACGGTGCCCGCCGGGTTCAAGACCGACTTCATGAGCGTTCCCAGCATCCTGCCCTGGTCCCAGTGCCTTGCCCAGTCGCCCCGGGCCGGCACCGTCCACGACTACCTCTACACCGCCGGGCCGGCAGGTATCCACCCTGTGCCATCGCGTCTCCTTGCAGACCAGATCCTTCGAGAGATGTTCATCAGTGACATCACTGAGGATGGCGGTGCATCCACTGACTCAGATCGTGCGGCCCTTGAGGCCCGTGCGGATCTCGTTTTCCTTGGCGTTCGCGCTGGGGGCAAGCCCCACTGGGATTGAAGGACCAGCATGAGCGCCGTACCACTTCCACGCCAGACCGACTTCATCCAGACCCCGGGCTACACGGGCCCAGAGCGCCGCCGCACCCATGCGCAGTGGCGGGAAGAGGTGGATCAGAGGCTGGAAGAGGGCGCGGCCGAGATGCTGTCCTTGCGCGCTGAGATCGCGGAATGCCGTCAGCAGATCCGTGAGGTTCTGGCCGCCGTGAAGACGATCCAGGGCGACACAGCGGAAATCGTCGGGCTGTTCGCCAACGCCAAGGGCGCCATCCGGCTGCTGAACGGGTTCGCCTCGATCGCCAAGCCGATCACGGCAATCGTGGTGCTCTGCGCAGCCATCTGGGGCTTCATCTTGACCGTCAAGGCGGGCGCGGGGCCGAAATGAGCGACGACAAGACAAGCATCAATGCCGTGCTGAAAAAGCGCCTGCTCGCGGCCAGCACCGCCGGGGCCATGGCGCTGGCCGGTGTGCTGGTGAACTGGTTCGAGGGCCGGGTATACAAGCCCTACGTGGACCCAGCCGGGATTTTGACCGTGTGCGAAGGCATCACCGGCCCGGACGTGATCCCGGGCAAGACTTACACCGATGCCGAGTGCGACCGTCTGCGCGGCAAGCACCTGGCCATCGCCCAGGCCGCCGTCAAGCAAGTCATCAAGGTGCCCCTCAACCCGTGGCAGCAGGCCGCACTGATCGACTTCACATTCAACCTGGGTGCAGAGCGCTTGGCCGGTTCAACCATGGCCAAGCTTTTCAACCAGGGGAACTACACGGGCGGCTGCTACCAGCTCACGCAATGGGTCAAGGCCCGCGTGAAGGGGCGGCTCGTGACTTTGAACGGCCTCGTCTACCGCCGCGATGCCGAACTGGCTGTTTGCCTTGGGCGGATCGAATGAAAGACCACGACACCATGACCCCGCATTTCAAATTCATCCTGGCGGCCTTCATGGCGGCCTTCATGGCGATTTTCTGCATGCCCCATGCCGGCGCGGCCCAGCCCCTGGTTGGCTTCAGCCACAGCACACCCAGCGCCAAGGACATCGCCCTCACGGCCGTCAGTGATGCGAAATCCTCGCTGCTGATCGCGGCCTACCAGTACACCTCGCCCGACATCATCAAGGCCGTTGTGGCGGCCAAGAAACGTGGGGTGGATGTTGCGGTGATCCTCGACCACACCCAGGAAAACGGCGATAGCCAGGCGGTGATGGTGGCGGCCGGAATCCCGTGCTTCATTGACCACACCTACCGAATCTTGCACCACAAGTTCATGGTGGTTGATGGGGTGTCAGTCGAAAACGGTTCGTTCAATTTCACGGTCAGCGCCGACAAGGCCAATGCCGAGAATGCCTTGTACACGACCGACTCGCCGGCCCTGGCCGTGGCCTACGCCACCGAGTGGCAGCGCATCCGGGCTCTGCCCAAGACCGTGACCTGCAAAGGGGGTGGCCAATGATCCCCCAGTTCGCCGCCTTCATCACGGCATTCAAGCAGGGCAAGGAACTCGCCAATGCAGCCACCTGGAAGAACGCCCAGTTGGCTACGGGCGCACTGGCGTCGTTCCTGGGTGCGGCCGTGGTCATCGCCCAGGGCTTTGGCATCGACGTTCACGTCAGTGATGCGGCTCTGCAAGCTGCTGCTGCTGGTGTCGTGGCTCTGTACGGCCTGTTCAACGCCATCGCCACGGCAGTTTCAAGCTCAAAGGTCGGCCTGCCTGCAAAGCCTCCGGCCCTGGGCAGCACTGGAAGCGGAAGCGGCCCCAGCGCCGGCCCAGCAGAAGACCACGCTGGCGGCTGAATCGCTCTCCCACGGGATGATTCCGCCCGTTGCAGTCGGGATCAAGTGCCAATTCTGAAAGCCACCACCATGAACTTCTTCCAATACCTCGCCCTGATCAAGGCCGCCACACCTTTGGCGATCGAGGCCACCAAGGCCATTCAGCAGGCCGTGCCCAACGTGGCCGGCACCGCCAAGCTGCAGTTCGTGCTCAGTGCCGTGCAGTCTGGCCTGCAGACCGTCAGCAATGTGACCGCCACGGTCGACCAGCTCACGCCCATCATCAATGCCGCGGTGACCCTGCACAAGGCCGTGGGCACCGATGGATTCCAGGCTGCAGCTGCCACGGCCGCCTCGACCTAATTCTGGTCGGCCTCGACAGCCAGGCCCGCCGCGCGCGGGCTTTTGTCATTCTGGGCAGTCGTCATACTCAGGGCCAAGCGGATCCAGTGGCTTGACCTGCACCCTGCCCAGCAGATCCAGGGCCACGGCCTCATCCCTGACGCAGAGCCAGCTTTGCCGGTACTTGGCCGGCTTGCCGCGCGACACCCGGGACACCAGCTCGACGCCAACGATGTGCATGGCCTCGCCGCGGATCTGGCAGACCTCGGCGTACTCCAGGCGCTGGATCAAGTCCTGGCCATCAGGACCGAGCAGCCTGGCCTGCAGTCGGCGGCCCTCCGTGGTGGCCGGGGCCAGCACCAGGTCACCCTGGATGCCGACGCGCAGCGCTGGGTCTGAGCCGGCGATGCGGTGGCCGGCATGGCGGATGCGGTAGACGAAGTACTGCACAAAACGGCGTAGCTTTTGGCGTAGGTTTGAAAAACGGACCTCTGTTTTCAGAGGGGAACACAAGCATCCAGAATCACAATGTTCATCCCCTGATTGTGCCCTGCCTGTGATCGGTGCCGAGCCTGGAGCATGCGGATCATGGAACCTGCTGGGGTGAATGCAGGCATTTGCCCGTTTCAGCGTAGGACATGCAACTGACGAGCGTCCATCTGGCCTGTCATGTTCAGGCAGGGTGACCGTGTTTTGTGCTCAAGCCTGGTTGGCTGTGGAACAGCGGCGCTCAAATTGGTCTGTGACTCGGGAATCAAGCGGCCCTTTCAGTGCACCAAACCCGGGTGTGCCGCGGCCAAGCGCTCCAACTCGGCGCAGACATCGGCCATGCGCCCGGAGATCACCAGTCGGCCAGCTTGTCGGGGGTGAGGGCCACTCTCCCGGATGCGCAGCACGCGAAGAGGTCGCAGGCTGGGTGGTGAGGAACCCGGGTGCGCGTGCGGGACTGCCGCCGCAGGTCCTCGGTCGGTGCGGTCTGGGCCTGCGTCCGGGTGGGGCGTGGCCGAAGCTTGCTCGATGGCAATGCCGATCAGGTCCTGGGGTCTTTGGTGGGGGCAGGCCGCAGCTTCGCGAGCAGGCGGCGTCGGGTTGGAGGCGTGAGCGACCCGCTTGGTGTCGCTCAAGGCGGCCGTGTGGGTGCGTCGAGGGGCCAGGATGGCGCCCAAAGGGGCGAGCCAACGCACGGCGGTGGTGAATGCCTTTCCCATGTGAAACTCCAGTTCGATTCAGGGGTTGAACACAGGCAGGATTGAAAGATAGAGCCAGCGCAGGGTTGTTCGGCAAGCTCGTCTTGCCTCAAACGCCCGCCACCTGCGCAGGCCCTCTGCCTTACATCAGCATCGTGTTTCTGATCAAACCTACGGCCAATCCTTCGATCTCAAAAGGATCACCCGGCTGGACGATGATGGGGGCGTAGTCGGGGTTCTCGGCGATCAGTTCGATGTGCTGGGCTGTCTTACGCAGACGCTTGACGGTGACCTCTTCACCCAGGCGCGCCACGATGATCTGGCCATTCTTGGCCTCACGGGTGGATTGCACTGCCAGCAGGTCGCCGTCCATGATGCCGGCATCGCGCATCGACATGCCGCGTACCTTCAGCAAGTAATCAGGCTTGTGCTGGAACAGGCTGTTTTCCACGTAATAGGTTTGATCCACATGCTCTTGGGCGAGAATCGGTGAGCCTGCGGCGACACGACCGATCAAGGGCAAGGCCAATTGGCTGAGACCGGGCAGTGGCAAGGAGAATTGAGGGTCTCGGCTTTGGTTCAGCTGGCGCAAGGTTTCGCCACGCAGTCGGATGCCGCGCGAGGTGCCGCTGACCAGTTCGATCACCCCTTTGCGTGCCAGCGCTTGCAGGTGTTCTTCAGCCGCGTTGGCTGACTTGAAGCCCAGCTCGGATGCGATTTCGGCCCGGGTTGGTGGAGCACCGGTGCGGCCGATGGCGGTCTGGATCAGTTCCAGAATCTGTTGCTGTCGTGCGGTGAGCTTGGGCATGTCCATGGTGGCGGCTCCTGAGGGCTGTTTTAATATCCAGTAACTGTATTTTTCACCAGTTTTTTCTGAAATGCAAGCCAACATCACGACTTCTTCGCACCTTGTTGTATTGGGTACCGGTGGCACCATCGCGGGCGAGGCCGGAAGACCCGACGACAACATCGGCTACCGTGCTGCGCAGCGTGGTGTGGCCGATCTGCTGGCGGGGCTGCCTTTGACGCAGGGTGTTACCGTCAGCTGTGAGCAGGTGGCCCAACTCGACAGCAAGGACATGGATCACCCAACCTGGCAGGTGCTGCTGCAGCGCGTTCAGCATTGGCTGTCGGATGCCTCCGTTCAGGGGCTGGTGATCACCCATGGCACCGATACCCTCGAAGAGACGGCTTATTTCCTCAGCGCCACCTTGGGGCACTGTGCCAAGCCTGTGGTGCTGACCTGCTCCATGCGTCCCGCGACGGCGTTGGCGCCGGATGGTCCGCAAAATCTGGTCGATGCTGTGGCGGTGGCCTCTGACCCGCAGGCCAGCGGGGTGCTGGTGGTGTGTGCGGGCCTGGTGCATGAAGCCGGAGCCGTTCAGAAGGTGAACACCTACCAGCCGGATGCCTTCAGTTCGGGCGATGTCGGGCCCTGTGCGCGTCTGTATGAGGGGCAGGTGGCTTGGTTGCGCACCAACCCATTAACGCCAAGCCGCACCGCAGCGGAGCTTTTGGCCGCGGTTTGCTTGGCTTTGCCGGCCCTGGATTGGCCCTGGGTCTCTGTGCTGTACAGCCATGCCGGAGCGCAGGGGCGTGAGGTGGACGCCTTGGTGGCTCAAGGCGTGCGCGGTCTGGTGATCGCGGCCACTGGCAATGGCACGTTGAACCAGGGTCTGGATCAGGCTTTGCAGCGGGCTGCTGCGGCGGGTGTGGCGGTTTATCGCAGTTCCCGTTGTGCCTTCGGCCCAGTGTTGGTGACGGAGGCAGGGGGCTGGCCGGTCATGCCCGGGTTGAATCCGGTCAAGGCCCGGGTCGCGCTGATGCTGCAGTTGATGGCTTGATTCCCGGCGATCGTGCAGGGTCGCAGGCACAAAAAAGCCACCCGAAGGTGGCTTGTCGTGGATGCCAGCGCGAGCTCAGCTGGCCAGTGCCTGCAGGGCGCGAGCCGTGATCTCATCGACCGAGCCCATGCCGCTGATGGCGCGGTACTTGGGGGCGGCGGCGGCATCGCTCTTGGCCCAATTGCCGTAGTAGTCCACCAGAGGCCGAGTTTGTGCACTGTAGACCTCAAGGCGCTTCTTGACGGTTTCTTCCTTGTCGTCGTCGCGTTGGATCAGCGGTTCGCCGGTGAGGTCGTCCAGGCCTTCGGTCTTGGGTGGGTTGAACTTGACGTGGTAGGTGCGACCCGAAGCCGGGTGCGAGCGGCGGCCGCTCATGCGTTCGATGATGGCTTCAAAAGGCACATCGATTTCGAGCACGTAGTCGAGCTTGACGCCTGCTGCCTTCATGGCATCGGCTTGGGGGATGGTGCGGGGGAAGCCATCGAACAGGAAACCATTGGCGCAATCGGCCTGGGCAATGCGCTCCTTGACCAGGTTGATGATCAACTCATCGCTCACCAAGCCACCGGACTCCATCACACTCTTGGCCTGCAGGCCCAGGGGGGTGCCGGCCTTGACCGCTGCGCGCAGCATGTCGCCCGTTGAAATCTGGGGGATGCCGTACTTCTGGCAAATGAAGGTGGCTTGCGTGCCTTTACCCGCGCCTGGCGCGCCCAGCAGAATCAGTCTCATGGAAGTCCTCGGATAGTGTCAAATCGGCCGGCACCACTGGCTGCGCGCAAGTTGACCCCGTTGGGCCAAGGCAGATGCAGTGCTCATTTGGTCCAGAGGATAGCATGGGCAGGCCTGCGCCAGCCTTACGCTTGTGACAAAGCGCAGCCTCGCCGGCCACCCCGGGCGCCACGAGATTCAGCCCGAGAGCTGGTTGAAATGCGCCCGCACGCGCGCCAGGTCTTCGGGCGTGTCGACGCCGGGCCCGGGGGCTTGCTCGCTCAGGTGGACCGCAATCCGGTGCCCATGCCAGACAGCCCGCATCTGTTCGAGCGACTCCACTACCTCAAGCGGCGCTTGGGGCAGGCTGGGGAAGGCCCGCAGAAAGCCCACGCGATAGCCGTAAATACCGATGTGACGCAACGGCTTGAGCCCTGCGGAGGCTGGGCTGTTCCACCAGGCCTGGCCGGCCATGTCCCGCGACCAGGGAATCGGAGCGCGGCTGAAGGTCAGTGCCAGCCCCGAGGCTTCCAGCACCACTTTGACCACGTTTGGGTTGTTGAACTCTTCCAGTGAGTCGATGGCATGCGCTGCCGTGCTCATGCTGGCGCCGGGTTGTTGGCGCAACAGAGCGGCCACCGCATCGATCAGGCCCGGGTCAATCAAGGGCTCGTCACCCTGCACATTCACCACCAGATCGTCGTCTGCCAGGCCCAGCGTGCGGCAGGCTTCAGCCAATCGATCGCTGCCCGAAGGGTGGTCGGCTCGGGTGAGGATGGCCTGCACACCATGCTGCTGGCAAGCCGAGACGATTTGGGCATCGTCCGCGGCCACCACCACCTGGGCGGCCAGGCTCATTTGTGCCTGGCGCGCCACCCGCACCACCATCGGTAGGCCGGCGATATCGGCCAGGGGTTTGTTTGGCAGCCGAGACGATGCCAGCCGCGCTGGAATCAGAACTGTGTGGTTCACAGGCCCAGTTCCTCGTCACTGAGCGTGCGCGCCTCGTTTTCGAGAAGGACGGGAATGCCATCGCGCACCGGGTAGGCCAGGCGGGCGCTGTGGGACACCAGTTCCTCGCGTTGTTTGTCGTAGGTCAGCGGGCCCTTGGTCACGGGGCAGACCAGCAGTTCAAGAAGTTTGCTGTCCATGCGGAGAAGGTGTTGGGTCAGGTGGTGCGAAAGGAAGGCCTGGATGATAGCGCCGCATCCAGTCTTTGCTGCAGCTCGTCCCAGAATGCGGGCTCGGGTTCGAATTGCAGAGGCAAGGCCCAGGCGTCGGGCTGGATGGCCCACAGCTTGTGGGCGTCTTTTTCGGTGCAGAGGAGCCCCAGCCCAGCAGCGCTGGGGGGCAGTCCTTGGCGGAAATCATGGTGGTCGGGTAGCGCCGTGGTCTCCCGCACGTCCAGCCCCAGGTCTTGCAGCATGCTGAAAAACCGTTCGGGGTGGGCAATGCCGGCCATGGCATGCCAGGCACGCTGCCGCAACAGGTCGACTGGGCAGGTCTTGCCGTGACCGTTGTGTGCAACAGAGGCCAATTGGCGATGGGCCCGATAGCCCGCAAAGGCGGGGTGCTCACCGGTGTGCAACACCAGATCCACAGGCCGGGGCCAGGGCTCCCGCAGCGGGCCGGCCGGCTGTAAAAAGCCGTTGCCGATACCGCGGTCATCGAACACGCACAGTTCGATGTCCCGTTGCAGGGCCAGATGCTGCAATCCATCGTCACACACAATCACCTCGGTGGCGGGGTGCTTGCGCAGCAAGTCCTGCGCGGCGTGCACTCGCTGCCGTGCCACGAAGACGGGCACACCACTGCGCCGCTGGATCAGCAAGGGCTCGTCCCCCACTTCATGGGCCTGGCTGCTGGCGGTGACTTCGCGGCAATCGTTGGTTTGACGACCGTGGCCACGCGACACCACGCCCACTGCCAGCCCGCGTTGGCGCAGCCACTCCACCAAAGCCAGCACGGTCGGTGTCTTGCCGGCACCGCCGGCCACCACGTTGCCCACCACGATGACCAGGGCAGGTACCCGGTGGCTGGCCAGCCAACCACGCCGGTAGGCAATGCGCCGAATGGCCACCAGGGCCCCCAGCAACCGCGAAACCGGCCACAAGGCCCAGGCCAGCAGACCCCGGCGCTGCCAGGCCTGCAGCAGACGTGTCGAAAGCCCCGTGCTGGCTCGGGTCATGGTTTGAGCTTGAAACGGCCGCTCAGCGGTTGCTGGCTCGAGGCGACTGGGTGGCAAACGTGACCTGAGACAACCCAGTGCGCCGTGCCGCCTCCATCACACTGATCACCGACTGGTGGGTGGCGCTGGCATCGGCGCTGATCACCACCACCGTATCGCGGCCCCCTTTGGCGGCCTCGGCCATGGCCATCGCCAAGCTGTCAGGGTTGCCTTGAACCGCCACCTTGTTGACGGCGAATCGCCCCTCAGCACTGACACTGACGATCAGCTCTCGGGGATAGTCGCGCTGCGCATCGGCATCGGCCTGCGGCAATCGCAGTTGCAACTCCGTGAACTTGCTGTAGGTGGTGGAGAGCATCAAAAAAATCAGCACTACCAGCAGCACGTCAATGAAGGGAATCAGGTTGATTTCAGGCTCATCCTGGCGGCGCGGGCGAAAGTTCATGGGGGCTTACTTGCGCAGGGTGTTGAGGTGGCGCAGCAGGCGCTCAGCAGCCAGCTCCATGGTCAGCAGGTAGGCGTCAGCACGGCTGCGGAAGTAGCGCCAGAAAATCAGGCTGGGGATGGCCACGATCAGGCCAAAGGCGGTGTTGTACAGCGCCACCGAAATCCCGTGGGCCAGTTGGGCTGGGTTGCTGCCGCCACTCAGCGCCCCAGGGCCGGCTGATTGCGATCCAAAGATATCGATCATGCCAATCACCGTGCCCAGCAACCCCAGCAAAGGTGCCGCCGAAGCAATGGTGGCCAAGGCACTGAGGTGTTTGTCCAGGTTGGCCGCCACACGTCGGCCCGTGCCCTCAAGCTCAGCACGCAGGTCGGCCTCGGTGCAGTGGGGGTTCTGCAACAGGGCCTTGAAGCCACTGGCCAGCACTTCGCCCAATGCCGAGTTCTGTTCGAGTTGCTGAACCACTTCGCTGGACGGCAGGCCGTGGGCCGATACGGTGAGGGCTTCGTCCAACAGGCTGACAGGTGCGATCCGGGAGGGCCGCAGACTGATCAGCCGCTCCAGAACGAGCGCCAGGGCCAGCATGGAGCAGACCAGCAAGGGCCAGATGGGCCAGCCAGCGGCTTGAATGATCGAAAGCAAAGGGTCTCTCCCAGGGGGTATGGTTCCGCACCGGATTATGGCGGAGCTTTGGTGGGGTGCCGCGACGAATGGTGTGCTACCGGTGGACTGGACAGTCACTCACAAAATCTGTGGATAACTTTGTGGGGAACTCGCTGGCATGTGCCTTCAGATGGCGCCAAACGGTGATTTGCTCACTTTGATTAAAAATTAAGCAAATAAAAAATATAATTAAATCAACGACTTACGACGTATCTGCTGGATTTGGGGATGGTTCTGACAGGCCTGAGTTGGCGATCAGCGGTTGCCCTGGCTTGTGGAGTACTCTTCTGTGTGAAAGCGCTTGCCAGCGCCCGCAGGTCGCCAGTTTGGGTTGAAAACCCAGTGTTCACGGGCCGTCTCGGCGGTTTTCTATCGGTGGCCCGCGCCGTTGCTGCCCGGGGCATCGGGGCTCTTGCTCGCAGCCTTGGCACCGAGGGGGGAATGCAGGAGGCGGTCCGGCCTGTGATGGGGTCGGTGCTCCAGCGGGGGCTGATCCGGGGCCTGATCCTAGGCCAGCGGGCGGGTTGATCGAGACCTGTCGCGTGCCTGCCCGAATTAGTTCCTACAATGCGCCAGCAAAGCTGTTTTTTCACGATAAACCACACGAGGAAACCATGGAACATACCCTGCCCGCACTGCCCTATGCCATCGATGCACTGGCTCCGCACTACTCCCAGGAAACCCTGGAGTTTCACCACGGCAAGCACCATAACGCTTATGTCGTGAACCTGAACAACCTGCAAAAGGGCACCGAGTTCGAAACCAAGTCCCTGGAAGAGATCATCAAGACCTCCAGCGGCGGCATCTACAACAACGCAGCCCAGATCTGGAACCACACCTTCTTCTGGAACTGCATGAAGCCTGCTGGTGGCGGTGAACCCACCGGTGCCCTGGCTGCCGCCATCAACGCCAAGTGGGGCAGCTATGCGGCTTTCAAGGAAGCTTTCGTGAAGTCGGCTGTCGGCAACTTCGGTTCGGGCTGGACCTGGCTGGTCAAGAAGCCTGATGGCAGCGTCGACATCGTCAACACCGGCGCAGCGGGCACCCCCCTGACCACCGCCGACAAGGCCTTGCTGACCGTGGACGTGTGGGAACACGCCTACTACATCGACTACCGCAACCTGCGTCCGAAGTTTGTCGAAACCTTCCTGGACAAGCTGGCCAACTGGGGCTTTGCGGAAGCCAACTTCGCCTGAGCCATGCGGCTTGCGATGGGAGCGGCCTGCCGCTCCCAGGCCTCGACATGCCACCTTCGGGTGGCATTTTTCATGGGCGATGAAAAATCAGGCGGGGAAGCCGCTCAACGTTTTTCGAACGGTGGGCCGCTGAGCTTGAGGCCGGCTTTGAAGCCCCGCTTCTGGAACCAGCCCTGGTTCATCTCCAGCACGAAGCGCACGGGTTTGCTGCTGCAGTGCGAGTCGGTGGTCTGCGGCTTCATGTCGACCAGGTTCACCACCGTGCCGTCATCGGCCACGAAGGCGGCGGTCAGCGGCAGCAGGGTGTTCTTCATCCAGAAGCACTGGGTGGCGGGCACCTCGAAGACGAACAGCATGCCTTCCTGTTGCGGCATGCTGGGGCGATTCATCAGGCCGATCTGGCGCTCGACAGGGGCTGTGGCCACCTGGGCATCGATCTGGTACATGCCCGCAGCCAGTTGCACGCGGGGCAGGTCGAGCTGAGGGCCTTCCTGTGCAGAGGCTGCAAGGCCGGAGAGGGAAAGCAGTGCACACAGCAATGCCTGAGACAGAGGGCGGCGGGGCAGTTTCATGGTGGGAGTGATCCTGTGGTGTGGCCTGAAAGCGGCGCACATCCGCGTTCGATTTTGGCCTAAAAACAGCGGGTCGCCCCGTCGGCCTGGCCAACTTTGCACGACTGCGAACCTTGCGCTGGCCGCGTCTGTGACGCGCTTCGGCGCTCGTGTCTTAGGCCCACGCCGGCCTTGGTGTGGAAGGGCTTCCGGCCCGTCGTCGATGGCGGCAATGGCAAGCGCTAAGATCAGCAGGTTTTACTTCATTTGCTAAGTTGTTCAGCCTCACCGGAGACGTCAGTCCATGACCCGTTATCAGCACATCCAGGTTCCCGAGCAGGGCGAGAAGATCACCGTCAATGCGGACAAGACCCTCCAGGTGCCCGATCACCCGATCATCCCCTTCATCGAAGGCGATGGCGTCGGGCGTGACATCACGCCGGTGATGCTGAAGGTGGTGGATGCGGCGGTGGCCAAGGCCTACGGCGGGCAGCGCAAGATCCATTGGATGGAAGTGTTTGCCGGCGAAAAGGCCACCCACCTCTACGGGCCGGATGTCTGGTTGCCCGAGGAAACCGTGGACGTGGTGCGCGACTACCTGGTGTCCATCAAGGGGCCTTTGACCACCCCGGTGGGTGGCGGGATCCGCTCGCTCAACGTGGCCTTGCGCCAGGAGCTGGACCTGTATGTCTGCCTGCGCCCCATCCAGTATTTCAAGGGTGTGCCTTCGCCGCTCAAGGAGCCCGAAAAGACCAACATGGTGATCTTCCGCGAGAACTCGGAAGACATCTATGCCGGCATCGAATTCGAGGCCGGCAGTGACCAGGCCAAGCGCCTGATCAAGTTTCTGCACGACGAGTTCGGCATCACCAAGATCCGCTTTCCCGAAACCTCGGGCCTGGGCATCAAGCCGGTCTCGCAGGAGGGCACCGAGCGCCTGGTGCGCAAGGCCATCCAGTACGCCATCGACAACAACAAGCCCAATGTGACCATCGTGCACAAGGGCAACATCATGAAGTTCACAGAAGGGAGCTTCCGTGAATGGGCCTATGGCCTGGCCGCCAAGGAATTCGGTGGTGAGTTGATCGACGGCGGTCCCTGGATGCGCGTGCCCAACCCCAAGACCGGTGGCCAGATCGTGATCAAGGACAGCATCACCGACGCCTTCCTGCAGCAAATCCTGCTGCGCCCTGTCGAGTACAGCGTGGTGGCCACGCTCAACCTCAATGGCGACTACATCTCTGATGCCGTGGCGGCCCAGGTGGGCGGCATCGGCATTGCGCCCGGGGCCAACCTGTCGGACACCGTGGCCATGTTCGAAGCCACCCACGGCACGGCGCCGCGCTACGCCGGCAAGGACTACGTGAATCCGGGCTCGGAGATCCTCTCGGCCGAGATGATGTTGCGCCACATGGGCTGGAAGGAGGCCGCCGACCTCATCATCCGCTCGCTGGAAAAGGCCATCTTGAGCAAAAAGGTCACTTACGACTTTGCCCGCCTGCTTGAAGGCGCGGTGCAAGTCAGCTGCTCGGGTTTCGGTCAGGTCATCATCGACCAGATGCAGGAGTGAGGGCGCTTGCCGGGAGACCAGGGCTCCCGATGGCCTGCGGCATGGCATGGCCGCAAGTCATTTCCAGCGTTTATCAGGCCCTTAAGCCTTGATCAGTACGGTTTCGTCGATCTTGTTGGCCAATTGGGCAATGGCCAGCGCCGCAGGGCTGTTGGGGTTGTTGATCGACAGCAACTGGCGGCGCATCACGGCGTCACGCACCGAGGGATCGGCCGGGATGTCGCCCAGGTGGATCAGGCGCACCGGACGGCCCGTGTCGGTGCTCACAAAGCGGTCCAGCACCTGCTGCAGCTGTCCGGTGATGGCGCGGCCATCGCCCGGGCGAACGGTCTGGTTGATGATCATGCGCACCTGGCGCCGCTTTTGCTGCATCGACAGCACCTTGATCGCGGCGTAGGCATCGGTCAGGGAGGTGGGCTCAGGCGTGGCCACCAGCAACACCTCGCCGGCCAGCGAGACGGCGAACAGCACCACGTCGGAGATGCCGGCGCCCGTGTCGAGCAACACCACGTCAAAGCGTGGCAGCAGGCTGCGCAGCACGCGCACGAATTCATCGCGCACCTCAGGGGTGAGGCGCGAATACTCCACCATGCCTGAGCCGGCCAGCAACACGCTGAAACCGCCTGGGGCCTTGACGATGGCTTCGTCCACGGTGGCTTTGCCTGTGAACACGTCGTGCAGCGTGACCTTGGGGTGCAGGTTCAACACCACGTCCAGATTGGCCAGGCCCAAGTCGGCGTCCAGAACCAACACCCGCTGGCCGCGGCGCGACAGGGCGGCGGCCAGATTGGCCGCGACAAATGTTTTGCCGACGCCGCCTTTGCCGCTGGTGATGGCCAACACCTTGGCCGATACAGCTTCTGCAGGGGTGGTTTTCAGCGCTTCGCTCATCTGTTCACTTTCGGTTGGCGCTGTCGGCCGGGTCACTTTGATCGATTGAAGTTCCAATGTCGTCCTGATCCTGGACGTCGTAGAACAGCAATCCCTTTTCTTCCGCACTCACCGTGCTGTCTGGGGGGAAATCCAGGCAGACACGGTTGCGACCCTCCGATTTCGCCCGGTACAACTGGTGGTCGGCACGCTCTATCCAGAGGGATATCGGCGATCGGACCCAGGGCAGGGTGAACGAGCCTCCAATGCTGACGGTCACGTTGATGGCCACACCCGGAGCGATGGTGATGGGAGTGGATTCGACGATGGATCGGATGCGTTCGGCCACCGCACGCCCGAAGGCGGCCTGGCAGCCTGGCAAGACCACGGCGAACTCCTCGCCCCCATAGCGGGCCAGGGTGTCCATGGGGCGCACGCAGTTGGCCAGCGTGTTGGCTACCGATTGAAGAACGATGTCGCCCGCTGGGTGTCCATGGCCATCGTTGACCAGCTTGAAACGATCGATGTCCAGCATCAGCAGCAGGGCTGACTCGCCGGTGCGGGTCACGCGGTCGACCTCGCGCTCCAGCACAGCCCGAAACTGACGTCGGTTGGCCAATCCGGTCAACGGATCCTTGAGCGAGAGCTCGCAAAGGCCGTCAATCAGATGCTGGAGATAGCCTGTGGGGCTTTCCGGGGCAGGGAGGGGCAAGTCCTCATCTTGTGCCAGCAACGCCAGGGCGGTGTCGAGACGAAGACTGCTGAGGTCAATCGGTGCAGGAGCCTGGGAGGGGGACACGAGTTGAGGACGGACAAGAGTTTTGCGAAGTTTAACAGTAGGTCCTTCGACGCTAAGTGACAAATTGTGGTGCTTATTGCCTGCTTTACCCGTTTGACGGCAAGTTTTGCAGCGCGGCAAGTGTTTCCAGATCGGTCCGGTAGGTTTTGAGCAATGCCCCTTCTTTCAGGCATCCGGCGCGCCGTAAAACGGTATCAACTGGTAATTTAAGCCCGCTGATGACCAGCGTGATGTCACGCTCGTGCAGCATCAGCATGATCTGCTGAAACGCTTCCACACCAGTCACGTCGATGCGGTTGATGGGCTGGGCATACAGGCACACGCATCGCGTGTCCGGGTGCCGGGCCAGGTGATCGACGATGTTGCGCTCCAGCGTGCTGGCCGAGGCAAAGTCCAGCTCTGCATCCATGCGCAGGGCATACAGATGGGGCGCCAGCGGGGGGAGGTGCCAGAGGTGGCGATCGCGCAGGCTGCCGTCGGCGTGCAGGCCCACCTCGATGATGCGGGGGTGCAGGCGCTGGTAAAGGAAGTGGGTCAGGCTGGCCACCAAGCCGGCCAGCACGCCCCAGTAAAGCTGCGGCGCCGTCGCCAGTGTCAGCACGAAGGTGGCCCCGGCCGTCAGCGCCTCAACCCGGGAGATCTTCCACAGGCCGATCAGCTGCATCGGACGCACCAGATTCAAGACGGCCGCTACCACGATGGCCGCCAGCACGGCTTGGGGCACGTGGTACATGTAGGGCGTCAGAAACAGCAGCACGACCACGACCAGCAACACCGAAAACAGGGTGGCCCAGCCGGTCTTGGCGCCCGCGTACAGGTTGATGGCCGAGCGCGAGAACGATGCGCTGATGGGAAACGAGCCGCTCAAACCCGAGGCGATCTTGGCCAGGCCCTGGCCGATCAGATCCTGGTTCTCATTCCATTGCGTGCCGCCGCGCTGGTTTTCGACCTTGGCACTGGAGGCCGTTTCGAGAAAGCTGATCAGCGTGATCACCAGGGCCGGCATCACCAGTTGGCCAAAGGCGTTCATCGACAGCCCGCCAGGCCAATACAGATGGGGCAGGCCGGAGGGCAGGGCGCCCACCACGGCGCCGCCCGATTCGGCAAAACCAAGGCTGGCGCTGAGGGTACCGGTCACCACCACGATGATCATGGCGGCGGGCCAGCGTGGCACGAAGCGCTTGGCCAGCAGCAGCGCCGCCAGTGAGCCGACGCCAAATCCCAGCGAGAGCAGGTCATGCTGGCTCAGCGCCAACCAGTCGCTGCTGTCGGGTGCCAGCCCTGTCAGCGCCCGCATCTGCGAGGCCAGGATCAGCCAGGCCGCCGCCTGCGTGAAACCGGAGAGCACGGGCGAGCTCACCAGGTTCAGCAGCCAGCCGAAACGCCCCAGGCCCAGCAGCAATTGCAAGCTCCCTGACATCAGGGCCAGCCAGACCGCCAGCGCCACCCAGGTGTCGCTGGCCGGCTCGGCCAGGCCGGACAGCGAGGCCCCGATCAACAGGCTGCTCAGCGCCGTCGGGCCCACACCCAGCCGGGTTGATGAACTCCACAGCACAGCCACCACGGCTGGCACGATGGAGGCGTAAATGCCTGTGACCAGCGGCATGCCGGCCAGGGCGGCATAGGCCACCCCCTGCGGCAGCAGCATCAGCCCCACCGTCATGCCGGCGGAAAACTCGCCCAGCAGGGTGTCACGGGAGGGCCGTGGCCAGTTGAGGAATGGGAACAGGCGATGCAGTCGGTCGTTTTTCACAGCGGCTTCCGGGCTCGGTGCCTGCCTCATGACGGGCAGTGCGGGGGTGTTGTTCATTGAAGCTACCACAAGCACCGCCGGCAACATGCGGCGGTGGGCAGAGATAACATCGCACCATGACCGATTCAAGCCCCGACTCCCGCGATCCGATCACCCAACTGATCCACCATCCCTACCAACCGCCAGCCGGCTTCGAGGCCCCGCAGCCCGCTGTGCACAAGGCCTCGACGGTGATTTTTGCCAACACCGCGGCCATGCGACACCGCGATTGGCGCAGCCGTTCGGGCTACACCTACGGCCTGCACGGCACCCCCACCACCTTCACGCTCGAGGAGCGCCTGTGCCAACTGGAAGGCGGGCTGCAATGCCTGCTGGTGCCCAGCGGCCTGGCGGCCCTGGCCAATGTGGCCCTGGCGCTGCTCAGCCAGGGCGACGAGATTCTGATTCCGGACAACGCCTATGGCCCCAACAAGGCGCTGGCCGAGGGCGAGCTGGCCCGCTGGGGCATTGCCCACCAGTGGTACGACCCGTTGAATCCGGCCGATCTGGCCGAGCGCATCAGCCCGCGCACCCGCCTGGTCTGGCTGGAGGCACCCGGCTCGGTCACGATGGAGTTCCCCGACCTGCCGGCCCTCACGGCGATCTGCCGTGAGCGCGGGGTGATCAGTGCGCTCGACAACACCTGGGGCGCCGGTTTGGCCTTCAAGCCCTTCGATTTTGGCCAGGGTTGGGGCGTGGACATCAGTGCGCAGGCGCTGACCAAGTACCCCAGTGGCGGGGGGGATGTGCTGATGGGCAGCATCATCACCCGCGACGAAGCCTTGCACGTGCGCCTCAAGGGCACCCACATGCGCCTGGGCCTGGGCGTGGGCGCCAACGATGTCGAGTCGGTGCTGCGCTCGCTGCCCAGCATCGCCCTGCGTTACCAGGCCCATGACCAGGCGGCCCGTGCGCTGGCCGGCTGGCTGCAAGCCCAGCCCGCCGTGGCTCAGGTGCTGCACCCGGCCCTGGCCGGCGCGCCTGGGCACGATCATTGGCAGGCGCTGTGTGGTGCCCAGGGGCAGCCCGCCCTGGCCGCCGGTCTGTTCAGCATCGTGATCGACGAGCGCTACAGCGCAGCCCAGGTGGATGCCTTTTGCGATGCCTTGCGCCTGTTCAAGCTGGGCTACAGCTGGGGCGGCCCCATCAGCCTGGTGGTTCCCTACCACCTGGCCAGTATGCGCAGCCGGCCGCAAGCCCATCTCCGGCCGGGCACCGTGGTGCGCTTTTCGATCGGACTGGAGGCGGTGCGGGATCTGCAGGCCGACCTGGCACAGGCCCTGGCCTTGCATTTGTCGGATCGTTGAGCGATTTGCGGCCAGCTTGGTAGTTTCCTGAGTACCGCGGTGGGCCCTACCGGGCTAGCCTGCGCAATGCCCCGGGTTCTCCGGGCCATTGAAAGGAAGCTTCTGCCATGGCCGCCCCCTTGCCGCACCCTGATGTTCATGGGCCTGCCGCCACCCCGGCGCCGGTGGACGCCCCGGTCCACCACCCCGACAGCGCCGAGGCCGACAGCCTGACCCTGGCGCCCTTGCATTGGGCCGCCCCCCTGCGCTGGTTGCAGCGCGGCGCCCAAGATGTGGTCGCCGCCCCGGGCATTGCCCTGTTTTACGGTCTGTGCTTCTGGGGCATGGCCCTGGTGCTGGGCTGGGTGTTTCGCAGCAGCCCCGAGTACACCATGTCGATCGCCTCGGGCTGCCTGCTGGTGGGGCCCTTCATGGCCATGGGCCTGTACGACGTGAGCCGCCGCCGCGAAGCCGGCCTGCGGCCCGAGCTCGGCCTGTCCATCACCTGCTGGGATCGGCACCTGGGCAGCATGGCCATGCTGGTGCTGGTCATGATCGTGCTGGAGCTGCTGTGGGGGCGCGCCTCCCTGGTGGTGTTTGCGGTGTTCTTCAACACCGGCATGCCTTCCACCACCGGCGTCATCGACGCCATCTTCAACCCTGACAACTGGGAGTTTGTGGCCGTCTACACAGTGGTCGGGGGCGTTTTTGCCAGCTTGGTCTATTCGATCGCGGTGGTGTCCATCCCCATGATCCTGGACCGAGACACTGACGCCATCACCGCCGCCATCACCAGCCTGCGGGTGGTCTTCACCCACACCGGCATCATGCTGTTCTGGGGCGCGCTGATCACCGCTTTGGTGGTGGCGGCGCTGTGGCCCTGGGGGGCCGGCATCGTCTTGGTGGGCCCCTGGCTGGGCCATGCCAGCTGGCATGCCTACCGCGGCGCGGTGCACTGGCCGCCTGCGCCCGGCAGCGGCACGGCGCCCCCTGCGGGCTGAGCGCCATCCGGCGGGTGTTACAGTGGACTTCAACTCGATAAGGAGAACCCGACTTGGCAACACCGAATTACGGCTACGAAAAGCGTCAAAAAGAACTGGCGAAAAAGCGCAAGAAAGAAGAAAAACTCAAGGCCAAGGCGGATCGCAAGGCCCTGGGGCTGCCGCCAGAGGCCGACGAGCCTGATGACGCTGACGAAGCCAGTGCCGAGGCGCCTCCTGCCGGAGACGCTCCTCAGGCCTGATCGCCAAGGCTTATTTCAGCAGCCGACGCAGTTCGGGCCACACATTGGCCAGCATCCTGGGATGTGCCTCTTCGCGGGGGTGGATGCGATCAGCCTGGAACAGGCGCTCGGCATCGGGCCCATCGGCGATGCCCTTCAGCAAAAACGGCACCAGCGCGGTCTTCTCGGCCGCCGCCACGCGGGCAAAAGTGCGCGAAAAATCTTCGGTGTAGGCGGCCCCATAGTTCGGTGGCACCTGCATGCCCACCAGCAACACCCGGGCGCCAGCCTTTTGGCACGCGCGCACCATCTGGGTCAGGTTGTCTTCGGTCATCTTGATCGGCAAGCCGCGCAAGGCGTCATTGCCCCCCAACTCGATCACCACCACCTGCGGCTTGTGCTGGGCCAGCAAGGCCCCCAGCCGGGCCCGGCCGCCCGAGGTGGTGTCGCCGCTGATGCTGGCGTTGACCACCTGGAAGCCGGGCTTTTCCGCCAGCGCCTTGTCGGCCAGCAGCGCCACCCAGCCGCTGCCGCGGCGCAAGCCGTACTCGGCACTCAGCGAGTCACCCACCACCAGCACCGTGGGCTTGATGGGGGTTGGGGTGGCCTGGGCGGCCTGGGCCTTCATCAGGGCGCCACATGACCCCGCCACCATCAGACTGACGCCGCTCAGGATAAAGTGACGCCGAGCGTTCACTCCAACTGGCTTGGCCAGTTGCCTCTTCATTGCATTCAACACGCCCAACCTTTCATGTCTGAAGCCCTCTCGCCTGCGATCGTCTCGGTCGAACACGTTTTCAAGTCGGTCACCGATTCCACGGGCACGCTGGACATTCTGCGTGACATCGATTTCCGACTGGCGGCCCGGGAGACTGCCGCCATTGTGGGGGCCTCCGGCTCGGGCAAGAGCACCTTGCTGTCGATCATGGCCGGCCTGGACACCCCCAGCCAGGGCACGGTGCGGCTGGACGGCCACGATCTGTTTGCGCTCGATGAGGATGCTCGGGCAGCCCTGCGGGCCCGGCGCGTGGGCTTTGTGTTTCAGAGCTTCCAGCTCATGGGCAACCTCACTGCGCTTGAAAACGTGATGCTGCCCCTGGAGCTGGCCGGCCGCCGTGACGCCCGTTCGGCCGCCACCGAGATGCTGCGCCACGTGGGCCTGGGCCAGCGCCTGGGCCACTACCCCCGCGTCATGTCGGGCGGTGAGCAGCAGCGCGTGGCGCTGGCGCGTGCCTTTGTGGTCGAACCTGCGGTGCTGCTGGCCGATGAGCCCACCGGCAGCCTGGACTTCGCCACCGGCGACACCGTCATGAAGCTGATGTTCGAGCTCAACCGCGAGTTCGGCACCACCCTGGTCCTGGTCACCCATGATCAGGCGATTGCCGCGCGCTGCGAGCGCCGCATCACCATCGAAGCCGGTCGGATTCAGCCCGCTGGCGTCTGAGCGGCGCAGTGCAGGGATAATCGGGCCCCATGTCATCCCCCAAAGTGCTGTTCGGCTTTCACGCCGTGGGCGTGCGGCTCAAGACCGCGCCCCAGACCATCATCGAAATCTACTTCGAGCCCACGCGCCGTGATGCGCGCATGCGCCAGTTCCTGGAGCGCGTGCGCGAAGCCGGCGTGCGCCTGATCGAGGCCGACGGCCTGCGCCTGGCCAAGCTGGCCGGCAGCCATGGCCACCAGGGCGTGGCCGCCCGGGTCGAGGCCGTGGCCCAGGTCAAGTCGCTGGACGACCTGCTCGACCAGATCAAGGAGCCGCCCCTGCTGCTGGTGCTCGACGGCATCACCGATCCGCACAACCTGGGTGCCTGCCTGCGGGTGGCCGACGGGGCTGGCGCGCACGCCGTGATCGCCCCCAAGGACCACGCCGCCGGCATCAACGCCACCGTGGCCAAGGTGGCCAGCGGGGCTGCCGAGACGGTGCCGTACTTCATGGTCACCAACCTGGCGCGCACCCTGGGCGAGCTCAAGGAACGCAACATCTGGTGCATCGGCACCAGTGGCGATGCACCCAAGACCCTCTACCAGGTGGACCTGAAAGGCCCGACCGCCCTGGTGCTCGGGGCCGAGGGCGACGGCATGCGCCAACTCACGCGCAAGACCTGCGACGAACTGGTCAACATCCCCATGCATGGCGCGGTGGAAAGCCTCAACGTGTCGGTGGCCAGCGGCGTGTGCCTGTACGAGGCGCTGCGCCAACGCCTGTGATGGCCGCAGACCCGGTCGATGCCCTGGCCGCTGCGCTGGCCCAGGTGCGCGGCTGGCTGGCCGAGGCCCAGCGGGTGGCCGTGCTCACCGGGGCCGGGGTCAGTGCCGAGTCGGGTGTGCCCACCTTTCGCGATGCCCAGCAGGGCCTGTGGGCGCAATTCGACCCCCAGCAACTGGCGACCGACATCGGTTTTCGCACCGATCCGGCCCTGGTCTGGGGCTGGTATGGCTCTCGCCGTGAGGCCATTGCCCGCGTCCAGCCCAATGCCGGGCACAGCGCCTTGGCCGCGTTTGCCCAGGCCCACCCGGGCCGCCTCACCCTGATCACGCAAAACGTCGATGGACTGCACCAGCGCGCTGGCAGCCCCGATGTGCTGGCCTTGCATGGCCATATTTTTGAAGACCACTGGCTGGGCGGCCCTGGCGCGGCCTGTGAGCTGCCCCACCCCGTGGGGGTGCCTTGTGATTCGACGGCCCTGGCGCCTGGCCATCCGCCCCGTTGCCGGGCCTGTGGCCGCCTGGTTCGGCCGGGTGTGGTCTGGTTTGGCGAGTCGCTGCCCGAGGCGCCGCTGCGCGCGGCCGAGCAAGCGGCTTCGGCGTGCGATGTGATGCTGGTGGTGGGCACCGCCGGTGCGGTGTACCCGGCGGCCGGTCTTGTGTTCACGGCCCGAGAGGCCGGCGCCCGGGTGGTGGTGCTCAACCCCCAACCCACCGAGCTTGATGCACTGGCCGAAGTGCTGCTGCGCTGCCCCTCGGCCCAGGGCCTGCCCGCTTTGCTGGACGGGCTCTGACCCTGCTGCCGGCGGGTTCAGCGTGCGGGTATCGGCTCCAGACCGGTCTTCTGGATCACCGGCGCAGCCTCGCTTGAGGACAGGTAGCGCAGCAAGGCCTTGGCGGCTTCGGGCTCGCGCGCCTCGGTGGTGATGCCTGCGGCAAAGATGGTCACCTCCTGCACCTCATCGGGCAGGGTGCCGACAAAGTCCAGGCCCTCGATCGGCAGCAGCTCGCTGACTTGCTGAAAGCCCAGCTCGGCGTCACCGCGCGCCACCACGCTGCCCACACGTTCGCTCACGATGCGGCGGGCCTTGTCCTTGACCTGGTCGGCCACGCCCAATTGCTTGAACAGCACGGTCGACAGGTAGGTGCCGCTGGCGCTGGCCGAGTAGGCGATGGATCGGGCCTGCAGCAAGGTGTTCTTCAAGGCCTCCACGCTGCTGATGTCGGGCTTGGGGGCGCCCTTGCGCACCGACAGCCCGATCAGCGAGCGGCCCAGGTCCACCCGGCTGCCCGGGCGCACATGGCCCGCGGCCACCAGGGCCTCCAGGGCTGGCAACGACAGGATCACCACGTCGGCGGGTTCATGGCGGGCCAGCCGGCTGGGGATGGAGTCGGGTGCGCCGCCCAGCGAGGCGCCGTAGCCCGACACCACCTGGTCGCCCGAGGCCTTCTCGTAGCCCGGCACCAACTGCTTGTAGGCGGCGGTGAAGCCGCCCGAGCTCAGCACATGCAGCTCGGCCGCCAGCGCCTGGCCGCACAGGGCGGCCCCCAGGGTCAGGGCGCCGATCCATTGGCCGGCTTGTCTCCAGAGTTTCTTGGGGTTCATGGTGATGGGTCCCGGATCAGTCCTCGCGCATGTTCGAGGCCTTGGCAATCGGTGCCAGGCGGGCCTTTTCAGCGTTGATGAACTTCACGAAGTCAGCCCGCGTGCCACCCACGGGGTCAATGCCTTGGGGGATCAGGCGGGCCCGCAGCTCGGGCGACTTGATGGCGGCATCAATGGCGCGGTTCATGCGGTCCAGGATGTCTTCCGGTGTGCCTTTGGGGGCGAACACACCCGACCAGTGCCCGATGAAGATGTTCGGAAAGCCTTGCTCTTCGGCGGTGGCGATGTCGGGCATGGCCGCGATGCGGCGGTTCCAGGTCGAGGCCACGGCACGCAGCTTGCCGCCCTTGATCTGCGGCAGCACCACCACGCTGGCTTCGGAGGTGGCGTCCACCTGCTTGCCCACCACGGCGACCACGCCCTCCGAGCCGCTCTTGTAGGGCACCACCTGCAGCTTGGCGCCATTCTTCTTGAGCATTTCGGCCACGAAGTGCGGCGTGCTGCCGGTGCCGGCGGTGGAGAAGTTCAGGCCCGGGCCCGTCTTGGAGGCTGCCAGCAGGCCCTTGAGGTCTTTGATGGGCGAGTCGGCCGGAACCACGATCACCGAGGGGCTGACGGCCATCATGGCCACCGGCACCAGATCGTCTTCCTTGTAGGGCATCTTGGACTTGATCATGGCATTGGTCACCACACCGGCTGCCGGGGCCAGGAAGGTGTAGCCATCCGGGGCCGACTTGGCCACGATGTCGGCGCCCAGCACCGAGCCCGCGCCGGGGCGGTTTTCGATGATGATGGCCTGGCCCAGTTGGCGTGCTGTGGCTTCTGCCACGGCACGTGCCACCAGGTCGTTGGCGCCCCCGGGGCCGAAGGGCACCACAAAGCGGATGGGCTTGCTGGGCCAGGTGTCGGCTTGGGCCCCCAGGCTGCCCAAGGCCAGGGCGGTGGCGCCCAGCCAGCCGGCGATGCGGCGGCGCGAGATCGGGTGAGGCGTGGCAACGGAATCGGTCAACAACATAAGTCTCCTTGTAGGCCCCCTGGCCACCATGGCGCGGGGTGGGCCGGTTTGGCATGGCCGGCGATTGTCAGGGCTGGTGCAAGATTCGTAAATTGCAATACTTGCAGTCATTGGTGCATGAAACGAATCAATGGCGCGCCGCGGCCCAATCACTTTACATCCGGCCACTGACGTGCGTGCCCAGCCCTGTTGCGTCGGATGCTTGATGTCCGAAAATACGGGCCTGCCTGCCACTCCATTGAAGCAGGCCAAGTCGATTGTCGAGGTCAATTTGCAGGAGATCCACCATGCATGGCGCCATCACTTCGGGGTGTGAAGTCACCCATGTCTCGACACAAGGCCTGTCGTTGCGCGTCGGTGAGGAGCACCTGACACTCAGCTTCAGCGATTTCCCTTGGTTTCAGCGGGCCACGGCCATCGAGCTGGCCGACGTCCAATGGCCTTCCTCGGATCACCTCTATTGGCCCCAGCTGGACATCGACCTGTCCTTGGAATCCATTCGCGAGCCCGGGCGCTTTCCGCTGGTGTCGCGGGCCTGATGAGGCTGGTCTGACAAGGCTGCTCTGATCGGTTGGGGCCCACGGTGGGCCCCTGGCACTCAATCTGCCTTGAACCCTGTGGCCGCCACGGCCTTGCCCCAGGTCACGGTGTCGGCCGCGATGATGCGGCCAAACTCCTCGCGTGAGGTGCCGGTGACGGCAAAGCCCGCGTCTTCCATCTTCTGCCGGCCTTCGGGTGAGCGCACGGCTTTCACGATGTCGGCGTTCAGCTTGGCCAGGATCTCGGGCGGGGTGCGGGCCGGGGCCACCACGCCGAACCACGAGTTGAACTCCAGGCCCGCATAGCCCTGTTCTTTCAGGGTGGGCACGTCGGGCAGGCTGGCGCTGCGGGTGGCACCGCTGCTGCCCAGGGCCAGCAGCTTGCCGGCTTTCACGTTGGGCACGGCCAGGCCCACGCTGGCAAACACGGCCTGCACGTCGCCGCTGAACAGGCCGCCCAGGGCGTCGCCCGTGCTCTTGTAGTGCACGGCCTCGGGTTTGATACCGATGGCGTCGCCAAACATGTAGGCCCCGAAATGGCCGGGTGTGCCCGCGCCGAAGGTGGCCATGAACAGGCCTTTCTGGCTGCGCGTCCAGTCGACAAACTCACGCGTGCTGCGGGCCGGCACTTTGAGCGGGTTGACCAGCAGCACGAAGTTCGAGGTGACGACCTGGCTCACGGCAGCAAAGTCCTTGGCCGGGTCGTAGGGCAGGCGGTTGTAGCTGCTGGGCGCGATGCTCAGCTGGCCGGTTTCGCCCAGCATCAGGGTGTAGCCGTCGGCCGGGGCGCGGGCGGCCTCGCTGGCGGCGATCAGGCCACCGGCGCCGGGCTTGTTGTCCACCACCACGGCGGTGTTGCCCCAGGCCTCCGACATTTTCTGGGCCAGCAGCCGGGCCACGATGTCGGGGCCGGTTCCGGCCGGAAAGCCCACGATCAGGCGCACCGGGCGGTTGGGGTAGTTGGCCGCGGGGCTTTGTGCCCAGGCCAGTGGTGCGCCAAGGGTTGCCGTGGCGAGGGCCGTGGCCAGCCAGCGGCAGGTTTGGCGGCGGTTGTGGCGGCGGGTGTTCTTGTTGTGCATGGTGTCTCCTTCAGGGCTGAACGGTGTCGTGGGTCGAAAAGCGGGTGATGGGGTCAAAGCAGCTCGTGAAAGCGCATCAGCACGGCGCTGGGCTCGCGCACCCCGCTGCCGATGAACAGGCGCTCGGTGATCCAGCGCAGCGAAGGGGCGCTGGTCTCGAAGCGGGGCGCACAGCGGAAGTACACCTGGGCCGGGTCCACCGCCTCGCCGCGCACCAGGCGCGCCATGGTGTCGGGTTCGGCGCGGCGCAGGGCATGGTTGTGCACGTAGATCAGTTCGCCGGCCTCGGTTTCGAGCACATAGCGGGCGTCGAGCTCGGCCAGGGTGTCGCTGAGCAGCAGCTGGAAATCGGCGCCGCCCGGCAGCACCCTGGCTGTCCAGCCCACGCCCTGCACCTGGCCACCCAGGATGGGCACCACACGCCGGTGTCCGTGCGGGCCGGGGCCCACGTCCTGGGGCGTGCCGACCTGCACCTGCAGGTCGGCAAAGGGGCGAAAACTGGGGGCAACAAACAAGGACATGGGCACTCCGCAAGGCTGGTATCAAGACCTGACCTAGCGTAAATCCGGTAGCGCCGACCGCCTGTCATCCCAGAAGATGACAGGCATGAGGAAATGGACCCCTGGCCAAAGCAGTTCACCCGCCCTGGCTGGTGGCGTGATGGCGCAGGCCATCGGTCGCCTGGGCGAACAGGGCTTTGCGGCCGACCTGTTGCCCGCATTGACCCCCTTGTTGCCGGCGGCCTCGTGGTCGGTGTACCGCACCGGGCTGGCGTGCCAGCCGGCCTTGTTCATGTCGGCCAGCCATGGCGTGCCCGATACCACCCAGGCCTGTTGGCATGCCTACCTGGCGGGCCCCTATGTGCGCGACCGCAGCCTGCACACCGAGGCCGAAGGGGAAAGCGAGGGCGCATCAGCGCCCTTGCAGCTGTGCCACATCACGGCGCGCGAGGTGCCGCAAGACCACCGCGCCTGCGTGTACGAGGCCCATGGCGTGGCCGAGCGGGTGTCCATCGTCGAGGCCGAGGGGCCCGAGAGCCTCTTTGCCGTGAACTTCTACCGCCACCAGCACCAGCGGCCCTTCAGCGATGCCCAGTTGGGCGACTTCGAAGCCTGGTCACCGGCCTTGCTGGCCCTGGTGCGCAAGCACCTGCAGGTGAGCCCGCCGGCAGCGCCCCCAGTGCAGCCGGCCTGGCGCGAGCGCCTGCAGGCCTTGCACCCAGGCCTGACCGAGCGCGAGCTGGATGTGTGCGAGCGGCTGCTGCGCGGCTACACGCAAGACGGCGTGGCCGCCGACCTGGGCTTGAGCCTGCCCACCGTCAAGACCTACCGCAACCGCGCCTTTGCCCGCCTGGGCATCCACTTTCGCAACGAGCTGTTCGCCCGCGTGATGTGAGCGCTGGGCAGGGGTGTCAAACCCAGCCCAGGGCCCCCAGCAGTGCCCCGGCCGCCAGCAGCCACAGCAGGTGGATGCGGGTGCGCCAGACCAGCAAGGCCGCCACCGCGCTCAGGGCCCACAGGGCGCCATCGTGGCGCGGGTCGCCGCTGGCGCTGCCCAGGGTCCAGGCGGTGGCCAGCAGCAGGCCGATCACCAGGGGGGGCCATGCCCTGTTTGAAGGCCCGGATGGCGCGGTGCTCCTGGTACTGGGCCGCCCAACGGGTGGCCAGCCAGGTCAGCACGGTGCTGGGCACCAGCATGCCCAACATGGTGGCGGCCATGCCCAGCAGGCCCAGCGTGGCGGCATGGGCACTGAGGCCGGTGTTGCCGGCGGCGTTCAGCCCCACGTTCCAACCCATCAGGCCCACAAACAGCACGTTGGGGCCAGGGGCGGCCTGGGCAATCGCGATCGAGGCGTTGAACTGGGCCTCGGTCAGCCAATGTTGCTCCAGCACCAGGTAGCGGTGCATGTCGGGCACCAGGCTGATGGCGCCGCCCACGGCCAGCAGGGACAGCGAGGCGTAATGCAGCAGCAGCTGCAGCCATTGAAGGGCTTCGAAGTGCAGGCTCATGGGGCGATCTTCCGCCAGGTCAGGGCACAGGCCAGCAGGCCCAGCCCAGGCACCACCCAGCCCAAGGGCAGGTGCAGCCAGCCCACCAGGGCAAAGCAGGCGGCGGCCAGCAGGGCGCACAGGGGCCGACCCAGCGGGTGCTTCTTGAGGGGGCCGGCCAGCTTCAAGGCCGCGGCCGCGATCAGCCCGGCCGCCACGGCGGCCATGCCGCGCAGGGCACCTGCTACCTGGGGGTGCTGAGCGTAGTGCCCGTACAGCGTGGCCAGGGCCAGCACGATCAGGGTCGGAAAGGCCAGCATGCCCGACAGCGCCGCCACGGCGCCACGCCAGCCGAAGTAGCGCTCACCCAGCATCACCGACAGGTTGACCACGTTGGGGCCGGGCATGATCTGCGCCACGGCCCATTCCTCGACAAACTCTTCGTTCGTCATCCATTGCTTTTTCTCGACCAGCTCGCGCTGCACCACCGCCAGCACGCCCCCAAAGCCCTGCAGGGCCAGGATGCTGAACGAGAAAAACAGGTCGCTGGGGGAGCGGGGGCAGGGCCGGGCCCCGGTCGCAGCGTCTTCGGGGGGGGGGGAAGGCATGGGCATCACCGGATTATCGCCAGCTTGACCTGGGGCAAGACTGGTCAAACCCGATGTCTGCCCTGCCGATTCAATACACCGGGTGGTGCTTTTCGATGGCTGCACGGGTGGCCGCGTCGATGGCGAAGCCCGCGCCATGGCGCCGGGCCAGCTCATCGGCGCGCTGCAGGAAGGCAGCCACACCCATGCCATAGATGAATTGCATGGCGCCCCCGGTCCAGCCCGGAAAGCCGATGCCGAAGATCGAGCCAATGTTGGCGTCATGCACGCTGGTGAGCACGCCTTCGGCCAGGCAGCGTGCCGTCTCGATGGCCTGGCGGTACAGCAGGCGGTCTTTCACGTCCTGCAAATCCCAGGCGTGGCCGGGCTTTTCGAACAGGGGGCGCAGCTCGGGCCACAGCTGCTTTTTCTGGCCGGCCGGGTAGTCGTAGAAGCCGCCACCGCCGGCGCGGCCCGGGCGATTCAGCTCTTTGACCATGCGCTCGACCAGCAGCTCACCGGCGCCCGCGTGGTAGCTTTGCCCGGCCGCCGCCAGGTCGGCACGGGTCTGGTCGAGCACGTGCACGCTGAGTGTGAGGGCGGTTTCATCGAGCACCGCCAGCGGGCCCACCGGCATGCCCGCCTGCATGGCCGCGTTCTCGATCACCGGGGCTGGAATGCCTTCGCCCAGCATGGCCGCGCCCTCCATCACATAGGTGCCGAAGGTGCGGCTGGTGTAGAAGCCGCGCGAATCGTTGACCACGATGGGCAGCTTGCCCAAGGCCTGCACGTAGTCGAAGGCGCGGGCCACGGTGTCGTCGCTGGTCTGGCGACCCCGGATGATCTCGACCAGCTTCATCTTGTCGACCGGGCTGAAGAAGTGGATGCCCACAAAGCGCTCGGCCTGGGCGCTGGCCTGGGCCAGGCCGCTGATGGGCAGGGTCGAGGTGTTGCTGGCAAAAAAGCCGCCCGGTGCCAACTGGGGCTCGGCCTCGCGGGTGACGCGGGCCTTGAGCTCGCGGTTCTCGAACACCGCTTCGATGATCAGGTCGCAGCCGTGCAGGTCGCTCGCCTGGTCGGTGGTGTGGATGCGCGCCAGCAGGGCCTGCTGGTCGGCCGGGCTGATGCGGCCCTTGTCCACCCGCGGCTGGGTGATGCGCTGGCTGTAGGCCTTCCCGGCCTCGGCCTGCTCGACGCTGATGTCTTTCAGCACCGTGGCGATGCCGCGGCTGGCCTGGGCGTAGGCAATGCCCGCGCCCATCATGCCGGCGCCCAGAATGCCCACCTTCTGGGGCTTGTAGCGCGCCGCCGTGCCCGGGCGCGACTGGCCGCTCTTGATCGCGTTCATGTTGTGGAAGAACGTGTTGATCATGTTCTTGGCCACGGGGCTGGTGATCAGGCGGGCCAGGTAACGGCTTTCGATGCGCAGCGCGGTGTCGAAGTCGACCTGGGCGCCTTCGACCATGGCCGCCAGCGCGGCCTCGGGCGCCGGGTACAGGCCGCGGGTGGTCTTCTTGAGCATGGCGGGCGCCACGGTCAGGGCGCTGGCGATCTTGGGGTTGGCCGGGGTGCCGCCGGGCATTTTGTAGTTCTTGTCGTCCCAGGGCTGGCGCGACTCGGGGTGGGCCGCGATCCAGGCCAGGGCGGCAGGGCGCAGTTGCTCGGCGCTGCCCACCAGCTCATGCACCAGGCCCAGCTCCAGGGCTTCGCGCGGGTTGAACAGCCGGGCTTCGAGGATGTAGGGCTGGGCCCCCATCAGGCCCAGCAGGCGCGTCATCTTGGTGATGCCGCTGGCGCCCGGGATCAGGCCCAGCGTGACCTCGGGCAGGCCGAACTGGATCTTGGGGTTGTCCACGGCCACGCGGTGATGGCCGATCAGGGCCACCTCCCAGCCGCCGCCCAGGGCCGCGCCATTGAGGCAGCTGACCACCGGAATGCCCAGGGTCTCGAGGGTGCGGAAGTTCTTCTTGGTCTGCTCGATGTCGGCAAACACGCGGCTGGCATCTTCGGGCTGCAGGCGCATGGTGGCCTTCAGGTCGGCACCGGCAAAAAAGGTGGTCTTGGCCGAGGCCAGCACCAGGCCCTTGAGCTGGGCCCGGTCGGCCAGCACGCGCTGGGTGACGGTGCTCAGGTCTTGTTGCCAGGCCAGGCACATGGTGTTGACGGCCGAGCCGGTCTCGTCAAAGGTGAGGGTGGCGATGCCGTCGGCAAGTTCGTAGCGGATGGTTTTCAAGGCCGTGTCTCCGTCGGGGTGTTCTGGGGGTGAATGCAGAGGAAGGGGCTGTGCTTCACAGCCGCTCGACGATGGTGGCAATACCCATGCCGCCGCCCACGCACAGCGTGGCCAGGCCGTAGCGCAGCTGGCGCCGGTGCAGCTCGTCGATCAGGGTGCCCAGGATCATGGCGCCCGTGGCCCCCAGCGGGTGACCCAGGGCGATGGCGCCGCCATTCACATTCACCTTGTCGTGCGGCACGCCCAACTCTTTCATGAAGCGCATGGGCACGGCGGCAAAGGCCTCGTTGACCTCGAACAGGTCGATTTGCCCGATGTTCAGCCCCGCGCGGGCCAGCGCCTTCAGGGTGGCCGGCACGGGGCCGGTCAGCATGATGGTGGGGTCGGCGCCACTGAGCGCCGTGGCCACGATGCGGGCGCGCGGTGTCAGGCCATGCTGGCGGGCGGCCTGCTCGGAGCCGATCAGCACCGCCGCGGCCCCGTCGACAATGCCCGAGGCATTGCCGGCGTGGTGCACATGGTGGATGCGTTCGACCTGGGGGTAGCGCTGCAGCGCCACCGCGTCAAAGCCCATGGCGCCCAGTTGCTCGAACGAGGGCTTGAGGCCGGCCAGGCCTTCGAGCGTGGTGTGGGGCTTGATGAATTCGTCTTCTTCGAGGATCACCTGGTCCAGAAAGTCGCGCACCGGCACCACCGAACGCGAGAAGTAGCCGGCGGCCCGTGCCGCGGTGGCGCGGCGCTGCGATTCGAGGGCAAAGGCGTCGACATCGGCGCGGCTGAAGCCGTCCAGCGTGGCGATCAGGTCGGCTCCGATGCCCTGCGGCACGAACAGGGTGGCCGAGTTGGTCTCGGGGTCTTGCGCCCAGGCGCCGCCGTCCGAGCCGATGGGCACCCGGCTCATGCTCTCCACCCCGCCGGCCACCACCAGGTCTTCCCAGCCAGAGCGCACTTTTTGCGCCGCCAGGTTGACCGCCTCCAGGCCCGAGGCGCAGAAGCGGTTCACCTGCACACCGGCACAGCGGAAATCCCAGCCGGCTTTCAGCGCGGCCACCTTGGGCAGCACCGAGCCCTGTTCGCCGATGGGTGACACGATGCCCATCACCACGTCGTCGACCAGGGCGGTGTCAAAGCCGTTGCGCGACTGCAGATCGTTGAGCAGGCCGGCCAGCAGGTTCACCGGCTTGACTTCGTGCAGGCTGCCGTCTTTCTTGCCTTTGCCGCGCGGCGTGCGGATGGCGTCGAACACATAGGCTTCGGTCATGGCTTGTCTCCAGGGGCTGGGCTGCCGGCGGGCACAGGCCTGCGGCAGCCGAATGGGTGATTGGACCCATCAGTATATTTTTTACCAAGCAAGTGCTCTGTAAAAATGGAGACAAAGCAAAAGTCCGTGGCGGGACGGGCGCCGTGGCGGCGCAGTCGCTGTCGCTGTCGTTGGGATCAGGCGAACACGTCGAGCTGGCTGCCCAGCATGCCGGTGGCGCTGCCCACGGTCAGCAGTCCGGCTGCGGCGGCCGTGGGCATGCTGTAGAGCAGCGCCACCGTGGCCGCCCCCTTCACCAGGGCCGGCACGTCCACGCTGTTGGGCACCCCCAAGGCGTGCGCCACCTGGGAGATGGGCTTCTCCAGGACGTTGACGGCAACGTTCAGTGCGATGGCGTTGGTGACGTTCAAGCGGGGCTCCAGGCAGGGTTGTGAAGTGGCTTACCGGGTTTTCGGCAGCGGCGCAGGTAACTGAAGCGTGAACCTTGTAAAGACGGCGTATGGATTCAGGCCTTGCTTCACGGCATAATTTTACAAAGCAGCTGCTTTTCATAAATGGGCGCCACGCCCGACAGGAGACACCACCATGATTGCGCGCACCTTGTTCAGTCCCGACCACGAGACCTTCCGCGACAGTTTTCGGCGCTTTTGCAAGCAGGAGATCGAACCCTTTCACGCCGACTGGGAAGAGCAGGGCTATGTGGACCGCGAGGTCTGGCGCAAGGCGGGTGAGAACGGCTTTTTGTGCATGACCCTGCCCGAGCAATACGGCGGGGCCGGGGCCGACCGCCTGTACTCGGTGGCGCAGATGGAAGAACTGTCGGGCGGCGGCTTCAGTGGCATCGGTTTTGGCCTGCACAACGAGATCGTGGCCCCCTACATCCTGCATTACGGCACCGAGGCGCAGAAGCAGCACTACCTGCCGCGCATGGCCAGCGGCGAGCTGGTGGGCGCCATCGCCATGAGCGAGCCGGGTGCCGGCAGCGACCTGCAAGGCGTGAAGACCACGGCCTTGCTGCAGCCCGATGGCAGCTACCTGCTCAATGGCAGCAAGACCTTCATCACCAACGGCTGGCATGCCGATCTGGTGATCGTGGTGGCCAAGACCGACCCTGCCGCGGGCGCCAAGGGCACCAGCCTGCTGCTGGTGGAGCGCGGCATGCCGGGCTTCGAGAAGGGCAAGCGCCTGAAAAAGCTCGGCATGAAGGCGCAGGACACCTCTGAGCTGTTCTTCGACAACGTGCGTGTGCCGGCCGAGAACGTGCTGGGCGGTGCCGCGCAACTCAACCGGGGTTTCATCTGCCTGATGGAGCAACTGCCCTGGGAGCGCCTGCAGATCGCCATCGGCGCCGTGGCCGCGGGCCAGGCGGCCATCGACTGGACCCTGGCCTATGTGAAAGAGCGCAAGGTCTTCGGCCAGCCCGTGGCCAGCTACCAGAACACCCGCTACACCCTGGCTGAACTGCAGACCGAGATCCAGGTGGCCCGCGTCTTCGTCGACAAGTGCATCGAACTGCTGCAGGCCGGCCAGCTCGACACCGCCACCGCCAGCATGGCCAAGTACTGGTGCTCGGACCTGCAATGCAAGGTGATGGACGAGTGCGTGCAACTGCACGGCGGCTACGGCTACATGTGGGAATACCCCATCACCCGCGCCTACGCCGACGCGCGCGTGCAGCGCATCTATGGCGGCACCAACGAGATCATGAAAGAGGTGATCACCCGGGCGATGGGGATCGGCGGGCGCTGAAGGGTTGGGGCGGGCACTCGTTCAATTGAACCCTTGCAGTGAGGTCTGATATGGAGTGGGATGTTGTTGATGTGAAGCCGATTGCCCCTCTTGCCCTTCGCGTACAGTTTGCGGACGGAACAGTAGGCAAAGTGCAGTTTGAGCCGAGCCACCTGACAGGTGTTTTTTCCATCCTCCGGGACCCCATCATTTTTCAGCAAGCGTATATATCCGACGGGGCGGTGGCCTGGCCGGGCGATCTGGATTTGGCGCCTGATGCGATGTACACGGCGATCAAGGCTCAAGGTGAATGGGTGTTGCGCTGAACGCGTTTTTCCTTGATCTTCATCAGTGACCGCTCAAGCCCCTGGCCTACCTTGACAATTCGCAAGGGCAGGGCGCCTGCAGGCGCCGACAGTGGGTGCATCCACTACAAGAAAGGGTGTTCCCATGAAGGCTTTCACTGACCTGATTTCGACCGACTATGGCCTGATGAGCCTGGGCGGCATTGTGTTCATGCTGGGCATGGGCGTGTTCTTTTTGCGCCTGTTTCTGAACAAGATCAAGGGGTCTTGAGCGCGTCCAGATCGATGTGGGCGGCCAGCGGCACCCCGCGCGGCGGCACGTAGGCGGCCAGGACCCAGGCCCGGTCGGCGGGCGCCTGGGCCTGTTGCCGCAGGTGCTCCAGCAGAAAGTCGATCGATCCCTTGTCCAGCGCGGCAAACGGGTCGTCCAACAGCATCAGCTTGGCCCCGCTGGCCAGCACGCCGGCCAGCGCCACCTTGCGGCGGGTGCCGGTGGACAGCATGTACAAGGCCTTGTCGCGGTGCGGCGTCAGGTCCAGGCCCTCGATCATCCGGGCCAGCAAGGCGCTGTCGAAGCGCGGGTGCTGTTGTTGCAGCCGGGCAAAGCAGTCGGCCGGGTAGAGCGGGTCGTGTGCCGGGCCGCGCAGATCGCACCAGGCCACCTCCGCTGCCCAAGCCGCGTGGGCAGGGTTCAGGCTTGTCGGCCCGGTGTTCAGGGCCAGCGTCCCAGATTGGGGGCGCAACTCTCCGGCCAGCAGGCGCAGCAAAGTGGTTTTGCCACGGCTTTCGTCGCCACCCACCCAGGTCACCCCGGGGGGCAAGCTGGCGCTGAAGCCTTGCAGCACGGGCACGGCGGCTTGGCCCTTGTGGGGCGGGTATTCAAAGCAGAGCTGCTCAATCTGCAGCACGGGCGAGGGTGTGAGGGCCATGGTGGGGCTAGGGCTGAAATGAAAGCACAAGGGCAGGGCCACGACCGGGGTGGGTTGGTGGGGTTGATCGGTTGCGGGATCGGCGCACCCGGCGGCAGCGCCTATGATCATCGCATCAACTGGCGGGCGTTTTGCGCGTCCGCCGACCCGTTTCCGGGGTGCTTTCCTCGCCTGTCTGCCTGCCTCCCTTGTCTTTTCCCATGTCGTCTCCCGCCGCTGTCCGCATCCTGTCCGTCATCCCGCCGATGACGCAGCTCAACACGCCTTACCCGTCCACCGCCTACCTCACCGGCTTTTTGCGCGCCCAGGGGCTGGACGCGCGGCAAGAGGACCTGGCGCTGGCCCTGGTGCTCAAGCTGTTCTCGGCGGCCGGCCTGCGCGAGGTGCGGGCCGTGATCGAGGCCGGCTCCGAGGCGCAGCGCAGCGCCCGGGTGAACCTGTTTCTGGACCAGTTCGACCGCTATGTGGCCACGCTTGAGCCCACCATCGGCTTTCTGCAAGGGCGCGACCTGAGCCTGGCGCACCGCATCGCGGGCCGCCAGTTTCTGCCCGAGGGCCCGCGCTTCGAGTCGCTGGAGGTATACCTGGCCGAGGAGGGCGAAGACCCCCTGGCCTGGGCCTTTGGCGCCCTGGGCCAGCAAGACCGGGCGCGCCACCTGGCCACGCTGTACCTGAACGACCTGGCTGACGTGCTGCGCGATGCGGTGGACCCGCGCTTCGAGTTTGTGCGCTATGCCGAATCGCTGGCCGCCGCGCAACCCACCTTTGACCCGCTGGCCGATGCCTTGGCGGCACCGCGCAATCTGGTGGACGAGACCTTGTGCGAACTGGCCTTGCAGGCCGTGGCCCGGCACGAACCCACGGTGGTGCTGGTGTCGGTGCCCTTCCCGGGGGCGGTGTACGGCGCCTTTCGGGTGGCGCAGGCCATCAAGGCGCGGCACCCGGGCCTGGTCACGGTGCTGGGCGGCGGCTTTGTGAACACCGAGCTGCGTGAGCTGGCCGAGCCCCGGGTGTTTGATTACTTCGACTACGTGACCCTGGACGCCGGCGAAAGCCCGCTGCTGGCCTTGCTGGAGCACCTGCAGGGCCGGCGTTCGCGGCAGCGCCTGGTGCGCACCTTTGTGCGCGATGCCGCCACGGGCCAGGTGCAATGGCTGCACCTGGAGCAGCCTGAGGTGCCGTTCGAGCAGGTGGGCACACCCACCTGGGACGGCCTGCCCATCCACCGCTACCTGTCGCTGCTGGACATGCTCAACCCCATGCACCGGCTGTGGAGCGACGGGCGCTGGAACAAGCTGACCGTGGCCCATGGCTGCTACTGGAAGAAGTGCAGCTTCTGCGACGTCAGCCTGGACTACATCTCGCGCTACGAGACGGCCAGCGCCGCCACCCTGGTCGACCGCATCGAAGCCATCGTGGCCGAGACCGGGCAGACCGGCTTCCACTTCGTCGACGAAGCGGCGCCGCCCAAGTCGCTCAAGGCGCTGGCGCAGGAGTTGCAGCGCCGCGGCACCTCGATCTCATGGTGGGGCAACATCCGTTTCGAGAAGTCCTTCACCCCCGAGCTGTGCCAGCAACTGGCCGACAGCGGCTGCATTGCCATCTCCGGCGGCCTGGAGGTGGCGTCCGACCGCCTGCTCAAGCTGATGAAGAAGGGCGTGTCGGTTGAGCAGGTGGCCCGCGTGACGCGCAGCCTGACCGATGCGGGCATTCTGGTGCATGCCTACCTGATGTATGGCTTTCCGACCCAGACGGTGCAGGACACGGTGGATGCACTGGAGTACGTGCGCCAGCTGTTCGAGAACGGCTGCATCCAGTCGGGTTTCTGGCACCGTTTTGTGTGCACCGTGCACTCGCCCGTGGGGCAGAACCCGCAGGACTACGGCATCAGCCTGGTGCCGCTGCCGCCGGGCCAGTTTGCCCGCAACGACATCGCGTTCCGCGACCCGACCGGGGTGGACCATGACGCCCTGGGCGAGGGCCTGCGCAAGGCCATCTACAACTACATGCATGGCATCGGGCTGGAGCAGGATGTGCGCAGCTGGTTTGACTTCCATGTGCCCAAGCCCACGGTCAAGCGGCAGACCATTGCGCGGGCCCTGGCCCAGACCCACTGGGACTGAAGGCCCGAATTTGCAGCCATCGGCAGGTCAATTTATCAATTTAAAATTGACTTATTCTGCGACAATGATTTGAAAATCATTTCAGCGGGCTGCCAAGCCCGCCCGAACCTGGGGTGCTTGCTGCCATGTCGAACCTTCAGAATTGCCCGACCATCTTGTTGATGGGAACACTCACCGAGCAGACCCGTGCCATCGTTCAGCTCTATTTCGAGCAGGTCAAGGCCGGCGAGGCTGACGCAGGCCTGGCGGCCTTGCTGGCGCCCGAGATCGTTTGGGACATCCCGCACAACTCGCTGGTCATCCCCTGGAGCGGGCCCGCCCGTCGGCGTGAGCAGGTGGCCGACTTCATCACCCAGCACCGCCGCCGCGCTACGCCTCAGCGCTTCGCGGTGAAGCAGGTGCTGGCCGAGGGCTGCCACGCGATCGCCACGGGCGAGTTGGAGACCCGGCTCAATGCCAATGACGAGTTGATGCGGGTCGACTTCGCCTTTCACTTCACGGTGCTGGCCGGCCAGATCACCCAGATCAAGGTGTACGAAAGCACCTACCCCGTGCCTGAGCAGGCCACCGTGCCGCGTCGCATGCTGGGGCGCTCGGTTCACTAGGGTCTGTTGACGTTCCCCGTGGGGCCTGGGCAAGCCTGTTCAAGTGGCGCTTAGCCCTTCTGTCTGTACTGGCAAGACCGTTCGAAGGGGCTGCACCCGTAAAATGAAGGGTTATCCCCAAGAAGCCCCTCCATGAACGCCCCCGTTGACGTTTCCTTTTTCGCGCGCGCCGCCAAACCGCTGAACAGCTACCGCAAGTTCTGGGCGGCCCGCTTCGGCACGGCGCCGTTCCTGCCGATGAGCCGCGCGGAAATGGACAAGCTGGGCTGGGACAGCTGCGACATCATCGTCGTGACCGGCGATGCCTATGTGGACCACCCGAGCTTCGGCATGTCGGTGATCGGCCGCATGCTGGAGGCCCAGGGCTTTCGCGTGGGCATCATCGCCCAGCCTGACTGGCAAAGCGCCGACCCCTTCCGGGTGCTGGGCAAGCCCAATCTGTTCTTCGGGGTGACGGCGGGCAACATGGATTCGATGATCAACCGCTACACGGCTGATCGCAAAATCCGCTCCGACGACGCCTACACCCCCGGCGATGTGGGCGGCAAGCGCCCCGACCGCGCCGCCATCGTGTACAGCCAGCGCTGCCGCGAGGCCTACAAGGATGTGCCCATCGTGCTGGGCGGCATCGAAGGTTCGCTGCGCCGCATTGCGCATTACGACTACTGGAGCGACAAGGTGCGCCGCTCCATCGTGGTCGATGCCAAGTGCGACCTGCTGCTGTACGGCAATGCCGAGCGCGCCATCGTCGAGGTGGCGCACCGCCTGGCCGCCCGCGAGCCGGTCGAGAAGATCACCGATGTGCGTGGCACGGCCTTCATCCGCCGCAGTGGCGACGAGTCGTCCGAGGGCTGGTTCGAGATCGATTCCACCCGCATCGACACCCCCGGCCGCGTGGAGGCCCACGTCAACCCCTACCTGATGATCTCGGATCAGGCGCGCGAGCAAGGCGCCACCTGCGCCCGCGAGGACGAAGCCCAGGCCGTGGCCAGCGAGGCTGAGGCCAAAGCTTTGCCACAGGCTGGTGCCGCTGCTGCGGCCCAAGCCAATGTGCGCCCCCTGAACTTCGTGCCCAACCCGGCCCTGCAGGGCCGCGTCAAGGTGCCGCCGCGTGAGCGCAGCGTGATCCGCCTGCCCTCGTATGAACAGGTCAAGAGCGACCCGGTGCTGTACGCCCATGCCAACCGGGTGCTGCACCTGGAGACCAACCCGGGCAACGCCCGGGCCCTGGTGCAGGCCCACGGTGAGGGCGTGACCGCGCGCGACGTGTGGATCAACCCGCCGCCCATCCCCCTGACCACCGCCGAGATGGATCTGGTGTTCGACCTGCCCTACGCGCGCAGCCCGCACCCGGCCTACGCCGACGAAACCGGCAGCCACGACGGCGCCACCAAGATCCCGGCCTGGGAGATGATCCGCTTCAGCGTGAACATCATGCGCGGCTGCTTTGGCGGCTGCACCTTCTGCTCGATCACCGAGCACGAGGGGCGCATCATCCAGAGCCGCTCCGAGGACTCGATCATCCGCGAGGTGGAAGAGATCCGCGACAAGGTCAAGGGCTTCACCGGCGTGATCTCCGACTTGGGCGGCCCCACCGCCAACATGTACCGCATCGGCTGCAAGACGCCCGAGATCGAGGCCGCCTGCCGCAAGCCCAGTTGCGTGTTCCCGGACATCTGCCAGAACCTCAACACCAGCCACGACCCGCTGATCAAGATCTACCGCCGCGCGCGCGCCCTCAAGGGCATCAAGAAGATCCTGATCGGCTCGGGCTTGCGCTACGACCTGGCGGTCAAGAGCCCCGAATACGTGCGCGAGCTGGTGCAGCACCATGTGGGCGGCTACCTCAAGATCGCGCCCGAGCACACCGAGCAGGGCCCGCTGACCAAGATGATGAAGCCGGGCATTGGCAGCTACGACCGCTTCAAGCAGATGTTCGACAAGTTCTCGGAAGAGGTGGGCAAGAAGCAGTTCCTGATCCCCTACTTCATCGCCGCCCACCCGGGCACCAGCGACGAGGACATGATGAACCTGGCGCTGTGGCTCAAGCGCAATGGCTTTCGCGCCGACCAGGTGCAGACCTTCTACCCCAGCCCCATGGCCAGCGCCACGGCCATGTACCACAGCGGCCGCAACCCGCTGCGCAAGATCACGCCCGACAGCGAGTCGGTGGACATCGTGCGCGGCGAGAAGCGCCGCCGGCTGCACAAGGCCTTTCTGCGCTACCACGACCCCAACAACTGGCCGCTGCTGCGCGAGGCGCTCAAGGCCATGGGCCGGGCCGACCTCATTGGTAACGGCAAGCAACACCTGATCCCCACCTTCCAGCCCATGACGGACGGCAGCTACCAGAGCGCCCGTCGCAAGAACTCCACCCAGGCCCCGGCGCGGCCGACCGGCAAGGCTGTGCCTGCCGCCGTGGCGCCCCGCGGTGCCCGCGGCCCTGCGCTGGGCCAGGGCGCCAAGCCGAACGCGCCGGCCGCGCCCGTCAAGGGCCGCATCCTGACCCAGCACACCGGACTGCCTCCGCGCGCAGGCACCGGGGCTGGCAAACCCAAACCTGGGCGCAAAAGTCCACGCTGAGGCCCGCGCTGAGGCCGCACAGGCCTTGTTTCAGAGCGCCAGAATTTGAAACCTGCGCGCCGGCGCGCGCCACTACGCTGGCGCCTGCCCGTTGCCGGTAGTTCCGGGGTGGCTGCGAACATGCTCCATGCGTGTGGGTTTCGCCACCGAGCCGGCCGACCGTCCTGGCCGGGCCCTGCGGGTACCTGCGAGGTGCGGTTTGACGGCAGATGTGACTTTCGAAAATGGCCTGGGCAAGAGCTCCGGCGGCCTTGGGGCGGCTTGCCTGGTGGTGGCCGCGGGTGTGTCGGCAGCCCTGCATGTGGCCAAGCTGGCGCCGGCCGTCCCCCTGTTGCGTACCGAATTGGGCTTGTCGCTGGTGCAGGCGGGCTTTCTGCTGTCGGCGGTGCAGGTGGCCTCCATGCTGCTGGGGGCGTTGCTGGGCCTGTTTGCTGACCAATGGGGCTTGCGCCGTTGCCTGCTGATCGGCCTGGCGCTGCTGGTGGCGGCCAGCACCTTGGGCCCCGCGGTGCCGGAGGCCGGTTTCATGCTGTTTCTGCGGGCCCTGGAGGGCGTTGGCTTTCTGCTGGTCTTCATGCCCTGTGCGGGTTTGATCCGCCAACTGGTCAGCGCCCACGATCTGCCCTTCATGCTGGGCGTGTTCGGCATCTGCATGCCGCTGGCCACGGCGCTGGCCTTGCTGGGCGGGCCGCTGCTGCTGCCGCTGATGGGCTGGCCGCAATGGTGGTGGTTGATGGCGGCGCTGTCGGCTGCGATGGCCGTGGCCACCCTGGTCTGGGTGCCCTCGGATGCGGCCCGGGCGCGCTCCGGGTTGGGGGCCGTGCCAAAGGCCCGCCGACCCGGGCTGATGCAGGGCTTGGGGGTGCTGAGGCTCACCCTGTCCAGCGAGGGCCCCTGGCTGGTGGCGCTGAGCTTTGCCTTCTACGCCTCGCAATGGCAGGCCGTGATGGGGTTTTTGCCCTCGATTTATGCGTCATCCGACCTGGGCGTCGGCTGGACGGCCGTTCTGACGGCCCTGGCCGCGGCAGCGAACATCGTGGGCAACCTGGCCGCCGGGGTTCTGCTGCAGCGGGGGGTGCCGGCGGCCCGGGTGCTGACTTGGGGCTTCGCCAGCATGGCCCTGGGGGCGTGGTTCACCTTTGAGTCGTTCTGGCCTCTGGCGCCCTGGCTTCGTTATGGGGCCTTGCTGGTGTTTTCGATGATGGGCGGCCTGATTCCGGGCAGCCTGTTCTCCCTGGCCGTTCGGCTGGCCCCACGTGAGAACGCCATCTCGACCACCGTGGGCTGGATGACCCAATGCTCGGCCTTGGGGCAGTTTGCCGGTCCGCCACTGGTGGGATGGGTGGCTGGGCTGGCCGGCGGCTGGCAATGGACCTGGGCTGTCACGGGCAGTTGCTGTCTGGTCGGGTTGCTGCTGGCGCAGCGCATCGCGCGTCGTCTGGCCTTGTCGTGAGCCTGCGGCAAAGTTGAGGCTCCCGTGCGAGCGGCCCCTCAAGTCGTGGCAACATCCCGGGCATGAACATTTTCATGCCTTCTCTTTCGCCCCTGTCATCGACGGCCGCTGGTTCGGCCTGCCGCCGCTGGGCCCTGGTGGGTCTGTGCCTGCTGAGCGGTACGGCCTGGGCGGCCACCAAGCCGGCCCACTCCCATGCGGCTGCCAAACCGGCCGAGGCCAAGGCGGCCAAGGCGCCGGTCAGCTGCCCGCCGCTGCCGGCCCCGTTCTCGCCCGAGCTGTTCAGCCAGGCGGCGGAGCACGCGACCGACCGCGGCTTTCTCTGGAAGATCACCAAGGGCGATCACAGCTCCTACCTGTACGGCACCTTCCATGCCGGCAAGGCCGAGTGGATGGCCCCCGGCCCCAAGATCCAGCAGGCGCTGGACAGCACCGACGTGACGGGCATCGAGATCAACCCACTGGACCCGGCCATCCAGCGTGAGATGGCCACCGTCACCCAGGGCGTGAAGCGCAACCTGCCTGCCGAACTGCAGGCCCGTCTCAAGACCCGCTGGCTGGCCGACTGCCTGCCCGAGGCCGCCCTGGGCTCGGCCCCGCCCGAGATCCAGGCCCTCAGCCTGACCTTCCTGGCCGGCCGCCGCGACGGCCTGCAGCCCAGCTTTGGCACCGAGATCATGCTGGCCGTGCTGGCGCGCGGCAACGACCGTCCGGTGGTCTCGCTCGAATCCGCCTCCGGCCAGTTGGCGGTGCTGCTGGGCAGCAACGACGCCGAAGCCGCCAATCTGGTCAACCGCACCCTGACCGAGATCGAACGGGGTCAGACCCGACGCCTGCTGTCGCGCGTGGCCCAGATCTGGGAGCAGGGCGACCTGGACGCGCTGGAGCACTACGCCGACTGGTGCGACTGCCTCAAGACCCCGCTGGACCGCAGCCAGATGAAAAAGCTGATGGACGACCGCAACCCGGCCCTGGCTGACCGCGTGGACGGCCTGCACAGCGACGGCAAGAAGGTGTTTGCCGCCGTGGGTTCGCTGCACATGGTGGGCCCGACCGGCCTGCCCAAGCTGCTGGAGCAGCGTGGTTACCAGGTGGAACGCCTGCGCTGACCCTCTCGCCCCGCCTTGGCAGCGGGGCATTGACGGCCCTGCTCACCCTTGCTCAGGGATTCTCCTGTTGACGAACGGGTGAAAAATCAGGGCAGCCGGGCAGTATTTTGGGGCCCGGCCTAGAATCATCGCCAGGTACCACATGCGCCTGTTGCGAGGCCTGGGGTGGGGCCGCCGCCCGGGGCAGGGCAGCGGGCCGCACCCGGCCGTTGAAGCAGTCGCTTTTGACGGGAGGCCTGGTATGAACAAGTGGCTGCGCCTGATCCATGATCGCCTGGGCGCCTTGTCGACACCCCTGATGCTGCAGTTGCCCTCGGGCGAACGCCTGGGGCCTGCGGACGCCCCCGTGGCCCTGCGGGTGGAAGACCCACGCAGCCTGATGGACCTGGCGCTGGGCCGCATCGGCACGGTGGGTGAGGCGATTGTCGAGGGCCGCATCCGCGTGCAGGGCAGCATGCGCGAGGTGATGCGCGTGGCGGCCGATCTGCTGCGCGACAACCCGGCCGATGCGGCGCCGGGCGGCTTGCCACGGCGCCTGATGCAGCGCTGGCACTCAGCCGCAGCCCACACGCTGAGCCGGGATCGGGCTCAGATCCAGTTCCACTACGACCTGTCGGATGCGTTTTTTGCGCTTTGGCTCGACCCGCGGCGCGTCTACTCCTGCGCCTACTACCGCAGCCCCGATCTGAACCTGGCCCAGGCGCAGGAGGCCAAGCTGGAGCTGATATGCCGCAAGCTGCAGCTGCGCCCTGGCGAGAGTTTTCTGGACATCGGCTGTGGCTGGGGGGGCTTTGCTGTTGTGGGCGGCCCAGCAGCACGGCGTGCAGGCCACGGGGATCACGTTGTCACGCCATCAGCACGCCCATGTGCAGGCCCGCATCGAGGCCCTGGGGCTGGGCTCGCGCGTGCGGGTGCTGCTGTGTGACTACCGCGAACTCCCGGCGGCCGAAGTCTTTGACAAGGTGGCCTCGGTGGGCATGTTCGAGCATGTGGGCCGGGCCCAATTGACGGGCTACTTCACCCAGGTGGCCCTGCGGGTACGTCCGGGTGGCCTGGTGCTGAACCACGGCATCACGGCCGGGGGCACGGACAACCTGCAGCTGGGCGCCGGCATGGGCGAGTTCATCGAGAAGTACATCTTCCCGGGGGGTGAGTTGGAACACATCAGCACGGTGTTGCGCGATGCGGCCCGCGGCGGCCTGGAGATGGTGGACACCGAGAACCTGCGCCCTCATTACGCCAAAACCCTGTGGGCCTGGTCCGATGGCCTGGAGTCGCAGCTGAGCGAAGCGCGCGAGGTGCTGGGCCGCACGCTCGGCCCAGAGCAGGTGGAGCGCACGCTGCGTGCCTACCGGCTGTACCTGGCGGGTTCGGCGCTGGCTTTTGAGCAGGGCTGGATCGCCCTGCACCAGGTGCTGGCCATCCGGCCTCAGCCCGGCTTTGCAGCTGAGGCCCTGATTGGGGCCAGCTCGGTCTACCCCTTCAACCGCGCCTACATGTACGAGGCTTGAGAGCGCCGCTGCGCTCGGTTGGTCGAGAGCGCCTCTGCGCTCGGTCGGTTGAGCATGCCGCTGCGCTCAGTCGGCCAGCGTGTACAGCGGCACATCGTGTTCGATGGCCAGTTGATCAAGCTGGGCCCGGGTCTGGCTGCCGATGAAGGCGGCCACGGCGCGGTGCACCTCGGGGGCGAACATGGCCTTCAGGTCGGCGGCCTCGATGCCGGCTGCGCGGCACAACGACTGCGCAAAATGCGGCTCCAGCGCCGCCACTGCCACGCGGCCGTCGGCACAGCGGTAGACGCGGTAGCCGGCGTGGGCGCCCCCCACGGCGCCCTCGGGGCGGGTCAGGCCCCAGTGGCGGGGCAGGGCCAGCCAGGCGGCGGCCTGGCTCAGGGCCACTTCACGGCGGCAGCCGGTGCCGCTTTGCACCCGCTGCAGCAGGCATTGCAGCACGGCCTCGCTGGCCTGCAGCGCGCCGGCCATGTCGGCAAACAGGGTGGGGGGCAGCTCCAGGCTGGGCACCAGGCCGGCCTCGGCCAGGTAGGTCAGGTCGTGGCCGGGCTCTTCGGCGCGTTCGCCGGGCGCCCCCACGATCTCGACCAGCGACAGGCGCGGGTAGCGGGCCTGCAGCTCGGGCCAGGCCAGGCCCAGCTTGCGCAGGGCCGAGGGCCGGAAGGAGGTGATCAGCACATCGGTGCTGGCCAGCTCGGCGTGCAGCGTGGCCTGGCCCTCGGGGGTTTTGAGGTCGGCATGCACGGTGCGCAGGCCCTGGTGCATGGTCTGGTAGGCCTCGGGGTTGTAGGCGCCCATGGGGTCGGCCGGCACGCCGTGGCGCGGAGGCGGCTCCAGCTTGGTGCAGGTGGCCCCCATGTCGCGGCAGCGCATCAGCGCGGCGGGGCCGGGCAGGTTCAAGGCAAGGCTGAGGATGCGCGTGCCTTGCAAGGTGGGGGTGTTCGGGTTGCTCATGGGTCCATGTCTCCTGAAACAGCCATCAATACCGCAGTTTGCCGGTGGCGTCGACCACGCTCATCTCGACCCACTGGCTGCCGGTGTTGCCTTTGCTGAAGTTGAGCCTGAAGCCGCCAAAATCCAGCTCACCGGCGGCATGCAGGGCGTCGGCCAGCGCTTCGGGGCCGCTGCCCTTGGCGCGCCGCAGGGCCTCGACCAGCACCCGGGCGCTCAGGTAGCCCTCCAGCTGAAACGCCGTGTAGGGCTTGGCCTCGGGCGCAAAGCGGGCCATGGTGGCCTGGAACTCGGCCTGCAAAGGCAGGCCGCGGCCGTTGGGGTTGGGAAAGGTCTGGGCAATGCCCACGCCGCGGGCCGCGGCCTCGCCCGCCGCCTTGACCAGCAAGGGGGCCGACAGGTACGACAAGGCCATGATGGAGCGGCCGTACCCGGCCTCACGCAGCTGCTTGACGGCATCGGCCATGAAGCGGGGCGAGCCGATCACGATGACCGACTGCGGGGCCGCGGCCTGGGTAGCCTTGGCGGCCGCGGCCAGGCTGTCGTCGTTGTGCTGGGCCTGGCTGCCTTCGATGGTCTTGTAGCCGAAGCCCGGGGCCAGTTCCTTGAGGGCGGCCAGGCCTTGCACGCCAATGGGCAGGTCCTGGTGCAGCACATGCACCGTGCTCACGCCCAGGGTGCGCCCGTGCTCCAGCATGCGGGCGTATTGGTCGCGGTCGCTGGCGCGCACATGGAACAGCCGGGCATGGCCGGGCTTGCGCAGCACATCGGCGCCGGGCACGGCATTGACCACGATGAGGTTGGCGTTGTCGAGCAGGTTCTCGCGCACCACGGCGCTCATGGCGGCCGAGCCCACCGGCGACAGCAAGGCCACGGGCTTGCGCTACAGCGCCTGGGGCAGGGCGGCCTTGAAGCCATCCGCCGTGAAGCGGTCGTCCAGGGTGAACAGCGTGATCTTGCGGCCATTGATGCCGCCGCTGCGGTTGACCTGCTCGAAGTAGGCCTTGGCCCCCGTGTTGATGTCGGGCGCATCGGGCGAGGGCAGGCCGGTGAAGGGGCCGATCTGGGCCACCACGATGTCGTCGGCAGCCTGGGCGGTGGTGAACAGGCTGCATGCCAGCCAGGCTGCCACAGGCAGCCAGCGGCGCGCAACCCGGCCTGCGGTGGGCAGGTCAAGGCGCATGTTGTTGTCTCCGAATTGCTATCGGAGTGAACTATACCGGCTGGTTGTCAAATTGAATCGCCGGTCACTTTGCGCGGGGCTCAGTTCGAATGCACCATGGGCAGGCCCACGTAGTTCTCAGCCAGCGAGGTCGAGGCGGCCTCGGAGTGGATCAGGTAGTCGAGCTCGGCTTCCTGGATCTTCTGGCCGAACTCGCCGGTTTCGGGGAAGCGGTGCATCAGCGAGGTGAACCACCACGAGAAGCGCTCGGCCTTCCAGATGCGGCTCAGGCAGCGGGCCGAGTAGTGGTCGATGCCGGCGGCGCTGTGCTCGCGGTAGTGCTCGATCAACGCACCCGACAGGTAGCCCACGTCGGAGGCGGCCAGGTTCAGGCCCTTGGCGCCGGTGGGCGGCACGATGTGGGCCGCGTCGCCCGCCAGGAACAGGCGGCCAAAGCGCATCGGCTCGGCCACAAAGCTGCGCAGCGGGGCAATGCTCATCTCCAGCGAGGGGCCGGTCACCAGGCGTTCGCGCGCGGCCGGGTCCAGGCGGCGGGCCAGTTCTTCCCAGAACAGGGCGTCGGTCCAGTTCTCCACCTTGTCTTCGGAGGGCACCTGCAGGTAGTAGCGGCTGCGGGTGTGGCTGCGCATGCTGCACAGGGCAAATCCGCGCGAGGTGTTGGCGTAGATCAGCTCTTCAGACACCGGCGGCACATCGGCCAGCACACCCAGCCAGCCGAAGGGGTAGACCTTCTCGTACTCGTGGATGGAGCCGGCCGGCACGCTGGCGCGCGACACGCCGTGGTAGCCGTCGCAGCCGGCAATGAAATCGCATTCGATCTCGTGTGTCACGCCGTCCTTCACATAGCGCACGCGCGGCTGGGTGCCATCAAAGTCGTGCAGGCTGACCTGGCTGGCCTCGTACACGGTGCTCAGGCCGGCGGCGGCGCGGGCGTCCATCAGGTCGCGGGTGACCTCGGTCTGGCCATACACCATCACCTGCTTGCCGCCGGTGAGCTTGTGCATGTCGATGCGGTGGCGCTCGCCCTTGAACAGCAGCTCGATGCCATGGTGCGGCAGGCCCTCGGCATGGGCGCGTTGGGCCACGCCGGCCTGCTCCAGCAGGTCCATGGTGATCTGCTCCAGCACACCGGCACGGATGCGGCTGAGCACGTAGTCCCCGCTCTGGCGCTCGACGATGATGTTGTCAATGCCGGCCTTGTGCAGCAGTTGGCCGAGCAGAAGGCCGGAGGGGCCGGCGCCGATGATGGCGACTTGGGTGCGCATGGATGTCTCCTTGGGGGCTGTGTGATGGGTGATGGGTTGCCCGCAAGCGTAAAAGTCCGGGCCGCCCAGCGATAGCCAGTGCAGGGTGGCTTTGTGCGATCATTGGTCGGTTTGTGCGATCATCGCGCAACATTGATCTGTATCAACCTAGGCCCGCCCGCCCACCCCTCACTCAAAGACACCTTTCATGATCGCCAAAGCCGACTTCATCGAGGGCATGGCCAAGGGCATGGCCGTGCTGGAAAGCTTCGACACCGAACGCCAGCGCCTCAATGCCACACTGGCCGCCCAGCGCGCCGGCATCACCCGGGCCGCAGCGCGCCGCCATCTGCTGACCCTGGAGCACCTGGGCTACCTCGAAAGCGACGGCAGCTATTTCTGGCTGGCGCCCAAGGTGCTGCGCTTTTCGGGCAGTTACCTGGCCTCGGCCCGGCTGCCGCGCGTGATGCAGCCCACGCTGAACCGCCTGGCCGCCCAGACCCAGCAGTCGTTCTCGGCCGTGGTGCTGGAGGGCGATGAGGTGGTCATCGTGGCGCGCAGCGGGGTGTATGGCTCACCGGCGCGCCTGCTGGCCTACGGCCTGCACCTGGGCGCCCGCCTGCCGGCCCACGCCACCTCCACCGGCCGGGTGCTGCTGGCCGCGCTGGCGCCGGCGGAGCTGAGTGCCTGGCTCAAAGACCGAACCCTGGCCCGCCTGACCCCCCAGACCACCGTACAGCCCACCGCCCTGCGCCGCCTGCTGCGCCAGGTGCGCGAAGACGACTTCTGCATCGCCGCCGAAGAGCACGAACTGGGCGTGCTGGCCCTGGCCGTGCCCCTGCGCAACATGCAGGGGCGCACGGTGGCAGCGCTGAACGTGGTGGCCTCGCCCCAGGCCCATCCGCCCGAGACGCTCAAGCAGACCTTGCTGCCGCTGCTGCAAGAGGCGGCTCGGGAGGTGAGGGCGCTGTTGTGATGAGGCGCCATCGGACGTGTTGTGCGAACTGGCTTGGGGGCCGAAACTGGCACCCAGACTTGCCGATCACTGGTTGGGTGTCGAGAATGTATTCGATCGAGTACGATTTTCGCGTGTGCACGGTCAGAACCCTCCTTGCTTTCGACGCTTGGCCGCCACCGTCGAGGAGTGAAGCCCCATGAGCCCCAAAATCAAAGTGTCTGAGCTGCCTGAATTCAACATCGCCGAGTACCTGAAAGATGGAGATTCCTTGGCCGCCTACTTGACCTTGGTGCTGGAGGAGAACGATCCAGCGGCTCTGGCACAGGCCTTGGGCGTCATGGCCCGGGCCCGGGGCATGACCGAGATCGCCAAGGCCAGTGGTATCGGCCGCGAGGCCTTGTACAAAGCCCTGCGCCCCGACGCACAGCCCCGTTTTGAGACCATTGCCCGGGTGTGCGCGGCGCTGGGGGTGAAACTGGTGGCACTGCCGGCCGATGCCTGACGGGGCCTGATGAGGCCTCCTGCAGATTGGAGCAGGGGCCGACTGGATGGTCGCCGGCATGACCCAGCCGGCCAGCTTCAAGCCACCTCGGGCCGCACCGAAGGCGCCTGCCGCGCCAACCGCAAGGCCCCGATCGCCTCGCCGACCGCGCCGGCGCGGCGCTCCATCTCGGCCTGCAGCACCCGCAACAGCGCACGCAACTCATCCGGCCGCACGCTGAAGTCTTCGGGCTGCTCGAGCAGGCCCAGCGGCGACAGCAGCCCGCTGAGACAGGCCTGCGCCAGATGCGCCTCCTGCAGGCGCCCGAATGTATCCTCCAGTTCCAGGGCCAGATCGGCAGCCTGGCGGCAGGCTGCGTCACACGATGCCGTCGCCACGTTGGCCTTCACACACTGGTTCATGGCCATGGTCATCACGTGGCAGCGGGCCGGGCCCGGACGGACAGGGGAATCAACGGGCATATGGGGCGGGGTTCCTTTCAGTCGGTGGCAACGGCTGGCGGCCAGGGGTGCAGGCCAGGGGACAGGCTGCGCTCGGCCCGAAGCGAGGCGCTCATGGCGTGCGCTATCCTGTTTGAGGAATGATGGACCTACCAGTTGAGTGACTGTAGCGAGATAAATCGCGCAATGATTTTTTCGAGTGAGACAAATTACCCAAAGGTGGGTGAGCGCTTCCGAGTGGAGCGTGATCGATTGGCGCTGTCGCAAGAAGCCATGGCGACGTGCCTGGGTGTCTCGCGTCGGACCCTGTTGGCCTGGGAGAAGGGTGAACAATTTCCGAACGGTCTGGCGCTAAGTCAAGCAGCTGATATGGGCGCTGATGTTCTCTATGTTCTCACCGGCCAGCGCACACCTACGCCAGCCCAATCCTTGTCACCTGAGGACTCAGAGTTACTGGCGGACTACCGCGCCGCCACGCCAGAGGACCAGGTGCTTGTCCGGCGAATGCTTGCCCTGGTCGCCGAGCATGGCCGCCAAAAGGCTTGAGTCTCGCGCGCTGTAGGGCGCCGCAGGGCGAATGGGCCGACGCCCCGCCCCGGGATCAGTTCGCGGAGCGCCCGGAGCCACCCGGGGCGTCTAGTTCGGGGCCGATCCAACGATCAAGGCGACCGTGGGTTAGAGCTGAATGCGTGACTGTAAAATGCATGCATTGAATGCATTCAAGGGGATCGTCATGGCCATGCTGACAGTTCGCAATCTTTCCGAGGAAGTGCATCGTGCGCTCCGCGTCCGTGCTGCCCTGCACGGCCAGAGCATGGAGGCCGAGGTGCGCGAGATTTTGGAGTCAGCGATCAGCCCGAAGGGGCGCGTGAAGCTGGGTTCGCTCTTGGCCGACCTGGGCCGGCAAGCCCAGCTGAGCGATGAAGAATTCTCGGTGTTCGAGTCAGTGCGTGACAAGGCGCCTGCTCGCCAGGTGAGCTTCGAATGATCTTGCTTGATACCAACGTGCTGTCAGAGCCGCTCCGGCACGCTCCTGAACCACGGGTCATCGAGTGGATCGACGCCCAGGCGATGGAGACCTTGTTCCTCTCCGCCATCACGGTCGCTGAGTTGCGGGCAGGTGTCGCCCTGCTGCCGGCCGGCAAGCGGCGCGCAGGCCTGCAAGAAAACTTGGAAAAGCGTGTGCTGCCTTTGTTCTCCGGCCGCGTGCTGCCCTTTGACTTGGCCTGTACCCAGGCCTATGCGGCACTCATGGCCAAAGCCCGCAGCGCTGGCTTGGCCGTCGCCCCCGCCGATGGCTACATTGCGGCGATCGCCGCGGCCAATGGGTTCGCTGTCGCAACCCGAGACACCAGTCCGTTCGAGGCGGCGGGCGTCACCGTCATCAATCCCTGGGCGCAGGCATGAACCTGCTCACGCAGCAGGGGCCGCATTGAGGCCTGTGCTCAGGCCGGGCTCTGCGCTCTGAAAGTCTGGAAAAGCGAGTGGAGTCCTCGCTCTGAAACCCTGTTTCTCATGCATGAGAAAATCGCCCCCCTTGCCAGTGTTACTCGCCATTTTGGTAGCACCTCATGGAGCACCGGCAGATCCAATAGACCCCCAAATCAGGTAATTCGACGTGAACCTGACAGCCGCGCCAGGCAACGATCTCAGAGGAGAACAGCCCTCCTACAGCATGCACCGGCTCAGCGTTGCACCGATGATGGATTGGGCTGAATGAAATAAAAAACTCAATGGAATCAATTGGTTGGGTTTATTGTGATTGCCCATGTAGCACTTTCGTGGGACTGGGGTGCACAGATTGAGGCCCCGGGCCATCTCGTCGCGAAGGCTGTTACGACATTTTTCGGGGTTATGGGGCAGGACGTTTGGTAGCACTTCGCCAGCGTCTGATGTTCCACTTGGCGCCGGAGGTCTGGCAAGATGCCAGCCGTGCGGCCACGGCTGCAATTGGTCATCATCTAGCTTTTGCTCAAAATACCCAGAATGGCGCCCCGAATGGGCTTGCACGTTTAGTGTATGCTTCCGATTTAAAACGGTGACGGCCTCGGGCCACCCACGTCACTTGGATACGCGACGGAATTCAGTCAATAGCAGTCACCTCACACCTTCCTCCAATTTGCACAAGTGCGCGCCAAATTGACATGAACATCAAATTTCTCAAGCTCACGGGCTCTGGCCATTTCCTGACTCGCCTCGCCGCATGTGTGGTCCTGCCCCTCGCGCTGGGGGGGCTGTGGAGCTTACGGGCCTGCCTTTAGCGAATCTAAGGCTCCGAGTCCTTCTCTTGGAGCGGTCTATCTATATCGACTGCCAGCTTTTGCGGCTGGAGGGCTTACTCCGCCAATCCTGATTGACGGGGTTAAAGTTGCAGTAATGAAGAATGGCGGCTACCTTCGAAGAGAACTTACACCCGGCCACCATACTGTTGTGGTCCAAAGTGCTCAGCCGACAGGAGTTGATATCAATATTGAGCCGGGCAAAACGCTCTATTTCCGGTACACCATGGAGCTAAGAAGTAGCGGGCTTTATACGGTCCCGGGTAGTGTGGTTCGTTCGCTCGATAACATCCCACCAGAGGTCGCGTTGGTTGAGCTACAAGAAACCAAGGCGCTTGAGTGAGAACGACGAACCTACTGTCCCATTTTGATGCGAGTGCGATTCAATGACTCTTTTGAAAACACTCACGGTTGCTTTTTTGTTAGCCAGCCTGATTACAGGGTGTGCCACTCCCAGGTTAGTTGGAAAAGGGCGCATCCTTGAGGTCGCGGCCCTTGAGGAAGCGACGCCCCAGCAGCGCCGCAGTGATATGGCTCTGGGGCCCATCCCATTGCCATACTTTACCCCGGTCGCGACACCATGGCGCTTGTACACCGTGCGGCTTCTTGACGGTAGAGACGTCAAGGCGAGGGCTGAAGGTCAGTTGCTGATCGGCACGTGTGTCACCCTGCATGAGGTTGCTGAGCCTCAACTGAACACTGAAGATTTTGTCGTTGGGCTCACCCCGAGCAACGGCTGCTAGTAACGCTTGACCGGTAACGTCCGAAGGCTAGGGCCAGTTAACGCGAACCACAGACCAGTACGAATCGGACAACGTAGCATCTCGCGCTCACGGCGCTAGCCGCTTTGGCTATGTATCTCCCTCGTGGGACCAATGAGTTGGCTGGCTCGAAAGCTGCCGAGCCTCTTTCACTGCGGCGGCGCGTCGATCATCAAGGTATTCGGCCAAGTCTGTGAGGTGTATACCTCGGCGGCTTCCTGCGAACTTGGCCCAATTCGCTCCAGTGGAATCTGGATGCCGTCGGCCGAAGCCTGGCGCAGAAAATTCTCGGCGGTCAGGTGAGGGAAGTAGTCGCTCTGCACTGATGCCACAGGAATCACGGCCCGAGGTTGTATTGCGCCATGAGCAGGAAGGCGGTGTTCATGGGTTAAGGATTGTCTAACAACGGCCTCCTTGCAAGCACTCATCGGCCGTGCGAAATTTCAATCAAGATCAGTGATGATAGTGCGGCCACTTGGCAAGTGGCGGCCGCTGAGGCATGAGCCAAGCTCTGTTGTGTATTACGTATTGATACAAGTGTAATAATGGCTAGGCCACTGCCATGGTGTGCGGTGGCCAGGAACCGGACCTAAGCCAGGTCTTGCCCTGAAATTCACAACGGTTTCGAAGTCATTAAATGAAAATTAATTACAGAATTATCGGTTTAGCTGTTTCCATCTTGACGCTGACTGGCTGTGCTTCTGTCAACATGGCTAAGAAGGAGGAAGCCGACAAGGTAAAACAGTTTGCAGCTCCAATTTCGGGGAGCTCAGGTCTCTATGTATACCGAAACGGCCTTTTTGGAAGTGCGTTGAAGAAGGATATATGGATTGACGGTAAATGCCTTGGTGAGAGCGCATCCGATGTGTTTTTCTACACCCAAGTCGAAGGCGGCAAGAAGCACAAAATCGAAACCGAGTCAGAATTCTCGCCCAACTCTCTGGAGGTCATCATGGACGCCGGCAAGAACTACTTTATTCGGCAGTACATTAAGATGGGTGCATTTGTGGCTGGAGCAGACTTGGAGCTGATCCCCGAGGAACAAGGCAAAGCCGATGTGGCCCGGTTGGGTCTGGCGCAGCCAGGGACGTGTAGCAAGTAAACACTTCTCTTGGAGAATGGCAACGAAAACCCTATTGCCTTCTCCTCGCTAGTGGCAGAACAGTTCCAAACTGTCAAGTCCAACGGCATAAAAGCAAATGGGAGGAGCGAGAACGGGTGACTGCTTGTGCTGCCAATCGATGCCAACGCATCAGTCGCAAATTCTGCTTTTTTAGCTTGTTGGCTATGTAGCCTGCTTCTGAGACCAATGCACTGGTTGCCCAGCCAGTTGCCGAGCCTCTTTGACGGCTGCTGCACGTCGATCATCAAGGTATTTGGCCAGATCCGAGAGGTGCACACCACGCGCGGCCTTTTGAGACCCTGGTTCAATCCTCACCAGCGGGATCGTGATGTCGCCGGACGAAACTTTGCGCAGAAAATTTTCGGTCGTTAGGTGGGGGAAGTAATCCTTCACCACGGCCGCAACCGGAATCACCGCTTGAGCGTTGTATTGCGCCATGAGCAGGAAGGCTGTGTTCATGAGTGGTGTCCTGAATCAAGCGTAGGGTGAGCGAGGCGGCGCCGGGTTGGCTCCGAGGACGGATCGGCACACGTCAATTCGATAAACAGTGCAATGGCGGGGGCGCTCATTTCGCATCCTCCATCCGTCCGTCGCGGTAATACAGCACCTTTCCCATTCGACTGGGCAGTGCAAAGGCATCCATCGCACCAGGCCGCCCATCAAAGGGCCACAGCTCGGGCGCCTTGTAGGACTCGACTGACGCCCGGCAAGCCGGTGCCGGCTGCAGATGCGCCGTTTGGGGAATGGCCGGCTTCTGTGCCACGGGAATGAGCGTGCGCGGCAACAGGTTGCCCTGGCCATTGGCCACGGCGTTGACCGCCTCGAGACCCCTCTTGGTGATGACGTACCGGGCAGGCCGGCTCATGTCGACACGGGCCACCGTGCCGCGCTTGACCATGCTGGCTACGCGAACGCCGGGCGCGGTGGTGCCGATGTGCTTCAGCTTGCCGAACTCGTCCACCGTCAGCGGGCCGTGCTCTTGCAGGTGCTTCAGGATGGCGATGGTGCTGGGTTGGTAGGTGGGGCCCATCATGCTCAGGCCTCCGCGCGAAGCGCATGAAATGTTTGAACAAACCGGTCCCGCCAGGTGGACCAGGGGCAATCGCGCCAACCCTCGAGCAGGTTGTCTGCGGCGGGCCGAACTTCGGCGCCCGGGGTGTCCAAGATCGCCCAGGGTTCGTGCTGGTCGGCATTCCAAAGCGTCAGATCCCGTCGTTCTGTGGCCAGGGCCACCAGATCGAAGTGCCGGATCGTTGCCCGGTGCGCGGCAAAGGTCGACTGCAACCCGTACCAGCGGCGCACCTGCACCGCGTGGACATGCTCAAAGCCGTCCCAAGCTCCCTGCAGGCTCCACTTCACGGGGCTGGCCACATCCCCTGTGAAAGCCTCATGGGCGTCGTGCATCAGGCAAGCCAGTTGCACGCTGGGGCTCAGGCCCTCACGGGCGGCGAGGGCGCAACACAGCAGGCTGTGCTCGGCCACGCTGTAGGGGCGCACCGCATGGCCCGTGAAGCGATTGATCTGCGCCAGAGCATGCGCAATGGTCTGAATCTCAAACCGGTTCACCGCCATGCCCACACCGGCCAGGTGGTGCTCGGCCCCGCGGGCCGTGATCATCCAGGTATCGGCTGCCATGGCTCAATCCTTCGGCACAGCCGACTCACCGGCCAGGGCGGCATAGGCCGCGCCATCCACGAAGTCGTCCGGGTTGAACTGCCCATTGCGGGCCGAAGCGGCGGAACGGGCCAGCTTGAGCACCTGCATGAAGGCCCAGCCCTGGCGCTCGGTGAGCGACGTGCCCTCCAGGGCGTTGAAGGCCGCCACGGTGGCCGCCATGCTGCGCTCCTGCTGGGCACCTTCGGCGCTGGTGTCGCGGTGCACACCACGGTCCAGGATCGTGGCGGCAGCGGTGCGCAAAAAGCTGTCAGCCGAGGCCGGCGGAACCGGTTTTTGAGCCAAAACTGCCTGCGAAACAGGCAAAACGGCTTTCAAAGGGCGAGCGAGTCTCTTCTGTGTTGAAACAGACATGGAAAAACCTCCGAAGGGTTCAAGCAGCGATCAGGGCTGCAGGGGGTTGGGAAGGGGTTGAGGAAGAGGGCAGCGCCTTGCGGCGTGGCGCCAGGGCCAGCCGCTTGGCGGTGGCATGCAGCTCGGCCGTGCGAAAGTCGCCCCGGCCGGTGTAGAAGACCCGGGGTCGCGACAGCACCACGTCCACGGGTTGGCCGGCCACCACCTGGGGGCCATGGCGGTGCCACCAGGCAGCCGCCTCACGGCCAGACCAGCGCACCAGCCAGCTCTCCACTTGCCGGGATTCAGAACCCAGGCGATCCAAGAGCCGCAGCGTGAGCTGAAACGTGCCGTCCGCAGCAGGAGCAATCACAGGCCGCTGCTTGGCAACAAACATGGTCGAAGTGACGAGGGTGGGCATGGCAGGCCTCGCTTGGTCAGTGAGACGAGCCGGGAGGCAGGCGGGAAGGCATGCGCCCCATGGCGGCAGGGGAAACCGCCTCCGCCCGCTTGAGCTCGGCCACCTCGACAGGGGCAGCACGGCGCTCATCGGCCACGGCCTCCATCGCCTCCAGCTCGCTGGGGCCCCAAAGATGGGCCGTGCCCAGCACCAGGGCCATCACCAGCACGCACAGGGCATTGATCAACGTGGTGCGGCTCATGGCGTCACCTCCGCCAGGTTGCCGAAGTCATCGATCACGGCAGGCGTGGCGCATTGCCAAAGCCGGCCGCGCTCATCCCACATCGACAGCTTCAGGAAATAGCGGAGGGGCTCCAGAAGCCAGCAGTTGGGTCGCTGATCGCGCATCCTGTACCAGTAGCCCTGCGAGGTGTGGCCGAATTCAGACTCGGCGGTGTAACTGGCCCACCTGAAGGGCGAACCAGGGCGCAAGACGATGGGCTCCGCCAGCGGCTCGCGAGAGGGCAGGATGGCGGCACTCATTCGCCACCCCCGACCCGATCCACGCACAGCACCGCCAGGCCCGTGGTGTGGTGGGCGGCAGCCTGGGCGCGGTCAGCGCTGGCGGCTTTGAGCTGGATGGTCGGCAGCTTGCCGTCGGCGGCGTGACCATGAACCTCGGAGCGGTCCAGGTCCTTGGGGATCAGGGTTGCGCGGTAGCTGTGCAGCTGCCGGATCTCGTTCGTGTGCATCGTTCACTCCTTTCCGCGTTGGCTGCGGTATGGAGATTAGTCTATTATGAGTAGACAATTCATGTCAATCAAAAATAGACAAATGTCTATCTAAGATGGAAGCTACCTATGGCGCTTGGGCTGAGTGGCTCGTGCAAGAAATCGTGCTCGGCTGGCTGACTCTGCTTCGGATGGCTAGAGGGCTTGTGGCGACAAGTCGATTCACGTCGGTACGAAATCTGATCAGCGTAGCCAGTTGATTCGAGTCAGACCCAACACCGTACGCTTCGTGTTCAATGGGTGGGTGCTTGTACGATGCGCACCCATCGCGCATAGGCTTGCTTGGTGCGCAGGCTACAGTCGTGTGGTGAGTTCGCTTGCGGTCCTGATCCAGCCACCGTGTGGTGCGCAATACAGGTAGAGCGACTAGCTTTATGACCTAGTTAGTACGGAATTTATATAGAACAGCATGCTGCAAAGCTTTGTTGCAAACTTTGTCCGGTGCTTTTTGTGCTAATCTAGGCTGAAAATGCCTGATGTGGCCTGCAGGTTAGTTCGGTCTAAATTACGTTAAGTCATTATGGATGAAAAATCGGAAATCGACCTCTCCATTCTTTATGATGGATTAATGAAGGCGGTTGATGGCAATAGAAGTAACACGTACTGCTTAAGCTTGTGGAGTAAGTTCATTCGGGAGCGGGATGGGCACCGCTGCGTCATTTGCAATTCTAAAAATGGCCTTTCTGCCCATCATATAATTCGCAAAAGCTTTTGGAGGTATCTACGCTATCAGACTGGTAATGGTATTACGCTTTGCCGTGTATGTCACAAAGATCCGCATGCCGGATTTAACGGTCGACCTGATCTCAGCCAACCTATGGATGCTCAAGGTGGCGAAAAGATTGATTTGTTCACAGGCTATTTGGGTGCTCTGGTAATTGACTCTAGCAGACGTAGTCTCTTTGATGAGCATCTCTATTACTTTGGCGACAGAGCGCTGCATGCGTTTAGGGAAATACAGGGGATATCGGATGCCGCGATTTTTGAAGGCCGTAGAATTGAGCAGGCATATCAGATTTGGAATCAAACACCTAGAGGTATGCTAGAGGCCATGATGCGGTCGTTTGGGGTCAAAATACCCGAAGACTACGTTCAGAATGAAATTGCCACTATTCATTATTCCAGCACGATAAAAAAGAAAGATGGCTCGCCTGCAGATGTGCTGTATTTTCGGTACATCCCGCCGACAGAGTTCAAGGACAATCCAGATGATGCCGGGAGTTAAAATTGAACCGATACACCTGTCGGTAGTCTAAATGATCGTCCAATACGGGGGATATGCCTGCGGCATTCGATGGTCTATATCGATACTCTACGCGCTTCGGTGCCACTTGCTTTCCCGTTAAGCGACTAATTTCTCTTGCTGGCACCGACTGCTCCAGATCGCTCTCGCTCGTCGTATCGGGTGCCCACATGCTGGAACATGAGTTCTGAGATGCTGGTGTCGAATCAGAATTAGTGGGCTATTTTGAATTGGCTGTGAGATTAAATTGAATTAATTGGCTGCCCTCATAAGAATACTTATGATGTCGCTGGATCCAAAAACTGTCTCGAATTCTCGAAATCTATATCGGTTATTTCATTTCCACACATCTCGCGTGCAAACGGCATTGCTGCCTCCGCCTCCGTAACCTCTATTCCGGCTGCCACTTTGAGGCTGCAACCACGGCGGCGACTGGGTATATCCATTCAATCTCATCCCGCTCGAGCGTCTTTCTGTGATTGCCGTTGACGGACTCAATGACGACCTCATGCAGTCGGTCAATGATCAGCTCTTTCACCATTTTTGATCCATCTTTCAGCGCGATCGCTACGTATTCGCCTGGGACTGGGCGCCCATTTGGCTCCACGATCACGAAAGATCCATGTCGGATGGCTGGATGCATGCTGTCACCCTTTACGCGTAGTGCATAGGCTTTGGGATCTGAGCTGTAGCCGTCAACGTAACCATCACCGTGCCCGCCAGGGTATTGAAGTTCTTCGTAGTAGCCGTCCGAGCCCATCTTTGCCGTCCCGACAACAGGAGTTCTGCGCGTGGTCTTCGGTGTGCCCGCTGGCTCGAATCCTTCCTGTTGCTCAATCAAGTCACCGGGCAGCGGGTACCCGGTCAATTCGTGAATCGCCATCACTTGGTCATAGCTGGGCTTGTTCTTGCCAGTTTCCCAGTGACCGATGGCACCTTTGCTGCGGCCGAGCTTCTCGCCCAACTGCTCCAGCGTTAGCTGCCCGCGTGCGGCTTTAACCCAGTCTTTCAGTTCCATTCGCTGATCGTATAGCTCAGGTAGACGGAAATGGTCTACGAATGATTGATGAAATGGTCTATCTAAAGTAGACTTGCGGGAATTGCTGCTTGAAGGAAGTGACATGGAGCACCCCATTGATCGGGCTGGAAAGGTTGTTGGTTCGTTGGCTGAATTGGGTCGTCGCCTGGGGGTGACCCGAGGTGCCATCAATCATTGGAAGTTGCCGGGGCGCTTTACGCCGGCTGAGCATTGCCCCCGCATTGAGCGAATGACTGGAGTTCGATGCGAGGAGCTGAATCCCGAGGTCGAATGGGCTGTGCTGCGAACTGCGCAGCCGGTCATTCTTGAATCCCCGGAATAAGGGCGGTGCATGCCCTACAAGCTAACTCACACGTGGCTATCAATCGGGTTGCCTCTCTGGCGTCGCGAAGTGTTTGATTTCCCCTGCGCTCTTGCGCCCCCGTCTTGGGATTTGTTGGTGGGCGGGCGCTGTCAAAGCAGATTGAGTCGACATCCAGGCACGTTGCAGTCGAATGCGGCATCTGGCGTCAGTGCGCAAGTACTGGTGTGCGTTGTTCGGGAAAGGTCGTATTGCCCATCACTACGCGGCATGGCTCCGAACCAAATTGTGGAATTGCGACAGCAGGCGCTGCACACGATGTTTGGCCGCTATGGCCTCGGATGTGCACTTGCCTCCAGGCAAAGTCTCTGTCGCCTCTTCAGTCAATTGCACAAGTCTTGCCATCAGCCTGTCGAAGGCTGGCAAGTCATCACGAAACCGATCCGTATACAGCAGCGTCAGCAAAAGCCGCTGCGCCCTCAACTGCGCCCGCATCTCGGCCTGCTCTTCCAGCATGGGCCCGGCCACCTTGACCAACGCGTCATGCATGGCGGCTTCCAGGTCGCTTGGGTTCATGTCCATCGGTGTGCCTTTCTGGTTTTGGGTTGGGTCTGTGTTCATGCCCTCCAGTTTCTGGTCCAGCCGCGCTGGCCGTATTTCAAATTTCACAGGGGATTTTCAAAATGACTGATGTCGTCGCAGCGGCGGAGGCGGCCGTGCGCGGGTATCCGGGCAGCACCAAGGTGGTCGCGCTGCTGATGGAGAAGAACCCTTCCAGCCTGGCCAGCGAGATCCTCGAGGCGGGGGCGGCCAAGCTGGGCCTGCGCGATGCCGTGAAGATCTCCCAGGTCACCGGCAGCAAGGCCATCCTGAACGCCTTCGCCGAGGCCCTGGGCTGCACGGTCATCGCCATGAACCACCAGTTGACCGGCGCCGACCCCATGTACCTGCTCAGCCAGCTCGGGGCCAGCTTCGCCCGGGTGCTGGAGATCGAGGCGGCCGCGGCCTCCAAGGCCCGACCCAACTACAACGACCTGCAGGAGCTCGAGAAGCGCTGGCTGGCCCACGTGGCCATCGGGCAGGAGATCGTGACTTACCTGCGGGCTGCCTACGACCACGGCAAGCCCGAGAGCATGAAGGCGCCCCGTTTATGAGTGGAAAACTGGTCGGCATGGTGTTTGACCACTACCCGAACGGGGGCAGCGAGCTGCTGCTGGCGGTGAAGCTGGCAGACAACGCCGACGACTTCGGCCACAACATCTACCCCTCGGTGGCCACGCTTGCGCGGCAGACCCGGCAGTCTGTGCGCACTGTGCAAAACCAACTGCGCCGCATGCAGGACATGGGCTGGCTGCTGCTGGTGCGTCACAGCGCGGGCGGTCGCGGCTTGGCCCGGGTGTACCAGATCAACCCCGCCTTTGTGCGGGCCTATGACAGCCGCATCCCACCGGCCGAACGAGGCACCTGGGCACCCAATGAACCGGGCACCGGAGCCGACCCAAACGTGCCCCAGGCCGCCCGGCAAAAGGGTGCAAACCTTGCACCCTTTGCCGAAGGGGTAGAAATTGACGCAAAGGGTGCAACGCTGGATGCACCCTTTCATCCCAAAACGCGGGCCAACAGCGCTCGCCTGCACCCATCACAAAAGGGTGCAGACCTTGCACCCTTTGTTGAAACTGAAAGGGTGCAACCTGGAGCACAAAAGGGTGCAACAGCTGTTGCGCGAAAGGGTGCAACAGCTACTGCACCCGAACCGTCATTAACCGTCATAGAACTAAATACCCCCCTCACCCCCCTGCCGGGGGAGAGCGAGATCGACCAGGCTTTCCAGAACTTCATCGAGGCCTTTCCGCAGGCTCGTCGCCAACGGTTGGTCGACACGCGCCAAGCCTTCGACGCGGTGGTGGGGCAGGGCGAGGCCACTGCACCGCAGATCGCCGAGGCTGCAGCCCGCCAGGCCAAGGCCCAGGCTGGCGACTGGTTGCCGGGCAATGGCCGGTGCTTTGCCCCCACGCCGCTGCGCTGGCTGCGCGAGAAGCGCTGGCAGGACATGGCTCTGGCGCCTATGGGGCCCGCGACACCGGCCGCAACCCCACGCCCCGAGGCAGAGCCAGTGCGGGCCAGTGACCTGACCGCCGAGCAGCGTGCGGCCAACAAGGCCCGCGCTGCGGCACTGGCCCAGGCCACCCGCGATGCCGTGAACCAGGCCCGGCTGGCCCGCCTGGGCGAACGGAGGGCCAACGCATGACCCGAACCTACATCCTCACCCAACTTCTGCGCCTGGGCCCGCTGACCCTGCGCGAGATAGTCGCCATCACCGGGTGGCCCTCCAGCGCCGCCGGGTGGGCACTGCGCAACACCCTGGACTCCAACGCAGTCCAGGAGCTGCGCCACCGCAGCGGTGTGCGCTACGTGGCCACGGCCGGCAGGCTCGATGGCCAGGCAGTCGACCAGGTCGAGCCGGTGGAGCAGGGCAGGGCCCCCACCCCCCGGGTCTGCGGGTCCTCCCGGCAGGGGGCCAACGCGGGTAATTCGCACCGCCCGCTCGGGCTGTTGCGTGAGTGCCCTAAGGGGGTTAAGTGAAGCTCATCCCCCT
>NZ_KB906255.1:0-108394 GCF_000381265.1 Curvibacter lanceolatus ATCC 14669
TCAACCCCGCCACCCAGGAGGTGCTGGCCGAGGTGGCCAGCGGCGGTGAGGCCGAGGTCCACGCCGCCGTGGCCGCCGCCAAAGCGGCCTTCCCGAAATGGGCCGGCCTGCCCGCCACCGAGCGCGCCAAGCTGATGCGCAAGCTCGGCGAGCTCATCGCCCGCCACGTGCCCGAGATCGCCCAGACCGAGACCAACGACTGCGGCCAGGTCATCTCGCAAACCGGCAAGCAGCTCGTGCCCCGCGCGGCCGACAACTTCAGCTACTTCGCCGAGATGTGCACCCGCGTGGACGGCCACACCTACCCCACCCCCACCCACCTCAACTACACCCTGTTCCACCCCGTGGGCGTGTGCGCCCTCATCAGCCCCTGGAACGTGCCCTTCATGACCGCCACCTGGAAGGTGGCCCCCTGCCTGGCCTTCGGCAACACCGCCGTGCTCAAGATGAGCGAGCTCTCGCCCCTGTCCGCAGCCCGCCTGGGCGAGCTGGCCCTGGAGGCCGGCATCCCCGCCGGCGTGCTCAACATCGTGCACGGCTACGGCAAGCAGGCCGGCGAGCCCCTGTGCAGCCACCCCGATGTGCGCGCCATCAGCTTCACCGGCTCCACCGCCACTGGCAACCGCATCGTGCAAAGCGCGGGCCTCAAAAAGTTCAGCATGGAGCTGGGCGGCAAGAGCCCCTTCGTGATCTTTGCCGACGCCGACCTGGATCGCGCCCTCGACGCCGCCGTGTTCATGATCTTCAGCAACAACGGCGAGCGCTGCACCGCCGGCAGCCGCATCCTGGTGCAAAAGGCCATCTACGCCGACTTTGCCGCCAAGTTCGCCGAGCGCGCCCGCCGCATCACCGTGGGCGACCCGCTGGACGAAAAAACCATCGTGGGCCCCATGATCAGCCAGGCCCACCTGGCCAAGGTGCGCAGCTACATCGAGCTGGGCCCCAAGGAAGGCGCCACGCTGCTGTGCGGCGGCCTGGACCGTCCCGCCTACGCGGCCGCGCTGCCCGAGCGCGTGCAGCGCGGCAACTACGTGTGGCCCACCGTGTTCGCCGACGTGGACAACCGCATGAAGATCGCCCAGGACGAGATCTTCGGCCCCGTGGCCTGCCTGATCCCCTTCGAGGACGAGGCCGACGCCATCCGCATCGCCAACGACACGCAGTACGGCCTCTCCAGCTACGTGTGGACCGAGAACCTGGGCCGCGCCCACCGCATGGCCGCCGCCATCGAGGCCGGCATGTGCTTTGTGAACAGCCAGAACGTGCGCGACCTGCGCCAGCCCTTTGGCGGCACCAAGGCCAGCGGCACCGGGCGCGAGGGCGGCACCTGGAGCTACGAGGTGTTCTGCGAACCGAAGAACGTGGCGGTCTCGCTGGGCAACCACCACATCCCCCATTGGGGAGTTTGAGATGAACCGACGTCACCTTCTGAGAGCCCTGGGGGCCGCGCTGCTGCCCGGCCTGGCCGGGGCCCAGGCGCCCGCCTGGCCGGCCCGGCCGCTCAAGCTGATCGTGCCCTTCCCGCCTGGGGGCACCACCGATCTGGTGGCGCGCCTGGTGGCGACACAGATGGCGGCCACGCTGGGCCAGCCCGTGGTGGTCGACAACAAGCCCGGTGCGGGCACGGTGATCGGCGTGGATGCCGGGGCCAAGGCCGCGCCCGATGGGCTGACCCTGACCTGCGTGGCCAACAGCTTCTGCGTCAACCAGACCCTGGTGAAGAACCTGCCTTACGACGGCCTGCGCGACCTGCGCCCGGTGGGCTTGATGGGCCTGTCGGAGCATGTGCTGGCCAGCCACCCGGGCAGCGGCATCCGCTCCCTCGCCGATCTGCGCGCCGCCGCGCGCCAGCCGGGCGCACGGCTCAGCTATGCCTCGTTCGGCAGCGGCACCTCGGCCCACCTGGCCGGCGAGATGCTGCGTGAGCAGATGGGCATCGAGCTGACCCACATCCCGTACAAGGGCCAGGCCCCGGCCCTGAACGATTTGCTGGGGGGCCAGGTGACGCTGATGTTCGGCAACTGGCCCGAGTTCCGGGCCCATGTGCAGACGGGCAAGCTGGTCGCCGTGGGCATGGCCACGGCGCAGCGCTCGGCGTATGCGCCCGACATCCCCACGCTGACCGAGCAAGGTGTGGCGGTGGAATCCAACTCCTGGAACGGCCTGCTGGTGCCCACGTCCACGCCCGATGCGGTGGTGGCCCGGCTCAATGCCGCACTGCGCCAGGCCCTGGAGACAGCGGCCGTGCGCGAGGCCTTTGCCAAGGGCAGCATCCGCTCGCTGGCGGGCACGCCCGAGCAGTTCGGCCAGTTCATCCGCAGCGAAGTCGCCCGCTATGCCCAGGTGATCCGCAGCGCCCACATCAGCGCCGAGAGCTGACCCACCCACAGCCCTCACCCACAGGAGACCGCCATGGGCAAACTCGCACTGGCCGCCAAGATCACCCACGTGCCCTCGCTGTACCTCAGCGAGCTGCCCGGCCCGCGCCACGGCACGCGGCAGGACGCCATCGACGGCCACCACGAGATCGGCCGGCGCTGCCGCGAACTCGGCGTGGACACGCTGGTGGTGTTCGACACCCACTGGCTGGTCAACGCCAACTACCACGTCAACTGTGGCGCGCACTTCAAGGGCGTCTACACCAGCAACGAGCTGCCGCACTTCATCAGCAACCTGCCCTTCGAATGCCCGGGCAACCCCGAGCTGGGCCGGCTGCTGGCCCGCTCGTGCAACGAGCTGGGTGTGGAGACCCTGGCCCACGACGCCACCACGCTGAACCCCGAATACGGCACCCTGGTGCCGCTGCGCTACATGAATGCCGACCAGCACTTCAAGGTGGTGTCGGTGTCGGCCCTGTGCACCGGCCACTACCTGAACGACAGCGCCCGCCTGGGCTGGGCCATGCGCCGCGCGGTGGAAGACCACTACGACGGCACCGTGGCCTTTCTGGCCAGCGGCTCGCTGAGCCACCGCTTTGCCCAGAACGGGCTGGCGCCGCAGTACGCCTTCAAGGTATGGAGCCCTTTCCTGGAGATGATGGACCACGAGGTGATCGCGCTGTGGCAGCGCGGCGACTGGCCCGCCTTCTGCGAGATGCTGCCCGAGTACGCCACCAAGGGCCATGGCGAGGGCTTCATGCACGACACCGCCATGCTGCTGGGCGCCTTGGGCTGGTCGGCCTACGACGGCCAGGCCGACATCGTCACGCCCTACTTCGGTGCCTCGGGCACGGGCCAGATCAATGCCGCGTTCCCCGTCACGCCGCAGGACGGCCGCGCCATTCCCGCCGCCCAGGCCTCGGCCGCCAGCGGCTACCAGGCCTTCCCGCGCCTGTGATCTTCATCGGACACCCCGACAAAACACCATGCCCCACCTCGTCATCCTCTACACCCCCAACATCGAGGCCGAGACCGACCTCAGCGCCCTGTGCCGCAGCCTGGCCGACACCATGCTGGCCCACCGCGACGAAGCCGGCAAAGCCGTGTTTCCACCGGGCGGCACCCGGGTGCTGGCCTTCCCGGCCGCGCACCACGCGGTATCGGACGGGGGCGCCGCCGGCCGTGCCGCCGGGGGCAGCGGCGACTACGCCTTTGTCTACCTGAACCTGCGCATGGGCTCGGGCCGCGCCCCCAGCGTGGTCCAGGCCGTGGGCGAGGCCTTGCTGGGCGTGGTCAAACAGCACTTCGAGCCCCTGCTGGCGCAGCGCCACATCGGCATCACGCTGCAGGTGGACGAGGGCGCGCCCTCGTTCGACGGCAAGTACAGCAACCTGCACCCCCTGTTCAACAAGACGGTCTGATCCGCCCAGAAAGCGAGCCCCCCATGTTCACATCCGAGCAGATCGCGGCCTTGGCCGCCGAACTGGACCAGGCCGAGAAGAGCCGCCAACAGGTCGAGCATTTCTCCAAGCGCTACCCCGACATGCGCATCGAAGACGGCTACGCCATCTCGCGCGAGTGGGTGCGCCAGAAGATCGCCGCCGGCCGCACCGTGCGCGGCCACAAGATCGGCCTGACCTCGCGCGCCATGCAGCTCTCCAGCCAGATCACCGAGCCCGATTACGGCACCCTGCTCGACGACATGTTCTTTGCCGAAGGCGGCGACATCCCGTTTGAGCGCTTCATTGCGCCCCGCATCGAGGTCGAGCTGGCCTTCATCCTGGGCAAGCCGCTGCAAGGCCCCGGCGTCACCCTGTACGACGTGCTGGCCGCCACCGACTGGGTGGTGCCGGCCATCGAGATCATCGACGCCCGCATCGAGCAGTTCGACCGCCACACCAAGGCGCCGCGCAAGGTGTTCGACACCATTGCCGACAACGCGGCCAATGCCGGCATCGTGCTGGGCGGGCGTCCGGTGCGCCCGGACGCGGTGGACCTGCGCTGGGTGAGCGCACTGCTGTTCAAGAACGGTGTGATCGAAGAATCGGGCGTGGCCGCGGCCGTCCTCAACCACCCGGCCCAGGGCGTGGCCTGGCTGGCCAACAAGCTGGCCCCCTGGGGTGAAAGCCTGCAGGCCGGCGAGGTGGTGCTGGGCGGCTCGTTCACGCGGCCCACGCCGGCCGTGCCGGGCGACACCCTTCATGCGGATTACGGCCCGCTCGGCTCCATCTCCTTCAGATTCGTCTGATGCAGGCCACCATGGACACCGCCACCCGCCCGGTCTGCCTGATCACCGGCGCCGCCACCGGCATCGGGGCGGCCTGCGCGCGCGAGTTTGCGCGCCAGGGCTGGGATGTGGCCCTGGCCTATTTCGAACCCACGGTGGCCGAGGCGCAGGCGGTGGCCCGCGATTGCGAGGCCCTGGGCGCACGGGTGCTGGCGCTGGCGCTGGATGTGCGCGATGACGCGCAGTGCCGCGCGGTGGCGGCGCAGGTGCAGGCCCATTTCGGCGGCCTGCAGGCCCTGGTCAACTCGGCAGGCAGCACCCGCTTTGTGCCCCATGCCGACTTGGAGGGGCTGGACGGCATCGACTTCCAGCGCATGAACGAGGTGAACCTGGTCGGCCCCTGGCAGATGACGCGCGCCTGCCGCAGCGCGCTGGCGGCCTCGGGCCAGGGCGCCGTGGTCAACATCTCGTCAGTGGGCGGCGTGCTGGGGCGCGGCTCTTCACTGGCCTACGCGGCCAGCAAGGGGGCACTCAACACCCTCACGCTGGGCCTGGCCCGGGCGCTGGCCCCGGCCATCCGCGTGAATGCGATTGCGCCGGGCTTTGTGGCGGGCGGCCTGCCCAGCCGGGTGCTGGGCGAGGCCGAGCACGCCGAGGTGCTGGCCCGCCAGCGCCAGGCCTCGGTGCTGCAGCGCGTGTCGCAGCCCGACGAGGTGGCCGCGCTGGCCTGGTTTGTGGCGGCACGCTCGCCCGGCATGACCGGCTCGGTGCTGCTGATGGACAACGGTCTGCACCTGAACGCGGGCTGACCCGGCCTGAAACCGTTATGAAAAGGAATCAAAAACTGCAGGTAAACACGGGTGGTCGCACCGCTCGTCGGCTGGAAAAATCAAGGTACAGACCGTGACGCCAACCGGGCGTCGCCGCTGAGCGACACCTTATTTTCCGGAGACTGACATGACCTTTCCCGACACCCTGCACCCGAACCGCCGCCAATGGCTGCAAAGCACCGGCGCAGGCGCCCTGCTGGCCGCCCTGGGCACCTCTGCGCTGGCCCAGACCAGCCCCTTCGAATCGGTGAAAATCATCACCGGCTTTGCGGCGGGCGGCACCTCGGACACCCTGTGCCGACGCGTGGCCGACAAGCTGCCGGGCACCGGCTACACCAAGGCAGCCTATGTCGAGAACAAGACCGGCGCGGGCGGGCAGATCGCGATCCAGTTCGTGAAGTCGCAGAACCCCGACGGCCTGACCCTGCTGCAGACCCCCATGTCGATGCTGGGCATCTACCCGCACATCTACAAAAAGCTGGCCTACGACCCGGTGGCCGACCTGAGCCCGGTGTCGCTGGCCTGCGTGTTCGACTTCGGTTTTGCCGTGGGCCCCTCGGTGCCCGCCAGCGTGAAGACCGTGCCCGACTTCCTGGCCTGGTGCAAGGCCAACCCCAAAGAGGCCAACTTCGGCTCGCCGGCCGCCGGCTCGGTGCCGCACTTTGTGGGCTCGCTGCTGGGCCACCACGCCGGCATCGACCTCAAGCACATCGCCTTCCGCGGCACCCAGCCGGCCATTCTCGACATGATCGGCGGCCAGTTGCCCGCGGTGTCGGGCCCGCTGGGCGAGTTCTCCCAGCACGTGGCGGCGGGCAAGTGCCGGCTGCTGGCCTCCACCGGCGCCCAGCGCAGCAAGTTCACGCCCAACACCCAGACCATGGCCGAGCAGGGCCTGAAAGACATGGTGTTCGGCGAGTGGTTCGGCTTCTACCTGCCGGCCAAGGCCCCGCGTGAACTGGTGCAGCGCCTGAACACCGCCTTGCGCGCCGCCCTGGCCACCCCCGAGGTGGTCGACGGCCTGGCGGCCATGGGCCTGGAGGCCAAGTCTTCCACCCCGGCCGAGCTGACCGCCTTGCTGAAAGCCGATTTCGAACGCTGGGGCCCGCTGGTGAAAACCATCGGCTTCAGTGCCGACGCCTAGAGCGTTAACCCGAGCGCCCTGCGGGGCGCCTCCTCAGGAGACTTGATCATGAACGCCCCCCTCTCGCCTCAGCGCCTGCAAGCACCCGCCCCGCCCACAGGCATGCACCCGGACGAATGGGCCCAGCGCCAGCAGTTGGCGGCCTGCTACCGCGTGTTCGCGCTGCTGGGCTGGACGGAGATGATCTACAACCACATCACGCTGCGCCTGTCCGACAGCGTGACTGGGGGCGAGAAGCAGTTCCTGATCAACCCCTTCGGCCTGCACTACAGCGAGGTCACGGCCAGCAACCTGGTCAAGATCGACCTGCAGGGCCGGGTGCTCGACGGCTCGCGCTACCCGGTCAACCCCGCCGGCTTCGTGGTGCATGGCGCCATCCACGAAGGCCTGCCCGAGGCCCACTGCGTGATGCACACCCACACCACGGCCGGCGTGGCCGTGGCCTGCGTGCAGGGGGGGCTGCAGCAGAGCAATTTCTACACCGCGCAGCTGCACAACATGGTGGGCTACCACGACTTCGAGGGCATCACCGTGCATGCCGAAGAGGGCCCGCGCCTGGTCAACAACATCCGCGGCAAGCCCGCCGTGATCTTGCGCAACCACGGCCTGCTGGCCTATGGGCAGACCTTGCCCCAGACCTTCGCCATCCTGTGGACACTGCAGCGCGCCTGCGAGATCCAGCTGGCCACCCTGTCCATGGGCCCGGCCATCCCCGTGACCGAAGAGGCCGCCATCAAGAGCAGCCGCGACGCCCTGCAGTTCAGCCCCGCCCACGGTGCCGGCCAGGATGTGTTCGACGCCCTGGTGCGCCAGATGGAACGGCTGGACAGCAGCTACCAGCACTGAACACGGCCGCGCGCCACAATCACCGCCTCGCTCATCTTTTGCCCCCCGGGGGCCCTGGACATCTCATCATGAAAGCATGCATTTACGGCGCCGGTGCCATCGGCGGCTGGATCGGTGCCGGCCTGGCCGGCGCGGGCGCCACCCTCAGCGTGGTGGCCCGGGGCGCCACCCTGGAGGCCCTGCAAGCGCACGGCCTGCGCCTTGAACAAGGCGGCCAGCCACGCAGCGTGACGGTACAGGCCAGCGCCAACCCGGCCGAGCTGGGGGTACAGGATCTGGTGGTGATCGCCGTCAAGGCCCCGGCCCTGGTCGAGGTGGCCCGCCAGATCGCCCCCCTGATCGGGCCCGACACCGTGGTGCTGACGGCCATGAACGGCGTGCCCTGGTGGTTTCTGCAGGGCTTTGGCGGGGCCCTGGCCGGGCGGCAGCTGCAGTCGGTCGACCCCACGGGCGAGATCACGGCCGCTATTCCCCCCGCTCAGGTGATCGGCTGCGTGGTGCATGCCAGCTGCTCGCTGAACGGCCCCGGCCACGTGAAACACCACTTCGGCAACGGCCTGATCATCGGTGAGCCCGCCGGTGGCAGCAGCCCGCGCAGCGAGGCCTTGCTGGCCCTGCTGCTGAAGGCGGGCTTCCAGGCCAGCGCCTCGACCCAGATCCAGCGCGACGTCTGGTACAAGCTGTGGGGCAACATGACAGTCAACCCGGTGAGTGCCCTGACCGGCGCCACCACCGACCTGATCCTGGGCGACCCGCAGGTGCGCGACTTCATCTCGGCCGTGATGCGCGAGGCCAAGGCGATCGGCGAGCGCATCGGCATCCCGATCGACCAACAACCCGAAGACCGGCACCAGGTCACCCTGAAGCTGGGCGCCTTCAAGACCTCGATGCTGCAAGACGTGGAGGCGCGGCGCAGCGTCGAGCTCGACGCCCTGGTGGGCGCGGTGCGCGAGCTGGGCCAACTGGCCGGCGTGAGCACCCCTTTCACCGACGCCCTGCTGGGCCTGGCCCGGCTGCAGGCGCAGACCCTGGGGCTCTATCCAAGATGACGACGATGACCAGCCCAAGCGCCCTGCGGCCCTGGCTGCTGGCCGCCGGCCTGCTCTCCGCCACGAGCGCCCAGGCGGTGGACGAGAACGCCGGCAACAAGGCCCCGGTCAAGGTGGTCGCCCCGAGCACCCTGAGCGTGAGCGGCCCGGCTGGCCAGGGCGCGCTGCGCCTGTATGCCTCGCGCGATCTGCAAGACCCGGCAGCGCTGGCCGATGTCGAACGGGCCGTGCTGGTGTTCCACGGCCGCCTGCGCGACGCCAACGTCTACTGGGCCTCGGCACGCAAGGCGGCGCAGGCCGCAGGCGCCGCCGCCACGCACAGCCTGCTGCTGGTGCCGCAGTTCCTGGCCGAGCGCGACGTGGCCGCCCATGCCCTGCCCGCCGATACCTTGCGCTGGAGCCTGGAGGGCTGGATGGGCGGCGAGGCCGCCACCGCGCCCGCAGCGCTCAGCTCCTTCGAGGCGATTGATGCGCTGCTGGCCTTGCTGGCCGACCGGCAACGCTTTCCCAAGCTCACCCAGGTGGTGGTGGCGGGCCACTCGGGCGGCGCCCAGGTGGTGCAGCGCTACGCGGTGGTGGGCCAGGGCGAAGGCCGGCTGCCCGGCGTGGCCGTGCGCTACGTGGTGGCCAACCCCTCGTCTTACCTGTACTTCCACCCCGAGCGCCCGGTGCCGGCCGTGGCCGCGACCTGCCCCGGGGTGGACCGCTGGAAGTACGGCTGGACCGACGCCCCCGGCTACGCGCGCCAGCTCAGCCCCGCCGCCTACGAGGCCCGCTACCTGCAGCGCGATGTGCTCTACCTGCTGGGCAGCGCCGACACCAACCCGCAGCACCCGGCTCTGGACAAGAGCTGCGCCGCCGAGGCCCAGGGACCCTACCGCTACGCCCGCGGCCACGCCTATGTGGACGACTTGCGCCAGCGCCACCCCGGCCTGACCCAGCGCCCCTTCGACGTGCCCGGCGTGGGCCACGACGGCGACGCCATGCTGGGCTCGGCCTGCGGCCAGGCCGCGCTGTTTGACGCGCCCGAGGCCTGGGCGCGCTGCAAGGCCCCCTGAGTCCGATCAAGCCTGGCCACCCCCCGGCTTGAAACCCGGGCGCTTCTGTGCTTCACTTCCGGAGGACGTGCGCCCCGGCTGGCACACGCCCCAGCCATGGCCTCGATCGGATCGTCCACCTCTGCCGCTGCCATCACCCCACTGCCGGCGTCCTCCAGCCGCAGCAGTGCGGCAGCGCGCACCGAACTGAGCCCCGACCAGCAGCGCCAGGTCGCCGCGCTCAAGGCCACCGACCTGCGCGTGCGCAACCACGAACAAGCCCACATCTCGGCCGGCCAAGGCGTGGTCACCACCGGTGCCCAATACACCTACACCACCGGGCCCGATGGCGTGCGCTATGCCGTGGCAGGCGAGGTGGGCATTGACACCTCGCGCGAGCAAAAACCCGAGGCCAACATCGACAAAGGCCAGCGCATCCAGTCGGCCGCCCTGGCCCCGGCCGACCCCAGCCCGCAGGACCGCCGCGTGGCCGCCGTGGGGGCCAAGCTGGTGGCCGACGGCCAGAGCGAATTGAATGCCCAGCGCCAACAACAGGCCACCGAAAGCAGCAGCCCCCAGGCGCGGCGTGGCACGGCCGCCTACCGCTCGGTAAACTCGGGTTCGGACACCGACACCCGCCTCAGCCTGTTCGCCTGAACCAGAGCCCGGCCGGCCGAGGTGCCCCCATCCACTGCCTCACCGAATTCCCCACCGGAGTCTTCATGTCCCGTCTGCAGCTTTATTTCGCCCCAGGCACCTGCGCCCTGGCCGTCCACATCGCCCTGACCGAAGCCCAGGCCGGCCATGAGCTGCTGCGCGTGAATTTCGCGGAGGCCCAGCAGCGCTCGCCCGAGTACCTGGCGGTCAACCCCAAGGGGCGCGTGCCGGCCCTGGTGACCGAGCACGGCGTGCTGACCGAAACCCCGGCCCTGCTGCTGTACGTGGCCCAGCGCTTTCCCGACGCCGGCCTGGCCCCGCTGGACAACCCCTTCCTGCTGGCCCGCATGCAGGAGGTGAACAGCTACCTGTGCTCGACCGTGCACATCAACCACGCGCACCGTCCGCGCGCCTCGCGCTGGGCCGATGAGCCCGAAGCCATCGCCGCCATGCAGCGCAAAGTGGCCGCCAACATGACCGAGAACTTCCAGCTGATCGAAAAGCACTACCTGCAAGGCCCCTGGGTGCTGGGCGACACCTACTCGGTGGCCGATGCCTACCTGTACACCGTCTCCACCTGGCTGGCCAGCGACGGCGTGGACATTGCGCAGTTCCCCAAGGTGGTGGCGCACCGCGAGCGCCTGCTGCAGCGGCCCGGCGTGCAACAGGCCTTGGCAACAGGCGCCTGAAGCGCCCAGCCCGTGTCACCTGCAGCCCCCTTTTGAGGCGGCAGAGCACGGGCGCTGCGGAAAAACCGATGAACGACGTCCCCGAACTGGCCTCCATCAACCGCTGGCTGCTGCTGGGCACGGCCATCGTGGCCGAGGTGATCGGCACCAGCTTCATGAAGTCGTCCGAGGGCTTCACCCGGCTTGGCCCCTCGCTGGCCGTGGTGCTGGGCTATGGCCTGGCCTTTTACCTGCTGTCGCTCACGCTCAAGGTGATGCCGGTGGGCGTGGCCTACGCGGTGTGGTCAGGGGTGGGCATCGCGCTCATCACCGTGATCGCCTGGGCCGTGCATGGCCAGCGCCTGAACTGGCCCAGCCTGCTCGGCCTGGGCCTGATCATGGCCGGTGTGGCCGTGCTGCAGCTTTATGCGGACTGAGCCCGGTCGTCCACCGCAAAACTGACCCGAGGCGCCACCGCGCACATCAGCTCGTAGCCCACGGTGCCGGCGGCGTGGGCCACCTCGTCGATGGGCAGCACGGCGCCCTTGGACGAGCGGCCCCACAGCGTGACCTCGGAGCCGAAGCCGAAGGGCACGCCAGCCTGCTCCAGCGGCGTCAGGTCGAGCATCAGCATGTCCATGCTGACGCGACCCACCAGGCGGGTGCGCACGCCGTTGACCAGGATGGGGGTGCCGGTATCGGCATGCCGCGGGTAGCCATCGGCATACCCGCAGGCCGCAATGCCCACGCGCATGGGCACCTCGGCCTGGAAGCGCGAGCCATAGCCCACGGTGGCGCCGGGCGCCAGGTCCTGCACCGCCAGCAGGCGGGTGTTCAGGCTCATCGTGGGCTGCAGGCCCCAGTGGGCCGCGCTGTGTTCCGGAAAATCAGGCGCGCTGCCATACAGCACGATGCCGGGGCGGGCCCAGTCGCTCTTGATGCGGGGCTGGGCGCTGTGGCGCAGCGTGGCCGCGCTGTTGGCCAGGCTGCGCTCGCCGGGCAGGTCGGCGGTGGCGGCCAGAAAGGCCTCTTCTTGATGGGCGATGCCGCGCGGGCCGTCGGCATCGCTGAAGTGGGTCATCAGCGAAATCTCGTCCACCTGGGGCAGGGCGTTGAGGCGGGTCCAGGCCGAACGGTAGCGTTCGGGGGTGAAGCCCAGGCGGTTCATGCCCGAGTTCATCTTCAGGAACACCCGGTGCGGCACCTGGGTCTTGTGCGCGGCCAGCATGTCGATCTGCTCGTCGCAGTGCACCGCGTGCCACAGGTCCAGGCGCGAGCACAACTCCAGATCGCGCGCCTCGAACACGCCTTCGAGCAGCAGGATGGGGCCGCGCCAGCCCAGTCGGCGCACGCGCTCGGCCTCGGCCAGGTCCAGCAGGGCAAAGCCGTCGGCGCCGCGCAGACCTTCAAAGGCCCGCTCGATGCCGTGGCCGTAGGCATTGGCCTTGACCACAGCCCACACCCGGGCGTCCGGCACCAAACGACGCACCTGCGCCAGATTTTGCTGCAATGCAGCAGTATGAACAGTGGCTTGGATCGGACGCGGCATGGCTGGAAGCTGAAGTCGAAGTAAGGGGATTTTGGCACTTCAGCCCTGGGGGCCCGTGATATAACCGATTGCCTTTTTGAGGCCTCGTTCAACATTACAAAAGTATCAGTTTTGCTGATGCACGAATCAGCCACTCCATGAAGCGCGGTTTCTACACCATCATGTCGGCGCAGTTTTTCAGCTCGCTGGCCGACAACGCCATATTCGTGGCCGCGGTTGAACTGCTCAAGAGCGAAGGCGCCCCCGAGTGGCAGCGCGCGGCCCTGGTGCCCATGTTCGCCCTGTTCTACGTGATCCTGGCACCCTTCGTAGGGGCCTTTGCTGACGCCCAGCCCAAGGGCAAGGTGATGTTCATCAGCAATGCGATCAAGGTGCTGGGCTGCATGTTGATGCTGTTCGGCACCCACCCGCTGATGGCCTATGCCGTGGTGGGCCTGGGCGCGGCAGCCTACTCGCCGGCCAAGTACGGCATCCTCACCGAGCTGCTGCCGGCCTCGCAACTGGTCAAGGCCAATGGCTGGATCGAGGGGCTGACCATCGCCTCCATCATCCTGGGCGTGCTGGTAGGCGGCCAACTGGTGGGGCATTCGGTGTCGGGCCTGCTGCTGTCGTTTGACTTTCCGGTGTTCGACACCGGGGTGGACACCCCGCCCGAGGCCGCCATCTTCGTGCTGATCTTCGTCTACGCGCTGGCCGCCTGGTTCAACACCCGCATCCCGCACACCGGCGTGACCATGCGCCCGCTGCGCCAGAACCCCGAGCAGAGCGTGCTGCGCAACGCCTTGAACCTGGTGCCTGATTTCTGGAACTGCAACTCGCGCCTGTGGCACGACCGGCTGGGCCAGATCTCGCTGGCCACCACCACCTTGTTCTGGGGTGTCAGCGGCAACCTGCGCTACATCGTGCTGGCCTGGAGCGCCGCCGCACTGGGCTACAGCACCACCCAGGCCTCGTCCCTGGTCGGGGTGGTGGCCATCGGCACGGCCGTGGGTGCCGTGGTGGCATCGATGCGCATGCGCCTGGAGCACGCCACCCGCGTCATGCCCCTGGGCATCGCCATGGGCGTGCTGGTGGTGCTGATGAATTACATCGACAACGTGTGGCTGGCCGCGCCCTTCCTGATCCTGCTGGGGGGGTTGGGTGGCTTCCTGGTGGTGCCCATGAATGCGCTGCTGCAGCACCGCGGCCACAACCTGATGGGCGCGGGCCGTTCGATTGCCGTGCAGAACTTCAACGAACAGGCCTGCATCCTGGCCCTGGGCGCCTTCTACAGCCTGTCGACCAAGTTCGGCCTGTCGGCCTTCGGCGCCATCACCGCCTTCGGTCTGGTGGTGGCGGTGGCCATGTGGCTGATCAAGCGCTGGCACCAGCGCAACTGCGTGCAGCACGCCGACGAGCTTCACGCGCTGATCACCCTGGCACGCAACGATCAGGGGCATTGATCTTCTGCCCGAGCATGGCGATGAAACGAACGGCGACAAGAGGATCGCAGGGTCGGTGTATAACCTGCTGCACTGCCTCAACAGCGGGAGCCACCTCATGCCCAAGAACGCTGAACTGACCCTGAAACTGGAGCCGGCACTGCGTGATGCTTTCATCGCAGCGGCCAAAGCGAGCCATCAGCCGGCCGAACAGATCCTGCAAGACTTGGTGCAAGGATTTGTACAACGCCAGCAACAGACGCGCGAGTACGAGACCTATCTGCATGACAAAGTCACCACGGCCAGAGAGCAGGTGCGCACAGGCCAGTACCATCCCGCCAGTGAAGTGGAAGCCCGGTTTGCGGCCCGGCGAGCGGCCTTGCAGGCCAGGGCCGGGCGCGCTGGCACATGAGGGTCTTCTGGACCTCTTCCGCCGAACAGGACCGGAACAACATCATTGACCACATCGGCCAGAACAACCCGCTGGCGGCCATCCGCATGGATGAGTTCTTTGCCCAGTGGCCTGACCGACTGGCCGAACACCCGCTGCAGGGCAAGTCGGGCAAGATACCGGGCACACGTGAATTGATCCCTCACGAAAACTTCCGCCTGGTCTACGAGGTGCAAAGCGACACGGTCTGGATTCTGGCCCTGGTGCACACGGCCCGCAACTGGCCCTGACCCAGCCCATGAACCGACCTTCCCTGCACAGCCCCCTGAACCACGCCCCTCTGCATGCCCTGCCCTGCGTGCTGGCCCTGATGTTCAACGCCTTCGTGTGGGGCGTGTCGTGGTGGCCGTTGCGCCAGCTGGAGCAGGCTGGCTTGCACCCGCTGTGGGCCACCGCGTTGATCTACCTGCTGTCGCTGTGCGTCACGCTGGCGCTGCGGCCCGGGGCGCTGGGCGGGCTGCTGCGCCACCGCGGGCTGTGGCTGCTGTCGCTGGGGGCGGGCATGACCAATGTGTGCTTCAACTGGGCCGTGACGGTGGGCGATGTGGTGCGCGTGGTGCTGCTGTTCTACCTGATGCCGGTGTGGTCCGCCCTGCTGGCGTGGTGGCTGCTGGGCGAGCGCCCGCGCCTGGCCTCGCTGCTGCGCATGGCCCTGGCCCTGGCCGGGGTGGCGGTGGTGCTGAAGGCGCCGGGCGTGGACTGGCCGGTGCCCGAATCGATGGCCGACTGGCTGGCCCTGGGGGGTGGCGCGAGTTTTGCTCTGACCAATGTGCTGCTCAAGCGCAACAGCGGCGCCCCGGCCGAATCGCGGGTGCTGGCCATGTTTGGCGGCGGCTCGGTGCTCTCGTGTGCCACGGCGGCGCTGGGGGTGGCCCAGGGCCACATCAGCCCCCTGCCCGCCGCGGCGCCCGGCTGGCTGCTGCTGGCTGCGGGCCTGAGCATGGCCTACCTGCTGGGCAATGTGGCCCTGCAGTACGGCGCCTCGCGCCTGGCGGCCAGCACCACCTCGCTGGTGATGCTGTCGGAGGTGCTGTTTGCCAGCGCCTCTTCGGTGCTGCTGGGGGCGGCCGAACTGCCGCTGCAGGTGTGGCTGGGCGGCGCCTTGATCGTGGCGGCAGCGGCCTGGCAGGCGCTGACGCCGGGTGCCGACGCGGACGGTTCAGGCCACTGAGCCCCAACCTGGCCCCAAGCCGGCCCCGCCCCGCCCACCCGGTGGTGCCGACGCCGTGGCCGGGCACCCGGAATGTCGCACTTCTGACGGTGTGGCCTCTGCCTCCTCGTTAGCATGGCCCACCCCACAACCACCCACCGGAGCCCTGCATGCCCAGCGTTTACGATTTCGAAGCCCAGCAGATCAACGGCCAGACCGTGCCCTTGAAACAATTCGAGGGGGAGGTGCTGCTGATCGTGAACACCGCCAGCGCCTGTGGCTTCACGCCGCAGTTCGCTGGCCTCGAGACGCTGCACCAGAGCTATGGCGCGCGCGGCTTGGTGGTGCTGGGCTTTCCGTGCAACCAGTTCGGCCACCAGGACCCGGGCAGCGACGAGCAGATCGCCAGCTTCTGCCAGCTCAACTACGGCGTGAGCTTTCCGATGATGAGCAAGATCGAGGTCAACGGCGCCGACGCCCACCCGCTGTACCGCTGGCTGACCGCCGAAGCCCCGGGCCTGCTGGGCAGCAAGATGATCAAGTGGAATTTCACCAAGTTCCTGGTGGGCCGGGACGGCCGCGTGATCCGCCGCTACGCGCCACAGGACGCGCCGGCCAAGCTGGCTGGCGACATCGAACAGGCCCTGGCGGCCTGAGCCCGGCGCCAGGGCCTCAGTGCGGCGCGGGCCGCTGGAACGCCCGCACGCCCATCATCACCCCGCCCATCAGCAAGCCGATGCCGGCCCCGGTGAGCCAGCCGGGCCACTGGCCGCGGTGCAGAAAACCATAGGCCAGGGCCGACAGGGTCTCGAACACGATCAACTGGCCCGTCAGCGAGGTGGGCAGCAGCTTGCTGGCGCGGCTCCAGGCCAGGGTGCCGGCCCAGGAGGCAAACAGGCCCATGGCCAGCATCAGCAGCACAAAGCGCCCCGGCTGCGCGCCCAAGCCCATCCACCAACTGTGCCCAGGCAGGCGACCCTGCCACAGGCCCCAGAGCAGCCAGCCCAGCGCCGCCAGCGGCAGCGTGGTCAGGCCTTGCGCGGTGGTCCAGGTGGTGGCCGACAGGCCTGGGTGCGCCTTGAGCCAGCGGGCGTTGCGGATGGGGTACCAGGTCCAGGCGGCCACCGCCACCACGGTGAGGGCGGCGCCCAGCCCGTAGGCGTGGCCCTCGCCCCCGCCCAGGCGGGCCATCTCCGACTGGTTGACGCAGGCAATGCCGCCCGCGATCAGGCCCAGCGAGGGCATCAGCCGCGCCCAGGGCAGTGAGCGGTCGTGCCAGTTGGCGCACACCGCGATCACCACCGGCAGGGTGCCGATCAACACGCTGGCCAGGGGCACGCCCGCCGCCTGGATGCCGGCCGACAGGAACAGGTAGTACAGGATGTTGCCCACCAGGGACAGCTTGAAGGCCTCCACCCAGTCGGCCCGGCGTAGCGCCGCCAGGCGGCTGCGGTCAGGCCAGGCCAGCAGCAAGGCCACAGCGCCGAAAGCAATGTAGCGCCCGAAGGCCAGGGCCGCCGGCGGGTAGTCGGGCAGCAGGGCCGGGGCCACGAACACCAGCCCCCACATGAGGCCGGCGGCCAGGGCATAGGCCACCCCTCGGATCAGATCTGCTGCGGCCATGGATACGTGAAAGCGGGTGACTTCGGGGGTGGAGGAGGCCTGCAGTGTGCCCCAGGGGGGCTGGCCGGTCTTGTACCGGATTGCGCCTTTCAGGAACGCAAAGGCACCCGGCCCAGTTGCCGCTGGTAGGCCCCGGGCGTGATGCCGTACAGGCGGCGCAGCAGCCGGTTCAGGTGCGACTGGTCCACCAGCCCCACGCTGGCCGCCACCTCGGCCGGCGCCTCGCCCTGGGCCAGCAAGGCCTTGGCGCGTGCGCCTCGGCGGGCCTGCAGGAAGACCTGGGGCGTGTGGCCGGTGCTTTGCCGGAAGCGGCGCAGAAAATGAAAGGGCGACAACCCCGCCTCACGGGCCAGATCTTCCAGCCGCAGGGTCTGGTGCAGATGGGCTTCGAGGTAGTCACGCACCCGCGCCAGCACCGGGGGCGCCAGGCCGGCCGTTGGGGCCTCAGCCGCCCGGCCCCGGCCGTGGCGCTGCACCAGCTCGCTGGCCAGCGTGGCCAGCAGGCTGTCAAAGGCCAGAGGCTGGTCGGCGCAGGCCCACAGCCCATCGAGTGCGGTGGTGACGCGCAGGCCCAGGGCCGGGTCGTCCACCGCAGGCTGGGCAAAGCGCTGCACGGGCTGGCCGCACAGATCGGCCAGCAACGGGGCATCGACGTAAACCATGCGGTAGCGCCAGCCCTGGTCGGTGTCGGCGCGGCCGGTGTGCAGCTCGTCGTCGTCCATCAACACCAGCGAACCCGGGCCGGCCAGATGATCGCTGCCGCGGTAGCGAAAGCGCTCCACCCCCCACTCCACGGCACCGATGCCGAAGGCATCGTGGGCATGTGGGGCGAAGGCGTGGTCCACGATCTCGGCCCGGTACAGCTCCACCCCTGGCCGGTGCGGCACGCGCCGGTACAGGGCGCGGTCGCGCGGCGAATCAAAGGCCTGTGGCACGCCACTGGGGCGCACCACAGGCTCGGCGGCGGGCACAGGCGCGTTCGTCAAGGCTCAGGACCGGCTGGACTGGCGCCAGGCGTGCTGTCGCAGCGATTCGAGCGTCACGAACTGCAGCGCGCTTTCATGGGTGGCCTCCAGCACCACCGGCGGGGCCACGCCGGCCTCCAGCGCCTCGCGCCAGCGCAGCGCGCACAGGCACCAGCGGTCGCCCGGCTTGAGTCCGGTGAAACGGTATTCGGGGCGAGGGGTGCTGAGGTCGTTGCCCACGCTCAGCGAGAAGGCCAAAAAGTCGGCCGTCACACGGGCACAGATCAGGTGGCTGCCGGCATCGCTGGCGTCGGTCTGGCAGCAGCCGTCGCGGTAATAGCCGGTCAGCGGGTCGTAGGAGCAGGCCATCAGCTCCGTGCCCAGCACGTTTTTCGCAGGAGACAAGGTGGTCATGGGGAAACTGCGCCAGGGCGCCAGATTGCAAAACCCCCAGTGTGCGACAAGCTGGTTTGCACTTTGTGAAATATGAACAAAAACCCCGCCTGCCCCAAGTGCATCAGGCGCGCGCGCGGCGGGCCTGCGCCCCCACCTCGCGCAGCAGGTCGGCCAGGGTCTTGCCGGCTTCATCGCGAAAGCGCTCGTCCAGGCGTTCGAGCTGCATCATCCGGTCCAGCCGGAAGCTGCGGAAGGCCTGCCGGGTTTCGCACCAGGCCGCCAGCGTCCAGACCTGGCCCCAGAAAAAGCAGCCCAGGGGGCGCAGCGTGCGCTCGCTGTGCTCGTCCGACAGCGCGTGGTAGCGCAGCCGCACCTTGTGGCGCGTCTGGGCCGCCTCGCGCAGTTGCTGCAGGTGCTGCTGCACCTGGGGGTCCTGCCCCAGGGTGGGGGCGTAGACGGCCTGCGACTCGGCCGCCGCGCGGGCCCCGGCCGGCAGCACCGACAGGATCTTGCCCAGGGCCTGCTCGGCCTCGCGCGCCAGCGCCGGGTCGAACCAGGCCTGGGCCAGACGCACCGCCGCCAGCAGCGCGCCGGCCTCGGCCTGGGTGAACATCAGGGGCGGCAACTCAAAGCCGGCCCCCATGCGGTAGCCCACGCCGGCCTCGCCCTCGATGGGCACGCCCTGGTGCTGCAGGTCGGCCACGTCGCGGTAGATGGTGCGCTCGGACACCTCCAGCCGCTCGGCCAGCAAGGCCGCCGTGCTGAGGCGGCGCCCGCGGATCAGCTGGACGATGTGGAACAGGCGGTCGGCGCGGCGCATGGGTGTCGGGTGGAGTCGGTTGGCAGGGGCAGAGGATCAGGGCCAGGCGGGCCGGGCCCCGGATCGGCGATGATGCCAGTTCCACCCCTGCCCGGAAGCGCCCCCATGAAAACCGCCCTGATCGTGATCGATGTGCAACAAGCCCTGTGCGAGGGCGAAGGCGCCGTCTGGCAGGCCCCGGCCCTGATCGAACGCATCAACGGGCTGACCGCGCGGGCCCGGCAGGCCGGGGTGCCGGTGCTGTTCGTGCAACACGAAAGCCCGGGCAGCCCCCTGGCGCACGGCTCGCGCGGCTGGCAGCTGGCCGACGGGTTGCACACCACCGCCCTGGACCTGCGGGTGGGCAAGAGCACCGCCGACTCGTTCCTGAACACCGGCCTCAAACTGCGCCTGGACGCGCTGGGCATCGAGGCCCTGGTGCTGTGCGGCATGCACACCGAGTTCTGCGTGGACACCACGGCCCGGCGCGCCCTGGCCCTGGGCTACCCGGTGACGCTGCCGGCCGATGGCCATGGCTCGGCCGGCAATGCCGCGCTGAGCGCGGAGCAGGTGGTGGCGCACCACAACATCACGCTGAGCCAGATCACCAGCTTCGGGCCCCGGGTGCGGGTGCTGGCCAGCGCCGACATCGACTTTTCGGCCTGAAGGGCTCAGACCGGCCCCGCCACGCCCATGGCGCGGGCGATCAGGCCCATGTCGTGGGCGCTGAGCTCGAACAGGCCAAAGCGGAACCGCGCCCCCCAGCGCTGGCGGTCTTCGACAAACTCGAAGTGGTCCAGCAAGGGGTGAATGGGCACTTCGCGGGCTTGCTGCAGGTATTGCACATCGCGCCGGAACGGCACGAAGCCACCGCCCATATCAAACGCATAGGGCTGCCCTGGCGCCACCCGGCCGATCGAGACCAGGCGTTGCAGCCGGTCGGAGCCGCCCATGCGGGTGCTGGGCGCGTAATAGGCCACCCAGTCGCCGGGCTGCATGCGCGCCAGCGGGCCCCGCTTGCCGTGGCAGACCTGCATGAAGCCCTGCGGGGCATGGTCACGCCCGTGGCGGGCATGCTCGGCGCTGGCCACGGCCATCCAGTGGCGCAGCGCGCGGGGCGGCGCCAAGGGCTCGTCCGGGAACAGTGACAAAGCCTGCATGGCATGCCCCGGCTCAGCGCTGCACGCTGTGCAGGCCGACGAGGTTGCCCTCGGTGTCGTGCACATGGGCGATGAAGCCGATGCCGTGCGGCAGCTCGATGCAGGCATCCAGCACCCGACCGCCTGCGCCCGCCACACGGGCCACGGCGGCACTCAGCGAGGGGGCACAGTCCAGGTAGGGGCGCACGCCGGCATCGGGGGCCACGCGGCGCTCCGGACCGGCCACCAGGCAGCCGCCCGGGGCGGGCTTGTCGTGGCAGAACACGGCCATGGGGCCGCCGCCAAAGTCTTCGCGGTGCATGGGGCGGGCCAGCACGGCCTCATAAAAGGCCTGGGCGCGATCCAGCTCGGCGCAGGGGATCTCGAACCAGGTGATCGCGTGGCGGCTGGGGGTGGCAGAAGAGGTGTTCATGGTCGTGACCTTCAAAAGTGGTTGTGAAGGACGCCATGGTGCGGTGGGGCTGCTGACAACGGGGTGTCAGCAGCCTGCGGCGCGGGGCCGCAGGGGGCCGGCTCAGGCGGCGGGGGCTTCGGGCAGCTCGGACGCTTCAGGCGCGTCGTCAGCTGCCTCAGGCGGGGCCACCTCGGCCGCTGCGGAGGCGGCAGCAGCCGCAGCGACCGCATCAGCCGCCAGTTGGCGGCGGCGCTGGGCGCGCTCCACGGTGCGGGCCGCGTCGCGCGGGTCAAAGCCGTACATGTCGGCAAAGGCCTGCACGGTCTGGCCGCTGGCTTCGAAGGCGCGCAGGCGGGCCTCGTCGCGGGCGGCGGCTTCGGCGGCCTCGGCCAGGGCTTCGTCGAGCACGGCGTTGGCGGCTTCGTCACGGCCGATCACACGGGCCGCATAGGCCTCGGAGCTCAGGCCCGAGGCTTCGAAGGCCTGCACGATGCGCCGGCGCAGCTTGGGGCGCAGGTCTTCGGCGCCCGGGCGCTGCTGGCGGCGGCGGAACACCTCCAGCAAGGCGTGGTGCACGTGCTCAGGCGCCATGGCCTCGACCGGCTGGCCTTGCAGGTCATGGCGTTGCTGGCCTGCGGCCACCGCCGTCAGGTAGCGACTGGAGCGGGTGTGCAGGGCCAGCGCGGCCTTCAGGGCTTCGCGCTCGAAGACCTCGGGGTGGGCGTCTTGCAGGTCCTGGAAGATGCCGCGCTTGAGCGGCAGCGGCTGCTCGCCGAACAGGGCCGGGTACAGCGCGGCCAGTTGATCGAGCACCGGGTGGCTGCGCGCCGGACGGGCGGGCTTGGGCGACTGGGGGGCTGCCGCGCTGCGCTCGGCACGCTCGGCGCCAGGCTGGCGTGGCGGGCGGCGGCCGCCCTCACGGCCACCTTCACGGCCGGCTTGGCGAGCACCGTCCCGACCCCGGTCACGGGCCCCTTGGGCGGCCGCTGGCTGGGCGGAAGCGCCCTCACCCCCCTCGGGGCGCGAGCGCCCACGGCCGCCGCGGCGACCACGCCGCGCGCCGCGCTCAGTGGGGGTCTCAGTAGGGGGCTCAGTGGGGGTGCCAGCCTCGCCAGCGGGTTCCTGTGCGGTGACGGCACCGGTCGGAACTTCGGATGCGGCGGCCTGCGGCAACGCCGACGCGGCATCGGCCAGAGGAGGTACGCCAGCGGTTTCGGACACGGATTCAGTCATGACAGAACGGATTTCGCAAAGGGACAAACCCGCCATCATGCCAGCACTCAGGCTTGCAGGGCCTCATCGAGCACCTCGACCCAGTGCTTGACCGGTGTCGCCGTGCCGCTTTGCAGGTGGGTGATGCAACCAATGTTGGCGCTGACGATGACCTCGGGCTGCAGGGCCTCCAGGTGGCCCACCTTGCGGTCGCGCAGCTCGTAGGCGATGTCGGGGTTGAGCACCGAGTAGGTGCCGGCCGAGCCGCAGCACAGGTGGGCCTCGTTGCGCGCCACCTGCACGGTGAAGCCCAGCTCGCCCAGGTGGGTCTCCACACCGCCGCGCAGCTTCTGGCCGTGCTGCAGCGTGCAAGGCGGGTGGAAGGCCACCACGCCCTGGGGCGCGCTTTTCAGGCGCGGCTTGAGCAGGGGCACCAGATCAGGCAGCAGCTCGCTGAGGTCGCGCGTCATCGAACTGACCAGGGCCGCCTTCTCGGCGTAGGCCGGGTCGTCGCGCAGCAGGTGGCCGTAATCCTTGATGGTGGCACCGCAACCCGAGGCATTGATCACCAGGGCCTCGACCTGGCCGCTGCTGAGCAGGGGCCACCAAGCGTCGATGTTGGCGCGCATCTGGCCCAGGCCGCCGCTCTGGTCGTTGAGGTGGAACTTGACCGCCCCGCAGCACCCGGCCTGGGGTGCGGTGACGCATTCGATGCCGGCCGCATCGAGCACCCGGGCGGTGGCGCTGTTGATGTTGGGCGACAGGGCCGGTTGCACGCAGCCGGCCAGGGTGAGCACCTTGCGGGCATGGCTGGCGCTGGGCCAGCGGCCCGCCGACTGGGGCAGCGGCACCTTGGCACGCAGCGTGGGCGGCAGGGCCCCGCGCACCATCTGGCCCAGCTTGAGGGCGGGGGCGAACAGCGGCGAGGGCAGGCCTTCCTTGAGCAACCAGCGCACGGCCTTCTCGGCGGCAGGGCGCGGCACCTGCTCGTCCACGATCTGGCGCCCGATGTCCACCAGGTGGCCGTACTGCACGCCACTGGGGCAGGTGCTTTCGCAGTTGCGGCAGGTCAGGCAGCGGTCCAGGTGCATCTGGGTCTTGCGGGTGGGGACCTCGCCCTCGAGCACCTGCTTGATCAGGTAGATGCGGCCGCGCGGGCCGTCGAGCTCATCGCCCAGCAACTGGTAGGTGGGGCAGGTGGCGGTGCAAAAGCCGCAGTGCACGCATTTGCGCAAAATGGCCTCGGCCTCACGGCCGGCCGCGCTGTCCTGGTACTGGGGGGCGAGATGGGTTTGCATGGATGAAAGCGAAGGTGAAATGCGTCACGGCGGCCAGCCGCCTGGAGGGATCTGTCGGGTCGGTCAGGTGGGTGGCATCAATCGGCAGCCGGCTCGCGTTCGAGCATGCGCCCCAGGCGCCGCAGATCGCCCAACAGCGGCGGCAGCGACAGGGACAGCAGCAGCGTGGCCAGGGGCAGCACCCAGATGAAGCCGATGTGCTTGAAGCCGGCCGCCCCCACGATGCCGCCCACGGTGAACAAGCCCAGCAGCGAGGCATACAGCTTGAGCCGCGCCCGGTTGGCGCGCACCTGGGGGGTGGCACCGGCGGCGACACCGTTCCAGTAGAGCAGCTTGCCCAGTTCGATGCCCAGGTCGGTGACGACGCCGGTCATGTGCGTGGTGCGGATCTGGGCCGAGGATATCTTGGTCACCAGGGCGTTCTGCAGGCCCATGATGAAGGCCAGCAACAGCACGGTGAAGGGCACGGCAAACGGGGTCTGGCGGTTGAAGGTGCTGCCGATCAGGCCGAACAGCAGCATCAGCACGGCCTCCAGCAGCAAGGGCAGTGCGTAGCCGCTGCGCAGATGGTGCACCCGGCCCCAGTTGACCAGCACGGCCGTCATGGCTGCGCCGGCGGTGAAGGACAGCAAGGCCCCGCAGGCCGAAGCCACCAGCAGCACATTGCCCAGCACCAGGTTGTCGGCCAGCATGGACACAAAGCCCGACATGTGCGAGGTGTACATGCCCACCACCAGAAAGCCGCCGGCGTTGATGGCGCCGGCATTGAAGGCCAGCAAAAAGCCGAGCAGCCGGTTGGTGGCCGGGGTGCGGTGCAGGCCGGTGAGGTGTCGCAGGCGGCGCATGGGCAGGCGATCGAGGCGCTGAAGCGAGCTTACCAGCCGCGGTACAGCCGGCCGTGGCCGAACACGCCGGCCGGGTCGAACTGCTGCTTGAGGCCGCGCTGGATGCGATCGAGCGCGGGCGACAGGGGGGTGAACACGTCGAGCGCGGCATCGGGCCCACGAAAGCGGGTGGCATGGCCGCCCACGCTGACCGCGTGGTGGCGCAAGCGCTTGGCCTGCTCGGACGGCGCGTGCAGCCAGCGCTGGGCGCCGCCCCACTCGATCAGGGTGGGGCCCAGTTGCAGCGGCACCGCGGTGTCGGGCACAGCCAGACGCCACAGGCTGAAATCGGCCTGGGGCTGGAAGAAGGGGTGGGTCTGCTCGCGCAGCGACTGCCAGAAGGCCTGCGCCGACTCGGGCGCCAACAGCTCGCCACCCAGGCGCTGGCAGGCGGCCTGCACCGCAGCCTGGGCGCCGCGCAGGCGCAGGTGGAGCACGCCGGCCAGCCAGCACGAGGCGTTCACGGGCAGGGGCAGGCCCCCCCAGGCGTTGAGGCGGGCCAACGCGGTGGGCTCGTCGAACTCGAAGCGCAGCGTGGCGTCGGCCACCGGTACCGGCAGCACCTTGAGCGAGACCGAGGTGATCAGCCCCAGCGTGCCCAACGAGCCCGCCAGCAGGCGCGACACGTCGTAACCCGCCACGTTCTTCATGACCTGGCCGCCAAAGGTGAGGTGCTCGGCCCGGCCATTGACCAGCTCCAACCCCAGCACGTAATCGCGCACATTGCCCACGGCCGCCCGGGCCGGGCCGGCCAGGCCAGCGGCCACCATGCCGCCCACCGTGGCGCCGGGGCCGAAATGTGGGGGCTCGAAGGGCAGGCATTGGCCCTGTGCCGCCAGCGCGGCCTCCAGCTCGACCAGCGGGGTGCCGGCACCGGCGGTGATCACCAGTTCACTGGGTTCGTAGGCACTGATGCCTGCCAGGCTGCGGGTGTCCAGGACCTGGCCGTGCAGGCTCTGGCCATAGAAATCCTTGGTGCCACCTCCGCGGATGCGCAGGGGCGTGGCAGCGGCGGCGGCGGCGCGAATGCGCTCGATGAGGGTTTGCAAGGCGGTCTCCATGGGCGCAAATGGTACGCCCAGGGCCCGACCGGTGCGATAGGCGGCCCCGTGATTTTTTTGAACGCCCGGCATGCAGAAAATTGAGCCAGGGCAATTTCAGGCCACCCTGGCGGGCCCGGACGACCGACCCGCCAGGGCTGGAGCCAGGCCGGCGCTCAGCCCTCGGCGAAGAAATTCACCGGCAGGCCCGGCACATCGACCCGGGCGGCCAGCACGCGGCCGTTGTCGGGCCAGTGGTCGGCTTCGGCCGCCGGGCGGCCATTGGACGCGGTGGTGACATACAGGGTGCGGCCATCATCGCCCCCGAAGCAGGGCATGGTGGGACAACGGGCCGGCAGCGGCACCTCGGCCAGCAGCTCGCCCGCGGGCGAGAACTTGAGCAGGCGGGCACCCTCGAACTGGGCGCTCCAGTAGTTGCCTTCGACGTCGACTGCGGCGCCATCGGGTCGACCGCCATAAGTGGCAGCGGCAGCCATGTCGTCGGAGCGGAAGCCCTCGGGCTTGGGAGGCAATTGGGCAAACAGGCGGTGACGCCGCAGGGCGCCGCTGGTGGGGTCGAAGGTCCAGGCGTCGATGCGGTGGTCCTGGGTGTCGGCCCAGTACAGGGTGCGGCCATCGGGCGACCAGGCCAGCCCGTTGGACACCACGTTGTTGATGGCCCGCAAGGCGAGCGTGGGCTTGCCGCCCTCGCGGGCATCGACGCTGAACAGCTCGCCCAGGCGACGGTCGCGGGGCTCATAGATGGTGCCGGCCCAGAAGCGGCCCTGCGGGTCGCAGCGGCCGTCGTTGAAGCGGGTGGTGCGCGGGTCGTGGCTGAAGCCGGCGATGCGCTGCAGCGCGCCGCCCCAGTCGCGGGCCCGGTACACGCCATCACGCAGCGCCAGCACCAGGCCGCCAGCGCGGGCCGGCGCCACACAGCCGGGCTCGCTGGGCAGGGCCCAGTGCTCGATGTGGCCGGTGAACACATTGCAGCGCAGCAGCTCGCGCCCGGGGATGTCGACCCAGTACAGCATCTGCTCGTGCGGGTGCCAGAACGGCGACTCCCCGAGTTTGCTGCGCTCGGGGCTGATGGCCTGCCAGTTCAGGTGGAGGGTGGTGCTCATGCGGGGTCTCCTTCGTCATGGCTGATTTCAATGCTCATCTGCAGGGTCAGCGACTCGCCAGGGGCCAGCGTGCGCACCCCGAGCTCGGCCGGGGCACGGCCCTGCGCGTGCTGCAGGTTGATGGCGTTGTTGGCATGGCTGACCGGCTCAATGGCCACGCTGTCTCGTTGAGGCTGGGTGCACACCACCAGGTAGGCGGTGTTGCTGCGCACGCGCACGGTCATGACCGGATCGCGCAGGGTGACCAGGCCGCACCAGCCCTCGAAACAATGGTCCAGGTCCAGCAGTTTGGCATCGGCGTGCAGGCCGGTGGACGGGGTGCGGTGGGTGGGCAGCTTGTCGGGGCCCACTTCCCAGCGAGCGGTGGCCTCGAAGGCGAGGTGGGCGCCAGCGCGCTTGACGAACCAGGGGTGCCAGCCGAGGCCCGCAGGCACCGGGTGGGGCGACTGGTTGGTCATGCCGAGCGTCAGCTCCAGGGTGTTGCCGCGCAGGCGCAGGGTCTGGGAGGCGTCAAAGGCAAAGGGCCAGGCGGCGTCGGCCGGGTGCTCAAAGGCCATGAGCAGGTGGTCGGGGCCCTGCTTCAGCACCTGCCATGGGGCTTGCCAGCCCACGCCGTGGATGGCATGCGGCTCGGGCGCGTTGTTGTTCACCAGGGGGTGGCCTGTGCCCTGCCAGTGCAGCACGGCGTGGCCGATGCGGTTGGAATACGGCACCAGCGGGTAGCTGCCAGATTGGCGCGCCTGGGCCAGGCCCTCGGGCGGCGGCAGGCGCAGCACGGGCTCACCCCGCCACCACAGGCCGGCCAGGCAGCCGCCCAGGTCGGGGCGCACCGCACAACGCAGATCACCGCCGGCGGCGGTGTTGTCCAGGATCAGGGCGGGGGCATGGGGCATGGCATTCACCTTGGCGGCCGAGGCAGCGAAAAACGGAACCCCGGATTGTGCCCTCGGCCCGCCATGCCCCGCACAAAAAAAAGGGCCCGCCGAAGCGGGCCCAATATCCAAGGGAGACTCTCAATGAAAAAAACCTCGGAGGGGTCGCAGGGCAGCTACGGCCCCTCCGGCATGGCCTTTAACGGTTGTAAGCCGTTTCGCCGTGCGAGGTGATGTCCAGACCTTCGCGCTCGTCTTCTTCGCTGACGCGCAGGCCAATGGTCAGGTCGACCACCTTGTAGGACACGAACGAGACCACGCCCGACCAGACCACGGTGACCAGGACAGCCTTGGTCTGGATCCAGACTTGGGAAGCGATGGAATAGTCAGCAGCCGTGATGCCGGTGGCCGTGACCCAGTCAGCCACGAAGCCGGGGCCACCCAGGGAAGGCGAGTTGAACACGCCGGTCAGGATGGCACCCAGGATGCCGCCCACGCCGTGCACGCCGAACACGTCCAGGGTGTCGTCAGCGCCGAGGATCTTCTTCAGACCGGTCACGCCCCACAGGCAGACGAAGCCAGCCAGCAGGCCGATCACCAGGGCACCGCCGATACCGACGTTGCCGGCAGCCGGGGTGATGGCCACCAGGCCGGCGACGGCGCCAGAAGCAGCACCCAGCATCGAGGCCTTGCCCTTGTGCAGAGCTTCACCCACCGACCAGGCCAGCACAGCGGCGGCGGTGGCACCAAAGGTGTTGATGAAGGCCAGGGCGGCGAAACCGTTGGCTTCCAGAGCGGAGCCGGCGTTGAAGCCGAACCAGCCCACCCACAGCAGCGAGGCGCCGACCATGGTCAGGGTCAGGCTGTGAGGCGCCATCGATTCCTTGCCGTAACCGATGCGCTTGCCGACCATGAAGGCACCCACCAGGCCAGCCACAGCGGCGTTGATGTGCACCACGGTACCGCCGGCGAAGTCCAGCGCGCCCCATTGCCAGATCATGCCGGCCTTGCCGTTCATGGCATCCACAACGTCCTTGCCGGTGTAGGCGTCCGGGCCCATCCAGAACCAGACCATGTGGGCGATCGGTGCGTAGCTGAAGGTGAACCACAGCACCATGAACATCAGCACGGCGGAGAACTTGATGCGCTCAGCGAAGGCGCCCACGATCAGCGTGCAGGTGATGCCGGCGAAGGTGGCCTGGAAGGCGGCAAACACGATTTCAGGAATCACGACACCCTTGCTGAAGGTGGCGGCATTCACGAAAGTGCCTGCGGCGTTGTCCCAGATGCCCTTCATGAACAGCCGGTCAAAGCCGCCGATGAAGGAGCCGCCCTCGGTGAAGGCCAGGCTGTAGCCGTAGATGAACCACAGCACGACGATCAGCGAGAACGTGACCATCACCTGCATCAGCACGGACAGCATGTTCTTGCTGCGCACCAGGCCGCCGTAGAACAGGGCCAGGCCGGGCACGGTCATCAGGATCACCAGCAGGGTGGAGACCATCATCCAGGCGGTGTCGCCCTTGTTGGGAACCGGCTGCGGTGCAGCGGCGGCAGCAGCGTCAGCCGGTGCGGCGGCAGCGGCAGCAGGCGCTGCGGCATCGGCCGGCTTGGCGTCAGCGGCCTTGGCCTCGGCAGCAGGCGCTGCAGCGGCCGGTGCCTCGGCAGCAGGTGCTGCGGGGGTCTGAGCCAGCACGGCGCCGCCGGCAAACATCAGACTGAAACCCAGTGCAATCGTTGCGAATAGCTTTTTCATGGTTGTGACTTTCTTTCGGACGTGACCGAGGGCTCGTTTACAGGGCCTCTTTACCGGTCTCGCCGGTACGGATGCGGACCACCTGCTCGAGGTCGTACACAAAGATCTTCCCGTCGCCGATCTTGCCGGTGCGGGCTGCGGACTCGACAGCTTCGATGACGCGTTCGACCAGGTCGTCGGCCACAGCCGCTTCGATCTTCACCTTGGGCAGGAAGTCGACGACATATTCGGCGCCGCGGTAGAGCTCGGTGTGGCCCTTCTGGCGACCGAAGCCCTTCACTTCCGTGACGGTGATGCCTTGCACACCCATGGCGGACAGTGCTTCACGCACTTCGTCCAGCTTGAAGGGTTTGATGATGGCAGTTACGAGTTTCATGCGTTCTCCTAGGGGCCAGGGCCGCTGATCAGAAGTTGTACTTGACGCTCAGGACCACACCGTCACGACCGAGGTTCTTGTTGGACGGGGACACATAAGCGCCGCTCTTGGCGTCCGTACCGAGCACCGCGCCCGACACGACGAAACCATTGCCCAGGTCCTTGTTCAGGGTCAGGGCGTAATCGGTGTAGCTGTACAGGCCGTTGTTCTTGACCAGTTGGCGGCCCACGTGAGGCACCAGGCTCAGGCCATTGCCCAGGTCGAAGGTGGCCGACACGTCGAGGTAGCCGCTGTTCTTGCTGTTGGGGGTGCCGAACAGGTCAGACAGGCTGTGCGAGTACTTGGCGGTGACCACGCTGTAGGTCAGGGCGCCATAGATTTCATCGGTGTTGGCATTGACGCCAGACACGTTCTTGTAGCTGTTGCCCACGTATTCATAGCGCAGGTAGCCCACGTCGTAGGCCACGTCCTTGACCACTTCGCCGCGGTAGCCGCCGTACAGGTCGAGCTCGACCGGGCCCTTGGCATTGACGCCGGCCACGGTGCCGCCGTCCTTGATCCACTTGATGGTGGAAGCCCAGGCGCCAACGTAGAAGCCGCTGGTGTGGGTGAAATCGACGCCGCCTTGCACAGCCGGCAGGAAGCGCGACTGCGAAATGCCGCGGTAGCGGTATTCGGAGGCCAGGCTGGCATTGAAGGCCAGCGTGTTTTCAGGCGCGGCGGCCGGAGCTTCAGCCGGTGCAGCGGTCTGGGCAAACGAGGACGAGGCGGCCAGGGTCAGAGCAGCCAGGATCATTGTTTTTTTGACGTCGAATTTCACGGAGTTCTCCTGTTAAAAAAAATCATCGGGTTGACGCTGCACTTATGCAGGTTGTGTGCCAACTTTTGCTGCTCTTTGCGCAAATCCCCGTTGCCGCCAGCGGAACGCCCAGGAAGAGAGCGCGGTTTTTTGTTTCAAACTTGTTAGAGAAGCACCTAATTGGTGCAGTCACGTGCAGCCTACGCCGATCGGCCTCCCAATGCACTCTTCTGGTGACGAGATGAACAGGAGCGCATGAAAATGGGTCTTTCTTTGGTGCAAAGCCGGGTTTTGCTCGGTTTCGAGGCCTTGCCGGTGACCGTTGAGGTGCATCTGGCCAATGGCCTGCCCAGCTTCACCCTGGTGGGGTTGGCCGAGGTCGAGGTCAAAGAGGCGCGCGAGCGCGTGCGCTCGGCGCTGCAGAACGCCGGGCTGGAGTTCCCGCACAACAAACGCATCACCGTCAATCTGGCGCCGGCCGACCTGCCCAAGGATTCGGGGCGCTTTGACCTGCCCATCGCCCTGGGCCTGCTGGCCGCCAGCGAACAGATCGACCCGGCCCGCCTGGCTGGCCACGAGTTCGCGGGCGAGCTGTCGCTGTCCGGCGAGTTGCGCCCGGTCAGTGGGGCACTGGCCATGAGCCTGGCCCTGCACCGCCAGGGCGGTGCGCCTGTGCAACTGGTGCTGCCCCCCGGCAGTGCCGAAGAGGCCGCCCTGGTGCCCGACATGCCGGTCTGGCGCGCCAACCACCTGCTGGATGTGGTGCAGGCCTTTGCCTGGACGCCCAGCGACGGCCCGGCAGCTGATCCCGAACCTGGCACCGGTCTGGTGCGGGTGCTTGCGCCCGCGCGCAGCCAGGCGACCCAGGGCCCCGATCTCAGTGAGGTCAGAGGCCAGGCGGCCGCCAAACGGGCACTGGAAATCGCCGCAGCAGGCCACCACAGCCTGTTGATGAGCGGCCCACCGGGCTCGGGCAAGTCGATGCTGGCCCAGCGTTTTGCCGGCCTGCTGCCCGAGATGAGCCTGGACGAGGCCCTGGAAAGCGCCGCTGTGGCCAGCCTGGAGGGGCGTTTCAACATCAGCGACTGGGGCCGGCGCCCCACCCGCCAGCCGCACCACACGGCCAGCGCCGTGGCCCTGGTGGGGGGGCGGTTCACCGCCGCGCCCCGGCGAAATCTCGCTGGCGCACCACGGTGTGCTGTTTCTGGACGAGATGCCCGAATTTCCCCGTGCCGCCCTCGAGGCCCTGCGCGAGCCGCTGGAAACGGGCGAAATCACCATCTCTCGGGCCGGGCGGCGGGCCAACTTCCCGGCCCACTTCTTATTACTGGGCGCCATGAACCCCTGCCCCTGCGGCTACCACGGCTCGACCGTGCGCGCCTGCCGTTGCTCGCCCGAGCAGATCGCGCGCTACCAGGGCCGGCTCAGCGGCCCCCTGCTCGACCGCATCGACCTGCACCTGGAGGTGACCGCCGTGCCCGCCCTGGAACTGCTGCCCGGCACTGGGGCGGCCTCACCCGCGCCAGCCGCCACCGACAGCGCCGAACTGCGCGCCCGCGTGGCCGCCGCCCGGGCCCGCGCCCTGCGGCGCCAGGGCTGCCCCAACCGCGATCTGCAAGGCCAGGCGCTGGACACCCACCTGCAGCTGGGCGAGGGCGTGGCCGGCCTGCTGCAGGCCATGAGCCGCCAATGGGCCTGGTCGGCCCGCGGCGTGCACCGGGTGCTGCGCGTGGCCCGCAGCGTGGCCGACCTGGCCGACTCAGACACCGTGCAGGCCGAACACCTGGCCGAAGCCGCGCAGTACCGGCCCCTGGTGGTGCGGCGCTGAGGCGCCGGGCACCACGCCCTCGAACTTCTTCCACAACGGCCTGAATCACAGGGTGGCCCTGAGCCCCCCGCAGGTGATGTTGGCCAAGCGGGCATAGGGCACAGTGACATGAGATCGCGCAGGCTGTCACTGGCTGAGGCGCAACGCCCGGCCACCGCAAAAAATACCAAAAATTGGTACGATTGGCGCTTCTCACAAGGAGAAAGCCAATGAGCCGAAATACCTCCGTATCCCTCGGAATGCACTTCACCAGCTTCATCGACGCCCAGGTGCAAGGCGGGCGCTATGGCTCGGCCAGCGATGTGGTTCGGGCAGGATTGCGCCTGCTGGAAGAACATGAGGCCAAGGTGAACGCGCTGCAAGATGCCCTGCGCACAGGCCTTGAATCCGGTGAGCCGCGCCCCTTCGACTTTGAGACGTTCAAGGCGCGTAAGCGTGCAGGACTTCAGCCGCGATGAAGGCTGTTGCGTTCTCGCCAGCGGCCGAGGCCGACATAGACGAAATCTGGGACTACAGCGCCTCTAGGTGGGGGCCAGACCAAGCCGACGACTACATCGATGCCATTCGGGATGCGTGCCATGCGCTGGCCCGAGGAACCAAGCAGGGTCGCACTGCCGAGGTGCTGCCGGACTTTCAAAAGCACCCGTGCGGCTCGCACGTCATTTATTTTCTGGACTATCCCGGCCATCTGGACGTGATTCGCATCCTGCACCAACGGCAGGATGCTGAGCGGCACCTTTAGCCCACGCTTGAACTCCGGGGGTCACGTCTTGCCTTTTGCCCCACGGAATGCCCTCTCCCGCCCTCCCAACACGGCGAAAGTCCTGGATATCACAAAGCCCTTGCGAATCGAGCAGGCGCTGCCCCATAACCGTCCGTGCCGTCCATCGCCAAGCCCCGCCTAGCTACGTCACCGACATGGCCAACGATGACCTGGCCGAGATAGAGCGGGCGCTTTGCAAAGTGCTGGGGGTCAGAACGCCCAGCCCGGCCCGCGCCTGAGAACGTGTCCTGATCGACGCAAACCGCACGGAACGCCGGCTTCAGTGCCGTGCCGCCGGCAGATCGCTGTCGGTCAAGGTGCGCAGGAAAGCCACCAGATCGCGCACGTCCGCCTCGCTGAGGCGGGCCCGCCCACCCGGGTCGGTGCCGAAGGGGGCCTCGGTGTTCACATTGGAGTGGTACTTGGCCGGCAGGTCGTCGTACTTTTTGACGCGGCCATCGCGGCCGCGCGGGAAGACCCGCTCAGGCCGGGTGTCGCGCTCGGCATAGAAGCGCACCGCATCCTCCAGCCGGTGGTAGACCCCGTTGTGGAAAAAGGCTTGGCGCACCGCCACGTTGCGCAGGCTGGGGGTCTTGAACAGACCACAGTACTCGGGGTGGTCCTTCAGGTCGGTGCGCATGGGGCCGCACAGGCCCAGGTCGAACCAGGCCGGATCGGCATTGGCGCTGATGGCCTTGTTGCGCGGCACCCCCAGGGCGATCAGGCCATGGTCGGTGAACTCGGGAAAGGCGCCGCGCTTGACCGCGCCCGGGTGGCACTGCAGGCAGTTGCCTTTGTTGGGGTCGTTGAAGACAGCCATGCCGCGCCGCTCAGCGGCATTGAGCTGGGCCTGGCCACGCAAAAAGGCGTCGTAACGGCTGTTGTAGGGGTAAAAATCGGCCGGGCTTTGCTGGAACACCTCCAGCGCCCAGAGCAAGCCCTTCCAGGCCTGGTCGGGCTGGCTCAGCGTCTGGGGCCCGAAAGTGGTGCGAAAAGCACCGGCGCTGGGCGAGGCCGTCAGCCGCGCAATCACGTCCGCCGGGCTGCGATTGGCCATCTCCAGCGGCGACAGCAAGGGCATCTCGGCCTGCTCATGCGCCGAATTGGCGCGCCCGTCCCAGGTGCGCCCCCCGGTGGGGCCCTGGTCGATGCTGTCGTTGCCATCGTTGTCACTGAAATGCTCGCTGAAAGGTGGCGTGGCCTGCCGGTAGCGCAGCGAAGGCACAGAACGCAAACCCTGCAGGTGCCCATCGGGCCCACCCAGCTGCACCGACAAGGCGTTGGCCGGCCCGTACGCATGCTGCGGGCTGTGGCACGAGGCACAGCTCATGCGGCCCGAGGCCGACAGCGCCGGCTCGTTGAACAGGCGCCGCCCCAGCTCGGTCAGCTCAGCCGGGTTGGGCTGGCGCTCAAAACGGGTGGCATAGAAGGGCTGGGCGGGTTGCGCCGGTTGAGCGGGCGGGGGCGACTCGGCCCACACCGGCCCCGTCACAACACACCACGACAGCACAGCAGCAGAAAAAGCAGAAGACAGACGACTCACGGGCGCGGCTTTCAACATCAGAGGCCGCCCTTGTACCGCCGCCTGATGGCATTGCGATGACAGCCCGGCACCTGACCCGCTGCCAGGGCAAGCGCCCCGGCTTCGACTGCAAAGACTTGGTAAAGAAAGGCATGGGCAGAAGTATGTAAACGGTCTGTCACAGCGGCTCGGAACACTGGCCTGCCCATCTTTCCAACCACCGGGATCACTCCACCATGAAAAACCGTCCCTCGCTGAAAGGCCTTGCCGTCTTTCCCCTGACCGTGCTGGCCGCCCTCGCGCTGAGCGCCTGCAACGACGACAGCGTCGACACCACCACCGCCTTGCGCTCCAAGGTCAAGAACGTGGTCGTCATCTATGCCGAAAACCGCTCGTTCGACGGTCTCTATGGCAACTTCCCTGGCGCCAACGGCATCAGCAGCCTGTACGACGCCAATGGCAAGCTGACCTCGGCCTACGTGCCGCAAAAAGACCGCAACGGCAACGTGCTGGCCACCCTGCCCCAGACCTGGGGCGGTGTGACCGCCGGCGGCGTGACCCCGGTGGTGACCCAGGCGCAAAGCGCCGGCCTGCCCAACGCCCCGTTCTCGATCGAAACCGCCTTCCAGGCCGCCTCGAACGCCGTGCTGACCACCGCCACCGTGACGCGTGACCTGTACCACCGCTTCTTCGAGAACCAGATGCAGATCAACGGCGGCGCCAACGACATGTTTGCCGCCTGGTCGGACGCCGGCGGCCTGACCATGGGCCGTTTCGACACCAGTGGCACCGCCATGTACAAGCTGGCCCAGCAGTACGTGCTGGCCGACAACTTCTTCCAGGGTGCCTTTGGTGGCTCCTTCCTGAACCACCAGTACCTGGTGTGCGCCTGCGCCCCCGAGTACCCGAACGCCGACACCGCAGCCGCCGCCCCCACCATCGCGGTGCTGAACAAGGATGCCAGCGGCAAATACACCTCCACGCTGAGCACCAAGTCGACCAGCCCGGCCTCGGCCCTGGACGGCGCGCCCAGCTATGTGCTGAGCGGCAACATCACGCCTGCCAACTACTTTGGTGACGGCAAGTTCTACGCTGTGAACACCATGCAGCCGGCCTACCAGCCCAGCGGCAACGCCCCGGCCAACGTGACCGGCAGCAACGCCCTGTACGCCAACGCCACCAAGGCCACCACCCTGCCGCCGCAGACCGCCACGAACATCGGCGACCTGCTGGATGCCAAGAACGTGAGCTGGAAGTGGTACAGCGGTGCCTGGAACAGCGCCCTGGCCGACGGTGTGCAAGACCCGACCGCCCCCCGCTCGGTGATCTACGCCGGCAACAGCTTTGGCGTGGCCACCACGGCCAACGTGGACTTCCAGCCGCACCACCAGCCCTTCAACTACTACGCCAAGGCCGACCCGGTGACCGGCGCCGCCTACCGCACCAACCACCTGAAGGACTACAACGACCTGGTGGCCGACGCCGCCGCCGGCACCCTGCCCGCCGTGACCTTCTACAAGCCCGAAGGCCTGTACAACCAACACCCGGGCTACGCCAACATCAAGGACGCCGACAGCAAGATCGCCGACCTGATCGCCAAGCTGCAGAGCAGCCCGCAGTGGAACAACATGGTGGTGGTCGTGACCTACGACGAGTTCGGTGGCACCTGGGACCACGTGGCCCCCCCCAAGGGCGACCTGATCGGCCCCGGCACCCGCATCCCGGCCCTGGTGATCTCGCCCCTGGCCAAAAAGGGCACCGTGGACCACACCCAGTACGACACCGCCTCGGTGTTGCGTCTGATCACCCGCACCTTCGGCCTGGACACCCTGCCCGGCCTGGCCTCGCGCGACGCCGCATTGAAAGCCAATGGCGCCTCCGTCATGGGCGACCTGACCAATGCGCTGCAGTTGAACTGATCGGCTCGCTGCTCTCGCCTGCAAAAGGGCCGGCCTCCGACAGGGGCCGGCCCTTTGCCTTGTGGCAATACCAAGCGCCATCCCCTGGCATTGGGCAGCAATCGGCAACGCTGTTGCAGAATCCGGTTTCATGCGAATCTTTCTACCCGTCATCGTGGCCGGAGCCCTGCTGGGCTGTCTGGGCACGGCAGTGGCTCAGACCGAAGCCCAGCCCATCGCGGCCTCCGCGACGGCGAAGCCGGCCATCTCTTTTCTGGATCTGCCACGCTTTGACAAGGAACTGGCCCAGGCCCTCAACGCCGGACAGGCCGAAGTGGGGGTGAGCTTCTACGGCAAGGTCACACCCAACGAGGTGCCCATGCGGCTGCAGAAGTGGCTGACGGCGATCGAGCAGTCGGGGGGGCGTCTCGAGGTGTCGCCACCGCCCGGTGATGTGGCGCCGCGCAACCCGGTGCTGCTGCTGGGGCTGGTCAGCGGGCTGTGGTCGGCGCTCAAGACCTGGGGCGAAATCAAGGAATCTCAGGTGCTGCAAGCCGCGGCGGGCCATCAGGCCAGGTTGGTGCTGAACAAGACCGAGGGCGGCGAGGTGTTCATCGAACGCGTGGTGTTCGAGAAAGTACCCAAAGCCCCTTGATCCCACCCTGGCAGAGACAGGCCTTCCAAACAAAAACGATGAAAAACAACAATTCGATCACGGCGATGACAGGCTGGGTGAACAGAAGCCTGGCCCTGACCCTGGCCTGCACCCTGGCGGGGCCGGCCCTGGCAGCCCGAGACGCGGACGAACGCAACCTGGTCATCAGTGCACCGGAGGCCACGACCGTGGCCACGGCCTCGCAGCGGGTGGCCCTGGTGATCGGCAATGGGGCGTACCGCGATGCGCCCCTGCACAACCCGCCCAACGATGCCCGGGCCATGGCCCAGGCCCTGAAGGAATCGGGCTTTGCGGTCACGCTGCAGGTGGACACCGACATCCAGGGCATGCTGACCGGCATCCGACGCTTTGGCGACCAGTTGCGCAAGGGCGGGGTCGGGGTGTTCTACTACGCTGGCCACGGCATGCAGATCAAGGGCCGCAACTACCTGATCCCGGTGAACAGCGTCATCCAGCGCGAAGACGAGGTGGCCTACCAGGCGGTGGATGCCCAGGCCATCCTGGACAAGATGGAGGCCGCCGGCAACGGCACCAACATCATGATTCTCGATGCGTGCCGCAACAACCCGTTTGCCCGCAGCTTTCGCAGCGCCCAGCAAGGCCTGGCCCAGATGGACGCCCCGGTGGGCACCCTGGTGGCCTTTGCCACCGCGCCAGGTTCGGTCGCGAGCGACGGCAGCGGCAGCAACGGCCTGTACACCCACCACCTGCTGAGCGCCATGCGCGAGCCCGGTGCCAAGGTCGAGGACGTGTTCAAGCGCGTGCGCTCGGCCGTGCGCCGCGAATCCAAGGACAAGCAGGTGCCCTGGGAAGCCACATCGCTGGAGGGCGATTTCTACTTCATGGCCCCCAGCGACAAGACCCCCTCGGCCAATGCGGCGCTCGAAGAATCCATGTGGGTCCTCGTGAAGGCCTCGGGCGATGCGCTGGATCTGAAGACCTTTTTGGCCCGCTTTCCCAACAGCATGCACGCCGCCGAGGCCCTGGCCCGGTTGAAACAGAACTCGCCAGCGGCGCCGGCGCCCCAGGCGCCCACGCCAGCTCCAACGGCGACCGTCGCACCGCCCCCAACGGCCCCAGCGGCCCCACAAACCCAGCCCTCCCCGCCAGCCCAGCCGGCCTCCCCGGCGGCCGGAGCCAACCCCTTCGGCTTCAGTGTGGGCGACCGCTGGAGCTACCAGCAGATCGACAAGTACAAGGGCGAGGTGATCTCCAACTGGAACCGCAAGATCAGCCGCATCCTGCCCAATGGCGACCTGCTGAGCGGCTCCGCCGTGATGAGCCCCAACGGCAACCTGCGGCAGCTGAGCAACACCCGCTTTCCAAGCCGTGTCTACTCGGAGGCCGAAGTGCTGTTCCCCAGAAAGATGGAGACCGGCCACCAGGAAGACTTCAGCTACAAGGAGCAATCCAGGCGCTCCGACGGCAAGGAGTTCGAGCAGGTCTTCAAAGGCACGATCAAGGTCAAGGGCCAGGAACGCATCAAGGTACCCGCGGGCGAATTCACGGCCTTTCGCGTGGAGCGCGAGGCCTCGGTGACCGGCATCCAGACCAACGGGCAGGACCGCTGGAACGGCCGTCAAGAGATCACCTACTGGTATGTGCCTGCACTGCACTACTACGTGGCCCTGGAAGAGGTCTGGCGCTCGGGCAATGGCGCGCCTGACATGAAGCGCAACGAACTGACCAGCTACGAGGTGCGCCCGGCCCAGCTCGCCGACAAGCGTTGAACAGACAACCGCCCTGGTTGCGCCAAGACAGCGGGCCAGGCCACGCAGAAGCCGCTGCAACACACCCCCTGTGCCCACAAGGAACCCCATGAAACGCTGGACTTCACCCCCACCCATGGCCTGGCTGCTGGTGGCGCTGCTGGGCGCCTCCGGGGCCTGGGCACAAGGCAGCGGCAAGCCGGGCAGCCCGCCCGGCAAAAACAGCCGCCACGCCCTGATCATCTCGATCAGCCGCTTTGCCGACCCCAAAACGTCGCCACTGCCGGGCGCTGCCGAAGACCGCCAATCCGCAGCCCAGATCGCCCGCGCCATGCAGGTGCCCGACGACAACATCAGCTACCTACAGGACGAGCAGGCCACCGGCGACAACATCCGCCGCGCCATCGCCGCGCTGAACACCCGGGTGCAGGACGGCGACCGGGTGTTCATCCACTACTCGGGTCATGGCACCCGCTTCCCGGACCCGGAGGCCGGGGGATGCGCCGAAGCGCTCTCGACCTACGACGGTGGCACCTGGAAAGGCATGGTGCTGCACAAGGAAATGGCCCAGTTGCTGCAGCCCATCGTGCTCAAGACCGACAAGCTGTTCGTGATGTACGACGCCTGCCACTCCGGCGGCTTGCTGAGCCAGATGCCCAAGCCACGGAGCGCAGCCGACAGCCCCGTCAACGACAACGGTGAAGGCGCCCTGCGCGGCCGCTTCACCGAGACCAGCGAGAGCTGTGCCCGCCCCAGCAATGTGCGCCCACGCAGCCTGCTCGACGAAGCCACGGCCCAGGGCGCTTTTCCTCAGGACGTGGTGTTCCTGTCGGCGGCACGCCCCGACGAGGTCAGTCTGGAAGACCAGAAAATGGGCGGCCTGGCGACCCAGTTCGTGCGTGACTGCCTGCTGCGCGATGCAGTCGACCTCGACGGCTCAGGCGCCATCAGCATGGACGAGATCCAGCAATGCGCCCAGACCAAGATCAACCAGCGCCTGAAGAACGACAGCCTGTTCACTCCCCACCACCTGCTGCTGTCGGGCAACCGCAAGTTCGTGCCGGCCTGGTTCAGCCAGGCCCTGCCCGCCCAGCAGGTGCCCGGTGCCCCCGCCACCGGGGTGCTCAATGCGGTGGCTCAGACCCCGCCCGTGACGCCGCCCGCGGCCACCCCGGCACTACCCCAAACACTACCCCCAACACCACAGCCCACCGCGACCACCACGCCCAGCAGCCCCCCCGGTCGCCGTGGTGCCGCCCCAGACACCGGTCGCGGCCCCCGTCCGCCTGACCGGCGCCCAGGCCCTGGCCCAGCTGTTCGAACAGCGCGACGGCAAGCGCCAGGTGCAGGCCCGGCTCGGACGCAGCAGCTTGCGCATTGGCCAGGACGTGCTGGACCTGGCCGTGCTGTCCGACCGCAGCGGCTACGTCTATGTGGCCCTGGCGGGCTCGGACAACCAGTCGCTGACCCTGCTCTTTCCCAACGAGCTCGACAACAACAACCGGATCGAGAAAGACCAGCAGCTGCTGCTGCCCCGCCCGCACTGGCCCGTGAAGGCCGCCGGCCCAGCCGGCACCGACACCCTGCTGGTGATGGTGGCCGACGGCCCACGCCACTGGAAAGCCCTGCCCAAAGACCCCGGCAGCCCCTTTGCCCGCAGCCTCAATGACCTGCAGGGACGAGCCCGCCTGGGGGCCCTGCTGGGCAATGCCGCCGCAGGGGCCTGCCGGCCCCTGGCGGGCCAGGCCTGCTCGGATGCCTATGGGGCGGTGCTGGTGACGGTGGAGGAGAAGCCTTGAGCCGTCACGGATGCCCAGGCGCCGCCCTCAGCCGCGCCAGCGCCCCCGGCAGATCCGCCCAGGCGGGCTGGCCAGGGGCGTAGCGCTGGCGCAGCCAGCCGGCCAGCTCGACGAGCTGGGTGTCGCTCAGGGCCTGGTCGAAGGCGGGCATGAAGCCCAGCTCGGCCGTGGCGGGCTCGCGCACGCCGTGCAGCAGGGTGCGCAGCAGGTTGTCGGGGTGTTCGCTGTGCAGCTTGCTGCTCAGGGCCAGGGGCACGTTGGCGCCCAGCAGGCGCGGGCCGTCGCCGTCGTGGTGGCAGGCGGCGCAGGCGCCTTCGAACAGGCGCTGCACGCGGCCCGGGGCGGGGGCCTGGGCGGCGGCGGTGGCGACCTGGCGGGCGGCGCGCTCGGGGGCGTCGGGGGTGGCGGGGTTGAAGCTGGCCAGGTAGGTGGACATCGCGCGGATGTCGCTGTCGGGCAGGGCCTGCAGCTCGCGCACCACCGGGGCCATGGGGCCCAGGGCGGCGCCGTGCTGGGCGCTGTGGCCGTGGCGCAGGTAGTGGTACAGGGCCTGGGCCGTCCAGGGCACGGGGGCGCGCGACTGGCCGGTGAGGGCCGGGGCCTCCCAGCCATCGATCAGCGCGCCGGATAAAAACGCCGCCCCGCCCTGCTCGGCGCCCAGCGCGTTGCGCGGGGTGTGGCAGGCGCCGCAGTGGCCCAGGCCCTGCACCAGGTAGGCGCCCCGGTTCCATTCGGGGCTCTGGCCAGGCTCGGGGCGCCAGGGGCTGGGGTCGTGGTAGAGCGCGTTCCAGCCCGCCATGAGCCAGCGCTGGTTGAAGGGGAAGCGCATCTCGGGCGCCGGGGTTTCAGCCCGCACCGGGGGCTGCGACATCAGCCAGGCGTAGAGCGCGGTGAGGTCGTCATCGCTCATCTTGGCGAAGGCGGTGTAGGGGAAGGCCGGGTACAGATGATGGCCGTCGCGCGACAGGCCCTCGCGCATGGCGCGCTGGAAGGCGCTGAAGGACCAGCGGCCCAGACCGGTCTCGGGGTCGGGTGTGAGGTTGCTGGTGTAGAGGCGGCCAAAGGGCGTGTCCATGGCGCGGCCGCCCGCGTTGACGGCCCCGCCAGGCGCGGTGTGGCACACCGCACAGTCGCCGGCCGCGGCCAACAGCCGCCCACGCTCCAGCGTGGCGGCGTTGTAGACCGACGCCCCGCCCGCGCTCTGGACCGGCGCGATGGCGGGGCGCCAGCCCAGCACACCGAGGCCGATGCCAACGCCCGCCGCCAGCAGCGCCCCGACACGGGCCCAGGGGCGGCGCTGGCGCGGCAGCAGCGCGTCCGGCGGCAGGCCGGCGGGCACGGGCGCCGGCAAGGCCTGGGGCGGTGCTTCGGCGTCTGCGCCCTGGGCGGCGGGGGGCAAGGGATTCAGCGCGGCGCGCACCACCTCAGGCGTGAAGGGCGGCGCCCGGAAGCGCACGCCGGTGGCATCGAAGATGGCATTGGCAATTGCCGCGGTACCGGGCACCGACGACGATTCACCGGCGCCCAGCGGGGCTTCGCCCGGGCGCGGCATGTGCACGATCTCGACCACCGGCACCTCGCGGAAGCTGAGGATGGGGTAGCTGCCCCAGTCGCGGCTGGAGAGCACTGGCGCCGGGGTAAGGGCCTGGGCCTGGGCCGGGGTCGGTGTGCCGGGCGAGGGCAGCGGGGTTTCGAACTGCAGCTGCTCTTTCAAGGCCCGGCTGGTGGTCTGCACCACGTTGCCATGCACCTGGCGCTCGATGCCGGCGGGGTTGACCATGAGGCCCGCGTCGTGCCCCACCACCACGCGGCGCACATGCACCTCGCCCGTCTTGCGGTTGACGTCCACATCGGCCACCCAGGCGGCCCAGGCGGCGCCGAAGCCGGGCCATTTGCTGTGCACATAGCGCGCGTAGGCAAAGCCCTGGCCGTGCAGCCAGTCGGGCTGCTCGGGGTCGGCCTGCAGGCGGGGGCCGGTGTGGGGCTGCCAGCCGGCCTTTTGCGCCGTGGCCTGCACCAGTTCGATGGCACGCGGGTCGCTCAGGTGCTGCAGGCGGAAGGCCACCGGGTCGACACCGGCCGCGGTGGCCAGCTCGTCGATGTAGCTCTCGTGGGCAAAGGAGTTGGGCAGGGCCGACACGCCGCGCAGCCACGAGGCACGGATCACGGGCGGCATGTCGTTCACCGCCACGCGCAGGTTGTCGTAGTCGTAGGGCGGGCGGGCCGTGCGGTCGCCCATCTCGTAAGCCTGTGCGGTGGGCTCGATGCTGCGGGTGAGCAGCAGCGCCAGCGTGGGTGCACCGTTGCTGGGGTAGGAGGTTTCGAAGTCGTAGCCGGCCACTGAGCCATCGGCGTTCAGTCCACCGCGCACCTGCATGAGCTGGGCCGTGCCCTTGGGCTCCCACAGGTGCTCCTGCTCGCGGGTGAGCTGCACCCGCACCGGCGCGCCCACGGCCCGCGACAGCAGGGCCGCATCGGCGGCCACGTCGTCGGCGCCGTTGCGGCCGTAGCAGCCCGAGGCCTCCAGCCGCACCAGGTCGATGGCGACATCGGGCAGGCCCATCAGCCGGGCCAGATCGGCGCGCAGCACATGCGGGTTCTGGGTACCGGCCCACACGGCCAGCCGGGGGGGTTGATCCTGTTGCTGCCAATGGGCCACCGCGCACGAAGGGCCCAGCGAGGCATGCAGCTGGTACGGCCAGACATAGGTGCGCGGCATGGGCTGGGCGGCCTGCGCCAGGGCCGAGTCCACGTCGCCCTCATCGACCAGGCGGCGCTGGGTGGCGGGGTTGTCGCGCAGCGCCTGCTGCACGGCCTCGGGCTGGCCCAGGTCGGGCAGGCCGGGCCAGGGCTTCCAGCGCACGCGCAGCTCGCGCAGGGCCTGCTCAGCGTGCTCTTCGCGCTCGGCCACCACGCCCACGAAATCGCGGATCACCACCACCGCCCGCAGGCCGGGGATGTGGGCCACCGAGGCCTCGTCGACGGACTCCAGCGTGTTGCCGATGAAGTCGCCATGGTCGGCCCCGGCGTAGGGCGGGCGGACGACACGCCCGTGCAGCATGCCGGGCAGGCGGAAGTCGTGGACGAAATCCCCCTCACCCCGGACCTTGGCCGGAATGTCCACGCGGGGCACGGATTGGCCGACCAGCCGGTATTCGGCGGCCGGCTTGGTGGCGGTGGCCGGGTCGAGTCGCAAGGAGGCCTGGCGGCCTTGCAACAGCCGGCCCAGGGGCCAGGCCTCGGCGAGCCCGGGCCCTTGCAACAGGCCGTCGCGCAGGGTGATGGCATCGGGCGGGCAGCCGGCTTGGGCTGCGGCCTCGGCCAGCAGCCAATGGCGGGCCTGGGCGGCGGCCAGGCGCAGCGGCTGGGCATGGATCTGCAGCGTGGCGCTGGCGATGGTGGCGCCCTGGTTGGGCGCCCGCGTGGTGTCGCCCAGCACCATGTGCACGGCGGCCATGGGCACGTCGAGCTCTTCGGCCACGATCTGCGCCAGCGCGGTGCCGATGCCGGTGCCCAGATCGACGTGGCCATTGAGGCCGGTGACCGAGCCGTCGTCCCACACCGCCAGCAGCAACTCGGGACCTTCGGCCGGGTTGCTGGGCACGGCCAGGGGCTGGCCCGGTGTAGGGGCCCGGGGCGGCGGCGGGTCGCGCCAGACCAGCAGCACGCCTTGGGCGGCAAAGTAGTCGGCGCGGTGCTGGGGGATCTCGGCACGCCGGATCGTGGGCTGGATCATGGGCTGGATCGTGGATTGGCTCATGCGCCCTCCCCTGCGCCACGCAGCAGCACGACGGCACGCTGCACGGCGCGCACGATCTCGACATGGGTGCCGCAGCGGCACAGGTTGCGCGAGAGCTCGCGCCGGATCGCGGCCTCGCTGGGCTCGGGATCGCGCGCCAGCAGGGCCGCCGCCATCATCACCATGCCGTTGAGGCAGTAGCCGCATTGGGCGGCCTGCTCGTCGATGAAGGCCTGCTGCACCGGGTGCAGGCCGGGCTGGGTCGACAAGCCGGTCAGGCCTTCGAGCGTGGTGATGCAGCGCCCGGCCACCCCTTGGGCCGGGATCACGCAGGCCCGCGCCGGCACGCCGTCCACCCACACGGTGCAGGCCCCGCACTGCCCCAGGCCGCAGCCGTACTTGGGCCCATTCAGCCCCAGGTCGTTGCGCAGCACGTGCAGCAGGGTGGCCTGGGCCGAGTCGGGCAGGGTCACGGCCTGGCCGTTGACCTCAAGGGTGGGGGTGGGCATGGCGGATCTGACAGGCGGTGCAGGAGGTGCAGGAGGTGAACTGGCGCCGAATTCATTCAGTGTTCACTGAACCGAAAGCGCACGGCTGTCCAGTGTGGCCGGGCGCGCCCGGTCCGCACAGGGGGTTTTCAGCAGGTCAGGCCAGGGCCAGGTCGCTGGACTGGATGCGCTTCACGCCCTTGGCGCTCATCTGCTTCCAGGCGGCCTCGAGCGAGCCGTTGAGGTCGATGCCACGGCAGGCGTCTTCGATCACATAGGTGTTGAAGCCCAGGCGGCGCGCGTCGAGGGCAGTCCAGGCCACGCAGAAGTCGGTGGCCAGGCCGGTCACGAACACGGTCTTGATGCCCCGAGCCTTGAGGTAACCGGCCAGGCCGGTGGCGGTCTTGCGGTCGGCCTCTTCGAAGGCCGAGTAGCTGTCGACGTGCTGGTGGAAGCCCTTGCGCAGGATGATCTGGGCCTGTGGCACCTTGAGGTCCTTGTGCAGTGCGGCGTCGTCGGTGCCTTGCACGCAATGGTCGGGCCACAGCACCTGCTGGCCGTAGCTCAGCTTGGTGGTTTCAAAAGGCTTTTTGCCGGGGTAGCTGCTGGCAAACGAGGCATGGGCCTGGGTGTGCCAATCCTGCGTGACCACCACGTTCTCGAAGGCGGGGGCGATGCGGTTGATCACGGGCACCACCTCGTCGCCCTTGGCCACGGGCAGCGTGCCACCGGGCACAAAGCAGTTCTGCACATCAACCACGATCAGGGCGCTGTCGGCACCGGGCTTGATGGCCGCCGCGAAGGCGCGTTGCGTCAGGCCCGCGCCCGCCAGCCCGAGCAGGGCAGCAGACTGGAGGAACTGGCGGCGTTGAGACATCGAAGATTGAGAAGACATGGCATCACTCCTGGGGGTTGGGATGAAGGTGACAACAACACAAGGCACATGCAAAAGCAAGAACACAAGGGCAAGCAGGAGCCGTGCCGCCCCGCGGGCTTTTACACACTGAGGTAGGCCCGGCGCACCTCTTCGTTGGCGGCCAGCTCGGCCATCGAAGCCTGGTAGCGGATCTGGCCTTTTTCAAGCACATAGGCGCGGTCGGAGACCAGCTCGGCAAAGTGCATGTTCTGCTCGGACAGCAGGATGCTCACGCCCTGGGCCTTGAGCTCGAGGATCATGTGCGCCATCTGCTCGACGATGACCGGGGCCACGCCTTCGCTGGGCTCGTCGAGCAGCACCAGATAGGGGTTGCCCATCAAGGTGCGTGCCACCGTCAGCATTTGCTGCTCGCCGCCGCTCATGCGGCCGCCGGCGCGCTGGCGCATCTCGCCCAGGTTGGGGAACAGGGTGTACAGGCGCTCGGGCGTCCACTCGGGGGCGGCACTGCCGTCGGGCCAACGGCGGGGCGGCTGGCGCCCCACCTCCAGGTTTTCGGTCACGCTGAGGTCGGTGAACACGCGCCGGTCCTCGGGGACAAAGCCCAGGCCCAGGCGGGCCGCCACATGGGGCTCGCTGCGCGAGATGTCCTGGCCCAGGAACTCGATCTGGCCGCGGCGCTTGGCCAGCATGCCCATCAAGGCCTTGAGGGTGGTCGACTTGCCGGCCCCGTTGCGGCCCATCAGGGCCACCACCTCGCCGCGCTTCACGTCGAGGTCGATGTCGTAGAGGATCTGCGCGGCGCCATACCAGGCGGCCAGGCCACGGGCCTGCAACAGCGTCGCGGGGGTGGAGATGCTGCTCTGGCTCATGCCGATGCCGTCTCTTTCTTTTCGAAGGTCTTGCCGGAGCCGAAGTACACCTCCTGCACCTTGGGGTGGTCGCGCAGTTCGAGGGGCTTACCCTCGGCGATCAGGCGGCCACGGGCCAGCACGATCATGCGGTCGGCGTAGGCGAACACCACGTCCATGCTGTGCTCGGTGAACAGCACGGCCATGCCGCGGTCGATCACCAGCTGCTTGGTCAGGGCCATCAGGTCGTTGCGCTCCTTGGGTGCCATGCCGGCGGTGGGCTCGTCCATCAGCAGCAGCTTGGGCGAGTTGGCCATGGCGATCGCCAGCTCGACACGCTTGACGTCGCCATAGGCCAGCTCGCTGCAGGGCCGGTCGGCCTGCGCCTTCATGCCCACCTGATCGAGCAGGGCCAGGGCCTCGTCGCGTTGGTGGTCCGAGGCCTTGCGCCAGAAGGAGAACAGCCGGTCGTCCACCGAGATCAAGGCCATCTGCACGTTCTCGACCACGGTGAGCGAGGCAAAGGTCTCGGCGATCTGGAAGGTGCGGCCCACGCCCAGGCGCCAGATGTCGCGCGGCTTGCGGCCCACCAGTTCGTGGCCGTCGAGCACGATGGAGCCACTGTCGGCCGGCAACTGGCCGTTGACCATGTTGAAGGTGGTGGACTTGCCGGCCCCGTTGGGGCCGATCAGGGCCAGCAGCTCGCCGGCGGCCAGTTCGAAATGGATGCCGTCCACGGCCTTGACGCCGCCAAAGGCCTTGCCCAGGCCGGACACTTTGAGCAGACTCATGCGGCCTCCTTGGATGCAGAAACAGGGCTTGCGGCATCCCTTGGGCTGCGAGGCTTGCGCCCCTCACGCCAATGCTCCACCGCGTGCTTGATCGAGCCCGCGATGCCCTGCGGGAACAACAGCACCAGCAGCAAGATGATGCCGCCCAGCATGGCGCGCCAGTAGTCGGTGTTGCGCGCCACGGTGTCGTGCAGCCAGGTGAAGGTGACGGCGCCCACCACCGGGCCCGACAGGGTCTGCAGGCCGCCCAGCAAGACCATCACCAGGCCATCGACCGATTTGCCCACGGCCAGGCTCTCAGGCGAAATGCTGCCCTTGGAGAAGGCGAACAGCGCCCCGCCCAGGCCGGCAAAGCCCCCGGCAATGATGAAGGCCACCCACTGCATGCGCTTGACGTCGATGCCGATGGCGTCGGCCCGCAAGGCCGAATCGCGCCCGGCGCGCAAGGCATAGCCGAAGGGCGAGAACAGCACGCGGCGCAGCAGCAGCACACCGGCGGTGACCCCGGCCAGCGTCAGGTAGTAGTAGTGGGTTTTGTCTGACAGCCACTCGGCCGGCCACACCCCGGTGAGGCCGTTGCTGCCGCCGGTGAAACCATCCCACTGGTAGCAGATGGCCCAGGTGATCTGGGCAAAGGCCAGGGTCAGCATGGCCAGGTAGACGCCCGACAGTCGCACGCAGAACCAGCCGTACAAAAAGGCCCCGGCCGCGGCCACCAGGGGCGCCAGCAGCAGGGTCAGCTCCATGGGCAGGCCCGCGCTGCGCACCAGCAGCGCGGCGGCATAGGCCCCGATGCCAAAGTAGGCGGCGTGGCCGAACGAGTGCATGCCGGCCGGCCCCATGATGAAGTGCAGGCTGGCCGCGAACAGGGCCGCGATCATCAGGTCGATGGCCAGCACCGACAGGTAGGGCGAATCGGCGGTGAGCCAGGGCAGCAGCACCAGCAGCGCCATCAGCAAGGCACCGCCCACCTTGAACCAGGTGCCGGGGTGACGCAGGGGGGCCTCGGGCAGGCCCACGTTGCGGCTGTTGGCCTGGGGCTTGCCCATCAGGCCCCAGGGGCGCACCACCAGCACCACGGCCATGACCAGGAACTCGACCACCAGGGTGAGCTTGGAAAACGACACGCTGTAGCCGAACAGCTCGACCACGCCCAGCCAGATGCACACGGCCTTGATCTCGGCAATCAGCAAGGCGGCGGCGTAGGCGCCCGGGATCGAGCCCATGCCACCCACCACCACCACCACGAAGGCGGCGCCGATGGTGTTGAGGTCCATCTCCAGGGTGGCGGGCTCGCGCGGCAATTGCAGGGCGCCGCCCAGGCCGGCCAACAGGGCCCCGAGGGCGAACACGGCCGTGAACAGCCAAGCCTGGTTCACGCCCAGGGCGCTGACCATCTCGCGGTCTTGCGTGGCGGCGCGCACCAGGGTGCCCCAGCGGGTGCGGGTGAGCAGCAGGGTGAGCGCGCCCAGCACCACCGGGCCGACCACGATCAGGAACAGGTCATAGGCCGGGAAGTTGCGCCCCAGGATGCTCACCGAGCCGGCCAGGCCCGGGGCCCTCGGGCCCAGCAGCTCTTCGGGGCCCCAGATCCACAGCGCGGCATCCTTGATGACCAGCACCAGGGCAAAGGTGGCCAGCAGCTGGAACAGCTCGGGCGCCTTGTAGATGCGGCGCAGCAGCAGCATCTCGACCGCCGCGCCGATCAGGCCGGCCCCCAGCGCCGCCAGCAACAGGGCCGGCCAGAAGCCCAGGCTGTTGCCCAGCGCCCCCACCAGGCTGTAGGCCAGGTAGATGCCCAGCATGAAGAAGGAGCCGTGCGCAAAATTGACGATGCGCGTGACCCCGAAGATCAGCGACAAACCTGCAGCCACCAGGAACAGCGAGGACGCCCCCGCCAAACCGTTGAGCAGCTGCACCACGAAACTCGAAAAGCCCATGCCAAAACCCTCAGGACGTGTCACCTCCGGCGGCTCTGCCCGCCAGGGGACGGCGGCGCCCGCGGCGCCGCGTTGATCACCCGACCTTCACTCGACAGTCAGTCGAGCGTGAACCGAACTCAGTCGGCCGGACGCATTTTCTTGACTTCCTCAGCGCTGGGCTGGTACTTGGCACCATCGAGGTAACGGTAGTCCACCATCACGCCCTTGCCGCCTTCGTTCTTGGTGTGGCCGATGAAGCCGCCCATGGTCGACTGGTTGTCCTCGGTGCGGTAGGTGATGCGGCCGAAGGGGGTGGGCACCTGCAGGCCCTTGAACGAGACCACCAGCTTTTCGGTGTCGGTGCTGCCCGCCTTTTTGATGCCCTCGGCCAGCGACTTGATGGCGCTGTACCCCACGATGGAGCCCAGGCGCGGGTAGTCGTTGAACTTGGCCTGGTAGGCGCTCAGGAAGGCCTTGTGTTCAGGCGTCTGGATGCCGTACCAGGGGTAGCCGGTGACGATCCAGCCGTTGGGGGCTTCGTCCTTGAGCGGGTCGAGGTACTCGGGCTCGCCGGTCAGCAGGCTGACCACCGAGCGGCCTTCGAACAGGCCGCGGGTGTTGCCCTCGCGCACGAACTTCGACAGGTCGGCCCCGAACAGCACGTTGAACACCGCATCGGGCTTGGCATCGGCCAGGGCCTGCACCACAGAACCTGCGTCGACCTTGCCCAGCGGGGGCGCCTGCTCGGCGACAAACTCGACATCGGGCTGCGCGGCCTTGAGCAGTTGCTTGAAGGTGGCGGCAGCCGACTGGCCGTATTCGTAGTTGGGGAACACCAGGGCCCAGCGCTTTTTCTTGAGCGCGGCGGCCTCGGGCACCATCATGGCCACCTGCATGTAGGTGGAGGGGCGCAGGCGGTAGGTGTAGCGGTTGCCGTTCTGCCAGACGATCTTGTCGGTCAGCGGCTCGCCGGCCAGGAAGAACACTTTCTTCTGCTTGGCGAAATCGGTCAGCGCCAGGCCGATGTGCGACAGGAAGGAGCCAGTCAGCACGTCCACCTTCTCACGCGAGAGCAGCTCTTCGGCGGCGCGCACGGCGTCGCCCGGGCTGGCGTTGTCGTCGCGGCTGATCAGCTCGACCTTCTTGCCCAGCAGGCCGCCACCGGCGTTGATCTCGGCGATCGCCAGCTCCATGCCTTTCTTGTAGGGCTCGAGGAAGGCGGGCTGGGCCTTGTAGCTGTTGATTTCACCGATCTTGATGACATCGGCCGCGTGGACCGTGCCCAGCACGCCGGTCAGGGTGAACAAGGCGGTGGTGCGGATGAGGTGGGGGGTCAGCTTCATGGTGGAGGCTCTCCTGGGGTGGGGGTGAGATGAGCGGAAAAGCAGAACAAGCGGGGGGAAGGGATGGCCGGGGTGGGCAGGTCAGGGTCAGCGCAAGCCGTCCTGGCCCTTGATCTCGTGGGCCTGCAGGCCGCCGATGCGGGCCAGCGGGCGACCACTGTCGGTGACCACCACAGCCACCACGATCTCGTTGGCACGCGGGGCGTCGGCCACACGGGCCTCCATGGCGTCGAAATGGCTGCGCACGTAGGCGGCATCCTTGTGGCCCAGGGGCACATCGATGGCCGTGCCCAGGCCGCCCAGCTTCTTGGCCGAGGGCACCAGGGCGGCGCCCTTTTCAACGGCCACGCGCAGCGGCGCGCCCAGCTTGGGGTGCAGGATGGCGGCGGCATGCTCCAGCTCACCGGCCTCGCCCACGATGGCGGCCTTGCCGTAGCTCTGGGCCTGCGCCGGCGTGATGCCCAGCGCCTTGACACAGCGTTCGCCCAGCAAGCCACCCAGCTCTTCGCCGATGGCGATCAGCTCGTCCAGGTTCTCGGCGTAGCGGCCGGCAAAGGGGTTCTCGATCACGGCCATGGCCAGGGCCTTGCGCAGGGGCGGTTGCACGTCCTGGCCCATTTCGCGGCGGACTTCGTCGACTTGCACGATGATTTTTCGGATCTTGGCAGACATGGGGTGTTTCCTCGGGCTCGGTGTTCTGGGCAGGGTGGGTGCAGGGTGGGGGTGGGCGCTCAGCGCAGACCGTCCCACAGGCTGATGTCGGCGGCCTTCAAGCCACCGACGCGGGCATGCACGCGCGCTCCGGTGCTCATGGCCAGGATGAAGACGATCTCGTCGGCGCGCGGCGCACCGGGCACGCGCACCTCGATGGCGTCGAAATGGCTGCGCACATAGCTGGCGTTGATGTGCGTGAGCGGCACATCCAGGGCCGCGCCCGGGCCGCCCACCTTCTTGGTCGAAGGCACGATGGCCAAGGCGTTGGCGGGCTGCCCGGTCTTGACCTCGGCCTGGCCCTTTTTGTAGGCATCGCGGTCGCCCTTCCAGCCCAGCAGCTCGCGCATGGCATAGCCACCGGGCACATGCCACAGCGCGCCGTGCTCCAGCTCGCCGGCCGCGCCCACGATGGCGCCCTTGCCATAACCCTCGATGCGTTCGACCGGCACGTCCATGGCGGCGCGCAGGCGCTGCGCCATGTCCAGCCCCACGGCCTGCAGCGCCTCCATCATGGGCAGGATGTCTTCCACGTAGCGGCCGGCAAAGGGGTTGGTCAGCACGGCGCCGATGGCACCACGCTGGAGCGGCACGGCCGCCGGGGGCCCGAATTCGTGCCGGATTTCTTCAACATGGGTGAAAACGCGTCGGATGTCGATCATGCTGTGAGCCTGTGCATTTCGTTAAGCAAATACTGAACCAACTTCGGCCGAACCGGCCAGGGACAAGGGCTGTGCCGGGCCATCCCCGGTTTCAGGCCCGCCGGTGGCCTGGCTCTGCCCCTGGCAGCAGAGCAAGGCGAACCATACCAGCCCCGCAGCCCTCAATTCTTCCGCTTTTTTCAAGCCCTGGCGCAAAGCACCGGCCACCACCCCTGCGGGCAGCGGCCCCACCCGCACCGTGACCAGGCGAGCGCCCAGATCGGTGTCGTCGCGCAGCGTGTGGGCCGGGGCGCGCTCGATGGCGGGGTGCTCGGCCTGCACCGCATTGGCGATCACGGTGGCGGCGGCATCGGCCTGGGCGGCGGTGGCCGCCAGCACGGTGACGCTGTCGGCGATGCCCAGCGAAAAACTGCGCCCGCGCCAGCCACTGGTGGCCACGCCCCGCACCGGCCAGTGGGCCTGGATCTCCAGTTGCCCGTCCAAGCTCAGGCCGTGCCGCAACTGGGCGCCATCGAGCCGGGCCAGATCGGCGTACAGGCCCACGCGGGCCGACTGGCCCGGTGTCAGGTGCAGGGCGATGTCGCCGCCGTTGTTGACCCAGGCGCGTCGCACCCCGGGTTGGCGATAGGCCTCGAGCACGGTCTGCGCCACGGCACCGGCCACGGCCGCCATGGGGGTGATGAAGGGCTGGCGATGCGGTTGGCAGGCCTGCCACATCAGGCGGGCCACCGGGCCTTGCAGCGGGCACTGCGCCCCCACCGGCTCGCGCAACGCGGGCAGCTCGGCCACCAGCTCGGCCAGCAGGCCCTGAAAGCGCTGCCAGGCCTGCTCATGCGCCTGCGCCACGGCCTGGGCCTGACCCTCGGCCGCGATCACCAGATCGATGGGGCCATGCTGGAAGTGCCAGCGTGCGCTGTCGAGGGCCTGTCGGGTGGCTTGCATGGGGGGCGCCTCAGCCCAGCAGGGGCGGACGGCCCAGGGGCCAGGGATTGGCCTCGGGCTGGCGCTGCCACTGCAGGGCCTGGGGCGCGCCCTCGTTGTGCCAGGCGCCGCGCGACAGCACCTCGGCCAGGGAGCGGATCTGGTCCCCATGGCCGCCCAGGGCGACGTAATCGCTGCGGCGCATGCTGAACTCGATGGGCGCCACGATGGCCGGTGTGGGCACGGTGCCGAAACTGTTGTCGGGCATGCGCAGCACATCGGCCATCACGGTGATGCCACCGCCGGGCCACACATAAGCCGGTGCGCCGCCACAGGTGACGTTCACCAGGGCCTGCTTGATGGAGCGGGTGAGCAGCACCGGGTTTTCGGTGACACCGGCGCGCAGGCTGCCGCCGGCCCCGGCCAGGAACAGCACCGACGCCAGCGAAGGCTCACAGTTCTCACCGATGCGCTCGACGATGCGGCGCACCTCGGCCGGCATCTCGGTCTCGACCGGGCGCAGATCCTCGTCCAGCACGTACCAGCTGGCGTGCTCGCCGGTGGTGCTGGTCATGAGCAGGCGCAGGCCGGGCCAGGCGACCTCGGCGTTCCAGCCTTCGATGATGGCCAGCGGGTCGGCGATGTCGGTGCCGCCCCAGCCCGTGCCCGGGTTGGCCACCTGGAAGTAGCGCCCCGGGGTGGACTTGCGGCCCAACATCTGGATGCCCGAGGGCCGCATGTCCAGGCAACGGCCGGCCTGGTGCTCGGTCAGCACACCGGTGATGTGGTCGTCGACCACCACCACCTCGTCGGCCAGGCCGAACAGCTGGCGCGCGAAGATGCCCACCGCCGCCGAGCCGCAGCCCACGCGCATGCGCTGCTCTTCGACGCCATTGACGATGGGTGCGCGGCCGGCCTGGATGATGATCTGCGAGCCGCCGTCGATGGTGAACTCGACCGCCTGCTTGTTGCCCAGGGCCTGCATCATCTCGGCGGTGATGCGCCCTTCCTTCTTGCTGCCCCCGGTGAGGTGGTGCACCCCGCCCAGCGACAGCATCTGCGAGCCGTACTCGGCGGTGGTGACGTGGCCCACCACCTCGCCCTTGCAGCGCACATTGGCCTGCTCGGCGCCCAGAAAGCGGTCGGTGTCGATCTTCACCTTGAAGCTGCAGTAGCTGAAGATGCCCTCGGTGACCACGGTGACCATGTCCACGCCCTGCACCTGCGAGCCCACGATGAAGGGCGCCGGTTTGTAGTCGGGGTAGGTGGTGGACGAGCCCACGCCGGTGACGAACACCTGGTCAGCCAGCAGCAGGTCGCCCGACCAGGCTGGCGCTTCGCTGCCCGCGCCGTCCTCGCCTCGGCCCGCAAAGGGCACCAGCGCCGTCTCGCCGGCCTCCAGCGTGCGGCGCAGCAGCACCACCGGGTCGAGCCGCACCAGCGTGCCGCCCTGGTTGGCATAGCGGTCGCAGGCGCCAGCGCGGCCCTCGGAGATCTGACACAGCACCGGGCAGGCATTGCATTCGACCTTGGCGGTGTTCATGCGCTCGTTGCGCGGGCGGGCCCGCTCGGCCAGCGGTGGCAGGCCGGGCGATTCGAGGCCGGGCAGGCCGTCGGTCTTGGTGTGTTCAGTCATCGCGGGGTCCGAATTTCCAGGCCCCTGAGGGGCCCTTCAAAGGCTCGAAAAGACAGCTTGTGGAGGCCATCCCGTTTGTGTAGCATTCACCGAATAAAAATGTGGTGTTCACTACATTTCCGGCACAATGTAGCCTATCGAATCTGTTGCCGCAACCGTATTTTCGCGTGCCCCGCAAGGGTGCCAAAACCGCCTCACCTGGAGCCCCGTTTTGATGCAGAACCCCGTCCATGCCCCGCTTCGGTGCCCTTCAGAAGGGCTGGGCGAAGCCCTGAAAACCAGGGCTTTCCCGACTTGCGGAACAATGGAGGGTTGCGAATGCGATGTTCGAGGTGTTGCCGGGCCCCAAATCAGGCCCGCTCACTGCCTCGGCAGCCCCTGTTTATCCACCATTGCCATCTGAAATCCATGAGTGCTTTTCACGAAGAACGCGTGCTGACGGTCCACCACTGGACCGATCGTCTTTTCTCCTTCACCACCACGCGCGACCCCGGCTTGCGCTTCTCCAACGGCCATTTCACGATGATCGGCCTGCGCGTGAACAACAAGCCGCTGCTGCGTGCCTACAGCATCGTCAGCCCGAACTACGAAGAGCATCTCGAGTTCCTGAGCATCAAGGTGCAAGACGGCCCGCTGACCTCGCGTCTGCAGCACATCCAGGTGGGCGACAGCATCATCGTCGGCAAGAAGCCCACCGGCACCCTGCTGATCGACTACCTGCTGCCCGCCAAGCGCCTGTACATGCTGTCCACCGGCACCGGCCTGGCCCCCTTCCTGAGCCTGATCCGCGACCCCGACACCTATGAGAAGTTCGAGGAAGTGGTGCTGGTGCACGGCGTGCGCGAGGTCAATGAACTGGCCTACCACGACTACATCACCGAAGAGCTGCCCAAGCACGAGTTCCTCGGCGAGATGGTGAGCAAGCAGCTCAAGTACTACCCCACCGTGACCCGTGAGGCCTACAAGCACCAGGGCCGCGTGACCACCGTGATCGAAAACGGCCAGCTGGCCGCCGACCTGGGCCTGCCCGCGCTGAACCCGGCCGAAGACCGCGTGATGATCTGCGGCAGCCCCGAGATGCTGCGCGACCTCAAGCACATGATGGAAGCCCGTGGTTTCAAGGAAGGCAACACCACCAAGCCCGGCGACTTCGTGATCGAACGCGCGTTCGCTGAACAGTGACCCCCTGACCAGGCCGGCCCGCCCGGGCTGGCCCGGCCCTTGCTCTGGACACCACCATGTCGGCCACCCCCAGAAAGACCCGCACTGCTGCGAAGAAGAGCCCCACCGGCCGGCGCACAGTCGGCGTGCGCGAGCAGGCCGCCCAGACCACGCGGGACAACATCCTCAAGGCGGCCATCAAGGTGTTCGCCCGCTACGGCTATGACGGCGGCAGCGTCGAGAAGATCTCCAAGGCGGCGAAGTCCTTCGACCGCATGATCTACTACTACTTCGGCAGCAAGGAAGGCCTCTACATCGAGGTCATCGAAGAGATCTACCGCCGCATGAACGAGGCCGAGGAGCAGCTCAACCTGCGACCCGACCAGCCCCTGGAGGCCCTGCAGGCGGTGATCCGCTTCGTGGTGGGCTACTACCGGCGCCACCCCGAGTTCGTCACCCTGCTCAACACCGAGAACCTGCACAAGGGGCGGCACATCGTGAAGTCGGTGCGCGCCCGCGAGTACTCGTCCCCGGCCATCGAGATCATCCGCCAGCTGCTGGCCAGCGGCCAGGCCCAGGGCCTGTTCCGGCTCGACATCTCGGCCCGCGACCTGTACCTGCTGATCGCCGCCAACGGCTACTTCTACATGTCCAACCGGCACACGCTGTCGGCCTTCCTGGGCGAAGACCTGGAGGCCCCCGAGGCACTGGCGCATTGGGAAGAGTTTGTGGTCGACACGGTGCTGCGGGCGGTGGCGCCCACCTCAGCATCAAGTTCCACCCCGACCTCACCCCTCGCGCCGACAAGCTGACGGGCTGACCGATTTCCAGCCGGCAGCCCGGGGCGGGTGCCGGCGTATTCACCCCCCCACAGGAGCACACCATGGCAGAAGCAGTCGCCGGCGAGAAGTCCGGCAAGGTCGTCATCCAGAACATCGGCCTGTTGTTGTCCGGCGATCTGGACCACCCCATTCTTGACGCCGACACCGTGGTGGTGCATGACGGCCTGATCACGGCCGTGGGCCGCTACAAGGACTGCGACACCGAGGGCGCCCGCACCGTGATCGACGCCCGTGGCACTTGCCTGGCCCCGGGCCTGATCGACAGCCACGTGCACCCGGTGTTCGGCGACTGGACGCCGCGGCAGAACCAGCTCGGCTGGATCGAGTCGACCCTGAACGGCGGCGTGACCAGCATGATCTCAGCCGGCGAGGTGCACCTGCCCGGCCGCCCCAAGGACATCGTGGGCCTGAAGGCCCTGGCGATCACCGCACAGCGCGCCTTCGACAACTTCCGCCCCGGTGGCGTGAAGGTGATCGCCGGCGCCCCGGTGATCGAAAAAGGCATGACTGAGCACGACTTCAAGGAACTGGCCGAGGCCGGCGTGACCCTGCTCGGCGAGGTGGGCCTGGGCTCGGTCAAGGCCGGCTACGAGGCCAAGGAGATGGTGGCCTGGGCACGCAAGCACGGCATCCAGAGCACCATCCACACGGGTGGCCCGTCGATCCCGGGCTCGGGCCTGATCGACAAGGATGTGGTGCTGGAGGCCGACGCCGACGTGATCGGCCACATCAACGGCGGCCACACCTCGCTGCCCTGGAAGCATGTGTGCGAGCTGTGCGAGAAGTCGTCGCGCGCGATCGAGCTGGTGCACAACGGCAACGAGAAGATCGCCATCGAAGCGGCCCGCGCGGCCATCGAACTCAAATGCCCGCACCGCGTGATCCTGGGCACCGACGGGCCCGCAGGCTCGGGCGTGCAGCCCCTGGGCATGCTGCGCATGATTGCGCTGATCTCGAGCTTTGCCAACATCCCGGCTGAACTGGTGTTCTGCTTTGCCACCGGCAACACGGCGCGCATCCGCCAGCTCAACTGCGGCCTGATCGAGGTCGGCCGCGCGGCCGACTTCGTCTTCATGGACCGGGCCCAGCACACCGCCGGCGCCACCCTGCTGGAAAGCGTGCAACTGGGCGACCTGCCCGGCGTCGGCATGGTGATGATCGATGGCCTGGTGCGCTGCGGCCGCAGCCGCAACACGCCCCCGGCCACCGAGATCCCGGTGGTGCTGCACAGCGCGCACTGAAGGCCCGCGTCGCCAGGGCGACGCCCGCAGGCAAAGGCCTTCCTAGAATCGGCCCACCCACCTGTCGCGAGGCCCCGATGCACCCCCCTGCCCTGCTCCAACTGCAAGCCGTTCTGCAAGACCACATCGACCGGGGGCTGCTGCCCGGCGCGGTGGCTCTGATCGAGCACCGGGGCCAGCGCGTGCTGCACGCGGCCCTGGGCGCGCAAGGCCCGGGCACCGGCGCCCCGCCCATGGCGCGCGACACGGTGTTCCGCATCTACTCGATGACCAAGCCCATCGTCTCGCTGGCGGTGCTGATGCTGATGGAGCAGGGCCGGCTGCAGCTGGCCCACCCGGTGTCACGCTACCTGGGCGGCTTTGCCGGCCAGAGCGTGTACACGCCCGAAGGTGGCCGCCCTGTACAGCGCGAGGCTACGCTGCATGACCTGCTGCGCCACACCGCAGGCCTGAGCTATGCCTGGGACGAAACCCCGGTGGCCCAGACCTACCGCGTGGCCCGCATCGGCTCACGCCAGCACAGCAACCAGCAACTGGCCCAGAACCTGGGCCCGCTGCCCCTGCTGCGTGACCCGGGCACGGCCTGGGAGTACAGCCGCGCCACCGACGTGCTGGGCGCCGTGCTGGAGGTGATCGAGGGCCAGCCCCTGGGCGCCGTGCTGCAGCGCCTGATCCTGCAGCCGCTGGGCATGGAGGACACCGGCTTTTCCGTGCCTGAGACCCAGCAGCACCGGCTGGCCGAGCCCTTGGCCAAAGACCCGACCACGGGCGCGGCCGTGAACCTGATCGACGTGAGCCGGCCGCCGGTGTTCGAATCGGGTGGCGGCGGCCTGGTGTCCACGGCGGGCGACTACGCCCGCTTTCTGCAGCTGATGCTGGGCGGCGGTGAGCGCGAGGGCGTGCGCCTGGTCAGCCGCGCCACCCTGGCCTTCATGACGGCCGACCACCTGGGCAGCATCCCGGTGGCGGGCGACATCCTGCCGCCCGGCCATGGCTTTGGCCTGGGCGTGGCCGTGCGCCGGGAAACCGGGCTGGCCGCCCGCCCGGGCTCGGCCGGCCAATACGGCTGGAGCGGGCTGGGAGGCACGGTGTTCTTTGTCGACCCGGCCGAAGAGCTGTTCGCCGTGCTGCTGACCCAGGCGCCCGGGCTGCTGAACCACTGGATCGAGCTGTACCCGGCGCTGGTGTACGCGGCGCTCTGAGCCGCGTCGACCGACGCGGGCCGCCGTCAGCGGCTGGTGCCGTAGGCCTTGCCGCTGCCCGCCGCGCCAGCCCCTGTGCCCACGCCAGTGCCCACGCCTGTACCGGTGCTGGCGGAAGCCCCCCGCTCGGGCGCCAGGCGCGGCACGCCGCCCTCCACCACCACGGCCGCGCCCAGGGGCAGGGGCTCGGGCAGCTCGAACACGCGCTGGCTGCCGTCTTCCATGCGGATGTTGACCTCATAGGCCGGCTGCTGGCGGGCCTGGCCCGCGCGCGCACCCATTTGGGCCCCGATCACGGCGCCAGCGGCGGCGGCCGCGGGGTTGCCGCCATAACCACCTGCAGACGTACCCGCTGCGGTGCCGCGGTTGGCACCGGCCTGCGCGCCCAGGGCCGCACCCGCTGCCACGGCGGCACCGGGTGGCAGGCCCCCCGAGCCCACCGACAGCGACTGCACCGACTCGACCCAGCCGCACTGCGCACAGGCCTTCTGGGTGCCGTAAACGCCCTTGAACGAGGCGCTGCCCGGTGAAGGAGGCAGAGGCGCGTGGTGCGACGGCCCCTGCCGCAGCAGGGCAAAAGACAGCGGGGGCGGGCCGGACGGGCGGGCGCCTGCCAGGGCCGGCACGCGCGGGGGCGTGGGGTGCAGATCCGGGGGGTTGAAGGCCGCCGCGCTGGCCGGCGCCGGGGGGGCGGTCGGGGCAGAAGGGGTGGGGGCCGGCGGCGTCTTGAATTCGGCCGGGCGCGTCTGTACCAGCACCAGGCTGGCTGCCAAGGCCAGGGCCACCACGCCCAGCAGCCCGGCGAAGGGCCCCAGCAGCGATGGCGGCGGCAGGCCCTCCTGGGGCGGCAGGCCGGGGGCTTGAGGGTGGGGATGGGCAGAAATCATCATGATCAGCCTCCTTCAGCAAGGCCCCACCGGGGGCCGTGCACACAAGCAGCCAATGTAGCGCGCCTGTGTTGCACTGTGTCTGCGAATTGCCAAGGCCCTGTCAAGCACCGAGGCATGACCCGTCCGGCCCGGCTCAGAGCTGGGGCGCCAGCAGGCGCCGCAGCGCGTCTTCGGGCAGGCCGCGGCGCCGGGCCATGTCCTGCAACTGGTCTTCGGCGATCTTGCCCACGTTGAAGTAGGTGCTGTCGGGGTGGCTCAGGTAGAAGCCGCTGACGCTGGCCGCCGGCGTCATGGCCAGGCTTTCGGTCAGGCCCATGTCGATCTCGCCGCATTGCAGCAGCTCGAACATCTCGCGCTTGACGCTGTGGTCGGGGCAGGCCGGGTAGCCCGGCGCGGGGCGGATGCCCTGGTACTTCTCGGCAATCATGTCCTCGTTGCTCAGCGCCTCGTGGGCGGCATAGCCCCACAGGTCGCTGCGCACGCGGTGGTGCAGGCATTCGGCAAAGGCCTCGGCCAGGCGGTCGGCCAGGGCCTTGAGCATGATGGCCGAGTAATCGTCGTGCTGGTCCATGAAGGCCTGCTCGCGCTTTTCCACCCCCAGGCCGGCGGTGACGGCAAACACGCCCACGTAGTCAGCCCGGCCGCTGGCCTTGGGGGCCACAAAGTCGGCCAGGCAGCGGCTGGGGCGCATCACGCCGTCGATGGCCTGCTTTTCGGTCTGCTGGCGCAAGCCGTACCAGGTGAGGGCCACCTGGCTGCGGGTGTCGTCGGTGTAGAGCTCGATGTCGTCGTCGTTGACGCTGTTGGCCGGGTAGAAGCCCATCACGGCACTGGCGCTGAGCCAGCGGCCGTCGATGATCTTCTGCAGCATGCGCTTGCCGTCTTCGAACACCTTGCGGGCCTCCACGCCCACGATCTCGTCGTCTAGGATGGCCGGGTAGGGGCCGGCCAGGTCCCAGGTCTGGAAGAACGGGCCCCAGTCGATGTACTTGGCCAGCTCGGCCAGGTCGAAGTTCTTGAACACGCGCCGGCCGATGAACTTGGGCACCGGCGGGGTGTAGGCGGCCCAGTCCAGCGGCGTCTTGTTGGCGCGGATCTTGGCCAGCGGCCACATCGGGGTCTGCTTCTTGCCGGCATGCTGGGCGCGCACCTTGTCGTAGTCGGCGTTGAGCTCGTCCACATAGACCTGGGCGTTGTCGGACAGCAGGCTTTGCGCCACGCTCACGCTGCGCGAGGCATCGGGCACATACACCACCGGGCCCTCGTAATGCGGCGCGATCTTGACCGCGGTGTGCACCCGGCTGGTGGTGGCGCCCCCGATCAGCAGCGGGATCTTCTTGACGCGGAAGTGCTCGTCCTTCTGCATCTCGGCGGCCACGTACTGCATCTCTTCGAGGCTGGGGGTGATCAGGCCCGACAGGCCCACGATGTCGGCGCCCTCGACCTTGGCGCGGGCCAGGATCTCATGGCAGGGCACCATCACGCCCATGTTGACCACCTCAAAGTTGTTGCACTGCAGCACCACGGTGACGATGTTCTTGCCGATGTCGTGCACATCGCCCTTGACGGTGGCAATGATGATCTTGCCCTTGCTGCGCACGTCGCGGCCGGCGGCTTCGTCCTGGCGCTTTTCCTCTTCGATGTAAGGGATCAGGTGGGCCACGGCCGACTTCATCACGCGGGCGCTCTTGACCACCTGGGGCAGGAACATCTTGCCCTGGCCGAACAGGTCGCCGACCACGTTCATGCCGTCCATGAGCGGGCCTTCGATCACGTGCAGCGGGCGCCCGCCCTTGGCCAGGATGGCGCGGTAGGCCTCCTCGGTGTCTTCGGTGATGAACTCGGTGATGCCGTGCACCAGCGCATGCGACAGGCGCTGCTCGACCGTGCCGACACGCCATTCGTATTTCTTGCTGTCGTCCTTGGCCGCGCCCTTGGCGGTCTCGGCGATCTCGACCAGGCGCTCGCCGGCATCGGGGCGGCGGTTCAGCACCACGTCTTCGACGCGCTCGCGCAGCACCGGTTCGAGCTGGTCGTACACGCCCACCATGCCGGCATTGACGATGCCCATGTCCATGCCCGCCTGGATGGCGTGGTACAGGAACACGGTGTGGATGGCCTCGCGCACCGGGTCGTTGCCGCGGAAGCTGAAGCTCACGTTGGACACACCGCCCGACACCTTGGCGCCCGGCAGGTGCTGCTTGATCCAGCGCGTGGCGTTGATGAAATCGACCGCGTAGTTGTTGTGCTCTTCGATGCCGGTGGCAATCGCGAAGATGTTGGGGTCGAAGATGATGTCTTCGGCCGGGAAATCGACCTGGTCGACCAGCAGGCGGTAGGCACGTTCACAGATCTCGATCTTGCGCTCGTACGTGTCGGCCTGGCCTTTTTCGTCGAAGGCCATCACCACGGCGGCGGCGCCATAGCGGCGCAGCAACCTGGCCTGCTGGATAAAGGCGGCCTCGCCCTCCTTCATGCTGATCGAGTTGACGATGCCCTTGCCCTGGATGCAGCGCAGGCCGGCCTCGATCACACTCCACTTGGACGAGTCGATCATGATCGGCACGCGGGCGATGTCGGGCTCGGAGGCGATCAGGTTCAGGAAGCGCACCATGGCGGCCTGGCTGTCGAGCATGGCCTCGTCCATGTTGATGTCGATCACCTGGGCGCCGTTCTCGACCTGCTGCCGGGCCACCACCAGGGCTTCCTCGAACTGGCCGTTGAGGATCATGCGGGCGAAGGCCTTGGAACCGGTGACGTTGGTGCGCTCGCCGATGTTGACGAACAGGCTGCCCTCGCCGATGCGCACGGGCTCCAGGCCGGACAGCAGCATGGGAGGCACGGAATTTGCGGCGTGGCTCGCGGCTTGGTTGTCGGCCTGGGTGTCGGCGTTGTTGTTTTCGAGGTCGTGATCAGACATGAGACTCACCTGGAGGGTCGTTCGGAATCAGGTGAGCGTCGTTGACATCGCGGAAACACCTCAAGCCTGACAAGCCCCCGCGGGCCTGCTGCAACGCTCCTTGAGATACCATTGATTTTACTGTGTGATCCCCTGATTCACCCTCTGTACACCACCATCCACCCCCTGCCGGCCTGTTGCGGTCCCCGCCCACGATGCTCGAAGCCCTGCTGAAGTCACTCAAATCGCGCAAGCGCCGCCGCCTCTCGGTCCAGGACTCGCCGGCGGCCGAGTTGGCCGCCCAGATGTTGCATGCGCCCAGTGCGCTGATCCAGTTGTCGGCCGATGACGCGCGCCGCATCGTGAGCTACATGGAGCCCGTGCGGCTGCTGGCCGGCCAGTGTTTCATGCGAGAAGGGCAGACCGAAGACACCGATTACATGCTGCTGATCCTGGAGGGCGATGTGATGGTGGAGAACTTCATCGTCAGCCGCCGCACCCCCATCACCACGGCCGTGATCGGTGCCGGCGCCCTGGTGGGTGAGCTGGGCCTGCTCGATGGCTCGCCCCGGTCGGCCACCTGCACCACCTGCACCGAGGTGCTGGCCGCCAAGCTCGGCCGGGTCGCCCTGGGCGAATTGCTGGAAGAAGACCCGGCCCTGGGCGTGAAACTGCTGCTGGCCATTGGCGTGCACATGAGCAACCGGGTGCGCGAGCGCACCGAGAAGCTCAAAAGCTACGCCGCCCTGATCCAGACCATGCAGCAGGAAATGGACCGGATGGGCTGAGCCGGGGCCATCTGGCCCGGATCAAGCCGCGCTGCCAGGCAGGCCGAAGACGCGGTCGAAGCACCAGTTGAAGACGAAGGTGTAGATCAGAAAGAACACCAGCAGGCCCAGGTCCATCACCAAGGACTGCCAGAGGCTGACGTCAAACCACCAGGCGAACAGAGGCACAAAGTAAAGCAGCAGGCCGCCCTCGAAGCCGATGGCGTGGGCGGCGCGGCGGGCAAAGCCTCGGCCGCGCACGGTCTGGCGCGCTTCCCAGCGCTCGAACAGGGCATTGAAGACCAGGTTCCACACGATGGCGATGGCCGAGGCGGCCAGGCCCATCACGCCGGCATGCGCCAGGCCATCGCCCGACATCTCGGCCAGACCCCAGCTCGAAAACGCGATGGCGATGGCTTCGTAAAGCGACACGAACAACACCCGGCGACGCCACCCCTGCAGCGCGAACAGCCAGGGCCGTGGGCCAGGGTGCTGAGGGGTGAGGGAGGGGGTGGGCGTCGAAGTGGGTGATGGGCAAGACATGGGCGCACTTTATGTGCATCAAGCTGACAGTTAAAGTCATCTCCCTTCAGATTAATTGATACATCATGGCTTTCAGCGCCGACAACGTGGATCTGTTCCTGAGCGTGCTGGACCGCGGCTCGTTTTCGGCCGCGGCCCGGGCCCTGGGGCGCGTGCCTTCGGCCGTGAGCATGGCGGTGGCGCAGCTGGAAGCCGAGCTGGACCTGGTGCTGTTCGACCGCAGCGGCCGCGAGCCCCGCCCCACCGCCGCCGCCCGGGCCCTGGAGCCCCAGGCGCGGCTGCTGGCGGTGCAGCTGCGCCAGCTCAACTCGCAGGCCCGCTCGCTCAACCAGGGGCTGGAGGAGCGGCTCACGCTGGCCATCGCGCCCGAGCTGCTGGCCGGGCCCTGGAGCGGCCCGCTGGCAGCGCTGGCGGCCGAGCACCCGCTGCTGCAGGTCGAACTGCTGGCGGCCCCGCAGGCTGATGCGCTGAAGCTGCTGCATGAGGGGCGCGCCCAGCTGGCCCTGGTGTTCGAGCGCCCCAGCCTGGATGGCCGCGAGGGCTTTCAGGAGGTGGGCAGCGAAACCCTGGTGGCCGTGATGGCCCCGGGCCACCCCATGCTGGCCCACCCGCCGGCGCCCGGCGAACCGGCCCAGACCTTTCGCGAAAACCTGCTGACCGAGGTGCGCCAGATCGTGGTGGCCGGGCGGGACCTGGGCCAGAGCGACCCCCGCTTCGTGTTTGCGCGCCACCACTGGCGCACCGACAACCAGGTGGTGGCCTTGCGCCTGATCGAAGCCGGCCTGGGTTGGGGCTGGTTGCCGCAGTCCTTTGTGCGCAGCCAGGTGGCGGCCGGCAGCCTGGTGGTGCTGCCGTTCGAGAACCTCACCAACGGCCTGGCCCTGTGGGTGGATGTGGTGTGGTCCAAGGAGCGGCCCCTGGGCCTGGGCGCGCGGCGCTTCATCGAGTTGATCCAGGACGTGCGGGGCGAGCGCTGAGCCCCGCACGCCCAGCCTCTCAGAACCCTGTCAACCGACCAAGGTCTGAATCGATCGACCGAGCGGTTGGGTATCCGCATCGAACGGCCTCTACCCTCTCAGGGCTCTGACCGCCGGCAGCGCTGCCCAAGCCCGCAGCGCCCTTCGGCCACCGCCTCACAACGGCGTCACCCCCTCAGAGCGCCAGGGCCGAACCCGGCGACGCCACCACCACCTCAGCATCAACAAGAGCCCCCCAGCGGGCTCCGGAGACTCTTTTCATGAAATTTCACGCTCGCACGGCCTGCATGGCAGGCTGCCTGGGTTTGTTCGCCTTGCAGGGGCCCTTCGCGCAGGCCCAGACCGTCGCCAACGGCGTCACCGTGTATGGCATTGCCGACCTGGGCGTTCGCCAGGCCAGCGGCCTGACCCCCGGCAATGCCCCCAGCCCCGGCCGCAACGGCCTGGTGGGCAGCGGCATCGACACCACCAGCCGGCTGGGCTTTCGCGGCCGGGACGACCTGGGCGGCGGGCTGGCGGCGCTCTTCAACCTCGAAAGCGGGCTCAACCTGAACGACGGCACCAGCATCAACAGCCAAAAATGGTTTGACCGGGCGGCCTTTCTCGGCCTGTCGGGTGAGGCCGGCACGCTGACGCTGGGCCGCCAGACCACGCTGCTGGGCGACTCTCTGGGCAAGATCGACCCCCTGGGCTTTCGCTTTGCGCCCTTCAACCCCAATGTGGCCCTGGCCGGCCTGAGCGCCCATGGCCTGGGACAGGAGTACGGGCCGGCGGGCTCGGCCAACGGCTCGTTCCGCCTCGACAACACCCTCAAATACAGCCTGAAGACCGGTGCCTACGAATGGCGTGCCCTGCGCGCCCAGGGTGTGCGGCAAAGCGATGCCCCGTCGCAGGCCGGCGCCACCGAGCTGGGCCTGTTCTACGACACACCCGAGCTGAACGGCAGCCTGTCGCTGAGCCAGTTCCAAACCGCCGAGGGCTTGAGCCTGAAAGCCGTCAGCGCCGGCCTGGGCCTGGCCGCCTGGGGCGGGCGCTGGTCAGCCAGCTATGCCCGTCACGTAGCCGAGACCAGCACCACCCAGGAAACCCGGCGCGACATCCTGTCCTTCGGCGGCGTGCTGCCCTTGAGCGCCCAGTTGGACCTGGTGCTGGCGCTCTACCACGTGAAACGCCAGCAGACCGGCCTGGCCAACGATGGGTTCAACAGGGCGGTGGGCTTCCTCGAATACAAGCTCTCGCGCCGCAGCCTGGTGTACGCCGAACTGGACCAGACACAGTGGCAAGGCGCGGCCCACCTGCCGGGCACCCGCCGCAGCGCCACCGGTATTTCACTGGGCATCAAACAGGTGTTCTGAGGGCCCACCGGGGCTCACCAACCGCCACCCAACAGGGCCGGCAAGCGCACAGCCAACTGGCTCGGCCCCTGCAGCCCGGCGCAGGCCCCCGCGCCCAGACAGGGGTGCAGCGCCTGGGGCCGGCCCGGGGGCAGCACCAGCGCCCGCACCGCCACCCCGTGGCGCGCCGCCTCGCGGCAGGCCCGGGCCAGGTCGGCCTGCAGGTAGCCGGCCTCGTGCACATCGATGTCGTGCAGTTCACCGTCGGTGAGCAGCACGATCACCCGGCGCCAGCCCGGGTGGCGGGCCGCATCGTCCAGCTGCTCTTGCAGGGCCTGGCGCAGCACCGCGCCCAGGCGGGTGGAGCCCCCACTTTGCAAACCCGCCAACCGCGCCTGCACCTCGCTCGCCAGGGCCGACTCGCCCCAAGCCTTGAGGCCTTGCAGCGTGACCTGCAGGCGCCCACGCGAGGCAAAGGCCCAGGCCGCCTGCCGGTGCCCCAGCGCCTGCAAGGCGGCCAGGCTGTGCGCCACCGAGGGCCGCAAGGCCACCAGCAGGGGTTGCCCATCGGGCCCGGGCTCGGCGGTGGAGGCCGAGGCATCCAGCAGCAGGCTGACCGCCAGCGGCGCCCCCTGCACCCGCTGGCGCAGGTACAGGCTTGGGTCGGGGGCGTGGCCACGGCGCAGGTCCAGCGCGGCGTCGACCAGGGCGGCCGGGTGCAGGGCCTCGCCCTCACGGGCACAGCCGGGGGCCCGCTGGCGCGGGCCGGGCAGCCGCGCCAGCGCGGCGCGCAAGGCAGGCGGCGCCGGGGGGCCCGCCAAAGCCGGCCCCCGCGGCACGGCGGGCTCCACCCGCACACAGCACCAGGCCGGGCGATAGCGGCCGATGCGCTGGTCCCATTCGGGGTGCCAGACCCCAGGCGCCGTGGCCGGAGGCGGCGGCTCGGCCGGCCAGGGGGCCGCGGCCTGCAGGCTGGGCGGTGCCTGCAGGTCGACCTGGGTGTTGCTGCCCTGCGCCGCCTCGCCCTGCAGCGGCAGATCGGAAGGTGGCAGATCGGGGTCCCAGCACCACAGGTGCTGGTTGTCGTCGCGGTAGCCGGGATGGGGCCGGTAGGTTCGGGGGTTGAAGGGCAGGCGCATCTGCCCGATGTCATGCCCCAGCACCGAAGCGGCCTGGCGCAAAGTGGCCGGCGTGGCTTGCAACAAGCCGAGGCCATCGGGCCCTTGCACACCGCGGCGCACCTTCTCGACCCAGGGGTGGGGGTCGTGCCAGCCCGGGTCGAGCAGCACCCGGGCCAGGCGCGCCAGCAAGGCCTCGAAGCCCAGGCCCTGCAAAGCATCGGGCCCGGCATGAAACGCGCACCAGAGCCCACGCAAGCCCGGCAGCTCGGCACAGGCCAGGGCCTCGACACGGGCGTCTTCCAGCACCCCGTACAGGGCCTGCTGCACGGGTTTGAGGCCGGCGCGTGGCTGAGGTGCGGCGCCAAAGCGCTGGTGGGCTGCCGCATGGCTGACCACCGCCTCGGCCCAGTGGCGCGAAAGCGCCGTCGCAGCGCCAGGCAGGTGCAGGGTGGGCGTCGTGCCAGGCAAGCCCTCAGGGCCGCCGGTCAGGACGGGGGACAGAACCTCCTCGCCCGCCAACACCACCAGACGGGCGGGCAGGCCCCACAAGGCCTGCTGGTAGGCGGCCAGCCCGGCCGGAGGACCCTCCGACGGTGCGGGCAACTCAGGCGACCGGACCAAACACGGCCTCCACCAGCGCCTGCAGCGTGCGCTGCAGACCGGGCTCGTCGCTGAGCGGGGTGGCCACCGCCTGCCGGGCCGCCGCCGCAGGTGGCAGGCCGGCGCGCACCAGGGCCGCGGCATGCACCAGCATGCGGGTGGAGGCGCCCTCTTCCAGCCCGTGGTCGTGCAGGCGGCGCGTGCGCTGGCCCAGAGCCACCAACTGCTGCGCCAGCGGCAGTTCCACACCGGCCTCGCGCGCCACCACGGTGGCTTCCTGGGCGGCTGCGGGGTAGTCGAACTGCAGGGCGGTGAAGCGTTGCCGCATGGAGGGCTTGAGGGCTTTGTGCAGGCCCTGGTAACCAGGGTTGTAGCTGACCACCAGCAGAAAGTCGGGGTGGGCCTGCAGCAGCTCGCCGCGGCGCTCCAGCGGCAGCACGCGGCGCGTGTCGGCCAGCGGGTGCAGCAGCACGGTGGCATCGGCGCGGGCCTCGACCAGTTCGTCCAGGTAGCAGACCGCGCCATGGCGGGCCGCCAGGGCCAGCGGGCCGTCCTGCCAATGGGTGCCCTGGGCATCGAGCAGCCAGCGCCCGGCCAGGTCGCCCGCGCTCAGGTCCTCATGGCAGGCCACGGTGACCAGGGGGCGCTGCAGGCGCCAGGCCATGTGCTCGACAAAGCGCGTCTTGCCACAGCCTGTGGGGCCCTTGAGCAGCACCGGCAGGCGGCAGGCGGCCGCCGCCTCGAAGGCGTTCACCTCGTCACCTACCGGCTGGTAGAAGGGCTCGTGGCGCAGGCGCCAGGCAGCCAGGGCGTCCGCCCCCGTCGCACCGGGGGCGGACGCCTCAGCGGTGGCCCGCATCGCCCGGGTTGGGAATGCCCTCGATCGGGCATTCCTCGGTGCCCACCATGGGCCGCGTGAAGGCCTCGACCGCCTTTTGCGTGCCCTCGGGGTCGTTCACCCAGCGGCTGTAGAAGTCGTAGGGGCAGGTGGCCACGCCCTTGTCACCGTCGCGCGAGTTGATGGTGCCGGTGTAGCCACGGTGCAGCAGCTTGAACAGGTGGTTCTCCGACTGGCCGTTCTTGCGGAAGTCGCGGATCAGGCTGGTCGACAGGGCCGCGTACTGCACGCCATATTCCTCTTCGCCGCATTCGCCCAGGGTGCGACCGTCGAAGCCGATCAGCGCGCTGTGGCCGAAGTAGCTGTACACGCCGTCCCAGCCCGCGGCATTGGCCACCGCCACATAGGTGTTGTTGGCAAAGGCCATGGCCTTGCTGATCAGGATCTGCTGCTCCTTGGCCGGGTACATGTAGCCCTGGCAACGCACGATCAGCTCGGCGCCCTTCATGGCGCAGTCGCGCCAGATCTCGGGGTAGTTGCCGTCGTCGCAGATGATGAGGCTGATCTTCAGGCCCTTGGGGCCTTCGCTCACATAGGTGCAGTTGCCGGGGTACCAGCCCTCGACCGGGACCCAGGGCATGATCTTGCGGTACTTCTGCACGATCTCGCCCTGGTCGTTCATGAGGATCAGGGTGTTGTAAGGGGCCTTGTAGGGGTGCTCTTCATGCTGCTCGCCGGTGAGCGAGAACACGCCCCAGACCTTGGCCTTGCGGCAGGCCTCGGCAAAGATCTCGGTCTCGGCGCCGGGCACGGTGGCCGCCGTGTCGTACATCTCCTGGGCGTCGTACATGATGCCGTGGGTGCTGTACTCGGGAAAGATCACCAGGTCCATGCCCGGCAGGCCGGCCTTCATGCCGACCAGCATGTCGGCGATCTTGCGTGCGTTGTCCAGCACCTCGGCCTTGGTGTGCAGACGCGGCATCTTGTAGTTGACCACCGCCACACCGACGGTGTCTTTGCTGCTGGATATGTCGCCGTGAATCATGGTGGCTGCTCCTTGCGGGCCGGGTGGCCCTTCAGTGACTGATCATCCAGGGGCGCTTGGTCGGAAAGGCCTTGGCCCCGCTGGGTGCGGTGTAGGTGGCGCTGCGTTTATTGCTGCTGCCGCTGTTGCTGCTGCAGCAGCCGCAGCCGGCCGGGTGGCGCATGCGCCCATAAGTGCCCTCTGAGCCGTCGCGTGAGCTGCTGCGCGGCTCATGCCGCGCCCGCTCGTTGGTGTCATGGGCGCGGCGCTGCTCGGGGCTGACACAGGCCAGGTGCGGCGCGTGGGCGAACACACGCGGCGAGGCCGCACCGCACGCGGGGCAGGCGGCGGGCTCGTTGCGCTGCGCCAGGCTGCGCAGGGCATCAAAGCCGCCGCAGGCCGCGCAGTCGTAGTCGTAGGTGGGCATGGGGCGGTCTCCTGGGTGGGGGGCGTTACTTGTCTTGCGCGATCGGCAGATCGACCCCGCCGGTGATGATCTTCTGCGGCCCCGCGGCGGTGGGGTTGATGTCGAAGTCGAAGATCTCGGTGGGCAGCCACAGCGTGGCGCAGGCGTTGGGCACATCGACCACACCGCTGATGTGGCCCTGCACCGGCGCCGTGCCCAGCAGCGAGTAGGCCTGGGCGCCGCTGTAGCCGAACTTCTTCAGGTACTCGATGGCGTTCAGGCAGGCCTGGCGGTAGGCGATGGTGACGTCCAGGTAATGCTGCTTGCCCGACTCGTCGACCGAGATGCCTTCAAAGATCAGGTAGTCCTTGTAGTTGGGCGTGATCGGGCTGGGCTTGAAGATCGGGTTCTTGATGCCGTACTTGGCCATGCCGCCCTTGATCAGGCTGACCTTCATGTGCACCCAGCCGGCCATCTCGATGGCGCCGCAGAAGGTGATCTCGCCGTCGCCCTGGCTGAAGTGCAGGTCGCCCACCGACAGGCCCGCGCCTTCGACATAGACCGGGAAGAACACCTGCGAGCCACGCGACAGATCCTTGATGTCGCAATTGCCGCCGTGCTCACGCGGGGGCACGGTGCGGGCGCCCTCGGCCGCGGCCTTGGCGGCGGCTTCGCCCTGCAGCTTGCCCATGTGAGCGGTGCTGGCAAACGGCGGGTTGGCCAGGCCGGGCACGCGGGTGGGGTTGGTGGCGATCAGATCGGCTTCGCGGGTGTTCCAGGCGTCGAGCATGGCGCGGTCGGGCAGGCAGCCGATCAAGCCGGGGTGGATCAGGCCGGCAAAGTTGACGCCGGGGATGTGGCGGCTCTTGGTGTAGAGGCCATGGAAGTCCCAGATCGACTTTTGCGCCAGCGGAAAGTGCTCGTCCAGAAAGCCGCCGCCGTTTTGCTTGGAGAAGAAGCCGTTGAAGCCCCACAGGCTGTCGTCACGCGCGCCGATGTCGAGCAGGTCGACCACCAGCAAGTCGCCGGGCTCGGCGCCCTTGACACCCACCGGGCCCGACAGGAAGTGGACGGTGGACAGGTCCACATCGCGCACGTCTTCGGCACTGTCGTCGTTCTTGATGGCGCCACCGGTCCAGTCGTAGGTCTCGAGCTTGAATTCAGCCCCGGGCTCGACCCACACCGCCATCGGGATGTCGGGATGCCAGCGGTTGTGCACCAGCGGGTTGTCGTAGGGGGACTGCTTCAGGTCAACCTTGATCAGGGTCTCAGCCATGGTGTGCTCCTTGGTAATGAAAGTGGAGAGGTGAAAAAACGTGCGGCGCGGGCCGGTTCATACCGACAGGTAGGCCTTGATGTGCTGCTGGTCGGTGTCGGCGCGGGCGGTCTCGTGCACCAGGCGGCCGCCCTCGATCACGAACAGGCGGTCGGCCACGTCCATGGCGAAGGACAGCACCTGTTCGCTCACGATGATGGTGATCTCGCGCAGCTTGCGGATCTCGTTCAGGGCCTTGGCGATGTCCTTGATGATCGAAGGCTGGATGCCTTCGGTGGGCTCGTCCAGCAGCAGCACCTTGGGGTCGGTGACCAGCGCGCGGGCAATGGCCAGCTGTTGCTGCTGGCCGCCCGACAGGTTGCCGCCCTTGCGCCGGCGCATGTCCCACAGCACCGGGAACAGGGCGTAGATCTCGTCGGGGATCTGGCGCGTCTTCGAGTTCTCCAGGCCGGTCTGGATGTTCTCCTCGACCGTCAGGGTCGGAAAGATCATGCGGCCTTGCGGCACGTAGGCAATGCCCTTGGCGACGCGGCGAAAGCTCTCGTCGCGCGACACGTCCTGCCCGGCCACGCGGATGCTGCCGCTCTTGAGCGGCATGACGCCCATCAGGCTTTTGAACAGCGTGGTCTTGCCCATGCCGTTGCGGCCCATGATGGCCACGGTTTCATTGGCCCGGCCCTCGAACGAGATGCCGTGCAGGGCCTCGCTCTGGCCATAGGCGACAAACAGATCCTTGACTTCCAGCATGCTGAGCTCCTGTGGGGTTCGTGTTTCAGTGACCGAGGTAGACGTCGATCACCTTGGGGTCGGCCTGCACCTTGTCCATGGAGCCTTCGGCCAGGATCTTTCCCTGGTGCATGACGGTGACCTTGTGGGCGATGCGCTTGACGAACTCCATGTCGTGTTCGATCACGATCACGGCGCGGTTCTGGCAGATGCGCTGCAGCAGTTCGGCCGTGAGCTCGCGCTCGCGCGCACTCATGCCGGCAATCGGCTCGTCGAGCATCAGCAGCTCGGGCTCCTGCATCAGCAGCATGCCGATCTCCAGCCACTGCTTCTGACCGTGCGACAGCAGGCCGGCCTCGGTGTCGAGCTTGTCGCCCAGGCCGATGTCGTCGGCCACGGCCTGCACACGTTCACGCACGGCATCGGTGCACTTGAAGGCCAGGGCGCCGAACACCGAGCGGCCCGAGGGGAAGGACACCTCGAGGTTCTGGAACACCGAGAGGTTCTCGTAGATCGAGGGGGTCTGGAACTTGCGACCGATGCCCAGGCGCACGCGCTTGTGTTCGGCCATCTGGGTCAGCTCTTCGTTCTTGAACTTGATGCTGCCCGCGGTGGCGCGGGTCTTGCCGCAGATCAGGTCCAGCAGCGTGGTCTTGCCGGCGCCATTGGGGCCGATGATCACGCGCAGCTCGTTCTTGTCGACGTACAGGGTCAGGGCATCGATGGCCTTGAAGCCGTCGAACGAGACGGTCAGGTCTTCCACGGCCAGGGCGAAGTCAGTGTTGCTCATGAGGGGCTCCGTCGGGGTCAGACGCTTTGGCTGCTCACGCCGTCAGGCAGCGTGGCCGGGAGGGGGTCGGCGGCGGCTGAGGCGGCGGGCGCGGCCACGGCAGCACTGGCGGCGGGGGCCGGCACGGCAGCACTGGCGGCGGGGGCCGGCACGGCGGCCTCCTTCAGGGCCTGGCGGCGGCTCTTCCACCAGGGCACGATGTGCTCCTCCCAGACCCCGGCCAGGCCCATGGGGAAGGCCATCGTCACGCCAATGAACAGGCCGGCCATGAGGAACAGCCAGAGGTCGGGAAAGCTCTCGCTGAAGTAGGTCTTGCCCGCGTTCACCAGCAAGGTGCCGTACACCGCACCCACCAGGCTCATGCGCCCACCCACGGCGGCGTAGATCACCATCTCGATCGAGGGCACGATGCCCACGAAGCTGGGCGACATGAAGCCCACCTGCAGCGAGAACAGCGCCCCGCCGATGCCCGACAGCGCCGCGGCCAGGCAGAAGGTGAAGATCTTGAAATTGGCCACGTCATAGCCCGAGAAGCGCACGCGGTCTTCCTTGTCGCGCATGGCCAGCAGCAGGGTGCCGAGCTTGCTGGTCTGGATGAAGCGGCACAGCACGATGGCGCCGATCAGCAAGGCCACGCACAGGTAGTACAGGATGTACTTGGCGCTGTCGGTGCGGGTGTCCCAGCCGAGCACGGTCTTCAGGTCGGTCATGCCGTTGACGCCGCCGGTGTAGCCCTGCTGGCCGATGATGAGCACGGTGAGGATCAGGGCCACCGCCTGCGTGATGATGGCGAAGTACACCCCGCCCACGCGGCGCTTGAACATGGCAAAGCTCACCAGCCAGGCCAGCAGCGTGGGCACCACAATCACCGCAGCCAACGACAGGGGCAGGCTCTTGAACGGCAGCCAGAAGGCCGGCAGCTCGGTGATCTGGTTCCAGTCCATGAAGTCGGGGATGCCCGGTGTGGACTGGATCTTGGTGCTGATGGGGTCAGACGCCTCGAGCTTGAGGAACATGGCCATGGCGTAGCCGCCCAGGCCGAAGAACACGCCCTGCCCCAGGCTGAGCACGCCGCCGTAGCCCCAGACCATGACCAGGCCGATGGCCACGAAGGCATAGGTAAGGTACTTGCCCACCAGATTGAGGCGGAAGATGTCGAGCGTCAGGGGCAGCACCACGGCGAGCAAGACGGCCAGCAGCACCAGGCTGGCAAGCTGGTAGCGCTGGATCCAGGCTTTGAGGGCATTCATGGGGAGGACTCCGGTGAACTCAGGAACAGGGAAACACGTGGCAATTCAGCGCAGTGACTCAGCGCAGCCACTCAGCGCCGCACCTTGGAGGCGAACAGGCCTTGCGGGCGCACCATCAGGATCAGCACGATCAGCGACAAGGTGATCACCTTGGCCATCGAGCCGGCCAGGAAGAACTCGGTGATCGACTGCGTCTGGGCGATGCCGAAGGCCGACACCACGGTGCCCAGCAGGCTGGCCGCACCGCCGAAGGTGACGACCAGGAAGGCGTCGACGATGTAGAGCGAGCCCGAGGTGGGCCCGGTGGAGCCGATGGTGGTGAAGGCGGCACCGGCCACACCGGCAATGCCGCAGCCGATGGCAAAGGTCAGGCGGTCGGTCTTCTGGGTGTCGATGCCGATGGCGTTGGCCATCACGCGGTTGCTCACCGTGGCCCGCACCCGCAGGCCCCAGCGGCTGCGGTGCAAGGCGAGCAACACCCCCAGCGTGACCACCGTGGTCAGGCCCAGCACGAACAGGCCGTTGATGGGAATGTCCAGCCCCTCGGCCGGCGCCCACGAGCCCAGCAGCCAGTCGGGCAGCGTGGGGCTCACCTCTTTGGGCCCGATGAAGGTGCGGAACATCTGCTGGATCGCCAGGCTCACGCCCCAGGTGGCCAGCAAGGTGTCCAGCGGGCGCTTGTAGAGGTGGCGGATCAGCCCCCACTCCACCAGCCAGCCCGCCGCAAACGAAAACCCGAAGGCCGCCGCAATGGCCAGCGGAAAGTAATAGGGCACCATCTGCGGCGCATGCGTGGACGCCAGCGTCGAGCCCAGGTAGATGGTGTAGGCGCCAATGGTCATGAACTCGCCATGCGCCATGTTGATCACGCCCATCTGCCCGAAGATGATCGCCAGGCCCAGCCCCATCAGCAGCAGCACCGCAAACAGGCTCAAGCCGGCAAAGCCCTGCATGAGGCCGATGTTGAGCATTTCAGAAAAGGTCATGGCACGAACTCCCGAAGGGGTGGGTCTGCAAAATCGAAAGCACGCTCAGGGCGCAGTGCTTGTGTCGCCAAAAGCCGGGCCTCGGCAAGCGAAGCGAAGCCCGTTCGGGGATGCGGCGGACCGGCTTTGCCGGTCGGCACGCATCGCCCCCTGGGGGGGAGGCCGGCTACACGCAGTGAGCCGGCAACAGGGGGGTCATTGATACCCTTTGGGAAACGGATCCGGCTTGATCAGATCCGGCGACTCCGACACCACCTTGAAGGTCGCGTCCGGCAGGCCCATGGCGATGCGTGACTTGCTCCACAGGTGGTGGTTCTTGTCGAGCTTCACGTAGCCCTCGGGAGCGGTCTTGAGCTCGATGCCCATCTCCGACGCCGCCACCACCTTGTCCACATCGAAGCTGCCGGCCTTCTCGACGGCGGCCTTCCACAGCCAGGGGCCCAGGTAGCCGGCCTGGGTCACGTCGCCGATCACCGCGCTGGCGCCGTACTTGGCCTTGAAGGCGGCCACGAACTTCTTGTTGTTCTCGTTGTCCAGCGACTGGAAGTACTTCATCGACGAGTAGAAGCCCGCGAAGTTCTCGCCACCCACGCCGGTCATTTCGTCCTCGGTCACGGCCAGGGTCACCAGCAGTTGCTTGTCACCGGTGATGCCGGCGGCCTTGAGCGCCTTGTAGAAGGCCACGTTCGAGCCCCCCACCACGGCGACAAAGATGCAGTCGGGCTTTTGCACCTTGATCTTGTTCATCAGCGAGCCGAAGTTCGTGCTGCCCAGCGGGTAGTACTCTTCGCCCACGACCTTGCCCTTCTGGAAGTTCTCGATGTGCTTGCGTGCAATCTTCATCGAGGTGCGCGGCCAGATGTAGTCCGAACCGATCAGGAAGAAGGTCTTGGCCTTCTTCTCCTTCTGGGCCCAGTCCAGGCTGTACAGGATCTGCTGCGTGGCTTCCTGGCCGGTGTAGATCACGTTCTTGGACTGCTCCAGGCCTTCGTAGAAGGTGGGGTAGTACAGCAGGCCGTTTTCCTTCTCGAACACCGGCAGCACGGCCTTGCGCGAGGCCGAAGTCCAGCAGCCGAAGACGGCGGCGCAGCGGTCGTTGATGAGCAGCTTCTTCGATTTTTCAGCGAAGGTGGGCCAGTCGGAGGCGCCGTCTTCCTTGATCACCTTGATCTTGCGGCCCAGGATGCCGCCCATGGCGTTGATCTGGTCGATGGCCAGTTGCTCGGCCTGGATGGAGCCGGTCTCGGAGATGGCCATGGTGCCGGTGGCCGAGTGCAGCTGGCCCACGGTGACTTCGGTGTCGGTCACGGCCAGCTTGGTGGTGTTGACCTTGTCGGTGGGCTGGGCAAAGGACCAGGCGGGCAGGCCGGCCGCAGAGGCCGTGGCCAGGGCCTGCAGCAGGCGGCGGCGGCTGATCTCAGCCTTGGTGGACCGGGGGTCTTGAACGTCGAAAACGTGCTTCATGAAACGCTCCTTGCAACAGGGTTTTGAAACCGGACGGCGGGAATCGCCGCGCTGGTGCAAAGATTAGGGAGAACCCTGGGAGCAGCCCATACGTCAATTAACGTAGAGGCATGCGCAGGGTGGTTTCAATGAGCAAAAGCCGGCCCCGTGCCAGGCTTGTCACCCCGGCTTCTTGCGCGTGGACTGCAGGCCGGCCGCCGAGCTCTGTTGCAGCCACTCGCGCAGCGCCGCATTGATGCGTGTCTGCCAACCGCTGCCGCCTTCCCTGAAAGCGGCCAGGACATCGGGGTCCAGGCGGATGGCCACTTGCTGCTTGGTGGGCAGGCGGTTCTTTCCGCGGGTGCGGCGCAGCTGCTCCAGCGTCTGCTGGACACCGCCTCCGGTGGTGAGGACGGCCTGCGACCAGTCGACAGGCACCGGCCCGGTCTCAGCGTTGGACGCGGGCGAAATAGGCTTTGGCTTCTTGGCGATCGGCATAGCGGCAGGAAATCAGGTGCGCGTGGTCAATGCGGCCAAGTCGATCCCATGCTTGCGCAGATGGGTCTGACGTTTGTTTTCGTGCCAGAGGATCATCGAAAAATGTAGATGCAATTTGATGTGGGGTCAAGCACCGGGCGAGCCCGCGCGCCGACACAGGGGAGCCCCTATATTCCCGGCTTTGACCAGCGCGTCGGTGGCGACCAGACCGAAGGCCTGGCTGATCACCCCAACGAAATGAGCTGCCCACAGGCTTGGCCCACACCACGCACCAGCACGGGGCGAGAACACTTCTTGCATGGCTCGGCGTCATGTCCAGCGCCAGCCCACACCGCAGCACCGCCCAGGCCGCCCCGCAGACGATCTTTCGTTTCCGGCGCGACTACAACTCCTGGGTGGCCGACGAGACCATGGAGGACTACGCGCTGCGCTACACGCCCAAGAGCTTCAGGCGCTGGAGCGAGTTCCGCGTGGCCAACACGGCCTTTGGCTCGCTGTCGTTTCTGGCGCTGGAGGCCATTGGCGGGGCCATCGCGCTGAACTACGGCTTCAGCAACGCGATGTGGGCCATCCTGGTGGTGGGGCTGGTGATCTTTCTGACCGGCCTGCCCATCGCGTACTACGCGGCGCGCTACGGGCTGGACATGGACTTGCTGACCCGCGGCGCGGGCTTTGGCTACCTGGGCTCGACCCTCACCTCGCTGATCTACGCGGTGTTCACCTTCATCTTCTTCGCGCTGGAGGCGGCCATCATGGCGCTGGCCCTGCAGATGGTGGTGGACTGGCCGCTGAACTGGTGCTACGTGCTGTCGTCGGTGGTGGTGCTGCCCCTGGCCATGCGCGGCATCACCCTGATCTCCAAGCTGCAGGCCTGGACGCAGCCCCTGTGGCTGTTCCTGCTGGTGCTGCCCTTTGTGTGGATCGCCCTGTCGCAGCCCGAGCTGTACCGCGAGTTCACCGGCCTGTCGGGGCTCAAGAGTGGCAGCAGTGGTTTCGACCCGCTGATGTTCGGCGCCGCCACCGCGGTGATCTTCTCGTTGGTGGTGCAGATCGGCGAGCAGGTCGACTTTTTGCGCTTTCTGCCGGCGCGCACGCCGGCCAACAACGCCAAGTGGTGGGGCGCGGTGCTGCTGGCCGGCCCGGGCTGGATCCTGATGGGCATGCTGAAGATGGCGGGCGGCGCCTTTCTGGCCTTTGCCGCGCTGCAGTTCGAGGTGGGGGCACAACGCGCGGCAGAGCCGACCCAGATGTTCCTGGCCGGCTTCACCCAGGCCCTGGGCATGCCCACGCTGGCGGTGGTGATCACGGTGGTGTTCGTGGTGGTGTCGCAGATCAAGATCAACCTCACGAATGCCTATGCGGGCTCGCTGGCGTGGTCGAACTTCTTCGCCCGGGTCACGCGCAGCCACCCGGGGCGCGTGGTGTGGCTGGTGTTCAACGTGGGCATTGCCACGCTGCTGATGACGCTGGGCGTGTTCGGCGCGCTGGAGAAGGTGCTGGCCCTGTACAGCAACGTGGCCATTGCCTGGGTGGGCGCGCTGGTGGCCGATCTGGTCATCAACAAGCCGCTGGGCCTGAGCCCGCCGGGCATCGAGTTCCGCCGCGCCCACCTGTACGACTTCAACCCGGTGGGCCTGGGTGCCATGGTGCTGGGCGCCGCGGTGGCCGGCTGCGCCTACGCGGGCTGGCTGGGCGAGATGGCCGCGGCGTTTTCGCCGCTGATCGCACTGGCCTTGTCGATGCTGCTGTCGCCCCTGCTGGCCTGGGCCACCGGGGGCCGCTACTACCTGGCGCGCCAGCCCGACACGCAATGGCAGCGCGGCGAGATCGTGCGCTGCGCTGTCTGCGAGAACGCCTTCGAGGCCGAGGACATGGCGCGCTGCCCGGCCTATGCGGCGCCGATCTGCTCGCTGTGCTGCTCGCTGGAATCGCGCTGCCACGACCGCTGCAAGACGGGCTCGCGCGCCTCGGACCAGTTGCGCGCCCTGGCCGCGCGGCTGCTGCCGGCGCGCTGGGCGCTGAAGGTCAACTTCCGCCTGGGTCAGTACCTGATGGTGACGCTGTCGCTGTGCGCGCTGATCACCTTTGTGCTGGGCGTGGTGTATGTGCAGGAGAGCCTGAACATGCCCTCGGAAGCCCTGCGCGTGCCCTTTCTCAAGGTGTTTGCCCTGTTGGCCCTGCTGGCCGCGGTGTGCGCCTGGTGGGTGGTGCTGAGCACCGACAGCCGCCGCATGGCGCAGGACGAATCCGAACGCCAGACCCAGTTGCTGCTGCAGGAGATCGACGCCCACCAGCGCACCGATGCCGCGCTGCAGTCGGCCAAGGACCTGGCCGAATCCGCCAGCCTGGCCAAGACGCGCTATGTGGCGGGCATGACCCACGAGCTGCGCTCGCCGCTCAACAGCATCCTGGGCTACACCCAGATCCTGCTCAAGAGCGCGCGGCTGGACAGCGCCACGCGCGAGACCCTGCAGACCATGCAGCACAGCGGCGAACACATGCATGCGCTGATCGATGGCTCGCTGGAGCTGGCGCGCATCGAGGCCGGTCGCCTGCGCCTGGACCCGGCCCCCTTGCCACTGGCCGAACTGGTGGCCCAGCTCGAAGGCATGATGCGGCCGCAGGCGGAAGCCCGTGGCCTGCGCTTCGTGGTCGAGACGGTGGGCATGATGCCGGGCTGGGTGCGGGTGGACGCCAAGCGGCTGCGCCAGATCCTGATCAACCTGCTGTCCAACGCGGTGCGCTTCACCGAGCGCGGCGAGGTGCGCCTGCGCATGGATTTTCGCCAGCATGTGACGCGCTTCGAGGTCTGCGACACCGGCATCGGCATCGAGCCGCAGGACCAGGAACGCATCTTCCACCCCTTCGAGCGCGGCAGTGCCGGCCGCCGCGTGAGCGAGGCCGGCACCGGCCTGGGCCTGACCATCACCCACCTGCTGACCCAGCTCATGGGCGGCGAGCTGGTGCTGGCCAGCACACCGGGCCAGGGCAGCACCTTCAGCGTGCGCCTGTACCTGCCGGGCGTGCCGCCCGACCCGAGCTGGCGGCGCCTGCGCGGCGAATCGCTGCACCCGGTGATCGGCTACCTGGCCCCGCGCCGCACCCTGCTGGTGGTGGACGACCAGCCCCTGCAACGCCAGTTGCTGGCCGCCTTGCTGATGCCCCTGGGCTTCGAGCTGCGCGAGGCGGCCAGCGGCCGCGAGTGCCTGGACATCGTGCAGACCCAAGCCCCCGACCTGGTGCTGCTGGACATCAGCATGGACGACCTGGACGGCTGGCAGACCGCCACCCGGCTGCGCGAGCGCTGGAGCGCGGCCGAGCTGCCCATCGTGTTCGTCTCGGCCAACCTGTTCGACCACCAGCCCGAGCGCCTGCAGGCCCTGCAATGCCAGGGCTTTGTCGGCAAGCCGGTGATCGAGTCGGAGTTGCTGGAGGCGCTGGAGCACGCGCTGCAACTGGAGTGGATCCGCGACAACACCCCCTTGAAGCGCCCCGCCCCGCCGCCAGAGGCGGCCCTGCCGATACCGCTGCCCGAGCCTTGGCGCGAGCAGTTGGCCCGCCTGGCCCGGCAAGGCCAGGCCAGTGCCCTCAAGCAGGCCCTGCAGCAGGCGCGCGAGCAGTTGCCGGCCACGCACCTACCCTGCCTGAACCGCCTGCAGGCGCGGGCCGAACGTTTTGACTTTGCCGCCATCACCCAGGAACTGCGCGACCCCGAGCCCGAAGATGATCAAGACCCCGAACCCCGCCGCTGACAGCCCGCCGGTTGGCCAGCTGATCGGCCAGCCGCCGGCGACACCCGCCCTTTCCGCCAGCCCCGCCGCCCCCCGCGTGATCCTGGTGGTGGACGATGCCCTGGACACCTTGCGCATGCTGTGCGAGGCCCTGGCCGGCGAGGGCTACACCGTGCTGGTGGCACGCGACGCCGAAGAGGCGCTGCAACGCTTTGAACTCACCGTGCCCGACGGCGTGCTGCTGGACGCGGTGATGCCGGGGCAGGACGGCTTTGCCCTGTGTCGCCAGCTCAAGGCCACCCCGCCCTGGTCGCACGTGCCGGTGATCTTCATGACCGGGCTGTCGGACACCGAGCAGATCCTGCAGGGCTTCTCCAGCGGCGGGGTGGACTACGTGGTCAAGCCGCTGCGCATCCCCGAGGTGCTGGCGCGCCTGGCCACCCATGTGCGCAACGCCCAGGCCGCGCGCCTGGCCCGCGAGGCGGTGGACGTGGCCGGCATGGGGGTGCTGATGCTCGACGCCCAGGGCCGCGCCGCCTGGCGCTCGCCCCAGGCCACGCAATGGCTGGAGCAGGCCTTCGCGCCCGAGGGCCTGGCCGGCGATGCGGCCCGCCAATGGCTGCTCAGCGCGGCCCAGGGCACCCCCGCCAGCCTGCCCTTGCACGGCGCCCAGGCGCTGACGGCACGCCACCTGGGCGAAAGTGGCCTGGCCGAATCCATGCTGCTGCTCACCCTGGGCCCGGCCGACACGCCGCCCGCACGCGAGCGCCCCGACGTGGCCCTGACCCCGCGCGAGACCGAGGTGCTGTCGTGGCTGGCCAAGGGCAAGACCAACCGCGACATCGCCGACATCCTGGGCATGAGCCCGCGCACGGTGAACAAACACCTGGAGCACATCTTCGAGAAGCTGGGCGTGGAGACCCGCACCGCGGCCGCGGCGGTGGCCGCCCGGCTGCTGCCGGGCTGAAGCGATTCTGTTCAGGCCCAGCGGGCCCCGCCATCGAGGTGCAGCACCGCCCCATTGAGCTGGCGGTTGCCCATGGCAAACAGCGCCGTCTGGGCAAAGTCTTCGGCCTGGCCCAGGCGCTTGAGCGGCTGCATCTCGGCCAGGCCCTGCAGGGCCTGGGCCTGCCCCCCCAGCGCGCGCTCCAGCAAGGGCGTGTGCATGGGGCCCGGGTTGATCACATTGATGCGCCGCGGCGCCAGCTCAGCCACCAGGGAGCGCGCCAGCGACTCCACCGCACTGGCCGCCGCCGCCACCATGGCCATGCCCGGCCGCGGGCGCTGGCTGACCATGCCCGAAGTGAGCACGACCGATCCCTCAGGCGCCAGGCGAGGGGCCACGGCACGCAGGGCATGCACCGCCCCCCAGAAGCGCGAGTCGAGGCTGGTGCGCAGGGCCGCCAGATCGCCATCGATCAGCCGCACAGGCAGGTTGTTGGCGGCGCAGACCACCAGGTGATCGACCCGGGGAAATGAGGCGAAGAAAGCCTGCACGGAGCCCTCGTCGGTCAGATCCACGCAAGCCCCGCTGGCCTTCGGCCCCAGCGGGGCCAGCGCGTCGGTCAGCCGCTGCGGATCACGCCCGCCCACATGCACCTGCGCTCCAGCCCGCAAGGCCCCTGCCGCCGTGGCCAGGCCCAGGCCGGAAGTGCCGCCCAAGACCAGCACCTGCTGGCCTTGCAAAAATGAATCGAACATGAAGCCCTCACAACGCGAAAGAGAGAAATAGAAAGCCCCCGTCAAGCCCTTGACCCGAATCAATCTCAGCCGCGGGGGACAAGCTCACGCAGTCTGCCGAGCAGCCGGAGGGGGCCTTGGATGCCCGGATCACGAGACGCCGAACGGCGCATCTCAAGGAGCCAATGCCATGGCGGCCGCCAGCACCTGGGTCCGATCAGCTCACTGTGCGCGACGGATGCGCCCTCAGGTAAGCGGCCATGGCCTGCAGCAACTCGGTGATGTCGCGCTGCACGGTGCCGAAGTCGGCGCTGCGCTCGCGGGTCTGCTCGTCCATGTAGATCGGGCGGCGGATCTCGATCTGCAGGCTGTGGCGGTTCAGGGCGGGCTGGCCGATGCGGGCGATCAGGGCCACGCCCTTGTAGGGGTCGTTGCGGGCCACGGTGTAGCCCTTGGCCCGCAGATGCGCTTCGACCAACGCGACGAAGGCGGGCTCGCAGGTGCTGCCGTCGCGGTCGCCCAGCACGAAGTCGGCCAGGGGGTGGGGGCTCTTGATCTGCAGCCGCTCGTAGGCGTTGTTGGGCATGGAGTGCAGATTCAGGTGCCAGACGGCGCCAAAGCGGGCCTGGGTCTGGGCCACCGCGTCAGACAGGGCCGCGTGATACGGCCGGTAGCAGCGCTCGATGCGGGCTTGCACCTCGGCCACCGACAGCGGGCGGTCGTACAGGGGCAGGCCCTTCACGCTGCGCCAGATCAGGCCCGAGCCCAGGCGGGTCTTCTCGCCCGGCGACAGAGGCGCGGGCCAGGGGCCGTCGAGCAGGGCCGGGTCGATGTCGTCCAGGCTGCGGTTCAGGTCCAGGTAGCTGCGCGGGAAGTGGGCTTCGAGCAAGGTGGCCCCCAGGGCGGGTGCCGCGCCCCAGAGCGCTTCGACGTGGGTGTCCTCCGCGGCACGCAGTTCGGACAGGGGCAGCACCGTCTGGAAATCAGCCGGGTAGGTGGTGCCGCTGTGGGGCGAATCGCACACCAGCGGCAACTGGGGGGCGCTGGGCTGGTGCAGGGTGAACAGGGCGGGGGTCTGCGGGCTCATTCGGCCTCCATTTTGGCCACCTTGGCCACTTCGAGGTAGCGGGCCACGGCCTGCTGGATCTGGGTCTGGAACTGCGCCGGGGTGGTGGGGATCAGGGTGGCGCCGGCCTCGTTCATCTTCTTGACGAAGTCGGGCTGCTTCATGGCCTGGTGGATGGCCTGGTTGAGCTTTTGCACGACCGAGGCTGGTGTGCCGGCAGGCGCGACCACGCCGAACCAGCCGCCGTTGCCCATCTGCGGAAAACCCAGCTCGGCATAGGTGGGCACATCGGGCAAGGCCGGCGAGCGCTTGTCGGACAGCAAGGCCAGCGCCCGCAAGCGCCCCGACTGGATGTGCGGCAGGGCGGAAGGCAGGTTGTCGGTGATGGCCTCGACCTGGCCGGCCACCGCGTCGTTCAGGGCCATGCCCGAGCCCTTGTAGGGCACGTGCAGCAACTCGATCCTGGCCAGGCTGGAGAAGTACTCGACATTGGCGTGCCCCAGCGAGCCGGTGCCGGGCGAGGCGAAGGTGATCTTGCCAGGCTCTTTTCGGGCCGCGGCGATGAAATCAGCCAGGCTCTTGTAGGGGGTGCGAACGTTCACGGCCAGCACACTGGGCACCGTGGCCACGTTGCTGATCGGGGCGAAGTCTTTCAGCGGGTCGTATTTCAGGCGGCTGCCGTAGGCCGCCACGTTGGAGCCATGGGTGCTCATGGTCGCCATGCCCAGGGTGTAGCCGTCGGGGCGGGCCTTGGCCACCTGCTCCATGCCCAGCGATCCACCGGCACCGGCGCGGTTGTCCACGATGATGGATTGACCCAGGGCCCGGCCCGCGAACTCGGCGATCAGGCGCGCCGCCAGGTCGGTGGAGCCGCTGGGGGCAAAGGGCACGATCAGGCGGATCGGCTTGTCAGGGTACTCGGCATGGGCCAGGGCGGGGGCCAGCGTGGCCGTGGCGGCCAGGCCCAGCACGATGAAGCGGCGGTTGATCGGTGCAACCTTGGCTGCAAGGAGGGAGGAGACGAAGGGTTTCATGGCATTCGTGCACAACTCGGCGTTGGATGGGAGGTGTTCAGTGTCCGGACAGACGCCCGGCGGCACCAACGACAATCCGGTCAACGGTCATGCGCAACCGTCATACCCGCCCCCTCCTCCGCCCCCTTGCCCACCATGCGACTGCACTCGCCCTCGATGTCAGAACTCCACGCCTTTGCCGCCGCCGTGCGGCTGGGCAGTTTCTCCAAGGCCGCGATCGAACTGTGCGTGACCCAAAGCGCGATCAGCCGGGCAGTGGCGCGGCTGGAGTTTCACTACGGCAAGCCGCTGCTGCTGCGCCGGGCCAACACCATCGCCCTGACCGCCGCAGGGCAGCAGTTGCTGGACGCGGTGCGCGAGCCGCTGGCCGCGATCGAGGCCGCCAGCGCCCGCTTGCGTGAGAGCCCTGCCGACCAGCCGCTGAACCTGTCGGTGGTGCCGACCCTGGCCAGCGTGTGGTTGATCCCGCGCCTGAAAGCCTTTCAGCAGCTGCACCCCGAGGTGCGCATCAACTTTGTGCCCTACCGCAAGGACGAGGACTTTTCGGGCGCCACGCCCGATGCCGCGGTGCTGACCGGCCTGGGCCCTGGGCAATGGCCGCACTGGGATTGCGATTACCTGATCGGGCGCGAGGTGGTGCCGATCTGCCACCCGGCCCGTCTGGCACAACGGCAGGCCGCGGGGGCCTGGCGCTCACCGGGCGAACTGGCCGATGAACCCCTGCTGTACCACACGACCGCCCCCGGCAACTGGGCGCAATGGCTGCAGGCCGCTGGGGCCCCGGAGCGAGCGCCGCGGCTCAGCACCGCCTTCGACCAGGTGTCCATGCTGATCCAGGCGGTGATTGCCGACATGGGGGTGGCCCTGGTGCAGCGCTGCCTGGTCAGCGCCGAACTGGCCTCAGGGGCCGTGGCGGTGCCGTTTGATCTGCCGATCACCTTGGCGCGGGGGTATTTTCTGTGTGCACCCTCCGGTCAACGCCGCAAGCCGGCGCTGACGGCGTTTCGACGCTGGTTGCTGCAGACGGCGCAGGCCGATGTGGCCGCCCTGAACGCGGCCCTCAGAGCGCGACCGGCGGACGCCTGACGCGTGCGGCCTCAGGCCGCTTCGCTGTAAGCCGCAAAACGGCCCGCCACCGGCAATGTGCGGGTGGCCAGGGGCTGCACCGCCTGGGCGATGGCGCCGATGTGGTCCGGCGTGGTGCCGCAGCAGCCGCCCACGATGTTGACCAGGCCTTCGGCAGCAAATTCGTGGATCAGGCGGCTGGTGACCTCGGGGGTCTCGTCAAAGCCGGTGTCGCTCATGGGGTTGGGCAGGCCGGCGTTGGGGTAGCAGCTGATGAAGGTGTCGGGGGCAACGCGGTTGAGCTCCTGGATGTAGGGGCGCATCAGCGTGGCGCCCAGGGCGCAGTTGAGGCCGATGGCCAGGGGCTGGGCATGGCGCACGCTGTGCCAGAAGGCGGTCACGGTCTGGCCCGACAGGATGCGGCCCGAGGCGTCGGTGACGGTGCCGCTGATGAGGATGGGCAGGCGCTGGCCGCTGGCCTCGAAATACTCGTCGATGGCGAACAGGGCGGCCTTGGCGTTCAAGGTGTCGAAGATGGTCTCGACCAGCAGCACGTCGGCGCCACCTTCGACCAGCGCCTCGGTCTGCTCGTAGTAGGCGGCGCGCAGCTCTTCGAAATTGACGTTGCGGGCGCCCGGGTCGTTCACGTCGGGGCTGATGCTGGCGGTCTTGGGCGTGGGGCCCAGGGCACCGGCTACGAAGCGTGGCTTGTCGGGCGTGCTGTACTTGTCGCAGGCGGCGCGGGCCAGGCGGGCCGACACGAGGTTCATCTCGCGCGCCAGCGGCGCCATGTCGTAGTCGGCCTGGGCGATGGTGGTGGCACCGAAGGTGTTGGTCTCGATCAGGTCGGCGCCAGCAGCCAGGTAGCTCTCGTGAATGCTGCTGATGACGTCAGGGCGGGTCAGGCTGAGCAGCTCGTTGTTGCCCTTGACGTCCTTGTGGAAAGCGCTGAAACGGTCCCCCTGGTGGCCCGCGCCGGTGTAGCCGGCGCCGCGGTACTGCTCTTCGCTGAGCTTGAAGCGCTGGATCATGGTGCCCATGGCGCCATCGAGGATGGCGATGCGACGGGACAGGATTTCGGGCAGCGCCTGGGCGCGCGTGTAGACAACGGGTTTCATCCCGCCATTGTAGAAACTCGCCCACTGCACGTTTCCGTGGGGCAGAACTACCCCCAAATGGGCTATCTATTTCGCTGTTACAAACGAGGACATTTTGCTAGACTGATCGGTTACTCGGTGCAGGTTTGTAGGCTTCAAACTCAGGTCTGCCCACGTCCCTGCAGACCAGCCTGCGGCCCGTCGGGCCCGGAGCTGCCTTCGACCCAAGGAATCGCATGGCCATCTGGCACAAGCAAGTCTGGAGCCCCATCGAAAGCGCGGTTGACAACGCCGACGTGGTTGCCTTGCATCGCCTGTGGCGGGGGCTGAGCCCTGCCCCGGGGCAACTGCCGGCCCTGTCCGACCTGGCCCTGGATGGGCCCTTGTCACCGTTTGCGGCCCGCATGACCGTGTACCGCCCCCTGCCGGACGGCGACTACCTGGGTCATTTCTGCGGTGACGAATTCCGCCACGACTCCCTGAGCGACCCGACCGGCCTGTGCCTGAGCCAGCAGGCGCCCGAGCTGGCCGACTTCCAGCGCAGCCATTTCGACGAGGTGGCTGCGCGCTGCCTGCCGCTGTACGTGGTGCATTTTGCGCACAGCAACCCCTGGGTGCTGACCTGGGAGCGCCTGGTGATGCCGGCGCGAGGCGACGACGGCCAGCCCTGGATCCTGGTCTTCAACCAGCCCATGGAGGCCCGCGCCAAGCTGCTGGAGACGGTGTTGAACTGCGCCAGCGAAGGCTTGCTGGCGCTGCGCCGTGTGCGCAGCGCCGAGCCTGACAGCACCCATTGGCTGGTGACGGTGGCCAACCTGCCGTTTGCGACCTTGGCGGGCCAGACCGACGAGCCGGCCCAGGGGCGCCTGGCCCATGAGGTGTTTCCGAACTGGGCCCGACTGGACCTGGACGCGGATTGCCTTGCCGTGGTGCAGACCCGCAACCCCCGCGAGCGTGAGCTGGAGCTGCCCCAGGACGGCACCAGCCGCTGGTTCAAGGTGCACATCGGCCCGCTGCTGGACGGCTGCATGGTGCGCCTGACCGACGTCACCGCGATCAAGGACAAGGAACAGGCGCTGCAGGACAACGCACGCCGCCTGCAGGCCGACAACGAGCAGTTGCGCCAACTGGCCTGGCGCGACGGCCTGACCGGCCTGCTGAACCGGCGCGCGCTCGATGTGATCCTGGACCGCGAAGTGGCACGCAGCCTGCGCCTGAGCGAGCCCCTGGCCCTGGTGATGTGCGACATCGATCACTTCAAGGCCTTCAACGACTTCTACGGTCACCTGATCGGCGACGACTGCCTGCGCGAAGTGGGGCAGGTGCTGAGCGGGGTGATCCAGCGCGCCACCGACATGGTGGCGCGGTATGGCGGTGAGGAATTCACCCTGGTGCTGCCCAACACCGTGCTCAATGGCGGGCTTGATCTGGTGCAGCGCATCCAGCAGGCCCTGCACGAACGCGGCCTGCCCGACGCCACCTCGCCCGAAGGCAAGCTGCTCACGCTGAGCTTTGGCGTGGCCGAGTTCGACCCGCGCCGCGATGCCAGCGCCCACGCCTTCCTGGAGCGGGCCGACAGCGCGCTGTACCGCGCCAAGCACCAGGGGCGCAACCGGGTGGGCCTGGCCTACCCGCAGGGCATCCAGGTGCTGGAAAGCCAACTCTCCCCTGCAGGCTGAAGCGCCCGCCGACACGGACGGGCCATCGGGCCTGAGATAATCCTGAGCCTCGGCACCAGGCAGCCCCTGATCGGCCACCGGGCGACACGCTGTCGTGCCGGCTCGCCCAGTCAGCCTGCGGCGCACGCGCGCCTGCGCCAGCCGACGCTGAATCGCTGTTGAATAGCCGCTTTGCCACCCACCCCACCCGAGTCCGCCTTGCCACACATTACCGAGTCCTCTGCCCAGTCCGTGTTGCGTGAGGTGTTCGGCTACGAGCAGTTTCGCGGCCCCCAGCAGGCCATCATCGACCACGTGGTGGCCGGGGGCGACGCCCTGGTGCTGATGCCCACGGGCGGCGGCAAATCGCTGTGCTACCAGGTGCCGGCCATCGTGCGCCAGCGCGCAGGCCTGGGCATCACCGTGGTGGTGTCGCCGCTGATTGCCCTGATGCACGACCAGGTCGGGGCCTTGCACGAGTCGGGGGTGGACGCAGCCTTCCTCAATTCGACGCTGTCGTACGACGAGGCCAGCGAGGTGGAGCGCCGGCTGTTGCGCGGCGAGATCACGCTGCTGTATGCGGCGCCCGAGCGGGTGACCACGCCGCGCTTTCTGTCCCAGCTCGACTCGCTGCACGAACGCGGCATGCTGAGCCTGTTTGCCATCGACGAGGCGCACTGCGTGAGCCAGTGGGGCCATGACTTCCGCCCCGAGTACCGGGCCTTGACCGTGCTGCACGAGCGCTATGCCGGCGTGCCGCGCATGGCCCTGACCGCCACCGCCGATGCGACCACACGCGCCGACATCGTGGAGCGCCTGCAACTGCAGGAGGCAGGCCAGTTCGTCAGCAGCTTTGACCGGCCCAACATCCGCTACACCATCGTCGAGAAGAAGGACGTGACGCAGCAGCTGCTGCGCTTCATCGAAAACGAGCACACCACCCCGCAGGGGCATGATGCGGGCGTGGTGTATTGCCAGTCGCGCAAGCGGGTCGAAGAACTGGCCCAGACCCTGTGCGAGAACGGGCTGAACGCCCTGCCCTACCACGCGGGCCTGGACGCCGGCGTGCGCCAGCACCACCAGGACCGCTTCCTGCGTGAAGACGGCATCATCATGTGCGCCACCATTGCCTTCGGCATGGGCATCGACAAGCCTGATGTGCGTTTTGTCGCCCACGTGGACATGCCCAAGAACATCGAGGGCTACTACCAGGAGACCGGTCGCGCCGGCCGCGATGGGGCCGCCGCCAACGCCTGGATGGCCTATGGCCTGCAGGACGTGGTGAACCAGCGCCGCATGATCGACGAGAGCCCGGCCAGCGAAGAGTTCAAGCAGGTGATGGTGGGCAAGCTCGATGCCTTGCTGGGCCTGGCCGAGGCCATCGACTGTCGGCGTGTGCGCCTGCTGAGCTACTTTGGCCAGCACAGCGAGGCCTGTGGCAACTGCGACAACTGCCTGACGCCGCCCGCCGTGTGGGATGGCACGGATGCCGCGCGCAAGCTGCTGTCCACCATCTACCGGGTGCAGCAGGCCAGCGGCATCAGCTTTGGTGCCGGCCACATCATGGACATCCTGCGCGGCAAGAAGACCGACAAGGTGACGCAGTACGGGCACGAGCAGATCAGCACCTTCGGCATCGGGGCCGAGTTCTCGGAGCAGCAACTGCGCGGCGTGCTGCGCCAGTTGATCGCCATCGGCGCGCTGGCCGTGGATGCCCAGGCCTTCAACACCCTGCAGCTCACCGACGCCGCGCGCGCCGTGCTGCGCGGCGAGGTACCGATCCAACTGCGCGAAAGCACGGCGGCAGCGCCACGCAGCCGACGCACGCGCAGCAGCACCGGCAGCGGCAGCCCGGCCAAGGCGGCGATCGCACTGGAAGGCGGCGCGCTGCGCCGCTTCGAAGCCCTCAAGGCCTGGCGCACCGAGGTAGCCCGCGAGCACAACCTGCCGGCCTACGTGATCTTCCACGATGCCACGCTGGCGGCCATCGCCGAGCGCTTTCCGGCCACGCCCGAAGACCTGCAAGGCATCAGCGGCATCGGCGCGCGCAAGCTGGAGGCCTATGGGGCCGAGGTGCTGCGCGTGTGCCAGCTCTGAAGCCCGGGTTCAGGCGTTGACCCGGAAGATGCGCACGGCGCGCTGCAGCGTGTCGGCGCGGCGCTCCAGGGTTTCGCTGGACACCGCCGAAGCGCTGGCCAGTTCGGCATTGCGGTGCGTCACATCGTCGATCAGCTGCATGGCCTGATCGATCTGCGTCACCCCGTGCAGCTGCTCGCGCGCGGCCGTCTCGATCGACTGCAGCATGCTGCTCACACGCTGCACCGAACCCACCACATCCTGGATGGTGCGGGCGGCCTCGTCGACCCGGTGGCCTCCGGTATCCACATCCGAAACCGAAGCATCGATCAGGCTGCGGATCTGGGTGGCCGCGTCCGTGCTGCGGCGGGCCAGGGCGCGCACCTCGGCCGCCACCACCGCAAAGCCGCGGCCCTGGTCACCGGCGTGGGCCGCCTCGACCGCGGCATTGAGGGCCAGCAGATTGGTCTGGAAGGCCAGTTGCTCCATCAGCTCGATGATGTCGGTGATGCGCTTGGACGAGCCGCGGATGCGCTCCATCGAGCTCGACACCTCGCCGGTGGCCTGGCTTCCGGCGTCGGCGTGCTGATGGGCATCGGCGCTGAGCTGGGACAACTCGCTCACGGTGGCCGACGTCTCGCTCAGCGAGGCGGTCATCTGGGTCACCGAAGCCACGGTCTCGGCCACGGCCTGGGCCTGCTGCTCGCTGCGGGCCGACAGATCCAGCGTGCCGTCGCGGATGGCGCGCGCCTCGGCCACCATTTCATCCACCTCGGCCCGCACATCGGTCACGATGGCGCGCATGTTCAGGTTCACCAGCCACAGCTGGCGCTTGATCTGGCCAATCGGGTTGGTCGGGTCGTAATCAAGCATGCCGTCGAGGTTGCAGGCGGCCAGGTTGCCGGCCACATCGGCGGCTTCGGCCAACGGTTTTGCCGTGCTGTGCACAAACCAGGTCTGAAACCCCGCCCAGGCCAAGGCCGCACAAAGGCCTTGCCAGAGCAGCACCGGCATGCCGAGGCCTGCGAGCCCCTCGGCCAGCGCCGAACCACCCCACACCGCCGCGGCCAGGGCCGCCCCTGTGGCCAGACCAGTGCGCTGGGACAAGGTCAGCCGGTATCGGCGCTTGGGCCAGTCGCGCCAGCCCACGCCACGGATGCCGCCGGCATGCAGGCGAAACGAGCGCCGCCCGCTGGCCTTTTCTTCGGCCATGTCGCGGTAGAGCTGCTCGGCCTGGCGAACCTGCTCGCGCGTGGGCTTGAGGCGCACCGACATGTAGCCTGCGGGTTTGCCGCCCTCCATCACGGGCGAGACGTTGGCCTGCACCCAGTAGAAGTCGCCGTTCTTGCAACGGTTCTTGACGATGCCCGACCATGGGCGGCCGCGCCCGATGGTGGACCACATGTCGGCATAGGCCTCGGGGGGCATGTCGGGGTGGCGCACCAGGTTGTGTGGCTGGCCCAGCAGTTCTTCATAGGAGAAGCCGCTCATTTGCACAAAGGCCCGGTTGCAGTGGGTGATGCGGCCCTGGGTGTCGGTGGTGGACACCAGGACCATGCCTTCGGCCATTTCGACTTCGGTCTGAGTGACCGGGAGATTCATTTTCATGGGGTATTCCGCCGCCGTGGGGGTCATGGCATGCTAGGTTCCGATTGGAACGCGGGACACCCCCGAAAGACTTGACGAAAGTCACAACCCCCTCAGCCAGTCTCATAAGTGACCCTTGATCACGCTAAGGATTCCAACATGCTTTCATTGCAAGACGTCGAGCAGGCTGCCGCACGCGTGGCCCCCCATGTGCTGGACACCCCCTTCGTCGAATCGCGCACGCTGTCACAACTGACCGGCGCCCAGATCTTCCTGAAGTTCGAGAACCTGCAGTTCACCGCCTCCTTCAAGGAACGCGGGGCCTGCAACAAGCTGGCCCAACTCAGCGAGGAGCAACGCCAGCGCGGCGTGATCGCGATGAGCGCGGGCAACCATGCCCAGGGCGTGGCCTACCACGCGCAGCGCCTGGGCCTGCGGGCCGTGATCGTGATGCCGCGTTTCACCCCGGGGGTGAAGGTGGAGCGCACACGCGGCTTCGGCGCCGAGGTGGTGCTGCACGGCGACACCCTGGACGAGGCCCGCCAGCATGCCCAGGCCCTGGCCGCAGCGCAGCAGCTGACCTTTGTGCACCCCTACGACGACGAGGCCATCATGGCCGGGCAAGGCACGGTGGCGCTCGAGATGCTGCGCGTGGTGCCTGACCTCGATGCGCTGGTGATCGCCGTGGGCGGCGGTGGCCTGATGGCCGGGGTGGCCACGGTGGCGCGCGCACTGCGACCGCAGATCGAACTGGTGGGCGTGCAGACCTCGCGCTTCCCGGCCATGGTGAATGCGCTGCAAGGTACCCACCACCCCCAGGGCAGCAGCACGATTGCCGAGGGCATCGCCGTGGGCTCGCCCGGGCTGCTGACCCGTGCCGTATTGGCCGAGCGCATCGACGATCTGGTGCTGGTTGACGAGGGCGACATCGAGCAGGCGCTGGTGATGCTGCTGGAAATCGAAAAGACCCTGGTCGAAGGCGCCGGTGCCGCCAGCCTGGCCGCCATCCTGAAGCAACCTGAACGCTACCGCGGCCGCAAGGTGGGCCTGGTGCTGTGCGGCGGCAACATCGATCCGCTGCTGCTGGCCGCCATCATCGAACGCGGCCTGGTGCGCTCGGGCCGACTGGCCCGCATCCGCGTGAGCGCGCGCGACGTGCCCGGCATGCTGGCGCGCATCACCACCATCGTGGCCGAACTGGGCGCCAACATCGAAGAGGTGCACCACCAGCGCGCCTTCACCAGCCTGGCGGCGCAGAACGTCGAAATCGAACTGGTGGTGCAGACCCGTGGACCCGACCACATCGACGCGCTGCTCGATCATCTGCACGAGGCCGGGCTGGAAGCCGTGCTGCAGGGTCATCACTGAGAAGACGCCAAAGCCCGGCCTGGGTAGAATGCACGGCACAACCCCACCCACGAGGAGACACATGTCCAACCACCACGCCGCAGCCTCCACCGACGCGCCTCAGGATCCGGTCGAAGCCGTCGTCCCCCTGATCCCCTTCGTGCTGCCCATCGTGGGTGGCCTGCTGATCTTTCTGCTGGCTTTCATTGCCGTGACCATGGCCTGAAGCCTTTCCCGGCACCCCAGCAAAAACCGCCCTCCGAGGCGGTTTTTTCATGCCCGCGCGACGTACCGGCCCCGCCAAATCAAACATAACCCCATGCAAGTTTTGCATGAACTTTCAAAGTAACTGCGAGACTTTCTGCGGCCGGCTTCATAAAATCGTCATCCCAGCCGACCCGCGGTGCCCGGAAGCCAGTCCGTTCACCCCGAGACCCGCCCGCCGACTGAGCAGTCAAGCCGTTTTCTCAAAAGGTTCCGTGGCGCCCAGGTGGCCAACCGGCAGATCAGGCTCCCGCGAATGCTCATCGCCCCGCGCGGACAGCCCATCAGGCCCATCGAGCCCTTTTGAAAAGACGACTTTTCAAACTAGGAGCCTCCGATGAACTCACCCGTGATGCAGGGCCTGACCCTCAACACCCCTTCGTACGTCAAAAACGCCAAGCTGATCGCCTGGGTGGCCGACATGGTGGCCCTGTGCAAGCCCGCCAACGTGGTGTGGTGTGACGGCAGCGACGAAGAGTACCAACGCCTGTGCCAGCAACTGGTCGACGCCGGCACCTTCAAGAAGCTCAACCCCGCCAAGCGCCCCAACAGCTTCCTGGCCTGCTCCGATCCGAGCGACGTGGCCCGCGTGGAAGACCGCACCTTCATCTGCTCCGAAAAGAAGGAAGACGCCGGCCCGACCAACAACTGGAAGGCACCGGCCGAAATGCGCGCCCTGCTGCAGCCGCTGTTTGACGGCAGCATGGCTGGCCGCACCATGTACGTGGTGCCCTTCAGCATGGGCCCGCTGGGCTCCAACATCGCCCACATCGGCGTCGAGCTGACCGACAGCGCCTACGTGGCCGTGAACCAGAAGCTGATGACCCGCATGGGCAAGGCCGTGTACGACGTGCTGGGTGTGGACGGCGAGTTCGTGCCCTGCCTGCACACCGTGGGTGCTCCCCTGGCTGCAGGCGAGACCGACAAGACCAGCTGGCCCTGCAACCCTACCGTCAAGTACATCGTCCACTACCCGGAAACCCGCGAGATCTGGTCCTACGGTTCGGGCTACGGCGGCAACGCGCTGCTGGGCAAGAAGTGCCTGGCCCTGCGCATCGCCTCCAACATGGGCCGCGAGCAAGGCTGGCTGGCCGAGCACATGCTGATCCTGGGCGTGACCAACCCGCAAGGCAAGAAGTACCACGTGGCAGCGGCCTTCCCCAGCGCCTGCGGCAAGACCAACTTCTCGATGCTGGTTCCCCCGGCCGCCTTCGACGGCTGGAAGGTCACCACCATCGGTGACGACATCGCCTGGATCAAGCCCCAGGCCGATGGCTCGCTGCGCGCCATCAACCCCGAAGCCGGTTACTTCGGCGTGGCCCCCGGCACCAACACGCTGACCAACCCCAACTGCATGGCCAGCCTGGACAAGGACGTGATCTTCACCAACGTGGCCCTGACCGACGACGGCGACGTGTGGTGGGAAGGCATGGAAAAGGACAGCGGCAGCACCCCGGCCCACCTGATCGACTGGCAAGGCAAGGACTGGACGCCCGCCATCGCCAAGGAAACCGGCGCCAAGGCCGCTCACCCGAACGCCCGCTTCACCGTGGCGGCCACCAACAACCCGGCCCTGGACAGCGCCTGGGACGATCCGGTTGGCGTGACGATCGACGCCTTCATCTTCGGCGGCCGCCGCTCGACCACCGTGCCCCTGGTGACCGAAGCCCGCAACTGGACCGAAGGCGTGTACATGGCCTCGACCATGGGCTCTGAAACCACCGCTGCGGCCTTCGGCCAGCAAGGCGTGGTGCGCCGCGACCCCTTCGCCATGCTGCCCTTCTGCGGCTACAACATGAGCGACTACTTCCAGCACTGGCTCAACATGGGCGACAAGATCACCGCCGCCGGTGGCAAGCAGCCCAAGATCTTCACCACCAACTGGTTCCGCAAGGGTGAAGACGGCAAGTTCGTGTGGCCCGGCTACGGCGAAAACATGCGCGTGCTGAAGTGGATGATCGACCGCATCGAAGGTCAGGCCAAGGGCTCCGACACCATGTTCGGCGTGGCCCCCACCTACGCTGAAATCAACTGGAACGGCCTGGACTTCTCCGAAGCCCAGTTCAACACCGTGACCAGCATCGACCGTGCGGCCTGGACCGACGAGCTCAAGCTGCACGCCACCCACTTCGAGCAGCTGGCCTACCACCTGCCCCAAGCCCTGGTGGACACCAAGGCCGAACTCGAAAAACGCCTGGCCGCCTGATTCAGGCCCACAGCGCACCGGCTCTGAGTGGGCCGGACACCGCCGCCGCCCCGCCAGGGCCGGCGGCTTTTTCTTGGGCGATCCAGCCCCGCCCGACCCGCAATCCGCCGGACAAGAAAAAAGCCGCGGCCCTTGCGGGACACGGCTTGAAGCCTGTTCTATCTCAGCGGGTCACCGGGCCCAGGCCCGGCTCGCTTCAGAAGTAGCCGCGCACGTCGCGGGCTGCATCCCGGCTCATGGCGCGGCTGATGTCGGCCATCACGCGGGCATCGGTCAGGGCCAGACTCCACAGCTTGCGGTCTTCAGCAGCTTCGTGGCGGGCACGCTTCCACGAGGCCAGGCCGGCACGCAGGCCCACCGAGGCGCGGCGGATCGGGGTGGCCAGCAGGGCCAGCGCGGCAAAGGCCACGGTCCACAGGCCGATCCAGGCGGCCAGCAGATGACCATCCGACCAAGTGTCGATCACCTGGTTGGCAGCCACCACCAGGGCGGCGACCACAGCGGCCAGCAGCAGCGTGGCGGTGCCGCGCGGGCCATCGAACTGGCGGGATGCATCACGCAGGGTTTCGGCGGCCTTTTCGGCACGGGCGACACCGGCGTGGTGGAAAGAATGAGGGGTGTGAACAAAGCTGGACATGGTGTTTTCCTTTCGCAATCGGGACAGTGGCCCGAGTCATGGAACGAATACTAGGGTTAACCCTAAACTTGTTCAAATTTATATTGCTGATGATGATCATTCACATCGATGATGTTTCCAGGAAACCCCATGCACCAGGGCCGATTCAGAAACCTTGACCTCAACCTGCTGCGCGTCTTTGATGAGGTGATGGCCGAGCGCAGCCTGACCCGCGCCGCCCACAAACTGTCCCTGACCCAGCCCGCCGTCAGCAACGCCCTGCGGCGCCTGCGCGACAGCCTGGGTGACGAGCTGGTGCGCCGCCAGGGGGCCGGTGTCGAGCCCACGCCGATGGCGCTGGCCCTGTGGCCCACGGTGCGCGAGGCGCTGCAGCGCCTGCAGTCGGCCCTGGTGCCCGAGACCTTCGACCCAGCCGAGGCCAACACCACGTTTGTGCTGACCATGGCCGACGCCACCGCCGCCTCACTGATCCCGGGCCTGGTGGACATCATCGAGGAGGAGGCGCCAGGGGTGTCGATCCGGGTCGTGCCCCTGTCCACCCGCGACCCGCGCCGCCTGCTGGACGAAGAATCGGTGGACATGGCCATCGGCTACTTCCCCGCCGTGCTGGCCGACCTCACCGCCCGCAGCCAGGCCGGCGAGGCCGTGGCCTATGCCAACCAGCGCCTGTACGACGGCGAATACGTGTGCGTGATGCGGCGCGATCACCCGCTGGCCAGCGGCCCGCTCACCCTCAACCGCTACTGTGCCGCGCGTCACCTGCTGGTCAGCTTTTCGGGCCGGCCCTATGGCTTCATCGACGAGGCCTTGACGGCCGTGGGGCGCGAGCGCCGCATCGTGCTCACGGTCAACCAGTTCTTCACGGCCGGGCGGGTGGTGGCCAACTCCAACCTGCTGACCGTGCTGCCGCGGCATTTCATCAACGTGACCGGCATTGCCGACCGACTGGTCTGGCGCGAACTGCCGCTGAAGGTGCCCACCGTGCACGTGGATGCGCTGTGGCACAAACGGCTGCGCAACGGCCCGGGGCACGACTGGCTGCGCCAGGCGATCGCGCGCGCGGCCCAGCGCAACCCCGGGGCCGCCTGAGGCTGTCGTGAACCTGCAGCGCCCGGCGAGGCATTGAATTTGCTTGGTACCCGCTTTCAGGAGACGCCATGACGGACACCCGTGCCCAGCCCAGCCCCCGCAAGAACCCGCACCCGATGAGCCGGCGCCGCTTTGCGGCCGCACTGGGCGCCAGCGCCTTGAGCCTGCCGGCCTGGGCCTCCTGGCCCGACAAGCCGATCCGCATCGTGGTGACGTTTCCGGCCGGCGGGGCCAGCGATATCGTGGCCCGTGTGGTGGCCGAGCAGTTGGCCCGCAAGCTGGGCCAGGCCGTGGTGGTGGACAACCGCCCTGGGGCGGGCGGCAGCGTGGGTGGGCAGGTGGTGCAGCAGGCCGCCCCCGATGGCTACACGCTGATGCTGTCGAACTCGACCCCGATCTCGATCGGGCCCTTTGCCCTGGACAAGCAGCCCTACGACCCGGTGCAGGGCTTCACCCACATCGCCATGATCGGCACCGCGCCCTGCGTGCTGATGGCCAACACGGCGGCCCCGATCCGCACCATCGCCGACCTGGAGTCGGTGGCGCGCAAGAGCGGGCGGCTGGATTTTGGCTCGGGTGGGCCGGCGTCAATCGGCCACATCTATGGCGAGTTGATGCGCAAGGCCATGGGCGTGAACCTGGTGCACGTGCCTTACCGCGGCGGCGCCCCGATGACGACCGACCTGATCTCGGGCGTGATCCCGATCGGCATCGACGTGTTGACGGCCTATGTGCCCTACTTCAAGAGCGGGCAGCTGGTGCCCATCGCCGTCACGTCAGCGAACCGCTCACCCCTGGTGCCCGAGGTGCCCAGCGTGGTCGAGTTCGGCTACCGCAAGCTGGTGCTGGACAACTTCTTCGGCCTGAGCGGGCCGGCCAATCTGCCGGCCGAGGTGGTGACGCGCCTCAACAGTGCCTGCAACGAGGTGCTGATGCTGCCCGAGGTGAAGCGCAAGATGCTGGAACTGGGCGTGACGGTGAGCCCTGGCAGCCCGGCTGCCTTTGCCGCCTATGTGAAAGACCAGGTCGGGGTGCTGGCCCCGGTCGTCAAGGCCGCAGGCGCACGCCTTTGACGGCGCTCAGCCGCCCAACAGACGTGCGACGATCAGCGCAGCACGCGCAGGTAGGCGTGGGCGGCCTCGCGCAGCTCATGGGCATGGCGCGGGTCGTGGCCGGCACGGGCGTCGGCGGATTCCAGCAGGTCGTTGGCAATGCCGGCGCTGCCACGGTCGGCACGGCGGGCGGGAACCAGGGGATCCACCCGGGTGGCCAGGGTCAGGCTGCGGGCAATCAGGGCAAGAAACGGAGACATGGAAGAGGCGCCTTGTGAGCGCGTGATGAACAGGTCTCAAGAGTAAGGGTTAACCCGTATTTTTAACAGCCCCAAGCCATGCCGCTTCGGCATGAGGCCTGAGCACGCCCTGCATGGGTGCACTGCCGCGACAATGCATGCACCATGAAAGTACAGCTGTTGTCCGATCTGCACCTGGAGGTGCACCCCCACTTCGCCCCCCTACCCCACCCCGAGGCCGACGTGCTGGTGCTGGCGGGCGACATCGGCTCCTACCAGAGCGGCAGCCTGCTCGGCGACACCGACTTCGGGCTGGCCCGGTTCTCACCGCGCAGCGCGGGCGGCTCTTGGCCAGTGCCGGTGATCTTCGTGCCCGGCAACCACGAATACGACATGCAGGACTTCGACCAGGCCCATGCCCGCCTGCGCGAATGCTGTGAGCGCCTGGGCCTGCACTGGCTGGAGCGCGAAAGCCTGGTGCTGCAAGGGGTGCGCTTTGTCGGCACCACCTTGTGGAGCGACTTTGACGCGCTGGCCCTGCAGGCCCAGGCCCCCACCACCCGGGCCCTGCAGATGCGCGACAAGGCCTTCCGGGCGGCCAATTTCTACCTGCGCAAGACCGGCGGCACGCGGCGAGGCGAGCCCTGGCTGGCCGAGGGGGTGCGCGAACAGGCGCTGCTTTGCCAGCAGTGGTTGCGCGACACCCTGCACACGCCGCATGACGGCCCCACGGTGGTGGTCACGCATTTCGCCCCCAGCCTGTTGAGTGCCGATCCGCGCTACGGGCTCACCCCGGGCACGGCCGGCTTCTGCAACGCCCTGGACGATCTGCTGCCGCACGCCAGCCTGTGGTTGCATGGCCACCTGCATGCCCCCAGCGATTACGTCAGCCAGGGTTGCCGGGTGGTGGCCAATCCGCTGGGGTATGCGCGCAAGAACGAGCAGCTGCACTTTCAACAGCAGCACTGCGTGGAGGTGCCCTGGTCGGCGGATTCGAAATAGGCTTGATATCGATCAATTCCGCCTGTTCATCGGGAGCTATGCTGAAAGCACCAACAAGGAGCACATCACATGAAGATTCTTCTCGCCGTCGACGGCAGCGCCTACACCAAGAAGATGCTGGCCTACTTGAGCACCCACGAAGCCCTGATCTCAGGTTCGGTGGAGTACACCGCCCTCACCGTGCAGGCCGCCCTGCCGCCGCGCGCCCGCGCGGCCCTGGGCAAGCCGATCGTCGATGAGTACTACGCCGACGAAGCCGCCAAGGTGCTGACACCGGTGAGCAAGTTCCTGGCTCGCCACGGCATCGTTCCCCAGCAGATCAGCAAGGTGGGCCTGGCTGGCGAAGTCATTGCCAAGGTGGCCGAAACAGGCAAGTTCGACTTGGTGGTGATGGGCTCGCATGGCCACAGCTCGCTGGGCAACCTGGTGATGGGCTCGGTCTCGACCCAGGTGCTGGCGCACTGCAAGGTGCCGGTTCTGCTGGTGCGTTGAGTCGCCTTGTGGCGGGCCCGTGAGGCCTGCCATCGTGGCCCGGAGCTCAGGCCGTGCGGATCTCGGGCGGCGAGGCCAGGCCTTCAAAGCAGGTGCGCAGCACCAGATCGACGATCTGGGCGTTGCTGTACTGCGAGCCCTGGCGCAAAAAGCTGACCACCGGGTCGCAGGCACGGGCGTACAGGGTGTAGAGCACCACCAGGGGAGGCAAGGTGGGGTTGATCAGACTCTGGGCCTGCGCTTCGGTGATCCAGGCACCCAGTTGGTCGCTGAGGGTGATCAGCCCGTTCATGTACTCGGCATTGCCCATCAGCACCTGGCGCAGCGTGGAGTTGCGGCTGGGCAGCGAGGGCATTTCATCGGCCAGTTGCAGCGACATGGCCCAACCCACCACCGACTTGAGCTTGTCGACCGGCGAGATCTCCGGCGGCACGATCTGCAGAAAGTCCTGCGCCCGCTTGATCACATGCACCATGGCGGCGGCGGCCAACTGCTCTTTGCCAGGGAAGTGCTTGTACAGACTGGCCTTGGCAATGCCCACCGCGGCGGCGACTTCGTCGACCGTCATGGCGTCATAACCCTTCTCGCCGAGCAGGCGAATGACGGTCTGCACAATGGCCTCTTCGCGCACCTGGTGCATCTGGGCCTTGAAGGAAACGCGGGCGGGGGTGGTGGTATTCACGGTTCGATTTTAAACAAAGCGGGCTGAATCACGACTGGACGGCCCAAAAAGCCTGTGTTGACGGCAGGTACAAACACGGTCGCAGGCCTCAACGACCGCACCCCTGCGTCACACCAAGGCCTGTGCAGCGGCGGAGGTGAGCGCTGCGCTGAGGGCGTCCAGCACCTCGGATTCCAGGTTCCAGCAATGCCAGTAAAGCTGGATGCTCAGGCTGTGCGCCGGCACCAGATTGACCAGACGCCCCTGCGCCAGCGGCTCACGCGCCAGCAGCTCGGGCACCACACTGGCCCCCCAGCCCGCCAGCACAGCCCGCAACTGGCCCTCGGAGCTGGGTACGAAGAGCTGGCTCAGCGTGACGCGCTTGAGCCCGAAGCACTGGCTCACGAACTCGGCCTGCATGTCGTCCTTGCGGTTGAAGGCGACGAAGGGAATGTCGCGGAAATTGTGGGGCGACAAGCCCTCGGGCAGGCGCTGCCGCGCCAGCTCAGGCGCCGCCACGGCCACATAGCGCATGGCCCCCAGGGGCACCACCTTGCAGCCGCGCAGCGCCTGTTTGAGGGTGGTGACGCAGCCCAGCACCTGGCCCGATCGCAGCCACTCGTCGGTGAAATCCTGGTCATCGGTGATGATTTCCAGCGGCAGGCCCTGGCACACCAGGCTGTCCAGGGCCGGCAAGGCCCAGCTGGCAATGCTGTCGGCATTGATGGCGATCGAGATGCATTCGTCTTCACGGGCGCGCTTGCTGCCGCCCGGGGTGAGCTCGCGCAGGTCGCGGTCCAGGTCGACGCGCAGCAGGCGCATCTGCTTGGTGTGCTTGAGCAGCAATTGCCCGGCGGGCGTGGCCTTGAGGGGGCGGCTGCGCACGATCAGCACGGTGCCGGCCTGGGCCTCCAGGGCACGCAGGCGCTGCGACACGGCCGATTGGGTGATGCTCAGGCGCTGGGCGGCGCGCTCGAAACCACCCTCTTCGACGATGGCCGCCAGGCATTCGAGGGCGTGGGGATCAAAGGTGTTCATGGGACTGGGGCGAGGGGATGTCAGCACAGGGTTGAATATTAGCAAGACTGATGAAACTGCCAAGAGTTTAATTTTGCTTTTCAAGCGCCTACCGCCTGTCGCACACTGCGACGCATGAAAATCATCGTCCTCGGCGCCGGCATCATCGGCATCAGCACCGCTTGGCATTTGCGAGAGCGGGGTCACGAAGTCACGGTCATCGAGCGCCAGCCTGCGGCGTCGCTGGAGACCACATTCGCCAACGCGGGCCAGATCTCGGTCAGCTACTGCGAACCCTGGGCCAACGCCGAGGCACCGCTTAAGGTGCTGAAGTGGATGACCAAGCCCGATGCCCCGCTGCTGTTCCGTCCGCAGTGGCCGGTGGGCGAGGGCCTGCAGCAGTGGCTGTGGGGTCTGCGCTTCCTGGGCCAGTGCAACGATGCGGCCTTCGAGCGCAACGTGAGCCAGTTGGTGGCCCTGGGCGCCTACAGCCACGCCGCGCTGAAGGACATCGTGAACGCCACCGGCATTGAATACCACCGCCTGGAGCGGGGCATCGCGCACTACTACACCGACGCCGCCTCGTTCGACACCGCAGGCGCGGCCGCCGAGCTGATGCGCCGCCACGGCGTGTCGCGCCGCGTGGTCAGCCGCGACGAACTGCTCAAGATCGAACCCGCCTTCAAGCCTTTTGCCCACCGCATCGTCGGCGGCACCTTCACCGACACCGACGAGAGCGGTGACGCCCGCCTGTTCACCCAGGGGCTGGCCCGCCTGTGCGAGCAGCGCGGCGTGGAGTTCCTGTACGGCCATGCCGTGCAACAGCTGGACGTGTCGAACAACCGGGCCCGCTCCGTGCGCGTGGCCCCGGTGGACGAACAGTCCCGCACCAGCGGCCCCGTGAGTGATCTGAAGGCGGACGCCATCGTGGTGGCCACCGGCTCGTACACGGCACCGATGCTGCGCCAGGTCGGTGTGCGCCTGCCCATCTACCCGGGCAAGGGCTACAGCGCCACCTTCAAGATCCTCAAGCCCGAGGCGGCCCCCTGGGTGTCGGCCATCGACGACGAACTCAAGGTGGCCATGAGCCGGCTGGGCGACGAACTGCGCGTGGCCGGCACCATCGAGGTGGGCGGCTATGACCTGGACTTGAACGGTCCGATCGCCCGAGCCCGCTGCGAAATGCTGGCCCGCCGCATCGAAACCGTGATGCCCGGCGTGTGCGATACCCGCCTGGAACACGAGGGCGGCCAGCCCAACTTCTGGTGCGGCCTGCGCCCCGCCACGCCGACCAACATCCCCTTCATCGGCCAGACCCGGATCCCGGGCCTGTGGGTCAATGCGGGCCACGGCACCCTGGGCTGGACCCATGGCGCCGGCTCGGGCAAGGCCCTGGCCGAGCTGATCAACGGCGAGGTGCCCCGCATCGCGGACCGCTTCGGCTTTCTGGGTTCGGCCGCGCCACGCGCGCCCAAGCCGGCCCTGGCCTGAGGCGATTCGATCGGGATCAGACAGGGGCAGGGCCCGGTGACGTTCTATCATCCGGGCCCATGAGCACCACCCCACGCCACACCCTGTTCCTCACCACCTCCAGCCGCGAGCCCGGTCACCCGGGCAACAGCGAATGGCTGGCCCGGCAGGCTGCCGCGGCCCTACCGGCCGGCAGCACCCAGACCTGGCTGGCCCTGGCCCACATGAACCTGCCGCCCTTTGTGGACCTGCGCCACACCGTGGGCCAGTACCCGGCCCCCGAGGGCGACCTGAAAACCCTGCTCGACGCCACCCTGGCCGCCACCGACATCGTGTTCGTGAGCCCGGTGTACTGGTTCAGCATTCCGGCCCCACTGAAAACCTACCTGGACCACTGGAGCGGCTGGCTGCGCGTGCCGGGCCTGGGCTTCAAGGAGCAGATGGCCGGCAAGACCCTGCGCGTGATCAGCACCAGCGGCGACCGCGCCAAGGCCCAGCCCATGTTCGACTCGCTGCGCCTGTGTGCGCAGTTCCTGGCCATGAACTGGGGCGGCGAGTTGTGGGGCAAGGGTGGCGCACCTGGCGCCGTGCAGGCCGACACAGAGGCCGTGGCCCAGGCAGCCACCTTTCTTCTCTGAGGCGGCCTCAGGCCCAGGCCAGGGCCATGGCGACCCGCCCCAGCCATTCGCGCAAGGCAGTCTGACTGGCCTGCAGGGCGTCGGCACTGGGCAAGTACCAGACCAGTGCGCGGGGCGGCCGGCTGCGAAACCCGGTGGGTGCCGGCAGCACCGTGAAGCCCTGCGCCTCGAACAAGGCCACGGCGCGCGGCAGATGCCAGGCCTGGCTGACCAGGGCCACACGCTGCACACCCGCGGCGCGCAGCAGTGGAGCCGACAGGGCGGCATTGCCGGCCGTGTCCAGCGAGGCTGACTCCACCCAGCGCACCGGCACGTCAAACTGCTGCTCCAGAACTCTTTGCATCACCTCCCCTTCGGGGCGGCCCCCTTCCGGCGCACCGCCCGTCACCAGCACGGGCAATTGGCTGCGCCGCTGCAGCGTGGCGGCGTATTGCAGGCGCTGCAAGGTGGGACGGGCCACGCTGTCCTCACCGCCGTACTCCGGGGCATCGGGGTAGATGCCGCCGCCCAGGACCACAATCGCCTGGGCTTGCGCCAGCGCCTGCGCCGACAGGGGCGGATGGCGCTCCAGACTGCCCAGCAGCGCATCGGCCACCGGCGGCCACGACAGCGCCCCCAGGACCAGCAGCGCCAGCCCGGCCACCCAACGCCCCAGGCGTGGCCGACGCCGCCCCAGCACCAGCCCCAGGGCGGCCAGCAAGACCAGACTGAAAGGCGGCATCAACAGGGCCGTGAGCAATTTCTTGAAGAACAACAGCAGCATGGGGGTCCAATGAAAGCGTTCCGGGCCCGGCAGGGGCGCCCGACAAAGGGTATTGTTCCGGGTTTTCATGTCGGCTTGCTGCGGCCCAGGACCCATGTTTGCTTCTCCGATCTTCTCCAGCCCCGAATCCCTCGCACTCTGGCTGGCCCCACAACTGCTCACACTCTGGGCCCTGCTGCTGCTCACCCTGACCGGTGCCCTGGGCCTGCTGATGCGCCAACCGGCCCAGACCGATGTACCGACCACCGCAGCGGGGTCGCCCTGGCGGCGCCTGGTCTGGGCGCTGCCGGCCCTGGCGCTTTTTGGCGGGCTGGCCAGCCAGATCGGCCCGGGCCAGCCCCTCAGCCGCTTTGACCGCGCCCTGTCCCAGGCCCTGGGCCAGCAGATGGACCTGGGCACGCTGCAGGCCTTTGCCCTGCCCACCTGGCTGGGCAACCCGGCCCCGGTGACCGTGCTGACCATCGGGGTGACCCTTTTCCTGCTGTGGCGGCGCGAACGATTGCAGGCCGGCATCTGGCTGCTGGGAGTGCTGGGCAACACCTTGTTGAACTGGAGCCTGAAGCAGGGCTTTGCACGGGTACGCCCATCGCACCTGCATGGCGTGGTGGTGGAGACGGGCTACAGCTTTCCCAGCGGCCATGCGTCAGGCGTGCTGGTCACCTACGGCCTGCTGGCCTGGCTGCTGTTGCAACACAGCCCCAGGCGCTGGCACCTGCTGGTGCTGCTGGCCTGCGGGGCCCTGGTGCTGACGGCGCCGGTCAGCCGGGTGCTGCTGCAGGTGCACTACGCCAGCGATGTGCTGGCCGGCCTGGCCAGCGGCTCGGTGTGGCTGCTGCTGTGCCTGAGCCTGGCAGAGGGGCTGCGCCAGCGACAGGCCCTGGGCCGCTGAACCTTCGGATCAAGGCGCGCGCGCAGGCTGGGCCGCGCTGGCCGTCTTGGCGGGCAGGTGTTCCCCCATCCAGCGGTGCAGGTCCAGCCACATCTGGCGGGTCTCGGCCAGCAGGGGCGCCCGCTGTGCATTGGGCAGCTCGATGGTGACCACCGGCACGCCCTTGTGCATGCCCCCGTAATAGCCCAGGGAGCCCGGGAACACGCCCACCGGGTCGAGCATCAGCCGGCCCAGTCGGCGCGGCGGATCGGTGGGGCCATCAAAATCAAGCACGCCGTAGGGTGCGTGGATGCTGACGATCAGGTCGGGCGTGAACGCCGTCATCTGATCGTGCACAAAACGGCTCTCGGGTTCGGACAGCGGCTTGTTGCCGGGCCAGCGGCGCGGGTCCTTGCGGGTGCGCTGGGCCCAGTAACGCGGGGCCTCCTGCGCCCAGCCCGGAGTGGGAAAATTGCGGTTCAGGTCGACGCCATGGGCATTCACGCGCCGGGCCGGCTGCGCCATCACCCCGTCGGGGTTGAGCATGGGCACGAAGCGCCACAGGGCGTCGGCCCCGTTGTCCTGGGCCAGGCCCATCCACTGCAAGGCCACCGTGCTGGCAGACAGTTCGTCGCCATGGATGGCCCCGAGCACCAGCACCTTGACCGGCGCGTTGCGGGCCCCGACGTCGCCCATCCAGAGCTCACGCGCCTGCACCGAGCGGGTACCCGAAGGCTGCAGCTTGAGCGCCGAGCACTGCGCCGCGCTGAGGCCCGGCAATCGGGGCACCCACTGCTTGCAAGGCTCGGCCAGGTGGGCGGCCGGCGAGGCCTTGGGCGCTGCGGGATGGCTGGGCTGAGAGGCCTGAGGCTTGGGGTGGGCCGCAGCATGGGCCGCATGAGCCACCGCCTGCGGGGCCGCCTGGGCCAGGGTGAGCAGACCGGGCCCAGCGCACAGCAGCAGGGCGGCACACCAACGCGCAGCAGCAGCCATGCGCGCCCCTGGACGGGGTCCGCGCATCCCTTGACGTGCAACGCCAGCGTGGCGCACCTCGAACATCCGATCAGGTCAGTGCAACAGGCGGGGCAAGGCCAGAAAGCCGAGCAAGGCGGTGTCGAAGTCTTCGGGGGCCTCGAGTTGCGGCATGTGGCCGGCCCCGCGCAGCACGGCCAGGGTGCAGCTGCGGCCGATGCGGTCTGCCATCTGCTTCATCAAATCCGGTGGCGCCACCCGATCGAACTCGCCCGCCACCAGCAGGGTGGGCACGTGGATGCGCTCCAGATCCGCCTGGCGGTTGAAATACGCGGCTTCGGCATTGATGCGGCGGTAAGCCGAGGGGTTGATCTGGGCCATGGCATGGCTGGCCAGCAACACGCCTTCGGGCAAGGCACCCGGCCCGACCAACCGGGGCAGGTTGAATTCGGCCCATTGGCTCAGGCCGTGGCCGGCTTCGAGTTCAGGCAGGGGCTCGCCCTCGGTGGCGCCGGAGGCGTCGAAGCCCCGGGCCAGCGTGGCACACAGGATCAGGCGGTTGACCAGTTCGGGGCGGCGCGCCACCACCTCCTGGGCCACCATGCCGCCCACGCCCTGGCCCACCAGCACCACGCTGCCCGCCTTGAGGGCCTCGATCAGGTCGATGCAGCTCTGGGCCAGGCCTTTGAAGGAACAGGGATCGATGGGAGCGCTGCGGCCATAGCCCGGCATGTCCCAGGCCACGGCACGGTAGCCGGCCGCGGCCAGGCTTTCCACCTGCGGCGCGAAGGTGAGGTGCCCGCCCAGCACATCGTGCAGCATCAGAACGGTCGGGCCGGCGCCCAGGGTGGTGAAGGCGGGGAGAGCGTTCATGATGGATCAGGCAGGACGGGGGTAGGGCGCGAAACACAGAAGCCTGAGCCCCCTGCCAGCACGGTCATCGGACCAGGCTGCGGCAGGCGACAGGCCAACGGCCCATAATAGCCCATCCCCACCCCATTGATCGCCTGTGACTGCCCTCACATCTGCCCCAGCGCAAGCCCGTGCGCCCAGTTTCTCCACCCGCGAGTTCCGCAACTCGCTGGGCATGTTCGCCACCGGCGTGACCATCGTGACCGCACGCGCCGCCGACGGGGTGCTGGTGGGCCTGACGGCGAACTCGTTCAACTCGGTTTCGCTGGACCCGCCGCTGGTGCTGTGGAGTCTGGCGCGGGCGGCCGCGTCGATGGGGGTGTTTGCCACCGGGTCGCACTATGCGATCAATGTGCTGGCCGCCGACCAGAAGGACCTGGCCGAGCGCTTTGCCTCGAAGACGGTCGACCGCTGGGCGGGTGTGGCGTTCACGCAAGGCGTGGGCGGTGCCCCGCTGCTGGTCGGGGCGGCCGCCACCTTCGAGTGCTTCAACCGCAGCCGCTACGAAGAGGGCGACCACGTGATCTTTGTGGGCGAGGTTGAGCAGTGCGCGCACCGCGAAGGCGCGTCACCGCTGCTCTACCACGGCGGGAAGTTCTATACAGAACACCCCCTTTGAATGGGGCCCCCACGGTCGCGCACTGCGTGTCGCTCCCTGCCCCCCAGGGGGGTCGCAGCCTGCCTTGGGGCGGCCCGGCGGCAGGCTGGTGGCCCCCACGGTC
>NZ_KB906255.1:108494-434027 GCF_000381265.1 Curvibacter lanceolatus ATCC 14669
CCCACGGTCGCGCACTGCGTGTCGCTCCCTGCCCCCCAGGGGGGTCGCAGCCTGCCTTGGGGCGGCCCGGCGGCAGGCTGGTGGCCCCCACGGTCACGCACTGCGTGTCGCTCCCTGCCCCCCCGAGGGGGGCCCAGCCCGCCTTCGGGCGGCCGGGCGGCGGGCTGATGTGACCCCCACGCTCACTCACTTCGTGTGATCGCTGCCCCCCGAGGGGGCAGCAGGCCGCCTTGGGGCGGCCCGGCGCCGGCCTGACCTCTTCGTTGAAGGCTGGCTGAATTCAAAAGGAAGCCGAACGGCCCCCACGCTGGCTCAGCGGGCGTCGGGGAGTTCGATCTTGACTTCGAGGACTTCGAGGTTGTCCTGGCGTTCGAGGTGGACCTTGATGTCGTCGGCGTTGATGGAGACGTACTTCGAGATCACGGCCACGAGTTCGCGCTGCAGGTCGGGCAGGTAGTCGGGGCTGGCGGCGCTGCGGCCGCTGCGTTCGTGGGCCAGGATGATCTGCAGCCGTTCCTTGGCCACACTGGCGGTTTTCTTCTTTTCACCGAGCAGGAATGACAGGAAGGACATGGGTCAACGTCCTCCGAACATGCGCTTGAAGAAACCGGGCTTGACTGCCTCGACGAAGCGCATCGGCTTGTCTTCACCCAGGAAACGGGCCACCACATCCTTGTAGGCCTCGGACACATCGGTGCCTTGGGCGTGGATGGCGGGGGTGCCTTGGTTGGAGGCCTGCAGCACGGCTTCCGACTCGGGGATCACGCCGATCAGCTTGATGCGCAGGATGTCCTGGATGTCTTCCAGCGACAGCATCTGGCCATCTTCGACGCGGCTGGGGTTGTAGCGCGTGATCAGCAGGTGTTCCTTGACGGGCTCCTTGCCTTCGATGGCCCGCTTGGTCTTGGAGCCCAGCATGCCCAGGATGCGGTCCGAGTCGCGCACCGAAGACACCTCGGGGTTGGTCACCAGCAGAGCCTCATCGGCAAAGTGCATGGCCATCAGGGCACCAGTCTCGATGCCGGCGGGCGAATCGCACACGATGTACTCGAAGCCCATGGTGCTGAGCTCATTGAGCACGCGCTCGACGCCTTCCTGCGTCAGGGCGTCCTTGTCACGGGTCTGCGAGGCGGCCAGCACGAACAGGTTGTCGCACTGCTTGTCCTTGATCAGGGCCTGGTTGAGGTTGGCCTCGTTGTGGATCACGTTGATCAGGTCATACACCACACGACGCTCACACCCCATGATCAGGTCGAGGTTGCGCAGGCCGACGTCAAAGTCGATCACGGCGGTCTTGTGGCCGCGCAAGGCGAGGCCGGATGCAAAGCTGGCGCTGGTGGTGGTCTTGCCCACGCCACCCTTGCCGGAGGTCACGACGACGATCTTGGCCATGTGTTGCGAGTCCTTGGTTCTTGGAAAATTGTCTTAAATGGGGGCGGGCTCAAAGCGCTTCGATGAGCAGCTTTTCGCCCACCAGGCGAATCTGGGCGGCCTTGCCGGCCACTTCGGGCGGCAGGGCCACTTCGGTGGTGCGGTAGATGCCGGCGATGGAGACCAGCTCGGGCTCCAGGCAGGTGCTGAAGATGCGGGCCTCGGTGTTGCCACGGGCGCCAGCGATGGCCTTGCCGCGCAGCGGGGCATAGACGTGCACGTTGCCGTCGGCGATCACCTCGGCCCCGTTGCTGACCAGGGCCAGCACCACGATGTCGGCGCCACGCGCATACACCTGCTGACCCGAACGCAGGGGCTTGTCGATCACCACGGTGCCCGGGCCGGCCACGGGCACTTCGACCTTGACCTCGCGCACCACCTCACGCACCTCCACCTGGGGTGTTTCGTGGCGCTGGGGCAGCACCACCTCGGGCACATCGATCAGGCCGGCCGCCACCGCAGCGGCCGTCTGGGCCGGGTTGCCGCCGCGCACGGCCACCGGCAGCACGCGGTGGCGCCGCAGCAGGGCGATGAGGGCGGGGAAATCAGGGCTGGCCTCGCTGTCGCGCACGGCGCTCAGGTCGATCACCAGCGGGTCGTTGGAGAAAAAATCCGGCGTGTCGCTCAGACGGCGTGTCAGGTCGGCCACCAGCGCCGCAGCGTCGGTGGTCTTGATCAACAAGGCCACCAAGGGCAAGGTGGCGCTCTTGAAATCAAAATTGGCGCGGGCAGAGCCCGTGGTCACACCGGTCATGGGAGGCTTGTGGTACGCAAAATGGGCCAAGTTTACAGCGCGACACAAGGCCGGCCACCGGCAATTGATCAGGAAGGGCATCGCCACCTAAGCGACCGCTCACACACCCACCTCGTCCTATCATCCAAAAATGAGTGTCACGCGCAAAAACCACCTCGACGGCCTGGCCCTGAGCCTGTTGCTGGCCTGCTGTCTGTTCTGGGGCTTCCAGCAAGTGCTGGTGAAGGCCACGGTGCCCGAGATGGCCCCCGTGTTTCAGGCCTGGCTGCGCTTTGCCCTGGCGGCCGCCCTGCTGTGGGCCTGGTGCCGCTGGCGCGGCGTGGCGCTGTTTCAGCGCGATGGGGCGCTGGGCTGGGGGCTGCTGGCGGGCGCGCTGTTTGCCGGTGAGTTCGTGTGCATCTATGTGGGGCTGCAGCACACCACGGCCTCGCGCCTGACCGTGTTTCTGTACACCTCGCCGTTCTGGGTGGCGCTGATCCTGCCCCGCTTTCTGCCGACCGAGCGCCTGCGCCGGGTGCAATGGGCGGGCCTGGTGCTGGCCTTTGGCGGGGTCTTGGCCGCCCTGGGCGAGCGGCTGGGAGGCGGCCCGGGCGGCCAGTGGCTGGGCGATCTGCTCGGGCTGACGGCTGGCCTGATGTGGGGCCTGACCACCGTCGTGCTGCGCAGCACGCCGCTGGGCCAGGTGGGGCCTGAAAAACAGCTGTTCTATCAGACCGCACTGTCGGTGGTCCTGCTGCCACTGGTGTCGTGGGCCCTGGGCGAACACTGGGCCTGGCCGCCCAGCACCTTCGCCCTCGGTTCGGTGGTCATCCAGGCCGCGGTAGGGGCCTTTGCCAGCTACCTGACCTGGATGTGGGTGCTCGGCCACTACCCCGCCACCAAGGTGTCGGCCTTTGTCTTTCTGACCCCGGTGTTCGCCTTGGCCGTGGGGGCGGGCTGGCTGGGCGAGCCGGTGACGCCCGGCCTGATCGGTGCCCTGGCCCTGGTGGGCACGGGCATTGTGCTGGTCAACCGGCGCTGAAGCGCCGGCCCGCCGGGGTGCAGGCCGGCTCAGCCCCCGTCAAGCGGGGTGGGCCGCAGCGCGCCGGGCGGCAAAGTCGACGTACCAGTCCAGGCAGGCCGCGTTGGCCATGGCGTCCTTGTTGATGACCTTCTCGATGGGCTGGCCCAGCAGCAGCTTCTTGATGGGCAGTTCCTGCTTCTTGCCGGTGAGGGTGCGCGGGATCTCGGCTACCTGGAAGATCTCGTCCGGCACGAAGCGCGGCGACAGCGCCACCTTGACCGCCTCATTGAGGCGATGGCGCATCGCCTCATCGAGGCTGAGGCCCTCGCGCAGCACCACAAACAGGGGCATGTAGCTGTCGCGGCCGAGGTATTCGAGGTCGACCACCATGGAGTCCAGCACCTCGGGCAGGGCTTCGACGGCGCTGTAAAGCTCGCTGGTGCCCATGCGCAGGCCATGGCGGTTGATGGTGGCGTCGGAGCGGCCATAGATCACGCAGGCGCCGTCGGCACCGATGCGCAGCCAGTCGCCGTGGCGCCACACGCCGCCGGCCTCGGGCCCCGCATCGCCGCCGCCAGGCCGGCGGCCGTGGCCGGCGGGGTACATGTCGAAGTAGCTCGACAGGTAGCGCCGCCCCCCTTCATCGCCCCAGAAGAACAGCGGCATGGACGGGATGGGCTGGCTGCAGATCAGCTCGCCGACCTCGCCCTGCACGGGCTGGCCCTGCTCGCTCCAGGCCTCGACCGCACTGCCCAACATGCGACACTGCATCTGACCGGGCACCTGGGGCAGTTCGCGGTTGCCGCCAATGAAGGCGCCGGCAAAGTCGGTGCCGCCAGAGATGTTGCACCACCAGATGTCGGCCTCGGGCGCATAGGCCTCTCGCAGCTCGGGCTGGCCGGCGGCCGCCGCCCGGGCCTGGCGCAATTGGCGAAACTGCGCCGTGCCCCAACGCTGCACGTCTTCCGACAAGGGCGAGCCCGTGGTGCCCAGCGCGCGCACGGCGCTGAGGTCGCCCACCGAGGGCAAGTCCACCCCGGCCTTCATGCAGTTGGCAAAGAAGGCCGCGCCGGCGCCGAAGAAGGTGACGCCGGTCTCGGCGGCAAAGCGCCACAAGGTGGCCCAGTCGGGCTTGTCGCGGCTGCCACCGGGGTTGCCGTCGTAGGTGACGCAGGTGGTGCCGCTGAGCAGGCCGCTGACCTGGGCGTTCCACATCACCCAGCCGGTGGAGCTGTACCAGTGGTAGCGCTCGCCCCAGGAGTTGGCCTCGTAGCTGCAACCGATGTCGTTGTGCAGTGTTTTCAGGGCCAGGGCCACCACCACGGTGCCACCATGGCCATGCACGATGGGTTTGGGCAAGCCGGTGGTGCCGCTGGAATAGACGATCCACAGCGGGTGGTCGAACGGCAGCCATTCGGGTTCGAAGGCGGCCGTGGCGGCGTCATCGCCCAGCAGGGCCTGCGCCCAGGGCGTGGCCCCAGGCAGGCTGGCCGCCGGGTCGAGATTGCCGTGCAGCACCAGGTGCTGCACGCTGGGCAGGGCCTGGCGCAACTCGGCGACCACGGGCAGGCGGTCATGGTCGCGCCCGCCGTAGCTGACGCCATCGCAGGCGATCAGCACCTTGGGTTCGATCTGCTTGAAGCGGTCGAGCACCGCATGGGTGCCCATGTCGGGGGCGCACAGGCTCCAGACGGCCCCCAGGCTGGCGGTGGCCAGGAAGGCGATGGTGGCCTCGGGGATGTTGGGCAGGTAGGCCGCCACGCGGTCACCGCGCTGCACCCCCTGGGCGCGCAGATGCAAGGCCAGGGCCGCCACCTGGCGGCGCAGCTCGGGCCAACTGAGCTCGCGCTGCTGGCCCTTCTCGTTGCAGCTGATCCAGGCGGCAAAGCCCGCCTGGTGGGCCGGCTGCACATGGCGAAACACCTGCTGCACGTAATTGACCTGGGCCCCCGGAAACCACTGCGCGCCCGGCATGGTGTTGCGCGCCAGCACCGCCGTGTGCGGCGTGGGCGACTGCAGCTCGAAATAGTCCCAGATGCTTTGCCAGAAAGCATCCAGGTCCGTCACCGACCAGCGCCACAGGGCGTCATAGCTGTCAAAGGCCAGGCCGCGCTCACGCTGCAGCCACTCGCGGTAAAGGGTCATCTGCGGGCGGAACGGGGCCGGGCCCGGGGGGCTCATGGTCATGATCTTGCGGTCTCCTTGTGGCCCAAGACTAGCAGCGGCCCCGCCCGCCCGTCAGCCGGGATGTCCCGCGGTCTGGCGGCCTGCGTGTCACGGGTTTGACAGGACGCCACTCATCAAATGGACCGGGCATTCCAGCCCATGACGCGCCACAAAGCATTGAGCGCCCCCCACCATGGGCCCACCATGCCCAGCGCCCACGACAGCCATTACAAGCTTTTGTTCTCACACCCCGAGATGGTGCGCGATCTGCTGATCGGCTTCGTCCCGGGCGACTGGTCACAAACCGCTCAGTTCGACAGCCTGGAGCGCGTCAATGCCAGCTACGTGAGCGACACCGACCGACAGCGGCATGAGGACATGGTGTGGCGACTGAAGGTGGGGCCGCATTGGGTCTGGGTGTACCTGTTGCTTGAGTTCCAAAGCCAGCCTGACGAATGGATGGCCGTGCGGATGATGGCCTACGTCAGCCTGTTGAGCCAACATCTGATCAAAGAGGGACAACTCGAACAGGGCAAGTTGCCTGCCCTGATCCCCATCGTGCTTTACAACGGGGGTCGCAGCTGGAAAAGCCCGACCAACGTGGCCGACTGCTTTGCCCCCAGCCTGCCAGGTCTGGCGCCGTTTCGCCCCCAGCTGCGATACCACCTGATCGATGAGGCGCGACTGCAGCTGTCCTCCACCCCAGGTGTGCGCAACGTGGCCAGCGCCTTGTTTCAACTGGAGCGCAGCAACACACCAACCGACATCGCGCACTTGGCCGCCGCCGTGGGCGAAGCCCTGCAAGCGCCCGAACATCAACCACTGCGCCGAACCGTCAACCTCTGGCTGCGACGCCTGATCCGGCGCAAAATGCCGGACATTGCCGCCGCAGAACTCGATCAGATCGATGATCTTTTGAAAGGCCCCACCATGCTCGAAGAAACCCTGGAGCGCCTCTACACCGAAGCGATTGAAAAAGGCCTGGCCAAAGGACAGTCGATCGGGATGTCCCAAGGTCTGTCCCAGGGTCTATCTCAGGGCTTATCCCAGGGCCTGTCTCAAGGCGCAAGCCAACTTCTGAGCCGGCTGCTGGAGCAGCGTTTTGGACCGCTGCCCGAATGGGCCAGCCAGCGCCTTCAGTCGGCATCGTCACCTCAGTTGGAGCACTGGGCCGATCAGCTGTTCACAGCGTCGACCCTGGAAACCCTGCTCGCAACCCAGGACTCAGCCGGCTGAGGCTTACAGGTGCACGGCCTCAAAGGCCGGGTGCAACTCATCAATCCAGTGGTTGAGTTCGTCCTGGTTGACGTTGAGGTGGGCCAGACAGGCTTCGCCGTGCTGACCCCATTCGCGTGAGGGTGCCAGCAGTTCGTGCTGGCCCACCAGGTACTCGGCCATCAGGCCCATGGCCACGAGGTGGCGCACGGTGTCCGGAAAGCGCTCATCGTCCAGGCAGGCAAAGTCATGGTGCAGCCAGATGGCCTGGGCCACCTCGTCGGACAGGCGCCAGGTGCGTGCCACGATGGCGCCGACCACGGCATGGTCGGTGCGGTGGTTGGCGTTTTCGGTCTGGGTGAAGGTGCGGTCCTTGCGGGCCAGGGCTTCGGTCAAGGTGCCCGAGTAGCCTCGCACGGCCCGCATCATCACCGGGATGCCCACGTGGCAGAACAGGCCGAAGCTGTAACCCAGGCCCGGGTCCAGGCTGTAGAGCTGGCGCCCGATGTGCTCGCAGGCGATGGCCCGGCGCTGTGAGCTTTCCCAGAAATGGTCCAACAGCGCCGAACGCACGGGCAGGGCATGTTTGACCAGAAAGCCGGTCAACAGCTCCACCGAGGGGCGCACCCCCAGCACCGTCAAGGCCATGCCCACGGTGTTGACCGGCTGGGCCAGGCCGTGCAGCGGGCTGTTGGCCTGGCGGATCAAGGCCGCGGCCATGGCCACATCGGCTGCGGCCACCTGGGAAATCTCTTCCACATCGGGCTCGCGCTGGGCGATGGCCTGTTGCAGGCGCACCAGCAGCTCCGGGCAAGGGGGAATCAGGATGTCGCGCACGGCCGGGTTGCGGCGGGCGGTTTCGATGTCGGGAATGGGCAGCTTGGAGGTCACAAGGTGGCGGGCGGGTGGCCCGTCGCAGGTTGGCGCAAGAGCCCCGATTGTCGTATCAATTTGTTAACAGAACCAGCACAAAAACCGTTGCAGGATCAAACGCTTATCACGTTTGTCAAAGTGCGAACACTCCGTACTGCCCCCGCCATTTACCACCCGTCTGCCTGCTAGCATTCGCCGCGTTTCTAACCCAACAGACAGGATTTCAGCATGGGACTATTCGACTGGCGGCTGCGCAGCCCCGAGGTGTTGCAGCAGGGAGGGGTGATCGGCCCGGATGAACGACTGCCCTGGGGGCAGACCGCGCTGATGGGGGTACAACACGTGATCGCCATGTTCGGCGCCACCGTGCTGGCGCCGATCCTGATGGGCTTCGACCCCAACATCGCCATCCTGATGAGCGGCATCGGAACCCTGGTGTTCTTTCTGATCACCGGCGGCAAGGTGCCCAGCTACCTGGGGTCGAGCTTTGCTTTCATCGGGGTGGTGATCGCCGCCTCGGGCTACGCAGGCAAGGGCCCCAATGCGGGCATGGCGGTGGCGCTGGGCGGCATCGTGGCCTGCGGCGCCATCTACACCGCCATCGGTGTGCTGGTTCAGGCCGTGGGCACGCGCTGGATCGAACGCCTGATGCCCCCGGTCGTCACCGGTGCGGTGGTGGCCGTGATCGGCCTGAACCTGGCCAGCGTGCCGATCAAGAACATGGCGGCCAGCAACTTCGACAGCTGGATGCAGGCCGTGACCTTTGTCTGCGTGGGCCTGGTGGCCGTGCTGACGCGCGGCATGCTGCAACGCCTGCTGATCCTGGTGGGCCTGATCGTGGCCAGCGTGATCTATGCGCTGCTGACCAATGGCCTGGGCCTGGGCAAGCCGCTGGACCTGTCGGGCGTGGCCAATGCCGCCTGGCTGGGCCTGCCCGGCTTCGCCAGCCCGGTGTTCAGCGCCAACGCCATGCTGCTGATCGCCCCGGTGGCCATCATCCTGGTGGCCGAGAACCTGGGCCACATCAAGGCCGTGACCGCCATGACCGGCAAGAACCTGGACGCCTACATGGGCCGGGCCTTCATCGGCGACGGTGTGGCCACCATGCTCTCGGGCAGCGCCGGCGGCACCGGCGTGACCACCTATGCCGAAAACATCGGCGTGATGGCCGCCACCAAGATCTATTCCACCGCCGTGTTCGCCTGCGCTGCCGTGCTGGCGGTGGTGCTGGGCTTCAGCCCCAAGTTCGGGGCCGTGATCCAGGCGATCCCGCTGCCGGTGATGGGCGGGGTGTCCATCGTGGTGTTCGGCCTGATCGCGGTGGCTGGCGCCAAGATCTGGGTGGACAACAAGGTCGACTTCTCCGACAACAAGAACCTGATCGTGGCCGCCGTGACCCTGATCCTGGGCACCGGCGACTTCACGCTGAAGTTCGGCGACTTTGGCCTGGGCGGCATCGGCACCGCGACCTTCGGCGCCATCGGGCTGTACGCCCTGCTCAACCGGCGCTCTGCCTGAAGCGCTTTCGCCCCGGCCTGCCCGGCCGGGGCATGAGGGCGCGCCCTGCCCCCTCCGGGGCACAGATTGCGCTACCCTCGGTCCTCCACACCCCAGGAGGATTCTCATGACCCCGACAGCCCCGCAAGCTCCGACACCGCGTTCCCGCATGGCCCGCCTGTGCGGCGGCAGCGCCTTGGTCGCCCTGGCCCTGGCCGGATGCGCCAGCGCCCCGCCCGGCCCCCGGGCCGTGGCCGATCTGCAGCCCACCCGGGGCAACAGCGTCAGCGGCCGCCTGAGCTTCAGCCAGAGCGGCGATGTGGTGCGCGTGAGCGGCCAGATCAGCGGCCTCAAGCCGAATGCTGAACACGGCTTTCATGTGCACGAAAAAGGCGACTGCAGCAGCGGCGACGGCATGAGCACCGGCGGCCACTTCAACCCCGGCAGCAGCGCCCACGGCCGGCATGACGCCAGCGCCCACCATGTGGGTGACCTGCCCGTGCTCAAGGCCGACGCCCAGGGCGTGGCCCGGGTCGACTTCGAAAGCCGGGGCATCACCCTGGTGGCCGGCCCGCAAAGCATCGTCGGCAAAGGCCTGATCGTGCACCGCGACCCCGACGACTACACCACCCAGCCCACCGGCAATTCCGGCCCTCGCGTGGCCTGTGCCGTCATCCAGGCCGGCTGAACCCGGCCCAGGCCCCCTCCCTTGGGGGAGGGGCTTCAGCCCACGAAACGGCCCGATGCCCCCAGCACCCCCAGCTCGACATAGTGCGAGCCCACATAGGGCGCATTGCCAAAGTCGACCACAAAGCCCCCCAGATCCAGCCCGCGCACGCCCGCCAGAGCGGTGCGCAGGCGGGCCCGGTTGACGTCCTTGCCGGCGCGGTCCAGGCCTTCGGCCAGCACCCGGGTGTTGATGTAGCCCTCCAGGCTGCCGGGCGAGAACTCGGTCTGGCCCAGGGCCCGCATGGCCGCCTGGTAGTCACGCACCAGCTGGATCTTGGCCCGGTTCGGATCCGGAAACACCATGGTCAGCGCCACCCCACTGCCCAGAGAGCCGAGCGCCTTCACGCCCTCGTTGCTCAGCGCGACGCTGAGGCCGACCACCGGCATGGACGGCGAAGGCTTGCGCAAGCCCGTCACCAAGGCCTGCGACACGGCGCCGGCCGTGGCCATGAACACCGCGCTGGGCTTGGCCGCCAGCACCTGGTTCACCACCTCGGCCAGGTTCTTGCCCCCGGTGTCCAAGGCCACCTGGGCCACGGCCTTCATGCCCTGCCCCTCCATGGCCTTGAGGGCATCGCCCAGCACCTCGCGCCCGAAGCCGTTGTCCAGGTAGACGATGGCCAGGCCGTTGAGCCCCATCGAGCCCAGGCGCTGGATCAGGCGCTGGGTTTCATCGGTGTAGCTGGCGCGCACATGGAACAGGTTGCGGCTGCTGCCCTTGCGCAACGAGCTGGCCCCGGTCAGGGGCGCCACATACGGGAGGCTGTTTTCCTCGATCACCGGCAGGATGGCGGTGTTGTTGGGCGTGCCCACGCACGACAGCAAGGCCAGCACGCCGCCCTCAGCAGCCATCTTGCGCACGTTGTCCAGGGTGCGGTTGGGCTGGTAGGCGTCGTCCACCATCTGCAGCTGCAGGCTGCGGCCCTGCACACCACCGCGCGCATTGATCTGGCCCATGGCCGCGTCAATGCCCAGCTTGAGGTCCTGGCCCAGGGCCGCCAGCGGGCCCGACAGCGCCGCCGACGAGCCAATCACCACGCTGCGCCCGGACACCCCCTCTTGCGCCCGGGCCAGGCCGATCAGGGCCGGTGCCGCAGCGGCGGCCAGCAGCCGGGGAGCAAGAGACAGAAATTGACGGCGTTGGGGCATACCAGGGCTCATGGGTTCGGGCTAAACCTCCAGTCTGCCATTCAGAGCCGCTCACCGGCATTGGGGATGCCCCCCAATCTGTGCACGCCCTCTGACAGGGCCCTGAAAACCCCATATGCATGTCACTTTTATGTATTTGGACGTTGTATCAAACGCTTCAATAATTACTTTTCCTTATTTAAAAGCCCCCCAGCCCTTCAAAAAATGAACTTCCAGCAACTGCGCTCCGTTCGCGAAACCGTGCGCTGCGGCTTCAACCTCACCGAGGTGGCCAATGCCTTGCACACCTCGCAGCCCGGCGTGAGCCGGCAGATCCGCGAGTTGGAAGAAGAGTTGGGGATCGAGCTGTTCGTGCGCGCCGGCAAGCGCCTGACCGGACTGACCGACCCGGGCGAGCATGTGCTGCCCATCATCGAGCGCATCCTGCTCGACAGCGCCAACCTGCGCAAAGCCGGTCAGGAGTTCGTGGCCCAGCAGAACGGCCAGTTGTCGATTGCCGCCACCCACTCACAGGCCCGCTACGCCTTGCCGGCTGCGGTGCAAGAGTTCCGCCAGCAGTTCCCCAACGTCAAGCTCAACCTGCACCAGGGCTCGCCGCGCCAGGTGGCCGAGATGCTGCTGTCGGGCGAGGCCGATGTGGGCATCGCCACCGAGGCCCTGGCCCAGTACGAAGCCCTGGTCGCCCTGCCCTGCTACCGCTGGACGCATTCGGTGCTGGTGCCGCCGGGCCACCCATTGCTGGACGCCCCCCTGACCCTGGAGCGCCTGGCCGCCTGGCCGCTGATCACCTACGACAACGGCTTCACCGGCCGCACCCACATCGACGAGGCCTTCACCCAGCGCAAACTCAACCCGCACATCGTGCTCAGCGCCATGGATGCCGATGTGATCAAGACCTATGTGGAGCTGGGCATGGGGGCCGGCATCGTGGCCTCGATCGCCTACGAGGCCGAGCGCGACACCGGCCTGCGCGCCATCGACGCCGGCCACCTGTTCGGCATCAACCTGACCCGCCTGGCCGTGCGCCGCGGCAGCTACCTGCGCGGCTATGTGTATGCCTTCATCGAGTCCTTTGCCCCCACGCTGAACCGCGCCATCGTGGAGAAGGCCCTGCAGGACGAATCGGGCGGCAGCGCCGACTACGAAATCTGAAGCGCCAGGCCGGACACGCCAGCCACCCCATACGCGCGCCCAGCCAAGGCTTGCGCCAGCACCTGGGCCGGGTCGATCAAGGTGGCCCCCGCCACTTCGGGCGCCCCGGGCAAGGCCAGCGGGATCTCGGTGCAGGCCATCAGCACCGGCTGCGCGCCGTGCCGCTCCAGCAAGGCCGCGGCCACCTCGGCAAAACAGGCCTGTGCCAGCACCCGGTCGCCTTGCTTGACGCCCTGGTAGATGCCCTGCATCAGGCGCTCGCGCTGGGCCGCATCGGGCAGGATCAGCGCGATGCCGGCCTGCCCCAGGGCCTGCTCATACAGCCCGCTGCGGTAGGTGCCTTCGGTGGCCAGCAGGATGGCCTGGCGCGCCCCCTGGGCCTGCAGGGCCTGCGCCACCTCCTGGGCCACATGCAGCAGCTCCAGCTGCGGAAAGCGCTCTTGCAGCCGCCCATGCCAGGCGTGCGCCGTGTTGCAGGCCATGGCCACGCTGCGCGCACCCAGGGCGGCCAGCCGCCCCAGCGCCTGCAGCATGGGCTCCAGCGGCTGGTGCGCACCGCTGTCGCGGTTCAGCAAGGCGCCGGTGCGGTCCGGCACCGGCACCTGGGCCAGCCAGTGCTCGGGGAAGGCCTGGTCCTGCACGCCGCGGCCCAGGGCCTGCAGCTGGCGCGAGCAGGCCTCGACAAACAGGCGCACAAAATCGGCCCCCGCCGCCGGCCCCATGCCGCCCAGGATGCCGACCACCTGCGGCGCAGACAGCGATTCAGAGAGCGACGCAGAGCGCGATGCAGGGCCCATGATCAGACGGCAGGCTTGTCGCTCAGGGCCTTCAGGTTGTCCTTGAGCTGCGGGCTCATGGGCAGGCCCAGGGGCACACCGCGCGGCGGGATGGGCTGCATGAACCACTTGGTGTAGAGCTTCTCGAACTCACCGCTCTTCATCATGCCGCCGATCACGCCGTCGACCAGGTGCTTGAAGCCGGCATCGTCCTTGCGCAGCATGCAGGCATAGGGCTCGACCTGCAGCGCCTCGCCCACCACCTCGAACTCGTCGGGGTTCTTGGCATTGGCCTTGAGGCCGAACAACAGGATGTCGTCCATGCCGAAAGCCAGGGCCCGGCCCGATTCCACCAGCAAGAAGGAGTCGGCGTGGTCCTTGCCGAACAGCATGTTGAAGTTCAGGTTCTTCTCGGTGCTGTACTTGCGCAACACCTGCAGGTTGGTGGTGCCCGTGGTGGTGGCCACGTTCTTGCCCGCCAGATCAGCGTAGTCCTTGATGCCCGAGCCCTTTTTCACCACCAGCCGGGTGCCGGTGTAGAAGTGGTTGATCGCAAAGGCCACGTCCTTGCCGCGTGCCATGTTGTTGGTGGTCGAGCCACACTCCAGGTCGACCGTGCCATTCATGATCAGCGGAATGCGGTTCTGCGAGGTCACCGGCTGCCACTCGATCTGCAGATCGGGCTTCTTGAGTTGCTTGCGCACCGCATCGGCCACGGCATTGGACATGTCCACCGCAAAGCCGATGGGCTTGGAGGGGCCGTCCAGGTAGCTGAAGGGCACCGACGATTCCCGGTAGGCCAGGGTGATCTTGCCGGAGGCCGCGATCTTCTCCAGGGTGTCGGCCTGCACCAGGGCAGAGCCAGTGGCCAGGGTGGCCGCAGTGAGCAGCAGGGGGATCATTTTCATGCGCAGACCTCTCGAGGGTGTGATGGGTGGATGAGGGGGTGAACGTCGAAAGCCCAGTGTAGGAAGGCCCGGGCCCCGCGCGGTAATTCCTTTTCACGGCATGGGCATTACAAAAGGTAATGGGTCTGGCCCCAAAGAGAGACCGCCCTGAGCGATGGAGTCCGACCGGAAGCCCCCGTCACCGACCTGCCCCATAACCGCGCTGCATGGCCCAGGCCTCGATTGGCATGAGCGCCTTCGCGCTGCGCGCCCTACATTGGCAGCAGTTTCAAAGCCAAAAAAAGGATCGCTCATGCACATCTGTGTGCTCGGCGCCGGCATCACCGGGCTGGCCGCCGCCTATTCACTGCAGCAAGAAGGCCACCAGGTGACCCTGCTCGACGCGGCCGAGGCCGTCGGCCAGGGCGCCAGCGGCGGCAACGGGGCCCAGCTCAGCTACTCGTACGTGCAACCCCTGGCAGACCCCTCGATCTGGGGCCAGTTGCCCAAGCTGCTGCTGGCCGCCGACTCACCGCTGAAGTTCCGCCTGCAGGCCGATCTTCACCAATGGGCCTGGGGGCTGAGCTTCATGGCGGCCTGCAACCGAGTGCGCTCGGAGCGCAGCACCGCCACCCTGCTGGGCCTGGCCGCGCGCAGCCGCGCAGGTTTTGAGCAGATGCTGAGCGACCTGCGGCCCGACAGCGACCACAGCACCCCGGGCAAGCTGGTGCTCTACCCCACCGATGCCGGTCTGCAGGCCGCGGCGCGGCAGATCGAGCTGCAGGCCCGCCTGGGTGGCGCCCCCCAGCGCCTGGTGTCGCCCGCCGAATGCGTGGCCCTGGAGCCTGCGCTGGCCAGTTATCAGCCGGCCATGGCCGGCGCGGTCTACACCCCCAGCGAGAGCGCGGCCGACTGCCTCAAGGTGTGCCAGGCGCTGGACCAGGCCCTGGCGCAGCGCGGTGCGCAACGACTCTATGGCCGAGCGGTGACCCGGCTGGAAGTGGCCGGTGGCCGTGTGCAGGCCGCCCACACGGCCCAGGGGCCGGTGCAGGCCGACCACTTTGTGCTGGCCCTGGGCGCCGACAGCGTGGCGCTGAGCCGCCCCTTGGGCTTGCAGTTGCCGGTCTACCCGCTCAAGGGCTACAGCATCACCCTGCCGGTGGGCACCGAGCCTGGCCGCGCCCCCCGGGTCAGCGTGACCGACAGCACCCGCAAGGTGGTGTTTGCCCGCCTGGGCGAGCGCTTGCGAGTGGCCGGCATGGTGGAGCTGGTGGGCTACGGGCGTGACATCCCGCCCGACCGCATCAGCAGCCTGTGCCAGTCCACGGCCCAGGTGTTCCCCGGCGTCAAAGACTTCAGCGAGGTGCAGGCCTGGTGTGGCCTGCGGCCGGCCACACCGACCGGCCTGCCGATCGTCGGGCGCCTGCCCCAGGGCCCCGACAACCTGTGGATGAACACCGGCCACGGCGCCCTGGGCTTCACGCTGGCTTTTGGCACCGCACGCCAGCTCAGCGAGGCCTTGCGGGCCTGATCCAACGCCGCGCCAGCGGTGCCAGAATGCGCGCTTGAACACGCTGCATGAGGTGCCCATGGCCCAGTCATCTTCTTTCCGATCCCGTCTCTGCGCCTGGCCGGCGCTGATGGCGGTGGTGGCGCTGAGCGCGCTGCTGGGCGCCTGCGCCCAGGCCCCCGCACTGCCTGAACTGGGGGACACCCGCTGGCAGGGCGACGGCAACCCACCCACCCAGCTGCGGCTGGATGCCAATGGCCAGGCCAGCGGCTTTGGCGGCTGCAACCGGTTCAGCGGGCGCTGGCGCATCGACGGTGGCCAGCTGCGCCTGGGCCCGCTGGCGGCCACCCGCATGATGTGCCTGACCCCGGGTGGCGAGCAGGAGGGGCCCTTCCTGGCCAGCCTGGAGGCCACGCGCTCGGCCCGGCTCGAAGGGGGTCACCTGCTGCTGCTGGATGCCCAGGGCCAGGTGCTGCAGAGCCTGCAGCCGGCCCGCTGAGGCGCCTCAGCGATCCGACCTCACAAGGCCTGCCGGATTGCCTGCTGCATCTCCTCGGTGATGGCGCGCACCAGCACCGAGCCGGGTTTGTCGGCCAGGCGCAGCGCCTGCACCGGCACGTGGATGGCGGGCTCCAGCGCCAGCACCTCGACCTTGCTGCGGTCGGCCGACACGGCGGTGCAGGCATCCACCAGGGCCACGCCCAGGCCGTGGTGGGCCATGGCCAGCGCCGCGTGGTAGGTCTGCACGGTGACGTACGAATTCAGGCCCACGCCGGCCTCGCGGCAGGCCTGGCTCAGGCGCGTGCCCACCGGGTCGCGGGCATCGAGGTTGATCACCGGCACCTCCACCAGGTCGGCCAGGCTGAGCTGACCCTGGCGCAGCTTGCGCGCCGGCAGCAGGCCCTTGGGCACCACGCACACCATGGCGCATTCGGCCAGAGGCTCGTGGGTCAGCGAGGGGTGGCTGAGCGTGCTGAAGACAAAGCCCACATCGGCCTCCTGCAGCATCAGGCTGGAGGCGATCTGGGGCGAATGCAGGGCCTCGACACTGACCACGATGTCCGGGTGCTTCTTCTTGAAGCGGGCCAGCGCCCGCGGCAGGATGTCGTAGCTCAGCGCCAGCACCGAGACGATGCGCAGCTCGCCCGCCACCTGGCCGCCGCGCAGGCTGGTGGCCAGGCGCTGCACCTCGTCGAGCTGGGCAAACAGGCGCTCGATGTGTGGGAACAGCGTCAGCGCCTCGGTGGTCGGGGTGAGCCGGCCCTTGGCGCGCTGGAACAGCGCAAAGCCCAGCTGGATCTCGGCGTGCTGCAGGGTGCGGCTGACAGCGGGCTGGGTGATGTTGATCAGCCGGGCCGCCGCGCTCACGCTGCCGGTCAGCATGATGGCGTTGAAGACCTCGATGTGGCGCAGGCGCATGGGGGGATCCCGCCTCAGCTGCCGCGCTGCAGGCGCTCGCTCTTCCAGTAGACGTCGTCGCCACCATCGACCCGGTTGAGCACCCGGGCCAGCACGAACATCAGGTCAGACAGTCGGTTCAGGTACTGGCGCGGCGTGTCCTTGAGCGCCTCTTCATTGCCCAGGGCCACCACGGCACGTTCGGCGCGGCGCGCCACGGTGCGGCACACATGGGCCTGGGCGGCGCTGCGCCGGCCGGCGGGCAGGATGAACTCCTGCAGGCGCGGCAGCTCGGCATTGAAGCGCTCCAGCGCCTCGTCGAGCTGCAGCACCGCCTCGGTCTTGAGCAGCTCGAAGCCCGGGATCGACAGCTCGCCGCCCAGGTTGAACAACTGGTGCTGGATGTCGGTCAGCAGCTCGCGCACCGCCTCGGGCAGGGCCTCGCTGAGCAGCAGGCCGATGTGCGAGTTGAGCTCGTCCACATCGCCCATGGCGTGCACGCGCAGGCTGTTCTTGGACACCCGGGTGTTGTCGCCCAGGCCGGTGGTGCCGTTGTCTCCGGTGCGGGTGGCGATCTGGGTCAGGCGGTTGGCCATGCGGGGGTCCTTGCAAACATTGGAAAAGGGGGGATGAAAAAGGTGGGCCTCGACCGGCTGTCGGGCCCCCGATTTTGCGCGAGATCGCCCTGCCTTGCCGCTGCGCCGGGCCGTCAACCCCTGGCCTCGGCAGGATGCCGCCCACACTCCTAGAATGGCAGGCTGGCCTGACCCGGCCCCCTATTTCACGCCGTACTGGAGACACCATGAACGCCCCCACCGCCCCCTTGCACCTGCTGCCCGAAGTGCAGCAACGCGATGTGCCCGCCGCCCTGATCGATGCCCTCAAAGCCCGCTTCGGCGAGCAGTGCAGCACCGCCCTGGTGGTGCGTGAACAGCACGGCCGCGACGAGTCCTCGTTCCAGGTGCCGCCGCCCGCGGCCGTGGTGTTTGCCCAGAGCACCACCGATGTGGCCGATGCCGTGCGCCTGGCCAGCCAGTTCGAGGTGCCGGTGATTCCGTTTGGCGTGGGCTCCTCGCTCGAAGGCCACCTGCTGGCCGTGCAAGGCGGCATCAGCCTCGACGTCAGCCGGATGAACCAGGTGCTCAGCGTGAACGCCGAAGACCTGACCGTGACCGTGCAGCCCGGCATCACCCGCAAGCAGCTCAACGAAGAGATCAAGTCCACCGGCCTGTTCTTCCCCATCGACCCGGGCGCCGACGCCACCATCGGCGGCATGACCGCCACCCGCGCCAGCGGCACCAACGCCGTGCGCTACGGCACCATGCGTGAAAACGTGCTGGCCCTGGAGGTCGTCACCGCCAGCGGCGAGGTGATCCGCACCGGCACCCGCGCCAAGAAGAGCAGCGCCGGCTACGACCTGACCCGACTGATGGTGGGCAGCGAAGGCACGCTGGGCGTGATCACCGAGATCACCGTGCGCCTGTACCCCCTGCCTGAAGCCGTGTCGGCCGCCATCTGCTCTTTCCCGAGCATCGAAGCGGCGGTGCGCACCACCATCCAGACCATCCAGCTGGGCGTGCCGATTGCCCGCGTCGAGCTGATCGATCACAACACCGTGCGCATGGTCAACCAGTACTCCAAGCTCAGCCTGCGCGAAGAACCCATGCTGCTGATGGAGTTCCACGGCTCACCCACCAGCGTCAAAGAGCAGGCTGAAACCGTGCAGGAGATCGCCAGCGAGTTCGGCGGCAACGCCTTCGAATGGGCCAGCACCCCCGAAGAGCGCACCCGCCTGTGGACGGCCCGGCACAACGCCTACTTTGCCGCCGTGCAGTCACGCCCGGGCTGCAAGGCCATCTCCACCGACACCTGCGTGCCCATCAGCCGCCTGGCCGACTGCCTGCTCGACTCGGTGACCGAGACCGACGCCAGCGGCATCCCCTACTTCCTGGTGGGCCACGTGGGCGACGGCAACTTCCACTTCGGCTACCTGATCAACCCCGATGACGCCGACGAACGCGCCAAGGCCGAGGAACTGAACCACAAGCTCGTCACCCGGGCGCTGCAACTGGGCGGCACCTGCACCGGCGAGCACGGTGTGGGCCTGCACAAGATGGGCTTTCTGCTCGACGAAACCGGCGCCGGCGCGGTCGACATGATGCGCACCATCAAACGCGCCCTCGACCCCAAGAACATCCTGAACCCGGGCAAGATCTTCGCGCTTTGAAAAAACGCCGCAGGCCTCACGCCGGCTCGGCGTTGGCATCCAGCGAAGGGCTTGATGCCAGCGGCTGCACCGCCAGCCGCAAGCCCAGTGCTTTCAGGATGACCAGCAAGCTGCTGAGCGCCGGGTTGCCACTGGGCGACAGGGTGCGGTAAAGCTGGGTGGGATTCAGCCGGGCCTGTTGCGCCAGCGCGGGAACCCCGCCCAAGACCTGGGCGAGCTGACGCAACACCACCAACAGCTCTGCTTGATCGCCATCTTCCAGGATGCTGTTGATGACCTCCAGGGCCAGGGCCGGATCGGACCGGTACAACTCGACCATGGCATCGTCATGGGGTCTGTTTTTCATCATCGGTTCTCCGTTGCCAATCCGTCCACGCCGTGACGGCTCTTTCGATGTCGGCCGGCTGGCTTCGCTTGGTGCCACCCACCCAGCAACAAAACCATCGATCCAGGCCGTGCGTAGTAGATCCGGTAGCCTTGCCCCACATCCACCCGCAACTCCCAGACGCCGTCACGACAAAACTTGTGGTCGCCGAAGAGGCCCCGCTCCAACTGGCCCACCCGTCGAATGACCGCCACTTTGGCCCGGACATCGCGCATTCCACGCAGCCACTCCAGGTACAGATCGCGGTGGCTCCCTGCTGTGAGGTAGTGCGCAATGGATCGGGGCAAATTCTCGTTTATGAACGAATTTTGATCAACAGACACAGAGCACCTCGGCTGGACGGGGTCTGTTGATCCTCGTTTTTGCCATGCGGCGGGTCGAGTGCATCCATCGGGACATCAGGCCCTCCCAACCTGATCGGAGCGCCATGAAAAAACCCCGCCTGGCATGAGCCGAGGCGGGGTTTCTTCATTCAAGCGGGCCCGCCCAAGGCGGGCCGGGCGATCACAGTTCGCCGTGCGGCAGCAGGCCGGCGCGGTTGGCGGCGGCGGCGGCCTGGCGCACTTCCTGGCGGGTGATGGCGGACTTCACGGCCGGCAGCACCTGCGAGTTGGTGTCCACGTCGGCGGCGTGGCGGGCGGCGGCCACGGCCTGGGTCTTCACTTCGGCACGGCTGTATTGCGACACCACGTCGGCGCGCTGGTTGTATTCGGCCAGGCCTTCGGCAAAGCTGGGTACGGCGGCCACGAAGGCAGAGGCGGCAATCAGGGCGGAGGCGATCAGTTGGCGGTTCATGATGATGTTTCCTTTCAAAGTTGATGGACTTCCGGGCAGGGCGGAGGCCTCGAGGGGCGCCGTCTTGTCCAGCTCGGTGAGTCTTTGCAGAGGTGTCTGGCTCATCGATGGAATGAACTTTATAGGGTTAACACCAACAATAAAACATCGTCATGAGCAAATGGCTATTCCGTATTTAGAAACAATCGACGCGGAACTTTGCCTGAGCTGGCCGAAAGGCCCCGGGCTCAGCGCTCTTCAGGCAGGTTGTTGAGCAGCAGGCGCAGGCGCACGCCGGCCAGACTGTGTTGGCGCCCGGACCCCGTGCCGAGCGGGGTGAGGCCGGGTTGCCAAGCCTCGATCAGGGCCTGCAGTGGCTGCAGCTGAGCCGCCTCCACCGTCTGGCCGCGCAACTCCGGGTAGCGGCTGGGGTTCTGTGTGCGGGCCAGCAGCCAGGCCACGCTGCGCGCCATCGAGGCGCCGGCCGGGGTGCCCCAGTGGTACAGGTCGTCGCCACTTTCACGCAGCGCCAGGGCCAGCGTGAGCAGGGGGCGCAAGGCGTCCACCTGGTCGGCGAGGCGGCCGCTCTGGCGGTAGTCCAGGCTCTCGCCCGTGGGCAACAACGCGTCCATCAGCTGCTGTTGCAAGCCACGCCGGGCCGATTCGACCAGGGTGGCATCACCCAGGGCCCAACCGATCAGGCCGATGCTGCACAGGCGGTGGCTGTTGCGGCGGTCCAGGGCGTCGGGCCGGTCCAGTTGCCGGTCGCCCTGCTGGGCCAGGGCATGGGCCTGCCACCAGGCATCCAGGCGGACCCGGTCCGGCGCGCCCAGCTGGGGGCGCAACAGGCGGTAGGCCCACATGGCGGGCTCGAGCCAGCGCAGGGCCAGAGGCTGGGCCACCGGGCCCAGGCTGCGCGCCCAGGGGCGCAGCAGCTCCAGGGCCCGCTCCCGGTAGGCCGCCTGACCGTTGAGCGTGTACAGAAAGGCCAGGGCCTGCAGCTGTTCGAACTCGCCCAGGCTGTCGGCCACACGGCGTGGCGGTGCCTCGCCCTGCCAGTGGGGCTCGGCAGGCAGGTGGGCCAAGGCGTGCGGGGGCTGGCTCCAGCCGCGCGCCAGCAACTGGTACTGGGCCTTCATGACGGCCTGCACCTCGGGCGACTGAGGGGCGCGCTCGCGCAGCAGTTGCCAGTGCCGCTCCGGGGGCCACCACAGCGCGGGCGGCGGGGCCTGGGCCGAGCGATCCTGGGCCCACAGCACGCGGGTGGACAGCCCGCCGACCACGCAGGCCAGCAGGGCCCGGCGGTGGCGGCTTGGAAGGCGGCTGGCGGTGTTCATGGTGGGCGCTCCTGGCGCGGTAGGCTGGCGGGACACCAGCAACGGATGATAGGTCGCCCCGGCTCCGCTCGAAAGCCGGATCAGCACCGCCTTCAGACCCGGTAGATCCAGACCGGGCGCCCATCGGGCGCCATCAGCCGGGCCTGGTGGGGCTGGCCCACCACCTCGAACTCCAGGCTCACCAGCCAGCTGCCCGGGGCCATCTCGGCCTGGGCCTTGGCGAGGGCCCGCGCCATGCTCTCGGGGCGCTGGAACACATACACCAGCTGGTACGGCGCCCAGGATTCACGCCAGATGTCGCCGCGCCGCACCTGGGCCCAGGGGCAGCGCAAGGCGCACAGCAGGCGCAAGGGCCAGCTCCACTCCAGGCCATGCAGCGCCGCCTCGGGCCAGGCCCGACGCAGGGCCCGCAGGCCGTCGCCCAGGCCACAGCCGGCATCCAGCACCGCGGCGCCCGCGGGCAAGGCGATTGCCTGGGGCAGGCCCAGCAAGGCGGCCCGGGGGGTGGGGAAGATCGGCGCATCGCGCCAGGCATTGATCGGGTAGACCAGCAGCACCAGGCCCAGTGGCAGCAGCCACACCCAGCCCGGCAGGGTGACGGCCCCCGACACCAGCAGCGACAGCGGAAAGCCCAGCGCGATCATGAAGCGGCGCCACCAGTTGGGCCCCAGCACGCTGCCCAGGGCCCCCAGGGCCGCGGCACAGCCCAGGGCCACCAGCAGGTCCACCCCGGCCTGTGCCAGCACGGCAAACAGGCCCCAGGCCGCCGCCCACACCAGCAGGGCCGGCAGGGGCCAGGGCAGGCGCAAGCGGGCGGCCGGGCGGTGGCCGGGCACAGGGCGGCTCATCGCATCAAGCGCCCGAGGTGCTGCCGCGCAGGCGGTCGATCAGGCCGTTGAGTTCTTCCAGCGAGCCGAACTGGATGGCCAGTTCGCCCATTTCCTCGGTGCGGCCGGCGCGCTTGACGCGCTTTTTCACGCGCACTTCCACGGTGGCGGTCAGCAGGTCGGAGAGTTCTTCTTCCACCCGCTTGAGGTCGCGCGACTTGTCTTTCTTGGCGGGCTTGGGCGAGGTCAGGCTGAACTCGGCGCCGATCTTCTTGACCAGGCCCTCGGCCTCGCGCACCGACAGCTTCTTGGCCACGATCTGGTTGGCGGCAGTGATCTGGGTGGCCCGGTCCAGCGACAGCAGCGAGCGCGCATGGCCCATGTCCAGGTCGCCCGCCATCAGCATGGTCTGCACCGGCTCGGCCAGGTTCAGCAGGCGCAGCAGGTTGGAGGCCGCGCTGCGCGAGCGGCCCACCGCCTGGGCGGCCTGCTCGTGGGTCAGGCCGAACTCTTTCACCAGGCGTTGCAGGCCCTGGGCTTCTTCGAGCGGGTTCAGGTCTTCGCGCTGGATGTTCTCGATCAGTGCCATGGCCGCGGCGGCCTCGTCGGGCACCTCGCGGATCAGCACCGGCACGCTGTCCAGGCCGGCCAGGCGCGAGGCGCGGAAGCGGCGCTCACCGGCAATGATTTCGTACTTGCCGTCGTTCGGGCCGGCGTGCAGGCGGCGCACCAGGATGGGCTGCATGATGCCCTGGGCCTTGATGCTTTCGGCCAGCTCGTACAGCGCGCCCTCGTCCATGCGGGTGCGCGGCTGGTAGACGCCGGGCACCAGCTGGTCCAGCAGCAGGGTGGCGGGCTGGCCGCTGTTGGCCACGGGGGCGCTGCCGTCCGCGGCGGCTTCGTCCACCTTGGGGCCCAGCAGGGCTTCGAGTCCACGGCCCAGGCCCTTGGGTTTCTTGGTCGCCATCTTGGTCAGATCTTTCTTGGAACTTGGATTGCAGGGCCCGTCAAAGCGCCCGAGGAGATTGCAGAGATTGCAGCAAGGCCAACCCCTCGGGCCAGTCGCCCAGGCCCGATTCGGCGTTCAGGTGCCCGCGCGGGCCGGCGTCCACCAAGCGGCTGCCCCAGGCCTGGGCCAGGCCCTGGGCGTGCGCCATGCTGGCATAGGGGTCGTTGCTGCTGGCCACCAGAACGCTGGCAAAGGGCAGGCGCTGGCGCGCCATCGGGGCCCAGCCGGGCAGCATCACGCGCAGGTCGTCGCGCTCCAGCTCGGGCGGGGCCACCAGCAGCGCGCCGCGCACCCGGCCCGTGTTGCGCGAGTGCGCGGCCCAGGCCGCCACCAGGGCACAGCCCAGGCTGTGCGCCACCAGGACCACCGGCGCACTCCGGGCCAGCAGCACCTCTTCGAGGCGGGCATTCCAGTCGCCGCGCAACGGGCGCATCCAGTCGTGCTGCTCCACCCGCACAAAACCGTGCTGCTGCTCCCACAGGGTCTGCCAGTGGCCGGAGCCGCTGTTCTGCCAGCCCGGCAGCAGAAGAACATCTGAAGCCTGAATCATCGAATGCCTCCGGGGGCTCACATGGTTTTGATGCGCTGCACCATTTCTTCGGCAAACTCGACGAAGGCCTGGCTGCCCTTGGCCTGCGGGTCGAACACCACACCCGGCAAGCCGTAGCTGGGGGCCTCGGCCAGGCGCACATTGCGCGGGATCACGGTGTTGAACACCTTGTCGGCAAAGTGGCCCTTGAGCTGCTCGCTCACCTGCTGCTGCAGCGTGATGCGCGGGTCGAACATCACACGCAGCAGGCCGATGATCTGCAGATCCTTGTTGAGGTTGGCATGCACCTGCTTGATGGTGTTGACCAGGTCGGTCAGCCCCTCCAGCGCAAAGTACTCGCACTGCATGGGCACGATCACCCCATGGGCGGCACACAGGCCGTTCAGGGTCAGCATCGACAGCGAGGGCGGGCAGTCGATCAGCATGAAGTCGTAGTCGGCATCGACCGCGGCCAGCGCGGTCTTGAGGCGCTTTTCACGCCGCTCCAGCTGCACCAGCTCGACCTCGGCACCGGCCAGCTCGCGGTTGGCCCCCAGCACGTCGTAGCCGCAGGTTTCGGAATGCACCTTGGCCTCGGCCACCGAGGCCGATTCGATCAGCACGTCGTACACCGTGAATTCGAGCTGGCGCTTGTCCACGCCCGAGCCCATGGTGGCATTGCCCTGCGGGTCCAGGTCGACCATCAGCACGCGCTGGCCGATCTTGGCCAGGCCGGCTGCAAGGTTGACGGTGGAGGTGGTCTTGCCGACCCCCCCTTTTTGATTGGCGACGCAAAAAATCTTGGCCATGAATTCGTTCTTGTTATGGGGTCTGGGTTATTTGGTAAGGGCCAGCTTCAGGCCAAAGCCGATCAGGAACACGCCGGCCAGCTTTTCCAGCCCGCGCACGATCACGGGGTTGGCACGCAGGCGTTCGGCCAGAAAATGCGTCAGCAACACCACGATCACGCCATAGGCCAGGGTCAGGGCCGCGATGGTGGCCGCCATGACGCCAAAGGTCAGCAGGCCCTGGTGGTGCACCGGGTCGACAAACAGCGGGAAGAAAGCCATGTAGAACACGATGGCCTTGGGGTTGAGCAAGGTGATGGCAGCGGCCTGTTGAAAATACTGGCGCGGCCGGATGTTCAGCACCGGGGCCGATCCGGGCTTGGCCGTCAGCATGCGAAAACCCAGCCAGGCCAGGTAGGCCGCGCCCAGCCACTGCACCGCATGGAAAGCCGGCGGCCAGGCGGCCAGCAAGGCAGCCACACCGGCCACGGCCATCCACATCAGCACCTGGTCACCCGCGATCACGCCCAGGGTGGCGGCCATGCCGCCACGCAGCCCACCCTTGCCGGTGGAGGTGATCAGTGCCAGGTTGCCCGGCCCCGGGATCGCCAGAAACAGGACGATGGCCGCCACGAAAGCGCCGTAATCTGCCACACCGAACATGAGTCACTCCTTCACCAACTGAGCGGCCGAGTTTACGCGAGCGCCCTGCCCGCCCGGATGTCAGAACGTGTTGACACCCTCAGATCAGGCCGGCTTCATCCAGATGATGCAACGTTCGGCCTCCAAACCCGGCACGACCAGCTGTTCCACGTGAAACACCTGCACCGTGGCCGGCAGGGCCGCCAGCTCGTCCACCGGGTGCTTGGCCTTCATGGCCAGCCAGACACTGCCCTCGCCCAGCGCCGCCTGTGACCAGTTCACAAAATCAGGCAGCGAGGCAAAGGCCCGGCAGCTCACCACATCGAAGGGGCCGCTCAGGTTCTCGACCCGGGCATGCACGCCGCGCAGATTGCCCAGCCGCAGCTCGGCCGCCACCTGCTGCACAAAGGCCGCCTTCTTGGCCACGGTGTCCACGCAGCTGACCGACAGCTCCGGGCAGCAGATGGCAAACACCACCCCGGGCAGGCCGCCGCCCGAACCCACGTCCAGCAACTTGCGGGCCACGCCCTCCCCCAGGCTGGCCAGGTGGCGCTGCAACGGCGGCACCGCCGCCAGGCTGTCGAGCAGGTGGTGGGTCAGCATCTCGGCCGGATCGCGCACCGAGGTCAGGTTGTAGACCTTGTTCCACTTCTGGATCAAGGCCATGTAGTCGAGCAGGCGGCCCACCTGCTGATCGCTCAGTGCCAGGCCCAGGGCCTGCAGGCCAGCCCGCAGCTCGGCTTCAAAGGCGCGCGCGCTCATGGGGCCACCGCCGTTTCATCGGCACGGGCTGCCTCGTTGGCAAAGCCCCGGAAGCCGCCCTTCTTCAGGTGGATCATCAGCAGCGAGATGGCCGCAGGGGTCACCCCCGAAATGCGCGATGCCAGGCCCAGGGTCTCGGGCCGGTGCTTGTTGAGCTTCTGGCGCACCTCGATCGACAGCGCCCCCACCTGCAGGTAGTCGAAATCGGGCGGCAGCTTGAGGTTCTCGTAATGGGCCGCGCGCTGCACCTCGTCGCGCTGGCGGTCGATGTAGCCTGAGTACTTGGCCGTGATTTCAATCTGCTCCACCACCGGCTCATACAACTCGCCCAGGGCTTCGCGCGACACCACCACGGGCTGGGCCTCTGTGGCCACCGGCAGGTACTTGCCGCCGTCCAAAGACATCAGGGCGGCGTAGCTCACATCGGGGCGGCGCAGCAGATCGGCCAGGTTGTATTCGTGCTCAATGGCCTTGCCCAGCACCCGCTCGGATTCGGCCGCTGGCAGATTGCGCGGGTTCACCCAGGTGCCACGCAGGCGCTCTGTTTCACGTGAAACAGCTTCCAGCTTGCGGCTGAAGGCGGCCCAGCGGGCGTCGTCCACCAGGCCCAGGCGCCGGCCCGCCTCGGTCAGACGCATGTCGGCATTGTCTTCACGCAACTGCAGGCGGAACTCGGCCCGGCTGGTGAACATGCGATAGGGCTCGGTCACGCCCTTGGTGATCAGGTCGTCCACCAGCACGCCCAGGTAGGCCTCGTCGCGGCGCGGCAGCCAGGGCTCGTCGCCACGGCATTGCAGCGCGGCATTGATGCCGGCGAACAGGCCCTGGGCCGCGGCCTCTTCGTAGCCGGTGGTGCCATTGATCTGGCCGGCAAAGAACAGGCCGCCGATCTGGCGGGTCTCAAAGCTGCTCTTCAGCGCCCGGGGGTCGAAGTAGTCGTACTCGATGGCATAGCCCGGGCGCAGGATGTGGGCGTTCTCCAGCCCCACCATGCTGCGCACCAGCTCGTACTGGATGTCAAAAGGCAGGCTGGTGCTGATGCCGTTGGGGTAGTACTCGTGGGTGCTGAGGCCTTCGGGCTCCAGGAAGATCTGGTGGCTGTCCTTGTCGGCAAAGCGGTTGATCTTGTCTTCCACGCTGGGGCAGTAGCGCGGGCCCACGCCCTCGATCTTGCCGGTGAACATGGGGCTGCGGTCAAAGCCGCTCCGGATGATCTCGTGCGTGCGCTCGTTGGTGTGGGTGATCCAGCACGGCATCTGCTGCGGGTGCATGGCCACCGAACCCATGAAGCTGAACACCGGGATGGCCCCCGGCAAGCCGCCGGGCATGCCGTCACCGGGCTGCTCGGTGCACTTGGAGAAGTCGATGCTGCGCCCATCGATGCGCGGCGGCGTGCCGGTCTTGAGGCGGCCCTGGGGCAGCTTCAGTTCCTTGAGGCGCGCCGACAGCGTGACCGCAGGCGGGTCGCCGGCCCGGCCGGCCGAGTAGTTGTTCAGGCCGACATGGATCTTGCCGTCCAGGAAGGTGCCTGCCGTGAGCACCACCGTGCGCGCACGGAAGCGGATGCCCACCTGGGTGACGGCGCCCACCACGCGGTCGCCCTCCACCATCAAGTCGTCCACCGCCTGCTGGAACAGCCACAGATTGGGCTGGTTCTCCAGCCGGTGCCGGATCGCCGCCTTGTACAGAATGCGATCGGCCTGGGCCCGGGTGGCGCGCACGGCCGGCCCCTTGGAGCTGTTGAGGATGCGGAACTGGATGCCCGACTCGTCGGTGGCGATGCCCATGGCGCCGCCCAGGGCGTCCACCTCTTTCACCAGGTGGCCCTTGCCGATGCCACCGATCGAGGGGTTGCAACTCATCTGCCCCAGGGTTTCGATGTTGTGCGAGAGCAGCAAGGTCTTGCAGCCCATGCGGGCCGCGGCCAGGGCGGCCTCGGTGCCGGCATGACCGCCGCCAACGACGATGACGTCGAATTCTTGTGGGTAAAGCATGGTGGTGAAATCGGCCCTGTTGAAGCCGCAGACAGAGGTGGCCAAACAAGAAACCGGCGCCGTGGGCGCCAGGCCGGGGGGCCAACGCCCCGGGAGGCGAGATTTTAACGGGCGCGCCCTGCCCACGCACCTACCGTGGCCAAAGACCAGGGCCTGTGGCCCTGGCCCCGGACGCTCAGCCCTCACAATGTCGCCCATGAATCAGCCCGTGTTTCACGTGAAACCAAGCCCTCCCCCAGCGCAATGCCGCCCCGGCTGCGGCGCCTGCTGCACCGCCCCGTCCATCTCCAGCCCCATCCCCGGCATGCCGCAGGGCAAGCCCGCCGGTGTGCCCTGCATCCAGCTCGACGCGCAGCAGCGCTGCCAGATCTTCGGCCACCCCGACCGCCCTGCCGTGTGCAGTCAGCTGCAACCCAGCCACGACATGTGCCGCGACAGCTGGGAGGCGGCCCTGCAAGGTTTGGCCGAACTCGAAGCGCTGACCCGGCCCGGCAGCCCCTGAATCACCCCTCACCGGCCGATCAAGCCCCCAGGCGCTGGCGCAACGCCTGCAGCAGACCCAGCGCCGCTTCGTGCTCGTAGCGCCGCACGCTCAGCTCCAGGCGCCCGGCCAATTCGGCCGACACCTGGGCCAGCGCCGGCAACAGGGGGCGCAGCAGCTCGTGGGCTTCGAAGCCCGCCTCGGCCAGGGTCCGCTCCAGCGCATCGAGTGCCGCAGCGTCCAGAGCGGGCAACGGGGCGACAGCATCCACGGGCGACGGCAGCGGCTTGTCCACCGGATCCTCCACCTGCGCCAGCGGCAGCCAACGGGTCAAGACGGCATACAGCGTGGGCGGGTCCACCGGTTTGGCCACAAAGTCGTTCATGCCGGCGGCCAGGCAATTCGAACGCACCTCGGCAAAGGCATTGGCCGTCATCGCCACGATGGGCAGGCCGGCACAGCCCGGCAGGGCCCGCAGGTGCCGGGTGGCCTCCAGGCCATCCATGCCCGGCATCTGCAGGTCCATCAGCACCAGGTCGGGCAAGGCCGGCAACCCGGCGCGCACCTGGTCCAGCGCGCTCAGGCCCGACTCGGCACAAATCACCTGCAGGCCGACCGAGCTCAGCAGCTCGCTGGCCACATCGCGGTTGATCGGGTTGTCCTCCACCAGCAACACCCGCGAGCCGGCAAACCGATGCTCAGGCCCCTGCCCGGCCACCCACTGCTCGGGCAGGGCCTGCACCGCCTCGCGCACCCGGCTGACCAGCAGCAGCAGGCAGTCCAGCAGCGAGGAGTAGGACACCGGCTTTTCCAGCACCACCGGCACCCCCAAGGCAGCCGCCTCGGACCGCAGGTGGGCATCGACACTGGCGCTGACCAGCAGGCAGGCCGGCCCCTGCCCTGCGGGGTGGGCCGCACGCAGGGCCCGCACGGTGTCCAGCCCATTCAGGCCGGGCATCAGCCAGTCGAGCAGCACCAGGGTGTAGGGGTCGCCGGCCTGCTCGGCCTGGGCCACCCGGGCCAGGGCCTGCTGGCCCGAATCGGCCACATCGGTGCGCAGGCCCAGCTGGCTCAGCATGTCGGCCAGCGCCTCGCGCGCCTCGGGCAGGTCGTCCACCAGCAAGGCACGCAAGCCGGCCAGCGGCTGCACCGAGGGGATGCTCACAGGGTTCTCGGCCTCCTGCAGCAACACCGTCACCCAGAAGCAACTGCCCTGCCCCGGCACGCTCTCCACCCCGGCCTCACCCCCCATCAGCTGCACCAGATGGCGCGTGATGGCCAGCCCCAGGCCGGTGCCGCCAAAACGCCGCGTGGTCGAGGCATCGGCCTGCTCGAAGGCGCTGAACAGGTGGGGCAGGCGGTCGGCCGGGATGCCGATGCCGGTGTCACGCACCTCAAAGCGCACCCGCAACGCACCGGCCGGCGCGCCGGGCTGCAGACGGGCGCGCAGCAGCACCGAACCCCGCTCGGTGAACTTCACCGCATTGCTCAGCAGGTTCAGCAGGGCCTGCGACAGGCGGGTCGGGTCACCCCGCAGGGTGCGGGGCAGGTGGTCAGTGTCCAGCACCAGCTCCAGGCCCTTGTCGCGCGCCGTCTCCGTCACCAGCGCACAGGTGCGCGCCAGCATGGTGTCGAGCGCAAAGTCGATCGATTCCAGGCTCAGCTTGCCAGCCTCGATCTTGGACAGGTCCAGGATGTCGTTGATCAGGCTCAGCAGGTGGTGGGCGGCATCGTCGATCTTGCCCAGGCGCTCACGGGCCGAGGGGTCGCTCAGATCACGTCGCAGCAGGTAGGTCAGGCCCATGATGGCATTCATGGGGGTGCGGATCTCATGGCTCATGTTGGCCAGAAAAGCCCCCTTGGCCCGGGCCGCCGACTCGGCCCGATCGCGCGCCAGCCCCAGCTCTTCATTGAGCTCCAGCAGGCGCTGCTCGGCCTGCTTGGAGCGGGTGATGTCGGTGGCCAGCACAAAAAAGCCGCGCACCTCGCCCTCGCGCCAGTCGGGCGTGTAGTGCAGCTGGGTGACAGCATGCACGCCGCTGGCACTGAGCTCCTCGCGCTCGAAGCGCTGCGGCTCACCGGCCAATGCGCCAAACACCTGGCGGTTGAAAGCCTGCAGGCGGGCCGGGCCGAAAATCTCTTCCATGCTGCGGCCCGTCACCTGCTCCTCACGCAGGCCGAACCAGTCGAGGTAGCCCTTGTTGACAAAGCGGCAGCGCAGATCGCGCCCCCAGTAGGCCACGCGGCCCGGGATGTTGTCGGCCACCAGGCGCAGCAGCTGCTCGGCCTCGCGCAGGCCGGCATTCAGTTCACGCTGGCATGCCTCGGCGTCTTTCAGGGCCTGCACGTTGGTGGCAAAGAAGTAATAGCCCTGCACCACCCCGTCCTGCCAGTCGGGCAGGCGCTTGACCAGGAAGTGGGCTGAGCGCCCGGCCTGCCCAGGCATGTCGTAGTCACCGTTCAGCGTTTCACCCTGCAAAATACGCTCGATGAAGGGCCGCTGGCTCTGGTAGAAGGCCTCGCCCAGCACCTCGCTCACCGTGCGGCCCAGCACCTGGTCGGCCTGCTGGCCGAACCAGTCCAGGTAGGCCTGGTTGGCAAAGCGCAGCCGCAGGCTGCGATCCCAGTAGGCCACCAGCGCAGGCTGGTTGTCGGTCACGATCTGGGCCCGGGTCTCGCTGGCCAGGCGGGCCTGCACCGCCTGCTCCAGGGCCTGGGTGCGGGCCTCAACCAGCACCTCCAGGTGCTCGCGGTGGCGCACCAGTTCGGCCGCCGCGGCCCGGCTTTCGGTCACATCGGTGAACGAGACCAACACCCCTTGCAGGGCCTGGGTGGCCGGGTCGCGCAGGGGTTCGGCATTGACGTTGAGCCACAGCATCGCACCCTGCACATCAGGGTGCCCGGTCAGGCATTGGTGTACCGCCTGCCCGCCGCGCAACACCCGAGCCAGGGGCAGGTCCTCGGGGGCCAGGATGTTTCCGCCTTCGTCGCGGGCCTGCCAGTCTTTCGGGTTTGGAAAGCGCTGCTGCATGTCCTGCAGCGACAAGCCCAGGATGCGCTCGGCCGAGGGGTTGCAGGTGCGGATGCGGCCGTCGGGTGCAAACACCATCACCCCTTCGGTCAGCGAGGACACCATGATCCGGTAGGCCGCTTCACTGTCATGCAGGCGTTGCAGCAGCCTGCTGCGCGCCCGCTCGGCCCGGTAGATGGCCACGCAAGCCGCCAATAGCAGCAGCAATGAGGCCAGCAGGCCGGCATCAAAAGCCAGGTCCAGGCGCTGCGACAAGGCCTCACTGTCCCGTCGCAACTGGTGATTCACGGCAGCCACCCCGGTGTCGAGGTGGTGCAGCGCCAGGCGCAGGGCCAGGCCCTGTTGCGGGCTGGCAGGCCCGGGCCCCGAGGCCTTCAAGACCTCCAATTGCTGGCGAAAGCGGGCCAGATCCTGCACCAGGTCCGGCACACCGGCGCGCTCCAGCACCGGCCCCACCGCAGCGACCGTGTACCCCGCCAGCGCCTGCGCGAGCAGGGCCTCACCGCGCGAGCGCTGCCAGGGGGAATCGGGGTCGCTGGCCAGCATCAGGTGCAACAGGCCCTGGTGCAGATCCTCACCCGCCTGGGCCAAGGCCTGCATCTGCTGCTGCGCCGCCGCCAGACGCTGCTGCTGATGCGCATGCAGGCCGGCCATGGCCAGGCAGATCAGCACGGCGGCCAGCCCGGCCAGCAGGATCCGCCGGGGCACGGGATCACGGGCCGGCACAGAGGTGGCGAGGCCGGTGGCGCTCATGCCTCAGCCCACCAGCACCCCACCCAGGGCCTGGTACTTGGCGGCCACGGCGTCCTCGGTGTCGGCATGGCGCTCGGCCACGGCGCAGAACTCTTCAAAACGCGTGGCAAAAGCGGCCGCCACATCGGGGTCGAAATGGCGCCCGGCCTCGGCCAGGATCATGTCGCGCGCCACCTCGAAGGCAAACGGCGGCTTGTACACCCGGCGCGAAATCAGGGCATCGAACACATCGGCCAAGGCCATCAGGCGCGCCGCCACCGGGATGGCGTCACCGGCCAGCCCGTCGGGGTAGCCGCTGCCGTCCCAGCGCTCGTGGTGGTGCCGGGCAATCTGCTTGGCGCAGGCCAGAAAGTCGATGGGCGGGCCGCCCTCGTCCACCAGGTCCTGCTCGGCCCGCTCGATCGCCTGAGCACCCAGCAGCGCATGGGTCTTCATGAGCTGCCACTCCTCGGGCGTGAGCTTGCCCGGCTTGAGCAGCACATGGTCCGGAATACCCACCTTGCCGATGTCGTGCAGCGGCGCCGACTTGGCGATGCGCTCGATGCTGTCGGCGTCCAGCTCGGCCACAAAGCGCGGGTGCCGTGTCAGGTGCGTGGCCAGCAGGCGCACATAGCCCTGGGTGCGCAGCAGGTGGTTGCCGGTCTCGGGGTCGCGCGTCTCGGCCAGCCGCGCCAGCGCGTGGATGCTGATGTGCTGGATGCGCTGGTTCTCGGCCATGCGCCGGGCCACCTCGGCCTCCAGGCTCACATTGCGATCGCTGAGCAGATCCCGGGCACGCTTGAGCTCCAGCTGGGTCTTCACGCGGGCCATCACCACGGGCGGGCGCAAGGGCTTGGTGATGTAGTCCAGCGCCCCCAGGGACAGGCCCTGGGCCTCGTCGGCGGTGTCGTCCATGGCGGTCACGAACAGCACCGGGATGTCGCGGGTGAGGGGCTCGGCCTGCAGGCGGCGCAGCACCTCCAGCCCATCCATGCCCGGCATCATCACGTCCAGAAGAATCAGGTCGGGCCTGGGTGAGGAGGCCGCCAGACGCAAGGCCGCCGGACCCGAGTTCGCCACCCGCACGCGGTAAAGCGCCTGCAAGAGCTCCCCCAGCACGGTGAGGTTGTCCGGCAAATCATCGACGACGAGCACCACCGGACGGGTGTCGCACGGTTCGCGCGCACTCATGGAAGCTTCCCCCTGACGGATGTTTTCGGACCATTATGGGCGTGTGCATATAGTCTGAATAGCCTGTATTCACCTAGGGCTTCCAAGACTTGCACCGGTCCGGCCCACCCCGGCAAAAGCCCGGCCCATCTCGACTAAGGCGACGTGCTCAAAGGCCGCTGCCGCCAGGCCAGCAAGGCCCCCACCCACAGCGCCAGCGCCGAGAACACCAGGCCCCGCACCAGCCCACCCGCCCCGTCGGCAATCCAGCCCACCGCCGTCGGCCCCACGATCTGCCCGGCTGCAAACACGATGGTGAAGGCGCTGATGCCGGCCGCCCAGCGCGAGGCCGGCAGGTTGTGGCGCACCAAGGCGGTGGTCGAGGCCACCACCGACAGGAACACCCCGCCGAACATCAGCCCCGACAGCAGCAAGGCCGGCCACCAGTCGCTCAGCGCCGGCAGCAGCGCCGCCACCCCCAGCAAGCCATTCAGAAAGGCCAGCGCGCCACCCCCGCGCGCGCGCTCCAGCAAGCCGGCCCAGAGCCGTGCCGAGGCCAGCACCGCCGCCCCCAGCAAGGCATAGAACAAGGTGATGCGTTCGGGCGCCACGCCCTGCTCGCGCAACAGGGCCACCACAAAGGTCATGTAGCCGATGTAGCCCACGCCAAAGGCGGTGTAGCCCGCCAGGGCCGGCCACAGCGGGCGCGGGTCGAAGCCCCGGCCTGTGGCCCCCACCGTGGCCGGCGGCAGCAAGGCCGCCAGGCGGCGCGCCGGCCACCACAGCGCCGCACTGGCCAGCAGGCTGACCGCCGCCAGCGCCCACCAGGCCCAGCGCCAGGCATGGGCCTCGTGCACGGCCTGCTGCAAAGCCTCGGGCACAGCCCAAGCCGACAGCGCAATGCCCCAGCCGGTGCCACCGTAGTACAGACCCAGCAACCAGCCCGAGCGCCCGGGCTGCAAGGCCCCCAGGCGCGCCGCCATCAGGCCGCCGGCAATGAACACCAGCGCGCTGGCCGCGCCGGCCAGCAGGCGCTGCACCAGCAAGGGCGCGGCTTCGGTGAAAAACCCGCTGCAGGCCATGAACAGGCTGGCCAGCAGCGCCCCGCCCAGCAGCACCCGCTCGGGCCCCTGACGGCGCAGCAGCCAGGGCGTGGCCAGGGCCCCCAGCAGGTAGCCCAGGGCATTGGCGGTGTTCATGGCGCCGGCCAGCGCATACGACCAGCCCAGGTCCTCGCGCATGGTGGGCAGCAGCAGGCCATAGGCAAAGCGGGTGATGCCCAGCGAGACCGCCGCCCCCAGCGACAGCGCCAGGGCCAGCAAGGTGGCGGGCAGGGCCGCAGGAGCGCCCAGGGTGGAACGCGGCATGGGTGTTGTCTCCGTACTTGTTATGACGCCACTGTAAGCGCGCCGGCAGCTCACTGCAGGGAGCGCACCGGGTCGCGAGGGCGACGCCGGCCCGCCCCATGCCCGCGACGGCTCTGGCATAAAACGCATGATCTTGCGCAAGCAAGCCCATTGCCGGCGCGCTACGCTGTGCCACCGTCTCTTGCGACCCCATCACCGCCCTTTTTCAGGAACCCCATGAGCTCTCTGTTCGAACCCGTCCAGGCCGGCAGCCTGAAACTCGCCAACCGCATCGCCATGGCACCGCTCACACGCAACCGCGCCCCCGGCGCCGTGCCGGCGGCCATCACCGCCACCTACTACGCCCAGCGCGCCAGCGCCGGCCTGCTGATCACCGAGGCCACCGCCATCAGTCACCAGGGCCAGGGCTATGCCGACGTGCCCGGCCTGTATGGCGACGACCAGATCGAAGGCTGGAAGAAGGTCACCGCCGCCGTGCACGCCCAGGGCGGCAAGATCGTGGTGCAGCTGTGGCACGTGGGTCGGGTCTCGCACACCGACCTGCAGCCGGGCAACGCCGCCCCGGTGGCGCCGTCGGCCATCCGCGCCAACACCAAGACCGTGTTGATCAAGGACGGCGTGCCCGGCTTTGTCGAAACCTCCACCCCGCGCGCCCTCGAACTGAGCGAACTGCCCGGCATCGTTGACGACTACCGTCGCGCCGCCCGCGCCGCCATCACCGCCGGCTTTGACGGGGTCGAGATCCATGCCGCCAACGGCTACCTGATCGACCAGTTCCTCAAGACCGGCAGCAACCACCGCACCGACGCCTATGGCGGCAGCATCGAAAACCGCGCCCGCCTGCTGCTGGAGGTGGTGGCCGCCATCAGCGCCGAGATCGGTGGCGACAAGACCGGCATCCGCCTCTCGCCGGTCACCCCCGCCAACGACGTGATCGATGCCGATCCACAGCCCCTGTTCGAGTACGTGCTGCGCCAGCTGGCCCCCTGCGGCCTGGCCTATGTGCACGTGATCGAGGGCGCCACCGGCGGGGCCCGCACCCTGCCCGATCGCCCCTTCGACTACGCCGCCGCCAAGGTCGCCTACCGCCAGGCTGGCGGCCAGGGTGCCTGGATGGTGAACAACGGCTACACCCGCGAGCTGGCCGATGCGGCCGTGGCGGGCGGCGCCGACATCGTGGCCTTTGGCCGCCCCTTCATTGCCAACCCCGATCTGGTGGAGCGCCTGCGCCGCAACGGCCCCTACAACGAAGGCAACCGTGCCACCTACTACGGCGGTGGCGAAGCCGGCTACCTCGACTACCCCACGCTCTGATCCAGCGCAGGCCACCGGGCCGGTGTCCGGCCCGGGCTAACATCGGGCCCGCACCCACAAGCGCCCCGCGAGAGCCCCATGAGAATCCTGCTGATCGAAGACGACCCCCAGCTGAGCGAGGCCCTGGCCAGCTTTCTGCGCGCCAAGGGCTTTGTGGTCGACACCGCGGGCACGCTGGCCCAGGCCCGCGCCACCCTGCCGGCCGCGCACTGGGGCGCGGTGCTGCTCGACCTGCACCTGCCCGACGGCGACGGGCTCAGCCTGCTGCCCCTGCTGCAGCGCCAGCACCCCGACAGCAGCGTCATCGTGCTGACGGCACGCGACCAGATCACCGACCGCATCCGGGGCCTGGACGCCGGGGCCGACGACTACCTGGTCAAACCTTTTGACCCCGAAGAGCTGCTGGCCCGGCTGCGCGCGGTGGAACGCCGCCGGGGCGGCGCCAGCGGCCAGGGCGCCACGCTCACCCTGGGGGCCCTGAGCGTGGACCTGGCGCGCGACCGGGTGCGCGTCAACGGCCAGGCGGTGGAGCTCACGGCCAAGGAATGGGCGCTGCTGCGCGTGATGGCCAGCCGCCCCGAACGCATCCACAGCCGCGAAAGCCTGCTCGACGCCCTGTACGGTTTTGACGACGACACCGACAGCAACACCCTGGAGGTGTTCATCAGCAACCTGCGCCGCAAGATCGGGCGCGAGCGCATCCAGACCCTGCGCGGCCTGGGCTACCGCCTGGCCGGCGACGCCGGGGCCTGAGGTTCTGACGCCCATGCCCACCCCGGCCCGCCCACCCGCCAGCCTGTCGGCCCGCCTCAGCCGCAGCCTGGTGCTGTGGGTGTGCGCGCTGTGGCTGATGACCGCTCTGGGCACCACCTGGTATGTGCGCACCGAAGTCAACGACGTGTACGACAGCGCCCTCAGCGAAAGCGCCTGGCGCCTGCTCGACCTGGTCAGCCACGAGATGGACGAGCACGGCGCCAGCCCGGTGCTGGGCGAGGCCCCGCCGCCGCGCTCGGGCAGCTTTCCGCTGCACCTGGCACCGCACCACCTGATCTACCAGATCACCAGCCCCGACGGCCGGCTGCTGCTGCGCTCGGCCGATGCCCCCACCGAGGTGCTGGCGCCCGAGGTGCGCTACGGCTTTTCCGAGCAGGGCGCCTGGCGCGTCTTCAGCCTGACCCACCCCACCCGCCAGGCCCGCATCCATGTGGCCGACGCGCTGCAGCACCGCCAGCACACCCAGATCGACATCGTGCTGTCGCTGCTGCTGCCCCTGCTGGGCCTGCTGCCCTTTCTGGCCCTGCTGATCCGCCACATCACGCAGCGCGAGCTGGCCAGCGTGGGCGCGCTGGCCGACCAGATCCGCGAGCGCAGCGACCGCAACCTGAGCCCGCTGTCCAGCGCCGGCCTGCCGGCCGAGCTGACCGTGATCACCGAGCGCAGCAACCACCTGCTGCAGCGCCTCTCTGGCGCCCTGGACACCGAGCGGGCCCTGGCCGCCAACGCCGCCCATGAGCTGCGCACCCCGCTGGCCACCACCCGCCTGCGCCTGCAAGGCGTGCAGGCCCTGCTGGGGCAGCAGCCCACCGAGGTGGTGCAGCGCGAACTGCAACACGCGCTGGATTCGCTGGCCCAATTGAGCCGGCGCACCGAGAAGCTGCTGCAGATGTCGCGTGCCGAATCGGGTGCTGCCCTGGCACGCGAGCGCGTGCCGCTGACCCGCCTGGCCGCCGCCGTGGCGCAAGAGTTCTGGGCCGACCCGGCCCTGCTCAACCGGCTTCAACTGCAGCTGCCCGAGCACGGCGAGCCCGAGGCCCTGGGCGACTTCGACGCCCTGGCCATCGCCTTGCGCAACCTGCTCGAGAACGCCGCCCGCCATGCCCCCCAAGGCCCCATCGTGCTGGGCGTGCAGCTGCCGGCCCGGCTCAGCGTGAGCGACTGCGGCCCCGGCATCCCGCCCGAGCGCCAGGCCGATCTGCTGCAGCGCCACCACCAGCAGGCGCAAGCCGCCACCCCCCCTTCAACCCAGGCCGAGGGCCCGCTGCCGCGCGTTGCCCCGCAACCCGGCTACGGGCTGGGCCTGTCCATCGTCAGCACCATCATCGAACGCCAGGGCGGCCGCCTGAGCCTGCAGTCGCCGGCACCGGGGCGCACCGACCCGAGCCAACCGGGGCTGTGCGTGACCCTGGACTTGCTGCCCGCCCATTCATGAAACATTAAGGTGCGGGCCCTAGGCTCGGAGCCTCGCTCCAGAATATGCCCATGAACCTCCGCCTCCTCCCCCCGTGCCCGCTGCCCCTGCGGCCCGCTTTGGCTGCCGGCCTCGCCCTGGGCCTGCTGGCCTGGGCGCCGGCCCAGGCTGCCGAACTGCTCAAACTCAGCCCGGCCCAGGCCGAGGCCGCCCACCTGCGCACCCAGGTCGCCCAGACGGCCAGCACCACCAACACCGGTGCCAACCTGGTGCTGCAAGGCACGGTGATGCTGCCCAGCCAGGCCACCGACCTGGTCAGCGCCCCGGTGGCCGGCGTGGTGCAGGCCGTGCTGGTCAACCCCGGCCAGAGCGTGCGCGCCGGCACGCCGGTGGCCCGCCTGCTCAGCCCGCAACTGGTCGAATGGCAGCGCGACTGGCTGCAGGCCGACACCCAGGCCCAGCTGGCGCGTGAGCGCCTGCAACGCGACGAACAGCTGTTTGCCGAGGGCATCATTGCCGAGCAACGCCTGCGCGAAACCCGCGGCCAGGCCCGCATGGCGCAGGTGACGCTGGACGAGCGCAGCCAGGCCCTGCGCCTGGCCGGTGTGTCGGCCCAGCAGCTCAAGCACCCGGCCCTCGACGCCAGCCTCACCCTGGTGGCGCCGGCCAGCGGCACGGTGCTGGAACTCTCGGCCACCCCGGGCCAGCGCCTGGACGCCGGCATGCCGGTGGCCAGGCTGGCACGCGCCGGCCTGCTCAGCATCGAGGTGCAGGCCAGCCAGCAGCAACTGGCCTGGCTGAAAGTGGGTGACGCCCTGAAGGTCGACGGCTGCAAGACCCCGGCGCGCCTGGCGGCCATCACGCCCCAGGTCAGCAGCGCCAGCCAGGCCGCCCTGCTGCGCGCCGATTTCAGCGGCAGCGAGAACTGCCTGCGCGTGAACCAGTTCGTGCAACTGCATGCGGCCGCCACCCTGCCCGCCACGGGCGCCATCAGCGTGCCCACCGCCGCCCTGGTGCAGCACGAGGGCCAGCCCCATGTGTTCGTGAAACGCGCCCAGGGCTACGAACCCGTGGCCGTGCGCACCGGCGCCGCCGGGGGCACGCAGATCACCGTGCTCAGCGGCCTGAAGGCGGGTGACGAGGTGGTGGTGCAAGGCACCGCGGCCCTCAAGGGCCTGTGGCAGGGCCTGGGCCTGGAGGGCGCGCCTGCAGAAGCCCCAGCCACCCCGACCAAGGCCAAATGATGCTGGCCCGTCTGATTGCCCTGGCGCTGTCGCAGCGCCTGTTCACCCTGGTGCTGACCCTGGGCCTGATCGGCGCCGGCCTGCTGGCCCTGCGCGACCTGCCCATCGACGCCTTTCCCGATGTGTCGAGCACCCAGGTCAAGATCATCCTGAAAGCCCCCGGCATGACCCCGGCCGAGGTCGAGTCGCGCATCGTCGCCCCGCTCGAACAAGAGCTGCTGGGCATTCCAAAACAGGTCATGCTGCGCTCCAGCAGCAAGTACGCCATCGCCGACATCACGCTCGACTTTGCCGACGGCACCGACATCTACTGGGCGCGCCAACAGGTCAGCGAACGGCTCAACGGCGTGATGGGTGAACTGCCCCCCGGCATCGGCGGCGGGCTGGCCCCCATCACCACCCCGCTGGGCGAGATGTTCATGTTCACCCTGGAGGGCGAAGCCAGCCTGGCCGAGCGCCGCATCGTGCTCGACACCCTGATCCGTCCGCGCCTGCGCGGCATCAACGGCGTGGCCGACGTCAACTCGCTGGGCGGCATGGTGCAGACCTTCGAGGTGGTGCCCGACATGGCGGCCCTGGCGGCCCGCCACATCGCACTGAGCCAGCTGCAGACCGCTCTCGAGGGCAACAACCGCAACGACGGCGCCGGCCGCCTGCAGGCCGGCGAAGAGTCGCTGCTGGTGCGCAGCGAGGGCAGCATTCGCAACCTGGACGATGTGCGGGCCATCGCCATCACCGCGCGCGACGGTCAGTCGGTGCGCGTGGGCGACCTGGCCACGGTGCGCCTGGGCGAGCTGGCACGCTATGGCGCCGTGACACGCAACGGCAGCGGCGAGACCGTGCAAGGCCTGGTGCTGGGCCTGCGTGGCGCCAATGCCCGCCAGCTGGTGCGCGAAGTGCGCGCCACCCTCGATGCCCTGGGCCCCACCCTGCCCCCGGGCATCAGCATCGTGCCCTTCTACGACCGCGGCCAACTGGTCGACCGCGCCGTGGGCACCGTCACCAAGGCGCTGGGCGAGGCCATCGTGCTGGTGGGAGTGTTGCTGCTGCTGTTCCTGGGCAATCTGCGCGCCGCCCTGGTGGTGGCGCTGATCCTGCCGCTGTCGGCGCTGGCCACCTTTGTGCTGATGCAGCAGTGGGGCCTGTCGGCCAACCTGATGTCGCTGGGCGGCCTGGCGATCGCCATCGGCATGCTGGTCGATGCGGCGGTGGTGGTGGTGGAGAACATCGAGGCGCGCCAGAGCAGCCTGCACGGCCCGGCCCTGGCCCTGCCCAACCGCTACCACGTGTACCGCGCCACCGTCGAGGTGGCCCAGCCGGTCGGTGCCGGCGTGGCCATCATCATGATCGTGTTCCTGCCCCTGCTCACGCTGCAGGGCCTGGAGGGCAAGCTGTTCAGCCCGGTGGCCCTGACCATCGTGTTCGCGCTCGGCGCCTCGCTGCTGCTGTCGTTGACCGTGATCCCAGCACTGGCCTCGTGGCTTTTGCGCCTGCCCCAGCCCGGCCACAAGCCCCACCAGGCCCCCTGGCTGGTGCGCCGGCTGGAGGCGCTCTACACCCCGCTGCTCGACTGGGCCCTGGGCCACGGCAAGAGCGTGGTGCTGGGCTCGGTGCTGGCACTGGCCGGTGCGCTGGCGGTGTTCCCCTTGCTGGGCAAATCGTTCATGCCCTCGCTCGATGAGGGCGACGTGATCCTGCAGATCGAAAAGCTGCCCTCGATTTCGCTCGAATCGTCCAGCGCCACCGACCTGGAGCTGCAGCGCCGCATCCTGAAGGCCGTGCCCGAGGTCTCGGGCATCGTGGCCCGGGTGGGGGCTGATGAACTGGGGCTGGACCCCATGGGCTTCAACGACACCGACACCTTCCTGGTGCTCAAGCCACGCGACACCTGGCGCTTTGCCAGCAAGGACGCGCTGGTCGACGCGCTGCGCGAAGCCGTGGCCCCGGTGCCCGGCATCAACCTCAGCTTCACCCAGCCCATCGAGATGCGCACCTCCGAAATGCTGTCGGGTGTGCGAGGCGACCTGGCCATCAAGGTGTTCGGCCCCGACCCGCAGGAGCTGGCCCGCCTGGCCACGCAGATCGTGCAGGTGGTGCAGGGCGTGCCCGGCAGCGAAGACGTGATCACCGCGCAGAACGAGGGCGTGCAGTACCTCAGCGTGGCCATCGACCGGGCTGCCGTGGGCCGCCTGGGCCTGTCGGTCGAGCAGGTGCAGAACGACCTTCGGGCCCTGCTGGAAGGCCGGCGCAGCGGCACCGTGGTGCAAGGCATCCGGCGCGTGCCGCTGATGATCCGTGGCAGCGATGCGCTGCGCATGGCCCCCGAGCAGTTCTCCCAGTTGCGCCTGCCCCTGCCCGACGGCGCCTCGGTGCCGCTGAGCCAGGTGGCCGACATCCGCGTGGTGGACGGCCCGGTGAAGATCGACCGCGAAAAATCCATGCGCATGTCGGTGGTGCGCGCCAATGTGCGCGACCGCGATCTGGTGGGCTTTGTGGACGAAGCCAAGGCCGCGGTGGCCCGTGAGGTCAAGCTGCCGCCCGGCTACCTGCTGGCCTGGGGTGGGCAGTTCGAGAACCAGCAACGCGCGGCGGCCCGCCTGAGCGTGGTGGTGCCGGTGGCCCTGGCCCTGATCCTGCTGGTGCTGTTCGCCACCCTGGGCCAGCTGCGCCAGGCCCTGCTGGTGTTTGCCAACATCCCCTTCGCTCTGGTGGGTGGGGTGTATGCCCTGGGGGCTACCGGTGAGTATCTTTCGGTGCCGGCCTCGGTGGGCTTCATCGCGCTGATGGGCATTGCCGTGCTCAACGGCCTGGTGCTGGTGACCTGCTTCAACCAGCTCGCCGAGCGCCACCTGCCGATCGACGAGGTGGTGCGCCAGGGTTGCCTGCGCCGCCTGCGCCCCGTGCTCATGACCGCCAGCATCACCGCCCTGGGCCTGGTGCCCCTGCTGCTGGCCACCGGCCCGGGCTCGGAGATCCAGCGCCCGCTGGCCATCGTGGTCATGGGCGGGCTGTTCAGCGCCACCGTGCTGACCCTGTTCCTGCTGCCGTTGCTGTACCGTCACTTTCACCGGCCTTCGCGCCAGGCCCTCGCATGAGCCCTGAAACCCTTTCTGCCCTATTGCTGACAGCACCCTCTTCCGTGCCACTGTGCCTGCTGACGCTGTCACTGCCCCAGGCCCTGGAAGAGACCCTGCTCGACGCCCTGCAAGCCCTGCCCGAACACCCCGGCCCCTACACCGTGCTGCAAGGCCACAGCCTGGGTGCCGGCGTCGCCCTGCCCAGTGCCATGGAGCAGGTGCAGGGCCGGGCCCGGCGCACCCTGGTGCTGACCGTGCTGGCCGAGCGCACGGTGCCGGCCCTGATCCAGGCCTTGCAGGCCAGCGTGCCGCACCCCGACATCAGCTGGTGGAGCGCACCCCTGTTGCAGCATGGGAGGCTGGCATGACACGCCCTCACATCAGCCCGCCACGCCTGCTGGTGCTGGCCCTGTGGACCGCACTGAACCTGCAGGCCTGGGCCGACACGCCGCCCGGCCCGGCCCACACCGACCCGGCCGCCACGCTGGAGCGAGTGGCCCTGCCCTGGGCTGACCGCTTGCACAAGGTGCTGCCGCCCGAGGAGCGCGTGCGGGCCATGCTGCTGCGCCAGCCCACGGTGCAGGTGGCACGCGCCAATGTCGATGCCGCCGCCGGGCGCCAGGCCCGCCTGAACGCCGGCCCGCATGAATGGACCTTCAAGGCCGGCCTGCAGCAACGCCGTGAAATGCCCGGGCCGCGCTACCGCGAAACCGAACTGGCCGTGGAACGCGGCCTGCGCCTGCCGGCCAAGCTCGACGCCGACCAGGCCCTGGGCCGCAACGAGGCCGAAGTCGGCATGCTGAACTTTGAAGACACCTGGCACGAGTCGGCCCGCGCCCTGCTCAAGGCCTGGTTCGACGCATTGCGCGAGGCCCGCACCCTGCAGACCCTGCGCGAGCAGGTGGCCCTGGCCGAGCAGCAGCGCTCGGTGGCACAGCGGCGCCTGCAGGCCGGCGAGGCCGCGCGGCTGGAACTGCTGCAGGCCGATGCCGACATGGGCCGTGCCCAGGCCGCTGCCCAGCAATCGGGCACCCGGCTGCGCGCCCTGCAGGCCGACCTGCTGCTGCGCTACCCCGATGTCCAGCCTTTGTTGACGGCCGTCTCGGAGGACCTGCCCGCCCCCGCCGGACTGGCCGACACCGCCCAGCACTGGGTGGAGCGTGTGCTGGCCGACAACCACGAGCTGGAGCTGGCCGAAGCCCAGGCGCGCCACGCCGAACTGGTGGCCCGCCGGGCCGGCCTGGACCGGCAGGGCGACCCGGTACTGGGCGTGCGCGCCTCGCGTGAGCGCGGTGGCCAGGAGCAGGTGCTGGGGGTGTATGTTTCAGTGCCCTGGGGTGGCGCCGGGCGCCGGGCCGACGAGCAGACGGCCCTGGCCCAGGCCGAGATGGCCCGCCAGAAGGTGGACGAGGTGCGCCAGCGCGTGAGCTCGGAAGCCTGGCGCGTGGCCATCAACGCGGTGGAGGGTGAAAGCAGCTGGCAAGCCCTGCAGACCGCCTGGCAAGGCATGGACCAGAGCGCCCGCCTGGCCGGGCGGGCCTACAGCCTGGGCGAATTGCCCCTGGGCGAGGCCCTGCAGGCGCGTCGCCTGGCGCTGGAGGCCCGGCTGAACGCCGATGCGGCCCGCCTGGACATCCTGGAAAGCCAGAGCCGCCTGCTGCTGGATGCCCACCAGATGTGGACGCCCCCCGGGCACGGGGGCTGAAAAGCGTCTGAAGCGGCCGTCGCTCAGCCCAGGCCCACCGGGCTGGGCGCGCGCATCACGATGCGGGTGAACAGGCGGTCGTAGGCGGGGTCGCGCAGGCTGGGGTTGACCAGGGGGTCGGCGTTGCTCAGGAAGGCCTCGTCCAGCGCCTTCCAGTCGCCCTCGTCAAGCACCTTGCGGGCTTCGGGAATGATCACGGTCTCTTCGAGCCGCATGTGGTCCAGGTAGAAGTCGATGTAGACGCGCAACTCGTCTTCAAAACGCTTGCGGCGGCCATCGCCCATCAGCTCCCAGGCCAGCAGCAGGTGCTGCAGTTCGCGCACCGCCGTCTCGCCCTTCATGTGGTCGCGCTCCAGCTGTTCGACCACCGTCATCACATGCGGGGAATGCCGCGCCACGCGCGGGAACAGCAGGTCCGACTCCTTGGGGTGGTGCAGACGCTCGGGGAATTCGTCGATGTAGAACAGCATGGCCCGCATGACGTCGAAGAAGCTCTCGGGCTCGTCACCGGGGCCCCGGTCCAGCATCATCAGCATGGAGCGCAGCATGGCCGCCAGCGCAGTGTGTTCTTCCTGGATGACCTTGATGCATTCTTGTGCCATGGTGTGCCCCGGGGGTGTCTGTGAGAAGAGCACGAGGGTGCCACGCAGCCCCGCGCAAGTCACTGACCCAGATCAAGCCCAGGGCCTCAAAGCTGGGCGTCGGGCTCGATCACCAATTCCGGGGGCAGCACGATGCCGGCCTTCAGGCCCTGCCCGTCGGGGCCGCGGCCCAGCTCGAAGCGGGCGCCCAGCAGTTGGGCATAGCGCGACACGATGGCCATGCCCAGGCCCACGCCCTCACCCATCCATTCGCGTTCCTCGCCCTGCACCCAGCGTTGCAGGATGCGCTCGCGCTCTGCCCCCGGGATGCCGGGCCCGTTGTCGATCACCGAGAGGTGCACCCCGTCGGCCAGGCGTTGCAACTCGACCGTGATGCTGCCGCCCTCGCCCGTGGCGGGCCGCCCATAGCGCAGCGCGTTGTCCAGCAGGTTGTTGAGAATGCCCTCCAGCAGCGTGGGGTGGCCCATCACGCGCAGCGGCTCGTCCAGACCGCGCCCGCCCAGGTCGATGCCGGCGGCATCGGCGCGCGGCAGCAGGCGCAGCACCGCGTCGCGCACCAGTTCATCGAGGGCCACCGGCACGGCCTGCATCTGGGTGCGCGCCTCGTCCGCCAGGGCCAGGGCCAGCAATTGATCGACCAGGTGGCTGGCGCGGGCCTCGCTGCCCACGATGCGCTGCAGCTGCATGCGCCAGGCTTCGGGCTCGCGCTGGGCCAGGCCGTATTCGGCCAGGGCGCGGATGCCGGCCAGCGGCGTGCGCAGCTCGTGCGCCACATTGCCGGCAAATTCGCGCTGGGCCTGCACCCCGCGCGCCACCCGGGCCAGCAAGGCATTGAGCGAATCTTCCAGCAGGCGCACATCACGGGTGTTGGCCTGCACCTGCAGCGGGGTCAGGTCCTGGGCATTGCGCTGGCCCAGGGCCTGCTGCAATCGGGCCAGAGGTTGCAGCTCGGCGCGGATGGCACGCCCCAGCCAGGCGGCCAGCAGCACCAGCAGCAACACTTCAGGAATCACCGAATACAGCAGCAGGTTGCGCAGCAGCGCGCTGCGGCTTTGTGTGGTCTGGGCCATGATGACCTCGAAGGCCAACGGCTCGGAGCGGCGCAGGCGCACCGCGCGCAGCGGCTTGCCCTGGTAGTAGATGTCGGCAAAGCCGTACACGGCTTCGTCGGTGTCGGAGATCGGGGGCATGTTGAGCCCCGAGTGCCCGGCCAGCAGACTGCCGTCGGGGCGGCGCACCGCAAAGTACACGCTCTCGACCTGGTCGAACAGCACCGCACGCACCTCGCGCGAAGACAGCATCAGCTCCAGCCCGGCATCGTTGGCGCGCACATTGCTGGCCACCGAGTAGGCGTCATCGAGCAGCGAACGGTCGTAGGCCGCCTGGGTGAAGTGGCGCGCCAGCGAGATCGACACCACGGCCCCGGCCAGCCAGGTCAGGCCCAGCGGCAGCAGCACGTGGCGCAGCAGCCGCGAGCGCAGCGAAGGCAGGGCCAGGGTGGCCGCGCCCACACTGCCCGTCATGCCTCGGCCTCCAGCAGGTAGCCCAGGCCACGCAGGGTGCGGATGCTGGCGCCGCTGCCGACCAGCTTCTTGCGCAGGCGCGAGATGAAGGCCTCCAGGGCGTTGTCGGCCAGGGCCTCGTCAAAGCCCGAGAGCTTGTCAGCCAGCGTGCGCTTGCTGACCACGCGGCCGGGCGGCGTCATCAGCTCCCACAGCACCTCGAACTCGCGCGCGGGCAGCTCGAACCAGTCGCCCTGCAGGCTCAGGCGGCGGGCCTTGCGGTCCAGCGTGAGGGTGCCCACGGTGGTGATGTCCTGCGTGCCCAGGCTGCGCCGCACCAGGGCGCGCAGCCGGGCCTCGACCTCGGCCAGGTCAAAGGGCTTGCCCAGGTAGTCGTCGGCCCCGGCGTCCAGGCCGGCAATGCGCTCCTCGGTGCGGTCGCGGGCCGTCAGCACCAGCACCGGCACCTGGTCGCCCCGGGCGCGGGCCGCCCGCAGCAGGCTCAAGCCGCTGCCCATGCCCTGGCCCACCGGGCCCACGGGAAGGTTCAGGTCGAGCAGCACCGCATCAAACAGCTGGATGCGCCAGAAGTGGTCGGCCTCGCCCAGCGTGGCGGCTTCATCCACCCGGTGGCCCGCCTCGCTCAGGCTGCGCACCATCACGTCCCTGAGCACGGCGTCGTCTTCAATCACCAGAATTCGCATGCTTGTCATTCCTGAATGGCAGGATGCAAGCCTACCCCGATTCGCCCAGTTTGCCTGCGACAGCATGTACGACGGCCAGCAGGGGAAACGCCGCCCCCCCTGTCAACCGGCCCGCCACAGGCCCTCCGCGCTTCGTGACACAGGGGAAAACACTTAAAAGTCAGGCTCTGGTCAGGTAGAGGTCAGGGACCATGAGGCATAAGCTGAAACGATGAGCATCCGACAGATTTCCATGGCCGTGACGCTGGCCTGCGCCTGCGTCTCTGCCGCGCTGGCCCAGACAGCCACCGCCACCCCCTCCGTGCTGCGCCTGGAGCAGGTGCTGCAGGGCGCCCGCAACAACCTCGACGTGCAGTTCTCCAACGAACTGGCGGCAGCGGCACGCGCCGACATCGTCAGCGCCGACCACGCCCCGCTGCCGGTGCTGACCACCAAGGCCAGCCAGATGGACCTGCAGCACGGCCTGGGCCGGGGCAGCGTCCTCAATGAAAAGCGCATCGACAAGAGCCTGGGCGTGGACTGGACCTGGGAGCGTGGCAACAAGCGGGCCTTGCGCACCCTGTCGGCGCAGCGCGCGGCCGACGCGGCCCAGGCCGATGTGGACGACACCCAGGTGCTGCAACTGCAGGCCGGCCTGGCCGGCTTTTACGACCTGCTGGCCGCCCAGGAACGGCTGGCCGAGGTGCGCGCCATCAGCCAGAGCGCCAGCCAGTTGGCCGCTACCGCGGCCCAGCGCGTGCGCGCCGGCGACCTGGCGGCCCAGGATGCGGCCCGCACCGAGATCGAGGCCCAACGCGCCCAGGGCGATGTGCGCCTGGCCGAGCTGGAGCGCCAGCGTGCCAGTGCCGCCCTGAGCCAGGTGCTGGGCCGCAGCCCGGCCAGCCCGCTGGAGGTGGCGCAGGACTGGCCCGCCCTGACCCCGCCGGACACCGGCACCGACCTGGGCGCCGTGGTCGATGCCCGTGCCGACGTGCGCGCCGCCCAGGCCCGCGTGGACGCAGCCCAGGCCGCGCTCGACAATGCCCAGGCCCTGACCCGCAGCGACATCACCGTGGGCGCCTCGCTGGACCACTACCCCGGCACGTCAACGCGCCTGCTGGAGTTGCGCCTGCAGATGCCGCTGCAAACCCATTACGCCTACCAGGGCGAGATCGCCCGCGCCCTGGCCGGCCTGAACCAGGCCCGCACCCAGCTCGAACGCGTGCGCCTGAACGCCCTGCTGGAGCTGCAAAGCCTGCAGCAAAGCCTGCTGGGCACCCTGGCCCAGGCCCGCAGCTACGAAACCGAGATCCTGCCGCGCGCGCGCCAGGTGGCCGCGGGTGCCGAACTGGCCTACAGCAAAGGCGCCATCCCCCTGGTCGACCTGCTGGACGCCCGGCGCACCTTGCGCGCCACCCTGATCGAAGCCGTCAGCGCGCGTGCCGACCATGCCCGTGCCCAAGGCCTGTGGCTGTTGCGCACCCAACCCCAGCGCCTGCTGGCCACCCCCTGATTCACTTGGCACCCCCCATGGCGCCCCACCTCACTTCTGCCCACCCCATGCGCAAGCTCCCACTCCTTCGCCTCTGCACCCTCGCCGTCCTGGCCAGCGCACTGCTGTCGGCCTGCGGCCCCGCCCCTGCACCCAACGTCGCTCCGCAACCCGCCACGCCCATCGTGCAAGGCCAGCAGCTGCGCTTCCCGGCCGGCCACCCGCAACTGGCCCTGCTGCCCACCCAGGCGGCTCGCGCCGCCCAGGACATCACGGTCGAGCTGCCGGCGCGCCTGGTCTGGAATGAGGAACGCACCCAGCGCATCTACCCCGCCTTTGCCGGCCGGGTCACCCGCATCGACGCCGATGTGGGCCAGCGTGTGCAGCCCGGCTCGGCCCTGGCCCACCTGGCTTCGCCCGATTTCGGCCAGGCCCAGGCCGACACCGCCCGTGCCCAAGTCGATGCCCGCCTGATGAACCAGGCCGTGCAGCGCCAGCGCGAGCTGTTTGCCGCCGGCATCATCGCGCGCAAGGACCTGGAGCAAAGCGAGGCCGATGCCGCCCGCGCCCAGGCCGAAGTGGCGCGCGCCCAGGCCCGCACCGCCCTGTATGGCGGCTCGGCCCAGGTCAACCAGCAGCTCAGCCTGAGCAGTGGCATCGCCGGTGTGGTGGTGGAGCGCAACCTCAACCCCGGCCAGGAACTGCGCCCCGACCAATCCGGCCCCGGTGTACCGGCCCTGTTCGTGGTCAGCGACCCGGCCTCGCTGTGGGTGCAGATCGATGCCCGCGAGATCGACACCGGCATCCTCAAGCCCGGTGCCAGCTTCGAGCTGGAAGTGGCGGCCTACCCGGGCACGCTGTTCCAGGGCAAGGTGCTGGCGGCCTCCGACTTCATCGACCCCAGCACCCGCACGATCAAGGTGCGCGGCCTGGTGGCCAATGCCGACCGGCGCCTGAAAGCCGAGATGCTGGCCACCGCCCGGGTGCACCAGACCTTCAGCAGCGGTGTGGTCGTGCCGGCCGCCGCCATCACCCTCAACGGCACCCACCATGCGGTGTTCGTGCAGACCCAGCCCGGGGTGTTCGAGCCCCGTGACGTGACCCTGGTGCACCAGGGGCCCAAGGAGGTGGTGGTGAGCAAGGGCCTGCAGGCCGGCGAGCTGGTCGTGTCCGACAACGCCTTGCTGCTGGCGCGCCAGTTCCATGTGGCCCAGGAGGATTCCATCGGCCGCAGCGACAGCCAGAAGAGTGCCCCCGCCGCTGAAGGCAAAGAGAGCACCAGCAAAGGGAATTCCCAATGAGACGCCTGATCCAGTACGCGCTCTACCAGCCGCTGTTCATCGTCCTGGGCACCCTGCTGTTTGCCCTGGCCGGGGTGATTGCCTTCAAGAACCTGTCGGTCGAGGCCTTCCCCGATGTCACCGACACCCAGGTCACGGTGATCACGCTGTTCCCCGGACGCGCCGCCGAAGAGGTTGAAAAGCAGGTCACGCTGCCCATCGAGGTGGCCTTGTCGGGCCTGCCGAATTCGATCCGTGTCTTCTCGCACACCCAGTTCGGGCTGAGCTTCATGGTCGTCACCTACGACGACAAAGCCGATGTGAACCTGGTGCGCCAGCAGGTCAGTGAGCGCCTGCGCGGGGTGGACCTGCCGGCCGGGGTCGAGGCCGAGATCGCGCCCAACGCCACCCCGGTGGGTGAAATCATGCGCTACCGCCTGCGTGGCGACGGGCTGAGCACCACCGACCTGCGCACCCTGGAAGACTGGGTGGCCGAGCGCGCGCTGCGCCAGGTGCCCGGCGTGGCCGATGTGGTAGCCATGGGTGGCTCGATCAAGCAGTACGAGGTGCAACCCGACCTGGACAAGCTGCGCGCCTACCGCCTCAACTTCCAGAACCTGCTCGACGCCCTGGGGCGCGGCAACTCGAATGCGGGCGGCAGCTATGTGGCCCAGGGGGCCCAGCAGTACACCATCCGCGGCCTGGGCCTGCTCAAGTCGTCGGAAGACATCGGCCGCATCGTGGTGGCCGCGCGCAACGGCACCCCGATCCTGATCCGCGACATCGCGCAGGTGAAGATCGGCGCCGTGCCGCGCCTGGGCGTGGTCGGCCAGGACCTGGACGACGACGTGGTGACCGGCATCGTGATCATGCGCAAGGGCGAGAACCCGAGCGTGGTGCTCAAGGGCGTGAAGGACAAGATCGCCGAACTCAATGAGCGCGGCCTGCCCCCGGGCGTGAAGATCGAGCCCTTCTACGACCGCACCTGGCTGATGGACAAGACCCTCACCACGGTGTTCCGCAACCTGGTCGAAGGCGCGGTGCTGGTGTCGCTGGTGCTCTACATCTTCCTGTCCAACCTGCGCGCCAGCCTGGCCGTGGTGGTGGTGATCCCGCTGGCCCTGCTGGCCACCTTCATGGGCCTGAAGATCATGGGCGTGCCGGCCAACCTGCTGAGCCTGGGCGCCATGGACTTCGGCATCATCGTGGACGGCGCGGTGATCGTGATCGAGAACATCCTGCACCGGCTGGCGCAGAACCGCGAGGACATGCCCGAGTCGGAGCGCAAGCAGACCATCATCGACGCGGCCAACGAAGTGGGCCGCCCCACGCTGTTCTCGATGCTGATCATCATTGCCGCGCACATCCCCATCTTTGCGCTGCAACGCCATGAAGGCCGCATCTTCCAGCCCATGGCCCTGTCGGTGACCACGGCCCTGATCGGCTCGCTGGTGTTCTCGCTCACCCTGGTGCCGCTGCTGGCCTACTGGATGCTGCGCCGCAAGCTGCCGCACCACGACAACCGCGTGGTGACCGCCGCCAAGGGCTTTTATGAACCCGTGCTGGGCTGGGCCCTGAACCACCGCCGCAAGGTGCTGGGCATTGCCATCGCTGCCTTTGCCATGTCGGGCGTGGTGGCCTCGCGCCTGGGCTCGGAGTTCCTGCCCGAACTGAACGAGGGCACGACCTGGATCAACTTCGCGCTGTCGCCCAATGTGTCGACCGAAGAGGCGGCCCGCATCCTGCGCATGGCGCGCAAGGCCTTGCTGACCGTGCCCGAGGTGCGCACCACCGTGTCCAAGGCCGGCCAGCCCGAAGACGGCACCGACCCCAAGACCATCAGCATGGCCGAGATCTTTGTCGACGTGAAACCCGAGCACGAATGGCGTGCGGGCATGACGCGCGACAAGATCATCGACGAGATGGACCACGCGCTGTCGGCCATCCCCAGCATCGACCCGGCCTTCTCGCAACCGATCCGCGACAACGTGCTCGAGTCGATCTCCCAGATCAAGGGTCAGATCGTGATCAAGCTCGCCGGTGACGACCTGGCCGAGATGCGCCGCATCACCGAAGCCATCACGCGCGAGGTCAAGCAGGTGCAGGGCGTGTCGCGCGCCGAGATCGACCGCGACGGCCAGGTGCCGCAGCTGCTGATCGACATCGACCGCGACCGGGCCGCCCGCTACGGCCTCAACGTGGGCGACATCCAGGACGTGATCGAAGCGGCGCTGGCCGGCAAGGCCGCCACCAGCCTGTGGGAAGGCGAGCGCAAGTTTGCCGTGGCCGTGCGCCTGCCGGCCGAAGACCGCCTGGTGGCCAAGCTCGAACGCACCCCCATCCCCACGGCCGACGGCGGCTATGTGCAACTGGGCGCGGTGACGCACATCACCGAAACCAGCGGCGCGATGAACATCGCCCGTGAAGCCGGCCGGCGCACCACCGCCATCGGCATCTTCATCAAGGACCGCGACATGGGTTCGGTGGTGGCCGACATGAAGGCCCGGGTCGCGAAGATCGACATCCCGGCCGGCTACGTGGTGAACTGGTCGGGCGAGTTCGAGAACCAGGAACGCGCCATGAAGCGCCTGTCCGTGGTGGTGCCGATCTCGCTGCTGCTGATCTTCGTGCTGCTGTTCGATGCCTTCAAGTCCTTCAAGATGGCCTCGCTGATCCTGCTCAACGTGCCCCTGGCCCTGGTGGGGGGCTTTGTGGCGTTGTGGATCTTCGGCATCCCGCTGTCGGTGTCGGCCGCCATCGGCTTCATCGCCTTGAGCGGCCAGGCCGTGCTCAACGGGGTGGTGATGCTCTCGGTGTTCCAGCAATTGCGCAAGGCCGGCCACACGGTGTATGAGGCCGCGCGCATCGGCTCGATGCAGCGCCTGCGCACCGTGCTGATGACGGCCATGCTGGCCGCCCTGGGCCTGTTGCCCATGGCGCTGTCGCGTGAAATTGGCTCCGAGACCCAGCGCCCGCTGGCCATCGTGGTCATCGGCGGCCTGGTCACGGCCACGCTGCTCACCCTGGTGGTGCTGCCCTCGCTGTATGTGTCGTGGTTCTCGCGGGCCAAGAACGCCAAGAGCAGCGAAGGTGCATCCTGAAGGCCATGACCCAGGCAACCCAGCCCAGCACGGCGGTGGTGTTGCTGCACGGCCTGTGCAGCACCCCCGACGAGTTGCTGAGCGTCAATGCTCCGCTGCGCCAGATCGGTTGCACCGTGGTGCCCTTGCAGATTGCCGGCTACTCCTTCGATGCCGACCACCCCGAGGCCCCGGCCCAGCGCTTTGAGCACTGGATCAGCGCCGTGCATGACTGCGTGCGCCAACAACGCCAGAACCACCAGCGTGTGGTGCTGGTCGGCATCTCGGCCGGGGCCGGCCTGGCCCTGAGCGCCGCCATGGACCCGGCCACCCCGGTGGACGGCCTGGTGCTGATGTCCACCACCCTGCGCTACGACGGCTGGGCCATCCCACCCTGGCACTTTTTGCTGCCGCTGGCGCTGTACACCCCGCTCGGCCGGTTGTGGCAGTACCGGGAGCAGCCGCCCTATGGCGTCAAGAACGAGCGCATCCGGGCCTGGATCGCGCGCGAGCTGGAAAACCGACGGGTGTCCCGCGCCGGCAGCGCCACCCTGGGCGTGAGCTACCTGCGCGAAAACGACCGGCTGCTGCGCCGCCTGCGCCGCAACCTGAGCCAGGTCGTCTGCCCCCACATCCTGGCCTTGCACGCCGAAGAAGACGAGGTCGCCAGCCCGGACAATCTGCGTCTGCTGGCAGTTGGACTATCATCCGCGGCTGTCTCTCTCAAGACGGTTACCGTCAGAAACAGCTTTCACATGATCAGCATCGACAACGATCGTCAGCAAGTTGTTCGCGAAACCGTCGATTTCGTGCGCTCGCTGACCGCGAGCCCTCCGTGCCCCTGATCTGAGCTGCCAGCCGCCTCCAACATGACTCCCGATATCGACCAGACCATTGCCCAGATCCTGGTGGACAAGTTCCACATCGAAGCCGAACGGGTCAAACCCGAAGCGGCCCTCGAGGAGCTGGGCCTGGACTCGCTGGCCCTGATGGAATTCGTCTTCGCGATCGAAGATGCGTTCCAACTGCGCATTCCCGAAGAACGCCTGGACCCGCGCCAGGGCGGCATCACCCTGCAGCACCTGGCCGGTGTGATCCGCGAACACCTGGCCGCCAGCCCCAAACCTGCCGGCGCATGAGCAGCACAGCCGCCCCCATCGGCGTGGCCGGCCTGGGCTTGATCAGCCCCCTGGGCCACACCCTGGAAGCCTTCCAGGCCAAGGTGATGGCCGGCGAATCGGCGGTCGGACCCTGGCCGCTCAACCTGCCGGGCATCGACCCGGTGGTGCTGCCCCTGGCGCGCTGTGATTTCAATGACACCGCAGTGCGCACCCCCTCACGGGTGCCGGCCGACCGCGGCACCTCGATGGCCCTGACGGCCGCGCTGGCGGCCTGGGCCGCCAGCGGGCTGGACATGGCCACGCTGGATGCCGAGCGCGTGGGCCTGTACTGGGGCAGTGGCATGGCCGGGGCGCACAGCTTCGACGCCAGTTGCCACACGCTTTACGCCGAACACAAACGCCTGCGCCCCACCACCGTGCTGAGCACCATGCCCAATGCCGCCGTGGCCGAGATCAGCCTGCAGCTGGGCATCCGCGGCCCCTCGCTGACCTACGCCTGTGCCTGTGCCTCGTCGGCCGTGGCCATCGGCGAAGCCCTGCGCGCCCTGCGCGGTGGCTGGATCGATGTGGCGGTGGTGGGCGGGCATGAATCGATGTTGAGCCCCGGCGTGCTGGCCAGCTGGCAGGCCATGCGGGTGATGGCCCCGACCGGCCCTGAAGGCAGCCTGGCGGCCTCGGCCTGCCGGCCTTTCTCGGCCGATCGGCACGGTTTCGCCATGGGCGAAGGCGCGGCCGCCCTGGTGCTGGAAAGCCCGGCGCACGCCCAGGCCCGGGGGGCGCAGCACACGCTGTGTCTGTCGGGCTACGCCACCAACAGCGATGCCCGCCACATCAGCCAGCCCGATGCAGCCGGCCAGGTGCGCGCCATGCAGGCCGCCCTGCGTGATGCCGGCCTGCAGCCGCAAGACATCGGCTACGTGAATGCCCACGGCACGGCCACCCAGGCCGGCGACCGTGCCGAGGCTGAATCGCTGCAAACCGTGTTCGGGGAGCGTGGGGTGGCGGTCAGTTCGACCAAGGCCATCCACGGGCATCTGCTGGGCGCCGGGGGGGCCATGGAACTGGTGGTGGCCCTGCAGGCCTTGGCCAGCGGCCAGGTGCCGCCCACCGCCCACCTCAGCGAGGCCGACCCGGCCTTCGCCCTGGACCTGGTCCAGGGTGCGGCGCGCGCCGTGCCGGGGCTGCGCCACGCGATGTCGAATTCATTCGCCTTTGGCGGCACCAATGCGGTGCTGATCGCCAGCCGGGTCTGAACCGCGATCCAGCCCGGCGCAGGGCTGGATCCAGCCGGGCTCACATGCCCAGCAGATGGGGCTCGCCCGCCGACGAGCCCAGATAGCCCCCTTGCGCGCCGCCACGGCGGGTGCCTTGACCTGCACTGGCGTGCTGATCGCTGAGACGGAACTGGCGCACCACGCTGGCCAGGCGGTCGGCCTGCTCGCGCAGTGATTCGGCCGCGGCGGCCGACTGCTCGACCAGGGCCGCGTTCTGCTGGGTCATCTGGTCGATCTGGTTCACCGACTGGTTCACGTCGCCAATGCCGGTGGACTGTTCAGAGGCCGCGGCCGTGATCTCGCCGATGATGTCGCTCACGCGCTGCACGCCGGAGACGATCTCGTCCATGGCCGAGCCCGCATCTTCAACCAGCTTCACGCCGCCATCGACCGCGCTGACGCTGTTCTTGATCAAGCCCTTGATTTCGCTGGCCGCCTCGGCCGAGCGCTGGGCCAGGCCGCGCACCTCGCTGGCCACCACGGCAAAGCCACGCCCTTGCTCACCGGCGCGCGCCGCTTCGACGGCCGCGTTCAGGGCCAGGATGTTGGTCTGGAAGGCAATGGTGTCGATCAGGCCGATGATGTCGTTGATCTTGCGGCTGGAGGCCGAGATCTCATGCATGCTGCTGATGGCCTGGCGCACCACCGAGCCGCCCCGCACCGCCGCGGTGGAGGCCGAACCCGAGAGCTGGTTGGCCAACTGGGCCGACGAGGCGGTCTGCTGCACATTGCCGGTCAGGTTGCTGATGGACGACACCGTGGCCTGCACGTTCGAGGCCGTCTGCTCGGTGCGGCCCGATAGGTCCTGGTTGCCCGAGGCAATTTCATGGCTGGCAGTGGCAATGCTCTCGCTGGCGTCGCGCACCTGCGACACCATGGCCCCCAGCCCAGCCTGCATGTCGGCCAGGGCATTGAGCAGATTCGTCACCTCGTCCTTGCCCTCGGCCTCGATGCGGCGCGACAGATCGCCGCCGGCAATCGCCTGCGCGGCCTGGCGGGCCACCTCCAGCGGACGGCAGATGGAGTGCATGTTCAGCAGGGTCAGTGGCACCACCACGATCACGGTGATCACCACGGCGGCCACGAACAGCAACTGGGTCTGCTTGGAGACACGGGCCTGATCGGCCACGGCTTCATTGACCTGGGCGGTCAGGCTCTTTTCGATGGCGGCCACGGCCTTCTCGGCTTCTTCGTACTGAGCCACCGAGCGCGCGCTCATGCGGTTGGCGGTGGTGGCCGACTCGTACCCGCCCGATTCGAGCTGATTGGCCACCGAGGCAAATTGATCCCGGTAAGCCACCAGCTTCTGACCCACGGTTTCCAGTTCGGGCTTGTTGCCCATGGTTTCGCTGCTGGCCATGCGCTTGACCATCTGATCGGCCCGGCCCAGCGACTCCAGCCATTTGGCCCGCAACTGCTTCACCTGCTCCGGCTTCTCGTACTGGATGATCATGTCCTTTTCGAAGCGCCGGGTCTGCCCGAGCTCGGCGCGCAACTCCGCCAGATTGCCCATCGAGGCATAGGAGTGGGTCATGAAATCCTCACTCATGGCCTGGATGCGGAACATGCCCAGCATGCCGGCCCCACCCAACAGGCTCAAAAGCCCCAAGACCACCGCAATGGCGCCGATCATCCGGAAGCGGATGGTGAACAAGCGCATCAGCGCAAAGACATTCATACAAGAACCTCCGGGTGGCACTCAGAAATGACAGGCCTCGCCCGTGGATTCTGGACAGTGCGCAACGTGTGAAGAATTCCCCAGTTTGCCAGACTTTTACGACTGAAACAGATCCAAAACAACCCAAGCGACTTCAGGGTTTCCAGCGCTTGAGCAGCAAGGCATTTGTCATCACGCTGACCGAACTCAGGGCCATGGCGGCGCCCGCCACCACCGGGCTCAAATACCCCAGTGCCGCCAGGGGCAGGCCGGCCACGTTGTAGGCAAAGGCCCAGAACAGGTTCTGCCAGATCTTGGCCACCGTGCGCCGTGACACTTCCAAGGCCTGGCCCACCAAGGCCACATCGCCGCGCATCAGGGTGATGCCGGCGGCATGCATGGCCACATCGGTCCCGGTGCCCATGGCCATGCCCACATCGGCCGCCGCCAGGGCCGGCGCGTCGTTGACCCCATCGCCCACCATCAGCACCGTGGCACCGGCCTCCTTCAAATCGCGGATGTGCGCCGCCTTGTCGGCCGGCAGCACATCGGCCACCACCTCGGCCGGGCTCAGGCCCAGGCGCTCTCCCATGGCCAACGCGGCGGCCCGGTTGTCGCCCGACAGCATCAGGATGCGCAGGCCCCGAGCGCGCAGCCCCGCCAGGGCCTGGGCTGCACCCGGCTTGGGTTCGTCGGCAAAGCCCAACAGAGCACAGGCCTCCAGCCCGCCCTCCGAGCCGCGCCGCATCAGCACCGACACGGTCGCCCCCTGAGCCTGCAGTGCCGCCTGCGCAGCGGGCAGCCAGCCGGGGCTCAGGCCCAGTTCGCCCATCCAGCGCAGGCTGCCCAGCAGCCAGGTCTGGCCGGCGACCTCACCCTGGCTGCCTCGACCCGGAACAGCCTGCACCGAAGTGGCCGCCTGCAAGACCAGGCCACGCACTTGCGCCTCGGCCAGCACCGCCCGGGCCAAGGGATGCTCGCTGCCGGCCTGCAGGCTGGCCGCCGCCAGCAACAGGGGCGCCGGATCCAGGCCGGGCGCCGGCTCGAACGCCAGCAAGCGCGGCTGCCCCACGGTCAAAGTGCCGGTCTTGTCAAACACCACGGTGTCCACGCGGCGCGCCAGTTCCAGCGCCTGGGCGTCCTTGATCAGAATGCCGTGGCGCGCCGCCACCCCGGTGCCGGCCATGATGGCCGCCGGCGTGGCCAGGCCTAAAGCACAGGGGCAGGCGATCACCAACACCGCCACCGCGTGGATCAGCGCCGGCTCCAACGCACCGCCCTGCCACCACCAGGCCACCAGCGTGATCAGGGCCAGGCCCAGCACCACCGGCACGAACACGGCCGACACCTGGTCGGCCAGGCGCTGGATCGGGGGCTTGCCGGCCTGGGCGTCCTCCACCAGGCGGATGATGGCGGCCAGCACCGTCTCCTGGCCCACGGCCGTCACCTGCATCAGCACCCGGCCTTCGCCATTGATCGAGCCCCCGGTCAGGGCAGCCCCCAGCGCCTTGGGCACCGGCAGGGGCTCGCCCGTGAGCATGGATTCATCCACCTGCGACTCGCCCTCCAGCATCCGACCGTCCACCGGCAGGCGTTCGCCCGGGCGCACCACCAGCCGGTCGCCCACCAGCACCTCGGCCAAGGGCACGTCCACCTCGCCTTCGGCCGTGAGCAGGTGGGCCTGCTCGGGGCGCAGCGCATGCAGGGCGCGGATGGCCGAGGTGGTCTGGCGCTTGGCGCGGGCCTCCAGCCATTTGCCCAGCAGCACCAGCGTGATCACCACGGCCGAGGCCTCGAAATACAAATGCGGCATCTGATCGGGCGGCGTGCTCAGCCACAGCCAGATCGACAAGCCATAGCCCGCCGAAGTGCCCAGCGACACCAGCAGATCCATGTTGCCCGAGCCCGCTTTCAGCGCATGCCAACCCGCCTTGTAAAAACGCGCGCCCAGGCCGAACTGCACCGGCGTGGCCAGCAGCCATTGCCACCAGGCCGGCAACATCCAGTGCCGACCCGCCAGATCCCCCAGCATGGGCACCACCAGGGGCAGTGACAGCAGCAGGCCGAAGGCCACCGGCCCGAAACCCGCCCAGGGCGACAGCTCGGCCGGGTCTTCCAGCCCGGCCACGCGGGGCTCGTAACCGGCGTCCCGCACCGAGCGGCGCAACAGGGCCTCTGCCTGAGGGCTGGCCTGCACCCGCACCCGGGCCGACTCGGTGGCCAGGTTCACGGTGGCCTGCTGCACACCGGGCACCTTGCGCAGGGCCCGCTCGACCCGGCCCACACACGAGGCGCAGGTCATGCCGCCAATGCCGATGTCCAGCGTGCTGATTTCGAGCGGGGCCGGCTCAGGCCGGGGTGAGGCATCAGGAGAGGATTGGGGATTCATGGCGACAAGCCTAAAGCCTCCCACCAGGGCAAGGTCAATGAAAAAAATTCAAGCGCCACAATGCGGAGCCAGGCTTGACCTTCCCACCGTGGCAAGCTTGATCATCACCATCACGGTCTGCCTTCAGACCGGTTCAGGAGAAAGCTCATGGAACATCATTTTCAAGTGCAGGGCATGACCTGCGGCCATTGCGAACGCGCCGTCACCCAGGCCCTCAAGGCACTCGACCCCCAGGCCCAGGTGCAGATCGACCGCACGAGCGGCCGGGTCACCGTGCAAAGCGACAAGCCGCGCGAGCCACTGGCGGCGGCGATCGCCGAAGAAGGCTACAGCGTCGCCACATGACCGCCCCCGTGCAGATCGGCGAAGCGGCCCGCCTGGCCGGCGTGTCGGCCAAGATGGTTCGGCATTACGAATCGCTGGGCCTGCTCGGGGGCGTGCAACGCACCGACAGCGGCTACCGTCTCTATGCTCAGGCCGATGTGCACCGGCTGCGCTTCATCCGGCGCAGCCGCGAGCTGGGTTTTTCGATGACCGAGATCGCTGAACTGCTCAGCCTGTGGGGCAACCAGGAACGCACCAGCGCCAGTGTCAAGCGCATTGCCCAGCAGCATGTGGACGACCTGTCGCGCCGCATCGCGGCCATGCAGGCCATGCAACGCTCGCTGCAGCAACTGCTGCAGTGCTGCTCGGGTGACGAACGCCCCGAATGCCCGATCCTGGACGATCTGGCCGGTCTGCATGAAGGCAAATGAGCTCGAGTGAGGGCAAGGCAAGCCCCTGCGCCCACCCCAGCCCTTGCGCCGGGCTTTGACACAGATCATGCCCAACATACCCCGAGGGGTATCTAATCCAGACTTCGACAACCCATCTGGAGCAATTCATGACCAAGAACGTGGGCGGCATCGACCGCATCCTGCGCATCGCCGTGGGCGCTGTGCTGGTGGCCCTGGCAGCCACGGGTACCGTGGGGCTGTGGGGCTGGATCGGCGCCGTGCCTCTGGCCACCGGCCTGCTGGGCTGGTGCCCGCCGTATCAGCTGCTGGGCTGGAACACCTGCAGCCTGCGCAAGAACTGAGCACCAATCAGCACAAATCAGCGCCACTCAGCGCCACAGCGCGTAGGCCACGCCGATGGCGGCCAGCAGGCCCACCGCGTCGGCCACCAGCGCACACACCAGCGCATGGCGGGTGTGGCGAATGCCCACGCTGCCGAAATACACGGCCAGCACATAAAAGGTGGTTTCGGTCGAGCCCTGGATGATGGCAGCCAGCCGGCCGACAAAAGAATCCACACCATGGGTCTGCAGCACGTCGACCATCAGGCCGCGCGCGCCGGCGCCTGACAGCACCTTCATCAACCCCACTGGCAGGGCCGGCAGAAAAGCGGTGTCCCAGCCCAGGGCTGCCACGCCCTGGCCCAGCCAAGCCATCAAGGCGTCCATGCAGCCCGCGGCGCGGAACGCCCCCACCGCCACCAGCATGGCCACCAGGTAGGGCACGATCTGCACGGCCACGCCGAAACCTTCGCGGGCGCCGTCGATGAAGGCCTCGTACACCGGCACCCGGCGCCAGCTGCCCACGCCGAGAAACAGCATCACCAGCGCCACAATCAGAAAAGCACCCACCGCCCCCGTGAGGCGAGATGCCTGCTCGGCCGGCAGGCTGGCCAGCCCCGCCACACCGGCCAGCAGGCCTGCCACCAGGGCCAGCCCGGTCAGCCAGAAACGCGGTCGCCACCAGGCCATGCGCTGGGCCACCGCCACCGCCAGCACACCGGCCAGCAAGGACGTGAGCGTGACCACCAGGGTGGGCAGAAAAATGTCGGCCGCATTGAAAGACGACAGGCCCTGCTTCAGCGCCACGCTCTGACGGATCGCGATCACCGAGCTGGGGATCAGCGTCAGGCCGGCGGTGTTGAGCACCACAAACATCACCTGCGCATGGCTGGCCACCTCAGGCTGCGGGTTGAGCGTCTGCAACTCGCGCATGGCCTTCAGCCCCAGCGGGGTGGCGGCGTTGTCCAGCCCGAGCAGATTGGCCGACAGGTTGAGCGTCATCGCCCCCTGCGCAGCATGCCCTGCCGGCACATCAGGAAACAGGCGCCGCAGCACCGGGCTGGCCAGGCGCGCCAGGCTGGCCACCATGCCGGCCCGCTCGCCCACCCGCATCAGCCCCAGCCACAGGGTCATGATGCCGGCCAGACCCAGCGACAGCTCAAAACCCGAGCGGGCCGAATCGAACATCGCCCCGAGCAGGCCCGGAAAGGCGGCCGCATCACCGCCCACCAGCCAGCGCCACAGCGCGGCCGCAAAAGCCGCCCCGAACAGGCCCACCCAGACGATGTTCAAGGCCATGGCAAGGTGTCAGCGCGGGCGCCGCTCAAAAAGGCGGCGAATCGTCTTCGTCTGCCGAGGTGGAAGCGGCACCGGTCACAGAGGTGGCCGGCGCAGGCTGGGCGTCCGCCGGGGCCAGGCTGGGGCGCTGGGCTTCGCCGCCCAGGGCATTGATCAGGTCGGGCAGCATCTGCACCAGTTCACCGGTGGCGATGGCCACATCGGCATCAAAACCACCGTCGTCGGCCGACTTGCCCTCGAACACCACATCCTGGAAGCTGATCTTCTTGATCTGCATGCCCTCGGTCAGCATGAAGGACACCCGGTCGTCCCAGCTCAGGGCCAGTCGGGTGGGCAGCTTGCCCTGGGCGATGTGCTGCTTGACCTCGTCGTTGTCGAGCGGGTGGCGTGCATAGCGCACCACCGACTTGGATTCATCACCGGCCTTGAGCTCGCATTCCTGCTCGATGGCAAAGCCGGCCGGCGGCTCCTGGGTGGTCAGCCACTCGGCCATGGCGCTCACCGGGCTGATCTGCGTGTCGAGCAAGGCCACGGCAAAACCGTCGAGCGACTTGACCAGCGCGGTCACCACCTCGTCGGCCCGGCCCTGGCTGCCGGCCTCGATCATCAGCAGGCGCGCCGCCTGATCGATCCAGACCAGCACCGAGCCCTGCTTGGAAAAGGCCATCGGCAGCAGGCTGTGCTTGATCTCTTCCTTGAGTTCCTTGGTTTCCTTCTTGCCAGGCTTGCGGCCGGTGGTCTGCTCGATCTGCTGGGCGCGTTCCTTGGCCTTGCGATTGAGCACCGAGCCGGGCACGCTTTTCACCTCGATCATGAACTTCAGGATCCACTGCCCGCCCACCGACTCCAGCAGCGGCCCGTGGGCTTCGCCACGGGGCTCGACCCAGCCGACGGCCTTTTCCTGGCTGGCACCGCATTCCACATAGCGCGCCTTGTCGAGCGCTTCTTCCACCTGCTCCAGCGAGGCCGTCCAGCCTTCGCCCAGGCGGTAAACAATCAAATTCTTGAACACTGAAATCCCTTGCTTCAAAAGCCATCCAGGAACTGTGAATTTCGACAGGTCCCCACCCCTCCATTGTGAGGGCTGGCGAGGGCCTGCTGCTTTACTTAGTCTCACCGCCCGCTCATGGCCGCGAAACAGCACACCAGCAGACTGGGAACCCTGTTGATGTGCCGCCCGGCACGCCAGCTCCCCTGAAAGGAAAGCCATGAAATCACTGACCAAGATCGGATGGTCTGCCTACCTGCTGGTCGCCACGGCCTGCATCGGTCTGGCCCAGGCGGCCCCCACCACGGATGTGGCGACGAACCCGCCGCCCCCACACAGCTTGCAGTTCAGCGACTCAGGCCACCATCGGCCCGCCCCGGCTCGCCGACTGGCCCGATTCGAACGCCACAGTGCCGAACTCAAGGCCCGGTTGAAATTGCGGGCTGATCAGGAAACGGCCTGGACGGCCTTCACCAGCGCCGTCAAACCACCGGCCACCCCACCCAGCCGACCGGACCGGGCTGAACTGGCGCAGCTCAGCACCCCCGAGCGCCTGGACCGACTGGAGACGCTGCAGCAGCAGCGCGCCCAAAGCATGAGCCAGCGCCACCAAGCCACCAAGGCGTTTTATGCGGCACTCGATGCCGAGCAGCAAAAAGTGTTCGACGCCGAGACCCAGCGCCTGATGGATCTCCGCGCCGGACCCGAGCACGGCATGCACCACCCCCATCACCCCGCCTGAGAAAGGAAGACGCCAGGCGCAGAACTCCAGACCCTGCCAAGATTGATCACGCCCTACCCCCCAGCACCGAAAGGTCCTGGGGGCTTTTTTTGCATTATGAAAAATAGGCCCAAAAACGCCTCGGAAAACTCTGGGGATAGCGCAGGAACAACTCGGGGTTTATCCACAGGGGGCGCTTGACGATCCCAGTTGTCCCCGGCCGAGCCCGAAATTCCCAGGCCATGTCCCACAGTGTTTGGCGCAAGGCAAGTGATTGATTTCAAAAGTGAAAAGTGACTTGTCCACAGAAAGTGGTCTTGCTTACTACTACTACTATTTAAATATATTAAATACAAAGAAGAAGTCAGGAACATCTCTTCGGGACAGAACAGAGCGCCTTGTCCTGCATCGTGGAGGCCTGTGACTGGCTGAACGCGTTGTCGAAAAAGCAGCTTGCAGGTCTTCAAGCCCCCCGATGACCTTTGCTTTTCAACTCGATCGACCTCAACCGGTCTGAACGGGACGGGTTCATGCCGACCAGGCAGGCCAAAAACCGGACCCAAGCCGCGTTTTACGGCGGGCTGGCCGCGCCAGCCGCGTCAGCAACGGCCGTTTTTCACGCAAGTCGACGCTCCAAAATCGTTTTTGACAGGGGGCAATCCACCTGAGCCCCTAAAAAAGCCCTGTCGCGCGCCGAGTTGCCCAAGGACTGTTGTTTTATTGATCAAGCCCGTTGATGCCCTCCAAAGAGGCTCTGCGTGGGACAAGTTTGGGGATAAATCCGGAACAAGCCTGTGCTTGTCCACAGGCTGGCTCAGCAGGCCAAAGTTGTTGATGAAAGTGGAACACCTTGAACGCAGAGCTGCGCACATGCTTCAATCGTGTCTAAGTGATTGTTTTATAAATAAAAAAATCAGTTATCCACAGATCATGCCCCCCCTTACTACTACTACTATTTCAATATATTGAATACAAAGAAGAAGTCAGGAACAACTTGCCGAGGCGAAATGTGATTGAAATGCGAGTCATAAATGATTGGCCCCCTATTTGTTCGGCTTGGAATGTAAAAATTGCCCGTTTTGGCGCTTTGAACGCGTTTTTGTCGCCAGAATCACGGTTCGCTGTCGGGTCTGTGCCCCGGAAAAACTTGTCTGTCCTGCCCTTTTTTGATGCTTTTTTCTGTTCCAAACGTTGATGGGTTCGGTGAACGTCGCCTGAATGGGTGCCGGATTCACACGCCGACCCCCTTGCGCTGCGATTCCAGCCGAGCACGGTGGACGGACTGCGCTCAGCCATGAACCGGATGGGAACACCTGGGCAGGAGCAGGCCCGCAAACTCAGCCTGCAGCGCTATCAAGTGCTCGACACGGAAGCCGAGGCCCCTTTTGATGAACTGACCCAGCTGGCCACCCGTTTGTTGGGGGTTTCCATTGCCTTGGTGGGATTCATGGACACGCCGCGCTGGTGGTGCAAGTCACGGGTGGGCATTTCCCTTGAACAGCTGCCCCTGGAGCAGTCGTTTTGCCGCTACATGTTGTCCACAGGCCAGATGCTGACGGTGGACGATGCCAGCATTGATCCCCGTTTTGCCCTGCACCCTCTGGTGTTGGACGGGCCCCAGATCCGGGCCTATGCCGGCGTGCCCTTGATCAATGAAGAAGGCCATCTGTTGGGCAGCCTGTGCGCACTGGACCCATCGCCGCGTCAGTGGCTCGAAGCGGATCGGGTTCAGTTGCGTCTGCTGGCGGATCTGGTGATGGCCCGCCTGGAACTGCGTCGTCGTCAGATCGAATTGGCTTCAGCCCAACAGCGCCTGGGCAACAAGGAGCGCGAATGGGCGGCCTGTGAACAACAGCTGAATCAGCTGGCACGTTGGATGCCGACGGCCATCTACCAATTTCGCCTCTCGTTACCCGGTGTCGGCTCTTTTCCTTTTGCCAGCCATGCGTTCCAGGATCTGTTCGGTTTGTCGCCGGAGGTCTTGAAAGTCAGTGCAGCGCCTTTTTTTGAGCAACTGCATGCCGATGACCGCGAGGCGATGAAACAATCGGTGCGGGCTTGCGAGCAATCGCTCAGTCCCTGGTCCATGGAGTTCCGCAGCCACCTGCCTGACGGCCGGTTGGAGTGGTTCCAGGGCAAGTCACGGCCGACCATGGAGCCTGATGGTTCAGTGCTCTGGCACGGGCTCTTCATCCGCATCTCTGACCGCCGCCGTGCCGAGCAGGAACTGCGTGAGGCCGAGGCGCGCTGGAAATTTGCGCTCGAGGGTTCGGCCGCCGGGGTCTGGGACTGGAACATCGAAAGCAACGAGCATTATTTTTCGCCTCAATACCGGGCTTTGTATGGCTACGGGGAGGCCGAAGAATTGCCGGGCACGGATCCCGATGCCTGGGTGCATCCAGAAGACTTGCCAGCCCATCAGGTGGCCCGCCAGCAGCATTTCGACGGCGTGGCTCCTTTGTTTCGCAGCGAGCACCGGGCGCGGTGCCACGACGGGCAGTGGAAATGGATACTCAGCCGGGGTCTGGTGGTGGCGCGAGACGCCGGTGGTCGGCCGCTGCGCATGATCGGCACCCACACCGACATCACCGAACGCAAGCTGACCGATGAGGACAACTTCCGGCGGGCCTACTACGACCCCTTGACCAGCCTGCCCAACCGGGCCTTGATGGTGGCCAAGCTGTTCGAATGGCTGCAGGCCTGCCCGCCCGAAGGCTCAGGCGCCGTGATCCATGTCGATCTGGACGGTTTCAAGCGCCTCAACCATGCCCGGGGCCATGGCCAGGGGGATGTGCTGCTGCGCAGCGTGGCGCGCCGACTGACCGAATCCATCGGTCCGGACGCCATCCTGGCCCGTCTGGGCGCCAATGAGTTCGTGGTGCTGCTGCCGCAACTGCCTCTTTCGGCCGAGCTGGCGCCCTGGCAGCAGGCCCTGACTCTGGCTGAGCAGCTGCGTGTGGCCTTGTTGCAGCCCTTGCCGCTGGGAGATCAGAGTTTCAGCGTGACGGCCAGCCTGGGCGTCACGGTGTGCCCCTTGCTGGACCAGGGGGCCTACCCAGACGCCGAAGACGTGCTGCGCCAGGCCGATGCCGCCATGAACCACGCCAAGGCCACGGGGGCCAACCGCGTGGCCTTGTTCGAGCCCGGCATGCAGACCGAGATCGAAAAGCGGTTTCTGATCGAGGAAGACCTCAAGCACGCGCTGCAGGGCCAGCAACTGTCGCTGCATGTGCAACCCCAGTTCAGCACCGGGCAGGTGGTGATCGGTGCCGAGTTGCTGATCCGTTGGCAGCATCCGGTGCGGGGGATGGTGTCGCCGGTGGAGTTCATCCCAGTGGCCGAGACCTCCGGCCTGATCGTGCCTTTGGGCGAATGGGTGCTGGAGCAGGCGGCGCAGGCCTTGCTGCAACTGCAGGCCGCCGGGCTGGCCTTTCCGCTGTCGGTGAACGTGAGCCCGAGGCAGTTCCGTCAGCCCGATTTCGTGGAGCGCGTGCGGGCCTTGTTGCAACGCAGCGGCGCCCCGGCCCATCGCCTGATCTTCGAGATCACCGAAGGCCTGCTGCTGGAGCGTTCAGACAGCGTGCAGTCGCAGATGGATGAGCTGATTGCGCTCGGCATCCGTTTCTCGATCGATGATTTCGGCACCGGGTTTTCCAGCCTGGGCTACCTCAAGCGCCTGCCCATCCATGAGATCAAGATCGATCGCAGCTTCATCGACGGCATTCCAGAAGACGAAGGCGATGTGGCCATCGTGCGCTCGGTGTTGCTGATGGCACGCCAGTTTCGGCTGCAGGTGATTGCCGAAGGGGTGGAGAACGAACGCCAGGTGGCGTTCCTGTTTGCCCACGGATGCGACGGTCTGCAGGGTTATCACTTTGCACGCCCTACCCCGTTGTTGCCCTGGCTGGACAGTTGCACCCGGGGCGAATCCCCGGTTTGAAGCCTGGCCCCGCAAGCCCGGGGTTGTGTGTCAGTGCATCTGCCGCAGGTTCTGGTTCTGGCTCAGGAACAGGCTCAGTTCCTGGTCGGCCATGGGCTTGCCGAAGGCATAGCCCTGGAAGGCGTGGCAGTCGTGGCGGGCCAGAAAATCCTGCTGGTCACGCGACTCGACGCCTTCTGCGATCACCGCCAGCCCCAGGCTGCGGCCCAGGTTGATGATGGTGCGCACAATGGCCGCATCGTTGGGGTCGGTCAGCACATCACGCACGAACGACTGGTCGATTTTCAGCTGGTCCAGCGGCAGGCGCTTGAGGTAGCTGAGGCTGGAGTAGCCGGTGCCGAAGTCGTCCAGCGAGAAGCCCACACCCAGGTTTTTCAACTGACCCATGCGTTCGATGATGGCGTCCATGTCGTCCACCAGCAGGCTTTCGGTCAGCTCCAGCTTGAGCCGATCCGGTCGGGCACCATGGGCTTGCAGCGCGCTGATCACGTGCTGCACAAAATCGGGGTGTTTGAATTGGCGTGAGCTGACGTTCACGGCCACGCTCAGGGCCTCGGTCTCGGCCTGTCCGGCCCAGCGCGCCAACAGGCTGCAGGCGGTGTCGAGCACCCAGCGGCCGATCGGAATGATCAGCCCGGTGTCTTCGGCCAGCGGAATGAACTCGGCTGGCGACACCATGCCGCGCACCGGGTGGCGCCAACGCACCAGGGCTTCCACCCCGCTGACGTGCCGGCCTTGTTCGGTCTGTGGCTGGTAATGCAGCATCAGCTCGCCGCGGGCCAGCGCCTGGCGCAGCGCGGCTTCCAGCGTGGCACGGGCACTGACTTCGGCTTGCATGGCCGGATCGAAGAAACGCAGCGTGTTGCGCCCGGCTGTTTTGGCCTGGTACATGGCCAGATCGGCCTGCTTGAGCAGTTCGCTGATGCCGCTGTTGCCATCCATGAAGGGGGCCACGCCAATGCTGCAACTGCTTTCATGCTGCTGGCCTGCCAGCTGGAAGGGCGCTGCCAGGGTGGCCAGCACCTTGCCCCCGATGCGGCTGGCGTGTTCGATCACATCTGGGTGAGCGTGGCCCAGGTTTTCGAGCATCACCACGAACTCATCGCCGCCCAGGCGGGCCACGGTGTCCGATTCGCGCACGCAGGCGCTCAGGCGCCGCGCCACCTGGCGCAGCAACTCGTCACCCTGATCGTGGCCCAGGGTGTCGTTGAGGGTCTTGAAGTTGTCCAGGTCGATGAACAGCAAGGCCCCGCCGGTGCCGGTGCGCGTGCTGCTGGCCAGGGCGTGCTGCAGCCGGTCCATCAACAACTGGCGGTTGGGCAGCTCGGTCAGGGCGTCGAAGAAGGCCAGGCGCTGGATCTGCTGTTCGGCCTGCTTGCGGGCCGTCACATCGGTGTTGATCGACAGAATCGCCTCGGGCGTGCCGAAGGCATCGTGCACCAGGGTCCAGCGGCTCTCCACCGTGAGCAGCGTGCCGTCCTGACGCTGTTGTTCAATTTCGCCGCTCCATTCGCCTTCTTGCAGCACCTGTGCGGGATCGAGATCGAAGTGCAGGTGCTCACGCTCGATGCGCCGGCCGATCTCCGGGTCCAGGGCCTGGGCGGCGGTGAAGCCGTAAAGGCGTTCTGCCCCCTTGTTCCAATAGCTCAGACCGCCGCCGATGCGGCGCACGATGATGGCGTCCTGGGCCTTGTCCAGCAGCGAAGCCTGGTCGCGGATCTGGCTGTCGGCGGCCAGCCGGGCCAACTCGGCGCCGGCGCGGGCCGCAAAGATGTGCAGAGCCGACACCAGAAAGCTGGTTTGGGCCAGTGGGCGCTCGAACAGGGCAAACACCAGGCCTACCGGTTCACCGGCCGCATTGTCCAGGCGCCGACCGACGTAGGCCACCGCCGGGGCCTTCCCCGCCATCCCGGGATAGACACAGGCCAGGTCCTTGCGCACCAGGCCCATGCCGTCTTTCAGCACTTGTTCACAGGGTGTGCCAGCCAGCAGGTAATCGGCCTGGGCAATCGCCTGGCCTGCCACCTGGGCTGCGATCAGGCGCATGCGAGCCGGTGCCGCTGGCGTGGCCGGCAGCAATCGAGCCACGAAGCCCGCCTGGGCATCCAGTGCCTCCGCCATGTTGCGGGCCAATTGATCGAAGAATTCTGTGCCTGTGCTGGCCGACACGGCCGTGGCCAGCTTCAGCACCGCATGCTGCAGCCGGTTCTGTTCTTCCTGGGCCCTCAGGTTGCTGATGCCAAAGGCCAGATCGTTGGACAAGGACTGGAGCAACTGCTCTTCGGCATGGCTGATCCGGCAGGGCTCATCCGAGTGCAGCGTCAACAGACCCAGGCGGCGAGCGCCGATGCGCAGCGGCAGGCACACCATGCCGCGCAGTCCGTGTTGCACGGCCTCGGGTTGCCAGGCCGGCCAGTCCGGGCTTTGCTGGAGATCAGCCAGGATCAGCAAACGGCCGTCCTGCAAGGCCTGGGCCATGGGGCTTTGCGGGGCATCGACCTGGTTGAGTCGCTCCAGAAACCCGCTGCCTTGGCCGTAACGGGCCACCGCCCGAATCCGCTGCTGGGGTTCGTCCAGTCCGATGTAAGCCACCCAGGCCAGGCGGTAGCCACCCACCTCGACCAGCGTGCGGGTCACGTCTTCCAGCAGACCCAGTTCGGTGCTGGCGCGCACCAGGGCTTCGTTGCAGGCACTCAGGGTCAGCTGGGCCCGGCTCAGGCGTTGCTGGTCACGGGCCGCGCGCTGTCGTTCGGTCACGTCGGTGGCAATCACCAGCCGGGCGGCTTCGCCATCGAAGGTGATGGTGTTGGCCGTCACCTCCACATCCATCAGCGAGCCGTCGCGCCGGCGGTGGCAGCGCGGCGTGTTGATCTGCACGTCTCCGCGCTGGATCGAAGCCAAACGCTCCAGGCGTGTGGTTTCGCTGTCATCCACCCAGAATTCGGGCGCCTTCATGTGGCGCAGGTCTTCATGGCTGTAGCCATAGTGCGCCACCATGGCCTTGTTGGCGGCCAGCATGCGCATGTCACCGATGCTGTGCACCCACATGGGTTGCGGGTTCAGGTCAAACAGCAATCGGTACTGGGCCTCCGAGGCCTGCAATTTGGCGCCCAGGCGCTGGCGCTGGATGACACCGCCCAGGGTCAGCACCAGGATCTGCAGATGGGTTTCATCGCGCAGGCTGAAGGCTCCGGGTCGGCCCGACACCACCCGGATCACGCCCAGCATCTGATCGCCCGCCTTGAGCGGCGCCACGATCAGTGAGCGCACCCCCAGCGCACGGGCCAAGGCCACCTGGATGCGCGGGTCTTGCTCGGTGTCCTGGCAGCGCACGGTGGTGTTTTGCTGCAGCACCTGGCCTGCCAGCGTATCGTGCAGCCCGATGCGTCGCCCCACATAGGCACTCAGGGTGCCGGCACAGGCCCGGCAGATGCAATCCTGGGCTTCCACCAGCTCGACCGAACTGCCTTCCGCGCCGGTCAGCTCGGCGGCACGCAGGGCCATCAACTCGAGCACGCCGTCCAGGTCGAGCTCTGCGTTGGCGATTTCCTGCTGCATGCGCACGATGGCCAGGCGCGTTTCGACCTCGCGTTTGCGCGCGTCGATGTTCTCCAGCGCCCCCTGTACCGCCTCGGTCACACCCTGCTCGTTGCGCACGGCTTCGCCGATCAGGCGCACCCAGATGGGCTGGCCATCGGCGCGACGCAGCATCAGCTCCAGTTCGAATCGGGTGCCGTCGCGCACACAGGTTCGGAAGGCCGCATCCAGCCGCAACTGATCGTCGGGCAGGTAGAAGGCGAAAGCCTGCTCTGCGGTGACGGTGGTTTCGGGCCTCATGCCATGGATGTGGGCTACCTCGGGTGACCAGACGAACTGCCGATCCGGCAGCGTCAGGATCCAGCCCCCCACTTCGGCCACCTGCCCGGCAATGCGCTGGGCCTGTGTCTGAAGCTGGTGCCATTGGCGGGCCTGGCGGTTCTGGGTTTCGGCGTCGTTCCAGCGCGATTGCTGGCGCCCGAACTCCAGCAGCAGCAGGGCTTGCGAGGCCAGGGCGTCCAGGGCTTCGCATTGTTCGGCATCCAGTTCGCGGGGCTGCGGATCGCCGACACACAGCATGCCCAGGCGTTCGCCGTCGCGGCTGCGCAGCACCATCCCGGCCAGAAAGCACAGCCCCGGCGGCCCCTGAACCCAGGGGTGATCGGCCCAGGCCGGATCTTGTTGGGGGTTGAACGGGGAGATGCTGGTGTCGACAGCGTTTTCCCACGCCGTGTCCAAGGCCTGGGTCCAGGGCATGGGCCCCAAGGCCACCCCGGTGCCGGCCACCACCACCGGGCCTGCGTCATGCCACACCGTCACCCAGGCCTGATGGGTGCCGCACAAGGTGGCAGCCAGGCGAACCAGACGGTCAAAGTGGTGACCAGCGGCCAGGTCAGGCAGGGGAAAGTTTGACGGCGCGGCGTTCGGGCGGGTGTCCGCGCTCATGGCAGTGCCCGAACGGCACATCGAGGATGGCACTGGAGACCGGTCGGCAGGGCCGGCTGCCCAGGCGAGAGGGAGAAATCAATGAAGGCGCTCAAACGGACAACTCACAGCCCTTGCGAAAAAGTAAAGCAAGGAAATTGTGTCGAATGGTTTCAGATGGCGGCGGGGCCGTCAATTGGGGCTCGACACAGCACTGACATTTTTGCAACGGAATCCAGCAGCAGCGTTTTTGGGGCGAGTGTGTTACATTGCGGGATCGCCCTTGGCGACCGACTGCGCCTGCTCACTGGTTGAGTGGATGTGCCCACCCCCGGCAGAGGGGGTTGTTGGTCCAGCCCTGCTTGTGGCGTGTCCGTCAGCACATTCACAGTGCCAGCGGCTTTCCCCTTCTGTTGACGCAGCCACTGCTGGCGCGTTGCCGGGTTCGCGCCAGTTGTGGCCGGGTTCCTTGGTTGTTCAGGACGGGCTCCCTAGGCATTTGGGGCTGCCAGTATTTTTTGTCCGGGACCGTGTGGTCGCCTCCTGACCCAGGTCTTTTCAACCCCTTGATGATTTTCAACTCGAATCCAACAACTGCTTCAGACCCCATTCAAATGGGTAAATACCGGATTGCTGCCTGCGCCTGCGAACTGGAAGACGGCGCTTTTGCCTCCCAGGTCTCCATTGCCAGTGGCCGTGGCAGCGCCAGTACCGACCGGGTGATGCGTTTCACCCCCCAGTTTTCGACACGTGCCGCTGCTTCGGGCTATGCCATCGAACAGGGCATCCAATGGGTACGCGACCTTGCGCGCCCTCAACTCCTGACACCGTAATTAAAGGAAAGCACCATGGCCAAGGAAGAGCTGATTGAAATGATGGGTGTTGTGAACGAAGTGCTGCCTGACACGCGTTTCCGTGTCACGCTGGACAACGGTCACGAACTGATTGCCTATTCGGCCGGCAAGATGCGCAAGAACCACATCCGCATCCTGGCTGGCGACAAGGTGTCGCTGGAACTGTCGCCCTATGACCTGAGCAAGGGCCGCATCAAGTTCCGCCACATCGAAGGCCGTGGCCCGATGGTGCCGCGCCGTCCGCGTTGATCATTGCCCCGGCTGAGTTGATTCAGCCGGGCTTGTTCAGCGATTGAACTGCCAGCCCGCCTTGTGTGCGGGCCTGGCTGCAAACCCCACCTGGCGTGGGGTTTCGTGTTTTCAGGGCTGTGCGTCGTGGGATGCCCAGCTCCAGGCCACACCATGGCTGAGCGCATCAGCCCCTTGATCAGACCCTTTGCCAGGGCTGGCCGTCGGACCGCCACGCAACACCAGGGCACAGGGGCCTTCGCCGCGGGTGGCGAGGCGGTGTTTCAGTGCCTGGGCCTCAGCGCCACCGGCCTGCTCCGGGGCTGGGCTCAGCAGGCGCAGTTCGGTGCTGCCCAAAGTCAGCTTGACCTCTTGCATACCCTCTTGAACCACCACCGGGCCCGCTGGCAGATCGGGGCCCAGCAGGGCCTGGTAGCGCGCCAGCGAGGTGGACAGATCCTGCACGGCGACGTCCAGCCTGGCCACGCCCAAGCAGCCATTGGGGTGCAGGCGATCGGCGGGCGACTCGGACACCCGCAGCGCCCGCGGGCTGATGTCGCCGCACAAGAAGGGCAGGTCGGGGCTGGCATGGCGGGCCGTCTGCCAGCGCAGTTGGGCGCCGTCAGGGCGCAGGCGGGCGCCATCGAACGGGCCCTCCAGGCTCAGCAGGCCACGGGCGCGCGCCGCGTTCAGCACCTCGGTGGTGTCACCGGGCAGCAGGGCGAAGTCGACCAGGCCCTCGCTGGCACTTTGCAGGGTGTTGTACCAGCGCTCCTGCGGCGCCGGGCCCTCCCAGGCGATCAGTTCGAGGTAACTGCCGTCCTGAAACACCACCAGCGCGTTGTGCGAGGTGCGTCCGTTGTGCCGGCCTCCGATCAGAACCTGAAAACCCAGTGCCCGGTAGTCGGCGATGGCCCGATCAAGCTGGTGCACGGCAATGACGATGTGATCGAGTGGCAGGGGCATGATGCTTCTTTCTAGTCGTCGAGTTTCAAATGCGTCTGGCGCACGAACAGGCCCCAGCGCTCGTATTCGTCTTTCAGGTGGCGCTCCAGTGCCGGGCCGTCGGTGGCCATCACTTCAAAGCCCGCCTGGCTGAGTTTCTGGTGGATGTCCGGGCTGTTGAGTGTGGCCTGAAAAGCCTCGGTCAATTGCCGCACCGTGGCCGCCGCCGTGCCGGAGGGCGCAAAAATGCCGATCCACGAATAGGCCTCGAAGCCGGGGTAGCCCGACTCGGCCACGGTGGGCACCTCGGGCAACTCCGGCAGGCGGCGCGCGCCTGTCACAGCCAGTGCCTTGAGTTTGCCCGCCGCAATCTGGCTGCGCAGTGCGGCATAGCTCAGCAGGGTCAGGCTGGTCACGTCGCCGAGCACCGCCTGCACGGCCGGGCCACCTCCGCCGAAGGGCACGTGCAGCACAAAGATGCCGGCACGGCGCTTGAGGTCTTCCATCACCAGGTGGTTCATCGAACCCAGGCCGGTGGAGGCATAGCTGAACTTCCCGGGCGCCTTGCGCGCGGCCTCGATGAAACCGCGCAGATCACGCGCTGGCACCGAGGCTGCCGCCGCAATCACCAGCGGAAAACGCAGCGCCAGCGAGACCCCCGTGAAATCCTTGAAGGTGTCGTAGGGCAAGCGGGGTTTGGCGATCGGGTTGATGGCGTGGGTGTCGAAGCTCACCAGCAAGGTGTTGCCATCGGGCGCGGACTTGGCCACGTACTGCGTGGCCACCTGGCTGGCGGCACCGGGGCGGTTTTCGATCACCACGGGGCGGCCGAGCTTTTCGGACAGGCGCGGCTGCAGGATGCGCGCCGCGATGTCGGTGCTGCCCCCGGGCGGAAAGGTGATCACCAGCTTGAGCGGGGTGTCGTTGTCGGCGCGGGCCACCGGGGCCAGCCCCAGGGCGGCCGCGCCCAGCAGGCTCAGGGCGTGGCGGCGGTGAAGAGGTACATCGGACATGGGCAGACTCCTGGGTTGGGGCAGAGGGCGCGGGTGTTCAGCCCATCCACTGGCTGACAGGCACGGCAGTGTCCTGCAATTCCTGTGAAATCACATCGACCAGCGCGGGCCCATCGTGCATCAGGGCGGCCTTGAGCGCGGCTTCGAGCTCGGCTGGGTCTTCCACCCGCCAGGCTTTCACACCGAAGGCCTCGGCCACGCGGGCGTGCTGGGTGCGGTTGAAGTCGACCGAAAAATAGCGTTGCTCATAGCCGGTCTTCTGGCTGGCCTTGATCCAGCCGTACACCGAGTTCGAAAACACGATCATCTTCAGCGGCACGTTGCGGCGCACGATGGTTTCCAGTTCTCCACAGGTGAAGCCGAAGCTGCCGTCGCCCATCACCGACACCACCACCGAATCGGGCTGGCCGAAGGCGGCACCCACCCCAGCCGACATCGAAAAGCCCAGCGCGCCGTGTGCCCGGTTGGTGATGAAATGCCGCCCCGCCTGGGGGGCATTGAAGTAGGCCGAGAAGTAAGGGCAAGGCGTGCCCGGATCGGCCACCACGATGGCGCGGGCCGGCAGCAGGCGGTTCAGCAGATCGACCACGCGCTCAGGCTTGATCGGGCGGTCCAGCGAGGCGGCCAGCGGGGCAAAGAAGGCCTGCTTCTCGGCCCGCGCGCGTGCCGCCAGGGCTCGGCCATCGGCCGCGTCGGCCGGCCGTTGGTCAGCCCGCTGCGCCACGGCCGCCGCCAAGGCCTGCAGGCCCAGCAAGGCATCGCCCACCAGGGCCACATCAGTGCGGTAGTTGGTGGCGATGGTCATGGGGTCCACATCCAGGTGCACGATGGTGACGCTGCGCGCTGGCATCTGCCAGTGCTCGGTGGTGGTCGAGCCGGCGCGGCAGGCCACGAACAGCACCAGGTCGGCCTGCGCTACCACCGCGCGGGTGGCAGCCACACCCCCGTTGGTGCCCACTACCCCGGCATTCAAGGGATGGGTGTCGGCCAGGCTGCCCTGGCCGCTGACGGTGGTGCACACCGGTGCGTTGAGGGCGGTGGCCAACTCGGCCAGGGCCTCACTGGCGCCGGCAATCACCACCCCACCGCCGCAGATGATCACGGGCGAGCGGGCGGCCACGAGGCGCTCGGCCGCCTGCTCGACCGCCGCCGGATCGGGCGCACTGCGGTAGGCCGGCACGCGGTCGTGCCCGGGCTGGTCCCACACCTCGGCCGGGTCCAGGGCGTGTTTTTGCACGTCGTAGGGCAAGGCGATGTGGGCCGCCCCGGGGCGGCCCGTGGTCATGGCCCGGAAGGCGCTGCGCACCGCGCCGGGGATCTGGTCCACCCGGTCGATGGTGGTGTTCCATTTGGTCAGCGGCTTGTACAGCGCCTGCTGGTCCAGCTCGGTCAGAGGAAACTTGCCGCGCGCGCCCACCGACACATCCGAGGTGATGCCCAGCACCGGCACCGAGGATTCATTGGCCTCCACCAGGCCCGGCAACAGGTAGGTGGCACCGCCACCGCTGGGGCCTTCGCACACCCCCACCTTGCCGGTCACCCGGGCATAGCCGTCGGCCATGTAGCCGGCGCTGCGTTCATCGCGCGTCAGGATGTGGTCGATGCCATGGTCCAGCCGGGCCAACGCATCGTAGAAAGGCAGGCTGGTGTCGCCACACAGGCCGAAGATGTGCTTCACGCCGTTGAGTTGCAGCATGCGCACCAGGCCGTCGGCGCCGTTGAAAGAAGAGCTCATGAACCATCCATTGCGTGAAAGTGGGGCTGCTGCCAGCAGCGGTTTGGCCTGGAAAGGCAGATTTCAATTTAAGTATACTTAAATTGGGCGCAGCGTCCAGAGGCACAATCCAGACCCATGAAAGCCCCCATTTCCCCGATCCGGCGTGAACGCGGCAGCGGCGTGTTCAACACCTTGCGTGAGATGGCCATCAGCTGCCAGCTCAAACCGGGCGAGCGCCTGAGCGAGATCGAGCTGGCCGCCCGCCTGGGCGTCAGCCGCACCCCCGTGCGCGAGGCCCTCAACCGCTTGGTGACCGAGGGCTTTCTGCAGCCCTGCTCCCGGGGTTTCATGCGGCGCCCGCTCGATGTGCAGGAAACGCTGGACCTGTACGAGGCCCGGGTGGCCGTGGAGCGCGAATGCCTGCGCCTGGCCCTGCTGCGCGGCACACCTGAGCAACTCGATGAGGCGCAGACTTTTCTGAACCACAGCCGCGCGGTGTCTGTGGACACGCCGATGGCCGAGCTGGTGGCCCTGGATGAGGCCTTTCACCGGCGTTTGGCGGCCATGTCGGGCAATGCAGAGCTTCAGCGCATGTTGGACAGCCTGAACGACCGCATTCGCTTTCTTCGCTGGATCGACATGGAACACGTGGGCCGTGATTCGACCCAGCAAGAGCATCAGTCCATCCTGGAGGCCTTGCGGCGACGCGACGCCAGCGCCGCCGAGCAGCACTTGAGCGATCACATCGTGCTGCGCCGCGACCAGATCGCCGAGGCCATCCGCCTGACGCTGGCCCGGCTCGAAGCCGCCTGACGTCAGGCCGGCGCCGCGGGCTCAGTCGCGGAACCACACCCCCTTGGCGATGGCTGCGGCGTTGATGCCGCCATAGGCCACCAGCGCCAAGGCCTGGGCGGCAAACACCCCGGCCAGACCCCAGCCTGCCCGCCAGGCCAGCCAGCCCCCCACCGCGGCAATCACCAGCCGCGCGATGTTGCCCAGCACCGGCCACAGCAGGCGCCCTGCCCCCTGCGAGGCAAAGTACAGGATCAGGCCCAGGCCGAACAGCCCGTACACCGGGCCCACGATGCGCAGGTATTGCGCACCCACCGCCTGCATGCCGGCATCGCTGTCGAACAACGACAGCCAGGCGTGGGGAAAGGCCGCTGCCGCCAGCCCGATCAGTTCGCACAGCAGCACCGCCATGGCCGCCCCGATCCAGGTGGCGCGCAAGGCCCGTTCACGCCGGCCCGCCCCGACGGCGGTGCCCACCATGGCCACCAGCGGGCCCCCAAAGCCGAACACCAGCGGCACCAGCAGGTACTCGAGCCGCGAGGCCGTGCCATAGCCGGCAATCGCCTCGGGTCCGAAGCGCCCGGCCAGCCCGGTGGCGATGGCAATCGCCACATTGGTGGCCACCGTCGACACCGCACCGGCCAGGCCCACGCGCAGGATGTCGCGAAACAGCGGCCAGCGCAGTCCGGCATCGGCCCAGGTGGGGCGCAGCAGGCTGCGTGGCGACAGCAACCACAGGCCCAGTGCCACTGAACCGCCGGCGTAATACAGCAGCAGGGCCAGGGCCCCACCGGCAATGCCCATGGCCGGCACCGGGCCCCAGCCGAAGATCAGCAGCGGTGACACCGGCAGCAGCAGCAGGGTGCCCACGCTGATCACCTGCGCTGGCAAGGCCATGTTGCCCGTGCCCCGGATCACCGAGGCCAGCGAGTTGAACAGCCACACCAGCACCGCCCCGGCAAACACCCAGTTCGAATACACCAGAGCGGCCTGCAGCGAGCCGCCCTGCCCGCCCATGGCGGCATACAGGCGCTCGCCGCCCAGCAGCGCCGCCGCCGTGAAGGCCAGGCCGAACAGGCCTGACAACACCAGCGCATGGAACACCAGCGCGTGGGCATCGTGGCGCCGGTGGGCGCCCAGCGCCCGCGCAATGGCCGAGGCAATGCCGCCGCCCATGGCGCCGGCCGACATCATCTGCATCAGCATCACCACCGGAAACACCAGGGCCATGCCGGCCAGCGCGTCGGTACCCAATCGGCCCACAAACCAGGTCTCGATCAGGCCGGCGGCGGCCTGGGCCACCATCACGATCACATTGGGGGCGGCCAGGCGCAGCAAGGTCGGCGCAATTGGCCCTTCCAGCAGCAGGCGGGTGCGGGGGTCCATGGCAGGGGAGGCTGCTGGTGCTGGTGCTGGTGGCGTGGCGTGTGGGGGATGCATGGTGTCTCGGTGGGCCAACCCGGGTCGGTCCTGATAGATGTATATGCATTGATTATGGGTGAGTTGCCCATTTCCTGCTGGCGCACGGAAGACACCGGCCCGATCGGGCCGGCACCGACAGCATCAGGAGGCGGGAGAATCAGCCCGGCGCGCTGGCCGAGTCGACCTTGTGCAAAAAGGCCAGCGTCACGCGCGGGCTGGCGTTGAGCAGTTGGGACAGTTCTTCGACATCGCTGCCCAGGGCCGGGTTATCCCAGCCCTTCATGGTGTGGCGGGCCAGCCGCGAGGCCAGCACCACGTTCTGCACGCTGGGGTGGTCGGCGTGCTTGCCGTCGCTGATGCGGATCAGCAGCCGGGGCAGGTGCCACAGGCGCAGCAGCGCCTGGCGCAGGTCGTCGAGCTCGACATTGAGCAGGCTGCGCTGCGCCAGCACGCTGCGCAGGCCCGGGTCGCGCTGCTGGGCCTGGCGCACCTGCAGCATCAGGTCGGGGGCATGGCACCACATCAGCAGCTCGGCAAAGTCGTGCAGAAAGGCGGCCTCGTGGATCATGTCGATGTCGGTGTCACTGCGGTGCACCGCAAAGGCCATGGCGAAATGGGCGGCGCGCTCGCTGCGTTGCAGCACCTCGTACAAGGCCTCGAGCGCCTCGGGCTGTTCCCGCAGGCGATCCTCCACCGTGGGTTGCGGGCCGAATCGGTTGAAGAAAGGCGTGATGCCCGTCATCACCAGGGCGCTGGTGATGCTTTCGGTCTCGGTGTCGTCTTCATCGCGGCGCAGCGTGGCCACATGGGCCATGAACTTCACCGTCATCAGCGGGTCGGCACGCAGCACCGGCCCCAGGTCGCCGGGGCCGATGTCGTCCTCGCGGGCCCGCAGTTCCTCCAGGGCCTGTGCCGTGCTGGCCAGCACCGGGATCTCGGCGCGCATGAAATGCCGCACCCAGGTTCGCAAGTCGCGCAGGGGCCACTTCAGGAACACAGGGGTGGCAGCAGCATCACTGGCATGGGGGTCGGAGGTGTCCATCGGGGCATCGGGAGGGAAGGTCAGCTAGTGTCATTTTGTGACTGCCTCAGGTCAAGGTCTTCGTGGGACCGTGCTTTCCCTGGCGCCCCGTGCCCGGAGCGTCCTGAGGTGTTCAGACCTGGGCCAGCATGGGCTGCCAGCGCCACCCGCCTTCGTCCTGGGCGGCCCCATCGGCCGCAAAGCCCAGCTTTTCATAGGCCGGCACCGCGTTGAGCGAGGCGTTCACCGTGAAGGGCGCCGGGTCGGCCTGCAGCTTGAGCGCGTGCTCGCGCGCCACCTGCCACAGGGCGCGGCCCACGCCGCTGCGCTGCCAGCGTGGGCGCACGAACAGGTACTGCAGCTTGCGCGGCCCGTTCAGGGCGAACACGCCACAGGGGTCGCCGCCTTCGGCGTCCAGCGCCACCCAGAAATGATGCTGCCCATCGCCCAGGCGCTGGCGCAGGCCGGCGCGGGCGTAGCTGGCCAGCACCGGGTCACGTGCCCGCGCATCCAGGGTGGGCCAAATTGAGTGGATGGTGGCCGCCACCATCAGGGCCTGGATGGCATCGGTGTCCCCCGGGCCTGCGGGCCGGATCGGCCAGGCCAGGGTGCTCTGGGGCTCGCGCGCGCTCATGCGCCCACCTCGGCATTCACCTCGGCGCTGCCCCCAGCGCCACGCGCCTGGCGACGTTCCTGCAAGCGGTTGGCCACGCTGATCACGGCCTGGATCGAGGCGGTGACGATGTTGTGGCTCATGCCCACGCCAAAGCCGCTGCCGGCCACGCCTTCGAGGGCGGCTTCCACAATCGCCAGGGCCTGGGCATCGGCGCCGCTGCCGGTGGCGCGTTCTTCATAACTGTCCACCCGCATCGGCAGGCCCAAGGCGTCCACGGTGGCGGCGATCGGCCCATTGCCCTGGCCCGACAGGCGCTGACGCACGCCCTGGATGCTCAAGTCCAGTTCGATGCCCTGTCCGCTGCCGTCCAGGGTGTGGCCGTGGTACTGGATGGCATCGCTGCCGGTGCTGCTGCCGCGCAGGTAGGTTTGGCGGAACAAGGCCCAGATGTCTTCGCCATTGATTTCGGTCTCGCTGGCATCGGTCTGGCGTTGCACCACGGCACTGAACTCGACCTGCATGCGGCGCGGCATCACCACGCCGCGCTCACGCTCCAGCAAGAAGGCGATGCCCCCCTTGCCCGACTGGCTGTTCACCCGGATCACGCTGTCATAGGTGCGGCCGAGGTCGGCCGGGTCGATCGGCAGGTAGGGCACTTCCCACAAGCCGTTCGGGTCCTGGGCGGCAAAGCCCTTCTTGATCGCGTCCTGGTGCGAGCCCGAAAATGCGGTGAAGACCAGGTCCCCGGCATAGGGGTGGCGCGGGTGCACCGGGATCGAGGTGCACTCTTCGGCCACGCGGGCCACGGCGTTGATGTCCGAAAAATCGAGCTGGGGGTGCACGCCCTGCGTGTACAGATTGAGCGCGAGCGTCACGATGTCCACATTGCCACAGCGCTCGCCATTGCCGAACAGGCAGCCTTCCACGCGATCGGCGCCCGCCATCATGGCGAACTCGGCGGCTGCCACACCCGTGCCGCGGTCGTTGTGCGGGTGCACCGACAACACGATGTGTTCACGCGGCACCAGGTGGCGGTGCATCCATTCGATCTGGTCGGCAAACACGTTGGCCGTGGCGTTCTCCACCGTGGTGGGCAGGTTGATGATCACCTCGCGGCCCGGGCCGGCACCCCAGGCGTTGATGGCGGTGTGGCAGGCCTCAAGCGACACCTCGAGCTCGGTGGCGCTGAAAGTTTCGGGCGAGTACTGCAAGGTCCAGCGGGTGTCGGGCTGGGCGTCGGTGAGCTGCTTGAGGTAGCCCACATGGTGGCCGATCAGGCCCATCACCTGCTGCACGCTCATGCCGAACACGATGCGGCGCCAGGCCGATGCGGTGGCGTTGTACAGGTGCACGATGGCGCGTGGGGAGCCCTTCACGGCTTCCACCGTGCGGGCAATCAGGTCCTCACGCGATTGGGTCATGACCATGATGGTCACGTCATCGGGGATCAGCTTGTCTTCGATGAGTTTGCGCACAAAGTCGAAGTCGGTCTGCGAGGCTGCCGGGAAGCCCACCTCGATCTGCTTGAAGCCGATGCGCACGAGCTCCTTGAACAGACTCATCTTGCGCTCGGCATTCATCGGCTCGAACAAGGCCTGGTTGCCATCGCGCAAGTCGGTGGACAACCACAAGGGGGCCTGGGTGATGGTGCGCGAGGGCCATTGGCGATCAGCGAGCGCGATCGGGGCGAAGGGGGCGTATTTGGCAGACGGGTTGGCAATCATGTCGGGCTCCACGAACAGCTTGCGGCGCCGGGGTTTCCGGGCAGGGCCGCAGGGGTCGAAAACAAAAAGAGAAAAGAAAAATCGACGACATCCCCTGCAGCCCTTTGCGCAAGGCAAAGGCTGGTTCGTGGGCCGGGGTCAGGGGGAAGTCTTGGAAGAGCGCGAAGCTCAGGACACGAACGCGAGCAGACCCCGGCCGAGCACTAGGCTTAGCTTCAGGGTGGTGGTTTGCTGGCGTTGCATGGGCGAAATGCTATCACAGCTTTTTTCGGCCGGTCTGTGGTCCGCGCCTATCGCCGCGATAGGGGTGACCAGGTCGCGCTATACTTTTCGCTAGGGTGCCAGGGGGCGCCCGCCCGCAAAAGAGGCTCTCACCCCTGCGAGCCCGGCCCGGTTTTCCACACCCGGCCGGCGCCCGGCAAGCTTTGTCTCTGGACAGCTTTTTTTGATTTCGTCTGACCCCAGCGGGAGGGTTGAACACACGAAACAAGAGCTGCTCATGAATCCAAATTCTGTTCCTTTCACCCCTACCCCCCCTCAGGCCCTGGTGGCCGAACTCAAGGTGCGTGCCCGCCTCGGCCTCAAGGCCTTGCGCTCCGGCGACACCCGATTGCTGGAGCGTGCCCGCCTGGGCGGGCACCGGCAGAACGACCCGGCCGAATGGCGCCTCGGCCACTGCCTCACCCTGGTGGCGCGCAGCCTGGGCTTCACCGATTGGGATCAGGCGCGCCGTGTGCTGGGAGGCCATGCCCAGCCGGGTGACGACCTGGGCGCCTTCTGGCATGCCAAGGCCTGTGACCGCTTGCTCAACCACTGGTTTGCCGACCTCGGCCGTGCCCGTGAATTGCTGCGCCAGGCTGGGCCGCAGCGCGTGTTGCTGCCCTATCGGCGCCAGTTCGTGGTGGTCGAGGAGCCCTACCTGCGCGAGCTCGGCCTGAGTCTGCAACACCTGTCTTCGGGCGTGGGCCCCGACCTGGTGCAGGCCTACGGCAGCCCGGCCTGGCGCACCCTGTGCTGGCAGCGCCTGCAGGCGCTGCCGGAGTGCTGGGGCTGAGTGGCCGGTTCGACGCCCTTTTCAGCGCCTGCCTTGCGGCAGCACCAGGGCCAGCAGTGACAGGCCGCAGAACACGGCGCCCGCCACAAAAGTGGTCGCCGGGCCCTGGCTGTCCCACAGCAGGCCGGCCACGGTGCTGGCCAGCAGCATGGCCAGGCCACTGACCAGGTTGAAGAAGCCGAAGGCCGTGCCCCGCAGGTCTGCTGGTGCGGTGTCGGCCACCATGGCGGCCAGCAGGCCCTGGGTCAGGGCCATGTGCACGCCCCACAGCGCCACGCCGGCCAACAGGCCGGCGGGCCCGGTCTCGGTGGCCAGCAGCAGATCGGCCAGCAGCAGCACCAGCACCCCGGCGGCCAGCAGGCCGCGGTGCCCGATGCGGTCGGACAGCTTGCCGAAGGGGTAAGCCAGCAGCGAGTACACCAGATTCATGGCCACCATCACCAGGGGCACCAGGGCCATCGCGATGCCGCTTTGCTGGGCCCGCAGCACCAGAAATGCCTCGCTGAAACGGGCCAGCGTGAACAGCGCGCCCAAAGAAACTACCCACCAGTAGGCTGTGGGCAGCCGGCGCAGCTTGGCGTGCTGGATCGGGTTCTCACGCGGGGCGCCCGCAGGCCGCACGGGCTCCTTCAGGCCCAGTACCAGCAAGGCCACGGCCAGCCAGGCCGGCACCGTGGCCACCCAGAACACGGCGCGGAAATCATTCGCCCACAGCAGCATCAGGCCGGCAGCGATCAGCGGGCCGGCAAAGGCCCCCACGGTGTCGAGCGACTGGCGCAGGCCGAAGGCGGCGCCGCGCAGGTGGGGTGGCGCGATGTCGGCCACCAGCGCATCGCGTGGGGCCCCGCGGATGCCCTTGCCCACGCGGTCCAGCAGGCGCGCCGTCACGATCAGGCTGGCCCCGCCGGTGAGGGCGAACAGCGGCTTGCTCAAGGCGCCCAGGCTGTAGCCCAGCACGGCCAGCGATTTGCGCCGGCCCCAGTAGTCGCTGAGCACGCCCGAGAACACTTTCACGATCAGTGCCGTGGCCTCGGCCAGCCCCTCGATCAGCCCCACCGTGGCCATGCCCATGCCCAGTGTGCCCACCATGAACATGGGCAGCAGGCTGTGAATCATCTCCGACGAAATGTCCATCAACAGGCTCACGAAGCCCAGGGTCCAGATGCCGGCCGGGATGTGGCGCAGGCCAGTGTCTGACGATGTCGGTGTCGCGCTCATGGCCTGCCGCGTCAGATGCCCAGTGGCGACACGCCGATCAGCCACTGGTGGCCCCAGAAGGCAAAGGCGGCCCAGGCCAGCAGGCCGGCCAGCACCGTCATGGCCGTGCTGCCGCTGTGCGCCGCCGGGTAGACCGTGCCCTGGGCCCGATCGCGTTGCCGGGCGCTGCGGAAATCCAGCACCGCCCAGGCCAGAAAGCCGCCGAACAGCAGCAGGTCGGCCAGGTTGCCATTGGCCAGCAGATGCGCCAGCGCCCACACCTTCACGGACAGCACCATGGGGTGGTGCAGCCGCGACTTGAAGCCGTTGTGCGGTACATAGGCCGCGGCCAGCAGCACGAAGGAGATCAGCATCAGCAAGGCCGCCACATGGCGCGTGGCCACCGGTGGCACCCACAGCACCACGGGGTTCTGCCGCGCCTGGCCATAGCCCCACACGATCAGGGCAAAACCCAGCAGCGACAGCAGCGAGTACAGGCCTTTCCAGGCGCCCTCACCCAGGCGCTCGCGGGTGCGGGTGCGCCAGCCTTCGGCCACGATGCGCACCGAATGCACGCCCAGGAACAAGATCAAGCCCAGCAACAGCCATGTCATGGATTCACCTCCTCACGCCACCCGGGCGCCGGCTTGATTATGGGTGCCTTGTGGCCGCCTTGCATGTCAGGTGTGCACAAGACCGAGGCCCCCGCCCGGGTTGGCCGCGTCCCGCAGGCACTGCACCAGCAGGCTGGCGGCCGGCGACAGCCGTGCCCCGCGGCGGGTGACGATGCCGTAGGCCTCATGGCGCGAGCGGATCGCCAGCGGCAGGCGCCGCGCGATCCGGTGCTCCTCGCAGAAGGCCATGGTGCCCTCGGCCATCAGGGCCACCAGGGTCGGGTCCTGCTTGAGCATCAGCATGGTGGCCAGCGACGACGCCGTCTCGATCGGGTAGGGCGGCAGGCCCAGGCCGGCCTCGCGGAACTCGCGCTCCAGCAGGGTGCGCAAGGGCATGTTGCCGGGGTAGAGAATCCAGCGGCACGAGGCCAGCTGCGCCAGTGTCACGCGCCGGGCCTTGGCCAGGGCGTGGCGCGGCCCCACGGCCACTGCCACGCTCTCATCCTGCAAGGCCTCGTAGTCGAACTGGTCGGCCTGCTTGGCCACCGTGGTGCGGCAGATGGCCAGGTCCAGCCGGCCTTCGTTGAGCTGGTTCAGCAGCTCGCTGCTGATGCCCTCGCGCACCTCGATCGACAAGGCCGGCTGCGTCTCGCGCAACTGGGCCAGGGCGCCGATCAGCACCGAGTGCAGCGCCCCGGTGATGGTGCCCACGGCCACCCGCCCGCCGCTGCCCCGCAGCACCCCGTCGATCTCTTCGCGCAGGTGGCCCAGGTCGGAGGCGATCACCCGGGCGTAACGGATGATGCAGCGCCCCAGTTCATTGGCCAGCACCCCCTTGGGTGAGCGCTCGAACAAGGCCATGCCGAAGGTCGATTCGATCTCCCGCAAGGCCTTGGTCAGGCCCGGCTGCGTCATGCCCAGGCGGTCGGCCGCGCGGTGCAGCGACCCCGCTTCGTCCAGCGCCACCAGCAGGGTCAGTTGGCGAAAGCGCAGGCGCGAGGTGATCGAGGTGAGGCTGGGGACCATGGGGATTCCAAAAGGTTATTGCCAGATCAAAAGCTCTCACTATGCAGCATGGCGGGCGCCTCCCAGAATCCCGCAGCACAAGGAGACAAGGCATGAAACTGCTTCGCTACGGCCCCCCGGGCCAGGAGAAACCTGGCCTGCTGGATGCGGCCGGCCAACTCAGGGATCTGTCGGCCCATGTGGCCGACATCGAGGGCAGCACCCTCGACCCGCACACCCTCGACCGCCTGCGCGCCATCGACTCCGCCAGCCTGCCCATGGTGGCCGGCACGCCCCGCCTGGGCCCTTGCGTGGGGCGCATCGGCAAGTTCATCTGCATCGGGCTGAACTACGCCGACCACGCCGCCGAATCGGGCATGGCCGTGCCCAGCGAACCCGTGGTGTTCAACAAGTGGACCTCGGCCGTGGTGGGGCCGAACGACGATGTGCGCATCCCGCGCGGATCGCTGAAGACCGATTGGGAGGTCGAGCTGGGTGTGGTCATCGGGCGCGTGGCCAGCTACGTCGAAGAGGCCGAGGCCATGGACCACGTGGCCGGCTACTGCGTGGTCAACGATGTGTCCGAGCGCAGCTACCAGCTGGAGCGCGGCGGCACCTGGGACAAGGGCAAGGGCTGCGACACCTTCGGCCCCACCGGCCCCTGGCTGGTCACAGCCGACGAGGTGCCCGACCCGCATGCGCTGCATCTTTGGCTGGAGGTGGACGGCCAGCGCTACCAGGACGGCAACACCCGCACCATGGTCTTCAAGGTGCCCCAGCTGGTGGCCTACCTGAGCCGCTTCATGACCCTGTACCCCGGCGATGTGATCTCAACCGGAACACCACCCGGCGTGGGCATGGGCTGCAAGCCCGAGCCCGTCTACCTGCGCCCCGGCCAGACCCTGCGCCTGGGCATCGAAGGCTTGGGTGAACAACAACAACGCACCGTCGCCGCCTGAAGGACCCGACACCATGACCCAATACGACTTTGAAGGCCGCACCGCCGTCATCACCGGCGGGGCCCAGGGCATCGGCCTGGCCGTGGCCCAGCGCCTGCTGGCTGGCGGCGCGCGCGTCAGCCTGTGGGATGCCGATGCGGCGGCGCTGGCCGCCCAGGCCGATCTGCCCGTGCACCGGGTGCAGGCCGACATCACCGATCCGGCCCAGGTCGCGGCGGCCCTGCGCGACACCGAGGCCCACTGCGGCCCCGTGGCCCTGCTGGTGCACAGCGCTGGCATCGCCGGGGCCAATGCCCCGGTGGTCGACTACCCCACGGCCGAGTGGCTGCGCGTGCTCGACGTCAACCTCAACGGCGCTTTCCATGTCAACCGGGCGGTGGTGGCGGGCATGGTCCAGCGCAACTACGGGCGCATCGTCAACATCGCCTCGATCGCGGGCAAAGAGGGCAACCCCAACGCGGCGGCCTACAGCGCCTCCAAGGCCGGCGTGATCGCCCTCACCAAGAGCCTGGGCAAGGAGACCGCGCAGTACGACATCGCGGTCAATGCCATCACCCCGGCGGCGGCGCGCACCCGCATCTTCGAGCAGATGTCGCAGCAGCACATCGACTACATGCTGTCCAAGATCCCGCGCGGCCGCTTTGTCGAGGTGGACGAGATCGCCGCCATGGTGGCCTGGCTGCTGACGGCCGAGAACTCGTTCACCACCGGCGCCGTGTTCGATCTGTCGGGTGGCCGCGCCACCTACTGAGCTGGACCCGATTCCGCCTGGGGCAACCCCCCCTGCCCCGGCGCACGTGCACCCGCTGATTTCAGCCATGACAACAGGAGACAACACCATGACCATCCCCCGCCGCCGCTTTCTGGCCGCCACCTGTGCCCTGGGCATTGCCGCGCCCTTCTCGCCGGCCCGTGCGGCCAGCGACTACCCCTCGCGCCCGATCGAGCTGATCGTGCCCGTGGCGGCCGGCGGTGGCACCGATCTGGTGGGCCGTGCCTTTGCCGAATCGGTCAAGAAATACCTGCCGCAACAACCCATGGTGGTGACCAACAAACCCGGGGCCAGCGGGGCCATCGGCACCGCCGAGCTCATCAATGCCAAGCCCGACGGCTACAAGCTGGGCATCATCATCTGCGAGCTCACCATCATCCCCAACCTCGGCATCACCAAGCACACCGCCTCCGATCTGCGCCCCATCGCCCGCCTGAACGCCGACCCCGCAGCCATCACCGTGCGCGCCGATGCGCCCTGGCAGACGGTGGACGAGTTCCTGGCCGACGCACGCCGACGCAAGGACCCGATCGCCATCGGCAACGCCGGTGTGGGCTCGATCTGGCACATGGCCGCGGCCGCGCTCGGCGACAAGACCGGCATCAGCTTCAACCACGTGCCTTTTCTGGGCGCGGCCCCGGCCGCCGTGGCCTTGCTGGGCGGGCATGTCGATGCGCTCACCGTCAGCCCGGGCGAGGTGGCCCAGCATGTGGCGGCCGGCAAGATGCGCACGCTGGCCGTGATGGCCGAGCAGCGCGTGGGCTCGGCCCTGTTCGAGAAAGTGCCCACCCTCAAGGAGCGCGGGGTGGATCTGTCGGTGCAGGTCTGGCGCGGCCTGGGGGCGCCCAAGGCCCTGCCCCAGGAGCTGGCCGATCTCTGGGCCGAGGTGGCCCGCAAGGCCGCCGACGACGCCGTGTTCCGCGACGCCCTGCTCAAGGCCAACCTGGGCTGGGCCTATGCCGATGGGCCCAGCTTCCAGGCGGCCATCGACAAGGACCGGGCCTTCTACAAAGACCTGGTGCCCAAGCTCAACATCCCCAAGGCCTGAGGACCTGGACCCGATCTGAGAGCCTCAAACGGCGGCGTGGCGCTCGCGCTGCTGGGCCAGCCAGCCCGGCACGGCGGCCTTGCTGCAGCGCTGCAGGCTGCTCAGCAAGGCGTGGTCGGCCTGCAGTTGCCAGCGCTCTTGCAGTTGCTGCTGCAGGTGGGCCAGCAGCGAGGCGGCCATCTCGGCATCGGCCAGCGCCCGGTGGGCCCGGCCGGCCGGCGGCAGGCCCAGGAAGGAGATCAGCGAGCCCAGCTTGTGGCTGGGCGCCTGCGGGATCAGGCGGCGCGACAGCAGCACCGTGCAGGCATAGGGCTGCGGTGCGCTCAGGCCGGCGCGGTCCAGTTCGGCCACCCAGAACTTGCGGTCAAAGGCCGCGTTGTGCGCCACCATGGGCGCCTCGCCCACAAAGCGGCTGGCCTCGCCCATCACCTGCTCGGCCGGCGGTGCCGCGGCCACCATGGCGTTGGTGATGCCGGTGAGCTGGGTGATGAAGGACGGGATGCGCACCCCCGCATTCATCAGGCTCTGAAAACGGTCCACCACCCGCCCCTGCTCCAGCAGCACGATGGCCACCTCGGTGGCACGCGCGCCCTGTTCCGGCGAGACGCCCGTGGTTTCGAAGTCGATGACGGCAATGGTGGACATGGGGCGTGAGACAAGGGGTTGGGAAGCTGCCGCAAGGGCGGGCTGTTGAGCCAGCAGCCATCGACCTGGTGCCTGCGGGCCTTGGCGGCATGCGGGCCTCCGAAAGTGGTTCAGGTCGGGCCTGTTCTTCTATTCAAGTCCTGGCTTTGGTAGTAGCGGGCCTTGGCCGCGTACATGGCCTGGTCGGCCCGCGACACGGCGGCATCGAGCGACTCGCCGTCCTGGCAGGTGGCGCTGCCCATCGACAGGGTCAGCGGCTGGCCCGGGTAGAACTGGTTGTTCATCTCGAGCAGCGACTGGATGCGCTCCTGCACGGCCGCAGCGGCGCGCGCATCGGATGCCGGCAGCAGCAGGGCAAATTCGTCGCCCCCGATGCGCGCCGCACAGGCCGGTGCATCCACCGCCTTGCCCAGCACCTCGCCGGCGCGGCGCAGCATGGTGTCGCCCGCGGCGTGGCCCTCCTCGTCGTTGACGCGCTTGAGCCCGTTGAGGTCGACGATCAGCACGCTGACCGGCCAGGGCCCGCGGCGGGCCAGGCGATTGAGTTCGTCGGCATAGAAGGCCCGGTTGCGCAGCCGGGTCAGCACATCGTGCTTGCCCAGGTACTCCAGGTAGGCCTCGGCCTTCTTGCGGGCGGTGATGTCCACCAGCGACACCAGCACCAGGCTCCAGTCGTTCTCATGGCCTTCCAGCACCGAGAACTGCATGTGGATGTGCAGCTTGTCGCCGTTGAGCGTGTAGTTGGTCACCTCGCGGTGCTGCACCAGCTTGTTCTGCCACAGGTCGATCAGCTGGTCGGAGAAGGAATCCACCATCTCGCCGCGGAACAGCTGGTCGAGCCGGCTCAGCAGCTCGCCCTTGGATTGGGCCCCGAACATGCCCAGCGTGAGCTGGTTCACATCCACCACCCGGATCTCCTGCATGCAGCGGGTCACGAACTCGGGGTGCACCCGGATGAAGGTGGGGAAGTCGGTGATGCCCTGGCGCCGTGCCTCGTCCAGCAGCTGCTTGACGGCGCTGAAGTCTTCCACCCAAAGCGACACCGGCGAGTGCTCGAACAGATCGCGCGCGTAATGCTCGCTGTTGGCCAGGCGCTGCAGGTTGCGGGTGGTGTCGGTCACGTCTTCCAGCGACACCATCACGCGGGCCCAATCGGCCTCGTGGCCCTGCAGGATGCGGGCCCGCACCAGCACGTCGAGGCGGCGCCCGTCGAGTGTGTAGTTGACGGTCTGGTTGACGAACTCGTGCTGGCCGTTCCACAGCTGCGACCACTCGGCCACCACCTGCGGGAACATGTCGTCGCGAAACACCTGGCCCAGGTTGGCCAGCAGGTGGTCCGCATCGGTGGCACCGAACAGGCTCAGGGTCTTGGCGTTCACACGCAGCACCCGGATGCAGGCCGCCCCTTCGGCCACCTGCTCGGGGTGTTGGGCCAGGTGCGCCGCCAGGTCCTGCACGCCCTGGCTGCGCAGGCGGTCGAAGAAGCGCTTGAGCTCGCTGAAATCCTCCAGCCACAGGGAGACCGGGGCCAGCTCGAAGATGCTCTCGAAATCTGTGGGCGCGGCGGAGGGTGTCAGGTGGCTCATCGCAGTGGGGTCGGACGCGGGTGGCGCCCTCGGAAAAGGGGGTGCTGGCAGTTTAGCGGAGCCCTGTGAAGCCGGGGTGGCAGGCGTGGCAGGGGTTGGCACAGGCTGTTGCCCCATGCCCGCCCCATGGGCTCACTGGGCTCACTGGGCGGCGCGGTCGCGGCGTGCTCGAACGGCCTCAGCCAGGCCTTGCAGCACCGGCAGCGTCTGGGCCATGCTGATGCAGGCATCGGTCACCGACACACCGTGCTGCAGCGGCTGGCCGGGCACGATGTCCTGGCGGCCTTCTTCCAGGTGGCTTTCGATCATCAGGCCGGTGATGCGCGTGTCACCGGCGGCGATCTGGCTGGCCACCTCGGCGGCCACCTCGATCTGGCGGCGGTGCTGCTTGCTGCTGTTGGCGTGCGACACGTCGATCATCACCTGCTCGCGCAGGCCGGCCGACTTGAGCAGGGCGCAGGCCGCGTCCACATCGGCGGCGCTGTAGTTGGGCTGCTTGCCACCGCGCAGGATCACGTGGCAGTCCTGGTTGCCACGGGTCTCGAAGATGGCCGACTGGCCCATCTTGGTCATGCCCATGAAGGCGTGCGCGGCCTGGGCGGCCTGGATGGCATCGGCCGCCACCTTCAGCCCACCATCGGTGCCGTTCTTGAAGCCCACCGGGCAGCTCAGGCCGCTGGCCAGCTGGCGGTGGCTCTGGCTCTCGGTGGTGCGCGCACCAATCGCGCCCCAGCTCACCAGGTCGCTGATGAACTGCGGGCTCAGCAGGTCGAGGAACTCGGTGCCCACCGGCAGGCCCAACTCCAGCACGTCAAGCAGCAGCTGGCGCGCCAGCTCCAGCCCTTCGTTGATGGCGAAGCTGCCGTCCAGGTGCGGGTCGTTGATGTAGCCCTTCCAGCCCACGGTGGTGCGCGGCTTCTCGAAGTACACCCGCATCACGATCAGCAGGTCGGCGGCCAACGCATCGGCCTGCTGCTTGAGCTGGCGGGCGTACTCCATGGCCTGCGCGTGGTCGTGGATGGAGCACGGGCCCACCACCACCACCAGGCGATCGTCCGCACCGTGCAGCACGCGTGAGATGGCGCTGCGGCTGTGCTCCACCAGCGCCTGGGCCGAGGCCGGCGTGGGCAGCCACTCCTGCAGCAAGGCGGGCGTGATCAGCGGGCGCACCGCGCGGATGCGGGTGTCGTCGATGCGGGTGGTGTCGTGGGTGTGGTCGGGCGAGGCGGCCGAGGCGCGAACGTGGGCAGTCATGGTCGGGGCGATGTGGGGTTGTCAGAGGCAGGGCTGGGCTCAGGCCTTCTTGAGGAAGACCGACTTCAGCATGAACTGGCCCTGGTCGGTCTTGCAGTCCACGTCGTGGTCGCCGTTGTCGTGCACCAGGCGGATGCTCTTGACCTTGGTGCCCTTCTTCAGCACGGTGGAGCTGCCCTTGACCTTCAGGTCCTTGATCAGCAGCACGGCGTCGCCGTCGGCCAGGGGCTGGCCGTTGGCGTCACGGATCACGCCGTCGCCCGCAGGCTGGTCTTCGTCGCTGGCTTCGGCCTGGGCCGGCCACTCGAAGGCGCAATCGGGGCAGATGAACTGGTCGCCGTCGGCGTAGGTGTTTTCAAGCCCGCATTGGGGGCAGGCGGGCGGGGTGGTACTCATGGTGGGGCGGTCCGGGGAAGCAATGAAAGCCCGATAGTTTAGGCCCCCGGCCTCAATGCCTGGGGTGAGGCGGGGTGTGGGGCCGGTTGTGAGACCGAGTATCGGAGCGGCTGGTGGCCGTTGCGGGGTGCTCGGTTTCCAGCAGCGCAAAGTCGATGAACCCGCGCTCCACATCGGTGTGTTTGAGCTCCACGCGCAGCAACTGGCCCACGCGCAGCGGGGGCAGCCGCCCGATCAGGCGCCCCTCCACCGGGGGCGACAGCAGCCGCACCCAGGTGGCCGAGGCTTCGGCGCCGGTCACCAGCGCGTCGAACGATTGGCCCACGAAGCGCTCCAGGTACAGCGCCGCCTCGCACTTGCGCAGCTTGCGCTCCACCTTGCGCGAGGCGTCTTCCTGCCGCGTGCAGTGCTGGGCCAGGGCCTGCAGCTCGGCGTCGCTGTAGGGCATGGGCTGGTGGGCCAGGGCGGCTTTCACCATGCGCTGGGTGATCAGGTCCGGAAAGCGGCGGTTCGGCGCGGTGGAGTGGGTGTAGTCGCGCAGCGCCAGCCCGAAGTGGCCCAGCGGGCGCTGGCCTGCCTGTTCCACCACATACTCGCCCGAGCCCATCAGCTTCACGATGACCAGCGACAGATCGGGAAAGCGCAGCGGGTCGGCCGTGTGGCGGCGCGCCAGAAAGGCCTCGAGCGCACGCGAGTCGGGGCTGCCCGGCAAGGTCTCGCCGTACTGGGCCGCCACTTCCATGATGCGCATCCAGCGTTCGGGCGAACGCACCACCCGGCGCAGCGAGCGCCCGCTGTGGCGCGCCAGAAAGTGGGCCGTGCAGGTGTTGGTGGCGATCATCAGCTCTTCGATCAACTGGCGTGCGCGGTTCTGCACCTGCTGCTCGATGCCCACCAGTTGCCCCGCGTCGAACACGGCCCGGGGCTGGAAGGTCTCCAGCGCCAGCGAGCCCTGGGCATGGCGGGCGCGGCGCAGGGTCTGGGCCACCTGGTCCTGCAGACGCAGTTGCTGCTCCATGCCGCTCACCCGGGCGGCGGCCTCGGGCAGCGGGCCCTGCCCCTCGAGCCAGGCGGCCACCGCGTCGTAGGCCAGTTGGGCCTGGTTGTGCACCCGGGCGCGGTACAGGCGCACGCTGTGCAGGCTGGCGTCGGCATGGATCACCATCTCGGTCACCACGGCCAGCCGGTCCACTGCGGGGTTCAGCGAGGTCAGGTCGTAGCTCAGCGCCTCGGGCAGCATCGTGAAAACCCGCGCCGAGGTGTAGACCGAGGTGGTGTTGAAGCAGGCGTGTTCGTCGATGGCCGAGCCCTTGGGCACCACGCTGTCCACATCGGCAATCGCCACCCACACGTGGGTGGCGCCGTCGGGCAGGGCCTCGGCCACGGTGAGCTGGTCCAGGTCACGCGAATCGTCGTTGTCGATCGAGCACCACAGCAAGGCGCGCAGATCGGGCAAGGACTCATCGGGCGCCGCCGGGGCCTGCCGGATCGCGTCAACCTGGCGCTGCACGGCGGGTGAGAACTCGGGCTGCAGGCCCCGTTCGGTCATGCTGGCGGTGGCGATGCGTTGCAGGTCGGCGTAGCGGCCGGGCCGGTGGGCGGAGGGAGCAGACATGGGGCACGGAGGCCGGGGCAGGCCCGGGCAAAAAGGGAGACGGCTCATTTTGCAGCAAGCGCGCGGCCAGGCTGTGCGGGCGGCGACAGCGGCGCATCGGCCCGGGCTGTTAGAGTTTTGGGCTCCAAGCGGTGCCTATCCTGGCGGCCGTCCTTGACCTGTCCGCACATGACCACACACCTTAGCGCTTCCGCCTCCGCCCCCTCCACCGCCCCCGCCGTGCCACGCCATCCGGGCGGGCGGGCACCGGGCCCCGCCAAGCCCTTGTGGCAGGTGTTCCTGGGCTTTCTCGGACCCATGTTGCTGAGCAACATCCTGCAGGCGCTGTCGGGCACCATCAACAACATCTACATCGGCCAGATCCTGGGCGTGCAGGCCATGGCGGCGGTGTCGGGCTTCTTTCCGGTGGCCTTTTTCTGCGTGTCCTTCATCATCGGCCTGGGCGCGGGCTCGTCGGTGCTGATCGGGCAGGCCTGGGGCGCCCGCGACACCGGGCGGGTCAAGGCCGTGGCCGGCACGGCACTGTGCGTGGCCTTGTTGCTGGGCCTGGTGGTGGCGCTGGTGGGGGGCAGCTTCACCCCGGCGCTGATGCGGGCCCTGGGCACGCCGGCCAACATCCTGGACGAGGCCACGGCCTATGCGCGCATCGTGCTGCTCAACATGCCGCTGATGTTCCTGTTCCTGCTGTCCACCGCCATGCTGCGCGGCGTCAGCGACACCGTCACGCCCCTCAAGGCCCTGGTGCTGTCCACCGTGCTGGGCCTGGTGTTCACGCCGGCCTTCATCCTGGGCTGGGCGGGCCTGCCCCGCATGGGCGTGGCCAGTGGCGCCCTGGCCTCGGTGCTGTCCACCGCCTGTGCGCTGCTGTGGCTGGGCTGGCACCTGCGCCGGCGCCTGCACCCGCTGGCACCCGATGCCACCTTGCTGCGCCACCTGCGCATCGAGCCCCGGCTGCTGGCCACGGTGCTGCGCATCGGCGTGCCCACGGGCTTGCAGATGATCGTCATCTCGCTGGCCGAGCTGGCCTTGCTGTCGCTGGTCAACGGCTTTGGCTCCGACGCCACGGCGGCCTACGGTGCGGTGAACCAGATCGTGGCCTATGTGCAGTTCCCGGCCATCTCGATCGCCATCACCGCCTCCATCCTGGGTGCCCAGGCGATTGGCGCCGGGCGCAGCGAGCGCCTGGGCGACATCGCGCGCACCGGGCTCTTGATGAACCTGGTGCTCACCGGGGCGCTGGTCACCGTGGCCTACCTGTTCTCGCGCCCCGTGATCGGGTTCTTCATCACCAGCGCTCCGGTGCTGGAGCTGGCCCAGAACCTGTTGCACATCATGCTGTGGAGCAGCGTGATCTTCGGCATGGCCAGCGTGCTGTCCGGCGTGATGCGGGCCAGCGGGTCGGTGCTCGCGCCCACGGCCATCTCGATCTTCTGCATCCTGGGGGTCGAGGTGCCGGTGGCCGTGCTGATGAGCCGCCACATCGGTATCGAAGGCGTGTGGGTGGCCTACCCGGTGGCCTTCATGGCCATGCTGCTGCTGCAGAGCCTGTACTACCGGCTGGTATGGCGGCGCCGCCCGATCCGCAAGCTGGTGTGACAGGCCTCGGTCCTCGCAGACGTCAAGGCCTCACAGCGTGGCCCCATAGCGCACCGCCGCCATGGCAAAGGCGAACACCAGCCCCTGCATGAAGCGGTTGCGCACCGGCACCGGCGAGCCGTGTTGGGCACGCCAGTGGCCGATCCACGCCAGCACCGCGCCCGACAGCAAGGGCGACAGCACCAGGTTGGCCAGGCGCAGGCCCTTGCTCGGCAGCAGCGAGTGCGGCAGCCACAGCAGACTCAAGGCGCCGACCCCCAGGCCCAGCAAGGCATAGCCCAGCAGGGTGAACAGGGGGTGCGGTGGGCGACGGCGCTCGGCGGGGCGTGTCAGGTGCAGGCCCCATTCGGCCAGCAGCTCGCCCAACACCTGCAGCAAGACCTCGCCGAACAGTTCAAACAGCAACTCGAACAGGAATTCCATGGCGGCATTCTCGCCTGAGAGGCTGGGGGTGTCAGGGGCTGCGCTGGCCCTGCCAGCGGCGCGCCAGGGCGGCGATGTCGGCCGGGCCCAGGGGCTCGGTGGTGTCCACCGACAGCACCCAGGGCAGTTCGTCGGCTTCGGGCCCACCGGGGCCTTTGAGCTGGCTTTGCAGCACCTCGGGCGTGGCCTCCGAGGCATCGTCGCCGCGGGCCTGCCGGGCCTCGATGCGCGAGCGCATCAAGGCCGGGTCGCAGTGGCAATGCAGCACGCCGAAAGGCAGGCCCAGCGACCGGGCCAGGGCCTGGAAGCGGTCGCGCTCGCCGCGCCGCAAAAAGGCGGCATCCACCACCACCGGCCAACCCGCCCGCAGGGCCGTGGCGGCCTGCTCATGCAGGCGGTCAAAGGTGCGCCGTGTGGCCTCGGGCGTGTACAGCGACAGGCCCAGGGCCTCGGAGCGCTGCAGCGCCTGCAGGCCGAACAGGCGCTTGCGCTCCACATCCGAGCGCAGGCGCACCGCCCCGGTGGCTTGCAGCAACTGGGCGGCCACCGTGGATTTGCCCGAGCCCGACAGGCCCAGCGTGATCAGCAGGCGTGGCCCGCCGGGTGGGCCCAGGCTCAGGGCGTGTGCGCAGGCCAGGTAGTCGGGGGCGCCCGGCTGGGGCGGGCTCAGCGTGGTCACCAGGGCGCGCACCAGGGCGCGGTAGACCTCGTAGAAGCGCAGCACGGCCAGGCCGCCACAGTCGCCGGTCTGTTGCAGGTAGTGGTCCAGCACGCCCGCCGCCAGGTCGGGGCGGCCATGGGCGTGCAGGTCCATGGTCAGAAAGCCCAGGTCGCTCATCACATCGATCCAGCGCAGGGCCGGGTCGAACTCGATGCAGTCGAAGCCGGTGGCGCCCTCCTCGGTCAGCACGCAGTTGTTCAGGTGCAGGTCGCCATGGCCTTCGCGCACCCAGCCCTGTTCCAGCCGGGTCTGCCAGACCGGCGCCAGCACCAGCGCTTGTGCCTGCATCCATCGCCGCAGCGCTGCCACGGGGGCCTCGCCCAGGGCGGCCTGCAGTTGCGCCAGCACCTTCAGGGCGGCCTGCTCGATCTGCTGTGGCTGGCCCCAGCCCTGCCCGGGGTGGGCCACGGCCGCCTGCTGATGGAACTGGCCCACACGCTGCGCCAGCCCCTGCAGCTCTTCGGCACCCAGCACCCCGGCGGCCAGCCGCTCGCTGAGCAGGGCCCCCGGGGCAAAGCGGCGCATGCTCACCGCGTACTCGATGGCCGGGCCCTGGCCCCCCAGCGCTGGGGCTTCGGGGGTGCCGGTGATGGCCTGCACGCCCAGGTACAGCTGCGGCGCCAGGCGCTGGTTCAGGCGCTGTTCCTCTTCGCAAAAGTGGCGGCGCAGCGCCAGGGTGCTGAAGTCCACAAAGGGCAGCCGCACCGGCTTTTTGAGTTTGTAGGCCTGCTCGCCGGCCAGCAGCACCCAGGAGATGTGGGTTTCGATCAGGCGCACGGGCTGGCCCGTGCTGGCCTGTGATTGGGCTTGCAACAGGGCTTGCAGGGCATGGATCAGCACGGCGTCCGCGCCGGGGGGGCTGGGTTGGCCAGGGGGGCTGCTGGGGTTCATGGGGCCCCAGTGTGCCGCACCGCGCCGTGGTTGGCTTGACCTGGGGCAAGCAGGCCGGGTGGGCCAGCGTCGGCTCAGTCCATGGGCGCCCGGGTGAACACGTCCAGGGTTTCGGCCCAGTCGGTGAAGCTGGCCAGGTGGGGGCAGCGTGCCGCGCTCAGCTGCCCGGGCAGCATTCTTTGCGCAAACGACCAGGCCACGGCGGCACTCACGCCGGCCTGGGTCAGGCGTTGGGCTTGCCGGGGCCAGGGGGTGCGGGCCAGTTCGGTCTCGAGCGCATCGAAGGCGGCCTCGGCCTGGCCGCGCACCCGCTCCAGCCAGGGGGCGTGTTGCTTCTCGGGCGGGCGCAGCTGCAGCTCGTAGACGATCTGCACCGTTTTTTCGCAGGCGGCCAGGGCCAGCCCGGTGGCGCGCAGGGCCTGCAGCCGGGCCGCACCCGGGGCGGGCCACAGGCGGGTGTTGGCGAGCGATTCGAGGTACTCCAGAATCAGCCCCGACTCCATCAGCACCGTGCCGTCGTCACACACCAGGGTGGGGGCCTTGACCACCGGGTTGATGGCCGAGAATTCGGCGTACTGCCTGAACACCGACACCGGCCGGTGTTCAAAGGGCAGGCCCAGCCAGTGCATCGATACCGCGACGCGGCGAACATAGGGCGAATCCAGCATGCCAATCAATTGCATCATCAAGTCCTGTGGCGTAAAGATGCTGACGATAGGCCGCAGTCGCCGGCCCCGGAATGGGCAGGCATCGGAAATCAAGCCCTGGCACCGATGCTTCATCGGTGGCGCCGGGCCCACCTGAAAGCGTGCATGAAACTAGACCCGAAAGACCTTCAGATCCTGCAAGCCCTGCAACGTGACGCGCGCCAGAGCCTGGCCGCGCTGGGCAAGCGCATCGGGCTGTCGCAGCCTGCCATGAGCGAGCGCGTGCGCAAGCTCGAAGACGCCGGTGTCATCGAGGGCTACGGCGCCCGGGTCAATCTGCGGGCCCTGGGCGTGGGGCTGCAGGCCATCATCCGCATCGAGACCACACACGCCTTCATCGCCCGGTACGTGGCCTTGTTCGAGTCGATGGACGAGGTGCTGGAGGCCGATCGCGTGACCGGCGAAGACTGCTTCATCGTGCGCTGCGCCATCGCCGAGCCTGCCGACCTGCAGCGGGTGGTGGACACCCTCGCCGCCCATGGCAGCGTCACCACCTCGCTGGTGTTGTCGAGCCCGGTGCGCAAGGTGGTGACGGTGCAGGCGGCGCGCCGCCACGGCGGCCATGGCGGGCTCAGTCCTTGAGGCCCCACCAGGCCGGCAGCAGGCGGCGCACCTCGGGCCGGGCAAAGCGGTCGTCCAGCAGGTGGATCACGCCCTCGTCGCCTGGGCCGCGGATCACCCGCCCGGCGGCCTGCACCACTTTCTGCAAGCCGGGGTAGAGGTAGGTGTAGTCGTAGCCAGCACCGAACTGGGCCTGCAGCCGGCGGCGGATCTCTTCATTGACCGGGTTGAGCTGGGGCAGGCCCAGGGTGGCCACAAAGGCGCCGATCAGGCGCCGGCCCGGCAGGTCGATGCCCTCGGCAAAGGCCCCGCCCAGCACCGCGAAACCGATGCCCTGGCCCTCGTCCTGGAAGCGCGCCAGAAAGCCCTGTTGCTCGGCTTCGCTCATGCCGCGCGACTGGCTCCAGCAAGGCAGCTCGGGGTGGCGTTGGGCCAGGCGCGCTGCGGCCTGCTGCAGGTAGTCATGGCTGCTGAAAAAGGCCAGGTAGTTGCCGGGTCGGGCCTGGTACTGCGCGGCCATCCGGTCCACCAGCGGGTCCAGCGATTGGGCGCGGTGCTGGAAACGGGTGGACAGGTCGTGCGCGGTGTGCACCTGCAACTGGGCCGCCTGGAAGGGCGACTCGACCTCGATGCAGGCCGTGTTGTCGGGCAGGCCCAGCAGGTCGGCGTGGTAGTGCATGGGCTGCAGCGTGGCCGAGAACAGGGTGCAGCTGTGGGCGCTGGCGAAACGGGCGCGCAGAAAGTGCGCCGGCACCAGGTTGCGCAGGCACAGCACCGATTGCCCGGGTACCGGGGCGGTGGCCGGGCCAGCGCCCGGGCCAGGGCTGACATCCACCATCGAATGCGGGCCGAACTGCTCCAGCAGGCGCCCCAGTTGCAGGGCTTCGAACTGGAAGTCGAGCAGGGCCGGGTCGTTGTCGGTGGGGTGTTCGGCCTGGTGCTCGGCCAGTGTGCTGAGGGCCTGCTGCAGTGCGGCCAGCAGCTTGGGCGGAAACTGCTCGTGCACCTGGTAGTGCGGGCTCTGGGCCTTGTCGTGCGCCACCCAGGCACGGCCCACCCGGGCCAGCGCCTGGCGCACGGGCTGCGCCTGCTGAGCGGTGGGGCTCTGGCGCGCCCGGGCCAGGTGCTCGGGGCGCAGCGCCACGCTGTACATGCTGCGGGCGCGCTCCAGCAGGTTGTGGGCCTCGTCCACCAGCAGGGCCACGCGCCAGTCGTTGGCCTGGGTCAGGCCGTGCAGCAGCCCCCCGCCATCGAAGTAGTGGTGGTAGTCGCCCACCACCACATCGGCCCAGCGCGCCAGTTCCTGGCCCAGGTAGTAGGGGCAGACCTGGTGCTGCAGGGCCACGGCGCGAAGGCGGGCCTGGTCGAGTGGGGCCGGGTCGACGGGTGCGCTGCCGTCGGGGTGGGGGTTGCCGCCCAGGGCCGCGCTGCGCGCTGCGGGCAGGCGGTCGTAAAAGCCCTGGGCCAGTGGGCAGGACTCGCCGTGGCAGGCGCGGTCGGGGTGTTCGCAGGCCTTGTCGCGGGCCACCAGCTCGAGCACCCGCAGCGGCCAGCCCGGGGGGCCCGCCAGGCGCCGCAACGCGGCCAGGGCCAGCGGCCGGCCCGAGGTCTTGGCGCTCAGGAAGAACAGCTTGTCGAGCTGCTGCCCGGGCGCGGCCTTGAGCAGCGGGAACAGCGTGCCCACCGTCTTGCCGATGCCGGTGGGCGCCTGCGCCAGCAGGCAGCGCCCGCTGCGCGCAGCCTTGTACACCGCCTCGGCCAGGGGGCGCTGGCCGGTGCGGAAATCGGGGTGCGGAAAGACCAGCGCCTGCAGGGCCGCGTCGCGGGCTTGGCGATGCGCCTGTTGCGCCTGGGCCCAGGCCAGAAAGCGGGCGCACTGGGTCTCGAAATGGGCCTGCAGTTCAGTGGCGCTGCAGTGCCGGGTGAACACCGTCTCTTGCTCGGTGCCTACGTCCAGGTAGACCAGGGCCAGTTCGAGCTGGTCCCGGCCCTGCTGCTGGCACAGCAGCCAGCCGTAGACCAGGGCTTGCGCCCAGTGCAACAGGCGCTGGGCGGGGTTTTGCCGCTCCAGCGAGCCCTTGTGGGTCTTGACCTCGTCGAGCCGGCCGAGTTCGGCGTCAAAGCCATCGGCACGGCCACGCACCCGCAGCTGCCCCAGGTACACGCCGCTGAGGCTGAGTTCGGCCTGGTAGGCCGGGCCACGCCGGCGCGCCACCAGGGCGTGGCCGGCCATGCCCTCCAGCGCGCTGGGGGCGGGGGTGAAGCGCAGGTCGAGGTCGCCTTGCTTGGCGGTGAACTCGCACAGTTCGCGCACGGCCACGGTGTAGACCATGGGCGTTTCTGCCTCGGCTTGTGCCTTTGCCTGGGGCTGCACCGGGGCCGTGTCGGCGTTCACACCAGTTCCTGGCTCTGGCTCGGGTCTTCGCCCAGGCGGGTCTGCAGCTCGTCGCCTTCGCGGCGCAGCGGGGTGGCCTTGGACAGGGCCAGCCACACCGGAAAGGGCAGCGTGCAGCGCGTGTGGCGGGCGGCGCGCAGCATCTCGAACTGGCCGTCGGCCAGGTTGCCGTGCAGCACCCAGATGCCCAGGTGCTCGGGGATCTCGTTGGGCCGCGCCACCCCGGCCGGAAACACGTAGTAGCAGGCTTCGCTCAGCCACTGGTAGGCCTGGCGCTTGGCGCTGTGGCGCAGGTCGGACAGCAGGTCGGCGCGGCTGAACTTGATCTCATGCACCATGGGCTGCAGGTAGGCCTCGACCGAGGTGTTGCGCACCGAAAACAGGTCGGGCCGGGCCATGCGCCACACATGCGGCACCGGGGCCGGTGCGGGCGGGGCTTCGTCAGGCCAGAGCGATGGCAGCGCGCTGGCGGGCGCTGCAGAGGCGGGTTCCGTTTCGGGCGGGGCCTCCTGCAGCGGTGGCTCCGGGGCTGGGGGCTGGCCGGGTGGGTCGATGGCGGCGCGCAGCGAGAGCTCGCGCCACACGATGCGGCCGGTGGCCATCAGGTGCTCGGCAAAGCGTTGTGCCAGGCGGTCGTGCGCGCTCAGGGCCCGCAGGCTGCGCTGGCGCGCCTGCGCCAGGGTCTGGATGCCGGCTTCGGTCAGGCGCAGGCATTCATGGCCCTCGGGGCTGGTCTGCATCGATACCAGGCCGGCGGCCAGCAGGTCGATCTCCAGCCCGTCCTTGCTCGGCCAGCCGGCCGAGCGCCAGATCTGCATCAGGCGGGTGCGGTGAAAGCGGGTCAGGGTCAGTTCCGTCATGGGATCCGTCATGGGGTGCGGCGTCGTGCGGGTCGGCAGGCGATGGCTGATTTTATATACAGTATCGCGCGCCGACCATGGGTGGCAGAGCCTGACCCGGCGGCGCATGGGCCCACCCGGCTCTCCATGACATCCTGATGGCAGGATTGTTGTTGAAATTGAAATTCTTATTTGAATATCCAGATGTTTTGTTGTGGTGATTGCTTGTCTACAGTCGCGTCATTCGGGGCCAAGCCCAAGGCCGGCCCAGTTTGATCTTCCAACGCCACTGACCGCGAGAACCTGACACCATGAAGCCCACCCAACTCACCGCCCTCTTGTTTGCAGCCCTGGCCGCCGTGGCCAGCGTGTCGGCCCAGGCCGATGTGCGCAGCCGCGCCGAAGTCGAAGCCGAGGCGGTCAAGGCCGCCAAAGATTCGGCCGTGTCGGTCGATTCCAAGTCCAAGGTGGCGCCCGTGATGAACAGCACCCGCACCCGCGCCGAGGTTGAGGCTGAAGCCATCAAGGCGGCCCGCGATTCGGCCGTGTCGGTCGATTCCAAATCCAAGGTGGCTCCGGCCCTGACCAACAGCCGCGACCGTGCCGAGGTGGATGCCGAAGCCGTCAAGGCCGCCAAGGATTCGGCCGTGTCGGTGGACTCCAAGTCGAAAGTGTTCCCGGTGCTGCGCTGAGCCCGGCAACTTCACCTTGCACCCCTCCGAAAAGGCGGGCCCTCGGGCCCGCCTTTTTGTCGTCTGCGCCGGCTCAGCCGAGGGCGGCGCGCCGGGCCAGGGCCTGCGGACGCGCGTGGCAGCCCTCCAGGTGGTCGTTGACCAGGCCCATGGCCTGCATGAAGGCGTACATGGTGGTGGGGCCGACAAAACTCCAGCCGCGCTTCTTCAGGTCTTTGGACAGGGCCACCGATTCGGCCGAGGTGGTCAGGCCTTGCAGGCTCAGCGAGGTGATGGTCTCGGGGCGGCTGCCGGCGGGGGGCTCGAAGCGCCAGAAGTAGGCCGCCAGGCTGCCGAACTCGTCGCGCAGCGCCTGGGCCCGGCGGGCGTTGTTGAGGGTGGAGGCGATCTTGCCGCGATGCCGCACGATGCCCGGGTTGAGCAGCAGGCGGGCGATGTCGGCCTCGCCCAGGGCGGCCACGCGGTCGATGTCAAAGCCCTCGAAAGCCTGGCGAAAGCCCTCGCGCTTGTTCAGGATGGTCAGCCAGCTCAGCCCGGCCTGAAAGCCCTCCAGGCAGATCTTTTCGAACAACCGGGTGTCGTCATGCACCGGAAAGCCCCACTCAGTGTCGTGGTAGCGCTGGTACTCGGGGGTGGCGCGGCACCACACGCAACGCAGGGTCTGGTGGTCGTCCTTGAACAGGCCGGCAGGGGCGGGGCTGAGGTCGGGCATGGCGATGGGTGTGATGGTTTTGGGGCTGTGAATAATCACAGTATAAACAGGCCAACCGGCTGGGGCACCCCGCCCTGCACGCAGGTCTCAACTCTGCGCCGTCTTGCAGAAGATGCAGTCGCGCGGTGCTTCGGCGCTGGCGGCCTCGGCGTGGCTGCAGCAGTGCTCCAGCCAGGCGCTGACCAGCTTGTAGGCCGACAGGTTGGCGCGTGCGCTGGGGGCGCACAGGTAGTAGCCCAGGGGGCTCTGGTAGCGGTCGCCCAGGGGCTCCACCAGGCTGCCGGCCTGCAGTTCGTCCTCCACCAGGCAGGTGGGCACGATGGCCACGCCAAAGCCCGACACCGCGGCGCGGATGATCAGCGAATACAGGTTGAAGCCCGGCCCGAAGCGGCTGCCCGAGGTGTCGCACTGGTGCGCCTGCAGCCAGTCGTGCCAGGCCAGCGGCACCTCGATGTGCTGCAGCAGTGTGGCGCGCTGCAGGTCTTGCGGGCTGCGCAGCGCCAGGCTGTCGCGCACTTGCGGGCTGCATACGAGGCTGGTTTCCTGGCCGATCAGGTAGCGCGCGTTGGCGCTGGGCCAGTTGCCGTAGCCGAACTGGATGGCGGCATCGAATTCGTGCGGCACGGCAAAGTCGTGGGCATGCTGGTAGCGCACGAAGTTCAGCGTGACCTGGGGCAGGGTGCGCTTGAAGTGGCCCAGGCGCGGAAACAGCCACTGCGCGGCAAACGTGGGCGGCACCGACAGGTTCAGGGCCCCGCCATTGCCGCCATAGGACATCAGCTGGGCCGTGGCCGATTCGAGTGCGGCCATGGCCGGGCGGGTGGCGTTGAGGTAGGTGGCACCGGCCTCGGTCAGCTCCAGCCCGGCGCTTTTGCGCATGAACAGTTTCTGGCCCAGGTAGTCCTCCAGCGAGGCGATGTGGCGGCTGATGGCGCTTTGCGTCACGCACAGGTCCTTGGCCGCCATGGTGAAGGCCTGGTGCTTGGCGGCGGCATGGAAGGCGTTCAGTTCCGAGATGGTGGGGCAGAGTCTTCGCATCGCAGCCTATGAGTAATGGTCATGGAGTGGTGAGATTTTAGGCATTGCAGCCAGACCCGATTGGCCCGATAAATGCAACATGTTTGAGCACCGGCGGTGGGTTTACCCAGGGAAAACCCCTGAAACCCCTGCTGGCTGCCCAAGCTCAAGGCCCTGGCCCCGTGTCTGAAGCCATGAGTAATTTGTAGTGTCCAACGGATTTTCTGAACGCCCATGACCCACTTGCTGATCGTCAACAGCCATGTTCTGGATGTGCATGCCCTCACGCTGCGCAGCGGCCTCTCGGTGCTGGTCTCGGACGGGCGCATCGCCGCCGTGGGCCCCGACCTCAGCGTGCCTGCTGGCTGCACCACCCTGGATGCCCGGGGCATGACGCTGATGCCCGGCCTGATCGACTGCCATGTGCACACGGTGGCCTCGTCGTTCAACCTGGGCGGGGTGGCCCGCCAGCCCAATGTGTTCGTGATGCTGCGTGCGCTGCCCATCATGAAGGCCATGCTCGAGCGCGGCTTCACCTCGGTGCGCGATGCGGGGGGCGCCGACTGGTCGCTGGCCGAAGCGGTGCGCACCGGCCTGGTGCCGGGCCCGCGCCTGTTCACCTCGGGCAAGGCGCTGTCGCAGACCGGTGGCCACGCCGACTTCCGGCCCCGCAATGACGATCTGGACGCCTGCTCGTGCGCCTACAAGCTGGGCAACATCGGGCGCGTGGTGGACGGCGTGGATGCCTGCCGCCTGGCCGTGCGTGAAGAGATTCTCAAGGGGGCCAGCCAGATCAAGGTGATGGCCTCGGGCGGCGTGGCCTCGCCCAACGACCCGATCGGCAACCTGGGCTACTCCGAAGCCGAGCTGCGCGCCATCGTCGAAGAAGCCGGCAACGCCAACACCTACGTGATGGCCCATGCCTACACGCCGCGCGCCATCGCCCGCGCCGTGCGCTGCGGCGTGCGCACCATCGAGCACGGCAACCTGGTGGACGCCCCCACCGCCGAGCTGATGGCCGAGCTGGGCGCCTACATGGTGCCCACCCTGATCACCTACGAAGGCCTGGCCAGCGACGGCGAGCGTTACGGGCTGCCGGCGGCCTCGATCGCCAAGATCGAGTCGGTGCGCGGCCAGGGCCGCCAGGCCATCGAGATCCTGGCGCGCGCCGGGGTGAAGATGGGCCTGGGCAGCGATCTGCTGGGCGAGACCCACCCGCTGCAATCGGACGAACTGCGCCTGCGCGCCGAGATCCTGGGCAACGGCCCGGTGCTGCAGCAGGCCACCCTGATCGGCGCCGAGATCCTGGGCCAGAGCGGCCAGTTGGGCGAGGTCACAGCCGGTGCCATCGCCGATCTGCTGCTGGTGGACGGCAACCCCCTGAGCGACATCCGCTGCCTGCTGAACCAGGGCGAACACATCCGCGCCATCCTCAAGGACGGGCTGCTGCACAAGAACACGCTCTGACGCACAACAAGCCAGCCGCCCCCCCTTTCTTCGCCTTTTCTCCGTTTTTTCTCCCTCTTTTCGCCACCCCCTCACCCCCCCCTCTTGGAGAACCCTCATGCAACGTCGCCAACTCGTCCAGCTCTCCGGCCTGGCTGCCGCCCTGTCGTGCCTGCCCCGCCTCGGCTTTGCCCAGCAGGGTGAGGCCTTCCGCATCGGCTCGCTCACCCCCATCACCGGGGCCGGCAGCCCCTATGGCCCGGGCATGCAGCAGGCCATCCGCCTGGCGGTGGACGAGGTCAACGCCGCGGGCGGCGCCGGTGGCCGCAAGCTGGAGCTGTTCACCGAAGACGACCAGACCAAGCCCGATGCCGCCGTGCTCGCGGCCAAGAAGCTGATCGAGGTGAACAAGGTGCAGGCCGTGCTCGGCACCTGGGCCTCGGGCGTGACCCTGGCGGTGATGCCCTTGACCGAGGCGGCCGGCCTGATCGAGATGAATGTCTCGGGCGCCCCCGCCATCTCCACCCTCGACACCAAGGACCTGGTGTGGCGCTTCCAGGCCACCAACGACCGCTTCGGCGCGGCCTTTGCCGAGATCTGCGCCAAGCGCGGCTTCAAGCGCCCGGCCACCATGGCCTTCAACAACGCCTCGGGCCTGGGCAACACCGAGGGCTTCACCAAGGTCTGGAAGCAGCGCGGCGGCCAGGTGGTGGCCCATGTCACCTACGAACCCAACCGCCCCAGCTACCGCAGCGAGCTGCAGAAGATCCTGGCGGCCAAGCCCGATGTGATCGTGACCGGCTCGTACCTGCCCGACACCACCATCCTGCTGCGCGAATGGTTCCAGGCCGGTGCCGACAACAAATGGGTCATCCCCGGCTGGGCCGCCAACCCCGATCTGGTCAAGGCCCTCGGGGCCGAGGTGTGCGAGGGCATCATCTCGGTGGACACCGTGTCCAATGAGAAGAGCACCGCCTATGCGCATTTCGATGCGCTGTTCCAGAAGGCCGGCGGCAAACCCGCCTCGACCAACATCTACGCCGCCATGGCCTACGACATGGTGATCAGCCTGGCCCTGGCCATCGAGGCCGCGGGCCCCGGCGCCAGCGTCGAGCAGATCAACGCCCGCCTGCGCGATGTGAGCAACACCCCCGGCACGGCCGTGGGCACCTTTGCCGAAGGCAAGGCCCTGCTGGCCAAGAAGGGCAAGGTGAACTACGAAGGCGCCTCCAGCAAGCTCGACTTCGACAAGTTCGGCGACGCCACCCCCGACTTCGGGGTGTACGTGATCGAAAAAGGCCAGCTGGTGCGCCGCGACGTGGTGTCCATCAGCGCCACCTGACGGTCCGGCGGGCCGGCCGGGCGCCTGACCCGGCACCGGCCCGCAGGGCAGCTGGCCCCACCCTGGTGGTGGGCCCAACGGGCATGACCCATGAGATGACTTGATGACCTGGATCGAATTCGCAAACCTGTTGATCAATGGCTTGATCGAAGGCCTGGTGGTGGCCCTGCCCGCCCTGGCCATGACCCTGGTGATGGGGGTCAACCGCTTTCCCAATGCGGCCAGCGGCGACCTGCTCACCACCGGGGCCTACGCCGCCGTGGCCGTGCAGTGGCTGCTGGGCTGGCCGCTGTGGGCGGCGGCCCTGCTGGGGGCGGTGATCACCGCCGGGGTGTCGGCCGGGGCCTACCGGCTGATCTTCCGAAAGCTGGCCGGGCGCCCCATGGTGGCCTCGATGCTGGCGGCCATCGGGCTGGGCTTCTTGCTGCGCAGCCTGATCTCGTTCTTTGCCGGCCACGACCAGCGCACCTTCGACCTGCCCCTGGTGCGGGCCTGGAACTTCGGCGGCGTGCGCCTGCTGCCCACCGACCTGGTGATCGCCGCGCTGGCGGCGGCCTGCCTGGCCGGGGTGTTCGTGCTGATCTACCGCACCAGCTTCGGTCGCCAGTTGCGTGCCGTGGCCGACAGCGCCGATCTGGCCCGCGCCAGCGGCATCCGGGCCGGGGGGCTGATGATCAGCCTGTGGCTGCTGGTGGGCGCCCTGTCGGCGGTGGGTGGCGTGCTGCTGGGCATGAAGGCCGTGGTCACCCCCGACATGGGCTGGGAGAGCCTGATCCCCGCCTTTGCCGCCATGGTGCTGGGCGGCATCGGCAGCCCGGTGGGCGCCGTATTGGGGGCCTTGCTGCTGGGCGTGGTGCAGGAGCTGGCCGTGCCCTTGCTGGGCCCGTCTTACAAGCTGGTGCTGGCCTTTGCCGTGCTGGCGGGTGTGTTGTTGCTGCGGCCGGCCGGCTTGATGGGCCGGGTGCAGCTGGTGAGGTGAGGACGCCATGACCGCTTATCTTCTGGCCATCGGCATCGTGGCCCTGATCTATTGCCTGCTGGCCCTGGGGCTGAACCTGCAGTTCGGCCTGACCGGGCTGGTCAACTTCGGGGTGGTGGCCTTCTTTGCCGTGGGCGCCTACACCTCGGGTCTGTTGTCGCTGCAAGGCGTGCCCCTGCCGCTGAGCTTTGCCGCCGCGGCCGTGCTGGCCGCCCTGCTGGCGCTGCCCATCGGGCTGCTGTCGCTGCGCCTGCGCGACGACTACCTGGCCATCGTGACGCTGGGCTTTTCCGAGGCGGTTCGCATCACCATCCAGCAGGAAAGCTGGCTGACCCAGGGCGTGCAAGGCCTGCCTGGCCTGCCCAAGCTGTTCGCCAGCTGGGGCCCGGTGTCGGATGCCGCGATCTTCGCGGTGCTGCTGGGCGCCGTGGCCGTGGTGGCCTGGGGCACGGTGCGACTCACCGGCAGCCCCTTCGGCCGCCTGCTCAAGGCCATCGGCGACGACGAGGCCGCCCTGTCGGCCCTGGGCAAGGACCCGGCCCGCTTCAAGGTGCAGGTGTTCATGCTGGGGGCAGCACTGGCCGGTCTGGCGGGGGCCTTCTATGCCCACTTCATCACCTTCATCACGCCCGAGCAGTTCATCCCGCTGATCACCTTCTATGTGTGGATGGGTCTGATCATGGGCGGCGCCGGCTCGGTGCGCGGCGCCATCTTCGGCTCGCTGCTGCTGATGGTGTTTCTCGAAGGCTCGCGCTTTGCCAAGGACTGGGTGCCCGGCGTGTCCGAAGTGGGCATGGCCAGCCTGCGCCTGGCCGCTGTGGGCCTGGCGCTGATCCTGATCACCTTGTACCGCCCCCACGGCCTGTGGGGGGGAGGAAAAAGCCAATGATGCTGAGCGTCGAAACCGTGACCCGGCAGTTCGGGGGCTTCAAGGCCGTCGATGGCGTGTCCCTGCAACTGGCCGAGCGCGAGATCCTGGGCATCGCCGGTACCAACGGGGCGGGCAAGAGCACGCTGTTCGCGGCCATTGCGGGCCAGCAACCGGCGGACGCCGGGCGCATCCGCTTTGATGGCCACGACATCACCCGCCTGCCGCCCTACCGCCGGGCCCGCCTGGGCCTGGTGCGGACCTTTCAGGTGCCGCGCGAGTTCAAGAGCCTGAGCGTGCACCAGAACCTGCTGGCCGCCGCCGCCAACCCCCAGGGCGAACGCCTGCTCAATGCCTTTGTGCGCACCCGCAGCCTGCGCGAGCACGAGGAGCAACTGGTGGCCAAGGCCGATGGCATCCTGCAGTTCCTCAACCTGACGCGGGTGCGCGACAAGCTGGCCGGCGGCCTGTCTGGCGGCCAGAAAAAGCTGGTCGAGCTGGGCCGCGTGCTGATGCTTGACCCGCGCTGCATCCTGCTTGACGAACCCTTTGCCGGCGTCAACCCGGTGCTGATCGACGAGATCTGCGAGCGCGTGCGTGAGCTCCATGCCCGAGGCATCGCCTTCATCGTCATCGAGCACCACCTGCAGGCGCTCAAGGCCCTGTCGCAGCGCATGATCGTGATGGACCGCGGCAGCATCCTCGCCGAGGGCGACCCGCACACCGTGCTGGACGACCCGCGCGTGCAGGAAGCCTACATGGGAGGTGTGGCATGAGCGCGAACCTGCTGGACATCCGCGCTCTGCGCGGCGGCTACTCGGAGGTCGACATCATCCAGGGCATCGACCTGAGCGTGGCCGCAGGCCAAATTGTCACCATCGCCGGCACCAATGGCGCCGGCAAATCGACCCTGGTGAAAGCCTTGCTGGGCCTGCTGCCCCGCGTGCAGGGCGAGATCGTGCTGGACGGGCGCTCCATCACCCGGCTCGGCGCCGAAGACCGCTTTGACGCCGGCCTGGCCTATGTGCCCCAGGTGGCCAATGTGTTTGCCTCGCTCACCGTGCGCGAGAACCTGCAGGTGGTGCGCGGTGTGCCCCACCTCAAGCGCCGCATGGACGAGGTGCTGGCCGATTTCCCGGCCCTGGTCGAGCGCCTGGCCCAGCCCGCCAGCAACCTGTCCGGCGGCGAGCGCCAGCAGCTGGCCTTCGCCCGCGCCCTGATGCCCTCACCCCGCATCATGGTGCTGGATGAACCCACGGCCGCCCTGGCGCCCTCCCTGGTGGGCAAGGTGTTCGACATGGTGCAGAAACTGCCCGCCGCCGGCGTGGCCGTGCTCATGGTCGAGCAGCGCGCCCGCCAGGCGCTGCAGATCAGCCAGCAGGGCTACATCCTGGACCAGGGCCGCTGCGTGCTGGACGGTCCGGCCCACGAGCTGCTCGGTGACGAGCGCATGGCGCAACTGTACCTGGGGAGCCATTGAGGGGCCTGGCAGGCGGCTCGTTACACTTTCTCGCCTGCTGAAAGTGAATGCCCCCCGCCATGTCAGAACCCTCGATCCGCCCCAACGCCTCCTACCGCCCTGACATCGACGGTCTGCGGGCCGTTGCCGTGCTGGCCGTCCTGGTGTTCCACCTGCGCGCCAGCGCCCTGCCGGGCGGCTTTCTGGGCGTGGATGTGTTCTTTGTGATCTCGGGCTATGTGGTGACCGGCTCGTTGTTGGGCCAGCGTGGCCTGGGCTTCTGGCGCCTGATCGGCGAGTTCTATGCCAAGCGCTTTGCGCGCATCCTGCCGGCGCTGTGCGCGGTGCTGCTGGCCAGCGCCCTGGGCGCGACCTTGCTGGTGCCGCAGTCCTGGCTCAGCGAGCTCAGTGACAAGACCGGCCTGTACGCCTACCTGGGCCTGAGCAACTGGGTGATGCAGTCGAATGCCGACACCTACTTTGCACCGCGCGCCGAGTTCAACCCCTACACCCACACCTGGTCGTTGGGCGTCGAGGAGCAGTTCTACCTGCTGGCGCCGCTGCTGATCTATGCCTTCATGCGCTGGGGGTAGCAGGGTGCTGCCCGTGCCCGCCTGTTGGCGCTGGGTGCCGCCGGTGTGTTGTGCGTGGCCTCGCTGGCCTACTTCGTGCTGCAAAGCAGCCGCCAACCCGACGTGGCGTTCTACTTCATTGCCTGCCGTTTCTGGGAGTTGGCCGTGGGCATGGTGTTGCGCTTTGCGCACCAGACCTGGCCACCGAAGCCGGCCCGCACCACCCCTGGGGCGTCGCTGAGTGCCGGTCTGCCCTGGCTGGGTTTGCTGGGCCTGGCGGTGGCCCTGGTGGGGGCCCGGCCCGGGCCAGACGCCTGGGTGTGGAATGGCCTGGCGGTGCTGGGTGCTGCGCTGGTCATCCAGGCCGGTGCCACGGCGCAAGGGCGCCTCAGTGATCGGGCTTTGGGCAGCACCGTGCCGGTGTGGCTGGGCAAGCGCTCGTATTCGATCTACCTGTGGCACTGGCCGGTCTGCGTGTTGCTGCGCTGGACGGTGGGTCTGGACAGTGCGCTCACGCTGGCTGTCGGGGCCTTGCTGACGATGCTGCTGGCGCTGGCCTCGTTCCACTGGCTGGAGCTTCCGCTGCGCCACAACGCCCGACTTGAAGCCCGCCCGGCCTGGGCCCGCATTCTGATCTTCGCGCTGTTCCCTCTGTTGGGCTACCAGCTCAGCGACACCCTGTTTCGTCACCGCAACGACCTCAGCCTGAGCACGGTGGCGCGTCATGCGGTGGACTGGTACGCCGGCAGTCAGATGCCCTACGTCGATCCGACCCAGCGCAACTGCGAGGTGGCGATGCACTCGCAAGGTCTGGCCGGCGGCGTTGCGCACAGCTACCAGGCCAGTGCCTGCAAGACCCCAGCCCGGCGCCAGACCGTGAATGTGATCGGTGACTCGCATGCTGGCGCCTACCTGCCCATGCTGGAGCAGCTCAGTGCCGACACCGGGGTCAGCGTGCATCTGTACACCTACCCGAGCTGCCCCTTTCTCGACCTGAGCCAGCCCCAGGGGCGCTACCGTGACCCCGGCTGCCTGGCGTTCAGCCAGCAAGTGTTGAAAAAAATCGCCGAGGAGAGCCGGCCGGATGACGTGCTGTTCATGCCCAGCCTGCGCATGCCGCGCTACGGTGACCAATGGGCCAGCTTCAACATCCCCGACATGCACGAGCGCATCTACAACCCCGCCGCAGAGAAGGACCGGGCTGAGGCCCTGGCCGAGGCTCAGGGCTGGCTGCAGCCACTGGCCCAGCGCGGCCTGCGCCTGGTCTTCGAGGCGCCCAAGCCGATCTTCCAGGCGCCCACTTTCCGCTGTGCCGATGCCTTCAACCGCCACAACCCGATCTGCGTGGGCGACAACCAGCAGCCGCGCAGCACCTTGTTGGACCTGCGCGCACCCGTGCTGAACGGCATGCAGCGCCTGAGCCAGCAGGTGCCGGGCCTGAGCATCTGGGACCCGCTGCCCGTGCTGTGCCCGGGCGAGGTCTGCAGCAGCCTGCGCGAGGGCCGCCCCCTGTTCTTTGACGGCGACCACCCCAGCGCCTATGGCAACTGGGTGCTGTACCCCGATTTCAAGCGGATGATCCTGAGCTTCCCCGAGGCGGCGCCTGCCCCTTGAGTCGGCCTGGGTGCTGAATGCGGGTGAAAATCGCCCCATGCATGCCACCCGTTTCCTGCCCCGCCTCTTCCTGCCCTGCCCCGCCCTGGCGCGCCCGCTGTGGGCGCTGAGCCTGGGCGCCACCTTGCTGCTGGCCGCCTGTGCCAGCCGCCCGCCCGAGCCGGCGGCGACCCCTGCCGCCCCGGCCGCGGCCACCCCTGCCGCCGCCGTCTCCCCCATGAGTCCACCCAGCCCCGAAGCCGGCTTTGCCCGCTGGGTGGAGGGCTTCAAGGTCTCGGCCCGGCGCGCCGGGATCAGCGAGGCCACGCTGCATGCGGCCTTCGACGAGGTGCAGTTCCTGCCCCAGCTGATCGAGCTGGACCGGGCCCAGCCCGAGTTCAACCGCCCGGTGTGGGACTACCTGGACCGCGCCATCACCCCGCAGCGCGTGCTCAACGGGCAGAAGAAGCTGCAGCAGGTGCGCGCCGAGGCCGATGCGGCGGCCGCGCGCTATGGTGTGCCTGCCTCCATCCTGGCCGGCATCTGGGGCATGGAGAGCGACTTCGGCCGCAACTACGGCAACACCCCGGTGATCGACGCCCTGGCCACGCTGGGCTATGAGGGCCGGCGCGAGGCCTGGGCCCGGGGCGAGCTGCTGGCGGCGCTGAAGATCCTGCAGAGCGGCGACATCGACCGCGCCCACATGATCGGCTCCTGGGCCGGTGCCATGGGGCAGACGCAGTTCATGCCCACGGTGTTCCTGGCCCATGCGGTGGACGCCGACGGCGACGGTCGCCGTGACATCTGGGCCAGCATGGCCGATGTGATGGCCTCCACCGCCCAGTTCCTGGCCCGCTCGGGCTGGCAGAGCGGCCAACCCTGGGGCGGCGAGGTGGTGTTGCCGCCCGGTTTCGATTTGGCACGGGCCGATGGCGAGTTCAAGCAAAGCACCGCCCAGTGGGCGGCCGAGGGCCTGCGCGGCCCCGATGGCGCGCCCCTGCCCGAGCTGGCACAGGCGGCGGTGTTTTTACCGGCCGGTGCCCGCGGTCCGGCTTTTCTGATCGGACCCAACTTCAAGGTGATCCTGCGCTACAACAACGCCACCAGCTACGCGCTGGGCGTGGCCCTGCTGGCCCAGCGCCTGGACGGCGGCCCGGCGGTGCGGGCCGCCTGGCCCCGCGATCTGCAGCCGCTCACGCGCAGCCAGACCCGCACCCTGCAAAGCGCCCTCAACGAGCGCGGCTTTGACAGCGGCACCCCCGACGGCCTGATGGGCCCGGCCACCCGCGAAGCTGTGCGCCGCTACCAGCGCAGCGCCGGCCTGGTGCCCGACGGCTACCCCACGCTGGAGCTGCTGCAACGCCTGCAGCCCTGATCAGTCCGTCAGCTTGACCGATTCAGTGCGCCAGATCTTCTCGGCGTATTCGGCAATCGTGCGGTCCGACGAGAACGGCCCCATGCCGGCCACATTGCGCAGCGCCATGCGGTTCCAGGCCTCGGGTTTCTGGTACAGGGCGTCGACCTTCTCCTGGGCTGCCACGTACGAGGCGTAGTCGGCCAGCAGCATGTAGTGGTCGCCCCAGTTCACCAGCACGTCGTAGATGGCCTGGTAGCGGTGGGGTTCTTCGGGGCTGAAGCGGCCGTCGCGGATGGCCTCCAGCACCCGCTGCAACTCCGATTTGCCGGCCAGCACCTGGCGCGGCTGGTAGCCCTGGCTGCGCAGGGCGGCCACCTCGGGCGTGGTGTTGCCGAAGATGAAGATGTTCTCCGGGCCCACCGCCTCGCGGATCTCGACGTTGGCGCCATCGAGCGTGCCGATGGTGAGCGCGCCATTGAGCGACAGCTTCATGTTGCCGGTGCCCGAGGCCTCGGTGCCGGCGGTGGAGATCTGCTCCGACAGATCCGCCGCCGGGATGATCAGCTCGGCCAGGCTCACGCTGTAGTTGGGCACGAACACCACCTTGAGCAGATCGCCCACGGCCGGGTCGTTGTTGACGGTGCGGGCCACGTCGTTGATCAGCTGGATGATCAGCTTGGCCATGTGGTAGGCCGAGGCGGCCTTGCCGGCGAACACCACCACGCGGGGTACTTTCACCGAGCCGGGCTGCTCGATGATGCGCAGGTAGCGCGTGACCACGTGCAGCACGTTGAGCAGTTGGCGCTTGTATTCGTGGATGCGCTTGATCTGCACGTCGTACAGCGCATCGGCCGGCAGGGCCAGGCCCATGTGCTGCTGCACCCAGCTGGCAAAGCGCTGCTTGTTGTGCTGCTTGGCGTTGCGGAAGGACTGCAGCAGGATGGGGTCGTCCAGCCGGTCTTTGAGCTGGGCCAGCAGGTTCAGGTCGCGCCGCCAGCCCGGGCCCACGGCGCCGTCGAGCACGCTGGCCAGGGCCGGGTTGGCCTGGGCCAGCCAGCGGCGCTGGGTGATGCCATTGGTCTTGTTGTTGAAGCGCTCGGGCCAGATGCGGGCGAAGTCGGCAAAGATCGACTGCGTCATCAGCTCGGAGTGCAGGGCCGACACGCCGTTGACCGAGTGGCTGGCCAATACCGCCAGGTAGGCCATGCGCACGCGGCGCTCGCCGCCCTCGTCGATCAGCGACACGCGACGCATCAGATCGGTGTCGCCACCGTGGCGCTGGGCCAGCTGGCCCAGGAAGTAGGCATTGATGTCGAAGATGATCTGCAGGTGGCGCGGCAGGATGCGGCCCAGCATCTCCACCGGCCAGGTTTCCAGCGCCTCGTGCATCAGGGTGTGGTTGGTGTACGAGAACACGCCCTGGCAGATGCGCCAGGCGTCGGCAAAGGGCACGTGGTGCACGTCCAGCAGCAGGCGCATCAGCTCGGGCACGGCCAGCACCGGGTGGGTGTCGTTGAGGTGGATGCTGACCTTGTCCTTGAGCTGGTCGAAGGTGTCGTGCCGTGCCAGGTAGCGGCGCAGCAGGTCTTGCACGCTGGCGCTGCAGAAGAAGAACTCCTGGTGCAGGCGCAGCTCGCGGCCCGAGGGCGTGGAGTCGTCGGGGTAGAGCACGCGCGACACGTTCTCGGAGTGGTTCTTGCGTTCCACCGCCTCGAAGTAGTTGCCCCGGTTGAAGGCGCCCAGGTCGATCTCTTCGGTGGCCTTGGCCGACCACAGGCGCAGCGTGTTGGTGGCCTGGGTGCCGAAGCCCGGGATGATGGTGTCATAGGCCATGGCGCGCACGTCCTGGGTGTCGACCCATTCGTAGCGGTCGCCGTGGCGCAGCACGTGGCCGCCGAACTGCACGCGATAGACCACCTCGGGGCGCGGAAACTCCCAGGGGTTGAGGTTGTTCAGCCAGTAGTCGGGCACCTCGACCTGGCGCCCGTCCACGATGGTCTGGCGGAACATGCCGTAGTCGTAGCGGATGCCGTAGCCATAGCCGGGCACGCCCAGCGTGGCCATCGAGTCCAGAAAGCACGCGGCCAGCCGGCCCAGGCCGCCGTTGCCCAGCGCGGCATCGGGTTCGAGCTCGGCCATGGCCTCGATGTCCAGGCCCAGCTCGGCCAGGGCGGTGCGCAAGGGCTGCTCGATCTCCAGCGCGATCAGCGCATTGCTGAAGGTGCGTCCGATCAGGAACTCCATCGACAGGTAGTAGACGTTTTTCACGTCCTGCGCCGCCTTGGCGCGGGTGGTGGCCATCCAGCGCTCGACCAGCAGGTCGCGCACCGTGTAGGCCGCGGCATTGAGCCAGTCCACCGGGCGCGCCGTGGCCGGGTCCTTGCCCACGGTGAACATCAGCTTGTTGGCGATGGCCCGCTTGAGCGAGGCCGCATCGTGCTGCGGGGCGTCGTAGTCGAAGACGGTCGGGGTGTGGGTCATGGCGGTCTTTCGCGATCAGAAAGGGGCGTGGGTGGGTCGGGCCGCCGGGTGCGGCAAGCGCCCGCCCGGGGTCAGTGTTGCAGCAGGGCCTCGTACAGCGCCACATAGTGCCGGGCCGACTCGTCCCAGCCGCTAGCACGACGCATGCCTGCCTGGCGCACTTTGACCCAGGCCGTGGGCTGACGGTACAGCGCAAAGGCGCGGCGCAGGGCGTGGCGGTAGGCGGCTTCGGTGAAGTCGTGGAACACGAAGCCGTTGGCGCTGTCGTCTTCCAGGGTGGCCAGGTCGGCATCCACCACGGTGTCGGCCAGGCCGCCCACGGCCCGCACCAGGGGCAGGCAGCCGTACTGCAGGCCATACAGCTGGGTCAGGCCGCAGGGCTCGAAGCGCGAAGGCACCAGGGTCACGTCGGCGCCGGCAAACACGCGGTGCGCCAGCGCTTCGTCGTAGCCCAGGTGCACGGCCACGCGCCCGGGGTGGCGCTGGGCCAGCAGGGCAAAGGCGTGCTGCAGCTCGGGGTCGCCGGTGCCCTGCACCAGCAACTGGCCGCCGGCGGCCACGATGTCGTCGCCGCCGGCCAGCACCAGGTGCAGGCCTTTTTGCTCGGTCAGCCGGCTGACCACGCAAAACAGCGGGGCACCGGGGGTGAGCTCGAGCTTCATCTCGCGCTGCAGGGCCGCCTTGCAGATGGCCTTGCCGGTCATGCGGCGCGGGTCGTAGCGGTGGGGGATCAGGGTGTCGGTGGCGGGGTTCCAGACGGCGGTGTCGACCGCATTCAGGATGCCGCTGAGCACATCGCGCCGGTGCCGCAGCAGGCCGTCGAGCCCGCAGCCCTGCTCGGGCTGCTGGATCTCGCGCGCGTAGCTCGGGCTCACGGTGGTGAGGCGGTCGGCAAAGTGCAGGCCGGCCTTCATGAAGGAGAGCTGGCCGTGGAACTCCAGGCCCTCCGGGCGGAAGAAATGCGCCGGCAGGCCCAGCTCCTGCAGGTGGTGGGCCGCGAACACGCCCTGGTAGGCCAGGTTGTGCACGGTGTACACGCTGGGCACCGGCCGGCCCGGCCAGGTGTGCAGGCAGGCGGCGGCCAGCCCGGCGTGCCAGTCGTGGCCATGCACCAGATCGGGCCGCCAGGCCGGGTCCAGGCCGTGCGCCAGGTGGGCGGCCGCCCAGCCCAGGGCGCCGAAGCGGCGCGCGTTGTCGGCATAGGGTCGGCGTTCGGCGTCTTCGTAGGGGTTGCCGGGGCGGTCGAACAGGCTGGGCGCGTCCAGCACATAGGCCTGCAGCGGCCCGGCCGGCGTGGGCACGGCGGCCAGGCTGCCGCGGCGCAGGCTGAGCCGCTCGCCCCAGGGCGCGTCGAAGTGGCCCACCACCGTGTCATCGCTCAGGCCGGCGAGGATGGCCGGAAAGCCCGGCAACAGGGCGCGGGGTTCGACGCCGGCCGCCACCAGGGCCGCGGGCAGGGCCCCGGCAATGTCGGCCAGGCCCCCGGTCTTGAGCAGGGGGAACAGTTCGGCACTGACTTGCAGGATGCGCATGGTGGGGTCCTTCCGGGCGTTCAGGGGCGTTCTCGGGCTTCAGGGCGTGATGTGGGCTGGGGCGGCAGCCGGTTCGGCCGCCAGGCGCGCCAGCATGGTGCGGGTGACCAGCACCACGCCATTGTCCGTGCGCTCGAAGCGCTGCGCGTCGAGTACCGGATCTTCGCCGATCACCAGCCCCTCGGGCAGCACACAGCCGCGGTCGATCACCGCCTTGCGGATCCGGCAGCCCCGCCCCACGGTGATGTTGGGCAGCAGCACGGCCTGGTCGATCTCGCAGAACGAGTGCACCCGCACGCTGGAGAACAGCACCGAGTTGCTGACGTGCGAGCCCGACACGATGCAGCCGCCCGACACCATGGTGTTGATGGTCTGGCCGTGGCGGCCCTGGGCGTCCTGCACGAACTTGGCCGGGGGCAGCTGGCGCTGGCTGGTCCAGATGGGCCAGTCGGTGTCGTAGATGTCGAGCTCGGGGGTGACCGAGGCCAGGTCGAGGTTGGCCTCCCAGAAGGCGTCGATGGTGCCCACGTCGCGCCAGTAGGGCTGGGCCTCGGGCGAGGTCGACACGCACGACAGCGAGAACGGGTGTGCCTGGGCGCGGCCCTCGCGCACCACGCGCGGGATCACGTCCTTGCCGAAGTCGTGGCTGGACTCGGGGTTGGCCAGGTCTTCTTCGAGCAGGTCGTACAGGTACTGCGCGTTGAACACGTAGATGCCCATGCTGGCCAGCGACACCTGGTCGTTGCCGGGCATGGCGGGCGGGTCGGCCGGCTTCTCGACGAAGTCGGTGATGCGGCGCTGCGCATCCACCGCCATCACGCCAAAGGCGCTGGCCTCGGCGCGCGGCACCTCGATGCAGCCCACGGTGCAGCCGGCGCCGCTGTCCACGTGGTCTTTGAGCATCAGCGAGTAGTCCATCTTGTAGACGTGGTCGCCGGCCAGCACCACCACGTACTCGGGGCGGCTGGACTGGATGATGTCCAGGTTCTGGTAGATCGCGTCGGCCGTGCCCCGGTACCAGTGCTCTTCATCCACCCGCTGCTGGGCGGGCAGCAGGTCGACCATCTCGTTGAGTTCGGCGCGCAGAAAGCTCCAGCCGCGCTGCAGGTGGCGCAGCAGCGAGTGCGACTTGTACTGCGTGATCACCCCGATGCGGCGGATGCCCGAGTTGACGCAGTTGGACAGCGCGAAATCGATGATGCGGAACTTGCCGCCGAAGTACACCGCCGGCTTGGCACGGCGGTCGGTCAGCTGCTTCAGGCGCGAGCCGCGGCCGCCGGCCAGCACCAGCGCAATCGTGCGGCGCACCAGCATGTGGGGTTGGTGCAGTCGGTCGGCAATCAGGGCCGCCTGCTGGTTGTGGGTGTCGTTCATCTCGGTCTCCTTGCTGCTTTGTTGGTGTGTCTTGGTTTGTTTTGCTGGGGCGGCCTCAGGTGGTCACGCTGGGCTGCTCCATGCCGGTGAAGTGGCGCACCCGGGCCAGTGTTTCGGCCAGGGCGATCAGGGGGGCCAGGGCGATCTGAGCGTCCAGCCCGTGGCGGGCCGGATCGGCCTCGTGCCGCTCCAGGTACAGGCGCAGGGTGGCCCCTTCGGTGCCGGTGCCCGAGAGGCGGAACACCAGGCGCGAGCCATCGCTGAGCACGATGCGCACGCCCTGGCGCTGGCTGACGCTGCCGTCCACCGGATCGGTGTAGGCAAAGTCGTCGGCCAGGGCAATGGTCGCAGGGGTGGTCAGGGTTGTGGGAAAGCCCGCCACGGCGCGCCCCGGCAGGCTGGGCAACTGCTCGCGCAGGCCCTGCATCAGGGCTTCGGCGCGCTCGCTGGCAATGCCTTCGTAGTCGTGGCGCGAGTAGAAGCAGCGGCCATCGGTGCGCCACAGCGCCTGCACCAGCTCGGGCACCGACTGGCCGGTGGCCGCGATCAGGTTGAGCCAGAACAGCACGGCCCACACGCCGTCTTTTTCGCGCACGTGGTCCGAGCCGGTGCCGTAGCTTTCTTCGCCGCACAGGGTGGCCCGGCCGGCATCGAGCAGGTTGCCGAAAAACTTCCAGCCGGTGGGGGTCTCGAAGCATGGGATGCCCAGGCGGCGCGCCACCCGGTCGACCGCGGTTGAGGTGGGCATGGAGCGCGCCACGCCCTGCAGGCCGCGGGCATAGCCCGGCACGCGGGTGGCGTGGGCGGCCAGCACGGCCAGGCTGTCCGAGGGCGAGACCGCAAAGTGCCGGCCCAGGATCATGTTGCGGTCGGCGTCGCCGTCCGAGGCGGCGCCCATGTCGGGCGCATCAGGCCGGGCCATGTGCGCCACCAGGTCGGTGGCGTTGACGGGGTTGGGGTCGGGGTGCAGGCCGCCAAAATCCTCCAGCGGCACGGCATTGACCACCGTGCCCGCAGGCGCGCCCAGCTCGCCTTCGAGCAAGGCCTTGGCGTAGGGGCCGCCGACGGCGTTCATGGCGTCAAAGCGCAGCCTGAAGCCCGAGGCGAACAGCGCCCGGATGGCCTCGAAGTCGAACAGCCCGCGCATCAGCTCGGCGTAGTTGGCCACCGGGTCGATCACCTCGACCTCGGTGTGGTGCAGGGTGTGGCGGCCCAGGGTGTCCAGCGGCAGGTCGGGGCTGTCCAGGCTGTGCAGGGTGTTCACTTCGAGGCTGCGGCGGTAGATGGCTTCGGTCACGCTTTCGGGGGCCGGGCCGCCATTGCCGATGTTGTATTTGATGCCGAAGTCGCCCTCGGGCCCGCCCGGGTTGTGGCTGGCTGACAGCACGATGCCGCCGCTGGCCCCGTGGTGGCGGATCAGGGCGCTGACCGCCGGGGTGGACAGGATGCCGCCCTGCCCCACCAGCACGCGCGCATAGCCCTTGGCCGCCGCCATGCGCAGGATGGTCTGGATCGCCACCCGGTTGTAGTAGCGCCCGTCGCCCCCCACGACCAGGGTCTGGCCGCTGGCATCGGGCAGCACATCGAACAGGGCCTGCACGAAGTTGTCCAGGTAGCGGGGCTGCTGGAACACGCTGACCTTCTTGCGCAGGCCCGAGGTGCCGGGGCGCTGGCCTGGGTAGGGTTGGGTGGCTTGGGTGATCAGCAATGGCATGGCGGCAGGGTCTCCTGAAAACGCGGGCATCAAGATGGGTCGGCCAGCAGCAGCGCGAGGCTGCCCGCGGCCAGCGGGAACGGGCTTGGCACCGGGGTGCCGGCGGCGTTGAGGCGGTCGGTCTCAGTATCGAGCGCGAGCCGCCAGGGCGCGGCGCCGGGCAGGCAGAAATCCAGGGCCAGCGGCCCGGGGTTGAGCAGCATCAAGACCGCTGTGGTGCGCGGCGCACGGTCGCGTGGCGGCAGCAGCAGGAGCATCAGGCCCGCGCTGCCGGTCTGGGCCCAGTCGGCATCGCCCAGGGGCTGGCCTGCCGGGCTGAACCACAGGGCCTGGGGGCCGGGCCCCTGCGCATCGTGGCGCCACCAGCCAGCGGCTTGCAGCAGCCCCAGTTCATGGCGCAAGGCCAGCAGCTGCCGCACAAAGCCGCACAGGCCGGTGTCGGCCTGCTGCCAGTCAATCCAGGAGATGGGGTTGTCCTGGCAGTAGGCGTTGTTGTTGCCCTGCTGGCTGTGGCCCAGCTCGTCACCGGCCAGCAGCATGGGCGTGCCCAGCGCGCCGCACAGCGCGGCCGGCAGGCTGCGGCGCTGCAGGGCACGGCGGCGCAGCACCTCGGGCTGGTCGGTGTCGCCTTCGATGCCGTTGTTCAGGCTCAGGTTGTGGCTGTGGCCGTCGCGGTTGTCTTCGCCATTGGCCAGGTTGTGCTTGTGCTGGTAGCTGACCAGGTCACGCAGCGTGAAGCCGTCGTGCGCGGTGACGAAGTTGACGCTGCTGTGCGCCGGGCGCCGGCCCAACTCGGCACTGGAGCCGGCCAGCCGGTGTGCCAGCGCGCCGCGCGTGCCGGTGTGCAGCAGCCACTGGGCGCGCATCTCGTCGCGGAAGCGGTCGTTCCACTCCAGCCAGCCGCTGGGGAAGGCGCCCAGCTGGTAGCCACCGGGGCCGATGTCCCAGGGCTCGGCAATCATCAGGCGGGGGCGCAGCAGCGGGTCTTGGGCAATGGCGGCCAGCAGGGGGGCCTGCGGGTTGAAGCGGCCTTGTTGGCGGATGGGTTCGCGCGCCAGCACCGGGGCCAGGTCGAAGCGGAAGCCGTCCACCCCGAACTCGCCCACCCAGCGGCGCAGGCTGTCCATCACCAGGCGCAGGGCCAGGGGCTGGTTCAGGTCCAGGCAGTTGCCGCAGCCGGTCCAGTTGGCGTAGCGGGCCGGGTTGTCGGGCTCCAGCTGGTAGTAGTGCCGGTTGGCGATGCCGCGCAGCGAGAGGGTGGGGCCCAGCTCGTCGGTCTCGGCGCTGTGGTTGTAGACCACGTCCAGCACCACCTCGAGGCCGGCGGCGTGCAGGGCTTCGACCATGGCACGGAACTCGGTGCGCGGGCTGCTGCCGGGGCTGCCGCTCCAGTAGCGGGTTTCGGGTGCGCTCCAGCCCACCGTGCTGTAGCCCCAGTGGTTGCTCAGGCCCAGGGCCTGCAGGCGCGCCTCGTCGGCCCGGAAGGCCACCGGCATCAGGCTCACGGTGGTGATGCCCAGGGCCTGCAGGTGGGCGATGCTGGCCGGGTGGGCCAGGCCGGCATAGCTGCCGCGCAGGGCCGGCGGCAGGGCTGGGTTGAGGGCGCTGAAACCCTTCACGTGCAGCTCGTAGATCACGCGCCGGGCCGGGTCGATCCGGGGCCGGGGCTGTTGCAGCGGGGGCAGGTCGGCCACCACGCGGGCCTTGAGAGCGCTGGCGCCGTTGTCCAGCGGGCAAGGCCTACCGGTGGGTAGGCCGTCCACGCGCTCGTCGCCCTGGTGCAGCGCGCTGCCGTCGTAGCGGCCCAGCACCTCGCGCGCCCAGGGGTCGAGCAGCAGCTTGGCCGGGTTGAAGCGCAACCCCTGCTCCGGCGCCCAGGGGCCGTGCACGCGCCAGCCATAGACCAGGCCGATGGCTTCATCGTCGCTGCAGGGCAGCAGGGCATGCCATACGCCGCCGGTGGCGTCGCGGGTGTCGGGGCTCAGGGCCAGGCGGGCCGTCTCGTGCCGGCCCTCGGGGTCGTACAGGCACAGCTCGACGGCCGTGGCCTCGGGTGCGGCCAGGGCAAAGTGCACCCCACCGGGCACCAGGCTGGCGCCCAGCTCGGCCGGGGCGGCGTGGGGAGCGACGGGTGAGGGTTGGGCGAGGTTCATGCGCTCGGCGCTAGCACGATGCAGGCCAGCGGGGGCAGGTTCAGGGTGATGGACTGGGCCCGGTGGTGCATGGGCAGGGCCTCGACCGGGCCCGGGTCCACCGGGTGGTCGCTGCCGCCGTACAGGCCCTGGTCGGTGTTGATCAGCACGCGCCAGGCGCCTGCCTGAGGCATGCCCATGCGGTAAGCCAGGCGCGGCACCGGCGTGAAGTTGCACACCACCACCAGCGGGGCGCCGCTGCGCGAGCGGCGCACGAAGGCGATCACCGACTGGCTGGCATCTTCGTGCGAGAGCCATTCGAAGCCGGCCGGGTCGTGGTCCAGCTCGTGCAGCTCGGGGTGGGCGCGGTAGCTCAGGTTGAGGTCGCGCACCAGGCGTTGCATGCCGGCGTGGCCGGGCTGCTCCAGCAGGCTCCAGTCCAGGCTTTGCTCGTGCTGCCACTCATGCCCCTGGGCGAATTCGCAGCCCATGAACAGCAGCTTCTTGCCCGGGTGGGTCCACATGTAGCCATAGCAGGCGCGCAGGTTGGCCAGCTGCTGCCAGCGGTCGCCCGGCATCTTGGCCAGCAGCGAGCCCTTGCCGTGCACCACCTCGTCGTGCGACAGCGGCAGCACGAAGTTCTCGTCAAAGGCGTAGACCATGCTGAAGGTGATCTGGCCCTGGTGGTGGCGGCGGTGCACCGGGTTGTGCTGCAGGTAGTGCAGGGTGTCGTGCATCCAGCCCATGTTCCACTTGTAGTGAAAGCCCAGGCCGCCGCCTTGCAGGTCGGCGCTGGGCGGCCGGCTCACGCCGGGGAAGGCGGTGGACTCTTCGGCCAGGGTGATGGCGCCGGGGCGCTGCACGCCCACGGTGTGGTTCATCCAGCGCAAAAATTCGATGGCTTCGAGGTTCTCGCGCCCGCCATGGCGGTTGGGGATCCACTGACCCGGCTGGCGGCTGTAGTCGCGGTACAGCATCGAGGCCACGGCATCCACCCGCAGCCCGTCGATGCCGAAGCGCTCCAGCCAGTACAGCGCATTGCCCACCAGGAAGTTGCGCACCTCCAGGCGGCCGAAGTTGTAGATCAGGGTGTTCCAGTCCTGGTGAAAGCCTTCGCGCGGGTCGGCGTACTCGTACAGGTGGGTGCCGTCAAAGCGGGCCAGGCCATGCGCGTCCGACGGAAAGTGCGCCGGCACCCAGTCGAGGATCACGCCCAGGCCGGCGGCGTGGGCCGCGTCAACGAAGTACTGGAAGTCTTCGGGGCTGCCAAAGCGCGAGGTGGGGGCAAACAGGCCGATGGGCTGGTAACCCCAGGAGCCGTCGAAGGGGTGCTCGCTGACGGGCAGCAGCTCCAGGTGGGTGAAGCCCAGGTCGCGGGCATAGGGCACCAGGGTGTCGGCCAGTTCGCGGTAGCTGAGCCAGCGCCAGCCGTCCTTCTTGCGCCACGAGCCCAGGTGCACTTCGTAGATGCTGATGGGCTGGTCGAACTGGTTGGCCCGGGCACGCTCGGGGGCCATGGGCCGGTGCGCTGGCAGGCCCTGCACCACGCTGGCCGTGGCGGGGCGCAGCTCGGCGCGCAGGGCAAAGGGGTCGGCCTTTTGCAGGCGGCTGCCATCGGCGCCCAGCACCTCGAACTTGTACAGCGCGCCAGCGGCCACGCCGGGCAGGAAGATCTCCCACAGGCCGGCCTCGCGGCGCAGGCGCATGGGGTGGCGGCGGCCATCCCAGTGGTTGAAGTCGCCCACCACCGAGACATGGCGCGCGTTCGGCGCCCACACGGCAAAGCGGGTGCCGGCCACGCCGTCGAGCGTGATCGGGTGGGCGCCCAGGCATTCCCAGGGGCGCAGGTGCCGGCCCTCGGCCAGCAGCCACAGGTCCAGCTCGCCCAGCAGCAGGCCGAAGCGGTAGGGGTCGTCCAGCACCTGTTCAACCGCGGGTTCGCCGGCCGGGCCGCGCCAGCGCACCTGCAGCCGGTAATCGGTGGGCGGGGTGTCGGGGCCCAGGTCGACGGCCCAAACCCCGCTGTCGCCCAGGCATTGCAGCGGAGCGAGGGCCTGGGCCTGGCCCCCGGGCTGGGCCAGCAGGGTGACCGCGCTGGCCCCCGGCAGCAGGGCGTGCAGCCACCAGTCGGGCCCGCGCTGGTGCAGGCCCAGCACGCTGAAGGCGTCGGGGTGGCGCGCCTCCATCAGTTGCGCCAGTTCTTCTTGGTTCAGCATGTCGGCTTGTCTCGTTGGGGGGCAGAAAAAAGGCTGGAAGCGGCTGGGCTCAGGCGGGCGCCAGGCGCTCGTAGAGCTGGGTCAGTCGGTGCAGCAGGGCGGCGTGTTCGGGCTGCACATCGCTCCAACGAAAGCGCCAGGCCCAGTTGCCCTGCGGCGTGCCGGGCTGGTTCATGCGGTGGCTGCCGTCCAGGCGCAGCACATCCTGCAGCGGGCAGATGGCGAGGCCGGCCACGCTGGCCCAGGCCGCGCGGATGAAGCTCCAGCCCACATCGCTGCCGTCGCAGGCCAGGTAGTCGCGCACATGCTGGCGAATGGGCTCGGGTGCGCTGGCCCACCAGCCCAGCGAGGTGTCGTTGTCGTGGGTGCCGGGGTAGGCCACGGTGTCGGGCTCGAAGCGGTGCGGCTGGTGGTGCGCCTCTTGCTGGTCTTCGCCCCAGGCAAACTGCAGCACCCGCATGCCGGGCAGGCCCAGTTGGCGGCGCAGGGCCGTCACCTCGGGGGTGATCACGCCCAGGTCTTCGGCCACCACCGGCAGCGGGCCCAGGGCACTGCCCATGGCCTCGAACAGGGCGGCACCAGGCCCGGGCACCCAGCGCCCGTGGATGGCGGTGGGCTCGCTGGCGGGGATCTCCCAGTAACTCTCGAAGCCGCGGAAATGGTCGATGCGCACCTGGTCGACCAGGCTCAGGGTCAGGCGCATGCGGGCCGTCCACCAGGCGTAGCCCTCGGCGGCGTGGGCGCCCCAGCGGTACAGCGGGTTGCCCCAGCGCTGGCCTTCGGCACTGAAGCCATCGGGCGGCACGCCGGCCACCACGTCGGGGCGGCCATCGGGGCGCAGCTCGAACAGGTCGGGCCGGGCCCAGACCTCGGCGCTGTGCTGGGCAATGAAGATGGGCACATCGCCCAGCAGCTTCACGCCCCGCTGGTGGGCGTAGTCGCGCAGGGCCTGCCACTGGCGAAAGAAGGTCCACTGGCAAAAGGCCCAGAAGGCGATGCGCGGGGCCAGTTCGGCCCGCGCCTGGGCCAGGGCGGCGCCTTCGCGCCGGGCCAGCGGGGTGGGCCAGTCCATCCAGTCGCGCCCGGGCTGGCGCTCGGACAGCGCCATGAACAGGGTGTAGTTGCCCAGCCAGGGGGCGTGCTGGGTGCAGAAGCCGGCCAGCGCGGCGTGTTCAGCCGCCGTGCCCTGCGCCAGAAAACCGGCGTGGGCCTGCGCCAGGGCGTCCATGCGCCAGGGGGCCACGGCCTCGTAGTCCACCCAGCGGCCATCGCCCGCCGGGGGCTGGGCCAGGGCCTCGGGTGGCAGCCAGCCGCGCTGCTGCAGCTCGGCCAGGTCGATCAGCAGCACATTGCCGGCAAAGGCCGAGGGGCTCATGTAGGGCGAGTGCCCCAGGCCCACGCCATTGAGCGGCAGGAACTGCCACCAGCCCTGCCCGGCCGCCTGCAGCCAGTCGATGAAATGGCGGGCATCGGGGCCCAGGTCGCCGCTGCCGTGCGGGCCGGGCAGCGAGGTCAGGTGCAGCAGGACGCCGCTGGCGCGTGGTGTGGGCTGGGTCATCGAGGCGGGAGCGTGTGGAGAGTGAAGGCCAAGTTCTGCGGCAGGGGGCGTTCGATGCCTGGGTGATTTTGTGGCAGCAAATTGTTGCCTGCCGGTGACTTGATGGTCGGGTCGGTGAGTTGGGTGTCCATGGGTTCCGTCGGGGCTTAGCGATCTTCGTGCCAAAACGGAAACCCTGGCACGGTCGCCCAGGCGATTCCGTGATCTGCAACAAATCTGGCATCGCCGTAAACTGCCGCCAACCCATTCTGGCGCACCCGCGGGCGGTGCGTGCCACTTTCTCTGGAGCGACAGGCATGACGGACTCTTCCGCTTACACCCCCCCGGCCATCTGGACCTGGAACACCGCCAACGGCGGGCGCTTTGCCAACATCAACCGCCCCATTGCCGGGCCCACCCACGAAAAGGCCCTGCCGGTGGGGCGCCACCCGCTGCAGCTGTACTCGCAGGGCACGCCCAACGGCCAGAAGGTGACGGTGCTGCTCGAAGAGCTGCTGGCCCTGGGCCATGCCGGGGCCGAGTACGACGCCTGGCTGATCCCCATCCAGGAGGGCGCGCAGTTCGGCAGCGGTTTTGTCGAGGTGAACCCCAACAGCAAGATCCCGGCGCTGATGGACCACAGCGGGCCTGAGCCGATCCGGGTGTTTGAATCGGGCGCCATCCTGATGCACCTGGCCGAGAAGTTCGGCGCCTTCCTGCCTCCGGTCAGCGAGCCGGCGCGGCGCGCCGAATGCCTGTCGTGGCTGTTCTGGCAGATGGGCAGCGCGCCGTTTCTGGGCGGCGGCTTCGGCCATTTCTATGCCTATGCACCGATCAAGATCGAGTACGCGATCGACCGCTACGCCATGGAGGTGAAGCGCCAGCTCGACGTGCTGAACCGCCACCTGGCCACGCACACCTACCTGATCGGCGACGACTACACCATCGCCGACATGGCCATCTGGCCCTGGTACGGCGCCCTGGTCAAGGGCCAGACCTATGGCGCCGGCGAGTTTTTGCAGGTGCACGAGTACACCCACGTGGTTCGCTGGGCCGACCTGATCGCCCAGCGCCCGGCCGTGAAGCGCGGCCGCATCGTCAACCGCACGGTGGGCCAGCCCGAGGCGCAACTGCGCGAGCGCCACGACGCCAGCGACTTCGACACCCGCACCGAAGACAAGCTCAACCCCCCGACCTGAGGCCGCCCCATGACCGTCACCCTGTACGACTGCGCCACCGCCCCCAGCCCGCGCCGTGCCCGCATCCTGCTGGCCGAAAAAGGCGTGGTCCACGACACGGTGCCCATCGACCTGCGCCAGGGCGAGCACTTCAGCGAGCCCTTCCGGCGCATCAACCCGCAATGCACCGTGCCGGCCCTGGTGACCGAGGAAGGCCCGGTGCTGACCGACAACGCCGCCATCGCCGCCTACCTGGAGGCCCGCTACCCCGAGCCGCCCCTGCAGGGCATCACCGCGCTTGAAAAGGCCGAGGTGGCGCACTGGCACTGGCGTGCCGAGTTCGAGGGCCTGCTGGCCATTGCCGAGGCGCTGCGCAACAGCTCACCCGCCATGGCCAACCGGGCCCTGCCCGGCCCGGTCAACTACCCACAGATCCCCGCCCTGGCCGAGCGCGGCATCGCCCGGCTGCAGCAGTTTCTGGTCGACCTGAACCAGCACCTGGACGGCCGCGAGTTCATCGCCACCGAGCGCTTCAGCCTGGCCGACATCACCGCCGTGGTGGCGGTGGACTTTGCCCGCGTCATCAAGCAAAAGCCCGATGAGCGACACCCGCATGTGCTGCGCTGGCGCGCCGCCATGGGGCAGCGGGCGTCGGTGGGTTTGTGAGGGCATTGCGGCCCGAGTTGAGCGCGCAGGATCAGCCGTAGAAGCGTCGAACTTCCGAGGTCATCGGATAGGGGCCGTGCTGGTTGAGTGCTTCGGTACATTGGCCCCGGGGCGTCACTTCCGATGGCGCAGGGAGCCCTCTTGAAAACGCTTTGGCTGAAAAACAGCGCCTATGTCAGCCCTGCGAGGGTTCTCCACCATGGGCAACAGGCTTGCACGCATCTTGCCCACCTCAGCGTGGATGGGCGTTTGCAGACGGCCTATATCAAAGCGTTTCCCATCGGGTTTGGCAAATGCTTGTTCAACGAAGCCGTGGGCAGTGCCATGGCCCGCAGGGCTGGCTTTGGCGCGCCGGACGGTGGGTTGATCGGGGTGGATGCCAGGTTGCTGGAGAACTTGTTTCCGACGTTTCGTTTCCCGACGCAGGACCGGGAGGTCGTTTGCTGGGCGAGCCTGCCGGTCCTGACGGGCTACGGTCTGGCCGAGGTCGGCGTTCTTGATACCGTGGGGCCCGTGCTGGCGCTGATCCGCCAATACGTGCTTGCCTGGGATGGCTTTGCCGCTTGTGCTGCCTTTGATGCCTGGGTGGGCAATATCGATCGCCACGCCAACAATCTGTTGGTGGCTGGCGGAGGGCGCTTGGTGCCGATAGATCACAGCGAGTGTTTTGGGGGCGGCCATTGGGAGCCGGACGAGTTCGAAAGACCGCAAACTTGGTACCTCAACAAACTCCTTGACCTGATCTGCGCCCCTGCGGAAACTCTGGCTTTACCTGCCAAGGCGGGTCTGATGGCTGCTGCCGAGCAGTTTGCCGTTTTCTTCAGACACTACGAGGCCGACCTCGCAGCCGTGGCGCCCTGGTTGGGCCCCCATTGGGGACCGGTGTGGTTGAAGTGGCTGCAGCAGCGATCGTTGTTGGTCGTTGATCTTGTGCGGGATCGTGTGAGGATGCTGGTATGAGTGCACTTGACCCTGATTTCATTTCGGCGATGAGACCTGTGTCGTCAGCGATCCAGGAGCCGGTTGGCCACGCTTTTGTGATCCAGTTGGAGCCCGATAGCGTGGCCGGTGAGCGTATCAACGTCGGGGTCTGTGTGGTGACAGCCCAGGAAGAACGCCTGGTCAGGTTCGTCACTGATTTTTCAAGGCTTGAGGCCTTGTATGGGGCCGACACGGTGGCATTGCTCAAAACCCTGGTGGACCTGGCGCGCGTCGCCGCCTTGTCGGGTGAACGTTTGACGGGGGGCAGCGTTTTGTTTGGCATGCCACAACCCTTTTTCAACCGAGCCCCCGCCCATTACCTGGAGCAGTTGTTTGAACGTGTGGTGCCAGCCGGGCGTGCCCTGGCGTCACAGAAAATCCTCGTACCCATGCAGCTCTAGGGGCAGCCAGCCTCGACCTTTCAAGCGCCTGTGCAAATCCGGTTCAGCGCCGGTTCATCCGCCACGCCACATCGGCCGCCGGCACCCGGCCCTTGAGGCCGCCGGGCACCTCGGTGCGTTGCAGCAGCTCCAGGTTCAGGGTGGCGCCATAGAGCTGGCGCAGTTCGGCCTCGTGCACGGCAAAGGGCGGGCCGGCCAGCAGGCTTTGCTCGTACTCGAAGCAGATCAGCAGTTGGGGCGCCTGGGCCGACAGGGCCAGCAGCTGCGCCGCATAGTCGCGCCGCATGGCCTCGGGCAGGGCCACCAGGGCGGCGCGGTCGTACACCGCGTCCACCGGGCCTACCGTGCCCATGGCCTCGGGCGTGAGGGCAAAGAAATCACCCACGAAGACATCCAGCCCTGCCGCGCTGTACAGCCGCAACGCCCCTTGGGGGCGGATGGCAGGGGTCAGGCCGAGTTCTGCAAACAGCTCGATCACCGCCTGCTCGCTCAGCTCGGCCCCCACCACCCGGTGGCCCTGGGCCAACAGCCAATGGATGTCCAGCGTCTTGCCGCACAAGGGCACCAGCACCCGGCTGCCTTCTGCCAGCCCGAACTCACGCCGCAGGCGGGGCCAGTGCGCGGCCAGCAGCGGGTGCACCTCGCTCTGATGGAAACCGATCTCTTTTTGGGCCCATTTCTGGTGCCAGAACGATGCGTGCATGGGGTGTGGCGGCTGAGAGGCGTGGAGGCCTGATTGTGCCGTGGGGTTGGCGGGGCGCCACAGAGGCCACGTCAAGCGGTCGTGCACACAAAGGCCGTGCACACCGATGCCCCCGCTGGGATCACAGGGGCCGGGTTCCAGGACCGGGGATCGGGCCTGGCCGTGTTTCGCTTGTCAGCCTGGCTCAGAACACGTGCGTGAACACCCAGTACAGCGAGCCCGACAGCAGCATGGCGGCCGGCAGGGTCAGCACCCAGGCCATGGCCAGGTTGCGCAGGGTGGCCATCTGCAGGCCCGAGCGGCTGGCGGCCATGGTGCCGGCCACGCCGGAAGAGAGCACGTGGGTGGTGGAGACGGGCAGGCCGTACATGTCGGCCGCGCCGATGGTGAGCATGGCCACCACCTCGGCCGAGGCGCCCTGGGCGTAGGTGAGGTGGGTCTTGCCGATCTTCTCGCCCACGGTGACCACGATGCGCTTCCAGCCCACCATGGTGCCCAGGCCCAGTGCGATGGCCACGGCCACCTTCACCCACAGCGGGATGAACTTGGTGGCCTGGTCGATCTCTTTCTTGAACACGCCCACGCTGGCCCGGGTGTCGTCGTCAAAACGGGCGCCGGGGTCTTTTTCGACAAAGCGCAGCGCCTCGGACAGCAGGTACATGTCGTTGCGCACATTGGAGACCTGCTCCATCGGCACCTTGGCCAGCGAGCCGTGCGACTTGACCTGGTCGCCCACCGAGGCCGTCAGCGCGCCGATGGCGGGCAGGGTGTCGGTGGCGAGGGCCTTGGTGCGCACATAGGTGGCCAGGGCTTCGCGGGCCTTGTCGACCGGCATGGCCGGCTGGCCCTTGAGCAGCGACTCTTGTGTGACGTGGGCCACGGCCACGAACTGGGTCACGTTGTCGACGGGCATGGCGCGGTTCAGGGCGTAGGCCATGGGCACGGTGCCGACCAGGATCAGCATGATCAGGCCCATGCCTTTTTGACCGTCGTTGGAACCGTGGGCAAACGACACGCCGGTGCAGGTCAGCACCAGCAGGGCACGGATCCAGAACGGGGGCGGTTTGTGGCCCTTGGGTTCTTCGTACAGGGCGCGGTTCTTGACGAAGGCGCGCAGGGCCAGCAGCAGCAGGGCGGCGCAGCCAAAGCCCACCAGGGGCGACAGCAGCAGCGAGTAGCCCACCTTGGTGGCCTGGGCCCAGTCCACGCCGCTGGTGCCGTCGCGGCCATGCATCAGGGCATTGGCCACGCCCACGCCGATGATCGAGCCGATCAGGGTGTGCGAGGACGAGGCCGGCAGGCCCAGCCACCAGGTGCCCAGGTTCCACAGGATGGCGGCGATCAGCAGCGCAAAGACCATGGCAAAGCCGGCGCTGGAGCCCACCTGCAGGATCAGCTCGACCGGCAGCAGCGAGATGATGCCGAAGGCCACCGCGCCGCTCGAGGTCAGCACGCCCAGAAAGTTGAACAGGCCCGACCAGACCACCGCAAAGTTGGGCGGCAGCGAATGGGTGTAGATGACGGTGGCCACCGCATTGGCGGTGTCGTGAAAGCCGTTCACGAACTCGAAGCCCAGCGCGATCAGCAAGGCCACGCCCAGCAGCAGGTAGGGCAGCAGGGTGGGGGCCATGGCGCCGGCCTCGCTCACGTCGGCAAACAGGCTGTAGGCGGTGAAGAACAGGCCCGCGGCCATCAGGCCGACAAACACGATCAGGGTGACGGGGCCTGGTTTGCTGTTCAGGTGGGGCCTGGAAGGCCCCGCGTGGGGCGGCTCGGCTGGGTGGGCCGTGGCGGTGGCTGTATTCATGGCAGGCGACTCCGGCAAATAAACCGGCAGTGTGGGTGTGCTCGGTGACCAGGCTGTGACGGGTTGTTTCAGAGCGCGACCCATCTGCCGTGGCGTGCGCCCTTGTCGGCGGGCTCTGGCCTGCCAGCGTGGTAACGCAGGCTTACCCATTCAAGACGGGTGAGCCCTGCTGTGCCGGCGTAAGCTTTGGGCCGGGCTGCCTTGGCTGCCTGCAGTCCCTCCTCCTGATTCGCATCCGGCGCCCGCCCAGCGGCGGCCCGGTTGAAGCCCTTTTTGAACTCCACACGATGACTGACGGTTTGCCCCAACCCCAACGAATGCTGGCTTTTGCGGCCATTGCGCTGGCCATGTGCATCTCGGTGCTGGATGGGGCCATCGTCAACGTGGCACTGCCCGCCATCGGTGCCGATCTGCAGGTGTCGGCGGCGCAGTCGATCTGGGTGGTGAACGCCTACCAGCTGGCCATCACGGTGTCGCTGCTGCCCCTGGCCATGCTGGGTGACATCCTGGGCTACAAGCGGGTGTACATGGCCGGGCTGGCGGTGTTCACCCTGGCCTCGCTGGCCTGTGCCCAGGCGCAGAGTCTGGATGTTCTGACCGCGGCCCGCGTGCTGCAGGGGCTGGGGGCGGCGGGCATCATGAGCGTGAACATCGCCCTGGTGCGCTTCATCTTTCCGCGCGATCAGCTGGGCGTGGGGGTGGGCTACACCTCGCTGGTGGTGGCGGCCTCGTCGGTGGCGGGGCCGGGCATTGCCTCGGCCATCCTGGCGCTGGCGCACTGGCAGTGGCTGTTTTTGGTGAACCTGCCGCTGGGCTTGTTGGCCTTGGCGGTGGCGGCGCGCACCTTGCCGCTCACGCCGGCGTCGGGGCACCGGTTTGATGTGTTGAGTGCGGTGTTGAACGCGCTGACCTTCGGGCTGGTGATCTCGGGGCTGGATGCCTTCAGCCGGCCCGATGGTGCAACCCAGGGCGCCGCCATGCTGGCGGCCGGGCTGGCCGTGGGCGTGGTGTTTGTGGCGCGCGAGCGCCGGCTGGCTGTGCCCATGCTGCCGGTCGATCTGCTGCGCATGCCGGTGTTTGCCCTGTCACTGGTGACCTCGATCTGCTCGTTTTCGGCCCAGGCCATGGCCATGGTGGCCCTGCCCTTCTACTTTGAGCAGACGCTGGGCCGCTCGCCCGTGCAGACCGGCCTGCTGATGACCCCCTGGCCCTTGATGACCGCCCTGGTGGCGCCGGTGGCCGGCAGGCTGTCGGACCGTTTGCGCCCCGAGAAGATCAGCAGTGTGGGGCTGGTGCTGTTTGCGGCCGGCCTGGGCTCGCTGGCGCTGTTGAGCGAGGCGGCCTCGGCGCTGGACATCGCCTGGCGCATGGGCCTGTGCGGGCTGGGCTTTGGCCTGTTCCAGTCGCCCAACAACCGGGTGATCGTGAGCAGTGCCCCGCGCGAGCGCAGCGGCGGGGCGGCCGGCCTGCAATCGATGGGGCGCCTTTTGGGGCAGTCGGCTGGGGCCGTGCTGGTGGCCTTGGCCTTCGGCCTGTTGCCGCAGCAGCACCCGACCACGCTGATCTGTGCCGCCGCCGCCATGCTGAGCCTGTTGGCGGCCGGGGCCAGCGGGCTGCGCGATCCGCGTGCCGCCCTGAAGGCTTGATGGCGATCGGCCCCTGCAACAAGCCCCGACTTTGAGGGGCGTCAAGGAATGCGTCATGGGGGGCCTGTGGCGTGGCTTGGCCTCCTACAATCGGCGGCGCGCGGCTTGGCGCCCGGGCTGCCCCGGCGCGGTGCCGCCGCAAGACAGCCTGGTCTGAGAACGCCCGAATCCGGCCGCCCACTCCGGGTGATCGACCCCCGCAACGCAACAAGCGCAAGGCGAACCCCAAGGTGAAACGCAACGGGAACCTGCATGTCTGGCTGCTCACAGCCCTGGTGTTCTGCGCCACGCTGGTGGTGGGGGGCCTGCTGCGCGGCCAGGTCGAGAAGAACCACCTGCTCGAGTCCAAATCTGTGGCCAAGAACCTGGCCCACGCCTCGGCCCATGCCATCGAAGAGCGCCTGGGGCGTTCGCTGTCGGCCACCTATGCCCTGGCGGCGGTGGTGGCCCAGGGCAACGGCCGGGTGGATGATTTCGACGCCCTGTGCCGGCAACTGATCCTGACCTTCGGCGGCATCAGCAACCTGCAACTGGCCCCGGGGGGCGTGGTGGCTGCCATCTCGCCGCTGGCGGGCAACGAGAAGGCCATGGGCCACAACCTGCTGGAGGACAACGCCCGCAACAAGGAGGCGCGCCTGGCCTTGGCCACGCACAAGCTGACGCTGGCCGGCCCATTTGAGCTGGTGCAAGGCGGCCTGGCCGTGGTGGGGCGCTTGCCGGTGTACCTGCCGGGCAAGGCCGGTGCCCCGAGTTTCTGGGGCTTCACCACGGCGCTGGTGCTGATCCCTGATCTGCTGCAGAGCAGCCAGTTGAACCGCCTGGGCGAGCAGGGTTACCGCTACCAGCTGTGGCGCATCCACCCCGACACCCGGCAGCGCCAGATCATTGCCGGCCTGCCCGGGCCGGCGCTGGAGGCCCCGGTGGACACCACGCTGGAGGTGCCCAATGGCAGCTGGACGCTGTCGGTGCAGCCGGTGCAGGGCTGGGGCAACCCGGCAGACAGCGCCTGGAGCCTGCTGGCCTGCGTCTCGATGGCCGCCTTGCTGGCCCTTCTGACCCACACCCTGCTGATGCAGCCCGTGCGGCTGCGCCGCCAGGTGGCCCTGCGCACGCAAGAGCTGGAGCAGGCGAATGCGCAGCTGGCCGGCGAGATCGAAGAGCGGCGCAAGGCCGAGGAGAGCCTGCGGCTGGCCGCCAATGTGTTCACCTTTGCGCGTGAGGCGATCTCGATCACCGATGCCCAAGGCACCATCATCGACGTCAATGCGGCCTTCTCGCGCATCACGGGCTATGAGCGCGCCGAGGTGCTGGGCAAGAACCCGCGCATGCTGCAATCGGGGCGCCAGAGCCGGGCCTACTACCAGGCCATGTGGCGGAGTCTGACCGATAGCGGCTACTGGTCCGGCGAGATCTGGAACCGGCGCAAGAACGGCGAGGTGTTTGCCGAGCTGCTGACCATCAGCGCCGTCAAGAACGCCGAGGGCGTGACGCAGAACTATGTGGCGCTGTTCACCGACATCACGCCGATGAAGGAGCAGCAAAAGCAGCTGGAGCACATCGCCCATTACGACGCCCTCACCGACCTGCCCAACCGCACCCTGCTGGCCGACCGGCTGCAGCAGGCCATGGCCCAGACCCAGCGCCGCGGCCAGTCGCTGGCCGTGGCCTACCTGGACCTGGATGGCTTCAAGACCGTGAACGACACCCACGGTCATGCGGTGGGCGACGAGCTGCTGGTGGCCCTGGCGGCGCGCCTGATGGCCACCCTGCGCGAGGGCGATACCTTGTCGCGCATCGGCGGCGATGAGTTTGTGGCGATCCTGGTGGATCTGGAATCCGTCTCGGCCCATGAGACAGTGCTGCTGCGCCTGCTGGAGGCGGCCTCCACCCCCGTGAAGATCAAGGGCCTGAGCCTGCAGGTGTCGGTCAGCATCGGCCTGACCCTGTACCCGCAGGACAACGTGAGCGCCGACCAGTTGATGCGCCATGCCGATCAGGCCATGTACATCGCCAAGCAAGGCGGCAAGAACCGCTACCACCTGTTCGATGTGATCCAGGACTCGGCCGTCAAGACGCACCGCGAGCAACTGGCGCAGATCCGCGCCGCCCTGCACAAGGGCGAATTCGTGCTGTATTACCAGCCCAAGGTGGACTTGCAACTGGGCCGCCTGGTGGGGGTGGAGGCCTTGATCCGCTGGCAATCCCCCCAGGCCGGGCTGCAGTTGCCGGGCGCGTTTCTGCCTGCGATCGAGAATGACGTCACGGCCATCGACCTGGGGGAGTGGGTGATCGCCCAGGCGCTGCACCAGCTCAGCGAATGGCATGCGGCCGGCCTGCAGATCAGCGTGAGCGTGAACATCGGGGCACGCCAGCTGCAGCAGGCCAATTTCAAGCACCGGCTGGCGCGGCTGATGCACCTGCACCTGAAGGTGGACCCGACCTACGTCGAGCTGGAGATCCTGGAGACCAGCGCGCTGGAGGACATCGAGCAGGCCTCGCAGGCCATCCGCGACTGCCGTGCGCTGGGCGTGCGCTTTGCGCTGGACGACTTCGGCACCGGCTATTCCTCGCTCACCTACCTCAAGCACCTGCCGGTGGAGGTGCTGAAGATCGACCGCAGCTTTGTCAGCGACATGCTGGACGACCCCGACGACTTGAGCATCGTGCGCGGCGTGGTCAGCCTGGCCGAAGCCTTCGGCCGCGAGGTGATCGCCGAAGGCGTCGAATCGGTGGCCCACGGCCAGGCCCTGCGCCAACTGGGCTGCCGCATGGCCCAGGGCTTCGGCATCGCCCGGCCCATGCCGGCGGCTGAGTTGCTGGCCTGGCAGGCGCGTTGGGATGCGGACCCCGGCTGGAGGGCGCTGCGGCAGGAGTGGCCCGTCAGCCAGGCCGCCCCGCTTTGACGCCTCACGCAGGCGGGCGCTGTCGGCGCGCCTGCCCACCTGGCCAGGGCCCCTCTTTCAGGGCGCGATCAGCCAATGCAGGCTGAAGAGCTCTTCAGGGTCGGTCCAGACCGTGCCCGCCTGCCAGCCCGCTTGGGCTGCCAGATGGCGCAGGCCGTCGATGGTGAATTTGTACGAATTCTCGGTGTGCAGGGTCTGGCCTTGCTCAAAGGTGTAGCGCTGCTGCTGCAGCTCGATGGTTTGTGGGCGGCGGCTCACCAGGTGCATCTCGATGCGTTGCAGGGGGGCGTTGTAGAAGGCGCTGTGATCGAATTGGTCCGGCTCGAAATTGCTGCCCAGCTCCTGGTTGGCCCGTTGCAGCAGGTTCTTGTTGAAGGCGGCCGTGATGCCCTGGCGGTCGTTGTAGGCCGCATGCAGGCGATCGGGGTGCTTGATCAGGTCGACCCCGATCAACAAGGCCCCGCCCCGCAGCAACCGGGCCGCGTGGCGCAAGAACTGCAGGGCTTCGTCAGGTGTGAAGTTGCCCAGTGTCGAGCCCGGGAAAAAGCCCACGCGCCGGCGCGAGCCTGCGTCGGGCAGGCTCAGCGCGGCGGTGTAGTCGGCCACCACCGGGCAGATCTCGATGCCTGGGTAGCGGCGGGCCAGCCTGGCCGTGGACACGGCCAGGTGCTCCCCCGAGATGTCGATGGGGCAATAGCGCAGGTCTGGGCCCAGGTGGTCCAGCAAGGCCTGCACCTTGACGCAGGAGCCGGCCCCAAACTCGATCAGTTCGACCGATGTGCCGATGTGCGCGGCCATGGCGCGCCCGCAGGCCTGCAGGATCTGATGTTCCGTTCGGGTGGGGTAGTACTCGGGCAGCTCGCAGATGGCGTCGAACAGCGCCGAACCGGCGGCGTCGTAAAAGTACTTGGGCGAGATCTGCCGGGGCGTGCCCTGCAGCGCCGCATGCAGGTCGGCGGCGAAGGCTGCGGCCTCGGATGAAGGCACGGGGGCCGGCACGGCAGGCGTGAGCGCCCTCATGCTGCCGGCCCCCCCGAGGCGCCTGGCAGGTCGCGCGCCAGCCTGAGGCCACTGAATTGCCAGCGTGCCGCAGGCGGAAAGAAGTTGCGATAGGTGTGGCGGGCATGGCCTGCCGGGGTGGCCAGGCTGCTGCCGCGCAGCACCAGTTGTCCCACCATGAATTTGCCGTTGTACTCGCCCACCGCACCACCCAGGGGCTTGAAGCCGGGGTAGGGATGGTAGGCCGAGCGGGTCCACTGCCAGACCTGGCCGTGCAGATCGTGGCAGGCGGCCGATGCGCTGGCCGCCTCCCATTCGAATTCAGTGGGCAGCCGGGCCCCGGCCCACTCGGCATAGGCCGCGGCCTCATAAAAGCTCAGCTGGCTGACGGGGGCGTGCCGGTCCAGCGCCTGCACACCGTGCAAACCGAACACCTGCCAGTGGGCGGCCGGGGCCCGGGCATCGCCGGGTGCCAGCCAATATGGCGGCTGCTGCCAGCCCTGGGCCTGCACGGTGGCCCAGCCATCCGACAACCACAAGCCTGGGCGCCGGTAGCCGCCATCCTCGATGAAGGCCAGAAAATCCCCGCAACTCACCAGGCGGGTTGCGATCTCAAAGCCCTGCAGCCACACGCGGTGGCGCGGGCTTTCATTGTCGAAATGAAAACCACCGCCCTCGGCCCCGAGGGTGACCAGGCCCTCTTCCAGGCGATGCCAGGCCGGCCCACTTGCGGCCACCCGGCCAGGGCTGGGTGGCACCCCTTGAAGCCAGGGCGGCAGCAGGGGGTTGCACGAGAAGGCGTGCAAGAGGTCGGTCCGCATCAGCTCCTGGTGTTGCTGCTCGTGGTGCAGCCCCAGCTCGATCAGGGGCCAGGCCCGTGCCCAGGTGCTCGCGTCACACGCTTGCATGAAAGCCACCATGGCCTGGTCAACGTGTCGTCGGTAGGCCAGCACCTCGGCCAGGGTCGGCCGGGTCAGCAAGCCGCGCTGCGGCCTGGGGTGGCGCGGCCCCAGCGCCTCGTAGTAGCTGTTGAACAGGCGCAGATAGCGCTCGTCAAAGGCTTTGGCGCCGGGCTGGTGGGGCAGCAGCACCACGGCTTCAAAAAACCAGCTCACGTGCGCAAGATGCCATTTGACGGGGCTGGCATCCGGCATCGACTGGACGCACAGGTCTTCAGCACCCAGTCCTTCGCACAAGGTCAGGCTGTGCTGCCGCACGGCCTGGTAGCGTTCAATGGGCGCTTGTCGGTCGGACCCCATGGCGGTGTCGCCGGGTCGGTCCACGGCGATGGGCGAGGTAGGCGGCATTCATGGGCTCCTGGTGGGCGTCACAGCCGGGGTCGTGTGACGCCGTCGGGCCGACTCTTGTCTCGCGTGAGTCGTGCCTGACCTGCAATTTATTACAGCACAGTGCCATGGCGGTGACAAACGCCATGGGGTGTTGCCTGGGCCAGCCTGGCGGATCGGATGACTCAGTTGCTGACGTGGCCGTAACACGTCTTGAGTTTCGTGTAGTCGTAATAGTGGCTGCCTGCGGCATAGCGGGCACCATCGCAAGCCGTTTTGAAGTCGGTTTCCTTTTCGTTGTAGAGCATCTTCACCAACACCGTGCCCGCGCTGTTGCGCACCACGTCCCACTGCATGTTGGCGGCCATGGGAGACACATACTCGCCGCGCCAGGGGTTGTTGTCGTAGGTGTACATCGTGGACAGTGCTTGCTGCTGGAGAACGTTCTTCAATCCCATCTTTGAGGCGAACGGGATCACGATCTCCGCGTGGGCAAAGCGCAGCTTGGCGACGTTGGTCAATTTGCCGCTGGCAATGGCATCGACTTCATTGAAGAAGTCGTCTTCGAGGATCTGGGCCATCTTCCAGGTCACGCTGCCTTTTTCGGTGATGCTCGGCCCCATTTTGTAGAAGTCGGATGCATCCTGCAGGTAGGCAAAGTAGCGCGCCTGGTCCTCAGGCATGTAGGTCGTGAAGTCGACATTGGCCTCGGCCTTCATGGCGGGGGCGATCGCATACAGCTCATAGATCAGCGAGCCCCCGCTGGCCAGATCCGTGATGCCCGTCTTGCCATCCCCGCTGAGGGTGCTGGTGAACTTGCCGTCATCACTGCTGAAAGTCATGCTGCCGGTGTTGGCGAAGCTGTAGGTGCCGGCCGCAATCTTGTCGACGAAGGCCTTGGTGAACAAGCGCTCCAACACCGCGCGACCCGCTGTCTGGGCTGCGCTGTCGGCCAGGATGGCGGCCTGTTTGGCGGCCAGATCGCTGTCGTTCAACCAGGTCTGGAAGGCTTGGCTGTCCTGGTAGGTGGTGTACAGCGGATTGGCTGTGTTGCTCACCTTGTCGGTCTTGGCCACCAGTTTGTGGAAGTACAGCAGAAACCGATTGGTCCCATCGGGCTGTGCAATCGGGGTGCCGCCTTCGGGGTAGGGGGATGGCGCAGGCGGGTAACTGACCAGGCTGATCAACGCAGGCTTGGTGGCCAGCATCGACTTGACGAAGAAGGCACCGCTGTCGACGGCGCGATCAACCCCCGATGTGACCACGACGATCTTGCGCGGGTTGCTGGAGGCGGCGCTGGCTGCGGACTCAAAGAGTGCCGATTGACGATTGATCAGACGCTGGGCCAGTTGGGTGTGCTCGGTGATGCCGAGTTGGGTCTCGTTGCCGTAGCCGGGCGTCGTGATGCCGCTCACGCCATAGCCCAGCAGGAAGTTGGCCTTCATGATCTTCAGAACGTCCGGCCCCAACTGTGCGCCCAGGGACGTCAGTGCGCCGTCATCCGAGGCCTTCTTCCACATGTTGTAGACCGCCAGGTCGTACTTCAGGCTGGACAGCCCCCGTGAGCCATGACGCGCGAGCAGGCCGGTGTAGACCGCGTTGAAGCCACTGGGGGGCGCCTCGTAGCTCGTGGCATCCTGCTGTGGCGCGTAAGGGGTTTTGGTCTGGTAATAGGTGCGCGGATTGGCGCCACCATCCGAGCCACCGCAAGCCGAGAGCAGGCAGCTCAGGCTCAACAAGAGGCCGGTCTGGAGAACGGCAAGGCGGGGTTTGGCCAGCATATCGAGGGGCTTTCTGAGAGTATCCATAGGGACTCGCAGGCTAAGCAGCCAGGGTGACAGGGCTGTGAATGGCCTGCGCGGGCGCCATCGGAGCCTGCGCCGGGCCAGGCGCCTTGAAGCTGCCGTTGTGTGATGGCTTTGGTGGGGCCTGGAGAGCAGGTGACGCCGAGAGGTCGGTCTGGGAGCGCTGTATCGCACCCATCTGAGTGGATCTGTATCTTTTCAGGTGCAGGGTCTGTTCCTATGCTGGGGCTTCACACCCCAGCTCAAGCGCTTTGCCCTGATACAGGACCTGCCCATGCCAGAAATTTCCAGTTTGTTTGCTTTCGGCCTCATCTCGCTGGGCATGGCGCTCACGCCCGGGCCGAACATGGTCTACATCATCTCGCGTTCCATCTGCCAGGGGCGAGGGGCTGGCCTGATTTCTCTGGGCGGGGTTGCCCTCGGCTTTGTGTTCTACATGGTGTTTGCTGCATTGGGGATCACGGCCTTGCTGATGGCGGTGCCTTTTGCCTATGACGCCTTGAGGATGGGCGGTGCTTTCTATCTGTTCTATCTCGCCTGGCAGGCTGTCAAACCAGGCGGGCGCTCGCCATTCCAAATACGCCAGTTGCCCCAGGACAGCCCGCGCAAGCTGTTCGCCATGGGGTTCATCACCAACCTGCTCAACCCCAAGATCGCGATGATCTATTTGTCCCTGCTGCCGCAGTTCATCGAGCCCGAACATGGCAGCCCGCTGCTGCAATCCCTGGTGCTGGGCTTCACGCAGATCGTGGTGAGCCTCAGCGTCAATGCCATGGTGGCCCTGCTGGCCGGCTCCGCCGCAGTCGCTCTGGCGGCCCGTCCCACCTGGCAGCGGGTGCAGCGCTGGTTGATGGGCACCGTGCTGGCGGGATTGGCCACCCGCTTGGTGCTGGAGGGGCGGCGCTAGCCCTGCGCTTGAACCAGCATCGTCTCAAGTAAAAAAATGGCCCGGTGATTCCGGGCCATTTCATTTTTTGGAGTGCAAGCGCTTCATGGACTTGCCACGGGTTGCACCTGGCGTGTGATCAGACACCTCAAACGTCAATATTCCCCGCCCGCAGCGCATTGGTCTCGATGAAGTCGCGGCGCGGCTCCACCTCATCGCCCATGAGCATGGTGAAGACGCGGTCGGCTTCGATGGCGTCGTCGATCTGCACGCGCAGCAGACGGCGCACGTTGGGGTCCATGGTGGTTTCCCAGAGCTGCTCGGGGTTCATCTCGCCCAGGCCCTTGTAGCGCTGGCGGCTGGTGGTGCGTTCGGCTTCGGCGATGAGCCACTTCATGGCCTGGCGGAAGTCGGCAACTTTTTCTTCCTTCTGGCGTTCGCCTTCGCCGCGGGTGGCCTTGGCGCCTTCGGAGAGCAGGCCCTTGAAGGTTTCGGCGGCTTCGGCCAGGGCGGCGTAGTCGGCGCCGCGCACAAAGTCTTGCGTGAGCACGCTGCTCTTGATGTTGCCGTGGTGGCGGCGGCTGATGCGCAGCACCGGCTTGTCGGTGCGGGCGTCGAATTCGCCGGCCACTTCGGCGGGCACGCCGGTGGTGGTCAGCTCGCGCAGCTTGGCCTGCAGGGCGACGGCGCTGGCTTCGGCATCGGCCACGCTGTCGAGGTTCAGGGCCACGCCGTCGGCGATGGCGCGCAGGGCCTCGGCGTCCATGAAGTTGCTCAGGCGGGCGATGACGCTTTCGGCGATCTGGTGCTTGCGGGCCAGTTCGGCCAGGGTGTCGCCGCTGAGGGTTTGCGGGGCGGCGCCGCCGGTGCTGATGCTGGCGTCCTTGAGGGCGATGCGCAGCAGGAAGCCGTCGAGTGCGGGGCCGTCTTTCAGGTACAGCTCTTCCTTGCCGGCCTTGACTTTGTAGAGCGGCGGCTGGGCGATGTAGATGTGGCCGCGTTCGACCAGCTCAGGCATCTGGCGGTAGAAGAAGGTGAGCAGCAGGGTGCGGATGTGGGCGCCGTCGACGTCGGCGTCGGTCATGATGATGATGCGGTGGTAGCGCAGCTTGGCGACGTTGAAGTCGTCACCGCCCGTGCTGCCACCGGCCTTGCCGATGCCGGTGCCCAGGGCCGTGATCAGGGTCAGGATTTCGTTGCTGGTGAGCAGCTTCTCGTAGCGCGCTTTTTCAACGTTCAGGATCTTGCCGCGCAGGGGCAGGATGGCCTGGAATTTGCGGTCGCGGCCTTGCTTGGCCGAGCCGCCGGCGGAATCACCCTCGACGATGTAGATTTCGCACATCGCGGGGTCTTTTTCCTGGCAGTCGGCCAGTTTGCCGGGCAGGCCCATGCCGTCGAGCACGCCTTTGCGGCGGGTCATTTCGCGGGCCTTGCGGGCGGCTTCACGGGCGCGGGCGGCTTCGATGATCTTGCCGCAGATGATCTTGGCGTCGTTGGGGCGCTCTTGCAGGTAGTCGGTGAGCAGCTTGCTGACGATGTCTTCGACCGGGGCGCGCACTTCGCTGGACACCAGCTTGTCCTTGGTCTGGCTGCTGAACTTGGGCTCGGGCACCTTGACGCTGAGCACGCAGCACAGGCCTTCGCGCATGTCGTCGCCGCTGACTTCAACCTTGGCTTTCTTGGCCAGCTCTTGCTCTTCGATGTACTTGTTGATGACGCGGGTCATCGCGGCGCGCAGGCCGGTGAGGTGGGTGCCGCCATCACGCTGGGGGATGTTGTTGGTGAAGCACAGCACGCTTTCGTTGTAGCCGCTGTTCCACTGCATGGCCACTTCCACCCCGATGTGGGTGCCGGCAATGCCGCCGTAGGTTTCGGCGGGGCGTTCGCCGTGGGCGTAGAAGATGTTGGGGTGCAGCACCTGCTTGCCCTTGTTGATGAATTCAACAAAGCCACGCACGCCGCCGGCGCCCGAGAAGTCGTCTTCCTTGCCGCTGCGCTCGTCCTTCAGGCGGATGCGCACGCCGTTGTTCAGGAAGCTCAGCTCGCGCAGGCGCTTGGACAGGATTTCGTAGTGGAAATCGTTGTTCTGCTGAAAGATTTCGGTGTCGGGCAGGAAGTGCACCTCGGTGCCGCGCTTTTCGGTGGCGCCGGTGACTTTCATGGGCGAGACCTCGAAGCCGTCGACGGTCTCGAGCAGGCGGTTCTGCACAAAGCCCTTGGCGAATTCGATCTCATGCACCTTGCCTTCGCGGCGCACGGTCAGGCGCAGCCACTTGGACAGTGCGTTCACGCAGCTCACGCCCACACCGTGCAGGCCGCCCGACACCTTGTAGCTGTTCTGGTTGAACTTGCCGCCGGCGTGCAGCTCGGTCAGGGCGATTTCGGCGGCACTGCGCTTGGGCTCGTGCTTGTCGTCCATCTTCACGCCGGTGGGGATGCCGCGGCCGTTGTCGGTGACGCTGATCGAGTTGTCGCTGTGGATGGTGACGACGATGTCGTCGCAGTGGCCGGCCAGGGCCTCGTCGATCGAGTTGTCGACCACTTCGAACACCAGGTGGTGCAGGCCGGTGCCGTCCGAGGTGTCGCCGATGTACATGCCGGGCCGCTTGCGCACGGCCTCCAGGCCTTCGAGGATCTGGATGGCGCCTTCGCCATAGCCCTCGGACGCCCCTGCCTGGTTGGTGTCGATCTTGGTCTGCGGCAGGTCGCTGAAGGCTTCGTTGGAGCTGGTTTCAGCGTCGGACAGCGGCTTGTTTGGTTCGGTCATGGTGCGTTTTTCTCAATCTCTTGATGGACCAAACCCGCGCAGAACACAGCTGGTTCAGCGCGGGTCGGGTTCAGGGTTGTGGCGTTGTGCGCAAGGCCTTGGTTCCGCTGGAGGGGCCTCAGATGCGCATCGGCATCACCACGTACTTGAAGCTGTCGTTTTCGGGGATGGTGACCAGGGCCGAACTGTTGGAGTCGGACAGCTCGATCTTCACCATGTCCTGGTCCATGTTGCCCAGGGCGTCGATCAGGTAGGTGACGTTGAAACCGATCTCGATGGTGTCGCCGCCGTAGTCGATGTCGAGTTCGTCGACCGCCTCTTCCTGCTCGGCGTTGCTGGAGGCGATGCGCAGGGTGCCGGGCTCGAGGTTCAGGCGCACGCCCTTGAACTTGTCGCTGGTCAGGATGGCGGTGCGCTGCAGGCTGGCCAGCAAGGTGGTGCGGCCCAGGGTCAGGCTGTTGCGGTGGCCCTTGGGGATCACGCGGTTGTAATCGGGGAACTTGCCTTCGACCAGCTTGGTGACGAACTCCATGCCGTCAAAGCTGAACTTGGCCTGGTTGTTGGCAAACTGCATTTCGATGCCGCCTTCGGCGTCGGACAGCAGGCGTTGCAGTTCGAGCACGGTCTTGCGCGGCAGGATCACCTCTTGTTTGGGCACTTCCACGTCCAGGGTGGCCGAGGCGAAGGCCAGGCGGTGACCATCGGTGGCGACCAGGCTCAGGGTCTTGCCCTCGGCCACGAACAGGATGCCGTTGAGGTAGTAGCGGATGTCGTGCACGGCCATGGCAAACGACACCTGGCCCAGCAGGCTCTTGAGCGTCTTTTGCGGCACGCTGAACACGGGGCCGAAGTTGGCGGCCTCCTGCACCAGCGGAAAGTCTTCGGCCGGCAGGGTCTGTAGCGTGAAGCGGCTCTTGCCCCCTTTGAGGATGAGCTTGTTCTGGCTCGACTCGAGGCTCACGGTCTGGTCGCCCGGCATGGTGCGCAGGATGTCGATCAGCTTGCGGGCACCCACGGTGGTGGTGAAGTTGCCGGCATCGCCGTCGAGCTCGGCGGTGGTGCGGATCTGGATTTCCAGATCGCTGGTGGTCAGTTGCAGCGCGCTGCCGGTCTTGCGGATCAGCACGTTGGCGAGGATGGGCAGGGTGTGGCGGCGCTCGACAATGCCTGCAACCGATTGCAGAACCGACAGGACTTTGTCTTGTGTGGCCTTCAGGACGATCATGTCAACCTCTAGTTCAAATTCTTAGTAGCAGCTTCTAGCGACATTCCGGTGCCGGGGCGGCTCGGCGCAGCGCCGACCCGAGGCCCTCCCTGGAAACACGCCATTTTCACCGTTTTTCGGGGCATTTTTGAGTCAAGGCACCGCTTGTTCGGGCTTCTTGGGGCCCGGTGTGGGCTGGTGCGCATTTCATCACATCAGCCCTTCAGGGTTTGCTCCAGCACGTGGAGCTGCTGGTTGAGCTCGGTCAGCTGCTGGCGCTCGCCGGAAATCTTGCGCACGGCGTGCAGCACGGTGGTGTGGTCGCGGCCGCCAAACAGCTCGCCGATCTCGGGCAGGCTCTTCTGGGTCAGCTCTTTGGCCAGGTACATGGCAATCTGGCGCGGGCGGGCAATGCTGGCCGGGCGCTTCTTGCTGTACATGTCGGCCACCTTGATCTTGTAGTAGTCGGCCACCGTCTTCTGGATGTTCTCGACACTGATCTGGCGGTTCTGGATCGACAGCAGGTCGCGCAGGGCCTCGCGGGCCAGCTGGATCGAGATCTCTTTCTGGTTGAAGCGCGAGTAAGCCAGGATCTTGCGCAGGGCGCCTTCGAGCTCGCGCACGTTCGAGCGCACGTTCTTGGCCACGAAAAACGCCACTTCCTCGGGCATTTCGGTGCCTTCGGCGCGGGATTTGTTGATCAGGATCGCCACCCGCATTTCGAGCTCGGGGGGCTCGATGGCCACGGTCAGGCCCGAGTCGAAGCGTGATACCAGGCGCTCGTGGATGTCCGCCAGGCCCTTGGGGTAAGTGTCGCTGGTCATCACGATGTGCGACTTTTTGGCCAGCAAGGCTTCGAAGGCGTTGAAGAACTCTTCTTGCGTGCGGTCCTTGTTGGCAAAGAATTGCACGTCATCGATCAGCAGCAGATCAAGCGAGTGATAACGCTCCTTGAACTCGTCAAAAGCCTTGCGCTGATAGGCCTTAACCACATCCGACACGAACTGCTCGGCATGGATGTAGAGAACTTTCGAGTCGGGCTTGTCGGCCAGCAGGCGGTTGCCCACGGCATGCATCAAGTGGGTCTTGCCCAGGCCCACGCCGCCGTAGATGAACAAGGGGTTGTAGAGGTGGCCAGGCGTGCCGGCCACGTGCATGGCGGCGGCCCGCGCCATGCGGTTGGCCGTGCCCTCCACCAGGGTGTCGAAGGTCAGGGCAGCGTTGAGTCGGTTCTTGAAGGTGTTGGCGCTCGGGTCTTCGCTGGGGGCGGCAGGCTCAGGGGCTTGCTGAGGCTCGGACGCTGTCGATGCCGAGGGCGCAGAGTAAGCTCTGGCAGCAGGCTCACGCTGAGTGAGCGCTAACTCGATGGGCACGGCCTGGCCGTACAAACGCTCCAGCATCTGGGCGATGCGGCTCGCATACTGGGCACGGATCCAGTCCAGCTTGAAGCGGTTGGCGACGTAGATGGTGATCTTGGACAGGTCGTCCGGGGCCTGGGCCACCAGGGGCTTGATCCAGGTGTTGAATTGCTGTTCAGGCAGTTCTTGGGCGAGTTGCTCGATACATGCCTGCCAGAGGCTGTGTCCTGCGTTCGGGGATGCGCTCTCGGTGGCGCTGTTCAGGTTTCCCTCGGTCATTCTTGGTCTGTTTTCTGTGGATAGTCAATTGCGGACAGCGGGCTGGATTCTAGTTTGTCAAACGGTTATCCACAACCTGAAGGGCTGAAGCCCCTGCCCCCGCATTAGGGCCATGTCGCAACTGGCAAAGACCTTCAAAATGTGCTTGTACTTGTCGCAACCATGAAATGTTGCGATAATCGCGGGTTTCCCCGATGCAGCAGTCACTGCGGTGCTTGCTTGGGTCGGGCGATTAGAACAAGGCCCCTGGTTTGGGCGCGGTTTGCAGCGATGTCGTCAGGCTTGGGTTTGGCGGTGTTGCACGAGCAGTGCATGAACGAATGGCCAGAACTGAACCTCTAGGAATTCATCATGAAACGCACTTACCAACCTTCCAAAATCCGTCGCGCCCGCACCCATGGCTTCCTGGTCCGCATGAAGACCCGTGGTGGTCGTGCCGTGATCAACGCACGCCGCGCCAAGGGCCGCAAGCGTCTGGCTGTCTAAGCCAGGCATTGCCTGGTGAACTCCGGGCTGCTCGCGTGCAACGGCTGAAAACCCGTCCGCAGTTCCAGGCCGCGATGGCGGGCGGTACGGTGTCTCGCACACCGCACTTTGCCTTGCACCGCCTGGTGCTCTCCGCCGACGCTGTCGCGTCGCCGGTTCGGCCTCAAGAAGGGCCTGATGTTTCGTCTCAGCGAAATGATCAGGCTCTTTTTGTCGTTCCTGGATCGATTCCTGGGCAGCCCTGGCTGGGGGCCATGGTGCCCAAGCGCTGGGCCAAGCGGGCCGTGACCCGCAACACCATCAAGCGCCAGATCTATGCGCTGGGGGCCGAATTCGAGCCTCGCCTGATGGTCGCTGCCCATGTGGTGCGTTTGCGTTCCGGCTTTGACCGCAAGCAGTTTGTCAGCGCCACCTCCGATGTGCTGCGTCAAGCCGTGCGGGCCGAGCTGAACCAGTTGTTCCGGCGCGCCTGTATCTCGCCATCGCGCCCCGCGCCGGTGGCGTCTGCTCCCGCTTCGACAGAGCCTGGAGCGACACCATGCTGAAGCGTGTTCTGATCGGTCTGGTTCGCGGCTATCGCCTCTTGTTGAGCCCCTGGCTGGGCTCGGCCTGCCGGTTCGAACCGACCTGTTCTGTCTATTCGCTGCAGGCCCTGGAGCAGCACGGTGCTGCGGCTGGCAGTTACCTGACCCTGCGGCGTCTGGTACGCTGCCACCCCTGGTGTGCCGGTGGATCCGACCCGGTACCCGCCGAGCGTCCCCGGCTGTTCACGCTGGGCGGCGCCTCTGGCTGTGCCCCCATTTCCCAACATTCTTCGCAAAAGAAGTCTTCATGAACGACATTCGCCGCACCATCTTGTGGGTGATCTTCGGGTTCTCCATGGTCCTGTTGTGGGACAAATGGCAGGTCCACAACGGCAACAAGGCCATGTTCTTCCCGACCAGCGCCCCTGCGGCCACGGCCGCGGCAGAAGGCGCAGCCAAGCCCTCGGTGGCCGGCAGTGCGGCCGTTCCCACCTCTGCCACCAACGCAGCGGCCCAACTGCCGGCGGCTGGCACGGTGGCTGCGCCGGCTCCCCGCCAAGCGGTCGAGGTCACCACCGACGTCTTCAAGCTGACCTTCGACAGCGAGGGCGGCTCCCTGGTCAAGGCTGAGTTGCTGAAGTACTCGGACGTCGAGAACAAGGACCGCGCGGTGGCCTTGCTGGACGACAGCAAAGACCGCGTCTACGTGGCGCAGACCGGCCTGATCGGTGGTGGTTTCCCCACCCACAAGACCCCGATGAATGTGGTGCCCGGCCCCCGTACTCTCAAGGACGGCGAGAGCGAGCTCAGCGTGCGCTTTGAGTCGCCTGACCTGGGCGGCGTGAAGCTGATCAAGACCTACACCCTGCGCCGCGGTGCCTATGACATGGCCGTGAAGCACGAAGTGCAGAACACCGGCAGCGCTGCCGTGACGCCGCAGATCTACTTCCAACTGGTGCGCGACGGCAACAAGCCGCCAGGCGAGTCCTCGTTCTATTCCACCTTCACCGGCCCGGCCGCCTACACCGAAGCCAAGAAGTACCAGAAGGTTGAATTCAAGGACATCGAAAACGGCAAGGCCGACATCCAGAAGGAATCGGCCAATGGCTACGTTGCCATGGTGCAGCATTACTTTGCCAGTGCCTGGCTGCTGGCCGACGGCGTGCAGCGCGATCTGTTCATGCGCAAGGTCGACACCAATCTGTACTCGGTGGGCATGATCACCACCCTGCCCAGCATCGCTCCGGGTGCGAGCCAATCGCTGGAAGCCCGCTTCTACGCCGGCCCTGAGGAAGAAAAGAAGCTTGAAGCCCTGAGCCCCGGCTTGGAACTGGTCAAGGACTACGGCTGGCTGACCATTCTGGCCAAGCCGCTGTACTGGCTGCTCGACAAGATCCATGGCCTGCTGGGCAACTGGGGTTGGTCGATCGTGGGCCTGGTGGTGCTGCTGAAGGCTGCTTTCTTCTGGCTCAACGCCAAGGCCTATTCCAGCATGGCCAAGATGAAGGCGATCAATCCCAAGATCACCGAGATGCGTGAGCGCCTGAAGGACAAGCCGCAGCAGATGCAGCAGGAGATGATGCGCATCTACCGCGAGGAAAAGGTCAACCCCATGGGGGGCTGCTTCCCCATCATGATCCAGATCCCGGTGTTCATCGCGCTGTACTGGGTGCTGCTGTCCAGCGTCGAGATGCGCAACGCGCCCTGGATTCTGTGGATCACCGATCTGTCGGCCAAAGACCCGCTGTACATCCTGCCCGTCATCATGACCGGCACCTCGCTGCTGCAGACCTGGCTCAACCCCACCCCGCCGGACCCGATGCAGGCCAAGATGATGTGGATCATGCCCCTGGTCTTCAGCGTGATGTTCTTTGCCTTCCCGGCTGGTCTGGTGATGTACTGGATCACCAACAACATCCTGTCCATCGCCCAGCAATGGGTGATCAACAAGCGGCTCGGCGTGAACTGAGCCCAGCCCTGAACTTCGGTTCGATCGAGGCCGTCCAGCGCAAGTTGGCCGGCCTTTTTTGATGAAAGAGCCCCACCATGCTGGCCCGCCAATCCGACCCCATCGTTGCCATTGCCACCGCCCCCGGGCGCGGTGCCGTGGGCATCGTGCGCATCAGTGGCCCCGACGTCCGGCCGCTGGTGCAGGCCTTGTGCGGGCGCGCCCTGCGCCCCCGTGAGGCCACCTACCTGCCCTTGCGCGACGCCCAGGGCCAGCCCATCGACCATGGCCTGGCGCTGCACTTTCCGGCGCCGAACTCCTACACCGGCGAAGACGTGCTGGAGCTGCAGGCGCACGGCGGCACCGTGGTGCTGCAATTGCTGCTGGCGCGTTGCCTGCAGGCGGGTGCCGAGGTCGATTCCGCCACCGGGCAGCCGCGTCTGCCGGGCCTGCGGGTGGCCCAGCCGGGCGAGTTCACCCAGCGTGCCTTTCTGAACGACAAGATCGACCTGGCCCAGGCCGAGGCCATCGCCGACCTGATCGATGCCAGCACCGAGGCCGCGGCGCGCAGCGCCGGGCGTTCGCTGTCGGGCGAGTTCTCGCGCGAGGTGCAGCAACTGCGCGATGCGCTGATCCACCTGCGCATGCTGGTCGAGGCCACCCTGGATTTTCCCGAAGAGGAAATCGACTTTCTGCAAAAAGCCGATGCCCAGGGCCAGTTGGACCGCCTGCGCGCCAGCCTGCAGCGTGTGCAGCAGCGCACCCGCCAGGGCGCCTTGCTGCGCGAGGGCATCAAGGTGGTGATCGCGGGCCAGCCCAACGCCGGCAAGTCCTCTTTGCTCAATGCCCTGGCCGGGGCCGAGTTGGCCATCGTCACCCCAATCGCCGGCACCACCCGCGACAAGGTCGAGCAGACCATCCAGATCGAGGGCGTGCCCATCCACGTGATCGACACGGCTGGCCTGCGCGACAGCCACGACGAGGTCGAACGCATCGGCATCGAGCGTGCCTGGGGCGAGATTGCCGCCGCCGATGCGGTGCTCTTTCTGCACGACCTGACCCGGGCCGCGCAAGCCGACTACCAGGCGGCCGATCAGGCCATTGCCGACACACTGGCCAGCACCCTGGCGGCCCGGGTGCCGGTGCTGCATGTCTGGAACAAGCTCGACCAGGCCGCCGAGTCGGCCGACCGGGCCCCGTCGGGCTTGCGGCTGTCGGCCCGCACCGGCCAGGGCCTGGACCTGGTGCGCCAGCAACTGCTGCAGGTCGCCGGCTGGCAGTCGGCCCCCGAGGGCGTCTACATTGCTCGCGAGCGCCATGTGCAGGCGCTGTTGCGGGTGCAGGATCACCTCGATCAGGCCCAGGCCTGCCTGAGTGCCCAGGCCCAGGCGCTGGACTTGCTGGCCGAAGAACTGCGCCTGGCCCAGGGTGCCCTGAACGAGATCACCGGCGAGTTCACGCCCGACGATCTGCTGGGCGTGATCTTCTCCAAGTTCTGCATCGGCAAATAAGACGGCACTGTGCCGTCTGTCCCAGGCATCGGGGCACGGCCACCGTTCTAGACTGGGGCCCTTTCACCGCCCTGCTGCGCCATGCCCACTTCTCTGCCTTCACAGCGCCCACGCCTGAGCGTGTGCATGATCGTCCGCGACGAAGCCGCCAACCTGCCCGGCGCCCTGGGCTCGGTGCAGGGCGTGGCACAGGAGCTGATCGTCGTCGACACCGGCAGCACCGACGACAGTGCAGCGATCGCGCAGGCCCTGGGTGCCCGGGTGCTGCACTTTGCCTGGTGTGACGACTTTGCACGCGCCCGCAACGTGGCCCTGGAGGCCGCCACCGGCGACTGGGTGCTGTGCCTGGACGCCGACCAGCAGCTCGACCCGGCCAGTCTGCCGGCGCTGGAGCGGGCCCTGCAGCGCCAGGACGTGCTGGCCCAGAGGGTCACCATCGAGCTGCTCACGGCGGCGGCCGATGACCGGGCCAACCCCTTGAAGGACGGGCGTGCGCTGGCCGTGTTGCAGTCGTTTCCTCAGCTGCGCCTGTTCCGGCGCGATGCGCGCATCCGCTTCCAGGGCCGGGTGCATGAGGATGTGGCCGACAGCCTGCTGGCCATCGGCAGCAGCCATTGGCCCGAATCGGGTGTCAGCCTGTGTGACCACGGCTACGTGCAGGCCGGCGAGCGCGAGCGCAAGCGCGCACGCAACCTCGCCCTGTTGCAGCGGGTGCACGAGGAGGCGCCCGATGCCCTCTACCCGGCCTACAAGCTCGCCATCTCGCTGCCGGCCCACCAGCAGGCTGAGCAGGCCGCCCTGCTGCAGGCCACCCTCGAGCGGGTGCTGCAACTGCCAGTGGCCGAGCAAAGCGCCCTGCCCTTTCTGCCCCAGCTGCTGGCCCGCACCGTCGAGGCCTGGGTGAACCAGGGGCGCCTGCTCGAGGCGGCGCGGGTCTGCCAGCGTCTGCTCGATCTGCATGGCCCGGTGTTCGACTTCACCACCGGCTGTGCCTGGGCGCGTGCCGGGGAGTGGGCGCCAGCGCGCCAAAGCCTGCTGCGCTACCTGGCCGCACCGGTCCAGGCCCATCACGCGGCCTGGCAGAGCGATGCGCAAGCCAGCCCGGCCCAGGCCTGCTGGTGGCTGGCCTGGATGGCCCGCCAGCAAGGTGATTTCGCGCAGGCCCAGGCCCATGTGCAGCAGGGCTTGCGCAGCGCCACGCCGCAGCAGCGGGCGCCGCTGGAGGGCGAAGGCGCCGAAATCCTGCTGGCCCAGTGTGAATGGGTGGCGGCCGCCCAGGCCATCGGTGCCATGCAGGCTGGCCCAGAGGCCCCGGCGGCCGCGCTGAGCGAGCGCCTGCGCGTCAGCGCCCGCCTGGCGGAGCTCACGGGGGACCTGCCCACGGCCCTGACCCTGGCGCAGTCGGCCCTGGTGCCAGGCCAGGATGCCGCCGCCGCCTTGCTGGCCACCCTTGAGATCCAGGCCGGGCAGGTCGACCTGCCGCGTCTGCAGCACCACCACCAGGCGCTGGCCGGGCAGTTCTTCGACACCCTGGCCCTCAAGCTGCTGATCGCGCGGGAGTTGGGCGAGCCCTGGCCGGCAGACCTTCCTGCCGCCACCCAGGCCCTGATTGCACCCCCTGTTTGAGGGGTTTGAAACAATTGTTTCTTAATGTGCGTTGAGGCGCCGCTTGCCTTGTGCGCTTTGTGTGACGGCGTTACCTTCGGCGCATTATGTTTCCACCCTTGCCCGCTGTGGCCAAAACCGATCTCCAGGGCCTGTTGGCGGCCCTGGCTCACGCGCCGCCCGAAGACCGTCTGGAGCTGAACCTGTCGGCCTTGCAATGGGACACCCTGGCCGCCTACCTGCAGCCCCTGGCCCTGGCCTCCGCAGAGGTGCTGTTTCACAAGGACGTGCTCGACCGCACGCTGTACCTTGTGGAGAGTGGCACGCTCAGCGTGCACCTGGAGGACGACAAGGGCCGTTTGCGCCTGGCCATGGTGGGGGCTGGCTCGGTGGTGGGCGAGGGGGCCTTCTTCTCCCACCAACCCCGCAGCGCCACCGTGCAGGCGAACAACGCCTGTCAGTTGTGGGCGCTCAATCCCTTGCGCTTTGCCGAGCTGGCCAACCGCCAGCCGGCGCTGGCCCTGGCCTTGAGCCTGGCCCTCGGATCGGTCATGGCGCGGCGCATGCGCCAGCGGCGCCGCCGCGTGGCCAGCACTTGAGTTCCCCTCACTATTCATCGTCAAGTCAGGTTTTCGGGCTACCCTTGAGCACTTTGTAAAGGAATGCGTCGATGTCCCTGCTTGCGTGGCTGTTTGGCAAAAAGCCCCCGCGTGCCCTGCCCGACTCCTCGGGCCTGCAGCACATGGACCACACCCGCCCGCTGCACCCCAGGCCAGGCCATACCCCGCCCCCCAAAGACAAGCCCAGGTCGGAAGCCCCGGCCCATGAGGCCCAAACCCCGCAGCGCAAAAGCGAGCGGCACGGTCGTCGCGAATTGCTCTACGGCGTGGTGCGCGACACCATGGCCCGGGTCGGGGTGTTGTCGTCGCGTTACAAGTTCAAGGTGCTGTCGCTGGATCAGCAGGGGCGCCAGTTCCTGGTGATGATGGACATCTCGCCCGACGTCACCAGCGACAACATGCGCCTGAGCGAGATCGAAGTGCTGCTGGCCCAGACGGCCAGGGCCCGCCACCAGATCCTGGTCACGGCGGTGTACTGGCGCCTCAACAACCATGTCTCGACCGGCCTGTCGCCCGAGCGCCGGGCGGCGGTGGCGCAGGCGGTCCATGCGCCGGTGCCTTTGGCGCCCCAGGCGTCAGAGGTGTCCCATGCTGCGCCGCGCTTCGAGCCCATCCAGTCGGACGAGGTGGCCGCCTTCCACAAGGCCCTGGCCGAGATCGGTGCGGCCCAGCCCACGGTCGGGCAGACCTTGCAAAGCGGGCCACGCATGCCCGCCCAGCCCACAGGCTTTGAAGACACAGAAAGAATCCCCGGGCACGATCCCGAGGATTCCCGCCCCCAGGCCCTGAGCAACACCCAGTACGGCGATCTGTGACGCCGCGGGTTGTCAGTGGCCTTCGAAATCCACCAGCGTGAACAGCGGCAGCCCGCTGTCCACCAGCCGTTGTGATCCACCCAGCTCCGGCAGGTCCACGATGGCCGCCCCCTCGGTGACGACGGCGCCCAGTTTCTCCAGCAGACGGCGCCCCGCCATCATGGTGCCGCCCGTGGCAATCAGGTCGTCGATCAGCAGCACCCGGTCACCGGGCTTGACGGCGTCGGTGTGCAGTTCCACCGTGGCGCTGCCGTACTCCAGCTCGTAGGTCTCCTCCACCGTGGTGAAGGGCAGCTTGCCTTTCTTGCGGATGGGCACAAAGCCCACGTTCAGCTCGTAGGCCACCACGGCCCCCAGGATGAAGCCACGTGCGTCCAGGCCGGCCACCACGTCCGGGCGCAGCGCCGGGTCCAGGTAGCGGTGCACAAAAGCATCGATCAACACGCGGAACACCCGCGGGTTCTGCAGCAAAGGGGTGATGTCGCGAAACTGCACGCCCGGGGCGGGCCAGTCCGGCACGGTCCGGATGTGGTCTTTCAGGTATTGGCTGACATGCAGCGAAGATTCGGCACGGTTCATGGCTGGGCGGGCTTCGCAGGAAGCCCTTGTCTGTTCGATGTGGCCCGCATTCTGCCCGCAAAGCCGTGCCTTCGGCGCCTGGCTCGGTGCAGGGCCTGGGGGCGGAGGCGCGCCCCGGGCCGCTTGCTTTCTGTTTCAAAGTCGCGCACATAATCCCATTCGATTTCTCTGGCTGCCTCAGCCCCTCCCTACCTTATGGCGATCGCCCTGTTGTTGATTGAGCGCGATGATGCGCACCGCAGCGCCCTGTGCGACATGCTGGCACGCGAGCATCCGTCCTGGCACGTGGCGGTGGCGGGCTCCGTGGCCCAGGCACAGGGCCACCTGCAGCAGGGGGCCTTTGATGTGGCCCTGGTTGGCCGCCAGCTGCCCGATGGTTCGGCCTTCGACCTGCTGGCTGCGCTGGGTCAGATCCCGGCGGTGATCATGGTCGAAGAAGGCGGCGAATGGGCGGCCGCCCGGGCCTTGCGCGAGGGCTTTGCCGATTACCTGATCCAGGACGCCCGCCTGGGCTACCTGCTCACCGTGCCGGGGCAGGTGCTCAGTGCGGTCGACAAGGCGCGGCTGGAGCAGGCCTTCCAGCAATCTGCCGCCTTGTCCGAGATGGCGCTGGAAGGGGCCGATCTGGGTTTCTGGCAGCGCAACCTGATCACGGCAGAGGTCCGGCTCAGCCAGCGCTGGCTGGAGATGCTGGGCCTGGACGGCCCGCAGGCCCAGAACACGGTCCACACCTGGCAGCGTCTGGTTCACCCTGATGACTGGGCCTTGGTCCAGGATGCCTTGAACGACTACCTGGCTGGCACGCAGGCCGCCTATGAAGCCGAGTACCGCATGCGCCACCGCGACGGGCACTGGATCTGGGTGGCCAGCCGGGGGCGGGTGGTCGATTGGACCTCCACAGGGCAGGCCAGGCTGATCAGTGGCACCTACATGGACGTCACGGCTCGCCATCGCGCCGACGTGGCCTTGAACCGCCAGCACCGGCTCTTGCAGGCCCTGTCGCGGGCCCAGAGCGCCTTCATCGCGCATGCCGAACCCCACGCGGCCTTCGAGGGCATGATGGGCTTTGTGCTCGAGATCACCGGTGCCCGGGCGGCGGGGCTGTTCGAGTGCGTGTCAGGCACCGGGCAGGCGCCGCAGTGGTCCGTGCAGGCCCTGGTCGGCGCCCTGCCGCAGGCCTTCCCGGCCTGGATGGCGCAGGTGCTCGGCCCAGGGGCGGCACCGGGTCGCGTCCAGCAGGCCTCGGCCGAGACCGAGATCGGCGACCGGCGCTGGCAAGTGATCCCGGTGGCCTCGGCAGGCCGCGTGGTGGCCTGTGTCGGCCTGGTGTTCGAGGCCTCGGTGGCCAGCCCGGACCTGGTGGAGCTCGAGCCCCTGCTCAACACGGCCAGCCAGTTGCTGCTGGCCTGGCGGGCGCGCCAGGAGCGGCGCCAGGCCCAGGAGCAACTGCGTGAGGCCACCGAACAACTGGCCCAGAAGACCCGGGCCCTGGAGGTGACACTGGACACCATCAGCCAGGGCATCGCGAGCTTTGACGAGCAAGGCGTGTTGCGTTTCTACAACCGCCGATTCCAGGAATTGCTGGAGGTGCCCGAGCCTGTGTTGCGCCCCGGGGTGACCGCGGAGGAGTTGCTGCAGTTCCAGGTTGCGCGCGGCGATCTGGGGCCAGGCTATGAGCTGCTCTCGCCAGAGGCCCGGGCGGGCCTGGTCGCCCATCCTCATACCGACGGCCGTGACCTGCCTGATCAGTACCTGCGGCGCACGGTCTCGGGCCGTGTGCTGGAGGTCCGCTCGCGTCCGCAGCCCGGTGGCGGCTGGGTGCGCACGTTCAACGACGTCACGCCCTACGTCGACACCCAGGAGGCCTTGCGCCTGAGCGAGGAGCGCTGGCGCCATTTGAGCCTGCTGTCCTCCGACTGGTATTGGGAGCAGGACGCCGACTTCCGTTTTGTGCGCATCGATGGCCAGCACGATGGCCGCAGCGGGTTGATGTCCACGCAGGTGCTGGGCCGCACCCGGTGGGAAATCGATGCGCCCAACCTGACCGAGGCCCAGTGGGCCGAGCATCGCCGCACCCTGCAGGCCCACGAACCTTTTCAGGATTTTGAGATGCAGCGCTTCGGCGCCGGCGATGGCCTGGGGCGCTGGGTGTCGGTCAGCGGCGCACCTCTTTTTGATGCCCAGGGCCAGTTCAAGGGTTATCTGGGGGTCGGGCGCGACATCACGGAGCGCAAGAGGAGCGAGGCCATCATCGAGCGCCTGGCCTTCTATGACGAGCTCACCGGCCTGCCCAACCGGCGCCTGCTGTTGCAGCGCCTGGGCCATGCCTTGAGCGCCTGCGGACATGGCGAGCGGCACGGCGCGCTGTTGTTCCTCGACCTCGACAACTTCAAGGACCTCAACGACACCCTGGGCCACGACCGCGGCGACCAGTTGCTGAGCCAGGTGGCCACCCGCCTGGTGGCCTGCGTGCGGCCTGATGACACGGTGGCGCGGCTGGGCGGCGACGAGTTCGTGGTGGTGCTGGACGACCTCGGGCGGAAGCCGGCCGGGGCGGTGGCCGCCTCGGAGGGGGTGGCGCAGAAGATCCTGCTGGCCCTCAACCAACCCTATCCGATCGGCGACAGCCTGCACCACAGCACGCCCAGCATCGGCATCGCCTTGTTCAGCGATGCGGGCCTGACCCCGGATGAACTGCTCAAGCGGGGCGACCTGGCCATGTACCAGGCCAAGGCCGCCGGGCGCAACACCCTGTGTTTTTTCGACCCCGGCATGCAGGAGGCCGTCAGCGCCCGCTCGGCCATGGAGTCCGACATGCGCCAGGCCCTGCAGCGCGGCGAGTTCCGCCTGCTGTACCAGCCCGTGGTCGATGGGCGTGGCCGCATCCTGGGGGTGGAGGCCCTGGTGCGCTGGAACCACCCGCAGCGCGGCCACATCTCGCCGGCCGAGTTCATCCCGCTGGCCGAGAAGACCGGGCTGATCCTGCCGCTGGGGCGCTGGGTGCTGCAGACAGCTTGCCGCCAGCTCGTCAGCTGGTCTCGCAACCCCCGCATGGCGCACCTCACCATGGCCGTCAACGTCAGTGCGCGCGAGTTCCGCGACCCGGCGTTCGTCGAGGCCGTGGTGGCCGTGCTGGAGCACACCGGGGCGCAGCCCCAGCTGCTCAAGCTGGAGCTCACCGAGAGCCTGCTGCTCAACGATGTCGAGGACATCATCGCCAAGATGACCCGGCTGCAGATGCGCGGCGTGGGCTTCTCGCTGGATGATTTCGGCACCGGCTACTCCAGCCTCAGCTACCTCAAACGCCTGCCGCTGGACCAGCTCAAGATCGACCAGTCCTTTGTGCGCGACGTGCTCACCGACCCCAACGACGCCACCATTGCCCGCACCATCATTGCGCTGGCGGCCAGCCTGGGCCTGGCCGTGGTGGCCGAGGGCGTCGAGACCGAAGGGCAGCGCGCCTTCCTGATGCGCAATGGTTGCGAAGCTTTTCAGGGTTATCTGTACAGCCGCCCTGTCCCCGCGGTGGCTCTCGAGGCTTGGGTAATCAATGGGTACAATGAATCATAAATATCGTTTTAGACTGAAATTAATTGTTATAAATGCTTGATTCGGCTCATTTGTGCTCGTAATATGCGAGTCGGGGCCTGGCTGAAAAACTGTTTTCAGGGGCTCCAAAGGACCACCCCATGTCAAGCGAAGGCCTTACATCGAGCGAGTGCAGCCTGTTGCCAGGGGCGTCAGGCCCTGCTTGCGACGAGTCGTTGCTGCGGGCCACATTGTTTGATCAGGCACCACTGGGCCTGTCCCTGTTGGTGGCCGGCCAGCCCCGGCTGGTGAACCGGCGCTTTGCCCGCATGCTCGGAGGCGATGGCCATGAAGCCTCGCTGGAGCCCTCTCAGCTGCGCCAGTGCTGGCCCACGTTCTGGCCCCAGTTGCGTGGTCTGGGCGAAGACCATCGCATCGTGGCCTGCGACCTGGCCAACGGTGTGAATTTCAATGGGCGGGCCTTCTCCTGGCGTGTTCCGGCACTGGGGCCGGACGCCGAGATCATCACCCTGGTCAATGCCAGCCAGCTCGACTGGATCAGTTTTTCGGTCGACTGGCAGGCGCGCATGCTGGCGCAGGCCGAGGGCATGTGCCGCACGGGTTCGGCGGAGCTGGATCTGGACCATGGGCTGGCGGTGGTCTCGCGCGGGCTGGGTACGCTGCTCGGGCACACCCTGCCCGTGGGCGGCATCGCCGCCTGGCGGTTGCTGCGCTGGGTACCGCCGGAAGAGCGCGGCTACGTGGCCTCGATCTGGGGCGCGGCCATCGACGACGAGCCCTTCGAGTTTCAGCACCGCCTGATGCGGGCCGATGGCTCGCGCCTGGAGATCCTGCACCGCGGCATGGTCGAGACCGGGCCGGATGGCCGCCGCCATGGCTACCTGATCCTGCAGGACATCACCGCCCAGCGCGAGGCCGAGCACCGCATCCAGGAACTGGCCAACCACGATGAGGTCACGGGCCTGGCCAACCGCAATCAGCTGCTGGACCGCCTGGACGCCGCCGTGCATGCGGCCAGCTGGGACCCGCGCCCCATCACCCTGCTGTCCATCCACATCGAGCAGATCGATCAGCTCTCACAGTCCATGGGCTATGGCGCGGGGGACGCCATGGCCATGGCGGTGGCTGCACGCCTGAGCGCCCTGGGCGGCGCCGAGCATGTGGTGGCCCGGGTGGGCGGCGGCGAGTTTGCCCTGTTGATGGGCGAATGCCCCGACAGTGCAGACGATCAGGGCGCTGCCGGCCGCGAGCTGGCGCGTTGCGTGGTGGAGGCCTTGAGGCGGCCCGAACGCCTGGGTTTTGCCGAGATCGTGCCGGTGCCGCAGGTGGGGGTGGCCCGTTTTCCGGCCGATGCCGACACCGCCAGCCGCCTGCTGGAGGCGGCCCAGACCGCGCGCCAGGGCGTTGAGGGCACAGGGGATCAGATCGCCTTCTTCACGCCGCAGATCAACGAGCAGGCCAAACGTCGCCTGGCCATCGAGGCGGGGCTGCGCCATGCGGTCGAACGCGATGAGCTGCAGCTGCGCTTTCAATTGCAGATCGACCTGGCCAGCGGCCTGGCCATGGGGGCCGAGGTGCTGCTGCATTGGCACAGCCGGGACTTGGGCGAAGTGCCTTCTGAAGAATTTCTGCCCGTGGCCCGCCACACCGGCCTGATCGTGATGCTGGGCGACTGGCAGCGCGAAGCGGCCTGCACCTTGCTGCAGAACTGGCTGCACGAAGGCCTCAAGCCCCTGCGCCTGGCGCTCAACCACTCGGCGCTGCAACTGCAGCAGCCCGACCTGGTGGCCAAGTTCCAGACGGCCCTGCTGTCACATGGCCTGCCCTCGGTGCTGATCGGCATGGAGGTGTCCGAGCAGGCCTTGATGGCGGGCTCGGCCGACATGGCGCGCAAGCTGGCCGAGTTGCGCGCCCTGGGCATCGAGATCACGCTCGATGACTTTGGCACCGGCTCCTCCAACCTCAGCCTGCTGCGCAGCCTGCCGGTGGATGTGCTCAAGGTGCACCGCTCCTGTGTGCCCGATGTCACGGCCGCCTCCGGCGCGGTGTCGCTCACACGGGCCATCATCAACATGGCGCACAGCCTGCAGATGAAGGTGCTGGCCGAAGGCGTGGAGACCGATGGGCAGTTGGCCCTGCTGGTGGCCAACGGGTGCGACCGCATCCAGGGCCAGGCCTTCAGCCCGGTGGTCGATCTGGCCACGCTGGAGAATCAGCTGCGTGCCGGCGCCGTGCGCCTGCCCGAACGCTTCATGCGCCGCCAGCGCGAGCGCACCCTGCTGCTGGTGGACGATGAGCCCAACATCGTGGCCGCGCTCAAGCGCCTGTTCCGCCGCGATGGCTACCGCATCGTCACCGCCGGCAGCGGCGCCGAAGGCCTGCAGCGCATGGCCGAGTACGAGGTGGATGTGGTGCTGTCCGACCAGCGCATGCCGGGCATGACCGGGGTCGAATTCCTGCGCCGGGCCAAGGAGCTGTACCCCGACACGGTTCGCATGGTGCTGTCGGGTTACACCGAGCTGCAGTCCATCACCGATGCCGTCAACGAAGGCGCCATCTACCGCTTCCTGACCAAGCCCTGGGACGACGAGCGCCTGCGCGTGCATGTGCAGGAGGCCTTCAGCCAGAAAGGCATGGCCGACGAGAACCGGCGGCTGGCCCTGGAGGTGCGCGAAGCCAACGAGGAGATGGCGGTGCTCAATGGCCGTCTGGAGCGCGTGCTGAGCAACCAGCAGGCGCAGTTGGGGCTGGAAGCCTCCCGGGCAACGGCCGCCCGCGACATGCTGGACCTGCTGCCGGTGCCCGCTTTTGGCATCGACCCGGAGGGGCTGGTGGTGATGGCCAACCTGGCGGCGCAACAAATGTTGGGCGCCGAGCGTTTGCTGCTGGGGCAGTGCGCTGTGAGCGTGCTGCCCGCGCAGTTGTCCTTGTTGTGGGAGCAGCCGGTCGAGCAGGTCCTCGATTTTGAATGGTCGGGCAGGCGCTGGCGTGCTCACGCTCGACCTTTTGGCGCATCTGCCCCCAGGGGACATTTGCTGGTTTTCAACGAATTGGCCTGACGATCCATGTCCACAGAGATTTTGATCCCTCTTGACGAGGCGAACCCGCCGTCACCTGCCTTGCTGCCAGCCAGCCCGGCGGCTCGGCTGCACGCCGCAGAGCACCCTGATGCCCCGCCCACCCCGGGTGAGCGGCTGGCCTATCTGTTTCGCCGCTGCCAGGCGCACCCCCTGCGCCAGGTCCTGGCCGACCACCGCGGAGTCCACGAATGAACCTGCCCCACGTTCTGCCGCTGGACCGGGCGCATTGCATCGAGCAGGTGCGTGCCTTGCCCTCGCTGCCAGCGGTGGTGGTTCAGCTCATGTCCTTGCTGCAGCAGCAGGATGTGAACCTGGACCCGATTGCCGAGACCTTGTCGCTGGATCAGGCCTTGGCGGCCAAGGTGCTGCAACTGGCCAATTCGCCGTTCTATGGGATGTCGGGGCGCATCACTTCAATCCGGGATGGCATCAACATCCTGGGTCTGCGTCCCTTGGGTACCCTGGTGCTGGCCGCGGTGCTGACCGTGCAGTTCGACCAGTTGCATGGCAAGGCCCTGCACCTGGACGAGTTCTGGCGCCATTCCATCGCCAGTGCCGTGGCGGCGCGTGCCTTGGCCGAGTCGCAGGGGCTGGACGAGTCCTCCGCCTTCACAGCCGGCTTGCTGCACGATGTCGGTCTGCTGGTGTTGGACAGCCTCTACCCGATCGAGATGGCTCAGGCCCTGCAATGGGCTGTCGAACATGATGCCCCGCACCTTCAGGCCGAGCAGGCCTTGCTGGGGGTGTCGCATGCCGAGGTGGGGGCCTGGCTGGCCCAGCACTGGCATTTTGCGCCCGAAGTGGTCGAGGCGATTGCAGGGCACCACCACCCGTCTGACAGCGCGCAGCTCAGCCTCACGGACTTGGTGCACGGTGCCAACACCCTGGTGCATGCCCTGGACCTGGCGGGTGTGGCCCATGAAGCCGTGCCTCCGCTGCAGCCTGGGGCCTGGGGTCGGATGGCCTCCGTGCGCCAGCATCTGCCGCGCCTGCTGCCCCGCATCGAGCAGGAGTTCGAACAACTGCGGGCGATTCTCCGCCCCACTCAGGAGATTCCGGCATGAACACCGCATCCCCCGACAACGGCCTGCCCGAAGTGCTGCTGGACCAGATGTCCATGGACCAGGTCCGTGCCATGGTCAGCGAGCTGCTCAAGGCCAACGAGGAGCTCAAAGAGCTCAATGGCAAGCTGTCGGATGCCCGCACCAAGCTGATCCAGTCGGAGAAGCTGGCCTCCATCGGGCAACTGGCTGCCGGGGTCGCGCACGAGATCAACAACCCCATCGGTTTCATCTTCTCCAACTTCAGCACCCTCGAGAAGTACCTGCAGGACCTGTTCCAGATGCTGTCGGCCTATGAGCAGGCCGAAAGCGAGCTGGGCAGCAGCCCGGTGGCCGCCCGTCTGCGCGCCCTGTACGAAGAACTGGAGATCGAATACCTCAAGGACGACATCCCCAGCCTGATGAACGAGTCGCGCGACGGCATCCAGCGCGTGCGCAAGATCGTGCAGGACCTGAAGGATTTCTCCCGCGTCGATGCACGCCAGGAGTGGGAATGGGTCAACCTGCACAACGGCCTCAACTCCACGCTCAACATCGTCAACAACGAAATCAAATACAAGGCCGACGTGGTGCGTGAGTTCGGCGAACTGCCCGAGGTGCAGTGCCTGCCCTCGGAGGTCAATCAGGTGTTCATGAACCTGCTGGTCAATGCGGCCCATTCGATCACCGCCGAGCGCGGCACCATCACGCTGCGCACCGGGCATGAGGGGGCCGAGGTGTGGGTTGAGGTGGCCGACAACGGCTGTGGCATCGCCCCCGAGAACCTGTCGCGCATCTTTGACCCCTTCTTCACCACCAAGCCGGTGGGCCAGGGCACGGGCCTGGGGCTGTCGCTGTCCTATGGCATCATCCAAAAGCATGCCGGGCGCATGGAGGTCAGCTCCCAGTTGGGGCAGGGCACCCGCTTTCGCATCACCCTGCCGGTGCGTCAGGCGCAGCCGGCCTGAGGACATTCATGGAAGAGACCCCTGTTGCCAACCCCGCCAGCGCCTCGATGGTGTCCTGGAGCGTGCTGTGCGTGGACGACGAACCCAGCATCCTGTCGGCCTTGCGCCGGGTGCTGCGCGCCGAGGGCTGCCGCATCCTCACCGCCGGCAGTGGGGCCGAGGCGCTGGCGCTGCTCGAAGCCGAGCCGGTGGATGTGGTGGTCAGCGACATGCGCATGCCCGTGATGGATGGCGCCCGCCTGCTGGCCGAGGTGCGCGCCCGCTGGCCCGGCACCGCCCGGGTGCTGCTCACCGGCTATGCCGACATGGATGCCACCATCCTGGCCATCAACGAGGGCCAGATCTACCGCTACATCCACAAGCCCTGGGACGAGACCGAACTGCGCCTGACCGTGCGTCAGGCCGCCGAACGCCAGTTCCTGCAGCGCGAGCGCGACCAGTTGCAGCAACTCACCCAGGTACAGAACGAAGAACTCCAGGTGCTCAATACCGGTCTTGAGCAACGGGTGGCCGAACGCACGGCCGAGCTGGGCGTGGCGCACGACAGGCTCAAGAAGAACTACCTCACCACCATCCGCGTGTTTGCGGGCTTGCTCGAAATGCGCAATGGCCTGCTGGGCGGCCATGGCAAGCGGGTGGCCGATCTGGCGCGACGCATTGCCGTGGCCATGGAAGTGCCCAGCGACCAGGTGCAGGACATCTTTGTCGCGGGCCTGCTGCATGACATCGGCTTCATGGCGGTGCCTGACACCCTGCTGGCCAAGCCGGTGGGCCGCTACACGCCCGACGAAATGCAGCTCTATCAGCGCCATGCCGCGCTGGGTGCCCAGTCCCTGATGGCGCTGGACGACATGCAGACCGTGGCCGGCCTGATCCGCGCCCACCACGAACGGTTTGACGGCAAGGGCTACCCCGACAAGATTGCAGGCAGCGCCATCCCCTTGGGCAGCCGCATCCTGGCGGTGGCCGACACCTGGGACGACCTGCTGCAGGGGCACCTGACCGGGGCCCAGCTCAAACAGGCCGAGGTCCAGACCCTGATGCAGCGCGCCCGTGGCATCCAGTTCGACCCCGAGGTGGTGGACGTGATCCTGCAGCTGACCCAGGTCGAAGTGCCTCGGGTGGTCAAACTCCAGCCGGTCAACACCGATGGCCTGGCCCCGGGCATGGTGCTGGGCAAGGACTTCACCACCCCCGAGGGCGTGGTGTTGCTGGCGGCGGGGCAGAAACTCACCCAGGGACTGATCGACCGCATCCGGCGCTATGAGCAGTCCGAGGGGCGGCCGTTGGACCTGGCCGTGCGCGAAGCAGCCTGAGCCTGCGCTCCTTCAGCTGATCATCCCCGCAACAGCTTTTCCTCGGCCAGGGCCAGGGGTTCGGGGCGGCCGGACAGCACCAGCGTGTCGCCGGGCAGCAGGGGGGTGTCGTCCGCGATCGGCGCCAACTGCCCGCCGTGGCGGCGCAGGCTGAGCACCCGCACCCCCATGGCCTGCAGGGCCAGGTGGCCCAGCAGCCGGCCGGCCTGGCGGCTGGCTTCGGGCAGGGTGACGGTGTGCAGGCGCTCCTGATCGCGTTCGAGACCCGTGTCGTCGTCGGCCCCGTGGAAGTAGCCCCGCAGCAGGTTGTAGCGTGCATCGCGCTGGTCCTGCACCACGCGGATCACTCGGCGCATGGGCACCCCGACCAGGGCCAGGGCGTGGCTGGCCAGCATCAGCGAGCCTTCGATGGCCTCGGGCACCACCTCGGTGGCGCCGGCGGCCTGCAGCTTTTCCAGATCGTGGTCGTCCTGGGTGCGCACGATCACCGGCACATGGGCCGCGTGCGAGCGCGCATTGGCCAGCACCTTCAGGGCGCTGGGCACTTCCAGGTAGGTCACCACCACCGCGCTGGCCCGGGCCAGGCCCGCGGCCATCAGGGCCTGCAGCCGGGCCGCATCGCCAAACACCACCGAGTCTCCGGCGGCGGCCGCCTTGCGCACCCGGTCGGGGTCGAGGTCGAGCGCCATGTAGGGTATGCCTTCGCGCTCCAGCATGCGCGCCAGGTTCTGGCCGCAACGGCCATAGCCGCAGATGATCACGTGCTTGCTGGTGTTGATCGATTTGCGCGCAATGGTGGTCATCTGCAGCGACTGCTGCAGCCATTCGCTGGCCACCAGCTTCATCACGATCCGGTTGCTGTACATGATCAGAAACGGCGTGGCCAGCATCGACAGCACCATGGCCGCCAGGATCGGGTTGGTCAGCTCGGGCGACAGCAGCTTGTGCTCTTGCGCCAGCGACAGCAGCACAAAGCCGAACTCACCGGCCTGGGCCAGGTACAGGCCGGTGCGCAGAGACACCCCGGCCGTGGCGCCCAGGGTGCGGGCCAGCACCGCCACCAGGGTGAGCTTGAGCAGCACCGGCATCAGCAGCAGCACCAGCACCAGGCCCCAGCGCTCGAGCACGATGTGCCAGTCCAGCATCATGCCGATGGTGATGAAGAACAGCCCCAGCAGCACGTCGTGGAAGGGGCGGATGTCGATCTCCACCTGGTGCTTGTATTCGGTCTCGGACACCAGCATGCCGGCAATGAAGGCACCCAGTGCCAGGCTCAGCCCGGCGGTCTCGGTGAGCCAGGACAGGCCCAGGGTGATCAGCAGCAGGTTGAGCATGAACAGCTCATCGCTCTTGCGCCGCGCCACCAGGGTGAGCCACCAGCGCATCACGCGCTGGCCCCCCACCAGCAGCAGGGCCACCAGCGCACCGGCCTTCAGCATGGCCACGCCCAGCTCGGTCAGCAATTGGTTGGGCGGGCTGCTCAGGGCCGGGATCAGCACCAGCAGGGGCACCACGGCCAGATCCTGGAACAGCAGCACGCCCATCACACGCTTGCCGTGCTCGCTCTCCAGCTCCAGCCGCTCGGCCATCAGCTTGACCACGATGGCCGTGCTGCTCATCGCCATGGCCCCGGACAGGGCCAGGGCCGTCTGCCAGCCCATCTTCCAGAGCGTGGGCGCCAGCACCGACAAGAACAGCGATCCCAGCGTGCCCAGGCCGATCGTCAGCAGCACCTGCAGCAGGCCCAGGCCGAACACATGGCGGCGCATGGCGCGCAGCTTGGGCAGGCTGAACTCCAGCCCGATCGCGAACATCAGGAACACCACCCCGAACTCGCCCAGGTGGCGGACCCCCTCCGAGTTCTGGGCCAGGGCCAGTGCATGGGGGCCGATCAGCACGCCCGCGATCAGGTAGCCGAGCATCGGGGGCAGCTTCAGGCTGCGGCAGCCCACCACGCCCAGCACGGCGGCCAGCAGGTAAAGCAGCGTGAGTTCCAGTGAGGTCATAGCGTTCGATACTAGCCCACGGAGGTTGCGGGCATGGTGCGGTCGATAAAATCACCGGCATGACATTTGATCCCCAACAGGTGCTGAGCCGCGCCTTGCAAACCTTTGACATCGAGGCCGCTGCGGTCCAGGGCCTCAAGGCCCGCACCGGGGCCGCGTTTGTGGAGGTGGTGCGGCGCATCCTGGCCACGCAAGGGCGCGTGGTGGTCACCGGCATGGGCAAGAGTGGCCATGTGGGCCGCAAGATCGCCGCCACCCTGGCCTCCACCGGCACGCCAGCCATGTTTGTGCACCCGGCCGAGGCCAGCCACGGCGACCTGGGCATGATCACCGCAGCCGATGTGGTGCTGGCCATCTCCAACAGCGGTGAGTCGGCCGAGCTGGACGCCATCTTGCCGGTGGTCAAGCGCCTGGGGGCCTTGCTGATCGGCATGACCGGCGGCGCTCAGTCATCTCTGGCGCGCCATGCCGACTTGGTGATCGACAGCGGTGTCGAAGCCGAAGCCTGTCCCCTCAACCTGGCGCCCACCGCGAGCACCACCGCCCAGATGGCCTTGGGCGATGCCCTGGCCGTGGCCCTGCTGGAAGCCCGGGGCTTTGGCGCCGAAGACTTTGCGCGCTCCCACCCGGGCGGGGCCCTGGGCCGCAGGCTGCTCACCCATGTCGGTGATGTCATGCGCCGCGGGGATGCCGTGCCCCAGGTCCGGCCCGAGGCCCCTTTCCTGGAGCTGATGCGTGAGATGAGCGTCAAGGGCCTGGGCGCCTCGGCCGTGGTCGATGAGGCCGGCGCCGTGGTGGGCATCTTCACCGATGGCGATCTGCGCCGCCTGATCGAGCAGGGCGTGGACCTGCGCGGCGTGGTGGCCCGCGAGGTGATGCACCCGCGCCCACGCCGCATCCGCAGCGATGCGCTGGCCGTCGACGCCGCCAGCCTGATGGAGCAGCACAGCATCACCAGCGTGCTGGTCTGCGAACCCGACGATACCCTGGTGGGCATCGTGCACATCGGCGACCTGATGCGCGCCAAGGTCATCTGAGAAAGCCTGTTGTGAACCCTTCTGCCCCCGCCTCTGTGGCCGCCCTGGCGCCCCTCGCGCCCTTGCTCCCCGCCCTGCGCTTCGACCCCGAGCTGCTGCTGGCCGCCCAGGGCATCAAGGTGGCCTTCTTCGATGTCGACGGTGTGCTCACCGACGGCGGCCTGTATTTCAGCGAGGCGGGCGAGACGCTCAAGCGCTTCAGCACCCTGGATGGTCATGGCCTGAAGCTGCTGCCCCGCGCCGGCATCACCCCGGTGGTCATCACAGGCCGTGATTCGCAGCCGCTGCGCCGGCGCCTGCAGGCCCTGGGCATCACCCATGTGCATTACGGCACCGAAGACAAGCGGCCGGCCGCCGAGCAGACCCTGCAGGCCCTGGGCCTGGACTGGTCGCAGGCCGCCGCCATCGGCGACGACTGGCCCGACCTGCCCGTGCTGCGCCGCTGCGCCTTGGCCGCCGCGCCGGCCAATGCCCACCCCGAAGCCCTGGCCTGCGCCCGCTATGTCACCCGGCTGCGTGGGGGCGAAGGGGCCGGGCGTGAGTTCTGTGACCTGCTGCTGGTGGCCAGCGGCCGCTACGCCGGCCTGCTGCAGGACGCCGCCTCATGAGCACCGCCACCCTGCCACGGCGCCGGCCCGCCCTGGGCCTGTTGCGCCTGCTGCTCGATCACCTGTCCATCTACCTGCCGGTGATGCTCATGGGCGTGCTGGCCCTGGGCACCTACTGGTTGGTGCGCACCACCCCGGTGTTCTCCCCCGCCGGCCCGCAGCAGGCGCCGCGTCACGAGCCCGACTATTTCATGCGCGACTTCGCGGTCAAGACCTTTGACCCGCAGGGCCGCCTGAAAAGCGAGGTGCGCGGCACCGAGGGGCGCCATTACCCCGACACCGACACGCTGGAGATCGACCAGGTCCATCTGCGCTCCTACAGTGCCGAGGGCCAGGTCACGGTGGCCACCGCCAAGCGGGCCTTGAGCAACAGCGACAGCACCGAGGTGCAGCTGTTCGGCAATGCCGTGGTGGTGCGTGAGCCTTTCACCGACGCCAGCGGGCGGGTGGCGCCGCGCATGGAGTTCCGCAGCGAGTTCCTGCACGCCTTCACCGACACCGAGAAAGTGCGCAGTCACCTGCCCGTGGTGCTGATCCGTGGCGATGACCGTTTCACCGGCGACACCATGGATTTCGACAACCTGGCCCGCACCCTCGAACTGCGCGGCCATGTGCACGGCACCCTGGTGCCGGGTGTGGCCGTGAAGCCCAGGCGCTGAGGGCCGCATGAGCCCGCAACAGCGTCCCCTGGTGTTCATCACCGGTGCCTCCAGCGGCATCGGCCAGGCCCTGGCCTGGCGGTTCCACCAGGCTGGCTGGCGCCTCGCTCTGGTGGCGCGGCGCCACGCCGAGATGCAGGCCTGGGCCGAGCAGCAGGGCTTGGCCCCTGAGCGCTACGCCCTCTACCCGGCCGATGTGTCGGTGACCGATGAGATCGTGGCGGCGGGTCAGGCCTGCCTGCAGCAACAGGGCTTGCCCGATGTGGTGGTGGCCAATGCCGGCATCAGCGTCGGGGTGGACACCGCCGAGCGCGAGGATCTGGCGGTGCTGGCCCGCATCTTTGCCACCAACAACATCGGTCTGGCGGCCACCTTCCACCCTTTCATCACTGGCATGGTCCAGCGCGGTGCCGGCACCCTGGTCGGCGTGGGCAGCGTGGCCGGCATCCGTGGCCTGCCGGGCCATGGTGGCTATTGCGCCAGCAAGGCCGGCGTGATCAGCTATTGCGAGAGCCTGCGCGGTGAAATGCGCCCCCATGGCGTGAAGGTGGTCACGATCTGCCCCGGCTATGTGGACACGCCCCTGACCCGCCAGAACCGCTACGGCATGCCTTTTCTCATGAGCCCCGAGGCCTTCGCCGAGAGCGCTTACCGGGCCATCCTCGCGGGCGTGCGATACCGCGTCATTCCTTGGCAGATGGGGGTGGTGGCCAGCTTGTTGCGCGCCCTGCCCAATGCCTGGTTCGACCGCCTGTTGGTGGGCCGTCCTCGCAAGCACCGGCAGTCATCGCAGGGCTGAGCCCGGGCCGTCCAGCGGCAAGCCCCAGTTTGGCGCTGTGGGTGGGCCCCCCAAAGAAAAAGGCTCCCTGGGGAGCCTTTTGCCTGCCTGGTTGAACGCCCAGGTGCGTACTGTTCAAAACCGATCAGTAGCTGTTGCCGCCGCCGTAGCCGCCGCCGCCACCACCGCCGTAGCCGCCACGGCCACCGCCGTTGCCGCCACGCGGGCCAGCGCCGTAGGGGCTGCGGAAGCCGCCTTCGCCGCCACCACCACCGCTGCGGCCACCGCCGAAGCCGCCACCACCGCCGCCGCTGCGGCCGCCACCACCGTAGCCGCCACCACCGCCGCCGCCGCCGAAGCCGCCACCGCTACGCGGGGGACGGGGTTCCATCGGGCGGGCTTCGTTGACCACCACGCTGCGGCCACCGAGGGATTGACCGTTCATGCCGTTGATGGCGGATTGTGCTTCGGCGTCGCTCGCCATTTCCACAAAGCCGAAACCCTTCGAGCGGCCGGTGTCACGCTCCATCATGACCTTGGCGCTGGTCACAGCACCAAATTGGCCAAAAGCCTGTTCCAGGTCGTTGTCGCGCACCGAGTAAGGCAGGTTGCCTACGTACAGTTTGTTGCCCATCAAGGGACTCCTCAAAAACACATTAACAAAGCGATGGAGTCCCGAAAACGCACACTTCGGACGCGAACCTGACCGATCACCGCAAGCTTGCATGGAATCGAAGCCATGCTTCTGCATTAAAACCATGGTGTATTGAAAAATGCAAGTGTTTTTTTGTTTCTTTGCGGGAAATGAACCGAAAAAAAACAAATTCAATTCATGGCCGATATCGGTGGCGCAGGTGACATGGCCTTTTTGCGTCAGGGTTGATCGCCAGGAGGAGGGGGGTTGCCGGCTTCGCCAGAGTCAGCCTGATGTCGCCATTGGGTGAAGGCGCTGCGCATGGTCAGCACCTGTTTGGCAAACAGGGGGCAGGCATCGCAGGCGGCCAGATGCAGCCGCAGTGCCAGCTTCTCTTTCAGGCCCAGTTGGCGGTCTTCACGGGCCAGCAGCAGGGCGGCCACTTCCTTGCAGTTGCGTCGCAGGATCATGGCGTGACCCCCCGGGGCAGGCCGAACCAGTGGATTTCAAGGCACTCCCGCAGCCGCAAGCGGGCCCGGTGCAGTTGCACATACAGGTGGTTCGGGCTCAGCTTGAGTTCCAGGCAGATTTCTTCGCACGACAGCTCCAGCCATTCGCGCATCAGAAACACCCGGCCCATGGCCGCCGGCAGGCGTTCGGTGCAGGTCTCCAGCACTTCGATGAATTGGCGCGACTGCAATTGCTGCTCAGGGTTGCCCCAGTCGAGCGGGGGCTGTGCAAAGTGGCCGTTGGCCGTGAAGCTCAGGGCTTCCAGTTCATCGCTCTCGTCGTCACCGGTGTCCAGCACCACTTCGCGGGCGCGCTGGCGCATCTGGTCGACCACCTTGTGCTTCAGGATGCCCACCAGCCAGGTCTTCAGTTGCGATTGCTGTTGAAACGCCTGGGGTCGGCTCAGGGCCGCCAGCAAGGTCTCGGACACCGCGTCCTCGGCCCAGGTCTCGTTGCGCAATTGCAGTCGCGCAAACTTGATCAGATAGGGCCGATGCTCGGCCAGCTGGTGTTCGAAACTCATGGCCGCAGTGTATTGAAACGGCATGACATGCAAAGCACTGAAAGGCTTGCAAAAAAATATTTCACCAATCTTGTAAGAATCGCTGTGTCGGGCCGACTCACCCTCAACCGGCGATTTGATTGGCCCACCCGGGCCCCGGTTGAAAGTCATTTTCTTCAACGTCACCCCAGGAGATTTCCATGAACCAACGTGCTTTGTTTGCCGCTGCTGCCGCCTCTTTGCTGTCCTCCGCCCTGCTGGCTTCCGGCCCCGTGCTGGCGCAAGACACGGCCAAGGAAAAATGCTTCGGCATCGCCAAGGCGGGCCAGAACGACTGCGCCAACCTCAGTGGCAGCCATTCGTGTGCCGGCCAGGCCAAGGAAGACATGTCCAAGGCCGACTGGAAGTACGTGGCCAAGGGCACGTGCAAGCAGATGTCGGGCATGACCATGGACGAAGCCAAGATGGCTGCCGGCAAGAAGGGCTGAGGCTGAAGTTGCCTGAGCAGGAGCATTCCATGTCCGAGCCCTTGCAAGCCCTGCGTTCACCCGAGTCCTGGGTGGGCCTGGGCTGGCGCCAGCCCCACTATGCCGAGCTGCTGCAAGGCGCGCCTGCCCCGGGCTTTCTTGAGGTTCACTCGGAGAACTTCTTCGGCGCCGGGGGCGCCGCGCTCGGGGTGCTGATGCAGGCCCGCGAGCAACACCCCATCAGCCTGCACGGGGTGGGCCTGTCGCTGGGCTCGGCCGTGGGGCTGGACCCCTGGCATCTGGACCAGTTGGCCGAGTTGGTGGCGCGCGTCGATCCGGTGCGTGTCAGCGACCACGCCAGTTTTTCACGCGGGGGCCTGCGCGGCCAGACCGTGCATGCCGCCGATCTGCTTCCCGTGCCCTGGACCACCGAATCCCTGAACTTGATGGCCAGCCATGTGCAGCAGGTGCAAGACCGGCTGCGCCGCCCGCTGGCGGTCGAGAACCTGTCGGCCTACCTGAGCTGGGCTGACCATGATTTTTCTGAAGTGCAGTTCCTCGTCGAATTGGCCCGGCGCACCGGTTGCGGCTTGCTGGTCGATCTGAACAACCTGCACGTCAATGCCCGCAACGCCTGGCGCCGCCGCCACGGTGCCCAGGTGCCGGAGCCCCTTGAGGGTCTGCTGGAGGTCTCCCGGGCCTGGCTTGATGCGGTGCCCGCCGAGTGCGTGGCCGAGATCCACCTGGCCGGCCATGCCGACACCGGCGAATGGCTGATCGACGACCATGGCAGCCCGACCAGTGAGCCTGTCTGGGCGCTGTACCGGTACGCCGTGTCGCGCTGGGGCCCGCGCCCCACCCTGATTGAATGGGACACCGATCTGCCGCCCTGGGCGGTGCTGATGGACCAGGCCCGGCAGGCTGCAGGCGCATTGGCGGAGTGTGCCCCATGAGCGAGACCCTGCTGGAGCAGCAAGCGGCGCTGCTGGCCGCGCTGTGGTCGCCCGCCACCGCGGTGCCCTTGGGTGAAGCGGGTTTGCCGGCCTACCAACGCAACGCCCGGGCTGTGGCCGAGCGCGCCCTGGCGGCCGCCTACCCCGTGCTGCGCCAATGCGTGGGCGAAGCCACCTTGGCGGCCCTGGCCCGTGACCATTGGCTGGACTGCCCGCCCCTGCGCGGCGACCTGGCCTGGTGGGGGGCTGAATTGCCCGACTGGCTGCGCCGTCTGGGGCCCGAGCATGAACTGCCGGCCTGGTTGCCTGAGTTGGCCCGGGCCGAATGGGTGTTGCACCAACTGGCCACCGCAGCTGACGCCCTGCCCGAGCCCGGCACGCTGGCGCGCCTGGTACAGGAAGACCCCGATCAGCTGCGCCTGGAGCTGCCCGCAGGCACCCAGGTGCTGGCTTTCGAGGCGGCGGTGATTTCTGTCCTGTTGGCCCATGGCCCTGGCGATGAAGGCGCTGAGCCGGCGGCCCAGGCGCTGCAGGCCGCCGGCCAGCGCCTGCAGGCGGGCGAGGCCGAACTTGCCGTGTTCTGGCGCCAGGGCTGGCGCCCGCGCGTGCGCCTGATCGATGCGGCCGAAGCTGCCTGGCTGCAGGCCCTGCACACCCAGCCCAGCCTGGGCGCGGCCATGCAGTGGCTGGAGGCGCACCATCCCGGGCTGGACCTGGGGGCCTGGCTGCCAGAGGCCGTCACGCAAGGCCTGTTGTTGGCTGTGCGCGATGCCATTCCCCGCTGAACAACGATGCCACGGAGATTTTCATGACCCCCACCAGCCACCCGATCCTGAAGCCCTACGCCTTGCTGGTGGGGGGGCTGGATGCCCTGCAGCCCGTGGCCGCCTTGCTGGCCCGCCTCTATGTGGCTCAGGTGTTCTTTTTGTCTGGCCTCACCAAGCTGCGTGATTGGGACATCACGCTGGCCTTGTTCCAGGACGAGTACCACGTGCCCTTGTTGCCACCGGCCCTGGCGGCCGTGATGGGCACGGCTGGCGAGGTCGGGCTGCCGGTGCTGCTGGTGCTGGGTTTGGCCGGGCGTATCCCGGCGCTGGGCCTGCTGGTGGTGAACATCATGGCCGTGCTGTCTTTGTCCGAGATCTCGTCCGAGGCGCTGCAGGGCCATGTGTTCTGGGGCAGTCTGCTGGCCGCACTGGCGATTTTCGGCACCGGTCGCTGGTCCCTGGACGCGTTGTTGGCGCGCTGGTTTCAACGCTGACCACCCCATGAAAAACGCGCCCCGTGAGGCGCGTTCATGACGGGGCACCGCCGGCAATTACCAGCTGGCCTCACGGTCCGGGGTGGAGCGGATCTTGTGGATCGACAGGTCGGCGCCCTCGAACTCTTCCTCCTGCGACAGGCGCAGCCCCAGCGTGACCTTGAGCAGGCCATAGACCACCAGGCCGCCCACGGCGGCCCACGCCACCCCCATGGCGGTGCCGATCAACTGGGCGCCCAGGCTCACGCCGCCCAGGCCGCCGAAGGCCTTGCTGCCGAACAGGCCGGCGGCCACGCCGCCCCAGGTGCCGCACAGGCCGTGCAGGGGCCACACGCCCAGCACGTCATCGATCTTCCACTTGTTCTGCGTCAGGGTGAACATCAGCACGAAGATCGTGCCGGCCACGGCGCCCACCACCAATGCCCCAAGTGGGTGCATCAGGTCCGAGCCGGCGCACACCGCCACCAGGCCGGCCAGCGGGCCGTTGTGCACAAAGCCCGGGTCGTTCTTGCCCAGCACCAGGGCCGCCAGCGTGCCGCCCACCATGGCCATCAGCGAGTTCACGGCCACCAGGCCCGAGATCTTGTCCAGGGTCTGGGCGCTCATCACGTTGAAGCCGAACCAGCCCACCACCAGAATCCAGGCCCCCAGCGCCAGAAACGGGATGTTCGAGGGCGGGTGGGCCGAAATGGCGCCGTCCTTGCGGTAGCGGTTGGCGCGCGAACCCAGCAGCACCACGGCCGGCAGGGCGATCCAGCCGCCCACCGCGTGCACCACCACCGAGCCGGCAAAGTCGTGGAACTCCTCGCCCGTCAAGGCCTTGATCCAGGCCTGCACGCCAAAGTGCTGGTTCCAGGCGATGCCCTCGAAGAAGGGGTAGATGAAACCCACGATCACCGCGGTGGCGATCAACTGGGGCCAGAAGCGGGCGCGCTCGGCAATGCCGCCCGAGATGATGGCCGGGATGGCCGCGGCAAAGGTCAGCAAAAAGAAGAACTTCACCAGCTCATAGCCGTTCTTGGCGGCCAGTTCCTCCGCGCCCACAAAGAAGTGGGTGCCGTAGGCCACGCCGTAGCCCACCACGAAATACACCACCGTCGAAATCGAGAAATCCACCAGGATCTTCACCAGGGCATTGACCTGGTTTTTCTGCCGGACCGTGCCCAGCTCAAGAAAGGCAAAGCCGGCGTGCATGGCCAGAACCATCACGGCGCCCAGCAGGATGAACAAGGCGTCTGCGCCCTGTTTTAGTGCTTCCATAGTGTCCTCGTGGAGAAAATGAACTGAAATGGTGCATTCGATCGTTTCACGAAGAATGCGCACCAGTAGTAAGCAATAAATGCGCCATAACGGTGTTGTCTGCTTGATCGTGGTGCGCCTCCGTGCCCGGTGTGCCGATTCGGTGCATCGGCACACCCTGCGGAGGGCCTTGCGGATTGGGTACACTGGCGCCCTGTTCAAGGGGGAGTAGCCTCCCTTCCGGGCCACAGCAGGCCCGCGAGAGGGGTTTGCGTCAACAGACTTGTGCACCGCCATCGAGGTGAGTGCCCATGGCGCAAACGGTCTGCGGACCTGGCGAGACCTTTGACTGCGCAGCCCCCGTTTTTGGCCGGGGGGTGCAGCGCAGTCATGGGTTTTGTCCGGCCGGAGTTCTGTTCCCCCATGGAAGCCTTCCTCGTCTCCACTGGCATCGTCGCCCTCGCTGAAATGGGCGACAAGACGCAGCTGCTGTCGCTGGTCCTCGCCGCCCGTTTCCGCAAGCCCTGGCCCATCGTGCTGGGCATCTTCGTTGCCACCGTGGTCAACCACGGCCTGGCCGGTGCCGTGGGCTCGTGGGTCACCACCGTGCTCGGGCCGCAGTGGTTGCGCTGGATTCTGGGCGCCTCGTTCATCGCCATGGCGGTGTGGATGCTGATCCCCGACAAGCTCGATGACGACGACACCGGCGGCGCCTCGCCCCGCCTGGGCATTTTCGGCACCACCGTGGTGGCCTTCTTCCTGGCCGAAATGGGCGACAAGACCCAGATCGCCACCGTCATGCTGGCCGCGCAGTACCAGGCCTGGGCCGCGGTGGTGGCGGGCACCACCCTGGGCATGATGCTGGCCAACGCCCCGGTGGTCTGGCTGGGGGACCGCCTCACGCGGCGGGTGCCCCTGCGGGTGGTGCATCTGGTGTCGGCCCTGATCTTTGCCGTGTTGGGTGGGCTGGCGCTGTTCGCCCCGGCATGACGCATGAGAGGTGCTCCTTGCTATACTTCGGCCACCTGTTCACAGGGCGCCGATTTGATTCCAGCTTGCGGGCGCCGAAACCACCGTGTTTCGAAATTCAGCTAAAGACAGATAGGCTCAACCCGGTCTCGTTTTTGGCGAACCGGGTTTTTTGTTGCCATGAGTTTTCTAGCCACACCTCAGTTCATGACCTTCGAGGCCCCGCTGCCCCTGCAAAGCGGCGCCTCGATACGCGATTACACCCTCGCCTACGAGACCTACGGCACGCTGAACGCCGAGCGCTCCAACGCCGTGCTGATCTGCCATGCCCTCAATGCCTCGCACCACGTGGCGGGTGTCTATGAAGGCCAGCCCAAGTCTGAAGGCTGGTGGGACAACATGATCGGCCCGGGCAAGCCGGTGGACACCAACCGTTACTTTGTGATCGGCGTGAACAACCTGGGCTCTTGCTTCGGCAGCACCGGGCCCATGCACACCCACCCCGACACCGGCCGCATCTATGGCGCCGATTTCCCCGTGGTCACGGTCGAGGACTGGGTCAATGCCCAGGCCCGGCTGCTCGATGCGCTGGGCATCCAGCAGCTGGCGGCGGTGATGGGCGGCAGCCTGGGCGGCATGCAGGCCCTGAGCTGGACCCTGCAGTACCCCGATCGCATGCGCCACGCCGTGGTGGTGGCCAGCGCGCCCAACCTCAACGCCGAGAACATCGCCTTCAACGAAGTGGCGCGCCGCGCCATCGTCACCGACCCCGATTTCCACGGCGGGCACTTCTACGAGCACAACGTGGTGCCCAAGCGCGGCCTGCGCATCGCCCGCATGATCGGTCACATCACCTACCTCAGCGACGATGTCATGAACGAGAAGTTCGGTCGCCAGCTGCGCGAGGCCGTGGTCGACAGCGCCACCGGCTACCGCTACTCGACCCAGGACGTCGAGTTCCAGATCGAGAGCTACCTGCGCTACCAGGGCGACAAGTTCAGCGAGTACTTCGACGCCAACACCTACTTGCTGATCACCCGCGCGCTCGACTATTTCGACCCCGCCCGCTCGTTCGGCGGCAGCCTCAGTGCCGCGCTGGCGCAGGCGAAATGCCGCTTTCTGCTGGTCAGCTTCACCACCGACTGGCGCTTTTCGCCCCAGCGCAGCCGCGAGATCGTCAAGGGCCTGCTCGACAACCGCCGCGACGTCAGCTACGCCGAGATCGATGCGCCGCATGGCCACGATGCCTTCTTGCTCGAAGACCCGCGCTACCTCGATGTGGTGCGCGCCTATTTCAACCACAAGGTGCCGGCATGAGCGACGCCCACAACCTCCAAAGCATTGCCGCCCTGGTGCCCCGCGGCGCCCGCGTGCTCGACCTGGGCTGCGGTGACGGCGCCCTGCTCGATGTGCTGCAGCGCGAGCGTGGCTGCACCGGCTACGGCATCGAGATCGCCGACGCCAACGTGCTGGCCTGCGTCAAGCGCGGCGTCAACGTGATCCAGCTCAACCTTGACGAGGGGCTGTCGATGTTCGACGACGCCTCGTTCGACGTGGTGCTGCAGATCGACACCCTGCAGCACCTGCGCAATGCCGAGGTGATGCTGCGCGAGACCGCCCGCGTGGGCAAGACCGGCATCGTGGCCTTCCCCAACTTCGCGCACTGGCCCAACCGCCTGAGTGTGCTGCGCGGGCGCATGCCGGTCACCAAGCGCCTGCCCTATCAGTGGTACGACACGCCCAACATCCGCGTGGGCACCTTTGCCGACTTCATCGACCTGGCACACAAGAACGCACTGCGCATCGTCGACAGCTTCGGCCTGGAGCAGGGGCGCGAAGTGCGCTGGATGCCCAACGCGCGGGCCGGAACGGCTGTTTTCAAGTTCGTGCGGGCCTGAGTCGGGGCCGTTGTCGGGCCGGGTAAACCGCAGCCCGCAAGGGCAGCGGCCTGGGCTAAAGTTGTACGATCAATTTTCCTCTCCACGCTTTTTCTCCACGCCCAAGGCGCTCTGCCCATGACCCCCCAGTTCCAGACCATCACCCCCGGCGCCCGCCTGTCCGACCGGGTGGCCGAGGCGCTGGCGGCCGAGATCCGGGCCGGGCGGCTGGCGGTGGGGGCCAAGCTGCCCACCGAGGCGGTGCTGGTGGCGCAGTTCGCCGTCAGCCGCACCGTGGTGCGCGAGGCGGTGTCGCGCCTCAAGTCGCTGGGTCTGGTCGATTCGCGCCAGGGCAGCGGCGTGTATGTGCGCGAAAAGTCCTTCCAGCCGCTCAATTTCGATGCCCGTCATGCCGTCTCCAAGAGCGCCGTGGTGCAGATGGCCGAGGTGCGCCGGGCCCTGGAGGCCGAGGTGGCCGGCCTGGCCGCCGAGCGCCGCACCCCGGACGACGTGCTGCGTGTGCAACAGGCCATCGAGGCCCTGGATGCTGCGGTGCGGGCCGGCGGCGATGGCGTCAATGAAGACGTGCTGTTCCACCGCGCCATCGCAGACGCGGCACGCAACCCCTTCCTGATCGGCACGCTGGAGTACCTGAGCCAGTTCCTGCGCGGCGCCACCCAGGTCACCCGCGCCAACGAGGCGCGCCGCGCCGACTTTGCCCGCGAGGTGGCTGAAGAGCACCAGCGCATCTGGCGCGCCATCGAGGCCGGCGACCCCCCGGCGGCCCGCGCCGCCGCGGCCGGCCACATGGACAACGCCATCCGTCGCATCGAGCAGGCCGACCCCGCCTTCTGGCAGCAGCAGGGCCAGGCGCTGGCCGAGCCACTGATCAAGGCGCTGACACCGCAGGCCTGAGGGCCCTGATTCCCAGGGTAAACCCTTGTCTTTGAGCTTCGCTTAAATTTGTATGATAACCATATGAATAACGCCGAGGGGTGATCCTGCCCGCTGCAGCCCGGCGTTACAACCAAGGAAGACAACCCTCATGACCGCCCAAACCCTGGCTGGCGCCACCGCTGCGCCGCCCGATCTCGAACGTCAGACCTACGCCAAAGTGTTCTGGCGCCTGGTGCCCTTTCTCATGCTGTGCTACGTCGTGGCCTACCTGGACCGCGTCAACGTGGGCTTTGCCAAGCTCCAGATGGCGCAGGACCTGGGCTTCAGTGAAACCGTGTTCGGCCTGGGCGCCGGCATCTTCTTTCTGGGCTACTTCCTGTTCGAGGTGCCCAGCAACATCCTGATGAGCAAGGTGGGCGCGCGCATCTGGATCGCCCGCATCATGATCACCTGGGGCCTGCTCTCGGCAGCCTTTCTGTTCGTCAAGACGCCCACCCAGTTCTATGTGCTGCGCTTTCTGCTCGGCCTGGCCGAGGCGGGCTTCTACCCTGGCGTGATCCTGTACCTCACGCTGTGGTACCCGGCGCACCGCCGCGCCAAGATCGTGGCGGTGTTCATGTCGGCCATTCCGGTGGCCGGCATCTTCGGCAACCCGCTGTCGGGCTGGATCATGGAGTCCTTCCACCAGGTGTCCTCGCTCAGCGGCTGGCAATGGATGTTTGTCATCGAGGCCGTGCCCGCCCTGGTGATCGGCCTGGCCGTGCTGGCCTACCTGGACAACAACGTGGCCGAGGCCAAGTGGCTCAGCCCCGAGCAAAAGCGCCTGCTGCAGCACGAGATCGACCTCGATCAAGCCCATGGCAGCAAGGGCCCGCACACCGTGGCCGCGGTCTTCACCGACGCCCGCATCTGGTGGATGGCTGCCATCTACTTCGCCTTCGTGATGGGCCAGTACGCCCTCACCTTCTGGCTGCCCACCCTGGTCAAGGCCACCGGCGTCAAAGGCAACTTCAACATCGGCCTGCTCAGCGCCATCCCCTTCCTGTGCGCCATCGTGGCCATGAACCTGTTTGGCCGCAGCGCCGACAGCAAGCGCGAGCGCCGCTGGCACCTGATCATCCCGGCCCTGATGGGCGCCGTGGGCTTTGCCGTGGCCGCCTCGTTTGCCGACAACACGGTTGTCTCGCTGGTCTTCCTGTCGCTGGCCGCGGCCGGCGTGCTGACCTGCGCGCCGCTGTTCTGGTCGCTGCCCACCGCCTTCCTGTCGGGCACGGCCGCCGCCGCCGGCATTGCCGCCATCAACTCGGTGGGCAACCTGGCCGGCTTTGCCAGCCCCTACCTGATCGGCTACCTGAAAGACCTGACCGGCAGCACCGCCATCGGCATGTATGTGCTGGCCGGCTCGCTGGTGGTGGGCGCCGTGCTGGTGTGGCTCACGCCCAAGCAACTGGTCAACCGCTGAGCCGAACTCTCTCAACCCCCATTCCAGACCTCAAAAAAGTAACCTTCACATGAGCACCATCGGATTCATCGGCCTGGGCGCCATGGGCAGCGGCATGGCCGCCTCACTGCGCCGTGCCGGCCACGCGCTGCAGGTGTTTGACGTGCGCCGCGAGGTGGCCGACGCCTTTGCCGCCCAGGGCGGCCGCGCCTGCGCCTCGCCCGCCGAGGCCGCGCAAGGCGCTGACGTGGTGGTGTCGGTGGTGGTGAATGCGGCCCAGACCGAGGCTGTGCTGTTCGGCGCTGACGGGCAAGGCGGCTGCGCCGCCGCCATGTCGCCCGGCGCCGTGTTCGTGATGTGCTCCACCGTCGACCCCAACTGGTCGGCCGCGCTGGAAACCCGGCTCGAGGCCCTGGGCCTGGGCTATCTGGATGCGCCCATTTCGGGCGGCGCTGCCAAGGCCGCCAGCGGCCAGATGACCATGATGACCGCCGGCCGGCCGGCCGTGTACGACAAGGTTGGCCCCCTGCTCGACGCCATGGCCGCCAAGGTGTACCGCCTGGGTGAGCGCGCTGGCGCCGGCAGCAAGGTCAAGATCATCAACCAGCTGCTGGCCGGCGTGCACATCGCCGCCGCCGCCGAGGCCATGGCCCTGGGCCTGCGCGAAGGCGTCGAGGCCAAGGCCCTGTACGAGGTGATCACCAACAGCGCCGGCAACAGCTGGATGTTCGAGAACCGCATGGCCCACGTGCTGGCGGCCGACTACACCCCGCTGTCGGCGGTGGACATCTTCGTCAAGGACCTGGGCCTGGTGCTCGACACCGCTCGCGCCAGCAAATTCCCGCTGCCGCTGTCCAGCACCGCGCACCAGATGTTCATGCAGGCCTCCACCGCCGGTTTCGGTCGTGAAGACGACAGCGCCGTCATCAAGATTTTCCCGGGCATCACCCTGCCGGGCGCCGAATGACAATCGGCTGAGCCTTCACACCCTGTCTGCTTCGGAGCACCTCTCATGCACATCCTCATCACGGGCGGCTGCGGCTTCCTCGGCGCCCGCCTGGCCCGCGCCCTGCTGGCCGCCGGCCAGCTCAGCCTGGCGGGCGCACCCGCTGCCGCGATCACCCGCATCACCCTGGCCGACCGCATGCCGCCGCCGGCCGACCTGGCCGCCGACCCCCGCATCGCCTACCTGGGCGGTGACCTCAACGAGCAACTGGCCGCCGGCCAGTTGCCCGCGGCCGACACCGCGCTGGTCTACCACCTGGCCGCGGCCGTCAGTGGCGAGTGCGAGGCCGACATGGACCTGGGCCTGCACAGCAACATCGACGCCACCCTGGCCCTGCTGCAGGCCTGCCGCGCCCTGAAGACCACCCCCACGCTGGTGTTCTCCAGCTCGGTGGCCGTGTTCGGCAGCTCGCCCGAGCTGCCCCTGCCCGAGGTCATCGAAGACCTCACCCTGCCCACCCCGCAGGGCAGCTACGGCGTGCAGAAATTCGTCGGGGAGCAACTGGTGGCCGACTTCGGCCGCAAGGGCTTCATCCGCGCCCGCAACGTGCGCCTCATGACCGTCAGCGTGCGCCCCGGCCGCCCCAATGGCGCGGCCTCCAGCTTCTTGAGCGGCATGATCCGCGAGCCCCTGGCCGGTGAGCGCGCCAACTGCCCGGTGTCGCCCAACACCCCGGTGGCCCTGGCTTCGCCTGGCCACACCATCGCCGGCCTGCTGCGCGCCGCCCAGGCCACGGACGCCGAGTGGGGCCCCCGCGTGGCCCTCAACCTGCCGGCCATCACCACCACCGTGGGCGAGATGGCACAGGCCCTGGAGCGCGTGGCCGGCCCGGCCGCCACCGCCTTGATCGACTGGCAGCCCGACGCCCGCGTGGCCGCCATCGTCACCAGCTGGCCCAGCCGCATCGCCTCGCGCCGGGCCCAGGCCCTGGGCCTGCTGCCCGATGCCGATTTCGAAACCATCATCCGTGACTACGTGCGCGAAAACCCCGCCGCCGTGAAACTGCCCCTGAAGGCCTGAACCCCATGACCAAGATTGCCCTCGGCTGCATCGCCGACGACTTCACCGGCGCCACCGACCTGGCCAACAACCTGGTGCGCGCCGGCATGCGCGTGGTGCAGACCATCGGCGTGCCCACCGGCCCCCTGGCCGCCGAGGTCGATGCCGTGGTCGTGGCCCTCAAGTCGCGCACCATCGCCCCGGCCGAGGCCGTGGCCCAGTCGCTGGCCGCGCTGCACTGGCTGCAGGCCCAGGGCGCGCGGCAGATCTACTTCAAGTACTGCTCCACCTTCGACAGCACCCCCGAGGGCAACATCGGCCCCGTCACCGAAGCGCTGATGGACGCGCTGGGCACCGACTTCACCATCGCCACCCCGGCCTTCCCCGACAACAAGCGCACTGTCTTCAAGGGCTACCTGTTTGCCGGCGACGGCCTGCTCAACGAGAGCGGCATGCAGAACCACCCGCTCACGCCCATGACCGACCCGAACCTGGTGCGCGTCATGCAGGCCCAGACAAAGCGCCGGGTCGGCCTGATCGACTACGCCGTGGTGGCCCGGGGCGCCGAGGCCGTGCGTGAGCGCATCGCCACGTTGCGTACCGAAGGCGTGGGCGTCGCCGTGGTCGACGCCATCTCCAACGACGACCTGCTGCGCATGGGCCCGGCCCTGGCCGAGCTGCCCCTGCTCACCGCCGGCTCGGGCGTGGCCATTGCCCTGCCGCACAACTTCGGCCTGGCCCCATCGGCCCAGGCGGCGGCCCTGCCGGCCGCGCGCGGCCTGCAGGCCGTGGTCTCGGGCAGCTGCTCGGTGGCCACCAACCAGCAGGTGGCGCATTTCATCGCCAGCGGCCGCCCGGCCCTGGCCATCGACCCGATCAAGCTGGCGGCCGGTGAAGACGTGGTCGCCCAGGCCCTGGCCTGGGCCGCCCCCCTGCTGGCCAGCGGCCCGGTGCTGGTGTACTCCACCGCCGAGCCCGGCGCCGTGAAGGCGGTTCAAGGCCAGCTCGGTGTGGCCGAGGCCGGTGCCATGGTGGAGCACGCCGTGGCCGCCATTGCGCGCGGTCTGGTGGCCCTGGGCGTGCGCCAGCTGGTGGTGGCCGGTGGCGAGACCTCGGGCGCCTGCGTGCAGGCGCTCGACATCGCCCAGATGCAGATCGGCCCGCAGATCGACCCGGGCGTGCCCTGGTGCCATGCCGCCTCGCCGGTGGCCGGCGAAGGGGGGCTGCACCTCACGCTCAAGTCGGGCAACTTCGGGGCGGTCGACTTCTTCAGCAAGGCCTTCGCCCTGCTCTGAACCGGAGCCCGCCCATGAACGAGAACCAGGCCCGCGAGGCCATCTGCCGCGTCGGCCGCAGCCTGTTCGAGCGCGGCTATGTGCACGCCACCGCCGGCAACATCAGCGTGCGGCTGGACGACGGCTACCTCATCACCCCCACCGATGCCAGCCTGGGCACGCTCGACCCGGCCCGCCTGGCCCGGCTCGACGCCCAGGGCCAGCAGCTGTCGGGCGACCGCGGCAGCAAGACCATCGTGCTGCACCGCCAGATCTATGCCGCAGCCACGCGTTTCGACAGCGGCACCCGCTGCGTCATCCACACCCACAGCACCCATTGCGTGGCGCTGAGCCTGCAGCCCGCCCGGTATGCATCGCCGGCGGCGGCGCCGCTCACGGGCCTGGAGCTGCTGCCCGCCCTCACCCCCTACTTCGTGATGAAGGTGGGCCATGTGCCCTTGATCCCCTACCACCGCCCCGGTGCGCCCGAGGCCGCCCAGGCCGTGGCCCAGGCCATCGCCCACTATGGCGAGCAGGGTGCGCCCATCCGCGCCGTGATGCTGGAGCGCCTGGGCCCCAATGTGTGGCACGACAGCCCCGAGGCCGCCATGGCCACGCTCGAAGAGCTCGAGGAAACCGCCCGCCTCTGGCAGCTCAGCGCCGGCCAGCCGCCCGCGCTGAGTGGCCCGCAGATCGCTGAATTGCGTACCACCTTTGGTGCGCGCTGGTAACTTCTGATTCCTGACTGGAGAACCCGTCCATGCCCCGCTTTGCCGCCAACCTGTCCATGCTCTACCCCGAGCTGCCCTTTCTGGAGCGCTTTGGCGCTGCCGCCCGCGATGGCTTCAAGGCCGTCGAGTACCTGTTCCCCTACGCCTTTGCGGCCGAAGACATCCTCGCCCAGTTGAAGGCCCATGGCCTGAGCCAAGCCCTGTTCAACGCCCCGCCCGGCGGCACCGAAGCGGCCAGCATCGCCCAGGCCTGGGACGTGGCCGGCGACCGCGGCACCGCCTCGATCCCGGGTCGTGAGGCCGAGTTCCGCGCCGGCATCGCGCTGGCCTTGCAATACGCCCGCGTGCTCGACTGCCCGCGCATCCACCTGATGGCCGGCATGCTGCCCGCCGGCGCCGACCGCGCCCAGCACCGGGCCACCTACATCGCCAACCTGCGCTGGGCCGCGGCCGAAGCCGCGCGCGAGGGCCGCGACGTGCTGATCGAGCCCATCAACCAGCGCGACATGCCCGGCTTCTTCCTGAGCCGCCAGGACGATGCCCACGCCGTGATCGCCGAGGTGGGCGCAGCCAACCTCAAGGTGCAGATGGACCTCTACCACCTGCAGATCGTCGAAGGCGATGTGGCCATGAAGCTGCGCCAGTACCTGCCCACGGGCCGCGTCGGCCACCTGCAGATCGCGGGCGTGCCGCAACGCCACGAACCCGATCTGGGCGAGCTCAACTACGACTACCTGTTCAGCGTCATCGACGAACTGGGCTATGAAGGCTGGGTGGGTTGCGAGTACCGCCCCGCCCGTGGCGCCACCCCCGGTGGCACCTCCGAGGGCCTGGGCTGGTTGCGCCGCGCCACCGCCTGAGCCTCGGCCGCAGGGCGATCGGATACGTCTGATCGCCTGATGTGTGAATGGCTACGGGATTCCCGCAGTGGCCTGGCTCAATCCTGTGTTTCAGAATGTTTTGACCGGGCAACAGACTGCGTGTCATCCAACCGACCTGGAACAGAGGATCCCCATGGCCAAACTCACGTCTTCCAGCTCCCAGCGCTCCGTGGCCCGCGAGGTCTCCTTGCTGGCCATCGCCATGCTGGCGGTGGTGCTGGTGGCGGCCAGTCTGGCCATCAGCAGCATCACCGCGCGCACCGCCCGCCTGCAGGTGCAGGCCCTGGCGGCCGACAAGGCCGAGAACGTGGTGCAGGTGCTGGAGTCGCAGGACGCCACCGCCCGCGAGCTGGTGCGGCGCTCCTTCAAATCCTTCAAGCTGGCTTTTCAGCCCACCATGAGCCTCAATGAGGACAACGGTGAGCTGCAGAGCTACGGCATCGCCGTCAACAACGACTTCAGCCAGGTCGACAAATTCACCAAGGACACGGGGGGCGTGGCCACCGTCTTCGCCCGCAAGGGTGACGATTTCATGCGCGTCACCACCTCGCTGAAAAAGCCCGATGGCGAGCGCGCCCTGGGCACCCCGCTGGACCGCCAGCACCCGGCCTATGCACGGCTGCAGGCCGGGCAGACTTACACCGGCCGCGCCGTGCTGTTCGGCAAGCCCTACATGACGCACTACGAGCCGGTCAAGGACGACGCCGGCAAGGTGGTGGGCGCCCTGTTCGTGGGCAATGACATCTCGATCTTCGAAGAGGCGGTGTTCAAGCAGGCCCAGGAGACCCGCTTCTTCGACAGTGGCGGCCTGTATGTGATCGACCCCGGCAAGACGGCCGAGGAGGCCCGCTTCCTGGCCCATCCCCAGGCCTCGGGCAAGCGGGTGCTGGAGGTGGTGACCCAGGCGGGCCCCTTCCTGGATCGCCTGCGCCAGGCCGACGGCGCAGAGGCCGCCCTCAGTGACGCCACCCCGCTGCGCGGCGTCGATCTGGTCGACCCCTGGGCCGTGCGCCAGGTCGTCAAGACCCAGGGCTGGTGGGTGGTGGCCGAGGTGTCTGATCGCGAGGCCATGGCCAGCCACCGCGCCACCATGGGCTGGGTCTGGGGCGTGATTGCCCTGGCCGTGCTGGGCCTGGGGGGCGGCCTGTTCTGGCTGCTGCGCCGGCGTGTCAGCCAGCCCCTGCGCGAGCTCACGGCGGCCGTCACCACGGTGGCCCAGGGCCAGCTCACGCGCAGCTTCAGCAGCGACCGCCAGGACGAGATCGGCGCCCTGGTGCGCGAGGTCGACGCCATGCGCCAGCTCTACCTGCGCCTGCTGCTGCAGGTGCGCTCGGCGGTTGAGGGCATCACCAACGCCAGCGTCGAGATCGCCAACGGCAACCAGGACCTGAGCGCGCGCACCGAGCAGACCGCCAGCAGCCTGCAGTCCACCGCGCAGAGCATGGAGCAGATCACGGCCACGGTGCAGCAATCCACCGATGCGGCGCGCCAGGCCAATCAGCTGGCGGCCTCGGCGGCCGAGGTGGCGGCCCGCGGCGGCGCGGTGGTGGGCGAGGTGGTCAAGACCATGGACGCCATCCACAGCAGCTCGCGCAAGATCGCCGACATCATCGGCGTCATCGACGGCATTGCCTTTCAGACCAACATCCTGGCCCTCAACGCGGCGGTCGAGGCCGCGCGCGCTGGCGAGCAAGGCCGGGGCTTTGCGGTCGTGGCCGGCGAGGTGCGCACCCTGGCCCAGCGCAGCGCCCAGGCCGCGCGCGAGATCAAGGCCTTGATCGGCAACTCGGTCGAAGCCGTCGAATCCGGGGCCCAGCTGGTGGGCAGCGCCGGCACCACCATGAGCGACATCGTCAGCTCGGTGCACCGCGTCGGCGACATCGTGGGCGAGATCTCATCGGCCGCGGTCGAGCAGTCCAACGGCATCGGCCAGGTCAACGGGGCGGTCAACCAACTCGACCAGATGACCCAGCAGAACGCCGCCCTGGTGGAGGAATCGGCCGCCGCTGCGGCCAGCCTGCGCGACCAGGCCACGCGCCTGTCCGAGGCCATCCAGGCCTTCCACCTGGGATAGTTCCGGCCGGCGTGGCGCCCGGCAAGTCCACAACCGTTCGGCGGCTTTCTGCGACCTTTTGAGACTATTTGGTCAGAATGTGACCCAATATTCCAGTTTCAAACAAACCAGTAGGTCGCGCCCCATGATCCCCGCATCCAACACCGCTGCTGATCGCCTGAAAACTGACACACCCGATGCCTCCCGGGCGGTCTGGCCCGATCGGATGATGCTGGTCGCCATGGTGCTGAGTGCGCTCGCTGCCCTGCTGCTCGGGTGGCTGCATGGCACCTTGTCCCTGGCCCTCGGGGTCGCGCTGCCCCTGCTGTTGCTGTGCGGCCTGGGGCAGGCCGTGGCCCCGGCCACTCTGTTCTCGCGATTGCTGCTCACCACCGGACTGGCAGTCATGGTCATGCTGCACATCCAGCTGGCACAGGGCCAGGTCGAGTACCACTTCGGTGTCTTCGTGACGCTGGCCTTGCTGCTGGTGTACCGCGACTGGCGCCCCATCGTGCTGGCCGCCGCCCTGTTCGCCGTGCACCACGTGCTGTTCGATCGCTTGCAGGCCGCCGGTTTCGGGGTCTATTGCGTGACCCAGCCCGATTTCGGGCGGGTGCTGGTGCACGCGGTCTATGTGGTCATTCAGACCTCGCTCGAGGTGGTGTTTGCCGTGGCCATGAAGCGGGCCGGCACCGAGGGCGCTGAATTGGCCCGCCTGGTCGCCCATGTGTCTGACAGCGGCCACCTCCGGCTTGACGTGTCTGAGCTGGTGCTGCGTTCAGCGCCGGCGCAGGCCCTGCAACAGGCGCTGCTGCGGGTGCACAGCGCCGTGTCGCAGGTTCACGCCTCCACCAGCAGCATCGAGTCGGCCTGCAGGGAGATCTCGATTGGCAACCTCGACCTCAGCCACCGCACCGAGCAGACGGCCAGCCACCTGGCCCAGGCCGCCTCCAGCCTGGGGCAGTTGACGGTCACGGTGCAGCATTCCGCCGAATCGGCCCGTCAGGCCAACGAACTGTCGGGCTCGGCAGCCCAGGTGGCCGAACGGGGTGGTGAGGCGGTGCGCCAGGTGGTCAGCACCATGGAGGCGATCCAGGTCAGCTCCAGCCGAATTGCCGACATCACCGGGGTGATCGACGGCATTGCGTTTCAAACCAATTTGCTGGCGCTCAATGCCGCCGTGGAAGCCGCCCGGGCCGGCGAGCAAGGCCGAGGCTTTGCCGTGGTGGCCAGCGAGGTGCGCAACCTGGCCAAGCGCAGCGCCGAGGCGGCGCGAGAGATCAAGGCATTGATCAGCCAGTCGGCCGACAAAGTCGAAGCCGGCACCCAGCAGGTGCATGCCGCCGGCCGCACCATGGACGACATCATGGCTTCGGTGCAACGGGTCAAGCACATCATTGCCGACATTTCTTTGGTGGCCGGTGAGCAGTCTCAAGGCTTGAGCCAGGTGCACGCCGCCGTGGGCGGGCTGGATCAGATGACCCAGCAGAACGCGGCCCTGGTCGAGCAATCGGCGGCCGCCGCCGCCAGCCTGACCGAGCAGGCCGAGCGCCTGGCCCAGGCGGTGGCTATTTTTCAGTCGTCGCAGCCCCTGCTGGAGGGGTGATCGTTATTTCAGCGCCTTGGCCGCCGTCGCCCCCAGCGGCGTGTGCAGCTGGCTGGGCACGAAGCGGCCGGTGTTGTCGTCACGGCCCTGCAACAGGTAGCGGCTGTCGGGCTTGCCGTAGTTCTGCACCGCCAGGGCCGAGAACTGGCCGATGGCGCTCTTGGGGTCGCGCAGGCGGTTCACGATCAGCACCTTCTGGGTCTCGCTGAAGTCGGCCATCATGTTCTGGTCGCCTTCGCTGTCGCCGGCGATGAACACCGGCCCGTAGCCGTAGCGGCTGACCAGGAAGCGCTGGATGCTGCGCGTCTTGCCCGGGCCCTGGGTCTGGTCGTAGCCGTGGCGGTAGTCGGGCAGGATGCGGCCCTGGGCGTCGCGTTCGAGCTCCATGGCCAGCACATGGCCTTCCTTCACCTGGTAGCCGAAGGCCGGGTTGGACGAGATCTCCTTGATCACGTCCACGAAGGAGGCCGAGCACACCCACACATCAAAGCCGGCGGCCTTGAAGCGCCCGTACAGGTCCTGCATCTCGGGCACCAGGCGCAGGCCGTTCTTCCAGCTCACCGACACCAGACCGGCGCGGCCCGGCAGCTCGGCCGGTGTGCTCCATTTCACCTTCTCGACCGGCTGGGTCTGCTGCCACTTCACCGTGTCCACCGTGAGCTGGCGCACCTGGGCTTCGGTCATGCCGGCAAACAGGTAGGTCACCCAGGGGTAGGCGGTGTCATGGTCGAAGGTGTCGCCGATCGCCTCGTACAGGTAGCGCACCTTGGTCACGAAGGCCTGGTAGTGCGGGCTGCGTTGTACCTCGGCCAGGGGCTGCTGGCCCTTCAGGCCGCTGTAGTGGGTGTACAGCCAGCGGTAGCTGTCCAGGATGTCGGGCACGATGGTGTCGATGCTCACCGGCTGGCCGGCCGCGTTGTTGTTGGCCGGCTTGAAGGCGGTGGCCGGGATGTTGCGGCGCAGCGCCACTTCCAGCTGCTCGGGGCTGGCGCCGAAGCGCAGGTTCTCGAGTTGGTAGATCAGCGCGGCTTCTTCGATGTCCAGGAACACGCTGGTGTTGTCCCAGTCGAACACCACATAGGGCGGCTTGGCCGGGTTGTAGCCGGCGCTGGTCTTGCCCACGCGCGCGATCAACTCATTGATCTGCTGGCGGTTGAAGCTCTCCCACTGCCCGGGGGCCAGGGTCTGGGGGGCGGCGGCCTGGACGGCGGTCGGCGGGCTGCTGCAGCCGGTGCTGGCCAGGGTGGCCAGCAGGCTCAGGGCCAGCGTCAGGGGGGCGAGGCGGAGCAAGGCAGGGGTCTTCATGTTTTCTCCTGGGATGAGGGGGGAGTGCTGACAAGGGATTCGGGGCGCGGCGCGGCGCCGGGCAGCCAAGGCTCGGCCTCGCTGTCGTCTTTCAGGGCCACGCCGCTCAGGCCGCGCTGCAGGGCCTGGCGGATCAGCCAGGCCAGCTTGTGCGCGGCCTGCGGGTAGGACAGGCCCTCCGGGCGCACGTTGGAAATGCAGTTGCGTTGGGCATCGTGGCGGCCCACGCGGGGGTCATGGGTCAGGTAGATGCCCAGGCTGTCGGGCGAGCTCAGGCCTGGGCGTTCGCCGATCAGGATCACGCTCAGGCGCGCACCCAGGGCCTCGCCCACCTCGTCGGCCACGGCCACGCGGGCCTGCTGCACCAGCACCACCGGGGCCAGGCGCCAGCCCGGGGCCAGGCGCGGCAGCAGCGCCGCCAGCAGCGGGGCGGCATGGCGCTGCACCGCCAGCGACGACAGGCCGTCGCCCACCACCACGCACAGCTCGGGCGCCGGCCCCGCCGCGGCGGCCAAGGCGCGCAGGCGCTGCGCATCGTCGGGGGCCAGACGGCGGCCCAGATCGGGGCGGCGCAGGTACTCGGTGCGGTCGCCGGCCTGGCTGCGCACCTGCAGCACGCCGTGGCCGGCCTGCTCCAGCGTGGCTTGCAGGGCGGCCGTGTCCAGCGGGGTGTGGATGGCGTCGCGCGCCATGGCATGGGCCAGGCCGAAACGCAGGGTCTCATCGGTGGGGATGGCCACACCGGCCCGCCCCAGCGCAATGCGCGCCGGCGTGCTGCGGCGCCAGTCGGTCCAGGGCATGGGGGTCACGCCCTCGGGCGGGTCCTGCGCCGAAAGCTCAAGCTGAGGCCGTTCTTGGGGGGTCATGCGCGCCCTTCCTGCCCCAGATGGCTCAAATGGCTCAGCAGAGGGTGGCCTTGGCCCGGGCTCAGCAACCGCCCTGCCGAGTCGGTGATCTGCTGGGCCTGCAGCCAGGCCTCGAACTCGGGGGCCCGCTGCAGGCCCAGGGTCTCGCGCAGGAACAGGGCGTCGTGGAACGAGGTGCTCTGGTAGTTGAGCATCACGTCATCCGCGCCCGGCACCCCGATCAGAAAGTTCAGCCCGGCGCTGGCCAGCAGCACGCTGAGCGTGTCCATGTCGTCCTGGTCGGCCTCGGCGTGGTTGGTGTAGCAGATGTCGCAGCCCATGGGCAGGCCCAGCAGCTTGCCGCAGAAGTGGTCTTCCAGGCCGGCGCGGATGATCTGCTTGCCGTCGTACAGGTACTCGGGCCCGATGAAGCCCACCACCGTGTTCACCAGCAAGGGCTGGTAGCGCCGCGCCAGCGCATAGGCCCGGGCCTCGCAGGTCTGCTGGTCCACCCCGCCATGGGCGTTGGCCGACAGGGCGCTGCCCTGGCCGGTCTCGAAATACATCACGTTCTGGCCCAGCGTGCCGCGCTGCAGCGAACGGGCCGCCGCACAGGCCTCGTCGAGCAGCTCGGGGCTCACGCCGAAGCTGCGGTTGGTCAGTTCGGTGCCGCCGATCGACTGGAACACCAGGTCCACCGGCACGCCGTCCTCGATCAGCTGCAGCGTGTTGGTCACATGGGTCAGCACACAGGCCTGTGTCGGGATCGCCAGGCGCTGGATCAGCTCGTCAAAGCCATGGCACAGTCGGGCCAGCGTGGGCAGGCTGTCGGACACCGGGTTGATGCCGATCACCGCATCGCCCGCGCCCATCATCAGCCCGTCCAGCACCGAGGCCGCCACCCCGCGCAGCTCGTCGGTCGGGTGGTTGGGCTGCAGCCGCACGGCCAGCGTGCCCGGCAGGCCCAGGGTGTTGCGAAAGCGGGTCACCACCCGGGTCTTGCGCGCCACCGCGATCAGGTCCTGGTTGCGCATGAGCTTGCTCACCGCGGCCACCATCTCCGGCGTCAGGCCGGGGGCCAGAGCGCTCAGCGTGGCGGTGTCGGCGGCCGGGCCCAGCAGCCAGTTGCGGAAGTCGCCCACCGTCAGGTGGGCCACCGGGGCAAAGGCCTGGGCGTCGTGCTGGTCCAGGATCAGCCGCGTGATGTTGTCGCTTTCATAGGGCACCAGGGCCTCGTTGAGGAACACCTTCAGCGGCAGCTCGGCCAGCACATGGCGCGCGGCCATGCGCTGCTGCGCGGTGGCCGCGCCCAGGCCGGCCAGGTAGTCGCCCGAACGCGCCGGGCTGGCCATGGCCATCACCTGGCGCAGGTCCTCGAAGAAGTGGCCCTGGCCGCCCAGGGTGGTGTGGTAGCGCATGCGGGGGCTCCGTGCGGGTTCAGGCGCCTGCGTCCAGCAGGGCATCGGGGGCCGCATCGGCGCGGTGCTGGGCGGTGGCCGCGTAGTACAGCCAGGCCAGGGCCATCAGCGCCGCGAACAGCCCGGCCAGCACCGGGTTGAACCACACCATGGCGCCCAGGCAGACCAGGCCCAGGCCCAGTGCCAGCAGCGGAAACCAGGGGAAGAACGGGGCGCGGTAGCTGCGCGCCATGTCGGGCTCGGTGCGGCGCAGGCGCAGCAGGGCGGCCATCGAGATGATGTACATCACGATGGCGCCGAACACCGACATGGTGACGATGTTGGCCGTCAGGGTCTGGCCGCCGAACTCGATCCAGTTGTCGCTGAAGATCGCCGCCACCCCCACGGCGCCGCCGGCCAGCAAGGCCCGGTGCGGGGTCTGGAAGCGGGGGCTCAGCACCGCAAAACTGCGTGGCAGGTAGCCGGCGCGGGCCAGCGCGAAGATCTGGCGCGAGTAGCCCATCAAGATGCCGTGGAACGAGGCCACCAGCCCGAACAGGCCGATCCACACCATCATGTGCAGCCAGCCGCTGTGCGCTCCCAGCACGGCCTTCATGGCCTGGGGCAGCGGGTCGTTGATGTTGGCCAGGCTGCGCCAGTCGCCCACGCCGCCGGCCATGATCATCACGCCGAAGGCCAGGCTGACCAGGGTCAGGATGCCGGCGATGTAGGCGCGCGGAATGGTGCGCTGCGGGTCGCGCGCCTCTTCGGCCGCCATGGCCGCGCCCTCGATGGCCAGAAAGAACCAGATGGCAAACGGGATCGAGGCAAAGATGCCCGCCACGGCCGTGCCATTGAGCACGTCCGAGCCGGCCCAGCCCAGCGCGGCAAACTGGGCCCACGACCAGCCCGGGCTCACCACACCCATGAACACCAGCAGCTCAAAGATGGCCAGCAGCGTCACCACCAGCTCGAAGGCGGCGGCAATGCCCACCCCCACCCAGTTCAGGGCGATGAACACCGCATAGGCCCCCAGCGCGATCCATTTCGGGTCGATGGCCGGAAACTGCACGTTCAGGTAGGCCCCGATCGCCAGCGCGATGGCGGGCGGCGCGAACACGAACTCGATCAGGGTGGCAAAGCCGGCCACAAAGCCCCCCAGCGGCCCGAAGGCGCGGCGCGCATAGGCAAAGGGGCCGCCCGCGTGCGGAATGGCGGTGGACAGCTCGGTGAAGCTGAAGATGAAGGTGGTGTACATGGTGGCCACCAGCAGCGTGGCCACCAGAAAGCCCAGCGTGCCGGCGCTGGCCCAGCCATAACTCCAGCCGAAGTACTCGCCCGAGATCACCAGCCCCACGGCAATGCCCCAGAGCTGGAAGGTGCCCAGCACTTTTTTCAGGTGGGCGGTGGGCGCTGCGGCGGCTGGCTTCATGGTGGGGCCTCGGTGGGTGGTCGTTGCCTGCCATTGCAGCAAAGACGACGCCAGCGTCCTATCCCGAATCGGAAAACCGCCCAGCCCGGCGCGCTTTTTTCCGATTTGGGACAGCGCCGCCCCGCCTCGGTGCTGCACTGCAGCTTGCCCGCGGGCATTTTTCTTGCTGCACTGGGGGCTCTGTCACTCTCTGCCGCCTGACTGCCCATGTTCCCTGCCTCGGCCTTCAACGGTCGTGCCCCTGCCCCGCCTGCTGCCGGCTGGTCGATGGACCCGCCGCAGTACCGCGTGCGCACCAGCGACGATGTGGACGAGCACGCCGGCCACCTGTCGGCCTGGCAGCAGCAGTACGACCAGCTCTCGGGCGGGCGCTTCTCGGGCCGGGTGCGTGAGCTGTGGGTCGACGGGCCGCGGCTGCAGGTCTTCCACGAGCACACCTCGCGGCAGACCAGCCAGCAATGCGCGCCCTGGTCGGGCTCGGTGTGGTTCGGCCTGGCCGACCGGCAGGGCCGGCAGCCCCTGCACTTTTGTGGGCAGGCCCAGCGCACCGACCCGGGGCGCGCCTTGCTGCGGGCGCGCGCCAGCGAAGGCTTCGAGCTGCGCACCCCGCCCGATTTCGGCATCTACGGCGTGGTGCTGGACCAGGACTGGCTGCACGCCCAGGCTGAGGCCGCCGGCCTGGCGGCCCCGGGGCTGGCCTCTCCCGCCCAGGCCATCTCCCTGAGTGACGGGCACCATGCCGCGCTGTGCCACACCATCGAGCAGTTGCTGCAACTCGGCCAGTCGGGCGAGGTCGACCTGCCCTGGGGCCGGCTGGCCCTGCAGGCCGGGCTGGCGCAATTGCTGCATCTGCTGTGTGCGGGCCCGGGCGGCGATGCGGGCGTGCCCAGACCGGCGGCGGCCCAGCGGCGCTTTGCCCTGGTGATGGCCGCGCGCGAGCTGGCCCGCCAGCCCAGCCACGAGGCCCTGGGCGTGGACGAGCTGTGCCAGCGCCTGCACCTGACGCGGCGCACGCTGCAAAACCATTTCCAGGCCGTGCTCGGCGAATCGCCGGCCGAGTTCCTCAAGGCGGTGCGCCTCAATGCCTGCCGGCGCGCGCTGCGGGCCGGGCCGGCGGACGCCTCGGTGCAGACCGTGGCGGCGCGCTGGGGCTTTTCGCACATGGGCCATTTCTCGCAGGACTACAAGGCCTTGTTCGGCGAGCTGCCCTCCGAAACCCGGCGGCGCGGCGCCGCAGGCTGAGCGCCCAGGCCGCGGCCCCGGCAGGGCGCCCGGGTCTCAGGCAAAATCAAAACGCTGTGCCCGGCCCCGGCCTGATGCCGGGGGCCCCGCACCGTGCGCACCGTATCACCAGGAGAGCCCCATGAACGCCCGTGTTCCTTCTTCCGTCTTCCAGCCCGAGCAGGCCCTGGCCGAGGTCAGCCAGCGCTGGGACAGCGATCTGGTGCGCCAGATCACCGACTACATCGCCATCCCCGCCAAGTCGCCCGCCTTTGCCGCCGACTGGGCCCAGCAAGGCCTGCTCGACACCGTGCTGCGCAATGCCGCGCAATGGGTCGAGGCCCAGAAGGTGGAGGGGCTCACGCTGGAGATCATCCGCCTGGAAGGCCGCACCCCGGTGTTGTTCTTTGAAGTGGCCGCCACCCAGGCCCACAGCAGCCAGACCGTGCTGATGTACGGCCACCTGGACAAGCAGCCCGAGTTCAGCGGCTGGCGCAACGACCTGGGCCCCTGGACCCCCAAATACGAAGACGGCAAGCTGTACGGCCGGGGCGGCGCCGACGACGGCTATGCGGTGTACGCCAGCATGGCCGCCGTGCAGGCCCTGAAGGCGCAGAAAACGCCCCACCCGCGCATCGTCGGCCTGATCGAGACCTGCGAGGAAAGCGGCTCGTACGACCTGCTGCCCTACATCGATGCCCTGCGCACCCGCCTGGGCGAGGTGGCCCTGGTGATCTGCCTCGATTCGGGCGCCGGCAACTACGACCAGCTCTGGCTCACCACCAGCCTGCGCGGCATGGCCAGCGGCACGCTGAAGGTCGAGATCCTGACCGAGGGCGTGCACTCGGGCGATGCCTCGGGCCTGGTGCCCTCGAGCTTTCGCATCATGCGCCAGGTGCTGGACCGCCTGGAAGACAGCGCCACCGGCCGCCTGCTGCCCGCCAGCTTCCACTGCGAGGTGCCGCCCGAGCGCCTGGCCCAGGCCCGGGCCACCGCCGCCATCCTGGGCGACGAGCTGTACAAGCGCTTCCCCTGGGCCCATTACGACTGCGGCGGCGCCACCAGCTTCGCCCTGCCCACCACCACCGACCCGGTGCAGGCCCTGCTGGCCCGCACCTGGACGCCCACGCTCAGCGTGACCGGGGCCGATGGCTTTCCCACGCTGCAAAACGCCGGCAATGTGCTGCGCCCCTACACCGCCTTCAAGCTCAGCCTGCGCCTGCCGCCCCTGGTGCAGGCGGACAGCGCGGTGGCCGAACTCAAGCAGCTGCTCGAAGACAACGCGCCCTACCAGGCCAAGGTCACCTTCGAGAGCAACGGTGGCGCCACCGGCTGGAACGCCCCCGACACGGCACCCTGGTTCGAGCAGGCGCTGAATGCGGCCTCGCAGGCCCACTTTGGCGCCTCGTGCGGCTACATCGGCCAGGGCGGCACCATCCCGCTCATGAACATGCTGTCGGCCGGCTTCCCCAAGGCCCAGATGATGGTCTGCGGCGTGCTGGGCCCCAAGAGCAATGCGCACGGCCCCAACGAGTTCCTGCACGTGCCCTACGCCAAGAAGCTGACCGCCGCCGTGGCGCAGGTCATTGCCAGCCTGCCCGCCCCCGCGGCGGCGGCTTGATGCGGCAGCGGTCTTCAAACGACACCCACCCACGATGAGCCCCGAATCGACCCTGTCCACCTTCACCGCCTCCGATGGCGAGAACCTGGCGGTGCAGGACTGGCCGCTGGCCGAGGGCCGTGTGCCACGCGCGGCCGTGCTGCTGGTGCATGGCCTGGGCGAGCATGCGGGCCGTTACGACGCGCTGGCGCACCGCCTCAATGGCTGGGGCTTCGAGGTGCGGGGCTATGACCAGTACGGCCACGGCGAGTCGGGGGGCCCGCGCGGCGGCCTCAGCAGCGACACCCGGCTGCTCGACGACCTGGCCGATCTGGTGGAAAGCACCCGGGCGCGCTACCCGCGCGACACCCCGCTGATCTTGCTGGGCCACAGCATGGGCGGCCTGGTGGCGGCCCAGTTCGTGGCCCGCTACGCGAGCCGGGTCGATGGCCTGGTGCTGTCCTCACCGGCCCTGGATGCGGGCCTCAGCCCGCTGCAGAAGCTGCTGCTGGCGGTGCTGCCGCGCTGGCTGCCGAATCTGCGCGTGGGCAACGGCCTGCAGCCCAAGTACCTGTCGCACGACCCCGAGGTGGTGCGCGCCTACCTGGCCGACCCGCTGGTGCACGACCGCATCTCGGCCCGCCTGGCCAGCTTCATTGCCCACGGCGGCCCGGCCGTGGTGGCCCAGGCAGCACGCTGGCGCGTGCCCAGCCTGCTGATGTATGCGGGCGACGACCGCCTGGTGCAGCCCGCAGGCAGCCGGGCCTTTGCCGCTGCCGCGCCCTCATGCGTTGAAAGCACCGAGTTCCCGGCGCTCTACCACGAGCTGTTCAACGAGCCGTTCAAAGAGCATGATCCGGCCTCGGTGCTGGCCTGCCTGCAGGCCTGGCTCGACAAGCACTTCGCCCCACTGCCGGTCTGATCACCGGCCTGATCAGGCCCTGGCCGGCTTGCGCTGCCGCTGTTGACGCTGCTGCCAGCCCAGCCAGCCCAGGCCCAGCCCGGTCAGCAGCACCGGCAGCAAGGAGCCCAGGTTGAGCAGGGTCCAGCCCTGGGTGGTGACCAGGGCCCCCGAGGCGAAGGCCGTGAAGGCCATGGTGCCGAATACGCAGAAATTGATGGCCGCCTGGGCACGGTCTTTTTCCTCGGGCCGGTAGGCCCGCATGGCCAGCGTGGTGGCGCCGGTGAACAGCAGGTTCCAGCCCAGCCCCAGCAGGAGCAGTGCCACCAGGACCTGCTGCAGATCCACCCCGCTCAGCGCCACGGCCACGCAGCCCGCGTTCAGCAGCACGCCCACCCCCATCACCGGTAGCGGGCCGTAGCGCTTGATCAGGTGGCCGGTGAAAAAGCCCGGGGCGAACATGCCCACCACGTGCCACTGCAGCACCAGGGCCGCATCGTCAAAGCCCAGGCCGCACACCTGCATGGCCAGCGGGGTGGCGGCCATCAGCAGGTTCATCACGCCGTAGCCCAGCGCCGCGCTCAGGGCCGCCACCACGAACACGGGCTGGCGCATGATCTCGCCCAGCGGCCGCCCGACCGGGGCGGCACCAGCGTGCGGGGGCCGGGCCGGCTCGGGAAAGCGGATCAGCGACATGCAGGCCATGGCCAGCAGGGCCACCCCCATCAGCGCCGCATAGGCCCCGGCAAAGGGCACGGCGCCGAGGTCGCGCGTGTACTTGGCCAGGTTGGGCCCGGCCACGGCACCGATCAGGCCGCCGGCCAGCACCAGCGACACCGCTTTTTCGCGGAAGGCGGGGGCGGCCAGCTCGGCGGCCGCAAAACGGTACAGCTGGCCATTGGCGCTGTAGTAGCCCGCCACCAGCGTGGCCGCGCACAGCAGCCAGAACTGCCGGGTGAGCGCCGCCACCAGGCAGGTGAGCGCCGACACAAAGGCCACCGCCAGCCCGATCTGGAACGAGCCCCGGCGCCCGAACCGCGCCTGCGAGCGGGCCACCAGGGCGGTGGACAAGGCCCCACCCACCACATAGCCCATCACCGGCAGGGTGGCCATCCAGCTCACGGGGGCCAGGCTCAGGCCCACCAGGCCGTTGATGGCAATGAACACCACGTTGTTGGTCAGGAACAGGCCCTGACACAGGGTCAGCAGCAACAGGTGGCGATTCATGGGCGACTCCGGGGGGGGCGAAAGACAAACCGTCCATCGTATCCCGCAGCCCATGTCAGAAGACTCAGGGCTTGCCCGCGCACTCTGCCAGCAGCCAGTCGCGCAAGGCCTGCACCAGCGGGGTCTCGGCGCGCGCGTCGGGCACCACCAGGTGGTAGGCATCGGGCCCTTGCAGGTGCGGGCCCGGCAGCGGCACCAGGGCGCCGCTGTCGATCTCTTCCTGCACCAGAAAGCGCGGCAGCAGGGCGGCCCCCAGGCCATGCACGGCGGCCTGGGCAATCATCGAGAACTGCTCGAAGCGCGGCCCGCGCGCCGCCTGCGCCACCGGGTGGCCGGCGGCGGCAAACCAGTCGGCCCACAGTGTGGGGCGGGTGGTCTGCTGCAGGCGCACGGCGCGCGCCAGGTCGGCCACCCGGCGCAGGCCCTGCTCGCGCTGGTAGGCCGGGCTGCTCAGCGCCACCACCTCTTCGCGCATCAGGGGGTAGCAGGTGGCGCCGGCCCAGTGCGGTGCGCCGAAATGGATGGCCGCGTCAAAGGGCTCGCTGGCAAAGTCGAAGGGCTCGGTGCGGGTGGCCAGGTTGAGGCTGGCCTGCGGGTGCTGGGCCATGAAGCGGCCCAGGCGCGGCGTCAGCCAGCGGGTGCCGAAGGTGGGCAGCACGGCCAGGTTCAGCACCCCGCCGTCGCCGGCAAAGCCCATCACCTTCTGTGTGGTGTCGCTGAGCTGGCGCAGCAGCGGGCGCAGCTCGCCGGCATAGATGCGGCCCGGGTCGGTCAGCACCACCCGTTGGCGCACGCGGTGAAACAAGGCCAGGCCCAGTTGCTCTTCGAGCTGGTGGATCTGGCGCGACACCGCGCCCTGCGTCAGGTGCAGCTCGGCGGCGGCGCGCGAGATGCTGCCGTGGCGGGCCGCGGCTTCAAAGGCCAGCAGGCCGGGGATGGGGGGCAGCAGGTTGCGGCGCAGCATGTGATGTCTTCACGTCATGAGGCAGGCCTCACGATAACCCAGACCAAGCAAGGCTTGGGCTGGACTTGATGAGCAATCGGAATCAAGTGCTGAGGATTTATAGCTATCGCAAGCGCCGGCTTTGTCTGATATTGGCCGTTTGCAAAAAAGCGGCCGCTTCAGACGGCCCCACCCCCCTTCAAGGAGCACGCGCATGAGATCGACGTTTTCGCTGGCCTGGCTGGCCAAGTCCCTGAGCCTGGTGCTGGCCGCTGGCGCCCTGCTGGCGCAGGCCCAGACCGCCGCACCGGCCGAGGGCACGCTGGACAAGATCCGCAACACCGGCAAGGTGGTGCTGGGCGTGCGTGAAGCCTCGCCGCCCATGGCCTATGCGCTGGGGGCCAATGAGCGCTTTGTGGGCTACCACGTCGAGCTGTGCGAGCGCGTGTTGAAGGACATCGCGCCCAAGGCCCGGCTGGAGTACATGGCCCTGACCGCGCAGAACACCCTGCCGCTGGTGAGCAACGGCACGGTCGACATCGGCTGCGGCCCCACCACCAACAACCTGGCGCGCCAGCAGCAGGTGGCCTTTGCCTTGACCACCTATGTGAGCGAGGTGCGCATGGCCGTGCGGGCCGACTCCGGCATCACCTCGGTGGCCCAGCTGGCCGGCCGCAGCGTGGCCGCCACCACCGGCACCACGGCGGTCCAGTTGCTGCGCAAGCTGGAGCGGGCGCAGAACCTCACGTTCAAGACCGCGCTGGGCAAGGACCACCTGGAGAGCTTTCTGATCCTCGAGTCGGGCCGGGCCGATGCCTTTGTGCTGGACGACAACCTGCTGGCCGGCATCATCGCCAATTCCAAGACGCCCCAGGCCTGGCGCATCGTCGGCGAGCCGCTGGGCTCCGAGCCCATCGCCTTGCTGTTCCGCAAGGACGACCCGGCCTTCAAGGCGGCGGTGGATGGCTCGATCCGGGCGCTGATGAAATCCGGCGAGCTGGAACGTCTGTATGCCAAGTGGTTCCTGGAGCCGATCCCGCCGCGTCAGACCCCGCTGAACCTGTCCATGAGCACGGCCCTGCGCCAGCTGATCGCCAACCCCAATGACCTGCCCCTCGAAAGCTATGCCGCTCGTTGAAGAGCGCCTGTTTCACTGAACCCCTGCACCCGCTATGACGCCCTCCACGCTCCCCTCCCATCCCACCCCCCGCACCGGCGGCCAGATCCTGGTGGACCAACTGCTGGCACACGGTGTGCAGCAGCTGTTCTGTGTGCCCGGCGAGAGCTACCTCGCGGTGCTCGATGCCTTGCACGATGCCTCGATCGCGGTCACGGTGTGCCGCCAGGAAGGTGGGGCGGCCATGATGGCCGAGGCCCAGGGCAAGCTCACCGGGCGCCCGGGCATCTGCTTTGTCACGCGCGGGCCCGGGGCCACCAATGCGGCCGCCGGCATCCACATTGCGCACCAGGACTCGACCCCGATGATCCTGTTCGTGGGCCAGGTGGCCCGCGGCGCGATGGGCCGCGAGGCCTTTCAGGAGCTGGATTACGCCGCCGTGTTCGGCACCATGAGCAAGTGGGTGGTGCAGATCGACGACCCCGCCCGGGTGCCCGAACTGGTGGCCCGCGCCTTCCAGGTGGCCACCTCGGGCCGGCCCGGGCCGGTGGTGGTGGCCTTGCCCGAAGACATGCTGACCCAGGCCGCGAGCGTGGCCGACGCTCAGCCCTTTGCCGTGCCCGAAACCCACCCGGGGGCCGCCGAGCTGGCCACGCTGCAGCAGCGGCTGCAGGCGGCACAGCGGCCCATCGCCATCGTGGGGGGCTCGCGCTGGTCGGCCGAGGCGGTGCAGCAGTTCGAGGCCTTTGCCCTGGCCCATGCGCTGCCGGTGGCCTGCTCGTTCCGCCGCCAGATGCTGTTCAGCGCCAACCACCCCTGCTATGCCGGTGACCTGGGCCTGGGCGTCAACCCGCGTCTGCTGGCGCGCATCCGCGAGGCCGACCTGATCGTGCTGGTGGGCGGGCGCCTGTCCGAGGTGCCTTCGCAGGGCTATGAGCTGCTGGGCATCCCCAACCCGGGCCAGCCGCTGGTGCATGTGCACGCCGATGCCGACGAACTGGGCCGCCTGTACCGGCCCGAGTTGGCGATCCATGCCACGCCTCAGGCCCTGGCCGCGGCGCTGGCGCAGTTGCCGCCGCCTGTACCGGCCCCGGGTCGGGCCCGGGCGGATGAAGCCCATGCCGACTTTCTGCGCTGGAGCGACCCCGCGCCCATCCGCATCCCCGGCCCCTTGCAGATGGGCTCGGTGATGCAGCACCTGCGCGAGGTGCTGCCGGCCGACACCATCTTCTGCAATGGCGCGGGCAATTTCGCCACCTGGGTGCACCGCTTCTGGCCCTTCCGCCACTACGCCAGCCAGCTGGCGCCCACCAGCGGCTCCATGGGCTATGGCCTGCCCGCGGGCGTGGGGGCCAAGCGCCTGTGGCCGCAGCGCGAGGTGGTGGTGTTCGCCGGTGACGGCGACTTCATGATGCACGGCCAGGAGTTCGCCACCGCGGTGCAGTACGGCCTGCCCCTGATCGTGGTGCTGCTGGACAACGCCATGTACGGCACCATCCGCATGCACCAGGAGCGCGAGTACCCGGGCCGCATCAGCGGCACGGCCTTGAAGAACCCCGATTTCCGGGCCTATGCGCAGGCTTTCGGCGGCCATGGCGAGCGGGTGGAGCACAGCGACGACTTCGCCCCGGCGCTGGCGCGTGCCCGGGCCAGCGGCCTGCCGGCCATCCTGCACTGCCTGCTCGACCCCGAGGCCATCACCCCGGCCGGCACCCTGCAGGGGTTGCGCGAGGCGGCACTGGCGCGGCGCTGAGGCCGGCGTGCCCCGGGGGGCCACGGTGACACGCTCTAAACTCCGGAGCTTGTTTCACCCCGGATCGCCCGATGCGTGTCGTGTTTGCGCTGGCCCTGCTGGGCCTGTTCCTGCCTGCTTCATGGGCCCTGGAGGCTGTGCGCAGCCCCTGGCCGGTGCGTGCCATGGCCGGCCCCGATCCGGTGGGAGCGACCGTCACCGCCTGGCATTGGTGGCGCAGCGATCAGGGGCAGTACTTTCTGGCCAGCACGGCCCTGGCCGGCGGCACCCCCCCGGCCCATCTGTGGGCGCTGGAGAGCGACCCCGGCGGCCGCGCCTGCCCCCGCCTCAAGGCGCAGCCACCCGAGCGCCTGCAAGAACCCGAGCTGCACCCCCTGCCCGATGAGGAACTGGCCCTGCCCCCGCGCTGCCTGAGCGGCCTCGAAGGCCAGTGCCTGAGCCACGACGGCGCCCTGCGCCTGCGCCTGAGCTTTGAGGGCCAGACGCGCCTGGCGCCGGCGCGCGCCGGCCAAAAGGGGGAGCACAAGGCTGAGCAAAAAGCCGAGCAAAAGGCAGAGCGCCTCTACACCGGGCGGCGCCGGCTGGTGATCGAGCATGTGCTCAGCGGCGTGCAGGCCGTGTTCGAAGAGCACCTCAAGGACAGCCCGCGCTACACCGTGCTCGGGCCGGCCAGCGTGGTCTACCTGCCCGAGCTCGACAGCGTGGTGCTGCAGGGGCTGGGCCCGGCCACGGGCGCGCGGCGCGCGGCGCGGCTGCACTGCCTGCCCATGCCCTGAGCCCCGGGGCCAGGTGGGCTCACTGCCAGAGCCTGTAGGCCCAGAAGCCCTCGTCCCGGGCCAGCCGCCGCATCAGCTCGTCGGGGGCAAAGCCGGTCACCCGGCGCGTTTCGCGGCACAGGTGCGATTGATCGGCATAGCCGCTGGCCTCGGCCACTTCGGCCCAGCGCGGGCGCCGGCCTTCTTCGGCTTCGGCCAGGGCCATGAAAAAGGCGCGCTCGGAGCGACCGAAGCCGCGCAACTCCCGCATGGGTTGGCCGGCCCATTGCTTGATGCGCCGCTCCACCTGGCGCAGGCTGCGTCCCACCGACGAGGTGGCGGCACGCAGCGCCATCGACTGAGCCCAATCCTGGTAACGCTGCGCCTGCAGCGGCAGTCGCGGGCGCACGGCCTGCCAGCGCGGCTCGATGAAGTCTTCCAGGCAGGCCAGGCGGCTGGCGTCATCGGGCAGGGTCAGCACGGTTTCGGCCATCGCCACCCAGTCGGCGGGCAGGGCCTCGCGCAGGTCTGCGACGCGGTCCACCCAGGCGCCGACATCGAGTCCGGTCAGATTTTGCAAGGCGTCGGGCATGAGCATCAGCATCATGCCGGCGGCCGGCCCGGGGCTCCAGGTGATCGAGGGCGCCGTTTGCGGGCCGCTGAACATCAGGCGTGATTCGTATGGGCGGCGCGGCGAGGCCAGTGAGGCCGGTGCGCTCCGTGCCAGCAACTCGCCGTCGCCCTCGAACATCCACCCCACACTGCACAAAGGCGTGGCCGGGAAATGGCTGAAGCGCTGTTCATCACTCAGATCCAGGCCCACGGTGCTGCGCACCATGGTGCCGCGCACGCAGGCCACCAGCGAGGCCCTGGGCAGGTACAGGCGGGTTGGCGCACCCAGCAAGGAGGGAGTTGGCAGCATGGGCAGAGTCTAGATCGTGGCGGCGACCCCCTGTCAAAGCCCCTGCGATGTCGACTTTGTTCTATACCCCTGGGGGCAGGGCGCGCACGCTACGCGACATGAACCGCACAAAGCCCACGCTCCACGCCACGCTCCACGCCACGCCCATCACCAACCCCTCCCCCGATCCCGGGGGCGCCAGGCAGGCGACCGATCCGCCGGGGCCGCCCACGCGCTGGCTGGGGCTGCTCCAGTGGCGTGCCCTGCGCCGCGACTACCTGGGATTTGTCACCCGGCTGCAGCGCGAGCATGGCGACCTCACCCTGATGCGCATCGTGCACGAGCGCGCCTACGACCTGCTCAGCCCCGAGCTGGTGCGCGAGGCCCTGGTCGACAACGCCGAGCACCTGATCCGCTGGGAGCGTGGCATCGCGGTGTTCGAGCAGGTGTTCGGGCGCAGCGTGCTGGTCACCGAGGGGTCACTCTGGCAGCGCCAGCGCCGCCTGCTGATGCCGGCCTTCAGCCCCAAGCGGGTCGCCGGCTATGCCGGGTTGATGTGCGAGGCCGCAGCAGAGGCCCTGGCGCAGGCCCTGCCCCCGGGCCAGAGCGAGGGCCTGGTGGCGATGGAGGCCTTGTTCTCGCGCCTGACCATGGACGTGATTCTGCGGACACTGTTCAGCCACCGGGCCCGTGTCGACGAGGTGCAAAGCGCCAGTTGGGCGACCCAGACCCTGAGCGAGACCGCGATGCGGGAGATGTTCCACCCCATGACCCTGCCCGACTGGTTGCCGCTGCCGGGCAAGCGCGCCAAGCGCCAGGCCTTGCGCAGCCTGCGCGGGCTGATCGCGCGGCACATCGAGGCCCGCCGTGGCCAACCCCAGCCCGACCGGCGCGACGACCTGCTGGCCCGCCTGCTGGCGGCGCGCGACGAAAGCGATGGCAGTGCGCTCAGCCCGGCCGAGGTGTTTGACCAGTGCATGGTCAGCTTCCAGGCCGGTCACGAAACCTCGGCCACCGCCTTGTTGTGGTGGAGCCTGTTGCTGGCGCGCCACCCCGAGGTGGCACAACGCCTGCACACCGAGGTGGACCAGGTGCTGCAGGGCCGCCTGCCTGGCCCGCAAGACCTGCCGGCACTGCCCTGGCTGGGCGCCAGCCTGAAGGAGGCCCTGCGCCTTTACCCGCCAGTGGCCGCCTTGATGAGCCGGCGCACGGTGCGCGACATCCGGCTGGGCCATTGGCAGATTCCCCGCGGGGCGGTGCTGCGCATCACGCCCTGGGTGCTGCACCGCGACCCGCGCTGGTTCAGCGAGCCCGAGGCCTTTCGCCCCGAGCGCTTTCTGCCCGAGGCCGAGCCGCCGGTGCGTGGCGCCTGGATACCGTTCGGTGTCGGCCCGCGGGTCTGCATCGGGCAGCATTTCGCCCTGCTGGAGATGACCGTGGTGGCGGCCATGCTGCTGCAGCGCTTTCGTCTTGTGCTGCCTGAGCCAGCCCCTGAGGCCTTGCCGCAGATGAACGTGACCCTGCGCCCCGATGGGCCGGTGCAACTGCTGTTGCAGGTGCGTCGCCCTCGCCGATGATGCGCGCGGGGAATTTCAGCGCGGCGGCTTGGGCTGGTCTGGGGCCGGCAGTGATTCGATCTCGGCCTCAGCCTCGGTGATCAGCCGCTCCAGCAGGGCCTGGCTGGCCGGGCTTTCGAGCAGGGTGTCCCAGTCGGGCGCCGTCGCTGGGATGGCCGCTTCCGGTGGGTGGGGCGTTTGCGGCGTGTCGGGGCTCATGGCTCAGTGGCCCTCCAGCATGCGGAAGGTGCGGTTGGCGATGCTTTCGCGCGGGTGGCGGCTCACTTCGCTGGCGTGTTGAGGGGCTGGGGCCAGGCCCAGGCGGCAGTGCTCGGATTCGAGCACAAAGCCGTTCTGCCCGGGCGGCGGCGTGTGCACGCGGTGGGCGGGCACCTGCCACTTGAAAAAGCGCACTTGCAGCCGCACGCCACGCAGCTGGGCCGCCACGCACAGCGCCTCGGCCTGCTCCGGGCCCAGCAGGGCCTGGGTGTCGGGCAGCAACTGCTGCCAGCAGGCCAGCACGGTGGCGGTGGCCTGCTCGGCGGGGCTGCGGCGCAGGCCTTGCCACAGGGCCCGCAGCCCGAAGGCGGCGGCCAGCCCCATCAGCGCCCAGCCCAGGACGAGCAGCGCGCCCTGGTGGCGCAGCAGTGCGCCGAACCACCCGGCCAGCGCCGGTGCCAGCAGCATCCACAACACGGCCAGGCCGAACAGGCCCGCGCCCTGGCGGGCCGTGCGGCGGGCCGCCTGGCGGCGTTCGTCGCGCCGCTCCTGCAGTTGCTCCTGCAGCGCCTGCAGGCCCTGCCGGGTGCTTTGGCAGCACAGGTCATAGGCCTCGGGCCGGGGTGGGGCTGCCGGGGCGGGCGCAGTCATGGGGCGGGGGGCGCTGCGGGGCGGCAGGCTGGCGGGGCCGGTCCCGGAGGGCGTGTTGGTGTTGGTGTTGGTGTTGGCTCGCTCGGCCTGGCGCCGGGCTTCGTCTGCCGCCCAGGCCTCACGTTGCAGGACGCCGTTCATGGCGGTCATGGCCTGGACGGTGTCGGTGCCCGGCATCACCCCGGCGCGGAACTGCAGGTTCGGGTCGGTGTAGACGCCCAGCAGGGGCGGCTCCGGCAGGGGCGGCGGTGGGGGCGGAAAGAAGTCGACCTCGGGGGCCGGGGTCGTGGGCCAGGCCCGCGCGTCCAGCTCGTTGCCCTCTTGAAAACCTGACATGGATGGGTTCCTGGTGGTGGGGTGGTGGGTGGGGCGGGTCGGCGCAGGGCAAGCCCTGGTTCAGCGTGCGGGCGGCGCGTCGCTGGTGCCGGCCAGGGGGCTCAGCACACGGGCCAGTTGCCGGGCCAGGGGGGTGATGGTGCAGCGGTGTCGGCTGTCGTCCCAGGCCAGCAGGCCGGTGTCGCGAAAGCGCTGCAGCACGGTGTCGGCCAGGCCCGCCGCGTCGGGGCGCAGCGCTTGCCAGAGCGCGTCCACTTCGTCGCGGTGCAGCACCATGCCGGGCTGCTCGACCAGGGTCATGAACATCCACAGGCGCAGCCGAACCACTCCGGCGGGCCCGTGGAACAGGCCGCGCAGGCCGTCGATCTGGGCCGACTGCTGCTCGATGTGCATCACCCAGGGCGAAGCCGTGGCGGGGTCAGGGTGGCTGAAAAGATCGCCCAGGCCGGACTCGGCGGCTTGGCCGGTCGGGGCCGGGCCCGGCTCGGGGCTGGGGCTGGGGCTGGGGCTGGGGCTGGGGCTTGGCGGGGCGAAGGGCAGGTTCAGGTCGGGCAGGGCCAGGTCTTGCAGTGTGAGCACATTCACTTTCAGTCGCCGACGGCGGCCAGCACGGCCAGGGGCGCGGTTTCGGCGCGCAGCACGCGTGCGCCCAGGCCGGTGGGCAGAAAACCGGCGGCCACGGCGGCGTCTTCTTCTTCGGCCTGCAGGCCGCCTTCCGGGCCGTTCAGCAGGGTCAGGGCGCCGCCTGGCGGGCCCAGGCGCTGGCGCAGCGGCAGGCTGCCCTCGCGCAGCGACAGCAGCAGGCGGGCGTCGTCGGCCGCGGCGGGGGCCGGGTTTTGGCGCAGCCAGTCGGCCAGTTCGGTCACCGGGTGGATCAGGGGCACGCGGTTGCGCCCGCATTGCTCGCAGGCGCCCACCGCCACGGCCTGCCAGTGGGCCACTTTCTTGTCGGCCCGCTCACCCTTGAGGCGCAGCACGCTGTGGGCGCTCATCACCGGGGTCAGGCTGGCGGCGCCCAGCTCGGTGGCTTTTTCGACCAGCCAGTCCATGCGGTCATTGGCGGGCATGGCCACCACCAGGTGCACGGCCCGGGCCAGTTCGCGCTCGATGGCGTGGTGGGCACCCACCTCGACCTCGACGTCGGAGCGGCCCATGCGGGTCACGGTGGCCTCGAATTCGCCGCCTTCGCCGTTGAACAGGGTGATGACCCCGCCGGGTTGCAGGCGCAGCACCTGCACATGGCGCGCGGTGGCGGCCGGCAGGCTCAGGGTGGCGCCGCTGTGCAGCGCGCTGGGGCAGTGGAAACGCGGCATGCTCACATCCGCCCGTAAGCGAAGCCGGTGAGCACCTGCAGGTTCTCCACCTGGTCGATGAAGCGCAGCAGCGGGCCCAGCTCGCGGTAACGGCTGGCGGTGGAGCGGATGTAGTGGATGAAGCGCGGCGTGTCGGCCAGGTAGCGCGGCTTGCCGTCGCGCAGGGTGAGGCGGGCAAAGATGCCGGCCACTTTCAGGTGGCGCTGCAGGCCCATCCATTCGACGCTGCGGTAGAAGCTGCCGAAATCGCTGTGCCAGTCTTCGAAATCCATCAGCCCCGCCTTGCGGGCCTTCTGCCAGTAGCGCACGGTGACATCGAGCACGAAGTCTTCCTCCCAGGTCAGGAAGGCGTCACGCATCAGGCTGGCGATGTCGTAGGTGATGGGGCCGTAGACCGCATCCTGGAAGTCGAGCACGCCCAGCGGGCCGGCCACGCCCTGGGCATCGGGCAGGCCCAGCATCAGGTTGCGCGCCATGAAATCACGGTGCACATAGACCCGGGGGGCGGCCAGGTTGTGTCGCACGATGGTGTCGAAGGTCTTGCTCAGCATGGCGCGCTGGGTGTCGTCCAGGCTGAACTGGCGGTGTTGGGCCAGGTACCAGTCGGGGAACAGCGCCAGTTCGCGCTGCAGCAGGGCCTCGTCGTAGGCGGGCAGCACGTCGGGGCGCGAGGCCTGTTGCCAGCGCACCAGCAGGCCGGTGGCCTGCTCGTACAGCGGCGCGGCGGCCTGGGGCTGGGCGGCGTCCAGCACGCTCATCAGGGTGTTCTGGCCCAGGTCGCTGAGCAGCATGAAGCCCGTGGCCTGCTCCCATTCGAGCACCTGGGGCACGTTCAGGCCGGCCTCGGCCATCAGCGCGGCCACCTGCACGAAGGGCGCGCAGTTCTCCTTGTCAGGAGGGGCGTCCATCACGATGCGCGGGCCCTGGCTGCCCTGCAGGCGCAGGTAGCGGCGGAAACTGGCATCGGCCGAGGCCAGGCTCAGGCTGGCCGGCTCCAGCCCGTGGCGTGGGGCCACGGCACTCAGCCATTGGTGAAAGGCGGCTTCGCGGGCCGGGTCGGACCAGATCACCGGGGAAGGGGTGTTGGCGGCGGGGGAGTTGGGCACAGGCTGGGTCATGGATAATCGAATTCTACAAACCCGGCCCGGTCTGATCCGGACTGGCCCTGCCAGCCTCTCCCCCCGAGCCCGACCCCTGATTGCCTGCGATGGATGCACCGACCGATGCTTGAACCGAGAAACCACGCCCGGCGGCCCTTCCTTCTCAGCCCGGTGGCCCTGCTGGTGGCCCTGATGTGCCAGGGCGCCTGGGGCCAGACGGCCGAGCCCGACGACACGCCGGGCCCTCGGCTGCGGACCTCGCCGCTGCTGCAGGAAAAGATTTCGCCACTGGTGCGCCCCCAGATGCCCACCTTCATCACGGGTGACCAGATCTCCGGCCAGAGCGAGCTGCAGACCGTGGTCGAAGGCCATGGTGAGTTGCGCCGGGCCGACACCGTGATCCGCGGCGACCGGCTGGAGTATTTCCAGCCCGATGACCAGGCGCGGGCCCGAGGCAATGTGTTCATCAACCGCGCCGGCAACACCTACCAGGGCACCGAGCTGGAGCTCAAGGTCGATGCCTTCGAGGGCTTCTTCACCCAGCCGCACTACGAGTTTCTGGCCACCCAGGCCTATGGCGACGCGGCCCGCATCGATTTTGTGGGCGAGAACCACATGGTGGTGCGCAACGGCACCTACAGCACCTGCCGCCCCACCCCCGGCCCCGACTGGATGCCGGCCTGGCTGCTGCGCGCCGACGCCGTCAAGCTGGATCAGGAAGACAGCATCGGCACCGCCCAGAACGGGGTGCTGGAGTTCTATGGCAAGCCGGTGCTGCGCGCCAAGGAGCTGAGCTTTCCGCTCAGCGATGCACGCAAGTCGGGCTGGTTGCCGCCCTCGGTGGGCGTGTCCTCACGCGATGGCTTCGAATACACCCAGCCCTACTACTGGAACATCGCGCCCAACCGCGACGCCACCTTCTACCCCACGCTGATGTCCAAGCGCGGGCTGGATCTGGCCGGTGACTTCCGCTACCTCGAAAACGGCTACCGGGGCCAGTTGTGGGGCGACTACATGCCCAGCGACAAGCTGCGCGACAGCTCGCGCTGGGGCTATGCGGTCAACCACACCGGAACGGTGGACACCGGCCTCCCCGGCCTGGGCGCCGTGGGCCTGGGCGTGAACCTGAACCGGGTGAGCGACGACAACTACTGGCGCGATTTCAACCGCAGCATCCCCTCGCTGACCCAGCGCCTGCTGCCCAACGACGTCTCGGTGACCTGGGCGCGCAACGAGTATTTCGCGCAGTTCCGTCGCCTGAAGTGGCAGACGCTGCAGGACGTGACCTCGCCGATCACGCCGCCGTATGATCGGGCGCCCCAGTTCCTGGGCCGCTACACCAAGAACAACCTGTCGGGCTTCGACCTGCTGGTCGAGGCCGACCACACCCAGTTCCAGGCCGACCCGACACTGACCAGCCAGCCCAATGCCCAGCGCAGCTACGCCCTGACCCAGATCAGCCGGCCCTGGCTGGCGCCGGGCTGGTTCTTCACGCCCAAGATGCAGCTGTACACCAGCAACTACAGCTTCAGCGCGCCGCTGAGCGATGGCCGCACTTCGGCGGCCCTGTCGGCCCCCACCTTCAGCCTGGACGGCGGCATGTTCTTCGAGCGTGACGCCAACTACTTCGGTCGGGCCTACCGCCAGACGCTGGAGCCCCGGGCCATGTACGTGTACACGCCCTACCGCAACCAGAGCACGCTGCCGGTGTACGACACGGCGCTCAATGATTTCAACTTTGCCACCATCTACACCGAGAACGCCTTCGGTGGGCATGACCGCATCTCCGACAGCAACAAGCTCACGCTGGGCGTGACCAGCCGCCTGCTGGCGCCTGACAGCGGGGCCGAGATCGCCCGTTTCGGCATCGCGCAGCGCCTGCTGTTCCGTGACCAATTGGTCACCATGCCGGGCGGCACCGCAGTGACCAACCGGGCCAGCGACCTGTTGCTGGGCGCGGCGGTCAACTGGACCCCGCAATGGATGTTCGACACCACGGTGTCGGTCAACCCTGAGACCAAGGTCACCAACACCTCGTCCGTGAGTGCCCGTTACAGCCCCAGCAACTACCGGGTGGTGAATGCCGCCTACCGCTTCCAGCGTGGCAGCAGCGAGCAGGTCGACATCGGCTGGCAATGGCCGCTGAACGACCTGTGGGGTGACAAGGGCGTGGACAAGGGCGCCGGCCGCGGGCTGGGCCCGGGCCGCTGGTATGGCGTGGGGCGCCTGAACTACGACATGATGAACGCCCGCATGGTCGACGCCATCGTGGGCTTTGAGTACGATGCCGACTGCTGGATCGGCCGCGTGGTGCTGGACCGCCTCAACACCACCCTGGTGACGGCCAACACCCGCATCCTGTTCCAGATCGAATTCGTGGGCTTCTCCCGCATCGGGGCCAGCCCCCTGCAGACCTTGCGGCAAAGCATCCCGCGCTACCAGTACCTGCGTGAGCAGGTCACGGCGCCGAGCCGTTTCAGCAACTATGACTAAGGCCCAGGCCAGAGCTATTCCCTCCATGATGATCCAACGCCTCACCGTTCTGACGCTGGCCTGCCTGACTGCCTTGTCAGCCCAGGCCCAGGGCATCCGCATGCCTGGCAGCGGCTCCTCGTCTGCGTTTGCCCCGGCACCCGCCGTGCGCACCGCCGCCCCCAGCGGCCCGCAGCAGGCCGACTACATCGTGGCCGTGGTCAATTCCGAGCCCATCACCAACAACGAGGTGCGTGCCCGTGTGGCCCGCACCCTGCAGCAACTGGCGCAGCAGGGCACCACCCCGCCCTCTGCCGCTGAGCTGGATCGCCTGGTGCTGGAGCGCATGATCGGCGAGAAGGCCCAGGCCCAGCTGGCCGCCGAACAGGGCCTGAAGGTCGAGGAAGGCGCGATCGATCTGGCCGAGCAGAACATCGCCCGTCAGAACCAGCTCACGGTGGCCGAACTGCGCAAGCGGCTGAGCCAGGATGGCCTGAGCCTCAAGCAGCTGCGTGACGATCTGCGCACCCAGCTGCTGCTGGCCCGCCTGCGCGAGCGCGAGGTGGAGCCGCGCGCCAAGGTCACCGACCTGGAGATCGACCAGTTCCTGCAGGAGCAACTGGCCCGCCAGTCGCTGGCGCAGCAGGAGATCAACCTGGCCCAGGTGCTGGTGGCGGTGCCCGAAGGCGCCTCACCCGAGACGGTGGCCAACCTCAAGGCCCGTGCCGACCGGGTGGCGGCCCAGGCCCGCGCCGGGGTCGACTTTGCCGCCCTGGCGCGCGATTACTCCGATGGCACCGATCGCACCCGCGGCGGCGAGATGGGCCTGCGCGCTGCCGAGCGCTACCCCGAGATCTTCATCAATGCCATCAAGGACGCCCCGGTGCAAGCCATCGTCGGCCCGGTCCGCAGCGGCGCCGGCTTCCACATCCTCAAGGTGATCGACCGCAACGATCCCAAGCCGGCCGTGGTGACCGTGCCCCAGTCGCGCGCGCGCCACATCCTGTTGCGCACCGGCCCGAAGCTCAGCGAAAGCGCCGCCGTGGCCCTGATCAAGGGCTACCGCCAGCGCATCGTCGAGGGGGGCGCCTCGTTTGCCGACCTGGCACGCGAGCACTCGCAGGACGGCAGCGCCAAGCAAGGCGGTGATCTGGGCTGGGTCAACCCGGGCCAGTTCGTGCCCGAGTTTGAAGAGGTGATGAACCACCTGGAGCCCGGTGAGATCAGCGAGCCGGTGGTGTCGCGCTTTGGCGTGCACCTGATCCAGCTGATGGAGCGGCGCGACGCGCCGATGTCCTTGCGCGACCAGCGCGAGGTGGCGCGCAACATGTTGCGCGAAAAGAAGATGGAAGAGGCTTACGTGAGCTGGGCCCAGGAGGTGCGTGACCGCGCCTACGTGGAACTGCGTGACCCGCCGCAATAAGCCATGAAACACATTCCCCGCAAACGCTTCGGCCAGCATTTCCTGTCGGACCGGGCCATCATCGATGGCATCGTCGACGAGATCGCGCCGCAGCCCGGCCAACCCATGGTCGAGATCGGCCCCGGCCTGGCGGCGCTGACCCAGCCGCTGGTCGAGCGCGTGGGCCGCCTCACCGTGATCGAGCTGGACCGCGACCTGGCCCGGCGCCTGCGTGAGCACCCCCAGCTCAACGTGGTGGAGTCGGATGTCCTGAAGGTGGATTTCACCGCCCTGGCCCAGAGCCTGGGGGTGCCACGCCTGCGCGTGGTGGGCAACCTGCCCTACAACATCTCCACGCCCATCCTGTTTCACCTGCTCGAGCATGTGGACGTGGTCGAAGACCAGCACTTCATGCTGCAAAAAGAGGTCATCGACCGCATGGTGGCCGCGCCCAGCACCTCGGACTACGGTCGCCTGAGCGTGATGCTGCAGTGGCGCTACGCGATGCAGAACGTGCTGTTCGTGCCGCCCGAGAGCTTTGACCCACCGCCCCGCGTGGACAGCGCCGTGGTGCGCATGGTGCCGCGCGCGGAGCCGGCCCCTCTGAACCCCAAGCTGCTTGAAGAGCTGGTGCAGGTGGCCTTCAGCCAGCGGCGCAAGCTGCTGCGCCATACGCTGGGCCGCTGGCTGGAAGCACGCGGCTTCAGCGGTGAGTTCAACACCCAGCGCCGTGCCGAAGAGGTGCCGGTGGCCGAGTACGTGGCGCTGGCGCAGTCGCTCTGAGGCCCCGCTCGGGGCGCCTTGTTTGGCGCCCCAGGAGCGGGTTCAGAAAGTTTCCCAGTCGTCTTCCTGACCTGCTGCCGCCTTGGCCGGTGGCTTGGCCGTAGCCTGGTGGGCGATGGCTGCGGGTTGGGCCGCTGGCGTTGCGGCGGCTTTGGCAGGGGCCGGCCCGGCCACACGGGCGGGTGCGGCCTGGCTGCGCGGCAGCGGTGCCGGCAGGGGTTTGGACATGGGCTTGGGCTCAGGACGACGCAGGGCGGCCGATTCGCCCGCCCCCAGGCGGAACTTGCGCACCAGTTGCTCCAGCTGCTCGGCCTGCGTCTGCATGGATTGCGCGGCGGCGGCTGATTCTTCCACCAGGGCGGCATTTTGCTGGGTCACCTGGTCGAGCTGGGCCACGGCCGAGTTGACTTCGCTGAGGCCGCCGCTTTGCTCGCCGGTGGCCTGGGTGATGTCGGCCACGATGTGGGCCACGCGCTGCACCGAGACCACCACCTCGCTCATGGTGCTGCCGGCCTGCTGCACCAGCTCCGAGCCCGATTCGACCTTGGCCTCCGAGGCCCCGATCAGGGTTTTGATCTCGCGCGCCGCCTGGGCGGCCCGCTGGGCCAGGTTGCGCACCTCGCCGGCCACCACGGCAAAGCCCCGGCCCTGCTCACCGGCGCGCGCTGCTTCGACCGCGGCGTTGAGCGCCAGGATGTTGGTCTGGAAGGCAATGCCGTCGATCACACCGGTGATATCGCCAATCTTGCGCGAGGCGGTGCGGATTTCTTCCATGGTGCTCACCACGCGTGACACCACCTGCCCGCCCTGCTCGGCCACCTGGGAGGCCGAGCCTGCCAGAGCGCTGGCCTGGCGTGAGGATTCGGCCGATTGCTGCACGTTGTGTGTCAGGGCCTCCATCGAGGACGAGGTCTTCTGCAGGTTGGCCGCGGTCTGCTCGGTGCGGTGCGACAGGTCGTTGTTACCGCTGGCGATCTCGCTGCTGGCGGTGGCGATGTTTTCGGTGGCCTGCATCACCTGCTTGACCAGGTCGCGCAGCGATTCCTGCATCTGTCCCATGGAACTGACGAGCTGGCCGATTTCGTCGTCCGAATCGCTGCGCACCTCATTGGACAGATCGCCTTGGGCGATGCGCTCGGCCAGGTCACGCGCCTGGGTGATGGAGCGGGCCAGGCCACGCACGCTGAACACGGTCAAGGGGATCAGCACCACCAGCGCCACCACCAGCAGGGCCACGATCAGCGAGCCCAGGCGGTAGATGTCGCGCTGCATGTCGGCTTCGGCGTTGTGCATGGCCTCGCTGGCCTGGTGGCTGAGTTGCGACAGGCCCTGGTCGGCGGCCTCCATGTGCTTTTTCAGGCGGTCGGCATAGGCGCCGGCGGCAGCGCCATCGATCTGGGCGCGTTCCACCTGTTCGAGGATGGGGGTCAGGCCGGTCTCGTATTCCTTCAAGGCGGCCTGCACCTGCTTGAGGGACTCGGTGAGGGCGCTGTCATCGGCATTCTGGGTTTGCAGGGTGCTGGTGGCGCTCAGCAGGCTGCCCAGTTGCTTCTTCCAGGCTTCGCGCAGGTTAGCCACTTCCACGCTGTTGTTGAAGCTGATGATGATGTCTTTCTCGCTGCGGCGGATGTCGGCGGCCTTGAGCCGCAGTTCGTCGAGCGAGGTGAGGGTCTGCACCTTCTGCTCCAGCAAGGTCTTCAGGGTGCCTTGGGTGCTGTGCAGGGCCCAGAAACCGGTCAGTCCGATGACGGTCAGCCGCAGCAAGGAGAATCCGGTGCCGAAATAAAGGCGGGCCCGGATGGATAGGCGGTTCAACAAGTTCATAGGCACCTTTTGGGTCGTGTCGGTCTCGCACAGGCAAAAGCCACGCCAACTGGGTATTTGAAGGGCCTCCCTGCGTCAGGAGCGCGAATGTTGCCTGCACGAGTCATGCCATGCAAGCAGGGCTTGCCCGCAGCTGGCGGGGCTTTTTGCAAGCCCGATCGACCAGGCGAACCAAGGCGGCAAAAAAAAACCCGCAGTGCGCGACTGCGGGTTTTTTGAGAGGGCAAAGGTGGGGCGCTTCAGGCCGCCGACAACCAGTACCCGGCATTGAAAGGGCTGCTCATGCGCAGCGCCTGGGGCGAGACATCCACCAGTTTGTCGGTGGGCATGCGGTCGCCGTTGTCCGGGTTCAGGGCAATCCCCGTCAGGGTCTTGCCGACTTCAGCCTCGTTGGCCCGTTCTGCTTGGCCAGCTTGTGCAGAACGGGCTACAGAAAAGAATAGAAACATCGGAAGGGGATCTTCCGGTCGCTCCAGTAATCGGCGGCATCCCGGAAGATGTCGAGCAATTGCTCGCGTGCTTCCTTGTCGAACTTGGCGTGGGCCGGAATCTGTTCCAGCACCACGATGAAGCCTGGCTGCGGGCCCGATTTGTGCAAGGGATCGGTCATGCAGTCATACAAGGCGTCAAAATTCTTGCCGAAGTGCGCCGGAAAGGTGAATTGCGCCGCAATCATGTCCAGCACGTCCTGTTTGGACTGTGCATTGGCCAGGTTGGCGTACAGAAAGTGCTGGCCCAGGTCGCGTGCGGCTTCCTGAAGGTCTTGTACCCGAAAGGCCCGAATCGACTGAACGATGTTGGTTCGAACGGTACGAAGTGGCGTATCCATCTCCGCTTCTCTTTCTCTATGGTCAAAAAAAATGGGTCCGTCCACGCTGTTGGTCCCGGTATCCACCTGGGGCACCTTCATGGCTGCGGTGATTTCAAAGGTCATTCGACGATGCGGCGAAAGCTCGCATAGTGGTCTTGGCTGTAGTAGCAGGCTTCGGGCGCCCTGATCTGGCGTCCCCCGCAGACAATGCGCCGGGCACCCCGGTCACGCGAGCCTGGAGTCTGAACGGTGTATTCACGGTAGAAGCCGCGCGGCTGGTGGGGCAGGATTCGCTCGCGGTTGCCAAAGACCACACCGTCCTTCTCGAAGGGGAACGGCCCCCCGGACAGGATCAATTGATAAGTCTGGCGCCCTTGCGCCGGCAGTTCCGCCAGGGAGATCGTGGCCTGGGCACTGATCGCGGGCGTCTCTCGGGAATGCACCAGGGTGGTGCCTGAGAGCGCCGCTGCCGACATCAGACAAACCAGCAGGAATTGGCTTGTTCTGGCGGCAACTTTTCGCAGCATGAAATAACACCTTTCAGAAACTCCGGGTAAACCCCAAAATTTCAAGGTCGCAAGTTTGACGTATCTGGTCCTGAAAAGCAAGCGGCTGCCCAAAAAATGGGCAGCCGCGCTCGGGTTTCCGTCGTCTAAAAGTTAGCGCTCGCTATGGAGCGATTGCTTATCGCGAAGCGTTGGCGTCGGCCACCGTCAGGGCTGTCATGTTCACGATCCGGCGCACCGTGGTGCTGGCGGTGAGGATGTGCACAGGTTGTGCCGCGCCCAGCAGCACCGGGCCAATCGCGATGTTGCCGCCTGCCGCCGTCTTGAGCAGGTTGTACGAGATGTTGGCGGCATCGATGTTGGGCAGGACCAGCAGGTTGGCGCTGCCCAAAAGGGTGCTGTGCGGCATCAGCGCCTGGCGGGCGGCACCATCGAGGGCCACGTCGCCGTGCATTTCGCCGTCCACTTCCAGCCACGGGGCCTGTTCGCGCAGCAGCTCCAGGGTGCGGCGCATCTTCACCGCGCTGGGCTGGCTGCTGCTGCCGAAGTTCGAGTGCGACAGCAGCGCTGCCTTGGGCTTGATGCCGAAGCGCATCATTTCCTCGGCGGCCATGATGGTGATCTCGGTGAGTTGCTCGGCCGTCGGATCGTAGTTGACGTGGGTGTCGACCAGGAACAGTTGGCGGTCGGGCAGCAGCAGGCCGTTCATGCAGGCGTAGGTGCTGACGCCGGGGCGCTTGCCGATCACCTGATCCAGGTAGTTCAGGTGCAGCGTGGTATGGCCCCAGGTGCCGGCGATCAGGCCGTCGACCTCGCCCTTGTGCAGCAGCATGGCGCCGATCAGCGACAGGCGGCGACGCATTTCGATCTTGGCGATCGGCACCGTGATGCCCTTGCGCTCGGTCATGCGGTGGTAGGTCTGCCAGAAGTCGCGGTAGCGGTGGTCGTTTTCGACGTTGACCACGTCGTAGTTGCGGCCTTCCTGCAGGCGCAGGCCGAACTTCTCGATGCGCTCGGCGATCACGGCCGGGCGGCCGATCAGGGTCGGGCGGGCCAGGCCCTCGTCGACCACGATCTGGGCGGCGCGCAGCACGCGTTCTTCTTCACCCTCGGCGTAGGCCACGCGCTTCTTGGCGGCGGACTTGGCGGCGGTGAAGATCGGCTTCATGGTGGTGCCCGAGGCATACACGAAGCTTTGCAGCTTCTCGCGGTAGGCGTCCAGGTCCTTCACGGGGCGCAGGGCCACGCCGCTGTCGGCGGCCGCCTGGGCCACGGCCGGCGCGATCTTCATCATCAGGCGCGGGTCGAAGGGCTTGGGAATCAGGTATTCGGGGCCGAAGGCCAGGGGGTGGCCCACGTAGGCGGCGGCCACCACTTCGCTTTGCTCGGCCTGGGCCAGCTCGGCAATCGCGTGCACGGCCGCAATCTCCATCTCCACCGTGATGGTCGAGGCGCCGGCGTCCAGGGCGCCACGGAAGATGTACGGGAAGCACAGGACGTTGTTGACCTGGTTCGGGTAATCGGTGCGGCCGGTGGCCATGATGGCGTCGTCGCGCACCGCCTTGACCTCTTCGGGCAGGATTTCGGGCGTGGGGTTGGCCAGCGCGAAGATCAGCGGATTGGCGGCCATCTTGGCCACCATCTCGGGCTTGAGCACGCCGCCGGCCGACAGGCCCAGGAAGACATCGGCGCCTTCGATGATCTGGCCCAGGGTGCGGGCGTCGGTCTTCTGGGCGAACTGGATCTTGTCCTCGTCCATCAGCTCGGTGCGGCCTTCATAGACCACGCCGGCCAGGTCGGTCACGTAGATGTTTTCGCGCGGCAGGCCCAGCTTGAGCAGCAGGCTCAGGCAGGCCAGGGCGGCGGCGCCGGCGCCCGAGGTGACGAGCTTGACCTTCTTGATGTCCTTGCCCACGACCTTCAGGCCGTTGAGCAGGGCCGCACCCACCACGATGGCGGTGCCGTGCTGGTCGTCGTGGAAGACCGGGATCTTCATGCGTTCGCGCAGCTTGCGCTCGACATAGAAGCAGTCGGGGGCCTTGATGTCTTCGAGGTTGATGCCGCCGAAGGTGGGCTCCAGCGAGGCAATGATGTCGACCAGCTTGTCCAGGTCTTTTTGCTCGTCGATCTCGATGTCGAACACATCGATGCCGGCGAACTTCTTGAACAGCACGCCCTTGCCTTCCATGACGGGCTTGGCGGCCAGCGGGCCGATGTTGCCCAGGCCCAGCACGGCGGTGCCGTTGGTGATCACGGCCACGAGGTTGCCGCGGCTGGTGTATTTGAAGGCGGCGTTGGGATCCTTGACGATTTCCTCGCAGGGGGCTGCGACGCCGGGGGAGTAGGCCAGGGCCAGATCGTGCTGGTTGACCAGTTGCTTGGTGGCGGCAATGGCCACCTTGCCGGGGGTCGGCAGCTCGTGGTATTCCAGTGCGGCGCGCCGCAATTCAGCGCGCTGTTCTTCTTTGTTGGCCTGTGGGTTGATGGGCATCCAATGTCTCCTGCTGGCTTGCTGGGGCTGGGGTCGCGCACCGGTGGCGGCCTGTCCGGACTCGCAAGGGTTCGCGATTGTAGACCCACCTGGGGGGAAACCCTAGTCAGTAAATCTGCGTAAAAAGGTGAATGGGTTTTGACTATTTGGCAAAAGCCCGCACGTCAAACGGAGGGCTGAAGCTGGCCCCATTCTGAATGGGTTTTGGGCCGCTGCGAACTCAATCGGGGCCTGATGGCGGGATTCGGCTTTTCAAACGCCGGTACAGCAGCCCTCTGGACACACCCAGTGCCCGGGCGGCGCGCGTGATGTTGCCGCCGACCTGGGCCAGTGCAGCTTCGATGTGCTGGCGGCTGTGTTCGTGCAGGGCGGGTCGGGTTTCGGTGGGCTGCGGTGTGTCGGTGGCTGTGGGGCCCGACCTGAGTTCAGGGGGTGGTTCCGGTGGTCTGACCGGCTCGCCCATCACCTGCAGGTGGCGCAAGCCATCGGTGGCCTGCAGTCGCACGCGCAGCCAGACGGTCAGGCCATTGCCCAGGCGCCTGGCCTGGGGCTGGTCGTGGTGGCTCAAAGCCAGCAGATCGCGCAGGTCCAGCCCCAGCGTGGCGTCGACGTCTTCCTGCGCAGGCCGTGGGGCCAGGCCCAGCAGGCGGCGCCCGGCCGGGTTGACCCAGGCCAACCGGCCCCGATCGTCGATGCCGGCCAGGCCTTGCTGGACGCTGTCGAGCAGATCCGGGTGGGCCTGGAACTGCAGCACCAGCTGCTCGCGGGCCTGGGCCTTGAGCAATCGGTTTTCGATCGAGGTGGCGTAGGCGCCCACCAGGCTGGCCGCATCGAAGCCGAAGGGGTGGGTTTCGATGGTCAGGTCCAGCACCCCGGCCAGGCGCCCATGGATGTCGCGGATCGGGGCTGCGGCACAGTGAAAGCTTTGCAGGCAGTCGTAATAGTGTTCCGCCCCCATCACGCTGCAGGCCTGGCCGGTGTGGGCCACCAGGCCGGGGGCGGTGGTGCCCACGGCGGATTCCGACAGGTTCACCCCCAGGCGCGCGGCCACCCCCAGCAGGGGCTGGTCGGCCAGCGGGTGGTGGGTGACATGCACGATCACGCCTTCGCTGTCAGTCAGGATGACCCGGCAGTCGGTGCCGCTGAGGGCGTGTTCCAGCGCCTGCAGTTCGTCGCCCGAGGCGCTGAGCAGCGGGCGGTTGCGGCCCAGGGCGCCGTGCAGGCGGCTGGGTGTGACCGGGTCGAAGCTCAGCGTGCGGCTGGTGCGGGGCTCCTGGCGCAGGCAACGCAGCCACGATTGCAGCACCCCCTCGGGCACCAGACCGCTGGGGCGTTGCCCCTCTTCAAACAGCTGCTGGCGTGCCTGGGCCACGCGCTGGCTGGGCGTGTTGAAGAACAGCGGGCGCGCCCAGGGGCGGCCAGGGTCTTGCCGGGGCATGGGGCCTCCATCAAGCGGTGGGTCGGTGGGTGGGTGAGCGCAGTATCGGCAGCCCCGGGGCTGCGCGTTCTCAGGGTTAGCCCATAGAAACCGTGGGGGCAAGTCGGAAATTCGCAAATTGAGACAGCCGCCGTGGCCCTGGCGGCCTGATTCCGGAATGTTCCATCTTGGAACAGTTTCGGCCTAGGGAAATCCCGGTGATGAAGCGGCGCGGGCAAAAGCAGATGCTCCGATCCGGGTGGTCCGCCCGCGCTCCGGCGTGCACCAGCGACGGTGCACACAGATTCCCGCCGTTCACGAACCCCGAACGGGAAGCGAGAAGCGTCGGGTCCGAAGGCCATCCCCCCAAGCCTATTCCGAGGAGACATCACCCTATGCATCAAGCCAAATCCACCACCCGCCCCGCTTCTGGGGTATCGGCCTGGCGCCGTCTGGGCATCGGGCTCGCCGGGCTGGCCCTGGCCGCCACGGTGGCCCTGCCAGCCCAGGCCCAGCCCGCCAGCCGTGTCGATCAGGTTGACGGCGCCTACATCCAGGCCAATGCCGCCAAGTCGACCGACTGGCCCAGCCATGGCCTGGATTACGCCGAAACCCGCTTCTCGCGCCTGCAGCAGATCAACACCGGCAACGTGGGCCAGCTGGGGCTGGTCTGGTCGTACAACCTGGAATCCACCCGGGGCGTGGAATCCACCCCGCTGGTGGTCGATGGCGTGATGTACGTCACCGCCTCCTGGAGCGTGGTGCACGCGGTGGATGTGCGCAGCGGCAAGCGGCTCTGGAGCTTCGACCCGCAGGTCGACAAATCCAAGGGCTACAAGGGCTGCTGCGACGTGGTCAACCGGGGCGTGGCCCTCTACCAGGGCAAGGTCTTCGTGGCCGCCTATGACGGCCGCCTGATCGCCCTGAACGCCCGCAGCGGCCAGAAGGTGTGGGAGCAGGACACCCTGATCGACCACACCCACAGCTACACCATCACCGGCGCGCCGCGCGTCATCAAAGGCAAGGTGGTGATCGGCAACGGCGGCGCCGAGTACGGCGTGCGCGGCTACGTCACCGCCTACGACGCGGGCACCGGTGCCCAGGCCTGGCGCTGGTTCACCGTGCCCGGCGACCCGTCCAAGCCCTTCGAAAACGAGGCCATGGCGCGCGCCGCCAAGACCTGGGACGCCAGCGGCAAGTGGTGGGAGTCGGGTGGCGGCGGCACCGCCTGGGACACCATGACCTACGACCCCGAGCTGAACCTGATGTACATCGGCACCGGCAATGGCTCGCCCTGGGCACGCAGCAAGCGCAGCCCGGGTGGCGGCGACAACCTGTACCTGGCCTCGATCGTGGCCCTCAACCCCGACACCGGCGAGTACGTCTGGCACTACCAGGAAACCCCGGGCGACAACTGGGACTACACCTCCACCCAGCCCATGATCCTGGCCGATCTGAAGATCGACGGCCGCCCGCGCAAGGTGATCCTGCATGCGCCCAAGAACGGCTTCTTCTTCGTCATCGACCGCACCAACGGTCGCTTCATCTCGGCCAAGAACTTTGTCGACGTGAACTGGGCCAAGGGCTACGACGCCAACGGCCGCCCCATCGAGAACCCCGAGGCACGCGCCACCGACAAGCCCTATGACGCCGTGCCGGGCCCGTTCGGGGCACACAACTGGCATTCGATGTCCTTCAACCCGCAGACCGGCCTGGTCTACCTGCCAGCACAGAACGTGCCCATCAACCTGATGGACAACCAGAACTGGAAGTTCAACGGCAACCAGCCCGGGGAGCCCCACGGCGGCCTGGGCTGGAACCTGGCCATGTACGCCAACGTCGAGCCGCCCAAGGGCAAGCCCTTCGGCCGCCTGATCGCCTGGGACCCGGTGCGCCAGAAGGCCGCCTGGACCCAGGAGCAAGTCTCGCCCTGGAACGGCGGCACCCTGACCACCGCCGGCAACCTGGTGTTCCAGGGCACGGCCGACGGGCGCCTGATCGCCTACAACGCCAAGACCGGCGGCAAGCTCTGGGAGTCGCCCACCGGCACCGGCGTGGTGGCCGCCCCCATCACCTACGAGGTGGACGGCCGCCAGTTCGTGTCGATTGCCGTCGGCTGGGGCGGCGTCTATGGCCTGGCCCAGCGCGCCACCGAGCGCCAGGGCCCCGGCACGGTCTACACCTTTGCCGTGGGCGGCAAGGCGCCCCTGCCCGACTTTGTGGGCTACCGCCTGGGCGAGCTGGTGTCGGGCGTCAAGTACGACCCGGCCCAGGTGCAGGCCGGCACCATGCTGTATGTCAGCAACTGCGTGTTCTGCCACGGCGTGCCGGGCGTGGACCGCGGCGGCAACATCCCCAACCTGGGCTACATGGATGCCGCCATGATCGAGCACCTGGACAAGTTCATCTTCAAGGGCCCGGCCATGGCGCGCGGCATGCCCGACTTCAGCGACCGGCTCAGCCTCGATGATGTGCAGAAGATCAAGGCCTTCATCCAGGGCACGGCCGACGCGATCCGGCCCAAGAAGTAGGGCCCGCGCCCCTGCAGCCCGCCTTGTGGCGGGCTGCCGTTTGGTGAAATGGCCGCTGCGGCAGATAATTTGGCCTTCTGTCTACCGTGAGGCCTTCACCATGTCCAGCATCAGCTCGATCGCCCAGTCCGGCATGCAGGCCGCGCTGCAGCGCCAGGATGCGGCGGCCAACAACATCGCCAACCAGAACACCGAGGGTTACCGCCGCGAGCGGGTTGACCAGCAGGCCGATTCCAATGGGGGCACCACCACCAGCGTGTCACGCATGCCCCAGCCAGGCAGCCAGCTCGAGCAGGACATGGTCGACCAGATCTCGTCCAGCTACAGCTTCCAGGCCAACCTCAAGACCCTCAAGGTCCACGACCAGATGATGGGCTCGCTGCTGGACGTCAAGGTCTGAGCACCGGCGCCGTCAGGCCCTTTTCGGGCTGGTACGCAGGTATCATCTGAGCCGTTCCCCACCGAGCAGGAGACGGCCATGGGCCTGATGGATTTCATCAAGAAACAGTTCATCGACGTCCTTCAATGGACCGAAGAGGGCGACGGCACGCTGGCCTGGCGCTATCCCATGGCCGACATGGAAATCCAGAACGGCGCCACCCTGGTGGTGCGCGAGTCGCAGATGGCCCTGTTCGTCAACGAAGGGCGCATCGCCGACCTGTTCGGCCCCGGCACCTACCGGCTGGGCACCCAGACCCTGCCGGTGCTGACCAACCTGCAGAACTGGGACAAGCTCTTCGAGTCGCCCTTCAAGAGCGATGTCTACTTCTTCAGCACCCGCGAGCAGCTCGACCAGAAATGGGGCACGCCCCAGCCCGTCACCGTGCGTGACCCCCAGTTCGGCGCCGTGCGCCTGCGTGCCTTCGGCAACTACAGCTTCCGCATCGCCGACCCCAAGGCCTTCCATGCCGGCATCTCCGGCACCCGCGAGCGCTACGGCGTGGCCGACCTGGACGGCCAGTTGCGCGGCCTGGTGCTGCAAAACATCAGCCAGGCCATTGCCGCCAGCGGCATCCCCTTCCTCGACCTGGCAGCCAACCAGCAGCGTTTCGCCGAGGCCCTGACCCAGCAGCTGGGCCCCGAGTTCGCCCGCCTGGGCCTGCAGCTGCAGACCTTCACGGTGCAGAACCTGTCCCTGCCCGAAGAGCTGCAGAAGGTGCTCGACCAGAAGATCGGCATGGGCATGGTGGGCCGCGACATGGGTCAGTTCATGCAGTACCAGACCGCCCAGGCCATCCCGCGCCTGGCCGAAGGTGCGGGCGGCGGCGGTGTGGCCGGTGACGCCATGGGCCTGGGCGCCGGCGTGGCGCTGGGCCAGGTGCTGGCGCAGAACCTGCAGGCCGGCCTGCAAGGCGGTGGGGCGGCCGCTGCCGCCGCAGCCGCTGCGGCCAGCGGCCTCAAGCCCGACGAGATCATGGCCACGCTGGAGAAGCTGGCCGATCTCAAGACCAAAGGCATCCTGACCGCTGAAGAGTTCGACGCCAAGAAGGCCGAACTGCTCAAGAAGCTCGTCTGAACCGCCCCGCCCGTTCGTGACAGAGCGTTCCTACCGCGCGCCCTGCCCGGGCTGCGGCGCCCCCGTTGAATTTCGCAGCGCCCAATCGACGCATGCGGTCTGCCCCTACTGCCAGAGCACGGTGCTGCGTCAGGGCGAGGTGCTGAGCCGCATCGGCCGCATGGCCGAGCTGTTCGACGACCACAGCCCGCTGCAGCTCATGGCCAGTGGCCGTTTCGACACCCAGCCCTTTGTGCTGATCGGCCGGCTGCAGTACAAGTCGCCCGCCGGCGTGTGGGCCGAGTGGATCGCGCTGTTCGAAGACGGCAGCCAGGCCTTCCTCAGCGAAGACAACGGCGCCTACGTGATGGCGCGCCCGCGTGAGCTGCAGCGCGAGATGCCCCCGGCCTCGGCCTTCCGTCCCGGGGCCAGCACGGCGGTCAATGGCCAGCCCTTCACCGTGGCCTTCAGCGACCAGGTGTGCCTGATCTCGGCCCAGGGCGAACTGCCGCGCCTGCCCCCGCTGGGCTTTGCCTTCGGCCTGGTGGAGCTGCGCAGCGACAGCGGCGAGGTGCTCAGCCTCGATTACAGCCGCACCCCGCCCGCCCTGTCGGCGGGCCGCTCGGTGCGGCTCGAAGACCTGGCCCTGAGCGGCCTCAAGGACGCGTCGGTCAAGAACGAAGCCGGGCGCCAGTTCAACTGCCCGCATTGCGGCGCTCCGGTCGAGATCACCCTGGCCAGCACCAAGACCCTCACCTGCCGCAGCTGCAACAGCCTGATCGATGTCTCGCAAGGCCTCGGCGGCGAACTGCGCCACGCCCTGCAGGACGAGCCCGTGGCGCCCCTGATCGCGCTGGGCAGCCTGGGCCGGCTCGAAGGGGTGGATTGGCAGGTGGTGGGTTTTCAGCACCGCATGGGCCGCGAACCCGGCGATGACGAGCTGTTCGGCTGGGAGGAGTACCTGCTCTACAACCGCCAGCGCGGCTTCAGCTTCCTGGTCGATGCCACCGATGGCTGGAGCCTGGTGCGCCCGCTCACCGGGGCGCCCAAGCTCGATGCCTCGGGGCGTGCGGCCACCTACCTGGGCACCCGTTACGAGCTGCAGTACCGCTACGACGCCGAGACCAGCTACGCCTGCGGCGAGTTCTACTGGCCGGTGGCGCGTGGCCAGAAGACCAGCAACCGCGACTTTGCCAGCGCCAAGGGCCTGCTGTCCGAGGAAAGCACCCCCAACGAGATCACCTGGTCGGGCGGCAGCCGCCTGGACGCGGCCACGGTGGCCAAGGCCTTCAAGCTCGAGGCCCGGCAAGACCTGCTGCGCCGGGCCGACGTGGCGCCGGCGGGCAGCTTCCGGGCCCTGGGATGGGGCACCATCCTGATCATTGCGGTGCTGCTGATCGTGCTGGTGCTGCTGCTCAGCCGCTGCTCCCGCTGCGACCCGGCGCTGGAGAATTGCAGCAGCAGCGGCTACCGCAGTTCGGGCGGCGCCTACGGGGGTTATTCGGGCAGCGGCGGCAGCCACAAGTAGATGATGTGACACCGACATGCTGAACCAACCACTCTTTTTCGGAGGTTTCCATGGGACTTGAATGGCTGCGCCCCGGCGCCGTGCTGGGCTCCATCGTGTTCGCCCTGGTGGGCGTGCTGGTGTTCTGGCTGAGCTTCGTCGTCATCGACAAGCTCACGCCCTACGATCTGTGGCGCGAACTGGTGGAAAAGCAGAACGTGGCCCTGGGCCTGGTGGTGGCGGCCATGTCGCTGGGCATCTGCCTCATCGTGGCGGCCGCGATCCACGGCTGAGCCTGGAGCCTACTAATTTTGGAGTCCGTCGATTTGTCGGCGGCCCTGTTTTGAAGACTGTGGATTGTTTTGAGCCAGCGACCTGATTCCTCCGACCCCCTGCTGCCTGCGGCGGTCGTCTCCGATGTGCCCTGGCGCGTGCCTGGGCGGCGTGGCGCGCGATCGCCCGACCCCTCCACCGGGCGCGGTGCGCCCCGGCCGGTCGAGCTGGCCCTGCTGAGCAGCGTGTTCGTGGTGGCCGCCTGCGGGCTGTTGTACGAACTGGCCGCCGGCACCCTGGCCTCGTACCTGCTGGGCGACTCGGTGCTGCAGTTCTCCACCGTGATCGGGGCCTACCTGTTCGCCATGGGCCTGGGCTCCTGGGCCTCGCGCCATTTCGACCGCCAACTGCCGGCGCACTTCCTGCGCATCGAGCTGCTGGTGGCCCTGCTGGGCGGCGGCATGCCGGCCTTGCTGTTCCTGTGCAGTGCCTTTGTGCCCGGGGCCTTCCGCCTGGTGCTGTACCTGCTGGTGGGGGCGGTGGGGGTGCTGGTGGGGCTGGAGATCCCGCTGGTCATGCGCATCCTCAAGCGCCACGTGCAGCTCAAGGAACTGGTCTCGCAGGTGCTCACCTTCGACTACCTGGGCGCGCTGGCCGTCTCGCTGGCCTTCCCCATCCTGCTGGTGCCGCACCTGGGCCTGGTGCGCACCGGGCTGGTGTTCGGCCTGCTCAATGCCGCCGTGGCGGTGTGGGCGCTGTGGCTGTTCCGCCATGAGCTGCGCCGCCTGCGTGTGCATGTGCTGGCCTGTGCCGGCGTGCTGCTGACCTTGCTGGGCGCCCTGATCGGGGCCGATGCCATCACCACTGTGGCCGAAGACCGCTTCTACCAGGACCGCGTCATCTACACCGCCACCAGCCCTTACCAACGCATCGTCGTCACCAGCGGGGCGCAGGGGCACCGGCTGTTCCTCAATGGCAACCTGCAGTTTGCCGAGCGCGACGAGTACCGCTACCACGAGGCCCTGGTGCACCCGGTCATGGCGGCGCAGGGCAACCCGCGCCGGGTGGCCGTGCTGGGCGGGGGCGACGGCATGGCCGTGCGCGAGGTGCTCAAGTACCCCGGCGTGCAGCAGGTCACCCTGGTCGAACTCGACCCCGAGATGACGCGCCTGTTCAGCACCCAACCCGCGCTCAAGCGGCTCAATGGCGGGGCCTTGTCCGATCCGCGCGTGCGCATCGTCAATGCCGACGCCTTCCAGTGGCTGCAGACCGAGGCCGATACCTTCGATGTCATCGTGGTCGACTTCCCCGACCCCACCAACTTTGCGCTGGGCAAGCTCTACAGCCAGTCGTTCTACGCCCTGCTGGACCAGCGCCTGTCGGCCAGCGGCTATGCGGTGGTGCAGACCACCTCGCCCCTGGTGGCGCGCCAGAGCTTCTGGACCGTGGTGCACACCATCGAGGCCGCCGGCCTGGGCGCCACGCCCTACCACGCCAACGTGCCCAGCTTTGGCGAGTGGGGCTTTGTGGTGGCCTCGCGCCGCCCCTGGCGCCAGCCTACCAAGCTGCCCGAGGGCCTGCGCTTTCTCAACCTGCAGACCCTGCCCATGCTGTTCGACTTTCCGCAGGACATGGCCGCCGTGCCCACCGGGGTGAACCGCCTGTCCAACCAGATCCTGGTGCGCACCTATGAGCAGGAATGGGGCAAGGTGGCCCATTGATCCGCACCGATAACGCCGCTGATTCGATGGCAGGCGGCCTGCACCGCCGCGACTGGCTGGCTTTGATGGGGGGCGCAGGTCTGGGCCTGGCGGGCTGCTCGCCCGCTGCACCGGCCCTGCAAGGCGGGTTTGAGGGGGCGGCCTTTGAACGCGGCCACCTGCTGCGCGAGAACCCGCGCCGCTGGCCGGCGCCGGCGGTGTCGCGCCGGGTGGGCGTGGTGGTGGCGGGCGCAGGCATCGCCGGCCTGGCGGCGGCGCGCTCGCTGCGCCTGGGCGGGGTGGACGACCTGGCCATCCTGGAGCTCGACGAGCAGCCCGGCGGCAACAGCCGCGGCCGCCTGCTGGGCAGCCAGCCCTGCCCCACCGGTGCGCACTACCTGCCCCTGCCCGGCGACGACGCGCCCGAGGTGCAGGCCCTGCTCGAAGAACTGGGCCTGCGCCGGCGCCAGGCGGGCCGCTGGGTGTACGACGAACAAGCCCTGTGCCACAGCCCCCAGGAGCGCCTGTACGTGGAGGGCGGCTGGCAAGAGGGCCTGCTGCCGGCGCACGATCTGAGCGCGGCCACGCGGGCGCAGTACCAGCGCTTTGCCGGCCTGGTGGCCGGCCTGCAGCGCCAGGCCCGGTTTGCCATTCCGCTGGCCAGCCAGGGCCTGAGCCCGGTGCAGCTGGCGCTCGACAGCCAGACCTTCGCGCAATGGCTGGCCCAGCAGGGCCTGGACGACGCCCGCCTGCGCTGGTACCTGGACTACTGCTGCCGCGACGACTACGGCGCCGGCCTGGCCGAGGTCTCGGCCTGGGCCGGCATCCACTACTTTGCCAGCCGGCATGGCTTCCATGCCCCGGGCAGCGATGAGGCCGCCGAAGCCGCCGACACCCCGGTGCTCACCTGGCCCGAGGGCAATGGCTGGCTGGTCGACCGGCTGGCCGCGCCCTGGCAGGGCGACGCCCGCCATGGCCCGCTGTACCCGGGCCGGGTGGTGCTGCGCATCGAAGACCAGCGCCAGGGCGTGGCGGTGGACGTGTGGGACGTGGCCCGGCAGCGCGTGGAGCGCTGGCTGGCCGCGCACTGCATCGTGGCCCTGCCGGTGCATGTGGCCGCCCGGGTGGTGGTGACTGCGCCCGATTGGCTGCAGTCCACGGCCTTGCGCTGGCAGCATGCGGCCTGGGTGGTGGGCAACCTGCTGCTCGACCAGCCCCTGCTCGACCGACCTGGCGCCGCCCCGGCCTGGGACAACGTGATCTATGGCTCCAGCGGCCTGGGCTATGTGAACGCGGCCCACCAGCGCCTGGACCCGCGCCCCGGCCCCACCGTGCTCACCTTCTACCGCGCGCTGGGGGCCGCCAAACCGGCCCGCAAGGCTTTGCTGGAGCAGCCCTGGACGCACTGGCGCGGCCCCATGCTGGACGAATTTCTGGGCCCCCACCCCGATCTGCTGAGCCATGCCCGCGAGTTTTCGCTGAGCCGCCACGGCCACGCCATGGCCGTGCCCGTGCCCGGGGTGCTGGCCCACCTGTCACGCCTGCCGCTGGCTGCAGCCGCCCAGGCCGTGCCCGCCTTGCGCCAACGCCGCACCGGCGCCAGCGTGCCTGCGGCCCTGGCCCAGGGGCGGGTCAGTTACGCCCACAGCGACTGGTCGGGCTACTCGGTGTTCGAAGAGGCCTTCACGCGTGGGCACGATGCCGGGCTGCTGGCCGTGCAACAACTGCGTGGGCGCACCCCCTCATGAGCGCTGAGCAGCCCACCTTGCGGGGCCTGCAGGCCGCCGACCTGCCTGCCCTGATGGCGCTGCAGGCGCTGGCCTACGGTGCTGCCTTTGTCGAGCCCGCTGCCGTCATGGCCCAGCGCCTGGCCATCACCCCGCTCACGGTGTGGGGCCTGTTCGATGCGCCGGGCGCACTGTGCGCCTACCTGCTGGCCTACCGCAGCGTGCCGGGGGCGGTGGCGCCGCTGCATCATCCTTTTGACCCGGCGCCCCAGTCCACGGCGCTGTACCTGCATGACCTGGCCGTGCACCCGAGCGCCAAGGGGTTGGGCCTGGGGCCACGCCTGGTGGCGGCGGCGCTGGCCCTGGCAAGGGCCGAAGGCCTGGGGGGGCTGGGCCTGGTGGCGGTGCAGGGTTCGCAGCCTTTCTGGCGCCGCCAGGGCTTTCAGGACCGCCGGCCTGATGCCGCCTCCCAGGCCACCTTGGCAGGGTACGGCGAAGGGGCGGTCTACCTGTGGCGCTCGCTGCCCTGAGTGGCGGCCCTAGCGGTGCTGCCCGGCGGCGTGGCGGCGTGCCGCCAGCAGCTTGCTCTGGTGCGCGTGGCGCCAGTGCTCGAAGGCCTCTCCCATCAAAGGCTTGGCAAACAGGTAACCCTGGCCCACATCGCAGTCCAGCGCCATCAGGGCGGCGGCGGTGCTGTCGTCCTCCACCCCCTCGGCCACGGTGCGCAGGCCCAGCTTGCGGCCCAGGGCGATGGTGGACTCGGCCACATGGCGGTCGCGCGGGCTGCGCAGCAGGGCGCTCACAAAGCTGCGGTCGATCTTGATGCTGGTGAAGGGGAACTGGCTCACATACGACAGGCTGGAGAAGCCGGTACCGAAGTCGTCCAGCGCCAGGGGCATGCCGGCGGCCCGCAATTCCTGCAGGCGGCGCAACACCAGGTCGGGGTTGACGGCCAGGGCCGACTCGGTGACCTCCAGCTCCAGCCATTGGGCCGGCACGTTTTTCTGCGCCAACAAGCCCTTGATGTGGTCGGTGAAGTCAGGGTCCTGCAGGTTGTTGGCGCTGATGTTGACGGCCACCTTCAGCGGCTGCCCCAGGGTTTGCCAGCGGGCCATCTGGTCGAGCGCCGCGCTGATCACCCAGCGGGTCAGCGGGTAGATCAGCTCGGTGGATTCGGCCAGCGGAATGAACTCGGACGGTGGAATCCAGCCCAGGCGCGGGTGGTGCCAGCGCAGCAGGGCCTCCACCCCTTCGAGCTCACGGCTTTCCAGCCACAGCTTGGGCTGCCAGGCCAGTTGCAGCTGGCCGCCGCGCAGGGCGGCCGACAGTTCGGAGCGCATTTTCAGATCGTGCCCGGGGGCGTGCTCGAAGCTGCGGCTGTAGCGCACCTGCGAGCCCACCACCGTGCGCGCCCGGGCCGCCGCCACGTCGGCACAGCGCAGCAACTGGCCGGCGTCGGGCGCATCGGCGGGGTATTCGGCACTGCCCAGTTTCAGGTGCAGCTCCACTGCGGTGTCACCCAGCGTGATGGGCTCGCGGCTGACCTGCACCATCAGCTCGCACACGGTCTCGGTCGACAGGTGGGGCGCCGGGTCGTCGGGGGGCGGTGGCACGGCCACGAAGTCGGTGCCGCCGGCCCGTGCCAGGCTCCAGCCATGGGCGAGCAACTGGCGCTCCAGGCGTCGCGCCGTGACCTCCAGCACCATGTCGGCGGTGCGGTGACCAAAGGCCTCGTTGATCTCCTTGAAGCGCGCCAGGTTCACGAACACCAGCTCGAAGCGATGGCCGGGCTGGCGCTCGATGCGTTCATCCAGTCGGCGCAGCAGGCTGTGCCGGTTGGGCAGGCCGGTCAGCGGGTCGTGGTTGGCCAGGTAGTCCTGCTGGCGGTTGAAGCGGCGCTCTTCGCTCAGGTCGCGCACCAGGCACAGCAGCTGGGGTGCGCCGTCGAGCGTGAAGGCCGACAGGCGCATCTCGCAGTCCACGCGTTGCTGCGTCAGCGGGGCGTCAAAGCTGTACTCGAAGCGCAGGTGCTCCCCGGCCAGCGCCCGCTGCATGCGCTGGCGCGGCAAGGTGCTGGGCTGCCCGGTGGCCGGGTCGATGGGGTGGGGAAAGAACTCCGACAGGGCGTGGCCCACCACCTCCTCGGCCTGGCTGCGCCCGGCCAGGCGCAGGGCCGCCGCGTTCAGCGCCAGCACGCGGCCTGCGGGGTCCAACACCAGCACGCCATCGGCCACGTCCTCGAACAGGCGCCGGTACACCGATTCGCTGGTGGCCAGCACCTGCAGCATGCGCTGCAGGGTGCGCGTGCCCAGGCCCAGGGCCAGCAGCGCCAGGGCCAGCATCACCCCCTTGGTGGCGCTGCGTTGCCGCCAGGGGGCCAGCACCTGGGCTTCGGTTTGCAGGCTGGCCACCAGCAGCGGGTAGCGTCCGGAGCGCCGGAAGGTGCCCGACAGCTCGGGCCTGTCGCGGGTCGAGGTCTTGAATTCGCCGCTGGGCTGCTCGCTGGCCAGGCGGGCCAGCAGCTCGGATTCGGGGGCCATGCGCCCGGTGCCCGGCGTGGGCTCGCCGGTGTGCATCAGCACCTGGCCATCGAGCAGGTAGACCGCCTGGTCGAGCCGGTTGAGCGGAGCCTGCGCATCGCTGTCCTGCGGCGGTGCGGGCGGGTGCAGCGCTGTCAACGGAATCAGTGCGCCCAGCAGCCATTCCTGGCCCGACTCCGGGCCGCTCAGGCGCATCAGCATCGGCAGCAGTTCACCCTGTTGCTCGTTCAATCGGATCGGGCCGAGCAACTGCAGCGGGCCGGCCACCTCGGGTTGCGGCAACTGGCGCAGGCGTTGCAGGTCCTCCGGGGCCAGGCGCTGATGCCGATCGGCTGCCACCAACTGGTCGCCACGGCGCACGAACAGCAACTGCGACACGCTGTCGAAGCGGATGGCCCCCTCCAGCAGGGCCTGCAGCGCTCGGGCATCGGGCGGGGGGTGCACGCCGCTGCTGGGCATCAGCTCGCTGCCCAGGCTGCTCAGGCTGAGGGCGGTCTGCTCCAGGGTCTGCTCGCTCAGGTGGCGCAGGTTTTCGGTCAGTTGCTGGCTGTTGTCATGGGCCAGGCGGCGGGTGCTGTCGTAATCCTGGGTGATCGACCACAAGCCCAGGCCGATCAGCCCCAGGCCCACCGCCAGCCCGGCCCAGCGCAGCAGGCGCCGGAAGCGGCGGCCCAGCAGGTAGCTTTCGGAGGCGGAGAGGAGTTGCACCAACCCATCCTACCCAACATTCCAAAGTTGTAACCAATTGCCACAAGCCTTTGCGTGACATTCCTGTCATCGGCGCGTCACGGCTGGCCCCGACATTGAGGGCTTGTTTCCTGTTGTGATGATTTTTCCGATGTCCCGCGCTCTCAATTCTGTTGCCGCTTCCATCCTGGCCGTGACGGCCTGCCTCTGGGCCCTGCCCGTGGCCGCCCAGTCCAACACCGCTGCGCCCCAGGCCTTCGAGGCCCGCCTGGCAGGCCACGCCGTGCTGCCGGCCCAGAGCTTTGTGCCGGCGCCCAAGAACGCCCCGCAAGACCTGCAGAGCAGCGGCAAATACACCACCGGCGTGCGCGTCGAGAAGCTCGCCTCCGTGCCCGGTCTGTCGTTCGGCCGCCCCACCGGCGTGTCGCTGCCCTTCAAGGGCCAGCCGCTGCAGGGCCATTCGGGCATCAAGCACATGGCCGACGGCACGTTCTGGATCATCACCGACAACGGTGCCGGCGCCAAAGCCAACTCGCCCGACTTCATGCTGTACCTGAACCACTATGCGGTGGACTTCAAGAGTGGCCACTTCAAGCGCCTGGACACGGTCTTTCTGCACGACCCCGACAAGAAGGTGCCCTTTCGCATCGTCCATGAAGGCACGCCCGAGCGCTACCTGACGGGCTCGGATTTCGACACCGAGAGCTTCCAGTTCGCCGGTGGCTCGATCTGGATCGGCGACGAACTGGGCCCCTTCCTGATCAAGGCCGACATGAAGGGCAAGGTGCTGGCGGTGTTCGACACCCAGGTCGACGGCAAGGTGGTGCGCTCGCCCGACCACCCGGCCCTGACCACGCCGGCGGCGCCCGGCGGCAGCGTCAACTTCGAGGTGCGTCGCTCCAAGGGCTTCGAGGGCATGGCCTCGTCCAAGGATGGCAGCAAGCTCTACGCCCTGCTCGAAGGCGCCCTGTGGAACTCCGAGGCCAAGGCCTACGAATCGCTGGAGGGCAAGCCCTATCTGCGCGTGCTCGAGTTCGACGTGAAGACCGAGCAGTGGACCGGTCGCCACTGGAAATACGTGCTGGAAGCCGGTCACCACGCCATCGGCGACTTCAACATGATCGACGACAGCACCGGCATGATCATCGAGCGTGACAACGGTGAAGGCACGGCCGACAAGGCCTGCCCCGAGGGCCAGCAGCGCCCGGATTGCTTCCATGACCTGGCCAAGTTCAAGCGCGTCTACAAGATCGAACTGAGCGAGGCCAACGTGGGCGGCCCGGTGCGCAAGATCGGCTACATCGATCTGCTCAACATCGCCGACCCGGCCCACCTGGCGCGCAAGCCGCTGAACAAGGGCGTGCTGACCTTCCCCTTCTTCACCATCGAGAACGTGGACGTGGTGGATGCCACCCACATCGTGGTGGGCAACGACAACAACCTGCCCTTCAGCAGCAGCCGCGAACCCAACCAGGCCGACGACAACGAGCTGGTGCTGCTCGACGTGGCCGAGTTCCTGAAGGCGCGCTGAGGCGCACTGAGGCGCACTAGGCACCGGGCTTTATAAGCGGCGCTGTGCCTGGCGCCGTACCCGGCGCGATGGTTTTTTTCGCAGTCAGTCCTTGGTCGGCCCGGTGCGCTTGCGCATCGGGCCGCTTTTTTTGGGCACACGGCAAAATCGAGTGGCTTGAACTCTCCCGTGCTCCCAAGCCATGCCCACCTTGCCCGTCTTGTATTCGTTTCGCCGTTGCCCCTATGCCATGCGCGCCCGGCTCGCCCTGAAGGCGGCGGGTGTGCCGGTGGCCCTGCGTGAGGTGGTGCTGCGCGACAAGCCGGCCGAGCTGTTGGCGGTGAGCCCCAAGGGCACGGTCCCGGTGCTGGTGCTGCCCACGGGCGAGGTGATCGAGCAAAGCCTGGACATCATGCGCTGGGCGCTGGCCCAGCACGACCCCCTCGGCTGGCTGCACACCGAGGGCAGCCGGGAAGCGGAGCTGACCCGGCATGGGCTGGCCGCCAACGATGGCGGGTTCAAGGCCCTGCTGGACCGCTACAAATACCCCGAACGCCACCCGGAGCACCCGGCCAGCCACTGGCGCGAGCAGGCGCTGGTGCAACACCTTCTGCCCCTGGAAGGCCTGTGGCAGGCGCGGGGCGGCCCGCACCTGCTGGGCCCCCGCCCCGGCCTGCTGGATGCGGCCCTGATGCCCTTTGTGCGTCAGTTCGCCCAGGTGGACGCCGCCTGGTGGGCCCAGGCGCCCTTGCCCGGCCTTCGGCAGTGGTTGGCCCAATGGCTGGCCAGCCCCTTGTTCGACAGCGTGATGCTGCGCTGGCCGGTCTGGCGCACTGGCGACGCAGAGCCGCGCTTCTGATGGGTGGCCGCACTCAGTTCCGGTGCTTGGCCCATTTCGCAGCCAGAGCTTCCACAATCCCCAGGCCGCGCTGGCCGGGGTGCAACTCGAAGCGTTGGCCGGCGGTGATCGTGCCTTCCTGCACCACCGACAGGTAGAAGCCACAGCGGCCGCTTTGTGCCATCAGGCGGGCGGCCTGGGCAAAGCCCATCACGGCGTTGAACTTGAAGCAGGGCTCGCGTGGGGCGGTGACGCGCAGCACGCAGTCCGGAAAGTGCAGTTCGTCGCCGACCCATACCTCGGCTTCCAGCAGCCCCGTCAGGGTCAGGTTCTCGCCTGCAAACCCCGGGGGCAGCGCTTCGTCGAACAGGCTGACGCCGGCCTCGCGGCGCTGCTGCTGCCACCAGGGGTAGTGTTCGGCGGGCCAGGCATAGACGGCTTTCGAGAGCCCCCCATGCACGCTGAGGTCGGCCTGTTCGTCGCCCGCCAGCCCCAGCCGGGCCACGGTGACCGCGCCGTCAACGGGGCGCTTGCCGATGGCGCTCATGATGCGGCGGCCCTGGATCTGCAAGGGGCGCACGTGGCCGGTGTTCACGCTGAGCACTTCCACGTCACACCTCGCCGCTCAAGGGCAGTTCGGCGGCGCTGGCGGGGCGCCCGTACAGGTAGCCCTGGTAGGCATCGCAGCCATAGCTGGCCAGGCGGTCGCGTTGTTCAGCGGTCTCCACGCCTTCGGCGATCACCGCCAGGCCCAGGTTCTTGCCCAGGGCCACGATGGTGCGCGCAATGGTGGCGTCGTTGGCGTCTTCCAGCAGGTCGCGCACAAAGGACTGGTCGATCTTCAATTGGTCCAGCGGCAGGCGCTTGAGGTAGCTCAGGCTGGAGTAGCCGGTGCCGAAGTCGTCCAGCGAGAAGCCCACCCCGTGCGCCTGCAGCGCACTCATCTTGGCGATGATGTCTTCGACGTCGTGCAGCAGCAGGCTTTCGGTCAGCTCCAGCTTGAGCCGGTGGGCCGGGGCGCCGGTGGTGGCCAGGGTGTCGAGCACCTGTTGCACGAAGTCGGTCTGCCGGTACTGGCGGGCGCTCACATTGATGGCCAGGGTCAGGTGGGCGTGTGTCGGGCTCAGCGCCCATTGGGCAAGCTGGCGGCAGCCCTCGGTCAGCACCCACAGGCCCAGCGGCAGGATCAGCCCCGTGTCTTCTGCCAGCGGGATGAAGTCGACCGGCGAGACCAGCCCGCGCTGCGGATGCCGCCAGCGCACCAGGGCCTCGGCCCCCAGCACCTGGCCGGCCGCGCTGACCTGGGCCTGGTAGGCCAGCAGCAGCTGGCCATCGCGGATGGCCACGCGCAGGTCCGATTCAAGGGCGGCGCGCTCGGCCACCAGGGCCTGCATGGCGGGGTCGAAGAAGCGCAGCGTGTTGCGGCCGGCCGCCTTGGCCTGGTACATGGCCAGGTCGGCGCGCTGCAGCATCTCGTCCACCTGCGAGTGCTGGTCGAACAGGGCCACCCCCATGCTGGGCGAGCAGTGGTATTCGTTGCCGGCCAGGTCGTAGGGGTGGTTCAAGGCCAGGCGGATGTTCTCGCCCACGGTCTCGGCCTGGCGGGCCGCGTCCACGGGGTTGCCGTCCAGCCCGTCGAGCATGACCACGAACTCGTCGCCCCCCAGTCGCGACACGGTGTCGCTCTCGCGCACGCTGTGCAACAGCCGCCGTGCCACCTGCTGCAGCAACAGGTCACCCTTGTCGTGGCCCAGGGTGTCGTTGAGGGTCTTGAAGTTGTCCAGGTCGATGAAGATCAGCGCGCCGTTGCGCTGGCGCCGCACGCTGGCGGCCAGGGCCTGGCGCAGGCGGTCCAGCAGCAGGCGGCGGTTGGGCAGACTGGTCAGCGGGTCGAAGAAGGCGAGGTGTCGGATTTCGTTCTCGGCCGCCTTGCGCTGGGTGATGTCGGTCAGGGTGCTGACGTAATGCGTGACCTCGCCGCCTTCGCTCTTCACCGCGGTGATGGTCAGCCACTCGGGGAAGATGTCGCCGTTCTTGCGCCGATTCCAGATCTCACCTTGCCACCGACCGGTTTCGAGCACCGATTGCCAGAGGCCGTCATAGAACGCGCGCTCATGCCGCCCCGACTTGAGGATCTTGGGCGTCTGCCCCACCACATCCTGCGAGCTGTAGCCCGTGATATCGGTGAAGGCCTGGTTGATCTTCAGGATCACGCCATTTCGGTCGGCCACCATCATGCCTTCCTGGGTTTCGAAGGCGGTGGCGGCGATGCGCTGCTCGGCGTCGATGCGGCGCCGCTCGGTCACATCTTCGAGGATGGCCAGGTACTGCGCGATGCTGCCCTGGTCGTTGAGCACGGGCGAGACCTGCACCTTGTGCCACAGCAGGGTGCCGTCGTGGCAGCGGATCGGCAGCTCGCCCTGCCAGGCCTGGCCCTGGCGCGCCAGATCCCAGATGGCTTCATAGCGGGCCTTGTCTTCGCCCGGTGCGCGCAAAAAGCTCGGTTGCTGACCCAGCACGTCGGCCAGGGCATAGCCGCTCATGCGTTCGAACTCGGGGTTCACATAGGTGATGCTGGTGTCGGTGTCGGTGATCAAGATGGACACCGGGCTTTGTGCCATGGCGCGCGACAGGGTCTTGAGCTCGGCCGCCTGCTGGCGCAGGGCCTCCAGGTGGCGCGCATTCTCGCGGTGGTAGGCCAGGAACAACCGCCGCGACCAGCGCGAGAACAGCAAGGAGGCCCCCAGCGCCACGCCCAGCGCCACCAGCACCGCCAGGCCCAGGGTCAGCCAGCGCTGCGGGTTGCCTTCGTCATGCAGTTGCCGCTCGCGGCTGATCGAAGACTCCAGCTCGTTGTCGAACACCGTGGCGGCAATCACCCAGCCCCAGGGCTCGACCACCTTGACCAGTGCCGTCTTGGGGCTCGTCTGGCCGCTGTTGGGGTGGGGCCATTCGTAGTGGATGAAGCCGCCCCCGTCCTGGCCAGTGCGGAAGATCTTCTCCACGGCGGCCGCCTCGGCCGGTGGCAGCCCGGAGAAGTGCAGCCCTTCGATCGAAGCGTTGGAGGGCGACAGCAATGATCGGCCCTGCCGGTCGACCAGGCCGAAGTAGCCGCTGAGGCCGAAGCGCAGCGAACGCAGGTGGGCCAGTGCTTCCTGCTGCTGCAGCTCCTCCCACTTCGAGGTGTAGTCGCCGGTGCCGATCAGCCAGCCATAGGGCGCAAAGTAGCGCACATAGGCCAGCTTGTCGGCCATCTGCTTGGGTTGGTCAGGCAGGTACCAGCGGTAGCGCGAGAAGCCCGCGCCACGGGGCTGGCGGGCCGCCTCGATCAAGCCCTTCATGATGGGGTGGCCGGTGTCGTCTCGGTTGTCCGGTGACAGCTTGCCTTCGAGCTGCGGCGCGGTGGGCAGCAGGATGAACCGGCCCTCCATGTCGTCGATGAAGTAGTAGCCCCGGCCATCGTAGAAGCGCACCTCACGCAGCGCCTCGATGATCAGCTGGCGCACCTCGGCGGCCGGGCGCAGCGGCGACTCGCGCCGGTAGATGGCCTCGGCCACCTGCATGGCGTTGTCGACCTGGTTGACCAGGCTGTGGCGCAGCACGTCGTGGGTGCGTGAACGCACGAACTCGATGTAGCTCAGGGCCGAGTCCATCTCGGCCGACAGGCGCTGCCGTTGCTGCTGTTGCAGCACCGCTTCCACCCTTTGCAACGAGGCCTTTTGCTCGGCCAGGTTCTGCCATGAGAAGAACCCCACCAGGGCCAGCGTCAGGCTCAGCACCACCACCAGCGTGCCCACCAGGTGCAGGCGCGGCACGGTTTTCTCGTTGGCGATCAGGCGCAGGGCACGGCGCTCGGGTCGGGGGGCGGGGGCGGCGCTCATGCCGACTGGGGGGCGGTCTGCTTCATCCGGCCATCAGCGCATCAGCGCTTCGATCTCGTCGGCGTGCACGGGCACGTCGCGGGTGATCAGTTCGCAGCCTTGCGCCGTGACCACGGCATCGTCTTCGATGCGGATGCCGATGTGGTGGAAGGCCTCGGGCACGCCCGGGGCCGGGCGCACATACAGGCCGGGCTCGAGGGTCAGCACCATGCCCGGGTGCAGGATGCGGCTGGGCCGGTTGGTGATGGTCTCGCCCGACAGCGGGTCACGCCGCAAGCTGGCTTCGCCCAGCTCGGTGGGCTCCACGTAGCTGCCGCAGTCGTGCACATCCATGCCCAGCCAATGGCTGGTGCGGTGCATGTAGAACGGAAAGTAGCTGCGGTTCTCGATCACATCCTGCACGCTGCCCACGGTGTTGCGGTCGAGCAGGCCCAGGTCAAGCAGGCCTTGCGCCAGCACCGCCACGGTGGCGTCGTGAGGGTCGTTGAAGCGGGCGCCGGCACGGGTGGCGGCCACGGCCGCGTCCTGCGAGGCCAGCACCAGGTCGTACAGGGCGCGCTGGGGGCCGCTGAAGCGGCCATTGGCCGGGAAGGTGCGGGTGATGTCGCTGGCGTAGCTGTCGAGTTCGCAGCCGGCATCGATCAGCACCAGCTCGCCGTCGCGCACCGGTGCGGTGTCGGCGCGGTAGTGCAGCACGCAGGCATTGGCCCCGGCGGCCACGATGGAGCTGTAGGCCGGGTACTGCGAGCCATGGCGGCGGAACTCGTGCAGCAGCTCGGCGTCCAGGTGGTATTCGCGCACCTCCTGGCCGGCGCGCAGGCGGCTGGCGCTGAGCTGCATGGCGCGCACATGGGCGCCGGCGCTGATCTGGGCGGCCCGGCGCATGATGGTCAGCTCGTACTCATCCTTGATCAGGCGCATCTCGTCAAGCACGCCGCACAGGTCGCGCTGCATGGCCGGGCACAGGGCGCCGAAGCGCACCCGGGCGCGCACCTGGCCCAGCCAGCCGTCGACCCGGGTTTCCAGGCCCTTGTGGGTGGCGAAGGGGTAGTGCACCACATCGCGGTTTTCCAGCAGCTTTGGCAGGCGGGTGTCCAGCTCGGTCACCGGCCAGGCCGTGTCCACACCCAGGGCCGCGGGGGCCGCATCAGGGCCCAGGCGGTAGCCGTCCCAGATCTCGCGCTCCAGGTCCTTGGGGTTGCACCACAGCGTGCTGTGGCCGTCGCCGGTGATGACGAGCCAGGCGTTGGCCTCGGTGAAGCCCGTCAGGTAGTAGAAGTAGCTGTCGTGCCGGTACAGGAAATCGCTGTCGCGGTTGCGCTGGCGCTCGGGCGCGGTGGGCACGATGGCGATGCCGTTGGGCCCGATGGCCTGGGCCACGCGGGCGCGGCGTTCGGCGTAGACGCTCAAGGGGGTGGGGGCGAGGGTGGGGAGGTCGGACATGGCGGGCTTTCAGCGGCGGTGTGGGCTGGGGTGGGGCGGATCAGGCCGCGTTCTGGGGCTCGTTCAGGGGCACGTTCTGGTGCTCGTTCAATTGGGCCAGGCGTTCGGGCGTGCCCACGTCGGTCCAGCGCCCGGTGTACAGGCTGGCCGTCACGCGGCCGGCATCCATGGCGCGGCGCAGCAGCGGTGCCAGCGCGGCGGCCTGCCCCTGCGGGTTGCCGGCGGCGATGTCGCACCAGGGGGTCGTGAACAGCTCGGCGCGGTACAGCCCGATGGTGCTGTAGGTGTGGCGCGGGCCGGGCTGGTCGGCGCTCAGGTTCAGGGCCAGGCCTTCGGGGCTCAGGCCGAAGTCGCCGCGCGGGTTGTGCGCCGGGTTGGGCACCAGCCACAGGTGGGCCAGGGCCGTGCCGGCGCGAAACTGGGCCAGGGCCTGCGGGTCGAACACGAAGTCGGGGGCAAACACATCGCCCGCGGCCAGCCAGAACACCTCGCCCAGGCGGGGCAGCGCGCGGGCAATGCCGCCGGCGGTCTCCAGCGCGCCGCCAAAGTCGGCGGCCTCGTCGGAATAGCTCAGGGTCAGCGGGCCCTGCGTGGTGGGGAACTGCGGGCCGAAATGGTCTTGAATCTGCTGGCCCAGCCAGGCGGTGTTGATCAGCACGCGACGGCAGCCGTCTCGGGCCAGCGCCTCCAGCTGCCACTGCAGCAGCGGGCGGCCCTGCACCGCCAGCAGCGGCTTGGGGTGCCGGTCGGTGAGCGGGCGCATGCGCTCGCCACGGCCGGCGGCCAGCAGCATGGCCGGGGTGTCTTGCATGAGGGCGTCTGGCGTGGGGTTCATGGATCAGGCCGGGGCATCAGGCCGCAAGGGGTTGGGCCGCTTCGATCAGGCTGCCACGCTGCAGCTCTTGCAGGCGCTGGCGCCCGGGCTGGAACAGCGCCAGCAATCGGGCCTGCAGGGCACGCGCCTGGGGCGCGTGGTCGGCCCCCACATTGCACACGTACACGTCGAGGGTCACGGCGCCCAGTTCGGGCCAGGTGTGCACGCACAGATGCGATTCGGCCAGCAGCACGGTGGCGGTCACGCCGCCGGGGCCGTTGGGGCCGGCCGGGAAGGGGTGCACCAGCTGGCTGACCGCCTGCAGGCCACTGGCGGCCACGGCCTCCAGGCAGGCCTGGCCCAGCGCTGGCGCGTCTTGCAGCCAGTGCGGCGCACAGCGGCAGTCGTGCAAATCAGCGGTCAGGTGGAGGCCAAGCATAAGAGGCTCCACTTTAGTGCAAGTCAGGGGCTGAATGCGCCGGATGGCGGCCCTGAAAGTGGGCTTCGCGACCTGGGTCGGGCGCGACCGGTAAAATGCGGGGTTTCCCCCAGACCCTCCAATCCGGAGCTTCTCCCGATGGCCAACACCCAGCAACAACAAGATATGGCAAACGCGATCCGCGCGTTGGCCATGGACGCCGTTCAACTCGCCAACTCCGGTCACCCGGGTGCCCCCATGGGCATGGCCGACATGGCGGTGGCCCTGTGGGGCCAGCACCTCAAGCACAACCCGAGTCAGCCCCAGTGGCTGGACCGTGACCGCTTCGTGCTGTCCAACGGCCACGGCTCGATGCTGATCTACGCGCTGCTGCACCTCACCGGCTACCCGCTGCCGATCGAAGAGCTGAAGAACTTCCGCAAGCTGCACAGCAAGACCGCCGGCCACCCCGAAGTGGGCATCACCCCCGGCGTGGAAACCACCACCGGCCCGCTGGGCCAGGGCATCACCAATGCCGTGGGCTTTGCGCTGGCCGAGAAGCTGCTGGCCAAGGAGTTCAACCGCGACGGCCACGCCGTGGTCGACCACCACACCTACGTCTTCATGGGCGACGGCTGCCTGATGGAAGGCATCAGCCACGAAGCGGCCGCCCTGGCCGGTGCCTGGAAGCTGGGCAAGCTGATCGCCCTGTACGACGACAACGGCATCTCCATCGACGGCCAGGTCGCGCCCTGGTTCATCGACAACACCGCCCAACGCTTCCAGGCCTATGGCTGGAATGTGATCGGCCCGGTGGACGGCCACGACGTGGACGCCGTGTCGCAGGCCATCGCCCAGGCCAAGGGCCAGAACGCGGCCCCTACCCTGATCATCTGCAAGACCGCCATCGGCAAGGGCTCGCCCAACCGCGCCAACACCTCCAAGGCCCACGGCGAACCCCTGGGCGCCGAAGAGATCGCCCTGACCCGCGAAGCCCTGGGCTGGCCGCACGCCCCCTTCGAGATCCCGGCCGATGTGTACGCCGCCTGGGACGCCAAGGCCCGTGGCGCTGCCGCTGAAGCCGAATGGAACACCCGCTTCGCCGCCTACCAGGCCGCCCACCCGGCGCTGGCCGCCGAGCTGCTGCGCCGCATGGCCGGCGAGCTGCCGAAGAACTTTGCCCAGGTGGCCGTCGATGCCGCCATCGCCGCCCACACCAAAGCCGAGACCGTGGCCAGCCGCAAGGCCAGCCAACTGGCCCTGGAAGCCTTCACCGCTGCTCTGCCCGAGCTGCTGGGGGGCTCGGCCGACCTGACTGGCTCCAACCTCACCAACACCAAGAGCACGCCCAACCTGCGCTTTGACGCCGCCGGCGATGTGGTGCAGACCGCTGCGGCCGATGGCCAGCTGGTGGGTGGCCGCCACATCAACTACGGCGTGCGCGAGTTCGGCATGGCCGCCATCATGAACGGCCTGGCCCTGCACGGTGGTTTCATCCCCTACGGCGGCACCTTCCTGACCTTCAGCGACTACAGCCGCAACGCCATTCGCATGGCGGCGCTGATGAAGCAGCGCGTGATCCATGTGTTCACCCACGACTCCATCGGTCTGGGCGAAGACGGCCCGACCCACCAGTCGATCGAACACGCCGCCAGCCTGCGCCTGATCCCCAACCTCGATGTGTGGCGCCCGGCCGACACGGCTGAAACCACCATCGCCTGGGCCGTGGCCCTGGAAAACAAGAACCGCCCGACCGCCCTGCTGCTGTCGCGCCAGAACCTGCCCTACTCGCCCAAGAAAGACCTGGGCGAGATCAGCCGCGGTGCCTACATCCTGAGCGAGCCGGCCGACATCGGCATCAAGCGCAAGCCCCAGGGTGTGATCATCGCCACCGGCTCTGAGGTGCAACTGGCGCTGGCCGCCCAGAAGCTGCTGGCCGAGAAGAAGGTCTATGTGCGCGTGGTCTCCATGCCCAGCACCACCACCTTCGATCGCCAGACCCTGGCCTACAAGAAGTCGGTCTTGCCGGCCGGCCTGCCCCGCGTGGCGGTCGAGATGGGCAGCACCGATGGCTGGTGGAAGTACGGCGTGGCCGCCGTGGTGGGCATCGACACCTATGGCGAATCGGCCCCGGCCCCGGTGCTGTTCAAGCACTTCGGCTTCACCGCTGAAAACGTCACCGACACCGTGCTGGTGGCGCTGGGCAAGGCCAAGAAGAAGTAACCCACACGAAGCAAATCAAAACGAGCCGGCGCCCGACGCCGGCCGCCCCTTGTTATTTTTTAACTCCAGGAAAGAGACTGACATGGCTATCAAGGTTGGCATCAACGGCTTCGGCCGCATCGGCCGCATGGTGTTTCGCGCTGCGGTGCAGAACTTCTCCGACATCGAGATCGTGGGCATCAACGACCTGCTCGAGCCCGACTACCTGGCGTACATGCTGAAGTACGACAGCGTGCACGGCCGTTTCAAGGGTGACATCGCCGTCGAGGGCAACACCTTGGTGGTCAATGGCAAGAAGATCCGCCTGACGGCAGAGCGCGATCCGGCCAACCTGAAGTGGAACGAAGTGGGCGCCGACGTGGTGATCGAATCCACCGGCCTGTTCCTGACCAAGGAAACCGCCGAGAAGCACCTGGCCGCTGGCGCCAAGAAGGTCATCCTGTCGGCCCCGTCCAAGGACGACACCCCGATGTTCGTCTACGGCGTGAACCACCAGACCTACGCCGGCCAGGCCATCGTCTCCAACGCATCGTGCACCACCAACTGCCTGGCCCCCGTGGCCAAGGTGCTGAACGACAAGTGGGGCATCAAGCGCGGCCTGATGACCACCGTGCACGCCGCCACCGCCACGCAAAAGACCGTGGACGGCCCGAGCAACAAGGACTGGCGCGGCGGTCGCGGCATCCTGGAAAACATCATCCCCAGCAGCACCGGTGCCGCCAAGGCCGTGGGCGTGGTGATTCCTGAGCTCAACAAGAAGCTGACCGGCATGTCCTTCCGCGTGCCCACCTCCGACGTGTCGGTGGTGGACCTGACCGTGGAACTCAACAGCGCTGCCTCCTACGCCGAGATCTGCGCCGAAATGAAGGCCCAGTCGCAAGGCGCTCTGAAGGGCGTGCTGGGCTACACCGAAGACAAGGTGGTGGCCACCGACTTCCGTGGCGAATCGTGCACCTCTGTGTTCGACGCCGAAGCCGGCATCGCCCTGGACAGCACCTTCGTGAAGGTCGTGAGCTGGTACGACAACGAATGGGGCTACTCGAACAAGTGCCTCGAAATGGTGCGTGTTGTCGCCAAGTAAGTCTCGTTGACTCTGCAAAACGCGCCTTTGGGCGCGTTTTGTTTTTGGAATCTGCCCCCGCGTGCCGCGCTGCATGGACCCTGTGCAGTGTCACGCCCACGGGCGGCCGGGATCGGAGGTGGCTGCTCCGCTCCGTGGCCTGAAGTCTGCAGCCGCACAAGGGAAACTTTTCATGAAAACTCAAGCGCGATTCATCCGCTCCACCTTGGCCCTCGCCGCGGTGCTGGCCCTGGGCACATCGGCCTCGGCCCAGGACGTGCAGGTCGTCAAGATCGGCCACGCCGGCCCCGTCTCGGGCGGCATTGCCCACATCGGCAAGGACACCGAGAACGGTGTGCGTCTGGCCATCGAAGAAGCCAATGCCCAGAACCCCGTGATCGGTGGCAAGAAGGTTCGCTTCGAGATCGCCGCCGAAGACGACGCCGGCGACCCGCGCCAGGCCACGGCCGTGGCCCAGAAGATGTGCGACGCCAAGGTGGCTGGCGTGGTCGGCCACCTGCAGTCGGGCACCTCGATCCCGGCCGCGGTGATCTACGCCAAGTGCGATCTGCCCAACATCACCGCCTCGGCCTCCAACCCCGACCTGACCAAGCCCGGCTACAAGACCACCTTCCGCCTGATTGCCAACGACAACGCCCTGGGCGCCGCGCTGGCCTATTACGCGGCCGATGCGCTCAAGGTCAAGCGCGTGGCCATCATCGACGACCGCACCGCCTACGGCCAGGGCGTGGCCGGCGTGTTCAAGGCCACGGCCCTGCAAAAAGGCATCACCGTGGTGGGCGAAGAGTTCACCAACGACAAGGCCACCGACTTCATGGCCATCCTCACGGCCATCAAGTCCAAGAAGCCCGACGCCATCTTCTACGGCGGCCTGGACGCCCAGGCCGGCCCCATGCTGCGCCAGATGGAACAACTGGGCCTGGGCGAGGTGAAGCTGTTCGGCGGCGACGCGCTGTGCACCGAGAAGCTGGCCGAGCTGTCGGCCAAGGCGGCGCCGCTGGCCGGCGTGACCTGTGCCACCGGGGGCGCCTCGGTGGCCAAGATGCAGGGCGGCCCCGAGTGGAAGAAGCGCTATGACGCCCGCTTCCCCGGCCAGTTCCAGATCTACAGCCCCTACGCCTACGACGCCACCCTGGTGCTGATCGACGCCATGAAGAGCGCCAGCTCGACCGATCCCAAGGTCTACCTGCCGGCCCTGGCCAAGACCAACCGCCACGGCGTGACCGGCCAGATCGCCTTCACCGCCAAGGGCGAGCTGACCCAGCCGGCCGTCACCCTGTACGGCTACCGCGACGGTGTGCGCACCCCGCTGAACTGAGCATGGGCCCGCCCTCTGTGGCCCTGAGCCTGCATTTCGCCGACTCCGAGCTGGCCGGGGTGCAGCGGTGGCCCGGCCCCAACGGGGTGGCGGGGCTGCAACTGCGCTGGTCAGCAGCGGCGGTCGTCGCCCCTGCCGAGCGCCCGGGGGAGCGCCCTCGGCAGGGCCATGTGCGGGGCCTGCTGCTCGACCTGTGGCCCGCCCCTGCGCAGGGTGTTTCGGAGGCCGCACTGCCTTTGGGCGCCTTGCTCGATGGCGAGCTGCTGTGGCAGGGCCAGCGCCTGCGGCAGTTGCCCTTGCCGGCGCGTCTGGAGGGCCCGGTGAGCCTGCGCCTGTGGGGCCGCCGGGGCGAACTCTGGGCCTGGCAAGGTCAGGGGCTGAGTTGCGATGCAGGGGGCTTGCCCTTCTTCGAATCCCTGGCTTGTTGAGGCGATTTCTGCCTCGGTTTTGGGCTTGATCAAGATCAAGCCGGAGCTTGTGCTCAGGTCGACAATGGGAGACGCAGACCCGGGTTGTGGAACCCGGGCGGATGGGGCCCAGAGCGCCCCGGAAAGCGCAAGCTCAGATGCGATGGATGTTGGACCGCGAGACTTTGTCGGTGGTCGTTTCGATGGTGGCCCAGGTGACCTTGCTGGTCATGTACACGATTTGGCGCATCAACCGCCAGGTACCCGGCCTGCGCTGGTGGATGGCCTCTTCGGCCACGATGTCGCTGGGCTTTCTGGCCATCCCGATGGCGCTGGGGGCGGGTTGGTCTTTTTCGCAGGCGCTGATCGTCAACCACGCGGCTGGCCTGATCACCTTGATGCTGCTGTTGCAGGGCTGCCTGCGTTTTCGAGGTCACCCCGCGGCTGATCACTGGCCCCGCGCCCTGCTGCTGTTGGCGCCGGCGGCCTTGTTGTCGGCGGTGCTCCACCATGCGCATGCGGTGCTGCGCTACCAGATCCATGATGCCGTCAGCGTGCTGCTGCTGGGCCTGTCGGCCTGGGTGATGTGCCGCCACAGCCGCCCGGAGGAGCGCCTGGTGCACCGGGTGGCCGGCTTTTTTCTGCTGCTGATGGCGGCGGCCATGGCCACGCGCTGGGTGCTGGCCTGCCTGGCCCCCGATGACCCGAGCATCCAGGAGCACCCTTTTCAGGGCGTGCTGTACCTGATGCTGGTGCTGTTCATCGTCGGCTGGACCTACAGCATCAGCCTGGCCTGCTACCAGCAGGCGCAAAGCCGGGTGCTGGCGCTGGCCCGCGAAGACGCTCTCACCGACCTGCCCAACCGGCGTTATTTCGACGAAACCCTGGACCGCGAGGTGGCGCGCTGGCAGCGCAGCCAGCAGTCTTTCGGCCTGGTGATGGCCGACCTCAATGGCTTCAAGCAGGTCAATGACCACCTGGGCCACGATGCGGGTGACGCGGTGCTGATCGAGGTGGCGCGGCGCCTGCGCGAGTTTGCCCGCGGCGGCGACTTCGTGGCCCGCCTGGGGGGCGATGAGTTTGTGATCCTGATCCACGACCTGTCCTCGCTCAGCACGGGAGAGCAGGCGGTGCAACGCCTGCGCCAGACCGTCAATGGCCCGCTGCGACTGGCCAGCGGGAGCAGCGTCGACATCGAAGTCAGCCTGGGGCTGGCCTGCTGGCCCCAGGACGCCACCCAGCCGGGCGACCTGGTCAAGGCGGCCGACCTGCGCATGTACGCCGAAAAGGCCTTGCTCAAGGCCCAGCGCGGGCTGGCGCGTAGCCCGCATCCGGGCGGCTGAGTACTTCAGCGTGGGGGCTGGCCGGCCCGCAACGGGCGCAGCAGCTCCGACAGGCCGTTGTGGTCGATCTCGTGCATCAGGGCCAGCAAGCGCCCGATATCGCCCTTGGGGAAGCCCTCGCGGGCAAACCAGTTCAGGTAGTGGCCCGGCAGGTCGGCCAGCAGCGTGCCCTTGTGCTTGCCGAAGGGCATCTCCGTTGTCACCAGGCGTTGCAGGTCTTCGGGTTTCATGCTGCGGGCGGGCTCAGCCACCGGCCCGTTTGGCCGCGTAACCCTGCTTGAGCAGGGCGGCCAGCACCGTGTCGCGGTGGTCGCCCTGGATCTCGATGTCGCCATCCTTGGCCGTGCCGCCCGAGCCGCAGGCCGCCTTGAGCTGCTTGGCCAGGGCCTCCAGGGCGGCGGCGTCCAGTGGCAGGCCCTTCACCACCGTCACGCCCTTGCCGCGCCGGCCCTTGGTTTCGAGCCACACCCGCACAGCCGCCCCTTTCAAGGCCGCCTTCTGGGCGCGTTCCTGGGCCAGGGCCTCGCAGCGGCACTGGTCCAGGGGCTGGCCGCAGCCGGGGCAGTTGCGTTCGGCCGCCGGCGTGGTCACCAGGCCCCCCAGGCTGGCCAACTGGGCCAGGTCGGCCAGTCCGTTCTTCTTCATGGGCGCGCAGCTTCAGTGGTGGTGGCCGTGCTCGCCGTGCACGTGGCGGTGGGCAATCTCTTCTTCGCTGGCGGCCCGCACGTCCGTCACGTGCAGGGTGAACTGCAGGGCCTGGCCGGCCAGGGGGTGGTTGCCATCCAGGTGCACCTGCGGGCCCTTGATCTTCACCACGTGGTAGATCTGCGGCTGGCCCTGGTCGTTGCGGCCTTCCAACTGGCCACCCACCTTCACGCCGGGCGGGAACTCGGCCTTGGGGATCACGCGCACCAGGCTTTCGTCGCGCAGGCCGAAGGCGTCTTCGGGCTGCAGCTTCAGCAGCACCTTGTAGCCGGCCTCCTGGCCTTGCAGCGCCTCTTCGATTTTGGGCAGCGTGTTGTCGTAGCCGCCATGCAGGTAGACCATGGGGGTCTTGCTCTGCTCGATCAGCAGCCCCTGGGCATTGGCCACCTTGAATTGCAGGGTGACGACGGTGTCTTTATCGATCTTCATGCGCGGCCTTTGTGGGCGGAAAAAACAAGGCCCGCATTGTCGCGCACTGCGGGCTCATCCGTCCGGATGGCCGCACGGAGGCCTGCGGGGCTCAGGGGGCGCTGGGGGTGCTCTGGGGCGGACGTTGGGGCAGACGTTGGGGCAGGTGTCGGGTCTCGCCCAGGGCCATGACGCCGAAGTCGGCCTCGCCCAGGCCGCGGGCCTGGCGCGCCCGCGCCAGGTCCTTGGGCGGCTGGTCCAGCGCCTCGTCGCTGAGCAAGAAGGTGCCCCAGTGCACGCCCACGCTGCGCTTGGCGCCCAGGTCCAGGTGCACCTGCACGGCCTCGTCGGGGTCCACGTGCTGCTCTTTCATGAACCAGCGCGGCGCGTAGGCGCCGATGGCGATCAGGGCCAGGTCGAAGCCCCCGCCCTGGGCCGGGCCCTGGCGCGCCGCCAGGCGCTCGCGGGTGGCCACGAAATCGGCGCTGTAGCCGGTGTCGCCGCTGAAGTACCAGTGAAAATCCGGCCCCAGCACCGCCCAGCCGCCCCACAGTGAATGGTTGTGGTCGCTCAGGCCGCGCGCCGACCAGTGCTGCACCGGGGTGAGCGCAAAGTCCACCCCGGCCACCCGGCGCTCCTGCCACCAGTCCAGCTCTTCCACCCGGGTGATGCCCTGCTCCTGCATCCAGGCCTTCAGGCCCAGCGGCACCAGGAACAGGGGCGAGCCACCGGCTTGCGCGGCCAGGGCCTGCACGCTGGCGCGGTCCAGGTGGTCGTAGTGGTTGTGCGAGATCAGCACCACATCGATGTGGGGCAGCTGGGCCAGCGTCAGGCCCGGGGGCTGCTGGCGCTGTGGCCCGAGCCACTGCACCATGAAAGCGCGCTGCGAGAACATCGGGTCGGTCAGCACGTTCAGGCCGCTGGCCTGCACCAGGGTGCTGGCGTGGCCGATCCAGGTGAGCGTGGGTTGCATCTGGGCACCCGCACCCGCATTGCGGTGCAAAAAGGCCAGGTCTGGTGCCAGCTGGGGCGTGGCCTGGCCGGCCGCCGGGGGCAGGCCGGCACGCCATTTCTCCCACTGCCAGCGCAGCAGGTCGCCCAGGGGCTTTTCGACCTGCACGCCGCTGGGGTTGCGAAAGCCCTGGGCGTTGCGGTGCGGGCCGCTGGGGGCGTCACTGGCCGGGGGGCTGCTGCAGCCCGCCAGCAGCGCTGCCAGGGCCAGGGTGAGGGCCATGCGGGCTGGCCAGGAGCGGGCAAGGTGCTTGGGGCGCGGGCTGCACCCGACGTCGAAGGGCTTGGGCATGGGCATGGGCATGGGCATGGGCCGCATTTTGGCCGCCCCTGGGGGCCTGCCAAGGGTGGGGCGCATAATGGCCCTCTTCTTTCTGCCCCAGCCCAGGTCATTCAAGCCGACCGGGCCACGACGATGCCCGGCTACGCCACCAAGCAAGAGAGCATCGCCGTTGCGGGCGTTGACGACCTCATCATCCGATCCCTGCTGGACCACCAGCAGTTCTCCGACCCCGATGGCGAAGCCGAACACCTGGGCATTTCCTCGGCCACCTGGCCCCTGTTCGGCCTGCTGTGGCCCTCGGGCGCCGAGCTGGCCGCCCGCATGGGCAGCCGCGTGCTGTGCCCCGGCGAGCGCATCCTGGAGATCGGCTGCGGCCTGGCGCTGGCCAGCCTGGTGGCGCATCGCCGCGGCTCCGACGTGACCGCCAGCGACTGCCACCCCCTGACGGGCGGCTTTCTGCGCGAGAACCTGCGCCTCAACGACCTGCTGCCCCTGAAGTACCGCCACGGCCACTGGGGCGCCCCCGAGGCCCTGCCCGGCGAACCCGCGCGAACGCCGCGTGAGTCGGTCGAGGGCCTGTTCGACCTCATCGTGGGCAGCGACCTGCTGTACGAGCGCGACACCCACGCCGACCTGGCCCATTTCATCGGCGAGCACGCCAGCGCCTCGGCCCAGGTCTGGATCGTCGACCCCGACCGCGGCAACCGCCCCGCCTTCAACAAACAGATGGCCGAGCAAGGCTTCTCCAGAACCGAAGAACGCCTGGACCACCCCGCCCGCCCCGCCCAGGCCGCCTACAAAGGCCGCCTGCTCACCTACCAACGCCAAACCTGAACAGCCCGCCGCCGGGCCGCCCCAAGGTGGGCTGGGCCTCCTCGGGGGGCAGCGACCACACGAAGTGAGGGAGCGTGGGGGCTCACAGTCCAGCCCGCCGCCGGGCCGCCCCCAGGCGGGCTGGGCCCCCTCGGGGGGCAGCGACCACACGAAGTGAGGGAGCGTGGGGGCCACATTCATTCAGCGCTGGCGCCGGAGGTCTTGACCACGGCGCCCCATTTCACAATTTCGCTGGCAATGAAGCGGTCGAACTCGGCCCCCGTGCCCGGGCTGGGCTCGGAGCCCCGCTCCCGGATGAAGGCGGCCAGCTTCTCAGACTTCAGCAGGGCCACCACTTCAGTGTTCAGGCGCTGCAGCACCTCGGGCGGGGTGCCGCGTGGCGCCATCAGGCCCAGCCAGCCCACGGCCTCGAAGTTCTTCAGGGCGGGCAGCCCGCCTTCGCGCACCGTGGGCACCTCGGGCAGTTGAGACGAACGCGTGGCCGAGGTCACGGCCAGCGGCACCGCCTTGTGCGTCTGGATGTGCGGCAGCGCGGCCGTCACCGAGTCGACCATCAGCGGCACCTGGGCGCCCAGAAAGTCGGCCTGGGCCGGGCCACTGCCGCGGTAGGGGATGTGGGTGATGAACACGCCGGCCTGGGCCTTGAGCATCTCGCCCGACAGGTGCTGCGTGCCGCCGATGCCGGCGCTGGCGTAGCTGAGCTGGCCCGGTGCAGCCTTGGCCTGCTGCACCAGCTGGCGCAGGCTGGTGATGCCTGAGGAGGGGGTGGCCAGGAAGATCAGGGGCACCTTGGCGATCAGCGAGATGCCCACCAGATCCTTGGCAGGGTCGAAATTGACCTTTTTGTACAGCGTCTGGTTCACGGCCATGGCGCTGCCCGCCACCAGCAGGGTGTAACCATCCGGGGCCGAGCGGGCCACGAACTCGCTGCCGATGTTGCTGCCGGCGCCGGCCTTGTTCTCGACCACCACGCTCTGGCCCAGGCGCTGGGACAGCGGCTCGGCCAGGGCGCGGGCAAACAGGTCGGTGGCCTGGCCGGGCGGGAACGGCACCACCAGCTTGATGGGGCGCTCGCTGGGCCAGCCTGCGGCCACGGCCTGGCCGCCCAGGTTCAGCAGCAGGCCGCCCAACAGGGCGAGGCCGAGCAGGCGTCGGGGTCGTTGGGGGCGGTATGGGGTCCAGGGGCAGGCGGGCATGGGTCGGTCTCCAGTCAGGGGCCTGCCGGTTCGAAGGGGGCCGGCAGTGCTGGGGCGATTGTGCCCTCCTGCGCCGACCGGCGTCCCCGGCTTGATCAGCCCTCGGTGGCGGCGCGCACCAATTCCGCCGCCTGGGCGGTGCCGGCCGTGATGCCGCTCACCGGGCCCCAGTCGGGGTCGAAGCGGCTGGCGATGAAGGCCCCCGAGGCCAGCGGGCTGGCCTGCTGCAGCATCAGGCAGGCCTGGGCCGTCAGCGCCAGGCGCTGGGTGAAGCGCCGGGCCTGGGCCTCCAGGGCCTCGGGCGGCAGCATCAGGGCGCTGCGCAGCAGGTGCACCTGGCGCAGCAGCTCCGGCTCTTGCGAGGCGATGTCCTGCAGCAGGTCGAGCACGCCGTGGGCGTCGTCGGGCGCATGGGCAATGGCACGCAGCACGTCCAGGCACATCACGTTGCCCGAGCCCTCCCAGATCGAGTTCACCGGGGCCTCGCGGAACAGGCGGCCGATGGCGCCGTCTTCCACATAGCCGTTGCCGCCGAACACCTCCATGGCCTCGCCGCAAAAGCCCACGGCGCGCTTGCAGTTCCAGAACTTGGCCGCCGGGGTCATCAGGCGGCGCCAGGCCACGTCCTGTGGCGTGGTCGAGCCGAAGTGCGCCGCCAGGTCCATGGCCAGCACGGTGGCGGCCTCGGCCTCCAGGGCCATGTCGGCCAGCAGCGTGGTCATGGCCGGCTGGTCGACCAGGTAGCGCCCGAACACAAAGCGGTTGCGCGTGTAGTGCAGGGCCTGCGCCAGGCCTTGGCGGATGTAGCCCGCGCTGGACAAGGCGCAGTCCAGTCGCGTGTAGTTGGCCATCTCGATGATGGTGCGGATGCCCCGCCCCTCGGCGCCTACCAGCACGCCCCAGGCCTCTTTGAATTCGACCTCGCTGCTGGAGTTGGAGCGGTTGCCCACCTTGGACTTGAGGCGCTGGATGTGGATGGGGTTCTTGCTGCCGTCGGGCCGCCAGCGCGGCACGAAAAAGCACGAGGACCCGTGCTCGTCGGTCTTGGCCAGCACCAGGTGGCCGTCGCACATCGGGGCCGAGAAGAACCATTTGTGCCCGGTCAGCAAAAATTCTTCGCCCCAGGGGCCGCTGCCCACCGGCACGGCGCGCGTGGTGTTGGTGCGCACATCGCTACCGCCCTGTTTCTCGGTCATGCCCATGCCGACCGTGATCGAGCTCTTTTGCGCCAGCGGGAGGTCGCGCGGGTCGTGCTCCAGCGACAGCAGCTTGGGGGCCAGCTCGGCGTACAGCGGCGCGTTAAGCGCGATCACCGGGATGCAGGCCTTGGTCATGGTGGTGGGGCAGCCCGAGCCCGACTCGATCTGGCTGTGCATGAACATCGAGGCGCCGTAGGCCGTCCAGGCCGTGGGGCGGGTGTCGGTGTAGGGCAGATTGGCATTGCCGTTGCGCCGCGCGATCGCCATCACCGTGTGCCAGGCGGGGTGGAACTTCACGAAGTCGATGCGCTGGCCGGTGGCCGAGTGGGTGCGCAGCTCGGGCGGGTACAGGTTGGCGTCTTCGGCCGCGCGCAGCACGGGCTCGCTGCCGTACTCGGCCCCTGGCGCAGCAGCTCGGGCTCGCGCCAGGCGGCGCCGCCGCGCTGCACCGAGCGGCGCAGCACGGGGTCGCTGGCGTACAGGTTGTAGTCCTTGAGTTCCGGGACCTGGTTGTCAGGGTGGTGGCCGATCATGTGTGTCTCCTGGGGGTTCGCCGGGCGGTCACTGGGCCGTCAAAATGGCGCGCCCAGCCCCTCGAAAATTCTATGAAGCCCTGGCCCGCAGGGTGTCCGGATTTGCCTGCATGACCTTGCCCCGCCCCCCAACCCCCACCAAGCCCCAGCGACGGCGGCCCAGCCAGTCGCGCGCGCGCCTCACGGCGCAGGCCTTGCAGCAGGCCTTTGTTCAGCTTTTGGTGGAGAGCGACTACCCCCGCATCAGCATCCGCGCAATCACCGGCCTGGCCGGCACCAGCCTGGGCAGCTTCTACGAATACTTTGCCAGCAAGGAAGACCTGGCGCGGGTCTGCCTGCACCTGCGCTCCAAGGAGCTGCTGACGGCCCTGCAGCAGGCCGTGGAGACCCGGCGCGGCCGCCCCCTGGCCGAGCTGGTGCAGGCCGTGCTGACCTCACAGCTGGCGGCCCACCGGGCCCAGCCGGCCGAATGGAGCGCCCACTACCTGCTGGAGCGGCACCTGTCGGGCGTGGAGGCGTATCGCAAGATGTACCAGCGCTTTGTCGACGGCTGGGTGCAGGTGATCGAGGCCGCAGGCGACCTGCCCGAGACCGCGCGGGCCCAGGCCCCCGCCACGGCCCGGGTCTGCCAGACCATCCTCTACGGTCTGGTCGCCCACGCCCACCTGGCCCACCCCACCCCGCCCGACCTGGACACGCTGGAGCAACAAGCCACCCAGGCCCTGCTGGGCTATCTGACGCTGGCCCTGCCCAGAGCTTGAAAAAGCGCCTGTCGTGTCACTTGGGTGAAAAGCATCCAGGTTTCAGGCTACATGCTCAGTCCCTTGAAACTGGCGCGCCCGCAACGATCAAAAGGCCGCGGAGCAGGCCATGCCAGCAGACACCGTGGAGCTGGCTTTGCCAGGCCGCTGGTGTCGTCCCCGGAGGGGGAAGGCGCCGAAGGCGACTCAGGGGGGAGTCAATTCGCGGTCAGATGCTTCCCGACGATGCCCGCCAGCTCAAACATCGTGATCTGCGCCTTGCCGAACACCGGCAGCAGCTTGGCGTCGGCGTTGATGGCGCGCTTGTTGGTCGCGTCCTGCAGGCCGTTGGCTTTCACGTAGTCCCACACCTTCTTGATGACCTCGGTGCGCGCCACGGCCTCGCCCCCGATCACGGCGGCCAGGGCGGCGCTGGGCGTGAGCCCGCTGCCCGGCGTGGCCTTGCGCGGGGTCTTGGTGGCGGCCTTGGTCGTGGCCTTTTTGGCGGCTGCCTTCTTGGCCGGGGCGGCCTTGGCGGCGGCCCCCGCGGTCTTGCGCGGCGGGAATTTGCTCTCGCGCGGCTCGAACTCGAAGTTCACCTTGCTGGCCGTGGCGTCCCAGGCCAGGAAGGCCTTGAAGCTGCGGCGCGTGCGCATGCTGACGAACTTGTCGAGCAGGTCGGTCTTGCCGGTGCTCAGCAGCTTGTGCATCTGATCGCGCTCCACCGGCTGCTGCAGGATGATCTTGCCGCTCTTGAAGTCGCAGCTTGGGGTGGGCTGCTCGGCCGTGGGCACCGATTTGCTGCACACATAGTTGGCACCGTGCTCGACCACCGGTGCCCCGCACTTGGGGCAGGGGCCCAGGGATTCCTGGCCCGACAGGTCTTGCAGCTCGCCGGTCTCTTCGCCGTCCTTGTCGTCGCCGAAGTCGAACTCGAGCTTCCAGTTCTTGTCGTCTTCGCTGAACTTGAGCGCCATCTGGGCCACGAAGGGCCAGCCGGCCTTGGAGCGGAAGCCCTCCAGCGGGCCGATGTGCTTGTCGCGCAAGAAGGCCTCGGCCTCGTCAGGCTCGAAGGTGCGGCCGGCCGGCGACTTGGTGAACGAGAAGCCGCAGCCCTCGCTGTGGCCGTCGGCGCCGGTGCAGCTGTAGCGGCGGTAGTTCTCTTTCACCACGCCGCCGCAGTTGGGGCAGGGCGCGCCCAGGGTGGCGTAGTCGCCGGGCACGGTGTCGCGGTCGTATTCCTTGGCCTTCTTGACGATGTGCTCGGTCATGGCCGCGATCTGCTGCATGAACTCTTCGCGGCTGAGCAGGCCTTTTTCCATCTGCGAGAGCTTGTACTCCCACTCGCCGGTCAGCTCGGGGCGCGACAGTTCTTCAACCCCCAGGCCGCGCAGCAGCGTCATGAGCTGGAAGGCCTTGGCCGTGGGGATCAGCTCGCGGCCCTCGCGCAGCATGTATTTTTCGAGGATCAGGCCTTCGATGATGGCGGCGCGCGTGGCTGGCGTGCCCAGGCCTTTTTCCTGCATGGCTTCGCGCAGTTCGTCGTCCTCGACCATCTTGCCGGCGCCTTCCATGGCGCCCAGCAGCGTGGCTTCGGAGTAGCGTGCCGGCGGGCGGGTCTTCAGGCCCTTGGCCTCGGCGCTTTCGGCCAGCGGCTTCTCGCCCGGGGCCACGGGCACCAGGTTCTGGCCCTTGTCGCCTTCCTTGGCGTCGGCCACTTCGGCGGCGGCCTCCTTGCCGTAGATGGCCAGCCAGCCGGGCTTGACCAGCACCTTGCCTTCGGTCTTGAAGTGGTGCTCCAGCACCTGGCTCACGCGGGTGGTGACCTGGTATTCGGCACTCGGGAAGAACACCGCCATGAAGCGGCGCACCACCAGGTCGTACAGCTTCTGCTCGGCTTCGCTCAGGCCGCTGGGCGCCTGCAGCGTGGGGATGATGGCAAAGTGATCACTGACCTTGCTGTTGTCGAAGATGCGCTTGCTGGGCTTGATGTAGCCGTTGTTGAGCGCCGTGAGGGCGTGTGGGGCCAGGTGGCGCATACCGCTGTCGGCCAGCATCTCGAAGGTCTGGCGGGCCACCGGCAGGTAGTCTTCGGGCAGGGCGCGCGAGTCGGTACGCGGGTAGGTCAGGGCCTTGTGGCGCTCGTACAGGCTTTGCGCCAGGGCCAGCGTGGTCTTGGCGCTGAAGCCGAACTTGCCGTTGGCCTCGCGCTGCAGCGAGGTCAGGTCGAACAGCAAGGGCGAGGCCTGGGTGGTGGGCTTGCTCTCCTCGGTGACGGTGGCCGGCTTGCCGCGCACGGCGTTGGCGATCGCCAGGGCTTCCTGCGCGCTCCAGACGCGATCGGCGCGCTTTTCGGCGTCTTCGGGGTCTTTCTTCCAGGCCGGGTTGAACCACTTGCCCGGGTACTCGCCTGCGGCGGCGCCGAAGCTGGCGTGGATTTCCCAGTAGTCGCGGCTGATGAACTTGCGGATTTGCTCTTCGCGCTCGACCACCACGGCCAGCGTGGGGGTCTGCACCCGGCCCACGGTGGTCAGGAAGAAGCCGCCATCGCGTGAGTTGAAGGCCGTCATGGCCCGGGTGCCGTTGATGCCCACCAGCCAGTCGGCCTCGGAGCGGCTGCGGGCGGCGCTGGCCAGGCCGGCCATCTGGCTGTCGCTGCGCAGCTTGTCAAAGCCGTCGCGGATGGCCTGGGGCGTCATCGACTGCAGCCACAGGCGCTTGACGGGCTTGCCCAGGGCTTGGTACTGGCCGCCCTTCTGGCCGCCGGCGTACTGCTCGATCAGGCGGAAGATCAGCTCACCCTCGCGGCCCGCGTCACAGGCGTTGATGAGGGCGCTGACGTCCTTGCGCTTGGCCAGCTTGACCACGGCGTTCAGGCGGCTCTTGGTCTTGTCGACCGGCTTCAGGTCGAAGAAGGGCGGAATCACCGGCAGGTTGGCGAAGCTCCACTTGCCGCGCTTGACGTCGAACTGCTCGGGGGCCTGGATCTCGACCAGGTGGCCCACGGCGCTGGTCACCACGAAACCTTCGTTTTCGAAGTGATCGTCGAACTTCTCGAATTTGCCTGTGCTGGGGGTGAGCGCCCGCACGATGTCCTGTGCCACCGACGGTTTTTCAGCAATCACCAGAGTCTTTGTCATTTCAGCGTCTTCCCTTTTCAAGGTCCGGCCCGAAGCTGGTCTGCCAGCCTCCTACAATCCGGGTTTCGCGCGCATGCACGCACACACGCACCTGTGTGTACGCACGCGCAGGTGCTCTTTCCAAGTTAACAGAGTTTTTGGTCATGTCCGCAAAAGCCCCCTCGATTTCCGGTCGCCGCCTCCAGACCCGCCGCTCGGGGGTTCATGGCCGAGGCGTGTTTGCCCTGCAAGACATCGCCGAGGGCGAAACCCTGATCGAGTACGTGGGCGAGGTGATCACCTGGCAGGAGGCGCAAGACCGCCACCCGCACGACCCGAGCGACCCGAACCACACCTTTTATTTTCACGTCGACGCCGACCGCGTGATCGACGCGCTCAACGGCGGCAACTCCTCGCGCTGGATCAACCACAGCTGCGACCCCAACTGCATCGCCGATGAGGAAGACGGCCGCATCTTCATCCGCGCCCTGCGCAACATCCGCGCCGGGGAAGAGCTCAACTATGACTACGGCCTGATCATCGAAGAGCGCTACACGCCCAAGCTCAAGGCCGAGTACCCCTGCTGGTGCGGTGCGGCCCAGTGCCGCGGCACCCTGCTGGCGCCCAAGCGCCGCCCGGCCACGCCCAAGACGCCCAGCCAGCTCAAGACCGCCAAGACAGCCAAGACAGCCAAGACCGCCAAGGCGCCTTCGCAGGCGCGGCGTCGGGCGGCCTGAGGGGGATCGCATGGCTTTGAACCCTGTGCGCTGGCCGGCCGAGGCCGTCTGGGAGGCCGTGGAGCCCTTGCTGCCTGGCTTCTCGGTTGAGGTGCTGCCCGAGATCGATTCCACCAACACCGAGCTGATGCGCCGCGCCCGGGCCGGCCGCCATGAACCGGTGCTGCTGGTGGCCGAGCGCCAGACGGCCGGCCGTGGCCGCATGGGCCGGGTCTGGCAGGACGGCGGTGCACCCGAGGCGGGTGAGCTGCCCTCGCTGATGTTTTCGCTGGGCCTGCCCTTGGCGCCGGTCGACTGGTCGGGCTTGTCGCTGGCCGTGGGCCTGAGCGTGGCGGAGTCGCTCGACCCCGACGCACGGGCGGGCTTGGGGCTCAAGTGGCCGAACGACCTGTGGCGCCACGACTGCAAGCTGGCCGGCATTCTGATCGAGACGGCGGGTGGCGGTGCCGCACTGCCGGGCCAGCCGCCCGTGTCGCGCTATGTGGTGATCGGCATCGGCATCAATGTGCTGCAGCGCCCCATCGAGGGCACCTCGACCCCGCTGGCCGCGCTGCGTGACTGGCAGCCCCAGGCCAGCGCGCCCGAGGCCCTGCTGCGGGTCATCCCGCCGCTGGCGGCCATGGTGCTGGGCTTTGCCGGCAGCGGCTTTGCCCCGCTGCTGCCCCGCTTTCTGGCCCGTGATGTGTTGCTGGGCCGGCCGGTGCGCACCAGCGATGGCCTGGAGGGCGTGGCCGCCGGGGTGGATGCCGGGGGGGCCTTGCTCGTGCATACTGCACAGGGCACCCAGGCCATCCACAGCTCCGAGGTGAGTGTGCGGCCGGTGCCTGTGTCGCCACCGGGCTCCTGAGGCCTGGTCTCAACCCACCGCCCTTGTTTCACACCTGCCCATGCTTCGTCTGCTCGTCGTCTTGCTGCTGCTGGTCAATGGCGCGTATTTTCTGTGGACGCAGGGGCATCTGGCCCCGCTGGGCCTGGCCCCGGTGAACCCGTCCGAGCCCCAGCACCTGGCCCAGCAGATCAAGCCCGAGGCGCTGACGCTGATGACGGCCGACGAGACCAAGCGCCTGGCGGCCGAGGCCGCCGCGGCCAGCGTCACCGAGTGCCTGACGGCAGGCCCCCTGGATGAAAAGCTGGCTTCTGCGGTGCGCGAGGCCGCCACGCAGTCGCTGGCGGCCGGGCAATGGAGCCTGGACACCATCACCGTGCCGGGGCGCTGGATCATCTACATGGGCCGTTATGGCGACACCGACCTGCTCAACCGCAAGAAGGCTGAGCTGCGGGCGCGCCGCATCCCGTTCGAGCCCCTGACCAACCCGGCCCTGGAGCCCGGTCTGTCGCTGGGCAGCTTCGGCACCCAGGGCGCGGCCAATGACGAGTTGGCGGCCTTGTCGCAGCGCGGTGTGCGCACGGCCAAGGTGGTGCAGGAGCGCCCCGACAGCAAGGCCTACGCCCTCAAGCTGCCGGCGGTGGGCGAGGCCCTGCGCAGCAAACTGGAGCCGCTGCGCGACAGCCTGGGCGGCAAGAGCCTCAGGCCCTGTTGAACCTGTTGAACCTGTTGAACCTGTTGAGGCCGGGCGGCACAGGCTCAGGTGGGCAGGCCTTCAGGGCAGTTCGACACAAATCGCACCGTGAAGCGTGCCCCGGGCGGCTGTTCGCCGGGCCGTGCGTCTGTCAGCGTGATGCTGGCGTCGTGCTGGCGCGCGATCTCCAGCACGATGGGCAGGCCCAGGCCCGAGCCGTCGGCATCGGTGCCCAGGGCGCGGTAGAAGGGTTGGAACACCAGCTCGCGCTCGGCCTCTGGGATGCCGGGGCCCGAATCCTCCACCTGCAGCAGCAGGGCCCGGCTGAAGGGGTCGGCTAGCACGCGGGCCGTCACCACGCCGGGGCGGCTGTCGCTGCTGGGGGTGTAGTTGATGGCGTTGTCCACCAGGTTGCGCACCAGCTCCTTGAGCAGGGTGGGGTTGCCCATCAGTTGCACGCCGGCGGCACCGGGGTGGGCGCCGTCGTAGCCCAGGTCGATGCGTTTTTCCATGGCGCGGGGCACCGAGTCGCGCACCACCTCCATGGTCAGCCGGGCCAGGTCGCAGGGCTGGCGTGTCAGGGCGGCGCCGCTGTTCTCGGCCCGGGCCAGCGACAGCAGTTGGTTGACGGTGTGGGTGGCGCGGATGCTGGAGCGCCCGATCTGCTTGAGCGACTGCTTGAGCTCGTCGGTGCTGGTGCCTTCGCGCTGGGCCAGGTCGGCCTGCATGCGAAGGCCCGCCAGCGGGGTCTTGAGTTGGTGCGCGGCGTCGGCCAGAAAGCGCTTTTGCGTGGCGATCGAGTCGTTGAGCCGGGTCAGCAGGTCGTTCACGGATGACACCAGGGGCGCCACCTCGACCGGCACCGCCTTGTCATCGAGCGGGCTGAGGTCGTCGGGGTCGCGGGCGCGGATGCGTTCTTCCAGCTGCGACAGCGGTTTGATGCCGCGGGCCAGGGCCAGCCACACCAGCAGCACCGCCAGCGGCAGGATGACGAACTGAGGCAGCATCACGCCCTTGATGATCTCGGTGGCCAGCACCGAGCGCTTCTCGCGGGTCTCGGCCACCTGCACCAGGGCCGGCTCGGCGTTCTCGATCGGCAGGCGCACCCAGATGTAGGCCACACGCACTTCCAGGCCCTTGAGCTCGTCGTCGCGCAGGCGCACCACGCCGATCACCTGCTTGTCTTCTTCAGCGGGCAGCGGCAGGGCCGCCTCGCCCGACAGGAACTCGCCCCGCGTGCCCATGACCTGGTAGTACACCATGTCGGAGTCGTCGGCACGCAGCAGCTCGCTGGCAGGCAGGGGCAGGTTGAAGCTGGCGCGGTTGTCGTGCACCGTGATCAGCTGGGCCAGCGTCTGCACGTTGTAGTCCAGCGCCCGGTCGAAGGGCTTGTTGGCGATGCCCTGCGCCACCAGCCAGGTCAGGGCCAGGCTGACCGGCCACAGCAGCAGCAGGGGCGTGAGCATCCAGTCGAGGATCTCGCCAAACAGCGACCGCTGCTCACGCTGGAAGATTTTCAAGGGGTGGGCCTAGCCAGGGATTTTTTCAAGGCAATAGCCCAGGCCGCGCACCGTGGCGATGCGGATCGGGCCGCGCTCGATCTTCTTGCGCAGGCGGTGGATGTAGACCTCGATGGCGTTGTTGCTCACCTCTTCGCCCCATTCGCACAGGCGCTCCACCAGCTGGTCCTTGCTGACCAGGCGGCCGGCGCGTTGCAGCAGCACCTCGAGCAGGCCCAGCTCGCGCGCCGACAGCTCGACCATCTTGCCGTCGATGGTGGCCACGCGCCCGGCCTGGTCGTAGATCAGCGGGCCATGTTTGATGGTGCTGCTGGTGCCGCCCATGCCGCGCCGCGTCAGGGCCCGCACGCGGGCTTCCAGCTCTTGCAGCGAGAAGGGCTTGGCCATGTAGTCGTCGGCGCCGTAGTCCAGGCCCTTGACGCGCTCTTCAACGCTGTCGGCCGCGGTCAGGATCAGCACCGGCAGGGCCGAGCCGCGGCTGCGCAGGCGCTTGAGCACCTCCAGCCCGTGCATGCGGGGCAGGCCCAGGTCGAGGATCAGCAGATCGAACTCGTTGTTGGTCATCAGTGCCGCATCGGCCTCGGCGCCGCTGGCCACGTGGTCCACGGCGGCGCCCGAAGCGCGCAGCGTGCGCAGCAGGCCATCGGCCAGCACCTGGTCGTCTTCGGCAATCAGAATTCTCATGGGGTCTCCTGGGGTGCGGGCGGCGTTCGGCTCGGCATGGCCGTTCACCCCAAATTCTAGGCCGGATGAGCGGCCAGCTTGTCCTCAGACAAACCCCCCTCAACTGCCAGCGTAGGCCTCCAGCCCCAGGGCCACCACGGTGGCCACCTCGTTGCCGACGGCAGCACGGAATTCGGCCTCGGCCTGGGTCACGGCGCGCCGGAAGGCCTGCAGCCAGGCCAGGCCGGTGTCGGTGAAGCAGATGCGCCGCGCCCGCGCGTCCTGCGGGTCGGCTTCGCGCCGCACCAGGCCCCAGGCCTCGCACTGGACCACCAGGTCGCCCATGGCCTGTTTGCTCATGCCGGCGCTGGCGGCCAGGTCGGTCAGGCGCGAGCCGTCCAGGCCCAGGTGGCGGGTGATGTGGATGTGGGCCGCGCTCACCTGGCCGCGGGCCGCCAGGTTGGACAGGGCCAGGGGCACCTCCAGGTCGTGCGCCATCAGGGTCAGCACGCGCTCATCGAAGCGGCGCAAGGCGTGGCCCATCAGCCGGCCCAGGTGGGTCAGGCGCCAGGCGTCGGCGGCGGGTGGCGGGGCAAGCATGGGGGGGATTTTAATAGTCAGGCAAACTGACTAAAAAACATGAAATTTTTCAGAAGACCTTGTTTAAACTGCTGTTCAAGCATCCAGCCTGTGATCAATCACAGTGACTGACCCGACCGATCATTCCACCCTCTTCAGGAGCTCTCCATGGACGCACCCGTCAAAGGCAACGCCGCCAATCCCGAAAAAGCCAAGGCCTTGCAGGCCGCGCTGGCGCAGATCGAAAAGCAGTTCGGCAAAGGCACGATCATGCGCCTGGGCGAGGGCGAGGCGATCGAAGACATCCAGGTGATCTCCACCGGCTCGCTGGGCCTGGACGTGGCCCTGGGCGTGGGCGGCCTGCCGCGCGGCCGGGTGGTCGAGATCTACGGCCCTGAATCCTCGGGCAAGACCACGCTGACCCTGCAGGTGGTGGCCGAGATGCAAAAGCAAGGCGGCACCTGCGCCTTCGTCGACGCCGAGCACGCCCTGGACATCCAGTACGCCCAGAAGCTGGGTGTGAACCTGCAGGAGCTGCTGATCAGCCAGCCCGACACCGGCGAGCAGGCCCTGGAGATCGTCGACAGCCTGGTGCGCTCCGGCGCGGTGGACCTGATCGTGATTGACTCGGTGGCCGCTCTCACCCCCAAGGCCGAAATCGAAGGCGAAATGGGCGACTCCCTGCCTGGCCTGCAGGCCCGTCTGATGAGCCAGGCGCTGCGCAAGCTGACCTCGACCATCAAGAAGACCAACTGCATGGTCATCTTCATCAACCAGATCCGCATGAAGATCGGCGTGATGTTCGGCTCGCCCGAAACCACCACGGGCGGCAATGCGCTGAAGTTCTACGCTTCGGTGCGCCTGGACATCCGTCGCACCGGCACCATCAAGAAGGGTGAAGAGTCGATCGGCAACGAGACCAAGGTGAAGGTGGTGAAGAACAAGGTTTCGCCCCCGTTCAAGACGGCCGAGTTCGACATCCTGTTCGGCGAGGGCATCAGCCGCCATGGCGAGATCATCGACATGGGCGTGACCGCCAAGATCATCGAGAAGTCGGGTGCCTGGTACGCCTACAACGGCGAAAAGATCGGCCAGGGCCGCGACAACGCCCGTGAGTTCCTGCGCGAAAACCCCGACCTGGCCCGCGAGATCGAGAACAAGGTGCGTGAGAGCCTGGGCATCGCCCTGCTGCCCCCGGTGCTGACCAGCCCGGCGGCCGCTGCCGACGCCGAGTGAACAGGCCTGGCCCTGGGGCCCGCCGTTGGGTGGGTGCCCCGGGCCGGCTGAGTGCCGATGTCGTTTGAAAAGATCTCGCTCAAGGGGCGGGCCCTGCGCTATCTGGCCATGCGCGAGCATTCGCGCGCCGAGCTGGAGCGCAAGCTGGCCCCCCACGAAGAGGTGCCCGGCGAACTGGCCCAGGCCCTGGACGAGTTGCAGGCCCGTGGCTTCATCGACGAGCAGCGCGTGATCGAGTCGCTGCTGTACCGCCGGGCCTCGCGCCTGGGTGCGGGGCGGCTGCGCCAGGAGTTGCAGGCCAAGGGCCTGCAGGGCGAGGCGGTGCAGCAGGCGCTGGCCGGCTTGCGCGACACCGAGCTGGCGCGGGCCCGGGCCGTGTGGGGCAAGCGTTTTGATCACCTGCCGGCCGAGGCCTCTGAGCGGGCCCGGCAAACCCGTTTTCTGATGGCGCGGGGTTTTTCGTCCGAGGTGGTGCGCCAGGTGCTGTCGGGCCGGGGCGCCGAGGAAGACGAGTCGATGTGCAGCGATGAGCCCGACCTGGATTGATCGCCGCAGCCGACAAGACCCCAACATGAAGAAAGGCCCCGAGGGGCCTTTTCTGCGTTGGGGCTGGCCGGCTCAGAGGCCCAGCATCAACTGCAGGTTCTGCACGGCGGCCCCGCTGGCGCCCTTGCCCAGGTTGTCCAGGCGGGCGATCAGCACGGCGTGATGGAAGGCATCGTTGCCGAACACGCGCAGCTCCAGCTTGTTGGTGTCGTTCAGGGCCAGGGCATCGAGCTTGCCGTCTTCAGTGGCGGGCAGCACGCTGACCCAGCCGCCGTCGGCCGCGCTGGCCGCGTAGTGGCGGGCGAGGGCGTCATGCAGGTCGGCCGCCTTGGGGGCCCCCGGCAGCGTGTCCAGGTGCAGGGGCAGCTGCACCAGCATGCCCTGGCGGAAGTTGGCCACGGCGGGGACGAACAAGGGGCGGCGTGTCAGGCCGGTGCAGGCCATGATCTCGGGGATGTGCTTGTGCTGCAGGCCCAGCGCATAGGCTTCGTACAAGGGGGCTTCGCCCTTCTCGTAGGCTTCGATCATGGTGCGTCCGCCACCCGAGTAGCCGCTCACCGAGGGCAGGGCCACCGGGTGGTCCTTGGGCAGCAGGCCGGCATCGATCAGGGGGCGCAGCAAGGCGATGGCGCCGGTGGCGTAGCAGCCCGGGTTGGCCACGCGGCGGGCCTGGCGCACGGCCTCTTTCTGGCCCGGGGCCAGCTCGGGAAAGCCATAGACCCAGCCCGGGCTCACGCGGTGGGCGGTCGAGGCATCGATGATCTTGGGGCCGGGGCGGCCGGTGCTGCGCTCGAGCTCGTCGACCAGGGCCACGGTCTCGCGGGCGGCGTCGTCGTGCAGGCACAGAATGACCAGGTCGACACCGGCCAGCAGCTCGCGCTTGGCGGCCGGGTCTTTGCGCCGCTCGGGGGCGATGCTCACCAGTTCGATGGCAGGCATGTGTTGCAGCCGCTCCCGGATTTGCAGGCCGGTGGTGCCTGCTTCGCCGTCAATAAAAACCAAGGCCATGGTGTCTTCCTGACTGAGTGATGTGGTAACCACGTAAGTTACGCACAAGGTTTGTGCAGGGCAGCATGATACATTTCGAGGTTGCTGTGTCCACTGCCCGACGCCAGCTTTTGCGAGGTCGCCGGGTGAAAATCATCCATTCCTGAGAGAGACCTCATGAAGATTCACGAGTACCAAGGCAAGGAAATCTTGCGTCAGTTTGGTGTGCCCGTCCCCCGTGGCATCCCTGCATTCACGGTTCAAGAGGCGGTGGAAGCTGCCCAGAAACTGGGCGGCCCGGTTTGGGTCGTCAAGGCCCAGATCCACGCGGGCGGCCGCGGCAAGGGCGGCGGCGTCAAGGTGGCCAAGTCCATCGATGACGTGAAGCGCCTGGCTGGCGAGATCCTGGGCATGCAGCTCAAGACCCACCAGACCGGCCCTGAAGGCCAGAAGGTCCGTCGTCTGTACATCGAAGACGGCGCCGACATCCAGAAGGAATACTACGTCTCGATCGTGACCGATCGCGCCACGCAGAAGCTGGCCTTCATTGCCTCCAGCGAAGGCGGCATGGACATCGAGGAAGTGGCTCACTCCACGCCCGAGAAGATCATCACCGAATTCATCGACCCGCTGACCGGTCTGGATGCCGAGCAAGCCACCCGCATCGCCAACGGCATCGGCCTGCCCGCCGAGTCGACCGCCCAGGCCGTGGACATCTTCCAGAAGCTGTTCAAGTGCTACATGGACACCGACGCTTCGCTGGTTGAAATCAACCCGCTGAACCGCGACAGCAAGAACAACCTGATCGCCCTGGACGCCAAGTTCAACTTCGACGCCAATGCCCTGTTCCGTCACCCGGAAATCGTGGCCTACCGCGATCTGGACGAAGAAGATCCGGCTGAAGTCGAGGCTTCCAAGTTCGATCTGGCCTACATCAGCCTGGACGGCAACATCGGTTGCCTGGTGAACGGTGCCGGTCTGGCCATGGCCACCATGGACACCATCAAGCTGTTCGGCGGCGAGCCGGCCAACTTCCTGGACGTCGGCGGCGGCGCCACGGCCGAGAAGGTGACCGAAGCCTTCAAGATCATGCTCAAGAACGAAAAGGTCAAGGGCATTCTGGTCAACATCTTCGGCGGCATCATGAAGTGCGACACCATCGCCAACGGCGTGATCACCGCCTGCAAGGCTGTGAACCTGTCCGTGCCGCTGGTGGTGCGCATGAAGGGCACCAACGAAGAGCTGGGCAAGAAGCTGCTGGCCGAATCCGGCCTGCCGATCATTGCCGCCGACACCATGGCCGAAGCTGCGACCAAGATCGTGGCTGCCGTCAAGTAAGCCCGGAGAACACACATGTCGATCTACATCAACAAAGACACCAAGGTCATCACCCAGGGCATCACGGGCAAGACTGGCCAGTTCCACACCGAAAAGTGCCAGGAATACGCGAACGGCAAGAACGCCTTCGTGGCAGGCGTGAACCCGAAGAAGGCCGGCGAGTCGATCTTCAACATCCCGATCTACGCCTCCGTCAAGGAAGCCGCATCTGAGACCGGCGCCACCGTGTCGGTGATCTACGTGCCGCCCGCAGGCGCCGCTGCCGCCATCTGGGAAGCTGTTGAAGCCGACCTGGACCTGGCCATCTGCATCACCGAAGGCATCCCCGTCCGTGACATGCTGGAAGTGCGCAACAAGATGAAGGCCAAGGAAGCCGCCGGTGGCAAGCGCACCCTGCTGCTGGGCCCCAACTGCCCTGGCCTGATCACCCCTGACGAAATCAAGATCGGCATCATGCCGGGTCACATCCACCGCAAGGGCCGCATCGGCGTGGTCTCGCGTTCGGGCACCCTGACCTATGAAGCCGTGGCCATGCTGACCGAAGTCGGTCTGGGCCAGTCGAGCGCCGTGGGCATTGGTGGCGACCCCATCAACGGCCTGAAGCACATCGACGTGATGAAGGCGTTCAACGACGATCCGGACACCGACGCCGTGATCATGATCGGTGAAATCGGCGGCCCCGATGAAGCCGACGCTGCTCGCTGGTGCAAGGAAAACATGAAGAAGCCGGTGGTCGGCTTCATCGCTGGCGTGACCGCGCCTCCCGGCAAGCGCATGGGCCACGCCGGTGCCCTGATCTCGGGTGGTGCTGACACCGCCGATGCCAAGCTCGCCATCATGGAAGAGTGCGGCTTCGTCGTGACGCGCAACCCGTCCGAACTGGGCAAGCTGCTGAAAGCTCAGCTCAAGTAAGCCAGCGGCGTCCGTAAGCAATATTACGGACGGCCATTGTGCAAGGGGCCGTTAAACTGCGGCCTCACACTCAACAGAAGCGCTCGAAACGCAGGTTTCGGGCGCTTCTTGCATTCAAAACACAGGAGAAACTGCATGGAAATGCTGCAAAGCCCGGACTTCTGGATCGGTCTGATCAAGATTGTCTGGATCAACATCATCTTGTCCGGTGACAACGCGGTGGTGATCGCTTTGGCGGCCCGCTCGCTGCCCCCCGAACTGCAACGCAAGGCCATTTTGTTCGGCTCCGGCGCTGCCGTGGTGTTGCGCATCGTGCTGACCTTTGTGGCTGCCAAGCTGCTGGGCCTGCCGTTCCTGCAGGTGGTTGGCGGTTTGCTGCTGCTGTGGATCGGTGTCCAACTGCTCAGCGAAGAAGAAGAGGAAGAAGGCGAAGCCAAGTCGTCGGGCAACATGATGGCCGCTGTGCGCACCATCCTGATCGCTGACCTGGTGATGAGCCTGGACAACGTGATCGCCGTGGCCGCCGCTGCCAAGGGCAGCGATCTGCTGCTGATCCTGGGCCTGGGCATCAGCATTCCCCTGGTGATCTTTGGCAGTACGCTGATGATCAAGCTGATGGAACGCTTCCCGATCATCGTGATGCTGGGTGCCGCACTGATTGGCTGGGTGGGCGGTGAAACAATCGCCAGCGATGTCTTCCTGGCTGACTTTGCACACGCCAACCCCTGGCTGCACTACGCAGCTGCCACGGCAGGTGCCGTGTTGGTGGTGCTGGTGGGCAAGGTGCTGCAGGCCCGCGCCGCCGCGGCCCACAAGGCCGCCTGAGAGCACTTGCTGAGGGGCCCGGCATTCCAGCCGGGCTGCGATTGAACAACGGGGCCAGCGCTCACGCGCTGGCCCCGTTGTCTTTTTCTGCTGCAGCCGGCTTGCTCCGCCTTAGGGGCTCTGATAGTGTGTCGATCAGTTTATTTGTGTAAATAAGTCAACAAATCACCCTGCTGCGTGGTCTGTCTTGGCGAGGTCATGAAGGCCTCATCGGGTGGGCCTGCGTGTGCCGTGACGAGGTGTGCTGCGCACGCGGTCGCGCTGCGCTGGGGGTGATCGACGAAGTGGTTCAAGGTTGACGCCGGTGCTCCCGCTGCAGGGCGCTGTGTGCCTTGTGCCTCCGCTGTCGAGGGGGTTGTCCATGCCTTGGCGTGGGCTGCGAGAGGCTGGCGGAGCTGCCGCGGTTGTCCTGGGTTCCTTGAGCCGAATCCAGTTTTTGAACCATGAAATACGAGTTTTGTGCCTTCACGGACCCTGGTCTGGCCCGTGCCAACAACGAGGATTCCGTCACATTTGACGAGTCGACCTGTCTGGCTGTGCTGGCCGATGGCATGGGCGGCTACAACGCTGGCGAGGTGGCCAGCGGCATGGCCACTACCTTCATCCGCACCGAGTTGTCACGCTGGCTGTCCCAGGCCGGGCGCCATGCCAACGCCAAGGAAATCCAGCGGGCGATGGAAATCTGTGTGGACAACGCCAACCGGGCCATCTTCAATGCGGCCCACAGCAATCCACAGTACTCGGGCATGGGCACAACGCTGGTCATGGGGGTGTTTCAGGACGCACGCCTGATGCTGGGCCACATCGGCGACTCGCGCTGCTATCGCCTGCGCGATGGCGAACTGGCACAGCTCACCAAGGACCACTCGTTGCTGCAGGAGCAGGTCGACGCCGGGCTGATCACGCCAGAGCAAGCCGCGGTGTCCATCAATCGCAACTTGGTCACCCGTGCCATGGGGGTGGAGGACGCCGCCATTCTGGAGGTCAGCGAATGTCGGGTCGAGAACGGCGATCTTTACCTGCTGTGCTCGGATGGCTTGTCGGACATGATCGGTGCGTCCGAGATCGCCGAATTGTTGAATGCGCCCGAGGCATTGACCCAGAAAGCAACGCGCATGATCAAGATCGCCAATCACCATGGGGGGCGCGATAATATCAGCGTATTGCTGGTCCGAGCGGGGGACGCCTCGTCCAAGAAAAGGCTTCTGTCACGCCTTTGGGGCGGCTAGCGCTGCCAACTCGCCGATTCGCCGAGGTGCGAATACCACCGATCCATAACAAGCCAGGTTTTCAGGAGTACCGAACATGCCCAAGATGATCGTATCGATCGATGGGGTCGTCATCAAGGAAGTGCAGCTGACCAAGGAGCGCACCACCCTGGGCCGGAGGCCTTACAACGATATCGTCATCGACAATCTGGCCGTCAGCGGTGAGCATGCCGTGCTGCAGATGGCGGGACACGTGGTCACGCTGGAAGATCTCAACAGTACCAACGGGACCTATGTGAATGGCAAGGCCGTCAAAAAGCAGCAACTGCAGAGCGGCGACACCATCGAAGTGGGCAAATACAAGATTCGCTTCATCGCCGAGTTGGAATCCAGCGAATACGACAAGACGATGGTGGTGAAGCCGCCGGTGTCGATCTCCGAATCTCTTTCCACAGTGCCCGCGGCGATGGGCAGCTACCAGTCGACACCCATGCAGGCCGGCGAATCCCTGGCGGGTTCGATCAAGGTGCTGTCGGGCTCCGCGGCTGGCCGTGAGGTCAGCCTGACCAAGGTGGTCACCACCATCGGCAAGCCTGGGGTGGCGGTGGCCGCCATCACCCGTCGCCCGCATGGTTTTGTGTTGGCCCATGTGGAAGGCGGTACGTTCCCGACCCTCAATGGGAACCCTGTCAGCGCCGAGCCCGTCACCTTGAAAAGTGGCGACGTGCTGGAGCTGGCAGGCACACAGATGCAGTTCTTCCAGGTTTGAGCGTTTTCAGGGCGGCCCGCATGGTCTGGCCTGCCGTGGCGGCAACCCTGCGCCGCTTGCGCATTCGGCACTTCTGGCGTCGCGGCGTCATGCTGGTGCCGGCCGTGCTGCTGCTGGCCCATGTGCTGGGAGCCGTTCCGCTGACCCTGGTGAATCGGCTGGACGACCAGATCTACGACGTCCGCCTGCGCCTGACCATGCCGGCCACTTTGGACGAGCGGGTGGTGATTGTCGACATCGACGAGAAAAGCCTGGCCCAACTGGGGCATTGGCCCTGGGGGCGCGATCAACTGGCCTTGCTGGCTGACCGTTTGTTCCAGCATTACGGGATTGCCGCACTGGGATTTGACGTGCTGTTCTCCGAGTCGGACACCAGCTCCGGGCTGGCCTCTCTGCAGGCCTTGGCCAGCGGCCCGCTGCAGGACAACCAGGGCTTTCGGCAGCAACTGGACCACCTCACCCCCAGCTTGAATTACGACCGGCGCTTTGCACAGGCGCTGCAGGGCCGCCCGGTGGTGTTGGGCTATTACTTTTCGAGCGATCGCGATGGACGACGCAAAGGCGAGTTGCCAGCACCCGTCCTGAATGCGGCGCAGGTGCCCTCGGAAGGCCTGCAGGTGCTGGACTGGGACGGCTACGGTGCCAGCCTGCCCGAGTTGGCGCGAGCGGCCCCGCGCGCCGGCTTTTTCAACTCGGTCACCGATGAGGATGGTGTGGTCCGCTCCCTGCCGCTGCTGTCCCGGCATGATGGGCAGTACTTTGAGTCACTGGCCCTGGCCTTGTACCGTGTTGCGCGCGACCTGCAGGTGAGCGGTCCGGTCTGGGCGCAATCGCCCGGTGGGGATTCATCGGTTCCGGTGCTGGAGGCCTTGCAATTGCAGGGTGCCACCGGCACAGAGCGCGTTCCCTTGGATCCATCAGGGACCGCCCTGGTGCCCTTTCGCGGGCGGGGTGGGCCGGGGGGGGGCTCCTACCGCTATGTTTCGGCGATCGATGTGCTGCAGGCCAATGCCTCGCGTGAGGATCTTCAGGGCCGCATCGTACTGGTGGGCTCCACGTCGCCGGGGCTGCTGGATTTGCGGGCCACGCCCGTGGGGCAGATCTACCCCGGGGTGGAATCCCACGCCAATCTGATCAGCGGCTTGCTGGACCGGCATCTGCTGGTGCGTCCCGATTACGCCGCCGGGTACGAGGTGCTGGTGCTCGCTACCGTGGGCTTGACCTTGGCCTTGCTGCTGCCCGGGCTCAGTGCGGCTGCCGCGATGTGGACCAGCCTGGCCAGTCTGCTGCTGGTCAGTGGTCTCAACTTTGCCCTCTACAGCGCGCACGGGCTGGTGTTGCCCCTGGCCAGCGCCCTGTTGCTGATCTTGCTGACCTTCGGCGTCAACATGAGCTACGGCTACTTGGTGGAGAGCCGTGCCAAGCGCCGCCTGGCCAGCGTCTTTGGCACCTATGTGCCCCCGGAACTGGTCGATCAGATGTTGCAGGCACCTGACCAATACAGCATGCGTGCCGCCAGCCGCGAGCTCACCGTCATGTTCTGCGACATGCGGGGCTTCACTCAACTCTCCGAAGGGTTGGAGCCCGAGGCTGTGCAGGCCTTGCTCAATCAGTTGTTCAGCCGACTCACGGTCTGCATCCGGCGTCATCAAGGCACCATCGACAAGTACATCGGGGATTGCGTCATGGCGTTTTGGGGTGCGCCGGTGACCCTGCCCAACCACGCTGCGTTGGCAGTGCGTGCCGCGCAGGACATGGTGGCCGAGGTGGAGCGTTTCAATCAGGAGCGGCTGGCTCAGGGCCTGCCCAGCGTGAGCGTCGGCATCGGCCTCAACACCGGGTTGATGCGGGTGGGTGACATGGGATCGGACCTGCGCCGCAGCTACACCGTGATCGGTGACGCGGTCAACCTGGCTTCGCGCCTGGAGGGCCTGTCCAGGCTCTATGGTGTCTCGGTGATTGCTGGGGATGCCACCCGACGGCAAGCCGACCGTGAGGCCCTGTGGCAGACGCTGGATTGTGTGCGCGTCAAGGGCAAGGGGGAGCCTGTACTGATCCACACGCCCCACCCTGTGCCCGCGAGTGAGGTCTCAGGGCGCCTCCTTCAGGACGAGTTGGCCCAATGGGCGGAATTTTTGGCGAACTACCGCGCAAAAAATTGGGCTGTCTGTGGCCAGATGCTGAAAGAGTTGCGGAAAATGAAGTCGTTGGTAACGGTTTGTCAGATATATGGCGAGCGTTTGTTGCACTACCAGCAGACACCCCCTCCCGACGACTGGGATGGCGTGACGGTCTTTGACATCAAGTAGGGATGTTTGCGCATGAAAATCAGGGTTCTGGGCTGCTCGGGCGCCATTGCCAGAGGCTGCCACACCACCTCGTTTCTGATCGGTGAATCGGTGCTCATCGACGCCGGCACCGGCGTGGGTGAACTCACCCTGGAGGAAATGGTGCGCGTCAACGACGTGTTCCTGACCCATTCCCACCTTGACCACATCGCCGCCTTGCCCCTGATGCTCGATTCTGTGAGCAAGTGGCGCCAGAGCCCACTGCGCGTGCGAGCCCTTCCGCAAACCCTGGAGGCCTTGCGTCAGCACGTGTTCAACGACGTCATCTGGCCCGATTTCACCCGGCTGCCGAACCCCGCGCAGCCCTTTGTGACCCTGCATCCTTTCGAGTGCGGCGATGTTCTGGCCTCTGGTTCTTGTCAGATCGAGGTGCTGCCGGCTGAACACGCTGTGCCGGCTGTGGGCTTTTCTGTCGATGTCGGCCGGGGGGCCTGGGTTTTCACGGGCGACACCTGTGGCCATCCCGCTTTCTGGGCTCGCATCCGACAATTGCCTGTCAAGGCGCTGGTGATCGAGACCGCCTTTGGCGAAGCCGAGCACGATCTTGCCGTGCGCAGCCGCCACCTGTCACCCACCAGCCTGATCGAACAACTGCGTCATCTTGGCGCCCAGCCGGGTTTCTCCATCCACATCACCCACACCAAACCCTCTGAAACCGCAGACATCGCCGCCCAACTCCAGGCCCTCGAGCAGCAGGCCGAGCATCCCGTGGGTTGGCCCCTGACGCTGCAGTGGCTGGCTTCAGGCGATGAGTTTGAAATCTGAAACAACAGCCCATGACATTTTTGTTCTGACAAAATTGTCCGCCGGGCCGCAACAAAAATACACATATGACACCTTTGCTCATGCTGGGGCGACTTGGATGACTTCCTACGCACAAATTCGTAGAAACTGCATGGCACGAAATCTGCTGAACTCGACCGCTCTTCCCCTTCATTTCAGGAGTTTTCACATGAAGCGTACCGTCCAACAGGGTTTCACCCTGATCGAATTGATGATCGTGGTTGCGATCATCGGCATTTTGGCTGCCGTGGCTCTGCCGGCATATCAGGACTACACCGTGCGTGCCAAGGTGTCGGAAGTGATTTTGGCGGCGTCTGCGTGCCGTACCACTGTGACTGAGACCGTACAGACCTCCACAGCTTCGGCATTGCCGACCTCTGGCAATTGGGGTTGTGAGTCTTCCACTGCAGCCAGCAAGTATGTGGCTTCGGTGTCTGTCAGCAGTACAGGTGTCATTACCGCCACTTCGCAAAATCTGGGCAGCAGCATCGCAGGTGCAGTGACCCTGCAGCCTTGTCAGACCAGCGCCACTTCGGGTACTGGCGTATCGGCTACCTGCGGTTCTGCCGTGTCTGCCCCGAACCAGACCATTCAGCTGTGGCTGTGTGGCGGCAGCGGTACATCGCTTGCCACCAAGTACCTGCCTGGCTCCTGCAAGGGCGCTTGATGCGGCTTGTTTGAAGCTATTCGAAAGGGCGGCTGATGCCGCCCTTTTTTCTTGGTGCTTGCTATGGAACTCACGATCCTGATGCCCTGCCTCAATGAGGCGGCCACTTTGTCGACCTGTATTCGCAAGGCTCGCCAATTTCTCACGTCTCAGAACATCGTTGGCGAGGTCTTGATTGCCGACAATGGCTCACAAGATGGCTCCCAGGAGATTGCAGCAAACAATGGCGCTCGAGTGATCTCTGTGCCTGTGCGGGGCTACGGCGCAGCCCTCACTGCGGGCATCAAGCAGGCCAAGGGGCGTTTTGTCATCATGGGGGACTGCGATGACGGCTACGACTTCTCTGATTTGGGCGGTTTTGTGGCCGCCCTGCGGCAAGGAGCTCAACTGGTGATGGGGAACCGCTTCGCAGGAGGCATCCGACCAGGCGCAATGCCGATACTCAATCGCTATCTTGGTAATCCCATTCTGAGTTTTCTTGGGCGCTTATTTTTTCGCTCTGCTGTGCGAGATTTTCACTGTGGTCTGCGTGGGTTCGATCGAGCTGCCGTTCTGAAACTAGGGCTCAAAACCACAGGCATGGAGTTCGCCAGCGAAATGGTTGTCAAAGCTTCGTTGGCAGGTTTACGTATCTGTGAAGTGCCGACCATCCTCTGGCCAGATGGGCGTGCACGCGCGCCTCATCTTCGCCCCTGGCGCGATGGCTGGCGCCATCTGCGATTTCTACTTCTTTTTTGTCCGCGTTGGTTGTTTTTTTATCCCGGCGCCGTTTTTTTGCTGATCGGCCTTCTAGGCATGTCGCTTTTGAGTTCCGGGCCGGTGAGTTTGCCTACCTTGGGTTTTGGTGTTCATTCCTTGCTCTACATGATGGTGGCTATCGTCTTGGGTGTGCAGTTACTGATATTGGCTGGGATCACGCATTGGAGCAGTGTGTGGTTTGGTTTCAGGACTAAGACCAAGTGGTTGGATCACTGGCCGTCTTGGTTGGGTTTGGAGGTCGGCGGACTATCTGCCTTTCTGATTTTTATGTCTGGCTTGGTATGGTCGGGGTCTCTGTTTGGAACGTGGCGTGCACTTCATTTTGGTCCACTTGATCCTGTGCAAATGATGCGACAGGTCATTCCTGCCGTGACATTGATGATGGTCGGTGGTCAACTGGCCATGGCTACATTTTTCGTCACAGCACTTGATTTTTATAAGCCTTCTCCAGCTGCGGATACTCCATGAAAGTCCTATACCGATCGGCGTGGCTGTCAACGCGTGGAGAGATTTTGTTTCTGATGGTTTTGGCAGGGCTTGTCTTTTGCGGTGTTCCTTTGATGCTTGGGCATATTGGATTTAGCTGGGATGGTTTGAATCATCACATCTATCTTGGATGGAGTGCTGAGCATGAGAGGTTTGGCCGAGATATTCAGGCAGCTGGTACCCAGGTTTACCAATTTCCATATTTGTATTGGCTGCCTTATCGCTTGATGCACGCGGATATCAATGGAGCCTTGGCTGGCGCCATCATCAATATTCAGTATTTGTTATCGGTGCCTGCAGTCTGGTTGATATGCAAGGCAGGAATGCCTCAGAACACAGTCTTCGATCAGTTTTGCCGTATCTTAGGCAGCATTCTGGCGTTCACCTCCTGTGTATCATTATCTTTCCTGGATACCACAGCCAACGATTGGGTTGCCGCCATACCCATGCTATGGGCCGTCGCATTCACTGTTCTGCCCACCAGATCCACTCAGGATCAGGTCGGAACTCCAAAGATTATTGATCTGACCAAATTTATTGTTGCTGGATTTTTTGTCGGTATGGCAGTCGCTTTTAAGTTGAGCAACGGACCGCTGTCAATCGTATTTCCCGTATTTTGGATGTATGTTGCGCCTGGCAGCCTTGTAAGAAAGTCCATGTACATGATATGTGCTTGTCTTTCTGTATTGTTTGGTTTTCTCGTTATTTATGGATATTGGGGATCGGTTCTGTGGCAGTATTTTGGAAATCCCATTTATCCCTATTACGATAATCTATTTGAAACTGCGCGCCGCGTTTTTGGATGGCAGCCATGATCAGATTCATGCCTGATTCATTCTGGGAGGCCCTGCTGCGTCCTTTCTCGATGTTTTTTCCAAATGGCGGTATCTATGTTGAGATTATGGCTCCTGATGGTCGGTTTGCCTTATTTGTTTTGATGTTTTTGCTGCTTTGGGTGCTTGGTCGGCAGCGTGTATTAAAGCAGGCACAGGTCCATGTCATGTTTGCATTGACCCTCCTCGTTGGCCTGTCATTCATTCCCTGGTTGATCACCTCTGGAAATGGCCGATATTTCATGTATTGCCTGTTTGTGGTGGGACCGTTGCTCGTGATGTGCATCCGAGCCCTGCCGACCACTGCCGAATTCAGGTTAACACTGATCTTTTTTGCGATGTCATTGCAAGGCTATTTACTATGCCTGACAGTGCCTTGGAATAATTGGAATTTTTTCCCCTGGTCTCGTGGGCCCGTATTTAAGGTGGTCTGGCCTGAGATTTCAATCAAACCGAATAAGAGAGTTTTCGTCTCAGTTTCTTCGTTGTCGTATTCGATACTCGCGCCGCAAATGGATGCTGCGACCCAATGGATTGGTTTGCTCTCATTGGATCGCCGTGAAGAGCGCGTAGGACTTTTTGAAAAAGCAAAAAGAAAATTAGCTGATGCGGAACGCATCGACCTGATTTTGCCGGCGATTCTCGATCATATGGATCGTGATGGATTGCCAGACCAAGCTATGCGCCTTAGCATCAATGATATGGTGGCTCCTTTTCAATTGGAGCTGACTGAGGAATCAAATTCTTGCTATTTGTTGCCTATTTCTCAGTCGTCGGATAATGACGGTGGGGCTTCTTTGATCGGTCAAAGTGCCAAAACACCGATGTTTTCATTTTGGCAATGCCATTTGAAAGTCGCGTACAAGCAATCTATTTCGTCCAAGAAGGAAATACCAGAAATAATCGAGGCTGCTTTGAATCAATTGGAGTTAATCTGCCCAAGATTCTTTCGGACTGGTGAGAGTTCTACCCTGCCTTTGAACGGCGGTGGTTTGAGAAATTATCCTGGATCAGATATGAAAATTTATGCAATTCCCCAGTCAGGGGTGTTTTATAAATACTATAGATCCTATCAAATCACCAGGGTCGGATCTGTTGAAGATGTGGCGGCAGGGCATTTCACGCTCGATTGCCAACAGTTACGAGGCCGGGCTGGTTTGCCGTGGGAGCGCCAGATATGAGAAAGCTCCACCGCATTTTTATTGACGTGAGCTTTACCCGTACCCAATCGGGTGTGGTTGGTATCACTCGAGCGGTACAGCGCTTGTTGACTTGTATGCAATCCCAGCAAAGATGCTCAGGGGTTGAGGTTCTGCCCGTGGTTTATCACCCTAAGGGATTTCGATATGCTGACTCTGCGCTGAATAAGTCAGATGAAAGTTCTGTGGTATCAAAGAAAAAAGATGAACTGAGCACGTCAAAAGTATTATTGGCTGCATTTCATCGGTGGGTGACGGAAGGTCCATTGCGCCGACTTTTGTTGTGGATTTTGCCACTTCAGTTAGCGTACATCGCTTGGTCAATTCATTCGCATATAGTTTTTCGTCTGCTGGCCAAGAACAATAAAAATATCACCTACCAAACGGGTGATTTGGTTTTTCTGCCCGATGCCTCTTGGAGCTATCACGTTTGGCTGGCCGCTCGCCATGCGCGGCAACAAGGTGCATTTGTCGTCTTGCTGGTTCATGATTTGATACCTATCAATCACCGCCAATTTTGCTCACCTCTTTTCTCTTATATTTTTTCGTCTTGGCTCGAAAAGATACTGAAAAATTGTGACGCTGTTATATGCAATTCAGTTCATACAAAAAATGAAGTGGCTGAATGGATGGTTGCGAATAATATCCCTGAAATGCCGCTGTCTAACTTTAGATTGGGGGCTGATGAAAAGTCTTTGGCAGGCACTCCTATTCGAAAGTCTATCGAGCAGCTCATTGTCAAGTTAGGTTCCTATTTTTGTTCCGTTGGGAGCTTTGAGCACAGGAAGAATTATCCTTGGCTGTTGAATGTTTTTGAGCAGATGTGGGCTCGTGGTTTTCCTTGTGGTCTATTTTTAGTCGGGCGTCTGAACTCGGATTTGAAAGAGTTTACGGATCAATTGCCATTTCATCCTCAATGGGGTAAGCGGTTGTGGGTAGTTCATGATGCCAATGATGCAGAGCTTGATCTGATTTATCGTTCATCTATCGCTGCTATATTCCCGTCGCTGGCTGAAGGCTTCGGTTTGCCATTGCTTGAAGCTCGAGCGCGTGGGTTGCGAGTTGTGGCCTCTGATATCCCAGCATTCATTGAGAATTCTGATGAGTATGTCGAATACTATCGTCAAGGTAGTGTATCGAGTTGTGCTGAGAAAGTAGAGAAGGTTTATGGGCAACGAGATGGATGTCCCAGTTCAATTTCTACTTGTTCCTGGGAAAATAGTGCTGCTTCTTGTTTGAAGCAGCTACAACAATTTTATTCCACGTGTGAGCTATGAAAGTTCATGTAGTACTTAATTTTCTGGCAAATTTAGGTGCTGCACTGTTTGGAATTTTTATAACCCCGTTCGTTTTGAGACGATGGGGCCCTGAAGCCTACGGCCTGTTAGCCACCGGATTATTAATACAGACCTTGTTTGGGCTGCTTGAGATCGGATTTTCCTATGGGATGGTCAAGATGCTCGCCGAGGCTGATTCTAAAAATGATCGGCAGTACAGTGCTCGCGTTGTTTTTTCTTCTGTTGAAAAATGCTACTTGATTATCTCGTTGGTCATGGTGGTCATATTCTATTTTTTCTTTGATTCGAAGTTAGGGGTGCGAATATTTGAAGGCGCTGCGCGAATTTCAGGTGGATTGACGACGCTTCAGCTCTTTGGACCTATGATTGCAGGCCAAACTTTGGTGATGCTGTATCGAAATGCATTATTTGGTTTGGGCGCACAGGGTGTTGCTGCCGGCAGTTTGTTTGGTACTACTTTATTGCGTTTGCTGGGCGCATGGTTTGTATTTGAGAACCCCCAAGGAGGAATTGATCGTTATTGCTTGGTGCTGGTTGGTTCTTTGGGGTTGGAAGCTTTTTTAATGTGGCTGTTGCTGCGCCAAACTTGGTTGGGCCACCGATTGAAATTGCCATTTCGATGGAGAAATATCAAAGTGGTATTGGGTTTCTCTTTAGGGCTAAGCATGGTTGCGGTGAGTCAAGCGATGCTTACTCAATTAGACCGGCTTTTGCTAACGCAGCTTCTTCCATTGCGGGAATTCGGGTACTTTTCGTTGGCATTGACTATTGCAAACGGGCTGGTGCTTTTCTATTCACCTATCTCCAATGCCGCTTATCCCGTTTTGGTCCGAATGTTTTCGATAGGTGGAATTGGGCAAGAATTTTTACGGAGCATTCATCATTTCTCCAGATGGATATCAGTGCTGACCACCGGGGTCTTTTTATTTGTATTTGTATTCTCTGATCAGCTGGTTCAAGTCTGGCTATCGCCCGATTTCGACTACCATTCATTGACTCTCGTGATCAGGTTTATGATGGTAGGTATTTATTCTAATGCTCTGGCGCAGATTCCATTGTTTACTCAATTTTGCCAAGGTATAACAAGATTCGCTATTGGTTGTAATATTTTTCTGATGGGTTTGGTTATTCCATTGACGCTGTGGGCGGTGCCTGAATATGGCCTGGTCGCAGTTGGATGGATTTGGGTTTTGTCCAATGCATGTCTTTTGGTGTACCATGTTTGGTTGATTAATAAGCGATTTTTGCCAAATTTTTGGCGTGATTGGTTGATGAAAGATGTTGCTCAGCCTTTGGTGAGTGGAGCCATTGCCGCATTTCTATTAAGCGGCGTATCTGTGATGTCTTTTGATCCGTGGTGGGGGCGGATTTTAGGTCTGGCTGGATGTGCATTTTTGATTCAACTCGCAGTGTTGGTTGGGAGTCCCTTGACTCTTGATTGGGCCAAGTTTTGGTTTAAGCCGCGGCGTAGCGCTTGACTGAAAATATAAATTTGAAGCGTTGCGCTTCGCTGTGCGATGATGCATTTTTAATTTTCATCTATGAGGCGTGGAAATGGCGATATTTTGGGTTGTTTGCCACTTTTGCACATCATGGAAAAATTAATTCAAGGTATTTTTTGGGCGCCTTGTTGATTTTGTAATCGAGACCCTTATACTCCCGTTGGTTGCTTTATTTGTTGTCTTTGGTTTCGCTGGATCATTCATCATGATAAGTAAAAAAGATTCTTCATTACAGGTGTTGAATAATCTTCGAATTGCTATTTCTCACGAGTGGTTGAGCAGTTGGGGGGGGTCTGAAGATGTGGTCCGGGCTATCGTTGAGATATTTCCTTCGAGTCATATTTATGCGATTATCGACTTCTTGTCCGATCTCGATCGGAGAAAATTTTGTGGCGCTCCAATATCGACGAGTTTTATTCAAAACCTGCCCTTTGCTGAGAAATGGTTTTGGAACTATCTGCCTCTGATGCCAATGGCTGTTGAGGGAGTGGATCTGTCTGATTATGATGTGATAATTTCCAGCTCCCACGCATTTTCCAAAGGTGTGTTGACAAATGCCCAGCAGATGCATGTGAGCTATGTTCACTCACCCATGCGATATGCCTGGGATTTGCATTTTCAGTATCTTCAGGATTACAGGTTGGAGCGCGGCGTCAAATCTATATTGGCTCGCTGGATATTTCACAAGCTTCGGGTCTGGGAGCGTCAAACTTCTAATAATGTAGATTTTTTTATTGCGAACTCCAAACATGTACAGCAAAGAGTGTGGCGCACTTACCGGCGTCCCTCTCGGGTGATTTATCCTCCGGTCAAGGTCACTGAATTTCAGTGTCGGGAGGCGCGAGATGATTATTATCTTGTAGTGTCTCGCCTGGTGTCATACAAGAAGGTTAATCTGATCATGGAAGCATTTAGAACTATGCCTAATCGCCGCTTGGTGATCATTGGAGATGGTCCAGAATACGATGACCTGCTACGCAAATGTCCGCCAAATGTAGAGATGTTGGGATGGCAGCCAGATCCAGTCGTGCAGAAATATATGGCTGCTGCACAAGCCTTCGTTTTTGCAGCGCTAGAGGACTTCGGAATTTCTCCAGTAGAGGCGCAAGCATCCGGAGCACCAGTCATTGCATTTGGCACGGGCGGGGCTGCGGAGACCGTACGTTGCCTCAAGAAATTTGAACACCCTACGGGCATCCTGTTTGATAAGCAGTCGACTGAATCTATTTTGGAGGCAGTAGTTCTGTTTGAAAACTCGAAATCTAGTTTCAGTCCAGACCGTTGTCGTGAGTGGGCAGAAAATTTCTCGGAGCAAGCCTTTAAACAAAATTTTGAAAAAACACTGGATACAGCATGGTGCTTGTGGAATCAAGATAAATTCAATGCCGAATCATATTGGATTCAAAGTAGGAATTGATTTGAATAGTGTTGATCAGAATTTACGAGGCAAGGTATCCGTTAGCGGCGTTGGTTTCATCGGAAAAATTGTATTCACCGGATTTACCTCCTCTCTTTTCTTGGACGCGGCATTCTTTCAGGACCATCCCGCGATCCACGGCCTTACACATGTCATAGATGGTGAGGAGGGCGACTTGGCATGCCATCAGCGCTTCCATTTCCACACCCGTCTGCCCTCTGGTCTCGACGGTTGCACTGCAAAAAACCGCCGCAGGCCCGGACGCATCGGCATTTTTCAGAGAAAACTCAATAGCAACTCTTGTCAAGGCCAATGGATGGCACAGGGGTATCAGATCACTCGTTTTCTTGGCGGCCTGGATGCCTGCGATGCGCGCGACCCCCAAGACATCGCCTTTCTTGGCCGTACCTGATTCGATCAACTGTAAGGTGCCAACTTGTATGTTGATGTGGCCGACGGCGACCGCGATACGGTGGGTGTGTGCTTTGTCCCCCACATCAACCATATGGGCTTGTCCTTGTGCGTCGAAGTGGGTCAGTGAAGTCATAGTTGGCAGGGGAGAGAGGGCAAGTACATTTACGTTGGCTTGACTTTGTTCGTCGATCATACGTTTATGAAACTGTTCGAGAGTCGCTGGCGTGCGTTTGGTGCGCACCTGTGCGTGAGTATGCTGGTTGCGGCCTTGGCCGCGTGCTTGGTCTTTGGTCTCTGGTACCCCTATCCCTACCGCGATGTGTCTGGCGGTCGGGAGTTGTTCGTGTTGATGGCGGGGGTTGACGTGGTCATCGGGCCCTTGATCACCCTGATCATCTTCAACAAGGCCAAGAAGCCTCAGCGTGAGCTGCTCAGGGATATGGTCTGCATTGCCGTGCTGCAGATGGCGGCCTTGGCCTACGGACTCTGGACCGTGGCCTTGGCGAGGCCAGTGCATTTGGTGTTTGAGTACAACCGGTTCACCGTGGTCCATGCCGCTCAACTCTCGAAAGAGGCATTGTCCCTGGTACCCCGGGAGTTGGTAGCAACGCCGTGGACTGGGCCGACTGCTCTCGGCTTGCGACCGTTTCGCAGTCAAAAGGAGCAGATGGATGCGACCATGGATGCCCTCCAGGGGGCCCCGTTGGCGGCCCGTACCGATCTGTGGCAAAGCTTTGATGCCAGCCGCCAGGCTTTGCGTGCTGCCGCCAAGCCAATGACCGACTTGAAGCAGCGGACACCGCAGGCTTCGCCGCTGATCGATGCATGGCTCGCCAATTCCGGGCGTACATTGGGCGAACTGAGCTACGTTCCATTGGTGGGCCGTAAAACGTTCTGGACCGTGGTGTTGGATGCGCAAACTGCCGATATCCTGGGCTACCTGCCTATCGATTCGTTCTGATGTTCCAAGGCCTCGCCGTCGTGCTACCCAAGCCCATCGTGAACCGCTCCGACCTTCGCCGCCGCTGGCTGGCCCCCCTGTCCCTGGCCCTGATGGCGGCCTTGGGTGCGCCCACGCTCAGCAGTGCCCAGCTCCCCGCCCTCGGCGACGGCGAAGGCATGACCCTGGGCGCCGAGCGCCGCCTGGGGGACCAGATTGCACGCGAGCTCTACCGCGACCCGGACTACCTCGATGACCCGGTGCTGCAGGAGTATGTGGAGGGCATCTGGCAGCAACTCATCCAGGCGGCCCGCCAGCGGGGCGAGCTCACGCCCGATCAGGACGAGCGCTTTGCCTGGCAGGTCTTGCTGGGCAAGGACCGCCAGGTCAACGCGTTTGCCCTGCCGGGCGGCTACATGGGCGTGTATCTGGGATTGATCGCCATCGTGGCCAACCGCGACGAGCTGGCCTCGGTGCTGGGGCATGAACTCAGCCACATCACGCAGCGCCACATCTCCCGCATGATGAGCAAGGACAGCCAGCAGACCCCTTTGCTGGTCGCCGCGCTGATCCTGGCTGCGCTGGCCGCCAGCAAGAGCCCTGATGCGGCCAGCGCCCTGGTGGTGGGCGGGCAGGCCCTCACGGTGCAGAACCAGCTCAAGTTCTCGCGCGACATGGAACGCGAGGCCGACCGGGTGGGCTATGGCGTCATGACCCAGGCGGGTTTTGATGGCCAGGGCTTCGTCACCATGTTCGACAAGCTGCAGCAGGCCTCGCGCCTGAACGACAACGGCGCCTACCCCTACCTGCGCAGCCATCCGCTGACCACCGAGCGCATCGCCGACATGCAAGCCCGTCAGGAGCTGCGCCCGGGCAGCAAGGGGGTGGTGCCGACCACGCTGGAGCATGCCCTCATCATGGCCCGGGCCCGCGCCATCAGCGCCGACAACATCGAGCTGCAGCGCCAACGCCAGGCCGAGCCCGACGGGGCCGCCTTCCGCCAGCAGCCGCCCGTGCGCCAGGCGCAGGCCTTGTACGGTGCCGCGCTGGCCTCCATGCAACTGCGCGACTGGCAAAAAGCCCGTGATGCGGTCAACCGCCTGCAGCCCCTGGTGCAGTCCAGCCCCGAGGCCTTGCGCCTGCAGCGCCTGCTGGTGGCTGAGCTCGACCTGGCCACGGGCAAGCCCGCCACGGCGGCAGCCCTGCCGATGGGCGCTGAGGTGAGACGTCCGGAGCTGTTGCTGGGCACCCAGGGTCGCCTGGCCCTGGGCGGGTTGGATCCCGCCGAACAGACGGCCGAAGCCCTGCAGACCTGGGTGACCGTGCACCCCCACGATGGAACGGCATGGCAGTGGTTGTCACGCGCCTGGGGGGCCGCCGGCAAGCCCTTGCGCAGCCTGCGGGCCGAGGCCGAGGCGCAGGTGGCGCACTTCGACTACAGCGGCGCCATGGACCGCTTCAAGGCCGCGCAAGACATGGTGCGCCGCGGCGGCAGCGCCGGCGCCGACCACGTCGAGGCCTCGATCATCGACGCCCGCACCCGCGAGGTGGCCTCACTGCTGCGGGAACAGGCTGCGCAGCGCTGAACAGGTCGTGAGCAGGTTGCCAAGTTCAGCGCCAAGATCATGCTTGGTTGGGGCTTCTGAAGAGATCCCGCTCACAACGGCGCCCGCTTGATTGGAGGGGGCGTCCTCATCGCGCTGAACCAGGACTGCCCAGTCTTTTGATGGGCCACCAACCGCGCACTGCTATTTGAATAGGAAGCTGGAGATTGATCTTTCAGTGTCGTCTCCAATATCTAATCAGCACAAAGCTTGCTAAAAAACCTCTAATATAAGATCTCCGGCAAAATTATCGCCCTCAATATTTTTGATTTTTGTATGGTATTTCTGATTTAGTATCAGTGAAAGTATTTTTCTTAATTTTGATGCGTCCGTGCCCCATGGGGGGGATTGGACTATTTTTCGTGTTATTATTTTTCTGTCGAACGTGTCAGTAATTTTTTCTAGATTGAAATTTTTATCCCATGATTCAAAAAAAATAACTGCCTGGATATTTTTTGGGATGGATTTGGCGATGCCGATCAATACCGACTCTTCGTATCCTTCAACATCTATTTTTATGACTCCTCGATGAAGTCCTTTATTGGCGAGTGATTCGAATATCCCCTTCAACTCTTGCTCTGTATCTTTGATAGAGATTTCAACTTCTAAATAATTATTGCTGTCGAAATTTTCGAGTCCATCTTTCAAGCTCAGGATTTCTTTTGTATAGCTGTTGGTCTCGTCGTTTATGAATGCACCTCCCCAGTTGTGCTTGGGAATGGTGAGCAGGCAGTTTTTATTCTCGGCTCCAAGCCCGTATTTGTGAATGGTTATTTTCGAAGGCTCAAGACTTATGCTGGTGTTCACTTCTAGAATTTTGCAGCACAATGGATTGGGTTCAAACATATGAATTTCTGAAAACTCAAGGCCACTTTGGCAGGATGTCAATCCTATGTTTGCGCCAATATCAATCAAAAAATCCTTGTATCCCTCTGTGGTGTAGTGCTTGATTGAATTGCGGATTTTTTCTTCGTGGATTCCAATGATTTGAGGATCGATAGAGATAATGTCTCCACCCCTTAAAAAAAGGTGATTGCTGCTTTTCGTTAGCTTGCGAAAAAAATAGTGTTTGATGTTCTTCTTGACGGAGCTTAATACTGTTTCTTTGCTTATGTTGTATTCTTTCTCGTAATTCATATATTCTCCAGTCGTGCTGAATTTGGGAGGGTTTTTATGGATTGTTGAGCATGACAGAGGATTGACAAGAGAACTGGGGACTCCATTGGTGCCCAATTTCGCTTGCTAGCCACCCGCCGGCAAATACTTTGGAGATATGGATTTTTCGAACCCAGCCATCTCCATGAAGTTTCGCGGACGGCAGCTGCGGGCCAGAGGGGCTGCATTCGTCATGGTTGCCGGACATCCGGGCACGACTGGCCGGGGGGGGGCTCCTGCCGAGCAGGCGGCCAACGCACGGCCTCTCTGGCTGTGCAGCACTTTCGTGAGCTTGCGGCGTGGAATGGCGGTGAGATCGGTCAGCGCGGGACGCGGTTGCCAAGCTTGAGCAAGCCCCAGGTGGTGCGCTTGTGGAGCCAGCGCCTGCGCCGACCACGTCGAGGCCTCGATCATCGACGCCCGAACCCGCGAGGTGGCCTCACTGTTGCGGGAGCAGGCTGCGCAGCGCTGAGTCGATCACCATGCCCAGAGCCGAGTAGATCAGCGAGCCGATCAGGGCCGCGCCAAACCCGGTCACCTGAAAGCCTTTGAGCAGCTCGGCGGCGGCCCAGAACATGAAGGCATTGATCACGAACAGGAACAGCCCCAGCGTCACCACCGTCACGGGCAGCGTCAGCACCACCAGGATGGGGCGCAGCACGGCGTTGAACAGCCCGATCACCAGCGCCGCCACCAGGGCGGCGCTCAGGCTGGTGACCTGCACGCCCGGGTACAGGTAGGCCACGAACATCAGTGAGGCCGCGCTCAGCAGCCATTTCAGCAGCAGTTTCATGGGCGCAGCATAGCAGCAGCTGCAGTGTAGCCGCGCCCGGGCATCACTCGGTGGCCAGCACCAGGGCCGCACCCAGGCCCGCCACGGCGCCGGGCACCGCCCAGCGTGCAGCCTGGGGCTCGGGCTGGTTGTGGGTCACGGCGGGCAGGTCCTGGCCCAGCTTGGGGCGCCGCGCATCCAGCACCCGCGCGCCGGGGAACTGCCGGCGCAGGCTGTCCGACAGATCGGCCAGTGAGCCGTGGGCCACCAGGCGGGTCAGTTGATCGCCGGGGGCCACCACGGCCTGCACCACGGGCTCGGTCACCTTGTCGGCCCAGCGGGCGCGCCAGTTCTCGCGGTTGGCGTAGCTCACCCATTTGCTCACGCGGCGCGTCATGCGCGGGGGGCAGGCCACCAGGATCCAGTGGGTGGCCTGCTGCGCGGGGGCGTTGGCCGGCGCGAGCAGGGGCAGCAGCTGGTGGCAGGCGTGGTCGGCATCGTCGAAGTAGGCAATCAGGGTGTCCATGGTTTCTCCTTGAGACGAGGGTGGCCGTGTGGGGCCGCTGGCGGGAACAGAAGCGGTCTTGGATTCGGTAGGGGACATCGCCATGGCCTGGTTCATGCCGTGGTGTCAGAGCTGATTTGCGCTGTGGTGTGGCCGAACTGGCCGCCGGATTTGCGGGCGGCCTGGCGGCGCTGGTGCAACCAGCCCGCGCCCAGCACGCCGACAATGGCCACCCCGTAGGTGCTCCAGCGCGCCAGCGTGTTCATCAGCTCAGGCGGGTCGAACACGGCGTCCAGCAGCGGCTCGCCCACGATCATGCGAGCGGCGGTGAAGGCCAGCACGGCCGCGCCGGCATGGATGATCAGCGGGAAGCGTTCCACCAGCTTCAGCACCACCGAGCTGCCAAACACCACGATGGGCACGCTGATCAGCAGGCCCAGGATCACCAGGTCAAAGGCACCGTGTGCGGCCCCGGCCACGCCCAGCACGTTGTCGATGCCCATCAGCGCGTCGGCCACCACAATCGTCTTCATGGCGCCCCAGAACGTGCTGGCGGCCGGGCCGTCGGCATGGCCGTCGCCGTCGTCAGCCAGCAGCTTGTAGGCGATCCACAGCAGGCCCAGCCCGCCGATCAGCATCAGGCCCGGCACCTTCAGCAGCCAGACCACGCCCACGGTCATCAGCGAGCGCACGCCGATGGCGCCCACCGTGCCCCACAGGATGGCTTTTTTCTGCAGATGGGCCGGCAGCTGGCGCGCGGCCAGGGCGATCACGATGGCGTTGTCGCCGGCCAGAACCAGATCGATCAGAACGATGGCCAGCAGGGCTGACCACCACGGTGCGGAAAGAAATTCCATGAAAAACACTCCAGGATGTGCAAGAACAAACCCTGGGGCAGGTGGCGGTCATGGTGGGGCTGGGCGCGCACCCGGGCGGATGCAGTGGCAGACACGCTTCGACCAAACCTGTCCCAGGTTCGAATCGAAGGTCTTGCTCGGCATGGAGTCATGCAGAAAATGCCCAACAAGCCGGAAGCCTAGGCTTCGTATTGACGACTTGTTGATCTGGTGTGGCCGCTGCACGGGGGTACAGGCCAACTCACACCGAGGGAGCTACTCCCCTTCGTGCCGCGATTTAACCACTGGTCGCAGAGGCCTTGCAAGTCGTAGGTTTTTGGGGGGGCAGTCAATGACCCTTTGTGCGCCTCGGTGGCGGCCCTTTCAGCCCAGGCTGCCTGCGGCGGCGGATTATGATCGCGCCCCCTGTTTTGAAATTGCCATGGCCGGAATCCACATCACCGACATCGAAGCCGCCATCAACCACTGGCGGGCCAAAAAACCTTCGCCCGATGGCGTGGTGCTGGCCCCTGAGTTGCGCGCGCTGGCCGAGGTGTATGCCTTGATGGTGTATTTCCATGAAGACGAGGCCGACGAGTTCAGCCTGCCCGAGGCCGCCTGGCAGGCCTGGCAGGCCTGGTACGACACCACGCCCGACACCCCCTGCATCGCGATCTGCTCCACGAGTCAGGGCGACAGCCATTGCAAGGGCTGCGGCCGCACCTTTGACGAGGTGCAGCACTGGCCCGGCATGAGCGCCACCGAAAAACGCCACACCTGGCGCCGCATCACCCAGGAGGGCCACGCCTGGCGCTTCAACCGCTACCTGGAGCGCGCCGCCGAAGGCCCCGCCGCCGCAGCCCAGGCCATGCAGACCGCCGCCCAGGAGGTTCACCGGCAACGCCGCCGCCAAACAGCAACCTGACCCGACCTCACGCGCCTGATGGTGAACAGGGCGATTGCTTGATCAGGCGTGCTCTAGAACGAAGAGGTCAGGCCGGCGCCGGGCCGCCCCAAGGCGGCCTGCGGCCCCCTTTGGGGGGCAGCGACCACACGGAGTGAGGGAGCGTGGGGGCTAACAGTCCAGGCCGGCGCCGGGCCGCCCCAAGGCGGCCTGCGGCCCCCTTTGGGGGGCAGGGAGCGACACGAAGTGCGCGACCGTGGGGGCCAACAGTTCATTTCCAGCGCAGGCACTCGATTTCGACGGTGTCTTTCGAGTCGCTCATCATCAGCGCCCCCTCTTGCACCGTCGCCTGCAGCTGCATGCTGCGCTGCGCCAGCTTGGCCAGGGCCTGCGAGGCCTCGGTGGGCACGCGCCACACCTGCAGCTTGTCCATGCGGCTGACCTTGTTCTCCATGGTCTTCCACCACACCTCGGCGGCGTGGTGAAAGCAGTACACCAGCACCTGGTCCGACTTCTGGCAGGCCTTGAGCATGGGCTTTTCCTCGGGCTGGCCCACTTCCACCCACACCCGCTTGTGCCCGGTGAAGTCGGTCAGCGACACATCGGGGTCGTCCGGGTCTGACAGGCCGGCGCCAAAGGCCAGGGTGCCGTCGCCGTTGCACACGTCCTGCAACTGGTGCGCCTGCAGGGCCAGGGCGGCCAGGCGGATCATCATGCGCTCGTCGGTCTCGCTGGGGTGGCGCGCCAGGGTCAGGGCGTGGTCCGCGTAGTAGTTGTGGTCGATGTCGGCAATCGACAACGCGGCTTTGAAGATGGTGGATTTGAGAGCCATGAGGCGTTCTTGTTCTGAAAGGGAAAGGGCGGAAAACCCATGCCGGGGCGTGCGCTGCGAGGGCCGGATGCGGCTATGCTGGCAGCTGGATGCACATCCTGCTGGTGGGTCTGTCCATCCGAATGGAGCTTTGACTGCCATGGGTCCAACCTTGCATTTCACCACAGCCGCGGTTTTGGCCCGGTGCTCTGTGCTGTGGCTGGCTTGTGGCTTGCTCGGTTGCGGCTTCACGGTGGCCAGGGCCGAATCGGCCCAGGTGTGGCGTCTCAAGGATGCCCAGGGCCACACCGTGTTCACTGATCGGGTCAGCGAAGACGACATCGCCTCAGGCCGGGCGCAGCCCGTGAAGGTCGAGAAGGTGACGCCCGAGATGGCAGCCCAGGCTCAGGCCAAACGCCAGCATGAGCAAGTCGAGATCGACCGCTACAACCAGCAGCTCAACCAGAAACTGCAGCGCCGCAGCGAGGCGGCCCGGGCCGTGGAACTGGCCCGCCAGCATCTGGAACAGGCCCAGGCCCTCTACCTGGCCGGTGAGGCCCCGCGTGAGGATGAATCCAACCGGGTGCGCACGGGCTCGCGGCTCAGTGAGCGCTATGCCCAGCGCCGCCTGCGCGAGCGCCAGGCTGTCGACAACGCGGCGCAGGCACTGCAGCGCGCCCAGGCTTACCAGGCCTCTCTGCCCTGAGCCGGGCGCGGGGAAAGGCAGAGAGCCTGTGGGCTTCAGGCCCGGCGTGCCAGTTCGGCGGCCTTGCCCACGTAACTGCCCGGCGTCATGGCCAGCAGGCGGTCTTTTTCGGCCTGCGGGATCTCCAGCGAGCGGATCAGGCCATGCAGGGCCTCGGCCGTCACCGTCTTGCCACGGGTCACTTCCTTGAGCTTCTCGTAGGCGCCTTGCACACCAAAGCGGCGCATCACGGTCTGAATGGGCTCGGCCAGCACTTCCCACGAGGCGTCCAGGTCGGCGGCCAGGGCTTCTTCGTTGAGTTCGAGCTTGTTCAGGCCCACCATCAGCGAGTTGTAGGCCAGCGCGGCATAGCCCAGGGCCACACCGATGTTGCGCAGCACGGTGCTGTCGGTCAGGTCACGCTGCCAGCGGCTCACCGGCAGCTTTTCGCTCAAGTGGCGCAGCACGGCATTGGCCAGGCCCAGGTTGCCTTCGGCGTTCTCGAAGTCGATCGGGTTGACCTTGTGCGGCATGGTCGACGAGCCGATCTCGCCGGCCTTCAGGCGCTGCTTGAAGTAGCCCAGGCTCACATAGCCCCACACATCGCGCGACCAGTCGACCAGGATGGTGTTGGCGCGGGCCACGGCGTCGAAGAACTCGGCCATGTAATCGTGCGGCTCGATCTGGATGCTGTAGGGCTGGAAGGTCAGGCCCAGGCCCAGCGGCTCGGGCGACTCGATCACCTTCTTGCTGAAGGCTTCCCAGTCGAAGTCGGGCCAGGCCGAGAGGTGGGCGTTGTAGTTGCCCACGGCGCCATTCATCTTGCCCATCAGCTTCACCGCGGCGATCTTCTCGCGGGCGGCGGCCAGGCGAACCAGCACGTTGGCCACTTCCTTGCCCACGGTGGTGGGGCTGGCGGTCTGGCCGTGGGTACGGCTCAGCAGCGGCACGTTGGCGTAGGCGTGGGCCATGTCGCGCAGCTTGGTGATGATGCCGTCCAGGGCCGGCAGGATCACCACGTCGCGCGCGGCCTTGATCTGCAGCGCGTGGCTGGTGTTGTTGATGTCTTCGCTGGTGCAGGCAAAGTGCACGAACTCGCTGGCGGCCTGCAGTTCGGGGCGGGCCTCGAACTTCGACTTGATCCAGTATTCCACGGCCTTCACGTCGTGGTTGGTGGTCTTTTCGATCTCCTTGATGGCCAGGCCATCGGCCTCGGAGAAGTTCTTCACCAGGCCCAGCAGGTAGGTGCGGGCGCCTGGGGTGAGGGGCTTGAATTCGTCAAAGCCGGCGTCGGACAGCGCGATGAACCACGCCACCTCCACCTGCACACGGCGGTGCATGTATCCCAGCTCGCTCATGAGCGGGCGCAGGGGGCTGAGTTTGCTGGCGTAACGACCGTCCAGCGGCGAAAGGGCGGAGATGGGTGAGAAGCTCATACCCGAATTGTAGGTTGCCGGGCCAGGGCAGGGGCGACTCGATAGAATGCGCTGCACGGATCCCTGGTCCCATTCCCTGAGACATAGACACATGAAATTGATCGGTTCTACCACCAGCCCGTATGTGCGAAAAGTGCGCATCGTGATGGCCGAAAAAAAGCTCGACTACCAGTTCGTCATTGAGAACGTCTGGGCCGATGACACGACGATCAGCACCTCCAACCCGCTGGGCAAGGTGCCGTGTCTGGTCATGGAGGGCGGCGAGGCCGTCTTCGATTCGCGCGTCATCGTCGAGTACCTCGACACCCTGTCGCCCGTGGGCAAGCTCATCCCGGCCCAGGGCCGCGAGCGCGCCGAGGTCAAGACCTGGGAGGCCCTGGCCGACGGCCTCATGGACGCCGGCCTGCTGGCGCGCATGGAAACCGTGTGGGCGCACCGCCCGCCCGAGCAGCAGTGCCAGGCCTGGATCGACCGCCAGATGGGCAAGATCACCGAAAGCCTCAAGGCCATGAGCCAGGGCCTGGGCGACAAGCCGTTCTGCAGCGGCATCCACCTCAGCCTGTCCGACATCGCGGTGGGCTGCGCCCTGGGCTGGCTCGAGTTCCGCTTCCCCGAGGTGCCCTGGCGCACCGAGCACCCCAACCTGGCCCGCCTGATGGACAAGCTGATGCAACGCCCCAGCTTCGCCGACACTCGCCCGGCCTGAGCCCTCGGGCCGGTGGGCCTCGCCTGCAACGCAAAAACCGGCCTTGGCCGGTTTTTTTCTGGGCGCTGCGCCCCAGCGCACTGGGGTGGGCCTCAGTGCCGGGCCCGCTCCTTCAGCCAGCGCATCACGCCGCCCACCACGGGCAGTTTCTCGTACAGCTCTTCGGCCGCGTCCCAGTAGTCGCGGTGCAGGGTGATCAGCCCCTGCTCGTCGTACACCAGATGGCTGGCGCCACGCACGGTCTGCCACTGGCTGGGCGAGAAGCGCTGGAATCGGAACACGAAGTCCCAGGTCAGAAAGCAGTGGGGGCCCTGCACCACGCGCTGCGTGACGATGAAGTGCGGCTCGTGCAGCGACACGAACATGTGCTGGAACACGCCCTCGATGGCCGCCAGGCCGCGCACCTCGTTGAACGGGTCCTTGAACACCGCTTGGGCGGCGTAGTGCTGGCCCAGGTCGGCCAGATCGCTCGGGCGCAGGTGCTCGAAGAACTGCACCGTGCGCTGCACGGCAGCATCGATTCCGCTGGGGTCGGGGGGCAAGTTGTCGGTCATGGTCAGAGTCCGGTGAAGCGGCGCACCAGCGGAAAGTACACAGGATACGGCAGGCACTGCAGCAGCTTCATCACCCGCGTGAACCGCTTCGGAAAGTGGATGTCGAAATCGCCCTGGTGCCAGCCCTGCAGCATGGCCTGGGCCGCCTGCTCGGGGCTGATCAAGGCCGGCATGGCAAAGTCGTTCTGCGCCGTCAGCGGGGTGGCCACAAAGCCCGGGTTGACCACGCTCACGCCCAGGCCCAGGTCCTGCAGGTCCAGGTACAGGGTTTCGGCCAGGTGGATCAAGGCGGCCTTGGTCGGGCCATAGGCCAGGCTGTTGGGCAGCCCTCGGTAGCCCGCCACGCTGCTGACCAGGCTCAAGTGGCCAGGCCGCCCGGCGCGGGCCGCCTCGATCATGCCGGGCAGCACGGCATCCAGCACGTGCAGGGCCCCCACGTAGTTGATCTGCAGGTGCTGCAGCAGGCTGTCGAGCCGCATCTGCGTGGCCCGCATGGGCTCGTAGTAGCCGGCGCAGTACAGCATCAGGTCCAGTGGCCCCTCGCCCAGCACCTGGGCGGCCACGGCCTGCACCTGATCGCGCTGCGTCACGTCCAGCGCCAGGCCCTGGCTGCCGGGGTGCTGCCGCGCAAAGGCCTGCAAGGCCTCTGCATTGCGCGCCGACACGATGACCTGGGCGCCCCGCTGGTGCAGCGCGCTGGCCGTGGCCAGCCCGATGCCGCTGGAGGCCCCCACCAGCCACACGCGCCGCCCCTGCCATTCGGTGATGCGCGGGTTGCGGCTCATGGCTGCGCCTTCTGGAACGACAGCAGCACCTCGCCCAGGCGCACGCCGAACTTGCTCATGGTGGCCCGGTTCAGCATGGTCTGCGGGGTCATCAGGATCATCCAGTCGTCAAACTGCACGTGGTAGGTGCTGCCGTCCACCGGCAGCGCCAGGGTGTAGTTCCAGCGCAGGGCGTTGCCGGCCACCTGGCCCTGGGCTTCGCCCACCACATCGTCGGCCCGGCCCCGGTAGCGGCCATCGGCCAGGCGGGTCAGGTGCCAGACACGGCGCTGGGTGCTGCCGTCCGAATAGCTGAAGTGTTCGTCCAGCACACCTTCGTCGCCCTCCCAGCGGCAATCCATCACCACGGTGAAGCGCTTCACGATGTGGCCGCCGCGGTCCTGGAACAGGCCCTGGGCGTCGACCCGGCCATTGAAGAACTGGCGCAGGTCCAGGGCGGGTTTCTCGGCCGCATAGTCGCTCACCTGGGGGCCGGCACAGCCTGCCAGCGCCAAGGTGGCGGCGCCCAGGGCGTAACGCAGAAAGTGTTGTCGGTTCATGGTGTGTCGATGGGTGAGGGTTGGAGAAGGGCCCCGGGCCGCGCTCGGCCTTGGGCGGCGGGCCGCAGGATCAGCCCGTACAGCGCCAGCGCCGCGGCCAGCTTGAGCGCGCAAGGCAGTGCCGCATAGCCCAGGCTCAGGGCCTGCAGGCCGGCGGCGTCGGTGCTGCCGGGCGTGTAGCCCAGCGCGGCCAGCAGGGGCAATGCCAGGCCCGCAGCCAGGGCCAGGTTCAGTTTGTTGGCAAAGTTCCACCAGCCGAAGCTGGCACCGGCCGAGGCCGCTCCGGGCTGGGCCAGCACGCCGGCCAGCAAGGCGCCAGGCACCACCAGATCGGCCCCCAGGGTCAGGCCGGACAAGGCGCAGATCCAGCGGAAGGCGACCACCTGCCCGGCCCCCAGCGTGCCGGCCCAGGCAAACACCGCCACCGCCAGCAGCATGCCGGCCAGCCAGCAGGGCGCCAGGCCCCAGCGCGCCACGGCACGCAGCCACAGCGGCATGGCCGCGGCGGCGCTCAGAAAATACAGGCCCAGCAACACCGGCTCCTGCCCGGGCGCGGCCTGCAGCCGGTCTTGCACAAAGAACAGCAGCAAGGTGGCCGGCACGGCACTGGCAATGCCGTTGAGCACAAACACGCCCATCAGGCGGCGGAACGCGGCCTGCCGCCAGGGCTGCCACAAGCCCGCGTGGTCGGCGGCTGTGCCCTGAGGGAGGGGGGCGGGCACCGGAGCCCGGTGCCAGGCCAGCCAGCCCAGCACCAGCAGCCCGCTGAAGGCGCCGAGCATGGCCGGCACCCCCAGCAGCGTGGGCAGCACCGAGGCCAGCACCACCCCCAGCAGCCCGGCGCCTTCGCGCCAGGCCACCACCCGGCCGCGCTGGGCCTCATTGCCGCCCAGCCGGGCCCCCCAGGCCTGGTGGGTGATGCTCAGCAGGCTGTAGGCCGGGTAGGCCAGGGCCAGGCCCACGGCGGCCCAGGCCAGCAAGGCTGCGGGGCTGTGCACCAGAGGCATGAACACGGCCCACAGCGCCAGTGCCAGCAAGGCGCCGGCCACGGCGCTGGCGCGCCACACGGCCCGGGGCGAGTGTTGCAGCAGGCGATCGGCGAGCCGGCCCAGGCCGGGGTCGACCAGCGCATCGAGCAGGCGGGCGCCCAGCAGCACGCCCCCCAGGGCCGCCAGGGGCGCCCCCAGCGTGCTCGCGTAATGGTGCGGTAGCACCACGTACAGGGGCAGGGCCACAAAGGCCAGCGGCAGGCCCATCAGGCCATAGGCCAGGCCTTGCGGCAGGCTCAGGTCGGGCTGTGGGGCCGCCATGGCGGAGGCCGGGGCTGGGTGGGTGGGCATGGGTTCGGCCATCAGGCGCCTCCCCTCAACGGGCGCCGGTCACGGGGGCCAGCAGGGCCTGACGCAGCGAGGGCTCCGAGGTGGCGGCGGACAGCCAGATGCCGAAGAACAGGCGCGAAAAGCGGGCGTCCTCCAGCGCGCCCAGGGGGCGGTCGTTGTGCACAAAGCGGGCGCCGGTGTCGGGCTGGTGCAGGCCCAGCAGGCGGTCGCCGTTCTTCACGTCGGGCAGCAGGGCCTGCAACTGGGCTTGCCAGCGGGCGCCTTGCTCGTCGCTGATGGGCTCGATGCGGCGCATCTCGCTGAGCGAGCGCTTGGCAATGGCTTCGGCGCTGAAGTCGCGCAGGTACAGCAGCTCAAGGGCCAGCGGCAGGCTGGCGTATTGCTCGGCGCGAAAGCCGGGGCTCACCCACAGACGGGCCTGGTAGACCGACCAGCCCAGAAAGCGCATGGTGGCTTCGCCCGCCGGCACCGTGCCGGGCAGGGGCGTGGCTGCTGTAGTTGCTGTGGCTGCTTGGGCCGGTGCGGCATGGCCGGCACCGGCCGCCAGCGCGGCCCACCAGGCCAGGTGTTGGCGGCGTTTCATGCCGGTTTCACCAGGGTGTACTGCACCAGGTCGATGCTGCCCATCGAGAAGCCGGCCTCGCAGTAGGCCAGGTAGAACTCCCAGATGTGCATGAAGCGCTCGTCAAAGCCCAGTTGCTGGATCTGGCTGCGCTGGGCCAGAAAGCGCTCGCGCCAGCGTCTCAGGGTTTCGGCGTAGTCCTGGCCGAAGGCAAAGCTGTCTTCCACCTGCAGCCCGGCGGCCTCGGCGGCCTGGCGGAACTCGCGCGGGCAGGGCAGGCAGCCGCCCGGAAAGATGTACTGCTGGATGAAGTCGGTCGAGCCGATGTAGCGCTCGAACAGCGCGTCGTCGATCACGATGCTCTGGATGCAGGCCCGCCCACCGGGCTTGAGCAGGCGCTCTATGGCCGAAAAGTAGGTGGGCCAGTATTCGCGGCCCACCGCCTCCACCATCTCGATCGAGCACACCGCGTCGTAGGGGCCGTCGTCGATGTCGCGGTAGTCCTGCAGGCGCAGGTCGGCCCGGTCTTGCACGCCCAGGGCCTGCATGCGCCGGCGGGCAAAGTCCAGCTGCTCGGTGGACAGGGTCACGCCGGTCAGCCGGGCCTGGAACTCGGTGGTGCTCATCTCGGCCAGGGCGCCCCAGCCGCAGCCGATCTCCAGCACCCGGTCGCCCGGTTGCACCCGGGCCATGCGCAGGGCACGGCGCACCTTGGCGTGCTGGGCGCTGCGCATGTCCTGCTCCGGCCCAGCCTCGAACCAGGCGGATGAGTAGTTCATCGTGTCGTCCAGCCACAGCTCGTAGAAGGCATTGCCCAGGTCGTAATGGGCGTGGATGTTCTTCTGGCTGTTGTGCCGCGTGTTGCGGTTGAGCAGGTGCTTGATGCGGTACAGCAGGCGGCCGGCCCAGCTGCCGTAGATCACATCGTCCACGTGCTGGCGGTTGGCCAGGAACACCTTGAGCAGCTCGGTCAGGTTGGGCGTGGTCCAGTCGCCGGCGATGTAGCTCTCGGCAAAGCCGATGTCGCCCGATTTCAGGGCGGCCCGGCACACCTGCCAGTTGCGCAGCGTCATGGCCGCGGAGGGGCCGTGGCCGTCGCCGAAATGGTGCAAGGCCCCGTCGGGCAGTTGCACGGTCAGTGAGCCGTGCTGCAGGCGCTGCAGCAGCCTGAGCGCGGTGCGGGCGGCCGCGGGGGTGCCCTGCGGCAGGGTGAACGAGGTGGGGGCGGTGCTGCTGTTCATGGCGGTCGGGGTGGGGCAGGTCAACGGCTGACGAAGGCGGCAGGCGCTTCGGGTTTGCGGTGAAAGGGCACGCGCTTGAGCCACAGCCTGAGCGCCTGCAGGTGGATGCGGGCCATCAGCGCCAGCGTCATCAGCGGGTGGCCCCACAGCGCGCGGCGCACGCTGGCGGGCGTGATCGGCTCCAGCGTGCCGCTGACGCTGGTCTGCAGCAGCGGGCCCTGGGCATCGTCGTGGTCGATGCGCACCACCGTGCGGTCCAGGCCGTCTCGTTGCGTGCGCATGAAGCGAAAGCGGTAGCCGCCCTGCACTGCGCAGAACGGCGACACATGGAACACCTTGCGCGCCTTCAGCTCGGCGCCCCAGAAGGGCCCTGCGTCGGGCTCGTCCAGCAAGTAGCAGTGGCGCTCGCCGAAGGTGTTGTTCACCTCGACCACGATGGCGCGCAGCGTGCCATCGGCCCGGTGGCAGTACCAGAAGCTGACGGGCTTGAAGGTGTAGCCCAGCACGCGCGGGTAGCAATGCAGCCAGACGGGGCCGGTGGCGTCGAGGATGCCCTCGGCCTGCAGCACCTGCTCCAGCCACGCCAGGGCACCGCCCTGGCTGGCCGGGCGACCATCGCCGTGGTCCACGTCGTGAAAGCTCAGGGCGCCGCGCCGGTTGATGGCCAGCGGGCCCTGGCAGGCGGCCAGCTCGCGCATCGGCAGCAGCACGAAGAAGGTGGGGTAGGCAAAGGCATGGCGCCGCGGCCGCAGCCGGGTGTGGCGCACCTGGCCGAAGCCCAGCAGGGGCTGGTTCGATCGGGCGGTGGGGCCGGGCGGTGGCATGGGTTGGGGCATGCGGTGGGGCCTCAGGCGGCTCGGGCCTGCGGGCTGGCCAGGGTGGGCTGCAGCATGGCCGCGGCCTGCAGGCCGGATTTCAGCCCGTCCTCATGGAAGCCATAGCCCGTCCAGGCGCCACAGAACCAGGTGTGCTGGCGGCCCTGCAGGCTGGGCACCTGCTGCTGGGCTGCGATGGCCGCCAGGTCGAACACCGGGTGCTCGTAGTCGTACTCGCCCAGCACCTGGGCCGGGTCGATTTCTTTCACCGGGTTGAGCGAGACCAGCACCGGCTGTTCGAAGGGCAGCGGCTGCAGCCGGTTGATCAGGTAGTGCAGGCAGACGCGGGTGGACTCCAGGGCGTTGTCTGCCGCGCGTTCGTAGTTCCAGGCGGCCCAGGCCTGGCGCCGCTGGGGCAGCACGCTGGCGTCGGTGTGCAGCACGGCCCGGTTGGCCTGGTAGCGGATGGCGCCCAGCACCTCGCGCTCCAGGGTGCTGGCGTCGCCCAGCAGGCCCAGGGCCTGGCCGGGGTGGGTGGCCAGCACCAGCCGGTCGAAGCGTTCGGCCCCGGGGTCGCTGATCACGCGCACGCCGGCGCCGTCGCGCTCGATGCGGCGCACGGGGGTGTTCAAGCGCTTGTCGTCCAGGCCGGCCAGGATCTTTTCCACATAGTTTCGGGCACCGCCGGTCACGGTGTGCCACTGCGGCCGCTGGCTGACCTGGATCAGGCCGTGGTTGTGGCAGAACCGGATCATGGTCGCCACCGGGAACTTCAGCATCTGGTCGGTCGGGCAACTCCAGATGCAGCCCAGCATGGGCAGAAAGTACCAGTCGCGGAAGGCGTCGCCGAAGCGGTGCTGGCGCAGAAAATCGGCCAGCGGCTGCATCAGCGCGCTTTCTTCGTTGGCCTGGGCGATGCGCGTGCACAACGCGTTGAAGCGCAGCAGATCGGCCAGCATGCCCAGAAAACGCGGGCGCAGCAGGTTGCTGCGCTGGGCGAACACCGTGGCCAGGCTGGAGCCGCTCCACTCCAGGCTGTGGCGGCCCAGCGCCCCGGGGGCCTGCACCGAGAACGACATGTCGGAAGGCGAGGTGGCCACACCCAACTCGGCCAGCAGCCGGATCAGTTGGGGGTAGGTGCGTTCATTGAAGACCAGAAAGCCGGTGTCCACCCCATGGGTGACCGGTCCGCGCGCCGTGGGCAGGGTGATGTCGACCGTGTGGGTGTGCCCGCCAAAGTAACTGCCGGCCTCGAACAGGGTGACGGCAGCCTGGCCGCGCAAGGCATGGGCGGCGGCCAGTCCGGAGATGCCGGAACCGATCACGGCGACCTTCATGGGCGGCCTCCGATGCATGGGGGGCAGGCCCCGGCGGGAGACGGAAAGAAAAGTGTTGCGAAGCGCCCCGGAACGAAGGAGGGAGGGAGGGAGGAGGAGAAGCGTTCCAGGATTTCGACCGGCCTATACAGTGCCGGAAGGCTTCGCAACAACAAAAGAAACTGTGAACCAGGAGTTCTCAGTGCCCGATAGAGTGGGGCCATTTCACAAAAGTTCCAGGGCTGCAAACGTAAATTCCCGTAAAGACAAGACATGTTTTTCTCCAGGTCTCAGCGGGCCTGCAACTCGTGCTGCAAGGCCTTGATCAAGGCCTTGTCATCGGGGCCGCTCATGCTGGAGTAGCTGGCCACCACGCGGCCGTCGCGCGCCAGCAGGTATTTGTAGAAGTTCCAACGCGGCTTCTGGCCCGACAGTTCTGCCAGTTGCTTGAAGAAGGGCGAGGCCTCGGCCCCGGTCACGCTGCTTTTGGCAAACATGGGGAACTTCACCCCGAAGGTGTTTTCGCAGAAGTCGGCAATCTGCTTGTTGTCGCCGGTCTCCTGGGAAAAGTCGTTCGACGGGAAGCCCAGCACCACCAGCCCCTGGTCTTTGTAGCGTGCGTACAGCGCCTCCAGGCCCTTGTACTGCCCGGTGAAGCCGCAGTAGCTGGCGGTGTTCACCACCAGCACCACCTTGCCGGCGTACTGGCACAGCGACTGGGGCTTTTCGTCCTGCAGGCGGGCAAAGGTGTGCTGCAAGGTGGCCGGGCAGGTGGGGGTTGCACCGGCATTGGCCGTGGTGGCCGCCTGGGCCACCGGTGTCATCAACCCCGAGGCCAAGCCGATGGCAAGCCCCGGCAGCAGCCTGGAAAGCAGTTTTTTCATAGGGCCTCCTGGATCGGAATCGGCGTTGCTCAGGACACAATGGTCCTTGACCGAATCCGAGGGGTTTTGGATTTGTACTGAAGTGTATTTGACCGATACTAAACAGTATTGATTACACCATTTTGCCAGTCGGGTTTTTGCCATCCCCTGTCAGGCAGGTTCCTGGCCCCTGTTTTTGTTCACCATCACCATGACCCATGACTGCTCCGGCCCCGCCTGGACCCACCCGCGCCGGGTGGTCTGGGTGTTGGGCGATCAGCTCTGGTTCGGCCACCCGGCACTGCGCGACTTCGACCCGGCTTGCGACCATGTGTTGATGGTCGAGGCGCCGGGCGAGGCTTCGGTGGTCTGGAGCCACAAGGCGCGCATCGCGCTGTTCCTGTCGGCCATGCGCCACTTCTGCAACGAGGTGCACCGCCGCGGCTGGGCCTACACCTATGTGCGCCTGGACGAGCAGCCCGACACCCCCGATCTCGATGGGCGCGCCCTGCACGTTTTACAGGCCTTGAAGCCTGAACTGCTGCGCCTGTGCGAGCCCGGCGAGTGGCGCACCCTGGAAGACGTGCGCCGGGTCGCCCATGCGGCCGGCGTGGCGCTGGAGGTGCTGCCCGACCCGCATTTCATGTGCTCGCGCGCCGAGTTCGCGCGCTGGGCGCTGGGCAAGAAAGAGCTGCGCCAGGAGTTCTTCTACCGCGACATGCGCCGGCGCCACCAGGTGCTCATGAACGGGCGCGATCCGGTGGGCGGGCAGTGGAACTTCGATGTCGAGAACCGCCGGGGTTACCCGGCCAGTGGCCCGGGCGCCATCCCCGAGCCCGAGTTCTTCGAGCCCGACCGCATCACCTTGCAGGTGATCGCGCTGGTCGAAAAGCATTTTCCCGACCATCCAGGCTCATTGGCGCATTTTGGCTGGCCGGTGACGCGCGAGCAGGCGCTGGAGGCACTGGAGCGCTTTATCTCAGTGCGGCTGGCCCATTTCGGCCCGCACCAGGACGCCCTGTGGACGGCCACGCCCTGGGGTTGGCACTCGTTGCTGTCGGTGGCGCTCAACCTGCATCTGCTGGACCCGCGTGAGGTGCTGGCCGCCGCCGAGGCCGCCTGGCGCGAGCACCACCTGCCACTGGCCAGCGTCGAAGGCTTTGTGCGCCAGGTGCTGGGCTGGCGCGAATTCATCCGCGGCGTGTACTGGCTCGACATGCCGCAACTGGCCGAATCCAACCACTGGGGCCACCAGCGCGGCCTACCGGCCTGGTACTGGAGCGGCGAGACCCGCATGGCCTGCATGCGCGAGGTGGTGCAGCAGACCCTGGCCCACGGCTATGCGCACCACATCCAGCGCCTGATGGTCACCGGCCAGTTCGCCTTGCTGGCCGAGATCGAGCCGCGTCAGGTCAGCGACTGGTACCTGGCCATGTACGTCGACGCGGTGGAGTGGGTGGAGCTGCCCAACACCCTGGGCATGGCCCTGGGCGCCTGCGGCGGGCGCTTCACCAGCAAGCCCTACATCGCCAGCGGGCAGTACATCCAGCGCATGAGCAACTACTGCGGCGCCTGCCCGTACGACCCTGCTCAGCGCACGGGCGATACCGCCTGTCCGGTCACCGTGCTCTATTGGCGGTTTCTGCTGCGCCACGAGGAGACATTCAAGGCCCATCCGCGCATGGCCCTGATGGCGCGCAGCCTGGGCCGCCTGCAGCCTGCCGAGCGCCTTGCCATAACCGAAAAGGCAAATCATGTCCTTGATCACCTCGATGATTTGTAAAGGTTTTTGAGGCCTCGCCCTTAAAATCGAGGCGATTCACGAAAGACAGCATGCTTTACCCCGAACTTTTCAAACAACTCGAATCCGTCCGCTGGGACATGGACAAGGACATCCCCTGGGACCAATTCGACGCTTCGCAGCTGTCGGACGAGCAGGCCCAGACCATCAAGATGAACGCCATCACCGAGTGGGCCGCGCTGCCGGCCACCGAGATGTTCCTGCGTGACAACCGGGGTGACAGCGACTTCTCTGCCTTCATGTCGATCTGGTTCTTTGAAGAGCAAAAGCACTCGCTGGTGCTGATGGAGTACCTGCGCCGCTTCCGTCCCGACCTGGTGCCCACCGAGCAGGAACTGCACGAGATCCGTTTTGAATTCGACCCCGCGCCGGCCCTGGAAACCCTGATGCTGCACTTCTGCGGCGAGATCCGCCTCAACCACTGGTACCGCCGTGCCGCCGAATGGCACACCGAGCCGGTGATCAAGCAGATCTACACCACCCTCAGCCAGGACGAAGCCCGCCACGGCGGCGCCTACCTGCGCTACATGAAGCGCGCCATCAACAACTTCGGCAACGAAGCCAAGGCCGCCTTCGCCAAGGTGGGTGTGCTGATGGCCAGCGCCCGCCGCACCGCCCAGGCGCTGCACCCCACCAACCTGCACGTCAACAAGCAGCTGTTCCCGCGTGACACCATCCAGAGCCGCCTGCCCAACCCCGAGTGGCTGGAAACCTGGCTCGACAGCCAGATCAACTTCGATGCCGTGTGGGAAACCAAGGTGGTCGACCGCATCCTGCACAACATGAGCCTGCTGCTGGACCGCAGCTTCAAGACCGTGCAAGAGCTCAACCGCTACCGCAAGGAAGTCTCGGCCACCCTGGTCAGCCCGGCGGGCGGTGCCCAGCCGGCCTGAGCCCAGGCCCCTGCGACAAACGGCCCCTCGGGGCCGTTTTGTTTTTCAGCTTTCAGATCAGGGTCAGCAGGCGTTCCAGCGGCAGCTTGACCTTCACCTCGCGCGCGGGCAGCCCGGCGGTGATCTTGAAGTCGGGCCGGGCCGTGTCACGCGGTGGGGGCTCGGCCATGGCCATGCCCTGCCGACTGATCACCACGCTCACGCGTGGTGTGCTGGGGGTGGTACCGCGACGTGTCACCACGGCCACTTCGCCGGAGGCCAGCTTCACGTAAGAGCCCGGGGCGTACATGCCCACCGCCTTGACCAGGGCGGCACCGGCCTCGTCCACTTTCTTGTCTTCGTCAAAGTAGCTGCCCTGCATGGCGGCCGTGCTGGGCAGCGGAAAGCGCGTGGCGCGCGGGGCCATGCGGGCGCCGAAGATGTCGGCGCGCTGGATCAGCCGAGCCATCTGCTGGGCCGGGGGGCGGCCCGTCAGCGGGCCGGGGCTGCGGTCGTGGTGGTGGCGCACGGCGTCCAGCCAGTCCGGGTCCTGGATGCCCAGTTTTTTCAGGATGTCGACCGACTTCTGCGAGTGTCCGTCAATGGCCTCGACCTGGGCTGAGCTCAAAGGCAGGCTTTGCTGGGCCAATTGGTCCTGCAACTCGGTCATGCTGATGTTCATGGTCAGCGCCGCCAGCCCCAGGCTGTTCACCCGATCTTCCGGCCACAGCAAGACCGTGCGGGCTGCCAGCATGCACACCACCGACACCAGCATGGCGTGGGTGGCGCTGTAGAGCCGGGTTTCGCCGGCCGACAAGTGCATCAGCGCAAACAGCGTGGCGTCGGTCTGGCGCTGCGTCAGCAAGGTCAGGTCGGCGTGCAGCTGGAACAGCCGCGTCATGAAGCTGGTGCTCTCGGGCTGGCGCAGCACATTGCTGGCTCGGGTCTGGATGTCGTGCCAGTTCGGGCGCGCCGTCGGGTCGGTGATGGTGGGGGCGGTGGTGTCCGGCCCCTTGCCGTCGGTCACGAACTGGGTCGATGCGATGGTGCCCAAGGTCTTGCCCTCGCGCACCAACGAGTGCAGCTTGCCTACGTAGGCGCGGTGGCTTTCGCCCGACTCGTCGGTGTCCACGCACAGGCTCATGCCGCGCAGGGCCATCTGTTGCAGCTCGTCTTTCGACTGAACCACATAGCCCTTCTTGGCCAACAGAACGCCGCTGGCACTGCGCAGGATGAACGGCAGTGGATGACCCAGCGGGATGGTTTCGAGGTCGAGCTTGACGAGCTTCATAGGCGTCGTCAATTATGTATGCGTTCGTAACAAGTGACGCATCGCCGGCCTGGGTGTTTACGCTTCTTTTTGACCGATCGCTGGGGGCGGGGCGTTCCGGCGCCGGCGCCAGGGCCGGCCCTGGGCCAGGTCGTCCATGGCGGTGAAGACGGCTGGAATCACCAGCAGGCTCAGCAGGGTGGAGGTGATCAGGCCGCCGATCACGGCCACCGCCATGGGCGAGCGGAACGAGGCATCAGCGGCGCCCAGGCCCAGGGCGATCGGCAGCATGCCCGCGCCCATGGCCAGGGTGGTCATGATGATGGGCCGGGCCCGCTTGTGGCAGGCATCCAACAGGGCCTCGCGGCGGCTCATGCCGTGTTCGCGGCGCGCCAGGATGGCGTATTCCACCAGCAGGATCGAGTTCTTGGTGGCGATGCCCATCAGCATGATCAGCCCGATCAGCGACGGCATCGAAAAACTCTTCTGCGCCATCAGCAGGCCCACAAAGGCCCCGCCCAGCGACAGCGGCAGTGCGGCCAGGATCGTCACCGGGTGCAGCAGGTGCTTGAACAACAGCACCAGCACGATGTAAATGCACAGCACCCCGGTCAGCATGGCCAGGCCGAAACTGGCAAACAGCTCGCCCATCACCTCGGCGTCGCCCACCTCCACCACCCGCACCCCGGGGGGCAGCTGGCGCATGGCGGGCAGGGCTTGCACGGCCTTGGCCACATCGCCCAGCGGCAGGCCGGAGAGTTCGATCTCGAAGTTCACATTGCGCGAGCGGTCGTAGCGGTCGATCACCGCCGGCCCGCCCGAGGCGCTCAGCGTGGCCACCTGGTCGAGCAGCACCGGCCCGCGCGTGCCGGGCACGCTGAGCCGCCCCAGCAGCGCCAGGTCCTGGCGCGCGGCGGGCTCCAACTGCACCACGATCGGCACCTGGCGCTGGGCCAGGTTGAGTTTGGCCAGGCCCAGCTCATAGTCGCCCACGGTGGCGATGCGCAGCGTGTCGGCGATGGCCGTGCTGGTCACGCCCAGGTCGGCGGCACGGGCAAAGTCGGGCCGCACCGCGATCTCGGGCCGAACCAGGCTGGCGCTCGAGGCCACGCTGCCCAGGCCGGGGATGGTGCGCAGGTCTTTCTCCACCGCCAGGGCGGCCTGCTGCAGGGCCACCGGGTCGTCACCGGTCAGCACCAGGATGTACTTCTCGCCCGAGCCGCCCAGGCCCACCTTGCTGCGCACGCCGGCCAGCGGCTCCAGCGCCGCGCGCAGGCGGTTTTCCAGCACCGGCTTGGGCGGGCGCTGGCCGCGCTCGGCCAGTTGCAGCGTCAGGGTGGCCCGCCGCACCTCCGAGGCGCCCTGCGGGGCAAAGGGGTCGCCACCCGCGCTGCCGCCGCCGATCGTGGTGTAGACGCTCTTCACCTCGGCGATGGCGCTCACCCGCTGGCGGGCCTCTTCGGCCGCGGCCCGGGTCTGGGCCAGCGTGCTGCCGGGGGGCAACTCCAGGTACACCTGGGTCTGCGAGTTGTCGTCGGGCGGGATGAAGCCGGTGGGCAGCAGCGGGATCAGCAGCAGCGAGCCGACAAAAAAGGCCAGCGTGAAGCCCAGCGTGGCCCAGCGGTGCCGCAGGCACCAGCCGGCCCAGCGCAGGTACAGGCGCATCCAGCGCGGGTCGGGTTCGGCCTCGGGCTGGGGCCGCAGCAGGTAGGCCGCCATCATCGGCGTGAGCACCCGCGCCACCAGCAGCGAGGCCAGCACCGCCAGCGCGGCGGTCCAGCCGAACTGCTTGAAGAAGCGCCCGGCGATGCCGCTCATGAAGGCGGTGGGCAGAAACACCGCCACCAGGGTGAAGGTGGTGGCCACCACGGCCAGGCCGATCTCGTCGGCCGCCTCCATGGCGGCCTGGTAGGGGCTCTTGCCCATGCGCAGGTGGCGCACGATGTTCTCCACCTCGACGATGGCGTCGTCCACCAGGATGCCCACCACCAGCGACAGCGCCAGCAAGGTGATCACATTGATCGAAAAGCCCAGCCAGGCCATGCCGATGAAGGCCGGGATCACCGACAGCGGCAGCGCCACCGCCGACACCAGGGTGGCGCGCGCATCGCGCAGGAACAGCCACACCACCACCACCGCCAGCAGCGCGCCCTCGTACAGCAGGTGCATCGAGCCGTCGTATTCGTCCTGCACCGGGGCCACAAAATCGAAGGCCTCGGTGATCTCCACATCGGGCCGCTCGGCACGCAGCGCGGCCAGGGCCTGGCGCACCGCCGCGCCCACCTCCACTTCGCTGGCGCCGCGGCTGCGCGCCACCTCGAAGCCCACCACCGGCTGGCCGTTCAGCAGGGCCGCGGCCCGGGGCTCGGCCACGGTGTCGCTGACCCGGGCCAGCTGGCTCAGGCGCAGCTGGCGCCCGTCGCCCAGCGGCAGGGCCAGCGCGGCCACGCCGGCCGCGTCCTGCACCGTGGCCAGGGTGCGCACGGGTTGCTCGCCGCCGCCCAGGTCGGTGCGCCCGCCGGCGCTTTCCACCTGCACCTGGCGCAGCTGGCGCGACACCTCGGCCGCCGTCACCCCCAGGGCCTGCAGCTTCAAGGGGTCCAGCGCCACCTGGATCTGCCGTTCGGCGCCGCCGACCCGGTTCACGGCGCCCACGCCGCGCACCGTCAGCAGGCGCCGCGCCACGGTGTTGTCCACGAACCAGGACAGGGCCTCGTCGTCCAGTGCGGCGCTGCGCACGCTGTAGGCCAGGATGGGCTGGGCGGCCAGGTCCATCTTGGTGACGATGGGGTCGCGCACATCGGCGGGCAGATCGGCGCGCACGCGCGAGACGGCCGAGCGCACATCGTCCACCGCCTCCTGCACCGGCTTTTCCAGGCGGAACTCGGCCGTCAGGGTGACGCCGCCGTCCTGCACCTTGGTGTAGAGGTGCTTCAGGCCCTGCAGCGTGGCCAGGCTGTTCTCGATCTTGCGCGCCACGTCGTTTTCCAGCTGTGCGGGCGCCGCCCCGGGCAGTGACACCGTCACCGTCACCGTGGGCAGGTCGATGTCGGGAAAGTTCTGCACCTTCATGCCCTGGAAGGCCACCAGCCCACCGAAGGTGAGCAGCACGAACAGCATCAGGGCCGGAACCGGGTTGCGGATGGACCAGGCGGAGACATTCATGCCGGGCTCCTCAGCGCTGGGGGGCCGCCGGGGCGCCCGAGGTTGGCGGGTTGCTCACCCGCACCCGGTCGCCCTGGTTCAGAAAGCCGGCGCCTTGCAGCACCACCGTGGCCCCGGGGGCCAGGCCGCGCAGCACTTCCACCTGCTCGCCCTGGCGGCGCCCGGTTTCCACCTTGCGCTGCTGCACGTTCTGCTGCGCGTCCAGCTCAAACACATAGCTGAAGCCGTCGCGCACCACCAGCGCCTGCTGCGGCAGGGTCAGGGCGGGGCTCTGGCCCAGCTCGAACTCGCCGCGGGCGAACAGGCCCGGGCGCAGCTCGGGGTGGGGCTTCAGGTCGACATAGACCAGGGCGTTGCGCGTCTGCGGGTCGATGGTGGGCGCCAGCTGGCGTACCTCCCCCATCACCTGGGCCCCGCTGGGCAGGCCCAGGCGCACCCGGGTGCCCCGGCGCAGGCGCGGCAGCTCGGCGGCGGTCACTTCGGCGCGCCACTCCAGCCGGTTCTGCCGGATCAGGCGGAACAGCTCGGTGCCACTGGCGGGCACGGCCCCCACGGTGGCGCTGCGGGCCGAGATCACGCCGCTGTCGGGCGCCAGCACCTGGGTCTGGCGCAGCCGCAGCGCCTGGGTCTGCACACTGGCGCGCGCCGCCAGCACGCGGGCCTGGGCGGCCCGTTCGGCGCTCAGGGCCTGGCTGATCTGCTGCTCGCTCAGCGCCCCGCCGGCCTGCACCTGGCGCGTGCGGCTGGCGTTGGCCACGGCCTCGTCGGCATGGGCTTCGGCCTCCAGCAGGGCGGCCCGGGCCTGGGCCAGGTCGGCTTGCACGGTCTCGTCGGCCAGGCGGGCCAGCAGCTGGCCGGCGCGCACCGTGTCGCCCACGTTGACCAGCACCTGGGTCAGGCGCAGGCCCTGGGCTTCCAGGCTGACCAGGGCCTCCTGCCAGGCGGCCACGTTGCCGTTGGCGCTGAGCTGCAAGGGCAGTGTGGCCTGGCTGGGCCGGGTGGTGCTGACGGTCAGGGCCGGGCGGGCCGGGGCGGGTTCGGCACCCTGGGCCAGGGGGGCGGTCAGCCCCAGCAGGCCGGGCAGGCAAGCCAGGGCCAGGGCGGCGAGTCGTGTGCGGTTCATGTCGGGTCTCACAGGGCGGGGCCGGGGCGGGCCGTGCCCGCGGGGGCGGCGGCTTCTTGGGTGATGTCGGTCGTGGCGTCGGGTGTGGTGGCGGTCGTGGCCTTGGACGTCACGTTGGATGTCGCTTCGGGCGCGGCGGTGTTGCCGTCCCAGCCGCCACCGGCGGCGCGGTACAGGTTGATCCAGGCCAGCTGGCGCTCCAGGGCCAGGGTGCTCAGGCTGGTCTGCGCCGCCAGGGCGCTGCGCCGCGCTTCTTCCACCTCGGCCAGGCTGGCCAGGCCGGCGCGCTGGCGCGTCTGGGTGTGCTGCAGCACGCGCTCATACCCTTCGCTGGCCTGTTGGGCATCGTGCTGTCTTTGCTGCGCCGAGGCCAGGTTCAGCAGGGCCTCCTCCACCTCGCGCACGGCCTGGCGCACGCGGGCCTGGTACAGCGCCACGGCCTCGGTGTAGCGGGCCTGGGCGGCCTGGCGCTCGGCCTTCAGGCGCCCGCCGTCGGTGATCGGAAAGCTCAGGCTCAGCGGCCCCAGCGACCAGGTGGACAGGTGCTGGGTGCTGCCCCGGGCGTCCAGGCGCAGCGCGCTCACCGAGCCCTGCAGGCTCAGCTGCGGGTAGCCGGCGGCGTCGGCCTGTTGCACCTCGGCCCAGTTGGCGGCCAGTTGGCGCGTGGCCTGGACCACGTCGGGGCGCTGCTCCAGCACCCGGGCCGGCAGGCTGTCCAGGCTGAACAGGGCGTCGGGCGGGGCCGGGGGCTCGTTGTCTTGCAGGCTGTCGAAAAAGCCGGGCGTCTGGCCGGTCAGCGCCACCAGGGCCCGCACCTGCACCTCACACTGGGTCTGCTGCTGGCGCCAGCGTTGCCGGCCCTCGGCCGCGCTGGCCTGCGCCAGGCTGAGGGTGCTGGCCGATTGCAGGCCGGCGCGGGTGGCTTGCCCCAGCCAGTCGGCGCTGGCTTCACGCGAGCGCGCATCGGCGGCAGCCAAGCGCGCCTGCGCCCCGCATTGGCGCCATTGAACGTACTGGCTGGCCACCTCGGCCGCCACGCTCACACGGGCCTCATGCCACTGGGCCCGGGCGCCTTGCAGCCGGGCCTCGCTGGCGGCCAGCGCCGCCCGGTTCATGCCGAACAGATCCGCCTCCCAGCTCAGCTGCGGGCCGGCCGAGGCGATGGTCGCCACGCTGCCCAGGGCGGTGGAGTAGCCGCGGCTCACGCTGGCGTTGCCGCTGATCAAGGGCAGCAGCTTGGCCGCCGCCTCCACGCGCTGGGTGCGCGCTTCGACCAGCCGGGCCTGGGCGCTGGCCAGGCCCGGGCTCAGGGCCTGGGCCTGTTCGATCAGCCGGGGCAGCACCGGGTCGTTCCATTCCCCCCACCAGTCGGCCAAGGCCTGGGTCTGGCCGCCGTGCGGCAGGGGGGCGCTCCAGCGCTCGGGGGCGCTGGCCGGCAGCGGTGGCATGGCCTGGGGCGCGGCACAGGCCGCCAGGGCTAGGGGCAGCATGGCCAGCAGGGCGCGCCCGGTCAGAACAAATGCGGGTGTCATGGCGGCGGATTTGAGCACAGTGGGTGGGCGGCGGCGTGCCGGTGTCGGCATCAGTCTGCGACCCAGGCCAGGCGGCCCTGGCCCAGCTCGTTGAGTCGCGCCACCAGCGCGGTGCTGGCCGCCTCGGGCAGGCTGAAGTGCAGGGTCACCACGCTGCCGTGCTGCACCTCGCCCAACTGGGCCTGGTGTTGCTCCAGATCCAGCTCGCGCCGCACGCTGCCTTCGAGCGCGTAGGGCACGCTGCAGGCCAGCGCCCGCATCTTCTGCAGCGTCACCTTGGGCGCCTGCAGCAGGGCCTGGGCCACCGCATCCGTGTAGGCGCGCACCAGGCCACCGGCGCCGAGCTTCACGCCGCCGTAATAGCGCACCACGGTGGCCAGCACGCCCTCCAGGTCCTGGTGGCGCAGCACGTCCAGCATGGGGCGGCCGGCGGTACCGCCGGGCTCGCCATCGTCCACCGCCGCCGATTGGCCGCCCGCCAGCAAGGCCCAGCACACATGGGCCGCCCCCGGGTGCTGCTGGCGCAATTGCTGCACCACGGCCTGGGCAGCAGCCCGGTCGCTCATGGGCTGGACGCAGCCGATGAAGCGGCTTTTCTTGATCAGCAGTTCGCTGTGGGCGGGGGCACTGAGGGTTTGGGGCATGGGGGCAAAAGCTTAACCCAGGCAAGATGGCAGTGAATCCCCTACGATGCGGCCATCGTCCTGAACCCAGACTTGCGCCATGAGCACCACTGCCACCGTCCCCGCCACCCTGAAGATCGACTTCGTGTCCGATGTGTCCTGCCCCTGGTGCGCCATCGGCCTCAACGGCCTGCAGCAGGCCCTGGACGAGCTGCAGGGCAGCGTGCAGGCCGAGCTGCACTTCCAGCCCTTCGAGTTGAACCCGAACATGGGCCCCGAAGGGCAGGACATTGCCGAGCACCTGGCCGAGAAGTACGGCGCCTCGCCCGAGCAAAGCGCGGCCAACCGCGAGGCGATCCGCCAGCGCGGCGAGTCGGTGGGCTTTCGTTTTGACATGGCGGCCCGTGGCCGCATCTACAACACCTTCGACGCGCACCGCCTGCTGCACTGGGCCGAAGGCCAGGGCCCCGGGCGCCAGCTGGCGCTCAAGAAAGCCTTGTTCGAAGCCTATTTCAGCCAAGGGCAGAACCCGTCCGACCGCGAGCTGCTGGTGAACCTGGCTGCCCGCGTGGGCCTGGATGCGGAGCGCGCCCGGGCCATTCTGGCCAGCGACGAATTTGCCGCCGAGGTGCGGGCACAGGAGCAGCTGTACCAGGGCGCGGGCATCCACTCGGTGCCGGCCGTGATCGTGAACGACCGCCACCTGATCCAGGGCGGCCAGCCGCCGGCGGTGTTCGTGCAGGCGCTGCGCCAGATCGCGGCCGGGGCCTGAACCCGCGCCCGCATGGACGCCCGGGCGGGTTCAGCCGCCCAGCACCGCCGCGCTCAGTGCCATGATGGCGTCGCGCTCGGCCGCCACCTGCTCCGGTTCAACCTGGGTGGGTTCTTCGTTGAGGCGTGCCTTGTGCTGGATGCGGCGCAGTTCGCGGTAAGCCGCAGCGGCACGCTCGCCCACCCCGGCGGGCAGCAGGCCGCAGGCCTCGGCGCGCTGCAGCAGGGCGATGTTGCCCACGTTGTCGCGCAGCTCCGGGTGGCTGGCCGATTGGGCCAGCACCAGGTATTGCACCGCGAACTCGGCATCCACCATGCCGCCCTGGCTGTACTTGACGTCAAAGCGCCCGCCGCGCACCGTGTGGGCGCCCCGCACCCGGTTGCGCATGCTCACGATCTCGTCGCGCAGCGCGGCCGCATCGCGCGGTGCGGTGATCACGGCTTCGCGCACGGCATCGAAGCGGGCCTGCAGGCCCGGGCTGCCCAGCACGAAGCGGGCCCGTGTCATGGCCTGATGTTCCCAGGTCCAGGCGGTGTTGCTGCCGCGCTGCTGCTGGTAGTTGGCATAGGCCTGGAAGCTGGTCACCAGCAGGCCCGAGTTGCCGTTGGGGCGCAGCGCGGTGTCGATCTCGAACAGATCGCCTTCGGCCGTCTTCACGGTCAGCCAGTTGATCAGCTTGCGCACAAAGGCCGAGTACACCTCGGAGGCGCGCTCGTCCTCGTCTTCGTAGACGAACACGATGTCCAGATCGCTGCCGTAGCCGAGCTCCTTGCCGCCCAGCTTGCCGTAGCCGATGATGGCGAACTGCGGCAGGTCGGCATCGGTGCGGTGGCGGTTCTTCAGCCGCTCCCAGCACCAGCGCACGGTGATCTGCAGCAGGGTGTCGGCCAGCGAGCTCAGGTCGTCGGCCACCTGCTCGACGCTGAGGCGGCCTTCCACATCGCGTGCCAGGGTGCGGAACACCTCGGCATGGTGGGCGCGGCGCAGCAGGTTGAGCAGGGTTTCGTCGTCGTCCTCGCCGGTCGAGCGCAGCGAGCCCACACGGCGGGCCAGCTCGTCCTTGAGGTCGGCTGCCGAGAAGCGCTCGGACAGCATCGCGTCGCTGGCCAGCTCGTCGATCACGCCGGGGTGCTGCAGCAGGTAGCGGGCCGGCCAGCGGGCCGCCCCCAGCAGGTGCATCAGGCGCTCGTGCACGGCCGGGCGCTCCAGCAGCATGGCCAGGTAGCTTTCACGCCGCAGCAGGGGTTCCAGCCAGTTGATCAGCTGCACCGCCGCGGTTTCGGTGACGCGGCCTTCGCGCACCCACAGCGCGCTGCGCTGGATCAGTCGGATCAGGCGGGCGCGGGCGTCTTCACGCAGCGCCTGCACGCGCGGGTGGCTTTGCCACTCCTGCACCCGCTCGCGCAGGGCGGGCGGCAGTTTTTCGAGCAGGCCCTCGATGTCGGCCGGCACCGCGCCGGCCTTGGCGCCGCAGCTGCCGCCGCGGCAGGTTTTGCGCTCTTCGCTCTGGCCCAGCAGGGTGTCGAACTCCTGCGCCACCAGCTCGCGGTGGGCATCCAGCTCGTGCAGAAAGGGGCAGCAGTCGGCAAAACCCAGGCTGTGGGCGATCCAGTTCAGGTCTTCGTCCTGGGTGGGCAGCAGGTGGGTCTGCTGGTCGTCCAGGAACTGGATGCGGTGCTCGACCCGGCGCAGGAAGGTGTAGGCGTTCGCCAGGGCGGTGGCGGTCTCGGTGGGCATCAGGCCGGCATGGGCCAGGCGCTGCAGGGCCTCGAGGGTGGGGCGGCAGCGCAGCTCGGGGTATTGGCCGCCGCGCACCACCTGCAGCAATTGCACGGTGAACTCGATCTCGCGGATGCCGCCGCGCGACAGCTTCACGTCATTGGCGCGTGCCGGGTGGCCGGCGCTGCGCCGTGCGGCATGCTCGCGGATCTGGCGGTGCAGGATGCGCAGGGCCTCGAACACGCTGTAGTCGAGGTAGCGCCGGAACACAAAGGGCAGCACCACGCCGCGCAGGGCCTGCACGCCGGTGCCGGCCAGGCAGCGGCGCGGGGCGATGACCCGGCTCTTGAGCCAGGCAAAGCGCTCCCACTCGCGGCCCTGCACCTGAAAGTACTCCTCCAGTGCCGACAGCGACACGGCCGCCGGGCCCGAGTTGCCATTGGGGCGCAGCGCCAGATCGACACGGAACACAAAGCCGTGCTCGGTGGTGTCGCCCACCAGAGCGTAGATCATCTTCACCGCGCGGCCGAAATACTCCTGGTTGGACAGGCGGCCGCGCCCATCGGGCAGGCCGGCCGTCTCGCCATCGTGGTCGTAGACGTAGATCAGGTCGATGTCGCTGGACACATTCAGTTCGCGTGCGCCCAGCTTGCCCATGCCGATCACCCACAGCTCGGCGCGCTGGCCCTCGGGGCCCAGGGGCGCGCCGTACCGGCTGTCGAGTTCGGCCTGCACCTCGGTGCAGGCCACGTCCAGGGCCAGCTCGGCCAGCTCGGTGACGCCGCGGGTGATGGTGGCCAGGCTGGCCTGTTGGTCGCAGTCGAGCACCACCAGGCGCTCCATCACCAACTGCCGCAGCACCCGCAGGGCGGCGCCGGTGTCCAGCGAACGCTGGCGCAGGGCCTGCAGCGCCTCGCGCATCGTGGCATGGGTGGGTGGCCCCGGGGGCAGCAGGGGCAGCAGATCGGCGTAGCGCCGGTGCAGGCGCTGCACCAGACGGGACTGGGTGGAGAGTGGCTGTGTGCTCATGGGCCCTCGGATCAGACGGGTGGATGCCCGGCTGGCATGCAATTCATTAACAAAACTTCACGGGGTGCGCAAAAAACCGTGTTTCCGCTGCGGGTCATAATTCCTGCCACATATCAACAAGCGCCATGAACGACCCGAAACCCATTCCCTCGCGAGGGCTGAAGCTGTTTTCAGCCCTGACGCGCTGGGCCCTGGGGGCGTTGCTGGCCTTCTGGCTCATCCTGGCAGCGTCCTGGGGGGCGTTGCACGGCTGGATTGTGCCCCGAATCGCAGAGTTCCGCCCCGCACTGGAGCGTCAGGCCAGCCGGGCCATGGGGCTTCCCGTGCGCATCGGCCACATCAGTGCGCGCAGCGAGGGCCTGATCCCCACCTTCGAACTCGAAGACGTGGTGCTGTCCGACCGCGAGGGGCGCGAGGCGCTGATCCTGCCGCGCGTGGTGGCGGCGCTCTCGCCGCGCTCGCTGTGGAACCTGGGTTTCCAGCAGCTCTACATCGAACGCCCCGAGCTGGAGATCCGCCGCACCCAGGAGGGCCGGCTGCGCATTGCCGGCCTGGAGATCGACCCCGCCAGCCCGGGTGATGACCGCATCAGCGACTGGGTCTTTTCCCAGGCCGAGCTGGTGGTGGCCTCGGGCATCGTGCACTGGAGCGACGAGCTGCGTGGCGCCGAAACCTTGAGCCTGTCCGACGTCAACGTGGTGCTGCGCAACAGCCCGCGCCGCCACCTGATGCGGTTGGACGGCACGCCGCCGCCCGATTGGGGTGAGCGTTTCACGCTGATGGGCCAGTTCCGCCAGCCGCTGCTGAGCGTGCACCGCGGCCACTGGCGCGACTGGAACGGGCAGTTGTTCGGCAGCTTTGACCGCGTCGACGTGGCCCGCTTGCGGCGTCAGATCGACCTGGGCTTTGAAGTGGCCAGTGGCCAGGGGGCCCTGCGCGTGTGGGCCGACGTGGCCAAGGGCCAGTTCACCGGTGCGGTGGCCGATGTGGCGTTGTCGGACGTGAACGTGCAATTTGCCCCCGACCTGGAGCCGCTGGCGCTCAAATCGGTGCAAGGGCGGCTGGGGGGGCACCGGCTGGCGGGCGGTTTCGATGCCTCGACCACGGGCCTGCAGTTTCTGACCGCCGACGGTTTGCGCTGGCCGGGCGGCAATGCTTTTGTCAGCTATACCCAGCCTGACCCGCGCCAGAGCGCCAAGGGCGAGCTGCGGGCCGACCGGCTGGACCTGGCCGCCCTGAGCCAGATCGCCAACCGCCTGCCCCTGGGGGAGGCTGCGCATCGCCTGCTCAAGGGCCAGGCGCCGCGGGGGCTGGTCGAGTCGGTGCAGGCCCAGTGGCAGGGCCCTGTCGATGCCCCCGAGCGCTTCAGCCTGAAAGGCCGGGCCAGTGGCCTGGCGCTGGCCGCGCACGATTCGGTGCCCGGTGTGGCCGGTCTGGACCTGGACTTCGACCTGAACCAGGGCGGGGGCAAGGCCAACGTCAGGATCAGCAACGGCCAGGTCGAGCTGCCCGAGGTGTTTGATGAGGCCCTGCTGCCGGTGGACCAACTGCAGGCCCAGCTGCAGTGGCAGCACCAGGGGGAGCAACTGGCGCTGCAGGTGGCCGATCTGCGCTTTGCCAATGCCGACCTGCGCGGCGAGGGGCGCTTGCAGTGGCGCAGCGCCGAACCGGGCAAGACGCCGGGCCGGAGCGGAGGCCCCGGGGTGTTGGACCTCACGGCCAGCCTCAGCGAGGCCGATGCCACGCGGGTGCACCGCTACCTGCCGCGCGGCCTGCCCAAGGATGTGCGCGACTACGTGCGCGAGGCCGTGACCGCCGGGCGCATCGGCCGCACCCAGTTCCGCGTCAAGGGCGATCTGCGCGATCTGCCCTTTGCCAACCCGCGCCAGGGCGAGTTCCGCATCAGCGCCCAGGTGCGCGAGGCGGGCCTGGCCTATGTGCCCAAAAGCCTGATGCCGGCCGGCGCCGCCCCCTGGCCGGCCTTGGCGCGCCTCAATGGTGAGCTGATCTTCGACCGCCAGAGCATGCACGTGAAGGGCGCCACCGCCCAGTTCGCCGGCCTGCCCGATCTGCAGGTGGTGCGCGTGGAGGCCGACATCCCCGACCTGATGCACACCGTGGTCGGCGTGGACGCCACCGTGCGCGGGCCGCTGGCCGATGCCCTGGGCATCGTCAACAGCTCGCCGCTGAGCCGCATCACCAACCAGGCCCTGGCCCAGGCCGTGACCACCGGGGCGGCCGAGGTGAAGCTCAAGCTGTCGCTGCCGATCGCCCAGATCGAGCGCAGCAAGGTGCAGGGCAGCGTCAGCTTCACAGGCAACAACGACTTGCGGGTGGTGCCGCAGGCGCCCCAGTTGTCGCGCCTGCGGGGCAGCGTGGCGTTCTCCGACACCGGCTTCCAGCTCAATGGCGTGCAGGCAAGGGCCCTGGGCGGAGACGTGCGGCTGGAAGGCGGCCTGCGCCCGCCGCCGGCCGGCACCCAGCCCCCCGACCCGGTGTTGCAACTGCGTGCCAACGGTATCTTCAGTGCCGAGGGCCTGCGCCAGGCCGGTGAACTGGGCTTTGTGGCCGGTTTGGCGGCCCAGGCCACGGGCAGCGCCCCCTACTCCCTGGTGTTGGGCATGCGCCGGGGCCAGCCCGAGATCCAGGTGCAAAGCAGCCTGCAGGGCCTGGCCCTGAACCTGCCCGCCCCGCTGGGCAAGACGGCCGACGCCGTGATGCCGCTGCGCTTTGACAACAGCCTGCTGCGTGAGGCGCAGGTCCAGGGGCCGCTGCGCGACCAGCTGCTGGTCGAGCTGGGGCGCCAGGTGCAGATCCATTACGTGCGCGACATCGCGGGCGCCCAGGCCCGCGTGCTGCAGGGCAGCATCGCGGTCGGGCTGGGGCCGGGCGAATCGGCCCCTCTGCCCGACAGCGGCGTGATGGCCAGCGTGCACCTGCCCCTGGTCGATCTGGATGCCTGGGAGCATGCGCTCACCCGTGCCGGCGGCCCGGCCCGGTCCACGGGGGCCGCGGCGTCGTCGGGCAGCGAGGCCAGTGCCCAGAGCTACCTGCCCACTGCGCTGGCCGTGCGTGCCGACGCCCTGGTGTTCGACGGCCGCACCCTGCACCAGGTGGTGGTCGGGGGCTCGCGCGAGGGCCTGGTGTGGCGCGCCAACCTGGACGCCACCGAGCTCAATGGCTACCTCGAATACCGGCCGCCCGGCGGCGTGGGGGCCGGGCGCCTGTTTGCCCGGCTGTCGCGCCTCAAGCTCGCGCAAAGCAACCAGAGCGAGGTCGAGGCGCTGCTCGACGAGCAACCCACCAGCATCCCCGCGCTCGACATCGTGGTCGATGATTTCGAACTGCGCGGCAAGCGCCTGGGCCGGGTCGAGATCGAGGCCGTGAACCGAGGCGGTGAGGGCGCGCAGCGCGAGTGGCGCCTGAACAAGTTCAACATCCTCACCCCCGAGGCCACGCTCACGGCCACGGGCAATTGGGCTAGTCTGCCCCTGCCCACCACCGGGCCGCGTCTGTTGTCCGAGCGCCGCCGCACGGTGATGAACTTCCGCTTCGACATCCGCGACGCCGGCCAGTTGCTGACCCGCCTGGGCATGCCCGGCGTGGTGCGCCAGGGCCATGGGCCGCTGGAGGGTCAGGTGGCCTGGATGGGCTCGCCGCTCACGCTCGACTACCCCAGCATGGCCGGTCAACTCAGCATCCAGATTGAAGGCGGCCAGTTTTTGAAGGCCGACCCGGGCCTGGCCAAGCTGCTGGGCGTGCTCAGCCTGCAGGCCCTGCCGCGGCGCCTGACGCTGGACTTCCGTGACGTGTTCAGCCAGGGCTTTGCCTTTGACCTGGTGCGCGGCGACGCCCGCATCGAGCAGGGCATTGCCAGCACCAACAATCTGCAGATGAAGGGCGTCAATGCCGCGGTGCTGATGGAGGGCAAGGCCGACCTGGCCCGCGAGACGCAAGACCTCAAGGTGGTGGTGGTGCCCGAGGTGAACGCCGGCACTGCCTCGCTGGTGGCCACGGCCATCAACCCGGCCATCGGCCTGGGCACCTTCCTGGCTCAGCTCTTTCTGCGCAAGCCCCTGATGGAGGCGGCCACGCAGGAGTTCCACATCGATGGCACCTGGACCGACCCGCGCATCGTGCGCCAGACGCACAGCCCGCGCGACAATGCCCCTGCCAATACGCCAGTCAACACGCCGGTCCCCGCAGGAGTCAAACCATGAAAGTCGCCGCCCTTCAGATGGTGTCCGCCACCACGGTCGAGGCCAACCTGGCCCGCGCCTGTCAACTGCTGGCCCAGGCCGCCGAGGCCGGGGCCGAGCTGGCCGTGCTGCCCGAGTATTTCTGCCTGCTGGGCCGGCGCGACACCGACAAGCTGGCCGTGCAGGAGGCCCCGGGCCAGGGGCCGATCCAGGACTTTCTGGCCCAGCAGGCGCGCACCCTGGGCCTGTGGATCGTGGGCGGCACCCTGCCGCTGTCCACCGGCCAGCCCGAGCGCGTGCGCAACAGCAGCCTGGTCTGGTCGCCCACCGGCGAGCAGGTGGCCCGTTACGACAAGATCCACCTGTTCTGCTTTGACAATGGTCGCGAGCGCTACGACGAATCGCGCGTGCTGGAGGCCGGCACCGAGCCGGTGTGCTTCGACCTGCCCTCGCGCGATGGCAGCCGCTGGCGCATCGGCCTGTCGGTCTGCTACGACCTGCGCTTTCCCGAGCTGTACCGCGCCTACGCCGCGCAGGGCGCCGATCTGCTGCTGGTGCCCAGCGCCTTCACAGCCACCACTGGCGAGGCGCACTGGGAGCTGCTGCTGCGCGCCCGGGCCGTCGAGAACCTGGCCTATGTGCTGGCGCCGGCCCAGGGCGGCGAGCACGAGAACGGTCGTCGCACCTGGGGGCATTCCATGCTGGTCAACCCCTGGGGTCAGGTGATGGCCTGCCAGCCCCAGGGCGAGGGCGTGGTGCTGGGTGAGCTGGATCGCGACTCGTTGGCCACCTGGCGACAGCAACTGCCCGCCTTGGGCCACCGCGTGCTGTGAGCGCGGCCGAGTTCGCTTCGCCCTCCGGGCCTTTGCGGGCCCGCGGTTGGCAGGCCCGCCTGTTGCCCCTGGGCTGGCGGCGCTGGACGCTGTGGCTGTTGCTGGCCGCGCTGGTGCTGGTGATGCTGGGCATCATGGTCTACCTGGCCGGCCGCTACGAGGCCAGCCAGGTGCAAAGCCGCCTGGAGCGAGACACTTCAGACGCGCTGAGCGACATCCGCGGCGGCCTGACGCGCAATGTGCAAAGCCTGCAGGCGCTGCAGTCCAGCAACCCCACCCCCAACTCCTGGGCCATCGATGCCGCCGAGATGCTGCGCCAGCACCGCGAGCTCATGCGCATCGAGTGGCGCGACGCCAGCTTGCGCACCCTGGCCCATGTGGACACGCCTTACCGCGGCAACCTCTTCGGACGCAGTGCGGTGGACGGCCAGGGGGGGCCGCGACCGGGCCCAGACCGATGTGTCGTTGGCCTGCGCCAATGCGCGGCGCTTCAACGGACCGGCCTATTCCAGCTCGTACTTCGTCCCCAGCAACGACGGGCTGGGCCTGGAGGTGATCGAGATGTGCCTGCCCCTGATCAACTCGGGGCGGATCGCGGGCTACGCGGTGGCCACCTACGCCTTGCAGGAGGTGCTGGCCAACCTGGTGGGCCGCCAGCTGGCGCGCAGCCAGGAGATCTCCTTCACCGAGGCCGACGGCACGCGCCTGGCCCTGCACGGCTCGGCGCGGCGCGGGGTGCGCATGTTCACCGCCCAGCAACTGCTGGACCTGCCGGGCAACACCCTGGTGCTGCGCCTGGACAGCTGGCACAGTGCGCCCAGCCTGTTCCCCAATGTGATGACGGCGCTGGTCACGGCCATGTCGATTGCCCTGGTCTCGGTGCTGGTGCTGCTGGCCAAGGACACGCGCCGGCGCCTGGCGGCCGAGCGTGACCTGGCCGATGCCCTGGCCTTTCGAAAGGCCATGGAAGACTCCCTGGTCACCGGCTTGCGCGCACGCGACCTGCAGGGCCACATCACCTATGTGAACCCGGCCTTTTGCCAGATGGTGGGCTTCAGCGCCGAGGAGCTGCTGGGCCACGGTGTGCCCGCCCCCTACTGGCCGCCCGACCGGGTGACCGAGTACGAGCAGCGCCAGGCCATCCGGCTGGCGGGCAATGTGCCGCCGCGCGAGGGCTTCGAGTCGGTCTTCATGCGCAAGGACGGCACGCGCTTTCCGGTGCTGGTGATCGAGGCGCCCCTGATCAACGCCCAGGGCCTGCAGACCGGCTGGATGAGCGCCTTTCTCGACATCAGCGAACAGCGCCGCATCGAAGAGCTGTCGCGCGCCTCGCAAGAGCGCCTGCAGGCCACCGCCCGCCTGGCCACGGTGGGCGAGATGGCCTCGCTGCTCAGCCACGAGCTCAACCAGCCCCTGGCCGCCATCTCCAGCTATGCCACCGGCTCGATGAACCTGCTGCGCCACCAGGGCGCCAGCGCGCCGCCCGACCTGGACATGGCCCTGCGCCGCATCGCCGAGCAGGCCGAGCGCGCCGGCCGGGTGATCAAGAGCGTGCACGACTTTGTGCGGCGGCGCGACCAGGCCCGCGAGCCGGTGGCGGCCCGGGCCCTGCTCGAAGCCATCATGCCCCTGGTGACCCTGCAGGCGCGCAAGCTCGGTGTGCGCGTGATCACCGACATCGAGCCCGGCCTGCCCGAGGTGCTGTGCGACCGCACCATGGTCGAGCAGGTGCTGCTGAACCTGGCGCGCAACGGCATGCAGGCCATGGAGCCTTGCGAGCTGGCCCAGCGGGTGCTGCGCATCGAGGCCCGCAAGGCGGCCTCGAACGAGTCCAGCGGCTGGCTGGAGTGGCGCGTGATCGACCACGGCCCGGGCATCCCGAAAGAGGTGGGCGAGCAGCTGTTCACGCCTTTCTTCACCACCAAGGCCGAGGGCATGGGCCTGGGCCTGAGCCTGTGCCGCACCGTGGTCGAGCAGCATGGGGGTTACCTGGGCTTCGAAGCCCAGGCGCCAAGGGGTACCATCTTCAGCTTCACCCTGCCGGTGAAGAAAAGCCCCTCGTCCACGGCTGCGGCCTGAGCGCCGGCTTTCTCACTGTTTTCTTTTTCGCCCTGACGACCTGACCCCATGGAACCCTCGCCCGACGCCACCGTTTTCATTGTGGATGACGACGCCGGTGTGCGCGACGCGCTGGCCTGGCTGCTGCGCTCGCGCCACCTGCTCAGCGAAGTGTTCGAAAGCGCCGAGCAGTTCGACGCCGCCCTGCGCTCGCGCCCGGCCCCCAACCACTCCTGCTGTCTGCTGCTCGATGTGCGCATGCCCGGCATGAGCGGGCTGGCCCTGTTCGACCAGTTGATCGAGCGCGGCCTGCAGGCGGCCATGCCGGTGATCTTCCTGACCGGCCATGCCGATGTGCCCACGGCGGTGGATGCGGTCAAGCGGGGGGCTTTTGATTTCTGCGAAAAGCCTTTTTCCGACAACGCCCTGGTCGACCGCATCGAGCAGGCCTTGCAGCGCTCGGCCGAGGTGCTGGCGCAGCACCGGCAGCACCGGGGTTTGCAGGTGCGCCTGACCGAGCTGACCGAGCGGGAGCGCGATGTGATGCGCCTGGTGGTCGAGGGGTTGCCGAACAAGCTGATCGCGGATCAGCTGGACATCAGTGTGCGCACGGTGGAGGTGCACCGGTCGCGGGTGTTTGACAAGATGAATGTCAAGTCGGCTGTTGAGTTGGCCAATTTATTGCGGAGTTTGGGGTGATGTGGCTGGGCCACTTGTTTGTGGTCATGTTTCGCCGCTGCGCTCTGGTCCCTTTGCGCTGCGTTTGAGGGCGGAGGCCGGGGGTTCGTCCCGGCGGCCGAGGCACTTTTCTTTGTCTCGCCAAAGAAAAGTACCCCAAAGAAAGGCGACCCGAAGTCAGGGCCACTTCGTGGTTCCCTGCGCTGCTCGCGCCAGGGGGGTCCCCGCTAAACTCGCTGCGCTCAAACAGACGCGGGGCCTGATCCCCCTGGCACTCCGCTGCTCGGCCCTGCCCCACGGGG
>NZ_KB906256.1 GCF_000381265.1 Curvibacter lanceolatus ATCC 14669
AGCAGGCGCACCCAATACGCGAACACCTCACGGAGGTTGTCGGGATCGGGCAAACGGGTGGGACCTGATGGCTTTGCAGACACATCCCAAGCATCCGATTCTGATACATTTGCATCTACGGAGTTTGCTTCTCATATCTAGCCGCAATCTCCGCATGACATCCGGCCGGCGCCCAGCTTCGCCATGCCTCGGATTCGTTCATCGGCACGTTTAGGGAGATCTTTGACTCATGAAGTTGAAGCACAAGCTTTTGCTCGGCTATTTCGCAATCGGTTTGCTGTTTGCGGTCTACAGCACCTTCTTCGGCGACACCTCCAACCGCGGTTTCGCCTTCAATCTGGGCCAAGGGGTGGTATGGCCTGCAGTGATGTTCCCAGGCCTTGGGAAGGTCATCGGTGCGCTGGTACTGGTGGCTTTCATTGCCCTGGTGGTCTACAGCTGATCGCCACGAGCGCCCTCCTCCATGGCTTGGCTTGCCAGACTCATCCTGACTGTTCTTTCGGTTGTGGCCTATTTCTGGGCCCTGGGCTTTGTCTGGGGTATTGGGCTCTTGGTGGTGTATTGGCTCGCGACGGTGGCCAAGAAGGAGTAGGTGGCGCTCCACCTCTGAATACTCATCGCCTAGGCACTCACGTGCCTGGCTTCACTGAACATTTCTCATGAGCATGAACAACACGCTGCTGCGAGCGGCCGGCTCGCTGGCGGGCATCGCTGCCCTGACATTGGCCATGGGTTGCTCCGACCAGGCCTCACGTACTCGAAAGCACATGATCAAGGCCTGCATGTCCAACGACGTGTCGGAGGAGAACTGCAAGTGCGCCATCGACAAGACGCTGGAGAAGCATCCCATCGAAGAGATGATGGCCATCGAGGACAAACGCAAAGCGCCTCCGCCAGAGATCTTTGAGGATGTGGCAAACGCCACACTGGCCTGCGTGCGCAAGAACGGACTTTGATGGACTCAGGCGAACGCCTGGGCCACATCGGACATCTCAGGGAAGAAACCATGACTCGCAAACATTGGATCACAGCGCTGGCATTTGCAGGCTGCACTGCCTTGGGGCACGCACAGACACAAGGCATTGAAGGGGTTCTGGAGGTCGGGCCCATGTACTCGGCGCTGTTCACGACCGGCGGCGAGTCGGGTGACTTGATCGGCTATGCCTTCAAGACGCAATCTCCTACAGGCCGCACCATTCTTCAAAAATGCGCTCCAGGCCTGTTCTGCAAGGTGCCTAAAGGCAGTGCCAGGTTGATGAATGACACCTCCGCCCTGAAGTTCAAGGACTCGCCCTCGGGTTGGTACGAAATCACTGCGGCCAGGGACGCGGGGATGGAGACTGTGACGTTTGGCTATGAGAAGGCAGTCAAGACCCGCTTCGGTGTGATCAGCGTTCGATCCGATGACAACCAGCTGTTGTTCAAAGGCAAGCCGATCGTTCCGGCCATCGAAGGCAACAACGGTCTGAGCATCGTGGCCAACTACGAGATGGGCAAGCAAGACGTGGTTTTGGTGCAGAACAATGGAGGAAGCGCATGCCCTGCGATGTTCCTGTTCCTGACGATTTCGGCATCAGGAATTCGAGTCAGTCCAGAGTTTGGGACTTGCACGGACATCATCTATCCGACGCTGGACGACAAAGGTGGCGTCAATGTGGCAATGCCTGATTTCTCCGGACCGTTCGAACCCGCCTCGAAGCAACCACCGGCCAGGTTGAGCACGAAGGTCTTTCGATACCTAGGCGGTCAGCTCTTCGAGAACGGCAAGGTCGTGAAGTAGGCCTGGGTACGGATCGCACCACGGCATAAAGAGCTGCCCCCCGGTTGGGAGCAGCTCTTTTTTTTGTTTGCAATGAGCATTCGCTTGGCCTAGGGCCTCGTTTACCCGCCATCAGGTCAGCGGGAAGCGAACGGCGCGCGTCAAGTTACCTGTCGCCTGAACTAAGCAGCTATTTGCTGTTTTCGTTGTCCTCCTGCATGCGCTTGAACAATAGCCTTTCGCTCCGGATTCAGGGTCACGGCGCCGATCGGCGACCAGTTGCGCGTATCACGTGCCCAGCGAGCGGGATTGCGTTCTCTTGCCTTGACGTAGAGTTCGTGAAGCGCTTTGAGGATCGTGGCGTCTTCGCCGGCATGGCGCTGTGCCGGACTCACGTACCGGATACCGCTGTGACGATGCTCGTGGTTGTACCAGTGCACGAAGCGATGCGCCCATTCACGCGCCGCCTTCAGATCCGCGAAGCCCTTTGTCGGGAACTCAGGTCGATATTTCGCTGTCCTGAACAGACTCTCCACGAAGGCGTTGTCGTCGCTCACACGAGGCCTAGAGTACGACGGCTTCACGCCCAGCCAGTGCAGCATTGCCAGCACCGTCGTCGCCTTGAGCGTGGCGCCGTTGTCCCCGTGCAGCACGGACCTGTCCTCGCGCGGCACCGCGTGGATGCCTTCCGCCAGCGCGGTTCTTTGGACCAGCCGCGCCGCATGGTCGGCATCGTCACTGTCGTGAACTTCGAAGCCCACAATCTTGCGGCTGAATACGTCCAGGATCAGGTACAGGTAGAACCAGCGACCCGCCACCTGGGCAGGCAGATATGTCATATCCCAACTCCACAACTGCCGCTCCGCTGTGGCCACGTGCGTGCTGGGTGGCCGGCTCTGGCGTGGCGCTTTGGCGCGCCCGCGGTGACGCGTTTGCCCCTGTGCACGCAGCACGCGCTGGAAGCTGGACTCGCTGGCGATGTACTGGCCTTCGTCGGCCAGCATGGGCACGATGCGCGCTGGCGGCAGGTCAGCGAAGCGCGGCTCGTTGGCCACGCTCATGATCTGCTCGCGCTCCTCGGGGGTGAGGGCGTGCGCAGGGACGGGCCGCACCGCATCCGGCCTGCCATCGCCCGATACGAGGCCGTCCTGCGCCTTCCAGCACTGCAGCGTTCGCGCAGCAATGCCGACGACCTTGCAAGCCTCCGTCAGCCGCGCGCCAGCCTGGCAGGCGGCTTCGATGTTGCAGGCATGTTCTTGGCGATCTTCCAGGCCGATCATTCGTCCTGATCCTGCGCGATTCTTTGAAAGATCGCCGCCGCATTTTTTAAAGTACCAGCAGTGCCGCTGCCTCCGCCAAAGCCGATTCCTTGCGCCGCAGCTCGCGCTCGAGCTCTTTGATGCGGCGGCGATCCGCCTGGGTTTGCGACGGGCTCGCCCGCGTCTCTTCGGGCGCCGCCAGCGATTGGGTGGCGCTGTCCTTCCACTGCTGCAGCTGATGCGCGTACAGACCGTTCTCTCGGCACCAGGCGTTGCAAGAGACCTCGTCCATCGCCGCTGTGACGATCACGGCCTACAGCCTCGCTGCGGCCGTCCATACCTTGTCTTGAGCGGGCTTGCCCAGGCACTGCGAGCGCCACTTCTCCAGCGTGCTCACGCTCACACCTATCTCACGCGACACCACTTCCGGTGGCGCGCTCTCCGGTGGCAGCATGCGCGCTACCGCTCGGTCTTTGAATTCTTGTCAGTATCGAGCCAAATTGTTCTCTCATCTGCGCCCCCATTCTGAATCTATGGAGACGACAGGTATTCTGACACGGGGGGCATCCACGTCGCTTGTAATCCGGGCGGTGTCCATATAAGCCACACTTAGGCAAGTCCTGGCGCTGCTGATACTTCCGATACCAACCTTTCAATGAGTTCTTGGTTGGGGTACCCCAACTGCTTGATGGCGGCCTGACTCGAATAGCCAGCTTGATGAAGAGTGCAACTGCTCGGATTCTGTCTTCATAGGAATACATGAACTACCTCTTGGTAGCCCAAGTTTTCGTCCGAACTCCCTCCTGGGATTAGTGGGTCACTGCTGCGTGGAAATCAACTGCTCAGCGCAATCTTTGCTCGCAACGCAGCCGCTTTTTGCAGATCTCCGCTTATTATCACGGCGGCGAGATATTTGCCCCATATTCTCGGGGCGTTTAAAAAACTCAACAGCGCGACCAATTTTACATTGGTCGACGTAGCTAGCCACCATACCTGACTGCTCAGATACCACACAAATTCCCATGAGATCTTACGGCGGAATTACTTATTTGTAATCCCCATACTCTGCGCAATAAACTAGAATTCATCTCTGCGTCAGAGGTCTAAAATAAAGACCTGTTTCGATGAAAACATCTAGACTGGTCTTTCGAGACATTCCTCGCGGCGCAGGGAGAGCGCTACCTCTTCAGGTCTTTGTTGGCCGATTTTTCATAGCGCTTATCTTGGCTCTCACCACGACATCAAAAGGCGAGCAATGGGTGATGAAATCAGATTTGAGGATGCAGCGCTGGCCTTGCGCTCTCAGAGGATGACCGTGTTGGCGAGCAATATCGCCAATGCAGATACGCCCGGCTATAAAGCGCGCGACTTCAGGTTTTCCGAAGCGCTTGCTAATGCTACCCGTTTCGTCATGCCTATGCAGCAGACGAATGCAGAGCACATCGCTACGCCCCTTCGATCCACAGTCGATTTGGATTATCGGACTCAATTGCAGCCCGCAATGGACGGGAGCAGCGTCGATATGGACCTCGAACGAGCTGCATATTCCGAAAATTCCGTGAGAACCCAGATCGCTCTCCAGTGGGCCATGGAAGAATATATTGAGACCGGCAATATGATCAATAGCCTAAAGGGCTGAGTGGTGCCGATTCAAATGGACAGGCAGTTCGAGCTGCCTATACAGGCCGTGTACTTCTCGCTGTATTGATCCAGCACCTTCTGCACATGTCCTCTTGGGCTGTGGGTCAAGACCAAGCGTGATCTGGTTAATGTGCAAAATCTTGCACAAAGTTCAAGCCCAAATTTGAATCGGGAGCCAGGGGTTTCGCAGAGTCGCCCTAGGTCAATCTCTTTCTGTCGAGCGGCGCATGCCTAGTTCGACAATCTAGTCGAACTCGGCATGCTCTCGTCCAGCTTCAGTTGATTTCCGAGTCGTTGTTGGCGACATAAACTATCAGTTTCTTGTCGGTGAAGCCTGCGGGAGCGACGGCCTGCAGATTCACACTCCGATGGGTGGCGACATCGAATTTCCAGGTGAACGATTGCTTGCCGTTGGTGAATTGCACCACGTCTCCGCAGTACACATTTACTGTCTTTGCAGTGTTCACGTCCACGACTTTCGTCGCCTGCATCCCTTGGCCGGCTGTTCCGTAGACCGACTGGCCGTTCGGCAACGTCGCTGTGCTGGCCGAGGCAGCACCGGCTGCCAATGTCAGGCTGAGGGCGAAAGCAGAAAAAGTATTGCGATTCATACATTGCTCCTTATGGATATTCGGCGGCCTGCGTTTGGAGGCCTCCAACCGAACACCCTGGTAAGAACTTTAATGAACCAAGCCTGCATCCGTCCGACGCAGAGATTACAAATTGGTAGGCTGCCAGAAAACTGTCTGAAAATTCAAAACTCCAAGAAGCCAGCGGCGATGAAACAAATATTCCCCATTTTCAAGTGGGCACACATTTGCGATGTCGTTGCGGCTATGGCGATGTTCACTCTAATTCGTTCTGCGATATTCGTTATGTAGTAGTGAGCGTCGCCAACCAGCGATTTTCGTACTCCATGAGTCTCATTTGGCCAGAGTCATGGCGATGATCTTGGTATCACCTGGGCTGAGAAGATGTTCAAGTCAGGTGCGTAAATAGCGCTGCGCATTCCGAGCGCACCCATGACGCTGTGAAACACGTTGGATTGGCTGTGGCGAGAGCGTTCACGTAGGCGGTGTTCATCCAGTTGATGCAGGCGCTGGAAAGCGGGAGACATCCAAGCCACGAATGGCACATCTTTCTGTACGTCGGGGGCCAGCGCCATCGGAGTGCCGTGCAAGTACAAGCCGTGTTCCCCAAGTGACTCGCCGTGATCGGACACATATAGCAGGGTCGATGAAATCGACGGCATTTCTTTGAGGACAGCGATGGCGTTGCCAACGACATAGTCCGTGAAAAGAATCGAGTTGTCGTAGGCGTTGATCAGCGACTCTTTGGAGCACTCTCGCAACTCTACCGATTGGCAGACTGGTTTAAATACTTCGAAGGTGGGTGGATATTTCGAGGCGTAAGAAGGCCCGTGACTTCCTCCCAAATGCAAAACGACCAGAATCTTTTTCGCTTCTGAGCTTGCAATGCGCTGAGTGAGGTTGGTGAGCAGCAGGCCATCGTGAGAGCACGCTGGGCCATTGCATTGTTGAGTCAAGTCAGAGGCCCGCTCATACGATCTGATGTGCAGCGGCGGTTCCCCCCAATTATTGGTTCTCCACATCACATCAACACCATGTCGATCCAGATAGCTCGGCAGCAGTTCAACAGAGCCAGCTAGGCGCAGGCTAGGATCGTCATGGGACAAGATGCAAAGCAAGGCCTCCGTGGTGTAGGTAGCACAACTCTGGGCATTGGCCAGCGGGATCGCGCCCATGGCGGACAAGCTAGGGTTGGTCGGGCGCTCGTAGCCATAGAGGGCGTAATTGCGAGCCCGGGACGACTCTCCAATCACCAAAACGACCACCGTCTTGTCCTCGTTCAAGAAGCTGGCATCAGGAAGTGGGGACGCCTTACGCTCGGTCGCCCATTGCGAAGCTTGGTATCGAGCGAGGTTGATGGTGTACGACCATGGCAGGATGAGGCCACCCAGCGATTTGGCATGCTTGTCGATCCAGAGCCATGAACCTGCCGTTGCATACAGCCAGATGGCACCCGCGACCGTGGTCACAACCGCAAAACCTGCCAATCGCAGTCGCCGGGAAGGCCGGATGCGTACCCAGGCCAGCACCAAGCAAGGCCCACCTCCAAAAGCGAGGAGGTACAGAAAAAGCGTGGGATGCCACAACGCACTCGCTTCCTGATAGTGCGTATTGAGGACGTTTCCTATCATGCTTTTGTCCAGCAAGACGCCGTAGGTCTTGATGAAATACAGGGCCAAAGCATTCAGGCAAGCCGCAAGCATGCAAACGGGCTTGAGCAAACGAGACGACACGAGGCCTATCAATGTCAGGCCTATCGTGGTCATCACCGATACCAGCATGAAGAGGGTGCTCAGGACAACGAGATTGTCCAGCAGTCCCCCAGACAGACGCTCGCTAGCAAAGGAGAGCAATGGGGCGTGATAGATCGCGGCATTCATGAACGATGCGGCGCCTACCAGCTTCAGCCCAGAAATCGACGGCCCCCCCTGAAACCAAGCCCGCATTGCGCCGGCTTGTCTTGGCATGAACCTTCGGTGATAGGCGAACACATTCTTCAGCTTGCGCATGGACAGAACATTGAAATTGACGAAACAGTTGCGGAGCGGATCTTCAACTGGACCTGGACAGATGAGGGATCACTGGCTGATCGCTTCGGTGCGACCAGAGTCCCAGGCAGGTTACGAGACCGCACAGGGTTGTCGCAGCCAGAACCACATGCGTGCCAATGAATTCAGTGGGGCGAAGCCACAGCAGAGACGACCAAACCAGAAGCACAGCCGTGAGGGCGAATCGTCCACGACCTGCAAACACCCAGGACCACCAAGTGCTTCGTCGTGCCAGTGCAGCCCCAATGAGCCCCGACAACCATCCGCCTGCAGCGCCAGTGAGTAAATCCAACGGCCAATGCGCTCCGACGGCCACACGCGACATGGCAATGAGACAGGCAAAGCCAAGGACACAGCCCACCAAGGTCCAATCTCGCTGCGATCTCGGGGTGGGTGCCAGCGTCGCAAGCAACGCTGCTGCCACGGCAAAAGCGGTTACGCTGTGACCGGAGGGAAGGCTGTAATGCTGCAGCAGAGGGCCAATCACATTGAACAGCGACGGCTCAATGACCGACGCTGGCCTGGGAACGCTAGCCCAATGTTTACCGACCACAGAAAACAATGCCCCCGTCGGAATGGACGCCAGGATTGCAAACCAAACCTGAGGCTTGGTGAGCACGAACACCGCCAATGCAAGCATCAAGATGGAGGCATCACCCAGCAAGGTGACCATGGCCCAAAACCCAAAAGGCAAGTATGAGAACACCTGATTGAGCATCAGAAAGGCGTCGTGCTGAATTGACCAGTAAGCCGTCCGCACCGGACCGCCACCGTCTAACAGGATACTGACTCCGGTCAACCCCAGTGCGAGAAATGCGGGGGCACTCCATGCCCACCACGCATTTGTTGAGACGGCGTTGGTCAGATGGCCCGCACGACGTCTGCCTTGTCTGTTTGTTTCGTTGTTCATGAATCGATGACGTTTGATTTTGCTGATCGGTCTTCATGCCTTGACGAGCTGCCAGCCTGCCAGCTTTGAGGTCGCCACTGCATGTGGGCAGGTTTGCCGCACCCAGTCATTGCTTGGGCAGTTCGCCAGAGTTCAGGTGACTGAAGCCACCTGCAATCGCCCCTCTTGATCTGTGCGATTGGCGGGCGGGTCACGCTGGCCCGGCCGGAGATAGTGGGCGCGAGACTATTCCTTGTCTCGGCGTTTATGCCGTGAACGAAGGAAGGAGGAAAGTCGGCGCCAAACCAGTCGCCATCTAGCGAGTCTGGTCCGGCAGATCAGCAGCGCGGGGGGCGCTCTAGTCGATCCAAGAATGGGTAGGGATAACCCAAGTCAGAAATGACCGTCGGACGCGTCATTTCTCGGCCGGCGGCAACAACTATGGCTCCAACGACCACTACCACCCGGAAAGTGGAGGTCAGAAAAAGCGCTCGCTTGAGCGCTTTTTCGTTGGCGCCGCCGGTGTGATCGTGACCAGCAGACATGGGGATTCCTTAGGTTGAGTGAACGACAGGCGGTTGGGGATCCGTGTCGTGTTCTTTGACCATCTCGTCGGGCTTGTCTTTATGGTGAGCCCAGCTGTAGAGCAGCGGCAGTACAAGCAAAGTCAGCGCGGTGGACGACAAAATGCCGCCGATCACCACCGTGGCCAAAGGCCGCTGGACCTCGGAGCCAGTACCCGTTGCGAGTGCCATCGGGATGAAGCCCAGAGAGGCGACCATGGCGGTCATCAGCACAGGACGCAGACGCTGCACCGCACCTTCATGAACGGCCTTGTCGAGGGGCATTCCTTCCTCACGCAGGTGGCGGATGAAGGACAGCATCACCAGGCCGTTCAAGACCGCCACGCCACTCAGCGCGATGAAGCCGACGCCTGCGGAGATGGACAACGGGATATCGCGAAGCCACAAAGAGACTACCCCACCGGTGAGCGCGAAAGGGATGCCGGTGAACACCAGCAGACCATCCTTGACATTGCCGAACATGGCGAACAGCAACACAAAGACCATTCCCAGCGACACCGGGATCACGATCTCCAGACGCTTGGTGGCCGATTGAAGGTTCTCAAACTGGCCGCCCCATGCCATCCAGTATCCGGCGGGCAGGGTGACCTGCTGCATCTTCTCTTGTGCCTCTGCGACGAAAGAGCCCAGGTCACGGCCTCTTACGTTCGCACTGATCACGATACGGCGTTTGCCATCCTCACGGCTGACCTGATTGGGGCCTGGCGCCAAGTCAAAGTTGGCGACTTCACTCAAGGGAATGAAGGTCACGGCGTTGGCGTTCGCACCCTTGGGCAAAGCGACAGGCAGGCGCTTGATGGCGTCGAGATCCTGGCGCGTCACCTCGGGCAGACGCACCACGATGCCGAAGCGGCGATCCCCTTCGAACATGATCCCTGAATCACGGCCACCAATGGCCGTCCCAATGGTGTCCTGGACATCGGCAACATTCAGACCATAGCGAGCCGTCTTGGCACGGTCGATGTTCACCGTGAGCATGGGCAACCCGGTAGTCTGCTCAACCTTCGCTTCGGAAGATCCTTCCAGCCCCTGCAGAATCGTCAATGCCTCAGCGGCGGACTTGTTGAGTTGGTCCATGTCGTCGCCGAAGATCTTGACGGCAACGTCGCTCCGAACCCCGGAGATCAGTTCGTTGAAGCGCAGCTGGATGGGCTGAGAGAACTCGTAGCTGTTGCCAGCCATCTTTTCCGCCTCTTCTTGGATTGCATCAAGCAGTTCCGCAGGGGTCTTCCTCGGCTCTGGCCACTGATCCACCGGATTCAGCATGATGTAGCCGTCCGAGATGTTGGGCGGCATCGGATCAGAAGCGATCTCCGCGGTACCCGTTCGAGCGAATACGCGTTTGATTTCAGGGAATTTCTGCTTGAGCATGGTCTCCAGCTTGCTCTGCATCTCGAGCGACTGTGTGAGACTGGTGCCGGGAATGCGAATCGCCTGGATCGCGATGTCACCTTCGCTCAAGTTAGGTGCGAACTCAGTGCCAAGGCGAGTGGCGAGGAGTCCCGACAGCACCACGGCCACTACAGCCAGCGTCACCACGATGGTCCGAGCCGCCATCACCCTGTCGAGCAGAGGTTCATAGCGCAACCGGACCCAGTGCATGAGACGGTTTTCTTTCTCCGCCACGTGCTTGCCGATGAAGAGCGCCACGGCCGCGGGAACGAACGTCACAGACAGCAGCATTGCGCCGAGCAGTGCGATCACGACGGTGAAGGCCATCGGGTGGAACATCTTCGCCTCGACGCCGGTCAGGGCGAAGATGGGCAGGTACACCACCATGATGATGAGCTGACCGAAGATAAGCGGACGTCGTGCCTCCTGAGAAGCGGCAAACACCTCTTTAAAGCGCTCTTTGAACGTTAGATTTCGACCCGATGCAGCTTGGGCGTGCGCCAATCTTCGGACACAGTTTTCCACGATAACCACTGCGCCGTCGACAATGATGCCGAAGTCCAGAGCGCCAAGGCTCATCAGATTGGCGCTGACCTTCTGGCTCACCATGCCCGTAAAGGTGAACAACATCGCCAGCGGAATCACCGTTGCGGTAATCAGGGCCGCACGGATGTTTCCAAGGAACAGGAACAACACAACGATCACCAGGATCGCGCCTTCCAGCAGGTTCTTTTTGACGGTTGCGATGGCCTTGTCGACCAGAACGGTTCGGTCGTAGACGGTGACCGCCTTCACGCCCTTGGGCAGAGAGCGATTGATCTCTACCATCTTCGCGTCCACCGCCTGTGACACGACTCGGCTGTTCTCCCCGATCAGCATGAAGACCGTGCCGAGCACCACCTCGCGCCCATTGTCGGTCGCGGCACCCGTACGCAGTTCCTTGCCGACCATGACTTCCGCAACGTCGCTCACGCGGATGGGCACGCCTGCATAGTTGCCAAGGATCACATTGCGAAGGTCATCCATGTTCTTGACCTGGCCTGGCGCGCGGATCAGGTACTGCTCGCCCTTTCGCTCGATATATCCCGCACCGACGTTGGCGTTGTTGCGGTCGAGCGCCGTCACGATATCGGTCATGGTCAGACCATAAGCAGACATCTTTTCCGGGCTCGGCGCGATCTGGTACTCCTTCGAATAGCCGCCGATGCTGTTGATTTCGGTGACACCCTTCACGTTGCGCAACTGGGGTTTGATGATCCAGTCCTGAATCTCGCGCAGATCTGTGGGTGTGTAGGCCTCGCCATTTGGCTTTCGAGCGTCATCTTCGGCCTCAACAGTCCAAAGGTAGATTTCGCCCAAACCAGTGGAGATCGGACCGATGGCCGGACTCACTCCTATCGGCAACTGATCCCTTGCGGACTGAATCCGTTCGTTCACCAGTTGGCGTGCGAAATAGACATCGGTGCCGTCTTCGAAGATGACGGTGACTTGCGACAGACCGTAGCGTGACAGAGACCGTGTCTGCTTTAGGCCGGGAAGGCCCGCCATGACCACTTCGATCGGGTAGGTGACACGTTGCTCTGCCTCCAGCGGCGAATAACCCGGCGCCGAGGTGTTAATTTGGACCTGGACGTTGGTGATGTCCGGGACCGCATCGATAGGTAGCCGTTGGTAATTGAAGATTCCCAGGCCGATTAGCCCCAGGACGCCCAGCATGACGAACCATCGCTGCGCGATGGAGAAATTGATGATGCGTTCAAACATGATTTGCGATCAGTGCTCGTGGCCTGCGGAACCCTTGCCCTTTTGCGCCTTGACCACATAGCTGTTCTTGCCAGCCAAGGTGGTGCCAGCTTCCAGGCCCGACACAATTTCAACGCGCTTGCCATCGGAGCGACCGATACGCACAGCACGTGCCTCGAAGCCCCCATTGACCTGTACGAAAACAGAAGGCCTTTCTTCGATGGTCTGAATGGCCTCTGCAGAAACTGTCACTGGTGCATTGGACTTACCCGAGACCAACTCAACGGTGACGAACAGGCCCGGGCGCCAGGCGAGATTGGGATTGGGCAACGTCACCCGGGCAACTGCTGTACGGGTTTGCTCACCCAGCAGCGAGCCGACGTAAGAGATCTTGCCCGTCGCAGATTGCTCGAATCCGCTTGCGCGAATCGTGGTGACTTCGCCCACGCGGACTAGGTTGAGGTTGGCGGCGTTTACGTTTATTTGAGCCCATACCGACGACAGGTCGGAGATGGTAAAGACTTGCGCGTCCTCGCGCACGGACTCGCCAAGAGAGAGGTGCTTCTCAACGACCATGCCGTCGAACGGTGCGCGCAACTCATACCGCGCCAGCGTGCCAGAGCCGCCTGTGGCGCCGATGGCCTGGAGCTTCTGAGATGCATTCGACACTGCGATTTCGGCCTCGCGTTGCGCTTGTTCTGCCTGCAAAAAGTCCTGCTGGGCAGAGATCTTGTCTTCGAAAAGACGGCGCTCACGGTCTGCCGTTACCTTTGCCAGTGCAAGCCGCTTTTGCGCGGCCAATAGTTCGCTGCGTTGCTCGGAAACGCCTACGCTGGCAAGCACGGCCAGGACCTGCCCCTTACGCACTTGCTGGCCGAGGTTCACTGAGACGCTCTCGACGACACCGGCGACACGGGGCACGACGTGGGCCGTGCGGTCTTCGTTGAAACGGATCTCACCGGGCAGTTGCACGCTTCCGGCGACTTCAGCGGGGCCCGCAGTTTCGATCTCGATACCGGACGTTGCAATCTGCTCTTTGCTAAATTCGACCTTCTCGTTGTGCTCTGCCTCCTTCCTGGGCGCAGCAGCCTGCTTCTCGCCGGCTGTGCTTGAGTTGTCCGCCACAGCAGCCGACTTCTCTGCTTCGGACTTAGCCGCTTTCGACTTGACGTCGTGACCATGCTCATCCTCGTGTTCGGCCGAACTTTCCACGTGCCCGTCTGCATCTTTGTGGTCTCCGCCGTCCTTTCCTGCAGTCTTGGCGTCGGCATCATGCTCGTCGTGAGCATGACTATCGCGTTGCGCTTTGGCCACCTTGGCGGGGTCGACGTCTTGGCCGGATTTCCCACTACGCATGATTGCCACCCCAGCCACAGCGGCCAGGACGACGATGACTGCGATGACGACCCACTGCTTTGGCGAGGAGCCGGTCGGTACGTTGTTGCTGCTCTTCATGATTCAGAAGGTCCGAGTTATTGGGGTTTGAGCAAGGCCGACGTTTCATCGGAAATGCTGAGAAGACGTTCCAGTTCCGCTGCAGCCTGGTAGGTGTCGGAGAGCGCGCGCAGATACTGCGCCTGGGTCCCGACCAGGGTCCGCTGGGCGTCAAGCGTTTCAAGGTAGCTGAACTTGCCCAAGGTAAATCCCTGGGATGCGGCTTCATAGGCGCTGCGAGCGCCAGGAACGGCGTCGCGTTGAAGGGTCAACGCTTCGGTGCGCGCGGCGCGCAATTGCTCACGAGCCTGGTTGACCTGTGTTGACAGTCTGACTTCTGTCGCAGCAAGTTCATCTTGGGCCTTGTATTCTCGGCTGATAGCCTCGGCGATATTTCCCTGATTGCGGTCGAAGATGGGAATCGGGACAGTGATGCCGACAACTGCCATGGTGACGCCTGCGGTTTGGTCCCGTTTTGCTCCTGCAGTGATCCCGACATCGACCACACCGCGTGCTTTCTCCAAGTTAACGGCGGCCGTAGCCCGTTGGACTTCGACTCGGGCCCTTCGTAACAAAGGGGAATTTTGCATGTGCGCGAAGACAAACTCGTCGGGCAGGTCTGCGGCCGGCATCACTAGATTGCCGAGTACCTCCCCATAGGTCGTGTTCGTTTCGCCCCATAGTGACGAAAGTTGCTTGCGAGCCGCGCGCACATCGCTCTCCGCCCGGGCAAGCTCGGCTTGTGCTGCTGCCTGTGCTACCCGAGCGCGAGTCTCCTCGACCGGAGACACTTTGCCGGCCTGGACGCGCTTGCCTGCAGCATTGGCGCTGCCAGATGACAGGGCCAGCGACTCTTGCGCAAGCTTGAGGCGCTCCTGCGACAAGAGCCCCTCATAGTAGGCGCTGATCACTGCGGCTCGAACGTCTGCGCGTTTTTGCTCGATGTCAAGCGCTGCCTGGTCCCGTACCCTGCTGGCCACTGCTATGCGTGCCTCACGCTTTCCACCGCGCTCGATGGGTACCGTCACCTGCAGGGTCGAAGTACGACGACCGTTCTTGAAGTCTTCCTGCAGGAATGACCCCTCTGGGTTCGGTCGCAAACCTGCCTGCGTGAGGCTACCGGCTGTAGCGTCCCATTCTCGACGGACTGCGGCGAGGTCTGGGTTCGCTGCCAATGCACGCCGGACAGCCTCGACCATGGTGATGCCGTTGGCGGTTGAAGGAACCGTCAGCGTTGTTGCTGTCGATACCGGGGGGGGGGGCTACTTGCGCCTGCGCAGCGCAGGCAGTGAAGAGCAACGCGAACACAACGCGCGGCGCCGCCTCACGAAATGAGGGACGAAGAAATGCCACTGGGAACTCCGAAATAAATGAAAAATTCGGCAAGTCCGGATGATTTACTGGTTATTAACCAGCATCAGGAGATCGCCGCCAGATATTGGCGAAAACCCCATTTGGGCCTTTCTATTTCGCTGGGAGAGCGAGAGCCCTGCGGAGTTACATAATCAGAAATCGTCCACGTTTTGCCTGTGACGATCGGCCAGTCGGCCGCGTCGCATGCTACGAACATCGCAGCAGGCTGTGAGAGCTCATGGAACTGGCAGATGCCGCCAGGTTCGTTCGTGTGGATGAGATGCTGACTGACTCCCGCGATGCCGACGGTGATGGCGGAAATCGCGCCCACGTCATCGCCGACCTCATGCGCCTGTGCCGCGGACCACTGGACCGGGAACAGCATCAGCATTATGACGATGACGAAACGGCTAAACATTTGGACACATTCTTCGAGCGGAGAAGTCAGCGTAGAGGCCACCGTTTCAGAAGCCTTCGCTCGTGCGGATCTGTCCGCCCTTCATAGTGCGCAGCGTCTCGCGCTCGCCTAGATCATGACTCAGGCCATCACCCTCGGGTGCAGGATAGTCCAGCGCATCGCAGGTCGGGCCGAGACTCTGCTTGGCCGCATTGCGCTGCGCGACTGCTTCGGCACGGCTGTTGCTCAGTACTTGGTGCAACGGGGACTCGGTGACACCCTTTTCACTACGGCCGGGATGGATGGGGTCAGCAGCCAGAGAGTAGGTAATGAGGAGGTTGTGAGCCTTAAACATGGTTATTCCTTTCGTTTTGCCTACCTCTCGTGGAGGTGGGCCGGACAACGTGTTACGGTGAATGAATTTTTAAAAACCAGTCCTCTGATTTGCCTACACCAGGATTACAAATAAGTAATCACCCTAGTTGCGTCCGAATTCTTATCATTGCCATATGCGAATATTAGTAATCGAAGACGACCATAAGATGGGTGACTACCTCCGCAAGGGGCTCACTGAAAACGGCTTCCAGGTCGACTTAGCTAGGGATGGACTGCAAGGCCTCAATATGGCGCTGGCGAGCGACTACGACTTGCTGCTCCTGGACGTGATGTTGCCTGGTCTGGACGGCTTCGGTGTGCTTTCCGCAGTGCGCGCGGCAAAGGCGCTGCCAGTTCTGATGCTGACGGCGAAAGACGAAATTGACGACCGCGTGCGAGGACTCCAGGCAGGTGCAGACGACTACCTCCTCAAACCTTTTGCATTTTCGGAACTTCTCGCCCGCCTGCATGCTCTGCTTCGCCGCGGCAAGCTACAGGAAGTCACGCAGTATCAGCTCGGAGGTCTGCAGCTGAACCTGGTGGCCAGGCGAGCCACGCGCGACGGGGTACGACTGGAATTGACCGCTAAGGAGTTTTCGCTGCTCACGCTTCTGATGCGACGTACAGGGCAGGTCCTCTCTCGAACCATGCTGGCCGAGCAGGTCTGGAACATGAATTTCGATAGTGAAACCAACGTTGTGGAGGTCGCGATCCGGCGTCTGCGAAGCAAGATGGACGACCCCTTCGATACCAAACTCTTGCATACCGTGCGCGGCATGGGATATGTCCTGGAAGACAGAGGCGCCTGATGGCCAAACGGTCTATCCAGAGCTCGATGTCTCTGTGGTTGGCAGTTCAAACATTTTTCTTCCTGGCTGTCAGTTCCACCGTCATCTACGTAGTTGCCGACTGGACATTAAAAAAAAGCCAAGAGTCAGAGATCCTGCGGCACGAGGGGATGATTCGTAGTTTGTATGGTCAGGCCCAAAAGTCAGGTGACTTGCAAGAGCTGCGCGCTGAACTCACAGAATTTTTCCGCATCCACGACGAGCTGGCGGTTCAGCTGAAGCTCAACGGCGAAATGATTTTCGAAGCCGGCCCTGACGCATCGAATGACAACTGGCGGCAGGAGCACATGCCGCCGACCGCAGATGCCCCAGAACTCGATCTGATCATGGCGGTAAGGGTCACAGCAGACCGCCAGATGCTCAGTACTTTGGCCATTGCCTTGGTGCTAGTGTCTCTTGCCGCATCTCTGGTGGCATCGATGGTCAGCGCAAGATTGGTCCGGCGCGGCCTTTCTCCCTTGAGAGCGTTGGCCAAAGAGACCCAAGAGGTTGGCCCGCACGCTTCCGGCAAGCGTCTGAACGAGGAGGCTTATGGCACCGAGATGGAGCCCTTCGTCCACCAGTTCAATCTGCTGCTCCAGCGAGCTGAACGCGCCTATCAACAGCTTGAGTCATTTAATGCCGACGTTGCACACGAGTTGCGGACCCCTTTGGCCAATCTGATTGGCGAGGCAGAAGTCGAGCTTGGGCGGCCACGTAATGCCGAGGAGCTCAGAGAGGTGCTTCTTTCGAATCTGGAGGAAGCTCGCAAGCTCTCCGCGATCGTGTCCGACATGCTTTTTCTGTCTCGAGCAGATCGAGGTGTCATTGCACGCACGGTGCAGGTCAACTCCTTGTGCGAACCTACCCTGGAGGTTGTCGAGTTTCACGAGGCATTGCTTGAGACCAAGGATCTCAGGATCGAGGTCAAGGGCGACGCGCAGGTAGAAGCAGACGTCGGGCTGGTCAAGCGCGCAATCTCGAATTTGCTAGGCAATGCAGTTCAGTATGCGAGATACGGCTCCAGAATCCGCATTGACATCCTGATCGAGAGCGACGGTACGTGGATTGACGTCTCCAACGATGGTCCTGATATCCCGCCAGAGACTGGCGACAAGATATTTGAGCGGTTTTATCGTGTAGACCGGAGCCGTACGGGAGCGAACTATGGATTAGGTTTGTCCATCGTGGCAGCGATTGCGCGCATGCACGGCGGCGCGACCAGATCCGTATCCCATCATGGAACCACAACTGTGGGCTTTTCCATAGCCAGCGTCCAGGGCTCGCGAGCTTTCAAGCACAGGCGGTCCAAGGTCCATGAGCAGCCTCCGGGCGGTGGTGGCACATGAAGCAAGTCTACGACCACCAATACGTCGATGGCCAGATCGCGGCCACTTACGTCGTGTTGATCGTTGTCGCTGTGATTGCCCATTTCGCCTGCAAGCGTTGGTGCGACAAACATGAAAAAATGCCTGAGCCCAAGGTTGCCTACACCAAGCAACTTGTCAGATCGGCTCTCAGAGAAAGTGGCCAACCGCACAGGGCAAAGGGCGCACCGGCGCGGCAAGAAGCGTTAAACCCCACACGCCGGTGCAGCACGGGCATTTTTCTCGATGGATTGCATTGCGGCGGTCACCAAGCTGCTGCACACCGCACATCTGCAATGCTAACCAATAACGCATCCCTCGTGGCAAGACCAAATGCATAAAAAACCAGCTGCGCTGGCGGACGCTACAGCCGCGCACAAAGCACGGGCCGGTCTGCATCGACTTTGGTATGCGGGCGGCCACTCGATGGCGGGACTTCGTGCTGCATGGGACGAAACAGCGTTTCGCCAAGAGGTGTGGATTGCTGTTGTATTACTGCCTGCATCGGCGCTTGTCGGTAAAAACTGGGTCGAGGCAGTGTTGCTGGCTAGTACGGTCGTCGCAGTGATAGTCGTTGAGTTGTTGAATTCGGCTGTTGAGGCAGCCGTGGACCGAGTGGGTGTGGAGTGGCATGTGCTTGCGAAACGTGCCAAGGACATTGGGAGTGCAGCAGTGCTTGTGTCGCTGCTGTTATGTGGAACAGTCTGGGCAACTGCGCTCTGGTCTCGCTGGAGATAAGCGGGCCGCATTCGGCATCTATCACTGTCGCATCGGGCGGCTCCGGACTCGCGGCTTAAAGCTCCCTGGCTGAAGTTCGATTTCTCAGCCGAAAAGCCCAAAGCCGCGAGAGAAAAAAACTGAGCGCGGCTTGTCCGGCAATTGTGATGGCCAACCCGCATCGGCCAAGGCCTGTTCGGGTGCCTTGGTTGCACGCACCGCCGCCTTTGTAGCGCGCGTAGAACTCCTTGAGGTCCAGCGCATCGACCGCGTCACTGATGAAGTACGCCAGGTGCCCCTTGGGCAGCCAGTCCTGCAGCGACGCGGGTAGCAACATCTCCTGCTGTGGTTCGCACGGGCGGTAGCTCATGCTCAGTCAACGTTCACCACGTCTGCGCCGTCGTCAGAGACTTCCCTTCTGCCGCCCACGCTCCTAGCCGATGCCTTCCTCAAGCGGAAGCAGGGCCAGAAAGCCGGCAAAGAACATAGCCGTTACCCAGGGACAATCTGGTGTTTCGTGCGCTTCGATCAACAATTCCTCGGTCACGAGGTAAAACAGCGCAATCAGACCAAAGGCGAGGAAGCCGGTCCCAATGGCGCTGGGTAACAACGCCACCGGCGCTCCGAGCAAAGCCCCGATTGGCAGCAAAAGCACGAGAGCGGCTGTGATCCAGACGACCTTGGCACGAGAGCGAACACCTAGTCGAGTTCCGTTGCCACCGTCAAGCCAAGAAACAACACCTCGATGGTCAGCAGCAAGCCGACATTCGGGCCAGCCGCGAACCCGACGCCAAGCACTAGGCCATCAATCACGGATGTCGATGCAGATCACTGTCAACAGGCTGATCGCCCCTTTCGCCAACGCCCCCAAGTGCTTCACTATCAGCATAGTGACGATGCCGATTGCGCCGCCGATCACCCTGGCCCAAGGCGAGCGCCGATGCATGAAGTCGGGTAGGATTTCGCCGGCCGCTGCAACGAACACGACGCCAGCGGCGAAGTGCTGAATCGCGCTGACCAGCGTTGATCCAGGGCGCACGTTCACCGCAACTGCGGCGCTGATGATGGCGGCCACTGCCGGGATCAAGGTGTAAATCCAGGCCGAGATCGCAATGACTCAGATCACCGCGTTGCCACACTGGGCACAGAATTTCGCGCCGATCGGAATGACGCTACTGCACTTCGTGCACGATGCTGGCACCAGCGATGTCCCACACTGGCCGCAAAAGCGAGCGCCTTGCGGATTGATCACTTTGCATTTCGGGCAGGTGATGCCGCTGGCCGAAGGCGCTGGATTGCGCCCCCAATCATGACTGCTGGAGTTGCCGTGGCCGTGGCTATTGCCATGCCCTCCGCCGTGTCCTCTAAAAATTCGATCAAAGATTCCCATCTTCAAACTCCATATTTGGTTTATCGACCCGCCCGCTGCCTGAGCAACCTCAGCCCGTTAAAGACCACCAACAAGCTCGCCCCCATGTCGGCGAACACGGCCATCCACATGGAGGCATCGTCGAAGATCGCCAGCAGCAGAAACACCAACTTGATGCCCAGCGCGAGCGCGATGTTCTGCCATAGCACGGCGTGGGTGCGCCTGGACAGCCGGATCGTTTCGGGCAGGCGGCGCAGGTCGTCATTCATGACCACCACATCGGCAGCCTCCATCGCGGTGTGGGTGCCCGCGCCGCCCATAGCGAAGCCGATGTCAGCCTTCGCCAGCGCCGGGGCGTCGTTGATGCCGTCGCCAGTCATCGCCGTGACGCCCAGGCGCTGCTGAAGCTCGCCGATGGCCTGCAACTTGTCATCGGGCAGCAGGTTGCCGCGCACCTCGGCGATGCCCGCCTGGGTGCCGACGGTCTGCGCCGTCGCCAGGTTGTCCCCCGTCAGCATCACCGGCGTCACGCCCAGCACCTTCAGGTCAGCCACGGCCTGCGCAGATGAAGGTTTGATGGTGTCGGCCACCGCACAGATGGCCATGACCCGTTCGCTGCTGGCCAACAAGGTGACGGTGCGGCCAGCTTGCTCATGCAACGCAAGGCGGACTTCGAGTTCAGCCGAACACTGCCCGCGCTCTTCGATCCAGCGGTGGTTGGCCAGCACATAGGGTTGGCCGTCGATCACCCCCTGCACGCCACGCCCGGCGACAGCCTGAAACTCGCCCACCTCTTGCGCGGCGGTCGACACGCCGTCCGCGATAGCCTTGGACACCGGGTGATCCGACCGCGCCGCGAGGCTTCTGGCCAGTTTCTCCAGCCCCTCCAGGGATTGCTTGCCGAGTCCGGCGTCCACGGGCTCGAAGGCCACCAGCTTGGGCTTGCCTTCGGTGATGGTGCCGGTCTTGTCCAGGGCCACGACCTTGATCTTGCGCGCCTCCTCTAGGTACACACCGCCCTTGATCAGGATGCCCCGTCGCGCCCCGGCGGCCAATCCGCTGACGACGGTGACGGGCGTGGCTATCACCAAGGCGCAGGGGCAGGCGATGACCAGCAGCACCAGGGCCTTGTAGGCGGCCTGCATCCAGGTCAGCCCCATGAGCCACGGTGCCAACAGCGCAACGGCAACGGCCAGGACGAACACCGCAGGCGTGTAAATGGCGGCGAAGCGATCCACGAAGCGCTGGGTGGGCGCGCGGGAGGACTGGGCCTGCTCGACGGCGTGGATAATGCGCGCCAGTGTGCTGTCGGACGCGGGGGCCGTGACGCGAATTTCCAACGCCGCAGCCTGGTTGATGGTGCCGGCGAAGACTTCATCGCCGGGGCTCTTTTCCACTGGCAGGCTTTCGCCGGTCACGGGGGACTGGTCAATTGCGCTCTGGCCCAAGCTCACGACGCCATCCAAAGGAACGCGCTCACCAGGGCGGATACGCACGGTCGCGCCCATAGTGACTTCCTTGACGCTGATGCGCGCCCATCTGCCATCGTCTTGACGCACTTCGGCCTGTTCCGGCGCGAGCGCCAGCAGGCTCTTGATGGCGCCGCGCGCGCGATCCACGGCGCGGGCCTCGATGGCTTCTGCGATGGCATACAGAGCCATGACCATTGCCGCTTCGGGCCACTGGCCGATAAGGAAAGCTCCGGTCACGGCCACGGTCATCAGTGCATTGATGTTCAAGCGGCCCTGCCGCAGCGCGGCCAGCCCCTTGCCGTAGACCGAGAAACCCGACAGCGCGATGCCCGCTGCGGCCAGCGCCATTCCCAACGCCTTGACAGGCATACTGTCTGGAAAGGCGAATGCTAAGCCCTCGGCCACCACAGCAAGCCCCAAGGCACCCAGCGACTTGCCCCACGTCGTCCAAAAGCCCGCTGGCGAGGTGGTCGCAGCAGTGGCCGATGGGCCTGTACCGCCGAGAGGTTCCGGCTTGAAGCCCGCCTTGCGGATCGCGTCCAGCGCCTGCTGCAAGGCAGGACCATCGGCGGCAATGGCCAGTTCGCGGTCGCCCAGGTTAAATTTCAGGCCACGAATCCCCGCCATGCCATCCAGGGTGCGGCGGATCTCCGATTCCTCGTTGGCGCAGTCCATGTTTGCTATGCGAAATCGCTGCGGCTCGGGAGTCATTGCATCAGACGCCGCAGGCTCGCGCACCGCAGGCGCTGCTGCGCTTCCACTCCCGCAGCAGGCAGCATCGGCGTGTTGGTTTTGGTGGGCAGGGCTCATGAAAATCTCCTTGTCAGGTGGATTAGAAACCCTATACCAACTACAGAGTCAAGAGCTTAAATACAATGAGTTCCAAGGTAAACCTGCCACCGCCCAAGGTGAAGCCATGAAAATCGGTGAACTGGCCAAGGCCACACATACTCAGGTAGAGACGATCCGGTACTACGAGCGCGAAGGCTTGCTGCCGGAAGCGGCCCGTACTGGCAGTAACTACCGCATCTACACAGACGAACACGTTGCCCGACTGTCCTTCGTCAGGTATTGCAGGAGGTTGGACATGACGCTAGATGAAATCCGGGTACTGCTGCGCGTCAAGGACGCTCCGAACAAGAACTGCGACCAAGTGAACGACCTGCTTGACGAGCACATCGACCATGTAGCCCTCCGCATCAATGAATTAAAAGCACTGGAATGTCAGCTCAAGATTTTGCGGGAAAGCTGCCGCGAATCCCAGTTGGCCAACCAGTGCGGTATTCTGACCCAGCTGTCCACGGCATCGCAGCATCTACATGAGCCAACGGCGCGCATGGGGCACGTTCATAGAGCACACGATCTCAAGTGACTCCCCCAAAGGAGTCGTGAGCTATCTCCTGATTCCACCATCAAGAGTTGCTTATATGGACACCGCCCGGATTACAAGTGACTTGGATGCGTGAGGGATCGGGAGGACGGGCTGCAGTCTTATGTCCTGCCTGTTGTGCAGGCGTTGCCTGCTGGCCCTGATGGCATTCGCTGATGAGGTTCCCATCTAACACTCGAGCTCGATGCTCTTGGCTCTTATCGGAGTATCCCCATCACGGTCCAACCTATCTGGCCCATCACACATTTGACGTCGCTTGCTCTCCTCAAACAGTGGTTCTTAAATTTCCGATCAAGGCCTCGTCATACGGTTCCCTGCCATGCATTGGTGTTCCCAGGCTGACCCTTGATGAGCACAGCCCAGATGGTGCGCGCCAGTTTGTTGGCGATCGCGGCGACCACGACGTTGTGTGGCCGGCGTTTGACCAGTTCCGTCAGCCATGGCCACGTGCTGCCTTCTTTGCATTTGAGTGCCACTGACCGTGCGGCATGCATCAGCAGTGTTCTCAGGTATGCATCACCTCGCTTGCTGATACCCAGCTGCCTGATGCGGCCCCCAGTCCCGGTTTGCCGAGGCACAAGACCAACCCAGGCAGAGAACTCCCTGGCATCTTTGAACGCTCGCGGGTCGCCCATGCTGGCCACGACCGCCGTTGCAGTAAGTAGCCCCACGCCTGGAATCTGCGCGATGGCCTGACACGAAGGGGATTCGCGCAATTGCTGCGCCAGCCTGCGCTCGATCCTATCAATGTCTTCAGCAATCTGTTTGATGCGTCGCACCTGCTCATCCAAACTGTCCATCAGCATGGCCGGCAAACGCTGCCCTGCTTCGTTCAACGTGTCTGGCAGCGCCAGGAGTAGTTGCCTATGCCCCTCAGGTAGGACGATGCCGAGCTCGTACAGAATGCCATCTAACACGACTCACTTCTGAAGGCCTGCGGAGCAGGTATGCTCTGCGCCCCCAACCAATGCCCTCGCAAGGGATTGCAGGCAAACTGACGGTACTTCAGGGAGATCAGAAGAGCGAGGTGGAGGTGAAGGCAAGCAGTGAAAACAAACTGCGCACAGAAGGCGTGAAAATCGTCCCCGGAACCAAGATCGTTGCAGTACTCAACAACATCCATGGCAAAGCACGTTACCGTGCGTTTCTCGGTGAAATGAGGCCCCAATGAACCGACACATTCTCAACCTTCCTGCACTACAAGGCGGCTTTCTGGCGCTGCTTGCCGCAGCACTCTTCGGTGTGAGCACGCCGCTGGTGCAGAAATTGGGCATGGGCATGGGTCCCTTCTCGACGGCAGCACTGCTCTATGCCGGAGCTGCCGGCATTGGAGCGCTGCTTCGCCAACCGGCAGAAAAAGAGGCTCGCTTGCTGCGTTCGGATTGGCCTCGCCTGATCGCCGTGGCATTGTTCGGAGCGGTGATCGCACCCGTGGCCATGGCGTGGGGCCTGCAGCGAGCCAGCGGCACCGGAGCCTCGCTGATGTTGACCCTGGAGGCACTGTTCACGGCAGTGCTTGCCTGGCGTCTTTATGGCGAGACCATGGACCGCAGAGTCTGGGCAGCCGTGCTGCTGTTGCTCGGTGGTGGCATCGCTTTGGTTTTGGATCAAAGTCAGAGCGGCAGCAGCCAACTCTGGGGCTTGGTGGCGGTCATGGTGGCCACCGTTGCCTGGGGGATGGATAACACGTTGTCGCGAGCCCTGGCTGAGCGCGATCCCGGGCAAGTGGTACTCGCTAAAGCTGTGCTGGGTGTCACCGCCACGGGTAGCCTGGCCGTGCTGACTGGGGAGCCCTTACCGGGCGCAGGGGCTGCCTTGGGCCTGATGGCTGTTGGGGTGAGCTGCTACGGGCTGAGCCTGCGCTTTTACCTATTGGCGCAACGGGCCTTCGGAGCCGCCCGCACGGGATCTATTTTCGCGTTCGTACCCTTCATCGGTGCCGCCTTGGCGATCCTGCTGGGAGATCGGTCTGGTGGATGGGGCATGGTGTTGGGTGGTGCGCTGATGTTGGTCGGCGTTCTCGTCCACCTGATGGAGTCCCATCACCACGAGCATGATCATGTGGCCTTGAAACATGAGCATGCCCACACCCATGCGGATGGCCACCATGACCATGTTCACGACCCCATGCCGACGGGGCAACACAGCCACCTTCATACCCACACGCCGATGCGACACAGACATGCTCATGTGCCCGACGTTCACCACGCGCATCCCCATTGACGTGCCTGCGCGGGTTGATCCCGCCCCTGCCGTTCGACCGATTCAATCAAGTACCCTGGGGCTGCGGGCAAATAGTTCACGGCGCCGGCATCAATCTTTCTGTGGCATCGGCCGTATCAAACCTCGGTACGCCACGAAACGGTCGTCCCGATATTGAAGTTCATCTCCGATACGCACGACGCGATAACAGACGGGCTCGTCCTTGCTGATCTCGGGCTGCAGCAAGCAGAGTCTGTCGCCCCTGATCGACCAGCGTGCGGGCCTGCGTCGGCCGTTCTCTGAGCGTTCGACGCGCCCATCTGAAAAGTATTTTTGCCCCCAATGGTGCTCATCGGTCAACGTACTTGTCGCTGATGGCCGCACGGATCTGCGGACCGGTGCCGTCACAGCACCCCAAAAGCCTGACACCAGAATGCCGACGAAGCAATCGCTGACGTTCGGCTGCGGGAAGTGCGGGTAGAGGCTGGCGGGCTTGTGCCAACTCCTCCAGCCAGGGCGTGTAGTCAGCCCCCCGATCAAACAGTGCGTGGAAGGCCGCTTGCTCGACCATGTCACGGGTGTGCACGTGCAGCAGCCAGGCTTGTCCATCCTCCTGCAGGGCATCGTCGGCAAGTGCTTGCAGTTGGGTGGCCTGCTCCACGTGAGCAGGCAGCAGGTAGGTACCGTCACGCAGTGCAGCACAGCCCAGTGCCTTAAGGATGGTCTGCACAAATGTCGCGTTGCTGTGCTTGCAAGCTCAGTGAACGACTGAGACGATCGCAGCCATGAAGCAACAAAGTCTGGGCCTGGGCCACTCGAACAAGCGCACGCGGCGGCGAGAGCTTCTTGGCGAGATGGAGCACGTGGTGCCGTGGGCCGAACTCGTGGCGCTGGTGGCGCCCTACATGCCTGAAGGCCGCCGGGGCCGTCCGCCTTTTGCGGTGGAGCCGATGCTGCGTGTCCACTTCGTGCAACAGTGGTTCAACCTTTCGGATCCGGCGATGGAAGACGCGCCGCACGATGTGCCACTGTTTCGAGAGTTCGCCGGGCTGGGCGGTTGGGACAACCGAGTGCCCGACGAGAGCACGATCCTGAGGTTCCGCCACCTGCTGGAGCAGCACAAACTGGCCCCGCAGATCCTACAGGTTGTCAATCAGTCGCTCACGGCCAAGGGCCTGCTGCTCAAGAGCGGCACCGTAGTGGGCGCCACAGTGAACGCTGCGCCGAGTTTCACCAAGAACGCTTCGGGCGAGCGCGACCCGGAGATGAAACAGAACAAGAAGGGCAACCAGTGGTACTTTGGCATGAAGGCCCACATCAGCGCGGACGCCGACTCGGGCCTGGTGCACACCGTGCGCGTCATCGATGTGGTGCTGGCCAATAGCCCATTGCACGGACATGAGACCAAAGCCTTGGGTGGCGCGGGTTACAGGGGCGCGCACAAGAGCCTTGATGCTAGGGACGGCGTGAACTGGAGCGCGGCCATGCGCCCAGGCCAGCACCATGCACTGGACATGAATGCCCCTAGGCAACGTCTCATTGACGAGATCGATCGCGTCAAGGCCCGCATCCGCGCGAAGGTGGAGCACCCGTTCAGGGTCGTCAAGCGCCTGTTTGGGCACGTGAAGGTGCGCTACCGCGGGCTGGCCAAGAACACGGCGCAGTTGCACACGCTGTTTGCGCTGGCCAATCTGTGGATGGCAAAGCGCAAACTCATGGGAGTTGCGGCATGAGTGCGTCTGCAGCACGCCAAATCGGCGTGGGCGGCGCTGATTCGCGCCGGCAGTGGGCAAATCGGCGGAGTCAGATGGGCCGTAAACCAGCAGAAGCCCATATACCCCGCCCACTGCCGCGTTCAACTCGTATTTGTGCAGACCATCCTTAACGGCACGCCAAATCCGCATACGAGCCGCGGTGCTTGCGGAGGGAAGGCTGACAACCAACGCCAACCAAAAGTCTGTGGGACGAATCATGGCGGCAGCTTAGTTTGCCGTTGCGATTGCTGCAATGCTGTAGCGATCTCTACAAATTACGTGTCGTTCTTGATTGGAGTCAAGTTACTCAATCACCGCCCCCAGTTGTCAGCACCAAAAATCGGATGCGAATTACCCTCTGGGCGGAATTCCAGCGACAGAGTCGGTGCACCCGTTACCGCGCCTTCCAAAGTATGTCGAGGCCGCTTGATGTCGGCGATCTGGCCCTCCATGATGCGCAAGGTCTGCTCGACCGCTAAGGGACCGACGGCACCAAAAGGCCGCTTGATGTTCCGCTCCAGGCGCAGAATCCCTTGGGTTCTCGTGAGGTACATAGCACAGTGCTTGACCCTGTCCAACTTTGAGTAGAGCTCGGCAAGGTCCGGTGCCATGCCTCGGTAGAGGAAGGGTAAGCCCTCAGCGCAGGTGTCAAAGAACTCCGCACAGGGCCCGGCGACCTGCCGCCATTCGTCAGCGAAGGAGCGCAAGAACTCCTGACGCTCCTCTTTACTTGGCCCATCCACCAGCGCCACGCAGTGAATCACTGGGGCCCACAATGTTTCCTGCAGGCGCCAGGCAAACCCAGAGATCGCTGGGCCGTAGTTGGTCTTGATCCGCTCAACCCAAATCTTCTGCGCTTCCAACAAGTGCTCCAACGTATCGTCTATGGAGTCTTTGCTCTTGTAGCCATCCAACATGCTCAGCTCGAACTGCATGAAGACGGATGAAGGATTCGCCTTCAGCACCTGTTTGAAGTAAGTGCTGTAGAGCTTGTAATCCTCATCACAACGATGTTCAAAGTCATGAATGATCGACTTGATCGTCGTCTTCAGCATTTGCACCCGAACAGCATTGATGATCCAGTTCAGCATCATGGCCATCGCGTTAGGGTTGCTACGGCACGTCGCCTCCAACTCCTCGGGACTGACTGGCACGCATTTGATATCCATCAGAGCCCCGACCAAGATCTGGACGGCAGGATGAACTTGTGTGACGGGGTGAACCAGGACTCGGGGGAAGTTCAACCAAACAGGAAGGTACTGCAGCAGTTGCTTACCCAAGGCGTTCGGACTCAGCACTGGCTTCCCCTGACGCCACACGACACTGCAGCCACGGTGATCAAAGGACTTCGCGGCGGACCAGGCAAAGGAGATTGCAGCCTGCATCGCATCAACAAGCCACCGACCACTTTCAAAGTTGGTAGGCAGCCGTTGAGGGGATCGATCTACTTGAGCGATCATTTCCAGGACGGCTTGGCGAAGAGGCAATTGAGGGGTCTTGAAGGACATTTCTTACTCGACAAAATTTGATGTGAAAACAACTGAAACACCGCTGGGTGCTTCAACGAAAGTCAGGGATGCAAGCGCAGTTCGACGACTGCGCCTTAAGCCTTGTGAGGCTCTGTGGAGCCGGCTGGTTGGGGCTGCTTGCGTGGGCGACCAGGTCTGATGGCCTTGATCCTGGGAAGCTCTCCGCGCCCCATCGTTCGCATGCCACGGGAGAGCTTCACCCCCAGCAGTTGGTCAGCCTTGCAGATGTAGGCCACGTTCTCGCGCAAGCGTTCCCGCAGCAATACATCGTCATGGTTGATCTGCCCGAGGAAAGGCTTTTGGTATTCCGACAGATTGCAGTTGTGGAAGGTGGCCTTGCCAGGCGTCGTCGCTAACGAATCCAAATCTGTCCTTGGTTCGGGCCGGAAGCCTTTCATCGTTTGTAGGTCACGCTCAACCGAACTCACCCACTGCTCTCCGATCTGTTGGACCAGGTGCTTGTGGTTCTGGTGCTTTGATCCATCAAAGAACACCAGCATGTGGTAGTGGAAGCCGCGATCTCTGGTGCATTCCAAGCACCAGATGGAGCCGACCAACATCTGTCCCAGTACCGTGGCCCTGAGCCGGTTCTTGAAGGCCTTGAAGAAGGAATCCACCTGCTTCAGGTCAATGCTCATGACCAGTCGCTTTTCGAAGCCAAGGTCAATGCGCCCAACCAACAACCTGGAGTGCACTTTGAACAGAGCGTCGACATACCCAACACCGCTGTTGTAGGCCTCCTCGCACCGACGCACCGATGCTGAGACCTTGCGGCGGTAATCAGGGCTCTGTACCTCTACCTTCAAGGCTTCGAGTGCCTGGTTGTAGACCTCAGCGGCCAACCGTCCAGAGCGGTCAACGATGTGGCCACCGATGCCATGGACGAGCAAGTCCTTGATGCGCAATTGCCCCATGACTTTGGCAAACGCTTCGACTTGAGGGCTGTAATGAAGACCCGGCGTGAACAGAGTCTCACTGCACATCTCATACAAGCGTGTAAAGGATCTCTGAGGACCATCAAACACCAGTTTCTTGCCGTCCTTCTTTATGAACACGAACGGCGTGCCCTCCAGGGTCGGCAACCGTTCCATGAACTGATGGATGCATGAAACGATCTCAGGCTCGCCACAGCAGTCCTGATATCGGTAGTCCATCCCACCGCCTGGACGGGGCGTGTACACCCTGTACCGGTCTTCCCTGACGTAGTTGCCCACATCAAGTACTTCAGCCCCCTTCGGCACTACTTTTGTAGCTGCCAGGTCTTGGGGACCTGGTGGTTCTTTGGGAATTTCTTCTTTGGCCATAAAATCTCCATGAGGGCACGTATTCACAACGAACCTGCCCAGATGGGTTCATTGCGGCCGAGCTACTCTCTCGGCATGCGTATTCCGATAAAATTCTTCCTAGTGAGGAATCAGTCCTCGAGAGACTGATTCAGATTTGAAGACAGCACTCCCCCTCCGACTAAATCGGATGAATGAGCTGTGATAGGCTTAACGAACTTGCAAGCCCTGATGCATTTGCATCAGCAGAGGTTGAGTGACTGGATAAGCCTCGAAGAGGTCTAATCAACGGTCATGCTCTTGATTGGTCCGCAGTACCCGACTGTGTCGGTTACCTGCATATGAAGATGTATATCGATAGAGTGCCTTACTTGAGCATCTTGAGGATGCGACCAAGAAGGTCTAGAGACTGAGGTGTCCTAAGAGGGGCCATCTGTAGGGTTAGGGATTACCTGCTAGAGCAGGTTTTCCCATGATGTAGATGGATGTTCTTAGATAGCATTAAAAACCAGAATTCCTCGAACCCCAGTTTCTCCAAAAGTCCCTAGACCTTCCCGGCGTTATCCACACAACATACGACAACCCGTTACTACGAGTTACCGCACCAAGCACAGACCATAGACCCAAGTCGTAAAGCCTCTCAGCTCTACGACTTGGGGTGGTTTCTTAGTGCTTGGGCTCAAGTCTATAGGAACAAAAGCTTCCGCCTAATTGACGTAGCAGCTGTGCCGAATCATCCGTCAACTCACATAAACAGCAATACATACAAAACCCTGCAATCAGGCATCGCGACGGATACAATTCTTTACAAAAATCTTTTCAGAGTAACCTTGGAGGCTGCAATGCTTGGAATTTTTAAGCAAAGGAGGTAACGCTAGCGCTGCAACCAAATCAGTAAGACATATAGCACTAGATGTGTTGAATTGGATTTCAGGCAATGGACTGTGACCAACTTCGAGGCCGCTATGGCTAGTTCCTAAGCACGAGCTACCCCCCGCCTTGTTCACCGATCAGCTGGTTTGATACTTTCTGATAGGCGTGCACCGCACCGCACAGCTCTCATCTCAAATTTCAGTGGCAGCAAGATCGCCGCAACATGCCGATCTTCACAAGGCCTAATCATTCACACCACAGACGGCACCAGCAACTTAGGACTCGGCCAAGCGTGTTGTAGCAAGGCATCTTTGGAAGGAACCCCTACGGTTCGAACAGAGAGTTGGTCAGTGGAGACTGATGTCGCGCGCAAAGTCTTGCGCTTCGATCCACTCGCAAAGTGCCGGACAAATTTTCCCAGAAGGGGCCCGTCGGACAACAACTGCGGACAACTTGTAGGGGACGATTTGTGCTCATGCCGATCCGGGGCTGAGCACCGGTACTGTTGAGTCACGAAGTGGCCAGCCTACGTAGAACGCCCTGAACTGCTGCGGGTGGCCAACGAGCTGCGCTTTGCTGATATGCAGCCAGCGCGTATTGTGGCTCTGTTAGCGACGAGGGCCGTTGCCAGACAAGGAGATAGCAATCTTATTGCTGAGGCATCTATGTAGTCACAGAGAACCGGTGATTGGTGCACTGGTTCCTCTGGTTGGCAGAAGTGGGTTGGGGCGAGACTGGTTGCTCACCCTCTGACCAAGCGCCCAAAGCACTGTGCACAGCTAAGCTGCGTTAAGGGGCGCTTAGTACATTTAAGCAGTTGAACGCCTACCCCCAAGGTCTTGAACTCCATCATCACCCATCTCTAACCGAAAGGAACTTCAGATGGACTTCAATCCAACCGCCCCCTACCAAACCTCCAACGAAGCAACGAATGCAGAGACCAGAGGAGCTGACCTTGAGCCCCAAAGTCAAGAACTTGGTGAACCACAAGAGCGGCAAGAAAAGGTCGAACAAGGACAACCGAGCACTAGCCAGAAAAAGCCACGGCCCACACGACAAGACAAGGTTTACCGTCCACTAGTTGAGGTGCGACATGAATTCCTTACAACTGACGAGTTAGCCTACTACCTTAGGCTAAAGGAACAAACCATAAGGAAGAAACGTATGAACGGCACGCTCGGCATAGACCCCGTCAAAATCGGTGGAAGATTGCGCTGGCCGAGGCAATTCGTCATTAATTACCTCAGTAAACTTTTTTCATACCCTGCATGACGTTCTCCAAAAACCAATCCAAAGACCCTTCGGGGTCTTTTTTGTTAACATGGAAAATATTATCACAAGAGTCAATCACCTTAACCAAAAACTCAAGCAACATAGTCAATCAGAAATTTGCAATTCGCAATTAAATCCATCAAAACAATTTAAATCAATACACAGCAAATACATAGAAGACATCACCAATCAGAGCAAACACACAGAAAAACACAAAGCAATAATCAACAAATGCAAAGCCACGCAGACAATACGGATCGCCCACCACTAATCGCAGGTGATCATCTACACCACCTTATCCTTAAGGCTACTGCCTCTTTGGGTGGTCTCGCACCCCAACCATATGCCAAAATACTGCAAAATTGAACGACTACAATACACTAACCACAGAGAATCCTGCTTAGTCACAGCAGAAAAATCAATCAGACAAAATAACAAATTTGTCTATAAGCTTATCAAGCCAATTTTGGCTATCATTCAAATTTCGCTCCGACTTAGAATCAAGAACGATCAACAAATTGTGATTTTCAGGATCACGCCTCAACGGCCAAACAAAATCCTTACCATCAAGACGGGCATACCAACATTCGAGCAAGGAATCTACTGTAGGAAAAGGAGCTCCGGCCGCCCATAATTCTTCAAGTGTTGTATGAACAAATTTAGATCCAGTTCTATCCCTAAAAGGGACCGCCTTCAGCTTACCTTTTACATTCTTTATTTCAGCGCTCCCTCCCCACGGTTTGACCGACCACTTCTTCGAATTAATTAAAGGAACCATCTTATCCGCGGGCAATTCCTTTACCTCATACACCTCACTTTCAGCATACCCAAATAATTTAAAAAATAGATTCTTACTTACAACCAGTGACACGCCTCGCTCGCGAGAATTTTTAATAATACGTTTTGCATCAATAAACGCCCTTGCTTTACAGAAGTCTTCAGAAAACAATTCCCAACAAAAGGAGGCATCGGCAATAGGATATTCACACTCATCATCGACCACGACCAAACCCATATTTGCCATAAATAAAAAACCTCCCTCCGACGTCAAAACTCCGCTATCGAATGATTCGAAATCTCCACGGAAATATGGATTCAGCAATTCCACATCCAAACACATCTCCTTCAACTGACGCATCACACCTTCACGACGAAATTTTCGCTCCCACTCACACCCCGAATAGTCCGCCTTAGTCCAGGGAACAGGAATCCAACACGAATACAAATTTTCGTCAGGGAGTTTAGAGAATATAGGAATTAATTCCTTATTAGTCTCATCCCAGTAATTTGAATAATTTTCAGAAACAAATTGATAGTACTCGAAAGCAAACTTACGGTAATCCTCTATCGTCATTAAACTTTTAAACTTCGAAATCGATGAAGCAGCCTCCAAATCAACAATTATCTTATCTACAACGCTCAAAAACTCATCGTCCTTCGGCAACGCAAGATACCCCGACCATGTAGGTCGAGATTTAACAGCACTAAAAAGCCAATTACCACCTTTTGCAGCTCGAATCCCCGATGCAATCGGAACCGGCGGATACGCAATATCGACGTAAAAATCAACAAGCTGCTTAATTGAGACAGATTTCATGAGACTGAGAACTTTTAAAAAACAACCCAAAATAGTCAAACCTATTAATTGCAAACAAAGCAATTCAGCTTTCAGAGCAACCGCAGCCATGGACTTGCATCCGAGTCATTAACATCACAAGCAATGGAATGAACGCCCCACTAGTTGTCAGCGTCAACAATACTGCCAAGTGAGGGCGTTGATCTTTCACTTGAACCGAGAGGGGCGTCCACTGTCTTGCATGTCCATTTACAAGGGCAAAACGTCAGCATTCATTACAGATCGCCTGAAAAAGTGGTCGCAAGTGGATGCTGGGGCGCGTCGGTGAGCCAACGTTTCCACCATCGCAGCCAACGAATTCATCACTATTCATCGCAATTTGTGCCATCGGTTTCCTTCCTCTTGAGCGGGCTGTGCTTGGCTAGATCATCTCGGATTCTGCGCAGCACGTGTCTCTGAACTCTGCCGAATGGCAACAAAGGCTGGTTGCAGCCCTTCCGACAAGGCCTACCAACCGGCTGCTCTCGATCCTTAGCGATTTTTGGACTCGCCGATCTCGTTGACGAAAAGCGGTAGCTCATGTCTGATCTGTCATTGAGTGGGGCACGGGAGCAAAATATTGGTAAGCCGCAGTTGTCGCTAACTAGCGCGTTCGCTGTTCAGCGCATGGTGAACATCAACCCTGCGTTTGCGATTCAACTTGCTGCCAGTCATCCGCAATAGCCTTCCAATCCACGGTGCGTTCTGTAGCTTGCCCTGCACTGTCCTTGCCTGACCACACCGCCCAAAAGTCCGGATCGTCTGACTTTGGGCGATGATGTTCGAGCAGCGCGTTCATCTGCACTAGCACAGGCAGCTCCGACGCCCATCCCAGCAAGATGGCGTGGCGGGATGGTAGCGAAGGCAAGTCGCGCAGCAGACCACGCAGGTTGTCAGGCACTAGCTTATGCACCAGCTCCTGGTCCCGGTCGTTGCTGATGCGGTGCAGCAGGTAGCTATTACACTGGGACAGCACGGTTGGCGACAGCTCGCTGGGGCGCTGCGAGGACAGGACCAGACCCAGCCCGAACTTGCGCCCTTCACGGGCGATCTTCTCGAACACCTGGCAGCAAATAGCTGCTGAGTTCTGGTTTTCCGCGTCGTCTTGGTAACGTTTGATGAAGGTGTGTGCCTCTTCCATCACCAGCACGGTGGGCAAGGTCTTTCCGTGGTGTAACTTGCGGTAGCGCTGTAGCGCCTCCAGCGTCATGCGGGCGATCACGGCCGCGATGATGTGCACCACCTCGGCAGGTACTAGTGAGAGGTCGATGACGGTGACCGATCCGTTGGATGCCTGATTGTCACCGATGTAGTTGCGCAGCCAGTCGTCCAGCGTAAGGTCTTGGGCGGTGCCTGAGACGATCTTCATGCGGCTGTCAGACAGCAGGGTGCGAATTCGCATCTGCATGGTCTCGACGTACTCGGAGACGCCGAGCAGTTCAGCCGTGGCTTCGACGCTGCGGAGAAGCTGGTCGCCGGTAAATGGGCGCGGCACATCGGCGTCGATGGGTAGTATGTCGGTGTCACTGCCACCGAAGGTGGCGTGCGCGGACTGGATCAGCGACAGAAGTTCGTCGATTTCGCCGCGCGTGAACTCGTAGGTTGGATATTGACCGGTGCGAGCATTGATCAAGCCTGTGAGCTTGTCCCGGACAGCAGCGAGTGCCGCCTTTTCGTCGTGCGAGAAAGAGTCCTGGTCAGCTAATCCTTCCTGCCATTTCTTTAGCTTTTCAAAGAACCCCTTGGGTTGGGGGAACCGACCCCATGGACTACCTGCATTGCGTTCTAGCTGCAGGATGCTGACCAAGGTGCGTAGATAGCGGCGCATTTCATGGCTAGGAGTGACCGTGGCGCCAAACACGCCGTCACGGACTGATCGGAGTGCCTGCACAAGGGTTGGTCGCTGGGTCTTGGAGCTGGCTTGGGTGAATGCACCCCATTCAGCGCTGTTCCAGAACCACAGCGGGATCTGCAGCTGTTCCACGCCTGCGCTTGGCTCAACGGCAAACACTCGCACCTTGCTCATGTCGCGGAAGGTGTTTGCGTACTCGCCGTTAGGGTCGAGTAGGATGAAGCGGGCATTGGGGTCTGCGCCGCCCCGGGCTTTGCTGGCTTCATCCATCGACCAACGGATCAAACCAGCGACCGAGCAGGACTTGCCGCTGCCGGTGTTGCCCAGTACAGCGAGATGACGGCCAAACAGGCGATCTGGGTCGATTCTGACTTCAGCATTGGCGGCCAGTGGGCTTGTGCCAATTAGTACATGGCGGTTGTCGCCAGACTCGACGATGGCGCGTAGCTGGTTTTGCGTGGGCAACAGCACCGCATCGCCCACGGTGGGATAGCTTTCGACGCCGCGCCGGAAGCGATAAACGTCATGGCCCTTTGCGTCTTTACTTTCATACGCCAGTACCCCCAGCGGATTGAGGCTCATCTTGCGCAAGGGATAAGGCAAGTCCACCAGACCGAAGTCCTGCATACCCTTGCGCTTTGGGTACTGCGAGCGCTCAATGGTGATCCACTCGACCTGGGCGACCAGATACCCTTCGTCGCTTGGAATCAGCACATAGCCATTGATACGCGGAAAAGGGCGCGGCGTGCCGGTATTGAGCGCTACGCCGTCGGGTGCCTCAATGTCGAGTAGCACCTTGATCTCGTCGGGCGAGACAAAGTCGATGGAGCCGATGCGCAGTGAGTCGGCATAGGCCAGGGGCGACAAGCTCATACCAAATCACTCCCGTCGAGGGCATCCGACCCGGGTGCCAGTTGTTTAGCTGGCAGAGGTTCTGCCCCCATGCGCTGTTTGAGCAGTTCGCTCATGCGGAAGGTGGTTTTGTCGATGGCTGGCTTCGGTAGGTAATGCTCGGTCAGGGTGGTCAGGTCCGCCAAAGCAGGCCCAATCAACAGGCTGATCTGGGAGGGCCGGCCCAGCTCTTGGTAGGTTTGCATGATGCGGCCCAGTGGGTCGTCGTAGGAAATCACTACCAGATGCGTCGAAGGGATGGTAAGCATGTCGCGGATGACGCGATTGATGTGCTCATCGCCAAAGCTGTAGCCGTAGGTTACTAGCGTGCTGTTCGGGCGGCACACTGCAGCGGCAAGGTCGCGGAACAGCTCCACGTAGGGGTAGTCAGCGGTTTCCCTATCTTTGGCAGCGTTGGGATAGATCATCAGTTCATGCGCTGTGGCTCCACTCAGGCCGGGTGCCTGCAAATAGGGTTCAACGCTAGCAGCCCCAAACGGCAAACCAACGCGGCGAATGTCTTTGGCCGTCTGCACCCAGTCCACCGATCCATGCAGCTTGGTGTAGCGCGCTACGCCTTCCAGATAGCGGGGCTCGCCACGAATGCCGGGCGGGTTGTAATGCATATCCAGATCCAGTCGAGATGACCGGAAGATGGGCATGAGTTTGCCTAGGAAGCGATCCAGCAGGTGTAGTCCGGCCAACTCGGCGCCGGCCTCGATCAGCCGGTCGTAATTAGTGGTGAAGATGTTCAGGCGGTCTCGTACCCCGGTGCGGCTGGCAAAGCTCATCAAGAAGGTGACAAGGGTGTTGAAGGCCTGCTCGCGCTGCTCGTGGTCGGAATTGGCAATGCCTGCCTCGCTCGCAAGAATGGACTGCGCGAAAGCATACATGCCGCCTTGAAGTTCTTTGCGCAGGGCCTCCGACTCGCTGGTCCTCTGCAGGATTTCCAGGCCACGCAGCAATTCGTTGGCCACGCGCAGTTGGTCTTCTAGATTGCCCTTCTCACGCCCGGCCGCTTCGGAAGCCTCTTCTGCAGCTCTATCGATTTCGGTTTGATAGTTGGTTAGCGCCAACGCCCCCATGCCCGCAGCGCCTTTGCCGGCGGCCAGGTAATGAACTGCGTGGGTCAGCCCCGAGCCAGCGAGCAACGATAGATGCTCCGACTGGAACAGCGACGTCAGCCACGGTTCAACGCGGTTGCGCAGTTCTTTACGGCCGAATTCTTCACTGTGTAGCCATGAGACTTGCGAGCCTGTTTGAAGCTTGAACGATTCACCATCCGCAGTGAATACAATTGGTTTAGCGTCATCGCGCGTCTTGAGCGTATTGCTCGCCATTTTTCCTCCCTATGAAATACTTTGCACAGCCTACATCCAAGCAGCCCCATTGTGGCTGCTCGCAGCTAAACAGAGATTGATTTTGCCGGCTGGACGTCTATCTACGTGCTGATGCGATGTGCCGAGGAACGCCCCTCCTCTCACAGACTTACGAGTGGCAGCTACGCGTGAATCAAGTATCGATAACACGCACTTGTCGACACTCAGGTTGGCAGCATGTAGCAAAGCCGCCGATCGTGGGCGGCCGTTACTGGCCGAATTCCGCCTACTGAGGCGCATGCCAACCTAGCCCCATGCCGTTGTTTGCTACCTCTGCAAAAACAGTGAACTCACGATTCGCGATTCGGATGGTGCTGTGGCATACCTTGCCTCTCAGGTAGAGGATGACTGTATCAATGAGCAAATAGTCACCCAACTTCCGATGAACCGCTATCAGCACCGCTTGAATGCCGCGCTCCATGAAATGCGCCAGCAGCACAACTTGCGCCCGATCTTCGATGAGAAGACCATGTTCGTCAACTAGATTGGTCCACTCCACCTCTTCAGCACCTTCTGCTGCAAAGTGAGCACGCATGAGTTCATGAACGCGACGTGGATTCATTTTTCAGCAGTAGTTTGATGGGCGCAGTCAACGGCCGCTCCTGGCCGACATTAGCCTTCCGCAAGCATAGCGCCAAGGTCAGCAATCGCTGCACAGCCGCCTTCAAGCGGTTGATTTTGGCTTCAGGCTGATTGATGTCGCCCAAGCTTTGAGACTCAATGGCCGCTAGAGCTGGCACCGGTCATTCGCAGGCGCGCGCGCGGGATGGCCATAGCTAGAGGCATCGGGTGGCTAAACGATAGCTCTCTCGAGTGACGAATTGGTAGTACCAGCCCAGAGCACTCAGTCGTGACGACAGATTTGGCACCAGCTTGTAACTAACCCGTCGAAACGCCCCCTGCGAGAACCCGCAGCTTTTTCGATGCCATCTTGGAGAGAATCTCAAGTCGCAACGATGAGCCGTCGCGGTAGATTCGGTCGTACGCGCGCCGCGGGACAAGAGCCCAATTCAGGTGCACCTACAATCAAGCATCTTGCGCATACAGGATTAGGGAGTAAGAAAACAATGAACCTGTCTATTGAGGCACTGGAATGGAGTTTGCTGCATCACCGCCGGTACGGCGACACGGACCTATTCCCTCGTGCCTTCGAATTCGAGGTCATCGAGGCGAGGTGGCCGGAATACCGCAAGATGCTGGCTGACCTCGATCTCGCCACCTATACATGGCGAGCAGGGCGGTCTATGCTGTTCATGAAGGATCAAGTTTCTTTCCGCCGGGCAACTCAGTTCGAACCGGTGGATTCGATCCTGTTTGGCGCGTTGATCTGGACAGTCGCGCCGCAAATTGAGGCGCGACGCGCAGCTCGCACGCAGAACGCCGTCTTCAGCTATCGGTTCGAAGCTTCATCGACAGGTCAATTGTTTGCACCAGGTAAGGCCAAGCAAGCCTTTTGGACTCACACTGCCGACGCCTGTAAGGACGAGAAATCCTGGCTGCTGACAACGGACATTGCCGACTTCTACAACCAGATCCGACACTCGTCTATCAAGAGCGAGCTGGATGCCACGGTCTCGAAGAAGCACTCCGCTGTGTTTATGAAGGCACTCTCGGCGGTCCAGAAGAACAAGGAAGTTGGAGTTCCGGTGGGCCCGCACTCGGCACATCTGCTGGCTGAGCTTGTGCTCGCGCCATTCGACGAGCACATGCTTCAGCACAACGACCTACGGTTTCTGCGCTTCGTTGACGACATCCACGTGGCTTGCAAGTCCGAGAATGATGCCCGTGAGGTGCTGTACGAGATCGCGGACTACATGCACCGTCACTTGCAACTGTCTCTGTCTCGGCACAAGACGCAAGTCCTCAACGGCGAGCAAATGCGTGCATATGCGCGCACAGCTCTGGGCCCAACGGAAGGGACCTCCGATGAAGCGCCCCGCACAAAAATCGAGGTACTCGTCGAGGACCACACTTCAGCGGGGGACGATGAAGAAGTCGACATCTCTGGCCTGGATGAGGAGTCGCAACAATCTCTGAGCTCGGACAACGTCAGAGAGACTCTTGACGAGTTGCTCGACAGTGACACTCAGATCAAGCTTCGCAAGTACCTTCGCGGGCTGATGCATTTGCGTGCGCCCGGGGCGGTCGAGTGGGTGGCAGATCACTTGTATGAGATCTTGCCGGTGTTACCTCAAGCGATCGAATACCTGCACAACGTGTTGCCCCGCTATGGCGGCAACAAGAAGTCCATCTTCGAGGTACTGGTTAAGGCGCTACAGCAGCCGATCGTCGCGCGGTCTGAACACATGCAGACCCTTCTCTTGGCCATGTGCGTGCAGTTCCCGAATTTGGTCGATTTCCAGGTCATCAAGAAAATGTCGGGGAAGCTTCTGCCGGCAGCTCAGCGAGAGCTTGTGCTGCTAGCTGGTAAGCTTAAGCATCGTGCTTGGATTAAGGACTTTTCGGCTGTAACCAGCACTGCCGATCCATGGCTTCTGCGTGCGATCGTCGAGGCCGCAAAGTGCCTGAATGAAGACGAACGCCTACCCCTCAAGGTGCTGGCGGAGAAGGTTCTGGGCCCTACTTGGTTGCTTGAAGACTCGACACTACCGATCGGTAGCTCGCTCCACGATTCGCATCTCGCCCCGGAAGTCGTTCGCGAGGCCAGCAAGCTGGATGTGACTCTGACCTTGTCAGGAAGATCGTCTTCTGGATCACCACCAGACTTCTATGGCGGCACATTGAAGGACACAGATGGCATCAACTTTAGGCTTGAGGGCGTCGACCTACCGCGACTGCTTAACGATGCCAGAACGGGTAAGTTGGATGGCAACGGGCGAGTGCCAGACGTCGTCCAGATCATGCTCTCTGATGGTCAGTGCCTGTTCGAGAAATTGCCGGATGTCATCGTGGCGTCGCAGGCTATGACTGACGCCGACAACAATAAGCTAAAGGAGGTCTTAAAGAGCACCGACATATTGATCGTGACGAGCGCTGAGATTGAGAAGCGCGCGGTGCTCGCCCGGTTCACACCTCTTAAGGGTGAAGAAAAGATCCTAGTGGGTACAAGTAAAGGCGTGACATTTCGTTGTGGCCAGTTCGGCCGCTACTCGGCAGCACACGTGCACACGACGCAAGGCCCAGATGGCAGACATGGCGCAACACTAACGACGATGCTGGCTCTCTCGGGAACGAAGTTCAAGGCCTGCTTTGTAATCGGCATCGCCTTTGGCTTCGACCGAAAGAATCAGCGGCTCGGAGATGTGTTGGTTGCCGAGCAGGTACAGCCTTACGAGCACGCTAAAGTCGAGGGGGACGCAGAGCAATTCTCCAGCCGAGGTGCGCCCATTCAATGCGGGCTCGAACTGTCGAATGGATTCAGAAGCCGTATGGACGACTGGGAAAAGCATCGCACTCTCACTCGCGTGAAACTGCATCAGGGTGTTGTGCTTTCTGGTGCCAAATTGGTGAACAGCAAGCCGTTCCGCGACCGGCTCTTGGAGCAATTCAACTCACTCAAGCCGGTGGGTGGCGAAATGGAAGGCCACGCAACCTACGCCGCAGCTCAGGTCGGCAAGGTGGAAATCATTCTCGTCAAGGCGATCTGTGATTGGGCCGACGGCGACAAGGACGACAGCGCTCAGTTGTTCGCAATGGAGATGGCGGTAGACGCGTGCCAACACCTCCTGTCCAAGCCAGACATCCTGTCGGAGTTGAAGGCGAAGGACAGGGGCCTGCCCACGCATACATCGAATGAACTTCCAGATGTTTCTAAGGTGCTGGCAGAACCCAAGAAGGCACAAGCGTCTTTTGAGAACGATTATGAGGTGCCCTTTGACATTTTCGACTAGCCAGGCCTTACCGCGCTCGACACCAAGGAGCAGCCGAGAACGAGGGTGCTGTGGAGAACCCCAGCTCACGGGCACACTGACTACGGATATCGTCCGCAGTTCATTCAGTGTCAGCAGGCATTAAAACTACTCACTTGCGAGCAGTTACGCGACAGGAGCATTCTCTTGACTTCCTGCCAAAAATTTCATATCGGTTTCGTGTCGGGGCCACAAGCTCACCCGGTAGAGAATAACTCGCCGGCGCGACTACCTGCTTGTTGTAGTCCGGTGGCGGCAGTACATCGTAGATCCTCCGCTTATTCCAGCGCCTGTCGCTCATTTCAATGGCTGCTTGATGTCAGAGAGCATTGGTCGCTGGCGGCGGCCAATGGCAGCAACCGCTGCAGAGCCAACGTCCACCAGCGAAAGGCGACTCCAGGCCGCTGGTTTCGGTCATTTAGCCGATGATGAAGGGCCAGCAGCTATCGACCCACAGCTGCCCTACGTTCGACCAAATTCGCCACCCAAAACCTGACGTTCGCGATCAACGGCTGCGAACGTCAGTTACCGACCGATTCTGTTGAAAAGCCGTGTGGTCGCCGTCGCGTGCCGAGTCGACGTAGCGGCCGCTGCGCTGCCGGCACGAATCAACGACCGAGCGGGGTGCATTCCGCCAACACGACCTCAGTCGGTCGGCGGACGCAATGTCAATCGCGCTCTCGATAGCCGTCGACGTAGTGGTCGTGATGCTCTTCGCACAGGAACCCGAGTTCGACTTCGTACTCGGCCGGAGCGTCGCAAAACTCGCACGTCGCCGAGGCAATCCATGCGGCCTCGCGACAGGACGGACAGGTCCGAGCGTCGGCATCAAATTCATCATCGACGAACTCGAAGTCGGCAGGTCTGGTCGTCACACCGCAAACCGAGCAGGGCTCGGTCGTGTGCTCGATCTCTGTGCAGACACCATCGAACGGCGCTGCGTTCACGGCGCCGCCGCCAACCTCGGTCGCGAGTCGACCGCTACTCACGATGGACCCCGCGATTGAGCGCGGCGAGAAGCGCCGCGTCGCGCTCCCAGGCGGTCGAAAGACGCCACTGGGGACGATGTTTCATGGCCAGAGCCCGGAAGTCGGCGTCGATGACCTCGTGCACCAACGCGAACATCAGCGGACGCACGGGGCCGCCGTCGATCACGACCATGCCCGAAGTGAACTCCATAATGCGATCGACGAGCGAGTTCGCCCAGCGCGCGCCAGCGTCGAGCGCGAGCAACGCGATCTCCAAGGCGTCGGCGAAGTCACCTTCGACGACCAAGAGCTCAGCCAAGGTAGACAGCGCGTGCGGAAATTTGCCATCATGCGCGCGGAGCAAGCAATCGACCGCCTCGTCGCCGAGCGGCCGCTCTGAAGTGAGCAACAGCGCTGCGACCCAGTTTGCATAGACGTGGCCCTCGTCGGCGATTCGAATCATCTCTGCCGCGTCGGAATCTTCGGCCCAGCAGTCCAGACCACACAGCACGCGTCGATCGCGCTCTGAGCGCGCGCTGGCCCTCACATCGATGGCCAACACCTTGTCGAACGCCGCAACGAAGCGCCCGACCACCACCCCCCGCAGCTCGCTGACGAGCACGCCGTACGAACGGCCGAAGTGGGTCTTGGCGTACTCGTCGAGACGGCGGTTGCCCGACTCGATATGGGCGAACTGCTCGTCGGCCAGAGCTCGAATGTCGCCAACGGTATTCGCGTTGGAGGTGGCGCTCGACGGCAAGCGCATGTATTGATCACGAACCACCACCTTGGCCGCGTCAAACACACCCTGCATCTCCATGGCCTCCAACTCGAACGAGTTACGGGGCAGGAGCGCGACGAAATCGTATTCGCGAGGCGGCTTGCCTTCCTCCGACTCGTGCCGGATCGTGCGCATGAACTCCGACTTGTCGTAGCGTCGTCGGAACACCGGGTGGCGCTTCGCGAGCGCCTGGATGGTGAATTGAGGAACTTTGGCCATAGGGCCCTCCGGAAAAAAAATGCGCCGCCCCGCCGCTCGTCATCGATCGAGCGTGCAGATGATTGGAGGGGCCGCAGTTCTCGCCAGGGGGCGACGCGAGCGTCGCTGACGATGGAGGGCGAATGCCGTAGCCAGAATTTAGCATAAGCACAGGACACGCGGCGAACACGACGAGAGCACAGCCTTCGCGTCTCGAACTTGTGTTCGCAGCGGCGGCTGCCCCCCTCAGAACCAAGGACATCAAGTCCGGCAAGCTTGCCGGACTTGATGTCATCTGGTACTCAGTACAACACTCGGAATTTGGCTACACAGTGGCTACACGTCTCAGAAAAACAAAAACATCGCTACTAATTCGATAGCGCGATTTCCTTGTCTAGCTTGGTAGGGTTTGAGGGACTTGAACCCGCGACCAAAGGATTATTAGACCCACTCCAGGCCGGCATAGACATTCCCCTTGCGACCCACGGTCGCCCCCACGGCGCGCAAAGCAAGGGAGTAGACCGACGTGAGACAGGCGTTAACGTTGATCTCTATGGATTCAATTTGCCTACAGATTGCCTACAGGCACCCCAAAAACAAAAAAACCTTGCTACGTTTTCGGTAGCAAGGTTTCCTTGTGTACTGGAGGAGAGAGAGGGATTCGAACCCTCGATACAGCATAACTGTATATCGGATTTCGAGTCCGACGCATTCGACCACTCTGCCATCTCTCCGTGGTCCCGAAACACAGGATGCCGGTTTGAAGGGCTTCTTGTGCCGCTCTGCGCGAGACCGCAGAGCTGAATTTTTTGACATTCGGTATGCTGCCGTTTGTCGAGCCTCGAATTCTAGCAGGGTTTTTTGGCCCTTTTGAAAAATCTCAGCAACAACGCCCCATGCGCCCTTTGCCGCCACCGTAGCGGGCCTCCTGGCGCTCGCGGAAGAAGGCCTCGTAGCTCATCATCGGCTCACCGGGGTGGGTGCGCTGGCGGTGGGCCACGTAGGTGTCGTAGCTGGGCTGGCCCACCATCAGCCGAAACGACTGGGCGATGTAGCGCCCGGCTTCCAGCAGCGGGCTGCCGGGGCCTAAGCCGGCGGCGGTGCCGGTGCCAGAGGTGGGGGCAGGCGCAGGGTTCATGCCCGGGCCTCGGCCGGCAGGGGCTGGTAGGGCACTTCGCGGGTCTGGTCCTTGGCCTGGCCGCGGGCACGCAGGCAGGCGCGCACGCTGTAGACCAGGGTGCTCAGCACCACGGCCATGAACAGCACGCACAGGCCGGCGTCCAGGCGGTCGTTGAACACCACGCGGGCCATGGCGGCCGCGCTCTTGGCCGGGGCCAGCACCTGGCCTTGGGCCAGGGCGTCGGCGTAGCGGTTGGCGTGGGCCAGAAAGCCCACCTTCACATCGGCCGAGAAGATCTTCAACCAGCCGGCCGACAAGGTGCAGGCCAGCAACCAGGCGGCCGGCAGCGCCGTCACCCAGGCGTAGCGCTCGCGCTTCATGTTGAACAGCACCACGGTGCCCAGCATCAGGGCCACGGCCGCCAGCATCTGGTTGGAGATGCCGAACAGCGGCCACAGGGTGTTGATGCCGCCCAGCGGGTCTTGCACGCCCTGGTACACAAAATAGCCCCAGGCCGCCACGGTCAGGCCGGTGGCCAGCAGGTTGGCGCCCAGCGATTCGGTGCGCTTGAGGGCGGGCACAAAGGTGCCCAGCAGGTCTTGCAGCATGAAGCGGCCGGCGCGGGTGCCGGCGTCCACCGCGGTCAGGATGAACAGGGCTTCGAACAGAATGGCGAAGTGGTACCAGAAGGCCATCATGGCCTGGCCGCCCACGGCCTGGTGCAGGATGTGGGCCATGCCCACAGCCAGGGTGGGTGCGCCACCGGCCCGCGCCAGGATGGTGTTCTCGCCCACGTCCTTGGCGGTCTGGATCAGCACGTCGGGGGTGATCACAAAGCCCCAGGTGGAGATGACCTGGGCCACCGCCTCGGGCGTGTTGCCCACCAGGGCGGCCGGGCTGTTCATGGCGAAGTAGATGCCGGGGTCGATCACCGAGGCCGCGGCCAGGGCCATCACGGCCACAAAGGATTCGGCCAGCATGCCGCCGTAACCGATGAAGCGGGCCTGGGTTTCGTTCTCCAGCATCTTGGGCGTGGTGCCCGACGAGATCAGCGCGTGGAAGCCCGACACCGCGCCGCAGGCGATGGTGATGAACAGGAAGGGGAACAGGTCACCCGCCCACACCGGGCCATTGCCCTGGGCAAACTGGGTGATCGAGGGCATGGCCAGCGTGGGGTTGACCACCACGATGCCCACGGCCAGCGCCAGGATGGTGCCGATCTTCAGGAAGGTCGACAGGTAGTCGCGCGGGGCCAGCAGCATCCACACCGGCAGCACCGAGGCCACAAAGCCGTAGCCGATCAGGATCCAGGTCAGCGCCTCGGGGCTGAAGTCGAAATACGGGCCCCACACCGGGCTCTCGAACACGGCCTGGCCGCCTACGATGGCCGCCATCAGCAGCACAAAGCCGATCACCGACACCTCGCCGATGTGGCCCGGGCGCAGGTAGCGCACATAAAAACCCATGAAGAGCGCAACCGGCACGGTGGCCATCACGGTGAAGGTGCCCCAGGGCGAATGCGCCAGGGCCTTCACCACGATCAGCGCCAGCACGGCCAGGATGATGATCATGATCATGAAGGCGCCGAACAGCGCGATCACGCCGGGCACATTGCCCATCTCCTGCTTGACCATCTCGCCCAGCGAGCGGCCGTCACGGCGGGTCGAGATGAACAGCACGATGAAGTCTTGCACCGCACCGGCCAGCACCACGCCTGCCAAGATCCACAACAGGCCGGGCAGGTAGCCCATCTGCGCGGCCAGCACCGGGCCCACCAGCGGGCCGGCGCCGGCAATCGCGGCAAAGTGGTGGCCGAACAGCACGTACTTGTGGGTAGGCACAAAGTCCAGCCCGTCGTTGTGGCGCCAGGCCGGGGTGTTGCGCGTGGCGTCCAGGCCCAGCACCTCGTTGGCGATGAACAGGCTGTAGTAGCGGTAGGCGATCAGGTAGACACAGATCGCGGCCATCACCAGCCAGGTGGCGCTGACGGCTTCGCCGCGGCTCAGGGCCAGGGTGGCCAGGCCCCAGGTGCCGAGCAAGGCCACGGCCAGCCACGGCAGGTGGCGTTTCAAGAATTCCATGCAGGTCTCCGTTGTGTGAGAAGGCCGGCGCCGCCCCTGCTGGGGCACGGCGCCGCGGTGCGGCCATTGTCAAGAGCGGGTCGTGCCGCCGCATCCGTCGCACCACGTGGGGGCGCACGCGGCAACACCTAATGGAAAACCCTGATCAAACCGTCAGGATCACAGACGCCCCTGCTGCGCCTCGAAGGCCGCCAGCGTGCGTTTGGCGATGTTCAGTTGGTGGATCTGGCTGGTGCCCTCATAGAGCCGGAACAGGCGCACATCGCGGTAGAAACGCTCGATCGGGTGGCCATGGATGTATCCGCTGCCGCCCAGCATCTGCACACAGCGGTCGGCCACCCGGCCACACATCTCAGAGGCAAAGTACTTGCAGACCGAGGCCTGCAGGCTCACGTCCTCGCCCTCATCGCGTTGGCGGGCGGTTTGCAGGATCAGGGCGCGCGCCGCCTGGATGTCGGTCTGGCAATCGGCGATCAGGGCCTGCACCAACTGAAACTGCGCCACCGGCTGACCGAACTGGTGGCGCTGTGTGGTCCAGCGCATGGCCTCTTCCAGCATGCGGATGGCCGGGCCAGTGCACAGGGCGGCCAGGTGGATGCGCTGTTTGTTGAGCACCTTCATGGCGGTCTTGAAGCCCTGCCCTTCGCGCCCCCCGATCAGGTTGGCGGCCGGCACCCGGCATTGGTCAAAGTGCACCTCGGACACCGGGGAGCCCGCCTGCCCCATTTTTTTGTAGGGCTGCCCGGTCTGCAGGCCCGGTGTGTCGCGCTCGACCAGGAAGGCCGAGATGCCGTGCGCGCCCGCCTGCTCGGGGTCGGTGCGGGCCAGCACCGTGAACAGGCCGGCCAGCGGCGCATTGGTGATGAAACACTTGGTGCCGGTCAGGAGGTAGTCGCTGCCGTCGCGCTCGGCCCGGGTGCGCAGGGCCGTGGCATCCGAGCCGGTCTCGGGTTCGGTCAGGGCGAAAGCGCCCGTGATCTCGCCGCTGGCCAGGCGGGGCAGGTAGCGGGCCTTCTGCTCGGGCGTGCCGTCGGCCACCAGGGCCTCGGAGCCGATGCCGGTGTTGGTGCCCACCCGGGCCCGGAAGGCCACCGAGGCCTGCGACAGCGCCATGGCGGCCAGCACCAGCTCTTCGGTCGTCATGCCCTGGCCGCCCCATTCCTCGGGAATGGACCAGCCGAAATAGCCCAGGCTGGCCATCTCGGCTACCAGCTGCGGGGGCACTTCATCACGGGCCTCCACCTCGGCCTCGCTCGGGATGAGACGCTCACGCACATGGCGCTCGATGGATTGCAGGGCTTGGGAAAACGCTTGGGGGTCTCGGATCATGCTGTCTCCGTTCTTGCGGCGCTCCGAAGGGAGGCCATCGACAAGAGCCTAGAGCGCGAAACCTCTGTGCTCCCACGTGACGGCACCAGATCGAACAGAGACCGCCAGAAGCGCCCTTCGGCACGATCAAGGGCGCCTGTCACCGGCCTGTCACCGCCCCATCACCTCCCCATCACCCGCTCCTGCGCGCCCACGCCCGCGTCAATTTCAGCGCTGAAACCCGGTCTCAGGCCCCGCCTCACTGCCCGCCCGCATGCTCCACCGCGTACTTGATCAGCTCGGCCTGGCCCTCGATGCCCAACTTGCGCTTGATGCTCTGGCGGTGCGCCTCGACGGTGCGAAAGCTCAGGCCCAGGCGGGCCGCCATCTGCTTGCTGGATTCACCGCGCCCCAGGGCGCTCAGCACCTCGGCCTCGCGGGGTGACAGCAGCGGTTTGGGCTGGTCGTTGCGGAACAACCGACCCGACACGCCCGGGCTCAGAAAGGTGGCCCCGCTCATCACCACGCCAATGGCGGCCACGATCTCGTCGGCCGGCGCGTCCTTCAGTAGGTAGCCGCTGGCCCCGGCCTGCAGGGCGCGCTGCACGAATTCGGGGTTGTCATACATGCTGAACATCAGCACCTTGAGGCGCGGCCAGCGCGCCAGCACCTGGGCCGTCAGCTCGAGGCCATTGACCGGCTTCATGCCGATGTCCATCAGCACCAGGTGGATGTCGTGCCGGGCCAGGCTTTGCAGGGCCTCGGTGGCCGAGCCGGCCTCGTCGACCACCTTGAACTGCGCCACATGGCTCAGGCGGGCTCGCAGGCCCTCACGCACCATGGGGTGGTCGTCCACCAGCAGCAAGCGCACTTCAGATTCGCTCATCCTTCAGACTCCTGATTCAAACCTGGGGCAGCCCCGGGGCCCAGGGGCACCTGGGCATCGAGCTGGGTGCCCTGCCCTGGCGCGCTCAAGAACTCCACCGAGCCGCCCACCGCGGCCATGCGCTCGCGGATGTTGCGCAGCCCGATGCCCTGCTGCGGATCGTGGTGCAGGCGCTCGGCCTCGAAGCCCCGCCCGTCGTCGCTGATCTGCAGGTGCAGCGTGGGGCCCGCGCCGGGGCGGCCGGCGTCGGCCAGCAGGCTCAGCTGCACCTGGCTGGCGGCCGCGTGCTTGGCCACATTGGCCAGGGCCTCCTGTGCCACCCGGAACAGCGCCGTCTTGATCTCTTCGCCCAGCTCGGGCACCTGGGGGCCCACAAAGACCTGCGCGGCCACGCCGCTGGCCTCGCTCCATTCGGCCACCAGCCGCTCCAGCGCGGCCGGCAGGCCCAGACGGTCGAGCATGGCGGGGCGCAGGCGGTGCGACAGGCGCCGGATCTCGGTCAGGCTGTCGCCCAGGCGGGCCAGGGCCTGGCGCAGGCTGTGCTCGGGCGGCGGCCCGCCGTGCTGCACCGTGTGCAGGGCCGATTCGAGCAGCAGCTTGGTCGACACCAGGGTCTGGCTGCTGCCGTCGTGCAGTTCACGGGCCAGGCGGGCGCGCTCGTCTTCTTGTGAACGCACCAGGCGCTGGGCCAGCAGGCGCAGCTTCTGGTCCGCGATGCGCTGCTCGCTGAGGTTCAGCCACAGGCCGCTCACGCTCAGGCACAGCAGGGCCAGGCCGGCAATGCCCAGCATCCACCACAGGGTGGCACTGATGTTGCCGCGCACCTGCTGGTCCAACTGGGTCAGGGTGTCGTCCATGTCGTCCAGGTACAGGCCCGTGCCCAGCATCAGGTGCCAGCGCGGCAGGGCCACCACATAGCCCAGCTTGGGCACCATCTTGCCGCTGGAGGGCTTTTGCCACAGGTACTCCACGTAGCCGCCACCCTGGCGGGCCTGGGCGATCAGCTGCTGGATGGTGGGCTGGCCCCGGGGGTCGCGCAGGTTCCACAGGTTGCGCCCCAGCAGCTCGGGCTGGCGTGAGTGCATGAGCACTTCACCATCGAGGTCGTACACGAAGAAGTAGCCGTCGCTGCCGTAGTCGAGCGAGGCCAGGCGCTGGATCGCCTGCTGGCGCGTGGCCGGGTCGGTCTGCCCGCTGTCGTACAGGGGGCGCACCGTGCTGACAGCCAAATCCACGTAGTGGCGCAGCTCCACCCGGCGCGCGTTCATGTAGGTCTGCAGCACCAGCACGCGCTCGCGCTCGGCCAGCTCGTGGTCCTGGTGGGCCACGGTCAGCGCCATCAGGCCCAGCGCCCCCAGCAGGGGCAGCAGGGCCAGCAGCACGAACTTGGCGCGCAGGCGGCGCGCGGGTGACCAGCCGCCCAGGCGAAACATCATGCGCTCAACCGGGCGGCGCCTGGGTGGGCCAGGCTCAGGGCTTGAGCACCGTCAGGCCGCCCATGTAGGGGCGCAGCACTTCGGGCACGGTGATGCTGCCGTCGGCCTGCTGGTTGTTCTCCAGCACGGCCACCAGGGTGCGGCCCACGGCCAGGCCCGAGCCGTTCAGGGTGTGCACCAGCTCGTTCTTGCCTTGGGCGTTCTTGAAGCGGGCCTGCAGGCGGCGCGCCTGGAAGGCTTCGCAGTTCGACACCGAGCTGATCTCGCGGTAGGTGTTCTGCGCCGGCAGCCACACTTCCAGGTCATAGGTCTTGGCCGAGCCAAAACCCATGTCGCCGGTGCACAGCGCCATCACACGGTAGGGCAGGCCCAGCTTCTGCAGAATGGCCTCGGCATGGCCGGTCATGGCCTCCAGGGCTTCGTAGCTGCGCTCGGGGTGCACGATCTGCACCATCTCGACCTTGTCGAACTGGTGCTGGCGGATCATGCCGCGGGTGTCGCGCCCATAGCTGCCGGCTTCGGAGCGGAAGCAGGGGGTGTGGGCCGTGAGCTTGATCGGCAGTTCGGCCTCGGCCAGCACCACGTCGCGCACAAAATTGGTCAGCGGCACTTCGCTGGTAGGGATCAGGTAGAGCGCGGCGTGGTCAGGCACGGGCTCCCCATCCTGACCGCCCTTCTTGGCGGCAAACAGATCGCCTTCGAACTTGGGCAACTGGCCCGTGCCCTTGAGCGAATCGGTGTTCACGGCGTAGGGCACATAGCACTCGGTGTAGCCGTGCTCTTGCGTCTGCACATCGAGCATGAACTGCGACAGCGCACGGTGCAGGCGGGCGATCTGCCCCTTCATCACGGTGAAGCGCGAGCCCGACAGCTTGACGCCCATGTCAAAGTCCAGGCCCAGGGGTTCGCCCAGGTCAACGTGGTCTTTCACCTCGAAGTCGTACTGGCCCGGAGTGCCCCAGCGGCGCACCTCGACGTTGCCCGACTCGTCCGAGCCCACCGGCACCGACTCGTGCGGCAGGTTGGGCACGGCCATCAGCAGGTGGTTGAGTTCGGGCTGCAGGGCCTCCAGGCGGGCGGCCGAGGTGTCGAGCTCGGTCTTGATGGCGGCCACGGCGGCCATGATGTCGTCCACGCTCTCGCCCTTGGACTTGCGCTGGCCGATCTGCTTGGACAGCGTGTTGCGCTGGGCCTGCAGTTCTTCGGTGCGGGTCTGCAGGGTCTTGCGCTCGGCCTCCAGGGTGCGGAAGGCGTCCACATTCAGGTAGGCCTGGGGCTTTTTGCGGGTTTCAAGGCGGGCGACGACCGAATCGAGGTCTTTGCGCAGGGAATTGATGTCTAGCATGGGGCGATTTTAACGAGGGGTCTTGGGGCAGTTCCGGTGGCGCGCTTCAGGCCAGGGTGGCGGGGTCGAAATTGGCGCCACACAGCACCAGGCACACCTTCTCGCCGGGGGCCGGCACATAGGCGCCCGACTGCAGGGCGGCCAGGCCCAGCGCGGCGGCCGGCTCGACCGCCAGCTTGAACTCGCTCCACAGGGTTTTGCGGGCCCGGGCGATGGCGTCGTCGCCCAGCAGCAGGGCCTGGCCCACCTGGGCCTGCGTCACCTGCCAGCCGATGGCCCCGATGCGCCGCGCGCCCAGCGAGTCGGCCGCAATGCCCGACACGGCCACATCCACAGGCTGGCCGGCCTCGCGGGCGCGGAACAGGGTGGGCGCACCTTCGGGCTCCAGGGCCACCACACGGGCGCGTTGCTCGAACCAGGCGGCAATGCCGCCGATCAGGCCGCCGCCGCCCACACTCACCAGCACGCTGTCGGGCAGGCCGGCCTCGGCCTCGATCTCACGCGCCAGGGTGCCGGCACCGGCCACCACCTCGGGCTGGTCGTAGGCATGGGTGATCAGGGCCCCGCTGACCTGCTGGCGCGCCATGCAGGCCTCAAAGGCCTCGGCATAGGTGGCGCCCACCACCTGCACCTGGGCGCCCAGTTCGCGCAGCTTCTGGCGCTTGGCTTCAGGGGAGACCTCGGGCACGAACACCTCGCAAGGCACGCCCAGAGCGCGGGCCGCCGCCGCAGTGGCAATGCCGGCATTGCCGCCCGAGGCCACGATCACCCCGCTGGCCGGGATGGGCTGGGCCAGCAGGCGGTTCAACATGCCACGGGCCTTGAAACTGCCGCTGACCTGCAGGTGCTCCAGCTTGAGCCAGACCTCGGCCGCGGCCACCCCCAGGGTGGCACCGGGCAGTCGCCACAGCGGTGTGGCACGCAAAAAACCTTGGGGGCCCTGCTGTTGCAGGCGGGCCGAAGCGGCCTCAATGTCGGAACGCAAGATCATGGCGCAGGCAATCGTCGCAAAATACGAAGCTCGCAGTGTATCCAGCCCTGATCGTCAGGGCGGCCCCACCGCTGGCCCCCACGGGCGGCTCCGGAGAAGCGCATGTTCTACGTTTTTGGTCTGGGTGGCCCCATCTACCGGGGCACGATGGAAAACTTGGCCGATCTGAGCCCGGTGCGCGCCTTGTCGGCCACGCGCGCCTTGCACCGCAGCGATGCCCTGCACCGCGATGCCTTCGAGCTGCCGCCCGCCACCCCGCGCCCGCCGGCCAATGCCCTGCACACCCGGCGCAACGACGCCATGGCCGCCTACGCCGATGCCCAGCAGGCCAAGCCCCCGGCGCGCCAGCCACTGGACCGGGTGCAGGACGTGATGAGCCGCGAGGTGTTCAGCGTGTCGCCCGAGCTCACCGTGGCCGAGGCCTGGGAGGCGCTGGCCACACGCGGCGTGGGCCAGGCCCCGGTGCTGGATGCCCAGGGCTTGCTGATCGGGCTGCTGCTGCGCGCCGACATGATGCCGCCGGTGCTGATGCCCGCCCCCAGCGCCACCGGCATCTCGGCCTGGCAGTTGGCCCAGAAAAGCGTGCGCGACATCATGCTCACCCCCGTGCCCGCCGTGGCCGGCGACACCTCGCTGCGTCGCGCGGCCCGGGTGCTGCTGGACATGGGCCTGCCCGGCCTGCCCGTGACCCAGGACGACGGCCACGTGATCGGCTTTCTGTCGCGCGCCGACATCCTGCGCGCCGTGGTGGCCGACCCGCCGCTGGATCTGTGGACCTGAGCCCTGCGGCTCAGGTCCAACATCCTCAAGCGTCGAGCTTGAGACCCTTGGGCAGCGGAAACTTCAGCGTTTCCTCGATGCCATCCATCTTGCGCACCGCCACCGCCCCGAAGGCGCGCAGGCGCTCGATCACCTGCTCCACCAGCAGTTCGGGCGCCGAGGCGCCGGCCGTCAGGCCCACGCGGGCCTTGCCCTCGAACCAGGCGGGTTGCAGTTCGGCCGCGCTGTCCACCATGTAGGCGGGGGTGCCCAGCTTTTCGGCCAGCTCGCGCAGGCGGTTGCTGTTGGAGCTGGTCGGGCTGCCCACCACGATCACGATGTCCACCTTCGGGCTGAGGATCTTCACCGCGTCCTGGCGGTTTTGCGTGGCGTAGCAGATGTCCTGCTGCTTGGGCTCGCGCACCTTGGGGAAGCGCTGGCGCACGGCCTCGGCGATCTCGGCGGCGTCGTCCACGCTCAGCGTGGTCTGGGTCACCACGGCCAGCTTGTCGGTCTGGCCAGGCTGCACGCGGGCCACATCGGCCACGTCTTCCACCAGATGGATGCCGTGGTCCAACTGGCCCATGGTGCCCTCCACCTCGGGGTGGCCCTTGTGGCCGATCATGATGAACTCATAGCCCTCGCGCGCCAGCTTGGCCACCTCGACGTGCACCTTGGTCACCAGCGGGCAAGTGGCATCGAAGATCGAAAAACCGCGCGCCCGGGCTTCTTCCTGCACCGCCCGGCTCACGCCGTGGGCGCTGAACACCAGGGTGGCGCCCGGGGGCACATCGTCGAGCTCTTCAATGAAGATCGCACCCTTGTTCTTGAGGTCGTTCACCACATAGGTGTTGTGCACGATCTCGTGGCGCACATAGATCGGCGCCCCGAACTTCTGCAGCGCACGCTCCACGATCTCGATGGCCCGGTCCACGCCGGCACAAAAGCCGCGCGGCTCGGCCAGGGTGATTTCGGACAGGGAGGTGGCGGGGGCGCTGCTCATCACAAAACACCAATCAGTTGCACTTCAAAGGTGACCGGCTGGCCGGCCAGCGGGTGGTTGAAATCGAACAGCACCGCGTCGTCGCTCAGCTGCTGCACCGCGCCGGCATAGCTGCCGGTGCCGTCGGGCGTGGGGAACTGCACCACATCGCCCACGTCGTACTGCTCGTCCGGGTCGCCAAACTGGGCCAGCAGCTTGCGCGCCACCCATTGCAGCATGTCGGGATTGCGCTCGCCAAAGGCCTCGCCGGCCGGGATCTCGAACTGGGTGCGGGTGCCCTCGGCCAGGCCGATCAACCGCTGCTCCACCGCAGGCGACAACTCGCCCGAGCCCAGCGACAAGGTGGCGGGTTTGTCGTCGAAAGTATTGATGATGTCCCCTGCCGGCCCGGCCAGGCGGTAATGCAGGGTCAGGAAGGAAGACGGCTGAACGACAGATGCTTGAGAGGGCGTTGTTGACATGGAAGTCCCGATAAACTGGCCGCCATTGTAAAAAACCAGCCAGAGCCCCTTTGAGCCCGGGGCTCTATGCCCCCAGCTTTCGCTTCTTTTCAGCTTCTTTTCAGCTTCTTTTTTGCGTCCTTTTTGCTTCTTTTCCGGCCCTCCTCACCTTTCCCGCGCTTCAGCCCCCTCCTCCGCCACCACCCCATGAGCCCGCTGAACCTGCCCCCCGAAGCCCGCCCGCGCGAGAAGCTGATCGCACGCGGCGCCGGCGCGCTCAGCGATGCCGAGCTGCTGGCCCTGCTGCTGCGCACCGGCCTGGCCGGCAAAAGCGTGCTGATGCTGGCGCAAGAGCTGCTCGACGCCTTTGGCGGCATGGCCGGCCTGCTGCAGGCCAAACTGGACGATCTGAAACGCATCAAGGGCCTGGGCGGCACCGCCAAGCGGGCCGAACTCAGCGCCGTGCTGGAGCTGGCCCGCCGCGCCCTGGCCCAGCAGCTGAGCGAGCGTGCCGTGTTCGACTCGCCCGATGCCGTGCGCCGCTACCTGCAGCTGCACCTGGCGCACAAGGGGCATGAGGTGTTCGCCGTGCTGTTTCTCGACAGCCAGAACCGGCTGCTGGCCTTTGAAGAGCTCTTTCGCGGCACGATCAACCAGACCTCGGTCTACCCGCGCGAGGTGGTGCTGCGCGCCCTGCACCACCAGGCCGGCGCCGTGGTGCTGGCGCACAACCACCCCAGCGGCCAGGTGCAGCCCTCGGCCGCCGACCAGGCCCTCACCCAGCACCTGAAGGCCGCCCTGGGACTGATCGATGTGCGCGTGCTCGACCACCTGATCGTGGCGCCCGGCCAGGCCTTGTCGATGGCCGAAGAAGGGCTGCTGTGATGCGATCGCCTCAGCTCCATCACCCGGCCGCCTCCACCAGCGCCCCACCGGCCGCCCTGGTGCTGCACTCGCTGCAAGACCTGAAGCAGTTGCAAAAACGCCTGGCCCAGCAACGCGCCGAGGCCGAAGCCCTGGAGCGCGCCCGCCGCGAGGCCGCCGCCCGCGAGCAGGCCCGGCACCGCCTGTTCGAGCTGGCCGTGGGCCCGGTGATCCCGCTGCGCCACCATGGCCGCGTGCTGTTGCAGAACGACCCGCCGGCGCCCATCCCCTACCAGCACCAGCTCGACGAGCAACGTGTGCTGCTCGAATCCATCAGCGACGACTTCGACGTCAGCACCCTGCTCGACACCGACGACGCCCTGAGCTTTCGCCGCCCGGGCATCAGCGTCGAGGTCACACGCAAGCTGCGCCGTGGGGTCTGGAGCATCCAGCGCCAGCTCGACCTGCACGGCCTGCGCACCGACGAAGCGCGCGAGGCGCTGGGCCAGTTCATCCGCGAAGCCCACAAGATCGGCCTGCGCTGTGTGCGCGTGGTGCACGGCAAGGGCCTGGGCTCGCCGGGCAAAAGCCCGGTGCTCAAGGGCCGGGTGCAAAGCTGGCTGGTGCAGAAGAACGAGGTGCTGGCCTTTGTGCAGGCCCGGCCGGCCGAAGGCGGGGCCGGCGCCCTGGTGGTGCTGCTGCGGCCGTCACCGGGTTGACACAAGCCAGGCCTGGGGCTCGGGCCACAATGGCAAGACCTATTTCACAGGCCCCGCCATGACCTCACAGCCCTCCTCACCCGCTGACGCCCTGCTCGACCTCGATGCCCGCACCCAGGTGGCCGCGCTGGCAAGTGGCCAATGCAGCGCCCTGGCCCTCTGCGAGGCCGCCATCGCCCGCATCGAAGCGCAAGATGGCGCCATCAACGCCGTGGTGGTGCGCGACTTCGAGCACGCCCGCAGCCAGGCCCGAGCGGCCGACGAGGCCCTGGCGCGTGGCGAACGCCGGCCCCTGCTGGGCCTGCCCATGACGGTGAAAGAATCTTTCAACCTGGCCGGCCTGCCGACCACCTGGGGTTTCGAGTTTGCCCGCGGGCTGCGCGCCGGCAGCGATGCGCTGGCGGTGACGCGCCTCAAGGCAGCGGGCGCCGTGATCCTGGGCAAGACCAATGTGCCGGTGGGCCTGGGCGACTGGCAATCCGCCAACCCGATCTACGGCCGCACCCGCAACCCGCTGGACCTGAGCCGCACGCCGGGCGGCTCGTCGGGCGGTGGCGCCGCCGCGCTGGCGGCGCGCTTTGTGGCGCTGGAGCTGGGCTCGGACATCGGTGGCTCGATCCGGGTACCAGCGCATTTCTGCGGCGTGTACGGCCACAAGCCCAGCCTGGGCCTGCTGCCGGCGCGCGGCCATGATTTTCCGGGCCTGGGCAGCGGGGCCCCCAATGAGTTGGCCGTGATCGGCCCGCTGGCACGCAGCGTCGATGACCTGGAACTGGCCCTGAGCGTGCTGGCGGGCCCCGAGGCCCCGAAGTCGAAGGCCTATGCGCTGCAACTGCCCCCCGCGCGCGACATGGCGCAGGCACGCTGCCTTCTGCTCGACCAGCACCCGGGCCTGCCCGTGTCGCAAGACACCCAGGCCGCCTTGCAGGCGGTGGCCGACACCCTGCAGGCCGGCGGCTGCACCGTGTTGCGCAGCAGCGAACGCCTGCCCAATCTGCAGACGGCCCACCAGATCTATGCCGGCCTGCTCAACACTTTCATGACCCGCGGCCAGCCGGGTGCCACGTCCATCAGTGCCCACGAATGGCTGATCCTGCTCGACCGCCGCGCTGCCCTGCAACAGCAGTGGCAAGCCTTGTTCGAGCACGTCGACGTGGTGCTCACCCCCGTGCTGGGCTGCACCGCCTACCCGCACATCGACCCCATGGACTGGGCCAGCGCCACGGTGCAGATGGACGGCCAGGCCCAACCCCTGGGGCCGCAGGTCTTCTGGCCCGGCATCGCCACCGTGGCCGGCCTGCCCGCCACCAGCGCCCCGGTGGGCCGCGACCGCGATGGCCTGCCCATCGGCCTGCAGGTGATCGGCCCGATGTTCGAAGACCTCACGCCGCTGGCCCTGGTGCGGCGGCTGGAGGCGCTGCGCGCCCAGGCTTGATTCAGGGGAAAGCTCAGACCGGCCGGCCAAGCCGCGTCAAGGCTTCGCCCGTGACACGGCAGATGCGCCAGTCGGGCATCACCGTGGCGCCCATGGCCTGGTAGAAATCGATCGCGCTCTGGTTCCAGTCCAGCACCGACCACTCAAAGCGCCCGCAGCCGCGCTGCACAGCCAGCTCGGCCAGGGCCTTGAGCAAGGCCTTGCCCACGCCGCGCCCACGCGCTTCGGGGCGCACGAACAGGTCTTCGAGGTACAGGCCGCGCTGAGACAGAAAGGTCGAGTAGTTGTGAAAGAACAGCGCAAAGCCCTGCACCTGGCCATCGAGCTCGGCCAGCAGCACCTCGGCGGCGGGGTGGGCGCCGAACAAGGTGTCGGCCAGCTTCTCAGGCGTGGCCACCACGCGGTCCAGCAGGTTCTCGTACTCGGCCAGGCCCCGGATCAAGCCCAGGATGGTGTCAACATCGGCCTGGGTGGCGGGGCGCAGGCGCACGGAGGAAGAAGTGGTTTCGGTCATGGCCGCGTATGTTACGCACCCAGGCCCGAGGCGCTCAGATGCCCTTGTTGCGCATCCAGTCGGCCGTGCCGAAAAAGCTCTCCTTGAGGCGAGCCCGCAAGTCCTCAGGCACGCCTGTCTCGCCCATGGCCTGGTCCATGCAGGCCACCCACTGGTCGCGCTCCTTGATGCCGATCGGGAAAGGCAGGTGCCGCGCCCGCAGCATGGGGTGGCCAAAGCGGTCGGTGTAATACGAAGGGCCGCCCAGCCAGCCGCACAGAAACCAGAACAGGCGCTGGCGCGCATTCGACAGGTCGGGCCCGTGCGCGGCGCGCAGGTCGTGGTAGCCGGGCTCCAGGTCCATCAGATCATAAAAGCGCTCGGTCAGCGCCAACACGCGCTCTTCACCGCCGATCCATTCGAAGGGGGTGGCGGGGGCGGGGTTGGACGTTTGCGGGGTGTCATCGGTGCTCATAGGCCACCATTGTCGCTTCCGTAAACCGCGGCTTGCGGCTCAACACCGCCCAGGCCGGGCTCAGGCCGCAGCCCGCCGCAGCGTCTCCACCACCGGCCGGCGCAGCACCTCGCGCAGGCCCCACCAGCCGGCGGCCAGGGCCAGCACGGCGCCGGCGGCGGCGCCGCCCAGCAGGACCCAGGGCGAGGCCGCCCAGGGGAACTCGAACACGAAGTGCGCCAGGCCCCAGCCCACGCCGGCCGCCACCGCACTGGCCAGAAAACCGGCCAGCAGGCCCACGCCCAGCAGCTCGGCGCCCTGCACCTGGCGCAGCAGGCGGCTGCTGGCGCCCACGGCACGCATGATGGCGAACTCGCGGGCGCGCTCTTCGCGGGTGGCGGTGACGGCGGCAAACAGCACCACCAGGCCGGCGGCCAGGGTGAAGCCGAACAGGAACTCCACCGCCTGCACCACCTGGTCGAGCACGCGCTGGATCTGGTTGAGCGTGCTGCTCATGTCCACATTGGTGATGTTCGGAAACTGCCGCACCAGGCCATTGTCAAAGCCGCGCTGGGCCGGGGCGCGGAAGGCCGCCAGGTAGGTGACGGGCACATCGGGCAGGCTGGCCACGGGGTAGATGACGAAGAAGTTGGCATGCAGCGAGCCCCAGTCCACCTTGCGCAGCGAGGTGATGCGCGATTCGGTCTGCACGCCGCCGATGTCGAAACGCAGCTGGTCGCCGAGCTTGAGGCCCAGCGTCTGGGCAATGCCTTCTTCGACACTCACCGCGCCGGTCTCCTCGGGCGTCCAGCGGCCCGCCACCACGGGGTTGTGCGGGGGGCGTTCGGCGCTGTTGGAGAGGTTGAACTCGCGGTCGACCAAGCGCTTGGCCCGCTCGCTGGGGTAGTCCTCGGGCTTGACGGGCTGGCCGTTGATGCTCACCAGGCGGCCCCGGATCATGGGGTACCAATCGAACTGGCCTACCCCGGCCTGGCGCAGCGTGGCCTGAAAATCAGCCGCCTGCTCGGGCAGCACATTGATCACGAAGCGGTTGGGCGCGTCGGGTGGCGTAGCCTGACGCCAGCTGCTGATGAGGTCGGTGCGCAGCAACACCAGCAGCACCAGGGCCAGCAGGCCCACCGCCAGCGCGCTGACCTGCACCACCGCATAGGCCGGGCGGGCCGACACCTGGCGGGTGGCCAGCACCAGCCAGCGCGGCGCGGTGCTTTCGTTGACGCTGCGGCGCAAGGCCTGCACGGCCAGCCAGCTCAGGCCGGCAAACAGCAGCACGGCGCCGGCAAAGCCGCCCACGGCGATCAGGCCCAGCAGGCGGTCGCTGCTGACGGCCATCAGCAAGGCCGCAAAGCCCGCCACGCCCAGGCCCAGCACCAGCAGCGAGGCCGGCTTGAGCCCGCCCAGGTCGCGCCGGATCACGCGCAGCGGCGGCACCTGCGCCAGTTGCAGCACCGGCGGCAGACCAAAGGCCACCAACAGGGTCAGGCCCATGCCCAGGCCCAGCAGCGCGGGCCAGGCCGTGGCGGCCGGCAGGGCCGCGTCCACCAGGCCCGCCAGCAGGGCCACAAAGGCGTAGTGCACCGCATAGCCCAGCACCACACCGAGCAGGCTGGCGGCCGCGCCGGCCAGCACAAACTCGAAGGCATAGGCCAGCGCGATGGTGCGCTGGCTTTGCCCCAGCACCCGCAGCATGGCGCAATCGTCCAGGTGGCTGCCGGCAAAGCCGCGTGCGGCCAGGGCCACGGCCACGGCACTCAGCAAGGCGGCCAGCAAGGCCACCAGGTTGAGGAATTTCTCGGCCCGATCCAGGGTCTGGCGCATCTCGGGGCGGCCGCTGTCCAGCGACTCGATGCGGGCGCCACGCAGGCCGCTGCGTTTCATCTCGGCCTCGGCCCAGTCGGTGAAGGCCTTGACGGCCGGGCCCTCGCCCGCCACCGCCAGGCGGTGGTTGATGCGGCTGGCGGGCTGCACCAGGCGGGTGGCCGCCAGGTCGGTTTCGCGCACCATGACCCGCGGGGCAAAGTTCATGAAGCCGGCGCCGCGGTCGGGCTCCAGCACCAGCACGCGCGCAATGCGCAGGCGGCTGTCGCCCAGCAGCAAGGGGTCGCCCAGGTGCAGGTCCAGCGATTCGAGCACCGCCGCATCCACCCACACCTCGCCGGGCCCCGGCACCTCGCGCGTGGGCTCGCCAGCGCCGTCGGCCGTGGTCGACACCAGCAACTGGCCGCGCAGCGGGTAGCCCGGGCTGACCGCCTTCAGGGCCACCAGGCGGCTGGCACCGCCCTGCTCATCGGGCGCGCGCCCCATGGTCGGGAAGGTCTGGGTGGCCCCCACCTGCAGGCCCAGGGCCCGCGCCCGCTCGGCAAAGGCGGCCGGGGCCGGGTTGTCGCTGGCCAGCACCGCGTCGCCGCCCAGCAGTTGGCGGGCATCGCGCTGCAGCCCCCCTTTGAGCCGGTCCGAAAAGAACCCCACCGCACTCAGGGCCGCCACCGCCAGGGTCACGGCCACGATCAACAGGCGCAGCTCACCGGCGCGCAGGTCACGCCACAGGGTGCGCCACCCCAGACTGAAAAATGAAGGCTTCATGCGCGTCACCATAGCGCAAAGCTGTGTCAGCCGTGGCAGGGTGTGGGCAAGACCGGAAGTGGCGCTCAGACCCACCCACTGGCACGACCCGGCCACGGGTCGTGCTGGGCGCTGCGGCCTCTGATCAGGGCCCCAGCCGCGCCTCCAGCGCCCCCAGCACCGGCACCAGGCCCGCGCCCAGGCGCATCTGCGGGTTGGACGGGCCGTCGGGCTTGCCGGCCTCGACCTCGCGCTTGGCAATCAGCGGGCGGGCCCGCTCGAAGGCCTGGGTGAAGGAATGGGTCTGGCGCAATTGCTCGTCGACCACGGCCCGGCCGAAGAAGGTCAGCTCCGACAGGCGGCCGCAGCCGTAGGAGGTGTGCTCGGCATCCGAGGCGGTGATCACCAGGCTGGTGTCGGTGGCCAGGGGCTCGATCCAGCCGCCGGCAAAGCAGGCCGACACCATGATCACCCGGTTGCGGATGCCCGCCTCGTCGAGCAGGCGGCGCAGCAGGCCGGGGTCGACCGGGGCCACCTCCAGCGGGTCGTTGTTGGCGGCCAGCTGAAAGTTCTGCGCCCCGTGCGAGGTCAGGTACACCACCAGCAGATCGTGTTCGCGGTCCATGTGGGCGGCCAGCAGGCCGATGGCGCGGCCCAGGTTCTCGGGCGTGGCCCAGGGCAAGGTGGTGGCGGTCTCGGGGTTGTTCAGCAGGTGCAGCACCCGGCCTTCGGCATCAAAGCGCTGGCGCAGCACGTCGGCCACCAGCTGGCTTTCGCGGCGGAACACCGCCTCGCTGCCGTCGGGGGCGAACACCAGGCCATAGACATCGACCACACCGTCGCGCTGCGCCGCAAGCCCCTGCTCGGCGGCAGGCCACAGGGCTTGCTGGGCCTCGAACACGGCCTGGCTCAGGTGCAGGCGCGGGGGCTCGGGGGTGTCGGGGGCGGCGGCCAGCTCGGCGCTTTCGTCAGGGGCCCAGGGGCGGTCCGGGAACTGCCAGATGGCCAGGGCGAACAGGCCGGCCAGCAAGGCCGCAAACAGGCCCAGGCGCCAGCGCGGGCCGGCAAAGCGCGCCGTCAGCCGCACCACCGCCGCCCACAGCCACACCGACAGGCCCAGGTACAGGCCCCAGTAGACCCATTGCAGGGCCACGGTCTGCGCCGGCAGCCATTCGCGCACCACGGCGATCGACAGGGCCTGCAGCACCAGCTGCGCGGGCAGGGCCACGCCCGAACTGAGCGCAAACCAGGTGCCCAGGCCGCGCAGGTGCCAGGGGTCGTCATCGATCTCGGCCACGCGCTCGGGCGGCAGGGCAAACCAGGCGCCCCACAACGACAGCAGCGTCATCCACCAGGGCACCAGCCAGGCACGCCAGTCAAAAATGGCGGGGCCGGGCACCTCCAGCCGCGCCAGCCCCAGCAGCAGGCCCGAAGCCAGCACCGTGAGCAGCAGCACCTGAAAAGGCGAAGGCTGGGCATGGCCCACGCCCGGCGAGACAAAAAAGCCCGCCTTCAGCCCGCCCAGCATCCAGCGCCCCAGGGACACCCGTTCGGCCGGATAGGGGCGCGCCTCACCCACGGCCCAGATCGGGCCGGCCGCATCGGCCAGCGCCAGGGGCGCCGTGTCCTCGTCGTCGATGGCGACGGTGTCGTTCCAGTCCTCGGATTCGTAACTGTTCGTCATCCCGTCATGATGCCAGCAAGCTGAACGGTCAAACTAGCCATATAGGCGCATAGTGGGCCGGAGAACGCCGGTTCAAGAAGCCTTTTTGCGCCCCGAAACCGCCCCGCTCCGACCGAAAGTCCCCTGACATGCGAGCCCTGCTGCCCCGCTGGCTGGCGCCCCTGCTGCGCCGCCGCTACACCAACCGCCTGTTTGGCCGCCACGCCTGGCTGGACCACAGCCTGGCCCACCCGCCCGAGGCGCGGCCCAGCGCCGCCGGCCCGCTGGTGCCGCTGCTGATGCGGGCCGCCCAGGCCACACCCGAACAAGTGCTGGCGCAGTTGCAGGCGACCGCCGGCGGCTTGAGCGAGGCCGAGGCCGCCGAGCGCTTGCGCCGCGTGGGCCCCAACGAGGTGGCCCACGACCAGCCGCCCACCGCTGGCCAGCGCCTGTGGCGGGCCTACAACAACCCCTTCAACCTGCTGCTGACCCTGTTGGCCGCCGTGTCGTGGCTCACCGATGACAGCAAGGCCACGGTGGTGATCGGCAGCATGGTGGTGCTGAGCACGGTGATCCGTTTCGTGCAGGAGGCCCGCTCCAGCCGGGCTGCCGAGGCGCTCAAGGCCCTGGTCAGCAACACCGCCACGGTGTGGCGGGTGCCGGCCGGCGGCGCGGCACCGCAGTCGCAGGAGCGCCCCATCCGCGAGCTGGTGCCGGGCGACCACCTGCAGCTGTCGGCGGGCGACATGATCCCGGCCGACTGCCGGGTGCTGAGCGCGCGCGACCTGTTCGTGGCCCAGGCCGCCATGACCGGCGAATCGATGCCGGTGGAGAAGTTTGTCAGCGCACAAGACCCGCACGCCCCACCCAACCCGCAGCCCACCGAAGCCGCCGCGGGCCAGGGCCCGCTGGAACAGCACAACCTGTTGTTCATGGGCACCAACGTGGTCTCGGGCTCGGCCACCGCGGTGGTGCTGGCCACCGGCAACCAGAGCTACTTCGGCACCGTGGCGGCCCACATGAACGCGGGCGAAGGCACGGTGACGGCCTTCCAGAGCGGGGTCAACAGCGTGAGCTGGCTGCTGATCCGCTTTGCGCTGGTGATGGTGCCCATCGTGCTGCTGGTCAACGGCTTCACCAAGGGGCATTGGGGCGAGGCCTTTCTGTTTGCCATGTCGGTGGCGGTGGGCCTGACGCCCGAGATGCTGCCCATGATCGTCACCACCACCCTGGCCAAGGGCGCGGTGATGCTGTCGCGCAAGCAGGTGATCGTGAAACGCCTGGACGCGATCCAGAACTTCGGCGCCATGAACGTGCTGTGCACCGACAAGACCGGCACGCTGACCCAGGACCGCATCGTGCTGGAGCGCCACACCGATGTGTTCGGCCAGGCCAGCGACGAGGTGCTGAAGTTCGCCTACCTCAACAGCCACTACCAGACCGGCCTGAAGAACCTGCTCGACCGGGCCGTGCTGGAGCATGTGGAGATGGCCACCGAGCTGCGCCTGGCGCAGGACTACCGCAAGGTGGACGAGATCCCGTTCGACTTCGTGCGCCGCCGAATGTCGGTGGTGGTGGCGGAGCAGGACCACCACCATGAGCTGATCTGCAAGGGCGCACTCGAGGAGATGCTGGCCATCTGCACCCAGGTGCGCACACAGGGCCCCGAGGGTCAGACCGACCAGCCCCTGGACGGCGAGGTGCTGGCCCGCGTGCACGAGGTGGCCGCCCAGCTCAACCGCGAGGGCCTGCGCGTGGTGGCCGTGGCCATGAAAGAGCTGCCGCTGGACCAGACCGTGTTCGGCGTGGCCGATGAAAGCGCCCTCACCCTGATCGGCTATGTGGCTTTTCTCGACCCACCCAAGGACTCCACCGCGCCCGCCCTGCAGGCCCTGGCCGACAGCGGCGTGGCCGTGAAGGTGCTGACCGGCGACAACGAACTGGTCACCGCCCGGGTCTGCGCCCAGGTGGGCCTGCCGGTGCAGACCGTGGTGCGGGGCCCCGAGCTGGACGCGCTGGACGACACGGCGCTGGCCGCCTGCGTGGAGCAGCACCAGCTGTTTGCCAAGCTGACCCCGCTGCACAAGGAGCGCATCGTGCGCGCCCTGCGCCGCAACGGCCATGTGGTGGGCTTCATGGGTGACGGCATCAACGACGCGCCCGCGCTGCGCGCCGCCGACATCGGCATCTCGGTGGACAGCGCGGTGGACATCGCCAAGGAGGCCGCCGACATCATCCTGCTCGAGAAAAGCCTGATGGTGCTGCAGGAGGGCGTGCTGGAGGGCCGACGCACCTTCTGCAACCTGCTGAAGTACCTGCGCATGACGGCCAGCTCGAACTTCGGCAACGTGTTCTCGGTGCTGGTGGCCAGCGCCTTCCTGCCGTTTCTGCCCATGCTGCCGCTGCAGTTGCTGGTGCAGAACCTGCTGTACGACTTCTCGCAGACCGCCATCCCCTTCGACCGCGTCGACGACGAGCTGGTGCAAAAGCCGCTGCGCTGGAACCCCGATGGCATCGGCCGTTTCATGGTGTATTTCGGGCCGCTGAGCTCGGTCTTCGACATCGCCACCTTTGCCCTCATGTGGTGGGTGTTCGGGGCCAACAGCGAGGCGCGCCAGACCCTGTTCCAGTCGGGCTGGTTCGTGGTGGGCCTGCTCACCCAGACGCTGATCGTGCACCTGCTGCGCAGCCCCAGACTGCCCTTTGTGCAAAGCCGCCCGGCCCCGCTGCTGCTGGGCATGACCGCCGGTGTGGCCGCTCTGGGCGTCTTCCTGGTGCAAGGCCCTTGGGCCGGCTACTTCAGGCTGCAGGCCCTGCCGCCGGCCTACTTTGGCTGGCTGCTGCTGATCCTGCTGGGCTATGGCCTGCTGACCACGGCGGTCAAGCGCTGGTATGCCGGGCGCTTTGGCTGGCAATGAGGGTGGTCATGAAGGCGGCGATGAAGGTGACAGCTCAAAAAGACGCAGAATTAACAATCTGTCACATCCACCGCGGGCCGAGCTGATGCGCCGGCCCGCTCTTTCAGGAGATCCCACCCGATGAGCAAGCCGGCCGCCAACCCCTTCAAGCAAGCCCTGCGCGAAAAGCGCGCCCAGATCGGCCTGTGGCTGTCTGCCGCCTCACCGTACCTGAGCGAGGTGAGCGCCACCGCCGGCTTCGACTGGTTGTTGATCGACGGCGAACACGCCCCCAACACCCTGCAGACCACGCTGCAGCAGCTGCAGGTGGTGGCCCCCTACCGCTCGCAGCCCGTGGTGCGCGCCGTCGAAGGCCAGGTGGCCTTGGTCAAGCAGTTGCTCGACATCGGCGCGCAGAACCTGCTGATCCCCATGGTCGACACCGCCGAGCAGGCCGAGCTGATGGTGCGTGCCGTGCAGTACCCGCCCCAGGGCATCCGCGGGGTGGGCAGCGCGATTGCCCGCGCCTCGCGCTGGAGCCTGCGCGCCGACTACCTCGATGTGGCCGACGACGAGATCTGCCTGCTGGTGCAGGCCGAGAGCGTGACCGCCCTGAAGAACCTGAGCGCGATTGCCGCCGTCGAGGGCGTGGACGGGGTGTTCATCGGCCCGGCCGATCTGGCGGCCTCGATGGGCCACCGCGGCAAACCCGGCCACCCCGAGGTGCAGGCCGCCATCGAAGGCGCCATCCAGACCATCGTCGGCGCCGGCAAGGCCGCCGGCATCCTGACCTCCGACCCGCAACTGGCGCGCCACTACCTGGCCCTGGGCGCCACCTTTGTGGCCGTGGGCGTGGACGTGTCGCTGTATGCCCAGGCGGCGCGGCGACTGGCGGCCGATTTTCTGGGGGCCGAGGGCAGCGCGGCGGCGCCACGGGCCGGCGCGGTCTATTGACGGCTTGGCGCAGCGGGGGCCGTTCGCATGGGCTTTCGGAAGAAGCGCGCTCTAACGTGTTCTAACGTGTTCTAAGGCCCGCGCCATTGGGCATGCCGCACGCCAAGCTGGAGCTGCTGGATGCGGCGGTGGATGGTGGAGCGGCTGACGCCGAGCTGGCGTGCTGCCTCTGAGACATTGCCCTGGCATTGCGCCAGCAGTTGCTCCAGCGCCTGGGCGGCAGGCACGCCGGTGCTGTGGGCCATGGCGGCGCCATTTGGGGCACGGTTCAGCGCATCGGGCAGGTGCTCGGGCTCGATGCGGCCGTCGCCATCGGGCCCACACAGGGCTGCGGCATAGCGCAGCGCGTTGTGCAGCTCGCGCAGGTTGCCGGGCCAGGCGTGTGCGGCCAGCAGGGCGCGCGCGGCGTCGCCCAGGTGCAGATGGCGGCCGAAGGTGGCCAGCATCTGCTCGGCCAGGGGCAGAAGGTCGCTGCGCTGGCGCAGCGCAGGCAGGTGCAGCTCGGCGGCGTTGAGGCGGTAGAGCAGGTCTTCGCGGAAGCTGCCGCGCTGCACCAGCTCGGCCAGCGGACGGTGCGAGGCCGAAATGAAGCGCACGGACACCGCCCGTGGCGCACGAGCCCCCAACGGGGTGATCTCGGATTCAGACAAGACCCGCAGCAGCTTGGCCTGCAAGGCAAGCGGCATGTCACCGATCTCGTCGAGGAACAGCGTGCCTTCGTGTGCCGCGGCGATCAGCCCTTCGCGGCCCTTGCTGGCGCCGCCGGTCCAGGTGCCGGGCAAGTAGCCAAACAGTTCGCTTTCCAGCAGGGCCTCGGGAATGGCTGCGCAGTTGATGGCGACGAAGGCGCCGCTGCGACCGCTGCAGGCATGCAGGGCGCGGGCCAGGTATTCCTTGCCTGCGCCGGTCTCCCCCTGCACCAGGATCGGCAGCGCTTGCGGCGCGAGCCGGGCGGCCTTGCGCAGCAGCGCTTGCAGTGCGGCATCGCCCTTTTCCAGCGCCTGCAGCGCAGCAGGCAGAGGGGGCTGCGGCGGCGTTGCCTGCGCGGGCGGGCGGCGTGGGCGGCGTTGCGGCTCCATGGCGTGGGCGAAGAGGATGCTGCCATCGCGGGCGCGGATGAGGCGCTCCTGCGCCGGGCGATGACGGCGCAGCTCGGACAGGTCGCGCAGGTCCAGGTCGAAGAAACGCTCCAGCGGCTGGCCGATGAGGCTCTGGCGCTGGCGCCAGTCCAGTTGCGCGACGGCGGCCAGCAGGCGGGCGCCCGCGTGGGTCATGGCGCGGATGCGGCCGCGTGCGTCGACGCTGATGGAGGCGTCGGGATCGACGTCGAGGAAATCGGGTGACTGGGCCAGGCGCACCACCCAGTCATGACCCGACTGCGCCATCAGGTTGGCCTGCTCCACGCGCCGCGCGGCGGCCACGACGAGGTTGAGCGCCAGGTTCTGGCTGGCCCGCTCGACGGGCGAGCGCAGCAGCGACAGGTCCAGCACCGCCGCGAGTTCGCCGCGCAGGTCGTAGATCGGCGCGGCCGTGCAGGACAGGCCGGTGTGGGTGAAGTCGAAATGGTCGCTCTGGTGCACGGTCAACGCTTCGCCGGTTTCCAGGCAGGCCCCCACGGCCGAGGTGCCGGAGTGGTCCTCGCGCCATTGCGCGCCCAGGTACAGGCCCGCACGGCGCAGGTCGCCGGCATCGGCCTCGTGCCCCATGAAGTCCACGGCCACGCCATGCCGGTCCGCCAGCAGCAGCACGTAGTCCAGACCTTTGAGCTGGTGGTACAGCCGCTCAAGGGCCTGACGGGCGATGTGGATCAGCGCTTCGGATTCCTCGCGGTGCGTGCGCAACTGGCCTTCGGTGACGACATGGGCTTCGCTGGTACGGGCCGGATCGAGCCGGTGCGAATCGATGCAGCGGCGCCAGCTGCGCAGCACCGCGCGGTCGCGCTCTTGCCCACGGTTGGAGTAACCCAGGCCGAAGGCTTCGATTTCCTGGACGTGCGAGGCGTAGGACTGCAGGGACATGGGAGGGCTTCGATGCGGTCGGTGAACGTGCCGCCGACGATTCTGTGCCCCGTGCCTGCCCGCGCCAATGGAGGTTTACCCACTGCCGCTGCTGCACTGCAGCAGGCCCGGTGCAACAGGTGTCGCAGGGCTGCGCCAGCTGTCGCGTGCGGCGGGGGTGAAAGACGGGGCCCAGGGCCCAGGGTTTGTGCCAGGGGCCTGCACGCAAGTCATTGATTTTGCTGGCACGGCATGCCTGCCCGGCTGACCGCTCAGGCATGGCATGGCGATTGCCTGAGAACGCCTGCCCGCAGCAAAACCAGCGGGCATGACCAACATTCAGGAGACAACCATGACCCATGACACGGCCCGCGCCCGGGCGCAGGCGCTGCTCGACACACTCAACCATGCTTTGGCAGACCGCGATGCCGCGGCCGCCAGCCACCTGTTCGCCGACGAATGCTACTGGCGCGACCTGGTGCTGCTGACCTGGAACCTCAAGACCCTGGAAGGGCGCAGCCAGATCGCCGACATGCTGGCCGCCCAGCTCGACGCCGTGGCGCCCGTGCGCTTTTCGCTGGACGAGCGCGAGGCGGTGGAGGAAGCCGACGGCATGGTGTCCGCCTGGATCGTGGTCGACACGCGCCATGCGCGCGGCAGCGGCCATGTACGCATCAAGGACGGGCGCATCTGGACGCTGCTGACGGCCGCCCAGGAGCTCAAGGGGCATGAGGAGCCCCTGGGCACGCGCCGCCCCATGGGGGCCGAGCATGGCATCCGGCGCGGCCGCCAGACCTGGCTGGAGCGCCGCCAGCAGGAGGCCAAGGAACTGGGCCGCGACACCCAGCCTTTCGTGCTCGTCATCGGTGGCGGCCAGGGCGGCATTGCGCTGGGTGCGCGGCTGCGCCAGCTGGGGGTCTCGCACATTGTCATCGACCGGCAGGCGCGCCCTGGCGACCAGTGGCGCAACCGCTACAAATCGCTGTGCCTGCACGACCCGGTCTGGTACGACCACCTGCCCTACATGCCTTTCCCCGACAACTGGCCCGTGTTCGCACCCAAGGACAAGATTGGCGACTGGCTGGAGATGTACACCAAGGTGATGGAGGTGAATTACTGGCCCTCCACCAACTGCCTCAACGCCCGCTTCGATGAGGCCAGCCAGGCGTGGGAGGTCACCGTGGAGCGCGATGGCGAGACGCTGGTGCTGCGCCCGAAGCATGTGGTGTTCGCCACCGGCATGTCGGGCAAGGCGAACGTGCCCAAGATCAAGGGCCAGGAGGTCTTCCAGGGCGAGCAGCAGCACTCGTCGCAGCACCCGGGCCCCGACGCCTACGCGGGCAGGAAGGTGGTGGTGATCGGTGCCAACAACTCCGCGCACGACATCTGCGCGGCCTTGTGGGAGCATGGCGCCGATGTGACCATGGTGCAGCGCTCGTCCACCCACATCGTGCGTTCCGATTCGCTGATGGACATCGGCCTGGGCGACCTGTATTCGGAGCGCGCCGTGACCAGCGGCGTGACGACCAGGAAGGCGGACCTGATCTTCGCCTCGCTGCCCTACCGCATCATGGCCGACTTCCAGGTGCCGCTGTACGACCGCATCCGCGAGCGCGACGCGGAGTTCTACCGCCAGTTGGAGGCGACCGGCTTCATGCTGGACTTCGGCGATGACGGCTCGGGCCTTTTCATGAAGTACCTGCGCCGCGCCTCGGGCTACTACATCGACGTGGGCGCCTGCGATCTGGTGATCGACGGCAGCATCAAGCTGCAGGCGGGCAAGCAGATCAGCCACCTGTCGGAAAACGCGGTGGTGCTGGACGACGGCACCGAGCTGCCGGCCGACCTGGTGGTCTACGCGACCGGTTACGGCTCGATGAACGGCTGGGTGGCCGACCTGATCAGCCAGGAGGTGGCAGACAAGGTGGGCAAGGTCTGGGGCCTGGGCTCGGACACCACCAAGGACCCAGGCCCCTGGGAGGGCGAGCAGCGCAATATGTGGAAGCCCACACAGCAGCAGGCGCTGTGGTTCCACGGCGGCAATCTGCACCAGTCGCGCCATTACTCGCTGTACCTGGCGCTGCAGCTCAAGGCGCGCCAGGAAGGGCTGCCCGTGCAGGTCTACGGCCTGCAACAGGTGCACCACCTGCGGTAACAACCTGTTCACGATCTTCCATGGGGCGGCCCTGCCGCCCATTGACCCAGCCTCACAGACCAGAAAGTTGAATCATGAAAGCAGCACGTTTCTACGACCGTGGCGACATCCGCATCGAAGACATACCCGAACCCGTGGTGGAGCCCGGCACCGTGGGCATTGCCGTGGCCTGGTGCGGCATCTGCGGCACGGACCTGCATGAGTTCATGGAAGGGCCGATCTTCATCCCGCCCTGCGGCCATCCGCACCCCATCTCGGGGGAGTCCGCGCCCATCACCATGGGGCATGAGTTTTCAGGCGTGGTCTACGCCGTGGGCGCGGGGGTGGACGACATCGAGGTCGGCCAGCACGTGGTGGTCGAGCCCTACATCGTGGCCGACGACGTACCCACGGGGCCGGGCGACCACTACCACCTGTCCAAGGACATGAACTTCATCGGCCTGGGCGGGCGTGGCGGCGGGCTGTCCGAGCGGATTGCCGTGAAGCGCCGCTGGGTGCATCCGATCTCCCATGCCATTCCACTGGATCAGGCCGCGCTGATCGAGCCGCTGTCCGTGGGCCACCATGCCTACACCCGCAGCGGCGCCAAGGCGGGCGACGTGGCGCTGGTGGGCGGGGCCGGCCCCATCGGCCTGCTGCTGTCCGCCATCCTGAAGGCCAAGGGCCTGACCGTCTTCATCACCGAACTGAGCGCCAAACGCAAGGAAAAGGCGCGGGAATCCGGCGTGGCCGACCACATCCTCGACCCCTCCGAAGTGGACGTGGTGGCCGAGGTGATGCGGCTCACCGGCGGCAAGGGCGTGGACGTGGCGTTCGAATGCTCCAGCGTCAACCCCGTGCTCGACACGCTGGTGGCCGTGACGAAGGCCACGGGCGTGGTGGTGATCGTGTCCATCTGGAGCCATCCGGCCACGATCAACGTGCACAGCGTGGTCATGAAGGAGCTGGACGTGCGCGGCACCATCGCCTACTGCAACGACCACCAGGCCACCATCGAGCTGGTCGAGCAGGGCAAGATCAAGCTCGCGCCCTTCATCACCCAGCGCATCCAGCTGGAGGACCTGGTGGCCCAGGGTTTCGACACGCTGATCCACAACAACGAGTCGGCGGTGAAGATCATCGTGCAGCCGCGGTTCCAGCCGGCGGAGTAGCCGGTCGGCCGCCGGGGTGCGGCCGATTTTCTGGGCGCCCCGGACGCCTCGGGGGTGGCCGCCCTGCCCCGCGGCGGCACCGTCTACTGAGGCCGGCGGCGGTGCTCGAGTGCGCCCGGGAAATGCATCTCGGCATAGGGCACCAGCCGGCTGCCGTGCACCAGGCGCCAGCCCCACCACATGGCCAGAAACACCGGAATGCCCAGGTAGGTGGCGATCAGGTCGCCCCAGGGCACGGGCCCGCTGCCGTGCAGGGCGTCAAAACTCTGGCCCAGCACCACCAGCAGGCACATGCCGAAGGCAAAGAAAGGCCCCCAGGGAAAGAACGGTGACTGGTAGGGCAGCAGGCCGGCGATGTCGATGCCCTGCACCTGCAGCCCGCGGCGGAAGCGGTAGTGGCTGATGGCAATGCCCAGCCAGGCGATGAAGCCCGTCATGCCCGACAGGTTCAGCAGCCACAGGTACACGGTCTGCCCCTCCCCCAGCGAACTCAGAAAGCACAGGGCCCCCATGGCCGTGGTGGCCAGCAAGGCCGGCACCGGCACACCGTGGCCGCTCAGGCGCTTGAACACGGCCGGGGCCCGCCCTTCCACCGCCAGGTTGTAGAGCATGCGGGTGGAGGCATACAGGCCCGAATTGCCGGCCGACAGCACGGCCGTCAGGATCACCGCATTCATCACCCCGGCGGCCAGGGCCAGGCCGGCGCGCTCGAACACCAGGGTGAAGGGGCTCACGCCCACCTCGCGCAGGTCGGTCTTGATGAGGTTGGGGTCGGTGTAGGGCAGCAGCACGCCGATCACGCCCACGGCCAGCACATAGAACAGCAGGATGCGCCAGAACACCTGGCGCACCGCGCGCGGGATGTTGCGCGCCGGGTCGACCGATTCACCGGCGGCCACGCCCACCAGCTCGGTACCCTGGAACGAGAAGCCCGCGATCATCACCACCCCCAGCAGGGCCGGCATGCCCCCCACAAAGGGCGCCTCGCCCAGCGTGAGGTGGCTCAGCCCCGGGCTGGGCTGGCCGCGGAACACGCCCAGGATCATCAGCAGGCCCAGCACCACGAAGCTCAGCACGGTCAGCACCTTGATCAGGGCGAACCAGAACTCGGCCTCGCCAAAGCCACGCACCGAGATCACATTGAGCGCGAACACCAGCAGCAGGAACAGCGCACTCCACCACACCCCCGGCACGGCCGGAAACCAGTACTGCATGACCAGTTGGGCCGCCACCAGCTCCACCGCCACCGTGACCGCCCAGTTGTACCAGTAGTTCCAGCCCAGGGCGAAGCCGAAGCCGGGGTCGACATACAGCGATCCGTAGGTGGAGAACGAGCCCGCCACCGGCATGTAGGCGGCCAGCTCGGCCAGGCTGGTCATCAAGAAGTACACCATGGCGCCGATCAGCACATAGGCCAGCAGCGCCCCGCCGGGGCCGGCCCGCGACACCATGGCGCCCGAGGCCACGAACAGGCCGGTGCCGATGGAGCCGCCGATGGCGATCATGCTGAGGTGGCGCGCCTGCAGCGAGCGCTTGAGGCCCGGAGCCGGCGTGTCGGCGTGGGGTGGCACGGTGGCGGGAGGTGGGGTCATGGCAGGGGGCGGCCTTGTGCCCCGGCTCGCCCGGCGGGCACGGTGCCGGGCCGGGGCGGGGGTCGCTGATTAAAAACGCCGCCGCGGTGGCGCCGGGGCGGCCCGGGCGGGCCAATCCCCCCAGCGGTCAAATCACACCGCCGAACGGCAATCAGCGGGCGGGCGGCAAGGCCTCGCTGAGGCGCGCATGGTGGGCCATCACGGCCTCGCGCATGAAGGGATGCAGGGCCTGGCCGGCCTCGGCGTCAAGTTGCTGCAGAAATTGAGCGCGCATGCGCGGCTCCCAGAACTTGCGGATGTGCTCGGCGGCGCCGGCCAGGGCATCGGCGCGGTCGGGCATGGACTCGAAAAACTGGCCGATGCGATTGGCCATCTGGATCAGGTTCTGGGTGTGCAGATCGGTGCTCATGGCTCAGGCCTCAAGGATCACGCGCTGGGCATGGGTGTAGATGGAAAAATCGTCGCCGCGGGCAAAGCCCAGCAGGCTCAGGCCGGCCGCGTCGGCGGTGTGCACGGCCAGCTCGGTCACGCCCGACACCGCCGCCAGCAGCGGCACGCCGGCGGCCGCCGCCTTTTGCGCCATCTCATGGCTGGCGCGGCTGGTGACCACGATGAAGCCGCTGCCCGCCTGGGCCGCCAGCGGCTGGCCGGGGCGCAGCAGGGCGCCGATGAGCTTGTCGAGCGCGTTGTGCCGGCCCACGTCTTCACGCGCCAGGTGCAGCTGGCCGGAGGCGTCGCACCAGCCGGCGGCATGGGTGGCGCCGGTGGCGCCCAGCAGAGGCTGGTGAGCGCGCAACTGGCCCATGCCCCGGCTCAGGGCCTGGGGGCTGAAGCGGGCCGTGCCGCCCACCGGCTTGACCTGGCGCACGGCCTGGGCCAGGTTCTCGGCACCGCACAGGCCGCAGCCGGTGCGGCCGGCCAGGCTGCGCCGCTGGTCCTTGAAGCGCGCAAAACAGGCCGAGGCCACTTCGATGCGCAGGGTGAGACCGGCGGGGCTGTCGTCGATGTCGATGCCGTACACCTGCTCGGCCCGGTCCACCAGGCCCTCGGTGAGCGAGAAGCCCAGTGCAAAGTCGGCCAGATCATCCGGCGTGGCCAGCATCACGGCATGCGACAGGCCGTTGTACTCGAGCGCCACGGGGCGCTCCTGGGCCACCAGGTCCTGGGCTTCGTGCCATTGGCCCTGGCGCCAGCGGCGCACCGGCACGGGGGTGCAGCCGGTGGGCTGGGGGGGGACGTCGTCGGGCTTCATGGCGGTCAAGGCGATCAGAGCGGACTCATTCGCCCTGGCTGGCGGCGTGCAGCAGTTCGAGCTGGGTTTCATGGAACTGAGCATAGCTGCGCTGCCACGCCGACTGGGGCTCGGACTGGTGATCGGACTGCTGATCGGGCTGCTGCACCGGCATCACATTCACCGCCGTCACCTTGTACTCGGGGCAGTTGGTGGCCCAGTCGCTGCTGTCGGTGGTGATCACATTGGCCCCCGATTCGGGGAAGTGGAAGGTGGTGTAGACCACGCCTGGGGCCACGCGCTCGGTGACGGTGGCGCGCAGCACGGTCTCGCCCGCGCGGCTCTGGATGCCCACCCAGTCGCCGTGGCGGATGCCGCGCTCCTCGGCGTCATGCGGGTGGATCTCGAGCCGGTCTTCGTCGTGCCACTGGTTGTTGGCGGTGCGCCGGGTCTGGGCCCCCACGTTGTACTGCGACAGGATGCGCCCGGTGGTCAGCAGCAGCGGGTATTTGCGGGTCACCTTCTCATCGGTGGGCACGTACTGGGTGATGATGAAACGCCCCTTGCCGCGCACAAAGCGGTCCACGTGCATGATGGCCGTGCCGGCCTCGTCGGTGCTGTCGTTGCAGGGCCACTGCACGCTGCCCAGGCGCTCGATCTTGTCGTAGCTGACGCCGGCAAAGCTGGGCGTGAGCGCCGCGATCTCGCGCATGATCTCTTCGGGGTGCGCGTAGTTCATCGGGTAGCCCAGGGCGTTGGCCAGCTTCTGGGTCACCTCCCAGTCGGCATAGCCGGCCTTGGGCGGCATCACCTTGCGCACCCGCGAGATGCGGCGCTCGGCATTGGTGAAGGTGCCGTCTTTTTCGAGGAAGGACGAGCCCGGCAGGAACACATGCGCGTACTGGGCGGTTTCGTTGAGGAAGATGTCCTGCACCACCACGCACTGCATGGCCTTGAGCGAGTCGATCACGTGCTGGGTATTGGGGTCGCTCTGCACGATGTCCTCGCCCTCGCAGTACAGGCCCAGGAAGCTGCCCTGCTGGGCGGCCTCGAACATGTTCGGGATGCGCAGGCCCGGCTCGGGGTTCAGCGTCACCCCCCAGGCCGACTCGAACAGGCTGCGCGTGGTGCTGTCGCTGATGTGGCGGTAGCCCGGCAGCTCGTGCGGGAAGCTGCCCATGTCACAGCTGCCCTGCACATTGTTCTGGCCGCGCAGCGGGTTCACGCCCACGCCTTCGCGCCCCACGTTGCCGGTGGCCATGGCCAGGTTGGCAATGCCCATCACCATGGTCGAGCCTTGGGCGTGTTCGGTCACGCCCAGGCCGTAGTAGATGGCGGCATTGACCTGGCGAGCGCTCTTGCGGCCTTCGCTGTTGCCGGTGGCATACAGGCGGGCAGCGGCGCGCAGCTCGGCCGCCGGCACGCCGCTCACGGCCTCCATGGCCTCGGGCGAGTTGTCGGGCCGGGCCACGAACTCGCGCCACTCGCGGAAGGACTTGTCGTCGCAGCGCTCGGCGATGTAGGCCTCGTCCAGCAAGCCCTCGGTGACGATCACATGCGCCATGGCGCTGATCACGGCCACATTGGTGCCCGGGCGCAGCTGCAGGTGGTGGGCGGCGCGGATGTGGGGCGACTTCACCAGGTCGATGCGGCGCGGGTCGATCACGATCAGCTGGGCGCCCTCACGCAGGCGCTTCTTCATGCGCGAGCCGAACACCGGGTGGGCATCGGTGGGGTTGGCGCCGATGACCAGGATCACGTCGGCCTTCTCGACCGACTTGAAGGTCTGGGTGCCGGCCGAGGTGCCGTAGGTCTGGCCCAGACCGTAGCCGGTGGGCGAATGGCAGACCCGGGCGCAGGTGTCGACGTTGTTGTTGCCGAAGGCCGCACGGATCAGCTTCTGCACCAGGTAGGTCTCTTCGTTGGTGCAGCGCGACGAGGTGATGCCGCCGATCGAATCGCGCCCGTGCTCAGCCTGGATGCGGCGGAACTCGCTGGCCGCGTAGCCGATGGCCTCGTCCCAGCTGACCTCCTGCCAGGGGTCGGCGATGCTCTTGCGGATCATGGGCGTGGTGATGCGGTCTTTGTGGGTGGCATAGCCCCAGGCAAAGCGGCCCTTGACGCAGGCATGGCCTTCGTTGGCCTTGCCGTCCTTCCAGGGCACCATGCGCACCACCTCGTTGCCCTTCATCTCGGCCTTGAAGGCGCAGCCCACGCCGCAGTAGGCGCAGGTGGTGATCGTGCTGTGCTCGGGCTGGCCGAGCTGGATGATGGATTTCTCTTGCAGCGTGGCGGTGGGGCAGGCCTCGACACAGGCGCCGCAGCTCACGCACTCGGATTCCATGAACGACTGCCCCTGGCCCGGCGAGACGCGCGACTCGAAGCCCCGGCCCTGGATGGTCAGCGCAAACGTGCCCTGGGTCTCCTCGCAGGCGCGCACGCAGCGGTTGCAAACGATGCACTTGCTGGCGTCGTAGCTGAAATAGGGGTTGGAGTCGTCCACCGCGGGCTTGCTGTCGCCACGGAAGTGGTTGGCGCCGTCCAGGCCGTAGCGCACCTCGCGCAGGCCGGTGACACCGGCCATGTCCTGCAGCTCGCAGTTGCCATTGGCCGAGCAGGTCAGGCAGTCCAGCGGGTGGTCGGAGATGTACAGCTCCATCACGCCCTTGCGCAGCTCCTGCAGGCGCGGGCTCTGGGTGCGCACCTTCATGCCGGCCTCGGCCGGGGTGGTGCACGAGGCCGGAAAGCCCTTGCGGCCCTCCACCTCGACCAGGCACAGCCGGCACGAGCCGAAGGGCTCCAGGCTGTCGGTGGCGCAGAGCTTGGGCACGCGCACGCCGGCGTCCACCGCGGCCCGCATCAGCGAGGTGCCCTCGGGCACCGAGACGGCGACACCGTCGATCTCCAGGGTGACTTCGCGCTCCGACACCCGCAGCGGGGTGCCGTGATCGGTTTCTTTCAGATGAGCCAGCATGTTGAACTCCTCAGGCGGCTTGAGTGACTTGGGTGGCTTCGGCTTGCGGCGCGTCCGGTACGCTGAGTCCGAAGTCCTGCGGGTAGTGGTTGAGGGCCGACAACACCGGGTACGGGGTCATGCCGCCCATGGCGCACAGCGAACCATGCAGCATGGTGTCGCACAGGTCGCGCAGCAGCTTGACCTGCTGCGGCTGTTGCGGGCCACCGGCGGTGATGCGGTCGATCACCTCCACGCCGCGGGTCGAGCCGATGCGGCAGGGCGTGCACTTGCCACACGATTCGAGGGCGCAAAAGTCCATCGCATAGCGGGCCAGGCGGGCCAGGTTGGCCGTGTCGTCGTGCACCACGATGCCGCCGTGGCCCACCACACCGCCAAAGGCGGCATAGGCCTCGTAGTCCAGCGGCACATCCCATTTGTCTTCAGGAACATAGGCGCCCAGCGGGCCCCCCACCTGGATGGCCTTGATGGGCCGGCCCGAGGCCGTGCCGCCACCAAAGCCGTAGACCAGCTCGCGCAGGGTCAGGCCAAAGGCCTTCTCGACCAGGCCGCCGTGCCGGATGTTGCCGGCCAACTGGAACGGCAGCGTGCCGTGCGAACGGCCCACGCCGTAGTCGCGGTAGAACTGCGCCCCACGCGCCAGGATGATGGGGGCCGAGGCGAAGGTGATCACGTTGTTGATCACCGTGGGCTGGCCGAACAGCCCCTTCAGGGCCGGCAGCGGGGGCTTGGCGCGCACGATGCCGCGCCGGCCCTCCAGGCTTTCAAGCAGCGCCGTCTCTTCGCCGCACACATAGGCGCCGGCGCCCATGCGCACATGCAGGTGGAAGGCGTGCCCGCTGCCCAGCACCGAGTCGCCGATGAAGCCGGCGGCCTTGGCCCGCGCCAAGGCCTCGTTCAGCGTGGCCACGGCATGCGGGTACTCGGAGCGCACATAGAGGTAGCCCTGGGTGGCGCCCACGGCCAGGGCGGCAATGGTCATGCCCTCGATCAGCACATAGGGGTCGCCCTCCATGGTCATGCGGTCCGAGTAGGTGCCCGAGTCGCCCTCGTCGGCATTGCAGACGATGTACTTCTGCGCGGCCTGGGCATGGGCCACGGTCTTCCATTTGATGCCGGCCGGGAAGGCCGCCCCGCCGCGCCCGCGCAGGCCCGAATGGGTCACCTCGTGGATGATGGCGGCGCTGTCCATGGCCAGGGCGCGGCGCAGGCCGGCCCAGCCCTCATGGGCCTCGTAGTCGGCCAGGCTCAGCGGGTCGGTCACGCCCATGCGGCGGAAGGTGAGGCGCTCTTGCAAGGCCAGGTAAGGAATCTGTTCGGTGACGCCCTGGCGCAGCGCGTGCTCACCACCCTGCAGCAGGCCGGCGGCCAGCAGGGCGGGCACGTCTTCGGGGCTCACCGGGCCGTAGGCCACGCGGCCGGCGGGGGTTTGCACCTCCACCAGCGGCTCCAGCCAGAACAGGCCGCGCGAGCCGTTGCGCACCAGCTCGATGCTGTCGCCAGCGGCGGCCTGCAGGGCCTGGGCCACCTCGTCGGCCCCCACGGCCAGGGCGGCGGAATCACGCGGCACGAAAACACGGATCTTGGCAGTCATGGCTCAGGCCTCCTGGGTTTGCAAGGGCGCCACCAGCTGGTCGAAACGCGGCAGGCTGACGCGGGCATGCACCCGATCGTCCACCGCGATGGCGGGGGACGAGGCGCACAGGCCCAGGCAGTACACGGGCAGCAGGGTCACGCTGGCGTCGGCGTTGGTGGCGCCGTGATCGCTGTCGGCGCAGCCCAGGCGGCTGCAGGCATGGGCCCACAAGGCCTCGGCACCGCGCGACTGGCAGGACTCGGCCCGGCACACCTGCACCACATGGCGCCCAGGCGGGCTGCTGCGGAAGTGGTGGTAGTAGCTGATCACCCCATGCACCTCGGCCCGCGACAGGTTGAGCGCCTGGGCAACCAGGGGCACGCCGGCCTCGGGCACATAGCCCAGGCGGTCTTGCACCGCGTGCAGGATGGGCAGCAGGGCGCCGGGCAGGTGGGCCAGTTCGTCAACCGCCTGCTGAACGATCTGCAGTGCGGCTTTCGGTGCCGCAGCGTCTGCGGTGGCTGCGGAATCTGAGGCGTGGGGGGTGCTCATGGGGTCCTCTTCTTGTCTTGTGTCGATGGCGTGCGTGTCAACCGAACAACTTGAGCACGCTCAGCAGGGTGCGGTACACCCCCCAGGCCAGGGGAATGCCCACGGCCGCCCAGGCCAGGGCCACCACGGCGGGGCTCACGCTGTCGGGGCGACCGTTGCTGGTGCCGGTGGTGCTGGCCGAAGCCGCCTTCTCGTGGGCCAGGCGCTTCTCTTCGGCCAACTCGGCGTCGCTCATAAACCATTTGTCGGCCACGGGGCGCACCAGCAGGTTGCAGATCAGGCCGATCACCAGCATGCCGACCAGGATGTACATGGTCTGGTTGTAGACCTGCTCGCGCGCAATGCCCAAGCCCAGCTGGTACTCGCGCATGTAGTTCACCACCACCGGGCCCAGGATGCCGGCCGTGGCCCAGGCCGTCAGCAGGCGGCCATGGATGGCGCCGACAAACTGGGTGCCGAACAGGTCGGCCAGGTAGGCCGGCACGGTGGCAAAGCCGCCGCCGTACATGCTCAGGATGATGCAGAAGGCCCCCACGAACAGCACGGTGCTGCCCGCTGCGGCGCTGCCCGGCACGCCGAAGTACAGCACCCCGCCGAGCACGAAGAACACCACATAGGTCATCTTGCGCCCGAGCTTGTCGGACAGGCTGGCCCAGAAGAACCGGCCCCCGATGTTGAACAGGCTCAGCAGCGCGGTGAAGCCGGCCGCCACACCGGCGATCGCGGCCAGCTGGGTCTTGTCGAGCTCACCGTACTTGGCCGCCACACCGATCAGCGAACCGCCAAACACTTCTTGCAGCATGGGCGAGGCCATGCCGATCACACCGATGCCGGCGCTCACGTTCATGCACAGCACCATCCACACCAGCCAGAACTGCGGGATCTTGAAGGCGTTCTTCACGTGCACATGGCGCTGCGTGATCATGGTGTTGGAGGCATGGATGGCCGGCGGCGTCCAGCCTTCGGGCTGCCAGCCGGTGGCGGGCACGCGGTAGCCCAGGGCACCGGCCATCATGAAGACGAAATAGATCAGCGCCATCACGATGAAGGTGGGCATCACGCCCACGCTCTCGGGGCTGGCAAACACCTTCATCAGGTCGGCCGCCAGCGGCGAGCCGATCATGGCGCCGCCGCCAAACCCCATGATGGCCATGCCGGTGGCCATGCCGCGCCGGTCCGGGAACCACTTGATCAGCGTGGACACGGGCGAGATGTAGCCCAGGCCCAGCCCGATGCCCCCGATCACGCCCGAGCCGAGCAGCATCATCCAGAACTGGTGCAGGTGGATGCCCAGGGCCGAGAACAGCATGCCGCCACACCAGCACAGGGCCGACACCACGCCCGCCTTGCGCGGGCCGGCGCGCTCCAGCCAGCCGCCCCACAGCGCGGCCGAACAGCCCAGAAAGACAAAGAACAGGGTGTACATCCAGCCCAGGGTCGAAATCTTCCAGTCGCAACTGGTGGTGAACATCTCGGCAAAAAAGCCCACCTCGGGGCCGCACTTCACGCTCTCCTTGATGCCCAAGGCCTTGGACAGCGGGAGCCAGAACACCGAAAAGCCATAGGCCATGCCGATGCAGAGGTGGATCGCGAGCGCCGCCGGCGGCACCAGCCATCGGTTGAAACCGGGCCCGGCAATGATGCGTTCCTTGTCAAGAAAACCTGCCATGTGTCTGTCTCCATTGTTGTGGTGAGGAGGAAAGGGATGTGTGTTTTCCGCCCCGGCGCCGCTCAGGTCGTGGCCTGGCGTTGTGCCGGGCCGCAGTGTCTGGGCTGGGGGGCGGTGCGGTCAAATTGAATCGGGACATGCCTTGATTCAAAGATTGAATCAAGGAGGGCTGGAGTCTAGGGCCATCGCACGGCCCGTTCTGATTCGCCATGGGGGTTGCTGGCGGTTGAATGCGCGCTGCTGATGCCGGTTGCTTTGGCGGTTGTTCCAATGCACTGCCGCACTCAAAAAACAACATCAAATCAAAGACTTGAGAAAAACCTCACGACAAAACAGCGGCTCGATTTGGCGGTTAGGTTGGCGGTTGATTTGGTGCTTGCCCCACCAAGCCAAGCGCCCCCTCAAGTCCCCAGCGCCCCGCTGTAGGCCGCGGCATGGGCCAGCCAGGCCGGGTCCTGGGCCAGCGCCAGGGCGGCGGCCAGGGCGCGCGAAGGGCGTTCGGCCTGGGTCAGCATGAAGCCGATGGGGGTGCGCACCTCGGGGCTGATCAAGGGGTGGGCCTCCAGCTCGGCATAGCCCAGGGCGGCGCCGACCAGGGCCCCGGGCAGCACGCTGCAGACCTCGCCCGCCACCACGCTGAGCGACAGGGTGAGGATGGAGTTGGTCTCGATCACGGGCGTGACCTCGGCCCCGGCCAGCGCAAAGGCGCTGTCCACGATGCTGCGGTTGTGCATCTCGGGCGTGAGCAGGCACAGGGGCTGGGCCGCGGCCTCGACCCAGCGCATGGGCTCGCCACGGCGCATGCCCACGGTGCCCGCCACGGCGGGCTGGCGGTCCCGGCACACCAGAAAATACTGCTCGCTGTACTGCGGCAGCACCCGCACCCCCGACTGCTGACCCAGGCGGTCGGTGTAGCCCAGGCCCAGGTCCAGGGTCAGGGCATCGAGACCGTTTTCGATCTCGGGCGAGGACAGCGACAGCACGGCCGGGCGGATGCCCGGGTGGCGCGCCTGCAGCCAGGCCGCAAAGCGCGCCACGATGGGAATGGCCGTGGGCACGGCGCCGATGCGCAGGCGCCCGCGCGGCTGATCGGCCTCGCTGGCCAGGTCCTGCTGCAGCAGTTCGTGCTCGCGCAGCATGCGCTGCGCCGTCACCAGCACGCGCTCGCCCTCGGGGGTGAAGCCCGCGTACTGGCGCGCCCGCTTGACGATGACCACGCCGAACTCGGCCTCGAGTGCGCGCAGCGCATTCGACAGCGCGGGCTGGGTGATGTGGCAGGCCTGGGCAGCCCGGCCGAAGTGCTGGTGCTCGCTCAGCGACACCAGGTAGCGCAGCGAGGCCAGGATGTTCATGGCGCGGGCGGCTGGCGGCGGGGCTCAGGTGCCCTGGCTGACGGTGATGGTCGGGAACTTGGACGAGAAATCCTTGGCCTGCTGGGCCACTTTCAGCGCCACCTTGCGGGCCACGGTCTTGTACAGGCCGGCCACCTCGCTGTCGGGGGCGGCCACCACGGTGGGGTTGCCACTGTCGGCCTGCAGGCGGATGTTGATGTCCAGCGGCAGCCCGCCCAGGTAGTCCATCTTGTAGTCGGCGGCCATGCGCTGGCCGCCATCGGCGCCGAAGATGTGCTCCACATGACCGCAGTTGCTGCACACGTGCACTGCCATGTTCTCGACGATGCCCAGAATGGGCACGCCCACCTTCTCGAACATCTTGATGCCCTTGCGGGCGTCGAGCAGGGCGATGTCCTGCGGCGTGGTCACCACCACGGCACCGGTCATGGGCACGCGCTGCGACAGGGTGAGCTGGATGTCGCCCGTGCCCGGGGGCATGTCGACGATCAGGTAATCCAGGTCTTTCCAGTTGGTCTGGCGCAGCAGCTGCTCCAGCGCCTGGGTGGCCATGGGGCCGCGCCAGATCATGGCTTCGTCCTGCGCCACCAGAAAACCGATCGACATCACCTGCACACCGTGCTTGAGCATGGGCTCCATGGTCTTGCCATCGGTGCTGGCCGGGCGGCCCTCGATGCCCATCATCATGGGCTGGCTGGGGCCGTAGATGTCGGCGTCCAGCAGGCCCACGCGGGCGCCTTCGGCAGCCAGCGCCAGCGCCAGGTTGGCCGCCGTGGTGCTCTTGCCCACGCCGCCCTTGCCCGAGGCCACGGCGATGATGTTGCGCACCTCGGGCAGCAGCGGCACACCGCGCTGCACCGCGTGGGCCACCACCTTGCTGCGCACGTTGGCCTGCACCTGGGTGACGCCCGCCACGCTGCGGGCGGCGGCGTCCAGAGAAGCGACCAGGGTGGGGATGAAGGTGCGCGCCGGGTAGCCCAGCTCGATGTCGAAGGACACGTTGCCGCCCTCGACCTTGAGGTTCTTCAGGGCCTTGGTGGAGACGAAATCCTGGCCGGTGTGGGGGTCGACAACGGTTTGCAGGGCCTGCAGAAGGGCTTCGGTCGTGGGCATGGGGGGCTCTTTTTGGAAGGGTCGGAATGCGAAACCGGTTAGTTTAGCCAGCATCGATGCAGCCCTGCGGATCCCAGGGCTTCCCGAACGAGGCGACGCGCCGCCGCCTCCAAGCCCCATCCGCTTCTAAAATCACGGATTCGCCCGAAACCGAAGAACACCATGTCTGCCCAACGCAAGCTATTCGTTACCACCGCCCTGCCGTACGCCAACGGCAATTTCCACATCGGCCACATCATGGAATACATCCAGGCCGACATCTGGGTGCGGGTGCAGCGCATGCTGGGCCACCAGGTCAACTTTGTGGGCGCCGACGACACCCATGGCGCGCCGATCATGATCGCGGCCGAGAAGGCCGGCAAGACGCCGCAGCAGTTCGTGGCCGACATCGCCGCCGGCCGCAAGCCCTACCTCGATGGCTTTCACATCGCCTTCGACAACTGGCACAGCACCGATGCCCCCGAAAACCACCAACTGGCGCAGCAGATCTACCTCGATCTGAAGGCCGCCGGCCTGATCGAGACCCGCGTGATCGAGCAGTTCTTCGACCCCGAGAAGAACATGTTCCTGCCGGACCGCTTCATCAAGGGCGAGTGCCCCAAGTGCCACGCCAAGGACCAGTACGGCGACAACTGCGAGGTGTGCGGCGCGGTGTACGCCCCGACCGACCTGATCGAGCCCTTCTCGGCCCTGTCGGGCGCCAAGCCGGTGCTCAAAAGCTCGGAGCATTTCTTCTTCCAGCTGTCCGACCCGCGCTGCGTGGCCTTTCTCGAAGAATGGACCCAGGACGGCCGGCTGCAGCCCGAGGTGGCCAACAAGGTCAAGGAGTGGTTCACCGTGCGAACCAACCCCGACGGCACCACCAGCGAAGGCCTGGGCGACTGGGACATCAGCCGCGACGCACCCTACTTCGGCATCGAGATCCCCGGCGCGCCCGGCAAGTACTTCTATGTGTGGCTGGACGCCCCGGTGGGCTACCTGGCCTCGCTGAAGAACCTGCTTGAAAAGCGCGGTGAAGACTACGCGGCCTACATGGCCGACCCGGCGCTGGAGCAGTTCCACTTCATCGGCAAGGACATCGTCACCTTCCACACCCTGTTCTGGCCCGCGATGCTGAAGTTCAGCGGCCGCAAGACGCCGGACTCTGTGTTTGTGCACGGCTTCCTCACCGTGAACAACGGCGAGAAGATGAGCAAGAGCCGCGGCACCGGCCTGGACCCGCTCAAGTACCTGAGCCTGGGCATGAACCCCGAGTGGCTGCGCTACTACCTGGCGGCCAAGCTCAGCGCGCGCAACGAAGACATCGACTTCAACCCCGAAGATTTCATGGCCCGGGTCAACTCCGACCTGATCGGCAAGTTCGTCAACATCGCCTCGCGCGCGGCCGGCTTCATCCACAAGCGCTTTGGCGGCCAGCTGGCGGCCGTGTCGGCCGACGGTGACGCCCTGCTGAGCCACCTGCAGGACGCCGCCCCGGGTGTGGCCGAACTGCTGGCCGAACGCGACTACGGCAAGGCGCTGCGCGAGATCATGCTGCTGGCCGACCGCGTCAACGAGTACGTGGACCAGAACAAGCCCTGGGAGCTGGCCAAGCAAGAAGGCATGGAGGCCCGCCTGCAGGACGTGTGCAGCGCCTGCATCGAGGCGTTCCGCCTGCTGAGCATCCTGCTCAAGCCCGTGCTGCCCGCGCTGGCCGTCCAGGTCGAGGCCTTTTTGCAGGTGGGCCCCTTCACCTTTGACAGTGCCCGCAGCCTGCTCGGCTCCGGCCACCGCATCCAGGAGTACAAGCACCTGATGCAGCGCGTCGACGTGAAGCAGCTCGACGCCCTGTTCGAGCCACCGGCCGCCCCTGAGCCCGAAGCCACCGTGCCCGGCGGCGAGGCGCTGGCCCCCACCATCGGCATCGACGACTTCGCCAAGATCGACCTGCGCATTGCCCTGATCGTCAACTGCGAACCCGTGGAAGGCTCGACCAAGCTGCTGCGGCTGACGCTGGATGTGGGTGAAGGCAAGCACCGCAATGTCTTCAGTGGCATCGCCAGCGCCTACAAGCCCGAAGACCTGATCGGCAAGCACACCGTGATGGTGGCCAACCTGGCCCCGCGCAAGATGAAGTTCGGCATCAGCGAAGGCATGGTGCTGGCCGCCAGCCATGGCGATGAAAAGGCCCAGCCCGGCATCTACGTGCTCAACCCCTGGCCCGGCGCCACGCCCGGCATGCGGGTGCACTGAGCCCCCGCAAGACGGGCCTGCGGGCCCTGAGGCCTAGGCGCGTGGCGAGGTGGTGAGCTGGTCGCTCCAGCTCAGGGATGTGGGTGGCGTGGCCGCCCGCCCGGAGTCGGTGGCCGGGTCCTGCCCCGGCTGCAGCAACTGCAGGGCGCGTCCACTGGCGGTGGCGTTCATCGCGTCGAGCAATGCCCCCAGGCGCTGCAGCAAGGCTTGGGCATCGCAGCCCGGAAAAAACCCCGCGGTGCAGGTCACCTGCAGGCGCAAAGTGGCCCCACCTGGCAGGCGCCCCGGTTGTGCCAGACCGCGTGCAATGATCATTTGCGCCAAGTCCAGCACCCCCTGGGGTTTGAAGTCTCCCTCCATCAGCAGCACGAAATCACCGTCGGCCAAGCGGGCCAGCGTGTCACCACTGCGCCGCACCACCTGCGAGATGCACTGGCTGGCCTGCAAGGTGGCCGCATCGAGCGCCGGCAGACCGGCCTCACGAAAGATGGCCTGCAGGTTGGCGATGCGGATGCGCATGACGGCACCCAGCCGGTGCTGCCGGTGCTGGCGCAAGATCAGGTGGTCCAGACGCTCGATCACCACATGCTCACTCGACAGGCCGGTCAGCGAGTCAATCCGCTTGAGTGCCAGGCGTTGCACCGCCTGGTCGCGCTGCAGCCGGCAGCGCCAGGCCAGCGCCAGCCCCAACAGACACAGCGCCAGCGCCAGGCCCGACGGCGCCCAACGCAGCAACACCCCCTCCCCCGGCAAGGCCCAGGCCGTGCCGCGCCAGGCGCCAACCCATTGCCAAGGGCCGAGCAGCAGCCAGCCGCCGAGCAACAGGGCCCCCAGGCCACGCTCACGCCGAACGGCAAGCCACGCCACGGCGCAGCCAAGCAGCCAGACCAGGGCGCCATAGCCACCGGCCGCCGGGCCCAGGGCCACACCCGACAAGGCCATCAAATTCAGCACCAACCCCAGCACCCCGAGCACCCCGCAGGCACTGCGCCAGCGGGGGGCCAGCGCGCTGCGCGCGAGGCCGCTGATGAACAAAAGCCCGAAGCCCTGTGCCAGCGATTGCCAAGCCTCGAACATTCGCTGGCTCCAGCCCCCACTGTCGGGCCACAGGTATTCGGCCCCCACCCCCCCTTGGGCGGCGGCAGCCACCGCCAGCGCCAGGCAGGCGCCCGAAAAATACAGGGGCAGGCTGTTCCGGTATTGCAGGGCCTGAACCAGCGACAGCACCCCCAGCAGCGACATGGCGCCCAAGGCAGCCCCCCACAGCAGGTGCACGGCCCGAGCATGGCGATCGAAGGCCGTGCGGTCCCACAGGCGCCAGGCCAGTTCGGCCGGCTGGCGCCCCTCCAGGCTCAGGTAAACCCGGCTCTGCCCGGGCTGCACCGTCCAGACGAATGCGGGGGACAAATGGGCCACTGGCCAGCGGGCCACCGGCAGCGACGCACCGGCCTCGGCCAAAAACCAGCGCTCATCCGCCAACGGCGCATGGAAGACCAGGCGCTGCACATCGGCCATCGGGATCTCCAGCACCACCTCACGCGGAGCCTGAACAGCGGGCAAGTCAACCGCCAGCCAATGCACGTTCGCGGGGCCCAGCGTGACGCGCTCGCCCGGACGGGCCGCGGCCCCCTCGGCGGCCGCAAAACGGCTCATCACACGGGCCGGCGTCTGGACTCCGCCCCCATCGACCAAATGCCAGGCCGGCACGGTCAGACCGCGCCAGGGCTCGGACAGAACCGGCGCCAGGGTCTGGGCGCCCAAAGGCCAAGTCAGCAAAAGGCCCAGCCCCAACCCCAGCCCCAGCAGCCAGCCCTGCCAGCGCCGGCCGGCACAGACACCGATCGACACCGCCCAAGATGCGATGAACGTTCCCATATACACAATGTAACAATTTTGCAAGCACCGGGACATCCCCGATCTGGGTGATGTGGACGCAGGCGCCAGCGCGGAACAGAATCCGAGCCAATGCACCTGCCTCACGCCCTTGCCCGTTTCCACCCCCGCCTGCTCGACACCTGCCGCGATTACAGCCGCGCCCGCTTCTGGCGCGATGCCGGCGCCGGGGTCACGGTGGGCATCGTGGCCCTGCCGCTGGCCATGGCCTTCGCGATTGCCTCGGGCATGAAGCCCGAGGCGGGGCTCTGGACCGCCATCATCGCGGGCTTTCTGATCTCGCTGCTGGGGGGCTCCAACGTTCAGATCGGCGGCCCGGCAGGCGCCTTCATCGTGGTGGTATACGGCATCATCGAGCGCCACGGCCTGGCCAATCTGCTGATTTCCACCAGCCTGGCGGGCGTGCTGCTGTTCCTGATGGGGCTGCTGCGCCTGGGCACGCTGGTGCGCTATGTGCCGGTGACCATCGTGGTCGGCTTCACCAACGGCATTGCGGTGCTGATCGCGCTGTCGCAGATGAAGGACTGGCTGGGCCTGCAGGTGCCGCGCATGCCGGCCGATTTCTTTTCGCAGCTGAACACGCTGTGGCTGCACCGGGGCAGCTTCAACCCGGCTGCCTTCGGCCTGGGCCTGGCCTGTGTGGTGGGGCTGTTCGCCTGGCCCTGGCTGTGGGGGCGCAAGCACCGCTTCCAGGCCACCCTGGACGACATCCCCGGCATGCGCCGCGCCTGGCGTGCGACCTCGCGCCTGCCCGGCCCGGTGGTGGCCCTGGTCACCCTCACGCTGCTGGCCTGGGTGCTGGGCCTGCAGGTCGAAACCATCGGCAGCCGCTTCGGCACCATCCCTACCGGCCTGCCTGAACTGGCCCTGCCCGATTTCAGCTGGGAAACCGCCAAGCACCTGCTCAACCCCACGCTCACCATCGCGCTGCTGGGGGCGGTCGAGTCGCTGCTGTGCGCCCGGGTGGCCGACCAGATCAGCAACACCCCGCGCCACGACCCCAACCAGGAGCTGATGGCCCAGGGCGTGGCCAACTTCGTCACGCCCCTGTTCGGCGGCATGCCGGCCACCGGCACCATCGCCCGCACCGTGACCAACATCCGCTCGGGCGCCAGCTCGCCAGTCTCGGGCCTGGTGCATGCTGTGACGCTCGCGCTGATCGTGCTGCTGGCCGCCCCGCTGGCGCTGTTGATTCCGCTGCCCGTGCTGGCCGGCATCCTGCTGTTTGTGGCCTGGAACATGGGGGAATGGCACGAGTTTGCCGACCTCAAGCACTACTCCGGCCATTACCGGCTGGTGATGCTGGGCACCTTTGTGCTCACCGTGGTGTTTGACCTGACGGTGGCCATCGAGGTGGGGCTGCTGCTGGCCTGCGCCCTGTTCATCCGGCGCATGAGCTCGCTGTTCAGCGTGGCCCCCCTGCCCGGCCAGGGGCCGGAGCTGCGCTTTCAGCTCTATGGCGCCCTGTTCTTCGGCGCGGTGGACCGCATCGACCGGCTGGTGAGTGCGGTGGAGCAGGCCCCGCCCGGCACCCGTGTGGTGCTGGAGGCGCATCAGCTCATCGCACTCGACTCGACCGGGGTCGATGCCTTGCGCCAGCTGCACCGGGTGGTGCGCCAGCACGGCGGCACCCTGCACCTGGAAGGGCTGCAGCCCCAGCCGCACGACCTGGCCAGGCGCTCGGGACTGAGCGCCGAACTGGCGGCTGCACAGGCCGAAGCACAGGCCCAAAACGACACCAGCCCCGGGCTTTGAGAGCCTGGCCACCCGAGGCCGCTAAAATCGCGCCCCAAAGGACTTGCAACATGTCGATCTTCGCCCGCCCACACTACACCTCTGACGCCACCCAGTTCATCGAACAGCTCAAGGCCGCCAAGCCCGAACTGGACGCCCAGCAACAAGCGGGCCGCGGCCTGCTGTGGGACCGCGAGCAAGACCGCGAATCCCAGGCAGGCTTCAAAGAGGCCCGCGTGCCGCAAAAGCCCTACGTCTACCAAAGCGGCCACTGAGGCCCCGGCCCGGCGCCCCACCCCCGGCCACTCACCGGCCCACCGCCCGGCGCGCGCCTGCCCCGCCCCCACCCATGAAGCCCAGCCCAGGCGCCGACACGGCGCAGCTCCCGCCTGCCCCTGACGGTGCCCCCGAAGGCGCGGCGATGCCAAGCGTGGTCGATCACGTGGCCGTGGCCCGCCTGTATGGCGAACCGCTGTTCGCCATGCCGACCGACCTGTACATCCCGCCCGATGCGCTGGAGGTCTTTCTGGAGGCCTTCGAAGGCCCGCTGGACCTGCTGCTCTACCTGATCCGCAAGCAGAACTTCAACATCCTCGACATCCCGATGGCAGGGGTGACGCGCCAGTACCTGGTGTATGTGGACGAGATCCGCACGCGCAACCTCGAACTGGCAGCCGAGTACCTGCTGATGGCGGCCATGCTGATCGAGATCAAGTCGCGCATGCTGCTGCCGCCCAAGCCCGCCCCCGAAGGGCAGGAGCCCGAAGACCCGCGTGCCGAGCTGGTGCGCCGCCTGCTCGAATACGAGCAGATGAAGCTGGCCGGCGCCAAGCTCAATGCCCTGCCCCATTTCGGGCGCGACTTCATGCGCGCCCAGGTGTACATCGAGCAAAGCCTGCAGCCGCGCTTTCCCGATGTGCACGTGGTCGACCTGCAGGAGGCCTGGCGCGACATCCTCAAACGGGCCCGCCTGGTGCAGCACCACCGCATCACCCGCGAAGAACTCAGCGTGCGCGAATACATGAGCAAGGTGCTGCGCGCCCTGCAGGGCCGCCGCTTTGTCGAGTTCGAAGACCTGTTCGAACCCGAAAAAGGCAGCACCGTGCTGGTGGTCACCTTCATCGCCCTGCTGGAGCTGGCCAAGGAAACCCTGATCGAGATCACCCAGGCCGAGGCCTTTGCCCCGATCTACGTGCGCCTGGCCTACACCCCGGCCTGAACGCCCCCCAGGGCCTGGCCCTGTGCCTTTTCACACTCCCCCACTGACCGTGACCGAATTCGACACCCTCATCGTCGGCAGCGGCCTGGCTGGCCTGTGCGCCGCCCTGCTGCTGGCCCCCACCCGCCGTGTGGCGGTGATCAGCAAGACCTGCCTGGACGCCGGTGCCAGCGGCATGGCCCAGGGCGGCATTGCCGCCGTGCTGGCCGAAGGCGACAGCTTTGACGACCATGTGCGCGACACCCTGGTGGCCGGGGCCGGCCTGTGCGACGAGGCCGCCACGCGTTTCGTGGTGCAGGGCGCACCGGCCGCCATGGCCTGGCTGCTGGCCCAGGGCGTGCCCTTCACCCAAGAACAGGGCACGCTGCACCTGACGCGCGAGGGCGGGCACAGCGCCCGCCGCATCGCCCATGTGGCCGATGCCACCGGCGCGGCCGTGCAGCGCACCCTGATGGACGTGGTGCGCCAAACCCCGGGCATCACGGTGCTGGAGCAGCACAGCCTGGTCGATCTGGTGCTGACCCCGGCCAGCGCCGACGGCGCCGCACGCCGCTGCCTGGGCGTGGAACTGCTGGACACCGCCCGTGGCCTGCGCCGCACCCTGCTGGCCCCGCACACCGTGCTGGCCAGCGGCGGCGCCGGCCAGGTGTTTGCCCACACCACCAACCCCGACACCTCCACCGGCTGCGGCATGGCCGCCGCCTGGCGCGCCGGTTGCCGCGTGGCCAACCTGGAGTTCGTGCAGTTCCACCCCACCAGCCTGTGCCACCCCGAGGCCCAGGGCTTTCTGATCAGCGAGGCGGTGCGCGGTGAAGGCGGCCTGCTCAAACGGCCGGCCGCGGCCGGCGGCCAGCGCTTCATGCCCGAGTACGACGCGCGCGCCGAACTGGCCCCGCGCGACGTGGTGGCCCGCGCCATCGACGCCGAGATGAAGCGCCACGGCCTGCCCTGTGTCGAACTGGACATCTCGCACCAGAGCCCGGCCTTTTTGCATGAGCACTTTCCCAACATCGCGGCGCGCTGCGCGGCCCTGGGCATCGACATCACGCGCCAGGCCATCCCGGTGGTGCCCGCCGCCCACTACACCTGCGGCGGCGTGCTGACCGACCTGGCCGGGCGCACCGACCTGCCGGGCCTGCTGGCCATTGGCGAGGTGGCCTGCACCGGCCTGCACGGTGCCAACCGACTCGCCAGCAACTCGCTGCTCGAATGCCTGGTGTTCGCGCGCGCCGCGGCCGACCACGTGCTGGCCGAGGCCCTGCCTGCCAGCCGCCCTGCCGCCCCGCCTGATCAAGCCCTGACCCCACCCGACCCGGCGCTGGAGGCCGATGCCGCCGCGCTGCGCCAGCAGCTGCGCGCCCTGATGTCGGCCCAGGTCGGCATCGTGCGCAGCGACGCCAGCCTGCAGGCCGCTGCCGAGGCCCTGGCCCCGCTGCAGGCCGCCAGTGAGCGCCTGTGGGCCCTGGGCCGGCCCAGCCGCGCCCTGCTGGAGCTGCGCAACCTGAGCCAGGTGGCCGCGCTGATGGTGCGCTCGGCGCGGCAACGCCAGGAGAGCCGGGGCCTGCACTTCAGCACCGACCACCCGCAGACCGACGCCGTGGCCCGGCCCACCGTGCTGCCTGGATCCCACTGAGAAGCCCCTGAGGAGACACACCATGAGCACCACCGACGCCCCCTTGAGCTCGCCCTACGGCACCCTGCCCCCGGCCTCGCCCGTGGCCACGCGCAAGCCGCTGAGCCTGCCGCGCCTGGCCGAGCTGCACGCCCGTGGCGAGAAGATCACCATGCTCACCGCCTACGACGCCACCTTCGCCGCCATGGCCGATGCCGCCGGGGTGGAGTGCCTGCTGGTGGGGGATTCGCTGGGCATGGTCTGCCAGGGTCTGCCCAGCACCGTGGGCGTGAGCCTGGACACCCTGTGCTACCACACCGAAAGCGTGGCCCGGGGCCTGCGCCGCGTGCAGGGCACGGCCTGGATCATCGGCGACCTGCCCTTTGGCAGCTACCAGAGCAGCCGCGAGCAGGCGCTGGAAAGCGCCGTGGCCCTGCTGCAGGCCGGCGCCCACATGGTGAAGCTCGAAGGGGGTGGCTGGACCACCGAGACGGTGCGCTTCATGGTGGAGCGCGGCATCCCCGTGTGCGCCCACCTGGGCCTGACCCCGCAGACCGTGCACGCCCTGGGCGGCTACCGGGTGCAGGGCCGGGGTGACAGCGCCGCCCTGCTGAAGGAACAGGCCCTGGCCCTGGAGGCCGCAGGCGCCAGCATGCTGGTGCTGGAAATGGTGCCGGCCGCCCTGGCCGGCGAGCTGACCCGCGCGCTGACGCGCTGCGCCACCATCGGCATCGGCGCCGGCCCGGACACCGCGGGCCAGGTGCTGGTCATGCACGACATGCTGGGCATCAACCTGGGCAAGAACCCGAAGTTCGTGCGCAACTTCATGGACGGCGCCGGCAGCGTGCAGGCCGCCCTGCAGGCCTATGTGCGCGCCGTCAAGGACGGCAGTTTTCCGGACCCGGCGCTGCACGCCTGGTGAGTCAGGCCCCTTTTTCAGCGTCGATGCGCGAGGTGCTGCGCGTGTCGCGCATGCACCAGCACACGATCAACGTGCAGGCGATCACGGCGGTGGCATACCAGTAGAAGCCGCTCTCCAGCCCCGCCTGCTTGAACCACAGCGCCACGTACTCGGCCGTGCCGCCAAACACCGACACCGCCAGCGCATAGGGCACGCCCACCCCGGTGGCGCGGATGGCGGCCGGGAACAACTCGGCCTTCACCACCGCATTGATCGAGGTGTAGCCCGACACGATCAGCCAGGCGCAGGCGATCAGGCCAAAGGCCTCCCACGGGCCTTGGGCATGGCGGATGGCGCTCAGCAGTGGCACGGTGAAGATCGTGCCCAGCAGCGCAAAGCCCACCAGCAAGGGGCGGCGGCCCACGCGGTCGGACAGCGCGCCGTAGATCGGCTGCAGCAGCATGGCAAACACCAGCGAGGCGGCCGACACGGCGGTGGTCTGGCTGTCTGTCAAGCCCACCGACAGGCGCAGAAACTTCTGCATGTAAGTGGTGTAAACGTAGAACGCCAGCGTGCCGCCCATGGTCAGGCCGATCACCAGCAACACCTCGCGCGGGTGCTGGGCCAGTTGGCGCAGGCCGCTCAGGGGCTTGGCCTTGCTGCGGTTGGCCTCGAACGAGGCGGTTTCATGCAGGTCTTTGCGCATGCGCAAGGCCAGCACGGCCAGGCCGGCACCGATCAGAAACGGAATGCGCCAGCCCCAGTCACGCAGCTGGGCATCGGTCAGCAACAGGTGCTGCAGCACCAGCAAGACCAACAGTGCCGTCAGCTGCCCGCCGATCAGGGTCACGTACTGGAAGCTGGCGTAAAAACCCCGGTGCTTGGAGGTGGCCATCTCGGACAGGTAGGTGGCGCTGGAGCCATATTCGCCGCCCAGGCTCAGGCCCTGCAGCAGGCGCGCCAGCAACAGCAGCGCGGGTGCCCAGGCCCCGGCCACCGCATAGGTGGGGGCGCAGGCAATGATCAGCGAGCCCAGGCACATCAGCAGCACCGAGCCCATCAAGGCGTTCTTGCGCCCGCTGCGGTCGGCGATGCGGCCAAACAGCAGACCGCCCAGCGGCCGGATGAAAAAGCCCAGCGCAAAGATGCCCGCGGTGGACATCATCTGCGCCGTGGCGTCCTGGGCCGGGAAGAAGGAATTCGCAAAGTACAGCGAGAAGGCCGCGTAGGTATAGAAGTCATACCACTCGACCAGGTTGCCGGCCGAGCCGATCAGGATGGCGCGCAGGCGCCGGGCTTCAATGCGTTCGGGCGCGGCAGCCGAGGCTGCAGCGCCGCGGGCGGGTGCATTCATGTGGTTTGTCTCCATGCAAAGGGTTTCACGCCATTGTCAAAATCGCCGCGCCACACCGCATCCGTGCCCGCCGGGGCACCGTTCTGCGTAAAACTACGCAGAAACTGCCGCTCAAGCGTCTGGTCACGACCGCTCGCGCTATCGTTGGCGCCCACCCCTCCAGCCTGACCACCGTGCTCCACCGCCTCCAGCCCCTCATCCAGCCCCAGCTGCAACGCCTGGCCCACCCGCGCGCGCTGGCCTGGCTGGGCCTGGGCCTGCTGACTGCCGTGGCCGTGGGCGGGGCCGGCCATTGGGCCGAACGCCGCGAGCTGCAGGCCAAGACGGCCGAACTGCACCAGGCCGCCGAGGTGTACAGCCTGGCCCTGCGCGGGGTGGCCGAGCGCTACGACTACCTGCCCTATGCGGCGGCCCGCCACCCCGAGGTGCTGGCCCTGCTGGCCCAGCCCGATCTGCCCCAGCGGCGCCAGCAGGTGAACCGCTACTTTGAAGACCTGCGCGGGCGCACCGACTCGGCCGCGCTGTACGTGATGGACCTGAACGGCCAGGCCCTGGCCGCCAGCAACTGGGCCACCCCGAACAGCTTTGTGGGCCAGTCGTACCGGCAGCGGCCCTACTTTGAGCAAGCCAGCCAGGGGGTGCGCAACACCTTCTATGGGGTGGGCCTGACCACCGGGGCCCCGGGCCTGTTCATTGCCGAGCCCGTGCGCCAGCAAGGCGTGGTGCGCGGCGTGGTCGCCGTCAAGGTGGGGCTGGACGAGCTGAGCCGCGCCTGGGCCAAGGCCGCCGCACCGGTGCTGCTGCAAGACAGCCGCGGCATCGTGTTCTTGAGCTCCGAGCCCGACTGGCTGTACCGCAGCAGCCGCCCGCTGTCGCCCGAGGACCTGGCCTGGCTGGCCCGGCACGAGCAGTACGGCCCGCCGCAGACCCAGACCTACCCGGCCCTGCCCTGGCGGCTGGAGCGCTCTGCCGATTTGGCCGAGTACCGGCTGCACACACGCCAGGGTGGGCGCCAGCGCGAGCTGCTGGCCCTGGACACGCCCCTGCCCGAGCTGGGCTGGACCCTGACCGTGAGCACCGACCTGGCCGAGGTGGACCAGGCCCGGCACCAGGCCCTGGCCCTGGCCACCCTGGGCGCGGCGGTGCTGCTGCTGGCCGCCCTGGGCTGGCAGCAGCGCGAGCGCCGCTTTGCCGAGCAGCGCCAGGCCCGGCAGGAGCTGGAGCTGCGCGTGCAGGAGCGCACACGCGACCTGCAACTGGCACACGCCTTTCGCAAGGCCATGGAAGACTCGCTGCTGGTGGGCATGCGGGCACGCAACCGGGAAGGCCGCATCATCTACGTCAACCCCGCCCTGTGCGAGATGGTGGGCTACCGGGTCGACGAGCTGCTGGGCTGCCTGCCGCCCTACCCCTACTGGCACCCCGACGAGCTGGACCGCCACCAGCGCGACAGCGAGGCCGCGCTGCAAGGCCGCGCCGCGCCACAAGGTTTCGAGTCGCGCATCCGGCACCGCGACGGGCATGACGTGATCACCATGGTCTACACCGCCCCGCTGATCGACGAGCAGGGCCAGCACCTGGGCTGGATGAGCTCGGTGGTGGACATCACCGCCCAGCGCCAGGCCGAGCAGCGCCAGCGCGAGCAGGCCCTGCAACTGCAGCGCAGCGCGCGCCTGGCCAGCCTGGGCGAGATGGCCTCCACCCTGGCCCACGAGCTGAACCAGCCGCTGATGGCCTTGTCGAACTTTGCCCTGGCGGCCCAGACCCTGGCCCGCCAGGGCCCGCCCGAGCTGCTGCAATCGGCGCTGGGCGACATCGTGGCCCAGGCGCGCCGCGCCGGCGAGATTGTGCAGCGCGTGCGCGGCCTGATCCGCCCCCAGGGCGGCCAGCACCAGGCCTGCGATCTGGCCCAGGTGGTGGAGCGCGTGCAGGGCCTGCTGCAGGCCGAGCTGGCCGCCGCCCCGCTGCAGCTGGACCGCGCCGCACTGGCCGCCCTGCCCCCCGTGCGCGGCGACCGCCTGCTGCTGGAGCAGCTGCTGATCAACCTGCTGCAAAACGCGCTGCAGGCCACCGAACACCTGCCCGCCGCCCGCCGCGCCCTCGAATTGAGCGCCGGCGTGCAGGGCGAACAGGTGGAGCTGTGCGTGGCCGACCACGGCCCAGGGGTGTCGGCCGCCCTGCGCGAACAGGTGTTCAACCCCTTTTTCAGCACCAAGGCCGACGGCCTGGGCCTGGGCCTGAACATCTGCCGCACCCTGGTGGAGGCCCACGGCGGCCAGCTGGGGGTGCGCGGGCGCGATGATGGGCAAGCGGGCGCCGTGTTCTTCTTCACCCTGCCCCTGATGGCCCTGGCGCCCCCAGAACATCCAGAGCCACTGACACCCGCATCGACATGAGCCCCACCACCCCCACCCTGTTCCTGGTTGACGACGACGAGGCCGTGCGCCGCTCGCTGTTGCTGCTGCTGTTTGCCCAGGGCCTGCCGGTGCAGGGCTTTGAATCGGGCGAAGCCTTCTTGCAGGCCTTGGCCCCCGGCCAGACCGGCTGCGTGGTCCTGGACCTGCGCATGGGTGGGCAAAGCGGCATGGCCGTGCTGGAGCAGCTGCGCCAGCGCCGCAGCCCGCTGGTGGTGCTGTTTCTGTCGGGCCATGGCGACATCCCCACCGCGCTGGAGGCGGTGCGCCAGGGCGCCTTCGACTGGGTCGTCAAACCCGACACCGGCCGCCTGCTGGAGCGCCTGCCCGCGGCCCTGGCCGAAGCCCAGGCGCGCGCCCACGCCCTGCAGCAATGGGACAGCCTGACCCAGCGCGAACGCGAGGTGGCCCGCCTGGTCGGCCTGGGCTGGGCCAACAAAGAGATCGCCCGCCAACTGGAGCCGCCCTGCAGCCCCCGCTCGGTGGAAACCCACCGCGCCCACCTGTTTGCCAAGCTGGGCCTGGGCAACGACAACGAGCTGGGGCGGTGGCTGACGCGGCAGGGGTGGCTGGTGGGGGGTGGGGTCTGAGCAACACCGCGCTTTGAAGCCCGCTCGACCCGTCATTGCGATGACCGGGGCTCAGCAATGATCTTCGCGGCAACAACCTTTGCCGAAGCTTTATCTGCAACAAACGCCAACAGGTATCCCTTGCCGTATTCGCTTTCAACAGCGTTCGACCCCACCCAATAGGCTGGATTTTCGTCGTCGTAGTACGCAGTCGGCGTTCCGAATTCGTGGGCTGTGGTGGCCTGGCGGTACGCTGGGTAGGCTGAACATCAATATAGGGCCCAAGTCAGCCACACCAGCAGCCGCACCTCGGGTGGTGCGCGCCACTGGCTTGTGCAGCAGCCCTCACTCGGCGACGGCCACCCGCGCCGGAATCACCCCCCGCAAACTGTTCACAAACGCCAGCGCCTGCACCCGGGGCAGGTCACTCACGCGCACCACGTCCTCGCTCAGCCAGCCCTCCTGCAGGGCGGCTTCGCGGCCCACGCCGTCGAGCAGGCCGCAGTGCAGGGGCGGGGTGAGCCATTGGCCGTCGAGCAGCAGGGCCACGTTGCCGCGGGTGCATTCGGTGATCTCACCACGCTCGTTCCACAGCAGGGTGTCGAAGATGCCGGGCTGGGCCGGGGCCATGGCTTCGTAGTGAGCGCGGCGCGTGGTCTTGTAGCGGGTGAATTCGCTGAAGGCCTCGCGGAAGGCGCCGGGGGCCAGGCGCAGGGTGACCTGGGGGGGCGAATCGTCCAGGGCAAAGGCCTCGGCGTGGGCCAGGCCCTGGGCATCGAGCAGCAGGCGCACACGCCAGCGGCCCTGGGGGTGGCGGCGCACCAACTGGGCCAGCACCTTGTGCACGTGGTCCTCATCCCAGCGCACATTGAAGTGGCGGGCGGCACGGGCCATGCGGGCCAGGTGCAACTGGCCGTGGCACAGGGCGCCGTCCTGCAGTCTCAGGGTTTCCAGAATCTCGAAGGGCTGGCTGGCGCGCTCCAGAAAGCCTTGCTTGTGTTGCCATTCACGCCATTCGCCCACCGCCTGGGCGGCCGCGGTGATGCCGCTGCCGACACCGCAGCGGGCCTCACGCCCCTGCAGGCCCACAGTGCGGATGGGCACGTTGAAGGTGGCCGCCCCGCCGGGGCGCAGCACGCCGATGGCGCCGCAGTACACGCCGCGCGGCCCGGCCTCCAGGGCCTGGATGGCCTTCATCGCCTGCACCTTGGGGGCGCCGGTGACCGAGCCGCAGGGGAACAGGGCGCTGAACACGTCCAGCAGCCGGGTGCCGGGCCGGGTGCGGGCCTGCACATCGGAGGTCATCTGCCACACCGAAGGCAGGGCTTCGACCTGGAACAGCTGCGGCACGCTGACGCCAAAGGGGTCGGCCAGGCGTGACAGGTCGTTGCGCAGCAGGTCGACGATCATCACGTTCTCGGCCTGCTCCTTGGCGCTCTCAAGCAGGGCCTGGCGCTGCGCCGCGTCGGCGGCCGGGGTGGCGCCGCGCGGGGCGGTGCCTTTCATGGGGCGGGTGAGCAACTGGCCGTCGCGCCAGTCAAAGAACAGCTCGGGCGAGACCGACAACCATTGCTCTTCACCGGTCTGGATCAGCGCCGCATAGCCGCCGGGCTGGGCGCGTTGCAGGGCGTCGAACAGGGCGCGGCCGGCCTCGGCCTCGGTGATGCGCAGATCGGGCTCGGTGTCCACCAACTGGCCCAGGCGCTGCGCCGTGAGGTTGACCTGGTAGAAGTCGCCCGCGGCAATCTGCTGCTGCAGCTGCTCGAAGGGGCGCTGAAAATCCGCGGCCTCGTCCAGCGGCTGCCAATCGACGCGGGCCGGCAGGGCCTCGCCCTCGTCGGGTGCGGGCCAGGGCCGGGGCTGGTCGAACACGGCAAACCAGGCCAGCGGCCCTGCTTCGGCGGGGTGCACCTGCAGCGCCGAGTCAAAGGCTGGCGCGGCTTCGTAGCGCAAATAGCCCAGCACCCAGCGGCCGGCCTGGGCCGCGGCCTCGGCGGCCAGCAGCACCGGGGCCACCTCGCTCAGCTCGCGGGCCTGCAGCACTTGCTGGGGCTGGGTGAAGGCGTGGCGGGTGCGCGGGCCGGCCGGGTCGTGGGGGTCGGCAAAGTCGAGCAGAACGCGCACATCACCCGGGGTGTTCAAGCGGCCCCCAGGTGCGGCACCAGGCCGGCGGTGGGCTGGCCGTTCTTGAGCGCGGCGGTGTAGGCCAGCATGCGGTCGATGGGCAGGCGGGCGCGCGGGATCAGGGCCGGGTCCACCAGCACTTCGTTGGCGCCGGTCTCGAGCACGCGGGCCACGTCGGCCAGGCCGTTCATGGCCATCCAGGGGCAGTGCGCGCAGCTCTTGCAGGTGGCGCTGTTGCCGGCGGTGGGCGCCTCATAGAAGGTCTTGCCGGGGTTTTGCGTGCGCAGCTTGTGCATCATGCCGTTGTCGGTGGCCACGATGAACTCGCTGGCCGGCAGCTCGCGCGCCGCCTTGAGGATGACCGAGGTGGAGCCGACCACGTCGGCCAGGGCCACCACATCGGCCGGCGACTCGGGGTGCACCAGCACCTTGGCCTGGGGGTGCTGCGCCATCAGGGCCTGCAGCTCGAAGGCCTTGAACTCGTCGTGCACGATGCAGGCGCCGTTCCAGAACAGCATGTCGGCACCGGTTTCGCGCTGGATGTAATGGCCCAGGTGGCGGTCGGGCGCCCACAGGATCTTCTGGCCCTGGTCTTTCAGGGCCTGCACGATGTCGAGCGCGCAGCCCGAGGTGACCATCCAGTCGGCACGGGCCTTCACGGCGGCGCTGGTGTTGGCGTACACCACCACGGTGCGGTCGGGGTGGGCGTCGCAGAAGGCACTGAAAGCGTCGGTGGGGCAACCCAGGTCGAGCGAGCAGGTGGCATCGAGGTCGGGCATCAGGATGCGCTTGTGCGGCGACAGGATCTTGGCGGTCTCACCCATGAAGCGCACGCCCGAGACCACCAGGGTCTGGGCCGCGTGGTCGCGGCCGAAGCGGGCCATCTCCAGCGAGTCGCTGACCAGGCCACCGGTCTCTTCGGCCAGGTCCTGCAGGTCGGGGTGCACATAGAAGTGCGACACCATGACGGCGTTGCGCTCTTTCAGCAGGCGGCGGATGCGGTCTTTGAGCGCCCCGCGCTCGGCCTGGCTGGGCTCGGGCGGCACGCGGGCCCAGGCGCGGCGGGTGTCGCACACGCTGCCTTCGGCCAGGGCCGGCTGTTCGTAGTCGATGTCAATCACGGCGCTCATGCCCAGTCCTCGAATCGCATGGAGAAATCGGTGGCCTTGACGTCCTTGGTCAGGCCGCCGATGGAGATGCGGTCGACCCCGGTGGCGGCCAGTTCGGCCAGGCGCTCCAGGGTCACGCCGCCCGAGATCTCGAGCACGGCACGGCCGGCGTTCAGGCGCACGGCCTCGTGCAGGGTGGGCAGGTCCATGTTGTCGAGCAGCACCATGCGGGCGCCAGCGTCAAGCGCCTCTTGCAGCTGGGCCAGGGTCTCGACCTCGATCTCGATGAACTGGGCCTGCGCCGCCACCGCCTGGGCCGCGGCCAGCACGGGGCGGATGCCGCCGGCGGCAGCAATGTGGTTCTCTTTGATCAGCACGGCGTCGTACAGGCCGATGCGGTGGTTCAGACCGCCCCCGGTGCGCACGGCGTATTTCTGGGCCAGACGCAGGCCGGGCAGGGTCTTGCGGGTGTCGACGATGCGGGCCCGGGTGCCCTGCACCGCGGCCACGTGCTGGGCGGTGCGGGTGGCCACAGCACTCAGCAGTTGCAGAAAATTGAGGGCCGTGCGCTCGGCCGTGAGCAGGGCCCGGGCCTCGCCCTGCACCTCCAGCACCACCTGATCGGCCTGGCAGGCCTGGCCTTCGGCCACCTGCCAGCGCAGCTCGGCGCTGGGATCGCAGTGGCGGATCACGGCCTCGGCCCAGGGCTGGCCGCACAGCACGGCGGGTTCACGCACCAGCACGCGGGCGGTGATGCGGCGCCCCGGGGGCACCAGGGCGGCGGTCAGGTCGGCCGGGCCCACATCCTCTTGCAGTGCCCGGGCCACATCGGACTGCGCCAGCGCCGCCAGCTCGGCTGGCGAGAACTCAAGCAATTTCGTCATGGGCGCGAAGCATAGCCGCTGCGCCAAGGGCTTTCAGCAAACTGTCATGTTTTGTACAAACGGACAGCGCTGTCTTGCGCCAATGCACCCCATCGATACATTTTGATACTTCACCGGCGATTACACTCGCGCCCATTTTGGGCCTGGCCCAAGCTGATGTCGGAGACAGAACTTGAAGATTGTTCACAGCGTGGCGGAGCTTCGCCAGACCCTTGCCAGCGCCCAGCGCCCGGCTTTTGTGCCCACCATGGGCAATCTGCACGAGGGGCATCTGTCGCTGATCCGGCAGGCCCGCCCCCTGGGCGATGTGAGCGTGGCGAGCATCTTTGTGAACCGGCTGCAGTTTCTGCCGCACGAAGACTTTGACAGCTACCCGCGCACCTGGGAGGCCGACTGCGCCAAGCTGGAAGCCGCGGGCTGCGATGTGCTGTTTGCCCCGCGCGAGGTCGATCTGTACCCCGAGCCCCAGACCTTCAAGGTGCAGCCCGACCCGGCACTGGCCGATTTGCTGGAGGGCGAGTTCCGCCCCGGTTTCTTCACCGGCGTGTGCACGGTGGTGATGAAGCTGTTCTCGGCGGTGTTTGCCGGCCATGCCGAAGGGGTGTCGGTGTTCGGCAAGAAGGACTACCAGCAGCTGATGGTGATCCAGCGCATGGTGCAGCAGTTTGCGCTGCCGATCACGGTACTGGGGGCCGAGACCACGCGCAGCGAGGCCGGCCTGGCCCTGTCCTCACGCAATGGCTACCTGAGCGAGGCCGAGCGCGCCGAGGCGCTGCAACTGTCGCTGGCGCTGCGGGGCCTGGGGCGCGAGGCGCTGGCCGCGGCGCATGCGCTGCCGCAGCAGCGCGAGGCCCTGGAGGCCGCCGCCCTGGGCGCCCTCAAGGCGCGCGGTTGGGCACCCGACTACCTGACCGTGCGCCGCCGCAGTGACTTGCAGGCCCCCCAGGCGGGCGACCCGCTGGTGGTGCTGGGTGCGGCGCGCCTGGGCAGCACGCGCCTGATCGACAACCTGGAGATCTGAACCGGTGTTGACCCGCTGAGCCCACCGGGCTCAGACCATCTCACCCTTGGGGCCGCGCCCCATCAGGGCGGCCACGGCTTCGGCCGGCTGCAGCTGGCCGTCGAGCAAGGCCACCACGGCCTCGGAGATCGGCATCTCCACCCCCAGCAGGCGGGCACGCTGCACCACGGTGCGGGCGCTGTACACGCCCTCGGCCACGTGGCCCAGCGAATCGACCGCCTGTTGCAGGCTGTGGCCGGCCGCGAGCAGCAGGCCGACCTGGCGGTTGCGGCTCAGGTCGCCGGTGGCGGTGAGCACCAGATCGCCCAGGCCCGACAGGCCCATGAAGGTGTCGGCCCGGGCGCCCAGGGCCAGGCCCAGGCGGGTCATCTCGGCCAGGCCACGGGTGATCAGGGCGGCCCGGGCGTTCAGGCCCAGGTCCAGCCCATCGCACAGGCCGGTGGCAATGGCCAGCACGTTCTTGACCGCGCCGCCCACCTCGACGCCCACCAGGTCGTCGTTGGCGTACACGCGCAGGCTGGGTCCGTGCAGGGCCTCGACCAGGGCCTGGCGCACAGACGCCTGCTGGCTGGCCGCCACCAGGGCGGTGGGCTTGGCCTCGGCCACCTCGCGAGCGAAGCTGGGGCCGCTCAGGGTGCCCACCGCCAGACGCGGGGCCACCTGCTCGGCGATTTCATGGGCCAGCAAGCCGTGCAAGCCCTGGCCTGCATCGGCATCGGCCACGCGTTCAAACCCCTTGCACAGCCAGGCCACGGGCACCGTCAGGTCCGCCAGCGCGGCCAGGGTGGCGCGCAAGGCGGCCATGGGGGTGCCGATGATCACCAGATCGCTGTCGGCCGCCAAAGGGGCCAGCGGCGCGGCGCTCAGGGCGAGGGATTCGGGCAGGGGGGACTGCGGCAGGTAGCGCTGGTTGCGGCGCAAGGCCTGCATGGCGGCCACCTGGGCCGCATCACGGCCCCACAAGGTGACCTGGTGGGCGGCCGGTGCAGCACAAACGCCAATGGCCAGGGCCGTGCCCCAGGCACCGGCTCCGGCGACGACTATTTTCATATCGGACGCAACAGGCACCCGGCCCTGCCAAGGCAGGCCGGGCGCAGCGGCTGTTTACTGAGCCACCTGGCCTGCGGCCTGGGCTTGCTGCTGTTCGTACATGGCCTGGAAGTTGATTTCAGCCAGGTGCACGGGCGGGAAGCCGCCGCGCTGGATGATGTCGGCCACGTTGCCGCGCAGGTAGGGGTACACGATCTGCGGGCAGGCGATGCCCAGGATGGCGCCCATCTGGTCTTCGGGCAGGTTGCGGATCTCGAAGATGCCGGCTTGCTTGGCCTCGACCAGGAACACGGTGCGGTCCTTGATCTTGGTCTGCACGGTGGCGGTCACGGTCACTTCGACGATGCCGTCGGCCACCGGGGTGGCGTCCACGCCGAGCTGGATGTCGACGCTGGGCTGCTCTTGTTCGAGCAGGATGGCGGGGGAATTCGGCTGCTCAAGCGACAGGTCCTTGAGGTAAACGCGCTGGATCTGGAAAACGGGATCTTGTTGCTCGGCCATGAGGTTTCTCGGTTCACAAAAACAAGACACCGCCTGCAGTCCAGGGTCGGTGCCCATTAAAAGAAAACCCGCCGCGGAAGCGTTACCGCAGCGGGCACTCAAGCGCCATTATCTCAGCAGAAAAAGGCGCTTTTGCGGCAGCGCGTTGAGGCGTTCAAGCGCCCAGCAGAGGCAGCAGGCCGCCACGCCCGTCCAGGGCCATCAGATCGTCGCAGCCGCCCACATGGGTGTCGCCGATGAAGATCTGGGGCACGGTGCGCCGGCCGGTGATCTGCATCATGTGGTCGCGCTGGGCGGGGTCGGCATCGATGCGGATCTCTTCGATCTCGGTCACGCCCTTGGCCTTGAGGATCTGCTTGGCGCGGATGCAATAAGGGCAGACGGCAGTGGTGTACATCTTCACGGGCTGCATGGGGACAATTTCCTTGCTGGGTAGATACAGGAGATGGGCCCGGGTCAGGCCTTTTCAACCGGCAGATTAGCCTCTTTCCAGGCTTTGAGCCCGCCGCTCAGGGCTTGGGCCTGCTGGTAACCCAGTTTTTGGGCGGTCTTGACGGCCGGGCCGCCGCGCGAGCCGCTGGCGCACACGAAGATCACCGGCAGGGCCTTGTTCTTGACCACCTCGGGCAGGCGCGCCTCCAGTTGGTCCAGCGGCACGCTGCGCGCGCCGTTCACATGGGCCTGGGCATAGTCGGCCGCATCGCTGACATCCACCACCACGGCTTTTTCGCGGTTGATGAGCTGCACGGCATCGGCGGTGGACAGGCCCACGGCAGAGGCGCCCTTGAGGGTGGGCCACAGCAGCATCACGCCTGAACTCAGGGCAATGACGAGCAGCATCCAGTTGTCGGTAATGAATTTCACGGGGTTCCTTGGGTTGGCAAACCCGACAATTTTAGAATGCTGGGTTTCGCACTGGAAAAATTGAGGGCTTCGCATGTACAAACTCGTTCTCGTCCGCCATGGTGAATCCACCTGGAACCTTGAAAACCGCTTCACCGGCTGGACCGATGTGGACCTGACCCCGACCGGGGTGGAGCAGGCCAAGAACGCCGGGCGCCTGCTCAAGGCCGAGGGCTACGACTTCGACCTGGCCTACACCAGCGTGCTCAAGCGGGCCACCCGCACTCTGTGGCACACCCTGGACGAGATGGACCGCACCTGGCTGCCGGTGGTGCACAGCTGGCGTCTGAACGAGCGCCACTACGGCGCCCTGCAAGGCCTCAACAAGGCCGACATGGCCAAGCAGTACGGCGACGCCCAGGTGCTGGTGTGGCGCCGCAGCTACGACACCCCGCCGCCGGCCCTGGAAGCCACCGACCCGCGCTGCGAGCGTGGCGACACCCGCTACGGCCGCCTCAAGCCCGAAGACGTGCCACTGACCGAATGCCTGAAAGACACCGTGGCCCGCGTGCTGCCGTTCTGGAACGAGTCCATCGCCCCCGCCATCAAGAGCGGCAAGCGTGTGGTGGTGGCCGCCCACGGCAACTCGATCCGTGCCCTGGTCAAGTACCTCGACAACATCGGCGATGACGACATCGTGGGCGTGAACATCCCCAACGGCATCCCGCTGGTGTACGAACTCGACGCCGATCTGAAGCCGATCCGCCACTACTACCTGGGCGACGCCGAAGCCGCTGCCAAGGCCGCTGCGGCCGTGGCCTCGCAAGGCAAAGCCTGAGCGCGTGCTCCGGGCGACCCGGTAAAGGCCGGGTAAAGCCAGCCCCCGACACCGCAGATTCCCCGGGCGAATGAAGGGGACTGCGGAACCTGGCCTGACGCGGCCCATCCTAGGTGTATATTGCGTCGCAAAAAGGTGATTTCATGGGTGAAAAACTCCGTATCGCAGGCTGGATTTCCATTGGTGTGGTGGCCGGCGCGCTGACCACGGTCTCGCTGCAAACCGTGGCACGGGGCAGCATTTCCCCGCTTCCGCTCGAAGAACTGCAGCAACTCGCTGCGGTGTTCGACATGGTCAAGACCGACTACGTCGAACCGGTGGACGAAAAGAAGCTCATCACCGACGCCATCTCGGGCATGGTGGCCAGCCTGGACCCGCACTCGCAGTACTTCGACAAGAAGTCCTACAAGGAATTCCGCGAAGGCACCTCGGGCCAGTTCGTGGGCGTGGGCATCGAAATCACCCAGGAAGACGGTCTGATCAAGATCGTCTCGCCGATTGAGGGCTCCCCCGCCTACCGCGCGGGCCTCAAGACCAATGACCTGATCACCAAGATCGACGACACCGCCGTGAAGGGCCTGGCCCTGAACGACGCCGTCAAGCGCATGCGCGGCGAGCCCAACACCAAGGTGCTGCTGACCGTGTTCCGCAAGGACGAGAACCGCACCTTCCCGGTGACCATCGTGCGCGAGCAGATCCGCACCCAGTCGGTGCGCGGCAAGGTGATCGAACCCGGCTATGCCTGGATCCGCCTGAGCCAGTTCCAGGAACGCACGGTGGACGACTTCGTGAAGAAGGTCGACGAGATCTACAAGCAAGAGCCGAATCTGAAGGGCCTGGTGCTCGACCTGCGCAACGACCCGGGGGGTCTGCTCGATGCGGCCGTGGCCGTGTCCAGCGCCTTCCTGCCCGAGAACGTGACGGTGGTCTCCACCAACGGCCAACTGGCTGAAAGCAAGTTCACCTTCAAGGCCTCGCCCGAGTTCTACCAACGCCGCAGCGGCCCCGATCCGCTCAAGAAGCTGCCGGCCGCCCTCAAGAACGTGCCGCTGGTGGTGCTGGTCAACGAAGGCTCGGCCTCGGCCAGCGAGATCGTGGCCGGTGCCCTGCAAGACCACAAGCGTGCCACCGTCATGGGCAGCCAGACCTTCGGCAAGGGCTCGGTGCAGACCGTGCGCCCCCTGGGCCCCGACACCGGCCTGAAGCTGACCACGGCCCGCTACTACACCCCCAGTGGTCGTTCGATCCAGGCCAAGGGCATCGTGCCCGAGGTGATGGTGGACGACACCGAAGAGGGCAGCCCGTTTGCAGCGCTGCGCATGCGTGAGGCCGACCTGGAAAAGCACCTGAACAGCGGCCAGGGTGAAGAAAAGCCCGACCCCGAGCGCGAAAAGGCCCGCGACGAGGCGCGCAAGCGCCTTGAAGAAGAAGCCAAGAAGCCTGTGGCCGACCGCAAGCTGCCCGAGCTGGGCAGTGACAAGGACTTCCCGCTGGTGCAGGCCCTGAACCAGCTCAAGGGTCGCCCGGTGGTGGTCAGCAAGACCCAGACCGAGCGCAAGGAAGAAAAGACCAGCAACTGAGCCCTGTACAACAGGGATCACCAGCGCCCTGCGGGGCGCTTTTTTTTCATGAACGACGACCAGCTGCTCCGCTACTCCCGCCACATCCTGCTCGACGAGATCGGCATCGAGGGGCAGGAGCGCCTGCTGGCCTCGCACGCCGTGGTGGTGGGTGCGGGGGGCTTGGGCTCGCCCGCCGCCCTGTACCTGGGCGCGGCCGGGGTGGGCCGCCTCACGCTGATCGATGACGACGAAGTGGACCTGACCAACCTGCAGCGCCAGATCGCCCACACCCAGAGCCGGGTCGGGCAGGCCAAGGTCGACTCGGCGCGCGAGGCCATCCTGGCGCGCAACCCCGAGGTGCGGGTGGACGCCCTGCGCCAGCGCGCCGACGCCGCCCTGCTGGACCGCCTGCTGCCCGAGGCCGATGTGGTGCTGGACTGCAGCGACAACTACGCCACGCGCCAGATGGTGAACGCGGCCTGCGTGCGCCATCAACGCCCCCTGGTGTCGGGTGCCGCGATCCGCTTCGATGCCCAGGTCAGCGTGTTCGACCCGCGTCAGGCCGGGAGTGCCTGCTACGCCTGTGTGTTCGACCCCGCCGAAGCCCCGGAAGAAACCCGCTGTGCCACCCTGGGCGTGTTTGCGCCCCTGGTGGGCATTGTGGGCAGCCTGCAGGCCGCCGAGGCGCTCAAGCTGCTCAGCCAGGCCGGCACCCCCCTCACCGGCCAACTGCTGATGCTGGATGCGCGCAGCATGGAGTGGACGCGCATGAACCTGTCGCGCCATCCGAACTGCCCGGTGTGCGGGCCGGTGTGCGGCCCGGCCGTGTAGGACTGGTCTGACATCCCAAAAACGATGTGACTGGCACAATTCACCGACCTGAACTTACCGCACAAGCGCGATCCAAACCCGTTGGTCTGGGTTGTGTCTTCTGAATGCGGGTGAACAAGGCCTTCACTTGGAACTCCGAACCTACATCGTCGAAGACAACGCCACGATCCGCGAGAACCTGGTGGGCACTCTGGAAGAGCTGGCCGAGGTGCGGGCTGTGGGTTTTGCCGAAACAGAACACCAAGGCACCGAATGGCTGCACCAGCACCACAGTGACTGGGACCTGGCCATCGTGGACCTGTTTCTCAAAGAGGGCAGCGGCCTGGGCGTGATCTCGGCTTGCCAGCAACGCCAGCCGCACCAACGCCTGATCGTGCTGACCAACTATGCCACGCCCGACATCCGGCTGCGCTGTGCCAGCCTGGGCGTGGATGCGGTGTTCGACAAATCCAACGAGATCGACGCTCTGATCGATTTCTGCACGCTGCAAGCCTCCTCGAACGCTTGAGGCTGGCCTGACTCGATCAATCCATCAATCTATCAATCGGTTCTTGAGCGCGTAGTAGGTCAGGTCGCTGTTGGAGGCCAGGCCCATTTTTTCCATCAGACGGGTGCGGTAGGTGCTGACCGTCTTCACGCTCAGGGACAGCGACTTGGCCACATCGCCGGCCGTCTCGCCCCGGGCCAGCTTGAGAAACACCTGGAACTCGCGCTCTGACAACTGTTCGTGCAGCGGCACATCGTCCTTGCGGCCCAGTTGCTGGGCCAGCAGATCGGCCACGGTGCGGGTGATGTAGCGCTTGCCCAGCGCAATGGTGCGCACCGCCTCCACGATCTCGGTGGGGTCACACTCCTTGTTGAGGTAACCACTGGCGCCTTGCCGAATGAGGTTCATGGCGTAGTGCTCCTCCGGGTAGCCCGAGAGGATCAAAATGCCCACATCGGGCGCCTTGGCCCGGATCATGGCCAGTGCGTCCAGCCCCGACTGGCCTGGCATGGCCAGGTCCATCAGCAGCACATCCATCTCAGTGGTGCGCACCAGGTCGATCGCCTCGCGCCCGTTGGCCGCCTCACCCACCACCCGCAGGTCCACATGGTCGGCAAAGAAGTTGCGCAAACCCGAGCGCACGATGGCGTGGTCATCCACTATGCCTATTCTGATCATCGATATTGTCTTTCGTCATTTGTGAGAATTGACCCACAAATGCGCCGACAATAACCGAAACTGCAACCACAGAACAAAGTTTCGCCAGCTTCCCAGCTGTGCGCAGGGAATAAGGGCCGCTCGTGGCCCACCACGCCCGGAGTTTTCAATGACAAGGTTTGCATCCTTGCCGGTCTGGCTGAAGCAGCCTCTTTTCGGCGGCCGGCCTTTGACCATCACGCGCCAGTGGATCTGCCTGCCACTGGCCTTGCTGGCCACCCTGAGCCTGATCGGCATCAACGAGCTGGGCTATGAACGCTCAGCGGGCACCGTCAAACGCATTGCAGCCACCCAGGAGACCCGGGCCACGCTGCACAAGCTGCTGGCCCTGATGCTGGACGCCGAAACCGGCTTGCGGGGCTACCTGCTCAGTGGCGACGAAAGCTACCTGGCGCCGTACAACAGCGCCGTGTCCGAGGTGAACCAGACCTTGGACCAGTTGCGCCAAAGCGATCAAGCCCACCCTGTCGACCCCGCCGCCCTGGTCGCCCTGTCACGCCATGTGTCGCGCAAGCTGGCCGAGATGGACCTGAGCCTGAAGCTGCGCAAGCAGGGCAAGGAAGAGGCCTGGAAGTTCGTGATGCACACCGATGTCGGCAAGGAACACATGGATGCCATCCGGGAGCAGTCGGCCGCCCTGATCGACGAAAGCAGCCGGCAAACCGAATTGGGCGAGCGGCAGATCCTGCGTTCACTGATGGTGTCGCGCCTGGGCATCGCCCTCACAGCGCTGGTGGGCCTGCTGTCTTTTTACCTGTACCTGAGGCAGTCGAACGCCCTGAAGGTGGCGGGTCAGCGCGAGCAACAGACGCTCAAGCAGGAACGCGACCGGCTGGAAAGCCTGGTGCGCGACCGCACGGCCTCCCTGGCCAAGCTGGCCACCTATTTGCAGCAGGTGCGCGAGGACGAGCGGGGCCACCTGGCGCGCGAACTGCACGATGAATTGGGCTCTCTGCTGACCGCTGCCAAGCTGGACGTGGCACGCATCAAATCACGCCTGGGCGACCACGCGCCTGAGGCCTTGCAACGCCTGCAGCACCTGACCGAAACCCTGAACCGGGGCATTGCCCTGAAGCGCCGCATTGTCGAAGACCTGCGCCCCTCTTCCCTGTCCAACCTGGGCTTGCTGCCTTCGCTGGAAATCCTCACGCGGGAGTTTTCAGAACGCTCAGACCTGGTGCTCGACACCCGGCTGGAAGCCGTGGAGCTGGATGAGTCGTCGCAACTGACTCTGTACCGTCTGGTGCAGGAAGCCCTGACCAACATCGGCAAGTACGCCCGCGCCCGGCAGGTCTCGGTGCAGTTGCAGAACACGGACACACATGCATTGCTGACGGTGAGCGACGACGGCATCGGCTTCAACCCCGAGCAGATCGGGGCCGGCTCGCATGGGCTGGAGGGGATGCGCCACCGCGTGGAAGCCACCGGCGGCCGCCTGCTGGTCGAGTCCACCCCCGGGCAGGGCAGCCGCATCACCGCCTACCTGCCCACCCTCACCAGCCCGGTGTGAGCACGCTGTGGGCCAGCACCTACAAGCAGGCAGCGCCGACGCCGACAGGTGGGCTGCGTCACCACTGACCAACCTCTCGTCCACCCAAGAATACCCTTCGTAGAAGCGATAGCCCACGATCCGCGTGGCTCGTCAAGCACACTGGACTTCTGCATGGACGCTTCATCCTCTACGGACCCGAACTTCGATCAGCCCATCATCCGCGACACCACGCGTCTGCGCTTCCCCCCCGAGGACAGCAACAACGACGGGATGGACTGCGTTGATCTGCTGATCCGGCGCAGCCACCCGCTGAGCCATCTGGCCCCGTCGGTGCAGCCACTGCCCTCCGAAGCAGGCCAGGTCGCCTGGAGCCGGGTGTCCTGGCCCTGGGCCTCCAATGGCATGCAGGCCGCGGGCCGACCCCGCGGGCGCTGGCTCTCCAGTGAAGCTCAGCCGACCAGCGACTGAGCCTGCTGTGGGGCGCGCGCCGCCCGGTTTGTGGCGGTGCCAGCCAGGGCGCCGACGGACTGACGGAGGCTGAGGCATGATCAAAGGCTCGATGGCTTCGAAGTTGACCGCCCCATGAGTACCCTGATTTTTCTGCCCGGCCTGGCCGCTGACGCCGACCTGTGGGCCGACCAGACCCGCGCCCTGCCCCACGACTTGCGCTGGGCCATCAGCCTGGTGCATTTCCGCCACCCCAGCATCCGCGCCATGGCGGCAGCCGTGCTGCGCGAACACAGCGGCCCCCTGGCCCTGTGCGGCACCTCGATGGGCGGCATGATCGCCCTGGAGGCCCTGCGCCAGGCGCCCGAACGCATCACCGGGCTGGCCCTGCTGGGCAGCAACGCGCGCCCCGAGACCGAGGCCATGCGTGGGCTGCGCAGCGCGGCCGTGCAAAAGTTCAGAGCGGGCCAGTTGCGGGAGGTGATCGAGCCCAACATCGCCCTGGCCTTTCATGCCGACGGTGCCGCCCGGCCCGACCTGCGGGCACGCTACTGGCGCTTCATCCAGTCGGCGGGTGGCGAAGCCCTGGCGCGTCAGAACGAGGCCGTGATGGACCGCCCCGACGCCCGCCCCCACCTGGCCCGCATCCAGTGCCCGACGCTGGTGGCGTGTGGCGCCAACGACCTCTTGACCCCGCCTGAATGCTCCTACGAGATGGCCGAGGCCATCGCTCATGCGCAAATGGCGCTGATTCCGCGCTGCGGCCACATGCTGACGATGGAGCGCGCACCCCAGGTCAACGCCTTGTTGAAAGACTGGATCGCGCGCTGGCATCGCCCCTGAAAGAGCGAGGCCGCCGCGCCGGGCTCACTCGCGGCCCAGGCTGCGCACCTTCTCGGCCAGGCGCTCCTGCACCAGCGGCGAGACGAATTTGTCGACCTCGCCTCCGAGCACGGCGATCTCGCGCACAAAGGTGCTCGAAATGAATTGGTACTTGTCGCTGGGGGTGAGGAAGACGGTCTCGACGTCGGGCATCAGGCTGCGGTTCATGCCGGCGAGCTGGAATTCATAGTCGAAGTCGGTGACCGCACGCAGGCCGCGCACCATGGCCTTGCCGCCGCGCGCCACCACAAAATCGCGCAGCAGGCCCCCGAAAGTGGCCACCTCGACCTGAGGGAAGGGCTCCACGGCGGAACGCACCATGTCGACACGCTCTTGCAGGCTGAACAGGGTCTTTTTGTGGTGCCCCGCGGCCACTGCCACGATCACGTGGTCAAACAGCTGGGTGGCACGGCGCACCACATCTTCGTGGCCCAAAGTCATGGGGTCGAAGGTACCCGGGTAAATCGCGATCACGTTCTGGGCCATGGCGGTGCGTCTCCTGCAGATGGGGCTGGTGCATTGTTTGCGCGCATTATGCATGGCCCCTGTAACGCCGCTGACACCGCCTTGCCACAGGCCGCTACCGCCGATGCGGGCACCGGGATCAGACCACCGGGCTGGCCCGTTTCAGCAGGTGGGCGTGCACGGCGCCGGCCTTGAGGTAGCGGTAAGGCTGCAGACCCAGGGGCAGCAGTTCCTCGGCCGTCCAGGCGCGGGGGGCCTCCAGGTACAGAAAGCCTTCGGCTTGCAGGGCCTGCGCCCCGGCCCGCAAAGCGGGCTCGAACAGGTCGGAGGCAAAGGGCGGGTCCAGCAGCACGAGGTCGAGGCCGGCGTCGCGTTGCTGCACCAGCTGGGCCACGCCATCGCCGCGTTGCACCCGCACCTGGCTGGCCTTGAGGCGGATCGAACTGGCCTGCAGGCGCTGCACCAGGGCGCTGTCCTGCTCCATCAACCAGACTTCGCGCGCCCCGCGCGAGGCGGCCTCGAAGCCCAGGGCGCCGGTGCCTGCAAAGGCATCGAAGCAGCGCCAGCCCCCCAGGTCCTGGCCCAGCCAATTGAAAAGGGTTTCGCGCACGCGGTCGGGCGTGGGGCGCAGGCCCGGGCGGTCGGGCACGGCCAGACGGGTGCGCTTCCAGAGGCCGCCGATGATGCGGATCTCACCCGGGGCCTTGCTGACGTTCGGGCGCACGGGGGCCTTGCCTGCCGGCGCTGCGGGGGCCTTGCCTGGGCGGGGCATGGACGGACGGGTCATGGGCGGGCTCCTACGGTCACGGTGACCAGGCGATCAGGCTGCAGGTGACGCTGGAAAGCCGCCCGGATGTCTTGCACGCTGACCCGGTCGATCTGCTGCGTCCAGGTGTCCAGGTAGTCCCACGGAAGGTTGTGCAGGGCCATGTTGGCCACGTTGTCGAGCAGCTTCTTGTTGCTGTCGATGCGCAGCGCAAAGCCGCCCACCAGGTTGTCCTTGGCCGCCTTGAGTTCGGCCTCGGTGGGCCCCTCGGCCACGTAGCGGCTGAGCACCTCACGCGCCACCTTCACGGCCTCGGCGGCCTGGTCAGGGCGGGTCTGCAGGCCGATGGTGAAGGCCCCGGCATGCAGGCCCGGGGCAAAGTAGCTGTAGACGCTGTAACTCAGGCCGCGCTTTTCGCGCACCTCGCTGGTCAGGCGCGACACAAAGCCGCCGCCGCCCAGGATGTAGTTGCCCACCAGCAGGGCAAAGTAGTCGGGGTCGGCGCGGCGGATGCCGGGCTGGCCGATGAACACATGGGCCTGGGCCGAATCGAAAGGCAGGCTCACGGTTTCGGCCTGGGTCAGAGGCGCCACCTCGGGCACGGCTGGCTGCGGCGGGCAGGGCCCGGCCGGCAGCAGGGCCAGCAAGCGGGTGACCAAGGCATCGGCCTGCTCACGGCTGACGGCCCCGACCAGGCTGACGCGGGCGTCGCAGGCACGCACCGAGCGCTTCAGGTAGCTGCGCAGGTCGCTGACCTGGAGGGTGGCCAGCGTGGCGGCACTCATCTCGTAGCCATAAGGGTGGGCTCCATAGACCGCGCGGGCAAAGGCCTTGGCGGCCTGGGTGCCGGGGCGGGTGTCCTCCTCCTTGAGCGAGGCCACCAGGCGCTCGCGCTCGCGGCGCCACACCGCCTCGGGCAAGGCCGGTTCGGCCAGTTGCCGCGCCGCCAGGGCCACGGCGCGGTCCAGCAGATCCGGCTCGGTCAAGGTGCGCAGACCGAATGTGAGGCGGTCGCTGCTGGCACTGCCGCCAAAGCTGGCGCCCAGATCGGCCCAGGCCTCGCTGAGGGCGTTTTCGTCGAGGGCGGGGGCGCTGCCATGGGCCTGCACGCCCCGGGCGCTCATGAGGGCACTGACCGAGGCCAGGCCGGCCTGGCGGGCCGGATCGCGGCGCGAACCGGCGTCGAAGTCGATCTGCACATCCAGCATCGGGATGGCCGGGCTTTCCACCAGGGCCACACGGGCCCCGCTGGGCTGGGTCCAGTGCTGGATGGGCAGCGCGGCCTGGGCGGCTGCGGTGGCCAGCAGCAGGGCCAGAGGCAGGGCCATGGAAAGGCCGGCACGCCGGGCCAGCGGCAGGCGCCGCTGCGGCGTCGAAACGGGAAGAGTCATGGGGTCACCTGTGGAAACGCGCAGGCCGAAAGCCTGGCCCAGGGTAGGGAGAGAAAGGGCAGAGAACAAAGCGGCAGACATCGGGCGACAACCTCGCCTCAGGAGCCATGGCGCCCGGCAGGCGCCGCCTTGCGCGGGCGCTGCGGGTCCAGCGGCTGGGGACGCAGAATGCCCACGGTGAGCTGGTCATCGCCGAAATAGCGCGCCGCCACCGACTGCACCTGGGCCGCGGTGACGCCGCGCAGGCGCTGGATCAGGCGCTCGCCCGCATCCAGGGGCTGGCCCTGCACCCAGTAACGGCCCAGTTCGTTGGCCTGGTTGAACACCGAGTCGAGCTTGTAGACCTCGCTGGCCACCCATTGGGCCTTGACGCGGCGCAGCTCGGCCTCGCTGACGCCCTGCTCGGCCACCAGGCGCACCTGGGCCCGCAAGGCGGCCTCCACGGCCTCGGGGGTCTGGCCGGCGGCTGGCACGCCATCAAGCACGAACATCTGCGGGCCCCGGCCCATGAGGCCGTTGTAGGCCCCTGCGCTGTCGGCCACGCGGCGTTCGCCCTGGGTCAGGCCGCGCTCCAGGCGGGCGCCGGGGTAACCGTCGAGCACGGCGGCCAGCACGGTCAGGGCCAGCACGTCGTCGTCAGTGGGAGAGGTTTGATCGGGGGATTCGAGCTTGGGCACCTTGAAGGCCAGGGTCACGTAGGCCTGCTCGGCCGGGGCCTTGAAGTCGAAACGGCGCAGGCCCAGTTGTTCGGGCTCGGTGCGTGGCTTGCGCAAGGGCAAGGCGTGGGCGGCCATCGGCTCGTAATGGCGCTTGGCCAACGCCAGCGCCTGCTCGGGCTCGATGTCGCCGGCAATCACCACCGCGGCATTGGTGGGGGTGTACCAGGTGCGCCAGAAGCTGCGGGCGTCGTCGGGCGTCATGGCGTCCAGATCGCTCATCCAGCCCACCACGGGCCGGTGGTAGGGCGAGGCCACAAAAGCCGCTGCGTTCAAGGCTTCGTAGAGGCGGGCCCGAGGGTTGTCGTCGGTGCGCATGCGGCGCTCTTCCTTGATGACCTCGATTTCGCGCTTGAACTCGTCGTCGACCCACTGGTTGTGGGCAAAGCGGTCGGCTTCGAGCTTCATCACGTCTTCCAGGCGGGCGGCCGGAATCTGCTGGTAGTAGCCCGTGTAGTCGCGCGTGGTGAAGGCGTTCTCACGCCCGCCCAAGGCAGCCACACGCCGTGAGAACTCACCCGGGGGCAGGCTGGGCGTGCCCTTGAACATCATGTGCTCGAGGGCATGGGCCACGCCGCTGGTGCCGTCGACCTCGTCCATGGACCCCACCCGCACCCACACCATGTGGGCCACCGTGGGGGCACGGTGATCGGGCTTGACGATCAGCGTCATGCCGTTGGCCAGGGTGTATTGGTGCACCCCGTTGGCCCATCGTGCCGGTGCTTGGGCCGGTGCTGGTGCCGATGCTGGGGCAGACGCGGAAAGCGGCGTCTGAGACGGGGCAGAGGGCTGTGTGGACTGCGCCAGAACAGGGGCCGCCAAGGCGCAGATCAATGCGGCCAGAAGGGTGGGTGTGCGTTTCATAGAATGATGGGATTCTAAGAACCCTGCAATGTTCAGCTTTTTCAAGAAAAAATCCCCTGCTCCTGCCCCGGCAGAACCTGCCAGCGCACCTGCCGCTTCGGTGCCTGCGCCCGCAGCCGCCCCTGAAACCCCTGCGCCGGCGGCTTCAGCCTCCCCGGCCCCGGCCAACACGGGCGGCGGTGGCCTGAGCTGGCTGCGCAACGCTTTTGGCGGCAAGCCGGCCGCACCGGCCGAACCCTCTGCCGAGCCACCGGCCGTCGCTGCGCCCGCTGCACCTGCCGCATCCGCTCCCATCACAGCGCCCGTCTCTACTCCCGTCACAGCGCCAGCCCCTGCCGCCCCAGCCCCGATCGCGGCAGCACCGCAGGTCGAAGCACCTGCACCCGTTCTTGCACCTGCACCTGCACCTGCACCTGCACCGACGCCGGTACCCGTTCCAGCCCCGGCACCGATCCCGGCTGTGAAGACGCCGGCACCCGCCCCTGCTCCCGTCGCGGTGGCCCCTGAGCCCGTACCAGCCCCGGTACCAGCGCCAGCGCCTGCGCGCCAAGGCTGGCTGGACAAGCTGAAGGCCGGCCTGCGCAAGACCGGCTCGACCCTGGCCACGGTGTTCACCGGCACCCAGATCGACGATGCGCTCTACGAAGAGCTCGAAACCGCCCTGCTGATGGCCGACACCGGGGTGAAAGCCACCGAGCACCTGCTGAACGACCTCAAGCGCCGCGTGAAGGAAAGCAAGACCACCGACCCGGCGGCGGTGAAGGCCTTGCTGGCCGATGCGATCACCGATCTGCTGCGTCCGCTCGAAAAGCAACTGGTGATCGGCGAATTCACGCCCACCGTGATCATGGTGGCCGGCGTCAACGGCGCGGGCAAGACCACCTCGATCGGCAAGCTGACCAAGCACCTGGCCAACGAAGGCGCGGCCGTGCTGCTGGCCGCGGCCGACACCTTCCGCGCCGCCGCCCGCGAGCAACTGGGCGTGTGGGCCGACCGCAACACGGTCGAGATCGTCAGCCAGGAAGGCGGCGACCCGGCGGCCGTGAGCTTCGACGCGGTGACCGCCGGCAAGGCCCGTGGCAAGGACGTGGTGCTGGTGGACACGGCCGGGCGCCTGCCCACCCAGTTGCACCTCATGGAAGAGCTCAAGAAGATCCGCCGCGTGGTGAACAAGGCCGACGCCACGGCGCCGCACGAGGTGCTGCTGGTGATCGACGGCAACACCGGCCAGAACGCCCTGGCCCAGGTGCGCTCGTTTGACGACGCGCTGAAACTGACCGGCCTGATCGTGACCAAGCTCGACGGCACCGCCAAGGGCGGGGTGCTGGCCGCCATCGCCCAGGAGCGCCCGGTGCCGGTGTACTTCATCGGCGTGGGCGAGAAGCTGGAAGACCTCGAGACCTTCAACGCCCGCGAGTTTGCCCAGGCCCTGTTGTCCTGAAGCCCAGGCACCGCCGCCAAGCCCCAAGGCCCGCCCGTCAGCGGGCCTTTTGCATTTCAGGTGGGCTTGCAGGGCGAGCCGCCCTGTTCTCTCAGGGGTTCACGTTCTCATGCACCCATTGGGCGTAATCGGCCGAAGCCTGCCAGGGGGACCAGCACAGCTGGGGCAATTCATAGGGATGGTGCTGCTTCAGCCAGGCCAGCAAGGCCGGCCCGGCCGCGGCGGACGTCTTGAGGGTGAGGCGCCATTCCGGCTCGGCCAGGGTCTGGCCCTGCCAGCGGTAGTGCGACTGCACGGCCTCGACCTGCACGCAGGCAGCCAGGCGCTGGTCCAGCACCTGGCTGGCCAGTTGACCTGCGTCCAATTGGTGGGACACCGTGGTGGTCACACACCACAAAGGCTCAGAAAACGCTGGGACGACGGAAGACGGGGGGTTCGGAAGGAGGGTGGACATCGGCAGACTCCGGGACAGCCCTGGGATTGTGGCTCGGCAGAGTCGTGCAGACACACACATCCCCACGACATCAAAGAGGGCCTTGTCATGTCACCATGCGGCTTCTTTCAGTAGACTGGCGGGCATGTTTTTGTCCAAACGCCTACATCGTCATGCTGTCCGTCTGATTGCCGTTGCGGCCATCGCCTTCGTTGCCGGTTGCGGCGGTGGAGGTGGCGGGGGCTCGTCCAGCACCAGCAGCGGGTCGGGTAGCTCGGGCAGTTCAGGTAGTTCAGGCAGCGGGAGCAGCAGCGGATCGGGCAGCTCGACCCCCACCGATGGTCACACCCTGATCCAGCAAGCCACCCTGGCTCAACGGCCTGGGGTGCTGGCCAAGGCCCTGGGGCGCAGCCAGCGTTTGCTGGTGGGGCTGGGATCGACCGACGTCGCGCCCATCCAGGCCCAGAGCCTCACCCCCGACATCTACGACCAATACCTGGTGGGGGCAGGCGCCAGCGCCTGGCCGAGCTGGAACAGCCCCTCGGGCGCCTACGTGCAACTGGTCGCGCAGCGCGCCGACCAATTGGGGGCCGTGCCCATGTTCACGCTCTACCAGATGGCCACCCGCGGTGACGGGGTGCTGACCGGACTGACCGACACCAGCTTCATGAAGGACTACTGGGACAACACCCGCCTGCTGTTTCAGCAACTGGCCACCTATGGCAAGCCCGCGCTGGTCAATTTCGAGCCCGACTTCTGGGGTTACACGCACCGAGTGAACGCCGACCCGACGCAGATGTTCGTCTACGTCAACACCAACCCCGACTGCGCCACGCTGCCCAATACCGTGGCCGGGATGGCCGCCTGCCTGATGCAGACCGCCCGGTTATATGCACCCCAAGCTTACGTGGGCTTCCCACCCTCGTTGTTCGGCGACCTGTTGTCCACCGAAGTGAGTTACATGCAGAAGCTCGGGGCCGGCCAAGCCGACTTCGTGGTCATGCAGACATTGGACCGCGACGCCGGCTGTTTCGAGGCTCAGTCGAGCCTGGGCAGCTGCGTGCGCAGCGGCAACAATTGGTATTGGGACGAGAGCAACACCACCTCCCCCACCTTCACCGAACATTTCGCCATCGCCAATGGCTTCTTTCAGGGCCTGGGTCGGCCCCTGCTGTGGTGGCAAACCCCGATGGGGGTGCCGGCTGCGACGGCCAGCAAGCAAAGCCCTTGGCGCGACAACAGGGTGCGTTACTTTCTGAGCCATCCCAATGAACTGGTGGCAGCCGGGGGGGTTGGCGTGGTGTTCAGCCCAGGCGAGTCCACTCAGACCAACATCACCACCGATGGTGGCCAGTTCAAGACCTACTCCAAGGCCTACTTCGCCAATCCTTCAGCGCTGCCCTGAGCCTCCACGCCATGACCATGCCTAAGCCCCGCGCATGCCTGAATGCACCGGTTGGACTGTCGGTGGCGCTGTTTCTGAGCCTGGGGGTGCATGGGGCCCATGCGGAATCGGGCAAGCTGCTGCTGACCGGCGGGGTCTCGACCGTGGAGGGTGCGGCCGGTGGCGGCATCGTGCCCTGGGCCGTGATCGGCACCCAGGCCACCGACGGTGAAATCGGGCTGAGCGCCAACTTCAACCACCTGGCCACCCACGACTATGGCCTGAAGACCTATGCCCTGACGTTGAACCTGCGCAACCAGCTGGAGTTGTCGGTGGGGCAGCAAGACCTGTCGGCCGGGCCGGCCACCGCCCTCAATGCGCTGGGCTTTGACGTGCAGCCCGGCCCGCACCTCAAGATGGACGTGCTGGGCGCCAAGCTGCGGCTGGCCGGTGATGCCATCCTGGACAGCGACACCCTGATGCCCCAGGTGGCGGTGGGCCTGCAGCACAAACACACCCAGGCTGCCTCGCTGCAGCCGGTGTTCAACTTCCTGGGCGTGCGCAATTCGGGCACCGATGTGTATGTCTCGGCCACCAAGCTGTGGCTGGCCCAGGGCCTGCTGCTCAACGCCACGCTGCGCTACACCCAGGCCAACCAGGGCGGGCTGCTGGGCTTCGGCTCGGCCGCCCCGGGGCGCCACAGCGCCAGCCTGAACCCCGAACTGAGCGTGGCCTACCTGCTGCGCAAGGACCTGGCCGTGGGCGCGGAATACCGCTTCATGCCCAACAACCTGGAAGCCGTGGGGCGCGCTGCCGGCCTGGGCAATGCCTTGCGCCAGGACGACTGGAAAGACCTGTTTGTGGCCTGGGCACCGCAACGCAACGTCTCGCTGACCGCCGCCTATGTGGACCTGGGCCGCATCGTGCCCGGCGTGACCGAGCAACGCCGGCAACGGGGCTGGTACCTGTCGGGCCAGGTCAGTTTCTGAGCGCCTCCAGCAGCCTCCTCCAGCACACCCCCATGCCAACCCGATTTCTGCACCTTGCCCTGGCCAGCTTGATGCTGCTGGCCGCCTCCGCCACCAGCGCCGAACCCGACCGCTACGTGCCCGCCCGGCCCGCCGATGCCGGGCTGTACCAGGCCTTGGGGGAGCGCGCCGGCATCGACGCCGTGGTGGCCGGCATGCTCAAGCGCTCGGCAGCCAACCCGCGCATCGCCGACAAGTTCAAGGGCATCAAACTCAAGGGTCTGCAGGGCCAGATCACGGATCAGCTGTGTGAACTCACGGGTGGGCCCTGCCACTACGAAGGCAACTCCATGAAAGATGCCCACGAGGACCTGGCCCTCACCATGGCGCACTTCAACGCCCTGGTCGAAGACCTGCAACAGGCCCTGGACGAGCAAGGCGTGCCTTTTCGCACCCAGAACCGCCTGCTGGCCCTGCTGGCGCCCATGTACCGCGACGTGCTGAAATCACCGCGCTGAAGCCCGTCTCTCTCGCGCTGCCCAAAAAACAGGCAGCGCAAGGACATCTCTTTCAAATCAAGCACTTAGGCACTGATTCAACGCACAGGGCACGGCTTGTCCACAAGCTTGTCCAAGCCTGACGGGGACAGAACCGGGGGTGGCCAACGCAGTAATCCAGCAGGCTGCAGGCCACCAAGCGGCCTGCCTCGCGCCTTGAAGCTGCCTTTTTTCACCCCATTTACCTCGGATGCCCTGGCGCAAAAAAGGGCGGGAACTTTCGATTTAGCACTCGGTCACAGAGAGTGCTAATATTCCGCCATGGAAAGGATTTCTGGTATGAAAATCCAAACTTCAATGACCGCTGCAGCCACTGCCATCACCCCGGCCAACCCGTGGTCCATGGTGCCTGCCCTGGGCAACCTTGACGCCTACATCTCGGCCGTCAACCGCCTGCCCATGCTCACCCTCGAAGAAGAACAAAAGTACGCCCGCCAGCTGCGCGACGACAACAACGTCGAGGCCGCCGGCCGGCTGGTGTTGTCGCACCTGCGCCTGGTGGTGTCGGTGTCGCGCCAGTACCTGGGCTATGGCCTGCCGCAAGGCGACCTGATCCAGGAAGGCAACGTGGGCCTGATGAAGGCCGTCAAGCGCTTCGACCCGGATCAGGGCGTGCGCCTGGTCAGCTACGCGCTGCACTGGATCAAGGCCGAAATCCACGAGTACATCCTGAAAAACTGGCGCATGGTCAAGGTGGCCACCACCAAGGCCCAGCGCAAGCTGTTCTTCAACCTGCGCTCCATGAAGCAAGGCTTCAAGGCCGACGCCATGGACGAAGGCAGCACGCACCGCGACACGCTGAGCGAGCACGAGATTGACGTGGTGGCCCAACAGCTCAACGTGAAGCGCGAAGAGGTCATGGAGATGGAAACCCGCATGGCGGGTGGCGACGTGCTGCTGGACCCGAGCCCGTCCGAAGACTCCGACCAGGCCTTTGGCCCGATCGCCTACCTGGCCGACGCGGCCCATGAGCCCACCGCCATGATCGAATCGCGCCAGCGCGACGTGCTGGCCAGCGACGGCATTGCCAGCGCACTCAATGGCCTGGACGAACGCAGCCGCCGCATCGTGGAAGAGCGCTGGCTCAAGGTCAATGACGACGGCTCGGGCGGCATGACCCTGCACGAGCTGGCTGCCGAGTACAAGGTGAGCGCCGAGCGCATCCGCCAGATCGAAGTGGCGGCGATGAAGAAAATGAAGAAGACGCTGGCCGAATTCGCCTGACGCGCCTCTGCTGCCCATCCCACAAGAGCCGGATCCGTCCGGCTTTTTGCTGTCTGGTCTTTTCTGAGGTGGGCGACGCCCCGTCATGGGGCACACTGTTGGCCCTTGTACTGATTTGCAATGCGCGGAGCCGCTGCCATGCCAACTTCCATTTCACGCCGCCAGGCCCTGGGCCTGACTTTGGGCGGCCTGACCCTGCCCGCCCTGGCCCAGACACCCGCCAACTGGCCCAACAAGACGCTGCGCATCGTGGTGGGCTTTCCTGGCGGATCGTCGCCCGACCTGATGGCCCGCACCCTGGCCGAGCCCCTGTCCAAGGCGCTGGGGCAGCCGGTGATCGTGGAGAACCGGGTGGGGGCCGGTGGCAACATTGCCGCCGAGACCGTGGCCCATGCCACCGACAACCACACCCTGGGCCTGATGATCAACGGCAATATGACGATTGCCCGTCTACTCAACCCGAAGATCCATTACGACCCGCTCAAGGACTTGGCCCCGGTGAGCCTGATCGCCACGGCCCCGCTGATCCTGGCCGGCCCCGCCAGCCTGCCCGGCACCACCCCACAAGCGGTGTTGGAGGCCGCACGCAAAGCCGGTGAGCAATGGAGCTATGGCTCACCCGGGGTGGGCACGGTGGCCCATCTGGGCATGGAAATGTTGAAGGCACGCGCCCACCTGGGGGCGGTGCACGTGCCCTACCCGGGCAACCCGCAGGTGATCACGGCCATGCTGGGCGCCCAGGTTCAGCTCGCGCTGTTGCCACCGGGCCTGGCGCTGGCCCAGGTGAAGGCGGGCAAACTGCGCGCCATCGGCGTGACGTCGTCCACCCGCAGCTCGCTGGCCCCCGAGGTGCCCAGCCTGGCCGAGTCGGGTGTGACAGGCTTCAACCTGGAGATCTGGAACGCCGTGGCTGCCCCGGCCAGCCTGCCGGCGCCGATCGTGGCCCGGCTTTCAGACCTGCTGAGCGGGATTGCGCGAACCCCCGAGGTGCGCGACAAGCTGTTCCAGATGGGCTGGCAGGTGGCCGGCACCTCGGCCGAAGGCCTGGCCAACCGGGTCAAGGCGGACACCCGCAGCATGGGCGAGGTGATCCAGAAGCAGCGCATCCAGGCCGATTGAGGCCCGCGCCGCGGCATCAAACCGCCTGATCCAGCCGATCAGGAGGCGCGCAACAAGGCCTGCAGATCGGACAACAGGGCCTGCGGGCCCGATCCATAGCGCGCAAACAGGCGCAGCCGCCCTTGCGGGTCGTAGATGTAGCTGCCGGCCGAGTGGTCCATGGTGTAGCTGGACTCGGTCTTGCCCTCGACCTTCTTGTAGTAGATCTTGAAGTCTTTGGCGAGCGCGGCCAGTTGCTCTGGCGTTTCGGGCCGCAGCGCGATGAAGGTGGGGTCGAAATTGCCCATGTAGGCCTTGAGCAGTTCGGCGGTGTCGCGTGCCGGGTCCACCGTCACGAAGATGGCCTGCAGGCGCTCCCCATCGGCGCCCAGTTGACGCTTGACCTCGGCCATCTCCGACATGGTGGTCGGGCAGACATCCGGGCATTGGGTGTAGCCAAAAAAGACCACCACCGCCTTGCCCTTGAAGTCGGCCAGGGTGCGCACCTGCCCGTTCTGGTCGGGCAGCTTGAAGTCGCGCGCGTATTCAGCGCCGGTGATGTCCACCGACTTGAACTCGGTCTTGGCCGGGGCACAGGCCGTCATCAGGCTGGCGGCCAGGGCCGCCCCCAGCACAGTGAAGCCCCATTGGAGCGCTTGTCGTTTCTTCATGGCATCAGAACAGGTAGTGGTCGATCAACAGGGCTGCAAACAGCAGGCTCAGGTGGATCAGCGAAAAACGGAAGGTGCGGCGCGCCAGATCATCCGAATAGGAGCGCCACAGGCGGAAGGCATAGGCGATGAAGCCGCCACTGAGCAGCACGGCCGCGACCAGGTAGAACCAGGAACTCATGCCGTAGACAAAAGGCATCAGACAACCCGCAAACAGCACAAAGGTGTACAGCAGCACCTGCAGGCGGGTGAACTCATTGCCATGGGTGACGGGCAGCATGGGCAGGCCGGCCTTGCGGTAGTCCTCGACCCGGTAGAGGGCCAGGGCCCAGAAGTGGGGCGGCGTCCAGAGGAAGATGATCAGGAACAGGATCAGCGCCTCGGGGCTCACATCGCCCGTCATGGCGGCCCAGCCGAGCACCGGGGGCATGGCGCCCGAGGCCCCGCCGATGACGATGTTCTGCGGCGTCAACGGCTTCAGGATCACGGTGTAGACCACCGCATAGCCCACAAACGTGGCAAAGGTCAGCCACATGGTGATCGGGTTGACCCACACATACAGCACCACCGAGCCGGCCGTGCACAGCAGGGCCGAGAACACCAGCGACTGGCGGTCGCTCAACTCCCCCTTGGCGGTGGGGCGCCAGGCGGTGCGCTTCATCTTGGCGTCGATGCCTTTTTCAACCAGGCAATTGAAAGCCGCCGCCGCGCCCGCCACCAGCCAGATGCCCAGCGAGGCCACCGCGGCCAGGCCCACATCCGACAGACTGGGCACACCCGGCACGGCCAGGACCATGCCGATCAAGGCACAGAACACGATCAGTTGAACCACCCGGGGTTTGGTCAGCGCATAGAACTGCCGCGCCAGGGAGGGGTAGGAAACAGAAGGGGCGACACTCATGCAGACAGTCTCGATGCGCTCAGGGATACAGAAGAGGAATAGGCACCACGGGGGCTGCTGAGGGTCAGCACCCGCGTCAACACCAGGGCCAGGGCGGCGGCACCGCCGGTGTGGGCCACGGCAGCCACCAACGGCCAGCCCAGCACCACGTTGCTCAAACCCGTCAGGGCCTGCAACAGCAACAGCGCGGCCAACCAGCGTGCCTGCCCCCGCAAGGCGGGAACCTGCCACAGACGCCAGCTCAGTGCACCCAGGCAGAGCAGCACCACGCCCGCGGCCAGCCGGTGGGCAACATGGATCGCCGTGAGGGCCGCAAAGGTGAGTTGCTCGCCATTGGCCAACTGCCCCAGCGGGCGCCATAGTTCAAAGCCGCCCGTCCAGTCCATCTCGGGCCACCATTGGCCCTGGCACTGGGGGAAACTGCTGCAGGCCAGCACCGCGTAATTGGTGCTGACCCAGCCGCCCAACAGCACCTGGGCCGTCAGCAGCAGGGCCGCAGCCGCTGTGAGCAGGTACAGACCTGACGACACCGACACGGGCCGCAGAGTGCCTTCGGCCAGGCCGTTGCGCGCCACCTGCACGGCCAGCAGCACCAACAAGATCAGACCACCCGCCAGGTGCAGGGTGACGATGGCCGGGAACAGCTTCATGGTCACGGTCAGGGCCCCGAAAGCGCCTTGCAGACAGACCCAGAGCAGGGTCAGCACAGGCCAACCCAGACCCGGGCCACGCCGCCCCTGGCGGCGCATCTCGCGCCGGCGGCGCCAGGCCAGGGCCAACTGGACCACGATCAAGGCGCCCACGCCAGTGGCGAGGTAGCGGTGCACCATCTCCACCCAGGCCTTGCCGTGGGTGACGGGGCCGGTAGGCATGGCCTGCTGGGCCTGGGCAATCGGCGCCTGCGCCCCCAGGGGGCTGGCGTGCCCATAGCAGCCCGGCCAATCGGGGCAGCCCAGGCCTGAATCGGTGAGGCGGGTGAAGGCGCCAAACAAGACCAGATCGAAGGTGAGAAACAGGGTGACCAGGGTCAGGGCCTGCAAACGCCCCTGCGGGTTGCTGCCGCGGTGGCGCAGCCACCACCACAGCAAGGGGCCGGACGCGACCAGCGCGCCCATCAGCATCACCTGCAGCAGGGGCGACAGGTCGTAAGCGGGCTGAAGCGTGTTCATGGTCTCAGCGCCCTGCCTCATCCCAGCCGGCCGAGGCGCGCATCAGGCGCTCCAGATCACGCTTGGCCTTGCCGGCACCGGCCAGGTCGAGCCGGGCCGGGAACCGCATCATCCAGTGGCCCATCGGGTCGACCAGGTACAGGTGGTCGGCCAGGGCCTGGCCGGCCGCGGGGCTGAGCCAAGCGTTCAGGCCCTCGGGGGGCACGCGCAACACGGTGGCCTGGCCCAAGGCGGGCAACAGCGCCGGGCGCACCGGGGCCTGGTCAGGCACCAGCCAGACCCAGTCCAGCCGGTCCTTGTCCTTGCCCAGGCTTTCGCGCAACTGGCGCTGCAGGTACAGGTGCTTTTCGCAGGCCTCGTCACAGGCACCGCCCGCCACGCTGATCAACAGCCACTGCCCCTTGAGCGATGGCAGAGCCACCGGCTGAGCATCGAGGGCCTGAGCCGTGAAGGCGGGCAGCTCACGCTGGGGCTCGATCAACTCGCCATAGCTCTTGTGGGCGCTGGGGCGGATCACGTAGTAAGTGAGGTAGGAGGCCAGCACGGGCGCCGCACAGACCAGCAGCACGGCCAGCATCTTCAGGCGGCCCAGGCGCGTGCGCGCACCGTCGGTGCCCACCATCTGCTCGGGCGTGGGCATCGAATGCACCGTCATGCCCAGCGGCGAGTCGGGCAGGTGCTGCAGGTGCGACTGAGGCGGCAGATCAGGACGAGCGGGATTTGCGTCGGACAATTTGAAACCAGACATAAAGAGTGGCCATCAGCGCGCTGAGGCCGAACCATTGGAATGCATAACCGTAATGTTTCTCGGTGCCGGCACCGGGTTCAAACCAGTCGCGCTGCAAGCCGTCCGAACTGGCATCGATCTGAACCATGGAGCCCGCCTGCAAGCGCAGCCCGATCTCTTCGCTGAAAGCATTCAGGTCGAGATTTTGCCGGATGCGGGAAGACCCCTCGGTGGCAGCGGCCGTCCCCAGCTCCAGCAGGCGGGCCGGGGGGGGCGCCACACGCCCCAGCAGGCTGACCTCGCCCGAAGGCGTTTGCACCTCGGGGACGCGGGCCCGGTCCTGGAAGTTGCGCGGCACCCAGCCCCGCTGAACCAGCACCACGCCGGCCTTGCCAGGCAAGGCCAGGGGCGTCACCACAAAAAAGCCGGGGTGTCCGTTCATCTGGCGGTTGTCGAGGTAGAGGGTGTGCTGCGCCAGCCACTGACCGCGCAGCATCACGCGACGGTAGTTCAGGTCTTGCCCGGCACGACTGGCCTGCAGCCAGTCCTGCCAGCTCAGGGGTGCCAAGGCCGCCTGGCTCACCATGGCCTGGTGCAGCTGTTCTTTTTCTGCGGCGCGGCCCAGTTGCCAGCGGCCCAGGGCCAGCGTCAGCAGCACGCCCAACAGCGCCGCGGCCGTGATCAGGACGAAGCGCTTGTCGAGCTGGGTTTTGCCGAAACTGTGGGGCCACGCGCCGGAACGCTTCACGGGATAATCGCCTTCATGAAATACCTCGTCATTCTGGCTTTTGCCGCCATTTTGCTCAGCCTGGGAACGGCCTTGTTCTTCATGCTCAAAGGCAAGCGCCAGCCGGGCGAGAAACCGAACATGGCACGGGCGCTGGCGTTTCGCGTCGGCTTTTCCGTGCTGCTGTTCGCATGCATTCTGATCAGTTGGAAACTGGGCTGGATTCAGCCGACCGGCATCCCTGCCGGCCGTTGAGCATCATAGGCGCAGCGCGCCCTGCGCCTGGCCGGGCCAGCCCGGTCACCCCCCCCAGCACGTGCCCGGTGCTCATTGCCCAAACGGCGACAAAAAAGCGCCTTGCGGCGCTTCTTTGTCAGCTTGACGGCTTGTCACATCCAGTAGACCAGCACATACAGGCCCAGCCAGACCACGTCCACAAAGTGCCAGTACCAGGCAGCGCCCTCAAAGCCGAAGTGGCGCTCGGGCGTGAAGTGGCCTTTTTGCAGGCGCAGGGTGATGAAGAACAGCATCAAGGCACCCACGAACACGTGGAAACCGTGGAAACCGGTCAGCATGTAGAAGGTGGAGCCGTAGACGCCCGAGCTGAGCTTGAGGTTCATCTCGCTGTAGGCGTGCATGTATTCATAGCCCTGAACGAACAGGAAGACCACGCCCAGCAGCACGGTGGCCCACATGAACAGAATCGTCTTGCTGCGCTGGCCGGCCTGCATGGCGTGGTGAGCGATGGTCAGCGTGACACCCGAGGTGAGCAGCAGCGCGGTGTTGATCGTGGGCAGCCAGAACGGGGTCATGGTCTGGAAGGCATCGATGGTGCCGGCCGGCGACGCAGTGGCCCCGGGCACGGTGCCCGGCCAGGCGGCCTGGAAACCGGGCCACAGCAGAGCGTTCTCGAGGTTGCCCAGCGCCGGCACCGAGTGGGCGCGCGCCCACCACAGGGCCGAGAAGAAAGCGCCGAACAGCATCACCTCGGAGAAGATGAACCAGGTCATGCTCCAGCGGTAGGACAGGTCGATCTTGTGACCGTACTGGCCGCCCTCGCTCTCGGCAATGGCGTCACGGAACCACTGATACAGCACCACAAACCACCACAACAAGCCAAAGGCCAGAGAGTATTGACCCCAATCGCCGCCATTGATCCAGTTGGACGCGCCAAGGATCACAAAGAACAGGCCGATCGCCCCCAGCACGGGATGCCGTGACTCGTGAGGAACGAAGTAATAAGGGGCTCCACCATGCGTTGTCGAACTCATTTTTGCTCCTGTCTCTCTCTAACTCTGATTGAATTTCTGGAACAAGCCATGTCGGTCACTGAACCACCCAGTGCACCAGGGCAATCAAGCCCAGCACAAACAGGACAGCCCCAGCCAGACCGACGGCAAGGATGTGGAAGATGTTGAGCTTGGCGGTGTCTTCCTGGTAGTCGCTGTTCTTGCGAATGCCCACGAAAGACCACGCCACCGCCTTGACGGTGCGCAGCCAGGACCCTTTGCGTTGCCGCGGTGACGGTGTACCGAGGGGCTGGTTCATGACCCGGCCCCCACAGCAGGAACAGCCGCTACAGGCATCAAAGAAACCTGGGCCGCCTGGCCCTCGGGTGCCGGCGGCGTCTTGCCCCCCACCTCGAAGAAGGTGTAGGACAAGGTGATGGTGTTCACGTCCTTGGACAGCTTGGGATCGATCACGAAAGCCACCGGCCACTGCTTCTTTTCACCGGGCTCCAGGGTGTACTGGTTGAAGCAGAAACACTCCACCTTGTTGAAGTAGGGTGCCGCCTGCCGCGGTGCATAGCTGGGGATGGCCTGGGCCGACATGCGGCGGTCCTGTACGTTCTGAAACTCGTACATGACCGTGGTCAACTCACCCGGGTGAACCTGCAGCGAACTCTGGGCCGGCTTGAACTGCCAGGGCCCGCGCGAGTTGGCATCGAACTCGACCGTGATGGTGCGGCTGGTATCGATCTGGGTATTGGCCGGCAGCTTGACGTTGCGCCCGGTGGGCCCGCCACCCGGCACCTCGCGCTCGACCAGGGCCAGGATGTTGATGCCCGTGGCCTCGCAGATGGCCTTGTACATGGGCACCAGGGCATAGCCGAAGGCGAACATGCCTGCCACCACGACGGCCAGCTTGCCAACCATGCGGGTGTTTTCAAGGCGGCTCATGCGAGTCCGTTCAGTGCGAGAGCAAGACCATCTTGGCCATGAACCCGATGAAGAACACCGCGGCCACAGAGGCCAGGATCAGGCCCAGGCGCAGGTTGCTCTTCTTTTGTTCGGGGGTCATGGTGCGGATCAGGTCAATGGATGGGCTCAACCGATCACGCGCGATGCGGTGGCATCGAGCTTGGGCGGGTTCTCAAAGGTGTGGAAAGGTGCCGGCGAGGGCACTTCCCACTCCAGGCCTTCTGCGGCTTCCCAGGGTTTTTGCGAGGCCTTGTCGCCCTTGCCCATCATCACCGGCAGCACGATGAACACAAAGAAGTACACCTGGGCCAGACCGAAGGCAAAGGCACCGACCGAGGCCACGGCATTGAAGTCGGCGAACTGCATCGGGTAGTCGGCGTAGCGACGGGGCATGCCGGCCAAGCCCAGGAAGTGCATCGGGAAGAAGGTGACGTTGAACGCGATCAGCGACCACCAGAAGTGGATCTTGCCGCGGGTTTCGTTGTACATGAAGCCGGTCCACTTGGGCGACCAGTAGTAAAAGCCTGCAAACAGCGCGAACAGCGAACCGGCCACCAGCACGTAGTGGAAGTGGGCCACCACGTAGTAGGTGTCTTGCAGCTGGATGTCGATCGGCGCCATGGCCAGCATCAGGCCCGTGAAACCGCCCATGGTGAACACGAAGATGAAGCCCACCGAGAACAGCATCGGGGTTTCGAAGGTCATCGAACCCTGCCACATCGTCGCGATCCAGTTGAAGATCTTCACAGCGGTGGGCACGGCGATCAGCATGGTGGCGTACATGAAGAACAGCTGGCCGGTCACCGGCATGCCGGTGGTGAACATGTGGTGGGCCCACACGATGAAGGACAGGATGGCAATCGACGAGGTGGCATACACCATCGAGGCGTAGCCGAACAGCTTCTTGCGGGCGAAGGCCGGCACGATCTGGCTGATGATGCCGAAGGCCGGCAAGATCATGATGTACACCTCGGGGTGGCCGAAGAACCAGAAGATGTGCTGGTACATCACCGGGTCACCACCACCAGCGGGGTTGAAGAAGCTGGTGCCGAAGTGGCGGTCGGTCAGGGTCATGGTGATGGCGCCGGCCAGCACGGGCATCACGGCGATCAGCAGGTAGGCGGTGATCAGCCAGGTCCAGGCGAACATCGGCATCTTCATCAGGGTCATGCCGGGGGCGCGCATGTTCAGCACCGTCACGATGATGTTGATCGAGCCCATGATCGACGACGCACCCAGGATGTGCATGGCAAAGATGCCGGCGTCCATCGAGGGGCCCATCTGCAGGGTGAGCGGGGCGTACAGCGTCCAGCCGGCAGCAGGCGCACCGCCGGGCATGAAGAACGAGCCGGCCAGCATCAAGGCGGCCGGGATCATCAGCCAGAAGCTGAAGTTGTTCATGCGGGCAAAGGCCATGTCGGAGGCGCCGATCTGCAACGGCAGCATCCAGTTGGCGAAGCCCACGAAGGCCGGCATGATCGCGCCGAACACCATGATCAGACCGTGCATGGTGGTGAGCTGGTTGAACAGCTCGGGGTTCATCAACTGCAAGCCGGGCTGGAACAGCTCAGCGCGGATGCCCAGGGCCAGCACACCGCCGATCATCAGCATGGTGAAGCTGAACAGCAGGTACAGCGTGCCGATGTCCTTGTGGTTGGTCGCAAAAACCCAGCGCCGCCAGCCGGCCGGGGCGCCATGGCTGTGATCGTCGTGCGCATGATCGTGGTGGTCGAGAACTGCACTCATGATGTTTCCTTGTCTTAATCTGGAGGGGCGACGTCGGATTACTTGCCGCGCAGTGCGAGCACTTCAGCAGGCTGCACCAGCTGACCCGTCTTGTTGGACCAATTGTTCTTGGTGTAGGTCACCACAGCGGCGATGTCGGTGTCCGACAGCTGCTTCCAGGAAGGCATGGCACCGTTGTTCTGGCCATTCAGAAGGACTGCGATCTGGCGTGCGTGGTCGGCATCCAGCACCACGGCCGCGCCGTCCAGCGGCTTGATCGGGCCTGCACCCTTGCCGTTGGGCTGGTGGCAGGCCGCGCAATTGGAGGCATAGACCTTTTCGCCCCGCTTGAGGATGTCGTCCAGCGCCCAGACCTTGCTCGGGTCATCGGCCTTGGCCGCGGCCTTTTTCTTTTCAGCCTCCACCCACTGGGAGTACTCGGCGGCGGCCAGCACCTTCACATGGATGGGCATGTAGGCGTGCTCCTTGCCGCACAGTTCGGCGCACTGGCCGTAGTAGTCGCCGGCCTTCTCGGCACGGAACCAGGTGTCGCGCACGAAACCAGGAATGGCATCTTGCTTGATGCCGAAGGCGGGCACCATGAAGGCGTGGATCACGTCGTTGGCCGTGGTAATGATGCGCACCTTCTTGCCGACCGGCACCACCAGCGGGTTGTCGACCTTGAGCAGGTAGTTGTCGGGGATGTCACCCTTGGCGCCGTTGTTGGACATGGCGCGCTGCGTGGCGTCCAGGGTGGAGATGTAGGACAGGCCTTCGCCTTCGCCCTTGAGGTAGTCGTAACCCCATTTCCACTGGTAGCCGGTGGCCTTGATGGTCAGGTCGGCATTGGAGGTGTCTTTCATGGCCACCACCACCTTGGTGGCGGGCAGGGCCATGCCGATCACGATCAGGAAGGGAACGATGGTCCAGATGATTTCCACCGTGGTCGACTCGTGGAAGGTGGCGGGCTTGTAGCCGACCGATTTGCGGTGCTTCCAGATCGAATAGAACATCACGCTGAACACGGCCACGAAGATGACCACGCAGATGATCAACATCATCCAGTGCAGGAAATGCTGCTCTTCAGCGATCCGGGTCACGGGGGGCGCCAGATTGAGCTGTCGAACGGCCGGGCCGCCGGGCAGGTCATTGACCGCATGAGCGGCGGTGCCGATCAGGGCGCCAGCGGTCAGCAGCAGCGAAGCCAACTTGTTGGAAATGCTCTTCATCGTGTTCACTTCTTCATTGCCTCTATGTAATTGACGCCACCGTGCCAGCGAACCGCGGCGCCGAAGGTCACAAGGTTCGCAAAGCCCTTCGAATCTCACTGGCCAGCACCGGACGCAATTCGGGGCGCACAAAGCGCCCCACTTCGACCGTCCGCCCCTGGCCGGACACCTCAATCAGGGAAAGGTGCCCCCCCTTGGGCTCCACCCTCACCCAGTCGGACTGGAACTCCGTCCGAACCAGGCGCCCTGCCTGCTCCAACTCCACCAGCAAACGCCCCTCTTTGAGAAGGATGCGCTCGCCGTCGGTGGCATGACGTGCGAACACCATGAACGCTACACCAACCACCAGCAGTTCGATGCCCGTGAAAACCATCACCAGCTTCGCTCCCAGGTGCCAGCACAGCCCTGCAATCACCGTCGATACCAGACAGATCGAGCCGTAGAACCAGGCCAGTTGCGCCGGTGTCACCGAGCAATTGCGGCGCAGTCGCCAGTCGACCTCCCCACCCGAGGTGCAAGCAAAACGAAATGCCAGATCTGACATGCGTCAAGCCCCCGATGAAACGGTTGCACGGGAAAATGCCCTGAGAAAACCCGGGCCAAGTTTACCCGAGAGACCAGCGGGGTTTGATAATTCTCAAACAGGCGGCAAATTCTTTTTGCCCTGGCGCAACACTGTCTTCATTTGCTCCAATGAGACCGCACTTTCGGGCGCCAATCGGATGCGGGGCGCCGGCTTGAAAGCATGGCCGTAGATGATTTCAAAGGTCAGGCTCAGGCGGCCCGGCGCGGGCTCGGTGAGGGCCGCATGGGTCTGCAAGCGGCGCTTCAATTCGGCCAGCCAGCCTCGGCCACGAACGGCCGGAAAACGCCCCGGGTTCAGGTTGCGCCCCAGCTCGCGCAACTCCTGCAACAGTCGCTCAGGTGACTCATAACTGAGCACGATGCGCTCCATGTCCATGACCGGTTCGGCAAATCCGGCCTCGACCAGCATGTCGCCCCAGTCGTGCATGTCGGTGAATGCCGGCCCGGGCTCCGGCCAGCCCGCATCGGCGTACAGGGCGCGCAGCTCTTTCAAGGTGTCGGGGCCGAGACAGGAGAACATCAGAAAGCCCCCCACCTCCAGCGACTCATGCCAGGCATCCATCAAGGCCCGGGGTTGGTCACTGAGGTGCAGGGCCATGTTGGACCAGACCATCTGCACCCCACCCGGCGCCGGCAAGCCCAGATGCGACGCCGGCCCCACCCAGCGGGCCGGCTGCCACCAGGCGGGCTCATGCCGTTGTCGGGCCTGGGCCAGGTCGACGGCGAAGGGTTCGTGCACGTGGCAGGTGGCCTTGGGGTAGCGCGCCAGCAGGCGCTGGTGCGCCTCCAGCCCGCCACGGGCAGGCGCCCAGTCCAGCCAGGCCTTGGGCTGCAGCACGATCCACTGCAGGCGCTCTTCCATCCGCCGGGCCACCTCCTCATGCAACCAGGGCGAGGCCTGGCTGGCGACACGTCCCCAGCGTTGCACGGCTGAGGGGGCGATGGTGGGGGGTGACGGGTGGTTCATGCGGGCTCTCGACAATGCGCCCGCGAGTATATTGAGTCCATGCTTGGGCGGCTTTTCGAGGCGGTGATGACCCGCATTCCCAGTCAGTGCGCGGTGTGCCGGGCCTGGCCTGCACAACGGGTGTGCGAAGAATGCGTGCGGCGCTTTGCGCGACCAGTGCCGCGCTGCCGCCGCTGCGCCATCCACGTGCTGTCGGGCCAGCCCATTTGCGGGCCCTGCCTGCTGCACCCGCCCACCCTGTCCAGCTGCCACGCGGCGCTGGACTATGCCTTTCCGTGGTCGGCCTGCATCGCCGATTTCAAGTTCCATGACGACCCCTCCTGGGCAGGTATGCTGGGCCAGTTGATGATGCAGGCCCCCGGCGTGGCCGATGCGGTGCAGCAGGCCGATTGGGTGCTCCCCATTCCGCTGTCCCGCCACCGGCTGCGCGAGCGCGGCTACAACCAGGCGGCCTTGTTGGCGCAGCAGTTGACTCGGGATCGGCTGCAGCCCGATCTGCTCTGGCGGCTGCAGGACACCCCGGCACAGGCCAGCCTCACGCGCGCCCAGCGCCTGCGCAACCTGCGCCACAGCTTTGCGCTCAACCCAGGCCAGACGCCCCTGCTGAAAGACCGCCGCGTGCTGCTGATCGACGATGTGATGACCACCGGTGCCACGCTGCACAGCGCGGCCCGGGTGCTGCGGCAGGCCGGCGGGGCCCGTGAGGTGCATGCCTGCGTGCTGGCCCGCACGCCCGCGCCGTGCTGAAGGCCCCGACCTCCGCCACAGCGCACCGGGGGCGCGACAATGGCGGCATGTTTCACATTGTTCTTGTCGAACCCGAAATCCCGCCCAACACGGGCAACGTCATCCGGCTGGCGGCCAACACAGGCTGCACCCTGCACCTGATCGAGCCGCTGGGCTTTTCGATGGAAGACCGCTACATGCGACGCGCCGGGCTGGATTACCACGAGTACGCCGAGCTGCGCCGGCATGCCAGCTGGGAGGCTTTTCTGGCCCAGGAGCAACCCGCCCGGGACCGCATGTTTGCCCTGACCACACGCGGCTCACGCCCGGCCTTCGAGCTGAGCTTTCAACCGGGCGACTGGCTGGTGTTCGGCGCCGAGACCCGTGGCCTGGCCCCGGAGTTGCGCGAGCAGTTTCCGCTGGCGCAGCGCCTGCGTCTGCCGATGCGGCCTGATCAACGCAGCCTGAATCTGTCGAATGCGGTGGCTGTGACCGTGTTCGAGGCCTGGCGGCAAAACGGCTTCGGGGGTGCCCAGGCGGCGCCCAGCGCATCCGCCTGAGCGCAGCCCCGAGGGATCAGGGGTACTGGCGCGCCAGCGACTCGGCCACGCACACCGGCTTGCTGCCGCCTTCGCGTTCGACCGTCACCTCCCAGGCAAACTGGTAGCCCTGGTTGTCGATGGGCGAGGCCTCCAGCAGGCGCAGCCGGGCCCGCAGGCGGCTGCCCACCGGCACGGGTGCCGGGAAGCGAACCTTGTTGAGCCCGTAGTTGACGCCCATGCGGGCCTCGGTCACGGCCAGCGTCTCGCCAAAGAAGCGGGGCAGCAAGGACAGGGTCAGAAAACCGTGGGCAATCGGGCCACCGAAGGGCCCCTGCTTGGCGCGCTCGACATCGATGTGAATCCACTGATGGTCGCCTGTGGCTTCTGCAAACTGATTGACCTGCTCCTGGGTGATGGTCACCCAATCGCTGATGGCTACTTCCTGGCCTACGCAAGCGGCCAGGTCGGAAAGGGTCTGGAAGGTTTTCATGCGAGCACTTTAGCGGCGGCCCGGGACCGCCCTTGTCGGCCAGGCGACAACCCACCGCAGAGGGGTCAAGCCTCGCGGTTCAACCATTCGCACAGGGTCTGCCACTGGTCCAGGTCCTTGGCCACACGGCCGGGCGCCACATCAAACACGCCCAGCCCATTGGCGGCCAGGTGGATGTAGTTCTGGGTGTCGCGCAGGGTGGCCAGCACGGGCAGGCCCAGGCGGTCCACGAACTCATGCAGGCGCTCGGCGGCAATGGTGCGTTCATCCACCCGCATGCCCACGATGCCGATCTCCACCCGTTGCGCCCGCTTCATGTCGGCCAGTTGGTTCAGGAAATCCTGCGTGGCGTACATGTCGAAAATGCTGGGCTGCAAGGGCACGATCACCTTGTCGGCCAGGCGGATGACCTCTTTGAGGCGCCCGCCATGCAGGCCGGCCGGCGTGTCGAGCACCGCATGCTGCACGCCCTTCGGGGGGCGGGAGAGTTCCTTGTCCTCATCTTTGACATCCCAAACCGAGATCGAAGCGGCCGTGGGCGGCCTGAGGCTGAGCCACAGGCGTGACGACTGCTGGCGATCAATGTCCCCCAGGGCCACCGACTGGCCCCGGCTGGCCAGGAAAGCAGCCACCTGGGTGCTGAGAGTGGACTTGCCCACTCCTCCTTTGGGATTGGCGACGACAACCACCGTCATTTCGGTCTCCAAGTCTTGGGTATGCGGCGCATGTTAGCCGCTGGCGATGACAGCGGCCAGCCCCAGCCACCCCTGATGGGCCGGTGCACAATGCCCGGCCATGAACACCGTCTCATTTTGGGAGCCCTGGCTGCGGCATGTGCTGGAGCTGGCGGCCACCTTGGCCTTTGCCCTGTCCGGCGTGCTGGAGGGCGCCCGCAAGAAGCTCGACCCGGTGGGGGTGTGCGTGGTGGCCTTTCTGGCCGCATTCGGCGGCGGCACGCTGCGCGACCTGCTGCTGGACCAGCGCCCGTTCTTCTGGGTGCGGCACGTGGGCTATGTGTGGGGCATCCTGGGCCTGAGCCTGGCGGCACTGCTGCTGTTGCGGCAACGCCATTTCGAGCCCACCGAGCGGGCCATCCAGTGGCCCGACGCCATCGGCCTGGGGCTGTTCACCAGCGTGGGGGTGGACATGGCCAACGACCTGGGCATGCCGGGGCTGGTCTCGGTGATGATGGGCGTGATCACGGGCGTCTTCGGCGGGGTGCTGCGCGACATCGTGTGCAACGAGATCCCCAAGGCCTTTCATGACCACCGCCCCTACGCGGTGTGCGCCTTTGCCGGCGGCTGGCTTTACCTGGGGCTGGTGCAGGCCCAGGTGCCTGAGTCACCGGCCCTGATGCTGTGCGCGCTTTGCACGGCCGGCTTCAGGGGCCTGGCGCTTTGGCGCGACTGGCAGTTGCCGGGCTGGCGGCGGCTCTGAGCCTGCTGGCCCACCCCCGCGCCACCCCGCCCCGAAATGACCTGAGCGCGCCTTACACGCGTTCCAGGATCACGGCGATGCCCTGCCCCACGCCGATGCACATGGTGCACAACGCATAGCGGCCACCGCTGCGGTGCAACTGGTTGATCGCCGTGGTGGCCAGCCGCGCCCCGCTGGCGCCCAGCGGGTGACCCAGCGCAATCGCGCCACCGTTCGGGTTAACGCGGGGATCGTCGTCTTGCAGGCCCAATTGGCGCAGCACCGCCAGGCCTTGCGCCGCAAAGGCTTCGTTCAGCTCGATGACATCGAGCTGGGCCAGACTCAGGCCCGTGAGGGCCAACACCTTCTGGGTGGCCGGCGCCGGGCCGATGCCCATGATGCGCGGCGCCACACCGGCCGTGGCCATGCCCACCACGCGGGCGCGTGGGGTCAGTCCATATTGCGCGGCGCTGCGCTCATCGGCCAGCAGCAGCGCACACGAGCCATCGTTGACGCCGCTGGCGTTGCCAGCGGTCACGGTGCCGTCGGGGCGCACCACGCCCTTGAGCTTGGCCAGGGTTTCCAGGCTGGTGGCACGGGGGTGTTCATCCTGGCTCACCACCACCGCATCGCCCTTCTTCTGGGGAATGGTCACCGGCACGATCTCGGCGTCGAACACGCCGGCCTTCTGCGCCGCCACCGCCTTCATCTGGCTGGCCAGGGCCATGCGGTCCTGGGCCTCGCGCTCGATGCCGAAATCGGTGGCCACGTTCTCGGCCGTCTCGGGCATCGAATCGACCCCGTACTGGGCTTTCATGAGCTTGTTGATGAAGCGCCAGCCGATGGTGGTGTCGTACACCGCATTGGCGCGGCTGAAGGCGCTTTCGGCCTTGGGCATCACAAACGGTGCCCGGCTCATGCTTTCCACCCCACCGGCGATCATCAGCCGCGCTTCACCCGACTTGATGGCGCGCGCTGCCGTGCCGATGGCATCCAGCCCCGATCCGCACAGGCGGTTGACGGTGGCGCCCGGCAACTCGATGGGCAGGCCGGCCAGCAGGCTGGCCATGCGGGCCACGTTGCGGTTGTCTTCTCCGGCCTGGTTGGCGCAGCCATAGATCACGTCGGTCACGGCCGCCCAGTCGACGCCGGGGTTGCGCTCCATCAAGGCCCTGAGCGGGATGGCGCCCAGGTCGTCGGTGCGCACACTGGACAGCGCGCCGCCGTAGCGGCCGAAGGGCGTGCGGATGGCGTCGCAGATAAAGGCTTGTGTCATGGTTTTCTGGTCTCCGGGGTTGAAATTCTTCGGGGTTCGGTGCCGTTGGGCGGCGGGCTCAATCGAGCAAGGGCAGGCCGATCAGCTCTTGCAGGGCCTCGCGGCCCAGGCCATCGACGGCATCGATCAGACGCAGGCCCTGGGGGCTGCATTCGAGCGTGGCCAGGTCGGTGTAGATGCGCTTCACGCAGGCCAGGCCGGTCAGGGGGTAGGTGCACTGCGCCACCACCTTGCTCTGGCCCGATTTGCTGAGCAGATCCATCATCACCCAGGTCTGCTTGGCACCGATGGCCAGGTCCATGGCGCCGCCCACGGCGGGGATGGCCCCGGGCTCGCCGGTGCTCCAGTTGGCCAGGTCGCCGGTGGCCGAGACCTGGAAGGCGCCGAGCACGCAGATGTCGAGGTGGCCGCCGCGCATCATGGCAAAGCTGTCAGCATGGTGGAAGAAGGCACCACCGGGCAGCAGCGTGACCGGCTGTTTGCCGGCGTTGATGAGGTCGTAGTCCTCCTGCCCTGCCGCCGGCGCCGGGCCCATGCCCAGGATGCCGTTCTCGCTTTGCAGGATCACCTCGCGCCCCGGGGGGATGTGGTTGGCCACCCGGGTGGGCATGCCGATGCCCAGGTTGACGTAGGCGCCGTCGTGGATGTCGGCGGCCACACGGCGCGCCAGTTCGTCTTTGCTGCGGGGCTGGTAAGTGGGGGTCATGGCTGGTTCTCCGCTCAGGCCGCTGTTTTGAATCCGCCGGCCGTGGTGGCACGGCGGGGCACAGGCACCACATGGCTGACATGGATGCCGGGGGTCACGATGGCCTCGGGGTCGAGTTGGCCCAACTCGACCACCTCATGCACTGTGGCAACCGTACAACGGGCGGCCGTGGCCATCACGGGGCCGAAATTGCGCGCCGCCTGCCGGTAGGTGAGGTTGCCCCAGCGATCGCCGCGCTCGGCCTGGATCAGCGCCACATCGCCATGGATGGGGTATTCCAGCACGTGACCACGGCCGTTGATGACCCGGGTCTCCTTGGGGCTGCCATCGGGGTTCAAGGCCAGCTCGGTACCAAAGCCGGTCGGGGTGTAGAAGGCCCCGATGCCCGCCCCTGCTGCGCGCAGGCGCTCGGCCAGATTGCCCTGGGGCACCAGCTCCAGCTCGATGCGGCCCTGGCGGTACAGGCCATCGAACACCTGGGAGTCGGCCTGGCGTGGAAAGCTGCAGATGATCTTGCGCACCCGTCCGGCCTGCAGCAAGGCCGCCAGACCGGTGTCGCCATTGCCCGCGTTGTTGTTGACCACGGTGAGATCACGCGCCCCCTGGTCGATCAGGCCTTCGATCAATTCAAGTGGAATACCAGCGGTGCCAAAGCCGCCGATCAGCACGGTGGCACCGTCCTGCACCCCCTGCAAAGCCTCTGCCACTGACGAGGCGATCTTGTCAATCATGATTTAAATATCTCCAAACGGTAGTGGCATAGACAGGCCCAAACGGCATACCCTAGCGGCCAGACGGACAAAATCATCAGATGTGAGCACCCATGACCGAAAATTTTCATACCAAGCGGCTCATGGATGACAACACAGATGTAAATTGTTCACCATAAGAACATTGGTTCGCACAATGAATTTTAGGAGATTGACCCAACCATGGCAATGACAGCTGACAACGAGAAAGCCGCCCCACGCCCTGGCGACAGCTACGTGCAGTCTTTTGCGCGAGGGCTGGAAGTCATCCGGACCTTCAGTTCGGCGGCCCCCCAACAGACCCTGACCGAAGTCGCCGGCCGCAGCGGGCTCACCCGAGCCGGCGCCCGGCGCATCCTGCTGACGCTGCAAACCCTGGGCTATGTCGAGACGGACGGGCGCCAGTTCCGCCTCACGCCTCGCATCCTGGACCTGGGCTTCGCCTACCTGTCGTCCATGCCCATCTGGAACCTGGCCGAACCCGTGATGGAGGGGCTGGTCGACCGGGTGAAAGAATCCTGCTCGGCCGCCGTGCTCGAGGGCACCGACATCATGTATGTGCTGCGGGTGCCCACGCACAAGATCATGCGCATCAACCTGGGCGTGGGCAGCCGCCTGCCGGCCTACTGCACCTCGATGGGCCGCATTCTGCTGGGCAGCCTGCCCGACGAGGAGGTGGAGCGCCGCCTGGCGAGCGCGACGCTCGAAGCCCGCACACAACACACCTTGACGCGAGTTGAAGACGTACTGACCAGGGTTCGCCAGGCGCGTGACCAGGGCTGGTGCCTGGTCGACCAGGAGCTGGAAGAAGGCCTGATCTCGATGGCGGCCCCGGTGGTGAACCGCAATGGCCGGGTGATCGCCGCCCTCAACATCAGCGGCCAGGCCAACCGCAGCAATGCCTTCGACATGCAGAACCGCATGCTGCCCCACCTGCTGCAGGCTGCCCAGTCGATCTCGCGCATGGTGGGCACGCCGCGCGCCTGACACCTGGAGAGGGCCCACGGGCACCAGCGGGCGTGGGGGCATCGCCCGGGGTGATACGCTTGGGCGTATGTTCAACCCCTCTCAAGACGACGTTCGTCGCTTCTTCTGCTCGGTCTATGCCAAGTCCCGCCAAGGCTTGGCCATGGAAGCCATCGAAACCCTGACCGGTCAGTGGATCGATGAGCACCCCGAATACCACGCCGATCTGGCCGATGCCGACGCGGCCGTGGCCCGCGTGTACGACAGCCAGAAAGGCGAGACCAATCCCTTTCTGCACCTGTCGATGCACCTGTCGATCAGCGAGCAATGCAGCATCGACCAGCCGCGCGGCATCCGCCAGGCGGTCGAGTTGCTGACCGCACGCCGCGACTCCCTGCACGGCGCCCACCACGAAACCATGGAGTTCCTGGGCCGCATGCTGTGGGAAAGCCAGCGCAGCGGCCGTCCCCCCGATGGGCATGCCTACATCGACAGCGTGCAACGCGCCGCCACACGCGACTGAGCGCCCCAACAAACCTGCTTCGGCAGAAAACAAAAAGCCGCTGAATCATCAGCGGCTTTTTTCATGTCCAGGGCGCCTGCAGCGCCCAAGGCTTGATCAGCGGAAGCGCGACTCAGGCACGGTCTTCAGGTCGCCGTCGAGCGTGCTCACATACGAGGCCAGGGCCTTGAGTTCTGCGTGCGAGAACTGCTTGGCCACGCCCCCCATCACGGCGTTGTTGCGGCCCATCACCGGGCTGTTGCTCATCTGGTAGGACTTGAGCGCCACATACAGGTAGTCGCTGTATTGGCCGGCGATCTTGGGGTACGAGGGGTCAATGGGCTTGGCGAAGTTGGCGCCGTGGCAGGACACGCAAGCGCCCTTGTTCAGCAAGGCGGCCACCTGGGCGTTGGGCTCGCGGCTGGGCTTGTCGGGCAGCGTGGCGCCTTCGACACGGCCCAGTTGGGCGTAATAGGCCGAGATCTCGGCGATGTCTTGCTCGCTCAGCGAATCGGCGATGCCACGCATGGTGGGGTGCTTGCGGTCGCCCTTCTTGTAGGCGGTCAAGGCAGCGGCGATGTACTTCTCGCCCTGGCCGGCAATGCGCGGCACCTTGTAGACCTCGGGGAAGGTCGCCTGGTAGCGATCAATCCCATGGCAACCGATGCACATCGCCACCTTGGCGTTGACATCTGCTTTGACCTCCTGAGCGTGGACGGTCGACGAAAAAGCGGTCACGGAAGCGACAGCAAGGGCAAATACCGTTGTCAACATCTTGTTCATTTTGCGAGCACAATCAAATGGATGATTGGGTACCGAGGGGATTGAGAAAAATCAACGATTGATTATATCGAGCCCCGCTTCTGCAACACATCTGTTAAGCGAACACTTGTCCATGAAATTCCAAGGCTCACAAAATTACGTCGCCACTCAAGACCTGATGCTCGCCGTGAATGCGGCCATCACCCTCAAACGGCCCTTGCTGGTCAAGGGCGAGCCCGGTACCGGCAAGACCATGCTGGCCGAGGAAGTGGCCGAAGCGCTGGGCCTGCCACTGTTGCAATGGCACATCAAATCAACCACCAAGGCCCAGCAGGGCCTGTACGAATATGACGCGGTCAGTCGCCTGCGTGACTCGCAACTCGGCGACGAGCGCGTCAAGGACATCGAGAACTACATCGTCAAGGGCGTGCTGTGGCAAGCCTTCACGGCCGAGCAGCCGGTGGCCCTGCTGATCGACGAAATCGACAAGGCCGACATCGAGTTTCCCAACGACCTGTTGCGCGAACTCGACCGCATGGAGTTCTACTGCTACGAGACCCGTGAACTGATCAAGGCCAAGAACCGCCCGCTGGTGTTCATCACCTCGAACAACGAGAAGGAACTGCCCGACGCCTTCCTGCGCCGCTGCTTCTTCCACTACATCAAGTTCCCCGACGCCGACACGATGAAGAAGATCGTCGACGTGCACTTCCCCACGCTCAAGGCCGAGCTGCTGGCAGCGGCCATGAAGACCTTCTACGACGTGCGCAACCTGCCCGGCCTCAAGAAGAAGCCCAGCACCTCCGAGCTGCTCGACTGGCTCAAGCTGCTGGTGGCCGAAGACATCCCGCTCGAGGCCCTGCAAAGCGCCGACGCCAAGGTCAGCGTGCCGCCGCTGGTGGGCGCCCTGCTGAAGAACGAGCAGGACGTGACCCTGTTCGAAAAGCTGGTCTTCATGAACCAGCGCAACCGCTGAACCCTCCCGAGCTGCCCGCCCTGCCCCCCGCAGTGCGGCGCCCGCATGGCCCCGGAGAAACCATGTCTTTTGTCGAACCCGTCACCCTCAGCCTGAACGGTGTGCGCCTCGAGCCCCTGAGCCTGGCCCATGAGGCCGGCCTGGCCGCTGCCGCCGCCGATGGCGAGCTGTGGAACATCCGCGTCACCTCGGTGCCCGAGCCCGGCCAGACCCGCGCCTACATCGAGACCGCGCTGCAGATGCGCGAAGCCGGCAACCGCTTCGCCTTGGCCGTGATCGAAGAGGCCAGCGGCCAGTTGATCGGCACCAGCAGCTACCACGACATCGTGCCGGCCATCCGCCGCGTCGAGATCGGCTACACCTGGTACGCCCAGCGGGTGCAGCGCACCCACGTCAACACCACGGCCAAGTACCTGCTGATGAGCCATGCCTTCGACACCCTGGGCTGTGCCCTGGTGGGCTGGCGCACCGACAATTTCAACCACGCCTCGCAAAAGGCCATCGAGCGCCTGGGTGCGCGCAAGGACGGCGTGCTGCGCCACCATGCGCTGCGCCGCGACGGCACGGTGCGCGACACCGTGATGTACAGCATGAGCGCCGGCGAATGGCCCGAGGCCAAGGCCCAGCTGCTGTACCTGCTGAAGCAGCGCTACCCGCAAACACCCCCACCGCCTGCGGTGGTCCACGGCGGCAAGTGAGCTGCCGTGCCCTGACCTGGAGCCGTCCATGCTGATCGACTTCTTCTACACGCTGCGCAGCGCCAAACTTCCTGTTTCGGTGAAAGAGTTCCTCACCCTGCTGGAGGCCTTGCAGGCCCACGTGGTGGGCCCCGAATCGGACGACGCCTGGAAAATCGACGACTTCTACTACCTGTCGCGCCTCACCCTGGTGAAGGACGAAAAGCATTACGACAAGTTCGACCGCGCCTTTGCCGCCTACTTCAAAGGCGTCGAGATGCTGACCGACTTCACCAAAGACGTTCCCCTCGAGTGGCTGCGCAAGAACCTGGAGCTGGAGCTCAGCCCCGAAGACAAGGCCAAGATCGAAAAGATGGGCTGGGACGAGCTCATGGAAACGCTCAAAAAGCGCTTCGAAGAGCAGAAGGAACGCCACGAAGGTGGCAGCAAGTGGATCGGCACCGGCGGCACCAGCCCCTTTGGCGCCAATGGCTACAACCCCCAGGGCATCCGCATCGGCCAGGAGAAAAGCCGCAACAAGAGCGCCGTCAAGGTGTGGGACCAGCGCGCCTACAAAGACTACGACGACACCCAGGAGCTGGGCACACGCAACATCAAGGTGGCCCTGCGCCGCCTGCGCAAGTTTGCGCGCGAAGGCTCGGCCGAAGAGCTCGACCTGCCCGACACCATCCGCTCCACCGCCGCCAACGCGGGCTGGCTCGACATCAAAATGGTGCCAGAACGTCACAACAACGTGAAAGTGTTGCTGCTGATGGACGTCGGCGGCACCATGGACGAGCACATATCCCGGGTCGAGGAGATGTTCTCGGCGGCCAAGGCCGAGTTCAAACACCTTGAGTTCTACTACTTCCACAACTGCGTGTACGACTACATGTGGAAGAACAACAAGCGCCGCTTCTCCGAGAAGTTCGCCACCTGGGACATCCTGCGCAAGTACAACAAGGACTACAAGCTGATCTTCATTGGCGACGCCACCATGAGCCCGTATGAAATCCTGCAGCCGGGCGGCAGCGTCGAGTACAACAACGAAGAGCCCGGCGCCGAGTGGCTGCAGCGGCTGACCAACACCTTCCCGCGCTTTGCCTGGATCAACCCAGAGCCCCAGGGCGTGTGGCAATACCGCCAGAGCATCGCGGTGATCCAGCAGTTGATGAACCAGCGCATGTACCCCTTGACACTCAAAGGCCTCGAAGACGCGATGCGCATGCTGTCAAAATAGACGCATGTTCTGGTTCAGGCGAGGCAGGCCGGCTTTCAAGCCGGCCTTTTTGATGGGGATGGCGTGCTCGGTGCTGGTGTTGCTGCTGGCCACCCTGGGCCGACCCGCGCGCGCCGAAGGCGAAGGCCAGTCGCCAGCCACCTCAAAGGCAGCCTCCACCCCAGCCACCGCGCCCGCCAGCGCCGCAGCGCCCCCGGCCTTCCACCTCGAAGTGCACGCCCCCGAGCCCCTGCGCGACACCCTGCTGCGCCACCTGGAGTTGCAACAGTACCGCGGCCTGCAAGACCTGGACCGCGACGAACTCGACCGCCTGCTGGTCAGCGCCCAGGACAACGCCCGCAACCTGCTGGCCACCCAGGGCTATTTCGCGGCCGAGGTGAGCATCTCGGTCAAAGAGCCGGCGGCCACCCCGGCCTCTGACCCGCCCTCGCCCGAGCCTTCGACTGCGCTCTCTACAGCCCAGCACGCCCCCTGGGAGGTGCTGATCGAAGTCACCCCTGGCGAGCCGGTGCGCGTGAGCGCCTTCCAGCTGCACCTCAGCGGCGACGTGGCCCACAACCCCGAGCTGGAGGCCGTGCAGCGCAGCCTCACCGAGACCTGGGGCCTGCGCCCCGGCAGCATCTTCACCCAGGCCGGCTGGGACAGCGCCAAGACCGAAGCCCTGCGCCGCCTCACCGCCACCCGCTACCCCACCGGCCACCTGGTCGACAGCCAGGCCCGCATCGACCCCGACACGCAGCAGGCCGAGCTCAGCCTCACCCTCGACTCGGGCCCCGACTTCCGCTTTGGCCAGGTGCTGGTCGAAGGCACCCAGCACCACAGCGCCGAGCTGGTGCGCCGCCTGGCCCAGATCCCCACCGGCAGCACCTACACCCAGGCCGACCTGCTCAAGGCCCAGCAGCGCGTGGCCGACAGCGGCTACTTCGACTCCGTATTCATGTCGCTCGACACCGGCGGCGACCCGCAGGCCGCGCCGGTGCGCGTGCAGGTGCGCGAAGCCAAGCTGCACAAGCTGGTGCTGGGCGTGGGCGCCAGCACCGACAGCGGCGGGCGCCTGTCGGCCGAATTCACCGAGCGCAAGCTGCCCTGGCTGGACTGGAAGGCCCTGTCCAAGCTCTCGCTGGATCGCGACACCAAAACCCTGAGCAGCGAACTCACCAGCCAGCCTGACAAAGACAACTGGCGCTGGGTCACCTCGGGCCAAGTGCAACGCCAGACCGGCAGCACCGCCCCCGTCAACAGCCTGACCCTGCGCACCGGGCGCGCCAAGACCGACGAGCACTACGACCGCAACTTCTACCTGCAGTACGACCACACCCTGACCCAGAGCAGCCCGGCCGAGAGCGCCTCCAGCGTGTCGGCCAACTACGCGTGGACGCAGCGCAACTTCAACAACATCCCCTTTCCCACCCGAGGCTACGGTCTGGCCGTTGAAGTGGGCCCGGGCCTGACCCTGGGCAGCCAGCGCTCGCCTTTCCTGCGCAGCCGCGCGCGGGTGCTGGGCTTCATCCCCTTCAACGAAAGCGCCTACCCGAGCGCGGCCCAGGCGCCGCGCCTGGCCTGGCGTGCTGAAGGCGGCGCCGTGGGGGCCCGCAGCAGCGTGGTGCTGCCCAGCACCCAGCTGTTCCTGACCGGGGGCGACACCACGGTGCGCGGCTATGGCTACCGCGAGATCGGCGTGGTGCAAGCCGACGGCAGCCTGGAGCCTGGCCGCTACCTGGCCGTGGGCAGCCTGGAGTGGCAAAAGCCCATCGTGCGCAATGGCCGCGCCAGCGAATTCGAAAGCACCGTGTTCATCGACGCCGGCGCCGTGGCCGACCAGGCCAGCAAGCTGCGCGCCAAGGTGGGCGTGGGGGTGGGCGCACGCTGGCGCAGCCCGGTGGGCCCGCTGGAGGTCGACCTGGCCTGGGGCGCCGCCACCCGCCGCCTGCGCCTGCACCTAGCCGTGGGCTTCACCTTCTGAAGGTCAGCATGAGCGCCCAGCCCCCGAATGGCCCCCCCCCACCCCAAGATCCAGGCCACACAGCCCCGGGCCCACGGCCCTGGGCGCGCCGCCTGCGCGTGGCCGCCCTGTGCGCGGCCGGCCTGCTGGGGCTGCCCCTGGCCGGGGGCGTCGCCGCCTGGGTCTGGAGCGGCAGCGAAGGCTCGCTGGCCACCACGCTGAACCTGCTGCCGCGCTGGCTGCCCGCCGACCGGCAACTGCAGCTCAGCGGCATCAGCGGCACCTTGCGCGAAGGGGGGCAGATCGCCGAACTCCAATGGGCCCAGCCCGGCACCCGGGCCACCCTCACCGGCCTGCACATCCGCTGGGACTGGCGTGCCCTGCTGAGCCGCCACCTGGCCCTGAGCGAACTCAGCGCCGAACGCCTGGAGCTGCGCGACAACGGCAAGGCCCCACCCAGCCCGCCGCTCACCGAGCTGACCCTGCCCCTCACCATCGACACCCCGCTGCAACTGGGCCAGATCCAGCTGCCCGACCAGGGTGGCCTGGTGCTGAGCCACATCGACGGCCACTACCACTACGACGGCGAACAGCACCACCTGCAGTGGTCCGAGCTGGCCGTGGCCGCCGGCAATTACAGCGGCCAGATCAGCCTGCAAGGCGCCGCCCCCATGGCCCTGCAGGCCCAGTTGGAGGGCGAGATCCCCACCGGCCTGGGCGCCCCGGCCCCGGCGCAACTGCTGGCCCGCGCCGGCCTGCAAGGCACGCTGTCGGGCCCCGCCGCAGAAATCGCCCTGGAAGCCGTTCTGGACCCCGATGAGGCCACCCTGCCCAGCGCCAAAACGGCACCCACCGGCAAGGGCCGCTCGACACCGCCGGGCAAGGTGCCGGGCCAGGTGCAGGGTCGGACGCAGGGTCGGACGCAGGGTCTGATGCAGGCCCAGGTGCAGGCCCGCCTGCGCCCCTGGGCCGAGCAGGTGCTGCCCGAGGCCCAGGCCCACCTGCAGGGCATCGACCTCAGCCTGCTGTGGCCCCAGGCCCCGAGCACCGCCCTGTCGGGCACGGTCGACATCCACCCGGGCGAGGGCAAGGCCCCGGCCTGGCAGGCCCGGCTGGCGCTGAGCAACGCCCAACCCGGCCCCTGGGACCAGCAACGCCTGCCGCTGGAGCAGATCAGCGCCCGCCTGCAGCAGCAAGGCCGCGCCTGGGTGATCGACCCCGTGGAAGCCCGCGTGGGCGGCGGCACCCTGCGCCTGAAAGGCCGCTGGGAGGCCAACAGCGCCACCCCGTGGCTGGCCGAGGCCACGCTGCAAGGCGTCTCGCCCCAGCGCCTGCACAGCGCCGCCCCACCCGCCCCGCTCAACGGCCGCCTGGCCCTACGCGCCCTGGGCGGCCAGAACGACGCCCTGGGCTTTGAGGTGGACCTCAGCCCCCAGGCCGGCAGCACGGCCCCCCGCAGCACCCCAAGCTCCAGCCTGCCCCCCACGCCAGCCGTGGCCCAGGCCCCAGCTCAAACCGTACGCCCCGGCAAGACGGCCAAGATCCGCCCCGGCGCCCCAGCAGCCCATGGCGGCGCACCCAGCCCGCAGGCGCAAGCCCAGGCCCTGTGGAGCGCCCTGCAACTGCGCCTGGCGCATGCCCAGGGGCGCTGGCAAGGCGGCGAACTGCAGCTGGAGCAACTGCGGCTTGAACTGGCCGAAGCCCGGCTGGACGGCTCTTTGCAATGGCACACCCACCAGCACCAGGGCCGGGCCGACCTGAAACTGCAAACCCCGGGCCTGAGCGCCTCGCTGCAAGGCCACCTGGGCGCCGACCAGGGCCAGGGCCAATGGCAGGCCCAACTGGCCGATGCCGGGGCCCTGGGCCGCTGGCTGGCCCGCCTGCCCGGCCTGGGGGCGCAAGCCGCCCTGCTGCCCCAGCAAGGGCAGGGCCAGTTCGACGGCCAATGGCAAGGCGGCTGGGGCGCCATGCTGGCCGCCTGGCAAGGCCAGGCCGCCCCCCGCCGCGGCCAGGCCCTGAGCCTGAGCACCCGGCTCGACCTGCCCCGCCTCGACTGGGCCGCCACCGCCCAACGCCCCGCCCTGGCCCTGCGCCAGCTGAAACTGCGCCTGAACGGCAGCCTGCCCAGCAGCCTGTCCGGCAACGGCAGCCCACCCGGCACGCCCCCAATCGAACTGAACCTCAGCGGCGAGGCCCGCCAAGGCGCCCGACAGGCCCAGTTGCGGCTCGGCGCCCATGCCGGCCCCGGCGCGGCCAACGCACCGGGCCGCTTCAACTGGACGGCCAGTCTGGACGACCTCAGCCTGAACCTGCAAGACAGCCCCACCGCCACGCCCTGGGGCCTGCGCCTGAGCGCCCCCGCCACCCTGAGCCTGAGCCACCAGGCCAAAGCCGACCTGACCGAACTGATGCTGGCCCCGGGCGAAGCCCGGCTGGCCCATGCCGGCGTGCCCGACCTCAGCCTGCGCTGGCAGAACAGCCGCTGGGCCCAGCAAAAAGGCCAGGCCCGCTGGCAGACCAGCGGCCAGGTGCAAGACCTGTCGCTGCCCTGGATCGAGCAACTCATGGCCCTGGCCCAGGGCGCCAGCAGCGCCAGCCTGGGCATCTCGGGCGACCTGCTGCTGAACGCTGACTGGAGCGCCAGCGCCGACCCCGGCCTGAAAGCCCAGCTGCGCCTGAGCCGCCAACGCGGCGATCTGCGCCTGCAGGCCGACGACCTGCCCCAGGGTGTGCAGGCCACCGAAGCCCAGCGCAGCGCCGGCGCCCGCGTGGCCGAGGCCACGCTGAGCCTGGACGACGGCGCCCTGAGCGCCGCCGTGCAATGGGACAGCGAACGCGCCGGCCAGTTGCAGGCCCGCTTTGGCACCCGCCTCAGCAACGGCCCCCAAGGCCTGAGCTGGCCCCCCGACACCGCCGTGACCGGCTCGCTGAACGCCCAGTTGCCCAAGCTGGGCGTGTGGTCGGTGCTGGCCCCGCCGGGCTGGCGCATGCGCGGCACGCTCGACGCCCGGGCCACCCTCCAGGGCACGCTGCAAAAGCCCGAATGGCAAGGCGAGATCCGCGCCAGCGACCTGGCCCTGCGCTCGGTGGTCGAAGGCGTGGAGCTGCGCGACGGCAAGCTGCGCGCCGTGCTCAGCGGCCACCAGATCGACATCGCCGAATTCACCCTGCGCGGCGCCCCGGGCGCCGGGGGCGACGGCGGCAGCCTGAGTGCCCAGGGCAGTGCCCAATGGAACGGCCAGCAACTGCTGCTGCAGCTGCAGACCCGCGCCAACCGCCTGCGCGTGTCCAGCCGCGCCGACCGCCGCCTGGCCCTGTCGGGCGAGCTGAACACCCGCCTGGAGCAAGGCCAGCTCAAGGTGAGCGGCGACCTCAAGGCCGACCAGGCCCTGTTCATCCTGCCCGACGAAACCGCCCCCAGCCTGGGCGCCGACGTGCTGGTGCAGCCTGGCAGCCATGGTGCCGGCCAGGCCGCCAGCAAGAACTCGGCAGCGGCGCCCCAGCCCCCCAGCGCCCTGCCTGCCGCCGACGTGCAGGTCAGCCTCGACCTGGGCAACGACTTCCGTGTGCAGGGCCGCGGCCTCAAGACCCGGCTGCGCGGCACCTTGAAGCTGCGCCTGACCCCGGGCAGCACCGAGCCCCAGATCAACGGCGAACTGCGCACCGACCAGGGCACCTACAAGGCCTACGGCCAGCAGCTCAACATCGAAACCGGCGTGCTGCGCTTCAGCGGCGCCTACGACAACCCCTCGCTCGACATCCTGGCCATCCGCCCCAACCTCTCCACCCGCGTGGGCGTGCAGATCAGCGGCACCGTGCTGTCCCCCCGCGTGCGCCTGTTCTCCGAGCCCGAAATGGCCGACGCCGACAAACTGGCCTGGCTGGTGCTGGGCCGCGCCGCCGCCAACGGCGCCGCCGAATCGGCCCTGCTGCAACAGGCTGCCCTGGCCCTGCTGGGCGGCGGCCGAGGCCTGTCAGACGGCCTGGCCCAATCCCTGGGCCTGGACGAAGTCTCGTTCAGCGGCGTGAAAAACACCGACACCGGCGTCACGAGCGCCGCCCTCACCCTGGGCAAACGCCTGTCCAAAGACTTCTACGTGTCGTACGAACGCAGTCTGGCCGGCACCATGGGCACCTTCTACATCTTCTACGACCTCACCCGCCGCTTCACCCTGCGCGCCCAGACCGGCGAAAAAAGCGCCGTCGACCTGATCTTCACGCTGAGCTACGACTGAGCCCCAAGCGCCCGTTGCCCGAATCCGCCCCCCGCAGGCCCTACAATCCCCGGCGGTCCACTCCTCGTAGTTCAATGGATAGAACGAGTGCCTCCTAAGCGCTAGATACAGGTTCGATTCCTGTCGAGGGGACCATCTGAACATTTCAGGCGGCGTCTCTCCGCTGCCATAGAACCCGCCCAGCCCTTGGCTTGGCGGGTTTTTCATTGCCCAGCAGCGCCCGCGCTGCGGCCCCGTCCGACACGAACGGGCTCCCTGCGGAACGCAAGCAATGAGAAGCTGACACCCAGACCCAGGAAGTGAAGAACGCCCTGTTCATCAACAAGAGCGGCGCGGCCACGATGGCCGAGGAATTGCGCCTGGCTCTGGCCGAGTGCGCGGCCAACACTTTTGAGCCCCAGGTGCAGGCCTCCAACGAGGCCAAGAGCTACCTCATTGCGCACCGCGCCGCCTTCGAGGCGTATGCCCACCTGCAGGTCTATCAGGCCTTGGCCGAGGTGGGTGAGCCTCTGGCCCGTGCGCTGGCTCTGGTGCGCCATTGCGAACGGCCCCGGCAGTTGACCATCACGGACGACCCGGAGGCCCGCCGCGAGGCCTTTGTGTGGGACTGCATCAAGGACATGGCCAGCGCTCACCCGGTACCGGCTAGATCCATCGTGAATACCAACCTGTTGCCAAATGGGTCGAGCACTTGCATGTCTCGGCTGCCCCATGGCGTCACGTTCACCGCTGGAAAAAAGTTGCCACAAGGGCGCGTCAGCAACTCTGCGTGCAGGGCATCCACGTCGGCCGTGGGAATGCGCAATGCGGCCCCCGGGCAAGCATCGCCATGGTGTTCAGACAAATGCAAGATGCAGGCGCCACGCGACAGTTGCAGGTACAGAGGCAGGTTGTCGGCAAAGCGGTGCTGCCAATCGATGCGAAAGCCAAGCCATTCCACATAGAACGACAAGGCCTTGGACTCGTCGAAGCTTCTCAAGATTGGAATCGGGGGTTTCAGGGTGTCAGGCATGGGTGAGATTGTGCGAGACCCTCCTCAGCCACTGGCAGAACTGCAGCACCTACAGGCCAACGATCTCATGGACCTTCCAGTGCCGATGGCCCCCCCGTATCGGCATGCGCCGTCGGTGTCAGTTGGCCCAGCTTCTCGCAAACCACCCGGGCCTCATCGATGTCATCCTGCAGCCCTTGTAGATCAATGTATTTCCGAGGGACACCGGCCACAATGGCCGAAATTGCCATCTGCAATGCGCCCACTGCCTTCGCCCAATTGGCCAGCGGGGCAGGCAAAGACTCTGTTGAGAGTTTTATTGAAAATTCCATCCCTGTGATGGTGCCAAGCCCTCAAAAAAATTCTGTTCGCTGGCGAACATTAGGGCGGTGCACACGGTACGCCGCCACGTGGATAAGGTCAGGTCTTGCCTATTGCCTCTCGACCTCTGCAACTTTCTTAAACCGTCACAGTTCGTCCTACAGAGCTGCCCTCCTCCGAAAGCCACCCCACCTGCCCATGAGCCGGTGGGCCCAGTTGGCACATGGCCGGGCAATGGCCCGTGCCCTTGGCCGGCCGCCAGGTCAATACCTTTTGGCTAGCCGACCCAATGGGCGAACAGGGGCGCGAGCAACACCATCGAGACCCCGGTGAAGACCATGACCAGGCTGGCGACAGCACCTTCCTGGTCGCCGATCTCGTAGGCCTTGGAGGTGCCGAACCCGTGTGCTGAAGCGCCCAGCGCAGCCCCCTTGGAGACGCTTGAGCGCAGACCAAGCCAGCCCAGAAAGGCGTCGCCGATGAGGAGACCGAAGATGCCCGTGACCATGACACAGATCACGGTGAGGTTCTTGTCGCCGCCGAACGCGCCCGCAGCCGCCAAGGCAAACGGGGTTGAGACCGAACGCGGCAGAAGGCTGTGGGCCAGATCAGGCGGCAGCCCGAACAAGCGCGCCAGCAGCCAGGAACTGAACAACCCCAGGCACAGGCCGGCGCTCACCCCGACGAACAGGGTGACCGGGTAGCGGCGCAGCAACGCGCGCTGCGTGTAGATGGGGTATGCGAAAGCGATGGTGGCGGGCCCCAACAGCCAGGACAGCCAGCGTGTGTCCTCGAAATAGACGGCAAACGGCGTGTGCGTGAGCTTGACCAGGATGATCAGCGCGATCGGCGTCACGACGACGGGGGAGAGCCAGAGCCGAGGGCGGCGCTGGTAAAGCCCTTTGGAAACGCCGTAGATCACGACCGTGGCGGCGAAGAACAGCAGGGCGATCAGGTGGGTGTTCATACCAACCTCAACACGACGACTTCGCCGGCCCCTGCCGACGGGATTCAAGATGAAAGACCCAGTCGACGATCAGGCCGGTGCAGGACATCACCACGAGGCTGCCGAGCAGCACGGCGGCGAGCAGGGCGAGGCCGTAGCGGGCAAACACCTGGCCGAAGTCCATGACCGAGAGCAGTGGCGGGATGAAGAACAAAGGCATCTCCGCCAACAGCCGGCGGGCGCCCGATTCGATGTGGCGATGCGCCATGAGACCGGTCATGAGCAGTGCCGTGACCACGACCAGGCCAATCACGCCCGCCGGCATCGGCCAATGTTCGAAATCAGCCAGCCGATCACCGATCAGCCACAGGCCGACAAAGAAGAGGATCTGGACCGATTGCAGGGTGATGCGAGCGAGGAGCTTCATGGGCAGGAAATCAATCGAACGTCGAGGCTGCCTAGATTAGTCCGCTCAAAAATTCCATGCATGAATTGTTATCATGATACGCATTCCAAAACAGAATGCTTCAACCATGGAACTGCGAGCCTTGCGGGCCTTTGTCGAAGTGGCCAGAAGTGGCAGCTTTACCCTGGCGGCCGAGCACCTGGCGGTCACCCAGCCGACCATCAGCAAGCTGATCGCGAGGCTGGAGGATGAGCTGGGACAGCCGCTGTTTCAGCGCCATCGGCGGCAGGCCGAGCTGACCGACGGTGGTCGGGTCGTCCTGAGCTACGCCGAGAACATGTTGGCGAATGCGGCGAACATCCGTCGTGCGCTGGATGAACTGGCCGGGCTCCAAAAAGGCGATTTGCGCATTGGCATCCCCCCGCTCGGACCTCGCCTGTTCGTTCCCCTGCTCGGCGATTTCAAACTGCGTCATCCCGACATCGAGTTGAAGCTCTTCGAGGATGGTTCGCATGCGATCGTGACGGCACTGATTGATGGGCAGCTTGAGTTGGGCGGCCTCCTGGCGCCGGTCGATGAAGCCCGTTTTGAATACCGAGGGCTGGTGGATGACCGGCTGGCTTTGCTGGCACCGGCCAGCTCATGCTGGGCCAAGCGCGACGAGGTGCGCCTGGGGGAATTGGCCGAGGAGCCCTTCATCCTGTTTCCGCCCGCCTATGCCATCAATGAACGGATCGAGCAGGCCTGCCAGCAATGCGGCTTTGCGCCCGAGGTCGTGGGCCGCAGTGGCCAGATCGGCCTCATCCTCGAAATGGTGCGCTACGGCGTGGGCATCTGCCTGCTGCCGAGCTCGCAACTGGGTCCGTTGGACTTGAGCGAGTTTTCGGTTTCCACCCTGACCGACCCGGTGATTCCTTGGCGGATCGAGCTGGCCTGGTTGCGTGGGAGCTATTTGTCTGCAGCAGCGAAGGCTTGGCTGGCGATGCTCGACAGCGCTGGGTGAACCCGGTTCGCGTGGTGGGGCAGCGCCGCAAAGCGGGTGCGCTCAAGGGCTTGTCGAGGCACCCGATGGGGGCCTGATCCAGATCCGGCAGGGGTTGCGGCTGCATGGCCAGCGCAGGCCAGGGCGGCCGGGAACGGGTGGATTGAATGGCAGTCGACGGGGCCGCTTGGCCCCGGGTTTCAATCCCGCTACCCTTGCCTTGCTGCCGCCGCGATGGAGCGCCACCAGGGCCGCCATCGGCCGCGCTGCACGACCCACCCAAAGGAGTTTGCCGTGTCTTCACAATGCCTGGCCGGGCTTCGGGTGCTGATCACCCAGGCCAATGAGTTCATGGGCCCCACCTTGTGTGAGGTGTTTGCCGAGCAGGGGGCCGTGGTGCTGGCCGATGACGGGCCCCTGACCGACCCGCAGGCACCGGCCCGGCTGGTGGCCGGGCACGGGCCCATCGATGTGCTGGTGGCCAACCTGGCGGTGCCGGCGCCCAGCACCCCGGCGCATCAGGTCAGCGAGCAGGAGTGGCGCGACACCTTTGCCGCCCTGGTCGACCCCCTGCCCCGGCTGTGCCAGGCCGTGTTGCCCGCGATGATGGCCCGGCGCAGCGGCCGGATTCTGGTGATGGGCAGCGCGGCCGCCTTGCGGGGCATGAAGCGCAGCTCGACCTACAGCGCCGCGCGGGGTGCGCAACTGGCCTATGTGCAGGCGCTGGGGGTGGAGGTGGCCAGCTACAACATCCAGGTGAATGCCATCGCCCAGAACCTGGTGGACAACCCGACCTACTTTCCACCCGAGGTGCAGGCCGACCCACGCTTTCAGGAGCGCCTGCGGCGCGAGGTGCCCCTGGGCCGCCTGGTCAGTGCGCGCGAAGACGCCGAGTTTGCCGCCTACCTGTGCAGCGCACCCGCGGCCTGCTTTGTGGGCCAGGTGTTCCCGGTGTGCGGCGGGTGGGTGGGGCGCTGAGGGTGACCAATGCCCGATCGAACATGACATGAAGCCAGCCCCCACATGCCCCCGCCTCATGCCACAATTTGAAACATGAACACGACACTCTCCTTTCGAGCCCTTGGGGTTCTTTTCGGCCTCCTGCTGGTTCGCACCGCCTGCTGTGCGAATGCCGTCAACACCCAGACCCAGTCCGTGCCCACGCTGGATGAGATCGGTCTCACGGGCCTGGTGACCCTGGTCGGGGTGGTGGCCGGCGTGGTGATCCGGCGGCGTGGAAAAAATAAGTGAGGCGACCGGCCCCTGAGAGCGCACCATGAGTCCGCAGACCCTTGTCTGGGTGCGCGTGCTGTATGCGGGCAGTCTGCTGGGCCTGCTGGCTTTCTTTCTGTTGTGGGAGGACGGCCAGCCGCGCCAGGCCTTTGGCACCGCCCGGGCCCGTTGGCGCCATGTGGGGCGCAACCTGGGTCTGTTTGTCTGGGTGGTGCTGGGGGCCGACTACCTCGCCGGCCAGTGGCTGGTGTCCTCTCAAAGCCTGCTGTTGCGCAGCACGGACTGGGGACTGAACCTGGCGCAACACCTGCCGCTGGCCGCGCAATGCGGGCTGGCCTGGTTGGCCTCTGACCTGCTGGATTACGGGGTGCACCGGCTGAGCCACCGGGTCGGCCTGCTGTGGCGCTTTCATGCCGTGCACCACAGCGATTCGCAGCTGGACGTCAGCACCGGCCTGCGCACCCACCCGGTGGACACCGCCGTGCATGTGCTGGCCACCCTGGGCCTTTACGCCGTGTTGGGCCTGCCGCTGTGGATCGAGGGGCTGCGCGCCATCGTCTGCAATGCGCTGAGTCTGGTGCAGCACGCCAATGTGCGCTTTCCAGACTGGGTGGAGAAGCTGAGCCCGGTGCTGGTGACCCCCGCCCAGCACCGCGACCACCACGATGCCGACGCCGACGGCCGAGCCTGTCACTTCGGTCTGTGTCTTTCGATCTGGGACCACCTGCTGGGCAGCACGCGCCAACCCAGCGCCGAGGGCCCCGCCCGCATCGGCCTGGACAGCCAGCGCGACGAGCGCTGGCAAAGCGTCTGGGGCATGCTGCGAGCGCCGTTCCGGCGGATGCCCGAAGCCTGAGCCCAGATCGCTTATCACAAGGCCTTCCATGCCCTCGACGCCCCTCCCCCAGCCAGGCGGAACACCGACGTCGAGACGCTCCCTTCGGACCAGCGGCGCCATCTCCTGGGCCCTGGGAATGGCCAGCTTGCTGAGCTGCAGCACCGCCCTGGCCGACCCCAGCTATTACCTGGTCACGGTCTACGACAACGAGGGCGAGACCACCCTCGACTTCCGCTACTGGACGGTCGAGTCCAAGCGCCGGCGCCAGATTGTCTGGCCCGAGGTGGGTGTGGGCTACGGCGTCACCAGCCGCTGGTACACCGAGGTGTTTGCCAGCGCGATCGGCTCGGACTTCTGGCAGACCCGGGTTGAGGCGCTTCATTGGCAGAACGACTACATGCTGACCCAGGGGCAATACCCGTTTGACCTGGCCCTGCACAGCAAGCTGATGTTCAACCACGATGCCGCCGATGGCACCATGCTGCAGTGGGGGCCCGTGCTGCAGACCGAGGTGGGCCGGCTCCAGCTCAATGGCAATGTGTTCTTTGAACGGACCGTCAGAGCCGCCTCAGCGGTTCCGTCCGACATGAAATACCAGTGGCAGGCCAAGTACCACTGGCGGCCCGGTCTGCATGTGGGGCTGCAGGGTTTTGGCGAGCTGGGCCCCTGGGACCAATGGCTGCCCGCCGCCCGCCAATCCCACCGCGTGGGCCCGGTGCTGACAGGCAGTCTGAGCCTGGGCCACAAAGAGTCGCTGCGCTACAGCGTGGCCTACCTGGTGGGCAAGTCGTATGGGCAGCAGGGGCAGATGCTGTCGGTGCGGCTGCAGTACGCGTTTTGAGGCGGTGCTTGGGCCCTCAGCATGGCGTCGCCTCACGCGGCAGCCTGTGGGCCGGGGGAAATGATCAAGCTCAGATATTCAGTCCAGCAATGCCATTTTGATTCAATGCATCGAATACGATACATCTTGTTTCAAATAGGGAGAGAGTCTGAAATGAAGAGCCGATTCGCCATTCTGGCGTCCATGGTCATGCTGAGCACCGGATGCTCGTCCATCACCGGCACCACGGGCCAAAGCGTGTCCTTGCAAACCCGTGACAAGATGGGTGCCGAAGTACCCGGTGCCGCCTGCGAGCTGACCAACAACAAGGGCAAGTGGTTTGTGACGACCCCGGGCTCGGTCCAGATCCGGCGCTCCAATGACGACATGCTGGTGCAATGCACCAAGACCGGCCACGAAACCGGCCAGGCTTCGGTGGTGTCAGACACCAAGGGTTCGATGTTCGGCAACATCATCTTCGGCGGCGGCATTGGCGCGGTGATCGACCACAACACGGGCTCGGCGTATGAATACCCCACCTTGATCCAGGTGGTCATGGGCTTGGTCACCAAGGTGGAAACCCCCAGAACCGGCACACCCGGCTCGGGCAGCATTCCGGCAGACCCTTCGCCCTCTCACCCGCAGGCCCTGCCCCAGGCCCAGCCTCAGGCCGCGGTGCAGCCGCAGGTCCAGGCTCAGCCCCAGGTGGCGGCCCCGGCCCCCGCTCAGGTCCAGGCCCCAGTCAGCGCAGCGACAGCGGCATCGGCACCAGCCCCGTTGCAGCAGGCGGCCCCGGCGGCCCCAGCCCAGCAGGCGTCTGCGATCGAATTGGCAGCCAAGGCCCCCACGCCCGCAGCCTACGCCCAGGTCACCGCCAACAACACCCGTGGCGTCGAGGCCCGCCTGCTGGAGCTCAAGCGCATGCGCGACGCCAACCTGATCAGCCCCGAAATCTATCTGGAACGCCAGCGCAGCATTCTGGACGGGCACTGACCGGATCGCCCCACCCGCTCGCGGCTGAAGGCCTGACCCGGCTCGACAGCCGATGAGCGGGTTGCCCTCAGCCGGGCGCGGAAGATCGGTGCTGCAGCCAGCCCGGCGGGCCCCTCAATCCAGCTTCACATTGGCCTTGACCACGATCTTGGCAAAGCGCTCCTGCTCGGCCTTCAGAAACTGACGCGCCGCCTCGGGGGTGCTGGGGTTGATCACGTTGTCCTGCTTGGCCATGGCGGCCTTGACCTCGGGGTCGGCAAAGGCGGCCAGCACGGCTTCATGGATGCGCTTGACCTGGGCGGCCGGCAGCCGGGCGGGGGCCACCACGGCGAACCAGCCCATCACGTCCACCTCCGGAAAGCCCTGCTCGGCAAAGGTGGGCAGATCGGGCAGCGAGGCCACGCGGCTCTTGCCCAGCACGCCGATGGCGCGCAGGGTGCCGCTCTTGAGCTGGCCCTGCACCGAGGGCACCGAGGCCACGCCCATCTCCAGCTGGCCGGCCATGATGTCGGTGATCATGGGCCCCATGCCTTTGTAGGGCACGTGGCGCACTTCCACGCCCAGGGCGTCGATGACCATCTCGCCGGCCAGGTGGATGACGGTGCCATTGCCTGAGGAGGCGTAGTTGTGCTCTTCGGGCTTGATCTTCAGAAAGGCCTGCAGCTCTTTGGCGTTGCGCGCACTCACCAGCTTGGGGTTGACCACCAGCAAAAAGGGCGAGCCGCCCACCACGCTGATCGGGGTGATGTCGTTCAGGCTGTCGTAGGGCAGCTTCTTGAACACGCTGGGGTTGACCGCGTGGTTGTTTGAGATCACGGCGATGGTGTTGCCATCGGGCGCGGCCTTGACCAGGGCCGAGGTGCCGGTGATGCCGCCGGCGCCGGGCAGGTTCTCGATCACCACGGGCTGGTTCAAGGCCTTGGCCAGGGCCACCTGGGCAGCCCGCACGATGGTGTCCACCCCCGAGCCCGGGCCCACAGGCAGGATCACCCGCATGGGGGGCGTGTCGGCCCAGGCGGGCGCAGCCAGCATCAGGGCGGCCCCCAGGGCCAGGGCCGCACGGCGTTTGTGATTGAAGTTCATGGCGTTTGTCTCTTTTTTGTCTCTGGTTTGTCTCTGTCTTGGTTTTGTGAAAAAGCAGGCCAGGGTTCAGCGTTTCAGGGTGGCCAGCACCTCCTCGGTGTGCTCGCCCACGCGGGGCAAGGGCCGGCGCACCCCCGGGCGGCGCCCGCCCATCAACAAGGGCAACAGCACCACCTGGGTGCTGTCGCCGTCGTCGGTCTGCATGGGCACCAGGCCGCCACTGGCCAGCAGGTGTTCGTCTTGCACCAGTTGATCGGGGCGCACCACCTTGGCATAGGGCAGGCCGGCGGCCTTGAGGCGGGCGCACAACTCTTCGATCTCGAAGCCGATGGTGCTCTCGGCCAGGCGCGCCAGCAAGTCGGGGCGCACCGCCACCCGCTGGGCATTGGTGGCCAGGGCCGGGTCGCTGGCCAGGTCAGGGCGGTTCAGCACCTCGCACAGCGTGGTGAACTGCTTGTCGCTGACGGCGCCAATGAACAGTTGCTCGCCATGGGCCACCTCAAAGGTGTCGTACACGCTCCAGGCCGACACGCGCGAGGGGAACGGTGGCGGCACCTCGCCCGTCATCTGGAACTGCTGCATGTGCTGCGAGGCCAGCAGGCAGCAGTTCTCGAACAAGGCGCTCTGGATCTCCTGGCCCTGGCCGGTGCGATCGCGTTCGCGCAGCGCAGCCAGCACGCCGATGGCCCCGAACATGCCGCCCATGATGTCGTTGACCGAGGTGCCGGCGCGCAGCGGGCGACCCTGGGGGCCGGTCATGTAGGTCAGGCCGGCCATGTTCTGCACCACCTCGTCCAGCGCCAGCCGGTCTTCATAGGGGCCGGGCAGAAAGCCCTTGTGCGACACATAGATCAGGCGCGGAAACTGGGCCTTCAGCGCCTCGGCGCCCAGGCCCAGCTTGTCCATCAGGCCGGGGCGGAAGTTCTCCAGCAGCACATCGCTCTGGCCGATCAACTCTTTGGCGGTGGCCAGGCCTTCGGGCGTCTGGATGTCGAGCACCACGCTTTTCTTGTTGCGGTTGAAGCTGCGGAAAAAGCCGATGCCCAGGCCAGGCAGCTGGCGTGTCTTGTCGCCGCCCGGGGGCTCGATCTTGATGACCTCGGCGCCCAGGTCGGCCAGGATCATGCCGCAGGTGGGCCCCATGACCATGTGGGTGAATTCGATGACGCGGATGCCTTCCAGGGGCAGGCCGGTGCTTTGTTCTGTGTTCATGCCAGGGGTGTTTCTGTGGAGGGGTTGGGGGGCTCAACGGGGCAAGGCGCCCGCAGGGTGAAAGGTCTTGGGCAGGCCGGCCCGGTGCAGGCTGCCATGTGTCGCCTCGCCGGCCAGCCAGCCCGTGACCTGGCCCCGCAGCGCCAGCAGTTGGGGCAGGTCGATGCCGGTGGCCACGCCGCCGGCCTCCAGCAAAAAGGCCAGGTCTTCGCTGGCGGCATTGCCGCTGGCGCCGGGCGCGTGCGGGCAGCCGCCGATGCCGGCCAGCGAGGCATCGAAGCGGTTCACGCCCAGCTGCAATGAGGCGTACACATTGGCCAGCGCCAGCCCGCGGGTGTCGTGGAAGTGGCCGCACCAGAAGCGCTCACCGGCCAGGCGCAAGGCCTGTTCGAACAGGCGGCTGACCGAGGCCGGGTCGGCATAGCCCACGGTGTCGGCCAGGCTCACGCGGTCGGCACCGGCATCCAGCAGGGCCTGCATCAGGCGCAGCACCTCGGCGGGCTTCACCTCGCCTTGCAGGGTGCAGCCAAAGGCCGTGCCCACACCACCTTCGATCAGGGTCTTGCGGCCCGAGGCATCGCGGGCGGCGCGGATGCGGCCCAGCTCGGCCACCACCTCGTCGGGGGTCTTGCGCAGGTTGGCCAGGCTGTGCGCATGGCTGGCCGACAGGGGCAGCAGCATCAGGTCGGCGTCGCCCGCCAGGGCGGCTTCGGCGCCCCGGAGGTTGGGCACCAGCACCGAGGCGCACAGCCCGGGCAGGGTCTTGGCATGGGCCAGCAGTTCGGCAGTATCGGCCAGTTGGGGCAGCAGGCGGGCCGGCACAAACGAGCCCACCTCGATCTCGCGCAGGCCGGCGGCGTGGGCCTGGTCGATCCAGGCGATCTTCTGCGCCGTGGGCAGGATGGTCTGGATGCTTTGCAGGCCGTCGCGCAGGCCGACCTCGCGGATCACCGCGCGGGGGGGAAGGGTGGTGAGGGGGGGCATGGGGCTGTCTCCGCGTCTCAAGGACGTGTCTTCAAAGTGCTCAGAGTTTCTAAAATTCCAAATAAAACATCAAATGAAACGTCGGAACCATTTGGATTCCAAAATGGAAACATCATGAGAGACCTGGACCTCAAAACCCTGCGCCTGCTGGTGGCCGTGTGCGACCTGGGCAACATCAAGGACGCGGCAGCCCAGGAGCTGATCGAGCCCTCGGCCATCAGCAAACGCATCACCCAGCTCGAAGACGCCCTGGGCCTGCAGGTGCTGGTGCGCGGGCGGCGCGGCACCGAGCCCACACCGGCCGGGCAGGTGCTGCTGGAGCACGCGCGCACGGTGCTGTTCACGATGGAGAAGATCGAGGCCGACATGGCCGGCTTCAAAGGGGGCATCCAGGGCCATGTGCGGGTGGTGGCCAGCGCCTCGGCAATTGCAGAATCGCTGCTGGACGATCTGGCCGCCTTCATGCGCGAGCCCCGGCACCAGAACATCCAGGTCGACATCGAAGAGCGGGTGTCCAAAGACATCGTGGGCCTGGTGCGCGACGGCGTGGTGTCGCTCGGTGTGTGCTGGAGCCAGATCGACCTGGGCGGGCTGGAAAGCCGGCCCTACCGCCACGACGAGCTGGTGCTGGCCGTGCCCCTGGGCCACCCGCTGGCCGGGCAGCCAGCCCTGCACTTTGAAGACACGCTGGATTTCGAGCACGTGGGTCTGCCGCCGTCCACCGCGGTCTACACCCTGCTGCACCGCTGCGCGCTCAAGGCAGGCAAGCCCCTGAGCTACCGGGCGGTGGTGTCCAACTTCGACGCGGCCTTCCGGGTGGTCGGCGCCGGCCTGGGGGTGAGCGTGGTGCCGCTGGAGATCAGCCGCCTGCACACCGCGGCCGGGCGCATCCAGACCGTGGCCCTGCTGGATGACTGGGCACACCGCACCTTTTCGATCTGTTTTCGGCGCCAGCAGGCGCTGACACCGGCCGCGCAGCGCCTGCTGGCCTATCTGGAAGAGCGGGCGGCAGCGGCACCCTCGCCCCAAGCCGCGGACTGAGCGCTCCGCTCAGCGCAGCAGCACCGACTTGCCCAGCAGGCTCTCGATCATGGCCACCAGGCACTCGGCGGTCTGGTTGCGCACATCGCAGGCGGGGTTGAGCTCGACCACATCGAGCGAGCCCAGCCGGCCGGTGTCGGCCACCATCTCCATGCACAGCTGGGCCTCGCGGTAGCCCGGGCCGCCGGGCACGGCGGTGCCCACGCCCGGGGCGATGTCGGGGTCCAGAAAGTCGGCGTCCAGGCTCACGTGCAGGTGGGTGTGTTCGTCCAGCCCGGCCAGGGCCCGGCGCAGGGTCTCGGCCATGCCGTGTTCATCGATGAAGCGCATGTCGTAGGCCTCGATGCCCAGCTGGCGCAATTCGAGCTTTTCGGCCGGGTCCACGCTGCGCAGGCCGATCTGGCGCAGTTCGGCGGGCTGCAGGGCGGGCGGCGGGCCGCCCAGGGTGGTCAAGGCCTCGGGGCCCAGGCCGCACAGGCAGGACACGGGCATGCCATGCAGATTGCCGCTGGGCGTGGTTTCGCCCACGTTGACGTCGGCATGGGCGTCCAGCCACAGCACGCGCAAGCGCTGGCCCTGCTCGCGGCAGTGCCGGGCCACGGCGCTGATCGAGCCGATGGCCACGCTGTGGTCGCCGCCCAGCAGCACCGGCAGCTGCCCGGCGCGCAGGCTGGCCAGGGTGGCTTCGTGCACGCTGCGGTTCCAGGCGATCACCTCGTCCAGATGCCGGTAGCCCGCCTGCACCGGGCCTTGCGGGTTGGCCGGCCCGCACAGGTCACCGGCATCCAGCACCGTCCGGCCCAGGCCTTGCAGCGCCGCCGCCAGGCCCGCCACCCGCAAGGCCTCGGGGCCCATCGAGGCGCCCCGACGGCTGGCCCCCACATCGGTGGGGGCGCCAATCAGGCAGACCGGCGCCAAAGGCGTGCGGGGTGCGGTGGGCTGGTTCATGCGGGGCTCCTTGGGGTGCCTGCCCACTATACAAAGCAATGCCACGGGCCGCAGACGCAGAAAGAGCGCCACCGGGGCGCTCTTGGGGTGACAAGCACCCAGAGGTGCTTTGTCAGGATCGCGGCAGGGCTCAGGCCTTGCGGGCGCGGCGGGCCTTGACGGCCTCAGACAACACGGCCAGCACGTCGGCCGAGTCGTCCCAGCCCAGGCAGGCGTCGGTGATGCTCTTGCCGTATTCCAGGTCAGCGACCTGGTCCTTGCCCGGGGTGAACTTCTGGGCGCCGGCATGCAGGTGGCTTTCCACCATCAGGCCGAACACCTGGTGCGAGCCGCCTTCGATCTGGGTGGCGATGTCGCGCGCCACGTCGATCTGACGCTGGTGCTGCTTGCTGCTGTTGGCGTGGCTGCAGTCCACCATCAGGGTGGCGGGCAGCTTGGAGGCTTCCAGCTCCTTGCAGGCAGCGGCCACGCTGTCGGCGTCGTAGTTGGGGGTCTTGCCGCCGCGCAGGATCACGTGGCAGTCCTTGTTGCCCTGGGTCTGCACGATGGCGACCTGGCCGTTCTTGTGCACCGACAGGAAGTGGTGGCCACGGGCCGCCGCCTGGATGGCGTCGGTGGCGATGCGGATATTGCCGTCGGTGCCGTTCTTGAAGCCGATCGGGGCCGAGATGCCCGAGGCCAGCTCGCGGTGCACCTGGCTTTCGGTGGTGCGGGCCCCGATGGCGCCCCAGCTGATCAGGTCGCCGATGTACTGGGGCGAGATCACGTCGAGGAACTCGCTGCCGGCCGGCAGGCCCAGGCGGTTGATCTCGATCAGCAGCTGGCGGGCGATGCGCAGGCCTTCGTCGATGCGGTAGCTCTCATCGAGGTAGGGGTCGTTGATCAGGCCCTTCCAGCCGACGGTGGTGCGGGGCTTCTCGAAGTAGACGCGCATCACGATCTCGAGCGTGTCGGCGTATTTTTCACGCTCCACCTTGAGGCGGCGGGCGTATTCCACCGCGGCGGCCGGGTCGTGGATGGAGCAGGGGCCGATCACCACCAGCAGGCGGTCGTCCTTGCCGGCCATGATGTTGTGGATGTTGTGGCGGGTTTCGGTGATCAGCGACTCGACCTGCGTGCCGTGGATGGGGAAGAAGCGGATCAGATGTTCGGGAGGCGGAAGCACGGTGATGTCCTTGATGCGTTTGTCGTCGGTCTGGCTGGTCTTGTCGACATTCGCGTACCAGGCATCGGCCTTGGTGCTGGGCTTGTTCATGGTGGGGCTCCTTTGGATTTGAAACAGGTTGGAATCAGTTTTCGGTCGGGCAGAAAAAAACCGCCGGGCTTTTCAGCTTCGGCGGTTCCTGGGAGGGTGTTCGGGTGCTTACGCGCTCGCCTCTCGTCCGCCGGGGACAGAGAACCAAAAGTAAAAATAAAAGGCTGCGCGAACTTGCATGGCAGGCAATTTAGCACAGCGGCGGGCGAAGTTGCCGTCTGTCGCTCACACACCACATCGGTTTTTTTGCGCGCCATGCGCTCCGGCGTGCGCATTGCGCGCAATTGGCGCGCTTGAAATGATTTTTTGCCTCAAAAACACGCAAAAACGCCCTTGGAACCGGTATTGGCAACAGCGCAAAAAAAATTGCTTTTTTATGTAGCCAGGGGGGTCAGCGGTAGAGGAAACCGTTCGTCCCCCCCGCACGAAAGCCCCGGGCAGAGCAGGCCTGGGGCCTTGCCCGCCCTTGCGCAGCCCATCCCGACCGCCTGGCCGGGCAGCCGCACAATGCCCTCCCCTTGGCCGGATGTGCTCCAAAAAATGGGGTTTCACCTTGCTGAAGGAGCACAACATGAGGCTGATCGCACGCACCTGGGCCTGGCTCATGGCCTTGATGGGGCTGGGTTTGAGCGTGGGGGGCGGGTATCTGCTCTGGCTGGGCGGCTCACCCTATTACCTGGCAGCCGGCCTCGTGCTGGTGGGCGCGGCCGGCCTGATGGCGCGCCAGCGGGCCAGCGGGGCCTGGTGGGTGGCGGCCCTGGCACTGCTGAGCGTGCCCTGGGCGCTGTGGGAGAGCGGCTTCGACTTCTGGGCCCTGTTCCCGCGGCTGATGGCACCGCTGGCCCTGGCCACCGTGTCGCTGCTGCTGTCGCCCCGCCCGGCCGACGGGTCCGGTGGCCGAGGAACGGTGCGGGCCGGCCTGATTTTCGGGCTGGCTTTTGTGCTGGGGCTGGCGCTGGCCTTTGTACCGCATGGCGTGGTGCAGCCCGATGCGACCCTGGCCTACGAGGCACCGCACGGCGACAACCGGCCGGCTGATTGGCACGCCTACGGTCGCACACCCGAGGGGCGTCGCGATGCCCCCTTCGACCAGATCAACCGTGACACCGTGCACCGCCTGCAAGCCGCCTGGACCTACCGCAGCGGCGACACCCAGCCCGGGGTGGACCAGAACACCCCGCTGCAGATCGGCGGGCTGCTCTACAGCTGCACCCGCCGCGACCGGGTGATCGCGCTGGACGCCGACACCGGCCAGCAGCGCTGGGTGTTCGACCCCCAGGCCAGCGCCCCTTTCTGGCAACGCTGTCGCGGCCTGGGCTACTGGCACGACACTGAGCCCAGCCCTGAAGGCACCGCCAGCGGCTGCCGTGAGCGCATCGTGCAGACCACCATGGACGCCCGCCTGATCGCGCTGGACGCCCACAGCGGCCAGCCTTGCGAAGGCTTCGGGCAACACGGCACCGTGTCGCTGGCGCAAGGCATGGGCCCGGTGCGGCCGGGCTTCTACTTCCAGACCTCGGCCCCGCTGGTGGCACGCGACCTGATCGTGGTGGGCGGCTGGGTGGTGGACAACCAGATGCGCGGCGAGCCCTCGGGCGTGATCCGCGCCTTCAGCGCCCGCACCGGGGAGCTGGTGTGGGCCTGGGACCTGGGCCACCCGGCCACCACCCGCGAGCCCCCCGAGGGCCAGACCTACACCCCGGGCACGCCCAACATGTGGAGCACCGCGGCCTACGACGACGAGTTGGGCCTGGTCTATGCGCCCCTGGGCAATGCCACGCCCGACTACTTCGGGCGCGACCGCCCGCCCCACTCGGACGAGTACAACTCGTCGCTGGTGGCCCTGGACATCCGCACCGGGCGGCCGCGCTGGAACTTTCAAACCGTGCACCACGACATCTGGGACTACGACCTGCCCTCGCAGCCGGCCCTGATCGATCTGCCCGACGGCCAGGGCGGCCGCGTGCCCGCGGTGCTGCAGACCACCAAGCGGGGGCAGGTGTTTTTGCTGAATCGCGCCACCGGCCAGCCCCTGGCCGAGGTGGCCGAAAAACCCGTGCCGCAGAACGGCGCCGTGCCCGAAGAGGCGCTGTCGGCCACGCAACCCTACTCGGTGGGCATGCCCACCATCGGGGCCGAACACCTCAGCGAAAGCCGGATGTGGGGCATGACGATGTTCGACCAGTTGCTGTGCCGGATCGAGTACCGCCAGATGCGCTATGACGGCGACTTCACGCCACCCGGCCTGCAGCGCGCGATCCAGCAGCCGGGCAATGTGGGCGGCATGAACTGGGGCAGCGTGTCGGTGGACCCGCACAACCAGCGGGTGTTCCTCAATGACATCCGGGTGCCCAGCGTGTTCCAGCTGGTGCCGCGCGCCGACTATGCCGAGTTCTCAAAAACCCACCCACCGGTGAGCGACGGCCATGGGCCCTCGGCCCAACTGGGCACGCCCTACGGCATCTACACCACGATCTGGTTGTCCAAGCTGGGGGTGCCGTGCGTGCAACCGCCCTTCGGCACCCTGACGGCCATCGACTTGAAGACCCGCCGCATGGCCTGGCAGGTGCCCGTCGGTACCGCCCAGGAAACGGGCCCCCTGGGGTTGCGGTTGGGCCTGCCCATGCCGATCGGCATGCCCAGCTATGCGGGCACGCTGAGCACGGCGGGGGGGGCTGGTGTTCTTCTCGGGCAGCCAGGATTTCTACCTGCGCGCCTACGACGCCCAGACGGGGGCCGAGGTCTGGAAGCACCCGCTGCCCGTGGGCAGCAGCGCCACGCCCATGAGCTATGTGTCGCCCAAGACCGGCAAGCAGTACATCGTGGTGACGGCCGGCGGAGCCGCCTATTCCAAGCGCCTGGGGGACTACGTGATGGCCTTTGCCCTGCCCTGAGGGGCTTCCTGGGCCGGGCTTGGGCCCCGGCCCGGTTCAGAAACGCCCGCTCAGGCGGTGCCGCCCACCGTCATGCCGTCGATGCGCAGGGTGGGCTGGCCCACGCCCACAGGCACGCTCTGGCCCTCTTTGCCACAGGTGCCCACGCCGCTGTCCAGGCGCATGTCGTTGCCGATCATGGTGACGCGCTTCAGGGCCTCTGGGCCGCTGCCGACCAGGGTGGCGCCCTTGACGGGGTATTGGATCTTGCCGTTTTCCACCCAGTAGGCTTCGCTGGCCGAGAACACGAACTTGCCCGAGGTGATGTCCACCTGGCCGCCGCCGAAGTTGGTGGCGTACAGGCCTTTCTTGATGCTGGCCACGATTTCCTCGGGGCTCTTGTCGCCGCCCAGCATGTAGGTGTTGGTCATGCGCGGCATGGGCACGTGGGCGTAGCTTTCGCGGCGGCCGTTGCCCGTGGGCTTCACGCCCATCAGGCGGGCGTTCATCGAGTCCTGGATGTAGCCCTTCAAGATGCCGTCCTCGATCAGCACATTGCGCTGGGTGGCGTGGCCCTCGTCGTCCACGTTGAGCGAGCCGCGGCGGTCGGCAATGGTGCCGTCGTCCAGCACCGTGACGCCCTTGGCGGCCACGCGCTGGCCGATGCGGCCGGTGAAGGCGCTCGAACCCTTGCGGTTGAAGTCGCCCTCCAGGCCGTGGCCGATGGCTTCGTGCAGCAGCACGCCGGGCCAGCCCGGGCCCAGCACCACGGTCAGTTCGCCGGCCGGGGCCGGACGCGCTTCAAGGTTGGTGAGGGCGGCATTCACTGCGTCGTTCACATAGGTGTCGATCACGGCGTCGTCGAAATACGCCATGCCGAAGCGGCCACCGCCGCCACCCGAGCCCACCTCGCGGCGGCCGTTGTGTTCGGCGATCACGGTGACCGACAGGCGCACCAGCGGGCGCACATCGGCCGCCAGGGTGCCGTCGGCACGGGCGATCAGCACCACGTCGTACTCACCGGCCAGGCCGGCCATCACCTGCACCACGCGCGGATCGCGGGCACGGGCACGCTGCTCGACCTTTTCCAGCAGGCGCACCTTGGCGGTGCTGTCCAGCGTGGCGATCGGGTCCAGCCCGGGGTACAGCGAGCGGCTGGGCGCCACCTTGCGCGTCACGGCCCGCACGCGGGCGTTGCCGCCCTGGCCCGAGATGGTGCGCACCGTGTGCGCCGCATCCAGCAGCGAGGCCAGCGAAATGTCGTCGGAATAGGCAAAGGCGGTTTTCTCGCCGCTCACGGCCCGCACGCCCACGCCCTGGTCGATGCTGAAGGAACCCGTCTTGACGATGCCCTCTTCCAGGCTCCAGCCCTCGGCCCGGGTGTATTGGAAGTAAAGATCCGCGTCATCCACCCGGTGCGCCCGGATCTCGTTGAGCGCCTTCGTCAGGTGGGTCTCGTCCAGACCAAAGGGTTCAAGCAGCAATTGCCGGGCAATGGCCAGGCGCTCGAGAGTGGGTTCGCGTGAAATCATGCGGCCATTTTAGGGCGCGCCCGGCGCCCCATCCGAGTGGGGGGCCAGAGCCCCCGGATTCAAGTGGGCACCAGCCGCTTGGCCCGGGCCACCGACATCAGAATCCCCAGCCCCATGCCCAGCGTGACCATGGCCGTGCCCCCATAGCTGATGAAGGGCAGCGGCACCCCCACCACGGGCAGGATGCCGCTCACCATGCCCATGTTCACAAAGGCGTAGGTGAAGAAGATGCAGCACACGGCCCCGGCCAGCAGGCGCGAGAACAGGGTGGGCGCCTCCAGCGCGATCATCAGGCCACGCCCGACCAGGAACAGAAACGACACGATCAGGCACAGGTTGCCGATCAGGCCGAACTCCTCCGAGAAGGCGGCAAAAATGAAGTCGGTGGTGCGCTCGGGGATGAACTCCAGGTGGGTCTGGGTGCCGGCCATGAAGCCTTTGCCGAACACGCCGCCCGAGCCGATGGCGATCATGCCCTGGATGATGTGAAAGCCCTTGCCCAGCGGGTCGCGCGAGGGGTCGAGCAAGGTGCAGATGCGCTGCTGCTGGTAGTCGTGCAGCACCGGCCAGCGCACCCCATCGGCGCACAGCCGGGGCTCGAACCACACGACCAGGGCCACGCCGATCACCCCCAGCAGCACCGGCGGCAGGATCAGGCGCCAGCTGAGGCCGGCAAAGAAGATCACCGACAGGCCCGCCGCCAGCACCAGCAGCGAGGTGCCCAGGTCGGGCTGCTTCATGATCAGGCCCACCGGCAGCACCAGCAGCAGCCCGGCCACCAGAAAATCAAGGGGGCGCAACTGCCCCTCGCGGCGCTGGAACCACCAGGCCAGCATCAGCGGCATGGCGATCTTGAGGATTTCGCTGGGCTGGATGACCACCCCCAGGTTGATCCAGCGCCGCGCGCCCTTCTTGGTCAGGCCGAACAAGGCCACGGCCACCAGCAGCGACACCCCCAACACATACAGGGGCACGGCGAAGGTCATCAAACGCTGGGGCGGCACCTGGGCCACCACGAACATGATCATGCCCGCCAGGATCATGTTGCGCCCATGGTCGACAAAGCGTGTGCCATGGTCATAGCCGGAGGAGTACATGGTGAGCAGGCCAGCGCACACCAGCAGGAAGACGGCAAACGCCAAGGGCCCGTCAAAGCCCTGGAACAAGGGCATCAGACGCTGGCGCAGGGACGGCTTTTCAAAGACGGCGGACATGGCGCGATTATCGGCCCAGCGGCAAGTCAGACCGGCCGGCACGGCTTCTGCGCGCACCGGCAGACCCCAGCAGACCGCAGCAGAAGAGTCGCTCAAGCCGCCTTGTCGGGCCGGGCCTGGCGCAGGCGGAACAGCTGTACCAGTTGCCCGCCCAGCCGGCGCAGCAGCTCGCGCGAGCCCGGGTCCATCAACAAGGTGCCGGGCTCGGCCGCGTCGGCATACAACAGGGCGAACACCTGGTCACGGTGCAGCAGGGGCAGCAGCCAATAGGCGGCGGGCGGTGCGGGATCGCACAACCAGGCCGGCAATTGCCGGCGCAGCAACGGGTCAGACGCCACATCGGGCACCACCGCGAGTTCGCCGCTGCGGCAGGCCTGGCCCAGCGCCCCGCCCTGCCCCGGCCCCAACTCGACGCGGAAAACCGCTTGCAGCGGCGCCGCCCCCGTGCCCACGGCCAGGCGGGCCGACACGGCAGCGGCCTGGGGGTCGCGCAGGCAGAACACCACCCGATCGGTCTCCAGCGCGCCATGCAGGCCGGTGACCAGCTTGCGCAAGCCCTCGGCCAACGGCACCTGGCGGGCCGCATCGGGTTCGTCCAGCCAGGACTGCAGGCTGCGCTCTAGCGCGCGCAGGGCCTCATGCTGGCGGCCCAAGCGGCTCGTGCGGGCCTGGGTGGACGAGGGCCCGGCGGCTGGCCCCAAGGGTGCGGGCCGCGAATGGGTGACGGCCGGGGCTGGCTCGGCAGCGGGTGGCCGCACCCCAGGTACCGCCACCGCGGCCGCCTTGGGCGCCGAGACCACGGGCGCTGGCGCGGCCGCCTGCGCAGGCGCCGGTGCAGCCACGGACACGGGGGCCGCCGGGGTTGCCAAAGAGGGGGCTACCGCCGGAGGTACAGCTTGGGGTGCGGGTTGCGGTACAGCTTGGGTAAGGCTGCGCGTCTGGCTGGCCGGAAAGCCCAGGGCATCGGCCATGCCCTTGAGACGGGCCTGGGCCTGGATCACGCCGTCCTGGAAATCTTCGGCCGCCAGGCCCAGCACCCGGGCATAGCGGTCGGTGACGGTCTTGAGGCGCTGCGCCGGCTCGATGGTGTCGGGGCCGGTCAGGGCGGCGGTGAGGTCGTTGGCGGCCACGGCCAACCAGCGCAGGTACTCGCGCCCGGCCTGCGGGCGGCGGGCCGGTGGGCGCCCGAAGGGTCGGCGCATGCAATACAGCAGATCAGCGGGCAGGCCCCAGCTGCGGGCCACGCCGCAGCCGAAGTCCTCCAGGCTCAGGCCCAGGTAATGAAGGGCCGCCGTGACCTCGCCGCCCGAAAAGCGCCCCTCGGCCACGGCCCGCTCCATTTGCACCGCCTCGGCCGGAAAGTAATAGCCCAGCAGCATGCGGCCCAGGTTCTGGAACAGTGCGGCCAAAAAGGCGTCTTCGCGCAGGTGCGGCGAGGCGCACAGCTCGCTGGCCAGCGAGCCCGCCATCAGCGCACGCAGAAACTGGGTCTTGAGTTGCCCCGCATGCGCCTGATCGGGCATGCGCTCCAGCAGTTTCAGGCTCAGGGCCAGGTTGCGCACGCCATTGAAGCCCACCAGGCCCACGGCGCGCGACACCGTGGTCACCATGCCACTGACCTGGGCGTACTGCGCGCTGTTGACCACCCGCAACAGCTGCTGCGTCAGGGCCACGTCGCGCAGGATCTCGCGCGCCAGGTCTTCCAGGCTGTGGTCGTCGGAGCCGGCCACCTGCAGGATGCGCCCCATGGAATCGGCCAGGGCCGGAAAGTCGCCCTGGCGGCGCATGCGCGCCAGCAGGGCTTCGAGGGTTCGCGCCGCTGCCGTGCCGGCCCAGGCCGACAAGGCGGCCTGAAACTCGCTGACCTCGGCAAAGCGCAGCTCGGGCTCGGGGTTCAGGGCCCGGGTGATCTGGGCCTGCAACGGTGGGTCCAGGTTGCGCCCCCAGTCCTCGGGCAGGTCCTGGAAGCGCCGCTCCAGTGCGTCGTGCGAACGTGCCGCTGTGCGCTGCTCAGAGGCCGTGCCGGTGAGCATTTCGGCCAGCAGCACCCCGGCGGCAAACACGCCCTCTTCGGGGGTCTCGGCCAGGCCCTGCTCCCAGCGGGCCTGAGGCCAGGCCAGCGCGGCAGCCACCGCCTCGTGGGGCAGCAGGATCCCCGCCTCAGGTGGGCGGGCAGCGGACTGGGGCTCACTCATGTCGCAAAATAGAAGAATCGGGGCGTTTCAGGGCCGGGCAGGCAAGCGCCGGCCACGCCAGCCAGTTTAGGGCCAGTTGACCGGCCCCGGCCTCAACTGCAACCCCAACTTCAGACTTCAACCTGCCCGCCCGACGGCCCCAGCGCCAGACCCAACCATGCCCCACACCACCCATCTGCTGTATCTGCACGGTTTCCGATCCTCCCCGCAATCGGCCAAGGCCCGGCAGATGGCCGCGGCGGTGGCCGAACGGCACCCCCAGGCGCACTGGTGGTGCCCCCAGTTGCCGCCCTCGCCACGCGCCGCCGCCGAGCTGCTGAGCGAAGGCCTGCGCGACTGGCCCCACGCCCGCATGGCGGTGGTGGGCTCGTCGCTGGGCGGGTTTTACGCCTCCTGGGTGGCGCGCCAGACGGGCTGCCGCTCGGTGCTGATCAACCCGGCGGTGGACCCGGCGCGTGACCTGGCCCGCTACATCGGCGAGCAGACCTTCTGGCACCAGCCCGAGCAGCGCTTCTATTTCGAGCCCCGTTTTGTCGACGAATTGCGGGCCATGGCCACGGAAGGCCGCTGTGCCCCGGGCCCCGAACTGGCCCTGATCGCCAAGGGCGACGAGGTGCTGGACTGGCGCGAGATGAGCGCCCGCTACGCCCATGCGCGCCTGCAGGTGCTGGAGGGCGGCGACCATGCGCTCAGTGATTTTCCGGCCCACCTCGATGAGGTCCTGGGTTTTCTGGATCTGGTCTAGGGGACAATCGCCGCATGTACGCACTGTTTGATGAAGCCGGCAAATTTCAGGCCGGACGCATTCTGTCGGAAGCCGATAGCTCCCTGCAGGTGGAACTGGAATCGGGTAAGCGGGTCAAGGTCAAGGCCGCCAACCTGCTGCTCAAATTTGAAAAGCCCGCCCCGTCCGAGCTGATCGCCCAGGCCCAGGCCGCGGCCGAAGGCATCGAGCTGGAGCTGGCCTGGGAGTTCGCGCCCGAAGAAGACTTCGGCTTTGCCGAGCTGGCCCGCGACTATTTCAGCGAACAAGCCACCCTGGTGCAGCAGACCGCGGCCCTGTTCCGCCTGCACGAGGCCCCGCACTACTTCCGCCGCGCCGGCAAGGGCCGCTACAAAAAGGCCCCGGCCGAGATCGTGCAGCAGGCGCTGGCCGCCATCGAAAAGAAAAAGCTGCTGCTGCAGCAGATCGCCGACTGGGCCGCCGAGCTGGGCCGGGGCGAATGCCCGCAGCCGATCCGTGATCAGCTCTACAAGATCCTGTTCCGCCCCGACAAGAACGCGCCTGAATACAAGGCGGTGGTCGAGGCCTCGCGCGCCACCCAGACGGCCCCGCTGGACCTGCTGCGCCAGGCCGGCGCCATCGATTCGGCCTACCAGTTCCACTGGAAGCGCTTTCTGTTCGACAACTTCCCCAAGGGCACGGGTTTTCCGCCCCTGCAGGCCCCCGACATCACCGACGAGCTGCCGCTGGCGAATGTGCAGGCCTACTCGATCGACGACTCGCAGACCACCGAAATCGACGATGCGCTGTCGGTTCAGGGCCTGGGCAGCGGCACGGTGACCCTGGGCGTGCACATCGCGGCGCCCGGCCTGGCGCTGCACACCGGCACCCCGATCGACCAGGTGGCCCGCAACCGCCTGTCCACCGTGTACATGCCGGGCTACAAGATCACCATGCTGCCCGACGAGGTGGTGCAGCGCTACACCCTGGCCGAAGGCCGCGCTTGCCCGGCCGTGTCGCTGTACGTGAGTTTTGACGAGGCCAGCCTGGAGATCCAGGCCAGCGAAACCAAGCTCGAACGCGTGCCGATCGCGGCCAACCTGCGCCACGACCAGCTCGACAAGGTGGTCACCGAAGCCTGGATGGAGAGCGACAACCCGGGCCAGACCGAGTTGCCCGGCGGCATGACGCATGCCACCATGGCCTTTCTGTGGCGCCTGGCCAAAACCCTGAAGGCCCGCCGTGAGGTGGTGCGCGGCAAGCCCGAAACCTTCAACCGGCCCGACTACAACTTCCGCCTGGTCGGCAACGACGGCGCCGAACCCACCGGGCAGGAGACTGTGCAGATCAGCGTGCGCCAGCGTGGCGCCCCGCTCGACCTGATCGTGGCCGAGGCCATGATCCTGGCCAACAGCCACTGGGGCCTGTGGCTGGCCGAATGCGGCGTGCCCGGCATCTACCGCAGCCAGGCCAGCCTGGCGCCGGGCGTGAAGGTGCGCATGGGCACCAAGGCCCAGCCGCACGCGGGCATCGGGGTCAAGGCCTATGCCTGGAGCACCTCGCCCCTGCGCCGCTACACCGACCTGGTCAACCAGTGGCAGATCATTGCCTGTGCCCGCCACGGCAAGACGGCAGCCCTGGCGGCCCCCTTCAAGCCCAAGGATGCCGAACTGTTCTCGATCATCAGCGGCTTCGATGCGGCCTACAGCGCCTACAACGGCTACCAGGCCGGCATGGAGCGCTTCTGGACGCTGAAGTACGTGCAGCAGAACGCCATCACCGAGCTGACCGCCGCAGTCTTCAAGGAAGGCCCCAATGGCAGCGTGCTGGTGCGCGCCGACGACCTGCCCCTGGTGCTGGCGGCCCACGGCATGAGCGGCCTGCCGCGCGGCGCCCGGGTGCGGGTGAAGCTGGGTGAGATCGACGAGATCGCGCTCGACCTCAGCGGCACCATCGCGGAACGCCTCGACGCCGAGCTGCCGCTGGACGGTGCCGACGAGGACGAGGGTGACGACGAGCCGGTGGCCGGCCCGATCGCGATCGCGGTGGACGTGAACGAAGCAGAGCCCGCTGCGGGTGAAGCGAGCCCCGCCTGAAGCCCTGATCCAGACCCGCTCCAGCCGTGCGCGCCCTCGCCTTCCTGCACCACCTCAGCACCCTGCAGATCACGCTGGCCGTGTCAGCGCTGGTGCATGCCGGCCTGCTGACGCTGCGCATCGTCGACCCCGAGTCCTTCAACCGGGTGTTCCAGGACACCCCGCTGGAGGTGATTCTGGTGAACGCCAAGTCGGATGCCCGGGCCGAGCGGCCCACAGCCATCGCCCAGGCCAACCTGGCCGGCGGGGGCGAGGCCAGCCGGGGCCGAGCCACCTCGCCCTTGCCGAGCTCGGCGCTCAGCAGCGTGGGCGACACCCTCGAGGAAAGCCAGCGCCAGCTGGCCGCGCTGGAGCAACTGCAGGCCCGCATGCTGACCAGCGTGCACCAGCAGCTTGCCAGCCTGCCCCGGCCGGACCCGAACCGCAGCACCCTGACGCCCCAGGAGCAGGCCCAGGAAGAAAAACGCCGCCAGTTGCTCAAGCTGCTGGCCGAGATCGAGCGGCGCATCAATGAAGAGAATGCGCGCCCCAAGAAGCGCTACATCAGCCCGGCCACCCGCGAAGAGGTGTACGCCACCTACTACGACCAGCTGCGCCACAAGGTGGAAGACAAGGGCACCGAGAACTTCCCCGAAAAAGACGGCAAGAAGCTGTACGGTGAACTCACCATGACGCTGACCATCAACGCCAGCGGCCGCCTGCTGTCCACCGAGATCGTGCAAAGCTCGGGCAACCGCACCCTGGACCGGCGTGCCGAGGCCATTGCCCGCTCGGCCGAGCCTTTTGGCAACTTCAGCCCGGCCATGCGGCGCCAGGCCGACCAGATCGTGGTGGTGTCGCGCTTTCGCTTCACCCGCGATGAAACCCTGGAAGCCAACGTCCGATAATCGCGCCTGAATTCCGAGGCCCCCAAGCCAAAACCGAGACAAACCCGGCCTGCACACCAGGCCCCAGCCAGCCCTCTTCATGAGCCAAGACCACTATTGCGTGTTGGGCAACCCGGTTGAACACAGCCGCTCGCCCTGGATCCACACCCGTTTTGCCGAGCTGACCGGCCAGAGCCTGCAGTACGGGCGCCAGCTCGTCGAGCTCGACAAGTTCCACGAGACCCTGCACCGCCTGCAGCTCGAAGGCTGCAAAGGCTGCAACGTGACCGTGCCCTTCAAGTTCGAGGCGGCCCAGGCGGCCAAGGTGCGGAGCCCGCGGGCCGCGCTGGCCGGTGCGGCCAATGTGCTGAGCCTGCGCGCCGATGGCCTGTACGCCGACAACAGCGACGGCATCGGCCTGGTCAACGACCTGCAGAACAACGCCGGCGTGCCGCTGCGGGGCAAGGCGCTGCTGCTGATCGGCGCCGGTGGTGCCGCGGCCGGGGTGCTGGGGCCTTTGCTGGAGGCGGGCCCGGCCCGCCTGACCGTGGTCAACCGCACCCACGACAAGGCCACGGCCCTGGTGGCCCGCCACCAGGCGCTGGCGCAGAGCCACGGCGTGGCGCTGGATGCGCCGGCGCTGGAGGCCCTGCAGGGCAGCTTCGACGTGGTGATCAATGCCACCGCCAGCAGCCTGAGCGGCGCCGGGGTGCCTGTACCGGCCAGCGTGCTGCGCCCGGGCAGCCTGGCCCTGGACATGATGTACGGGCCCGCCGCGCAGGGCTTTCTCGACTGGGCACAGGCCCACGGGGCCCAGGGCCGCGACGGCCTGGGCATGCTGGTGGAACAGGCGGCCGAGGCCTTTGCGCTGTGGCGCGGTGTGCGCCCACCCTCGGCCCAGGTGTTGGCCGAACTGCGCCAGCAACTCTGAGCCGGACCGCCAGGCCATGAAAGCCCTGCTGCGTTGGAGCGCCTGTCTGTTGCTGGCCTGGCTGGCACTGGAGCTGTTCTTTGTGCTGCGGGTGGCCACGCTGGCCGTGCTGGACCCGGCCTCGAGCGCGTTTCAGCGCTCCGAGGCGGTGCGCATCCAGCGCGAGACCGGGCACCTGCGCTGGCAGCAGCAATGGGTGCCCTACGGCCAGATCTCGGACCACCTCAAGCGGGCGGTGATTGCCTCGGAGGACGACGGCTTCACCCAGCACGATGGCGTGGACTGGGAGGCCATCCAGAAGGCCTGGAAACGCAACGCCCAGGCCGAGGCCCGCGTGCAGGGCCTGCGCCCCGGCAACGGCAGCAAGACCCGCTCACCCAAGGTGGTGGGCGGCTCCACCATCACCCAGCAACTGGCCAAGAACCTGCTGCTCTCGGGCGAGCGCACCCTGCCGCGCAAGGCCCAGGAGCTGGTGCTGACGCTGCTGCTGGAGGCCTTTCTGAGCAAGCAGCGCATCCTGGAGATCTACCTCAACAGCGTGGAATGGGGTGAAGGGGTGTTTGGGGCCGAGGCCGCCGCCCAGCACTACTTCCGCAAGCCGGCAGCCAAATTGAACGCTGCGGAGGCGGCCCGACTGGCCGTGATGTTGCCGCGGCCCAAATACTTTGAACAACTGCCCAACTCGCCCTACCTGGCCAGCCGCAGCAGCGTGATCCAGGGCCGCATGGGCAACTCGATCCTGCCCTGAAGGGGGCGCTCACAACATGGTCTGACCCGTCGGCGGTTCGCCGCGCAGCCGGCGCTCGCGGCGTTCAAGGCCGCGGCGCCAACGCTCGATGCCCAGCACCAGACGCCGCGCCGCGTAACGCAGAGTCACCCCGGCCGCGTCCAGCAGCGCAAAACGACGCAACGCACCGCCAAGATCATGGCGCCACATGGCCGTGCACACCGCACTGAGAAAGCTGAGGGGCAGGCGCCCCCGCCGATGCAGGGCCACACGGGCATAGGTGGGCAGAAACAGGCTGGCCGGGTATTCACGGCGCTCGACGAACTGCCCAGGGTACAAGCCGATCGGCTGCAGCAGCCGCCCGCCCGGGTCGAACTGCACGCTGCTCAGGTCCAGGGCCTGTGCATCGTCAAAACGCACGGCCCAGTGGTCCACGAAATCGTCCTCGCCCACCACCCGCCAGCGCAGCAGGGTGACGGCCAAGCCCCGCTTGTGGGCGTCCAGCGCCAGGTCCAATGAGCATGAGAAGCAGCGCCCGCGCGCATGCACCGCCGAGCGCAGGCGGTGCCGGGCCGCCAGACGCAGCAGCAGGCGTTGCTGCGGCGTGACCTGGCGCGCGTCAGAGCGCGCACGCTCTGCTCTCAAGTTCATGAAGGGTGCCTCATCAGAAATTCGTTTCCGATTGTAAATCTGTGGTCGAACCGCCTCCGCGAGCCTGTGTCAGCGCTTGGCAAAGCGCGGCCGGCCAAGGCCTGGGTGAGACCCTCTACACTGGCGGCCTCATGAGAATTCTTGGCATCGACCCCGGTCTGCAGACCACCGGCTTTGGCGTGATCGACGTCCAGGGCTCACAACTGGGCTACGTGGCCAGCGGCACCATCAAGACCACCCACCTGGCCCTGGGCGACCTGCCCGGGCGGCTGAAAGTGCTGTACGACGGCATCCGTGAGGTGAGTGCCCGCTACCAGCCCGAGGTGGCCACGGTGGAGATCATCTTTGTCAACGTCAACCCCCAGTCGACCCTGCTGCTGGGCCAGGCCCGGGGCGCCTGTGTGACGGCCCTGGTGTCCTGCGATCTGCCGGTAGCGGAGTACACCGCCTTGCAGATGAAAAAAGCGGTGGTCGGTCATGGGCGGGCCGCGAAGTCGCAAGTGCAGGAGATGGTGCGGCGTCTGCTGCGCCTGCCCGGCTTGCCGGGCACCGATGCCGCCGATGCTCTGGGCATGGCCATCACCCACGCCCATGCCGGCCAGGCCATGAGTCGGCTGACCGAGGCCGGCGGCACCCTGCAACGCAAGACCCACGCCATGTACAAAAGCGGGCGCAGCTACTGAGGCCCTGAACCGGGGCGCAAATTGGGGGGGCATTTGCCATCTGCTCGGCGGTTTTGACAGGCCCATGTGGGTTACGCTCGACCTACCGCTGGCAGGGATTCTCCTGCCGGCCGGCACCGGCCCCCGATCACCCATGTTCTCCACCCTTGACGACGCTTTCGAGCTGCCCGCGGCCGAAGAAGCCCTTCCTTGCGCCGCTGTCGGCGCGGCCCCGGCAAGCCCGGTGACGGGCGTTGCGGCGACCGCCGAGGCACCCGTGACGCCGGTGACCTACCGGCTGGCCCTGTACAAACCGGGCAGCAGCGTGGAATGGCAAGGCCGGGACATGACCGTCAGCCACGTGCTGCTGCGGCGTGGCCGCCTGATGGTGTACCTGCAGGGCCACCCCGATCCGGTGGAGCCCGAAACCCTCACCATGCCCCTGACCCGGCTCGTCCTGCAGCGCACCTGAGTTCATCGACGGGCCACCTCACCCGGCCTGCGGGCAGGCAGGCCGGCGTGGGGTCAGCGGCCTGCGCGCTCAGGCCACCGGCTTGATCGGCACGTACAGGTCGCCCCCGCCGCGCTTGAACTCGTCGGACTTCTCGGCCATGCCCTGGGCGGCGAATTCACGCACCTCCTGGGTGATCTTCATCGAGCAGAACTTGGGCCCGCACATCGAACAGAAGTGGGCCACCTTGGCCGAGTCCTTGGGCAGGGTCTCGTCGTGGAAGTTGCGCGCCGTGTCGGGGTCCAGGCTCAGGTTGAACTGGTCCATCCAGCGGAAATCGAAGCGGGCCTGCGACAGCGCATCGTCGCGGGCTCGTGAACCCGGGTGCCCCTTGGCCACATCCGCTGCATGGGCCGCGATCTTGTAGGCGATGATGCCCTGCTTGACGTCTTCACGGTCGGGCAGGCCCAGGTGCTCCTTGGGCGTGACGTAGCACAGCATGGCCGTGCCCATCCAGCCGATCATGGCCGCGCCGATGGCGCTGGCGATGTGGTCGTAGCCCGGGGCGATGTCGATGGTCAACGGGCCCAGGGTGTAGAACGGGGCCTCGTGGCAGTGCTTGAGCTGCTCGGTCATGTTGGCCTGGATCATGTGCATGGGCACGTGGCCGGGGCCTTCGATCATGGTCTGCACATCGTGCTTCCAGGCCACCTGGGTCAGCTCGCCCAGGGTGTGCAGCTCGGCAAACTGGGCTTCGTCGTTGGCGTCCGAGCCCGAGCCCGGGCGCAGGCCGTCGCCCAGCGAGAAGCTCACGTCGTAGGCCTTCATGATGTCGCAGATGTCTTCGAAGTGCTCGTACAGAAAGCTTTCCTTGTGGTGGGCGATGCACCACTTGGCCATGATCGAGCCCCCACGCGAGACGATGCCGGTGCGGCGGTTGGCCGTCAGGTGGATGTGGGCCAGGCGGATGCCGGCGTGGATGGTGAAATAGTCCACACCCTGCTCGGCCTGCTCGATCAGCGTGTCGCGGAAGATCTCCCAGGTCAGGTCTTCGGCCACGCCGCCCACCTTCTCCAGCGCCTGGTAGATGGGCACCGTGCCGATGGGCACCGGGCTGTTGCGCACGATCCAGTCACGCGTGGTGTGGATGTTGCGACCGGTGGACAGGTCCATCACGTTGTCGGCGCCCCAGCGGATGGCCCAGACGAGTTTCTCAACCTCTTCCTCGATGCTCGAGGTGACGGCCGAGTTGCCGATGTTGGCATTGATCTTGACCAGGAAGTTGCGTCCGATGGCCATGGGCTCGACCTCGGGGTGGTTGATGTTGGCCGGGATGATGGCGCGGCCGCGGGCCACCTCGTCGCGCACAAATTCCGGCGTGATGATCTTCGGGATCAGCGCGCCCATGGGGTTGCCCTGCAGGCGCTTTTCGCGCGCCTCGTCGGCCAGGTACTGGGCCATCCATTCACGGCGGCCGTTCTCACGGATGGCGACAAACTCCATCTCGGGCGTGATGATGCCCCGGCGGGCGTAATGCATCTGGCTCACGTTGCGGCCGGCCTTGGCCCGGATCGGGCGGCGCTGCAGGCCCGCCGCCTCTTCACGCAGGGCCTGCAGGCGGGCATCCTCGGCGTCGCCCTTCTGGCCGTCGTCCAGGGCCACGCGGGCCCGGCCTTCGTAGGTCTCGGTGTCGCCCCGGCGGGCAATCCAGTCGCCGCGCACGCTGGGCAGGCCACGGCGCACATCGATGGCGGCAGTGGGCTCGGTGTAGGGGCCCGAGGTGTCGTACACCGTGACCTGCTCGCCATTGCTCAGGTCGATGCGGCGCATGGGCACGCGCAGATCCGGGTGCAGGGCGCCGGTCTCATAGACCTTGGTGGAGGCGGGGAAGGGTTCGCGGGTGAGCGACAGCAACTCGGCGAATTTCTCGCGGGCTTGGAGATCGGGAGCGTTCATGGTGTGGGTCCTTTCCGGCAGGCTGACTGAAAGCCCCGGAGTGAACCCTGCAACCGAGCCCCCTCGCCGGGGGTGTTGCGGCCCGCCGCCCTCCGCAGGGAGGGCTCGAGGCCGGAAGTTCAGCTCTTCTTACGCCGGTATTAACCGGATCAAGTTCGTCGGGTTCAGCGTGCCTGCTGGATTCGATCCAACAGCCGCCGTCTCAGCACATGGTGCACCCCGGAGCAGCGCGAAGTATACGCGGCACAGGGCGTCGGCGTCAGGCCAGTCGCTCGAGGATCAGCACCGCAAAAAAGACAAAGGCCGCGATCAGCGTCCACTTGAGCACGGTCCAGCCCCAGCGCTTGAAGCGGAGCTGACCTGTGCCGGCGTAAAACGCGAAGCACACCGCCGCGCCCAACAGCAGCATCAGCACCAACCAGCGAAACAACAGCATGAGGGAGGCCTGAGGAAAAGCGCCTACCAGGCGCGGGCAGGCTGGGCGAAGCCGGCCGGGGCCTGGCGCTCGTCCTCGAAGGTGACCATGTCCCAGCACTCGGGGTGGGCCAGCAGTTCGCGCAGCAGCCGGTTGTTCATGGCATGGCCCGAACGGAAGGCGGTGTACTCGGCCAGCAGGGGTTTGCCGATCAGGTACAGATCGCCCATGGCGTCGAGGATCTTGTGCTTGACGAACTCGTCGTCGTAACGGAGGCCGTCGCTGTTGAGCACCTTGTAGTCGTCCATCACGATGGCATTGTCGAGACCGCCGCCCAGGGCCAGGCCATTGGAGCGCAGCATCTCGAAGTCGCGCGTGAAGCCGAAGGTGCGGGCCCGGGCGATGTCGCGGCTGTAGTTGCCGCTGCCCAGGTCAAAGGCCACGTACTGGCCGGTGGAGTCCACCGCGGGGTGACCGAAGTCAATCTCGAAATTGAGCTTGTAGCCGTGGTAAGGCGTCAGGCGGGCCCATTTGGCCTGGGCGCCCTCACCCTCGCGCACTTCCACCGGATGCTTGACGCGGATGAAGCGGCGCGGCGCCTTCTGCAGTTCGATGCCGGCACTCTGCAGCAAAAACACGAAGGAGGCCGAGGAGCCGTCGAGGATGGGCACCTCTTCGGCGGTGATGTCCACGTACAGGTTGTCGATGCCCAGGCCGGCGCAGGCCGACATCAGGTGCTCCACCGTGTGCACCTTGGCACCACCGGCCGAGATGGTGGAGGCCAGCCGGGTGTCGGTGACCGCCTGTGCGGTGATCGGGATGTCCACCGGCTCGGGCAGATCGATGCGGCGAAAGACGATGCCGGTGTCAGGCTGTGCAGGCCTCAGGGTCAGTTCGACCCGTTGCCCGCTGTGCAGGCCGACGCCCACGGCGCGGGTCAGGGTCTTGAGGGTTCGTTGCTGCAGCATGGTGTCATTTTAAGTCGAGGCCATGCCCCCCGGGGGCGACAGGGGCATCGGGCGCCCCACGCCAGATCCAGCGTGAGTGCCATCTGCGAACTCTGCAAGAAAGCCGCCCTGCGGCCCGGTGTTGGGCCGCACAGCGAACACGGGTCAAGCCAACCCATGACCCAGATCATAGGGTCTTTACTTAATGGCCCGACCCGACTCCCCTGCCCCGGATCTCCCATTGAAAATAAGAGGAAACAGTGTGTAAAGCGCGTACATCAGGCCGCAAACCGCTCTCGATCCACCCCCTCATTTTTCAGCCCACTCCACCATGAACAAACTCAGTTTCAAAACCAAGATCCTGCTGCTGATGTCCATGGCCCTGCTGGCCATCGCGGTGCTGGCCATCGGCTCGCTGCTGCAGCAGCGGCGCATGATCATCGACGCCCGACAGGAACAGCTGACCACCGCCGTGCAAGGGGCCTACAGCATCGTGGCGGCCTACCAGGCCAAGGCCGCCAGCGGGGCCCTGTCGGTCGAGGACGCCCAGACCGCGGCCAAGAACGCACTGCGCGTGTCGCGCTACGGCGGCCCTGAAGGCAAGACCGAGTACTTCTACATCTGGACCCTGGACGGCAAGGGGGTGATGCACCCGATCAAGCCCGAATGGGAAGGCAAGGACATGGCCGGCCAGATCAAGGACGGTGCCGGTACCGACATCATCAGGCTGCTGGCCGACGCGATCCGCGCCAGCAAGGACGGCCGAGCCTTCGTGCCCACCCAGTTTGCGCGACCGGGCCAGCAGACCCTGGTGCCCAAGACCCTGTATGCCATCCGCGTGGAGCCCTGGAACTGGATGGTGGGCTCAGGGGTGTACACCGACGACGTCGATCAGATGGTGCGCGACACCCTGTTGTTCAACCTGGGCATCGTGGCCTTCGTGATCCTGGCCGTGGGGGGCATCGGCGTGCTGGTGTCGCGCTCCGTGATCCAGCAGATCGGCGGCGACCCGACCGTGGCCATGGCGGCCATGTCGGAAGTGGCCGAAGGCAATCTGGACGTGAAGATCCCGCCCTCGCCCGCCGGCTCGCTGCTCGACGTGCTGGAGCACATGGTGGTGTCGCTGCGCCGGCTGGTGACCGAGGTGCGCTCGGCCACCGACAGCATCGCCACCGCCTCGAGCGAGATCGCCCAGGGCAACACCGACCTGTCGCAACGCACCGAACAGACCGCCAGCAACCTGCAGGCCGCCGCCGGCAGCATGGAAGAGCTGACCAGCACGGTGCAACAGACCTCGGACTCGGCCCAGACCGCCAACCAGATGGCCAACTCGGCCGCCGAAGTGGCGCAGCGCGGTGGCCAGGTGGTGTCGGAGGTGGTGTCGACCATGGAAGAGATCAACGCCAGCAGCAAGAAGATCTCCGACATCATCGGCGTGATCGACGGCATCGCCTTCCAGACCAACATCCTGGCCCTGAACGCCGCGGTGGAAGCAGCCCGGGCTGGCGAGCAGGGCCGCGGCTTTGCCGTGGTGGCCGGCGAAGTGCGCAGCCTGGCCGGCCGCAGCGCCGAAGCGGCCAAGGAGATCAAGTCGCTGATCGGCGCCTCGGTCGAGAAGGTGGAAAGCGGCACCCGCCTGGTGGGCAATGCCGGCAACACGATGACCGAGATCGTGGCCAGCGTGCAGCGTGTGACCGACATCATCGGCGAGATCCGCGCCGCCACCTCGGAGCAAAGCCAGGGCATTGCCCAGGTGAACACCGCCGTCAACCAGCTCGACCAGATGACGCAGCAGAACTCGGCCCTGGTCGAGCAATCGGCCGCCGCTGCCGACAGCCTGCGCGAGCAGGCCATGCGCCTGACCGAGGTGGTGGCTCGCTTCCGCGTGCATGGCAGCGAGGTCGCAGCCCCCCGCCCCCGCCTCGCCCCCACAGCTCGCCCTGCCCCGGCCCGTGCCGCACCAGCCCCGCGTGTGAGCGCCTCCCCCGCCAAGGCCCTGCCCAGCAAGCCGGCCACGGCACCGGCCGTTGCAGTCAAAGCAACGCCAGCGCCAGCCCCCGCACCCCGCCTCAGCGCGGCCGCACCGGCGCAGAGCTCCGAGGGCGATTGGGAGTCGTTCTGAGCTGTTGCGAGGGGCTGCGGCACCGCCGGTGCCCCCCGAGCCAACCATCCGGCCGGCGCTCGTCCGGCTGAGCGCCGGGCCTTCCTAGAGTGGCTGCTTTCTTTTTCCAGGAGGCAGCACCATGAAGACGCCCACCCCACCCCGCCTGAGCCTCTGGCTCTCACTGGCCCTGCTGCTGAGCAGCTGCGGCGGCAGCGATGCCCCCACCGCCCCAGGCCTGCACGTGCAACAGGTCACCGTGTTCGGCGACAGCCTCAGCGATGTCGGTACCTATGGCCCCTTGACTGGCGAGGCCGCCAAGCCGGGCAAGTTCACGGTCAATCCAGGGCTGGTCTGGGCCGAAGTGGTGGCGGCCCGCTACGGGGTGACACTGAAACCCCGGCGCCTGGTCGGAGACGGCCCCCAGGCCCAGGTGGTGGGGGGCAACGACTACGCCGAGGGCGGCGCCCGTGTGGCCCTGCTGCCCGGTGTGAGCGCCCTGGGCCGCAATGATGATGTGACACCGGTGCGGGCCCAGATCTCGGCCCGGCTGGCCCAGGGGCCGATGGGCAGCAACGAACTGGTTCTGCTGGCCGCCGGTGGCAACGACCTCTACGCCCAGTTCGACGCCGCGTTCTGGTCGCGCCCAGCCGGGCAGGATGAAGGCGAGGCGCTGGCCCAGGCCACGGCGGGTGTCGAGCAGGCGGCCGACGATCTGGCAGCCGAGGTGCAGCGCCTGTTGCAACATGGCGCGCCGCTGGTGGTGCTGGGGCTGGCCCTCGACTTCTCCAGCAACCCCTTTGCGCAGCGCTGGCTCGATGAGAAGCAGCGGCGCCAGGTGCGCGCCTGGGCGCAGCGCTTCGAGCAGCGACTGCAGGCAACCCTGGGCCAGCCGCCCGGCCTGGTCTGGGTCGACTGGGGCCCGCTGGGTGAACGCATCGTGGCCCAGCCCGCCACCTATGGCCTGATCGATGTGCAGACCCCTGCGTGCAGCAACACCACGCCCTCACCCAGCGCCGTCTTCTGCTCTGCCGAGACCCTGGTGCAGCCCGCCGCCGCCGATCGCTTTCTGTATGCGGACGACTTTCACTTCACGCCCCGGGGCCACGCCCTGCTGGCCGAAGAGGTGCTGAAAAAACTCAAGGCCCTGGCACATTGACGTGCACAGGGCCTCTGGGCTTTGGCAGTGGGCCCCGCAGGGGGCCCATCCGACGAGGGGATCAGGCGGCGATCAGTCGGCTTGCTTGCGCAGGAAGGCCGGGATCTCCAGGTCGTCCATGCCACCCGACACCAGGGCGTCGACCTTGGCGGCGGCCTGGGTGCGGTTGGTGCGCCACACGCTGGGCACGCTCATGCTGCCGTAGTCCGAACCGCCCACGGTGCTGCCCATGCCCACCTGGGCCACGCCGCCCACGCTGCCACCGGCCGAGGCCACGGGCAGGTTGAAGCCGACGTTGTCGGTGCCGGTGCGCAGCACCTGCAGCGGAGGCGCGGCGCGCCGGGCGTTCTGGCGGCTCAGGCCGGTGGCCACCACGGTCACGCGGATGTTCTCACCCAGCGAGTCGTCGTAGGCGGCACCATAGATCACGTGCGCATCGGGCGATGCGTAGGCGTTGATGGTGCTCATGGCGAGCTTGGACTCGGACAGCTTCAGGCTGCCCTTGGCAGCCGTCACCAGCACCAGCACGCCCTTGGCGCCCGACAGGTCGATGCCTTCGAGCAGCGGGCAGGCCACGGCCTGTTCGGCGGCGATGCGGGCGCGGTCCGGGCCACTGGCCACGGCGGTGCCCATCATGGCCTTGCCGGGTTCGCCCATCACGGTGCGCACGTCTTCGAAGTCGACGTTCACATGGCCGTATTCGTTGATGATTTCGGCAATGCCGCCGACGGCGTTCTTCAGCACGTCGTTGGCGTGGGCAAAGGCTTCGTCTTGCGTGATGTCGTCACCCAGCACGTCGAGCAGCTTCTCGTTGAGCACCACGATCAGCGAGTCGACATTGGCTTCGAGTTCGGCCAGGCCATCATCGGCATTGGCCATGCGGCGCTTGCCTTCCCAGTCGAAGGGTTTGGTCACCACACCGACGGTGAGGATGCCCATTTCCTTGGCCACGCGGGCGATCACAGGCGCGGCGCCGGTGCCGGTGCCACCGCCCATGCCGGCGGTGATGAACAGCATGTGCGCGCCCGAGATGGCGGCACGGATGTCTTCCAGGGCGGCCTCGGCGGCATCACGGCCCTTGTCGGGCTTGCTGCCGGCGCCCAGGCCGCTTTGGCCCAGCTGGATGGTGCGGTGTGCCGCGCTGCGACCCAGGGCCTGCGCATCGGTGTTGGCGCAGACGAATTCCACGCCCTGCACATGACGCTGGATCATGTGCTCCACGGCGTTGCCGCCCCCCCCACCAACGCCAATCACCTTGATCTGAGTGCCCATGTTGAATTCTTCAACTTCGATCATTTCGATGGTCATCTTGTCGCTCCTGAATCTGCCTGCTTTGCAATTGCCAAAAATTTCTTACTGACGGAATTGTGACTTGCCTTGAGCGTCTTACGGCGGTCCTGTAGAGTGCCAGCGCCCATTTTTTTGCAGCGGCGGGCTGCCTCTGGCCAGCCAGCGTTTGCGAGGCGGCGGCCCCAAGGCCGGCACCCCCGAAAACGGGGCGCTTCCGGCCAGGAAAAGAGGCCGCTGGGCCATGTCAGAAGTTCCCCACGATGAAGTCCTTGAAGCGGCCGAAGGCCGTCTTCATGGAGCCACTCTTCTGCGCCACCTTGAAGCCGCGGATGCGGGCCTGGCGGGCTTCTTCCATCAGGCCCATCACGGTGGCGGCACGCGGCTGGGCCACCATGTCGGACAGGGCGCTGGAGTACTTGGGCAGGCCACGGCGCACCGGCTTCAGGAAGATGTCTTCGGCCAGCTCGACCATGCCCGGCATGACGGCACTGCCGCCCGTGAGCACGATGCCCGAGGACAGCACCTCTTCATAACCCGACTCGCGGATCACCTGCTGCACCAGCGAGAAGATCTCCTCAACACGCGGCTCGATCACGCCGGCCAGGGCCTGGCGGCTCAGCATGCGCGGGCCGCGGTCGCCCAGGCCGGGCACTTCGACCTGGGTCTCGGCATCGGCCAGCAGTTGCTTGGCATAGCCCGATTCGACCTTGATGTCTTCGGCGTCCTTGGTCGGGGTACGCAGGGCCATGGCGATGTCGCTGGTGATCAGGTCGCCCGCGATCGGGATCACGGCAGTGTGGCGGATCGCCCCATTGGTGAAGATGGCCACATCGGTGGTGCCGGCGCCGATGTCGACCACGGCCACGCCCAGTTCACGCTCGTCATCGGTCAGCACGGCCTGGCTGGAGGCCAGCGGGTTGAGCATCAACTGCTCGACATCGAGGCCGCAGCGGCGCACGCACTTGATGATGTTCTCGGCCGCGCTCTGGGCGCCGGTCACGATGTGCACCTTGGCCTCCAGGCGCAGGCCGCTCATGCCGATGGGTTCCTTGACGTCCTGGCCGTCGATCACGAACTCTTGCGGCTCCACCAGCAGCAGGCGCTGGTCGGTCGAGATGTTGATGGCCTTGGCCGTCTCCACCACGCGGGCCACGTCGGCCGGGGTGACTTCCTTGTCCTTGACGGCCACCATGCCGCTGGAGTTGAGGCCGCGGATGTGGCTGCCGGTGATGCCGGTGTAGACGCGGGTGATCTTGCAGTCGGCCATCAACTCGGCCTCTTTGAGCGCCTGCTGGATGCTTTGCACCGTGGCGTCGATGTTCACCACCACGCCGCGCTTCAAGCCGTTGCTGGGGGCCACGCCCAAGCCCGCCAGCTTGAGCTCGCCACCGGGCAGGACCTCGGCCACCACCGCCATGACCTTGGCAGTGCCAATGTCCAGGCCCACCACCAGATCCTTGTATTCCTTTGCCATATGTGTACCTGTTCTATTCTGTGTTGGTTGGGTCTGTGTTCTTATTTCTTGGGCAACTTGGGCACATCAGCGCTGACCGTGGTCACGCCGCGCAAGCGCAGCGCATAGCCTTCGGTGTGGCGCAGATCGGCCGATTCGAGCGAGCCCGGGCGGCGTCCGTAGCGCGAGGTGACCTGGGTCAGCGTGGCCACGAAGCGGCGCGTGCGGGCCAGCACCTCGTTGACGCTGCCACTGCCCAGTTCGATCGTGGCGCCCGAGTCCAGCGTGGCACGCCAGCCCCCCCGCGGGGTCAGTTCCAGCTCGGCCAGGTCGAGTTCGACCTGCTGCAGGATGGGGCGCAGGCGGCCATACATGTCGAGCACCTCGACCGATTGGCCGGCCGGGCCGTACAGGCGCGGCAGGTCGTCCTGGTCCACGTCGTCGACATTGGCCTCGAACACCTCGCCAAAGCTGTTGAGCATGCCCGAGCCACTCTCAGGCCCCCACAAGGCCACCGGCACATGCTCTTCGAGCGTGATCTGCAATTGATTCGGGAACTGGCGCCGCACTGCAGCATGGCGCACCCAGGGCACGCCTTCGAAGGCCTCGCGCACCTGGCGCAGGTCAACCGTGAAGAAGTTGCCCATCAGCTTGTGCGCCACGTTGGCGCGCAGGGTGACCGCGTTGTTGTGCGTGAACTCACCCTGCACCGACAGACTGCCGATGGAAAACGCCGGGTGCCGCAGCACCCACCAGCCGCCCGAGGCCACGACCAGGGCGACACAGCCCATGAACAGGACCGACGCGGTCAGGTTCATCAGCTTGACGTCCAGGGGTACGGCCAGGGGATCACTCATGGGGCATCAGGCTCCGGCTTGCGGTTTGACGGGGCTGTCGAGCGTGGCACCGGCCAGCACCTGCAGGCACAGGTCTTCGTAGCTCAGGCCGATGGCGCGGGCCGACATCGGCACCAGCGAGTGGCCCGTCATGCCTGGGGAGGTGTTCATCTCGAGCAGGAAGGGCTTGCGGTCACTGGCGCGGATCATCAGGTCGGCACGGCCCCAGCCGCGGCAGCCCAGGGCACGGTACGAGGCCAGCACGATGCGCTGGATCTCGGCCTCTTCCTCGGGCGGCAGGCCGCTCGGGCACTGGTACTTCACGTCGTCGGTGAAGTACTTGTTCTGGTAGTCGTAGGCGCCTTCGGGCGCGACGATGCGGATCACCGGCAGCGCCCGGGCCTCGGCGCCGCTGCCCAGCACCGGGCAGGTCACCTCTTCGCCCTCGATGAATTCCTCGCACAGCACGTCGGGGTCATAGCGGGCCGACAGCGTGACCGCGTCCTGCATCTGGGAATAGCCGCGCACCTTGGTCACACCGATGGACGAGCCTTCACGCGGGGGCTTGATGATCAGGGGCAGGCCCAGTTCATCGGGCACCTGGCGCACTTGCTCGCGGGTCTGCTGCTCGGGCGACAGCCACACATAGCGCGGCGTGGGCAGGCCCTCGGCGCTCCACAGGCGCTTGGTCATGACCTTGTCCATGGCCACACTCGAGGCCATCACGCCCGAGCCGGTGTAGGGGATGCCCAGCAGTTCCAGCGCGCCTTGCACCGTGCCGTCTTCGCCATGGCGGCCGTGCAAGGCGATGAAGCAGCGCTGAAAGCCATGCTTCTTGAGTTCGCTGAGGTCACGCCCGGCCGGGTCGAAGGGGTGGGCGTCCACGCCGCGCGACAACAGGGCCTGCAACACGCCCTGGCCCGACATCAACGACACCTCGCGCTCGGCCGAGGTGCCGCCCAGCAGCACCGCCACCTTGCCCAGATCACTTGCCTGGATGTTCATCAAACCTGCCCTCCCACACCACTCACAACACCACTCACCACACCTTGTTGTGCCTGCTGCTGCAGCCACTCCACCACCTTGGCCGGCACCCCGCCGATGGAGCCCGCGCCCATGCACATCACCACATCGCCGGCCCGGGCGTTGGCGGCAATCGCCTGCGGCAGCTCCTCGACCCGGTCGACGAACAAGGGCTCGACCTTGCCGGCCACACGCAATGCCCGGGCCAGTGCCCGGCCGTCGGCGGCCACGATGGGGGCCTCGCCCGCGGCATACACCTCGGTCAGCAGCACCGCATCGGCGTGGCCGATGACCTTGATGAAATCCTCGAAGCAGTCGCGCGTGCGGGTGAAACGGTGCGGCTGGAAGGCCAGCACCAGGCGCCGGCCCGGAAAGGCGCCGCGCGCGGCCGCCAGGGTGGCGGCCATCTCCACCGGGTGGTGGCCGTAGTCGTCGATCAGGGTGAAATGCCCGCCGTCGGCCGAGGGCAGCTCGCCATAGCGCTGGAAGCGCCGGCCCACGCCCTTGAACTGGGCCAGGCCGCGCTGCAGGGCCTCGTCAGGGATGCTGAGCTCGACGGCGATCGCCACCGCTGCCAGCGCATTGCGCACATTGTGTTCGCCGGCCAGGTTCAGCACCACGGGCAGGTCCGGCAGGGTGACGCCGTTGCGCCGTTGCACGGTGAAGTGCATCTGGCCGTCCACGGCGCGCACATCCACGGCGCGCACCTGGGCTTCTTCACCGAAGCCGTAGCTGGTGATGGGGCACTGCACGCGGGGCATGATCTCGCGGATGGCCGCGTCGTCCGAGCACAGGATGGCCGTGCCATAAAAGGGCATGCGGTGCAGGAAATCCACGAACGCCGACTTCAGCTTGTTGAAGTCGTGGCCGTAGGTCTCCATGTGGTCGGCATCGATGTTGGTCACCACCGCCATCACCGGCAGCAGGTTCAGGAACGAGGCATCCGACTCGTCGGCCTCGACCACGATGTAGTCGCCGCTGCCCAGCTTGGCATTGGCGCCAGCGCTGTTGAGCCGGCCACCGATCACGAAGGTGGGGTCCAGACCGGCCTCGGCCAGCACGCTGGTGACCAGGCTGGTGGTGGTGGTCTTGCCATGGGTGCCGGCAATCGCGATGCCGCGCTTGAGGCGCATCAGCTCGGCCAGCATGACCGCGCGCGGCACCACCGGAATGCGTTTTTCACGCGCCTTCAGCACCTCGGGGTTGTCGGCCTGCACGGCCGTCGAGGTGACCACGCAGTCCACGTCTTCAAGGTGGGCCGCGTCGTGGCCCACGAAGGTGCGGATGCCCAGGCCTTGCAGGCGGCGCAGGGTGGCGCTGTCGGCCAGGTCGGAGCCCGAGATGGTGTAGCCCAGGTTGTGCAGCACTTCGGCAATGCCGCTCATGCCGGCCCCGCCGAGGCCCACGAAATGGATGTGACGGATGGCGTGCTTCATCGGGCCAGCTCCTCACAGGCGCTCACCACCTCGGTGGTGGCTTCAATCTTTTGCATCTTCTTGGCTTGCTCTGCCCGCGCCAGCAGATCGGCGCGGGTGGTTTGGAGAATCAGCCCGGCCAGGTGCTCGGGCGTGAGTTCGGGCTGCGGCATCAGCCAGCCCCCGCCGGCTTCGACCAGGAAGCGGGCATTGGTGGTCTGGTGGTCGTCCACCGCAAAGGGGAAGGGAACATACACCGCTGCAGCGCCCACCGCCGCGATTTCGGTCACGGTGCTGGCGCCGGCGCGGCAGATGACCAGGTCGGCCTCGGCAAAAGCCGTGGCGGTGTCGTCGATGAAAGGCGTCAGTTCGGCCTGTACGCCGGCGGCACGGTAGGCCTCGCGCAGCGCGTCGATCTGTTTGGCGCCGCTTTGGTGGATCACCTGCGGGCGCTGGGCCTCGGGGATGCGGGCCAGCGCCAGCGGCACGGTGTCGTTCAAGGCCTTGGCGCCCAGGCTGCCGCCCACCACCAGCACGCGCAGCGGGCCACTGCGACCGGCAAAGCGCTCGGCCGGGGCGGGCTGCGAGGTGAAGCCGGCGCGCAGCGGGTTGCCCACCCAGCGGCCCTTGGCCATCACCTGGGGGAAGGCGGTGAACACGCGGTCGGCCACACCGGCCAGGATCTTGTTGGCCATGCCGGCCACCGAGTTCTGCTCGTGCAGCACCAGGGGCTTGCCCAGCAGCACGGCCATCATGCCGGCCGGGAAGGTGATGTAGCCGCCCAGGCCCACCACCACATCGGGCTGCACGCGGCGCACCACCTGCAGGCTTTGCCAGAAGGCCTTGAGCAGGCGCAGGGGCAGCAGGAACAGGGTCTTCAGGCCCTTGCCGCGCACGCCCGAGAAATCCACCGTCTCGAAGGTGAAGCCACGCGGCGGCACCAGCCGGCTTTCCATGCTGTCGGGCCCGCCCAGCCAGTGCACGCGCCAGCCGCGCTCGCGCAGGGCTTCGGCCACGGCCAGGCCCGGGAAGATGTGGCCGCCGGTGCCACCGGCCATGATCAGGGCGGTCTTGGTGCTCATACGCGGCCCCCCTTCATCATCACCTTGTTCTCGTAATCGATGCGCAGCACCACGGCGATGGTCACCAGGTTCATGAGCACAGCCGAGCCGCCGTAGCTCATCAGCGGCAGGGTCAGGCCCTTGGTGGGCAGTGCGCCCAGGTTCACGCCCATGTTGATGAAGGCCTGGAAGCCCATCCAGATGCCCACGCCCTGCGCCACCAGACCGGGGAACACCCGGTCGAGGGCAATCGCCTGGCGCCCGATGTGCATCATGCGGCGCGTCATCCACAGGAACAGACCGATCACGCACAGCACGCCCACCAGGCCGAACTCTTCGCCGATCACGGCCAGCAGAAAGTCGGTGTGGGCTTCGGGCAGCCAGTGCAGCTTCTCGACGCTGCCGCCCAGGCCGACACCGAAGATCTCGCCCCGGCCGATGGCGATCAGCGAGTGCGACAGCTGGTAGCCCTTGCCCAGCGCGTTGTGCTCGCTCCAGGGGTCGAGGTAGGCAAAAATGCGCTCGCGCCGCCAGGGCGAGGCGGCGATCATCAGGCCGAAGGCGCCCACCAGCACGGCCGCGATCAGGAAGAACATGCGGGCGTTGACCCCGCCCAGGAACAGAATGCCCATGGCAATCACGGCGATCACCATGAAGGCGCCCATGTCGGGCTCGGCCAGCAGCAAGGCGCCCACCAGGGCCACCGCAGCGCCCATGGGCCAGACGGCCTGGAAGAAGCGCTCTTTCACTTCCATCTTGCGCACCATGTAGTCGGAGGCATAGAGCAGCACGGCAAACTTGGCCAGCTCGGAGGGCTGAAAGCTCAGCGGGCCCAGGCCGATCCAGCGACGGGCGCCGTACACCACCTTGCCCACGTGCGGGATCAGCACCAGGATCAGCAGCACCAGCGAAACCACGAACAACCAGGGCGCGGCCTTCTCCCAGACCTTCATCGGCACCTGGAAGGTGAGCAGCGCGGCCACAAAGCCCATCACCAGCCACAGGGTGTGGCGGGTCAGGAAGTAGGTCGGCGTGTAATTGGCAAAGCGCGGGTTGTCGGGCATGGCCACCGAGGCCGAATACACCATCACCAGGCCCCAGGCCAGCAGGGCCACCGTGACCCAGACCAGCGCCTGGTCCACCCCCAGCATGCTGGCGCGCATCGGCTCGCCCCGGCCCTCGTCGGCCGACCAGGTGCGGATGGGCAGCACCTCGCCCGCGGCCTTGGACACGCCGCTGAACCAGCCCGAAAGCCGGCCCGAAAAGCCGAGGGTGGCGTTGCGCGTGTTCATGCGAAGCCGCCCTCCAGGGTCTGGCCAGCCTCTTCGGCCAGCAGCTGCACCGTGTCGCAGAACACGCGGGCCCGGTGGGCGTAGTTGTCGAACATGTCCAGGCTGGCGCAGGCCGGCGACATCAGCACCGCGTCGCCCGGCTGGGCCAGCTCGGCCGCCAGGCGCACGGCCTCGGGCAATGTGGCGCAGTTGTCGCAGCGCACACCGCTGTCTTGCAAGGCGGCAGCGATCTGCGGGCCGTCGCGGCCGATCAGCACCACGGCGCGGGCAAAGCGGCTGACCGGCTCGGCCAGGGGCGAGAAATCCTGCCCCTTGCCGTCGCCGCCCAGGATGACCACCAGGCGCCGGTCGGCGCCCAGGCCCTGAAGGGCCGCCACGGTGGCGCCCACATTGGTGCCCTTGCTGTCGTCAAAGTATTCAACCTCGCGCACCAGGGCCACCGACTCGACCCGGTGCGGCTCGCCCAGGTATTCGCGCAGGCCATACAGCATGGGGCCGATGGCGCAGCCGGCCGCGCTGGCCAGCGCCAGCGCCGCCAGGGCGTTGGTGGCGTTGTGGCGGCCGCGGATGCGCAGGGCATCGGCGGGCATCAGGCGCTGGATGTGCAGTTCTTCGGCTTCGTCCTTGCGGCGCTTGCGGGTTTCGTCGGCCTCGAGTGCGCGCACCAGCCAGGCCATGCCGTTGACCACCTCGATGCCGAAATCGCCCGGGCGCTGCGGCATGCCGGCACCGAAGGTGACGTGGGCGCGGATCTGGGGTTTTTGCAGCTTGACCCGCTGCGGCGCCGGCAGCATGGCCATGACCGCCGCATCGTCGCGGTTGAGCACCATCAGCGAGCGCTCGCCGAACACCCGGGCCTTGGCCTGGGCATAGGCCTGCAGGCTGCCATGCCAGTCGAGGTGGTCTTGCGTGACGTTGAGCACGGTGGCCGCGGTGGGCTCGAAGCCGGTGATGCCGTCGAGCTGGAAGCTGGACAGCTCCAGCACCCAGACCTGGGGCAAGGTGCCGGCGTCCAGGTGCTGTTGCAGCGTGTCGAGCAAGGTGGGGCCGATGTTGCCGGCCACGGCCACGGTCTTGCCGGCACGCTCGACCAGTTGTCCGGTCAGCGAGGTGACGGTGGTCTTGCCGTTGGTGCCGGTGATGGCCAGCACGGCCGGGGTGTAGGCCTTGCGGGCAGGCGCAGGTGCCTCGGCTTCGGGCGGAAGGTCGGAAGAAGGATGGGTCGGGCCGTCTGACGGGAGTTCAGCGGGGGTGTCAATCACCACCTCAGGCACATCTGTCACCACAGGCAGCTCGGCCAGTTGCGCCAGCGCGTGGGTGAACAGGCTCAGTTCGCCCCCCACCCACAGTCCGACGGCGCGCGCCGGTTCACAGACCGCGGCCACCGAGGCCGGCGACAGGCCGGGCGAGCGGAACACGGCACGCACATCGGTGCCTTCGACCAGCGCGGCGCTGAAGGGGCCGCCCACAAAGCGCACCTCGGGCCATTCGGCGTGCAGGGTGGCCAGTTGCGGCGGCTGTTCGCGGGTGTCGGCCACGGTCACGCGGGCACCCTGACGCGCGCACCAGCGCGCCATCGCCAGGCCGGACGCGCCCAGGCCCAGGATGAGCACGTGTTGATCTTGCAGGGAGGGCTGGCTCACGGCTTACCTCAGCTTCAGGGTGGTCAGGCCCAGCAGGCACAGCAGCATGGTGATGATCCAGAAGCGGACCACGACCTGGGTCTCTTTCCAGCCACACTTTTCGAAGTGGTGGTGCAGCGGCGCCATCTTGAGCAGGCGCCGGCCTTCGCCGTACTTGCGCTTGGTGTACTTGAACCAGCTCACCTGCAGCATCACCGACAGGGCTTCGACCACGAAGATGCCGCCCATGATAGCCAGCACCACTTCCTGGCGCACGATGATGGCGATCGTGCCCAGCGCACCGCCCAGGGCCAGGGCCCCGACGTCACCCATGAAGACCTGGGCCGGGTGGGTGTTGAACCACAAAAAAGCCAGGCCGGCACCGGCCATGGCCGAGCAGAAGATCAGCAGCTCGCCCGAGCCCGGGATGTGCGGGAACAGCAGGTATTTGCTGTAGACCGCGCTGCCCGTGACGTAGGCGAACACGCCCAGCGACGAGCCCACCATCACCACCGGCATGATGGCCAGGCCGTCCAGCCCGTCGGTCAGGTTGACAGCGTTGCTGGAGCCGACGATCACGAGGTAGGTCAGGATCACGAAGCCAAACACGCCCAGTGGGTAGCTGACCTCTTTGAAGAAGGGCAGCAGCAGGCCGGCCTTGGGCGGCAGGTTGACGTCAAAGCCCGAGCGCACCCAGGTGATGAACAACTCCAGCACGCGCAGGTTGGACACCTCGGAGATGCTGAACACCAGGTACAGCGCCGCCAGCAGGCCGATCACCGATTGCCAGAAATACTTTTCGCGTGAGCGCATGCCCTCGGGGTCTTTGTTGACCACCTTGCGCCAGTCGTCCACCCAGCCGATGGCGCCAAAGCCCAGCGTGACCAGCAGCACGATCCAGACGAAGCGGTTGCTCAGGTCCGACCACAGCAGGGTCGAGATGGCGATCGACAGCAGGATCAGCACGCCGCCCATGGTGGGGGTGCCGCTCTTGCTGAGGTGGCTTTCCATGGCGTAGCCGCGGATCGGCTGGCCGATCTTCAGGGCCCGCAGGCGGCGGATCACGGCGGGGCCGGCCAGCAGGCCGATCAGCAAGGCGGTGGTGGCGCCCATGACGGCGCGAAAGGTCAGGTACTGGAACACCCGGAAAAATCCGAACTCGGGCGACAGCGTCTGCAACCATTGGGCAAGACTCAGCAGCATGGTTGCTTCTCCTCAAATACAAACACAGTCTCAGGCGAGCGGCGCATGGGGCACCTCCTGAGCGGGGCGGGTGGCGGCTTCGATCGCCGCGATCACGCGCTCCATCTTCATGAAACGAGACCCCTTCACCAGCACCGAGGCATGGGCCGGTAAGGCGGCCAGCACCTCGTCGCGCAAGGCGTCGAAATCGGTGAAATGCCGGCCCCCCGCAAAGGCGCGGGTGGTTTCGGCGGTCAACTCGCCCAGCGTCAGCACCTGGTCGATGCCACGCTCGCGGGCGTAGGCGCCGACCTCGGCGTGGAAGGCCGGGCCCTGCTCGCCCACCTCGCCGAAATCGCCCAGCACCAGCAGGCGTGGGGCCGGCAGGCTGATCAGCACATCGATGGCGGCGCGCACCGAATCGGGGTTGGCGTTGTAGGTGTCGTCCACCACGGTCAGCGGATGGGCGGGGGCGCCCTCGCCCTCGCCCAACACGGCCTGCCAGGCGCGCGAGCGACCTTTGACCGGGGTGAAGGCGGCAATGCCTTGCTCGATGGCGGCCACCGGCACGCCGGCGCCCAGCGCGCAGGCCACGGTGGCCAGCGAGTTGCGCACGTTGTGCAGGCCGGCCAGGGCCAGGGTGTAGTTCAGCGCGCCGGCCGGGCTGTGCACCTGCACGGCCCAGGCCGCGCCGGTCCAGCGGGCCGAGCCGAGCGTGACCTCGGCGGCCACGCCGTCGGTGGCCGAGAAGCGCAGCAGCCGAGCCGCCGGGCCGGCCAGGCCGGCCCACAACTCGGCATAAGGCTCGTCGGCCGGGAACACCGCCACGCCACCAGCAGGCAGCTGGGTCAGCACCTGGCCGTTTTCGCGCGCCACGGCTTCCACCGTGCCCATGAACTCCTGGTGCTCGCGCTGGGCGTTGTTGACCAGGGCCACGGTGGGGCGGGCCAGCGGGGCCAGGTAGGCGATCTCGCCGGGGTGGTTCATGCCCAGTTCGACCACGGCGGCTTGGTGACCAGGGCGCAGGCGCAACAGGGTCAGCGGCACCCCGATGTCGTTGTTGAAATTGCCGGCCGTGGCCAGCGCGGCCTCGCCCCAGTGGGCGCGCAGCACCGAGGCCAGCATCTGGGTGGTGGTGGTCTTGCCATTGCTGCCGGTGACCGCGATCAGCGGGCCGGTGAAACGCTGGCGCCAGGCAGCCGCCAGCGTGCCCAGGGCCAGGCGGCTGTCGGCCACCTCGACACCGCTCAGGCCGGCCGCGCTCAGGCCACGTTCGGCCAGGGCGGCGCTGGCGCCGGCTGCGGCGGCCTGGGGCAGGAAGTCGTGGGCGTCGAAGCGCTCGCCGCGCAGGGCCACGAACAGGTCACCGGCCTGCAGCGTGCGGGTGTCGGTGTGCACCCGCTGCAAAGGGGTGTCGGGCTGGCCCAGCAGGCGCGCGCCGGGCAAGGCGGCGGCCACTTCAGCCAGGGTGAGCATGCAGGTCGTCAAAGGCCTTCTCCGTTGTGGCGCAGGGCCTCTTCAATGATTTGGTGGTCGGAGAACGGCAGGCGCACGCCTTCGATCTCCTGGTAGGCCTCGTGGCCCTTGCCCGCCACCAGCACCACATCGGCCGGAGCGGCCTGGGCCAGCACCTCGCGGATGGCGGCGGCGCGGTCCACCTGCACCTCCACGCAGTCGCGGTGGCTCAGGCCCAGCAGGATCTGGCTGATGATGAGTTCGGGCTTTTCGAAGCGCGGGTTGTCGCTGGTCACCATGACCGCATCGGCGTGCCTTTCGGCCACCGCGGCCATCAGCGGGCGCTTGATCGGGTCGCGGTCGCCGCCACAGCCGAACACGCACCACAGGCGGCCACCGCGCTCGGTCGCTGCCGGGCGCAGGGCCTGCAAGGCTTTTTCGAGGGCATCGGGGGTGTGGGCGTAGTCCACCACCACCAGGGGCTGGCCGTCGCCGCCGCGGCAATCCATGCGGCCGGGCACGGGCAGCAGGGTCTGGCAGACCGCCACCGCGTCGGCCAGGGGCACGCCCAGCGCGCGCTGGGCCGCGATCACGCCCAGCAGATTGCTGACGTTGTAGGCGCCGATCAGCGCGGTGTGCAGGGTGTGGCTGTGCTCACCCTCGTGGATCTCGAAGCTGAGGCCGCGCGCGCCATGGCGCAGGCCGCTGGCGCGCAGGCGGGCGGGCGCATTCAGCGACACAGTCCAGAGGTCGAGGGGGCTGGCCTGCAGGCGCTCGGCCAGCGCGGCGCCCTGGGCATCGTCCACATTGAGCACGGCGGCCTGCAGGCCGGGCCAGCTGAACAGCGCCTCTTTGGCCTGCCAGTAGGCGGCCATGCTGCCGTGGTAGTCCAGGTGGTCCTGGGTGAAATTGCTGAACAGGGCCACGCGCACGCGGCAGCCATCGAGCCGGTGCTCGGCCAGGCCGATGGAAGACGCCTCGATGGCACAGGCCTTCAGGCCCTGGGCCACGAAGCGGCGCAACTGGCGTTGCAGCAGCACCGGGTCGGGGGTGGTCATGCCCGTGCCGCTGATGTGGGCCAGGGGGTCGATCGCGCCCGGGGCGGGCACGCGGCCGGTGCCCAGGGTGCCGACCATGGCGCAGGGGTGGGCCACGGCGGCCGGCAGGTTGGACAGGGCCTGGGCCAGCCACCAGGCGGTGGAGGTCTTGCCGTTGGTGCCGGTGATGGCCAGCAGGTCGATCTGCTCGCTGGGGTGTTCAAACCACTGGGCGGCAATCAGGCCGGTGGCGGCCTTGAGACCTTCGAAACGGGCCACGGGCGCGTCGGTGGGCCAATCGGCCAGGGCTTCGACACCGCTGTCTTCGACCACACAGGCGACCGCGCCCTGGGCCAGGGCAGCGCGCACATAACGGCGCCCGTCGGTGGCGGCACCGGGCCAGGCGATGAAGGCCGCACCGGGGCTGAGCTGGCGGCTGTCGGGCACGATGTCGGTGGCGCCCTGGGCGCGCAGCCAGGACACCAGCTCGGCGGGGCTGTGGAGGGGCTTCAGCATCAGAAGGACTCCTCGACTTCCTTGGCCACGATCTGCGGCTTGACCGACAGGTCGGGCTGCACACCCATCATGCGCAGGGTCTGCTGCACCACCTCGCTGAACACCGGGGCGGCCACGGTGCCGCCGTAGTACTGGCCGGCGCTGGGCTCGTCGACCATCACGCCCACGATGATGCGGGGCTTGTCGATGGGCGCCATGCCCGTGAACCACGAGCGGTATTTGTTGCTGGCATAGCCCTTGCCCACCTGCTTGTGCGCCGTGCCCGACTTGCCGCCGACCGAGTAGCCCACGGTCTGGGCCTTCATGCCGGTGCCGCCCGGGCCGGCCGCCATCTGCAGCATCTTGCGCACCGCAGTGGCGGTCTGGGGCGAGAACACCTTGACGCCGCTGGCGCGGTTGTCGTTCTTGAGGATGGTGGCGGGGATGATCTCGCCGTCGTGGGCAAACGCGGTGTACGAACGCACCATCTGGAACAGCGAGGCCGACAGGCCATAGCCGTAGGACATGGTGGCCTGCTCGATGGGGCGCCAGCTCTTGTAGGGGCGCACCCGGCCCGACACGGCGCCGGGGAAGGAGATCTGCGGCTTCTGGCCGAAACCAAGCGCGGAGTAGGTGTCCCACATCTCGTGCGGGCTCATGCGCTGGGCGATCTTGGTGGCGCCCACGTTGCTCGACTTCTGGATCACGCCCTCGACCGTCAGCACGCCGTAGTTGTGGGTGTCGGTGATGGTCGATCCGGTGATGGTGAGGCGGCCCGGGGTGGTGTCGATGATGGTCTGGGGCGTGATGCGGCCCGCCTCCAGCGCCATGCCGACGGTGATCGGCTTCATGGTCGAGCCGGGCTCGAAGGTGTCGGTCAGGGCGCGGTTGCGCAGCTGCTCGCCGCTCAGGTTCTGGCGCTTGTCGGGCTGGTAGCTGGGGTAGTTGGCCAGGGCCAGCACCTCGCCGGTGCTGGAGTCGATCACCACCACGCTGCCCGCCTTGGCCTTGTTGGCGATCACCGCCTCACGCAGGCGCTGGTAGGCAAAGAACTGCACCTTGCTGTCGATGCTGAGTTCGATGTCGCGGCCATCCATCGGGGGAATCTGCTCGCCCACGTCTTCCACCACGCGGCCCAGGCGGTCCTTGATCACGCGGCGCGAACCGGGCTTGCCGCCCAGGTCCTTGTTGAAGGCCAGCTCGATGCCTTCCTGGCCCTGGTCTTCGACATTGGTGAAGCCGACCACGTGGGCCGCGCTTTCGCCTTCGGGGTACTGGCGCTTGTATTCCTTGCGCTGGTAGATGCCCTTGATGCCGAGCTCGGCCACCTTGCGGGCCACGGGCTCGTCCACCTGGCGCTTGATCCAGACAAAGGTCTTGTCTTCGTCTTCGAGCTTCTTGTTGAGCTCGGCCAGAGGCATCTCGATCAGGCGAGCCAGCTCGCGCAGCTTGACCGGGTCGCGGTCGACGTCTTCGGGAATGGCCCACAGGCTGGGCGCCGGCACGCTGGAGGCCAGGATCAGGCCATTGCGGTCCAGGATGCGGCCCCGGCTGGCCGGCAGCTCGAGCGTGCGGGCGAAACGCACCTCACCCTGGCGCTGGAAGAAGGCATTGGCCACCACCTGGATGTAGGCCGCACGGGCGGCCAGGCCGAGAAAGCCCAGCGCCACCACCGCGACGATGAATTTGCTGCGCCAGACCGGGGTCTTGCTGGCCAGCAAGGGACTGGAGGTGTAGAGCACGCTGCGGCTCATGGCTTGCCCCCTGCCCCGTCAGTCTGAGCATTGCCGCCGTACTGCACGTACTGGGTGATCGACGGCGCGGCATTGCGCATCTGCAGCTGCGTGCGCGCCAGCCGTTCGATGCGCGAGGGCGTGGCCTGGGCCCGCTTCTCGACTTGCAGGCGGTCGTTCTCGAGTTCGATCTTGCGCGCCTCGGCCTGGGCCTTGTCCAGCGCCATGAACAGGCGACGCGACTCATACTGGTTGTGCACCAGGTACAGCGCGCTGAGCACGATGGCCACCAGCAGGACCAGGTTGAGGCGGGTCACGCGCGCAGCTCCCCGCAGCCGGCGGCGGCAGCCAGGGCGAGCTCGGGCAAGCGCCAGGCGCTCATGCCACCTCCGTGCGTTGGGCCACCCGCATGATGGCGCTGCGTGCGCGTGGGTTGCGAGCCACTTCGGCCTCACCGGGCTTGATGCGGTCGAGCGCCTCGAATTTCATGGGCTGAGGTGCAGCAAAGGGGGCACGGCGGTCGTACACCTCTTTGGAGTGCTTGGCCACGAACTGCTTGACGATGCGGTCTTCCAGCGAATGGAAGCTGATCACCGCCAGCCGTCCGCCGGGCGCCAGCACCGACAGCGAAGCCTCTAGCGCTTGTTGCAGCTCTTCAAGCTCGGCGTTGATGAAAATCCGAAGAGCCTGAAATGTGCGCGTTGCAGGGTTCTGGCCCTGCTCGCGGGTTTTGACCGTGCCAGCCACGAGCTCGGCCAGCTCGGCGGTGGTTGAAATTGGGCCCCGTTCCTGTCGGCGAGCAACAATCGCCTTTGCAATCGGAAAAGCAAACCGTTCTTCGCCGTAGTCACGTATCACCTCCGAAATCTGTTGAACCTCCGCCGTGGCCAGCCACTCGGCCACGCTCTCGCCGCGCGTGGTATCCATGCGCATGTCCAGCGGGCCATCGAAGCGGAAACTGAATCCGCGCTGCGGGTTGTCGATCTGGGGTGAGCTCACCCCCAGATCCATGAGAACACCCTGGACGCTGCCCGTCGGCAGCTCGCCCAGGTGGCAAAAACCTTCGTGCCGGATGGAAAAACGCGCATCGGTGATGCGCGCGGCTTCCTGGATGGCATCGGGGTCTTTGTCGAATGCGATCAGCCGGTCATGCGGCCTCAGCCGCGAGAGCAGAAGGCGCGAATGGCCGCCGCGCCCGAAGGTGGCGTCCACATAGGTGGCCGGGCCGTCGGGCGGCGGGTTGCCCAGCAAGGCGTCAACCGCCTCGTCAAGCAGGACCGTGGTGTGTTGGAAAGGGTTGTCCACCGAGGGGCCTCAAAAAGAAAAGTCCTTGAAGACCTCGGGCATCTCGCCCTGCATGGCCTTGGCTTCCTGCTCGTCGTAGGTCGCCTTGTCCCAGAGCTCGAAGTGATTGCCCATGCCCAGCAGCATGGTGTCTTTGGCGATGCCGGCCGCCTGGCGCAGCTCGGGCGAAACCAGCACGCGGCCGGTACCGTCCATCTCGACGTCCATCGCGTTGCCCAGAAAGATGCGCTTCCACCACTGGGCGGACATCGGCAGCTCGGCCACGCGTTCGCGGAATTTCTCCCATTCAGGGCGCGGAAAGATCATCAGGCAGCCGTGGGGGTGCTTGGTGATGGTCAGTTGACCGGCAGCCGTCGCGCTCAGGACGTCACGATGCCGGGTCGGCACAGAAAGCCGGCCCTTCGCATCCAGACTCAGAGACGAAGCCCCTTGAAACACGACAGAACACCCCAGGTTGATTTCCGGCGCTCAAGTAGCGAAAACAGCTTTTGAAGGCACTTTTCACCACTTAATTGCACTTTTTTCCACTGTAGCAGGAAATGCTCACGCCGCAAGGGGACTTGCCACAATTTTTTGTAATGAAATCAAGGACTTAGAGACCAAACCGAAAGTCGAGCTTGGTCAAAAATCCTTCCAGGTGAAGCACTTAGCTCAGGCTCTGAAAGTGAACTGTGAAGCTCCAGTGAAGCCCGGCAACGCGCAGCGGCCCATTGCGGGCCACCTGTGAAACCGGGCTCGAATTGTCAGAGGATGTAACGCGACAAATCCTCGTCCTGGCTCAGTTCGGCCAAGCGTCCATCGACAAAGGCTGCGTCGATGCGCACGGTCTGACCCTGGAGACGGGCCGCGTCAAAGCTCACCTCGTCGAGCAGGCGCTCCATGACGGTGGACAAGCGGCGCGCACCGATGTTCTCGGTGCGTTCGTTGACCTGGAAGGCCGTCTGGGCCAGGCGGGTGATGCCTTCGGGGGTGAACTCGAGGGTGACGCCTTCGGTGGCCAGCAGGGCCTGGTATTGCTTGACCAGGGAGGCATGGGTCTGCACCAGGATGGCCTCGAAATCCTCGACCGAGAGCGACTGCAGCTCGACGCGGATCGGGAAGCGCCCCTGCAACTCGGGGATCAGGTCGCTGGGCTTGCTCAGGTGGAAGGCCCCCGAGGCAATGAACAGGATGTGGTCGGTCTTGATGATGCCGTACTTGGTGGACACGGCCGTGCCCTCCACCAAGGGCAGCAGGTCGCGCTGCACGCCCTGGCGCGACACCTCGGCACCGCTGCCTTCGCTGCGCGAGGTGACCTTGTCGATCTCGTCGATGAAGACGATGCCGCTTTGCTCGGCGTGGCTGAGGGCCTGGGCCCGGATTTCTTCTTCGTTGACCAGTTTGGCGGCCTCTTCGTCGACCAGCTGGCGCAACGCATCGGCGATGCGCAGCTTGCGCGTCTTGCGCTTGCCCTGCCCCATCTGGCTGAACATGCCACGCAGTTGCTCGGTCATTTCCTCCATGCCGGCCGGGCCCATGATCTCCAGGGGCTGCTTGTTGTCGGCCAGGTCGATCTCGATCTCGCGATCGTCCAGCTGGCCTTCACGCAGCTTCTTGCGGAAGGCCTGGCGCGCGGCGCCATCGGGCACCGGCTCGGCGGGCTCGCTGCCGAACACCGGGCGGGCCGGCGGGATCAGGATGTCGAGGATGCGGTCTTCGGCGGCGTCTTCGGCACGGGTGCGCACCTGGCGCTTGGCGGTTTCACGGGCCTGCTTGACGGCCACCTCGGCCAGATCGCGGATGATGGAATCCACGTCCTTGCCCACATAGCCCACCTCGGTGAACTTGGTGGCCTCGACCTTGATGAAGGGCGCGTCGGCCAGGCGGGCCAGTCGGCGTGCGATCTCGGTCTTGCCCACGCCGGTGGGGCCGATCATGAGGATGTTCTTGGGGGTGATCTCGGGGCGCAGCTTGGCATCCACCTGCTGACGGCGCCAGCGGTTGCGCAGCGCAATCGCGACCGCGCGCTTGGCACTGGCCTGGCCGACGATGTGGTTGTCCAGTTCGGACACGATTTCCTGGGGGGTCATGGAAGACATAGGCAGATCCTGGGGCGCCCGCCAGCGCCTGTGGCCAGACGGGCTGAAACGGGCAAATCAGTCGAGGGTCTCGATCGTGTGGTGCATGTTGGTGTAGATGCACAGCTCGCCGGCGATCGCCAACGACTTGCGCACCACCTGCTCGGGCGGCAGGTCGGTGTTCTCGATCAGGGCCTTGGCGGCCGAGTGCGCATAGGAGCCCCCCGAACCGATGGCCACGATGCCCTGCTCGGGCTCCAGCACGTCGCCATTGCCGGTGATGATCAAGGAGGCCTCGCGGTCGGCCACGGCCAGCATGGCCTCCAGGCGCCGCAGCACGCGGTCAGTGCGCCACTCCTTGGTCAGTTCGATGGCCGAACGCACCAGGTGGCCCTGGTGCTTTTCCAGCTTGGCCTCGAAGCGCTCGAACAGGGTGAAGGCATCGGCGGTGGCGCCGGCAAAGCCGGCCAGCACGCGGCCGTGGTGCAGCTTGCGCACTTTGCGGGCCGTGCCTTTGACAACGATGTTGCCCAGGGTCACCTGGCCATCGCCACCGATGGCCACCAAGACGCCGGAGGGGGTTTGCCGACGCACGCTGAGGATGGTCGTTCCGTGAAATTGTTCCATAGGGTTTTGAAATATGGGCGCGGCGCCAATTTGCAACGGGTCATCAACCGCTCATCGCGCCGCTGGTCAGCCCGAGCGCCCTGGGCGACGGGACGGGGGGTCAATCCTGCCGGGGAATCACCCTGGCATGCTCGTTGATACCGATGACATTGAAGAACACGGCCACCAGCCGGTTCAGGTGCTGGAATTGCACCTGGGTGCCCTCGGCCTGGCGAGCTGCAGCCCAGTTCAGCACCGAGCCCGCCGCCAGAAAGTCGATGCGTACCAGACGGGCGCAATCGACCACCAGCACGCGGGGAATCTGGTACCCCGGCAAAGGCACAGGCAAGGTGCCCTCGATGTCCGTGGTCACCTCACCCGCCAGCGCCACCGAGATCGGCGAAGACGCGCCCATGCTGGTGTCGAGCTGGGACATCTCGCCCACCAGTGCGGTCGGCGCAAATTCGGTCTGGTAGCGCGACGCCTGGGCCGGCACGATGTCCACCGTGGGCGGCTGGACGGACATGGCGGAGCCGTCACCCGAGAGGATCAGACACTCACAATACGGCGCCTGCCAGGACGGCGGCGACAACTCGTAGGTCACGCAGTAATCCAGCGCCACCAGTTCGAACTCTTCGGCACGGCCCAGCAGACGCAGCGACTCCATGCGCAGGCGCCACCAAGACGGTGGTGTGTCGGCGTGCCCGGAAGGGGTGTGCGCCCGCAGCAGGTCATCCAGCACGGCCAGGCCCTGCCAGCGCAGGCGCACGCGCGAACTGGCCCAGTCGGCCACCAGATCCGCCAGGGGATCCACCGCCGAGGGCTCAATGCGGCTCAGGCGCGTCCAATCAAGCAACCAGGGCGAAGCAGCCCGCTCGAGTGCGGTCTTGAGCGCCTGCAGCACTTCGGAGGTCAGTACCGGTGGAGCGATCCACTGGTAACCCGGCCCCTGATCAGCCACATCAAAGCTGTGCTGCCGTGGCCGCCCTGGCTCTTCCGGCCCATGACCCCACAGGGGACCGGACTTGCCAAAGATGCCGGCAAAGTCGATCGCAGCGCCGTCAAAACGCTCCTGCTGGCCGGTTGAGCGGTACAGGTCGAACAAAGCCATCCACAGCGGTTCGCGCCGGATCAGGCTGGGCTGGCGCAACAACTCCAGCAAGGCCGACTCTGCCGCCTCGACATCACCATTGGCGTAGCGGATGGCGGCCTCTTCGAGCTCGGGCAGGTGCACAAAAACCAGCGAATCGGGCACAAAAGACTGCGTCGGCCCGAAATCGATGCCGGCGGACGAGGCCTGCGGCTGCACGGCCGTGGGCGCAAAGGCCGGGAAATGAGTGGCGGGCTGGGTCGCATCCCAGCGCGTGCCGGCAGGAACGGTGCTGGGCATCAGGCTGCCCGGCTGGGTGGTGAAGTTGCGCAGCATCGACGGACTGACCGTCGAACTGGGCATGCTCAGGGGCATGGCATCGGAGGGGGCCACCTGCGGCTTGCCGGTGGGAGCGGGGGCCACGGCAGGCGAGGCGCTGGCCATCAACGGCGCGGCGGCAGAGTCCATCCCGAGAGGGCGGGTGGGCGCAAAGGCGTTGGGGGATACAGCGGCTGCACCGGGCGGCGGCTGCCCCTGCTTGGCGCGCCACCACTGCATCGACATCTGGGCCTCGATCTCGTCGATCTTCTTGAGGGTGCCTGCACGGTCTTCGATGCGCGAGGCCAGGCTGCTCTGAAAGAACGAGGGACGGGCCGGGTCAACCGGGGGGTTGAGGGCTTCGCGTTTGCGCAACTTGCGCAGTTGGTCGAACTCACGGCGGCGCACAAAGTCGTTGCGCCGCTTGCGCTCGATCATTTCCTTGAGCGCCTGCTTGTTGTACTGGCTGTCGCGGTCTTCCTCCGGCTGGTTCAGATCGCTCCAATTGGTGGTGGGGCTCGTGACGAAACGCACCACCTTGGACAAGAGGCCGGAGGGATCTTCTTTGGTCATCGGGACGCCAGCTACCAAGCCAAGGCGAACGCAGGATCAGTCGCCGAACATTTTCTGCTTGAGCTCGCGGCGCTGCTGCGCCTCGAGCGACAGCGTGGCGGTGGGACGGGCCAGCAAGCGACCCACGCCGATGGGCTCACCGGTTTCGTCGCAATAGCCATAGTCACCGGCATCGATGCGGACGATCGACTGCTCGATCTTCTTGAGCAGCTTGCGTTCGCGGTCGCGGGTGCGCAGCTCCAGGGCGTGCTCTTCTTCGATGGTGGCGCGGTCGGCCGGATCGGGCACCACCACGGTGTCTTCGCGCAGGTGCTCGGTGGTTTCACCGGCGTTGTTCAGCATGTCCTGCTTGAGACGGGTCAGCTTGAGGCGGAAGAAAGCCGTCTGCTTTTCGTTCATGTACTCGCTGTCGGGCATGGCGAGCACTTCTTCGTCCGTCAGCTGGTCAACGGACTTGGTCTTCCAGTTGTTGGCCAGCTTGGGGTCTTTCTTGATCGCCGAAAGGGCGGGCGAAGCGTTCATTGTCGTAGGCATGGTGTTGAGAAAGCTGGCTTTGGCGGCGGTAGACGCCACGGCTGAAGCCGTGGCCATGGATGGTACGGTTAATTGGGTCAGTCTGGAAGATGGGCGCGCACTGCGCTGCGGAGACCCATCTTCGGCGGGGGCAGGAACCTCGTTCCCGGCACGCACGGCTGACGCTGGGTTGGCCGGCTTGCGAGATACCGTCTTGGCCGCTTCCGGGGGTGCCGGAGGGGCTGCCGCCTTCACCGCCGCGCTGGCCGTCTTGGCCACAGCGGGTGCTGCCGTCTTGGTTTTGCTGGCAGGGGCTTTCAAAGACTGTCTCCTCGCAAGGCCGGCGCCATCGCCTCAAGCCCGCGTGCCGGCTTGAAAGAGCCGGTGCGCAGGCCCGCTCTTTGACCGGGGCGCGATTGTATAGGGATGCGCCCGCGCGCCGTCAACCGTTGCAGAATCGAGACATTCATGAGCCACCGCCCCCGCAAAAAGACGCAAGTCTAGGGCTTTTGCCCGCTCAGGCAAGCCCATCTGCTGCATTTTTGATACGGAATGACGATCGAGTCACGAACTCAGACGAGACACTGCTCCAACCCTTGCAAAAAGATGTCGCGCGGCAGGTCGATGCCGATGAACACCATCTTGCTGATGCGGGCTTCGTCCGGCCCCCACTGCGGCCCCAGATCGCTGCCCATCAACTGGTGCACGCCCTGGAAGATCACCTTGCGCTCGGTGCCCTGCATGTTGAGCACGCCCTTGTAGCGCAGCATGCGCGGGCCGTAGATGTTGACGATGGCGCCCAGGAAGTCTTCCAGCTTGGCCGGGTCAAAAGGACGTTCGGCCTTGTAGGCAAAGCTCTTCACGTCGTCATCGTGGTGGTGGTGATGGCCATGACCGCCGTGCTGGTGCGAGGGGTGGTTGCAAGCCTCGCCCGGGGCATGGTCGTGGTGATCATGGTGGTCGTGATCGTCTTCCTTCAGGAAGTCGGGGTCGATGTCGAGCTTGGCGTTCAGGTTGAAGCCACGCAGGTCGAACACCTCGCTGAGCGCCACCTCGCCGAAATGCACGGCCTTCTGGGCGGCGCGCGGGTTCATGTGGGCCAGGCGATGCTTCAGGGCCTCGACCTCTTCGGGCGCCACCAGGTCGGTCTTGCTGATGAAGATCTGGTCGGCAAAGCCCACCTGGCGACGGGCTTCCTGGCGGTCATTGAGCTGCTGGGCCGCGTGCTTGGCGCCCACCAGGGTCAGGATGGAGTCGAGCAGGTAGGTTTCGGCGATCTCTTCGTCCATGAAGAAGGTCTGCGCCACCGGCCCCGGGTCGGCCAGGCCGGTGGTCTCGATCACGATGCGCTCGAAATCGAGCATGCCTTTGCGGCGCTTGGCGGCCAGCAGTTGCAGGGTTTCGCGCAGGTCTTCGCGGATGGTGCAGCAGATGCAGCCATTGCTCATCTGGATGATCTGCTCTTCGGTGTTGCTGACCAGGATGTCGTTGTCGATGTTCTCTTCACCGAACTCGTTCTCGATCACGGCGATCTTCTGGCCGTGCGCCTCGGTGAGCACGCGCTTGAGCAAGGTGGTTTTACCGGAACCCAGAAAACCGGTGAGGATGGTGACGGGAATGAGGGCCATGACAGGACTTTCAGCAAATGAGAGACGGCGGAGGTGAGGCGGCGGCGACGGCGGCGGGCGCAGGGCCTGGGGGCAGACGCGGCGTGGGCATGCAACACCCGGGCCAAACCCCTGATCTGAGGAGTTTAGCCCCGGTTTTCAAGCCCTGCCGGACAAGGGTTGACCTCAGCGCCGCACCACCACCAGGCCCTTGAGGTACTCGCCCTCGGGGAAGGCGATGGTCATCGGGTGGTCCGGGGCGCCGCCCAGGCGTTCGGTGATGTAGCCGTCCACCCCGGCATCGCTGCCGGCCGAGGCCACGATCTTGTGGAACAGATCGGCACTGATACCGCCCGAGCACGAGTAGGTGAACAGCACGCCCCCAGGCGCCAGCAGCTTGAAGGCCAGGCGGTTGATGTCCTTGTAGGCACGGGCGGCCCGGTCGGCATGGGCCGCCGTGGGGGCGAACTTGGGCGGGTCCAGGATGATCGCGTCGAAGGTGCGCCCTTCGGCACCGAAACGGCGCAGCGAGGCATTCACGTCGGCATCCAAAAACTCGGCGCGCTCGGCGGCAAAGCCGTTCAGCGCCACATGGGCCCGGGCCCGCTCCAGGGCCGGGGCCGAGGAATCGATCGAGGTGACATGGCCCGCGCCGCCCGACAGTGCCGCCACGGTGAAGCCACCGGTGTAGCAATAGCAATTGAGCACCGTGCCGAACTGGCGCTGCCGGGTCACCTCGGCAAAGCGCTGGCGGCTGTCGCGCTGGTCCAGGTAGAAGCCGGTCTTGTGGCCCTCGGCCACGTCCAGCGTCAGTTGCCAGTCGTGCTCACGCAGGGTGATGCCGGTGGGCGCCGGTTCGCCGTCGGCCAAGGTGCCGCCACGCAACCAACCGGTGGCCTCGGGCAGGCCTTCCAGCGCGCGCGAACTCGCGTCCGAGCGTTCGTAGAGCTTGCTCAAGCCGGTTTCACGCAGCAGGGCATCGGCCAGCACGTCTTTCCAGCGCTCCATGCCGGCGGTGCCGAACTGGGCCACCAGGGTGTCGTCGTAGCGGTCCACCACCAGGCCGGGCAGGCCGTCCGACTCGCCGTGCACCAGGCGGATGCCATTGCTCTGCACATCGAACCAGGCACGCGCCGCGATGGAGCGCTGCACCGCCGCGCCCATGAAGGCGGCATCGATGCGCTGGGTTTCGTCAAAGCTCCAGACCCGTGCCTTGATCTTGGAGGCCGGGCTGAAGGCAGCCCAGGCCAGGAAGCGCCCGTCCGAGGCCTCGACGCGCACGGTCTCACCGGCGTCGCCACCGCCCTTGGCAATGGCCGAGTCAAAAATCCAGGGGTGGCGGCGCAGCAGCGAGCGCTCCTTGCCTTCGCGCAGTCGAATCGTTTTCATGGGGCGGAATTGTCCGCCCTTTTGCCGCTCGATCTAAAAATTCAACCGGTCAACCGCCCTCCCCGCACCTCAGAAGCTCCATCAGAGGCGTTGCCCAAAGCGCTCGAAGCGCGGCATCCAATGCCCCAGGATGTCGGCCGACACCAGCACGCCGCGGGCCTGGCCGATCAGCAAGGCCCTGGGCACGAAGCCGATGTAGCGCGAATCGGCACTGTTGTCGCGGTTGTCGCCCAGCATCAGGTACTGCCCCTCGGGCACGGTGACCGGGCCGAAGCTGGAGCGCGCCGACACGCCCTGCAGCCACTGCACCCGGCGCTGGTGGCCCTGGATGGACTCTGTCAGGCGGGTGGCGGGCCGCTGCACGCCGGGTTGCACGGGCTCGCTCAAGGCCTCGGCCTGCTCGTAGCGGGCCTGCTCGCCATTGATCCAGAGCACTTCATCGCGCATCTCGACCACATCGCCGGGCAGGGCCACCAGGCGCTTGATCAGGCGGGTGCCGTCCTGCGGTGACGAGAAGGTGACCACATCGCCGCGCCGCGGCTCACCCAGGTGGGCCAGCACCACATCGGTCAGCGGCAGCTTGAGGTCGTAGGCCAGGCGGTTGACCAGCACCACATCGCCCTCCAGCAGGCTGGGGCGCATGGAGCCCGAGGGGATGGGGTTCCAGTCGGCCACGGCGGTGCGGAACAGGCCGAAGCCGATCAGCAGCAACAGGAAGGAACGGTTGGATCGGAGCCAATGCCACATGGTGTTTTTGCCTTTCTCGGCAGACCGCCCCTCGGTGGGGCCATTCGTCTGCTCGGCCGCAGTATGGGGCCGGCGCGGTGGGTCAGAACGCCCGGCGCAGCGCGCTTAAGTTTGGGCTAAGCCACCGCCCCAGCAGCACTTGACATGCATCAAGCCCGCGCCGGGACACGACGACCAGAATGCCCCATGCCCGCCCTCGCCCACCCCTTCAGAAACGTCGCCTGGCGTCTGGCCCTGCCTTGCGGCCTGTTGACGCTGCTGGGCGCCTGCCAGCCCGCCCCTGAGCCCGCATGGTCAGGCTATGCGGAGGGCGACTATGTCTACATCGCCGCCCCCGTGGCCGGCACCCTGCGCGCGCTGCCGGTGCAAAAAGGCCAGACCGTGGCGGCCCAGGCCCTGCTGTTCAGCCTGGACGACCAGCCGGCCCAGGCCGCCCGCGCCGAGGCCGATGCCCGCCTGGACACGGCGCGCCACCAGGCCGACGACAGCGCCAAGGGCCGGCGGCGCGATGAGATCGCCGTGACCGAAGCCCAACTGGCCCAGGCCCGCGCCCAGGCCGAGCGGGCGCAGACCGAATGGCAACGCAACCAGCAGCTGGTGAACCAGTCCTTTGTCTCTCGCTCGCGCCTGGACGACGCGGCCACGGCCGCCCGCCAGGCCCAGGACCGGGTGGATGAGCTGCAGGCGGCGCTGCGCGTGGCCCGGCTGCCGGCCCGCAGCGATGAACAGGCGGCCGCCCAGGCCAGCCGCCGCGCCGCGGCACAGGCCCGCGAACAGGCCCTGTGGCGCGAGCAGCAGGCCCGCCAATACGCCCCGACCGCCGGCCTGGTGGCCGACACCTTCTTCCGCGTGGGCGAGTACGTGAACGCCGGGCAGCCCGTGCTGGCCCTGTTGCCCCCCCGAGCGGCGCAAGGCCCGTTTCTACGTGCCCGAGGCGCAGCGCGGCGCGCTGGCCCCGGGGCAGGCGGTGAGCCTGCGCTGCGACGGCTGCGGCGCGCCCATGGCGGCGCGCATCAGCTTCATCTCGCCCCAGGCCGAATACACGCCGCCGGTGATCTACTCCAACAGCCAGCGCGCGCGCCTGGTGTTTCTGGTCGAAGCCTTGCCCTCCCCCGCCGATGCCCTGCGCCTGCCGCCGGGCCAGCCGCTGGATGTGCGCGTGGACGTGAGCGCCGAGGCCAGGCCATGAACCCGGCGCCGGACGGGCAGGACGGGCCGGACGCCCCCCGCTGGGCCATCGATGTGCGCGGCCTGACCAAACGCTACAACGGTCGCGAGGTGGTGCGCCAGGTGAACCTGCAGGTGGCACCTGGGCGCATCTGCGGCTTTCTGGGGCCGAACGGCAGCGGCAAGACCACCACCATCCGCATGCTGTGCGGCCTGCTCACGCCCGATGCCGGCGAGGGCCAGTGCCTGGGGCTGGACATCCGACAGCAGGCCGCGGCCATCAAGCGGCAGGTCGGCTACATGACGCAGAAGTTCGGGCTGTACGAGGACCTGTCGATCCGCGAGAACCTCGACTTCGTGGCCCGACTGTTCGAGCTGGACCAGCGCCGCCAACGGGTGGATCAGGCGCTGGAACGCCTGGGCCTGGCCAGCCGGCAAAAGCAGCTGGCCGGCGCCCTGTCGGGGGGCTGGAAGCAACGCCTGGCGCTGGCGGCCTGCCTGCTGCACGAGCCCCGCCTGCTCTTGCTGGACGAGCCCACGGCCGGCGTCGACCCCAAGGCCCGGCGCGACTTCTGGGACGAGATCCACCACCTGGCCGCCGAGGGCATCACCGTGCTGGTGTCCACCCACTACATGGACGAGGCCGAGCGCTGCCACGAGCTGGTCTACATCGCCTATGGCGAGGTGCTGGCGCGCGGCTCGGCCCCTCAGATCGTGGCCGACTCAGGCCTGTGCGTGTGGTCGGTGCAGGCGCAGGTGGCTGGGGCCGATCTCGCCGCCCTGGTCGCACCCCTGAAAGCCGCCGAGGGGGTGCTCAGCGTGGCGGCCTTTGGCCAGTCGGTGCATGTGGCGGGCCGCGACCCGGCCCGGCTGCAGGCGGCGATCGCGCCTTGGCAGCAACGCGCCGACCTGCGCTGGGCGCCGGCCGAGCCCGATCTGGAGGATGTGTTCATCAACCTGATCGGGCGGGCGGCCGACAACTTTGGCCCCAACAGCCCCCAGGAGGCCGCATGAACCACGCCCGCGGCGAACGCCGCTTCAGCCTGGCGCGCATGCTGGCCATCTTCATCAAGGAATGCCAGCAGATGCTGCGCGACCGGCCCACCTTTGCCATGGCCGTGGGGGTGCCGATTCTGCAGCTGGTGCTGTTCGGCTACGCCATCAACACCGACCCCAAGGGCCTGCCCACGGCCCTGGTGAGCACCGATGCCAGCCCCATCGCCCGCAGCCTGGTGGCGGCGATGCAGAACACCGGCTACTTCCACATCACCCGGCAGCCCGCCAGCGAGGGCGAAGGCGATCGCCTGATTGAAGACGGCGAGGTGCAGTTCCTGATCGTGATTCCGCCGGATTTCTCGCGCCGCCTGGTGCGGGGCGAGCACCCGGCCCTGCTGGTGAGCGTGGACGCCACCGACCCCTCGGCGGCCAGCAACGCCGTGGCGGCCCTGGGCCAGTTGGCGCCCACAGCCTTGCAGCATGAACTGGTGGGGCCACTGCAGTCGCTGCGGCCGGGGGCGGCCCCGTTCGAGCTGCGCATCCACAAGCGCTACAACCCGGAGGGCCTGTCGCGCTACAACATCGTGCCGGGCCTGATCGGCACCATCCTGACCATGACCATGGTGATGCTGACCGGCCTGGCCATGACCCGCGAGCGCGAACGCGGCACCATGGAGAACCTGCTGGCCACCCCGGTGCGCCCGCTGGAAGTGATGGTGGGCAAGATCCTGCCCTACGTGGTGCTGGGCTATGTGCAGCTGAGCGTGATCCTGGCGGCGGCCTGGGCCCTGTTCGAGGTGCCCATGGTGGGCAGCTTTGCCTTGCTGATGGGCATGATCGGCCTGTTCATGCTGGCCAACCTGGCCGTGGGCTTCACCTTCTCGACACTGGCGCGCAACCAGTTGCAGGCGCTGCAGGCGACCTTTTTCTTCTTCCTGCCCTCGATGCTGTTGTCGGGCTTCATGTTCCCGTTCCGGGGCATGCCGGTGTGGGCCCAGCGGGTGGGCGAGGTGCTGCCGCCGACGCACTTTCTGCGCATCGTGCGCGGCATCCTGCTCAAGGGCAATGGGCTGGCCCAGCTCTGGCCCGAGGTGTGGCCGCTGCTGGCCTTTCTGGGCGTGGCAGGCGCCCTGGCGCTGCTGCGCTATCGGCAGACGCTGGACTGAGCCGCACCCGGCCTCAACAGTCGGGCTTGCTCTGCGGCCCCTTTTTGGGCGGGCCGCCCTTGCGGGCCCGCGGGTGGGCCGCGTCATACGCCTTGGCCAGGTGCTGGAAGTCAAGCCGGGTGTAGACCTGGGTGGTGCTGATGTTGGCGTGGCCCAGCAGCTCCTGCACGGCGCGCAGGTCGCCGCTGGACTGCAGCACGTGGCTGGCGAACGAGTGGCGCAGCATGTGCGGGTGCACCGCGGCCGGCAGCCCGGCCTGCAGGCTGCGCCGGCGCAGCCGCTGCCACACCGACTGCGGGGTCAGCCGGGTGCCGTGGCGCCCCATGAACAGGGCGGGCTGGGTGCTGGCGGCACCGGCGCCCGCGCCGCCGCGCAGCGTCAGCCAGCGCTGCAGCGCCTGCAGGGCGGCGCGGCCCAACGGCACGCTGCGCCGCTTGCTGCCCTTGCCCATGACATGCACCTCGGCCTCGTGCAGATCGACCCAGCCGCGCCCCTGCTGGTGCGCCTCGGCGCTGGCCTGCACGTCCAGCCCCACCAGCTCGCTGACCCGCAGGCCGCAGCCGTACAGCAGCTCGACCATGGCGGCATCGCGCGCCTCCAGCCAGGGGTCGTCGTCGGGGTTGTCGTGTTCGGCCAGTTGCACTGCCGCGTCCACCCCCAGGGCCTTGGGCAGGGGTTGGGGTGACTTGGGCGCGCGCACATCGGCCACGGGGTTGCTGGTGATCAGCCCTTCGCGCCCCAGCCAGGCGTAGAAACCGCGCCAGGACGACAACACCAGCGCGATGCTGCGCCCGCCCAGGCCGGCGCCATGCAGTTGGGCGGCCCAGCGGCGCACCTGGGCCGGGGGCACGGCGGGCAGGGCCAGGCCTGCGGTGCCGGCCAGGCTTTGCAGGCGGATCAGGTGCTCGGTGTAGAGGGCCAGGGTGCGGGTGGCCAGGCGCTTCTCGTAGCGCACGTGGTCCAGGTAGCGCTGGACCAAGGGCTGGACCAGGGGTGGGACCTGGGGCGGTTGAGCAGGCGCCGCGGCGTCCACGGGGCCGCTCAGTCGCGCAGGCGGGTCAGGGCGGCGCTGGCCAGTTCGGACATGCGCTCCAGGAAGTCGGTGCCCATGCCGCTGTGGAAGCGTTGCGGGTCGGGCGAGGCCAGCACCAGCATGCCGAAGGCCGGCGAGGCGCTGCCGATCGCGCCCACGCGCAGCGGCAGCAGGGCCAGCGAGACCACGGCCGCCGGCTCGGCCAGCCACTGCACCGCCTCGAAGCCCGGGTTGGCGCCGCAGAACGGGGCCGTCAGGGACGAGGCGAAGGTCTTGGCGTCGTCGCTCACGCCCAGGGCAAAGGGCTGCTCGGCGTGCGCGGCGGACACGCCCCACACCTTGATGGCCACCTGCGGCACCTGGAACTGGCTGCGCACATCGGCCGCGATGCGCTCGGGCAGCTCCAGCGGGTTTTCGGTGCGCAGCAGGCCCAGCGCCCAGCGCTGCAGCTTGTCGGCAATGATGGCGTTCTCGTTGCTGTGCCGGATCATGTCCATGATGCGGCCTTCGAGCGTCTTGATCTTGTCGCGCAGCATCTCGGCCTGGCGCTCTTGCAGGCTGACGGCCCGGTTGCCATGCGGGCTGGTCATCTGCACGCTGGCCAGCACCTCGGCGTGGCGCTCGAAGAAATCGGGCGAGTTGGCCAGGTAGTTGGCAATGTCGTCTTCGGTGATCGGGTTCATGCCAGGGGTTTGGATTGCGGTCATGGGGAGGGCGGGCTCAAGAAGACGGTCAGGAAAAATCAGAGGGTGTCGGGCACATCGATCTGGCCCTCGAACACGGTCACTGCGGGGCCGGTCATGCGCACGGGCTGGCCCAGGCCGGCCCATTCGATGGTCAGTTGCCCGCCGCGGGTCTGCACGTCGACTCGGGCGTCGAGCAGGCCCAGGCGGATGCCGGCCACCACGGCCGCGCAGGCGCCGGTGCCACAGGCCAGGGTTTCGCCCGTGCCGCGCTCGAACACGCGCAGGCGCACCTGGCTGCGCGACACCACCTGCAAAAAGCCTACGTTGACCCGGCGCGGAAAGCGCGGGTGGCTTTCCACCAGGGGGCCTACGGTGGCCACGGGTGCGGTGTCCACATCGGCCACCAGGGTCACGGCGTGGGGGTTGCCCATGGAGACCACGGCCGCGGCCACCGCATCCAGCGCCGGCTGGCCCGCCAGGGCCAGCGGCCACAGCTGCCACGCGCCCTCGGGCCGCGCCTGCAGGCCGGTGGCATCAAAGGGGATGTCGGCCAGCTCGAACACCGGCGCGCCCATGTCGACGGTGACGCGGCCATCGGGGTTGAGCACGGGCTCGATGATGCCGGCGCGGGTGTGCACGCGGATCGCGTCCTTGGTGGTCAGGCCTTTGTCGCGCACATAGCGGGCAAAGCAGCGCGAGCCGTTGCCGCACTGCTCGACCTCACCGCCGTCGGCGTTGTGGATGATGTATTCGAAATCGATGCCGGGGGCGGGGCCGGGGCGCACGGTCAGGATCTGGTCGGCGCCCACGCCGAAGTGGCGGTCGGCCAGGTAGCGGTAGTGCGCCGGGCTCAGGGGCAGGCGGGCGGCGGTCTCGTCGAGCACGACGAAATCATTGCCGGCGCCCTGCATCTTGGTGAAGCGGATCTGCATGCCCCGATTATCGGGGCTTCCGGCGCCGCAGCGAAAGCCGGGGCGCCGGGCCGGGGTTCACTCCAGGGTGATGTTGGCGGCTTTCACCACCTCGGCCCACTTGTGGCGGTTGGCCTTGACGGTGGCCTTGAACTGCTCGGGGTTCTCCAGGCGCACGCTGTTGCCCGCGCTTTCGAGCTTGGCCTTGACCTCGGGGTTCTCCAGCACCGCCTGTACCGCGCTGTTGAGGCGCTGCACGGTGCGCGCATCCGTGCCCTTGGGGGCAAAGATGCCGAACCAGATCGAGCTGTCGAAGCCCTTGGTGCCGGGCAGGCCGCTTTCGGCGATGGTGGGCACCTCGGACACCGCGCCCACACGCTTGGCGGTGGTCACGCCCAGCAGGCGCACCTTGCCGGCCTTGTACTGGTTCAGCACGGTCTGCACCTGGTTCATGATGCAGCAGGTCTCGCCGCGCAGCACCGCGGTCATGGCCTCTGGGCCGCCCTTGTAAGGCACGTGGATCATGTCCAGCCCGACCCGCGAGTTGAACTCGGCAAAGGCCATGTGAGTACCGGTGCCGTTGCCGGTGGAGGCAAAGTTGTACTTGCCGGGGTTGGCCTTGACCAGCTCGACGAACTCCTTGAGCGTCTTCACGTTGATCACATCGGGGTTGATGGTGAGCACATTCGACACGTCCAGCACCGGGGCCACCGGCACGAAGTCGTTCTCGACGTCAAACGACAGCTTCTTGTACAGCGCCGCATTGCTGCCGTGGGTGGCCGCGGTGCCGAACACCAGGGTGTAGCCATCGGGCTTGGCCCGGGCCACGTACTCGCTGGCAATGTTGCCGGCCGCACCGGGTTTGTAATCGATCACCACGGGCTGGCCCAGCTGCTTGCCCAGGGGCTCCTGGATGTGGCGCGCCACCACATCGACGCCCGAACCAGCCGGAAAGGTCATGACCAGGGTCAGCGCGTGCTGCGGCCAGTCGCCCTGGGCCAGCACCGGCCCGGCCACGCCGAGCAGGCCGGCGGCCAGCCAGTTGAAGCCATGGCGCCACAGGGGTTGGCGAAGGGTTGTTGTCATCAAGGCTCTCCCGAAATATCAGCAAAAGGGGGTGAAACGGAATCCAATGGAGTCGCAGCATTGTGACCAGATGCTCATGCTTTGCCGGTCTTTGCTTATGCCATCGGAACCACGAGCAAGCGCCGTGCCGGCCCCGGTGGCCTGGGGGAAACCCCAGTCCTGAAGGTGTCAGTGCCCGCAGCAGCGCTGCCGATAATGGCCCGCATGACCCGTTCAAGCCAGCTTTTGCACCCTTCACGCGAAACCGCCCCCCTGCGCCAGGCTGCCACCGTGCTGCTGCTGCGCGATGCCACCGGCCCCGATGGCCGGCCCGGCATCGAGGTGCTGATGACCCGGCGCTCGATGAGCGCCAGCTTTGCCCCGGGGGCCTATGTGTTTCCAGGCGGTGGTATTGATGCGACGGACGCAGCCTCGCACGCCCAGGCCCGGCGCCGTGCAGGCCAGAGCGATCTGAACCTGACACGCGCCATCGCCGCCATCCGCGAGAGTTTCGAGGAGCTGGGCGTGCTGCTGGCCTGGCAGGCCGATGGCCGCGCGGCCGATGGGGCCACCATTGCCCAACTGGACCGCAGCCAGCCCTTTGCCGCCCAATGCCAGGCCCTGGGCCTGCAGATGGCGGCCGACCAGGTGTTTGTGCTGGCGCACTGGATCACCGACCGCGACCTGCCGCGGCGCTTTGACGTGCCCTTTCTGGTGGCCCGCATGCCGGCCGACCAGACCCCGGTGGCCGACGAGGCCGAGCAGTTCGAACCGGTGTGGGTCAGCCCGGCCGAGGCACTGGCCCGGCACGCCGCCGGCCAGTTCTTCATCATCTTCCCGACCATCCGCACCCTGCAGCGGCTGCAGGGCTACACCACGGTCGATGCGGTGCTGGCCGCCTGCGCCAGCGAACAGCCGCTGTGGACCAGTTGCCCGCGTGCCGGCCTGCTCAATGGCCACGAAGCCCGTTACATGGAGCATGAGCAACCTTATGGCGAACTGGCCCTGGTCTGCCCCGACGGGCAGATCGTGCACGAGCTGGAATGGCAGACCGAGCGCCCGGTGTCGCTGTTGAAGAACGTGCAGCGCCTGACCGCCCCCAACCCGGGCGTGATGACCGGCCCAGGCACCAACAGCTACCTGGTGGGCGACCCCGACACCGGCTACATCGCCATCGACCCCGGCCCGGCCGATGCCGAACACCTGGAAAAGCTCTGGCGCGCCGCCGGAGGCGATATCCGCCACATCGTGTGCACGCATTCGCACCCCGACCACTCGCCCGGTGCCGCACCGCTGCAGGCCCTGTGCCGGCGCCATGGCCGCCCGGTGCCCGACATCCTGGGCCTGGCCTCGGCGCCCACCGCCCGTGCCGCCAGCGAATTCAGCCCCGAGCGCGCGCTGGCGCATGGCGAACGCCTGGTGCTGCAAGCCCCCGGTGAAACCAGCCCTCGCCACACCCTGGAGGTGCTGCACACCCCGGGCCACGCGGCCAACCACCTGTGCCTGCTGTTGCTGGAAGACGGCCTGCTGTTCTCGGGCGACCACATCCTCAATGGCAGCACCACCGTGGTCGACCCACCCGACGGCAACATGGCGGACTACATCAACTCACTCGATCTGCTCGACCAGGCCTGCGAGCGCGCAGGGGTGGACTTCATCCTGCCCGCCCACGGCTACGTGCTGGGCCAGGCGCGGGCCGCCATCGCCCAACTCAAGGCACACCGGCTGCAGCGCGAGGCCAAGGTGTTGGCCGCCATGCGCGAACGCCCTGAAGGCACGCCCGAGCAATGGGTGGAGCTGGCCTACGCCGACGTACCGACCCGCCTGTGGCCGGTGGCCAAGCGCTCGCTGCTGGCCCATGTGGAGCGCCTGCGCAGCCTGGAGGTGACATTGGGCTGAGGTCCAAAACTGCGACTTTTTTGCAGCCGGCTGGAAGAAAGTCGCGACTTTCTTCCAGTGCCCGATAAAATAGTCGCATGCAACGCGACTTGATGCCACTGATTCAACACGACCTGCTGCGCAAGGTCGTGCTGCTCAGCGGCCCCAGGCAGGTCGGCAAGACCACGCTGAGTCAGCAACTGATGGCGGATCGCCCGGGCAGCCAATACCTGAACTACGACGTGGCGGCCCACCGGGCCGTGATCACGGCCCAAAGCTGGCGCCAGAGCGCGCCGCTGCTGGTGTTCGATGAAATTCACAAGATGCCCCGCTGGAAGTCCTGGCTCAAGGGCGTGTGCGATGGCCGTCCACCCGAACAGCAGGTCCTGGTCACCGGCAGCGCCCGGCTGGAAACCTTCCGCCAGGCTGGCGACTCTCTGGCCGGCCGGACCTTGCGATGGCGTCTGCTGCCCTTGTCGGTGCGCGAATGGTGTGGGCAGCAACACGCCCAACCCGCCCAGGCTTTGACCCATCTGCTGAGCCGAGGGGGCTTTCCAGAGCCGGCCCTGGCCGAGACCGACGAGCAGGCCCAGCGCTGGCGCGCGGGCTACTTTGAAGGCCTGGTGCGCGAAGACGTGCTGGAGTTCTCGCGCCTGCAGGACATTCGGGCCATGCGTCTGTTTGCAGAAATGCTGCGCTCACGGGTGGGTTCTCCGCTGTCGCTGGCCTCTCTGGCGCGTGACCTGCAGGTGTCGCCCAGCACCCTGGCCCGCTACCTGGACATCCTGGAAGCCTTGTTCATCGTCTTCGTCGTGCGCCCTTGGCACCACAACATCGCCCGCGCCACCTTGCAATCGCCCAAGGTCTACTTCTATGACAACGGGCTGGTGCGGGGTGACGAGGGCCTGCGCTTCGAGAACCTGGTGGCCTGCCACCTGCTCAAGCAGGTTCAGTGGCAGCAGGACAGCCGAGGCAGCGCCAGCGGCTTGCACTACATCCGCACCAAAGACGGAGCCGAGGTGGACTTTGTCCTCAGCGAAGGCGAAAGCCTGACGCACCTGATCGAATGCAAGCTGAGCGATGCCAAGCCCCATCGTGCCTTGGCCCGGTTTGCCGACGCATGGCCAGAGGCCCAAGCGGTGCAACTGCTGCGTGAATGCCAGGTCGAGGCGGATCTCGGCCGGATCCAGCTTCGGGCTGCCGCAGATTGGCTGGCCCATCTGCAGGCCTGACACACGCCCCCGCCAGACGCGTAAACTCGGCCCCCCAGCCCGCCAGACGCGACACCCCCTCCCCCCATGAACGACCCCATCCGACTCTCCAAACACGTGGCCGACCAGGCCGCCTGCTCACGCCGCGAGGCCGAATTGCTGATCGAGGGCGGTTGGGTGAAGGTCAACGGGCAGATCGTGGAGGAGCCGCAGCACCGCGTGAGCCCTGGCAGCGACGAGGTGTGGGTCGACCCGCAGGCGCGCCCCGAAAGCGTGCCGCCGGCCACCCTGCTGTGGTACCGGCCCGACCCCAAGACCCCCTGCGATGCGCAGGCCCTGCAAGGCAGCGCCCCGATCAGCCGGTTTCCGGTGCGAGTGCTGAAACGTCACTTCACCCAGCAGCAGGCCATTGCCGGGCTGGAGGGCCTGGCCACCGGTCTGGTGGTGTTCACGCAGGACGGCCGCATGCGGCGGCGCCTGCTGGAGGACGAAGCCGAGATCGAGCAGGAATTCATGCTGGAGTTGCCGGGCCAGTTGACCAACGAGGCCATCGACCAATTGGCGGCACGCCTGCAGCAGGCCCGCCTGTGGCCCCTGGTGCCGGTGGTGGGCAAAGTGAGTCTGAATGCGCGCGGGCCGCAGGGCACGCGGCTGCGCTTTGCCCTGAAGGCCAGCAGCGCCCAAGGGGTGCTGGCCTTGTGCGCCCAGGCCGGCCTGCGGCCCCAGGCGCTGCGCCGCACCCGGCTGGGCCGGGTGGGGCTGACCGGGCTGGAGCCCGGCCAGTGGCGTTTCATGGGCCCGCACGAGAAGTTCTGAGCGGGCCCACCGCCTGCGCCAGGCGGCTTACTCGCTGAGGCGAGCCGCGCGGCGCTGGATCGAGGCCGGATCGACCGACAGGGCCTGGGCGATGGCCCGGCCGTAGTCGGCGTCGGCCTTGTAGAAGAAGGCCAGCACCGTGTCACGGGTTTCAGCGTTCTTCACCTGGCCCAGATCGCCAGCCAGGTTGGACACCAGGTTCTTGCGCTCGGCCGGGCTGAGGCTGCGGTAGAACTCGCCGGCCTGGCGGAAGTTCAGGGTCTTGCTGATGGCCGCTTGCTGCGTGCTGCCGGCCAGCGGCAAGGCGCTGGACTTGAACTGCGCGTCGTCCTTCACATTGACCTGGCGGCTGGGCTCGTAGTTGACCGAGCCACTGCGCTGGCCGGCATTCATGGCGCCGTCCTGGTTGTTCGAGACCACCTCGTTGCGCGGGCGGTTCACCGGCAGTTGCAGCGCATTCACGCCCACCCGGTGCATCTGGGTGTCGGCGTACGAGAACACACGGCCCTGCAGCAGGCGGTCTTCCGAGGCCTCGATGCCCGGCACCAGGTTGGAGGGCGCAAACGCGGCCTGCTCGGTCTCCTGGAACACATTGGCCGGGTTGCGGTTCAGGGTCATGGTGCCCAGCTTGCGCTCCGGCACCCCGGTCCAGATCTTGGTCGGGTCGAGCGGGTTGAAGTCAAAGCTGTTGAGCTGCTCGGGGCGCAGCACCTGCACGTACAGATCCCACTGCGGGTATCGGCCGCGTTCGATCTCCTGCATCAAGGCGCGGGTGGCGTGGTTGAAATCCTGCGCCTGCAGGGCGCTGGCTTCGGCCGCACTCAGGTTGTGCTCGCCCTGCACCGAGGCCCAGTGGAATTTGACATACACATACTGGCCCTTGGCATTGACCATTTTGTAGGCGTGCACGCTGTTGCCATCCATCAAATGGTAGCCCTTGGGGGTTCCATAATCCGAATAAAGACGCGTCAGCATGTGGGTGGCCTCGGGCACATGCGAGAAGAAATCAAAGAACCGATTCGGATCCTGCAAATTCGTGTCGGGCGCCGGCTTCAGCGAATGCACCATGTCCGGGAACTTGATGGCATCGCGAATAAAGAACACCGGCAGGTTATTGCCGACCAGGTCCCAATTGCCTTCGCTGGTATAGAACTTGGTGGCAAAACCGCGCGGATCACGCAGGGTTTCGGGCGAATGCTGGCCGTGCACCACGGTCGAGAAACGCACGAAGACCGGGGTTTCCAGCCCAGGCGTGAAGACCTTGGCACGGGTCAGTTCGGCCACATCGGCCGTGGCCTTGAACACCCCGTGGGCGCCGGCGCCGCGGGCGTGCACCACGCGCTCGGGCACGCGTTCACGGTCAAAGCGTTGCAGCTTCTGGATCAGGTGAACGTCTTGCAGCAAGGTGGGGCCAGTGGCACCCGCCGTCTGGGAGTTTTGATTATCACCCACCGGGGCGCCATTATCACGCGTCAGCACATCTGCCGAAGCAGCACCTGCCATAAAAGCAGAAACCATTACAGCACTTACAGAACGAAGCACAAAATCTCTCATGAAATTCAAAATCCAATCAATGAAGGGAAAATGATTCTAGGAGCAGGATATTCAGGCCCCGCTCATGACAGGGGCATTGTCGAGATAATAAAAATCAATCTAAAGAAATGCATTTCAGCCAAACACCACGGCTGGCGAACAGAAATGACAGAACCGGAAGTCAATAAAGAAAAAAACAGGTCGGATGGTCGGCCTGACCAGGGGGTTCGAGGTATTCCAGCGGCGTGGAAACGAATGAAATAAAGTGTGAAGTCAGCCGATAAGCCGGATTCTGTGCACCGTGCTTGCGCACGGCGTGACCGCCATTACTCTGGGCCGAGGGTCACCCACCCGGCTCGATGCTACCTACCCGCCAACTCTGCGGAACCACATCAACGTTGGCCTACTTGGTATTGCTGCGCGTAGAGATTGCCCGTTTCACCCTGATCGGTTCCCGATCAGGGTGGCTGGGGGGATCACGCTTGCGCGTGACCGGGTCGGTTGACACCGACCCCACTGTGGCTTGCGCCACAGCCCCCAGAACACCTTGGTCTGGAGTGGCCGAACAGACTCGTCTCTGTTGCTCTGATCCTCACCTCACGGTGGAGAGCCGTTAGCTCCTACGCTGTCCTGTGCAGTCCGGACGTTCCTCCAGTGCGGTGTTTCCACACGGCGACTTGCGTCGCCGCCCTTTCGGCTAGCACCAGCGGCGGTCTGGCTGACTTCACGGGCGCCATTATGACGGCAACGCATGAGCTTAGACCGGCAAACAGAGAACAAGCACGGCAGAATGTGCGGGTCACGGGCCGGTTCCGGCCCCTCCCCCGCCTCTTGCAACATCTACCTTGGAGTCCGCATGAAAGCCGACAACATTCTCCAGACCATTGGCAACACCCCCCATGTGCGCATCAACCGCCTGTTCGGCCCCTCGGCCCAGGTGTGGATCAAGTCCGAGCGCGGCAACCCGGGGGGCTCGATCAAGGACCGCATTGCGCTGGCCATGATCGAAGACGCTGAGAAGTCGGGCCACCTGCAGCCCGGTGGCACCATCATCGAGCCCACCTCGGGCAACACCGGTGTGGGCCTGGCCATGGTGGCGGCCGTCAAGGGTTACAAGCTGATCCTGGTGATGCCCGACAGCATGTCGATCGAGCGCCGCCGCCTGATGCTGGCCTATGGCGCCAGCTTCGACCTGACCCCGCGTGAAAAAGGCATGAAGGGCGCAATCGCCCGCGCCGAAGAACTGGCCGCCCAGACCCCGGGCGCCTGGATTCCGCAGCAGTTCGAGAACCCGGCCAACATCGAGGTGCATGTGCGCACCACGGCGCAAGAGATCCTGGCCGACTTCCCCGAGGGTCTGGATGCACTGATCACCGGCGTGGGCACCGGCGGCCACATCACCGGCACGGCCCGCGTGTTGAAGGCCAAGTTCCCCCAGCTCAAGGTGTTTGCGGTCGAGCCCACGGCCTCGCCCGTGATCTCGGGCGGCGCACCGGCACCGCACCCGATCCAGGGCATCGGCGCGGGCTTCATCCCGAAGAACCTCGACACCAGCCTGCTGGACGGCGTGATCCAGGTCGAAGCCGAGGCCGCCCGCGAATACGCGCGCCGCTCGGCCCGCGAAGAAGGCATTCTGGTGGGCATCTCCTCGGGCGCCACGCTGGCGGCCATCGCCCAGAAGCTGCCCGAACTGCCGGCCGGCGCCAAGGTGCTGGGCTTCAACTACGACACGGGTGAGCGCTATCTGTCGGTGGACGGCTTCCTGCCCGCGTAAATCGGGCCGGGCAAGCTCCGCAGCAGCGCCGTGGCCGTGAGGCCCGGCGCTTTTTTTGCGGCCGCCGGGGCGGCCCCTTAAAATCCGGGCCCCGCATTGCCTTTTGCTTGATCAACACAAGCCGGCCCGACCATGATCCGAATCTCCGAACTCAAGCTGCCCCTGTCCACCCTGCCCGAGGACAGCAGCACCCAGCCTGTGGAAGCGCTGCGCGCCCAGGCCGCCCAGATGCTGGGCATCGCCCCCGCCGACATTGCCACGCTGCATGTGCACAAGCGCAGCTTCGATGCCCGCAAGCCCGAGCTGCTGACGGTGTACATCGTCGACCTGACGCTGCAGGACGCCAGCGCCGAGGCCGCCCTGCTGGCCCGGCATGCCCAGCACCCGCACATCCTGCCCACGCCGGACATGGTGTGGCACCCCCCCGGCCACGCGCCGGAAGGCTTCCCCAGCCAGGCCAATGAGCGCCCGGTGGTCGTGGGCTTTGGGCCCTGCGGCATTTTTGCGGCCCTGGTGCTGGCCCAGATGGGTTTCAAGCCCATCGTGCTGGAGCGCGGCAAGACGGTGCGTGAACGCACCAAGGACACCTGGGGCCTGTGGCGCAAGAAGGTGCTCAACCCCGAGTCGAACGTGCAGTTCGGCGAAGGCGGTGCCGGCACGTTTTCGGATGGCAAGCTGTACAGCCAGATCAAGGACCCGCGCCACCTGGGCCGCAAGGTGATGGAAGAATTTGTGCAGGCCGGTGCCCCGGAAGAAATCCTGTACGTGGCGCGCCCGCACATCGGCACCTTCAAGCTGGTGAAGGTGGTCGAGACCTTGCGCGAACAGATCATCGCCCTGGGCGGCGAGATCCGCTTCGAACAACGCGTGGTCGATGTAGCGGTGGACGAGGGCCCCGAGGGCCGGCGCCTGCGGGCCCTCAAGGTGCTGGACGTGGCCAGCGGCCAGACCTACGAACTGCCCACCCGGCACGCGGTGCTGGCCCTGGGGCACAGCTCGCGCGACACCTTTGCCATGCTGCACCAGCGGGGCGTCTACCTGGAGGCCAAGCCCTTCTCGATCGGCTTCCGGGTCGAGCACCCGCAAAGCCTGATCGACCGGGCCCGCTGGGGGCGCCATGCCGGCCACCCGCTGCTGGGCGCGGCCGATTACAAGCTGGTGCACCACGCCAGCAATGGCCGGGCGGTGTACAGCTTCTGCATGTGCCCGGGCGGCACCGTGGTGGCGGCCACCTCGGAGCCGGGGCGCGTGGTCACCAACGGCATGAGCCAGTACTCGCGCAACGAGCGCAATGCCAACGCCGGCATCGTGGTGGGCATCGACCCGGTCGACTACCCCAGCGATGCGGCGGCCTTCGAATGGGCCCTGGGCGATCAGCAGCGCTGGCAGGCGCCGGCCGATGGCAGCGTGCACCCGCTGGCGGGGGTGGTGCTGCAACGCCAGCTCGAATCCCGCGCCTATGAGCTGGGGGGCAGCAATTACGAAGCCCCCGGCCAGCTGGTGGGCGATCTGGTGGCCGGGCGGCCGTCCACGGCGCTGGGTTCGGTGGAGCCCTCGTACAAGCCGGGGGTGAAGATGGGCGATCTGTCGCTGGCCCTGCCCGAGTACGCCATCACGGCCATGCGCGAAGCGTTTCCGGCCTTCGGGCGCAAGATCAAGGGCTTTGACCTGCACGACGCGGTGCTGACCGGGGTCGAGACCCGCACCTCATCGCCGCTCAAGATGACGCGCAACGAGCACTACCAGAGCCTGAACACGCGCGGCCTGTTTCCGGCCGGCGAAGGCGCCAGCTATGCCGGCGGCATCCTGTCGGCCGGCGTGGATGGCATCAAGGTGGGTGAGGCGGTGGCCAAAAGCCTGCTGGGCGCCTGAGCCCTCAGCCCAGCCGCAGCGGTGGCGGCGCCCCGGCCGTGCCAGGCAGGCGGAAGGTCTCCACCAGGTCCGCCAGTTGCTGGGCCTGGCTGCGCAGGCCTTGCGCGGCCGCGGCCGATTCTTCCACCAGCGCGGCGTTCTGCTGCGTGATCTGATCCAGGCGCACCACCGCTTCGTTGACCTGACCCAGCCCGCTGCTCTGCTCGCGCGCCGAATGGCTGAGTTCGGCCACGATGGTGCCCACCCGGGCCACTGAATCCACGATATCGCCCATGGTGGCGCCCGCCTGCTGCACCAGTTGGGCGCCGGTGCCCACCTCGCTGACGCTGCTGGCGATCAGGTCGCGGATCTCCTTGGCGGCGGTGGCGGCGCGCTGGGCCAGCACGCGCACCTCGCCCGCCACCACGGCAAAGCCGCGGCCCTGCTCACCGGCGCGGGCCGCTTCCACCGCGGCATTCAAGGCCAGGATGTTGGTCTGGAAGGCAATGCCATCGATCACGCTGGTGATGTCGGCAATGCGGCGCGACGAGCCCGAGATCGCGTCCATGGTGGCCACCACACGCTGCACCACCTCGCGCCCCTGCACCGCCACCTGGCTGGCCGAGGTCGCCAGGCCCTCGGCCTGCTGGGCCGAGTCGGCGCTGTGCTGCACCGTGCTGAGCAGCTCTTCCATGCTGGCGGCCACCTCTTCGAGGTTGGAGGCGGTCTGCTCGGTGCGGGCTGAAAAATCGTTGTTGCCCGCCGCGATCTCGTGGCTGGCGTTGGCCACCTGGGCGCTGGCGCTGCGCATGCCGGCCACCAACTCCACCAGGCGCGACTGCATGTGGCCCAGGCGGGCCAGCAGGGCCAGCACCTCGTCGCGCTGGCCGGCCTGCTCGGCCGGCACGGGCTGGGTCAGGTCGCCCTGGGCGATGTGCGCCGCCAGGCCCGAAGCCTGGTCCACCGGGCGCAGGATCGAGCGGGCCAGCCACAGGGCGCTGACCACGCTCAGCAGCAAGCCCACCACCGAGCCCGTGACCAGCAGGCTGATGCCCTGGCGCTGACTGCTGAGCGCGGCAGCCCGGGCCTCGGCCACGCGCTGGCGCTGGTGTTCGGCCAATTGATCGACAGCGGCGGCATAGCGATCGGCCGCCGGACGCAGCAACCCGCGAATCGAATCCTCTGAAACAGCCTCCCCTGCGGCCTTCTGCTTGACGAGCTTGTCGCGGGCCTCGCGAAAAGCGTTGCCGGCCTGGTCGATGGCGGTGAACAGATCGCGCGAGGCGGCATCGGTGGCCAGCGCATCGAGGCGCTTGCGCACCTCGGCCGAGCGCGCCGAGGTGGCCTTGCGGTCGGCATCGATGCGGGCGGCAAAGGCGGGGTTGTCAATCAGCAACAGGGTCTCGGCCCGGCTGGAGCTGATGACCACGATGGCGTGCAACTCGCGCGCCAGCAGGGCGCGCTCGGAGGAGTCGCCACCCAGATCGTCCGCAATGCCTTGCAGCTGGACCAGGCGCCACACCCCGATGCCCGCCGCCAACGACATCACCAGGCACACCACGCCAAAGGCCAGGGCCAGGCGTGGCGCCAGGCGAATCCGGGATGAAGCCAGCAAAGCCATACCGAAGCTCCAGGTTGGTGACAAAAGGAGCACCAGAATAGTTCAGCGGTATGACACTGCCAAGTGGAATTTCCGCGGCCTCCCGCGTCAACTTAGCTTCGGTTGAGGAAATCCAGCGCCAGCACGCTCAGGGAGCGCACGCCCATGGGCAGCGCGTCTTCGTTGATATCAAAGCGGGGCGAATGGTTGGTCGGGGCCGTGGCGGCCTGCTGGCCCTTGGGCGTGGCGCCCAGGAAGTAGAAGAAGCCAGGCACCACCTTCTGGAATTCAGAGAAGTCTTCTGATGCACTGACCTTGGGCACCACCACCGCCTGGCCGTTCATGGCCTGCTTGAGGGCGGGCAACGAAGCCTGGGTGAGCGCCGGTGAATTGACCGTGGCCGGGTAGGACACCGGACCAAACCGAACCTCGGCCTTGGCGCCGCTGCTCTCGGCGATCAACTGGGCTGTGTTGCGGATGCGCTTTTGAGCATCACTGCGCATGCCCTCATCGAAGGTGCGCAGGGTGCCCTGCATCTCGACCTTGTCAGGGATGATGTTGAAACGGGTGCCCCCGTTGATCGCGCCAATCGTCACCACGGCGGGTTCTTCGCTGATGTTGAGCTGGCGGCTCACCACGGTCTGCAGCCCCAGCACCACCTGGCTGGCCGCCACGATGGGGTCAACCCCGGCCCAGGGCGCCGAACCATGCGCCCCGCGGCCCTGCACATCGATGTGGATATCGTCGGCACTGGCCATCAGCGGGCCGCTGCGGTAGCCCGCCACACCCAGCGGGATGTTGGCCACGAGGTGCAGGCCGTAGATGGCCTGCACGTCCTTGAGCACGCCCTGCTCGATCATGGCCTTGGCACCGAAGCTGGGGGAAACGCCCTTGGCATCCGGCTCGCTCGGAGCGCCTTCTTCGGCGGGCTGGAAGATGAAGCGCACGGAGCCGTGGATCTGGCCCTTCATGGCCACCAGGGCCTGGGCCACGCCCATCAGGATGGCGGTGTGGCCGTCGTGCCCGCAGGCGTGCATCACCGGCACCTCCTTGCCCTGGTACTGCGCCTTCACCTGGGAGGCAAAGGGCAGGCCCGTGCCCTCGGGCACGGGCAGCGCGTCCATGTCGGCACGCAAGGCCACCAGCTTGCCCGGGTGGGCGCCCTGCAGGGTGGCCACCACGCCGGTGCCCCCCACCCCGGTCTGCACGCTCAGCCCCAGGCCGCGCAGGTGCTCGGCCACCAGGGCCGCCGTGCGCAGCTCCTGCCCCGACAGCTCGGGGTGGGCATGGATGTCGCGCCGCCAGGCCACGAGCTGGGGCGACACCTTGGCGATCTGCGCGTCCAGCGCCTGCAGGGTGGGGGCATCCACTCCCTGGGCCTGGGCGGCCGAGGCCAGAACCAGCAAGGTACTGGAGGCAGCCGCCTGGGCGGCACGACGGAACGAAGACGGTGAACGCAGTTTCATGGGGGTTTCGCCTTGGGCTGTTGGAAAACGTCCATGCTAGGGCCGCTTGTGTCACACAGAGAGCGCTGAAATCGCCATTGCTGCAGCCAAAATAGCCACTGACCGAGCTGCCGCCGCAGCGCTCACCGTCTCATCGCGAAACCATGCCGTCCACACGCACCCGCCCCCCTGCGCAGACCACCGCCCTGTCGCCTCGCCAGGGCCTGCATGTGGACATTCCGCTGCTGCCCCAGGCCACGCTGGGCAGCGCCCTGACGCTGATCGATCTGCTGCGCACGGCGCGCATGCTGGCCCAATTGCGCCTGGGGGCGCAGGCGCCCCCCATCAGCTGGCGCCTGCTCACAGCCGAGGGCGGTGCCTGGCCACCGGCCCCACCTGCAGCCTCACCCTCGGCCTCACTCGCGGCCCTGCACCCGGCGCCGCCCACCCTGGCCTCCCGTTTTGAGGACTACCTGGGCAGCGCCCCACCCACCGGACAAGGCGCGGTTCAACACGCCGTGTTCCTGCCCCCCATGCATGCGGCCGACATTCCCAGTGTGCGCGGCCTGGTCAAGGGCCAGGGCGTTCTGGTGGCGGCGCTGTGCCAGGCCCTGGACGCCGGCGGCCTGCTGGCCTGCCAGGGCAACAGCGCCTGGCTGGCCGCCGCCACCGGGCGCGCTGCGGGCCGTGCTCTGGTGCTGCCCTGGTTCTACGCGTCGGCGTTTCGGGACGAGCATCCGGACGTGATGCTGGTGGCCGATCAGGCCTGCGTGGCCGAGGCGCCCTGGTTCAGTGCGGCGGGTGCCGAGCAGTTGGGCGGGCTGGTCTGCGCCCTGCTGGAGCACAGCACCGGGCCCGGTCTGGCCCAGCTGTGCCGCCCGGCCTTCGAGTTCGACCCTGAGCGCAGCCGGGCCGCGGCCCAGGCCAGCCCCCAGATCCGCAAGACCCGCGACAGCACCCTGGCTCGGGCCATCGCCTGGCTGGAGCAGCACCTGGAGGCGCCCTACGACCTGGCCACCTTGGCGGCGGCTGCGGCGGTGAGCCCACGCACCCTGCTGCGGCATTTCCGCCAGGAGTTGGGCCGCAGCCCGCTGGACCAGCTGCACCGGATGCGCTGCGCACGCGCCCGGGTGATGCTGGAGATCACGCTGGAGAGCGTGCCCACCATCGCGTTGGCCTGCGGCTACAGCGACCCCCATGCCTTCCGGCGGGTGTTTGCACGCCACAGCGGGTGCACGCCTTCGGCCTACCGCGAAGCGCATGCGCTGCGGGCCCCGCGGGCCCGCTGGCGGCTGGACCCGGCGCAATGGGACAAGCAGGCCCTGTTGTGAGCCGACAAGGATCAGCCGGCAGGATCAGCTGGCCTGGAGGCGTGCGATGCGCTCTTCGATCGGGGGGTGGGTGGAGAACAGCTTGCCCAGGCTGCCGGTGATGCCCATGGCGGCCACGCTCTTGGGCAGCTCGCCGGGCACCATGCCACCCAAACGGGCCAGGGCATGCACCATGGGCTGCTTGCGCCCCATCAGCTGGGCCGCGCCGGCATCGGCACGGAACTCGCGCTGGCGCGAGAACCAGGCCACGATCATCGAGGCCAGGAAGCCCAGCAGGATGTCAAGCACGATGGTGGTGATCATGTAGCCGATGCCAGGGCCCGAGCGTTCGTCGTCGCCCTTGCGCAGAAAACTGTCGACGGCATAGCCGATGACGCGCGACAGGAACACCACAAAGGTGTTCATCACGCCCTGGATCAAGGTCATGGTGACCATGTCGCCGTTGGCCACGTGAGCGATTTCGTGGCCGATCACGGCTTCGACCTCTTCACGCGTCATGCCTTGCAGCAGGCCGGTGGACACCGCCACCAGGGCCGAGTTCTTGAAGGCCCCGGTGGCAAAGGCATTGGCCTCGCCCTCGTAGATGCCCACCTCGGGCATGGCGATGCCGGCCTTGTCGGCAAAGCGGCGCACGGTGTCGACGATCCAGGCCTCGTCGGGCGACTGGGGCTGGTTGATCACGCGCACGCCTGAGGTCCACTTGGCCATGGGCTTGCTGATCAGCAACGAAATGAAGGCGCCGCCAAAACCCATGATCAGGGCAAAGCCGAGCAGCGCACCGAGGTTGAGGCCATTGGCCGTGAGGTAGCGGTTCACGCCCAGCAGGCTGGCCACGATGCCCAGCACCACGACCACGGCCACGTTGGTGAGCACCAGCAAAAGAATACGTTTCATCAAAGCTCCATCTAGGGTTGTCGGACAGGTCTTGAAGACCGGGTCGCCGATCAGGCGGGCAACCGGCTCCCAGGGCCCTTGCGCAATGTGCTTTGTTGTGTGGTGCTTTGTGCAGGCCTGCGCAGGCCTTGTTCCGAAGATGGATCTTAGTGGGAAAAGTTCCTGCTGAATGACTCTGCGACATGCCCCGGGACGGTGCTTCAATGCGCCCGGTGACGGGCATGGACCGAGCCAGCACCATGCACGGCGCCACGCCCCGCTTCCAGCGGGCGTTGGCGGGCAGGCCGGAACACCCAGCTGTCCTGGTAGAAGCCCAGCGTCTCGTTGGCCGCCCACCAGCCCGGCACCCCGAGCACCGGCAAGGGCGCGAAGGGCTTGGTGGCCAGCTTGGCCGGTGTCAGATCAGCCGCCAGCCAGGCGTCCAGGGCCGCGGGGTGGAAGTCGCACTCGCCCGGCACGCGCCAGACATGGGCCGTGATGGCCTTGTAGGGGCGCACCAGTTGCTCCAGCAGGGCGTGGCCAAACAGCAGCAGCCGGGCCTCGCCCCACAGGGGCCGCAAGGGCCCGAACAGATCGGCCCAGCGGCGCTCCTGCAAGGCTTGCCACACCGGGTCGGGGGCCTGCAGCAGGGCAGCGTTCTCGTCAAAGACGGTCAGGGCGTCGCGCACGGGCCCGCGCAGAGAGCGCCCGGGGGCCGGGCCCGGGGCAGGACGGGCCAGCTCACGCACATGCAGGCGGTTGAGCTGCTGCTTGGCCAGAGGCCAATGCAGCCAGCACAGGCCGTTGAAGAAGTCGTGCAGGTTGTCGCGGGTGGGCACCAGGCCCTGTTCGTGGATGCCCTGCTCATAGGCGGCGGCACCGGCGGCCTGGGTCTGCGGCTGGAAGCGGCACGCCAGCCCAGCCGCCTGGGCCGCCTGGTTGAGCCCATCCGCCACCGAAGCCCCGGCCAGCGCCGTGGCGGCCAGCGGCTCGCCGACGGCGCGCCAGGGGGCCAGCCAGGGGGCCTCCCAGTCGATGTCGATCAGACCAGGCGCCAAGGCAGGGCTTCGCCGGCGCGCAGCGGCTTGAGTTCGGCCTGACCGAAGGTGAAGCTCTCGGGTGGGGTCCAGCTTTCGCGCTTCAAGGTGATGTGGCCGGTGTTGCGCGGCAGGCCGTAGAAATCGGCCCCGTTGAAGCTGGCGAAGGCTTCCAACTGATCGAGCCGGCCCACGCTGTCAAAGGCCTCGGCATACAGTTCGATGGCGGCGTGCGCGGTGTAGCAGCCGGCACAGCCGGTGGCGTGCTCCTTCAGGTGGGCCGGGTGCGGCGCGCTGTCGGTGCCCAGGAAGAAACGGGGGTTGCCACCGGTGGCCACTTCCACCAGGGCCTGGCGGTGCGTTTCGCGCTTGAGCACGGGCAGGCAGTAGTAGTGCGGGCGGATGCCGCCGGTGAAGATGGCGTTGCGGTTGTACAGCAGATGGTGGGCGGTGATGGTGGCGCCGGTGAAGCGGTCGGCCGCCTGCACGTACTGGGCGGCTTCGCGGGTGGTGATGTGCTCGAACACGATCTTGAGTTCAGGGAAGTCGCGGCGCAGCGGGATCAGCTGGGTCTCGATGAACACGGCTTCGCGGTCGAACAGGTCAATGTCGGACGAGGTGACCTCGCCGTGCACCAGCAGCAGCAGGCCCTCGCGCTGCATGGCCTCGAGCGTGGGGTAGATCTTGCGCAGATCGGTCACACCGGCATCGCTGTTGGTGGTGGCCCCGGCGGGGTAAAGCTTGCAGGCCACCACGCCGGCCGCTTTGGCCCGCACGATTTCTTCGGGCGGCAGCTTGTCGGTGAGGTACAGCGTCATCAGCGGCTCGAAGCTCATGCCGGCCGGCACGGCGGCGCGGATGCGGTCGCGGTAGGCCAGGGCCTGCTCGGCCGTGGTCACCGGGGGCTTGAGGTTGGGCATGATGATGGCTCGCCCGAACTGGGCGGCCGTGTGCGGCACCACGGTGTTCAGCGCGTCGCCATCGCGCACATGAAGGTGCCAGTCGTCGGGGCGGGTGATCTTGAGGAGGTCGGTCATGGGCGGGGATTTTCGCATTCCTGCGCCAGGGGCCGCGTGTACCGGCCCCTGCCCCGTCCCCGGCCTGCCGCCTCAGACCGTGAAATGCCCCGCCGCCTCGGGTTGGTACTCGATGGACACGATGATCCAGCAAGCCTCGCGGCCATCCGGGGTCTGCCACTGCACGGGCTGCCCCACCGGCCAGCCCAGCAGGGCCAGGCCCACGGGCGAGAGCACCGACAACTGGCCCTTTTCGGGCTGGGCCTCGGCAGGATAGGCCAGCGTGATGTGGCGCAACGGCCCGCCATCGACGGGCTGCACCGTGACGCGTGACTGCATGGTCACCACCCCGGGCGGGATGTCGCGCGAGGGCACGACGTCCGACTCGTCCAGCACGGTGGCCAGGGCGCTGGCCAGGGGTTCGGGCAGGGGCTGGCGCTCACGCAGACGGCGCAGGCGCACCTCGTCGAGTTCGGTCAGCACGCGGTGTTCAGCGGCCGATAAGGGGCGGGAAGCAGAGGGTTTGGAATCCATGGTCAGTTCGCTCAGGCAAGAATTCAGACAGAGAGGCACCGGCGTGGACCGGCCGGCTCGGTGGCTGGCGGCCAGGCTTCAAAGGCCAGGCCGCACTGGGGGCCCGGCGATTCAGCCAAAGGAACGAACGAATCACCGGGCTCGGGGGTCTGCGGCGGGGACGCCACGGCGCAAGGGGTGAAGTCGGATCGGATTCATGGAGGGGGATCTTAGAAGCGGAAGGCCGCCCCAGTGTTTCAACCTGTAAATGACCTGGAATGAACCTGGGGCCGCAGCGGTACTGCCGGGGACAAGACGCTACAAATGGTAAGACGATAATACCGATGCGCGCCTGGTGGATTCACCGCTACCATCGCCCGCGGTCGTCGCCGAGGCTGTTATCCGGGCCCTGCAGCGAACTGGCCCTCTGCTGCGCGCCATCCGTGTGCCGCGTTCCTGCGTTCCTTTGCCAACCCTGTTGCCCACCATGTCCTCTTCTTCTGCCAAGCCGCCCGAGCTTGACCCCGCCGCCCTGCCCGAGCCCGAGGCCGACGAACCCACGCGCGTGCCCCTGGCCATTGAAGACTGGCTGACTGTGCTGATCATGGCGGCCCTGGCCCTGATCACCTTTGCCAATGTGCTGGTGCGCTACTTCACCAATTCGTCGTTTGCCTGGACCGAAGAGTTCTCGGTCTTTCTGATGATCGTGCTGGCCCTGGTGGCCGGTTCGGCTGCGGTGGCGCGTGACCGCCACATCCGCATCGAGTATTTCTCGGACAGCGGTTCGATGGCCCGTCGGCGTGGTCTGGCCTGCTTTGGCGCCCTGATGGTGGCCTTGCTGTTCGGCGTGATCGCCGTGCTGAGCGTGCGCGTGGTGTGGGACGACTACCGATTCGGTGAAACCTCGCCGGGCATCGGCGTGCCGCAGTGGTGGTATTCGATGTGGATGCCGATCATCTCGGCGGCCATCAGCCTGCGCGCCTTTGGCCTGTTCCTGCGCCGCCTGCGCGGTGCCGTGGCCGAGGTGGAGGCGCAAGCATGATCGCAACCCTGCTGTTCATCGCCTTCCTGGCCATGATGCTGGCCGGCGTGCCCATCGGGGCCTCGCTGGGCCTGGCCGGTGCCGCCGCCATCGCGGCGGCCAACCTGGACGCCCAATGGTTCGGCCTGCTGGCCGTGCCGCAGAACTTCTACGCCGGCCTGGGCAAGTACCCGCTGCTGGCGATCCCGATGTTTGTGCTGGTGGGCTCGATCTTCGACCGCTCGGGCGTGGCGCTGCGGCTGGTCAATTTCGCGGTGGCCATCGTGGGCCGCGGCCCCGGCATGCTGCCCCTGGTGGCGATTGCCGTGGCCATGTTCCTGGGCGGCATTTCGGGCTCTGGCCCGGCCAATGCCGCCGCCGTGGGCGGCGTGATGATTGCGGCCATGTCGCGCGCCGGCTACCCGGCCAGCTTTTCGGCCAGCGTGGTGGGCGCCGCAGCGGCCACCGACATCCTGATCCCGCCCTCGGTGGCCTTCATCGTGTACTCGGTGCTGGTGCCGGGGGCCTCGGTGCCGGCCCTGTTTGCCGCCGGCATGGTGCCCGGCGTGCTGGCCGGTCTGGCCCTGATCGTGCCGGCCGTGTGGATGGCCCGCAGGCACAAGATGGGCGCGCTTGAATCGAGCCTGCCGCGCCCCGCCTTCTGGAAGAGCCTGCGCGAAGCGGTGTGGGGCCTGGCAGCCCCGGTGCTGATCCTGGGCGGCATGCGCGCGGGCTGGTTCACCCCGACCGAGGCGGCCGTGGTGGCCGTGTTCTACGGCCTGTTCGTGGGCATGTTCATCCACCGCACCATCCAGTTCCGCGACCTGTTCGTCATCTTGCGCGAGTCGGGTGAGCTGTCGGCCGTGATCCTGATCGTGGTGTCGCTGGCGGGCATCTTTGCCTACTCGCTGTCCACGCTGGGCATCATCGACCCGGTGACCCGCGCCATCGTGAACTCGGGCCTGGGCGAATACGGCGTGCTGGCCCTGCTGATCCTGCTGCTGATCACCGTGGGCATGTTCCTGGACGGGGTGTCGATCTTCCTGATCTTCGTGCCCCTGCTGCTGCCCATCGTGCAGTACTACAAATGGGATCCGGTGTGGTTCGGCGTCATCCTGACGCTGAAGGTGGCACTGGGCCAGTTCACCCCGCCGCTGGCGGTCAACCTGATGGTGTCCTGCCGCATCGCCAAGGTGCGCATGGAAGAGACCGTGCAATGGGTGGGCTGGATGCTGTTCTCGATGTTCCTCATCATGGTGCTGGTGATTGCCTTCCCCGAGCTGGCCCTGTGGCTGCCGCGGCAGATGGGCTATTGAGAGCGCCCTGCCACTCAGATTTCGATTCCGATTCCGTTCCCTACCGATTCGACCCAAGGAGACCTTCATGACGAAAAACACTTTCCAGACTTTCAAGCGCTCGCTGCTGGCGCTGGCCGTGGGCAGCCTGGCCCTGGCCGCGCTGCCGGGCACGGCCTCGGCGCAGAACTACAAGTCCGAGTACCGCATGTCCCTGGTGCTGGGCCCGGCCTTCCCCTGGGGCAAGGGCGGCGAGATCTGGGCCAACAAGGTGCGTGAACGCACCCAGGGTCGCATCAACATCAAGCTCTACCCGGGCGTGTCGCTGATCCAGGGCGACCAGACGCGTGAATTCAGCGCCCTGCGCCAGGGCGTGATCGACATGGCCGTGGGCTCGACCATCAACTGGTCGCCCCAGGTCAAGCAGCTCAACCTGTTCTCGCTGCCCTTCCTGATGCCCGACTACGCGGCCGTGGACTCGCTGACCCAGGGCGAAGTGGGCAAGAACCTGTTCAAGGTGCTGGATCAGGCCGGCGTGGTGCCGCTGGCCTGGGGCGAGAACGGCTACCGCGAGATCTCGACCTCCAAGCTGCCGATCAAGAAGCCCGAAGACCTCAAGGGCCTGAAGATCCGCGTGGTGGGCTCGCCCCTGTTCCTGGACACCTTCAGCGCCCTGGGTGCCAACCCCACCCAGATGAGCTGGGCCGATGCCCAGCCCGCGCTCGCCAGCGGCGCGGTGGACGGCCAGGAAAACCCGATCTCGATCTTCACCGCCGCCAAGCTGCACACCGTGGGCCAGAAGTACGTGACGATGTGGGGCTACATCTGCGACCCGCTGGTGTTCGTGGTCAACAAGGACATCTGGAACTCCTGGACCCCGGCCGACCGCGAGATCGTGCGCCAGGCCGCCATCGATGCCGGCAAGGAAGAAACCGCCCTGGCCCGCAAAGGCCTGGTCGAGGCCGACAAGCCCCTGCTCAAGGAGATCGCGGGCCATGGCGTGAACGTGGTGCAACTGAGCCCGGCCGAGCGCGAAGCCTTTGTGAAGGCCACCCGCCCGGTGTATGACAAGTGGAAGAACACCATCGGTGCCGACCTGGTCACCCAGGCCGAAAAGTCGATCGCATCACGGAAGTGATCTCAGGCGGGCGGCCCCTTGGGGCCGCCATGCAGGAAAAAAGCCCCGCCGGGAATCCCTGGCGGGGCTTTTTTCTGGGCGCGTGCAGCGCGGCGGGCCTCAGTGCTGCAGGATCTTGTTGAGGAAGTCCTTGGTACGGGGCTGGCGTTCTTCGGGCTTGTTGAAGAAGTCGTCCTTGGAGCAGTCCTCCAGGATCTTGCCGCCCACGTCCATGAAGATCACGCGGTTGCTGACCTTGCGCGCAAAGCCCATTTCGTGCGTGACCACCATCATGGTCATGCCTTCCTTGGCCAGGCCCACCATCACGTCGAGCACCTCACCCACCATCTCGGGGTCGAGCGCGGAGGTGGGCTCGTCGAACAGCATCACGATCGGGTCCATAGCCAGCGCGCGTGCAATCGCCACACGCTGCTGCTGACCGCCCGACAGCTGACCGGGGAACTTGTCCTTGTGGGCGATCAGGCCCACGCGCTCCAGGTACTTCAGGCCCTGCTTCTTGGCCTCGTCGGCACTGCGGCCCAGCACCTTGACCTGGGCAATGGTCAGGTTCTCGGTCACCGACAGGTGCGGAAACAGCTCGAAGTGCTGGAACACCATGCCCACATGGCTGCGCAGCTTGGGCAGGTCGGTCTTGGGGTCGTGCACGGCCGTGCCATTGACGTAGATCTCGCCCTTCTGGAAGGGCTCGAGCGCGTTGATGGTCTTGATCAGCGTGGACTTGCCCGAGCCCGAAGGCCCGCACACCACCACCACTTCGCCTTTGTTGATGCTGGTGGAGCAGTCATTCAGCACCTGAAAGCTGCCATACCACTTGGAAACGTTCTTGAGTTCAATCATGGAAATTTCTCACTCTCAATACCGCGTCAGCGGATGATGGCAATCTTCTTGTGCAGGTGCTTGACCAGCGAGGACAGGGCAAAGCAGATCACGAAATAGACCACGGCGGCGAGCACGTAGGCCTCGATCGGGCGGCCGAAGTTCTTGCCCGCGGTCTCGAAGCCCTTGAGCATGTCGTAAGCGCCGATGGCATACACCAGCGAGGTGTCCTGGAACAGGATGATGGTCTGCGTGAGCAGCACCGGCAGCATGTTGCGGAAGGCCTGCGGCAGGATCACCAGCTTCATGTTCTGGCCATAGCTCATGCCCAGCGCCTGCCCGGCAAAGACCTGGCCACGGGGGATCGACTGGATGCCGGCGCGCATGATCTCGCTGAAGTAGGCCGCCTCGAAAGCGATGAAGGTGATGGTGGCCGACACCTCGGCGCCGATGGGGCGACCGATGGCAAACGGTGCCAGCAGGAACACCCAAAGAATCACCATGACCAGCGGAATGCTGCGCATGCCGTTGACGTAGATGGTGGCCGGCACATCCAGCACCTTCTTGCCCGACAGGCGCATCAGCGCCAGCACCGTGCCGAAGATCACGCCACCGATGGTGGACACGATGGTCAGCAAGATGCTGAAGTAGAAGCCCTTGGCAACGAACTTGCTGATCAGGTCCCAGTTGTAGAAAGACAGGTCGAAGTTCATCAGTGACCCCCTCCGGTACCGCCCTGGACGATGAAGCCCGGGACACGCGAACGCTTTTCGATGAAGGCCATGATGCGGTTGATCACAAAGGCCGAGATCACGTACAGACCGGTCACGGCGATGTAGATCTCGATGCCGCGCGAGGTCTCTTCCTGCGCCTGCATGGCGAACATGGTCAGCTCAGACACCGACACGGCAAAAGCCACCGACGAGTTCTTGAAGATGTTCATGGTCTCGCTGGTGAGCGGCGGGATGATGATGCGAAACGCCATCGGCAGGATCACATAGCGGTAGTACTGCGGCGTGGTGAAGCCCAGTGCCATGCCCGCATAGCGCTGGCCGCGAGGCAAGGCCTGGATGCCGGCACGCACCTGCTCGGCGATCCGTGCCGAGGTGAAGATGCCCAGGGCCAGCACCACCAGGATGAAGCTGGGCACCTCTTTGAGGGCCGGCACAAACGCCGGGATCACGTGGTACCAGAGGAAGATCTGGACCAGCAGCGGAATATTGCGAAACAGCTCGACCCAGGCATTGCCGAGTCGGGTGAGCCAGGGGCTGTCGGGCAGGGTGCGGATGGTGCCGATCACCGAGCCCAGGACCAGGGCCACCGCCAGCGCCAGCAGCGCCACGGACACGGTCCAGCCCCAGGCCGACAGCATCCATTGCCAGTAGGTCGGGTAAGCCCCGCCGGGGTCTTGCAGGAAGACTTCCCATTGCCAGTTCATGGCCATACAGGCTTCTCCAGATTGAAAATTGAAAACAGGGAACCGGCCGGGCCCACATCAGCACCGGCAGCCAACAGGCTGCCGGTCTGGGGCCCGGCCAGGGCGGGCATCAGCTCACCCCAGGGGCAGGCGGACGCCGCAAGACGCCATCACTTCTTGGCGTAGTCTTCGGCAGGCTTGTCGTTGGGGTTGGCCCAGGCAGCCTTGGTGGCTTCGCTGGCCGGGAGGCCCACGCGGGTGTTCTTCGGCGGGATGGGTTGCACAAACCACTTGTCGTACAGCTTGGCCAGTTCACCCGACTTGGCCAGTTCCTTGATGGTGTCGTCGCCGAGCTTCTTGAAGGCCGGGTCGTCCTTGCGCACCATGATGCCGATGGGTTCGACGTTGAGCACTTCGCCCACGATCTTGTAGTCGGCCGGGCTCTTGGAGGTGGCGATGTTGCCAGCCAGGATCTGGGCGTCCATCACGAAAGCGTCGGCGCGGCCCGACTCGAGCAGCAGGAAGCTGTCGGCGTGGTCCTTGCCGAAGACTTCCTTGAAGTCGACGCCGGTGGCGCGCTCATGCTTGCGCAGCAACTGCACGGATGTGGTGCCCGTGGTGGTGGCCACGTTCTTGCCATTGAGCTGGGCGATGCCGGTGATGCCCGAAGCCGCCTTGACTGCGATGCGCACTTCTTCGACGTAGGCGGTGTCCAGGAAGGACACGTCCTTCTGACGGGCCACGTTGTTGGTGGTCGAGCCGCACTCGATGTCCACGGTGCCGTTCTGCACCAGCGGGATGCGGTTTTGCGAAGTGACCGAGACGTACTTCACTTCCAGCTTCTTGCCCACGGCCTTTTCGACGTTGGTGACGATGCGCTGGCACAGCTCGACGTGGTAGCCCACGTACTTGCCGTCACCCAGTGTGTAAGACAGGGCGCCCGAGGAATCGCGCACACCCAGGGTGATGGCGCCCGACGCCTTGACCTTGGCCAACGTGTCGTTGGCTTGGGCCAGGACGCTGCCCGTCGCCAGGGCGGCGACTGCGAAAGCGAGCAAATGTTTCTTCATGGAATCTCCTAGGAATGGGAACGATGAGATTAAGGGAAGGGTAAATTTTAGGGAACCAGCACCCAGGGAATACCCGGCGTCCCAGCATGCAAAAAATGCACTGAAGGAATCATTTCCTGGCCAATCCGGGTGCGCTACCCACCCCGACACGCGAGCCCGCCACCTGAACGGCAGGGCTTGGCATGTGGACGATCCAGACAAGCAGCCTTTGTGCCAGGGTAAGCCTCAAATGCAATGGATCAGACAGAATCAGGGAAAACGTGAGCCACCTTGAGCATCGCAGCGCACGCCGCAACGGCATCCGGATGAGTGGCATGCATGGAAGAAGAAATGGCTTGTCTCGGCACCGTGACGCATGGTGATGGTCCTGTTGTTCTTGGAACCCGTCACGCCTGTGTCTTGGACAGGCGGCAGGTTGGTGGGCCCAGACTGTAGAGAAGCGCCCGACCCAAGGCCAATGCCGGATTAAACGGGCCTCATGCAAAAAAAGCATGAATCCACCCCACTCGCGCTCAGACCGATTCGTCCGGACGCACCGTATTGGCCACCAGGTAGCGCCACAGGGCTTCGGCCCGGTCCTTGGGCGCCTCACGCCCGGCGGCCTGGGCAGAGGGCCGCTCACGGTAGGCGCGCAGCTCCATGGTGATCTGCAGGGGCGGGGCATCGGGCGGCAAAGCGCTGACCAGGCGCCGGGCCCGCAGGTCCTTGCGCACCGCGCTGAAGGGCAGAAACGCCACGCCATGGCCTTCCAGCGCCATGGCCTTGAGGCCTTCGGCCATGTCCGTCTCATACACGCGGTCGAGGTGAATGGCGGTGCCCGACTGTTTCAGCATCAACTCGACCATGCGCCCCAGGTAGGCATCGGGGGCATAGCCCAGGTAGGGCAGCAACTGGCCCGGGCGACCCGGCAGCAGGTACATGGGCCGGCCCTCGGCGTCGGGCTTCACATAGGGGGCCAGCACCTCCTGGCCCAGGCTCACCATGTCGTAGCGGTCGGGGTCGATCTGGAAGGGCTGCGAGGGGTGGTAGTAGGCGATCAGCAGATCGCAACTGCCCTCCACCAGGCGCAGCACCGCGTCGTGCACGTTGAGCGCGATCAGGCGGCTCTTGAGTGGCCCGAATTTCTCGCGCAGGGTGGTCACCCAGGTCGGGAAGAAGGTGAAGGCCAGGGTGTGCGGCACCGCAAACTCAACCACGTCCTTGCCCACGCTGGTGTGGCCGCGCAGCATGGCCCGGGTGGTCTGCAGCGACTGCAGCATCTCCAGCGACTGGGCGTACAGCGTCTCGCCAGCGGGCGTGAGGCGCGTCGGGTAGGAGCTGCGATCCACCAGATCGGCCCCGGCCCAGGCCTCCAGGGCCTGGATGCGGCGCGAGAACGCCGGCTGGGTCACGTGCCGCAATTGGGCCGACCGGCTGAAACTGCGGGTCTCGGCCAGGCTGACGAAGTCTTCAAGCCATTTGGTTTCCATGGGGGGCGATTATGAGCCGCCCCAGGGCACGCTGGTCACACCGGTGCCACCACACCCTGCCCCGAGTAATGCCCCTTGACATTGGCCAAAAACTGGTTGACTGAGCGCTGCACGGCCTCAGGCGACCAACCGGCCACATGGGGCGTGAGCACCACATTGGGGAGCCCGATCAGATCGGCCGGGGGTTGCGGCTCGCTTTCGTACACGTCCAGGCCGGCCGCGCCCAGGCGCCCCTCACGCAAGGCCAGCGCCAGCGCCGCGGTATCGACCACGCTGCCGCGCGCGATGTTGACCAGCACGCCGCGGGGGCCCAGCGCCTCCAGCACCGGCGCATTCACCAGGTGCCGCGTGGCCGCACCGCCGGGGGTGGCCACCACCAGAAAATCGGCCCACTCGGCCAGGGCCTGCAACTGGTCGAAGTAGCGGTAACCCACGCCTTCGCGGGGGCTGCGGTTGTGGTAGCCCACCTCGATGTCAAAGCCCTCGGCCCGGCGCGCGATCTTGCGCCCGATGGTGCCCAGGCCCAACAGGCCCAGACGACGCCCCGACACATTGGGCGGCAGGGGAATGGCCTCGCGCCAGACGCCCTGACGGGTCAGGGCATCCAGGCGCGGGATGCCGCGCACAGCGGCCAGCAGCAGGCCCAGGGCGTGGTCGGCCACGCAGTCGTCATTGGTGCCGGCGCCATTGGCCACCACCACCCCGCGCTGGCGGGCATGGGCCACATCGACCATCTCGTAACCTGCGCCCAGGGCGCAGATCAGTTGCAGCTGGGGCATGCGGTCCATCTCGGCCGCGGTCAGCCCCACCGCGCCCACGGTCAGCACCACCTGCACCTGGGCCCCGTGCTCGGCCACGGCCGCGGCCCGCTCGGCCGGGCTGGGGGCGTAGATCACCTGCAGCAGCTCGCCCATCTGGGCTCGGTGTTCTTCAGACAAAAAGTGGAGGGCCAACAACAAGGGCTTGGTCGGATTCATGGCAAGAACTCAAAAAACAAAGGAATGAAAACGCACATCGGCGCCGGCTCAGGATCACTCACCGCTTTGCTGCAGCGCCCACATGCGGGCGTAGCGGCCCTGCTGGGCCAGCAAGTCGGCATGGGCACCGCGCTCGATGATGCGGCCGCCCTCCATCACCAGGATCTCATGCGCATCGACCACGGTGGAGAGGCGGTGCGCAATCACCAGCGAGGTCTTGTTGCGCGCCACCGAGGCCAGCTCGGCCTGGATGGCGCGCTCGTTGGCCGAATCCAGGGCCGAGGTGGCCTCGTCAAAAATCAGGATGGGCGGGTTCTTCAGCAGGGTGCGCGCAATGGCCACGCGCTGCTTCTCACCGCCCGACAGCTTCAGGCCGCGTTCGCCCACCAGGGTCTGGTAGCCAGCCGGCGAGGCGGCAATGAAGTCGTGGATGCGGGCCGCGCGGGCGGCCGATTCCACCTCGGCCTGGCTGCTGCCGGGGCGGCCATAGGCGATGTTGTAGGCCACGGTGTCGTTGAACAGCACCGTGTCCTGCGGCACGATGCCGATGGCCTGGCGCACGCTGGCCTGGGTGACGGCCCGGATGTCGTGCCCACCGATCGTGATGCGGCCCTGCTGCACGTCATAAAAGCGGTACAGCAGCCGTGCCAGCGTCGACTTGCCCGAGCCCGAGGGCCCCACCACGGCCACCGTCTTGCCCGCCGGCACGACAAAGCTCACCCCCTGCAGAATGGGGCGCCCGCCCTGGGGGTCGTAGGCAAAGTGCACATCCTCGAAGCGCAGCTCAGGCGCCTCGCCGGGCTGCAGCGGCTGTGCGCCCGGGGCATCGGCCACCTCGCGCTCGCGCTCCATTAGGGTGAACATCTTGTCGAGATCGGTCAGGCTCTGCTTGATCTCTCGGTAGATCACCCCCAGAAAATTCAAGGGCACATACAGCTGGATCATGAAGGCGTTGACCATCACCAGGTCACCGAGCGTCATGCGGCCATCCACCACGCCCTGGGTGGCGCGCCACAGCATGGCCACCAGGCCCACCGCGATGATCAGCTGCTGCCCGGTGTTGAGCATCGACAAGGTGGTCTGGGCCTTCAGCCGGGCCAGGCGCAGGCGCTCCAGGCTTTCGTCGTAGCGGCGCGCCTCGAAGGTCTCGTTGTTGAAGTACTTGACGGTCTCGTAGTTCAGCAAGGAATCCACCGCCCGCGTGTGGGCAGCCGAATCGAACTCGTTGGCCTGGCGCCGCCACTGGGTGCGCCATTCGGTGACCTTGACCGTGAACACAATGTAGAAGGCCAGGGCGGCCAGGGTGATCCAGGCAAACCAGACGTCGAACTTGACGGCCAGGATGGACAGCACCAGGGTCACCTCGATCAGCGTGGGCACGATGCTGTAGAGCGAGTACGAGATCAGCGACTCGATGCCACGCACGCCGCGCTCGATATCACGCGTCATGCCCCCCGGTCTGGCGCTCCAGGTGAAAGCGCAGGCTCAGCGCGTGCAGGTGCTCAAAAGTCTGCAGCGCGATGCTGCGCGCCGCCCCCTGGGTGGCCTTGGCAAACACCAACTCACGCAACTCGGTGAACAGCGAGGTCGACAGCCGCAAGCCCCCATAGGCCAGCAGCAAGGCGGCCGGCACCACCAGCACGGCCTGCGGATCGCCGGGCTTGAAGGACATCGCGTCCACCAGCGACTTGAGCAGCACCGGCACGCCCACATTGGCCAGCTTGGCCCCCACCATGAAGCCCAGTGCGGCCAGCACACGCCACTTGTACTGCCACAGGTAGGGGAAGAGCCGTGCCAGGGTTTGCCAGTCGCGGGAGGGTGAGCGGTCGGCTTGTGAGATGGGCGCGGGGGGTGAGGATTCGCCAGAGCGGCGCATAGGGGACAATTCCAGACTTGTGAAACCACGAGATTGTGCCCATGTCCGACCGACCCAGTGCCCAGCGGGCCTTTGAAGAACCCCTGCCGCAAGACAAGGAGCTGGTGCTCAAGGTGATTCCAATGCCGGCCGACTGCAACGCCAACGGCGATATCTTTGGCGGCTGGGTCATGGCCCAGGTCGACCTAGCCGGCTCGGTGCTGCCGGCGCGTTACGCCCAGGGCCGCATGGCCACGGTGGCGGTGAACGAGTTCATTTTCAAGCAGCCCGTGCGGGTGGGCGACATCCTGTCGTTTTACGCCTCGATGGAGCGCATCGGCCGCACCTCGATGACGGTGCGGGTCGAGGTGTTTGCCGAGCGATTCCGGGCCCAGGGCCAGTACATCAAGGTGACCCAGGCCACGCTGACCTATGTGGCCATCGACGATCAGGGCCGCCCGCGCGAGATCCCGCGCGGCTGAGGCCCGCCCCTTCTGCCCGCCCTTCTACCCCAGGCGCGCGCCCGGCGATAGCGCCTTTTCCCCGATAGCCAGACCGCCCCTGCCGGCCTCACCATGCGCCAGCGGGTGGCGGTGCTCAGCCGCTCAGGGTTAGCCCCGAGTGTGTGGCCTTGGCCCCCGCCGCTACATTATTTATGCCAAGCAATCGCTTGGCATAAATCATTGGGGAGCCGATGTGCAATTCGTGCAACTGCTGATCAGCGGGGTCTCTCAGGGCTGCATCTACGGCCTGATCGCGCTGGGTTTCGTGCTCATCTACAAGGCCACCGAAACGGTGAGCTTTGCCCAGGGCGAGCTGATGATGCTGGGCGCCTTCTGCGGCCTGGGTCTGATGACGGTGCTGGGCTTTCCGTTCTGGCTGGCGGTGCCGGCCACCCTGGTGGCCATGGGGCTGTTCGGCATCGTGCTGGAGCGTGCCGTGGTGCGCCCCATCCTGGGGCAGCCCGCCTTCTCGGTGGTGATGCTCACCATCGGCATCGGCTACGTGCTGCGCGGCGTGGTCACGATGATCCCGAACATCGGCACCGACACCCACACCCTGCCCGTGCCCTACAAGGACCTGAGTCTGAACCTGGCCGGCCTGGTGCTGAACGCCGAACAGGCCGTGGTGATCGCCGCCACCGCCGTGCTGTGCGGCGGGCTGTTTGCGATGTTCCGCTACAGCAAGCTGGGCATCGCCATGCAGGCGGCCTCGCAGAACCAGTTGGCGGCCTACTACATGGGCATCCCGGTCAAGCGCCTCAACGGCCTGGTGTGGGGGCTGGCCGCAGCCGTGGCCTCGGTGGCCGGGTTGCTGCTGGCGCCCATCACCTTTGTGCACGCCAACATGGGCTTCATCGGCCTGAAGGCCTTCCCGGCCGCCGTGGTCGGGGGCTTTGGCAGCCTGCCCGGGGCCATCGTGGGCGGGCTGGTGATCGGCATCGTCGAGTCGCTGTCGGGCTTTTACCTGCCCGAGGGCTTCAAGGACATCGCGGCCTACATCGTGGTGCTGCTGATGCTGATGGTGAAGCCCAATGGCCTGTTCGGCGACAAGCTGCGTAAGAAAGTCTGACCCACCATGCGCTTTCTGTTCAAGACCGATTACGACCAGGACATCCGCCTGGCCAAACACGGCGGCCAGCGGTTCTGGTACGGGCTCTTGCTGCTGGCCCTGCTGGCCGCGCCCTGGCTGGTGCCCGAGTACTGGCTGGCCCAGCTCACCTTTGTGCTGATCTACGGCATCGTGGGCCTGGGTCTGATGCTGCTGGCCGGCTTCACGGGCTTGTTCTCCATGGGGCATGCGGCCTTTCTGGGCGTGGGGGCTTACACCCAGGCCGCGCTGTGTGGCCTGGGCTGGCCGTTTCCGCTGGCCCTGGCCTGCGCCGCCGCGCTGTCCGCCGCCGCGGGTCTGCTGGTGGGCTTGCCGGCCCTGCGGGTCAAAGGCATCTACCTGGGCATGGCCACCTTGTCGTTCGGCTTCATCGTCGAGGAGGTGTTCGCCCGCTGGGAGAGCGTGACCGGCGGCAATGCCGGCAAGCACGTGCAGGCCCCCGACTTCTTCGGCTGGAAGGCCGACAGCGCCGAATCGTTCTACTTTGTCTGCCTGGTGATCGCCGTGGCCAGCACGCTGGGCATCCTGAACCTGCTGCGCTCCCCCACGGGGAGGGCCTTCGTGGCCATCCGTGACTCGGAGATCTCGGCCCAGAGCATGGGCATCCACCTGGCCCGCTACAAAAGCCTGTCGTTTGCGCTGTCGGCGGCGCTGGCGGGCATGGGCGGAGCGCTTTACGCACACAAGCTGCAGTTCATCTCGCCCGACCAGTTCGACATCCTGCAATCAATCGACCTGCTGCTGATGATCGTGATCGGCGGCCTGGGCTCGGTGCATGGGGCCTTTCTGGGTGCGCTGTTCCTGATCTCGATGCCGCAGGTGATCGCCCTGTCCAAGGATTCGCTGCCCGACGCCATCGCCCAGGCGCCCGGCCTGCAGGGCCTGGTCTACGGCGTGGTGCTGATCGCCTTCGTGCTGTTCGAGCCGCTGGGCCTGTATGGGCGCTGGCTCAAGGTGCGCACCTGGCTGCAGATGTTCCCGTTCTACCGGAAAGGGATGTTCAAGCGCCAAAAATCCTTCCAGAAATCTGACCGGTTGAAATGAGGCCCCCGATGGACAGCGACATCCTTCTCTCGGCCCGCGATCTCAGCGTGCGTTTCGGCGGCGTGCTGGCGGTCAACAAGGTCAGCTTCGAGGTGCGCCAGGGCGAGGTCTTCACCCTGATCGGGCCGAACGGCGCGGGCAAGACCACGGTGTTCAACCTGATCAGCCGCATCTACACGCCCACCAGCGGCGAGATCGATTACGCCAGCGTCGAGGGCCCGGTGCGCCTGACCGAGCGCCCGCCGCACCAGATCGCCCGCCTGGGCATCGCACGCACCTTCCAGAACATCGAGTTGTTCGAACACGCCACCGTGCTGCACAACCTGCTGATCGGGCGGCACACGCACCGCGACAGCGGGCTGTGGAGCGACCTGTTCTTCACCCGCCGCACCCGAGAGGCCGAGCTGCGGGCCCGCCGCAAGGCCGAAGAGGTGATCGACCTGCTCGATTTGCAACACCACCGCGACGCCCTGGTGGCCGGCCTGCCCTATGGGGTGCGCAAGGTGGTCGAGCTGGCACGCGCCCTGTGCACCGAGCCGCGCCTGCTGCTGCTGGACGAGCCCTCCTCCGGCCTCAATGTCGAAGAGACCGAAGACATGGCCTACTGGATCCAGGACATCCAGAAAGAGCTGGGCATCACCGTGCTGATGGTCGAGCACGACATGACCCTGGTGTCGCGCGTGTCCGACCGGGTGCTGGCCATGAACCAGGGCGAGGTGCTGGCCCTGGGCAGCCCGCGCGAGGTGCAGACCCACCCGGGCGTGGCCGAGGCCTACCTGGGCACCATCGACGACGTGAGCAACCTGCGCCGCCCCGCCGGCGCCGGGGCCCGGTTTGAAAGGAAAGCCGCATGAGCGCCACCCTGGCCCCACCACACACCGCGCCACACACGGCACCACACACCGCCCCGCCCTCTTCGCCCAGCCAGGCCGTGGAGGCTGCACCGGCGGTGCTGCAACTGCTCAACGTGGAGAGCGCCTACGGCCCCATCAAGGCCATCCGCGGCGTCAGCCTGCAGGTGCGCGAAGGCGAGATCGCCACCGTGCTGGGCTCCAACGGCGCGGGCAAGAGCACCATCCTCAAAACCATCTCGGGCATCATCGACCCGCGCAAGGGCTCGATCAGCTTCCGCGGCCAGGACATCACCGCCCGCGACCCGTCGGCCATCGTGCGCCTGGGCCTGTCGCATGTGCCCGAAGGGCGCGAGGTGTTCCCGCTGCTGTCGGTGCGCGACAACCTGCTGATGGGCGCCTACACCCGGCACGACGCCGATGCGGTGGCGCGCGACATCGAGGCCGTGTATGGCTACTTCCCCATCCTGCGCGAGCGCGCAGCCCAGGAGGCCGGCCTGCTGTCGGGCGGCCAGCAGCAGATGCTGGCCATCTCGCGAGCCCTGATGGCCCAGCCCTCGCTGATCCTGCTTGACGAACCCAGCCTGGGCCTGAGCCCCAAGCTGACCAAGGAGATCTTCGAGATCGTGGTGCGCATCAACCGCGAACGCGGCACCACCATCTTGCTGGTCGAGCAGAACGCCAACATGGCCCTGAACGCGGCCGACCACGGCTACGTGCTGGAAAACGGGCGCATCGTGATGGAAGACAGCTGCGAGCGCCTGCGCGAGAAGGACGACATCAAGGAGTTCTACCTCGGCCTCAAAGACGACGGCGTGCGCGGTGAGCGGCGCTGGAAAAAGAAAAAGAACTGGAGGTGAGCCGTGACCGGACTCTGGAAACCCGACCGCCTGCAGCCCAGCACCGACATCGTGGTGCCGGGCGACACCATCCCCGCCCTGTTCTGGAACGCGGTCGAGCGCCGTGGCCCGCAGGTGTGGATGCGACAGAAAGAGCTGGGCATCTGGCGCAGCTGGACCTGGGCCCAGACGGCCGAGGCGGTGCGCGAGATCGCCGGCGGGCTGATGAGCCTGGGCTTTGCCCCCGGCGACACCGCCTCCATCCTGTCGAACACGGTGATCGAGTGGGTGCTGGCCGACCTGGCCGTGCTGAGCGCGGGCGGCGTGGCCAATGGCATCTACCCCACCGATGCCGCCCCCCAGGTGCACTACCTGTGCGATGACTCCCGCACCACGGTGCTGTTCGTGGAAGACGACGAGCAGCTCGACAAGGCCCTGGAAGTGCGCGAACAGCTGCCCCTGTTGCGCCAGATCGTGGTCTTTGACATGAAGGGCCTGCGCGAACTCGCCGACCCCGGCGTGATCAGCCTGGACGCGCTGCGCGAGCGCGGCCGTGCCCACCTGCAGCAGCACGCAGGCGAGCTGGAGCGCCGCGTGCAGGCCTGCCGCCCTGAGGATCTGGCCATCCTGGTCTACACCTCGGGCACCACCGGCAAACCCAAGGGCGCCATGCACACCCACGCCGGCCTGGTCTACACCGTGCGCGGCTACAACACCCTGATCGCCCGCGACGAGCACGACGAGGCCATGTGCTTTCTGCCTCTGTGCCACATCGCCGAGCGCCTGGGCGGCGAGTACTTCTCGCTCTACACCGGCACCCGGCTCAACTTCGTCGAGAACCCCGAAACCGTGCCCGAGAACGTGCGCGAGATCGCCCCCACCGTGTTCACCGCCGTGCCCCGGGTGTGGGAGAAGTTCTACTCGGGCGTGATGATCGCGCTGAAAGAGTCCAGTGCCCTACAGCAGGCCGTCTATGCCTGGGCCATCGGCGTCGGCACCCGCATTGCCGACCGGGTGCTGGCCGGGCAACCCGTGAGCACCGCGCTCAAGGCCCAGTTCACGCTGGCCCGTTGGCTGGCGCTCGACAACGTGCGCAAGCTCATCGGCATCCACCGCGCGCGCTTTCTGGTGACCGGGGCCGCCCCCATCTCACCCGATCTGGTCAAGTGGTACCTGGCGTTGGGTGTGCCCATGCTGGAAGTCTGGGGCATGACCGAGACCTGCGGCGCCGCCACCGGCGTGCCGGCCACACGCATCAAGCCCGGCTCGATCGGGCCGGCCGCGGGCTACAACGAGGTGCGCCTGGACCCGGCCACCGGCGAGATCCTGGTGCGCGGCCCCAACGTCTTCAAGGGCTACCTGAACCTGCCCGAAAAGACCGCCGAAACCATCACCCCCGACGGCTGGCTGCACACCGGCGACGTGGGCCAGGTCGATGCCGACGGTTACTACCGCATCACCGACCGCATGAAGGACATCATCATCACCGCCGGCGGCAAGAACATCACCCCCAGCGAACTTGAGAACGAACTGAAGTTCTCGCCCTACATCACCGATGCCGTGGTGATCGGCGACCGCCGACCCTACCTGACCGTGATCATCATGATCGACCAGGAAAACGTCGAAAAATACGCCCAGGACCACGATGTGCCCTTCAGCAACTACGCCAGCCTGACCCGCGCCCCCGAGGTGCAGCAGCTGATCCAGGGCGTGATCGACCAGGTCAACACCCGCTTCGCCCGCGTCGAGCAGATCAAGAAGTTCTTCCTGCTCGACACCCAGCTCAGCGCCGAAGACGAGGAGCTCACCCCCACCATGAAGCTCAAGCGCCAGCTGGTGCAGAAGAAGTACGCCGAGCGGATCGAAGCGATGTATTGACCCCCTTGCGGTCAACCCAGGCACCATGTGCCTGGGAGCCGCAAAGAGGTGGGCAGCCCGCGCGTGATCAGTGCGGGGTTTGGGGCGCCACCAGCCCGGCCAGGGTCTTGGCGGCGTTGGCGCGCGAGAAATGGCGCTGGATGTTGGCGCGCCCGTTGGCGGCCAGGCTGTTCCAGAGCGCTTCGTCGCCATACAGGCGCACGATCTCATCGGCATAGGCCTGGGGGTCGTCTGCCACCAGCAGGTCCACGCCCGGGCGCAAGCCCATGCCTTCAGAGGCCACAACGGTCGCCACCACGGGCAGGCCGTGGGCCATGGCCTGGTTGACCTTGCCCTTGACGCCCGCGCCGTAACGCAGCGGCGCCACCGAGATGCGGGCTCGCGCGATCAGCGGGTTGACATCTTCCACATAGCCCACGATGTTCACGCCCGGACCCGTCCTGGCCTGGATGCGCGCCGGCATGTGACTGCCCACCACGGTGAAGACCAGCTCGGGCAGGCGTGCATGGACCCGGGGCCAGACCTCGGCGAGGAACCACTCCACCGCGTCGATGTTGGGCGGGTGGCGGAAGCCCCCGATGAAGAGCAGGCCCTCGCGCTCGGCATAGCTGGGCCCGGCCGGCTCGACCTCGTGGATGTTGGACAGGATGCGCACATCGGCGCCCGGCACCTCCTTGCCCAGCACGCCGAGTTCAACCGGACTCACCACCAGGGTGACGTCGCAGGCGCGGATCACGCCCAGCTCCTGCTCGCGGGTCTTGAGGGCGGTGCCCATCAAGGCCGAGGAGTTCTCCAGTTCGGCCAGGCGCTGCTCGCGCAGGTAGTGCAGGTCGACCGTGTCGAACACGATGCGGGCCTGCGGTGCCCATTCGCGAATGCGCGCCATGTAGGGCGCCGCGATGTAGTGGCGGCAGAACAGGATGGTGTCGTACAGCTTGCCGCGCTGCTCCAGCAACTGGGCCACCGAGCCGATGTAGGGGGCGAACCAGACCTCGACCCCGGCCCGCTGCAGTTGGGCCACATAGGGCTGGCGGCATTCGAGGTTGTCGGCCACGAAGCTGACCTTGCAACCCTGCTCGACCAGCAGCTCCAGCATGGCCAGCATGCGCACCGAGCCCGAATCCTGATCGGGGGTGATCATGCAGGCCTCGACCACCAGCACGCGGGCGCGCGCCTCGCGGTCCACCTCGCGCTGCGGCTCCACGCCATTGAGGCGGTGGTGCTTGAGCACGCCTTCCCAACGCTTGAAGAACACTTCCTTGTTGATCACCTGGTGCCGCTTCACGCCCTGGGTTTCATCGGTGCCCGAGCTGATGCCCTCGTAATGCACGATGGTGCACTGCGGCTGGTAGTACACGCGCTGGCCCGCAGCACGCACGCGGAAGGCCAGGTCGGTGTCCTCGTAATAGGCCGGGGTGTAGGCCCGGTCGAAACCGCCCAGGGCCACCCAGTCGCTGCGCATGATGGCCAGACAGGCGCCCGAGCAGTAGTCGGCCTCGCGCAGGTAGTTGTAGATGGGGCGCTCGGGGTCGTCGCCACGGCCCCAGTTCCAGGCCGAACCGTCCTGCCACAGAATGCCACCGGCCTCTTGCAGCGTGCCGTTGGGATAAACCAGGCGCGCGCCCACCAGACCGGCATCCGAGCGGGTGTCGAACACCCACTGCAGCGCGGCCAGCCAGCCCGGCGTGACCTGGGTGTCGTTGTTGAGCATGACCAGCATGTCACCCCGCGCCAGGTCGGCACCGTGGTGGCAGCTGCCGATGAAGCCCAGGTTCTGCGGATTGCGCACCAGGCGCACGCCTTGCAAATCAGGCAGTGCCTGGGCCGCCGGGTTGGGCGAGGCGTCGTCGACGACGATGATCTCGACATCCGACAGGTCGGTGTGCTCGCCCAGGCTCTTCAGGCAGTTGAAGGTGTAGAGGTGCTGCTCGTAGACCGGGATCACGATCGAATAGCGGGGCACCCGGTCGGCCGGACAGGTGGCCAGGCTCAGCGGGGCAATCTCGGCCTGCGCCGGTGCCGGGCGCTGGGGCGCCTGGTACACGGGGGCATTGAGCTTGTCGTTGATGCGGCGCACCAGGGCCGCCGGCCCTTCGGTGCGCAGGATGCGCAACATCATGGGCAAGCGCTCGACGGCACGCCGGCCTTGACGGCGTGCGGCACCGGCCCGGGAGCGCAGGGCCTTGAGCACCCGACTCGCGAAGCGCAGCGGCCGGGTGACGCGCCAGGAGGTGCTTTGCTCCAACTCCTCAATGCGGGCCTGGCTGCGCACCAGGTCCTGGCCGCGGGATTCGAACAGACGCTCGACGCGCCGGGTTTCTTCCTGTTGGGCACGTGTCGCCGCCTGGGCCTCTCCGACCTGGCGCTGTGCCTCCTGAACCTCGCCACGCAGCGCCTGGATGTCGTCCAGGTAGTTGGTGAACACTTCTTGCCAAGGCCTGCCGACTGCTTCACTGGCTCGCGCCAGCAAGGCCTGCTGCGCCTCCACTTCGGCCAGGCGCTGTTGCAACACTTCACGCGCCTGGCGATGCCCACAGCGCACACCGTAGTCATACAGGGCTTGCAGCGGCAGATCCACGCCAGCAGGCACCGTGGCGCGCAGCAGCGACAGATCAGGCAGGGGATGATCCGGCATCCCGGGTTCAAACCCCGCCAGCGGCTGCATCAGCTTGTCGGCGTAGGCCTGGCGCAGGCGGGACTGGGTCGGCAGGTCGAGCCAGGGCTCGGCCTCGCCCAGGGCCGGGTGGTGTGGGCGCACGGCTTGCAACAAGGCCTGGTTCCAGACCTCGGCCGAGCTGTCGGCCGGCAAGAGGTGAGCGCCAGGGTGCTGGGCCAGGCGTTCGATCAAGGCGCCGCGGGCGCTGGCCACGATGGGCAGGCCCGAGGCCAGGGCGACGTCCAAGGTGTAGGCATACGTCTCCGGGTAGGGGCCAGGGAACCACAGCACATCGGCGCGCTCCAGGGCCAGTCGGTGCGGGAGATCAGCGTCGTCATAGGGACCACGCAACTGGATCGGCAACACCGGGGTCTCGTCGATCGGAGCCTCAGGGGCCCCCAGCAAAGTGAACTCCAGCGGCAACATCTGCTGACGGGCCGCTTCAGCACAACGGCGCAACACCTCCAACCCCTTGATGCGCGACAAGCCGCCCACCAACAGCACACGGGCACTGTGCACCGGGGCCGCCAACCATTCAGCCCGCGGCGGGTGCGCCAACACGGTGATGCGCAGATCGGGGAAATGGCTCAGCACCCGCTCGGCCACGAAGTTCGAGGGAGCCAGCACACGGTCGGCATCGACCAGCAGGCGGTGCATCAAGGCACGCCAGGTGGCCACCGGCAGGCCCCAGACATGCGGTCGAACCTGCTGGCAACGCTGGCAACCGGTCAGATCCGGCTCGCCACAGTAGCCGCCCTCGGGCGTGGACAGGTTGTACAGCGGGCAATATGCCAGATAGTCGTGCAGGGTGACGTCGTAAGGCAAGGCCAGCAGGCCCGGCAGGTCGAGCACATCGGCCCCGAAACCATCGACATGGTGGATATGCAACCGGCTGTAACCTTGCCCGGCCAGCACCGCGGCCAGGCGCGGCCACGATGCGGCACTCAAGACCTCTTCGCCGCCTTCGGCACGCTCCAGGCGCACCAGACCGGCACCGGCCGGTCGCAGCACATCGACCTGGGCGCGGCCTGACAGCAGCGCACGCAGATCGGCCACATGGCGCTCCACCCCGCCGCCCAAGGCATGGGTGATCCAGAGAAAGCGGTGCTGTCCTTGGGGCGCCAGGCCTGGCGCCATTTGTTTTTCTGTCGTCGACAAGACTGAGAACCCTTCAACATCAGTGACGCCGGTACCCCCCGCCTAGGCTCCGGGCTTCAGAGTCTTCCCAGCGTTGGCACCGTCGGCCAGGGTGAACCGGGCCGCGAGATTGTAAAACGGTGCTATGCAGGCCCCGCGCTCAGCGCGCAGCTTGGGCTGGCACCTCCACGGGCACCACCGGCCCGGGACCGACCACGGGCACCAGCGGCACCGGCGGGCTCAGCGCCAGGGCCGGGCTGACGATCTGGTCCTCCAGCCCCAGCGAGCGGATGAAGCCGCCATCGGCCCATTCGGCATAGCGCCAATCGCCATTGACCCGCACCACGCCCTCAGAGGGCTGCAGCTCCTGCACCGGCACGTTCTTGAGCGCCGTGCTCATGAAGTCGATCCAGGCCGGCAAGGCCAGGGCCGAACCCGAAGAGCGGCTGCCCAGGCTGCGCGGGGTGTCATAGCCCACCCAGGCCACGGCGGCGATGCGCGGCTGGAAACCGGCAAACCAGGCATCCACCACATCGTTGGTGGTGCCGGTCTTGCCATACAGGTCCGGGCGCTTGAGCGCGGCCTGCGCGCGGGCCCCCGTGCCTACCCGGGCCACGTCCTGCAGCAGGCTGGCGATCATGAAGGTGTTGCGCTGCGGCACCACGCGGTCGGCCTCGGTGAGCGTGATCTCGGGCGCCTCGAACACCGCCTTGCCCGCGGCGTCGCTGATGCGGCGGATGAACTGGGGCTTGACCTTCAGGCCGCCGTTGGCGATCACGGCATAGGCGCCGGCCAGCTGCATCGGGTTGGTCGAGCCCGAGCCCAGCGCCTGGGTCAGGTTGTCGGGCTGGCGTTCGGGGTCAAAGCCGAAGCGGCTGGTCCAGTCGCGCGCGGCCTGCGGGCCCAACAGCTGCAGCAGCCGGATCGAGACCAGATTCTTGGAGCGGATCAACGCCTGGCGCACGGTGATCGGGCCATCGGTGCTGCCATCGTCGTTCTCGGGCGACCAATCCCCCACATTGCTCAGCGGTGCGTCATTGACCAGGGTCTCGGGCTGCACCCCGCGCTCCATGGCGCCGGCATAGATGAAGGGCTTGTAGCTGGAGCCCGGCTGGCGCCAGCCCTGGGTCACGTGGTTGAACTGGTTGCGGTGAAAGTCAAAACCGCCCACCAGCGCACGCACGTCGCCATTGGCCGGGTCCAGCGCCACCAGACCGCCCTCGGCCTCGGGCCACTGGGTCAGCACCCAGCCCTTGCCTTGCTTCAGCACGCGCAGCACCGCGCCACGGCGCACGCGCAGCTTGTTGGACGCATTCGCTGCCAGGCCTGGCTGGATCTGGCGCAGGGCCGCCCCGTCCAGCTGAAGAACCTCACCGGAGGCCAGCACCACGGTGACCGCCTTGGGCGCCGCCTGGGTCACGATGGCCACGCGCAGTTCATCGTCATCGTCGTAGTCGGACAGGCTCTGGGCCACCGCAGGATCGCTGTCGGCCAGGCCGGCCGCCAGAGTCTCTTCGCCTTCGGGGCCACGCCAGGCCTGGCGCAGCTCGCGCTCGATCAGGGTGCGGCGCAGGGCCTTGTAGGCGGCCTCCTGCTCGTCGGCACGCAGCGTGGTCTCGACCTTCAGGCCGGTGGTGTAGCTGAGCTCACCAAACTGGGCATACACCTGCTGGCGGGCCATCTCGGCCACGTACTCGGCATGCACATCCACCTCATTGAGCTTGCGCACGACCAACGTCTGCTCCTTGGCCTGCTGGTACTGCGCCTCATTGATCACCCCCTGCGAACGCATGCGCGACAGCGCCACCAGTTGCCGCGCCCGGGCCCGCTCGGGGTTGCGGATCGGGTTCACAAAATAGGGGTTCTGTGGCAGGCCGGCCAACATGGCGCACTCGGCCGGCGTCAGCGCGGCCAGCGTCTTGCCGAAGTAGGTCTGCGCCGCGGCCTCGAAGCCATAGGCGCGCGAGCCCAGGTAGATCTGGTTCATGTACAGCTCCAGCACCTGGTCCTTGCTGAGCTGGGACTCGATTTTCAATGCCAGCAAGGCCTCCTTGAACTTGCGGCCCAGGCTGCGCGAGCGGTTCAGGAAGAAGGTGCGCGCCACCTGTTGCGTGATGGTGGAGGCGCCCTGCAGTCGCCCCCCCGTGACGATGGAGCCCAAGGCCCGCGCAATGCCGATGGGGTCGATGCCGTGGTGCTGGTAGAAGCGCGAGTCCTCCACCGCCAGCAGGCTGTCGCGCATGAGTGGGGGGATCTGGTCGATGCGCTGGTACACACGCCGCTCGCTGCCGAAACCACCGATCTCCACCCCGTCGGCGGTGTACACCCGCAAGGGCTGCTTGGGCTGGTAGTTGGACAGGGCGCTGGTGTCCGGCAGGTTCGGGTACATCAGCACGCCGGCCACCAAAGTCAGCACCGACAGCAGGGCCAGCGCCACAGCCCCCCAGGCCAGCACCCGGCGCCAATGCACCCGCAAGGCGCTGCCCAGGCGGGCCGGTCGAAGGGAGTCAGGGATTGAAAACCGCATGCGTGGAGTGTTCAGACAAAACGCCCATTATCGGCAAGCGCCCCACACCCCCATCCGTCCTAGGGAAAGTGCCGGTGGCGCGGGCAGGGCCGGGCCGTATAACGGACACACCCCAAAAGGAGACCCGAATGAAGAGACGTTTCGCCCCGGCCTTCGCCGTGCTCACCCTCAGCGCCACCGCCGCCCTGGCCCAGAGCCAGGGGGTCAGCAAAGACACCCTCGTGATTGGATCGATCCAGGACCTGTCCGGTCCGCTGGCCGGCTTCGGCAAGCAGGACCGCCTGGGCATGATGCTGCGGGTGGACGAGATCAACGAGCAAGGCGGCGTGAACGGCCGCAAGATCAAACTGCTGGTGGAAGACTCGGGCTACGACCCCAAGAAGGCGGTGCTGGCGGCCCAAAAGCTCGTCAACCAGGACAAGATCTTTGCCATGGTGGCGCACATCGGCACGGCCCAGAACCTGGCCGCCATGCCGGTGCAGTTCGACAAGAACGTGATCAACTTCTTCCCGGTCACCGCCGCGCGCGAGATGTACGAGCCCTTCCACCGGCTCAAGTATTCTTTCGCGGCCACCTATTACGACCAGATCCGGCTGGCCGCGCCGCAGCTGATCAAGGAAAAACAGGCCAAGAAGGTGTGCGCCCTGTACCAGGACGACGAGTTCGGCCTGGAGGTGCTGCGCGGCGGCGAGGCCGCCCTCAAGGCCATGGGCAGCGACTTTGCCGAGAAGACCTCGTACAAACGCGGCGCCACCGATTTCTCCTCGCAAGTGGCCAAGCTCAAGGCGGCCAACTGCGACTTCGTGGTGCTGGGCACCATCATCCGCGAGACCATCGGCGCCATCGGCGAATCGCGCAAGATCGGCTTCAACCCCACCTTCCTGGGGTCGAGCGCGGCCTACACCGACCTGATCCACAAGCTGGGCGGCAAGCCCATGGACGGGCTGTACGCCACCATGACCGTGCAGCACCCCTACCTGGACGAGGCCGCCCAGCCGATCCGCTTCTGGGCCAACAAGTACAAGACCAAGTTCAACGAAGACCCCACTGTGTTCTCGGTCTATGGCTACAACGCGGTGGACGCCTTCATCCGCGCAGCCCAGAAGGCCGGCCCCAACTTGAGCACCGACAGCTTCATCAAGGCCATGGACAGCATGGTCATCCCGCCCGACATCTTCGGCAGCCCCGAGGCCAGCTTCGGCCCGCAAAAGCGCCTGGGCAACAACCTCAGCCGGATCTCGCAGATCCAGGACGGGCGCTGGAAGGTGGTCTCGGATTACGTGAAGCCCTGAATCTCAAGGGGTGGGCCCCTGGGGCGAGCGCTCCAGGCGCCCCACGTCCAGCCCCTGCGCGGCCAGGCGCTTGAGCAAGGCCTCGTAGACCGGCGCCGGCACGCTGGGCGTGCGCGACAGCACCCACAGGTACTCGCGGCGGGGCTCGCTCACCGCGGCCAGCTGGTAGCCCTCGTCGAGGTCGATCACCCAGTAATCCCCCCACACCGCCGGAATGAACGACAACCAGGCCGGCGCGAAACGCACCTGCAGCCGGGGTGAATCGGCCGCACCGATCTGGCGGGCCTGCCCCACGGCTTTTTCGACGCTGCCGTCGGCCACACGGCACTGGTTGACGACGCGCACCGCCCCCTCCGGGGTGCTCTGGTACTCGGCCCGGGTGTCGGCCACGCACTGTTTCTGGAATCGGTTCGGAAACTTGGCCACCTCGTACCAGGTGCCCAGGTAGCGCGGCAGATCCAGCCGTTCGATCGACCGCAGCGCGGCCGGCTCCGCGGCCTGGGCCGAAGCGCTCAGGCCGCTCCCCCAGCACACACCCACCAGACACAGCGGAGCAAGCAGACGGCGCCATGCCGGCCGGGATGGCTTCAAAGAATGTGACATGAGAACCTTTTTTTGTTGATGCATCATCGTTTTAAGAAAAAGACAAGACTGCGCTGTCCAGCAGCAACTTGGCGTCAAGTATGTCGATACTGATATCAAAACAATTCTTTTCGCATCTAATTCGTCTTTTTACAAAAACGTATTTGAGCAAATGTTGTTCAGGAAACAGCAAGGGTTTCTACCAATTTGTAAGTTTCTGCCTGCTAGACTCCCGCGCTTCTGGCGCAATCCCAGACGCCAGCAAACCGACTGGAGACCTGACCGCATGAGCCCGACCGACCGCATCCGCAGCCCCGAACTTCTGTCCAAGGTGATGAGCGCCGAAGAAGCCGCCGCCCTGATTCCCCTGGGCGCCAACGTGGGCATGAGTGGTTTCACCGGAGCAGGTTACCCCAAGGCCGTGCCTCAAGCACTGGCCGAGCGCCTGGCCGCCTGCCATGCGGCGGGCCACACCGAGGCCCGCATCGGCCTGTGGACCGGGGCCTCCACCGCGCCAGAGCTCGATGGCGCTCTGGCCAAGGTCAACGGCATTGAAAAACGCCTGCCCTACCAATCCGATCCGACCCTGCGCAAGCTGATCAACAACGGCCAGGTCCGCTACCTCGACATGCACCTGTCGCACGTGGCCCAGATGGCCTGGTTCGGCTTCCTGGGTCACCTGGACGTGGCCGTGGTCGAAGTGGCGGGCATCCTGCCCGATGGGCGCCTGATCCCCTCGTCATCGGTGGGCAACAACAAGACCTGGCTGGACCAGGCCGACAAGATCATCCTCGAGGTCAATGAGCTGCAAAGTGCCGGCCTGGAAGGCATGCACGACATCTATTACGGCACCCAGTTGCCGCCGAACCGCAAGCCCATCCCCCTGACCCACCCCAGCGACCGCATCGGCGAGCCCTACCTGCGCTGCGACCCGGCCAAGGTGATCGCCGTGGTGCGCACGCGTCAGTCCGACCGCAACTCGGTGTTTGCCGCGCCTGATGCCGTGTCCGAGCAGATTGCCGCGCACATCATCGACTTCATGAGCCATGAGGTGAAGCAGGGCCGCCTGCCGGCCAACCTGCTGCCGCTGCAGTCGGGGGTGGGCAACATCGCCAACGCCGTGCTGGCCGGCCTCAACAAGGGCCCCTTCGAGAACCTGACCGCCTACACCGAGGTGCTGCAAGACGGCATGCTCGACATGGTGCGCTCGGGCAAGCTGAGCTTTGCCTCGGCCACCGCGCTGTCGCTGAGCCCGCAGGCCACCGAAGAATTCAACCAGAACATCGACTTCTACCGCGAGCGCATCGTGCTGCGCCCGCAAGAGATCAGCAACCACCCCGAACTGGTGCGCCGCATGGGCGTGATCGCCATGAACGCGATGATCGAGGCCGACCTGTACGGCAACGTCAACTCCACCCACATCATGGGTTCGAGCATCATGAACGGCATCGGCGGCTCGGGCGACTTTGCGCGCAACGCCTACCTGTCCTTCTTCGTCACGCCCTCGGTGGCCAAGGACGGCGCCATCTCCTGCATCGTGCCCATGGTCTCGCACGTGGACCACACCGAGCACGATGTCGAGATCATCGTCACCGAGCAGGGCCTGGCCGACCTGCGTGGCCTGGCGCCCACCGAGCGCGCCAAGCTGATCGTGGAACGCTGCGCCCATCCCAGCTTCCGCCCCCAGCTGCAGGACTACCTGGACCGCGCCGCCAAGAGCTCTTCGGGCCTGCACACGCCCCACCTGCTCAATGAGGCCCTGAGCTGGCACAGCCGCTTCCTCGAAACGGGCAAGATGTGACGATGACCGAGCCCTTGGTGCCACGCGGAACCCTTCCAGACGGGGGGCCTCCGTGATCGTCCGCGACCGGCCCAATGGGCTCAAGCTCTTCCTGCTGATGCGCGGCTCGATCATGCCGCGCATCTTCCGCGTGCTGGCCTTCAACATCCTGCTGGCCACGGTGGTCACCCTCACCCACGGGGCCCTGTTCCACACCAAGGTCACCCTCACCGCGATCCCGTTTTCGCTGATCGGCCTGCCGCTGGCCATCTTCCTGGGTTTTCGCAACACCGCCGCCTACGACCGCTACTGGGAGGCGCGCAAGCTGTGGGGCGAACTGGTGCTGCGCAGCCGCAACCTGGCGCGCCAGTGCCTGCACCTGATCGATGCCCCACCGGCAGGCCAGCCCGACCCGCGGCGCGTCATGGTGCTGCGCGCCGGGGCCTTCTGCCACGCCCTGCGCCTGCTGCTGCGCAACGGGGGCGATCCGCGCGAGCTGCAGGCCCTGGTCACCGCCGAAGAATGGGCGGCCGTGGCGCCCAGCAGCAACAAGCCGCAGGCCCTGATGATGCGCATGGGCGCCGATCTGGCGGCCTGCCGCCGCGCCGGCCTGCTGGGGCCCAATGAACTGGTGCACATCGATGCCACGCTGTCGGCCATGACCTCGGCCGCCGCCTCGTGCGAGCGCATCAAGAACACCCCGGTTCCGTTTTCGTACACCCTGCTGCTGCACCGCACGGCCTACGCCTACTGCTTTTTGCTGCCCTTCGGCCTGGTCGACACCCTGGGCTTCATGACCCCGGTGGTGGTGGCCATCGTGGCCTACACCTTCTTCGGCCTGGACGCTCTGGGCGACGAGATCGAAGAGCCCTTCGGCCTGCTGCCCAACGACCTGCCGCTGGAGGCCCTGTGCCGCCACATCGAGATCCACCTGCGCGAAGCCCTGGGCGAGACCGATCTGCCGCCCCCGCTGCAACCGGTCGACTACTGCCTGTTGTAACGCACCCCGCCAGCCGGCCCGCCAAACGCAAGCAGGTGTGACAACACGGCGGCCCGCCGCAGGCCGCGCCTAGAATGCGCCGCAACCCTGGGCCACTTTCATGCTGTTCGTTCTCACCCCCTTCGACTGGCTGACCCTGCACGGCTTGGTCACGGTGGTGTCGGTGCTGATCTATGTGGTCACCTCGCATGTGATGCGCCAGCGCCGCCACCCCACGGCAGCCATCGCCTGGGTGTTCTTCATCCTGCTGATGCCTTACGTGGCCTTGCCGGCCTACCTGACCTTCGGCTCACGCAAGCGCCAGCGCCCCACGCCACCGCCCAAGAGCCCCCCGCCAAGCGATGCCGCCCTGGCAGGCGATGCTGAGCAGCGCTGGGTCTGCGACACCCTGCTGGCCCTGGGCCAGGCCAGCCCCTCGGGTTACCACAGCCTGCAGCTGCATGCCGACGGCCACGAGGCCCGGCAGGCCTTGCTGAGCGTCATCGAAGGCGCCCGCCACAGCCTGGACATTGCCACCTTCATCTTGAAGGACGACGCCCTGGGCACCCCGGTGATCGATGCCCTGTGCGCCAAGGCGGCGGCCGGCGTGCGCGTGCGCCTGCTGCTGGACGGCCTGGGCAGCCTGATGGCCGGCCGCCCCCGGCTCAGCCGCTTCACCCGGGCCGGCGGGCAACTGGTGTTGTTCGTGCCGCCGCTGCACTCCCCCCTCAAGGGCCGCATCAACCTGCGCAACCACCGCAAACTGGTGGTGGCCGACGCCGGCGGCCCACAAGCCCGGCTGTGGTGCGGCGGGCGCAACCTGGCGGCCGAGTATTTCGAGGGTGAAGCCGGCCAAGCCCCCTGGCGCGACCTGAGCTTTGACCTGCAAGGCCCGCTGGTGGCCCAGGCCCACTGGCAGTTCGAGCACGACTGGGCCTTTGCCAGCGGGCGCCGCCCGCCGCCCAATCCACCCCACCCACCCCTGGCCAGCGCCCCCGCCCTCACCGGGCAGGCGCAGTGGGTGGCCTCGGGCCCCGACCAGGCCGACGACACCGTGTACGCCATGCTGCTCACGGCGGCCTACCGGGCCAGCCACCGGCTGTACCTGGTCACCCCCTACTTTGTGCCCGACCCGGCCCTGCTCAACGCCCTGTGCCTGGCGGCGCGGCGCGGGGTGCAGGTCGAACTGCTGCTGCCGGCCCGGTCCAACCACCGCTTGTCAGATGTGGCCCGGGCCCGGGCCCTGCGCGCCCTGGTGCAGGCCGGCGGCCAGGTCTGGCTGCTGCCCGGCATGCTGCACGCCAAGCTCGCGGTGGTCGACGACAGCCTGGCCCTGGCCGGCTCGGCCAACCTGGACAGCCGCAGCCTGTTTCTGAACTACGAGCTGATGGTGGCCTTCCAGTCCGCCCACGATGTGCAGCGCTTTGCCGCCTGGTTCGAGCACGAGCGCCAGGGTGCCCGCCCCTACCGGGCCCAGGCCCCGGGCCTGGTGCGCGACCTGCTGGAGGGCATGCTGCTGTGGGTGGGCTTCGAGCTTTAGCGCCAGACTTGAGCGGGTACGGCAGGGACTGGTTATCCCGGCCCGGCAGATGGGTGACATGCGCTTACATTCTTAGCTGCACTGAAATCCTGGAGCCTTTATGCACAAGCCCCGTCCAGATTGGGACCGCCGCCAGACCCTGCAAGCGCTGAGCCTGCTGGGTGCTGCAGGCCTGATCGGCACCGCCCGCGCCGAAGCGCCGCTCGAAGGCGGCACCCTGAAGATCGTCGTGCCCTACCCTGCGGGGGGCACCTCCGACCGCGCCGCCCGCCTGCTGGGCGATGCCCTGGCCCCGCGCCTGGGGGTGCCCGTGATCGTCGAGAACCACGTGGGCGCCGGCGGCCGGCTGGCCGCCCAGCAGTTGTGGCGCGACAGCTCGGGCCAGAACCAGCTGCTGCTGGCCAACCCCGCCACCATGCTGGTGGCCCCGCTGGTGTTCAAGGACGTGGGCTACGACCCCGACAAGGATTACCGGCCCGTGTCGCAGATCACCCGCTATTCCTTCGGCCTGGCCGTGGGCGCCGGGGTGCCGGTGCGAGAGTTCGCCCACCTGCGCGCCTGGATGACAGCCAACCAGGACAAGGTGGCTGCTGGCGTGCCCGCCACCGGCAGCCTGCCGCATTTCTTCGCCCTGATGCTGGGCGAGCAGTTGGGTCTGAGCCTGCCCATCGTGGGCTACCGCGGCTCCGCCCCCCTGCTCAACGACCTGATGGGCGGCCATGTGCCCGTGGCGGTGGACACGCTGGACGCCCTGGAGCCCCTGCACAAGACCGGCAAGCTGCGCATCCTGGCAGTGTCCAGCGACGAGCGCGCCGCCTCGCTGCCCACGGTGCCCACCTTCCGCGACGTCGGGCTCAAGCTGTCGGCACTGGGCTGGAACGTGCTCTATGCCCCGGCCAACCTGCCGGCGGCCCGGGCCCAGCGCATCGCCGCCGCCGTCACCGCGGCCATGGCCCAGAAAGACCTGCAGGCCCGCTTTGCCGCAGCCGACATGGAGCCTGTCAGCAGCACGGCCGAACAGACCCGGCGCATGCTCACGGCCTATGCCGCCCAGTGGACCCCGGTGGTGCGCAAGTCCGGCTTCCAGCCCTGAGCCAGCCCCTGAGCAGCCCTCTCATCAGGCCCCAAAGTTGCTAACCCCTGTGCAGGGCCGCCCAAGCGACCCTTCAAACCAACAAAGGGAGGAGCGAGGCATGCACGCAGACGCCACGCTGGAGGAGGCCACCCTGGCCCCCGCCGTGATCGATATCGAAGCCTCCGGATTCGGGCGCGGCAGCTACCCCATCGAGGTCGGCTTTGTGCTGCCCGATGGCGAGGCCTGGTGCAGCCTGGTCCGGCCCGAGCCAGGCTGGCTTCACTGGGACCCGTCGGCCGCGCGGGTGCACGGCATCACGCAGGAATGCCTGCTGAGCCATGGCCGGTCCTGTCGCGAGATCGCCGAACTGCTGAACCAGCGCCTGCGCGGCCTGACGGTCTACACCGATGGCTGGGCCCACGATTACAGCTGGATGGGCCGCCTCTATGAGGCGGCCGACCTGCTGCCCAGCTTTCGCCTCGACAACCTGTTCGTGCTGCTCGACGAGGCCCGGCTGGCGCACTGGGATGCCACACGCCAGGCGGTGGCCCTGCGCCTGCAACTGCAGCGCCACCGCGCCAGCGCCGATGCGCGCGTGCTGCAGGAGACGGTGCGCCAACTGAGCCAGCAGCCGCTGCGCTGATCCTGTGATTTGATCCTTTTATTTTCACAAAGCATCTGCTTGCTATAAATAAAAGGTTTTGTTATCGTGCCGTGCATGGATGCCACTGCACGCCGCCGCGCGACCCCCGAACCTCCACTGGAATCCCCCCAGAAAGCCGCCCCATCGGCCCCGTCTGCCGCTGCCGCTGACAGCCCCCCACCCAAAGCCAGCGAAACCAGCGAAGCGACCGAAGCCCGTCGCCCCCGTGGCCGCCCCCGCAAAACGGTGGAAGAGCTCGACGACGGCAACCGCCGCCGCGCCCTCATCGAAGGCGCCGCGCGCCTGTTCCGCACCCAGGGCTTCGATGCCACCAGCACGCGCGACATCGCGGCCGCGGCCGGCATGCACAGCGGCTCGCCCTTCTACCATTTCGAAAGCAAGACCGCCCTGCTGCATGCGGTGATGGACGAGGGCATGGTGCTGGCCCTGCACAGCCAGAAAAACGCCCTGGCCCTGCTGCCGCCCAGCGCCTCGCCGCGCGAACGCCTGCGCGTGCTGGTGCGGCATCACTTCGAGATCCTGCTCGGGCCCCACAGCGACTTCATCCCGGTGATGCTGTACGAATGGCGCTCGCTGAGCCCGGCCCAGCAAAAAAGCATTGCCCGCGTCAAGGACGACTACGAAGGCCTCTGGATGCCGGTGCTGCAGGCCCTGGCCGAGCAGGGCGCGCTGCAGGCCGAGCCGGCGGTGGCGCGGCTGTTCATCTTCGGCGCCCTCAACTGGTCGGTGCAGTGGTTCGACCCGCAGCGCGGCATGACGCTGGACCAGCTCACCGAGCAGGCCCTGGCCCTGTTCACCCGGGAGACCCCATGACTGCACCAGCCCCCTCGCCCCACTACCGATCCGTGTTCGCGCCAGGCCTCTTCAAGGACCAGGTGATCCTGGTGACGGGCGGCGGCTCGGGCATCGGCCGCTGCACCGCCCACGAGCTGGCCCGCCTGGGCGCCCAGGTGGTGTTGCTGGGCCGCCAAACCGACAAGCTGGCCACCGTGCAGGCCGAGATCGAGGCCGATGGTGGCCGCGCCAGCACCGAGCTGTGCGATATCCGCCAGGAAGACGCGGTGGTGGCCATGGTGCAGCGGGTGCTGGCCCGCCATGGCCGCCTCGACGGCCTGGTCAACAACGCGGGCGGCCAGTACATGACCCCGCTGTCGGCCATCTCGGCCAAGGGCTGGGAGGCCGTGGTCAACACCAACCTCACCGGGGGCTTTCTGGTGGCGCGCGAGTGCTACCGCCAACACATGGCCGCCCACGGCGGGGCCATCGTCAACATCGTGGCCGACATCTGGGGCTCGATGCCGGGCATGGGCCACAGCGGCGCGGCGCGGGCCGGCATGGTCAGCCTGACCGAGACCGCCGCGCTCGAATGGGCCGCCGACGGGGTGCGCGTGAACGCCGTGGCCCCGGGCTACATCGCCTCCAGCGGCATGGACCACTACCCGCCCGAGGCCGCCGAACACCTGCGCGCCATGCGCCAGACTGTGCCGCTGGGCCGCTTCGGCCACGAGGCCGAGGTGTCGGCCGCCATCGTCTTTTTGCTGAGCCCGGCCGCCAGCTTCATCAGCGGCAGCACGCTGCGCGTCGATGGCGCCCGGCCTCAGACCCGCCTGGGCTGGCCCATGGCCGTGCCCACACCGGCCCAGCGCGAACGCGCGGCGGTGCGCCCCTTTGATGGCTTTCACCGCGCCCAGGTACCGCGCGTGTTCGCCCAGACCGACACCCCGCCCCAAGCCCAGGAGCCCCAGCCATGAGCCGCTTCGAATCCCGCTGGAACCCGCAAGCCCCGGCCGCCCTGCAACGCCGCGAGGCCGTGCTGGCCCGGCTGGCCGCGCTGCGCGCCCTGGAAGACCGGGCCGCCGCCGCCTCGGCCCGATCGCGCCCGGTGTTCGAGAAACGCGGCCAGCTGCTGCCGCGCGAACGCGTGGCCCTGCTGCTCGACCCGGGCAGCGCCTGGCTGCCGCTGGCCACGCTGGCCGGCTACCTGTATGACGTGACAGACCCGGCCCGCTCGGTGCCCGGCGGCGGCATGATCGCCGGCATCGGCCAGGTGTCGGGCGTGCGCTGCATGGTGGTGGCCAGCGACTCGGGCATCGAGGCCGGCGCCATCCAGCCCATGGGCCTGGAAAAGATCCTGCGGGTGCAGGAGATCGCCCTGCAGAACCGGCTGCCCTTTGTGCACCTGGTGGAGAGCGCCGGCGCCAACCTGATGCGCTACCGCGTCGAGGGCTTTGTGCATGGCGGCAGCCTGTTCCGCAACCTGGCGCGCCTGTCGGCCGCCGGCATCCCGGTGATCACGGTGCAGCACGGCTCGGGCACCGCGGGCGGGGCCTACATGCCCGGCCTCAGCGATGTGGTGATCATGGTGCGCGCACGCTCGCGGGCCTTTCTGGCCGGGCCGCCGCTGCTCAAGGCCGCCACCGGCGAGATCGCCACCGAAGAAGAACTCGGCGGCGCCGAGATGCACTGCAGCGTGTCGGGCCTGGGCGAGTACCTGGCCGAGGACGACCGCCACGCCCTGGCCCTGGCACGCGAGGTGCTGGCCACGATCGACTGGCCGCCCCAGCCCGCCGCCCGGGCGGCCACGCCCCCGCTCTACCCCGCCGACGACCTGCTGGGCCTGATCTCGGACGACCTGCGCCAGCCGGTCGACATGCGTGAGGTGATGGCCCGCCTGGCCGATGGCTCCGAGCTGCTCGAGTTCAAGCCCCTGTATGGTGCCGCCACCCTGTGCGCCCAGGCGCGCATCGAGGGCCGGCCGCTGGGCCTCATCAGCAACAACGGCCCCATCGATGTGGCCGGTGCCAACAAGGCCACCCACTTCATCCAGTGGATGTGCCAGCTGGGCCACCCCATCGTCTACCTGCAGAACACCACGGGCTACATGGTGGGCAAGGACAGCGAGCAGGGCGGCATGATCAAGCACGGCAGCAAGATGATCCAGGCCGTGACCAACGCCACCGTGCCCCAGATCACGCTGCAATGCGGCGCCAGCTTCGGGGCCGGTAACTACGGCATGTGCGGGCGCGGTTATGCGCCGCGCTTTCTCTTCACCTGGCCACAGGCGCGCACCGCGGTGATGGGGGGCGAGCAGGCCGCCCGCACCATGCAGATCGTGACCGAGGCCGCCCTGGCGCGCAAAGGCCAGATCCCCGACCCCCAGCAGGCCCAGACACAGTTCGAGCAGATCGTGGCCATGTTCGAGGCCCAGGCCGATGTGTTCCACACCAGCGCCCTGCTGCTGGACGACGGTGTGATCGACCCGCGCGACAGCCGCGCCGTGCTGGCCCAGTGCCTGGCCCTGTGCGCCGAGGCCGAAGCGCGCCCCGTGCGGCCGATGCAGTTCGGGGTGGCCCGCATGTAAGCCCACGCCGCCAGAGGCCAGTCGCGCCCCTCTCATGAACGACAAAACGGAGACAAACCATGCAATTCACCCATGAGCACCGCGAGATCCAGAAGACGCTCAAGCGCTTCATCGACACCGAGATCAACCCCTTTGTGGACGAGTGGGAAGAGGCCGAGATCTTTCCGGCCCACGAGGTGTTCAAGAAGATGGGGCAGCTCGGCCTGCTGGGCCTGACCAAGCCCGAGGCCTATGGCGGCGCCGGCCTGGACTACAGCTACGGCCTGGCCATGACCGAGACCCTGGGCCACATCGACTGCGGCGGCGTGCCGATGGCGATTGGCGTGCAGACCGACATGTGCACCCCGGCGCTGGCGCGCTTCGGCAGCGACGAACTGCGCCGCGAGTTCCTGGCCCCGGCCATCGCGGGCGATGCGGTGGGCTGCATCGGCGTGTCCGAGCCCGGCGCCGGCAGCGACGTGGCCGGCATCAAGAGCGTGGCGCGCAAGGACGGCGACGACTACGTCATCACCGGCCAGAAGATGTGGATCACCAACAGCCTGCAGGCCGACTGGATGTGCATGCTGGTCAACACCGGCGAGGGCCCGGTGCACAAGAACAAGAGCCTGATCATGGTGCCCATGCGCGAGGGCCGCAATGGCCGCCTCACCCGCGGCATCGAGGTGGCGCGCAAGATCAAGAAAATCGGCATGAACAGCAGCGACACCGGCCTGATCTACTTCGACGAGGTGCGGGTGCCGCAGCGCAACCTGATCGGGGCCGAGGGCCAGGGCTTCATCTACCAGATGCAGCAGTTTCAGGAAGAGCGCCTGTGGGCCGCCGCCAGCTGCCTGCAGTCGCTGGAGAACTGCCTCAACGCCACCATCGAATGGGCCCAGGAACGCAAGATGTTCGGCGCCACCCTGGCCGACCAGCAGTGGGTGCAGTTCAAGCTGGCCGAGATGAAGACCGAGCTGGAGAGCCTGCGCGCCCTCACCTACCGCGCCTGCGAGCTGTATGTGCAGGGCCAGGACGTGACCGAGCTGGCCAGCATGGCCAAGCTCAAGGCCGGGCGCCTGAACCGCAGCATCCCCGACGGCTGCCTGCAGTTCTGGGGCGGCATGGGCTTCACCTGGGAGAACAAGGTGGCCCGCCTGTACCGCGATGGCCGGCTGGGCTCGATCGGCGGCGGCGCCGACGAGGTGATGCTGGGCATCCTGGCCAAGATCATGGGCATCGCCAAGCGCTCGCGCGCCTGAGACCCGCAGGAGGCACAGGCCATGTCCCACTTGCTGATCGACCGCCAGCCCCTGGGCCCGGGCTGGGTGGAACACTGGGTATTGAACGACCCGGCCAGCCGCAACGCGCTGACGGCCGAGCTGGTGCAGGCCCTGGGGCAAGCCTGTGCCCGGGCCGCGCACGACCCCGCCCTGCGCGCCGTGGTGCTGCGCGGCGCGGGCGGCAGCTTCTGCGCCGGTGGCAGCCTGGGCGGCTTTGCCAGCAGCCTGGGCCAGGCCCTGGCACCGGGCCAGCCCGACCCACTGGTGCCCATGAACCGCGAGTTCGGGCAACTGCTGGAGGCGCTGTGCGCCCTGCCCCAGACCCTGTTGGCCGCCGTGGACGGCCCCGCCATGGGCGGTGGCCTGGGCCTGGTGTGCTGCGCCGACTGGGTGCTGGCCACGCCGGGCGCAGTGCTGGCCGCGCCCGAGGTGACGCTGGGCATCGTGCCGGCCCAGATCGCCCCCTTTGTGCTGCGCCGGCTCGGCGACGCCCGGGCCCGCCGCTGGCTGCTGGGTGGCGAGCGCCACTCGGCCGAACAGGCCCTGGCCGACGGCCTGGTGACCGAGGTGGTGCCCGACCTGAACGCGGGCCTGACCCACCGCCTGCAGGCCCTGAGTGCCACCGCCCCCGGCGCCGTGGCGGCCACCAAGGCCTTGCTGCAGGCCGGGCAGCCGCCCCTGCCCGCCTGGCTGGACCAGGCCGCCCAGGCTTTTGCCAGCGCCTTGCGCGGCCCCGAGGCGGCCGCCGGCCTGCAGGCCTTTGCCCGCAAACAAGCTGCGCCCTGGCGCGCCCCTGATGGAAGTACGAGGGCCTGATGTTCAAACGACTGCTGATCGCCAACCGCGGCGAAATCGCCCGCCGCATCATCCGCACCGCCCGGGCCCTGGGCCTGGAGACGGTGGCCGTGTACGCCGAGCCCGATGCCCAGGCCCTGCACGTGCGCGAGGCCGACCAGGCCTTTGCCCTGGGCGGCGAGCGCTCGGCCGACAGCTACCTGCGGGTGGAGCGCCTGCTCGAAGCCGCCCGCGCCACCGGCGCCGACGCGGTGCACCCGGGCTATGGCTTTCTGAGCGAGAACGCCGACTTCGCCCAGGCCGTGCTCGACGCCGGCCTGCACTGGATCGGCCCGCCCCCGGAAGCCATCCGGGCGCTGGGCAGCAAGGCCGGTGCCAAGGCCCTGGCCCAGGCCCATGGCGTGCCCTGCCTGCCCGGCTATGCCGGCGAAGATCAACACCCCGAGCGCTTTGCCGCCGAGGCCGAGCACATCGGCTACCCCGTGATGGTGAAGGCCGTGGCCGGCGGCGGTGGCCGCGGCATGCGCCTGGTGCAGGCCCCGGCGCAACTGGCTGACGCCCTGGCCAGTGCCCACAGCGAGGCCCTGGCCGGCTTTGGCGACGGCCGCCTGCTGATCGAGCGGGCCCTGCTGCGGCCGCGCCACGTCGAGTTGCAGGTGTTTGCCGACCGCCACGGCCACGTGGTGCACCTGGGCGAGCGCGACTGCTCGGTGCAGCGGCGCCACCAGAAGATCATCGAGGAAGCCCCCAGCCCCGCCGTGGGCCCCGGCCTGCGCCAGCGCATGGGCGAGTGCGCCGTGGCCCTGGCCCGGGCCGCCGGCTATGTGGGCGCTGGCACGGTGGAGTTCCTGCTGGACGGCGACGACTTCTACCTGATGGAGATGAACACCCGGCTGCAGGTGGAACACCCTGTCACCGAGGCCCTGACCGGGCTGGACCTGGTCGAGTGGCAGCTGCGCGTGGCCCGGGGCGAGCCCCTGCCCCTGAGCCAGGCGCAGATCCGCTTCGAAGGCCATGCCATCGAGGTGCGCCTGTGCGCCGAAGACGAGCACTTCCGCCCCCACACCGGCCGCGTGCTGGGCTTTGCCGAGCCCCCTGGGGTCGTGCATTTTGAGAACCCCGACGCCCAGGGTGGGCTGCGCTTCGACCACGCGCTCGAGATCGGCACCGAGGTCAGCCCGCACTACGACGCGATGCTGGGCAAGCTGATCGCCCATGCACCCACGCGCGAGCAGGCCATCGCGCGCCTGCGCCAGGGGCTGGCGGCCACCGTGCTGCTGGGCCTGCCCAGCAACCGGGCCTTTCTGTCGGCCTGCCTGGACCACCCGGTGTTCCGCGCCGGCCAGGCCCTGATCCCCTTTCTGGCCGAGCACGGCGATGCGCTGCGCACCCAGCTGAGCGCCCACGAGGCCGAGCACCTGAGCGCGGCCTGGCCGGTGCTGCTGTGGGGCCGGCAGGGCCTGGCCACTGCCCTGGGTTGCCCGCTGGAGCGCCCCCTGCGGCTGCGCCACCGCGAGCGCGTGCACGATTGGCTGGTGCGCGAGACCGGCGCCGGCCGGGCCCTGGCCCGGCAAGGCGAAGCGGCCGCGCAAAGCATCGAACTGCAAGCCCAGCCCGGTGGCGGCTGGCTGCTGAACCTGGACGGGCGCCGCCTGGGCGTGCAGGCCGTGGCCGTGGGCCCGTGGCGCTGGCATGTGCAACTGGCCGGCGTGGACCTGTGGCTGGACGACGCCTCGTTCGAACCGGCCGGGCGCGGCCCGGCAGGCGCCCAGGCCCTGGAGCTGCGTGCCCCCTTCAACGGCCGGGTGATCCGCATCGCCGCCGAAGTGGGCCAGGTGCTGGCCGCCGGCGACGCGCTGGTGGTGATCGAGTCGATGAAGCTGGAGCACAACCTGGCCGCCGCCGGCCCGGCCCGCGTGGCCGAGCTGCTGGTGAGCCCGGGCCAGCAGGTCAGCCCCGGCCAGTGCCTGCTGCGCCTCGCGCCCCTCAACGCCCTGGTTCTGGAGGCCCAGCCATGAGTGAACGCCCCGACGACACCCTGCAGGCCGACCGGGCCGCGCTGAGCGACACGGTGGCCCGCTTTGCGCGCAGCGAGATCGCCCCGCACGTGGGCGACTGGGACGCGGCGGGCGAGTTTCCGCGCAGCCTGTACCGGCGCGCGGGCGATCTGGGCCTGCTGGGCCTGGGCTACCCCGAGGCCTATGGCGGCACACCGGCCCCCTATGCGCTGCGCCTGTCGCTGTGGCAGGCGCTGTGCCGGCACGGGGGCAGTGGCGGGGTGCTGGCCAGCCTGCTGTCGCACAACATCGGCCTGCCGCCCATCCTGCACCACGGCAGCGAAGCCCTGCGTGAGCAGGTGATCCCGCCGGTGCTGCGCGGCGAGCAGATCGCGGCCCTGGCCATCACCGAGCCCGGCGGCGGCTCGGATGTGGCGGCCCTGCGCACCACGGCCCGGCGCGAGGGCGACCACTATGTGATCGATGGCGAGAAGACCTTCATCACCTCGGGCCTGCGGGCCGACTGGATCACCCTGGCGGTGCGCACCGGCGAGCCGGGCAGCAAAGGGGCCGGGGGCCTCTCGGTGATCGTGGTGCCCGGCGCCAGCGCCGGCCTGACACGCCAGCCCCTGCAGAAGATGGGCTGGCTGTGCTCCGACACGGCACAGCTGCACTTTGACGGCGTGCGCGTGCCCGCCAGCCACCTGCTGGGCGAAGAGGGCGCGGGCTTTCGCATCATCATGGGCAACTTCAATGCCGAGCGCTTCGGCATGTCGGCGGCGGCGCTGGGCTTCAGCCAGGCCTGCTACGACGAAGCCCTGGCCTGGGCGCGCCAGCGCAAGACCTTTGGCGCCGCCCTGGTCGAGCGCCAGGTGATCCGCCACAAGCTGGTCGACATGCAGATGCGCATCCACTCGACCGCGGCCTGGCTGGAACAGGTGGCGGCCCGCGCCGACGCCGGCGACACCGGGGCCGACTGGGTGGCCCAGGTGTGCCTGCTGAAGAACCACAGCACCCAGACCATGCAGTTCTGCGCCGACCAGGCCGTGCAGATCCTGGGCGGCATGGGCTTCATGCGCGGCACGGTCAGCGAGCGCCTGTACCGCGAGGTCAAGGTGATGATGATCGGGGGCGGCGCCGAGGAAATCATGAAAGACCTGGCCGCACGACAATGGGGCTTATGAGCAAACCCCACGCCCCCCTGCCCCAGGCTTTCGAGCCCGAGTTCGAAACCGGCCTGAAGAAGATCTTCGAAGAAATGATCGTCTTCAACACCGTGCTCGGCCTGAAGATCACCTCGCTCAAGCCCGACACGGTGAGCGCGCGCATCGACATGAAGCACGAGCTGATCGGCCACTTCAGCTACAACCGCCTGCACGGCGGGGTGGCCGCTGCCGGGCTGGACGCCCTGGGCGGGCTGGCCGTGATGGCCGCCATCGGCGCCCGCCACATGGACGAAGCCCCGATGGAGCGGCTCAAGCGCTTTTCCAAGCTGGGCACCATCGACCTGCGCGTCGACTACCTGCGCCCCGCCATCGGCGAATTCTTCACCCTGCATGCCGAGGTGCTGCGCCTGGGCTCGCGCGTGGCCTCCACGCGCATGGAGTTCCGCGGCCCCGACGGCACCCTGATGTCGACCGGCACGGGGGCCTACATCGTTTCGTAACCCACCGGGCGGCCTCGCCGTGCCGGTCTCAGTCCCCAGGAGACATCCATGACCCACAGCGACAAGGCCATCATCACCTGCTCCATCACCGGTGTGCTGACCGACCCCGGCCAGCACCATGTGCCCGTGACCCCCGCCGAACTGGCCGCCGAGGCGCGCCGCGCCTACGACGCCGGGGCCTCGGTGGTGCATGTGCACTTCCGCCAGCAAAGCCCGGGCCAGGGCCACCTGCCGAGCTGGGACCCGGCCGTGGCCCTGGCCTGCACCGAGGCCATGCGCGAGGCCTGCCCCGGCCTGATCATCAACCAGACCACGGGCGTGGTCGGCCCCGACTACCAGGGCCCGCTGGACTGCCTGCGCGCCACCCGGCCCGAGATGGCGGCCTGCAACGCGGGCTCGCTCAACTACCTCAAGGTGCGCAGCAACGGCCAGTGGGCCTGGCCACCAATGATGTTCGACAACCCGCCGGCCAAGGTGCAGGATTTTCTGGACGTGATGCGCGAGACCGGCACCCTGCCCGAGTTCGAGTGTTTTGACGTGGGCATCGTGCGCTGCGTCGAGATGTATGTGCAGACCGGCATGTACAGCGGCCTGCCCGAGTACAACTTTGTCATGGGCGTGGAGTCGGGCATGCCGGCCGACCCCGATCTGTTGCCCATCCTGCTCAAGCTCAAGCTGCCCGGCGCCCAGTGGCAGAGCACGGTGATCGGGCGCGCCGAGATCTGGCCCGTGCACCGCCGCACCGCCGAGCTGGGCGGGCACCTGCGCAGCGGGCTGGAGGACACCTTCTACCTGCCCACGGGCGAGAAAGTGCCCTCCAACGGCCCCCTGATCGAGCAACTGGCCCGCTACGCCCGCGAGGCCGGGCGCGAGGTGGCCACGCCGGCCGAAGCCCGCCAGATGCTGGGCCTGGCCGCCTCGGCGCCGCTCGCTGTATCAAATTGATTCAACCTTGAAGGGCTTGAGTTGTCAGCCAAGTGGCACCATATGGCGTTTTGAAGCCGGCAGCCGAGTTCTGAGCACCACGCACGGAACCCGTTGCCAGCCGCTTGAAGGAGCCCCTGAACATGATGCTGACTGCCTTTACCCCCTCTCCTGCGAGCCCCGCCGGGGCCCGCAGCCGGCGCCTGCTGGCCGGCCTGGCCCTGGCCCTGGCGGCGTCGTTTGCCTGGGCCCTGCCCACGCCCAAGGACATCGAACAGGCCGTGAACGCCGGCGAGTACCGGCAGGCCGAAACCATGCTGCGCGAGGTGATCAAGGAAAAGCCTCAAAGCGCCAAGGCCCAGTACGAGCTGGGTGAGGTGCTGGCCCGCGAAGGCCGCAACATCGAGGCCCGCGCCGCCCTGCAGGAGGCGCAGCGCCTGGACCCCTCGCTGAAGTTCGCCTCCAGCCCGCAGCGCTTCACCGATCTGCTCAACAAGATCCCCAAGACCGATTCGCTGTCGTCGAGCGCGCCCGGCGCCTCGCTGGGTGGCTCGGCCCCCAAGCCGGCCCACGCCAACAACGCCCCGGCCGTGGTGAGCCAGAGCGCGCCGGCCCCGGCCAGCCAGGGCTCCTCGTTTCCCTGGGGCTACATCCTGATCGCCGGGGGGGTGCTGTTTGTGGTCTGGAAGCTGGCCACCCGCGTGCTGCCCTCGCCCAGCCCGGCCCCGGGCATGGCGGGTGACGCCGCCTTCGGCCGCGGCCCCGTGGCCCAGCCCGGCTTTGGTCAACCCGGTTACGGCCAACCGGGTTATGGCCAGCCCGGCTATGGTGTCCCGCCCAGCAGCGGCCCCGGCATTGGTGGCGTGGTGCTCGGCGGCTTGGCGGGTGCCGCCGCCGGCTACGGCCTGGCCAAGGTGCTGGAGCACGGCAACGAAGACCGCGGCAGCCACGACTCGGGCGGTGGCGGCGGTGGTGGCAGCAACCTGGGCGGTGGCGGCGGCTACAGCCCGATCGACAACCCGCCGGACTATGGCTCGTTCGATGCCGGCAGTGGTGGCAGCGACTCCTGGGACAGTGGGGGTGGGTCGTCGTCGGACGACAACAACTGGTGATGCGGGGTCATCGCCAGCGCCGGCCAGCGGTGTGTTTTGCATCGCTGGGGGCGGGATGAGGAAGCCGGGCTTGCCCGGCTTTTTGTTTTGGAAGGCTGCTTTCTGGGCTGTGGTGCAAGTGGCTGGTTTGCCTTGTCCACTCGTTGTGGGTTCTGTGCTGCCGCTGCGCTCTGTTCGTTCTGCTCTTCGTTTGAGGTCGGAGGCCGGGATTGCGCCCCGGCGGGCGCCTCACTTTCTTTGTCTCGCCAAAGAAAGTAAGCAAAGAAAGGCGACCCGACGTGCACGCCCTGCTGCGCAGGGTCCGCTGCGCTGCTCAACTTGGGCGGGGTCTCGCTAAACTCGCTGCGCTCAAACAGACGCGAGCCCTTTATCCGCCCAAGTCTGCGCTGCTCGCCGTGCCCGACGGGAGGTGGGGAGCGGGAACCGACGGCTGCTGCTGCGCAGCGGCGCCGTGTTGTTTCAATCAGAAGGCGCGGCTGCTTCGCAGCGCGGGGACGCACAAGCGCTCTGCCCAACAAATCAAACAGAGACACACCAACGCCGCTGGATGCACAGGCACGACCGATTTCGTCAGTGCGCTCGCAAGCTCGCCCGAACCCGATCCCGCTTGCCCCGTGGGGCAGGGCCGAGCAGCGGAGTGACAGGTGGATCAGGGCTCGCGTCTGTCTGAGCGCAGCGAGTTTAGCGAGACCCCACCTGGCGCGAGCAGCGCAGGGAACCACGAAGTGGCCCTGACTTCGGGTCGCCTTTCTTTGCTTACTTTCTTTGGCGAAGCAAAGAAAGTGAGGCGGCCGCCGGGCCGCAATCCCGGCCTCCGCCCTTCAACACAGAGCAGAAGGCACAGAGCGAAGCGGCAACACAGAACCCACAACAAGTGGAAAAGGCACACCCCTTTCAGGGCGCCCCCCTTAAACTTGGCTGAAATCCGGCCGCCGTTTCTCCAGAAACGCCGTGAACGCCTCCTTGGCCGCCGGCTCACCCAACATGCGGCCAAAGCTGGCCCCTTCTTCCGCCATGCGCTGGACCACCAGGGCCGACTGCCCGCCCTTCATGAGGCGCTTGGTCTCGACCAGCGAAGTCAGCGGCTTGGCGGCCAGTTTGCGGGCCACAGTCTGGGCCACGCCGTTGCACTCGGTCGGGGGCACCACGCGGTTCACCAAGCCCACCTCCAGGGCCGCTTCCGCCATGAAGGGCTCGCCCAGCAGCAAGGCCTCGGCCGCGCGGTGGTAACCCAGCATCTGGGGCACCAGCAGGCTCGAGGCGGCCTCGGGGCACAGGCCCAGGTTAACGAAAGGCATCGAGAAAGCGGCGTTGTCGCCGGCATAAACCAGGTCGCAATGGAACAGCATCGTGGTGCCGATGCCCACGGCCGGGCCGCAGACCGCGGCCACCACGGGCTTGGGAAAGGCGGCCAGGTTGTGCAGGAAGCGGAACACCGGCGAGTTCATGCCGGCCGGCGGCTTGTTCAGGAAATCGCCGATGTCGTTGCCGGCGCTGAAGATGGCGATGTCGCCCTGGAACACCACCACGCGCACCGCGGCATCGGCCTCGGCCGTGGCCAGGGCATCGGCCATGGCGGCGTACATGTCGGCGGTGATCGAGTTCTTCTTGTCGACGCGGTTCAGGGTGATGGTGCACACACCGGCTTCGGTGTGGATCAGGATGTCTTGGCTCATGAGGAGGGGCTCCTTGTGGGGGTGGGCAGAAAGGCGCAGGTTGTGACCCGGCCTATTCCTTGAAATAGACGATCTGGTGCGTGCTGACCAGCAGGCGGCCGGCCTGGTTCCAGAGCTGGGCGGTCTGGTCGAAAAAGCCGTTGCGGAACTCCTGGGCCCGGGCCTGGCCCAGCACGAAACCCGTGCCGGTGGCGGCCAATTCGGCCTGGCCGACATGGAAATACGTGGTGATCGAGACCGTGCCGGCCGGCACCCGCGAGGCCCGGCGCAGCCAGACGCGCGGAAAGAAGATGTCCGACAGGGCAGCCAGGGCCGGAAAGTCGAGCGGGCGAGGCGGGTCGTCGCGCATCCACAGCTGCGACAGGCTGTTGTCGCCCCGGCCGTCCCAGGTGTGCGGGATCACGCCGGTGACGGGGCGCATCTCGTAGCGATCGATCCAGGCCACGCCCTTGGGCGGGTGCATGCGCTCCAGCGTCTCAGGGGCGGGCACCTCGGGCATGGGCGTGTCGGACACGCTCCAGGTTTCGCGCCGCGCCGCCGTGACCGCTGTGGCCGTGGTGGTGACCACGGGCTGGCCCTCGGCATCGCGCTGCACGATGGAGATCGTCCAGTGCTGGGTGGAGCGGTTGGTGCGCACCGGCTGGGCCTGCACCTCGAACTCGCCCTCGGCCAGGGCCCCGGCGTAGTTCACGGTCAGCGACAGCGGCTCGCCCAGCAGGGCCGGGTGCTGCAGCACGGCCTGCAGGCAGGTGGCGGCGGTGGTGCCGCCAAACGGCCCCACCATGTTCCAGTAGGCAGGGCTGGTGTGGCCCTGGCTGATCTGCAGCGGGCCGGCAGCAACGCCGGTGTCGGGTTGGGGCTGCGGCTGAGTTGCCAGTTGCAGCGCGGTATCAAGCGGGTGGGTGGTGCTCATGGGGCAGAAGTGTGCGGCAAGGGGACGGATCAGACAGTCGAGTTTGTGACGTGCTGGCCCTGGCGCAGCACGGCCAGCGCGTTCAGGCTGGCAATGGTACGCGGCCACAGCGTGGCCCGGAACGACTCGCGGAACCAGCCGAAGTGCCCGATGCGGCGTGCCAGGGCATCGGCCGGGCGCACCACCTCGATGCGTTGCGGCGCGTTGGCATAGAAGCCGATCAGGCTTTGCGTGCCGCGCAGGGTCATCATCTCGTCGTCCTGCACCGACAGGGCCAGCACCGGGTAGCGCACCCGAGCATAGCTCTGCTCGGCCGCCGGGCCTTCGGCGCCCACGCTGTAGCGCGGATCCAGGCACCAGCGGCGCCACTGCAGGATCACGCCCGCAGGCAGATCGCCCACCTTGCCCAGGCGGCGGCCCGGAAAGTAGCCGAAACAGCGCGTGGCCAAGGGCACCAGCACCCACCAGAAATACGGCACGCTGCGCCGCAGGCGGGGCGCGTTGTCGCGCCAGTAGCCGCTGCCCGAGGCCAGGCTCAGCAGGCCATCGACCTGCTCAGGGCGCTGGAACAGGCCGGGCAGTTGCGCGCCCAGGCTGTGGCCCAGCAGGTACAGCGGCGCGCCGGGGCAGGCGGCGCGGGCCTGGGCCACCACGGCCTCGTAGTCACGCACCCAGTCGCGCAGGTCGGCCTGGAAGCCGCGCAGCGAGCCGCGCCAGGCCGCACCGCGCGATTCGCCCACGCCCCGGTAGTCGAAGGTGGTGACGCGGTAGCCCTGCTCGGCCAGCCAGCGCGCAAAGGGCTCGTAATAGGCCTGGCGCACGCCCATGGCGGCGCCCAGGACCAGATTGGCCAACGGGGGGGTGGCCGGCGCATAGGTGCGCACGGCAAGCGAGGCCGAATCGACGGCCAGAACCGAGGTCTGCATCACGGCGTGTCTCCTGTTGAAAGCAGGCCAGTCTGCGCTGGCTCAGTTCAGGGGGGCGGGCAGCCCGCGCTGTGGCCGCACCGCCCGGTTGAACGCGGGCTCAGCAGCGTTCGAAGATGCCGGCCGCGCCCTGCCCCATGCCCACGCACATGGTGACCATGCCGTACTTGAGCTGGTGGCGTTGCAGCGCATGCACCACGGTGGCCGAGCGGATGGCGCCCGTGGCCCCCAGGGGGTGGCCCAGCGCAATCGCGCCGCCCATGCGGTTGACCTTGGCCGGGTCCAGGCCCAGGGTGTTCATCACCGCCAGCGATTGGGCCGCGAAGGCTTCGTTGAGCTCGAACCAGTCGATGTCGTCCTGCTTCAGGCCGGCGTAGCGCAGGGCAGCCGGGATCGCCTCGATCGGGCCGATGCCCATGATGTGGGGCGGGACGCCCTTGCTGGCAAAGCTCACGAAGCGCGCCAGGGGCTTCAGGCCGAAGCGCTTGACGGCCGACTCGCTGGCCAGGATCAGGGCGCCGGCGCCGTCCGAGGTCTGCGAGCTGTTGCCGGCCGTGACCGAGCCGCGGGCCGCGAACACGGTCTTGAGCTTGCCCAGGCCTTCGAGCGTGGTGTCGGGGCGGGCGCCTTCGTCCAGGCTGACGGTGCGGGTTTTCAGGCTGACCTCGCCGCTGGCCAGGTTGGGGCGGCGCTCGGTCACCTCGATGGGGGTGATCTCGGCCGTGAACTCGCCGGCCTGCTGGGCCTTGAGCGCCTTCAGGTGCGACTGCAGGGCGAATTCGTCCTGCGCCTCGCGGCTCACCTTCCATTGCTGGGCCACCTTCTCGGCGGTCAGGCCCATGCCGTAGGCAATGCCCACGTCGCCGTCGCGCTCGAAGATGCTGGGCGACAGCGAGGGCGAGTTGCCCATCATGGGCACCATGCTCATGCTTTCGACGCCGGCGGCGATCATCACCTCGGCCTCGCCCACGCGGATGCGGTCGGCCGCCATCTGCACGGCCGACAGGCCGGAAGCGCAGAAGCGGTTCACGGTGATGCCGCCCACGCTGGTGGGCAGGCCCGCCAGCACCGCGGCCACACGGGCCACGTTCAGGCCCTGCTGGGCCTCGGGGATGGCGCAGCCGCAGATGATGTCTTCGATGCTGGCCGGGTCCAGATCGGGCACCTGGGCCAGGGCGGCCTTCAGGGTGGTGGCCAGCAGGTCATCGGGCCGGGTGTTGCGGAAGAAGCCGCGGTGCGAACGCCCGATGGGGGTGCGCGTGGCAGCAACGATGTAGGCTTCCTGGACTTGGTGGGCCATGGTGAAACTCCTTCAGTTCTTTTTCGGGCGGCTGGCGGGAACCCAGGCCCAGACAAATTCGCATTGCACCGGCTCGGCGCCGGTGTCGTCGGTGACCGTGACGGACACGCTCAACTCGCCCTGCTCGTTGGCCTGCATCCAGGCCGCCTGCTCGGGCGTCAGCACGGCCACGGCCTTGAGGCCGCCCTTGGCGCGCTGAAGCAGCTGCAAGCTGGCCCGCTTCAGCACCGGGGTGCAGTCATCGCGCACGTTCATGCCGATCACCAGGCCGGTGGCACTTTCCGCCAGCAGGTGGATGGCCGAGGTGTGCACGTCACCGCTCTGGTTGTGCAGGCGCGGGGCCGTGGCCAGGCGCACCTCGGCACGCTCGGTGCTGAGGCCCGCAAAGCGCACACCGACCGTGCCGGTGAAGGGCACGGCGCGGCGCAAGATGATGCTCTGCACCCAGCCCCGCATGAAGCCGGGGGCCTCGTCCAGGCGCATCAGCGAACGCTGCAGCTTGTTGGGCGGGCGGTCCATGGCGGGCAAGGCTTGGGGGCTCAAAGGCACGCTCGTCGGGCCGCTCAATTGCGCACCGGCTTGCCGGTGGACAACATGCCCATGATGCGTTCCTGCGTCTTGGGGTGCACGATCAGCGAGCAGAAGGCCTTGCGCTCCAGCGCCATCAGGTACTCCTCGCTGACCAGGGTGCCCGCATCCACATCACCGCCGCAGACCACGTTGGCGATCAGGCTGCCGATGTGGAAATCGTGCTGGCTGATGAAGCCGCCGTCGCGCATGTTGACCAGCTGGCCCTTGATGGTGGCCAGCCCGCTGCGCCCGGCCACCGGGAACAGGCGCTTGATGGGGGCGCGCCAGCCGCCGTCGAACAAGGCCTTGGCCTCGTTCAGGGCCACATACAGCAGCTCGTCCTTGTTGGGCACGATGAGGTCGCTGTCCAGCAGGTAGCCCAGCTTGCGCGACTCGAGCGCGCTGGTGCCCACCTTGGCCATGGCCGCGGCCGTGAAGCCTTCGGTCAGGAAGGGCAGCAGGTCTTTTCCGGTGGAGGTGGCGGCGTTCTCGGCGGCACGGCGTGCGATGTAGGTCAGGCCGCCGGCACCGGGCACCAGGCCCACACCCACTTCGACCAGGCCGATGTAGCTTTCCATGGCCACCACGCGGCGCGCCGAGTGCACGGCCAGCTCGCAGCCGCCGCCCAGGGCCAGGCCGCGCACGGCCGACACCACGGGCACGCCGGCATAGCGCAGGCGCAGCATGAGCTGCTGCAGCTCGTGCTCGGCGCCCTCGATCGCGTCCACGCCGGCGATCATGAAGGCCGGCAGCATGGACTGCAGGTCGGCCCCAGCGCTGAAGGGCTCATCGCCCGACCAGATCACCAGGCCCTTGTACTGCTGCTCGGCCAACTCGATGCCTTGCTGCAGGCCTTCGACCACGCCCGGGCCGATCGCGTGCATCTTGCTCTTGATGCTGGCGATCAGCACCTCGTCGTCCAGCGTCCAGAGGCGGATGGCCTCGTCCTCGTGCAGGGTCTTGCCGGCGGTTTCGAAGCGGGCCGAGCCGTCGCCCAGCAGGGCTTCAGGGAAGTGCTGACGCTGGTACACCGGCAGCTGGCGGCGCGGCTCGAAGGCGTTGGTGCTCGGGTTGTACGAGCCCTGGGGCGTGTGCACGCCACCGGCCTCGGCCACCGGGCCCTGGAACACCCACTCGGGCAGCGGTGCATTGCACAGCGTCTTGCCCGCGGCGATGTCTTCGTTGATCCACTGCGCCACCTGCAACCAGCCGGCCTCTTGCCACAGTTCGAAGGGGCCTTGCTTCATGCCGAAGCCCCAGCGCATGGCCTGGTCCACATCGCGCGCGTTGTCGGCGATGCTGGCCAGGTGAACGGCCGCGTAGTGGAAGCTGTTGCGCAGGATGGCCCACAGGAACTGGCCTTGCGCGCCTTCGGCGTTGCGCAGCAGCGCCAGGCGCTGGGCCGCGGGCTTCTTGAGCATGCGGCCATACACCTCGTCGGCCTTCTGGCCGCCGGGCACATAGTCTTCGCTTTCGAGCTCAAAGCGCAGCACGTCGCGGCCCACCTTCTTGTAGAAGCCGGCCTTGGTCTTCTGGCCCAGGTGGCCCAGCTCGAGCAGCTTCTTGAGCACCGCGGGGGTGCCGAAGCTGCCGTAGAAGGGGTCGCTGTCCAGCGTGAGGTTGTCCTGCAGCGTCTTGATGACGTGGGCCATGGTGTCCAGGCCCACCACGTCGGCGGTGCGGAAGGTGCCCGAGCTGGCCCGACCCAGCTTCTTGCCGGTCAGGTCATCGACCACGTCGTAGCTGAGGCCGAAGTTCTCGACTTCCTTCATGGTGGCCAGCATGCCGGCGATGCCGACGCGGTTGGCGATGAAGTTGGGCGTGTCCTTGGCGCGCAACACGCCCTTGCCCAGGCCGCTGGTGACAAAGCTCTCGAGCTGGTCGAGGATCACCGGCTGGGTGGTGGGGGTGGCAATCAACTCCACCAAGTACATGTAGCGCGGCGGGTTGAAGAAGTGGATGCCGCAAAAGCGCGGCTTGATGGCTTCGGGCAGCGCCTCGCTGAGCTTTGTGATCGACAGGCCCGAGGTGTTGGACGCCACGATGGCGTGCGGCGCCACAAAGGGGGCGATCTTCTTGTAGAGGTCGAGCTTCCAGTCCATGCGCTCGGCGATGGCCTCGATGATGAGGTCGCAGTCGCGCAGCTGCTCCAGATGCTCTTCGTAGTTGGCCTGGCCGATCAGGGCGGCGTCTTCGGCCACGCCCAGGGGGGCGGGCTTGAGCTTTTTCAAGCCATCGATGGCGCGCGTGACGATACCGTTCTTGGGGCCTTCCTTGGCCGGCAGATCGAACAGCACCACGGGCACCTTGACGTTGACGAGGTGGGCCGCGATCTGCGCGCCCATCACGCCTGCGCCGAGCACGGCGACTTTTTTCACTTGGAATCGGTTCATGAGATTTCCTGTTCGCTCAGGGCGCCCCGCAGGCGCCCCGGGCCTTATTCAATGCGTTGCCAGACCTGGGTACGGTAGAAGGGGCCGATGTAGCCGCGCACCTGCAACTGCTTGCCGCCTTCGAGCGGCACCAGGCGCACGGTGTATTCCTTGCCGTTTTCGGGGTCCAGGATCTTGCCGCCCTCCCACTCGGGCTTGCCCTCGGCCTGGCGCACGCCGCGGACGATTTCCATGCCGAGCTTGGGCTTGCCCTTGCGGTCGTCGCTGCACTGGGTGCACAGCGGCTCGGCCGAGCGGGTGATGGCCTTCTCGATGCGGCCGCTGAGCACGCCCGCGCCGTCGGCCGCGATGCGGATCTCGGCCTTGGCCTCGCCCGAGGCATCGTCCACGCTGCGCCACAGGCCCACCGGGGTGGTCTGCGCCAGCACGGGCCAGGCCAGCGCCATCAGCGCCGTGGCCAGAACGTTCTTGATCGTCATCGCGGTCTCCTGGGTGGGCGGCGGTTCAGGCTCAGGCAAACACGGCTTCGGTGTCCATCAGCACCTTGGAGCCGGCACGGGCGGTGCGCATCAGCGAAGCGGTTTCGGGGAACAGCTTGGCGAAGTAGAAGCGCGCGGTCTGCAGCTTGGCCTGGTAGAACGGGTCGGTGTTGCCGGCGGCGATCTCCTTGAGCGCGACCGAGGCCATGCGGGCAAAGAAGTAGGCAAACACCAGGTGGCCGGCCACGCGCAGGTAGTCGACTGCTGCGGCGCCCACTTCGTCGGGGTTCTGGAAGCCCTTGAAGCCGATCTCGGTGGTGAACTTGGTCATCTGGTCGCCCAGGTAGGCCAGCGGGTTGATGAACTCGGCCATCTTCTCGTTGACGCCTTCGGCCTCGACCAGCTGGGCCACCAGCTTGCCGAACTTCTTCAGCGAAGCGCCGTTGTTGCCCAGGATCTTGCGGCCCAGCAGGTCCAGCGACTGGATGGTGTTGGTGCCTTCATAGATCATGTTGATGCGGGCATCGCGCACGTACTGCTCCATGCCCCACTCCTTGATGTAGCCGTGGCCGCCGAACACCTGCTGGCAGGCCGTGGTGGCGGTCCAGGCGTTGTCGGTGATGAAGGCCTTGACGATGGGGGTCAGCAGCGCGACCAGCTCGGCCGAGTCCTTGCGCACCTTTTCGTCGGGGTGGTTCAGTTCCTTGTCGAGCAGCACGGCGCAGAAGCAGGCCATGGCGCGGCCGCCTTCGGCGTAGGCGCGGGCGGTCAGCAGCATCTTGCGCACGTCGGGGTGCACGATGATGGGGTCGGCCGGCTTGTCCTTGGCCTTGGTGCCGGTCAGCGAGCGCATCTGGATGCGGTCCTTGGCGTAGGCCAAGGCGTTCTGGTAGGCCACTTCGGTCAGGCCCAGCGACTGGTTGCCCACGCCCAGGCGGGCGGCGTTCATCATCACGAACATGGCGGCCAGGCCCTTGTTGGGCTGGCCCACCATCGTGCCCACCGCGCCGTCAATCACGATCTGGGCCGTGGCGTTGCCGTGGATGCCCATCTTGTGCTCCAGGCCACCGCAGTAGATCGGGTTGCGCTCGCCCACGCTGCCATCGGCGTTCACCTTGAACTTGGGCACCACGAACAGGCTGATGCCCTTGCTGCCCTGGGGCGCGTCCGGCAGGCGGGCCAGCACCAGGTGCACGATGTTGGAGGTCATGTCGTGCTCACCGGCGCTGATGAAGATCTTGTTGCCGGTGATCTTGTAGGTGCCGTCGGCCTGGGGTTCGGCCTTGGTGCGCAGCAGGCCCAGGTCGGTGCCGCAATGCGGCTCGGTCAGGCACATGGTGCCGGTCCATTCGCCGCTGGTGAGCTTGGGCAGGTACAGGCGCTTTTGCTCGTCGGTGCCGTGGGCGTGCAGGGCCTCGTAGGCACCGTGGCTCAGGCCGGGGTACATGGTCCAGGCCTGGTTGGCCGAGTTCATCATTTCGTAGAAGCACTGGTTGACCACGAAGGGCAGGCCCTGGCCGCCGTACTCGGGGTCGCAGGACAGGGCGGCCCAGCCACCTTCAACAAACTTTTCGTAGGCGGCCTTGAAGCCCGTGGGGGTCTTGACCTCGTGGGTGCTCTTGTCGAGCACGCAGCCCTCGGTGTCGCCGCTGATGTTCAGCGGGAAGGTGACCTCGGCCGCGAACTTGCCGCCTTCTTCGAGCACGGCATTGATGGTGTCGGCATCGATGTCGGCGTGCTTGGGCAGGGCCTTGAATTCATCGCTGACCTTGAGCACTTCATGCAACACGAATTGCATGTCACGCAGAGGGGGGGTGTAAGCAGGCATGGGATCACTCCTTGGTGCGGATCGGGGTTTTGGAAGAAACGGGGGTGGCCGGTGCGAGGTCGGTGGCGCCGTACCGGGCCAGGATGTTGTCGAAGCCCTGGGTGGCCTTCTGGATCGAGCCCGGGTGCTTCAGAAAGCGGGCCTCGTAGTGCAGTGCGAGGATCAGACCGTGGATCTCGAACAGCATCTGGTCCTCGTCCACATCGGGGCCGAGCTGGCCGTCGTGTTTGGCGAGGGTGATGGCACGCTTCATGGCGGCGTGCCAGGTCATGACGGAGCTGGCCAGCGCATCGCGCACCGGGCCGGGGCGGTCGTCGAACTCGACGGCACCGCTGATGTACAGGCAGCCCGAGTCGATTTCGACCGAGGTGCGCTTCATCCAGTTGGCGAACATGGCGCGCAGGCGCGGCAGGCCGCGCGGTGCCGACAAGGCGGGGTAGAACACCTCTTCCTCGAAGCGCACGTGGTATTCACGGATGACGGAGATCTGCAGCTCTTCACGCGAGCCGAAGTGGGCAAACACGCCCGACTTGCTCATCTGCGTGACCTCGGCCAGGGCCCCGATCGACAGGCCTTCCAGGCCGATCTGGGTGGCCAGGCCCAGCGCCGCCTCGACGATGACAGCCTTGGTCTGCAGCCCCTTTTGCAGCGCGCGGCCGCGGCGGGCCGGTGCAGCGGCCGCCGAGCGTGCAGTGCCCGGCGAGATGGCTGACGAACGAGTGGTGGACATGGATGGGCGGCTCACAAAATAAAACGAACGGTCGTGCTATTTTGCAGTAATTTTTGTGACAGCCCTTTGAATACCCCAAAGAATTTGAAGGAAATTGCCGACCGATCACAAGGGTTTACCCTTGGTTTCAACTCGGATCGGCTCAGAAGCAGGGCTTTCACCTGCCCACACCGTGTGCGCAGGCGGCCCCCGCCCGGCTTCAGCTCAGGTTTTCGTGGTGCCCAGAGAGGCCCTGGCGCCAGTAGGCCGAGACGCGCATCAGGGCCGCGGGCTGACCCAGGCCCAGCCAATGGGTGCGCAGCTCAGCCATGGTGAGGGCCTCACCGGCGGCCCACACAAAGGCATGGCCCTCGGGCAAGGGGGTTTCACGCACGGCCTCCAGCAGCCGCTGGCCCGGGGTGGCAGCGCCCCGCACCAGCCAGCGCAGGTGGACCTGGGCCGCACTGGCCAGCGCGCGCTGCTCCTCGGCCGTGGCCACCTCGATCAGGGCCGTGACGCGGGTGCCGGCTGGCAGCTCGGCCAGCCGGCGTGCGATGGCGGGCAGTGCGCTTTCATCACCCGCCAGCACATAGGCATCGTGCCCGGCCGGCAGCACCATCGAGCCACGCGGGCCACCCAGCCCCACCTCGTCGCCAGGCCGCGCGCGGGCGGCCCAGGTGGCCGCCGGGCCCTCGCCATGCAGGGCGAACTCCAGGTCGAGCTCCAGGGCCTGGGCATCGAAGTGCAACGGTGTGTAGTCGCGCATCACGGGGCGCTCGGCCTCGCTCAGGCCGGCGGGCCAGCTGACCCGGCCGTCCTGCAGCGTGGGCAGCACCAGCGGACGGCCCGGGGCCGGCGGCAGCATCAGCTTGAGGTGGTCGTCAAAACCGGCCGACACAAAGCCGCGCAGGGCCTCGCCGCCCAGGGTCACGCTGACCACGCCCGGGGTGGGCCGCCCCACGCGCAGCACCTGCACCCGGCGCACCGGGTTGGCGTGGCGCACACGCTGGGGCAGAAGATGGGCCGGCACAGCGGTCGAGGAAGCAGCAACAGGGGAAGAAGCGGGGGAAGAAAGTTCAGAAGTCATGGCAGAGACAGTTGTTTATTTGGTTGATATGATCAACCAATAATCCCCCTGAAAGTTGATAGTGTCAACCAAATCAGAAAAAACCACGACAGCGACAGGCGATCTGGAAGACGAAGTGCTGGAAAGCCTGCAGGCTCTGGTGTTCAGCCTCAAGGGCCAGCTGCGCCACAGCCTGGGCGAGCAGCCCCTGGCGCTGGCGCCCATGGAGTTGCGGGCCCTGCAGTTCTTTGTGCGCCACCCCGGGGCCAGCCAGCGTGATCTGGTGCAGCACAGCGGGCGTGACAAGGCGCAGATCGCACGGCTGATCAAATCGCTGCTGGACAGCGGCCACCTGCAGGCCAGCCCCGACCCCGAGGACCGCCGCAGCCAACGTCTGAGCCCCACGCCCAGCGGCCTGGCCTTGCACGGGCAATTGCACCAGGCCCGCCGCCAGGCCTTGGCCCGCAGCCTGACCGGGCTGGATGCGGGTGAGCTGGGCCAGTTGCTGGGCCTGCTGAAACGGCTGCGCAGCAACCTGGTCGCGCCCACGCCCCCCGCCTGAGTCGCCTCACTGGCGGCAGCGACAGCGCGGCTTTCTCAGATGAACATGCCGCCCGAAGCCTCGATGCGCTGGGCATTCACCCAGCCGCTGGCAGGCGACAACAAGGCCGCCACCACCTGACCGATGTCCTCGGGCAGACCGACCCGGCCCAGGGCGGTCTGGCTGGCCACAAAGCGGTTCAGTTCAGGGTTGTCGCGCACGGCGCCGCCGCCAAAGTCGGTTTCGATGGCCCCCGGCGCCAGGGTGTTGACGGCAATCCCGCGCGGCCCGAGTTCCTTGGCCAGGTAGCGGGTCAGCACCTCGATGCCGCCCTTCATGCTGGCGTAGGCCGCATAGCCCGGCAAGGCGAAGCGGGTCAGCCCGCTGGACAGGTTGAGAATCCGCCCGCCGTCGCGCAGCAGCGGCAACAGCGCCTGCGTGAGGAAGAACACCCCCTTCAGATGCAGGTTGAACAACAGATCGAACTGCTCTTCGGTGGTGTCGGCCACGCTGGCGTGCACCCCGATGCCGGCGTTGTTCACCAGGGCGTCGATCTGCGCCACCTGCCAGCGCTGGGCCAGGGCCTCACGCACGGTATCGGCGAAGGCCGCGAAGCGGGCCGTCATGCCCAGCCCCTGGCCCAGCTCCAGCTCGATGGCCAGGGCGCGCCGCCCCAGGGCCTCGATCTGCTGCACCACGTCTTGGGCCTGGGCCTGCTGGCTGCGGTAGGTGAACACCACGTCCATGCCCTGGGCGGCCAGGGCCAGCGCCATGCTGCGGCCCAGGCCGCGGCTGCCGCCGGTGATCAGGGCGACCGGGGCTGAGGTGCCCTCGGTCGTGGGGGGCAAAGTGTTCGAGTCAAGGGATGTCATGGCAGATCCTGGTTGAAGCGCCTGTGGCGCGGGAATGGGATGTCTGGCAGTCTATTGATCGATTCCTTGCCGATAAACCCACAGCATCCGACTTCACTGTTCAATATTGAATAACAATGAACCCATGAACCCCGTCGATGCCCTGCACACCTTCACCCGCGTGGCCGAACTGGCCAGCTTCACCCAGGCCGCGGCGCAGCTCGGCCTGCCCAAGGCCAGCGTGTCGCTGGCGGTGCAGCAACTGGAGGCGCAGTTGGGCACCCGGCTGCTGCTGCGCACCACGCGTCGCGTGCAACTGACCCCGGACGGCCAGGTCTTCTACGAACGCTGCAAGGATGTGCTGGCCGATCTGGACGAGTTACAGGGTCTGTTTCAGCAACAGCCCGCCCAACTGAGTGGCCGGCTGCGGGTGGACATGCCGGTGGGCACGGCGCGCCAGCTGGTGTTGCCCAGCCTGCCCGGCTTTCTGCGCGCCCACCCGGGTGTGCACCTGGAGCTGAGCTGCACCGACCGCCGGGTGGACCTGGTGCGCGAGGGCTTCGACTGTGTGCTGCGGGTGGGCCCGCTGGAAGATTCGGGCCTGATCGCCCGCCCTTTGGGCCAGCTGTCACAGAGCAATTGCGCCAGCCCGGCCTATCTGGCCGCGGCCGGTACACCCCGCCGACTGGAGGATTTAAGCCAGCACCAGTTGGTGCACTACCAGCCCCAGCTGGGCGGCCGGCAGACCGGCTGGGAGTGGGTGGACGAGCGCGGCCAGACCCGCACCCTGCCCATGCCCGGCTCGCTGAGCGTGAACAGCACCGAGGCCTACCAGGGCGCCTGCCTGGCGGGGCTGGGCCTGATCCAGGCGCCCACCGCCGGGCTGCGTGGCCTGCTCGAACAGGGGCTGCTGGTCGAGGTGTTGCCCGAGTTCCGCGCCCCGCCGCTGCCGGTGTCGCTGCTGTACCCGCATCGGCGTCAATTGGCGCGCCGGGTGCAGGTGTTCATGGATTGGCTGGCCGAGGTGCTGAAGCCTTACCTGGACGGTTCGTCCACCGGATCCGAACCGTCCCAGCCCTCGGACACGGCGCGCAAGGCCTCGAGGTCCAGCAACTCGATGGTGCCGTAGCGCAGGTGCAGCCAGCCTCGCTGCTCCAGCCCATGCAAGGCCTTGTTGATGGTCTGGCGGCTCACGCCCAGCATCAGGGCCAGTTGCTCCTGCGGCAGGCGGATCAGGCGGCGTGGCGCGCCGGTGCGACCGCCATAGCCCTGGGCCACCAGCCACAGGCGCTTGGCCAGGCGCAGGTCCAACGGCAACTGGGCGATGTCCTCCAGGGCCGAGAACATCAGGCGCAGCTTGCTGCTGGCCAGACGGGCCACGCTGCGCCAGTGCGCGGGGTGCTGTTCCAGCCAGTCCAGCAGCTCGTCACGCGGCACCAGTAGCACGGTGGTGTCGCCGTCGGCCACCACATCGTGGCTGCGCGGCTGGCCGTCGATCAGCGAGATCTCGCCCAGCCACTGGTAGGGCTCGATGAAGGCCAGCAGGGTTTCCTGTCCGCTGTCCTGCAACCCGCCCACGCGCAGGGCGCCAGCGGTGACGCAGCACAGCGCCCCTTCCACGGCGCCGCGGTGGAACAGGCGCTCGCCATCGCTCAGCACCCAGAGCCGACCCAGGGTCAGCAAAGCGGCCTGGAACTCAGGCTCGCACTGGGCATACCAGAGCTCGCTGCACAAGGCGGCGGCCAGGGTCTGGGCAGAGGTGGTGGACGGTTTCATCGGAAAACGGGGCCGCGGGATGCGGCGGCTGGACGGTCTGGAATGTATTGATTTTGACAGTCCTTCGCCCGCCACCTGCCTAGCATGCAGCGCAGACCCGTGCGCACCCTGCGCAGCGCGGGCCCCAGAACCAGGAGACAAGCCCATGAGAAACACCCAAGCCCTGCTGACGCAATACGCCCGCTACCACCGCGACCCACGCAACATCGCGACCCATTTCGTGGGCGTGCCCATGATCGTGCTGGCCGTGGGGGTGTTGCTGGCGCGGGCCTCGATCGAACTGGGCGGCTGGACCGTCTCGGCCGCCTGGCTGGCCTGGGCTGCCAGCACCGTGTGGTACCTGGGCCGCGGGCACCTGGGCGCGGGCGTGACGGTGAGTGCGGCCATCGCCGGCCTGATGGTGCTGGCCCATCCGCTGGCCGCCGGCTCCACCGCCAGCTGGCTGGCCTGGGGCCTGGGGCTGTTTGGCGTGGGCTGGGTGATCCAGTTCGTGGGCCACTACTACGAGGGCCGCAAGCCGGCCTTTGTGGACGATCTGGTGGGCCTGCTGGTGGGGCCCTTGTTCGTGAGCACCGAAGTGCTGTTTGCGCTGGGCCTGTGCCGCCCGCTGCGCCAGGCCATCGAGGCCGAGGCCGGCCCGGTGCAGCTGCGCACGCCGCAATCCGCGTGAACCGCCTGAACCGCCGACCTGCAGCGCGCCTCAGGTGCTCATGCGCACCACCAGCCGGTAATCGAGCACCACGCAGGGATGCTCGACCGGCTCGCCGCGCATCAGCTTGAGCAGCATGCCGGCCGCCTCGTCGCCGATGGTGGCCAGGGGCGTGTGCACGGTGCTCAGCGTGGGCAGCATCAGGTCGCTGCCGGTGAGGTCGTTGAAGCCCGCAATCGCCACCCGTGCCGGCACCGGCAACTGCAGCCGGTTGGCCGCCAGCAAGGCGCCCTGGGCCAGGTCGTCGTTGCAGAAGAACACCGCGTCCACCGCCGGTGACTGGCCCATGATCTGCTGGAACAGCCGCCCACCCAGCGCCATCGACGAGGGCGCCGGGTTCATCCACTCCAGCGCCGGGTCGTACAGGCCCGCGGCTTCCAGCGCCTGGCGCCAGCCCTGCTGGCGCTGCAGCGTGCGGGGGTCAAGCTGGGCCGCGGCAAAGGCGATGCGCCGGTAGCCGCGGTCCAACAAATGCCGGGTCATGGTGATGGCCGCCTCGGTCTGCGAGAAGCCCACGCTGTGGATGCCCTCGACCCGGCTGTTCTCCATCATGTGCACCACCGGCACGCCGCTTTGCATGATCAGCCGGCGCGTGGCTTCGGTGCGGTCAAAACCGGTCACCAGCAGGCCTGCCGGGCGGTGCATCAGTTGCTCGCGCAGCAGTTGCTCTTCTTCGCTCGGGTCGTAGTGGGTGATGCCGATCAGGGTCTGGTAGCCCGCCGCGCGCAGCCGGGCCTGTGCGGCTTCGAGCAGGCTCACGAACAGCTCGTTGGACAGCATCGGGATCAGCACCGCCACATGGGTGCTGCGCTTGGAGGCCAACGCCCGGGCCGCCGGGTCGGGCACATAGCCCAGCTTCTGGGCCGCCGCCTGCACGCGCTCGACCAGCACCGGGTCCACCGCCCGTTCGCCACGCAAGGCCCGCGACACGGTGATGGGGCTGACGCCAGCGGCCAGGGCCACATCGGCCAGGGTGACGCGGCCGGTGGCACGTTGGCGAGCAGGCGATCGGAGCATGGTCCTAGGGTTTGTACTTAATTGGAAACAAGACGGCCTGAGTAGGATAGCGCTATCCAACCCATGCACCACTTGAGGGTGTGCGGGCCATCATACATAAACTTTGCGGGACGGGCCGGTGCTCAGTGCAGGCCCTTTTTTGCAACCTTTTGGGATAGCGCTATCCATATGAAACCATCAGTTGTAGTCATGGGCGTTGCGGGCTGCGGCAAGTCCAGCCTGGGCGCGGCCCTGGCGGCGGCCGAGCACCTGCCCTTGATCGAAGGTGACGACCACCACAGCCCCGCCAGCCGCGACAAGATGAGCCAGGGCATTGCCCTGACCGATGGCGACCGCCAGGGCTGGCTGCAGACCCTGGGCCGCTTGCTGGCCGAACACCCCGAAGGCGTGGTGCTGACCTGCTCAGCCCTGAAGAAGGCCTACCGCGACCAGTTGCGCCAGGCCTGCCCCGGTTTGCGCTTTGCCTTTCTCGACATCGATCGCGAGCAGTCGCTGCAGCGCGTGTCGGCGCGGGCCAGCCATTTCTTTTCCAGCTCGCTGGTGGACAGCCAGTTCGCCACCCTCGAAAGCCCGGTGGGCGAAGCCGGTGTGCTGCGCCTGGACGCGCTGCAGGCTTTGTCCGCATTGCAGGCCCAGGCCTCGGCATGGCTGAATGAAGCCCCGGCCCTCACGGCCTCCAACCCCAAGGATTGCGCATGACCCAGCCCTCGGACCAACCCGGCCTCAGCCGCTTCCAGCGCCTGTCACACCACCTGATGGCGGCCTGCCTGGGCGTGATGGCCATCGCCGTGTTCATCAACGTCGTGCTGCGCTACGGCTTTGGCAGCGGCGTGGCCGCCAGCGAAGAACTGTCGCGCCTGCTGTTCGTGTGGATGGTCTTCATCGGGGCGGCTGCGGCCTACCCCGGTGGCGAGCACATGGCCTTCACCAGCCTGGCCGGCCTGCTGAAGCCCAAGCCGCGCGCCTTTGCCGTGCTCACCGCCGTGATCCGGCTGCTCACCGTGTGCGCCAGCGCCATGCTGGCCTGGGGCGCCTGGCAGCAGGTGGTGGTGGGGCTGGACAGCCATTCGGTGGTGCTGGGCTACTCGTCCGCGCTGCTGCCGCTGCCCGCCTTTCTGTGCTCGCTGGCCATCGGTGTGATGGCCCTGGCCGAGCTGATCCGTCGTACCCCGCTGGACCTCGGTCACGGCGCTGAAGTGGAGTGATTGCCATGAGCCCTGAAGCGCTCGCTTTCGTGTTTTTCTCGGTCGGCATGCTGGTGCTCATGGGCAGCGGCATGAACATGGCCCTGGCCCTGGTGCTGACCGGCGCCGGCATGGCCTGGGTGCTCGATTTCTGGGACACCCAGTTGCTGGCCCAGAACCTGGTGGCCGGCGTGGACAGCTTTCCGCTGCTGGCTGTGCCCTTCTTCATCCTGGCCGGCGAGTTGATGAACTCGGGCGGCATCAGCCGCCGCATCATCGACATGGCCCAGGCCTGGGTGGGCCACATCCGGGGCGGCCTGGGCTATGTGGCCATTGGCGCCGCCGTGCTGATGGCCAGCATGAGCGGCTCGGCCCTGGCCGACACGGCCGCGCTCGCCACCATCCTGCTGCCCATGATGCGCCAGCAGGGCTACCCCATGAACACCTCGGCCGGGCTGATCGCGTCGGGGGGCATCATCGCCCCCATCATTCCGCCCTCCATGCCCTTCGTGATCTATGGCGTGACCACCAACACCTCGATCTCGGCCCTGTTCGTGTCCGGCATCGTGCCCGGTCTGCTGATGGGCGTAGGCCTGATCTTCGCCTGGCGCCATGTGCTGCGCGGCATCGAGCTGCCGCAAGGCCAGGCCCTGCCGATGGCGCAGCGCCTGCGCATCACCGCGCGCGCCTTCTGGGCCCTGCTGATGCCCATCATCATCATCGGCGGCATGAAGTCGGGCGTGTTCACGCCGACCGAGGCTGCGGTGGTGGCGGCCTTCTATGCGCTGGTGGTGGCGCTGTTCATCCACCGCGAAATGAAGCTGCGCGAGATCCATGGCGTGCTGCTGCGCGCCGCCAAGACCACCGCCATCGTGATGTTCCTGTGCGCCGGCGCCCAGGTGGCCAGCTACATGATCACCCTGGCCGACCTGCCCAGCGTGCTCACCCAGTGGCTGGGCCCGCTGGTGCAGAGCCCGCGCCTGCTGATGGCCGTGATGATGATCGTGCTGGTGCTGATCGGCACCGCGCTGGACCTGACGCCCACCATCCTGATCTTTGCGCCGGTGATGCTGCCGATCGCGGTCAAGGCCGGCATCGACCCCGTGTACTTCGGCCTGATGTTCGTGCTCAACGGTGCCATCGGCCTGATCACGCCGCCCGTGGGCACGGTGCTCAACGTGGTGGCCGGTGTGGGGCGCATCTCGATGCACAGCGTGATCAAGGGGGTGAACCCCTTCTTGCTGACCTACGTGGCGCTGCTCACCCTGATGGTGGTCTTCCCGCAGATCGTGACCGCCCCTGTGGCCTGGTTGCGCTGACCCGATCAGCCCTCGGCCCCACTTCAGTCCTTCTACAGCCCTCTCGTTCCCCGTTTTTCTCAGGAGACAAGCATGAAAACCGTCCGTCGCACCCTGCTCACCGCCCTGGCCGCCGCCAGCCTGGCCAGCACCACCTTCAGCGCGCTGGCGCAGGACTTCAAGCCCCGCATGATCCGATTCGGCTACGGCCTCAATGAGCAAAGCAACCAGGGCCGTGCGGCCAAGGTGTTTGCCGAAGCCGTGGAAAAGGCCTCGGGCGGCAAGATGAAGGTCCGCGCCATCGGCGCTGCCGCCCTGGGCCCCGACACCCAGATGCAGCAGGCCCTGATCGGTGGCGCCCAGGAGATGATGGTGGGCTCGACCGCCACCCTGGTGGGCATCACCGCCGAGATGGCCCTGTGGGACACCCCCTTCCTGTTCAACAATGCGCGTGAAGCCGATGCCGTGCTCGACGGCCCTATCGGTCAGAAGGTGCTGGACAAGCTGCAGGACAAGGGCCTGGTCGGCCTGGCCTACTGGGAGAACGGCTTCCGCAACCTGACCAACAGCAAGCGCCCCGTGGCGCGGCTGGAGGATCTGAACGGCATCAAGCTGCGCGTGATGCAGAACAACGTCTACCTCGACAGCTTCAAGATGCTGGGCGCCAATGCGGTGCCGCTGCCGTTCTCGGAACTGTTCAGCGCCATGGAGACCAACACCGTCGATGGCCAGGAGAACCCCTACAACACCATTCTGTCGAGCAAGTTCTACGAGGTGCAGAAGTTCCTCAGCGTGACCAACCACGTCTACAGCCCCTGGGTGCTGCTGGTGAGCAAGAAGTGGTGGGACGGCCTGTCGGCCGCCGAGAAGAAAGTGCTGCAGGATGCCGCCCGCAGCAGCCGCGACTTCGAGCGCAAGGACACCCGCGAAGAAGCCACCCGCGCCCTGGCCGACCTGAAGGCCAAGGGCATGCAGATCAACGAACTGCCGCCCGCCGAATCGGCCCGCATGCGTGACAAGCTGACCAAGGTCAACGCTGGCATCGCCACCCAGGTGGGCATGGACCTGTGGCGGGATACCCAGGCCGAACTGGCCAAGTTGCGCGGCCAGAAGTAATCCACACACTCGGCGGGCGGGGCTCGCGGCGGGGCCGGATATGCCGGTAACATCGGGATACATCAACGGTCCGCGGACCAAGCCGCGACTTGCTGGAGCACCCCGATGGCCTATCCTCGAATTTCCCGCCGCCGACTCAGCCTCGCGACCGGGCTGGCCCTGTTGGCCGCCGGGACGGGTGCCCGTGCCCAGGCCCCGACGCCTGAAGCGGGCACCTACCGCTTCTCACCGGTCAACCAGTACGGCATCAACCTGACGGCCGCCTACTGGAACCCCATCATCGCCTACGTGTCCGAGAAAAGCGGCGTCAAGCTGCAGCTCAAGATCGGACGCACCTCGGCCGACACCACCGCCTACGTGCTGGCCCAGGAGGTCGAGTTCATCTTCTCCAACCACATGTTCAGCCCGGAGCGCGAAAAACTGGGCTGGAAGGTGTTCGGGCGCCGGCTCACCCCGCCGCTGCACGCCCAGATCGTGGTGTTGCAGGACTCCCCCATCACCGACTTGGCGCAGCTGCAAGGCAAGGACATGGCCTTTCCCGGCCCCGAGGCCCTGGTGGCCTACAAGTTTCCGGCGGCCCATCTGGCCAGCCGCAAGATCGAGGCCAAGCTGCTGTTCGGCGGCAACATGGACGCAGCCTTTGCCCAGCTCGTCAGCGGCAAGGTGGCGGCCGTGGGCACCAACTCGCAACTGGCCGAAGGCTATGCACGCCGCGAAGGCAAGAAGCTGCGTGTGTTGTGGGCCTCGCCGCCGCTGTACGACCTGGCCCTGATGTCGGCGGCCAACGTGCCCGACAAGGTGCAGAAGGCGGTGGCCCAGGCCTTCCTGGGCATGCACCAGGACCCGCGCGGGCGCGACATCCTGCAAAAAGCCTCCGAGCAGGTGGGCCTGACGGCCGAGGCCTATTTCACGCCCTCTGACGGCAGCGAGTACGGCGCTTACCGCGACTTCTACCGCACCGCCCCCCCCACGCTTCGCTGAGTCCGATCTTGCTGCGCCGACTGCTCCAACGCCTGACGCCCGGCTCGCTGGTCGGGCGCGTCTTCACCCTCTACACCGTCACCCTGCTGGGCTTCGTGCTGGCCGGCCTGGGCCTGTTCTTTCGCTACCAGATCAGTGAAGTGCTGGAGGACGAACAACTGCGGGGCGAGGCCCTGGGCTCCATCATCGCGCCGGTGATCGCCGACAGCGCCGTCATCGGCGACTACGACACCATCCGCCAGGTGCTGCGCCGCACCGTCACGCATTCGGTGCTGGCCATCGCCAGCTACATCGACCGCAGCACCGGGCGCATCGACGAGCCTTCGCCCTCTCTCCTGACCATCGAGCCTCCGGCCTGGCTGATCGAGTTGGTCGGCAAACGCCTGTATGACGTGAACCTGCCGATCAACGTGGGCGGCACTGACTACGGCGTGCTGCGCCTGAGCTTCGATGCGCGCGACATCGCCGGACGCATGTGGAGCCAGATCCGGCTGGCCTTGCTGCTGGGCGGCCTGGCCGTGGTGGGCGGACTGCTGCTGATCCGCTTTCCCCTGGTGCGCTGGCTGGGCAAGCTCAACCGGGTGCAGGACTATGAACGGGCCATGAACAGTGGTGCCCTGCCGGTCGAGATGCTGCATGGCGGCGAGCAGGCCCCGAGCGAATTCCGGCAGACCTTCGAGGTGCTGGGCCGCGCCGCGGCCAGCCTGCAATCTCAGCGGCACCAGGCCGAGGTCACGCTGGGCTCGATCGCCGACGCCGTGTTCACGCTGGACGCCGAGGGCACGATCACCCTGGCCAACCCGGCGGCCTGCCAGTTGCTGGGGTCCCCGCTCGACCGCGTGCTGGGCCAGTCCGCCTCTGCGCTGATGCCCCAGGTGGTGCCACGCTCCCTGCGGCTCGAGCCCTGGCGCGGCCGCCGCAGCAGCCTGCGCAACCGACACGACCAGGAGTTGGTGATCGACACCACCTTGTCGACCATCGTGGCGCCCGACGGCAGCACCCAGGGCTATGTGCTGGCCTGCCGCGACATGAGCGAGCAGCATGCGCTGGACCTGCGCCTGCGCAGCGAGCTCAAGTCGCGCGCCAGCGCCCTGGTGTCGCTGCGCCAGGTGCTGGAAGAGTTGACCCAGGAGGAGCAGGCCCTGGCGCGCAGCGCCAGCAGCGACGACCTCGAAGCCATCTCGGCCATGATCTCCACCCTGGTGCAGCGCCTGCAGGTGCGTGGCGAGCAGTTGCGCGCGATCTTCGAGCTCAGCCCCGACGGCTTTGTGTCTTTCGACGCCGAGCGGCGCGCCAGCTACGTGAGCCCGGCCTTCTGCCGCCTGACTGGTCTGACGGTTGAACAACTGGTTGGGCAACCCGAAACCGTGGTGGAGTTTCTATTGCAGCGCCAGGCCAACCCCAAGGCACGCTGGCACACTTTCGAGTCGCTGCGCCGCCAGTTGCGCCAGCCCGATGGAGCCGACGACGACTCGCGCAGCGTGATCGAGCTGTTGCGCCCTGCCAAGCGCGTGCTGCAACTGGGCCTGCGCGAAAGCCGCTCGGGCCTGATCTCCCAGGTGCTGCTGCTGCGCGACGTGACGCACGAAACCGAAGTCGACCAGATGAAGAGCGAGTTCCTGTCGACCGCTGCCCATGAACTGCGCACCCCCATGACCAGCATCTACGGTTTTGCCGAGCTGCTGCAGTTCCCGCAGATCAAACCCGAGCAACGCGACGACCTGGTCAAGACCATCCACCGCCAGTCCGAGCTGATGATCGCCATCATCAACGAGCTGCTGGACCTGGCCCGCATCGAAGCGCGCCGGGGCAAGGACTTCGAGATCGAAAGCCTGGACCTGGCCCAGCTGACCCGGCAGCTGATGCACGACTTCAACCCGCCGCAGCAGCGCCCGGCCCCCCAATTCGACGCCGGCCCCGAGCCCGTGCTGGTGCAGGTGGACCGCAAGAAGATGGCCCAGGCCATCGGCAACGTGCTGTCCAACGCCTACAAATACTCGCCCCAAGGCGGCGAGGTGAGCGTGCGCCTGGTCAGTGCCGAGCACGAGGGCGCCCCGGTGGTGGGCCTGGAGGTGCGCGACCACGGCATCGGCATGACCCCCGAGCAACTGAAGCGGGTCTGCGAGCGCTTCTACCGTGCCGACAGCTCGGGCACCATCCCCGGCACCGGCCTGGGCATGAGCGTGGTCAAGGAGATCATGGAGCTGCAGGGCGGGCGCCTGCAGATCGACAGCGAGTACGGTGTGGGCAGCGTGATCACCCTGTGGCTGCCCCGGGTCGTGGCCGCCACCGAGCACAGCGGCTGGGCCAACCTGAGCTGAGGCGCGCCGCGGGGCCGGGCCTTAGAGCGTGTTCAAAGTCTCCCACGGGCCGCGAGACATTGAACACGCTCTTAGCGCGGATCGACCGACACCCCCGGCAGAGCGCCGTGGCCCGGGATGGACACGATCGGGCAGTTCAGCACCACGCGGGTGGGCGTCACCGTCAGCAGGCCCTGCTCTGCGGCGGCCAGCACGGCCTCTTCCGAGCGCAATTCGCGGGCCTGTGCCGGTTGCAGCCAGCGCACCTCGGCCAGTTGCCACAGCGGGCTGTAAGAGCGGCTGAGGTTGCCGGCCCCCACGGGCTCGGGTGCGGACGCGAACACGCTGGCCTGTTTGAAATTGACAAAGCCATAGACCCGCGCCGTGGCGCCGGCGCGCCCTGCCGCCCGGCCTGAGGCGTCCTGCAAGGCCTGTTCCAGCAGCGGCGCGAAGTTGGCACCCTTGGCCTGGGCCACCCGCCGGTCCGACACATCGGTGGTCACATACAGCACCGCCTGTTCCTCGAACCAGGCTTGCTGCAGCGGCAGGTGTGCCAGCGGCGCCCTTGGCACGGCGGTACAGGCCATCAAGCTGGCGCACACAGCCCCGACCAGCCCTGCGCGCGACACGGCACGGGCACGCTGAACTGGCACAAAAAACATGGAACGACTCCTGATACGTGAATAAGACCTGGCTCGCAGTATGGCAGCCAGCCAACCGAAGCCGGGCTTAAACTGCCCCGATCGCCGCCCCCACCCGAACACCATGAAGCCCGTCGCCCCGCCCCCCGCCCAGGACACCGTGTCAACCCTGGCTGCCTACAACCAGGGCCGTGACCCGGAGCGCCTGGCCCTCAAGTACGCCAAGATGCGGCAAAGCCCGTTCATCTTCCTGCGCGGCGCCTGCCACCTGTTCTACAACGCCATCCCCCAGGTCGAAGCGCTCACGCATGCGCCGCTGGCCTGGGCCTGTGGCGACCTGCACTTCGAGAACTTCGGCAGCTACAAGGGCGACAACCGGCTGGTGTACTTCGACATCAACGACTTCGACGAAGCCGCCCTGGCCCCCTGCACCTGGGACCTGCTGCGCCTGCTGACCAGCCTGCAGTGCGGCGCAGCCGACCTCAAGGCCAGCGCGGCCCAGGCCCAGGCGCTGAGCCAGGCCTGCGTGAGCGCCTACCAGCAGGCGCTGCAGCGCGGCAAGGCCTTGTGGGTGGAGGGCGAAACCGCCAGCGGCGTGGTGGCCGAGCTGTTCGAGCGCCTCAAGGATCGGCGCCGGGTGGACTTTCTGAACCAACGCACGGTGCTGCGCAAGAACGGCCGGCGCCAGCTCAAGGTCGATGGCCAGAAGGCCCTGCCGGTGACGGACGACGAGCGCCAGCGGGTATCGGCCTTTGTGCAACGCCATGCAGCACAGCAGCCCAAGCCGGGCTTTTATGAGGTGCTGGATGTGGCGCGCCGCATCGCCGGCACCGGCAGCCTGGGCCTGCCCCGCTATGCGGTGCTGGTCGAAGGCAAGGGCTCGCCGGATGCCAATGTGCTGCTGGACCTCAAGACGGCCCAGCCCTCGTCGCTGATCCCGGCCTTGAACGCCCTGGGCGTGAAGCAGCCCGCTTGGGCTGACGAGGCGCAGCGCATCGTGGGCGTGCAAAGGCGCCTGCAGGCCGTGGACCATGCCTTTCTGGCGCCGGTGGAGTTCGAGGGCCGGCCCTGGGTGCTCAAGGGCCTGCAGCCCAGTGAAGACCGGGTGGACATGGCCCAGGGCAAGGCCAACCCCGAGGGCCTGCTGGCCACGGCCCAGACCCTGGGCCGCGTGCTGGCCTGGGACCAGCTGCGCGCCAGCGGGCGCAGCGGCTCGGCATCGGCCGATGCCTGGATCGCCTTTGCCCAGCAACCCCACTGGCCCGAGGCGGTGCTGGAGGCGGCGCTTCAGATGGTGAGCGTGACGCAGGCCCAGTGGCAGGCGTTCAGCGCCTCCTCACTGGGCCGCTGAGGGCGGGTTCACCTGAGGCTTATTTCTTCGCGTCGGCTTCGCACTTCTTGATCGACGAGGCCTTGGCGGCCCCCGACAGCGGCTTGCCGTCCTTGCTCACGGCCTTGCTCTCGCAGCTCGGTGCGGCAGCCGCACCGCCGGCATCGGCCTCGCACTTCTTCAGGAACGAGGTCTTGGCGGCGCCAGCCAGCGGCTTGCCGTTCTTGCCCACGGCCTTGGCTTCGCAATCAGAGGCCTGGGCCAGGCCGCACGTGGCCGCCAGCAGACCGGAAATCAGAACAACGATGAGTTTGGACATGAAAGAGCTCCAGAAAAAAGAAGGGGCGAACGGTTGAAATTGCCGCTTAACGATAGCACCGCCGCCTCATCTTTTATCCGCTTGTCTCCTCAAAATGACACACCAGCAGTGAACTCGGTCACATGCGTTCAGTATTGGCCGGAGTTTCCAGCAGCACGGCGAGCATTTCCACATAGCCATCTCGCGACGGATCGTCGGCTGTGCCGGGCAGGCATTGGGCGTCTTTGCCGAACAGCAGCTGCGTGACCATGGTGTGCAACGCTGGCGCCATGGCCAGCCAGGGGTGGCGCACCAGCAGGCTGTCGGCACAGCCCAGGTGGGCGGCCGCCCGGGCCAACGATTCGGCCAGCAGGCGTTGATGGGGCTCCACCACCTGTTGCTGCCACTGCTGCACCAGGTGCGGCACCCGCTCACTCTCGGCCACCAACAGCCGGAAGGTCGCCACCGTGCCTGGCTGACGCAGGCAGGCCTCAACCTGCCCCACCAGCCACTCGGCCACCCCACGTGCGGTGCTGGCGCCGCCGAGTGTGGGCAGATCCTCCAGATCGGGCAGGGTCAGCGAGCGCGACAGAAGGGCTTCGAACACCTCGTCCTTGCTGGCGAAATGCGCGTACAGCCCGCCTTTGGAGAGGCCACAGCGGCGGGCAATGTCGTCCATGCGCGTGGCGGCAAAGCCCCGCTCGGCGAACTCCTGCTGGGCCGCATCCAGGATCTGGCGCATGCGCACCTCGGGGGGCAGGCGCTGACGCGGCGTGGCGGGCGATCGCTCGGGGGCGAGAACGGTCATGGCGATGTCTCCGTCGTGGTCATGGCAGTGACTTGTTGATCATTTATTAGATACCGACCAGTCGGTCGTTAGTTTGATCCAGATCATCACCGGCGGTATGCGACTTGCCTAGAGTCAAGCTCATCCAACCAACGGAAGAGACCGTTCACCATGAGCACACCCGATTCCGCCGCCCAGGCCCCCAACGCCACAGAACAAGCCGCCACGGCCCTGGATGCGGCCTTCCACGCCGCGTTGGCACGCCACAGCGGCTCGATGTCGCTGGCCTCGCCCTGGCTGGCCGGGCTGGACTGGGCCATGCACCTGGCGCTGTCGCCCGGCAAACGCCTGGCGCTGGCCCAACTGGCCTGGCAGCAGGGTGAGCAGTTTGCCCGCTACGCCACCGAATGCCTGATGGCCGGCCCTGGCCCGGCACGCCAGTGCGTCGAGCCGCCCGCACGCGACCGCCGCTTTGCCGACCCTGAATGGCTGCGCTTTCCCTTCAACCTGCTGCACCAGGGTTTTCTGCTGAACGAGCAGTGGTGGCAGCAGGCCACCAGCGAGGTCTGGGGGGTGGAAAAGCACCACGCCGATCTGGTGGCCTTCGGCACCCGGCAGTGGCTGGACATGTTCTCGCCCGGCAACCTGCTGCCGGCCAACCCGGTGGTGCTGCACCGCACCCTGCAGGAGCATGGGCTGAACCTGCTGCGCGGCGCCTCCTTCGCCCAGGACGACCTGCAGCGCGCCAGCACGCACGAGCCGGTGGCGGGCACCGAGGCCTTCGAGGTTGGGCGCGACCTGGCCTGCACCCCGGGCGAGGTGGTGCTGCAAAACCGCCTGATCGAGCTGATCCAGTACCGCCCCACCACGGCCCAGGTGCACCCCGAGCCGGTGCTCATCGTGCCGGCCTGGATCATGAAGTACTACATCCTGGACCTGTCGCCCGGGAACTCGCTGATCCGCTACCTGCTGGACCAGGGCCACACCGTGTTCTGCATCTCCTGGAAGAACCCCACCGAGGCCGAACGCGACCTGGCCATGGACGACTACATCGAGCAGGGCTTTGAAGCCGCCTTGCAGGCGGTGCAGACCATCTGCCCGGCGCAGAAGGTGCATGCGGCCGGCTACTGCCTGGGCGGCACCCTGCTGGCCATCGCGGCGGCGGCCCTGGCGCGCGACGGCCGCGACGAGCTGGCCTCGATGACCCTGTTCGCGGCCCAGACCGATTTCAGCGAACCCGGCGAACTGGGCCTGTTCATCGACGAAAGCCAGCTCAGCCTGCTGGAGGCGCAGATGGCGCAAACCGGCACCCTGAGCGCGGGCCAGATGGCCGGCGCCTTCCAGATGCTGCGCTCCAACGACCTGCTGTGGTCGCGCCTGATCAACGAATACATGCTGGGCGAGCGCCCCGCCATGAACGACCTGATGGCCTGGAACGCCGACGCCACCCGCATGCCCGCGCGCATGCACTCGCAGTACCTGCGCCAGCTGTTCCTGAACAACGACCTGGCGGCCGGGCGCTACCGGGTCAAAGGGCACACGGTGTCGCTGACCAGCCTGCGCCTGCCGGTGTTCATGGTGGGCACGGTGACCGACCACGTGGCCCCCTGGCGCTCGGTCTACAAGCTGCACCACCTGAGCCCGGCCGAGATCAGCTTTGTGCTGACCAATGGCGGCCACAACGCCGGCATCGTCAGCCCGCCGGGCCACGCCCACCGCCACTACCAGTGCCTGACCCGCAGCGCCGACGGCGCGGCCCTGAGTGCCGACACCTGGCAGGCCCAGGCGCCCCAGGTCGAGGGCTCGTGGTGGCCAGCCTGGCGCGACTGGCTGGGAGCCCATTCCGGCGCTCCCGTCGCCCCGCCCGCCCTCGGCGCCCCCGAACACCCGGTGCTGTACCCCGCCCCCGGCCACTACGTGATGGAGAAGTGAATGACGCCCCCTCTGCAAGGTAAGCGCGGCCTGGTGGTCGGCATCGCCAATGAACACAGCATCGCCTGGGGCTGCGCCCGGGCCTTCCGCGATGCCGGGGCCGAGGTCGCGGTGACCTGGCTCAACGACAAGGCCCGGCCCCATGTCGAGCCGCTGGCCGAACAGCTGCAGGCGCCGATCCGCGCGCCGCTCGACGTGGAGCAGCCGGGCCAGCTCGAAGCCCTGTTCGACACCCTGGGGCGTGAATGGGGTCAGCTCGACTTCGTGCTGCACTCGATCGCCTTTGCCCCGATGACCGACCTGCACGGCCGGGTGGTCGATTGCTCGCGCGAGGGCTTTGCCCGGGCCATGGACATCTCGTGCCATTCCTTCATCCGCATGGCACGCCTGGCCGAACCCCTGATGACCCAGGGCGGCGCCCTGCTCACCATGAGCTACCTGGGTGCCGACGAGGTGGTGGCCAACTACGGCCTGATGGGCCCGGTCAAGGCCGCCCTCGAATCCAGCGTGCGCTACCTGGCCACCGAACTGGGGCCGCAGGGCATCCGCGTGAACGCGGTCTCACCCGGGCCCCTGGCCACCCGCGCGGCCTCGGGCATTGCCCACTTCGACCAGCTGATGAGCCAGGCCACGGCCCGCTCCCCACTGCGCCGGCTGGTGGGGCTCGATGAAGTCGGCGCCCTGTGCACCTTCCTGGCCAGCGACGGCGGCCGCGCCATCACCGGCGACACGCTGTACGTCGACGCTGGCGTCCACATCATGGGCTGAGCTTGCGATGCGACTGTTTTCCAATTCCCCTAGCGAACCTCGGCCACGGCTGAGCGCTTTGTCGAGCGCTTTGTCGAGCACTTTGTCGAGCACTTTGTTTTTGGCCCTGACCGGTGCCCTGCTGCTGGGCGCCTGTGCCCACACGCCCGAGCCCCTGGCTCTGCCCGCCGCCCCCGTGGCAGGGGTGTACGCCGAGGCCAGCTCACCCACCGACCCGGCCGCCCCCACGCTGGCCTGGCGCAGCTACTTCACCGACCCGGCGCTGCAGGCGCTGATCAGCCAGGCCCTGGCCAACAACCGCGATCTGCGCATCGCCGCGGCCCGGGTGCAGCAAGCCCAGGCCGCCTGGGGTCTGCAGCACGCGGCCAGCCTGCCTTCGGTGGTGGGCATGGCCGGCAACAGCCGGGTGCACCTGCCGGCCGGCATCAACCCGCTGGGCAGCACCATCCAGGCCAGCGGCGCCAGCCTCGGGCTGGGCTTTGTGAGCTGGGAGGTGGACCTGTGGAACCGCCTGGGCCAGTTGCAGGACGCCGCCGCCCAAAGCGCTGAAGCCGCCGAGCAGGCCCGCCGTGGCGCCGAGCTCAGCCTGGTGGCCCAGGTGGCGCAAGCCCACCTGGCCCTGGGCGAGCTGGACGAGCGCCTGGCCCTGGCCCGCCAGGCCGAGGCCAGCCGTGCCGAGAGCCTGCGCATCTTCACGCGCCGCGTGGCCATGGGCGCCAGCTCGCGTCTGCAACTGACCCAGGTGCAGACCCTGCTGACCCAGGCCCAGGCCCTGGTGGTACAGCTGCAGCAGACCCGCGCCGCCCAGGCCCAGACCCTGATCGCCCTGGTCGGCACCCCGCTGGAGCTGCCCGAACACGCCGACGCGTTGAGCCGCCAGAGCCCGGTGGCCCGGCTTCGCACGGGCCTGCCCTCCGAACTGCTGCAGGCGCGGCCCGACATCGTGGCGGCCGAGCACCAGCTGCGCGCGGCCCACGCCCAGGTGGGCGCGGCACGGGCGGCCTTCTACCCCAGCCTGACGCTGACCACCGCCCTGGGCACCACCAGCAGTGATTTCGACGGTCTGTTCCGCGGTGGCAGCAAGGCCTGGCTGTTTGCCCCCAGCCTGAACCTGCCGCTGTTTGACGGCGGCCGGCGCGAGAACAACCTCAGCCTGCAGCAGGCACGCCAGCTCGAGGCCGTGGCGCAGTACGAAAAAAGCATCCAGAACGCCTTCCGCGAGGTGAATGACGCCCTGTCGGCCAGCCACGCGCTGGAGCGACAGGTGCACATCGCCGAGGCCGCCCTGCAGGCCCAGACCGAGCGCGCACGGCTGTCCGAGCGCCGCTTTGACGCGGGCTCGGCCGCCTTTCTCGAGGTGCTGGACGCCCAGCGCGACCTGCTGTCCGCCGGCCAGCAACTGGTGCAGGCGCGGCGGGCCGCCATGGCCAGCCGCGTGCTGCTGTACGCGGCCCTGGGCGGCGGCACGCTGGCGGCGGCGGACGCCCCCCAAAGCCCCCCCTCCAGCGCCCCCCGGACCGCCACCGCCCAACCCTGAGCCCCCGTACGCCAGAGCCGAGTCACATCATGAAAAAGCCTTCTTCCCCTCTCCAGCTTCTCCCGATCGCCGTCGTCGTGGCCCTCGCCCTGGCCGCCGGCGCCTACGGCTGGACCCACCTGCGCGCCACCGGCCCCGGGCCGGGTTTTGTGAGCGGCAATGGCCGCATCGAAGCCACCGAGATCGACATCGCCACCAAGTCCCCGGGCCGGGTGCTCGACATCCTGGTCGGCGAGGGTGACCTGGTCAGCGCCAACCAGCCCCTGGCCCACATGCAGATGCAGAGCCTGGAGGCCCAGCGCGACGAAGCCCGGGCCCGCCAGCGCCAGGCCGTGACCGGCGTGGCCAGTGCCGAGGCCCAGGTGGCCATGCGCGAAAGCGATGCCGCCGCCGCCCAGGCCGCCGTGGCCGCCCGCGAGGCCGACCTGGACAACGCCCAGCGCCGGCTGGCGCGCTCCACCGACCTGAGCCGCGACGGCGCCGCATCGCAACAAGAGCTGGACGACGACCGGGCCCGCGCGCGCAGCGCCACGGCCGCCGTGGCCGCCGCCCGCGCCCAGCTGGCCGCGGCCCAGAGCGCGATCGCCGCTGCCCGCTCGCAGGTGGGCAGCGCCCATGCCGCCGTCGTGGCCGGTGACGCCACCGTGGCCCGCATCCAGACCGAGATCGACGACGGCACCCTGGTCGCCCCGCGCGCCGGCCGCGTGCAGTACCGCGTGGCCCAGCCCGGCGAGGTGCTGGGCGCGGGCGGCAAGGTGCTCAACCTGGTGGACCTGTCGGAGGTGAACATGGGCTTTTTCGTGCCCGAGACCGTGGCCGGCCGCCTGGCCGTGGGCAGCGAGGTGCACCTGGTGCTGGACGCCGCCCCGCAGTACGTGATCCCGGCCAAGGTGTCGTATGTGGCGGCCACCGCCCAGTTCACGCCCAAGACGGTGGAAACCGCCAGCGAGCGCCAGAAGCTGATGTTCAAGGTGAAGGCCCAGATCGACCGCGAGCTGCTGCTGCGCCACCTGCAGCAGGTCAAGACCGGCCTGCCCGGGGTGGCCTGGCTCAAGCTCGACCCGCAGGCCGAATGGCCTGCTGAACTGGCCGTGAAGGTGCCCCAGTGAGTGAGACCGGCGCCGCCGGGCAGGTGGGCCCGGCCCCCTGCGCCCGCCTCGACGGGGTGAGCCTGCGACATGGCAACACCCTGGCCCTGGACAACATCACGCTGAGCCTGCCCGCAGGCTGCCGCGTGGGCTTGATCGGCCCCGACGGCGTGGGCAAATCCAGCCTGCTGTCGCTGCTGGCCGGGGCCCGCGCGGTGCAGCAAGGCCGGGTCGAATCCCTGGGCGGCGACATGGCCAGCACCGCCCACCGCGATGCGGTGTGCCCGCGCATCGCCTACATGCCGCAAGGCCTGGGCAAGAACCTGTACCCCACGCTGTCGGTGGAGGAGAACCTGCAGTTCTTCGGCCGCCTGTTCGGCCACAGCCCGGCCGAGCGCCGCCGCCGCATCGACAGCCTCACGGCCAGCACCGGGCTGTCGCCCTTTCTGAGCCGGCCGGCCGGCAAGCTCTCGGGCGGCATGAAGCAGAAGCTGGGCCTGTGCTGCGCGCTGATCCACGACCCCGACCTGCTGATCCTGGACGAACCCACCACCGGCGTGGACCCGCTGTCGCGCAGCCAGTTCTGGGACCTGATCGACCGCATCCGCGCCGAGCGCCCGAGCATGAGCGTGATCGTGGCCACCGCCTACATGGAAGAGGCCGAGCGCTTCGACTGGCTGGTGGCCATGGACGCGGGCCGCGTGCTGGCCACCGGCAGCGCCCCCGAACTGCGCCACCAGGCCGGTGCCGACACGCTGGAGGCCGCCTTCATCGCCCTGCTGCCCGAAGAGCGCCGGCGTGGCCACCAGGCGGTGCTGGTGCCGCCGCTGGACGCCGCTGCCGACGAGCACGTCGCCATCGAAGCCCAAGGCCTGACCATGCGCTTCGGCGACTTCGTGGCGGTGGACCATGTGGACTTCCGCATCCGGCGCGGTGAGATCTTCGGCTTTCTGGGCTCCAACGGCTGCGGCAAGTCGACCACCATGAAGATGCTGACCGGCCTGCTCAGCGCCACCGAGGGCCAGGCCCTGTTGTTCGGCCAGACCGTCGACCCCAATGACCTGGCGATCCGCCGCCGCGTGGGCTACATGTCGCAGGCCTTCTCGCTGTACAGCGAGCTCACGGTGGAGCAGAACCTGGTGCTGCATGCGCGCCTGTTCGGCGTGCCCGAAGCCGAGGTGGCGGCCCGGGTGGCGCACATGGTGCAGCGCTTCAGCCTCAGCGAGGTGGTGGGCAGCCTGCCCGAGAACCTGCCCCTGGGCATGCGCCAGCGCCTGTCGCTGGCCGTGGCCATGGTGCACCAGCCCGAGCTGCTGATCCTGGACGAGCCCACCTCGGGCGTGGACCCGGTGGCACGCGACCTGTTCTGGCAGCTGATGATCGACCTGGCCCGCCAGGATGGCGTGACCATCTTCATCTCGACCCACTTCATGAACGAGGCCGAGCGCTGCGACCGGATCTCGCTGATGCACGCGGGCCGGGTGCTGGTGAGCGACACGCCGGCGGCCATCGTGCGCCAGCGCGGCGCGCCCACGCTGGAGGCGGCCTTCATCAGCTACCTGCGCGAAGCCACGGGTGAAGACGCCGACGCACCGGTGCCCGCCCCCACCGCTGCGGCGCCTGAAGCAGCGGTGCCCCAGCACCCCGGCACACCTGCACGGCGCAGGCGTTTCAGCCTGGCCCGGGCCCTGAGCTATTCGCTGCGCGAGGCCCTGGAGCTGCAGCGCGACCCGGTGCGCGCCACGCTGGCCCTGCTGGGCACGGCCATCCTGATGTTCATCATCGGCTACGGCATCAGCCTGGACGTGGAAGACCTGTCCTATGCCGTGCTGGACCGCGACCAGACCGTGCTGAGCCAGAACTACGCGCTCAACCTGTCGGGCTCGCGCTACTTCATCGAACGCCCCCCCATCACCAGCGATGCCGAGCTGGACCGGCGCCTGCGCAGCGGCGAACTGGCCGTGGCCATCGAGATCCCGCCCGGCTTTGCCCGCGACCTGGCGCGCGGCAAGACCGTGAGCGTGGGCGCCTGGGTGGACGGCGCCATGCCCACCCGCGCCGAGACCGTGCGTGGCTATGTGCAGGCACTGCACATGGGCTGGATCGCCGAGCAGGCCGAACAGCGCCTGGGCGTGCACCTGGGCACCGCCAGCCAGATCGAGACCCGCTACCGCTACAACCCCGATGTGAAAAGCCTGCCGGCCATGGTGCCCGCGGTGATCCCCATGCTGCTGATGATGATCCCGGCCATGCTGACGGCGCTGTCGGTGGTGCGCGAAAAAGAGCTGGGCTCGATCATCAACCTGTACGTCACCCCGGTCACACGCACCGAGTTCCTGCTGGGCAAACAGCTGCCTTATGTGGGGCTGGCCATGTTCAACTTCGCGCTCATGACGGTGCTGGCCGTGACCGTGTTCGGGGTGCCGGTGAAGGGCAGCCTGGCCACGCTCACGCTGGCCGCCCTGCTGTTCGTCATCAGCGCCACCGGCTTCGGCCTGCTGGCCTCGACCTTCACGCGCAGCCAGATCGCGGCCATGTTCGTGACCATGATCGGCACCCTGATCCCCTGCGTGCAGTTTGCCGGCCTGCTCAACCCGGTGTCCTCGCTGGAGGGCACGGGGGCCTTGATCGGGGCGGTGTACCCGGCCACCCACTTCCTGACCATCAGCCGCGGCGTGTTCAGCAAGGCACTGGACCTGGGGGCGTTGGCCGGTTCGTTCTGGCCGCTGGCGGCCTCGATCCCGGTGATCCTGGGCCTGGCCGTGGCGCTGCTGAAGAAGCAGGAGACCTGAGCCATGAGCCGACTCAAGAACATTGTCCGCCTGGGCGTGAAAGAGCTGTGGAGCCTGATCCGCGACCCAATGATGCTGGTGCTGATCGCCTACACCTTCACGCTGTCGATCTACGTGGCCGCCACCGCCATGCCCGAGACGCTGCACAACGCGGCCGTGGCCATCGTCGACGAAGACGGCTCGCCGCTGTCGGCACGCATCGCGCAGGCCTTCTACCCGCCGCACTTCAACACCCCGCGCCTGCTGACCCTGACCGAGATGGACGCCGGCATGGACAGCGGCGACTACACCTTTGTGCTGGACATCCCGCCCGACTTCCAGGCCGATGTGCTGGCCGGCAAGTCGCCGCGCGTGCAGCTCAATGTGGACGCCACGCGCATGAGCCAGGCCTTCACGGGCAGCAGCTACATCCAGCAGATGGTGAGCGACGAGGTGAACGAGTTCGTGCACCGCTACCGGGCCCCGACCGCGCTGCCGGTGGAGCTGAATGTGCACACGCGCTTCAACCCCAACCTGGAGCAGTCGTGGTTCGGCTCGCTGATGGAGATCATCAACAACGTCACCATGCTGTCCATCATCCTGACCGGAGCCGCCCTGATCCGCGAGCGCGAGCACGGCACCATCGAGCACTTGCTGGTGATGCCGGTGCGCCCGCTGGAGATCATGCTGGCCAAGGTCTGGGCCATGGGCCTGGTGGTGTGGAGCGCAGCATTGATCGCGCTGATCTTCGTGGTGCAAGGGACGCTGCATGTGCCCATCCAGGGCTCGTTGGCGCTGTTCATGCTGGCGGTGGCGCTGCACCTGTTTGCCACCACCTCGATGGGCATCTTCCTGGCCACGGTGGCCCGCTCTATGCCGCAGTTCGGCATGCTGCTGGTGCTGGTGCTGCTGCCGCTCGAACTGCTGTCGGGCGGCATGACGCCGCGCGAAAGCATGCCGCGCCTGGTGCAGGACCTGATGCAGGCGGCCCCCACCACCCACTTCGTGACCGTGGCGCAGGCCATTCTGTACCGCGGGGCCGGCCTGGACGTGGTGTGGCCGGCGCTGTTGGCGATCGCGGTGATCGGCAGCGTGCTGTTCAGCGCTGCGCTGGCCCGCTTTCGCAACACCATCAGCCAGATGGCCTGAAGCCACTGCCCCCGTGTCACGGCTCGGTCATGCCCAACACCGATACCTGGGCCTGACGCCGCGCCCGTGCTGACCTATCCTGTCCAACCACCCAGCTCCTGGAGTGCTCCATGCCCACTGAAACCAACACCCCCGTGCCGGCCGATGCGCTGCAGACCGTGCACAACCGCACCTTCGACCAGATCGCCCTGGGCGACACCGAATCCATCCGCCGCCAGCTGACGGCCGAGGACATCCAGCTGTTCGCCATCCTGTCGGGCGACGTGAACCCGCAGCACCTGGACGCCGACTACGCCGCCGCCTCGCGCTTTCATGGCGTGATCGCCCACGGCATGCTGGGCGGCGCGCTGATCTCGGCGGTGCTGGGCACCCGCCTGCCCGGGCCGGGCACCATCTACCTGAGCCAGAGCCTGCAGTTCATGGCCCCGGTGCGCATCGGCGACACGCTGGACATCAGCGTCACCGTGACCGAACGCGAAGAGACCAAAAAGCGCCTCAAGCTGGCCTGCGCCTGTGTCAACCAGGACGGCGTGACCGTGATCCGCGGCGAGGCCCAGGTGATCGCGCCCACCGAATCGGTATCGCGCCCGCGCAGCACCCTGCCCGAGGTGCACCTGAGTGCCGGCAACGACGGCCCGCGCCGCCTGCTGGCCGAGGCCCGCCCGCTGGGCCCGATCCGCATGGCGGTGGTGCACCCCTGCGATGCCCTGAGCCTGTCGGCCGCCCTGGATGCGCAGGCTGCCGGCCTGATCACCCCCATCCTGGTGGCGCCGCGCACGCGGCTGCAGGCGGTGGCCGCTGAAGCCGGCCTGAGCCTGGACGGCCTGGCCATCGAAGATGTGCCGCACAGCCATGCCGCCGCCGACCGCGCCGTCGAACTGGTGCAGCAAGGCCAGGCCGAGGCCCTGATGAAGGGCAGCCTGCACACGGACGAGCTGATGGCCGCGGTGGTGTCGGCCGAGCACGGCCTGCGCACCAAGCGCCGCATCAGCCACTGTTTTCTGATGCAGACCCCGGCCTACCCGCGGCCCTTCATCATCACCGACGCGGCCATCAACATCGCCCCCGGCCTGGACGCCAAGGCCGACATCGTGCGCAATGCCATCGAGCTGGCGCACGCCATCGGCGTGGCCCAGCCGCGCGTGGCCATCCTGGCCGCGGTAGAAACGGTCAACCCCGCCATGCCGGCCACGCTGGACGCCGCCGCCCTGTGCAAGATGGCCGACCGCGGCCAGATCAGCGGGGCCCTGCTGGACGGCCCGCTGGCCTTTGACAACGCGGTGTCGGCCGCGGCCGCCCACATCAAGGGCATCGAGTCGGAGGTGGCCGGCCGCGCCGATGTGCTGGTGGTGCCCGACCTGGAAAGCGGCAACATGCTGGCCAAGCAGCTCGAATACCTGGGCGGCGCCGCCAGCGCCGGCATCGTGCTGGGTGCCCGTGTGCCCATCGTGCTGACCAGCCGCGCCGACTCGCGCGAGAGCCGCATCAGCTCGTGCGCCATCGCGGTGCTGCTGGCCCACCGCTACCGCAGCACCCCTCCCTGAACCGGCTGACCGAACAAGCTGCATGAGTGCCCCCATGAACACCGCCCTGAACACCTGCATCCTGGTCCTGAACTGTGGCTCGTCCAGCATCAAGTTCGCCCTCTTCGACGCCAGCCGGCAGCCGCTGCCGCGCAGCCCGATCTGGGGCGGCAAGATCGAGGGCATCGGCGGGCCCCAGGCCACGCACACAGAAACCGGCCAGCCCCCGGTGGGCCTGAGCCTGGACCCGGCCAACCCCTACCACGCGGCCCTCGAACACATCGAGCGCCGCGTGCTGGCCCAGCCCGGCGCCCGGCACCTGGCAGCCGTGGCGCACCGGGTGGTGCATGGCGGGGCCAAGTACTTTGAGCCGGTGGCGGTGAACACCCAGGTGCTGGCCGACCTGCGCGAGTACATTCCGCTGGCACCGCTGCACCAGCCGTTTGCGCTGGAAGCCATCGAGGCCCTGCTGGAGCGCCAGCCCCACCTGCTGCAGGTGGCCTGTTTCGACACCGCCTTTCACCACACCCTGCCCCAAGTCGAGCAGATGCTGCCCCTGCCCTATGCGGCCTGGGAGCGCGGGCTGCGCCGCTACGGCTTTCATGGCCTGTCGTACGCCTACCAGGCCCTGGTGCTGCCCGAGCGCCACGGCGATGTGGCACGGGGCCGCACCGTGGTGGCCCACCTGGGCTCGGGCGCCAGCCTGTGTGCCATGAACGATCTGAAAAGCGTGGCCACCACCATGGGCTTCTCGGCCCTCGATGGTCTGATGATGGGCACGCGCTGCGGCGCGCTCGACCCGGGCGCCGTGATCTACCTGATGGAAATCGAAAAGCTGAGCCTGCAGCAGGTGGCGCATGTGCTGTACCACGAATCGGGCCTGCTGGGGGTGTCGTGCCTGTCGTCCGACCCGCGCGTGCTGCTGGCCCACGAGGCCAGCGACGAGCGCGCCCGCGCCGCGCTGGATCTGTATGTGCGCCGCATCGTGCGCGAGATCGGCGCCCTGGTGGCCGTGCAGGGCGGGCTGGACCTGCTGGCCTTCACGGCCGGCATCGGCGAACACAACGCCGAGATCCGCTCACGCATCTGCCGCCAACTGGGCTTTCTGGGCCTGCGTCTGGACGAGGCCGCCAATCAGCGCCACGCGGCCTGCATCTCGGCGCCCGACAGCACCGTGCGCGTGGCCGTCGAGCCCGCCAACGAGGAATGGGTGGCAGCCCGGGCTGCGGCTTTGCTGGTGGGGGTGGCGGTTGACGCCGCCGAAGGCAGCCACTAAGGTTCAGACCATGACCACTGCCACACTCAGCTCCAAAGGCCAGATCACCATTCCCATTGAGGTGCGGACCGAACTCAAGGTGAACACGGGTGACCGGGTCGAGTTTGTCCAGATCGCCCCCGGCCGCTATGAGTTCGTGGCCGCCACCCGCGACATCACCGAACTCAAGGGCATGTTCGGACCGGCGCAAGCCATGGTGACGCTGGAAGACATGGACGCGGCAGTGGCCCAAGCCGCAGCCGCCGCGGCGCGATGATCGGCCTGGACACGAACGTTCTGGTTCGTTACATCATGCAGGATGACCCCCTGCAGTCGGCCAAAGCCACGCAGTTGCTGGAGTCATTGGACGCCAACAACCTGGGTTTTGTGGCCTTGGCCAGCATTCTGGAGCTGTACTGGGTTCTGACCGCCAGCTACAAGCTCAGCCGGGCGCAGGCGGCGCAAGCCCTCGACGCCCTGCTGCACACCCGACAGATCCAGGTGGAGCAGGCAGATCGGGTCATCCATGCGCTGCGCGCTCACGCCACCGGCCAGGGCGATTTTGCGGACTGTCTGATCGAACGATCGGCCGCCGCAGCGGGCTGCACGCACACCCTGACTTTCGACGTCAAGGCAGCCCAGCACGCCGGCATGAAGCTCATCGCCTGAAGCGAGACTCAGGCCCTCAAGGCTGGCCCAGTTCCATCAGCAGCCGGGTGGCCAGGTACAGGCGGGGCACGATGGAGTCGACCTCGATGTATTCATCGCGGGCGTGGTAGCCAAAGCCGGCCAGGCCGAAGCTCTCGACCACCGCGGCCTTGCCCGAGCGGCTGGCAAAGCCCGCATCGGTGGCGCCGCCAGTCATGTCCACCAGAGCGAGCGGACGGTTGTCCAGTTCGGCATAGATGGCCTGGGCGCGCTGGGCCAGCGCACGCCCCGCTGCCGAGGCCACGAAGGGCGGGCGGCCGATCACCATCTGCACGCTGGTCTCGGTGTCGGGCACCACCTTGTTGCGCTGCACCGCCTCCTTGAGCTTGTCATTCAAGGCTTCGGCCGCGCCATTCTGGGTGGTGCGCACATCGGCGCCCGCCGTGGCCAGCTCGGGGATCTGGTTGCGCACCGTGCCCGATTGCGAGGTGGTCCAGTTCAGCTGGGCGCCGGGCACGCTCTTGGCAATGTCGCGTGTCTGCACCAACTGGTTCGACAGCTCGATCAGGGCATTGCGACCCAACTCAGGCGCGGCGCCGGCATGTGAGGCCTTGCCCTTGACCTGCAGCGTCACCGTGGCGGTGCCGGCAGCACCCAGCAACAGTGCTTCCTGGCGGGCCACGGCCTTGGCGGCGGTGGGCTCAAAGGACAGCACCACATCCTGCTGCGCGCCGAGGGCAGCAATGGTCTCGCCCGAACCGATCGAACCCACTTCTTCGTCGGGGTTGAACAGCACGGTCAGGGTGGCAAAGTCGGCCCAGCCCCGCTCGCGCAACAGGGCGAGCGAATGCAGGATGACGGCAATGCCGCCCTTGTCGTCGGCAATGCCCGGGCCATAGATGCGGCCGCCTTCCACCTTGTAGGGCTGGGTATTCAGAATGCCCGGCTGGTACACCGTGTCCATGTGCGCCTGCAGCATGAAGTGCTTGCGCCCCGTGCCCTGCAAGGTGCCGATCACGATGTCGGCCCCGGTGCCCGCCGTGGCCTTGCGGCGCTCGGTCTTGAAGCCCAGGGCCTGCAGCCGCTGTTCGGTGAAGGCCGCCATGCGCGCCAGGCCGGCCCCATCGGAACTGCCCGACTCGATCAGCACCATTTCGCGCAGGCTGTCGATGACCGCGGGCTGGGCTTTCTCGGCCGCCGCCTTCAGGGCAGCATCGGGCGCTGCGGCCACCCCGATGGAGCCTGCTGCCAGACACAGGGCAGTCAGCCAGCGGGCGGAGGGGGCAAAACGGATCGGCATGGGGAATCTCCTGGCAGTCGATGAAGGTTTGAGACAGTGGTGCGCAAACTATAGCCAGCTCGCACGGACTGGCTGCTCGCTCAGGTGACAGCGGCCGAAGGGCACAATATCGACCCCAATCCATACGCCCCCTGCCCCCCATGCCCCGCATCCAGTTCACGCTGCCCGAGCGCTTTCTTTTCTCGACCGACATCCAGATCTACATCAGCCACGTGAACCAGGGTGGCCATCTGGACAACGCGCAGTTGTTGACCCTGGTGTCTGAGGCCCGGGTGCGCTTTTTCAAATGGCTGGGCTACCGCGAGTCGGGGGTGGAGGGGCTGAGCATCGTGGTGGGTGACATCGTGGCCCAGTACAAATCCGAAGGCTTCCATGGCGAGACCATGCAGGTCGAGATGCTGCCCGAGGATTTCAACCGCTACGGCTTCGACCTCGTGTTCCGCATGACCGAGCGCGACTCGCGGCGCGAGGTGGCCCGCGGCAAGATCGGGGTGGTGTTTGTCGGTCGGGTCGATAAGAAGGTGACCCCGGTGCCCGAGGCCTTCCTCGCACGGCTGTCGGCCGCCAAGGCCGCTCAAGCCGACTTCACGGCTTCTTGATCCAGCCCCCTGGCGCACCACACGGGGCGTGGCACCATGGGCGGTCTTTTTGCCCCCTTCTCCTGAGCCCACGATGAACACCACCTCCTGGCTGGCCTACGACCACTATGCCTACGCCGCCTTTGCCGTGCTGGGCACGCTGGCGGCCGTGCTGTTCATCCAATGGGCGCTGCTGCGCTCGCGCTGGGCCGGCTGGCTGCAGGGCCTGCAGGGGGTGGCGCCGCCTTTCATCAACATCATCGGCGTGCTGTTCGGCCTGACCCTGGCGTTTCTGGCCAACGACACCTGGAGCGCCCACGACAAGGCGATGACGGCGGTCTACCAGGAGGCCGATGCCCTGCGCACCTTGCGCGTGCTGGGGCGTGACCTGCACGCACCGCTGCGCCAGTCGCTGGACGACGCGGTGCTGGCCTATGCCCGCGCCAGCGCGGCCGAGTGGCCCGAGTTGGCCCGGCGCGAGCAGAGCCCGGCGGTGCAGGCCCAGGGCGAGGCCTTGCTGCACTTGCTGGCCGGCCGGGCGGTGGAGCAGGCGGCCGGCGCCGGCGTGCAGGCCCAGATGCTGCGCGAGGCGCGGCTGCTGGCGGGCCAGCGCGACCTGCGCATTGCGCTGAGCCAGACCCACATCAACCCGCTCAAATGGCTGGGCATGGCGTTTCTGGGCTTTGTCACGCTGCTGTCGGTGGCGGTGGTGCACATCGACCGGCCCCGGGTGGTGGCCACGGCCACCGTGCTGTTTGCCCTGGCGGCGGCCCCCACGGCCACCATCGTGCTGATCCAGGGCAACCCCTTCCAGCAGCCCACGGCCGTGACCCCGGCACCGCTGCTGGCGGCCACCGGGAGCCCTTGAACCCAAGCGGCGGCCGCCCCGGGCGCCTCCTATAATCAGCGGCCTTGGGAACGCCCCTAGGCGTGGCCCGACCGGCCCCTGACGGCCGGCCCCCCCTTCAACACACCAGCGTGCGCGTGAAGTCCGTTGCGATGGCCCCACACCGATCCGACTCCCGCGCGCTGGCCACCCGTCAACACGCCGGCCGATGCCCCCTTTGAAACCTCAAGCCCCGGCCGGCAGGCCCGCCCCCGGCCCCGGGCTGCAGCGCGGCCGCGCCGGCCTCTGGACCTGGCTGGGCCTGTTCGCGCTGGCCCTGCTGTGGCTGGTGCCGCTGGGCACCCGGGCCCTGATCACCCCTGACGAGGGCCGCTACGCCACCCTGTCGCTGGGCATGCTGCACAGTGGCGACTGGATCACCCCGCGCCTGAACGGCCTGCTGTATTTTGAAAAGCCGCCCCTGCAGTACTGGGGCGGGGCGCTGGCCATGGCCGTGCTGGGGGTGAGCGATTTCAGCGCCCGGCTGTGGTCCGGCCTGGCCGGGCTGCTGACCCTGGGCCTGGTGGGCCACACCGCCAGCCGGCTGTGGGGCGAACGCACCGGCCGCATCGCGCTGCTGACCGGCGCGGGCACCACCTGGCTGGTGCTGAACAGCCATTTTCTGTCGCTCGATGCCGGCCTGTGCGCGGCCCTGACGCTGGCCCTGTGCGGCTTTCTGCTGGGCCAGCAGGCGCAGGCCGAAGGCCGGCCGCGCAGCGGCTGGATGCTGGCGGCCTGGGCCGGCCTGGCGCTGGCGGTGCTCAGCAAAGGCCTGGTGGGCCTGCTGATCCCGGGCGCGGTGCTGGTGCTGCACAGCCTGTGGCGGCTTGATTTCCGCATCTGGCGCGCCATGCGCTGGGGCCCGGGGCTGCTGCTGTTCGCCTTGATCACCGTGCCCTGGTTCTGGGCCGTGTCGGCGCGCAACCCCGACTTTGCCTGGTTCTTTTTTGTGCACGAGCACTTTGACCGCTACCTCAAGCCCGACCACAACCGCTCGGGCCCGGTCTGGTACTTCCTGCCCTTTCTGCTGCTGGGCTTTCTGCCCTGGACCAGCGCCCTGCCCTGGCTGACCCGGGTGCGCCGCAGCGACTTTGCGCCGAGCTTTCTGCTCTTGTGGGCGGGCTTTGTGCTGCTGTTCTTCAGCATCTCCAGCTCCAAGCTGCCCTCGTACATCCTGCCCATGTTCCCGGCCCTGGTGCTGCTGCTGGCCCCGGCCATCGAGCGCGCCAGCCAGCGGGCGCTGGCCTGGCACCTGGGGCTGCCGGCCCTGCTGTGGCTGGGTGGCGGCCTGGCCTGGCTGCTGGCCGAGCGCATCGCGGGCAGCGACAGCGACCCGGCCGTGGCACACACCCTGCTCAATGGCATCGGCCTGGCCAGCGGGCTGTTCCTGAGCGCCTGCGCGCTGGCCTGGTGGCTGCTGCGCCGCAACCGCCGCCTGCTGGCCGTGGGGGTGGTGGCCATCAGCCACTGCGCCTGCGTGCTGATCGGGCTGCAGGCGCACAACGGCTACGGTTTGCAGAAAAGCAGTGCCGAACTGGTGCGGGCGGTGCCCGAGGCCTTCGACCCGGCCGTGCCGGTGTACGCCGTGCGCAGCTACGACCAGACCCTGCCCTTTTACCTGCGCCGCCCGGTCACCCTGGTGGACTACCGTGACGAGTTCAGCTTTGGCGAGCAGCACGAGCCCGAGCGCTGGATCGCCAGCCTGCCCGAGTTCGTGGCCCGCTGGCAGGCCGAGCCACGTGGCGTGGCCTACCTCGAAGGCGACACGCTGACAGAACTCACTGCCCTGGGCCTGCAGGCCCGGGTGGTGCTGCGCGACGATCGCCGCGTGCTGCTGGCCAAGCCCTGAGCCCCTCCACCTCCCCCTCATCCCCCCATGAAAATCACCGACTTCCTGTTCGTTCTGGCCGGCGTGCTGCTCAATGCAGGTGCCCAGCTGCTGCTCAAATCGGGCGCCAGCGCGGTCGGTCCGATCCAGGGCTTCGAGGGCCTGCGCAACGTGGCCCTGACGCTGGCCTTCCACCCCGGGGTGATCGGCGGCCTGTTCTGCTATGTGCTGAGCGTGGTGCTGTGGATCGTGGCCCTGTCGCGCGTCGATGTGAGCATGGCCTACCCCATGCTGTCGATCGGGTATGTGGTCAACGCGCTGCTGGCCTCGGCCCTGCTGGGCGAGGTGATTTCGGCCCAGCGCTGGGGCGGCATGGCCGTCATCTTGCTGGGCGTCGCTATCATCGCCCGCAGCTGAACCTGCCTCTTGGAGCCTCTCTTGCAAGCCTTTCTGCCCTTCACCCGCCCCTCGATCGACGAAGCCACCATTGAAGACGTGGGCGCCGTGCTGCGCTCTGGCTGGCTGACCACCGGCCCGCGCTGCCAGGCCCTGGAGGCCGCGCTGTCGGCCCGCTTTGGCGGGCGACCGGTGCGCCTGGCCAGCTCGGCCACCGCCACCCTGGAGCTGGGCCTGCGCCTGGCCGGCGTGGGCCCCGGCGACGAGGTGATCACCACCGCCCTGACCTGGGTGGCCACCGGCAACGTGATCCTGCAGGTGGGCGCCCGGCCCGTGCTGGTCGACATCGACCCGGCCACCCGCAACTTCGACCTGGACCAGGTCGAGGCCGCCATCACCCCGCGCACCAAGGCCCTGCTGCCGGTGGACCTGGCCGGCCTGCCGGTGGACCGGCAGCGGCTGTACGACATCGCCCAGCGCCACGGCCTGCGCGTGATCGAGGACGCGGCCCAGTCCATGGGCGCGAACTGGGCCGGCGAAGAGATCGGCCTGAAGGGCGACCTGGTGTCGTTCAGCTTCCATGCAAACAAGAACATGACCACGGCCGAAGGCGGCTGCCTGGTGATGAACAACGAAGACGAAGCGCGCCGCTTCGAGCGCCTGCGCCTGCAGGGCGTGGTGCGCTTCCCCGACGGCAGCGCCGACGTGGAAGAGCTGGGGGGCAAATGCAACCTGACCGACGTGGCCGCGGCCATCGGCCTGGGCCAGCTCAAGCAGCTCGATGGCTTCAACCAACGCCGCATCGCCCTGGCCCAGCGCTATTTCGAGCTGTTCCCGCGCGATCTGGGTTTTGATTTGCCGCTGGCCGATTTCAGCCAGAGCAACTGGCACATGTTCCAGCCCCTGCTGCCCGTGGGCGTGGCCCGGGCCGACTTCATCGCCCGCATGCGCGAGCAGGGCATTGGCATCGGCGTGCACTACCCGGCCATGCACCTGTTCACGCTGTACCGCAAAATGGGCCACTTTGAAGGCCAGTTCCCGCACGCTGAAGACGTGGGCCGCCGCACCGTGACCCTGCCCCTGTTCCCGGCCATGGCCGACAGCGATATCGACCGCGTGTGCGCTGCCGTGCGCCTGGCCCTGTCCTGATTTTTCTGGTGAGCTGCCCTTGAACCCGACCCTTGCCTCCGCCCCGCCCGCCGACCGCCACCCGGATGACCCGGTGCTGAGCGTGGTGATCCCGGTCTACAACGAAGAAGACGGCCTGGACCAGTTGTTCAGCCGCCTCTACCCGGCGCTGGACCAATTGGGTCTGCGTTACGAAATCGTGTTCGTCAACGATGGCAGCCGGGACCGCTCGCCGGGCATCCTGGCCGAGCAGTTCGACAAACGCCCGGACGTGACCCGGGTGATCTTGTTCAACGGCAATTTCGGCCAGCACCGGGCCATCCTGGCCGGTTTTGCGCACTGCCGCGGCGAGCGCATCGTGACGCTGGACGCCGACCTGCAGAACCCGCCCGAAGACATCGCCACCCTGCTGGCCAAGATGGACGAGGGGCACGACTACGTGGGCTCGATCCGCCGCCAGCGCCACGACGTGGCCTGGCGCAAATGGGCCAGCAAGGCCATGAACCGCCTGCGCGCCAAGCTCACCCGCATCAACATCACCGACCAGGGCTGCATGCTGCGCGCCTACAGCCGCAACATCGTGTCGCTGATCAACCAGTGCGGCGAGATGAACACCTTCATCCCGGCCCTGGCCTACCAGTTCTCGCGCAACCCCGCCGAGGTGGTGGTGGGCCACGAGGAGCGCTTTGCCGGCGAATCCAAGTACTCGCTGTACAGCCTGATCCGCCTCAACTTCGACCTGGTGACCAGCTTCTCGGTGGTGCCGCTGCAGTGGTTCTCGCTGATGGGCATGGCGATTTCGGCCGGTGCCGGGCTGCTGGTGCTGCTGCTGATCGGACGGCGCATCGTGATCGGACCCGAGGAAGGCGGCCTGTTCACCCTGTTTGCGATTGCCTTCTTCCTGATCGGGCTGGCCCTGTTCGGCATCGGCCTGATAGGCGAGTACGTGGGCCGCATCTACAGCGAGGTGCGGCAGCGCCCGCGCTACGTGATCAGCGCCATCCTGGAGCAGAAGCGGTGAGCGCCAGCGGGCCCAACAACAGCGCCCCCAGCGCGGTTGTCTTCGCTTACCACAACGTGGGCGTGCGCCTGCTCAAGGTGCTGATCGACGCCGGGGTGCAGATCCGGCTGGTGGTCACCCATGCCGACAACCCGAACGAAACCATCTGGTTCGGCAGCGTGGCCCAGGTGGCGGCCGAGCATGGCCTGCCCTGCATCACGCCCGAGGCGGCCGACACGCCCGAGCTGCTGGCCCAACTGCAGGCCCTGGCCCCCGACTACCTGTTCTCGTTCTATTACCGCTACATGCTGCCCCAGGCCGTGCTGGAGGTGCCGCGCTGCGGCGCCTACAACCTGCACGGCTCGCTGCTGCCGCGCTACCGCGGCCGGGCCCCGGTGAACTGGGCCGTGGTGCGCGGCGAACGCGAGATCGGCGCCACCCTGCATGTGATGAACGCCAAGCCCGACCACGGTGCCATCGTCGACCAGCAGGCCGTGCCCATCCTGAGCAATGACACGGCCCGCGAGGTGTTCGACAAGGTCACGCTGGCCGCCGAGCTGGTGCTGGCGCGCTGCCTGCCCGGCCTGCTGGCCGGCACCGCCGTGCTGCAGACACAGCAGCACATCGCCGGCCAGTACTTCGGCCGCCGCACCCCGGAAGACGGGCGCATTCCGGCCACGGCCACGGCCTGGCAGACGCACAACCGGGTGCGCGGCGTGGCCCCGCCCGACTACCCCGGCGCCTTCTTCGAGGCCGACGGCCACCGCGTGCAGATCGACCGCACCCTGTGGGCCGGCGCGCCGGGCCCGGCGGAGCCCGACGCGGGCACGCTGCAGGCCGATTCCAGCCTGGCCCTGCTGGTGCAGGACGGGCGTCTGCTGCTGCGCGGCGCCGACGGCGTGCTGCTGCCGGTGCTGGCGGCGCGGCTCGATGGCAGCGCGCTGGACGCGGCCCGTTTTCAATCGCTTTACCCCGGGCAGGCGCTGGCACCCCGCGACTGAGCGAAAATCCCGGCATTGACAGGAAAAAATCTTGAAAAACGTCCTCATCCTCGGCGTCAACGGCTTCATTGGCCACCACCTGACGCGCCACATCATCGAAACCACCGACTGGCACATCTACGGCATGGACATGCAGTCCGAGCGCGTGCAGCCCTGGATGGACCACCCCCGCTTCCACTTCTTTGAAGGTGACATCACCATCAACAAGGAGTGGATCGAGTACCACGTGCGCAAGTGCGACGTGGTGCTGCCCCTGGTGGCCATTGCCACCCCGGCCACCTATGTGAGCGACCCGCTGCGCGTGTTCGAGCTCGACTTCGAAGCCAACCTCGAGATCGTGCGCCACTGCGTCAAGTACAAGAAGCGCATCGTGTTCCCCAGCACCAGCGAGGTGTACGGCATGTGCGGCGACGACGAGTTCGACCCCGAGGCCTCGCCCCTGGTCTACGGCCCGATCAACAAGCCGCGCTGGATCTACGCCTGCTCCAAGCAGCTGCTGGACCGCGTGATCCACGCCTACGGCCAACAGCACGGCCTGGACTACACCCTGTTCCGCCCCTTCAACTGGATCGGCCCTGGCCTGGACAACCTGCACACCGCCAAGGAAGGCTCCAGCCGCGTGATCACCCAGTTCCTGGGCCACATCGTGCGCGGCGAGCCGATCAAGCTGGTGGACGGCGGGGCCCAGCGCCGCTGCTTCACCGACATCGAGGACGGCATCCGTGCGCTGATGCTGATCCTGGCCAACAAGGACGGCTGCGCCACCCGCAACATCTACAACATCGGCAACCCGAGCAACGACCTGTCGGTGCGCGAGCTGGTGGGCGAGATGATGGCCCTGGCCGCCAGCATCCCCGAGTACCGCGACCACGCGGCCCAGGTCACCGTGCTGGAAACCACCTCGGCCGAGTACTACGGCAAGGGCTACCAGGACGTGGAACGCCGCGTGCCCAAGATCGCCAACACCCAGGCCGACCTGGGCTGGAAGCCTGAGGTGACCATGCAGGAGGCCCTGGCCCGCCTTTTTGAGCACTACAAAGACCAACTCGACAGCGCCCGCGGCCTGATCAATTGATGCTCCCCCCTGAGTCGCTTCGCGCCTACGTGCGGCCGCGAGACGCGGACGCTCTTCGCCCTGTCCAGCCCTGCGCAGGCAGGCCTGGAGCCGCAGGGCTCAGCCCCGACCGGGGGACGACACCATTGGCCGGGCCAAGCCCGCTCCAAGGTGTCCGCTGGCGTGGCCTGCTCCGCGGCCATTTGAACGTTGAGTGCTTTGGGGGTTCAGACATCGCCGGCTTTTTGCAGGCCGGCATGCGACCTTCTACCTTGAGAAATCTGCTGAATGACTGAGGCGAAGCCATGGGCGTGATTGCACTCAAGATCGATGTGGACACCTGGCGCGGCACGCGCGAGGGTGTGCCGGCACTGGCCAAGCTGCTGGAGCGGCTGGACGCGCCGGCCACCTTTTTGTTCAGCCTGGGGCCGGACCACACGGGGCGCGCGCTCAAGCGCGTGTTCCGCCCGGGCTTTTTCGGCAAGGTGGCGCGCACCTCGGTGGTCGAGCATTACGGCCTGAAGACCCTGATGTACGGGGTGCTGCTGCCCGGCCCCGACATCGGCCTGCGCGAGGCCGAAGGCCTGCGCGCCATCGCCCGCGCCGGTTTCGAGACCGGCGTGCACACCTGGGACCATGTGCGCTGGCAAGACAACGTGGCCGGCGCCGGCGAGGCCTGGACACGGCGCGAGCTGACACTGGCCGTGGAGCGCTACAGCGAGGTCTTCGGCGCCCGCCCCAGCGTGCACGGTGCGGCTGGCTGGCAGATGAACGAAGCGGCCTACCGCCTGCAGAAAGAGCTGGGCTTCAGCGTGGCCTCCGACGGCCGCGGCACCCAGCCCTACTGGCCTTGCGATGCCCAGGGCGAGGTGATCGGCCCGGTGCAGCTGCCCACCACCCTGCCCACGCTCGACGAGCTGCTGGGCCTGGACGGCTGGACCGTGGACAACGTGCACGAGGCCCTGCTGGCCCGCACCCGCGAGGTGGCGCCGCTGCACGTCTACACCCTGCACGCCGAACTCGAAGGCCAGAAACTGGCCCCGGTGTTCGAGCGCCTGTTGCGCGGCTGGCGCGAACAGGGCTACCGCTTTGCCACCCTGGGCGAGTGCGCCGCCTACCTGGAGCCGGCCCGCCTGCCGCGCTGCCCCGTGGGCCTGGGCACCATCCCGGGCCGCAGCGGGCAGTTGGTGGTGCAGCAGGCCGGGCTGGCACGCTGAGAGCCTGCCGCCCCACCCCGGCACGGCCCCGCCAGCACGTTTTGGCCCGCGCCGATATAGTCGGCGACATGTCCGCACCGCCAGCATCGCCCAGCGCCCGCCCCGGGCACACCCACTCACCCACCCCACCTGAAGACCCCGACCACGGGCTGGACCGCAGCGCGCTGCTGGCGCTGGCGGCCATCCTCATGGGCGTGGGGCTGGGCACGCTGGACACGGCCATTGCCAACACCGCGCTGCCGGCGATTGCCCACGACCTGAACGCGCCGCCGGCGGCCTCGATCTGGGTGGTCAATGCCTACCAGTTGGCCACCGTGGCCCTGCTGCTGCCATTTGCGGCGCTGGGCGACCGGATCGGGCCCCGGCGCGTGTTCATGGGCGGGTTGGCCTTCTTCACACTGGCCTCGCTGGCCTGCGCACTGGCCCCCACGCTGACGCTGCTGGCCCTGGCCCGAGGCCTGCAGGGCATGGGGGCGGCGGCCATCATGAGCGTGAACATCGCGCTGATCCGGCTGCTGTACCCGGCCTCGCGCCTGGGGCGCGGCGTGGGCATGAACGCGCTGGTGGTGGGGGTGTTCTTTGCGGTCGGGCCCACGGTGGCTTCGCTGGTGCTGAGCGTGGCCGACTGGCCCTGGCTGTTTGCCATCAACGTGCCGCTGGGCCTGCTGGCCCTGGGCTTCGGCTGGCACACGCTGCCGCACAGCACGCCCCGCGACCATGGCTTTGACCCGCTGACGGCGGTGTTCACCGCCCTCACCTTCTCCACCCTGATCGGCGCCCTGGGTGCGGCGGCCCAGCAAGAGCCCTGGCCCCTGGTGGCCATTCCGGCCAGCGTGACGGTGGTGGCCGGGGCCCTGCTGCTGTGGCGCCAGGCCGGGCACCCGGCGCCCATGCTGCCGGTGGACCTGCTGCGCCGGCCGCTGTTTGCCCTGTCGGTGCTGACGGCGCTGAGCGCCTTTGCCACCCAGGGCCTGGCCTTTGTCTCGCTGCCCTTTTTTCTGGAGCAGGTGCTGCACCGCAACCCGGTGGACACGGGTTTTCTGATGTCAGCCTGGCCGGTGGTGGTGGCCGCGGCGGCCCCCATTGCAGGGCGCCTGTCAGACCGGCATCCGCCCGGCCTGCTGGGGGGCATCGGATTGGCCGTGTTGAGTGTGGGCATGCTGTCGCTGGCCCTGCTGCCCGATCAGCCCGGCACGCTGGACCTGGTGCTGCGCCTGTGCGTATGCGGAGCCGGCTTCGGCTTTTTCCAGTCGCCCAATCTGCGCGCGCTGATGTCCAGCGCCCCACCCGAACGCGCCAGCGGGGCCAGCGGCATGATCGCCCTGGCCCGCCTGACCGGCCAGGCCACAGGTGCCGCCAGCGTGGCGCTGTGCTTTGCCTTGGGGGGCACGCATGGCGCCAAGACCGCCCTGGCACTGGGCTGCGGCACGGCCGCACTGGGGGCTGCGGCCAGCACGGCTCGGCTGTTCACGCGCGCACGCTGATCCGGCGACCCGCTCAGAAACCCAGGCGCTTGGCCGATGAGAGGGTGCTGACCACTTCGCTGGTGGCCTGCGCAAACGCGGTGCCAGGAGCCAGGGCGTCTTCGGCCTCGCGCATGCGGCGCTGGTTGATCAACTCGCCCACCTGACCCGCCACGCGGTGGAAGTGGGCGTGTCGCCCCACCAGGGCACTGAAGGTGGGGCGCTCGGCCAGTCGCTGGCCGTCGGCATAAATCCATTTGCCCAGGGCGCAGCAGTCATCGCGCGACAGCGTGGCGGTATCGACCTGGCTGCGCTCTTCAATCGCCTGGCGCAGCTTCACCTTCCACTGACGATGGGCGTCGATGATGGCGTCCACGTCCACGCCCTCGACCAGAGCCGCAGCCCGGTGGCCAGGCAGGCGGAACTCGTCCACCGTGGCCGCCATGGCCACCGCCACGCGGCGTTGCGAGCCGGCGGCTGCGGCCGTTTCTTCGACCAGTGCGGCGTTGGCCTGGGTGTTGCGGTCCAATTCCTGCACGGCCGCGCCGATCTGGGTCACGCCCAGGCTCTGCTCACGCGCGCCGTTGGCCACCTCGTCGAGCAGCGATTTCACGTTCTCGGCACTGGCCACGATCTCCTGCATGGTCTGGCCGGCCTGGCGCACCACGGCCGAGCCCGAGCTGACCTCTTCGCTGCTGCCGGCGATCAGGGTCTTGATCTCCTTGGCGGCCACCGCACTGCGCTGGGCCAGGCTGCGCACTTCGCCGGCCACCACGGCAAAGCCCCTGCCCTGCTCGCCAGCACGGGCCGCTTCCACAGCCGCGTTCAGCGCCAGGATGTTGGTCTGGAAGGCAATGCCATCGATCACACCGATGATGTCGCTGATTTTTTGCGACGAGGCCTGGATGCGCTCCATGGTCTGCACCACCGAGCCCATGACCTGGCCCCCGTGCTCGGCCGTGCTGGCGTTCTGCTGGGCGATCTCGGACGCCCGGCGCACCGATTCGGCCGTCATCTGAATGGTCGAGGTGGTCTGCTCCAGCGCCGCCGACGACTGCTCCAAAGCGGCCGCAGCTTGCTCGGTGCGGGCCGACAGGTCGGCCGTGCCCTGGGCGATCTCGGTGCTGGCCTGCACCACCTGGTCGCTGGCCTGCTGCACCTGGCGCACGGTGTCGGTGAGCGAGGTCTGCATGTGGCCCAGTTCCCGCATCAGGTCGGACACCTCGTCGCGCCCCTTGGTGTCGACCGTGGTGCGCAGATCGCCCATCGAGATGCTGAGCAGGAACTTGCGCAGCAGCTTGAAGCCGCCGGTCATCGAACGGTAGAAGCCCATGAAGAAATACAGGGCCACCAGCAGGCTCAGCACCGTGAGTGCCGCCGTCAGGCCCACGTGCAGGCGCAGCGCGCCCTCACGCTCGGCCAGCATGTCGTCGAGCACGGCCAGGTTCTGCCGCACCTGATCCGACTGGGCTTGCAAGGCCTCGGTGGCCAGCACGCGGAAGGCCTCGGCATCGCCCTGCACCTCGACCTGCCCCGGGGGGAAGCTGCTGCGCGCGGCGCCCTCCAGGCGCTGCAGCACGGCGGCGGCATCGGTCTTCAGGCGACCGGCGGCGGCCGGGGCCGCGGCACGCACCTTGTCGAGGTTGTCGGTGAGCAGCTGGCGCTCATGGGCCAACACACCCAGCAAGGCATGCAGCCTGGCGGCGGCTTCGGGCTTGAGCTGGCCGCTGGCCAGGGCGGCACGGCCCAGGCCACGCAGCTCGGCCGTGTCACGCAACAAGCCCGGGGGCTGCATCAGCGTGGCGCCCACCAGGTGGAACGAGGCCAGGTCAGAGTCCAGTGCCAGGCCCGATCCGTCGGTGACCTTGTCCTGCAATTGGCTGAGGGCAGCCGCCAATTTGTTCATGGCCGTGAAAACGGCCTCGGGCGTGCTGCTGGACTGGCTGGCCTCCTGGCTGGCCTCCAGCACCTGACGCAGGGCCGCACTGCTGCCCAGTCGCTCGCCGAGTTCGGTGTCCAGGGCCTGCAGCTTCTGCACGGCCTGCTGGTATTGCGCCTGGGCCTGGGCCAGTTCACCCCCGGCCTGGCCCGCGGCCGCATTGCGGGCCCGGTACCGCCAGACACTGGCGGCATCCACCACCGGGGCCAAGGCCTGGCTGTAACGCACGCCTTGCCGCTCGGTGGCAACAAAGTCCAGCTCGGCGTTCTTGGCGCTGCCGTAGGCGAGCAGCAGCCAGGCCACAGGCAGCAGGAAGGCCGCCGAAATCAAGGTCATCTTGGCCGGGAAACGCAGGCCACGCATCAAGGCGGCACCGGGCCGCCACAGGGAGGAATCGACAAAGCTCATGCGGGATCAGACAGGAGAGAGAGGGGGGTGAGGGTGAAGGGGCGCTGCAGGTGATGCCCTGCTTTTGTTGACACTTTGTCACAACACCCCCTCGGGTTTCCTGACATCCATCAAGAACAGCCGGGAAGCCCGTGCCGACGCTGCCCAGGGCTGGGCCTGGCTTGCAACCGCAAACACAAACGCGACCGCAACTGTCAAGTGGCCCGGTGATGCGCGCGACAGACAGCTGCGCAGCACGAAAGACACATCGGCAGGCAGGCGGCCATAATGTCCTGAAAGAACAATTCGTAACATGTGGGATTGAAATGGCACTCAAGTCCATGCGGCCCCCGGGCCGTCGCAGCGCCCTGCTCCGATTCGCTCTGCCCCTGGCATGGGCCCTGCTGGGGCGCAGCGCCGCCGCCGGCAAGCTGCCCGAGCCCACAGGGGCTGTGCTGCTGACCCTGTCGGGCCGGGTCGGTCAAGCCAATCAGGGCGCTCAGGCCGTGTTCGACCTGGCCATGCTGAGTGCGCTTGCGCAGCGCCGTTTCAGCGTCAAGACACCGTGGGATCCGCGGCCGGTCTCGTTCGAGGGCCCGCTGCTGCGCGAGGTGCTCCAAGCCGCCGAGGCCCGCGGCACCCGCCTGACCCTGGTGGCCGTGAACGACTACAAGGTGGAGGTCCCGATGGACGACCTGGAGCACTGGGACGTGGTGCTGGCCCTCAAGATGAACGGCCAGGCCATTCCGACGCGCACCAAAGGCCCGCTGTTCGTGGTCTACCCCTTCGACCAGGCCCAGGGCACTTTGCTGGACCAGTTCCGCGACCGCTCCATCTGGCAGTTGGTGTCGATCCGGATCGACTGAGCACCAGGACCCCCCATGAGCGCCAACGCCAGCACCCTCCGCACACCGGGGCAGCCTGAAACAGGCCGTGGCTTTTCGCTCCGGGTCTCGATCGCCACCGTGGTGGTGTTCTCCATGCTGCTGGTGGCCGTGGTGGTGATCGGCACCGGCTGGGTCGGCGCCCGGTCCAACGCGATCTTCACCGCGACACGCATGGCCACGGACGCGGGCAAATTGGTGGGTGAGCGGGCCAAGGGCCTGCTGGAGCCGGCCAAATCCACGCTGCGCCAGCTGACCTTCGACCCCATCACCACCGCACGCACGCTCGACGAACGCCTGGAGCGCATCTACGTGCTGTCGGAAGAGTTGGTGGCCAACCCGCTGCTGTCCTCGGTCTACGTGGGCTATGAGGATGGCGCGTTCTTGCTGGTCCGCCCGCTGGACCAGCCGGCCCAGCGCAAGCTGTTTGCCGCCCCGCCCAAATCGAACTTCATGGCCCAGTCGCGTGCGCGCGACCGCCAGGGCCGATGGCAGGGCGAGTACCTGTTTTTTGACACGGCGCGTCGGCTGCTGGAGCGCCGGGCCATGCCGGACTACCGCTTTGACCCGCGCACCCGCCCCTGGTACCAGGAGGCCCAGGCCACGGGGCAGCCCTCGCTGTCCGAGCCCTATGCCTACTTCACGACGCAGGAGCTGGGAGTCACCCTGAGCCAAATGAGCCTTTCGGGGCAGGCCGTGGTCGGTCTCGATGTGGTGCTGGACCAGCTCAGCCGGTCGCTGGCCGATCTGCGCGTGACGCCCCATGCGCGGATCGCGCTGATCAATGCCCGCCAGGAAGTGCTGGCCGACCCCGACCACCCCCAGGCCGGGCTGGCTGGGCAGGGCACCCTGCGGTTTCGCCGGGTGCAGGAACTGGGCGAGGCCGGGCTGAGCGCATTGGCCGAACAGGCCACCCAGCCAGCCCCCCAGGCCGGCCTGGGCCAAGCCCGCGTACTGCAGGTACAGGGGCAGGAGGTGCTGGGCCTGGTGCTGCCCTTTGAGATGTGGTCCGACCAGGGCATGCGCCTGCTGGTGACCGCACCGGTGGAGGAGGTGCTGGGCGACCTGAGCGCCAAACGGCTTCGCATCGTGCTGCTCGTTGTGGTGCTGGTGCTGGCCATGCTCGCCTTGAGCTGGCCCATGGCGGCGCGCATCGGCCATGGCATCGAGGGCCTCACCGCCAAGGCCCGTGAGGTGGCGCAGTTTCACTTCACACAGGGCGCCCTGCGCCCATCGGCTATCAAAGAGGTCAATGAACTGGCCGTGGCCATGCAGGGCATGAGCCAGACCATCGAGAGCTTTCTCAAGCTCAGCCACCAGATGGCCACAGAGCCCGAAGTCGAACACATGCTGGAGCAGGTGCTGCAGCAATTGGTGCAGGCCACGCGCAGCCAAGCCGGGGCGGTGTACCTGTGGGACGAAAGCGCAGGCTGCATGCAGCGCGCCGCAGTTCATGGCCAGCCGGCATCCACTTTCGAAGCCCGGTTGGCCGGGCCCGGCACCGCCGCCCCCGGGCCGGCCGGCGAACAGCGCAGCGAACTGCTGCTGCAGGGGCGCCAGGGCGACCGCCAGGGCCTGCTGGTGCTGCTGCACCAAGGCAACGATGGCCACGAAGGCCAGGCCTTTCAGCAATTTGTACAACAGCTCTCGGGCATGCTGGCCGTGTCGATCGAGACGCGTCAGCTGATCGACGCGCAGAAAAAACTGCTCGATGGCGTGATCCGCCTGATGGCTGACGCGATCGACGCCAAGAGCCCGTACACCGGGGGTCACTGCGAACGCGTGCCCGAGCTGGCCATCCAGATGATGGACCAGTTGCAGGCCGACACCACCGGGCCCTACGCGGGCTTTCGCCTGAACGAGCAGGAGCGCTACGCCTTTCAGCTGGGGGCCTGGCTGCACGACTGCGGCAAGGTCACCAGCCCGGAGCACATCGTCGACAAGGCCACCAAGCTGGAGCTGATCGGCAACCGCATCCATGAGGTGCGGCTGCGCTTCGAGCTGCTGTGGCGCGACGCCGAGATCGCCTGCTGGCAGGCCCTGGCCCAAGGGCAGCCCCCTGACGTTGCCCGGGCGGTGCTGGCCGAACGCCAGCACCGCTTGCAAGAGGACTTTGCCTTTGTCGCCGCCTGCAATCTGGGCAGCGAAACCCTGAGCGACGAGGCCATCGCCCGCCTGCATGCACTGGGGGCCCAGACCTGGCAGCGGCACTTTGATGACCGGTTGGGTTTGTCGGAAGAGGAGCTGACTCGCCTGCAGCACGCCCGCCCGGATGCCCCGGCCCTGCCCGCCAGCGAACCCCTGCTGGCCGATCGGCCCGAGCACTGCGTGCCCTGGGGTGAGCGGCGCCCGCCGGTGGAAAAAGGTGCTCCGGGCAATGTGTACGGTTTTGACATGCCCCTGCCCCTTTACAAGCAGAACATGGGCGAGCTGCACAACCTGTCGGTGCGCCGTGGCACCCTGACGGAAGAGGACCGCTTCCGCATCAACGAGCACATCGTGCAAACCTACACCATGCTCAAGACCCTGCCCTGGCCCCAGGCCCTGAGCCGGGTGCCCGAGCTGGCCGCCACCCACCACGAACGCCTGGACGGCCAGGGCTACCCGCGCCGCCTGAAGGCCGACCAGCTCGGCCTGCCCGAGCGGGTGATGGCGCTGGCCGATGTGTTCGAGGCCCTCACGGCGGCCGACCGCCCCTACAAGACGCCCAAGCCGCTGAGCGAAACGCTGGCCATCATGGCCCGCATGTGCCGGGAGCGGCACCTGGACACCGAACTGTTCCGATACTTTCTGCGCAACGCGCTGTGGCAGCGCCTGGCCCACAGCCACCTTCAGCCCGCACAGATCGATCACGTCGATCCGGCCTCGATCGAGGCCCTTCTGCCCCCCTGGACCTGACAGGGTTCGCGGCGACCAGCGCCATGCCCAAACGGGGTGCGCAGTGCGAAAATGGCAGTTCGTAAAGCGAAAAATGCCTTTCGTCAAATACACTTGCTCAAAATGAACGTTCCAGCAGACGCCCTGCGGGTCATCGAATTCCTGATGCAGAAGACCCCCACCATGATCGCCTACTGGGATCAGGACTTGCGCTGCCGCTACGCCAACGGCGCCTACCGCACCTGGTTTGGCGTGGAACCCGAAAACATGATCGGCACGACCCTGATGGACCTGCTGGGGCCCGAGCTGTTCGCCTTGAATGAGCGCTTCGCCAGAGGCGCATTGGCCGGTGTGGAACAGACGTTCGAACGGGTCGTCCCTGGGCCGGACGGGGTGCGGCGCAACAGCCTGGCCAAGTACATGCCCGACATCCAGAACGGCGTGGTGCAAGGCTTTGTGGTGACGGTCACCGAGATCACCCAGCTCAAGCAACTCGAAGAGGCGCTGGCGCGTGAAACCGCGATGCGCAAGGACATCGAGCAGCGCGCCCAGGAACTGTCGGACCTGCTGGTCGAACGCAGCGAGATGCTCGATGTGCTGGCCCACGAGGTGCGCCAACCCCTGAACAATGCCTCGGCCGCCCTGCAAAGCGCTCAGGCGGTGCTGGTCACGATTGCCCCCAGCGGCCTGACCCAGCGGCTGGAGCGGGCCCAGTCCGTGCTGCAACAGGTGCGCAGCAGCATCGACAACACCTTGGCAGCGGCCTCGCTGCTGGCGGGCCCTGGAAAGATCAACCGCATCGACATGGACATCGACACCTTTGTCCATGTCTGCATCCAGGACCTCGGCGAGGCCGATCAGCTCCGGGTCCGGGTGGACCGGCAAACCGCCACCCGGACCGCCTCGATGGACCTGGGCCTGATGCGGCTCGCCCTGAGGAATCTGCTGCTCAACGCGGTGCGGCACAGTCCGCCCGACACACCCATCGTGGTGCGGCTGGCAGACTCCGACGACCCTCTTGCACTGCTGATCGATGTGATCGATCAGGGCACCGGATTTGATCCGCAGGTGTTGGCTCACCTGTTTGAACGCGGCGCCCAGGGCCGCCACAGCCACGGGGGACGAGGCCTGGGGTTGTACCTGGTCCACCGCATCCTTGAAATGCACGGCGGACAGACCAGCCTGCTGCAGCAATCGGCTGCCGGCTCGACGGTCCGCATGATCTTGCCCCCTCAGGAAGACGAATGAACATGCTCAGCGAAATCACCGACATCACGGACGCCCAAGTTCCCGCATCCCACGCCACACAGGCCTCCTCCGGCCAGGCGCCGGCTGCCACCCTGCCGACCACGCTGGCCCTGGTGGAAGACGATCTGGAGTACGCCGAATACCTGGCCCAATACCTCAACGAGCAGGGCGTGGACGTGCGCCGCTACGGCGACAGCAACGACCTGCTGGCAGACCGCACGCCCTATGACTATGGCTTTTACCTGCTCGACCTGACCCTGCCCGGGGTGGACGGGGTGGAGTTGATCCGCATCCTGCGCAAGCGCACCACGGCCGGCATCATCGTGGTCACGGGGCGGCGTGACACCGACGTGTTCGAGCGGGTGATGGAGGCCGGCGCCGACATGCACCTGAGCAAGCCGGTGCGCTTCGAACAGGTGACCATGGCCATCAAGGCCGTGCAACGCCGCAGCAGCCCCAACCCGGTCCAGAACCCGGGCCTGAGCTGGAAACTGGACACCTTGCAGGCTGAATTGCTGGCCCCCGATGGAACCCGCATCGGTCTGAGCGGCACCGACATGGCCGTCATGGAGTGCCTGCTGGAGGCCCAGGGTGCCGTGGTCAGCAAGAACACGCTCAACGAGCGCCTGGGGCGCCCGCTGACCGAAGGCCCCGACAACGGCCTCAACGCCACCATCTACCGCCTGCGCCGCCGCATCGAGCAGGCCACGCCGCTGCACGTGCCGCTGCACAGCCAAAGCCGCAAGGGCTACCAGTTCAGGGCACCCCTGGTTCGGGTTTGAGCTGCCGCCGTCGGCGTCTCCGGAGGGTTGCTTCGGTGGCTGTCTATTTTTGGAACAAATGCAACTCGAACGTCAGCAGATCGTCACAAAAAATCATTTTTTAACAATTGCCGTCTATCATGGGCGTTGAAAAGCCCATTGAGGGTCAGCGGCGAAGATCACCATGACCGACTCAACGACAGAGGCTTTCAGTTTCTGATTGCTGTCACACCTCAAGGGCATCATTGCCGGAGCGCTCCATTTGCGACCGGCACCATGAAAAGCGATTTGAGAACCCATTCCAGAGGTGTTGATGAATCTTTCACATTTGTCGGTTCGTGGCCAGCTGACTCTGGCCTTCGGGGGCTTGATCGCCCTGGTGCTGCTGATCGCAGGGCTGGCCATCCAGGCCCTGGGGGCGTCCAACGCCGAGTTCGAGACCTATGTGAACGGCGTCAACCGGCGGGCCAAGCTGGCCGAAGAGGTTCACAAGGCCGTGGCCGGGCGCGCCATCGCGGCACGCAACCTGGTGCTGGTGACCCAGAGCGCCGATCTGGAGGCTGAAAAGGCCCTGGCCCTTTCAGCCCACAAAGCCGTGGGTGAACACCTGGCGCGTCTGAAAGAACTGGTCAAGGCCGCCGATGTGCCGGCCCAGGCGCGCCAACTGGTGGCCGACATCGAACAGATCGAGCAGGCCTATGGCCCGGTGGCACTCGGCATCATCGATCTGGCCCTGAAGGGGCAACATGACGCGGCGGTGGCCAAGATGAACACCGAGTGCCGCCCTCTGCTGGCCCGCCTGCTGGCCAAGACCGAGGAGTACGCCCAGATCACCGAAAAGCGAGCCCAGGCCATGGTGGCTGAATCTGAGGCCCATTACGCACAGCAACGCACCTTGATGATCACAGCCAGTCTGGCCGCCCTGCTCGGGGCCGCACTCGCGGGCTGGCTGATCACCCGCCGGCTGACCCAGGCCCTGGGGGCCGAGCCGGCCGAACTGGGCGAAGCGGCCCAGCGCGTGGCCGACGGCGATCTGGCCACCCCGCTGGCCAAGCTGAGCCAAGCACCGGCGGGCAGCGTGCTGGCCTCGCTGGGCGCCATGCAGGCCAGCCTGGTGAACATCGTGCAACAGGTACGCTCCGCCTCCGAGTCGATCGCAGGCGGCGTGACCGAGATCGCCACCGGCAACACCGACCTGAGCCAGCGCACCGAAGAACAGGCCAGCGCACTGCAGCAGACGGCCGCCACCATGGACCAGTTCGGTGCCACCGTGCGGAACAACGCTGACAACGCGCAGCTGGCCAACCAGCTCGCAGCCAATGCCTCCAGCGTGGCCAGCCGCGGCGGTCAGGTGGTGTCGCAGGTGGTGGACACCATGAACGGCATCCACGACAGCTCGCGCAAGATCTCCGACATCATCGGCGTGATCGACGGCATTGCCTTCCAGACCAACATTCTGGCCTTGAACGCCGCCATCGAGGCCGCCCGTGCCGGGGAGCAAGGTCGTGGCTTTGCCGTGGTGGCTGGCGAGGTGCGCACGCTGGCCCAGCGCAGCGCCAGTGCGGCCAGAGAGATCAAGACCCTGATCGGCAACAGTTCCGATCAGGTGGCCCAAGGCGCCCACCTGGTGGAACAGGCCGGCAACACCATGACCGAGGTGGTGCAGGCGATCCAGCGCGTGAGCGACATCGTGGGCGAGATCAGCTCGGCCAGCGCCGAGCAGAGCTCGGGCATGGGCCAGATCAGCCAGGCCGTGAACCAGCTCGACCAGACCACCCAGCAAAACGCTGCCCTGGTGGAAGAAAGCGCTGCCGCGGCCCAAAGCCTGGAAAACCAGGCCGCCCAACTGGTCCAGACCGTGGCCATCTTCAAGCTGAACACGGCTCACGCCGCGGTGTCCAGCCCAGCGGCCAGCTCCCTGCGCAGCCAGCCTCAGCGGCCCCAGGCAGCCCGGCTGGCAACGAGCAGGCCCGCCACCACGCCCCGCCCCGCGTTGACAGCCGCCAAAAAGCCTTCATCGCCCGCCCCTGCACCGGCCAGCGCCAGCCAGGGCCAGGATGACTGGGAAAGCTTCTGAGACTTGGCGAGCCTCAAGGCCACACACCGGGGCCCTGAGGCCATCCAGGCCTTGAACCCCACATGAAAAAACCCACCGGGCGCAGCCAAGGCCGCATCCGGTGGGTTTTGACTTGGGGGCTACCCGCGTGGGGCTCGCGTCAGGCCTTGACGGTGCCCAGGGCTGCGTTCAGCGTGGCGCTGGGGCGCATCACGGCGTCGAGCTTGGCGAAGTCAGGCTTGTAGTAGCCACCGATGTCGACCGGCTTGCCTTGCACCGCAGCGAGTTCGGCGACGATGGTCTGCTCGTTGTCGGCCAGGGCCTTGGCCAGGGGCACGAACTTGGCCGCCAGGGCCGCGTCTTCGGTCTGAGCGGCCAGCTCCTGGGCCCAGTACAGGGCCAGGTAGAACTGGCTGCCACGGTTGTCCAGCTGACCAGTCTTGGGCGACGGGTTCTTGTTGTTGTCCAGCAGCTTGCCGGTGGCAGCATCCAGCGTCTTGGCCAGGATCTTGGCCTGGTTGTTGCCAGTCTTGATGCCCAGGTCTTCCAGACTCACGGCCAGGGCCAGGAACTCGCCCAGCGAATCCCAGCGCAGGTGGTTTTCTTCCACCAGTTGCTGCACGTGCTTCGGGGCCGAGCCGCCGGCACCGGTTTCGTACATGCCGCCGCCGGCCATCAAGGGCACGACCGACAGCATCTTGGCCGAGGTGCCCAGTTCCATGATGGGGAACAGGTCGGTCAGGTAGTCGCGCAGGATGTTGCCGGTGGCGCTGATGGTGTCCAGGCCGCGGATCACGCGCTCCAGGGTGTAACGCATGGCGCGCACCTGGCTCATGATCTGGATGTCCAGGCCGGTGGTGTCGTGCTCATGCAGGTACATCTTGACCTTGGTGATCAGTTGCGCCTCGTGCGGACGGTACGAGTCCAGCCAGAACACCACGGGCATGCCCGAGTTGCGGGCACGGGTGACGGCCAGCTTGACCCAGTCGCGGATGGCGGCATCCTTGACCTGGCACATGCGCCAGATGTCGCCGGCTTCCACGTTCTGGCTCAGCAGCACTTCGCCGGTGGCCAGGTCGGTGATGTTGGCCACGCCGTCTTCGGGGATTTCGAAGGTCTTGTCGTGCGAGCCGTATTCTTCGGCCTGCTGGGCCATCAGACCGACGTTGGGCACCGTGCCCATGGTCTTGGGGTCGAAGGCGCCGTGCCACTTGCAGAAGTTGATGATCTCCTGGTAGATGCGGGCAAAGGTCGACTCAGGCATCACGGCCTTGACGTCCTTCAGACGGCCATCGGCGCCCCACATCTTGCCGCCGTTGCGGATCATGGCGGGCATGGAGGCGTCCACGATCACGTCGTTGGGCGAGTGGAAGTTGGTGATGCCCTTGGCCGAGTCGACCATGGCCAGTTCTGGCCGGTGCTCGTGGCAGGCGTGCAGGTCGCGCTTGATCTCGTCCTGCTTGGATTGCGGCAGGGTGGCAATCTTGTCGTACAGGTTGGCCATGCCGTTGTTCACGTTCACGCCCAGTTCTTCGAACAACTTGGCGTGCTTCTCGAACGCGTCCTTGTAGAAGATCTTCACGCAGTGGCCGAACACGATGGGGTGCGAGACCTTCATCATGGTGGCCTTGACGTGCAGCGAGAACATCACGCCGGTCTTGTGGGCGTCTTCGATTTCCTTCTCGTAGAACTCGACCAGCGCCTTCTTGCTCATGAACATGCTGTCGATCACTTCGCGATCCAGCAGCGAGACCTTGGGCTTGAGGATGACGGTCTTGCCGCTCTTGGTCAGCAGTTCCATCTTCACGTCACGGGCGCGGTCCAGGGTGATGGACTTTTCGCCGTGGTAGAAGTCGCCAGCGTGCATGTGCGACACGTGGCTGCGCGAGGCCTGGCTCCATTCGGCCATGCTGTGCGGGTTCTTGCGGGCGTATTCCTTGACAGCCTTGGGGGCACGGCGGTCCGAGTTGCCTTCACGCAGCACCGGGTTCACGGCCGAACCCAGGCACTTGTTGTAGCGCAGGCGGATGGCCTTTTCTTCTTCAGTCTGCGGGTTTTCCGGGAAGTCGGGCAGCTTGTAGCCCTTGGACTGCAGTTCGCGGATGGCGGTCACCAGCTGGTTCTGCGACGCGCTGATGTTGGGCAGCTTGATGATGTTGGCGTCGGCCTGCAGGGTCTTCTTGCCCAGCTCGGCCAGGGTGTTGGTCACACGCTGGTCTTCAGACAGGAATTCAGGGAACTCACCCAGGATGCGATTGGCCACCGAGATGTCGCTGGTGACGACGTCCACGCCTGCCGGGGCCGTGAAGGTGCGGATGATCGGCAGGAAGGCACTGGTCGCCAGCAGCGGAGCTTCGTCGGTCAGGGTGTAGATGATGGTGGGTTGCTGGGTACTCATTGCAGATCTCAAGAAGTGGTGCTGGACAAACGCCACCGGCCCCGTCAAAGACTTGGCCAGTGGTCACTGAAGAATGCTCCCCGATTTTGCTTGCTAGGGTCTGACCTCTGGGCAATTTTTTGCAACGACATCTCACAATGCGAAATTTCATACCCAAAAGAACCGATTTTTTGCTTGTGCAGTGCAACAAACCTTCTCGCCAAGACCGTGATCCATGCCCCAACTGAAGGGCTTGCCCACCGAGCCGAACCGGCCCAACGCGCCCCACGCCCCCCACCCACCACCAGCGCCAGACACCGCCGCCACGCATCCATGACGCCAGCCCCGCCCACCCGGCATGGCCCGTAGATACCCGTGAAACGGCCCTCTTGCGCCCAAACCGCGCGTTTATCGCGCAACTCAAGGAATCCCCTGCTTCCGCCGTCCGGCGAGCCCTTCTAGGCTTGCGCCCACGTCCTTGGCCTGCGGGCACGCACCGGCCATCGACACGCCTTCAGAACCACACCATCGGAGACAGACATGAGCGCAAACATGACCCCCTACCGCATCGTCCAGAAAGCCACCCTGCTCGGCGCGCTGCTGAGCACCGCCGCCCTGGCCCAGGCCCAGGACAGCGTCAAGCTGGCCAACCTGGTCGAGCTGTCGGGCCCCGGCACCACCGCGGGCACGCTGTTCAAGAACGGCGTGGAACTGGCCATCAAGGAGATCAACGCCAGCGGCGGCATCCTGGGCAAGAAGATCAGCTACACCACCGAAGACACCCAGAGCAACCCCGGCGTGGCCAAGGGCCTGACCCAGAAGGCGGTCGACAACGAGGTGTTCGCCATCTTCGGCCCGGTGTATTCGGGCTCGATCATGGTGTCGATGGCCGAGAGCAAGCGCGGCGAGGTACCCAACTTCACCGGAGGCGAGGCCGCGGCCATCACGGCCCAGGGCAACCCCTATGTGTTCCGCACCTCGTTCGGCCAGAGCGTGTCGTTTCCGAAGCTGGTGCGCTATGTCAACACCAAGTCGCAGAAGCTGGCCCTGATCTATGTGAACAACGACTTCGGCAAGGGCGGGCGCGACAGCCTGATCAAGCTGCTGGAGGGCACGCCCACCAAGCTGGTGGCCGACATCTCCACCGACGCCGGCCAGGTCGACTTCTCGGCCGCGGTGCTCAAGGCCAAGCAAAGCGATGCCGATGCCGTGCTGATCTACACCAACGAAGAGGAGTCGGCCCGCGCCTTGCGCGAGCTGCGCAAGCAGGGCTGGAAGAAGCCCATGATCGGCGAGACCACGCTGACCGGCCAGAAGGTGATCGAGCTGGCTGGCGACGCGGCCAACGGCGCAGTGGCCCACGTGGGCCTGACCATCGATGCGCCGCAACTGAAGGCCTTCGGCGCCAAGTACAAGGCCGAGTACAAGTCAGAATCCGATCACAACGGCATCAAGGGCTACACCGGGGTCTACATCCTGAAGGCCGCCATCGAGAAGGTGGGCAAGCTCGACCGCAAGGCCGTGGCGGCCGCCCTGCGCGGCGGCTGCTTCAGCACCAAACAGCAGCCCAACATCCTGATGGACGTGTGCTTTGACGACAAGGGCGAGCTGGACCGCGAGAGCTTCCTGGTCGAGGTGAAGAACGGCAAGGCCGAAGTGGTTCAAACCCTGCCGCCGCTGCGCCAGAAGTGATTGCCGGGCCGGCCAGGCCCTGCGCCCTGGCCGGTGCTCTTGTCTTGTCTGGATCCCCGATGACCGACTTTCTCCAACTCTTTCTGAGTGGCCTGTCCACCGGCAGCATCTATGCGCTGGTGGCCCTGGGCTTCACGCTGCTGTGGCAGGCCTCCGGCACCATCAACTTCGCCCAGGGCGAGTTCGTGATGCTGCCCGCCTTCATGATGGTGGCCATGCTGCACGCCGGCCTGTCGCTATCCCTGGCCTTTGCGATCGCCATCGTGCTGTCGTGCCTGGTGCTGGGCTGGCTGTTCAAGCGCGGCCTGGTCGACCCCCTTTTCAAGTACGGGATGATGCCCATCGTGGTGGCCACGATCGGGCTGTCGATCGCGATGCGCAACGGCGTGCGGGCCGGCTACTCGGCCGAACCGCAGCCCTTCCCGCAGGTGTTCCCCGACGTGGTGTTCGACGTGCTGGGCGTGACGCTGTCGGGCAGCGACATCGGCACCTTTGTTTTCGCCATTGCCCTGGTGCTGGTGACGCAGGCCTTCCTGGCCAAGACCGTGACGGGGCGCGCCATGCAGGCCGTGGCCCAGAACACCGAAAGCGCGGCCGTGCTGGGCATCAACGTGCCGCGCATGATCTTCTACACCTTTGCCATCAACGCCGTGCTGGCCGCTGCGGCCGCGCTGCTGGTGACGCCCACCTACCTGGCCAAGTTCGACATGGGTGAGGGCCTGGGCAACAAGGCCTTCTTCGCCGCCATCATCGGCGGCTTCAACAACAGCCGCGGCGCCCTGCTGGGCGGGCTGATCGTGGGGGTGTGCGAGAACCTGGCTGCGGCCTACATCTCGCCGGCCTACAAGGACGCGGTGGCCCTGGTGATCTTCATGGTGGTGATCCTGTTCAAGCCCCAGGGCCTGCTGGGCCGCAAAGAGGAGCGCAAGGTATGAAGAAGGCGCATGTGATCTTCGGCATCGCGGCCCTGGCCGCCATGCTGGTGGTGCCCGGGTTTCTGAAGAACTATGGCATCCACCTGTTCACCACCTGGCTGGTGTTCATCATTGCCACCATGGGGCTGAACCTCACGGTGGGGTATGCGGGGCAGAAGTCGCTGGGCCACGCGGCCTTCTTCGGCATCGGGGCCTACACGGTGGCGATCCTGCTCAAGGCCGGCATCAGCTTCTGGATCGGCCTGCCTGCGGCCGCCCTGCTGTGCTTTGGGGTGGGCCTGCTGCTGGGCTTTCCGGCCCTGCGCGTGCAGACCATCTACCTGGCCTTTGCCACGCTGGGCTTCAACACCGCCCTCTGGCTGGTGATGCGCAACGAAGAGTGGCTGACCGGGGGCACCTTCGGCATCAACAACATCGCCCGCCCCGGCCTGTTCGGCTTCAGCCTGGACGGCAACCTGGCCTACTACTACCTGGTATTGGCCTTTGCCGTGGTGCTGGGGGCCTTGTTGTGGGGCCTGCTGCGCTCGCCGTGGGGCAAGGCCTTCACCGCCCTGCGCGACAACCCGATCCGGGCCGAGAGCCTGGGGGTGGACATCCGCAGCTACACGCTGATGAGCTTTGCCATCGGTGCGGTGTACGCCGGCATCGCCGGGGGGCTGTATGCCTCGCAGGTGCAGTTCATTGACCCGGCCACCTTCACCGTGGGGTCGTCCATCATGATGTACCTGATGGTGGTGGTCGGCGGCCCGGGCTACTTCTTCGGCCCCCTGCTGGGATCGGCGGTGGGCGTGATCCTGCCCGAGTGGCTGCGCTTTGCCCAGGCCTGGTACCTGTTCGTGTTCGGCGCGGCCGTGGTGCTGTTGATGATCTGGTTGCCCGATGGCCTGCTGAGCGTGCCCGAGCGCCTGCGCGCACGGCGCCAGTCGCGTGAAGAATCGGCCGCCCGTGCGGCACGCGCCGCCACCCCCACCCCCTCGAATGGAGGCCAGGCATGAACCCCATGAACCAGCCCTTGCTGCAAGTGAGAGGCCTGAAGAAGGCCTATGGTGCGATCCAGGCCGTGGGCGGCGTGTCGTTCGACGTGCGCCCCGGCGAGATCTTTGGCGTCATCGGGCCCAATGGCTCGGGCAAGACCACGCTGTTCAACAGCATGCTGGGCCAGATCACGCCCGACGAGGGGCAGATCCTGCTGCACGGCCAGGACGTGTCGCGCCTGGGCCCGCTGGCGCTGAACCGGCGCGGCGTGGGCCACACCTTCCAGACCCTGCAGGTGTTCGGCAAGATGAGCGTGCGCGACAACCTCATCGTGGCGGCCCAGGAGCACCGGGGCAGCCTGCTCGGCCGCATGTTCGCGCCCGGCGACTCCGGCCTGGGGGCGCGTGCCGACGCGCTGATCGACCAGTTCCACATCCGCCACGTGGCGCACAAAAAGGCCGGCGAACTGAGCTACGGTCAGCAGAAGCTGGTCGACATCGCCATGGCCTTCATGAGCGAGCCCGATCTGGTGCTGCTGGACGAGCCCTGTGCCGGGGTCAACCCCTCGCTGGTGGGCGGCATCAGCACCCTGCTCAAGCAACTCAACCAGAGCCGCCGCGGCAGCTTCGTGGTGATCGAACACAACATGGATTTCGTGATGGACCTGTGCCACCGCATCATGGTGATGGTGGAAGGCCAGGTGATGGCCATTGGCACACCGGCCGAGATCCGAGCCAACAAACAGGTGCTTGACGCCTACCTGGGGAGCTGAACATGGCCACCATGCCCAACGCAGAGGCCTGCATCACCTTCGACAAGGTGACCGCCGGCTACAAGGATTTCATGATCCTCAACCAGCTGTCCTTCCAGGCCCGGCGCGGCGCCATCACGCTGCTGATCGGCCCCAATGGAGCCGGCAAATCCACCGTGCTGAAAACCCTGTTCGGCCTGCTCAAGCCCCGCCAGGGCCAGATCCTGCTGAATGGCGACAGCATCGGCGGCGCCAGCCAGAAGGAGCTGCTGGCGCGCGGCATCGCCTTTGTGCCGCAGGGGCGCAACCTGTTCGGCCAGCTCAGCGTGTACGAGAACCTGGAGCTGGGGGGCATCACCCTGGGCATGAAGACCACCCACGAGCGCATCCCCGAGGTGCTGGAGTTCTTCCCCCGCGTGAAGGAGCGCCTGCACTCGCGTGCGGCCTCGCTGTCGGGCGGGGAACAAAAGCAATTGGAGATCGGCCGCGCCCTGCTGCTGCGCCCCAAGGTGATCCTGATCGACGAGCCCTCGATCGGCCTGTCGCCCATGGTGGTGCTGGACGTGTTCAAGCTGCTGCGCCGCCTGGCCGACCAGGGCACCACCGTGCTGATGGTCGAGCAGAACGTGAAAAGCGCCCTCGCCTACTCGGACGATGCGATCGCCCTCGAGTCGGGCCGCCTGGTGCTGCACCGGCCGGCCGCCGAGATCTTGAGCGACCCGCACATGGAGCGGCTGTTCCTGGGCGGGGCGCACACCACGACGCAGGCTGCCACGGCGGCCTGAGATTGGCCGCCTCGCGCAATGCACCAAACAAGGGCCTGACGCACCAAAAAGGAGAGGCAAGCACCATGACGGCACAACCCCACCAGTCGCCGCCAAAATTCGCACAAATATGACAAATACGGATTGACTTTCATCACGAAAATTGCCACACAACCGGGCGCGACGGGCATAAGTTTTGCATCCCCTTCAGAAGAGCGACTGATGCTCGAGAAGGATCATCATGCCAGCCAGCCCACTGACACCCGCCCAGACCGAAGTCTTCATGCCCCACATGCGCGACGTGGGGCGCTGCGAGCGCTCGTTGCAGGAGCTGAATCTGATGTGGCGCATCATCGAAGCCTCGGCCAAGATGAACTGCCCGCAAGAGGCCCGCGCCATCCTGCCCACCATGGCGGCCACGCGCAGCAGTTTTGCCAAGCTCGAGAAGGAACTGGTGCGCAGCCTGGTGCAGGAGAAGGTCAGCAACGTGCTGACCGAGATCGGCACCAAGGCCCAGTATGTGATCGACATCGTGGTGCGCAACCTGTACGAGCGCACGGCCGATGTGGGCTTTCTGGCCACCGACCGGGAGCTGTGCAGTTTCGTGGCGGGCCAGCACGACGAACGCGGCCGCATCTACCACCGGCTGTGCGAGTACCGCAGCAAGTACACGGTGTACGACGAGATCATCCTGTTGGACACGGCCGGCAATGTGCTGGTGCAGATCGACCCGGCCACGCCCCTGGAGCACAGCAGCGACCCCCTGATCCAGCAGACCCTGGACAGCGACGGCTTCATCGAGACCTTCCGCGCCAGCGACCTGCGCCCGGGCAAGCGCAAGGCCCTGATCTACTCGCGCCGCATGCACCACCCCGACACCGGCGCGGTCGTGGGCGTGCTGTGCCTGTGCTTTCATTTCGAGCACGAGATGCAGGGCATCTTCGCCTCGCATGGCGACCCGGCGCGGCGCAGCAACCTGCTGTTGCTCGACGCTTCGCACGAAGTGATTGCCAGTGCCGACCCGCTGTGGATGCCGGTGGGCGCCCAGGTGCCGGTGAACCTGGAACACGCGCCCCAGTTGCGCCTGTTCGGTGGGCGCGAGTACCTGGTGCGCACCTTCAGCGCCGAGGGCTACCAGGGCTACCCGGGCCCGGCAGGCTGGCTGGGCCAGGTGATGATCCCCCTGGACGTGGCGTTCGGCCACAGCGAGCGCGACCTCATGAACAGCCTGGACCCCGCCTTGCTCAACGGCTTGCTGTCGCACGCCGACACCTTCTGCCCACCGCTGCACGACATCATGATGGCCGCGCGCCACATCCAGCGCATCGTCTGGAACGGTCAGGTGATGACGGCCGGGCAGACCGGCGACCTGCTCAAGCTCAAGACCGTGCTCGATCAGATCAGCGAGACCGGTAACCGCAGCAACGAGTTGTTCGAACAATCCATCCACGACCTGTACCAGACCGTGCTGGCCTCGTCGCTGCAGGACGCCGAGTTCACCGCCCACCTGCTGGTCGACCTGCTGGACCGCAACCTCTACGAACGCTCGGACGACTGCCGCTGGTGGGCCCTGACGCCCGAACTGCGCCAGGGGCTGGCCCAGCCCGAGGCCGACACGCCCGAGCGCATCGCCGCCATCCTGGGCTACATCAACCAGCTCTACACCGTGTACACCCGGTTGGTGGTGTACGACCGCCAGGGGCGCATCATCGCGGCCACCGGTGAAGGCGGCGCCGAACTGGCGGGGCAATCCATCTCGCCCGAGGCCTTGTCCAAGGTGCTGACCCTGGGCAGCCCCCAGCACTACCACGTGAGCCCCTTCGAGGCTTCGCCTCTTTACGAAGGTGAGCCCACCTACATCTACCACGCGGCCATCCGCCACCCCGAGCACGAAGACCAGGTGGTGGGCGGCATCGGCATCGTGTTCGATTCGGGGCCCGAGCTGGTGAACATGCTGCGCAGCGGCCTGGGTGGGCGCGAGCAGATGCAAGCCCTGTTCGTAGACCGCCAGGGCCGGGTGCTGGCCAGCACCAGCGCCGAACACCCCATCGGATCACAGCTCGACCTGACGGCCGCCGCACTGGCACTGGGCCATGGCCAGCACCTGTCGCGCATCACCACCCACCAGGGCCAGTACGCGATCGAGGCCTGCTCGGTGTCGAGCGGCTACCGTGAGTTCAAGACCAGCGACGGCTACCGCGAAGACGTGATCGCCGTGGTGTACCGCCACTTCGGCGAGGTGCGCTCCTCACAGATGCAGGCCAGCACCCGGACGTACTTCATCGAGCACGATCCAGCCCAGACCGGTGGGCTGGAGTTCGCCACCTTCTTCAGCGATGGCAACCTGATGGCCCTGCCCGCCGAATGCGTGCAGGAGGCCGTGTCCTTTGCCGAGGTGCGCACCACCTCGATGGGCTTGCGCACCGCCCAGATCGGCATCCTGGGCCTGCGCGCCGACCAGGCACCGCAGGGCAAGGCCAGCTTCATCTGGGTGTTCGACCTGGGCGAGCTGATGCATGGCCGGCGCTCGCGCACCACGCCCACCAGCCAGGTGATGGTGCTGCGCCACCGCGACCAGGCCCTGGGCCTGCTGGTGGACGACCTGCACGCCGTGACCCAGTTCGACCCCGCCGACATCGAACCCAGCCCTCTGGCACTGCTGTCCGAATCCATGCTGACCACCGAGGTCATCAAGGCCAACCAGGGCCGCCTGCTGATCCAGGCCGTGAATGCACCCCGCCTGTTCGACTGGCTGATCGACGGGATCGAGCCGCCGGGGCTGGCCGCCGGACGATCGTCCCAGGAAGCCGAGCTCTCCGAGGATGCCCTGGAGGCACTGGCCGGCTGAAGGGCGCAGGCCCACATTGAACCGACCTCCTGGGCCAGCTTTGGTAACGCCATTTGGAAGGCCAGATGATCACCAGGCATCGGGGGCGGATGACTGTGCCCCTGCGTCCGCCCAAAGCGCGCCATCTGAACAAGCGCCCTCCTACACTCGTTTGTCAAAACTCAAACGAAGGCCTGTGGCCCGATGGGAAGGATGGCGATGGCAAGCACTCAAAAGACGCGTCGCAAGACAGCCCTCTCAGCGGGGACCCCAGGCCACATCGAGCACGACTACGGGGCCTTGCTGGCCGAGGTGAAGACACGCATCCAGTCGGCACAACACGCGGCCTTGCGCGCAGTCAACACCGAGTTGGTCGGCCTGTACTGGGACATCGGGCGTTCGATTGTGGCGCGGCAACAGGTTGCAGGGTGGGGCAAGGCCGTGGTGGCCCAGCTGTCGACCGACCTGCAGGCGGCCTTCCCCGGCGTGGGTGGCTTCTCCATCCAAAACCTCTGGTACATGCGCCAGCTGTATCAGGAATACAGCACAAGTCCAAAACTCCAACCGCTGGTTGGAGAAATAGGCTGGGCACACAACCTGCTGATCCTGTCACGTTGCAAAGACGCGCAACAACGCGAGTTCTACCTGCGCATGACGCGCAAGTGGGGCTGGTCAAAGAACGTGCTGGCCCACCACATCGATAACCAGAGCTATGAAAAATCGCTGCTCGGGCAGACCCATTTGGAAAAGACACTGCCCCGGTCATTGCACGCCCAGGCCAGCCTCGCCATGAAGGATGAATACCTGTTCGACTTCCTGGATTTGGGCGAACAACACAACGAGCGCGCGCTGGAGCGCGCCCTCATGGCCCGCATCGAAGACTTTCTGCGGGCCATGGGCGGCATGTTCGCCTTCATGGGAAGCCAGTTTCGACTGGAGGTCGCCGGCCGTGAGTTCTTCATCGACCTGCTGCTCTTTCATCGACACCTGCGCTCGCTGGTCGCCATCGAACTGAAGATCGGGGAGTTTGAGCCAGAGTTTGTCGGCAAGATGCAGTTTTACCTGGCGGCACTCGATGCCCAGATACGGCATAAGGACGAAAACCCGTCGATCGGCATCATCCTGTGCAAAGAAAAACGGCGCACGGTTGTGGAATACGCCTTGCGCGATGCGCGCAAGCCGATTGGCGTGGCCACCTACGAAATCACCAAGACCTTGCCCAAAAATCTACGCGGCCAGTTGCCCTCGCCCGAAGCCATTGCGCGCCTGCTGGACAAGTTGTGACTTCTTGATCAGCCCTGGGCCTGCCGCCGCCGCGCCACCCGCTGCCGGTTGAGGATGCGCAGGCGCTCGGGCACGGCGGCCAGCAGGGCCTCGCCGGCATGGCGCAGGCGACGGCCCAGGGGCCAGGCCGGGTCGGCCAGCACCACCGGGGCGGTGAGTTCGCTGTAATGCCGGCGCCCAGACAGCTGCATGTGCGAGGTCTCGCGCGCCAGCGTGGTGTAGCGCAGGCCCACCTCTTGCGCCACGATGCAGCGGTGCGGATGCAGCGCCAAGACCGGGGCCAGGGCCTGGGTGTAGGCAATGGGGCCGGTCACACGCAGCACGCCCATCTTGCCCACGCCCTCGCGCAGCGGCGAGTACTGCTCGATGCGCTGCAGCACCTGGTGCAGCACGGCGCCCAGCAAGGGGTGGCGCGGTGCAGCGGCCAGAAACCACTGGATGTACTCGCCACCCACGGTGTGGGCCAGCTCGGGGTGCACGGTGTCACCGCCATCGCCCACCAGGTAGGTGTCATCGGGCTGCAGCAGCGCATCGAGCGGGCCTTGCAGGCCGCTTTTCTGGTCGAAGTACACGCCGCCCATCACATACAGCGCGAAGTAGCGGAACAGGTCGGCCCGCGCCGGGCCATAGGCCGGGTTGAGGCGCTGGTAGGCCGCCTGCAGCCGGGGCGTACCCCAGGCCTGGATGAACTCGGCCTGGCGCCGGTCGTCCATGATGTGCTGCTCCCAGCCCGGGTTTTGCGCCTGCAGCTGCTGCAGGTTGCGCTGGATCGATTCCGGCAGTTGCCCGGCGTCGGGCACGCAGTGGAAGATCTTGCGGCTGATCCGCCCCGGCGTGTCGGGCAGGGGGGCGTGGGTCAGGTCGTCGGAGTCCGGGTGGGGGCGGGTCATAGCGCCGTGATTCTGGCAGCTTTCGGCCCCGCCCCGATCCAGCGTGCTCAGGCGTTCATCACCGCCACCGAGCGGGTGTTGAGGTAGGCCTCCATGGCCTCCGGGCCGCCTTCCGAGCCGTAGCCCGAATCCTTGATGCCGCCGAAGGGCATTTCGGCCGAGGGCATGGCCGGCATGTTGACCCACAGCATGCCCACCTCCACCTTGCGCGACAGCAGGTCGGCGTTCTTGAGCGAGCGCGTGAAGGCGTAGCCCGCCAGGCCGAAGGGCAGGCGATTGGCTTCAGCGATGGCGTCTTCCAGGGTGTTGAAGCTGCGGATGGCGGCCATGGGGCCGAAGGGCTCGTCATTGAACACCTTGGCGTTCAGCGGCACGTCGGTCAGGATGGTGGGCTGCCAGAAGTTGCCGGCCTCGCCGATGCGGGCGCCGCCATAGGCCACGGTGGCGCCTTGCTGCACGGCGTCCTGGGTGAACTCGGCCATGGCGGTCACGCGGCGCGGGTTGGCCAGCGGGCCCATCTGCACGCCTTCGTCACGGCCGTTGCCCACCTTGAGCGACTGGGCGTGCGCCACCAGGGCGGCGGCAAAGTCGTTGGTGATGCTTTCATGCACCAGGAAACGGGTGGGCGAGATGCAGACCTGGCCCGCGTTGCGGAACTTGGCCGCACCGGCCGACTTGACCGCCAGGGCGATGTCGGCGTCCTCGGCCACGATCACCGGGGCGTGCCCGCCCAGCTCCATGGTGACGCGCTTCATGTGCTGGCCGGCCAGCGCGGCCAGCTGCTTGCCCACCGGGGTAGAACCGGTGAAGGTGATCTTGCGGATCACCGGGTGGGCGATCAGGTAGCTGGAGATCTCGGCCGGGTTGCCATAGACCAGGCCCAGCACGCCCGCGGGCAGGCCGGCGTCGGCAAAGGCGCGGATCAGCTGGGCCGGTGCGGCCGGGGTTTCCTCGGCGGCCTTGACGATCATCGAGCAACCGGTGGCCAATGCTGCCGCCAGCTTGCGCACCACCTGGTTGATGGGGAAGTTCCAGGGCGTGAAGGCCGCCACCGGGCCCACCGGGTCTTTCAGCACCATCTGGCGGATGGCCAGGTTGCCGCGCGAAGGCACGATGCGGCCATACACGCGCAGGCCTTCATCGGCAAACCATTCGATGATGTCGGCCGCAGCCAGGGCCTCGACCTTGGCCTCGGGCAGGGGCTTGCCCTGCTCCTGGGTCAGCAGCACGGCGATGTCGCTGGCGCGCTCGCGCATCAGGGCGGCGGCGCGGCGCATGACCTTGTTGCGCTCGATGGCGGGGGTGTCACGCCAGAGGGCAAAGCCGTCCTGAGCGGCCAGCAGGGCCTGGTCCAGATCGACCCGGCTGGCGTGCGCCACACGGCCGATTTCCTGGCCGGTGGCCGGGTTGAAGACGGCCAGGGTCTTGCCGTCAGCGGCGTCCAGCCATTGGCCACGGATGAAGAGTTGGGTGTTGGGGTAGGTCATGTGCGGCTCGGGGTCATGAGGGTTCACAGAAAACAGGAAGCCGGCCGCCCAGGCAGCAGCAAGGCCGGCGCCAGGGCCGCCCGCTCACCCGGCAACGGGTGCGCGCTTCTTGCAAGCTGCTGAGTATGCCGGCTTGCCGGCTTTTCTGCAGGACGCGGCCAACAGCCCGGCGTGGGGCTGCGCCAAGTCAAGCATTTGCGCCCTATTTCGGACATAGGGTCATTCAATAAGACGAACGGTTGTGGCACCCGATAATTTCACCCACCCCACCGACCAGGAGCCCGCATGCCCGAGACCTTTGAACACTTTCGCGACCAGGCCCTGGCCGAGGGCGCGGTCGAGGTGCTGGAGCGCCGCTGGGAACCCCTGCAGGTGGTGCCCCTGCACACCCACCCCTTTGAAGCCAGGGCCCTGGTGACCGAAGGCGAGATGTGGTTGACGGTGGACGGCCAGACCCGCCACCTGCGGGCGGGCGACCGCTTTGAACTGGCGCCGAACGTGCCGCACGACGAGCGCTATGGCGCGCAGGGCGCGGTGTACTGGGTGGCGCGGCGCTGAATCGCGCGCCCAGCCACACCGACACACCGACGCGCAGGCCGCCATCGCACCCCATGCCCGGGTTGGCAGCCCGGGGGCGGCGCGCCGGGTGCCGACTCCAGCCGCCAGGCCCGGCTCCAGGGCACAGCACAGGCCCGCAAAGGTGAGGCGGGGTGCCTCATGGCCCCTGAAAAGTCACCACTGCCAGTGATCAACCACCTTCCGATTTGCCCTCATCCCCGGAAGACAACCATCCACCTCGCCACCAGCCGATTTCAAAAGAGAAAATTCAGGCGCTGATTTTTCTTTGAATATCAAACACTTGCAGAAGCATCCTAGGGAAATCCCGTAAAACCCACGGGTCTGGCGCGTGATTTGCGCTGTATCAACACCTGCCACTTCTTTGCACAGGTGCTTGCCTGCAGGACCACCGGCAAAACCGGTCGGGTCCCCCCAAACAGCCTAGGAGACTCTCCCCCATGGAAACCTTTTACGAGGTCATGCGCCGCCAGGGCATCTCGCGCCGCAGCTTTCTGAAGTACTGCTCCCTCACCGCCACCTCGCTCGGCCTGGGCCCGGCCTTCGTGCCCCAGATTGCCCATGCCATGGAGACCAAGCCCCGCACGCCCGTGCTGTGGCTGCACGGCCTGGAATGCACCTGCTGCTCCGAGAGCTTCATCCGCTCGGCCCACCCGCTGGCCAAGGATGTGGTGCTGTCGATGATCTCGCTGGACTACGACGACACCCTGATGGCCGCCGCCGGCCACCAGGCCGAGGCCATCCTCGAAGAGATCATGACCAAATACAAGGGCAACTACATCCTGGCCGTGGAAGGCAACCCGCCGCTGAACCAGGATGGCATGAGTTGCATCATCGGCGGCAAGCCCTTCATCGAACAGCTCAAGCACGTGGCCAAGGATGCCAAGGCCGTGATCAGCTGGGGTTCCTGCGCCTCCTGGGGCTGCGTGCAGGCGGCCAAGCCCAACCCGACCCAGGCCACCCCGGTGCACAAGGTGATCTTCGACAAGCCCATCATCAAGGTGCCGGGCTGCCCGCCCATCGCCGAGGTGATGACGGGGGTGATCACCTACATGCTGACCTTCGACCGCATTCCCGAGCTGGACCGCCAGGGCCGCCCGAAGATGTTCTACAGCCAGCGCATCCACGACAAGTGCTACCGCCGGCCCCACTTCGATGCCGGCCAGTTTGTCGAGCACTTCGACGACGAGTCCGCCCGCAAGGGGTATTGCCTCTACAAGGTGGGTTGCAAGGGCCCCACCACCTACAACGCCTGCTCCACCGTGCAATGGAACGGGGGCACCAGCTTCCCGATCAAGGCCGGCCACGGCTGCATCGGCTGCAGCGAAGACGGCTTCTGGGACAAGGGCTCGTTCTATGAGCGCCTGAGCAACATCCCGCAGTTCGGCATCGAGGCCAACGCGGACCGCATCGGCGCCACCGCCGCCGGCGCCGTGGGGGCCGCCGTGGCCGCCCACGCGGCCGTCTCGGCCATCAAGCGCGCCACCCAGAAGCAAGACACCAGCCCAACCGCCTGACACCAGGCCAGAACAGGAAGACAAGACATGGGTGCTTACGAAACTCAAGGCTTCAAGATGGACAACTCGGGCCGCCGCATCGTGGTCGACCCGGTGACCCGCATCGAAGGCCACATGCGCTGCGAAGTCAACGTCGACAGCAACAACGTGATCCGCAACGCCGTGTCCACCGGCACCATGTGGCGTGGCCTGGAGGTGATCCTCAAGGGCCGCGACCCACGCGATGCGTGGGCCTTCGTGGAACGCATCTGCGGCGTGTGCACCGGCTGCCACGCCCTGACCTCGGTGCGTGCGGTGGAAGACGCGCTGGGCATCGTCATCCCCAAGAACGCCTACCTGATCCGCGAGATCATGGCCAAGACCCTGCAGGTGCATGACCACGCCGTGCACTTCTACCACCTGCATGCGCTCGACTGGGTGGACGTGGTCTCGGCCCTCAAGGCCGACCCCAAGAAGACCTCGGAGCTCCAGCAACTGGTCTCGCCGTCGCACCCGCTGTCTTCGGCCGGTTACTTCCGCGACATCCAGAACCGCCTGAAGAAGTTCGTCGAAAGCGGCCAGCTCGGCCCCTTCATGAATGGCTACTGGGGCTCCAAGGCCTATGTGCTGCCGCCCGAGGCCAATCTGATGGCCGTCACCCACTACCTGGAAGCGCTGGACCTGCAAAAGGAATGGGTCAAGGTCCACACCATCTTCGGTGGCAAGAACCCGCACCCCAACTACCTGGTCGGCGGCGTGCCCTGCGCCATCAACCTCGACCACGACGGCGCGGCCGGTGCCCCGATCAACATGGAGCGCCTGAACTTCGTCGAGGCCCGCATCCAGGAGATGATCGACTTCAACAACAAGGTCTACATCCCTGACGTGCTGGCCATCGGCACGCTGTACAAGCAGGCCGGCTGGCTGCACGGCGGCGGGCTGGCCGCCACCAATGTGATGGACTACGGCACCTATGAAAAGGTCATGGGCGACGCCCGCACCCGCCAGCTGCCCGGGGGCGCCATCCTCAACGGCAACTGGGACGAACTGCACGAGGTGGACCCGCGCGACCCCGAGCAGGTGCAGGAGTTCGTGCCCCACAGCTGGTACCAGTACGCCGACGAGACCAAGGGCCTGCACCCCTGGGACGGCGTGACCGAACCCAACTACGTCCTGGGCGACAAGACCAAGGGCACGCGCACCCACATCCAGGAAATCGACGAAAGCGCCAAGTACTCGTGGATCAAGTCGCCCCGCTGGCGCGGCCATGCCGTCGAAGTCGGCCCGCTGTCGCGCTACATCCTGGCCTACGCCCACGCCAAGAAGGGCCACGCCCATTGCCAGCGCGTGAAGGAGCAGGTGGACTTCTCGGCCAGCATGATCAACAGCGGCATCCCCAAGGCCCTGGGTCTGCCCGAAACCCAGTACAGCCTCAAGCAGTTGCTGCCCACCACCATCGGCCGCACGCTGGCGCGCGCCCTCGAGTCGCAGTACTGCGGCGAGATGATGTACGACGATTTCAAGGAACTGGTGGCCAACATCAAGGCGGGTGACACCAGCACGGCCAACGTCGAGAAATGGGACCCTGCCACCTGGCCCGCCGAGGCCAAGGGCGTGGGCACCGTGGCGGCACCACGGGGGGCGCTGGGCCATTGGATCCGCATCAAGAACGGCCGCATCGAGAACTACCAGTGCGTGGTGCCCACCACCTGGAACGGCAGCCCGCGCGACAACAAGGGGCAGATCGGCGCCTTCGAGGCCAGCCTGCTGAACACCCCCATGGTCAACCCGGAGCAGCCGGTGGAGATCCTGCGCACCCTGCACTCCTTCGACCCCTGCCTGGCCTGCTCCACCCACGTGATGAGCCCGGACGGCGCTGAACTGACCAGCGTCAAGGTGCGCTGAACACCCCGCCCGGCAACGACGACCAACGACCTCCGGAGACAACGCAATGAAGACACTGATGCGCCCCCTCATTCCCGGCCTGGCCCTGCTGGCGGCCGGCGCCGCCCAGGCCCACCCCGGCCATGGCGTGCAAGACCTGGCCCAGGGGCTGGCCCACCCCTTCCTGGGCCTGGACCACCTGCTGGCCATGCTGGCGGTGGGCGTCTGGTCCGCCGTGGCCCTGCCTGCCGGGCAGCGCCTGCTGGGGCCGGCCGTGTTCCTGCTGAGCCTGCTGGCAGGCGCGATGCTGGCCCTGGTGAACCCGGTCCTGCCCGGGCTGGAGGTCGCCATCGCGGCCAGCGTGGTGCTGATGGGCGCGCTGCTGCTGTGGGGCCAGCGCACCGGCGTGCGGCTCGGGCTGGCCGCCGTGGCCGGTGCCGGCCTGCTGCACGGCCTGGCCCATGGCGCGGAAGCCGGCGCGGGCGGGCTGTGGATGGGCTACGCCTTGGGCTTTGTGCTGAGCTCCGCCCTGCTGCATGGCCTGGGCCTGCTGACCGGCCAGGCGCTGACCCGGGTGCCGAGCTGGGTGCGCCAGGGCCTGGCCACGCTGCTGGCCGGCAGTGGCGGCCTGATGCTGCTCGGCCGCCTCTGAGGCGGCCTCTCCCCTCACTTTGATGAACGGGTACCACCATGTCATCCCCATCTGCCAACGAGGTTCCGCTGACGCCCGTCTCGGCCAGCGAAAGCCCAGCCGACGCGCTGCAGGTCGCCCAGGCCCGTGCGCTCAAATCGGTCTATGTCTACGAGGCCCCGGTGCGTGCCTGGCACTGGGTCAACGCCCTGGCCATCACGGTGCTGGCCATCACCGGCTACCTCATCGGTTCGCCACTGCCCACGGTCAGCGGCGAGGCCAGTGAGCACTTCATCATGGGCTACATCCGCTTCGCCCATTTCAGCGCCGGCTATGTGCTGGCCATCGGTCTGCTGGGTCGGGTGTACTGGGCCCTGGTGGGCAACCACCATGCGCGGGAACTGTTCTGGGTGCCCATCTTCCAGAAAGCCTACTGGCGCGAGATCGGCGTGCTGCTGCGCTGGTATGGCTTTCTCAATGACCGACCGGGCAAGTACGTGGGGCACAACCCGCTGGCCCGCTTCGCGATGGTCTTCGTGTTTCTGCTCACCACGGTGTTCATGATCGTGACCGGCTTCGCGCTGTATGCCGAAGGGGCGCAACGCGGCTCCTGGGCCGACAAGCTGTTCGGCTGGGTGATTCCCCTGTTCGGGCAATCGCAGGACGTGCACACCTGGCACCACCTGGGCCTTTGGGTGCTGGTGGTGTTCGTGATCATCCACGTCTACGCCGCGATCCGCGAAGACATCATGGGCCGCTCCAGCGTGGTCAGCACCATGATCTCGGGCCACCGCACCTTCAAGGACTGAGGCCGTGAGCGACGCCCCCCCAATCCTCTGCGTGCTGGGCATCGGCAACGTGCTGTGGGCCGACGAGGGCTTCGGCGTGCGCTGCGTCGAGGCCCTGCACCGGCGCTACGAGTTCGCCGACCAGGTGCGCCTGATCGACGGCGGCACCCAGGGCCTGTACCTGATCCAGCACGTGCAGGCCGCCTCGCGCCTGCTGATCTTCGACGCCATCGACTACGGGCTGCCGCCCGGCACCCTCAAGGTGATCGAGGGCGACGAGGTGCCCGCCTTCATGGGGGCCAAGAAAATGAGCCTGCACCAGACCGGCTTCCAGGAGGTGCTGATGCTGGCCAAACTCACCGAGCAGTTTCCACAGGAGGTGGTGCTGCTGGGCTGCCAGCCCGAAGAGCTGGACGACTACGGCGGCAGCCTGCGGCCCCGGGTCAAGCAGGCCCTGGAAGACGCCCTGGCGTTGGGCCTGGACAGGCTGCGCCAGTGGGGCGCCCAGCCCCGGCCGCGCGACACACCGCTGCCCGATCACGAAGCCATCACCTTTGCCGAGCTGGCGCTCAACCGCTACGAAGCCGAACGCCCGCCCGAGGCGCTGGCCTGCCGGGTCGGTGACGAGCGCTTCATGCCGACCGGAGCCTGATCCCATGTGCATCGGCATCCCCATGCAGGTCGTTCGGCTGGAGCCAGGCCACGCCCTGTGCACCGGCCCCGGCGAGTTGCGCCGCGTGCGCACCGCCCTGATAGGCCCCTGCCAGCCGGGCGATTGGCTGCTGGTCTTCATCGACAGCGCGCAGGAGATCCTGTCGCCCGAGCGGGCGCGCGAGATCCACGACACCCTGGCCTTGATGCAGGCGGCGCTGGCCGGCGAGGCCTGCGCCGAACCGGCCTTTGCCCTGCCCTCGAGCCTGAGCCGGGACGAACTGCTGGCCCTCTCGGGCCGCCCCGCCCTGCCCACCACCGGAGAACCCGTTTGAGCACCGACACCCCCTCTTTGCCCGTGAACCTGGTCCGCCTGCCCGTGCAGGCCCCGGTCACGCCGGCCGACACCCCGGCCCTGGTCGAGCGACTGATCACGCAGTTCAACGGCCAATGGGTCGACGAGCACAACCTGGACACCTGGGCCGCCGCCGGCGGCGACCGCGTGCTGCTGTTCACCGGGGACACCACCCGCTTCCCCGAAGGCCTGGATGTGGCGGTGGTGTTGCCGGAACTGCAGCAAGCCCACGCCGGGCGCTTCCAGATCGGCGTGGTGCCCCGTGCCAGCGAGGAACGGCTGGCGCGCCGCTTCGGCTCGCAACGCTGGCCCACCCTGGTCTTTCTGCGCGATGGCGGCTATGTGGGCGCCCTGAGCGGGATGCTGGACTGGGAGGATTTCGTGCGCGAAGTCGGCGCCACCCTGGCGCGGCCGATCAGCCGCGCCCCCGGCGTCGGCATTGCCGTGGTCTCGGGCGACGCTGCTGCCTCCCACTGCCATTGAAAGGGCTGCCGCATGAAAGACTTTCCGATTCCCGTCGTGGGCCTGGGCCCCGGCAGCCAGAGTGAAGAAGACACCCTGGACTACATGCCCATGCCCCAGGGCATGAGCACCTTCCACGCCCCACCGCTGCCCGAACCCGAGGACGTGGCCGATCGCGTGGGCGCGCACCGGGTGCTGCAGGCGGCCCTGAGCGCCCTGGCCGAAGTGCGCCACGGCGGCGCCAACCAGCGCCTCAGCCTGAACCAACTCGACGCTGCCGACCGGCAACTGGTGAACCAGGTGCTGGGTGAAGGCGAGGTCAGCGCCCGGGTGACCCCGCTGGGCGACGAGCCCACTGAGATCAACGTGCAGGAGTCCGTGTTCGCGGGCGTGTGGCGGGTGATCCGCTCGGTCCATGGCGTGCCGGTGGATGACCAGATCGAACTGGGCCCCATCCCCGAGGCCTTGCGCGAGGCCGCACAGCAGGACTGGCGCCCGGCACTGCCCGAATGGGCCGGCGCCCTGCCCCCGAATGTGCAGAACGCCCCCGCCGTGCTGGCCGAGATCGAAGACCACATGCAGGACTGGCAAGCCGGTCAGCCCGCCCATGTGGTGAACCTCACGCTCTTGCCCATGACGGTGGAGGACATCGGCTTTCTGGACCACCACCTGGGCACGGGGCGGGTGCTGATCCTGTCACGTGGCTACGGCAACTGCCGCATCACCAACACCTGCCGGCCCAACGGCTGGCGGGTGGTGTACTACAACTCGGCGGACACCGTGATCCTCAACACGGTGGAGATCACCGCCCTGCCCGAAGTGGCACTGGCCGCCCCGGAAGACCTGCAGGACTCGCATGAGCGCCTGCAGGAGGTGCTGCACTGGGTGGTGCAGGCATGAGCACCGGCAACGCCGCCCGCTTCGAAGGCAGCTACCTCGGAGACGCCGCCCGCCTGGCGCCGGGGGCGCGGCTGGAGTGCAAGATCTGCTGGTGGGTCTACGACCCGGCCCAGGGCGACCCGGTCTGGCAGATCCCGCCGGGCGTGGCCTTCACCGCGCTGCCCACGCACTGGCGCTGCCCGAACTGCGACGGCGACGCCGACCAGTTCATGGTGCTGGACGACGCCCCCCACTGAGACCCGCTGAGACCTGATGGTGCACGACATCCGCCACCCGCCCGATGCTGCCGCGCTGCTGCAGGCGCGCAGCCGCGCCCTGGCCTGGCTGTTCGAGGAGATTGCCCGCCACCGCATGGCCGGCATCCCCGTGCTGCACCCCTTGCTGCGGGTGCAGGCCCTGGGCTTTGAATGCGCACCGGCCGGGCCTGAGCCCCTGGGCGCGCAAGCGGCCCCCCCCAGGGGCGCGGTCACGCCGGGCCAGCCCGGCCGGCCCTCGGAGCACGGCAACCCCGCCCCGGCGCCTGAAGCCGGCGTGGGCGTGCTGATCACCCCTTGGTTCATGAACCTGGTCTGGCTGCCCCTGCAGCGCCAGGACGCGCCGCGGCATCCGGGGCGCAAACAGAGCCGCCAGATCGGGGGCGCTGACTTCGAGTTCATCTCGGCCTGGGACGACACCCTGGGCGCCTACGAAGCCTGCTCGCTGTTCTCACCGATGTTCGCCTTTGCCGACCATGCCGCCGCACAGGCCACGGCCCAAGAGGTGCTGCGGGTGCTGCGCCAAGCCACGGCACCGCAGGCCGGGGCTGACGCCAGGCCCACCGCAGGGAACACAGGGAACGCAGGCATCGCACGCGCCGCCTCCACCGAGGGGGAGGCGGCTGCCCCCATGCCGGCACGCCGGGCCTTTTTTCTGGGCCGGGGGGCCAGCGCATGAGCGAGCACCTGCCGCCCCCGGGCCTGGCCGGCCACCTGCGCCTGCGGCCGGGCCGGGCGCGCCCGGACAACCTGCACAGCACCCGCCAGGACTGGCTGGCGCGCCTGGCCCCCGGCCAGCCGGCTGACCAGTTGCCCGCGCTGGCGGGGCGGCTGTTCAGCCTGTGCGGGCAGGCCCAGCGCCTGTGCGCCAGCCTGGCCGTGCAGGCCGCCTGCGGCCAGCCGGCCGGGGAAGACCACGCCCAGGCCCTGGCCGCGCTCCATGAGGAAACCCTGCGCGAACACCTGCGCCGCATCCTGCTGGACTGGCCACGCCAATTGGGAGGCGAACCGGCCCACGCGGTGCAGGCCGCGAACGCATTGGCCAGCTGCCCGGCGCTGAGGCGCCCAGGATCGGGCCTGGGCGAGCTGCCGCAGTGGCTGGCCCATCACCTGCTGGGCCAGCCCGCCGAGCGCTGGCTGAGCGCCTGGGAGCTGCGCCCCGAGACCCATCTCAGGCAATGGTGCGACACGCACGACGGCTGGCTGCCCCGCCTGCTGGGCCAGGCCCGTGCCTGGACCGACCAGGCCCAGGCCGCCTGCCCGCTGCTGCCCTGGCCGGACGAGGCCGCTGCCCAGGCGCTGGCCCGGCGGCTGGCGACAGAGCACCGCTTCAGCAGTCAACCCGACTGGCAAGGCCAGTGCGCCGAAACCGGCCCCTGGAGCCGCCGCCACACACACCCTGCTCAAACCCTGGCCCCGGCAACGCCCTGGCTGCGCCTGGGCGCCCGGCTGGCCGAATTGATTCGCCTGGCACTGCCCGACGAGGCAGGGCGCTGCGGCCGCGGCTGGTTGCAGACCGCGCAATGGCCCATCGGCCCGGGCGAAGGGCTGGCCGCCGTGGAGATGGCGCGGGGCCTGCTGGTGCACCGGGTGCGCCTGAGCCGGGCCGACACGCAGGCCCGTGTGCTGGACTGCCAGGTGCTGGCGCCCACCGAGTGGAACTTCCACCCCCGGGGGTCGGTGGCCCAGGCGCTGGAAGCCTGGCCCGCCCATGGCGCGTCAGACCGGGTGCAGGCCCAGGTCCAGGCCCTGATCTGCGCGTACGATCCGTGCGTGAGTTATGAGATGGAGGCCCCCCAGCATGCATGAAGCCAGTCTCGCCGGAGGCATCCTCCAGCTGGTCGAAGACGCAGCCCGCCGGGAAGGCTTCCGACGGGTCACCCAGCTGCGCCTGGAAGCCGGCCAACTGGCCGGCGTGGAGGCCCGCGCGCTGCGCTTCGCCCTGGAAGCCCTGGCCCCGGGCACGCTGCTGCAAGGCGCGCACGTGGTCATCGAAGAACCCCCGGGTCAGGCCTGGTGCCTGCCTTGCGGCCTGACCGTGGCCCTGGCCCAGCGTGGCCAGGCCTGCCCGCATTGCGGGCACTTTCAGCTCCAGCCCACAGGCGGCACCGAATTGCGCGTGCTGGACCTGCAGGTGGAAGACGACTGAGCCCCGCCGCCACACGAGCCCGCCCTGCCCCCCACCCCGACATCACGAACCACCCCGAGGAGAAGCCCATGTGCGTCGTCTGCGGTTGCGCCAGCACCGCCTCCCCAAGCCAGGACCCTGCCCACCAACATGCCCACGGGCATGGCCACATGCATGGTCACATGCACGGTCACAGTCAGGGCCACGGCCATCACCACAGCGATGGCCCCGCCCCCACTCAGGCCCCCACCCAGGCAGAAACCGCGGCCGAGCCCCCGGTGCAGGTCAACGCCCTGACCGGTGACCTGCACTTTGGCGCCGGCGCGGCACGCGTGTCCGTGCCCGGCATGAGCCAGGCCCGGGCCATCAAGCTGGAGACCGACATCCTGGGCGAGAACAACCGCATCGCCCGCCTCAACCGCGCCCACTTCGAGGCCCATGGCGTGACGGCACTCAACCTGGTCTCCAGCCCGGGCTCGGGCAAGACCACGCTGCTGTGCGCCACCATCGAAGCCCTGCGTCGGCGCGAGCCGGGCCTGCAGGTGGCCGTGATCGAGGGCGACCAACAGACCAGCTTCGATGCCGACCGCATCCGCGCCACCGGTGCACCGGCCGTGCAGGTCAACACCGGCAAGGGCTGCCACCTGGACGCCCCCATGGTGGCGCAGGCGTTTGCCCAGTTGCACAGCCACGATCACGCCCACCACGGTCATCACGACCACGACCACCATCACGCTCACGCCCAAACGCACAGCCTGCTGTTCATCGAAAACGTGGGCAACCTGGTCTGCCCCGCGGTCTGGGACCTGGGCGAGGCCGCCAAGGTCGCCATCCTGTCGGTCACCGAAGGCGAGGACAAGCCGCTCAAATACCCCGACATGTTTGCCGCCGCCCAGCTGATGATCCTCAACAAGGTCGACCTGCTGCCCCACCTGCGCTTTGATGTGGCGCGCTGCATCGCGGCCGCGCGCCAGGTCAACCCGACCATCGAGGTCATCAAGCTGTCGGCCAGCACCGGCCAGGGCATGGACGCCTGGCTGAACTGGCTCAGCTGCGCCAGGGTGCCCGCCTGAACCCAGCGCTTTTGCCTGCGATGACCCCGTGACGCCTCCCGACCGCACCGCCCCCCAGCCCACCGTGCTCGCCTGCGGCGCCTGGCTGAAGAACCGCGCCTGCCTGCTCGGCCCGCAGGGCCTGCAGTGGTCCGCCCCACATGGCGACCTGAGCGACCCGCAGGCCTGCCATGCCCTGGAGGCCTCGGCCCGGGGCCTGGCGGCCCAGGCGCGCCACCGTGTGCAGGCGGTGGCGCACGATCTGCACCCTGATTTCTTCAGCACGCGGCTGGCCGTGCGCCTGGCCCACGAATGGGAACTGCCTGCGGTCGGGGTCCAGCACCACCATGCCCACATCGGGGCGGTGATGGCCGAACATGGGCTCGATCAGCCGGTGCTGGGCCTGGCCCTCGACGGCGTGGGGCTGGGCACCGATGGCGGCGCCTGGGGCGGCGAGCTGCTGTGGGTGAGCCCCGGCGAATGGCGCCGCCTGGGCTCCCTGAGCCCCATCGCCCTGCCCGGTGGCGACCGGGCGGCCCGCGAGCCCTGGCGCATGGCGGCAGCCGCCCTGCACGCCCTGGGCCGACTGGACGAGGTGCCCGGGCGCTTCGCCGCCCCGGCCGGCGAAGCCTGTGCGCGCGGGGTTCACACCCTGCTGCAACGGGGACTGAACTGCCCGCCCACCAGCAGCACCGGGCGCTGGTTCGATGCGGCCGCCGGCGCGCTGGGCCTGAGCATTCATCAAAGCGACGAGGCCGAGGCCGCCATCCGCTTGCAAACCCGCGCCGAAGCCTGGCTGGCCCAGCACGGCCCGCAGAGCCTGCCCACCTCGCCGGCGCTGCCGGTCTCGCTGAGCGGTCTGGACCTGCGCCCCCTGCTGGCCGAGTTGCTGGACACACCGCAGCTCGACGCCCCCCGAGCCGCGGCCCACTTTCACCGACAGCTGGCCCGGGGCCTGACCGACTGGGCCACGCTGGCGGCCGAAGCCACCGGCACCCGCTCGGTGTGCCTGGGCGGCGGCTGCTTTTTCAACCGCCTGCTCACCGAGCAGCTGAGCGAGGGGCTGCGCCAGCGCGGCCTGAGCGTGTACCGCGCGCTGAACCACTCCAGTGGGGACGCCGGTCTGGCCCTGGGCCAGGCCTGGGTGGCCGCCCACCAGATCCGGACCAGCGCCCCCCCGACCGAACCCGAAACCGCCCCCGAAAGCCAGCCATGTGCCTTGCCCTGCCAGCCCTCCTGATCGACATCCATGACGACCTTCAGGCCACCGTCGATCTGGGCGGTGTGCGCAAGACCATCTCCATCGCCCTGGTGCCGGATGCGCAGCCGGGCGACTACGTGATCGTGCACGTGGGCAACGCCATCGGCCGCATCGACCCCGAAGAGGCCGCCCGCACCCTGGCGCTCTTTGAGGAGATGGCCCACCTGAACGTTGAGCTGAACGCTCCGTTGGACACCCCCCTGCTCGACACCGAAACACCGCTCAGCCCATGAAATACATCGACGAATTCCGCAACGGCGATCTCGCCCGCCAGATCGCCCAGCGCCTGGCCAGCGAGGCCGACCCCGCCCGCCGCTACCACTTCATGGAGTTCTGCGGCGGGCACACCCACGCGATCTCGCGCTATGGCGTGGCCGAGCTGCTGCCCCCCAACGTGCGCATGGTGCATGGCCCGGGTTGCCCCGTCTGCGTGCTGCCCATCGGACGGGTGGACATGGCGATCCGGCTGGCCTTGCAGCATGGCGCCATCGTCTGCACCTACGGCGACACCCTGCGGGTGCCGGCCTCCGATGGCCTGTCGCTGATGAAGGCCAAGGCCCGTGGCGGCGACATCCGCATGGTGTACTCGGCCGCCGACGCCCTGGCCATTGCGCGCCGCAACCCCGAGCGCGAGGTGGTGTTTTTCGCCATCGGCTTTGAAACCACCACCCCACCCACCGCCCTGGTGATCACACAGGCCAAGGCCGAGGGGCTGCTCAACTTCAGCGTGCTGTGCTGCCATGTGCTCACGCCCGCGGCCATCACGCACATCCTGAATTCGCCCGAGGTGGCCCAGTACGGCACCGTGCCGCTGGACGGCTTTGTCGGCCCGGCGCACGTGAGCATCGTGATCGGATCGGCCCCCTACGAGCCCTTTGCGGTGGGCTACCGCAAACCGGTGGTGATCGCGGGCTTCGAGCCGCTGGACGTGATGCAGGCCATCCTGATGCTGGTGCGCCAATGCAACGAAGGGCGCGCGGTGGTCGAGAACGAATTCACCCGTGCGGTGGACCGCCACGGCAATCGCCACGCCCAGGCCCTGATGGCCCAGGTGTTCGAGCACCGGCCCAGCTTCGAGTGGCGCGGCCTGGGCGAGGTGCCCGACAGCGCCTTGCGCATCCGCGACGCCTATGCCACCTTCGACGCCGAGCGCCGCTTCGACCTGCCCTACCGGGCCGTGGCCGACAACAAGGCCTGCGAATGCGGGGCGATCCTGCGCGGGGTGAAAAAGCCCACCGACTGCAAGATCTTCGGCACCGTGTGCACCCCCGAGAACCCGGTGGGCTCGTGCATGGTCTCCAGCGAGGGCGCCTGCGCCGCACACTATTCCTACGGGCGCTTCCGCGACATCGCGATCGTCGCCGAATCGGCCTGATAAAAAGCCCCAAGGACCTGCCCCCCATGAGCCTGCGCAAAGACTACATCCGCCCCCTGGACATCCGCCACGGGCGCATCGACATGAACCACGGCGCCGGCGGGCGCGCCAGCGCCCAGTTGATCGAAGAGTTGTTCCTGCCCGCGCTGGACAACGCCTTTCTGCGCCAGGGCAACGATGGCGCCACCCTGCCCCTGCCCCCGGCCGGCCGCCTGGTCATGAGCACCGACGGCCATGTGGTGTCGCCGCTGTTTTTCCCCGGCGGGGATCTGGGCGCCTTGAGCGTGCACGGCACCCTCAACGACGTGGCCATGATGGGCGCCACGCCGCTGTACCTGTCGGCCAGCTTCATTCTGGAAGAGGGCTTTGCGCTGGCCGATCTGCAGCGCCTGGTGCAAAGCATGGGCCGGGCTGCACGCGAGGCCGGGGTGCCCGTGGTCACTGGCGACACCAAGGTGGTCGAACGCGGCAAGGGCGACGGGGTCTTCATCAGCACCACCGGTGTGGGCGTGGTGGCACCGGGCATCGATGTCAGCGGCGCCCATGCGCGGGCCGGCGACGTGGTGCTGCTGTCGGGCCCGATCGGCGAGCACGGCGTGGCGGTGCTGTCGCAACGCGAGTCGCTGGCCTTCGAGACCGCCATCCTGTCCGACAGCGCGGCCCTGCACACCCTGGTGGCCGACATGCTGCAGGCCGCACCGGGCCTGCACGTGCTGCGCGACCCGACCCGCGGTGGGCTGGCCACCACCCTCAACGAGATCGCCCGCCAGTCCGCCGTGGGCATGGTGCTGGAAGAGGCGGCCATCGAAGTGCTGCCCCAGGTCGAGGCCGCCTGCGAGCTGCTGGGCCTGGACCCGCTCTACATCGCCAACGAAGGCAAGCTGGTGGCGATCTGCGCCCCCGATGACGAGGCGGCCGTTCTGGCGGCGATGCGCGCCCACCCCCTGGGCCGGCGCGCCACGCGCATCGGCACGGTGAGCGCCGACCCGCACCATTTCGTGCAGATGAACACCCGCTTCGGGGGCAAGCGGGTGGTGGACTGGCTCAGCGGCGAACCGCTGCCACGCATCTGCTGAAGGCTCGCCAGCCCCCGGGAAAACAGCCCTGTGACCAGGCTGTGCCCCCCTTTACAATCCGCCAGCCCGCCCCACCACGACACCCACCATGAGCTCCACTGAATTGCTTCCCCTTGTGCTGGTGGTGGACGACGAGGTGCGCTCGCAGGAGGCGCTGCGCCGCACGCTGGACGAGGAGTTCCGGGTCCTGACGGCCAGCGACGCCGACGCCGCCCGCCGGCACATGGAGCAGCACGAGGTCAGCGTGGTGCTGTGCGACCAGCGCATGCCCGGCCTCAGCGGCGTGGGCTTTCTCAAGGAAGTGCGCGAACGCTGGCCCGACACGGTGCGCATCGTGATCTCGGGCTACACCGATTCGGAAGACATCATCGCGGGCATCAACGACGCCGGCATCTACCAGTACATCCTCAAGCCCTGGGTGCCCGAACACCTGCTGGGCACGGTGCGCAACGCGGTGGAGACCCAGGCCCTGCAGCGTGACACCCACCGGCTGCACCTGGAGTTGCGCAGCAGCACACCGGTGCTGCGCCAACGCGCCAGCGCCAAGCTCGACCGGGCCCGGGCGGTGTTTGACTTCGACCGCATCGAACGCGCCCCCGGCAGCCCGCTGGACGCGGTGTGCGAAGTGGCGGCCCGGGTGGCCCGCTACGACATCAGCGTGCTGGTGCTGGGCGAGTCGGGCAGCGGCAAGGAGTTGCTGGCACGCGCCATCCATTACGCCAGCCCGCGCTCCAGCGGGGCCTTCGTGGTGGAGAACTGCGCCGCCATCCCCGACACCCTGCTGGAGTCCGAGCTGTTCGGCCACAAGCGTGGGGCCTTCACCGGGGCCTATGAAGACCACCCCGGCCTGTTCCAGCGCGCCCATGGCGGCACGCTGTTCCTGGACGAGATCGGCGAAACCTCGCCGGCCTTCCAGGTGCGCCTGCTGCGCGTGTTGCAGGAGGGCGAGGTGCGGCCCGTGGGGGGCGCCCGGCCGATGCCGGTGAACGTGCGGGTGATCGCCGCCACACACCGCGACCTGGAGCAGCGCGTGCGCGAGGGCCTGTTCCGGGAAGACCTCTACTACCGCATTGCCGGGGTCAGCCTGACCGTGCCGCCGCTGCGCGAACGTGCCGGCGACATCGCCCTCATCGCGCACCGCCTGGTGAGCGACATCGGCGCCGAGCTGGGCCGCCCCGGGGTGCGCCTGAGCGACGAGGCGCTGGGCTGCCTGATGGCCTACCCCTGGCCGGGCAACATCCGCGAACTGCGCAACGAGATCGCCCGCGCCGTGGCGCTCAGCGACCGCGAGATGCTGGGCGCCAGCGCCCTGTCCAGCCGGGTGCTGCACGGGGCCGCGGGGCGCAGCAGCGCCATGCCCTCCGGCCTGCCCAGCGCGGGCACGCTGAGCGAGCGCCTGGACGCGATCGAGGCGGTGATCCTGCGCGAGGCCCTGCTGCGCCACCGCTGGAACAAGACCCGCACCGCCACCGAGCTGGGCCTGTCCCGGGTCGGCCTGCGCAGCAAGATGGCCCGCTTCGGCCTGGAAGGATGACCCCATGAACCCACCTGGCTTCACGGTGCTGTGGCTGCAGTCGGGCGGCTGCGGCGGGTGCAGCATGTCGCTGCTGTGCGCCCAGACCCAGGACTTCCACGGTCAATTGCGCAACGCGGGCATCGAGCTGCTGTGGCACCCCTCGCTGTCCTTGCCCAGCGGCCATGAGGTGATCGACCTGCTGCAGCGGATTCTGGACGGGCGCCAGCACCTCGATGCCCTGTGTGTCGAGGGCTCGCTGCTGCGCGGCCCCGGGGGCACCGGGCGCTTCCATGTGCTGGCCGGCACGGGCCTGCCCATGATCGATTGGGTGCGCCGCCTGGCCCGGCAGGCCCGCCACGTGGTGGCCGTGGGCAGCTGCGCCGCCTGGGGGGGCATCACGGCAGGCGGCGACAACCCCACCGAGGCCTGCGGCCTGCAGTACGAGGACGACCACGCCGGCGGACTGCTGGGGGCGGGGTTCCGCTCGGCCAGCGGCCTGCCGGTGATCAACATCGCCGGCTGCCCCACCCACCCGCAGTGGGTGCTGGACAGCCTGATGGCGCTGGCGGCCGGCGAGTTCGGCGCCGAACAGCTCGACGCCCTGGGTCGGCCGCGCTTTTTTGCCGACCACCTGGTGCACCACGGCTGCACGCGCAACGAGTACTACGAGTTCAAGGCCAGTGCCGAGAAGCCCTCCGACCTGGGCTGCATGATGGAGCACCGCGGCTGCAAGGGCACGCAAGTCCATGCCGACTGCAACACCCGGCTATGGAACGGCCAGGGCTCGTGCACCCGGGGCGGCTATGCCTGCATCGCCTGCACCGAGCCCGGCTTTCAGGAGCCCGGCCACCCGTTCCACGAAACCCCCAAGGTGGTGGGCATCCCGATCGGGCTGCCCACCGACATGCCCAAGGCCTGGTTCGTGGCGCTGGCCTCGCTGTCGAAATCGGCGACCCCCCGGCGGGTGAAACTCAATGCGGTGGCCGACCACCTGGTGGTGCTGCCCACGATCCGAAAGACGCGGCTCAAATGACACGCTTGCTGGTAGGCCCCTTCAACCGGGTGGAAGGCGATCTGGAGGTGAGCCTGGAGGTCACCGACGGCCAGGTGCGCGCCGCCTATGTGAATGCGCCCATGTACCGGGGCTTTGAGCAGATCCTGCAAGGCAAGGCGCCCATGGACGCCCTGGTCTATGTGCCCCGCATCTGCGGCATCTGCTCGGTCTCGCAGTCGGTGGCCGCGGCCCGGGCCCTGGCCGACCGGGCCGGCCTGAGCGTGCCGCCCAACGGCCTGCACATGAGCAACCTGGTGCTGGCCACCGAGAACCTGGCCGACCACCTGACGCATTTCTACCTGTTCTTCATGCCCGACTTCTGCCGCGAGGTGTACGCAGACCAGCCCTGGCACGAAGCCGCACAGCAGCGCCACGACCCCACCCACGGCAGCCGCAGCCGCGCCGCCCTGGCCGCCCGCGAGCGCTGGTTCACCCTGCTGGGCACCCTGGCCGGCCGCTGGCCGCACACCCAGGGGCTGGAGCCCGGTGGCAGCACGCGGGCACTGGAGGCGGTGGAGCGCGTGCGCCTGCTGGCGCAGTTGCGCGAGTTCCGCGCCTTTCTGGAGGAGCAGCTGTTTGCCGCACCGCTGGAGCAGATCAATGCGCTGGACAGCGAGGCCGCACTGCTGGCCTGGCATGCGCAAGACCCCTGGCAGGGCGACCTGCGCTTTTTCATGAGCGTGAGCCAGGCGCTGGGCCTGCAGCGCCTGGGCCCCGGGCCCGGCCGTTACCTGAGCTACGGCGCCTACCCCCAGGCCGGGGGTGGGCATGCGCTGCCCGGCGGACTGTGGCGCGCCGACTCGGGCCTGCGCGAAGCCCTCGATCTGGCGGCCATCCGGGAGGACGCCACCCATGCCTGGCTCAGCGATGCCGGAGGCCCGCGCCACCCGAGCGAAGGCCTGACCCAGCCGCTGGCCGACAAGGCCCACGCCTACACCTGGAACAAGGCCCCGCGCCTGGGTGGCGCCGTGGTGGAGACCGGCGCCATCGCGCGCCAGCTCTGCTCGGGCTCGCCGCTGGTGCTCGACCTGGTGGGCCGGCACGGTGGCACCGTCTACACGCGGGTGATGTCGCGCCTGCTGGAGCTGGCCCGTGTGCTGCCGCTGATGGAGGGCTGGCTGCGGGCCCTGCAGGGCGGTGAGCCCTGGTGCGTGAGTGCCCCGGCCCGCTGGGAAGACGGATCGGGGGTGGGGCTGACCGAGGCCGCACGTGGCGCGCTGGGCCATTGGCTGGAAGTGCGCGACGGCCGCCTGGCCAACTACCAGATCGTGGCGCCCACGTCCTGGAACTTCTCTCCGCGCGACGCCAGCGGCCAGGCCGGCGCCCTGGAGGGGGCCCTGGAAGGCGCGCCGGTGCGCCCCGGCGAGGCCACGCCGGTGTCGGTGCAGCACATCGTGCGCTCGTTCGACCCCTGCATGGTCTGCACCGTCCACTGAGCCCGAGCATGGCCGACGCCCGACCCCCCCCCGAGCGGCCCAAGGGCCTGGACTCGCTGATGCCCCATCTGCCCATGGACGGGGTGGACGAATCCACCTGGGTGGACGTGATCCAGAAGATGGACGAGGTCTACTCGCAGCTGATCAGCGACGAGATCGAGCTGGAGAAGAAGAACACCGAGCTGGAGCAATCGCAGCAATTCATCTTCAGCGTGCTGTCGGCCATGTCGGATGTGCTGGTGGTGTGCGACGAACACGGCCGCATCGAGGAGACCAACGCCGCCCTGTGCGAGCTGGTGGGCCGCAGTGACGAGGCCTTGCGCGGAGCGCTGCTGTTCGACCTGCTGGCCGATGAGGCCAGTGCCGAGCGGGCCCGCAGCGTGCTGGGCCACCACGAGGCCCCCCGGCGCGGCGAGGGCCTGGAGCTGATGCTGCTGGACGCCCAGGGCCACGCGGTGTCGGTGGACGCCAACTGCACCCCGCGCGTCGGGCCCAGCGGGCACCGCGCCGGCACGGTGTTCGTGGCCCGGCCCACCGCCGAACTGAAACGCGCCTACCACGAGCTGCGCAGCGCCCACGAGGCCTTGAAGCAGGCGCAGCAGCAATTGCTGCACTCCGAAAAAATGGCCTCGCTGGGGCGACTCGTGGCGGGCGTGGCCCACGAGCTGAACAACCCGATCAGCTTTGTGCTGGGCAATGTGCACGCCCTGAGCCGCTACAGCGAACGCCTGCAACGCTACCTGGGCGCCCTGCATGGGGGCGCCAGCGCCCACGCCATGGCCGACCTGCGCCAACAACTGCGCATCGATGCGCTGCTGGCCGACCTGCCCTCGCTGATCGAAGGCACGGTGGAGGGCGCCACGCGCACGACCGACATCGTCAACGGCCTCAAGCGCTTCTCGGCCATGGACCCGGAGGCGCGCAGCTGCGTCAACCTCTGCGAGGTGGTCGAGCGCGCCGTGCATTGGGTGCGCAAGGGCCAGGCCGCAGGCTTTGAACTGAACTGGCAGCCCGGTGAGCCCGCCTGGGTGATCGCCAGCGGCGGCCAACTGCAGCAGGTGCTGATGAACCTGCTGCAAAACGCCCTGGACGCCGTGGCCGGCGCCGGCATCGCCCCGCCGCGCCTGTGGATCGAGCTCAGCCGCAGCCCGCAGCGGCTGAGCCTGTCGGTGCGCGACAACGGCCCCGGCATCGCACCGGAGCACCTGTCGCGCCTGTTCGATCCCTTTTTCACCACCAAGCCGGTGGGCAAGGGCACCGGGCTGGGCCTGTCGATCAGCTACGGGCTGGTCGAGCAGCATGGCGGCCAGCTCAGCGCGGCCAACCACCCTGCGGGCGGGGCCGAGTTCGTGCTGACCCTGCCCCGGGCGCCTGAGCCGACGCCCTTGGCTGCGCCGTCGGTCCGCTGAGGGGCGCAGCCCGTGGCGGCTTACCCTCTTGTGCCCTTTCCGGCGCTGGCACTCTGCCGGGTCGACACACGAGCGGGTGGCCGCAGGTGGCAGAGGTCTGGCTCCGAGGCGTGTGGGTGTCTTTGCCAGATTGAATCCCGCCGTGATGACCTGCCCCTCGGGGAACGGAACTTCGGCCTGTACCCGGCGCCGCTGCGCGGTCGAAGGCCGGCGAAAGCGCAGAGGCGGTTTGACGACGGCGGGCCGGGACCGTCATGAAGGCGCTGGCGCTCGGGCGCTACGCGATGACGCTCCGACCCGATTCCGCATCTTTCCATGCGTCCCAGTAGGGCGGTGTCCCTATGGCGTTCCGCAGCGCCTCGGTCATGGCTCTCAGCTTGACCGAGGTGCGCCGCCCTTCGGGATGCGCCACGTAGATGAACTCGTGGGCGGTCGAGGCGCCGACCTCGATCGGTACCAAGTCGCCACGCCCAATGGCTTCGCCTGCGATGAAACCCGGTAGCAGCGAGATGCCGACGCCGGCCAGCGTGGCGTCCAACATCATGTCGCCGTTGTTCACACGCAGTGCCACCTTGGCGCGCACACTCTGTGTCCCAGACTCGCCCACGAACTGCCAGTCTGCAACGCCGCGGTTGACGTAGAAGATGCCCCGATGCGTGCGCAACGCCTCCACATCCGTCGGTGTTCCGTACCGCTCCAGGTACGCGCGGGAGGCCACCAACACGCGCTGGCTTGGCGCCAGCGTCCACGCGACCAAGCGTGAGTCCTCGATCACGCCATGGCGGACCACCGCGTCATAGCCCGCGGCTGAAACGTCTACGCGCCGATCATCGAGGTCAAGGGTGAGCTCAATCGCAGGATTGGCGATCAGGAACGGGTAGAGCGCAGGGCCAAGATGTCGTCGCCCGAAGGTGACCGGCGCAGAGATTCGCAGTGGGCCCGAAAGGGTGCCTCGGCGCTCGGAGATCTCGGCCGCGGCCTCCTCCATCTCCCGCATGATTCGCAAGGCTCGATCGAGGAATGCGGTGCCGTCCTCGGTAAGGCTGATCTTGCGCGTGGTTCTGTGCAGCAGCCTCGTACCCAGACTGTTTTCGATGTCGGCCAGGCGTTCGCTGACGACTGATTTCGATAGGTGCAGGCGTCGCGCGGCCTCACTGATCGAGCCCGCTTCGGCCACGGCCACAAAGCTGGCGATTCCCTCGACTTTGAGCATGATTGTTCTGGCTTTCCGGAAAGTAGTTCCGAGATTCGCAATCTACCGCGAACAGTGCTCGCTCGCCATACTGAATCCATGGCGACGAGATGCGAGATGTCCTGGCATCCGAGCCTCAACCGCAAGGAGATCATCATGGGACGTCTGTCCGGAAAAGTAGCCCTCGTCACCGGTGCCAGCTCGGGCATCGGCCGAGCCACCGCCAAGCTGTTCGCCGAGGAAGGCGCCAGCATCGTCGTCACCGCCCGTCGCGCCTCGGAGCTCGACTCGCTGGTCACGGAAATTCACGCTACCGGGGGCACGGCCGTGGCATTGGCGGGAGACGTGAAGTCCGAAGCCCACGCCAAGGCCGCCGCCGAACTGGCAGTGAGCCGCTTCGGCCGCCTCGACATTGCCTTTAACAACGCCGGCACGCTCGGCGAAGCCGGTCCCAGCACCGGTGTGTCAGAAGCCGGCTGGACCGACACACTGGCGATCAACCTGACTGGCGCCTTCCTAGGTGCCAAGCACCAGATCGCACAGATGGAGAAGACAGGCGGCGGCTCGGTGATCTTCACCTCCACCTTTGTCGGTCACACCTTTGCCTTCCCGGGCGTGGCGGCCTATGCGGCCAGCAAGTCGGGCCTGATCGGCCTGACACAGGCCTTGGCGTCCGAATATGGCCCGAAAGGGATCCGCGTGAACGCCATCTTGCCCGGCGCAGTGGACACCGACATGTACCGCGGCATGAACAACACACCGGAGTCGCAATCGTTCGTGACGAATTTGCATGCGCTCAAGCGCGTGGCAGCGCCGGAAGAGCTCGCTCGTTCGGTTCTGTACCTGGCGTCCGACGACTCCGCCTTCGTGACTGGAACCGCGTCGCTGGTTGACGGCGGCGCATCGATCACACGGACCTGATCGCTGACGCCCAGGCCCTCGAGCGCAGGGCCGCGCTCGGGGACTCTCGGCTGCGGAGCGCCAATGCCCAGGCGCTCGCTGACCCCGCACCGGTTTCAACGCCGATCAGAAGCAGGTACCTCTGACCTCGCGGCCATCGCCCAAACCCACCACGAAGGGCGGGCGTCGCCGCCAGGGCTTGGTTGTGGGTGTCACGGTCGTGATCGGTTGGAATAAGGTCTGTCGGACTCTTCCCAGGTGAGGCACTCGAGTTTTGAAGGCCTCAAGACCTGTCGAATGCGCTGACATTGTCCCGCCCGACATGCAACGTTTGAATAAGGTCTGTCGAGACTTGTAACAGGCACGGCTGCGCACGGCGCGCGGGAACTTCCGGCGCGGTGACTGGATGACGTTGTCAGAGGCCGACCGAGCGCAAGCCCCGCTCGATGTTGCCCAGTTTCCGTTCGACATCGACACAGGCGTCCTTCGGCGGCGCGGCGTCTTCATCTTAGAGCATCAGCAGCCACTGCTCTCGAACATAGGCGAGACCGAAGTCGAGAACGGCGTCCAAGACGAAGTGGTAAGCACCGTGCCTCAGCGCGAGGCGGACCAAGACCTCATCTGAGACATTGGGGTTAGACCAGACCAGCCCGCGAGCTGGGTCGGCCAGGGACGTACGCTTGCCTTGCATGATGCTGATCGGATCAGACAACGAACAGGCGCAGCGTACAGGCCGTAGATCCAACTGCAAACCGTTGGCTCGGCACTGACGCTCGCGTGCCAAGGGCGGCGCGCGAGCTGGCGTCACACCGAAACGCGCGCCTAGGCATGCGCCCCACACTGCTTCAACATTGAAACGCGACTCTCAGAGAGTCGCAAGTGTCGATGAAAGAGCGCGGACTTCGCGCCTGACTTTTGCCGTGGCTGTCGCCAGGTAAATGACGGTTTCATACAAGGGCATTTCGTACTTCACTGATTCCGAAATGCGCGCGGCGACTGACCCATGAACTTCTTGAACCCCATGCTGAAAGCGCTTACCGATTCGTAGCCAACCTGTGCCGCGATTTCACCGATGGGATTGCGCGTACGTTGCAACTGATCGGCTGCCAACAACATACGCCAGCGCTGCAGGTAGCTGATCGCGGGCTCGCCAACGGTTTGATGGAAGTGCAAGGCGAAAGCGGATCTGGACATTCCCGCTTCCTGCGCCAGCGTCGCCAAGGTCCAACGTTCAGCTGGCGCGACATGCACGGCATGCAACGCACGGCTGATCTTCGGGTCGCCCAGCCCCTGCAGCCAACCCTGGCTGGTCATTGCGCTCTGGCCAAGTTGCTGGCGCAGGACCAAGACCAGGATGGACAGTGATGTTTGCTGCGCCACCAGGCGTCCCCCGAGACGCGGCTCGCGAAGCTCGCTCATGATCACCTCCATCGCGGCATTCAATCTGGCCTGGTCTGGCAGTCCCTCAAAGTGCATGACCGCAGGCAGGGTTTCCAGAAACCGGCTGGCGTGGGCACTCTCGAAGATGAACATCCCGCCCAGGCCGTAAACCTCACCGCCTCCATTGATGGTCACCACTGCGCCCCAAGGCGCGGTCGCGAGGGTGCCGATCGCGTCTTGCGGCGGCAGATCGATGCGACTGCCCATCGAGAACGCCTGCTCCCGGGTCAGGACCACACAACTGCCAGCCTCCAGCCGGCGCGGCTGGGGCTCACCGTCAATGTGCATCCAGATGGCGCCTCGGGTGACTGCGTAGCAGCGCAAGCCTTTCATACCGGGGTACCGGAGTGCCCAGTCGCCCCCGGCATCCAAGGCCCGGAACATGTAGGTTGCGGGCCGCAGCACGTCCAGCACCTGAGTGAGCGGATCGTTGAAGTTCTCGTTGGTGGGAAACGCTGGCATGAATCGCCCCGGTTTTCAAGGAGGCTGTTTGGTTTAAGTCAGACCGCCACCGCGGTGGACTGACTGGCGAGTTGCCGATAGTAGTTTGCCTCGGCTTCTGCGGGCGGGATGTACCCGATGGGTTCGAGCAGGCGATGGTGGTTGAACCAGGACACCCATTCGAGCGTCGCGAACTCCACAGCCTCCTTCGTCTTCCAAGGCGCTCGGCGATGGATGAGCTCGGCCTTGTAGAGACCGTTGATGGTCTCGGCCAGGGCGTTGTCATAGC
>NZ_KB906257.1 GCF_000381265.1 Curvibacter lanceolatus ATCC 14669
GGTCATCGTCAGGCTCTTACAGCCCTCAAAACCCCCTCCAGGCAACTGGCGGGGGTTTTGTCTTTGCGGGATCGAAAACTCATTGAATTCCTCAACCTCAGAATTCAATTCCTCAGCACACCTTCCCCACGCGACTCCTTATAGCCTCAGCGCCTGACCGTACCCCGTCAGCTCCACGTAGCCTCGGCCCAGCCGCCGCCCTTGCAGGTCGAACACCTCGCTCAAGCCCTCCCAGTAGATGGCCCCTGTTGAAGCGCGGCTGTCCAGTTCCTGGTCCTCAATGACGGCTTTGACGATGAACTCCCGGCCTGGCAGCACCAATGTCCATTCGATGGGGTACTCCGCCTGGGTCTTCGGGCTTCGCCAGCGTCGGCCAGGAATCAACTGCACCTGGCCTGGCGTCGTGACTGTTTGCTTGCCGTTGGCATCTCGCCAGGTGCTGGCATCCCATAGCGCCTTGCCGCCACGGTCACGCATCCGGAAGGCCATGAGGGCGGATCCATCCAGAAAATTGAGGCCCATCCAGTCCCACCCCTGGGCGTCTGGTGCCATCAGTTCATCGCTCCATTCGTGGTCCAACCAGGCGCGGTGCTCGGTGTCCGCATCCAGTACAAAGCGTTGGCCGTGAAGGCTGATCTGGCCCTGCACGCCCATCTGGGGTTCGCTGTAGTAACGACTGAATTGGCTAGCTTGGGGCCCTTTTCGGGAGTAGCCCTCCAGACCTTGCAGGAGCAGGGCCTGGCTGGGCTTGAAGTCGAGGTGCAACTCGAATGCATCGCTCTGAACCCGTGCTTCGTAGTGGCTGTCCGCTGGATTGTTGCGGGCCAATCGTCGAAACGACCAGGGGTGCAAGTACACCTCTGTGTCTTGTGTGCTGGCACCGGCCAGGCCCATGCCGGCACGGGCACTGCGTTGGTCATGCCAAAGCTGCTTGCCCTGCACATCGGTCAGTGCGGCGTGAGCAAACACCAGTTGTTCGGGCACAAAAGCGGATCGCCCCTTGGGCACGCCCCGCACACGGGACCGGAAGAAGGTGACCTGGTAGCCAAACACCCTCTGGCCCGATCGGGCGCTGCCCGTCACGTACCACCATTCGATGGCTTGCTCGGGATGACTGCCGAAGTCTTTCGGAAATTTCAGCGCTGTCCGCGCAGGCGGCGGGTCTTTCGGGTCTTTTGGGTCATTCAATTGGGCGCTGACCGGGACACTCGCCCCCATCAGGCTCCAGGCCAAGGCGTTGAATTGACGCCGCTTCAGCAGTGTCAGTGGGGGCATGGGTGACAGGGACGACATCGCTTACCAATCTTCGCGCACCGCGCTCACAGCATCTCGACTGACTGCCGCCCGCCCGGACAGCCAGGCGGTGACCGTGCCCGCCGCGACAGTGGCCAGGCACAGGGCCAGCAGTCGGGCCCAAGGGGCATGCAACTCCATGCTCCAGTGGAAACTTTGCGGATTCACCACCTTGACCAGGAGCACGGCCACCGCCAGCCCCAACAGCAGCCCGGCCATGGCCCCGATGCAGGTCCACACCAGCCCTTCACCGGCCACCACCGCCAGGATCTGCCGGCGGGTCAGCCCCAGGTGGGTCAGCAGGCCAAACTCTTTGCGACGGGCCAGCACCTGGGCGCTGAAACTGGCGGCCACGCCGAATAGACCAATCCCAATGGCCACCGCCTGCAGCCAATAGGTCACGGCAAAGCTGCGATCGAAGATCTTCAGGGAGCGCTCGCGAATCTCGGCCGACGAGGCCACCTCCAGCGCCAGTGGGGCACTGGAGCCGCCCTGGCTGGAGGGCAGCGCCCGCAATTCCGACTCCACCACCGATTCGGCCACTCCGGCCTTGGGCCAGAGGGCCAGGTCATTCACTTGCGCGTCGCCACTCAGGGCCTCGTAGTCGGCCCGGTCCATCACCACCGTGCCGCTTTGGCGCGCGTAATCCCGCCAGATGCCCTTCACGAAGAAGCGGGTGGCCGGGCCGGTGCTGTCTCCATCCCGGTGGGGGAAGGCCTTGGCCAGCAAGCCGAAGTCTTCTCCGGGGCGCGCCAGGTACAGGTCGACCATGGCTTCGCTGACGTAAAGGCCGATCGCACCCGGTGGGGTCTCCAGAACCCGCCCCTGCAGGGGCAGGCCTTTTGAGTCGTCCAGCTGGTCTTTGGCAATCAAGGTGACCTTGGGCCGGCCGGGCATCAGCTGCAGCGCGCGCACCCGCAGGCGGCTGCTGCTCTGCACCGAGGGCAGGGCGGCGGCTTTCTTCAGCCAGTCTTGCGGCAAGGTCAGCACCTCGCTGGCCTGCTGGCTGCCTTGCAGGTGCACATACAGGGGGGCCGGCAAGACCCGATCCAGCCACTCGATCACGGAGGTTCTGAAACTGCTCACCATCACCGTCAAGGCCACGGCCAGGCTGAGGCTGGCCACCACCCCGCTGATGGCCGAACTGGCCATGCCCCGCATGCGGCGGGCGCGTTCCACGGCCAGCAAAGGCAAGAGGTGCCGTTGCAGAGCATTGGCCACCGGGCCATCGATGGCCGCCATCAGGCTGGGCAAGAGCACGATGCCCCCCACCAACAGGGCGGCCACCGACACATACGCGGCCACCGGAATGCCCCACCAGGGCGGTGACAAGGCCAGCAAGCCAGCCATTGCCATCAACACCAGGCCCGCCATGCCCCCCTGGCCCGTGGAGGGTGCGTCGCCCAGGCCTTTCAGCGATGGGGCCGGTGGCAGTGCCGCGGCGGCACGGGCCGGCCACCAGCCTCCCGCCAACGCAGCGGCCACGCCCAGGCCGCCATAAAGCAGGGCTGCCGCCGGGCTCCAGCGCAGGCTGGGGGCCACGCCGGTGAAATAACCGCCGCCCAGGTCACCCCCCAGCCAGCGCAGGGCCAGGGCCGCCAGGGCCGTGCCGGCCACCAGCCCGAGCACGCTGCCCAGCCCGCCCAGCAGCAGTGACTCATACAGCACCAGGCGGGCCCGCTCCCGGGGTGGCAGCCCCAGCACGCCCAGCAGCGCGAACTGCCGTGTCCGCCGCGCCACGCTCAAGGACAGCACCGAAAACACCAGAAAAGCGCCCGTGAACAAGGCCACCAGGGCCAGCACCGTCAGGTTGACCCGGTAGGCCCGCGACAACTGGTCGATCTGCTGGCCCGCATCGGCTGGCTCATGGGCCAGCACATCGGCCGGCAGCTTCAATGCCGCCAGGTAGCTGGCGTGGTCCACGCCAGCCTGCAGTCGCACGTCGATGCGGCTCAACTGGCCCACCCGGTCAAACAGATCCTGGGCGGCGGCAATGTCCATCACGGCGGTGGCCGGGCCTGTCACGGCCAGCGTGCCGGCCACCTGCAAAGGCACCGGCCCGGCCTCGGTCTGGACCTGCACCTGCGTCGCCTCAGGCGCCAGGGCCTGCGCTGCGGCATTGAGAAACACGCGTCCCGGCCGCAACATGTCCAGGCGGTCGGCCTCGGCATGGGGCCGTGGGATCAGGTCGGGCGCCACACCCGCCAGCCGCAGCGCGTCCACGCCCAGCAGGCGCAAGGGCACCCCGGCCGGGGCCTGTGCGGTGAGCAGCAAGGTGTTGAGTTCCAGCACCGGCGAGGCCTCGGCCGTGCCGCCCTGCTGCACCACGCGCGGATACAGGGCTTCATCGAAGCCCCCCCGCACCGCGCGCAGTTCCAGGTCAGCCCGCCCGTTGACCGAACGCACCGCTTGCGAAAACTCGTCCAGCGCCGAGGCATTGATCAGGTGCACCGAAAAAGCCAGCGCCACGCCCAGCAGCACGGCCATGATGGCCGCCAAGGATCGCCAGGGATGGCGGCGCAATTCCTGCCAGGAAAAGGTGCAGAGCAGGGCCCAGACGGGTGATCGGTGGCGGGGTGGCAATCGCATGTGCCGCCATTGTGCACAGCTCTGACAAGACCCTTTGGCGGCCCCGGTCCCCAGGCTTTTTGCGACAGATCAAACAGCGGTGTCAGACCCCGGTTTCAGCCCCGCATCCCCCCTTGATGTGGCAGGCGGTCAACCCTATTTTTGATTTGGAGGCCCCACACGGGCCCGCCACAGTCATCAACCAGAAGGAGTGCCAACATGAGTTCTCTGATTCCACGGGGTGGTCTGTTGCTGGATGAGTTCTTCCGCGACACCGCGCCCGGTTTCTACATCCGCCCCCTGCATGGCGACAAGCTCCCCAGCCCGGCCCAGATCAAGGTCGATGTGACCGAGAGCGATGGCGCCTACACCGTGCATGCCGAGGTCCCGGGCGTGGCCAAGGAAGACCTGCACGTCACCCTCGAAGGCCAGGTGCTGAGCCTCAGTGCCGAGGTGCGGCAACAGGATCAGGCCACGCGCGACGGCAAGGTGTTGCGCAGCGAGCGGTACTTTGGCCAGGTGGCGCGCAGCCTCCAGTTGCCCTCTGAGGTGGACGTGAGCCAGGCCCGCGCCCGCTACGAAGATGGGGTGCTCACGCTGACTTTGCCCAAGCGCCAGGCCAGCAGCGCCCAGCGGCTCAAGATCGAGTGATGCGGCACGGGGCTGAGCCTGCCCTGGCCAGGGGCCGGGTCAGGTGGCGATGCCCTGTGCCGTCAGCCGCAGCACCCGGTCGGCCTGGGCCGCCGCGGCTTCGGAGTGCGTGACCAGCACCAGGGCCGCGCCATGCTCGCGTGTCTGCTGCAACAGCAGCGCCATCACCTGGCTGGCCGTCTGCGGGTCCAGGTTGCCCGTGGGTTCATCGGCCAGCAGCAGACCGGGCCGGTGCACCAGGGCGCGGGCAATGGCCACGCGCTGCAGCTGGCCACCGCTCAACTGCTGCGGCAGGCGCTCGCCCAGGCCAGCCAGGCCCACGGCCGCCAGCATCTCATCGACCCGGTTCTGGGCGGCGGGGCCGCTCTGGCCCAGCAGCATCAAGGGCAAGGCCACGTTCTGCCGCACATCCAGGTGGGGCAGCACATGAAAGGCCTGGAACACAAAGCCCACCTGTTGGCGCCGCCACAGCGCACGGGCGGTTTCGTCCAGGCTGGCCAGGTCGGTGCCCTGCACGTCGATGCGGCCTTCGTCCCAGTGGTCCAGCGCGGCCAGGCAGTTCAGCAAGGTCGACTTGCCCACGCCCGATTCGCCGATGATGGCCACGAACTCCCCGGGCTTGACGGTCAGGCTCACGTGCTCGAACACCGGGGCACCGGCATAGCGTTTGCCCAGGCCCTGGACCGAGATGGCGGGCGGGGTGGTGGCGGGGCGTGTGGGGCTCATGGTGCGCGTTCTCAGCCCAGTTGCCCGCTCTGGCGCAGCAGCGCTTCGGCCAGGGCCAGCACCTGGGGCAGGGCGTCCGGCGCGTCGCAGGCCACCGAGTGGCGTTGCGGCATGCTGCGCAGCCAGGTCAGCTGCCGCTTGGCAAGTTGGCGCGTGGCAAAAATGCCCCGATCGCGCAGCTCGCTCATGGGTTCGTGGCCGGACAAGGCCTCCCAGGCCTGGCGGTAGCCCACGCAGCGCATGGAGGGCAGGTCCGGGTGCAGATCGCCGCGCGCGCGCAGGCGGCACACCTCGTCGATGAAGCCTTGCTGCAGCATCGCGTCAAAGCGTTGCTCGATGCGGCGGTGCAGCCATTTGCGGTCTTGGGGTTCCAGCGCGATCAATTCGATGGGCAGACCCCGCTCCGTGTCGCCACGCTGCACGGCATGAAAGCTCGACAGCGTCTGGCCCGACACCCGGTACACCTCCAGCGCCCGCTGGATGCGTTGGGCATCGTTGGGCGCCAGCCGCTGTGCCGTGGCGGGGTCCACACGTGCCAGGTCGGCGTGCAGGGCGGGCCAGCCACGCTCAGCGGCCTCGGCCTCCAGCGCGGCACGCACCTCGGGGTTGGCGGGCGGCATGGGGTCCAGGCCGTCCATCAAGGCCTTGAAGTACAGCATGGTGCCCCCGACCAGCACCGGCAAGGCCCCGCGGGCGCGGATGGCCTGCACCAGCTCACTGGCGTCGTGGGCAAACTCGGCGGCACTGTAGGCCTGCAAAGGGTCGCGGATGTCGATCAGGTGGTGCGGCACCTGCGCCAGTTCGGCCGCGCTGGGCTTGGCTGTGCCAATGTCCATGCCGCGGTACACCAGCGCTGAATCCACGCTGATGATCTCCATGCGGCGTTGGGGGGCCAGGTGCGTGGCCAGGGCCAGGGCGGCGGCTGTCTTGCCGGAGGCGGTCGGGCCCGCCAGGGCCAGGCAGGGAAGGGTCGAAGTCGTCATGCAGGGGGTCTCAGGTGGCGGCTGGTTCGCCATATTTGGGCACCAGGGTCCAGGCGGTCAGGGCGATGCAGGCGCTCCAGAACCAGATGCCCAGGGTCAGGGGGTAGATCGTGCCGTCCATGTGCTGCCCCAGCCAGGCCCCGATGCCAAAGGCCACCAACATCATGCCAAAGCCGTTGAGCGCCGAGGCGGCCCCGGCGGCCTGGGGGAAGGGGCCCACGGCACCGCTTTGCCCGCAAGGCTGGTGCACCCCGTGGGCCAGCATGAAGATGTAGTAGGGCAGCATGATGGCCCAGCCCTGGTGCACGCCGGCCAGGGCCAGGGTGCCCATCAGCGTGCCGCCCAGCAGGGTCATGCCGCCGGCCACCGCCACGCTGCGCCGCAGACCCAGGCGAGGCAACATCCAGCGGCACATGAAGGTGCCCAGAAAATAGGCAAACGACATCGAGCACATCAGCAGGCCATAGGCCGTCTTGCTCAGCCCCAGCACCTTGATGAAGACAAAGGACGACGAGGCCAGAAAGGTGAACAGGCCGCCATACGAGGCGGCGGTCAGCACCGAGAAGGTGATGAAGGTCGGGTGGCGCAGGATCTGCCCCCAGGTGCGCAGCACCACGCCGGGCTGGGTGGCCCGCGGGTTGCGCTGGGCCAGGCTTTCGCTGAAGCGCCAGCCCAGCAGCCCCAGGGTGGCCGCGCCAAACACGGCCAGGGCCAGCATGGCGGCCCGCCAGCCCATCCAGTCCGACAGCAGGCCCCCCAGAGGGGCGCTGAGGCAGGCGATCACCCCCAGTCCCGACAGGCCCTTGGACATGACCCGCGCGCCCTCCAGCGGCTTGTACAGGTCGCGCACGATGGCCCGGGCGCACATCACGCCCGCGCCCATGGCCGCACCTTGCACCATTCGCCCCAGGATCAGCGCCTCCATCGAGGTGGCCAGGGCGCAGCCCAGGGCCGACACGGTGTAGGCCACCATGCCGATCAGCAGCACCGGGCGGCGACCGATCCGGTCCGACAGCGGGCCCCAGGCCAGTTGCGAGCAGCCAAAGGCCAGCAGCAAGGCCGACAGCGTCAGCTGGGCTTGGGTCATGGTGGCGCCAAAGCCCTCCTTCATGGCCGGCAGGGCGGGTAGGTAGAGGTCGGTGGTCACCGGTTGCAGGCCCAGCAACAGCGACAGGATCAGCACCACCAGCCCGGGGCTCATGGGGGTGGTCTGGGGGAGGGCCGACGAGGCGGCAGGACGGGTGGCAGACATCCAGTCGAGGGTATCAGAAAGCGTCCTGGGCCTTGCCTGAGCCGGGGTGCTTCGGTCAGTCGCCTGGGTGACGTGATCGGGGCGGTGTATCCCTGTCAGGACATACCCGCAACCCCGGCCTGCGGCACCGCAAGCTTTGCTAACGTCGCGGGCTGACCCTGTTCGGCACGCCTGGAGGCTACCCATGACCGCATTCCGTGTTCTTCGTTCTCTGGGCGCCTGTCGCCTGGGGCTGCTGGCGTCGCTTTGCGCCCCCCTGCTGGCCGCGGCCCAGGCCCCGCAGTTGCCACCACCCGACAGCGTGAATCTCGATCGGCTCGGCTTCATGAGCACCTTCCCGCCCGAGCCCGCCCAACGCGTCACGCTGGCCAACAGCTACCAATACCCGCAGCTGCGCTGGGTGGTGCAGCACCTGCGCGAGCTGCAGCCCACGCACAACATCCGGCGCGGTGCCGGCCCGGTTGCCAACCTGCCGGCCGACCTCAAGCCCCTGGGGCAGCTGAGCTTCGAGGATGCCAAAGGGCAGACACTCACCATCGATGAATGGGCGCGCAGCACCTACACCGATGCCCTGGTGGTGCTGCACAAGGGCCGGGTGGTGTACGAGCGCTACGACAACCAGATGACGCCGCACTCGCCGCACCTGCTGTTCTCGGTCACCAAGTCGTTCACCGGCCTGCTGGCGGCCCAGTTGGCCCAGGAGGGCAAGCTCGACCCTGCCGCTCTGGTCACCACCTATGTGCCCGAACTGGCCGGCTCGGCCTGGGGCGACATGACGGTGCGCCAGGTGATGGACATGACCGGGGCGGTGCGTTTCCGCGAGGTCTATACCGACCCCAGCACCGAAATCTTCGGCTACAGCTGGGCCAGCGGCCTGCTGCCCAGGCCAGCGGGCTACCAGGGCCCCACCACGGTGTACGACTTCCTGAAAACCCTCAAGAAAGAGGGCGAGCACGGTGAGGGCTTCGTCTACCGCACCGTGCACTCCGAGGTGCTGGGCTGGATCGTGTCGCGCGTCACGGGCCAGCACTGGGCCGAGCTCATGAGCCAGCGCATCTGGCAGAAGCTGGGCATGGAAGAAGACGCCTATGTGATGGTCGACAGCGTGGGCACCCCTTTGCAGGGGGCCGGCCTGAACGCCACCGCCCGTGACCTGGCCCGCGTGGGCGAGATGCTGCGCCTGGGCGGTACCTTCAACGGGCAGAAGATCCTCGACAAGGCCGTGATCGAGGACACGGCCCGGGGCGGCGACCGCGAGAAGTTCAAGTTCCAGGGCCTGCAGGCGGCCCGCCCGGGCTACAGCTATCGCAACCAGTGGTGGGTGCTGCACAACGCCGATGGCGCCTACGAGGCCGCTGGCGTGCATGGGCAGTTCATCCACATCAACCCCGCCGCCGAGATGGTGGTGGTCAAGCTCTCGTCCCACCCCGTGGCGGGCGCGGCCTTCACCCACCCGACCACGCTCAAGGCCTGGGCGGCGCTGGCCAAAGCCGTGCGTTGAGCCTGGGCATGGGCCGCGGTGGCACGGCACAGGCCCGCTTTCGCTGACAATCGGCGCGCTGCCGCAGGCTTTGCGGCGGCTTTTCGTGACTCGTGAAAGGCTGCGCCGTGGCGCCCCGATTTTCTGTTGGCCCTGCACCTGGGTGCGGGGCCCTTGTTTTGTCTGACGCTGATTTTTCCAGGGTGCCTGGCGCCTGTGCTGCGGAGGCGCCATGCCGTTCGTAGTCACCGAACCCTGCATCCAGTGCCGCTACACCGACTGCGTCGAGGTGTGCCCGATGGACTGCTTTGTGGCCGGTCCCAACTTTCTGGTGATCGACCCCGATGGCTGCATCGACTGCTCGGTGTGTGTGCCCCAGTGCCCGGTGCAGGCCATCGTGAACGCCGCCGAGGTCACGTCCGAGCAGGCCCCCTATGTGGCCCTCAATGCCCGCCTGGCCAAGGCCGAGGGCTGGAATCCGATCCGCCTGCGCGACACCCCGCTGCCCGAGCACGCGCACTGGGCTCAGGTGGCCGACAAGCGCCACCTGCTGCCGGCCTGATGCTGCGGTGGCCGGGGTTCAGACCACGCCCTGGGCCAGCATCGCATCGGCCACCTTCACAAAGCCCGCCACATTGGCCCCGGTCAGGTAGCTGACGCGGCCGGTGGCATCGCGCCCGTGGTCCACGCATGCGCGGTGGATGCCGCTCATGATCTGGCGCAGGCGCAGGTCCACCTCCTCGCGCGGCCAGCTCAGGCGGGCCGCGTTCTGGCTCATCTCCAGGCCCGAAGTGGCCACGCCGCCCGCGTTGCTGGCCTTGCCCGGGGCGTACAGCACGCCGGCAGCCTCGAAGGCCTTGGCCGCCTCGATGGTGCTGGGCATGTTGGCGCCTTCGGCCACGCACAGCACCCCGTTGGCGATCAGGGCCGCGGCGTCCAGGGCGTCCAGCTCGTTTTGCGTGGCGCAGGGCAGGGCCACCTCCACCGGCACCTTCCAGGGGCGGGCGTCGGGCTCAAAGCGGGCCCCGATGCGTTCGGCGTAGTCGCTCACGCGGCCGCGGTGGTGGTTCTTGATCTCCATGAGCAGGGCCAGCTTCTCGGGGGTGAAGCCCTGCTCGTCGATCACCGTGCCACCCGAGTCCGAGGCGGTCAGCACCGTGGCACCCAGCGCCATGGCTTTCTCGATCGCGTACTGCGCCACATTGCCCGAGCCCGACACGCTGACCCGCAGGCCCTCGAACGAGCGCCCCCGGGTGTTGAGCATCTCCTCGGCGAAATACACCGTGCCATAGCCGGTGGCCTCGGGGCGCATCAGCGAGCCGCCAAAGCTCAGGCCCTTGCCGGTGAACACGCAGTCGGCGCGGTTGCTCAGCTTTTTCACCATGCCGGCCATGAAGCCCACCTCGCGCCCGCCCACGCCGATGTCGCCGGCGGGCACATCGGTGTCGGCGCCGATGTGGCGGTACAGCTCGCTGACAAAGGCCTGGCAAAAGCGCATCACCTCGCCGGCGCTGCGCCCCTTGGGGTCAAAGTCGGAGCCGCCCTTGCCACCGCCCATGGGCAGGGTGGTGAGGGCGTTCTTGAAGGTCTGCTCAAAGGCCAGGAACTTCAGCACCGACAGGTTCACCGAGGGGTGAAAGCGCAGCCCGCCCTTGTAAGGCCCCAGCACCATGCTGTGCTGGATGCGGTAACCGCGGTTGACCTGCACCTGGCCCTGGTCGTCCACCCAGCAGACTCTGAACATCAGCACGCGCTCGGGCTCGACCAGGCGCTCCAGCAGGGCCTGCTCCGCATAGCGCGGGTGCTGCTGCAGAAAAGGCCAAAGGCATTCCATCACCTCGGTGACGGCCTGCAGGTACTCGGGTTGGTGGGGGTTGTGGCGGCTCAGCCGTTGCAGAAAGCTGGCGGCATCGTGGTGCTTCATTCAAGGGTCCCTTCGCCTGCCACACAAACCGGCAGGGGGGATGATCTTGCGGGCAGGTCGCCCGGCGTTCGTCACCAAATGTAGCCCGCGCCACGGCCCCATTTCTGCGGCATGGAACGGCTGGCCGGGCTCAGCGGCCGCGCAGGAACAGCGCGTCCAGCTCGCGCATGGGCAGTTGCCGCCAGGTGGGGCGCCCGTGGTTGCACTGGTCGGATCGTTCGGTCTCTTCCATCTGGCGCAACAGCCCGTTCATCTCGTCCAAGGTCAGGCGGCGGTTGGCGCGCACGGCGCCGTGGCATGCCATGGTCGCCAGCAGTTCGTTGCGGGCCCGCTGCACCACGGTGCTGGCGTCGTGCTGGCTCAGTTCGGCCAGCACGCTGCGCGCCAGCTCCACCGCATCGCCCTGGGCCAGCGTGCTGGGCACGGCTCGCACGGCCAGCGTCTTGGGCGAGAAGGGCACGATCTCCAGGCCCAGCGTGGCCAGGGTCTCGGCGCATTCCTCGGCCGTGGCCACCTCCTGCGGCGTGGCGGCAAAGGTGGCCGGGATCAGCAAGGGCTGGCTGGCCAGCGGGGCCACGTCGATCTGGGTCTTGAGGCGCTCGTACACGATGCGCTCGTGGGCCGCATGCATGTCGACAATCACCAGGCCGTGGGCGTTCTCCGCCAGGATGTACACCCCTTGCAGCTGCGCGATCGCGCGCCCCAGCGGCCAGTCGTCTGCCGTGTCGGGCAAGGCGGTGGGCACAGGCTGCGCGGCCAGGCTGGCCTGGTTGAAGGGCGAGGGGGCGCTCGGCGCCGGGGCGAAGCTGTTGCCGACACCCAGTGCCTGCGCGGGCGGCTGGCGCCCATCCGACTCCGCCCACAAGGGGGGCGTGGTGCCGTTGGTCGGGGCGGCACCGGGTTGCCACAGCGCGGCCAGGTCGGTCACGCGGTGGCCCACTGGGTCGGGCCGAAAGCCCATGCCGGCCTGGGTCCAGTGCGCATTGAAGGGCGTGCCGGCCTGGCCTGGAGCCGGATCGGCACCTGTTTGGAGGCCTGGCTGCAGGCCCGGCAACTCAGCAGGCTGGGCGGCCGCAGCGGCCGCGGCGGCCATCGCGGCGCGCGGGGCCGCCAGGGCGTTTTCAACCGCGTGGCGCACCGCCTGGTGCACCTCGCGGCTCTCACGGAAGCGCACCTCGATCTTGGTCGGGTGCACGTTCACGTCGACCCGGGTGGGGTCGATCTCCAGCGACAGCGCATACACGGGCTGGCGCTGGCCGTGCAGCACATCTTCGTAGGCACTGCGGGCCGCGTGGGTCAGAACTTTGTCGCGGACGTAACGTCCGTTCACATAGCAGAACTGGTGATCGGCGCGCGAGCGCGAGGCGTCCGGCACCCCGGCCCGGCCCGTCACCCGGATCGGGCCGACATTGAAATACACCGCCACCGATTGGGTCAGGAACTCTTCGCCCAGCACATCGGCCAGGCGCCGGTCGTGCGCCTCGGGGCCCTGGCAGGCGCGCCACTGCTCCACCAGCTTGCCTTCGTGCCAGATGGCAAAGCCCACCTCGGGGCGGGCCAGCGCGTGGCGGCGCACCGATTCCACGCAGTGGGCCAGTTCGGTGGCGTCGGTCTTCAGAAATTTGCGCCGTGCCGGGGTCGAGAAAAACAGCTCTTTCACCTCCACCGTGGTGCCGGTGGCGCGGGCCGCCGGCTTCAGCTCGCCGGTGCGGGCGTCCAGCATGAAGGCATTGGGCTGGCCTTCGGTGCGCGACAGCACGGCCATCTCGGACACCGAGGCAATGGCGGCCAGGGCCTCGCCGCGAAACCCCATGGTGCCCACTGATTCCAGGTCGTGCAGGTTGCTGATCTTGCTGGTGGCGTGGCGCTTCAGGGCCACCGGCAGCTCTTCGGGCGGGATGCCGATGCCGTTGTCTTCGACCGAAATCAGCCGCACGCCGCCGGCCAGCAGGCGCACGGTGATCTGGCTGGCGCCCGCGTCCAGCGCGTTGTCCACCAGTTCGCGCACCACCGAGGCGGGGCGTTCGACCACTTCACCCGCGGCGATCTGGCTGATCAGTTCATCGGGCAGCTCGCGGATGGGGCGGCGCAGGGAGGGGGCAGGTGCTCGGTGTTCACCCCGGGATTCTAGAGGCCCGGCGGGCTATGGGTGCTCAGCGGAGCTTGTCACGGAGTTGGCGGTTTGCGCCTTCATAATCGGGCGCCAAAGGATGCCCATGGAAATCATTGCTTCATTGATCGACTTCATTGTCCACGTCGACAAACACCTCGAATTCTTCGTGCAGAACTACGGCCTGTGGGTGTATGCGCTGCTGTTTGCCATCGTGTTTGTCGAAACCGGCCTGGTGGTCATGCCCTTTCTGCCGGGCGACTCACTGCTTTTCATCGTCGGCGCCATGGGCGGGGCGGGTTTGCTGAACCTGCCGCTGGCCGGCGCGGTGCTGGTGGTGGCCGCCATTCTGGGCGACCAGTGCAATTACCAGATCGGCCGGTATTTCGGCCCGCGGGTGTTCCAGTGGGAGAACTCGCGCTTCTTCAACCGCGAAGCCTTCAACCAAGCCCACGCCTTTTATGAGCGCTTCGGCGGCATCACGGTGATCCTGGCGCGCTTCATGCCCTTCATCCGCACCTTCGCTCCCTTTGTGGCGGGTGTGGCGGCCATGACGCGGCGTCGCTTCACGGCCTACAACGTGGCGGGCGCGGTGATCTGGGTGGTGGGGGTGTGTGCTCTGGGCTACCTGTTTGGCAACCTGCCCTGGGTGAAGCAGCATTTCGAGAAGATCATCTGGGCCATGATCCTGCTGCCGGGCCTGCTGGCCCTGTGGGGGGCCTGGAAGGGCCGCCGCTCCGGTGGGGCGGCCCAGGCCTGAGGTGTCTTCGCCGGGCGCTGCCTGGTCCCAGGCAGCGCCCGTCGGCCTGTGTCCATTTCAGCGACGGCCCTTGCTGAGCTCGTTGCCGGCCAGGGCGCCCGCTGCGGCGCCGGCCACCGTGCCCAGGGTGCTGCCGAACAGCACACTGCCGGTGGCGCCGCCCACCACGGCACCGGCCACCGTGCCCACTTGCTGGTGGGTGGGGCGGGAGGCGCAGGCGCCGAGTGACAGGCTCAGGGCCAGCACGGCGAGCAGGGTCAGTCGGGTGGGTGCGCGGAGGGCCGGCCGGGTGGCGGCCACGTGAGATTGCTGGGTCATGGGATTCCTTTGAACGGGTCGGCAGGGCGGTGGATCCGCCAAGACTCTGTTCAGGACTTTACAAACCTGGGCCTGCGCAATCTGTTTGAAATTCGGCAGGGGTGTGTGGCCCGAGTTTCAAGTACATCCAAATGTTTCAAATGCGGGGCTTTTCGGTCGCCAAGGCCGAATCAGCGGCATTCTGTTGACCGCCCGTGCCCCTTGCCTCGTTACGTGGGCCTCAAGCGCTGCGGTTGCGTGCCAGCGGCGGGTTGCGCGAGAAATAGCGCTCGATGCCACGCATCACCGCATCCGCCAGTTGATTCTGGTACTCGGGGCTGCGCAGGCGGGCTTCCTCTTCGGGGTTGCTGATGAAGGCGGTCTCGACCAGCACGCTGGGGATGTCGGGGGCCTTGAGCACGGCAAAGCCGGCCTGCTCGACCTTGGGCTTGTGCAGGCGCCCCACGGCGCTGATCTCACCGAGCAAGGCCGTGCCCAGCTTCAGGCTGTCGTTGATCTGGGCGGTGGTGCTCATGTCGAGCAGGGCGCGTTGCACGGTGGCGTCCTGCACCTTCACGTTCAGACCCCCCACCTGATCGGCCCGGTTTTCCTTGTCGGCCATCCAGCGGGCTGCCGCGCTGGAGGCGCCGCTCTGGCTCAGCGCGAACACGCTGGCGCCGCGGGCGGCCGGGGTGATGAAGGCGTCGGCATGGATGCTCACGAACAGGTCGGCCTGCACGCGCCGGGCCTTGTCCACCCGCACATGCAGGGGCACAAAGAAGTCGGCGTCGCGGGTCATGAAGGCTCGCATCGGGTTGCCCTTCACCGTGGTGGCGTTGATGCGTTCGCGCAGCAGGTGGGCAATGCTCAGCACCACGTCTTTTTCGCGGGTGCCCGAAGGGCCGGTGGCGCCCGGGTCTTCGCCGCCGTGGCCCGGGTCCAGCGCGATGATGATCAGGCGGTCGGTGGCCTGGGCCTCGGCGCTTTCGGTTGCCGCAGGTTTACTGGGGCGCACCGGGGGGGCGGGCGGGCTCACGTTGACGGGGGCCTGTGCTGTGCTGTGGGCTGTGCCCGGGCTGCTCAGGTTGGGGCTGGGTTTGAGCTCTGGGCGGCCTGGGGTGGATGCTGTGGCGGGGTTGCGCTGGGCAATCAACTCACCCAATGGGTCAGGCAGGGCCGCAGGTTTGCTGGCCATGCCGGTGCTGGCTGGAGCCGGTGGGGTCAGGGATTGCCGGCTGTCCTGCAGGCGCTCGGCGATCAGGGCCTCCAGGGGGTCGGCCGCCACGGTGGGGTACAGGTCAAAGACCAGGCGGTGCTGGTAGGCGGCCACGGGGGGCAGGGTGAAGACCTGGGGCAGGGCGGGCTGCTTGAGGTCGATCACCAGCCGCACCACCCCTGGGGCGTACTGCCCCACCCGGATGCCGCTGATGAAGGGGTCGTCGGCCTTGACCTTGGCCACCAGTTCCCGCAGGGCCGGGTTCATCTCGATGCCGTCGATGTCCACGGCCAGGCGCGGCGGGTTGGCCACAAAGGTCTGGCGCGCGGTCAGGGCCCCGTCCGATTCGATGGTCACCCGGGTGTAGTCGGGCGCGGGCCACACCCGCACGGCCACGATGCTGGCGCCCCAGGCCAGCTCGGTCAGCCCCATCAGCAGCACCACGCCACCGGCCTGCAAGGCCTGGCGCCGGCGCAGCAGGGCGGGTACCCGAGGGGGTTCGGCGGGCGCGTTCAGGTCTGGGTGCAGGCTCATGCGCGCAAGGCCTCCAGCAAGCTCTGGCCCAGCGGGGTGGCGGCCGTCAGCACCACCTGGCGGGGGGCTGCGGGGGCTTCGGCTGCGTCGTCGTTCTCGTCGTCCAGGGGGGGGGCACCCTCTGCGTCTTGGCCCTGCACCTGCAGTTGCAGCACCAGGTCGGGCGTGGGCAGCATGCCCTGGGCCTTGTCGGGCCATTCGGCCAGCTTCAGGCCCGGGCTGGCGAACAGGTCGCGAAAGCCGGCTTCCTCCCACTCGCGCGGGTCGTTGAAACGGTAGAAATCAAAGTGCCAGATGCGCAGCACCGGTTCTCCGTCCTCCTGGCGGGCCTCATGGGGCTCGACCACGGCGTAGGTGGGGCTTTTGATGCGGCCCTGCACCCCCAGTTCACGCAGCAGGTGGCGCACAAAGGTGGTCTTTCCGGCGCCCAGATCGCCTTGCAGTTCAATGAAGGCCTGGCGCACGCCAGGCAGCGCAGCCAGGCGGTGGGCAAAGGCCTGGGTATCGGCTTCGTGGCTCCAGATCAGCGTGGCAGAAGACGGTTGGGGCGACATGGGCAACGGGGTTCCTACAATTCCGGGGTGCAAATCAACGGCCATCAACTTGTTTCCCACATCCAGGGCTGGGCCCGGGAGCTGGGATTTTCTCAAATCGGCGTTGCCGGCATCGACCTCGCGAGTGCCGAGCCAGGCTTGGAGGCCTGGCTGGCCGCGGGGTTCCACGGCAGCATGAATTACATGGCTGCGCATGGGCTCAAGCGGGCTCGGCCGGCCGAACTGGTGCCGGGCACGGTCAGCGTGCTGACCGCGCGCATGGATTATCTGCCCGCCAGCACCCCGCCTGACTGGACTGAGCACGAACTGGCCCGATTGCAGCGCCCTGGCGAGGCCGTGGTGTCGCTGTACGCCCGAGGGCGCGACTACCACAAGGTGCTGCGCAGCCGCCTACAAAAGCTGGCCGAACGCCTGGCTGCCGAGATCGGGCCCCTGGGCCACCGGGTGTTCACCGATTCGGCCCCGGTGCTGGAGGCTGAGCTGGCCGCCCGCAGTGGCCAGGGCTGGCGCGGCAAGCACAGCCTGGTGCTGAACCGCGAGGGCGGCTCGATGTTCTTTCTGGGCGAGATCTACCTGGACATCCCCCTGCCGCCGACCGATCCGGTCACCGCGCACTGCGGCCAGTGCAGCGCCTGCGTGCAGGCCTGCCCCACCCAGGCCATCGTGGCGGCGCAGCGGGTGGATGCCCGACGCTGTGTCTCCTACCTCACCATCGAGCACGACGGCGCGATCGAGCCGGCCCTGCGCCCCTTGATCGGCAACCGCATCTACGGCTGTGACGACTGCCAGCTGGTGTGCCCCTGGAACAAGTTTGCCCAGCGCTCGCCGCTGGCGGATTTTGACGAGCGCGCCGGCCTGTCAGGTCAGACGCTGGCGCACTTGCTGGGCTGGTCGGAGAGCGAATTTTTGCGCCGCACCGAGGGCATCCCGATCCGGCGCATCGGCCATTGGCGCTGGGTGCGCAACCTGGCGGTCGCGGCTGGCAATGCCTTGCATGGCGGCCTGGGGGGGGCGGAGGCCACGGTGCTGCAGCAAGCCCTGGCGGCCCACCTGGAGGGGGCCGATCAGGTGCTCGCAGAGCACCTGCAATGGGCCCTCAGCGCAGCACCCCCAGGGCAAACGGCAGGCTTGCCATGCCCAGCAGGGTCGACAGGGTGACCAGACCGGCCACATACGGCCCGTTGTAGCCCATGCGGGCCGCCAGCACATAGCAGGTAGAGGCGGTGGGAAGTGCCGAAAAAGCCAGCAGCACCGTGGTCTGCACGGTGTCCAGCCCAAAGGCGCGCGCCAAGCCCCAGGCCAGCAGGGGCAGCACCAGGTGGCGGATGGACAGTACCGCCACCGCCAGGGTGCGAGCCTTGGCCAACTGTCCGATCTCCATGCCCGCGCCGGCTGCCATCAGCCCCAGCGCCAGGGAGGCCGCCCCAATGCGGCTGACGGTGGGGTCCAGCCACACCGGCATCGTGAAGCCCGCCAGGTTGGCCAGCAGTCCGCTGGCCGTGGCCAGCACCAGGGGGTTGCGCAGCACCTCGCCCAGGAAGCCGCGTTTGGCATGGCGGGCCATGGGCCAGACGGCTGCGACGTTGAAGATGGGTACGCAAACGCCGATCAGCACGGCGATCAGCAACATGCCCTGGGCGCCGGCCAGCCGGTCGGTGATGGCCAGCGCGATGAAGGAGTTGAAGCGGAATGCCACCTGCACGCTGGCCGGGTGTTCGCGCCCGCGCATGAAGCGGCCCACGAGCGGCAGATAAGGCAGCGCATACGACAGTGCAATGCCCGAGACCCCCATCAGCACCCCGGCCGTGAGCAGCGAAGACGCCTCGCCCAGGTTCAAGGGGCTTTTCACGATGGAGTGAAACAGCAGCACCGGAAAAAGAAAGAAATACACCAGGCTCTCGACCTGCTGCCACACGGTGCGGTTCAGTGCGGTGTATCGGCACAACAGAAAGCCGCAAAGAATCAACGAAAAATCGGGGAAGAGCAGTTGGGCGTAGTTCACCGGTCGAGAATACCAGTCGAGCCTGCTCTCAGGGTTTGTCACTAGCTGCTTTCCACAGAGGCAAGGGTCGTGCTAGCCGTTACGATCTCGGATTCGTTTAAGGTTGACTAGGAGAATTCAAATGCACCGCCGTACCTGGATTGCTGCACTGGCTCTGAGCACATTGACTGGTGCCGTGTGGGCGCAGTCTTACCCGACCAAGGCCATTCAGCTGGTCGTTCCCTTTGCGCCGGGGGGTACGACCGACATCATTGCCCGCACCATCGCCGACCCGCTGGGCAAGGTGCTGGGGCAGCCCGTGGTGGTGATCAACAAGGCCGGCGGCGGTGGCGTGGTGGGCGCCACCGAGACGGCGCGTGCCGTGCCCGATGGCTACAGCCTGGGCGTGGCCACGGTGTCGACCACCGCGGCCAACCCGGCCATCAACCCCAAGATCCCCTACAACCCGCTGACCGACTTCACGCCCATCGTCAACGTGGCCGCCACGCCCAATGTGATTGCGGTGCACCCGAACTTCCCGGGCAAGGACTACAAGAGCTTTCTGGCCGAGGTGAAGAAGTCGCCCGGCAAGTACTCGTACTCGTCCTCGGGCACCGGGGGCATCGGCCACCTGCAGATGGAGCTCTACAAGAACCTGGCGGGCGTGTTCGTCACCCACATTCCCTACCGCGGCGCTGGCCCGGCCCTGAACGACACGGTGGCCGGTCAGGTGCCGATGATCTTCGACAACATGCCCTCGGCCATGCCCTTTGTGCGTGAAAACCGGCTGATCCCCATCGTGGTGGCCGCCCCCACGCGCCTGGCCGCCCTGCCCAATGTGCCCACCTTCAAAGAGGTCGGGTTGGAGCCGGTGAACCGCATGGCCTACTACGGCATCTATGGCCCCAAGGGCCTGCCCAAGGAGGTGGTGGACAAGATCAACGCCGGCGTGCGCAAGGCCCTGGAAGACCCGGCCGTGCGCAAGCGCATCGAAGACACGGGCTCGATCATTGTCGGCAACACGCCTGAGCAGTTTGCCGAACAGATCAAGGCGGAGTACGAGGTCTACAAGCGCGTGGTGCAGCAGCAGAAGCTGACCCTGGATTGAAGCCTTGGCCCTTCGTGGCCTGTGAGCCTTCGCTAAAGGCCGGTCGCTCATCGCAGCGCCCGGCCTTTTTTGTGCCGATGGCGTGGCATAGTTCAGGCTCAGTCTGCCTTCATCCATGCCCACGCCGCCCCAGCCCACGCCCACGCCGCTCAGCCAGGGCTTGATCGACAGTTTCATCGATGCCCTGTGGCTGGAAGACGGCCTGTCGCAGAACACCCTGGCCGCCTACCGGCGTGATCTCACCCTGTTTGCCGGCGCTCTGGCTCAGCAGGGGCTGTCGCTCGATGGCGCAGGGGAGGAGCACATCCAGCACTACTTTGCCCAACGCCACGAGCAAAGCCGGATCACCACCTCCAACCGGCGGCTGACCGTGCTGCGCCGCTATTTCCACTGGGCCCTGCGCGAGCGTCACATCACCGCAGATCCCACCCTGCGCCTGCAGGCGGCACGCCAGCCCCTGCGCGTGCCCAAGACGCTCAGCGAAGCCCAGGTCGAGGCCTTGCTGGCCGCGCCCGACACCGGCACCCCCTTGGGCCTGCGCGACCGCGCCATGCTGGAGCTGATCTACGCCAGCGGCCTGCGGGTGTCCGAACTGGTGGGCCTGCGCCTGCATGAAGTCGGCCTGGCCGAGGGCGTGCTCAAGGCCCAGGGCAAGGGCGGCAAGGAGCGCCTGGTGCCCTTCGGCGAAGTGGCCCGCGACTGGCTGCAGACCTATCTGGCGCAGGCCCGCCCGGCCATCCTGGGCGGGCAGCTCAGTGATGACCTGTTTGTCACCCAGCGCGGGCAGGGCATGACCCGGGCCATGTTCTGGGTCATCGTGCGCAAGAATGCCGAGCGCGCGGGCATCCGATCGCCGCTGTCGCCGCACACGCTGCGCCATGCCTTTGCCACCCACCTGCTCAACCATGGGGCCGACCTGCGGGCCGTGCAGATGCTGTTGGGGCATGCCGACATCTCGACCACCACCATCTACACCCATGTGGCCCGGGAGCGCCTGCGCCAGTTGCACGCCCAACACCACCCGCGGGGCTGAGTGGCCTCGCATTGGAGTTTTCATGTCTCAGACCTCACGTCGTCAATTCCTGGCCCTGTCTGCTGCACCCGGTCTGCTGCCGGCCTTCAGCTGGGCCCAGAGCCCGGCCAGCCCCACCTGGCCCACCCGCCCGGTGCGCCTGCTGGTGGCCTACCCGCCCGGGGGTGTGAGTGATGTGGTGGCCCGCCTGCTGGCCGAGCGCCTGCAAGGGCCGCTGGGCCAGCCGGTGGTGATCGAGAACAAGGCCGGCGCGAGCGGGGCGATTGCCATGGACGCCGTGGCCAAGTCGGCCCCCGATGGTTACACCCTGGGCTTCAGCGCCATCAGCCCGCTGACCTTGAGCCCCCATCTGGGCAAGCTCCCTTATGACCCGGCCCATGACCTGGTGCCGGTGGTGAATGTGATGGCCTCGCCCGTGCTGCTGCTGGCCACGCCCGGGTCAGGTCTGGCTGATTTTGCGGGCCTGCTGGCGCAGGCGCGCAAGCTGCCGGGGCAGGTGCGCTGGGCCACGGCCGGCCAAGCCTCGCTGGGGCATATCATGCTGGAGCAGCTGCGTGCTGCGGCCCAGGTCGACATCACCCATGTGCCCTACAAGGGCGGCGGGCAGCAGATGACGGACGCCTTGAGCAGCCAGTTCGAGGTTTTGTCGACCAACGCCAGTGCCGCCGTGCTGCAGCATGTGAAGAGCGGGCGCCTGCAGCCCTTGGCGGTGGGTGCGGCCAGTCGCCTGGAGGCCTTGCCCAAGGTGCCCACGCTGGCCGAGCTGGGCTACCCCGCAGCCAACCTGGCGTCGCAGTTCGGGCTGCTGGCACCCGCCCGCACGCCGGCTGCCGTGGTGGAGCGCATCAATGCCGAGGTGAACCGGGTGCTGGCCCAGCCCGACGTGCGCAGCCGGCTGCTGGCCAGTGAGAACCTGCCCGTGGGGGGCAAGGCCAGTGATTTCGCCCGCCTGATCGCGCAGGAGTCGGAGGCCAATGCCCGCATCATCCGACAGGCCGGGATCAAGGCCGAGTAGAGCGTGGTGAGTGGGGGCCCCGCCAGGGTGGGGCTTGCTGCCTCAGTCGTTGAGCGACTCAGCCCAGTCCAGGGCCTGCAGGTGGGCCCAGTTGACCTGACGGTTGGACAGGTGCAGCTCGGTGGCCACGCGGGCAAACACCGCGTCGTCACCCGATTCGCAGGCAATGGTCAACTCCAGGAAGGGCCAGAACACGCCGGTCTTGTTCAGCAGGGCGTCGACCACGTTCTGCGGCAGCGAGACCGTGTTCAGTGCCTTGTCCAGCGAGATGCCCAGCATGGTGTCGAGCAGGGAGAACACGCCCACGATGAAGGCGTTGTCGCATTCCTCGGTCGGCAGCAGTTCGGCTGCCAGCAATTCCATCAGGCGCCCGCGCACCACGGCGGTGGTGCCCACGGCGGGGGGCGCGCCATCCTTGGAGGTGGTGAGCAGCAGGGCGGCCCAGCGGAACAGCTTCTTCATGCCCAGCATCATCACGGCATGGCGGAACGAGGTGACCTCGACCTGCAGCCCGAAGCCGGCCGAGTTGATGAAGCGCAGCAGGTTGAAAGACAGCGTCGGGTCTTTCTTGAGCAGGTCTTCGATCTCCCCCGCATCGGCCTGTTTGCGCACCAGGTTGATCAACTGGATGATGGTGGCCTGCGAGGGTCGGATGGTCTTGGCCTGCACCAGCGAGGGCTTGGCGAACCAGAAACCCTGGAACAGTTTGACGCCCAGCTTGGCCATGCGCTCGAACTGTTCGGCGGTCTCCACCTTCTCGGCAATCATCTCGGCCTTGGTGTTGGCGCGGGCGAACTTGATCAGGGGCTCGGCCAATTCGGGCTTCAGGATGTTCATCTCGATCTTGATGAACGAGGCCAGGGGCAGCCAGGAGACATAGGCCCGGCGCAGCATCATGTGCGGGAAGGCCAACCGGAAGCCGCGATCGCGCAGGTCTTTCAGAATCAAGGCCCGTTGCTCGATCAGCTCCACATCGTCGGTCGGCATGGGCGGCACTTCCAGCACCACCTTTTCGGGGCTGATCAACTCCAGGTGGCCGCCGGCCAGGCTGTCGTGGGTGCAGTTGATGAACACCGTCTTCTTGCCCACCAGGGCTTCGGTGCCGGCGTAGGACAAGGCGTTGAACAGCAGGGCCGCATCGCTGGCCGCGGTGTAGCCGGCGCCCCGGGTGGAGCGGTCGAAAAGCTCATAGCCATACACGGCACGGTGTTCGTCGACGATGGCCTGACGCGCGATCACCGAGGCGTTTTCGTCTTCGGCGGGGTTGCCTGCGCCGCTGTCGGCGATGCTGTCCAGCGGAGACAGGTTGCTGTCTCCCAGCGTGGCCTCATTGGAACTCATGGGGTGTCCTTCCTGCTTTGATCTGTGTCGAGCCCGTGTCGGTGGGGGGGTGCCCGGTCAGGCCTCATTGACCATCTGGTCGGCCCAGGCCAGGGCCTGCAAATGCGCCCAGTTGGCTTGTTGGCCGCTGAGCCTGAGGGCCTGACAGGCCTGGTTGAAGCGAACTTCGTCGCCCAGCTCGCAGGCCTCTGCCAATTCCAGCAGGGGGGCGTAGGGGCCTTCCTTGCGCAACAGCACATTCATCACGGTCTGTGGCAGGGTCAGGGTTTCCAGGGCCTGTTCCAGCGGCACGCCCAGCATCACGTCCAGCAGCGAGAAAATGCCCACCACAAAGGCGTTGTCGGCATCCTCGGGGCTCATGACCTGCTCGGCCAGCAACTCCATCAGACGCCCGCGCACCACCGCCATGTTGCCGATGGTGGCCGGCGAGCTGTCGGCACGGGTGGCCGTGAGCAGCAGGGCGGCCCAGCGGAACAGTTTCTTGAGGCCCAGCAGCATGACGGCCTGGCGGAACGAGGTGACTTCGCGCGCATAGCCGAAACCGGCCGAGTTGATCAGCCGCAGCAGGTTGAAGGCCAGACCCGCGTCTTTCTTCAGCACTTCCTCGATCTCATCGGTGCTGGCCTGGTTGCGCACCAGTTTCAGCAATTGCAGGATGTGGGCCTGCGAGGGCGACACCATGCGGGTCTTGACCAGGGTGGGGCGGGCGAACCAATAGCCCTGGAACAACTGCACACCCAGGCTGGAGACGCGGTCGTACTGCTCGGCGGTTTCCACCTTTTCGGCAATCAGGGCCGCATCGGTGCTGCGGCGGGCGGTTTTGACCACCTCTTTGAGGTCGCTGTTGGCGATCAGGGTCAGATCGAGCTTCACGAAGGTCGCCAGCGGGCGCCACAGCGCATACGCCGGCTCCAGCACATACTGACCAAAAGCCAGGCGAAAGCCGCGTTGGCGCAATTGCGCCAGGATGGGCAGCCTGTGCTCCACGTTCTGGGGGCTGGCGTCGTCCAGCGGCGGAATCTCCAGCACCAGGCGTTCGGGGTTGACCAGGTCCAGGTGGCCGCCGGCCAGGCTGTCGTGGGTGCAGTTGACGAACAGGAACAGCTTGCCGAACAGGTCTTCCTCGCCCACATGCGACAGGGCATTGAACACCAATGAGACGTCCGTGGCCGCGGTGTGGTCACCGGAGGCCTGGCTGCGGTCGAACAACTCGTAGCCCACGACCTTGTGGGAGGCGTCAACGATGGCCTGACGGGCAATCATCGGCGCCTGGGTTTGTCCGTTTGCCGCGGAGGGGGGCACGCCAGCGGGGGTGGCATTGTTCGGACGTACAGCAGTCATGTGGGGAGGCCTTTCACGGCCGCTATTTTAGGGATGAACGGAGCTTCGGACTCTCTTGGCGGCCTCCCAAGCCGGGCTTTATCCGTTTTGCAACCATTCCATCTCGATTTCCGTGAAGCCTGCCGCACGCCGGGCCTCGTCGTTGAAGGGCGGGCGCATGCGAGGGGCCTCGTGGCGGCGTGTCAGTTCGGGGTAGAGGGCGACCGGGTCCAGGCCCTGGCGCTCACACAGCCAGCGGTACCAGTGGTTGCCGATGGCCACGTGGCCGACCTCGTCGCGCAGAATGATATCCAGCACGGCCACGGCCTCCAGGGCGTCGGGGGTACCGATGCGCCGCAGCTTGGCCTGGATCAGCGGCGTGGCGTCCAGGCCACGGGCTTCCATGGTGCGGGGCACCAGGGCCATGCGGGCCACGATGTCGTCGGCAGTGCGCTCACACATGGACCACAGGCCCTGGTGGGCCGGAAAGTCGCCATAGTCCCAGGGCTGACCGGTGTGGGGCATGTGCTGCAACTGCTGGCGCAGCAAGCCGAAGTGGTAGGCCTCCTCGCGCGCCACCCGCAGCCAGTCGGTGTAGAAGGCGGGCGGCATGCCGGCAAAACGCCAGACCGCATCGAGCGCCAGGTTGATGGCATTGAATTCGATGTGCGCAATCGAGTGCAGCAGGGCGGCCCGCCCCTCCAGCGTGCTGGGTGAGCGCTTGACGACTTCGGTGTGCTTGACCAGGGGCGGGCGCTCGGGGTGGCCGGGCAGAGAGGCGCCTGCGGGCGGCTGCAGCTGGGCCTGCACGTCCAGCACCAGCGCTGGGGCCTGCTCGTGCAAGGCCACGGTGGCGGCCACTTTTTGGGCCGGATCGGTGAGGCACAAGACCTCCAATGCACTTTGACGTAGCTCCATCTCTACAATTCTAGGCTGCGCGGCTGGGCATGCCCGGCACTTGATGGCCGACAAAGCGGCCCCAAATGGACCCACTGGAGACAATGAATGGCAGTGTATGAACTCGACGGGGTGAGCCCGGAAGTGGCCGAATCGGCCTGGATCGCAGACAGCGCCCAGGTGATGGGCCGGGTCAGCCTAGGGCCGGACGCCAGCGTCTGGTTTGGCACGGTGGTGCGTGGCGACACCGAATCCATCACCATCGGCGAGGGCTCCAATATCCAGGACGCCAGCGTGCTGCATGCCGATATCGGCAAGCCCCTGGTGGTGGGGCGCCACGTGACGGTGGGCCATCAGGTCATGTTGCATGGCTGCACCATCGGCGACGAGTCGCTGATCGGCATCGGTGCGGTGGTGCTCAATGGAGCGCGCATTGGCAAGAACTGCCTGGTGGGGGCCGGCTCGCTGGTCACCGAGGGCAAGGAGTTTCCGGACGGCTCGATGATCATCGGCAGCCCGGCCAAGGCGATTCGCCAGCTCAGCCCCGAGCAGATTGAAGGGCTTCGCCAGAGTGCGAAGCATTACATCGACAACGCCCGCCGTTTCAAGGCGGGTCTGCGCCGCGTCGACTGAGCCCCCGGGCTTGTTCGAGGTGGCGATTTTCAGGATTTTTTTGCGTGTCTGAACTTCATAAATTTCTTTTTGATGGCCTGCCGGTGCGCGGCATGATCGTGCGCCTGACGGATGCCTGGACCGAGGTCCTGGCCCGGCGCGCCGCCAATTCGGCCACCGGGGCCTACCCGGTGCCGGTGCGCGAGCTGCTGGGCGAGATGGCCGCGGCCAGCGTGCTGATGCAGTCCAACATCAAGTTCAATGGTGCGCTGGTGCTGCAGGTGTTCGGCGACGGCCCCGTGCGTGTGGCTGTGGCCGAAGCCCAGCCCGACCTCAGTCTGCGCGTCACGGCCACCCTGGTCGGCGAGGTGCCCGAAGAGGCCCGCCTGAGCGAGATGGTCAATGTCCACAACAAGGGCCGTTGCGCCATCACCCTGGACCCCAAGGACAAGTTCCCCGGCCAGCAGCCTTACCAGGGCGTGGTGCCCTTGTTCGACGACCACGGCCACAAGCTCGAAAAGCTCAGCTCGGTGCTGGAGCACTACATGCTGCAAAGCGAGCAGCTCGACACCTGCCTGGTGCTGGCGGCCGACGACAAGGTGGCCGCGGGCCTGCTGATCCAGCGCCTGCCGCTGGAAGGCGAGGGCAATCTGGCGGGCAGCCTGCGCTCGGCCGCCAATGAAGACGAGATCGGTTTGAACGAGCACTACAACCGCATCGCCCTGCTGGCCGGCAGCCTCAAGCGCGAGGAGCTGCTGACGCTGGATGTGGACACCATCCTGCGCCGCCTGTTCTGGGAAGAAAAAGTGGTGCGCTTCGAGCCCTTGCAAGGTGCCACCGCACCGCGCTTTGCCTGCAGCTGCAGCCGTGAGCGCGTGGGCCAGATGATCCGTGGCCTGGGCACCGAAGAGGTTGAAAGCATCCTGGCCGAGCAGGGGCAGATCGAAGTGGGCTGTGAGTTCTGCGGCCAGCAATACCATTTCGACGCGGTGGACGCGGCCACGCTGTTCACCCGCGATGAGCATCACCTGGCGCCTGGCACCAAGACGGTGCAATAAAAGCGATGCACCCGATGGGTGCCTGTCGCGAACAAAAACGCCCCTTGATGGGGCGTTTTTGTTTCAGGACCCGCGTGGCAGCAGCCCCGAGAAGAGCTTGTGCTCGCAGGCGCCGTCACTGCAATGCTCGCAGCGCCAGGGCCGGTTCAGCACCTGTTCGTCGCGCAGGCTGGCGAGGCGTTCGAGCAGGCGCTCGCGCCCAGGCAGCCTGGGCAGTCGGGTCAGGGGCAGCAAGGCATTTTGCAGCCGGCGTTCGCCCGTGCCATACACCACCTGGTAGGGCAGTTGGTGCTCGCTCAGGGCCTGCCGCAGCCGGGCGTCCACCGGCTCACGCACCTGGGGGCCATCGCGCTGCAGGCCGTCGGCCACCCAGGGCAGGTCCAGGCCGGTCAGCAGGGTCAGGGCATAGCCTTGCTGGTGGCGTGCCGCGTCGGCGTACAGGCGGGTGTCCTTGAACAGCAGGTCGCTGTAAACCGCCGTCATCAGCGGGGTGGTGTCGGCCAGCACCAGGGCTGCGTCACGCGCGGCGGCGATCACGCGCCGGGCCTGCTCCTGGGCGATGGCCGATTGTTCCTCGGGCAGGGGGGTGCGGGCTTCGCGTTCGCACCATTCGCGCAGGTACTCGGGCACCACGGTGCAGGCGATCCCGCAGTCGTTCAAGGCCTGGCCCAGTGCCAGGCTCAGGGCCGTCTTGCCGGTGCTTTCAGCGCCCAGCAGGGCCACGCGCAGCGCGGTCTCAGCCATGGGCCTGGTCCGCTGTCTGGAGCGCTGTCTGGGCTTGGCGTTGCTGCCCTTGTTGCAGTCTCCAGGCCCGCCAGCCCACCACACTCAGGCCGCTGAACAGGGCGTACAGCACGGTGGTCAGCCACAGGCCCTTGTAGGCAAACAGACCGATGCAGACCAGGTTGACGATCAGCCACACCAGCCAGTTCTCGGTCAGCTTGCGCCCCAGCAGCACCTGGCCGACCAGGCTGGCGGCGGTCGGGAAGGCGTCCCACCAGGGCACGTCCGAGTCGGTGTAGCGCTGCAGAAACCAGCCGGTCAGCGGCCACAGGGCGGCGCAGGCCAGCACCACGCCCAGGCGCCCGCGTGCACTCAGCGAACTGATGCGCAGGGCCTGGCGGGGGGCGCCGCCGTCTGAGGTCTTGCCGCCTTGCAGCCATTGCGACCAGCCCCACAGGGCCAACACGGCAAAAAAAGCCTGCAGCAGGGCATCGCCATACAGGCGGCTGCGCCAGAACAGCAGCAGGTAGAGGGCCGAGCTCAGCATGGCGAGCGGCCAGCCCCAGTGGATTTCGCGGATATTGCAGGCCACCATGGCGAGTGCCAGGCCGAAAGCGACGACCTCAAGCCAGCTGGTGGAGGCGCCCCAAAGTTCAAACGCGGGGGTGAACAGGGCATCCATGGAGAAAAGGCGCCGCAGCCATCAGGCCGGGCGCTTATTTGGTGATCTGGACGAAGATCTCGTTGGGCTTGACCATGCCCAGCTCGATGCGGGCACGTTCTTCGACCATGGCCAGCCCCTCCTTGAGGTCGTTGACCTCGGAAGCCAGCTGGTCGTTGATGCGCTGGGCCGCCGCGTTGCGGGCCTGCTGCTCGTCGATCTTCTGTTGCAGGCTGGCAACGTTGGGAATGCTGCCGCGGCCCAGCCAGAGCTGGGCGTGCAGCAGGCCCAACATGGCCAGCAGGATCAGCGGAAGCAGGCGAAGGCCCATGGCGGTATCAGCACATCATGCGCAGTGGTGGTCAGCGCAGATTGTAGAAGGCAGCACGGCCCGGGTAGACGGCGATGTCGCCCAGGTCTTCTTCGATGCGCAGCAGTTGGTTGTACTTGGCGATGCGGTCGCTGCGGCTCATCGAACCGGTCTTGATCTGGCCGGCGTTGGTGCCCACGGCGATGTCGGCAATGGTGGAGTCTTCGGTTTCGCCCGAGCGGTGCGAGATCACGGCGGTGTAGCCGGCGACCTTGGCCATCTCGATGGCCTGGAAGGTTTCGGTCAGGGTGCCGATCTGGTTGATCTTGATCAGGATCGAGTTGGCGATGCCCTTGTCGATGCCTTCCTTCAGGATCTTGGTGTTGGTCACGAACAGGTCGTCACCCACGATCTGGACCTTCTTGCCCAGGCGTTCGGTCAGGTGCTTCCAGCCGTCCCAGTCGCCTTCGGCCATGCCGTCTTCGATGCTGATGATGGGGTACTTGTCGCACCAGGTGGCCAGGATGTTGGTCCACTCTTCAGCCGACAGCACCAGGCCTTCGCCTTCGAGGTGGTACTTGCCGTCCTTGTAGAACTCGCTGGCAGCGCAGTCCAGGCCCAGGGCGATCTGTTCGCCGGCCACGAAACCGGCCTTGTCGATGGCTTCCAGGATCAGCTGGATGGCGGCCTCATGGCTGGCCACGCTGGGGGCAAAGCCGCCTTCGTCGCCCACGGCGGTGCTCATGCCCTTGTCGTTGATGATCTTCTTGAGGGCGTGGAACACCTCGGCACCGTAGCGCACGGCTTCACGGAAGGTGGGGGCGCCCACCGGGATGATCATCAGCTCTTGCAGATCGAGGTTGTTGTTGGCGTGTGCGCCGCCGTTGATGACGTTCATCATCGGCACCGGCAGTTGCATGCCGCCCATGCCGCCGAAGTAGCGGTACAGCGGCAGGCCCGATTCCTCGGCAGCGGCGCGGGCCACGGCCATGGACACGGCCAGCATGGCGTTGGCGCCCAGGCGGCTCTTGTTGTCGGTGCCGTCCAGGTCGATCAGGGTCTTGTCCAGGAAGGCCTGCTCGGAGGCGTCCAGGCCCAGCACGGCCTCGGAGATCTCGGTGTTGATGTGCTCAACGGCCTTGAGCACGCCCTTGCCCAGGTAGCGCGACTTGTCGCCGTCGCGCAGTTCGATGGCTTCACGGCTGCCGGTGGAGGCGCCCGAGGGCACGGCGGCGCGGCCCATCACGCCCGATTCGAGCAGAACGTCGCATTCGACGGTGGGGTTGCCGCGGCTGTCCAGCACTTCACGGCCGACGATGTCTACGATTGCACTCATGTTGTCTTCTTTCAATACAAAACAAAAACGGTCTGCAGTCAGGGGGCTCAGACCCCTTCAACCACGATCATGCGCATGATGGCCGCGCCCTCGCGGGCCGCACGGGCCTTCCCATATTCGGGCGAATCATAAAAGCCCCGGGCAGCGGCCACATTGGCGAACTTCAGGATGACCAGGCGCTCGGGCGCCCAGTCACCTTCCAACACCTCGACCTGGCCACCGCGCACGCACACTTCGGCCTGGTGGGCCTGCATGGCGGCGGTGGACCATTGGCGGTACTCGTCGTACTGCGCAGGGTTGGTGACCGTGACGTTCGCAATGATGTACGCACTCATGTGAAATCGGTCTCCAGGAAGGGCGTCTTTTTGGTGACCAAATCCAACGCGAGCAAGGTCTCGAGCAAGGCCTTCATGCGCTTGAGCGGCACGGCGTTGGGGCCGTCGCTCAGGGCTTCGCTGGGGTTGGGGTGGGTTTCCATGAACAGGCCGGCCACGCCCACCGCCACGGCGGCACGGGCCAGCACCGGCACCATTTCACGTTGACCGCCCGAGCTGGTGCCCTGGCCGCCCGGCAGCTGCACGCTGTGGGTGGCGTCGAACACCACCGGGGCGCCGGTCTCACGCATGATGGCCAGGCTGCGCATGTCGCTGACGAGGTTGTTGTAGCCGAAGCTGGCGCCGCGCTCGCAGGCCATGAAGCTGTCTTCGGGCAGGCCGGCATCGCGGGCGGCGGCGCGGGCCTTGTCGATCACGTTCTTCATGTCGTGGGGCGCGAGAAACTGGCCCTTCTTGATGTTCACCGGCTTGCCCGACTGGGCCACGGCGCGGATGAAATCGGTCTGCCGGCACAGGAAGGCCGGCGTCTGCAGCACATCGACCACGGCGGCCACGGCCGGGATCTCGGCTTCGCTGTGCACATCGGTGAGGATGGGCAAGTTCAGCTCTTTCTTCACCTTGGCCAGGATTTCCAGGCCGCGCTCCATGCCCGGGCCCCGGAAACTGGTGCCCGAAGAGCGGTTGGCCTTGTCGTAGCTGCTCTTGAAGATGAAGGGGATGCCGAGCGCCGAGGTGATTTCCTTCAGCGTGCCGGCGGTGTCCATCTGCAATTGCTCGGACTCGACCACACAGGGCCCGGCGATCAGGAAGAAGCGTTGGTCAAGACCGATGTCGAAGCCGCAGAGTTTCATGGTGTTTCCCAGGCCGTTCAGGCCGCAGTCTTGTGGTCCAGTGCCGCCTTGATGAAGGCGTTGAACAGCGGGTGGCCGTCCCAGGGGGTGGATTTGAACTCAGGGTGGAACTGCACGCCCATGAACCAGGGGTGCACGCTTTGCGGCAGCTCGACGATTTCGGTCAGGTGCTCGCGCTGGGTCAGGGCCGAGATCACCAGGCCGGCATCACGCAGCTGGTCCAGGTAGTTGACGTTGGCCTCGTAGCGGTGGCGGTGGCGCTCGGTCACCACGTCGCCGTAGATCTTGTGGGCCAGGGTGCCGGGCGTCACGTCGGAGCTCTGGGCGCCCAGGCGCATGGTGCCGCCCAGGTCGGAGTTCTCGTCACGCTTCTTGATGGTGCCGTCGGCGTCCTTCCACTCGGTGATCAGGGCGATCACGGGGTGCGGCGAGTCGGGTTCGAATTCGGTGCTGTTGGCATCGGTCAGGCCGGCCACGTGGCGCGCGTATTCGATGGTGGCGACCTGCATGCCCAGGCAGATGCCAAGGTAGGGCAGCTTGTGCTCGCGGGCGTACTGGGCCGCGCAGATCTTGCCTTCGACACCGCGCTTGCCGAAGCCGCCCGGCACCAGGATGGCGTCGTACTGGCCCAGGCGCTTCACGTCCTGCGGGGTGATGGTTTCGGAGTCGACGTAGTCGATCTTCACCGCCACATGGTTCTTCATGCCCGCATGGCGCAGCGCTTCGTTGAGCGACTTGTAGCTGTCGGACAGATCGACGTACTTGCCCACCATGGCGATCTTGACTTCGCCCTTGGGGTTTTCGGTCTCGAACACGAGGTCGTCCCAGCGCTGGAGCTTGGTCGGCGGGGTGTTCAGGCGCAGCTTGTCGCAGATCAGGCCGTCCAGGCCCTGCTCGTGCAGCATGCGCGGCACCTTGTAGATGGTGTTCACATCCCACATGGAGATCACGCCCCATTCGGGCACGTTGGTGAACAGGGAGATCTTGGCGCGCTCGTCTTCCGGGATGCGGCGGTCGGCACGGCACAGCAGGGCGTCGGCCTGGATGCCGATTTCGCGCAGCTTCTGCACGGTGTGCTGGGTGGGCTTGGTCTTGAGCTCGCCGGCGGCGGCGATCCAGGGCACATAGGTCAGGTGCACGAAGGCCGCGTTGTTGGGGCCCATGCGCAGGCTCATCTGGCGTGCGGCTTCCAGGAAGGGCAGCGACTCGATGTCGCCCACGGTGCCGCCGATCTCGACGATGGCCACGTCGACTTCATCCGGGGTGCCGATGCCGGCGCCGCGCTTGACGTATTCCTGGATCTCGTTGGTGATGTGCGGGATCACCTGCACGGTCTTGCCCAGGTAGTCGCCGCGGCGTTCTTTTTCAAGCACCGACTGGTAGATCCGGCCGGTGGTGAAGTTGTTGGCCTTGTTCATGCGCGTTTCGATGAAACGCTCGTAGTGGCCCAGGTCGAGGTCGGTCTCGGCGCCGTCATCGGTCACGAACACTTCGCCGTGCTGGAACGGCGACATGGTGCCCGGATCGACGTTGATGTACGGGTCGAGCTTGATGAGAGTGACTTTGAGGCCTCGCGATTCGAGGATCGCGGCGAGGGAGGCTGAGGCGATTCCCTTGCCCAGGGAAGACACCACACCGCCGGTGACGAAGACAAATTTGGTCATGTCGGGGGGTCGGGAGCAGTTGTCCCGGGAGGTGGTAAACGGAGATTATAAAGGTGCCGCCGGTGCGACACCTTCATGCAGCAGGGGTGACTTGGCTGGGGTCTGCAGTGCAAACCCACCAGCCAGCGATTGTCGCAGGTGCTGCACCAGGGCGCTGACGGCTCTGGGCACGTGGGCCGAATAAGGGCGAATCGCGTACAGCTGCCGGGCAAACGGGCCGGCATTGGCCCAGTGGGCCAGCACCTGCACCAGTTGGCCGTCGCGCAGGCCGGCCTGGGCGCTGAAGTCGGGCAGCAGGGCGATGCCGATGCCGGCCAGGGCGGCATCGCGCAGGGCCTCGCTGTTGTTCGCCGCCAGGGGGCCGGCCACCGGCACGGTCACCCGTTCGCCAGGCATGCCCGTGCCGCCAGGCTCCTCCAGGGTGGGCGCCTCGAAGGTCCAGGTGGGTGTGTCGCCGCGGCGTGGGTAGTGCAGGCAATCGTGCTGGCGCAGGTCTTCGGGGTGGCCGGGGGTGCCGCGCCGGGCCAGGTAGGCGGGGCTGGCCACCAGCACTGAGTGGGTGGGGCACAGGTTCCAGGCCACATGGGTTTCGGGCACGTGGTCGCTGTGGCGGATGGCCAGGTCCAGCCCTTCCATGGCCAGCGAGGCCATGCGGTCCGACATGTCCAGTTCCAGCCGCACCTCGGGGTACTGCTGCAAAAAGGTGGCCAGGCGGGGCACCAGTTGCTGGCGGGCCAGGGCCACGGGCGCGGTCAGGCGCAGCAGGCCGCGCGGGGTGCCGGCCAGATCGCGCACGCTGGCAAAGCTGTGGGCGATGGCGTCAAAGGGGGCTTTGGTGTCGTCCACCAGGCGCTGGCCGGCCTCGGTCAGGCGCACGCTGCGGGTGGTGCGCTGCACCAGGGGCACCCCGGCGAGCTTTTCCAACTCCGACACGCGCTGGCTCATGGCCGCTTTGCTCACGCCCAGCCGGGCGGCGGCGGCGGTGTAGCTGCCTTGCTGGGCCAGCACGCCCAGCCAATGCAGGTGCCCCCAAAGGGTGTGGATTATTTGGTCGTCCATGGCTATATTGTTCACTAATTCGAACAATGAGTTCAGCGGCCGGTGCTAGGCAGGGCCCAGGGGGCTGCCTAGACTGCAGCTCTGAATTTCATTCCTTTTACAGCGAGGCACCATGAGCCAGACCCTTTCTTCCGCCGACGTCGGTCATTACATCGGTGGCGCCGCCACGGCAGGCGTCAGCACCCGCCGCCAGCCGGTCTACAACCCCGCCACCGGTGAAGTGGCCCGCCAGGTGCTGCTGGGCAGCACGGCCGACGTGGCCGCCGCCGTCGCCGCCGCGCAGGCGGCCTTCCCGGCCTGGTCCGACATGCCGCCGATCCGCCGCGGTCGCGTGATGTTCAAGTTCCTCGAACTGGTTAACCAGCACAAGGACACCCTGGCCCGCATGATCACGCTGGAGCATGGCAAGGTGTTCACCGACGCCCAGGGCGAAGTCAGCCGCGGCATCGACATCATCGAGTTCGCCTGCGGCATTCCCCAGCTGCTCAAGGGCGACTACACCGAGCAGGTGTCCACCGGCATCGACAACTGGACGATGCGCCAGCCCCTGGGCGTGGTCGCCGGCATCACCCCCTTCAACTTCCCGGTGATGGTGCCGATGTGGATGTTCCCGGTGGCCATCGCCGCCGGCAACACCTTCGTGCTCAAGCCCAGCCCGACCGACCCCAGCGCCAGCCTGTTCATGGCCGAGCTGCTCAAGCAGGCCGGCCTGCCGGACGGCGTGTTCAACGTGGTGCAGGGCGACAAGGAAGCCGTGGATGCGCTGCTCGAGCACCCCGATGTCAAGGCCGTGTCGTTTGTCGGCTCCACCCCGATCGCCAACTACATCTACGAAACCGGTGCCCACCATGGCAAGCGCGTGCAGGCCCTGGGCGGCGCCAAGAACCACATGGTGGTGATGCCGGATGCCGACATCGACCAGGTGGTCGACGCTCTGATCGGCGCCGGCTATGGTTCGGCAGGCGAGCGCTGCATGGCGATCTCGGTGGCCGTGCTGGTGGGCGACGTGGCCGACAAGGTCATCCCCAAGCTGCTGGAGCGCGCCAAGAGCCTGAAGGTGCTCGACGGCATGAACCTGGAGGCCGAAATGGGCCCCATCGTCACCGGCGCGGCCCATGCCCGCATCAGCGGCTACATCGATGCCGGCGTGAAGGAAGGCGCTCAGTTGCTGCTGGACGGCCGCAACTTCGACGGCAAGGTCGCCGGCCCTGGCTGCGACAAGGGCTTCTGGCTGGGCGGCACCCTGTTTGACCATGTCACGCCCGACATGAAGATCTACAAGGAAGAAATCTTCGGCCCCGTGCTGTCGTGCGTGCGCACCAAGGACTTTGCCGAAGCCGTGAAGCTGATCAACGACCACGAGTTCGGCAACGGCGTGAGCTGCTTCACCCGCGACGGCAACGTGGCCCGTGAGTTCAGCCGCCGCATCCAGGTGGGCATGGTCGGCATCAACGTGCCGATCCCGGTCCCCATGGCCTGGCACGGTTTTGGCGGCTGGAAGAAGAGCCTGTTCGGCGACATGCACGCCTATGGCGAAGAGGGCGTGCGCTTCTACACCAAGCAAAAGAGCGTGATGCAGCGCTGGCCCGAAAGCATCGGCAAGGGCGCCGAGTTCGTGATGCCGACCGCCAAGTAAGCGGCAGTCGTCCAATCCACACACAGGCCACCTTCGGGTGGCCTTTTTGATGGCCGCCCGTGTGACCCGAAGGGCGGTGCCAGTCTGCTACATTGCCGCATTCTTTGCCAACCGGGCCCGCTCCGCCGGGCCCTTGTCACCATGGACCTCCAGGGAAAACACATTGTGCTCGGCCTCACCGGCGGGGTGGCCTGCTTCAAATCGGCCGAACTCTGCCGCGAGCTGATCCGCCAGGGCGCCACGGTGCAGGTGGTGATGACCGAGGCCGCCTGCCAGTTCATCACGCCGGTCACGATGCAGGCCCTGTCGGGCCGGCCGGTGTACACCTCGCAGTGGGATGGCCGCGAGGCCAACAACATGCCCCACATCAACCTCAGCCGCGAGGCCGATGCCATCGTGCTGGCGCCTTGCAGCGCCGACTTCATCGCCCGCCTGGTGCAGGGCCGGGCCGATGAGCTGCTGAGCCTGCTGTGTCTGGCCCGCCCGATCGAACGCGTGCCCCTGCTGGTGGCCCCGGCCATGAACCGCGAGATGTGGGCCCACCCGGCCACGCAGCGCAATCTGGCCCAGTTGCAGTCCGACGGGGCTGTGCTGCTGGGCGTGGCGCGGGGAGACCAGGCCTGTGGCGAAACCGGCGACGGGCGCATGCTCGAGGCGCTGGAGATCACCGAAGAAGTGATCGCCTTCTTCCAGCCCAAGACGCTGCGCGGCCAGCGGGTGCTGGTCACGGCGGGCCCCACCTTCGAGGCCATCGACCCGGTGCGCGGCATCACCAACCATTCCTCGGGCAAGATGGGTTTTGCCATTGCCCGGGCTGCCCGCGAGGCCGGGGCCGAGGTCACGCTGATCGCCGGCCCGGTGCACCTGCCCACCCCGCGCGGGGTGCGGCGCCTCAACGTGGTGTCGGCGCGCGACATGTTGGCCGCCACGGTGCCGGCCAGCGAGCAGGCCGATGTGTTCATTGCCACGGCGGCCGTGGCCGACTGGCGTCCAGCCAGCGCCAGTGACCAGAAGATCAAGAAAGACGGCTCGGGCCAGACGCCCCAGCTGAGCTTTGTCGAGAACCCCGACATCCTGTACGCGGTGGCCCAGGGCGATCGGGCCCGCAGTGGGGGTCTGTATTGCGTCGGCTTTGCGGCCGAAAGCCACGACCTGGTGGCCCATGCCCAGGCCAAGCGCGCGCGCAAGGGGGTGCCGCTGCTGGTGGGCAACATCGGGCCCACGGCCTTCGGGCAGGACGACAATCAGCTGCTGCTGGTGGATGCGAATGGCGTCCAGGAGCTGCCCCGGGCTTCCAAGCTGGCGCTGGCGCGCCAGCTGGTGGCCGAGATTTCCCGCCGCAAGGCCTGTTGAATTAACCCAATGAACATCGACGTCAAGATCATCGATCCGCGCATGGCGGAGCAACTTCCGGCCTATGCCACCCCGGGCAGCGCCGGCCTGGACCTGCGCGCCTGCCTCACCGAGCCGCTGACCCTGGCACCCAACGCCTGGCAACTGGTGCCCACGGGCATCGCCCTCTGGCTCAAGGACCCGGGCTACGCCGCCATGATCCTGCCGCGCTCGGGCCTGGGTCACAAGCACGGCATCGTGCTGGGCAATCTGGTCGGGCTGATCGACAGCGACTACCAGGGCCAGTTGATGGTCAGCGCCTGGAACCGCAGCGATGTGGCCTTCACCATCGAGCCCATGGAGCGCATCGCCCAGTTGGTGATCGTGCCGGTGCTGCAGGCCACTTTCAATGTGGTGACCGAATTCCCGCCCACCCAGCGTGGCGAAGGTGGCTACGGTTCCACTGGCAAGGGCTGACCCGCTCTGCCGCGCAGACATGACAAAGCCCGTGGCCTTGGCAGGCGCACGGGCTTTGTCTTTTCTGCCCGGTCAGTGCAGTTGCTGGTTGCCCGGTGCCATCGGCTGCACGCGGAAGAAGCCGGTGCCGGCGGTGCCGCTGCCGATTTCCTCTTCGGTGGCCTCGCGCACCGCGTGCACCTTCAGGTGCAGGCGGATTGCGATGCCGGCCAAGGGGTGGTTGCCATCGAGCACCACGTGCTCGGGGTAGATCTCGGTCACGGTGTAGAGCGCGTCACGCGATGCGTCCGGGTTGCAGCCGGCGGGCAGGGCGGCGCCGTCGAAGGTCATGCCTTCTTCCAGCTCTTTGGGGAACAGCGAACGCGGCTCCAGGAAGATCAGGTTTTCGTTGTACTCGCCAAAACCCTCTTCGGGTTCAATTTGCAGCTTGACGCTGGCGCCGGGCTCGTGGCCTTGCAGCACTTCTTCGATTTTCTTCAGCAGATCGTCGCCGCCCACCAGAAAGTCAACCGGCTCGTCGAGCACGTCAAGTTCTTCGTTCAGGGTGTCGGTCAGGGTCCAGGTCAGTGCGACCACGCATTGTTCAGTGATTTCCATGGCGTCCGCCTTGATAGATGCGGTGAAAAGGGGGATGGGGCGGGCACGTTGCGGGCGGCCCGGGGCCGGGGGCGCTGGCTCTGCAGGTGCTGCAGGGCAGGGGGCGCGACCGGCGTCGAGGGCCCGAGTGTATGCGACGGGCCCTGCTGGCGGCGTGCAAGGCGTGACCAGCCTGGGGATTTCGCACGCCTGCCATGAGGCGGGGCTACCATGACGAGCGGCGCAGGTGGCGTGCATTCCGCGCCTTCGCCATGACCGTTCACCACAGGGCCATCCCCTCCACCAGCTGATCTGTGCATGTTCAAGGGTTTTTCTTTTCTGTCCGGGCTCGGGGGCCTGCTGGGCTGGCGTGGCCGCAGTGTGCTGGCTGTGCTGTGGCTGCTGGCCGCCCCTTGGCCGAGCCTGGCTTCGCCGCTGCTCTTGGAGAACCAGCCGCAAGGGCAATCACTGACTGGCCAGGTGCAGGTGCTGGCCGACCCGAGCGGCCAGGCCGATCTGGCGGCCGTGCAGGCTTCGCAGGGCTTCACCCAGCCTGGCCAGGTGCTGCGCACGCTGGGCGACCACCAGGTGCTCTGGCTGCGCGTGCAGGTGCAGCAGCAGGAGGCGCAGGGCGACTGGCTGCTGCTGTTCCCGAGCACGGCCATGCATGCCCTGGCCTTTCATGGCCCGTTCAATCAGGCTGGTGAAGCCCTGGCCCCTCCGGTCTACACGGGCTTGAGTCAGCCCTACGGCACCCGTCCGCTGGCCAGCGAGCGCTATGCGCAGCGCCTCAGGCTGCCTGCGCCGGGTGTCTACACCGTCTACCTGCGGGTGCAGACCAACACCGCCAAGACCCTGAACCTGCAGATCTGGGACACGGCCCGCTACCTCGCCACCCGGCCGCAGAAGCTGTTGTTCGACGGCCTGTGCTATGGCGTGCTGCTGGCCTTGGTGCTCTACAACCTGGCCCTGGTGCGGGGCTGGCGCGACCGCAGCACGGCGTATTACGTGCTGACCGGCGTGGCCGCGTTTTTGACCCTGGCCACCTACAACGGCCACACCGCCCACTACCTTTGGCCAGATTCGCCCTGGTGGATCGAGCGCAGCTATGTGCTGGCCCCGGCGCTGTGGGTGGGCTTCAGTGCTTTGTTCGGGGCTGCATTCCTGGCGGATGAGGCGCCGGCTCGCTGGCCTGCACTGGTGGCTGTCAAATCGGGTCTGGTGGCGTGTGGTGCGGCCATTCTGGTCAGCGGTGTCGCGGGATGGATGGAGACCGCACAGAACATCCTCGAGGCCTCAGCCGTGGCGGGTGTGCTTCTGCTCACCGGCCTGGCCTTCGTGCGCTGGCGCAGCGGCTTTCGGCCGGCTTTCTGGTACCTGGCGGGGCGCCTGGTGCTGTTTCTCTTTGTGCTTCTCACGGTCGCCATCAGCCGGGGCTGGCTCAATCTGCCGTTCTGGCTGGCCAATGGCATGCAGTTCGGCGTGTGCGCGGAGACGGTGGTGTTTGCCCTGGCCCTCAGCGCCCGGGTGCGCGAGCTGCAGATGCAGCGGGCCGAACTGCGCATCCATGCGGAGCAGATGGCCCTGGTGGCTGCCACCGACCCCCTGACCGGTCTGGCCAACCGCCACGGGCTGGAGCAGGCCGCCACAGGTTTGCTGGACCGTCCAGGGCAGCAGGCGGTGCTGATGATTGATCTGGACCGCTTCAAACCCATCAATGACACCTTGGGGCACGAGGTGGGGGATCAGGTGCTGGTCGAGGTGGCGGCGCGCCTGCGCGGCGCCGTGCGCGAATCGGATGTGGTGGCCCGGCTGGGTGGCGACGAGTTTGTGCTGTTGTTGGCCCAGGTGCTGGATCTGGCCCAGCTGGAGGCCCTGGCGCGGCGTCTGGTGCAGGCGGTCTCGCAGCCCATGGTCTTGGGCGAGGCCCGTGTGCAGGTGGGCGTCAGCGTGGGCGTGGCCTTGCCACCCGGTGACGGGCGGGCCCTGAAGGAGCTGATGCTGGCAGCCGACCAGGCCATGTACCAGGCCAAACGCCTCGGCAGCGGCTATGCCTTTGCCGCCCACTGAGGCGGCCATGGATGTTCCTTGCGGCGCGTCACGGAACGCCAGGCCGGTTCCGTAGGAAAATCGCGCCACTTGGAGCAACCCTCCGGCCTGACCGGAGCTTTTTTTCTCATGGACATCACCAAACCCCTCACGCTGCTCGGCGGCCTCAGCCCACAGCAATTCATGAAACGCCATTGGCAGCGCAAGCCTTTGCTGGTGCGCCAGGCCGTGCCGGGCTTCCAGCCCTTGCTGGACCGGGCCGAGCTGTTCGAACTGGCTTCGCGCGAGGATGTGGAGTCGCGCCTGGTGCGCCAGACCCACCCGGGCTGGGATGTGCGCTCCGGCCCCTTTGCCCGGCGCAGCCTGCCGGCCCTGAACCAGCCTGACTGGACTCTGCTGGTACAGGGCGTGGACCTGCACGACGAAGCCGTGCATCACCTGATGCAGGGCTTTCGCTTTGTGCCCGACGCCCGGCTGGACGACCTGATGATCAGCTACGCCAGCAACGGTGGCGGCGTGGGGCCGCATTTCGACAGCTACGACGTGTTCTTGCTCCAGGCCCATGGCAAGCGCCGCTGGCGCATCGGCCGCCAGACCGACCTGAGCCTGCGCGACGACACGCCGCTCAAGGTGCTGGCGAATTTCGAGCCCGAGGAAGAGTACGTGCTGGAGCCCGGCGACATGCTCTACCTGCCACCGCGCTACGCCCACGATGGCATCGCCGAAGGCGAGTGCATGACCTATTCGATCGGCTTTCGCTCGCCCAAGCGGGGCGAGCTGGCCCGCGAGGTCTTGCAGCGCTTGGCTGAAGATGCCGACGATCTGGCCGGCGAGAGCCTGTACCGTGACGCCAGCCAGCCCGCCGTGGCCGACCCGGCCGCCATTCCCGAAGGCCTGCATGAATTTGCCGCCGATGCCTTGCAACGCGTGCTCAACGACCCCGACGCCCTGGCCCGCGTGATCGGCGAAGCCCTCACCGACCCCAAGCCCCAGGTCTGGTTCGAGGCGGCCAGCACCGACGCCGACGTGTCGGCCGGTGTGCGGCTGGATCGCCGCACCCGCATGTTGCACGATGAGCGCCACATCTTCATCAACGGCGAAGGCTTCCGGGCCGCCGGGCGTGATGCCACGCTGATGCGCCAACTGGCGAGTCTGCGTGTGCTGGGCGCACGTGACGTGGCACGGTTGAGTCCCGGTGCCCGTGATCTGCTGACCGAGTGGTGCGAGGCCGGCTGGTTGCACCCCCTGCCCACCGGGCTTTGAGTTTCATGGCTGGCGATCAGGCTCCAGGCCAGCCGAGCGCCACCCCTGCCGGGGAGGTTTCGGTCTGGCCCTTCGAAGGCCGCTTCGAGGGGCGTGAGGCCTTTGCCGAGCGCATCCGCCAGGCCCTGGCCGCGGCAGCCCGTGAAGGCTGGCGCGAGCTGTTTCTGTGTGATGAGAACTTCGAGGACTGGCCGCTGGGCGAGCGCAGCGTGATCGAGTCGTTGTCGGCCTGGTCACGCGGCGGTCGCCGCATGCTGCTGCTGGCCGCCTCCTATGAAGAGCTCAAGCGGCGTCACCACCGCTTTGTGCACTGGCGTCAGACCTGGGATCACCTGATCGAGGCCCGGGTCTGCCGCAGCCGGTCCGTGTCCGAGTGGCCCAGCGCCCTTTGGTCGCCTGCCTGGGCCCTGCAGCGCCTGGATCTGCAGCGCAGCACCGGCATCTGCAGTCAGGTGCCTGAACGCCGGGTCGCACTGCGTGAGAGCTTGGACGAGTGTTGGCGGCACGGCTCGCCGGCTTTCCCTGCCTCCACACTGGGCTTGTGAGCGCGGCTATGATGCGGGCCGGCTGGCGCTGCCAAGCCCTGGTGTCTGCTCAGAAGTCAACCGGCAACTTTACGTGACAGATACAGAAGGCCACTGATTTCCGCTTGTCAGTATTTGTTGGGATTGACGTTTCCCTTCTATAATTTCAATTTGAGTGAAAAAGCGCGGCTAAAGCAGCGCACGCTCAGTCAGAGCCGTTCGTAGGGATGGTCTGACGCAACGGAATTCTCTCTGTCCAACAAGGAAACTTGAAATGAAGAAATCGCTCGTTTTGGCGACCCTGATCGCTGCTGCCGCCCTCGCCGCTTGTGGCAAGAAGGAAGAACCGGCTCCTGCTCCGGCACCGGCTCCTGCTGCTGCCCCCGCTCCGGCTGAGGCTCCTGCTGCTGCACCGGCCGCCCCGGCTGCTGACGCTGCCGCTCCGGCTGCTGCTGCCCCGGCTGCTCCCGCTGCCGACGCCGCTGCTGACGCTGCCAAGAAGGCCGCTGAAGACGCTGCTGCCAAGAAGTAATTTCTCATTGCTTCAAAAAAGCCACCTTCGGGTGGCTTTTTTTCGTCCATGCCTTTTTGACGGTGCCGCAATCCGGTCGTTGGCCACCACCCTTCAGAGGCTGTACCAATCCGAGCCGAGCGTCGGGCTGGCGATGCCGATGGCTTCTTCGGGCCAGTCCAGGGCCTGGGCCAGCGTCTGCCGCACCAGGCTGGCCTGGTTGTTCTGCTCGCTCAGATGGGCCGCGACCACATGGCGCAGTGCCGGGTGCTTGAGTTGAGCCAGGGCCTGGGCGCTGGCCTGGTTCTCCAGGTGGCCCCAGGGGCCGCTGATGCGCCGCTTGAGAAAGGCCGGGTAGCGCGAGCGGCTCAGCATCTCGGCGTCATGGTTGGCTTCCAGGTACAAGGCCTGGCAACCGGCCAGTTGGGCCAGCACGTGGGGGGTGATGTGGCCCAGATCGGTCAGCAGGCCCAGGCGCGACTGGCCATCTTCACAGCGCAGTTGCAGGGGTTCGCGTGCATCGTGTGGCACGGTGAAGGGGTGCAGGCTCATGCTGCCGAAATCAATCACCTGCTGATCGCGCGCCAGCCGCAGGCAGTCCCCCAGGTCGGGCTGGCCCAGGGCCAGCCAGGTGCCTTCGCTCATCCAGACCGGCACATGGTGGCGCGCCGACAGGCTGAGGGCGCAGCCGATGTGGTCTGAGTGCTCGTGGGTGATGAAGATGCCGTGCAACTCACTGACGAGCAGGCCCGCCTGGGCCAGCCGGGCTTCCAGCTGGCGTATGCCCAGCCCGCAGTCCACCAGCAGCCGGCGACAGTCGCTGCCTTGGCCCGCTTCCACCACGGTGGCATTGCCCGTGCTGCCGCTGGCCAGATTCTTGAATCGCATCGGAAAAATGAAGGTGCTGAGGCGCTTTGCCAGCCCCGTACCGGGCAGCAGACAAAAGAAAGGGCAGGTCACCCGGACCTGCCCTGCTGTCGTGCCGACCAGAGGGCCGGAGGGTCTTATTTCAGGTCGTCGACCAGCACCTTCACGATGCGCTGCGCCGTGCTGCTGGTTTCCGGTGCGCCATTGGCATCCAGCACCGAGACGGTGGTGGCATTGCCTTCGCTGCGCACGGCGATCTGGTACTTCACGGGGGCCGTGTTGGTGTCCGAGCTGCTGAACAGCTTGCCGATGAAGCTGGGCTCCTTCTTGTCGGGGTTGGGGGCGACGTAGCGCACAAAGTACAGGCCCTTGGCGCGATCGCGGTCTTCCACCGTGAAGCCGGTGCGGTCCAGGGTCAGGCCGACCCGGCGCCATGCGCGTTCGAAGCCTTCGTCCATTTGCACCACTGGCAGGTTGTTGACCTGGGCAGCACGGGCCAGCGGTGCGGGGGCTGCTGCAGCGGTCTGGGCGCGGGCCTGTTCAGCCGTACCACCACCGAGCTTGACCATCAGGCGGCGCAGGAACTCGGCTTCCAACTCAGGGTCGGCAGGGCGGGGTTGCCAGGCGGTCTGGGCCGTGTCCTTGTTGTTGGTGGTGTAGGTTTCCACCATGCCGCGGTGGCTGATGTAGATCTCGGTGCTGCCATCGGCGCTCCGCTCCAGGCGGGTGCGGAAGCGATCCCGTTCGCCGGTGTCGTACAGGGAGTCGATCACCTTGCCCAGGGTGTTGCGGATCCAGTCCTGGGGCAGCTTGGCGCGGTTTTCGGCCCAGTCGGTTTCCATGATGCCCAGGCGCGAGTCCTCGGTCACCAGGCTGAAGCCGTTTTCGACCCAGAAGTCATGCACCGGTGTCCAGAGCTGGTCGGCCGAGCGCTTCACCACCAGCCAGCGCTGGTTGCCCGAGCGCTCCACGCGCACGTCACCCAGGCTGCTTGCTGCCGTCTGGATGGCCGACACGGGTTGCTTGCCCATGGCCGCCTGGAAACCGGTGGCCGAGACGCTGCTGCCGCCGCCCAGGGCGTAGCGGGTGTCGCCGCTCAACTGCGTCAGGTCGGGTGGCACTTCCAGTGTGGGCGCCTTGGTGGCGCTTTTGTAGTTGATTTTGTCGCTCTCCAGCGACGAGCAGGCGCTGAGGGCGACAGACAGGCTGAGCAGGCTGAGCAGGCTGCAAGGGCCCAGTCGTGTGGTTGGGGTCACGGGAAGTCCTTCCAAGGCAGGAATAGGGTGTCGGTCGACGGCGGTCAGATCAGGCCGGCAGCGCGCAGAGCGGCTTCCACCACCGGCTCGTTGGCCGGTGTCAGCTCGGTCATGGGCAGGCGCATCGCGCCGCCGCACAGACCCATGCGCTTCATGGCCCACTTGACGGGGATGGGGTTGGCTTCAACGAACAGGTGCTTGTGCACCGGCATCAGCTTGAACTGGATCTCCATGGCGCGCTTCACGTCGCCGGCGATCGCAGCCACACACAGCTCGTGCATCAGGCGCGGCGCCACGTTGGCGGTCACGCTGATGTTGCCTTGGCCACCGCACAGCATCAGGGCCACGGCGGTCGGGTCATCGCCCGAGTAGACGGCAAAGCCCTTGGGCACTTCGCGGATCAGCCATTGGGCGCGTTCGATGTTGCCGGTGGCTTCCTTGATGCCGACGATGCCGGGCACCTGGGTCAGGCGCAGCACGGTGTCGTGGGCCATGTCGGCCACGCTGCGGCCGGGCACGTTGTACAGCACGGTGGGCAGGTCGCCCACGGCTTCGGCAATCGCCTTGAAGTGGCGGTACTGGCCTTCCTGGGTCGGCTTGTTGTAGTAGGGCACGACCTGCAGCTGGCAGTCGGCGCCCACGTCCTTGGCGAACTTGGCCAGCTCGATGGCTTCGGCCGTCGAGTTGGCGCCACAGCCGGCCATGATGGGCACGCGCTTGGCGGCTTGCTCCACCGACACGCGAATGATCTCGCAGTGCTCTTCGACGTTGACCGTCGGTGATTCACCCGTGGTGCCCACCACACCGATGCAATCGGTGCCTTCGGCGATGTGCCAGTCGATCAATTTGCGCAGCGTGGGGTAGTCCACGCTGCCGTCTTCGTGCATCGGAGTCACCAGGGCGACGATGCTGCCTGTAATAGGGCCGGTTGGGGAGGTCATGTCCGCAGTCTCAAACGGTAAAAGAGCATTCTAACTAGGCTGCCGGGCCTCCGGGCGTGGCCGGGGCTCAGGGCAGGGCGCTCAGCGCATAACGCGGCTGACCCGCATTGGGTTGTCCGGCCTCGCAAATCGCCACGACGCGCTGCACGAAACGGGCCGGTTGGGGCAGGAATCCGTCCTCGTAGGCCACCACCCGCAGGGGGGCGCAATGGCGCAGCAACTCGCCACTTCGCAGCAGAAAGTCGGGCCGGGAGGGTTTGCCCACGGTTTCATGGCCTTGGGCAAAGGTTTCGTAAATCAGCACCCCGCCCGGGGCCAGGCTGGCCAGCAGGGTGGGCATCAGGGGGCGCCACAGGTAGTGGGTGACCACCACGGCATCAAACACCCGACCCTCGAAGGGCCAGGGGCCGCCTTCGATGTCGGCGCACACCACCTCGCCCAGCCCGGTGAGGGCCGACAGGGCTTCGGCGTTGCGGTCGACCAGGGTGAGCGGGTGTCCGCGCGCGGCAAACCAGCGCGCATGGCGGCCTGCGCCGCAGGCCACGTCCAGCACGCGGCCACCGGGCGGCACCAGGTGGCTCCAGCGTTGCACCCACTCAGAGGCCTGGCCTGAGCCATGGACGTTGTGGAGCAGGGGAGATGCCATCGTTCAATGCCCCGGGCGCACGTCGTCGTGCAAGGCCTTGAGGGCCATCTTTTCGACCAGGCCCGGGGCCAGCAGCTTCAGCCAGCGCCCCAGCTTGCCCTGCAGGCTCATGACCACCTCGCGATCGCGCCGTGCCAGGCCGCGCAGGATCAGCTGCGCGCATTCCTCGACTGTCATGGCCTTGTCTTCCTTGAGCCCGCTGCGCCCGGCCGCCTTGCCCTGGGCGTTGTAGCCGCGGGCCCGGATGTCGGTGGCCACCACGCCGGGGTAGGCGGTGGTGACGCTGACGCCGCTGTGGCGCAGCTCGGCCCGCAGGGCCTCGAAGAAGCCGGTCATGGCGAATTTGCTGGCACTGTAGGCGGTGCGGCCCGGCACACCGACCAGGCCGGCCAGCGAGGACACGGCCACGATGCTGCCCTGGGTGGCTTTCAGATGAGGCAGGGCGGCATGCGTGCACCACACGCTGCCCCAGAGGTTGATGCGCATGAGGTCTTCATACCAATGCAGGTCGTTGTCGGCCACGTCTTCGAACAAGGCATGAGCCGACATGCCGGCGTTGTTGATCAGCACATCCAGGCGGCCGAAGCGGGCCACCGTGGCTTCGATCAGGTGCCGGCAGGCTTCTTCGTCCGACACATCGGTGCGCACCACCAGGGTGTCGCAACCATGGCTGGCGCATTGCAAGGCCACTTCGTTGAGCTTGGCGGCGCTGCGCGCGGCCAACACCAGGGCCAGGCCCCGGCCGTGCTGGCGCGCCAGCTGTCTTGCCACTTCGGCCCCGATGCCATCGGAGGCACCGGTCACAACCATGGTCTTCATCCTGTTCCCCTCTTTCCCCTCTGATTCATTGGCGTCGCCTGGGCCCGGCATCCACCGGATGCACTCAGAAACAGGACCAGAGCTGGTTGGCGAGTGTCAATAAGAAATCACCTTGCGCATAGAGGGCAAACACCGCTGCCAACAGGCCCGCCACCAGCACCCAGGCGAGGGCATGGGCGGCGCGGGAGCGCCAGGTGTGCGGCGCTGTTGCTCGGGTCGGGGTGGCTTGCATGACCCGCTGTTCAGGCCATGGCGGGCCGTTGAATGGGGGCTTCGCGCACCGGCAGGTTCACCAGGCCGGCGAAGACGCCCAGGGCAATGGCCAGGTACCAGACGATGTCGTAGCTGCCGGTGCGGTCGTACAGGTAGCCGCCCAGCCAGACCCCCATGAAGGAGCCGATCTGGTGGCTGAAGAAGACAAAGCCCCCCAGCATGGACAGGTGTTGCACACCGAAGATCTGGGCGATGGTGGCATTGGTGGGCGGCACGGTGGACAGCCACAGCGCGCCCATCACGGCCGCGAAAACATACACGCTGGCGGGCGACAGCGGCACCAGCAGAAAAATGCTGATGACCACGGCGCGCGCGAAGTAGATGAAGGCCAGGATGTTCTTCTTGGCCATGCGCTGGCCCAGGGTGCCGGCCATGTAGGTGCCGAACACATTGAACAAGCCAATCAGGGCCAGCGCGTAGCTGGCCACCTGGGGCGACAGGCCCTTGTCCTTCAGGTAGCTGGGCATGTGCACCCCGATGAACACCACCTGGAAGCCGCAGACGAAATAGCCCGCCATCAGCAATTGGAAGCTGGGGTATTTGAAGGCCTCGGTCAGGGCCTGAACCACCGTCTGCTGGCGCTTGATGGGGCTGCCGCTCTGAAATCCCGGCTCGCGCAGACCGAAGGCCAGGGGCACGATCATCAACACCATCAGGCTCAGGGCCAGCAAGGCCTCTTTCCAGCCCAACTGGGCAATCAGCTGACCTTCCACCGGCACCATCAGGAACTGCCCGAACGAGCCTGCCGCGGCGGCCACGCCCATGGCCCAGGAGCGTTTCTCGGCCGAGATCTGCCGCCCCAGCACGCCGTAGATCACGGCATAGGTGGTGCCGGCCTGGGCAGCGCCGATCAATACGCCGGTGGTCAGTGCGAAGCTCAGGGGGCTGGTCGACAGCGCCATGCCTGCCAGGCCCAGGGCATACAGCAGGGCCCCACCCAGCAAGACCTTGAAGGCGCCCAGCCGGTCGGCCACCATGCCGGCAAAGATGCCGCACAGGCCCCAGGACAGGTTCTGGATCGCGATCGCCAAGGCAAAGGTCTGGCGCGGCCAGCCCTGGTCCTGGGTGATGGGTTGCAACCACAGGCCAAAGCCATGGCGGATGCCCATCGACAGGGTGACGATGGCCGCTCCGCAGATCAGAACCTGGGCCATCGATAGATTTTTGGGTTGTGAGCTCATGCGGGAAATGTAGCCAATTCAACGTTTGCTTGCAGATCACCCCGGGGACCGTGACAAAGCTCCGGCCTCGCTCCCTGTATGCACATCCAGTTTGGTCGCCTCTGCGCACTACAATCCGCGCCATGGCAGTCAAACCTACGACCGAATATTCCGAAGGCTCGATCCGCGTCCTGAAGGGGCTTGAACCCGTCAAGCAGCGGCCGGGCATGTACACCCGCACCGACAACCCGCTGCACATCATTCAGGAAGTGCTGGACAACGCCGCCGACGAGGCCCTGGCCGGACACGGCAAGAAGATCAAGGTCACCTTGCACGCCGATGGCTCGGTCAGCGTGGAAGATGATGGCCGCGGTATCCCCTTTGGCCTTCACCCCGAGGAAAACGCCCCCGTGATCGAACTGGTCTTCACCCGCCTGCATGCGGGTGGCAAGTTCGACAAAGGCAAGGGCGGGGCCTACAGCTTCTCGGGTGGCCTGCACGGGGTGGGCGTGAGCGTCACCAACGCCCTGGCGGTGCGCCTGGAAGCCACCTCGTACCGCGAAGGCAAGGTGGCCAAGCTGGTGTTTGCGGCCGGCGACGTGATCGAACCCCTGGTCACTCGCGCGGCCGGCGGTGCGGCCGAAGGCGACCGCAAACAGGGCACCACGGTGCGGGTCTGGCCCGATGCCAAGTACTTCGAGTCGCCCAACCTGCCCATGGGCGAGCTGACCCACCTGCTGCGCAGCAAGGCGGTGCTGATGCCGGGCGTGTCGGTCACGCTGGTGAACGAAAAGACCAAGGAAAGCCAGAACTGGCTGTACAAGGGCGGCCTGCGCGACTACCTGATGCAGACGCTGAACACCGACCCGGTGATCCCCTTGTTTGAAGGCGAGGGCTTTGCTGACGGCAGCAACGACAGCTTTGCCGACGGCGAGGGCGCAGCCTGGGCCGTGGCCTTCACTGAAGAAGGCCAGCCGGTGCGCGAGAGCTACGTCAACCTGATCCCGACCAGCAATGGCGGCACCCACGACAGCGGCCTGCGCGATGGCCTGTTCAATGCCGTCAAGAGTTTCATTGAGCTGCATTCGCTGCTGCCCAAGGGCGTCAAGCTGCTGCCCGAAGACGTGTTTGCGCGGGCCAGCTATGTGCTCAGCGCCAAGGTGCTCGACCCTCAGTTCCAGGGCCAGATCAAGGAGCGCCTGAACTCACGCGATGCGGTGCGCCTGGTGTCGAGCTTTGTGCGGCCGGCGCTCGAGCTGTGGCTCAACCAGCACGTCGAATACGGCAAGAAGCTGGCCGAGCTCGCCATCAAGGCCGCCCAGACCCGCCAGCGTGCAGGCCAGAAGGTGGAGAAGCGCAAGGGCTCAGGCGTGGCCGTGCTGCCCGGCAAGCTGACCGATTGCGAAAGCCGCGACATCGGCCACAACGAGGTGTTCCTGGTCGAAGGCGACTCGGCCGGCGGCAGCGCCAAGATGGGCCGCGACAAGGAGAGTCAGGCCATCCTGCCCCTGCGCGGCAAGGTGCTCAACACCTGGGAGGTCGAGCGCGACCGCCTGTTTGCCAACACCGAAATCCACGACATCTCGGTGGCCATCGGGGTCGATCCGCATGGCCCCAACGACAGCCCCGATCTGTCGGGCCTGCGCTACGGCAAGGTGTGCATCCTGTCGGACGCCGACGTCGACGGCTCGCACATCCAGGTGCTGCTGTTGACGCTGTTCTTCCGCCATTTCCCCAAGCTCATTGAAACCGGCCACGTGTTCGTGGCGCGCCCGCCGCTGTTCCGCGTCGATGCCCCGGCGCGCGGCAAAAAGCCGGCCTCCAAGGTGTATGCCCTGGACGAGGGCGAGCTGGCCTCCATCCTCGACAAGCTGCGCAAGGAAGGCGTGCGCGAAGGCAGCTGGACCATCAGCCGCTTCAAGGGCTTGGGCGAGATGAACGCCGAGCAGCTGTGGGACACCACGCTCAACCCCGACACGCGCCGGCTGCTGCCCGTCCAATTGGGCGATCAGAGCTTTGCCGACACCGAGGGCCTGATCACCAAGCTCATGGGCAAGGGCGAGGCCGCGGCGCGTCGTGAGCTCATGGAACTGCATGGCGATGCGGTCGAGATCGACATCTGAGCCGCGCCGTCTGGCCCGGCTGCTGCTGATCGCCCTGGGGCTGGCCGCCGGCGGGCTGGCGCCGGCCCGCGCCGAGGTGTGGGGCTATGTGGACGCCCGTGGCACCCCGCATTTCGCCGCCGAGCGTCTGGACGATCGCTACGAGCTTTTCTACCGGGGCAATGCCGCGCAAGAGGGGGAGCCAGCCCGGGCCGATACGCCGCGAGCGGTGGCCGTGCCCACGCTGCAGCCCCGGCTGCTGGCCTTTTTCGAGGTGTCGCCGGGCTACAAGCGCGTCAAGCTGCAGATGCGCGAGGCGGCCCAGTTGCACCGCGTCGATTTCGAGCTGCTGCAGGCCCTGATCGCCACCGAGTCGGGCTTTGATGCCAATGCGGTGTCGCCACGCGGCGCCGTCGGCCTGATGCAGGTGATGCCGCCCACTGCCGAGCAGTACGGCGTGCTCGGCGACGCCCGCCAACCGATCGAAAAGCGGCTGACCGACCCACGCGTCAACCTGCAGGCCGGTACGCGTTACCTGCGCCATCTGCTCGACCTGTTCGACAACCGCCTTGAGCTGGCCCTGGCCGCCTACAACGCGGGCGTCAGTGCGGTGCAACGCGCCGGGCAGCAGGTGCCCAACATCCGTGAAACCCAGAACTATGTGCGCACCGTGACCCAGCTGTATGCGCTGCTCAAGCCGCCGCCGCAGGTGCTGGAGCAGCGTCGCAGCCAGGCCCGGCCCCGCCTGGAGTGGCTGCCGGTGCCCGGCGGCGCCATCGGCCGCGCCAACATGATTGAACCCCGTCTTTCCCCGGGCCTGAACGAGTTGTCGTTCGCGCCCCCGCAACCGTCTGCCATCGAGACCCCATGAGTGACCAACCGACCCTAGATTTAGCCTCCGGCGAGAGTGATGACGGCCTGAGCCTGGCCAACTACGCCCAGCGCGCCTACCTGGAATACGCCCTCAGCGTGGTCAAAGGCCGCGCCTTGCCCGATGTGTGCGATGGGCAAAAGCCTGTGCAGCGCCGCATCCTGTATTCGATGGACCGCATGGGCCTGGGCTTCAGCGGCAACACGGCGGCCAAGCCCGTCAAGTGCGCGCGCGTGGTGGGCGATGTGCTGGGCCGCTTCCACCCCCACGGCGACCAGGCAGCCTACGACGCCTTGGTGCGCATGGCGCAGGATTTCAACCAGCGCTACCCGCTGATCGACGGCCAGGGCAACTTCGGCAGCCGCGACGGCGATGGTGCCGCTGCCATGCGTTACACCGAGGCGCGCCTGTCCAAGATCACCAGCCTGCTGCTCGATGAAATCGACGAAGGCACGGTGGATTTCATCCCCAACTACGACGGCTCGACCCAGGAGCCCACGCACCTGCCGGCGCGCCTGCCCTTTGCCCTGCTCAACGGCGCCAGTGGCATTGCCGTGGGCCTGGCCACCGAGATCCCCAGCCACAACCTGCGCGAGGTGGCCGACGCCTGCGTGGCCCTGATCCGCAACCCGCTACTGACCGAAGCCGAGCTGTTCACCCTGGTGCCCGGCCCTGATTACCCGGGCGGCGGCCAGATCATCAGCAGCAGCGCCGACATCGCCGACGCCTACCGCGGCGGTCGCGGCTCGCTCAAGGTGCGGGCACGCTGGAAGATCGAAGACCTGGCGCGCGGCCAGTGGCAACTGGTGGTGACCGAGCTGCCGCCCGGCGTCAGCAGCCAGCGCGTGCTGGAAGAGATCGAAGAGCTGACCAACCCCAAGGTCAAGGCCGGCAAGAAGGCCCTCACACAGGAGCAGACCCAGCTCAAGGCCACGGTGCTGGCCGTGCTGGACGCGGTGCGCGACGAATCCAGCAAGGACGCCCCGGTGCGCCTGGTGTTCGAGCCCAAGACCAGCAAGATCAGCCAGCCCGAGCTGATCACCAGCCTGCTGGCCCACACCAGCCTGGAGACCACCGCCCCGATCAACCTGACCATGATCGGCCTGGACGGCCGCCCGGTGCAGAAGTCGCTGCGCCAGATGTTCGAAGAGTGGATCGAGTTTCGCCAGGGCACCATCAAGCGCCGTTCGCAGTACCGCCTGGACAAGGTGCTGGACCGCATCCACATCCTGGAGGGGCGGCAGTTGGTGCTGCTCAACATCGATGAGGTGATCGCCATCATCCGCCACAGCGACGAGCCCAAGGCCGCGCTGATCGCCCGCTTCAAGCTGTCAGACCGGCAGGCCGAAGACATTCTTGAAATCCGCCTGCGCCAGTTGGCGCGGCTGGAAGCCATCAAGATCGAGCAGGAGTTGTCAGAGCTGCGTGGCGAGCAGCAAAAGCTCGAAGACATCCTGGCCAACCCGGGCTCGCTCAAGCGCCTGATGATCAAGGAGATCGAAGCCGACGCCAAACAGTTTGCCGACCCGCGCCGCACCCTGATCCAGGCCGAGAAGCGTGCGGTGGCCGAAGTCAAGGTGATTGACGAGCCGGTCACCGTGGTGGTGTCCGAAAAGGGCTGGGTGCGGGCCCGCAACGGCCACGGCCATGAGCCCGGCAGCTTTGCCTTCAAGGCCGGTGACGGCCTGTATGGCACCTTTGAGTGCCGCACGGTCGACCTGCTGGTGGTCCTGGGCAGCAACGGGCGCGTGTACTCGGTGCCGGTGTCCACCCTGCCGGGCGCGCGGGGCGACGGCCAGCCCGTCACCACCCTGATCGAGCTCGAAGCCGGCACCCAGCCGGCCCACTACCTTGCCGGGCCGGCCCAGGCCACGGTGCTGCTCAGCAGTTCAGGCGGCTATGGTTTCCTGGCCACGCTGGAGAACCTGGTGTCGCGCAACAAGAGCGGCAAGGCCTTTGTCACGCTGGGTGAAGGCGAGACCGTGTGCAAACCCTCGCACGTGGCCCACAGCAGTGGCGGCCAACCCTTGCTGCCGGCCACCCATGTGGTGTGTGCATCCACCGGTGGCCGCATCCTGACCTTTGAGATCGCCGAGCTCAAGAACATGGAAAAGGGCGGCCGCGGCTTGATGCTGATCGACCTTGAGCCCAAGGACACCTTGGCCGGCGCTGCGGCCTACACCCGCAGCATCCGCATCGCCGGCACCGGCCGCGGTGGCAAGGCCCGGGACGAGACCTTGGAGATCCGTTCGCTCAACAACGCACGTGCTCTGCGCGGGCGCAAAGGCAAGGCAGCCGATCTGGGATTCAAACCGGAAGTGATCACAAGAATTGAGTAAAATTGGCATTTATCAATAAATTTCGATAAATATGATTAAAATCGCTACTGTTAACAAGGTGTAAACCCCGATCTTCACCTTGGCATGGCCATCTGTCTGAATCTTGGGTCTATGCTCACCGGAAGGTCGGCTCACCGGACTCTGAGGAGCGGAACATGAAGATTGCCAATTTGAAGATGGCCACCAAGTTGTGGCTGGCGGTGGCCTTGATCATCGGGGCCCTGTTGGGCGTGATCGGTTTCTCGGCCTACCGCTCTGCGGCGGTCCAGGCCGAGAGCGACCGCCAGACGGCGGCCTATGCGGCGCGCATCGACAAGGCCACGCGTTGGGCGGGCCTGACCCAGGCCAATTCGGCGCGCACCTACTCCATTTTGCTCAGCGCCGATCCTGCACTGGCCGTGGCCTTGAAGGAGGCGATCGCCAACACCACGGCGCAGATTGGCGAATTGCAGAAGGCCATCGAGGCCGTGGCCGATGAGCCCTCAGACAAGGCCCAACTGGCCAAGATCGCGGCCAGCCGCAAGGTGATGCTGGATTTGCGCGAGCAGGGGCGCCAACTGCGGGCCGCAGGGCAGGCCGACGAGGTGGTCCAACTGGCCAATGGCCCCTTCAAAACAGCGTTGGCCACCTACCTGGGCGATCTCAACGACTTTGTCACGCTGCAGCACCAGCATGCCCAGGCAAGCCAGCAGCGCATTGGCGAGTCTCGCCTGTTCACGGTGAAGGTGGCCGCGGTGTGCATCGCCCTCATCGTGATCGCCATCCTGTGGGGCGCCTACGGCCTGATCCGCAGCATCGTGAAGCCGCTGAGCCAGGCCAACCGCCTGGCGGCCCGCATCGCCGAAGGCGATCTGAGCAGCACGCTGGAGACGGATCGGCAGGACGAATTCGGCGAGTTGCTGCGTTCGCTGGTGGCCATGAGTCAATCGCTGGCCCAGACCGTGTCGCGGGTTCGCCAGAGCACCGACAGCATCGCCCTGGCCAGCAGCGAGATCGCCGCCGGCAACAACGACCTGTCGATGCGCACCGAGCAGACCTCGAGCAATCTGCAGCAGAGCGCCTCGGCACTCGACAACCTGACCAACACCGTGCAGCACAGCGCGCAGTCGGCCCAGCAAGCCAGCAGCCTGGCCGCCAGTGCCTCGCTGGTGGCCGAAAAAGGCGGTGCCGTGGTGCAGCAGGTGGTGTCCACCATGGACGAGATCCAGACCAGCAGCAAGCGCATCGCCGACATCATCGGCGTGATCGACGGGATTGCCTTCCAGACCAACATCCTGGCCCTGAACGCCGCGGTCGAAGCCGCCCGTGCCGGCGAGCAGGGTCGGGGCTTTGCCGTGGTGGCCGGTGAGGTGCGCAGCCTGGCCCAGCGCAGCGCCGAAGCTGCTCGTGAGATCAAGACCCTGATCAGCGCCTCGGTCGAGCGGGTCGAAAACGGCACCCGCCTGGTCACCGACGCGGGGCAGACCATGGGCGACATCGTGAGTTCGGTGCGCCGCGTGACCGACATGATTGGCGAGATCACGGCCGCTGCCAACGAGCAAAGCGGTGGCATCGCCAACGTGAACCAGGCCGTGGCCAGCCTGGACCAGATGACCCAGCAGAACGCCGCGCTGGTTGAACAGAGCGCCGCTGCCGCACAAAGCCTGCGTGAACAGGCCGAGCAACTGGCCCAGGTGGTGGGCACCTTCAAGGTGGCCGGGCAGGCCGCCAGCCTGGCCCCGCTGCGAAGCGCGCCGGTCAGGGCGCCCAACATTCAGGTTCCCCAGCCCGCCAAGCCACTGGCCCGTTCGGCCCCTGCGCCGGCCTTGTCGGCGGCCAAGACCGCGAAGGCCCCGGCACCCGCTGCGCCCCGCATTGCGTCGGCTCCGGCTGGCGGGGCTCAGGATGATTGGGAAAGCTTTTGAGTCGATCAGGGCTGGGGAAGGTACAAAAAAGGCGGCTGAAGCCGCCTGTTGGATGTGCCTGCGTGGGATCAGTCCTGCTGCGTGAGGCCGGTCCAACTCGGCGGGATTTCTTGAACCCCACATACATCGGCTGACACCTGCTGGGCCAGCCTTGCCATGCCCACTTCGTCAAGGCCTACAGCCAGAGGCGCTCGGGCCTGATTCGCCATGCGTTCAAGCGCATCCAACTGGTTGTTGGAAATCGGTTGGAAAAATGCGCGTACGGCTTCAAAGTTCATGGCGTCACCTCGATGCGATTATCTTGCAGGTACCGGTTCAGGACAATCCAGGACGAAGAGGCTTCGGCCAGGTCGAATTGCAACTGGCAGTAGTCCCCATGGCGTGCCCAGGCCAGGGCACCTCCGGGTTTTGCCAGCACCTGTGAGACCCGTTGGTGGGGATAAAGCACCTGCAGCTTGTGTAACGGGATGGGGCCATCAAAACCGAGCAGAGGCCACACCAGGTAACCGTTCAGGTAGTCCCTCGGATGATCGGGATTCAGCGTGCTGGCATTGCCGGCGGCAGATACCGCCACATGGGCAAATTGTCCGGTTCGTTGGGCCTCATAGAGCTCGATGGCCAGGCTTCGGACGCCGATTTTCTGGCGCTGGAGTTCCACCGGAAGTTCAAAGACCACGTTCTGGATGAACAGTGAAGGCTGGGTGGTGTGCCCATGTTGAAGAATGCGGCGCACCATCTCACCGCGGATGAAGGGGCCTGTCGCGACCAGTTCGAAGCCGATGCCCTTCCAGTACGAGACCGTGACCGTGGATTGTGTGGGTGCGCCTGAAAGCCTTGCAATGCGGTGCAGGTCTCCGTCAAACCAGTGGGTGACGGTTTTGTCTGTCAGGTCTTTGACGGTGACCGTTGTGGCGTCGAAATACTGCTTTGTCAGGGCGTCCAACGATGCTGCTCCCTCGTGAGAAGCGCAGTCTAGGGAGTTGCGATCCTGGTGACGGCACGCAACGGTTCTGATTAAACAAAGGTGCGCGATGGCACCTGGCGGATGCTGTTTTTCGATGCTGAATGGCGCGATAGGGCGAAAAAAAGCCGGCCGCTTTCACGGGCCGGCTTCTGATGGTTGGCTCGTTTACTCGATCTCGGCAATCAGCTCGATCTCGACGCAGGCACCCATCGGGATCTGGGCCACGCCGAAGGCGCTGCGGGCGTGAGCGCCGCGCTCGCTGCCGAACACTTCGCCCAGCAGTTCGCTGGCGCCATTGGTGACCAGGTGCTGTTCGGTGAAGTCGGGGCTGGAGTTGACCAGGCTCATCACCTTGACGATGCGCTTGACCTTGTTCAGGTCACCCACGGCGGCGTGCAGGGTGCCCATCAGGTCGATGGCCACGGCACGGGCAGCGGCCTTGCCTTCTTCAGTGCCGATGTTGCGGCCGAACTGACCGACCCAGGGCTTGCCGTCTTTCTTGGCGATGTGGCCCGAGAGGAAGACCAAGTTGCCGGTCTGCGCAAAGGGCACATAGGCCGCAGCCGGGGCGGACACGGGCGGCAGTTGGATGTTCAGCGCTTGCAGCTTGTCGTAAATGCTCATGAAAAGGCGTCCTGAAAAGTAGAGGGGCAGAGGGGCCGGCCGAGGCCGAAAGCCGCATTGTGCCGTTTCTCTACCGCGACCCCACCTTCTGTCTGGCTTCTTCGCCTTGAAAAGAAGTTATTGAATTTCCAACGGTTCCACCGTCACCGCCACGTTCAGGCGGTGATTGGCCCCACCATGGATCACCCCGCGCATGGGCGACACGTCGGCGTAGTCGCGGCCGATGGCCAGGGTCACATAGTCTTCGCCCGGTGAGCGGTTGTTGGTGGGGTCGAAGTCGAACCATTGGCCCAGAGCACCATCCTCACCGGGTGAGTACACCGCCACCCAGGCGTGCGAGGCATCGCTGCCCACCAGGCGGGGCTGGCCCGGTGGCGGCGTGGTCAGCAGGTAGCCGCTCACATAGCGGGCCGGCAGGCCCAGGCCGCGCAGGCAGGCGATCATGATGTGCGCGAAGTCCTGGCACACGCCCTTGCGCTGGGCCAGGGCCTCCACCGCAGGGGTGTTGATCTCGGTGCTGTTGGAGGCGTAGGTGAAGTCTTCGAAGATGCGCTGCATCAGTGACTGGGCCCCATCGAGCACGCTGACGCCAGCCCCGAAGCTCGGGCGGGCGTAGGCCAGAAAATCGTCGTGCCGCGGCACATAGGCCGACGGAAACACGAACTCGGCGGCCGGGTCGTAGCGGCCACCGGCGCGGTAGCGGAAGCGTTCGCGCACCTGTTCCCAGGGCAGGCTGCCTTCCGGGCCCAGGGGCGGCTGCGGTGGCTCGCGGGTCTCGACCACACTGTGGGCGAGCACGCACAGTTCGTCGTGGGCGGTCTGCAGCGAGAAGAAGGCGCGGGCGTTGCCGAACACGTCCCGGGTTTCGCTGGTTTGCGCGGCCTCGGGCTGGATCTCCAGCCGGTGGCTGACCAGGGTCTGGGTGGCCGTCTGCAGTGGCTTCAGGTGGGCCATGTGCTGAGCGGTCTCTACCTGGGGCGTGTAGTCGTAGCGGGTCTCGTGGGTGATGCCGAGTCGCATGGCTTCAGGCTCCCAGGCTTTGCCGTGCTTCGCCCGAGTGGGTGAAGTACTGGGCGCTGATTTCGTCAGAGATGTTGTAGGCCGCGCCGGTGCACAGGGCCAGCAGCTCGGCCAGCGGCGGCTGGGTGTCGCTGGGCTCCTGGCGGCCCTCATCGCCACACAGCTGCTCCAGGCTCCAGATGTCGGGGTTGGGGATCAGCAGTGACAGGGTGCTGAGCTGCCCCGGTGCACTGCCGGCCAGGCGGGCCAGCCGGCCGCGCAGGGTCTGGGCCACCCAGGCCAGCGAGCGGGGGTTGTCCCGGTCCATCACCAGCAGATCGAGCAGGGCGGGCAGTTCGCGGCTTTGCTGGAACTGGGCGTGGAAGGTGATGGTGCTGTCAAACAGGGCCAAGGTGGCCTCGAAGCCGGCATCGTCGTGCAGGGCCCCAGCCTTGAGGCCCAGCGACAGCGCCGAGGCCAGGAAGGCCAGGCGTTCGATGTGGCGTCCGATGGACAGCAGACGCCAGCCGTCGTCACGGGTCATGCGGTCGGTCTGTGCCCCGGTGATGGCGGCCAGGTGGCCGCTGGTGATTTCCAGGGTCTGCAGGGCATCGGCCGAGCCGACCGCGCCTGTCGAGGCCGCCGCCTTGCAGCGGCTGAAGAACTCTTCTTCGGCCTGCGTGATGACGTTCCAGTGCTCTTGCGACAGCCGTTCGCGCACCGCCGAGGCCGAATGCCGCAAGGCGCGCAGGTTGAAGCCCACGCTGCTGGCGTGGCTGGTTTTGTCCAGGCCGTCGATCAGCGAGCGCTCGAACACGCGGCGGGCCTGGGTGGCGGGCGGCACACTGGGCAGCACCAACCCGCCTAGCACGGCCATGTCGCTGAGCCAGGCCAGCAGGGGTTGGGCAGACTGGTCGTCACCGTTCAGGCAGGCGAGCGTGAGGCGGGCCAGACGCAGTGTGTTCTCGGTGCGCTCGGTGTAACGGCCCAGCCAGAACAGGTTCTCGGCCGCACGGCTGGTGACCAGGCGCTTGCGCTGCACCACGGCGGCCACGCCCGGGTGGGGGTTGAGCAGGCTGGTGCTGTCCACGCGCCCCTCGGTCTGCACCCACACGTCGGCACTGCTGCCGCCGCGCTGCATCGAGGCGATCTCGGCGTTGGCGCTGGCAATGCGGGCCATGCCGCCCGGCAGCACGCGCCAGGAGGCCGGGCCGTCGGCCACCGCGAACACGCGCAGCATCACCGAACGGCGAGCCAGCCGGCCCTCGCCCTTGACCTGACGCCACACCGGGATCTGCGACAGGGGCAGGCGCTGTTGCACCGTGTGCTCGTCACTCTGGCGCAGGATGCGGCCTGCCCATTCATCGAGCTGGCGCTGCGACAGGGTGGGGCCCGAGACCGATTCGAACCAGTGCCGGCCGGCACTGGCGGCGTAGGTGGGCTTGATCACCGATTCGCCCAGCAGGGGCAGGGCGTCTTCCAGGGCGGCGCGCTCGCCGCACCACCAGGTGGGCAGCGCCGGCAGCAGCAACTCTTCGTTGAGCAGGTGCCGCGCCAGGGCCGGCAGAAAGCCCAGCAAGGCCGGGGATTCGAGGAAGGCCGAGCCCGGGGTGTTGGCGACCAGCACGTTGCCGGCGCGGATCGCCTGCAGCAGGCCGGGTACGCCCAGGGTGGAGTCGGGGCGCAGCTCCAGCGGGTCGAGGAACTCGTCGTCCAGGCGCTTGAGCAGGCCGTGCACGGGCTTGAGTCCCTGCAGGGTCTTGAGGTACAGGCGCTGGTCGCGCACGGTCAGGTCGCTGCCTTCGACCAGCGTGAGGCCCAGGTAGCGCGCCAGGTAGGCGTGCTCAAAGTAGGTTTCGTTGTAGGGGCCCGGGGTCAGCAGGGCGATGTGGGAATCGGCGCCGGCCGGGCTCATGGCCTTCAGGCCTTCGATGAGCGCTCGGTAGGTGGCGGCCAGGCGCTGCACCTGCATGGCCTCGAAAGCCTGCGGGAACTGGCGCGACACGGCCAGCCGGTTTTCCAGCAGGTAGCCCAGGCCCGAGGGGGCCTGGGTGCGCTGGGACACCACCCACCAGTTGCCGTCGGGGCCACGCGCCAGGTCGAAGGCGGCAATGTGCAGGTGGCTGCCGCCCACGGGCTTCACGCCCTTCATGGCGCGCAGATAGCCTGGGTGGCCTTGCACCAGTGCGGCCGGCAGCAGGCCGCTGGACAGCAGGTGCTGGGGGCCGTACACATCAGCCATCACCCGGTCGAGCACGCGCACGCGCTGCAGCACGCCGGCTTCGATCTGTTGCCAGCTCTCGGGGTTGATGATCAGGGGGAACAGGTCCAGTGACCAGGGCCGCTGCGGGCCTGAGGCGTCGGCATAGACGTTGTAGGTGACGCCGTTGTCCCGGATCTGGCGCTTGAGGCTGGCCTCGCGGTGGTCCAGATCGGCCAGGCCCTCGCTGCCCAGGTGTTTGAAGAAGTCGCTCCAGGGGCCGGTGAAGCCGGGGGGCGGGGCGTCGTCGTCCACTTCGATCGACTGGGCCGCCTGGGCTTCCTCGCCGCGCAATTCGTCGTAATGGCCGCTGGTGGCGGGCAGCACCAGATCACCCGCCTGCAGGGGCGGGCGTGTGTCGGCGGTTTCGGACGAGAGGGGAGAGGTAGGTTCCACGGGCGTTATTGTCCCATGAGCGGCTTGTTGAACTGATGCAAGTCATGAAACCGTCATGCTGTTGAGGCAAGACGATTTCACGAAACATCAGGGCAACTCAGCGCCGCAGGTCCAGCGTGAATGGGAATTCACGGCTGCCCGGCACGCCCACGGTGGCTTCGGGCACATGCAGCGTGCCCGGGGTGTGGCCCATGCGGAAGAAGCGCGACAGGCGGCGGCTTTCGGCCTCGTAGGCGTTCACCGGGAAGGTCACGTAATTGCGACCGCCCGGGTGGGCCACGTGGTACTGGCAGCCTCCGACCGAGCGCTTCATCCAGCTGTCGACGATGTCGAACACCAGGGGCGCATGCACGCCGATGCTGGGGTGCAGGGCCGAGGGCGGGTTCCAGGCCTTGTAACGCACGCTGGCGACAAACTCGCCTTCGACGCCGGTGGGCTGCAGCGGCAGCGGCCGGCCGTTGACGGTGACCACATGGCGGGCATCGTTGAAGCCGCTCACGTGCACCTCGATGCGCTCCAGCGACGAATCGACGTAGCGCACCGTGCCGCCAGCCGAGCCCTCCTCGCCCATCACGTGCCAGGGTTCCAGCGCGTTGCGCAGGGTCAGCTCGATGCCCATGGATTGCACGTTGCCCACCAGCGGGAAGCGGAACTCGAAGTGCGGGGCAAACCAGGCGTCGTCAAACGCATAGCCGGCCTGGCGCATCTCGGCCATCACGTCGTTGAAGTCCTGCCGCACAAAGGTGGGCAGCAGCCAGCGGTCATGCAGCTGGGTGCCCCAGCGGGTGACGGGTGCCTTGTACGGCTGCTTCCAGAAGCGGGCGATCAGGGCACGCAGCAGCAGTTGCTGGGCGATGCTCATGCGGGCATGCGGCGGCATCTCGAAGGCGCGCAGTTCCAGCAGGCCCAGGCGGCCGGTGCTGCTGTCGGGCGAGTACATCTTGTCGATGCAGAACTCGCTGCGGTGGGTGTTGCCGGTGACGTCGACCAGGATGTTGCGCAGCGTGCGGTCCACCAGCCAGGGCGGCATGTCCTGGCCGTACAGCTCGCGGTTGCGCTCGATCTCGCGCAGCGCGATCTCGAGTTCGTAGAGCTGGTCGTTGCGGGCTTCGTCCACGCGCGGGGCCTGGCTGGTCGGGCCGATGAACATGCCCGAGAACAGATAGCTCAGCGAGGGGTGGTTGTGCCAGTACAGGATCAGGCTGGCCAGCAGTTCGGGCTTGCGCAGGAAGGGGCTGTCGGCCGGGGTGGCGCCGCCCAGCACAAAGTGGTTGCCGCCCCCGGTGCCGGTGTGCCGGCCGTCGGTCATGAACTTCTCGGCCGTCAGGCGCGATTCGAAGGCCGCCTGGTACAGGAACTCGGTGTGCTGCACCAATTGCTTCCAATTGTGCGCCGGGTGGATGTTGACCTCGATCACGCCCGGGTCCGGGGTGACCTGCAGCAGCTTCAGGCGCGGGTCGCGCGGCGGCGGGTAGCCTTCCAGCACGATCTGCACGCCCAGTTGCTCGGCCGTGGCCTCGACGGCGGCCAGCAGGTCCAGGTAGTCCTCCAGCCGCGACAGCGGGGGCATGAAGACGTACAGCAGGCTGGAGTTGACGCTGGCGGCCTCGACCTTGGGCCCGTTGGCGCGCGCCGGGTTGCGGGCTTCGACGCACAGCGCGGTGCGGGTGATCTCGTGGGCCGAGGTGCCGCGGGCTGGGGCCATCTCCCAGCGGCCGGGTTGGGGCTGGCCGGTGCGGGTGGCGGCTTCGCCGTCGCCCTGTCCGGCAGCGCCAGCCTGGCCGGTCCCCAGGCCCTGGGCGCGGCGTTGGGCTTCGCCCGGGCTGGCCGTGCCAGCCAGATAGGGCACGCCGCGCAGGTCGGTGCTGCCACTGGCGTAGCGGCTGTGCAGGGCCTGGGCGGCCGGCAGGGCCGAGCGTGGGGCCATCGGGTCGGTTTCGACCATGTAGGGGTACTCGGCGCTGCTGACCCAGGGCAGCGAGTCCAGCGGCAGGCGGTAGCCCATGGGCGAGTCGCCCGGGATCAGGTACATGCGCTCGTCGCGGAAGAACCAGGGCCCGGTCTGCCAGCGGGGGCCGACCATGGCCGGGTTGTCGGCGTCGGGGTTCACATCGAGTGGCAGCACATAGCCCACCACCGAGTCGAGCTTCTGGTCGAACACGCGGCGCAGGCGCACGCGCTCCATCTCGTCGTCGAGCTTGGAGTTGAAGGGGTCGACGTTGACCGGCAGGCGGCGCTCGCGCCACAGGTAGTACCAGGTGTCTTCGTAGCCCGCTTCGATGTACTGGTCGGTCATGCCCAGCTTGCCGGCCAGGGTGCTGGTGAAGCGCTGGGCGTCGGCGGCGGTGTAGTGGGCGGTGACGCGCTCATCGGCGAACAGGGCCGGGTTGTTCCAGACCGGCTGACCATCGGCGCGCCAGCAGATCGACAGGGCCCAGCGCGGCAACTGCTCGCCCGGGTACCACTTACCCTGGCCGAAGTGCAGAAAGCCGCCCTGGCCGTATTCATCACGCAGCTTGTGCACCAGCTCGGTGGCGTAGGCGCGCTTGGTGGGGCCCAGAGCGTCGGTGTTCCATTCGGCGCCTTCGCGGTCGTCGGTGGCAACATAGGTGGGTTCGCCACCCTGGGTCAGGCGCACGTCGCCCGCCACCAGTTCCGCATCCACTGCGTCGCCCAGGGCCAGCACGCGGGCCCATTGCTCGTCGGTGTAGGGCATGGTGACGCGCGGCGATTCGTAGATGCGCGTGACTTCCATGTGGTGGCTGAATTCGACCTCGCACTTGTCCACCGCGCCTTCAACGGGCGCCGCGCCCGAGGGCTGCGGCGTGCAGGCCAGCGGAATGTGGCCTTCACCGGCCAGCAGGCCCGAGGTGGGGTCCAGGCCGATCCAGCCGGCACCGGGCAGGTAGACCTCGCACCAGGCGTGCAGGTCGGTGAAGTCGACCTCAGTGCCGCTGGGGCCGTCCAGGGCCTTGACGTCGGGCTTGAGCTGGATCAGGTAGCCCGACACGAAGCGCGCTGCCAGGCCGCAGTGGCGCATCAATTGCACCAGCAGCCAGCCCGAGTCGCGGCAGGAGCCTGAGGCATTGCCCAGGGTCTCTTCGGGCGTCTGCACGCCAGGCTCCATGCGGATCAGGTAGCGGATGTCGTTTTGCAGTTTCTGGTTGAGGCGCACCAGGAAGTCGATGGTGCGGCACTCGCTGCGGTCGATCTCGGCCAGGTACTTCTTCAGCAGCGGGGTGGGGGCCTCGGTGACGAGGTAGGGCGCCAACTCTTGCTTGACCAGTTCTTCGTACTGGAACGGGAAGTTCTCGGCCGCGGGCTCCAGGAAGAAGTCAAACGGGTTGTACACCGCCATCTCGACCACCAGGTCGACCGTGACCTTGAATTCGGTGGTGGGGTTGGGGAAGACCAGGCGGGCCTGGTAATTGGCAAACGGGTCTTGCTGCCAGTTGATGAAGTGGTTTTCGGGTTCGATGCGCAGCGAATAGGAAATGACCTTGCTGCGGCAGTGCGGTGCCGGGCGCAGCCGGACCACCTGGGGGCCCAGGTTGACGGGCCGGTCGTAGCGGTAGTGGGTGACGTGGTTCAGTGCAGCGTGGATCGACATTCGTCTTGTCTCTCTGGCAAATGTGCCGGGAAACGGCCACCTCGGGTTGGCGGCCTCAAGGATCATCCTAGCAAGAGCCGCGCCACTGTGTGTGTCAATTCGGGGGAGTTGGCCCACTTCTTTTGATCTGATGCACTCTTGTAACCCCAGTTTCACGACGGGGCAGGACCAGCGGCCCGACTGGCAGCGCCGAGGGGGCATCAAATGCACGGGCGCCACTTGTGGGCAGGGCCGGCTGGCGGTGGGTGTGTCTAGCATGCTTCATGAGCTGGATGTCTCGGCATGAGTCTGCGTCGCTGCGCCTGCGGCGCGAGGCCGGTGCCCGCTGGCGCCTGCCCTGGCGTGGCTGGGGGGCGTTGGGGCTGGGGGTGTTGGGTGGCACTGTGCTGCAGGTTCAGCAGGCTTGGCTGTCGGCGTCCGCTCTTTACGGTGCGGTGCTGTGTTTGGGGCTGTGCGGGTTGGCGGGTGTGGCCCTGATGCCACGACGTGCCGGGTGGGTCTGGCTGGCACTGGTGGGGGCTCTGGCGGGTGCGGTGGCCTGGGGTGGGGCGGGGCTGCGGGCTGCTCAGTTGCTGCAGCAGGCGCTGGCGCCCGAATTGGAAGGGCGCGACCTGGTGCTGGTGGGGCGGGTGGCCAGCTTGCCGCAGTCGGGGGATTGGGGGTGGCGCTTTGTCCTTCAGGTGGAGGCGGCCACCCTGCTCGGCAGGCCGGTGGCGGTGCCGCCCGATGTGCTGCTGGGGTGGAATCCGTCACAACATCCGGCCAGCTTTGGGGGTGATGACGACCCGGATGACGGACGTGATCTGGTGGATGGGCTTGTGGGGGTTGAGGGGCTGCCAGGTTCGGGCGACGCTGTCAGTGCGTCCGGCCCCAGGCCCGATGGGCCCGTGCCAGGCCAACGATGGCGCTTCACGGCACGCCTCAAGCGCGTGCATGGTGCGCGCAACCCCGGGGGCTTTGACTACGAACTCTGGCTTTGGGAGCAAGGCATCCTGGCCACAGGCTGGGTGCGCGCCCGCTCGGCGTCGGAGGCGCCGCGCCTGCTGGCGCACACCGCGGCCTACCCGGTCGAGCGGCTGCGGCATCGGGTGCGTGAGGCCATCGTGGCCAAGCTGGGCCCTGCTGCCGGCCCCGGGGCCGGCGTTGGCGCCGGGGTGGTGGTGGCCCTGGTCACCGGGGACCAGCGATCCATCCGCCGCGAAGATTGGGTGCTGTTCCGGCAGACCGGCGTGGCGCACCTGATGAGCATCTCGGGGCTGCACATCACCTTGCTGGCCTGGCTGTCGGCGCGCGGGCTGGGCTGGCTCTGGCGTCAGACGGCGCGCTGGCCTGGTGCCTGGGCGCGGGCCTGCCTGTGGTGTCCGGCGCCGGTCCTGGGGCGTTGGGCGGGGGTGCTGGTGGCCCTGGGGTATTCGGTGTTTTGTGGCTGGGGCATTCCGGCCCAGCGCACCGTGGGCATGCTGGTTTTGGTCTGTGCCCTGCAGTGGGGCGGGCGGCGCTGGCCCTGGCCCAGCCTGTGGTCGATGATGGTGGCCTTGGTCTTGTTGTGGGACCCCTGGGCTTGCCTGCAACCGGGCTTCTGGCTCAGCTTTGTGGCGGTGGGCATTCTGTTTGCCACGGATGTGGGGCGAGCCGCGAACCCGGCGGCGCCGGCCACGGCGCTGCCTCGAAAGGCGCTTGGCCTGGTGCTGGGGCTGTTGCGTGAGCAGGGGGTGCTGGGCCTGGCCCTGGCCCCGCTGAGCCTGTTGCTCTTCGGCCAGGTGTCGGTGGTCGGCCTGGTGGCCAATCTGGTGGCCGTGCCTTGGGTGACGGCGGTGGTCACGCCGCTGGCTCTGCTGGGCTGCGTGTTTTCACCGCTGTGGGGGTTGGCTCAGCAGGCGCTGCAGTTGTTGTTGTGGGGGCTGCAGTGGATGGCGCAATGGCCGGGGGCCACCTGGTCGACGGCCGTCGCGCCGGTCTGGGCGGCCTTGGCGGGTGGGCTGGGTGGCTTGCTGTGCGTCGGCCCCTGGCCCGCGGCCTGGCGCTGCCTGGGTCTGCCTTTGATGGTGCCTGTATTGCTGTGGCAGGTGCCCGGGCCTGCGCCAGGGCGCTTTGAGTTGCTGGCCGTGGACGTGGGGCAGGGAACGGCCGTGTGGCTGCGCACGGCCACACAGGGGCTGTTGTACGACGCAGGGCCCCGCTATTCGCCTGGCAGCGATGCCGGCGAGCGGGTGTTGGTGCCCTTGCTGCGGGCGCAGGGGGCCAACCTGAACACCCTGGTGCTCAGCCACCGGGATACCGACCACACCGGCGGGGCGGCTGCGGTGTTGCAGGCCTATCCCCAGGCCACGTTGCGGGCCTCATGGAACGGGGTGGATGCAGGGATGGGACGCCCGGCCCGACCTTGTGTGGCGGGTGAGCGCTGGCTGTGGGATGGCGTTCGTTTTGAGGTCTTGCACCCCGTGGCGGCAGAGCTCAAGCCCGGGGCGCGCAGCAATGCGCTCAGCTGCGTGTTGCGGGTCGAGGATGCGCAGGGGCGCACCGCTTTGCTGACCGGCGACATCGAGCGGGATCAGGAGCGCGCCCTGCTGGCCCGCGGCGCGGCCTTGCGGGCCGACTTCCTGTTGGTGCCGCACCACGGCAGCAGCACCTCCTCCAGCGAAGAATTCCTGCAGGCTGTGCAACCATTCGTGGCGGTGGTGCAGGCCGGTTACCGCAACCGCTTCGGTCACCCGGCCGAGCGGGTGATGGCCCGGTATGCGGCACTGAACATCGCCCGGGCGTCTACCCCCGAGTGTGGGGCGGTGCATTGGTCCAGCGCCGAGCCCGCCCGCTGGGCCTGCCAACGCACGCTGGATCGCCGCTACTGGCATTGGCCGCAGTTACCTTGATACGAAAAATTTGCCATTTGGATCAGCGCTGTGCACAAAACAAGTGCAGATTGGGCCCGGAAATTGCTATGCTGAAAGCAGGAGATGGTCCATGCTGAAATTTGACGAGATGTACACCCGTTTGCCCATCGCGGGCAGCCCCGTGCGAACCCACTACGAGGCGTATGAGCGTTGGCTGGCACGACAGCCGGCCGAGATGATGAAAGCCCGGCGTGAAGAAGCAGAGATGATCTTCCGCCGCGTCGGCATCACCTTTGCGGTCTACGGCGCCAAGGATGAAGACGGTGCAGGCACCGAGCGCCTGATCCCCTTCGACCTGATTCCGCGCATCATCCCGGCGCACGAATGGCAGTCGATGGAAAAAGGCCTGGTCCAGCGGGTCACCGCCCTGAACCGCTTCATCCACGACGTCTACCACGATCAGGACATCATCCGTGCCGGCGTCATTCCGGCCGATCAGATCCTGAACAACGCACAGTTCCGCAGTGTGATGATGGGCGTCGATGTGCCCAACAACATCTACTCGCAAATTTCGGGCATCGACATCGTCCGGGCCCCCAATGCCAATGGCGACGGCGAGTACTACGTGCTCGAAGACAATCTGCGCGTGCCCAGCGGCGTGAGCTACATGCTCGAAGACCGCAAGATGATGATGCGGCTGTTCCCCGACCTGTTCAGCCAGCACCGCGTGGCCCCGGTGGCGCATTACCCCGATCTGTTGCTGGAAACCCTGCGTGCCTCGGCGCCACCGGCCACGGCCGAGCCCACGGTGGTGGTGCTCACGCCCGGCATGTACAACAGCGCCTATTTTGAGCATGCCTTCCTGGCCCAGCAGATGGGCGTGGAGCTGGTCGAAGGCCAGGACCTGCTGGTGAAGGATGACTTCGTGTGGATGCGCACCACCCGCGGCCTCAAGCGGGTGGATGTGATCTACCGCCGGGTGGACGACGATTTCCTCGACCCGCAGGTGTTCCGCCCCACGTCCACGCTGGGCTGCGCCGGGCTCATGAATGCCTACCGCGCCGGCAACGTGGCAATCTGCAATGCCGTGGGCACTGGCGTGGCCGACGACAAGTCGATCTACCCCTACGTGCCCAAGATGATCGAGTTCTACCTTGGCGAAAAACCGATCCTGAACAACGTGCCCACCTACATGTGCCGCAACAAGGACGAGCTGCAGTACACCCTGGACAACCTCAAGGACCTGGTGGTCAAGGAGGTGCATGGTGCGGGGGGCTACGGCATGCTGGTCGGCCCGGCCGCGACCAAGGCCGAGATCGAAGAGTTCCGCGCCGCGGTGCTGGCCAACCCCAGTGGCTACATCGCCCAGCCCACGCTCAGCCTGTCGAGCTGCCCGACCTTCGTCGAGTCCGGCATCGCGCCGCGCCACATCGACCTGCGGCCCTTCGTGCTGTCGGGCAAGACGGTGCAGATGGTGCCCGGCGGCCTGACCCGCGTGGCCCTGAAAGAAGGCTCTCTGGTCGTCAACTCGTCGCAGGGCGGGGGCACCAAGGACACCTGGATTCTGGAAGTTTGAGAGGGGATATTGAATGCTGTCGAGAACCGCTGACCATTTGTTCTGGATGTCCAGGTACACCGAGCGGGCTGAGAACACGGCCCGCATGCTGGATGTTAATTACCAGACCTCCCTGTTGCCCCAGTCGGCTGCCGTGGCCCAGGTGGGCTGGCAGGGCCTGCTGTCCATCAGCGAGTTGCTGCCGTCCTACCAGGCCTTGTATGGCGAGGTGACGCCTGCACGCGTGCTGGAGTTCATGGTCAAGGACGAGGACAACCCGTCGTCCATCATGTCCTGCCTGCGTGCGGCGCGCGAGAACGCCCGTGCGGTGCGCGGCTCGCTCACCACCGAGGCCTGGGAAATCCAGAACCAGACCTGGCTGGAGGTCAACCGCATGCTGCGCCAAGGCGATTTCGAGCGCGACCCGGGCCAGTTCTTCGAGTGGGTGAAGTTCCGTTCACACCTGTCTCGTGGCGTCACCGTGGGCACCATGCTGATGGACGAGGCCTTGCATTTCATGCGCCTGGGCACCTTCCTGGAGCGGGCCGACAACACGGCACGCCTGGTCGATGTGAAGTTCCATGCCGTGCAGAGCGACTTCTTCGGTGCCGCCAGCGAGAAGGACCAAGAGTATGACTTCTACCACTGGAGCGCCATTCTGCGCAGCGTGTCGGCGTTCGAGATCTATCGCAAGGTGTACCGCGACGTGATCAAGCCCGAGCGCGTGGCTGAGTTGCTGATCCTGCGTGCCGACATGCCACGCTCGCTGCATGCCAGCCTCAATGAGGTGGTGCAGAACCTGGAGATGGTGTCCAACGACCAGTCGGATGAGACGCGTCGGCGCGCTGGCAAGCTGCGCGCCGATCTGCAATACGCCCGCATCGACGAGATCCTGGCCACCGGGCTGCATGCCTTCCTGACCCAGTTCCTGGACCGGGTCAATGAGCTGGGTGCGCGCATCAGCCGCGACTTCCTGATCCCGGCGGCGGCCTGATGGCCTGCGAGCCCTGCGGGGCTCCGTCGTGAGCCCCCGGCTCCGGCAAGGCGCTGGGCCGGTCTCTCATGGCCACGCTGGCTGGGGTTTGAAGAGGTGATGCCGTTCTTGACATGGGAGGTTCGTGGGTGAGACTGTTGAAGCCCTTGATTGGCTGGCTGGGGCGTTTGAGCGTCGGGCGCAAGCTCACCCTGATCTACCTGCTGGACCTGACGGCGGTGATCTATGTCTCCGGCATCCTGATCCACGAAAAATACCTCGCCATCGATTTCGCCCGCAAGGAAATCGTGGGCGCCCGCTACAGCGCCGTGGTGCGCGATCTGCTGCTGCCGCCTTTCCGTGATGCGGCCCCTGGCAGCGCGGGCTCGGCCAGCGTGCCCGTCGAAGCACGGCAGGCCCGGCTGCTGGCGTTTGACGCATTGCGTTTGCAGCACGACGAATCGCTGGGGTCTGCAGACCTCAGTGCCGCCTGGCTGAAGGCCCTCGCAGCAGCTCAGGCGCAGCCCGAGTCGCGCAAGCTGCTGGGTACGGTGGCCCGGCAAGGGCGTGAGCTGCTCACCATGGTGGGCAACCAGTCCAACCTCATCCTCGACCCCGATCTGGACAGCTACTACGCCATGTCCTTGGGGGTGTTGCGCTTCCCGGAGTTGCTCGAGGTGCTGCACGACACGGCCCAGGCCCTGGATGGGGTCTCGGAGCAGGCCCTGCGTTCGGGCCGGCGGCGCACCGAGCTGCTGATCCTGGCCGGGCGGCTCGATGCGGTCTCGCTGGGCGTGGCCGCAGACTACCAGCAGGCGCTGGCGGCGGGCCAGCTTCCGCTGCAACAGGCCCTGGGTGATTCGCCCAGGCAGTTGCAGCAGCAGTTGCAGGCGCTGCTGTCGGTGGTGCGCGCGCTGTCCGACGACAGCGGCCCACCCCCGCCCGATCTGGCGGCCTTCCGCGACAGCTACGGTCAGACCTTGTTGCGCCTGGACCAGGCCTGGGCCCAGGTGCTGGGTGCCCTGGATGCCATGCTTCACAAGCGGGTCGATGCCTTGTTCTTGCGCATGTGGCTGCACCTGGGCACAGCCTTGCTGTTGCTGGGGTGCATCCTGAGCCTGGTCTATACCGTGGCGCGCCTGATCTCCCATCCCTTGCGTCAGCTCGCTGAAGTGGCCGATGAGGTGAGCCGCACCGGGGACCACAGCCGGCGTGCGCTCTGGCACAGCCGTGACGAAATCGGGCAGTTGGTGACCGCCTTCAATGACATGCTGGCCCAGCTGGACCGCGAGCGGCTGACGCAGCAGGAGCTGGCCGCCAGCGCCCGCGCGGCCCAGACCCAGCAGGACATGGTGGAGGCGATTCCGATCGCCATGGTGGTGACCTCGGTGCCGCGGCACCAGGTGCTGCATGCCAATGCGCCGGCCCAGCCCTGGCTGGCCGGGCGCATCGACGACCCCTGGGCCACCGGGCTGGAGCCGGGCGTGCGGGCTCGCTTCTTCCAGCGCCTGGCCGATCAGGGCGCGGTGGACGAGTTCGAGGTGCGTTGGCTGGGCGGTGAGACACCCTCGTGGGCCGTGCTGTCGGCGCGGCGCCTGCAGTTTCAGGGGCAGGATGCGGTGCTCACGGCCTTCACCCCGATCAACATGCTCAAGCTCATGGAGCAGCGCCTGGAACTCTGGGCCAAGGTGTTCGAAGCCTCGTCCGAGAGCATCATCATCATGGATGATCGTCAGCGCATCCTGAGCGTCAACAAGGCCTTCTGCCGCAGCACCTATTACGACTACTACGAGGTGATCGGGGAGCAGCTCAGCCAGTTGATCCTGCCCGGCGAGGTGGACCACTGGCCCGCCAGCCTGCCGGCCTTGCTGGGAGACCGCGATGCCTGGCAGGGCGAGGTGCATTTCCGCCGACGCTCGGGCGAAAGCTATCCCGCCTGGCTGATGATTTCCGCGGTGCGTGACGCCTCGCGCCAGGGCGATGTGTCGCACTACATCGGCATTTCGGTCGACATCACCGACCGCAAGCGCACCGAGGCCCGGGTGCAGTTCCTGGCCGAGCACGATGTGCTCACCGAGCTGCCCAACCGATCCTTGTGCATCACCCGCCTGCGCGAGGCCCTGAGTGCGGCCCAGCAGTCGGGCGGGCGGGTGGCGGTGCTGTTCATCGACCTGGACCGGTTCAAGAACATCAACGATTCGCTGGGGCACCACATCGGCGACGGCCTGCTGCGCTCGGTGGCCCACCGCCTGACCCAGGCTGTGCGTGGCGGTGACACGGTGAGCCGGCTGGGCGGGGACGAGTTCGTGGTCATCATGCGTGGCGTGACCGATGGGGACGAGGTGCGCTCCGTGGTCGAGCGTCGCTTGATTCCGCTGATCCGCCAGGCCCACCCGGTGGAGGGGCACAGCCTGCAGGTGTCGTGCAGTGTGGGCATGGCCATCTACCCCGACGACAGCACCGATCTGGACGAGTTGATGCGGCAGGCCGATGCGGCCATGTACGAGGCCAAGTCTTCAGGGCGCGACACGGCGCGCTTCTTCAGCCCCGAGATCGATCAGAGCACCCGGGAGCGCCAGGAGATCGAACAGTACCTGCGCCAGGCGCTGGCCCACGAGGAGCTCTCGGTGCACTACCAGCCGCGGGTGGATGCCAACACCCTGGCCGTGGTGGGCCTGGAGGCGCTGCTGCGCTGGCAGCACCCGGTGCTGGGTTCGGTGTCGCCAGCGCGCTTCATCCCGGTGGCCGAGGAGACCGGCCTGATCCATCCGATCGGCCAGTGGGTGATCCAGCAGGCCTGCGAGCAGATCGCCCGCTGGAGCGATGAAGGGTTGCCGCCGCTGGTGGTGTCGGTCAATCTGTCGGCCGCCCAGCTCACGGACGAGGGACTGGTCTCGCACCTGCAGAGCTGCCTGCGGGCCAACCGGGTGGACCCGGCCCGCCTGGAGCTGGAGCTGACCGAGTCGCAGCTGATGGAGCACGCGGCGATCTCGGGCCGCCTGCTGCAGAACCTCAAGGCCCTGGGGGTGTTGTTGTCGATCGATGATTTCGGCACCGGCTATTCCAGCCTGGCCTACCTGAAGCAGTTCCCGATCGACAAGCTCAAGATCGATCAGTCCTTTGTTCGCGATCTGCTGACCGATCCTGCCGATCTCTCCATCGTGCGCGCCATCATCGCCTTGGGCCACAGCCTGAGCCTGGTGGTGGTGGCGGAGGGGGTGGAAACCGGCGAGGCCAGTGAACTGCTCAAGGCCCTGGGGTGCGACGAACTGCAGGGCTATCACTTTGCCCGGCCCATGCCCCCAGCCCAGTTTCCGGTGTGGCTGGCCGGCCGCCCGGTGCCGCAGGAGCGGCGCCGTCTTCCGCCCTAGGGCTGAAGGGGCGCGGCGCGAGGGCGTGGCACTTCGCTGGTCATCAGCAAGGGCAATTCGGTTTTCAGGAAGTCGACCAGTGCCCGGGCCGCGGGGGCCAGGCCGCGCCGGCTCGGGAACAGCACCACCAGATGGCCAGCCATGGGGCGCCAACCCGGCAGCACGCTGACCAACTGGCCTCTGGCCAGGTCTTCGGCGCACAGGTAGCTGGGCAGTCCGCACAGGCCGAGATGGCTGCGCGCCGCCTGGCGCAGCACGCCCAGGTTGTCGCTCTGCAGCCGGATCGGCATGGGCAGGGTGTGGACCACGCCTTGCTCGTCGATCAGGCGCAGTTCGGTGTCGCCTTCGTCATTGGGGGTGTAGAGCAGCAGATCGGCCTGCTCCAGATCGCCCAGGCTGCTCAGGGGGCCGATCTTCGCCAGGTAGGCTGGGCTGCACACCAGGCTCCAGGGCACGGTGCAGACACAGGCCTGCACCAGACTGGAGGTGTCCAGCCGCAGCGCCGTGCCCACGCCACGCACCACCACGTCCACCTGCTCAGCGATCAGGTCCACGCTGCGGTTGGTGGCCTGAACCACCACCTGGACATCCGGAAAGCACTGCAGAAAACGCGGCAGCAGGGTGCCCGCGATCATTTCTGACAAGCCCACCGGCAGGCTCAGCCGCACCTTGCCCATGGGGCGGGTGCTGCGTTGCTGCACCGCGGCGATCCCGGCCTCGGCCTCTTTCAACATCACCTGGCAATGGGCATAGAGGGCCTGACCGGCATCGGTGAGGCTGAGCCTGCGTGAGCTGCGCTGCAGCAAACGCGTGCCCAGGCGCGCCTCCAGCAGGGTGACCCGGCGCGACAGGCGCGACTTGGGAATGCCCAGGGCTTCTCCGGCAGAGGTGAAACCTTTTCGCTCCACGACCTGTAAAAACAGCAACAAATCGTTCCACTCGACACTCATATTTATCATCTGTGACATATTTGTTCTATTGTTCCATTGAAATGTACGGTTTTTAAAGATCGTTCTATAAATGGAACTTTAGGTTATCAGGGTGGGCCTTTTTCTGTTGCCTGAAATCTCTCACAGTCCAGGACTGTTCATTCAACCTCACAGGAAAACAGCATGGATCGACGACATTTTCTTGGCACGGGCTCGGTCAGCGCCGTCGCCTTGGCTCCCCTGGCCGCAGGCATGGCCGCTGCCGCTCTGCCGGCAACGGCTGCCACCACCTCCTCCAGCAAAGAAAGCAACGCCATGTCCCATTCCCAGAATGCCTACCTGACCCTGCTCAGCCGCGAAAACACCGTGCTGCTGCTGACCGACCACCAGGTGGGCCTGTACACCGGCGTGCGCGACATCACCGTGGGTGACCTCAAGCACAACGTGGTGGCCCTGGCCAAGGCGGCCCGCATTCTGGGCGTACCCGTCGTCATCACCGCCACCATGACCGACGGCATGTGGGGCCCGGTGATTCCCGAGCTGTTGGCTGCTGTTCCCGACGTGCAGCCCATCGTGCGCTCGAAGATCAACGCCTGGGAAGATCCCCGCGTGGTCGCCGCGATTGCCAAGACGGGCCGCAAGCAACTGGTGGTGGCCGGTGTGTCGCTGGAAATCTGCGCCACCTACCCGGCGCTGTCGGCCAAGGCCGCCGGCTACGACTCGCGCGTGGTGCTGGACGCCTCGGGCACCTTCACCGACGCCAAGCGCACGGCCGGTCTGGCCCGCCTGGCGGGCGCTGGCATCCCGGTGATGGATTACGCCAGCGTGGCGGTCGAGATGCTGGGTGACAACAACGATCCCAAGGCCCATGACGTCTATGGCGCGCTCGACATGCCGTTTGCCACCCTGGTGTGGCAGGTGACCAGCTCGGCCGCCAAGAAGTAAGCCAACCAGCCCACGAAGAGGCCGAGGCTCGCACGCAGCGGGCTTCGGCTCGACAGGACCCCGGTCCAGGACTCCGATATGCAAGCCTCTCCCAGAATCGCCATCGTCACCGGTGGCTCGCGTGGCATCGGCGCGGCCGTTGCCGTCAAGCTGGCCTCCCAAGGCCTGGCCGTGGCCATCATCTACCAGCACAACGCCCAGGCCGCTGAACAGGTGCTGGAGCGCATCCGTGCCGCTGGCGGCGTGGCCGAGGCCTTCGCGGCCGATGTCAGTGACGAAGCCAGCGTGAAGGCCGCCATGACGCTCATCGTGGAGCGCTTCGGTCAGGTCGACGCGCTGGTCAACTGTGCCGGCATGCTGGAGATGCGCACCCTGGCCGAGATGGATGCCGCCAGTGTGGCGCGGGCCTTCAATGTCAACTTCAACAGCGTGATCTACATGGTCCAGAACGCCTTGCCGCATTTCCCTTTGCGCGGCGGCCGGATCGTGAACTTCTCCACCAACCTCATTTACCAGCCCCGGCTCGGCTCGGGCCTGTATGCGGCCAGCAAGGCCGCCGTGTCGGTGCTGACCAATGCCCTGGCCAAAGAGCTGGGGCCGCGCGGCATCACCGTCAATGCGGTGGCGCCTTCGATGACGCGCACCGACATGACGGCCGCCACGCCGCCGGCACGCCGCGAAGCGGTGATGGCCGCCACCCCGCTGGGCCGCATCGGCGAGCCCGAAGACGTGGCCGACGTGGTGGCCTTTTTGGCCTCCGACGAATCCCGCTGGGTGACCGGGCGCACCTTGCTGACGGACGGTGGCCTCACCGACGCCTTGTGATGCACCCCGGCGATGCGGCCCAACCTTGGGTCATCACCGTGACCCTGCGGGTCAAGCCCGGCTGCCGGGACGACCTGATGCGCGAGCTGCTGGCCTTGCGCCAACTGATCCTGCAAGAGGGCGTGTGCCTGGGCTTCGATGTGCTGGCCAATGCCGAGGAGCCCAACGAGTTGCTGCTGTACGAGGTTTGGCCCAGCCGTGAGTTCGTGCAGGAGGTGCAATTGAAGAAGGCCTACTACGACCCTTACTTTGAACGCATCGACCCCTGGCTGGAGGGGGTGCGCCCGATCCGCCATTGGCAGGCCCTGGTGCGCCAGGCCTGAGCCGAGCCTGTTGTCACCGATCCGATCTTCTGCTTCTGAATCTGACTGGAGTCCTTCATGAGTTCCCTGAAAATTTCCAAACCTGTGGCCGGACACGACATGCGTATCGGCTCGGGCTTCACGGCCAAGCACCTGCCCGAGGATGCGTTTCAGGGCCTGATCGACCCGGTGGTGATGGTGGATCACTTCCACATGACTTCGCCCACCTTCCAGCCCCACCCGCATGCAGGCATCTCCGCGGTCACCTACATGTTCGAGGACTCCACCTCGCCCCACGTCAACTACGACTCGATGGGCAACAACGGGCCCATCCACCCCGGCGCGCTGCACTGGTTTGCGGCCGGCCGCGGGGCGGTACACACCGAGCAGCCCGAGGGGGCCAACCCGCACGTGCACGCGCTGCAGATCTTCGTCAACCTGCCGGCGGCCAAGAAGGGCCACGCACCTTTTGCCGTGCACCTGGAGCCGGCCGACGTGCCCGAGATCCGCAGCCCCGGGGTGCGGGTGCGCGTGGTGCTCGGCGAAAGCCAGGGCGTGGCCTCGCCGGCCACCCAGCAGTTGCCTGAACCCTTCACCCTGCTGGACGGCTTTGTGCAGCCGGGCGCCCGCTTCGAGCATGTGCTGCCGCGGGGCTGGGGCGGCTTGCTGTATGTGGTGGCGGGCGAACTGGCCTTGTCGGCCGGCGGCGAGCAGCGCAGCCTGAAGGCCGAGCATGGCCTGGGCCTGCAATTGCCCGCCGAGTCGGCCACGGCCCAGGAGACCCTGCAGCTGCAGGCCCAGGGCTCGACCCCCTTGCACTTTGCCTTGCTCAGCGGCCCCGCCCTGCGTGAGCCCCTGGTGAAGCAGGGCCCCTTTGTGATGAACACGGTCGAGCAGATGCAGCAGGCCATTCGCGACTTCCAGGCGGGCAAGTTCGGCCAGCTGGTCATGCCCTCCTGACGCGGGCCGCAGGCACCGCGGCCGGGCGGCGTTGTCCTCAGCGTGGCAGCGCTGCCTGGATCGCCTCGCCCAGCTCGATCACCGCCATCGCGTAGTAGCTGGACCAGTTGTAGCGGGTGATCACATAGAAGTTGTCGGTGCCGGCCACATAGCTGGGCTGGGCGCCCCCGTTGTGCAGCTCGATCAAGGCCAGCTTGGTGCCCGGCGCCACCGGGCCCTCGTCGAGCACGGCCCCCTTGGCGGCAAACTGGGCCGGGCTGAAGGTGGGCAGGATGTCGGGCAGCAGCAGGGCTTCCTTGTCCAGCCGCTCAGCGTCGAAATGCATGGCATAGCGCACCGGCAAGCCGGTCTGCCAGCCGTAGCCCTTGAAGTAATTGGCCACCGAGCCGATGGCGTCGGCCGGGCTGTTGAACAGATCGATGCGGCCGTCGCCGTCAAAATCGACCGCGTAGCGGGCCCAACTGCTGGGCATGAACTGCGGCATGCCCATGGCGCCGGCGTAGCTGCCGCGCGGCTGCAGGGCGTCGGTGCCACTGCGCTGGTGGTAGGCCAAAAATTGTTCCAGCTCGCCGCGAAAGTACGCCTGGCGCTCGGCCGCGCGCGGGTGGCTGGTGGGGAAGTCGAAAGCCAGGGTGGCCAGCGCGTCGATCACGCGGTAGTTGCCCATGTGCTGCCCGTACAGGGTCTCTACCCCCAGGATGCCCGCGATCACCGCGGCCGGTACGCCGAATTCGTGCTCGGCCCGCTCCAGGGTGTCGCGGTGGCGCTGCCAGAAGGCCACACCGGCGTTGATGCGCACCGGCTCCACGAAGCGCGCCCGGTAGGCCTGCCAGTTCTTGGCACTGGGGCTGCTGGGGGGCAGCATCAGCCTGGGCACGCCGGGCAACAGTCGGGCCTGGCCCAGGGCGTCGCGCAGTGCCCCCCGATCGAGCTGTCGCCGATCGGCCACATCATCGGCAAAGGCCATGGCGTCGCTGCGCAGGGCATAGGGCGTGGTGCCCACCACCGCTTCGGATTTCTTGCGGCTTGCCGAGGTGGATTGGCTGGCTTTGGTGGCTTTGGTGGTTTTGGCGCCGGCATGGTGTTTTTTGCCGGTCTTGGACTCGTGGCTCGCGATGGCCAGGGTGGGGAGAAGACTGGCCATGATCAGCGTGGCCAGGGTTCGGGTCATTGCGTGCATGGGGCTGATTGTCAGGGCTGGCGGCCTATGTGCAGAGCGTCTTCAGCGGCTGAGCTGCAAAAGAAAGCCCGTTTGCAGCGAGCAGACGGGCGGGTGGTTTGAGCCAAGCGTTTACAAGCCGAACTTCTTGAGCAAGGCCGGCAGCAATTGCGCCAGGAAAACAGCGCCCACCACCCACATGATGATGCTGTTCTTCGCGTCGATCAGATCGGCCTTGGTGGCATAGTGTTTGGTGAATTCTTCTTGCCGGGCCTCAATGCGGGTCAGTTGTTTGTCGATGACCGACAAGCGATCACCGGTCTTTTCTGCCAGGGCTTCAAGTTGGGCGATACGGACTTCCATGCCGGGATTATCAGGTGGTTGCCCGCCGCGGCGCAAATGGCCAGCAATGCTGCTGAGGTCGTGAACCTGGCTCATGGTTTGTCCTCCAGTGCCTGCAGCACGAGATCGAACACCATCTCACTGGACGCCACGCCATCAGCGGTGCGAAACGGGGATCGGTCGCTTTTCATGTCATGGATGGAGGCCGCAAACCGCCTCGGGTCAATGACCCCTTGCGTGGCGAGCTCCCTGATCAGGGCGCCAAGGGTGCCAATGGCTGCGGTGAGCGCGCCCACGGTGACTTCCTCTTCCGATTTCATCTGTTGGACTCCCTGTCAGTCTTGGGTACTTTCCATCAGATGGCCTCGCTTGTGATTCCGTCCGCGCACTCGTGCGCACCGGTGGCCGATCGCAACAATGAAAACGCTGGCAGCAGCGGTGATGTTTCAGCGGGCGAGCGGGGGCCAACGCAGTGTGCGAAGTTGCCGAGCCAGGTTTTTCAGGGCACCTGACGTGTTCAGTGGATCGTTCTGTCCCGGTGGCGCATAACGCAGCCGCTCCAGTTGCAACAGCCAATCGTGCAAGGGTTGGCCGGCGGGGCCCCAGCGCTCCAGCGCCAGGCGGCCCAGGGTGCGTGGCGTGGCCACGCCTGGGGTCTCCAGGCCACGGGCCCGGGCCAGGGTCTGGGCCTGGTTCAGCAGACGCAGCCAGGGGTCGTGCTGGCGGCGGTCCCACAATTGCCAGGCACCGGCGCCCAAGGCCGAGGCGGCCAGCAAGCCGCCCAGGAGCAGCACCAGGTCTTCCCAGCTGGGGGCCTCGAAGCCCAGCTTGCGCAGCAGGTCGAGCTGTCGCCCCTGGGTGTAGTTGAGCACCCACTGGTTCCAGCGGTTGTTGGTGGCCTCCCAGATGCCTCGCAGGCTTTGCATCAGGCCTGGGCTCATGGTCACCAGGGCGCTGGCGACCAGGCCGCGCGGTGCCACCAGGCGTTGCATGGAGCCGACGCGCCCAGGGGCAATGGCCGCCGTGGGGTCGATGCGCACCCAGCCGCGCCCGTTCAGCCAGACCTCGGCCCAGGCGTGGGCATCGCTCTGGCGCAGGGTCCAGTAGCCGTCGAGCGGGTTGCGCTCGCCGCCCTGGTAGCCGGTGACCACCCGCGCCGGGATGTCCAGGGCCCGCATCAACACCACGAACGAAGACGCCACATGCTCGCAAAAGCCCGCTTTGCGATCGAACCAGAACTCGTCAGCGGTGTCGCGCCCATACAGGCCCGGTTCCAGGGTGTAGCTGTAGCCACCGGTGGCCAGGCGGTTCAGCACCTGTTGCACCAGGGCCGCATCGTCAGCACCCGCGAGTTTCGGGTCGCGGCGCATCTCACTGGCCAGTTGCAGGGTGCGCGGGTTGTAGCCGGCAGGCAGCTCGGTCTCCTGGCGCAGCAACGGGTCGCTGCCTGTTGGACCATAGCTGAAGTCGGGGTAGGCCACGGCCTGGTAGCGCAGCAATTCGGTGATGGGCCGGGCCATCACCCATTGCAGCTCGGGCGTGGCATAGGCGATCTGAGGGCCCAGGCGCGGCGCCTCGACGGTGGCATCCAGCGTCAGCAGCCAGGGCCGGTTGTTGGGCTCCAGGGTCATTTCATACGGCACCGGCGTGCCCTGGGTTTTCAGGCTGGCAGGCGGCCGCCGGTAAAGCACCTGATTCATCAGTTCCTCGGGCTGGCGCGGCTTCCATTCGCGGCCGTCGAAGCTCGAGAACACCGGCCCGCGGAAGTACAGCTGTCTTTGCTCGGGTGCCGCGCCGTTTGTATTCAGAAAACGCACACGAAAGGCAATGGCATCGTCCAGGGCCAGTTCGGTGACGTCACCCACGCTCATGCGCGAGGACAGGCCGCTGCGGGCCCCCTGCGCATCGGCCGGCAGGCCCCACAGGGGGGCCACCCGCGGGAACAGCACGAACAGCGCCACCATCACGGGGGCACCCCAGGCCGTCATGCGCAGCGCCAGGCCGGCCGAGGTGGCCAGCGGCGGCCGGCCCGCCGGCAGGTTGGCGTTGATGAGGGCCGTGAGCAGGCCCAGCAGGCCCAGCAGCATGGCCAGCGCCACCAGCAGGCTTTGCGAGAAGAAGAAGTGGGTCAGCATGGTGAAGAAGCCCAGAAAGAACACCACAAAGGCGTCTCGCCGGGCCCGCATCTCCAGCGTCTTGAGGGCCAGCAGGGCCACCACCAGGGTGACCCCGGCATCGCGCCCCAGCAAGGTCTTGTGGCTCCAGAAGGTGCCCGCCATGGCCAGCATCAACAGGCCCATCAGCCACCAGCGCGCCGGCAGCGGCCGGGCATGCCAGGCCAGCCAGCCCCGCCAGCCCAGTGCCAGGCAGGCCATCAGCAAGGTCCAGGCCGGCAGGTTGGCCGCATGCGGCAGCACCACCCAGGCCACCACGGCCAGCAAAAAGAGGGTGTCGCGGCTGTCACGCGGCAATTGGGACGTGGGGAGCGGGCGGTTCAGCACAGGGCCAGAGCCTCCAGGCATTGTTGGCGGTGGGCCGGGCCCGTGCCGAGCGGGATCTCCCGTTGGGGCAGACGCAGCCCGAAATGCAGGCCCAGGGTGTCGGCAGCCAGCACCCAGGCGCACAGCCTGGACCAGCGTGCCTCGGGCGGCAGGGCCGACAGGCTGGCGTGGTCCAGCCACAGTTCGTGCAAGGGGGCCGGCGCGCTGTCGCGGCTGACCAGTGCGGCCGAGCCGGTGGCCAGTGCGGTGGCGGCCTTCTTCCAGACCAACTGCCGCATCGGGTCGCCCCGCCGGTAGGCACGCACACCGTCGTACTCCTGGCCGCGGGTCAGGCCCGCCGCCAGGGCGGGGGCCTGGTCCCGCGCCTGGCCCGGGGGCAGCGGGGGCGCGGCCGCTTCAGGTCGCGGGTAGACCAGCACCTGCGCGGCCGGGCGCCAGATCGTCCAGACCCGGAAGGTGCCCAGGGGGAAGCGGGTCTCCGCGCTCAGCACCGGCACCCGGTGCAGGCCGCGCTGGCTTGGGCAGAAGGCCAGGTGCAGCACGCTCTGGCCCTGGGCCGGCACGTCGGTCCAGACCCAGTCGGCGCTGTCCAGCACGGCCAGGCCGATGCCGTGGCGGGGCGTTTTGCGGGGGTTGTCCAGCACCACCTCCAGGGGCTGTACCTGGCCACAGAAGGTCGGGGCGGGGGGCTGCAGGCGCATCGACAGGCCACTCAGGGTGGCGTGGCCCACATGCATGCCCGCCACGGCGCAGCCGGCCAGCAAAAAGGTCAGCAGATAGCCCAGGTTGAGCTGGTAGTTGATCGAGGCCAGCAGCAGCACCAGCAGGGTCGCCGCCAGCATCCAGCCTGGGCGCGTGGGCAGGATGTAGACGTTGCGCTGGCTCAGCGTCATCAGATCGCTCAGGGGCAGGCGCCCCTGCCACCAGCGCCGGAACCGGGCCCGGGCCTGGCTGGCGGGGTTGAAGCGGGCCCAGCCGCCGGGCAAGGCTGCCTGAGGGGTGCCCATGGCCGGGGTGCTCATGGCAGGGGCACGGCCTCCAGCAGGGCTCGCACCTGTTCGAGGGCGCCCCGGCCGGATTCGGTCACCGGCACCAGGCGGTGGGCCGTGGTCTGTGGCAGCACCGCCTGCACGTCGTCTGGTGCGACGTAATCGCGCCCGCACAGCAGGGCCTGGGCTTTGGCGGCACGCAGCAGGGCCAGGCCGGCGCGCGGTGACAGGCCCTGGATGAACCAGCGCCCGTTGCGGGTGGCGGCCAGCAGGTCTTGCACGTAGTCGAGCAGGGAGGGGGCGGCGTGCACCGCCAGCACCTGCTGCTGCAGCGATTGCAGCTCCGGCAGTGTCAGTAAAGGTTGCAGTTGTTCCAGCAGGTCACGACGATCCTGGCCTGCCAACAGCGCCCGTTCGGCCTCGCGTTCCGGGTAGCCGAGCGAAATGCGCATCAGAAAGCGGTCCAGCTGGGATTCGGGCAGGGCGTAGGTGCCCAATTGATCGTGCGGGTTTTGCGTGGCGATCACGAAGAACGGAGCGGGCAGGGGGCGGGTCTGGCCTTCGACCGTCACCTGGCGTTCTTCCATGGCCTCCAGCAGCGCGCTCTGGGTCTTGGGGCTGGCGCGGTTGATCTCGTCGGCCAGCAGCACCTGGGCGAACACCGGGCCCGGGTGGAAGACGAAATCCTCGCGCCCGCGCTCGTAGACCGACACGCCGGTCAGGTCGCTGGGCATCAGGTCCGAGGTGAACTGCACGCGCGCAAACTGCAGGCCCAGGGTGCGGGCCAGGGCGTGGGCCAGGGTGGTCTTGCCCACCCCCGGAACGTCCTCGATCAGCAGGTGGCCACCGGCCAAAAGGCAGGCCAGGCTGTCCTGGATCTGCGCGGGTTTGCCCGCAATCACCGTGTTAAGCTGATCTTGCAGCGCCTTGAGTTTTTGCTGAGTGTGCATGGCCCGAGACGTTATCCCAAAAATATGAGAGACACGAGATCGCCTGTGAACAAAACCGGTTACTACACCCATCGTGATTGCTGGAAACACGAGATGGGCCATGATCACCCCGAATGTCCGGCCCGCCTGGACGCCATCGAGGACCGCCTTCTGATGACGGGGGTCAGCGATGCGCTGGACCGCCGCGAGGCCCCCACGGCCGCCCTGGCCGACGTCGAGCTGGCGCACGACCGCATGCACATCGCCGCCTTGCGCGGGCTGACCGATCGCCTGGTCGACGAGATCCAGGCTGGTGGGCCGCCCCATGCCCAGCTCGATCAGGACACCAGCATCAACGCCTTCACCTGGCAGGCCGCCCTGCGTTCCGCCGGTGCCGCCCTGGCGGCCACTGACGCCATCATGGCCGGCGAGCTCGAGAACGCCTTCTGTGCCGTGCGCCCGCCGGGCCACCACGCCTGCCGCGACAAGGCCATGGGCTTTTGCTTCTTCAACAACGTGGCCATTGCGGCGCGTTACGCGCTGGAGCGCTACCGCCTGCAGCGGGTGGCCATCGTCGACTTTGATGTGCACCACGGCAACGGCACCGAAAACATCCTCGCGGGCGACCCGCGGGCCCTGATGGTGAGCTTCTTCCAGCACCCGTTCTACCCCTACTCGGGCGACCAGCACCCGGCCGACAACATGCTCAACATCCCCGTGCCGGCCTACACCCGGGGCATGGACCTGCGCGAGATCATCGAAATGATGTGGATCCCGCGGCTGGAGGCCTTCAAGCCCGAGATGATCTTCATCAGCGCCGGCTTCGATGCCCACCGCGAAGACGACATGGGCCAGCTGGGCCTGACCGAACAGGACTTCGCCTGGATCACCCTGCGCATCAAGGACATCGCGCGTCGCTTCTCCAAGGGCCGCATCGTGTCCTGCCTGGAGGGTGGCTACAACCCGGCCGCCCTGGCTCGCAGCGTGGAAGCCCACGTGCGGGTGCTGGCCGACCTCTGAGCCCGGGGTCTTCCACATGCCTGAAGCCTTGCCATCCGACCTGCTGCTCACCCGGCGCGATGCCCGCGGTGTGCTGACCCTGACCCTGAACCAGCCGGAGCGCTTCAATGTGCTCAGCGAGGCGATGCTGATCGCCCTGCAGGCCGCACTCGATGCGGCAGCCGCCGATGAGGGCTTGCGTGTGCTGGTGCTGGCCGCCACTGGCCGGGCCTTCTGTGCGGGGCATGACCTCAAGGCCATGGCTGAGCCGGGCCTGGCGCAGGCCGATCACCAGGCCCTGTTCGACCGCTGCAGCCGCTTCATGATGTCTTTGCAGCGCCTGCCGGTGCCTGTGCTGGCGCGGGTGCAGGGCATGGCCACGGCGGCGGGTTGCCAGTTGGTGGCCCAGTGTGACCTGGCCGTGGCGAGCTCCGAGGCCAGCTTTGCCACCAGCGGGATCCGCTATGGCCTGTTCTGTGCCACCCCCAGCGTGCCTCTGGCACGCAATGTGCCGGCCAAGAAGGCGCTGGAGATGCTGTTCACCGGCGATTTCATCGACGCCCAGGAGGCCCTGGCCCAGGGCTTGCTCAACCGGGTGGTGGCGCCTGCGGAACTGGATGCGGCCGTGGAGACTCTGGTGCAAAGCCTGCTGCACAAGCCGCGGGCGGCGCTGGCGATGGGCAAGGCCTTGTTCTACCGCCAGCGCGAAGCCGGTGTCGAGGCCGCCTACCAGCTGGCCGCCCAGACCATGGCCCTCAACATGATGGACCCTGCCGCCCAGGAAGGTGCGCAGGCTTTTGCAGAGAAACGGGCGCCCCGTTGGGTGCCCTCCGGAGAGTGAAGCATTGATGGATTTATTGGATAACCTGCAGGCCGAGTTCCAGACCTCGCGTGCCTGGATCGAATTGGCCTGCCTGGTGGGCAGCCTGGTGGTGGCCTTTGGCGTTTCTTTCTGGGCGGGGCGCCGGGCGCGGGCCGCCGGCGATTCCGTCTGGTTCGGTCGCCGCACCCTGGACGGCCTGCTGTTCCCCGCGCTGGCCCTGGCCCTGGTCTACGCGGCCCGCGCCGTGGTGGCGCACCATCAGAGCGTCTTTCTGCTCAAGATCGCGATCCCGGTGCTGGTGTCGCTCGCGGTGATCCGCTTTTTTGCCCGGGTGCTGTCGGCCGCGTTTCCGGAGTCGGGGGCCATGCGCCTGGTCGAGCGGCTGTTCTCGTGGGTGGCCTGGCTGGCGGCGGTGCTCTGGATTGTCGATTTGCTGCCGTCGGTGCTCGAAGAGCTGGACGCGATCCATCTGGCCTTCGGCAAGACCTCGATCAGCCTGCGCACCTTGATCGAGGGTTGCCTGAGTTCGGGCCTAGTGCTGGTGGTGGCCTTGTGGGTGTCGTCCACCCTGGAGCGCAAGGTGTTGAGCCATGCCATCAGCGACCTGTCGATGCGGCGTGTGGCCGTCAATGCCATGCGGGCCGTGCTGTTGCTCATGGGTTTGCTGTTCGCCTTGTCGGCCGTGGGGGTCGATCTGACGGCGCTGTCGGTGCTGGGCGGTGCGGTGGGCGTGGGCCTGGGTTTCGGCCTGCAAAAGCTGGCGGCCAATTACGTGAGTGGCTTTGTCATCTTGCTGGAGCGCTCGCTGCGCATCGGCGACAACGTGCGGGTCGACAGCTTCGAGGGCAAGATCACCGACATCAAGACCCGCTACACCCTGCTGCGGGCCACCAATGGGCGCGAATCCATCGTGCCCAATGAGACCATGGTGTCGCAGCGGGTCGAGAACCTGTCGGCGGCAGACCTGCGCTTCAACCTCACGACCAATGTGGTGGTGGGCTATGACAGCGATGTGAGCCAGGTGCAGCAGATCCTGTGCGATGCGGCCAAGGCGCAAGAGCGGGTGCTGGCTGACCCGGCACCCGTGGCCTACCTGGTCAACTTCGCGCCCGACGGGCTGGAGTTCAGTCTGCATTTCTGGATCAGTGATCCCGCCAGCGGGCAGGTCAACATCCGCTCCGCCGTCAACCTGGCCATGCTGGCGGGTCTGCGGGCGGCGAAGGTCGATATTCCCTATCCGCAGCGGGTGCTGCGGGTGCAAGGCCCCGAGGCTGCCGCGTTGTTGCCGGCCACTGCTGCGGCCCCTGCAGTGTCGCCTGGGGGCTGAGCCCATTGGGGGGGCCACCGGATCCATCAGGAGGTTTCTCATGAACTCAGGTCAACGCCTGCGCGAAGAACGCGAACGGCTGGGCTTCAGCCAGAACGATTTTGCCGCCCTGGTGCCTGTCACCCGCAAGACCATGTTCAATTGGGAGTCGGGCGCCGGGCATGTGGCCACGGAGGCCCTGGCGGTGTGGGCCCGCTCGGGTCTGGATGTGCTGTACGTGATCACGGGTGAACGCCTGCCTGTGAAGCACTCGGTGCCCGGCCCGCGTCAGCAGGCCTTGCTGAGGCTGTTCGACGCCGCCGACGAATCCGGCCGCCGCGCCATCGAAGCCGCTGCTGCCCAGGCCACGGGCAGCCCGCCCCACTGACAGGGGGCCGCCGGGCCCCTTTTTTGAAAGCCCCTCCAATCTGACTTGGTGATTGACGTAACGTCAATCTTCCCCTTGTATAATCCAAAAAAAGCACGGTCGTACTTTTTTGTGCTTTGTCGCGATGGAAACTCGATTTCGAGGACCATTTCAGTCAATCGACGTTGCGCCGCATAGAATCATCCGGTTTACGTGCACGTCAATTCAACTAATCAATTTGGAGCCGCAGCAATGAAGGTTTTGGTCCCCGTCAAACGCGTGGTGGACTACAACGTGAAGGTCCGGGTGAAGTCGGACAACACGGGTGTGGACATCGCCAACGTCAAGATGAGCATGAACCCCTTTGACGAGATTGCCGTCGAAGAAGCGGTGCGCCTGAAGGAAAAAGGCGTGGCCACGGAGGTGATCGCCGTCAGCTGCGGCGTGGCCCAGTGCCAGGAAACCCTGCGCACGGCCATGGCCATCGGTGCGGACCGCGCCATCCTGGTCGAAACCCCCGCCGACCTCGAACTGCAGCCCCTGGCCGTGGCCAAGCTGCTCAACGCGCTGGTGGCCAAGGAGCAACCGGGCCTGATCATCCTGGGCAAGCAAGCCATCGACGACGACGCCAACCAGACCGGCCAGATGCTGGCCGCCCTGGCCGACCTGCCCCAGGCCACCTTCGCCAGCAAGGTCGAAGTGGCCGGCGACAAGGTCAACGTCACGCGCGAAATCGACGGCGGCCTGGAAACCCTGAGCCTGTCGATCCCGGCCGTGATCACCACCGACCTGCGCCTGAACGAGCCGCGCTATGTGACGCTGCCCAACATCATGAAGGCCAAGAAGAAGCCGCTGGAGACCGTCAAGCCCGAAGACCTCGGTGTGGACGTGGCTCCGCGCCTGAAGACGCTGAAGGTCAGCGAGCCCCCGAAGCGTGGCGCGGGCGTGAAGGTGGCCGACGTGGCCACCCTGGTGAACAAACTCAAAACCGAAGCCAAGGTGATCTGAACATGACCGCACTTGTTATTGCCGAACACGACAACCAAAGCATCAAGGGCGCGACCCTGAACACCGTGACCGCCGCGCTGCAAGCCGGTGGCGACGTGCACGTGCTGGTGGCAGGCCACAACGCCGGCGCCGCTGCTGCCCAAGCCGCACAAATCGCAGGCGTGAGCAAAGTCATCCACGCCGACAGCGAAGCCCTGGCCCACGGCCTGGCCGAGAACGTGGCCGCGCAAGTCCTGGCCATGGCAGCCAACTACAGCCACATCGTGTTCCCCGCCACCGCCGGCGGCAAGAACGCCGCCCCGCGCGTGGCCGCCAAGCTCGACGTGGCGCAGATCAGCGAAATCAGCAAGGTCATCAGCGCCGACACCTTCGAGCGCCCGATCTACGCCGGCAACGCCATCGCCACCGTGCAAAGCGCCGACGCCACCAAAGTCATCACGGTGCGCACCACGGGCTTTGACGCCGCAGCGGCCACGGGTGGCAGCGCCGCGGTCGAAACCATTGCAGCGCAGGCCGACAGCGGCAAGAGCGCCTTTGTGGGCAGCGAGATCGCCAAGAGCGACCGCCCTGAGCTGACGGCCGCCAAGATCATCGTCTCGGGTGGCCGGGCGCTGGGCAGCAGCGAGAAGTTCAACGAAGTGCTGACCCCCCTGGCCGACAAGCTGGGTGCGGCGCTGGGTGCCAGCCGTGCGGCGGTGGACGCGGGCTACGCGCCCAACGACTGGCAGGTGGGGCAGACGGGCAAGATCGTGGCGCCCAGCCTGTACGTGGCCTGCGGTATCTCGGGGGCGATCCAGCACCTGGCGGGCATGAAGGACAGCAAGGTGATCGTGGCGATCAACAAGGACCCGGAGGCACCGATCTTCAGCGTGGCCGACTACGGCCTGGAGGCCGACCTGTTTGTGGCCGTGCCTGAGTTGATCAGCCAGCTCTGATCGCAGCTGAGTTGAGGGCCAGCCCCCTGACCAGATAACAAGCCAAATGGGCATCGTTCGCGATGCCCTTTTCATATCCGGAGATGAACCCATGAGTTACACCGCCCCCCTGAAGGACATGCTGTTCAACATCGAACACCTGGCCAACATCGAACAAGTCTCGCAAATCCCCGGCTTCGAAGATGCCGGTCTGGAAACCGCCCAGGCCGTGCTGGAAGAGTGCGCCAAGCTCAACGAGGGCGTCATCGCCCCCTTGAACTGGGACGGTGACAAAAACCCCTCCAGTTGGAAAGACGGCGTGGTCACCACCACCCCGGGCTTCAAGGAGGCCTTCAAGCAGTACGCAGAAGGTGGCTGGCAAGGCCTGCAGCACCCGGTCGATTTTGGCGGCCAGGGCCTGCCCAAGACGATTGGCGCGGCCTGCACCGAGATCCTCAATTCGGCCAACATGAGCTTTGCCCTGTGCCCCCTGCTGACCGATGGCGCGATCGAAGCCTTGCTGACCGCAGGCAGCGATGAGCTCAAGGCCATCTACCTGGAAAAGCTGGTGTCGGGTCAATGGACCGGCACCATGAACCTGACCGAGCCCCAGGCCGGCTCGGACCTGGCCCTGGTGCGCACCCGCGCCGAGCCGCTGCCCGATGGCAGCTACAAGATCTTCGGCACCAAGATCTTCATCACCTACGGTGAGCACGACATGGCCGAGAACATCGTGCACCTGGTGCTGGCCCGCGTGCAGGGTGCGCCCGAGGGGGTGAAGGGCATCAGCCTGTTCGTGGTGCCCAAGTTCATGGTGAACGCCGACGGCTCGCTGGGCGCACGCAACGACGTGCACTGCGTGAGCATCGAGCACAAGATGGGCATCAAGGCCAGCCCCACGGCCGTGCTGCAGTACGGCGACCATGGCGGTGCCATCGGCTACCTGGTGGGCCAGGAAAACCGCGGCCTGGAATACATGTTCATCATGATGAATGCGGCCCGCTATGCGGTGGGCATGCAGGGCATTGCAGTGGCCGAGCGCGCCTACCAGAAGGCCGTGCAATACGCCAAGGACCGCGTGCAAAGCCGCCCGGTGGACGGCAGCATCAACGCCAGCGCCGCCATCATCCACCACCCGGACGTGAAGCGCATGCTGATGACCATGCGCGCCTACACGGAAGGCTGCCGCGCCATGGCCAGCGTGGCCGCTGCCGCCTACGACGCGGCGCATCACCACCCCGACGCCGACACCCGCAAGGTGAACGCGGCTTTCTACGAGTTCATGGTGCCCCTGGTCAAGGGCTACAGCACCGAGATGAGCCTGGAGGTGACCTCGCTGGGCGTGCAGGTGCATGGCGGCATGGGCTTCATCGAAGAAACCGGCGCCGCCCAGTATTACCGCGACGCCAAGATCCTGACCATCTACGAAGGCACGACCGCCATCCAGGCCAATGACCTGGTGGGCCGCAAGACCGCCCGCGATGGCGGCCAGACGGCCAAGGGCATTGCCGCCCAGATCGAGCAGACCGAGGCCGCCTTGCTGGCCAGCGGCACCGACACCGCCGCCGTGGTGGCCAAGCGCCTGAAGGCGGCGCGTCATGCCTTCCTGGACGTGGTCGACTTCGTGGCCGGCAACACCAAGGCCTCGCCCAACGCCGTGTTCGCCGGCTCCGTGCCCTACCTGATGCTGGCCGGCAATGTGGTGGCCGGCTGGCAGTTGGCGCGCTCGCTGCTGGTGGCGCAGGACCTGCTGGCCCAGGGCCAGGACGAGGCTTTCATGCGCAGCAAGATCAGCACGGCCCGCTTCTATGCCGACCACCTGCTGAGCAAGGCCCCCGGCCTGCGCGACAGCATTGTCGAAGGTGCCGACAGCGTGACCGCGCTGGCCCCGGAAGCCTTCTGATCGGGCAGGCCGCGCTGTCCCGAAACGGACAGTGTGGCCGCCCTCTCGCCCGTCAAAATCCGCGCAGACCCATCCCTCCTGGAGACAAACAACATGTCGAAACTGCCTCCGGCGCTCGCCAACCGGCCCTTCCCGGTCATCGGCTCGCCGCTGTTCATCATCAGCAACCCCAAGCTTGTCATCGAGCAGTGCAAGGCCGGCGTGATCGGCTCGATGCCCGCGCTCAATGCCCGCCCTGCCGCCCAGCTCGACGAGTGGCTGGCCGAGATCACCGAGGCCCTGGCTGCCCACAACAAGGCCAACCCCGACAACCCGGCCGCCCCGTTTGCCATCAACCAGATCGTGCACAAGAGCAATGACCGACTCGATCACGACATCGAGATGGTCATCAAGTACAAGGTGCCGGTGATCATCACTTCGCTGGGCGCCCGCACCGACGTGAACGAGGCCATCCACAGCTACGGCGGTGTGGTGCTGCACGACATCATCAACAACGCCTTTGCCCACAAGGCCATCGAAAAGGGCGCTGACGGCCTGATCGCGGTGGCCGCAGGCGCCGGTGGCCATGCCGGCACCAAGAGCCCGTTCGCCCTGATCCAGGAGATCCGCCAGTGGTTTGACGGCCCCTTGGCGCTGTCGGGTTCGATCGCCTCGGGCGGGGCCATCCTGGCCGCCCAGGCCATGGGGGCCGATTTTGCCTACATGGGCTCGGCCTTCATCGCCACCGAAGAGGCGCGTGCGGCCGAGGGCTACAAGCAGGCCATCGTCGACGGCAACTCCGACGACATCGTCTACAGCAACCTGTTCACGGGCGTGCACGGCAACTACCTCAAGCCCAGCATCCGCGCGGCCGGCCTGGACCCCGACAACCTGCCCGAGAGCGACCCCAGCAAGATGAACTTCGGCGGCGACGCCAAGAAGGCCTGGAAGGACATCTGGGGCTGTGGCCAGGGCATTGGCGCCATCACCCAGGTGCAGAAGACCGCCGACCTGGTGGCCCAGCTCAAGCGCGAATACGCGGAAGCCAAGGCCCGCCTGCTGGCCGTCTGATCGCCCGCCGCAAGGCGCCGGTCCAGCAACCCGCTGCGGCGGGTTTTTTTGCGCCTGTGCTGCGCTGGCAGCGGCCCAGGCGGCACAATGCGCTCCCCCGTCCTGGAGTGCTGGAGCCTTCCCCATGAACCTGATTGCCGAACTGCAAGCCGCCCGCAAACGCCTGGGCCTCAAACAGCAGGAGCTGGCCGAGCGGGCCGGTCTGTCGCGCATGACGGTGCAACGCATCGAGTCCGGCGCCATCGACCCCCGCCTGAGCACGCTGGCCGAGATGGCCCGGGTGCTGGGATTGGAGCTGGTGGCCGTGGCGGCCGCACACCCTGCACAACCCGATCAAGCTGCGCCGCCCGATCCGGCAGAGCCCCCTGCTGCCAGCCCGGTGGCTGCAGGCGATCAGGCCTGAGGGTCTTGCAAGGCGGCCCGGATGAAATCCAGCCGGTCCTGCCCGAAGAACATCTCATCACCCACAAAGCAGGTGGGGGCTCCGAACACGCCACGGCGCACGGCCTCGTCGGTGGTGTTTTTCAGTTGCGCCTTGACATCGGCATCCGAACACCAGGCCAGCACCTGGTCTGCATCCAGGCCCACGCCCGTCAGCACCTTGCCCACCACCGAAGGATCCCCGAGGTTCAGGCCCTGCACCCAGATCGCGTCGAACACGGCGGCCAGGTAGGTCTGCAGGCGATCGGGCTGGTGCATCCCATAGCCGGTGGCGGCCCGCATCAGCATCAGGGTGTTGATCGGGAAAAAGGGGTTGCGCTGCAGCGGTACCCCATAGCGCCGGGCATGACGCGCCAGGTCCTGGAACACATAGGCGCCCTTGGCGGGCACGGCCGCCGGTGAGGCGTTGCCGGTGGCCTGGAACACGCCGCCCAGCAGCATGGGGCGCCATTGCAGGCGGGCACCCGTTTGGGCGGCCAGGGCGGGCAACTGCGTCCAGGCCAGGTAAGACGCGGGGCTGCCCACGTCGAAAAAGAATTCCAGGGTGCGACCCATGTTGTCTCCATCGTCTTGCGGGGTGGTTCGCTCACCGTAGGCAGGCGGTGGCAGGGTGTCAATGCGGCCATCCCTGAGGTTGCTGAACCTGAGTGACAGGGGGTGGCTTGCCTGCCAGGGGGCCTCGCAGGCAAGATCGTCGGCCAGGCGGGCACCAGCGCACGCCCTCACCGATGGGGACACAGGTATGACGCAGACACAACAGCCACGCGGCGTGGCCTTGGTGATCGGGGCGGGCGACGCCACCGGCGGCGCCATTGCGCGGCGCTTTGCGCGCGAGGGCTACATCAGCTGCGTCACGCGCCGCACGGCCGACAAGCTGCAGCCCCTGGTCGATGCCATCCGGGCCGAAGGCGGGCAGGCCCACGGCTACGCCAGCGATGCGCGCAAGGAGGACGAGGTGCAGGCCTTGTTCGAGCGCATCGAGGCCGAGCATGGGCCCATCGAGGTGCTGGTGTTCAACATCGGTGCCAACGTGCCCTGCAGCGTGCTTGACGAGACGGCGCGCAAGTACTTCAAGATCTGGGAGATGGCCTGCTTCAGCGGCTTTCTGAACGCGCAGGCCGCAGCGCGGCGCATGGTGCAGCGCGGGCGCGGCACCATCCTGTTCACCGGGGCCACGGCGGCCCTGCGCGGTGCGGCGGGCTTTGCAGCCTTTGCGGGCGCCAAGCATGCGCTGCGCGCCCTGGCCCAGAGCATGGCACGTGAGCTGGGCCCACAAGGCATCCATGTGGCCCATGTGGTGGTCGATGGCGCGATCGACACCGAGTTCATCCGCAGCAACTTCCCCGAGCGCTACGCCCTCAAGGCGCAAGACGGCATCCTCAACCCCGAGCACATCGCCGACAACTACTGGCTGCTGCACCAGCAACCGCGCGACGCCTGGACCTTCGAGCTGGACCTGCGGCCCTACATGGAGCGCTGGTAGGCCAGGGGCACCCCCACACCCTTCAGACGGGGCTGGCGCACCGGGCGCGATGGCGTGCGCCGCCCCTGAGGCGGGGCGCCGCCAGCTATTCACAACGGGCATACATCGCTCGGAGTTTTTCATTATTCAGGGCGCAAGGCCCTGGCTAAAGTGGCCGCGCACCGCTGCAGTCGGTCGTGCGGGCCTGCACGGACGTCCACAGCGGAGAGCTGTCGCCCGGGCCCCTCTCTTTGCATGAGCCCGGGGCAGCTTGGCTGTTCTGTCGGCCCCCGTGCCGATCCCATCCCTGTGTGCCTGTTCCATCTAGAGAGTCGATTCATGTCTGCGAAGCAAGACCCCAACAGCCCGTTCACCCGTGAAGAAGGCGTCGTTCACCTGGGGGGCATTGACGCCCTGGTGCGCCTGACGCTGGACCAGATCCGTACCGACCAGCGCCGTGGGCTGCGCACCGGCATGTTCGTGTCGGGCTACCGGGGCTCGCCGGTCGGCATGCTCGATGCCGCCCTGATCAAGCGGCAGAAGCTGCTGCTGGAGCACAACATCCGCTTCGTCGACGGGCTCAACGAAGACCTGGCGGCCACGGCGGTCTGGGGCACCCAGATGCTGGGGGCGGTGGGCCAGCAGAAGTTCGATGGTGTCACCGGCCTGTGGTACGGCAAGGCCCCCGGGGTGGACCGCAGCGGCGACGCGCTCAAGCACGCCAACTACACCGGCATGGGCAAGAACGGCGGGGTGCTGGCGGTGGTGGGGGACGACCCCAGCTGCAAGTCGTCTTCCCTGCCCAGCCAGAGCGAGCCCATGCTGTTCCACCTGGGCATGCCCTCGCTGTACCCGGGCACGGTGCAGGAGATCCTGGATCTGGGGCTGCACGGCTACCAGATGTCGCGCCTGTCCGGGCTGTGGGTGGGCCTCAAGATGGTCACCAATGTGGCCGATGGCAGCGGCACGGCCCAGGTCTCGCCCGAGCGCCTGAACTTCGTGCAACCCGACCTCGAGTTCGACGGTGTGCCCTTCACGCCGCGCATGAACCTGGGCATGAACGTGCGGGCCGAGGCCCTGGAGATGGAGCATTCGCTCTACACCCAGCGCCTGGAACTGGCCAAGCGTTACGCCCGGGTCAACAAGCTCAACAACGTGGTGCTGCCCAACCGCGATGCCTGGCTGGGCATCATGACGGCGGGCAAGACCTACAACGACCTGATGCAGGCCCTGCGCGAGATGGGGCTGGACGAGGCCGCCTTGAAGCGGCACGGTGTGCGCATTCTCAAGATGGGCATGTTGTTCCCCATGGAGCCCACCATCGTGCGCGAGTTCGCCGAGGGCCTGGAAGAACTGTTCGTGATCGAGGAAAAGCGCCCGTTCCTGGAGATGTTCGCCAAGAACGTGCTCTATGGCAGCGCGCGTGCGCCCCGCATCGTCGGCAAGCTCGATGAGCAGGAGCAGCCCTTGTTGCCGCCGGGCGGCGAGTTCGAATCCGATGTGATTGCCCGTGCCCTCTACAAGCGTCTGTCACAGAAGGCCCGCATCGAATCGGCCGAAGCCTGGCTGCAGCGCCTGGACGCCATCCACCTGCGCGAAGACCCTGCCACCGCAGGCCGCACCGCCTGGTTCTGCTCGGGCTGCCCGCACAACAGTTCCACCGTGGCCCCGGACGGCAGCGTGGTGTCGGCAGGCATCGGCTGCCACACCATGGCGATGTGGATGGACCGCAACGTGGTCATGGGCACCCACATGGGGGCCGAAGGGGCTCAGTGGATCGGCATGGCGCCCTTCACCGAGGTGCCGCACATCTTCCAGAACATGGGCGACGGCACCTACTTCCACTCCGGCAGCCTGGCCCTGCGTTACACCGTGTCGGCCGGTGTCAACATCACCTACAAGCTGCTCTACAACGCCCACACCTCCATGACCGGCGGGCAGGACATCCAGGGCAGTCACCCGGTGGCCAACGTGGTGTCCGAACTGCTGGCCAACGGGGCCAGCAAGGTGCTGATCACCACCGATGACCCCGCCAAGTACAGCGGCGTGGGCTTGGCCGGCGGCACCGAGGTCTGGCACCGCGATCGCCTGGATGAGGCCCAGCGCACGCTGGCCGCCGTGCCGGGCACCACCGTGCTGATCCACGACCAGGAGTGCGCCGCCGAACTGCGCCGCCTGCGTGGCCGTGGCCAGCGGCCTGAACCGGCCCAGAGCGTGGTCATCAACGAGCGGGTGTGCGAAGGCTGCGGCGATTGCGGCGAGCAGTCCAACTGCATGAGCGTGGAGCCCATCGAGACCGAGTTCGGCCGCAAGACGCGCATCCACCAGGGCTCGTGCAACAAGGATTTCTCCTGTGTCGACGGCTTCTGCCCCTCGTTCCTGACCGTCACACCCGCCCCCGAAGCGGCGGGCGCCGCACCCGTGAAGAAAAAGAAGAAGGGCCGCATCCCCGCCATGGAGCATGCCCTGCCCGAACCCGAGCTCAAGGTGCGGGGCGACTTCGGTGTGCACATCATGGGCATCGGCGGTACGGGTTCGGTCACCGTGGCCTCCACCATCGCCAACGCGGCCCGCATCGAGGGCAAGCATGTGATCGGGCTGGACCAGACCGGCCTGGCGCAAAAGGGCGGGGCCGTGATCTCGGACCTGAAGATCACCGCTGCACCGTTCCATGGCGCCAACAAGATCACCGATGGCTGTGCCGATCTGTACCTGGGCTTTGACATCCTGAACGCCACCGACCCCAAGAACCTGGACAAGTGCCATCCCGAGGTCACGGTGGCGGTGGTCTCCACCACCCGCACGCCCACCGGGCAGATGGTGTCCGACCGCCATGTCCAGTTCCCCGAGCTGGACCCGCTGATGCAGGGCATCCAGCGCGTCAGCCGTGCGGCCGACAACGTCTTCCTGGACGGCCAGGGCCTGGCCGAAGGCCTGTTTGCCGACAGCATGGCCACCAACATCTTCATGGTGGGGGTGGCCTACCAGGCCGGTGCCTTGCCCCTGGCGGCGGCCTCGATCGAGGCCGCCATCGTGCAGGCCGGCGTGGCCGTCAACATGGGGCTGGCCGCCTTCCGCTGGGGCCGTCTGGCCGTGAGCCGGCGCGATCTGGTCGAGGCCGAGATCGCGCGCCTCAACCCTGTGGCGGCTGCGGGCAGCGTGGTCACCTTGCACCGCCCGGTGCGCCTGAGCGCCTCGGCCCAGAAGATGGTCGATGCCTGCGGCGCCGATGGTGAGTTGCTGCGCCTGCTGCAGCGCCGGGTGCCGGACCTGATCGACTACCAGAACGAGGCCTATGCCCGCCGTTACACCCAGTTCCTGCGCCAGGTCGCAGGCCTGGAGCGCCAGGCCGTGCCCGGCAGCACCCTGCTGACGGAAGCGGTGGCCCGCAACCTCTACAAGCTCATGGCCTACAAGGATGAGTACGAGGTGGCCCGCCTGCACACCGCGCCCGAGTTCCTGGCCCGTCTGGAGTCCGAGTTCAAGCCCGGCCACCGCCTGCAGTTCCACCTGGCCCCGCCGCTGCTGTCCAAGCGTGATCCGGTCACCGGTCATCTGATCAAGCGGGCCTACGGACCCTGGGTGTTGACCGCCTTCAAGTGGCTGGCCCGCTGCAAGGGCCTGCGTGGCGGCGCGCTGGACATCTTCGGCAAGACCGAGGAGCGGCGTCAGGAGCGCCAGGCGATCGAAGACTACTGCCGGCTGATGGCGGATGTGCTGAGCCGTCTGCGCCCGGACAACTTCGACACGGCCTTGAAGCTGGCCCAGTTGCCCGATGGCATCCGGGGTTACGGGCATGTGAAGCACCGCAACCTCGAAGCCGCCCGCGCAGAACAGGCGCGCCTGCTCAGTGAGTTCAACCGACCCGCACCGCTGCGCCGTGCCGCCTGAAGGGCACGTTGCCCCTCTCATTTCATCTTCATCGAAAGCGATCCATGAACGACCTCCAAGGCCATGATTTCGAAGACCTGCAAGCCGGCATGAGCGCCAGCTTTGCCAAGACCATCACCGAGGCCGACATCGTCTTGTTTGCCGGCGCCTCGGGCGACAACAACGCCATGCACATCAACGAAGAGTTCGCCAGCGCCACGCCCTTCAAGGGGCGCATCGCGCACGGCATGCTCACGGCCAGCGTGATCTCGGCCGCCATTGCCGGCAAGCTGCCCGGGCCGGGCACGGTCTACCTCTCGCAAAGCCTGCGTTTCAAGGCCCCGGTGCACCCTGGCGACACAGTCAAGGCCACTGTGACTGTCAAGGAGTTGTTTCCTGAGAAACGACGGGTGAGCTTGACCACCGTCTGCACGGTCGCCGGCAAGGTGGTCATCGAGGGCGAGGCGCTGGTCATGCCCACGGCGCGCCACCAGCCTGCCTGACGGGGAGGGCGCGCAGGGGGCGCCGCCCCCTGCATTTGCTTACCTGGAGAAGGCCGTAACACCTCTAAGCTGCGGGGCCACTGCGTCGCAGTGTCTGTCTCTTCCGGACAGATCCATTCAAGAGGTCATGCACGATGCGGAACTTCAAACAGTCGCGCCTCTCGTTGGCGCGCTCACTCAAACTCTCCCAACTGGTGGTGTTCGAGGCGGTGGTGTCGGCCGGCTCGATCCTGGCCGCCTCGCGCGAGCTGGCCCTGACCCAGCCTGCCGTCAGCAAGTCGCTGCACGAGCTGGAGCGCTACCTGGACCAGGATCTGTTCGTGCGCAGCAAGAAGGGCGTGGCGCTGACGGAGTTCGGCCGCCTGTTCGAGCGCCACGCCCGCACCATGCTGCTGGAGCTGCGTTGCCTGTCCGACGGGCTCAACGCCTGGCAGATGGGGGTCTCGGGCCATGTGGTGGTGGGCACCTTGATCACCGCCTCGGCGGTGCTGGTGCCCGAGGCCATCCACCGCCTGCACGAGGCGGCACCCGACGTGGAGGTCGAGGTGCGGGTGGGCACCCACAGCACGCTTTTCCCGGCGCTGACCCGGGGCGATCTGGATGTGGTGGTGGGCTACCTGCCGCGCGACAACGAGCCCATGCCGGGCTTGGTGCAGCCCGACCGTCTGCACCATCAGATGCTTTACGACGAGGCGCTGTGCGTGGTGGTTGACCGTCGGCACCCGCTGGCGGCGCGGCAAGGCCTCAGCCTGCGCGAGTTGCACGACCAGGAGTGGATATTGCCCACCCCCGATTCGGTGGCCTACAGCGCAGCCTGCGCCATGTTCGACAGCGAGAAGCTGCCCCTGCCGGCGCGGGTGGTGTATTCGGTCTCGGTGCTCACCAACATGGGCTTGCTGCGCCGCCGGCCCATGGTGGCCCTGATGCCGCATCTGGCGGCCCAGCGCTTCGAAGAGTCGGGGCTGCTGTCGCGGCTCTCGCTGGGGCCGCTGGAGGCCTTTGCCGCGGTGGGCTACAGCGTCTCATCGCATCGGCAGCCCAGCGCGGCCTGCCAGCGTTTCATCGAGGCCTTGCGCGACTCGGTCTGAGGGCGCGCGGGCCAGCCCCGGGCCTTCCCGGGTCATGGAGGCCACTGGCTGCCGCAACCCCTCATGTCATCGATCGGATCGGCCTGCGTCCACCGGCCTGCGCAGGCCGCTGGCCGTGCGGCCCGGATCCGGTGTGGGGCGGGTTTTCCGCTATTCCCGGACGCTATAGATCGCGCCTTTGTTTTCATTATCCAAAGCGCGGCCCGCTCCCTACAGTGCCTCCCAGTTTCACGTCGGAGGTTTCTTTGTCCTACCCATTCATGCTGCCAGCCTCGCTGGCCTCCCTGCGCAATTACGTCGATGGCGAGTTCGTCACCACCGAGCGGCAGTTCGACAACATCAGCCCTTTGCATGGGCGCCTGCTGGGCCGAGTCCATGAAGCCGATGCGGCCCTGGTCGACCGCGCGGTGCAGGCGGCCCGCAAGGCCCTGGAAGGCCCCTGGGGCCGCAGCACGGTGGACGAGCGCGCCGCCTGGCTGCACAAGGTGGCCGATGTCATCGAACGCCGCTTCGATGAGTTCGTGGCCGCCGAGGTCGCCGACACCGGCCGCCCCGTGACCCAGGCCCGCAACCTGGATGTGTTCCGCGCCATCGCCAACCTGCGCACCTTCGCCGATCTGGGCAAGGTGGCCCATGGGGAATGTTTTGAAAGCCGCACGGCCCAGGGCGAGGCCCTGCTCAACTACACCGTGCGCAAGCCGCTGGGCGTGGTGGCCAGCATCTCGCCCTGGAACCTGCCCATCCTGTCGATGACCTGGAAGGCGGCCCCCGCCCTGATCTGCGGCAACACCCTGGTCGTCAAACCGTCCGAGGAGACCCCTTCTTCGGCCACCTTGCTGGCCGAGGCCTTCCATGAGGCCGGTGTGCCCCCTGGCGTGTTCAACCTGGTGCATGGCTTTGGTGCCAACTCGGCCGGGTCCGCCATGTCGGCCCACCCTGGCATTGACGGCATCACCTTCACCGGCGAATCGCGCACCGGCTCGACCATCATGAAGGCCGTGGCCGATGGCGTGAAAGAGGTCTCGTTCGAGCTGGGTGGCAAGAACGCCGCCATCGTGTTTGCCGACTGCGATTTCGACGCGGCGGTGGAGGGGGTGTTGCGCTCGTCCTTCGCCAACACTGGCCAGGTCTGCCTGTGCTCCGAGCGGGTGTATGTGGAGCGGCCGATCTTCGAGCGTTTTGTGCAGGCCCTGAAGGCCGGGGCCGAAAAGCTGCGCATCGGCTACCCCGACGAGCCCGGTGTGGACATGGGCTCGCTGATCTCGCACAAGCATCGGGCCAAGGTGCTCTCGTACTTCAAGCTCGCCGTGGAGGAGGGCGCCACCGTGGTCACCGGCGGCGGCATTCCCCACTTCGGCGACGAGCGCGACGACGGTGCCTTCATCCAGCCCACCATCTGGACCGGTCTGCCCGACACGGCGCGCTGCGTGCGCGAAGAGGTGTTCGGCCCGGTGTGCCACATCGCCCCGTTTGACACCGAGGAAGAGGTGATGCGCCGCGCCAACGACTCCAACTACGGCCTGGCGGGCACCCTCTGGACCACCAACCTGCAGCGCGCCCACCGCGTGGCGCGCCAGTTCGACACCGGCATCGTCTGGGTCAACACCTGGTATGTGCGGGATCTGCGCACGCCGTTCGGTGGCACCAAGCTGTCGGGCCTGGGCCGTGAGGGCGGGCGCTGGTCGCTCGACTTCTACTCCGAGGTCAGCAACATCTGCATCAAGGTGGGCTGAGCATGCAGCGGCACAACCTCAGCTCGCCGCGCCTGGCGGCGCCGCGCTTTCGCTACACACCCTGTGTGAAGGTCGGGCCGCTGGCCTGGCTGTCGGGCATGGTGGCCCTGGACCCCGCCACCGGCCAATTGGTGCCCGGTGGCGTGGGCCCGCAGACCCAGCGCATCTTCGACAACCTGGCGCTGGCCTTGCCCGATTACGGCTTGCACATGGCCGACCTGTGCATGGCCCGTCTCTACACCACGGTGTTCGAGGAGTTCGGCGCCATCAACGAAGTCTGGGAGCGTCAGTTCGCCAGCCTCACACCCCCGGCCCGCACGGCCGTGGGGGTCACCCACCTGCCCCTCGGGGCCCTGGTGGAAATCGAATTCTGTTTTTACCCCGCCTCAGGAGCGCTGTCGTGAATCCCACATTGAAAGCCGTTGCGGACCTGCTCTGGTCCGCGGAACAAACCGGTGAGGCCGTGGCCCCGGTGCGTGAACAAATCGAGCAGGGCGCCCAGGGCGGTGACGTGCTGCAAGCGGCCTACCAGGTGCAGCAGGACCTGACCCAGCGCCGCCTGGACGCCGGTGGGCGACTGGTGGGGCGCAAGATCGGCCTGACCTCGGTGGCGGTGCAACGCCAGCTGGGCGTGGACTCGCCCGATTTCGGCGCTCTGTTTGCCGACATGGCGGTGGGTGATGGCGAAGAGATCGCCTGGTCGCGCCTGCAGCAACCCAAGATCGAAGCCGAGATCGCCCTGGTGCTGGGCCGTGACCTGCCGCACAGCCGCCACACCGTGGCCGACCTGATCAACGCCACCGCCTATGCCTTGCCGGCCCTCGAAGTGGTGGGCAGCCGCATCCGCAACTGGGACATCCGGCTGGCCGACACGGTGGCCGACAACGCCTCGTCCAGCCTGTTCGTGCTGGGCACCCGACCCGTGAAGCTGAGCCGCCTGGAGCTGGCCGATTGCGGCATGGTGATGGAGCGCCGCGGCGATCAGGTGTCGGTGGGCGCCGGCTCGGCCTGCCTGGGCAACCCGCTCAATGCCGCCGTCTGGCTGGCCAACGTGATGGCCCGCATGGGCACGCCCTTGCGCGCTGGCGATGTGCTCATGACCGGTGCGCTCGGGCCCATGGTGCCGGTGCAGCGCGGCGATGTGTTCACGGCCCACATCGAAGGCCTGGGCTCGATCCGCGCCGTGTTCGAGCGATGAGCACGGCCCTCCAAGCCCACCGCAGCCCCCCCGAATTCAGAGAACCGACATGACAAAAATCGACAGCTTTGCCGCCGTGCTGGATGACGCGGCCCACCACGCACATGATGTGCAGCAATTCCCAGCCGGGCAGTTCGACCTCGACCAGGCCTATGCCATCCAGCGCGCCTCGATCGAGCGCCGGGTGGCGCGCGGCGAGCACCGCATCGGCATCAAGCTCGGCTTCACCAGCCGCGCCAAGATGGTCCAGATGGGGGTGGACAACCTGATCTGGGGTTGGCTCACCAACACCATGATGGACGAAGACGGCGGTGTGGTGGACCTGAAGCGCTTCATCCACCCCCGCGTGGAGCCCGAGGTCTGCTTCGTCACCCGCCGCACCATCGATGCGCCCCTGACCGCACTTGAGGCGGTGGACTACCTCGACGCCGTGGCCCCGGCCATGGAGATCATCGATTCGCGCTACCGCAACTTCAAGTTCACCCTGGAGGACGTGGTGGCCGACAACTGCTCGTCGGCCGGCCTGGTGGTGGGGCCCTGGAGCCGTGATTTCTCCGGCCTGCCCAATGCCGGGGTGCGCATGCAGTTCGACGGTCGCGATGTGCAGGTAGGCTCCACCGCCGCCATCCTGGGGCACCCGTTGCGCTCCATCGTGCAGGCCTCGCGCCTGTTGCACCAGGCGGGCCTGAGCCTGCCCCCGGGCTCTCTGATCATGGCCGGTGCCGCCACCGCAGCCGAGGCCCTGACGCCCGGCCTGCACGTGCAGTGCCGCATCGGCAGTGGCGCGAGCGCGCTGGGGCAGGTGGCTTTCAGCACACGCTGACAGCGGTCGGCAGACCCATCCAGAACAACAGACTCACAGGAGACAAGCACATGAGTTCAGGCGCACAGGTGGTGGCCGGCAAGGCCACACCGCGAGGACGCTTTCCCCACCTCAAGCGGGCAGGTGATTTCATCTACGTGTCGGGCACCAGCTCACGCCGTCCCGACAACAGCTTTGAGGGTGTCCAGGTCGACCCGATGGGGGTCACGGCCCTGGACATCCGGGCCCAGACCCGGGCCGTGATCGAGAACATCCGCGACATCCTGAAAAGTGTCGGGGCCGGCCTGGCAGACGTGGTCGAGACCCAGGTGTTCCTCGTGAACATGAACGATTTCGGTGGCTTCAATGAAGTCTGGGCCGAGTATTTCGACTACGACGGGCCCACCCGCACCACCGTCGCAGTGCACCAGTTGCCACACCCGCACTTGCTCATCGAGATCAAGGCCGTGGCCTATCGCCCCAGTGCCCCACAACAAACCAAGGAGACCCAAGATGTTTGAAATGAAGTACGGCATGCCCCTGAACTTTGGCCAATGGCTGGGTGAGCACAATCACCTGCTGCGCCCCCCGGTGGGCAATGCGCAGATCTGGCCGGATTCCGATTTCATGGTGACCGTGGTGGCCGGCCCCAACGAGCGCAGCGATTTTCACGACGACCCGGTGGAGGAGTTCTTCTACCAGTTCAAGGGCAATGCCTTCATCATCATCTGGGACCGCGACCGCTATGAGCGAGTCACCCTCAACGAGGGCGATGTGTTCCTGATGCCTCCGCACACGCTGCATTCGCCTCAGCGCCCCGATCCGGAGAGCCGTTGCCTGGTGGTGGAGCGCCGCCGGCCTGCCGGCGAACCCGATGCCCTGCAGTGGGGCTGCGCCGCCTGCGGCACCCTGATCAAGCGCTACGAGATGCAGCTGCAGAGCATCGTGGCCGACCTGCCGCCGGTGTATGAGCAGTTCTACGCCACCTCCGATGCCGAGCGCGTGTGCCCGAAATGCGGTCTGCAACACCCGGGCCGTGATTTCAAGGCCTGGCACAGCGACATCGCCAAGTCGTCTCACGCGAGGGTCTACGCATGATCGACATGCACTCTCACTTCTTCCCGCCGATCAGCGCCGACCAGGCCCGGGCCATGGCCCCCGAGCGGGCCCCCTGGCTGGCGGTCGACGCGGGCGGACGCACCGGGCAGATCATGCTGGGTGCGCAGCCCTTCCGCCCGGTCTACCAGGCCTTGTGGGACCCGGGCTACCGGGTGCAGGAACTGGACCAGCATGGCATTGCCACCCAGCTCGTCTGTGCCACCCCGGTCATGTTCGGCTACGCCTGGCAGGCGCAGCGGGCGGCCGACTGGGCGGCGCGCATGAACGACATGGCCCTGGCCTTCTGCGCCCCGCATCCCACCCGCCTGAAGGCCTTGGCCCAGGTGCCGCTGCAAGACCTGGAAGCCGCCTGCGCCGAGGCCTCGCGCGCCATGCAGGCCGGCTGCGTGGGCATTCAGATCGGCAACCACCTGGGCGACAAGGACCTGGATGACGAGCAACTGGTCGAGTTCCTGATCCATTGCGCCGAGCAGGACATCCCCGTGCTGGTCCACCCCTGGGACATAATGGGGGGCGACAAACGCATGCAGAAATGGATGCTGCCCTGGCTGGTGGCCATGCCGGCTGAAACCCAGCTGGGCATGCTCTCGCTGATCATGTCGGGCGCCATGGAGCGCATTCCCGAATCGCTGAAGATCTGCTTTGCCCATGGCGGCGGCAATTTCGCCTACGGCCTGGGCCGGGTCGACAACGCCTGGGAGCACCGCGACATCGTGCGCAAGGATTGCCCGCGCAAGCCTTCGGAGTACGCACGCCGCTTTCACGTCGACAGCGTGGTGTTCAACCCCGGCGCCTTGCGCCTGCTGGTCGATGTGATGGGGGCGGACCGCGTGATGCTGGGCTCGGATTACCCCTTCCCCCTGGGCGAGCAGGACATCGGCAGCCTGGTGCGCGGGGTGGACTTCCTCACCCCCGCGCAGCGTCAAGGCATCCTGCGCGACAACGCCCAGGCCTTCTTCAAGCTGTGATGGCGGCCGGGCCAGGTGCTGCCTGAAGCGGCGGCGCCTGGCCGAGGGTCCCAAGCTCCCATCTTCATCCCGCCAGGCCAACACGCGGGCCTGGCCTGTCCAAGGAACCATCTTGTCCAAGTTGCCTACCCTCGATCTTGTCGAGGTCATCGAGCAGTCGCCGCTCGGCTTTCGCCGGCTGGTGATCTTCTTTCTGATCTTTCTTTTCATCACCATCGAAGGTTTTGACACCGCCGCCATCGGCTTTCTGGTGCCTTCGATGGTCAAGGCCTTTCAACTGAGCAGCACCGAGGTGTCCGGCCTGTTTGCCGCCGGCATGGGGGGGCTGCTGCTCAGCTCTTTTGTGGGCGGCATGCTGTGCGATGTGTATGGCCGCAAACGGGTCAGCGTGATCAGCGTGCTGATCTTCGGCGTGGCCTGCATCGGCGTCGCCCTGTCCAAAGGCTACACCGAGCTGATGCTGTGGCGCTTTGCCACCGGTGCGGGCATTGGCGCGGCCCTGCCGGCCTTGTCCACCCTGTGCGCCGAGCTGACCCCGGCGCGCTCGCGCTCGACCATCCTGGCCATTGTCTTCAGCGGCTTTCTCACCGGCTCGGTGCTGGCCGGCCTGGTCACCGGGGCTTATCTGCACCAGGTGGGCTGGGAGGGCATCATGCTCATCGGTGGGGTGGTGCCGATTGCCATGATCGTGTTGCTGGCGGCCTGGATGCCCGAGTCGCCGCGTTACATGGCCTTGCGCCCGCAACGGGCGGCTGAGGTGCCAGCGGCCATGGACAGGCTGTTTCCGGGGCGTGAGTTCACGCGCACCGACTTCGTCAGCCACGAGAACCCGCAGGCCGGCCCCAAGGCCCGGGTGACCGAGCTGTTCCGGGGGCGTTTTGCGGCGGTCACGCTGGCGCTGTGGGGCATGAACTTCACCGTGCTGCTGAGCTTCTACACCATTGCCAGCTGGCTGCCTTCGCTGCTGAACCTGGGGGGTATCGAGCCGGCCCAGGCCTCGAAGCTGGCCTCGAGCTTCCAGATCGGTGCCTTGATCGGTTCGGTGAGCACGGCGCTGGCCCTGCGCCGGCTGCGGCCCGCGGTCTGGTTGGGCACGGTGTTCGTCCTGGGGGGACTGACCACCTGGGGACTGACGGCGGCTGTGGGCACGCCCTGGTTTGTGCCGGTGACGCTGCTGAGCGGCTTTTGCGTGGCCGGGCCGGTGGTGGGCCTGCAGGCCGTGGCGGCTTCGGTCTACCCGACCTACATGCGGGGCGCCGGCGTGGACTGGGCCGCCACGCTGTCTCGCGTGGGCTCGCTGACCGGGGCCAGCATGGTGGGCATCATGATCAGCGGCGGTCTGGCCATGCCCGACATCTTCCGGCTGATGCTGGTGCCGATGCTGCTGGCTGCGGCCTGTGCCTGGTTTCTGCAGCGGGGCATGAGCGGGCCGGTGAACATGGGGGCGGGCGGGCATTGAGCTGAACCCCTGCCTGCGCCAGGGCTGACCGCGGGTGGAGGCTTTCCGATAAACTGTATAAAAATACAGTTATTGGAGCCTTCATGGACGATTTCAGCCCGCCCCCCACCGTGCCCAGGCCTGTGCAGCTGCTGAAGGGGCGGGGCGTGTCCAGTGCGGTGGCCCATCGCTTCAGCAAGGACCAGCGCGAGTGGGCGGATGATGGCTGGGTGGGCATGGCGGGGGGTGAACCCGATCCCACCCGGCCCGCCACCGAGGTGATCCGCGAAGCCGCGCGCAGCGCGCTGAGCCGCAACGATTCGCCCGACATCGCTTTTGACCAGGCGATCAACCCCTACCGGGGCTGCGAGCACGGCTGCAGCTACTGCTATGCGCGGCCCACCCACAGCTACCTGGGGTACTCGCCGGGCCTGGATTTCGAGACCAAGATCGTGGCCAAGCACAACCTGCCCGAACTGCTGGAGCAGGCCCTGTCACGGCCCACCTACCAGGCCCGCATGACCAACCTGGGCTCGGCCACCGATTGCTACCAGCCGGTGGAGCGCGAGCTGCGCCTGACACGGCGCGTGATCGAGGTCTTGCAGCGGCACCAGCACCCGTTCTCTCTGATCACCAAGGCCAGCCTGGTCGAGCGCGACCTGGACCTGCTGGTGCCGATGGCGCGCCAAGGCCTGGTGGCGGTGTATGTGACCATCACCACCCTGGACGCCGAGTTGGCGCGCCGCCTGGAGCCCCGGGCCGCCTCGCCGCAGCGGCGCCTGCGCACGATCCGCACCCTGGCCGAGGCCGGCGTGCCCGTGGGGGTGAGCGTGGCGCCGCAGATCCCCTTCCTCAACGAAGACATGGAGCAGGTGCTGACGGCCGCCGCCGAGGCGGGCGCTCGCTCGGCCTTCTACACCGTGCTGCGCCTGCCCTGGGAGCTGCGCGAGGTGTTCACCGAATGGCTTCAGCTGCACTACCCGGACCGCGCCGCCCGCGTGCTGGCCCGCTTGCGCGACCACCGTGGCGGGCAGGATTCGGCCGGCGACTTCTCGACCCGCATGAAGGGCCAGGGCCTGTGGGGCGATCTGCTGAGCCAGCGCTTTGACCGCGCCTGCACCCGCCTGGGGCTGAACCGCGATCGGGTGGAGCTGGACCTGTCGCGCTTCCTGCGCGACCCCGAGCAGGCCTTGCGCCAACCCGGCTTGTTTGACGATGAGCCGCTGCCGACGCCGCGTCGGGTGGCGGGCACCGTGCTCGATGTGTGTGCCGATCGGCCCCGGTTTTGAGCCGCAGTGGCGCCAGCGCTCAGCGGTAGCGGTAGGCCACCCCGAGGTTGGCAGAGACACCGTTCGGGCGCTCCGTCAGCGGGCTGGCGCGCGCCGGGCCGCGCAATTGGGTGCCCCCCACGCCGCCATACACCAGCCATTGCGGTGTGAGGGCGCTGGTGAAGCTGATGCCGATCGAGCGGCTGTAGAAGCCGGCCCCGGCCTGGTAGGCGGGCAGTGACGAGGCACCGGCGGGCACGCCGTAGTGGCTGTTCATGTAGGTGCCATTCCCCCAACTGGTGCCTCCGCCGAGCACCAAACGGGTGCGCGGGGTGACTTGCCAGGTGTAGCTGAGCGAGGTGTCGACCTGGCTGCCAGCGTCGCGGCCCAGCAGATCCTGCGTCAGGCCGGTGCCCACGGCCCAGCCATAGCCCAGCGCCAGGCCCAGGCCGAGCCGCCCCGTGATGGTGCGCCGCACATCGGGCAGGCCGCTCAGGCGCGGGTCGTCGGAGGCGCTGCGCCCGTTGTCAAAGCCCAGCGAGGCATTGAGCTGCAGGTCGCGCAGGCTTAGCAGGGTGGCGGTGGCGCCGGAACCGCCCATTTCCGCGCCATAGCCCAGCAAGGCATTGGCCCCGCCGGTGCTGAGCTTGAAGCGCCCGTAAGACACCAGCCAGACCGGGCTGATGCGGTGCCGGTTGCCGGCCGCGCCGGAGTAGTTGGGGCTGCTGCGCAGGCCGGCGCCCAGCAGGTAGCTGAGGCGGGGTTCGGGCGGCTCGAAGCCCACGCCGGGTGTGCGGGCCTCACCGGCCAGGGTAGGGGTGCTGGCCGTCGATGAGGGCGCTGGCGCCGCATCGGTGGTGGCCAGGGTCAGGTCCAGGGGCTGGGCCGAGGGGGCCACCTTGGTGGCCTCCTGAGCCAGCGTTGGCACGGGCGCCACGCCGATCAGCACAGCCAGCAGCGCGTCAACGCGCCAAGTGGCTTTGGTGCAGGCGCGCTGGGACGGGAGGGGGCAAGGGCTGAGCGGTCGTTCTGGAGGCATGAAACGCATTATGGAGGCCGGCTCGGCCGGCCCCATGTCTTGCGTCAAACCCCGGTGTGCGTGAGCGTCTCAGGCGCAGAGCGTGGCAGCGTGGTGGCGCAGGTGGTCTTCGATCACGCTGCTCACAAAGTAGTAGCCGTGGTCATAGCCTTCATGGCGGCGCAGTTGCAGCCCCTGGCCGACCTGGGCGCAGGCCGCCTCGAACAGGTGGGGGTGCAGTTGCTCGGCCAGGAAGTTGTCGGCCAGGCCCTGGTCGATCAGGATGCTCTGCGGCAGCAGCGGGGCCTGACGGGCGCTCATCAGTTCGGTGGCGTCGTGGCCGGACCAGTGCTGCCGGTCGGGGCCCAGGTAGCCGGTGAAGGCCTTCTCGCCCCAGGGGCAGCGGGTGGGGGCGCAGATCGGCGCCAGGGCCGACAGCGAGCGGAAGCGCCCTGGGTGGCGCAGCGCCAGGGTGAGGGCGCCATGCCCGCCCATCGAATGGCCGGTGATGCCCACGCGCGTGACGTCCAGCCCCGGCAGCGTGCCCAGCAAGGGCAGCAGTTCGTCGAGCAGGTAGCTTTCCATGCGCCAGTGGGTGGCCCATGGCGCCTGGGTGGCGTCGAGGTAGAAGCCAGCCCCCACCCCGAAATCCCAGGCCTCGGCCTCGCCCGGCACACCGGCGCCGCGCGGGCTGGTGTCAGGCGTGACCAGGGCCAGGCCCAGTTCGGCGGCCACGCGCTGGGCACCGGCCTTGATCATGAAGGTCTCTTCGGTGCAGGTCAGCCCGGCCAGGTAGAGCAGCACTGGCACCGGGCCGGTCTCGGCCTGGGGCGGCAGGTAGACCGAAAAGCGCATCGGCAGGCCGATGGTGCTGGAGGCATGGCGGTGGTAGCGCTGCACGCCACCGAAGCAGCGGTGCTGGCTGAGGGTTTCCAAGGTCATGGTGGGGCTCGGCAGACTCAGTAGAGGACCACGCCGCGGATCGACTCGCCGCGCTTCATCAGGTCAAAGCCCTTGTTGATGTCTTCCAGCGGCATGGTGTGGGTGATCAGGTCGTCGATGTTGATCTTGCCCTCCATGTACCAGTCGACGATCTTGGGCACGTCGGTGCGGCCGCGGGCGCCGCCGAAGGCCGAGCCTTCCCACTTGCGGCCGGTGACCAACTGGAAGGGGCGGGTGCTGATCTCGGCACCGGCCTCGGCCACGCCGATGATGATGCTGCGGCCCCAGCCCTTGTGCGTGCATTCCAGGGCCTGGCGCATGACCTGGGTGTTGCCGATGCATTCAAAGCTGTAGTCGGCGCCGCCATCGGTCAGTTGAACAATGGCATCGACCACGTTCTCGACCTCCTTGGGGTTGATGAAGTGGGTCATGCCGAACTGGCGGGCCATCTCTTGGCGGGCCGGGTTGATGTCGACACCGATGATCTTGTCGGCGCCCACCATCTTGGCGCCCTGGATCACGTTCAGGCCGATGCCGCCCAGGCCGAACACCACCACATTGGCGCCGGCTTCGACCTTGGCCGTGAACAGCACGGCACCGATGCCGGTGGTGACGCCGCAGCCGATGTAGCAGACCTTGTCGAAGGGCGCGTCTTCGCGGATCTTGGCCAGCGAGATCTCGGGGGCCACGGTGTAGTTGCTGAAGGTGCTGGTGCCCATGTAGTGGAAGATGGGCTTGCCGTCCAGGCTGAAGCGGCTGGTGGCGTCAGGCATCAGGCCCTTGCCTTGGGTGCCGCGGATCAGCTGGCACAGATTGGTCTTGCGCGACAGGCAGAACTTGCACTGGCGGCATTCGGGGGTGTAGAGCGGGATCACGTGGTCACCCTTCTTGAGGGTGGTCACGCCCGGGCCCACATCGACCACGATGCCGGCGCCCTCATGGCCCAGGATGGCCGGGAAGATGCCTTCGGGGTCGGCGCCCGACAGGGTGTAGTAGTCGGTGTGGCAGATGCCGGTGGCCTTGATCTCGACCAGCACTTCGCCAAACTTGGGGCCTTGCAGGTCAACGGTTTCGATGGTGAGGGGCTGGCCAGCTTGCCAGGCGACGGCGGCACGCGTTTTCATGGGGGGCTCCGGGGGGGGAAGTTCAGAAATAAGAGGGGACTGGTGGCGCACTCTACCGAACTCGGCCCCTGTTGCGGGGGCCGGGGTGGAAGTGCCGCACAATTTGGCCGCTGCCATCGCTAGATTGGCCGTCGGCCATCTTCAGGGGCGGTGGTGGCGAGGCGTGCCTGCGTCCCGTGCCTTCCCTTTCAAGCTGTTCTGACCTGTTTCGACCTTTTCACGTGTTTGTTGCCCATGTCATCCCTGCCCGCTTCGCCCCCTTTCACCGTGGACATCGTCGTCTACCCCGGCTTCAAGGCGCTGGAGGCCGTGGGGCCGCTGTCGGTCTTTGACTACGCCAACCTGCACCTGGCCCGGCGTGGGCTGGGGCCGGGTTACCAGGTGTCGGTGGTGGCCGAGCAGACGGGGCTGGTGCGCTCGGACACCGTCATGGCCCTGGAGGCCACGCGACAGGCCGGTGCGGGCCCGGAGCCTGATGTGGCCCTGATCGTGGGCTCGCGCCACATCGAACAGGCGCTGGAGGCCTCACCCGGTCTGGTGGCCTGGGCGGCCCGCACGGCCCCCCAGGTGGGGCGCATGGTGGCCTTGTGCTCGGGCTGCTTCTTTCTGGCGGCGGCCGGCCTGCTGGATGGGCGGCCCGCAGCCACCCACTGGAGCGTGACCGAGTTGCTGCGCCAGCGCTATCCCAGGGTGCAGGTCGACCCGGATGCGATCTATGTGCGCAGCGGCAAATTCTGGACCTCGGCCGGGGTGACGGCCGGCATCGATCTGGCCCTGGCCCTGGTCGAAGAGGATTTTGGCCATGCCCTGGCCCTGGAGGTGGCGCGCGATCTGGTGATGTACCTCAAGCGCCCGGGCGGGCAGTCGCAGTTCAGTGTGCACCTGGCCAGCCAGGCCACGCGCCACCCGGGCATCCGCGAGGTGCAGGCCTGGGTGCTGTCGCACCTGGATCAGCCCATCACCCTGGCCGCGCTGGCCTCGCAGGCCGCGATGAGCGAGCGCAACTTCCGCCGAGTGTTTGCGCAGGAGTGCGGGCAAAGCCCGTCCGAGTTCATCGAGACCGCGCGCCTGGAAGGGGCCCGGCGTCTGCTGGAGGAGGGGGCAGGCCTGCCGGTCAAGGCGGTGGCGGCGCGCGTGGGCTTCCAGTCGGAGCAGGCGCTGCGGGCCTTGTTCATCCGCCGGCTGGGGGTCACGCCCCAGGCCTACCGCGAGCGCTTTGGCGAGGCCCCATGAAAAAAGCCCGCCAGGGTGGCGGGCTTGGGCAGGCTTGGGGCCTTCAGGCACGGGCCACGGGGGTGGCCGGTGCCGGGGTCATCAACGTTGGCCCAGGGGCTTGACGTCGCGGCGGGGCGAGCCGGTGAACAGCTGACGCGGACGGCCGATCTTGTACTCGGGGTCGCCGATCATTTCGTTCAGCTGGGCAATCCAGCCCACGGTGCGGGCCAGCGCGAAGATGGCGGTGAACAGGCTGACCGGGATGCCGATGGCGCGTTGCACGATGCCCGAGTAGAAGTCGACGTTCGGGTACAGCTTGCGCGACACGAAGTAGTCGTCCGACAGGGCGATGCGCTCGAGTTCCTTGGCCAGCTTGAACAGCGGGTCGTTTTCCAGGCCCAGGGCTTCCAGCACTTCGTTGCAGGTTTCCTGCATCAGCTTGGCGCGCGGGTCGTAGTTCTTGTACACGCGGTGACCGAAGCCCATCAGGCGCACGCCCGAGTTCTTGTCCTTCACCTTTTCCATGAACTCACCGACCTTGGCCACGCCGCCCATGGCCTGGATTTCTTCCAGCATGTTCAGGCAGGCTTCGTTGGCGCCACCGTGGGCAGGGCCCCACAGGCAGGCCACGCCGGCAGCGATGGCTGCGAACGGGTTGGTGCCCGACGAGCCGCACAGACGCACGGTCGAGGTGGAGGCGTTTTGCTCGTGGTCAGCGTGCAGGATGAAGATGCGGTCGAGGGCGCGCTCGATCACCGGGTTCACCTTGTACTCTTCGCACGGGGTGGCGAACATCATGCGCAGGAAGTTGCCGGCGTACGACAGATCGTTCTTCGGGTACATGAAGGGCTGGCCCACGCTGTACTTGTAAGCCATGGCGACCAGGGTCGGCAGCTTGGCGATCAGGCGGATGGCAGCGATCTCGCGGTGCTCAGGGTTGTTGATGTCGGTGCTGTCGTGGTAGAAGGCCGACAGACCGCCCACCAGACCGGTCAGCACAGCCATCGGGTGTGCATCGCGGCGGAAGCCACGCAGGAAGAACTGCATCTGTTCGTTCACCATCGTGTGCTGGGTGACACGGTTGGTGAAGTCGGACTTTTGCGTGGCGTTCGGCAGTTCACCGTACAGCAGCAGGTGGCAGGTTTCCAGGAAGTCGCAGTTCACGGCCAACTGCTCGATGGGGTAGCCGCGGTACAGCAGTTCGCCCTTGTCGCCATCGATGTAGGTGATGGCCGACTGGCACGAGGCTGTCGACAGAAAGCCCGGGTCGTAGGTGAACATGCCGGTCTGCGCGTACAGCTTGCGGATGTCGATGACGTCCGGACCGATGTTGCCGTGGTAGACCGGCAGGTCGACGCTGGGGCTGCCGTTGCTGAACGACAGGGTGGCTTTATTGTCAGCTAGCTTCATATGCACTTTCCTAGAGTAATTTGCCCGTCTTGGGTGGGGGCTCTGCCAGGCCTCTGATGAGGCCTCAGGGGGTCAGCAGGGCCAATACTGCACGCACTTCTTCAGTGTCCAATGCCTCGGCCAGCGGCTTGCGGCGCAGCAGCAGGTCGAGCAGATCGTTGTCTGCCAGGTCCATCAAGGCATACATGCCCCGGGCGTGGCCCACGGTGAGGTGGGCGCCGTGCCGGGTGAAGAACTTCTCGATGAACAGGTCGTTTTCCAGCAGGCCGCGGCGGCAGCGCCACTGCAGCTTGCTGTAGGCACGTTCACCCAAGGGTTCGTCGGCGGCCCGCTGGGCGAGCTCGCCGTCATCTCCGAGGTGACTGGGCAGATCAAGAGTCATGCCAGAACCATCAAACGGCCCGACGGACCATCAGTTCCTTGATCTTGCCAATCGCCTTGGTCGGGTTCAGGCCCTTGGGGCAGACATCGACGCAGTTCATGATGGTGTGGCAACGGAACAGACGGTACGGATCTTCGAGGTTGTCCAGGCGCTCGGTGGTGGCTTCGTCGCGGCTGTCCGCGATGAAACGGTAGGCCTGCAGCAGACCGGCGGGGCCCACGAACTTGTCGGGGTTCCACCAGAAGCTGGGGCAGCTGGTCGAGCAGCTGGCGCACAGAATGCATTCGTACAGGCCGTTGAGCTCTTCGCGCTCTTCAGGCGACTGCAGGCGCTCTTTCTCGGGCGGCACGTTGTCGTTGATCAGGTAGGGCTTGATCGAGTTGTACTGCTTGAAGAACTGGGTCATGTCCACGATCAGGTCGCGAATGACCGGCAGGCCGGGCAGCGGCTTGAGCGTGATCACGCCCTTGAGCGTGTTCATGTTCGTCAGGCAGGCCAGACCGTTCTTGCCGTTGATGTTCATGGCATCAGAGCCACAAACCCCTTCACGGCAGGAGCGGCGGAAGGCGATGCTGGGGTCTTGGGCCTTGAGCTTGATCAGGGCGTCCAGCAGCATGCGCTCGTGACCGTCGAGTTCGATCTCGATAGTCTGCATGTAGGGCTTGGCATCCTTGTCCGGATCGTAGCGGTAGATCTGAAAAGTACGTTTCGTCATATCGTGGGCTTTCGTGCGGGACGGATCAGAACGTGCGGACCTTGGGCGGCACGGATTCGACGGTGCGCGGCTTCAGGTTCACGGGCTTGTAGGTCAGGCTGTTGGAAGCGCTGTGCCACAGGGTGTGCTTCATCCAGTTGGCGTCGTCGCGGCCCAGCGGCGCGGTGGGGTGATCGGCAGGGTGTTCGTAGTCGTCCACGGTGTGGGCGCCACGGCATTCACGGCGGGCGGCTGCCGAGACCATGGTGGCCTGGGCGGCTTCGATCAGGTTGTCGACTTCCAGCGCTTCGATGCGCGCGGTGTTGAACACCTTGGAGTTGTCGGCCAGACCGACGCTCTTGGCGCGTTCACGCAGTTCGGCGATCTTGACCACACCGGCGTCCATGCTGGCCTGGGTGCGGAACACGCCGGCGTGCTGCTGCATGGCGGCGCGGATGTCGTTGGCCACGTTCTGGGCGTATTCGCCGCTCTTGGCGTTGTCCAGGCGGTTCAGGCGCTCCAGCGTGTAGTCGGCGGCATCGGCCGGCAGCGGCTTGTGCGACTTGGTGCGGCTGGCGAATTCGACGATGTGGTTGCCGGCAGCGCGGCCGAACACCAGCAGGTCGAGCAGCGAGTTGGTGCCCAGGCGGTTGGCGCCGTGCACCGACACGCAAGAGCATTCACCCACCGCGTACAGGCCATTGACGACCTGGTTGTGAACATCGGCGTTCTGCACCACGACCTGGCCATTGACGTTGGTCGAGATACCGCCCATCTGATAGTGGATGGTGGGCACGACCGGGATCGGCTCGCGGGTGATGTCGACGTTGGCGAAGTTCACGCCGATCTCAAACACCGAAGGCAGGCGCTTGTGGATGGTTTCGGCACCCAGGTGGTCCAGCTTCAGCAGGATGTAGTCCTTGTTGGGACCACAGCCACGGCCTTCCTTGATTTCCTGGTCCATCGAACGCGACACGAAGTCACGCGGGGCCAGATCCTTCAGGGTGGGCGCATAGCGCTCCATGAAGCGTTCGCCATTGCTGTTGAGCAGAATCGCGCCTTCGCCACGGCAGCCTTCGGTCAGCAGCACGCCAGCACCGGCCACGCCGGTGGGGTGGAATTGCCAGAACTCCATGTCCTGCAGTGCGATGCCGGCACGAGCGGCCATGCCCAGGCCGTCGCCGGTGTTGATGAAGGCGTTGGTGGACGCCGCGAAGATGCGGCCGGCACCGCCGGTGGCCAGCAGCACGGTCTTGGCGTGCAGCACGTGCAGGTCGCCGGTTTCCATTTCGAGGGCGGTGACACCGACCACGTCGCCTTCGGCGTCGCGGATCAGGTCCAGGGCCATCCACTCGACGAAGAAGCTGGTCTTGGCCTTGACGTTTTGCTGGTACAGGGTGTGCAGCATGGCGTGACCGGTGCGGTCAGCAGCCGCGCAAGCGCGTTGCACCGGCTTTTCGCCGTAGTTGGCGGTGTGGCCGCCAAAGGGGCGCTGGTAGATGGTGCCGTCCGGGTTGCGGTCGAAGGGCATGCCCATGTGTTCGAGGTCGTACACGACCTTGGGCGCTTCCTGGCACATGAATTCGATCGCATCCTGGTCGCCGAGCCAGTCGGATCCCTTGATGGTGTCGTAGAAGTGATAGTGCCAGTTGTCTTCGGACATGTTGCCCAGCGAGGCGCCGATGCCGCCTTGCGCCGCCACGGTGTGCGAGCGGGTGGGGAACACTTTGGACAGAACGGCCACATTCAGGCCAGCGCGGGCCAGTTGCAGCGATGCGCGCATGCCGGAGCCGCCGGCCCCCACGATGACGACGTCAAACTTGCGGGTGGTGATGCCAGATTTCGAGTAAGTCATTTTTTACAGTCTCCACAGGATTTGAATCGCCCAGCCAGCGCAGCTGACGAGCCAGACAATGGAGAAGATTTGCAGGGTGAGACGGAGACCGACGGGCTTGACGTAGTCCATGAAGATGTCGCGCACACCGATCCAGACGTGGTAGAGCAGGGCGATGATGACCGAGAAGGTCAGGGCCTTCATCCACTGGGCCGAGAAGATGCCGGCCCACTTGTCGTAGCCGATGGGGCCGGAGCCCAGAAGCACCTGCGCCAGCAAGATGATGGTGAACAGGGCCATCAGGCCGCCGGTGATGCGCTGGGCCAGCCAGTCGCGCAGACCATAGTGAGCACCGACGACGATGCGCTTGGAGCCGTAGTTGACGGACATGGGTTGTTGCTCCTGTGTAATCAGTAGAGGCCGAACAGCTTGGCGCCGAGCACCAAAGTGAGGGCGATGCTCAGGGTGAGGGTCACGAGCGCGGAGCTCTTGCCGAACTCTTTGCTCACGGCGTGGTTCACATCCATGTAGAGGTGACGCAGACCGGCGATGAAGTGGTGCAGGTAGGCCCAGATCAGGGCCAGAGCCACCAGCTTGATGAAGGCGCCCGGAACAAAACCAAGGCCGCTGTTGAAGGCGGCCTTGAACTTCGAAAACGAAATTTCGGAGGAGACGGAAACGTCAAACATCCAGATGATGAAAGGCATCAGCAAGAACATGATGACGCCGCTGGCGCGGTGAAGAATCGACACCCAACCGGCCGGGGGCAGGCGGTAGGTGGTCAGGTCCTTGAAGGCGTTGATGTTGCGGAACTCTGGCCGCTTTTTTGCGAGTTCGGACATTGGATGTGCTTTCGTGGATGTAACTGCTCTGTAATTTCGTAAATGCAAACGCCCCAAAATTCTATTGCAACGCAGCAATGGGGGGCTTGGGACGGCGCCTATTTTCGACGTTTCTCATCAAGTTGGTGCAGCTTCTTTCTTTAGTTGAGTTCGTTCCTGTAGTGATGGGTGTCGGTGCGGTAAAGACCGCGCCGCAGTTCCATGGGGGTGTTGTTGTAGGTGTAGGCCACGCGTTCCACGCTCAACAGGGGTGTTTGCGGGCTGATCTGCAGCAAACGGGCCTGTGTTTCGTCGGGCAACACGGCCTTGATTTTCTCTTCGGCGCGCACCATGCGAACGCCAAACTCAAGCTCGAACATGGCGTAGGTGGCGCCCTGAAACTGAGCCAATTGCTCGGCTGTCAGGCCCTTGAAAGCCTGCCCGGGCAACCACAGATCTTCGAGGATGGTGGGCACGCCACCAAAGGAGAGGATCCTGCGCACTTGCAACACAGCGTCCCCGTTGCGCAGCGCCAGGGGGCGCGCCACTTCGGCGCTGGCGCGGGCGCGCTTGCACTCGATGATGGTGCGCTGCGCCGGGCCTTCGGCCGCGATGTCACCGACATCGGGCTTGAGCTTCAGGAATCGGTACTGAACGTGGTGCTCGGCATGGGTGGCCACGAAGGTGCCCTTGCCCTGGCGACGCACCACCAGGTTGTCGGCCGCCAGCTCGTCGATGGCCTTGCGCACCGTGCCCTGGCTGACGCGGTAACGCGCAGCCAGATCCATCTCGCTGGGGATGGCCTCGCCGGGTTTCCAGTCGCCCGCTTGCAGGCTTTGCAGGATCAGGCCCTTGATCTGTTGGTACAGCGGGCTGAAGGCGGGGGTGACCATGCCGCCGGCGTCCGGGGGACTGGCGTCGGGTAGGCTCAGCGAGGGCGGTGGCATGGTGGTGTCGGGTGGCATCGGGCTTGGCGTGGTCCGCGTGATTTTTCAACGTGGCGCGGGTTCGCATCATATCTTATATAAGACATAAGACAAATTGACCGAGGTGCTGTAACGAGAGTACACTCTTGTGCTGTTTCGCAGGCTCGGACGCTAGTTCCTGGGACAGGTCCAGCACTGTGGCGACACCCGTTTTACACAACCTCCTGGAGTTCCTCATGAGCAAAAAGCCCGTCCGTGTTGCCGTTACTGGCGCCGCAGGCCAAATTGGTTACGCCCTGCTGTTCCGCATCGCCTCCGGCGAAATGCTGGGCAAGGACCAGCCGGTGATCCTGCAATTGCTGGAAATCCCCGACGAGAAGGCCCAGAACGCGCTCAAGGGCGTGATCATGGAGCTCGAAGACTGCGCCTTCCCGCTGCTGGCCGGCATTGAAGCCCACAGCGACCCGATGACCGCCTTCAAGGACACCGACTACGCCCTGCTGGTGGGTTCGCGTCCGCGCGGCCCGGGCATGGAACGTGCCGAGCTGCTGGCCGTCAACGGCGCCATCTTCATCGGCCAGGGCAAGGCCCTGAACGCCGTGGCTTCGCGCAACGTCAAGGTGCTGGTGGTCGGCAACCCCGCCAACACCAACGCCTACATTGCCATGAAGTCGGCCCCGGATCTGCCGGCCAAGAACTTCACCGCCATGCTGCGCCTGGACCACAACCGCGCTGCTTCGCAACTGGCTGCCAAGACTGGCAAGGCCGTGTCGGACATCGAAAAGTTGGCCGTGTGGGGCAACCACTCGCCCACCATGTACGCCGACTACCGTTTCGCCACCATCGGTGGTGAGTCGGTCAAGGCCCTGATCAACGACGAAACCTGGAACCGCGAAACCTTCCTGCCCACCGTGGGCAAGCGTGGCGCCGCCATCATCGCCGCCCGCGGCCTGTCGTCGGCTGCCTCGGCCGCCAACGCCGCCATCGACCACATGCGCGATTGGGCCCTGGGCACCAACGGCAAGTGGGTCACCATGGGCATCCCGTCGGATGGCTCTTATGGCATCCCCAAGGACGTCATGTTCGGCTTCCCGGTCACCACTGAAAACGGTGAGTACAAGATCGTTCAAGGTCTGGACATCGACGCTTTCTCGCAAGAGTGCATCGACAAGACCCTGAAGGAACTGACCGACGAGCAAGCTGGCGTGGCCCACCTGCTCTGATCGGACTGCATTCCGTGAAGAAGCATCCGCGCGACGTCTTGCTGGAAGCTCAGGCCCAACGGGGCCTGCTGCCGGTCTGTGACCATTACAGCGGCGTTGAGCTGCGGATGCGCAAAAGCCTGCAGCTGCAGGCAGAGATGACCGAGCGCCTGGGCACCTGTGTCTTCGACGTCACCCTTGACTGCGAAGATGGCGCCCCGGCCGGTGGCGAGGCAGACCATGCCGCGCTGGTCGCCGAGCTGGCCCTGGGCGCTGCGCCCGGCGCCCGCGTGGCGGCTCGAGTCCACCCGGTCGACCACCCCTCTTTTGACGCTGACGTGCAGACCATCGTGGGTCGCGCCGGAGCCCGCCTGTGCCATGTGATGGTGCCCAAGGTGGAATCTGTGCAAGACGTTGAGCGCGCAGCCCGTGCCCTGGCGGCCGCGGGTCATCCTGATCTTCCGCTGCAGGTGCTGATCGAGTCGCCTGCTGCGGTCCACCGAGCCTTCGACATCGCGGCCTGCCCTCAGGTGCAGTCGCTGAGCTTCGGCCTGATGGACTTCGTTTCGGCCCACGCGGGCGCCATCCCCTCGGCGGGCATGGGGGCGGCTGGGCAGTTCACCCACCCGCTGGTGGTGCGTGCCAAGCTCGAGATCGCCTCGGCGGCCCATGCCCACGGCAAAGTGCCCTCGCATTGTGTGGTCACTGAATTCAGCGACATGGCCGTGATGCGTGCCGCCGCCCAGAAGGCCTCGCGCGAGTTCGGCTACGCCCGCATGTGGAGCATCCACCCCTCGCAGATCCAGCCCATCCTCGAGGCCTTTTCGCCCGATGAGCGAGAGATCGAGACCGCAACGCGCATCATCGTGGCGGCTGAGGCCGCTGATTGGGCCCCGATCAGCCACGCCTCGCAGCTGCATGACCGCGCAAGTTACCGTTATTTCTGGCAAGTGCTGGAGCGCGCCCACCAAACCGGCTGCGCCCTGCCTGCCGAGGCGCAGGCGTATTTCGCGCCTGCCCACCCTTGACCGACCCCGGGAGTTACAAGCATGAAACATCTGATCGCAGCAGCCCTGATTCTGGGTGCCAGCACCCTGGCCCTGGCCCAGAACCCGACGGCTGACACGGCCCACAAGGCCCACAGCGAAAAGAGCGCCAAGGCCAAGGCCAAGCCCAGCGCCAGCCGCACCGAAATCAAGAGCACCGCCAAGAACATGGCTGCCGGTGTGGAGGCCGCCGAGGCCGCCCTGTCGCCCGAAGAGCTGGCCCTGGCCGACCGCGTGCACACCGGCCGCATCCCTTGCGAGCTGGGCGCCTACGTGACCGTCACGGCCGACGACAAGGCCCCCGGCTACTTCAACGTGGTGGGCAAGGGCTTCAAGTACCGCATGTCGCCGGTGGCGAGTCGCACCGGTGCTCTGCGCCTGGAAGACGAGAAGGCTGGCGCCGTGTGGATCCAGATCGCCAACAAATCGATGCTGATGAACCAGAAGCTGGGCCAACGCCTGGCCGACGAGTGCATGAGCCCGGAACAGGCCATCGTGGCCGACAGCCTGCGCAAGAACCCGGCCCCAAGCTTGCTTGATGCCCCGGCCACTGCGCTGGCCAAGTGAACTTCAGATTTTCAAAAACCGCCCCACTATCCCCTTAGTGAACTGACAGGAGAACAACATGTTGCAAGCCTACCGCCAACACGCTGCCGAACGCGCAGCCCTGGGCATTCCGCCCCTGCCGCTGGATGCGAAGCAAGTCGCCGACCTGATCGAGCTGATCAAGAACCCGCCGGCGGGTGAAGACGCCTTCCTGCTCGACCTGCTGACCCATCGCGTGCCACCGGGCGTGGACGATGCCGCCAAGGTCAAGGCCAGCTTCCTGGCTGCCGTGGCCCATGGCGACCTCGCTGTGGCCCTGATCTCCAAGGCCAAGGCCACCGAGCTGTTGGGCACCATGGTGGGCGGCTACAACGTGCACCCCCTGATCGAACTGCTGGACGATGCTGAAGTGGCTGCTGTGGCCGCCGAAGGCCTCAAGAAGACCCTGCTGATGTTCGACTTTTTCAACGACGTGGCCGAAAAGGCCAAGGCCGGCAACGCCAAGGCCAAGGAAGTCGTGCAGAGCTGGGCTGACGCCGAGTGGTTCACCACCCGCCCCGAAGTCGAGAAGAAGATCACCGTCACCGTGTTCAAGGTGCCTGGCGAAACCAACACCGATGACCTGTCGCCTGCACCCGACGCCTGGAGCCGCCCGGACATCCCGCTGCACTACCTGGCCATGCTGAAGAACACCCGTCCTGACGCGGCCTTTACGCCCGAGGAAGACGGCAAGCGCGGTCCGATGCAGTTCATCGAAGACCTCAAGAAGAAGGGCAACCTCGTGGCCTACGTGGGCGACGTGGTGGGCACCGGCTCCAGCCGCAAGTCGGCCACCAACAGCGTGATCTGGGCCACCGGCCAGGACATCCCCTTTGTGCCCAACAAGCGCTTTGGTGGCGTGACCCTGGGCGGCAAGATCGCCCCCATCTTCTTCAACACCCAAGAAGACTCGGGCTCGCTGCCGATCGAAGTCGATGTGTCCAAGCTCGAAATGGGCGACGTGGTCGACATCCTGCCTTACGAAGGCAAGATCGTGAAGAACGGCGAAACCGTCTCCGAGTTCAAGCTCAAGAGCGATGTGCTGTTTGACGAAGTGCGTGCCGGTGGCCGTATCAACCTGATCATCGGCCGCTCGCTGACCGCCAAGGCCCGTGAATTCCTGGGCCTGGGTGCTTCCACCCTGTTCCGTCTGCCGCAGGCACCTGCCGCCACCAATGCTGGCTTCACCCTGGCCCAGAAGATGGTTGGCCGCGCTGTCGGCCTGCCCGAAGGTCAAGGCGTGCGCCCGGGCACCTACTGCGAACCCAAGATGACCACCGTGGGCTCGCAGGACACCACCGGCCCCATGACCCGTGACGAGCTGAAGGACCTGGCTTGCCTGGGCTTCTCGGCCGACCTGGTGATGCAGTCCTTCTGCCACACCGCAGCCTACCCCAAGCCGGTGGACGTCAAGACCCACCGCGAACTGCCGGCCTTCATCAGCAGCCGCGGCGGCGTGGCCCTGCGCCCGGGCGACGGCGTGATCCACAGCTGGCTGAACCGCCTGCTGCTGCCTGACACCGTCGGTACCGGTGGCGACTCGCACACCCGCTTCCCGATCGGTATCTCGTTCCCGGCCGGCTCCGGCCTGGTGGCCTTCGGTGCCGCCACCGGCGTGATGCCCCTGGACATGCCGGAATCGGTGCTGGTCCGCTTCAAGGGCCAGATGCAACCCGGCGTCACCCTGCGTGACCTGGTGCATGCCATCCCGCTGTACGCCATCAAGTCCGGTCTGCTGACCGTGGCCAAGGCCGGCAAGAAGAACGTGTTCTCGGGCCGCATCCTCGAAATCGAAGGCCTGCCTGACCTCAAGGTCGAGCAAGCGTTCGAACTGTCCGACGCCTCGGCCGAACGCTCGGCTGCCGGCTGCACCATCAAGCTCAACCCTGAGCCGATCAACGAATACCTCACCAGCAACGTGGTGCTGATGAAGAACATGATCGCCGACGGCTACGCCGATGCCCGCACCCTGCAACGCCGCATCGAGAAGGTCGAAGCCTGGCTGGCCCAGCCCAACCTGCTCGAAGCCGACAAGGACGCTGAATACGCGGCCGTCATCGAGATCGACCTGGCCGACATCAAGGAGCCGATCGTCTGCTGCCCGAACGACCCGGATGACGCCAAGTTCCTGTCCGAAGTGGCCGGCACCAAGATCGATGAGTCCTTCATCGGTTCGTGCATGACCAACATCGGTCACTTCCGCGCTGCAGCCAAGCTGCTGGGCGGCCAGCGCGACATCCCCGTCAAGATGTGGGTGGCCCCGCCGACCAAGATGGACCAGACCGAGCTGATCAAGGAAGGCCATTACGCCGCCTTCGGCACCGCCGGTGCCCGCACCGAAATGCCGGGCTGCTCGCTGTGCATGGGCAACCAGGCCCAGGTGCGCGAAGGTGCCACCGTCATCTCGACCAGCACCCGCAACTTCCCGAACCGCCTGGGCAAGAACACCAACGTGTTCCTGGGCTCGGCCGAACTGGCCGCCATCGCCTCCAAGCTGGGCAAGCTGCCCACCGTGGCCGAATACCACGAAGCCATGGGCATCGTGAACAAGGACGGCGCCTCGATCTACAAGTACCTGAACTTCAACCAGATCGAAGAGTACGCAGAAGTGGCCAAGGGCGTGAGCGCCTGAGGACCCAGGGCCTGAAAAGGCCTTGTTTCAGCCTCGCGGCTGAAACGCTTTTTCCAAAAGAAAGCCCCGCCGGATGACTCCGGCGGGGCTTTTTGTTTTTGTCAGCCTGGCGACCCCAGGTTTCGCGAGGAGCGCGCTGTGGGGCTGATCAGTGCAGCAGTTCTGCCGGCACATTGCCCCCATTGGCCGCCAGCTTTTGCAGCACCGTCTTGTGCAGCCAGATGTTCATGGCGGCCGAGTCGCCCATCCGGTCGGCCGGGCAGCCCAGCTCGGTGGCGAGGGCCTTGCGGGCGGCCAGGCTGCTGTCCAGCCCCAGCAACTTCATCAGGTCGACGATGGAGACCTTCCAGTTGAGCTTTTCAGCGTGGCTGGCAGCCAGTGCCTCCAGTTGGCCCAGGACGTCGACCTCGCTGATGGCCGTGGGGCCTGCGGCGGGCGCCGGCGCCGTGGGGGCGCTGGGCGCTTGCTCGGCGGCGGCCACAGCTTGTTCGCCGAAACCCAGTTTGGAAAGAATGCTGCTGAAAAAGCCCATGGAGAACTCCCGGTGTTGAATGAAACCCGGTTGTAACCTCGCCATGTGACGGCATGTCGGGTCTGCGAGAGCCAAAGTGTGACAAATACCTCCGAAGCGGTGCCGACGAAGGCTCAGGCGGCCACGAGGTTGACGGCCACCCCACTCAAGACCGAATTGCCCGACAGCGGGTCGCGTCTTTGTTCGTCCAACAGAGCATTCAGGTTGACCCCAGGGCGCTCGGCGGCCAGGTTCAGGCGCGTGCCCGCTTGGTCATGCCCCCAGCCGTGCGGCAGGCTGACCACGCCGGGCATCATGGCGGCACTGAGCTGCACAGGCACCAGCAGGGCGGTGGCGGGCCGGTCGCTGCGGCTCAGGCGGGCCTGGCTGCCGTCTTGCAGGCCCAGGCGCTGCGCGTCGCTGGGGTGGACCAGCAGGGTGCAGCGCTCGGGCCCTTCGGCCAGGATGGGCAGGTTGTGCATCCAGCTGTTGTTCGAGCGCACGTCGCGCCGCCCGATCAGCGTCAGGGCCGGGGCGGGTTCATGCAGGGCGGCCGTGGCGCGCTGCAGGTCTTGCATCAGCGCCGGCGGCGTCAGGTCGATGCGGCCATCGGGTGTGCGCAGCAACTCGGGCAGGCGGGGCTGCAGCTCACCCAGGTCCAGCCCGGCCGGGGCGGCCCGCACCTGGTCCAGGCTCAGCTTGTAGGGGCCGCCGCGCAAGGCCAGGTCCAGCAGGCGGTCCGGGCCCAGGAGGTGGCCGCTGGCGGCGCGGGCGGCGTCAGCCAGCTCGGCGGGCAGGCGCTTCAGCTCATCGGCAAAGTATTGGTCATCCAGCGTCTGGCTGTCCTGGGAGCCTTGCGCGCCCTGGGCGATGGCGGCCAGCCGCAGCAGGCTTTGCCATTCGGCCGGCTGCCCCGCGGGACGCTGGAAGATCGGCGCGCTGTAACGCGCGTGGTTGCGCCACGAGAGCTGAGGGAAGGGCACGTCGTAGTGCAGGTCTTCGAGCGGCGAGGGCGCGGGCAGGATCACATCGGCATGGCGCGTGGTCTCGTTGAGGTAAATGTCCAGGCTGACCATGAAGTCGAGCTGCCCCAGGGCCTTGGACAGGCGCTCGCCGTTGGGCGCCGAGAGCACCGGGTTGGTGGCGATCGTGATCAAGGCCCGCACAGCCCCTTCACCCGGGGTGTCGATTTCTTCGGCCAGGCAGCTGATGGGCAACTCACCCATCACCTCGGGGGCCGCACTGACGCGGCTGCTGAAGCGGCCTAGCTTGACCCCGCGGCCCTGTCCGGCGGGGCCTGCCGTGTTGGCGGCAAAGGCGGCTGCCTTGGGGAACATCGAACCCCCCACCTGGTCGAGGTGGCCGGTGAGCAGGTTCAACAGGTCGATCAGCCAGGTGGACAGGCTGCCGAAATCCTGCGTGCAGGTGCCGATGCGGCCATACAGCACCGCGCGCGGTGTGCTGGCCAACTCGGTGGCGAGGCGGGCGATGGTCTCGGCCGGCAGCCCACAGCGTTCGGCCACCACCTCGGGGGCAAAGGGGGCCACCGCCTGGCGCAACTCATCCAGCGATCCGATCAGGCCTTCGGCCGCGCCGGCCCGTGCCAGGCCTGACTTGAACACGGTGTGCAGCATGCCCAGCAGCAGGAAGACGTCGGCGCCAGGGCGGATGAAATGGTGCTCATCGGCCAGGGCCGCGGTTTCGCTGCGGCGTGGGTCGATCACGATCAGTTTGCCGCCACGCGCCTGCAGGGCCTTGGCTTTGCCACGGAAGTCGGGCACGGTCCACATGCTGCCGTTGCTGGCCACCGGGTTGGCCCCCAGCACCAGCAGCCAGTCGGTGCGGGTGAGGTCGGGCACCGGCACGCTCATCCAGTGTCCGTACATCAGCCCGCTGACCACATGGCGTGGCATCTGATCGAGGGTGGCGGCGCTGAAGATGTTGCGCGTGCCCAGGGCCTTGAGCAGGCGGGGGTAGTACAGCATCAGCCCGATCTTGTGGGCGCTGGGGTTGCCGGCCACGGCCGCCACGCTGTGCCGCCCGTGGCGCGCCTGGACGGCCTGCAGGCGCTGCTCGATCTCGGCATAGGCCTCTTCCCAACTGGCGGGCTCGAATTGGCCGTTGCGTTTGATCAGGGGCTGGCGCAGGCGGTCGGGGTCTTCGTGCAGGTCTTTCAGGGCGGCGCCTTTGGGGCAGATGTAGCCTTGGCTGAACACATCGTCGGCATGGCCGCTGATGCGGGTCACGTGCCCCCCGCTGACCTTGATTTCCAGGCCGCAACAGGCCTCGCACAGCGGGCAGATGCGGTGATGGGTGGTGGTGGTCGTGTTGGCGGGGCTTGTCTCAGTCATGGTGGGCGCTCGGTAGGCTCTTGATCGGGGTCATGCTGCCCCAGCGCTGGCGGCGGCGCGATCACACCCGCGACAGGCCGTGTTCAATCGCTTTTGCTGGGTGGCTTGAGCCGGCGCCACGAGCTTGTCGCCAGCTTGTCACATTCGTCCACAGCTTCTGTGGACAACTTTGTGGGTGAGTGCATGAACAAGCTGCCAAAGCCTTTACTGGTGCGGCTTTCAACAGGCTGCTTACTGTTTAAGCAGGGTTAACCCTGTGTTGAAAACTGCGAATTTTGCTACCGAAATAAGAGCAAAAAAGGCCTGCGAAGCAGGCCTTTTCGGGTGGTTGGAGGGTGGATCTGTGCTATGCGCGTCAGCGCTTCAAGCCACCGCTTCGGGCTCAAATACCCGGGCCAGCAAGGCGCCGGCAAAGCGGGCCTCCAGCGGGATCCAGACCTTGATCGGGTTGCCCTGCGCCACGTCCACCGGCTGGCCCTCGCTGTTGCGCATTTCGGTGAGCTTGAGCATCTGGTTCCCGCTGGGGTGGATCACCTCCAGCGTGTCGCCCACGGCGAAGCGGTTCTTGGTTTCCACTTCCACCCAGCCGTCGGCCGCGCCACGCACCTCGCCCACAAACTGGCTGCGGTGGGCCACGGAGTGGCCGGTTTCGTAGTTCTGATAGTCGTTGGCCGGGCGACGGTCCAGCAGGCCGGTGGTGTAGCCGCGGTTGGCCAAGCCTTCCAGATCGGTGATCAAGGCCGGGTTGAAGGGGCGGCCGGCCACCGCGTCGTCGATGGCACGGCGGTAGGCCTGGGCCGTGCGGGCCACGTAGTACAGCGATTTGGTGCGGCCTTCGATCTTCAGCGAGTCGACGCCGATCTGGGCCAGGCGTTCGACGTACTCGATGGCGCGCAGGTCCTTGGAGTTGAGGATGTAGGTGCCATGCTCGTCCTCCATGATGGGCATCAGTTCGCCCGGGCGGCCCAGCTCTTCGATCAGGTAGACCTGCTCGGCGGCGGGGTGGCGCTGGTGGTTGCCGCAGGTGCTGGTGAACTCGGCGTCGGCCTCGTCACGGGCCTGCTCGAAGCTGAAGCCCTTGTCCAGCTTCTGGGCCAGGGCCTCGCCGGTGTTGGGGTCGATCGCGGCCGACTGGGTTTTGTACTCCCAGCGGCAGGCATTGGTGCAGGTGCCCTGGTTGGGGTCGCGCCGGTTGAAGTAGCCCGACAGCAGACAGCGGCCCGAGTAGGCGATGCACAGGGCGCCATGCACAAAGACTTCGATCTCCATGTCGGGGCATTCCTGGCGGATCTTCTCGATCTCGTCCAGGCTCAGTTCGCGTGACAGGATGATGCGGGTCACGCCCATCTTCTGCCAGAACTTCACGGTGGCCCAGTTGGTGGTGTTGGCCTGCACCGAGAGGTGGATTTCGGTTTCGGGCCACTTCTCTTTCACCATCATGATCAGGCCCGGGTCGGCCATGATCAGGGCGTCGGGGCGGCATTCGATCACCGGTTCGATGTCGCGCAGGTAGGTGCGCACCTTGTCGTTGTGTGCGATCAGGTTGCTGGTGACGAAGAACTTCTTGCCGCGCGCATGGGCTTCGCCAATGCCCTGGGCGATCTGCTCCAGGCGGAACTCGTTGTTGCGCGCCCGCAGCGAGTAGCGGGGCTGGCCGGCATACACGGCATCGGCGCCAAAGTCATAGGCGGCGCGCATCTTTTCGAGGGAACCGGCCGGCAGCAGCAGTTCGGGGGCTTTGAGGGTCATGGTGGGGTGTCCTGAGAGGGGCCGGCTGGCTTCGCCAACCCGTGCCATGCGATGCTCAGCAGCCATCGCACGGGGCGGCAGACAGGGCCTGTCTGGCGCTGGGCAAAAAGGGTGACGCTGTCGAAGCTCATGGCCAAGGCAGCGTCGGCTGGGGCCGATTTTAAGGGCTGACGCCGGTTCAGCCTTCTGTAGGGTTCAAGAGCGCTTCAAGAGTGGTGGCGCTCAGCATGTGCTGCGACCATTGATCGAGCTGCTGGCGGGTGGCCTCGCTCAGGCGTTGCTCGGCCCAGGGCGGCAGGGGGGCAAACCGCTGCTCCAGCACCCGCCGCAGCATCAGGGTGATGCCTTCCTCGCGGCCTTCCTCACGACCTTCTTGTCGACCTGCCTGGAGGCCATCCTTGTGGGCCTGTTTGAAAATACGCTCCAGGGTGTCTTCAAGCATGGGGGTTCTTTCAAAGAGGTTGGGGATGGCGGCCAGATCGGGCTCGGCGGTTTCGGGCATTTTGCGACGGATCAGACGGCGAAACCAGAGATCCAGGGTGCGTCGAAGTGCCTTCTGCTCGGGGGCTTGCAGCAAGCTTCCCGCTGCCTTGATCAGGCCGATGATGTCGGAGGGGCCCGTGCTGCGTTCAAGTCTGAACAAGGCTTCGACCACGTTGCGGACATCGGAGGAAGTTGACAGCTGCAGCCGGGCCTCATCGATCAGGTGGTACATGAGTCTGGGGCGGAACCGGGCCAGGCCGGGCAGGCTGGGGGCAAAGCAGTGGCCCGCATCGGTGGGTGCTTTCCAGGGGTGTGCGCCGTTGTAAAGCACCAAGGGGATCAGCGCGGGCAATCGCCCGTCTTCCAGCTGCCTTTCCTTGATCAGATGCTGGGCCAGCAGGCCCACGTAGACCATCATGCGCACCGCCATCCACGGGTCATCCTGGCTCTGGAACTCCAGCAGCAGGTAGATCCAGACCCAGCGTGGCCCCACTTGCAGCCGCCACACCATGTCGTCGTGGCGTTGCTTATCCGATTCGCTGACATAGCTGGCGTTGACGCGCTAAGAGCGTGTTCAATGTCTCGCACGGGCCGCGTTGGAGCGCAATCGGGATGAGTGGGTGGCCCGGGTGCGCCGCATGGGCTCGTGCCCATGCAAGCAGTCGGGGCGCTCAATCGCCCGATTTCGCTCCAACCCTTCGGGCAGTGGCCTTTTCGGGCGGTCTGCGGCGTTGCGGCGCTTGTCGATAGGCGGGCTATCGACGGCGCACCGCGCCTTGCATCCCATCCCGAAAAGACCGCTGCGCGACCCGTGGGAGACGTTGAACACGCTCTAACGTATCGAAGCGGGCGGCTTGAACCCAGGGCCCGGGGACGAAACCGGTGAGCAGGTCGCGCACCATGTCGGGGTGCGAGAACAGCTGCTTGTAGCCACTGTCATGGGGAGTGTCCGTGCTCATGGCGGGCCATCGTGAGGCCCTGGGGGCAGCCTGTGGCCGGCGCACCGCTGGGCTGGCACTCCGGGGGGACAGAGGGGCGGCCCCGCCGACCCCGACGCGTCAGTCCTTGGGCCGGAACACCAGCACCAGCGACGAAGGCACGGTGCCATCGGTGTCACGCGGAAGCACCTCGGTCTTGTCGATGGCCTTGAGCACGGCCTCGTCCCACGCCGCCACGCCGCTGGACTTGCTCAGCTTGCGGCCCACGATGGTGCCGTCGGGGGCCAGGCGCACTTCCACCTCGGCCACCGGGTTGTTCGGCAGGTCGTCGGTGAAGACGATGTTGGGCTTGACCCGTGCCTTGACGCGCCCACCGTAGCTGGCAGAAGGCCCCGACGAACGCAGGGCGGTGCCCGTGGCACTGGGGCCTCCGCTGGCGCCGGCCATGCCGGCCATGCGCTTGAGGTTGTCGGCACGTTGGGCCTCGACGCGCTTGGCGTCGGCGGCGTCGGCGTCCTTCTTGCGCTTGGCATCGGCCTCGGCGGCGCGGCGCTTGTCGGCGGCTTCCTCCTGCTTCTTGCGCTCCTGGTCTTTTTCGCGCTGCAGTTGTTCCTGGCGCTTCTTTTCTGCGGCCTTCTCTGCTGCCTTTTCGGCTGCTTTCTCGGCCTCGCGCTTTTGCTGCAGGGCTTTTTCTTTTTCCAGCTTTTCCTGCTTTTCGCGCTCTTTCTTCTCCTGCGCTTTCTTCTCGAGTTCGCGCTGGTGCTCGCGGTCCTTTTTCTCGATTTCCTTGCGCTTGCGCTCCTTCTCGAGGGCGATCTGGGCGTCCTTGAGCGATTCATCCGGCGCCGGTGGCGGCTTGACTGCCGGGGCCGGCGGCGGTGCGGGCCGGGGCTTGACGATCTCTTCGGGCGGCGCCGGCGGAGGAGGGGGGGGCGGCGGTGGTTCGACTGCGCGTGGCGCTGCCTCTTGCGGCACGGCAGACCACAGCTCGGCCTCGGCCACCGTGTCCTCGGCGTTGCGCTTCCATTGCACGCTGAAGGTCAGGCCGGCCACCAGCAGCGCGTGGGCCAGCAAGGCCAGGGCGACTGCGCGGCCCATGCCGCGCTGCGGCGGTGGCGCGAATTCGTTGCGTTCGGAGAGGGCGTGCGTCATGAAGCTCAGGGGCCCGGGTCAGGGGGCCAGTTGCACCGACAGGCCCACGCGCTTGACGCCGGCGCGCTGCAGGGCATCCATCACCCTCACCACCGACTCGTATTTCACGTTCCGGTCGGCACTGATCACGACCGGGTTGTTGTCGTCGCCGTCCTGGGCCAGGCGCACGGCCGCCACCAGGCCGGCCTGGTTGATGGACTGGGTTTCTTCGGGCTTGCCGGGGCGGCGCAGCTCCAGCTTCTCGTCCTTGCCAATCACCACCTGCACCACACGGTCAGGTTGCTTGCTGGCCTTGCCCACGCTGGGCAGGTCGATGTTGCTGGGCGTGATCAGGGGCGCGGTCACCATGAAGATGATCAACAGCACCAGCATCACGTCGATGAAGGGCACCATGTTGATCTCGTTGATGGTGCGGCGGCCGCGGCCGCGTGAAACCATGGCGGGCATAGCGGGGTCCTCCGGTCGGGGTTCAGCGGCCCGAGGCCGAGGCTTGAGCGGCCTGGGCGCCCAGGTTGCGCTGCAGGATGTTGGAGAACTCTTCGATGAAGGTTTCCTGGTGGATGGCCACGCGATCGATGTCGCGCGCAAAGCGGTTGTAGGCCACCACCGCCGGGATGGCCGAGAACAGGCCGATGGCGGTCGACACCAGGGCTTCGGCAATGCCGGGGGCCACCGTGGCCAGGGTGACCTGCTGCAGGGCGGCCAGGCCCGAGAACGCGCCCATGATGCCCCACACCGTGCCGAACAGGCCCACATAGGGGGACACCGAGCCGACCGAGGCCAGGAAGGACAGATTGGACTCGATCACGTCCATCTCGCGCTGGAAGCTGGCCCGCATGGCGCGCCGGGCACCATCCATCAGGGTGCCGGCGTCGCTGATGCGGCGCTCGCGCAGTTTCTGGAACTCGCGCATGCCACTGGCAAAGATGCGTTCCATGGGGCCGGACTGGCGCGCGTTCTGCGCTGCAGCGGCAAACAGATCGTTCAGGCTGGTGCCCGACCAGAACTCGCGCTCGAACTCTTCATTGAGGGCTTTCACGCGCTTGATCGAAAACAGCTTGCGGAAGATGGCCGTCCAGCTGGCGATCGAAATGCCGGCCAGCAAGGCCATGACCAGCTGGACCACCAGACTGGCATGCAGCACCAGATGCACGATGGACAGGTCTTGAGAATTCATGAGAGTACTTCCAGGATGTTCGTCGGGATGCGTGCGGGGCGCAGGCTGGCCGCATCGACCCAGCCTATGCGGATCGTGCCTTCGCACAGAAGTTCCACCGGCAGGCCTGCCGCATCCTGCAGCCAGGCCTGCTGGGCAATCACCAGCGAGGCCCGGCCCGGGGTGTGCAGGCTGGCGGTGACAATGAGCTGATCGTCGAGCCGCGCCGGGCGGTGGTAGCGCACGCGGGTCTCGCTGACCACGAACATGCCGCCCGTGGCCTCGCGCAGCGCCTGTTGGCCCACGCCCAGGCTGCGCAGCCATTCGGTGCGGGCACGCTCGAAGAACTTGAGGTAGTTGGCATAGAACACGATGCCACCGGCATCGGTGTCTTCCCAGTACACGCGCACGCTGTGGCGGTAGGCGGCGCTTTGCGGAGCGGCTTGCGGGTTCATCCGGCCAGGGCTTTCAGGCGGGCGATCGATTCCTGCAGGTGTTCCATCGAACTGGCGGTGGAAAAGCGCAGAAAATCCGCGGTCTCGGCGGTGCCGAAATCGCGCCCCGGGGTGACGGCCAGGTGGCTTTCTCGCATCAGGGTGAAGGCCAGGTCCCAGCTGTCTTTCACGCCCAGGCGCTCGCACCAGTCGCGGCAGTGGGCCCAGGCATAGAAGGCCCCGTCGGGCTTCACGGGCACCGTCAGCCCCACGCTTTCCAGCGCCGGGATGAAGTAATCGCGGCGGGCCTTGAACTCGGCACGGCGGCGTTCGTACTCGGCCAGGCTGTCGGGCTCGAAGCAGGCCAGGGCGGCATGCTGGGCCACGGTGCTGGCACAGATGAACAGGTTCTGCGCCAGGCGTTCGACCACCGGCACCAGCGCATCAGGCACCACCAGCCAGCCCAGGCGCCAGCCCGTCATGTTGAAGTACTTGCTGAAGCTGTTGATGCTGATGAGCTGGTCGTCGATGGTGAGGCCCGTGTGGCCATAGGTGTCGTCATAGCTCAGGCCCAGGTAGATCTCGTCGACCATCGTGATGCCGTCGTGCTGCTTCACCACCTCGTGAATGCGGCGCAGTTCGTCGGGGTGGATCGAGGTGCCCGTGGGGTTGGAGGGCGAGGCCAGCAGCACGCCGCGGGTGCGCGGCGTCCAGGCCTGGCGCACCTTGTCGGCGCTGAGCTGGTAGCGCTCGGCCGCCGTGGTCGGGATCAACACCGCATTGCCCTCGGCCGCGCTCACAAAGTGGCGGTTGCAGGGGTAGCTGGGGTCGGGCATCAGCACTTCGTCGCCCGCATCGATCAGCGCCAGGCAGGCCAGTTGCAGGGCGGCCGAGGCGCCGGCCGTGATCACGATGCGCCGCGCGGGCACCTGGGCGCCGAAGCGGTCCGCATACCACTGGCTGATGCGTTCACGCAGCGCCATCAGGCCGGTGGCCTGGGTGTACTGGGTGGCCCCGTCGCGGATGGCCTTGGCGGCGGCCTCCTGCACGGCAGGGGGGGCGGTGAAGTCGGGCTCGCCGATGTTCAGGAAGATCATCGGGCGGCTGCTGTGCGCCACCTCGCGGGCCAGTTCGGAAGCAGCCTTGGCCACCTCCATGACATAGAAGGGCTCGATGCGCCCAGCTCGGGTGGAGATTTTCATGCGCGGGGCTGTGCAGGCAAAACGGGCAAAACAGGTGAATCAGGCCATCAGGGCGGTGCAGGGTGGTGCAAGGGCTGGCAGCTCAGTCGACAGCGGGCGGGCTGACCGCATCGTCTGGCGTGGCTGCCGGGGCAGCCTGGGGCGCCTTGCCCTTGTCAGCCGCCACCTCGGCGGCGCGCAGGCGCGGGGCCAGGCCGTTGAGCACAGCGTTCACGTACTTGTGCCCATCGGTGCCGCCAAATTCCTTGGCCAGCTCGATGCACTCGTTGAGCACCACGCGCCAGGGCACGTCATGGCAGAACTGCAGTTCGTAGGCGCCGATCCACATCACGGCGTGCTCGATGGGCGAGATCTCGCCCAGCTTGCGGTCCAGCAGGGGCGCGATCTGGGCATCCAGATCGTCGGCCTGGGCGATGCAACCATGCAGCAAGGTGTTGTAGTGCGCGGCGTCGGCTTTGTGAAAGCCCGACAGATCGCGCGTGAAGTGGTCGATGTCGCTGGCGTCGTTCTTGCCCACCAGGAACTGGTACAGCGCTTGCAGGGTGAATTCGCGGGCCCGGCTGCGATCGGATTTCGAGGCGGCCTTGCGGGCGCCGGTGCTGGTCGTGCCCTTGCGCGGGGGGCGCGGCTGGCGAGGTGCGGGGGTGGGGGTGTCGCTCATGAAAGTTCGTCCAGCAGGTTGGCCATCTCGACCGCCACCCGGGCCGCGTCGCGCCCCTTGTCGGTCTGGCGGGCCACGGCCTGCTCCAGGTTTTCGGTGGTGATGATCGCGTTGGCGATCGGGATCTGGTAGTCCAGCGAGAGGCGGGTCACGCCGGCGCCCGACTCGTTGGCCACCAGTTCGAAGTGGTAGGTCTCGCCACGGATGATGCAGCCCAGGGCAATCAGGGCGTCGTACTCGTCTTTTTCGGCCAGGGCCTGCAGGGCCACCGGCACTTCCAGTGCGCCGGGCACCAGCACGTGGTCGATGTGCTTGTCGAGCACGCCCAGGGCGGCCAGCTCGGCCTTGCAGGCGTCGGCCAGGGCGTTGGTGATGCTCTCGTTGAAACGGGCCTGCACGATGCCGATGTGGAGTTTCTTGCCGTCCAGCTTGTCGGACGTGCCTTTTTCTGCGCCAAACATGTGTCTTATTCCTTGGTGAGGTAGCCGGTGATCTCGAGGCCGTAGCCGGTCATGCTGGGCATGCGGCGCGGGTTGCCCATCAGGCGCATGCGGTGCACGCCGCAGGCCCGCAGGATCTGTGCGCCCACGCCGTAGGTGCGCAGGTCCATGCGGCCGCGTTCGGGGGCCTGGGCCGCACGGGCACGGCCTTCAAACTGGGCCAGCAGTTCGCTGGCGCTTTCGCCGCAGTTGAGCAGCACGGCCACGCCCTTGCCGTTGGCGGCAAAGTGCGCCAGGCTGGCATCCAGCCCCCAGGAGTGCATGCTGCGGTTGATTTCCAGGGCATCCAGCACCGACAGCGGCTCGTGCACGCGCACGTCCACCACCTCATCGGCCTGCCATTGGCCCTTCACCAGGGCCAGGTGGATGGCCTGGCTGGGCTTGTCGCGGAAGGCGTGGGCCTGGAACTCGCCATAGGCCGTGCGGATGCTGCGCACACCCAGGCTCTCGATCAGGGACTCGGTGCGGCTGCGGTACTCGATCAGGTCGGCGATGGTGCCGATCTTCAGGCCGTGCTCGGCGGCAAACAGCTGCAGGTCCGGCAGGCGGGCCATGGTGCCGTCTTCGTTCATCACTTCGCAGATCACCGAGGCGGGGCTGCAGCCGGCCATGGTGGCCAGGTCGCAACCGGCTTCGGTGTGGCCGGCGCGCATCAGCACACCGCCATCGACCGCCTGCAGCGGAAAGATGTGGCCGGGCTGCACCAGGTCGCTGGCCTGGGCGTTGCGGGCCACAGCCGCCTGCACGGTGCGGGCCCGGTCGGCAGCCGAAATGCCGGTGGTGACGCCTTCAGCCGCTTCAATCGACACCGTGAACGCGGTCGAGTGCTTGGCCCCGTTGCGCGCCACCATGGGCGGCAGTTGCAGCTTCTCGCACATGTCGCGCGACAGCGTCAGGCAGATCAGGCCACGTGCATAACGCGCCATGAAGTTGATGTACTCGGCGCTGACATGGTCGGCGGCCAGTACCAGGTCGCCTTCGTTCTCGCGGTCTTCTTCATCCACCAGGATGACCATGCGGCCGGCCCGGATGTCGGCCACGATGTCCTCCACCGGGGAGATGGCCACGGGCGTGAGTGTTTTGCTTGTCATGGGTGTCGATGTGATCGGGCCAGCTCGCCGGCATCCTGCCGCTGCGGGTGCAGCGGTGCGGAAGGGGGCAGGGTGTGGTCCATGGGTTGATTCGCTTGTTTCCGTCGTCCCGCGGGTCAGTGCCCAGACGCCAGGGCGTGAGCCTGGCCGGCAGGCCACGGTGTGTCAGGGTGATGCGGGAAGCCTCTTGGGGAGATCCTGGATGAACCGACAAACCCCGATTATCGCCGCAAAGCCAACCGTCCAGCATGGCGGGCACCTCAGGCGCTCGTGTGTTGGCCAATTGCCGTGAACCCATCCATTGCGGCGGGTACCCGCGAGGGGTGGTCGGAAAGCAAAACAGCAGGCCGCGGATCACTCCGCGCCTGCTGTCTGTGTGCTGGCACCGGTCTGCTCAGAGACCGGGTTGGACCGCGCCAGGGCGCGGCCCGATGCCGATCACTGACCGTTCTTTTCGGTCTTGGCGGCTTCAGCGCCGGCGGCCTTGCGCTTGGCGCGGGCGGCCTTCTTTTCGGCGGCAGTGGCCTTGGCCGAAGGAACAGCCTTGTCGGCGCCGCCGGCGGCATCACCGTTCTCAGCAGCCTTGGCGGCCTTGGCAGCGTCAGCGCCAGCGGCCTTGCGCTCAGCGCGGGCAGCTTGCTTTTCAGCCTTGGTGACGGGGGTCGAAGCGGCAGCCTTGCTGTCAGCGGCGTCCACTTCACCAGCGGCGAAAGCGTTGACGGCCATCAGTTGAACCAGAGCCACACCCACGGAAAGAATCACTTTTTTCATACGTTTCTCCAAAAATCCGAGCTAGTCAGTGAACGTCCGGAACCGGACGCTTGCACGTTTTGCTGTGCCTGCCAGTCAACATCAGGAAACCCATGGCCGAGTTCGCAGGCGCAGTAACACCACTCTAACGGAGTGGGCGGATGTTTTTTTACGATGAGTGGTCTAAGTGTCCGAGTTGCGACACTTTTGGTGTGTGATTGGGTTTTTTGATCTGGGTGCTTGACACGAATCAAAAGTTGAGATTTCCCAATTTTTGGGTTCTGAGCCGCCTGCAATCCCGCAGGGTAGGAAGTCAGCAGAAGCAATTAGCAATTGTCATGCCAGATTTTTGGGCTCAGCGGCAGCGTGGCAGATTTGCTCGGGCTGCGGACCGGGCAGGCCCTTGGCCCATCCCAGGGCAAGGGCCCGCCCGGTCGTGAGGTTTTCTTTCTTATTTTTTGGCGCGGTCGTCGGCCGTAGCGGCCTCACCCGAACCCTGGGCCTTGTTGGCCTCAGCGGCAGCCGCACCAGCGGTCTTGCGCTTGGCGCGGGCTTCGGCTTTCTGCTCGGCCGTGGCAGGCTGGGAGGCCTTGGCGCGGTCATCTGCGGTGGCGGCTTCGCCCGAGCCGTTGGCCTTGTCGGCCTTGGCGGCGGCAGCGCCTTCGGTTTTGCGCTTGGCGCGGGCCTCGGCCTTTTGTTCGGCGCTGGCGGGCTTGGACGCCTTGGCGCGGTCATCTGCGGTGGCGGCTTCGCCAGAGCCGTTGTTCTTGGCGGCCTGAGCTGCCGCTTCGCCGGCCGGATTGGCGTGGGCGGGGATGAGGGCCAGTTGGGTCAGGGCCAGGCCCAGGGAAAGAGCGAGTTTCTTCATGACATTCTCCAGTTTTGAAATTGAACCGCGCTGCCGTGACACGGACATGGGCCGGGCGTCAGCGCTGTGCCGATACCTGCGACGACAGGCGTTTCCCTGTTTCTTTGCACGCACCGGCTCAGCTGAATTTAATGGAGAAGCGATGAGAATCCAGGCTGATTTTCAAATCGGACGGATTTTGTGTGAGTAAATAAATTATCTGTATTTTTTTGAAAATCTGTGCTTCAGGTGCGGGCCATCGCGTGAGGAATTTTCTTTGAGGATCTCTGTCGGGACTTCCGTAAACAGGGTGATTGCTGATTATCGTTGGGTTGTTAACTGATTTGGCGACTGGTTTGGATTGATGGATGGTATTGATTTTTTTGGGAATTCATGATTTTTTAATTTCAAGGTGTTCAACGAAAAAACCGGGGTTGGTCGCCCCGGTTTTGTTTTGATTAAATTGTTTCGATTTACTTGTGTGTCGTCGAAAGCATTCTCTCGACATACCGCGCCACCGTGTCGATTTCGAGGTTGACCCGATCGCCCGCCTTGAGCACACCCAGCGCGGTGTTGGCGACCGTGTGGGGAATCAGGTTGATGCTGATCTCGGCACCCTCTGCGGTGTCGTGCACCTGGTTGACGGTCAGGCTGACGCCGTTGACCGTGATCGAGCCCTTGTAGGCCAGAAAGCGTGCCAGGCTGGCGGGGGCGCCGATGCGCAGTTCCCAGCTCTCGCTGATCTGCTCAAAACGCAGCACGGTGCCCAGTCCGTCCACATGGCCTGACACGATGTGGCCGCCCAGGCGGTCGTTGGCGCGCAGCGCCTTTTCCAGGTTGATGGTGCCGGTGCGGTCCAGGCCGCTGGTCTTGTCCAGCGATTCGGCCGAGATGTCGACCGTGAACTGGCGCTCGGCCAGTTGCAGCGAGGTCACGGTCATGCAGGCGCCATTCAGCGCAATGCTGTCGCCCAGGCCGACGTCGTCCAGGTAGCCCGCCGGGGTTTCGATGCTCAGGCGTTTGCCGTGGCTGGCGCTGCTGCCCAGGTCTTGCAAGGCCACGATGCGGCCGACGCCAGTGATGATTCCAGTGAACATGTTCAGCTTGTCCTGTCAGAAGGTTGAGGTGGAAAAGGATTGGCGGGGGGCGTCGGCCCGGCGCGCCAGCAGGCGCAGGTCCGGGCCGATGCGATCGATGTCGGTGAAGGCCAGCGTGCAGGCCTCGTCGAGCCGGCTCAGGGCAGGCAGGGCCAGCAGGGGGCGCCCGGGGCCCAGCAGCTTGGGTGCGAGGTAGAACAGCCACTCATCGGTCAGGCCGGCCTGCAGCAAGGCCGCGTTCAGGAGGGGGCCGGCCTCGACATGCAGTTCGTTCACTTCGCGCCGGCCCAGTTCGGTCATCAGCGCCACCAGGTCGATGCGCCCATCCGGGCCGGGCTGCACCAGCACTTCGGCCTTGCGGGCCAGGTAGGGGGCGTGGCGGCTTGCATCGGCCACGGTGGTGACAAGCAGGCAGGGCCGGTCGAGCGTGAACAGGCGGGCGGTGAGCGGCGTGCGCAACTGGCTGTCCAGCACCACCAGCACCGGTTGGCGGGGTGTGGGCACCCCTTGCGCATCGCGCACATTGAGCAGAGGGTCGTCTGCCAGCACCGTGCCCACACCGGTGAGCACGGCACCGGCACGGGCCCGCCACAGTTGGCCGTCGGCTCGCGCCTCGGGGGAGGTGATCCACTGGCTGACGCCATTCTCCAGTGCGGTGCGGCCGTCCAGCGAGCCCGCGATCTTGCTGCGCACCCAGGGGCGCCCCCGGGTCATGCGCGAGAAGAAGCCGATGTTGAGCTCGCGTGCCGCCGCTTCGCCGGGACCGACCTCCACCTCGATGCCGGCTGCCCGCAAGCGGGCAAAGCCCTGACCGGCCACCAAGGGGTTGGGGTCTTGCAGCGAGGCCACCACGCGGCCCACGCCGGCGGCAATCAACGCATCGCAGCAGGGGCCGGTGCGGCCGTGGTGGGAGCAGGGCTCCAGCGTGACATAGGCGGTGGCGCCCTGGGTGGATTCACCGCGCGCCTGGGCGTCGCGCAAGGCCATGACCTCGGCATGGGGCCCCCCGCGCACCTGGGTGTGGCCGAGGCCGATGACCCGACCGTCCGCGCTCACCAGCACGGCGCCCACGGCGGGGTTGGGCGGGCAGATCAGCTGGGCCTGCGCGGCCAGGGCCAGCGCCTGATCCATCGGGTGCTCTGGGTGGCTTGAAGAGAGGGCGTTGGGGCGTGTCAATCCAGTGGTCCTGAGATAAATACCGTCGTTCGCGTCGGCGTGCCGTGATGTGGCTGAAGCACGTATTTTCGTCGGATGTCTTCAGGTGCGTCGCCAAGCTGCAAAAACAAGCCACCCTGGTGCGGTCAAGGCCTGACCCTGGTCGAGCTGCTGGTCACGCTGGCGCTGATGGGCTTGCTCGCCGCGCTGGCAGCCCCCGGCTTCAGCGTGCTGGCGCAGCGCTACAAGGCCGACCTGGCGGCCAGCCAGATGGTGGCGGCCCTGAACCTGGCGCGCACGGAGGCCCTCCGGCGCGGTGGTGGCGTGGCGGTCCAGCGCCTGGAGGACGCCGCTTGCGCCCGCCCGGATTCTGCCCAGGACTGGTCCTGCGGCTGGTTGGTGTTTGCCGATCGCGATGGCGACGGTTTGTTCAACCCTCCCACCCGGTCCGGCCGCGCGACATCGGATCAATTGATCCAGGTGTTCCGTGTCTCGGATGGCACCTTGGTGATGCGCTCGCTCAGCCAGCGCTCCTTTGCCGTCAACCGCTGGGGGCAGCTGGGGGGCGTCAACCTGGGCTTCACCTTCACGCCGCCGAACAACCGGCTCGATTCCACCTACCAGGTCTGCAGCGCCACCGGAGGCCGGATCCGCAAGCTGCCCGCCACCGTCTCCTGCAGCGGGTCATGAAGCCTCGTTCTTCGCTCACTGGCGTGGCCTTGCTTGAGGCCCTGGTGGCCCTGGGCGTGCTGGCCTCGGCAGTGCTGGGGCTGCTGGCACTGCAGCTGCGCAGCGGGGTCGATGGCCAAGTGGCCGCACAACGCGTGGTGGCCACCCGTCTGGCACAGGATCTGTTCGAGCGCATCAAGGCCAACCCCGGGGGCTCTGCGGTGTTGGCGGCCTACCTGAGCCCGCCTGACAGGGCCGGCAGCACCCTCGACAGTGCGCCAGACTGCAGCGCCCAGCCCTGCCGCCCGCAGGCCCTGGCCACCTGGGACCTCGATCAGTGGCATCGACAGGTCGGTCGTGATCTGCCCCTGGGGCGTGCCACCGTCTTTCGGCCTGGGGACGCAGACGGCCAGATCGGCGTTCTGCTGGGCTGGCGCGCCCGCGAGGCCACCCGCGCTGCGGACTACCTGGCCCCTTTGAGCGTGTCGGCCCTGTCGGGCGGCGTGCCGCTGACCTGTCCCGAGCGGCAGATCTGCCAACTGCTCTATTCAGCGCCATGAGGCTGTCCAACGTCTTGCCCCGAGCTCCGGTCCCGTGCCAGGGCGCTGTGCGTGGTGTGTCGCTGCCCGAACTGCTGGCGGGGCTGGCCATCGGCCTGCTGCTGGCTCTGGCGGCGGTGGGTCTGCTGGCCTCGACCCGGGTGCTGTCGCGGCAGACCCTGGACGGGGCCGAGTTGATGGCCCAGGCCAACAACGCGATGCGCCTGATCGGCAGCCAGTTGCGGCCGGCCGGCGCTGTCGAACTGCAGCTCCTCAACCCGGCGGCCCCACTGTCAGAGCACACCTTTGTGTACAGCCCGCACTTCGATGGCCTGGATCTCGATGGCGATGGGGTGGGTGACGGCGGCCATGTCTGGGGGCTGGATGGGCCGCAGGGCAGCGCCGACACCCTGGTGCTGAGCTTTGAGAACCGATCGGCCAGCATCAGCCCCGATTGCCTGGGCGCTGGCACGGCCAAAACGCTGCACCGGGTGGACAGCCGCTTTTTCGTGAGTGGGGGGCGCCTGATGTGCCGGGGCTCCAGCAATGCCGCCACCCCGCAGCCGGTGGCCGAGTCGCTGGAGGATTTCCAGGTGCGCTACGCGCTGCGCCTGGGCAGCGGTGACCTTGCCACCCTGCAATGGCTGGATGCCGACCAGATGGCTGGCCGATGGCCTCAGGTGCTCGCGGTGCAGGTTTGTCTGCAGATGGTGGGCGTGGTGGGCGGGCCCCGCCTGGAGGGCCCTTCGTTTCAGGGCTGCAATGGGCTGGATCAGGCCCAGGAGGGGCGCCGGCACATCGTGTTGCGCAACACCTTCGTGCTGCGTGGCCTGGGGCACGTGCGATGAGGCCTCTGCCGGCCCAACAAGGGGTGTCGCTGCTGGTCGTGGTGGTGATGGTCCTGCTGTGCGCCTGGCTGGTGCTGGCCGATACCCAGGTCGTGCGCCTGTCGGAGATGCTGGCCGGCAACGACAGCGAAGCCAGCCGGGCCTTCGAGGCGGCCGAGGCCTTGCTGCACGATGCCGAGCTGGATGTGCTCGGCCTCGGGCCCCAGGGGCAGGCCTGCCGGCCCGGCCCCGCTGGAGTGGGCTGCCGCCACCCGGCCACCACGGCCATGGTGCCCCGCACTGTGGCCGATTTTGGCCTGCTGGCCCAGCAGTTGGCCCTGCGCGACCCACCCTGCGCCGATGGCCTCTGCCTGAGCCTGGGGCCGGCCGCGACCGCCGAGGCGGGCAGCGGCTTTTGGCGCAATGAGCAGACGCTGAGCACGTTCGTGGCCGCGGGGGGCGGTGTTCCGTATGGCCGCTACAGCGGCGCCACGCTGGCGGCCGGCGCGGGCAACCCGCTGCTGCAGCCCGGTGCCAGCCGGGGGGCCTGGTACTGGATCGAGGTGCTGCCCTACAACGCGGGGGCCGCCGCCGCCGGGGGAGCTCTGGCGATCTGGTCGCCCACGCCGGCCGACCCCTTCATCTTCCGCATCACCGCGGTGGTGCAGGGGCGGCGGGCGGGGGGCCGCCACCGTGCTGCAGTCCCTGCTGGTTCGGAACATGTTGGGCAGCCCCTGAGGCTTCGGATGGGGGCCATGCCAGTGATGAAAGGGTTGAGCGTCATGATCGGAAAACACAGCTGGAGGGTGTTGGCTCTTGCTTGCGGGATGGTTGGGCGTGCAGGGGCCGAGCCCCTGCCCCTGGAGACGGCCCCGGCAGGGGCCACGGGCGCGCCGCCCAATCTGATCCTCTCCGTGGGCGACTCCGTGTCGCTGGGCCCCGGTGGTTTGCAGGCCTTGCGTGCGGTGCTGCGCTCGGGTTTCAGTGCCGATGCCGTGCCCGACGACAGCCTGCGCTTGGCTTACCAGTCCTACGGCAGTTGCCGCCCTCAGACCGACGCAGGCTGTGCCAGGCGGCTCCAGCTCCGCTCGCTCGACAGCACCGAGCGGGCGCGCTTCTTCCAATGGCTGGAGGCGCTGGTGCCCAGCCAGTCCCAACCGGCGCATCTGTTGTTCTCGGAGGCGGGGCGCTTCATGAGAAGCACCGGTGTGGAGGGGCCGTATGCCGCCATCCCTGGCCAGGCGGAGGCCCCGGTGCTGGGCTGTCGCCGGTCCTACCACCTGTTCATCGACGCGGGCGGGTGGACCGATGAGGCCTTGGCTGGCGCGCATGCAGCCGACGCCGGCAATGCCGACGGCACCCGCCGCGTGCTGCCCGATGGCGTGGTGTATGACCCCTATGGCCAGACCGAGGCGGTGACGCGGGTCTTTCGCGATGGCTACCAGCCGCGGCTCAGCACCCAGCTCACCCCCGGCCAGCCGCGCTGGCACCACAACACCCTGGCCGATTTCGCCTTTGACCATTGGGCCAGCGACCTGCAACCCGGCCTGGCCAATCAGGTGCCGCCCCAGGTGCGCCAGGCCGCCGAGGCCGATCTCGGCACGGCGGCGGCCCCTTACCGGGTACCCGAGTACTGGAACCCGAAAAACGACCCGGCCACCTGGCAGCACCTGAGCACCTACACCGTGGGCTTCATCCCACCCCCGCAGGATGCGCGGCAGGCCGATGCCTATCCATTGCCCGAGTCCGGCCCGCGGCGCCGGCCCTGGTGGGCGGGTGACACCTGGTCGGGCGATTTCCAGGTCCTGGTGCGCGGTGAGGTGGGTTGGTGCAACCCCCTGTTCACCGCCGGCACGAATGCCGATCTGCTGCGCGGCCATTTCCCCTCATTGAAGGGGGATGGGCCTTTGCCCCCGAACCTGTGCATCGAGCCAAGCCCCCTGGATGGCCGCGCCCTGGCCGACGAGGCCCTGGCGCGTGCGCGCCTGCAGGAGCTTTGGCACGTGGCGATCAATGGGCGCGGGCGCTTTGTGCAGGCCACCGATCACGAGAGCCTGAGCCAGGCCCTGGGCGACATCCTCGGGCCGATCCCGCGCGAGAACACCGAATCCGAGGTAGCGCTGGCGGGCAACACCCAGGCGCTGGATGCCGGTGGGATGCTCTACTTGGCGGGCTACCAGAGCCGGCACTGGAGCGGCTCCCTGCAGGCCATCGGTGTCGACGACAAAGGGGTGTTGCAGCCTCGGCCGGTCTGGGAGGCGGGTCAGGTGTTACAGGGCATGGAGCCCGCGCAACGCCTGATCTGGACCCATGACGGTGCCCGCGGCGTCCGCTTTGAATGGGATGGGTTGAGCGCTGCCCAGCGCGATGTGCTCAAGGGCGGGCCGCGCGCGCCCGATGCCGAGGGGGAACTGCGGCTGCGCTACCTGCGGGGCTCGCGCGCCGATGAAGCGCCGCAGGGTGGGCGCCTGCGGCAACGGGGCAGCCTGCTGGGGGACATTGTGCATTCGGCCCCCTGGTATGTGGGGCCGCCGCTGCCGGGGCGGGCCGAGCCGGGCCATGCGGCCTTTGTGCAGCAGCACCGGGGCCGTGCCGGCATGGTCTACGTGGGCGCCAACGATGGCATGCTGCACGGCTTCTCCAGCCAGGATGGCCGCGAGACGCTGGCTTACGTGCCGCTGGGCGCCTGGCCTCGGCTGCGTGAGCTGACCGAGCCGGCCTATTCGCATCGCTACAGCGTTGACGGGCGCCTCATGAGCGGCGATGTCTTCGACGGCAGTGGGTGGAAGACCCTGTTGCTCGCCACCCTGGGCCTGGGGGGTAAGGGCTATTTCGTGCTCGATGTCAGCTCACCCACCCAGTTCGCCCAGCAGGACCCCGCCCGCCAGGTGGTGCTGGACCGCAGCGACGGCGCGGATCCCGACATTGGCCACCAGATCCTCGAGCCCACCACAGACCCGGCGCATCCTGCCCGGGTGATGCAGTTCAGCCGCCTCAACAATGGCCGCTGGGCTGTGCTGATGGGCAATGGGGTGAGCAGCCGCAACGAGCGTGCGGTGCTGCTGATCCAGTACCTGGATGGCGCGAAGGAGTTGCTCAAGCTGCCGGTCGCGTCGGGCCTGGCAGGTGGTCCTGGTGTTCCCGGTGTTCCAGGAAATGGCCTGTCCACACCCCAGCTGATCGATTTCAACGGCGACGGCCAGGTCGATGTGGCCTATGCGGGCGACCTGCAGGGGCAGCTCTGGAAGTTCGACCTCAGCAGTGCCCAGGCCTCGGATTGGCGGGTCGCCGCACCGGGCGGGCCGCTCTTTGTCGCCGAAGACGCCCAGGGCCGGCGCCAGCCGATCGGGGTGGCCCCCGCCTGGTTGCCCCACCCCTACGGCGGTGTGATGCTGGCCTTTGGCACCGGCCGCCTGCTGACCGCGGGTGACCGCAGCAGCACCGGCGTGCAGACCCTGTATGGCCTCTGGGACACGGCCCGCGTGGGCGTGGGGGCTTCGACCGTGCAAATGGGGCCCAGCACGGCCTTGGGCGGGGGGTGGCGGCGGCTCACGCCCTCGCCCTTGGTGGCGCAGCAGCGCACCGAGGCCGTCCGGCAGGGCCCGCAGACCTTCTACCGCAGCAGCCGCCACCCCGTGAACTACCGCGGGCCAGCGGCCGTGCGCGGCTGGTACATGGACCTGCCCGAGCCACGCGAGCGGGTGCTCTCCAGCGGCCAGGTGCTGGGCCGCCTGTGGCTGCAGCGCAGCCAGGTGCCTGCCCGCAGCGAGCCGGCCGAAGCGGGCTCGCCAGGCTGTGAGGCCCCGCTGCGCGAGGCCCTCGGCCATGAGTACCTGCTCGACGTCTTCAGCGGCGCGCCGGCGCCGTGGCCGGCGTTTGATACCGATGGTGGCGGCTTCACCGGCACCGAGCTGGCCGACATCAGTGGCTGGCGCGCCGGGCCCCAGGCCCGCCTGTGGCAGCGTTCGGCGGGCCCCGATGTGGTCAGCCTGGGGCGGGGCGGGCCGATGCGCCTGCGCGTGCTGGGCGGGCCCACGGCGCGCATCGGCTGGCGCCAGCTTCAGTGAGCCAAGGAGGTGTTCATGTCGCGTGGTCCATTCCGAGGCCGTGGATCCAAGGGGTTCAGCCTGATCGAACTCCTGGTCGTGGTGGCCGTGATCGCCCTGCTGACGGGCCTGGCCTTGCCGGGGTACCAGGCCACGCTGCAGCGGGCCCGCCGCAGCGATGCCCGCGAGGCGCTGCTGCGCGGTGCACAGTGGCTGGAGCGGGTGGCCTCGATCCACGGCCAGTACCCCGAGGCGGCGGCCTATCCGGCCCATTTGTCCCTCAGCACGGCGGGGCACTACCGCATCCGGTATGTGCCCGGTGCCGATCTGGCCGCCTACACCCTCACGGCGCAGCGCCAGGGCGTGCAGGCCTCAGACCCCTGTGGCGATTTCGTGCTCGATCAGGCCGGGCAGCGTTCGGTGCTGAGCTCGGTAGCCGGCAGCGGCTCAGCAGAGTGCTGGCAACGCTGAGCACGCACGGGCCCAGGCCTCATTGCTTGCGTTGCACGAACAGGTTGCGTTTCGCGTCCTCGGGGTAGGCAAAGGTGACCAGCCCGTTGCGCACCTGGCCCATCACCAGCATGTTGGCCGAGATGGCTTCCTTGTCCTGGGCGCTGAAGGGGTGGTCGTAGGTGGCCACCACACCGTAGTAGGTCTTCATGCGGCCTTCGAGCGCGGCCTTGATGGCCGGGCCGTCGGCGGGCCCCTTGTTGATGGCCAGCAAGGCATACAGCAGCAGGTAGCTGGCGTCGTAGCCATTGGCTGCAGCCATGGGCACGGGGATGCGCCGGCTGTTGAACTTGCGCGCATAGCTGGCCAGAAAGGCGGCGCGGCGCTCGTTGCTGGGCTCGGCAATGAAGGTCTGGGCCATCAGCGCGCCTTCGGCCGCGTCTCTGGCCCCGTCGATGAAGAAGGGAAAAGACAGGGTCCAGGGCCCCACCTGGGGCACTTTCCAGCCCAGGGCCTTGCGGCCCTGCGCCACCACCGCGTTTTCCGGGCCCACGGTGTAGCTGAAGATCACATTGGCGCCCGCGGCCCGCGCGGCCTTGAGCTCGTCGGACAGGTCTTTCACGCCCAGCGCAAAGCGGGCGGTGTGCACCGGTTTGAGGTTCCTGGCCGCCAGCGCGGCGATCACATCACGTGTGCCGCCTTCGCCATAGCCCGTGGTGTCGGCGAAGATGGCCACCCGGTCCCAGCCCCGTTTGATCAGATCGTCCACCACGAAGGGCGCCTGCAAGGCATCGCGGCCCTGCACGCGGAAGATGTAACTCTCGGGCCCCGGGTACTGGGTGGTCAGTGCGGTGCCGGTGGCGCAGGGCACGATCAGCGGCACCTTGTTCTTCTGGAACACCTCGATCGAGTTGAGCGCCACCCCGCTGTTGCAATAGCCGATCGTGGCCACCACCTGATCGCGCACCAGCTCTTCGGCCAGTTGCCGGCCGCGGGCCGGGTCGGCGGTGTCGTCCTTGATCATCAGCTCCAGCGGGCGCCCCAGGTAGCCGCCGACGGCGTTGATCTCGTCAATGGCCAGCTTCACGCCATTGGCCATGGGCACACCGAAATCAGCCGAGGGCCCGGTCAAGGGGCCGATCAGTCCGATGCGCAGCGGTGTCGGCCCGGGGGCTGCGGTGCCGGCCTCGACTGCGCCGGCCGCCGTGGCCGCCTCGGTCGGCAGGCCTGTGAGCCAGCCCCCGAGGAGCAGGGCGCTGCACACCAGGGCCCGGCCCAGGCCAGGGGTTGGCAACACGGACGCAGCGGTCCAACGCGGTAAGAACTTGAAAGACACGTGACAGCCCGCCCCGATGAATGAACAAATGACCGAATCTAGGGGGCGCACCCGCAGGCGCGGTACGGGGCTTACCCCAGTAACTGAGCGTTGCAAGCCGGCCACGTGGCCTGTTGGGCAAGGCGCTGACCTGGGGGCTGCGGGGGGGTGTCAGGCGCCAACGGGGCAGCTTTTGTCGCGTGACGTGCCCGCACGCCGCTAACATGGCGCTTTTCGGGGCCATCGCGCGCACTGAACGCCGAGGGCCGTCACCGGTCCCCCGGGCCCTGTGGTCTCCATCCTGCCTCTGTCTGATCCTGTGAGCGCCTCCCGCGACATCAAAACCTATGGCATGGCCGAGCGGGCCAACCACCTCGATTTCGACATCCGCGAACAGCTGGTGCGGCCGCCCTTGCTGCGCCCGCACCGGCACGACTATTTCCAGATCCAGGTCAGCCTGCAAGGCGATGGCGAGCAGACCGTGGGGGCCAGCGTGCGCCCCTTTGCCCGCGGCACCCTGAGCTTTGTGCTGCCCTATCGGGTGCATGTGGTCTCGCACCCCGAGGGCTCGCGCTATGTGATCCTGAACTTTTCGCAAGCCTTTCTGCGCCCCGACCTGCAGGCCGACCCGCTGGACCTGGAGGATGTGCCCCTGAGCCTGGCGCCCGAGCTGGGGCCCTTTCTGTTCCAGGAGTACACCGACTTTGCCTTCGGGCCGGAGGCCTTCGCCGAGGTCGAAGCCCTGGTGCAGCGCATGCTGCGCGAGAACGCGCAGCGGCGCCATGGCAGCCTCACGCTGTTGCGGGGCCTGCTGCTGCAGCTGCTGGGCCTGACCTGCCAGGTGTTCGAGGCCGATCTGGCCCGGCTGGCGGCCCAGCATGCGCAAAAGACCAGCCAGCGCGAGGCCTTGCAGCGCGTGGCCCGTTTCATCCGCGAGCACCTGGCCGAGGACCTGACGCTGGCCGACGCCGCGGCAGCCGCGTTTCTGTCGCCCAACTATCTGGCCAACCTGCTCAAGAAGGAAACCGGCAAGACCTTCACCGAACTGCTCACCGAGCGCCGCATGGAGCGCGCCCAGGAGCTGCTGGCCCACACCTCGCAGCGCGTGATGCAGGTGGCGCATGCGGTGGGCTTTGCCGATGAGTCGTATTTCACGCGGCGCTTTCGCCAGAGCATGGGCCTGAGCCCACGCGCCTGGCGCGACCAGTTGCGCCAGCGCCTGCAGCAGCCGGGCTGAGCAGGGGCCGGGCCGGCTTTGTGCTGGAAAACCTTAAGCCCGCGCGCAGGCCCACGGGCCGTCGTTTTCTACAGTGAGAGTCTGTCGCTTTCGACGATATTCACAGCTGGAGACAACGATGACCGATCTGAACAAACGAGGCTGGCTGCAGGGCGGCCTGCTGATGGGCGCAGGGGCCTTGAGCGCCTGCGCCGCCCCGGGCACGGCCCAGCCCGGGCGGCCGGCGGCCACCCCCTTCGAGCTGCCCCACACCACCGTGCCCGTGGCCACGGCCGACGGCCAGCCGCTGGCCTTTCCGGTGCGCCGCATCTATTGCATCGGGCGCAATTACGCGGCCCATGCGCGCGAGATGGGCTCGGACCCCAGCCGTGAGCCGCCGTTTTTCTTCCAGAAGCCCAGCGATGCGATCCAGTACGTGGCCCCGGGCACGGTGGCCGATCACCCTTACCCCAGCCTCACGCGCAACTACCACTACGAGGTGGAGCTGGTGGCGGCCCTGCACCGGGGTGGGCGCGACATCCCGATTGACCGGGCCCTGGAGGGCGTCTATGGCTATGCGCTGGGCCTGGACATGACCCGGCGCGACCTGCAGCGCGGCATGGGCGACCAGAAAAAGCCCTGGGAGATCGGCAAGAGCTTCGACCATTCCGCCCCCATCGGCCCCATCCACCCCGTGGCCCGCACAGGCCATTACACGCAAGGCACCATCTGGCTCAAGGTGAATGGGCAGATCAAGCAGCAGGCCACGCTCAACCACATGATCTGGTCGGTGGCCGAGCAGATCAGCCGCCTGTCCGAGGCCTTCGAGCTGTTCCCGGGCGACATCATCTACTCGGGCACCCCTGAAAACGTGGGGCCGGTGGTGCGGGGTGACCTGATCGAATGCCACATCGATGGCCTGCCCGAATTGAGCCTGCGCATCGTCTGAGCGCGCCGGCCACGCCGCCGGGTTGAGGGACGTCAAAGCCCGTGTCGCTGGCCGGTGGCAGGATGAAGTCCGGTGGCATCGGGGTCGGCAGACCAGCCGGGCTCCGATCTCGGGAGCTTGTCCTATGAAGCGGCGCATTCTCATCATCCAGGGGCATCCGGATCACCGGGCCCCTCACCTGGCCCACGCGCTGGCGGACGCCTACGCCAGTGGCGCGCAACTGCAGGGGCACGAGGTGCGGCAGGTCTGCGTGGCTCAGCTGGACCTGAGCCTGCTGCGCAGCCAGGAGGAGTGGGAGCGCAAGCCCGTGCCGGCGGCGCTGGTGGCGGTGCAGGAAGAGCTGCGCTGGGCTCAGCATCTGGTGTTCTTTTTCCCACTGTGGCTGGGTGAGATGCCCGCCATGCTCAAAGGCTTTCTGGAGCAGGTGGCGCGGCCCGATCTGGTCCGGGTGCAGGGAGCGGACGGGCACAGCAGCCCGGGCCTGAAGGGGCGCAGCGCGCGTCTGGTGGTCACCATGGGCATGCCAGCCCTGTTCTACCGCGGCTTCTACGGCGGCCATGGTCTGCGCTCGATGCGTCGCAGCGTGCTGGGCTTCATGGGCATTTCACCGGTGCGTCAGACGCTGATCGGCCGGGTCGGCACCCTCTCGCCGCACCGTTTCGAGAGCCTGGTGCATCAGATGCAGATGCTGGGGCGCAGCGCCCGCTGAGCAAGGGTTGGGCGCCTAGCACAGACCTCGTCTTTACGGGGGCGCGGCACCGCGGGCAACTCCGGTATCAGGGTAAAGCCGGGGGTGTCTTCGGGCAATCTGCGACAATCCTGCCTCTCGAAAATTTTGACCGTCCGAAGAATAAATCCTAAATGAGCACTCTGACCACTGTTGAGATCCGTCCTGCCACCCTGCGAGATGCCAAGACCGTAGCCGAAATCCACACGGTGGCTGCCCAAGCCGCCTACAAAGGCATTGTTCCCGACGAGTTTCTGAAAAGCTCCTCCACTGACAAGCGCGTGGCCCAATGGCGCGAAGCCATCGAATACTGCGAACCCCAGGTCCAAGTGGCCATGGATGAAGGCAAGGTTGTCGGCTTTGTCGGCTTCGATCGCTCGCGCGATCCGAAGTCCCGCCCGACCACCGGTGAAATCTGGGCCCTGTACGTTCTGCCCAGCCACTGGGACAAGGGCGTTGGCCTGGCCCTGTGGGACGCCGCCCGCGAAGGCTTGTCCGAAGAAGGTTGCACCAACGTCACCGCCTGGGTGCCCCTGCGCAATGAGCGCGCCATGCGTTTCCTGGAACTGGCCGGCTTCAAGCGCGAGCTGAACACCGCCAAGACCACGCCCATGGGTGCCATCAAGCTCGAGGAAATCCGCCTCAAGCGCGGCGACCTGAACTGAGCTCGGCACCGGGCCGCCCCCGCGGCCCGTCGGCTGCTCTTTGAAAGCCCTCGGTCGTGAGACCAAAAGGCCACCGCCCTCGTGCAGTGGCCTTTTTTTCGTGGGCGATCGGCTGGCCGCAGGATCGGATCAGCTGCCCTTGCGGCAGGCCTGGTCGACGTACTGCAGCGCGTCGGGCAGGGCATCGCGGAACACCAGCCATTCGTGGTCGCCATCGATCACGCGCAGCTCAACCTGCCGTGGCTGGATCTGGTGCAGGCGCCAGAACAGGTTGGCCGACATCGGGGCAATGCCCAGGTAGTCGTGGTCGCCTGACACGATCCACATCGGCACCCGCGCGGCGCCGGCCCGGTAGGCGTCGAGCGCGGCCGGGTAGTTCAGCGCCTTCCAGGTGTCGGGATCGAACTGGCCGTTGCGCACGAACTGCGGCGTGCGGCGCGCGGCCGAGGTCTCCGGCGGCAGCGGGTCGTAGATGGCCGGGCTGATCACCGCGGCACCACAGAACTTCTGCGGGTGGCGCAGCGACAGGTTCAGCGCGCCATAGCCCCCCATGGACAGGCCGCCGATGGCCCGTCCACTGCGCTCTTTCTGCACGCGGTAGCGCGCCTCCACATAGGGCAGCAGCTCGTTCATGATGGCCGTGCCGGCCTTCTCGGCAGCGCCATCCGCCCACCACGAGGCTGGGCCCGCCGTGGGCATCACCACCACCGAGGGGCGGATCAGCCCGCGCTTGATCAGGCCGTCCAGCGTCTCCACCGCACCCCCCTTGGTGCGCCATTCGTTCTCATCGCCGCCGGCCCCGTGCAGGAGGTACACGACCGGGTAAGGCTGTTGGGCCTTTTCATACCCGTCGGGCAGGTAGACCGTGAAGGGCAGGGGGCGCCCCAAGGCGGCCGAGGGCGCCTGATCGGCGAGAACCGTGCTGGCCGCGTGGCCGGGCAGGGCGGCACCCAGGGCTGCGCCCAGGGTCAGCAGGCCCAGCAGATGCGCCTGGGCCCAACGGCGGGCCTGTGCGCCCAGGGCGCGCCGGGTGGGGGATGTGAAAGCCATGTTGTCTCCTGATTTTTGGAAGTGCGGGCAGCCTGCCGAAGCCGGGCAACCCGCTCTGATTCTGGGTGCAAAGCCAAAAGAATGTGCGTTGATTCCATGAATTCGACCCTTGAGCAGGTGATTCAGCGCGATGCAGCCCCCGCAGGCTTCGCTCAAGCCGCGACAATGGCGGCATGACCGATACCCCACCCAGCCTGAGCTGGACCGACGCCCAGGACCTGCCGCAGCAGGCCCGCTGGCGCTCCGAAGCCGGCGTGCCTGCGCCGCGCCGCCTGCAACCCGCCGACGACACCCTGAACGCCGACACCGCCTACCGCCTGGCCTGCGAGGGCACCGGCCTGCTCTGGCAGGGCGATTTCCACAACGCCCGTCAGCTGCTGCAGGCGCTGGCGCGGCGCGTGGACCGCAAGCCGCGCAAGCTCAAGGCGCCCGCCACCACGCTCTCCGAAGCCTTTCACCAGCACCGCCAGGGCCAGGCCCAGCGGGCCAGGCTCCTGGGCCTGGTGCTGGTGCCGGTGAATGCCGATTACAGCGTGCCTTTGCGCCGCGCACCCGACATACGGCAGGCCTTGCAGGAGGTGTGGGGCGAGCCCGACGGCCAGCCCTCGGTGCTGAGCCTGCGTGAGCTGCTGGGCCTGGTGGGCGCACACGAATGGCGCAAGAAGGGCGTGCCCGTGCCGGCCCTCGGGCCGGACGCACGCATCCACCCCTATTACGGCGTGTTTTCGCCGGTGCGTGGTGAGTACGTCGATCTGGTGGCCAAGGCCCCCTGGCCGGCCGGCTTCAGCCCGGATCAGCCCGTGTTCGACATCGGCGTGGGCACCGGCGTGCTGTCGGCCGTGCTGGCCAAGCGTGGAGCCCGTCAGGTGGTGGCCACCGACCAGGACCCGCGCGCCCTGGCCTGTGCCGGGGCCAACCTGAACCGCCTGAAACTGTCGGCCCAGGTGCAGTTGCAACAGACCGATCTGTTCCCGCCCGGGCAGGCCGCGCTGGTGGTATGCAACCCGCCCTGGTTGCCGGCCCGCCCCAGCTCGCCCATCGAGTACGCGGTGTATGACCCCGACAGCCGCATGCTGCGCGGCTTTCTGCAAGGCCTGGCCGCCCACCTGAGCCCCGACGGCGAGGCCTGGCTGATCCTGTCCGACCTGGCCGAACTGCTGGGCCTGCGCAGCCGCGAGCAGTGGCAGACCTGGGCGCAAGAGGCAGGCATCGAGGTGGTGGGCCGGCGCGACGCCAAGCCCCAGCACCCCAAGGCCAGCGACCCCACCGACCCGCTGCACAAGGCCCGCTCGGCCGAGGTCACCAGCCTGTGGCGTTTGCGCCGGGCGGCGGCCTGAGCTGGCAAAACGCGGTGAGCTGACGCGAGGCGAGGGCGGGTTTCCACCGGGTGCCAGGGGCAGGGGTCTGGCACTAAGATCAGACTCTGAAACTGGTTTCAGAGCTTCCCGGTCTTGCGTCCTTGTGCAGGCGCCTGGAGGCCCTGGCCCGTGCTTGCCCAGCTTGACCCGACCCTGCCCGTGCCCCGTTCTGCCCCACCCACCTCCTCCAAGCCTGCCATGGCCGCCGCAGCGGCCCCCTCCGGCGCTGCCGGCACCCGCGCCACCATTGCCGATGTGGCGCGCGAGGCCGGGGTGTCCAAGGCCACCGTCTCGCGCTTTCTGAACCACCGCGAGACCCTGCTCAGCCCCGACATTGCGATGCGGGTGGAGCGCGCGGTGGCGGCGCTGGGCTACTCGCCCAGCCCGATGGCGCAGGCCCTCAAGCGCGGCCGCACCCGGCTCATCGGCCTGGTGGTGGCCGATGTGACCAACCCCTATTCGGTGGCGGTGCTGCGCGGTGCCGAGCAGGCCTGCCAGGAGGCGGGCTACCTGGTCATGCTGTTCAACCTGGGCAACGACAGCGGGCGCGAGCGCGAAGCCATGGCGGCCCTGGCCTCCTACCAGGTCGAGGGCTTCATCCTCAACACCCTGGGGCGTGACCCGGGCGTGGCGGCCGAGGCCTTGCGCCTGGGCCGCCCGGTGGTGCTGGTGGACCGGCGCCACAGCAGCATGCAGGCCGATTTCGTGTCGCTGGACAACGCCCAGGCCATGCGCACGGTACTAGCGCATCTGCAGGCCCAGGGCTACCGGCAACTGCTGTACGTGACTGAGCCAGTGCGGGGCGTGAGCTCGCGCACCGAGCGCGAGGCGGCTTTTCGCGAGGGCTGCCACCAGTCGGGCCACGAGGGCCCGGCCCTGCAGGGGCAGACCTTCGAGAGCCAGGACGATGCGCCCGAAGCCCAGTTGCAGGCCCTGGCCGAGGCCTTGCAGGCCTGCCGCCAGCAGGCTGGCGGGCAGCCCGCGGCGGTGCTGGCCAGCAATTCGGTGGTCACCCTGCGCGTGTGCGCGGCCCTGGCCCGCCTGGGTTGGCAGGCCGGGCGCGAACTGGGCCTGGTGGGTTTTGACGACCCCGATTGGGCGCCCTTCGTGGGCCCGGGCATCAGCACCCTGGCCCAGCCCACGCACGATCTGGGGCGCCTGGCCGCCACCTGCCTGCTGGAGCGCCTGGGCGGCCTGAGTCTGGCGCCGCGCCAGATCCTGTTGCCGGGGCAGCTGCGGGTGCGGGGTTCGACGGCAGGCCCCTCGGCCAGCACTTCGGTCGGCACCTGAGCATTTCCGAGCTGCTTGGCAGCCAGGGTTTTCACCCATGGAAACCTGAAACCGGTTTCTTAAACTTGCTGAAAACGGTTTCAGGTTGTGTCTGAGTCGCCCGGCCAGGGCGTCAGACCGTCAGACACCCGCTCCTTCATCAATCGGATCGATCGTGAACTACAGCTTTCAATTTGCCGATGTGCTGGCCGCCTGGCCGCTGCTGCTCAAGGGCACCTGGATCACGGTGCAGCTGTCCCTGCTGGCCATGGCGCTGGGCCTGGGGCTGGCTATTCTGTGCGCCTGGGGCAAGACCGCCGGCCCGCGCCCGCTGCGCTGGGTGATCCAGGCCTACATCGAGTTGATCCGCAACACGCCGTTCCTGGTGCAGCTGTTCTTCTTTTTCTTTGCCCTGCCGGCCATCGGTCTGCGCTGGAGCGCCTACACCGCAGCCCTCACGGCCATGGTGATCAACCTGGGGGCCTACGCCACCGAGATCATCCGCGCCGGCATCGAGTCCATCCCGCGCGGCCAGATCGAGGCCGGGCTGGCGCTGAACCTCAAGCGCTGGGAGATCTTCCGCTTCGTGATCCTCAAGCCCGCGCTCAAGGCCATCTACCCCGCGCTGACCAGCCAGTTCATCCTGCTGATGCTGAGCTCGGCCGTGGTGTCGGTCATCTCGGCCGACGACCTGACCTCGGTGGCCGCCAACCTGCAGTCGCAGACCTTTCGCAGCTTCGAGATCTACATCGTGGTGGCCCTGATCTACCTGGCGCTGTCGATGGCCTTCTCGGCCCTGTTCAAGCTGATCTACCGCGCCGCGCTCAACTACCCCGACCGCCGCTGAGCCGGGTCGTCCACCCCCATGCTGACCTGTAACGCAACCCTGATCTGCCCGCTGCGGGCAACGGAGACCTGACCCATGCGCAGTTTCGGTTTGGCCGAGTTCATGTTCATCCTCGAGGCGGCCCGCTGGACGCTGGCCTTGTCGCTGCTGGCCTTTGTCGGCGGCTCGGTGGTGGGGCTGGCCGTGGCGCTGGCCCGCACCAGTGAGTCGCGCTGGGCCCAGGCGGGGGCCGGCCTGTTCATCCAGGTGTTCCAGGGCACGCCGCTGCTGCTGCAGTTGTTCCTGATCTTTTTTGGCGCCCCGGTGCTGGGCTTTGACATCAACCCCTGGGTGGCGGCCGGGGCTGCGCTGATCTTGAACAGCGGCGCCTTTCTGGGCGAGATCTGGCGCGGCTGCATCCAGGCCGTGCCCCGGGGCCAGTGGGAGGCGGCCGAGGCGCTCAGCCTGTCGTATGTGAACCGCATGCGCGACGTGGTGCTGCCGCAGGCCTGGCGCATCGCCGTGCCGCCCACCGTGGGCTATGGCGTGCAGATCATCAAGGGCACCTCGCTGGCAGCCATCATCGGCTTCACCGAGATCACCCGGGCCGGCCAGATCATCAACAACGCCACCTTCCAGCCCCTGCTGGTGTTCAGCGCGGTGGCCGCCATCTACTTCGCACTGTGCTGGCCGCTGTCCTTGCTCGCGGCCCGCATGGAGCGCCGCCAGGCCGCCGCCACGGCGCGCTGAGGCGACGCCACCGCAGACCTCTTTTTTCCGTCCCATCCCATCCCACCAGGAGACCTTCATGCACGACCCGATCAACCCCTTGTTGTCCGCAGGCGCCAGCCGCCGCAGTTTCACCACCGCGCTGGTGGCCTCTGCCCTGGGCCTGATGGCTTCGGGCATGGCCTCGGGCGTCTCGGCCCAGACCCTGGAAGAATTGAAAAAGAAGGGTGAACTCACCGTCGGCATGCTGGTCGACTTTCCGCCCTATGGCACCACCAATGCGCAAAACCAGCCCGACGGCTATGACGCCGACGTGGCGCGCCTGCTGGGCAAGGACCTGGGCCTGAAGGTCAACCTGGTGCCCGTCACCGGCCCCAACCGCATTCCGTTTTTGCTGACCAACAAGGTGGATCTGCTGGTGGCCTCGCTGGCCATCACGCCCGAGCGGGCCAAGCAGGTGCAGTTCTCGCAACCCTATGCGGCCGCGACCATCGTGTTGTTTGGCGCCACCAAGTCGGCCATCAAGAGCGCGGCCGACCTCAAGGGCCTGCGCGTGGGCGTGGCCCGGGCCAGCACGCAAGACGTGGCAGTGACCAAGTCGGCCCCTGAGGGCACCGAGATCCGCCGCTTCGACGACGACGCCTCGGCCATGCAGGCCCTGTTGTCGGGCCAGGTGGATGCCATCGGCTGCTCGGTCACGGTGGCGGCCCAGATCAACAAGCGCGCCCCGGCCGGCAGCTTCGAGGTCAAGTTCAACCTGCTGCAGCAAGCCATGGGCATTGCGCTGCGCCCCAACCAGGCCGAACTGCTGAAGGCCGTGAACGACTTCGTGGCCCGCAACACCGCCAATGGCGAGCTCAACAAGCTCTACCGCAAGTGGCTGGAAAGCGATCTGCCCAAGCTGTCTTGAACGCCTGACCTCTCCCTGCCTTTTCGCCCCACCTCGCTGCCATGACCGAACACGCCACCCACGCCCATGCCGACGCCCCGCCCATCATCCGACTGGAGCAAGTCCAGAAGTGGTATGGCGAGTTCAAGGTGCTCAGCGACATCAACCTGTCGGTGCAGCCCGGCGAGCGCATCGTGATCTGCGGGCCTTCGGGCTCGGGCAAGAGCACGCTGATCCGCTGCATCAACCGTCTGGAGACGGTGCAGCAGGGCCGCATCGTGGTCGATGGCCATGAGCTGACCGCGGGCGGGCGCGAGGTGGACGCGGTGCGGCAAGAGGTGGGCATGGTGTTCCAGCAGTTCAACCTGTTCCCGCACCTGACGATTCTGCAGAACTGCACGCTGGCGCCCATGCGCTCGCGCGGCATGAGCCAGCAGCAGGCCGAAGAGGTGGCCATGAAATACCTGAGCCGGGTGCGCATCCCCGACCAGGCGCACAAATACCCCAGCCAGCTCTCGGGGGGGCAGCAGCAGCGCGTGGCCATTGCGCGCGCCCTGTGCATGACGCCCAAGGTGATGCTGTTCGACGAGCCCACCTCGGCCCTGGACCCCGAGATGGTCAAGGAGGTGCTCGACACCATGATCGGCCTGGCCGAAGACGGCATGACCATGCTGTGCGTGACCCATGAAATGGGCTTTGCCCGCAGCGTGGCCGACCGGGTGATCTTCATGGCCGAGGGCCGCATTCTGGAGCAGGCCCCGCCCGAGCGCTTTTTTGGCAACCCGCAGCACGAGAAGACGCGCCAGTTCCTGGGCCAGATCCTGCCCTCGCACCAGGGCGCATGATGCGCACCGACCTGACCCGCCCCGCCCGTGGCTTTGCGGTGCTGATTTCGCTGGGCGCCTTTGGCGCCAGCGAGGTGCTGCGCCTGGGCCAGCTGCACTTCACCCGCGTGGCGGCCGCGGCCGGCGCCGACGGCGTGGAGGTGCGCGAGGAACTGCTGCGTGATGCCACAACCGAGCTGCCCCAGTTGGCCACCGAGCTGGCTGCCCGGGGGCTGCAGGCGGTCTACTCCTGCCCCACCGGTTTGTGGCGCGAGGGCGGCACCCTGGACGAGGCGGCGCTGCGCTCGGCCCTGGCGGCGGCCCGCTTGCTCGGGGCCGCTTGCCTCAAGATGTCCATCGGTGGCTTTGGCCCTGCATCGGCCGACAGCTGGGCGCTGCTCAAGTCGCTGCTCCAGACCCCCTCTGGCCCCGAGTTGCTGATCGAAAACGACCAGACCCCCGAGGCCGGCACGCTGCCCGCCTTGCAACGTTTCTTTGCTGCCGCCCAGGCCCAGGGCCTGCCGCTGGCCCTGACCTTTGACATGGGCAACTGGCACTGGGTGGGCGAATGCCCTCAGGCTGCTGCCCAGTTGCTGGGTGGGCAGGTGGGTTATGTGCATTGCAAGGGCGTGCTGCGCGAACCGGCCCGCTGGGTGGCCGTGCCGCTGGCCCAGTCGCAAGCCCCGTGGCGCACGGTGCTGGGCCAGCTGCCGGCCGATGTGCCCTGGGCCATCGAATACCCCTTGCAGGGCGCTGACCTGATCGCCTCCGTGCGGGCCGAACTGGCCCTGCTGCGCCGCGAAGCCCTGCGCCTGCGCGAAGCCCGTGCTGAACGGGCGCACGCGCTGGCCTGACATGCCCCTTTTGACCTGACTCCGCCATTTTCCGCAATGCCATGACTGATTCCCTGAACCCCATAGCCGTGCAAGCGCTGGACGTGATCACTTTTGGCGAGGCCATGATGATGCTGGTGGCCGACAGCCCCGGCCCGCTGGAGGCCGTGAGCGGCTTTCACAAGCGCACCGCAGGGGCAGAGACCAATGCCGCCATCGGGCTGGCCCGGCTGGGCCTGCGGGTGGGCTGGGCCAGCCGCCTGGGCACCGACTCGATGGGCCGCTACCTGCTGGCCGAGATGCAGCGCGAGGGCATCGACTGCTCGCACGTGGTGTGTGACGCCAGCCAGCGCACCGGCTTTCTGATCAAGGGCCGGGTGGACGATGGCAGCGACCCACCGATCGAATACCACCGCAAGGGCTCGGCCGCCAGCCAGATGGGGCCGGCCGACCTCGACGGGCCCTGGCTCACGGCGGCGCGCCACCTGCATGCCACAGGCGTGTTTGCCGCCGTCTCGCCCAGCACCCTGGCGCTGACCCGCGAGACCTTGCTGCAGATGCGGGCGGCCGGCCGCAGCATCTCCTTCGACACCAACCTGCGCCCCACGCTGTGGCCCTCGGCCGAGGTGATGCGGCGCGAGGTCAATCAGCTCGCCAGCCTGGCCGACTGGGTGCTGCCCGGCATCGAGGAGGGCCGGCTGCTGACCGGCCACGACACGCCCGAGGCCGTGGCCCGCTTCTACCTGGACCAGGGCGCGCAGCTGGTGGTGGTCAAGCTGGGGGCCGATGGCGCCTACTACGAAGGCCGCCACGCGGGCCAATCCGTGCAGGGGCGGGTGGCGGGCTTTCCGGTGGCCGAGGTGGTGGACACCGTGGGCGCAGGTGACGGCTTTGCCGTGGGCGTGGTCAGTGCCTTGCTGGAGGGGCGCCCCGTGGCCGAGGCGGTGCGCCGTGGCGCCTGGATCGGCGCCCGCGCGGTGCAGGTGCTGGGCGATACCGAAGGGCTGCCGACCCGGGCCCAGTTGAACGAGGCTGGCCTGTGAGCGCAGCCGCCGGGTTGGGAGCCGGGCGCCAGCGGGTGCTGGTGTTCCGTGCCTTGCCACCTGATCAGTTGGCCCGGCTGCAGGCGGCCCACGAGGTCACGGTGGCCGACCCGCGCCAAGCGGGGCAGGCCGAGGCCTTCGAGGCCGCCCTGGCCCTGGCCGATGGCCTGATCGGCTCCAGCTACCCCATCACCCCCGACTTGCTGGCGCGGGCGCCACGACTGAAGGTGATCTCCAGCATCTCGGTGGGCGTGGACAACTACCCTTTGGCGGCGCTTGCGCAGCGTGGCATCTTGTTGTGCCACACCCCCGGGGTGTTGACTGAAACCACGGCCGACACGATTTTTGCGTTGATCCTGGCCACCAGCCGGCGCCTGGTCGAGCTGGCCAACCATGTGCGTGAAGGGCGCTGGCAGCGCAACATCGGCGAAGACCTGTTTGGCCGCGACGTGCATGGCAAGACCTTGGGGCTGGTGGGCTTTGGCCGCATCGGCCAGGCCCTGGCCCGGCGTGCCGCGCTGGGCTTTGGCATGCCGGTGCTCTACCACGCTCGGCGCGCCGTGGACCTGTCGGTGCAGGCGCCCGCGTTGCAGGGCCGGGTGCGCCATGCGCCGCTCGAGGAGGTGCTGGCCGGCTCGGATGTGGTGGCGGTGGTGCTGCCCTTGAGCGATGAGACCCGGGGCCTGATGGGGCCGCGTGAATTCGGCCTGATGAAGCCAGGCGCCATCTTCGTCAACGGCGCCCGGGGTGCCATCGTGCAGGAGGCGGCGCTGTTGCAGGCCCTGGAGTCCGGCCCCTTGTGGGCCGCCGGCCTGGATGTGTTTGCCACCGAGCCGCTGCCGCTGGATTCGCCCCTGCGCGGGCATCCGCGCATCACCGCCTTGCCCCACATCGGCTCGGCCACCCTGGAGACGCGGCACGCCATGGCGGTGCTGGCCACCAGCAACCTGTTGCAGGCCTTGGCGGGCGAGCGACCGCAAGCGGTCTTCGCCGGATCGGGATGGGGCGAAAGCGCTGGGTAACGACGCGCCGGCTCAGCCGGTGCGCAGGCCGTCGCTTTGCACGTAGGGCTTGAACATCGAGAACTTCTCGGCCTGCATGCGTTGGGTGGCGATGTTCTCCAAAGCTTCCATCGTCTGACCATCGGTAGGCCACATGGCCATGCCCAGGCTGATGTCGAGTTGGATGGGTGTGTTGCGAACCTCGATGGGCTGTGCCAGCAGGCCGCGCAGTCGGGCCACAGCGCCCCTCAGGTGCTCCTGGGTGGGGGTGTGGTGCAAGACCACCCCGAACAGGTCTTCACCTATCGCGCTGGCAAAGTCGGCCTCGCGGGCGTACTCGTTCAGGCGATTGCCCAAGGCTGCCAGAACCTCGTCGCGCAGCCTGCTGTCGCGCTGGCCGCCAGGGCGGTGAAATTCATTCAGATCGACGAGCAGGTAGCTGAAGCGGACGCCCGAGCGCTCGCAGCGGGCGATCTCGCGCTGCATGACCTCGACCATGCGCTGGCGGCCGCTCAAGCCGCTGACAGGGTCTTTCTGCAGCAGCTGTCGCAGCGAGGCTTGGGAGCGCACATAGCAGGCCATGTGGATGCTGTAGGTCCAACCCATGATGCTCAGAACCACCACGGCCAGCGTGAGGGAGTGGATTGGGTGGTTCTGCAAGGCCTCGGGGCTGGCAACCTGCCCGGCCACCAGGCTGCGGGCCGCCATGGCGCCGGCAATCCCCATCAGGAAGAACGCGACCAAGCTGTTGATCATCCGGTCATCGCCCTTCACCGGCCGCAACATCGTGAAGGCCGCGACCAGCACGACCACCGAGTAGGCCGCATCGTGGAAGATACGCTGCGCCAGCATCTCATCTTCGTACCACCAGTTGAGCAGCACGAACACGGGCACCAAGACCAGCCCGGCTTGCCAACGCAGCTTGGAAGGCCGTTGCATGAAGCGCAGCGACCCCTCCAGCACCATCAGCAGGGCCGCAAATACAAAGCCACCGTTGATCAACATGGGCCAGTCGGGGCCGTCTGTGCGGGGCGGTGGCAGGGTGGCCAGAAAGAAACCAACGGCGCCCGTGGCACCTGCGCCAGCAAACCACCGCACCCCGGCCATGTGCCGATTGGCCCGCCAGGTCGTGAACAGGAGCACGGCGGCGATGGACGCAGCCGTGACCATCAGAAAGGCGATGATCGATTGGTTCAGGAATCGCATGAGGTGAACGAGGCCATGACGGCAATGCCAGCGAAAACCGCGCCAGGCGAGGCGCAGGTTTTCATATCCATCAAGTTTACCGTCTTTCTTTGTATAAATGGTTAAATTGATAGGATTGCTCATGAACAGCATTTGAGGTGCGGCTGTCGGCGCGTGGCTGATGTATTTGCGGGTGTGAATGCATCAAGATGGTGCATTCTAGAGGCCTCCCGGGGAGGCTTCAGCGTCCTCGGCTGCGGCGCTGCCAGAGGTACTGTCCCACAAAGGCCAGGCCCAGCACCAGGCTGAACCAGCCCACCAGGGAGGAGCCGCCGACGGCCTGTTGCAGGGCGGGCGACTGGATGAAATGCGGCGAGATCAGCACGGCCAGGCCGATCAGGGCACACAGCACGCCCTTGTGCAGCAGCAGCTTGTTGGCGCCTGGCTGGCGACGCAGCGGCGAGGTGGCGGGCGCCGGTGTGGCGCGGGCAGGGGTCTTGGATTTCTTGGACATGGCGGGCGACATTGTGCGCGCCAATTCTGACGCCGACGAACACGCCGCCGGCTTTGTCACCCACGTGCACGACGCTGCCCCGGGGGGCTCTTAAACTGCCCGATTGCAGATTTTTGCCCATCCACCCCAAGACAAGGAAGACATCTCATGAGCAAGCTCGATTTCACCGGCCGCGTGGCCATCGTGACCGGCGCCGGTGGCGGCCTGGGCAAACAGCACGCCCTGGCGCTGGCCCGGCGCGGCGCCAAGGTGGTGGTCAACGACCTGGGGGGCGCGGTGGATGGCGCCGGTGGCTCGGTGACCGCTGCCCAGGCCGTGGTCGACGAGATCCGTGCTGCCGGTGGCGAAGCGATCGCCAACGGCGCGTCGGTGACCGATTTCGCCGCTGTCGAGGCCATGGTGCAACAGGCCATCGACGCCTGGGGCCGGGTCGACATCCTGGTCAACAACGCCGGCATCCTGCGCGACAAGAGCTTTTCCAAGATGGAGCTGGCCGATTTCCGCCTGGTGGTCGATGTGCACCTGATGGGCGCCGTGAACTGCACCAAGGCCGTCTGGCCGCACATGAACGCACAAAAGTACGGCCGCATCGTGATGACCACCTCGTCCAGCGGCCTGTATGGCAACTTCGGCCAGAGCAACTACGGTGCTGCCAAGCTGGCCCTGGTGGGGCTGATGCAGACCCTGAGCCTGGAAGGCGCCAAGAACAACATCCACGTCAACTGCCTGGCCCCCACCGCGGCCACGCGCATGACCGAAGGCCTGATGCCCGCCGACGTGCTGGCCGCCCTCCAACCCGAGGCCGTGGTGCCCGCCATGCTGGTGCTGGCCGCCGAGAGCGCCCCCACCCGCACCATCCTGTGCGCCGGCGCCGGCACCTATGAAGCCGCCCACATCACCCTGACCGAAGGCGTGCACCTGGGCCTGACCGAAGACACCCCGGAACGCCTGGCCGCCCGCCTGGCTGAAGTAACCGACCGCCAAGGCGAGCAAGTCCCCCAAAGCGGCGCCGCCCAAGGCACCAACGAGGTCGGCAAAGCCTTCGCCGCCAAACGCTGAGCCCTGCGGCTCCAGGCCTGCCTGCGCAGGGCTGGAAAGGGCGAAGAGCGCCTAAGTTCAGCGTCAATGGGGACCGTCAGGTCCCCTTCTATGTTTAGGCAAGGCCTAAAACGAAGCGGTCAGCCCGCCGCCGGGCCGCCCCAAGGCGGGCTGGGCCCCCCTGGGGGGCAGCGACCACACGAAGTGAGGGAGCGTGGGGGCCATCAATCCTCGTCGTTGCCGCCCAGCAACCCACCCAGCAGGCTGCCACCCGCCAGGCCGCCGAGCACCGAGCCTTCCTCCTTGGCCCCCCCACGCTGGGGCGCTGCCGCGAAGATGCGTGAGGCCAGGCGTGAGAACGGCAGGCTTTGCAGCCACACCGTGCCCGGCCCGGTCAGCTTGGCCAGGAACAAGCCCTCGCCGCCGAACAGCGCCGTCTTGATCTTGCCCACGTACTGGATCTCGAAGGCCACGCTGGGCGTGTAAGCCACCACGCAGCCGGTATCGACCAGCAGGGTCTGGCCGGCCTGCAGCTCGCGCCGCACCACCGTGCCGCCCGCGTGCACAAAGGCCAGGCCGTCGCCGTCCAGCCTTTGCATGATGAAGCCTTCGCCGCCAAAAAAGCCCGTGCTCAGCTTCTGCTGCACGGCGATGCCCAGCGACACGCCGCGTGCTGCGCACAGAAACGCGTCCTTCTGGCAGATCAGCGTGCCGCCCAGTTGGCGCAGGTCCATCGGCAGGATCTTGCCCGGGTAGGGCGCCGCAAAGGCCACGCGCAGCTTCTGTGTGGCCTGGTTGGTGTAAATCGTGGTGAACAGCGATTCGCCCGTAACCAGGCGCTTGCCGGCGCCCAGCAGCTTGCCGAAAAAGCCGCCTTGCTGCGCGCTGCCGTCGCCGAACACCGTGTCCATGGAGATGCCGGCGTCCATGAACATCATGCTGCCGGCTTCGCCGATGGCGGCCTCGCCGGGGTCGAGCTCGACCTCGACAAACTGCATTTCAGCGCCGCGAATTTCGTAATCGATGACGTCCATGGCCATGGCCAGATCTCCGGTTGGGTGGGCATATCGGCCCGGTCGGGCCCTGGCGTGGGGCACCGAGCCCCGCGCGCGCCGCGATGGTAACCAAGTTGCATGACCCTAGGCGCGATCCCGCACCAGCTCAGAATCGGCTTTTCTGCCGGCGGGCCCATTTTTGCCCCGCAGCGCGGGCTGGCTTGCGCCATGTGGCTGCAACTGTCAGCAGACCGTGATAAGTTCCGCCGCAACACAAAGACAAGGTCCCCCGACATGAGCTCATTGCAGGCCCGCCTCAACGCCCTGACCCCCGCACGACTGGGTGGCATCCGCCGTGGCATTGAAAAAGAAAGCCTGCGGGCTTTGTCCGAAGGCGGGCTGGCACTCACGCCGCACCCCCGTGCCCTGGGCTCGGCGCTCACCCACCCGTCCATCACCACCGATTACAGCGAGTCGCAGGTCGAGTTGATCACCAGTGCGCACGCCCGGGTGGAAGACTGCCTTGATGAACTCACCCAGGTGCACCAGTTCGTGTACCGCGTGCTGCGCGAGCAGGGCGACGAGATGCTGTGGGTCTCCAGCATGCCCTGCGGCCTGCCTACCGATGAGACCATCCCACTGGCGCGCTACGGCTCGTCGAACGTCGGCCGCGCCAAGAGCGTGTACCGCATGGGCCTGGGGCACCGCTATGGGCGGCGCATGCAGACCATCTCGGGCATCCACTACAACTGGTCGCTGCCCGGCGTGAGCAGCGAGCAGTATTTCGGCCTGATCCGCAATTTCCGCCGCCAGGCCTTTTTGCTGCTCTACCTGTTCGGGGCCTCGCCGGCGCTGTGCCCCACCTTTGTGAGCGGGCGCGAGCACGAGCTGCAGACGCTCAGCGACTGTGCGCTGTACATGCCGCATGGCACCTCGCTGCGCATGGGCCGCCTGGGCTACCAGAGCGATGCACAGGCCACCCTGGCCGTCAGCTACAACAGCCTGGAGGGCTATGCCGCCTCGCTGCACGACGCGCTGACCCGCCCTTACCCGGCCTACGAGACGGTGGGCATCCGCAACCCGGGTGGCGACTACAACCAGCTCTCCACCACCTTGCTGCAGATCGAGAACGAGTTCTACGGCACCATCCGACCCAAGCGCACCATCTTCCCCGGTGAGCGTCCGCTGCATGCCTTGCGTGAGCGTGGGGTGGAGTACGTGGAAGTGCGCCTGATGGACCTCGACCCCTTTGTGCCGGTGGGCATCACGGCCCAGACCATGCGCTTCCTGGATGTGTTCCTGCTGCAATGCCTGCTGGCCGACAGCCCGCCCGATACCCCGGCCGAGATCGCCGAACTCAAGCACAACCAGCACCACACGGCCGCCCGGGGCCGCGAGCCCGGGCTGACCCTGCGCCGCGCCGGTGGCGAGCAATCGCTGACCGACTGGGGGCGTGAGATCCTGGCGCAGTGCGAGCCGATGGCCGCTGCCCTGGACGCGGCGCACCGCAGCACCGACTACAGCCAGGCCGTGGCCGCCGCCTATGCCCTGCTGGCCGACCCGACGCAAACCCCGTCGGCCCGGGTGCTGCAGAGCATGGCCGGCTGCGACAACAGCTTTGTGCGCTTTGTGCGCGAGCGCTCGCAGGCCACCCGCGATACGCTGCTGGCCCAGCCCTGGTCGTTTGAGCAGCAAGCCCGCTTCCTGGCGCTGAGCCAGAAATCGGTGGCCGATCAGCGCGCCATCGAGGCGGCCGATGTGCTGAGCTTCGAGGCCTACCGTGAGCAGTACGTGTCGCCCGATCGCCTGGGCTTGCAACTGCCGGCTGCGGCGGTGCTTGGGTAGAATCTCGCCCCCGTCCGTCACGTTCGCACAACAAGAAAGCCCTCTCATGGCCATCCAGTGGTTTCCCGGTCACATGCACCTCACGCGCAAGGCGATTGGGGAGCGCATCAAGGAAATCGATGTGGTGATCGAGATGCTGGACGCGCGCCTGCCGGGCTCCAGTGCCAACCCCATGCTGGTCGGGCTGACGGCGGTGAAGCCCGCGCTCAAGGTGCTCAACAAGGCCGATCTGGCCGACCCGGTGCACACGGAGGCCTGGCTGGCCCATTACAACGCCCAGCCCGGCACCCGCGCCATCGCGCTGGACAAGCAGAACTCGGCCCCGGCGCGTGCGCTGGTCGAGGCCTGCCGCGTGCTGGCGCCCACCCGGGGCATCAGCCTGGCCAAGCCGATGCGGGTGCTGATCTGCGGCATCCCCAACGTGGGCAAGTCGACCCTGATCAACACCCTGGTGGGCAAGAAGTCGGCCAAGGCGGCCGACGAGGCCGGCGTCACCAAGACCGAGCAGCGCTATGTGCTCGAAGACGGCTTCTACCTGTACGACACCCCGGGCGTGCTGTGGCCGCGCATCATCGTGGCCCAGAGCGGCTACAACCTGGCAGCCAGCGGCGCCGTGGGGCGCAATGCCTTTGACGATGCCGAAGTGGCCTTGGAGTTGCTGAGCTACCTCAAGCAGCACTATGTGCCCGCACTCGAGGCGCGCTACCAACTGGGCCTGCCGCCCGGCAGCGTGGCCGAGATGTCCGACGAAGACCTGCTGGCGGCCATCGGGCGCAAGCGTGGCGCCTTGTTGGCGGGCGGGCGCATCAACGAGCAAAAGGCCGCCGAGATCGTGATCACCGACTTCCGCACCGGCACCCTGGGTCGCATCAGCCTCGAAAGCCCTGAAGAATTTGCCCGCTGGCTGGCCGAGGGCAAGCAGCTCGATGCCGAACGCACGGCCCGAAAAGAGGCCTTCGACGTGGCCCGCAAGGCGCCCGGGCGCAAGACCCGTCAGCAGCGCTGGTGAGCGCCCACCCGGGCGTGGGCCCGTTGGCCAAGGTGCCTTGGCGGGCCCGTGCCAGCCGCTGGTCCAGGGCCAGCGCAGCCCAGGTGCCCAGGGCCAGCAGCGCGCCCAGGGCGCAGGTGCTGCACCAGCCGCCGTGCTGCCAGGCCAGCGAACCCAGGGCCGAACCCGAGGCCGCCCCGATGAAGTAACTGGTCATGTAGACCGCGTTCAGGCGTGAGCGCGACGGCGGCTCCAGGCCGTACACCACGTTCTGGTTGCTGATGTGCATGCTCTGCAGCGCCAGGTCGACCAGCAGCAGGCCGGCCAGAAACCAGGGCAGGCTGGCCGCTCCCAGCCACAGGCAGCCCCAGCCCAGCAACAGCAAGCCCGCGCCCACCGCCGTGGTGGCCTGGGCCCAGCCGCGGTCTGACAGCTTGCCCACCACGCTGGCCATCAGGGCGCCCGCCACGGCCACCAGGCCGCACAGGCCGATGGCGCTGTCGCTCAGGCCATGGGCCGGGCCCGACAGCAGCAGCGCCATGGTCGAAAACAGCACGCTGACCGAGGCAAAGGCCAGGCCACCGATCAACGAGCGGCTGCGCAGGCGCGGGTGGCGCGCCAGCAAGGTGCCCAGCGAACGCAGCACCTGGGCATAGCTGACCTGCCCCTCGTTGCGTGACGGTGGCAGCTGGCGCCACAGGGCCAGCGCCACGCCCACCATCAGCACCCCGGCCACCTTGTAGACCGTGCTCCAGCCCCCCAGGGCCGACAGCAGGCCGGCCGCGCTGCGCGCGCCCAGGATGCCCGTGAGCAGGCCGCTCATGACCACGCCCACGGCCCAGCCGCTGCGCCCGGGGGCGGCCAGGGTGGCTGCCATGGGCACCAGCACCTGGGCCGCCACTGAAAACAGGCCTGTCATGAGTGTGCCCGCGGCCAGCCAGGCCAGGCTGGGGGCCCAGCCGCTGATGAACTGGCCCGCTGCCGCCAGCAGCATCAGCGTCACGGCCAGGCGCCGGCGCTCCAGCATGTCGCCCAGGGGCACCAGCAGCAACAGGCCGAGCGCATAAGACACCTGGGCCAGGGTCACGGTGAGGGCGGCCTGGGCTTCGCTCACCTGCAGCCCGAGCGCGATCGAATGCAGCAGGGGCTGGTTGAAGTAGTTGCCGCCGGCGCACAGCCCAGCGGCCACCGACATCAGCAGCAGCACGGGCAGGCTCAGGGCAGAGGGGGTTTTCGGGGTCACGGCAGGCATCCAGGGTTCAGCCCGCCGCGAGGCGGGCGGCAGGCACCTGGCGGTGTTTCAAGAATCAGGCCACGTAGGCCGCCACACTGATGAACTGGCAGACACTGCCGGCCAGCACGAACAGGTGCCAGATGCCGTGTCCGTGCCGGATCTTCTCGTCGTGGATGAACCAGTAGATGCCCACGCTGTAGCAGACGCCGCCCAGGCCCAGCCAGATCAGCCCGCCCAAGGGCAAGGCCGCCACCAGAGGCTGGGCCGCCACCAGCACCAGCCAGCCCATGGCCACGTAAAGCAGCATGGACAGCACGCGGGTGCGCCGGCCCAGGGTGAGCTCCTGCACGATGCCGAACAGCGCCAGGCCCCAGCTGACGCCAAACAGGCTCCAGCCCCAGGGCCCACGCAGGGTGACCAGTGAGAATGGTGTGTAGCTGCCCGCAATCAGCAGGTAGATGGCCGAGTGGTCGCATTTCTGCAGCCAGGCCTTGGCCCGCCCGCGCACGCTGTGGTACAGGGTGGACACGCCGTACAGCAGCACCAGGGTGGCGCCGTACAGGCTGAAGCTGACGATCTTCCAGGGGTCAGCCTGCAGGCTGGCCATGACCACCAACACCACCAGGCCGGCCACGGCCAGCAAGGTGCCGATCAGGTGGGTGCTGCTGTTGAGGCGTTCTCCGGGGTACATCGTCTGTGGGGCGTGTTGAGCGCCTTATTTGTCCTTGACCTTGCCGCGCGGGATCACGGTGGTGACCGGGGGCATGGGCCGGTCGGAGACCGAGGGTTTGCTGGTGGTCGAAGAGTCCTTCTTGGGCTTCTTCGGCATCTTGTTGCTGCGTTGCTCGCCTTTGGCCATGGTGCCTCCGTGGCAGGCATCGGGGTGACACCTGAGGCTGCATGGTAAGGCATGGCGAAAGGGCGTTCGCACCGTGGGGCTGCCGATGGGCCCTTGTTTGAGCAAGATCAGCCCAGGGCTGGCCGCGGCGATTGGGGCATGATCAGGCATGCGGGGCCCCGAGTCTGGCCCGCCTTGCCCGTCTTTTTCAGCGTTTTCGATCCCGCCATGAACCTGTCACCGCCTGTCCCGTCGCGCCGTCGCCTGCTGACTCGGCTGTTTCTCATGGTGCGGGTGCGCCCCAGGTTGTTCGGTTCGATCGGGCTGGGCCTGCTGGTGGCTTCGACACTGGCCTTGTCCATGCCCATGCGCACCCTGACGGCCTGCGTGATCGGCTGGAATGCGGGGGCCATCCTGTACCTGCTGCTGGCCTTGCACATGATGCGCGGGGCCGAGCCAGAGCAGATTCGCCATCGGGCCCTGCGCCAGGACGAAGGCGAGATGACCATTCTGGCGCTGGTGGTGCTGTCGGCGGTGGTGTGTCTGTTGTCGATCGTGGCCGAGCTTTCGGTGGCCAAGGGGCTGGAGGGGGCAAACCGCGCCTGGCACATCGGCCTGTCGGTGCTGACGATTCTGAGCACCTGGCTGTTCACCCAGACCATGTTTGCGCTGCATTACGCGCACCAGTTCCATGCGGCCCAGGGGCGGGGCGATCCGCCGGGGCTGCTGTTTCCGGGCGATGAAACCCCGGCCTACAGCGATTTTTTCTATTTCGCAGCGGTCATCGGTACGTCTGGGCAGACGGCGGATGTGAGCTTCAGCTCTCGCGCCATGCGCCGCATCGGCACGGTGCACTGTATTTTGTCGTTCCTGTTCAACACCACCGTGCTGGCGATGATGATCAACATCGCAGCGGGGCTGTTTTAGCCCCGCCTGCGAAATCCGGCTTATTCGGTTTCGGCCGAGACCACGCGGGTCTTGCGGTTGTAGCGCGGGGTGATCTTGTGCACTTCGCACAGGTCGATGTCTTCCCACACCACTTCAGAGCTGTCGTCCTCGAACACGACCTTGATGTCCTGCACGCAGTTGGCGGCGTCCGAGAAGCGGAACAGCTTGGCCTTGCCGTTGTCCAGCGTGCCGTCGCCCATGCGGTCCTTGCCCCAGGCGTCCTTGTTGGCGGCCGAGATGTAGACCTCGGAGATCGAGTAGCCGGTGCGGTTGACCAGCGAGAAGTCGGCGGCGCCCGCGTAGGCCGTCACCGAGGCGGTGGCGCCAGCAAACAACAGAGCAGACAGGGCGAGGGATTTGAAAGTGGAGATCATGATCAGGTTGGTAACAAAAATTTACAAACCGGATCATCCGGGGCAAAGGCGGGCCTGTCCATTGACCTGACTCAAGAGTGTCGGGAAAAACGCACAGGCCGCCGCCTTCTTACTTGCCCCAGCTGTCTTTCAGGCCCACGGCGCGGTTGAACACCGGCTTGCCGGCCCGGTGGTCCACGCGGTCGGCCACAAAGTAGCCATGGCGCTCGAACTGGAACTGCGTGCCGGCGGCGCTGGTGGCCAGCGCGGGCTCGACAAAGCCTTGCACCACGCTCAGGCTGTTGGGGTTGAGGCTGGCCAGGAAGTCCTTGCCACCGGCATCGGGTTGAGCCTCGCTGAACAGGCGGTCGTACAGGCGGATTTCAGCGGCCACGCCATCGGCAGCCCCCACCCAGGTGATCACGCCCTTGACCTTGATCGCGTCGGCGCCGGGTGTGCCGCTCTTGGTGTCGGGCACCAGCTCGGCCTGCACCTCGGTGATGCGGCCTTCGGCGTCGCGCAGCGCGCCCTTGCACTCGATCACATGGCCGTACTTCAGGCGCACCTTGTTGCCCGGGTACAGGCGGTGGTAGCCCTTGGGCGGGGTGTCTTCGTAGTCGCCACGCTCGATCCAGAGTTCGCGGCCGAACTTGAATTCGCGCCGGCCCAGCTCGGGGTGGTGCGGATGGATCGGGGCACTGCAGGCGTCCAGCGTGCCGGCGCCCATCAGGGCGTCCCAGTTGGTGATGACCAACTTCACCGGGTCGAGTACGGCCATGGCGCGGGCGGCCTTGTGGTCCAGATCGTCGCGCAGCGCGCCTTCGAGCGTGCTGTAGTCGATCCAGCTGTAGTCCTTGGTCACGCCGATGCGTTCGCAGAACAGCTGGATGGCCTCAGGCGTGTAGCCGCGGCGGCGCAGGCCCACGATGGTGGGCATGCGCGGGTCGTCCCAGCCGCTGACGTGGTGCTCGTTCACCAACTGGGCCAGCTTGCGCTTGCTGGTGATCACATAGGTCAGGTTCAGGCGCGAGAACTCGTACTGGCGCGGCGGCGGCGAGCTGAGCAGGCCGCTTTCGATCAGGCGCTCCATCAACCAGTCGTAGAAGGGGCGCTGGTCTTCGAACTCGAGTGTGCAGATGCTGTGGGTGATGTTTTCCAGTGCGTCCTCGATCGGGTGCGCAAAGGTGTACATCGGGTAGATGCACCAGGTGTTGCCGGTGTTGTGGTGTTCGGCGTGCTTGATGCGGTAGATGGCCGGGTCGCGCAGGTTGATGTTGGGCGAGGCCATGCTGATCTTGGCGCGCAGAACGGCGGCGCCGTCGGGCAGCTTGCCGTCCCGCATGTCACGAAAGCGCGCCAGGTTCTCGGCCGGGGTCCGGCTGCGGAAGGGGCTGTCCACACCGGGCTTGCTGAAGTCGCCGCGGTTGGCGCGCATGTCTTCGGCGCTTTGCTCGTCCACATAGGCGTGGCCCGCTTCGATCAGCGCTTCGGCGGCGCGGTACATGAAGCCGAAGTAATCACTGGCCTGGTACAGGTGCGAGGTGGTCTGGCCGTCGGCGCTGCTGTTCCAGTTGAAGCCCAGCCATTGCACGGCGTCCAGGATGGAGTCGACGTACTCCTGGTCTTCCTTCTCGGGGTTGGTGTCGTCAAAGCGCATGTGACACACGCCGCCGTAGTCGCGTGCCAGGCCGAAATTCAGGCAGATGCTCTTGGCGTGGCCCACGTGCAGGTAGCCGTTGGGCTCGGGCGGGAAGCGCAGCCGCACCGGTGCCGGATCCAGCGGGCCGGCGGCATGGTGCGCCCCGTCACCCGGCGTGCCGCCCCAATGACGCTGGGCATAGGTTTTTTGGGCCAGATCCTGTTCGATGATCTGGCGCAGGAAATTGCTGGGCTTGGCGGACTCTTGGGAATCGGTGGTGGGGGTGTTCGAACTCATTCGTCCATTTTAGGCGGGCGCGCCCACAGGCCTTGGTTAACGCCTGGAAACAAATAAAGGCAGGCAGGCAGACAACCAGGCGGCAACATGCCGCGTTGTGGTTCCAGGGCTGCCTTTGGTCGCCCCGAATCGCTGTTTGATCTGAAGGAGAGACTGCCATGACAAACCTCAATGTCCGCCCGGATGCCCGCTCGCTGACGCGCCACTTCAGCCGCTGCGCGCGCGTTCTGGCTGGGGGCTGCAGCCTGGCTGCCCTGGCTTTCCTGGCGATGGCCACACCGGCCCAGGCCCACGGTGTCAACTGGGCGGTGGGCGTGGGGGTTCCCGGCGTGAGTGTCGGGGTCTCCAATGGTGGGGCGATGTATGTGGGGGCCCAGCCGGTCTATGCCGCACCGGTGGCTTATGCCGCGCCGCCGGTGGTGTACGCCCCCCCGCCCGTGGCCTATGCCCCGCCCCCTGTGACCTACGCCCCGGCCCCGGTCTACTACAGCAGCAATTACTACCGTCCGGCACCGGTCTACATGCCGCCCGTGGTGTATGGCGGCGGCTGGGGGCACTTCCACCATCACCACGGCTGGCGTTGAGCCAGGGCCGTTCGGGGGCTTGCCAGGGTTGAGACCGACCGAGGGGCAAAGCCCGGCAAAATAGGTGATCCGACGGGGGCGCCGTGTGTGGCGGTCCCTGCACCTGTTTTTGCGAGCCCCCGATGATGGATCAACTGTTCTCCACTGCCTCCCAACCCGCCCCGCCTTTGCCCGCGTTGGTGCAGCGCCTGGGGGCCCAGGCGCGCCGCTGCGTCACACCCTGCGGACAGGGCGATCTGGTCTGGCATGTCTGGGGGCAGGCCCGCGAGGGCGTGGCGCCCCTGGTGCTGTTTCACGGCGGCAGCGGCAGCTGGACCCACTTTGTGCGCAACATCGAGCCCTTGTTGCTGGCCGGGCGCGAGTTGTGGGTGCCTGACCTGCCGGGTTTCGGCGACTCGGCCGTGTCGCCCTTGGGGGGTGACGCCGACGGCATGGTCGAGCCCCTGTACCAGGGCCTGCGCAGCCTGCTGGGCGACCGGGTCTGCGAGCTGATCGGGTTTTCGTTTGGCGGTATGACGGCCGGCCTGCTGCTGGCGGCCCACCCCGATGCGGCCTCGCGCCTGGTGCTGGTGGGGGCGCCCGCCATGGGCGTGGTGCCGCAGCGTCAGTTTGAACTCAAGGCCTGGCGCCACCTGCCCGATGCGGCCGCCCAGGCCGACATTCACCGCTACAACCTGGCCGCGCTGATGCTGCACGACACGGCCCTGATCGACGGGCTGGAGGGGCTGGCCCTGCAACTGCATGTGGCCAATGTGATGCGCGACCGCCTGCCGCGCCGGCGCCTGGCGCACACCGACATCCTGGCGCGCTCACTGCCGGCCTTGAGCTGCCCGGTGCACGCCATCTATGGCGCCCACGATGCCCTTTACAAGAGCTGGATCCACCAGCTGGAAGCCGCCTTTGCCGCCAGCGCCCGGGACTTCCGGGGCATGACCCTGATCCCCGAGGCCGGCCACTGGGTGCAGTTCGAGCGCCCCGAGGCCTTCCATGCGGCCTTGATGAGCGCCCTGGGCTGACCGTTTTCGGGTTCCTCTGCGTTTGTCAGGCCCAGCCGGGCTGCATGAAGGCCTGAGCCAGAAAGTCGACCATGGCGCGCACCTTGCCTGACAGGTGCTTGCGGCTGGGGTAAAGGGCGTGGATGTCCAGCAGCGGGCGGTGGTACTGGGGCAACAACTCGACCAGATGACCCTGGCGCACGTCTTCACCCACCAGGAAGGCGGGTTGCATGATCACGCCCTGGTCGGCCAGCGCCGCGGCGCGGCAGGTGTCGCCACTGTTGGCCCACAGGCGGGGCCGCACGGTGACCGATTCGGGCTTGCCGTCGGCGTCGTCAAAGGTCCAGGTGGCGCCCAGCGAGGAATACGAATAGGCGATCACGCTGTGCTCGCTGAGGTCTTGCAGCGTCTGGATCGGGCTGTGGCGGGCCAGGTAGGCGGGCGAGGCGCACAGCACCATGCGGTCGCTGGCCAGGCGCCTGGCCACCAGCGAGGTGGCCTGCAGCCGGCCGATGCGCACCCCCAGGTCAAAGCCTTCTTCCACCAGGTCGACCACGCGGTCGCTCAGGGTGATGTCCAATTCGACCTCGGGGTACAGCTTGAGAAACTCGCCCCACAGTGGCGCCAGGTGCAGGTTGCCGAAGCTCAAGGGGGCGTTGATGCGCAGCTTGCCCGTGGGGCGGGCTGCGGTGGCGCTGGCCTCGGCATTGGCCTCGGCCAGGTCGTCCAGGATCTGCTTGCAGCGCTCGTGGTAGGCCGCCCCCGAATCGGTGAGCGACAGCCTGCGGGTGGTGCGGTTGAGCAGCCGCGTGCCCAGGCGGGCCTCCAGCTCCAGCACCAGGCGCGAGACCACGGCCTTGGACAGTTCCAGCCGGTCGGCGGCTTTGACGAAACTGCCATGTTGCACGACGGCGGTGAAGGCTTCGATCTGACGGAGTTGGTCCATGGTGGGCTTGTGGGTGCGAAGGGTAAGGATTGTCAATGCCGGCGCAACAATCAATTGCCGGGCTGCTGATTTGTCTGTGATGGGTCGACGCCTACAGTAGTTCCCGGAGCGTTAACACCATGATCACCCAACTTGCCAATACCGACCACCAATCCAGCACTACCGCTCATGCACGTTTGCCGGCCCTGTTTGTCTCCCACGGCGCCCCCTTGTTTGCCCTGGAGCCGGGTGACACCGGCCCGGCTTTGAGCCGGCTGGGCGCTGAATTGCGCAGCCACCAGCCCCTGCGTGGGGTGGTCGTGCTGTCGCCCCACTGGATGTCGCAAGGGCTGCGCGTGATGACGGGCGGCCAGCCCGCCACCTGGCATGACTTCGGGGGCTTCCCGCGCCCGCTGTATGCCCTGCAGTACCCCGCGCCTGGTGACCCGGCCCTGGCAGATGAGGTGCTGCAGCTGCTGCAGGCCGCCTGCCTGCCGGCCCAGGCCGATGCACAGCGCCCCTACGACCACGGCGCCTGGGTGCCCTTGATGCACCTGTTTCCGCAGGCCGATGTGCCGGTGGTGCAGTTGTCGCTGCCGGCCACGGCCGGGCCCGCCGAGGTGTTGGCCCTGGGGCAGGCGCTGGCGCCGCTGCGCGACCAGGGCGTGCTGCTGCTGGGCTCGGGCAGCATGACGCACAATCTGAGCGAGTTTTTTGGTGGCGAGCGCGAGCCCGCGCCTTATGTGGGCGCCTTCTCGCGCTGGGTGGAGGCTGCTCTTGAGCGCGGCGATCTGCCGGCCTTGCTGGACTACCGGCGTCAGGCCCCGCATGCGCAGCGGGCGCACCCCACCGAAGACCACTTTCTGCCGCTGTTCTTTGCCCTGGGCGCGGGGGGCGCCGCAGCCAGCCGGCCCCACTATGTGAGCCGCGAGGTCATGCACAGCATGCTCGCCATGGACGCCCTGACCCTGGAAGAACCCCAACATGCCTGAGAACACCGCCTTGAACGCCACGACCTTCAACCCGTCAGTCACCCCGCCCCATGACCTGGGCCTGCAGGCTCAATTTCGCCCCGCCGAGCCAGGCACGACCGAGCCCTGGCTACTGGTGTTGATGCACGGTGTGGGCAGCAACGAGCAAGACCTGATGGGCATCGCCCCCTGGGTGCCGGCACGCTACCACCTGCTGAGCCTGCGGGCGCCGCACCCCATGGGCCCGAACGCCTGGGCCTGGTTTCAGTTCGGGGTGGCGGCCGATGGCTCGCGCGTGATCAACGCTGCCCAGGAGCGGCACAGCCGGGCCCTGGTCGAGCAGGCCGTCAGCCGGGCCGCGACCCAGTTGGGCGTGCCTGCCTCGCGGGTGGTGGTGGGGGGCTTCAGCCAGGGCGGCATCATGGGCCTGAGCCTGCTGCTGACCCGGCCCCAGAGCCTGCGTGCGGCCCTGTCGCTGCACAGCCGCCTGTTGCCCGAGGTGCTGCCCGAACAGGCCCCGGCCGAGGCCCTGCAGGGCCGCAGCCTGTGGGTCAGCCATGGCACCGAAGATGCCGTGCTGCCGGCCTCGCACAGCGAGCGCATCGTGGCCCACGCTGCCACCTTGCCGCTGCAGGTGCACAGCGCGGGCTTCCCGGGCGGCCACACCTTGGGCCGGCAGGAGCTGGACGAGCTGTCGGCTTGGCTCAGCGCGCTGGTCTGAAGAAGGCGTCGAACAGGGTGAGCAGGGTGGGAAAGTGCTGCCCGAACGTTGCCCGGTTCACAAAATAGGCCTCGCAGGCCACGGCCAGAAACTCATCCAGTGACTGGGCCCCGTAGGCGTCCAGCCAGGGCTCGGCCTGGCCGAAGCGCTCGGCGCGGATCACCTGTTCGCAAAAATCCTCCCAGGCAGGGGTCAGCACGCCCAGCCAGGCCTGGCGTGCCGCACGCGCGCCCTGCTGGCCCAGAAAGTCCGGTGGCAGGGGCGGGCAGGCATCGGCCGCGCCGTCGCGCAAGTCCATCTTGTGGATGAATTCATGGATCACCACGTTGTAGCCCTGGGCCGCTGACTCGCCCGCCGCGGCCACGTCGGGCCAGGACAGCATCACCGGCCCGCCCGGCATGGCCTCGCCGGCCAGTTCTTCCTGCCATTGGTGGACGATGCCGTCGTCGTCGGTGAAGTCGCGCCGGGCCAGGGCCAGGCCCGGGTGCAGCACGATGCCCACAAAGTCGTCGTACCAGGCCAGCGCGCGCGGGTCGCCAGGCGCATCCGCGCCGGGGCCCAGGTGCAGCAGGGGCAGGCAGGCCTGGGCGGCCACGGCCAGGGCCATGGCGTCGGTCACCTGCAGGCCATGGGCGCCATGGAATTCCTTGCGCGCCAGAAAATGCCCGCACAGCCGGCGCAGCCCGGCCTGTTCGTCGGGGGGCAGGACGGCCAGAAAGGGCAGGGTGGCGAGGGTGGCCTGCCACAGCGCCTCTGCAATGGGCCGCGGTTGAGCGCTGCTGGCCCTGCCCAGCCAGGTGCGCAGGCGCTCCCACAGGCTGGCCGGGCGGGGCTGGGGGGTGTTCACGGGTGGGCGGGCGGCACGCGATGCAGGCCGCTGGCCTCCAGGCGCAGCACCTCGGCGCGGGGCTGAGGGGCGTGCAGATCCCAGTCGCTGAGCACTTCGCGGCTCAGGCCGGGGCCCAGCAGGTGCCGGGCCGGGCGGTGGGTGTGGCCATGGATCAGGCAGGGGGCGTTGCCAGCCTGCAGCCAGGCCAGGGTGGCGGCCGGGTCGAGGTCGGCATAGGGTTCGCCACTGCGCTTGCGGGCTTCGCTCTGGGCACGCAACTGGCGCGCCAATGCCAGGCGTTCGGCCAGGGGCCGGGCCAGAAAGGCCTGCTGCCAGGCGGGGCTGCGCACCTCGGCCCGAAACCGCATGTAGTCGTGGTCGTCCAGGCACAGGGCGTCGCCATGGCTGAGCAGCCAGCGTTGGCCCGCGAACACCAGCACGCAAGGGTCGGCCAGCAGGGTCATGCCGCAGGCCTGCGCAAAGCGGGGGCCCAGCAGAAAGTCGCGGTTGCCGGCCATGAAGAACAGGGCGCGGCGCTGGCTGGCCTGCTGCAGCACCTGCTGGCAGGCGGCCTCGAAGCTGCCGGGCTGCACCGCGTCGTCACCCACCCAGACCTCGAAGATGTCGCCCAGCAGAAACACCGCATCGGCCGGGGTGTGCAGCAGGTGCTGGCGCCAGGCCTCGAAGGTGGCGGGCTCGGCCTCGTGCAGATGCAGGTCAGAAATGAAATCGACCGTGCGCCAGGCCGCCGCAGCGTCAAGCTCGGCGATCCGGGGCACGGTCGGGGGCATGGTCGTGAGTGCCAGCGACGCTTACAGCGCCACAGCCTTCTCGATCACCACGTCTTCCTTCGGCACGTCGTCATGGAAGCCCTTGCGGCCGGTCTTGACGGCCTTGATCTTGTCGACCACGTCGTTGCCCGACACGACCTTGCCGAACACGGCGTAGCCCCAGCCCGAGGCGGTGGGGGCGGTGTGGTTCAGGAAGCTGTTGTCAGCCACGTTGATGAAGAACTGGGCCGTGGCCGAGTGGGGGGCGTTGGTGCGCGCCATGGCCACGGTGTAGTTGTTGTTCTTCAGGCCGTTGTTGGCTTCGTTGTCGATCGGAGCGTCGGTGGGCTTTTGCTCCATGCCGGGGGCAAAGCCGCCGCCCTGGACCATGAAGCCCGGGATCACGCGGTGGAAGATGGTCTTGTCGTAGTGGCCCTTCTTCACGTAGCTCAGGAAGTTCTCCACCGACTTGGGGGCTTTTTCGGCATCCAGTTCGAGCGTGATGACGCCGTAGTCCAGGATGTGCAGTTCGACTTGGGGGTTGCTCATGGGTATTTCCTCAGTGCTTGCCTGTGGGCGGGTTTACTTGATCTGGGTGACCGAGTTGATGGTCACCGGGGTGGCCGGCACGTTCTGGTGCGGGCCCTTGTTGGTGGTGGGCACGAGCTTGATCTTGTCGACCACGTCCATGCCGCTGACCACCTTGCCAAACACCGCGTAGCCGTAGCCATCGGGGTTGGGCGCATTCAGCATGCGGTTGTCGACCACGTTGATGAAGAACTGGGCGGTGGCCGAGTTCGGGTTGGCCGTGCGCGCCATGGCGATGGTGCCACGGTCGTTGGTCAGGCCACCCGAGGTTTCGAGGGCGACCGGGGCCCGGGTGGGCTTCTGGGTCATGTCGGCGGTGAAGCCGCCGCCCTGGATCATGAAGCCGTCCATGACGCGGTGGAACACCGTGCCGTCATAGTGCTTGTCTTTCACGTATTGCAGAAAGTTCTCGACCGTCTTGGGGGCCTTGGCGGGGTACAGCTCCAGCACGATGTCGCCCTGGCTGGTGCTCAGCTTGACCTGGGGGGCGGTCTGGGCCGTGGCCATGCTGCCCAGGCCCATCAGGCCGGCGGCCGTGACGGCCAGCAGCGCGCGACGGCTGCTCAGGATTGAGCTCACATTCATCATCCGATGACTCCTTCAAAAAAGATTTTCCATTGCTGCCCCTGGCGCATCCAGTACTGGCGCTTGGTACTGCCGCGGTTGGTGCCGGCAACAAGTTCGCCGAAGGTTACCACCATGGTTTCGGTGCTGTCTGTCCAGCGCAGCATGGACAGGTCCTTGACTTCGAAGCCCCGGCCACCCGCTTTGCTGATCTCTTGCTGCAGCGACGGGGTCCAGTCGTTCAGGCTTTTGCCGTAGCTGTTGAAGTCGGGGGTGTAGTAGCCCAGCAGACGCGGTACATCGCCGGCGTTCTTGGCGGCCCGCCAGGCGTTGAAGGCGTCTTCAAAGCTGCGCCCGGCCTGGCGCGCCTGGGCCTGGGGCACCCAGTTCAGCGAGGTGGCGATCACCACCGGGGTGCTGCGCACCTCGACCGTGGACAGCAGGCGCTCCAGATCGGGGTTGGCCATCACCACGCAGCCGTCAGTCGATTGCGGCGGGCGGGCAAACTGGGTGGAGGGCGTGCCATGCAGCCAGATGCCGCTGCCGGTCTTGCCGCGGCGCGCGTCGTAGGGGTTGGGGTAGTTGATGGGCAGGGCGCCGGCACCGTAGAAGTCTTTCAGGGTGCGCGGGTCGAGGTTGCTGGTGATGAAGTAGACGCCCAGGGGGGTGCGCTGATCGCCTTCGCTGCCTTTGTCGACCCCCAGCTTGCCCACCGAGATGTAGTAGTCGGCCACCAGGCGCGGGCCGCTGCCGTTGTTCTCGAACAGGTACAGCCGGGCGCGCGAGGTGTCCACTGCGATCGCATGGCGGTGCCGGCTGGTCAGGGCCACGAACTGGTCGGGCACGGTCTGCGCCGGCGGGCGCTCGCTGAGGGCCTTCAGCCGCAGCGCGGCTTCGTCGCGCAGATCCTTGAGCTGGGCCGCCGCGGCGCGGGCCACGGTATCGGGCACATCGCCGGCGGTGCGCAGCGGCCGGGTCTGGGCCGCCAGCAGGTCGCCATAGACCAGCTGCGCCAGCTGAAAGCCAGGGTGGTCACGCACCAGGCCCTCGGCCAGGCGCAGTGCGTCGCGGGTGCGGGCCGCACCGATCAGGCGGTAGATCTCGATCAGCCGGGCCTCGGCCTGACCGTCGCGCAACACCGGAGCTGCTGGGGCCGGCGCAGGGTGGGCCTGGCGCTTGGCGGCATGCGCGGCGGTACCGGCCAACATGCCGACGGCCAGCAACAAACCCGCAGCGCCGAAGCGCTGCAGAAAAAGGGAGACAGGGGCGAATCGAATCATGGTCGCAAACGTGGCAAGGCCGCCAAACCCGGTACACGCCGCCCGCGCTGGGCAGCGTTCAGGTTGGCGGGCCTGCCCGGGACGATCAGCCGCCGGTGGACTCGCGAACGATCAGCCAGCGGTCGCCGGCCTTGACCAGGTCCAGCGTCTTGCGGCTGGAGACATTGAGCGTGTCGGCGCTGTAGTCCTGGCGGAAACGGGCCGTGGCCTTGCTGCCGTTGACGTTGATGGCCAGGTCATGCAGTTTGACCGCAATGCGCGCCTTGCCCAGGATGCGCGAGCGGCGCTCTTCTTCCCAGGCCTTGCGGTTCATCTTGCCAGGGGGGTCGAATTCCTTGCCGTAGGCGGCCAGGTAGCCCGACACATCGCGGGCCGACCACACGGTGGCCCAGTGGCGCACGGCGGCTTCCACGTCTTTTTCAGGGCCGGCTGCGGCGGCGGGCGCAGGGGCGGGTGCCGGGGCTGCGGCCGGTGCCGCAGCGGTGGCCGGTGCTGCCACCGGGGCGGGCGCTGGCGCGGGGGCCGGGCTGGGCGCCGGTGCGGGCGAGGGTGCCGGAGCTGCCTTTGGCGCGGCAGCAACGGGGGCTGGTGCAGGGGCCGGCGCGGGCGTTGGTGCAGCGGTAGGCTTGCTTGCAGCGCCTGCCTTGCCGTTGGTGGTGAAGAGGTCGCGGATCAGGGCCAGCTTGGGCTGGATGGCCGGGTTGGTGTTGTCCAACTGCAAGGCCTTGCTGTAGGCCTGGCTGGCCAGCTTGGCATAGACGTCACCCAGGTTCTCGTGGGCGGTGGCGTAGCTGGGGTTGGTCCGGATGGCCATCTCGAGCGCCGTGCGGGCCTTGTCGTACTGGTTCTGGCTGGCGTAAAGCACGGCCAGGTTGTTGTACGGCTCAGGCAGCTCGGGGTACTCCTGGGTGAGGGCCACAAAGGTGGCGATCGCGTCGTTCGGCTTGCCGGCCTCGGACTGGATCACGCCCTTGATGAAGCGCATCTGGGGGTCTTTGGGCTTGCCGGCCAGGTACTGGTCGGCCTTGCTCAGGGCCTCGCTGGTCTTGCCCTGTCGAAGCAGCTGGGTCACATCGCCGTAGTCGTCGGCGTGGACTCCGAACGAGGCCCCCATCAGGGCGGCCAGTGCCAACATGCGAAGGCGGGCGGGAACAGTGCAGCGAGCTTGGGTCATGGAGCCTCGTGGGGTTTGCGCGATGGCAAGCGCCAACGGGGGCGCTTATACTGGGGCGGATTGTAGCCGAGGGGTTGAGGTGCTTTGCACCGTACGCCGTGGCGCTGCAACACTCCCATCCTCCCGATTTTTTCGATGATTTCCGGCCGCCACCAGGCTGCGGAGTCGCTGTCTGCCCAATTTATCCATGAGCCTGCGCATCTACAACACGCTGACGCGTGATCTGCAAGCGTTTTCCCCTCTTGAGCCCGGCCATGTGCGCATGTACGTGTGCGGCATGACCGTGTACGACCTGTGTCATCTGGGCCATGCGCGTTCGATGGTGGCTTTTGACGTGGTGCAGCGTTGGTTGCGGGCCTCGGGTTTTTCGGTCACTTATGTGCGAAATATCACGGACATCGACGACAAGATCATCCGGCGCGCCGTTGAAAACGGCGAGTCGATCCGTTCGCTGACCGACCGCATGGTCGACGCCCTGCACCAGGACGCCGACGCCCTGGGCGTGCAACGCCCCACCCACGAGCCCCGCGCCACCGACTACGTGCCCCAGATGCTGAGCATGATCAGCACCCTGGAGCAAAAGGGCCTGGCCTACCGCGCCGCCAGCGGCGATGTGAACTACGCCGTGCGCAAGTTCCCGCACTACGGGCGGTTGAGCGGCAAGTCGCTGGATGAACTCCGCTCGGGCGAGCGCGTGGCCGTCAATGACGGCAAGGATGATCCGCTCGACCCGGTGCTGTGGAAAAGCGCCAAGCCCACCGAGCCGGCCGACGCCAAGTGGGACAGCGAATTCGGCCCGGGCCGCCCCGGCTGGCACATCGAGTGCTCGGCCATGGCCTGCTCCTTGCTGGGCGAGACCCTGGACATCCACGGCGGCGGGGCGGATCTGCAGTTTCCGCACCACGAGACCGAGATCGCCCAGAGCGAAGGCGCCACCGGCCAGACCTTCGCCCGCACCTGGATGCACAACGGCTTCATCAACGTGGACAACGAAAAAATGTCCAAGAGCCTGGGCAACTTCTTCACCATCCGTGACGTGCTCAAGGTGTTCGATGCCGAGACCATCCGCTTCTTTGTGGTGCGCGCCCACTACCGCAGCCCCCTGAACTACAGCGACGCCCACCTGCAGGATGCCCGCAACGCGCTGCGCCGCCTGTACACCGCCCTCGATGCGGTCGCGCCGGGTGAAGGCCTGGCCGACATCGACTGGTCGACCCCCCATGCAGCTCGTTTCAAGGCCGTGATGGACGAAGACTTCGGCACCCCCGAGGCGGTGGCCCTGCTGTTCGATCTGGCCACCGAGGTGAACAAGACCCGCTCGCCCGAGCTGGCCGCGCAGCTCAAGGCCCTGGGCGCCTGCCTGGGCCTGCTGCAAGGCGACCCCAAGGCCTTTTTGCAGGCCGGCTCCAGCCTCGACGAAGCCGCCATCCAGGTGCTGATCGCGCAACGCGCCGAGGCCAAGAAGGCGAAGAATTTTGCCGAGGCCGATCGCATCCGCCAGGAGCTGCTGGCGCAGGGCATCGTGCTCAAGGATTCCGCCGCCGGGACCACCTGGGAGGCGGCCCAGTGAGCGCTTGTCAGCTCTGCGCCCAAGGGGCGCCGTGTCGCAGTGTGGTGGGGGCTGACGCATGATGGCGGTCAGCAAGCAGCCCGCGGCTTTTGAGGCGGTGACACTCGATTCACCGGCCTCAGGCCCCGATGAGAGCCGTGCGGACAAGGTGCTCACGCCGGCCTACTGGCAGGACGCCTGCAAGCACCTGGTCAAGAAAGACCGGGTCATGAAGCGCCTGATCCCGCAGTTCGGCAATGCCTGCCTGCAGATCCGGGGCGATGCCTTCACCACCCTGGCCCGCTCGGTGGTGGGGCAGCAGATCTCGGTCAAATCGGCCCAGTCGGTGTGGCGCAAGTTTTCGGCCCTGTCGCAAAGCATGACCCCGGCCAGCGTGCTCAAGCTCAAGGTGGACGACATGCGCGCGGCCGGCCTGAGCGCGCGCAAGGTGGAGTACCTGGTCGATCTGGCGCTCAATTTCGACACCGGCTCGGTGCACGTGAAGTCCTGGGAGTCGATGGACGACGAATCCATCATTGCCGAGCTGGTGGCCATTCGCGGCATCGGCCGCTGGACCGCCGAGATGTTCTTGATCTTTCACCTCATGCGGCCCAATGTGCTGCCGCTGGATGACGTGGGTTTGATCAAGGGCATCAGCGACAACTATTTTTCGGGCGATCCTGTGAGCCGCAGCGATGCCCGTGAGGTGGCTGCCGCCTGGGAGCCTTACCGCAGCGTGGCGACTTGGTATATTTGGCGCTCGCTGGATCCCCTGCCGGTCGCCGTTTGACGGCATCGTGCACGGGTCTTGCGTGCTGCCCGCGGGCGGTGCGCCATGCCGGCCAGACCGAAGGGGTCGGCCGGTGGAAACAACAGGAGAATGACGTTGGCGAAAAAAACCTTTCTTGATTTCGAGCAGCCGATTGCCGAACTCGAAACCAAAATCGAAGAACTGCGCTACGTGCAAAACGAGTCTGCAGTCGACATCTCCGAAGAGATCGACCAGCTCAGCAAAAAGAGCCAGCAGCTCACCAAAGACATCTACAGCGACCTGTCGCCCTGGCAGATCACCAAGATCGCCCGCCACCCCGAGCGCCCCTACACGCTCGATTACGTGCGCGAGCTGTTCACCGACTTCATCGAGCTGCATGGCGACCGCCACTTTTCGGACGACCTGAGCATCGTCGGCGGCCTGGCCCGCTTCAATGGCCATGCCTGCATGGTGCTGGGCCAGCAAAAGGGCCGCGACACCAAGGAGCGCGCCCTGCGCAACTTCGGCATGAGCAAGCCCGAGGGCTACCGCAAGGCCCTGCGCCTGATGAAGACGGCCGAGAAGTTCAAGCTGCCGGTGTTCACCTTTGTCGACACCCCGGGCGCCTACCCCGGCATCGACGCTGAAGAGCGCGGCCAGTCCGAAGCCATCGGCCGCAACATCTTCGAGATGGCCCAGCTCGAAGTGCCCATCATCACCACCATCATTGGTGAAGGTGGCTCGGGCGGCGCCCTGGCCATCTCGGTGGCCGACCAGGTGCTGATGCTGCAGTACTCGGTGTACTCGGTGATCAGCCCCGAGGGCTGCGCCTCCATCCTCTGGAAGACCAGCGACCGCGCCCAGGATGCGGCCGATGCCCTGGGCATCACCGCGCACCGCTTGAAGGCCCTCGGCCTGGTCGACAAGATCGTCAACGAACCCGTGGGCGGCGCCCACCGCGACCCCAAGCAGATGGCCGCCTTCCTGAAGCGCGCCCTCAACGATGCCTGGCGCCAGGTGGCCGACCTCAAGACCAAAGAGTTGGTCGACCGCCGCTACGACCGCCTGCAAAGCTACGGCCGCTACACCGACACCAAGGCCGACAGCCGCTGAGGCAGGCCGGGCCCGCTGGCCCGGCACCGCAGGTGCCCCTGAGGACCGCCGCGTGACCACCCCCACGCCCCTTTCATGAGCACCTCGTTCGACGCCGCCCTGGCGTCTTTCCAACCCCTCCTGCCCTTGGGCGTGGCCTACAGCGGCGGCGCCGACTCCAGCGCCTTGCTGCTGGCCTGCGCGCGCCGCTGGCCGGGCCAGGTGCATGCCCTGCACATCCACCACGGCCTGCAGGCCGCGGGCGACGCCTTCGAGGCCCACTGCCGCGCCACCTGCGCGCGCTGGCAGCTGCCCTTGGTGGTGCGCCACATCGACGCCCGCCATGCCCCCGGCCAAAGCCCTGAAGACGCGGCCCGCCGTGGCCGCTACCAGGTGTTTGACGAGGTGCTGCTGAACGAGTGGCGCGAGGCCGGCGTGCGCACCGTGGCCCTGGCCCAGCACGCCGATGACCAGGTCGAGACCCTGTTGCTGGCGCTGTCGCGCGGCGCCGGCCTGCCCGGCCTGGCCGCCATGCCGGCCCACTGGCAGCGCGGTGGCATCGACTTTGCTCGGCCCCTGCTGGGCGTGCCCGGCCAGGCCTTGCGCGACTGGCTGCAGGCCCAGGGCGAAGGCTGGGTCGACGACCCCAGCAACACCGATCTGCGTTACACCCGCAACCGCATCCGGCACGAACTGCTGCCGGCCCTGGAGGCCGTGTTTCCGGCCTTTCGCGACACCCTGGCCCGCAGCGCGGCCCATGCCGCGCAGGCCCAGACCCTGTTGCACGGCCTGGCCTGCGACGACCTGCAGCAGGTGGGCATCCCCCCGGTGATCGCCGAGCTGCGCGCCCTGGCCCCCGAACGCCAGGCCAATGTGCTGCGCCACTGGTTGCTGTCGGTGCACGGCACCACGCCCAGCGCCGCGCAGCTGAAAGAGCTGCAGCGTCAGCTGCAAAGCTGCACCACCCGCGGGCACCAGATCCGCCTCAAAGTAGGACTTGGTTACGTGCAGCGCAGGGGGGCGGTGCTCGGTTGGTACAATTAGCGGGTTTTGGTCCCCACTTTTTGCACGAAAACGGGCGGCGCACCAAAACGACTTTGCAACCTGCGCCGCTGATTTCCGAGTTTCGTACCCCGACACACCAATGGCATTGATCGTTCACAAATACGGCGGCACGTCGATGGGCTCGCCCGAGCGCATCCGCAACGTGGCCAAGCGCGTCGCCAAATGGGCTCGCGCAGGTCACCAGATGGTGGTGGTTCCGAGCGCCATGAGCGGCGAAACCAACCGCCTGCTGGGTCTGGCCAAGGAGCTGGCACCGTCCAAGTCTTCGGCCGCCTACAACCGCGAGCTCGACATGCTGGCCGCCACTGGCGAGCAGGCTTCGTCGGCCTTGCTGGCCATCGCACTGCAGGCAGAGGGCATGGAGTCGGTCAGCTACGCTGGCTGGCAGGTGCCCATCAAGACCAACAGCGCCTTCACCAAGGCCCGCATCGAATCCATCGATGACGACCGTGTGCGTGCCGACCTGGCCGCTGGCAAGGTGGTGGTCATCACCGGCTTCCAGGGTGTGGACGAAGAGGCCAACATCACCACCCTGGGCCGTGGCGGCAGCGACACCTCGGCCGTGGCCGTGGCCGCCGCCATGAAGGCTGCCGAGTGCCTGATCTACACCGACGTGGACGGCGTCTACACCACCGACCCGCGCGTGGTGGCCGAAGCCCGCCGCCTGCAGACCGTGAGTTTTGAAGAAATGCTCGAAATGGCCTCGCTGGGCTCCAAGGTGCTGCAGATCCGCTCGGTCGAATTTGCCGGCAAGTACAAGGTGCCGCTGCGCGTGCTGTCCAGCTTCACCCCGTGGGACATTGACATCAACGAAGAAGCCAAGTCCGGCACGTTGATCACTTTTGAGGAAGACGAAAAAATGGAACAAGCCGTCGTATCCGGCATCGCGTTCAACCGTGACGAAGCCAAGGTTTCCGTCCTGGGCGTGCCCGACAAGCCCGGTATCGCATACCACATCCTGGGCGCCGTCGCCGATGCCAACATCGAAGTCGACGTGATCATCCAGAACCTCAGCAAAGACGGCAAGACCGACTTCAGCTTCACCGTGCACCGTGGCGAATACGCCCGCACCGTCGAACTGCTGAACACCAAGGTGCTGCCCAGCCTGGGCGCCGCCGAAGTGGTGGGCGACACCAAGATCTGCAAGGTCAGTATCGTCGGCATCGGCATGCGCAGCCATGTGGGCGTGGCCAGCAAGATGTTCCGCAGCCTGTCGGAAGAAGGCATCAACATCCAGATGATCTCCACCTCCGAAATCAAGACCTCGGTCGTGATCGACGAAAAGTACATGGAACTCGCCGTGCGCGCCCTGCACAAGGCATTCGATCTGGACCAGCCGGTTTCCTGAAACAGGCCAAAAACTAGGCTAGAATAGCGGAATTGCTGGAAACGTGACCGAGTGGCCGAAGGTGCTCCCCTGCTAAGGGAGTATGGGGTGTAGAGCCTCATCGAGGGTTCGAATCCCTCCGTTTCCGCCAGCAACTTTCAAAGACGGACCTTCGGGTCCGTTTTTCGTTTGTGCTGCGAATTCCCTGTCAGGCATCGGGATGCATCGCTTTTGACCCAGCCTGTATCGGGCGGATCCACACGCAGTCATGATGAAGCCATGGCGGTTCAGAGTGCTTTGCCGGTTTTCAGGAGCTGGACCAGCTTGGCAAGTGTTGGGAAATCCGGAGCCTTTTGTTCAATCAAGGCCTGGTTGAAGTGCTGGGGCATGGATAGCGCCGATGCATCGCATCCAAAATGGTGTTTGAAGCGGTTTTTCAGTTGATCGGTGTTCAAGCCCTCCACCGGGGCGCCTGCGATTCCCAGCAGCAAGGCCTCCAGGCAGGGGGGGCACAGCAAGGGCAAGATGCCATGTTTTTGGGCTGTTTTACGCGTGCTGTCATTCCAGCCCACGTCGGTATCGAACAGGGCGGCTACCGCGTCAAAGCCCTTGTTCTGACACTGCCGACGCGCTACGTCGATGACGTTTTCGCCCCTTTTCCATGGGCGTTCTTGATGGTGACGGCAACGCCTGAACCCCGATGCACATACAACGCCTTCAAAAGGCCCAGAAAGGCCACCTCGGCATCGCCTTCCCCGACCAGCAAGAGGGTGAGCGCTGCAGCGTGTTTGGACGCAGCCTTTTTCATCGTCGGGCTGTACCCAGTTGAATAGCGAGCCCCTGGGAGGCAGTGACCACGCGCAGCAAGAGAGCGCAGGGGCACCTGTTTGTCATAGCTGGGGCACCGCGCCGTAGGCTCCGGCCATGTACTTGGCGTAAAGGTTGTCGTCGTTTCGCACGCCACTGACACTGTCCAGGCGCCAGGCTGTACTTTGGTTGGTCTCGTCTTTCTCAACCAGCATGACCTGGGATTTATGGACCAGGTTGAGCACTTCGACGGCGTGGCATGTGAACAGCAACTGGGCGGCGTGTGGATTGGTGCGGGGGCTCGCAAAAAGCTCCATCAGGGGTTCAAGCATCAAAGGGTGCAGGTCGTTCTCGAATTCATCAATGACGGCCAAGCCACCGCCGGCCAGCGCTGGCAGCAACTTCGACAGCAAGACCAAGGCACTCTGGGTGCCGTTGGATTCAAGCATGAATGGCAATTCGAAATCCATCGCCGGACTGGACGCGTGGACACCAAAAGGCAGCCACACCTTGCCCTTGCTGCCATCAGGCTGCAGGGTCTCGATTTCCCGAAGCTGGATGTCTTTCAAGCCCAGGTCCCAGCTCTTGAGCAAGGAGACGGCTTGCTTCATCTGTGTGCCCTGCTGCGAGAAATGCGTGGCGGCCTGAACGAGCTGGCCCGGGTCATTGACCTGACGACCGAACTGATGGAGGTTGCTGAACACCATGCCCGCGCCGAGCCGTTGCGCCAACTCGACACCATACTGGGCCGCCGTCGCGATCAATGAGGCGTTGGGCCGCACTTTCCGTGCTTCGGATGCGGCAAGACCAAAGCCTTGCTGCTTGACGTCGTAGCTTTGCGTGCCGTCATTCCAGTCTCTGACAAAGACATAGCGCATGCGCTCATGTTTCACATAAAGCGCCTCATGCAAGACCCGTTGGGGTGTTGCCCGCAGGACATGGCGCCACAGCTTGCCTTCGAAATCGACTTCCAGCTCGAATTCGGAAGGCGCGTCGGCCGCTGCCAAATGGGGTTGGAACGGCATCAGTCCTTGGTGCGGGTCTGCAAATGAGTGGGAGATGAACCACTTCAGGAACAAAATGGGTTTGAGCAAAGCGGTTTTGCCGCTGGCATTGGCACCCACAACAGCCATGACCCGGCTGATGCGCTCGCCATGGGGCGCTTGGTGAGACCAGACACCCGATGGCACCTTGCCGTCGAGCACCCAGGACACTTCAGTCCGCTCACGGAACGACTGGAAATTGGAAAAGGCATAGCGGTGCAGCATGCCTTGCATTGGATCACAATCCACAAAAAAATGTGGATTACCGCATTTAATGTGGACGATGTCTTGAGCTTGGGTATCGGTGGTCAAGCGGTGATCATCGCTGCAGGCGCCCCAACAGAAGAACCCTCACCCGTTTCAACTGCTGGTCGGTCACCCCCGACAGCTCCTGTGCCCGATCGCGGTACGTCGGTACGCCCTGGCTGACCTGATCAGCCCCAAATGATGCAAACCTGCCATGCGCTGGGCCTTGCTCGTACAGCCCACTGAGGGTGCCCCGGCGGCGGGCTGGTCAGGCCTGGGCGTGACAAGCACACGCACGGGCAGGTCGGTCGACCTCGAACAACAGATCGCCGGTGTGGGCGTCAACGTACTTGACCTCGTAGTGGATGACCGTTGCCAGTAGATGGGGCTGCGTTTTCGCCCCTGGGCAGTGCGGCGTGGCAGTCTCAATCCGCAACGGCGGTTGCAGCCAAAGGCACGGGTGCCGCGACCGGGAAGAGGGTTGTGATCAGCTCGCCCCGGTCGGGCACGTTCTTGAAGCGGATCACGCGGTAGCCGGCATTGGTCAGCAGGCTTTCACGCGCGCCGTCTTCTTTTTCGCGCCCGCGATGCGAGGCATCGTCCAGTTCGATGACGGCCACCACCTCAAAGGCTTTGGTGAACACCACAAAGTCGGCCGTCTTGCGGTTGAAGGTGTTGCGTGTGGCTTGTTGTCGGGATGCCAGCAGGGCCGAGAACGACACCTGCGCCAGCACGACATGGGTGCGCTCAGACAGCACCTCGCGCAGGCGCCAATACATGGCTTGCTCGCGTTCGGTGAGGGCGGCCTTCTTCTTGGGCCTTTCCGCTTTGGCTGAGGCTTTGGCATGGCCTGCTGATTTTTGCCTTTGGGTGGCCATCAGCACCCCCAGCCCGATCACCACCATCAGGGCGATCGGCAAGCCCAAAGAACCCAACTGCATGTGCTACTCCCTATTTTATGGGTCGGATTTTGCCATTTTTGAGTGTTTGCTCGGCCAATGCGCTGCGTCATCGCCGCGCCTGATGAGGTCCGATGCCGGGTGAGGGTGGGTGGTATTGGGTCTGCCGTCGGTCATCCGGGTTTTATCGACCCGAGAACAAGAAACACACCTGCAGATTGACGCGCTGAATGCCGCAGGGGTCGAGGCCATCTATCAAAAGAAGACGTCCAGCGTTGGCGCTGGGCCTGAGCTGCAAAAGTGCCTTGGATGCCCTGGGCAAGGGTGACGTCTTGGTGGTCTACAAGATCGATCGCATTGCGCGTTCGCTAAAGGATCTGCTGGCCATCCTGGACCGCATCAGGGAATCCGGCGCACTGGTGGGCTCACTAACTGAGCCGCTGGATACGACATTGGCCATGGGGGCGTTTGTGATTCAGATCCTGGGGGCGGTGGCCCAACTGGAGCGGGCCATCATCCGGGAGCGCGCAATAGCGGGCCAGCAGCCCGCGATTGCGCGAGGTGCGAAGGTGGGCCGTCGCCGGGCCTCGTCTGCGGAACATGAGGCGGAGGTTGTCAGGCGCTACGAAACTGGATTGCATACACTCAATGGCCTGGGCACCAGGTTTGGTGTTTCTCTGTCGGTGATCAAGCGAGCGGTGTACCGGGTGCGCGATCCAGGGCACTCAAGTCTCAAATGAAATCTGCCGTCGTTGTAGACTTATTCTCCGGATTGCGCTATGAACTCTGAAATTCGCGGGCATTCTCAAACAACAATCGGCCTTTTGACTACCCAGACATCCTGCTCTAGCGAGTAAGAGGTCGGCGATTCGATATGTTGGACAACAACGCAATCTTTCAATAGATGATTAATCACGAAATCTGGGGGGTGGAAAGCTGAAAAATGTTTTTTTCCTTCTTGAATTTGATCCTTGACTACTAATTGACCAATCTCATACTTCTCCCTATCAGCCAGTAGCAGTCGGTTCTTGAATATATCGCCTTGCGTCGTGAAAATTAGAATGCCATCAGGCTTAAGTGCCTTCAGTAATTCATCCATCCACTCGTAATGCATTCTTTCAGAAAGGTGGGTAAATACTGATAGTGCGTAAATGCAATCAAAATCCTTAATCGGATTTGGCAAAGGCGGCTTAAGTTGTGACGTCATGAAGCTAATAGAATCTATGTTTTTTTGGCACCACCTTATCGATTCCTTGTTGTAGTCAGCACCGAAAATATCTATTTTTCGAAATCCTTCAATCTTAGTGAGATGCCTTATTACGCGTGCTGGACCGCAGCCCCACTCGAAAATTTTTATATTTTGTTCTTTGACGTGTTTCTTTATTAGGTCCGCAATCAATTCAGCATGGCGGCGGCCCATGTCATGATACGTTTGCCAACGTACATGATTGTATGCATCGTAGGCGAGATGAGCCGGAGGGGTTTTGAAATATGGATTCTGTAAGCTAAATCTACGGTTTGGAAAATAATTCCGAAGCCGCTCGATGATTAGTAGGGCGCTGTCTGCTAGTTGTAGGAGATGAATTTTCCTCAATATTTCAGCAATTTTTCGTTTTAACATTATGTTCTCGACGTTTGGTGAATGGTTTTCAATAGTCTAATGATTTTATTTGTCTTCTCAGTACTTCTCCTCTTGGGGAGAGCCTCGGCCATCAGGGATTATCTTCTTCTGCCGCCCGGACTCCAAGCCAGTCGAGTTCTTCGACGAAGACATCTACAACCTTGACTGGATTGTCTTGCCCGATGTAGTCGTCCAGGCACTCCGGCAGTATAGAGACCTGCCTTCGATGAATCTCTTCATGCGCCGCCTCGCTCAGTACGGGTGATCAGATTTTACGAAGATCACGGGCGTTTCCACACAGTCTCGGCCCATTTCAGACATGGGCCTTTTGCCCTGAGTCGGTTTGCAGGCTCGATGAATCCGCTGTTTTTTTGCGATGTACGCATGGCAGGATCTGGGGCCAGATTTCTCCGATTCCGCCACCACATAAAAAAACGGACCCAAAGGTCCGTTTTTCACATCTGCACGTCAAACCCCCCTCACGGAAAGCTCAACTCCAACCCCAGCGTGCTCGCCAGCTCGAAGGTGACCACGCCCAGAACCAGCAGCGACAGCATGAAGCCGGCGGCCACCTTGCCGCTGGCGCGCAGCAAGGCTCGGGTCTCTTGTTCGCGCTGTTTCTTGTCCTTCTTGCCTTGGTCGTAATGCCATTTGATGGCGTAGAACATGCCGGTGCCCAGCACGAGCAGCTTGAAGGTGGCGAAGACGATGGGGATCCAGTCCATGATTTGGGGGCTTTCCTGGTGGTTGATCGATGCCGTTGGCAGTGCAGGGGGTGAACAGCCACGATGGCCTGCAAGAGCGGTGGGGTGGCCTGTCCTTGGGCATACTAACCAAAAGCAATTTCCATACATTGAGACAAAATGCCCACCCCAAAAAGCATACAAGATGAGGCTTTGCCAAGCTGGTTGCCGCTGCTGGCGGTGCGCGGTGGGCCCCGTTTTTTGCAGATTGCGGACGCCGTGCAGGCGGCGGTGGCTGATGGATCGCTGAAGCCCGGTGACCGTCTGCCGCCGCAGCGCCAGATGGCCGCGTGGCTGGCGGTGGACCTGACGACGGTCACGCGCGCCTACGACGAGGCGCGGCGCCGCAGGCTGCTGGAGGGGCGTGGTGCCCGGGGCACCTATGTGGCGGCGCCCAAGGTCGAGCTGAGCGCCGTGCTCGACCTGAGCATGAACACCCCGCCACAGCCGCAGGGGGTGGATTTTGACGACCTGTTGAAACAAGGCCTGTCTCAAGTGCTGATGAGGGCCGATGGCGGCATGTTGATGACCTACCACCTGGCCGGCGGCAGCGACTCCGACCGCCAGGCTGGGGCCCGGTGGCTTGAGCCCATGTTGGGGCCGCTGGAGGCCAGTCAGTTGGTGGTCTGCCCGGGGGCGCAGGCGGCCATCGCCGCCTTGATGCTGGCGTTGACGGGGCCGGGCGATGTCATCCTCACAGAGCCGATGGGCTACCCGGGCTTGCGCGCCGCGGCCACCCAATTTGGCCGGCGCATCCAGGTGGTGGAGGCGGACGAGCAGGGCATGCTGCCCGATCGGCTGGAGCAAGCCTGCCGCCAGCACCAGCACCAGCACCAGCACCAGCACCAGCACCAGCACCAGCACCAGCACCAGCACCAGCACCAGCACCCGCCCGGGCTGCTCTACCTCAATCCGACCTTGCAGAACCCGACCGCCATCACCATGCCGCAGCACCGGCGCCAGGCGCTTGCCAGCGTGGCCCAGCGCTGCCAGCTGCGCATCATCGAAGACGACCCCTACTGGCGCCTGGCCGATGCCGCGCCCCCTCCGGTGGCCACCTATGCGCCAGAGCAGGTGTACTACATCTCCACCCTGTCGAAATGCCTCACGCCCGGCTTGCGGGTGGCCTACGTGTTGATGCGCGACCCGCAAGAGCGGGAGCGCTTTCTGCTCGCGCTGAGGTCTTTTGCGCTGATGGCGGCCCCGCTGAGCGCCGCCCTGGCCACGCAGTGGATCTTCGACGGTTCGGCCGACGGCTTGATGCAAGGCGTGCGCCAGGAGGCGCGCCAGCGCCACTGGATGGCCCGGGATGTGCTGGCCGGGCGCTACAGCGGCGCTGGCGACGGCCTGCATGTGTGGCTGCAGTTGCCGGCGTACTGGAGCCCCTCGCAACTGGCCCGTGCCGCCGACAGCGAGGGCATTGCCGTCACGCCGGCAGAGGCCTTTGCCATGGGCAGCAGGTCGGCCAATGCCATCCGGATCTCCTTGGGCGGCATCCAGGACCGTGGGCGCTTGCAGGCCGGCCTGCAGCGGCTGTCGCAGTTGCTGGCGCGGCAGCCCGAGGCGTTCAGCGCTGCCGTGGTTTGACTGGCCCGGCAGCCGGGCGCGCCGTGCAGGGGGGCTCTGCAGGCGCTCGCACCTGGGGCGGCCAGGGCGCGGGGGCCCGGCCCGTCATGTGCCGTTGTTGTTCGTTCAATGAACTCACACTATTTCTGTTCAAGAAATATTACAAATTCAAATACCAGTTTTTATTGTGCGTCATGACTTGATTGTCACGAAGCCGAGACGGGTGACGGGCAAAGTTGGCACAGCCTTGCCATCGTGGTTCGGCAAACGAACGGGGTCAGCGGGTGATGGGCTTGTGTGGCCCGGGCTTGCCAAGCCCCGTTCAAGCAACTTGTTGCCGCCATGCCCCGCAGGCGAACTGCCCGTGCGGGTGAGGTCGGCATCGCCTTTCAACGCAATCTAGTCGTCAGCCAGGCGCTGACGAATCGAGGACACATGATGAAAAAGACCCTGATCGCTCTGGCCGCCCTGGGCGCGCTGACTTCGGTGGCGCAAGCCCAATCGAGCGTGGCTTTGTATGGCCTGCTGGACAGTGGCGTGCGCCACGACAGCGCCGGCCCCAAGGGCAGTGCGGGCAACACCGGTACGCAGAACCTGTTCACCTCGGGCATTCTGAACACCTCGCGCTTCGGCTTCCGTGGCACGGAAGACCTGGGCGGCGGCATGAAGGCCAACTTCAACCTGGAGTCGGGCATCAACGCGGGCACGGGTGCCGGCTCCAGCACCAGCAACATCTTCGACCGCCGCGCCGTGCTGGGCATGGAAGACAGCTGGGGCCGTGTCGACATCGGCCGCAACACCACCTTTGCCTATGACCTGCAGGCGGGCTATGTGAACGATCCGCTGGGCCAGGAGCTGACCACCAACCGCCAGAACGCCGCCGTGTCGGCCACCTCGGTGAACCCCCTGGGCACCCTGGTGGGTTCGGCCTTGGACACCTCGCGCCGCGACAACATGGTCAAGTACCTGAGCCCCAAGCTGGCAGGCACCAACCTGGGCCTAGCTTACTCGTTCGGCAACGTGTCGGGCTCCACCGCCGCCAACTCGTCGGTGCAGTTCATGGCCAAGTACGACGTTCGCCCCCTGCAACTGGGCCTGTCGTACGACCGCCTGCGCGACACCGCCGGCCGCAAGCAAACCCTGTTGACCACGGGCGGCAACTACATCTTCGAAGGCTACAAGGTCACCGGTGGCTACACCCAGATGCAGGCCGACGCCGGCTTTGTGAACAGCAACACCTCGATCCTGACCAACTCGGGCTCCAGCACCTCGCTGTACAAGTTCCTGGCCGGCGCCTCGGCCAGCACCACCGGCCTGAAGGCCGCGGTGTTCGACCTGGGCGTGGGCTTCAATGCCACGCCGCTGACCCAGGTGGTGGTGGCCTACTACAACACCAAGTACAGCGCCGATGGCCTGTCGTCCAACCGCTATGACACCTTTGCCGCCCGCGCCCGCTACACCCTGAGCAAGCGCACCGACCTGTACGCCGCCATCGACTACACCAAGGCCAAGGGCATGACGGCCGCCCAGACCGCCAGCGGCACCACCAGCAACACCGGCCTGTCGGTCGGTATCCAGCACCGCTTCTGACGGGCTGAACCGGGCGGGCGCTGCCGCGCCGGCCCGGTTTCCCAGGTGATTTTTCATTGCGTTTTACCCGCCCCGCCTGCCAGCGTGGCGGGTTTTTTCATGGGGGCGGCTCATCGGCTCATCGGCCCACCGTGCGCTGCAGCCCCATGAAGCTGGTCCATTTGCGCTCGGCCTCATCGCGCTCGAACTCGGCCACCATGAAGTCGATGAAGGAGCGCACCTTGGCCGACAGGTGCCGCCGGTTGGGGTAGGCGATGTTGATCTGGATGCGGGGCAGGTCCCAGTCGTTGAGTAGCGGCACCAGCCGGCCCGCCACGATGTCGTCGTACACGATGTAGCTGGGCTGCACCAGAATGCCCAGGCCGCTGAGCGCGGCGGCGCGCAGCACCTGGCCGTCGTTGGATTCGAGCAGGCCCTGGATGGGCACGGTCTGGGTGTGGTCGCCCCGGCTCAGACGCAGCTCGTGGGCGTTGTTGGCGTGCACATAGATCAGAAAGTCGTGGCCCGCCAGCGCTTCGGGCGTCTGGGGCTGGCCCCGCTCGGCCAGGTAGCTGGCCGAGGCGCACAGCACCCGGCGGGTCGAGCCCAGGCGCCGGATGGTGATGCTGCTGTCGGGTTCGAACTCGCGGTTGCGGATGGCCACATCGATGCCGTTGTCGATCATGTCCAGGTAGCGGTTGGCGGTTTCGATGTGGATGCGCACCTGGGGGTAGAGCTGGTGGTAGCGCACCAGGCGCGGCGCGATCTGCTGCATTGAAAACGACAGCGAGGCGCTGATGCGCAGCACGCCAGACGGGTTCAAGGTGCTGGAGTGGACGGCCGCCTCGGCCTCTTTCAGCTCGGCCAGCAGGGCGCGGGCGCGTTCGTAAAAATCCTGCCCCTCGCTGGTCAGGTACAGGCGCCGCGTGTTGCGCTCGACCAGGCGGGCACTGAGCCGGGCCTCGAGTGAGGCCAGGTAGCGGCTGGCGGCCGGGTTGGACAGGCCCAAGGCCTCGGCCGCGCCGCCCAGGCTGCCCAGTTCGGCCACTTTGACAAACAGTTCCAGCTCGGTGAGGCGATCCATATTTCCATTTTATGGAAATATGATTTCCTTTGAATGCTGTTTTATTCTTCTGCGTGAAATTCTAAAGTGTCACCCAGGGCCCAGGCAGAGGCCTCAACCCCAGGAGACACGGCATGCGCAACCTCAATCAAGACAACATCACCCAGGCGGTCATCGCCAGCTTTGGCGACACCCGCGACCCCAGGCTCAAAGAGATCATGATCAGCCTGGTGCAGCACCTGCATGCCTTTGCCCGCGAGGTGAAGCTGACCGAGGCGGAGTGGTTTGCAGGCATCGAGTTCCTGACCCGCTGCGGCCACATCACCGACGAGCGCCGGCAAGAGTTCATCCTGCTGTCCGATGTGCTGGGCCTGTCGATGCTCACGGTGGCCATGAACCAGGACAAGCCCCATGGCTGCACCGAGGCCACGGTGTTCGGGCCCTTCCATGTCAAGAACGCCCCCCATTACGAGCTGGGGGCCGACATCTCCAACGGCGCCAAGGGCACACCCTGCCTGGTGCGCGGTCGGGTGCTCGACACCCGGGGCCAGCCGGTGGCCGGGGCGCATCTGGATGTCTGGCAGTCGGACGAGGACGGCCTGTACGACGTGCAGCACGAGGGCCTGACCCAGGCCCAGGCGCGCGGCACCTTGAACGCCGATGCCCAGGGCCGCTACCACTTCCGCTCCATCGTGGCCGTGCCCTACGCCATTCCGCACGATGGGCCGGTGGGGGCGCTGCTGGAGGCCACCGGCCGCCATCCCTGGCGGCCCGCCCACCTGCACTTCAAGATCGACGCGCCGGGCTACCAGAGCCTGATCACCCATGTGTTCCGCGATCAGAGCGACTACCTCGACTCGGACGCCGTGTTCGGCGTGCGCCAGTCGCTGGTGTGCGACTGGGTGCCCCAGCCCGACGGCTCTTACCTGCTGGAGTACGACTTCGTGCTCAACCCGGCCTCGGCGCAATAACACCATGCTGTACGTCTTTCACCTCATCGACCGGCCCGGGTCGGCCGCGCTGCGCCTGCAAACGCGCCCCGAGCACAAAGCCTGTCTGGCCCAGCTTCAAGAGCGCATCGCTTTTGCCGGCCCCCTGCTGCAAGACGATGGCCAGACCATGATCGGCAGCCTGCTGGTCATCGACTTCCCGGGCCGCGCCGCGGCCGAGGCCTGGCTGGCGCAGGAGCCGTTTCACCGCTCAGGCCTGTACGCCAGCGTGCAGATCCATGCCTTCAGCAACCTCTGGCCCCAGCGGATCGGATTCGCCCCATGAACCCCGGCCCACACGTGCGCCACATCGTGATGTGGAACATCGCCGGGGCCAGCCCGGCAGAAAAGCGCGCCAACATCGAGCGCCTGCGCCAGGGCTTTGAGCGGCTCAGGGGCCGCATCCCCGGCCTGCTGCAGCTGGACATCGGTGTGGACAGCAGCGGGGTCGACTACGCCTGCGATGTGGTGCTCTACAGCGAGTTCGCCTCCCAGGCCGCCCTGGATGCCTACGCCACCCACCCCGAACACCTGCAACTGAAGGCCGCACTGGGCAGCATGCGCACGGCGCGCCATCAGGTGGACTACGCCTGGGCGCCCCTGGCGGCCGCGATCGACACCCCGGAGCCACCCCAATGAACGACTTCATCTACCAGGCCCAATCGCCTCGCGTCGTGTTTGGCGCCGGTTCGCTCCAGCACCTGGAGCGCGAAATCGATCTTCTGGGCGCGCGGCGGGCGCTGGTCTTGTGCACCCCGCAGCAGGCCGGGGCGGCCCAGGCCGTGGTCGATCGCCTGGGCCCGCGTGCGGCGGGCCTGTACGCCCAGGCCGTGATGCACGTGCCCATCGAAACCGCCCGTGCGGCCCGTGCCGAGGCCGCCCGCCTGCAGGCCGATTGCGCCATCGCGCTGGGTGGCGGCTCGACCATCGGGCTGGGCAAGGCCATCGCCCTGGAGTCGGGGCTGCCGATCGTGGCCATTCCCACCACCTATGCCGGCAGCGAGATGACCCCGATCTACGGCATCACCGAGGCCGGCCTCAAGAAGACGGGGCGCGATCCCCGCGTCCTGCCGCGCACCGTGATTTACGACCCCGAGCTGAGTCGCAGCCTGCCCCTGGCCCTCAGCGCCACCAGCGGCATGAACGCCATGGCCCACGCGGTCGAGGGCCTGTACGCCAGCGACAGCAACCCCATCCTGGACCTGATGGCCGAGGAGGGCATCCGGGCCCTGGCCACGGCCTTGCCGCAGATACGCCAGCAGCCCCCTCACCCTGGCTCGGGCCCGGGCCCGTCGGCCCAGGCTGGCGAAGCCCGCGCCCAGGCCCTGTATGGCGCCTGGTTGTGCGGCAGCGTGCTGGGGCAGGTGAGCATGGCCTTGCACCACAAGCTCTGCCACACCCTGGGCGGCAGCTTCAACCTGCCCCATGCCGAAACCCACACCGTGGTGCTGCCGCATGCGCTGGCCTTCAATCTGCCGCAGGTGCCCCTGGCCGCCCAGCGCATCGCCCGGGCGCTGGGCCTGCCCCACGCGGGGCAAGCCGCCACCGGCCTGTACGACCTGGCCCGCTCGCTGGGCACGCCGCTGAGCCTGCGTGAGCTGGGCCTGCAAGAGCGCGACCTCGACCGCGTCTGCGAACTGGCCCTGACCCAGCAATACCCCAACCCGCGGCCCCTGGAGCAGGCCGCGCTGCGCCAGCTTTTGCAAATGGCCTACGAAGGCACCCGGCCGGGCACGCCGGACTGAACCCCACAACAACCAGGAGACAACATGACACGCCAAACCACCGCCCCCCAAACCACCGCCCTCCGATCCAGCCCCGGGTTGGCCCAGAGCCTTTCCCGCAGCCTTTCTCGCGGCCTTTCTCGCAGGGGGTGCCACCTGGCCCTGCTCGGCCTGGCCGCAGCGGCCTGCGGCCCGGCCCTGGCGCAGGACAAATACCCCAGCAAGGTGATCAAGGTCATCGTGCCGTTCCCGGCCGGAACCGCCCCCGATGTGATGGCCCGGTTCTGGGGCGAGCGGCTGGGCAAGGCCCTGGGGCAGGGGGTGGTGGTCGACAACAAGCCCGGGGCCAGCACCATCGTGGGCACCCAGCAGTTCGTGGCCTCGCCGGCGGACGGCTACACCTTTCTGTACACCGCCAGCGGCACGGTGGCCATCAACCCCTATGTGTACAAAAAGCTGCCCTACCAGACCAGCGATCTGGTGCCCGTGATCCAGACCCTGTCGATCCCGCTGGTGATCAGCGTGGCGGCCAGTTCGCCCTACAAGACCCTGGGCGACCTGATCAAGGACGCCAAGGAGCACCCCAACCAGCTCAGCTACGCCTCCTACGGCGTGGCCACGGCGCCCCATGTGTCGATGGCCTACTTTGCCAACAGCGCCAACATCACGCTGAACCATGTGCCCTACAAGGACGGCGGCCTCAACGACATCGTGGGCGGTCAGGTGGGCACGGCCTTCAGCCCGATCGCCGATGTGTTGCAGTTCATCCGCACCGGCCGCGTCCGCGCGCTGGCCGTGTCCAGCCGGCAACGCCTGGAGTCCCTGCCCCAGGTGCCCACCGTGGCCGAGACCTTCCCGGGCTTCGAGGGCGACTCCTGGCATGGCGTGTTCGCTTTGAAGGGCACGCCGCAGGCCGTCATCGATCAGGTGTCGTCGATCTCCCAGAAGATCGTGGCCTCCGACGAGTACCGCAAATACCTGGCCAGCATGGGCCTGGTGCCCATCGGCGGCAGCCCCGAAACCTTTGCCACCGTGCTGCAGGCCGACAGCAAGCGCTGGATGGCGGTGGTCAAGAACAACAACATCAGTCTGGATTGAGGAGCTCGCCCCGGCCTGACTCGCACGGGGCAGAACGGGGCTGCTTCATGGCGTTGCGCAGGCGTTCGGACGGGTTTCATTTCAACGCTTTGAGGGGGGCTTGGATTGGTCGTCCGTCAGCATCAAACGCCCGTCGGCTGCGGCACCGCGAGCGCGGGCTTTTCCCGACGCGCTTGGCCGGGCTGGGGCATGGTTGACGTTTTGACCGCCTTGCGGTCCATCGGAAGACCAGATGCTCAAGTTCCCTGCCTGTTTTGAGGAGTCCGTTCATGGCGGCTTCGTCGTCACGTTTCGCGACATTCCCGAGGCGATCACCCAAGGCGACACCTTCGCGCAGGCGCATGCCATGGCGATCGATGCCCTGACCACCGCGATGGACTTCTATGTGGAAGACCGGCGCCCGGTGCCCCTGCCCAGTCCGGCCCGCTCGGGTGAGCACCTGCTTGCATTGCCTCCCACCATCGTGGCCAAGTTGTTGCTGCACAACACCTGCCTTGAATCCCTTACTCGGCCGGCCGATCTGGCACGCGCCATGGGCATCAAGCCCCAGGAGGTCCACCGCATTCTGGATCTGCACCACGCCACCCAGATCGACACCCTGGCCGCCGCGTTCCGCGCCTTGGGGTGTGAGTTGGTGATTCAGGCTCGGCCTTTGCCTTTGCTTTCGCCGCCCTCGTGCCTGGCATCTGGCTCATCAAGCGCTTCGTCAAGCGCTTCGGCCACTTCGTGTCGGGCTGACCAGTCGCTGGACAAGGTCCGCAGGTAGATCGGGATCAGCAGAACACAGATGCCCCACAGGGCCAGGACCACCATAAGGACGAGCAAAAACAGGGTGATGAGCATGGCGGCCATTGTTTGCGTCGCGGCGTCGCGGCCGGGCTGTTCAGCGCGGTAGGCAGCTCTGGTGCCGCGTCAAATGTATGGGCGGCTTCAGCCCTTGGCCGCCGAACCCCGCTTGGCCTGGTCCGCCTCCAGCGCGCAGTTCACGGCATCGCGGAACGACTCCACCACCATCACCCCCGGGGGAGCCTGGGTGTGTGTGGCCTGGCCGGTCACCCAGGCGGGCAGCTGCACCTGGATCAGGCTGGCCTGGGGCAGGTCTTGCTGCAACTGCAGCACCAGGGTCTGGGTGGCGGCCTCGGATTCGCCGCTCTGGATGAAGACCCGGGCCACGCTGTCGGTGCGGGCCTCGGGCGGGGCCGCATCGGTGTCGGTCACCGACATGTGGCGCGCGTCCAGGCCGGCGTCGCGCAGGGCGCGGGTCAGCAGCTCGGTCATCATTTCGTCGCCGATGCTGCCCTGGCCGATGCACAGGTTCAGCGAGCCGGTGGGCACGCTCAGCGGGCCTTGCCAGCGGCCCATCTCGGCCTCGCGCTGGCGGCGCAGCGCCACGCCAGGGCTGCTCTGGTCGAGCACCGTGTGGGCCTCGCCGCGTTGGCGCCGACGCCGGGGGGTGCCATCCAGTGCGCTGATCACATCCACCACCACCTGTCGCATGCGCTGGGCCTGTTCGGGGGTGATCAGGTCCAGTTCGTGGTCGCGGGCTGCCAGTTGCAGGGCCGGCAGCACGATGTTGTCGCAGTAGCTGGCAAAGCTTTTTTTCTTCAGGTAGGCGCGGGCCTGGGCGATCAGGTCGTGCGCGTCGCCCGACAGGGTGCGCTGATAGAAGCGCTGCGGCCGCGTCAGCGAGGGCCCGTCGCCCAGCAGGATGTCGAGAAACTTCAGCGAGGGCACATAGCGCCCGGCCACCAGCAGGCACAGGGTCAGCGGGGTGGCCAGCAGCAGGCCCACCGGGCCCCACAACGCACTCCAGAAGATGGCCGCAATCACCACCGACAGCGGCGACAGGCCCGTGCTGTGCCCATACAGCAGGGGCTCGACCACCTGGGCGGCCAGCACCTCGACCACCAGGAAGGCGGTCAGCGTCAGCAGCATCAGCGTCCAGCCGGGCTCCACCGCGGCGCCCAGCAGCACGGCGGGCACGGCCGCAATCAGCACGCCGATGTAGGGCACAAAGCGCATCAAGGCCGTCAGCACGCCCCACAGCATGGCGTGCGGCAGATCGATGGCCCACAGGGCCAGCCACACCACCGCCCCCACGCCGAAGTTGACCGCAAACTGCGACACGAAGTAGCGCGACAGGCGCGCGCCCACGTCGTTGAGCACCTCGGTGCTGGCGCGCAGGTCGTGCCCGCCGATCAGGCGCAGCAGGCGGTCGCGCAGCGACTCATGCTCCAGCAGGGTGAACAGCATCACGATCAGCACGATGCCGGCGGTGGCCAGCGGCTCCCACAGCGAGCCGGCCAGGTGGGACAACACGCTCAGCGAGGTGGGGGGCGGCGGGTAGACCTCGACTTGCACGCGCTCGCCGTTGGCATTGGCCTTGAGCCGGCTGGCGGCATTGCGGCTGGGCGTTGGGCGCTCGGGCTCGCTCAGGTGCTTGAACAGGCGCCCGGCCGTGCCCTGCAGCGAATCCATGCGGTCCACGGTCAGCTCTTTCACGGTGGCCACCTTGGCGCGTATCGACGATTCGTACTGCGGCAGGCTGGCGGTCATGTCCACCAGCTGCAGGCCCAGCATCACGGCCAGGGCGGCCATGCCGGCGCACAGGCCGCCCACGGCGGTCAGCACCGCGGGGGTGGCGGGCAGGCCGATGCGGCGCAGCCGCCTGACCAGGGGCGCGATCAGCAGGCTCAGCATGGCCGCCAGGGCCACCGGCACCAGCACCTCGCGCGCCAGGTACAGCAGGCCCAGCACAATGGCGCAGGACACCAGCGGGCTGGTGCTCAGGCCGCTGCGCCAGTGCTCGGCCTGTGGACGGGGAGTGGGGTCGACGGGAGAGGTCACTCTGGTGCGATCGGCTGGTTTGGGTTGATGGACGGCATCGAATTGATGCTGGATCATAACGAGCACCTGCTCTGTGCAGCCCGGCGGCAAAGCCCTCCCGCAGCCATGCCCATCGTGAATACCAGCTAGTGCAAGGGTGTACTGGGCCGCGCCCGTGCCGGCGGCGGACAATCGCGGGCGATCCAGGGGCTGGCGGGCGCACAGTCTGTCCGGCCGGTCTGCATTCCGAACCCCCTCACCAACCTCACGAACCTCAAGAGCGCTGACGCATGAGCACACCCATCACCGGCATTTCTTCCATGGCCACCCGCCTGCTTCTGGCCGACCTGGCCTCGGCCTACCAGCAACAGTTCCAGGTGCCGGTGCAGTTCGAATCCCTGGGCGGTGTCGAGGCCGCCAAAAAGGTGCAGCAGGGCGAGGCGGTCGATCTGGTGGTGCTGGCCAGCGACGCCATCGACAAGCTCATGGCCGGGGGCTTTCTGCTGCCTGCCAGCCGGCGTGACCTGGTGCAGTCGTCGGTGGCCATCGCCGTGCGCGCCGGCGCGGCCCTGCCCGACGTGAGCAGCGAAGCGGCCCTGCGCGCCAGCGTGCTGGCCGCGCGCAGCATCGGCTACTCCACCGGCCCCAGTGGCACGGCCTTGATCCAGCTGTTCGAGCGCTGGGGCCTGGGCGAGACCCTGAAAGACCGCCTGGTGCAGGCCCGCCCCGGCGTGCCGGTGGGCAGCCTGGTGGTGCAGGGCGAGGTGGAACTGGGCTTTCAGCAGCTCAGCGAGCTCAAGGACCTGCCCGGCATCACCTTGCTGGGCGGCATGCCCCCGGGGCTGGAGATCGTCACCACCTTCACCGGGGCGGTGCGGGTGGGCGCCGCCCAGGCCGATGCGGCCCAGGCCGTGCTCGATTTCATGAGCGCGCCGGCGCAGACCGCGCTCAAAGAGCGCCACGGCATGGAAGCCGCGGAGGCCTGATCACGGCAAAGCGGGTTGGCCCGGCTCAGTCCAGCACCTGTCCGTCGTGCTCCACGTACGGGTGGTAAGGTCCGGTGCCGCTGTGTGAGGCCTCGGCGGCGGGGATGAAGGCGCCGCGCTTCACGTCGAACACGTTCACCTGGCCTTGTTCGATCACATAGTGCCAGCCGTTCAGGGTCAGGCGCCCGGCCTCGACCTCGCGGCGCACCATGGGGTAGTCCATCAGGCGCTCCAGCTGCAGCACCACCGAGCGCTCTTCGGTGCGGCGCAGCGCCTCGGCGCAGGCCTGCACCGGTAGCTGCGCCTCTTGCAGCAGCTCGAGCCAACTGCTCAGGGCGCGTGCTTCTTCAGGCACGCCCTCGTAGGCCGCCCGCACTGCCCCGCAGTGGCTGTGGCCGCACACGATGATGCGCTCCACCTGCAGCGTCAGTACCGCGTATTCCACCGCCGCCATGGTGCCGTGCAGGCCCCTGGAGCCGTCGTAGGGCGGCACCAGGGCCCCCACATTGCGCACCAGAAACAGCTCACCCGGGCCGGCCCCGGTCAGCAGGTGGGGCACCAGGCGAGAGTCGGAGCAGCCGATGAACAGGGTCTTGGGGTGCTGCCCCTGGGCCACCAGGTCCTGAAAGCGTTGCTGGTGCAGGGGAAAGTAGTCCGACTGAAAGCGCCTGAGGCGCTGCAGCAACTCGTCGGGCGGCGAGGCGTCGGTCGGGGGCATGGCGGTGTCCTGGGGGCCTTGGGTGGGTGATGAAAGGCATTGACATGCAACGCCTGGTTTTCAAATTCCACCGATTTTGGCGCCCATCCGCCAGCTTCCCCGGGGGCCCGGGTGGCCGTTTCTTGCCCTGGATCAAGGGCCTGCCGCGTCAGCGGCGGGCCGGGCCCGGCCTCATTCGGGCTTGATGCCGGCCTCGCGGACCACCTTGGCCCATTTGGCGATCTCGGAGCGCTGGTGGGCTGCCAGCTGGGCCGGCCCGGCCACGATGGGCTCCATGCCCAGGGCGCGCATGCGGGCCTGCACCTCAGGCAGGTTGAACACGCGCATCGCCTCGGTGGCCAGCAGGGCCTGGATGTCGGCCGGCAGACCGCCCGGCGCAAAAATGGCCAGCCAGGAGTCGGCCTCGAAGCCCTTCAGCCCCTGTTCGGCCAGGGTCGGGATGTCGGGTGCCGAGGCGCTGCGGCGCAGGCTGGTGATGCCCAGGGCGCGCAGCTTGCCTTCGCGGATCGAGGGCAGGGCCGAGGGCAGGTTGTCGAACATCAGCCCGATGTGGCCCGCCAGCAGGTCGGGCACGGCCATGGCGCGGCCCCGGTAGGGCACGTGGTTGAGCTTCACGCCCGCCATGGCGTTGAACATCTCGCCCGCCACATGGGGCGAGGTGCCGATGCCCGGCGTGCCGTAGCTCAGCTGGCCCGGCTGGGCCTTGGCCAGCGCCACCAGTTCGCCCACGTTGCGGGCCGGTACCGAGGGGTGCACCACCAGCACATTGGGAGTGGAGGCGACCAGCACGATGGGCGTGAAGTCCTTCACCATGTCAAACGGCAGGTGAGGGAAGACCGAGCCGTTGATCGAGTGCGTCGCAATGCCGCCCATCATCACGGTGTAGCCGTCGGGTTTGGCCCGGGCCACGGTTTCGCCGCCCAGATTGCCCCCGGCGCCGGGCTTGTTGTCCACCACCAGGGGCTGCCCCAGCGAAAAATGCTCGGCCAGCAGGCGCGCCAGGGTGTCGGGCACGCCGCCGGGCGGAAAGCCCACCACGATGTGCACCGGTCGCTCGGGGTAGCGCGCGGTCTGGGCCTGGGCCGGGTTGAAGGAACTCCCTAGAGCTGCTGCCATGAGGGCCAGCCCGATTTTCTTGAACTTCATGTGTCGATATCCGGAATGAAAAAGCTCGCGGCCCAGAGCGTGTTGTCACGCCCTGGCCGGGGCCGGTCGATTATCCAGGGTGGCGTAGCGTGATCACGTGCGGGGTGGCTTTTCTGCAGCGTGATCTCACAGGGCCTGCATCAGCCTGGACAAGCGCTGGATCAGCGGCGCAAACAGCTCGGACGAAGTGTTGCCATAGCCCAGCACCAGACCGTTGTCGGCCGGCCCCGGCGGCAGAGCAAAACCCGACAACGCCGACGGGGCCATGCCTTGCTGGCGTGCTTGCTCGGCCACGGCCTGGTCGGGCCACCGGGGCCCGAAGCGCACGCACAGGTGCAGCCCGCATTGGCCGCCCTCGATCTGGTGCGGCACGGCCAGGTGCTGCTGCAAGGCGCTGCGCAATGCACTCTGGCGGCTGCGGTACAGGCGGCGCATGCGTCCCAGGTGGCGCGCGAATTCGCCGCTTTCCATGAACTGCGCCAGCGCCAGCTGGCTGTGGCGCTGGCCGCCGCGCAGCAGCTCGCCCAGCGGCCCCTGCAGCCCCGGCAGCAAGGCCTCGGGCAGCACCAGAAAGCCCAGGCGCAACGAGGGGAACAGGGTCTTGCTGAAGGTGCCCACATACAGCACCGGGGCCTGGGGCACCAGGCCCTGCAGGGCGCCGATCGATTCGCCGGCATGGCGGAACTCGCTGTCGTAGTCGTCTTCGATCAGCCAGCAGCCGTGGCGGCGCGCCTGTTCCATCAGCTGCAGGCGGCGTGCTGCGCTCAGCACCGCGCCGGTGGGGTATTGGTGCGAGGGCGTGACGTAGATCAGCCGGGGTGGGTGCAGGGCCCAGTCCTGCTCGGTGGCGCACAGGCCCTCGCGGTCCACCGGCAGCGGGTGCAGCGTCAGGTCGGCGGCGCGCAGGGCGGCCTTGGCGCCGCGGTAGCCCGGGTTTTCCACCCAGGCCCGGTCGCCGGGGTTGCTGAGCAGGCGCGCGCACAGCGACAGGGCCTCCTGGGCGCCTTCGGTGATCACCACCTGCTCGGGGCTGCAGCGCACGCCCCGGGCCACGCTCAGGTGGCGTGCCACCGCCGCGCGCAGGGCCGGCTCGCCCAGCGGCTCGCCATAGGCCAGCGCGGCCGGCCCGGCCTGGGTGATGGCCCGATCCAGCGCGCGGCGCCAGGCCGCCAGCGGAAAGTGCGACAAGGCCGGCACCCCGGGCCGCAGCGGCAGCCCGAACAGGGTGCCGGCGCCGGTGGGCTGGATGTGGGCCAGGCGCTGTGCGAGACCTTGCGCGAGGGCCGGCTGATCCGGGGCGAGGCCCTCTTCGCCACCCCGCCTGCCGCGTGCCGTGGCGGCCGCCGGCCGGGCCAGGGCCGCCACCCGTGTGCCCTGCCGGTCGGGCTGCAGATAGCCTTCGGCGCTGAGCTGCTCGTAGGCCGCGATCACGGTGTTGCGCGACACCCCCAGGCCCTCGGCCAGGGCGCGCGAGCCGGGCAGGCGGCTGCCCGGTGCCAGGCGCCCCGCCAGGATGGCCTGCTGCAGGCGGCGGTGCAGCTGGCGCTGCAGCGGCTCGGCCCCGGCCTGGCGCTGCAGCGTGGCCTCCAGCAGCACTTGAGGGATCAGCAGGACAGGAGGTGGGGCGGTTGGCATAGGTGGCGTGGCTCTGTCAAAACTCAAGATCGTGGCACTTTTTGAGGTGCCACCTTCGGGCTACTGTAGCGTACCCGGCAGCGCTCTTCTGGCCCTGCTCGGGTTGTTCAACCCGGCAACCCGCCTATCAAAAGGAACCCCTTCATGGCCCTCTGGCCCACTCCGATCACGCTTCAAGGCGCCGCCTGCTCGCTGGAGCCCCTGCACCCCGACCACCACGACGAACTGGTGGCCGCCACCCTGGACGGCGAGCTCTGGAAGCTCTGGTACACCGCTGTGCCCAGCCCCGAGGGCATGGCCGCCGAGATCCAGCGCCGGCTCGACCTGCAGGCCAAGGGCACCATGCTGCCCTTCACCACCCGCGACGCCAGCGGCCGGGTGGCGGGCATGACCAGCTACATGAACATCGATGCCGGCAACCGCCGCGTCGAGATCGGCTCGACCTGGACCCGGGCCGCTGCGCAGCGCGGCCCGTTCAACACCGAGTGCAAGCTGCTCTTGCTGGGCCACGCCTTCGAGGCGCTGGACTGCATCGCGGTCGAGTTCCGCACCCATTTCTTCAACCAGCAAAGCCGGCGCGCCATCGAGCGCCTGGGCGCCAAGCTCGATGGGGTGTTGCGCAGCCACCAGCGCGCCGCCAACGGCACCCTGCGCGACACCTGCGTCTACAGCATCACCCAGGCCGAATGGCCCACCGTCAAGACCCATCTGCGCTGGCAGCTCGACAAACCCCGGGCGTGAAACAGCTGCCCTCCGGCGGGCCCACCCGGCCCACCTGGCTCGCTCGGGGGGGCGGTCAGCCCCCGGCGTAGCGCCCGGGGCGGTGGCTGATCCACAAAAACACGCCCATCACCACCGCGGCCAGCACCGAGTAGGCCACGCGCTCCAGCGGCACCACCCACAGCGCCGCCAGCAGCACGCTGCAGTCGATCGCCAGCTGCACCTTGCCGGCACTCAGGCCGTAGCGTTGCTGGGCATGCAAGGCCACGATGGTGGCCCCACCCAGGCTGGATTTGTGGCGCGCCAGAAACAGGCAGCCGGTGCCCAGCAGCAGCCCGCCCAGCACCGCGGCGAACAGCGGGTGCAGGTAGTCGACCCGCATCACATGGGGGAACAGCTCGGTCAGCAGCGACAGCAGGGCCACCGAGCCAAAGGTCTTGAGCGTGAACTCCCGGCCCATGCGGGTCCAGGCAAACCAGTAAAAGGGCAGGTTCACCACGAAGAACAGCTTGCCGAAGGACAGGCCGGTGGCGTAGTGCAGCAAGAAGCTGATGCCCGCCGTGCCGCCGATCAGCAGGCCCGCCTGGTTGAACAGCATCAGCGCCATGGCCACGAACAGCGTGCCGGCAAACAGGGCCTGCGCGTCTTCGAAGGCACCGTGGCGCAGCGGCGCGGACGAGAGGGTGGGCGAGCCGGTGGGCAGGGCGCCAGGCGCCAGGTGAGAGGTCGACGATGAGGGTGTCATGGCAGGGTCGGATCAGCAGCTATCGGGTGGACAGTGCACGCAGGGGAGGCGCCAGGCCCCTTGTGGGGGTCACGGCATCAAGCCGCCTATTGTCGCCGGAATGCGTGTAAAACTCAGTAGAAACCCTAGCATTTGCCGTGCCTGAACCCGGGCCCTGCTCTGGTGCATGATGGCTCGCCCGACCTGAAGCCCCTGCCATGCCTGCTGCACCCGATTCCCTGCTCGACCCTGCCCGCCTGGTGGCGCTGGCCCTCGCCAACCCGGTCAATGCCGAGCTGATGCGCCGCCTGCCGGCCCTTGACCTGCCCCAGGGCCACCTCACGGCGGGCTGCCTGTTCCAGGCCGTGTGGAATGCGCAAAGCGGCCTCGCACCGGGATGGGGCGTGAAGGATTACGACGTGTTCTATTTCGACAGCGACCTGTCCTGGCAGGCCGAAGACGCCGTGATCCAGCGTGTGCAGGCCGTGGTGGCCGACCTGGGCGTGACGGTGGAGGTGCGCAACCAGGCCCGGGTGCACCTGTGGTACCCGCAACGCTTCGGGCTGAGCTACCCGCGCCTGCGCGATTGCCGCGAGGGCATCGACCGCTACCTGATCGCCTGCACCTGCGTGGGGCTGAGCCTTGCTGACGGCGAACTGTATGCCCCCGACGGCCTGCACGACCTGGCGGCCGGGCGCCTGCGCCTCAACCCGCGCTGGGCTCAGCCGGCCCTGTTTGCCGCCAAGGCGGCCAGCTACCAGGCGCGCTGGCCGTGGCTGACCGTGCTGCCACCGGCCTGATCCTGCGGCCGTCTTGATCTGACGCAAGTCTGGCGCGGGCCGGTTTCATGGATCCGTCATGTGCGCTGCCCAGACTGGGCCGATCGGCAGGGATCGGCCTGAGCCGGGATCAAGGAAACGCATGGACAAGACATTGGCAGTGGCATCGTTGGGGCAGCAGCGTCTGTTGCTGCCGGTGTGGGTCAAGGCAGCACTGGCGGCCAACGACCGGCTCAAGTTCTACCTCTCGACCCTGCAGGCGGCCAGCCAGCACGCCGAGCACCCGCGTGAGCCGGCGCTGGACCTGAGCCGCGAGCTGGCGGCGGCCGGCCTGGGCAGCGAGACCTGGCTGCTCGACCTGCCCGGCGGGGCCAGCCGGGTGGACGGGCAGTTGATGCTGCCCGAGCTGGAGCGCCTGCGCGACGCCCTGCGCGAAGACCTGGGCCTGATGGCGCGACCGGTGCTGGCCCTGGCCGACCCGGCGCAGCCCGTGCAGCCCGCGCGCATACAGCACTGGCTCGACACCCTGGCCGCCTTGCAGGGCGTGCGCCTGGACGCGATGCAGCTGCGCAGCCTCACCCACGGCCAGCGCCAGGGCGGGCCCGGCGACGACAGCCTGCACCTGCTGGTGATGGACCTGCACAAGGCCATCAACCAGCTGGTGCCCCAGGTGGCCAGCGAGCTGATTGCCGGCGCCCATGTGTGGCAACTGGACGAGGCCGACCGCCCCCTGGTGCAGGCCTTCATGCGCGGCCTGCGCCGCACGGCCCCGCTCAAGTTCGATCACCCGGGCCTGGAGACGGCGGCCACCCGCGACGGCGCCCACCTGCTGCTGCAGAACGACATCGGCACCAACGATGCCCATGTGCTGGTGATCCAGGTGCAGGAGCTGACGATCACGCTCACCTACTCCGACCTGCACCTGCGCCGCTTCAGCTTCTTCCAGGCCCTGCTGGCGCCGCTGGGGGCCAACTGGTCGGTGGTGGAAAGCCGCACCGAGGCCCAGCTCAACCAGGGCCAGGCCTACACCGTGGGCACCGCCACCTTTGCCTGCGCCGACCTGGCCCACCTGCAAGCCACGCTGGAGGGCCTGGGCGCCCGCATCGTGTTCCTGATCGACTGGAACCGGGCGCGCAAGCGGCTGTTGAATTTCGTCAGCAAGCCGGCGGCAGAGCTGCTGCTGCGCGCCGCTGCCGAGCAGGAGCTGGGTCACATGGCCTGGCTGCGGGCCGGTGGCGAGCGCCTGATTTTTGGTGCCATGCAGACGGTGGGCGAGGGCGCCTTCCGCCTGGGCGACCGGCTTGACGAGGTGCTGGGCCCGGATCAGGCCAGCGCCTTTTTGCTCGACGTGATGCGCCTGGCCACCGAGGCCTTGCTGCACGGCCAAAGCCCCTCGCTGGTGGCCGACGAGGCCCGCTTGCTGCTGGCGCGCCAGATGCAGCGCCGCAGCGCCGGCTTCGACCTGCTCGACGAGCACGCCGCCTATTGCCAGACCCTGGCCCAGGCGGTCAGCGATGCCCTGGGCCACGGCCGCGACGGGCTGCAAGCGCAGGCGGCCGAACTGGCGGCCCGGGCCAAGACCTGGGAGCGCCAGGCCGACCAACTGGTGATGCAGGCGCGCGAGCAGGCCGAACGCCAGCCGCGCTGGCAGGCGGTGTCGCGCCTGCTGGTGCTGAGCGACGACGTGGCCGATGCCCTCGAAGAAGCGGCCTTTCTCATCAGCCTGATGGCCGACCACCACCAGAAGGGCTGGAACCGCGAGGTGCGCCAGGCCTTGTCGGCCCTGGCCCAGGTGGTGCAGCAGGCCACGCAGGACCACGTGAAGGCCCTGGCCATCGCCCGCAACCTGGGCAGCGACAGCGAGCGCCAGGACCAGGACGAGTTCCTGACCGCCTCCTGGGCCGTGCTGCACGCCGAGCGCCGCTGCGACGATCTGCTGCGCCAGGCGCGCCGAGTGCTGCTGGCCGAGCTGCAGGACGCCGCCTCGCTGATGCTGGCCAACGACCTGGCCCAGACCCTGGAGCTGGCCTCCGACCGCCTGTTGGCCGCCGGCTATGGCTTGCGCGAGCTGGCCTTCAACCAGTCCGGGGTGCAGGCATGAGCGCGGATGACGAGCTGTTCCTGATCGGCTGCGGCGGGCCTGCCCCGAGCCCAGCGCCCAGTGCCGAGCGCATGGGCTTCAAGGCCTGGAACCTGGCCCGCATGGCCGCGCTCGGCCTGCCCGTGCCACCGGCCTTTGTGCTGGGCACGGCCTGGTGCGCCGACCCCGAGCGGCGCCGCCGCGCCAGCCTGCCCGCCACCTGGGAGCCCGGCCTGAGGGCCCTGCAGGCCGGCCTGGCCAGCCCGCTGCAATTTGGCGATGCGCGGGGCCCGCTGCTGCTGTCGGTGCGCTCCGGGGCGCCGGTGTCCATGCCCGGCATGATGGAGACCCTGCTCAACATCGGCCTGTGCGATGCCACCGTGCCCGGCCTGCTGCGCCTGACCGGCCAACCCCGCCTGGTGTGGGATGCCTACCGCCGCCTGGTGGCCAGCTATGGCGAGGTGGTGGCGGGGCTGGATGCCGCGCTGTTCGAGGCCCCGGCTGCAGGCCTGGGGGCCCAACGCGATGAGCGCGACCTGGACTTTGCCGAGCTGCGCGAGCTGACCCGGCAGCACCTGAAGGCCTTTGCCCAGGCCGCGGGCCGCCCTTTCCCGCAAGACCCGCGCCAGCAACTGGCCGAGGCGATCGGCGCCGTGCTGGCCTCGTGGCAGGCGCCCAAGGCGGTCGAATACCGGCGCCTGCACCGCTTGCCCGACACCTTGGGCACGGCGGTCACGGTGCAGACCATGGTGTTCGGCAATGCCGGGGGGCGCTCGGGGGCGGGGGTGGGCTTCACCCGCGACCCGTCCAGTGGCGAGCCTGAGCCCTGGGTGGATTTTCTGTTCAACGCCCAGGGCGAAGACGTGGTCTCGGGCCGGCGCAGCGCACAGGGCCATGAGGCCCTGGCCAACGTGCTGCCCGATTGTTGGGCGCAGCTGGTGCAGGCCACCCACACGCTGGAGCAGCAGCTCGGCGACATGCAGGATTTCGAGTTCACCGTGCAGGAGGGCACCCTCTACCTGTTGCAGACCCGCAGCGGCAAGCGCTCGGCCTACGCCACCGCCCGCATCGCGCTGGACATGCTCGACCAGGGGCTGATCAGTGCCGAGGAGGCGCTGCGGCGCACCGCCGGCCTGGGCCCCGAGCAGCTGAGCCAGCGCCGGGTGCTGGCCGCCGATGGCCAGGCCCTGGCGCCCGCGGCGCTGGCCGCCAGCGCCAGCCCGGGCGTGGTCAGCGGCGCGCTGGCGCTGGACGAAGCCGCCGCGCGCAGCCTGGTGGCGCAAGGCCGGCCGGTGGTGCTGGTGCGGCGTGACGCCGAGACCAGCGACATCGCCACCCTGGAGCTGGCCGGGGGCCTGCTGACCCAGCGCGGCGCCCGCACCTCGCACGCCGCCGTGGTGGCGCGCCAGATGGGCAAGGTGTGCCTGGTGGGGTGTGAGACGCTGCAGATCGACCTGGCGGCGCGCCGCATCCAGCTGGGGCCCTTGACCCTGCACGAGGGCGACACCTTGTCGCTGGATGGCCACCAGGGCCAGGTCTACGCGGGTGCGGTGCAGACCCGCGACGAGTTGCCGCAAGCCCTGCTGCAGCGGCTGGACACCCTGCGGGGGGCTGGCAAACCGGGCGCGGGCGGCTAGTATTCGGGCTGGGCTGCCGCACTCGGCCTGTGACCCGATTCCCACCATGACCCTTCGCCACCCTCGACTTCCGCGTGCCTGCGGGGTTTTTGTTCTTGCGCTGCCCTGGCTTTGGCTGGCCGGCTGCTCCAGCGCCCCGCCACGCCAGGCCGCCGAGCCGCTGTCTGCGGTGGCGGTGCCGGCCGCCTTGTCCGAAGAGCAGAGCCAGGCGGTCACCGTGTACGCGCTGGGCCTGGTGGGCACCCCGTACCGCTATGGCGGCAACACACCGGATTCGGGTTTTGACTGCAGCGGCCTGATCCGCCATGTCTATGGCCGGCAGGCCGGCCTGCCGGCGCCGCGCACGGTGGCGCAGCTTCAGGGCTGGGGCCATGCGGTGCCGATCGAGGCCTTGCGCACCGGCGATCTGGTGTTGTTCTCGAAGGGTGGGGCACCCTCGCATGCGGGCATCTATGTGGGCGAGGGGCGTTTTGTGCATGCCCCCTCCACCGGCGGGCAGGTGCGGCTGGACCGCCTCAAATCGGGCTATTGGGCGCAGCAGCAGGTGGCGATCCGCCGGCCCTGAGCCCGAGTCGGAAGCACCCAGGCCTCAGATCGACGCCGACCAGCGGTCGTTCCAGTCGCGGTTGGCCTCGATCTGGCGCCGGTCGCGCTTGGTGGGGCGGCCTTCCTGCAGGCTGGCGGCGGGCTCGGGGGCCAGGCGGCGCTGCTCTTGCGCCTGTTCGCGCGTGGCGATGCTTTCGGGGGTTTCCTGGTACAGCTGTTGGGCCACCGGGGCCGGGCCGCGCTGCGCACTGAGGCCCAGCACCACCACCGTGCGGTGGATGGGGCCCTGGCGCAATTCCACGGTGTCGCCGCAGCGCAGCTCGCGCGAGGGTTTGGCGCTGGCGCCGTTCACCGAGACCCGGCCTTTGCCGATCTCTTCCACCGCCAGGCTGCGGGTCTTGTAGAAGCGGGCGGACCAAAGCCATTTGTCCAGCCGCAGGGAGGCAAGTTCGCTCATGGCGTGATTTTGCCCTGATCTGATTCACCCCTGGGGCCGGCGGCTGGGGCCAGCGGCAGGCGCACGCAGGCGTCCAGGCCGCCCGCATGGTCACCCATCTCGGGATCTTGGCGGTTGATCAGGGCGATGCGCCCGCCCAGGGCGCGCACGATCTCCTGGCAGATGGTCAGGCCCAGGCCCGAGCTGCCCGGCACATCCCCGGTCCAGAAGGGCTGGAACAGGCGCTCGCGCTGGGTGCTGGCGATGCCGGGGCCCTGGTCGCTCACGGTCAGCACGGCCTGGTCGTCCTCCACCTGCAGGGTGATCTGCAGGCGGCCGCCGGCCGGGCTGTGCCGGATGGCGTTGTGCAGCAGGTTGCGCACCAGCTCGCGCAGCATCCAGGCGTGGGCGAGCACGGTCATCGGCTGGTCTTGCAATTCGAAATCCAGGTTGCGCTCGGCCACCAGGGGCGACAGGTCCAGCGCCACCTCGCGCACCACCTCGGCCAGGTCCAGCGGCAGGGTGTCGGTCTGCTGGCGCAGTTGTTCCACCTTGGCCAGGGCCAGCATCTGGTTGGCCAGCTGGGTGGCGCGCTCCACGGTGGCGTTGATCTCCAGCAGAGCGGTCTGCGGGTCGACGTCACCGCGCAGGGCCGATTGCACCTGCACCTTGAGCACCGCCAGCGGGGTGCGCAGCTGGTGCGAGGTGTCGCGCACAAAGCGCTTCTGGTGGTCCAGCAGGTTCTGCAGCCGCCCCATGAGCTGGTTGGTGGCGTCGATCAGGGGCAGCAGTTCGCGCGGCGCGTCGGGCGCGCTGATGCGGGTCAGCTCGCCCTCGGGGCGTTGCTGCAGCTCGGCGCTGATGCGGCGCACCGGGCGGGTGGCGCGCTGCACCACGGCGATGACGATCACGATGACCATGGCCACCAGCACGCCCTGGCGCAGCAGCGAGGCGATCATGATGTCGCCCACCAGGGTCTGGCGCAGGCCCAGGGTCTCGGCCACCTGCACCATGGCCATGCCCCGGCCGTGCTCGCTCACCACGGGCTGCAGCAGCACGGCCACCCGCACCGGGTCGCCCCGGTAGAAGTCGTCGTAGAAATGCACCAGCGCCGAGTAGGGGCTGGGCGGCAGGCCTTTGCCAGGCCAGGGTGGCAGGGCCTCGAAGCCGCTGACCCATTCGCCGTTCATGTCTGACACCCGGTAATACATGCGACTGCGCAGATCGGTCTCGAAGGCCTCCAGCGCCGCGTGCGGCACGCTCGCCTGCAGCCGGGCCTGGGCGTCGTAGCCCTCCACGGTGAGCAGCTCACCGATGGACTTGGCCGAGGCCAGCAGGGTGCGGTCGTAGGCGGTCTGCACAGCGTCCCGGGTGTCGAAGTAGAGGCTGAGGCTGTTGAGTAGCACGTACACCCCGATGGGCAGCAGCAGGCCCAACAGCAGGTACCGACGCAGCGACAGGCGCAGGGCAGGGCGTGACGGGCTCATGGGGCGGCCTTCAGCAGGTAGCCCAGGCCGCGCAAGGTCATCAGGCTGACCTGGGCCTGGCTGAGCTTTTTGCGCAGCCGGTACACCACCACCTCGATGGCCTCGAGTTGCACCGAGTCGTCGCCCGGAAACACCAGCGCGAACAGCCGCTCCTTGCTGACCGCGTGGCCGGGCCGGCTCATCAGGGCCTGCAGCAGCGTGAGTTCACGCGGGGTCAGGTCCAGCACCTCGTCGCCCAGGTAGAAGGCGCCGTTCTCCTTGTCGAACTCCAGGTCGCCCAGGCGCTGGCGGCTGGGGGGCGCGCTGGTGTCGGCCGGTTGCAGGCGGCGGTACAGGGCGCGCAGCCGGGCCTCGAGCTCGTCCAGGTCGAAAGGCTTGGCCAGGTAGTCGTCGGCCCCGCTGTTGAGGCCGATCACGCGGTCGCCCACCGTGCCGCGGGCGGTCAGGATCAGCACCGGGGTGCGCAGCCCGGAGCGGCGCGCGCGCTCCAGCACATGCAGGCCGTCCAGGCCGGGCAGGCTCAGGTCCAGCACCACCACATCGGGCTGGCGTTGCAGCCACATCTCCAGCGCGGCCGCGCCGTCGGCGCAGATGCTGACCTCGATGCCATGCCGGGACAGCGCGCGCTGCAAGGCGGTCTGCATGGAGCGGTCGTCTTCGATCAGCAGGAGTTGCATGTGGGCACCGGTGGAGGGCAAGCCAGGTTGCCCTGGTTCGGGCGCAGATCATAAACAGAGGAGGAGCAGGGCTTGGACAGCCGATTGACAGGTCCGATTTCTACGATCGCGCGGCAGTCCTCCAAGACGCATTGCCCCATAGGAGACATTTGAAATGAAAAAGACATCCCTGGCCCTGGCGGCCGCCGGCCTGTTGGCCACCACCGGCGTCAGCGCCCAATCGGTCGAGATTTTCGGCCTGCTGGACTCTGGCTACCTGCGCGTGAACAGCGATGGCAATGGCTCCATCAGCAAGGCCAACACCGACGGCAACCTGTCCAGCCGCCTCGGCTTTCGCGGCACCGAAGACCTCGGTGGCGGTCTGAAGGCCGGCTTCTGGCTCGAAGCCGGTCTCAACCCCACCGACGGCTCGGCCGGCACCACCAGCACCACCAACCAGCCGGGTGGTTCGGCTGGCAGCGGCGGCCTGGTGTTCGGTCGCCGCTCCACCGTCAGCCTGAGCAACCAATTGGGTGAGCTGCGCCTGGGCCGCGACTACACGCCCGGCTTCTGGAACCTGTCCGCTTTCAGCCCCTTCGGCACCAACGGCATCGGCTCCACCGGCTTCCTGTTCTACCCCGTGCCCAGCGCGGCCCGCATCACGCATGTGCGCGCCTCCAACTCGGTGGGTTACTTCCTGCCCAAGCTGGGCGGCTTCTACGGCCAGGCCATGGTGGCTTTTGGCAACAACCCCTCCACCGCCGGCGCCAAGAGCGACGACGGCAATGTGACCGGCCTGCGCCTGGGCTATGAGCAGGGGCCGTTCAACATCGCCGTGGCCACCACACGCACCCAGAACGTGGCCATCGGCAACTACAAACAGAACAACCTGGGCGCCAGCTACGATTTCGGCCCGGTCAAGGCCATGGCGCTGTGGGGTGAGAACGTGACCGCCACCACCAAGACCAGCACCAAGCTGATCGGTGCCCATGTGCCGGTGGGCGCCGGCCAGATCCGCGTCGCCTACTCGACCCTGAGCGCCAAGGGCGTGGCCAACGACGCCAACCACCTGGCCCTGGGCTATGTGCACAACCTGTCCAAGCGCACGGCGGTGTACGGCCACTACGCCCGCATCAGCAACAAGAACAACGGCACGGCCTTTGATCTGGGCCAGGGTGTGATGCGCGCCGGCGGCAGCAGCACGGGCTACGAGTTCGGTATCCGACACACCTTCTGATCGACCTGGCTCCCTCCCGGCGCGGCCTGGGGGGAGTCGTTTCCCGTTCGAGGCGGGGCACAATGGTCACCGGCGAGCTGCCGGGACCATCGGCCCTGCCATGACTGAACGGGAAACCTCATGATGCGTCGAAGCCACTTCATCCGATCACTGCCGGGCCTGGCCCTGGGCGGCAGCTTGGCTGCGGGTGCGGCCCAGGCGGTGGGCAGCTTGCGCATTCTGGTGCCCGCCAACCCCGGCGGGGGCTGGGACACCACCGCCCGGGCCTTCGGCAAGGCCTTGCTGGACAGCGGCGGTGCCTCGTCCGTGCACTACGACAACAAGGGTGGGGCGGCGGGCGCCATCGGTCTGGCCCAGTTCATCAACAGCCGCAAGGGCGACCCGCAGGCGCTTTTGATGATGGGTTCGGTCATGCTGGGCGGCATCATCACGACCAAGCCGCCCGTGTCACTGTCGCAGGCCACACCGCTGGCACGCCTGGCCAACGAATACAACGTGTTCGTGCTGCCGGCCAACTCGCCTTTCAAATCCATGAATGAGCTGCTGGCCCAGCTTCAGAAAGACCCGGCCAGTGTCAAGTGGGGTGGCGGCTCGCGCGGCTCGACCGAGCACATTGCGGCAGCCTTGATCGCCCGCGCCGTGGGCGTGGATCCGAACCGTTTGCAGTTTTTGCCCTTTCGCGGTGGGGGCGAGGCCACGGCCGCCGTGCTGGGGGGCAATATCACAGTGGGGGGCAGTGGCTACAGCGAGTTTGCCGAGTCCATCCAGAGCGGGCGCATGCGCGCCATTGCCGTCACCTCGCCGCAGCGCCTCAAGGGGCTGGAGGTGCCCACCCTCAAGGAGCTGGGCCTGCCCGTGGAGATCGGCAACTGGCGGGGCCTGTATGGCGCCCCCGGCATCACGCCCGAGCAGCGCCAGGGCCTGATCGAGCAGATCGTGACCGCCACCCGGCACCGCAGCTGGCAGGAGCTGCTCGACAAGCACCGCTGGACCCCAGCCCTGCTCACCGGCGACGCCTTCAGCCAGTTTGTGGATGAAGAGTTCAGCAGCCTGCGCCTCACGCTGATCAAGTCCGGCCTGTTGTGACCTGCGTTGGCTCGCGCTGACCAACGGTAGGCGCGCGCCTTGCCGCGCTACCATCTCGCCATGCCTGCGCCCTCCCATTCCGACCCTGCCGAGGCCATCACCGACCCGGCGCCTGCGTCTGTATCCGCATCCGCATCCGCCGATGCCTTGCCAGATGCCTTGCCGCTGGACGGCGACAGCATCCTGGCCCTGGCGGCGCAGTCGATGTTCCATTTGTTTTCGAGCATCAGCCAGGGCATGTTCCTGGTGGACCGCCGTGGCTGCGTCGTGTGGGTCAACGAGGGGTACCGGCGCTTTCTGCCGGCCCTGGGCTTCTCCTCGATCGACCAGTTTCTGGGCCACCGGGTCGAGGACGTGATCCACAACACCCAGATGCGGCGTGTGCTGGAAACCGGCGAGCCGATCCTGATCGACCTGCTGACCAACAAGGCCGGCACCTTTGTGGTCAGCCGCCTGCCGCTGCGCGACGACGCGGGTGGGGTGATCGGGGCCATCGGCATCGTGCTGTTCGACCACCCCGAAACCACGCTCAAGCCCCTGATCAGCAAGTTTGCCCGCCTGCAGCAAGACCTGGACGATGCCCGCCGCGAGCTGGCGGTGCAGCGCAAGCGCCAGCTCAGCGCCCCCGATGGCGAGCGCCGTGCCAAGTACACCTTTGCCAGCTTTGTGGGCACCAGCCCGGCCGCGGTCGAGGTCAAGCGCCAGGCGCGCCGCGCCGCCCAGTCGGCCAGCCCGGTGCTGCTGTTGGGTGAGACCGGCACCGGCAAGGAGCTGCTGGCGCACGCCGTGCATGCCGCCTCGTCGCGCGCCAGCGGGCCCTTTGTGAGCGTGAACATCGCCGCCGTGCCCGACACCCTGCTGGAGGCCGAGTTCTTCGGCGTGGCCCCCGGCGCCTACACCGGCGCCGACCGCAAGGGGCGCGATGGAAAGTTCCGCCTGGCCGATGGCGGCACCCTGTTCCTCGACGAGATCGGCGACATGCCCCTGAACCTGCAGGCCAAGCTTTTGCGCGCCCTGCAAGAGGGCGAGATCGAGCCCCTGGGCTCCAACCGCCTGCTGCCCTTCGATGCCCGGGTGATCGCCGCCACCTCGCGCGATCTGCTGGCCCTGGTGCGCGAGGGCCGGTTTCGCGAAGACCTGTACTACCGCATCGGCGTGCTGCCCATCCGGGTGCCGCCGCTGCGCGAGCGCGCCAGCGACATCGTGGCCCTGGTCGAGGTGCTGGGCGAAGACATGGCCCTGCGCAACGGCAGCCCGCCGCCCGAGCTCACGCCCCAGGCCCTGGCCCTGCTGCAGGCCCAGCCCTGGCGCGGCAACATCCGCGAACTGCGCAACGTGCTGGAGCAGGCGGCCCTGCGCAGCGAGGGCGGCCCGCTGGACCTGGCGCTGCTCAGCCGCGTGCTGCAGGACTCGGGCCTGACCCCGGTGCACCCGGCCGCGGCCAGCCTGTCGCCGGTTTCAAGCGCACCCCTCAACCTGCCCGCCCTGGGGGCCGCAGCCTCCCTGGCCGAGGGGCAGGCGGCCCCAGCCGCCAGCCTGCGCCCGCTGGCCGAGCAGGTGGCCCAGCTCGAACGCCAGGCCATCGCCCAGGCCCTGCAGGCCACCGGCGGCAACAAGGTGGCTGCGGCCCGGCTGCTGGGGATCTCGCGGGCTACCTTGTATGAACGGCTGGGTTGAGGCCTGGTTGACTGATTCAGCCCATGGGCCACCCACTTGGCGTGGGTACCCCGGGTTCCCGATGGTGACGCTGCAGGGGGCGTTGTTCAGTGCTCCAACACAAAGCGTGCCTCTGTCCGGCTGAGCAGTTCGAAGGTGTCGATGCAGGTCACGCCGAAGGCCTTGGCCACGTTGGGAATGCTGTATTTGCGGCGCAGTTCCGGGTTGAACTGTTCATGCGTGACGATGACAGCGCCAGCAAGGGTCATTGCCTTGGCGATCAGCCATGGATCGGCTCCGTCGAGAAACGCATTGAGGGCGCCCGGCTTCATCTTGGCCGCCTGTGACACCACATGCTCCGCGACCTGGGCAAAGGCCTGTTGAGTGGCGGCGTCCGCAACCGGCAGAAAAAGCCCATCTTGCTTTTTTGCCAATTGCGCAAGCTCGTCGTGGCCCCGCTGAAGTTCAGCACCGACCGGTTCGATGCTGACCAGCACACCCCTGTGCTGGCAGCGTTGGATCCAACGCCAGTAAGCTGGGCAGACCGCCATGCGGTAGTAGCGATTCTTGGCTTCAATGAGCGTGTTGGTGTCGAGCAAGTAGGTCATGTGCCAAGCTGTTGGGCCAAGTCACGGATCTGGGCGGGCTGAACGCCCAGCAGCCTGCCCGCCTCGCGAAGAAGCAATCGCCCGCTGAATGTCTCGGCGATGACGGCGCGGGCAAATCGGGGGCTGTTTTTGGCACCGGCATTCCGGTAAAAACTGCCGCCCCCGCCCTCTGCAACCCGAAAAGCGTCCAGCTCTGCACGGTAGAAGGCCGAATAGGTGCCGTGATCGACGAGGCCCAGATCCAAGGCTCGACGAATGACGACGAAGCGGCTGACATGGAAGCGGTGTGCCAGTTCGGCCACGCGCGTGCCCAAGTCTGGAGAGGCCAGGGGCCAGAGCTTGGCAAAAAGTTCGGAGGGGGCCAGGAATTCACCTGCCACGGCGTTGCAAAAAATCTCTTCATGTCGGGTGTTGCCCGGGGCCGCGTTGGAGACCCCGCTGCTGCCAAGCCAGACATGGGCCAATTCATGCAACAGCGTGAACAAGCGCGCCGAGGGGGCATCGCTGGCGTTGATGAAGACGACAGGCGCCAGCGGATGGCTGATGGCAAAGCCCCGGAACTCAGCCACGTCGAGTTTGTGACGGGTGTTGTTGCCGACGATGCCACTGCGCATCACCAAGACGCCCGCTCGCTCGGCGGCTTCTATCAGGTGACGGTAGTGGGGTTCCCAGTGGCTGGCCCCCTGTTCGATGTCGACGCCGAGCACCGCGCGGATGTCCTGGGCCACCTGCGCCACGTGGGATGTGGTGTTGAAACGGCCCACAAAAGGCAATGGCTGAGCGCCTTGCTCTTGCAGATACTCCACGAACCAGGCCTGCCGCTGCAAAGCATGTCGGACCGTCTCCGTGAGGTTCAGGCTGGGCTTGCCAACAGGCATGCCACCGACGGTGCGCAAGTCGGGCAGCAAGGGCTCATCGATGGGGGCCTGGCTCAAGAAAAAATAACCGAAGGGGGCGTGCAAGCCGTTGGCAATCTGCTGTGCCTGCCTGAAGGTCGGTTGCCATTCGCCGTCTTCCCAGCGCTGGAACTGTTCGGCTTGGACGCCTGCCACCCTGGCCGCCGCGCTCACGTCCAGGCCCGCACGATCGCGCGCCCAGCGCAGCATCGCAGGGTTGATCAGAGCGTGTGGGTGGGCCATCCAAAGATTCTAAGCAGGCAGGCCATCGGGCTATCGCCCTCGCCAAGCCCTGCGGCCTGCCGTGTGTCGGAGCCAAAGGCATTCATGCCCTCATGGCGGAAGGTGGCAAACGGCTTCGTTTTGGGTCGACCTGCCGGACCCGTGTTGGTCAGTACCACAGCCAGCCCTGTTGGATTGCTGCTTGCGCTGACGTCGCCAGCGTCAGGTCCCCATGCAGCCTGAATATCAAGTCGCAGCGGCCCAGTTGTCCAGCTGCAGGCCGGGCACCTTGGCGAACTCACGCGTGTTGTTGGTGACCAGCCGGGCCGGCTGACCCAGGGCGTGGGCGGCAATCAGGGTGTCGAGCGCGCCAATCGGGGTGCCGCGGCGCTCCAGATCGGCGCGGAGATCGCCGTAGGCCCATGCGGCGGCATCATCAAACTGCAGGATGCTCAGTGGAGTCAGAAACATCTCGAGTGCCTGACGGTTGCGCGCTGATCCGCTTTTGGCCACGCCAGATGCGTGAAGCGCAAGCAGACGCGGTTCGCAGTTCCATCGTTTAAGCTTCGAAGTCGTTGAAGTCAGCTTTCCAAGAAAGACGCTCCTGACCCTTGGCAACAGGTCGTCGGCCAACTCCTCCCATGCAAGATCAAGCCCCTGTGTTGCAGATCGTTGAAGTGCTGGGCCCCAGCGTACAAGGACAGGCTCGCCCCTTCCTCTGTCGGGGAGCGGATGGATTGCTGTATTACGTCAAGGGGCAGCAAACGAATCGATCCAGCCTGTGGCGGGAGTGGATTTGTGCACATCTTGGGCAAGCGATGGGCTTGCCCATTCCTCCGTTTTGCCTAGTGCAACTCGATGAGGATCTGGTGCGCGAACTGCCACCCGATTGGCGGCATCTGGGCTCACTGCCCTCGTTTGGTTCCCGTCGATGTGCAAATGCCAGTTGGATGGAACTGGGGATGGCAGGCCAGGTTGCGAAGGCGCTGCAATGTGACATTCTGGTTTTCGACTGGTGGGTGCACAACACGGATCGCACCAGGGGCAACCCGAATCTTCTGTGGGATGGCGGGCAGCAGGCTGTGGCGGTGATCGATCACAACAATGCTCTGGATCCTGGGTTTGTTGCGGCGGATTTTCTGGCCGATCATTTGTTCTCTGAGCAATGGGTTGGAGTCACGGAGGACCTGGTCACCAGGGCACACTACGAACGACGCTTGTGCGAGGCTCTGCCCGCTGCCGAGCTGGCCTGTCGCACCGCCCCAGAAGCATGGTTATGGGAGAATTCAGAGTTCGATATCCCCGCCAGGTTCGATCGAGATGCCGCCTTGGCGTTGTTGGCCCGATGTGCAAGTTCTGAACTATGGAGAACGGTATGAAACCAGTCGCGTGTCGTTATGCCGTGGTTCAGTTCATGCCTTACAGCGAAACAGGCGAGTTCGCCAATGTGGGGGTCGTACTCATCTGCCCCAGCACGAAATTCTTCGGATTCCAACTGCAGGCGCGACGCCACAAGCGCATCACCGACTTTTTTGACGAGCTGCCCAAGGAGGTGTACCAGCGCGCCGTGCAGGCCATCGAAACAGAGTTGCAGCGCATTGCCGAGATGGTGGCCGAGGCGCCGCCAGGCGCCGGGCAGATTGATTACCTTCGGCAGGTCTTTGATAGCCTGGTGCATCCGCGGGAGGCATTGGTCCGATTTGGACCGGCACGCATGGTGATGACGCTTGATCCGTCTGCCGAGTTGCTCAAGCAGTTCGAGCACTATGTCGATCGGTCATTTGCTTCGGCCGAGTACATCGAGCAGGTGATGGAAACGCGAATCCGAGCTTTGTTGAGCGCCCTCGACCTTCCGCAGCCTTTCAGACCCGCGAGGGTCGGCAATGACGAGGTCCATGTCCGCTTTCCTTTGGTGCAGCAACGTGGCGAGCAGATTTCGAAAATCATCAAGCCCTTCAACCTGAACCAGAAGGAACCGATGGGGATCTATGACCACGGTGGCAACTGGTTGCAGCGGATTCAGCGGTTACGCCGGCACAGACTGTTGCCCCAGGAGGTTCTGTTTGCCGTAGCGGCGCCCCCGCCAGACGACCTCAAGCGCTACGCCGCATTTGCCGAGATACGGCGTGAATTTCAGGCGGAAGAGGTCATCCTGGTGGATGAGCTGGCGGAGAAGCAGATCGCAGAATTCGCTTTGGCCTGAGGCCTTCCTCACCCCTTTCAAAGGCTCGGATAACCGAGCCGTTATCTTTTTTTGTTACTCGGGCAGATGGCAAACCGCTTCGATGTTGTTGCCCTCGGGGTCGATCACGAAGGCGCCGTAGTAGTGGGGGTGGTATTCGGGGCGCAGGCCTGGCGCGCCGTTGTCGCGCCCACCGGCGGCCAGCGCGGCCTGGTGGAAGGCATCGACCTGGGCGCGGTTGGCGGCGCGCCAAGCCAGGTGGCAGCCCGTGGTGGCGGGGGCGCCGCCGTAAGGGGAGGGGCCGTCGATGAACCACACATCGGCCTTCTTGCCTTCGGGCTCGGCGGCATCGGGGTAGGCAAAGCCCAGGATGTTCATGCCGAAGTTGCCCTCGAAGCTCAGGCTGTAGCCCAGCGGGGCGAGGGCGGCGCTGTAGAAGGTCTTGGCGCGTTGGATGTCGGTGACGCGAAAGGTCATGTGGTCGATCATGGTTTCTCCTTGGGGGTGTTTGATGGTGACTGTATGAATATACAGTTGCGAGCAATGCCCGGCAAGCCCCCGGAGTCAACTCTTTGGGGGCCATGCCCTTGGCGTGTTCAGACCGCGTCCAGGCCCAGCATCAGGTCCAGGTTCTGCACGGCGGCGCCGGAGGCGCCTTTACCCAGGTTGTCGAAGACGGCGGCCAGCAGCACCTGGTCGGGTGAGGCCTGGCCCAGCACCGCCAGGCGCAGTTGGTTTGTGCCGTTGAGGGCTTCGGGGTCCAGGGTCAGCAGGGCCTGGGCCTGGTCGGGGCTCAGCACTTCGACATGACGCCGACCCGCGTAGTGGCTGGACAGGGCCTGGTGCAGGGCGGCGGCGGTGGTGCCCGGTGCCAGCAGGCGCAGGTGCAGTGCCACCGTCAGCACAATGCCCTGGCGGAAGGCCCCGTAGGCCGGCACAAAGGCGGGCCGTGCCGTCAGCCCGGCCTGTTGCTGGATCTCGGGGGTGTGCTTGTGCACCAGACCCAGGCCGTAGACCTGCAGGGCAGGGGGGCGCGATGCCGGTGCCGCTGCCTCGAAGGCCTGCACCTGGGCCCGCCCGCCGCCCGAGTAGCCCGAGACCGCATGGATGCTGAGCGGGTGGTCGGGCGGCAGCAGCCCGGCCTGCACCAGGGGGCGCAGCAGGCCCACTGCCCCGGTGGGGTAGCAGCCCGGGTTGCTCACCCGCTTGGCCTGGGCGATGCGCTCGGCCTGGCCCGGGGCCATCTCGGCAAAGCCATACACCCACTGTGGGTCGGTGCGGTGGGCCGAGCTGGCGTCGATCAGGCGCACGGCGGGGTTGCTGACCAGGGCGGCGGCTTCACGTGCCGCGGCATCGGGCAGGCACAGGATGGCGATGTCGCAGGCATTGATGGCCTCGGCCCGGCGGGCCGGGTCTTTGCGCTCGGCCTCGGGCAGGGTCAGCAGGCGCAGGTCGGTGCGGCCGCGCAGGCGTTCGTGGATCTGCAGGCCGGTGGTGCCTTGGTCGCCGTCGATGAAGACAAGGGGTTGCATGAAGTCTCTCCAGGGTTGTTGGCCCGAATCTTCCAGCCCTGCCTAAAATAAGAAAAGTTGAATTTCATGAAGGCTTTGTTTGTGAAAACTGAACGTCATGCGTGAACTGAGCCTGGACCGACTGCGCACCCTGGTGGCGATTGCCGACCTCGGGTCGTTCGCTGCAGCCGCACGGGCCCTCAACCTGGCGCCGCCCACGGTCAGCCTGCATGTGGCAGAGCTGGAGGAGCGCATCGGTGCGCCGCTGCTGCTGCGCCAGCGCGGCCAGGTGCGGCCCTCGGGCATTGGCGAGACGCTGATCGTGCGGGCCAGGCGGCTGCTGGTCGATGTGGATCAGGCGCTGGACGAGGTGCGTGGGCAGGTGCTGGGCCGCACTGGGCGGGTGCGGCTGGGGGCCTCCACCGGGGCCATTGCCCACCTGCTGCCGCGGGCCCTGGAGCAACTGGGCCGCGAGCAGCCGGGCATCGATGTGCAGGTGGCCGTGCTGACCTCGCAAGAGACCCTGGCCCGCCTGGCCTCGGGCCGTCTGGACATCGGCCTGGTGGCCCTGCCGCAGCCAGCCGCCGACGGCCTGCAGGTGGAACCCTGGCGCCGCGATCCGGTGATGGCCTTCGTACCGGCCGCCTGGAAGAAAACGCCCGCCCGCGTCACGCCGGCCTGGTTGGTGGAGCGCCCGCTGATCCTCAACGATGCCAGCACCCGCCTGTCACGCCTGACGGCAGAGTGGTTTGCCACCGCCGCGTTGCGCCCCACGGCCCGCATCGAGCTCAACTACAACGACGCCATCAAAAGCCTGGTGGCGGCCGGCTATGGCGCCACGCTGCTGCCGCATGAATCGACGGCCGCGCCGCCCGACCCCCGCATCCGCATGCTGCCGCTGCGCCCGGCCCTGTGGCGCCCGCTGGGGCTGGCCTGGCGCAGCGGTGCGCTGGAGCCGGCCACCGAGGTGGTGCTGGAGGTGCTGCGTGGTTTCAGGCAGGGGTGAAGGGGGCGGTTGGTGTCAGATCAGGCGGCGATGTTGGCCGCCAGCACCGAGCGGTTGCGCCCGCCTTGTTTGGCCTGGTAAAGCTCCTTGTCGGCCCGTTGCAGCAGGGCGTCGAACGAGGCGTCTTCGGGGCTCAGCGAGGCGATGCCGATGCTGACCGTGAACCTCACCACCGTGCCATCTTCGGCGCGGACGGTGCCAGAGGCCTCGGCCCGCGTGCGCAGGCGCTCGGCGATGAGCTGGGCGCCTGCCGAGTCGGTTTCCGGCAGGAGGAGCGCGAACTCATCACCGCCCAGGCGCCCGCACAGGTCCTGGCCGCGGATCACGGAGGTCGTCAGTTGGGCCAGCGCCTGGATGACGCGGTCGCCTGTGGGATGCCCCCAGCGATCGTTGATGGTCTTGAATTTGTCGATGTCCAGCATCAGCACCGACAGCGGATGGCTGTAGCGCCGGGCGCGGTCGAATTCGCGGTCGGCGATGTCCACGAGGTGGCGGCGGTTGGAAATGCCGGTCAGGGTGTCGGTATTGGCCAGCTGGCGCATCTCCTCGCGCTGACGCCGGGTGGCCCGCTGCACGCGCAAGGCCATCAGGGCCAGGGCCGACAGCACGATGTAGCCGGCGGCAAACTGCCAGGCGCGGTGTTGCCAGCCGGACAGCACACGTGCCGCGTCGAAGCCGACGATGACGATGAAGGGAAGGCGCTCCAGCTTGCTCATGCCAACGATGCGCTCCCGGCCGTCGATGGGTGAGACGGCGGTGAATGTGGCGCTGTCCTCGACCTGGCTGAAGGATGGCTCATTCGGCGGAGGCGAGGTGCGCAGCCCGATCGCTTCGGGCAGGGGCGGGTTGCGGGCCAGCAGCGTGCCATTCGAGTCGACCAGGGCCAGCACGTCGTCTTGTTCGACTTCAATGTCGGTGATCCACTGCTGGGCGTACTCCAGGTCGACCACCACCATGGCGCCGCCCAGCAGCACGCCCTCCGGCGAGCCCACCGTCCGCGACATCAGAACCACCGGGCGGGCCGAGGCCGAGTTGACCGGTGGCATGTACTGGATGTGCAGGCTTTGCCCGGGCTCGACGCGGCCATCGCTGCAGAACCGTTGCCGGCTCTTGGTGCCCCGTGTCGGGTAGTTGGCCGTGGCGGCAAAGACGCAATCGCCGTTGAACAGCACCAGATCGGTCAGGCCTGCCACGGTGATCACCTTCTCTTTGAGCAGGGCCTCCAGGCGTGCAGAGACCTCGGCGTCAGGCTGAGGGTAGGCCAGGTCTTTGCCCATGTGGACCCGGCCGAGGACATCGCGCAGCACATAGTCGGCGGCCAGAAAGGTGTCGCCGAACGACCGGTTCATCAGCTGGCTTTTGTTGATTGCCAATCTCGACCGCTCGGCCATGACGCGATCGCGCTCGTGCATGAAGTCGATCACCAGCCAGGCGCCGATGGCCAGCAGCAAGAGCAGCAGCACGCCGTAGCTGTCGCTGCGGGCCAACGATAGTCGGGATCGGATGGTCGTCATGGGGTCAGCCCGTCATGCTCACGGAAAAAAGCTTCACGTGGCGTGTCTGCACAGGCGTGTCGGGAGGGCCCGAGCAGAGGGGCGGCAAATTGTTTTTGTTACAAATTGACATGCTACTTGAAGGTGTGTGCCTCGTGCCCTGGCGGTTGCCAGTGAGAGGAAGGGTATGGAGATTTGTGGTGTCTGAAATATGAGCATTTGACTGGAAAACAGACGAACAGATTGTCTGAAATTCAGTCATGTGTTGGGTATTTCGTGAGAAATTCAATAAAAATCAATTACTTACAAGCAGGCACAGCTTGTGCAATGATGGTGCCTGACAGCCAACACAACAGGAGACATCCATGCACCGTCGTGCTCTCATCGGCCTGCCCGCGCTTGCCGCACTGGTTTGCAGCGCCTTCAGCGCCGCCCCGGCGTTCAGCCAGTCGGGCGATATCCGCATCGCCCACATCTACAGCAAGACCGGCCCCCTGGAGGCCTATGGCAAGCAGACCCAGACCGGCTTCATGATGGGCCTGGAGTACGCCACCGGCGGCACCATGGCGGTCAATGGCCGCAAGCTGGTGGTGCTCGAGAAGGACGACCAGGGCAAGCCCGATCTGGGCAAGTCGCTGCTGGCCTCGGCCTACTCCGATGACAAGGCCGACCTGGCCGTTGGCCCCACCTCGTCGGGTGTGGCGCTGGCCCTGCTGCCGGTGGCCGAGGAGTACAAAAAGGTGCTGATCGTCGAGCCCGCCGTGGCCGACAGCATCACGGGCGACAAGTGGAATAAGTACATCTTCCGCACCGGCCGCAACAGCTCGCAGGATGCGATCTCGAACGCCGTGGCGCTCGACAAGCCCGGCGTCACCATCGCCACCCTGGCGCAAGACTACGCCTTTGGCCGCGATGGCGTGAAGGCCTTCAAGGACGCCCTCAAGACCGCCAAGCTGGTGCATGAGGAGTACCTGCCCACCAGCACCACCGATTTCACCGCCGGTGCCCAGCGCCTGATCGACAAGCTCAAGGACCAGCCGGGTCGCAAGGTGATCTTCATCATCTGGGCCGGTGCCGGCAACCCGTTCAAGATCGCCGATCTGGACCTCAAGCGCTACAACATCGAGATCGCCACCGGCGGCAACATCCTGCCGGCCATGGCCTCGTACAAGAACTTCCCCGGCATGGAAGGCGCCACTTACTACTACTTCGGCATTCCGAAGAACCCGGTCAACGAGGCCCTGGTGTCGCAGCACTACAAGCAGTTCAAGGCCCCGCCCGATTTCTTCACGGCCGGCGGCTTCAGTGCGGCCATGGCGGTGGTGACGGCGCTCAAGACCACCAATGGCGACACCGGCACCAACAAGCTGATCAAGGCCATGGAAGGCATGAGCTTTGACACCCCCAAAGGCAAGATGACCTTCCGCAAGGAAGACCACCAGGCGATGCAGAGCATGTACCACTTCAAGATCAAGGTGGACCCGGCCTTTGCCTGGGGCGTGCCCGAGCTGGTGCGCGAGATCAAGCCTGAAGAGATGAACGTTCCGATCCGCAACAAGCGCTGATCGTCCACGGTGCCGCCGCCGCGCGGCACCTGCCTTCCCGTAACGCTTCCGCAACACCGCCCCGGCCCCGGGGCGGGTTCAGGAACCACCCACCATGCTGCAAACCCAAGATCTCACGGTCCGCTTTGGCGGGCACGTGGCGGTGAATGCTGTCTCGTGCAGTTTTGCACCCGGCACACTGACCGCCATCGTTGGCCCCAACGGCGCCGGCAAGACCACTTTCTTCAACCTCGTGTCGGGGCAGATTGCCGCCAGCAGCGGCTCGGTGCACCTCAACGGGGTGGATCTGAGCCACGCGCCGGTGTCGGTGCGCACGCGGGCCGGCCTGGGGCGCGCCTTCCAGCTGACCAATCTGTTCCCCAACCTCACGGTGCTGGAGAACGTGCGCCTGGCCGTGCAGGCCACGCGCAGCGGCGCCCACCGGCATGGCCTGAACCTGTGGAGCATCTGGAGCGACCACCGCGCCCTCACCGAGCGCGCCCACCAGATCCTGCAGGACGTGACCATGGCCCACCAGCAAGAGGTGTTGGTGTCCAGCCTGCCGCATGGCGACCAGCGCAAGCTCGAGGTGGCCTTGCTGATGGCCCTGGAGCCCCAGGTGTTCATGTTCGACGAGCCCACCGCCGGCATGAGCCACGACGAGGCCCCGGTGATCCTGAACCTGATCCGCGCGCTCAAAAAAGACAAGAGCAAGACCATCCTGCTGGTCGAGCACAAGATGGATGTGGTGCGCGAGCTGGCCGACCGCATCATCGTGCTGCACAACGGCACCCTGGTGGCCGACGGCGACCCGGCCACGGTGATCGCCTTGCCGGTGGTGCAAGAGGCCTACCTGGGCGTGGCCAAGGAGGCGGCATGAGCACGAAACCAAGCGCACACCCAAGCGCAAACCAAGGCGTGAACCTGCTCGAACTCAAGGGCGTGCACACCCACATCGGGGCCTACCACATCCTGCACGGGGTGGACTTGGCCGTGCCCCGTGGGCAGCTCACCATGCTGCTGGGCCGCAACGGTGCGGGCAAGACCACCACGCTGCGCACCATCATGGGCCTGTGGCAGGCCTCGCAGGGCAGCCTGCACTTCGACGGGCGCGACATCAGCAAGATGCACACGCCGCACATTGCCGGCCTCGACATTGCCTACGTGCCCGAGAACATGGGCATCTTCTCCGACCTCAGCGTGAAAGAGAACATGCTGTTGGCGGCGCGCAAGGCCAGCCGCGTGGCGCAGATTGACGAGCAGCGCCTGCAATGGATCTTCGGCCTGTTCCCGGCGGTGCAGAAGTTCTGGAACCACCCGGCCGGCAAGCTGTCGGGCGGGCAAAAGCAGATGCTGGCGGTGTCGCGCGCGATCGTGGAACCACGCAAGCTGCTGATCATCGACGAGCCGAGCAAGGGCCTGGCGCCGGTGATGATCAACAACATGATCGACGCCTTTGCCCAGCTCAAGGCCAGCGGCGTCACGATTTTGCTGGTCGAGCAGAACATCAATTTCGCCAAACGCCTGGGTGACACCGTGGCCGTGATGGACGACGGCCGCGTGGTGCACGCCGGCAGCATGGCCGAGCTGGCCGAAGACGAAGCATTGCAGCGCTCGCTGCTGGGGTTGGCGCTATGAACTTCGATTTCAATTTCAAAGACCTGGACTGGAAGCCGCTGGCCCTGGTGCCGCTGCTGGCCTTGCTGGCCCTGCCCCTGGTGGGCTCGGGCTCGACCTGGCTGACCCTGACCGTGGCCGGCCTGGCCATGGGCATGATCGTGTTCATCATCGCCTCGGGCCTGACCCTGGTGTTCGGCCTGATGGATGTGCTGAACTTCGGCCACGGCGTGTTCATCGCCCTGGGGGCCTTTGTGGCCACCAGCGTGCTCGGCAGCATGACCGACTGGACCCAGTCGGCCGAGCTGTGGCGCAACCTGGTGGCAGTGTTCCCGGCCATGCTGGTCGCCATGGCCGTGGCGGGGGCCCTGGGCCTGGCCTTTGAGCGCTTCATCGTGCGCCCGGTGTACGGCCAGCACCTGAAGCAGATCCTGATCACCATGGGCGGCATGATCATCGGCGAAGAGATCATCAAGGTGATCTGGGGCCCGCAGCAGATCCCGCTGCCCCTGCCCGAGGGCATGCGCGGCGCCTGGCTGTGGGGCGATGCGGCCATCGAGCGCTACCGCGTGGTGGCCGTGGTGGTGGGTCTGCTGGTGTTCGGTGTGCTGGCCTACACCCTGAACCGCACCAAGATCGGCCTGCTGATCCGCGCCGGCGTGCAAGACCGTGAGATGGTCGAATCGCTGGGCTACCGCATCCGGCGCCTGTTCGTGGGCGTGTTCGTGGTGGGCAGTGCCCTGGCCGGCCTGGGGGGCGTGATGTGGGGCCTGTACCAGCAGAACGTGGTGCCCCAGATGGGCGCCCAGGTGAACGTGCTGATCTTCATCGTGATCATCATCGGCGGCCTGGGCTCCACCGGCGGCGCGCTGATCGGGGCCTTGCTGGTGGGCCTGATGGCCAACTACACCGGCTTTCTGCTGCCCAAGCTGGCCCTGTTCTCCAACATCGCCCTGATGGTGGCGGTGCTGCTGTGGCGCCCCCAGGGCGTCTACCCGGTGACCAACCGCTGACGAGGCCCCACCCATGTCCATGCTGAAACGACTGATTTCCAACGACCTGCCGCGCAGCCGCGTGCTGGCTGTGCTGCTGATCGGGCTGCTGCTGGCCCTGGCCTTCACGCCCTTCCTGTTCCCGGGCGTCAAGGCGCTCAACGTGGCCGCCAAGGTGCTGGTGTTCGTGGTGTTGGTGGCCAGCTTCGACCTGCTGCTGGGCTACACCGGCATCGTGAGCTTTGCCCACACCATGTTCTTCGGCATCGGCGCCTACGGCATCGCCATCGCCACCACCCGGCTGGGGCCCACCTGGGAGGCCCTGGCGGTGGGGCTGGGTGCCTCGCTGCTGCTGTCGCTGCTGTTGGCGCTGGCGGTGGGCCTGTTCTCGCTGCGCGTGCGGGCCATCTTCTTTGCCATGATCACCCTGGCCGTGGCCTCGGCCTTCCAGACCCTGGCCTCGCAGCTGTCCGAGTTGACCGGGGGCGAGGACGGTCTGACCTTCAAGGTGCCCGAGCTGCTCTCGCCCAGCTTCGAGTGGGCCGACGAGCCCTTCATGGGCGTGTCGCTCGACGGGCGCCTGATCTGCTACTACCTGCTGTTCGTGCTGGCCGTGGTGCTGCTGCTGGCCCTGCTGCGCATCGTCAACTCGCCGTTTGGCCGGGTGCTGCAGGCCATCCGCGAGAACGAGTTCCGGGCCGAGTCCATCGGCTACCGGGTGGTGGTGTACCGCACCGTGTCGAGCATTCTGTCGGCGCTGTTTGCCTGTGTGGCCGGCGCCATGCTGGCGCTCTGGCTGCGCTACAACGGGCCCGATACCTCGCTGTCTTTTGAGTTGATGCTGGATGTGCTGCTGATCGTGGTGATCGGCGGCATGGGCACGATTTATGGCGCGGCCATCGGCTCGGCCCTGTTCCTGGTGGCGCAAAGCTATCTGCAGGATCTGCTGCGCCTGGGCAGCGAGGCCACGGCCAGCCTGCCCTGGCTGTCGTCGCTGTTGTCACCCGACCGCTGGCTGCTGTGGCTGGGGGTGCTGTTTGTGCTGTCGGTTTATTACTTCCCGACCGGGGTGGTGGGGCGCCTGCGTGCGCCGGCCCGCGGCCAGCAGGCGCCGCACTGAGGTCGGACTGAGGTCTGACTGAGGCGGTATCGAGGGAGGTCGATGGGTTCGGGGTGGCGCCTGATCGGGGCGTGCCCGGGGCAAGTGTGTTCGTCAAACATTGAAAACAAAAGGAGACAAGACATGCGATTCATCTGGACACCCGTGGGGGCGGCCGTGGCCGCCAGCATCGGGCTGAGCGGCTGCATGGGCGATGGCAGCGATTTCAACGTGCGCCCCAGCACGGTGGGCACCGTCAGCAGCGCCGAATACGACGGCGTCAGCAACGACCTGCTGACGGCCGGCCTGGGCAAGAGCGGCCTGCAAAGCGCCGTGCCCCCGGCCTACGCCAACCCGCTGCAGCCCACGGCGGCCGAGCTGCGCCGCGCGGCCATCTACAACAGCTACCGGGCCCTGCTCGACACCACCACGGCCGGCGGCTACGGCAGCCTGTACGGCCCCAATGTGGACGCCAACGGCAATGTCACCGCCGACGAAGGCCTGATCGCCGGGGGCGAGTACACCGCCTTCAGCGACGACGGCACGGGCCAGCAGAACGTCACCCTGGTGGTGCAGGTGCCCAACAGCTTCAACCGCAGCAAGCCCTGCATCATCACCGCCACCTCTTCGGGTTCGCGTGGCGTGTTCGGCGCCATCAGCACCGGCGAATGGGGCCTGAAAAAAGGCTGCGCCGTGGCCTACACCGACAAGGGCACCGGTGGTGCCGGCCATGACCTGGCCACCGACACCGTGCCCCTGATCGACGGCACGCGAAGCCCCTCGGCCGCGGCCGGCCTGGGCGCGCAGTTCAGGGCGCCTCTGTCGGCCACCGAGCTGGCGGCCTTCAACACGGCCACCCCCAACCGCCTGGCTTTCAAGCACGCCCACTCGGGCCGCAATGTTGAAAAGGACTGGGGCAAGTTCACGCTGCAGGCGGTCGAGTTCGCCTTCTACGTGCTCAATGAGCGCCTGGGCGACGACGCCGGCAGCGGCCACAAGGCCCGCACCTTCCGGCCCAACAACACCTTGGTGATCGCCTCCAGCGCCTCCAATGGCGGCGGCTCTGCGATTGCCGCGGCCGAGCAGGACACCCAGGGGCTGATCGACGGCGTGGCGGTCAGCGAGCCGGCCATCGAGATGCCCAAGAACGCCAATGTGGTGGTCACCCGCGGCGGCAAGGTGCAGGCCACCACCGCCCGCACCCTGCTCGATTTCACCAGCTACGCCCACCTGTACTCGGCCTGTGCGGCCCTGGCCCCTGAGCTGGCCGGCACGCCGTTCCAGAGCACCTACGCGCTGCCGGCGGTGTATGGCACTTTGGCGGCCAACCGCTGCACCGGGCTGAAGAACAAGGGCTTGCTGTCGGCGACCACCACCGCCACCCAGGCCAGCGAGGCGCTGGCCAAGCTGCAGGCCTATGGCTGGGAGCCTGAGGCCGGCAGCCAGATCGCCACTCTGGCCGGCTTCGAGGTGGCGCCGGCCGTGGCCGTCACCTTCGCCAACGCGCTGGCCCGTGCCAGCGTCAAGGACAACCTGTGTGGTTACAGCTTTGCGGCCACCACGGCCGCAGGCAAGGTCACCACCATGGACGCCACCGCACTGGCCCAGATGTACGCCACCGGCAACGGGGTGCCGCCTTCGTCGGGGGTGCAACTGGTCAATAACAACGCCCAAGGCGGGGCGGTGCGCGATCTGCTGTCGGTGTCGCCCAGCACCGGCCTGGCCGACATGGGGCTGGACGGCGCGCTGTGCCTGCGCAACCTGGTCACCGGCACGGCCGGCGTGGCGGCGCAGTTGAACACCGGCATCGACGAGACCCGGCGCAATGGCAACCTGCGCGGCCGCCCGGCGGTGATCGTGCATGGGCGCTCCGACCCCTTGCTGCCCGTCAACCACACCTCGCGGCCCTACCTCGCGTTGAACAACACGGTCGAGGGCAGCAACAGCCAGCTGAGTTACCTGGAAGTCACCAACGCCCAGCACTTTGACTCGTTCATCGGGCTGCCGACGGTGCTGCCCGGGTACGACACCCGCTTTGTGCCCTTGTCGCTGTACTTGAACCGGGCGCTCGACGCGGTCTATGCCCGCTTGGCGAACGGCACGGCCTTGCCGCCGTCCCAGGTGGTGCGCACCGTGCCGCGTGGCGGCACGCCCGGCGCGGCGCCGGCCCTGACGGCCAGCAATGTGCCGGCGCCCGTGGCGACTCCGGCCGCGGCCGACCGCATCGTGCTCAGCGGCAACACGGTGAGCATCCCCGACTGAGGCGGCCCACTGATCGATGAAACCCGGCAGGGCCGCGTACCGGCCCTGCCTGCAACCGGAACGGAAATGCCCATGGCCATGTCATCCCACTACCTGCGCTGCGCAGGCCGCGAACTTCATTACACCGAGTGGGGCGACCCGCAGGCCCCGGCCGTGATCGCCTGGCATGGCCTGGCGCGCACCGGCCGCGACATGGATGAGCTGGCCGAGCACCTTAGCGCGCGCTACCGCGTGATCTGCCCCGACACCCTGGGCCGGGGCCTGAGCCAGTGGAGCCCCGATCCGGGCCGCGAGTACACGCTGGCCTTCTATGCCCAGTTGGCCCAAGGGCTGCTCGATGGCCTGGGGTTGGATCGGGTGCACTGGGTGGGCACCTCGATGGGCGGCGCCATCGGCACGGTGTGCGCGGGCGGGCGCGTGGTGCCGGCGCTCAAGGGCCGGCTCAAGAGCCTGGTGCTGAACGACAACGCGCCGCGCCTGGCGGACGCCGCGATTGCGCGCATCCGCGCCTATGCCGGTGAACCGCCGGCTTTTGATTCGGTGTTGGAACTCGAGGCTTTCTTCCGCCAGGTCTACAAGCCCTATGGCTGGCTCAGCGACGCGCAATGGCGGCGCCTGACCGAAACCTCGACCCGGCGCCTGCCCGACGGGCGGGTCACGCCGCACTACGACCCGGCCATGGTGCAGCAGTTCACCCTGCACCCGAACGACTACCTGATCTGGGACGACTACGACGCCATCGACATCCCGGTGCTGTGCCTGCGCGGCGCCGAGTCGGACCTGGTGCTGCCCGAGACCACCGCCGAGATGCTGCGCCGCGGCCCGGGCCTGCGCGGCCTGACCACGGTGGTCGAGGTGCCCGGCTGCGGCCATGCGCCTGCGCTCAATGTGCCCGATCAGCTGAAGCTGGTGAGCGACTTCATCGCCCGCGCCCAGGCGGCCTGAGCCTCACGCCCTCAAAGCGACTTGGCAAAGAATTGGGCGATGCCCTGGCGCAGGGCGTCCCCGCCGTGTTCTCGGTAGTCCAGGTGGTCGGCCCCGGGGATGCGCCACAGGGCCTTGGGGTGGCCGGCGCGCTCGAACAAGGCCTGCTCCACCGCCACCGGGGTGTCGTGGTCGCCCTCGGCCGCCACCAGGCGCAGCGGGCGTGGGGCGATCTGGTGGATGACCTGGGCGGGTTGAATCCGGTCGGGGTCGATGCCGGCCCACCAGAAATCCAGCAACAGCAGCCAGGTGCTCCAGGCCGTGCCGCTCTTGTGGCGCAGCTCCTCGCGCAGCGAGGACCACATGTTGTGCAGCACCACCGCCTTGATGCGCGGATCGCTGGCCGCCACCATGCACACCGTGCTCGCACCGATGGAGAAGCCCTCGGCGCCCAGGCGCCGGGGGTCGGCATCGGGGCGGGCGCTGACCCAGTTCAGGGCGGCGATCAGGTCTTCCTGCTCCAGGTCGCCCCAGGTCTGGGTGTCGCCCTCGCTGTTGCCGCTGGCGCGCGAGTCGTACAGCAACACCCCGATGCCGCGTTCGGCCAGGGCCTGGGCCTGGGCCAGAAACCACAGCCGGTTGCCTTGGCCGCCATGCACAAAGACCACCACCGCCCCGGTGCGCGAGGGCTTGTACCAGCCCTGCAGCAGCAGGCCGTCGGCGGTGGCAAAGCTCACGGGCTGCACCCCCCCGTGCAGGGCCTGCTGGGCCAGGGCCAGGTCGGCGGCCAGCACCGGCGTGCGGGCCGGGTGCAGCATGGCGCTCGCCACCTGGTTGTGGTGCACGAGTTTGGCGCCCAAGGCCAAGGCCAGCAGCAGGGCCAGCACCCAGGGCGCGAGGGCGCGTGCCTGCCTGCGCCAGCCGCTTGTGATGGGGGCTGGTGGGGCGTGGGTGCGGGGCAGGGGGGCCGCGTCGGGCCCGCGGGGCTTGGACATGCGCGTTCTCGGTCAGGCAGGGAACACCCCGGGCGCTCATGGCCCGGCTTGGATGGCTCGGCGTGCGGCAGGTGCCGCAGCGTGTTCCCTGTGGCCCGGATTGTGGGCCGACTGTGTAACGCGTCTGTGTGGTGCAGGTGTCTGTCGTGTTGGGGGCTCGGGGTGGCGGCCTGTGTCGGGGCCGATCAGCGCCCGCCCCGCCCAGGGCGCAGGGCACGCCGGCAGGCCCGGCGGTAGGCGGCCAGCGTGTCGGCGGCCAGCGCGTGCACCTCGCTGGCGGGCTGGCCGGCCAGCAGGCTCAGGCCTTCGCTGGCCTGGCGCATGGTGTACACATGGAACTGCCCGGCCGCCACGGCGGCCACCAGCTCAGGCGACAGCATCAGCTGGCGCTGGTTCAGCGCGGGCAGCAGCACGCCTTGCTGGCCGGTCAGGCCGGCGCGCCGGCAGACCTGGAACCAGCCCTCGATCTTCTCGTTGAGGCCGCCCACGGGCAGCACCTCGCCGTGCTGGTTCAGGGCGCCGGTGACGGCGATGTCCTGCCGCAGGCCCACGCCCGACAGCGAGGACAGCAGCGCGAACAGCTCGGCGCACGAGGCCGAATCACCTTCCACCCCGTCGTACTCCTGCTCGAAGCCCAGCGAGGCCTGCAGGGCCAGCGGCGCCTGATCGCTGAACAGCGCGTGCAGATAGCCTTGCAGGATCAGCACGCCCTTGTCGTGGATCGGGCCGGACAGGCGCACCTCACGCTCGATGTTGAGCACGCCCTGGTGCCCGGCCTGGGTGCGGGCGCTGATGCGCATGGGCACGCCGAAGCGGTGGTCGCCGGTGTCGATCTGGCTCATGGCGTTGAGCTGGCCCACGGCCAGCCCGGTGGTGGAGATCAGCCGCTCGCCTTCGCTGATGCTGTCGAGCACGCACTGCTCCAGGTAGTCGTGGCGCTGGCGCCGGGCCTGCAGGGCGGCCGCCACGTCGGCGGCGCTCACCAGAGCGCCCTGGCGGTCGCGGCATTGCTGGGCGCTTTCGATCAGCGCCATCTCGATCTGGCCCAACTGGGCGCTCAGGTAGTGCTGATCGTCGGCCTCACGGTGGCTTTGCTCCAGCAGGGCAGCCACGCCCGCTGCCTCGAAATGGGGCAGGCCCAATTGGCGGCAGCGGCAGGCCACCCAGGCGGCCATGGCGTGGCGGTTCTCATCGCTGGCGGCAAAGCGGTCGGCGAAGTCGACCTTGACGCGGAAGCGACGCACCATCTCGGGGTCGGCGTCCTGCAGCTTGTAGTACTCGTCGGGCGAGCCGATCAGCACCAGGCGCACGTCCACGGGCACGGCATCGGGTTGCAGGCTGGCCCCGGCCGGGGTGCCGGTGCCACCGGGCTCCTCGATCTGCAACTGGCGCGAGCGCAAGAAGCGGCGCAGCCGCTCCCACAGGGGCTCGTCGTCGATCAGGTCGGCCAGGTGCAGCATCAGGTAGCCGCCATGGGCCTGCAGCAGGCCACCGGCGTGGATGGCCGTGTGGTCGGCGGGGCCGGCGTCATCGCCGCCGGGGTGCTCGATGCTGCCGAACAGGCTGCGCATCTGGGGGTTGTTGTCCAGCACCACCGGGGCGCCTTGCTGCTCGGCGTGGTCCACCACCAGGTTGAAGGCCAGGCAGTGCTGCCAGTGCGCCAGATCGGCCTTTCGGTCGGCCTCGTCCTCATCCTCGGCCAGGGGCAGGAACAGGTCGATCTGGTTCAGCACCTCGGCGATGGCCGCCTGCACCCAGGCCTGCAGGCCGCTGCGCTCGGCCTCGGCCAGGCCGGCCAGGGCGGTGTCAAAGGCCTTTTGCAGCTGCGGCGTGAGGGTGCGGCGCTTCAGGGCCTCCAGGGCCTCGTCGCGGGCGATCTCGCGCAGGCGCAGCTGGGCCAGCACGCGGGCCATCTCGGCGCGCACCTCGTTTTCGGTGGCGGTGGCCAGGGCCTCGGCGGCGGCCTTGTCGGCCTCGCTCGGGTGGGGCTTGTCCTTGTCTTTGCCGTGTGGCTTGTCGGGCAGCACCAGCTTGAGCCGGTCGGATTCGCGCTGCAGCTGGTAGCCGTGGCGGGCGGCCAGGGCTTCCAGGTTCTTCAGCGCCAGGTGTTCTTCGCGCTCAAAGGCTTTTTCGATGCCATCGGCCTCCAGCGTGACCTCGGCGGCCTCCAACTGGGCCGGGATGTCGGCAGCCAGTTGCTGGGTGAGCTGCTGCAGGCCCTGGCGCAGCAGGCGGCCAGCCCCTGCCGGCAGGCGCAGGGCCAGGGGGCGCTGCGGGGCTTCAAAGCGGTGCAGGTAGCCCAGGTCGGGTGGCACCGGGCGCGCCTGGGCCGCCTGGTGCAAGGCCTGGCGCAGCAGCGAGCTGCGGCCGCTGCCGACCTCGCCCAGCACGAACAGGTTGTAGTCGGGGGCTTGGATGTGCAGACCGAACTCGGTGGCCTGCCGGGCGCGGTGCTGCCCGATCCAGCCCGGGGCCGGGTCGCCCAGTTCGGCGGTGCTGGCAAAGCCCAGGCTGGCGGGATCGATGTGGCGGCGCAGTTGCTGGGCCGTCAGGGCAGGCAGGGTGGGCAGGTCGGTGGAGGGGGCGGGCATTGACGAAAGAGAGGTGTCGGGGGCCAGGAGGTCGGAAAGCATAACGCTTGCCGGCCCTGGCCCCGGTTGCGTGGCTGAGTTCGGGGTTCAGCGCAGGGGGGCAGGTGCCGTGCTCAGTGCTTGGCGCCGGCGGCCAGGGCGCGCTCGCGGCTGTCCGCCAACGCCTGCGGTGTCGGGGCCTGGGTGGGCCAGCCCTGCAGGTGCTGCTGGGCCAGGGCGCTGAGGGCGGTGATCCAGGCCGGGCTGTCGTTCAGGCAGGGGATGTAGTGAAAGGCTTGGCCCCCCGCATGCATAAAGGCCTCGCGCGCTTCCTGGCTGATTTCTTCCAGGGTTTCGAGGCAGTCGCTGGTGAAGCCGGGGCAGACCACGTCCACCCGGGCGGTGCCGGCCTGGGCCAGGGCCACCAGGGTGGGTTCGGTGTAGGGCTCCAGCCACTTGGCCTTGCCGAAGCGCGACTGGAAGGTGATCTTGTAGCGATCGGCGCGCAGGCCCAGGCGTTCGGCCAGCAGGCGGCCGGTCTTCAGGCATTCGCAGTGGTAGGGGTCGCCCAGGTGCAGGGTGCGCTCGGGCACACCGTGGAAGCTCATCACCAGCTGGTCGGGCTGGCCGTGTTCGCGCCAGTGGGTTTCGACGCGGCGGGCCAGGGCGTCGATGTAGCCGGGGTCGTCGTGGTAGCGGTTGATGAAACGCAGCTCGGGCAGGTGGCGCTGGCGAAGGCCCCAGTGGGCCACGTCGTCAAACACGCTGGCGGTGGTGGTGCCCGAGTACTGCGGGTAGGCCGGCAGGATCAGCACGCGGGTCACGCCATCGGCCTTCAAGGCATCCAGCTGGCTGGCGATCGATGGCTGGCCGTAACGCATGGCATAGCGCACCTGAACGGGGTGGCCGGCCTCGCCCAGCCAGCCTTGCAGCAGCTTGGCCTGTTTCTCGGTCCAGGCCTTGAGGGGCGAGCCCTCGGGCGTCCAGACACTGGCGTACTTGGCGGCCGACTTGGCCGGGCGCACGCGCAAGATGATGCCGTGCAGGATGGGCTTCCAGATCAGGGCCGGGATCTCGACCACGCGGTGGTCGCTCAGAAACTGGGCCAGGTAGCGCCGCAGGGCCGAGGCCGTGGGGGCCTCGGGCGTGCCCAGGTTGCACAGCAGGATGGCGGTGCGGGCGGCTTGGCCGTGGCGGTAGGCGGGCTCGGGGGCAAACTTGGACGGCATGGGCTGGGTGGGGCTGAGGTTTTGAGGGATGCAGTATTCTCAGCCACCTATGCTCGATCACGCCCGAATCAAGGCCATTACCCTGGACCTGGACGACACTTTATGGCCCATCTGGCCCACCATCGCCCGCGCGGAGACGGTGCTGGCCGACTGGCTGCAGCGCCATGCGCCGGCCACCGCCACCCTGTTTTCGCGCCCCGGTGCGCTGCGCGAGATCCGCAACCAGATGACCACCCTGCGCCCCGACCTGGCCAGCGACCTGAGCGCTCTGCGGCGCGAATCCATCCGCCTGGCCCTGGGGCAGGCCGGCGATGACCCGTCCCTGGCCGAGCCGGCCTTCGAGGTCTTCTTTGCCGAGCGCCAGCGCGTGGACCTGTTTGACGACGTGCACGAGTGCCTGGGCCGCCTGGCCGAGCGCTACCCCCTGGTGGCCTTGTCCAACGGCAATGCCGATGTGCAGCGCGTGGGGCTGGGGGCGTATTTCAGCGCCAGCCTGAGCGCGCAGCAGTTTGGCGTGGCCAAGCCTGACCCGCGCATCTTCGAAGCCGCCGCCGCCGCGGCCACCGTGGCCCCGGCCGAGGTGCTGCACGTGGGCGACGATGTGGACACCGACGTCATGGGGGCCTTGAACTCGGGCCTGCAGGCGGTGTGGGTGAACCGCGAGGCCAAGGCCTGGCCCCATGCCAGCCCGGCCCCCTGGACCATCAGCAGCCTGCACGAGCTGTGCCGGCATCTGGTGGGGTGAGCCGGGTTCAGCCCAGGGCCGCCACCACCGCCTGGGCGCTGAGCACTGCGCCTTCCAGCGTGGCAGGGTAGGGGCCTTCGACGTAGTCGCCACAGGCCCACAGGCCCGGGATCAGGCGCTGGGCGGGCCGTTGCAGGCCCGGGGTGCAGGCAAAGGTGGCGCGTTTTTCGATCACCGTGCCCAGGGGGTGCAGGGCGCTCAGGCCCAGCGGGGCCAGGGCTTGCCGGCCCTGGGCCAGCACCTGTTGGGTGAGGGCCTCGCGGCTCAGATCGGGGCTGGCGCTGAGCACAAAGGCCAGCAGGCCGGCCGGGCCGCCCAGTTGCCCGCGGTCGAACACGAACTGGGCCGGGGCCTCGGGCCCACAGCGCAGGGTCAGCAAGGGGTGCGGCAGGCGCAGGGGATCGGGCACGGCCCCTGCCTTTGCATCGGCCTGAGCGTACACCGTGGTGATGGCCTCGAAGCGCAGCGCCTGGGCCTGGGTGGCCCAGGCCGCCAGGCGGGCGGGTTCATCGCCGGCCAGGCCCGAGGCCTGCGTCAGCAGGCGGGCCGCCTCGCCGGGCGGGCAGGCCAGGATGACCTGGTCGAAGGCGGTGGGGGCCTCAAGCTCCGTCACGAACTCAAGCTGCCATCGCCCCTTGGTGTCGCGGCGCAGGCCATGCACGCGTTGGCCGGTTTGCACGCTGTGGCCCTGGCGGCGCAAGTACTGCGCCGCCGGCTCAGGCCACAGGGCCCTCAGGTCGGTGCGTGGCAGCAGCAGGTGCGAGGCGCCCGGGCCGCCGGCCAGTGAGTCGCGCAGCACGCGCAAAAACACCTCGCCGCTGGATTGGTCCACCGGGGTGTTGAGGGCGGACACGCACAGGGGCTCGATCAACTCGGCCATCACCCGGGGGCGGATGCCCTGGCACAGGGCCAGGACGCTCGCATCGGGGGCGCAACGGAAGCCGGCGATCTGCCAGCGCAGGGTGGCGGCCAGCAGCGAAAACCGGTCGCGCCACGACCAGCCCCGCGCGCCCAGGATGCCGGCGGCTGCATCGAACGGGGCCGGCCAGCGCGGCAGTTGCAGCCCGCCCCCATCGGGAAAGCGCAGCGTGAGCGGCAGGCGCAGCAGGGCCTGTTCGGGGTCCACCCCGACCTGGCGCATCAGGCGCAGGCTTTGGGCGTAGGCACCGATCAGGATGTGCTGGCCGTTGTCCAGCCCGGCCAGGGCGGCGGGGCCCGGCAGGGTGCGGGCGCGGCCGCCCAGCTGGGGGGCGGCCTCGAACAGGTGCACGGCCCAGCCCCGGTCGTGGGCGGCCATGGCCGCGGCCAGACCGGCCCAGCCGCCGCCGACCACGGCGAGGTGGCGTGCTGCCTGTGTTGGGGCCTCAGACACGGCCCAGGGCCTGCACCTTCCAGGCCAGCCACAGCTTGCGCAAGGGGGTCAGGCTGATGCGCTGGTGCAGCACCTGGAAGTTCTCGTCTTCGATCTCGCGCAGCAGGGTGCGGTAGATGCTGGCCATCATCAGGCCGGGCTTCTGGGCCCGCAGATCGGCCGCGGGCAACAGGGCCATGGCCTGGTCGTACAACTGGTGGGCCCGCTCGGCCTGGAACTTCATCAGGGCGGTGAAACGATCCGAGTAGACGCGTTGCAACACCTCGTGGGCCTTGACGTCAAAGCGCTGCAGCTCGTTCACGGGCAGGTAGATGCGGCCTCGCATGGCGTCTTCGCCCACGTCACGGATGATGTTGGTCAGCTGGAAGGCCAGGCCCAGGGTGTGGGCGTATTCGGTGGTGCGTTCATCGGTCTGGCCGAAGATGCGGGCCGAGACCTCGCCCACCACGCCGGCCACCAGGTGGCAGTAGCGTTGCAGGCCAGGGTAGTCGAGGTAGCGGGTCTGCTCCAGGTCCATCTGGCAGCCCTGGATGACGGCCTGCAACTGTTCCTGGCGCAGGCCATACACCGGCACGTGCGGCATCAGGGCCTGCATCACGGGGTGGCTGGCCTGGCCGGCAAAGGCTTGGCGCACCTCGTTCTGCCACCAGGCCAGCTTGGTCATGGCCACGCCGGGGTCGCTGACCTCGTCGACCACATCGTCCACCTCGCGGCAAAAGGCATAAAAGGCCGTGATCGCGGCGCGGCGCGGCTTGGGCAGGAACAGGAAGGCGTAATAAAAGCTGCTGCCCGAGGCGGCGGCTTTTTGCTGGACGTAGTCTTCTGGGGTCATGGATTGGGCTGGGCGTACGCGCCGCATTGTCCCATCTTGTGACCGCCCGGTGAGCCAGCCCGTGCCAAGGCCATTCACATCCAGAGGGTGCGCCACAGCAGGGGCAGGGCGTCGGCCCGGCCCAGCTTGATGCGCCGGGCCAGCGGGTTGCCGCCGGTGGCCCGTATGCGCTGCAGCACGCGCAGGCCCCCCTGCACCACCAGGCGCAGCTCCAAGCCGGCGCGCCCCGGCAGGCGGTGCACCAGCGGGGCGCCGCGCTGCATCAGCTGTTCGGCCCAGGCCAGGTTGTCGGCGATCAGGGCCAGGGTGGCGGGGCTGGCCTGCAGGGCCTGCAGTTGCTGGCGTGGCACGCCGAAGCGCAGGCAGTCGGCTTCGGTGAGGTAGTGGCGCCCACGTGGGATGTCCTGGCTCAGGTCCTGCCAGAAATTGATCAGCTGCAAGGCGCTGCAGATGTCGTCGCTCTGGGCCAGGGCGGGCGCGTCGGTCACGCCATGCAGGTGCAGCAGCAGGCGCCCGATGGGGTTGGCCGAGCGGCGGCAGTAGTCGAGCAGGCTGTCGCGGTCGGGGTAGCGCTGTTGGTCGCGGGTGTAGGCAATGTCTTGCATGAAGGCGCTGATCAGGTCGTCCAGCAGCGCCACTGGCAGGCCCCAGGCGGCCTGCTGCCGGGCCAGCGGGGCCAGCACGGGTTGCCAGCGCCCGCCGGCCACCGAGCCGGCGGCCAGGGTGGCGTGCAGTTCGGCCTGGTAGGCGGCCAGGGTGGCCAGGCGCTGCGCCGGGCTGTCGTCGCCTTCGTCGGCGATGTCGTCAGCGGTGCGGGCAAAGTGGTAGAGCGCGGCGATCGGGGGGCGCAGCCGGGGCGGGCACAACCATGAGGCCACCGGAAAATTCTCGTAGTGGGTCAGTGGCAACACTTCAGCCTGGGCAGGGTTGCGATGAGGGGCGGGCTCGGGGGTTCCGGTGGCGCTTGGCTTGACATGCATCAGAACAATCCCTTAGGCTACTAACCAATCAGTCATTAATGTTGAACCCCAGGCTTGGCCTTGGTGACTTGACACTTTTCTGGCGCCAAGGGCTCCCTTGGTGCCGCTTACCCGCACTTCGTTCAGCAGGTTGCCCATGCCCGTCACAGTGAATGTCCACCGTGCCCGTCCCCTTTTTGGTGGGATCGTCGGCGTTTCTCTCATTCTCTCTCTGGTCACCCTGTTGGCCGCTTGCTCACGCCCCGAACCGGCGGCCGAACCGGTTCGCTCGGTGAAGGTGCTGACGGTGGCCGAAAGCCGAATGGGCACGAAAAATGAGTACTCGGGCGAGGTTCGGGCGCGCATCGAGTCGCGCCTGGGCTTCCGGGTGGGCGGCAAGATTATCCGCCGTCAGGCCGAGCTCGGGCAGCGCGTGCAGGTGGGGCAGGTGCTGGCCCAGCTGGACCCGCAGGACTTCAAGCTGGCTGCCGATGCGGGCCGGGCCCAGGTGGCCTCGGCGCAGACCAACCGCGATCTGGCCGCAGCCGACTACCGCCGCTACAAGGATCTGTACGACAAGAACTTCATCGGCGGCTCGGAGTTGCAACGCCGTGAAACCACCCTGAAGGCCGCGCAGGCCACGCTGGAGCAGGCCCAGGCCCAACTGGCCAGCCAGGGCAACCAGATTGCGTACACCTCGCTGGCGGCCGATGTCTCAGGCGTGGTGACGGCCATCGAGGCCGAACCGGGCCAGGTGGTGCAGTCGGGCACACCGGTGGTGCGCATTGCGCAGGACGGCCCGCGCGACGTGGTGTTTGCGGTGCCTGAAGACAAGGTGGGTTCGGTGCGCGTGGGGGCCAAGGTGGTGGTCAAGGTGTGGTCCGAAGGGCGTGAAATCGACGGTGAGGTGCGTGAAGTGGCCGCCAGCGCCGATGCCGTGACCCGCACCTACACGGTGAAGGTGGCGTTGCCGGTGCAGGGCGCTCCGGCCCTGGGTTCGACCGTGAACGTGCTGCCGCAGGGCCTGGACAAGGCCGCCCCGGCGGTGTTGAAGCTGCCCACCAGCGCCTTGCGTCAGGAAGGCCGGTCGACCGCCGTCTGGGTGCTGGATCCGAAAGCCTTGACCGTGCGCCTGCAACCGGTGGAGATCGTCACGGCGGATGGCAACGAAGCCGTGGTGGCCAGTGGCATCAAGCCGGGCGACCTGGTGGTGGCGGCCGGCGTGCACGTGCTGTCGCCGGGCCAGAAGGTCACCATCTACCAACCCAAGAAGGCCTTGCCCGGTGCAGAGGGTGCCCAGGCGGCGCCGGCTGCGGCCCCGGCCGCACCCTCTGCCGCTGCCCCCGCGGCCGTGGCCCCGGCTGATGCCGCTCCTGCCGCTGCGGCCAAGTGAGGTCTGGCATGAGCAACGCGCAGCCCAAGGAAAGCTTCAACCTGTCGAAATGGGCGCTGGATCATCCGGCGCTGACCCGCTACCTGCTGGTGGTGCTGATGTTGCTGGGCTTTGCGGCCTACTTTCAGCTCGGCCAGGATGAAGACCCGCCGTTCACCTTCCGGGCCATGGTGGTGCGCACCTACTGGCCCGGGGCCACGGCCCAGCAGGTGGCCGAGCAGGTCACCGACAAGCTCGAAAAGACCCTGCAGGAGGTGCCCTATGCCGACCGCATCCGCAGCTACTCCAAGCCGGGCGAGTCGCAGATCATCTTCCAGATCAAGGACTCGTCCAAGCCGGGTGATGTGGCCAACGTCTGGTACCAGGTGCGCAAGAAGATCGGCGACATCCGATACACCTTGCCCTCCGGCACTCAAGGGCCGTTCTTCAATGACGAGTTCGGCGATGTGTATGGCGTGATCTACGCGCTGGAGTCGGACGGCTTCAGCTATGCCGAGCTCAAGACCTTTGCCGACGATGTGCGCCAGTCGCTGCTGCGCGTACCCGACGTGGCCAAGGTGGAGCTGTTCGGCGTGCAGGACGAGAAGATCTTCATCGAGATCTCGCAAAAGCGCCTGGCCCAGCTGGGTCTTGACCTGAACGCCGTGCTGGCCCAGCTCAACGCCCAGAACGCGGTGGAGAGTGCCGGTGCCGTGCAGACGCCGCAGGACGTGGTGCAGGTGCGCGTGCAAGGCCAGTTCGAGGCGGTGGAGCAGTTGCGCGCCATGCCGATCCGCGGCAGCTCGGGCAACCAGCTCCGACTGGGCGACATCGGCGAGGTGCGCCGTGGCTATGTGGACCCACCGTCGGTGAAGGTGCGCCACAACGGCCGTGAAGTGATCGCCATGGGCGTGTCGATGGCCAAGGGCGGCGACATCATCCAGCTGGGCAAACAGCTGCAACTGGCCACCGAGAAGATCGAGAAAAGCCTGCCGGCCGGCCTGACCCTGGTGCAGGTGCAGGACCAGCCCAAGGCGGTGACCACCTCGGTGGGCGAGTTTGTGCACGTGCTGATCGAGGCCGTGGTGATCGTGCTGGCCGTGAGCTTCGTGAGCCTGGGCCTGCACAAGCGAGCGGGCAGCCAGCCGCTGTGGCGCCGCTATTACATCGACGTGCGTCCGGGCCTGGTGGTGGGCATCACGATTCCGCTGGTGCTGGCCGTGACCTTTCTGGCCATGTGGTACTGGGGCATCGGGCTGCACAAAATCTCGCTGGGCTCGCTGATCATTGCGCTGGGCCTGTTGGTGGACGACGCCATCATTGCGGTGGAGATGATGGTGCGCAAGATGGAGGAGGGCTACGACAAGGTGCGTGCCGCCACCTTCGCCTACGAGATCACTGCCATGCCCATGCTGACGGGCACCTTGATCACGGCGGCCGGCTTCTTGCCGATCGGCCTGGCCAAGTCGCAGACGGGTGAATACACCTTTGCCATCTTCGCGGTGACCGTGATCGCCCTGGTGCTGAGCTGGGTGGTGTCGGTCTACTTTGTGCCGTATCTGGGGGCCTGGCTGCTCAAGCGCCCGCCCCATGTGCAGGAGATGGGCGCCGGGCATGAGGGCGGCGAGCCGCACGAGATGTTCGACACCCCGTTCTACAACACCTTCCGCCGCGCCGTGACCTGGTGCGTGGCGCACCGCTGGGCCACCATCGCGGCCACGCTGGCGATTTTTGCGCTGGGCATCGTGGGCATGGGCAAGGTGCAGCAGCAGTTCTTCCCGGATTCCAGCCGGCCCGAGATCCTGGTGGACATCTGGTTCCCCGAAGGCACCTCGTTTGCAGCCAATGACGCCGTCACCCAAAGGGTCGAGGCGCGGCTGCGTGAAGAGGTGGGCGTGAAGAGCGTGAGCACCTGGGTGGGCTCGGGTGTGCCCCGCTTCTACCTGCCGCTGGACCAGGTGTTCCCGCAGACCAACGTCTCGCAATTCATCATCCTGCCGGTGGACCTGAAGGTGCGCGAGAGCCTGCGCATCAAGCTGCCGGCCTTGCTGGCCGAAGAGTTCCCCGAGGTGCGTGGCCGCGTCAAGCTGTTGCCCAACGGGCCGCCCGTGCCGTACCCGGTGCAGTTCCGGGTGTTGGGTTCGAACCCGGCGGTGCTGCGCGAGCGGGCCGACGAGGTCAAGGAGCTGCTGCGCAAGAACAGCCACATGCGGGGTGTGAACGACAACTGGAACGAGTCCGTGAAGGTGATCCGCATGGAGGTCGATCAGGCCAAGGCACGCGCCCTGGGTGTGACCAGCCAGGCGATCGCGCAGGCCTCGGCGGCCATTCTGTCGGGCACGGCGGTGGGGCAGTTCCGTGAGAACGACAAGCTGATCGACATCGTGGTGCGTCAGCCCCTGGAAGAGCGCAACGCGATCACCGACCTGGGCAATGCCTACCTGCCCACCGCCAACGGGCGTTCCATCCCGCTGACCCAGATCGCCAAGCCGGTGTTCACCTGGGAGCCAGGCGTGATGTGGCGTGAGAACCGCGACTATGCGGTGACCGTGCAGGGCGACATCGTGGAAGGCCTGCAAGGCGCCACGGTGACGGCTGAGCTGTTGCCCGAGCTGCGTGCCCTGGAGGCGAAGTGGCAGGCCTCGGGTCAGGCCTTCCGCATCGAAGTGGCGGGCGCGGTGGAGGAGAGCAGCAAGGGTTCGGCCTCGATCGTCGCCGGCCTGCCGGTGATGCTGTTCCTGACCTTCACCCTGCTGATGCTGCAGTTGCAGAGTTTCAGCCGCTCGGTGCTGGTGTTCCTGACCGGCCCGCTGGGCATTGCCGGTGTGGCCGGCGCCTTGCTGGTGCTGAACCGGCCGTTCGGCTTCGTGGCCTTGCTGGGGGTGATTGCCCTGATGGGCATGATCCAGCGCAACTCGGTGATCCTGATCGACCAGATCGAGCAAGACCGCGCCCGCGGCGTGCCGGCCTGGGACGCGATCGTGGAGTCGGCGGTGCGCCGCTTGCGCCCCATCGTTCTGACCGCCGCGGCGGCCGTGCTGGCCATGATCCCGCTGTCGCGCAGCGTGTTCTGGGGGCCGATGGCCGTGGCCATCATGGGCGGCCTGATCGTGGCCACCTTGCTCACCTTGCTGGCCCTGCCGGCCATGTATGCCGCCTGGTTCCGCGTGAAGCGCCCCGAAATCGAGGTGAATTGAGCGTTGGCGCGGCTTGCAGCGCGAAATTTGCGGGGTTTTGGGGCCTTTTCGGGCCTCAGAACCCTGCATCTGACCCGGTTTCGGGCCGGAACCCGGATTTCATCCCGCTAAAATAGAAGGTTGACCGATTTCGTTGGGGTGGTCAGTGTGAGCTGATCGCCCGTTTTGTTTTCAGGCGCGCGGGTGGCGAAATTGGTAGACGCACCAGGTTTAGGTCCTGACGCCAGCAATGGTGTGGGGGTTCGAGTCCCCCCCCGCGCACCATAGTAAAAGCGGGGAAAGCCATGGAAAATCAGTCACTTGCGTGATTTTTAGGCTCTCCCTTCTTTTCACTTGTTTTCATTTATCTTCATCAGTTTTCACCTAAATTCATCCCTCCGGTTTGGGAAAATTTTGGGAAATTTGGGAGGGTGTTCAAGTTGCTGAAACGCGACACCTTCCAGACCGGGGCTATGCTGCTGAACATCTAGCACCGATTCCATCGCGCCCTCGTATGCCATCAAAACACCTCGTATTGCTACAAGCGATGTTTCCCGGCGTGCTGATGCTCGACATCGACCAAATTGCTTCCTTGACGCGATATGGGCGTGGCCACCTGTACAACCTCAACTACGAAGGCAAATTGCCGTTCAAGGTCAGTCGCGGGCCCCGCAACAAGATTCTTGTTTCTATCATCGAGTTTGCCGCTTACCTCGACAAGACGTCGCTGTCGGAGTACGCGCCGCCAGTTGATCAACCCCCTGAACTGATCGTCAAGAAACCTGGACGGCCCCGAGGCGCCACTACCAGAGCGAGTGCGACGGTATCCAGCTTTCAGAGCGAACTTCATGCTGCAATCTATCGGGTGCAGGCCAGGGAGTTGCTGTCAGGTATCGGGCATCGCATTGCTGGTGAGCGTCTCGATGGGGATGAAAGCATGGGTTGCGAGGAGCAAATGCGGAAAACTCTTTCGAGACTCTCCGCTGCTGTCGAGGCTGCCTCGTATGAATTCGAGCAGTCATCCTTGTCGGCCAGTTTGATCTGGACCTCAAAAGCCGTTTCCAGTTGCTTTAAGGCGTTCTTGGGCAACTTGGCTGGATCGGGGTGTCCCTGGCTTGCCAGGTACTCCAAGGCCTTGGATTTGAGGCGAAACCTCTGCTCCTTCTGACCGGCCAGCTTGACTTGCCAAGGGGAGCGATTGGAGATGTTTGCCATGGGTTCTGCCTTACCTGAAAAGTCTGGTCAGTTAGAATGCCGAGTTCCCCGGAGGGAGGCATTGCCTCTCGAAGCGGGTAGGGGCCTGTTTGGGATTCTGCTCGAGTTTGGGAAATAGTTTGGGAAAGTCGGAAAAATCAGTCCGTTTTTTTCGGTTTTCCCTATGAAAATTTAATCCGTGCGCGTTTGGTTCATTCGGATTTAGGTCCTGACGCCAGCAATGGTGTGGGGGTTCGAGTCCCCCCCCGCGCACCACATGTGAGATTTTTTACGCCAGGCCAGGACGTGCACATCACGCGGCCTGACACGCCATATCAGGAGAAAACAATGGCTGTTACCGTTGAGACCCTCGAGAAGCTCGAACGCAAGATCACGCTGACCCTGCCCGTCACGGCAATCCAGGCTGAAGTGGACACGCGCCTGAAGCGCCTGGCCCGCACCGTCAAGATGGACGGCTTCCGTCCGGGCAAGGTGCCGATGGCCGTGGTGGCCCAGCGCTATGGCTACTCCGTTCAATACGAAGTGATGAACGACAAGGTGGGCGAGGCTTTTGCTGTGGCTGCCAACGAAGCCAAGCTGCGTGTGGCCGGCCAGCCCCGCATCACCGAAAAAGAAGGCGCGCCTGAAGGCGAGCTGACCTTTGACGCCGTGTTCGAAGTGTTCCCCGAAGTCAAGATCGGCGACCTGTCGACCGCTGAAGTCGAAAAGCTGGCGGCCGATGTGGACGAAGCCGCCATCGACAAGACCCTGGAAATCCTGCGCAAGCAACGCCGCACCTTCGCTCAGCGCGCCCAGGATCAGGCTGCCCAGGACGGCGACCGCGTGACGGTCGACTTCGAAGGCAAGATCGACGGCGAACCCTTTGCCGGCGGCAAGGCCGAAGACTTCCAGTTCCTGATCGCTGACGGTCAGATGCTGAAGGAATTCGAAGACGCCGTGCGCGGCATGAAGGCTGGCGAAAGCAAGACCTTCCCCCTGGCCTTCCCGGCCGACTACCACGGCAAGGATGTGGCCGGCAAGCAAGCCGACTTCTTGGTCACCGTGAAGAAGATCGAAGCCGCCAACCTGCCCGAAGTGAACGACGCCCTGGCCAAGACCCTGGGCATCGCTGACGGCACCGTGGACGCGCTGCGCGCCGACATCAAGGCCAACCTCGAGCGTGAAGTGAAGTTCCGTCTGCTGGCCCGCAACAAGCAAGCCGTGATGGACGCCCTGGTGAGCAAGGCCGAACTCGACCTGCCCAACGCCAGCATCCAGGCTGAAATCGGCCGTCTGGTCGAAGGCGCCCGTGCTGACCTGAAGCAGCGCGGCATCAAGGACGCCGACAAGGCCCCGATCCCTGATGACGTGTTCCGCCCGCAAGCCGAGCGTCGCGTGCGCCTGGGTCTGGTGGTGGCCGAACTGGTCCGTGCCAACGAACTGCAAGCCAAGCCCGAGCAACTCAAGGCCCACATCGAAGAGCTGGCTGCCAGTTACGAGAAGCCGGCTGAAGTGGTGCGCTGGTACTTCGGCGACCAGAACCGCCTGGCCGAAGTCGAAGGTGTTGTGATCGAAAACAACGTCACCGAATTCGTGCTGTCCAAGGCCAAGGTCACTGAAAAGTCGGTTTCGTTCGACGAACTGATGGGCCAGGCCTGAGACCTGATCTGATCTCTCTTTTTTGAGATGTTGAGGGGCTTGTGCTTTGTTGCGCAGGCCCCACTTCATTTTTGGGTACAGTTAGGTTTCCCCTTGGAGAAAACATGAGCGCACTGGACATTCAAGGCCTGGGCATGGTCCCGATGGTCATCGAGCAATCGGGTCGTGGCGAACGGTCCTACGACATTTATTCACGCCTCCTGAAGGAACGCGTGGTGTTTCTGGTGGGCCCGGTGAACGACCAGACCGCCAACCTGGTGGTGGCGCAGCTGCTGTTCCTGGAGAGCGAAAACCCCGACAAGGACATTTCGTTCTACATCAACTCGCCGGGTGGTTCGGTGAGTGCCGGCATGGCCATCTACGACACCATGAACTTCATCAAGCCGCAGGTGTCGACGCTGTGCATCGGCATGGCCGCCAGCATGGGCGCCTTCCTGCTGGCTGCGGGCGAAAAGGGCAAGCGTTACTCGCTGCCCAATTCGAAGGTGATGATTCACCAGCCCCTGGGCGGCGCGCAAGGCCAGGCCACCGAGATCGAGATCCACGCCCGCGAGATCCTCAAGACCCGCGAGCAGTTGAACAAGATCCTGGCTGAACGCACAGGGCAGCCGCTGGAGAAGATCGAGCGCGACACCGAGCGCGATTACTATCTGTCTGCCGACGAAGCCAAAGATTACGGCTTGGTGGATCAGGTGATTGCCAAGCGGCCTTGAGCAGTATCCCGGCTGAATGAGCGGCGTTTCCCGGGAGAGGGAAGCGCCGTTTTTTATTTCGCTATCATCTAGAACAACGCGTTACAAGGCATTTCCGACATGGCCGACAAAAAAGGCTCCACCAGCGAGAAAACACTCTATTGCTCCTTTTGCGGCAAAAGCCAGCACGAGGTGAAGAAGCTGATCGCCGGTCCATCGGTTTTCATCTGCGATGAGTGCATTGATCTTTGCAATGAGATCATCCGTGATGAGCTGCCTTCGACCGAGGCGGGGCGCGAAGCCCGTGGCGATCTGCCGACGCCTTCCGAGATCAAGCTCAACCTCGACAACTATGTGATCGGCCAGGAAGTGGCCAAGCGCACGCTGGCCGTGGCGGTGTACAACCACTACAAACGCCTGCGCCACAAGGACAAGGGTGCCAAGGACGAGGTCGAACTCTCCAAGAGCAACATCTTGCTGATCGGGCCCACCGGCTCGGGCAAAACCTTGCTGGCCCAGACGCTGGCGCGCATGTTGGATGTGCCCTTTGTGATGGCCGACGCCACCACCCTGACCGAAGCCGGTTACGTGGGTGAGGACGTCGAGAACATCGTGCAGAAGCTGCTGCAGAGCTGCAATTACGACGTCGAGCGCGCCCAGCGCGGCATCGTCTACATCGACGAGATCGACAAGATTTCGCGCAAGTCCGACAACCCTTCGATCACCCGCGACGTGTCGGGCGAAGGGGTGCAGCAGGCCTTGCTGAAGTTGATCGAAGGCACCATGGCCAGTGTGCCGCCCCAAGGTGGGCGCAAGCATCCGAACCAGGATTTCCTGCAGATCGACACCACCAACATCCTGTTCATCTGCGGCGGCGCTTTTGCCGGCATCGAAAAAGTGATCGAGAACCGCACCGAAGCCTCGGGCATTGGTTTTGGCGCCTCGGTGAAGAGCAAGAAGCAACGCAGCCTGACCGAGATGTTTGGCGAGGTGGAGCCTGAGGATCTGATCAAGTTCGGCCTGATCCCCGAATTGGTCGGCCGCATGCCGGTGGTGACCACGCTGGCCGAACTCAGCGAAGATGCGCTGGTGCAGATCCTGACCGAGCCCAAGAACGCCCTGGTCAAGCAGTACCACAAGCTGTTGGCCATGGAAGGTGTCGACCTCGAGATCCGCCCTGCGGCTTTGCAGGCCATCGCCAAGAAAGCCTTGGCCCGCAAGACCGGTGCACGGGGCCTGCGTTCGATCCTGGAGCATGCCTTGATCGACACGATGTTCGATCTGCCGAATGCCTCGAATGTCGAGAAAGTGGTGGTGGACGAGTCCACCATCGATGAGAACAAGCCGCCGCTGCTCGTGTACCGCGAGGCGGCCAAGAAGGCTTGACCCCCCGGGCTGGCAACATGACCCAACCTGGTGCTGGCACGGCGGCTGCTTGGCCGTCATGTCGGCGCCGGCGGGTTGAAATCTCCCGTTTGCGGACCATATTCAACAGGTAACCAAAGGATATCCATGTCCGGACAACCCCCCCTGCCTGCCACGTCCATCGACCTGCCGCTGCTTCCGCTGCGCGATGTGGTCGTGTTCCCCCACATGGTGATTCCGCTTTTCGTCGGCCGCCCCAAGAGCATCAAGGCTCTGGAGTTGGCGATGGAGGCCGAGCGCCGCATCATGCTCGTGGCCCAGCGCACCGCCGCCAAGGACGAGCCCTCGGTGGCCGACATGTTCTCGGTCGGTTGCGTCTCGACCATCCTGCAGATGCTCAAGCTGCCCGACGGCACCGTCAAGGTGCTGGTGGAAGGCCAGCAGCGCGCCACGGTCGAGAAGATCGACGATGCTGAGAGTCACTTCTCGGCCACCGTGCTGCCTCTGCCCGTGCCCGAGGTCGAGCCTGAAGGCGCCAAGGCCAGCGAGATCGAAGCCCTGCGCCGCGCCGTGATGCAGCAGTTTGACCAGTACGTCAAACTCAACAAGAAGATTCCACCCGAGATCCTGACCTCGATCGCCAGCATCGACGATCCGGGTCGCCTGGCCGACACGATTGCCGCGCATTTGCCGCTGAAGCTCGACAACAAGCAGGCTGTGCTTGACCTGGCTGGCATCAAGGAACGACTCGAAAATCTCTACGAGCAGCTGGAGCGCGAGGTCGACATCCTCAATGTCGACAAGAAGATCCGTGGTCGCGTGAAGCGCCAGATGGAGAAGAACCAGCGCGACTTCTACCTCAATGAGCAGGTCAAGGCCATCCAGAAGGAACTGGGCGAAGGCGAAGAGGGTGCGGACATCGAGGAGATCGAGAAGCGCATCAAGGCCGCCAAGATGCCCAAGGACGCCTTGAAGAAGGCCGAGAGCGAGCTCAAGAAGCTCAAGCTCATGTCGCCCATGTCGGCCGAGGCCACCGTGGTGCGTAACTACATCGACGTGCTGGTGGGCCTGCCCTGGGCCAAGAAGACCAAGATCAAGCACGATCTGGGCAATGCCGAGAACGTGCTCAACGAAGACCACCATGGCCTTGAAAAGGTCAAGGACCGCATTCTTGAGTACCTCGCGGTGCAACAGCGTGTCGACAAGGTGAAGGCGCCCATCCTGTGCCTGGTCGGCCCCCCGGGCGTGGGCAAGACCTCGCTGGGCCAGTCGATCGCCAAGGCCACCGGGCGCAAGTATGTGCGCATGGCCTTGGGCGGCATGCGCGACGAGGCCGAGATCCGCGGGCATCGCCGCACCTACATCGGCGCCTTGCCGGGCAAGGTGCTGCAGAGCCTGACCAAGGTCGGCACGCGCAACCCGCTGTTCCTGCTGGATGAGATCGACAAGCTGGGCACGGATTTCCGGGGCGACCCCTCGAGCGCTCTGCTGGAAGTGCTGGACCCCGAGCAGAACCACACCTTCGGTGACCATTATGTGGAGGTCGACTTCGACCTGTCCGACGTGATGTTCGTGGCGACCTCCAACTCCATGAACATCCCGCCCGCGTTGCTGGACCGCATGGAAGTGATCCGCCTCTCGGGCTACACCGAAGACGAGAAGACCAGCATCGCCGAGAAATACCTGCTGCCCAAGCAGATGAAGAACAACGGCGTGAAAGACAGTGAGTTGCTGGTCACGGAAGAAGCCATCCGCGACATGGTGCGCTACTACACCCGTGAAGCGGGCGTGCGTTCGCTCGAGCGTGAGCTCTCCAAGATCTGCCGCAAGGTGGTCAAGGGCCTGTTGCTCAAGAAGATGACGCCCAAGGTGGTGGTGACCGGCGAGAACCTGGACCAGTTCCTGGGCGTGCGCAAGTACACCTATGGCCGTGCCGAGCAACAGAACCAGGTGGGTCAGGTCGTTGGCCTGGCCTGGACCGAGGTGGGTGGCGATCTGCTGACCATCGAAGTTGCCTTGATGCCCGGCAAGGGCAACATCACCCGCACCGGCTCGCTGGGCGACGTGATGAAGGAGTCCGTCGAGGCCGCCCGCACGGTGGTGCGCAGCCGCTCCAGGGCGCTGGGCATCAAGAACGAGGTGTTCGAGAAGAACGACATCCACATCCACGTGCCCGATGGCGCGACGCCCAAGGACGGCCCGAGTGCCGGCGCGGCCATGACCACCGCTTTTGTCTCGGCGCTCACCGGCATTCCGGTGCGCAGTGATGTGGCCATGACGGGCGAGATCACCTTGCGTGGCGAAGTGACGGCCATCGGTGGCTTGAAGGAAAAGCTGCTGGCGGCCTTGCGGGGTGGCATCAAGACGGTGCTGATCCCGGAGGAAAACGTCAAGGACCTGCAGGAGATCCCCGAGAACGTGAAGAACGGCCTCGAGATCGTGCCCGTCAAGTGGATCGACAAGGTGTTGGAGGTCGCTCTGGAGCGTGTTCCGGCCCCGCTGACGGACGAGGAAGTGGCGGCCAGCACGGCGGCTGCTGCCGCGCCGGCGCCGGCAGTGGCTCCGGACGGCCTGAAGCACTGAAAGAGCCTTGCTCAAATTTCGCCCCGTGAGTCCTGATGGGTGCGAAATTTGGGCTATAATTTTTGGATCGCAGCAAGCTTGGTAGCCAGGGTTGCTGAGAATGCGGGAATAGCTCAGTTGGTAGAGCGCAACCTTGCCAAGGTTGAGGTCGAGAGTTCGAGACTCTTTTCCCGCTCCAGATTTCCGAAAAGGGAAGCCAGTGCTTCCCTTTTTCGTCAGAGCAGTCAGCACGGCGCGATAGCAAAGCGGTTATGCCCCGGATTGCAAATCCGGTTAGTCCAGTTCGACTCTGGATCGCGCCTCCAATATTCATGCGGGTTTGCACGGTTTTCGCTGCAAAACCCGCTCTACAAAATCAGCCCTCCCTCTACAAAACAGGATTCAAACCCCTGTTTTCCATGACGCGATTTGGCTCAGCTATCGCCTGAGCGCTCTGCCCGCGACCTGTCTGCGTGCGCTCTCAAACGCAGCCAAATTCGGATGCAGCTTCCGCCCCTTCGGGGCTTCCCTGGGGCAATGCCCCAGACCCTTCTACCCCAACGCCTGACGGTCCGTATGACTGCCCTTCGAGCTGGTGTCGTGCGGTGCCTGCAACAGGCCGAGCCGGCGGCGTGGCGACCTGGTGTTGGGCCTTTGCCAGGTGCTGGCCAGAGCGGTGCGCGCGCCGGCGGCGGGCTGGCCATCGAGCTGGTGCCGGGCAGGGCCTGCAACCAGGCCGAGCCGGCGACACGTCGACCTGGTGCCAGGCATTGGGCAGGGCCCGCCGGCGGCGGGCTGGCCATCGAGCTGGTGCCGGGCAGGGCCTGCAACCAGGCCGAGCCGGCGACACGTCGACCTGGTGCCAGGCATTGGCCAGGTGCTGGCCAGAGCGGCGTGCACGCCGGCAGCAGGCTGGCCATCGAGCTGGGGTCGGGCGGGGCCTGCAACCAGGCTGAGCCGGTGGCGTGGTGGCCTGGTGCTGGCCAGAGCGGCGCGCACGCCGGCGGCGGGCTGGCCATCGAGCTGGTGCCGGGCAGGGCCTGCAGGCGCTCAAGTTCCCCCACGTTGTCTCTCTGGGTTCTCGGGGCTTTGGTCGGAATCACCTCACGGGAATACCTGGCCGCAAGCACCTCGAAGGTTCGCGCATCCGGGGCGGGTTCAGTCCCCTCCAGCCGCGCCCAGGCAAGCAAGGCCTCTGCACGATGCGGCCCGAGTGCCGTCCACTTCCGAGGCGTCCCGCTTGTCACGTGGTAATACCGCCCTTCCTTCAGGTGCAGGCCCTTTGGCAACCCCTTGTTCACAGTCCTTTTTCTGCCCATGCTCAACGCCTCCGAATCGCCGAAAAGTCGGGCTGCTCTGCATTGGCATCCAGCCCCGCCCCTGATACCTGCGCATGCGCCCTGAGGCCCATGCGCTCCCCGAAATAGGCCCGTGCAACCCGGGGCTGAGCATTCCTGGCCAACGCGTAGTGCCACCTGTTCTTGTCAAGCCAACGGGCCTGAAACCGTGGCGCTTTGAACCCGGTCAGCTCGGCCAGCTCATCCGCACTCAGGAACAGGCCGCTCATGCACTACCCCCTTGCCTGAACTTCGCTTTTCGCACCCTCATACGCTTTATGGCCGGATCGCTTTTCATCCTCCTATTGAGCCGTGCCACGTATTTTTCAAACCGGGCTGTGTTGTGCGCGACGCTCAACCCCCGAATCAATCGGAACTCGCCGGGCCGTCTTTTTGTGGGCAAAAACATGCTCTCTCCTCTTCGCGTCAGAGCGCCTTAGACCGTGACGCATTGCGCCGATGGCCGGTTGAACTGGATGGGGTGGACACGGTTGAACCGGCGCCGGGGGCTGGTTCAACTCGCAATTTGGCTCGATGAGCAGGGGCACGCGGTGCCCCTAGATCGACCGGCACGCCTGGTGCTGGATCGTTGGCAGAGCCGAATTGAGCGATTCGCCCCAAACGATGCATGGCACCCTGGAGGCGCTCAATCTCTGAGAGGCGAGCACGGGCCAGGCCTGCACTCATGATTGCTGCGTTGTGGGCTTCGGCATCAACGGCCGACATGCCCCACTTGGTGAGCCAAAACACGGCCAGCAAAATGGCACGCGGCGCTGAATCGTGCTTGATCCACTTTTTGACCATGGCCTCAGACACCCCCAAGGACTTCGCTACATCCTTCGGGCTTGGGCTTCCAATGTCTTCCAGCATCAACCACAGCGGAGGGGTTTGAGAGGGCAGGCGATTAAGCATTGACGCCTCCCGCTTGCCCCGTCAATGCGGTGTTCTTGCGCGCTACGGCGAATTGCATATGCTCACCCCTCTCTGATCTCCAATCAGTCCGCCCCGCACTCGGCAGCGGTGCCCGGTGCGGGGCACTTCTATTCCCTCCCCCGACGTCTCCCAACTCCATGCCTTGCAGGGTGGTTTGCCCTTTGGTTTGAAAATTCCCTTTGAAATCAATGGGTGCGCAGTTATTGAATCGAGTCCAAGGTGGGGAAAGATCGCCGCTTTGAGCTTCGCTCTTGCGCGGCTCAATGCGCCATTCATCGACTCTCGTCGTGATTTCCACGCCGGCTTCGAGGTCCACGGCGACCCCCAGAAGCCCCCGCAAACCCTTTGTCACCTCATCGGGATACCTGGCGCTATCGCGCTCGACATAGACCGGCTTGAACGCGATTTCGAAGGCGTCAACCACATGCAGCCATTGGCCATAGTTGTTTGATCGCGTGGCATCGTGCGCAGCCTTCAGCGCCTGGCTTGGTGCATCGAATTCCTTCAGGCGATACAGCTCGCGAGTCGGTGTGATCGGAGGCACTCCAAAGAACTGAAATTGCCTGATGCCCCATGCCCTGGCCCATGCCACAACGCGCTGAGCCGCGTCCGCGCCGGTGTCGCCCGTTTCGTCGTCAACATCGACACCCTCACCATCGATGCTTTTTGAAACATACTTCGCGACATACCCAACAGCACTGCCCCGCTTCGGGTCAATGTGTTCGACCTTGAATCGGTGCTCATCCGCACCTGGCTCATCGGGTGAGTCGGCCAGGGCATAGGCCTGAATAGCCGCCGTGACCTTGCTTGCGTCCTCAGGTCTGACGAACACCAGCACATGCCAATGTGGGCAAGCGTCGTGATGAGGCTCCACCACCCGGACGCCTGAAATCCCCACCCCGGCATTGCTCAGCTTGCGCGTCGCAAGTCGCCACACACGATTCAGATGGGCCTGTGCGTCTCGCGGGCTGGTGCCGTCATAGGCGGGATTTGCAGCCCCCGTGAAATGCCTGGCATGCATCCGACTAGGGCAGGTGATAGTCAGGAACAGCGCCACCTCTTCACGCGCCTTTGTGAACTCCTCCACCCCCCGAATTCGAGCCATCATGGCTTTGCGACGATTGGCCGGGTTTGACAGGCTGGCTGCTGCAACCTCTTCCAGAGGGATCACCTCCCCCGTGCATTGATTGACCACCTGCATGGAAGCCAAAACGGCGGCGACCCTGGTCCTGTTCTGCATCGCCCGCGCCATGGTCTTTTCAGACACGTAACGCCCGGCCTTCCCCTCGGGAAATTCGATTGCTTTGCGAAGCTCTAACAGTCACCCCAAACTACCTGATCTATGGGGACAACGCCCCGTTCCATGAGAGCAACGACTATCAGCGATATGGCCTCTTTTACAGGGGGGCTGCTGAGAACTATGCGTGGATGCTTTACGTCTTGATGAAATCCCATCCCAATCACTCAGAGGCTGCCATGCGGCTGCTGCTGGACCTGGCTCGGAGCGCGAACAAAAAGTTCGATGTTGGAGCCCAAAGCGAAGCAAACGAGATGTTCCTGAGCATGGCCGAAGAGCTCAAGGCAAAGTCAAAGGCCTAACACTAGGCCAAAGCCGCCCGGCCGGGTCGGCCATTTCATGAAATTTTAAATTTCACTCTTGCAATTAAAAATTGCAAGCGCTATCCTTCGCTCGCGTTCGAAACGATTCATTGCATTTTCGAAATGAATCAATGCAAACAACGAAAGGATAGGAAATGAATGCAGCGACCAAGCGTGTAGTGACAGCAGAGCAGCTCAGGCAGGCAGTGAGCGATCTGGGGTTGACTGGGGCAGCAATTGCGGAGGGCTCGGGCTTATCGAAAGCCTACATAAGCGAGTTCAGGGCAGGGACACGGAACCTCTCGGCAGCCCAGCAAGCCCAATTGAGGGACTACCTCGAAGCAGAGTACGAAGCCCAGGGAAAAGCGTTTCCCGATGAGAAGAAGCCAACAAGCGAAGACCTGATTCTCCAGGGCCTTCAAAACATGGGCGGCGCAGTGCAGCGTGTCTCACGTCCGGCATTGATGATGGCCGATCACATCGACCCAGCCACAGCCGACAAAGTCTCCCACCTGATTGAAGCAAACAGGCTCAAGGTTGCGGACATTCTCAACGGCGAGTTCAAGGCTGGCGGCTTGCTGGATGGCGCATTTTCCCGCGAAACAGAAAGCGCGATACGTGAGCTTACGTCGCGCACCTGTCTGATGAGCGATTCACCACCGTGGGCGATCCGCAATGCGCGTACCACCTGAAAGAGGATGAAGCTGAGTCGCTGGTGCAGGCAATTCGCAAGCGCCTTGGTTTGCGTGCTGCGAAGGGCGGTTTGTCCCCGACTCATACAACGAGAGCACAGCCCTTGATATGCCTTTTTCCTCTGCATCAAGGCTCTTGGTGAGGTCTGCAAGGTCTCCTTGCGTCAGGCCTTTCGCTTTTCTGCTTTCCTGAATTCTTGCGCCGAGCTCGTCTTCTGGCGGTGTGCTCCACCGGCCAGGCTGCCGCCTCCCCGCCGGTTGTTTGGCAGCTTCAGCATTCGCCCCGGCCTCAAGGTCTGCGATCTCTACAGCGAGACGCTCCAGCTCCAGGTTCTTCATGCTGTCGATGGTTGACCCCTTGGGAGTCTCAGGCTTCTTGCGGGTAGACATTGCCGCAGTTTAACGTTGCATCTTGGGGGCGTCTCATGTTCTACAAAGCGACAGAACGGGCGTCCACGCCACTCTCAGCGGATGTGCTAGAAGTAGACTTGTTGTAGATGCAACTTCTTCTATCTTGTTGCTACGCTTGGGCTTCCTCGTGCATTGCAAATCCGGTTAGTCCAGTTCGACTCTGGATCGCGCCTCCATCTTTTCATCCCTTGCGGATGTCAAAAAGCCCAGCAATGCTGGGCTTTTTTGTTTCCATTTTCTCTTTGTGTCAGCCGATTACATCGACTGGTAGACGTTTGTTCTGTCTTGGGCGTCAGTGTGTCCGTGGCTTGCGCGTTACGCAGGGTATGCGACAGATTCCGATTGGCGCATCGGTGTGACAAACAGCCATTTTTGGTGATTTCGTTATCGAAAGCTTTATATTTTTCGGGCATCATCCTTCAGGTGCATTTGAAAAAATGTGCAAAAATTGTTGCTATCTTGCCATGAGTGTGTTTGGCGAGACTGAGTTGATCTGATTTATCAGATTTTGGCTGATTTTGGGTGGAATTTGTAGACGATTGCACCAGGTGAGTCAACTCAGCTGTGTCGTCACACCGTTCATATTTTTCTGAGGGCCTGTGTTGATGAGAATGCCAGTGATGCTTGCCGTTGCGACTGCAGCATGTGCCCTTTGCATTCCGGTCACAGGACTTCCTGACACGCTGGCGTTGGTGAACGCCAATCTCAAGTCCGATCTCGATGCCTTGATCGCCGAGGGCAGCTACAACGATGCACTCGCTCTGATTGACAAGGCGGAGCGCCGAGGCAATTTGCCCCCTGAGATGCTGCTGAAGCGCGGCATCGTGCTCATGCAGCTTGGTGACACCGATGAGGCGCGCAAGGTTTTCGAGCGTCTGCGCGATGCTTATCCGACCCAGGCCGCGCCTTTTGTGAACCTGGCGGCCATTGATGCCCGAGCCGATGATCTTGAGCGGGCCAGTCAGAACCTGACCAAGGCGCGGGATCTGGCGCCCAAGCAGGCGTCAACCCACGAAAGTCTGGGTCGTATTCATTTGGGGCTGGCTTGGAAGAGCTTCAAATTGGCCGCGGAGCTGGACCCGGGGCGTCAAGCTTTGCTGCGCAAGAATGAAATGATTGAAAGTCTGATCCGGGACAAGGCTGTGCCGCCTGCTGCACCTGCCACCGTCACGGCTCAGGCTGCGTTACCTGCATCGCCAGCGGCGGCATCGGTGGCTGCAAGCGCACCGCCGGTCCCGGAGTCGCCGACGCTATCGCGTGGCTCAGAGGTGACCTTGCTGGGAACGCGGCCCGCGGGCATTCCCGCTCCCGTCGCGGTGCCTGCTTCTCTGCTCCCACGCACGCTCGACAGCCTGCCTGAAGCACGGCGGCCCGCATCGGCAGCGCCGACCGATTCGGGCGCCGCCTTGTGTCCGTCGGCAGACGACAGTGCCTGTTCTTCCGCATTGCAGGCTTTGGAAGCTTGGCGTCAGGATTGGTCACAGCGCTCACTTGAGAAATACCGGGGGCACTACCTGCCGGGGTATTTCCCGGCGCCATTCAAATCAGTAGCCCAATGGATCGCGTTTAAAAAACGAGTGTTTGACAGCGCCGGCAACATTCAGGTTTCCTTGAATGTCACCGCCGTGAAGTGGCTGGATGGCAAACGCTTGAGCGTTGCGGCCGTGCAGCGGTATCAGTCGGCCACTTACCGCGATCAAACCCGAAAACGTTTCGTCATGATCAGGGATGGGGACCGCTGGCGGCTTGCTTCTGAACAAAAAGACGAAACCTGAGTCACTTCCCCCGAATCCCATGCCCTCTGATCACTTGCCTGGTGCTGTGCGCCTGTTTGGCCTCGATATATTGCCTTTGAGTTTCGAGCAGTCCACGGACCTGTTGGTGCACGCTGCTGCCACCAAAGGGCCCAAGGTGGTGGTGACAACCAATGTGGATCACGTGGTGCGACTGGAGCGTGACCCTGAGTTGAAGGCCTTGTATGCCAGCGCCGACTACACCTTTGCGGATGGCATGCCGGTGGTCTGGGCCAGTCGCCTGCTCGGGACCCCGCTGCCTGAACGCGTGACAGGGGCAGACCTGTTTGTGGCGTTGTGCCGTCACAGCATGACCAGTGGGCAACGGGTATTTGTGTTGGGTGGGCGTCCCGGCCAGGAGCGGCTGCTGCGGGATCGCTATGCCAAGCGCTTCCCCGGCATGGATGTGGTGGTGTATTGCCCACCGATGAATTTCGACCCGGAGGGCAGTGATGCGGAAGCCATCGTCAAGACCATCCATGCCTGCCAGCCGGATTTCATTTTTGTCTGCCTGGGATTCGAAAAGCAGGAGCGTTGGGCTTTGCGCCATGTGCGCCGGCTGGACTCGGGTGTGATCGTGTGCGTGGGGGCCGCGCAGGAGTTTGCGCTGGGCCTGAAACGCCGAGCCCCGCGCTGGATGCAGGACAGTGGTCTGGAGTGGCTGTGGCGCCTGACCTCCGACCCGGTGCATCTGTGGCGCCGATATCTGCTTCAGGCCCCTGTGTTCCTCTGGCTTTTGCTGCATGAGTGGCGTGAGCACCGACGCTCTTATGCGTGAATATCTGTCTACCGGCCGGGTTGGATCATTTGACTGACAAAATTTCCATCATCGACGCCCGTGAACTCGATGACGACCTGGCTCGGGCGTGGCAGGCGCTCGCCCTGACGCGCTCCGACCTGGGCAGCCCTTTTTACCAGCCTGGTTTTACCCGCATCATCGCGCGCCAGGATCTGGGCCTGCGCTTGGCCTTGATCGAGCAGCAAGGCCAGTTGTGCGGCGTGTTTCCGTTCCACCGCGATCGATGGGGGCGGCTGCGTTCGGTGGGCTACCAGCTCAACGACTACCACGGCCTGGTGATGCGGCAGGGCGCAGAGATCGACGCGATGCAGTTGCTGCGGGCCTGCGACGCCCGTTACTTTGCGTTTGATCACATGCCGCTGACGCAGACGGCCTTTGCGCCCCACATCGGCCTGGAGGCCCACTCTCCGGTGATGGAGCTGGAAGGGGGCATCGAGGCCTACCGTCGCCGCCTGAGTGCGCGCAGTGCCAAGGGATCAGCCGGTATCTTCCAATCGGTGGGCAATGCTCGCCGCCGACTGGAGCGTCAGGTTGGACCGCTTCGCCTGGAGATGGCGTGCAAGGATCCGCATGCCTATCAGCGTCTGCTGGATTTGAAATCGCGGCAATTCATCAGCACCACTGGGGGCAATCCCCTGGAGATGCCCTGGATGCGCGGCGCGCTGGATGATGTGTTCGCCTGCGACGAAGGGGGTTTTGGCGGCATGCTGTCGGTGCTCTACGCAGGAGATCACATGGTGGCTTTGCATTTGGGCATGCGCCATGCCGGTCAGTGCCATGTGTGGTTCATCACCTATGACCCGGATTTTTCGGCCTATTCTCCCGGCCTGTTGTTGCTGATGGGCATGGCCGAGGCCGCGCAGGCACATGGATTTTCTCTATTGGACCTGGGGCGAGGCTCTCAGCCTTACAAGGCGCGGTTTCAGACCTCGTCGATCCCGTTGGGCGAGGGTGCTGTTTCCAGGCCGGCGTGGGTGGCACATGCTGCCATGGCAAAGGCCGCGCGCAAGAGGTGGTTGAAGACTACAATTTTGGGCCAGGTCTGGCGTGCAGGCAAACGCTGGTTTCATCGGGCTGGCCATTGATTTTCGGAGGCCCTGAATGTCAAAACTGGGTGGGGTGATGCGTTGCAGGTGTCATCCATTCGGCTCGCGCTGCGAGAGTCCAGTCGAGAGTTTCTTGGCCATCTTGAATGGATTGATCTGAATGAAGTTTCTGTTTCTTCGCCTGCTGCGGAAAATAGGCGGGCCGTTGTTGATCACCTGCCTGTTTGCTCCGGCGTGGGTTTTTGCCACGCCTCTGATTTCCAACCTGCCTTTTGACTTGGGTTGGAATGCAGGGGGGGGTGTCGTTCAGGGCCCGACGCCGTCGGTGTCCGCCGCAGTCCCGACCCCGACGCCGACCTCCAAGGCTCCAGCCCAATCTTCCACGGGGGCCTCCTCCCAGGCTGCCAAGCCCGTTTCAGTTGCGCCGGCGGTGGCCACGGCCGCTGCAGCCAAGCCGGTGCCTGCACTCAGCATTGGAGCGGGTGATGTGCTGCAGGTCACGGTCTTTGGTCAGCCGGACATGTCGGCGGAGGTCTCCGTCACCGATGAAGGGGAGGTCACTCTGCCCTTGATCGGGCTCCTGCGCATTGCGGGCATGTCACAGGCCGAGCTTGAAAAGCTCATTGCCCAGCGCTTGCGGGAACGCGAATACCTGCTGCACCCCGAGGTGTCTGTCACAGTCCGGCAGAACCGCAGCCAGGCCGTTTCAGTGCTGGGTGAAGTGGTGCGTCCTGGCCGCTACCCGATCCAGGGCCGCTTCACGGTGCTTGACCTGCTGGCTGTGGCCGGTGGCCTCACCCCCAAGGCCGACACGGTTGCCGTGCTGCTGCGCAAGGGGGAGGGGGGCGCTGCAGGCGCGCCGGTGCGCATCCCCATCCGACTCGACCGGGTGGCCAACCCTGACCGCAGTCCACTGGATCTGGTGCTCAACCAGGGCGACATGGTCTATGTGGGTCAGCAGAAGTTCTTCTACATCCATGGTGAGGTGCGTCGCCCGGGAAGCTATCCCATGGAGCCTGATCTGGATGTCATGCGTGCCCTGTCGATTGGTGGGGGGGTGACCGAGCGGGGCTCGATGAATCGCATCCAGATCCACCGCAAAACAGAGGGCACAGAGGCCCGAGATTTTTCGCCGCACCTGACGGACGCTGTGCTGGACGGCGATGTGATTTATGTGAAGGAGAGGATTTTTTGAATCCCTATCCGGTTGGATTGACCCTGAATCAGCTTGGGGCCATGCTCAGATACCGTGTGTGGACGGTGCTGATCGTGACTCTTGTGACCGTGATCGTCACGGGTATTGCCGTGATGCTGATTCCCAAGAGTTACACCTCGTCGGCTGAATTGTTCATCGAGTTCCGGGTCAACGATCCGATTTCGGGTCGACAGTTTCCGGCCATCCTCGATGAAACCTATTTGCAGACCCAGGTCGACATCATTCACAGCAATGAGGTCCTGGATCGGGTGATTGATACCCTGCGGCTCATGGAAGCGCCCGGAGCCGAGAAAAATCGTCAATTGCTGCGTGAGCGGCTTTTGAAAAGCCTGGACATTCAACTGCGCCGCACCAGCCGCATTGTCGAAATTCAATATTCCGATCGCTCTGCCGAGGCGGCTCGTGCCTTTCTCGATGCATTGATCAAGGCTTATGCCGACATCAACAGCGAAATCAGCGTGGCACCCGCCCGCGCGCGCACCGAGCAATACAACGCGCAGTTGCAGTTGCTGCGCAATGAAATCGACGGCATTCAGCAAAAGCTCACTGAATACCAGCAGAAAGCCCAGATCGTGGACACCGATGAGCGACTGGACAACCGATCACGTCAGTTGGGTGAAATCTCGACTCGACAGTTGACGCTGCGTTCCCAGCGCCAGGAGTTCGAGGCGCGCATGCGGGCCCTGGACACCATGATCCGCGCGGGCAATGATGTGCCGGATGTGCCCGATATTGCCCAGTTGCCGCGTGTGGCTGAACTGAAGCTGCGCCTTTCCGATCTGGAGCGGCGCATCAGCGAGTTGTCGGCCACCTACGGCAAGATGCATCCCCGCTTGCAAGCCCTGCAGGATGAGCGCGCCGTGCTGTTGGAGCGTCTCAGGCGTGAGGCGAAGGCCGCCTTGGAGGGCCTGCGCCTTGAGGGTAACCGTCTGGCCGACCAGGAGCGCGCGTTGGGTCGCAACTTTGATGAGCAGCAGCGATCTCTGCTGGAGACCAAGCGTCATCGCGACGTCATCAGCTCCTACCAGCGCCAGCTCGAAAGCACCCAACGGGTCTACAACACGGCAGTGGCCAAATACGACGAAATCCTCATGTCGGGCACCGTCAACGCCACCAATCTGTCGGTGTTGCGCAAGCCCGAGGCCCCGTTGCGGCACTCCAAGCCCCAGATCACCAAGAGCCTGATCATGTCGGTGCTGGTGGGGCTGGCCTTGGGTCTGGGCCTGTCGTTTGTGCTGGAGGTCACGGTGCGCCGCCTGCGTTGCCGCGAAGACATGGAGCGCGGCTTGGGCCTGCGCATTTTTGGTCAGATTGGTCAGTCCACGGTCTGACGACAGCTCTTCATGAAACTAGAACCGATCCTCGACGCCCATGCCGCCCCCGTACCTCCGGCCTTGAGCAGTGACCGCATGGGTGAGCTGTTCATCCAGGCGGGCAAACTGACCCGAGCCCAGGTGGAGCAGATCATCCAGTTGCAGGAGACTTCGCAACTGCGTTTTGGCGAGGCCGCCCGGCAACTCAACCTGCTGTCTGAGCGGGACATCCAGGCCGTGCTGGCCCATCAGTTCAACTACGTCACGGCCACCAACTTGCGGGTGGGGCTGGATGCCGCCTGTCCCTTGCCGATCGCCAACTCCCCCTACAGCCCCGAGGCTGAAGCCATTCGGCGCATCCGCTCCGAGTTGTTGCTTGAAGCGCGGGGTCTGACGCCCATGCAACTGGCGGTGGTCAGCCCCAGCGGCGGCGAAGGGCGCACCTACATGGCTGCCAACCTGGCGTTCTCGTTTGCCCAGGTGGGTAAGCGCACCTTGCTGATCGATGCAGACTTTCGATCCCCCAAGATCCATGCCTACTTCAGCATGAACAACAAGAAGGGCCTGTCTGGCGTTCTGTCCGGGCGCAGCGATGTCACGCTGGATGTGATGACCATGGTCCTGCCCAATCTTTACGTGTTGCCCGCCGGACCACTGCCACCCAACCCGCTGGAAATCCTCCAGGATCCGAACCTTTCTGCGCTGATCGACAAACTGGCCCGTGACCTGGACGTGATCGTGGTTGACACGCCGGCCGCCATGGCGTCCTCGGACAGCAAGGTCATCGCCCGTCAGGTCGGTGCCGCCCTGGTCGTCGGGCGTGAGCATCGCACCCGCATTGCCGACCTGCGCGTCACCGTGCAGGCCATGCAGGATGTGGGGGTGCGTGTTTTCGGCACGGTCTACAACCGCTACGACGGGCGCTCTGGCGCGGCCAGCTCGGTGGCCGTCAGCCCCCCCCCGCCCCTGGTGGTCCGCGCTCTGGCGCCTGCCCCGCTTCGGGCGCACGCGTTGACAGGGGGGCCGGTGGCTGTCGGTAAGCCTTTTTGGACCCATTCCCTGCTGTCCGTTGTTGATCAGGTGCTGCTCAGTGGACTGAACTTTGCTGTGGGCATGTGCCTGATCCGCTTTGGCAGCAAAAGTGACTATGGTCTCTACTCGCAGTTGTTTGCGGCCAGCCTCTTCGCCGTGGGTTTGTTGGAGGCGCTCATTGGCAGCCCCCTGACCACGCTGGCACCTCATATGCCTGCCCCCCAGCAGGCCTTGGCGATCCGCCGACTGCAGCGCTGGCAGTGCATGGCCGGTGCCGTCCTGGGGCTGCTGTTCGGCCTGATAGCCGCCTGGGTGGTTTGGGACGGGGTGCCCGAGGTCGCCCCAGGGCCGGTCGGGCTGGGATTTGCCGTTTTTGTGGGCATGACCACGGCGCGTGAGTACCGGCGCACGGTCTGGTTCATCCAGACCGATCTGCGCAGCCTGTTGCTCAGTGATGGCCTTTACGTGCTGCTGGCCCTGCTTGGTGGTGCCGCGCTGGCGCTGAGCAAGCAGGTTGGGGCAGCGTCCATTCTGGGGGTGCTCAGTGTGGCCCAGGGCCTGGCGCTGGTGGTGGGGCAGGGGCCTGCCCTGGCCCCGACAGACACACCATCGCCGCTCTGGAGCGAGACCCTGGCTGCGGTCTGGGACAAGGGCCGCTGGGCCATGCCTGGCATGGTCGTCGGTTGGTTGGGCAACTACAGTTTTCTTTACTTGGCCTCGGCCATGTCGGGGGTGGAGGCCGCCGCCGAGGTGAGCGCCTCTCGTCTGCTGCTGGTGCCTGTTGGCCTCATGGTGGTGGCCTGGTCCAGGGTGGCCCGGCCTTTGGCGGGGCGCTTGATCCATGCCCGTGACTGGCGTTCATTGAACCGCTTGTCGCTGGCGTCGCTGGGGGGCATCGAGGCCCTTTCCCTGGTGTACATGCTGATGCTGGTCCTGGCCCTTCCCTGGTTGCAGGCCCATGTGCTCGGGGCCAAATACCAGGGCATCAACACCCTGGTGATGGCCTGGGGCGCGTACTTCTTGGTCAGTGTGGCCCGAACCATCGCCACCACCTGGCTGGTCAGCATCGGGGCGTTCCGGCAGTTGTTCGTCGAGGGCTCCGTGGTCGTTCTGTTCATGCTGGTGGTGGCCAGCGTGACCATTCCCCAATGGGGTGCCCTGGGGGCGGTGTTGGCCCTGATCGCAATGGAGTCTTTTGATTTTCTGCTACTGCTCGGTCTGATTGCCTATCAGCGGCGCCGCTTGAGCCGGGAGCTCCCCCATGCCTGAAGTCAGTGTCTGCGTTTGCACTTTTCGGCGGCCCGAGTTGCTGGACGGGCTGCTTTCCCTGCTGGCCGAGCAGCGTCTGCCGGCCTTTGAAATCGTGGTCGTTGACAACGACCCTGCCCACAGTGCCTTGCCGGTCTTGCAGGCCTGGGGCGAACGCCTGCCGCTGCGCTTTGTGCACCTGCCCGAGCCCAACATTGCCAAGGCCCGCAACTTGGCCGTGGCTCAGGCGCGCGGGGCTTGGCTGGCGTTCATCGACGATGACGAACGCCCAGGCCCGGACTGGTTGTACTTGCTGGTGCAGGCCCAGGCCGCTTCGGGCGCGGACGGCGTGATGGCCCCGGTGCTGCCCACCTACACCCAGGCCACGCCGGAATGGATGCGCGATGCCGGCCTGTTCGATCGGCGTCGCTTCAGCACGGGCACGCGCGTTTTCACTGAAGACTCGCGCACCGGCAACGTCCTGTTGAGGACCGCCATGGCGCGCAGCTTACCTGGTCCTTTCGATCCCGAATTCGGCCGTTCCGGGGGGGAAGACACGCTGTTTTTTTCGTTGCTGCACCGGGCGGGCTTTGTCTTCGTTTGGTGCGATGAGGCCGTGGTCACTGAAGAGGTGCCGGCTGATCGTGCCCGTGTGGCCTGGGTGTTGCGCCGGGCCTACCGCGGCGCCCAGACCTTTGTCCGGGTGGAGCTGTATCCCCTCAACGGCCGGCGGCGGACCGGGCGGGCCCTTTCGCTCGCGCTGCGTGCGTTGTTGCAGCTCGGGGTGGCCAGTCTGTTGGCCCTGGGCTTCAGTCCGGTGGCACCCCTGCGCGCCTTTCACTGGCTGCGCGTGGCCTGTGCCCAGCTTGGCAAGCTCTCGGCCCTGATGGGTGCGCGCTACCTCGAATACCGGGCCTGAGGACCCACATCGGCCCAGCCCTGGCCGCCGGCAGACGTGGCGGGCCGGCTCGCCAAGCGGTGTCGGCGCAGCGAACTGCTCACGGCAATGGAGGAGTAAATCACCAGCATGGCCAGGAAGTTCACGCCCCGCAGCAAGGAGCTTTCCGTGAGGTTGTGTACCAGGATCACCACGATCATCGACCCGTGAAAGGCCGCCTCGCTGGGGTCGTGGCGCGACAGCCGGTACAGCGTCACGAGGTGGACCACCAGAAAGCAGGCAAACAGACCCAGCCCGATCAGGCCCAGCTCATTGAAGATGTCCAGATAGCCGTTGTGCGCCTGGAACGGCACCCAGTACATCTTGTCGATGATGGCCTGCGAAGCGCTGTCCTTGCCCAGCCAGAAGGCGCCATAACCAATCCCCAGCCAGGGGTGGCGCTCGATCTCGTCGAGCACCATGTCCCAGATGTCGAAACGCCCGCTGATGTCGGTGCGTTTGCCCAGCAGGTCCGCCACGGGCTTGAAGAACTCGTCCCAGGTTGGCAACCGCCCCTGGACCACGTAGAGCACGTGAACATAAATCAGCAACAGGCCCGCCAAGGCGATCAGCACGCGGCTGACGACAAAGTCATCTGCCACGTATTTCCAGCGGAACAGCGCAAAGCACGCCACGCCCATCACGGTCACCAGCAGGCTGGTGGTGCTTTTGGACATCACCAGGTTGAGCCCGCAAAAAGCCAGCACCACCAGCAGCAAAAGTGGGGGAATGCTGCGCACCGGCGGTGTGGCGTACAGCCCCACCAGCGTCATCACCGTGAAGGCCGTCATGATGCCGTAGCTGTTCTTCTGATCGGTGATGCCCCGCCAGGCCCCCCCCACCCAGGCGTCGTTGCCCGCCGTGGCGTACTCGATGGCGGTATCGGGGATCAGTGCCACGGCGACCACAGACAGCACCATGAACAGCAGCATGGTGCCGCCCATCAACCGCAGCCACCGCATGTGACCCAGTCCCTGGACCTGCAGCACCACGCCGATCAGCACCATGCCGCCCAACAGAACCCCTTTCTTGATCGTGACCCCGGGCTGGATCGACCACAGCGCATTCAGCAGGCAATAGGCCAGCAGGGCCAGCAAAAAGGGATTCACCGCCGTCATCACCTCCTGGAACCGTTCGAAATGGCGAAGGGCCAGCCAGGCGGCCAGCAGAAACAGGCTGCCCCATTGCAACTGGATGACGAAGTTGCCTCCGCTCAGGTTGTCGGCCTGGTTGGTGAATTCCCAACTGAGCCCCGCGGGCAGCAGGGACCAGGCCAGGCTCAGCACCAGCAGCAGGCTGGCCCAGGCACTGCCTGCCGAGTCCGGGGAGGGATCGGCTTTCGCTGGCGCGGCCTGCGGATGAGGAGGTGTGTCCATGGCGGTACGGGTTCAGGGCAGGGCGGCAGGGCGCGCCAGATAGGCCTTGGACAGGGTCTTGAATTGCCCGCCATCATTGCGCAACGTGGTCTGGTTGCGTTCGCCCTGGCTGAACACCACACCCACGCCACCGGCGGCCACCAACTGCTCCGGATGGGTCAGAAAATACCGCACGCGATTGTCTCGCCAGGGTGGGGTGTTGCTTGGGGCTGCGGCCGGCACGCCCAACGGTGTCTGCCACCACAGCAGCGGACGTTGCAGTCCTTCGAAATAGCGCCGGGCCTGGGCCAGGTGCTGGGCAAAGTTCGGGCTGCGGGTGTTGCTCTCGTCCCAATACCAGGGGCCACCGTTGCGCACACAGGAGGCGGCACGGGATTGGGCCTCCATGCACCCGGCATCGCGGTCCTGGGTCTGCATGACCACGAAGTCGGCTTTGTCGGCCCCGAGTTTCTTCATGTAAGCCACATCGCCGGCCTGCAGGTCGTAGAACATGGACGGCGGGAACCCGACATAGGTTCTGGGAGCCAGCAGGCGCGCGCTGCGCAGAAGGCAGGCCGCCATCCCGGCCACTGTGTCGGGCAGCTCGGTGCAGTCGGGGTTGATCTTGACCAGGGCCGGCTGGCGCTGGGGGTCGGGTTGGGCGCGTTGGGCATAGCCCCAGAAGTCAGGCTCCAGGTTCACCAGCGCGGGCTTGCCATAGCGGCCCAATTTTTCGAACAACAGGTGCACCTGCTGCCAGTAAGGCCCCATGAAGGTCGGGTCGGTCAGACCGCTGATGTTGCTGTCGCCCCGTGCTGCCATCTGATAGAGCGTGTACATCGGCACCGCACCGACCAGGTCGGCGTGTTCCGCCACGATGTCGACGTAGGCACCGGCCGGGCTGTTCCAGCTGAGCCACGAGTCCTTGCCGACCCCATTGATATATTGGTGGTAGATGTCCAGTGTCAGGCCCTGGCCCAGCACCGTTGCGGTGTCGCTTGAACCCACCCCGATCAGCAAGCGGCGCGGGCGGCCAATGGCCTGGGCCAGCGCACCGGCGCGCTGGTTCAGGGGCAGGCTGTCCAGGTCGAGGTGGGCCGGGGCTTCGTTGGCTCGGGTCGCAGCCCCTTGGGTCTTCGGGCCGGCGGCGGCCGCAAGGCCCATCAGGCACCAGCTCAGGGCCCAGGCCACCAGGGTGGGCCAGCGTATCCGGGCCAGGCGGTGTCGTGTGGTCGAGGTCGCTGAACTGCGATCCATGAGCGCCTCCTGCTGTGGCCTTGGGGGTTGGGATGGTTGAAGCGATCACATCCGGCGTGGCCGGGCACCCGGAGATACAGACCGCAGGTCTGCCCAAATTATGCCAGCCGGTCGTCTTGGTGCGGCGGGCATGGGTGGCTTTGGGCGATTTGTATCTGTGTGTAAGGCTTGTATGCGCCAAAATGGACGATTCGAGGCCGCCAAGACCCCTTCGGACGCCATGGCCCCCCCAGTCATCTGAACGCACTCCACGATTTCTCCATGAGCGACTCTTATTCCCGGTTTCAGGCCCAGACGCGTTTCTCATCCCTCGATGGCCTGCGAGCGCTGAGCATCCTGGGGGTGATCTGGCACCACACCGCTGCCTCGGTCCATGGGCCTTTTTGGGGGCATGTGGGGGCCGAAGGGGTGTCGCTGTTTTTTGCCATCAGTGGTTTCCTGATCACCACGCTGCTGCTGCGCGAGCAGCGACGCCAGGGGCGCATCGATCTGAAGGCCTTCTATGTGCGTCGCACCTTGCGCATCTTCCCGCTGTATTACGCGACTCTGCTCCTCTATGTGGTCATGGTTCTGGCGCTGGAGCGCCATTCGGCCGTGGGGCGTGCTTTTTTTGACCACCTGCCTTATTTCGCCACCTACACCAGCAACCTGTTTGTTGAGATCCAGGGGCGGGTCATTTTTTATTTCGCCTGGTCACTGGCGGCCGAGGAGCAGTTCTATCTGATCTGGCCGGGCCTGATGCTGTTGGCTGGCAGCCGGCCCAGGAGCGCGTTGTTGCTGGCACTGTGGCTGGGCATTTCCCAGTGGGCCCAGTCGAGCGGCCATGGGGTGTGGGCTTTCATGCCCAGTCCGCTGCTGGCTGGCGCCTTGCTGGCGCTTTTGCTCGACCAGCCACGCAGCCACGCCGCGCTCAGCCGGGTGCTGGGTTTGTCCGGTGCGTCTTTGGTTGCCGCGCTGGCCTTGTGCGCCGCTCTGGCGTGGGGGCAGGCCCCTTCGTTGCTGTTGGGCGTGTTGTTTGCCACCTGGGTCGGGACCTGCGTGATCCGCGAGCAGCATGTTCTGCAGCCGCTGCTGAACTGCCGTCCGCTGGCCTACCTTGGCACGGTGAGCTATGGCATGTACATGCTGCACATGCTGTGCAAGAACGCTGTGACCAAGATGCTGGGCTTGTTCGGACCGGTGTCTGACGGGTGGCTGGTGTTCGGTTTGACGTTGATGCTTGCCTTGCTGGCGGCCAGCGTCAGTTTTCGTTACTTCGAGTCCTGGTTTTTGCAGCGCAAACGGGCCTACGAACGTTGATGCGCGAGGTGACTTGGCTGAGGGCCGAGGTTTTCTGCGTACAGCAGATAATCAAGGTCTGCGGGCTTGTGAAACCTGGGGTCCGACCGTCTTTATTGTCCAGTGCCCATCTTTTGACCATGTTCGTGTCCTCTGTCCTTCAGATCCCCGGCTGCCGGGCCTTGGCCCGCTGGCCTCGCTGGCTGGGCCTGGGCGTGGTGTGTGGCGGCCTGGCCCTGCCGGCCCAGGCCGTGGTCGAACTGGCTGTGCAACTCGATACCAGTTGGAGCAGCGACAGCAACCCGTTGCGCTTGCCGGCGGGCAGCGATGTTCAGACCCTGCTGGGTCGCCCCGACAAGCGCGACAGCACGATGTCGGCTGATCTGCGGGCCGCCATGATGGCCCCTCTGGGGTCTGACGGCACCCGCCTGGAGCTGGTGGCCACCCAGGGCAAGCGTCAGTATCAGCACGAGACTCAACTCGATCACGAGGTCCGGCAGCTCGATGCGCGCTTGTACTGGCAACTCACGCCCTTGTGGCGTGGTCGGGTGACTTACGGAACGGACGAACGCCTGTACCAACCCCAGAACAACGTTCAGGTCGGACGAGATCTGATGCGTCAACAGGTGGGCAGTTCGGAGCTGGCCTTGCGAGTCACCGAAGACCTTTCCGTGCCTTTGACGCTGGAGCGTCTCTCGGTGCGGCATGAGAACCCGCAGAACCAGTTTCTGGATCGCAACGACCACGTCGTGCAACTGGCCCTGCGTTACACGTCTCCCCTGGGTTCCGCCGTGCAACTGGGCTCGCGGCGTACCGGGGTCGACTACCCGAACAGGGGCTCTGCGGATGCGGCCGTGCTGGACACCCACTACACCGATCAACTCCACTTCGTCGATGTGGATTGGGTTTACAGCCCCATGACCCAATTCGGGGGGCGCCTGGGCCTGTTGCAGCGCCACTACGACAGCCTGAGTGACAACAATTTCGATCATCGACTGGCCACGCTCAGGGCGATCTACCAGCCCTCACCGTTGACCCGGATCGATGCCGAATGGGGGCGTCGCATCTACGACTCCAGCACCCCCTCGGCGCTCTACTTTCTGTCCAGCGGCTTGCGCGTCGGACTGGATTGGCGCTGGAGCGAACTCACCCGTGTGCGCCTGCAGGCCTCGCATGATCGCCAGCAGAACCAGATTGCCAACCTGCCCGGGGCATCGCCAGCTCAGGCCGACAACATGGTCAATCGCCTGGGCGCCTCGGTCAATTACACCATCAGCCGGGGTTGGCGTCTGTATGCGGAGGGGCTGCGAGATCGGTTCACCACCGTGGGTGGGGGCACGGCGATCCAGCAGAACGTGTTTCGGCTGGGGCTTGAATACACCTACGAGAGTGTGGCCGGTACGGCTGCTCGTGCTGGGCTGGGGCGACGACCATGAGCCTGTCTTTGCTGCGCCGGGCCGATCGCTGGCTGGCCCGCCGGGTCACCCGCCGCCTGGTGCCCCTCGGGAAGGGGCCGGGCGTGCTGAGCATCAGTTTCGATGACGCTCCGGTCAGTGCCTGCCGCCTCGGCCGCCAATTGCTGGAAGACGAAGGGGCACTCGGTACGTGGTACATCGCCGGGGGGCTGACCGATCGACTGGAGCAGGGGCAGCTGTGCCATGCGGTGGCTGATTTACAGTCTTTGGCCGCGGGTGGGCATGAGCTGGGTTGCCACACCTTCTCACACCGCCCTTGCGCGCGACTCAGTCCGGACGAGTTGCTGGCCGAAATTCGCCGCAATGCAGATTTTTTCATCCGCGACGTCGGTGTGCCAGCCCCCCGCCATTTCTCGTTTCCGTTGGGGGATTACGGCGTGCTCTCCAAACGGCTGGCCGCAACCCATTTTGATTCCCTGCGTCTGACGCGCCCTGGCATCCACCAGGGGCAGGCCGACCTGAACGGCTTGTACGCCCAGGCCTTGTATGCGGACGGCCTGACGGCCACAGGCTTGCAGGTTTTGATTGAACAGACCGCTGCCAGCGGAGGCTGGTTGATCCTGTACACCCATGCGGTCGCCACGCCCGCGGTGCGCTGGGGCTGTACACCCACCCAGTTGACACAGGCATTGCGCTGGGCCCGGCAGGCAGGCTGCGACATCCTGCCCGTGGGGCAGGCGGTGGACTGTTTCAAGGCCCGGGCGACGCGGGCCTGAACAAAGGCTTGTTACTTCAGGCTCAGCACCCAGGTGGCCAGCTTCTTGGCTTCGGCCTCATTCACTTGGGTGTTGGCAGGCATGGGCACCGGCCCCCAGACGCCAGAGCCCCCTTTGAGGATCTTGGTGCTCAGCTTGTCCACGGCATCTTTCTGGCCGGCGTACTTGGCAGCCACATCCTTGTAGGCCGGGCCCACCACTTTTTTGTCCACCGCATGGCAGGCCATGCAGTTCTTGGAGGTGGCCAGGGTCAGATCGGCCATGGCCGGTGCTGCGAAGGCCAGGGTGGCGGCAAGGGTGAACAGGGTGCGCTTCATGATCGTCTCGTGTCCGTGGGTTGCGTTACATTGTGATTCGGGAATTGTAGGGGTCTTGCCTCCGGTCGTGGAGGCAGGTGTTGGTCAATCCTCACATCGGAGTGCGTGATGTATTTTCTGGGCCTGGGCCTGATCCTGTTGCTGCTCAAATACCTGGAGGTCGGTTTTGTCGCCACCTGGAGCTGGTACGTGATCGGTGCGCCGTTTGCCCTGGCCGCGCTTTGGTGGGCCTGGGCCGATGCCACGGGCTACACCAAGCGCCGCGCCATGGACAAGATGGAAAAGCGCCGCCGCGACCGCATCGAGCGTCAGAAGGACGCCCTGGGGGTGGGCATTCGCAAACGGCGCTGAGGGCCTGCCCAGGCCAGGGCGCGTCAGCCCGTGCCTGCGGGTTGATGCCTCCTGTGGCGACGTGATCACAAAGCCCGTGTTGTTTGGTAAACCTTAATGCGAGTTGTTATCATTAACATGTAAACTCGCTTCACCAAATAACAACAAACCTGATTCATTGGGGCGCAACGGCGTGTGGGCGACGGTCTTCGTCCTGACGCCGGTCGTGGTGAGCAGGGCAGACTGATCATGGCGTTTCACCTTTTCCGCCCGCCCGTGGGCGCGGCTGCAGGTTTGCGGCCGGCGCACCGGCTGGCTGGCCTGGCTCTGCTGGGCATGGGCCTTGTACTGACCGCCTGTGGCGGCGGTGGCGGGTCCTCCGCCTCCACCGGAAGTGAGAGTCTGTCGGCGGCAGCCGCGCTGGGTCAGAAGATCTTCAACGACCCCTCGCTGTCGGCCTCGGGCAAGATGTCCTGCGCCAGCTGCCACGATGCCACGCTGGGCCATGCCTCGCCTTTCAGCAACGCGGTGGTGGCCGGGGGCCCGGCGCTGGACCAGCCCGGCACCCGCACCCCGCCGGCACTCAATTACCTGCGCTACAACACCGCCTTCTTCTTTGCCAGCGATGGCACGCCCACCGGGGGCTTCACCTGGGACGGCCGCGCCAGCTCGCTGGCGGATCAGGCGGTGCGGCCTTTCCTGAGTGCCAATGAAATGGCCAACAGCAATGCGGCTGACGTCATCGCCAAGCTGGCCAAGGCCAGCTACGCGGCCGATTTCAAGGCCGCCTTTGGGCAGGGCATCTTCGACCAGCCCCAGGCTGCTTTTGACCGCGTGACCTATGCGCTGGAGCGCTACCAGCGCGAAGACCCCGATTTCGCCCCCTTCAGCAGCAAGTTCGACCTGTTCACCGCGGGCTCGGTGGCCCTGAGCGATGCCGAACTGCGCGGCCTGGCCTGGTTCAACCGCAGCGACAAGGGCAACTGCGCCGCCTGCCACCCCAGCACCAAGCCGGCCAATGCGCCCGGCGCCTTGTTCACCGACTTCACCTACGACAGCCTGGGCGTGCCGCGCAACACCGAGATCGCCGCCAATGCCGATCCGGCCTTCTACGACCTGGGCCTGTGCGGCCCTTCGCGCACCGACCTCAGCGCCCGCACCGATCTGTGCGGCCTGTTCAAGGTGCCCAGCCTGCGCAACGTGGCCCAGCGCAAGCGCTTTTTCCACAACGGCAAGTTCAGCTCGCTGGAGGACGTGGTGCGCTTTTATGTGCAGCGCGACACCAACCCCGAGAAGTGGTATCCGCTCGATGCCAACGGCCGGGCCATCAAGTTCAACGATCTGCCGCCCACCCTGCGGGGCAATGTGAACACCACCGAGGTGCCCTACAACCGCCAGTTGGGCGGCGAACCGGCCCTCAATGAGTCTGAGATCCAGGACCTGGTGGCGTTTTTGCGCACCCTGAGCGATGGCTACAAGCCCTGAGATCTGAACGCCCCCCATTTCAATTGACGAGACGCCCCATGAACCACCACCGCTTCGCCGTTTTCCGTTTCAGCGCTCTGGCGCTGGCCACCCTGGTGCTGACCGGCACCGCGCAGGCGCAAAGCGCCGCCCCGGCGGCCTTGCCCGATGTGCTGGCCGAGCTGCGCCAGCTGCGCGAAGAGCTCAAGCAGGTGCGTGCCGAGCTCGACAGCGTCAAACAGCAACAGGCCCAGCCAGGGCAGGGCGCGGCACCTGCGGGTGCTGGCGCCTGGGCCGGCTACGGTGGCACGCCGGCCACCCAGGGTACGGCCAATGCCGCCGCCAGCGCCGCCCCGGCCGCTGAGCCCGCGCGTGGCGTGGACAACCCGCTGAGCTTCTTCGGCTACGCCGAGATGAACTACAGCCGCCCGCGCAACAACGCCTCGGGCGCCACCGCCACGCTGCGCCGCGGGGTGCTGGGCTTTGCCTACCGCTTCAATGAGCGCACCCGCATGGCGGCCGAGCTCGAGGTGGAGAACGCCGTGGTCTCGGCCTCTGACCAGGGCGAGGTCGAGTTCGAGCAGATGTACATCGAGCACGACCTGAGCGACAGCCTGTCGGCCAAGGCCGGCCTGTTCCTGATGCCGGTGGGCTACCTCAACGAAAGCCACGAACCCACGCGCTACTTCGGCGTGAACCGCAATCTGGTCGAGACGGCCATCATCCCCAGCACCTGGCGCGAGATGGGTCTGGGCCTGCGCGGCACCACGGCCGGTGGTCTGCGCTGGGATGCGGGCATGGTCACCAGCTTCGACCTCACCAAGTGGGATGCCACCAGCAGCGAGGGGCGTGATTCTCCATTGGGCGCCATCCACCAGGAAGGGCAACTGGCCAAGGCCCGCAACGCCGCCTTCTATGGCGCGCTCAACTACAACGGCATTCCGGGCTTCAATGTCGGCGGCAGCGTGTTCAATGGCGGTGTGGGTCAGAAGCAGACCAGCTTCGCCGCCCCGAACGCCTCGCTCACACTGGCTGAGTTGCACACCCGCTGGCAACCGGGCCGCTGGGACCTGTCGGCCCTGGCCGTCCAGGGCCGCTTCAGCGACATCTCGTCGCTCAACGCCACCTTTGCCGGCCAGGCCACCCCGGTGCCCAGCCGCTTCGGGGGCTGGTATGCCCAGGCCGCCTACCGGGTCTGGAGCCAGGGCGAATACGCCGCCGTGCCCTTCGCACGCTACGAGCGCCTGAACACGGCCAGCGCCTACACCGGTCTGCCGGTGGGCCTGTCGCCCTCCATCCTGCCCGATGTGCGGGTGATGACCGTGGGCACCAGCTTCTACCTGAACCCGCAGGTGGTGCTCAAGGCCGATTTCCAGCGCTACCTCAGCGACAAATCGCTGGACATGTTCAACCTGGGCGTGGGCTTCCACTTCTGATCGGGCACTGCGATTCGCTAACATCAGGCCCCTTGTCTCAAGCTCTGGCTGAAAGCCCCGCACCATGATCACCCGGCGTCAAACCCTGCAGAAACTCGCGCTCGGCGCACCGCCCCTGGTGTGGACCGCGCAGGCCTTTGCCGCCAGCTTCCTGAGCCTGGAGCAGGCTCAGCGTGCCCTGCTGCCGCAGGCCAGCGAGTTCGTGGAGCAGGCCCTGGAGCCCGACGTGGCCGCGCTCAAGGCCGCCGGGCTGGGGGTGCCGGCCGGCTACGCACCCAAGGCCTGGCTGGCGCGCACCGGTGAGGCTTTTCAGGGCTGGGTGCTGCTGGACCGCGTGGTGGGCAAGTACGAGCTGATCGACTATGCCGCGGGCTTCAACGCCCAGGGGCAGGTCAGTGGGGTGGAGGTGCTGGTCTACCGCGAGTCGCATGGGGCCGAAATCCGCACCCCGGCCTGGCGGCGCCAGTTTGAAGGCCGCAAAGGGCCTTCGCAAATCCGTTTCGGCGACGACATCCGCAATATCTCAGGGGCCACCTTGTCCTGCCAGCACGTGACCGAAGGCGTGCAGCGCCTCAGCGCCCTGGTGCAGGGCCTGGTCAAGGCGCGCGAGGGCCGCTGACTTGCTGCACCAACGCGCCCGCCCCCTGCTGGGCACCCTGGTGATGCTGCGCCTGCGCGACGAGAACCCCGCCCGCGCCGAGCAGGCCATGGCCCAGGCCTTCGAGGCGGTGGCGCTGATCGACCGCCTCATGAGCGCCCACCAGCCCGGCAGCGATCTGCATCGGCTGGCCGGCGCGCGTGCCGGCGATCTGGTGGAACTTCATCCGCACACCGCCCGCGTGCTGGTGCTGGCCCACTATTGGCAGCGCCAGAGCGCAGGGGCATTCGACCCCTTGCAGGCCGGCGCCGAGCTGGCCCGAAGCGGGCTGCGGCCCGCGCTGGTGCCGGCCTTGGGCCAGGCCCTGGCGAGCTGGAGCGGGCTGAGCTGGGAGGCGCCCCACACGGTGCGCCTGGACGGTGCGCTGCCGCTGGATTTGGGCGGTATCGCCAAAGGTTACGCGGTGGACTGCGCCCTGACCGTGTTGCGCCAGCATGGTGTGCCCGGCGCTCTGGTCAATGCCGGCGGCGATCTGCGGGCCTATGGCCCCACGCCCTGGCCGATCGAATTGCGCCTGCCAGAAGCCCCCACCCGCACCCGGCGCCAGCCGGGTCTGCGCGGCCTGCGCGGCGCGGCCCTGGCCTCGTCCGTGAGCGGGCCGCAACGCGCTGACTGGGTGCGCACCGGGCGCACCCGACCGGGCATCCGAGGGCGGCCTGTGTTGCAGCCCAAGGCCTGTACCGTCATGGCGCCGGACTGCGTGAGCGCCGACGCCTTGACCAAATGGGTGCTGCAGTGCCCGGCCGGCGCGCCGCAGGGGCGGCTGGCGCGGGTGTTGCGCGCCCACCGGGCGCGGGTGTGGCTGGCATGAACCGGCGCCACCACCCTCATCATGGGGCCCACCGCCCGCCACGCTGGCGGGCCGGCTGGAGCCGCCGTGGCATCGGGGCCCTGGTCCTGCTGCTGCTGGGGCTGTGGCTCAGCGGCATGGCCTTGTGGGCCTGGGGCGGCGAATGGTCACCCGACACACCGCCCTGGCAAAACCAGGCCCACCGTGCGGCCCAGGTGCTGCACGGCGTGCTGGTGTGGGCCGTGTGTGCCTTGGCCGGGCGCTGGTTGGGGCCCCATGCCCTGCAGATGTGGGGGCGCAAGGGCGCCCGTGGGGCCTGGTGGCTGGGCTTGGCCACAGCCGCCCTGGGGGCCTGGGTGGCGCTGGCCGGCCTGGGCCTGCTGTACGGGCCGGCCGACTGGCGCGAGGCCCTGGTGGCCCTGCATTGGTGGCCAGGCCTGCTGTGGCCGCTGCTGGCCTTGGGGCACGGCCTGTACCACCGCTGGCTGGGGCGTTGAAGGCAGGTAGCGCAGGGCAGGGCAGGGGGCATCGGCCACTGCCACCGGCGCTTCACGTTCTGAAGGCACAATCTCGCGCATGCTGATCTACCCGCAATTCAACCCCGTGGCCCTGCAGCTGGGGCCCTTGTCCGTGCACTGGTACGGCCTGACCTACCTGGCCGCCTTTGGCCTGTTCATGCTGCTGGGCATCCAACGCCTCAAGCACCAGCCCTACGCCTCATTGCAAGGCCCGCAGGCCTGGAGCCGGCGCGATGTCGAGGACATCCTGTTCTACGGCGTGCTGGGCGTGGTGCTGGGCGGGCGCCTGGGCTACTGCTTTTTCTACAAGCCCCTGCATTACCTGAGCCACCCGCTGGAGATCGTGCAGATCTGGACCGGGGGCATGAGCTTTCACGGCGGCCTGCTGGGCGTGATCGTGGCCCTGGTGTGGTTTGCCCGGGCGCATCACCGGCCCTGGCTGCAGGTGACCGACTTTGTGGCCCCTTGCGTGCCCACCGGGCTCGCGGCCGGGCGCGTGGGCAACTTCATCAATGGCGAACTGTGGGGGCGCTTCAGCCCGCCCGACCTGCCCTGGGGCATGGTGTTTCCGCAGTCAGGCTCGATGCTGCCGCGCCACCCCTCGCAGGTCTATCAGATGCTGCTCGAAGGGCTGCTGCTGTTCGTGCTGCTGTGGCTCTATGCGCGCAAGCCCCGTCGCCTGGGTGAGGTGTCGGCCGCCTTCTTGCTGGGCTATGGCGTGCTGCGCTTCACGGCCGAGTACTTCCGCGAGCCCGATGCCTTCCTGGGCCTGCTGTCCATGGGCATGAGCATGGGCCAGTGGCTGTGCGTGCCCATGGTGCTGGGTGGCGTCCTGATGTGGCGCTGGGCCCAGGGCCAGCCCCTGCCAGGCGCTCGCGCCCACTGAGCAGGCCGCAGGCCCTGGGGCGCTGCTGCCCCTGGGCCGGCCTGGCCGGCGTCTCCCCGAACACGGGCTTTTCTCGGGCTGGCTCTGCTCTCTCCACCCTGTATTTCGGCCCGACTTCGGGGGTAAACACCGAGGGCTGAGTGCTTGTCTTGGGCGCTCAAATCAAAATAATTAGCTGTAATTATGAAAAATTACAGCGCCCCAACCTTTTGCCATGCTGGCTGTGGCCCGGTGCTCTGCAGTCTGGGGTGCCCAGAGTGCACCTCAGCGGAGCGGTCATGCGCCTGAAGCCCAACTCCCTGCACAGCGAGGTGGCCAATCAGTTGCGTGAGCGCATCTTCAACGGTGAGCTGGCGCCCGGCATGTTCCTGGACGAGGTGGCCCTGTGCGAGCGCCTGTCCATCTCGCGCACCCCTTTGCGTGAAGCCTTGAAGGTGCTGAGTGCCGAGGGGCTGCTGCGCCACGAGCCGCGCCGGGGCTGTTTCGTCAACGAGGTGACCGAGCGCGATCTGGACGAGATCTTTCCGCTCATCGCCTTGCTGGAAGGGCGCTGCGCCTACGAGGCGGCCCGCCATGTCAACGATGCCGACCTGGCCACGCTCGCGGTCTTGCACGATCAACTGCAGGCCTGCGCCCAGGCCCAGCAGCTGACCGAGTACTACCAGGTCAACTACCAGATCCACGAGGCCATCATCCGCCTGGCCGACAACCGCTGGTTGGCGCAGACGATTGCCGACCTGCGCAAGATCCTGCGCCTGGCCCGCCTGCAGTCCTTGCAGGCCCCGGGGCGCATCGGGCAGAGCCTGTCCGAGCATCTGGCGGTGCTGGCGGCCCTCAAGGCACGCGATGCCGAAGGGGCCGAGGCCGCCATGCGCACCCATCTGTTGCGTCAGCGTGAGGCGCTGCGTGACCTGGCCCGTCAACAACCCAGCCGACTCCTCGCATGAACGCCACCACCACCTGGATCAGCCGCCGCGTCTCCAAACTGCTGCCTGCCGCCCTGGCCAAGGACGAGGCGGCTGCGGGCGCCCCGGTCAAAAGCGAAGCTGCTGCCACCCCCTTGCGTGGCCCCGGCAGCGCCCCCGCGCCCAGCCCGCGCGGCAAGCCGCCCCAGCGCAGCACCCGCGAGCGCCTGGAGGCCACCCTGCGCCAGGGTGAGGAGGCGCTGTCGCCGCGCATGCTGCGGCGGGCGCTCGACGAGCTGCGCGGCATCATCGACCCGCGCGTCAGCGAGGTCGAGGGCGGGCGCCGCGCCGCGGCCCTGGCCGTCTGGTACGAGGGGGCCACGCCGGCGCGCCGGCGTGACCTGTGGCTGCTGATGAGCGAGATGTTCGTGGCCGACGCCGACAAGGCGCGCGAGGCCCAGGCCCGTTTTGCCGCCGCCGTGGGCACCCCGGACGAGGCCGTGGCCGAGGTGCATTACCGCCGCGCCACCGTGTCGCCGCGCCGGCGCCTGCTGCAGCGCTTCAGCGTGTACCCGGGCGGGGTGCAGTTCCTGGTCGATCTGCGCGCCGAGCTGCAGCCCCATCTCAAGGCCGACCGGCGCCTGCAGGCCCTGGATGTCGAGATGGAGTACATGTTCTCCACCTGGTTCGATGTCGGGTTCCTGGACCTGCGCCGCATCAGTTGGGATTCGCCGGCCTCCCTGATCGAGAAGCTGATCCAGTACGAGGCCGTGCACGACATCAAGAGCTGGTCTGATGTGAAGAACCGCCTGGACAGCGACCGCCGCTGCTATGGCTTCTTCCACCCGCGCCTGCCCGAGGTGCCGCTGATCTTCATCGAGGTGGCCCTGCTCGATGACATGGCCAGCGACATCGTGCCCCTGCTCGACGAGTCGGCCGCGGCGGCCGACCTGCAAAAAGCCACCACCGCGATCTTCTACTCGATCAGCAACACCCAGGTCGGCTTGCGCGGTGTGAGTTTTGGCGACTCGTTGATCAAGCGCGTGGTCGATACCTTGAAGGAAGAGTTCCCCAAGCTCAAGACCTTTGCCACCCTGTCGCCCATCCCGGGCCTGCGGCCCTGGCTACAGCGCCACCTGGCGGCTCAGTTGGAGCGCCTGGACGAGCGTGCCCTGCGCGAGCTGGGCCGCGCCGTCAGCTTCGAGCCGCCCAGCACCGAGCATGTGCTGGGCGCCCTGGACAAACCGTTGGCCCTGGACGCCAAGTCGCCGCTGCGCCAGTTTCTGCTGCGCTGTGCCGCCCAGTACCTGGGCGCCGAGTGGCAGGACGGCAAGCCGCTGGACCCGGTGGCGCGCTTCCACCTGGGCAATGGCGCCCGGGTGGAGCGGCTGAACTGGGCTGGCGACCCTTCGCCCAAGGGGCTCAAGCAGTCGTATGGCCTGATGGTCAACTACCTGTACGACCTCAAACGCCTGGACAAGCACCGGGCCCAACTGGCCCAGGGGCGCATCCCCATGGCCGCCGAGATCGAGGGCCTGCTCAAGCCCTGAAGACGGCCTGGGCCCCAGCCCTCTCGAGGGCAGGGGCCCAGGCCGGGCAATCACCGAGCCGGGGCGGCACTTCGAAGGCCGCCCGAACCCATCACGACAGGAGACAGACAAGCATGAACCCGATGTTCCAACGCCGCGCCTTGTTGCGCACCGCATCCCTTCTGGGCAGCACGGCTGCCCTGGGCCCGCTGGCTGGGCTGGGCCAGGCCTGGGCGCAAAGCGCCTGGCCGGCCAAGCCCGTCAACATGGTGGTGCCGTTTCCGGCCGGCGGGGGCACCGACGCCTTCGCCCGGCCGCTGTCGGCCGCGTTCTCCAAGCAGACGGGCAAGCAGCTCATCGTGGACAACCGCGGCGGCGCCGGGGGCACGCTGGGGGCGGGCATCGCGGCCCGGGCCGCACCCGATGGCTACAACCTGTTCATGGGGGGCGTGCACCACGCGATCGCGCCCTCGGTCTACCCCAAGCTCGATTACGACCTCGAAAAAGACTTCATCCCCCTGGCCATGCTGGCCAACGTGCCGCAGGTGCTGGTGGTCAACCCCAAGAAGGTGCCGGGCGATTTCAAGGCCTTCCTGGCCGCGGTGCGGGCGGCGCCGGGGCAATTCAACTTCGGCTCGGCGGGCGGCGGCACCTCGCACCACCTGGCCGGTGAGCTGTTCAAGCTCCAGACCCGCACCTTCATCACCCACATCCCCTACCGGGGGGCCGGTCCGGCCCTGCAGGACCTGATGGCCGGCAACGTCGACATGGTGTTCGATGGCCTGGGCTCATCGGCTACGCACATCAAGGGCGGGCGCATCAAGGCCTTGATGGTGTCGGGCGCCAAGCGCAACCCGGCCTTCCCCGACGTGCCCTGCGCGGCCGAACTGGGCCTGCCCGACTACACCGTCACCACCTGGTATGGCCTGTGGGCGCCCAAGGGCACCCCGGCCGATCTGCAGGCCCAGATCGTCGAGCAGGTGCGCGTGTTGGGGCAGTCTGAAGAAATCAAGGCCGCCTGGGCCCAAAATGGCGCCGAATTCACGGCCAGCACCCCGCAGCAATTCGGGGCTTTCGTGAACGGCGAAATCAAACGCTGGGCGGCGGTGGTCAAGGCCTCCGGCGCCAAGCTCGATTGACAACACAATCCCATCCAGAAAGGTCAATGCATGTCAGCACAGGTACGGGTCGAGCCGGGCTTTGAGGGAGAGGCCCTGCCCGGGGTGGTGCAGGTGATGCTGTCCAACCCGGGCAAGCTCAACGCCATGTCACGCCCCATGTGGCATCAGCTGCGCCAGGCCTTTGTTGACCTGCAGGCGCGCGATGACGTGCGCTGCATTGTGCTGCGCGGCGAGGGCGGGCATTTCTGCGCCGGTGGTGACATTTCCGAGTACCCCGACTTCCGCTTCGACGAGGCGGCCCTGCGGCACTTCCATGAGGTGGAGGTGTGGGGCGGCCTGTCGGCCATGCTGGCCTGCGATGTGCCGCTGATTGCCTGCATCGAGGGCGCCTGCATGGGCGCCGGGGTGGAGCTGGCCAGCACCTGCGACCTGCGGCTGGCCGGGCAGTCGGCCCGTTTTGGCGCGCCGATCGCCCGCCTGGGCTTCCCCATGGCCCCGCGCGAGGTGGCCTTGGTGCGGGCAGCGGCGGGGGAACTCTCGGTGCGCCAGATGCTGCTGGAGGCCGCCACGCTCGATGCCCCCACGCTGCTGGCGCGGGGCTTTCTGACCCGGCTGCTGCCCGACGATCAGGTGGGCTCTGACGCCCGCCACAGCGCGGCCCGCATCGCCACCCTGGCGCCCCAGGCCGCCCGACTCAACAAACAAACCTTGCGCGCGCTGGTCTCGGCCCTGCCCGAGACCCTGCTGGACCAGGCCTACGCCTATGCCGACAGCGCCGAGCACCGCGAGGGCATTGCCGCCTTCCTGGCCAAACGCACGCCCGCCTTCTGAGGCCTGCCGGCCCACTTTCCCATCCCTCATCTCTTTCTCTCTTGCTTTCATCATGACGACGAACCAGAACCTGTTTGCAGCCCTGCGGGCGCAGTTTCCCGCTGATCTGGACGCCACGGCGGTGGAGACCGACAACGGCCTTTTCTACACCTGGCGCGACCTGGACCACGCCACGGCCCGCATGGCCAACCTGCTGGCTTCGCTGAAGCTGCCGGCTGGCGCGCGGGTGGCGGTGCAGGTCGAGAAATCGGTCGAGGCCATGGTGCTGTACCTGGCCACGCTGCGCGCGGGCTATGTGTTTCTGCCGCTGAACACGGCCTACCAGAGCGCCGAGATCGAGTACTTCATCGGCAATGCCGAGCCCGCAGTGGTGGTGTGCAGCGCTGCCAACTTCGGCTGGGTCAGCAAGATCGCCTTCAAGGCCGGCACGGCGCACGTCTTCACCCTCAACGACGACCGCACCGGCTCGCTGCTGGAGCGGGCGGCTCATTTTGGGGACCAGCATGAGGTGGCGCCTTGTGCGGCCGACGACCTGGCCGCCATCCTCTACACCAGCGGTACCACCGGGCGCAGCAAGGGGGCCATGCTGAGCCACGGCAACATGCTGAGCAACGCCGTGATGCTCAAGGACTACTGGGGCTGGCAGCCCGGTGATGTGCTGATCCATGCGCTGCCCATCTTCCACGTGCACGGCCTGTTTGTGGCCATCCACGGCGCGCTCATCAACGGCAGCAAGATGATCTGGCTGGCCAAGTTCGACCCCAAGCTGGTGATCCGCAAGATGCCCGAGGCCACGGTGTTCATGGGTGTGCCCACGCTGTATGTGCGCCTGCTGGCCGACCCCGGCCTCACGCGTGAGGCGGCGTCACACATGCGCCTGTTCATCGCCGGCTCGGCCCCCTTGCTGATCGAAACCTTCAAGGAGTGGCAGGACCGCACCGGCCACACCATCCTGGAGCGCTACGGCATGAGCGAGACCATCATGCTGACCTCCAACCCCTACGTGGCCGACGCGCGCCATGGCGGCCAGGCCGAGCGCCGTGGCGGCACCGTGGGCTTCCCCCTGCCCGGGGTGTCGCTGCGCGTGCAGTCGGACGAGGGGGCTGCCTTGCCCGTGGGCGAGATCGGGGGCATCCAGGTCAAGGGGCCCAACGTGTTCAAGGGCTACTGGCGCATGCCCGAAAAGACGGCCGAAGAGTTCACCGCCGACGGCTACTTCAAGACCGGCGACGTGGGCAAGGTGGATGAGCGTGGCTACGTCACCATCGTGGGCCGCGCCAAGGACCTGATCATCAGCGGCGGCTACAACGTCTACCCGGCCGAGATCGAGAGCTACATCAACGAGATGCCCGGCGTGGCCGAGAGCGCCCTGGTGGGCGTGCCCCACCCCGACTTTGGCGAGGTGGGCGTGGCTGTGGTGATTGCCAAGCCCAGCGCCACGGTCGAGGCGGCCCAGGTGATTGCCACGCTGAAGGGCCAGCTGGCCAACTTCAAGATCCCCAAGCAGTGCTATGTGGTGGCCGAACTGCCGCGCAACACCATGGGCAAGGTGCAGAAGAACCTGCTGCGCGACCAGTACAAGACCTTGTTCGCCTGATGGGGGGCTGCCCCGGTCAACCCACGATCCCACGACCCCACTGAAGGAGAATTTTCATGAGGCTTTTCTCGAAGGGGCTGCGGCCCTGCCTGGCCCTGCTGGGGGTTCTGTGGTGGGCCACGGCGGCCCAGGCGGTGGGCCCCATGCCCGATCCCAAGACCCTGCCGTCGCGGGTGGAGCTTCATGCGCTGCCCAGCCTCACCCTCAGCGATGCCGACTTTCTGACTGGCAACGCTTCAGCAGGCCAGCCCGTCACGGTGGGGGCCGAGTTGCGCCTGGCCGATGTGCCGGGCCGCCAGCCCGCCGTGGTGCTGGTGCATGGTTCCAGCGGCATGGGGGCCAACGGCGAGCTGTGGGCACGTGACCTGAACGCCATGGGCATGGCCACCCTGGCCATCGATGGGTTCACCGGTCGCGGCATCACCACCACCGGGGCCAATCAGGCCCAGTTGGGTCGCCTCAACCTGTCGCTGGATGCCTACCGGGCGCTGGAGTTGCTCGCCAGGCACCCGCGCATCGATCCGCAGCGGGTGGTGTTGATGGGCTTCTCGCGCGGCGGCCAGGCCACGCTGTTTGCCAGCCTGAAGCGCTTTCATGAGGCCTGGAACCGCAGCGGCATCCGCTATGCCGCCTACATCCCGTTCTACCCCGACTGCATGACCCAATACCAGGGCGACACTCAGCTCGATGCCCCGGTGCGCATCCACCACGGCCTGGCCGATGACTACAACCCCGCGGCGCCCTGTCGGGCGTATGTCGAGCGCTTGCAGAAGGCGGGGCAGGACGTGCAGATCAGCCTGTACGAAGGGGCTCACCACGGCTTTGATTCGCCGCTGGCCCCGCAGCCGGCGGTTCAGGCCAAGGGCTCGCAGACGGTGCGGGCCTGCAGCATCCGCGAAGAGGCTCCGGGGCGCTTGGTCAACCAGGCCACCGGTCAGGTGTTCAGCTACCAGGATGCCTGCGTGCAGCGCGACCCCTACGTCGGGCACGACCCGGCGGCGACCGAGCAGGCCCGGGCCTCGGTGGCCCAGACCCTGCAGGCCTTGTTCAAATTGCCGGCACCATGAGAAACGGGCTCCGAGGAGCCCGTTTTTCTTGCAGCGCCTGCAGCCGCGTCAGATGTGCAGCATCGCGGCGGCTCCGATGGCCACGCCGACACCGGCCACGCCGAACATGCCGTATTGCAGCCAGCGCTTCTTGGTCAGCAGGGCAATCGCCGCCAGCGCGATGGCCACCTGCAGTGCGGTGGTCGACTGGGCCCAGCGGTGGTGCAGGTGCATCTGCTCGTCGGATTGTTCGTCCCACTGCTTGGCGTCGGCCTCGAGCTTGTCGGCCACCACCTTGATTTCGTTCTTCTCTTTGTCGTAACGCTCCACCTTGGCCTGGTAGGTGGCCTTCTTGTCCTCGGGCGCCAGGTCGCGGGCCAACTCGGCCAGTGACTGCTTGGTGCTCTTGGACTGGAAGTAATTCCACTGGTTGGAGGCTTCGGTCTTCTTGATGGCCGCGTTGTTCTTGTACAGCCCGGCGTTGGCCTGGGTGGCGCCGCCCATGTAGGAGAAGATGGCGCCCACCGTCGCGATGATGGCCGTGAACATCGCGATCTGGTTGGTCATGCTGTCGCCACCATGCTGGGCTGCGTGCTCCAGCTCATGGTCGTGCGGGCCGTGGACGTGGAATCCGTGTCCGGACATATCAAGCTCCTCGTTCTTGTGTGTAGGTGACAAAACTGAATGTCAGGCCGGTCGATGACTGCTGTGTGTCGCGCGCCACCTCGGTCCAGCCTGGGCCGAATTGTGGCGCAAAGGCGTCGCCCTCAAAGTCTTGCGCGATCTCGGTCACCACGGCCCGGTCGGCCAGTGGCAGGGCCTGGGCGTACACCTCGGCCCCGCCGATGACCCACACCTCCTGCTCGGGAGGCAGCAGGGCCAGAGCCTCGGCCAGTGAGCCGGCGCGGCTGGCGCCTTCGGCCGCCCAGGCCGGATCGCGGGTCAGCACGATGTTCTGTCGCCCGGGCAGGGGGCGAAAGCGCGGCGGCAGCGAATCCCAGGTGCGCCGGCCCATGATGACGGGGCAGCCCAGGGTGTGGCGCTTGAAGTGGGCCAGGTCCTCGGGCAGGTGCCAGGGCAGGGCGTTGTCGCGGCCGATCACGCCATTGGCGGCCCGGGCAAAAATCAGGTTCAAAGGCATGGGCTGGGCTCTCAGACGGCGACCGGGGCCTTGATGGCGGGGTGGCACTGGTAGTCCACCACCTCGAAGTCTTCGTACTGGTAGTCGAAGAGGCTGTCGGGGCGGCGCAGGATGCGCAGCGTGGGGTAGGGGTAGGGCGCCCGGGCCAGCTGGGTCTCCACTTGCTCGTGGTGGTTGCTGTAGATGTGGCAATCGCCACCCGTCCAGATGAAGTCGCCCACGTCCAGATCGCATTGCTGGGCCACCATGTGGGTCAGCAGGGCGTAGCTGGCAATGTTGAAGGGCACGCCCAGGAAGATGTCGGCGCTGCGCTGGTACAGCTGGCAGGACAGGCGGGCGCGCTCACCCGGGGCCTGGGCGGGTGCCACATAGAACTGGAAGAAGGCATGGCAGGGCATCAGTGCCATCTTGTCCAGATCGGCCACGTTCCAGGCGCTCACGATGATGCGGCGCGAATCCGGGTTGCTCTTGAGGGTCTTGATCACCTCGGCGATCTGGTCGATGTGGCCGCCGTCGGGCGTGGGCCAGCTGCGCCACTGCACGCCGTACACCGGGCCCAGGTCGCCGTCTTCGCGGGCCCACTCGTCCCAGATCGTGACACCGCGCTCCTTGAGCCAGTGGTTGCTGCTGGAGCCGGTGAGGAACCACAGCAGCTCCTGGATGATGGAGCGCAGGTGCACCTTCTTGGTCGTGACCAGCGGAAAACCCTCGTTCAGGTCAAAGCGCATCTGGTAGCCGAACACGCTGGTGGTGCCCGTGCCCGTGCGGTCGCCCTTGGCCACACCTGTCGTATAGACGTGGCGCATGAAATCTTCGTACTGGGAACGAACGGGGCGTTGGGTCGGTTGGGGCGGTTGGGTCATGGGGCAGGCGCGCAGGTCTGTGGGTGACCGGCGATTTTAGGGGGTTCGCCGGCTGCCGGTGCATTTGGGTAGGGCCTCCACCTTCCGTCTGGATTGCCTAGCTGATCGGCAAGATGGAGCCGCTGGGCCCTCACAGAATGGCCAATCCCCGTACCGTCTGTTCGGGCAACGCCGGTGCGGGCACTCTGGCGGGGCCCGCCACCCCCGCTTTTTGATGATGGGAGAACCAACCATGTTTTTGCACTTGTTGTCTTTGCGCCCGGCCTTGGGCGCTGTTCTGTTGCTGGCCAGTGCCTTGGGCCCGGCCGCGCCGGCGCAAGCTAATGGGCAAGCTGGTGGGCAAGCTGGTGGGCAAGCTGGTGGGGCATCGGATGAGCCCGGCGCTTTGATGGCCCAGGCCTTTGACTACGCCTACCCGTTGGTCGCCATGGGCCGCCTGCGGGCGGCGTCGCTGGGGGCCGGGACCGACGCCTCACCCAGCCCTGCATGGCAGCACCGCCGCGAGCTGGCCGACCCGGCGCGCCGGGAGGTCACCACCCCCAATGTCGACACCTTGTATTCGCTGCTCTGGCTGGACCTGCGCCAGGGCCCCGTGGAGCTGTCGCTGCCCGACATGGCCGGGCGATACCACTCGCTGGCTTTCATCGACATGGTGGGCAACAACTTCGCCATGCTGGGGCGGCGCCTGAACGGCACCCGGTCCAGCCGCCATGTGCTGGTTGGCCCGGATTGGCCGGGGCCCATGCCCAAGGCGGCCCGCGTGATCCGGGCGCCGTCCAACGATGTGCTGGTGCTGGCACGCATTCTGGTGGATGGGCCGCAGGATCTGCCAGCGGTGCACGCCCTGCAGGACCAATTGGTCGCCCAGCCCCTGGCCGCGGCCCCCCGGCCCCCGGTATGGGATGCCGCGCCCCCCCTGGGCCCGACCCCCCAGGCCTTTGTGGACCTGGCCAACCGCATGCTGGAGCGCAACCCGCCACCGGCCTACGAGCAGGCTTTGCTCGGCCGCCTGGCGGCCGTGGGCCTGTGCGGTGCCGCATGCGCCTGGGATCGTCTGTCGCCCGCCCTGCAGGCGCAGTGGACGCAGTCTTTGCCCACCTTGCTGGCAGGCCTCAAGACCGCAGCCTTCTCCGCGGGCCGCACGGTCAATGGCTGGCGATACGGTCAAGCCAACCTGGGCCAGTTCGGCACCGATTACCGCTACCGGGCCAGCACCGCGCTGAGCGGCCTGCTGGCCCTGGAGCCGGTCGAGTCGGTCTACCCCAGCACCGGGGTGGATGCCCAGGGCCTGGCCCTGAGCGGCGCGCACCGCTACCGGCTGCGCCTGCCGGCCGGGGGCTTGCCGGTGAATGCCTTCTGGTCGCTGTCCATGTACGAGGTCGAGCCTGATGGGCGGCTGTTCTTCAGCGCCAACGCCTTGCGGCGCTACGCCATCGGCGACCGCACGCCGGGCCTGCAGGTGGCGGCCGATGGGGCGGTCGATTTGACCATCCAGCACGAAGCGCCTGCGACACCCGAGCAGGCCCGCAACTGGCTGCCGGCGCCCCAGGGGGCCTTCCGCCTGGTGTTGCGCGCCTACGAGCCCAGGGCGGCCTTGCTTGACGGGCAGATCACCCTGCCTGCGGTTGAGCGGCTGGACTGAGTGGGGCGCAGTGGATCAGCCCTCTGAGCCCTTTGACCCCTCTGAGCTCTGAGCTGCGACATCCATTTCCTTGAACACCTCTTTGGCGGTGCGGAAGCTGTCAATGGTGGCAGGGGCGCCGCAGTAGATGGCGGTCTGCAGGAACACCTCCTGGATTTCCTCGCGGCTCACGCCGTTGGTGAGGGCGCCGCGCAGGAGCCCTTCGTGCGGAGACCGGTGGCGATACATGCGCCATGACCCGTGGCCGTGCTGAACGAGAAGGGCGTGAAGGACATGAAGGACTTTGGGCGCCCGTGGACAAAGAACGTCCGCGTCTCTGCACTTTCCCGAAGGGGGTGCACCGACCGCCCTTAGTCCCTCCCAAGGCGCGCAGTCAAGTGAAGGCTGTCACTTGTTTTGGGGGCATACGGCAAAAATGCTTCTCGATAAAGTCGTGTCCATTCAATCCGACATCGTTCCTGGAAGAAGCCCGCTCGGGGGCTTCGACCGGTGCCCTGGTGACTGTTGGAACTTTTCCTCGCAGCGGCCCCGAAGTGCGCCCCCTTCATTCGCTTCAAGCGGACATTCATGCAACCTCATGACCCACCTTCTCGTCGGCGTTTGATTTTGCAACTCGCGGCTTTGGCTGCGACAGTGCCGTGGGCAGGAGGGCCGGTCAACGCAGCGCCTGGCTCGTCGTTTCCAAGGCGGCGCATGCAAGCCTTGGCCTCGGTCTGCACAGAGTTGACCGGCATTTCCAATGAGAGTGAAGCATTGACCCAGCAGTATTTGACGGTGCTGCTCAAAAGCCTAGGCAAGGCCCAATGGAACGCCTTGCTGAGTCTTGCCAATGCCTCGCCCAAGAACCAGCGCATGGCCTCGTTGCAGGCTCCATTGCGTGATGTCGTGGAGTTTGCGTTGCAGTTGTGGGTCAGTGGCATGGCAGGCTCCACTGAAGTCGTCACCTATGTCGGTGCGCCCATCTGGTCCGTGCTGACATTCACCAAGCCCCCCGGGATCTGTGGCGGCGCCTTCGGTTATTGGTCTGAGCGACCGATCTGATGGCGCACCTTTTCTCCCGCATTGCGCCCCTTTTCCCATTTGAAGAAACGCCACCATGAACAAGTCTCTGGAGAAAGATCTGACGGCTGACGTCGTCGTCGTGGGGGCGGGTGCTGTGGGCAGCATGATGGCCTGGCAACTCGCACAGAAGGGCGTCAAGGTGTTGTTGATTGACGCCGGGCCTCGCATTGAGCGTGCCAACGCGATACAACACTTTTTCGCATCCGCTGAAAAGGGCCCGAACTCACCCTACCCCAGTCAGCCGTACGCGCCGCACCCCATGCATCCGCAAGACCATCTGGTGCAGGCAGGCCCCGCCGTCTTTGGCGGCAGTTACCTGCGCGGCGTCGGTGGAACGACCTGGCATTGGACGGGGTTTTCTGCTCGCTTCAGGCCCAATGACTTCCGGACGAAGTCTTTGTTTGGCGTTGGCGTGGATTGGCCAGTCGGGTACGCGGATCTGCAAGAGCTTTACCTTTTTGTGGAGAAGCAGTGGGGCACTGCCGGCGATAGCGCGTTCGACCAGGGAGGTCCTCGCGGTGGAGCACCGTTTCCCCTGCCGAAGGTGCCGATGACCTACGCAGACACGCTGATCCGCGACGCCCTGGCCCCCCTGGGGTACACCGTTGCGCCGTTTGCCCATGCGCGCAATTCCGAAGTCTTCGATGGGCGCCCAGCGTGTTGCGGCAGTTCCAGCTGCGCCCCCATCTGCCCGATCGGCGCAAAGTACGACGCCAGCGTGCATGTCGCCAAAGCAGAAGCCGCTGGTGTGCGGGTGGTGTCGGAGGCGCTCGTCGAGCACATCGAAGTGGGACCGGATCAACTGGTGACCGGCCTGCGCGTGCGTGGATCGGATGGGCAGCGTGCTGTGGCAACGGGCCGTGCCTATGTGATTGCAGCCCATGCCATTGAGACGCCGAGTCTGTTGCTGCGTTCCGCTCAGGCCAATGCCCCGCAGGGGGTTGCCAACCGCAGCGATGCGGTTGGGCGCTATTTGATGGGCCAGGTGGACCTGGACACGCGCGCCCTGACCCGCGAGCCGATCTACACCTACCGTGCCCCCACGACCACGGCGGGGGTGCTGGAACTTCGCGACGGTCCAACGCGCAGCGAGCATGGCGCGATCGGCACCTCCTTCCTCAATCGCGGATGGCGGACCGCGCTGGGTCCCATGCAGCGTTCTGCCCATTTGATCAGGGCCGGGTTGCGTGGGACCGATCTGGCCCGTCGATTGAGCGATGAATGTGCACGGGAACTCGCCATCAACACTTCCGTGGAAACCTTGCCTTCCGCAAGCAACCGGGTGGTGCCCGACGCCGAACTGCGTGATGCCAGCGGTATGCCGCGACCGCGTATCCAGTTCACCATTGAAGACTACACCTTGCGTGGCATCGAGAAGGCCAGGGAGCGCCATGCGGCGATCACGAAAGCACTGGCTTGCACGGACATCGAGACCGACACTCCTTCCGTGGCCTCCGCGATCATCGCCGGCACGGCACGAATGGGTACTGACGTGCTCACTTCGGTTGTGGATCCATTCTGCCGAAGCCACGATCACGCCAATCTTTTCATTGTGGGCACTGCCAATTTTCCCACCATGCCCATCAATGCACCCACCCTCACGGCGGTGGCCTTGGGTCTTCGGGCGTTGCCCTCCCTCCAGGCCGATTTGACCGCGGGACGTTTCCCTCTGTCTGCCTGATATTCACACGAAAGCTCCTATGCTGCGACGCCATTGGTTGAGAACGACTGCGCTGATGTCCTTTGCTGCGACACTGCCGGTCAAGGCGCGAGAGGCTTTGCGCAAGCCCGGCGATGCGGTGATCGGTGGATCTGGCAGGTATCAGCGCATCGTCCGAAGCATTCGCGACACTTTCCCGTCCCCTGTTCGATCTCAGGCGGCAGACAGCCGACTGTCGCGCCTCATGGCATTTGCGATGTCGGAGTACGAAAGGCGCAAGTCCCACCGGACCTATCTGGGCACCCGTGGTGCGCTTGACTATGCCGGCGCGCGGCGTGAACGCATCGGCGAATCACTGGGCGATGCTCGGAGCACGATCCGGGAGACCGCACGCTATCTGGAAGGTCAGTACACCTGGAGCCATCCCAACGTGCACCGGCTTCACGGATCGGCCACCTCCGTGTCGATCATTGGCCAGTTGTTCGGCTCGATCATCGACCCCAACACGGTCTGGGACGACCTGTCGCACAAGGCGGCCGAAGCCGAAGTGCGGGTATCCGCCATGTGTGCGGCGCTGGTTGGGTACGAAGCAGACAAGGCGCTCGGTTTGTTCACCTTTGGGGGAACTGGGACCACCCTTTACGGCATCAAGGTAGGGGCCGAAATCGCGCAGCCGGGCTTGTTCAACGAGGGGCTGCGACAACCCTTGCGGGTGTTTGGCTCGGACCTGGCGCACTACGCGAAACTCAGCGCTTCCGCCTGGCTGGGGCTCGGCGCTCAAGCCGCAGTGTCCGTGCCCACCGGGGATGACAACTCGATGGATGTGGTCGCGCTGGAGAAGGCCTTGCGCCAGAGCATCGAAAAGGGCGAACGGGTCGCCGCGATTGTCGTCACCATGGGGACGACGGATGCCTTCGGCATTGATGACATTGCTGCGGTACATGCCCTGCGCAAGCGGCTTGTTGAAGAGTACCGACTCGACTACACCCCGCACCTGCATGCCGACGCCGTCATCGGTTGGGCCTACGCGGTTTTCAATGACTATGACTTCGGTGCAAACCCGCTCGGTATTCCCAACGACGCCTGTTCGTCGCTCGAGGTGGTCCGGCAACGCATTCGGCATTTGCATCTGGCTGACTCTTTGGGCATCGATTTCCACAAGAGTGGCTACACGCCCTATGCGTCAAGCCTGTTCCTTGCGCGCGATGCCCAACTGCTCAATACCATTCGGCGCGACAAGGTGGCCATGCCGTATTTGTTCCAGTTCGGCGAATACGACCCAGGCATTTACACACTGGAGTGCTCGCGCTCCGGCGGGCCTGTCCTGGCAGCGCTGGCGAACTTGCTGATGCTTGGCAAAGACGGCTACCGAGGCTTGCTCGGTCATTGCATCGAGATGTCGAATCTCTTGCGCCAGAAGGCACGCACACTGCCCTGGTTGACGGTGCTCAACACCGGGAACCACGGTGCAGTGGTCGTGGTCCGTGTCTACCCGGATGGCGTGGATGCCGACAAGAGTTACCTGTCGGAAAAGGAAGGCGTCGCCAACCGCGATGCGCTGGCTCGTTACAACGACTTCAACAAGGCGGTCTACCTGGCAACCCGGGGTGCAGCAGAAGCCGGTGAAAGCTCTGTGTTCGTGCAAACCAGCCGTTACCGAAATACCGTCTACGGAGAGCCCATCGTCGGGATCAAGGTCTTCACTTTGTCTGCTTTCACCGACTCTGCCTCCGTAGATGCCGCCATCGCGGCACTGCAGGCAGCCCGCAAGAAGGCGGCGAGCGGACTGAAATTCGCCTGATGACTTTCCATTTTTCACAGAGGTTCCCCATGGCCCTGTCTTCACTCTGCACCCGCATGAATTTCATGGCACGGCGTTTCGCCATGATCGCGGGCCTGGTTCTGCCACTGGCCTTGCTCGGGTCGCCTGTGCATGGCCTCGAGCCTGCCAAGGCTCCGCTTGAGATTCCGGCCCAACTGTTCGCTTTGACCCACCCGATCGGGCAGCAGCGCCTCATCGAAAGCAGCTATCGCCAAGCGTACTGGCCGCTCGCGGCCTATTTTGAAACCCAGCGCAATCAGGCTTACTGCTCAGTGGCGACTTCTGTGGTGGCCTTGAATGCCCTGGGCGTAGCTCGCCCAATGACGGGCCTGTATCCGGACTACCGCTTTTTTACCCAGCAGGACTTTTTTGAGGGGGTGGATCCGCGCATCGCCCAGCCCGAGGTGGTGGCCAAGGAAGGCATGACGCTGGCCCAGCTTGGACAGGTTCTTGCCTCCCAGCCCGTGCGGGCTGAGGTCATCTTTGCCGATACGCTCGATCTCAGCCAGTTGCGCCTGCTGCTGATGAGGCACTTGCGGGAGCAGGACCGTTTTGTACTGTTCAACTTCAATCGTCGCATTCTCGGCGAGGCTGGCGGTGGGCACTGGTCACCCCTGGCGGCCTATCATGAAGCGAGCGATTCGGCTCTGTTGATGGATGTAGCCCGTTACAAATATCCGCCCGTGTGGGTGCCCTTGGTGGAGCTGCTGCAAAGTGCACAAGACCATGACAGCGTGAGCGGCAAGGCTCGCGGCATGATCGTGCTCAGTGGGCGTTAGAACTCAATGGCCTTCATACGAGATATTGCAGCGGGCCGAGACCACAGCCTGGTGCTGGGTGTCAACGGGCGTCTGCTGGCCTGGGGCGGCGACGGCACAGGGCGATTCCCGCCTCCCGCCAACGTGTGTTCCGTGCCCATGCCGGCGTCGTCTGCGATCGTGGTTCGCACCCCGTCGCCCCTTCAGCAGGTCAGTGCCAGTGGCGGGACCAGCTTGGGCCTGGACGAGCGCGGATTGCCCTACCTTTGGGGCGCGAACCGGGCTGGCATTGGCGGGCGTCTGGCGCACATCCTGCACGAAAGCCCGCAGGCGCTGAAAGGCCTGCCTCCGATTGCGCGGCTGCACAGCAGCGAGTTCCTTTCACTTGCGTTGACGCGTGATGGACGCCTGTTTGCCTGGGGGCTGGTCAAGCATGCGACGCAGGTGAGCAACGACCAACCTTCCATGGTCCGCGGATTGCCCACGCTGGCGCAATGCGCGGTGGGCGGCTCGCATGTGCTGGCGATCGATCAATCCTGCGGGCTTTGGGGCTGGGGCGCGAACGCGGCGGGCCAACTTGCGCAGGCCCATCTCCAGGACGAGGACAGTCCGGTGCGCATCCGGGGAGTTGGCCGTGCGCAGGCGGCGGCGGCGGGCCCCAGCCACAGTCTGGCGATCGATGCCGATGGGAAGGTGTGGGCATGGGGGAGCAATCAGCATGGCCAACTGGGTTGTCGCGAGGCCGCTTACAGCGACATACCGTTGTGCGTCCGGCTGCCTGAGAGGGTCGCGAAGATCGCGGCCGGCATGTACGTGTCCTATGGCCTGGGCGTATCGGGGCGGCTCTATGCCTGGGGTTGGAATGCACGGGGCCAACTTGGGCAGGGTGATGTGCTGCCCCATCAGGGCATCTTGACGGTCGCGCTGCCTCGTCGCATACGGCAAGTGGTCTCCGGACAGGGGCATGTATTGGCCTCCGACGGTGAACAGGTCTGGGCCTGGGGTGATAACACCAGCGGCCAGCTTGGCCGCGAGGGGGGGCATAGCGGCATCCCGAAGCCTCTGCCCGCGGTCGGCCCAGCATTTCCCCTCCCCACCTAACCCACTGAACTCACCCATGACTCACCCACCTTCCCGCCGAAATTTCCTGAACGTCAGTTGGCAACTCGGTGTCGGGGTCATGGTTTCCCCCGTGCTGGCCGCCTGCGGTGGGGGCCAGACGACGCAGGAAACCTTCGTTGAGCCGCCAAGAATCAAGGCAGCGGATGGTGTTCTCGACTACACCTTGCGCATGGCCTATGCCGATTTGCAGATCGACGGCAAATCAGTTCACTTGCGGACCTACAACGGCATGATTCCGGCCCCCACACTGCAAGTGCGGGCTGGGGATGTGTTGCGCCTGCGGGTCGAAAACGATCTGCCGCCGAATCCCGCCAGCGCCGAGCCTGTCGAGCACCTGCGCTATATGAACAGCGCGAATCTGCACACCCATGGCTTGCACGTCTCGCCAAAGATGGTGGGTCCTGGGGTGTTCGGAGATTACGTCGTGGATGGCCCAGCGTCTGCCGTCCAACCCGGTGCGGTGCGCCAGCACGAGTATTCGATCGTCAGCGATCACCCCATCGGAACCTCCTGGTACCACCCTCACTTGCACGGTTCGACTGCCATCCAGGTGGGCAGTGGCATGGCGGGGGCCATCCTGATCACGGGCGATCTGGACGATGTGCCAGAGATCGCCGCGGCACGTGACCGTGTCATGATTTTTCAGGCCCCTGTCTTCGACGCGGACGGCCGGCTCGAAAGCTTCTCGCAGGTGACAGCCCCTGATGCTGAGCCCCCTTTTCTCATCAACGGGGTACGCCGCCCGCGGTTGGTGCTGTCTCCTGGCGAGGTACAACGCTGGCGTCTGGTCAACGCCGGCATTGCCAACTACCTGAATCTGGCATTGGATGCTCACGACCTGCACCTGATCGCACTGGATTCCTGCCCACGGCGACAGGCGCAGGTCTACTCGGCGCAAGCCGATGCCGGTCTGGTACTGGCACCGGGCAATCGAGCAGATATTTTGATCAAGGCGGGGCCTCCTGGGCGCTACCTGCTGCGCACCAAACCCTATGACATGGGTTTTCCAAACCCCTTGGCGGGTGATGTCCTGGCCGAGTTGGTGGTCGAGGGTGCGTCCATGAACATGGCGCTGCCGACGGCGGATCTTCCCGTATCGCAGGTGCTTCGCCCCATCACGGACGATGAGCTGGCCGCACATGGAGGCCTGCGCCGCAAGGTCGTGCTGCGTTCGGTTTTCAATGAGAACGGTGATCCCTTGAGCGCAGCCCCAGCGGTTGACGCGCTTGACCATCCTGGAGATGAGTTGTCCCAATGGCAATACCAGACAGATGGCACCTTCTTCGCCGATACGGCGTTCACGGTGGGTGTTGGCGACGGCACGGCTTCGGCAACACCGGTCATGCCGCAGCGATTTGCGCCGTTTCAATCACACCGGGCGACCCGCCAGACCGTCGCGCTGGACAGCGTTGAAGAGTGGACCGTCTACAACATGAACGCGGTTCAGCACCCCTTTCACATCCATATCAACCCATTCCAGGTCGTCAAGATCGACGGTTTGCCGGTCGAGCCCTACTGGGCGGACACCATCGGATTGCCCAAGGGGGGCACGGCGCAGGTGCCCACATCCGTGACCTTCCGTACCCGCTTCTCCGATTTCACGGGCCTATTCGTCATGCATTGCCACATCCTGGCCCATGAGGACATGGGCATGATGCAGCTTGTGGAAGTGACGTGAAACATCCTGCCGAAGCGAATGACCGCGCGTCGCCGCTCGGGATCGAGCCCCCGTTTCCTCAGGGGGGGAGTTTCGCCATCGCTGCAGCCTGCATGTTGGCCGCTGTCGCTCTGCCGTTGTTGGGCTGGGCCACGGCCACGCAACTTGCCCCAGGGCTTGTGCTGGCGCTGCTGGCAGGCTTGTGGATGTTGTCGTCAACACCTTTTCTGCTTCCCCCTTTGCTGGCACTCTTGCTGCTCTGCTTGTTCGATGTTGTTCCTTCGGCAGACTTGATCAGGGCGGCCTCGGGCGACGCTGCGCTGTGGGCTTTGGCTTCATTGATCCTGTCGCAGGCGGCCAGACAAAGTGGGCTGCTGGGCACCTTGTTCGTCCATGCCGCCGGGCGAGCTGCGCCGGGCAGTGGGGGTCGTGCGATGGGGGCTGTGATCTGGTTGGCTCTGGCGCTGGCGCTGCTTCCGTCGCCGGCGCAGGCCGCCAGATGGAGCGAGAGTTTTCGTGCGGCCTCAGGGCTGTCCCTTCGAGCAGGCCGCGAACTGTCGGGAGCCGCACATCTGCTGGCGCGGCTCGCTTGGCTGCCTGCCCACCCAGCCAACCTGGTGGCAATAGGCCTATTGCCTTCGGGAGGCCTGGATCGTTTCGTCGCCCTGCACTGGCTGCTTCAGGTGTGGCCGTTGCTCGCCCTCGCCTTGGTGCATGGGGCGGCCGCCCAGTGGCTGTCAGCGCGACCCCCCCGACATCCGGAATCGGCTCACTTGATCTCTGCGCAGATCAAGGACAGGTTTGCCCTTCACGGCGTGGCAGGCATTGGCTTGGGGCTGGCTGTGATGACGGTGCTTCAGCCTTTCCATGGACAGGCCCCCGGACAGGTGGCGCTGTTGGGTCTGGTCATGTTGTTTGCGCTCCGATGGGTGCCCGCTGGCAGATTTCACCCGTCGATCGATTGGGAGGTGTTGATTGCAGTAGGGCTGTTGCCGGGCCTGATAGCAGCGCTGGGCTTCTTGCTGCCGGAAGCGGCGGTGTCTCTGCCACTGGCCGCCACAGCCTTGCCACTGTTGCTGGTTTTGCGGGCCCTGTTTCCTGCTCTGGCAGCGGTCAGCCTGGCCTTCGTCATTGTTGTTCCCTGGACGGGGCGTTTGAGCGCAGATCTGTTGACTACGGCGCTGCCGGTGTTGGTCTCGCTGCACATTGCCGAACTGGTTCTGGTGTGTCCTGGCGCCGGTGATCGTGGCGTCGGTTGGCAGGGCGTTCTCCAGGCGCTGAGGCGTCCCTGGACGTGGCTTTGGGTCGGGGCGTACTACCTCTGGCTTGGCTGGATCCCATGATGGGGGTCTTTCGCGGTCCAGTTGTGGGTGTGCTGGCGGGCGTCTCGTGCTGGCCGAGACGCTTGTTGCTGAGCGCTTTCGTCGTGCTGGCGAGCAGCCTGCTTTGGAAAGGGGCGCGTCGGCCGGCCGTGCTGGTGGTGCACAGTCAGAGCGAAGGGATTCCCTGGACCCAGGGTATTGATGCCGGGTTTGATGCGGTGTTTGGTGTCCGCAAGGAAGTCCGGTTGCAGCGCATTTACCTGAACGCCCATGACACTCAGCGGGTCGCCGACCAAGTCAACAGGGCGCACGGCTTCATTGCCCGCTGGCGCCCGGATGCGTTGATCACCGTGGATGACTTCGCACAACTCGCCGTCGGCACGCGCTACGTCGACCAGGTGTCGCCGCAGGTGGTTTACAGCGGTATTGAAGATGCTGGACGTTCCCTGGCGACCCGTGCTGCCTCCAACGTCAGCGGTATTGTGGAGCGCACGCCTTGGGCCGTGGTCGAGCGCACGCTGCTGAGGCTTGCCAGGCCGCCAGATGGCTCTGCGCGGCAGGCCAATTCAGGCCGACCGCTGCGCGTCGCCATGATCAACGATGGTGGCGCCGCGTCTGATGAGGAAGCGCGAGGCTTCGCTCTGCACCCCTGGGCGCACGCGGTACCAGTTGGGGTTTGGCGTTGTCAGACCCTCGCTGAGTGGCGCACGGCCCTCCATGAGATAGCACACCGGGCCGATCTGGTGGTGGTGGGTGATTACCGGGCGATACCGGTACCAGAGGGCACCAATGCGCCGATCTGGACGAAGCAGTTGGCGACGCAGGCTTTGGATGCGTTGCCGCAACCGATGGTGGCGCTCTCGTACTACGCGGTTCGAGATGGCATCCCGATGGGGGTGCTGCCTTCGCCGATGGAACAAGGCGCGGTCGCCGCACGCTATGCTTTGCGTGCTCTCTCGGGCTCATCGGCTGGTTCACCCTTGTTGCCGCAATATTCCGTCACATCGGAATTCGCGCTGGTGGTCAACCCTGAATCGATGGCGCAACGCCGACTGGCCATCGGTGCCGTCGACGCCTATTACGCGCGGCTTTCAAGCCGGATGCTGGGGAGTGGTGGGCGGTGAAAGGAACTCTGCAGGCACATCCCTTTTGGCGCAGTCTGGACCTCTCGACGCGTCAACTGCTCACCCTTGGCTTGCGACCGCTGCAATGGTCGGGGTCGCACGAACTGCAGCAGCTCAGCCAGGGCGAACTCGTGATTGGTTACTTTGCCCATGGGGGCGTGCTCACGGTGAATGCAAGCACCTTGCTGGCGCAGACAGCGCAGGCTTGCGTCATACCCGATGACGCGGGTCATGGGTGGAGGATTCCCAGTGACCTTCTGCAACCCTTGCTTGACGGCCAAGAGTCAAGCCAAAGCGAGCTGGCGCGAGCTTGTTCCGCACCTTTCGTGATACCAGAGGTGCCTGGACCCGCTCCAGGAGATGAACGCACAGACCCGTTCTCCGGGGCTTTCACGGTTGGCTGGCTCATGGCAATTGCCTTTGCGTTGTTGGCCTCTCTGGTGTGGGGCAACACGCCTGCGCTCAGTGCGTCTTCGGTTCAGCGGCTGCATTTCCTGGCGGCGCTGGCCTCGGGCTTGTGCATCTGGATTTTCAACCTTGCCCCACCCTTTGTTGGCGCCTTGTTGGCACTGCTGCTGATGGTGGCGGGCAGTGGCCTACCGCCTGAACTGGCGTTCTCAGGCCTGGCCAGTGGTAGCTTTTACCTGTTGCTGGGCATGCTGGGCGTCAGTGCGGCTGTCCAGCAGTGCGGGCTGGTGGCACGCCTGCTGTCGGCGGTGCTCAGGCATTTGCCCCGCGGAGCCAGGACTGTGCAGGTCAGTGTGTTGTTGATCGGGGTCCTCATGTCGGCATTCATTCCCAGTACCTCTGGGCGATTGCAGCTGATCACCCCCATGGTCAATGCCTTTGCCCGACCTGGCCACCGATCTGCGCTCGCGTTTGCGGGCTTGTCCGGTTGCACCTTGTTTTCGACCGCATTTCTGTTGGGCAATGCTGGCAACTTCATTGTGCTGGGTATTTTGCCGGCGCATTGGCAGCCCCACGTGAATGGGCTGATGTGGTTCCGGGGCGCTGCAGTCTACGTGGGGGTGCTTGGCGCCTTGTTGGCCGCGACGCTGTTGTTGCAGTCCTTGGATTCCGCGGGGGCCAGGTCGCAGACAGCGGTTCCTGATCACCCATTTTCTGCCGACGAAGGCATCGTCGCCCTGGCGCTTTGTTGTCTCACCTTGGGACTCGGTCTTGGCAATTTTCACCACATCGAGACCTCCTGGTTGACGCTGTTCGTGTTCTTGCTCCTGCTGGCCACCGGTGTGCTGTCCTCGTCCGGACTGCGCAGCGCCATTCATTGGCCCATTCTCATTTATCTGGTGTGCACGGTGGGGTTCGCTCGTGGGTTCGCATTCACTGGGCTGAATGAGTGGATTGGCGCCCATCTGGGGGTGCTTACATCGCTCATGCGCGGTGGTCAGACACAGTTTCTGTTGTGGCTCATCGCCATCGTATTGCTGATGCGGTTGTTGTTGCCTGCCGTGGTCTGTGTGACCACGATTTGCGCTGTGATGATGCCGTTGGCCGATTTGTTCGGCTTGAATCCCTGGGTCATTGGCTTCGTCGTGCTGACCGCCAGCGAGGTCTGGTTCTTCCCGCATCAAAGCACCGACTACCTGTTGTTTCGTGAGTCGACCGGGCTGGACTCTGGAGAGCGAACATGCTTGCTTCGCAACAACACCCTCATCCAAGCCTGCAGGGTACTGGCATTGGCCTTGTCGATTCCCTATTGGCAGCATTTGGGGTATGTGCAATGACGCGTCTGTGGCGAATGGCTTGGGTGGTCTGGTTCATGTTGCTGGCCGTTGCGGCAGTGTGGGTCAATGCCGGCAGCCGGCGCATCTTCATATTGCATGAGGGGCGCGCAGACCAAGTGACGTCACGCGCGTTTTTCAGCGGAGCCGATAGCGTTCTGCGGGGGCTTTCGCATCTGAAGGCCCGTCACCAGTACCTCGGTCTGGGTCTGGACGCCTGCCGACAAGCCCTGATACAGCTGACGTCATTTCACCCCGATGCCGTGATTGCAGAAGGCCCCCAGGCGCGTGAATGCGTTGGCGAATGGCACAACGAGCAGGCACAGCGCATTTTTGAACCTGCGACCGGTGCGGCCACGAACGGTAAAGAAGCCTTTGTTGCGGCCTGGGCGACCTTGCTGCGTGAGCTGGTGTCTGGCAGTGGGCCAGTCACTTTGCTGCATGGGGACGACCGTCACAGCCTGGCGGAGCGAGACCTCCTGGCGCAAGCGGTGGCCATGGCAGGATTTGAAGTGCGCTTTGTCGAATTCAAGACCTCTGCTGCGCCTGACTCTGCCTGGACCCTGCCAGATGCGCTTCTGAGCCAGACAGAAGGCGCGTTGGTGCTTGGCCGCATTGGGGGAGGGGGCGCAACCGAAAGCAGTGAAAAGGCCTGGCGCACCTTGTTTTCCAAACTCCACGAGGTGACCTCGGAGCCTATTTTGTCGACCCGGCTTGACAGTGTGTTTTGGGGGGCTGACATGGCCCTTGACGAGGCGCCGGAGCAGCGTGGCGAGCAGATGGCGTTGAGTGCATGGCGGGGCGGCCGTGAAGAAACGATTCCGCCTCTCGAAATGGCTGTGGCGTTGCGCAGTGCGTTTGCCGAGCGAGTGGCGACGACATTGCCGCAGGTCTATCTGGCCAGTGCACGGCTTTCCGGGCTTCTGGCAGCACCATGAACGGCGGCACCTTGATCACAAAGCGATGGGTGGCGGGTTCGCTTGTGAGCCAAGGCTTGCAGCCATCCGGTGACAGGGAATCGCAGTCAGGAGGCCCGTGGGCGCTTGATCGCGAGACATCTCACGCGTTGTCGCTGCTCAGGCCAGCGTTCCACGGATATCCCCGGCTTTCGGGGCGATACCCGACAGGCGGGTTGATAATCCCCCAGTTTCTGTGCAATAGGGGGGCCGTGACCCTGCTTGGCGTTGGCGACGCCATTTGTGCATTTGACGGCTGATTCGCCCCAGTCCCCACCCTTGCCACTATGCCAACCCCAGCGCCTTCTACCCAGATTCGGGTTGCCCTTGTCGAGGACGATGTCGAGGTTCAACACGCCATCGTGAGTGCCATTGAGGCCTCTGCCGATTTGTGCATGGCCTGCCTTGCCAACACCCGGGCTGAAGGTCTGCTTGCTCTGCAAGGTCAGGCTGCAGACGTCTTGCTGGTGGACCTGGGGCTGCCGGACGGATCCGGCTTGGACGTGATTCAGGCTGCCAGACACCTGTGGCCCACCTGTGCGGTCATGGTTTGCACCACCTTTGCCGACGAAGCCCACGTCATGAAGTCGCTGGAAGCAGGGGCCTCTGGCTATTTGCTCAAAGACGGCGAGGCGGGCGACATGCTGCGCGAAATCCGGAGCCTGTATGCCGGCGGCAGCCCCATCAGCCCCATGATCGCCCGTAAGATCTTGACGCACTTTCGCAAGCAGTCCCTGACCAAAGCGCTGGAGCCTGCAGGTCGGCAGGGCAACATCCCCTCAGTGCTGTCCGGGCGGGAGACGGAGGTGCTGGAGTTGATCACCAAGGGATTCACAGCTGATGAGATTGCCAAGGTCATGCAGGTGTCTACGCACACGGTGCAAACCTATGTGCGCCGCATCTATGCCAAGCTGAAGGTCAACTCCAAGGCTGAAGCCATTTACGAAGCCCGATACCAGGGTCTGGTATGACGGCGTCTTGGCGCCCATGACCCAGGCGCATCGCTCCAAATGGCATCGCCAGGGCTCCTGGAGGCGATGCGTTTGCTCTCGGCTGGTTCTCGCTTTCTGTGCGCTGGTCTGGAGTCTCGCCCTGGCCGGATGCGAACAGGCCGTGAGCGAGACGCGTGCCACCCAATGGCGCGAGGCGCAATTTCTATCGGTGCCTGGTCGTGGTTACAGCCGGCCCCCAGCACAACTGACCCCGGAATTTCTGGCTCAGGAAGGCTGGAAGAGCGTCGGGCTCCCGAGTGCTTTCAAGCGCGACGTGTTGGCCGCTGCGGGCCTTGAGGGGCAAACACTGACCGATTGGTATCGGCTGGATTTGAGTCATTTCAATGCCAGTCAAGAGCCCCAATACCTCTACATCCCGCGGTGGAAGACCGTTGGTCAGGTGGCGATCTATGCAGATGGTCGCCTGATGTACGCGTCTCAGGGCAGCATGACGCTGAATGGTTACAACCATCCGCTTCTGATTCCGCTCAACGCCGCCGCCGACGAACTGCTGCCCATGGCGGTCACCCTGCGCATAGACCATTTACGAAACAGCGGCAGCGCTCTTTCCACGGTCTGGGTAGGCCCTGCGAAGGCCCTGGTCTGGCGCTACCAGTTGCGTCAATTGGTGCAGACCCAACTTCCCTTGATCGGCAGTGGGGCCTTTTTGGCGGTGGGTTTTTTTGCGTTGGCCATCTGGATCAAGTTGCGCCGTGATGCGCTGTACCTCATTTTTTTTGCAACATCGGTCATGGCCTTTTTGCGCATGTTGCATTACCACGTGGGTGGCGGATTTCTGCCCCTCTCTGACGAGTGGATGGAGTGGATCAAGACCTGCTCACTGATTTGGCTGGTGGTCTTCTGCCACTGCCTGATGGAGCGCCTGCATCGACTTTCCATGCGCGGCGTGACTCGTTTTCTGATGTTGAGCGCTTTGCTTTGGAGCGCTGTGACCGTCCCCGGTCTGGGTATCCTGCCAACGCTGACGCTGTTGACGCCGATGATCAATATTTTGATGGTCCCGGTTGCCGCGCTGATTTTCTATGACGCTCTGCGCAAAGGGTTTCGTCAGAATTCGCGGGAAACGTGGGTTGTGGCTGGCTGGCTGTTTATCGCAGCGCTGTGTTGCATTTACGATTTATTGTTGCAAACCAATTGGGTGAGCCCGGAGGGCATCTACACCAATCCGTATGCCATCGTCGGTGTTTTCGGCGTCACCCTGTACATCATGTACGGCCGCTATGTGGGTGCAATGGAGAATATAGAACAAGCCAATCTTCACTTGGCCCAGCGTCTGTCGATTCGAGAAGCGGAGCTGATGGCCAGCCATGCGCGTTTGCGCGACATCGAGAGAATCCAAATGCTCAGCGAAGAGCGCCAACGCCTCACGCAAGACATGCATGATGGATTGGGCTCCTCGCTGGTCACCGCGCTGCGCGCGGTGGAGGGCGGTGACATGACGCAGGCCTTGCTCGGTGACATTCTCAAAGCCTGCATCGACGATTTGAAATTGACGATTGATTCGATGGAACCCATCGAAGCAGACTTGCTCTTGCTGCTGGCCACTTTGCGATTCCGCTTGGGTCCCAGGCTCAAAGCGGCGGGAGTGCGACTGAATTGGGAGGTGCAGGATATACCCAAGCTGTCGTGGCTGAATCCGCGCAGCGGTTTGCATATTCTGCGCATCTTCCAAGAAGCATTCGCGAATATTCTCAAACACACTCGTGCCACCGAAGTCCATGTGCGTACCGGGATGCAGGGGCCGAATGTGGTGGTTTCGATTCAAGACAACGGAACCGGCTTTGACTACGAGGCTGTCCGGTTAAACCCCAAAGGGCGTGGTTTGCACAATCAAATGCGCCGGGCTCAAGCCATCAATGGGAGCGTTCAATGGGTATCTGGGCCTCTGGGGACGCAATTCACTTTGTTGCTTCCCCTGTCCGAGGCCGAGGAGCGCTGATCGCACCGCGCCCCGGCTTCCACGGCGGCTGCTCGGGTTCCGCCATGCCAGTTGGATCGGCGGTCGGAAAACGCTGGTTTCAACACCCCACCGGCGCGCACAGCTTGGTCGAACCGTTTGCGCGTTGTGCGAGATCGCAAGGCGTCGATCCCCCCGACAGCAGCCAGGTCGCCTGGCCGCTCAGGGCCGGGGTGAAATGGAGCACAACCCCCCTGTGGAGGGGCTGAATCTCATCCTGGTTGGGCATCCACTTCCTTGAACACCTCTTTGGCGGTGCGGAAGCTGTCGATGGCGGCCGGGGCGCCGCAGTAGATGGCGGTCTGCAGAAACACTTCCTGGATCTCTTCACGGGTCACGCCGTTGGTGAGAGCGCCGCGCAGGTGCAGCTTGAGCTCGTGCGGGCGGTTCAGCGCGGTCAGCATCGCCAGGTTGAGCAGGCTGCGGGTGCGGCGGTCCAGGCCCGGCCGGTTCCAGATCTCGCCCCAGGCGTATTGGGTGACCAGCTCCTGCAGCGGGCGGTTGAAGGCATCGGCATTGGCGATGGCGGCGTCGACGTACTCGCTGCCCAGCACCTCGCGGCGGGTCTGCAGGCCGGCATCGAAGAGTTCCTGGTTCAGAGGCATGGGGGTTCCTTGAGGGGTTTGAAAAAAAGCGAAGGGCTTGAACAGGTCGCGACCCGGGCGCTCAGACCTCGATCACCCGGCCTGGGTTCATGAGGTTCTGTGGGTCCAGGGCACGTTTGATGGCGCGCATCAGCTCCAGCGCCACCGGCGATTTGTAATGGGACAGCTTGTCGCGCTTGAGCGAGCCCACGCCGTGTTCGGCCGAGATCGAGCCCTGGTAGCGCTGCACCTGGTCGTACACCAGGGTGTTGACGCGGTCCTCCTGCTCACGCAGAAACACCTTGGGGTCGCCATCGGCCGGGGCCTGCACGTTGTAGTGCAGGTTGCCGTCGCCCAGGTGGCCGAAATTCACCAGGCGCACGCCCGGGATCTCGCGCTGCAGCAGGGCATCGGTCTCGGCGCAGAAGGCCGGGATGCGCGACACCGGGATGCTGATGTCGTGCTTGATGTTCAGGCCTTCCTCGGCCTGGGCCAGCGGAATGCTCTCGCGCACATGCCACAGCTGGTGGGCCTGGCTGAGGTTCTCGGCCACCACGGCATCGAGCACGAGGCCTTGCTCCAGCGCCAGCTCCAACAGCTTCTCGAAGCGTTCACGGGCGTGGGCCTCCGACTCGCTGTCGGAGTTCTCGAGCAACACGCCCCAAGGCGCATCGTCCTGGCCCAGAAAGGGCACGCGCAGCTGCGGCATGTGCTTGCCCACCAGGCTGAGGGCGAACTGGCCCATGACCTCAAAGCCGGTCAGCCCGGCACCCAGTTGCTGGTGCGCCAGGCCCAGCAGGCTCACGGCGGCCTCCAGCGAGGGCACGGCGGCCCAGGCGGTCAGGCAGGCGGCGGGCTGGGGGAAGAGTTTCAGGGTGGCGGCGGTGATCACGCCCAGCGTGCCTTCGCTGCCGATGAACAGGTTACGCAGGTCGTAGCCGGTGTTGTCCTTGCGCAGGCCGCTCAAGCCGTCCCAGACCTCGCCCTGGGCAGTGACCACTTCCAGCCCCAGGCACAGTTCGCGCGTGTTGCCATAGCGCAGCACCTGGGTGCCACCGGCATTGGTGCCCAGGTTGCCACCGATGGTGCAGCTGCCCTCGGCCGCCAGGCTGAGCGGAAACAGGTAGCCGGCCTGCTCGGCCGTGGTTTGCAGGTTCTGCAGAATGCAGCCGGCCTCGACGGTGAAGGTGAGGTTGTGCGGGTCGATCTGGCGCACCGCGTTCATGCGCGTGAGGCTCAGCACCACCTGGCGACCGCTGTCGTCGGGGATGGAGCCCACGGCCAGGCCGGTGTTGCCGCCCTGGGGCACCAGGGCCGTGCCGGCCGCCACGCAGGCCTTGACCACGGCCGCCACTTCGGCCGTGCTGGCGGGGCGTACCACGGCCAGGGCCAGGCCGCGCGAGCGGCGGCGCCAGTCCTGCTCCCAGGCGCTGAGATCGGTGGCGGGGTCGTCATGGGTCAGCACATGGGCGGCGCCGACGATGCGGATGAGTTCGGAGATCAGGTGGGCAGACATGGTCGAGAGGGTGTGAAAGGGCCCGACGGGCCGGATTCAGGACGGTTGGGCCTGGCGGGCCTGGGCCTGACGCGCGTTGCGCAGGCGCAGGCGCACATGCAGGGCGCAGGCTGCAAACAGGCTGAGGCACAGCAGCACCTCCAGCCCGGCCAGCCAGGCACCGGGCGAGCGGTCGCTGTAGGCGCGCACCACGCCTTCGGTGAAGTACAGCCACACCAGCAGGCTGACCCAGCGGTAGGTGTACATGCGGTTTTTCAGCAGGCCGGCGAGCGGAATGCACAGCGGCAGCACCTTGAGCGCGAGCAGCGAGCCACCGGGCCGCACCGGGGCCAGCACCAGCTCCCAGGCCAGGCCCAGGGCGATCAGCCCGACCAGGCTGCCCACCGCCAGCCAGCGGGTCAGCCGCACCGATGGGTCAGAAGAAAGGGCCGTCTCGCCCGATAGGGCGGCATGAGCCGGGGGGGGAAGGGGGGCGGTGCGATCAGGCTGTGTCATGGCGATGGCATCATAGCGGGCATGTTCGAGTCTGCCCGTTCCACTTCCCCCCGACGCCCCTGGTCGCTACGCCTGATGTTGGAGCTGAGGCATGTCTGGCGCAGCCTGATGCGCTTTCCGTGGCGTGTCACGGCCTTGACCCTGCGTGAGCGCTTCCGCGAGGACCGGCTGGGCCTGACCGCCAGCAGCCTCACCTTCACCACCACCCTGGCGTTGGTGCCGCTGGTGACCGTGGCCCTGGCGGTGTTCACGGCCTTCCCGATCTTTGGTCAGGTGCAGGGCGTGTTGCAGCGCTGGTTGATCGAGAGCCTGGTGCCCGAGACCATCTCGCGCCAGGTGTTGGGCTACCTGACCCAGTTCTCCAGCAAGGCCAGCCAGCTCGGGGTGGTGGGCCTGTCGGCCCTGCTGGTGACGGCGCTGACCCTGATCCTGACCATCGACCGCACACTGAACAACATCTGGCGGGTGCGGCGCCCGCGCAAGCTGGGCCAGCGGGTGCTGATCTACTGGGCCGCGCTCACGCTGGGCCCCCTGGTGCTGGGCATGAGCCTGGCGCTGACGTCGTACGTGATGAGTGCCTCGCGTGGCGTGGTGTCGGGCCTGCCGGCGCCGATCCGGGTGCTGCTGGATTCGGTCGAGTTCCTGGTGCTGGCGGCCGGCCTGGCCGGGCTGTACCACTTTGTGCCCAATACCCAGGTCAAATGGGCCCATGCCTGGACGGGGGGCCTGTTCGTGTCGCTGTGCATGGAACTGGCCAAGAAGGCGCTGGCCGTCTACATGGCCCAGGTGCCCACCTACTCGGCGGTGTATGGGGCGTTTGCCACCTTCCCGATTCTGCTGATCTGGATCTATGTGGCCTGGGTCATCGTGCTGCTGGGGGCTGTGACCACGGCCTACCTGCCCAGCCTGTTGTCGGGGGTGGCCCGCTACGGCACGGGCGCGGGCTGGACCTTCCAACTGGCGCTGGAGGTGCTGGACCACCTGCGCCAGGCGCGTGAGCAGCCCCATCATGGGCTGAGCCTGCCCGAGCTGGCCGCGGTGCTGCAGGTGGACAACCTGCAGCTCGAGCCGGTGCTCGAAACCCTGTGCGATCTGGACTGGGTGGGCCTGCTGCAGGTGGATGAGGGCTCGCCGGTGGCCCGCCATGTGCTGCTGGCCGCCCCGGAGTCCACGCTGCTCGCGCCTTTGCTGGAACGGCTGCTGCTGCAACACCGCAGCAGCGTGGCGCCGTTCTGGGACCGGGCCGGCCTGTCGGGCTTGTACCTGGCAGACGCCTTGCCTGCGGTCCGTTAGCAAGCTCTCAGAACGGCACCCGGCCCAGCCAGATGTCACGGTACATGGCCCAGTCGCCCATGAAACTGTAGAGAGGGCGCTTGAAGCTGGCGGGCTTGTTCTTTTCGAAGACGAAATGCCCCACCCAGGCCAGGCCATAGCCGCACAGCAGGCCATACAGCAGGTACTGCGGGCGCCCGGTGAAGGCCAGCATGGCCAGGCACACCAGGCTCAGCGTGGAGCCCGCAAAGTGCAGGCGCCGGCAGGTGCGGTTGCTGTGCTCACCCAGGTAGAAGGGGTAGAAATCAGCAAAACGGGTGAATTGGCGCGGGTCGACGCTGGGGGCGGCCGTGCTGGCCGTGCTGGCCGTGCTGGCCGTGGTGCTGGCGTGGGCTGAGGGCATGGAGCGGCTCCTGGGGTAGGAGCCGCAGTCTAGGCAGCACCTGCCGTTCGTCAGTGTCGCCCCTGTGTCTTCAGGCCCTCAGGAAATCCCGGATCGCGAACAAGGTGTCGTCGGGCGCCTCGCTCATCTGGTGGTGGCCCACCGGCACGTTCACGCTGCACACCGCCTTGCCTGCGGCCTGGGCCGCCTGGATCAGGCCCTGGGCGGCCTTGGGCGGCGTCATCTGGTCTTGCGTGCCCAGCACGAACAGCACCGGGCAGCTGAGGTCGGCCATGGCCTGCAGGCCCCCGGCGTACTGGTCGCAGGCCTGGAAACCCCGGTGGAACACGTTCACGGAAGGGTTGCTGCGCAGCACGCGTCGGCCCAGCGCCATGCCGCCGCCAAACACCCAGGTGCCCGGCCCCAGCGTGGACGGGGGCGCGCACAGGGTGCTGCGCGAAAAGACGTTGATCATGCGCAGCGCCTTCTCGGGCTCGTTGAGCGAGCTCTCCAGCAGGGCGGGCGACACCTTCATGGGGAAGGCGCAGCCCACCAGCACCAGGTGGCTGACGCGCTGCTGGAGCTGGGCGGCCGCCTGCAGCGCAATCAGCGAGCCCCAGCTGTGGCCCACCAGGGCGGCCTTGTCGACGCCCGCGGCCTGCAGCAGGTCGCCGATGAAGCGGGCGGCCTGCTCCACGCTGGCCGGCGCCTCGCCCGCGCTGCGGCAATGGCCGGGCAGGTCGATGGCCAGCACGTTCCAGCCATGGTTGGCCAGGTAGCGGCTTTGCAGAATCCACACGCTGTGGTCGTTCAGCACACCGTGGATGAAGACCACCGTGGGCTGGGCCGGGTTGAAGGGCTTGCCCCCGGTGTAGCAATAGGTGTCGTGCCCGTTGACCTTGAGGATCATGGCTCAGCTCCCCGCTTTTTCTGCGGCCTTGAGAGCGCGCTTGAGGTCGTCGATGAGGTCGTCCGGGTCTTCCAGACCGATGGACAGGCGGATGGTGCCCTGGCTGATGCCGGCGCCGGCCAGTGCCTCGTCGCTCATGCGGAAGTGGGTGGTGCTGGCGGGGTGGATCACCAGTGAGCGGCAGTCGCCCACGTTGGCCAGGTGGCTGAAGAGCTTGAGCGCCTCGATGAACTTCTTGCCCTGCTCGCGGTTGCCCTTGAGGTCGAAACTGAACACCGAGCCGGCACCCCGCGCCCCAAAGCGCAGCAGGCGCTCGGCCAGGGCGTGGCTGGGGTGCGACTCGAGCAGCGGATGCCCGACGCGGGAGACAAAAGGCTGGCTGGCCAGGAACTCGACCACCCGGGCGGTGTTGCTCATGTGCCGCTCCATGCGCAGGGGCAGGGTCTCGATGCCTTGCAGGATCAGCCAGGCCGAGTGCGGGCTCAGACAGGCCCCGAAGTCGCGCAGGCCCTCGCGGCGCGCGCGCAGCAAAAAGGCCCCCACGGTGGACTCTTCACTGAACACCATGTTGTGGAAGCCGTCGTAGGGCTGGGTCAGCTCGCTGAAGCGGCCGGCCGCGGCCGGGCCGTCCCAGTCGAAACTGCCGCCGTCGACCACGATGCCGCCGATCACCGTGCCATGACCCGACAGGAACTTGGTGGCCGAGTGGTAGACCAGATCGGCCCCCAGCGTCAGAGGCTTGATCAGGTAGGGCGAGGTGAGGGTGGAGTCGACCAGCAGGGGCACGCCGGCCTCGTGGGCGATCGCGGCCACGGTGGGGATGTCCAGCACGTCCAGCCCCGGGTTGCCCACGGTTTCGCCGAAGAACAGCTTGGTGTTGGGGCGCACCGCGGCGCGCCAGCCATCGATGTCACCGGGCTTGACGAAGGTGGTCTCGATGCCAAAACGTCGCAAGGTGTAATGCAGCAGGTTCTGCGAGCCGCCATACAGGGCGGTCGAAGCCACGATGTGCGAGCCAGCCCCCATCAGGGTGGCCACGCTCAAGTGCAGGGCCGCCTGGCCGCTGGCGGTGGTGATGGCGCCAATACCTTCTTCCAGGGCCGACACCCGTTGCTCCAGCACGGCGTTGGTGGGGTTGGAGATGCGCGAGTAGACGTGGCCCGAGCGCTCCAGGTTGAACAGGGCGGCCGCGTGGTCGCTGGACTCGAACACGAAGGAGGTGCTCAGGTGGATGGGCACGGCGCGGGCGCCGGTGCTGGGGTCGGGCGCAGCGCCCGCGTGAAGTGCCAGGGTGTCGAACCCGGGGTCTGAATAGCCGGCCATGCAGGGTCTCCTCTGATTTCTCGTGGGGTGCGAGAGCGCATCATAAAAGGGCTGATCCATGTGGCCCGGGGTGCGCACGCAGAGCTTGCCGTGCTTTGGGCGGCCAACTCGCCGAACTCGTGTCATCAAGGTTGCAAAATCGGTCGGCGAACGGCGAATTCTTCGTTATATTCTTTCCAATCAACCGCCAGGAGACGAAACATGAAAGTCAGCGACATCCTCCGGGTCAAGGGCAACACGCTCTACACCGCCACCCCCGACGAGCCTCTGGCCAAGGCCATCCAGATCATGTCCGAGAAAGACATCGGCTCCCTGGTCGTCATGGAGCATGGCGACCTGGTCGGGATGCTGACCTTCCGCGAGGTCATCATGACCGTGGTGAAGAACGGCGGCGGTGTCGGCACGACCCTGGTGCGCAGCGCCATGGACGACCACCCTCTGACCTGCACCTCGGAAACCGACCTCGACGAGGTGCGCCGCATGATGCTGGACCGCCATGCCCGCTACATGCCCGTCATGAACCAGCGCATGTTGATGGGCGTGATCAGCTTCTACGATGTGGCCAAGGCCGTGGTGGACAGCCAGAACTTCGAAAACAAGATGCTCAAGGCCTACATCCGCGATTGGCCCGAGGAAGACAACAGCGCCAGTTGATCGGTGCGGGCCGCGCTGCCCGCCACCCTCGACCACCGGGCCCCAGGGCCCGGTTTTTCGTTGGGGGGGTCAGCTCAGCCCGACCTCGTTGCGTTGTTTCAGCCACTGCTCCAGCTCAGGCGCTGGCAGGGGGCGGCTGAACAGGTAGCCCTGCAGCACCGGCCCGCCCTGGCTTTGCAGCCAGCTCTGTTGATCCCGGGTTTCGACACCCTCAGCCACCACCTCGATGCTCAGGCTGCGGGCAATGCTCATGACCGACAGGGTGAGGGTGCGCGCCGCCTGGCTGGTGGACAGGTCTTGCACAAAACTTTTGTCGAGCTTGAGTTCCTGGATGGGCAGGCGGTGCAGGTAGCTCAGGCTGGAATAGCCGGTGCCAAAGTCGTCCAGCGACAGGTAAAAGCCCCGGGCATGCAGGTCCTGGATATTGGCCGCCGTGATGGAGCGGGTGTCCATCATCACGCTCTCGGTGATCTCCAGCATCAGATCGGCGGGCTGCAGGCCATGTTCACGCAGCCGGGCCTCCAGCCGGGCCGAAAAATCCGGCTCATGGAAACTCTTGGCCGACAGGTTCAGCGCCACCCGGGGCACGGGCAGGCGGGCCTGGCGCCAACGCACCAGCTGCTGGCACACCTCGTCCACCAGCCAGTCGGTCATGGGGCGGATCAGGCCAGCGTCTTCGGCCACCGGGATGAAACGGTCTGGCGGCACCATGCCCCACTCGGGATGGCGCCAGCGCATCAGGGCCTCCACGCCATACAGGGTTTGCGCGGCGTCGCTGCGGATCTGGGGCTGGTAATGCAGGCCCAGCTGGCCGAGCTGCAGGGCCTGGCGCAGGGCCAGCTCCAGCGCCGCCCGGGCCTGGGTGCGCTGGTTCATCTCGGGGTTGAACAAGCGCAGGCTGTGGGCCGAGTCGCTCTTCGCCTGGTACATGGCCTGGTCACCGTGGCGCAGCAGGGCGTCGATGTCCGGCCCATCGGTGGGGAAGAGGGCGATGCCGATGCTGGCCTGGGGTTGATGGGTCTGTCCATCAATCTGAACGGGCTCGCCAAGGGCCTCCAGCACCCGTTGGGCGGTCTGCACGGCTTGCTCGGCGGAACATCCGGTGAGCAGCAGCACGAACTCGTCGCCGGACAAGCGCCCCGACAGGTCCCGCGGCCGGACGCTGCGCATGAGCCGCGCGGCGACTTCACACAGCAGGGCATCGCCGGCCGCGTGCCCCTGGTTGTCGTTGACCCGTTTGAAGCGGTCCAGATCGATGTAGAGCAGGGCGGCCGAGCCGCCTTCCCGGGCCAGCAGGTCGAGCGCGCGTTCGGCGCTTTGGCGGAACATGGCCCGGTTGGGCAGGCCGGTGAGCACGTCGAAGTAGGCCAGTTGGTGGATGCGTGCCCTGGCCGCCTCGCGCTCCAGGGCGAGTGCGCACAGGTGCAGGCAGACCTCGACCAGCCGGTGGTGCAGCGCGTCTGGCACACGGTGGTCCTGGAAGTAGAAGGCAAAGGTGCCCACCACCTGCCCCTGGTGGTTCTTGATCGGGCTGGACCAGCAGGCCTTCAGGCCGGTGGGCGCAAAAACGGCCCGGTAACCGGCCCACAGCGGGTCGGTCTCGATGTCGGTGACCAGCACCGGCTCGCCCCGCCAGGCCGCGGTACCGCAGGAGCCCGCGCTGGGCCCGATCGGTGCGCCCTCGATGGCCTGGGCAATGTAGGAGGGCATGCTCGGGGCGGCCAGCGGGTGCACAAAGCCCTTCTCATCGACCGCCAGGATGGTGGCCGTGACCTCGGGCGCGATGCGTTCAACCTCGCGGCAGACCAGTTTCATCAGCTCGCTCAGCGCGATCTCGTTGACCATGCCCTCGAGCACCTTTTTCTGCAGCACCTCGTGCATCTTGGTCAGCGTGATGTCGTTCATCACGGTGATCGACTGGGTGCCGCTCAGTGCCCGCGAGGTCTGGTTGACCACCATCGACACCCAGCGGGGCTGCCCGTTGCGGCCATAGACCAGGGTTTCGATGCGGGTGTGGCCGTGCAGCGCCAGCGCGTCGCGGATGGCCTGGGGCAGGTGCGGGTCGGAGTGTCGCCCCAGCAGCACCTCGTCGGGAGTACGGCCCAGCACCTCAGCGGGGCTGTAGCCGAACATGCGGGTGAAGCCCTCGTTCACGTAGCAGATGCGTCGCCGGGCGTCGGTGATCAGGATGGCACTGTCGCTGGCGTCCAGCGCATGAACCACCATGCCCTGGTCCACCTTCGGAGCAGGTGCAGCCGTGGCAGGCAGGGCTGGCTGCCGTTCTGGCTCTGACGGATGGCTTGAAGGCATGGGCGTCTCGCGCTGGGATGTCCCCTGTTAAGCACATCGTAGCAGGGTGTAACAAGGTTGAAGGGAGGGATTTACATGGGTTTTGCCGGCTACATCCGGGCCGTTTGTGAGCTGCGGTCAGCCCCGCGTCACTCTGGGATAATCGCGACATGAGCGGCAATACCCTTGGAACCCTTTTCTCCGTCACCAACTTTGGTGAATCCCACGGCCCGGCCATCGGCTGCGTGATCGACGGCTGCCCGCCGGGCATGCAACTCAGCGAGGCCGACATCCAGGTCGAGCTGGACCGGCGCCGCCCAGGCACCAGCCGCCACGTCACCCAGCGCCAGGAGCCTGACACGGTGGAGATCCTCTCCGGCGTCTATGAGGGGCAGACCACGGGCACCCCGATCGCCTTGCTGATCCGCAACACCGACCAGCGTAGCAAGGACTACAGCAACATCGCCCAGAGCTTTCGCCCTGGCCACGCCGATTACAGCTACTGGCACAAGTACGGTGTGCGCGACCCGCGCGGCGGCGGCCGTTCTTCGGCCCGGCTGACGGCCCCCACCGTGGCGGCCGGTGCGGTGGCCCGCAAGTGGCTGTTCGAGAAGCACGGCATCGTGCTGCGCGGCTGCATGACGGCAGTGGGCGAGGTCGAGATCCCGTTCGAAAGCTGGGACCACGTGCCCAACAACCCCTTTTACGCCCCGGTGGCCGACGTCCAGAACCTGGAAGACTACATGGACGCGCTGCGCAAGGCCGGAGATTCGTGCGGTGCCCGCATCCGGGTGGTGGCCTCCAACGTGCCTGTGGGCCTGGGTGAGCCCCTGTACGACCGCCTGGACGCCGACATCGCCCACGCCATGATGGGCCTGAACGCCGTCAAGGCGGTGGAAATCGGTGCCGGCTTTGCCAGCGTGAGCCAGCGCGGCACCAACCATGGGGATTCGCTGTCGCCCGAGGGCTTTCGCAGCAACAACGCCGGCGGCATCCTGGGCGGCATCAGCACCGGGCAGGACATCGAGGTCAGCCTGGGCATCAAGCCGACCAGCTCGATCATCTCGCCGCGCGAATCGATCGACGTCAATGGCCAGCCGGTGGAGGTGGTCACCAAAGGCCGCCATGACCCCTGTGTCGGCATCCGTGCCACGCCGATTGCCGAGGCCCTGCTGGCCCTGGTGCTGATGGACCATGTGCTGCGCCACCGCGCCCAATGTGGTGATGTGCGCCTGCCGGTGCCTCCGATCCCGGGTTCTGCGGCCTGAACCGGCAGGGTCTGGCGGTGTCTGCTCCTTCGGTGGCGCCGGCCCAGCCGGCGTCCATGCGGGCCTTGCTGCCTTTTGGCGCGCTGTCGGCCAGCTATTTCGCCCACATCGGGTTTTTCAACCCCTATCTGCCGCTGTGGCTCAAGGACCTGGGCCTGCCGCTGCTGGCCATCAGCCTGCTGACCTCGGCGCAGTCGCTGACCCGGCTTTTTGCGCCCTATGTGTGGGGCGCGCTGTCTGACCGCACCGGCGAGCGCGTGCGCCTGATGCGTTACAGCGCCACGGCCGCCCTGGTGCTGTCGCTGGGCCTGTGGTGGCCCCAGGCCGGTGTGTGGTGGCTGGGGGCCGTGCTGCTGCTGATGTTTTCGCACACCAGCGCCATGATGCCCATGAGCGAGGCCGCCATGGCCCATCTGGTGAGCCAGGGCGGGCAGTTTGACGCCAGGCGCTACGGGCGGGTTCGGCTCTGGGGCTCGCTGGGCTTTTTGTTGACGGTGTTTGCGGCGGGCAGCTGGTTCGAGCTGTTCGGCATGGGTCACTTCCCGGGCTGGACCCTGTTCACCTTGCTGGCGGTGGTGGGCAGCACCTGGTGGCTGCCGGACCACCGCGAGGCCGTGCAGCAAGCCCGGCACGAACACTTGCCGGTGTGGCCGGTGCTGCGCCAGCCCGAGGTGCGCTGGTTCTTCGCCTCGATCTTTTTTCATGTGCTGTCGCATGTCAGCCTGTATGTCTTCTTCTCGCTGTACCTGGACTCGCTGGGCTACAGCAAGGCGCTGATCGGCGTGCTGTGGGCCGTGTCGGTGGTGGTGGAGGTGAGCTGGTTCTTCACCCAGAGCCGCTGGCTGCCCCGCTGGCCGCTGACCGTCTGGCTGGTGTTGTGTGGTCTGGTGATGGCCGTGCGCATGGGCTTCACGGCCGCTTTTGGTGCTTCGCTGGCGGTGTTGCTGGTGGTGCAATGTGTGCATGCCCTGACCTTTGCCGCCCACCACACCGCCTGCATCGCCCTGGTGTCGCACTACTTTCCGGCGCGCCTGCGGGGGCGCGGTCAGGCCTTGTTCACGGTGATCGGCTATGGCCTGTCGGGTGTGACCGGGGGGCTGGGCGGGGGCTTTCTGGCCAAGGCCTTCGGGCTCTCCAGCGTGTATTGGGCTGCCTGCGCCATGGCCTTGCTGGGCAGTGCCTGCGCCTGGCGCCTGTACCGGCTGGCGCACCACCTGCGCACTTGAGCCCAGGCGCGGTGCCATGGAGTCGGCCCCGGCCGCCTTTGTTCGGATGCCGTCACCTCGGTGAACCTGGGGCCACCGGCGCTGGCCTAGGATCGTGCGGCGTTCATTTTGTGAGGAGCCGCACCTTGAAAATCAGATCACTTGCTGTGCCCGTGGCCTTGAGCCTGCTGGCCTTGACGCTTCAATCGGGCTGGGCCCAGCAGCCGCTGCCGGCGCAACCCGCCACCGTGTCTGCCCAGGCCGAGGCCCTGAAAGGCCTGCCGCGCGAAGACCGGCGCGATTTCGAGGCCGCCCAGCGTGGCTTCATCGCCAGCCTGCCGGACGCGGCCACCATCCGCAATCCAGACGGCAGTGTGGCCTGGACGTTGAAGGGCTTCGAGTTCCTGCAGCAGGAGCGGGTGCCTGACACGGTGAACCCCAGTTTGTGGCGCCAGGCGCAGCTGAACATGCTGCATGGTCTGTTCAAGGTCACCGACCGCATCTACCAGATCCGGGGCTTCGATCTGGCCAACATGACGATCATCGAGGGCGACAGCGGCCTCATCGTGGTCGACCCCCTGACCACCGACACCGTGGCTGCGGCTGGCCTGGCCCTGTACCGGGAGCACCGCGGCAACAAGCCCGTCAAGGCCGTCATCTACAGCCACAGCCATGTGGACCATTACGGTGGCGTGAAGGGCGTGGCCTCGGCCCAAGACGTGGGCGCGGGGCGGGTGGCCATCTACGCCCCGCAGGGCTTCATGGAAGAGGCTGTGAGCGAGAACGTGCTGGCCGGCAATGCGATGAGCCGGCGTGCCCTGTTCCAGTTCGGCCACGTGCTGCCGCGCGGTGAGCGCCAGCAAGTCGATGCCGGTCTGGGCAAGTACATCTCGCGCGGGCAGGTCACCCTGATCGCGCCCACCAAGCTGATCACCCAACCCATCCAGAACGAGGTGATCGACGGGGTGCAGGTGGAGTTCCAGCTGACCCCGGGCACCGAGGCCCCCGCCGAGATGCACATGTACTACCCGCAGCTGCGGGCCCTGAACATGGCCGAGAACGCCACCCACACCCTGCACAACCTGTACCCCTTGCGGGGCGCCCAGGTGCGCGATGCCAATGAATGGGCCCGCTACCTCAACGAGGCGCGCGAGCGCTACGCCGGCCGGGCCGACGTGATGCTAGCGCAGCACCATTGGCCGACCTGGGGCAGCGAAGAGATCACCCGTGTGCTGGCCAAGCAGCGCGATCTCTACAAGTTCATCAACGACCAGACCCTGCACCTGCTCAACCAGGGCTACACCCCCAATGAAATTGCCCAGGAACTGGTGTTGCCGCCCAGCCTGGCCGGCGAATGGTTTGCCCGCGGCTACTACGGCACGGTCAGCCACAACGCCCGCGCCGTGTATCAGCGCTATCTGGGTTGGTATGACGCCAACCCGGCCCACCTCAACCCCTTGCCGCCCCAGGCGGCTGCGGCCAAGTGGGTGGCCTACATGGGCGGGGCCGAGGCGGTGCTGGCCAAGGCCCGGGCCGATTTCGCCAAAGGCGAGTACCGCTGGGTGGCCGAGGTGGTCAATCAGGTGGTGTTCAGCGACCCGGACAACCGCGAGGCCCGTGAGTTGCAGGCGGCCACCCTGGAGCAGATGGGCTACCAGGCCGAATCGGCGACCTGGCGCAACGCCTACCTGCAAGGGGCCAGCGAGTTGAGAAACGGCGTGCCCAAGGGCGCCACCGTCAGCTCCAGTGCCGACGTGGTGCAGGCCCTGTCGATCGAGAACCTGTTTGACTTCATGGGGGTGCGCCTGGACGGGCAGCGCGCTGCGGGCAAGACCATCGTGCTGAACTGGGTGTTCACCGACACCCAGCAGCGCTATGCCATGACCCTGGACAACGCGGCCCTGACCTACCTGAAGGGCAAGACCGATCCCCAGGCCGATGCCACGCTGACCCTGCCGCGCAGCGTGCTCGATGCCATCAACACCAAGCAATTGAGCCTGCGTGATGCGGTGGGCGCCGGCAAGGTGCAGATCACCGGCAAGGGCGAGAAAGTGGGTGAACTGCTGGGGCTGATCGACGAGTTCCAGCCCGGTTTCCCAGTGGTCACGCCTCGCTAGGTGTCGGGTCGCTGAGGCCGCAAAAAAACAGGCCCCGAATCTCGGGGCCTGTTGGGGTGGGGTGAACGCAGGATGGGGCCAAGGGCCTACTTGCGAACCTCATCGACCAGGGTCTTGAACTCGTCGATGTCTTCAAAGCTGCGGTAGACGCTGGCAAAGCGGATGTAGGCCACCTTGTCCATCTTCTTGAGCTCACGCATCACCAGCTCGCCGATGCGGTGCGAGGCGATTTCGCGCTGCCCCAGGTTGAGCAGCTTTTCTTCAATGCGCTCGATGGCCGTGTCGATCTGCACCGTGCTGACCGGGCGCTTGCGCAAGGCCAGGTTGAACGAGGCCTGCAGCTTGGCGTGCTCATAGTCGATGCGCCGGCCGTCTTTCTTGACCACGGCCGGAAAATTGACCTCCGGCCGCTCGTAGGTCGTGAAGCGCTTCTCGCAGGCACCGCACTGGCGGCGTCTGCGGATGAAGTTGCCGTCCTCGGAGACACGTGTTTCCACCACCTGGGTTTCGGCGTGTCCGCAAAAAGGGCATTTCATCAGCAGCGATCCAACAGAACTTAACGGTAAACCGGGAAGCGGGCGGTCAGGGCGTTCACTTTTGCGCGCACGGCCGCGATGTTGGCTTCGTCGCGCGGGTTGTCCAGCACGTCGGCCACCAGGTTGGCGGTGATGCGGGCTTCTTCGTCCTTGAAGCCGCGGGTGGTCATGGCCGGGGTGCCCACGCGGATACCGCTGGTGACCATCGGCTTTTCCGGGTCGTTCGGGATCGCGTTCTTGTTGATGGTCATGTGGGCGGCGCCCAGCACGGCCTCGGCTTCCTTGCCGGTGATCCCCTTGGCGCGCAGGTCGACCAGCATCACGTGGCTTTGGGTGCCACCGCTGACGATGCGCAGACCGCGTTGGGTCAGGGTCTCGGCCACGACGCGGGCGTTGGTGATCACTTGCTGCTGGTAAGCCTTGAATTCAGGCTGCAGCGCTTCCTTGAAGGCCACGGCCTTGGCCGCGATCACGTGCATCAGCGGGCCGCCTTGCAGGCCGGGGAAGATGGCGCTGTTGATGGCCTTTTCGTGCTCGGCCTTCATCAGGATGATGCCGCCACGCGGTCCGCGCAGGCTCTTGTGGGTGGTGCTGGTCACGACATCGGCGTGCGGCACCGGGTTGGGGTAGACGCCTGCGGCGATCAGGCCGGCGTAGTGGGCCATGTCGACCATGAAGATGGCGCCGACATCCTTGGCCACCTTGGCGAAGCGGGCGAAGTCGATGTGCAGGCTGTAAGCCGAGGCACCGGCCACGATCAGTTTGGGCTTGTGCTCGTGGGCCTTGCGCTCCATGGCGTCGTAGTCGATGGCTTCGTTGGCGTCCAGGCCATACGAGACCACGTTGAACCACTTGCCGGACATGTTCAGCGGCATGCCGTGGGTCAGGTGGCCGCCTTCGGCCAGGCTCATGCCCATGATGGTGTCGCCGGGCTTCAGGAAGGCCAGAAAGACGGCTTCGTTGGCCGAGGCGCCGCAATGGGGCTGCACGTTGGCGGCATCGGCGCCGAAGATCTGCTTGACGCGGTCGATGGCCAGTTGTTCAGCCACGTCTACGTGCTCGCAGCCACCGTAGTAGCGGCGGCCCGGGTAGCCTTCGGCGTATTTGTTGGTGAGTTGGGAGCCCTGGGCCCACATGACGGCGGGCGAGGCGTAGTTTTCGCTGGCGATCAGCTCGATGTGGTGCTCTTGGCGAGCGTTCTCGGCCTGGATGGCAGCAAAGATTTCGGGATCGGTTTGCTCGACGAGGATGTTGCGGTTGTACATGGCAGTCCTTAAAGACGTGGTCCCTGTTGCTCGGAAGAGAAGAACAAGGGCTGCCCAGGCGAACGGCTGATCGCTCGGGCCAAGGCCCTGGAGCGGCACGCTTCCCAGTGGTAACCCCACGTCAGCGGCAAGGCCTCATGAAGCTGAAGCCTGCGCCTATCGCCAGTCGCGTACCGGCCTAGTGTAACTGATGCGGCGCCGGGCCTGCATGCCAGCCTCCACAGGCCGGCTCTGTTGCAGGGCGTGCTCAGGATTGGCTCAGCAGAGCGACCTTCTCGGTGGCCGCCGGAGCGGCCGCCGCACGCGCCGGGGCAGGGGCCACAGGGGCCGGCACCGGGGTCAGGATGGGCACGTTGCGGCCGGCCGCCACCTGTTGCAGGCGGCTGTGCTCGGCCAGCACCTTGGCGGTGTAGCCGCCGTCGTCCTCGACATTGGCCGCGCCCACGTAGAAGCGCAGGCCGCCTTCGATGGAGCCGGCGCGGGCGATGCAGTCCTGCAGCACCTTCACGCCCACCCGCAGGTTGGCCACCGGGTCAAAGGCGGCCAGGTGACCACCAAAACCCTGGTACTTGTCGCTGTGCACCTGGGTCATGACCTGCATCAGGCCCTGGGCACCGACGGCGCTCTGGGCGAACGGGTTGAAGCTCGACTCGATCGCCATGATGGCAAGGATCAGCGTCGGGTCCAGGCTGTTGCGCTTGCCCACTTCCCAGGCTTCGGCCACGAGGGCGCTCACAGGCTCGGGGGCCACGCGGTACTTGCGGCTCAGCCAATAGGCCACGGCCGCCTGCGACTTGGGCAAAGCCCGGGGGTCGGTGGCGGTCGCGCGTTCACGGGCGTCGCGTTCGTTTTGAAGCCCGGTGAGGGCTTCCTGACGGGACTGAAGCCAGCCCATCAATTCTTCTTCGCCAGCCTGACGCAAGTCAGGGCGGGCAGTCAGGGTGATCACAGCAAAGGCGACGGCGAGGCCCAGCAGGGCAAAACCGTTGTGTGTGATCTCAAAAAAACCTTCGGCGATATCGGATGCGAATGTTCGCAAGCCTCGGGCGATTTGACCTAACGCTGTCATAGCTCTTCCTTTCTACGCGTGGGGTGGTTCGCGGCGGCACGGGCTGCGCAAGCAGCGGTGTGTGCCGTGAACCAACCCTCGTTTGGATTGGTACGCCATCAGGTTCACCGGGGCACCCAAGGGGGTTGCAAAGGGGTGAACTGACTTAGCCGGGGTCGGCAGCGGGTTCGGGTTGTCCCCTGTTTTTGGGGACGGGCGGATTCTAGAAGCATTGCAAATAACAAGTCAACAGTATTGAATTGATTTGTTATGTCGAAAACGATATTAAAAATGGGGTATAGGAGCCCATATCTGGACGTCCATACAGTCGTTGCAAAATTCAATCGAAACCCATTTCTCGATTGGAATTCCCATCTTGAATCAGCTCTTCCGAGAACTATCCTGAAGTGGCCTGAGCGTTTCAGGCGACCGTCGGCAAGTGACAGTCCACACCCTGCGTATGACGGGGTGGCGATGACGAAGCGAACCCGGCAAACCCAGAAGGCAATCTCTTGCCTTCCCTGCAAGCTGGGACTGTTCTCTCCCGCTTGCATGTCTGACGGCAAAGGCCCTTTAGCCAGCCGTCAAGCCCGGCAGATCGAGTGTTCGGTCTGTCGGGCTTTCTTATTGGCGGGTTCCAGCGCGTGCGGCACGCTTTCGTGAAATTTCCCTCGATGCGCCGGCGCTGGCCGCAGCACAATGCTGCCCATGAATCTGGCGTCTTTGAGCAAGAACCCGTGGCTTCGACGGGGCGTTTTTTGTGTAGTGGGCATCTTGTTGGTCTGGGCCGTGTCCTGGGCCTTGGTGCCCTCGCTGTTGCGGCATCTGGTCGCGTCGCGCGCCAGCGAGGCGCTGGGGCGGCAGGTGAGTGTGGCCGAGGTGGATTTCCGCCCCTGGAGCCTGGAGCTCACGTTGCGCGATCTGGTGGTCCGCACCCTGGATGGGGATGCCGAGCAACTGGCGGTGGAGCGTCTCTATATAGACATGGAGCTTCAGTCCCTGGTGCGCCTGGCGCCGGTGCTCGATGCCCTGGTGGTCGAACGGCCCCACCTGCTGCTCACCCACACCCAGCCGGGCCACTACGACATCGATGATCTGATCGCGTTGGCCAGCCAGCCCTCGGACCCGGCGGCGGCGCCTTTGCGCTTTGCCCTGCACAACCTGAGTCTGGTGGAGGGGGCGATCGATTTTCGCGATACCGTGGCCGGTCAGGACCACCACCTGACGGCCTTGCAGCTTGGGCTGCCCTTTCTGAGCAACTTTGATTCAGGCCGTGCGGTGCTGGTACAACCCCGCCTGGCGTTTCAACTGGACGGTGCCGCTTTTGACTGGTCCGCCCAGGCCACGCCGTTTGCCGACAGCCGCCACGCGGAGGTGCAGGCGCACATGGCGCGGCTCGACCTCGCGCCCTTCCTGCCTTATTGGCCCAAGGCCTTGCCGGTGCGCCTGGCGGCGGGCCAGCTCGAGGCGGATCTGAAGCTGGTGTTCGAGCAGGCGCCCCAGCCCAAGCTGGTGCTGTCGGGCACCCTGGGGGCCCAGGATGTGCGCGTGAACGACGCGCTGGGCAGCCCTTTGCTCGCCTTCCCGTCGCTGGTGGTGGATCTGGCCGAGCTGCAGCCCCTGCAGCGTTCGGTGCATGTGCGCTCGGTGCAGTGGGATGGCCCGTCTCTGGACCTGCGTCGTGACGTCAACGGTCAGTTCGCGTGGTTGACGGCCTCGGCCCCCCCGGCACCAGCGGCCCCAGCGGCCCCAGCGGCAGGCCAAGCCGAAGCCGCACCTGCGAAGGCCACCTCGGCCGAGGTCGGCTGGAACGTTCAGGTGGACCGCATCGCGCTGCAGCATGCCCGTGTGGGGTGGCGAGACGAGGGCACCCAGCCCGCGGCGGTGCTCTCGGCCTCTGATGTGGCGCTGCAGGTCGAAGCCCTGCATTGGCCCCTGCGGGCGCCGGCCCGCTTCCAAGGCAGTCTGGTGTTGGGCGGCGCCGCTTCTGGCGCGGTGTCCGGGCGCTTGCATTTCGCAGGTCAGGGCACCGACCGGGCTGCTGCCGTGGCCTTGCGGGCCGAGGGCTTGCCGCTGGCGGCGGCTGCGCCCTACCTGGCGCGTTACCTGAACCCGATCCTGCAAGGGCGGCTCAGCCTGGTGGGCGGCCTGGGCTGGCGTGCCCCGGATCTGGCGTTCCAGTTGAGCAGCCTCACGGTGGATGCCTTGCGTCTGAAGCAGGGCGAGCAAGACCTGGCTGCCTGGGACCAGCTGAGTCTGAGCGACACCCGTGTCGATCTGGCTCAGCGCACGGCCAGTGTGGGGGTGCTGAGCCTCAGCGGGCCCCGGACCACGGTGTCCCGAGATGCGCAGGGGCATTGGATGTTCGAGCCTTGGCTCAAGACCCAGGAGGCAGCTGCCGCGTCGCCGGTGCGGGGCCCGGGTGCTGAGGCTGAGCGTGCAGCGCCGGCCTCCGCCCAGCCACCCGGCTGGCAATGGCGTCTGGGGCAATTGGCCTTGCGCGATGGCAGCCTGGGCTGGCGCGATGCCACGGCCGTGGTGGCCCGAAAGCCAGGCGGGGTGGCGCTGGACGCCGCGGCCTTGCAGTTGCAGGCCGGCCCTTTGAGCGGCGGCCCGAATGGGCTGGGTGTGGAGCCGGTCGAGCTGCAGGTGAGCGCCCGTCTGGGGGCGCCTGGGCGTGATGGCGCGGCCGCCGCCGAGCCGGGGCGCCTGGATTACAAGGGCCGGGTCAAATTGGTGCCTTTCTCCACCCAGGGGCGACTGGAGTTCAACCGGCTGCCTTTGCACGCGGTGGAGCCCTATTTTGGCGATGTGTTGAACCTGGAGCTGCCGCGGGCGGACGCGAGTTTCCGGGGCAACCTGGACGTGGCCGTGGCCGTGGCCGTGGCCGCTGCCGGGGCCACCGTGCGGGTCAAGGGTGATGGTGCGCTGGAGGATGTGCGGGCCAACAGCGTGCTGGCCCAGGTTGGCACCGACGCGGGCCCGCCCACCAGTGACGAGTTGTTGAGCTGGAAGGCCCTGAGCCTGCGGGGCATTGACCTGGCCCTGCAGCCCGGCACACCGCTCACGCTGGGGATCAGCGAAACCGCGCTGAGTGATTTCTATGCCCGCGTGGTGATCAACGACCAGGGGCGCATCAATTTGCAGAATCTGGTGCGCAGCAGCGCGCCGGCGCCCACGCCGGTCAAGGGTGCCGCGGCGGCGAAGGTGCCGCCAACGCCACCAATGCCACCAGCACCGGCTGCACCGGTTTCTGCCGCAGCCAGCAAGCCCGTGATCCGCATGGGCCCGATCACCATGCTCAATGGGCGGGTGTTGTTCTCGGATCGTTTTGTCCGGCCCAACTATTCGGCCAGCCTCAGCGAGTTGACCGGGCGTCTGGGGGCCTTCTCGTCGGTGCTGGAGGCTGGCAGTGCCGGCCTGGCCGATCTCGAGCTGCGGGGCCGCGCCGAGGGCACGGCCTCCCTGGAGGTGTCGGGCAAGCTCAATCCGCTGGCCACACCGCTGGCGCTGGACATCCAGGGCAAGGTGCACGAGCTGGATCTGCCGCCGCTCTCGCCCTACACCATCAAATACGCGGGCCATGGCATCGAGCGCGGCAAACTCAGCGTCAACGTGGCCTACAAGATCGACCCCGATGGGCGCCTCAGCGCGAGCAACAACATCATCCTGAACCAGCTCAGCTTTGGCGAGCAGGTTGAAGGGGCGCCCGCCTCGCTGCCGGTGAAGCTGGCCGTGGCCTTGCTGGCCGACCGCGATGGGGTGATCGACATCAACCTGCCCATCAGTGGCTCGCTCAACGACCCGGATTTCCGCCTGGCGCCCATCGTGGGGCGGCTGCTGTTGAATCTGGTGGCCAAGGCCATCACGTCGCCTTTCAGCCTGCTGGCCAATGCATTCGGCGGTGGTCAATCCGAGAGCAATGAAATCGCCTTCGCGCCGGGGGGCGCCGATCTGATGCCCGATGCCCGGCAGCGCCTGGACAAGGTCGCTCAGGCCTTGCAGGACCGGCCGGCACTCAAGCTCACCGTGGTGGGGCAGGTCAATGTGCAGGTGGAGCGCGAGGGCTATCGCCGTCAGCAACTGGCGCAGATGATGCTGGCCGAGAAGCGTCGGCAGGCCGTGCTGGCGGGGCACAAGGGCACCGAGGTGGAGGCTGTGACCGAGGCGGAGCAGCCCGCTTTGCTCAAAGCCGTGTACCAGCGCGCCGACCTGCCCAAGCCTCGCAATCTGCTGGGCCTGGCCAAGGATCTGCCGGGGCCCGAGATGGAGGCGCTGTTGCTGGCCAGCGTGCCGGTGTCGGACGAGCTTTTGCAGCCCCTGGCGATGCAGCGGGGTGTGGTGGTTCGTGACTATTTGCTGGGCCGCGCGGTGCCGGTGAACCGCCTGTTTCTGGGGGCGCCCAAGACCTTGCGCAACGAAGCCGCATGGACCCCCTCGGCCGAACTGTTGCTGGACACGCGTTGAAGGGGGGCGGTCGAGCGGCTGCAAGCCCTGGTGGGAGGCCGCTGCAGGCCTGCTTTGGCGCCCCTCAGCAACACTGTTGACATCTTTCACTCGGCCGGTTTGGAGGGGCTTGTCCAATTCCGGCGAAAATAGCGCTTTGATTCCGTGGCGCAAATGTCTGCGTCACGGCGTCGTGCCCGCCTGATCCGGCGGCGCGCCGTGTTTACCGACCTACAAAATGTTCAGTTTTTCTTCCCGCAACAAAATGTCCGAAGCTCCTGAAGTGAACCCGGCTCCGGCCAAAGCCCAAGAAGTCCACCCGCTGGACGCGCTCACGGGCGGTGCCTTTTCTGCCCCCACCTCGGGTGAGCGCTCCTCGCGCATCCGCGAGTGGCTGGCGGGCAATCCGGCCGAAAGCCAATTGCAGGAGGTGTTCAAGGAACTCAGCGTGCGCGACAAGGGTGCAGCCCGCCCCGTGCGTGAGCGCCTGGACGAGCTCAAGCGCGCCAAGGGCCAGGAAGTGATTGCCGCCGAGTGGGCCGAGAAGGCCCAGGCGCTGCTGTCGGCGTCCCGGCTGAACATTGCCGACGCCATGGCCTGGCAGCGCGATGCCGCCAAGGCAGGCGCTCCGCTGAGCCGCGAGCCGCTGTCGGTGCTCAAGGTGCAATTGGCCGATCGCGTCAAGGTGATCGAAGACCTGCAGCACCGCGTTCAGGTGCAGCGTGAGGCCGCCGTGCTGCTGGCCCAACGCATCGAAGTGCTCTCCACCAAGCCCTGGCGCGATGCCCATGCCGTGCTCGAAGGCTTGCGCGGCGACGTGCAGGCCTGGCAGGACCAGGCTCAAGGCCTCACCGGCGACGGTGCCTGGGCCAGCGTCGATGCTCGCTTCCCGCCCATGCTGGACGCGTCCCGTGCCCAGTTGCTGGTGGTCTGGGAGGCTTTCCAGGTGGCCATTGCCCAAGCCTTGGCCGCCTCTGAAGATGCTGCGGCGCCGCTGCCCACCGTGCCTGTCTGGGCCGATGAGCTGCGCGTGGCCCGTGGCCTGCCCACCGAAGCCTCTGAAGCCGCTGCCGCCAGCGCTGCGGCCGCCAAGCCGGCCCGCGTTGCGCGCCCGGCCGTGCCCCCCGAGTTGCGCAACAAGGCCTCGAACATCGTCCGTCAGGCCCTGGAACGCCTCGAAAAAGAAACCGCCGAAGGTCATGGCAAGGGCAGCGCCGGTGCGGCGTCCGCCCTGCGTGCCGTGCTCAAGGACCACGGCAAGTTGATCGATGCCGCCCTGGAGCACCAAGTGCACACCGCCCTGGTGGCGGCCGGTGAACTCGAAGGCTGGCAGCGCTGGAGTGCCGATCAGGTGCGCGAGGCCCTGGTGGGCCGCGCTGAAGCCCTGCTGAACCGCCCTGAAGGCCAGGCCCTGGGCGGGCGCAAGATGCAGGAAACCCTGCGCGCCCTGCGTGACCAGTGGAAGCAGACCGACCAAGGCGGCGCACCGAACCACGCGCTCTGGAAGCGTTTTGACGAGGCCTGCAACGAAGCCCACAAGGTGGTCGAAGTCTGGCTCGAGAAGATCAAGACCGATGCCGCTGAGCACAAGGCCCAGCGCCTGGCGCTGATCGAAGAGCTCAAGGCCTGGGCCGCAGCCCATGCCGCCAGCACCGACTGGAAGGCCATCAACCGCGCCTTGTACCAATTCAGCGACCGCTGGCGCGATGCCGGGCACCTGGGTGAAAAGGCCTTTGCCGAGATCCAGCCGCTCTGGAAGGAAGCCATTGCCGCCGCTGCTGCACCGCTGGAAGCGGCCCAGAAGGCCAGCCTGGCCGTGCGCCACGCCATGATCGATGAGGCCAAGGCCCTGGGGGCGGCAGCCTCGCTGCGGGTCGACGCCGTCAAGGCCCTGCAGCAGCGCTGGCAGGCTGAGGCCCAAGCCGTGCCGCTGGACCGCAAACATGAACAAAAGCTGTGGGACACCTTCCGCAAGCCGATTGACGAAGCCTTCAACCGTAAGAGCGCCGAGCGTGAAAAAGCCTCGGCCGCCCTGAGCGAACGCGACAAGGTGGTGCTGGACGCTGCCAAGGCCCTCGAAGCGGCCAATGCCAGCGGCGATGCCCAGAAGATCCGTGCCGCCATGGCGGCGCTGGACGCGGCCCTGCGAGGCCAGGCCCAGGCTCAGCAGGCCGTGGCGGCCGCTGTGGCCGCCGAAGGCGCCGAGGCGGCACCGGCTGCTGAGGCTCCTGTGGTGGCGGCAGCTGAGGGTGATGCGGCTGAGGGCACTGCCGAGCAGGCTCCGGCCGAAGAGGCTCCGAAGCCCGCCCCGGCACCGCGCAAGGTGGTGGCTGTGCGTGGCGATGACCGCCCCGGCATGAAGAAGGCCGAGCCCGCGCCGGCGGGCCGTCCGGGCCGTCCGGGTGAACGTCGTGATGGTGGCCGTGACGGTGCGCGCGGCCCGCGCGATGACGCACGCGGCGGCCCCCGTTTTGATCGTGGCGACCGCGGCGATCGCGGCGCGCCCCGCGAAGACCGCGGCCCGCGTCTGGGCGACACCGCCTTCCGCGCCCAGCGCGAGGCTCTGGAGCATGCCCAGTTGGCCCTGCGCAAGCTGGCAGCCCAGGCCCATGGCGAGGCGCTGACCCAGTTGTTGGGCGCCTGGGAGCAACGCGATCCGGCGCAACTGCCGGGCACCCAGGAGCTGGGTGGCCGTGTCAGCCCTGCTGTGCGCGGTGCCTGGAGCCAGGCCATCGGCGCTGCGCCCAAGGGCGACGCTGCCACCGCCTTGCTGCGCCTGGAGATGGCGGCCGAAGTGCCGACACCGGCCGAGCACATCAACGCTCGCCGCACGCTGCAGTTGCAGTTGCTGACCCGCCGCAACGACCCCTCGCCGCAACAGACCTGGGGCCAGGATGCGGCCACGGTGCTGGCTTCGGCCAGCGACCCGGCCACGGCGCGTCGCCTACAGAACGCCCTCAAGGCCTTGCTGCGCTGAACGCATGAGGGGCGGGCGGCTCGTGTCTGACACGTCTTCGAAAGCAGGTGTGCAGGAGCGTGCGCCGCTGCCCGGGCTCAACATCCGGGTGTTCCACCCGGCCGATGAGCCGGCGGCGGTGGCCTTGTGGGGTGCTTGTGGCCTGCTCAGGCCCTGGAACGACCCGCACAAGGACATCGCCCGCAAGCTGGCCGAGCAACCCGAGCTGTTTCTGGTGGCGGTGCTGCCTGGCGCCCAGCCGGGCGAGGCCGAGCGACTGATCGGTACCGTGATGGCGGGCTATGACGGCCACCGGGGCTGGGTGTACTACCTGGCGGTCGACCCGGCCTGGCAGCGTCACAGCCTGGGCCGCCTGCTGATGCAGCGGGTCGAGGCCGAGTTGCTGGCGCTCGGTTGTCCCAAGATCAACCTGATGGTGCGCGCCGAGAACACGGCGGTGCTCGATTTCTATGCCCGTCTGGGTTTCAGTGCTGACGCCTCGGTCAGCCTGGGCAAGCGCCTGATTCCTGACACCTGACTTGGAGCGTTGGAGCGTTCGATACCGGCGCGGGCTCAGGCGCCCGCTGGTAGCAGCGCAGCCAGGCCGCCTTCGGGCTCGAAACGCTTGTTGCGGTAGGTGAGCCGTGTCGGCCCCTGCCAGATCGGCTCAGACCGGCTGCGCCGTGGGTCACCCGGGTAGCAGATCACCCGTTGGCCGTCCTGGTCGAAGGGTTCGGGCTCGATCAGGGCCGGTGCGCGTTGCCGGGCGCTGGTCAGTGCCTCATCGGCCTGCTCGAAGCGTGCCAATTGGCTCAGGGTCATGATCTGCGGTGGCGCCAGGTCCATGTCGTGGTTCCAGTAGCGCTGCAGGGCCTCGGCAGGGCGGATCCACAGGGTCTCGGTGGCTTCGTGGTTGTCATGGGCCGCAATCTGGCCAACAGGGGCCTTGGCCACGAAGAACCGGGTGTCAAAGCGCTTGTTGGTCACCGAGGGCACCTTGGGCGTGATCCAGCGCGACCAGGGGTGCAGGGCCCGCGTGGGCAGGGGCAAGCCCAGAGCTTCGAAGGTGTCGAGCAGCGGCTGGGCCGCATGAAGGCGGTCCAGCGCCTGTTGCAGGGCCTCACCCTGGGCGGGGCTCCCCAGCAGCAGATCGCATTCTTCGAAGGTTTCCCGCAGGGCCGCCACATAAAGACCCAGGGCGGTGGCCGGGGCCAGGTCGGGTTCGTTGAGGGTGCTGGGCAGTTGTTCGATCGGCTGGTCGCAGGCCAAGGCCAGTGCTTGTTCGTCGGCAGCGTCCAGCTTGCCACCCGGAAAGACGTGGGCATTGCCCAGCACGGCGGAACGGCTGTGGCGGCGCAACAGCAGCACCTCGAGGCCGGCCGGGCCATCGCGCAGCACGATCACGGAGGAGGAGGGGCTGGGGGCGCCCAGCACGGTTTCTGAGTTGATTTCGATGACCATGACCGGCATTGTCGCGGTCACGGACGGCTGTGTGTGCCACCCAGGTGTCCGGGTTTTCCGCGATGACCCATGAAAAAAGCCACCCGAGGGTGGCTTTCAAACAGTGGCCGGGGCCGCTTACACGCGCTTGCGGTATTCGCCGGTGCGGGTGTCGATTTCGATGCGATCGCCTTGCGAGACGAACAACGGCACCGGGATTTCGAAGCCGGTGGCGATCTTGGCAGGCTTCAGGACCTTGCCAGAGGTGTCGCCCTTGACGGCGGGTTCGGTCCAGGTGATTTCGCGTTCGATGCTGGTGGGCAGTTCGACCGAGATGGCCTTGCCTTCGTAGAACACCACTTCAACAGCCATGCCGTCTTCGAGGTAGTTCAGGGCGTCGCCCATGTTTTCGGCTTCGACTTCGTACTGGTTGTATTCGCTGTCCATGCAGACATACATGGGGTCGGCGAAATACGAGTAGGTGCAATCCTTCTTGTCCAGAATGACCTGGTCCATCTTGTCGTCGGCCTTGAACACGACTTCGGTGCCGAAGTTGGCGATCAGGCTCTTGAGCTTCATGCGCACGGTGGCCGAGTTGCGGCCGCCACGGCTGTATTCAGTCTTCAGCACGACCATCGGGTCCTTGCCGTGCATGATCACGTTGCCGGCGCGGATTTCTTGAGCAATTTTCATAAAAATGTAGGGCCCTGCGGGCCTGTTGGGCTTGAATCGGGGTTTCCTGGCGCGCTGCCGTCATTCTTCGCTGTTTTCCACTGTTTCCAGTAGATACAGCAGAGACGATGCGGCGCTGTCCGGGGAACTGCGCACCAGCAGGCTTTGAGCTGAAACGCCCGTGCTGCGCAAAACCCAGGATTTTATCGTTTTTCTGTGCAAAAACGAAGAAGCTGTGTGACCAGATCGCTTTGGGCCAGCAGTTTGGCGCGTGCTGCCTGCACGCAGGCTTGCCATTCGGGCAGGTCGATCGGCGGCAGCGGTGCGGCGCTCAGCCCGTTCCAGACCTCGTGGAACTGCCTCAGCGAGGGCGGCGCGTCGAGCCAGTCGAGAAAGGCGCCGAGCTTGTCTCGGTGGGCCTCATCGTCTTGCGGGTAGATGTGCCACACCAGGGCCCGCCCGGCCCACAGCGCGCGCACCACCGAGTCTTCACCGCGCACGAAATTCAGGTCGCAGGCGCGCAAAGTGCGGTCGAACTCGGCTTGGGGCACCGCTTCGGGCCAGGCCAGGCGCAGCCAATCGGTGCCTTCAGCGAAAGCGGGAGGCTCGGCTTGCACGGCCCTCACGGCCGCTGCAGGGCGGCCAGGCATGACCAGCAGGTGCACGGGCTGTCCGGCCTGGCCTTCGGTCTGCCAGCGCGCCAGCAGGGCGGGCAGGGCAGGGGGCTCGTAGCAGAACAGTGAGACCAGGCAATGCTGTGCCTGAGCGCCCAGGCGCTGGCGTTGGTCCAGCCGCCATTCGGGTGTGGGCTCGTCAGCCACGCCGGGCTCGCGCATCAGCCCCCCGGTGGCGGGCGTGAAGCCGGGGTAGAAGAACCATTTGGTCCAGCCGGCCGCTGGGCCGTTCATCACCGGCGAGGGCAGGGCGTGGCAGCGTTCCACCCAGGCCTCGGCCGACAGGTACTCGAGGTTGATCCACACCCGAGGCTGCTCAGGTCGCAGGGCCCGGTGCCGGGCCAGCAGGCCTGCATCGATCTCGCAGCCAAAGGCCTCGACCAGCACATCGGCCGGCGCCAGCGAGGCGAGCCTGTCGGCGGGCAAGGGGCTGAGCCAGGGCAGAACGGTGACCCCGGCCTGCCCTTGTGGTGCCATCCAGGCCAGGGCGCTGGCGTCGTCGACCCACAGCCGCACCTGTTCGCCGCGGCGTGCCAGTTCGGCCGACAGGCGCCAGCAGACGCCCAGGTCGCCATGGTTGTCGATGACGGTGCAGAAAATGTCCCAAAGCATGCTGGAGAGCGCAGGTCAGGCTGCGCGCGGGGTTGAAGGATGGGGCGCATTGTCGCCGCTCGTGGGCCGGGTGGCGCCACAATACGACCCCATGTCTGATGTGCATTCCGAACAGCTGCTGTCCGAAGTGGCCGCCTTGCCCGCCCTGCCGGGTGTCTACCGGTATTTCGATGCTGATGGGGGCTTGCTCTACGTGGGCAAGGCCCTCAACCTGAAACGCCGGGTCTCAAGTTATTTCCAGAAAGACCATGGGGGCACACGCATCGGTCACATGGTCAGCAAGATCGTGCGCATGGAGACCACGGTGGTGCGCTCCGAGGCCGAGGCGCTGCTGCTGGAAAACAACCTCATCAAGACGCAGAACCCCAAGTACAACATCCTGTTCCGGGACGACAAGAGCTACCCCTACCTCAAACTGGCCAGCCATGCCTACCCGCGCATGGCCTATTACCGCGGGGCTGTTGAAAAAAAGCACCGGTACTTCGGCCCTTACCCCAGTGCCTGGGCGGTGAAGGAAACCATCCAGCTGCTGCAAAAGGTGTTTCGACTGCGCACCTGCGAGGACACCGTATTCAACAACCGCAGCCGGCCTTGCCTGCTCTACCAGATCAAGCGTTGTTCGGGCCCGTGTGTGGACCTGGTGTCGGCTGAAGAATACGCCCGTGATGTGGCCGACGCCGAGCGTTTCCTGCGGGGCGAAGCCCAGGCGGTGATGGCCGAGATGGAGTCGCGCATGATGGCGCATGCCGAGCGGCTGGAGTTCGAGCAGGCGGCCGAGATCCGCAACCAGATGAGCGCCTTGTCGCGGGTCTTGCACCAGCAAGCGGTGGACACCGGCTCGGACCAGGACGCCGATATCCTGGCCGTGCGCGTGCAGGGCGGGCGGGCCTGCGTCAACCTGGCCATGGTGCGGGGTGGGCGACACCTGGGCGACCGGCCGTATTTTCCGGTGCATGTCGAGGATGCGGTCAACCTCGGTCTGCTGGACGATGCGGAGGCGCCTGCCGACACCGACGCCCCTGCCGAAGCCGTACCCCAGGCACCGGTGGATGTGCCGGTGGATGTGCCGGTGGAGGTGCGGGTGCTGGAGGCCTTCATTGCCCAGCATTACCCCGGGGTGCCGGTGCCTCCGCTGCTGGTGACCAGCGTGCCGGTCAACAAACGGCTGCTGGCCACCTTGTCGGAGCAGACCGGTGTGCGGATCGCCGCCGTGCACAACCCGCGTGAGCAACGCCGCATCTGGCTGGAGATGGCACAGACCAATGCCGATCTGCAACTGGCCCGCTTGTTGTCGGAAGAGGGCTCGCAGCAGGCCCGCACCCGGGCGCTGGTGGAGGCGCTGGATCTGGAGGCCGAAGACCTGGATGCGTTTCGCATCGAGTGCTTTGACATCTCGCACACGGCCGGCGAGGCGACCCAGGCCTCTTGCGTGGTGTTCCAGCACCACAAGATGCAGAACAGCGAATACCGGCGCTTCAACATCGAGGGCATCACGGGGGGGGACGATTACGCAGCCATGCGCCAGGTCTTGACGCGCCGCTACGCCAAGGTGGCCGAGGCCTTGCGCGAGGCGGGCGGTGCCGCCCCCGCGCCGGGCCAGGCGCGGCTGCCGGACCTGGTGCTGGTGGACGGTGGCAAGGGCCAGGTGTCGATGGCGCGCGAGGTGTTTGAATCCCTGGGCCTGAATCTGTCCGTCATCGTGGGGGTGGAAAAGGGCGAGGGGCGCAAGGTGGGCCTGGAGGAGCTGGTGTTTGCAGACGGTCGCGACAAGATCTACCTGGGGCGTGATTCCGCAGCCCTGATGCTGGTGGCCCAGATCCGGGATGAGGCGCACCGCTTTGCCATCACCGGCATGCGTGCCCAGCGCGCCAAGGTGCGGGTGGGCGCCAGCCGCCTGGAAGACATCGCGGGGGTTGGCCCCAAGAAGCGCGCCCGTCTGTTGCAGCGTTTTGGCGGCGTGCGGGGGGTGGCAGCGGCCAGCGTGGAGGACCTGTGCACGGTCGAGGGCATCTCGCGCGACCTGGCCGAAGAGATCTACCGGGCCTTGCGCTGAGCTTGCGCTGGGGCACCGAAAGTGGGCGCGCCGGCCTGTTGCAGGTGTCTGAAGTGGGGCGCAAGCCACGCTTGGCCCACCCGGGGCGCATTCAAGCTGCAATCAAGCCCCAAGGCGGGGCGCAAGCCGTGACACAATCGTGCCCATGTTCTTCACAATCCCCACCATCATGACCTGGACGCGCATTGTCGCGATTCCCTTGATCGTGGGGGTGTTCTACGCGCCCCTGGACCCCGCCACGCGCAACCTGATCGCCACCGTGATGTTCGTGGTCTTTGCGGCCACCGATTGGCTGGACGGGTTTCTGGCGCGCAAGCTCAACCAGACCTCGTCGTTCGGCGCGTTTCTCGATCCGGTGGCCGACAAGTTTCTGGTGTGCGCCTCTTTGCTGGTGCTCGTGCACCTGGGGCGTGCCGATGTCTTTGTGGCCTTGATCATCATCGGGCGCGAGATCGCCATCTCGGCCCTGCGCGAGTGGATGGCCCAGATCGGGGCCTCCAAGAGCGTGGCGGTGCACATGATCGGCAAGCTCAAGACCACCGTGCAGATGGTGGCCATTCCGTTCTTGCTATATGACGGGCCCTTGCTGGGCGTGGACACCGGCGTCTGTGGCACCTGGCTCATCTGGGCTGCTGCAGTGCTGACCGTGTGGTCGATGGTGTACTACCTGCAAAAAGCGCTTCCCGAGATCCGGGCCCGCGTCAAATGAGTGGGGCTGACCAGGCGCATGGCCGCTGGCTCGCGGCCATGCCGGCAGTGTTTGTGCTGATCTGGAGCACAGGTTTCATCGTGGCCCGCTATGGCATGCCCCATGCCCCACCGCTTTCCTTTTTGTGTGTGCGCTACGCCTTGTCGGTGTTGTGCTTTGGTGCGTGGGTGGCTGTGGCCGGTGTGCCGTTGCCGCGCAGCCGCGCCCAGTGGGGGCATCTGGCGGTCACCGGGGTGCTGATGCACGCCGGTTACTTGGGCGGTGTGTGGGCGGCCGTGAAGGCCGGCATGGGCTCGGGCTTGTCGTCGTTGATCGTGGGCTTGCAACCTGTGCTGACCGCGGCCTGGATGTCCTGGCATGGCAGCCGGGTGAGCCGCTGGCAGTGGTTGGGCCTCTTGCTGGGCTTTGGTGGCCTGGTGCTGGTGGTCAGCGCGAAGATGGGGCAGGGGGGGGAGGCCTCGTGGCAGGCTTTGTCCTTGGCTGTGATGGCCTTGTTCAGCATCACGATCGGCACCCTTTACCAGAAGCGGCACGTGACCCCTTGCGATGTGCGCAGCGCCAGCGCCGTGCAATTGGGGGCGGCCCTGCTGGTCAGCCTGCCCCTGGCCTGGCTGGAGCCCGAGGCCATCGCCTGGACGCCCGAGTTGATCGGCGCCGTGGCCTGGTCCGTGCTGGCCTTGTCCTTGGGGGCCAGCTCCTTGCTCTACCTGTTGATCCAACGCGGGGCGGCCACCAGTGTCACCAGCCTGTTGTACCTGGTGCCACCGTGCACTGCGGCCCTGGCCTGGTTGCTTTTTGGAGAGCCCATCACCGGTCTGACGCTGGCGGGCACGGCCTTGACGGCCGTGGGGGTCAGCCTGGTGGTGCGAGCACCACGCCGGGCTTGAGGGCAGGGCCGATCTTCCAGGGCTCGCCCTGGAAGCGGTTGTGCAGAAAGTCGACCAGCAGACGCACGCGCTTGGGGGTGCGGGCCTGCCAGGGGGCCAGCCAGTGGATGTCTGCATCGGCCATGGCGTGATCCGGCAGCACACGCACCAGTTCGCCGCTTTGCAGGGCGGCCGCGATGTCCCAAAGGCTGCGCAGCATGATGCCCTGGCCTGCCAGGCACCAGTCGCGCACCAACTCGCCTGAATTGCTGCTCAGCGCGCCTTTCACGGTGACGCGGTGCAGGGCCTTGCGGCGCCCCTGGCTGAATTGCAGCGTCCAGTGGTCAAAGCGCTGTGCCGGGTCGCCACCGTTTTCACGCACCACCAGGCATTGGTGCAGGGCCAGGTCGTCGGCGCTGGCCGGCTCGCCGTGGGCTTTGAGGTAGGCCGGTGAGGCCACCAGCACACGCTGATTGCGTGCCAGCCGCTTCGATATCCACTCGCCGGCCCGCTGCCCGGGCACGTTCCACAGCCAGATGGCGCCGTCGTAACCCTCCACCGTCAAGTCAGGCAGTTGCTCGACCAGATGCAGTTGAATCTGCAGCCGGGGGTAGCGCTGCTGAAACTCTGCCACTGCCGGGCCCACCCAGAGGCGCCCAAAGCCGAAGGTGGCGGCCAGGCGGATCAGGCCGGTGGGCTCGGACTGGCGCTCGCGCAATTCGGCCTCGGCTTGTTGAAAGCCCTGCAGCAAGGCTTGTGCGTGCTCGCACAAGGCGTCGCCATCGGCTGTGGGGCTGACTTTGCGCGTGGTGCGCTGAAACAGTTGCACCCGGAGCAGGCCCTCAAGGGCCGCCAGACGCTTGGTGATCACCGGTGGGGTGACATGCAGGGCCCGTGCTGCCGATGACAGGCTGCCATGCTGTCGTATGGCCAGTACCAGCTCCAGGTCTGATCGATCCATTCTTTCCTCTTTGGAAATGATTGCTTGCCGGATTATTGCCTTGAGCCGCGATAGAGTTGGGGCCAACCAAGAAGGCAACGAGACAGATGTTTGACAATTTCTCCACCGAAACGGTGCTGCGCGAGGGCCTTGAGTTGCGCACCTGGCGTGGCGGTCAGGGGCCGGCGCTGCTGCTTTTGCATGGGCATCCGCAGACCCATGTGATGTGGCACCGGGTGGCCGATGAGTTGGCCACCCGCTTCACGGTGGTGATGATGGATTTGCGCGGCTATGGGGATTCGGGGCGCCCTGGCGCGACGGCGGGCCATGGGGCCCACAGCAAGCGCGAGATGGCACGCGACGCCCTGGCCGTGATGCGGCACCACGGCTTTGAGCGCTTCCAGGTGCTGGCCCACGACCGGGGTGCCCGGGTGGCGCACAGGCTGGCGCTGGACCACGCCGAGGCGGTGGAGCGCATGATGCTGCTCGACATCGCCCCCACCCTGGCGATGTACGAGGGCACCACGGAAGCCTTCGCTCGCGCTTACTGGCATTGGTTCTTCCTGATTCAGCCCAGCCCCTTGCCCGAGACACTGATTGCCAGCGATCCGGTGGGCTATGTGCGTGGCGTGATGGGCAAGCGGCATGCGGGTTTGGCGGCATTCGATCCGGCGGCACTGGCCGAGTACGAACGTTGTGCGGCATTGCCAGGCACCGCCGAGTCGATCTGCGAGGACTACCGGGCCAGCGCCACCCTTGACCTGGAGCATGACCGGCTGGATGCCGCACGCGGCCATGGGCTGAGCATGCCGCTGCGTGTGTTGTGGGGTGAGCATGGCGCGGTGGCAGCCAGCTTTGCAGTACTCGATCTGTGGCGCGAGCGCGCCTCGCAGCTCAGTGGCCGAGCCTTGCCCTGCGGCCACTACATTGCCGAAGAGGCACCGACCCTGCTGCTGCAGGAAGCATTTGATTTTTTCAGGAGTTGAACCATGAGCAAGAAACGCATTGCAGTCATCGCCGGCGATGGGATCGGTAAAGAGGTCATGCCCGAGGGTGTGCGCGTGATGGACGCTGCGGCCCGCAAATTCGGCATCGACCTGCACTTTGACCACTTCGATTTTTCGAGCTGGGATTACTGCGAGCGGCACGGCAAGATGCTGCCCGACGACTGGAAAGACCAGATCGGTGGGCACGATGCGATCTACTTCGGCGCCGTGGGCTGGCCTGACAAGATTGCCGACCATGTGTCGCTGTGGGGCTCGCTGTTGCTGTTTCGGCGTGAGTTTGATCAGTACGTGAACCTGCGCCCGGCACGCCTGATGCCGGGCATCATCGCGCCGGTGGTGCGCCGTGATGGATCACCACGTCAGCCCGGCGAGATCGACATGTACATCGTGCGTGAGAACACCGAGGGCGAGTACTCCAGCATCGGTGGGCGCATGTTCCCCGGCACCGAGCGTGAGATCGTGATGCAGGAGACCGTGATGTCCCGCATCGGCGTGGACCGGGTGCTGAAGTTCGCCTTTGAGCTGGCGCAGTCGCGTCCCAAGAAGCACCTCACCAGCGCCACCAAGTCGAACGGCATCGCCATCACCATGCCTTACTGGGATGAGCGTGTGGCCGAGATGGCCAAGGCCTACCCAGGCATCAACGTGGACAAGTTCCACATCGACATCCTCACGGCGCACTTCGTGCAGCGCCCGGACTTCTTTGATGTGGTGGTGGCCAGCAACCTGTTCGGCGACATCCTCAGTGATTTGGGGCCTGCCTGCACCGGTACCATCGGCATCGCGCCCAGCGCCAACCTCAACCCGGACCGGCGCTTCCCCTCCTTGTTCGAGCCTGTGCACGGATCGGCGCCCGACATCGCGGGCCAGAACATCGCCAACCCGATCGGTCAGATCTGGTGCGGGGCCATGATGCTGGAGTTCCTCGGGTACAAGGAAGCCCACGATGCCGTGCTCGCAGCCATCGAGAAGGTGCTCGATCCGAAAAGCGGTGCGCCGCGCACCCGCGACATCGGTGGCACGGCCAGCACGACGGATGTGGGGCGTGCCATTGCCGAGGTTCTCTGAGTCAAGGCCCCATTCCAGGGGCCGGTGCCGGACCTATTTCACACTGCCTGCCTGAGCCCGCGCAGCGGTGTCGCAAAAACACCGCTGCGAGCGCCAAACAGGCCCCGAAAAGGGTCTAGAATCCGCGTCCTTGCTGTTGCGAAACAGCTTGTTGTATTGACACCTTGAAGGTCCATCGCTTTAATCCTTTCAGCAGTTGAAGCTGCGAATGCGCCTCCCGCCCAGCGGACACAACCATCCCAGGATGGCCCAGCTGAGGGGAGGCAAGATTTTTGATGAGACAACCTGATCAACACCATTTCTGTACGAGGGGCTCCTTGTGAATAAGACTGAACTGATTGAGCACATTGCCAACAACGCCGACATTTCCAAGGCTGCCGCTGCGCGCGCCCTGGAGTCGACGATTGAGGCCGTGAAGAAGACCCTGAAAAAGGGCGGTACCGTTTCTCTGGTGGGTTTCGGCACTTTCGCCGTGGGCAAGCGTGCCGCTCGTACCGGTCGTAACCCGCGCACTGGCGATACAATCAAGATCAAGGCTGCTAAAGTTCCCAAGTTTCGTCCAGGCAAGGCATTGAAAGATGCCTTGAACTGAGATCCAGTTCAGGTGGGGTGCTTAGCTCAGTTGGTAGAGCAGCGCCCTTACAAGGCGCGGGTCGGCGGTTCGAGCCCGTCAGCACCCACCACCACCGATGCGAAGGCGAACACATTGTTCGCCTTTTCTTTTTTGCCCTTGAAAGATTGCCATGTTTGAGTCCATCCGCAAGCACTCGAAGATCGTCATGATCGTGCTGTTCTTGCTGATCATTCCATCCTTCGTTCTGTTCGGCATTGATGGCTACAACCGGGCCATGGAAAAGGGCACGACGGTGGCCAAGGTCGATGGCCAGGCCATCACCCAGGGCGAGTGGGACGCCGCGCACAAGAACGAAGTCGAGCGTCTGCGTGTGCAGATGCCGAATGTGGATATCAAGCGTTTCGAGTCCCCCGAAGCCCGCTACGTGACGCTGGAACGGCTGGTTCGCGAGAAGGTATTGGCCGCTGCGGCCAGCAGTCAGCATCTGGCCATCAGTGATCAGAAGCTCGCCCGCTCGTTGCAGGACAACCCCACGATTGCGTCACTGCGTCGCGAAGACGGCACGCTTGACGTTGATCGTTACCGCCAGTTGTTGGGCTCGCAAGGCATGACGCCCGAAATGTACGAGGCCAGTGTGCGTGCCGACTTGGCGAGCCGTCAGGTGTTGGGTGGCATCAGTGGCAGCGTGCTGGCTCCGGCAGGGCAGGCCGACGTGGCGCTGAATGCCTTTTTTGAGCATCGCGAGATCCAGGTGGCCACTTTCCGCCCTGCTGATTTCGTGGCGCGCGTGTCGCCCAGCGATGCGGACATCGAGGCCTACTACAAAGCGCACACCGCGCGATTCCAGATGCCGGAGCGTGCTACCGTGGAGTATGCCGTTCTTGATCTCGACAGCGTCAAGGCGGGCATTGCTCTCAATGAGGCCGATCTCAAGACCTACTATGAACAGAACGCTGCGCGCCTGGCCTCGAAAGAAGAGCGTCGCGCCAGCCATATTCTGATCACCTCGCCCAAAGATGCCTCGGCTGAGGATCGCGAGAAGGCCAAGGCCAAGGCGGAAGCCCTGCTGGCGGAGGTGCGCAAGGCGCCGGCCAGTTTTGCGGACGTTGCGCGTAAGAATTCGCAGGATCCTGGTTCTGCGCCCAAGGGTGGCGATCTGGACTTCTTTGCCCGGGGCGCCATGGTCAAGCCTTTCGAGGACGCTGTGTTTGCCATGGCCAAGGGTGACATCAGCGATGTGGTCCAGTCGGACTTCGGCTTTCACATCATCAAACTGACTGACATCAAGGTGCCTCAGCAAAAGAGCTTCGAGGCCATGCGCCCCGAGATGGAGGCTGAACTCAAGCAGCAGCAGGCACAACGCAAGTTTGCTGAGGTGGCAGAGACTTTCACCAACACGGTCTATGAGCAATCTGACAGCCTCAAGCCTGTGGCTGACCGTTTGAAGCTGACTTTGCGTACGGCCAAGGATGTGACCCGCGCGCCCAGCCCCGGTCTGCCGCCCGTGCTCAGCAACCCGAAAGTGCTGGCAGCCTTGTTTGCTCCGGATTCTGTGAGCAAGAAGCGCAACACGGAGGCCATCGAGGTTGGCCCAAGCCAGATGGTGTCGGCTCGCATTGTGGACTATGTGCCCGCTCGAATCCAGGCCCTGGATGAAGTCAAGGCCAAGGTACGCGAATTGGTGGTTGCCGAGCGTGCTCAGGCCTTGGCCCGCAAGGACGGTGAAGACAAACTGGCCGCCTGGAAGGCCAATCCGGCCAGCGCGACCAACCTGGGGGCAACGGTCACCGTATCGCGTGACGAGCCCGCCAAGCAAGCCCCTGCGGTGGTCGATGCGGCCCTGCGCCAGCGCGGGTCAGCGTTGCCGGCCTGGGTCGGGGTGGACCTTGGCCCGCAAGGGTATGCTGTGGTTCGGGTGGCCAAGGTGGTGCCCCGAGTGGGTGTTGAAGAGGCTCGCAAGACACAGGAGCGTGCCCAGTACGCCCAGTGGTGGGCCTCTGCAGAAGCCCGTGCCTATTACGAATTCCTGGCTGACAAGTACAAGGTGCAACTCAAGACGGCGAAGCCCACACCGCAACTGACAGAAGAAAATTCAAATTCGGGCGGTTGAGCATGAAATCCGGGTTATAATTTTTGTCTGCGGTGGCTGTAGCTCAGTTGGTAGAGTCCCAGATTGTGATTCTGGTTGTCGTGGGTTCGAGTCCCATCAGCCACCCCAAGCAGATCCTGAAAAGCCCGTCATGGTTCACATGGCGGGCTTTTTTTATTGTTGTCTGCACCTCTTGCCGAGCCAGGTTCTGGAATCCTTAGGTTCTTGATGGGGGCGAGGTCATCACAGAACAAGTGGTAGTGGGGCTCCTGAGGCCGATGCCACAGTTCCTGTGCATGTCTATGGGTAGTTTGGTAGTTCGGCTGCTTGGTAGGCGCTCGAGTCGGTCAGCGCCAAAGCTGCCTGTGTTTGTGGTGTGGTTGTAGCAATATGATGCGTAAATTACATTACGCCTAGATATGCGCTCTCCACCACCTTCCTCCCAAGCCAGCACGGATTTGCCCATTTCAGACGTTTGGCCTGATTTTGGCGAGGCGACTATTCCACAGCCTCTGCGAGCCCTGTCCGACGGCCTGGAAGGTGAGGAGACCCAGCCCGATTTTTTGGAATTTGACGTACCGGACGCCACTGCCCCGATGCCGATGGAGTCGATGTTTCCGACGCCTGACACGGGTCATCTGACCTTGTTGAGGGACTGGCCGCACGCCGTCTTGGCGCTCGAAATGGGGCGTGAACCTCGTCTGCTGTTCTGGAATCAGCAGGCTGAAAACATGTTGGGATACGAGTCTTTGGACCTGGTGGGCAATCCGCTGGGTTTGACGCTGTTGTGCCCTGATCAGGATTACCGAACGCGCAAGTTGTCCGAGTTGCAGCAACTGGGGGCGGCTGGCGTTGAGCTGGAGTGGACCCTGACCTGTCGGGATGGGCAAAAGCTTCGTTTGGCATGGTCTCTTCTTCCCATGTTGCAGACGCAGGGTGTTTCCAGGGTTTTCTGGTTGGTCGGCGTTGATGTCAGCCGGCGCGCGTTGACCGAACAGGCTTTGCGTGGGCGTGATCGTCTGTTGCGCTCGCTTTTTAGGCACTTGCCCGACATGGTCTATTTGAAGGATGGCCGGGGCACTTGGCTGATGGCCAACCCGTCGGCGTTGGCGGTGGTGGGCCTGACGGAGGCGCAGGCCATCGGGCACAACAACCTCGAGTTGGCGGATCGTGGCTCTCCGATGGCTGCTGCCTTGCGTTTGAGCGCGCTCAATGAAGAGGCCACCTGGCAGACCGGCCGCGCCTCCCACCTGCAGGAGGTGGGTGACGATGCCCAGGGCATGCCGCGATCGTTCGATGTTGTGCGAGTCCCGAGTTTTGCCCGGGACGGCAGTCGTTTGCACATGTTGGTGATTCGCCGCGATGTCACGGAGCAGAGAACCGCGGCCACGAAGCTGGAGTTGGCAGGTCGTGTGCTGGATCAGGGCAGTGACGGCATTGTGATTTGCGATGCCGATCGCCAGGTCATGATGGTCAACCAGGCTTATTGTGATATCTCGGGATTTTCTGCCGATGAGACGGTGGGGCGCGTCTACAAATTGCTGGCCGATGGGCAGCATGACGAGGCATTCCAGGCATCGATCTGGGCTGCGGTGCATGAGCATGGTCGCTGGAGTGGTGAGGTCTGGGGGCGGCGCAAGACGGGTGAGGTCTATCCACAATGGTTGATCCTGTCGGCGTTACGTCACCGAGCCAGTGGCGAGTTGACACACTATGTGGCAGCCATCTCTGATTTGAGTTCACGCAAGGCAGCCGAAGAGAAGATTGCTTTTCTGTCCACTCGCGACGTGGTCACTGGTCTGCCCAATCGCACCCAGGTGGCCATGCGGGCCGAGGTGGCCCTGGATCGGGCCCGCATCGACGGCGATGGTGTGGTCCTGCTGGTGGTGGACATCGACAATTTCAAAACCCTCAATGACTCGTTGGGACACGCGGCCGGCGATTTTCTGTTGCGCGAAATCGGTCAACGGCTCCAGCATTTCGGCGGTGCTCAATCTGTGGTGGGGCGTTTGAGTGGCGATGAGTTCCTGTTGATGCAGGCTGGCATCAAGACCACCACCGATGCGGCCCATCTGGCCGGTTCCATGATGGAAGCGGTGGCACAACCCGTGACGTTTGATGGCTTGCCTGTGAACGTGTCACTGTCGGTCGGAGTGGCCATGTTCCCCTCCGATGGGGACCGCTTTGACACCTTGTTTGGCCGGGCTGATGCGGCCATGTATGCGGCCAAGCGGGGTGGGCGAGCCGCGTATCAATTCGCCACGGCCAGCATGAATGATGCGGCATTGGAGCGCCTGCAACTGGAGGCTGCCTTGCGTGCAGCGATCGAGCAAGAAGCCTTGAGGCTGGAGTATCAGCCGCTGATTTAGCTGTCGTCGGGTCGCATGGTGGGGGTGGAGGCTCTGTGCCGCTGGGATGACCTCGAGCGTGGCTCGATTCCGCCGGGCGTGTTCATTCCCCTTGCCGAAGATTCCGGCCTCATTCAGTCATTGGGGCGTTGGGTGCTGCGTGAGAGCACGCAACAGCTGAAGGCTTGGCACGAGGCCGGCCACACAGAATTGCTGATGGCTGTGAACCTGTCTGCCCGACAGTTCCAGCACGGGGCTGTGCTGACCCAGGTCGAAGAGGCCTTGGTCGCCTCTGGCATCAACCCGGCTCGTCTTGAACTGGAGCTGACAGAGAGCGTGCTGCTGCACGATGGCGAGGCTGTGATGAGCACGTTGCGTCAACTCAAGGCGCTGGGGGTGAAGTTGTCGATTGACGACTTCGGGACGGGCTATTCCAGCTTCGCCTACCTGCGACGCTTCAAGTTCTACAAGATCAAGATCGATCAATCGTTTGTGCGCGACCTGATCGACGACCCGGAAGACGCTGCCATCGTGCGCGGCATCATCTCGCTGGCCATCAGCCTGGGGCTTGCCGTGCTGGCTGAGGGCGTTGAAACCGACGCGATTGCGCAGCGCCTCAAGACCCTCAAATGCACCTACGCCCAGGGCTACCACTTTGCCAGGCCCTTGCGGCCTGAGGTTCTGGCTGCCAAGTTTCTTTCTGAGGCGGACTGAGCCGGCTGCCGAATGGTGCCGGCCCATCGATCAAGCTCCAAAGGCCCCTGCGATGGGGCCTTGCTGCTTTCAGGGGTTGGTCATCACCAGTTTGCCCATCACGCCGCGCGAGCCCATGTGCGCGTAGGTCGCCTTCAGTTCGGACATCGGCATGGTGCGATCGATCACGGGCTTGACCTTGCCTTGGGCATACCATTGGGCCAGTTCACCCATCATGGCGGCGTTGGCCTGAGGCTCCCGGCGGGCAAAGTCGCCCCAGAACACGCCCACCAAGGAGGCGCCCTTGAGCAGGGGCAGGTTCAGCGGCAGGTTGGGGATCGGGCCGGAGGCAAACCCCACCACCAGGTAGCGGCCTCGCCAGGCAATGGAGCGGAAGGCGGGCTCGGCAAAGTCACCCCCCACGGGGTCGTAGATCACGTCTGGGCCTTTGCCACCTGTCAAGGCCTTGATCTTTTCACGGAAGGCGTTTGGGACGCTGTCGACGCTGTAATTGATGGTTTCATCGGCGCCGATCTGCTTGCACAGTGCACATTTCTCATCGGTGGACGCCGCAGCAATCACCTTGGCACCCGCTGCCTTGGCGATCTGGATGGCCGCCGTGCCGACCCCGCCGGCGGCCCCCAGCACCAGCACGGTTTCGCCAGCCTTGAGTTGGGCTCTGTCGATCAGGGCATGCCAGGAGGTGGCATAGATCATGATGAAGGCGGCCGCGTCAACATGGGGGAAGCCGGCCGGCAATGGCATGCACAGGGCGGCAGGGGCCAGGGTGTGGGTGCCGAAGCCCCCGGTGCCCGACAGGCAGGCAACGCTGTCACCCACCTTCAGGTGCTTGACGCCCTCGCCCACTGCAGCAACCACGCCGGCATATTCCGAGCCCGGCACGAAGGGCAGGGGGGGGGCTTCATCTGGTACTTGTTCTGCACGATCAGCAGATCCGGGAAGTTCAGGCTGGCGGCCTTGATCTCGATCAGCACCTCACCCGCCTTGGGGCTAGGGGTGGGCAGTTCCTTCCAGCTGAGGGCGTCCACGCCCACGGGGTTCTCGCAAAGCCAAGCATGCATTCGAATGTCTCCTGAAATTCAGCCGGAAATCATAGGTGGGCTGTCTGGCACGGGTGTGTCGCTGTAGCGACGGCTTTCCCGCTGGGGGTGCTCGGGCGCAAGGGGCACCCTACAATCCGCTGTCCATTCATCAGACCATGAAAATCCTCCTCTCCAACGACGACGGCTACCAGGCGCCTGGCATCGTGGCCTTGTACGAAGCCCTGAAAACCATCGCCGATGTCGAGGTGGTGGCGCCAGAGCAGAACAACAGTGCCAAATCCAATGCGCTGACCCTGCATTCGCCGCTGTATGTGCACCGGGCATCCAACGGCTTTCGCTTTGTGAGCGGCACGCCGGCTGATTGTGTGCACATTGCGCTGACCGGTCTTCTGGGCTATCGGCCCGATCTGGTGGTCTCGGGCATCAACAACGGCGCCAACATGGGGGACGACACGATTTATTCGGGCACCGTGGGGGCGGCGATGGAGGGCTACCTTTTCGGCATTCCGGCGATTGCCTTTTCCCAGGTGGAAAAGGGCTGGGCTGAGCTCGATGCCGCCGCTCGCAAGGCCCGCGAGATCGTTGAGCAGATTCAGGCGCAGTCGATGATCGGCGCGCAGCCCTGGCTGTTGAACGTCAACATGCCCAACCTGCCTTATGAGCAGTTCAAACCGGTGCGGGTATGCCGCCTGGGGCGCCGTCATGCGGCCGAGCGTGTGATCACCCAGGAAAGCCCCCGCGGTGAGACCATGTACTGGATTGGTGGCGCGGGCCCCGCCAAGGATGATTCCGAGGGGACCGATTTCCATGCGACGGCCCAGGGCCACGTTGCACTGACGCCATTGAAAGTGGATCTGACGGACCACGACTTGCTGGGCTATTGGTCCCAGACGGCGGCCAGGCTGCAACATCCACCAGGAGCGCGCTCGTGAACCGCCGCCCAGGCTTCCCGGCGCGGCTGGATCAGGCGGTGGCCGCTCCGCGACCCTCGGGTGTGCCCGCGTCGGCTCCGGCCCGTGCGGCTCGCGCGCCTGAGCGGGCGGGTCCCTGGTCCGTGCCTGCTGGGCTGGGCATGGACTCTCATGCGGTGCGCCAGCGCATGGTGCAGAAGCTGGCGGCGCAGGGCATCCAATCCGCCAGCGTGCTGGCCGCCATGGGGCAGGTGGAGCGCCATGCGTTTGTCGACAGTGCGCTGGTCAATCAATCGTACGAAGACACCAGCCTGCCGATCGGCCTGGGGCAGACCATCTCCAAGCCGAGCGTAGTGGCCCGCATGCTGGATCTGTTGCTGCAGGCACCCATCGTGGCGCAGGGCGGTCTGGGTCGGGTGCTCGAGGTGGGCACGGGCTGTGGCTACCAAGCCGCGGTGCTGAGCCTGCTGGCGCGCGAGGTGTATTCCATCGAACGCCTGCGCGGGTTGCACGAAAAAGCCCGTGAGAACCTGCGTCCCATGCGCCTGAGCAATCTGCATCTGTTGCTGGGTGATGGGATGGAAGGGTTTGCCAAGGGAGCCCCCTATGCCGGCATCGTGGCTGCGGCGGGTGGAGATGCCGTGCCTCAGGCCTGGTGCGACCAATTGGCTGTTGGCGGGCGCCTGGTGGCCCCGACGGTGATGTCGGCAGGCAAGCAAGCTTTGGTGGTGATTGACAAGACGGCCCAGGGCCTGCAGCAGACCGTTCTTGAGGCGGTGCACTTTGTCCCTCTAAAATCGGGCATTGCTTGAAGGAAAGACATTCATATGCGGGGTTTGCAAGGGCGGAGTGGTTGGTGGACTGTGGCGGTGCTGGGCCTGCTGCTTGCAGGATGCGCCTCCAAGACGGGACGCCAGGCGCCCGTCGAGGAGCGCGGCCCGCAAGCGGTCAGTGTGGCTGCCGATCCGGCACCCAGCGCTGCCCCCATCAAACCGCTGCCAGGTGCCGAGAACGCGGGCAAGCCGGGCTATTACACCGTCAAGCCCGGTGACACTTTGATCCGCATCGGGCTGGAGTCGGGCCAGAACTGGCGCGATCTGGTGCGTTGGAATGGTTTGGACAACCCCAACCTGATCGAGGTGGGGCAGGTTTTGCGCGTGGTGCCGCCGTCGGCAACCGTGGCCGAGAGCGGTGCGGTCAGTCGGCCGGTGGGCAGCCCGACGGTCACCCCCTCGAACGGCGCGACAAGCTCATCGACCAAGCCTGCAGCCGCGACAGCGGCTCCAGCTCCTGCTTCTGCCACCCCCGCGCCGGCTGCGCCCACTGAAGATGACCCCGGTTTCATGTGGCCCACAGGCGGTGCCTTGTTGGCCGGTTTTGACGAGGCCAAGAACAAGGGCCTGGATCTGGCCGGCAAGGCGGGCGATCCTGTCGTGGCGGCCGCCGACGGGCGCGTTGTGTATGCAGGCGCCGGGCTGCGGGGTTATGGCAACCTGATCATCCTCAAGCACAACAACACCTTCCTCACGGCCTACGCCCACAACCAGCTGCTGCTGGTGAAGGAAGACCAGGCGGTGCGCAAGGGGCAGAAGATCGCCGAGATGGGCAACAGTGACTCTGATCGGGTCAAGCTTCATTTCGAGATTCGGCGGCAGGGCAAGCCGGTGGATCCGTCCCGCTACCTGCCCAACCGCTAGCCAAGAAGGTCGGCCCATCATGACCATGCGCAACGATGAACCTGTTCCTGGTGAGTCCGATGCGCATGATGAGGTGCCGGCCGATGAGGGACTGCTTGGTGCCGAAGCCGCACCCGATGTAGCACCCGATGTTGAGGGCTTGGCAGCCTCCCTAGCCCCTTTGCCTGCCGATGCCGAGGGCGGGGATTCGCTGGCCGTCTACCTGCGTGAGGTGCGGCGCAAACCCTTGTTCACGCCACAAGAAGAACTGGCCGTGGCCACGCGGGCACGCGCGGGTGACTTTGAAGCCCGGCAGTCGATGATTGAGCACAACCTTCGGCTGGTGGTGAGCATCGCCAAAGCTTACGCCTCTCGCGGCGTGCCCATGTCCGACCTGATCGAAGAGGGCAATCTGGGCTTGATGCATGCCATCGACAAGTTCGAGCCCGAACGGGGTTTTCGCTTTTCAACCTATGCTACCTGGTGGATTCGCCAGTCGGTTGAGCGAGCGGTGATGAACCAGGGTCGGGTGGTGCGGCTGCCGGTTCATGTGGTGCGCGAGTTGCAGCAGGTGCTGCGTGCAAGGCGTTCGCTTGAGAATGATCCAGGTTTTGTGGCACGCCGCCCCGATGGGGTGCGCGCTGAAGATGTGGCCGCTTTTCTGGGGCGTGAGGTGCAGGAAGTGACCGAACTCCTCGCCATGGCCGAGGCCCCCCGGTCCCTGGATGCATCGCTGGACCGCTCGGGCGACGAGCACACCTTGGGCGACACCATGGTGGACGAGTTGGCGGCAGACCCCAGTGGACTGACCCAGGAACACCAGGTCGAGCGTTTGCTGGATCGATGGGTGGACGGTTTGTCCAGCCGCGAGAAAGAGGTGCTGACCGGGCGGTTTGGACTGCATGACCGTGAACCGGAAACCCTGGAGGTATTGAGCGAACGGCTGGGGTTGACGCGCGAGCGAGTGCGTCAGATCCAGAACGAGGCCTTGTTCAAGCTCAAGCGCCACCTGGCCAGGCACGGCATCTCACGCGACGCTCTGTTGTGATCCCTGGGCGGCAGCAGCGCCGCAACCCGCTCAGCCTGAGACAATCGGGGGATGACAACCGTTTCTGAGCCCACCCTCACCGACGACCCGAGCATCGGGTTGCAGCCTTCTGACCCCACCTCCGCCAGCGCCGACCTGCCGCCTGGCTGGCTGGCCATCGAATCTCTTGACCTTGAAGCGCAAGGGGTGGCCCGTCGCCCCGATGGCAAGGTCGTCTTTGTCGATGGTGCGCTGCCCTTTGAGCTGGTCAGCGCCCAGGTCAATCGCAAGAAGAACAATTGGGAGCAGGCCACCCTGACCGACATCCACCGTGAATCTTCCCAGCGTGTGCGTCCTGGTTGCAGCCATTTCGGCCTGCATGCCGGTGCCTGCGGGGGCTGCAAGATGCAGCATCTGCATGTGGGGGCCCAGGTGGCGGTCAAACAGCGGGTGTTGGAGGACAACCTTTGGCACCTGGGCAAGGTCAAGCCAGAAACCCTGTTGCGGCCCATTGAAGGCCCCGCCTGGGGCTACCGTTACCGCGCCCGACTGTCGGTACGCCATGTGATCAAAAAAGGCACGGTCCTGGTGGGCTTCCATGAGCGCAAGAGCCGCTATGTGGCTGACATGAGCGAGTGCCCCGTTTTGCCACCCCACGTGAATGCGATGCTGCTGCCCTTGCGGGCCTTGGTGGCCAGCATGGAGGCCCGCGACACCTGCCCACAGATCGAGCTGGCCTGTGGGGACGAAGTCACCGCACTGGTGTTGCGCCATCTGGAGCCTTTGAGCGATGCCGACGTGGCGCGACTGCGCAGTTTCGCGGCTGAACATGGCGTTCAGTGGTGGCTGCAGCCCAAGGGGCCGGATACGGTGCGGCTGCTGGATGCTGGTGGGCCTCAACTGTCGTACTCGCTGCCTGAGTTTGGCATCGTCATGCCCTTCAAACCGACCGACTTCACCCAGGTGAATCCGCACATCAACCGAGTGCTGGTCAGCCGGGCGCTTCGGCTACTGGAGGTGCGAAGCGATGAGCGTGTGATCGACTGGTTTTGCGGCCTGGGCAATTTCACCTTGCCCCTGGCCACCCAGGCCCGTGAGGTGCTGGGTATTGAAGGCAGCGAGGCCCTGGTGGCACGCTCGCGCGAAAACTACGCAGGCAATCAGGCGGCGCGCTCCGAGGCGCCTTTGTGCCCCACGGGCTTCGTGGCCCGCAATCTGTTTGAAATGACGCCCGAGATGCTGGTGGCCGATGGCTATGCCGACCGTTGGCTGGTGGATCCACCGCGTGAGGGCGCCTTTGCGCTGGCCAAGGCCTTGTCGGATCTGCATCAGCAGCACCTGGCCCAGCCGGGCAGCCTGCCCCAGGGGTGGACCGCGCCCAAGCGCATCGTGTATGTGAGTTGCAACCCGGCGACCCTGGCCCGTGACGCCGGTTTGCTGGTGCACCAAGGGGGCTACCGCTGCACGGCCGCAGGCGCCGTCAACATGTTCCCGCACACGGCCCACGTTGAGAGCATGGCCGTGTTCGAGCGCACTGCAGCCTGGGATTGAACACAGGGCCGCCGTTCGTGGCGGCTCAATGCTTGTCGCTGCCCTTGCCCTTCTTGGGCTTGGGCTCTTCAGCCTCTGCAGCGGCTTTGCTTTCGCTGCCTTCGGGCGGTGCCGCCGCCGGGATCGGAATGACCGACGGGGCCCCTTCGATCTTGTTGTCCCGCATGTACTGGTCCATCTCTTTCCAGCCATCGAACACGGCTGACTTGGGCGCCTTCGGGTTCAGCGTGTAACAGTCTTCGATGCCACGCTGGGCGTAGCGGCAGGCGCCGCCGGTGGCCTTGGCGTCAGCCTCGCGCTGAACGGCCTTCGGATCGGGGCCCAGGCCCGGAATGTCACAACCCGCCAGCATCAACAAGGCAGGGGCAAGGAAGAGCAGACGGCGCGCAAACATGGTGAAGCCTGGTAAGAGTGTCTTGAAGGATTATCGGCGCCGCCTGAGGCGAGTTGAGCCTTCATACCGACGCCCAGGCATCGCCCTCTCAAAAATACGGTGCTCCATGCCTCTGCCGCGACTTCAGGTGGGGTGTCGAACGGCGTCGCTGCCATGAAAAAAGGCCCCGAAGGGCCTTGATCAGTGGGCGCCTGCGCGCAAGCGCCGGATGAGGATCACTCGCGTTCGCCACCAAAGATACCCAGCAGCGCCAGCAGGTTCTGGAACACGTTGTAGAGGTCCAGGTACAGCGACAGGGTGGCCGAGATGTAGTTGGTTTCGCCGCCGTCGATGATCTGCTTGATGTCGTACAGCATGTAGGCGCTGAAGATGCCGATGGCCGCCACAGACAAGGCCAGCATGCCCGCCGAGGAGCCCACGAAGGCATTCACCAGGCTGCCCACCAGCAAGACCAGCACGCCAACGAACAGCCACTTGCCCAGACCGGAGATGTCACGCTTGATCACGGTGGCCAAGCTGGCCATCAGGAAAAACACACCGGCGGTGCCGCCGAAGGCCGTCATGACCAGTTCCGAGCCATTTTTGAAACCCAGCACCATGGCGATCATGCGCGAGAGCATCAGGCCCATGAAGAAGGTGAAACCCAGCAGCACGGGCACGCCAGCGGCCGAGTGTTTGGTCTTCTCGATGGCAAACATGAAGCCGAAGGCCCCAGCCAGGAAGACCACCAGGCCAACGCCCCCTGACAGCATGGCAGACAGGTTGGTGGCGACGCCAATCCAGGCGCCCAGTACCGTGGGCACCATGCTCAGGGCCAGCAGCCAGTAGGTGTTGCGCAGTACACGGTGGCGTTGCTCTTGCGACAGGCCGCTGCCATAACCCACCGACAGGTCGATGTTTTGGAAAGGTTGGTTCATGAATGAATCTCCTTGGGGAACAGCCAGAACTTGGCTTCTAAGGCATTCTATGTGGGGACGATGAGGCGATTCTTAAAGACCTGCCTGTGCGCGGGTCGCTTGCTGCCCAAATAGTGAAAATTGTTTTTCATCCGGGACGCCTTGGCGCTTGCCGAGGTGCCGCTATCCTTGCTGTTTTTCGACCATCATCAAAGGTTTTTTCATGCAAACCAAGTCCGTTCTCGAACTCGCCGATGTCAAAGCCATTGCGGCCGCTGCTGAAGCAGAAGCCCTGAAGAACAAATGGGCTGTGACCATTGCCATCGTGGACGATGGTGGCCATCTGCTCTGGCTGCAACGCCTTGACGGCGCGCCGGCCATCTCCTCGCACATTGCACCCGCCAAGGCCCACACGGCCGCGCTGGGCCGCCGTGAAACCAAGGGTTACGAAGACATCATCAACGGCGGGCGCTATGCCTTCCTCACCGTGCCCAAGGTCGAGGGCCTGCTGGAAGGCGGGGTCCCCGTCCTCAAGGACGGTCATTGCATCGGTGCCGTGGGTGTAAGCGGGGTGAAGTCTTCGGAAGACGTTCAGATTGCCAAGGCAGGCATCGCTGCCATCGGTCTGTAAGCCCTCCAGTCCCCAGCCGCAGAGTCAGGCGGCTTCATATGGGGGCTTCAACACGCAAAAGCCGCTAACCCCTGAGGGGAAGCGGCTTTGCTTTGGGTTCAGCACTGCGGCGGGCAGCTGTTGCGTGCGCCTTTCAGCGACGTGTGCTGTTTGGATTCAGTTTTTCGGCTCGGTGATGAAGCCGATCTTCTTCAGCCCAGCCTGCTGAGCCGCGGCCATGGCCTGGGCCACGCGTTCATAGCGAACCTCGCGATCACCCCGGATGTGCAGTTCAGGCTGGGGCTCTTTGGCGGCGTTCTGGGCCAGCATGGGGCCCAGTGCGGCATCCTCGATCCGGTTTTCATTCCAGAAGTAGCTGCCATCGGCGGCGACCGACAGGCGAATGGTCTCCGGCTTGGCCGCCTCGGGCTGGTTGCTGGCACGGGGCAGATCGACGTTCACCGAGTGCTTCATGACCGGGATCGTGATGATGAAGATGATCAGCAGCACCAGCATGACGTCGACCAGAGGCGTCATGTTGATTTCACTCATCACCTCTTCAGAGTCTTCCTGACGTCCAAAGGCCATGGTCAGACCCCCTTCTTGAGTGCCACCACGCTGGTGTTGCCGCCGCCGTGGACTCGGGCACCCGTCACGAAGAAGGCGTGCAGGTCGTGGGCAAAGCTGTTGAGCTTGTTGAGAATGGCCTTGTTGCCTCGGACCAGTGCGTTGTAGCCCAGCACGGCAGGGATGGCCACGGCCAGGCCCAGGGCGGTCATGATCAGCGCCTCACCCACCGGGCCGGCCACTTTGTCGATGGTGGCCTGGCCCGCCGAGCCAATGCCCAGCAGCGCGTGATAGATGCCCCAAACGGTGCCAAAGAGGCCCACAAAGGGGGCGGTGGAGCCCACGGAGGCCAGGATCGCCAGGCCGCCCTGCAGGCGTGCCGTGAATTCGTCAATGCCGTTGCGAAGGCAGCGGGTCACCCAGTCGCTGACGTCCAGGCTGTCATGCAGGTGCACCTTGGTGTTGCTGTGGTGGGCTGTGGCGTCACGCCCATCCAGAGCCAACTGGCGGAAGGGGTTGTCGGTGTCGGTGCCCAGGCTGCTGAGGCCGGCACTGAGGTCGGGGTTGTGCCAGAAGTCTTCGGCCCCACGGGCAAACTTCTTGTACTTGATGATGTCCAGCGCCTTCAGGATGATGACGATCCAGGAGGCCAGCGACATGCCCAGCAGCAGCAGCGCGACGGTCTTGGTGACCAGGTCGCCTTGGGCCCAGACGTGGGCGAGTCCGAATTCGGTTTCCATTGAAAAGTGCTCCGTGAATTATTCGAGAACGAAATTGAGGGGAACCTGAAACCACATGGTTTCGGGAATGCCACCGCGTTTGCCGGGCACATAGCGCCAGCGCATCACAGTGGTCAAAGCGGCTTGGTCCAGTCGGTCAAAGCCGCTGGATTGTTTGATCTCTGCCTTTTGAGGCTGCCCATCCGCACCAATCAGCACCCGTAGCACCACCTTGCCTTGTTCGCCCAGGCGTTTGCTGATGGCCGGGTAGGCGGGCTTGGGGTTTTGCAGGTAGTCGGCATCGCTGGACGGCAACTCGACTTTCGGCGGAGCCGGCGGTGCGGGGGGGGCCGGCGGCGCGGCAGCCACAGGAGCTGCCACCGGTGGTGCCGGCGGTTGCGGGGTGCTGACACCGGTGGGTGCGGCGGGTGCTGGCGTGGTGTCCGCAATGGCCACCGGTTGTGGTGCGGGTGGCAGCGGGGTCGGGCGAGGGGCTACCGTTTTCGGCTGGGGCACCTTGGGCACCGGGGTCGGGGGCGGCGGCGCCTTGGGCGCTGGTGGTTCGATGATCTCGCTCAGGATTTCTGCCGGAACAATGACTTCGACAGCGCGCCGAATCAGGCCGCTTTGCAATCCCCACAGTGCCAGGGCATGAAACAGCAGCACGCCGCCGATGACAGCCGTGTTGCGGCTGATTTTGGGGCGTGCAGGAATGGAGTGAGCGTGCATGGTCAGGGGTTGTGCGGAGTACCGAGGCGCGGATTCGGGCGGGCCATGTCCGTCATCGACGAAATACCCACCAGGCCGAGCCCAGTACGAGAATCAGACCGCCACCGAGAGTTGTGATTGTTGCCATGCTCGACCTTCCGTGATTTGGGTGGCGAGCTGAATGGCCTGTCCCGGCATGTCCGCGCAGAGTGCGGCAACCGGGTGGGCAGCATTGCACTGGTCCACCACGCTGCGTGCGCAGGTCTCGCACCGGCCACATTGGGTGGCCACACCGAGCTCAAACTGGATTTCATCGAAACCCAGCCCCGCCTTGGCGTGGCGGACAATTTCTCGGTCGGAGACGCGACGGCATACACAGACAATCATGGCAGACAGGCGGTTTGGGCTGGCTGTTGAGGATGATGTCAGTATAAATGCGAATCTGTCGCATTTGCAATAACCTCTCAAAAATCCAGCTTTCAAGCCTCTTGTTGGGCTCGATTGCCTCCAGTGTCAGTGGAGGGCCGTCCATGAAAAAAGCCGACCTGAGGTCGGCTTGGTGGAGTGCAGGTCTGGTTTACTTGACGTGCTTGCCGATCAGGGCGGCAAGTTCAAACATCGAAACCTGGGCCTTGCCAAAGACTTCCTTGAGCTTGGCGTCAGCGTTGATCAGGCGCTTGTTGAGCTTGTCTTGCAGGTCGTTCTTCTTGATGTAGACCCACAGCTTGCTCACGATCTCGGTGCGTGGCAGTGGGCTGGTGCCCACCACGGCGGCCAGAGCGGCGCTGGGGGTGAGGGCCTTCATGAAGGCCGCATTGGGTGTGCGCTTTTTGGCAGGTGCTGCAGCCTTCTTGGCGGGCGCAGCAGCCTTCTTGGCAGGAGCAGCAGCCTTGGTGGCCGGTGCCTTGGCCGCTACCTTCTTGGCGGCGGGCGCAGCAGCCTTCTTGGCGGGAGCAGCGGCCTTGGTTGCCGGCGCGGCCTTTTTGGCAGGCGCTTTTGCCGGGGCTTTCTTTGCAGTTGCCATGATTGAATTTTCCTTCTGGAAGTTGATTAATCACCATGACCTGCCCCCTCCCAGCCGTACCAACCTGAAGTTAGTGAAGTCCGTCAACCAACTGGAGAATGACGGATATGAAGAAGAGCAGATTCAGCGAGGAACAGATCATTGGGTTCCTTCGACAGGCTGAGGCAGGCATGCCTATCAAGGAACTCTGCCGCAACGGCGGCTTTAGTGATGCGACTTTCTACAAGTGGCGTGCCAAGTTCGGCGGCATGCAGGTCTCGGAGGCCCAACGCCTGCGAGAGCTGGAGTCTG
>NZ_KB906258.1:0-221462 GCF_000381265.1 Curvibacter lanceolatus ATCC 14669
TCACTGAGTTGCCGTTCGTACTGCTCTTTGATTTCCAGGGGCTTGCTGCGCAGGGCGTTCTCCATGCCGCGCTTGCCTTCATCGACCCACTGTTCAACCTCAGATGGGTTGAGGTCATAGGCACGGCTGGCCTCTGAGACCGTGGTCTTGCCTTGAATGATGTCCAGGACCAAAGCCGTCTTTCTCTTGGCCGTCCAACGCTTGATGTCGTCTTCCATCAGGGTGCTCATCTGTGTTGCCTTTCAACGATAACACCCGAGCAGGAAATCACTGGGTCAATACAGCCCATCGTGACGGGCTCCCATCGGGCGGCCTGATGTTCAAGCCAATCCCTGGCCACGGTCTCCAAGGTGTTGCCGGCTTCGTAGACGACCTTGGCCTTTTCTTCCTTGCGCACCTTGCCCGGATCAAGGTGGTTCTGCAAGGTCTTGCAGTGGGCCCCAGCATCTTGACGTCGCAGATGCCCACCCTGCTGCCGGCACTGGTGATAGCGCTGGGGGTGGTGCTGGGAGCTGGCACCTCGCCTTGCCGCAGCGCCGCCCGCGCGGCCGGCCGCGAATGATGCCGCCCGTGCCTGCCCGGCGCTGGCCGGCCCCTTGTCGCAAGCCCGGCCCGAAAAAGACATCATGGGCGATGCGGCATGGCAGCGCATCGACAATTTTGCCGATGGCAAGCAAGGCTCGGGCATCACGGTGTTCCGCCACTTCGAGGCAGTCGAGGCGGCCGGCCCCGCCAAAGCCTGGAGGCTGAAGCTGGCCTTGGGTGAGGTGGAGCAGGCCCCTTCTCTTGTCACGCTCTATGGCGTCGACGGTTTGCAACTGGCACCCCGTGACCAGCATCGCTTCTGGCGCCTGCAGCCCGAGGGGATGAACCTCTTGACGGTCACCGTCCGGCCGCAGCCTGGCGGCGTCGGGGGCATCGCGATCGCGACTTGCCAGGCGGGGCGGATGTCGATCCTGGTCACCACCGTGCCTCGGGGTTCATTGCGCCAAGAGCCCGCAACAGGCCGCCTGGACCAGAACGCGGCCCATCAGCCCATTGTGGACATGCGGGCGCCCCTGGTCAGCCCCAAGCCCTGAGCGCGTGTCTGGCGACACCTGATCAGCGGCCCTGCTTAGAACGACTCCCAGTCGTTGTTGCCCTCGCCAACCGTGGCGGTGGCTTTTGCCACACGGGTCGATGCCGGGCTGGGGGCCTTCGCCAACAGGCCAGGCGCCTTCGGTGCGGCCTTGGGCGGGGGCTCGATGGCACCAGCACTGGAACCAGCACCGGCACTGGCAATCCTGGGCGCGTCGTCCTTGCGCTGGATTGTCTGCGGCGCGGCCACCCAGCGTCGGGCGCTCGAGCGGCTGTCGCTGCCGGCCCGGGCATCCAGCTTGAACGCGGCCACGGTGGCGACCAACTCTTCAGATTGAGATTTCAGGCTGCCTGCAGCTGCGGCCATCTGCTCAACCAGCGCTGCGTTCTGCTGCGTTGCCTGGTCCATCTGGGTCACAGCTTCACCCACTTGGGCCACCCCGGCGGCCTGCTCATTGCTGGCCGAGCTGATTTCACCGACCAGGTCGCTGGCCTTCTTGATGGAAGAGACCACCTCCGACATGGTCGCTCCAGCCTCGTCAACCAGGGCGGCACCCTGCTCTACCCGCTCGACGCTCGCATTGATCAGGCCCTTGATTTCTTTGGCGGCCTCTGCACTGCGACCCGCCAGGGATCGCACCTCGGAAGCCACCACGGCAAAACCTCGACCTTGTTCTCCGGCACGCGCCGCCTCAACGGCGGCGTTCAAGGCCAGGATATTGGTCTGGAAGGCGATGCCATCAATGACACTGATGATGTCGGAGATCTTTCGCGAAGAGTCGTTGATCTCCTTCATGGTTTCAACGACACGCCCCACCACTTCACCGCCCTTGGCGGCGATGGCGGATGCATTGCTGGCCAGTTGATTGGCTTGGTGGGCATTTTCTGCGTTGTTTTTGACTTGCGAACTGAGCTCTTCCATAGATGCCGCCGTTTGCTCCAACGCACTGGCTTGGCTTTCTGTGCGGGCAGACAGGTCTTGATTGCCCGACGCGATTTCAGAGCTTCCGTCAGAAACAGCTTCTGATCCCTGCCGAACTTTCTCAACAATGGAAACCAGGTTAACCCTCATTTTTGATAATGCTGCCAGCAATTGCCCGGTTTCATCTTGCCGCGTGCTGTCAATCTGAACAGAAGAAGTCAGATCACCAGCAGCTACCAAAGATGCCATCTCTACCGCGTCATTGATGGGTTTGACCACGGATCGGGCAATGTAGGTGGCCGCCAAAACGGCAATCAAGGTGGCCGCCAGCCCTGCTCCGAGGATCAGGTTGCGTGCATTGTCGGCATCATTTTCTGCCGCCACTTTGTCTTCATGCATCTTCCCCTTTTGATAGTCGATGGCACTCTTGATGGCCGCCAGATAATCGCCCTGGGTTCGATATCGCTCACCATAAAGAAGTGAAATTGCCTCTTCGTTTTTCTGATCCATGGCCAGCTTCACCACATCATCCGTGAAACTAGCGAATGGCATTTGAGCCTCTTCAAGAGCCTTCAATTTTGGAGCACCATCTGCTTGAATTTGCTGCCGTAGTCTTGGAAGAATTTTATTATTCACCTCTTCGCGATTCTTCAAGAATGCATCATAGTTTTTCTGACGTGCCTCGTTATCTTTGACGAGAATCATGTTGCGGGTAATCCGGGCATTGTCCATGGTTCGGTAGGCAAGATCATCAAGCTCTTGCAGGATCGGAACCCGTCGATCATTAATTTCCACCAGTGAGTTTTTCAAACCCGAAAGGCGTGCCAACCCCAGAAAAATGATGATCGCCATCATAAAAATGACAACACCAAAGCCGACCCACAAACGAGGCCTGATTTTCAAATTCATTTCTAGCATCCCCAATGGATCCAGCGGATTAAATGATTCAGTTTAACCAAATCCTGTGACACCCGTCACCGAAGGGCTACTGCAACCGGCCAAATCCCATGGTTGGGCACCGGGAAAACAAAGAAATGCAGCAAAATCTGCAAACTCTGATTTCGATATTCGATAATTTAGGCCAGGATTCGCGGAAAGCGCGCCGGAGGCAACGACGCCAAACACCCCACGCCATGGGCTTTGGCCGTGGCATGACAGGCTGGCCTCAGTTGCACGAGCATGAGCGCTCGGCAGGGCAGACCGCGATCCGCCTATTCACGCCAACTAACCCATCGGCTTCCACGGCGCCACATCCCTCTCGGGGTAGTCCCGAGGCGGTGGCAGCGCGGCCTGGCGCTGGGCCTGTCGTTTGATCTGCCGCCGGGTTTGCGGCGCTTCATCGCGAGCTTGCCTTGTGTGCATGGATCTAGACTACCGCCGCGTGAATCGCGGGTCTACCGCAGGATGAAGGGCGTGGCGCGGGCGCATCACTCATCGGCTGGACAGGGTTTTGTCAGGGTTTTGACATGACTGCGTACCCGCACCGGACAAACCCCTCGTCACCCACCGAACCCTGTTGGCGAGAACCGCCTGCCAAGTGCAAGGCCACCACTGCCGAGCCCCGGTGCGGGTCGTCAAGAACGCGAAGCGTTCCTTCATCGCACTGGGCAAGGGTTGGAGCCCACTTTGGCGCCGTCATTGGTTCACGGCATCGTGCCTGGCACTTGGAGCGATGATTGGGTGGCATCGACCGGCGGAATCCGTCGCAAGGCCCTGCTCAGAACCGGGTCGACAAGGGTATGCCACCTCTGTACGGCGCGCGTGTAGTTCGTACAGCGCCGGGCGATGCAGCGCCTGGGCCTTGCGTTTGACAGATCAACAGGGGGGTGACCGGGGTGCGCAATGGCAGGCGCACGGTGACTTGGTGCCGATTCAGGTGCTGGCCAAACAGCAGTTCTCCCTGCAGGCGCACCACGACCTGCTGAACAATGGCCAGCCCCAGGCCGAAGCCGGGGGAGCCTCGGCTGGCATCGCCCCGGGCAAATGCTTCCATCAATTGTTCGGCGCCATTTTCTGGCAGGCCCGGCCCCGCATCGGAAACCGCCAACGTGGCCCAGCCGCCCTGTTCGATCAGATCGACCGTGACCGGTGCGCCCCCGTGTTTGAATGCGTTGTCGACCACGTTGAACATCAGGCGCTCGATCAGCAAGAGGTTGCCCACCGGCAGCAACAGCTTGGCCGGCAAATGGGCCGTCAGCTCGTCTGCAGCTCGGTCAAAACCCGCAAGCACATGCCGCATGAGATCGGCCAGATCCACCACTTCGTTCAGCGGCACTGTGCTGGCCCGCACAAACTCCAGAAAACTGGCTGTCAGTCGGTCAGCAACGTCCACGTTGCGAGTGATGGAGGCCACGCCCTCGGCATTGTCCGGTGACTCGGGCAACATTTCAGCGGCAAGCCGAATCCGGCTCAGCGGGCTGCGCAGATCGTGAGAAACGCCTGCCATCAGCAGCGCACGCTCGCGCTCGTTGCGCTGCAGGCGTTCGGCCAACTGGCGATAGGCCTGGTCAATCTCGATGAGCTCGGGCGGTGCCTTTCGCTCTTGCATGGATTGTGCAGGCGGGGGCAGCTCGGTCCCTTTGCTTGCATGCGCCTGCATGCGGTTGCGCAAATGCGCGAGCGGATTGGTGACCCGTCGCGCAAAATTCCAGCTGAACAGGCCAATGAGCAGGCTCAAAAGTACCGTGGCAGCGGTCAGACGGCGCGACCAGACCGGCAGCAAGGCCCAGGGCACGGTACCGCTCAACCAGACTGGCGCGGCATCCGGTACTTGCACCAGCAGCCACATGTCGAAATGTTCATCGGTGTAGCGCAATCGGGCGTCACCCACCATCACACCGAAACGGCTCAGTTCTTCACTGAAAACGGCCACCGCGGGAAAGGCGGATATCCGAAGGGTGAGCCCTTGTGGCTCTGCGTCATGACGCACGATGATTGCGTCCGGCCTGTCAGGCGGCACCACGTCGGTGTTCAGGGGGTCGAACAGCATGGCTTTGATTCGCGGCGCCCAAAGCTCTGCAAACTGAGGGGCAAGCATTTCATTGCGTTGAATCAGCAAAGAGGCTTCAAAGATCAGCAAGGTGCAGGCGAGCAGCACGACCTGGGCACGCATCAGGCGCAGAAACAGCGAGTCAAACCTGACCGCAATCATTGGCAGGCGGCAACGGTCACGAAGCCCCCCGAGGAACAAAGGCGTAGCCCTCACCGCGGACCGTTTCTATCCACTCACCGCCGGGCAACTCCTGTTCGAGGCGACGGCGCAAACGACTGACCTGAACATCGACTGTTCGGTCCTGCGGCCGGTAGGCGCTGGCCTGCACGGCGTTGCTCAGTTGCTGGCGACTGACAACCTGCCCGGGTGCTCTGGCCATTTCAACCAAAAGCTTGAATTCAGTGCCGCTCAGTGCGATGGCCTCACCGTTGACCCGCACCTCCCTGGTCAGAAAGTGAATGCTCAGCCCCCCGAACTGCCATACAAGCGAGGGGGTTTGGGGTGGCGAAGACTGCCTGCGGATCAATGAGCGCAACCGGGCCACAAGCTCGCGCTTTTCAAACGGCTTGGGCAGGTAATCGTCAGCCCCCAGCTCCAACCCGAGCACGCGATCAATCGGATCACCTCGTGCGGTCAGCATCAGGATGTTCAGATGGGGATGCGCCTGACGCCAGCGACGGCACAACTCCATCCCGTTGGCATCGGGCAGCATCACATCCAACAGCACCACATCGGGCAAGCCCTGACGCAACGACAACTCCGCTTGTGCTGCGTTGAAGGCAGCCTGGGCCGTCCATCCTTCGCTCCCGAGCAGTCGCAGAAGCATTGTTGACAGTTCCTCATCGTCATCGACGACAAGCACGACAGGATTGACCATGGCAGAGCAGATTCGAAAGGGTGGGGTGAGCAGCTTCGCCAAGATGGTAAGCGATTCCACTGGATAAGAAGTAAGACATGTTGAGACGCTTTGTGACGATATTGTCGCAATTCGTCGCAATTCGTCTTAAAAATATCCAAGCGCTTTCGCTACATTGGGAGTCGATGAAGAGATCGCATGAATTCCCAAATTTTCAAAGTAGTCACTGCAACTTAATATCAGTCATCAGCATTCAGGATTGATTATGCTGTTTTGATACAGGCAGGATAGCCGCAGAGATATCCATTTCAGAAAAGCCAAAGAATCTCATGAAATCGCTTCCTCCCAAAAATCAATCAGGAAGAGGGGTATGCCATGCGCAAAAACCGACGGGGCTTGGAAGTTCAATTCATGGACTCGATTGATTCCGATATTTCGCCTGAAGAACTCAACAAGCAGCTTCACGACGCATTCCGCTCAGACGATGCCAGTGCGCAAAATTTCATTGACTCAGTCTTCAAACCATCTGAAAACTCAAAATATGACATCGACTTCCGAGAATTGAGTCGTGATTCACGCATGGCAAAGGAGCACTCTGCCTTGGCGAAAGATCGAGGCCCCATCAAGGACATGAGGCCAAGACGACACCCCAATAAAGCAAGCCCTCCATTGAGTGCTTATTGGTTGAAAAAAATTTGGTTTGGTATTTTTTATAGATTCAGCCAAAAAAATAAGGTGTTTGACAGGTGGCAACATGTGGCACGCAAGTGATCTTCAACACACTTATGCTGGGCTTGGTTTAATTTTTTCTCTTATCACTCACCTCAAAGACGGTCGCAGTCATGTTGACGAATGGAGGCATTCATCGATAGATTTCGAGGAAGACTCAGAAAAACCATCTTTCAGACTCAAAAAATGCCTTAACAAAGTCTTGTCCATCACTTTGCATACGTGCATTATCATGACATTCTGGCCAGCATTTTTAACAGCCTCCATCATCTCGCACATAAGAAGATGACATACCTGGATGTTGATCAATAATGCCCCGCCTTCAAACCAGCACCGCCTCCACAGGCCGACGCATCGACAGCGGCAGCCCCGGCCCGCGCCCGAAGCGCACCACCAGATCTGGTCGTTGCGGGCCTGGCCTCAGGCCCAGTGCAGCGGCCAGTTGCTGCCGTACTGCACTGACCTCGACAGGCTGGTTCACCATGGCGTTGCGCAAGCCCAGGGCGGTGGCCTGCAGCGCAAAGCGCTCGTAGCAGCGGCCGGCCTCGATCCAATGCGCCGGGTCGCTGCGGTCTGACACAAAAACGGCCAGGCCCGCAGAGCTGCGGATCTGCTGGGCATAGCGGTCGTTTTCAGATTTCGCCGAGAAAAACAGGTCCATGGCACGGCTGCCCAGCCAGCGTGGCAAAGCGGGGTTACCGGATGCACCGGCAAACAGGCCGTCGCCCGTGCTTTCGGCCTCGCTGGCGCTGAATCGGATCCAGGCCTTGAGCTCGGCCATGAAGGCGGCACTTTCCATTTGTGCGGTGTTGCCGGCAATGACGAAATCCAGCACCTGCTCCATGGCGGGGCGTTCGGTCAGCAGCAGCACCCGCACGCCCTCGCCCGTGCCGGCCTGCTCAAGCAGGCGCAGCTCCATGCTGGCCAGCGGCTGGCCGTCGTAAATACCCCGGGTGCACTGGCGCTGCGTGATGGCACGGAACAACGGTGTTTCGCTGGGGCGGGTGGGGCTGAACCGGGCGTGGACAGTGCCAAGGCCGGCCGGGTCGAATTGGATGTCGGGCTGCAGGCCGGCGGCCAGCGCCGCGTGGGCGAGGTTCTCGGTGGCGCAGCCGAGCGATACATACAGGTGGTGGTCATCCGGATCGACCACGGCACACCTGCGGGACAGATCCGGGGTGATGGCAAGCGCCCGATCCTGCAAGTGGAAATGCCAGCACTGGGTGTTGTGGCTGGACGGGGCCAGGGTGGCATACCGCACCAGCTCGCGCATGCGTTGCACCGGGTCCCCGGTGTCGGCGGCCAGGGGCCGCCTGAGGGCATGGGCGGCGTCTTGCTCGCCCACGCTGGAAGAACACCCGACCGAGCCGGCCATGACCGCACCCAGAGCGCCCGAACCCAGGATGATTTGTCTGCGCGTGACCATGGACACCATGGTGTTCGATTGGCGCGCAAGCCCTTTGATGCATGGCAACACCCGGCCAGTTCGGCAGCACGCCGCTCGAAGTCAGCCTCCAGGCGCACCCATGGTTGGGCTCATGGGTGGGCTCATGGTGGGGGCCTCAGGCCACCACGATCGCGTCCTGGTGGTTGGCAATGTGGAAGGTGTGGGCCAGGCCATAGTCGGCGCGGCTCAGGGCGCCGTAGGCAAAGTGGGGCTGCAGCGGGCCGGTGTGGGCCTGAAAGCGGGCGATAGCCGCACGCAGGCGCAGGGCACCGGGTTTCCAGGCCTCTTGCTGGGTGAGCGCGGGCGCACCGGGGATGGGTTCGGTGAGGCCATGGCTCATGTGGCCGCGCCATTTGAAGAACGAAAAGGCCAGCGTGCCGGCGGTCTGCTGAAACAGCGCGCTCTTGGGCTGCGGAAAGCCGTCCAGGCTCATGTCGATGCTTTGAGCCAGGTGCTCGAAGACGGCCCCCATCTTCCAGTCGGTGCTGCTGCGCACGCTGCCGGCCTGGTCCACCCGGTCGAGCCAGCGCAGGGCGTCGTCGAGTGATTGAACCGGGGCGATGGGGCTGCTTGCCATGGCCATTCCTGATAAGGCGCCCACTTGCAGGGCCAAAAAGTGTCTGCGTTGCATGGCGCAGATGCTAGCGTTCAACGCCGCGTTTCACACGCCTGGGCCCCCGCCAAGTCCGCCGGTCCAGCGTCAATAGACAAGTACGCGACAATGAAAACGTAGTTTCATAACCAAAACACTCGCAACGTGTTGCGGCGCACCAATCCGGGGCACACCCAGGCACCTGTTTGTGGCACATTCAAGTGTTCACCCCGAACAATGTTTGCCACCGTACGCAACCGCTTGTCACCATGTTCCTCACACAACTCTCCATCGGAAAGCGCCTGGCGCTGGTTTTGGGCTTGATCCTGGCCCTGTCGCTGCTCAGCAGCCTGGTCGCCGTGATCAAGCTCAAAGAGATGGGCGAGGTGTCCGAATCCATGCTGGCCATCAACCTCAAGACCGAGCGGGCCACGTCCGACTGGCTGCGCCACACCACGGCCGGCATTCAGCGTGCGGCGGCCATTGCCAAGAGTGGCGACGCCGCCCTGATCGAGTACTTTGCGCCCGCCACGGCCGAGTCGATCCGCCTGACCAATGACCTGCAGAAGCAGGTCGAAGCCCAGATGACCGCGCCCGACGACAAGCAGTTGATCGACAAGGTGGCACAGCTGCGCAAGACCTACCTGAGCGCCCGCGAAGAGGTCAGCAAGCACAAGAAGTCGGGCGATGCGGATGCGGCGGCGCGTGCCTTCACCGAGGTGTTCGAGCCCACCTCGCGCCAGTACCTGGCCTCGGTGCAGGAAGTGGCCGACCGCCAACGCAAGCGGCTGGACGAATCCGCCCAGCGCAGTGAGGCCTTGCGCTCGCAGACCAGCATGCTGCTGATGCTGTGCGCCGGCCTGGGTCTGGTGTTGGGCTCGGCCCTGGCGTGGTCCCTGGCGCGCAGCATCACCGTGCCGCTGCGCAAGGCCCAAGGCATCGCTCACCAGATTGCCGACATGGACCTGACGGGCCAGCCCCAGGCCAGCTACAGCAGCGATGAAACCGGCCAGTTGCTGCAGGCCGTCGACCGCATGCGCTCGGCGCTTCAGCAGGCACTGCGCGAGGTGCACGGGGTGGTGAACAGCATCTCCACCGCCAGCAGCGAAATCGCATCGGGCAACCAGGACCTGAGCGCGCGCACCGAACAGACGGCCAGCAACCTGCAGCAGACAGCCAGCGCCATGGAGCAGCTCACCAGCACCGTGCACCAGAGCGCGGCCGCCGCTTCGCAAGCGGCCAGCCTGGCCGGCTCGGCCGCCCAGGTGGCCGCGCGCGGTGGCAATGTGGTGTCCGAGGTGGTGCGCACCATGGACCAGATCAATGGCAGCTCGAAAAAGATTGCCGACATCATCGGCGTGATCGACGGGATCGCCTTCCAGACCAACATCCTGGCCCTGAACGCGGCCGTGGAAGCGGCCCGCGCCGGCGAGCAAGGGCGGGGTTTTGCGGTGGTGGCTGGCGAGGTGCGCTCGCTGGCGCAGCGCTCGGCCCAGGCCGCTCGCGAGATCAAGGCGCTGATCGGCTCGAGTGTCGAGAACGTGGAAACCGGCGCCCGCCAGGTGGGCGATGCGGGCCAGACCATGAACGACATCGTGAGCAGCATCGAGCGCGTGACGCTGATGATGCGCGACATCACCACCACCACGGCCGAGCAAAGCCAGGGCATCGACCAGGTCAACACCGCCGTGTCGCAGCTGGACCAGATGACGCAGCAGAACGCCGCCCTGGTGGAGCAATCGACGGCCGCCGCCCACAGCCTGAGCGACCAGGCGCAACGGCTCAACCAGGTGGTGGCACGCTTCCGGCTGGACGCGTCGGGCAGCCAGCACGCCCTGCTGAACTGATTCCGCCGAACAGCCGCCCCGGCCAGCTGCAGGTGGGCCGGGCCAACGTCAGGCCCCGATCATCTCGACCCGGTTGCGCCCGGCATTCTTGGCAAGGTACAGCCCTTTGTCGGCGCGCTGGATCAGCGCCGCCAGAGATTCGAGGTGGCCCTGCACCGAGCTGGCCACCCCGATGCTGACATGGCAAACCGGCACCTCCGGCAAGGCCACCGAGCCGTTTCGGATGCGCTCAGCCACCTGCTCGGCGTCTTCTGGCGTGGTGCCGGGCAGCACCACCACGAACTCATCTCCGCCATAGCGCGCCAGCAAGGCCGGGCGCCGCAGAATGCCCTGCACCCGGTCGGCAAAGTGCTTCAGCACCAGGTCGCCCACATGGTGGCCTTGCAGGTCGTTGATCTGCTTGAAATGGTCCAGGTCCAGCAGCAGCACCGACAGCGTCTGCTCTCGGCGCTGGCAGCCGGCCAAGGCGCTGTCGCCCAATTGGAACAAGGCGCGGCGGTTCAAGGCGCCCGTCAGACTGTCACGCATGGCCATGTCCTCCAGCATCAGCCGGATGTTTTCGTGGGTCATCAAGATGGCGCAGACAGGAATCAACACGTCAGAGGAAGAAAAGCCCACCGCGTAGACGACCTGCATGATCTCGATGGAATCCACCCCATCGCTCTCGGGAACCAGGTAGCCGACAACGGCCCGGGCCAAGATCAGCAGCAGCAGCATGAGCAGCGAGCCCAAGGTCAAGTACCGGGCAAAGGTCTTTTCCTGCCGGTAAATCACCCAGGCGTGGTAGGCATACAGCGCCACCAGCACCCCCCTGGCAAAGATGCGGCGGTGGATTGGCCCATCGTCGTAACTGGCAAAAACCACCATGGCGGCCGCGGCAACGGCCACCAGCCACCCAAGAAATCGCCGCGGCAGCGGGCGATCAAAAAACTCGCAGGTGCCCGCCAGAAACAGGGCTGCGGTCAGGATCAGGCACACGTTCTGCGCACCGATGGCCACCGCATCGGAGGTGAAGTTGCGCAACAGGATGCGGGTCAGGGTGCCCAGCCCGGCCACCAGCGTGGCCGCCGCCCAGAAGTTCAGGCCCTTGATGGAGGCCGTGCGGTCCCGGCCGATGAAGCCCAGGATCAAGCCCATCATGCAACTCATGACGCCCGCATAGGCAATCACAGTGGGCAGGTCAAATCGAATCACGGCGTTGCAAGGGTGCGGGCAAACATCGGCTAAATGTAGCGTTGACCCAGCAACGTGTAACAGAGAAAAAACGCGGCTGTGGTGCCCAGCACGAAAGCGGGGCAAGTGCATCCAAATGGGGGATTGACGGCACCGACTGGCTGGATGGTGGTGGAAGCCGGGTGGCCTGTGGCGCTTAGCCGGACCACCTGCCAGAAGGCTCCCATGCGTCGAAGCCTGTCCAGAAAGAAAAAATCCCCAAGGTTTTGGGCCTTGAGGATGAACGATCAACAGGGTTGACCGGGAGACAAGGCTGAATCTTACATCCTAGGGAAAACCCGCGCAAGCCCTGCCACGCCATTCCCTTTCCGGCACGGGTGGCTTTGCGCCACCGCCACTCGGCACAGGCCGGCGGGGTGGGCTTGGGGCTATACTCCGCAGCCCGCCGGCAACCCCGGCCAGGCCACCCACAGCAACGCTGTTGAGCCGAGCCCTGGCCAATGATCGAGACGATTGGCCTGAACAGGCTGGCGCCGGTGACTCAAACCCCATCACCCCCTCCCTCGCGCCGCCCCGCGGCGCGCCTCACGCGAAGCTATTGACCGCCATGGACATCATCGTCAACGAAGAACTGCTGGCCTACATCGACCCCCTGACCCCCGACGAACACGCCGCCCTGGAGCGCAGCATCCTGGCCGAAGGCTGCCGCGATGCCCTGGTGCTGTGGGGCGATGTGCTGGTGGACGGCCACAACCGCTACGGCATCTGCCAGAAGCACGGCATTGCGTTCAACACGGTGCAGAACACCCAGTTCAAATCCATGGACGACGTGCGCCTGTGGATGATCGACCAGCACCTGGGCCGCCGCAGCCTGAGCGACTTCCAGCGGGGTGTGCTGGCACTGCGCAAAAAAGAGATCATCGCCAGCCGCGAGACACCCGCGGCCGCCCCCACCCCGGCGCCGTCGAGCCCTTTGGCCCCGGCCGACCTGCAGACCGGCGGCGAGGGGGATGCCGGCAACGCCACCCCGCCCTGGGAAGGTGACGCAACGGCCGCCCCAGCCAGCGCCGCCACCGCGCCCGCGAGCACAGCCACCCCGGCCGAGCCCGATGCTGCCCTGACCCGCGAAGCCCTGGCCCGTGCGGCCCGGGTGAGCAACGCCACCATGGTGCAGATCGAGAAGATCCAGAAGGCCGCCGCCCCTGAACTGGTGGCAGCCGTCAAGTCGGGCACCATCTCGATCAATGCGGCCGCCACCGTGGCCACGCTGCCGGTCGAAGAACAGGTGGCCGCCGCGGCCGGGGGCAAGAAGGAGTTGCAGCAGGCCGCACGCAAGGTGCGCGCCGCCAAGGCGGTGGAGCGCACCGAGCCCGAAACCCCCGAAGGCGTGATTGCGCGCCTGCGCCAGACCATCGTCGAACTGAGCGCCGAAAACAGCGCGCTCAAGGCCGAGGTGGCCCGCCTCAAGGGCCAGCGCGGCGAAGAGCTCTGATCCGCAGAGCGTGCCTGGCCCGGTTCAAGCCTGAGGCGGCGCCGGCTTCTTGGGCTTGGGCTGGTAACCGAAGAACACGGGGTGGTGCTTCTGCACCAGCGGTCCGTCAAAATCCCAGGCCTTGCAGCGGCCCAGGTGCAGCGGCGGCCGCTGGGCATCGCCCGAGAAGGCATTGGGCAGGGCCTGGAAGGCCACGGTGGCCATGTTGAACAGCAGTTCACGCAGGTGGGCGCAGCCCTGCACGCCGCCCAGCTGGCGCTCGATGGTCTGGCGCCAGCCCCCCGACAAGGAGCAACCCACCATGCGCCGCATGGTGGCCTGGGCCGAAGGACACTCGCCGTGCGGCACGCTGTCCATGGCCACGTGGATGTCCTGCACTACGAAAGCGGTGTCCAGCGTCAGGCGGATGTGCATGTGGTGGATGGCCTCGCCGGGCTGCCACAGGCCTTCGCCCGGGATGTCGAACACCTCGCTCTTGGTGTCGCGCATTTCGCCTTCGATGTCCCACAGGCCATCGTCGCGCTGGAAAGCCCTGTAGAGCACCTCGCGGGTGTGCGAGGGGCGGCGTGGGCTGGGTTCGGGCAAGGGCAAATCGGCACCTCTGTTGGCTGAAGAAAACAGCGGGCCGGGCCCGCGGGCAGCGCGATTCTAGTGAGACCGCCCGGTGTGCCAGGTCACCTGCGCATCAAGCCAGCCCCCCGGGCTAGGTCATAGTTTGGCTTGGGGACTTTCGACCTGTGGCCTAATAAGGGGTTTCAACCTTTTGTACAGAAGAACGCCATGGGCAACAAAATCGTCACCGAAGCTGATCGCAAGCGCACTCCCGCACCCGCTCCCCTGCCGGGCATGCCCAACCCCACCGGTGGCCGCGGCCAACGCGTGAGCCTGGAGCGTGGCGTGGCCACCCGCAGCAAGAAGAACCCTGGCAAGCGCTCCAAGAAGGGCGGCTGAGGCCTCTTTTCCCCGAGCCACTGGGTGCAGGCCCCTGCCCCAGGCCCCAAAAGCCCTCGCGAGCCCCGTGCCCGAGGGCTTTTTGCATGGAGCGGCGCCATTTGCGCCCCCCAGCCGAACCCGCTGGGACCACCAACCCCACTCCGGCCGGCGCCCCCACCGAGCCCCCACGCCAGCACTGCCTGTTTTTTAAGCAGCGCAAGAACAGCGCTTTTAAATCAACAACTTAGCCCAGTTGATAGGGCTCGCCACACGGCTTGTCCACAGGGTTCTCCTCGTTTGACAGGGACAACACGGCAGCACGCTGCCCGCAGCTCATGCCGGCCCGGCAAGCGGGGCGGTACAGCCCGTCTTCAAGGGGCACAGGGCCCGGAAAGCGCTGTTTCGGTGAGGTTTTGCTGCGGTTTCAAGCCCTCAAGGGGTCTGAATCATCCACCTGCCCAATCTTTGAGCAGCGCAAGGCTTTCCCAATGGAATCAAGGGCTTAGGCAGGCCCTCCCCGCCCGCCCCACGGCTTGTCCACAATGTTGTCCAGCGTGGGCGGGGATAGATCGTGCAGCGTCAGCGGCGCAGGCCCGGCACCAGGGCCTGACGGCGCTCGGGGCTGTCGATGTCCAGGCGCAAGGCGTTGGCTGCGGCGCCAGACGTGGCCGCGTCGGCGGCGTCCCCGGACGGGCGACCCGAGCGGTCCACCGCCACGGCCAGGGTCAGCACATATTGCTCGCGCTCTTCACGCACCGAGCCCACCACGCTGTTGCCGGCCTGCAGGGCCACGGCATCGGTGCTGTTGAGGGTGTCGCGCAGGCGGGTGCGCAGGTAGGCGTCTTGCTGGCTGTACAGGTATTCGCTCAGCGCATCGGGCAGGAACAGCTGCGAGGTCAGCACGGTGCGCTCGCCGTTCCAGATTTTGAAGTGGATGTGGGCTGTGCGCCCGGCATGCCAGCCGGGGTAAATCGTGCGGAAGGCGGCCACGCCATTGCGGTCGGTGGCCTGGCGGCCGCGCAAAAAGCTGCGCCCCCGGGCGTCGATGTCGCCGTTGTCGCCCTGCCCTGCAAAACCGGAGTACACGCCCCGCGCATCGCAATGCCAGACATCGACCAAGGCGCCGGCAAAAGGCATGGCGGTCTGATCGACCACCACGAAACGCAACTCCAGCGGCACGCCCGGCAAGCCTTCGCTGATGTCGGCGCGCATCAGGCCCGAGGCATCGAGGTAATGCGGCCCCTCCGGTGCGGCCGAGGTCAGGCGCGGCACCAGGGCCGGCTCACGCTGCACGATGCGGGGGGCCGGGGACGGCGAGGCACCTGCGGCGGGCGCCACAGCCCGAGCGCCGCGCACCGGGGCCGCCTTGCCCTTGACGGCCGCGGCCTTGCCAGCGGGCGCCGCATGGCCCTTGTTCTTGGAGGGCGTTGCCAAGGCTGGCGCCGCCAGCAAAGCCGCCGTCACCCCCAGCAGACGGCGACGCAACAGGACAGAGGTCAGGGGGACTTCGGAGCAATTCGGGTTCAAGGCAGCGTCCTTGGCAAGCGGTTCGGGCAAAGCTCAAAAGCCTAACGGAAACCGGTCAGCCGCAGATGAACAAAGCGCTTGTAAATGCTAAAAAAACGCAGTTTTCACGCTGCCGCGCCCTGCGCCAGCTGCAGCGGGTTCGCCCCACCCGCCTGGGCCACCTGCCCCATCAACCAGTCGCGAAAAGCCGTCAGCACCGGCGGGTCGTCCTGCGCGGGCGTGACCAGGTAGTAGCCCCGCTCACCCTGCAGCGAGGCGGTGCAGGCCAGCACCAGCTCACCGCGCGCCAGCTCGGACTCGATCAGCAGCGGCGGCATCAACGCCACCCCCAGGCCATGCGAGGCGGCCACCGCCAGCATCGAGAACAGCTCGTAGCGCGGCCCCTCCATGGCCCGCGGGGCCTCGGTGCCCTGGGCATCGAACCATTGCCGCCAGCCATAGGGCCGGGTGCTTTGCTGCAGCAGGGGCAGGCCGGCCAGGGCCTGCGGTGTGAGCCCGCCCGGGCTCAGGCCCCGGCTGCGCAGCCAACTGGGGCTGCAGACCGGCACCACATCCTCGCTCAGCAGGTGCACGGCCCGCACCCCGGGCCAGTTGGCCACCTGCTCGGGCGTGCCGGCGTACAGGGCGGCGTCGAACTCGGTGTCGGCAAACAGAAACGGGCGGGTGCGGGTCTCGATGTGCACCACCAGGTCGGGGTGGCGCTGGGCCAGATCCGGCAGCCGCGGGATCAGCCAGCGGGTGGCAAAGGTGGGCACGGCCGCCAGCACCAGCCCCCCCGCCCAGGCCCTGGTGGGCCATCACGTCCAGCGTGTCACGCTCCAGGCCTTGCAGGCGGCGCGACACCTGGCGCCAGTAGTTGGCGCCGCTGGGCGTCAGCGCCACGCCGTGCCGGGTGCGGCGAAACAGGGCCACGCCGAGAAAATCTTCCAGGGCCGTCACCTGACGTGAGACGGCGCTTTGCGTGAGGGCCAGCTCCTGCGCGGCGCGGGTGTAGCTCTCGTGCCGGGCCGCGGCCTCGAAGCAGGCCAGGGCCTGGGTGGAGGGGATTTTGCGTCTCATGCTGTTATGGAACTTGTGAAGCGGATTGAAGGCATTTTCAGGGTTTTTTTGAAACAAGAAATGCATTTGATGAATATCTGGATGTCAAATACTCGTTTGCGCCAAGCCATGCCGCCCGCTACGATGCACAGCATCAAGCAATCGCTTTTCTGCCACTGACCGGAGACCCCTCATGAGCCGTGCCGCCTTCCAATGGGCTGACCCCTTTCTTCTCGACCAACAGCTGACCGACGACGAGCGCATGATCCGCGACGCTGCCGCCGCCTACTGCCAGGACAAGCTGGCACCGCGCGTGCTGGAAGCCTTCCGCCACGAAAAGACCGATCCGGCCATCTTCCGCGAAATGGGCGAGCTGGGCCTGCTGGGCCCCACCATCCCCGAGCAGTACGGCGGCCCCGGCCTGAACTACGTGGCCTACGGCCTGATCGCCCGCGAAATCGAACGCGTCGATTCGGGCTACCGCTCGATGGCCAGCGTGCAGAGCTCGCTGGTGATGGTGCCCATCTATGAATTCGGCACCGAAGGCCAGCGCCAGAAGTACCTGCCCAAGCTGGCCACCGGCGAATGGATCGGCTGCTTTGGCCTGACCGAACCCGACCACGGCTCCGACCCCGGCAGCATGGCCACCCGCGCCTACAAGACGGCCGGCGGCTACAAGCTCAAGGGCAGCAAGATGTGGATCTCCAACAGCCCCATCGCCGACGTGTTCGTGGTGTGGGCCAAGGAAGTGTCCGAAGGCGGCGCTGTGGGTCCGATCCGCGGCTTTGTGCTCGAAAAGGGCATGAAGGGCCTGAGCGCCCCGGCCATCCACGGCAAGGTGGGCCTGCGCGCCTCGATCACCGGCGAAATCGTGATGGACGACGTGTTCGTGCCTGAAGAAAACGCCTTCCCCGAGGTGCAAGGCCTGAAGGGCCCCTTCACCTGCCTGAACAGCGCCCGCTACGGCATCGCCTGGGGCGCCCTGGGTGCTGCCGAGTTCTGCTGGCACACCGCACGCCAATACACCCTGGACCGCAAGCAGTTCGGCCGCCCCTTGGCTGCCAACCAGCTGATCCAGAAGAAGCTGGCCGACATGCAGACCGAGATCGCACTGGGCCTGCAAGGCTGCCTGCGCCTGGGCCGCATGAAGGACGAAGGCACGGCCGCGGTGGAAACCACCTCGATCATCAAGCGCAACTCCTGCGGCAAGGCCCTCGACATCGCCCGCCTGGCGCGCGACATGATGGGTGGCAACGGCATCAGCGACGAGTTCGGTGTGGCCCGCCACCTGGTGAACCTGGAGGTGGTGAACACCTACGAAGGCACCCATGACGTGCACGCCCTGATCCTGGGCCGGGCGCAAACTGGGATCGCGGCTTTCGGGAACTGAGACCCCCCTGTTGGGGCTCACTGCGTGTAGCCCCCTCCCCCCCAGGGGGCGATACCTGCGGCCTGGCAAAGCCAGCTCCGCGGTATCCTGGAACGGGCTTCGCTTCGCTCGCCTGGAGAAGACCAGGCCGTGCGACATGTCGAGCGCCTGTTCTTCAAACCTCCGGTTGAATCCTCGCACTCTGTATCGCCCGACAACGATGCCTGCCTGAGCAGCACTCGGAGATTCAGTCTGTTATTGCCAAAAATCTGCCACATGACTCAACTGCCCACACCCCAGCCTGGGGCCCTTGCGGGTCTCAAAGTTCTTGATTTGTCCCGTGTGCTGGCGGGGCCCTGGTGCACGCAGATCCTGGCGGATCTGGGGGCGGATGTGGTGAAGGTGGAGCGGCCTGGGGCGGGGGATGACACCCGGCACTGGGGGCCTCCCTTCCTGAAGGATGCGGCGGGGCAGGACACGAGCCAGGCCAGCTATTTCACGGCCTGCAACCGCAACAAGCGATCGGTGACGATCGACATGGCCAGTGCCGAGGGGCAGGCCCTGATCCGCGAGATGGCGTTGCGCGCCGACATCGTGGTGGAGAACTTCAAGGTGGGTGGCTTGCAGCAGTACGGGCTGGACCACGCCAGCCTGCTGGCGCTGAACCCGCGGCTGATCTACTGCTCGGTGACAGGTTTCGGCCAGGACGGGCCTTATGCCGAGCGGGCCGGCTATGACCTGATGATCCAGGCCATGAGCGGCATGATGAGCATCACCGGCCGGGCCGACGACCAGCCCGGCGGCGGCCCGCTGCGGGTGGGTGTGGCGCTGACCGATCTGTTCACCGGCGTCTATGCCTCCACCGCCATCCTGGCCGCGCTCAACGTGCGGCACCAGACGGGCAAGGGCCAGCACATCGACATGTCCCTGCTGGACGTGGGCATGGCCATCCTGGCCAACCAGGCGGCGGGCTTTCTCAACACCGGCAAGGTGCCCGGGCGCCAGGGCAACAGCCACCCCAGCCTGGCCCCTTACCAAGACTTCCCGACGGCCGACGGCGCCGTGCTGCTGGCCATCGGCAACGACGGCCAGTTTGCCCGCTTCTGCGCCGCTGCCGGGCGGCCCGAATGGGCCCTGGACGAGCGCTTTGTCACCAACACCCTGCGGGTGAAGCACCGCGACACGCTGATCCCGCTGATGGCGGAGCTGACCCGCAGCCGCAACACGGCCGACTGGATCACCCTGCTCGAAGACAAGGCCGTGCCCTGCGGCCCGATCAACGACATCGGGCGCGCCTTTGACGATGCCCAGGTGCAGGCCCGCGGCCTGGCCGTGACGCTGCCGCGCGAGGCGGGCGACGGCATTGCGCAGATTCGCGGCGTGGCCAGCCCGCTGCGCCTGGCCGACAACCCGCCGGTGCTGCGCAACGCCCCGCCGGCCCTGGGCCAGCACACCGACGAGGTGCTGCGCGAGCTGGGGCTGGATGCCGCCCGCATCGCCGAGCTGCGCGCCCAGAAGGTGCTCTGAGCCACAGCTCACCCCAGCAGAACCCAAGCCCAGCGCGCCCTCAGGCCTGAAAGTGCTGCTGGTATTGCTGGCGCAGCACGTTCTTCTGGATCTTGCCGGTGGCCGTGGTGGGCAGCGCCGGCAGAAACACCACCGCCTTGGGCACCTCGTGGCGCGCCAGGCGCTGCCGACAATGGGCCAGCACGGCCTCGGCATCGGCGGCCTGGCCGGGCTTGAGCACCACGAAGGCGGTCACGGCCTCGGTCCAGTGTTCATGCGGCAGGCCCACCACCACGGCGTTGCCCACCGCAGGGTGGCCCAGCAAGGCGGTCTCGACCGTGATGGACGCCACGTTCTCGCCCCCGGTCTTGATCATGTCTTTCTTGCGGTCCACAAACACCAGCAGGCCATCGGGGTCGTAGAAGCACAGGTCGCCCGTGTGGTGCCAGCCGTGGCGGCAGGCCTCGGCCGTGGCCTCGGGGTTCTTGTAGTAGCCGTTCATGACATTGGGGCCGCGCACCACCAGCTCGCCCACCTGCCCCTGGGGCAGCAGTTGCCCCTCGTCGTCCATGATGGCCATGTCGTTGATCAACGCGGGCGTGCCCCAGTAGGGCCCGGGCTTGCTCAGCTGGTACTCGGGCTTGAAATAGGTGGTGCCGGGGTAGGTTTCGGTCTGGCCGCTGGCCAGGGCAAAGCGCGGGCAGATCTCTTCGGTCAGGCGGCGCAGCAAGGCCGGCTCCATGGGCTGCATGGCATACAGGCACAGGCGCAAAGAGCTGAGGTCGAACCCGGCGCGCTCGGGGTGGTCCAGCAGGGCCCGGTACATCATGGGCAGCAGAAAGATCCAGCTCAGGCGGTGCTGCTGCACCGTGCGCATGAAGGCCACGGGCTCGAAGCGGCGCACGATGACCATCGTGGCCCCCAGGTGCACAAAGGCCGCCACCAGCGAGTGCTCGGCACAGTGGAAGATCGGCATCACCACACCGGTCACGTCGTCATGCTGGATGCCGCCTTCGATCGCCCCGCTGAGCGAGGCCACAAACACCGCCAGGTGGCTGATCGCCACGCCCTTGGGGTGGGCCGTGGTGCCGCTGGTGAACATGATCTGGGCCAGGTCGCGGTCTTCGATCTGCACCTCGGGCTCATCGGTGGGGGCGGCCTGCAAGACCTCTTGCAGCCAGGGGCCGGCCACCCCGGGCGGGCTGCTGACCCGGTTGACCAGCACGGCAGGGCACACGGCCTCGATGGCGGCGCGCACGGGCGCCAGCAGCTCGTCGTCGGCGATCACCAGCCGGGCCTCGACCTGGCCCAGGATGTACTGGATCTGCTCGCCCGCCAGCATCACGTTCATGGGCACCCAGACCAGGCCGGCCTTGGCAATGCCGAAGGCCATCACCACCTGCTCGATGCTGTTGAGGCACAGCGTGGCCACCGCATCGCCTTTTTTCAGGCCCTGGGCCAGCAGGTGGTTGGCCAGTTGGTTGCAGCGCTGGTCGAGCTCGCGGTAGCTCAGGCGGCGCTCGCCTTCGATGAGGGCGGTCTTGCCCGGCGCTCGGGCGGCGGCACGGCGCAGCATGTCGCCAATGGCGATGCGCTGGATGACAGAGGGCTGGAAAGGCATGGCTTGTCTCCGGTACGGTGGTTGTATCGAACAAGACCCCGTTGGCCTGCCAGCCGGCCGGTGCGCAGGCGCCCGGTGCCCAGCCGACGGGCCCGGGGACCCGTCGGCCATGCTATCGACGCCAGAGACCGCCGAGGACACCTCGGCGACATGCTGGGCCAAGGATGCCCCTCAACGGTGCCTACAGCAGCGCGCCGCCCGGGCGCTCGCCGCGCTCATAGACCACATGGGCACGGCCCACGATCAGGGGGTCGAGCTTGCCGAGGTGCTCGCTGTCTTTGTTGCCGTACGGCAGCATGTGCAACACATAGCGCATGGCATTCAGGCGCGCGCGCTTCTTGCAGTCGCTCTTGATCACCGTCCAGGGGGCATCGGCGGTGTCGGTCTCGAAGAACATGCCCTCTTTGGCCCGGGTGTAGTCGTCCCATTTGTCGAGCGAGGCCTTGTCGATGGGGCTGAGCTTCCATTGCTTGAGCGGGTGGGCTTCGCGCTCCTTGAAGCGGCGGCGCTGCTCGCTCTGGCTGACCGAGAACCAGAACTTGATCAGGTGCACGCCGCTGCGCACCAGGTTGCGTTCGAACTCGGGCGCCTGGCGCATGAACTCGGTGTATTCGGCATCGGTGCAGAAGCCCATCACCCGCTCGACCCCGGCGCGGTTGTACCAGCTGCGGTCAAACATCACGATCTCGCCGCGCGTGGGCAGGTGCTGCACATAGCGCTGGAAATACCATTGGCCGCGTTCGATCTCGGAGGGTTTCTCAAGGGCCACCACGCGCGCGCCGCGGGGGTTGAGGTGCTCCATGAAGCGCTTGATGGTGCCGCCCTTGCCGGCGGCATCGCGCCCCTCGAACAGGATCACCACGCGCTGGCCGGTCTCCTTGACCCAGGCCTGCAGCTTGAGCAGCTCGACCTGGAGCTTGAACTTCTCGCGCTCGTAGCTGGCGCGGCGCATCAGGTGCCGGTAGGGGTAGCCGCCCTGGCGCCAGTCGCGAGCCAGTTCCTCGTCGGGGTTGCCGGTGTCTTTTTCGCCGGTCAGGGCCTGGTTGGGGCGCAGCTCCTGCAGCAGCATCTGCAGGTCGTCCTGGGAAACGCCATCGAGCATGGCGCGCAGGGAGGCGGTGCGTTGCTCGATCGACGCCGCCGCTTCAGCCGGATCACCCGCCCCGCCCGCCACCAGCGACTTCACCACCGACAGCTGCTTGTGCTGCGCCGCATCGGTGGCCTCGCGGGCCACGTGGCGGGCCAGGGCGCGCGGTGCCACCGAAGGCGCCACGTCGCCGCGGCGCGTGCTGCGCTCACTGCGTGCAGATCGTGCAGGGGGTGCAGCGCCTTTAGAGCGGGCTTTGCCCGCGGCCGCCGCCGCGTTGTTGCTGGGGTTGGCTTGGGCGCCGGCAGTGGGCGCGCCAGCCGCTCGGGGGGTCGATGGGCGTTCTGTCATGTCAGGGTCTCCGGAAAACATCGTGGCCGTGCTCAGAACCTGTCTGGGGCAGCACCACGGAGGCCACCCCATCGGTCATCAAAGTGTCATTTTCGACCTCCGCCCCACACTCAGGCTTGACCCGCATCAATGGACATCGGCCTGCTGTCCGCCGCCCACCCCTGCACCACCCTTTTACATCTGACCCTGCCCATAAGCGCAGAAACCGGCTACAAACGGCTTTTCGCAACGAGACAACACACCATGATGGAACTCCTGAGCTCTCCCCAGGCCTGGCTGGCCTTTGCCACCCTGACGGCCCTGGAACTGGTGCTGGGCATCGACAACGTGATCTTCATTTCGGTGCTGGTCGACCGCCTGCCCGAAGCCCAGCGCGACCGGGCCCGGCGCCTGGGCCTGTTCATGGCCATGTTCATGCGCATCGGCCTGCTGCTGGTGCTGTCGTGGATCATTGGGCTCAACGCCCCGGTGTTCAGCGCCTGGGGCCAGGACATCTCGGGGCGCGACCTGATCCTGATCGCGGGGGGCCTGTTCCTGATCTGGAAAAGCACCGGCGAGATCCACCAGACCCTGGAGGGCGAAGAGCACCAAGACAGCGCCGGCGGGCGCAGCAGTTTCGGCTCGGTGATCGTGCAGATCATGCTGGTCGACCTGGTGTTCTCGCTCGACTCGATCATCACCGCCGTCGGCATGGTCGACAACGTGACGGTGATGATTGCCGCCGTGGTGGCCTCGGTGGGCCTGATGATGGTGTTTGCCAGCGCCATCGGGCGCTTTGTGTCGCAGCACCCCACGATCAAGATGCTGGCCCTGTCCTTCCTGGTGGTGGTGGGGGTGGTGCTGATTGCCGAGGGCTTTGACCACCACGTGCCCAAGGGCTACATCTACTTCGCGATGGCGTTTTCGGTGGCGGTGGAAATGCTCAACATCCGGCTGCGCCGCCAGGTCTCCAAGGCCGAGGTGCAGGCCCACAAGCCAGACTGAGCACCCGAACGGAGCAACGCCGCACCAGGGCTCAGCTCGTCACAGCCTCAGGCACTCCCTCATCCAAGCCCTCACGCACAGTGGGGTACTGCAGCGCCAGCCGCAACTCGGTCTTCAGCCGGCTGTTGAGCAGCCGGCGCGACTCGCTCATGAAGCTCAGCAGGCTGAGGGGCAACTGCTCGCGGGCTTCGTTGCGGGCCACCCGGGGCGGCCGCGGCAGGCCGTACAGATCGGCCGCCAGGTCAAAGTAGTCGCCCATCAACAAGCGCGTGTCATCGCACACGTTGTAGATGCGCTGGGGCTGGCCGCGCCACAGCGCCAGCTGGCAGGCGGTGGCCAGATCGTCGGCATGAATGTGGCTGGTGTAGACATCGTCTTCGCGCCGCAGCACGGGCGTGCCACGCAGCAGGCGGGTGCGCGGCGTACCGCCTTCGCGGTCAGGGGCATAGATGCCGGGGATGCGCAGAATGCTGACGCGCAGGCTGCGGCCCAGGTGGCGCATCACGCGCTCGGCATCCACCCGGCGCTGGGCCCGTGGCGTGGTGGGTTGCAGCCCGCGGGTTTCGGCCACCACGGCCCCGGCGCAGTCGCCATACACCCCGCTGGTTGAGCCATACACCAGGGCACTGGGCAGGCTGCGCCGGCGCAGGCTGCGCGCCAGGGCCAGCGAGCGCGGGTCCAGCCACCAAGCCCCCGCGGCCTGGGCCGGCGGCGGCGCCAGGTGCAGCACCCGCTGGGCCAGGCCGGCCAGGCGGCGAAGGGTGGCGGCCTGGTCCAGATCGCCCAGCAGGGGCGTGATGCCCTGGGCACGCAGCGCAGCCACACGCTCAGGCGACGAGGTCAGGGCCAGCACGCGCACGCGTCCCACCAACTGGCGTGCCACGCGTTGGCCCACGTCACCGCAGCCCACGATCAACAGGCGTTGGCGCCGGAACCGCGCGGGCAAGGCGCCGAGAGGGCTTTGGTTTGAAGGCAAAATCGGAGCTTTCCAGTTTCTAAAGATCGCCCCGAGGATACCGAAAAGATGAGCTTCAACATCACCGTGCAGCCCAGTGGGCGAGCCTTCACCGCCAACCCCGAAGAAGCCGTGCTGGCCGCCGCGATCCGCCAGGGCGTGGGCCTGCCCTATGGCTGCAAGGATGGCGCCTGTGGCTCGTGCAAATGCAAGAAGCTCGAAGGCGAAGTGGTGCATGGCGAACACCAGAGCAAGGCCTTGAGCGCCGAAGAAGCGGCCCAGGGCTTCATCCTGACCTGCTGCGCCGTGCCGCAGACCGATCTGGTGCTGGAGTCGCGCCAGGTGACCGACGAGAGCGCCTTCCCGATCAAGAAGATGCCGGTGCGCGTGGCGGCGCTCGAAAAGAAGTCGGCCGATGTGATGCAACTGCGCCTGCAACTGCCGGCCACCGAGACCTTCCGCTACCACGCAGGCCAGTACATCGAGTTCATCCTGCGTGACGGCGCCCGCCGCGCCTACTCGATGGCCAACGCCCCGCACACCCAGGCCGAGGCGCCCGGCGTCGAACTGCACATCCGCCACATGCCCGGCGGCAAGTTCACCGACCACGTGTTCGGCGCCATGAAGGAAAAAGACATCCTGCGCGTGGAAGGCCCCTTCGGCAGCTTCTACCTGCGCGAAGACAGCGACAAGCCCATCGTGCTGCTGGCCTCGGGCACCGGCTTTGCGCCGATCAAGGCCTTGATCGAGCAGCTGCAGTTCAAGGGCAGCACCCGCGCCGTGACCCTGTACTGGGGCGGCCGCCGCCCGCAAGACCTGTATCTGCACGACTGGGTGCTGGCCCGCACGGCCGAGATGCCCCAGCTGCGCTACGTGCCCGTGGTGTCTGACGCCCAGCCCGAAGACGGCTGGAGCGGCCGCACCGGCTTTGTGCACCAGGCGGTGCTGGACGACTTTGCCGACCTGTCGGGCCACCAGGTGTATGCCTGCGGCGCCCCCATCGTGGTCGAATCGGCCCGGACGGCCTACAGCGCCCAGCGCGGCCTGCCCGCCGAAGAGTTCTACGCCGACGCCTTCACCAGCGAAGCCGACAAGCACGCAGCCGCTTGAGTCGGATCGAGCGGGTTGAGCGGGTTGAGCCCATGCCCCAATGGGGCTGGATCACGTGCCCGCTCCACAACCCGGTTGTTGAATCGACAACAGCCCGGCTTGCGATCGCTTGTTGCCGATTGAGCAACGCATGATGCAGAATAGGCAACATAGCCATCCCCATCGCCCAGCACGCCCCTCACGTAAGCCCACATCATGAACCAGCAACTCATGGCCGAACTTTTCGGGGGCAGCGCCCGCTACAAGGCATTGCGTGTTCTTTTCGAACACCCAGGTCGGGGCTATGGGGCCCGAGAGTTGGCTGCGGCGGCAGGCATTGACCCGGGAGCGACGTCCCGCTGGCTTCGTCGATGGGCCGAAGTGGGCCTGCTCGAAAAACAAGGTCAAGAACGGTCTGTCAAATATGCGGCAGCGACAGGGGGTGAGTTGACCCCCCTGGCTCAATTGCTGCGTCAAGACAGCGACATGGTGCGTGTTCTGCGTACCCGCTTGGCCGAGCTTGAACAGCCTGTGCAAGCAGCTGCCATTTTTGGCTCGGTCGCAAGAGGTGAAGAACGCACAGACAGCGATATCGACCTGTTGCTCATCACAGCAAATTCACGCCTGCAAATGCAGGCACATTTCAAGCCTGCAGGTCGCCTGCTGGGCCGTGCAGTGAACGTGTTGACGTTCAGCCCCCAGGACTGGAAGGAAGCCCCAGGCAACCCTGAGTTGATTGGCGAAATCCTGAGAAACCCCATCATTCCTCTTGTAGGGAGTCTCCGTGCTGAGAAAACCTGAAGACTTCCAAAAAGCGGGCAGCAAGGTCTTTCAGAAGGCCCCCATCCATCGCAGAAGCATCGACGGCTGGATTGTCATCAGCAAAGGCAATGTGGCAGACGCTCAGCGCGAAAGCAATTCCCCAACGACGCGGATTGGTGCGGCTTACGACGCCTTGCTCAACCTGAGCCTGGCAGTGCTGTCGAGCCAGGGCTGGCGCGCCGGCAGCGCGGACGGGCACCACATGCAGACGCTGGAGGCAGCCTGTGCCTACGCCGGAATCACGGAGTCCGTGCACGATCAGGTCGACGCGATCCGCGACCTCCGCAACAACCAATACCAAGGGATAGAACCCTCTGCGGATGACATCCTGTTCGCGCTGAAGGTCCTCGACAAGGTCGCTCCTGAACTGCTCTCGCTTCTTGGCCGCCCGCCATGAGCTTGCACAGGGACTCCAACAAAAAAAGCCACCCCGACGCTCGTCAGGGTGGCTTTTTCGCATCCGCCCGAACCCCCTCAGGCAGGGCGGACTGGTTGCCGACTTACTTGGCCGGCGCAGCGGGGGCTGCAGGGGCTGCGGGGGCAGCCGGGGTGGCAGGAGCCGCGGCGGCTGCAGCATCCTTGTGATGCTTGTGGTGGCGCTTGTGCTTGTGCTCGGCCTTGGTGTCGGCGGCCGGGGCGGCCGGGGTGGCAGCAGCGGGCTCGGCCACCGGGGTGACGGTGGAAGGCGTCTTCACGGTGGCCGTGGCGGGCGCCGGGCCGACGGCTGGTGCCGCAGCGGGCGCCTGGGCAAATGCAGCGCCGGACACGCCGGCAGCCAGGGCAACGATCACGGCGGAGACGAGAGCTTGGACTTTCATGATGACTTCCTTCATTGACATGGAGACAACCTCCATGTGGATGACAACGCCGCGGGCTGTGCGAGGGCATGACGCCTGAATTGCAAAGGGATGTAAGCATTTGTTTGCACCTTCAGACGCGACGACAATCAGGCCATGAAGCGCAGAAACGTCCTCCTCAGCCCGCTGGCCGCCCTGCCGGCGCTTTCCAACCTGCCGGCCCTGGCCCAGACCGGCGCTGCCGGGCGCCCGATCCGCATCATCGTGCCGTATGCCCCCGGAGGCCCCATCGACGTGACGGCCCGCGTGCTGGCCGAACGGGTGAAAGACTCGCTGGGCCCGGTGATCATCGAAAACAAGCCGGGCGCGGGTGGCAACATCGGTGCCGATCAGGTGGCCAAGGCGGCCCCCGACGGGCTGACGATTGGCATCGCTGCCACCGCCACCCATGCCGTCAACCCCTGGCTGTACAGCCGCATGCCGTTTGATGCGCTGCGTGATTTCAGCCCCATCACCCAGATCGTGCGCGTGCCCAATGTGCTGGTGATCAATGCCGACACCGCACGGCGCCTCAAGATCAACACCCTGGCCGACATGGTGGCCTATGCGCGGGCCAACCCGGCCAAGCTCAATTTCGGCAGCGGCGGCAGTGGCAGCGCAGGCCACCTGGCCGGCGAGATGTTCAAGGCCCAGGCCGGCATCTACGCGCTGCACATTCCGTACAACGGCGGCAACCCGGCACAGCTGGCCCTGCTGGCAGGCGAGGTCGACTTCAACTTCGACAACCTGGCCACGGCAGCGCCCAACATCCGCTCGGGCAAGCTCAAGGCCCTGGCCGTGACGACCGCCCAGCGCAGCCCGCTGCTGCCCGAGGTGCCCGCCGTGGCCGAGACCTACAAGGGCTTCAGCATCGACACCTGGTGGGGCCTGGTGGCCCCGGCGCACACGCCCAAGGACGTGATCACACGCCTGAACCAGGCCTTTGTGGCGGCCCTGAACTCGCCCGAGACCAAGACCCGCTTTGCGGGCCTGATGGCCGAGCCGGTGCCCACCTCGCCCGAGCAGTTCGGTGCCTTCATGAAGGGCGAACTGGCCAAGTACGAGAAGGTGGTGAAGGCGTCTGGCGCCAAGGTGGACTGAATTCCCCGCTCAGCGGCAGGCACTCACAACCGGGTGATGGCCTGATCGGCCACCGCGGCCAGCTCGGCCGCCTGCACCTGCTCGGGCCAGACCTCGGCCAGCGGCAGCAGCACAAAGGCACGCTGGCGCATGCGGGGGTGCGGCAGGGTCAGCTCGGCACTGTCCAGCCGGGCGTCGCCGTGGCTGAGCAGGTCCAGATCAAGGGTGCGTGGCGCATGGCGGTAGGGCCGCTCGCGCCCAGCCGCCTGCTCCAGCGCCTGCAGGGCGTGCAACAAGGCCAAGGGCGCCAATTGGGTCTGCAGCAGGACCACGGCATTGATGAAATCAGGCCCTCCGGCATCCACCGGAGCGCTGCGGTACAGCGAAGAGGCCTTGAGCAGTTGGCTGTGCGGCAGCCGGGCCAGATCGGCCAGGGCCTGGCGCACGGTAGCCTGGGCGTCGCCCAGATTGCCACCCACGCCGATGCAGGCCAGCGCGGGCACAGCAAGGAGGTCGGTCATGGCGTTCAACAGGGGGCGGATGGGCCTCAGCCCTGGGCGTCGCCGCCGCTGTCGGAGGGGCCGCCACCCTGGCCGCCGCCTTGCCCCCCACGCGCACCCGCAGGCTTGCGGCGGCGGCGCTTGCGCGGCGCGGGCGTGGCGCCCTCGGAACCCTCACCCTCTGTCGATCGCTCTGACGATCGCTCTGAAGGGTGCTCGGACGGTTCGCGGCTGGCCGGGGCGGGCTGGGCGGGTGCGCCCTCGCCTTGCGGCTCGGCCTGGCGCGGCACGCGGCGCACCTTGGGGGCCGTGGCCTTCTGGCGTGCGCGCTGCTCTTCGCGCACCTGCTCCAGCAGGTCTTCGCGGGTGGCGTCGTCGCCGGTGCTGAACTCTTCCCACCATTCGGCCAGGGCTTCGTCGACCTCACCGATGTCGGCGCGCAGGCGCATGAAGTCAAAACCGGCGCGGAAGCGGGCCTGCTCGACCAGGCCATAGGGGGCGCTGCCGGTGCGCTTGTCGAAGCGTGGCTGCATCACCCAGATCTCGCGCATGTCGGCGGCCAGCTTGCCGCGGCCCGACACATCGCCGATGCGGGCGTTGAAGACCTCGTCGATGGCATCCTGCAGGGCCGGGAAGGGGTGCTGGCGCTGTGCCAGGCGCTGCTCCCAGCCGTCACGCACGTCTTGCCACAGCACGGTGGCCAGCAGGAAGCTCGGGGCCACCGGCTTGCCTTCGCCCACGCGCCGATCGGTGTCTTGCAGGGCCGCGGTCACAAAGGGCTGATCGGCACGCTCGACCACCACGTCCAGCAGCGGGTAGATGCCACGCTGCAGCCCCAGCTTCTTGAGGGTGGCGATCGTGGCCAGCGCATGGCCGGTCTGCAGCAGCTTGAGCATCTCGTCGAACAGCCGGCTCTGCGGCACATCGGCCAGCAGGGTCTGCGACGACAGCAGGGGGCCCGCCGTCTTGGGCTCGATCTCGAAGCCCAGCGGGCTGAGCTTGGCGGCGAAGCGCACGGCGCGGATGATGCGCACCGGGTCTTCGCGGTAGCGCGTGGCCGGGTCGCCGATCATGCGCAGCACCTTCTTCTTGGCGTCCTGGATGCCCTTGTGGTAGTCGACCACCACCTGCGCCTCGGGGTCGTAGTACATGGCGTTGATGGTGAAGTCGCGGCGCACGGCGTCTTCCTCAAGGGGGCCCCAGACGTTGTCGCGCAGCACGCGGCCACTGGCATCGACCGCATGGGTCATGCCGGCCAGGGCCTGCTTGCTGGTGCGTTCGTTGCCACTGACCTGCTCGGCCGCGGCGTTGTCGAGGTAGGCGCGGAAAGTGGAGACCTCGATCACCTCATGCTCGCGGCCGCGGCCATGCACCACGTGCACGATGCGGAAGCGCTTGCCGATGATGAAGGCGCGGCGGAACAGGCTCTTGACCTGCTCGGGCGTGGCGTTGGTGGCCACGTCAAAGTCTTTGGGGCGCAGGCCCAGCAGCAGGTCGCGCACCGCACCGCCCACGATGTAGGCCTCGTAGCCGGCCGACTTCAGGGTGTGCACCACGTCGTTGGCCCGCCGATCGACCAGATCGGGGTTGATGCCGTGCACGCTGAAGGGCACCTCCTCGCGTTTGCCGAACTTGGGGCGGCCCGCCTTGGGGGCTGCCGCAGCGCCCTTGCCCAGCAATTTGTCGATGAACTTCTTGATCATGGTGTCTCGGTGAACAGGTCCAGAATGCGCCAGCCGCGGCTTTGGGCCAGGGCGCGCAAGCGGTCGTCAGGGTTGGTGGCCACAGGGTGATTCACTTGCTCCAGCAGCGGCACATCATTGGTGGAATCGCTGTAGAAAGTGCTCTCGACCTGCGTCCAGTCGAGCTGGCGCGCAGCCAGCCATTGTTCCATGCGCCGCACCTTGCCTTCGCGCATGGAGGGAACACCGTCGATTTCGCCGGTGAACCAGCCCTGCTCGTCGCGGGCCAGTTGCACCGCGATCAGCTCGTCCACGCCCAGGGCACGGGCGATCGGGCGGGTGACGAATTCGTTGGTGGCGGTGATGATGAGCACGGTGTCGCCCGCGGCCTGGTGCTGGCGCAGCAAGGCCAGGGCCTGGGGCGTGATGGCCGGCTGGATCACCTCCTGCATGAAGCGCTCATGCGCCTCGGCCGCGGCCTGGGGCCCCTTGACGCGCACGGCCTCGATGGCAAAGCGCACGTAGTCGTGCACGTCCAGCGTTCCGGCCTGGTAGTGGGCAAAGAACTCGTCATTGCGGCGGGCGAACTCGACCGGGTCGGTCCAGCCGATGCGGGTGGTGAACTGGCCCCAGGCGTAGTCGGAGTCGATGGGCAGCAGGGTGTGGTCGAGGTCGAACAGAACCAGTTTCATGCGGGGCTGACTTGGCATTCGGGATGCGTTGGGTGCGGGTGGCGGCCTCACTCGGATTCGAGCATGGCCTTGATGAGGGGAATGGTGATGGCGCGCTGGGTGCGCAGGGCGTAACCGTCGAGCTGGTCGAGCAGTTGCATGAGGCTGCCCAGGTCGCGCGAAAAGCGGTTCAGCATGAAGTCCATCACCTCGTCGCCGAGGAAGATGCCGCGGGCATCGGCCTCCTGGCGCAGCACGGCGCGCCGCTCGGGCTCGCTGAGCACGTGCAGATGGAACACATGGCCCCAGCCCAGGCGGGTGCGCAGGTCTTCGCGCAGTTTCAGGTCGGCCGGCGGCAGTTCGCCCGCGGCCAGCACCCAGCGCTGGTGCGTGTGGGCGTTGACGAACCAGTTGAAGGCCGCATGCTGCTGCACCGCGGTGTACAGGTGCACCTCGTCCATCAGCACGGCGGCCCAGGTTTCGTCGAATTCGGGGGGTTCGTGGATCGAGGCATCCAGCCAGCCCACGCGGGCGCCCTGCTCGCGCAGCGCGGTCTGCACGCTCTTGAGCAGGTGGGTCTTGCCGCTGCCGCTGTCGCCCCACAGGTAGGTGGGCACGGGCGAGCGCTGGGCCTCGTGGGCGCCGTCGCCGGTCCACAACTGCAGGTGGCGCAGGGCCGCTTCGTTGGGGCCGGCAAAAAACCGGTCCAGGGTGGGACCTGTGGCCAGGCCGATGTCGAGTGCCAGTTGCTTCATCATGACGCGTGTTTCCCAGCCCCTCTTCAACCCGTGTAGAGCCGGCTGGCCAGGTAGCCCGAGCGCAGGCGCCGCACGGCCACCAGCAGCACGGCGCTGGCGGGCAAGGCGATCAACACGCCCACAAAGCCCAGCACCTGCCCGAAGGCCAGCAATGCAAAAATGACGGTCAGCGGGTGCAGACCGATGCGCTCGCCCACCAGGCGGGGGGTGAGAATGAAACTTTCAACGAACTGCCCCAGCCCATACACCACCGCCACCATGATCAGCGCCTTGAGTCCGACGAACTGCATCAGGCCCGACACGGTGGCCAGCACCAGGCCCAGGCCAAAGCCCAGGTAAGGCACAAACACCGCCAGCCCCGTGAAGATGCCGATGGGCAAGGCCAGGTCCAGCCCGAACGCGGCCAGGCCGGCGCTGTAGAAGATGGCCAGCAGCAGCATCACCAGCAACTGCCCGCGCAGGTACTGGCCCAGCACGGCGTCGGCATCGTCCATGAAGCTGTCGTAGCCCTCGCGCAGGCGGGGGGGCACCAGTTCGACCAGGCGGCGCACAAAAGTGTCCCAGTCCACGAGCAGGTAGAACAGCGCCACCGGGATCAGCACCGCATTGCCCACCAGGGCCAGGGCCACGCTGCCGCCCAGCTTGAGCGAGGACAGCACCGGGCTCAGCAGGTCTTCGGTGTTGGTGTTGAGGTACTTGAGGACCAGGGCCTTGAGCGTGTCCACATCCACCGCCAAGGTGACACCGAACTGTGCCGCCAGCGGTTTGAGCAAGGCATTGAGCCGATCGAACAACTGGGGCACCTGGTCGCGCATCAGGGGCAGCTCTTTGGTGAGGATGGGCACGATCAGCATCACCAGGCCCAGCGCCAGCAGGATGAACAGCACCTCGACCAGCACCACCGCCACCACCCGGGGCAGGCGTCCGCGGCCCAGGTTGTCGAGCCAGTTGACCATGGGCGTGAGGGCGTAGGCCAGCACGGCCGCCACCACGAAGGGGGCCAGCACGGGCTTGAGCGCCCACAGCAGCAGCCAGGCCGCCAGGGCCAGGCCGACCCAGGTGAAGGCGCGTTTTTGAGTGGTGGAAAAATGCATGAAGGTGGGGGTTGCAGGCTGCCCGGTCGGGGCACCCCTTAAAATCACCTCAAATTCTAGTCGCCGTGCACGCCTGTCCGTGCCGTCCATTTCAAATGAGCTCCTCCAATACCTCCTCCACACCCCTGTCCTACAAAGACGCCGGCGTTGACATCGACGCTGGCGACGCCCTGGTCGAGCGCATCAAACCGCTGGCCAAGAAAACCATGCGCGAAGGGGTGCTGGCCGGCATCGGCGGCTTCGGAGCCCTGTTCGAAGTGCCCAAACGCTACCAGGAACCCGTGCTGGTGAGCGGCACCGACGGCGTGGGCACCAAGCTCAAGCTGGCATTTGAATGGAACATGCACGACACCGTGGGCATCGATCTGGTGGCCATGAGCGTGAACGACGTGCTGGTGCAAGGCGCCGAGCCGCTGTTCTTCCTGGACTACTTTGCCTGCGGCAAGCTGCACGTGGACACGGCCGCCGCCGTGGTGGGCGGCATTGCCCGTGGTTGCGAGCTGTCGGGCTGCGCCCTGATCGGTGGCGAAACCGCCGAGATGCCGGGCATGTACCCCGATGGCGAATACGACCTGGCCGGCTTTGCCGTCGGCGCGGTTGAAAAATCCAAGATCCTGACCGGCCAGAACGTGAAGCCCGGTGACGTGGTGCTGGGCCTGACCTCGGCCGGTGTGCACTCCAACGGCTTCAGCCTGGTGCGCAAGGTGATCGAACGCGCCGGTGCCGACCTGCCCGCCACCCTGGACGGCCAGCCCTTCAAGCAAGCCATCATGGCCCCGACCCACCTGTACGTGAAGCCGGTGCTGCAAGCCCTGGCCCAGCACCCCATCAAGGCGCTGGCCCACATCACGGGTGGCGGCCTGCTCGAGAACATCCCCCGCGTGCTGCCCGAAGGCACGGCCGCCCACCTGCAAAAGGGCAGCTGGCCGCAGACCGAGCTGTTTGCCTGGCTGCAGAAGGTGGCCGGCATCGACGACATCGAGATGAACCGCACCTTCAACAACGGCATCGGCATGGTGGTGGTGGTGGATGCGGCCGAAGCCGAAGCCACCGCAGCCACGCTGCGCGCCGCCGGTGAAACCGTCTACACCATCGGCGCCATCGCCGAACGCGGTGACGGCGCCGCCGTCGTGGTGGCCTGAGCCACCGCCCACCGGGCCGGTCTGCCGCAGCGCAGCACGGCCCTGCCCCGAATCAACCAGCCCTTGCGGCTGGTTTTTTCATGGGGCCGGCTCCAGCGAGGCCAGCAGGCGGGCCAGGCCCTGGTCCAGCACCTGCTGCTCGGCGGCTGACAGCGCGGCCAGCAGCGCGCGCTCGTTGTCGACGTGGGCCGCCACGGCCCGGTCGATCAGCTGCAGCCCGGCCTCGCTGAGCTGCACCAGGGTGCTGCGCGCATCCTCGGGGTTGGCCACGCGCTGCACCCAGCCGGCAGACTCCAGGCCCTTGAGGCGGTGCGTCATGGTGCCCGAGCTGACCATCATGGCGGAGAACAAGGCCGTGGGCGCCAGGCAGTAAGGCGCGCCGGAACGCCGCAAGGTGGCCAGCATGTCGAACTCCCAGCCGGCCAGACCGAACTCGGCGAACTTCTCGTCCAGCCTGCGCCGCAGCAAGACCTCGCAGCGCTTCAGCCGCCCGATCAGGCCCATCGGGCTCACGTCCAGATCAGGGCGCTCCCGATGCCACTGGGCCAGGATGGCGTCGACCGCGTCCGGCGGCCGGTTTTCGATGGGGGGCATGCTCACTCCTGACAGGGTTTTATCTCGATCTCAAGATTATCTGCTACGCTTATTTATCTTGAACTAGAGATAAATAGGCCCATCCCCATGTCCCAACCCTCCTGGCGCGACGCCCTCCTGACCGCACTGGCCCCCATGATCTGGGGCACGACCTACCTGGTCACGACCGAGGTGCTGCCGCCCGACCGGCCCTTCACGGCCGCCCTGCTGCGCGCCCTGCCCGCCGGCCTGCTGCTGACGCTGTACTGCCGCCAATGGCCCCGGGCCGGTGACTGGGGCCGGCTGTTGCTGCTGTCGGCCCTGAACATCGGCTTCTTCCAGGCCCTGCTCTTCATCGCGGCCTACCACCTGCCCGGCGGCTTGGCCGCCGTGGTGGGCGCCATCCAGCCCTTGCTGGTGATGGGCCTGGCCTGGCTGCTGGACCGCCAGCGCCCGGTGCCACTGGCCCTGGGGGCGGCCGGGCTGGGGGTGTTCGGCATGGCGGCCCTGCTGCTGTCGCCCAGTGCCGCCTGGAACCCGGTGGGCCTGGGCGCCGCGCTGGCCGGCACCGCCTGCATGGCCGCAGGCACGCTGCTGGCCCGGCGCTGGCGCAGCGAGCTGCCCGTGCTGGCCTTCACAGGCTGGCAATTGCTGCTGGGCGGCCTGATCCTGGCGCCGCTGGCCTGGGTGATCGACCCGCCCCTGCCCACCCTGGGCTGGACCGCCGGGCTGGGCTATGCCTACCTGTCGCTGGTCGGGGCCTTGCTGGCCTATTCGCTGTGGTTTCGCGGCATTGCCCGCCTGCCCTCGGTGGCGGTGTCCTCGCTGAGCCTGCTGAGCCCGCTCACGGCCGTGGTGCTGGGCTGGGTCTGGCTGGGGCAGGCCATGACGGGCTGGTCGCTGCTGGGCTTGGTGCTGGTGTTCGGCAGCATCCTGACGGTGCAATGGGCCAGCGCCCCCAAAAAGTGAAGACAATCCGCCAGCCGCCTCACACCGAAGTCCGAAAATGATCGAATCCGGTCTTGACCCGAGCGGTCAAGCCGCATGAAACTGGGAAGAATCAAGGCTCCAAACCACCTTGATGGAGTCTGAAAATGAACACCGCCCTGATCGTGATCGATGTGCAAGAGTCTTTCCGGCATCGCCCGTTTTTCACCGAGCACACGCTGCCGGCCTACCTGGCGGCGCAGAACGCGCTCATCGAAGGCGCCGTGGCGCGGGGCCTGCCGGTGATCCGCGTGCTGCACAGCGACGGGCCTGAAGTGGCCAGCAACCCGTTTGCCGAGGTCTCGGGCCAGGTGCGCCCGCTGGAAGGGCTGGCCGCCTTCGAGCCGGCCGCCACCGTCATCAAGCACCGGCACAGCGCCCTGGTCGGTACCGGGCTGGAGGTGTGGCTGACCCGCCATGGCGTGGGTCGGCTGATCATCAGCGGCATCCGCACCGAACAATGCTGCGAGACCACCACCCGCCACGCCTCCGACCTGGGCTGGACGGTCGATTACGTGACCGAGGCCACCCTGACCTGGGACATGACCCAACCCGACGGCAGCACCCTGAGCGCGGCTGACATCAAGCTGCGCACCGGCACGGTGTTGCAAGGCCGCTTCTGCACCCTGTGCAGCGTGGACGAGGCCTTGCAGCGCGCCACGGAGGCCGCATGAGCGAGGCGCCAGCGCTGCAGATCGGCATCCTGGGCTTCGATGAGGTCGAGGTGCTGGACCTGGCCGGCCCCTACGAGGTGTTCACCACCGCGGCGCGCATGGCCGCCCGCATGGCCGGCACCACCAGTGGCGATGAGTTGCAGGCCGCAGCCCGTTGGCAGGTGCACTGCATCAGCCGGCACGGCACGCCCGTGCGGGCCCGTGCCGGTCTGGTCATCCAGGCTTCGCGCAGCTTTGCCCAATGCCCGCGGCCCGATGTGCTGGTGGTGCCGGGCGGCGTGGTCGACCAGGCCGCCCAATGCCCGGCCACCCAGGACTGGGTGGCCGAGGCGGCACGCCACGCCCGCCTCACGGCCTCGGTGTGCACGGGGGTGTTCATCCTGGCCAGCGCCGGCGTGGTGCGCGACGAGCCGGTGACCACCCACTGGGAAGACCTGGACGATCTGCGACGCCAACACCCGGGCCTGCAAGTGCGCGAAGGCGTGCGCTGGGTGGAGCACGGCACGCTGCTCACCTCAGCCGGCATCAGCGCGGGCATCGACATGAGCCTGCACCTGGTGGCCCGGCTGGCCGGGCAGGCCTTGGCTGAACGCACCGCGCGTCAGATGGATTACCGATGGCTGCAACAGGCGGATTGACGCCGGAACCGCGACGGCCGCGCCGGGTGGCCGTGCATTTCGTGCTGCTGCCCGACAGCCTGATCCTCGACTGGGCCGGCCCGGCCGAGGCCTTGCGCATCGCCAACCAGGTGCTGCTGGCCCAGGGGCAGGAGGCCGTGTTCGAGCTGCATTTCGTGGGCCCCAGCCCCAGCACACGCAGCTCGGTGGGGGCCTGCATCAGCCAGATCGAGCCCCTGCCCGAGCTGCACCCCGCAGCCCATCCCGATGCGACAACGGCCACCACAACAGCCACCACAACGGCCACCCATGGCGACGGGGTGGTCGACTGGGTGGTGCTGGTGGGGCAACCCGGGCGCCGACTCGACCTGGACCATGCCGAGGGCCGCGCCGTGCTGCACTGGCTGCGCGGCCTGCGGCTGGCGCCAGAGCGGCTGGAGCTGCTGTGCGTCTGCGCGGGCGCCGTGATTGCCGCCCACGCCGGCCTGCTGGCCCGGCACCGGGCCACCACCCACCACCAGCATCTGGACGAACTGCGCGAAGCCGAGCCCCTCTGCGAGGTGGTGCAGAACCGGGTCTTTGTGCTCGACCCGCCCCTGAGCAGCAGCGCCGGCGTGACCACGGGCATCGACCTGATGCTGCACCGCATTGCCGGCGAATGTGGCCCGGCCGTGACCGCCCTGGTGGCCCAGACCCTGGTGGTGGCGCTGCGCCGCGGCCCGCATGACCCAGAGCTGTCGCCCTTTCTGAACCACCGCAACCACCTGCACCCGGCCCTGCACCGGGTGCAGGATGCCGTCAGCCAGTCACCCCAATTGGATTGGACCGTGCCCCGCATGGCCGATGTGGCCCACACCTCGGCCCGCCACCTGGGCCGACTGTTTGCCGAGCACGCGGGCATCGCGCCCCTGGCCTACCTGCGCCAGCTCAGGCTGGCCGTGGCCCAGGCCGCGCTGCAATCGGGCCACAACGTGACCCAGGCGGCGGCGATGGCGGGCTTCAGCTCGGACACCCAGCTGCGCCGCACCTGGCATGACCTGGGCATGGCGGGCCTGCCTTCGGCGCAGGCCAGCGCAGGCTGAATGCGGCGGCCTGGGTGGGTTCAGAAGGGTTCAGGTGGGTTCAGGCGCCCGAGGAGCGCAGGCTGGCCAGGCGATCCGCCACTTCGGCCACGTCGACCGCGTCCAGGGCATGGCGCAGGTAGGTCTGCAGGTCTTCGCGGGCCAACGCGTCCTGGCCCTGCTCGGCCAGGGCCAGCCCGCGGTCGCGGTACTCGACCCAGGCATCGGGCAGCAGGATCACCAGGCGGTTCTGCACCGCCACCAGGCGCTCCCAGTCTTTCTGGGCCCGGTGGATCTCTTTCAGATTGCGCAACATGCGTGCCACCACGTCGCGTGGCCGCGCGGCCTGCAGGTACAGGCCCAGCGGGGCCTCGAAATCGTCGCCCAGGCCGCTGCGGTGGCGGAAAGGCTCAAGCCGCTCGGACAGGGCTTCGCGGCCAAGGGACTGGCCATTGAAGGGATCGATCACCACCTGCCCCTCGGCCAGGTTCACCTTGACCAGAAAGTGCCCCGGAAACCCCACCCCCTGCGCCTGCAGCCCCAGGCCCTGGGCCAACTCCAGCCACAGCACCGCCAGCGAGATGGGGATGCCCTGGCGGGTGCGCAGCACGGCGTGCAGGTAGCTGTTGTCGGGGTCGTAGTAGTTGTTGAGGTTGCCGCCAAAGCCCAGGTCGGCAAAAAAGAACTGGTTCAGCACCTGCAGCTTCTGCATGGCCGCGGCGTCGGTGGCGATGCGCCGCCGCAACCTGGCCTGCAACTGGTCCACATCGCCCAGCACCTGCTGCACATCCAGCTCGGGGTACTCGTCGTGGCCCAGGCTGGCCACGGCTTCGAGCAGCGGGAATTGGTCGTCGCTCTGCACCAGCGTGCGGAAGTACGCCAAGGGGGTGGGAGCGGAAAAGCGCAGTTCCATGGTCAGGTTTTAAATGGGGTGAACACGACCGTCAAGCCCGTGACGCCTACCGGCGAGAGGGCTTGCCCGCCGCTCATGGGGCCAGATCAACGCCGCAGCAGATGGCGCAGTTTGAGGCCGGCGGCCCACAAGGCACCGAAATAAATCAACATGGCCCCCAGCATCACCCCGCCCAGCAGAGCCACCCGCACGAAGGGGGTGTCGCGCAAGGTCAGCCAGGCGTAGTTGTTGGCCGCCCAGATCAGGAAGATGGCCAGCACCGCGCTGCCCGCCACCACCTGCAGCATGAACAGGCCCCAGCCGGGCAGCGGGCGGTAAGAGCCGCGGCGCATCAGGCCCACCAGCAACCAGCCCGCATTGACCAGGGCCCCCAGGCCGATCGACAGCGTGAGCGCCGCGTGCTCCAGGTAGGGCACCAGCAGGTAGTTGAAGACCTGGGTCAGCACCAGCACGCCGATGGCGATGCGCACCGGCGTGCGCGTGTCCTGGTTGGCGAAGTAGCCCGGCGCCAGCACCTTGATCGCCACCACACCCACCAGGCCCACGCCCCAGCCCATCAGGGCGGTGGTGGTCTGCAGCACGTCGCGATCGCTGAAATGGCCGTAGTGGTACAGCGTGGCCACCAGGGGTTTGGCAAAGGTCAGCAGGGCCACGGCGCTGGGCACCGACATCAACATGACCAGGCGCAGGCCCCAGTCGAGCAGGTCGGAATAGCCTGCGGTGTCCTTGCGCGAGCGCGCGGCCGCCAGCTGAGGCATCAGCACCACGCCCAGCGCCACACCCAGCATGGCGGTCGGGAACTCCATCAGCCGGTCGGCATAGGTGATCCAGCTGACGCTGCCCGGGGCCAGGTGCGAGGCGATCTGGGTGTTGATCATCATTGAGATCTGGGCCACGCCCACCCCGAGCAGAGCCGGCAGCATCAGCCCGACCACCTGCTGTGTGGCCGGGTCTTGCCAGGCCTGGCGCAGCTGACGCCAGCTCAGACCGATGCGCGGCAAAAGCCCCAGGCGGCGCAGCGCCGGCACCTGCACCAGCAGTTGCAGCACGCCGCCCAGCATCACGCCACCGACCATGGCAAAAATAGGTTCGATGTTCATGCGCGCCAGCCACGGCGCGCCTTGCCAGGCGGCCAGGATCATCGACAGGTTCAGCAACACCGGGGTGGCGGCGGGCACGGCAAAACGCTTCCAGGTGTTGAGCACCCCGGCCGACAGGGCCACCATCGACATGAAACCGATGTAGGGGAACATCCAGCGGGTCATGAACACCGCCGCGTCATAACCGGCCGGGTCTTGCTGCAGGCCGCTGGCCATGCCCCAGACCATCAAGGGCGCGCCCAGCACGCCCAGCACGCAGGTGAGCACCAGGGCCCAGGCCAGCACCGTGGCCACCTGGCTGATCACGCGCCGGGTGGCCTCCTCGCCGTGCTGCTCCTTGCTGGCCGCCAGCGCCGGGATGAAAGCCTGGCTGAATGCCCCTTCGGCAAAGAAGCGGCGAAACAGGTTGGGAATGCGGAACGCCACATTGAAGGCGTCGGTCATCGCGCTGGCACCAAAGGCCGAGGCCACCAGCAACTCCCGCACCAGACCGGTGATTCGGGACGCCAGCGTGAGCAGCGAGACGGTAGAGGCGGCTTTGAAAAGGGTCACGCACCGAGTGTATGCGCAGTCCAAGGCGCCAATATTGGACGCTTCATGACAGCTGGGCTACAATCGCGGGCTTTGCTGGCAACATCTCCAAACACACAAGGAATTTAAAAATGGCATCTACCAAGCCCAAGAAAAAGAACCCGCGTCTGGCCTCCGGCCGCAAGCGCGTTCGCCAAGACGTCAAGATCAACGCCGCCAACACCTCGCTGCGCTCCAAGTACCGCACCGCTGTGAAGAACGTCGAGAAGGCCGTCGCCGCCGGCGACAAGACCAAGGCTGCTGAAGCCTTTGCCAAGGCCCAGAGCGTGGTCGACATCGTGTCCGACAAGGGCATCTTCCACAAGAACAAGGCCGCGCGCGACAAGAGCCGCCTGGCCGCCAAGGTGAAGGCCCTGGCCCTCGCCGCCTGAGTTTTCAGGTAAAACAGCCCGGACGGGCCGCTTTTCAAGCGTTCTGTCCGCCGTTTGCCACGGGTGCGCTGTCAGCAAAGCAAAAACCGCCTACGGGCGGTTTTTTGTTGCCTGTCGTTTTTGCACCATGCCCGACACGGGCACGGGGTCATGGCGCCTCGCGCCGCACCATCACCGGCTGGGCGGGCTGCATCATGAAATGCGGCGACATGATCTGGACCCCCGCCTCATTGAAACAATCCTGCAGGTTCTCGTGCAGGTGCGACAGCACCAGAAGGCGCTGCAGCGGCCGGTCCAGGTGGGCCAGCAGCTCGTACTCGACATAGAAATCGCCCAGGGCCCGCTGCAGCACATAGGGCTTGGGTTCGGAGCGCAAACCCGGCGTGCGCGCGGCGGCCTGCAACATCAGGGCGTGCACCTGCCGCCACTCGGCGTCGTAGCCGATGCTGATGCGGGTGCTGAACAGGGTGCCCGAACTGCCCGACAGCCTGGAGTAGTTCTTGATGGCATTGCTCATGAGCACCGCATTGGGAATGGTGATCTCCTCGTTGCGCACATTGACCAGCTTGGTGGCCAGGCCACCCACCTGCTGCACCACCCCTTCCACCGCATCAGCCCCCTGCCCGATGACCACGTGATCGCCCACCCGCAGGGCCCGCGAATACACCAGCACCAGGCCGCTCATGAGCTGGTTCACCACCCCGCTGGAGCCCAGGGTCACCATCGCCCCCAGCAGCACCGACAGCCCTTTGAAGGCATCGCTCTGCGAGCCCGGCAGATAGGGGTAGGCCGCCACCACGGCAAAGGCCCAGATCGCCAACGCCACCAGGCGCCGGGTGGCGCTGGCGGTTTCCGGGTGGATCACCGACAACTGCAGCTGCCGCCGCGACACGGCCCGGAACAGCGTGTTGGAGGCCTGCACCGCCGCCTGCGCCAGGGCCACGATCACCACCACCACGATCAGCCCGGGCAACTGCTTGAGCAGGCCCCCACCCACCGTGCTGAGCGCATCGCCCAGAAAACCGCCCAGCCGATGCCCAACGCCTTCGGTCAGCGGGAACAGCAGCAGCACCGAGCTCAGCCAGGAGAAAAGCAGCGCAGCCGACAGGAAGATGGCCATCAACTCGACAACCCGAGCCAGCAGCGAACGCAAGTAGGGCATCCAGCCAGGCACGCGCACCGGCAGCGCCAGTCGGTCCGAATGGGGTTCGGCGTGGTGATCAGCCAGCTCCTCATCGCACGACCGCGCCACAGAGTCGTCCAGCCAATGGCGCAGCCGCCCCGCCAGGTGCCAGATGCCCCACAACAAGGCCAGCAGCAAGCCGGTTTCGAGTGCAGCCAGGCCCCAGGCCAGAATCAGATCGGTCGTCATGCGGCCGATGATAGAAGAGTCGAATGGCCCGCCAGCGTTACAAACGCAAGCGCCTGCCGCAGATCAACCGGCAGTTCAGCCCGCTTTGGGCTTGGAGGGAGCGTCAGGCACCAGGCAGGCTTCGGCAACCTGCAGGTGGTTGTCGCGTGCGAAATTGAGCACGAAATCCCAGGCCATGGGCTCGAAATCGCGCAGATCCCGATGCACCACCACACACTTGATGCCATTGAGCGTGGTCGGAATGCACCAGGGCGAATAGCTCAGGTGACTGCCCGGGTGGGCCCCGCCAGGACGGAACTGACTCATGACACCCGCCAGGCGCTCAGCCCAATCGCTGGGCCGGAAGGTCTTGCCATCATGGGTAAGACCCTGGATGAAGACTTCTTTGGCGGAATCAGAAACCATGGGGGTGAGGGCTTGTGGGGTTGGAAGAAGCTCAGACAGGATCACTGCCCGGTTCAGCATGAGTATTCTATCTTATATAAGACTAAAAACCACCTGACGACATGCATTGCTGTAATGCGAAATGGTCAAAAAAGCTTCGCCAAGCAGCGCCTAGAATTGCGTTTCAGCGGTTTGACCGTCGCTGAGCTACCGGCCAAAAACCGGCCCCGCTGGCACCCAGCCGGGCTTGAAATCCGCCAAGCGAAATGTCCCTTCAGCCCGCCCGGGAATCCATCCCGGCAGGGCCTCCGAGACATCGCAAGACCGATGCCAAGCCCGACCGACACGCCTTTATAGAACGGGACCTGGTTTTTGGCGACCTTAAGCCCTGTTTTGGAGTACAGCATGACCGCACTGATTGAGGCCTCTTCACCCCACGTGATGAACACCTATGGCCGCCTGCCCATCGCGATGTCGCACGGGCAAGGCGCCTGGGTCTGGGACGTGAATGGGCGAAAGTACCTCGACGGTCTGGCTGGCATTGCCGTCAACACCCTGGGGCACAACCACCCCAAGCTGGTGCCCGCCCTGCAAGACCAGATCGCTAAGCTGATCCATTGCTGCAACTACTACCACGTGCCCGGCCAGGAAGCCCTGGCGACCAAGCTGGTCGAGTTCTCGGGCATGAGCAATGTGTTTTTCTGCTCCACCGGCCTGGAAGCCAACGAAGCCGCCATCAAACTGGCCCGCAAGTTCGGCCATGACAAGGGCATCGACCGGCCCGTCATCGTGGTCTATGAGAAGGCCTTCCACGGCCGCTCGATCGCCACCCTGTCGGCCACCGGCAACCAGAAGATCCAGCAAGGCTTCGGCCCCCTGGTCGAAGGCTTTCTGCGTGTGCCGGTGAACGACATCGAAGCCCTCAAGAAGGCCACCGAAGGCAACCCGAACGTGGTGGCGGTGTTCTTCGAGACCATCCAGGGCGAAGGCGGCATCAACCCGATGCAGATCGAGTACCTGCAACAGTTGCGCGCCCTGTGCACCGAGCGTGACTGGCTGATGATGATCGACGAAGTGCAGTGCGGCATGGGCCGCACCGGCAAGTGGTTTGCCCACCAATGGGCCGGCATCGTGCCCGATGTGATGCCCCTGGCCAAGGGCCTGGGCTCGGGCGTGCCGATCGGCGCGGTGGTGGCGGGCCCCAAGGCCGCAGCCATCTTCCAGCCCGGCAACCACGGCACCACTTTCGGCGGCAACCCGCTGGCCATGCGCGCCGGGGTTGAAACCATCCGCATCATGGAAGAAGACGGCCTGCTGGACAACGCCGCCCGCGTCGGCGCCCACCTGCGCGCCGCCCTGGTCCGCGAACTGGGCAGCCTGCCCGGGGTCAAGGACATCCGCGGCCAAGGCCTGATGATCGGTATCGAGCTCGACCGCCCCTGTGGCGCCCTGACCGGCCAGGCGGCCGAAGCCGGCCTGCTGCTGAGCGTGACGGCCGACAGCGTGATCCGCATCGTGCCGCCGCTGATCCTCAGCACCGACGAAGCCGACCAGATCGTCGCCATCCTGGCGCCGCTGGTGAAGGCCTTCCTGGCGGGAGGCGCGCAATGAGCACCAACGCCCTGCGCCACTACCTGCAGTTCAAGGACCTGAGCGCCGATGAATACGCGCACCTGCTGCAGCGCGCCGCCATCATCAAGAAGAAGTTCAAGGCCTACGAAAAATACCACCCGCTGGCCGACCGCACGCTGGCCATGATCTTCGAGAAGGCCAGCACCCGCACCCGGGTGAGCTTTGAGGCCGGCATGTACCAGCTGGGTGGCTCGGTGGTTCACCTGACCACCGGCGACAGCCAGCTGGGCCGCGCCGAGCCCATCGATGACAGCGCCAAGGTGATCAGCCGCATGGTCGATCTTGTGATGATCCGCACCTTCGGCCAGGACAAGATCGAGCGCTTTGCCGAGCACTCGCGCGTGCCCGTCATCAACGGCCTGACCAACGAGTTCCACCCCTGCCAGATCCTGGCCGACATCTTCACCTACATCGAGCACCGCGGCTCGATCCAGGGCAAGACGGTGGCCTGGGTGGGCGACGGCAACAACATGGCCAACACCTGGCTGCAGGCAGCCGAGCTGCTCGACTTCAAGGTGCATGTCAGCACGCCCAATGGTTATGAGGTGAACGAGAGCGTGGCTGGCGTCAGCCGCCGCGATTGCTTTGAGGTATTCAGCGACCCGCTGGAAGCCTGCCGCAACGCCGACCTGGTGACCACCGACGTCTGGACCAGCATGGGCTACGAGGCCGAGAACGAGGCCCGCCGCACCGCCTTCGCCGACTGGTGCGTGGACACCGAGATGATGAAGGTGGCCCGACCGGACGCCTTGTTCATGCACTGCCTGCCCGCCCACCGCGGCGAAGAAGTCGAAGCCGACGTGATCGACGGCCCCCAATCCGTCGTCTGGGACGAGGCCGAGAACCGCATGCACGTGCAAAAGGCCTTGATGGAATTCCTGCTGCTGGGGCGCGTCAGCTGAGGTCTGCCATGAGCCACCCCTGCCTGAGCTGCGGCGCTTGCTGCGCCGCTTACCGGGTCGATTTCTCGGTCTGCGAGTTGGACGAACAAGGCGGCACCGTGCCGTCCGGGCTGGTGGTCGAGGTCAATGGCAGCACCTGCCGCATGCGGGGCACCGACCATGTGCCGATCCGCTGCGCCGCACTCACCGGCAAAGTGGGCGAAAAGGTGGCTTGCGGCATCTACGAATGGCGCCCGGCGCCCTGCCATGAGCTGCAGGCAGGCGACCCCGGTTGTGAAAAGGCCCGTGCCCGGCACGGCCTGCCGCCCTATGCCGAGGTGGTGGGCGACCGCATCGTTTGAAAGCGACCTGCGATCAGTCCATCAACCCGGATCAGCCCCCCGGCTTCATCCACAGCGGCTCCCGGCCGCTGGCGGCGCCTGCCGCCGGTGGCTTGCTCGGGCCGCAGCCCGCGCAATCGCTGCAGGCACCACAGCCTGGGGCCTCGCCCAGCTTTTTCTGCACGCGCCCCAGGGGCTTGCGCCAGGCGGCAGGCATCCAATACCACAGGGCATACACCCCGGCCAGTGCCACCACCAGGCCCACAATCCATTGCTGCCACATGATCAAGCGCCTCCCAGCATCAAGGTGATCCGATAGGTGAGCCAGCTGGCCCCGTAGGCCAGGGCAAACAGGTAGCCGGCCATCAGCGCCACATAGCGCCAGCTGTTGGTTTCGCGGCGCACGGTGACCAGGGTCGAGATGCACTGCGGTGCAAACACATACCAGACCAGCAAGGACAGCGCCGTGGCCAGCGACCAGCTGTGCGCAATCAAGGGCCCCAGTTCGGCCGCCACATCCTCACCGCTGGCCGACAGGGCATACACCGTGCCCAAGGCACCCACAGCCACCTCGCGCGCGGCCAGGCCGGGCACCAGGGCGATGGCGATCTGCCAGTTGAAGCCGATGGGTGCAAACACGGTTTCCAGCAGGCGGCCCAGTTGGCCGGCAAAGCTGTACTGGATGGCAGCGCCGGTCGCGCCCTCGGGCGCCCCCGGGTAGGTGGACAGGAACCACAGCACCACCATCAGGGCCAGGATGATGCTGCCCACCCGCTTGACGAAGATCGAAGCGCGCTCGAACAGGCCCTGGGCCAGGTTGCGCAGACTGGGCCAGCGGTAGGCCGGCAACTCCATGACCAGGGGCGTGGGCCGGGCATGGCCACGCCACAGCTTGAACACCGCGGCCACCGCCATGGCGCCGACGATGCCCATCACATACAAGCCGAACATCACCAGGCCTTGCAGGTTGAACACACCGCCCACCGTGCGCTCGGGGATGAAGGCGCTGATCAGCAGCGCATACACCGGCAGCCGCGCCGAGCAGGTCATCAACGGGGCAATCATGATGGTGACCAGGCGGTCGCGCCAATGGGTGATGGTGCGGGTGGCCATCACGCCAGGGATGGCGCAGGCAAAGCTCGACAGCAGCGGGATGAACGAGCGGCCCGACAGACCCACCGTACCCATGACCCGGTCCAGCAGAAAGGCCGCCCGGGGCAGGTAGCCCGAATCCTCCAGCACCAGGATGAAGAAGAACAGGATCAGAATCTGCGGCAGGAACACCAGCACGCCGCCCGCCCCGGCCAGCACGCCATCAGCCAGCAGGCTTTGCAGCACACCAGGCGGCACCTGCTCGCGCACCAGCTCGGCCAGGCCATCCACGCCGCCCTTGATCGCGTCCATGGGCACGGTGGCCCAGCTGAACACGGCCTGGAACATCATGAACAGGGTGAACGCCAGGATCAGCATGCCCCACAGCGGGTGCAGCACCACGCGGTCGATGGCGTCGTCGGTGTGCAGGGTGTCGGCCGGGGTCTGAACCGCCAGGCCCAGGATGCGCCGCACCTCCAGCTGGGTGGCCATCACCTCGTCGAAGTGGGGCGCATGCCAGGCCCGCGCCGCTTGGCCGGGGCGGCGGGTGGACTGCCACTGCTCGAAGAAGGCCAGCAGCTCGTGGGCGCCGTCGTGGCGGATGCCCACGGTCTCGAGTACCGGCATGCCCAGCTCACGCGCCAGCACCTCGCGGTCGATGTGGATGCCCTCGCGACGCGCAGCATCGCTCATGTTCAGGGCCAGCACCATCGGCAGGCCCAGGGAACGGGCCTCCAGCACCAGGCGCAGGTTGAGCTTCAGGTTGGTGGCATCGGCCACGCACACCAGCAGATCGGGCACCGGCTCGCCGGCCCGGTGGCCGGTCACGATGTCGCGCGTGACGGCCTCGTCGGCACTCAAGGCGTTCAGGCTGTAAGCGCCCGGCAGGTCCAGCACCACCACGCGCCGCCCACCCGGCGTGGCCACCACCCCCTCCTTGCGCTCGACGGTCACGCCTGCATAGTTGGCCACCTTCTGGCGGCTGCCGGTGAGCAGGTTGAAGAGCGCGGTCTTGCCGCAATTGGGGTTGCCCAGCAAGGCGGCACGTAAAGAGGGAGCGGCCTCGGTCATCAGATTCTCTTTTCAACAGGGGCGGCCAGGGACACCCGGATCAGCGCCGCCTCATGGCTGCGCAAGGCAAAGGTGGTGTGCCCCACACGCACGGCAATCGGATCGGCGGCCGGAAAGCCGCGGGCAATCACCCGCACGGGCTCGCCGGGCAGAAAGCCGATTTCGAGCAGGCGCAACAGCAACTCCTGGTCTTCGGGTGAGCTGGGCAACTCCAGGCGCACCACCTGCGCATCGACGCGCAGCGGCAATTCATGGACTCCCATCTCCTGGGCGGGGGAGCTGACCACGGGGGGCTTGGACATCGGCACAGTCGCCTTCTGAATGAAAACTATTCTTATTCTAGTCGCTCCAGAAAATGCGCCGCCTGTCTGAAATAAGCGACACCACGAAATTCTGGCGCCAGTAACGTCAGCGCCCATGCAACAGATCTGGGATATCTCTCCCCCCATCCATGTCGGCACCCCGGTGTTTCCGGGCGATGCGCCCTACCAGCAGCACTGGGCCGCCACCCTGGGCCCGGGCTGCCCGGTGAATGTCGCCACCCTCAGCCTGTCGCCCCATGTGGGGGCCCACGCCGACGCGCCACTGCATTACGACGCGGGTGGCAGCCCCGTCGGGCTGCTGCCGCTGGAGCCCTTTCTGGGCCCTTGCCGGGTGATCCATGCCATCGGCCGCGGCCCGCTGCTGAACTGGTCTGATCTGGCCCACGCCCTGCCCGCGGGGCAAGCCATGCCCCCGCGCGTGCTGGTGCGCTGCTACCAGCAGGCCCCCACGCAATGGGACCCGAACCTGCCCGCCTTGGCCCCCGAGACCCTGGAGCAACTGGCCGACCTGGGGGTCTGCCTGATCGGCATCGACAGCGCCAGCATCGACCCCGCCGACAGCAAGACGCTGGACAGCCACCAGGTGATCCGCCGGCGCGGCCTGCGCGTGCTGGAAAACCTGGTGCTCGACGAGGTGCCCGAAGGCGACTACGAATTGATCGCCCTGCCCCTGAAGCTGATCAGCGCCGACGCCTCGCCGGTGCGGGCCGTGCTGAGACGCCTGCCGCAGCCGCGCTGACGACCCCATCCACGACCTTTGCAACCCCAGCTAACACAAGAAGGACCCCCACCATGTGCCCCTACCACAACACCGAAGCCAACCCCAACCAGCCGCAGGAACCGACCCCGGCCCACGCCACCGAGCGCATCGTGACCGAAGAGCGCGCCCAGCTCGACTTCAGCCAGTCGATGAGCTATGGCGACTACCTGCAACTGGACAGCATCCTGACGGCCCAGCACCCGCGCTCGCCCGACCACAACGAGATGCTGTTCATCGTGCAGCACCAGACCAGCGAACTGTGGATGAAGCTGATGCTGCACGAGCTGGGTGCCGCCATCCGCCACATCGCGGCCGACGACCTGCAGACGGCCTTCAAGATGCTGGCCCGGGTCAGCAAGATCATGGAGCAACTGGTGCATGCCTGGGACGTGCTGGCCACCATGACACCACCCGAATACAGCGCCATCCGCCCCTACCTGGTGAACTCCAGCGGCTTCCAGAGCTACCAGTACCGCTGCATCGAATTCGCGCTGGGCAACAAGAACGCCGCCATGCTCAAGCCCCACGAGCACCGCCCCGAGCTGCTGGCCATGGTGCAGGAGCGCTACCAGAGCGCCTCGCTGTACGACGAGGCCCTGCGTCTGCTGGCGCGCCGCGGCCTGGCCGTGCCCGCCAGCCACACCGAGCGCGACTGGACCCAGCCCTACGAGGCCAGCGACGGCGTCGAACAGGCCTGGCTCACGGTGTACCGCGACCCCAAGGCGCACTGGGATCTGTACCAACTGGGCGAAGAGCTCACCGACCTCGAAGACGCCTTCCGCCTGTGGCGCTTCCGCCACCTGACCACGGTCGAGCGCGTCATCGGCTTCAAGCGCGGCACCGGAGGCACCGGCGGCGTGAGCTACCTGCGCAAGATGCTCGACGTGGTGCTGTTTCCTGAAATCTGGCGCCTGCGCACCGACCTCTGAGCGGCCTGCAAAGAACCTTGGGTGGCACACCTAGGTTCCCTGAAGACCTTGGGCATGTTGCAATGCACAATACCCCCATTGCAACTGCACGGAATCGGTCATGCGACGCGTTGTTTTCAATCAGAAGGGCGGGGTCGGCAAATCGACCATCACCAGCAACCTGGCCGCCATCGGCGCGCACCTGGGCCAACGCACCCTGGTGGTCGACCTCGACCCCCAGGGCAACTCCAGCCGCTACCTGCTGGGTGACGCGGTAGAGCAGGATCTGAGCGGGGTGGCCGACTTTTTCGACACCACGCTCAAGTTCACCCTGCGTGCACCGGCCACCAGCGACTTCATCGTCGCCTCCCCCTGGGAGAACCTGCACGTCATGCCGTCCAGCCCGGCCCTGGAAGAACTGCATGGCAAGCTGGAGAGCCGCTACAAGATCTACAAGCTGCGCGATGCCCTGCAAGAGCTGGCGGACGACTACGACGCGATCTGGATCGACACGCCGCCGGCGCTCAATTTCTACACCCGCTCGGCACTGATCGCGGCCGAGTCGTGCCTGATCCCGTTTGACTGCGATGACTTCTCGCGCCGGGCGCTCTATGGCCTGCTCGACAGCGTCAAGGAGATCCAGGCCGACCACAACCCCGATCTGCGCGTGGACGGCATTGTGGTGAACCAGTTCCAGCCCCGCGCCGCCCTGCCCCGCCGCACGGTGCAGGAGCTGATCGACGAAGGCCTGCCGGTGTGCCAGCCCTACCTCAGCGCCAGCGTGAAGATCAAGGAGTCACACGAACTGGCCCGGCCCATGATCCACCTCGACCCGCGCCACAAGCTGACGCAGGAACTGGTGGCCCTGTACGAGTCCCTGAACACCTGAGCAGAACGCCGGAAAAACAAAACCCCGCCACGGAGGACCGCTGGCGGGGTTTCGGGATGGTTTCGGGATGGTGCGAGCTGGCTCAGAACAGCTGCAGGCTCACCCAGTAAGCCACACCGGCCACAAAGGCCGAGGCCGGAATGGTCAGCACCCAGGCCCAGACGATGTTGCCGGCCACCCCCCAGCGCACGGCGCTGGCGCGCTGCACCGAGCCCACGCCGACGATGGCGCCGGTGATGGTGTGGGTGGTGGACACCGGCACCCCCATCAAGGTGGCGATGAACAGCGTGATGGCCCCGCCGGTTTCAGCGCAGAAGCCGCCCACGGGCTTGAGCTTGGTGATTTTCTGGCCCATGGTCTTCACGATGCGCCAGCCGCCGAACATGGTACCCAGGCCGATGGCCATGTAGCAGCAGATGATGGTCCAGGTCGGCGGGGCCGTTTCCTGGGCCGAGGCGTAGCCGGTGGCGATCAACAGCATCCAGATGATGCCGATGGTCTTTTGCGCATCGTTGCCACCGTGGCCCAGGCTGTAGGCGCCGGCCGAAATCAGTTGCAGGCGTCGGAACCAGCGATCGATCTTGGACGGACGGGTGCGGCGGCAGATCCAGGCCACGGCCACCATCATCAGCGAGCCAAACAGAAAGCCCAGCAAGGGCGAGATGAAGATGAAAGCCACCGTGCGCAGGATGCCGGCACCGATCAGCGCGCTGGCGCCGGCCTTGGCGATCACGGCACCCACGATGCCGCCGATCAGGGCATGCGAAGAGCTGCTGGGAATGCCGTAGTACCAGGTGATCAGGTTCCAGAAAATGGCCCCTGCCAGGGCACCGAACACCACGTGGATGTCGATCACACCGGCATCGGCAATGCCCTTGCCCACCGTCGCGGCCACGCTGAGGTGGAAGATGAAGATGGCGATGAAATTGAAGAAGGCCGCAAACACCACGGCCTGCCCGGGCTTCAGAACCCCCGTGGACACCACCGTGGCGATCGAGTTGGCGGCATCATGAAACCCGTTCATGAAGTCGAACACCAGGGCCATGGCGACCAGCACCATGACAGCCCACAGTGCTACCGGAACATTGCTCATGTGAGTGCCCCAGATCAGGAGTTCTCGAGGATGATGCCCTCGATCAGGTTGGCCACGTCTTCGCACTTGTCGGTGATGGTTTCCAACAACTCGTAGATGGCCTTGAGCTTGATCACCTCGCGCACATCGGGCTCTTCGCGGAACAGCTTGCTCATGGCAGAGCGCATCACGCGGTCGGCGTCCGACTCCAGGCGGTCGATCTCTTCGCAGGTCTTGAGGGCGGCTTCGGCCACCGGCTGGTCGGCGATCTTGTCGAGCAGCTGCACCGCGTCGCGCAGGCGCTCGCAGCACTTCAGGCTCAGGTCGGTCAGGCGGCTGATCTCATCGGTCATCACGCGCACGTCATACAGGGCCATGGTCTCGGCCGAGTCCTGGATCAGGTCGGCCACGTCGTCCATGGTGTTGATCAGCGAGTGGATCTGCTCGCGGTCGATCGGGGTGATGAAGGTCTTGTGGATCAGGCGGTTGACGTCCTGGGTCACGCGGTCAGCGGCGTGCTCGGCAGCGTCCACGTCCTGGTTGTACTTCTCACGCAGATGAGGGTCGCCGTAGTTGGCCACCAACTGGGAGAACGCACGCGCAGCCTCCACGATGTGCTGGGCGTGCTGGTTGAACATCTCGAAAAAATTGCCTTCTCGGGGCAACAGCTTGCCAAACAGCATGGCGACTCCTAGCGGACTGAGGGGGTCACAGATTGTGACGAGAATATGACAAAGCCTCTGATTCTAACCGGCCGGCCTGGATGGGCGGCAGCTGAACCCGGAACCCCCTCAGGCTGACAGCTCAGGCGCCGCGGAAGATGAAGTACACCGCCCCCACCATGCACAGGCCCGCCCAGAGGTAATCAAGCTTGAGCGGCTGCTGCATGTAAAGCACCGAAAACGGCACAAACACCGTCAAGGTGATCACTTCCTGCATGATCTTGAGTTGCCCCACATTGAGCTGGGTGTAACCGATGCGGTTGGCCGGCACCTGCAGCAGGTACTCGAACAGCGCGATGCCCCAGCTGATGAAGGCGGCGGTGTACCAGGGCGTCTGCGCCAGGCTCTTGAGGTGCCCGTACCAGGCAAAGGTCATGAACAGGTTGGACAGAACCAGCAGGGCCGCGGCCTGCAGCGGCACCGGGAAGGATTGGAAAAAGGTCAGCATGGGCGCCATTATCCGCAGGCACGCCACTGACGCCCCCACCCAAACCGCATGCCCACTAACGCGCCAGGCACTTCCGGGCAGACCCCCAAAGCGCCGGCCCCATGAAAAAAGCCGGGTCGAAACCCGGCTTTGGCAGTCGCAGCGCGCCGTCGGCAGGCAGCGCTAGGAGCTGTGGCTTACTCGCCCAGATAGGCGGCGCGCACCTTGGGATCGCTCAGCAGGTCCTTGCCCTTGCCGGTCATGGTGATCAGACCGGATTCCATCACGTAGCCGCGGCTGGCAATGGCCAGGGCACGGCTGGCGTTCTGTTCGACCAGGACGATGGTCACGCCCTGGGCCGACACATCGCGCACCACTTCGAAGATCTTGTCGACCATGATGGGCGACAGGCCCATCGAGGGCTCGTCCAGCAACAACACCTTGGGCTGGCTCATCAGCGCGCGGGCCATGGCCAGCATCTGCTGCTCGCCGCCCGACATGGTGCCGGCCAACTGATCGCGGCGCTCCTTGAGGCGCGGGAACAGGGCAAACATCTTGTCGATGTCGGCCAGCACGCCGGCCTTGTCGTTGCGGATGAAGGCACCCATCTGCAGGTTTTCCGTGATGGTCATGCGGGTGAACACACCGCGGCCCTCGGGCACCATCACCAGGCCTTGCTTGACCAGGTCCCAGGCGCCCTGCCCCTTGATGGGCTTGCCCAGGTAGAAGATGTCGCCAGCATTGGCCGCCAGGCCCCCGGTGATGGCCTTCATGGTGGTGGTCTTGCCCGCACCGTTGGAGCCGATCAGCGAGACCAGCTCGCCCTCGTGAACCTCGAAGTCCACGCCCTTGACCGCCTGAATGCCCCCGTAGGACACCTTCAGGCCAGCCACTTTCAAAAGCGTTTTCGCTGTCATGGGTTTGTCTTTCTCACTCAATGGCCACCGGCGCCGAGGTAAGCCTCGATCACCTTTTCGTTCTTCTGCACGTCGGCGGGCAGGCCTTCGGCAATCTGCTTGCCGTAGTCCAGCACCGTGACGCGGTCGCACAGGCCCATGACCAGCTTCACGTCGTGTTCGATCAGCAAAATGGTGCGGTTGTCGCGGCGGATCTGGTCGATCAGCTCGCGCAATTGCACCTTCTCGGTGGCGTTCATGCCGGCGGCCGGCTCGTCCAGCGCAATCAGCTGCGGGTCGGTGGCCAGGGCGCGGGCGATCTCCAGGCGGCGTTGGTCGCCGTAGGACAGCGTGCGCGCCTTGAAGTCGGCGTACTTGCCGATGCCCACGTAATCGAGCAGCTCCTGAGCGCGCTTGGCAATCGCGGCCTCTTCGGCCTTGAAGCCCGAAGTGCGGAAGATCGCCCCCAACAGGCCCGAGCCCGTGCGGATGTGGCGACCCACCATCACGTTCTCGAGCGCGGTCATTTCAGCGAACAAGCGGATGTTCTGGAAGGTGCGGGCAATGCCTGCCTTGGCCACTTCGTGCACGGCCGTCGGCTGGTAGGGCTTGCCGGCCAGCTCGAAGTTGCCGGTGTCGGGCGTGTACAGCCCGGTGATGACGTTGAAAAACGTGGTCTTGCCGGCGCCGTTGGGGCCGATCAGGCCATAGACCTGGCCACGTTCGATGGTGATGCCCACATCGCTCAGGGCCTGAAGGCCGCCGAAGCGTTTGGAAATGCCGGACACCTTGAGTACGGTTTCTGCCATGGGTGTCTCTCCTTAACGAACTTGCTGCAGCGACTTGCCGTGTTCGGGCGCGGGCCACAGGCCACGCGGACGCAACAGCATCACGATGATCATGGCCAGCGCAATCAGCAGCTGGCGCAGGATGGCCGAGTCCAGACGGCCGTCGGTCATGGACTGCAGGGGGCCGGCCACATAGCGCAGCACCTCGGGCAGAGCCGACAGCAGCACGGCACCCAGGATCACGCCAGGGATGTGGCCAATGCCACCCAGCACCACCATGGCAACGATCATCACCGACTCCATCAGGCTGAAGGACTCGGGCGACACAAAGCCCTGGAAGGCGCCGAACATGGCACCGGCCACGCCGCCGAAGCTGGCGCCCATGCCGAAAGCCAGCAGCTTCATGTTGCGGGTGTTGATGCCCATGGCCTTGGCGGCGATCTCGTCTTCACGGATGGCCATCCAGGCACGACCGATGCGTGAGTCCTGCAGGCGGTAGCAGATGATCACGGTGAAAATCACCAGCACCAGGAACAGGTAGTAGTACAGCGTGACCGAGTTGATGTCGTAATCGCCGATGGACAGGCGCTTGGCCAGGTCCAGACCGAAGAAGCTGATCGAGTCGATCTGCCCCAGGCCCTTGGGGCCGTTGGTGATGTTGATCGGGTGGTCCAGGTTGTTCATGAAGATCCGCACGATCTCACCGAAACCCAGGGTCACGATCGCCAGGTAGTCGCCACGCAGTTTCAGCGTCGGGGCCCCCAGCAAGGCGCCAAAGAAGGCCGCCAGCACGGCACCCAGCGGGATGATGACCCACCACGGCGTGTGCAAGCCGCCCGGGAACATCGAGGCGATCCAGGCAAAGTTGTCGGTCAGCTGGGGCGAAGCCAGCAGGCCGAACATGTAGGCGCCCACGGCATAGAAAGCCACGTAGCCCAGGTCCAGCAGGCCGGCGTAGCCAACCACGATGTTCAGGCCCAGGGCCAGCATCACGTACAGCAGGGCCAGGTCGGCGATGCGCACCCAGGCGTTGCCGAAGAACTGCAGCACCAACGGCAGCAGCAGCAGGGCCGCGCCAGCGGCCACGTACTTGAGGGTCTTGTTGTCTTGGTTCATGTTGATTCCCCCGATCAGGCGCGGTCGGCCACACGTTCACCCAGCAAGCCGGAAGGACGCAGGGTCAGCACGATGATGAGCACCACGAAGGCGAAGATGTCGGTGTAGTTGCTGCCCAGCAGGCCCCCGGTGAGGGCGCCGATGTAGCCCGAGCCGATCGACTCGATCAGACCCAGCAGGATGGCACCCACCACGGCGCCGGCCAGGTTGCCGATGCCGCCAAACACCGCAGCGGTGAAGGCCTTGAGGCCGGGCAGGAAGCCCATGGTGTGCTGCACGGTGCCGTAGTTGGCGGCATACATCACGCCGGCAATGGCAGCCAGCACGGCGCCGATGATGAAGGTGGCCGAGATGACCATGTCGGGCTTCACGCCCATCAGGGCGGCCACGCGGGGGTTCTCAGCCGTGGCACGCATGGCACGGCCCAGCTTGGTGTAGTTGACCAGCCACATCAGCACGGCCAGCGAAACGGCCGTCACACCCAGGATCAGGATCTGGGTGGGCGTGATCACCGCGCCACCCACTTCGATCGGTGCCGAGGGCAGCAGCGAGGGATAGGGTTTGTAGTTGGGCTTCCAGATGATCATGGCCAGCGTCTGCAGCAGGATCGACATGCCGATGGCCGTGATCAGCGGAGCCAGCTTGGGGCTGTTGCGCAGCGGCCGGTAAGCCACTTTTTCGATCACGAAGTTCAGCGTTGCCGAGACCACGCAGGCGATGATCACCGCGATCAGCAGGATCAGCCAGCCGGGCGCTGAAGGCATTGCGTCCTTCATGAACCCGATGATGGTCCAACTGGTGAGTGCCCCGACCATCAGCACCTCGCCGTGGGCGAAGTTGATCAGGTTGATGATGCCGTACACCATGGTGTAGCCCAGGGCTACCAAGGCATACATGCTGCCGAGTACCAGACCGTTGATGATCTGCTGCAGCAATATTTCCATAAAGTTTCTCCGTTGAGTCAGATGCCCTGCCGATCCCCGGGCGGATCGCCGGGGCACAACAAAGCCGTCTTCCACCTAGCAAAAAACCCGCCAGATAAATCGGATGCGGGTTGGTGGCCGGGATTGTAGCCAACGGTACAGAATGAAAAAGTTATTGACTGACCGGGGTTTACCCGTGTTTTGACCTGCATCAGCAGGCCTATTTGGGCATCATAAAAACTGATGAAAACCGCGGTTCATTCACGTGACTGCTGACAGGCTGGCACTCATAAACGGCAGACCGCGCCATCCGCGACCCCACCCATCGTGGCGCAAGATGGCTTGCCGTCATAAATCACCGCTACAAGTTCAATAGCAATGAGGTGTTGGCGCGCTCAAAAATCAGCGCAAGGAAGGCCGAAGCCCATTTCAAACACGAACGCACCAGAGGAGTGCATTCGTGACCGGAAATGCTCATCGCCAGACCGGCAAAGCTCAGAAATTCGGGATGAAAAAAAACTCAGGTGCGACGTGCGGCATCGTCCAGGGCACGCAAATGGGCCAGTTTCTCGCCGATCTTGAGCTCCAGCCCACGCGGCACGGGCTGGTACCAACCCGGTTCCTCCATGCCGTCAGGCAGGTAGGTTTCACCCGCCGCGTAGGCATTGGGCTCGTCATGGGCATACCGGTACTCGTGCCCGTAGCCCAATTCCTTCATGAGCTTGGTGGGCGCATTGCGAAGATGCACCGGAACCTCACGGCTCTTGTCCTGCTTCACAAAGGCCTTGGCCTGGTTGTAGGCCTTGTAGCCCGCGTTGCTCTTGGCAGCCACCGCCAGGTAGATGACCGCCTGGCCCAGGGCCAGTTCGCCTTCCGGACTGCCCAGCCGTTCATAGGTCAGGGCCGCATCGTTGGCAATCTGCATGGCCCTGGGGTCGGCCAAGCCAATGTCTTCCCAAGCCATGCGGACAATGCGCCGCGCCAGATACCGGGCATCCGCCCCGCCGTCCAGCATGCGGGTCAGCCAGTAAAGGGCGGCATCCGGGTGGGAGCCCCTCACCGACTTGTGCAGGGCTGAAATCTGGTCGTAGAAGTTGTCGCCGCCCTTGTCAAAGCGACGGCTGTTCAAGGTCAGGGCGTTCTGCAGGAAATCGGCGGTGATCGTGGTCAGGCCAGACGCTTTGGCGGCGGTGCTGGTCTGCTCCAGCAGGTTCAAGAACCGTCTCGCGTCGCCGTCCGCATAGCCAATGATCGTGTCCGTCGCCAGGTCGTCGAAGACCAGGTGGCCCAGCGCGAGTTCTTGGGCACGTGCCAGCAACAGCTTCAGTTCGTCATCGGTCAGCGACTTGAGAACATAGACCTGTGCCCGCGACAACAGCGCCGAGTTCACTTCAAAGGAAGGGTTCTCCGTGGTGGCACCGATGAAGGTGACCAGACCGCTTTCCGCATAGGGCAGAAGTGCGTCTTGCTGCGACTTGTTGAATCGGTGGATTTCGTCCACGAACAGAATCGTGTGCTTGCCCAGCGACAGGTTCTGCTGGGCCTGCTCCATGGCAGCCCGGATGTCTTTGACCCCCGAGAACACCGCAGACAGGGCAATGAACTCACACTTGAAGGCGGAGGCCGTGAGGCGTGCCAGGGTCGTTTTGCCGACGCCGGGCGGCCCCCAGAAGATCATGGAATGAGGCTTGCCCGACTGGAAAGCCAGCCGCAGAGGCTTGCCCTCGCCCAGCAAATGCGACTGTCCGACCACCTCGTCCAAGGTCTTGGGGCGAAGTGCTTCGGCCAGCGGTGCCGAAGGCTCCTGCTCGAACAGATCAGCCATGCTTCACCCCCGTTGAGCCCAGCAAAAGCCCAGGGAACTGCACCAGGGCCATTGCGAGATGTTCATGCAAGGATGAGCGGACCGGCGGGTGCGGACGCAGCCGCTCGGCCAGGGGGACAGACAAGGCCGTGTCAGGCTTGGAGGCTGGGCGAGGCGTGTTCATGCCTCGATTGTCCATGCACCTGGGCACGGTTTTCACGGATGGCAACGACCGCTCCGGCACGCGACACTGGGCCCACCGAACAAAGAGGCGCAACCCATGTCCCCAGCTCGCATCTCCGTGCTTCCCATGCGCTGCATCGCCCTGCTGGGGCTGAGCCTGCTCATGAGCGCCCACACCCTGGCGCAGACCACGCCGACTGGCCGCATCGAGGGCACGGCCTGGCAGCACACCCCGGCCTCGCTGGCCGCCAGCGTGGCGCGGGCGGCACTGGTGCTGCCCGAGCGCGCCACCGGCGGCGCCCGGTACACCGGGGCCTTCAGTGCACGGCCTGCGACACAGGGTCAGGCCGTGCCGGTGGTGCTGTTTCTGCATGGATCGTCCGGCCTGGGCCTGAGCGCCATCGCCACCTGGCAACAGTGGCTGGCCGACCAGGGCATTGCCAGCCTGGCCCCGGACTCGTTTGCCCTGCCCGAGCGGGTGACCTACCAGTCGCCGATCTCAGCCCAGGACTATGAGCGCATCCATGCGCTGCGCGGCTCGGAAATCGCGCCGGCGCTGGCGGCCCTGCAGGCCCAAACCTGGGCCGATGCCCGGCGCATCGTGCTGGCGGGCACCAGCGAAGGCGCGGTGGCGGTGGCCCGTTATGCTGGCGATGGCGTCGCAGCACGCATGGTGTTCTCGTGGAGCTGCGAGGCCAACTACTTTGTGCAGGCCCCGCGCAACGCCTTTGCGCCGGGACAGCCCGTGCTCAACCTGATCAGCAGCACCGACCCGTATTTCTCGCGCAGCAACCCCTGGCTGGGTGCAGCCGAAGCCCAAGGGCATTGCGCCACGGCCCTGAAGGACAACCCCCGGGCCAGCGTGCTGCTGATCCCCAACGCCCCGCACACCTTGCTGAACTGGCCGGCCGCACAGGACGCCGTGGCCGGCTTTCTGAGGCGTGCCCTGGCTGAGCGGCCAGCGCCCTGAAAACGGCAACGCGCGTCCAGGCTCAGACCAAACCGAGATCACGCACGGCCGCGCCCGGAAAGACCCTCTGCAAGGCCTGCGGCCCCAGGCCATACTGGCGCCCCAGCAGGCCGGCCAGCACGCTGCGGTAGTCGTTGAGCACCGGGAAATCCCGGTTCTGGAACAAGGTGGCCGGGCTGATGGCCACCTGCTCGCCCAGCACCCGCCCGCCGCGCAGGCCGCCGCCCAACACCCACAGCACCGAGCCATGGCCGTGGTCGGTGCCCCGGTTGCCGTTTTCGCGGAAGGTGCGGCCAAACTCGCTGATCACCACCACCGTGGTGCGGCCCCAGGCCTCGCCCATCTCGTCGGCCAGCGCCGCCAGGCCCTGGCCCAGTTCCTCGAAGCGGCTGGCCAGGGCGCCACTGGCGCCCCCTTGCGCCACATGGGTGTCCCAGCCGCCCACATCGACAAAGCCGATGTCGTGGCCCGACTTGAGCAAAAAGGCCAGGCGACGCGCCACCTGCTCGAAGCCACGGGAGCTCATGGCACGCCGGTTGGCGCTTTCCATCTCGGCCTGCAGGCTTTGGCGCGCCTCGGCCTGCACCTGAAAGCCCTCACGCACCGGGGTGGCCAGTGGGCCGCCGCCATACATGGCCTCGATGATGCGGGCCTGGCGCTCATCAACCCCGGCCTTGCCCACCGAGGACAGGGCCACGTTGGCCACCGGCACCGGGCCACGCAAGACCAAGGGCAATTGGTCGGTGAAGGCGATGCCCAGGCCCTCGGCCCCGCCCAACTCAGCACACAGGCGGTTCAGGAAGCCGGAGCGGAAGTCGCGCCGCTCGCCCACGCCCTGCCCCAGCTCGATGCTGTCCTGGGTCTCGAAATGGCTGCGCGTGAGATCGTCGGTGCCACAAAAGGGGATGAAGGCCGCCTGCCCGCGCTGGTACAGGGGCAGCACCGTGCTGGCCAGGGCCGGGTGCAGCCCCCACTGGGCGTCCAGCGGCAAGGCCCCTTGCGGGCGACCGGGGCGGGCGATGGCGATGTTGGGGCGCGACTCCTCGTAAAAGGTGTTGGCCGTGGGCACCAGCAGGTTGGCCGCGTCATAGCCGCCGCGCAAAAAAACCAGCAGAAACTTGTTGCGCCCGGCCCCCGGCGCCGCCCAACTGCGGCTACCGTGCAAGGCCAGCGGCGCCAGGCTGGCGGCGCCCAGGCGCTGAAGAAGGTGTCGGCGTTGCATGTTGGCCTCGCTTTTGAGTCAGCGGTTCATGAATTCAGGAGACGACAACAAGAAGGTGTTCCATTCCTGCGGCGAGCTGGCCTGCTCCAGGGCCTGCCGGGTGCGCGGGCTCAGGCTGGGCGCCAGGCCCTGGTGGTACAGCGCGTTCGACAGCTGGGGAAAGGCCGGTTGCTCGACCGGGGGTGTGGCCTCGGTCTTGAACAAGCCGGCCGGCCCCGAGCCGATGGCCCGGGCCACCTCGAAGCGGGTGCTCATCTGCCCCGCGCTGGACCAAGCCGCAGCCTCCAACGGGTAGCCGTCGGGCGTGCTGCGGCCGTACAAGGGCTCACCCAGGCGGTTGATCCAGTTCAGCACCGGGTTGGGGTTGAGGATGACGCGCCCGTCATAGGCCAGGCGCACGCCGGCCAGCACGTAGTGCACCGGGTCGCGGAACAGCGTGCCCAGCGAGGCCGCGAACTCCGGGCTGGAGAACAGCGCATTCAGCGTGGCCGCGATGTCGCCATCGCTGCGCTGGAAAGCCGCAGCCACCCGGTCCACCAGGCCGGGCGCCGGGGTGTCAGACACCCAGAACAGAACCAACTTGCGGGCCACGAAGCGCGCGGTGGACGGGTGCCGGGCCAGCCGGTCGAGCGCCGCCTCGACGCGGGCCAGGCCCCGCCCGGGCAGGGGTTGGCCCAGCAGCGACTGCGGGCTGTCATCGTGGCGACGCGGGTTGAACTCGAACAGGCCCCGGCGCACATACTGCCCCTGCAGGGCGGGTGGCAACTGGGGCGGCGGCGCGTCGGGCGGGTTGACCACGCCCAGGCCGCTCAGCACCCGCGCCAGGGCCTGCACGTCTTGTTGAGAATAGCCCCCGCCCACGCCCAGGGTGTGCAGCTCCATCAGCTCGCGGGCGTAGTTCTCGTTGAGGCGGCCCGCCGCGTTGTGCTCGTTGTCCAGGTAGCGCAGCATGGCGGGGTGGTAGACCGTGGCCCCCAGCAGATCGCGAAACCGGCCCAGGGCGTGGGGGCGAACGGCCTGATCCTCGAAATCCGGGATCAGCGCCCGCAGATTGCCCTTGTAGAGGTGCAGGCTGAAATGGTTCATCCAGAACCAGACCATCTGCTCCTGCACCTGCTGGGGTGAATACAGGGCGCGCAGCACGAAGCGCTGGGCCGATTCGCGCCCCTGGCGGTTCAACTCCTGCTGGTAGGCCTGCTGGGCGGCCTTCTTGGCCTCATCGTCCTTCAAGGCATCGGCGGCACGCCGCTGCGCCTCCAAGGCCACCACGCGGGCCACCAAGGGCTCACGGGTGATGGTCATGGCCTCGATCTGGGCCTGGGCCTCGGGCGGCAAAGGCACGCCCGGCTGTGCCTTGAGCTGCTGCGCCAGCCAGCGCGACAAGCCCTGAGCGGCCAGTTGACGCGCCGCCTCGGGCGTGGCGCCCCAGGTCAGTCGGTTGAGCCAGCGCACCTGGGCCGCCGCGCTATCGGCCTGGCCATCGCGGGGGCCGCCTTCAGCGCCCGGCAGGCTGGCGCAGCCCGCCAAGCCCAGGCAGGCGCCGGCGGCAGAGCCGGCGAGCAGGTGTCGACGCATCAGATCCATGATGGGTTTCCCGGTTGAGCGCCAGGCGCACGTGCCAGCCAAGAGGCCAGCCCGTCACCCGAGGTGAACTCGCAACGACCCGCGGCAGGCTGGCGTTGACAAACGGATGGTAAAGACCGCCAGCGCCGACCAACCCCTACTGCTGCACCACATCCGCCCCCTTGGGGGGCTTGAACTGAAAGGTGTCGGCCGGCAGGCTGGGGTTGGCCTGAAAACCAGTGAAGCTCAGCACCGAGCGCTGGCCGAAGCTGTCCAGGATGTCGAGGGTGGCCAGCTGCTCGCCCTTGAAACCGATCTTCACGCTCTGGATCTGACCATCGCGCGACTTGGGCAGGGCCTGCACCCACTGCTGGCCGTCCTGCTCGGGCAAGGCACTGAGCTTGAACTCGGCCTCCAGCGACTTGAGGTCGGGCGCCGAGGCCAGCAAGGCGGCCGGGGTGGAGCCCAGCACCTGCGACTGCTTGCGCGCGGTGACCTGGTTCAGGTCCACGTCGTACAGCCAAACGGTCTGGCCGTCTGCCACCAGTTGCTGCTCGAAAGGCTTGCGGTAGTCGAAACGGAAGCGCGAGGGGCGCAGAAATTCAAACACGCCGCTGGAGCTCTTGCTGCGCGCCACCTGCCCTTCGCGTGCCGGCGCCGTCACCACCTGGGTGAACTCGGCCTTGCCGCTGCGGGTGCCTTTGACAAAGGTCTCCAGGGCGTCCAGGCCAGTGGCCAAGGCGGGCCCGGCCAGGCTCAAACCCAGCCCCAGGGCCAGCAGATGTTGTCGAAACTTCATGGGCTCACTCTCATTCGTTGCGCGCGGGCACCAGCACCTCGCGCTGGCCGCTGGAAGTGAGGGCACTCACCAGTCCGGCTTTTTCCATGTCTTCGAGCAGGCGGGCCGAGCGGTTGTAACCGATGCGCAGTTTGCGCTGCACATACGAGATGCTGGCCTTGCGGTCTTTCAGCACCACCTCGACGGCCTGGTCGTACATCGGGTCTTTCTCGCCGCCCTCGCCGCCGCCCTCGCCACCCGGGCCGTCGTCCCCGTCCACGGTACCGCCTTCGAGCACGCCTTCGATGTAATCGGGCTCGCCCTGGCTTTTCAGGTAGCTGACCACGCGGTGCACCTCTTCATCGCTGACGAAGGCGCCGTGCACCCGCACCGGGAAGCCGGTGCCGCTGGGCATGTAAAGCATGTCGCCCATGCCCAGCAGGGCCTCGGCCCCCATCTGGTCGAGGATGGTGCGGCTGTCGATCTTGCTGCTCACCTGGAAGGCGATGCGGGTCGGGATGTTGGCCTTGATCAGGCCGGTGATCACGTCCACGCTGGGGCGCTGGGTGGCCAGGATCAGGTGGATGCCGGCGGCACGGGCCTTCTGGGCCAGACGGGCGATCAGCTCTTCGATCTTCTTGCCCACCACCATCATCAGGTCGGCCAGCTCGTCGATCACCACCACGATGTGGGGCAGGCGCTGCAGCGGCTCCGGGCTCTCGGGGGTCAGGCTGAAGGGGTTGTAGATGAACTCTTCGCGCGCCTTGGCCTCATCGATCTTGGTGTTGTAGCCCGCCAGGTTGCGCACGCCCAGCTTGCTCATCAGCTTGTAGCGGCGCTCCATCTCGGCCACGCACCAGGTCAGGCCGTTGGCGGCCTGTTTCATATCGGTGACCACCGGGGCCAACAGGTGCGGAATGCCTTCGTAGACCGACATTTCCAGCATCTTGGGGTCGATCATCAGCAGGCGCACGTCACGCGCCTCGGCCTTGTACAGCAGCGACAGGATCATCGCGTTGATCCCCACCGATTTGCCCGAACCCGTGGTGCCAGCCACCAGCACGTGGGGCATCTTGGCCAGGTCGGCCACCACCGGGTTGCCGATGATGTCCTTGCCCAGGCCCATGGTCAGCAGTGACTTGGCCTCGTGGTAGATCTGCGAGCCCAGGATTTCACTGAGCTTGATGGTCTGGCGCTTGGCGTTGGGCAGCTCCAGCGCCATGAAGTTCTTGCCCGGGATGGTCTCGATCACCCGGATCGACACCAGGCTCAGCGAGCGCGCCAGGTCCTTGGCCAGGTTCACCACCTGCGAACCCTTGACCCCGGTGGCGGGTTCGATCTCGTAACGGGTGATGACCGGGCCCGGCGAGGCCAGCACCACGCGCACCTCGACGCCGAAATCCTTGAGCTTCTTCTCGATCAGGCGGCTGGTCATCTCCAGGGTTTCGGGGGCCACGGTCTCCTGGCGCAGCAGGGCGCCGTCGAGCAGGTCAACCTGCGGCAGCTTGCTGTCGGGCATTTCGGTGAACAAGGGCTTTTGCCGCTCCTTGACCACGCGCTCGCTCTTGGGCACGTCGATCATCACCGGCTCGATGATCTGCACGGGCTGCGGGTGGTGTTCGCGGATCTCGATGCGCTCTTCGTGCACCACCTCCTCGCGTTCACGCGCCGCGCGCTTGCCCACCGCCAGGTCTTCGGCGATCTCGCTCTTCTTGCGCCGCGACTGCACCAGCGAGTCCAGCGCTGCGCCCAGGCGCTCGGCCGCATGGCCCCAAGAGAAACGGAACACCAATGCACTGCCGACCAGGCCGACGGTCAGGGTCAGCAGGGCCGATCCGGTGAAACCCAGCCACTTCATCAGCAAAGGGCCCGTGAGGTAGCCCAGCACGCCCCCGGCGTGGCCCGGCAGATGCCCCTCGAAGCGGTACAGCCGCGTCCATTCGAGCGCCGTGCTGGCCAGCACCAGCAGCACCAGGCCCAGCCAGAACGGCCAGCGCGCGCCAGGCTGACCGGCCTCGTCGGCGCGCATCCAGCGCGCCAGGCTGGCCAGCCAGGCACGAACGGCCGCCGCCACCCCCCACCAGACGGAAAAACCCAGCATGAAGTAGCTGACATCGGCCAGCCAGGCGCCCAGGCGCCCGCTCCAGTTCAGGACCTTCAGGCTGCCCCCCGTGGTCGACCAGGCCGGGTCTTGCGCGTGGTAGGTCAGCAGGGCCAGCAGCCACAGCACCAGCAGAGCCGCCCAGACGATCAGGCCGATCTCGTGGGTGAAGCGGCTGACCCCGTAGCGCACCGGGGCATCGCGGTCACGGGCCGCGGCGGAGGAATTCAGGGTGTGAAGGGAATAGGTCATAGGCAGTCAAGGACGCCAAGCTTAGCGCAGCGCAGGGCGGCTGCGCCGCTGGGGCCGGCGGTGTTCAGGTCAGCTGCAGCAGCCGGTCCTTGACCGTCATGCAGCCGGCCTCGTCGGTCTGAACAAAGCCGCGCTCCTCCAGGTCTTTCATGACCCGGCTGACCATTTCGCGCGAGGCGCCCACCATCTTGGCAATGTCCTGGCGCGAGAGCTTGTCACGAATCACCAGCGCCCCATCGGGGCCTTCGGTGGCGTGCTCCATCAAGGCCCGCGCTACCCGGCCATAGACATCCATCAATGCCAATGATTCGATCTTCTGATCCGCCTGACGCAGGCGCTGCACCAGGCGCTTCATCACGGCGTAAGCCACGCTGCTGTTGTCCTGCAGGCAACGCAGAAACTCAGCCCGCCCCAAGGTCAACACGTCGGTCTGGATTTCGGCCCGCACGGTGGCCGAATGGGTCTGGTTGTCGATCAGGCTCATCTCGCCCAGGTGATCGCCGGTACGCAAGGTGGCCAGGATCACTTCACGGCCCCGCTTGTCGGTGGTCAGGACGCGGACGCGGCCATTGAGCAAAATGAAGAGGGCATCTGATTTGCTGTCCTGCTCCACCAAGGCCTCGCCGCGCTTGAAGCGCCGCTTCACCACCACCCGCGAAATCAGCTCTGCCTGGGCCGCCGTCAGCAAGGCAAACAAAGGCACGCGCCGCAGCAATTCAAGGTTGGACACCATGGTCGTCATGTCGTGAAATCTCCTTGGCACACCCGGCGCCAGCACCGGATGTTGAGGTTAACAGGGGCTTGTAAACCCCTCAGGGGCCTGGATCCCGATTAGGTTCTTACAATCGCGATCATTGAAAACGCGGGGTCGCCGATCAGGTGACACCGGTTGATACTTCTGCAGCACCCCCCAATTCAGGGGACCAACGGTCGCTATTTCATCAGGCTTTTACCATGTCCAACACCAAACACGCCAAAGTTCTCATCCTCGGCTCCGGCCCTGCCGGCTACACCGCCGCAGTCTATGCAGCGCGCGCCAACCTGAACCCGGTCCTGGTCACCGGCATGGCCCAGGGCGGTCAGCTCATGACCACCACCGAGGTCGACAACTGGCCTGCCGACGTGAACGGCGTGCAAGGCCCGGAGCTGATGCAGCGTTTTCTGGAGCATGCCGAGCGCTTCAAGACCGAAATCGTCTTTGACCACATCAACTCGGTGGACCTGTCCAAGCGCCCCTTCACCCTGAGCGGCGACAGCGGCCAGTACACCTGCGACGCCTTGATCATCGCCACCGGCGCCTCGGCCAAGTACCTGGGCCTGCCCTCGGAGCAAAGCTTCATGGGCCGCGGCGTGTCGGGTTGCGCCACCTGCGACGGTTTCTTCTACCGCGACCAGGACGTGTGCGTGGTGGGCGGCGGCAACACCGCTGTCGAAGAAGCTCTGTACCTGTCGAACATCGCCCGCAAGGTGACCCTGATCCACCGCCGCGACAAATTCAAGGCCGAGCCCATCCTGGTGGACAAGGTGGCCGAGAAGGTGGCAGCCGGCAAGATCGAGCTCAAGCTGTTCCGCACCCTGGAAGAAGTGCTGGGCGATACCTCGGGCGTGACCGGCGTGCGCCTGAAGAGCACCGAAGACGGCAGCACCGAAGACATCGCGCTGACCGGCTGCTTCATCGCCATCGGCCACCAGCCCAACACCGAGATCTTCCAGGGCCAGATCGACACCAAGGACGGCTACATCGTCACCCGCTCGGGCCTGCAGGGCTTTGCCACCATGACCAGCGTGCCCGGCGTGTTCGCGGCCGGCGACGTACAAGACCACATCTACCGCCAGGCCATCACCAGCGCCGGCACGGGCTGCATGGCGGCACTCGACGCACAGCGCTTCCTGGAGCAAGACGGCCAGGCCTGAGGCAGCGCCGCTGGCCACAGCCAGCCAACCGCTTGTAGCCCAATCAGCCCGCAGGCTATAATCTTTAGCTTTGCTGAAAAGGCGCAGTCTTTGGCTGCACCCAATTTGCAAATTACCTCCACCGCCACCCTGCCGGGTGCCTCGGGCCTGCCCCGAAACACCATGGCAAGCGCCTTGACCGGCCCGGGTGGCGAGGTGCGGCTTCGGCCGTTAACAGTCTTAGGAGTGTCCACATGGCACGCAAATGTGAAGTCACGGGCAAGGGCCCGATGGTCGGGAACAACGTTTCCCACGCCAACAACAAAACCAAGCGCCGGTTCCTGCCGAACCTGCAATACCGCCGTTTCTGGGTTGAAACTGAAAACCGTTGGGTTCGCCTGCGTGTTTCCAGCGCCGCTCTGCGTCTGATCGACAAGAACGGTATCGACTCTGTGCTCGCAGATCTGCGCGCACGTGGCCAGGCTTAAGGAGAATCACCATGGCAGCCAAAGGCGGACGCGAAAAGATCAAGCTGGAATCCACTGCGGGTACCGGCCACTTCTACACCACCACCAAGAACAAGAAGACCACGCCCGAGAAGATGCTGATCAAGAAATTTGATCCGAAAGCTCGCAAGCACGTCGACTACAAGGAAATCAAGCTGAAGTAATTCAGCCCTTTCCAGTCAAGCCACCCGGCCCCGGCCCGGTGGCTTTTTTGTTGCCCGCGCCACATCACAGACACCACCAGCCCGAGGCGAACAGGATCAGGCGGCCGACAGGCCCAGTGGGTCTTGCGCGATCATGGCCTTGGCCAGCTGGCCCAGCGTGACGTAAGCCGCCTCGACCTCGGGCGTGAAGGGCAGGCCACAGCTCAGTCGCATGAAGCGCTCATAGCGGCCGGTGTTGGAGAACATCGGCCCCGGCGCCACCCGGATGCCGCAGTCCAGGGCGCGCTCGAACAGCAGCGACGAAGACACCCCCAAAGGCAGCTCGATCCACAGGCTCAGGCCACCCGGCGGCACGCTGAGGCGCGTGCCCACAGGAAAATGCCGCGCCACCGCCTGCACACTGCGCTCGCGCTGCCGGGCCAGGTGGCCGCGCAGCCGGCTCAGATGGCGCGAGAAGGCGGCCGAATCCACACAGCGCGCCGCCAGCAACTGCGCCCAGACCTGCATGTTGCGGGTCTTGGCAAACTTGAGCATCTGCACCCGGGTGTGCCAGCGGCCCCCATTCATCCAACCCTGTCGCAAGCCCGGCGCCAAGGTCTTGTTGAAGGACACGCAGTAAATCACCTGGCCGCTGCGATCCCAGGCCTTGAGCGGGCGCGAAATGCCAGGGGTGTCCACCAGTTCACGGTAGATGTCGTCCTCGATCAGCGCCAGGTTGTGCTGCCCGCAAAAGGCAACCAGACGGGCCTTGTGGGCATCGGGCATCACCGCGCCGTGGGGCATCTGCAGATGCGGCACCACCACCACGGCCTTGAGCCGGGGCTCCTGCTGCACGGCCAGCTCCAGCGCTTCCAGCGACAGACCGGTGCGGGCGCTGCTGGGAATCTCGATGGCCCGCAGGTTCTGCGCCTCCACGGCCTGGAGCAGGCCGTAGAAAGTGGGTGACTCCATGGCAATCACATCCCCCTGCTCGGCCACCGCGCTGAGCGCCAGATTCACCGCCTCGGAGTTGCCCAGCGTCGACATCACTTCGTGCGGCGCCACATGCACACCCGACTCCAGGGCGCGCCGGGCCATCGCCGCCTGGAAGATCGGATGGGTGCCGGGCCGCGAATGTCCCTGCACCAGGATCTCTGGATGCTCCCGCAACAGCGCCGCACCGATGCGATTCAAGGCCGCGCCGTCAAACAACTCGGCCGCCGGCATGGCCGAGCCCAGATCGATGCGCACCTGCGCCAGGCGGCTTTTTTCGAGCCACAGCGAAATGCGTTCATTGATGCCTGCGAACTCCGCCCCATCCAGGCGATGCAAAGGCAGCCGCAGATCGGGCTCGGAGCACTCGCCCAGCAAGGACTGCGGGCTGTCGCACACAAAATACCCCACCCGGGGCCGGGCCTGCACACAGCCCAGGGACTCCAGCGTGCGCAGGGCCTGCAAGGCGGTGCTCAGGCTCACGCCATGGCGCTGCATCAGCTCGCGCACCGAGGGCATGCGGGTGCCGACGCCCAAAACCCCTTGCCGGATCGCCTGGTGGTAGTGCTCGGCCACCTGCCGGTAAAGAGGAGAAGGCTCGGCGAGCGGGCGGGTCTGTAGATCGGACATGAGGCAAGCATGATGCCCCAAGGCACCGCACCGCAACAGATACAGAAACCCGCGCGTGATACCGAAACAGCGGTGTTTTTTCGGATCTGATGCGCCCCTGACCCCTCCTGGCTGTGCCTGTTGCCCAGAGCCCCGGCGCCCTACGCTGAAGGCATGAAAAACGCCAGCACCACCCTCCTCGCTACCCCCCTCGCCACCCCGGGCGCTGCCCCACCACCGGCACCCCGGTCTCAGCGCATCCTGTCGCTCGAACCCTCAGGCCAGCGCCTGCTATGGGTGGCTGAGGGCAGCGAGTTGCAGGGCTTGAACGGCCCACTGCAAGTCCTCCTCTACCCGGGCCAGCCCGACACGCGCCAGCCATTTCGACTGCAAGCCGGGCAAGGCTGGCGCAGCCCGGGCACAGGCTGGGTCAGCCTGCACAACCCAGGGGCCACAGCTTGCCGCGGACAATGGCGGATGGCACCTGAAACGGAGCCACACCGTCCGCCCCCGAGCGCCACGACCCAGCCACAAAAAAGCCGCCCCGGCCTGACGACCTGGGGGCGGCTGATGGGGGCCTGGCTGACGGCGATCAGGCCTGGGCGGCGCGCAACCTGATCGAGAAGTCGCGCAGGGCGGCAATGCCGCTCTCTTCGGCACGGCGGCACCAGGCCTGCAGATCACGGGTGAGCTGCTCACGCGACTGCGAGGTGTTGAGCCACAACTGGCGCAGCTCTTCGCGCATCACCACCATCTTGTCGAGCGCCGGGTAGGCCGCACGGGCCTGGGCCAGTTCGGGCTGGGCGGCAGCGGGCACTTTTTCGGCATCGCGGTGCAGCCAGCGGCGGGCGGCATCCAGCAGAGGAGCATCACCTTGCTTGGCCTTGAGCGCAGCCAGTTCCTGGCGCACGCCACGGGCATAGCCGGCCATCACTTCGTAACGGTTGGCGATCAGGGCTTCCAGCGTCTTTTCGTCGGCCACGGGGCGGATGTCACCCAGTTGCAGCTTGGGCGGCGTCTTCTTGACCTTGGCCCAGCCGATCTTGGACATCAGGCTGATATAGACCCAGCCGATGTCGAATTCGTAGGGCTTGACCGCGAACTTGGCCGAGGTCGGGTAGGTGTGGTGGTTGTTGTGCAGTTCTTCGCCACCAATGATGATGCCGATCGGCGAGATGTTGGTGCTGGCGTCCGGCGCCTCGAAGTTGCGATAACCCCAGTAGTGGCCGATGCCGTTGATGATGCCGGCCGCGGTGATCGGGATCCACAGCATCTGAACCGCCCACACGGTGGCGCCCAAAGCGCCGAACATGGCCAGGTTCAGGATCAGCATCAGGCCCACGCCCTGCCAGCTGAAACGCGAATACAGGTTGCGCTCGATCCAGTCGTCCGGGGTGCCATGGCCAAAACGGGCGATGGTCTCGGTGTTCTTGGCTTCGGCACGGTACAGCTCGGCACCTTGCCAGAACACCGTCTCGATGCCGCGGGTCTGCGGGCTGTGCGGGTCTTCAGCGGTTTCGCACTTGGCGTGGTGCTTGCGGTGGATGGCCACCCACTGCTTGGTCACCATGCCGGTGCCGATCCACAGCCAGAAGCGGAAGAAATGCTGGGGGATGGGGTGCAGATCCAGCGCCCGGTGGGCCTGCGAACGGTGCAGGAAGATGGTCACGCCACAGATGGTCAGGTGGGTGGTCACCAGTGTGTACAGCACGACCTGCCACCAGGTCAGATCCCAAAGGCCGTGACCCAGCCAGTCGATGGCCGCATTCAGCACAGCCCAGTCCGGTAAAAACATGTATGAACCTTGTCCTCGATGAAGGAATTCATGGGGACTGCTCCCCAAAAAACAAAGCTGCAGGACGCAGCTAGCACGAATTTTAATCGCTCAAAGCCTATACACGGTTTTTTTAACCTTATGGATTGCCCTGCTATCCAGGCTTGACGGGGCGTGCCAGCCCCGTCTTAGAGACTGTTCAGTGTCAGGAAGACTTGAACAGGCGCTCAGGCCTTGCGCGTCCAGGCGGCGGCAAAGAAGCCGTCGGTGGCGTGCAGGTGCGGCCACAGGCGCAGGTAACGCCCGCCTTCACCGGTGCACAGGCCCTCGGCTTGCGGCACTTTGAGCTGGGTCAGCGTGGGCGCGGCATCCAGGGGCAGGAAGTCGGGGTTGGCGGCCGAGAAGGCCTCGGCAATCGCCTCGTTCTCTTGCGGCAGGATGCTGCAGGTGGCATACACCAGACGCCCACCCGGCTTCAGCAGGCGCGCTGCGCTTTGCAGGATCGCCGTCTGCTTGGCCACCAGTTCCTCGATCGCCTTGGGGCTTTGACGCCACTTCAGATCGGGGTTGCGGCGCAAGGTGCCCAGGCCGGAGCAAGGGGCATCCACCAGCACGCGGTCGATCTTGCCGGCCAGGCGCTTGATGCGGTCGTCACGCTCGTGGGCGATGGCCGCCGGATGCACGTTCGACAGGCCGCTGCGGGCCAGGCGCGGCTTGAGCGCGTCCAGACGGTGGCCCGAGGTGTCAAAGGCGTACAGACGCCCGGTGTTGCGCATGCTGGCCCCGATGGCCAGGGTCTTGCCCCCGGCGCCGGCACAGAAATCGACCACCATCTCGCCGCGGTGGGCGTCCAGCAACAGGGCCAGCAACTGGCTGCCCTCGTCCTGAACTTCGATGGCCCCACGGGTGAAGGCATCGAGCTTGGTCAGGGCCGGCTTGCCATCCACGCGCAGACCCCAGGGTGAGTAGGGTGTGGGTTCGGCCTTGATGCCGGCGGTCTTGAGTTCTTTCTGCACAGCCTCGCGCTTGTCGGCCAGGGCGTTCACCCGCAGATCCAGGGGGGCACCCTGGTTCATGCTGGCGGCCAGGGCCCAGAAGCCCTCGCCCACCTGGGCCTTGAGCGGCGCCGCCAGCCACTCGGGCAGGTTGTGGCGATGCGGTTCCAGCAGATCGGCGTCGGTCACGGCATCGCAGGCGTCAAGCCAGTTGCGCTCCTGATCGGTCAGGGCGCTCTTGACGAAGTCGCGCGGGCCATGAAAACCCAGGATGGCCAGGCGACGTTCCTTCGGGCCCGAGCCCGAACGGGCCAGGTATTCGAAGCGCAGCTTCTGGCGCAGCACGTTGTAGGTGGTCTCGGCCAGCGTGGCGCGCTCGCGAGGCCCGAGGTTGCGGTGATCACGGAAAAAACGGGACACCACCGAGTCAGCGGGGTGGTCGAAAAGAAGGGAGAGCCTGACCAGTTCGGCGCAGGCATCCAACAGGGCTTTAGGGTGCATGGGCCGCATTTTCCCATGCTTGTCAGGACGCCCGGCTGTTGCGGCATACTGCGCGGCCCCATCACCCCCACGGCCACCCACCGCCAAACCATGCCAGACGACTCCGATCTGCCCGAACTCAGCCCGCGCGTGCCCCCCGGCCTGTACCGCCATTACCGCGGTGGCCTGTACCGCGTGATCGACACCGTGCGCCACAGCGAAACCCTGGAACCCCTCACGCTGTACCAGGCCCTTTATGGCCAGCAGGGGCTGTGGGTCCGGCCCGCCGCCATGTTCCTGGAGAACGTCGAGGTCGAAGGCCGGCGCGTGCAGCGCTTCACAGCGGTCCACGAGCCTGATCTGCCAGGGGCCTGAAACTCAGGCCGCCACCGGCAGCAGGGGCAGACGCGGCAGCACCACGATGGCCAGCAGGCCACCGCCCGCTGCATTGCGCAACTGCAGCCGACCTTGATGCCGGGCCACGATGTCGCGCGCGATCGACAGGCCCAGCCCCACCCCGCCATGGTGCCGGTTGCGCGAGCCCTCAACGCGGTAGAACGGCGCCATCACACGCTCCAGCTCGGCCTCAGGCAGGCCGGGGCCATGGTCACGCACCTCGATGCCGACCTCGTCCCCGGTGTCCCACAAAAACACCTCGGTCTGCCCACCATAGCGGATCGCATTGCCGATCAGATTGCCCACGCAGCGGCGCAAAGCCCCGGCCTGGGCCGGCAGCAGGCCGGCACGGCCATGCACCGGCACCCAATGGCCGCAGGCCTGCTGGTCGTCGGCCAGGCTGTCGACCAGGGCCTTCACATCGAGCTGCACCATGGGTTCAGGATCGGCCACCCCGCGCAGGTGGTCCAGCGTGGCGGTGATCATCTCGTCCATCTCGACGATGTCGCGGCCGAACTGGCGCCTGTCCTCGCTGCTTTCCAGGGTTTCGGCCCGCAGGCGCAGGCGGGTCAGCGGGGTGCGCAGGTCGTGCGACACCGCCGCCACGAAGCGATCACGCTCCTCCAGTTGCTGCCGGATGCGGGCCTGCATCTGGTTGAAGACCTGGATCGCCTCCTTGCATTCGGCCGGGCCATCTTCGGACAAAGGGGGGCGGTCGATGTTCTTGCCCAGCTCGCGGGCCGCCAGTGCCAGGCGGTCTATGGGCTTGGACAACCAGCGTGCGCCCACCCAGGCCGCCACCATCAAGGCCGACAGGCGCACGCCAATGTCCAGCAGCAAGCCTGCATCCCAGAGGCTCGGCGGGCCATGCTGGCCCGGGCCCGGAGGCCCTGGTAGACGAAGCGCCCCGGGCTGCACGGACTCCTCAGCGGTCGCACCATCAGCCACCTCCTGGAGTTCCTGTGGCGGCGGTGGCGGGCCATGGCCCGTCAGATCGTGCAGGTTGAACATCAGCGTGAGCGCCAGCACATGACTGGCCAGCACCGCCACGAACAACAGCAAGGCCAGGCGTCCGAACAGGGTGCGCGGCACCCAACGGTTCAGCCAGCGCCGCCAGGTGGGCGGGGGCGGCACGGCCTGCGGCGCGCCGGCATCCTGGCCGGGCGTGTCGTGGTTGGGGCCGGCAGGCCTCAGCGCTGCCATCCGACGTGGCCCTGAACCGAACGCACGTTGAACAGGTACCCCGCACCGCGCACGGTCTTGATCAGACGAGGCTCGCGGGGGTCATCCGACAGCTTCTGGCGCAACCGGGACACCAGCAGATCGATGCTGCGCTCAAAAGTATCCATGGCCCGTCCACGGGCCTGCTCCATGAGTTGGTCGCGGCTGAAAATGCGCCGGGGCATGCCCAGAAAGGTGCACAGCAAGCGGAACTCGGCGTTCGACAAGGGAATGACCACCCCCTCGGGCGAGACCAGGTGGCGCTCCATGCGGTAGAGCGACCAGCCATCGAAATGCACCACTTCCGCCTCTGCCGCCTGGGGTGCCGTCGCGGCCCCAGCCGCGGTGCGCCGCAACACGGTCTGGATGCGCGCCACCAGCTCACGCGGCTCGAAGGGCTTGCTCATGTAATCGTCGGCCCCCATCTCCAGGCCCAGCACGCGGTCGTAGGCATTGCCTCGGGCCGTGAGCATGATGATGGGCAGGCGGGAAGAGCGGGCGCGCAGCTCGCGCGTCAGCGCCAGACCGTCCGCACCGGGCAGCATGAGGTCCAGAACGACCAGGTCGATGGGGTGGCTGTTGAGCCGTGCACGCATGGACTCACCATCGGAGGCCGTGTGCACCGTGAATCCGAAACGGCCCAGGTACTGGGCCAGCAAGGTGGTGATGTCTGCGTCATCGTCCACCACCAAAATATGTTGCATGGGTAGTCGAAAGAAGCAATGAAGAGGCAATTTGTGGCCGCAGTGTAAGCAGCCCGTTAGCGATTGGAAACGCTTGCCCATCTTCTTTACCCCCGCTTTTCAAAGCTTTGAAAAGCCTTTCGTATCAAGGCAGTTACACCACCGACAAACAGGATTTACCCAGGCCTCAAAAAATCGATCCCAGCCCATGAACGCTGGCGAGATCTGACCGCCCGACGTCTGCATGGGAGCCGCTTCAGCCCGATCTGAAAGGAAGCACCATGTCCAGTCTCAGCACCGTCAACAGCGCCAGCCATGGCTGGGCCAACGCCATACCGCCCAGGCCATCCGGTGGGGGAAAAGCGGCAGAGCGCCTGTTCAGCCAATTCGACACCGACAGCAGCGGCAGTGTGGACAGCACCGAGCTGCAAAACCTGCTGTCCGATGTCTCGCAAAAGACCGGCATCAGCACCAGCAGCAGCACCGCCTCCGACCTGCTGTCAGCCAGCGACAGCAACGGGGACGGCAGCCTGAGCGCCAGCGAACTGGGCAACGCGCTGAAATCCGTGCTGCCGCCGCCCCCCTCCACACTTGATTTTGTCCAGTCACGCAGCAGCAGTCCAACCACCACAGCGAACGGTCAGGCCGGCGACGACCTGTTCAGCCAGCTCGACACCAACGGCGACAGCAGCGTGAGCCAGGACGAGCTGCAAAGCCTGCTCGACCAGATGGCCTCAGACCAGGGCAACAGCAGCTCGGCCCTCAGTGCCTCGGATGTGATCAGCCAGCTCGACACGAATGGCGATGGCAGCCTGAACTCGAGTGAGCTAGACGCCGCGCGCCCCCCAGGCCAGGATGGGCCCCCTCAGGGCGGCATGCCACCCCCGCCGCCCTGGACCGACAGCAGCCTGAACAGCGGCAGCCTGGTGACCGGCACCAGCAGTACCAGCAGCACGGACGGCACGGGCAGCGCCAGCACCTCCGAAGACCCGCTGCAAGCCTTGTTCAACACCATCGACAGCGATCAGAGCGGCGACATCAGCAGCAGCGAGGCGCAGACTTTTCTGAGCCAGCTGGCCAGTCAGCTCGACAGCACGAATGGAACGAGCGTCAGCAGCAGCGACACCGGCCATTCGAGCAGCACAGACAGCAACAGCAACAGCGCCTCCACCCAGGATCTGGCCCAACTGGTCCAGGCCGCCCGGCGCGAATACCAGGCCCACATGCACGGCTGGAACGAAATCGGCAGTCAGCTCAGCGCATCGGCCTGAGCCTGGCGCGCCAGCAACCGTGCCACCACGGCCGGGTAGAGCTGGTGCTCCTGGCTCAGCACCCGGGCCGCCAACTGTTCGGGACGATCTCCCGACAGCACAGGCACCACGGCCTGGCCGAGGATTTCGCCGTGATCCAGTTCGGCCGTCACCCGGTGCACTGTGGCGCCGGCGAAGGCGCAGCCCGCCTCGATGGCGCGCTGGTGCGTGTTCAAGCCGGTGAAGGCGGGCAGCAAAGAGGGGTGGATGTTGATCAGCCGGCCCTCATAGCGGGCCACAAAACCCGGTGTGAGGATGCGCATGAAGCCCGCCAGCAACACCAGCGCCGGCGCGTGCAGGTCGATCAATTGCGCCAGTTGCGCATCAAAAGCTTCGCGGCTGGCAAAGTCGCGGTGACTCAGGACGGCCGTGGCCAGGCCCTGCGCCTGGGCCCAGGCCAGGCCGGCCGAATCGGCCTTGTTGCTGATCACCGCCACGATGCGTGCGCCATGGCGTTGCGCCCAGTTCTCGCGCTGGGCGGCACCGACCAGCGCCTTCATGTTGGAGCCGCCGCCGGAGATCAGGATCACGATGTTTTTCATGGATGGGACAGGCCCGCGGCATGCCGGAGCCCTCTGAGAACAACCCGCGATTATCCCAGAGCCCACCAGGCGACGGCCGTTCGGCCCGGGCCCCGCCCACTGCAGGCAAAATCCGGCCTGCCGCCAGCGGGCCCTGCCCTGCTGCAGCGGCCGCCGCACCGATCTCTGCCCCAGGAATCCCACCATGCCTCTTCGCCCCTTGAGCCCCACCGAAGCCCGTGTCCTTGGCACCCTGATGGAAAAGGCACGCACCGTGCCCGACAGCTACCCGCTGACCCTCAACGCCGTGGTCTCGGGCTGCAACCAGAAGACCAGTCGCGAACCCCTGATGCAGCTCAGCGATGCCGAGGCCCAGGAGGCGCTCGACGAGCTCAAGCACCTGTCCCTGGTGTTTGAGACCAGTGGCGGGCGGGCCTCGCGTTACGAACACAACTTCAAACGCGTGCTCGAAGTGCCCGACCAGTCGGCGGTGCTGCTCGGCCTGCTGATGCTGCGCGGCCCCCAGACCGCCGGCGAGTTGCGCATCAACAGCGAGCGCTGGCACCGCTTTGCCGACATCTCCTCGGTCGAGGCCTTTCTGGACGAACTGCAGGAACGCTCCAGCGAAAAGGGTGGGCCGCTGGTGATCAAGCTGCCCCGGGCACCGGGATCGCGCGAGGCCCGCTGGGCCCACCTGCTGTGCGGGCCGGTGGACGAGGCCCTGCTGAGCGCACCTGCCGCGGGTACGCCGGTGCCCGCCAGCCCGGCCCTGCAGGCCCGGGTCGAAGCGCTGGAGGCCGAGGTGGCCACGCTGCGCGCCACCCTCGAAAAACTGTGCGAGCAACTGGGCTTGTCACACCCCGGACAGGACTGATCGAACGACCGTGCTAAAAATCGCGGGTTGCCTTCCGACGCCTCGGTCGGACGACATAAGCTTCATTCGGAGACAACCCCATGGATTTGGCATTCACCCCTGAAGAACAGAAGTTCCGCGAAGAGATTCGCGCCTGGGTCAAGGAAAACCTGCCCGCCGACCTGTCGCACAAGGTGCACAACGCGCTGCGCCTGACCCGTGACGACATGCAACGCTGGGCCAAGATCCTTGGCAAGAAAGGCTGGCTGGGCCACGCCTGGCCCAAAGAGTTCGGCGGCCCCGGCTGGAATGCCGTGCAAAAGCACCTTTTCGAAGAAGAATGCGCCCTGGCCGGCGCCCCGCGCGTGGTGCCTTTCGGGCCCGTGATGGTGGCCCCGGTGATCATGGCCTTCGGCAACGCCGAGCAGCAGCAGCGCTTCCTGCCCGGCATCGCCAGCGGCGACGTGTGGTGGAGCCAGGGCTACAGCGAACCGGGCTCGGGCTCGGATCTGGCCTCGGTCAAGACCCGCGCCGAACGCCGTGGCGACAAGTTCATCGTCAACGGCCAGAAGACCTGGACCACCCTGGGCCAGTACGGCGAATGGATCTTCTGCCTGGTGCGCACCAGCAACGAAGGCAAGCCGCAGACCGGCATCAGTTTCCTGCTGATCGACATGAAGTCGCCCGGCGTGACCGTGCGCCCCATCAAGCTGCTCGATGGTGACCATGAGGTCAACGAGGTCTGGTTCGACAACGTCGAGGTGCCGGCCGAGAACCTGATCGGCGAAGAAAACAAGGGCTGGACCTACGCCAAGCACCTGCTGAGCCACGAACGCACCAACATCGCCGACGTGAACCGTGCCAAGCGCGAGCTCGAACGCCTCAAGCGCATCGCCAAGGCCGAAGGCGTGTACGACGACCTGCGCTTCCGCGACGAGATCGCCAAGCTCGAAGTCGATGTCGTGGCCCTCGAAATGCTGGTGCTGCGCGTGCTGTCGGCCGAGAAGTCGGGCAAGAACTCGCTCGACATCGCCGGCCTGCTGAAGATCCGCGGCAGCGAGATCCAGCAGCGCTACTCCGAACTCATGATGCTGGCCGCCGGCCCCTACAGCCTGCCCTACATCCATGAAGCCATGGACGCCGGCTGGCAAGGCGACCACGTGGGCGCCGCCTACTGCGCGCCCCTGGCATCCACCTACTTCAACATGCGCAAGACCACCATCTACGGCGGCTCGAACGAAGTGCAACGCAACATCGTCGCCCAGACGGTGCTGGGCTGAGAGGAGACACACATGGATTTCGATTTCACCGACGACCAGGAACAACTCCGCGACGCCGTGCGCAAATGGGTTGACAAGGGCTACGACTTCGACCGCCGCCGGGGCATCGCCAACAGCGGCGGCTTCTCGCGCGAGGCCTACGGCGAACTGGCCGAGCTGGGCCTGACCGGTCTGTACATCCCCGAGGCCGATGGCGGCCTGGGCATGGGCCCGATCGAAGGCATGGTGGTGCTCGAAGAGCTGGGCCGCGGCATCGTGGCCGAACCCTTTGCCCACGCCCTGATCTCGGGCGCCGTGCTGGCCCACTATGCCGGCGCCGACCTGAAGGCCGCCTGGCTGCCCCGCATTGCCTCGGGCGAAGCCCTGGTGGTGCTGGCCCACCAGGAGCGCAAGGCCCGCTACCGCCTGGACGCCACCGAAGCCACGGCCGCCGCAGTCGGCGCTGGCCACACCGTCACCGGTCACAAGAGCGTGGTGCCCGCAGGCGACCAGGCCGACGCCTTCGTGGTGCCGGCCCAGCTCAACGGCCAAACCGCGCTGTTCCTGGTCGAGCGCCAGGCCGCTGGCGTGAGCGCCCGGGGCTACGGCACCCAGGACGGCGGCCGTGCCGCCGAGCTGAGCTTCAGCAATGCCCCGGCCACCCTGATCACCGCCGACGGCCAGACCGCGCTCGAACATGCAGTGGACATCGGCATCGCAGCCGCCTGCGCCGAAGCCGTGGGCGTGATGGACAAGACCCTGGCCGTGACGGTCGAGTACATGAACACGCGCAAGCAGTTCAACGTGGTGATCTCCAGCTTCCAGGCCCTGCGTCACCGCGTGGCCGACATGAAGATGCAGCTCGAACTGGCCCGCTCGATGAGCTACTACGCCTCGCTCAAGCTCAACGCCCCGACCGCCGAGCGCCGCGCCGCCATGGCCCGCGCCAAGTACCAGTTGGGCCAGTCGATGCGCTTTGTGGGCCAGCAGGCCGTGCAACTGCATGGCGGCATCGGCGTGACCGACGAGTACATCGTGAGCCATTACTTCAAGAAGCTCACCCAGCTCGAGATGACCTTCGGCGACAGCCTGCACCAGTTGGGTGAGGTGTCCAGCCGCATGCAGGACACCGCAGGCGTCTTTGCCTGAGCCTGCCCGGTTCTTGCCACAGCGCCGTCAAATCACGGCATCACCATGGCCCGTTGCCCCTCGCAGCGGGCCATTTTTTTTCACAGGAACCTCACCATGCCCAGCACCTCTCCGATTCGAGCCCGTTTGTCACGCCGCGGCTTCCTGGGCCTGTCCGGCAGCGCGCTGGCCCTGGGCGCCCTGTCGGGCTGCGCCAGCCTGGCCCCAGCACCGAAGCCCCACCCGCCGATTGTGTTCGTGCACGGCAACGGCGACACGGCCGCGCTGTGGATCACCACCGCCTGGCGCTTCGAGACCGAGGGCTGGCCGGCAGACCGCCTGTTCGCCATCGACCTGCCCTACCCCCTGGCTCGCGACGACGACGCCCAAGCCCAGCCTGGGCGCAGCTCCACGGCCGAACACATGGCCTTTCTGAAGGCCGAGGTCGAGCGGGTGATGCAAGCCACCGGCAGCGCCCAGGTGGTGCTGATCGGCAACTCGCGCGGCGGCAACGCCATCCGCAACTACATCCGCCACGGCGGTGGTCAGCGCACCGTGAGCCACGCCATCCTGGGGGGCACGCCCAACCACGGCGTGTGGGCGATTCCCGGCTTTCGCGAGGGCAATGAGTTTTCGGGCACCGGCCCTTTCCTGAGCGGGTTGAACCGCCCCCGCAACGCGGCCGGCGACGAGGTGGACGGCCCCACGCGCTGGCTGACCATCCGGTCCGACCACAACGACAAGTTCGCCTCGCCCGACGGGGTCTGGATCGGCCGCCCCGGCCAGCCCACCTTCGTGACAGCCGCCGGCCCCGAACTCAAGGGCGCCGAGAACGTGGTCATCGCTGGCCTGGACCACCGCGAAACCGCCTACTCGCGCCCCGCCTTCGAAGCCATGTGGCGCTTTCTGACCGGCGAGGCACCGCGCCGCCAGGGCATCGCCATGCAAGCCCACCCGGTGCTGCAAGGCAAGATCACCGGGCTGGGCCTGAACCCGCTGGCCCCCGCCAGCGGCAACTACAGCAACAACCTGCCCCTGCCCGGGGCCCAGCTTGAGATCTACGCCGTGGGCGCTGAAACCGGCCTGCGCCAGGGCGCTCCGGTGCACCAGAAGATCGTGGGCAACGATGGCCTGTGGGGGCCCTTCACGGCGGAGTCCGGGCAGGCCTACGAGTTCGTGGTCAGCGCACCGGGCTACGCCACCACCCACCTCTACCGCAGCCCCTTTGCCCGCTCCAGCGACTGGGTGCACCTGCGCGCCGAGCGCCTGGCCGAGGCCGAAGCGCGTCAGCCTGGCAGCGTGCTGGTGTTCACCCGCCCCCGCGGGTATTTCGACCCACGCCGCGACAGCCTGAGCCTGGATGGGCAGGCCACCCTGCCCGGCGTGCCGGCCAGTGGCACCGCCGGCGCTTCGTCGGCGCGCCTGCGTCTGGCCGCCCAGGCGCAGCGTGCCGTGGTGGGACAGTTCAATGGGGAAACCGTGGCCGGGCGCAACTGGCCGGCAGAGGCAGGACACCTCACGGTGCTGGAACTCACCTACTGAGGCCGTGAGCGGTCTGGAATCGGTTCAGGGGCCTGGCCCCTGGCCCCGGCATCTGCGACTCAGGACAATGTCAATGCGCACTCAGGCGCGACGATTTGGGCACATGCGCCATCAGGAATTCCATCTGATCCGACAGGATGCGCCGGTTGCGCAGGATGAAGTCTTCCCACAGGCTGGGCACGTAGGGGGTGTAGAGCAGAGGCATGCGGGCCTGCTCGGGGGTGCGGTGGCTCTTGCGGTGGTTGCAGGCCTTGCAGGCCGTGACCACGTTCATCCAGGTGTCCACCCCGTTCTGGGCAAAGGGCACGATGTGCTCGCGGGTCAGCTCGGTTTCGTGGAAGTGCTCGCCGCAGTAGGCGCACACATTGCGGTCGCGCGCAAACAGCTTGCTGTTGGTCAGGCCTGGGCGCAGCTCGAAGGGGTTGATGTTGGGCACACCCTTGGTGCCGATGATGCTGTTGACCACGATCTGCGACTGCTCGCCGGTGATCGCGTTGTACCCACCGCGGAACACCGCGATCTGGGCGCCAGACTCCCAACGGACCTCGCCGGCCGCGTAATGAATCACGGCCTGCTCAAGGGTGATCCAGGACTGGGGCAAGCCCTGGGCGGACAGCTTCAAGACCTTCAAGTGACACTCCTACAAGGGTTGAAAACCACTGACATGGAACGCAGATCTCGGGGGCAGCCGCAGCGATTTGCATCGAAGCCGCGCCTGCTACCGCACAATATAACCTGTTTTCATGACAATTTGGCTTCAGGCGCTTGACTGACGGGCGCCCCTTGCTATCAAAAAGATAACATCCCAATGAAGATATTCCGCGGCTTTCAGCACCCGGGCATTGCCCCTGCCTGCGCACTCACCATCGGCAACTTCGACGGCGTGCACCGCGGCCACCAGGCCATGCTGGCCTTGTTGCGCAGCGAGGCCCAGCACCGGGGTGTGCCCAGTTGCGTGCTGACCTTCGAGCCCCACCCGCGCGACTATTTCGCGGCCGCCACCGGGCGCGCCGAGCTGGCACCGGCGCGCATCGGCACGCTGCGCGACAAGCTCGAAGAGCTGGCCCGCTGCGGCATCGACCAGACCGTGGTGCTGCCCTTTGACGCGCGGCTGGCCAGCCAGCCGCCCGAAGGCTTCATCGACGACGTGCTGATCCGGGGCCTGGGCGTGCGCTATGTGCTGGTGGGAGACGACTTCCGCTTCGGCGCCAAGCGCGCCGGTGACTACGCCCTGCTGGACGCCAGTGGCTCGGCGCGCGGCTTTGACGTGGCCCGCATGAACAGCTACGAGGTGCGCGGCCTGCGCGTGTCCAGCTCGGCCGTGCGCGAGGCCCTGGGCCGGGGTGATCTGGAGGCCGTGGGCCGCCTGCTGGGCCGCACCTACGCCATCAGCGGCCATGTGGTGCACGGCCGCAAGCTGGGGCGCGAGCTGGGCTTCCGCACCCTGAACCTGCGCTTTTCACACTGGAAACCCGCCGCCAGCGGCATCTTCGTGGTGCGCGTGCATGGCCTGACCGAACGCCCCGTGGAGGGCGTGGCCAACCTGGGCGTGCGCCCCTCGCTGGACCCGAATGACGTCAATGGCGGACGCGTGCTGCTCGAGACGCATTGCTTCGATTGGCCCACCTCGCTGGGTGCCGACGGGGGCTACGGTAAAATTGTCCGCGTGGAACTGCTGCACAAACTGCATGATGAGCTCAAGTACGACGGTCTGGACGCCCTGATGAAGGGCATCAACCAGGACTGCGATGACGCTCGCCGGTTTCTGGCGTCCATGCACGCCGAGACCCATCGCCAGACCACGCGCGACCGAATTTAACGCCGGCACACCGTGCTGCGCGCCCCTTGGAACAGGCTCAGGGCAAACGGCTGACTTCTCCCCGCACCGGGCCGCGCCCGGGTTTGAGCCTGTCAATGCCCCATCCAACACAAAGCCATGGCTGAACAAACCCCTGATTTCCGCAGCACCCTGAACCTGCCCGACACCCCTTTCCCGATGCGGGGCGACCTGCCCAAGCGCGAGCCGGGCTGGGTGCAGGACTGGGAGGACAAGGGCATCTACAAGAAGCTGCGTGACGCCCGCTGCGGCGCGCCCAAGTTCATCCTGCACGACGGCCCGCCCTACGCCAACGGCCAGATCCACATGGGTCACGCGGTCAACAAGATCCTGAAGGACATGATCGTCAAGGCGCGCCAGCTCAAGGGCATGGACGCCATGTACGTGCCGGGCTGGGACTGCCACGGCCTGCCGATCGAGAACGCGATCGAGAAGAAGTTCGGCCGCAACCTGAGCCGCGACGACATGCAGGCCAAGAGCCGCGCCTTCGCCAATGAGCAGATCGGCATCCAGATGGCCGGCTTCAAGCGCCTGGGCGTGCTGGGCGAATGGGACAACCCCTACAAGACCATGAACTACGCCAACGAGGCCGGCGAGTTGCGCGTCTTGAAGCGCGTGATGGAGCGCGGCTTCGTCTACCGCGGCCTGAAGCCCGTGTACTGGTGCTTCGACTGCGGCAGCTCGCTGGCCGAATTCGAGATCGAATACGCCGACAAGAAGAGCACCACCCTGGACGTGGCCTTCGAGTGCGCCGAGCCGGCCAAGCTGGCCGCAGCCTTCGGCCTGCCCGCCCTGGACCAGCCCGCCTTTGCCGTGATCTGGACCACCACCGCCTGGACCATCCCCGCCAACCAGGCCCTGAACCTGAACCCCGAAATCGAGTATGCCCTGGTCAAGACCGAGCGTGGCCTGCTGGTGCTGGCCGCCTCGCTGGTCGAGAAATGCATGGAGCGCTACGCCCTGAGCGGCGAGGTGCTGGCCACCACCCTGGGCAAGAACCTGGGCCTGATCAACTTCAAGCACCCGCTGTACGACGTGGACCCGGGCTATGCCCGCTTCAGCCCGGTGTACCTGGCCGACTACGCCACGGCCGACGACGGCACCGGCCTGGTGCACTCCTCGCCGGCCTATGGTGTGGATGACTTCAACAGCTGCGTCGCCCATGGCATGGCCTATGACGACATCCTGAACCCGGTGCAGGGCAACGGCACCTACGCGGCCGATTTCCCGCTGTTCGGCGGCCAGCACATCTGGAAGGCCGTGCCGGTGATCATCGAGGCACTGCGCAACGCCGGCCGCCTGTTCGCCACCCACGACATCGTGCACAGCTACCCGCATTGCTGGCGTCACAAGACCCCGGTGATCTACCGCGCCGCCGCGCAGTGGTTTGTGCGCATGGACGAGGGCGAGGGCGTGTTCACCACCGACAAGGCCCCGCAGACCCTGCGCCAGATCGCCCTGGCCGCGGTTGAGCAGACCAGCTTCTACCCCGAGAACGGCAAGGCCCGCCTGCACGACATGATTGCCGGCCGGCCCGATTGGTGCATCAGCCGCCAGCGCAGCTGGGGCGTGCCCCTGCCCTTCTTCCTGCACAAGGACAGCGGCGAGCTGCACCCCGACACCATGGCCATCATCGACCGCGCCATCGCACTGATCGAGCAAGGCGGCATCGAGGCCTGGAGCCGCGTCACGGTGGAAGACATCCTGAGCGCCGAAGACGCACCGCACTACACCAAGAGCAGCGACATCCTTGAGGTGTGGTTCGACTCGGGCTCGACCTTCTCGCATGTGCTGCGCGGCACCCACCCGGCCGCCCACCACGAAAGCGGCCCCGAAGCCGACCTGTACCTGGAAGGCCATGACCAGCACCGCGGCTGGTTCCACTCGTCCCTGCTGCTGGCCTCGGCCGTCGAGGGCCGGGCCCCCTACCGCGGCCTGCTGACGCACGGCTTCACCGTAGACAGCCAGGGCCGCAAGATGAGCAAGTCGCTGGGCAACGGCATCGAGCCCGATGAGGTCAGCAAGAAGCTGGGCGCCGAGATCATCCGCCTGTGGGTGGCGGCCAGCGATTACTCGGGCGACATCGCCGGTGACGACAAGGTGCTGGCCCGCGTGGTCGACAGCTACCGCCGCATCCGCAACACCCTGCGCTTCCTGCTGGCCAACACCAGCGACTTCAACCCCGCCACCGACAGCGTGCCGGCCGACCAGTTGCTGGAGATCGACCGCTACGCCCTGGCCCGCGCGGCCCAGCTGCAAGACACCATCCTGGCGCACTACGAGAAGTACGAGTTCCACCCCGTGGTGGCCAAGCTGCAGGTCTACTGCTCGGAAGACCTGGGCGCCTTCTACCTCGACGTGCTGAAGGACCGCCTCTACACCACCGCGCCCAAGAGCCTGGCCCGCCGCAGCGCCCAGACCGCGCTCTACCAGATCACCCAGGCCATGCTGCGCTGGATGGCCCCGTTCCTGAGCTTCACCGCCGAAGAGGCCTGGAAGCTGGTGGGCAACTCCGAGTCGATCTTCATCGACACCTACTGGAACTTCGGCGCCACCGAAGCCGCCTTGCTCGACAAGTGGGACCGCATCCGCGCCGCCCGTGAAGGGGTCAACAAAGAGATCGAAGCCCTGCGCTCGGCCGGCCAGGTGGGGGCCTCGCTGCAGGCCAACGTGAGCCTGAACGTGGCCCAGGACAGCGCACTGCTGGCCGCCCTGCAAAGCCTGGGTGACGACCTGAAGTTCGTCCTGATCACCTCGGCCGCCACCCTCAACGCAGGCGCCGCCGGCAGCGAAACCCAGGTCGTCGTGACCCCCTCGACCGCCGCCAAGTGCGAGCGCTGCTGGCACTACCGTGACGACGTGGGCAGCAACCCCGCCCACCCGACCCTGTGCGGCCGCTGTGACAGCAACCTGCATGGGGCCGGCGAAAGCCGCAGCTTCGCCTGATGGCGGCGCCCCGTGGCAAGGGCGGCGCGGGTGCTGCCCCCAAGGTCAAACTGGTCAAGGGGGGCGGCGGCCCGCTGAGCACTCTGCTGCCCTGGCTGGCCTGGGCGCTGATCGTGCTGATCGCGGACCAGTTCACCAAGGTGCTGATCCTGGGCTACTACCAGTTGCACGACAGCACCACGGTGCTGAGCTTCTTCAACATCGTGCGGGCCCACAACACCGGGGCGGCGTTCTCGTTCCTGGCCACGGCGGCGGGCTGGCAGCGCTGGCTGTTCACCGGCATCGGCCTCACGGCTGCCGGCTTCATCCTGTGGCAGCTGCGCCAGCACAGCGGCCAGCGCCTGTTCTCGTTCGCCCTGTCCAGCATCCTGGGCGGCGCCATCGGCAACGTGGTGGACCGGCTGATGCACGGCTACGTGGTCGACTTTCTGCAGTTCCACTGGGATTTTCTGGCCCCCATGTTCCCGGGCGGCTACTTTCCGGCCTTCAACATCGCCGACAGCGCCATCACCCTGGGCGCCATCTGCCTGGTGCTCGATGAGCTGCTGCGCGTGAAGCGCGGGCGCTGAGCGCCCCGGCCCCCGATCTGGCGCCCGATCCGCCAGCCGGATCGGGCCTTCTCTTCTTTTCCGTTTTCCGTCATCACCTCGTCACACGCTGACGGTTCAATGTAAACGTTTACATCGAACCCCCAGCGTCCCATGAGCATCCAGGAAGTGGCTCGCCGGGCCGGGGTGTCGGTGGCCACGGTGTCGCGGGTGTTCAACCTGCCCGACAAGGTGGCCCCCGAGACCCGGGCCCTGGTCGAGCAAGCCGCGCAAGACACGGGCTATCTGCCCAACGCCAGTGCCCGCACCCTGCGCACCCAGCGCAGCCGCGCCCTGGGCGTGGTGTTGCCCACCCTGGTGAACCCGGTGTTTGCCGAGTGCCTGCAGGGCATTGCCAGCGCGGCCAGCGCCGCGGGCTACGCCATCGTGCCCCTGACCACCGACTACCGCCTGGCCCACGAGGAGCAGGCCGTGGCCAGACTGCTGGCCGGCAATGTGGACGGCATGATCCTGGTGGTGAGCGACCCGGCCGAGTCGAGCGCCCTGCAGCGGCTGCAGGCCCTGGGCCACCCCTATGTGCTGTGCTACAACCGCCACCCGGCCCACCCCTGCGTGTCGGTGGACGGTGAGCAGGCCGTGGCGGCCCTGGTGGGCCGACTGGTGCAGCAAGGGCACCGGCACATCACCATGGTCAGCGGCCAGCGCGCCGCCTCCGACCGCGCCCAGCAGCGCTGCCGCGGCTATGCCGCCGGCATGCGGGCCGCCGGCCTGAGCCCGGCCCCGGTGCTGGAGGTGCCCTTCCTGGAGCCCAGCCAGCACACCCTGATCGAACACCTGCGCGGTCCGCACCGGCCCACTGCCCTGATCGGCTCGAACGATCTGCTGGCCCTGCGCTGCCTGCGCGCCGCCCGCCTGGCCGGCCTGTCGGTGCCCGGCCAGCTCAGCGTGGTGGGCTTTGACGGCATCACCCTGGGCGAAGACCTGAGCCTGCGCCTGAGCACCATCACCCAGCCCAATGCCGAACTGGGGCGCCAAAGCGTCGAGTGGCTGCTGCAGGCCCTGCAGGAGGGCCTGGCCCCGCCACCCAGCGGCAGCCGCAGCCTGGCCCACGGCTTCCGGGTGGGCGAGACCTGCGCACCGCCAGACACCCCCCTGTCCGACACGCCAATGTCCGGCACGCCGATGTCCGACACCCTTTTTGTCAGTTGAACCCTGTCCTTTCCACCACCCTGGAGTGAACCGATGCGAAACCTCATCACCCCCCTGTTGCGTGCCAGCGTGCTGGCCGCCGGCCTGGCTGCCAGCAGCCTGGCCCTGGCCCAGAACGCCATCTGCTACAACTGCCCCACCGAATGGGCGGATTGGGGCGGCCAGATCAAGGCCATCAAGGCCAAGACCGGCATCACCGTGCCGCCCGACAACAAGAATTCGGGCCAGTCGCTGGCCCAACTGGTGGCGGAAAAAGCCAGCCCGGTGGCCGATGTGACCTACCTCGGCGTCACCTTTGCCATCCAGGCCCAGAAGGACGGCGTGGTGGCGGCCTACAAGCCCGCCGCCTGGGCCGACATCCCCGACGGCCTGAAAGACCCGCAAGGCCACTGGTTCACCATCCACTCGGGCACCCTGGGCTTCATGGTCAATGTGGACGCCCTCAAAGGCAAGCCCGTGCCCAAGTCGTGGGCCGACCTGCTCAAGCCCGACTACAAGGGCCTGATCGGCTACCTCGACCCGGCCTCGGCCTTTGTGGGCTACGTGGGCGCCGTGGCCATCAACCAGGCCCGTGGTGGCTCGCTGGACAACTTCGGCCCGGCCATCGACTACTTCAAGGCCCTGCAGAAGAACGAGCCCATCGTGCCCAAGCAGACCTCCTACGCCCGCGTGCTGTCGGGTGAGATCGCCATCCTGCTCGACTACGACTTCAATGCCTACCGCGCCAAGTACAAGGACCAGGCCAATGTGCAGTTCGTGATCCCGGCCGAAGGCACGCTGGTGGTGCCTTATGTGATGAGCCTGGTGGCCAACGCCCCGCACGCCGACAACGGCCGCAAGGTGCTCGATTTCGTGCTGTCGGATGAGGGCCAGGCCCTGTGGGCCAACGCCTACCTGCGCCCGGTGCGCGCCGGCGCCATGAGCAAGGAAGTGCAGGCCCGCTTCCTGCCCGCCAGCGAGTACGCCCGCGCCAAGACGGTGGACTACGCCAAGATGGCCGCCGTGCAGAAGGCCTTCTCCGAGCGCTACCTCAAAGAAGCCCAGTAAGCCAACACGACAGCCCCGGCCGGATCATCATGCCCACACTGTCTCCCCAGGCCCAGAGACTGGCCTGCGCCGCCCCGGCGCTGGCCTTCTTCGCCGCCTTCTGGTTGCTGCCCGTGCTGCAACTCGTGGCCCTGCCCGCCCAAAAGGGCTGGGCCACCTACTTTGCCGTGCTGACCGAGGCCCGCTACCTGAAAAGCCTGCTGCAGACCCTGGGCCTGTCGCTGGTCGTGACCGCGGCCACCCTGGTGCTGGGGGCCGGCGTGGGCGTGACCCTGGCGCGCCAGCGCTTTGCGGGGCGGGGGCTGCTGCTGTCGCTGCTGACGCTGCCGCTGTCGTTTCCGGGCGTGATCATCGGCTTTTTCATGATCCTGCTGGGCGGCCGCCAAGGCCTGGTGGCCGACCTGACCGAAGCCCTGGGCGCGGGGCGCCTGACCCTGGCCTACGGGCTGGGCGGCCTGTTCCTGGCCTACCTGTATTTTTCGTTGCCACGCGCCATCGGCAGCTACACGGCGGCTGCCAGCGCCATGGACCCAGCCCTGGAAGAAGCAGCCCGATCGCTCGGGGCCGGCCCCTGGCGCGTGGTGTGCGACGTGTGGTGGCCCGAGCTGGCCCCCACCACCGTGGCCTGCGGCGCCATGGTGTTCGCCACCGCCATGGGCGCCTTCGGCACCGCCTTCACGCTGGCCAGCCAGTACGAGGTGCTGCCCATCACGATCTACAACGAATTCACCAACTACGCCAACTTCGCGCTCGCCGCCAGCCTCTCGCTGAGCCTGGGCGCGATGACCTGGGGCGTGCTGTGGCTGGCGCGGCGGCTCGGCCCCGACGCCCGCAAAGCCCACAAAGCGCCCCTGGCCGGAGCCTGAAGCCATGCGCACCCCACGACAAGCCTCCCCTGTGCTGCTGGCGCTGACCGCCCTGGTGGCCCTGTTCATGCTGGCCCCCATCGCCCTGTCGGTGCTGGCCGGCCTGCTCAACAACTACAGCCGGGGCCTGAAAAGCGGCCTCACCACCCGCTGGCTCGCCGAGGTGTGGGACACCTATGGCGGCACGGTGCTGGCCTCGCTGGGCCTGGCCGGCGCCTGCGTGCTGGCCTGCCTGCTGCTGGGCGTGCCCTGCGCCTATGCGCTGGCGCGCAGCCGCTCGCGCTGGGCCCGCCTGTTCGAAGAGCTGCTGACCCTGCCCGTGGCCGTGCCCGGGCTGGCCAGCGCCCTGGCCCTGATCCTCACCTATGGCGCCTGGCAAGGCCTGCGCCAGAGCTACGGTTTTGTGCTGATCGGCCACATCGTGTTCACCCTGCCCTTCATGGTGCGCACGGTGGGCGCCGCCTTTCAACGCGATGAGCTGCGCTCGCTCGAAGAGGCCGCCCGCTCGCTGGGCGCGCGCTTCGACCAGCGCTTTCTGGGCGTGCTGGTGCCTGCCGTGCTGCCGGCCATCGTGTCCGGCTGCCTGATGGTCTTCACGCTCTCGGTGGGGGAATTCAACCTCACCTGGATGCTGCACACCCCTTTGACCCGAACCCTGCCCGTGGGCCTGGCCGACAGCTACGCCTCGATGCGCCTGGAGGTGGGCTCGGCCTATACGCTGGTCTTCCTGCTGGTGATCCTGCCGGTGCTGTGGGGCCTGCAGGGCCTGGGCCGCCTGATGGAGAAAAACCTTGGAACTTGAACGCACGCGCGTGGACATCGTCCAATGCGCCAAAACCTACCCCGACGGCACCCGCGGCCTGCAACCCACCACGCTGCACATCGAGCCTGGCGAAGTGCTGGCCCTGCTGGGCCCCTCGGGCTGTGGCAAAACCACCCTGCTGCGCCTGATCGCCGGGCTGGAGTTGCCCGATGAGGGCAGCCGCCTGATGTTCGGCGACACCGATGTCACCCGGCTGCCGATCGAGCAGCGCGGCGTGGGCATGGTGTTCCAGCACTACGCGCTGTTTCCGCACATGACGGTGGCGGCCAACATCGGCTACGGCCTGCGCCTGCGGGGCACCCCCGTGGCCGAGCAGCGCCGCGTGGTGGGCGAGCTGGTCGACCTGGTGCGCCTGAACGGGCTGGAGCATCGGCGCCCGGCCGAACTCTCGGGCGGCCAGCGCCAGCGCGTGGCCCTGGCCCGCGCCGTGGCAGTGCGCCCGCGCGTGCTGTTGCTGGACGAGCCCCTGACCGCCCTGGACGCCAAGCTCAAGGAGCAGTTGCGCGACGAGCTGGCCGAGCTGCTGCGCCGCCTGCACATCACCGCGGTGCACGTCACCCATGACCAGCAGGAGGCCCTGGCCATTGCCGACCGCCTGGCCGTCATGCAGGCCGGGCGCATCGTGCAGGTGGGCGACGGTGAAACCCTGTACCGCCGACCGGAGCACCCCTTCGTGGCCACCTTCCTGGGCCGGGTGAACCGCCTGCAACGCGACGAGGACGCACGCCGCCGCCACGTGCTGAAGCTGGGCCGGATCGAACTGCCCTGCCCGCCGTTGTGGGGCGACCAGCCCCAGCTGCTGCTGCGGCCCGAGGACATCGAGCTGTGCACGCCCCACGCCGAGGTGGCCGAGGCCCAGGTGATGCAGCGGCGCTTTCTGGGCGAGCGCGTGCAGCTCAGCCTCAGCCTGCCACACCAGCCGCTGATCTCGGTCGACGTGGACCGCGATCACCCGGCCCGTGCCGGTGATACCGTGGGCGTGCGTGTCGCGCCCCAGAACCTGATGCCGGCCGAAGCGGTCACCGCCTGAGCGGCCCGCCGCCACCCACCAGACCGATGCCCCCTCCCGAGCGAAGCCTCACCATGAACACCTTGCTGGCCCAACTGTCCGACCTGCACATCCGCGAGCCCGGCCGCCTGGCCTATGGCCGCCTCGACACCGCCCCCTACCTGGCGCAGGCCGTGCAGACCCTGCTGCACCTTCCGCAAGCCCCCCAGGCGGTGGTGATCACCGGCGACCTGACCGACTTCGGCCGCGCCGCCGAGTACACCCACCTGGCCGAGCTGCTGGCCCCCCTGCCCATGCCGGTGTACCTGATGCCAGGCAACCACGACGACCGCGATCAGCTGCGCCAGAGCTTTCCCCAGCACCGCTACCTGGGCACCGAGGGCTTTGTGCAGTACAGCGTGCCGGTGGGCCCGCTGCAGCTGATCGCGCTCGACACCGTGGTGCCCGGCGCCAGCCACGGCACGCTGTGCCCGCAGCGCCTGGCCTGGCTGGCCGACGAACTGGAGCGCCAGCGCGAGCACCCGGTGATCCTGGCCCTGCACCACCCGCCGTTCCAGACCCTGATCGGCCACATGGACCGGATCGGCCTGCTGCAGGGTGCCGCCGAACTGGAGGCCCTGGTGGCCCGCCACCCCCAGGTGCAGCGGGTGATCTGCGGCCACCTGCACCGCAGCATCCAGGTGCGCTTTGGCGGCACGCTGGCGCAGACCGTGCCCTCGCCCGCCCACCAGGTGTGCCTGGACCTGGCACCCGACGCCGCCTCGGCCTGGACGCTGGAGCCCCCCGGCTTCGGCCTGCACGCCTGGAGCGACGCCGGCGTGCTGGTGAGCCACACCGTGGCCTGCGGCAGCCACCCCGGCCCCTACCCGTTTCACGACGGGGGGCAACTGATCGACTGATCGACTGATCAGAAGTTGGGCATCAGAAGTTGAGCTTCAGGCCCGGGCTGGGCCAGCGGCTGCGATACACCTTGCCCGTGCCAGACGCCGTGATCCAGACATCGCGCATGTCGGCCCCGCCAAAACACAGGTTGGTGCACACCAGGTCGGGCACGGCCGCGTGCTCGGTCAGGCCTGTGGCCGGGTCGAACACGGTGATGCCGCCGTTCAGGATGGTGGCCACGCACACCTTGCCATCGGCCTGCACGGCCAGACTGTCGAGAAACTGGCAACCCGGCAGGTTGGCCACCACCCGCGCCGGCTGGAACGGCGACACGGTCTGCACCACGCCCGGCGACAGCACATCAAAGGCCCAGAGCCGGCCCAGGTAGGTGTCGGCCACGTAGACCACTTTTTCGTCGGGCGACAGGCCCACGCCATTGGGGGCCAGCAGCGGCGGGCCGGCGCGCACGATGCGCGAGCCATCGGGCAAGGCGTAGTACAAGCCGCCGAACTGGCGCGAATGCTCGTTGCCACAGCCATGGTCGGTGAACCAGAAACCGCCCTGGCGGTCGAACACCAGGTCGTTGGGCCCGATCAGGCGCTGGCCCTCGCATTCGGTGTACAGGGTGCGCACCTCGCCGGTGGCCAGGTCCACGCGCTGGATGCTGCCGCCCTGGTGTTCAGGCGGCGTGGCGCCGGGGATGTTGAGCCCATCCACCGCGTGAAAGCGGAACGAGCCGCCATTGTTGGTGACATAGGCCGCCCCATCCGGGCCGATGGCGACCCCGTTGGGGCCGCCGCCCAACTCGGCCACCACCCGCACCTCGCCTTGCGGCGTGATGCGGCTCAGCGTGCCGCGCTGGATCTCGGTCAGCAAAAGACTGCCGTCGGGCAGCAGCACCGGCCCTTCGGGGAATTGAAGGCCTGAGGCCAGGCAGGTGAGTTCGAGTTCGATCGCCATGGGTGTTGTCTCCCTTTGTGAGGTGAAGCGCTGCGAAAACCCGCAGCGCCTTCCTTGTAAGGAGAGCGCCCCCCGATGTCAGTCCGTCTTGCGACATCGGGGGCCCATGGCCGGCCCGCCGGCCTCAGTGCTCTTCGTGGGTGATCTGTTGACGGCTGGCGTAGCGCTGGGCCAGCACCGCACACACCATCAGCTGCATCTGGTGGAACAGCATCAGGGGCAGCACGATGGCCCCCACCGTGCCCGAGGCGAACAGCACCTTGGCCATGGGCACGCCGCTGGCCAGGCTTTTCTTGGAGCCGCAGAACACGATGGTGATCTCGTCTTCTTTCGAAAACCCCAGCTTGCGCGCCAGCAAGGTGGTGCAGACCAGGGCCAGGGCCAGGATCACGGCACACACCAGCAGCAGGCCCAGGAGCGAGGTGATGGGCATGTCCTTCCAGAGGCCCTGGATCACGGCTGCGCTGAAGGCCGTGTAGACCACCAGCAGGATGGAACCCTGGTCCACGTACTTGAGCATGGCGGCGCGCCGCTTCACGAAGTCGCCGATCCAGGGGCGCAGCAGGTGGCCGGCCAGAAAAGGCACCAGCAGCTGCAGCATGATGTGGCCGATGGCGGCCAGCGGATCGCCGCCCGCCGCGTGGCGTTGCAGCAGCAGCCCCACCAGCAGCGGGGTGATGAAAATGCCCATCAAGGTGGAGGCCGAGGCGCTGCAGATGGCGGCTGGCATGTTGCCGCGAGCCACAGCGGTGAAGGCAATCGCCGACTGCACTGTGGCCGGCAGGGCACACAGGAACAGCACGCCCAGGTACAGATCGGGCGTCACCAGCGGCTGCAACAGCGGCCGCAGGGCCCAGCCCAGCAGCGGAAACAGCACAAAGGTGCTGGCCACCACCACCAGGTGCAGGCGCCAGTGGCTGATGCCGGCCAGCACCGCATCGCGCGAAAGCTTGGCCCCGTGCAGAAAGAACAGCAGGCTGACGGCGGCCACGGTGAGCCACTCGAAGCCCTGGGCCACCTGGCCCGAGGCGGGCAGCACGCTGGCCAGCACCACGGTGCCCAGAATGGCGAAGGTGTAGTTGTCAGGGATGAATCGCGAACGCGCCATGCGGCCTCCAAAGCGGTGGGCCCCGCGCCATGCCGGGCCCAGGTGGGCGATTAAGCCTCAGCCTGATTCAAAAGTGAAATGCATTTCACTGATGGATTTATTATTCGACCTCATGAATGTCACCCTGCGCCAACTGGAGGTGTTCCGCTCCGTGGCCCTCACCCGCAACTTCAGCCGCAGCGGCCAGCTGATCGGCCTGACCCAGCCCGCAGTGAGCCGCTGCATCACCGAATTGGAGGCCCAGCTCGGCCTGAAGCTGCTCAACCGCACCACGCGCGAGGTCGAACTGACCGAGGCCGGCCGCAAGTTGGCCGCCCGCCTGGAACGCGTGCTGGAGGAGCTGGACAACACCTTGCTCGACGTGCAGGGCATGGCCACCGAGCGCCGGGGCCGGGTGCGCGTGGCCAGCAGCCCCACGCTGTCGGCCAACCTGATGCCCGAATGCATCGCCTTGTGCCGGCGCCAATGGCCCGGCCTGCAACTGACGCTGCTGGACCGCATTCAGCACGACGTGCTGGACAGCGTACGCTCGGGCGAGGTCGACTTCGGGGTGGTGATCGACCCCGGCGAGCGCGAAGACCTGCATTGCGAGCCCATCCTGTCCGAGCCCTTCTGCCTGGTGTGCCCGCCCGGGCACGCCCTGGCGCAGCAAGCCCAGGTGCACTGGCGCGATCTGGCGGGCGAATCCCTGGTGCTGCTGGACCACGCCTCGGGCAGCCGACGCCTGATCGACCGGGCCCTGGAGGCCCAGGGGGTGGTGGCCGAAAACGCGCAGGACGTGGGCCACCCCACCACCATCTTCCGCATGGTCGAGGCCGGCCTGGGCCTGTCGGTGGTGCCCGATCTGGCCCTGCCCCCCGAGGGCCTGAACGGCCTGGCCGTGCGCCCCCTGCTGCCGCGGGTGGACCGCGACATCATGCTGGTGCACCGGCGCAACCGGGCCCTGTCGCCCCTGGCCCAGGCCGCCTGGGAGCTGATCCGCGATGTGGCTCGGCAGCGCCAGGCCGACACCGGGGGCTGAGCGGCGATACTTCCGGCATCAATCCCCCCAGGCACCGCCCCCATGCCACGCACCCTCTACCCCGCCATCGAACCCTATGAAACCGGCCTGCTCGACGTGGGCGACGGCCATCGCATTTATTACGAGCGCGTGGGCACGCCGGGCGCCAAGCCGGCGGTGTTTCTGCATGGCGGCCCGGGCGGCGGCATCTCGCCTGAGCACCGGCGCCTGTTCGACCCGGCCCGCTACGACCTGCTGCTGTTCGACCAACGCGGCTGCGGCCGCTCCACCCCGCATGCGGGCCTGGAGGCCAACACCACCTGGCACCTGGTGGACGACATCGAGGCCCTGCGCCAGCTGCGGCCCGGCACCGAGCGCTGGCTGGTGTTCGGCGGCTCCTGGGGTTCGACCCTGGCGCTGGCCTATGCACAAAAGCACCCGCAACGCGTGAGCGAACTGGTGCTGCGCGGCGTCTACACCGTGACCCGGGCCGAGCTGGACTGGTACTACCAATACGGGGTGTCGGAGATGTTTCCCGAAAAGTGGGCACGCTTCCAGGCCCCGGTGCCGGAGGCCGAGCGCGGCCAGATGATGGCGGCCTACCACCGCCTGCTGACCGGCCCGGACCCGGCCCGCCAACAGGAGGCGGCCCTGGCCTGGAGCCTGTGGGAGGGCGAAACCATCACCTTGCTGCCCAGCCCCGGCAACCATGACCAGCATGCCGACCCGCACTTTGCGCTGGCCTTCGCCCGGCTGGAGAACCACTACTTCATGCACGGCGCCTGGCTGGACGACGGCCAGTTGCTGCGCGAGGCCCATCGCCTGGCCGGCATTCCGGGCGTGATCGTGCATGGCCGCTACGACATGCCCTGCCCGGTGCGCTACGCGCACGCCCTGCACCAGGCCTGGCCGGGTTCGGAGTTCCACCTGATCGAGGGCGCCGGCCATGCCTGGACCGAGCCCGGCATCCTGGACCAGTTGCTGGCCGCCACCGACCGCTTCGCCGGGCTCTAAAGCCCCAGGCTGGCGGCAATGATCAGGCTGGCTTCCAGGGTGAATTCACCCGCCGCCACCCGCCGGACCAGCTCTTCGCGGGTGAGCAGGGCAAACTGCGCCACCTCGCCATCCTGGTTCTCGGGGGCTCGCCCTGCCGGCACCTCGCAGACAAACCAGTCGATGCGCTCGACCATGTAGCCACAGCCGCCCCCCTCTGCGCTGGGGCGGGCGAATTCGACGTGGCCGCCATGGCTCAGGGCGGGCATCTGCTCCACATGCAGGCCCGCCTCTTCCCAGGTTTCACGGGCCAGGGCCTGGTGCAGGGTGTCGGCGGCCGACACCATGCCCCCCATCAGGGTGTCCCACAGGCCGGGGTCGTTGGGCTTGTCATGGGCGCGTTGTTGCACCCAGTGGCGCCCGTCGGGGGCCAGGCCCACCAGGTGCACGGCCTGCGTGGCCAGGCCCAGCACACGCACCGCGCCGCGCTCGATGGTGCCCAGGCGCTGCCCTTGGGCGCCGACCACGGCCAGTGCTTCGTTGCGCCAGGGGCCGCAACGGCCGGCGGCGCGCAGGGCCAGGGCCAGGGGCTCCAAGGCGGCGGTGATGCCGGCCTCGGTGGGCTCGGCCCGCAGGTGCCAGCTCGGCCCGCGCGCGTCGAGTTGGCGCGACAGGCCCAGGCCCGCCGCCCCCGGCAGGGTGCCCAGCACCGCATCCTCCACCGAGCCCGGGGTGTGGCCCGCCACCACCAGCGGCAGGCGCGGGCGACGCGGCGCCTGCCGGGCCTGCGCGCGCAGGGCCTGCAACCAGGCCGTGCTCAGGGGGGTGTCGTGGTTCACAGCGTGAGGATGGTGCAGCCCGTGGTCTTGCGGGCTTCCAGGTCGCGGTGCGCCTGCTGCACGTCTTCGAGGCGGTAGCGCTGCTCGATGTGGATCTTCACCTGGCCGCTGCGCACCACCTCGAACAGGTCATCGGCCATGGCCTGGTTGCTCTCGCGCGTGGCGATGTGGGTGAACAGGGTCTGGCGCGTGACATACAGCGAGCCCTTGGCGCCCAGCATGCCGGGGGCAAAGGGCGGCACCGGGCCGGAGGCGTTGCCGAAGCTGGCCATCAGGCCGAAGGGGCGCAGGCAGTCGAGGGATTTGTCCCAGGTGTCCTTGCCCACCGAGTCGTACACCACCTTGACGCCCTGGCCGCCGGTGATCTCCTTGACGCGGGCCGCAAAATCCTCGGTGCTGTAGTTGATCACGTGGGCCGCGCCATTCGCCTTGGCCAGGGCGCACTTGGCGTCCGAGCCCGCGGTGCCGATCAGTTGCAGGCCCAGGGCCTTGGCCCATTGGCAGGCAATCAGGCCCACACCGCCGGCCGCCGCATGGAACAGCACGAAGTCGCCGGGCTGCAGGCCTTCCACCGGGCGGGTCTTCTTGAGCAGGTACTGGGCCGTGAGGCCCTTGAGCATCATGGCCGCGCCGGTCTCGAACGAGATGTCGTCGGGCAGCTTGCACACATTGCGCGCCGGCATCACGCGCACTTCGGAGTAGCTGCCCGGCGGGTTGGCGGCATAGGCCGCACGGTCGCCGGCGCGCAGGTGGGTCACGCCCTCGCCCACCGACTCGACCACGCCTGAGCCTTCCATGCCCAGCTGCAGCGGCATGGGGAAGGGGTACAGGCCGGTGCGCTGGTAGACGTCGATGTAGTTCAGGCCCACCGCATGGTGGCGGATGCGGATCTCGCCAGGGCCGGGCTGGCCCACTTCCACATCCACGATCTTGAGTTGTTCGGGACCACCAGGCTGGTCAATGCGTACGGCGCGGGTCATGTCATGTCTCCGGTTGCGGGGGGCGAAGGGAACGAAGTGGGGGACGGACTCTGCATCCAGCAGCTGCGGCGCAGGCCAAACCGGGCGAAATGGTGCCACGAATTGGCGGGCCGTGCTGGTCTCTCGGCGCAAGGCCAGCGGCCGCACTGTAAAGTGCGCCCCCATGCAACACCGACTCAGCCCCTCGACCATCGCCCTGCTCACCCTGCCCCCTCTGCTGTGGGCGGGCAATGCCGTGGTGGGCCGCCTGGTGCATGAGCTGGTGCCGCCGATGACGCTGAACCTGCTGCGCTGGGTGATCGCCTTCGCCTTGCTGCTGCCGCTGGCCGGCCGCACCCTGCGCCGCGACAGCCCCCTGTGGGCCCACTGGCGGCGCTACAGCCTGCTGGGCCTGCTGGGGGTGGGCTGCTACAACGCCTTGCAGTACCTGGCGCTGCAGACCTCCACCCCGATCAATGCCACGCTGGTGGGCTCGAGCATGCCGGTGTGGATGCTGAGCGTGGGTGCGCTGTTTTTCGGCGTGCCGGTGGCGCGCCAGCAGTTGCTGGGCGCCCTGCTGTCCATCGTGGGCGTGGTGCTGGTGCTGAGCCGCGGCGAATGGGCCCAGCTGATGGCCTTCAAGCTGGTGGCGGGCGACCTGTTCATGCTGCTGGCCACGATCGCCTGGTCGTTCTACAGCTGGCTGCTGGTGCGCACCGCCGAGCCCCCGGGCCTGCGCCAGGACTGGTCGGGTTTTCTGATCGCGCAGATGGTGTTCGGCCTGGGCTGGTCGGGCCTGTTCGCCGGCGGCGAATGGCTGCTGACCCCCGCCCACATCAGCTGGGGCTGGCCGCTGCTGGCCGCGCTGGCCTTCATCGCGCTGGGACCAGCCCTGCTGGCCTACCGCTGCTGGGGCAGCGGCGTGCAGCAGGCCGGCCCTGGGGTGGCGGGCTTCTTCATCAACCTCACGCCCTTGTTTGCCGCGCTGATGTCCACGCTGTTCCTGGGCGAGCACCCGCACCTGTACCACGCGGTGGCGTTTGGCTTCATCGTGGGCGGCATCGTGGTGTCGGCCCGGCGCTGAGGGTCCAGAAAAAACGCCCTGCCGGCACAAGGCCGCAGGGCGTCTGACAGGCGACGGGGCTCGGAGGCCCCTCCACCGTGCGTGAGGTCAATGACGGAAGTGGCGCACGCCGCTGAAGACCATGGCCACGCCGCGCTCGTTGGCGGCGTCGATCACCTCCTGGTCGCGCATCGAGCCGCCCGGCTGGATGACGCAGGTGGCACCGGCGTCCACCACCACATCGAGGCCGTCGCGGAACGGGAAGAAGGCATCGCTGGCCACGGCCGTGCCTTGCAGGCTCAGACTGGCGTGGCCGGCCTTGATGCTGGCAATGCGGGCCGAGTCGAGGCGGCTCATCTGGCCGGCGCCCACACCCATGGTCATGCCGCCCTTGCAGAAGACGATGGCGTTGCTCTTGACGAACTTGGCCACCTTCCAGGCGAACAGCAGGTCTTGCAGTTCTTCGGCCGTGGGTTGCTTGGTGGTGACGACCTTGAGGTCGGCCAGTTGCAGCTCGTGGTTGTCGGCGCTCTGGATCAGCAGGCCCGAGCCAATGCGCTTCACGTCCATCAGGTTCTGGCCCTTGTCCCAGGCGGTGGCACCACCGGCGGGCAGGGCGATCTTCAGAATGCGCACGTTGACCTTGGTCTTGAAGACTTCCAGGGCCTCAGGCGTGAAATCGGGCGCCATCAGCACCTCGACGAACTGCTTGCTGACCTGCTGGGCCGCAGCCGCATCCAGCGTGCGGTTGAAGGCGATGATGCCGCCGAAGGCCGAGGTCGGATCGGTCTGGAAGGCCTTGCTGTAGGCCTCAAGCGGGCCGCTGCCCACGGCCACGCCGCAGGGGTTGGCGTGCTTGACGATCACGCAGGCCGGCACGTCGAAGCTCTTGACACATTCCCAGGCGGCGTCGGCGTCGGCGATGTTGTTGTAGCTGAGCTCCTTGCCCTGCAGCTGCTCGGCCGTGACCAGCGAGCCCGGTGCGGGGTACAGGTCGCGGTAGAAGGCAGCCTGCTGGTGCGGGTTCTCGCCGTAGCGCAGGTCTTGCAGCTTGATGAAGCGGCCATTGCTCTGGGCCGGGAACAGCTGCTTGGAGGGGGTGTTGTTGCCTTCTTCGAAGTTCAGCGCCGACAGGTAGTCGCTGATGGCGCCGTCGTAGTTGCTGATGCGGTTGAAGGCGGCCACCGACAGGCCGAAGCGGGTCTTGTCGCTGAGCTTGTTGCCATTGGCCTTGAGCTCGGCCACCACGCCCGCGTACTGCGAAGCGTCGGTCAGCACGCCCACGTCCTTCCAGTTCTTGGCGGCGCTGCGCACCATGGCCGGGCCGCCGATGTCGATGTTCTCGATCGCGTCTTCCAGGGTGCAGCCGGGCTTGGCCACGGTGGCTTCAAACGGGTACAGGTTGACCACCAGCAGGTCGATGGTGTCGATGCCGTGCGCGGCCAGCGCGGCCATGTGCTCGGGCAGGTCGCGGCGGGCCAGCAGGCCGCCGTGCACCTTGGGGTGCAGGGTCTTGACGCGGCCGTCCAGCATTTCGGGGAAGGCCGTGACCTCGGCCACCTCGGTGACCGGCAGGCCTTGTTCGGCCAGCAGCTTGGCGGTGCCGCCGGTGGAGATCAGCTTGATGCCGAGGGCGTGCAGTTCCCGGGCCAATTCGACGATGCCGGTCTTGTCGGAAACAGAAAGAAGTGCGTTCATGCGAGGGTCTTCAGTTTTGGATTTGGATTTCGAAATAGGTTCGGTCGTCACTTGAGCAGTTCGTGCTCGATGAGCTTTTTGCGCAGCGTGTTGCGGTTCAGGCCCAGCCACTCGGCCGCGCGCGACTGGTTGTGCTCGGCCTGGGCCATCACCACCTCCAGCAGCGGCTTCTCGACCAGGCGGATCAGCATCTCGTGCATGCCGTGGGGCTCCTCGCCGTGCAGGTCGCGGAAATACTCCAGCAGGTTGTCACGGACGCAGTCTTCGATGTTCTTGTTGCTCATGCAGCGGTTTCCAGGGGTTCTTCGTCCTCACCGGCCAGGGGGGCTGCCGGGCTGTCCGGCAAGCGCTCCATGCGGTCTCCCAGGGCGTCGAAATAATCAGCGACAGCGGCCGTTTGGGCGGCGCTGTCTTCCAAGCCGTTGATGCGGGTACGGAAGGCCTCGCCGTCGGGCAGGCCTTTCACGTACCAGCCGATGTGCTTGCGGGCCGAGCGCACGCCGGTGAACTCACCATACAGCGCGTAGTGGTCTTGCAGGTGCTCCAGCAGCAGTCGGCGCACCTCGGCCACCAGGGGCGGGGCCAACAGGGTGCCGGTGCTCAGGTAGTGGCCGATCTCGCGGAAGATCCAGGGGCGGCCTTGCGCGGCGCGCCCGATCATCAGGGCATCGGCCCCGGTGTAGGCCAGCACCTCGGCCGCCTTGTGCGGGCTGTCGATGTCGCCATTGGCCACCACCGGCACCCGCACCGCGGCCTTGACGGCGGCGATGGTGTCGTACTCGGCCCGGCCCTTGTAGCCCTGCTCGCGGGTGCGGCCGTGCACGGTCAGCATCTGGATGCCGGCCGACTCGAAGGCCCGGGCCAGCACCACGGCGTTCTTGTGCGTCTGGCACCAGCCGGTGCGCATCTTGAGGGTGACCGGCACACGGTGCGGCAGGCAGGCCTGCACCACCGCCTCGGCGATGGACAGGGCCAGGGCTTCATCCTGCATCAGGGCCGAGCCGGCCCATTTGTTGCACACCTTCTTGGCCGGGCAGCCCATGTTGATGTCGATGACCTGGGCGCCACGCTCGATGTTGTAGACCGCGGCATCGGCCATCATCTGCGGCTCGGTGCCGGCGATCTGCACGGCGATCGGCTCTTTCTCGCCCTCGTGATTGGCGCGGCGGGACGTCTTCAGGGAGTTCCACAAATCACGGCGCGAGGTCACCATCTCGCTCACCGCGTAGCCCGCGCCCAGCGATTTGCACAACTGTCGGAAAGGCCGGTCCGTCACCCCCGCCATGGGGGCGACAAACAGCGTGTTTTCAAGCGACAGGTGTCCGATCTGCATGGGGAAAGCAGGGTGGGCGGGTGAGAGGAGGATGGGGGGCCGTCGGCAACGGCATGCTGAAAAATGAGGCACGATTGTAGCTGCTCAAAATTTCAGCAATTGAAATGAGCGATGCATGAGAGTGCCGGCCGTCGATTTGCTGCAGGCCGCCCTGCCTATACTGGGGCCCATGCAAGCTTGGCTCGATTCTCTGCTCGCCCTTCTGGCGCTGCCCCAATACGGACTGGGCACGCTGTTTGTGGTGTCGTTCATCTCGGCCACCTTGCTGCCCCTGGGCTCGGAGCCGGCGCTGTTCGGCCTGCTCAAGCTCAACCCCGAGCTTTTCTGGCCCGCCATCGCCGTGGCCACCCTGGGCAACACCCTGGGCGGGGCGTTGGATTGGTGGATGGGCTATGGCGCCCACCGGGTGGCCGACCACTACCAACGCTCGCCCCACCACCTGCGCGTGCTGGGCTGGCTGCAGCGCCTGGGCCCCAAGGCCTGCCTGCTGAGCTGGCTGCCCCTGCTGGGTGACCCGCTGTGCGCCGTGGCCGGCTGGCTGCGCCTGCCCTTCTGGCCCTGCGTGGGCTGGATGCTGGTGGGCAAGGGCCTGCGCTACCTGACCATGACCACGGTGCTGATGAAACTGTTTCCGGGCTGAAATGCAAGCGCCTGCAGAAGCAATCGCCTGGGTTACAGTGCCGGCTTGAACTGAACTCCCTCCCTCCTTCAAGAGCGACCTGTCCATGCTGCGTTTCTTCTCGATCTTCCTCGTGCTGTTGGTGGTGCTTTTCGTGGGCGAACTGACCCCACCGGTACAACAGTGGCTGATCGTGCCCTGGACGAGCTTTCTGGCCTCCGCCAGTGCCTTTCTGGTGCAGGCGGTCGACGCCAACGTGGTCTCTTACGGCAAGGTGCTGCAAAACGCCAAGACGGGCATGGGGGTGTCGATCGAGGCCGGCTGCAATGGCGTGGAGGCCTGCCTGATCCTGCTGGCGGCCCTGACGGCCTACCCGGCCCGCTGGCGCTACAAGCTGGTCGGCATCGGCATCGGCTTTGTGGCCATCCAGCTGGTGAACCTGGTGCGCATCATCACCTTGTTCTACCTCGCGGGCTGGAACGCCCAGGCTTTTGAATTTGCCCACCTGTACCTGTGGCAGGCCTTGATCATGCTGGACGTGGTGGTGGTCTGGCTGGTCTGGATGCGCTGGGTGGCGCGCCAGGACTTCCGCCGCGAACACCTGCAGGCCGACACCGGAGTCGCGGCATGAAGCGGGCCTCGCACAGCGTCATCAGCGGTTTTTTTCTGCGCGCCATCCTGTGGCTGGTGCCCTGCCTGGCGCTTTGGTACCTGGGCCGCAACTACGTGGCCGTGGCGCCGGCCTGGCTGGCCGAATGGGCCATGAAGGCGGTGTTTCCGTTCTGGGCCCATGGCTCGGAGCTGCACGGCACCCAGCAGGTGCTGCTGACCGGGCTCACAGTCAAGATGCCCGGCGGCCGCCTGGCCGATGTGGCGCCGGAGGCCAACGTGCTGACCTACGCCTACGGCATTCCGCTGCTCGCGGCCTTGTTCCTGGCCGTGCGGGCCAAGGGCTGGTGGTGGAAGATCCCGGTGGGCGCCGTCGCCCTGCTGCCCTTTCAGGCCTGGGGGGTGTGCTTCACCTGGCTGCTGCAGGTGGCGGTGCAGGCCGGCGAGGCCACACGCGCCCAGACCCGGTTTGATGCCTTTGACGTCAACCTGATCGGCGCTGCCTACCAGATCGGCTTTTTGCTGCTGCCCACGCTGGCGCCCATCCTGATCTGGCTGGCGCTGGACCGGCGCCTGATTCAGCAAGTGCTGGTGGAAGGCGCCTTGAGTGCGGGCGCCCCGGACTGAAGGCCCGATCTGACCGCCGCTTACTTGGGCAGCAGACTGAGCGTGTCCTTCTGCAGGGACTGGTAGAGCGACAGCATGCGCGTGGCGGCCGTCTGACGCACCTGCTCCTGCGAGAAGCTGGAGGCCGCCTGGGCCAGGTCGGCATCGCTGAGGCTGGCGTTCGAAGACGCCAAGGCCCCCGACTGCGCACTGAGCTGATCGAAATTGGCCTGCAACCCCGACTGGGAGGCGCCCACCCCGGCCTGCTGGTCATTCACCTGCTGCAGTGCCTGGCTGATGGCCTGCATGGCGCTGGCCTGCCCGCTGCTGCTGGTGAGATCGACGCTGCCCAGCCCCAAGGCGTTGGCCGACACGCTGCCCAGGCTCAGGCTTTGCGTGTCGCCCGCATTCGGCCCCGTCTGCAGGCTGGCGCTGAAGCTGCCGTCCAGCAGGTTCTGGCCATTGAACTGGGTGTTGCCCGAAATCTGATTCAGGTTCTGGGTGAGCTGGCTGGCCTGCGACTGCAGGGCCTGCCGGTCGCTGGCCGACAGGCTGCCATTGCCCGCCTGCACCGCCAGATCGTTGAGTTGCTGCAGGTTCGAGCTGACCTCACCCAAGGCCCCCGAAGCCGTTTGCAAAAGAGAGCTGCCATCCTGCAAGCCCTGCATGGCCACGGCTGTGCTGGACAGCTGTACGCTGAACGAACTGGACTGGGCCAGGCCCGCCGCGTTGTCCAGCGCCGAGTTGATCGCCCGACCTGACGACAGCTTCTGTCCCAAAGACTGCAGTCGCGTGAGCGAGGCAGACTGGGCTGCGAGCAAGCCGTTGGGGGTGGAAGAGTTGATGGCGTTCATGGCGACCTCGCAAAGGACAGCCGGTTGATTTGCCCGAATTATCGGACTTTGCCCCTCAAAACACCACCCAAGCGAAAAAAGCCGCCCCCGGCCCTTTCCCGCGCCGCGCCGCGCCTCGCCTCAAGCCATACACCGGTTCAGTACCTTGAGCGCCAGAAACTCCATGGGCCCACGCTGGCGACGGTAATGCGCCTGCGACAGGCGATAGGCTTCCAGCATCTGGGCCTGAGTCGATTGACTGATCAGACTGGGCCCACCAACCCGGCGCGCCACGATCGCCTGGCCCAGGTTCAGGAACCCGGCGTGGCGCACCACACGCATGCACAGGTCGATGTCCTCATACACCGCCATGTCGGTGAGAAAGCCGCCGGTGGCCAAAAACGCATCGCGCCGCAGCACAAAAGTGCTGCACACCACCAAGGCATGCCCGAACAACAGCCGTGCCGTCACCGCCCAGCGCGAACCATGCCGGGCCAGAAAACGGGCCGCCGCGTCGAAATAGACCCGCTCCTCCTCGACCCGGGTGGATACCGCGCCAAACGGCCGCGGCAAACCGATCGCCACCCCACAGCCTGCACCATCCAGGCGCCTGCAGGCCTCTGCCAGGGCCTCGGGCAGGGCGTGATCGTCGTCGTCGAGGAAATACAGCAGCCGCCCCCGGGCGATTTGTGCCCCGAGGTTGCGCAACACGGCCGGACGCCCACCGCTCGGAGGCTGCTGCTGCAGGTACTGCACCCGAGGGTCCCCCAGGGCCTGCACCACAGCCTGAGCCCCGCCTTCGGGGCTGTCGTCGATGACCAGCACCTCCAATGCCAGCCCAGGCACCGCCAGGGCACTTTGCAAGGCCTCCAGCAGCAACGCCTCGCGACGGAACGTGGGGATGATGATGGAGAGGTCAGGCACGGGGAGGGTCATGGCGTGGACAGAACAGACATGGAACCAAGAATGCCATGCCAGCGGCTGGTTTCACGAAGCCAGCCATTCAGGCTTTCCCTGAAAACAACAAAGCCGCACCAGGGTGCGGCTTGGCAGTGGGCTCAGGGGCCAGGGTCAGACGTTGAACAGGAAGTTCATCACGTCGCCATCCTTGACCACGTATTCCTTGCCTTCGGCGCGCATCTTGCCGGCATCCTTGGCACCCTGCTCGCCCTTGAAGGCGATGAAGTCTTCAAACGCGATGGTCTGGGCACGGATGAAGCCGCGCTCGAAATCGCCGTGGATCACGCCAGCGGCCTGGGGAGCGGTGTCGCCGACATGGATGGTCCAGGCGCGCACTTCCTTGACGCCCGCGGTGAAGTAGGTCTGCAGACCCAGCAGCTTGAAGCCGGCGCGGATCAGGCGGTTCAGGCCCGGTTCGTCCTGGCCCAGCTCGGCCAGGAACATGGCGCGGTCTTCGTCGCTCATGTCGGCCATGTCGGCCTCCATCTTGGCGCAGATGGCCACCACAGGGGCGTTCTGGCCGGCGGCGTACTCCTTCAGGCGCTCCAGCAGGGGGTTGTTGTCAAAGCCGTCTTCGCTGACGTTGCCCACGAACATGGCCGGCTTGGCGGTGATCAGGCACAGGGGTTTGATCACCAGCAGGTCTTCCTTGCTCAGGTCCAGGGTGCGCACCGGCTTGCCCTCGTCGAGGGTGGCCTGTACGCGGGTCAGCACCTGCACCAGCTTGGCGGCTTCCTTGTCGTTGCCCGACTTGGCGGCCTTGATCGAGCGCTGCAGGGTCTTCTCGACCGTGCCCAGGTCGGCCAGGCAGAGCTCGGTCTGGATGACTTCGATGTCGGCGATCGGGTCGACGCGGCCGGCCACGTGGATCACGTTGTCGTCTTCAAAGCAGCGCACCACGTTGACGATGGCGTCGGTTTCGCGGATGTGGGCCAAAAACTGGTTGCCCAGGCCTTCACCCTGGCTGGCACCGGCCACCAGGCCGGCGATGTCGACAAACTCGACGATGGCCGGGACGATCCGCTCGGGGGTGATGATTTGGGCCAGCTGGTCCAGACGCGGATCCGGCACCTCAACCGTGCCCACATTGGGCTCGATGGTGCAGAAGGGGTAGTTCTCGGCCGCGATGCCGGCCTTGGTCAGGGCGTTGAAAAGAGTGGACTTGCCGACGTTGGGCAGGCCCACGATGCCGCATTTGAGGCTCATGGAGGTTGCTTTCTTGGTGATGGTTCCCTGGCACGGCGGTGCGACCGACAGGGCCACGCGCGAATCCGGCCCGCTGCGACCGGATCCATCGACCGCTGGCCTTGCCCGGGGAAATTGGCGCTGATTGTACTGATCAGCGCCGGCTCAATCGAAGCGGTAGCGCCCCTGCACCACCTGCCCGACGCGCAACACGCGCTCAGCGCCTTCGATCACGATGGCGTTCATGCCGAAGGTGATGCCGCCGCCCACGCGCTCATCCCGGCGGAAGGTGCGCAAGGTGTCGCCCACTTCGGGGCTGCTGCTGGCGGTGGCGGGGTCGATGTCGGGGATGGGGCAGCGGGTGCAAGGCTTGACCGGGCGCAGCACGACGGCGCCGTCGTCGGCCCGGATCACGATGTCTTCCAGGCGGTCTTCGTCAAAGGACTCGACCCCGGCCAGCACCACGTTGGCGCGAAAGCGCTCCACGCCGACCGGCGCATGGCCGGCCTGGCCCAGGCGCTGGTTGAGTTCGTCCACCGAGGCCTCGCTGCAGACCAGCACGGGAAAGCCGTCACTGAACTGGTTGGGGGCCTCAAGGCCCGACGTCCACTGCAGGCTGGACAGGCGGCGTTGCTCGGGGTCAAAGCGCACCAGTCGCAGGGGGCGCCCCAGAAAGTCGCTGAACCACTGGGCGGCCAGGTTGCCCATGTCGTAGGCCTTGACGGTGTCTTTCCAGACCTGCGCGGTGCAAGGGCCCTCGACGCCATCGATGGCCAGGTGCAGGGCCAGCATGCCCGGGGCGCGCAGCACCATCTCGTAGGTCTTGAGCTGGGGGCGGATCAGCGCCATGCGCGGCAGCTCGCGCTGGCTCACGAACATGCCTTCAGGGTCGACCACCATCCAGGCCCGGTCCAGGTCCAGACCGGTGTCGGTCAGCACCGCCTCCTGCACCTCGACGGCGGCACAGGATTTGATGGGGTGCACAAACAGGCGCGCCACCGTGCCTTGAACGTCGAAATCAGCCTCTGGGTCCCATGTCATGTCCTGCTCACTCCTGCATCACATCCATTCATGTCGGCACAAACACCCCTGCAAGGCCGAATGGCGCTTGCGCAAGGTCAGGGCGCGATTGTGCCTGCCTCCTACAATCAGACCCCATGACGCAAGCCTTTGATGTGTGTATCCGTGGTGCCGGCGTGGTCGGCCAGACCCTCGCCCTGTTGCTGGCCCGTGAACGCCTGCGGGTGGCCCTGGTGACCCCGCCCCGCCCCGCCCAGACCGCCCCCCCCGCCCTGGATGTGCGTGCCTATGCGCTGAACAACGCATCGCAGCAATTGCTGGACTCGCTGCGTTGCTGGCCGGAGGGCGATGCCGTCACGGCGGTCACCGGCATGCAGGTGCTGGGCGATCAAGGCGGTGAGGTGGTGTTCTCGGCCCGTGAGCAGAACACCCCGGCGCTGACCTGGATCGTCGATGTGCCTGCGCTGGAGGCCCGGCTGACCGAGGCGGTGCGTTACCAGCCCCAGATCGAACGGGTTGACAGCCCGCGCGATGCCGCCCTGACGGTGGTCTGCGAAGGCCGCGCCAGCCGCACCCGCGAAGAATTCGGTGTGCAGTACGAGACCACCCCCTACCCGCATACCGCCATTGCCGCCCGCCTGCAGGCCAACGAGCCCCACGGGCAACTGGCGCGCCAGTGGTTTCTGCCCGGTCAGGTGATGGCTTTTTTGCCTTTGGGTGGCGATCAAGGGAACTCCATCGCGCTGGTGTGGTCTGTGCCTCATGCCGAGGTTGCCGAACTGATGTCCCTGCCCCCCCAAGAATTTGCCGATCGCGTGGCCGCCCAGGCCGGCTGGCCTGCGGGCTCGCTGAGCCTGAGCAGCGAGCGCGCCAGCTGGTCGCTGCAGCAGTCGCGGGCCGACCGCTGGGTGGGTGCCATGCCCGGCCAGCCCCCGGCTGGCCAGGTGCGCAGCTTTGCCTTGGCCGGGGACGCGGCCCATGCGGTGCACCCGCTGGCTGGCCAGGGCCTGAACCTGGGCCTGGGCGATGTCGAAGCCCTGGCCCGCGTGCTGCGCGAGCGTGACTACTGGCGCAGCGTGGGCGACCCCAAGCTGTTGCGCCGCTACGAGCGCGAGCGCAAGGCCGGCATCTGGGCCCTGGGCCTGGCCAGCGACGGGCTGCAAAGGCTGTTCGACCACACCTTGCCCACCGTGCAGAACGCCCGCAACTGGGGCATGAACCAGTTCAACCGCAGCGGCCCCCTCAAGAGCTGGGTGACCCGCCTGGCCATGGGCCTGGCCTGATCCCGGCCCTTTTTCACCTTTTGCCCCCACACCCCGACCCCACACCATGAAAACAGCCCTGATTCCCCGCCTGCTGCTGGCGGCATTGCCCCTGCTCAGCCTGGGGGCCATCGCCCAGGAGGCGGTGATCAAAAAGGCCTTGGCGGCCCGCATTCCGCAATTGCAGAACATCGACGAAGTGCGCAAGACGCCCATGAACGGCCTCTACGAGGTGCGCGTGGGCAATGACCTGTTCTACACCGACGCCAAGGGCAACTACCTGATCCAGGGCGAACTGATCGACACCGCCCAGCAACGCAACCTGACGGAAGAACGCGTGGCCAAGATCACCGCGGTCGACTTCAGCACCCTGCCCATGGGGGACGCGTTCACCATCGTGCGTGGCAATGGCCAGCGCAAGATCGCCGTCTTCGAAGACCCCAACTGCGGCTACTGCAAGCGCTTCGAGAAAGACCTGTCCAAAGTGGACAACGTGACGGTCTACATGTTCCTGTACCCCATCCTGGGCCCGGACTCGGCCGACAAGGCGCGCAACCACTGGTGCGCCAAGGACAAGAGCGGCGTCTGGCTGGACTGGATGGTGCGCGAGAAGGCGGCCCCCAACGCCAGTTGCGACGTGGCGGCCATCGCCCGCAACGTGGAATTCGGGCGCAAGTACAAGATCACCGGCACGCCCACCATCATCTTCTCGGACGGCAGCCGCGTGCCCGGCGCGCTCAACACCCAGCAGATCGAGCAGCGCATCGCGCAGGCGGCCAGCCCCAGCAAAGAGTGATCTGGCGGACCGCCGGTACAGCCTGAGTGCGTCGTTCACGCCACACTCGGCCCACTGGATTGCCCTGGCCCGCGGCTGGGGCTCGCAAACCCGGCCACAATCCGGGGCATGAACACCTCCGTCCCGACACCCCATCCGGCTGGGGCCCCCTTGTCCCTCGTGATCGAGCGCCTGGGTTATGCCGGTCTGGCGCCCTTTGTGTTGCTGGCCCTGCTGATGTGGCTGGTCACACCCGACCTGATGCCTTTTGTGGCGCTGGCCCTGATGGCCTATGCGGCCACCGTGGCCTCTTTCTTGGGCGGCATCCATTGGGGCATTGCCTTTCAACAGGGTGAGGCCGCCCCCCGCATCCATCTGGTCTGGGGCGTGATCCCGCCCATCGTGGCCTGGATTGCCGTGGTGATGCCCATCTATGCCGGCCTGCCGCTGCTGGGCCTGCTGCTGGTGGTGTGCTACTTGGTGGACCGCAAGACCTGGACCTCGCCGCAACTCAGGCCCTGGCTCACGCTGCGCTTCAGGCTCACCGTGGTGGCCACCCTGAGCTGCCTGCTGGGCGCAGCCAACACCTGAACCCCACCGCCGCGCACCCAGCGGCGAACCGCACCGCCCACTGCCCCCACCGGCCCGTATGAAACAACACCTCAGCGCTCCGCACTACCGCATCGACGCCCGGCAACGCCACGCCCATCTCTACGAGGTGACACTGACCATCCCCGCCCCAGCCGCCCAGCAAGAGGTCTCGCTGCCGGTGTGGATCCCGGGCAGCTACCTGGTGCGCGAGTTCTCCAAGAACCTGCAGCAACTGCAGGCCCGGCAAAAAGGCCGGCGCGTGGCCATTCAGCAATTGGACAAATGCCGTTGGCAGGTGGCCAGCCAGGCTGGCAGTGCGCTGGAGCTGCGCTACGAGGTCTATGCCTTCGACAATTCGGTGCGCACGGCCTGGCTGGACAGCCAGCGCGGCTTTTTCAATGGCACGAGCCTGTGCCTGCGGGTACACGGCCAGGAAGGCCTGCCGCATCAGATCACGGTCGAATCGCCCGATGACAGCTGGCGCGCCGCCACGGCCCTGACCGCCTTGAAGGCCGACCGGCGCGGCTTTGGCCTGTACCAGGCGGCCGACTACGACGAGTTGGTGGACAGCCCTTTCGAGCTGGGCGACTTCTGGCAGGCCAGCTTCAGCGCCTGTGGCGTTGAACACCAGATCGTGGTGGCCGGGGCCCCGGCGTCCTTTGATTCGGCCCGGCTGCTGCGCGACACCCAGCAGATCTGCGAGACCGCCATTCGCTTCTGGCACCCAGAAGTCGACCCCGCCAAGCCGGCGGCCAGCGGCGTGCCCCACCAGCGCTATGTCTTCATGCTCAATGTGGTGGACGACAACTACGGTGGGCTGGAGCACCGCGCCAGCACCGCGCTGATCTGCGGCCGCCGCGATCTGCCGCGCCTGGGCGAAACCCGCACGCCCGAGGGCTACACCACCCTGCTGGGCCTGATCTGCCACGAGTACTTCCACACCTGGAACGTGAAGCGCCTGCGCCCCGCAGAACTGGCCCGCTACGACTACACCCAAGAGAACTACACCCAGCTGCTGTGGTTCTTCGAGGGCTTCACCAGCTACTACGACGACCTGCTGCTGCGCCGCGCCGGCCTGATCGACGATGCTGCCTACCTGCGCCTGCTCAACAAGGCCCTGAACCAGGTGCTGCAGGCCCCGGGGCGCCTGGTGCAGAGCGTGGCCGAGGCCAGCTTTGACGCCTGGGTGAAGTACTACCGGCAAGACGAAAACACGGCCAACGCCACCATCAGCTACTACACCAAGGGCTCGCTGGTGGCCCTGTGCCTGGACCTGACGCTGCGCGCCCAGGGCAAGAGCCTGGACCAGGCCCTGCGTGCCGTGTGGCAGCGCTGCAGCGGCGGCCCCATGAGCGAGGCCGACTTTGCCCAGGTGCTGAACGAGGTCTCGGGCCGCGATTTCGGGCCCGAGCTGAAGGCCTGGGTGCACGGCGTGGCCGACCTGCCGGTGCAAGCCCTGCTGGAGAAGACCGGTGTGCGCTGGCACGATGACCCGGCCCAGCCCGCGCAAGCGTTGGGCCTGCGGGTGACGGAAAACGGCAGCATTCAGATCAAGGCGGTGTTGCGCGGCGGCCTGGCCGAGAAGGCCGGCATGGCCGCCGGTGACGAGTGGCTTGGTCTGGAAGTGGCCGCAAAGAGCGGCACACAAGGCTGGCGCCTGAGCAAGCTGGACGATCTGGCCCTCTACGCCGGCCCAACCAAACGGGCCACGGCCCTGGTGGCGCGCGACCGGCGCCTGCTGCGCCTGCCGCTGAAGCTGCCGGCACAGGCCACCACCGTGCGCCTGGCCATCGAGCAGGCTGCGCTGGTCAAGGCCTGGCTGGGGGGTGACCCGACGCCAGGCCCGGCATCCCTTGGCGCGCCAGTCAGCGTGCCAGCCGCCGCCCCCGAAACCAAGGCCCAAGGGCCTCAATCGCCCCGGAAAACCGGCGCGCGCTTGGCCAAGAAGGCTTCCACGCCCTCAAAGTAATCGTGGGTGCGGCCCATGGCGGATTGGGCATCGCGCTCGGCCAGCAACTGGGCGTCCAGCTCGCGCGTGGTGGAGTCACGCAGCAGGCGGCGGGTGGCCACCAAAGCGGCCGTGGGCATGGCCGCCAGACGGCGGGCCATGGTCAGCGTGGTGCCCAGACAATCGTCGGCCACATCCCAGATCAAGCCCCAGTCCCGCGCCTGCTGGGCGCCAAGTTTGTCACCCGTCAACGCCAGGCCCAGCGCCCGCGTCAGGCCCACGCGGCGCGGCAGCAGCCAGGTGCTGCCCGCGTCCGGCACCAACCCGATCTTGCTGAAGGCCTGGATGAAGCTGGCCTGGGGCGAGGCAATCGCCAGATCGCAACTCATCACCAGCGACATGCCGGCCCCGGCCGCCACCCCGTTCACGGCCGCCAGCACCGGCATGCGCAGGGCTTGCAGACGGCGGGCGGTGGGGTTGAAGGCCTGATCGATCACCGGCCCCGGGTCGGCACGGCGCACCCGATCAGCCCCGGGTGCAAAGTCGAAGGCCGACAGATCGGCCCCCGCACAAAAACCTCGGCCCGCCCCGGTCAGCACCACGGCACGCACCTTCTCGTCGGCCTCCGCTGCATCCAGGGCCGCCCACAGGGCGCGGTGCATGGCCAGGTCAAAACTGTTGAGCGTCTGCGGCCGGTTGAAGGTGATCAAGGCCACCGCACCGGCGCTGGCGTCGTCGGTGGCATACAGAACAGCGGGCTGGGCGTCATCGGTCATGCCGTGTCTCCTGGTGGGTATTTGAAATCATGGAATCGGAACAGGCATTCTGCCCAAGCCTCTCAGCACGCATTGCAACCCGTTTGACAGCCTGGCGACAAATGGCTTGGGTATAGTCCCGGCAACCCCTACTGACGGAGATATAGGTTTATGGCTTACGAAACCATCGAAGTGCGCGTCGAGGCTGACCAGGTCGGCATCATCACCCTGAACCGCCCCAAACAGCTCAACGCCCTGAACGACCAGTTGATGACCGAACTGGGCAGCGCCCTGCGCGAGTTCGATGCCGACGCCAAGATCGGCTGCATCATCGTCACAGGCAGCGAGCGCGCCTTCGCCGCCGGGGCCGACATTGCCGCCATGGCCAAGTTCAGCTTCCAGGATGTGTACAAGGGCGACTTCATCTCGCGCAACTGGGAAACCATCCGCAGCATCCGCAAACCCGTGATTGCCGCCGTGGCCGGTTTTGCCCTGGGCGGCGGCTGTGAGCTGGCGATGATGTGCGACTTCATCATCGCCGCCGACAACGCCAAGTTCGGCCAACCTGAGATCAAGATCGGCGTCATCCCCGGCGCGGGCGGCACCCAGCGGCTGCCACGGGCCGTCGGCAAGTCCAAGGCCATGGACATGGCCCTCACGGCACGGATGATGGACGTGACCGAAGCAGAACGCTCGGGCCTGGTGAGCCGGGTCGTTCCGGTGGACAAATTGATGGAAGAAGCCCTCGGCGCTGCGCTGGTGATCTGCTCTTACTCGCAGATCGCGGTCATGGCCGCCAAGGAGTCGGTCAACCGCGCCTTCGAGGGCACGCTGTCTGACGGCGTGATGTTCGAGCGCCGGCTGTTCCACTCGCTGTTCGCGACCCAGGACCAGAAGGAAGGCATGGACGCATTTTTGAACAAGCGCACCCCAAATTTCACGCACCAGTGATTGCGCCCCAAATTTTGTGTCTATAATTGAGGGCTCAGACGAAATGAGTCTGAAACAAAAGCCTCAATCGCAAGGCTTTTGAAAAGTTGGCGCTTTAGCTCAGTCGGTTAGAGCGATGGAATCATAATCCACAGGTCCGCGGTTCGAATCCGTGAAGCGCCACCAAAATTTCTTCAAGTGCGACAAGCACTTGGACGCAAAAGCCACCTTCGGGTGGCTTTTTTGTTTGTAAAGCATCCAAACGCTCGGATGCACTTCGGATGCACGTCACGCGCCACACATCTGACTGCACAACGGCGCGACCGCTGACCACATTCCGGTTCAACCCTGGAGGGGCATCATGAACCCACTTAGCCAGCTTGGCATCGAGCTACCAAGCCTCAGCTACCTGATCGGATCTGTGATCTTTGGCTTGGTAGGCCTGGTCGCATGGCGCCACGGCCGACGCACCGAGCGCCCAGTCGTCAGATGGAGCGGGCTCGTTCTGATGCTCTACCCCTACGCGGTTTCGGAGACTTGGATGCTCTGGGCACTGGGTGCGATTCTGTGCGCGTGGCTTTGGATACAGTGGAATGACTGAGGGTCGGTGGCCAAGCCGCCCGAATACAGGTGGTGCAAACGGACGTCACAAACGTGGCGCCACAATGGCCGCCGAGTCCACCGCACTTTCAGACTCCGGACTTTCTGCATCTGGATTGGCCAGGGCATGCAATTCGTAACCGATCCACAGCAAGGCAAGCACCTGGGCAATCCGCAGGAGACGATCAAACACTTTGTTCCCCAGTTTAAAACTGGCCCCCATTGGAACAGAACACAGGCATCGCTCGATTCCCGGCCGCCAGCCTGAGTAGCGATTCCTGGCTTTATGAAAAACGGGGCCGAAATCCGGCAGATATATCACTCAGATCAAGGCATCTATAGGCATGGGTGATTGACAATCCAGGCGCCATCAAGCCTGCCAGCATCATGGAAGTCTTTGTCAACACCGTACTCAAGCGAGCCAAGGGGCCGTCATTCGACCTGCACACGGCCATCCACCTCATTGAAGAACATGACAGCCTGCTGGCCCTGGAGTTCCTGGATTCAGCATTTCAACAAATGGGGCCTGCCGAAGTGCCACGGCCGCTGCTCCATGCCCTGGATGCCAGGCGATCAACGCTGTTGCTGGAGTTCTACAGACGCTCGGTGGAGTACCTGAGCTCATTGGAACCCCTCGAGAAGTTACTCAGGAACGGCTTTCCAGGGCTGACCGTGGCCGACCGCTACCAACTGAAGGAAGCCATACGAAGGCAAACGGCCAGGATCAAGGCCGGCTTGCCATTGACCCGAACGGTGGATCAGGCCCGCACCTGATCCCAGTCCCGTCATCCACATGCGAACCTAGGGGCGGGCCATCAGGTGTTGCAAGATCACATCAAGCAACTGCTCCATGGCGGCAGGGTCTTCCAGGCAATACATGGCGCGGCTGATGGCCTCGGGTGAGCCGATGCGCACCGTCAACCAATCGGGCCGGGCGCGTTCAAAGACGGGCTCATCATTCACATCGTCACCCGCAAACAACAGGCTTTCACAGGCACTGAGCTCCAGAAGACGGAGCACCGCATCGGCCTTGTCAGGTGCAGCACGTTGCAACACATTGACCACCGCCTTGCCCCCCAACGTAGACAGATCGCCCGGAAGCGGGTGCAACCAGGCCTGGATGGCCTGCAACGCGTGTCGCAGGTCGGGGGCCTGGCGGTAGTGCAAGGCGAGCGAGAACCGCTTGTCTTCAAACACAATGCCGGCCGCCTGCAGGTTGGCACCACGGTCACGCCAACGGGCACGCAATCGGTCCAATCCACTGGACTCGGTCAGGGTGCCCAGGCCCTCTGCACCATGATTGCCAATCAGATAGTGCGGCTGAAAGCCCAGCCTCGACCGGGCGTCTGCCACGCTGCGCCCGGTGACCACCGCCACCGGCGACAGCACCACCAACTGACGAAGGCGCTTGGCCATGGCATCGGAAACCCGGGCATCGGCCGGGTGGTCGACGATCGGGGCCAAGGTACCGTCCAGGTCGAAAGCAAACAGGACTCGCCGACGCATCAAACGGGAAAGCGCCCGCAGCCCAGGAGTAGCCAACAGATGTTGCATGACGCCTCTCAAGCTCCATTGTGGCGTTGCATGCGGGCTTCAATGCGCTCGCGCAGGCGCCAACGCGCTGCATCCGTGAGCATGCGCCCTGCCCATCGGTACACATTGTCATCTCGCACCGTGGTGCGCAGATTGCCCATGCGTTCGCGTTGCTCGGCTTCGGGCATGGTCAGGGCACGATGCAGGGTGTCAGCACCCTCTTCCACATGATAGGGGTTGATGATCAGCGCCTCATTGAGCTCCGCTGCGGCACCGGCAAAGCGACTCAGCACCAGCACGCCCTGTTCGTCATCGCGTGCGGCCACGAACTCCTTGCACACCAGGTTCATGCCGTCATGCAAGCTGGTGACCAGGCAGATTTCGCTGGCCCGATAGAGTTCGTTGACCGCCTCGAACTCATGGTGCTCCGCCAACAAGTGCACCGGCAGGTAGCCCGGCCGACCAAACCGGGTGTTGAGCCTTTCGGTTGTCTGATGGATGCGCTGTTGAAAAGCCTGGTACTCATCGAGCGTGCTGCGGGAGGGCGCGGCCACCTGGATCAGGCTGAACTGCCCCACCCACTGCGGGTACTTTTCCAACAAGCGCTCCACCGCATGCAAGCGCTCCAGAATGCCCTTGGTGTAGTCGAAGCGGTCCACCCCAACCGCCAGTTTGTGCCCCGCAGACATCCCGAGGCGCCGGCGCACCGCATCCCGGCAGTGCGCAATGACAGGCCAACGCTGACGCTCCTGTTCATCGGGCCAGGCGATCGAAATCGGGTAGCTCTCGATCAGCGTAGTCTGCTTGTTCACGGTGATGGTCGAATGCTCGTGTTCGATGCGGGCTTCCAGATGACGGTCCACGGTCTCCATGAAGTTCTTGCAGTGGTAGCGCGTATGAAAGCCGACGATGGTGCTGCCCAGCAGGCCTTGCAGCAACTCCTCGCGCCAGGGGCAGATGCCAAAGGACTCCGGGTTGGGCCAAGGAATGTGCCAGAAGGTGAGAATCGTGGCACGCGGCAGACGCTGACGGATCAGGGCGGGCAACAAGGCCAGGTGGTAGTCCTGCACCAGCACCACAGGATCCGCACTGCGCGCCTCAGCCACCACAGCATCGGCAAAGCGCTCATTCACGGCACGGTAGGCCACCCAATCGGATTCGCGAAACACAGGACGTACATGGGCGACGTGGCACAGCGGCCAAAGGCCTTCATTGGAGAAACCGCTGTAATAGCCCTGCTCTTCCTCCGCATTGAGCCAGAGACGCCGCAGCGTGTAGTCGTTGCTGCCTGGCGGCACCATCACCCGGTCATGCGCGTCGACGACGCTTCGGTCTGCACTGCCCCCACCGTGGGCAATCCAGGTACCTGAGCAGGCACGCATGACCGGCTCGACCGCCGTGACCAGCCCACTGGCCGGTCGTTTGCACACGACGCCGTCACCGCGCTGCTCATGGATGTAAGGCTCGCGATTGGACACCACCATCAACTCATCGCCACGCAGCTGGGAGCGCAACAAGGCCCGCAGACGTTCCGGCCCCCAATGGTCATCGCGATCGAGCGAACGCCGATAGCTGTCCTCCAGATCGCGCAGGCGCTCACGGAAATCAGCGGCAAGTGGCGCCAATTCACCACGGGTGCTGATCAGCGGGCTCAGCAAACCTTCTCCACGCAACAACGCGCGGGCGCCGGACACCCATCCACGCCAGCTCAGCTGAGCCACCACCACGGTGATGACAGAGATGACCAGCCCCAAGCCGGCCATGAATGCGATCAGGTACTTTTGCGTATCCTGGCTGCGCCGCTCCACAAAGCTGAGGTCATGCAACAGCACCAGATTGGCCACCCGCTCACCATCGACCACCACCGGATGCATGCCCACATGCACCGCACCACTGGCAAGAGACAACTGCGCCAGGGTTTGGGCCGAGAGGCTGCGCGCCTGGGCACACCCCAGATCCGCAGGATAGGTCCCCGACTTGTGGACGATGGTGTCGTCAGAACCGCACAAAGCCATGGCAAACAGGCGCTCGTCCTGCACGGCACGGTTGAACAAAGCCTGAAGCCGCGCGGTGCGCTGCCGCATTGGCTCAGGCAAGGCCTCTGCAATCGGCTCGGTCAGCGCACGAGTCACCAGTTCACCGCGCAACGACAGGTCCCGTGAAGACCAGCGCAGCGTGAGCTTGTCCATCAAGGGCAAAGCCAGGTAAGCCGCAGCCACCAGGGTCAAAACCAGTGGCAGCAGGAATCGGAATTGCAACCGCAAGGTATTCAGGATCATGGTTTCAGCCTTCCCTTCATGCCCTCCCTCCCCTCTTCACCCTGACGCCATCCTGGTTCGGGCTTCGTTTGCAGATCGAATTGCCAGATCATGTGCCCGATGGACTTTGATGCGTCAGGCCGTCAAAATACATTTGTACAAATATACATGACTGCATTTCACAACCCAATGTCAGGAGGTGTGCCTTGCCCCAACGACAGCCCAATCCCAACCTTGAACTGGCCCTGATCGGGAACTGCGCCGTCAACGCACTCATTGATCGGCAGGCCCGCATCGTCTGGTGCTGCATGCCCCGCCCCGATGCGGATCCGCTGTTCCATGCCTTGCTCGACTCCAGCGATGGCATTGGGCTGGACGGCACCTTGGCCGTCGAGCTGGAAGACCTGTGTCGATCCGAGCAGTCTTACGATGAAAACACCGCCATTGTGCGAACACGGCTTTTCAACACCGCCGGTGCGGGTATCGAGGTGATTGATTTCGCGCCGCGCTACCGCAGTCGCGATCGCATGTTCAGGCCCGCCCAATTGGTGCGCCGGGTCCGGCCGCTCTCGGGTCATCCAAGGGTTCGCTTCGTGCTGCGACCGCGCGCCAACTGGGGCAACACCCGCCCCGAACTGACCCGGGGAAGCAACCATGTCCGATACGTGACGCCAGATTGGACCTGGCGGGTCAACACCAATGTGCCCATCACCTACCTGGTGGACGAGACCTGGTTCTCCTTGTCCGGGCCCGTGAGCCTGTTGCTGGGCCCTGATGAATCCCTCAACGGAGGAATCGAGGAGACTGCGCGCCTGTTTGAAGAGGAGACCCACGCCTATTGGCGTCACTGGACTTCACGCTTGGCTCTACCGCTGGAATGGCAGGACGCCGTCATTCGCGCAGCCATCACGCTCAAACTCTGCCAGTTCGAGGAAACCGGCGCGATCCTTGCCGCCGTGACCACCAGCCTGCCCGAAGCCCCCCACAGCCAACGCAACTGGGACTACCGTTACTGCTGGCTGCGCGATGCCTTTTTTGTGGTGCGTGCACTGAATAGCCTGGCCGAGGTGGGCACCATGGAAGACTATCTGCGCTGGTTGCACGATGTGGTGCGCGCCAGCCCTGGTCACGTTCAGCCCCTGTATGGCGTCGGACTGGAATCGCAACTGCCTGAACGTCTGCAGGCTGGGCCAGCCGGCTACCGTGGCATGGGTCCGGTGCGGGTGGGCAACCAGGCCTACGAACACTTCCAGCACGACGTCTACGGCAACATCGTGCTGGGCGCCGCACAGTCCTTTCACGATCATCGGCTGCAACGCCGGGCAGATGCCGAAGATTTCAGGCTGCTCGAACGCATGGGAGAGCAGGCCTGGCAACTGCACGACGTCCCCGACGCCGGAATGTGGGAACTGCGCACACGGGCACGGGTGCACACCTCGTCATCGCTCATGTGCTGGGCCGCATGCGACCGTTTGGCCAAGATCGCCCGCACGCTGGCACTGCATGAGCGCGAGATATTCTGGGCGGAGCGCGCCACATTGATCCGCGCCAAGATCCTGGAGCGGGCATGGAGCGACAAGCGTCAGGCCTTTGTCGAGAGTTTCGAGGGCGAACATCTTGACGCCAGCGTGCTGCTGATGTGCGAGGTGGGGTTCATCGATGCGTTGGATCCCCGCTTCGTGAGCACCGTCCGGGTGTTGGACAACGAACTGTGCGATGGCCCCTTCATGCGCCGTTACGAGGCCCCTGATGATTTTGGTTTACCGGAAACCGCGTTCAATGTGTGCTCGTTCTGGCGTGTCGATGCCTTGGCCAGGGTGGGACGCCTGGACGAGGCCCGTGCCAGCTTCGAGCGCCTGCTCGGCCATCGCAATCACGTGGGATTGCTCTCAGAGGATCTGGCGCCGAAAACAGGTGAGCTCTGGGGCAACTTTCCACAGACCTACTCGATGGTGGGGATCATCCATGGTGCCATGCGCCTGTCACGGCCCTGGGATCAAGTGGTTTAAAGGAGCCACAGGACCGCAGGCTCTGGTCGCTTGCCCAGCATTGCGACGCCCATGTGAGCAAAGACACCCTGCCGGACGCAAAAAAGCGCCGACACCTTGCGGTGTCAGCGCTTTCTGATGGGCAGATGTCTCAGTCAAACAGCCGAATCGGCCGTGACCTGAGCATCAAGCTCAACGAACGGGACGCTTGCGTGCGTCGTGCGGAACGAAAGGACGGGCCGGGCCGGGGCCGGCGTGACGCGGAGCACCACCAGGCTTGCGGGCAGCGAAATCACCACGGGGCGCAGCGCCACCGCCGAAATCACCGAAACCCGACTTGCGGCCATAACCCTGACCATCGCGCTGCGGCTCACGGCGGCCACCGCCGAAGCTGTCAGCCCCTTGGAAACCTTCGCCACGGGCCGGGCGCTGGCCGCCACGATCACCTTGACCGCCAAAGCCACCACCGAAACCACCGCGGTCACCGCCGCCGAAGCCGCCACGGTCACCACCACCAAAGCCACCGCGATCGCCACCGGCAAAACCGCCACGACCACCGCCGCCGAACTTGCGGTCACGCGGACCGTAGTCACGGCCTTCGCTGCCACGGCCACGGCCACCGAAGTCGCCACGCGGACGTGCATCGAAGCGCTGTTGCGGCTCCATGCCGGGAATGACTTCGGCCTTGAAGGTCTGCTTGCTGTAACCCTCGATGTCGAAGATCTTGCGACGATCGCGGAACTCGGCAAAGGTCACAGCCAGGCCATCGCGGCCGGCACGGCCAGTACGGCCAATGCGGTGGGTGTAGTCTTCGGCCTTCATCGGCAGACCGAAGTTGAACACGTGGGTGATGGTGGGCACGTCAATGCCACGGGCTGCCACGTCGGTGGCCACCAGAATCTGCACCTGGCCGCTGCGCAGGGCCATCAGGCGACGGTTGCGCAGACCCTGGCTCAGGGCACCGTGCAATGCGACGGCCGAGAAACCTTCTTGCTGCAGATCGGTGGCCAGGCCATCACATTCCACCTGGGTGCTGGCAAACACGATGGCTTGGTCGATGGTGGTGTCACGCAGCCAGTGGTCCAGCATCTTGCGCTTGTGCTGGGCGTTGTCAGCCCAGAACAGCACCTGCTTGATGTTGGCGTGCTTCTCCTGCGGGGAGTCGATCTGGATGCGTTGCGGCTCGCGCATCACGCGGGCAGCCAGTTGCTGAATGCGCGGCGCGAAGGTGGCGCTGAACATCATGGTCTGCTGACGTTGGATGGTGAGCTGGTTGATTTCAGCCAGATCGTCCGAGAAGCCCAGATCCAGCATGCGGTCGGCTTCGTCCACCACCAGGAACTGAACCTGGTCCAGCTTGATCTGCTGCGAGCGCTGCAGGTCGAGCAGGCGGCCCGGGGTGGCCACCACCAGATTGGCGTTTTGCAGCTTGGCAATCTGCACTTGGTAGGGCATGCCGCCCACCACGTTGGCCACGCGCAGGCCACGGCAATGCTTGACCAGGTCGATGGCGTCATGGGCCACCTGCTGAGCCAGCTCGCGGGTCGGGCACAGGATCAGGGCGCCAGGAACGGCGGCCTTGAAGTTGCGGGCGTTGGTGGGGTCTTTGCGCTTGGGGCGCTTGGGGGCGGGCTCGCCACGGGCAGCGGCTTCGGCCACGGCACGATCGAACTCGGCGCGGGCATCGGCCTCGGCCTGGGCTTGTTGCTGGATCAGCGTGTGCAGCACGGGCAGCAGGAAGGCGGCGGTCTTGCCGCTGCCGGTCTGGCTGGAGACCATCAAATCGATGTAGCGGGCGGCTTCGCCGGCTTGCACATCGGCGGGCAGGGCCAGCGGGATGGCCTTCAACTGCACGGAGGTGGGTTCGGTGTAGCCCAGGTCGGCCACGGCCTGAACCAGTTCGGGCGCCAGGCCCAGCTTCACGAAGCCATTGGGGAGAGCGGGTTCTGCGGGCTGGCTGGCAGCATCAGATTCGGTACCCAGCACCTGGGCAGCCACTTGGGCGACCACGGCGGCGGTGGAAACAAAGGATTCGGCAGGCGCGATGTCGCCCTGCACTGCAAGAGTGTCGGTCATGGTTTTCTCACACGAAATGCGCCGCCGGCGTAGCCAGCGGACGCTTCGTCAATGGTTAAACAACATCAACCATCAAACGAAGCCTGAGCCATCTGGTGTCTGGGAGACGATGGCGCGGGTGGGCGTTTCAGCGAATCTGGAAGACCGACATTCATCGATCCGGACGAGACCTGCTTTTCTGGAAAGCTCTGGGTCATCATCCACAGCCGCAAGCCCGGGAGTGAAGGGAGATGCACAAGAAGCACCCGTTTCCGAGTGCAGCCTGCGATTGTGACAGGTTCAGGGTTTTCCCGCAAGAGAAAGCCCAAAAATGACCTTTATGCGCTGTCGATGACAGCAGAGCACCGGGCACTTACAGCTTGAGAAAGTGCTCGCGGTAATGCGCCAACTCGTCGATCGACTCATGCACATCGGCCAAGGCGGTGTGCTTCTGTGCCTTTTTGAAGCTGGCATAGACCTCCGGCTTCCAACGCCTGGAAAGCTCCTTGAGGGTGCTGACATCCAGGTTGCGGTAATGGAAGAAAGCCTCCAACTTGGGCATGTACTTGACCAGGAAGCGCCGGTCCTGACCGATCGAATTGCCACACATGGGGGCTTTGCCCTTGGGCACGTATTGGCGGATGAACTCGATCAAGCCAGCCTCGGCTTCGGCTTCGGTGGTGGTGGACGCCTTCACCTTGTCAATCAAGCCGCTGCGCCCATGGGTGCCCTTGTTCCAGGCGTCCATCTTGTCGAGCTGCGCATCGCTTTGGTGAATCACGAAGACAGGGCCTTCAACGCGGGGCTCCAGATTCGGTCCGGTCACGACCACAGCGATCTCGATCAGGCGGTCCACCTCGGGGTCGAGTCCGGTCATTTCGCAATCCAGCCACACCAGGTTGAGGTCGGATTTGCTCAGGGGAGAAATGGTTTCTGACATGGGTCGATTGTCGCTGATGGCCTAAACTCCGCCACCATGCCTGAAGCCTCCTCGACCCTGAACCCCGCGCTGCTACTCACCAGCGTTTTTGCGCTCGCCCTGGTGGGCAGTGTATTGCTGCGCCTGTGGCTGTCGTCACGGCAGATCCGCCATGTGGCCCTGAACCGCGCCTCGGTGCCCACGCCGTTCGCCCAGAGCATTCCTCTGGCAGCCCATCAAAAGGCCGCCGATTACACCATCGCCAAGAGCCAGTTTGGCATGCTGGAGTTGGCCTGGAGCACGGCCACCCTCATGGCATGGACGCTGCTGGGTGGCCTGGATGCCCTGAACCAGGCCCTGCTCGGCTGGCTGGGTGCTGGCATGGTGCAGCAACTGGCCTTGCTGGGCGGCTTCGTGCTCATCGGCGGCCTGCTGGACCTGCCGTTCTCGCTCTACCAGACCTTTGTGATCGAAGAGCGCTTCGGCTTCAACAAGATCACCTGGCGTCTGTGGCTGGGCGACCTTCTGAAGTCCAGCCTGCTCGGCGTGCTGATCGGCCTGCCCCTGGCCAGCCTGATCCTCTGGCTGATGGGCAGCACAGGGCGTTTCTGGTGGCTTTGGGCCTGGAGCACCTGGATGGCCTTCAGCCTGCTGATGATGATCGTCTTCCCCACCTTCATTGCGCCGCTGTTCAACAAGTTCCAGCCGCTGGAAGACGAAACGCTCAAGGCACGGGTGACGGCGCTGATGCAGCGCTGCGGCTTCTCGGCCAAAGGCCTGTTCGTGATGGATGGCAGCCGGCGCAGCGCCCATGGCAATGCCTATTTCACCGGCTTTGGCACCGCCAAGCGGGTGGTGTTTTTCGACACCCTGCTCAGCAAACTCTCGCCTGCAGAAGTCGATGCCGTGCTGGCCCATGAACTGGGGCACTTCAAACACAAGCACATCCTGAAGCGCCTGATCGGCGTGTTTGCCTTCAGCCTGGCCGGCTTTGCCTTGCTGGGCTGGGTGAGTGGCCAGGTGTGGTTCTTTGCCGGGCTGGGCGTACAGCCCTCACTGACGGGCGCCAATGATGCCCTGGCCTTGTTGCTGTTCATGCTGGTGGTGCCGGTCTTCAGCTTTTTTGTCTCGCCCTTGATGGCTCGCATGTCGCGACGCCACGAGTTCGAGGCCGACGCCTACGCCGTCGCGCAGACCGACGGGCAGGCCCTGGCCAGCGCGCTGCTCAAGCTTTACGAGGACAATGCCTCCACGCTGACACCTGATCCGGTGTTTGCCAATTTTTACTACTCCCACCCTCCGGCCTCTGAACGGCTGGTCCGCCTGGGCACTTGAAACGGTTTGGCTCCTGGCCCACACGCCCCTCCATGAACGCCCCGCAATCCCCCTCCAAGCCAGAGCGCCCCTTGCGCGCTCTGAGCCCGACCGAAATCGTGACCCGCCTGGCCCGCCACCCAGGCTGGCGGCTCAACGGCGATGGCGCCGACATCTGCATCGAAAAGAGCTATGCCTTCACCAGCTATGGCGACACCATGGCCTTCGTCAATGCCGTGGCCTTCATCGCCCGCCGGCGCGATCACCATCCTGAATTGCTGGTGCGCCCCCACAGCTGCGTGGTTCGCTTCAACACCCACGATGTGAAAGGCCTGTCCGAGCGTGACTTCGATGCGGCCACCCTGGTCGATGCCCTCCTTGACAGCGACCCTGCAGGTAACTTCCGTGAGTGAGCGCCGCACCTTGCAAGAGGGCTTGGTGGTGGCCAGCCACGGGCGTCACTGTGTCGTCGAAAGCCCCGACGGCGTGAGGCGCATCTGCCACCCCCGTGGCAAGAAGAGTCAGGCCGTGGTGGGTGACCGTGTGAGCTGGTTGTCGGCCACACCGGGTCAAGGCGAGGAAGGCACCATCGAGAAGGTGCTGCCGCGCAAGAATCTTTTCTACCGGCAAGACGAGATCCGCACCAAGTCGTTTGCCGCCAACCTTGATCAGGTGCTGATCCTGGTGGCCGCCGAGCCCGAGTTTTCGGCGCACCAGCTCTCGCGCGCCCTGATCGCGGCCGAAGCCGAGCACATCACTCCGATCATCGGCCTCAACAAAAGCGACCTGGTCGAGCCCTTCGCCCGCGCCTGGGCCCGGCTGGCGCCCTACCGGCACATGCATTACGGCGTCATGCCCTTGTCGCTCAAGAAGTCGGGCGAGGTCGACCGCGAACACCTGCTGCGTCTGCTGAGCCACAAGAACACCCTGGTGCTGGGCCCCTCTGGCTCGGGCAAAAGCACCTTGATCAATCTGCTGGTGCCAGGCGCCCTGGTCGAAACGCAGGAGATTTCACAGGCCTTGAACTCGGGCAAGCACACGACCACCAGCACCTCCTGGTACTGGGTGGACGCAGAGCGCCAGACGGGGCTGATCGATTCGCCGGGCTTTCAGGAGTTCGGGCTGCATCACATCGACCCCGCCCAATTGGCGGCCTACATGCCCGACCTCAAGCCCCATGTGGCGAACTGCAAGTTCTACAACTGCACCCATCTGCACGAGCCGGGCTGCGGGGTCATGGCCGCGGTGAGCACCGAGGACCGACCAGACGCCATCAGCGAGCAACGCTACCGCATCTATGCGGACCTGTTCGCTGAGCTGAGCCAGAGCCGGTATTGAGGCCACTACTGAGGCAATTACTGAGGCCATAACGGCCTCGCCAGCCGATCAGGCTGGCAACAAAGGACGCAGTGCCTCGACCAGTGCTTGACACTGGTCCGGGGTGCCCACCGTGATGCGCAGGTACTGCTCGATGCGCGGCAGCCGGAAGTGACGTACCAGCACGGCGCGTTCGCGCAGCCCGGCAGCCAACAAACCCGCATCACAAGCCGGGTGGCGCACAAACAGGAAGTTGGCCTGCGAGGGCAGCACCTCAAAGCCCAGGTCTTCAAGCTGCAAGGCCAGGCCTTCGCGGCTGTGCATCACGGCCTGGCGGGTCTGATCGAAGTAGGCCTGGTCCTCATAGGCCGCCTGCGCTCCGGCCTGGGCCAATTTGTCGAGGGGGTAGGAATTGAAGCTGTTCTTGACCCGTTCCAGGGCGTCGATGAGGTGACGCTGCCCCATCGCCACCCCGACCCGCAGGCCTGCGAGCGAACGCGACTTGGACAACGTGTGCACCACCAGCAAATTGGGATGCTGCTCGATCAAGGACACAGCGCTTTGAGCGCCGAAATCAACATAGGCCTCATCCACCAACACAACCCTGTCGGGATGCAGAAGCAGCAGGCGCTGGATCTCGGCCAAGGGCAAGCCGATGCCGGTGGGCGCATTGGGATTGGCCACCACCACCCCCGCCACCACGGTGGCCGGCGGTGCGACCAGGTCGGAAACCTCAAGATGCAGGTCGTCGCGCAAGGGGACCTTCAGCGCCGGAATGCCATACAGATCGCAATAGACGCTGTAGAAACTGTAGGTGATGTCCGGCATCAGCAGGGGGGCTCCGCCCTGCTGGAAAAAAGCTTGGAATGCGTGTGCCAGCACCTCATCCGACCCATTGCCCACAAACACCTCACCCCACTGCAAGCCATGGTGGGCCGCAATGGTGCGACGCAATTCAATGGACTCCGGATCGGGGTAACGCTCCAGGCCTGAGCGGGTGGCGGCGTTGATGGCAGCCAGCACCTGAGGCGATGGGGGGTAAGGGTTCTCGTTGGTGTTGAGCTTGACCAGACCGGCCATGCGTGGCTGTTCGCCAGGCACATAGGGCTTGAGCGTGCCCACCAGAGGGCTCCAGAAACTCGGATTCATGACAGAGATCTCGCTTGGATGAGTGCCCCAGGTCGCAGGGCTGAATCAGATAGGGAGGTGTGCAAGCCCAAAGCGATCAGGCATGCGGTGCTCAAAAAGGCACCCTCAACCCAGCAGGCGCGCCAGCGTCAACAAGGCCAACAACACCATCCACACCACGACCGAGCGCCACACCAGGCCCACGATCTGGGCCAGATGGGCGACTTCGGGCTCACGGCCGGGCGTGCTGTCACTGTCCGCAGACTCGGCATCGGCCTCACCTGCCGAAAACTCAGGCAGTTGCGAAGGCAAAGCCGTGACCTTCAAGGCTTCGCCCCCCAGCCGCACGTTGATGGCACCTGCCGTCGCAGCCAGCACCACACCGTCGTTATCGTTGGGAAAGCGTTGCGCGTGGTAGCGCCATCCGTCGATGGCTTCCTCGAAGTTGCCGACCACGGCAAACACCAACGCCGTCAGGCGGGCGGGCAGCCAATCGATCACCGTCCAGGTCTGGGCCGCGGCGCGCTGAAGCGCTTCGCTGACAGCTTCCTGACCCACCCGGTTGCGATAGCGCCAATAACGCGAGACAAACTCGGCCAGCCGGTAGATCACGGCCCCGGCAGGCCCCAGGCCCACGGCAGCCAATACAGAGTACCAGGCCAGCACACCAAACACATGGCGGTGCGCCGCCAGCACCGAATACTCGATCACGTGACGAACGATCTCACTGCGCGGCAGCTCGCTCGCGTCCACCTGTTGCCACTGGGCCAGCAACTCGCGTGCACGTGCCTCGTCACCCTCTTCCAGGGCATCGCGGATATCGGTGAAGTGGTGACTGAACTGCCTGAACCCCAGGGTGACGTACAACACGGCCACGTTCCAGAGCATGGCCGCCGGCCAGCCCACGAACACCCACAGCAACCAGTGGATCGCCAGAGCCACCAGCGCCGGAAACAGCACCGCCAGGCCCCAGGTGATCCAGCCATGCTGGGGTTTGCCGGCATCAAAATTGCGGCTGGCGGTGCGTGCCCAGGCGCGCAATCCCGCATGAATCGGGTTGCTGCGCCCCAGGGGCCGGGCCTGCTCGATCAACAAAGCCAAAAGAATGGCGAAAAAACTCATGCTGCGATGATACCGGGGGCTGTTACTGCTTCTGCGTCGCGGCCCTCAAGCCGCCAGAAATCGGTAGAAATTGCGCAACATGCCTGCCGTGGCACCCCAGATGAAACGCTCCTGCTCGCCATCCATCCAGGGCATTGAAAACCATTCACGCCGCACGCCTTCGGCCTCATAGGCATGCCGCCGGTGGTTCGCTGGGTTCATCAAAAACGCCAACGGAACCTCAAAGGCCGAGGCCACCTCATCGGGGTTGAGTTGCAGGTTGAATCCTGGGCTGACCAAACCCACCACCGGGGTGACGATGTAAGCCGTGCCCGTGGTGTAGATGGGCAAGCTGCCCAGGACATGCACATGCTCAGGGGCCAGCCCCACCTCCTCCTGGGCTTCGCGCAGGGCTGTGGCCGCAGGCGAGGTGTCGGTGTCGTCCATACGCCCCCCCGGAAAGGCGACCTGCCCAGAGTGCGTCGACAGATGCTCGGTGCGCTGGGTGAGCAAGACGGTCGGCTCATCGCGCAGCACGATGGGCACCAGCACCGAGGCCTGAGCGGGCTGCCGATTGGCAAAGCGCCGCTCCATCGTCACTTCGGGCTGCCAGCTTGGCGGCAGCGCAAACCGCTTTGCCAAGGCCTCAGGACGCAGCCGATCAGCGCCCACGGCAGGCAAATCGGCATCGGTGCGCAGCACAGGCACCGCACGCGGGTCAAAGTTCGGCAGGCGGGACAGGAGCGTGAGGGCAGAGGTGTCAGTGCTCAAGGGAGTGCCCCTGGGAGGAAAACTAGGATGAGACCAACAAGGCGATGGTCAGCAGAAACAAAAAAGCCGCTGACAGCATGGGCTGCAGCGGCTTTCCCGGACGAAGCTATCAAGCTCAGGCGGCAGCAGCCACCTTGTTGACACGCGCCGGCAGCTTTTCCTTGATGCGAGCCGACTTGCCGCTGCGCGAACGCAGGTAGTACAGCTTGGCACGACGGACATCGCCACGACGCTTGACTTCGATGCTGGCGATCAGCGGGCTGTAGGTTTGGAACGTACGCTCCACGCCTTCGCCGCTCGAGATCTTGCGCACGATGAAGCCACTGTTGAGGCCGCGGTTGCGCTTGGCGATCACGACGCCTTCGAAAGCCTGAACGCGCTTGCGGGTGCCTTCAACCACGTTCACGCTGACGATCACGGTGTCGCCAGGGGCGAACTCGGGAATGGTCTTGTTCAGGCGAGCAATTTCTTCTTGCTCAAGAGTTTGGATCAGATTCATGAGGACCTCATACGATCTTGCCCGCGCCATGATTGGCAGTGTCGGAATGACTTGCACCTTGCTGCACAGGCCTGAAGCGAGACACCGTGCCTGCGCACAACGCCCACCCCATGCCTCGTGGACAATTTCCGAAGAGAACTTCGAAGAATTTTCAAGGTGGCTCGCTCTAAAAAATCACAGAGCAAGCGGCCGGCCAGAGGATCGAAAAGCCTTTGATTATAACCAATCAGGAATTTCTGACCAGAGCAGCCTCATCCTTGGCATTCAGCAGGCCAGCCTCACGCGCGGCGACGATCAGCTCCGGGCGGTGTTGTGCTGTGATGCGCAAGCGCTCATCCCGCCGCCAACGCTCGATGTGCGCATGGTGGCCCGACAGCAGCACGTCCGGCACGGGCACCGGTGCAGCGCCCTCAGCGGGCTGCCAGACTTCCGGTCGGGTGTAATGCGGGCAGTCGAGCAAACCATCCAGCGCAGGGTTGAAGCTGTCGAACTGGTGACTGCCCTCGTCATTGAGCACACCGGGCTGCAAGCGCGTGACAGCATCGATCAGGGCCATCGCGGCAATTTCGCCCCCCGACAGCACGAAGTCACCCAGACTGATCTGAGCATCCACATGGGCATCGATGAAGCGCTGGTCGATGCCCTCGTAGCGGCCGCACAGCAGAATCGCACCCGGGCTTTGCGCCCACCGCTCCACCGCAGGGTGGTTGAGAGCCTGCCCAATGGGCGAGAACAGCACCACTGGGGCTCGCTCGGGCTCGGCCAGGCTGGCTCGGTCGGCACGGATGGCCTGCAGGCAGCGCTCCAGAGGCTCGATCATCATGACCATGCCGGGCCCACCACCGAAAGGCCGATCGTCCACACGCCGATAGTTGCCCTGCGCGAAATCGCGCGGATTCCAGAGACGAACGCTCACCTGGCCCGAAGCGTAGGCCCGGCGTGTCACGCCGGCGGCCAGAAACGGCTCGAACAACTCGGGGAACAGGGTGATGACGTCAAATCGCATGGGTCGCTGCCGGCTCGGCTCAGTAATCCGGCTGCCAATCGACGGTGATGCAGCGGCCCGCCAGATCCACCTTGTCCACATAGGCCGATACGAAGGGCACCATGCGCTCCAGGGTCTTGCCGTCCTGTTCGTAGGCAATCACCAGCACGGTCTGGGGCCCAGTGTGCATCAGATCGCGCACCACGCCGAGGGCCAGGCCTTCGCGGTTCACCACGTTCAAGCCCAACAGATCCACCCAGTAGTACTCATCGGTGGCCGCGGTCGGGAAGCTGGAGCGGGGCACGAAGATGCGCGCGCCCTTCAAGGCTTCGGCGGCATTGCGATCGGGCACATCGTGTGCTGTGGCCACCACGGAGTCTGAGTGTTCCTTGGCTTCCTTGATGGCCAGGCGCACCGTGCCGGTGAAGGTCTTGGCCCCTTTCTCAGCAGGCTGCAAGTACCAGCGCTTGGATGAAAACAAGGCTTCTGGCGTTGCGCTGTAAGGCAACACGCGGAACCAGCCTTTGATGCCCCAGGCATCGGCAATGCGGCCCACCTCGATGGCATCGGCCGGAAGTTCAGCCGCCTCGAGCGGGGGAAAGTTCTGTGACATGAAAATGCAGGCCCCAAAAAAATTCAGGCCGGCGGTGCGAACACTGCCGGCCTGTCTGTGCGCTCAATCAGCAAAGCGAAGAGCGTGCGGATTGAACGCGTGGCGCGATCAGGCAGCCTTCTTGGCGAGTTGCTTGATCAGGCGTTCCACGGTGTCGGAAGCCTGGGCGCCAACGCCCTTCCAGTAGGTCAGACGGTCTTGCGCGATGCGCAGGCCTTCTTCCGATTCCTTGGCGCTGGGGTTGTAAAAACCCAGACGTTCAATGAAGCGGCCATCGCGACGTTCGCGCTTGTCTGCGACGACGATGTTGTAAAACGGACGGGCCTTGGAGCCGCCGCGGGAGAGTCGAATGACGACCATGATTTATCCTTGGGTGGTGGAATTTCTTCCGAAATTTCTTCCAGCGTTGAGACACGCGACATAGCCACCCGGCCAGCGACACGCTGAAAAGCTCACGATTATAACCGTTTCACATTTTCATGCCCATCATCCGACCCAGCACCGAGGCCGACGTGCCTGCCATCACCGCTATTTATGCCCACCACGTGCTGCATGGCACAGGCACTTTCGAGGTCGATCCACCCAGTGAGGCCGACATGGCCACCCGGCGTGCTGACGTGCTGGCCAAGGGCCTGCCCTACCTCGTGATGGAGCACGAGGGTCGGGTGGTCGGCTTCTCGTATTGCAACTGGTTCAAGCCCAGGCCAGCGTACCGCTTCTCTGCCGAAGACTCGATCTACATGGCCGCCGAGGCCAAGGGCCAGGGTTGGGGCCGAGCCCTGCTCGCCGAACTGGGCGCACGGGCCGAGGCCGTGGGCGTGCGCAAGCTGATTGCTGTGATCGGCGACTCGGCCAACGCGGGCTCGATTGGCGTGCACCGCAGCGTCGGCTTCACCCCGGCCGGGGTGCTCAAGGCCTGCGGCTGGAAGTTCAACCGTTGGCTTGACATCGTTCTGATGGAAAAAAGCCTGGGCCAGGGCGACAGCAGCTCGCCCGAGTAAAGTCGGCGCATGAAAAACAAAACCCTGGCCGCGTGGCTGGCCTTTCTGGGCGGGCCACTCGGCCTGCATCGCTTCTACCTCAAGGGCTGGGGCGACTGGCTGGGCTGGGCTCTGTGGGTTCCGACCCTGTTGGGCCTGTGGGGCCTGGAGCGCGTGCAGGCACTGGGCCTGGACGACACCCTGAGCTGGGTGCTGCTGCCCGTGCTGGGCTTCAACATCGCGGCCTGCGCCCTGTGTGCCATCGTCTACGGGCTGATGACGCCCGAGAAGTGGAACCGTCGCTACAACCCGGGCCTGGCCGAAGACGCGGCCCCAGGGCGTACCCACTGGGGCACGATTGCAGTGCTGGCGGCAGCACTGCTGATCGGCACTGGCGTGCTGATGACCAGCCTGGTCTACAGCTTTCAGCGCTACTTCGAGTACCAGATCGACGAGGCGCGCAAGATCTCCCAACCCGCCGACTGACGTCCACGCCTCAATCGCGCGAGGGCAAGGGATTGAGCGGATCACCCCCGTACAGCCAGGGCACATCCAGCAGCCGGTCCCCAAGAATCTGCATGCCCAGGTCGCGCCCCCAGCGCAGCAAGCCGCTGGAATGGAAGATGCGCCCATTGCGCTCGGCCCGGGCCTGTACACGGGCACAGCGCTGCCACCGGTTCAAGGCGTAGCGCTGCAGTCGGGTGGGCAAATCGATCTCCGTCATGGCCAAGGATTGCGCCAGGGCATGGGCATCTTCGATGGCCATGCCCGCCCCCTGGGCCAGGTAAGGGCGCATGGGGTGCGCCGCATCGCCCAGCAGGGCCACGCGTCCACGCGCCATCTGCTCGGCCCCCGCCACAGGCGGCCTGTCGCACAGCGCCCACAGGCGCCATTCAGGAACCGCCCTGATCAGATCCTGCAAGCCGGCGCAGGTGCCGGCCATGGCAGCCTGCAACTGCTGCGCATTGGTGCTGTGGTCCCAATGGCTGAGATCGCCCTCCACCTCGCCGTGCACGATGGCCACCACGTTCTGCCAGTCACCCCCCCGCACCGGGTAGGCCACCACGTGCAGTCGCGGCCCCAGCCAGGCCGTCACCGACTGAGTGCGCAAGCCGGCAGGCAAGGACGATTGAGGCAGCATGGCGCGGAAGGCCAGATGACCTGTGACTCGCGGCGGGGTGTCACCCCATACCTCACGCCGCACCTGACTCCACAAGCCATCGGCCCCCACCAGCACATCGCCTTCGATGCGCTTGCGGCCTTCCAGCTCCAGCGCCACCCCCTCCCCGGCTGCCGCTGCATGAACACCCTGCACCGCAGAGGCCTGGTTCAGCACGACCTGACCGTGCGCACGGACAGCCTCCAGCAACAGGTGGTGCAGATCGGCGCGGTGGATGGTGGCATAGGGTGCCCCATACCGCCCTTCGGCACGGCCGCGCAAGGGCAGTGCTCCCAGCACAGCCCCGGACAAGGCTGAACGCACCTGCAGCCGATCCGGAAAAGCAGCCACAGGCTTCAACGCGGTCTCCAGACCCCAGTGGTGCAACACGCGGACCACGTTCGGACTGATCTGGATCCCCGCCCCCACCTCACTGAAGACCGGGGCGCGTTCAAACAGGCGCACCACCCAGCCGGCTTGCGCACAGGCCAGGGCCGCGGCCAAGCCACCAATACCGCCACCGGCCACCAAAACTTCGATCTGCTGACTCATCCGAGGATTGTGCCGCGCTCAGAGGGCTCGTTTTCGGCCAAGCCTTGCGCTCGCTCAAGCACATCGACCGGTGACGGGCGCCCGAAGAGATAGCCCTGAAAGGCCCGACACCCACTTTGGTAGAGAAATTCCAGCTGCCCCAGCGTTTCCACCCCTTCGGCCACCACGGCAAGATCCAGGCTGTTTGCCAAGGCCAAAATGGTGCGGACGATGGCGGCATCGTTGGGATCGACCAGCACATCACGCACAAATGACTGGTCGATCTTCAATTGGTCCAGCGGCAGGCGCTTGAGGTAGCTCAGGCTCGAATACCCGGTACCAAAGTCGTCCAGCGAGAAGCGCACCCCTTCCATGCGCAACTCGGTCATCTTGGCAATCATGTCCTCGACGTCTGTGAGAAGCAGACTCTCGGTCAATTCCAGCTGCAGGCAGCGCGCCCGCGCCCCCGAGCGCGACAGGCTTTGCCGCACCCAGGCCACGAAATCGGGGTGCCTGAACTGCCGGGCGCTGACGTTGACGGAGATGGTCAGATCACGTGTGGCCTCTTGCTCAGACCAGCGCACGAGTTGGGAGCAGGCCTGGTCCAGCACCCACTGCCCCAAGGGCAGGATCAGCCCGGTCTGCTCGGCCAGCGGGATGAACTCTGCTGGCGAGACCATGCCACGCTGCGGATGCGCCCAGCGCACCAGGGCTTCTGCCCCGGTGATGCGCCGCGCGTCATCGACCACAGGCTGGTAATAAAGCAGCAACTCATGGCGCAGCAGTCCCTGGCGCAGATCCCCCTCCAGGACGGACCGCGCCGTGACCGCGGCCTGCATCTGCGGGTCAAAAAAGCGCAGCGTGTTGCGTCCGTTCGCCTTGGCCTGGTACATGGCCAGATCAGCGCGCTTGAGCAACTCGTCAATCGGGGTGTCATCGCCCTGGAACAGGGTGATGCCGATACTGGGTGTGCTGTAGTACTCCAGGCCATTGAGGTCAAAAGGTTTGTTCATGCTGGCCAGCAGTTTCTCGGCCACGCGTTCGGTCTGCTCGGCCGCTGCGGCCCTGTCCTGGGCCAGGTCTTCCAGCATCAGCACAAACTCATCGCCTCCGAAGCGAGCCACCGTATCGCACTGCCGCACGCACTTGACCAGCCGACGCCCAACGTGCACCAGCAGTTGATCGCCCTTGGCGTGGCCCAAGGTGTCGTTGAGGTCTTTGAAGTTGTCCAAATCCAGGAACAACAAGGCTCCGTGGTTCCCCATACGCTCGCTGGACAGGCAGGCCTGGTGCAGGCGATCGATCAGCAGGCGACGGTTAGGCAGTTCGGTGAGCGCATCGTAGAAAGCCAGGCGCTCAATCTCGCGCTCCGCCCGCTTGCGATCCGTGATGTCGCGCGCCACGCCAAGAATGCCCGTGATTTGACCTTCGTTGTCCCGAATGGGCGTCTTGATGGTTTCGAACAAGCCATGGTGGCCATCCGAGAACACCATGTCCTCTTCGTAGATCATCGCTTGCTTCAATTTCAGCAATTCCAGGTCACGGGCACGGTAATGCAGGGCGGCCTCCATCGAGAACAACTGCTCGTCAGTGCAACCAATGATGGCGTTCTCGCCACGCCCTGCAAACCGCTCGAAGACCGGGTTGCAATACTGGTAACGACCTTCGACGTCTTTCAGGAACACCATGTCAGGCAGCGCATTGACCAGGGCCCGCAATCGGGTCTGATTCTGCTGCAGGGCCAACTCCATGGTCTTGCGTTCGGTGGTGTCGATGGCGAAGGCAATGAAGCCGATGATCGCGCCATCCGCCCCCCGCTCCGGGGCCAATGTGGTGTGGCGGTAGCGCACCTGCCCCGAGGGCAGTTCCACACGGTTCTCGAACACCACCAACTCCCCGGCCAGAGTGCGCTGCACATAGGGCAGCATGCGCTGCAGCCGATCTGGTGAGACGATGGCCGACAAAGGCTGCCCGCGCATCGCTTCGACCGAATGGCCAAACCAGGAAGCATGAGCCTCGTTGACGAACTGGAATCTGAGGTCGCGGTCCAGCCGCGACACCCCACCGGGCATCTGCATGAGAATGCTGGCCAATTGCGCATCTTTCTCATGAGCCCGCCGCTCCGCCTCTTTGCGAGGGGTGACATCGATGTTGAACCCAACCAGCCCGCGCACCGACTCGCCCTGCCAGAGGGGCGCCACGATGCACAGAAATGAGCGCATGCGCCCCTGCACCAAGGTGTCCATCTCGTACTCGATCACTTCACCTTGCCAGGCCAGGGCGTTGTAGCGCGCCCACCGCTCCTGCTCGTCCTCCTGATCGGTGCACTGCGCCGGCGTCAGCCCCAGTTGCGTTCCGAAATGCGCCACACGCGCTGGGTTCTCGAGCACCAAGCGCTCCTGCTCGTCGCGCACCCAGGCTTCGAAAGGCATGTTGTCGACCATGGTGCGCAAAACGGCTTCATTGCTGCGCTGCAATTGCTCATCCAACTTTTCACGGGTGATGTCCAGCACCAGCCCATCCCACATGACGCGTCCATCCTCCAGATGCCTGGGCGCGGAGCAGACCCGCAGCCACCGCATGGCGCCATTTCTGACAGGCATGCGCACCACCACATCCAGCACGGACATCAAGCGTGCAGATTCGGCCTCGGCTGCGCGAAGCGACGCCAGATCCTCGGGCAGCAGGCGCCCATAGAGCAGCATCGGGTCGCGCAGCACATCGGCCATGTTCATGCCGCCCACACGCTGCACCGCGTCACTCACATACACAAAGCGGTTGTTCCCATTCTGGTCACGTTCGGCCTGAAAAAGCAGTCCATTGGGAATATTCCTGGCCAGAGCGGCCAACTGGGCCTCGCGATCACGCAACGAGGCCTCGGTCCGCCTCACCAGCTCAAAGGGCTGGAGGATGTTGATGGCAAACACGGCCCGGAAGATGAGCCCGTCAGCCAGCACCTTGAAGACATGCCCCAGCACGTTGAGCGAATCTTCGGGCGCGTGGTAGCTGGCAAATACGACCTCGCCCAGGGCCATCACAAAGCAGGCCCCCGCCAGCCAATACCCACGAGATCGGCCGGTGCGCTGCGCTGAGCCCCAGAAAGTCACGGCGATCGCAAGATTGGCCAGGCACAGCAGGTATTCGACGAACACCTTGAACGTCGTCAGACCATATTCCGGCACGTAGACCGCAGGCAAACCCAGAGGGGGCCAGGTGAACAAGCCAAACAAACCCAGCGAAACCCCAACAGCGGCCCCGAACCAGCGTCCGGCCGGGCCCGGCAAACGAAGGTTGATCGCCAGCATGGTCAAGGCCAGGGTCTCGAAAATTCGGGCCGCCAACCAGAAGTAAATCGCCTTGGAGGTACTCGATGCCGAGAACAAAGATGGCATCCCGGCATAGGAGAGCGCATGCAAAAGATCACAGACCGCCGTGACCGTGAAACCAAAGATCAGGGCATTGGACTGCCGACGCTGCACCCGATCCAGTGAATACCACGACACCGCGACCACGAGGGAGGCCACCACCACGGCCGACAACTCCAGCATAAGGTGCAAGCCCAGCCACAAACCCTCGCCCCGATCAAACAGCCGCACCGGCGGGGACAACAACAACACTGACAGAAGCACGCCCGCGACCATCCCCAGGCGGGTCGTGATCGTGCGCGCCTGAAGACTGGCGTCTTGGTCCTTCATGCTGAAAGCCTATCGATTTCGTTGCACCCTTTATCCGGCAAAAACGACCGATCGACAATAAGAATGTGGAGCATTGCAGCCTAAATACCTCAATACCGACAGCCGACTGCCTGGGAACAGTCTTCGTCAGTCCACTGCAAGGTCGGATAGCCTGATACGGCCCACGACACATCGCTTGGCATGGGCCTCCGCGGCCGTGACCAGCAAGTTTGCACGGCCTCTTTGTGCGAGTGGCATGTCACCCGCCTGAAAACAGGCTGAGAGCTGCCCTTGAGAAAACCAAGGCCGCCTGGCACGCTGCTCGTCCCCAAACGCAGTGGTGCCCTCTCATGTGGCAAATACCGGCTTGTCAACCCACCCACCAGCGTCTGCAGCTCATTTCACCCACGCCGCTGCATGGCGTTCTGCAGAATCCGCACCGAGGCACGCACTGAACGTCAAAGCATGCCCCACGGCTGTGCGCATTTCAAGAGGATAGCCAGCATCCCAATGCTTAAATGCGATTGCACCTTGAGGAAATGAAAATAAGCAACACCTGATTTTCACAATATCAATTCACAACATCAAGCTCATAGATCCACAGGTCGGGCCTGAGGGCATCATCGCAAATACATTTAGACACAAGTTCACAGCACAAACTGAGCGACTGACCACCCTTCTTGACCGGGGAGACAACAAAAAGCCCGAACAGAAAGAGTTCTGGTCGGGCTTTTTGTTGTCATGCGCCAGTCAGCGCAGAACGGGATTCAATCAATCAGACGGAGATCACGCAGCAATCAAAAATTGCGCACGGTCTTGGTCCTGAATCCACTTTGGCGCCTTGCCACGGCCAGTCCAAGTTTCGCCTGTGGCGGGATTGCGGTATTTGGCGGCAACCTTGCCACCCTTGGCTGCAGAACTGCTACGGGCACGCGGTGCCTGGAAAATATCTTCGGCCGTCAGACCAAAATCAGCGACCAAGGTACGCACTTGCGCCACCGCATCGGCGGTTTCACGCTTGCGGGCTTCTTGAATTTGCTGCTCCAGGGCTTCGCGTTGCTTCAGTAGATCCTTGTACGTGGTGCTCATGATTTGATCAACCCATTCGTGTTAAAACGCCATTATAGAAATAAATTCAAGCCGCACAAAGACCAAGGCTGAACCCTTCTGCAATTTCAGGATTATCTTCACCAACCAGACACGTTGACCTGATTATTGAAGTTCCGGCAACACCGCGAAATGCGAAATGAGAAGTCCCTCAGAGACTGGTACCCAGGGGCCATGCCAGAACTTTGTCAATTCGTCGGCCATCAAGATCCACCACTTCAAAAATCCAGCCGGCGCACTCAATGCGCTCGCCCGTCGCAGGCAAATGCCCTGATTCAAACATCAACAGGCCCGCCAGGGTGTTGTAGCGGCCGCGCTCTTCCTCGGGCAACTCGCGAATATCCAGGCGCGCCCGCAATTCATCCACCGGCATCAGCCCATCCAGCAGCCACGACCCCCCCTCGCGCTGCACAGCCCAGGCATCGGCCTGCGCCAGGGGCTGCAATTCACCGGTGATGGCCTCCAGCACATCGTGCGGCGTCATCAAGCCCTGCACCACACCATATTCATCCACCACCAGCACCATGCGGGCGGCGCGAGCCCGGAATTGCTCCAGCAACTCCATGCCACTGAGGGTTTCTGGCAGAAATGCAGCCGGCAAGGCATGGGCCTCAATGGGCCCGGCATGGTCGGGCCCCAACTCCAGCAGCGAAGCGACACTGATCAGCCCCACCACATCATCGAGCGAGCCTCGGCAGACCGGGTACCAGGAATGACTGTTGAGCGCGCCGGCAGCGCGAATCCGTTGCAGGCACTGCGCCGCAGAATCTTGAGCCTCAAGCCAATCAATCTCAGCCCGGGGCAGCATCATCGACGTCAGCGGCCGGTCGTCCAGGCGAAACACGTTCTGCACCATCTGGTGCTCATGCTCTTCGATCACCCCGGCGTCCAGCCCTTCCTCGAGGCTGGCCACGATTTCCTCTTCGGTCACCGAACGCCCCCCCGAATCATCGACCCGCAGCAGACGCAAGACAGCATGGGTGCTGAGAGAGAGCAAACGCACAAAAGGCTTGGCCCCGACCGCCACCCAGGACATGGGACGCGAGATCCAGCGAGCCACCGTCTCAGGGTACAGCTGCCCGATGCGCTTGGGCACCAACTCACCGAACACAATGGTGATGAAGGTGATGGCCGTCACCACCACCGCCGTCGCCGTGACGCCAGCCACGCCTTCGGGCATGTTCCAGCTCACCAGCCAATGGGCCAGACGATCGCTGAATGCGGCCTCACCCAAAATGCCGTTGAGCATGCCGATCGAGGTGATACCGACCTGGACCGAGGACAGGAATTGGGTGGGGTTGTCGAGCAAGGCCAGTGCCGTGGCCGCGCCCTTGTCGCCCGCTTCGGCCATGGCGGTCAAACGGGCTTTGCGACTCGATGCCAGCGACATCTCGGACATGGCAAACACTGCATTGAGCAGGGTCAGCAGGGCAATCAGCAGGAAATCCATGCAGGGGAGTAGAGAATCAACACCATGGCAATGTACTTGATTGGTGATGTCCAGGGCTGCAACGATGCCCTGGGCCGGCTGCTGGACACACTGGGTTTCTCACCCAGCCGTGACACGATTTACCTGCTGGGCGACCTGGTCAACCGGGGCCCCGACTCCGCCGGGGTGCTGCGGCGCCTGATGAAACTGGAGGATGCGGCCCGCTGCCTGCTGGGCAACCACGACTTGCACCTGCTGGCCGCGGCCGAAGGTCTGCGCCCCCCCGGACGCAAGGACACCCTGCAGGGCATCCTGCAGGCCGAAGACCGGGACACCTTGATCGACTGGGTGAGGCGCCAGCCCCTGGCCCGCCATGAGAACGGCGTGTTGATGTTCCACGCTGGCGTGCTGCCCAGTTGGACATCCAGCCAGGTCATGGCTTTGGCCCAAGAGGTGCAGGATGTGCTGAGCGGCCCCGACTGGCTCGATTTCCTGCGCAATATGTACGGCAACCTGCCCTTGGGATGGCGCAATGGCCTGCGTGGGCACGACCGCCTGCGCGTCATCGTCAACGCCCTCACGCGGCTGCGTTTTTGCACGCCTCAGGGAGAAATGGAATTCGCCAGCACGGAGAGTGCCGATGGCGGGCCACCAGGCTATCTGCCTTGGTTCGATGTACCGGGGCGGGCCACCGCCGACACGCTGGTGGCGTTTGGCCACTGGTCGACGCTGGGTTGGCAGAATCGCCCCAACCTGCTTTCGCTGGACACAGGTTGTGTCTGGGGCGGCTGCCTGAGCGCGGTACGCCTGGGTCAAAACCTTGCCGAGCGAGAATTGATCCAGGTGAAATGCCCGCCCGCCCAGAAGCCTGGGCGCTGACGGTACCTCGCCGGGCTTCGGCCTTGCCAAAGGCAGGTCACCCGGGGAGGACGGTCAGGAAACGACCGGATCCGCTGCCTTGAACAGCGCAGCGACCTTGCGCTTGGGCTTGATGTTCGAGGAAATCGCACGGGCCGGCGCCTTGGCCGCAGCCTCCCAAGCGGGGGCGGCATCCACGGCCGGGGCCTGGTAGGGCTGATCAAAGAAGGGATCCCGGGGCGCCGAATGGGTGCGGTAGGAGCGGCGCTCACGGCCATAGCCCTCCGCCGTCGCCTCGGTGCGCTCGCGTTCACGTTCGCGCGGTGCCGGACGGCCTTCGCCCTGCTGGTACATGCGGCGGCCTTCGTTGATGCGCTCGCGAGGACGGTCTTCGTCGTATTCCAGGGCTTCGACTTCGATCTTCTTCTTGATCAGCTTCTCGATGTCGGCCACCAGGCGGGCATCGTTGTTGCCACCCACAAAGCTCACTGCCAGGCCCGATGCGCCCGCGCGGCCCGTCCGGCCGATGCGGTGCACATAGTCTTCGGCGTTGAAAGGGATGTCCATGTTGAACACCGCCGGCACATCCTTGATGTCCAGCCCGCGGGCCGCCACGTCGGTGCACACCAGCAGGTCGACTTCGCCCTTCTTGAAGGCGTCAAGCGCCTTCAGGCGCTCGTCCTGGCTCTTGTCGCCGTGCAATGCGGCCGTCTTGAGGCCATCGCGGTCCAGCGAGCGCGCCAGCCGGGCACAGCCCAGCTTGCTGTTCACAAACACAAAGGCCTGCTTGATGCCTTGCCGACGCAGCACCTGGTGCAGGGCACGGCGCTTGTCGTCATCGTTCACACCGTAGAAGTGCTGCTCCACGGTGGACGCCGTGGCGTTCGAGCGGGCCACTTCGATGGTGATCGGGTCTTGCAGGTAGCTGCCGGCCAGACGCTTGATCTCAGGCGAGAACGTGGCCGAGAACAGCAAGGTGGTGCGCTGCTTGGGCAGGTAGCTCAGAATGCGCTGCAGATCGGGCAGGAAGCCGATGTCGAGCATGCGGTCTGCCTCGTCGAGCACCACGTACTCAACCTGGTTCAGCACCGCATTCTTGGCCTCGATGTGATCGAGCAGACGCCCCGGCGTGGCCACCAGCACCTCGACGCCGCGCTTGAGTTCTGCCGTCTGGGGCTTCATGTCCATGCCACCAAACACCACGGCGCTGCGCAACTGGGTGTACTTGGCATAGAGCTTGACCTGTTGCGCCACCTGGTCCGCGAGTTCGCGTGTGGGCAGCAGCACCAGGGCTCGCACGGGGTGGCGGGCTGGCGACGTCGAGCTGTTTTCGTGCTTGAGCAGTCGCTGCAGCAAGGGCAGCGAAAACGCAGCCGTCTTGCCGGTGCCGGTCTGTGCGGCCCCCATCACGTCTTTGCCCGTGAGCACCACCGGAATGGCCTGGGCCTGGATGGGGGTCATGGACTCGTAGCCCATCTCGGCCACGGCGCGAGCCAGGGGCTCAGCGAGCGATAAATGTGAGAATGATGTCGTCATGAAGCCTTGTATTGTCGCACCGGCGGGGAAAACCCGGTAATGCGGCGTATTTTGGCGGCCACAAAAAGCGGATTCACCACCTTGAACGCCACGAAATTGATAGCTGCGTGTTCAAGCATGGCAAGGCCTGCAGGCCGATGACTCAGAGATTTCGGGTGTTGAAAGTGTCGCAAGCGCGAACCGTGCCCTCACGCAACCCGGTGGCAAACCAGCGCTGGCGCTGAGCGCTGCTGCCGTGCGTGAAGCTCTCTGGCACCACCGCACGCCCTGCCGCTTTTTGCAAGGCATCGTCCCCGATGTGAGCCGCCGCATTCATCGCCGACTCGATGTCGCCGCTCTCCAGGATGTGTCGGCTCTGATCGGCATGCTGGGCCCAGACACCGGCCAGACAATCGGCCTGAAGTTCCAGCCGCACACTCAGCGCGTTGTAGCGCTCTTGGCTGACCCGGCCGCGCGCCTCGTCCAGCTTTTGGCTGATGCCCAGCAAATGCTGCACATGGTGCCCCACCTCGTGGGCGATCACATAGGCCTGGGCAAAATCACCCGGCGAGCCAAGGCGGGTGCGCAACACTTCATAGAAATCAAGGTCGATATAGACCTTCTGATCCGCCGCACAATAAAACGGGCCCATGGCCGACTGCCCTTGGCCACAGGAGGTGGGGGTACTGCCCCGAAACAGCACCAGACGAGGCTCGCGGTACTGGCCACCGGAGCGCTGGAAGATGTCTTTCCAGACATCCTCGGTATCGGCCAGCACCACCGAGACGAAACGGGCCAGGCGATCTTCTGCGGGGGGAGCGTGGCTGCTCACCGGCGCGGCCGGTGCAGGGCCACCACCGCCTTCGAGCAGCCCCAGCAAGGTGAGCGGGTTGATACCCATGAACCAGCCCACGGCCAGCACCACCAGCACGGTGCCCAGGCCCAGGCGCCCTCCTCCCAACGAAAAACCACCGCCGCCTGCAGCGGGCTGGTCTCGGCGGTCTTCAACGTTGCTGGAACTTCTCTGGTCTTCCCATTTCATGTGGCGCTCCCAAGCCGATCAACGGCGGTCAGCGCGGATGCTACCTGGGAGCTGCGCACAAAAGGGACCGGGCAGCGTGAAAAATGGCACGGCTTGAGCCTGCCAGAGGGACGCGCGTCGCGCTGTCGCAGGCTGGGGTGAGGAACCGGGCTCAGGGATTGCGACGCTGGGTGCTTGGGATGTCGCAGGCCGGATGCAGGGGTCGCCCTGGTACGGTGCCACACATGGCCGACAGTTCGCGCTGCTGCACCCAGGCGGCAGGCGCAGGGGCAAAGGCATCGTCTTCTTGGGGGCTGGCGCTGTAGAGCAAACCGCCGCGGCTCAGGACTTCGATCATGACCAGGACGGCCAGCACGCCGCCCAAGGCAATCAGCATGGGAAAGTCCAGCCATTGCGTCCAGCGGATCGTTCGACTGGAAGAGATTTTCATGACACAGAGCTCCTGTTGGGTGACAGGAAATCGTAGGTAAGCAGATATTTCAGGGCTGTAGGACGGAAGCCCATCCCCCCGTGCGAAATGTCCAGCAGATGACACAAACGCCGCTGACACCAGCACAAGTACCGTTCAAAAACCAGCCGCACCGGTCCAGAGTCCGGCTCCAAAATCAGTCGAGGATCACCCAGGCCTTGATGACGGTTTCCAACACCTCGAAAGCGCCCCTGAAACCCGCGGGGATGTGCAGGCTGTCGCCAGGGCCGGCTTCGCGCCAAGCGCCGTTCTGGTCATGCACGCGGCAGCGGCCCGACAGCACGGTGAAGACCTCTTGCTGGGCGGGACCGAACTCGATGCGCCAGCGGCCCGGCTCACAACGCCAGAGCCCGCTGCTCAAGGCAGTGGCCTGGCCCACCGGGGCGGTCACGGCCGTCCAGGTTTCGCGCAAAGGGTTGCCCACCTCCAGGCGCTCGGGCCGAGGCCGGGAGAGTTCGGGCGCGCCTGCGGACTCCAGCGTGTAGCCGGTGGTCTGCACCGGCGACGGAGCGGGGGTGCTCAAGCGCGCGGCAGGGTCACGCCATGCTGACCCTGGTACTTGCCGCCGCGGTCCTTGTAGCTGACCTCGCAGACCTCGTCGCTCTCGAAGAACAGCACCTGGGCGCAACCTTCGCCGGCGTAGATGCGGGCCGGCAGCGGGGTGGTGTTGGAGAACTCCAGCGTCACATAGCCCTCCCATTCGGGCTCGAACGGCGTCACGTTGACGATGATGCCGCAGCGGGCATAGGTGCTCTTGCCCAGGCAGATGGTCAGCACATTGCGCGGGATGCGGAAGTACTCGACCGTGCGGGCCAGGGCGAAGCTGTTGGGCGGGATGATGCAGGAGTCGCCCTCGAAATCGACAAAGCTCTTTTCATCGAAATTCTTCGGATCGACCACGGTGCTGTGGATGTTGGTGAACACCTTGAATTCAGGTGCGCAGCGGATGTCGTAGCCGTAGCTGCTGGTGCCGTAGCTGATGATCTTGCGACCCTCCTGCTCACGGATCTGCCCCGGCTCGAAGGGGTCGATCATGCCGTGCTGCTCGGCCATGCGCCGAATCCATTTATCGCTCTTGATGCTCATGGGAATGCTCCGTTGCCCGCCCTGGCGCAGGCCGGGCGTTGGGCGGCCCATTGTAGGGCAGCCCGCCAGTGCTCAAGTGGGGATGACAGCGGCCTGGCCGGCCACAAAGGTCTGCTCGATGAGGCGGTCGTCACCCAGCACGATCAAGGCGAACAACAGCTCGTCCAGGTTGCGCGCCTGGGCCGTCTTGCGCGCCAGCAGGGGCGTGGCCTGGGGGTTCAACAACACGAAGTCGGCTTCGCTGCCGGGCTGCAGATTGCCGATGCTGGGCGCACCGGGAGCACCCGCCACGCCGCCCAAGCCCAGCGCCTGGGCCGCACCGGCCGTGTGCTGCCACCACAGCTGCTGCGGGCTCAGCGACAGCCCGGGCTTGGTCTGCCCCTCGCGGCCCACGTAATAGGCGGCCAGCATGGTGTGGAAGGGGCTGAACGAGGTCCCGCCGCCCACATCGCTGGCCAGGCCGTAGCGGTAGCCCACCCGGTCGGCGCCTTCGTAGTCGAAGAAACCACTGCCCAGAAACAGGTTGCTGGTGGGGCTGACGGCGGCGGCGGCCCCGGTTTCACGCATCAGGGCCCGGTCGTCGTCATCGAAGTGGATGCAATGGGCGTAGATGGCGCGCTCGCGCATCAGCCCGAAGTCGGCGTAGGTGCCCAGGTAGCTGCGCGACTCGGGGAACAGCTCACGCGCCCAGGCGATCTCGGCCTTGTTCTCGGCCACGTGCGACTGCACCCACACCTCCGGGTAGCGGGCCGCCAGCTCGCCGGCGCCGCGCAGCTGGGCGGGGGTGCTGGTCGGGGCAAAGCGCGGCGTGATGGCGTAGCCCAGCCGGTCCACCCCATGCCAGCGGCGGATCAGGTCTTCGGTGTCGATCAGGCTTTGCTCGGTCTGATCGCGCACCCCATCCGGCGAGAAACGGTCTTGCAGCACCTTGCCGGTGATGAAGCGCATCTGCCGCTGGCGTGCCTGCTCGAACAAGGCATCGACCGACGCCGGGTGCGAGGTGGCGAAGGCCAGCGCCGTGGTCACGCCATGGCGCAGCAGCTCGTCCAGGAAGAAACCCGCCACCTCGGTGGCGTAGTCGCCATCGTGAAAGCGTGATTCGTGGGGAAAGGTGTAGTTCTCCAGCCAGGGCAGCAGGCCTTCGGCGGGCGAGCCGATCACATCGGTCTGCGGGCAGTGGATGTGCAGATCGACAAAACCCGGCGCCAGGATGCGGCCCGGGTGGTGCGTCACCACCACGCCCGGGTAGCGGTCGATCAGCTCGCGGTACGGGCCCACGGCCCGCACCACCGGCTGGCCCTGGGCGTCGGGTCCGATCACCAGCAGGCCATCTTCTTCATAAACGGCAGAACGGTCATCGGCAAATCGGAGGATGGCGGCGCGGTGTGCTTTCATGGGGCCGCAGCATACCTGCCCTCACCCCAGCCCCGATATGCCAGCCGCCATAACCGCTATTGCGACAACGGCATGCCGCTTGCACGGGCTTGCGCCAGGGCGGAGGCTCCGGCCAAAGCCACCAGCCCGCCCACCAGTTGACCCACCTCGGCGTGACCGCCGGCCAGCGCCTGCGCCGCCGCGCGCTGGCTGCGCGCCCCGCTGCGGCAAAAGAAGAGCAAGGGTTGCGGCTCACCCAGCCAAGCCGGCAGCGCCTGTGCCAGCTCGGCCAGGGGCACCGATTGCACCGGGCGGCCGACCAGGCGCGTCAGACCACTGGCCAGGTGCTCGTGGGGCTCGCGCACGTCCACCAGGCGGGCCTGGGGGTGACGGGCCAGCCAGTCTGCCAGCGCTTCGGGCGTGATTCCCGGGGCCTCGGTGAGGTCTGTCAGAGCAGGCTCCGCCGCCGCAGACACCTCCCCGTGAGCCGTTCTCAGAGCAGCCCCACAGGCGAGCAGGCGCTCACAAACCTGATCCACAAAGGCCTCGTCCACCAGCAGGCCCAGCGACAGACGCACCGAGGCCGTGCTGCGCGACTCGGGCCACCCCATCGCCGCCAGCACGGCGCTGGGCTTGGCCTGGGCCGCCGAGCAGGCACTGCCGGCACTCACCATCAGGCCGGCTGCCTCCAGGGCGCTCATCAGGCGCTGCGCAGGCACGCCGGGCCAGGAGAAATTGAGCGTGGTGGGCAGGCTGTCTTCCAGCGCGGCGTTGAACACCACCCCGGGGAAGGCCGCCTCCAGGGCCTCGCACAGGCGCTGGCGAAAGGCCTGCAGCCGCGCCGGCGGGCAGAAGGTGTCGCCGCGCTGCAAGGCCGCCAACACGGCACCCAGGGCGGCGATGCCGGGCATGTTCTCGGTGCCCGACCGGGCGCCACCCTCCTGGCCGCCCCCGGCGATCAGGGGGGTGAAGGGGCTGCCTTCACGCACGTACAGCAGACCCACGCCCTTGGGGGCATGCAGCTTGTGGCCGGAAAACGGGGCGTAGTCGATGCGGCTGGCACTCAGGGTCAGGCTGAGCTTGCCCAGGGCCTGCACCCCGTCCACCAGCCAGAGCACAGGGCTGTCGAGTTCGCGCAACAGGGCCTCGATGCCGGCCAGATCGCTCACCACGCCCGTCTCGTTGTTGGCCGCCATGGTGCACAGCAGCCCCACCTGGGGCAAGGCGGCGCGCAAGGCGGCCAGATCGTGCCGGCCCCGCGCATCCACGGGCAGGGCGCGCACTTCATAGCCCAGGCCCAGCACCTGGTTCCAGTGCGCCAGGGCCTCGGGCACGGCCTTGTGTTCGGTGGCGCCGTACAGCAGCACCCGCCCCGCCGGCAGGCCCTGACGGCGGCGTTCACGCAGACCGCACAGGGCCGACAGCACCGCGGTCTGGATGCCCTCGGTGGCGCCGCTGGTGAACAGCAACTGGCCCGTGCTCGCCCCCAGCACCTCGCGCGCCCGTTGCCGGGTCTGGCTGAGCAGGGCCTGCGCCCTCAAGCCCAGCGCGTGGGTGCTGCTGGGGTTGCCATAGGCGCTGAGCATGGCGGCCTGGGCCGCGGCCGCGGCCTCGGGCAGCACGGCACTGGTGGCGTTGAAATCGAGGTAGAGCTCGGCGGGCAGGTCCAGGTTCATGGCGGTTCGTCAGGGTGTTCAAGCACTGGCCGGCGGCCAGGCAAGCCCCAAAGTCTAGGGAGCCAGGACTTGAAAAACATTCCAAAAATCCCCCATTCAGCGCTTGTTGAGAGAAAATTTTCCCAATTTCAAGCCTAATCAAAACATGAACCCACTGGACCGCATCGATCTGCAACTGCTGGACGCCCTGCAACACGATGGCAGCCTGTCCATCGCCCAGCTCGGGGAGCGGGTGGGTCTGTCGTCCACGCCGTGCTGGAAGCGCGTCAAACGGCTGGAGGACGAGGGCTACCTGGAGCGGCGCGTGGCCATCGTCAACCGCAAGAAGGTGGGCCTGCCGATCACGGTCTTCGTCAGCCTGCGCATCGCCCGACACGACGAACGCTGGCTGGCGCAGTTTGCTGCCGCCGTGACCGCCCTGCCCGAGGTGCAGGAGTTCCACCGCATGAGTGGCGATGTCGACTACCTGCTGAAGGTGGTCACCACCAGCATCGAGGGCTATGACGCCTTCTACAAAAAGCTGATCCGGGTGGGAGAGCTCAGCGGGGTCTCCTCGGCGTTTTCGATGGAGCAGATCAAGAGCAGCACAGCCTTGCCGCTGGCCCTGCCGGGTCGCCAGGACGGCGCTTGAGGCGGCCCGACTCAGGGCCCACAATCGCGTTCACCATGCCCATCCGACCTTGCACCCACGGGTTGCCGCGCATGCTGCGGGCCCTGAGCCTGCTGCTGATGCTGGCAGCGCTGTCCGCCTGCTCCAGCCTGCCCAAGCCGCCGCCGGTGGCCCCGACCCACGCCATCGCCGGGTTCGAGGACACGCCGCTGGCTCGCATCACCCAGCCACAGCTGCCTGCCGACGGCCGCTCGGGCTTTCTGCTGCAGCCCTACGGGCCGAACTCCTTCGCCACCCGGCTGGCCCTGTGCCGGCTGGCCACACGCAGCCTCGATGTGCAGTACTACCTGCTGCAGTCCGACCACACGGGCCGCACCCTGATGCGCGCGCTGCGTGACGCGGCGGCCCGCGGGGTGCGCGTGCGCGTGCTGGTGGACGACCTGCACACGGCCGGCTCGGATGACTTGCTGTTGGGCCTGGCGGCCCACCCCAACGTGGAGCTGAGGCTGTTCAACCCCTTCCCCGGCGGACGCGGGCACCTGCTGACGCGCTTCATCAGCTCGGGGCTGGACATCGGCCGGGTGGACCGGCGCATGCACAACAAGCTGTTCGTGGCCGACAACGTGGCGGCGGTGGCGGGCGGGCGCAACATCGCCGACGAGTACATGGTCAATGCCGAGGGCAGCAACTTCATCGACATGGACACCTTTGTGGCCGGCCCGGCGGTGCGTGAACTCTCGCGCGCCTTCGACCTGTACTGGAACAGCGAACACGTCTACCCGGTGGGCCAGATCGCCTTCAGCCCGCTGAGCCCTGAACAGCGCCGCGGCCAGTTCGAGCGCCTGAGCGCCAGCACCCACCCGCCCACCGACACCGGGCGGATACCGGACGATGGGCAGGTCCAGGGCTCGGGGCTGGACCTGCCTTTTGATCGCCTGTCGCCCGCCCTGGTGCGCATGCTCAACCTGCCCTACGAGTTGGCCGAGGGCCGGCTGGGGCCACTGCTGCCGGCCCAGGCCCGCGTGCTGGTCGACCCGCTGAGCAAGACCGAAGGCGTGAACGAACACGAGCACTCCATCACCGGCACGGTGTTTGAGGGCACCTACCAGTGGTTCACCACCAGCCGGGAGCTGCTCAGGATGACCTCGCCCTACTTCGTGCCGGACGACAAGGCCCTGCAATCGCTGGCCGAAGCACGCCAGCACGGGGTGCGCCTGCAATTGGTGACCAACGCGCTGGCCGCCACCGATGAGCCCTGGGTGCATGTGGGCTACTCGCGCCAACGCCGGGCGCTGCTCAAGATGGGGGTCGAGATCTTCGAGATCAGCCCCAGCCTGAGCGCCAAGCGCCGACGCCTGGGCGTGATCGGCAAGAGCCTGAGCGCCCTGCACATGAAGAGCGCCATCCTCGACCACCGCCAGGTGTTCCTCGGCTCGATGAACCTCGACCCGCGCTCGGTGCGGCTGAACACCGAACTGGGCCTGATCATCGACAGCCCCGAGATGGCCGCCCAGTTGGAGGCCATGGGCGACCTGGCCAGCGTCTACCAGCTGCGGCTGGCCGCCGATGGCCAGGGCATCGAATGGATAGAACGCAATGGCGAGGGCCAGGAGACGGTGCACTCCGAAGAGCCCGAGACCAGCCCCTGGCTGCGCTTCAAACTGTGGCTGCTGGGGCCGCTGGTGCCCCTGGGCGAACTCTGAACTCTGAATCGTGGCGTGACGCTCAGCGCAGGCTGCCCTGCACACCCTCGACCAGCCAGTTCAGGTTCAGGATCTGCTCGTCGCTCAGGGCCTGGCCGGGCTCGATCACGGTGTGGCCCTGGTTGTCGCGCACCGGCTGGGCGCCGGCCTTGAAGGGCTGCAGGCGGCCGGCCGCCATGTCCTTCTGCCGCGCCAGCACCTCGTTTTGCACCGCTTGGGGCACCTGGGGCCCGAAGTCGCCGACCCGGATCATGCCCTCGCGCACGCCGCCCCACAGGGCCGTGGGCTTCCAGTTGCCCTCAGCCACCGCCTTCACGCGGGCCGTGTAGTAAGCGCCCCACTCGTGGGTCACGGCCAGGATCTGCGCCTGTGGCGCCACCTTGCGCATGTCCGAGTGGTAGGCCACGGCCAGCTTGCCACGCTCCTGCGCCGCCGCCATCACGGCCGACGAGCCGGTGTGGAAGGCCAGCACGTCGGCGCCCTGGTTCATCAGCGTCATGGCGGCATCGCGCTCGCGCGGTGGGTCGAACCAGGCGTTGAGCCACACCACCTTCACGCTGGCCTGCGGATCGACCGAGCGCATGCCCAGCATGAAGGCATTCAGCCCTTGCAGCACCTCGGGGATGGGAAAGCCCGCCACATAGCCCGCCACATGGCTTTTGCTCATGCGGCCGGCCGCGATGCCCGCCAGGTAGCGCCCCTCGTAGTAGCGGGCATTGGCCACCGCCACATTGGCCGCCGTCTTGTAGCCGGTGATGGACTCGAACTTCACCTGCGGAAACTCCCGCGCCACCTTGAGCGTGGGCTCCGTGTAGCCGAAGCTGGGGGTGAAGATGATCTGGTGGCCCTGCTGGGCCAGGTCGCGGATCACGCGCTCGGCGTCGGCCCCCTCGGGCACGTCCTGCACATAGGTGGTCTTCACCCGGTCGCCCAGCGCGGCCTCGACCGCCAGGCGCCCCTGCTCGTGCTGGCGCACCCAGCCGGCCTCGGTGATGGGGGCCACATAGACAAAGGCCGCCTTGACGGGGGGCGTGGCGGGGGCCGCAAGAGCGGCTTGGTGAGTGACCAGGGGGGTGAAAAAACAGGCGGCCATGAGGGCGCTGCGGCCCCTGGCGGCGAGGTTTTTGTACATGGTGTTCCTCGACATGGCCCCGGAATGCAAAAGCCCCAGCGGCCGGGGCACCCGCTGGGGGTCGTGATTTTAAGCCCCGCCCCGATCGCGATGGCAGGGCCCGCAAAGCGGCAAGAGACAGGGCCGGCAGCGCCATGAACAATGCCTGCATGAACACCCCACCCTCACCGGCACCCACCGGTTCAGCCCATTGGAAACGCAACCTCTGGGTCTGCATGTTCGGCTCCTTCACCACCATCGTGGCCATGACCCTGTTGCTGCCCTTTTTGCCGCTGTACGTGGAGCAACTGGGCGTGCACGACCCGGCCGCCATCGTGCAATGGTCGGGGGCGGCGTATGCCGCCTCCTTTCTGTCGGCCGCCCTGGTGGCACCGCTGTGGGGCCGGCTGGCCGACCGCTATGGCCGCAAGCTGATGCTGATCCGCGCCAGCCTGGGCATGGCCGTGGCCATGGCCCTGATCGGCCTGGCCAGCAATGTCTGGCAACTGGTGCTGCTGCGCCTGCTGGCGGGCTTTCTGGGCGGTTATGCCTCGGGCTCGACCGTGATGGTGGCCACCCAGACGCCCAAGGCCCAGTCGGGCTGGGCGCTGGGCACGCTGTCGTCCGCCGTGATGGCGGGCAGCCTGGTCGGCCCGCTGGTGGGCGGCGTGCTGCCCCAGTGGATCGGCATCCGCTGGACCTTCTTTGCCGCCGGCGCCGTGATCTTTGTGGCCTTCATCGCCACCTGCACCCTGATCCGTGAAGACGTGCGCCCCGCGCCCCGCCCCGCCGCCGGGGCCCCCAGCCGCTGGCAGGCCATTCCCGACCGGCGCCCGCTGCTGGCCATGCTGTTCACCGGCATGCTGCTGATGCTGGCCAACATGTCGATCGAGCCCATCATCACCGTCTACGTGGCCACCCTGGTGCCCGACCCGGCCCAGGTCACCCTGCACGCGGGCCTGGTGATGTCAGCCGCCGCGCTGGGCAGCATCGTGTCGGCCTCGCGCCTGGGGCGCCTGGCCGACCGGGTGGGCCACTGGAACGTGATCATCGCCTGCCTGGTGGTGGCGGCCCTGCTGCTGCTGCCCCAGGCCTTCGTCACGGCCACCTGGCAACTGGTGGGCCTGCGCTTTCTCATGGGCCTGTCGCTGGGCGGCCTGCTGCCCTGCATTGCGGCGGTGATCCGGCACAACGTGCCCGAAGGCACGGCCGGCCAGATGCTGGGCTACTCCACCTCGGCCCAGTACACAGGGCAGGTCACCGGCCCCATGCTGGGCGGGCTGATCGGCGGCCACCTGGGCATGCGCTGGGTGTTCCTGGGCACCAGCGTGCTGCTGGCCTTGGGGGCGGCCTGGAACTGGCGCACCCAGCGCCGCATCCGCTAGACCAGCGGCAGGGCCTCTCGCAGCAGCCGCGCCAGCTGCTCCACCACCGGCGGAACCTGGGTCTCGCCCCGGTAAAGCACCAGGCTGATGGTGGGCAGGGCCGGCAGGCCGCAGGCCGCGGCCTCCAGCCTTTGCACCCCGGGCGGGCAACCCAGCGCCGTGCGCACCGTCAGCCCCAGGCCCGCCGAGCTGGCCGCCCACAGGGCCGCCAGGCTGGCACTGGTGAAGGCATGGCGCCAGGCGGTGCCCTGGGCGTCCAGGGCCGCCATGGCCATGCGCCGCACCGGGCAGGGCTCGTCCAGCAGCACCAGGGGCAGGGGTTCATCGCTGCGCCAGCCGACCGCATCGGCGCCCCACCAGGCGGGCCGGTCGCTGCCATGGGCCACGGCCGGCCCGATCCAATGCAGCGGCGTCTCCAGCCAGCGCTCGGCGCCCGGCAACAGGGGCTGATCGCCCGTCTCCCACACCAAGGCCAGGTCCAGTTGGCCCTGGCTCAGCCGCTCGCGCAAGCCGGCGCACCGCATCATGCTGGCCTCAATGCGCACCTGCGGGTGGGCCCGGGCAAAGCGCCCCAACACCTGGGGCAGCAGCACCTCACCGAACTCCTCTTGCAAGCCCAGGCGCACCCGGCCCTGCAGGTGCAGTCCCCGCAAGGCCGCACTGGCCTCGTCATTCAGGTCGATCAGGCGCTGGGCATAGGCCAGCAGGGTCTCGCCGGCCTCGGTCAGGGCCAGGCCCCGGCCGGCCTTGCGGAACAGCACCGCCTCGGCCTGGGCTTCCAGCTTCTTGAGCTGCGCGCTCACGGCGGAGGTGGAGCGGCCGAGCCGGTCGGCGGCCTTGGCATAGCTGCCCAGGCGCACACCGGTCACGAAAGTGCGCAGAACGTCCAGGTCAAACAAGGCTTGCGGCATTGAATCGTCCCATTTTTCAAAACAATTGATGCTGAATTTTCTGATTTTCAAAATCATTGTGCCAGCCCACACTGCGGGCCATGTCATATCCCCTTCCCTTGCCCCAGGTCTCCCACCCGCCCATTCACCGATGGAAAGTGCTTGCCGCCGGGGTGGCGGCCAATGCGGCTTTTTCTGTGGCCTTCAGTGGCCTGCCCATGACGGCCGTGCTGCTGCGCCAGGCCTACCAGCTCGACAACGCCCAGCTGGGGCTGATGCTGGGCCTGATGGGCCTGGGCATCGCACTGAGCGAACTGCCCTGGGGCCTGCTGACCGACCGATTGGGCGACCGCCCCGTGCTGCTGGCGGGCCTGGGCGGCACCGCACTGGCCCTGCTCGCCCTGGCCGGGTGGGCCGCGCCGGGCGCCCCTTTGTGGGTGCTGGGCGCCGGCTTGCTGGGGGTGGGCCTGTTGGGGGGCAGCGTCAATGGCGCCAGCGGCCGGGCCGTGATGGGCTGGTTTCCGGCCTCCGAGCGCGGCCTGGCCATGAGCATCCGCCAGACCGCCGTGCCCCTGGGCGGCGGCGTGGGGGCCTTGCTGCTGCCCTGGCTGGCCTGGCAGGGGGGCTTTGCCTGCCTGTTCGGGGTGCTGGCCAGCCTGTGTGGCGCAGCGGCCCTGCTGTGTGCGGCCTGGGTGCACGAGCCCGCCCATGACGCCCCCGCCCCGGGTGCCGGCCCGCTGGCCCCGGCCCCACGCGCCCTGCGCGACCGCCGGGTGTGGCGCCTGGCCAGCGGCATCGGCCTGCTGTGCGCGCCGCAATTCGCCGTAATCTCGTTCGGTACCGTCTTTTTGCACGACTTCGGCGGTCTCAGCCTGCCAGCCTGCACCGGGGCCATGGCGCTGGTGCAGGTGGGCGCCATGGGCTTGCGGGTGTGGAGCGGCCGCTGGACCGATCGCCACGGCAACCGCCCAGCCTACCTGCGTGCCTGCGTCGCTGCGGTGATCGCGGTGTTCCTGGGCCTGGCAGCGCTGAGTGCCCTTCAACCGGCATCGCCGGCCGCGGGCTGGGGGCTGTCGCCCCACTCACTCCAAGCGCTGCTGGCCGCCTGGCTGGTGCTGGCCGGCCTCGTGGTGTCGGCCTGGCACGGCGTGGCCTACGCCGAGCTGGCCACCCTGGCCGGGGCCCGGCAATCCGGCACCGCCCTGGGCCTGGCCAACACCTGGGTGTTTGTGGTGTGCTTCGTGACCCCCAGCGTGCTGCCCGGCTTGCTGCAGTGGCAGGGCTGGCCCGCGGTGTGGCTGGCGGCCAGTGCCTGTGCGGCCTTGGCCGGCCCCTTGTTGCTGGGGCCTGGGGCCAGTGTCAGTAATCGTTCTCGGAAAAGCTCAGGAACACCTCTTTGAGCTCGTGCTCCCACTGGTGGCGCTGGGCCTCGGTGACAAAGCTGGCCTCGAAGCTGTTGCGCGCCAGCGTGTAGGCGTGGTAGGCGTCCAGCCCGGTGGCGGCAAAGGTCTGCACGAAGTTGTCGTTCAGGTAGCCGCCAAAGTAGGCCGGGTCGTCCGAATTGACGGTGGCCACCAGGCCCGCATCGAGCAGCTGGCGCAGGTTCGAGCTGGCCAGGTCGGGGAACACGCACAGCTTGACGTTGGAGAAGGGGCACACGGTCAGCGGGATGCGGTCCTGGGCCAGGCGCTGCATCAGGGCCGGGTCTTTCAGGGCCTGCACGCCGTGGTCGATGCGCTCGACCTTCAGCACGTCGAGGGCGCTCCAGATGTAGGCCGGCGGGCCTTCTTCGCCGGCGTGGGCCACCAGGCGCAGGCCCAACTCGCGGCAGCGCGCAAACACGCGGGCAAACTTTTCGGGCGGGTGGCCCAGCTCGCTCGAGTCCAGGCCCACGCCGATGAAGTGCTCACGCCAGGGCAAGGCCTGCTCCAGCGTGGCCAGGGCGTCTTCCTCGCTGAGGTGGCGTAGAAAGCACAGGATCAGCGAGGCATCCACCCCCAGCTGGGTGGCCGCGTCGGTGCAGGCCCGGTGCAGACCCTGGATCACGGTGGCCATGGGCACGCCGCGGGCGGTGTGGGTCTGCGGGTCGAAGAACAGCTCGGCATGCACCACGTGGTCGGCCGCGGCCCGCTGCAGGTAGGCCCAGGCCATGTCGTAGAAATCCTGCTCGTGCAGCAGCACGCTGGCGCCGGCGTAGTAGATGTCGAGAAAGCTCTGCAGGTTGGTGAAGGCATAGGCCCGGCGCAGGCTCTCCACATCGGCGTAGGGCAGGCTCACCCCATTGCGCTGGGCCAGGGCAAAGATCAGCTCGGGCTCGAGCGAGCCCTCGATGTGGATGTGCAGCTCGGCCTTGGGCATGCGGCGCAGCAGCTCGGGCAGGCGTGCCGGTGCGATGTGGGGAATCTTGAACATGGGGGCCTTCCGGAGAGTTTGAAGTTTTTTACCACAGCGCCCAGGGCGCGACAGAGCGTTTTCCCGCCCTGCCGGCCTGGGGCTTGCGCTGCATCAGGTCGCGCTGATCAGATCACGCCGAAGCGCACACCGCGGCGCGCCAGCATGCGGCGATAGGCCACCGACACCCGGTCGGTGGCGGCATGGCGCTCGGCCTGCAGGTCCAGCGGCAGGCGCTTGGGGGTCTGCGACTCGAGCACCGGCTGGTCCTGGGTGAAGATGGTGTGCTGGAACGCGGCCAGCTTCTCGTCGGGTGATTCGAAATCGGCCACCGCCAGGCGGAACCAGACCCGGCTGGTCTCGGGCGTGACGGGGCAGATGTAGAGCGCGATCGACTCGCGCCAATCGACCACCGCATCGGCCACCGCCGTGGTGCCAGCCTCGGGCACCTTGGTCAGCAAGGCGCAATAGGGGTCGGTCACCTCGTAGCCGTATTCCACCTGGGCCGGCGCGGTGGAATGCAGGTTGGACTGGGGCTGCCAGGCCTTGCAGCCGGTGGCGATCAGGCCGCGCGGCGTGTCGTGCACCTCGTAGGCATCGATCTCGGGTCGCGCGCGCAGGCCCAACCAGCCCTCGTGCACGAACGAGAAATGCGCCATGTCCAGAAAGTTCTCGACGATGCGCGGGGCGCTGGCCGCCACGTCGTAGGGCCCGCAGTTCATCTTGCGCAGGCCGGCATCGGCCTCGGCCTCGAACGGAGGCAGTCCCGGGTCTTCGCCGGAGGCCTCCAGCCGCACCCAGACCAGGCCATGGGCTTCGCGGCAGGCGTGGGCGGTGGCGCAGTGCGAGGCCGGGGGCGTGAAATCCGGCAGGGCCGGCACCTGCACGCAGCGCCCGCCCGACTCGAACTGCCAGCCGTGGTAGGGGCATTCCAGCCGACCCGCCTGCACCTGCCCGAGCGACAGGCGCGCACCCCGGTGGGGGCAACGGTCGGCCCAGGCCTGCACCCGGCCATCGGCGTCACGCCACAGCACCAGAGGCTGCTCCAGCAGGGTCACGGCCACCGGGCCGGTCTGCACCGCGCTGGCCAGCGCCACCGGGTGCCAAAGGTTTTTTTCCATGGTGATTCCTGAATGTCCTGAACGTGTCGGCGTCCCAATTGAAAAGAGCTGCCCAGGGGCAGCTCTTGCAACGCTCGGGGCCGAGGCCCCAAGGCGCGAGGTCTTACTTCTTGTCGCCGCCGGGGACCTTGCCTTCCACGCCCTTGACGTAGAAGTTGATGCCGCCGAGGAACTTGTCGTCGGCCACTTCGTCCTTCTTCAGCAGTTCCTTGCCGGCCTGGTCCTTGATCGGGCCCTTCCAGATCGCGAAGCTGCCGTCGGTCAGGCCCTTCTTGATCTCTTCGACCTTGGCCTTGGTTTCAGCCGGCACGTCTTCGGCGATCGACACCAGGTCGATCGCGCCTTCCTTCACACCCCACCAGCTTTGGCCGGTTTCCCACTTGCCTTCGAGCACGTCCTTGGTGGCCTTGATGTAGTACGGGCCCCAGTTGATGATCGAGGAGGCCAGGTGGGCCTTGGGACCGTAGGCGGTCATGTCGGAATCCCAGCCGAAGGCACGCTTGCCTTTTTCTTCGGCGGTCTTCAGCACGGCCGGCGAGTCGGTGTTCTGGAACAGGATGTCGGCGCCGCCGTTGATCAGGGCGGTGGCGGCTTCGGTTTCCTTGGGCGGGCTGAACCATTCGTTCACCCACACCACCTTGGTCTTGATCTTCGGGTTCACGCTCTGGGCACCCAGGGTGAAGCTGTTGATGTTGCGGATCACTTCAGGGATCGGCACCGAGCCCACCACGCCCAGCGTGTTGGTCTTGGTCATGGCGCCAGCGATCACGCCGGCCATGTAGGCGCCTTCGTAGGTGCGGCTGTCGTAGGTGCGCATGTTGGGCGCCGTCTTGTAGCCGGTGGCGTGTTCGAACTTCACGTCCGGGGTGTCGGCGGCGACCTTGAGCATGGTCTCCATGTAGCCAAAGGTGGTGCCGAAGATCAGCTTGTTGCCCTGGCCGGCCATGTCGCGCAGCACGCGCTCGGCGTCGGCCGATTCAGGCACGCTTTCCACGAACGAGGTCTGGACCTTGTCACCGAACTCTTTTTCGAGCGCCTTGCGGCCGTTGTCATGGGCGAAGGACCAGCCGCCATCACCCACCGGGCCGACGTAGGCGAAAGCGATCTTCAGCGGCTCGGGCTTGGGCGCCGGGGCAGCGGCCGGGGCCGGTGCAGGCGCCGGTGCCGGCTCTTCCTTCTTGCCGCAACCCACCAGGGCCGCTGCGGCAACCGCAGACAGGGCGGCTACCTTGAGCAGGGAGCGTTTGTTCAGGTCAGTCATGTCAAATCCTTGTTGAGGTCGGTGACGAGGGTTGAAAAATTGATTATCCAGTCAGGAAAAACAAAACAGCAAGGCCTTTGCCCCGCTTCAGGCGCCGGGATAGAAAGGCTTGCCCAGCGATGCCGGCATGTTCACGCGGATCCAGACCGGGTTGCGCGAGATCAGGGCCAGCACCACCACGGTGGCGAGGTAGGGCAGCATGCTCAGGATCTGGCTGGGCACGTTGACCCCCACCCCCTGCAAATGGAACTGCAGCATGGTGACGCCACCGAACAGATAAGCCCCAAGCAACACCCGTGCCGGGCGCCAGGTGGCGAAGGTGGTCAGGGCCAGGGCGATCCAGCCGCGCCCGGCCACCATGCCCTCCACCCACAGCGGGGTGTAGGAGATCGAGATGAAGGCGCCGGCCAGGCCGCACAGCGCGCCGCCCACCATCACGGCCCCCAGTCGGATCCGCCGCACCGGGTAGCCCAGCGCATGGGCCGACTCGGGCGACTCGCCCACCGAGCGCAGCACCAGACCGGCGCGCGAGCGGTACAGGAACCAGCTCAGGGCCAGCATCAGCGCGATGGCCCCATACACCAGCGGGTGCTGGCGGAACAAGGCCTGGCCCAGCAGCGGGATGTCGCCCAGCAGCGGGATGGAAAACTGCGGCCGCTCAGGCAGCTTGGCCTGCACGTAGTTGATGCCGGCAAAGGCCGAGAAGCCCACCCCGAACAGGCTCAGCGCCAGCCCGGTGGCGTACTGGTTGGTGTTGAGCCAGATCACCAGCACACCGAACAGCCCGGCCAGCAAGGCGCCAGCGCCCATGCCGGCGGCAAAGCCCAGCCAGTCGCTGCCCGTGTGCGACACGGTGGCAAAGCCGGCGATGGCCGCGCACAGCATCAGGCCCTCGGCGCCCAGGTTGACGATGCCGGCCTTTTCGTTGATCAGCAGGCCCAGGGCCGCAATGGCCAGCACGGTGCCCGCATTCAGCGTGGCCCCCAGAAGCAGTGCATAGGACTCCATCAGCGGGCCCCTCCCGTGGAACGCGTGGTGACAAAACGGACCCGGTACGCAATCAGCGTGTCACAAGCCAGCAAAGAGAACAGCAGCAGGCCCTGGAACACCCCGGTCAGCGACTTGGGCAGGCCCAGGCGCGACTGCGCCAGTTCGCCACCGATGTAGAACATGCTCATCAGGATGGCCGAAAACACCATGCCCACCGGGTGCAAACGCCCCACGTAGGCCACGATGATGGCGGCAAAACCGTAGCCCGCCGGCACATAGGGCGTCAGCTGGCCGATCGGGCCGGCCACCTCCAGCGCACCAGCCAGGCCGGCCGCGCCGCCCGACACCAGCAGCGCCAGCCACAGGGCCTTGCGCGACGAAAAGCCTGCGTAGCGCGCCGCGGCCGGGGCCAGCCCGCCCACCTGCTGGGCAAAGCCCGCCTTGGTGCGGAACAAAAACACCCACAGCGCGGCCGAGCCGGCCAGCGCGATCAGCAGGCCCACGCTGACGCGCGAGCCTTTCATGAGGCGCGGGATCTGGGTGGCCGCATCGAACATGCGGGTCTGCGGAAAGTTGTAGCCCGCCGGGTCTTTCCAGGGGCCGAACACCAGGTAGCTCAGCAGTTGCACGGCCACATACACCAACATCAGGCTGACCAGGATCTCGCTGGCATTGAAGCGGTCGCGCAGCAGCGCCGTGATGCCGGCCCACACCATGCCGCCCAGCACGCCAGCCAGCAGGATGGGCACGATGATCCAGCTGCCCGTGCCCTTGTCGGCCAGCAGGGCCACGCCGCCCGCGGCCAGCGCGCCGATCACGAACTGGCCTTCGGCGCCGATGTTCCAGACATTGGAGCGGTAGCACACGGCCAGGCCAAGTGCAATCAGCAAGAGCGGCGTGGCCTTGACCATCAATTCGCCGATGGCATAGGCGCTTTTCAGGGGCTCCCAGAAGAACACCTGCAGCCCGCGCAGCGGGTCTTTGCCCAGCAGCATGAACAAGGCCACACCGATCAGCACCGTGATGGCCAGCGCCAGCAGCGGCGAGCCCAGGCCCCACCAGCGCGAGGCCTGTGGCCGGGGTTCAAGCTTGAACATGGCTCACCTCCGCTGCGGCACCCTGGGCCTGGTCCAGTTCGGCCAGGTGGGCCTGCACGTCTTCATTCCAGAGTCCACTCATCCATTCGCCTATCTTTTCCACCGTGGCCTGGGTGCGCGCCACCGAGGGCGACAGACGGCCCTTGGCGATCACATGCAGCCGGTCACTGATCTCGAACAATTCATCGAGCTCTTCGCTCACCACCAGCACCGCGCAGCCCGCATCGCGCAGGGCCAGGATCTCGCCGCGGATCTGGGCCGCCGCGCCCACGTCCACCCCCCAGGTGGGTTGCGAGACGATCAGCAGCCGGGGCTTGGCGTCGATCTCGCGGCCCACGATGAACTTCTGCAGATTGCCACCCGACAGCGACTTGGCCGCCGCCTGGGGCCCACCGGCCTTCACGTTGAAGCGGCGGATGATGTCGGCCGCCTGCACCTCCAGCGCGCCCAGCTTGAGCCAGCCGCCCCCGCCCACCGCCTCGTCACGGGTCAGCAGCAGGTTGTGCGCCAGGCCCATGGTGGGCACCGCCCCGCGGCCCAGGCGCTCTTCGGGCACGAAATGCAGGCCCAGGGCACGGCGCCGCTGCGGCGGCAACTGACCGGCCGCCTGGCCGGCCACGCTGATGGCCGCCGGCGCGGCGCGCGTGTCTTCGCCCGACAGGGCGTACAGCAGCTCCTGCTGGCCGTTGCCCGAGACGCCGGCAATGCCGACCACCTCGCCGGCGCGCACCTCCAGGTTCACGTCGATCAGGTCGACACCGAACTGGTCCAGGCGCGGCAGCGACAGGCTGGACACGCCCAGCACCGTGGCGCCCAGCTTGGCCGGCCGGTGTTCGAGGGCCGGCGGCTCGGCACCGATCATCAGGCGCGACAGCGAGGCATTCGATTCTTCGGCCGGGTTGCAGACGCCGGTCACCTTGCCGCCCCGCAGCACGGTGCAGGCGGTGCAGAGTTCACGGATCTCGTGCAGCTTGTGGCTGATGTAGAGGATGCTGCAGCCCTCGGCCGCCAACTTCTTCAGCACCACGAACAGCTTTTCGACCGCCTGCGGGGTCAGCACCGAGGTGGGCTCGTCCAGGATCAGCAGCTTCGGGTCGGTCAGCAGGGCGCGGATGATCTCCACCCGCTGCATCTCGCCCACCGACAGGGTGTGCACCGGGCGGCTGGGGTCGATGTCCAGCCCATATTCAGAGGCCTTCTGGGTGATGCGGCGCGTCACCTCGGCCAGCTTGAAGTGCTTGTCCAGGCCCAGCCACACGTTTTCGGCCACGGTCAGGGTGTCGAACAGGCTGAAATGCTGGAACACCATGCTGATGCCCAGGGCCCGCGCCTCCTGCGGGTTGCGCACGTTCACGGGCTGCCCATTGAACAGCACCGTGCCCTCGTCGGGCTTGACCGAGCCGTAGATGATCTTCATCAGGGTGGACTTGCCGGCGCCGTTCTCGCCCAGCACGGCATGGGTTTCGCCGGGCTGCACGGTCAGTGAGACCCCGCTGTTGGCCACCACCGAGGGGTAGCGCTTGGTGATGCCCTGCAGCACCAGGCGGGCGCTGGGCGGGGGTGAAGCGTGCGTGTTCATGCCGCGGATTTTCTCAAAGTTTGGCGGGTCACAAGGGGCTCCTGTGGGGGATCTGTTGCTACTCTTTTCGAAGCGAGGCGGCGACCGACTTGACCCGGTCGCGCAGCCAGGCCGCCGCCACCGAGGTGTGCGTGCGCTCGTGCCAGAGCTGGTAATACATGAGCCGCGGAAAGGCCACCGGGCAGGGCAGGATGCGCAGCGGGTAGCGGTCCACAAAGCGCTCGCAGAACTGCCGGCCCGTGGTCAGCACCAGCAGGCTGGAGGCCACCATGGCCGGGATCAGGCTGAAATGCGCGCAGCGCGCCGTGATCTGCCGCTGGACACCCAGCGTGTCGAGGTGATCGTCGATCACACCCCGTGCACCGGGGTGGGTGGGCGTGGGGGCGATGTGTTCGGAGGCCAGCCAGGCGGCCTGGTCCCAACCCCGGCGCACCGCCGGGTGCTCGGCCGCCACCAGGCACACCACCTCGTCGCCGAACAGGCGCCCCATGTGCAGGTCGTCGGGCGGTTTGGGCCAGTTGCCGATCACCACATCGAGCTGGCCCTGGGCCAGGTGGGCGTGGTAGTGCGTGTCGGCCGACAGCGGGTGGATCTCGATCTGGCAGAACGGGGCCTGCACCTTGATCTGCGACACCAGCTGGGGCAGGAACAGCGGGTCGAGGTAATCGCTCGCCGCCACCCGGAAGGTGTTGCTGGCGGTGCGCGGGTCAAAGCCACGCACATCGGTGAACAGCACCTCGGCCGCCCGCAGGATGCTGGCCGCCGGCTCGACCATGCGCAGGCCGGCGTCGGTGGGCGTCATGCCCGAACCCGAGCGCACCAGCAGCGGATCGTCGGCCAGATCACGCAGGCGCTTCAGCGCCGCCGAGACGGCGGGCTGGTGCATGCCCAGGCGGATGGCGGCGCGAGAAACGCTGCGTTCGGTTAACACGGTGTGCAAGACCCTTATCAAGTGGAGGTCTATCTTGTCGAAAAGGGCTTGGTCTCTCATAGCAGGGGCTGCATTCTTGTCATACGTCAACGCTTATGCTGGCGACCATGGCTCGCCCTACCCTCTGAACCAGACGGCAGTCATCCAAGGGATTTCCCCAGGCTGCCAAACACCACTCCAGGGATCACACACCACCCATGCAACACAGACCGATTCGCTTTCTGCGCCGTGGCCAGCTTGTCTCGCTGGGCAATGTAACACCCACTCACACCTTGCTGGAGCTGCTCAGGGAAGACCTGCACTGCACCGGCACCAAGGAAGGCTGCGGCGAAGGCGATTGCGGCGCCTGCACCGTGGTCCTGGGCGAGCTGGACCCAGCTCAAGGCCCGGATGCAATCAAATACCGTGCCATCAACAGCTGCATTCGCCTGGCCCATTCGATCGACGGCATGGCGCTGTGGACGGCCGAAGACCTGGCGCAAGACCCACTGATCAAGCCCGAGGCCGAAGAACCCGAGGCCGAGGCCCTGCACCCGGTGCAGCAGGCCCTGGTCCAGTGCCACGGCTCGCAATGCGGCTTCTGCACCCCGGGTTTTGTGATGAGCCTGTTCGGCCTGTACCAGAGCCAGGTCTGCCAGCAGGGCCAGCCCGTGAGCCGCACCCAGGCGGTGGAGGCCTTGTCGGGCAACCTGTGCCGCTGCACCGGCTACCGCCCGATCTTCGACGCCGCCGAGGCCATGGCCGACCTGCCGCGCCGACGCGTGGACGAGGCCGCCCTGGCCCAACAGCTGCGCGCCCTGCAGGCCGCCCCCACCGAACCCGCCGAACCCGCCGCTGGAGCCCAAACGCCCGCCTACCTCGCCCCCACCACCCTGCAGGCCTTGCTGCAGGCGCGCCAGCAGCACCCGCAGGCCCAGGTGGTGGCCGGCTGCACCGATGTGGGGCTGTGGGTGACCAAGCAGCACCGCCTGTTCGATCAGGTGCTGGACGTGACCCGTGCCGCCGAGCTGCGGCGCGTCGAGCCCTACCCCCACCACATCGCGATCGGCGCGGCCGTGCCCCTGGCCGATGCCTTTACCGCGCTCGAGGCCGACCGCCCCGGCCTGCATGGCTTTGCCGCTCGCTTCGCCGGCCTGCCGGTGCGCAACTCGGGCACCCTGGGCGGCAATGTGGCCAACGGCTCGCCCATCGGCGACTCGATGCCGCTGCTGATCGCCCTGGGCGCCAACGTGGTGCTGATGCGCTGGGAGCCCGCACCGGGCAATCGCTCTGGTCGCCGCCCGGGCCGCATCGTGCACCGTGAAATACCGCTCGAATCGCTCTACACCGGCTACCGCCAGAACGTGATGCGGCCCGACGAGCTGCTGGCCTGGATCAAGGTGCCCCGCCCCGCCCCGGGCGAGCTGCTGCGCGCCTACAAGATCTCCAAGCGCCAGGATGACGACATCTCGGCCGTGTGTCTGGTGCTGCGCCTGCACTTGGCCGAGGGCGCGGTGCAAAGCGCCTCCATCGGCGTGGGCGGTGTGGCCGCCACCCCGGTGCGGGCCCGCGCCACCGAGGCCGCGCTCGCCGGCCAGCCCTGGACCGAGGCCACCGTGGCCGCTGCCACCGAGGTGCTGCGCGGCGAGTTCTCGCCCATCTCCGACATGCGCGCCAGCAGTGCCTACCGCCGCGAGGTGCTGGGCAACCTGCTGCGCCGCCTGTGGCTGGACAGCCAGGGCCTGCAGACCGTGGAGCTGCAGCGCCTGGACCCCGCCGCCCTCGACACGCAACCCCTGTCCGGGGCCCAGCCTTTGACCCGCAAGGAGGCCGCATGAACGCCAGCACCAGCCCCCACCAACCCCAGACACTGGCCGCAGGCCGCTCCCAGCAACACGAAAGCGCCGCCGCCCAGGTGGCCGGTGCCGCCACCTACATCGATGACCTGCCCGAGGTGCGCGGCACCCTGCACGCCGCGCCCATCCTCTCGCCCGTGGCCCATGGCCGCCTGCGCGGGCTGGACACCCGCGCCGCCCTGGCCGTGCCCGGCGTGCGCGATGTGATCGTGTCGGCCGATGTGCCCGGCGACAAGCTGCTGGCCGCCTTTGCCCACGACGAGCCGGTGTTCGCCTTCGACACCGTGCAGCACGTGGGCCAGGTGCTGGGCCTGGTGGTGGCCGACAGTGTGATGGCCGCCCGCCGTGCCGCCCGTCTGGTGAAGGCCGACATCGAAGCCCTGCCCGCGGTGCTGACGCCGCGCGCCGCGCACGCGGCCCAGAGCTATGTGCTGCCCCCGGTCACGGTGCGCCGCGGCGAGCCCGAGGCCGCGCTGCAAGGCGCCCTGCACACCCTGAGCGGCAGCCTTGAGGTGGGCGGTCAGGAGCACTTCTACCTCGAAGGCCAGATCGCCTACGCCCTGCCGCTGGAGCAACACCAGTGGTGGATCTACTCCAGCACCCAGCACCCCGGCGAGGTGCAGCACTGGGTGGCCCACGCCCTGGGCCTGGCCAACCACGATGTGCGGGTCGAGTGCCGGCGCATGGGTGGGGGCTTTGGCGGCAAGGAGACCCAGGCCGGCCACCTGGCGGTGTGGGCCGCGGTGGCCGCGCACAAGCTGAAACGCCCGGTCAAGCTGCGCCTGGACCGCGACGACGACTTCATGGTCACCGGCAAGCGCCACCCCTTTGCCTACGACTACACGGTGGGCTTTGACGAACGCGGGCGCCTGAGCGGCCTCCAGTTGCAGATGCTGGCCAACTGCGGCTTCAGCGCCGACCTCAGCGGTCCGGTGGCCGACCGCGCCATCTTCCATGCCGACAACGCCTACTTTCTCGAAGACGTCGAGATCGTCTCGTACCGCTGCAAGACCCACACCCAGAGCCACACCGCGTTCCGCGGCTTCGGCGGGCCGCAGGGCGTGATCGTGATCGAGAGCATCCTGGGCGACATTGCCCGCCACCTGGGGCTGGACCCGCTGGATGTGCGCCGCGCCAACCTGTATGGCATCGACGATCGCAACGTCACCCACTACCAGATGACGGTGGAGGACAACATCCTCGAGCCCCTGCTGAGCCGCCTGGAGCAGACCTCTGGCTACCGCGAGCGCCGCCAGGCCATCGAGGCCTGGAACGCCCGCGAGCCGGTGCTCAAGCGCGGGCTGGCCATCACGCCGGTGAAGTTCGGCATCTCCTTCACCGCCACCCTGTTCAACCAGGCCGGCGCCCTGGTGCATGTGTACACCGACGGCAGCGTGCTGGTGAACCACGGTGGCACCGAAATGGGGCAAGGCCTGCACACCAAAGTGGCGCAGATCGTGGCCGACGAACTGGGCGTGCGTTTCGAGACGGTGCGGGTCAGCGCCAGCGACACCGCCAAGGTGCCCAATGCCAGCGCCACCGCGGCCAGCAGCGGCACCGATCTGAACGGCCGGGCCGCCCAGTTTGCCGCCCGCCATGTGCGCGACAACCTGGCCAGCTTTGTCTGCGGGCTGGATGGCTGCGGCGCGGGCGCCATCCGCTTTGTCGACGGCCAGGTGATCTCGCCGGTGGCCACGCGGCGCTTCGAAGACGTGGTGCAGATGGCCTACGCCAACCGCATCCAGCTGTGGAGTGACGGCTTCTACCGCACGCCCAAGATCCATTACGACAAGACCACGCTCACCGGGCGCCCCTTCTATTACTTCAGCTACGGCGCCGCCTGCACCGAGGTGGCCATCGACACCCTGACCGGCGAGAGCCGGGTGCTGAAGGTGGACATCCTGCACGACGTGGGCCACAGCATCAACCCGGCCATCGACATCGGCCAGATCGAGGGCGGCTTCGTGCAGGGCATGGGCTGGCTGACCACCGAAGAGCTGGTCTGGAACGACAAGGGCCACCTGGCCACCCACGCGCCCAGCACCTACAAGATCCCGGCCACCGGTGACATCCCGGCGCATTTCAAGGTGGATCTGTGGCCCGAGCCCAACCGCGAGGACAGCGTGCTGGGCAGCAAGGCGGTGGGCGAGCCCCCGTTCATGCTGGCCATCAGCGTGTTCGAAGCCTTGAAGGACGCCCTGGCCCAGGCGCGCAGCCTGGCGGGCCGCCCGGGCCCGGTGCAACTCGAGGCCCCGGCCACGGCGGAGCATGTGCTGCAGGCGCTGAACCTGCCCTGAAGCCGGCGATGAAGTGACGGCAGAGCGGGCCTTCAGCCGCCCGCCAGCGGCAGCGCGGCCCGCGTGACCACCACCTGGTTGCGCCCGCCGCGCTTGGCCTGGTAGCAGGCCATGTCGGCCGCATGCAGCACCGCGGCCACGTCGGGGTAAGGGTGGTGCTGAGGGCCCAGCTCGATCAGGCCGATGCTGCAGCCGATGGCATGGGCCTGGGTGCCCTGCTCGATCGGCAGGGCGATCGGCAAGGCTTCAATGTGGCTGCGCAAGGCCTCGGCGATCTGGCTGGCGCGCTCCAGCGAGCAGCCCGGCAGCAGCAGCGCAAACTCATCCCCGCCCAGACGCCCCACCGTGTCGGTCTGGCGCACCAGGCCCTCCATGACCCGGGCCACCTGGCGCAGCACCTGGTCGCCCGCGGCGTGGCCGGCCTGGTCATTGACGGCCTTGAAGTGGTCCAGGTCGACAAACAGCACACAGCCCCCAGCCTCAGCCACCTCACCCGCCTCGTCTCGCGACAGGGCCGCGGGGCCGGCCTGAACTCGATGCTGCAACTGCAGCAGCAGCCGGTGCTCCAGCTCGCGCCGATTGACCAGACCGGTCAGGCTGTCGTGGCTGGCGCTCCAGGACAAGGCGCGGCGCGCCTCGCGCTCGGCGGTGATGTCGTCAAAGATCCAGATCGTGCCGCCCTCGGGGTCACCCGGCACCACGCCGCGGCCCAACATGTGCACCCAGAAATCGTGGCCGTCCTTGCGCCGGAACACCAGCTCGCCGTCAAAAAAGCCCTGGCTGCCGAACTGTTCGCGCACCTGGCGGCCCAGTTCCTCGTAGGCGGCATCGCTGGGGTAGAGCAGGCGGGCCGGCTGGCCATGCAGTTCGCCGGGGCCATAGCCCATCATGGCGCTGGCCCGGTGGCTCAACAGCTCCAGCGTGCGGTGACGCGTCACCACAATGCCCACCGAAGCGTGCTCCAGGATGGCCTGCAGCTGCCCCACCATCACGCGCAGGCTTTGCTGTTCGCGCTCTTGCGCCATGGCCACCTGGCGCAACATGGACACCAGTTCCCCCAGCTCCCCGCCCACCTGCGGCCAGTTGCTCTTGGCCGGCAGCGAGCGGTCCAGCACCTGGTGCATGCGCTGCAGCACCTCACTGATCGGCCGTGTCAGCCACAGAATCAGCCAGCCGCCCAACGCGGCGCACACCAGGGCCACGCCAGCGGTCAACCACCAGGCCCAGCGCCCCACCTCCTGGTAGGGTGCCAGGGCTTGCTGCAGTGGCGTGACGCGGGCCACACCCCACGGGGCCACCGACAGGCCGGCCAGGCTGCTCAGGTGGTAGGCACCCTGTTGGCCCAGCGCCTCGGGGGCCATGCCGCTGCCCTGCGTTTTCCAACGTGGCAACAGCTCTGCCAGGCCCGGTTCGTCATGGGCCTGCCCCAACAGGCGTGAAGGGCTGGGGTGGGACAGCAACACCCCTTGCGCATTGAAGACCATCACCGCCACCCCCTCCAGCGAGGCACGGGTGAGCTGGGGCGGCAGAAGCTGGGAGGAATACAGAGACACGCCCCCCACCAACACCGCCTGGATCTGGCCACTGCTGCTTTTCAAAGGCTGTGCCAGCAGGACCAACGGCTTTTCGTCAGGCCAGCGCCCCACGGGGGCCCACACATGGGCCTGCCCATCGGCCAGCGATTGCAGACGGACCTGCTCCACCGCCGTGTCCAGCGAGTCGGGCAACGCTGCGGCTTTCGCATGGCGCAACACCGGCACCCCATCGGCGCGGGCCAGATCCAGAAAATCGAAGACAGGAAAGGCCTGGCGCTGTTGCGCCCAGAGCGTGGGCAGACTGGTGGGGTGCTGCAGCCGTTCAAGACTCACCTCCTGACCCAGTTGGACCAGCAGGGCCTCGATGTTCTGCAATCGGGCATCGAGCAGAGCGGCCAGCAACTGCACCTCCTGAGCCTGCTGGCGGCTGGCGCTGCCCAGGGCCTCGTGCTCACTGGCCTGGAGGATGAAGAAGACCGACACCGCGCTGGCCAGCCAGCCCGACAGCACGGCCACCACCACCACCCGCAGCTTGAGCGTGTCGGTGGCCCGATGCAGCCCTGCGCCCAGGCGCCGCGCCCAGCGTGTCCATGTCACAGCCGCAGGCCTCCAGCCACAGCAGCGCCTGTCTTGACACACACCCAGCAGCAATCAGGACGAGACACCGGCAAAAAGCACTTCCGCATTTGTAACAATGCGCTGACTATAAGGAGTTGCGCCCGGCACAACCAGACGCTCTAGGGACAACCCCTAGCGGCGGCCCGAACCCGGGCCGGGGCCGCCTCAGCCGCCGGCCAGGCTTTGCAGACCGCTGGGGTCGAGCAAGGTGAGGTTGCGCCCGGAGCCCGCGATCAGGCTGCGCTCACGCAGGTGGCGCAACACGCGCGACAGGGTTTCGGGGGCGATGCCCAGTTCGGCGGCGATCAGGCGCTTGCGCTGGTTCAGCAGCACGTTCACCACGCCCTGGCTGGCCTGCTCGGCATGGTTGAGCAGCCAGCGGGCGCAGCGCGCCTCGGCGTCCATGGCCAGGCGGCTCACGGCCAGTTCGGTCTGCTGGCGCTGGGAGCGCGACACATCCTGCAGCAGCTTGCGGGCCGGCGGCGCCAGGGTGGCCAGCGTGCGTTGAAAGGCTGGCAGCGGCATGCGGCGCACGATGACGGGGGTGTCGCTCATGGCGTCCACCACCTCGGGCAGGCCGAGCACAGCGGAGGCGGCCTCCAGCCAGAACGGCCCTTCGACCACGCCCAGCTGATGGCTCATTTCGGTGCCGTCGTACAGGCCGAGCACCACACGACCCGAATCGATGAAGTGCACCCAGGGTGAGGTGGTCTGGCGCGCGAGCAAGACCTGACCCGGGGGGACAACCTCGTGTTCGAGGGACAAACCGAAATACTCAGAGGGCAACATGGAAGCGACTTTGCCCGACCCGCCAGCGCCCGATATTGAGGCATGTCAAAGGGCCTGACTGCGCCGCAGCCCGCCGTCACACGGTCTTGACCCGACCCCATGTCGCGCGAGGCGCGGGCTCAGGCCCCCAGCCGGGCCAGCGCCGCCACGCGCTGGATCTGGCGGGTCGAGACCAGAATGGCACCCTCCGGGTTGCGTAGCAGCGCCTGGCCCAGGCGCTGCTCCACCGTCAAGCCCGCTGCGCCAGGATCGGCCAGGTAGCCATAGGTGAGTTGCAAGGGCCGACCGGCGGCCAGCACCACGTCCGCCTGATGCTGGGTCAGGCTGTCGCGCACCTGCACCACCGGGCACAAGGCCCCATGGGTGGCCAGCATGGCCGCGACGGCTGGCGCCTCGCCCGCAACGCCCCAGGCGCCGATCTGCCCCTGGGCCTGCAGGCCTTGCAGCCACTGCTGCCATTCATCGCAAGCGATCTGGGCGGCCACAGGTTCATGCAGCAACAGCAGGTCGACCCGCTCACGCCGCAAGCGGCGCAGGCTGGCCTCGAAGCTGAGCCGGGCCCGCTGCACCGAGCCCTCAGCCACGGCCCGGTTCAACACAGGCAGCACCTTGCCCAGCAGCTTGCGGGCATACAGGTCCGGGATGCTGGCCCGTGCGCCGGCCGGGGCATACAGGCCCACCTTGGTGGTCAAGGTGATGCGCTGCGCCAATTCGCTCGGCAAAGCGCCCAGCGAGGCTTCGGCCACGCCATTGCCGTACAGGGGCGAGGTATCGACATGGCTGAAACCGGCCTCGATCGCCGCCCGCAGCAGGGCTTGCCGGTCGGCTTCACGGGCCAGGTGGTGCAGGCTGGCGGTGCCGAAAACCAGGCGGCTGAGCCGCAAGCCGGTACCGGGCAAGGTGATCTGGCGCATGGGTTCCGTCCTGTCAGAAGCCGCCCGGGCGGCGAAGGGAGATGGGGCTGGGCCAGGCGCCCGCAGCAGGTCGCCCAGGTGGCTGGCCAGGCGCAGACCCAGGGCCACGGCCAGCAAGGTGGGATTGGCTTCGCCCGAGGTGCTGAACACGCTGCTGGAGGCAATGTGCAGGTTGTCCACGCCGTGCACCCGGGCGTGGCCATCCACCACCCCCTGGGCGGGGTCCGCACTCATGCGGGTGGTGCCGATCTGATGAAAGCCATCGGATGCCTGCTCGAACACATGGGCTGCACGTTCAGCCTCGGGGCGCTCGTAGACCAGATGCCCCAGGCCGGCCGCTCTCAAATCCTGGTCGAGCAGCGCATGGGCGCGCAGCACGGAATCGATGTCTTGCGGTTGGTAGCGGAAATCAATCTGGAGGTCCCCCTGGTCGTTGCGCAGCGTGACCCGGCTGTCGGCATGGGGCACCTGCTCCGCGTGGTAATCCAGGGCGTAGGTGCCACCGGCGTTGCGCAACACGAAACCCGGCTTGCGCACCTTGGACAGGTAGCGGTGGCGCAGGATGTCGATCACATCCAGGGCGGCCCGCCAGGGCCGGCGCACGATGTTCAGGCCATGGGCCCACCAGCGATGAGGCGGCGGACCGATGTGTTTGAGGCGCATGGCCTCCGCCACCAAGCGACGGCCGATGGGTGCGATCGCCAGACCCATGAATACCGCCGAGAGCGTGGGATTGCGGTGGCTGGCGTCGTAGAACGGCGGGTTGTCAATGTAGAACGAGGTGTTGAGCAGGCCTTGTTCGCACTGGGTGGCGGCGCTGGGGGTCAGCCGTCGGCGCACATAGGTGCCGCAGGCGTCGCGGCTGAAGTCGAGCCAGCGCACGTCCTCGGGGTGGGCAAGCACCAGACGGGCGATGCTGCCCATGATGTGCCCCATGTAGTAACGGCCTAGCGGCCCATCCGGTCCACCGAACAGCGCCGGGTGTTGGCGCTGCGCCTGCAGCAGCAGACGCGTCACGCCCAGCGCGCCCCCCGCGAGCACCACGTGGCGGGCGTGCACGCGGAGGTCCTGCCCCCGGTGCTTGACCTGAACGCTTTCGAGGTGGTCGCCGCTGGCACTGAAGCCAAGGGCCTCCACCCGAGCGTCGAACAGCAGGTCCAGGCCGGACACCGTGAGGGCCTGCTGGCCCAGGCTGCCGATCAGGCGCGGTTGATGGGACCAACGCTCCAGTTGGGTCAGTTCGAAGCGGGACAGCTGCCGCACCGGGCCCTGGGCCTCAGGCGGCAGAGGGCGTCGGAATTCGGCGGAGCCGCAATCCACACAACGCGCTGCCGCCTCGTACCAAGGCTGCACCTCCGACCAGGTCAAGGGCCAGGCCACACCGGGCACCTGGCCCCGAGGCTCGAAGTCATGCGCCTCGAACGGAACACAGCGGCCGCCCCAGAGCCAGGTGGTGCCCGCCAGGCCGGTGTGGGTGGCCAGCGCCAGCGGGGCGTGGTGCTGGGGACGCACCAGGCTGGAGCCGCTCCAGTCGGGCGCCGATTCGCCGGGGTCCTGGCGGCCGGCCTCAAGAACCAGGACACGCAGTCCACGCGCCTGGGCGGCCAGGGCCAGCGAGAGGCCCACCGGCCCGGCCCCCACCACGCAAAGGTCATACAGATCGGCCTCTTGGGGGGGCTGTTGCAGCACGCTCATGGTCGACCCGGGCTCAGTGACGGCTGTCGGGCTGGCGCAGCACAAAGCGCTTGAGGCGCTGCATCTGCCAATCCCGCAGGTAGCGGCGGAACTCGGGGTTCTCATAGCGAGGCAAGCCCTTCAGCGCCGACCAGAAGTAACTGAAAATCATCAGCAGACCACCGATCACCACCGGCTTCTCGCGCATGCGGTTCAGGCCCGCAGCAATCGCATACAAGGGGTGATAGCCCATGTACCAATTGCCCCGGCCCCAGCGCAGTCGACCCTCATAAATGTGTTTGTCCGACGAGCCCATGATGCGGTGGTGCCACAGCCAGGCCTGGGGGTCATAGAACGACTCGGTCTCCCAGCCTTTCATCCAGGCCATGTGCACGTCGATGCCATCCCAGGACAGGTGCTGCACAAACCCCCCGATGGCCTCGAAGGCCTCGCGGCGGTACAGCTTGAACTGACCCGCAACCTGCTCGGCAATGTGGCTTTCCTCGATGTAGCGGCCATGCTCAAAACGGAACACCTTGCCCGACACCGCGGCCAGGCGCGGGTTGGCCTCCAGCCGTTGCAGCATGTGTTCGATGTAGTGCGGGCCAAAGGACATGTCACCGTCCAGCTTCACGATGAAGGCGTAATCCTGATGCTGGAGGTGCTCCATGCCGAAGTTGAAAGCCGCCACCACACCGCCGCCGAGCTTGCGAAAGCCGCGGTTCTGACGTGGCACCAGCCGGATGAAGGGGTAGCGTTCGGCATACTCGCGCACGATGTCGGGGGTCTCGTCGGAGGATCCGTCGTCCACCAGGATCCACTCCACAGGGCGGCAGGTCTGAGCCACCATGGCGTCCATGGTCAGGCGCAGGTACTGGGCCTCGTCCCGCACCGGCGAAATGACCACCATCGGAACCACACGGGGGTTGAGGGCGGGGGGTGCCTCCACGGGCTCCAACTTGAAATCGGATGTCATCTCGGAATGCTTGAGTTGAGTGAGGCAGAGGTCAGACGAGGGCGGTCGATCGGCGCCTGAAGGCCGGTCGAGGGCAGGGCCACCCGACAGGCTGAAGGCCCTGCATTTTACAGTTTGCAACAATATGGGACGCCCAAGCGCCAGCCCAGGAGAGGAAGCAAATCACGAAACAAGGGATCGGTGCCCCATGCACCGACCAAACCTGATCCATCCTGGCCCCCATCCATGCCCGTCAACCCAGAATCCACCACCGTCCTCACGCCACTGCTGCAAGGCCGCCAGCAGATCGCCCGCCTGCAGGCCGCCCTGGCCCAGGCCGGCCTGAACCTGCGCCCGCCGCCGCCCGAGCCACAGACCTGCTGCGGGCGCGGTTGCAACGGTTGCGTGTGGGAGGGCTTCTACGCCGCGCTCGACTTCTGGCGCGAGGATGCCGAGGCCTTGCTCGCCGGCTCAGTGAACAGCTGAAGAATCAGGCCGCGCAGCCAGGCCAGGCCCGGGTCGGCCTCGAAGCGGGCGCTCCAGTGCAGCGCCACGTCGAAGTCGCGCAGGGCAAACGCCGGCTCGACCAGGGCGCAGCCCCCCTGCCCCGCAAAGCCCAGCGCGATGCTGCGCGGCATCAGCACCGCCAGGTCGGTGGAACGCACGATGGAGGGCAGCACCATGAAGTGCTCGGTGGTCAGGCGCACCCGTGCTTCGAGCTTGAGCAGTTGCAGGATGCGCAAGGGGTTGGTGTGCGTGCGCACGGCCACAAACTCCAGTTGCTGCAGCTCGTCCAGCAGCGCCTGCGGGCTGCGCTTGCGCCGCGTGAAGGGGTGGCCGGCGCGCAGCAGCACGATGTAACGGTCGCTCAGCATCACCGCCTGGCGCGTGTCCTTCACGCTGGGCAGAAAGCCGAACGCCAGGTCGATGCGCCCCTCATCCAGGGCCTGGGCGATGGCGTCGGCGGGCAGCGGGCGGGTTTCGATGCGGATGCCCGGGGCCCGCGCCTGCACCGCGGCCATCAACTCGGGCAGGAAGCGCGCCTCGCCGATGTCGCTCATGTGGATGCGAAAGCTGCGCTGTGACTCGGCGGGGTCGAAGCGCTCGCTTTCATTGAGGGCCGCCTCCATCAGGCTCAAAGCCGCCTGCACTGCGCGCGCCAGGCGCTCGGCCCGCGGCGTGGGGGCCACGCCCCCTGGGGCCCGCACAAACAGCGCGTCCTTCAACAGCAGGCGCAAGCGGGTCAGGCCCTGGCTGGCGGCGGGCTGGGTCAGGCCCAGGGCCTCGGCCGCCCGGCTCACGCTGCGGGCACGGTAGACCGCGTCGAACAGACGCAGCAGGTTGAGGTCGATGTCGTGCAGCTTGAGCATGGTCTGGCGCGCCTTTCATGCATTCAATGCATGCCACTTAGTTGCTTCATTTTATTGATGGATATTGCCAGCCTGCCGATGATGCCCAGCAACAAGGAGACAGCACGGTGGAAGTTTCATTCAGCAAAGAGGTTGAGCAGCTGCGCCTGGGCGCCGGGGCCGAGTTCCATGGCGAGGGCATCCTGGCCATCACCAAGGGCCTGCTGCAGTCGGGGGTGGCCTACATCGGGGGCTACCAGGGCGCGCCGGTGTCGCACCTGCTCGACGTGATGGTGCAGGCCCGGCCCTACCTGGATGAGCTGGGCGTGCATGTCGAGGCCTGTTCCAACGAGGCCTCGGCCGCCGCCATGCTGGGCGCCTCCATCCACTACCCGCTGCGCGGCGCGGTGACCTGGAAGTCCATCGTCGGCACCAATGTGGCCGCCGATGCCTTGTCCAACCTGGCGTCGCCCGGGGTCACCGGCGGGGTGCTGGTGGTGGTGGGCGAGGACTACGGCGAAGGCGCCAGCGTGATCCAGGAGCGCAGCCATGCCTTTGCCCTCAAATCAGGCCTGCTGCTGCTCGACCCGCGCCCCGAGCTGGGCCACATGGTGCACCTGGTCGAGCAGGCCTTCTGCCTGTCGGAGGCCTCGAACATGCCGGCCCTGATGGAGCTGCGCATCCGCGCCTGCCACGTCAAGGGCAGCTTCACGGCGCGTGACAACCTGGCCCCGCCAGTATCGACCCGCGCCCTGATGAGCGACCCGGCCCGCTTCGACTACATGAAGCTGGCCCACCCGCCGGTGACCTTCCGCCATGAAAAGCTCAAGAGCGAAGAGCGCGTGCCCGCGGCGCGCCACTACATCGTCGAGCACGGCCTCAACGAGCTGCACGAGGGCCTGCACGCCGACCTGGGCCTGATCGTGCAAGGCGGCCTGTACAACACGCTGATCCGCACCCTGCAGCAGTTCGGGCTGGCCGACGCCCTGGGCGAAAGCGACATCCCGCTGCTGGTGCTCAATGTGGTGAGCCCGCTGGTGCCCGAACAGCTGATCGGCTTTTGCCAGGGCAAGCGTGCCGTGCTGCTGTTCGAGGAGGGCCAGCCCGAGTACATCGAGCAGGAGCTGGCCACCCTGCTGCGGCGTCACGGGGTCGATACGCCCCTGCACGGCAAGGACTGGCTGCCCATGGCCGGCGAATACAACACCGAGGCCATGGCCACGGGCCTGCGGCCCTTTGTGGCGCGCTACCTGCCGCGGCACGATGCGGGCGAGGCCGAGCGCTGGCTGGCCGACAACGCGGCGCGGCGCGCGGCCGTGGCGACCCGCCTGCAGGCGCCGCTGCCCACCCGGCCGCCGGGCTTTTGCATCGGCTGCCCGGAGCGGCCGGTGTTCTCGGCCCTCAAGCTGGCCCAGCAGCAGACCGGCGCGGTGCACGTGGCGGCCGACATCGGCTGCCACGCCTTTGCCACCTTCGAGCCGTTTTCGATGGGCCACTCCATCCTGGGCTATGGCATGAGCCTGGCCAGCCGGGCCGGGGTATCGCCCCTGATGCAGCGCCGCTCGCTGGCCATCATGGGCGACGGCGGCTTCTGGCACAACGGCCTGCTCACCGGGGTGCAGAGTGCGCTGTTCAACGCCGACGACGCCGTGCTGCTGATCTTCAAGAACGGCTACACCTCGGCCACCGGCACGCAGGACATCATCTCCACCCCCGGCGAGGCCGCCAAGGAGGCCGCCGGCGACAAGCAGCAGAGCCTGGTGCACACCGACCAGACCATCGAGAACACCTTGCGCGGCCTGGGCGTGAAATGGCTGCGCAGCGTGCCCAGCTACGAGGTGTCGACGATGCGCGACACCCTGGTGGAGGCGCTGACCACCCCCTTCGAGGGCCTGAAGGTGATCGTGGCCGAAGGCGAATGCCAGCTGGAGCGGCAACGCCGCATCAAGCCCTGGATCGCCAGCCTGCTGCAGCGCGGCGAACGCGTGCAACGCGTGAAGTACGGCGTGGACGAGGACGTGTGCACCGGCGACCACGCCTGCATCCGCCTGTCGGGCTGTCCCACGCTCACCCTCAAGGACAACCCCGACCCGCTGAAGGTGGACCCGGTGGCCACCGTGATCGACGGCTGCGTGGGCTGCGGCCTGTGCGGCGCCAACGCCCATGCGGCCACGCTGTGCCCCTCGTTCTACCGCGCCGAGCTGGTGCGCCACCCGCGCTGGCACGAACGTCTGTTGCACCAGTGGCGCGGCCTGTTCACGCGCCGCCTGCTGAAGGCCTGAACGCGGCCCCCCCTCCTCCCTGCCTCTCCCTGCCCCACCCCTCTTCCCGACCGGACCCTGACATGCGACGACAAGAACCCATCACCCTGCTGATCTGCGCCCTGGGCGGCGAAGGCGGCGGCGTGCTCACCGAATGGCTGGTCGACACCGCCCGCCGTGCCGGCTACGCCGCGCAAAGCACCTCCATCCCTGGCGTGGCCCAACGCACCGGCGCCACCACCTACTACCTGGAGGTGTTTCCGGTGCCCCTGGCCCAACTGGGCGACAAGCGGCCCGTCTTCAGCCTGAACCCGCTGCCAGGCCGGCTCGATGGCCTGCTGTCGTCGGAGCTGCTGGAGACCTCGCGCCAGATCGGCCATGGCCTGGTCAGCGCCGAACGCACCCTGGTGATCAGCGCCAGCGGCCGCACCCTGACCACGCTGGAGCGCATGCAGCCCGGCGACGGCCGCCACGACAGCGACGAGTTGCAGGCCCTGCTGCGCGAGCACAGCCGGGCCCACCATGTGCTGGACATGTCGGCGCTGGCCCGTGAGGCGCGCACCGTGGTCAGCGCGGTGATGCTGGGCGCGCTGGCCGGCAGTGGCCTGCTGCCCTTTCAGCGTGCCGACTACGAGGCCACGGTGCGGGCCGGCGGCGGCCCGGCCGAGGCCAGCCTGCGCGGCTTTGCGCTGGCCCGTGATGAGGTGCAGCGCCAACGCCAGCAACAGGGCCTGCTTGATGCCTGGTTGCCGGCCAGCCCGCATGCGGATGGGGATACGGACGGGGATGCCGAGACGGTGAGCCCAGCCACTCAGCCGGATCTGCAAGACTTTCCGGCCACCCTGCACCCCTTGCTGGCACTGGGCCATGCCCGGGTCTGCGATTACCAGAACGCGGCCTACGGCGAGCGCTACCTGCAGCGTCTGCGCACGCTGCTGGCTGCCGAGCGCGCCGCCGACCCCAGCGCCCGGCACAGCTTTGCCGCCACCCGGGAGGCGGCGCGCTGGCTGGCCTTGTGGATGGCGTTTGACGACCTGGTGCGCGTGGCCGACCTGAAAAGCCGCGCCAGCCGCCTGCAGCGCGTGCGCGCCGAGGTGCAGGCCCGCGACGACGAGCTGCTCAAGGTGTATGAGCACTTCAAGCCCGGTGTGCCCGAGATCGCCGGCCTGCTGCCGGCGCCGCTGGCGGCCCGCCTGCTCGCCTGGGACCGCCGCCGCGCCCAGCCCTGGGCCCTGCCGCTGAAGCTGGGCACGCACACCATCACCGGGCTGCTGGCCTTGCGCGCGGTGGCCCGGCTCAAGGCATGGCGGGTGCACAGCAGCCGCTTTGCCACCGAGCAGGTGCTGATCGAACAATGGCTGCAAGGCATCCACACCGGCCTGCAGCACAACTGGGCCAACGGCAACGAACTGGCGCAGTGCGGCCGCCTGATCAAGGGCTATGGCAGCACCCACGAGCGTGGCCAGGAGAACCTGCTGCACATCCTGCGCTACCTGGCGACCGCACCGGCGGACAGCATCGCCGCCGCCCGCCAGGCGGCCCTGAAAGACGAGGCCGGCCAGGCCCTGGACGCCACCCTGCAGGCCCACGGCGCACCGCCGCGCCCGCTCAAGGAGGTGCCGATCCGCTGGATGAGGCGCCCGCCGACAACGGCCAGGCCCTGAGCCCACACAGCCCATCCGCGCTCATTGAAAAAACACAACACCACGGAGACAACACCATGACCTCGACACCGCACCGCACGCACCGCCCAGGCCCGGGCGCCGCCCCATCCCGCAGACGAAGCAGCCTGCTCTCCCTGATGGCCGGCCTGGGCCTGCCCCTGGCCCTGGCCCTGTCCATGTCCTTGTCAGGGGGGGCCGCGCAGGCGGCAGCGGGCGGCGATGCCACCGGCTTTCCGGCCAAACCGGTGCGCCTGCTGGTGGGCTACCCCCCAGGGGGCGTGGCCGACATCATGGCGCGCACCATCGCACCGATCATGGCCGAGGGCCTGAAGCAGCCCGTGCTGGTGGACAACCGGGCCGGCGCCAACGGCAACATCGCGGCCGACGCCGCGGCCAAGTCCACGCCAGACGGCTACACCCTGGCCCTGGTCACCACGGGCATCGAGTCGGTCAACCCCTGGCTGTTCGGCAAGCTGCCCTTCGATGCGCAAAAAGACCTGCAGGCGGTGGGCGCCACGGGGCGGGTGCTGCTGTTCCTGACCACGCGCGCCAGCCTGGCGCCCGACAACGTGAAAGACTTTGTGGCCCTGGCCCGCAGCAGCCAGCCGCGCCTGTCCTTCGGCTCGGCCGGGGCGGGCAGCACGCCGCACCTGGTGGGCGAGCTGCTCAAACAGAGTGCGGGCTTCGAGGCGGTGCACGTGCCCTACCGTGGCGCAGCGCCCGCGTTGCAGGACCTGCTGGCCAGCCAGCTGGATTTCTTCATGGACCCGGGCATCTCGTTTGCGAACGTGCGCGCCGGCAAACTCAAGATGCTGGCCGTGGCCAGCGCGCGCCGCTCGCCGCTGTTTCCGAACGTGCCCACGCTGGAAGAGTCGGGCATCAAGGGCGTGGACTACGACACCTGGTTCGGGCTGTACGCGCCCGCGGGCACGCCGCCCGAGGTGGTGGCGCGCCTGAACCAGGAGCTGAACAAGGCCTTGTCGCAGCCCTCGGTGCAGGAGCGCTTTCGCGAGCTGGGCGGCGAGGCCACACCGGGCACGCCGGCCGAGTTCAAGGCCACGGCGCAGCGGGAGATGAAGGTGTTTCCGGGTTTGATCAAGGGCTTGGGGATCAAGGCTGAATGAAATGGCCCCCACGCTCCCTCACTTCGTGTGGTCGCTGCCCCCCGAGGGGGCCCAGCCCGCCTTGGGGCGGCCCGGCGGCGGGCTGATGTGACCCCCACGGTCGTGCACTTCGTGTGCACTCCCTGCCCCCCAGGGGGGCCCAGCCCGCCTTGGGGCGGCCCGGCGGCGGGCTGATGCGACCCCCACGGTCGTGCACTTCGTGTCACTCCCTGCCCCCCAAGGGGGCCGCAGGCCGCCTTGGGGCGGCCCGGCGCCGGCCTGACCACTTCGATTAAGGTCCGTGGCATCAAGAAGGGGGCCTGGTGGCCCCCTCACTTCGTGTCTTTGCCTGGTGCGGCCGCGAGACGCGGGCGCGCTTCGCCCTGTCCTGGCCGTTTTGGAGCGCTGGCTGCAGGCGTGGGGGCAGCTGACGGGTTTGAATCTGGTGTTTTGGCAACGCTGGAGTTCAGGGTCTAACAGGGATGCGGGTGCCGGGTTGAGGTTATGCACGGGCGGCATGGGATCTGCCGGACTTGGCATTTCTCTTGCATGAGACTTACAACAACAATACCGCCCAGCGTGCCGCGGGGGCCACCGGGTGGGTCTGTGGGGTCATCGGGGTGATCCGGCGATGGGCTCGGGGGTTTTCCTGGGTCCGGCTCGGGCGCGGGTGGCAGAACATTGGCATTGCAAAACGGCAGGGCGGCGCGCGCCACACATGCTGAAAGCCAGGCATCAGGGACTTGTTTTCTTTTCAAGGTTTTTCACATGAGCGCTTTCAAGTCTTTGTCACTCAGCCACCGGCTCAGCCTGGGTTTCGGCAGCGTGCTGGCGCTGTTGCTGGTGGTGGTGGCGGTGGATCAGTGGTCGGCCAGGGATTTGCATGGGCGGCTGCAGCGCATCACCAGCACCAGCGCCGAAAAGACCCGGCTGATGAACAACATGCTGCAGGACGTGGACTCGCTGGGCCTGCGGGGCCGCTCGGCGGTGATGCTGTCGGAGAGCGACACCAAGCGCTCGGCCGAGCAGGCCGACAAGCTCAAGGCCACGCTGGACCAGTACCTCCAGCAGCAGACCGAGCTGGCCACCCTGGCACGCGCCAGCGGCGCCAACGCCGATGAGCTGAAACTGCTGGACGACATCAAGGCGATCGCCGACGCCACCACGCCGGAGCTGCAGCAGTCGGTGAAGACGGCACTCGAGGGCGACAACGTGGGCGCCTCGATCGCGATGATGAACCGGGTGGAGCCCAGCGAGGTCAAGTGGCGCGCCCGCCTGAGCGACCTGATCGAATACCAGAACCGCCTCAACCAGGCCGAGGCGCAAGGCGCCGAAGACAGCATGGCCCGCGCCCAGATCACGGCAACCCTGCTGGTGCTGGCCTCGATCACGGTCGGCGTGCTGGTGGCCTGGCGCATCACGCAAAGCGTCACCGCGCCGATCGGGCGCGCCGTGGTGGTGGCCGAGCGCATTGCCGCGGGCGACCTGACCTCGCAGGTGGAGGTGCGCATCCATGACGAAACCGGCCGCCTGCTGGAGGCCATTGCCGCCATGCAGCAACGCCTGCGCGAACTGGTGGGCGAGATCGGCGGCACCGCCGAATCGATCAAGGACGCCAGTGCCGAGGTGGCCGCCGGCAACCTGGACCTGAGCCAGCGCACCGAAGACGCCTCGCACAACCTGCAGACGGCCGCCCAGACCCTGACCGATCTGACCCAGATGGTGGGCCACAGCACGGCCTCGGCGCGCGAGGTGAACCGCCTGGCCGCCACCGCCTCGACCCGCGCCCGCAGCGGCGGGCAGATGGTGTCGGAGGTGGTGCAGACCATGGAAGGCATCAGCGTGAGCTCACGCAAGATTGCCGACATCGTGGGTGTGATCGACGGCATTGCCTTCCAGACCAACATCCTGGCACTGAATGCGGCCGTCGAGGCCGCCCGGGCTGGCGAGCAGGGCCGCGGCTTTGCCGTGGTGGCCAGCGAGGTGCGGCGCCTGGCCGGCCACGCCACCAGCTCATCCAAAGAGATCAAGAGCCTGATCACCGACAGCGTGGAGCGCGTGGCCGTGGGCGAAGACCTGGTGCGCCGTGCAGGCGAGACCATCAACGAGCTGGTGAGCTCGGTGCAGAACGTGTCCTCGATCATGTCCGAGGTGGCAACCGCGGCCGACGAGCAGAGTGGCCGCATCGCCGACATCAGCGCCACCGTGGGCAAGCTCGACGAGGTGACGCAGCAGAACGCAGCCCTGGTCGAGGAAAGCGCGGCGGCAGCCGACAGCCTGCGCGATCAGGCCCATCGGCTGACCGAGATCGTGCACACCTTCCGCCTCAGCCGCGACACACCGGTGGCGGCACCGGCACCGGCACCCGCGCTGGCGCGCGCCCCGCAGACCTTGCGCCTGAGCTGATCAACCGGGTTTCTGGCCCACTTCGAAGTTCGACAGCCGCTCCAGGGCCTTGACCAGGCCCGAGTGGTCCCAGGCGGCGCCGCCCTGGGCCACACAGGCGCTGAACAACTGCTGGGCCTGCGCGGTGGCCGGCAAGGCCAGGCCCAGGGCGCGGGCACTGTCCAGCGCCAGGCCCAGGTCTTTCTGGTGCAGGGCGATGCGAAAGCCTGGCTCGAAGCTGCGGCGGATCATGCGCTCGCCATGCACCTCGAGGATGCGCGAGGCGGCAAAGCCGCCCATCAAGGCCTGACGCACCTTGGCCGGGTCGGCCCCGGCGCGTGAGGCGAACAGCAAGGCCTCGGCCACCGCCTCGATGTTGAGGGCCACCACAATCTGATTGGCCACCTTGGTGGTCTGCCCGGCGCCGTTGGGGCCCACCAGGGTGATGTTCTGCCCCAGCAGCTCGAACAGCGGCCTGGCCCTGGCAAAGGCAGCCTCGGGCCCGCCCACCATGATCGACAGCGTGCCTTTTTGCGCGCCCACCTCACCGCCCGAGACCGGCGCATCGAGGTACTGACAGCCCAGCTTGTCGATGCGACGGGCAAAGTCTTGCGTGGGCAGGGGGGCGATCGAGCTCATGTCGATCACCAGCTTGCCGGGGCTCAGGCCCAGGGCCAGGCCGTCGTCACCGAACAGCACCTGCTCGACATCGGGGGTGTCGGGCAGCATGGTGAAAATGATGTCGGCCCGCTCGGCCACGCCGCGCGCGCTCAGGCATTGGGTGGCCGAGGTGTCGGCCAGCGCCGCCGGCACCTTGCCGCGGGTGTGCACAAACAGCTGGTGGCCGCCGCGGATCAGGTTCAGGCACATCGGCGTGCCCATGATGCCCAGGCCGATGAAGCCGAGTTGAAGCGGTTTTTGAGTCATGAGAGGTCTCCGTTGTCAGGTCGCAGATGATTGAAAGTGGGCCGTTCAGGCCATGGCGCGGCGCCAGCCCAGGCCGGCCAGGGTGTCGGCGGCGGGCTTGTACTCGCAGCCGATCCAGCCCGCGTAGCCCAGTCGGTCGATGTGACGCAGCAGCCAGGGGTAGTTGATCTCGCCCGTGCCGGGCTCGTGCCGGCCAGGGTTGTCGGCCAGCTGGATGTGGCCGATGCGCGGCAGGGCCCGTTGCAGCGTGGCCGCCAGTTCGCCCTCCACGCGCTGGGCGTGGTAGATGTCGTACTGCACGAACAGGTTGTCGGCCCCGACCTCGTCGAGCAGGGCCAGGGCCTGGTCGGTGCGGGTGAGGTAGAAGCCCGGGATGTCGAAGGGGTTGATGGGCTCGATCAACAGGCGCAGCCCGGCCTGGCGCAGCGCGCCAGCCGCAAAGCGCAGGTTGCTCACCAGGGTCTGGTGCAGCAGCGGCTCGGCCACGCCGGCCGGCGCCTTGCCGGCCAGGCAGTTGAGCTGCGGCACGCCCAGCGCCTGGGCATAGGCCAGGGCCTGGCCCACGCCGGCCCGGAACTCGGCCACCCGGGTCGGGTCGCAGGCGATGCCGCGCTCGCCCGCATCCCAGTCGCCGGCCGGCAGGTTGTGCAGCACCAGCTGCAGCCGGTGCTGATCGAGGCGAGAGCGGATCTCGTGCGCCTCGTAGGCGTAGGGGAACAGAAATTCGACGGCCTCGAAGCCGGCGTTCGCCGCGGCTTCAAAACGGTCCAGAAAAGGCCGTTCGGTGAACAGCATGGTGAGGTTGGCAGCAAAGCGGGGCATGGGTGGGCTCTCCCTGAAGATTGGACAAAAACAGACGGCCGGGGGGCGCTCAATCGAGCATGGCAATCGCGGTGGGCGCGTCCGCCGCACTGCCAGCCAGGTCTTCGAACTCGTTGATCTGGTCGATCTCGGTGCCCATGGCGATGTTGGTCACCCGCTCCAGCAGCAGCTCGATGACCACCGGCGTGCGGTGCTCGGCCATCCAGGCCTCGGCCTGTTGCACCGCGGGGGCAAACTCGTCGGGGCGGTGCACGCGGATGGCCTTGCAGCCCAGGCCCTCGACCACCTTCACGTGGTCCACGCCGTAGCTGCGGGCCGGCTCGTCGGCCTCGGTGTTGAGGTTGTCGAAGGCCAGTTGCACGCAGTAGTCCATCGAGAAGCTGCGCTGCGCCTGGCGGATCAGGCCCAGGTAGCTGTTGTTGACCAGCACATGGATGTAGGGCAGCTTGAACTGCGCGCCCACAGCCAGCTCTTCGAGCATGAACTGGAAGTCGTAATCGCCCGACAGCGCCACGATCTTGCGCGCCGGGTCGGCCACCCGCACGCCCAGGGCGGCCGGCAGGGTCCAGCCCAGCGGGCCGGCCTGGCCGCAGTTGATCCAATGGCGCGGGTGGTAGACGTGCAGGAACTGCGCGGCCGCGATCTGCGACAGGCCGATGGTCGAGACATAGCAGGTGTCGCGACCAAAGGCGTTGTTCATGCACTGGTAGACGCGCTGCGGCTTCATGGGCACCTGGTCGAAGTGGGTCTTGCGCAGGTAATCGAGGCTTTGCTTGCGGGCCTGGCATTCGGCCAACCAGGCGCTGCGCGGGCGCAGGCGGCCTTCGGCCAGCCACTCGCGGGCCACCTCGACCAGCAGGGCCAGGGCGGCACCGGCGTCGGACACGATGCCGTAGTCGGGCGCAAACACGCGCCCGATCTGGGTCGGCTCGATGTCGATGTGCACGAACTTGCGCCCGCGGGTGTAGACCTCGACCGAGCCGGTGTGGCGGTTCGCCCAGCGGTTGCCGATGCCCAGCACGAAGTCGCTGGCCAGCAGGTTGGCATTGCCGTAGCGGTGGCTGGTCTGCAGGCCGCACATGCCCACCATCAGCGGGTGGTCGTCGGGGAGGCTGCCCCAGCCCATCAGGGTGGGGATCACGGGCAGCTGCAGCAGCTCGGCCAGCTCGACCAGCAGGCCGCAGGCATCGGCGTTGATGATGCCGCCACCGGCCACCAGCAGGGGCCGCTCGGCCGGGCTCAGCAGCTGCAGCGCGTGCTCCACCTGGGCCCGGGTGGCGCGCGGCTTCCAGGCCGGCAAGGGGGCGTAGGTGGCGGGGTCGAAGTCGATCTCGGCCAATTGCACATCGATGGGCAGGTCGATCAGCACCGGGCCAGGGCGGCCCGAGCGCATCAGGTGAAAGGCCTGCTGGAACACCCCCGGCACCTGGGCCGGCTCCATCACGGTGGTGGCCCATTTGGTGACCGGGCGGGCGATGGCGCTGATGTCGACGGCCTGGAAATCCTCCTTGTGCAGGCGGGCCCGCGGGGCCTGGCCGGTGATGCACAGAATCGGGATGGAGTCAGCACTGGCCGAGTACAGCCCGGTGACCATGTCGGTGCCGGCCGGGCCGCTGGTGCCGATGCACACGCCGATGTTGCCGGCCACGGCTCGGGTGTAGCCCTCGGCCATGTGCGAGGCGGCCTCCACGTGGCGCGCCAGGATGCGGCCGATGCCGCCATGCGCCTTGAGGGCCGCATACAGCGGGTTGATGGCGGCGCCGGGCACGCCGAACGCCACACTCACACCTTCTTTTTCGAGGATGCAGACCGCTGCCTCGATCGCCTTCATTCTTGCCATGTCGTCTCCTTGGGTGAACCCTGTCGGGGTGGACGAAATTTAGGCGGCACCGGCCCTGGCCGGAATGCCCGGGTGGGCCATAAAATTTATTCGCTGCTGGAATGACTGTCGGATCGACGGCAGCGCACACTGCAATCCCCAAGAAGAGCCAGGAGACTGCGATGGACCGTTTCGACGCCATGAATCTGTTTGTTCGGGTGGTGGAATCCGGCAGCTTCACCAAGGTGGCGAAAGAGTTCGCGACCACCCAGCCCACCGTCACCAAGCAGGTGGCGGCCCTGGAGGCCCAGCTCAAGGTGAGGCTGCTCAACCGCAACACGCGCGGGGTCAGCCTGACCGAGCCCGGCGCGCTGTACTACGAGCGCTGCAAGGCCATCCTGGGCCAGGTGAGCGAGGCCGAGGAGGTGGTGAAGGTGCGCCAGACGCAGGTGAACGGTTTGCTGCGCGTGGGCAGTTCGGTGGCTTTCGGCAGACGGGTGGTTGTGCCCCTGGTGCTGGAGTTCATGGCCCGGCACCCGCAGGTGAAGGTGGACCTGAGTTTTGACGACCGCTACACCGATCTGGTGGCCCAGGGCATCGATGTGGCGATCCGCCTGGGCAAGCTGGCCGACTCGGGCCTGGGAGCGCGCAGCCTGGGCCAGAACCCCTGGGCCCTGGTGGCCTCGCCCACCTACCTGCGGCGCCACGGCACGCCGCGCAAACCCGGCGAGCTGCGCGGGCACGATGCGCTGATCTACAGCAGCGTGCAGGGCGACGACTTCTGGCGCCTGCGCACGCCGGCGGGCGAGCTGGTGAACGTGCCGGTGAGCGGGCGCATGCGCTCCAACAACCTGTCGGCCCTGCTGGCGGCCGCGCGGGCCCACCTGGGGGTGGCCGCCCTGCCCCGCTATGTGGCGGCCGAATCACTGGCCAGCGGTCGGGTGGTCGAGGTGCTCAAGACCTGCCAGCTGCCCGAGCAGGAGATCCACGCCGTGTTCCCTTCGCCCCGGCTGTTGCCGCAGAAGGTTTCGTCCTTCGTGGCCTTCATGCAGGGGCGGTTCGAGGCGCGCTGGTGGGAGCAGCTGAAGTGATCCCACCGCGCCGGTGCCTCAATCCAGGATCAGCATCGCCCGGAAGTCGTTCACATTGGTGTGGGTGGGGCCGGTGATGACCAGATCGCCCAGGGCCTCAAAGTAGCCATAGGCATCGTTGCGGTCGAGAAACTGCTCCACCTTCAGGCCCAGGGCCTGGGCACGGGCCAGGGTGTCGGGGCTGACGCAGGCGCCGGCGTTGTCTTCCACGCCATCGATGCCATCGGTATCCGCCGCCAGGGCCCACACCCGCGGCTGCCCCTGCAGGGCCTGGGCCAGGCCCAGGCAGAACTCGCCGGCACGGCCACCGCGCCCACGCGGGCTGCCGGCGGGCTGCGGACGGATCGTCACCGTGGTCTCACCGCCCGACAAGATGACGCAGGGCCGGGCAAAAGGCTGGCCCTGCTGGGCCACCGAACGGGCCAGCGCGGCATGCACCTTGCCCACCTCGCGCGATTCGCCCTCGATCTCGTCGGACAGCACATAGGCCGCAATGCCGGCGGCGCGGGCCACCTCGGCCGCCACCTCCAGCGACTGGCGCGGGGTGGCGATCAGCTGCACCTCATGGCCCGCGAACACCGCGTCGCCGGGCTTGGGGGTTTCGAGCGCACCGGCCTGCAATTGAGCGTGCACCGCCGCAGGCACCTCGATGCCGTAGCGGGCCAGGATGGCCAGTGCCTCGGCGCAGCTGCTGGCATCGGGCACGGTGGGGCCGCTGGCGATCACCGAAGGGTCATCGCCCGGCACGTCGCTGATGGTCAGCGTGATCACCCGCGCCGGCGCGCAGGCCGCGGCCAGGCGACCGCCCTTGATGCGCGACAGGTGCTTGCGCACGCAGTTCATCTCGCCGATGCTGGCGCCGCTGTGCAGCAACTCGCGGTTGATGCGCTGCTTGTCCTCCAGGCTCAGGCCCTCGGCCGGCAGGGTCAGCAGGGCCGAGCCACCGCCCGAGATCAGGCACAGCACCAGGTCGTCCTCGGTCAGGCCTTCGGTCAGTTGCAGGATGCGCTGGGCCGCGGCCAGGCCCGCCGCATCGGGCACGGGGTGCGAGGCCTCGAGCACTTCGATGCGTTCGGGCAGGCCGACGGGGCGCGGCGGAATGTGGTGGTAGCGCGTGACCACCAGGCCCGACAGCGGCGCCTCGGCCGGCCACAGCGCCTCGACCGCCTGGGCCATCGAGGCCCCGGCCTTGCCCGCGCCCAGCACCAGGGTGCGCCCCTTGGGTGGCAGGGGCAGGTGACGCGCCAGTCCTTGCAGCGGCTGGGCGCGCCAGACGGCCTGCGCATACAGGTGTTGCAAGAAGGCCTGCGGATCCGCGCTGGGGCTGGGGCAGACAGCGCCCTGCAGATCGAGGGCGACGCGATGTTGGGGGGCTTGTGGGGCAGTCATGGCCTGATTGTGCCAAGCCTCGCGCAACACGCTTGCCCCCCGCCCGGTCAAAACTGCTTTACCTCGCGTCATGCACCGGTCACAGGCCCGGTTCAGAATCCCCCGTCTTCGTCCATCCTCAGGAGTGCGCTTGAACCGATCCTCATTCGAAGCCCAGGCCGTAGCCCGGGTGGTGACGCCGGAACATGGCCTGAGCCTGGCGCCCGGTCGCCTGGCCACTCTGATGGAAAAGCAAGCGCTGCACTGCGTGTTCCAACCGATTGCCGACCTGCGCAGCGGCTCGATCTTCGGCCACGAGGCGCTGATCCGCGGCCCAGCCGGCACCGAGTGGGAGCGCCCCGATGTGCTGCTGGCCCTGGCCCAGCAGGAAGACCTGCTGTTCGAGTTCGAGCTGTTCTGTGTGCACACGGCCCTGGTTCAATGGGGTCAGGCGGGCGAGCCGGGGCGGCTGTTCGTCAACATCAGCGCCGACGCGCTGGTCGAGGCCATGCGCCTGCAAGAGGCCGAATCACTGATCGAGGCCGCACGCCGCTGCGGGGTGTCGCCCCGCATGCTGGTGATGGAGATCACCGAGCACGAGCGGGTGGGCGACATGGAGCAGTTGCACGCCGCCGTGCAGCACCTGCACGCCGCCGGCATCACCCTGGCCCTGGACGATTTTGGCGACGGGCGCTCCAGCCTGCGCCTGTGGTCGGAGGTGAAACCCGCCTACGTGAAGATCGACAAATACTTCACGCGGGCCCTGGACCAGCGCACCGAATGCCTGCAAGTGGTCAACGCACTCAAGGGCATTTCAGAAGTGTTCGGCTCGGTGCTGATCGCCGAGGGCATCGAGACCACCGACGACCTGCGCGTGCTGCGCGACCTGGGCATTGCCTACGGCCAGGGCTATCTGCTGGGCCGCCCGGCGCGCGAAGTAGCGCAGGCGGTGGTCGATGCCGCGCTGACGGTCATGCACGACCGCCGCGTGTCGGTGTTGCCGCAACTGCAGCAGACCGCCCGCCCGGGGGTGTTGCGCCACCTGCCCGTGATCCAGGCCCCTGCCGTGGCCATGGGCTGCACCAACAACGAGTTGGCCGAGGTGTTCAAGGCCCGGCCCGAACTGCACGCGCTGGCCATCGTGGACGGCGAGCGGCCGGTGGGGCTGATCAACCGCCAGCAGTTCATGAACCATTACGCCACCCTGTACTTTCGTGAGGTGCATGGCCGCAAACCTTGCCTGGCCTATGCCAACCACTCGCCTCGGGTGGTGGAGCTGGACTACGACGTGGACGAGCTGGTGGGCATCCTGACCTCGCAGGACCAGCGCTACCTGAACGACGGCTTCATCGTCACCGACAACGGCCGCTACGTGGGCCTGGGCACCGGCGACCAACTGGTGCGCTCGGTGACCGAGGCGCGCATCGAGGCGGCCCGCCACGCCAACCCCCTGACCTTTCTGCCCGGCAACATCCCGATCAGCATGCACATCGACCGCCTGCTGACCAGCGGCAGCGAGTTCGTGGCCTGCTACGCCGACCTGAACCACTTCAAGCCCTTCAACGACCAGTATGGCTACTGGCGCGGTGACGAGATGATCCGGCTGGTGGCCCGGCTGTGCGTGAGCCACTGCGATGCCCGGCGCGACTTTGTGGGGCATGTGGGCGGCGACGACTTCATGATCCTGTTCCAGAGCAACAACTGGCAGCAACGCTGCGAAGCCATCATTGAAGAGTTTGCGCGTGAGGCCCTGGCCTTGTTTGACGACACCGCCCGGCAGGCCGGGGGCATCGAAGCCGAGGACCGGCACGGCGTGAAGCGCTTCTTTCCGTGCACCACGTTGTCGATCGGCGCGGTCCGGGTGCTGCGCGGCCAATACGAGTCGGCCGAGCAGGTGGCCAACGAGGCCGCCCTGGCCAAGCACGACGCCAAGCAGAGCCACAGCGGCCTGCATGTGCGCGGGCCTCAGTTGCCCGGGCCCCTGATGGCTCCAGCGCCGCTGCAGCGGGCCGCCTGAGGCGCCCCAGGCCCCAGCACCAAATCAGCGCCGGCCCAGGGCCGTCACCGCCAATTGCAGGGCCAGGCGGTTGTGGCGCTCGATCAAGGGGGGCAGATCGAGCGTGGTGAGCTGCCCGTCACGCACCACCACCCGGCCGTTGACCACGGTGTGGCGGGCCTTGGCCGGGGCACACAAAAGCAGCGCGCCCACGGGGTCGTGCACGGCGCCGCCGGCCAGGTCGAGGCTGCCCAGGTCGAACACCGCCAGATCGGCGCACTGGCCCACGGCCAGCGAGCCGATGTCGGCGCGCCCCAGCACCTCGGCCCCACCCCGGGTGGCCAGGGCCAGGGCGTCGCGGGCCTTCATCTCGGCCGGGCCGGCATCGCAGCCAAAGGGCTCCAGGGCGCGGCCAACCCGGGCCAGCAGCATGGCCTGACGCGCCTCGCCCAGCATGTGGGCGCCATCGTTGCTGGCGCTGCCGTCCACCCCCAGGCCCACGGGCACGCCCGCGTCGAGCATGCGGCGGATCGGGGCGATGCCCGAGGCCAAGCGCATGTTGCTGCAGGGGCAGTGCGCCACCCCGGTGCGGGTGCGGGCAAACAGCGACATGCCGGCCGCGTCGAGCTTGACGCAGTGGGCATGCCACACATCGTGCCCCACCCAGCCCAACTGCTCGGCGTATTCGGCCGGCGTGCAGCCGAACTTGTCGCGGCTGTAGGCGATGTCGTGGTCGTTCTCGGCCAGGTGGGTGTGCAGGCGCACGCCATGCGCCCGGGCCAGCAAGGCCGATTCGCGCATCAGATCGCGGCTGACGCTGAAGGGCGAGCACGGGGCCACCGCCACCTGCACCATGGCGCCGTGGCGAGGGTCGTGCCAGCACTCGATCAGGCGCTGGGTGTCGCGCAGGATGGCGTCTTCGCGTTCGACCACTTCATCGGGCGGCAGGCCGCCCTGCGAACGGCCCACGCTCATGCTGCCGCGGGTGGCGACAAAGCGCATGCCGATGGCCTGGGCGGCTTCAATGCTGTCGTCCAGGCGCACGCCGTTGGGGTAGATGTAGAGGTGGTCGCTGCTGGTGGTGCAGCCGCTGAGCAGCAGCTCGGCCATGGCCACCTGGGTAGATACCTGCACCATCTCGGGCGTCAAGCCGGCCCAGATGGGGTAGAGCCCCTGCAGCCACGAGAACAGCTCGGCATCCTGCACCGCCGGTATCGCCCGGGTGAGCGACTGGTACATGTGGTGGTGGGTGTTGACCAGGCCGGGCGTGACCAAGCAGCCGCGCAGGTCGAGCACCTCGTCGGCCTGCTCGGCCAAATCGGCCAGATCGGCCGCTGGGCCGATGGCCTCGATGCGGTGGCCGCGGATGAACACCGAAGCATCGCTCAGCTCGCGGCGCTGCTCGTCAAAAGTGGCGACGCAACGGGCGTTGCGCAGCAGCAGGGTCTTGCTCATGACAGGCCAGCGATCAGGGGGTGGTGGGGGCACCGGCCTGGAACCAGGCGCCGATCAGGGCGCGCTCCTCGTCGGTGATGCCAGTGGCGTTGTTCATGGGCATGATCTTGGTGACCACGGCCTGCTGGTAGACCGCCTGGGCATGGGCCTTGACCTGCTCGGGCGAATCCAGGCGCACGTTCTTCATCTGCACGGCCTCGCCATGGCACATGTAGCAGCGCGCGGACAACACCTGCTGCACCTGGGCAAAGGTGACGGCCGGTTGAGCCGCCGAGGCGGCCACGGGCGCCACCGGGGCCGGACGCAGCCAGACGATCAGCCCCAGCAGCACCACCACGCCGGCGGCGGCATAGGGCCAGGGGTGGGCGTTGCGGCCCAGCTTGAAGCCGTGGCGCATCACAAAGAACTGGCGGATGGCGGCGCCGGCGAACATCATGCCGATCAGCACCAGCCAGTTCTGCGGGTGGGTGTAGGTGAAGCTGTAGTGGTTGGACAGCATGGCAAACAGCACCGGCAGCGTGAAATAGGTGTTGTGCACGCTGCGCTGTTTGCCACGCTTGCCGTGAATGGGGTCGACCGGCAGGCCGTCCTTGATCTGCTGCACCACGGTGCGCTGGCCCGGGATGATCCAGAAGAACACGTTGGCACTCATCGAGGTGGCGATCATGGCGCCCATCAGCAAGAAGGCGGCACGGCCGGCAAACCAGTGGCAGGCCAGCCACGAGGCCACGCAGACCAGCACCAGCACCAGGGCGCCCACGATGGCGTCGCCATTCTTGCGCTGGCCGAACACCCGGCAGATGCCGTCGTACAACAGCCAGAACACCACCAGAAAGCCCAGCGCCACGGCAATGGCCTCGGCAGGGGCCCAGTCCATGCGCGACTTGTCGATCAGGTAGGTGCTGGCGCTCCAGAGGTAGGAGACGGTGAACAGCGAAAAGCCGGTCAGCCAGGTGCTGTAGCTTTCCCAGTAGAACCAGTGCAGGTGCCCGGGCAGCTTGGGCGGTGACACGGCAAACTTGACGGGGTGGTAGAAACCCCCGCCGTGCACGGCCCACAGCTCACCACTCACGCCCTGGCGTTTCAGCTCGGGGTCTTCGGGCGGCGTGAGGCTGCTGTCCAGAAAAACGAAATAGAACGAGGAGCCAACCCAGGCGATGGCGGTGATGACGTGGACCCAGCGCAGCAGCAGGTTGGCCCAGTCCAGGAAATAGCTTTCCATTCTCAACTCCGGTGCCCCTGAACCAACAGGGCGGCACTTTGATGGTCTGCTCACCACTGCGGGCGCTGTGAGCAGAAGTTGGGGCCGCGGCCATGGGTTGGAAGAACCCCAGCTCCGCTGCGACCGGATGCAGAAAGGAGGTCGTTGTCACGGCCTCCTGACGGCAAAGTGTATACAGTTTTTGAGCACCGTGCAGACGGATCGTCCGGCCCCGGATCAGGGCTTTCCCGAAGCTGCCCCGGTGCCCGGAAGCTTTTGCAATAACTGTGCCGCCACCGCCACGGCAATGACCTCCGGCTGCTTGCCGCTGATGCCCGGCACACCGATGGGACAGGTGATGTGATCCAGCTCCTCGGCGGTGAAGCCACGCTCCTGCAGGCGCCGCTGGAAGGTGGCCCATTTGGTCTGGCTGCCGATCAGGCCGACAAACGGCAGGTCGCCACGTTCGCGCTGGCGGCGCAGACAGGCGGCCACGATGTCCAGGTCTTCGGCATGGCTGAAACTCATCACCAGCACCTGCGAACCCGGCACCAGGTCGGCCACCGCCCCTTGCACCGGATCGGAGTGCTCGGCCTCCACGTTCTCGGGCAGCTCGGGCGGGAAGATGCCGTCGCGGCTGTCGATCCAGCGCAGGCGAAACGGCAGCGGCGCCAGCACCCGCACCAGCGCGTGCCCCACATGGCCGCCACCAAACAGGGCCAGGGGCTGGCCGCCTTGCGCCAGTTCGGTGCGCAGGCGCTCGCGGTCGGCCGCCGTGACGCGCTCCAGGCTCAGGTGCACCACACCGCCGCAGCACTGCCCCAGGCTGGGGCCCAGGGCATGGCGCTGCTGCTGCGGCCAGGGCGTGGCGGGGTCACGCAGGCCTTCGCGGGCGGCCAGGGTGGCCACCAGTTCCAGGTGGCCGCCGCCGATGGTGCCCAGCACGGACTCGGGCCACACCGCCATCCAGGCGCCCACCTCGCGCGGCACCGAGCCCTGGGTGCGCACCACGCGCACCAAGCAGGCGGGTTCATCGTTCAGGCGCTGCAGCAATTGGGACAAAGCACTCATGGGCGCTGATTTTGCGTTCATAAACCCCTTCATCCAGACAAAATGGCCTCACGGCAGATACGACTGGCAACAATCAGAACGCGTTCGCAAAGGCACAATGCGCCCATGAACGGACCCGCCCCACGCTCACCCGCCCTGCCAAAGCGCTCCATGCCCGCCCTGATCCGGCGCCCCCTGTGGCTGATGGCCACGGCCTGGGCCGCGCTGCTGGCCGCCTGCGGCAGCGGCCCGACACCGCCGCTGAACGAGAACACGCCTGCCGCCGAAACGCCAGGCCCGGTCGCCAGCCCCGCCGGCCACAGCGGCACCGGCGGCGCCCGCACGATCAGCCTGGCCTCGGCAGCCACCACCCCCAAGGCCTACCGCCAGGATGCGGCCCAGCACCTGTACAAGCTCAATACCCAGCGCATCTACGCGGGCAAGCTGCCGCCCATGCTGTACGCGGTGGGTGTGCTGCAGGTGAGCATCGACAGCCGGGGTCAGGTCACGCAGCTGCACTGGATGCGCGCGCCGCGTCACGCCCCGGAAGTGATCGCCGAGATCGAGCGCACGGCACGCGAGGCCGCGCCCTACCCGGTGCCGGCCCGCCTGGGCAAGGTGGTCTACACCGACACCTGGCTGTGGGACCAGAGCGGCAAGTTCCAACTCGACACCCTGACCGAAGGTCAGAGCGGCGGCTGAACTGCGCCGGCCTCAGGAGCCCCGGTAGGTGGAATGGCTCCAGGGGCTGACCAGCAGGGGCACGTGGTAGTGCTGATCGGCATGGGCGATGCCGAAATCCAGCGTCACCTTGTCGAGGAAGGGGGGCTGGGGCAGGTCGACGCCACGGGCGCGGAAGTAATCCGCCACCTCGAACACCAGGCGGTAGGTGCCGGGGCGCAGGTTGTTGTTGTCGTACAGCGGGCCGTCGGAGCGGCCATCGGCGTTCAACACAAAGCGGCGCACCAGGGTGGCGTTGTCGCCCTGGGTGGTGAACAGCGAAACCCCCATGCCGGCGGCCGGGCTGCCGTGCATGGTGTCCAGAACGTGGGTACTGAGGCCCATGGGTGATCCTTTCGGGTGACGAGACAAGAGACGGCCACCTGGGCGACCGGGTGAAGGCTGCCATGACGGCAATCGTGAACCAAAAGTGTATACACTTTTTGAATTGGCAGCTATCATGAACTCATGGACGCCCCCAACCCATCGACCACCCACGTCATCGTCGAGAGCCTGACCCGGGCCATCGTCGAACACCGGCTGCTGCCGGGCACCAAGCTGGCCGAACAGAAGCTGGCCGACCACTTCGGCGTGTCGCGCACGCTGGTCCGCCAGGCCCTGTTCCAGCTGTCGCAAAACCGCCTGATCCGGCTGGAGCCGGCGCGCGGGGCCTTTGTCGCGGCGCCCTCGGTCACCGAGGCCCGCCAGGTTTTCGCCGTGCGGCGCATGCTGGAGGCTGAAATGACGCGCGCCTTTGTGCGTGATGTCACCCCTAGCAAGATCAAGGCCTTGCGCGAGCACGTGGCCCGCGAAAAAGCCGCTGTGCAGGACGGCGACGCCTCCGGTCGCACCGAACTGCTGGGCGACTTCCATGTGCGCATGGCCGAGCTGATGGGCAACGAGGTGCTGGCCCAATTGCTGGGTGAGCTGATTTCACGCTGCGCCCTGATCACGCTGATGTACCAATCGGCCAGCGCGGCCGAACACTCCCACGAGGAGCACGGCGAGATCGTCAAGGCCCTGGCGGCGCGCGACGAAGCCCTGGCGGTGCAACTCATGAACGATCACCTGACCCATGTCGAGGAAAGCCTCACCTTCGACCGCAAGCTGCCCACCAGCGACCTGTCCATGGCCCTGTCCTGAACTTCACCCCACACCGTCAGCCCTCCGAGCCCGCCCATGAAGCCTTACGACACCACCCAACCCTACCCCCGTGACCTGATCGGCTACGGCCGCGATGTGCCCCATGCCCAGTGGCCGGGCCAGGCCCGCATTGCGGTCCAGTTCGTGCTGAACTACGAGGAAGGCGGCGAGAACGCCACCTTGCACGGCGACGCCGGCTCGGAGCAGTTCCTGTCCGAGATGTTCAACCCGGCCAGCTACCCCGACCGCCACATGAGCATGGAAGGCATCTACGAGTACGGCTCGCGCGTGGGCGTGTGGCGCATCCTGCGCGAGTTCGAGAAGCGCGGCCTGCCCATGACCATCTTCGGCGTCGGCATGGCCCTGCAACGCCACCCCGAGCTGACCCAGGCCTTTGTCGACCTCGGCCATGAGATCGCCTGCCACGGCTGGCGCTGGATCCACTACCAGAACATCGACGAGGCCACCGAGCGCGAGCACATGCGCGTGGCGCTGGACGCGATCGAAAAGCTCACCGGTCAGCGCCCCACCGGCTGGTACACCGGCCGCGACAGCCCACGCACCCGCCGCCTGGTGGTGGACGACGGCCGGCTGGAGTACGACAGCGACTACTACGGTGACGACCTGCCCTTCTGGATGAAGGTCGAGCGCAGCGACGGTGCCGTGGTGCCGCACCTGGTGGTGCCCTACACCCTGGACACCAACGACATGCGTTTTTCATTGCCGCAGGGCTTCTCGCAGGGCGACGACTTTTTCACCTACCTGCGCGACAGCTTCGACTGCCTGTACGCCGAGGGCGACCCCGCCGGCGAGAACCGCCCCAAGATGCTGAGCATCGGCATGCACTGCCGCCTGCTGGGCCGGCCCGGGCGCATGGTGGCGCTGCAGAAGTTCCTTGACCACATCCAGCGCCACGACAAGGTCTGGGTGTGCCGCCGCATCGACATTGCCCGCCACTGGCAGCAGGTGCACTCCTTCACCGAACAGAAAGCAGGCTGACCATGGCCCTCACCCTTGCCGAATTCAACACTGCCCCCGCCGAGCAAGCCCTGCAATGGCTCGATGGCCTGTACGAGCACTCGCCCTGGATCGTCGAGCGCGTGCTGCCGCAGCGCCCCTTCCAGTCGCTGGCCCAGCTCAAGCACGCGCTGACCCAGGTCGTCAGCCAGTCCGGGCGCGACGCCCAGTTGGGCCTGATCCGTGCCCACCCCGAGCTGGCGGGCAAGGCCATGGTCAGCAAGAGCCTGACCGCCGAGTCCACCCACGAACAGGGCAAGGCCGGCCTGACCGACTGCACACCCGAAGAGTTCGCCCGCATCCAGCAGCTCAATGCCGACTACAACGCGCGCTTCGGCTTCCCCTTCATCCTGGCCGTGCGCGGCCCGCGTGGCCTGGGCCTCAACCGGCACGAGATCATCGAGACCTTCGAACGCCGCCTGCACAACCACCCCGACTTCGAGCTGGCCGAGTGCCTGCGCAACATCCACCGCATCGCCGAAATCCGCTTGAACGACAAGTTCGGCGTCGAGCCGGTGCAGGGCAACCTGGTGTGGGACTGGCAAGAAAAGCTCGCCCAGCACTCCGACCCCGGCTTTGCCGAGCTGGGCCAGCTCACCGTCACCTACCTGACCGACGCCCACCGCGCCTGCGCCCAGCGCATCGCCCACTGGATGCGCGAAGCCGGTTTTGACGAGGTCGGCATCGATGCCGTGGGCAATGTGGTGGGCCGTTACCACCCGGCCACGGCCGGTGCCCGCTACCTGATGACGGGGTCGCACTACGACACCGTGCGCAACGGCGGCAAGTACGACGGGCGCCTGGGCATCTTCGTGCCCATGGCCTGCGTGCAGCAGCTCAAGACACAAGGCCGCCGCCTGCCCTTCGGGCTGGAGGTGGTGGGCTTTGCCGAAGAGGAAGGCCAGCGCTACAAGGCCACCTTCCTGGGTTCGGGCGCGCTGATCGGCGACTTCAAGCCCGAATGGCTGGACCAGCAGGACGCCGACGGCATCACCATGCGCGAAGCCATGCAGCACGCCGGCCTGTGCATCGATGACATCCCCAAGCTCCAGCGTGACCCGGCCGCCTACCTGGGCTTCATCGAGGTGCACATCGAACAAGGCCCGGTGCTCAACGAGAAGGACCTGCCCCTGGGCGTGGTCACCTCGATCAACGGCAGCGTGCGCTACCTCGGTGAAGTGATCGGCACGGCCAGCCACGCCGGCACCACCCCCATGGACCGCCGCCGCGATGCCGCCACCGCGGTGGCCGAACTGGCGCTGTATGTGGAGAAGCGGGCCGCCCAGGACGGCGACTCGGTGGGCACCATCGGCCAGTTGCAGGTGCCCAACGGCTCGATCAATGTGGTGCCGGGGCGCTGCAAGTTCTCGCTCGACCTGCGCGCCCCCACCGACGCCCAGCGTGACGCGCTGGCCCGCGATGTGCTGGCCGAGCTGGCCGCCCTGTGCGAACGCCGTGGCCTGCGCTACACCCTCGAAGAAACCATGCGTGCCGCCGCCGCCCCCAGTGCCCCGGCGCTGCAGCAGCGCTGGGAGGCCGCCGTCAGCGCCCTGGGCCTGCCGGTGTTCCGCATGCCCAGCGGGGCCGGCCACGACGCCATGAAGCTGCACGAGGTGATGCCCCAGGCCATGCTGTTCGTGCGCGGCCTGAACTCGGGCATCAGCCACAACCCGCTCGAATCGAGCACCAATGAAGACATGCAGCTGGCGGTGGACGCCTTTGCCCATGTCCTGAACCACTTCACCGCCGTCTGACACCATGACCGAAGCACACAACACCGCCCGCGACACCGCCCCTTCCGCCGCCCCTTCCGCCGCACCTTACGCCGCCCTCGACGCCTGGATCGACGCCCACTTCGACGACGAAGTGCGCTTTCTGCAGGCCCTGGTGCAGGTGCCCACCGACACCCCGCCCGGCAACAACGCCCCGCACGCCGAGCGCACGGCCGAGCTGCTGCAAGCCTTCGGCTACGAAGCCGAAAAGCACCCCGTGCCCGCCGCCGAGGTGCAGGCCTATGGCATGCAGAGCATCACCAACCTGATCGTGCGCCGCCCCTTCGGCCCGGCCGGCAGTGGCCGCACCATCGCGCTCAACGCCCACGGCGACGTGGTGCCCCCGGGCGAGGGCTGGACCCACGACCCCTATGGCGCCGAGATCGTGGACGGCAAGATGTATGGCCGCGCCACCGCGGTCAGCAAGAGCGATTTCGCCAGCTTCACCTTCGCCCTGCGTGCCCTGGAGGCCGTGGCCCGCCCCACCCAGGGGGCGGTGGAGCTGCACTTCACCTACGACGAAGAGTTTGGCGGCGAACTGGGCCCGGGCTGGCTGCTGAAGAACCAGCTGACAAAGCCCGACCTGATGGTGGCGGCCGGCTTCTCGCACGAGGTGGTCACCGCGCACAACGGCTGCCTGCAGATGGAAGTGACCGTGCACGGCAAGATGGCCCATGCCGCCGTGCCCCACACCGGTGTCGATGCGCTGCAAGGCGCGGTGCACATCCTGAACGCCTTGTATGCCCAGAACACCGAATACCAAAAGGTGAGTTCGCAGGTGGCCGGCATCAACCACCCCTACCTGAATGTGGGCCGCATCGAAGGCGGCACCAACACCAATGTGGTGCCCGGCAAGGTGATGTTCAAACTGGACCGCCGCATGATCCCCGAAGAGAACCCGGTCGAAGTCGAAGCCCGCATCCGCCAGGTGATCGAGCAGGCCGCGGCCGAGCGCGCCGGCATCAGCGTCGAGATCAAGCGCCTGCTGCTGGCCCGCTCGATGACCCCGCTGGCCGGCAACAAGCCGCTGGTCGACGCGATCCAGCAACACGCCAAGGCGGTGCTGGGCGAAGACGTGCCCGCCGTGGGCACCCCGCTCTACACCGACGTGCGCCTGTATGTGGAGCGCGGCATCCCCGGTGTGATCTATGGCGCCGGCCCGCGCACCGTGCTTGAGTCGCACGCCAAGCGCGCCGACGAACGCCTGGATCTGAACGACCTGCGCGCCGCCACCAAGGTGGTGGCCCGGGCCCTGAGCGACCTGCTGGCTTGATCACCAAGCCCGCCACCGAGCCCACGCCCACGATCGACGCGCCACCTCTCACCGTGCTGTGGCGCGACGAGCACCTGGTGGCGGTCTACAAGCCGGCGGGCTGGCTGGTGCACCGCACCGGCCTGGATGCCGGTGAGACCCGCTTCGTGATGCAGGCCCTGCGCGACCAGTTGGGCCAGCACGTGTTCCCGGTGCACCGGCTCGACAAGGGCACCTGCGGCGTGCTGGTGATGGCGCTGCACAGCGAGGCCGCGCGGGCCCTGTCGCAATCCTTCGAGGCCCACCGCACGCGCAAGCACTACCTGGCGGTGGTGCGCGGCTGGGCGCCGCAGGCCATCGAGGTCGACCACGCCCTGCGCCCCGACGATGCCCCACCCGACGCCCCCGTGCAGGAGGCCCACACCCGTTTCGAGCGCCTGGCCACGCTGGCCCTGCCGCCCGAGCCCGGCCAGGTCCCCGCCGACCCACGCTACCCGGCCAGCCGCCTGTCGCTGGTGCAGGCCTGGCCCAGCACCGGTCGGCGCCACCAGATCCGCCGCCACCTCAAGCACCTGGCCCACCCCATCATCGGCGACGCCACCCACGGCAAGGGCCCGGTCAACCGCTGGTGGGCCGAGCGCCTGGGCCTGCAACGCCTGTGGCTGCACGCGGCCACCCTCGACATTCCCCACCCCCTGAGTGGCGAATGGCTGAGCTTCTCCAGCGGGCTGCTCCATCCGGGGCCCGGCACAGACCAGCCCCCACCGCCGGATCTGCTCGATTGGCAGGCCTTGCTGCAACGCCCGGCCTGGCAGGCCGACGCGCCAGCGCCCCTCAGCCCGGACGCCTGTGAGACAAGGGCCTGACCGGCGGCGCGGGCGGGGCGATAACATGCAGGTCACGTTGACACTCACTGATCTGCCCCCACTGCTTCATGACCTACGCCCCCCTGTCCCTGCGCCTGAGCGGCGCCAGCAACTTCCGTGACCTGGGACGCTACCCCGCCCGGGGTGGCCGGGCCATGCGCCCGGGCCGCATCTACCGCTCGGATCACCTGGCTCACCTCACACCCGAAGACCAGGCCCGCCTGCAGGCCCTGGGGGTCACGCGCACGGTCGATTTCCGGGGCCTGACCGAACGCGCCGCGCTGGCCTATGAGCTGCCCGGCGTGCAGCAGCACGCGCTCTCCATCGAGCCCACGGTGGTGCAACGCGCCAAGGCCTTGCAGGACAGCGGCCAGGAACTCACGCCCGAACATGCCGCCGAGCTGATGGAGCAGACCTACCGCGATTTCGTGCTGCACAACTCGCCCCGTTTTGCCGAACTGTTCCGGCTGCTGCTGGAAAGCGACCAGCCCCTGGTCTTCCACTGCACCGCCGGCAAGGACCGCACCGGCTTTGCCGCTGCGTTGATCCTGCACGCGCTGGGCGTGGAGCGCCCCGTCGTGCTGCACGACTACCTGCTGACCAACGAGCTTTACCAACGCCCCACCGGCCTGATCGGGCAAGGCCCTGAAGAGGTGATGCGGGTGATCTGGCGGGTGCAGCAGAGCTTTCTGGACGCCGCCCTGGACACGGTGCAGCAGCACCACGGCGGCCTGACACCGTATCTGCAGGACGTGCTCGGCGTGGGCCCGTCTGAAGTGCGCCAGCTCGAATCGCTCTACCTGCTCTGAACGGAAGGCATCGGCGGGCGCCAGCCCGTCGGCCACGCCCTGCCGCCCCCACGCCTCAGCCGGCCCCTGTTCAGTCCGGGCCGCACCATGTCAGCCCAGAACACAGAGGCGCCGCGCCAAATCGGTGCGCATCGCCTCAGGACTCCCCTTTTCGGTGCCTGGACACCGCTGAAGCCCGCGTGAAAACCCTGTATTCATGGGCACGACTTTTGCCTACATTGCTTGCATACAAGATTTGCAAACCACATCTCTTTCCAACCTTGGAGCAGCCATGTCACGCATTTACAAATCCCTCTTCGGCCAGGTGGTTCTGGCCCTGGTGGTCGGCGTCATCGTCGGCCTGGTCTGGCCTGAACAGGCCGTCAAACTCAAACCCCTGGGCGACGGCTTCATCAAGCTGATCAAGATGCTCATCCCCTTCATCGTCTTCGGCGTGGTGGTGCATGGCATTGCCGGCACCGGCGACCTCAAGCGGGTGGGCCGGGTGGGCATCAAGGCCCTGATCTATTTCGAGGTGGTCACCGCCATCGCCCTGGTGCTGGGCCTGGTGCTGGCCTGGGTGTTCCAGCCCGGCGCGGGCATGAACATCGACCCCAGCACGCTCGACGGCTCGGCCCTCTCGGCCTACAAAGAAAACGCGGGCAAGCTCACCGGCGGCGGCTTCACCGAGTTCGCCCTGCGCCTGATCCCGACCACCGCCCTCAGCGGCTTTGTGACCGGCGACGTGATGCAGGTGCTGCTGGTGGCCATCCTGTTCGGCTGCGCCCTGGCCCTGCTGGGCCCCAAAGGCCAGCGCATCACCTCGCTGATCGATGACCTGTCGCATGCCCTGTTCAAGACCATGGGCCTGCTGATCCGCCTGGCCCCGTTGGGCGTGCTGGGCGCCATCGCCTTCACCGTGGGCAAATACGGCATCGGCTCGCTCAAGCAACTGGGCATGCTGGTGGCGCTGTTCTTCGGCGCCACCCTGTTCTTCGTGGTGGTGGTGCTGGGTCTGATCATGCGCGTGTCGGGCTTCAGCCTGTTCAAGCTGCTGCGCTACCTGCGCGAAGAGCTGATGGTGGTGTTTGCCACCACCTCCTCGGACAGCGTGCTGCCGCAGATCATGGCCAAGCTCAAGGCCATGGGCATCCGTGACTCGACCGTGGGCCTGGTGATCCCCACCGGCTATTCCTTCAACCTGGACGCCTTCTCGATCTACATCACGCTGGCCGCCGTCTTCATTGCCCAGGCCACCAACACCCCGATCTCCACCGCCGATCTGTTGGCCATCCTGGCCATCTCGCTGGTCACCTCCAAGGGCGCGCACGGTGTGCCGGGCTCGGCCATCGTGGTGCTGGCCGCCACCCTGCAAGCCATTCCGGCCATCCCGGCGATCGGGCTGGTGCTGGTGCTGTCGGTGGACTGGTTCATGGGCATTGCCCGCGCCCTGGGCAACCTGATCGGCAACTGTGTGGCCACCGTGGCGATTGCCGCCTGGGAAGGCGACATCGATCGCGAGCGGGCCCACGCGGTGCTGGACGGCCGCGCCAGCGGCACCTCGGTCGAATGATGACCCAGGTCAGCCTGCCGCGGGCCCACCAGGGCCTGGCGCCACCCGTCGAATGCGGGTGGCTTCAGACCGTCATACAGCGCCAGTAAAGTCGGCCCCCTCCCCACTCCGAAGTTCTCCCCATGCTGAGTTCCCTGCGTACCAAACTGCTGCTGATCACGACCCTCTCGGTCGTGGTGGCCTTGAGCCTCACGGGCGCCATCACCTACACCCTGCTGCGCGCCAGCATCACCCAGACCGCAGCGCAGCAACTGAGCGCGGCCAGCGAAGGCAACGGCATGGCCATCGACCTGTGGGTGGCCGCCAAGACCACCTCGGTGCAGGCCGCCGCCAACGCGGTGCAGCATGGCGACCCGCAGGGCATCGTGCTGCACATGAACAAGGCCGGCGGCTTTCCGGTGACCACGGTGGGCTGGACCGACAAGAGCTACGTCTCCAGCAGCTCCACCACCCCGGCCAATTACGACCCGACCGGCCGCCCCTGGTACAAGGCCGCCGCCCAGGCCGGCAAGTTGGTGGTCACACCACCCTATGCCGACGCCTCGACCGGGGTGGCTTTTGTGTCCTTTGCCGCGCCCATGCTGCGCGACGGCACCCTGGCCGGGGTGGTCAGCGGGGCCGTGCCTCTGGACGGCGTGCGCCAGGTGGTGAACGCGGTGCACCCGACCCCCAACAGCCTGGCCTTCCTGGTCACCCGCAGCGGCCAGTTGCTGGCCCACGCCGATGCCAAGCTGACCCTCAAACCGGCCTCCGAGCTGTCTCCGGCCTTGGCCGGTGAATCGCTGGCCAAGCTGCTCAGCGCCACCACCCCGCAGGAGGTGGAACTCGGTGGCATCAGCAAGCTGCTGCAGGCGCGCGCCATCCAGGGCACCGACTGGTACCTGATCGTGGCGCTCGACAAGGCCGACGCCACCCAGGCCCTGGGTGAGGTGTCGCGCGGCGTGCTGCTGGCCACCGTGGTGCTGGCCCTGCTGGCCGCGGCGCTGAGCTCGGTCTTCACGGCCCGCGCCTTCCGCCGGCTGGCCCAGGTGCGCGACGCCATGGCCGACATCAGCTCCGGCGGCGGCGATCTGACGCAGCGCCTGCCCATCTCGGGGCAGGACGAGGTGGCCCAGGTGGCCCGCTCCTTCAACACCTTCGTCGACAAGATGGCCGTGGTGCTGCGCGACATCCGCCAGGGCGCCGAATCGGTGCGTCTGGCCAGCGACGAGATCCGCAACGGCAACCATGACCTGTCCAGCCGCACCGAGGGCGCGGCCAGCAGCCTGGAGCAGACCTCGGCCGCCCTGGTGCAACTGACGGCCAGCGTCCAGCAGTCGGCCGAAGCCACGGTGCGCGCCACCCAACTGGCCAGCGAGGCCAGCCAGGCCGCCGCCAAGGGGGGTGAGGTGGTGGCCGGCGCCGTCAGCACCATGGACGAGATCAACCAGTCGTCCGCCCGCATCAGCGACATCATTGGTGTGATCGACGGCATTGCCTTCCAGACCAACATCCTGGCCTTGAACGCGGCCGTCGAGGCTGCCCGCGCCGGTGAAAACGGCCGCGGCTTTGCCGTGGTGGCGGCCGAGGTGCGCAGTCTGGCGCAACGCAGCGCCACCGCCGCCAAGGAAATCAAGGGCCTGATCAGCACCTCGGAAGAGCGCGTCAGCACCGGCACCCAGCGTGTGCAGGCCGTGGGCCAGACCATGGACACCATCATGGACAGCATCCGTCGGGTCGGCCAGTTGATCGGAGAGATCAACGGCGCCATGCACGAGCAAAGCAACGGCATCGGCCAGATCAGCCAGGCAGTGGCGGAAATGGACCGCTCCACGCAGCAAAATGCGGCCCTGGTCGAAGAATCCGCCGCTGCGGCGTCGGTGCTCAACGATCAGGCCCACCACCTGGCCCAGACTGTCGGTGCCTTCAAGCTGGGTGATGGCCCCCTGACGGGCACAGCGCTTGCAGGGCCGTCGGCATCGACCTTCACCGCACCTCGCCTGCACTGACCCCGAAACTCCAGGAACCCATGAGCAGCTCCCAGACCGAAATCGCACAACAGGTGGTCGAATCCATCCTGGCCCAGAAGCTGGCCCCCGGCGAGCGCCTGGGTGAACAAGCCCTGGCCGACCTCTTCGGCGTCAGCCGCACCCTGGTGCGCGAGGCGCTGATGCAGCTGCAGGCGCGCGGCTTTGTCGAGGTGCGATCGCGGCGCGGCTGGTACGTGGTGGAGCCCTCGGTGGAAGACGCGCGCGATGCGTTCTCGGCGCGCCGCATCGTGGAGGCCGGCATCCTGGCCAGCGCGGGCGACGAGGGCCGCCCCTTGCAGGCCGTGACGCGGCGCCTGCGCCAGCACATCGCCGACGAGCAAAGTGCGATCGATGGCGCCGATGCCGCCGCCCGGGCCTTTCTGCTGGCCGACTTCCATGTTTGCCTGGCTGAAAGCATGGGGCACCGCAGCCTCACCGACGTGCTGCGCGACCTGACCGCCCGCACCACGCTGGCCGCCTCGTTGTACCAGTCACGCCACGAAGCCAGCCAGTCGTGCCAGGAGCACGAGGCCATCGTCGAGGCGATCGAAGCCGGTGATCTGGCCCTGGCGCGCGACCGTCTGTTGGCCCACATCGGCCATGTGGAGGAAGCCTTGCGCCCCGACACGCCGCGCATCCACGACAGGCTGCGCGATTCGCTGAGCCCGGTGCAGCGCACGCCGGGCTGATCGCCCCAACAGGCCCGCCCAGCCCCTCAACAGGGTTGTCCGGGGCTTGTCCATGAGTTCTGGCCTGCTTCTTGCAGGCTGCTGGCGCTCGGGTTTTCACTGAGCTCCGCACGGATCGAGCTGTATACACTTTTCACATACAACTATGTGCACGAAGTGCGCAGATCCCCCGCGCGGCGGTCTCAGGTTCACCACGTTCCGCCCCTTCCAGCCCTCAAGGAAATCAGCATGAATCCAGCGGTCCACCCCGTCGACGAACGCCTTCCCATCAACCGATTGGCCGCCCTGGGCCTGCAGCACGTGCTGGTCATGTATGCCGGCGCGATTGCCGTGCCGCTGATCATCGGCCGCGCCCTCAAGCTCGACCCCGAGCAGGTGGCCATGCTGATCTCGGCCGACCTGTTCTGCTGCGGCCTGGTCACGCTGATCCAGGCACTGGGCGCCACCCCGTGGTTCGGCATCAAACTGCCGGTGATGATGGGGGTCACCTTTGCCTCGGTCGGCCCGATGGTGGCGATCGCCAACAGCCACCCCGGCCTGGCCGGGGCCCAACTGATCTTTGGCTCGATCATTGGCGCCGGCATCATCTCGATCCTCATCGCCCCGGTGGTCAGCCGCTTGTTGCGCTTTTTTCCGCCGGTAGTCACCGGTACCCTGATCATGGTGATCGGCATCAGCCTGATGCGCGTCGGCATCAACTGGATTTTCGGCAACCCCGTGGGCCCCACCGCCCCCAGCGTGCCCGACCCCGAACACCTGCGCTGGCTGGCCGAGGCCGGCAAGCTGGCTTCGGCCCCGGGCTCGGCCTTGCCGGCCGTGCCCAAGGGCCTGGCCATCCTGCCCACCGTGCCCAACCCCAAATACGCCGACCTGATGGGCGTGGGCGTGGCCGCCCTGGTGCTGGCCTCCATCCTGGCGATCAACCGCTTTGCGCGTGGCTTTGCGGCCAACATCTCGGTGCTGCTGGGCATCGTCATCGGCGGTGTGGTGTCGGTGGCCCTGGGGCTGATGACCTTCGAGAAGGTCGGCAAGGCCCACTGGTTCGACCTCGTGCTGCCCTTCGAGATCGCCACCCCGGTGTTCGACCCGCTGCTGATCCTGACCATGACCGTGGTCATGCTGGTGGTGATGATCGAATCGACCGGCATGTTCCTGGCCCTGGGCGAGATGACCGAGCGCAAGGTCGACAACAAGGCCCTGACCGCCGGCCTGCGCACCGATGGCCTGGGCACCCTGATCGGGGGCCTGTTCAACACCTTCCCCTACACCAGCTTCTCGCAGAACGTGGGCCTGGTGGCGGTGACCGGCGTGCGCAGCCGCTTTGTGTGCGTGGCCGGCGGCATCATCCTGATCGTGCTGGGCCTGCTGCCCAAGATGGCGGCCCTGGTCGAGTCCCTGCCCACCGTGGTGCTGGGTGGCGCCGGCCTGGTGATGTTCGGCATGGTGGCCACCACCGGCATCCGCATCCTGGGGGGTGTGGACTTCAAGGACAACCGCCACAACGCGCTGATCGTCGCGATTTCCATCGGTGTGGGCATGATCCCGCTGCTGGCTCCCAACTTCCGCCAGTGGATGCCGCATGCCATCCACCCGCTGATCGAATCGGGCATCCTGCTGGCCACCATCAGCGCAGTGCTGCTGAACCTTTTCTTCAACGGTGCACGCCACGACGAGGAAGCCATTCGAGCCGCTGCTCGTCAATCCGACAGCCATTGAGCCCTGGCCCCCAACCACCCCACCCCACCGTCAGCATGCCGTCAGGATGGGGTAAGCTCTCTGCCCGCGTACGCATCCGTAGGAACCCAATTCATGTCATCTTCCCTGTCTGCCGCCGAGCAAGCCTTGCGCGAAGCCGCCCTCGAATACCACCGCAAACCGGTGCGGGGCAAGATCTCGGTCACGCCGACCAAGCCCCTGTCCAACCAGCGCGACCTGTCGCTGGCCTACTCGCCCGGCGTCGCCTACCCCTGCCTGGACATCCAGGCCGATCCCTCGCTGGCCTTTGACTACACCTCGCGTGGCAACCTGGTGGGCGTGATCACCAACGGCACGGCCGTGCTGGGCCTGGGCGACATCGGCCCGCTGGCCGGCAAACCCGTGATGGAAGGCAAGGGCTGCCTGTTCAAGAAGTTCGCCGGTGTCGACGTGTTCGACATCGAACTGGCCGAGCGCGATCCCGACAAGCTGGTCGAGATCATTGCAGCCCTGGAGCCCACCCTGGGCGGCATCAACCTCGAAGACATCAAGGCCCCCGAGTGCTTCTACATCGAGAAGCAACTGTCCGACCGCCTCAACATCCCCGTCTTCCACGACGACCAGCACGGCACGGCCATCATCTCCTCGGCCGCCCTGCTCAACGGCCTGGAGCTGGTGGGCAAGGACATCGGCGCCGTCAAGGTGGCGGTGTCGGGCGCAGGTGCTGCCGCCATCGCCTGCCTGGACGTGATGGTGGGCCTGGGCGTGAAGCGTGAGAACGTCTATGTCTGCGACTCCAAGGGCCTGATCCAGAGCGAGCGGGACGACGCCAAGAGCGGCCGCCTCGACGAGTCCAAGCGCCGCTACTGCCAGACCACCACGGCCCGCACCCTGGCCGACGTGGTCAACGAGGCCGACGTGTTCCTGGGCTGCTCGGCCCCCGGCGTGCTGACCGCCGAGATGGTCAAGACCATGGCGCGCCAGCCCATCATCCTGGCCCTGGCCAACCCCGAGCCCGAGATCCGCCCCGAACTGGCCAAGGCCGTGCGCCCCGATTGCATCATTGCCACCGGCCGCTCGGACTACCCCAACCAGGTCAACAACGTGCTGTGCTTCCCGTACATCTTCCGGGGTGCACTGGACTGCGGTGCCACCAAGATCACGGCCGAGATGAAGCGCGCCTGCGTGCGCGAGATCGCCGACCTGGCCAAGGCCGAGATGAGCGATGAAGTGGCCGCCGCCTACGCTGGCAAAGAACTGAGCTTCGGCCCCGAGTACCTGATCCCCACCCCGTTTGATGCCCGCCTGATCCTGCGCATCGCCCCGGCCGTGGCCAAGGCCGCGCAAGAGTCTGGCGTGGCCACCCGCCCCATCGAGGACATCGAGGCCTACCGCGAAAGCCTGTCGCGCTTTGTGTACGCCACCGGCATGTTCATGCGCCCCGTGTTTGCCGCTGCCAAGGCCGCCCACAAGCGCGTGGCCTATGCCGAGGGTGAAGACGAGCGCGTGCTGCGCGCCGCCCAGGTGGCGGTTGACGACGGCCTGGCCCGCCCCATCCTGATCGGCCGCCCGGCCGTGATCGCGGCGCGCATCGCCAAGGCCGGCCTGCGCCTGCAGCCGGGCAAGGACATCGAGATCTGCAACCCCGAGGACGACCCACGCTTCCGCCAGTACTGGGAAACCTACCACCGCCTGATGGGCCGCCAGGGCGTGACGCCCGAGGCCGCCAAGGCCGCGGTGCGCCGCTCCAACACGGTGATTGCCGCGCTGATGGTCAAGCTCGGCGACGCCGACGCCATGCTGTGCGGGCTGGTGGGCCGCTACGACAGCCACCTGGAGCACCTGCGTGACATCCTGGGCCTGCGCGAAGGCGCCTCGGGCTTTGCCGCGCTCAACGCCCTGATGCTGGACAAGCACACCCTGTTCATCGCCGACACCTACATCAATGAGAACCCCGACGCCCAGCAACTGGCCGAGATCGCGCTGGCCGCGGTCGAAGAGGTGAAGCGCTTCGGTCTGCCGCCCAAGGTGGCGTTCCTGTCGCACTCGAACTTCGGCTCGTCCAAGCGCGCCTCGGCCGTGAAGATGCGCGAAGCCCGCGAGATCTTCGCCCGCCTGGCCCCCGATGTGGAATGCGACGGCGAGATGCACGGCGATGCGGCCCTGTCCGAAGACGTGCGCAGCCACTCGCTGATGGACAGCAGCCTGAGCGGCGAGGCCAATGTGCTGATCTGCCCCAACCTGGACGCAGCCAACATCCTGTTCAACGTGCTCAAGACCACGGGCGGCCACGGCGTGACCATCGGCCCCATCCTGCTGGGTGCAGCCGCTTCGGCCCACATCATGACGCCCTCGTCCACCATGCGCCGCGTGGTCAACATGACCGCACTGGCGGCCGCCAATGCCGGCGTGACCCGCTGAGCACCTGAGGTATCGCGGTGCGGGCCTCAGGGCTCGCCCCTCGCCGACGGCCCCTGGCAGCCCCTGTTCAACAGGGCGCCCCAGGGGCTGTTTTTTTGCACGCACAGACCATTCAGGCACTGTTTTTGCTAACTTGTATGCAACCAACGGAGCCTGTGTCGATGCAAAAACGTAGCTTTATCCAAGCGGGTCTGGCCCTGAGCCTGGCCCTGGCCCTGGGCAGCGCCCAAGCCCAAAATACCCCCATCAAGTTCCAGCTCGACTGGCGCTTTGAAGGTCCTGCCGCGCTATTCCTGCTGCCCGCCGCCAAGGGCTACTTCAAGGACGCCAAGCTCGATGTCACGGTGGATGCGGGCAACGGCTCGGGCGGGGCGGTGCAGCGCGTGGCCTCGGGCAGCTACGACATGGGCTTTGCCGATCTGGCCGCCCTGATGGAATTCCAGGCCAACAACCCCGACGCCCCCAACAAGCCGGTGGCCATCATGATGGTCTACAACAACACGCCGGCCTCGGTCATGGCGCTCAAGAAGAGCGGCATCACCAAGCCAGCCGACCTGAACGGCAAGAAGCTCGGCGCCCCGGTGTTCGACGCAGGTCGCCGGGCCTTCCCGATCTTTGCCAAGGCCAACCAGGTGGGTAGCGTGCAGTGGACCGCCATGGACCCGCCGCTGCGCGAGACCATGTTGGTGCGTGGCGACATCGACGCCATCACCGGCTTCACCTTCACCTCGCTGCTCAACCTGGAGGCGCGCGGCGCCAAGGCCAGCGACGTGGTGGTGATGCCCTACTCGGAACTCGGGGTGAAGCTGTACGGCAATGCCATCATCGCCTCGCCCAAGCTGCTCAAGGAGAACCCCGCCGCCGTGAAGGCCTTCCTGCTGGCCTTCACCAAGGGCGCCAAGGAAGTCATCGCCAAGCCCGAGGCCGCCATTGAGTACGTGAAGCAGCGCGACGGCATCATCAACAGCGAGCTGGAAGCCCGCCGCCTGAAACTGGCCATCGACACTGTGATCAACAGCCCCGACGCGCGAGCCGAAGGCTTTGGTCAGGTGAACGCAGCGCGCCTGTCGCTGATGGCCTCGCAGGTGTCCGATGCCTATGCCACCAAGACCCGCGCCAACCCCGACACCGCCTGGACCGGCGCCTACCTGCCCTCGGCCGCCGAACTCAACATCCTGCCGCGCAAGTAAGCACCCCTGCACAACCGGTCTGCTGCGGCAGGCCGGCTGCAGCGCCTTTCGCCCTTGTTCACCCCCGCCCACCCGCGTCCGGAGAGTCTGCATGTCCGCCCCCCTAGCCACCCCAGAGGCCCCCTACTTCGTCGACTTCCGTGATGTCTGGCTCGCCTACAACGACGAGCTGCTGGCGCAGAACCACTTCGCCGTCGAAGGCATCGACCTGCAGGTGCGCCAGGGCGAGTTCATCGCCATCGTCGGGCCCTCGGGCTGCGGCAAGTCGACCTTCATGAAGCTCACCACCGGGCTCAAGATGCCCTCGATGGGCCGCATCCTGATCGATGGGCAGCCCGTCACCGGGCCGCTGAAGATCTCGGGTATGGCCTTCCAGGCGCCCTCGCTGCTGCCCTGGCGCACCACGGTGGACAACGTGCTGCTGCCGCTGGAGATCGTCGAGCCCTACCGATCCAGCTTCAAGCAAAAGCGCAAGGAGTACGAAGCCCGTGCCCGCGCCCTGCTGCAGAAGGTGGGCCTGGCCGGCTACGAGGACAAGTTTCCGTGGCAGCTCTCGGGCGGCATGCAACAACGCGCCAGCATCTGCCGCGCGCTGATCCACGAGCCCAAGATGCTGCTGCTCGACGAGCCCTTCGGCGCCCTGGACGCCTTCACCCGTGAAGAGCTGTGGTGCATCCTGCGCGACCTCTGGACCGAGCAGAAATTCAACGTCATCCTGGTCACGCACGACCTGCGCGAATCGGTCTTCCTGGCCGACACCGTGTACGTGATGAGCAAGAGCCCGGGCCGCTTCGTGGTCAAGCGCGAGATCGAGTTGCCGCGCCCGCGCGAACTTGAACTCACCTACACCAAAGAATTCACTGACATCGTGCACGAGCTGCGCGGCCACATCGGCGCCCTGCGCAAGGCCGGCGCGGTCATCAACCAGTAAGGCGGGCATTCATGGCCAACAACAAAAAAATGATCGAACGCTGGTCGCCCTGGCTGCTGCTGGTGGCGGTGCTGGTGACCTGGCAGGTGCTGTGCTCGGCCTTCAATGTGTCCGAGTTCATCTTTCCCAGCCCGGCACGCATCGGCAGCCAGTTCATGGAGTTCAAGTGGATCATCGCGGGCCACGCCTGGCGCACCTTCTGGGTGACGATGGCGGGCTTTGGCCTGGCCATCGTGGTGGGCGTGCTGCTGGGCTTTGTGATCGGCAGCTCGCGCCTGGCCTATGCCGCGGTCTACCCGCTGATGACGGCCTTCAACGCCTTGCCCAAGGCCGCGTTCGTGCCCATCCTGGTGGTGTGGTTCGGCATCGGCGTGGGCCCGGCCATCCTGACCGCCTTTCTGATCAGCTTCTTCCCCATCATGGTCAACATCGCCACCGGCCTGGCCACGCTGGAGCCCGAGCTGGAAGACGTGCTGCGCGTGCTCGGCGCGCGCCGCTGGGACGTGCTGATGAAAGTCGGCCTGCCGCGCTCCATGCCCTACTTCTACGGCTCGCTCAAGGTCGCCATCACGCTGGCCTTCGTGGGCACCACGGTGTCCGAGATGACGGCCGCCAACGAAGGCATCGGCTACCTGCTGATCAGTGCCGGCTCGGCCATGCAGATGGGCCTGGCCTTTGCCGGCCTGCTGGTGGTGGGCGCCATGGCCATGGTGATGTATGAGCTGTTCAGCCTGATCGAGAAACGCACCACCGGCTGGGCCCACCGGGGCTCGCACGGCGAGTAAGGAAGACGCCATGCCCCCTCTGAGCCCCGAACAAGCCCTGCAGGCCCTGCGCCGGGCCAACGAGGTGGCCCGGCGGGCCATGTCCGAGGGGCGTCACCCCTTCGGCGCCCTGCTGCTGGGTGCCGATGGTGTCACCGTGCTGGCTGAACAGGGCAACATCGACACCGTCAACCATGCGGAGTCGACCCTGGCCCGCGAGGCAGCGGCCCGCTGGAGCCCCGCCGAACTGGCGCAGTGCACCCTGGTCACCACCTTCGAACCCTGCGCCATGTGCGCCGGCACGATTTACTGGGCCGGCATCGGGCGTGTGGTCTACGGCGCCTCAGAGGCCGATCTGCTGAGCCTGACCGGCGACCACCCCGAGAACCCCACGCTGGACCTGCCCTGCCGCGAGGTGTTCTCGTGCGGCCAGCGGGCGGTGCAGGTGCTGGGGCCCTTTGCCACCCTGCGTGAAGAGCTGCTGGCCCCGCACCAGGGCTTCTGGGCCACGCGCTGATCGCGCCCGGCCCCAGCCCGCCCCGGTTAGCCCGCCCCGGTTCAATACGGCTTGAAGTTCGCCGCCACGCGCTGGCGCAGGTAGTCGCCCGCCGTGATGGCCGGGTACTTCTTCTGCGGGCCTTCGATCACCGCATCGCGGTTGGCCTGGCAGAAGAAGGCCACGCTGTAGCGGGGGCCCATGTACTCACCGGGTTGAGGGTTCTTCACGCGGTGGAAGTTGGAGGGCAGCAGGTCATCGCTCCAGCGCATCAGCATGTCGCCAATGTTGCAGGTGATGGCCGCCTCATCGGGTTCCACCGAGGTCCAGGCCTGCGAATCCATCTCCTTGCCCGGGCACACCTGCAGGCCACCCTGGCCCGGGCGTTGGTACAGCAGGGTCAGGCAGTCGAAATCGGTGTGGGCGCCGGCCCGCCACAGGTCCAGGTGGGCCTGGGCCTCGGGCGGGATGGCGTAGTAATGCAGCAGGCGCAGCGTGCTTTGGTACTCGGGGCTGGCCGGGTCGTGCGCACCGGTGAAAAAGTCGCTGGCAAAGCCCAGCTTGTCGGCAAAGCACGACAGCACCTTCATGCCCAAGGCCCAGCAGTCGGCCTCGAAGGCCAGCATGGTGGCCTGGAAGCCCGGCAGCTCGGCCTCGCTGGGCCACAGGCCCGCCATGTGGGGGCGCGTGATCTGATACGACTCCTTCTGGTCGGGGGTGCCCGTGCTGGGCCGCACCTGGGCCTTGGTCTCCCAGCTCACGTTGTTGGCCTTCTGGTGCGGCCACTGGGCCTTCACGGCATCGGGCAGGGCAAAGAAGCGCTCCGAGGTGGCAAAGGCCTCGCGCACCGCCGCCAGGTCGATGCCGTGGTCCACGATCTGGAAGAAGCCGACATCCACGGCGGCCGACCACAGCTCATCGGCGATCTGGGCCTTGCGCTGGTCGTAGTCGGCCAGCGAGATGCGGCGGATCTCACGCTGGCCGGTTTCAGAGCCCATGGCGCCCATGCGCGACTCCTTGGCCAGTTCAGACTGGGCCGAGGCGGTGGGGGGCAAAGGGGTGGAGGGGGACAAGAGGGTGGCAGTGCTCATTCAGGGCTCCTTGAATCGGAATCGGTGGGTGTGACAACACAGCCCGCGCTCCGGAGACACCCGCCCGTTCCAGCGGAAAAATCCGATCGAAGACGATCCGAATCAATCCAGCCGGCCGGGCAGGCCCCTGAAGCGCATGCGGGCACCGGCTTCCTGGGAAGCTGGCCCCGCCGGGCCTCAAGAGCAATTCCCGGTCTGCCCCAGGCCCGGCACACCGGCCGGACAGGGCAGCTGAACGCTTCTACTCTTGCCAGTGATCAAGCAGGTTTCAGGCCAGGCCCAGGCGGCCTGACGCGCACCAGCGTGGCGCAGAACGCCTCAGGCCGGTGCCGGCGCCTGCGTTTGAGAGGCCCTTGATCGCACTTTGTGCCCCCCTGTGGCGCCCCAGCCGGGGTGGCATGAAAACTGCACCCGATCCCCCTCAAGAGTAGAAGCGTTCAGCGGCCCAGCCGCCCGGAAATTGCTCTTGAAGTCAGGCGCAGGCCACCGGGTTGCCCCACCCGGTGTAGCGCTGCCTTCAGGATGCGGGCCGGTCGCCCGGGCCGCATCCCGGGGGCGCGCCCGCCCGTGCCTCCCGACCCACGTGCCCCACACGCCACTTGAGGAGTGCTCTTTCCATGCAACGCCGTTCCCTTCTGCGCGCCAGCGCCGCCGCCACACTCGCCGTCACCGCCCCCCTGGTCACCCCCTGGGTGCGCGCCCAGGGCTCGCTGCAGAAATTCAAGTTCAACCTGGGCTGGAAGATCGAAGCCTCGGGCGCCGGCTTTCTGCTGGCCCAGCAACGCGGTTACTACAAGGACGTGGGGCTGGACGTGAGCATCGACACCGGCAACGGCTCGGCCGCTGCCATCAGCCTGGTGGGCAGCGGCGCCTACGACGTGGCCTCGGCCGACCTGTCGACCATGATCGAATTCAACCTGGCCAACCCGACGGCGCAACTGCTGGCCGTGGCCATCCAGTACGACCTGAACCCCAACTCGATCATCGTGCGCAAGGACGGCCCCATCAAGAAGCCGGCCGACCTGGCCGGCAAGACCTTGCTGGGCCAGCCCTTCAACGCCTCGCGCAAGCTGTTTCCGGCCTTTGCCAAGGCCCAGGGCTTCGACCCCTCGGGCGTGAAGTGGGAGAACGTGTCGCCCGACATCGGCGACACCCGCTTCGTGAAGGGCGACTTCGACGGCGCGGCCTACTTCTTCTTCACCGGCCTGCTCAACCTCAAGGCGCGCGGCATGGGGCCCGAACAGCTCACGGTGTTCCGCTTCTCCGACCTGGGCATGAAGTCGTACGGCAACGGCCTGGTGGCCAACCCCAAGAGCCTGCAGGAACGCCCCGACGCCATGAAAGCCTTTGTGAAGGCCACCACCCGTGGCTGGATCGAGGTGATGGCCGACCCGCGTGCCGGCGCCGCCGCCATCAAGACCCGCGAGCCACTGGCCAATGAAGAGCTGGAGTACGAACGCCTCAAGCTGATCGTGGACGGCACCATGAAGACCGCCGAAACCCGAGCCAATGGCTGGGGCGCGGCCACACCGGCGCGGCTGCAGGCCACCATCGACGAGACCGTCACCGCCTTCGGCCTCAAGGGCTCGCCCACGCTGGCCGAGTTCTGGACCGACCGCTTCCTGCCCACGGCAGCCGAGCGCAAGCTCAAGGCCTGATCCGCCCCGCCTTGCCCCCCCAGACAGCCGAGCCGCCACCATGCCGCAACTGCCCATCCTGGACCTGACCGATGCCCTGCTGCCGGGTGCCCCGCGCAGCGCTGACGTGGCGCGCCAGTTTGGCGCCGCGGCCCGCGACTCGGGCTTCTTCTACGTGCGCCACCACGGCGTGCCCGAGGCGCTGATCGCGCAGCAGTTCGCCCTGGCCGAGCAACTGCTGACCCTGCCGGCCAGCGTGCGCGAGGCCTTCTCGATCCGCCACTCGCCCTCCTCACGGGGCTTTGAGGCCCTGGGCGCCCAGACCCTGGACGCCCAGGCCCACCCCGACCTCAAGGAAAGCTTCTACTGCGGCCTGGCCTACCCCGACGACCACCCCTATGTGCGCGCCGGCTACCAGACCTATGGCCACAACCAATGGCCGCCGCAGCTGCCCGAGGCCCCGGCCCGCTGCGAGGCCTACATGCAGGCCATGCTGGCCCTGGCCCGCCGCCTGATGCAGCTGATGGCCCTGTCGCTGGGCCTGGCCGAAACCTACTTCGACCCCAGCAACGGCAGCCCCATGGTGACGCTGCGCATGGTGCGCTACCCGCCCCACCCCGACGGGGCCGACGAGCGCACCTTCGGGGCCGGCGCCCACACCGACTGGGGCGCGCTGACCCTGCTGGCGCAAGACAGCCACGGGGGCCTGGAGGTGTGCACACCCTCGGGCGAGTGGATCGAAGCCACTCCCCTGCCCGGCACCCTGGTGGTCAACCTGGGCGACATGATCCCGCGCTGGACCAACGGGCTGTATCACTCCAACCCGCACCGGGTGCGCAACCGGCACTCGGGCGGGGCAGCCCGGCACTCCATCCCCTTCTTCTACGAGCCCGACTACCTGGCCCCGATCGAGCCCGTGCCCGGCACCGTGGCCCCGGGCGAGACGCCGCGCTACAGCCCCTGCACGGCGGGCGAGCACCTGCGCCAGATGTACCTCAAGACCTACGCGCCAGCGGCCCTGTCACCTGCCACCGCCACCGCCGCCAACACCTCTGCCCCCGCTGCGCAGGCCACCGCATGAAACTCTGGTTCAACCTGTTCACCCCCGACCCGCAGGCCCTGCTCGACTTCTACCAGGCCCTGCTCGGCCTGCCCGAGGCCGTGGCCAGCCGCTCGCCCATCTACCGGGCGCTGGAGACCGCCGACTTCCAGCTGGGCTTCAACGCCCGCCCGGCCTACGATCTGCTGGGCCTGCCTGAGCGCGCCCCGGCACTGGGCAGCGTGCCACCGGTGACGGCCTACTGCACCTTCATGCTCGACACGGCCGACGCCGTGAGCCGCTGCGCCGAGCGCGTGGCGGCCCTGGGCGGGCGCCTGATCAAGCCGCCCTACCCCACCTACTACGGGCAATGGCAGGCGGTGCTGGCCGACCCGCAGCACAACGTGTTCCGGCTCAGCGCCCTGGGCCTGCCAGCGGGGGTGCCCACGCCGGCGTTTCCGCTGCCGGATTGAGGGGGCCTGGCGCCCCACCCCCAGCGGGCCCTGACACGGCAGCCAGAATCCTTGGCGCGGAGGGCCCAAGCGCTCCGAGGCCTCTCCGGCTCACCTACACTCGAACGCATGTCCTGGCACGCCCGACTCGATCTCCAATACCGCCTGCAAGCCAGCCCCGTCGCCTCCGGGGCCAGCGCCGATTCACCGGCCTTGCGCACCGTGGCCCACCATCAGCATGATGGGCCGCTGCGCATCCTCAAAAGCCTCTACCCCGAGGGCCCGATCTGCCACAACGTGCTGGTGCACCCGCCTGGCGGCCTGGTGGGGGGCGACACGCTGGACATCCGGGTGCAGGTCGAGCCGGGCGCCCACGGCCTGGTGACCACCCCGGGCGCGACACGCTTCTACCGCTCGCTCGGCGAGCCGGCCCTGCAACGCAGCAGCCTGCACCTGGCCGAAGGCGCGCGCCTGGAGTGGCTGCCGCTCGAAGCCCTGGCCTACAACGCCTGCGACGCCCACAACGAGCTGCGCATGCACCTGGCCCCCGGCGCCGAGCTGATGGGCTGGGACATCACCGCCCTGGGCCTGCCCCACGCCAACCAGCCTTTCGAGCAGGGCAGCTTTGCCCAGCACATCGAGCTGCCCGGCGTGTGGCTGGAGCGCGGCCGCATCGCGGCCAGCGACACCCGGCTGCTGCAAAGCCCGCTGGGCCTGGCCGGCCAGCGCTGCGTGGGCTCGCTGTTCCTGGTGGCCGGCAGCGCCCTGGGCCGCGCACGCAGCGAGCAGGCCCTGGCCCTGGCCCGCGAAGCCAGTGCCGGCCACACGCTGGCCGACTGGAGCGGCGCCACCTGCCCCAACGAGCGGGTGGTGGTGGTGCGCGTGCTGGGCCCGCAGGTCGAGCCCGTGATGCAGCTGCTGCGCGCCGTCTGGGCGAGCTGGCGCAGCCAGCTGTGGCAACTGGGCAGCACCCCGCCGCGCATCTGGGCCATGTAGGGGTGGCCGGGCCGCGCTGGGCTTAGACTGCCCCGACCCACCGGAGGCCCCGCATGAACCCTTCTGCCGCCGCAGCACACCCCGTGCTCCGCCTCAGCACCGAACTGCAGGTGCTGGCCTTTGACATCTTCGGCACCGTGGTCGACTGGCACGGCAGCATCCGCGCCGAGGTCGAAGCCCTGGCCCCGGGTGTGGACGGCGACGCCTTCGCCAACGCCTGGCGTGCCGGCTACAAGCCCGCCATGGCGCGGGTCATGAGCGGCGAGCTGGGCTGGACCCGCATCGACGAGCTGCACCGCCTGATCCTGGACGAGCTGCTGCCCCGCTTCGGCCTGACCCAGCTCGACGAGCCGGCACGCCAGCACCTGAACCGTGCCTGGCACCGGCTGAACCCCTGGCCCGACAGCGTGCCCGGCCTGCACCGGCTGAAGCAGCGCTACACGCTGTGCACGCTGTCCAACGGCAATCTGGGCCTGCTGACGAACATGGCCAAGCGCGCCGGCCTGCCCTGGGACTGCATTCTGAGTGCCGAGGTGTTCCGGGCCTACAAGCCCGACCCGGCCACCTACCTGGGCGTGGCCCGCGTGTTCGACGTGGCCCCCCATCAGGTGATGCTGGTCGCCACCCACCACGACGACCTGGCCGCCGCACGCCAATGCGGCCTGCGCACGGCCTACATCGAGCGCCCGCTGGAGCATGGTGCGGCCCACCCCAAGGACAGCACGCCCCAGCCCGGCAACGAGCTGCACTGCGCCAGCCTGCTGGCCCTGGCAGACCAGTTGGGTTGTTGAATGAACCCGCCGCCGCAGGGGGCGGCTCAGATCAAGTCAGATCAGATCGCCACCAGTTGGCGCACGCCCTTCTCGGCCATCTCGCTGCCCGGGCCCCGGGCGATCACCTCGCCGCGCTCCATCACCAGGTAGTCGTCGGCCAGTTCTTCGGCAAAGTCGTAGTACTGCTCGCACAACAGGATGGCCATGTCGCCGCGGTCGGCCAGCATGCGGATCACGCGGCCGATGTCCTTGATGATGCTGGGCTGGATGCCTTCGGTGGGCTCGTCCAGGATCAGCAGGCGCGGCCCGGCGGCCAGCGCACGGGCGATGGCGAGCTGCTGCTGCTGCCCACCCGACAGGTCACCTCCACGGCGGTGCAGCATCTGCTTGAGCACCGGAAACAGCTCGTACAGCTCGGCCGGCACCGGGGTGCTGCCAGGCTTGTAGGCCAGGCCCATGCGCAGGTTCTCTTCGACCGTGAGGCGGGCAAAGATCTCGCGGCCCTGGGGCACAAAGCCGATGCCGGCACGGGCCCGCTCATAGGGCGTGGCCTTTTCGATGGCCCGGCCGTCGAACTCGATGCTGCCGGTCTTGATGGGCACCAGGCCCATCAGGCTTTTCAGCAGGGTGGTCTTGCCGACGCCGTTGCGGCCCAGCAGCACGGTGACTTTGCCGAGGGTGGTTTGCAGGCTCACGTCACGCAGGATGTGGGAGCCGCCGTAGTACTGGTTGATGTTCTTGACGGTCAGCATGGTGGGATCTCCGGTGTTACCGGGTTGAGGGATCGAGCGGTCTGGGGTGCCGCTGCGCTCTGATGGGTCTGCTGTCTTTTGCAGGGCGGAGGCCGGGATTGCGCCCCGGCGGGCGCCTCACTTTCTTTGTCTCGCCAAAGAAAGTAAGCAAAGAAAGGCGACCCGACGTGCACGCCCTGCTGCGCAGGGT
>NZ_KB906258.1:222040-317036 GCF_000381265.1 Curvibacter lanceolatus ATCC 14669
AGCGAGTTTAGCGGGGACCCCCCTGGCGCGAGCAGCGCAGGGAACCACGAAGTGGCCCTGACTTCGGGTCGCCTTTTCTTTGGCTACTTTCTTTTGGCGAAGCAAAAGAAAGTGGCTCGGCCGCCGGGACGAACCCCCGGCCTCCGCCCTCAACCAAAGAGCAGAACGATCAGAGCGAAGCGGCAACAAAGAGCCCACAACGAGTGGACAAAGCAAGGCATCCATTTGCTGCCCGACTGGAGACGTCACAGCGTCCGTCATCCACTGACCAGCAGAGGCTTCAGTGCGAAGCGAAGGGCAGACGCCAAACATCAACACGCCCTCACCTCCCAAGGTAAACCTCAATCACCCGCTCATCCGCCTGCACCTGGTCCAGCGTGCCCTGCGCCAACACCGACCCATCACACAACACCGTCACGATGTCGGAAATGGTCCGGATGAAGCTCATGTCATGCTCCACCACCATCAGCGAATGCTTGCCCTTCAGCGTCAGGAACAGCTCGGCCGTGCGGGCCGTCTCTTCATCGGTCATGCCAGCCACGGGCTCGTCGAGCAGCAGCAGCTTGGGGTCCTGCATCAGCAGCATGCCGATCTCCAGCCATTGCTTCTGGCCGTGGCTCAGGTTGCCCGAGAGCCGCGACACCGCATCGGCCAGGTGGATGGTGTGCAGCACCTCGGCCAGGCGGTCTTTCTGGGCCGAGTCGAGCTTGAAGAACATCGAGGCGCGCACGCCCTTGTGCGTCTTCAGCGCCAGCTCCAGGTTCTCGAACACCGTCAGGTGCTCGAACACCGTGGGCTTCTGGAACTTGCGCCCGATGCCCAGCTGGGCGATCTCGGCCTCGCGGTAACGCAGCAGGTCGATGGTGCTGCCGAAGAACACCTTGCCCTCGTCGGGCCGGGTCTTGCCGGTGATGATGTCCATCATCGTCGTCTTGCCCGCACCGTTGGGGCCGATGATGCAGCGCAGCTCGCCCGGGGCGATGTCCAGCGACAGCTTGTTGATGGCCTTGAAGCCGTCAAAGCTCACGCTCACGTCCTCCAGGTACAGGATGCGGCCGTGGCTCACATCCACCTCACCGGGCACCATCACGCGGCCGAAGCCGGCCGTGCGGCCCCCCGATTCGGTGTTGTTCTTGCCGCTTTCGAGTGCGGCCATGCGGGCCTCGACGCGGCGCGCGCCCTGCTCCAACAGATCTGGCGTCATTTGCCGCCCCCTTCACGAATCTTCTTCACCAGGCCCACCACACCGTGCGGCAGGTACAGGGTCACCGCAATGAACAGCGCCCCCAGGAAATACAGCCAGAACTCGGGCGCCGTCACGGTCAGCCAGCTCTTGGCGCCGTTGACGATGAAGGCCCCGATCACCGGCCCGATCAAGGTGGCACGCCCGCCCACCGCGGCCCACACGGCCATCTCGATCGAGGCCGCGGTGCTCATCTCGCTGGGGTTGATGATGCCCACCTGGGGCACGTACAAGGCCCCGGCCACGCCGCACATCACGGCCGACAGCGTCCAGATGGTGAGCTTGTAGGGCAGCGGGTTGTAGCCCGAGAACATGACCCGGCTCTCGGCGTCACGGATCGCCTGCAGCACGCGGCCGAACTTGCTGCGGATCAGCCAGCGCGCCATCAGGAAGAAGCCCAGCAGCGTGAGCCCGGTCAGCACGAACAGCGTCATGCGCATGCTGGGGGTGGCGATGGGCAGGCCGAGGATGCGCTTGAAATCGGTGAAGCCGTTGTTGCCACCAAAGCCGGTCTCGTTGCGGAAGAACAGCAGCATGGCCGCGAAGGTCATGGCCTGGGTGATGATCGAGAAGTACACGCCCTTGATGCGCGAGCGGAAGGCGAAGAAGCCGAACACCAGTGCCACCAGGCCGGGCACGAGCACGATCAGCAGCAGTGTGGCCACAAAGCTGTCGGACAGCGCCCAGTGCCAGGGCAGCGCCTTCCAGTCGAGGAACACCATGAAGTCGGGCAGGTCGCTCTTGTAGTTGCCATCGCGGCCGATCTGGCGCATCAGGTACATGCCCATCACATAGCCGCCCAGGGCGAAGAACAGGCCATGCCCCAGGCTCAGGATGCCGGTGTAGCCCCAGATCAGGTCCATGGCCAGGGCCACGATGGCGTAGCACATGATCTTGCCGATGAGGGCCACGGCGTAGTCGCTGAGGTGCAGGGCGCTGTCGACCGGCACCAGCAGGTTGAGCGCCGGCGCCACCGCGCAGACCACGATCAGGGCCAGCAGAAAGGCGCCCCAACCGGCACCGGACAGCAAAGGCGCTGGCGGCGGCAGGGTGAACGATGACGGGGAGGAAGTGCGTGAAGAGTGGGTCATGGAGTGCGCTCCTGGTTCAGGCTTCGGCGGAGCGGCCCTTCATCGCGAAGATGCCTTGCGGGCGCTTCTGGATGAAGACGATGATGAACACCAGCACCGCGATCTTGGCCAGCACGGCCCCGGCGATGCCCTCGAGGAACTTGTTCAGGATGCCCAGGCCCAGCGCGGCATACACCGTGCCGGCCAACTGCCCCACCCCGCCCAGCACCACCACCATGAACGAGTCCACGATGTAGCCCTGGCCCAGGTCGGGGCCCACATTGCCCACCTGGCTGAGGGCGCAGCCGGCCAGCCCGGCAATGCCCGAGCCCAGCGCGAAGGCGTAGGTGTCGATGCGGGCGGTGTTGACGCCCATGCAGGATGCGATCGGGCGGTTCTGCGTGACGCCGCGCACAAACAGGCCCAGGCGGGTCTTGCCGATCAGGAAGGCCATGGCCAGCAGCACGGCGGCGGCAAAGGCGATGATGATGATGCGGTTCCAGGGCAGTTGCAGATTGCCCATGAGCACCACGCCGCCACTCATCCAGCTGGGGTTTTCCACGCCCACGTTCTGGGCGCCGAAGACCGAGCGCACCAGCTGCATCAGCATCAGGCTGATGCCCCAGGTGGCCAGCAGGGTCTCCAGCGGGCGGCCATACAGGAAGCGCAGCACGCTGCGCTCGAGCACAGCCCCCATCAGGGCCGAGGCGGCAAACGACACCGGCACGGCGGCCAGCAGGTACCAGTCGAAGGCGCCGGGCAGGTACTTCTGGAACAGGCCCTGCACCACATAGGTGGCGTAGGCGCCGATCATCATCAGCTCGCCGTGGGCCATGTTGATCACGCCCATCAGCCCGTAGGTGATGGCCAGGCCCAGGGCCACCAGCAGCAGGATGGAGCCCAGGCTGATGCCCGAGAACAGCGCACCCAGGCGGTCGCTCCAGACCAGCGAGGCCTCGATCTTCTGCAGCGAGACCTGGATCACGCCTTTGACTTCGGGGTCGGTCTCGTCTTTCAGGCGCTCCACCAGCACGGTCTTGGTGTTGGCGTTGTGGCTGTCGCCCAGCAGGCGGGCGGCCTCCAGGCGCTTGGCCCGGTCGCTGCTGCCCAGCAGGATGCGGGCACGCACCAGCGTGAGTTGGTCCTTCAGGCTGGCCACGCTCTCGCCGGCCAGCGCTTTTTCAATCAGGGGCAGGCGGGCCTCGTCGGTTTCCGCCTCCAGGGTCTTGAGGGCCTCACGGCGCAGCTTCTCGTCGGGCGAGAGCAGCTTGAGGCCGGCCAGCGCGGCATCGAGCTCGGCGCGCATGCGGTTGTTGTTGATGACGTCTTCGGCATCGTCGGGCACCGCGCTCTCGGTGCCGGTGGCGGGGTCGATGCCCTTGCCATCACGCACCAGCCAGACCTGCACCGACTTGTCGCCGGCCTTGATCTTGACGGCGTCGTCGGCCAGGGCCTGGATCAGGGCCACGGTCTTGTCGTCGGGGTTGGCCGTGGCCTTGGCCAGGGCTTCGATGCGGGCGTCGGTGTCGCCGGCGGCCAGGGCCTGGGCCAGTGCGGGCTCCAGGGCATGGGCCTGGAGGCTGGTCAGCACGGCGGCAAGTAAGAGGAGAAATCGGGTCAGCATGGCGCCTCGGCAATCAGGATCGGGCGCCGCACGCAGCCACGTGGCCGGCGCGGCGCCCAGGGGACCTGCAAGGCGGGTTGCAGGTCGGTCGAAACGAGGTGGGTGGTCCACCCCGCATCAGGCCTCAGAGCGTGTTCAAGCTCTCAGAGAGGCGCTCACTTCTTTTCAGGTTCGTCGGCCTTCTTGTCGTTGCCTTCGATGTAGGGGCTCCAGGGCTTGGCCTTGACCGGGCCCGGGGTCTTCCAGACCACGTTGAACTGGCCATCGGCCTTCACTTCGCCGATGAACACCGACTTGTGCAGGTGATGGTTCTTCTCGTCCATCTTGGACACGATGCCACTCGAGGCCTTGAAGGTCTGGCCGGCCATGGCGGCGATCACCTTGTCCACATCGGTGCTCTTGGCCTTCTCGACGGCCTGCTTCCACATGTTGATGCCGATGTAGGTGGCTTCCATCGGGTCGTTGGTCAGCGGCTTGTCCTTGTGGCCGGCCACGTTGTGGGCCTTGGCGTAGGCGCTCCACTTCTTGATGAACTCGTCGTTGGTCGGGTTCTTGATCGACATGAAGTAGTTCCAGGCAGCCAGGTGGCCCACCAGCGGCTTGGTGTCCACACCGCGCAGCTCTTCTTCACCCACCGAGAAAGCCACCACCGGCACGTCCTTGGCCTTCAGGCCGGCGTTGCCCAGTTCCTTGTAGAAAGGCACGTTGGAGTCGCCGTTGATGGTGGACACCACAGCGGTCTTGCCGCCTTGGCTGAACTTCTTGATGTCGGCCACGATGGTCTGGTAGTCGGAGTGGCCGAAGGGGGTGTACTTCTCGTCGATGTCCGATTCCTTCACGCCCTTGCTCTTCAGGTAGGCGCGCAGGATCTTGTTGGTGGTGCGGGGGTACACATAGTCGGTGCCCAGCAGCACCCAGCGCTTGGCGCCGCCACCGTCCTTGCTCATCAGGTAATCGACCGCAGGGATGGCCTGCTGGTTGGGCGCGGCACCGGTGTAGAACACGTTCTTGCTCAGCTCTTCGCCTTCGTACTGCACCGGGTAGAACAGCAGGCCGTTGAGTTCTTCCACCACCGGCAGCACCGACTTGCGGCTCACCGAGGTCCAGCAGCCGAAGATCACGGCCACCTTGTCCTGGGTCAGCAGCTGCTTGGTCTTCTCGGCAAACAGCGGCCAGTTGGAGGCCGGATCCACCACCACGGGCTCGAGCTTCTTGCCCAGCACGCCGCCCTTGGCGTTGATTTCTTCAATCGCCATCAGCACGGTGTCTTTCAACACGGTTTCGGAAATGGCCATGGTGCCCGACAGGCTGTGCAGCACGCCGACCTTGATGGTGTCTTCGGCGGCGTGGGCCGGGATGGCGCTGATGCCCGCCAGCGCGACGGCGGCGGTGAGGGCCTTGAGGGTGAAGCGACGTTGCATGAGGGGACTCCGGTTGAGGTTGGATCGTTGCGTCACTGCGGCGGAGGCCAGAGAAATCAGTGACGACGGAAGTGATCGTAGGAACCGGGGGCCGATGCGGAAATACGCCGGGTGGCGTATGCGCAGCCACAAGACCGAAACGGGTCTGCCCTGGCCACATGAAAGCAGCGTGGCGCCAGCCCAACAACTTCCCCCCTGAAATCGCAGCTTGAGCCTCATCAAAGTTGCCGTCTGTCGAACTGATGGCGTCCAAACACTTCATAATGTTTCTAGCCGTTTTTGCCAGATTCATCAGTAAAGCTTGTCCCGAGCGATCCCCACCGCCCCACTACTTCTCAAGCGATCCATGCGCTGCCAGCAACCGTGACCACCACTGCATTCCAGCGACTCGATCGGTGGATCTTCCGGGGCCTTTTCGGCTTCTCGGCTTACCTGTTGCCGGCCGCAATGACCCTGTTTTCCTTCTGGGCGATGATGCTCTGGCCCTCCGCACACCCAGAGGTCGAGAGTCACAGGATGGCCTTCAGGGCCCTGCTGCAGGAGCCTCCCTCGGCAGACCCACTGAAAGCCGACCGCCAGTTGGAAAAGGCGCCCAGCTTTGAGTTCTTTGATACCAGACTCTCCGAAAGTCCAGTCTGGTTCCAGTTCAGCCTGCACCGAAAAGAAAATGAGAAAAATGAAACCATTGAGTTTCCATCTCGCCATTTGATAAGCCTGGCCTGCTGGGACCGCCTTGACATGAGATCGGTCGGGCAAGCCACGCGTGAGCAGTTTCAAGGCGATCTGACCGCCTCCCGCAGGGGTTTTGCCTATCCGGTGCCCGAGGGCAGGACCGATCTCGAACTGACCTGCCAGGCGCACTTCATCGGGCCCGCCCGGCTGACGGTGGAGTATTGGAAGGACGCCGACTTGGTCATGGCCGCCAGGTCCTACGAGCGCAACTCAGGCTTGCTCGACGGGGGCCTCATCGTGCTGTCGGTGTTCGTCCTGATCACGGCATTGATCAACCGCAACAGCACCTACCTGTTGTTTGCCGTCTGGCTGACCATCAATCTCCGCATGGCGGCCTTGTCGGCTGGCTGGGACACACAGTGGCTAGACATGACCATCCCCGCGGAGTGGATCCAGCGGGTCAGGCTGATCACGGTGGCACTGATCTATGTGGTCACGGTCACCCTGTACAAAAGCCTGTTCAAAGAACACCTGCAGGAGGTCGACGGGTCATGGCTGATGCGATTCACGCAATGGTCGTGTCCACCGGTCCTCGTGTGCTCGCTGTTCATGGGCTTTCCGACCTTTCTGCCGATGCTCTGGGTCTGCGCCACCATCACCTGTGCAACGCTGGTGTTCTACCTGCTCAGAATCCTGCTGTCCACGCGGTCCACGGTGGCTGCCTGGTACGGGGCCTCGATCGCGGTGATGCTGGCGTCCAGCCTGTACGAGGTCATTGCCGCGGCCTTGGGCTACAAATCCCTGATCGGGTCGGTCAACAGCGTCACGGCAGCCCTGTCGTCCAGCCTGCTGGCCTCGCTGGCCATCGCGGCCCAGATGCGCGACGAGCACACCAGCCGGCTGCAGGCTCAGGCCAAGCTGCAACAGACCTATGAGGCCATTCCCATCGGCCTGTTCACGCTGGACAGCCACGGCGCCTTTCTGAGCGCCAACCCGACGCTGATCGCAGCCCTGGGTCCAGCAGTGCTGGCGCCAGGCAGCAACCGTTGGGACCAGTACTTCGGCCCGGACTCCTGGTTGCGCCTGCAACACATGCTCAACGCCCGGGTGAATGCCGAGATCGAGGTCCAGAACACCCGTGACCGCCGCAGTGAGAGCGCCAGCAAATTCCTGGTCAAGGCGACTCTGGCCGGCGAGCACATCGAAGGCTCGCTGGAGGACATCACCGAGCGCTCCCGTGCCACCGCCCACCTTCAGTTTCTGGCGCATCACGACGCCCTGACCAAGGCATTGAACCGAACCGCCATCCAGGATGTGCTGGAAGAGGCCGTCTGGAATACGCGGCCGGGCGCATCGCTGGCGCTCGCCTACCTGGACCTGGACCGCTTCAAGCTGATCAACCACCTGTACGGGCATGCGGCCGGCGACGAGGTCTTGCGCCAGGTGGTCGGCCGCGTCACCCACCTGCTGTCAAGCGAGATGTCCATCGGCCGCGTCGGCGGCGACGAATTCCTGGTCACCATGCCGCAGACGCGCATCGCACACGCCACCCTGCTGTGCCAGGGCATCATCAACAGCATCAGCAGCCGCCCCTACAAGGTGGGCGACCGCAGCTTCCATGTACGAGGCTCCATCGGCCTGATCGAGGTCCGGCCCGGTACCGAATCGAAGGATGCGATCTCGACCGCTGACCGCGCCTGCCGTGACGCCAAGGCCAGCCATGGCAACCACCTGGTGGTCTTCGAGAAGAACTCGCCCCTGTTCCAGGAGCACGAGGCGGAGATGCGCCTGGTGGAGCAGCTCTCGGCCACGGGGGAGGCGCCAGAAGGCCTGTTCCTGGAAATGCAGCCCATCATGTCGCTGGAAGCGCCTTTCAAATCGCTGAATTTTGAAGTCCTGCTCAGGATGCGCGACAGCAAGGGGCAACTGATACCCACCTCGCGCCTGATCTCCGCGGCCGAGTTCAGTGGCCGCATGGGTGTGATCGACCGGTGGGTGCTCTCACAGACCCTGAGCTGGATCGAGGCCAACCAGGGACGCCTGACGCAGACCCTGTTCGTCTGCATGAACCTCAGCGGTGCCTCACTCAATGACGAACGCTTTGTGCAGGAGGTTTTCCAGATGCTTCAGCGGCATGCGGCCATTGTCAACAGCCTGTGCCTGGAGATCACCGAAAGCGTTGCCCTGCACGATCTGGAAAACACCCGGCGCTTTGTCGACCGGGTGCGAAGCCTCGGCGCCAAGGTGGCGCTGGACGATTTCGGGGCCGGCTATACCTCGTTCTCGTACCTGCGGGACCTGCCAGCCGATCTGCTGAAGATCGATGGCAACTTCATCGTCAACATGAACCAGCACCCGGCCAACGTGGCCATCGTCGAAGCCATTGTCAGCCTGGCGCGCAACCTCGGGATGAAGACCATCGCCGAGTGGGCCGAAGACCCGGCCACGGTGCAGACGCTGGCCGACATCGGCGTGGACTACGTGCAGGGCTTCATCGTCTCGAAATCGCGCGATCCGAACGACATGCTGCAAGGAGACGCTTCCGCCGACTTCATCCAGGACGAAGACTTGAAGGCCCTGGTCGCGGGCCTGGAGGAACAGCGCCGCCTGCAACCCGGCCTGAGCCCTTCTGGCTCACTGGGCCGCAAGGTGAACCTCGACACCTGAGCGCCGTGCAGACAACGGCTGCATGGCTTGCGTGACGGAGCCTTCTGCCTGTTCGATCTCAATGTCCGGATGACGGGTGTGGAAGAAGAAGTCGTACAGAGGATGCTGGGAAGCACGCCACAGGGGCTCCACATCAGCCACCTTCAGAGACATCACCCGGTGGGGCAGATTGCCCGCGTGTTTCAGCGGCACGCAGCCCAGTTCGGGAAAGACATCTGAAAACAGCAGACGCTTGTACTGGCGGTCAATCGGCGGGCGGCCCGCAATCACCATCCAGTCCACCTGAGACTGCACACAGTACAGGTAGAAGGCCTTGAAGAGCACGGTCTTGACCAGGTGACCAGCCACCCCATCCTTGATGCCCAGGCGCACGGCCTCAGCCAGGCGGCGCCGGTGCAGCCATTCAGGCAAGCGAACCGACTGCTCCAAGGGCAGCGCATCGTTTCGGTTGGTCTGGATGCGCATGGTGCCCAGCGGCGAGCCATCGAGCCGCGACTCGGCCAGCAAGACCACCGCGTCCGAGTTGAAATCGGACAATTCGGGCTGCTTCAGTTGCTCCGCAAACACCGGCAGGTGCCGCGCATAGGCGGCGTGGCGCACCGACACGGCCTTGGCCAGTTCGTCTTCCGTACGCACCAGCCGCACCGTGAAGGGCAGATGTTGTACCGACATCGACGCCGCCCCTTCGGGCACTTGGCCGATACCGGCAACCCGAGGGTCGGGAACGATGATGTCCGAAACGGGAAACGAGCTCATCACTGCAGCCATGTAGGCCTCCTGTGGGAATGGGTGTGGGTGGGAGAGAAAACGCTCGCATCCACTCTAGAGTGGAAGCTCTACTTGCAAGCCCGCGAAAACGGCTATGAAACCGTCCCAATTCAGGAGGCGAACAAAATTGACAGAAGTCAAAATGCCGTCGCCATTGCGTCTCGCGCATAACCCTCTGCACATCCGGCATGAACGGCGCGGCATAACCCGCTTCACGGCATGCATAACCCTTGGCGGGCCACCGACCCCAGGCGTACCGTAGAGGCTCTGTTCACCCAAGCGAGACCCGCATGAATCAGCCCCTCTCCTACGTCCACCCCACCGCCAACAGCCCCTGGGGAACCTACATCTCCCAAGTCGACCGCGTGCTGCCCTACCTGGGCCCGCTGGCTCGCTGGTCAGAAACCCTGAAGCGCCCCAAGCGCGCCCTGATCGTGGATGTACCGATCGAGATGGACGACGGGCGCATTGCCCACTTCGAGGGCTACCGTGTGCAGCACAACCTGTCGCGCGGCCCGGGCAAGGGCGGCGTGCGCTTCCACCCCGATGTGACGCTGGAAGAAGTGATGGCCCTGTCGGCCTGGATGACCGTGAAGTGCGCGGCCGTCAACCTGCCCTATGGCGGCGCCAAGGGCGGCATCCGTGTCGACCCCAAGCGGCTGTCGCAGCAAGAGCTTGAAAAAGTCACCCGCCGCTACACCAGCGAGATCGGCGTGATCATCGGCCCGCAGCAGGACATCCCGGCCCCCGACGTGAACACCAACGCCCAGATCATGGCCTGGATGATGGACACCTACTCGATGAACACCGGCACCACCGCCACCGGCGTGGTCACGGGCAAGCCCATCCACCTGGGTGGCTCGCTGGGCCGGGTCAAGGCCACCGGCCGCGGCGTGTTCGTCACCGGTCGCGAAGCCGCCCGCCGCCTGGGCCTGAACCTGCAGGGTGCACGCGTTGCCGTGCAGGGCTTTGGCAACGTGGGCTCGGTGGCCGCTGAGCTGTTTGCCGAAGCGGGCGCCAAGATCGTGGCGGTGCAGGACCACACCGGCACCATCTACAACCCCAACGGCCTGAACCTGGAGCAGCTCCTGCCCCAGTCCCGCGCCAAAGGTGTGGCTGGCTTTGCGGGTGGCGAAGCGATTGCCGACGAAGAGTTCTGGGATCTGCCGGTGGACATCCTGATCCCGGCCGCCCTGGAAGGCCAGATCACCGCGGCCCGCGCCCAGCGCCTCAAGGCCCGCCTGGTGCTCGAAGGCGCCAACGGCCCCACCGTGCCCGAGGCCGATGACATCCTGGCCAGCCGGGGCGTGCTGGTGGTGCCCGACGTGATCTGCAACGCTGGCGGCGTGACCGTGAGCTACTTCGAGTGGGTGCAGGATTTCTCCAGCTTCTTCTGGGACGAGGACGAGATCAACCAGCGCCTGGACCGCATCATGGGCCATGCCCTGCAGCAGATCTGGGACACGGCCGATCGCCACAAGATCACGCTGCGCACCGCCACCTTTGCCGTGGCCTGCGAGCGCATCCTGACGGCCCGCCAGGAACGCGGCCTCTACCCCTGATCGTCCTGATCGCCCTGACCTGCCCCGGCAGCGCCGGGGCAGCCCTTGCGCCAGCGGGGGGGGGCTTGCTCAAGGTGACCCAGCCATCACCTGCAAGCGCTCCAGGTCCTTGATGACGATGCGGTTGTAGGTAGCCTCCAGCACGCCCTGCGCGATCAACTCGCCCATTTCGCGGTTGATGGTCTGGCGCGACACCCCCAGCATGGCCGCCAGGTCGTGCTGCGACAGGCGCACCCGCAGGGCCAGGCCCTCGGGCTCCGAATTGCCATAAAAGGCGGCCAGGCGCAGCAGCGTCACCACCAGCCGCTGCGGAATGCCCCCCAGGGCCCGTTCATGCAGGGTGGCCAGGCTGTAACGCTGTCTTTGCAGCGCCAGGCGGGCCACCTCGCGCCACAGCGACGGCTGGCTGCCCAGCACCTCCAGCACCACCTCACAGCTCAGGTGCACGATGACCGAAGCCTCATGGGCGTGGTAGTCGTAAGGCAGCGGCACGTCCTCCAGCAAACGCACCAAGGGTGCAATGTGGCCCGGCCCCAGCAGGCCATGCACGAACTTGCGCCCCTCGGCATCGACACACCCCACCTCCAGGCAACCCGACACCACGCACAGCAGTTCGCGCGCCTGGCGGTCGTGGGCCAGCACCTGGGTGCGCCGGCCATAGCGCCGCAGACGGGCCTGGGCGGCCAGCCGGGCCCGAACCTCCTCGGGCCAGGGGCCGAACAATTCGTTCCAGCGCAAGGCCCGGTTGATCAGGCCGCCATCCGTGACCGCGGTGGCGGCGACAGGGAGGTCATCGGGCCACGAGGGGACCGAATCAGAAAAGGTCATGAGCTACTTTCGGGCGCCACAGACGGAGCACTGTCGGCGCGCTGACAGATTTGAGTGGCGTGACTTTTGATCATAGGTTCCGCATCCGGTGGCCCAGGCGCTGCCGGACCCTCGGCCCCCCTGACGGCTTGTCTCCGAGGACGAAGCAGCCCCCCTCGCAGGCTGCCCGAGACCCCCTCGGGCGGCCGGTCGGCCCGCGCCTGCTCCAGCAACCGACAAGCCCACCCGACCGTCAAAAAATCAAACCCATGCCTTTGCCCCTCGGCCCTCATTTCGACCGCCCGAATGCGGTCACACGCCCCTCACTGAAAGCACGCAGACCGGCTGCAAATGGCCCTGGTCATGCCCTGGCACACGGCCTGGCGGTGCTGCTGGGGTTCTGCGCCGGCCTGGTGCCGGCTGACCAGGTCGCGTCGGCCGCGCCCTACCCGCAACGCCCGGTGACCGTGGTGGTGCCGGCCAGCCCGGGCGGCGGCACCGATGCCGTGGCCCGCGTGGTGGCCGATGCCCTGAGCCGGGCCCTGGGCCAGCCCTTTGTGGTGCAGAACCAGCCCGGCGCCAATGGCCTGCTGGGCAATGCCTGGGTGGCGCGCGCACAGCCCGACGGTTACCGGTTGCTGTTCACCTACGCGGCCACCCTGATGGTGAACCCCTTGCTCTACCGCCATCCCGGCTACGACCCGCTGCGAGACTTTGAACCGGTGGCCCAGTTCGGGCGGGGCGGCACGCTGCTGCTGGTGTCGACCCGACTGCCCGTGCACACGCTGGACGAATTCGTGCGCTACGCCCGCAGGCGACCGAACCAGCTCAGCTACTGCTCCTGGGGCCAGGGTTCGGGTGGGCACCTGGCCATGGCCAGCCTGCTGCAGGATGCCCGCCTGGACCTGGTGCACGTGCCCTACAAAAGCAGCGCGGCCTGCGTCAACGACCTGCTGGGTGGCCAGGTGGGAGCGGCCTTCGCAGACGCCACGCTGGCCCTGGCGCTGGTGCGCGAAGGCCGGCTGCGCGCCCTGGCCCTGAGTGCGGAAGAACGCCTGCCCGCCTTGCCCCAGGTGCCCACCATGAACGAGTCGGGCTACCCGTTCACGGCCTATTCATGGATGGGCCTGTTCGCACCGGCCGGCACACCGGCGGGCATCGTCAAGCAACTCAACACGGTGCTGAACCAGTGCTTGCAGCAGCCCGGGGTGCGCCAGCGCCTGGCCGCCTTGCAGCTGACCGAACTGCCGGCCATCACCCCGGCGCAATTCAAGGCCACGCTGGAACAGGACATGGCCGAATGGGCCCGCGTGGTCCACAAGCTGGGCCTGCAGCCCGAGTGAGCCGGGGCGGGCCGGCCCGACCCGGCCCTTCAGCCCTCGAACTGCGGGTGCAATTGGCGGATGCGGTTCATGGCCATGCCGGCCGCTGCGGTGCGGGTTTCCACGCCGAGCTTGGCGTACACCCGCTCCAGGTGTTTTTTCACGGTGGCCGGGCTGGCGCCCAGGATGTCGCCAATGTCGCGGTTGATCTTGCCCTTGACCACCCAGTACAACACCTCGGCCTCGCGCGCGGTGAGCTTGAAGCTCAGGCTCATGGCCTCGATCACCGCATCGTCCGACACCTCCTGCATCACGATCAGCCAGTCGCCACCGCCCTCGCTGTCGCCGGTCTGCTGGTGCAGCCGGAAGGTGAGGCGGCGCGCGCCCTGGTCGTGGTTGAGCCGGGGCGGCTCGATGCTGGCCTGGGCGTCGGGCAGGTGGCGGCGCAACCAGCTCACCACCGGCTCAGGCGTCACCGGTGCTGCGGTGCCGAAGTAGCGCATCAGCAGATCGCGCGCCAGCGGGGTCTGCCACATCAAGCGGCCATCGCTCACGCGCACGGTGATGCTGGCATAGCCGAAGGCATCGAGCGCGTTGCGGGCCTGGCCGGCCTGCCGGGCTGCCTGGCGCGCCTGGCGGGCGCCCTGCAGGTGCACGCTCATGCGGGCCAGCACCTCCTTGGGCTTGATGGGCTTGGTCACGTAGTCCACGCCGCCACTCTCCAGCGCGGCCACCAGGTGCTCGGTCTCGGTCAGCCCGGTCATGAAGATGATGGGGATGTGCGCGGTGCGGGGCTCGGCCTTGAGGCGGCGCGCCACTTCAAAGCCATCCATGCCCGGCATCATGGCGTCGAGCAGCACCACATCGGGCAAGGCCTGGCTGGCGCGCTGCAGGGCGGCTTCGCCCGAGGTGGCCACCAGCACGGTGTAGCCCGACTCGTCCAGCGCGTCGTGCAGCATGGCCAGGTTGTCGGGCACGTCGTCCACCACCAGCACCACATCGCTGTTGGCCCGGTCCAGGGTCTGATCGTAAGAAGGCGCGTTCATGGCGGAGAGCTCGGGCGGGCAGGGTCGGAAGCAGAAGACTGCGATTGTGCCGTGATGGCTTCGGCCAGCGCCTCGAACTGGAACCCCCGCGCCAGCGGGCGCAAGCCCTCCACCCAATCCGCACAGGCGGGCTCGTGGCGCTCGATGTCGGCCAGCGCGTTCATCACACCGCGGTAGTAGCCCAGCGTCACCGCCTCCAGCAACACCTTCAGGCGGGGCGCGGTCGGGCGGGCGCCGGCGTCGAGCGGCGGCTGGGGCAGCGGCTCTGGCTTCGTGGCCATCAGGGCGGGGGCCACCCGCTCAGGGGCTTCAGCAGCCGGCTGGGCCTGGCCGGGCCCCTGCCACACCAGGCCCAGCCGGCGCTCCAGCCAGTCCAGCAGCTCGCTGTGGCGCACGGGCTTGACCAGAAAATCTTCCGGCGCGATGCCCACGTCGTTCTCCAGGCCCTTGTCGAAGGCATTGGCCGACACGATGGCCACCTGGGCCCGGCTGTGGCCCGCGGCGCGCAGGCGGCGCACGGTCTCCCAGCCATCGATGCCGGGCATGGCCAGGTCCATGAACACCGCGTCGGGCGCGTAACCGGCGGCCAGCAGGTCCAGCGCATCGTGGCCGCTGGCGGCGGTGCGCAGCTCGAAGCCCAGGGGTTGCAGCAACTGCACCAGCAGCTCGCGGTCGGGCTCTTCGTTGTCCACCACCAGCAGGCGCCGCCGTGGCCCCAGGTAACCGCTGCGCTGCGCTGCGGCAGGGGCCTGGGCCGGGGGGTGTTGCAGGGCACTGTCGTGCACCTCGGGCAGGAACAGCCGCACCCGGAACACCGAGCCCTGGCCAGGCGTGCTGTCCACCGACAACTCGCCGCCCATGAGGTCGGTCAGCATCTTGGCGATCGTCAGGCCCAGGCCGGCCCCGCCCGAGCCGGCGCTGGCGGTGGTGCCGCGCGCAAAGGGCTCGAAGATGCGCTGCAGCTCGGCGGCGGTCATGCCCGGGCCGGTGTCGTGCACCTCCAGCGTGGCCATTTCGCGACCATGGCGCACCCGGAAGCTGACCTGGCCACGCGCCGTGAACTTGATCGCATTGCCCAGCAGGTTGATCAGGATCTGGCGCAGACGCTTTTCGTCGGCGCGCACCACCTCGGGCAACTCGCCCAAGGCCTCGAACTGAAAACGCAGGCCCTTGGCCGCGGCCTGCAGCTCGAACAGGCCGGCCACATCGTGCACGAAGTCGGCGAAGCGCATGGGGCGCACCTCCAGCGTCATCTTGCCGGACTCGATGCGCGCCACATCCAGCGTGCCCTCGATCAGGGTCAGCAGGTGCTCGCCGCCGCGCCGGATCACATTCACCGCCTGTTTGCGATGCGGCGGCACCCCGGGGTCTTCGCCCATCAGCTGGGCATAGCCCAGGATGCTGTTGAGCGGCGTGCGAAGCTCATGGCTGATGGCGCTGATGTAGCGGCTCTTGGCCTGGTTGGCCTGGTCCGCCTGCTGGCGGGCCCGCTCGGCCACCTGGCGTGCGGTCTGCAGGGCCTCGTCGGTCTGGCGGTGCAGCTCGATTTCGCGCATCAGCAGCCGGGTCTGGCGGTTGGATTCTTCCTGCGCCACCTGCCGGCTCTTGTGCGCCAGCACCAGCCACCAGGCCACGATGCCGGCGATCACCAGCATGGCCATGTAGGCCTTCAAAAAGCCGGTGCGCAGCGACAACTGGCCCAGCGGCTCAAGGGGCAGCATGCCGCCCAGGGTGCGCAGCTCCTGGTGGTAGAGCAGGCCGAACACCGTGGCCAGCAGGGGCACGATGATCAGCATCAGCAACAGAAAATGCCCCAGCCCGGTGTCCAGATAGGGCCAGATGCGGCGCGGCAGCAGCCAGCGCAAGGCCCCCGACCACTGGGCCGACAGGCTGGCGTGGGGCTTGCACAGATCGCCGCAGCGCGCATCCAGCGTGCAGCACAGCGAGCAGATCGGCCCGCGGTAGGCCGGGCAATGGGCCATGTCGGGGGCCTCGTACTCGCTCTCGCAGATCACGCAGCGGCGCAAGGCGGTGCTGGGGTCGGCGCCGGCCACGGGCGGGGCCTCGCTGTGCCGGGCGATGTAGTAACGCCCCCCGGTCAGCCAGGCCAGCAACGGTGAGGTGAGCATGGCCGTGCCCAGCGCGATCAGGGCCGAGAAGGCCTGGGCCAGCGGCCCGAACAGCCCCAGGTGGGCGCTCACCGACAGGGCCGAAGCCAGGGCCATGGCCCCCACCCCGACCGGGTTGATGTCGTACAGGTGGGCCCGCTTGAACTCGATGCCCGGCGGGCTCAGGCCCAGGGGCTTGTTGATCACCAGATCGGCCACCACCGTCATCATCCAGGCGATGGCGATGTTCGAGTACAGGCCCAGCACATCGCCCAGGGCCTCGAACACATTCATCTCCATCAGCATGAAGGCGATCAGGGTGTTGAACACCACCCAGACCACGCGCCCCGGGTGGCTGTGGGTGACGCGCGAGAAGAAGTTCGACCAGGCCAGCGAGCCCGCATAGGCGTTGGTGACATTGATCTTGAGCTGCGACAGCACCACGAAGATGGCCGTGGCCGCCACCGCCCAGCCATAGCGCGGAAACACATACTCATAAGCGGCCAGGTACATCTGGTTGGGGTCCACTGCCCGGTCGGGCGGCACCATGTGGGTGAGGGCCAGGTAGGCCAGCAGGGCCCCGCCCAGCATCTTGGCCACGCCCACCAGCACCCAGCCGGGCCCCCCGGCCAGCACGCCGGCCCACCACCGCCCCGGGTGCGCGGGGTCGGGTCGGGGCATGAAGCGCAGGTAGTCGGCCTGCTCGCCCATCTGGGTGATCAGTGCAATGCCCACGGTCGATGCCGCACCAAACAGGTGCAGATCAAAACCCGCAAAATCCCGCCCCTCACCACCGTAGTGCGTGATGCCGGCAAACGCACCAGGATCGCGCAGCAGCACGGCCACAAAAGGCACCACCAGCATCACGATCCACAGCGGCTGCGTCCAGACCTGCAGACGGCTGATCACCGACACCCCGTGCGTCACCAGCGGAATCACCACCAGCGCGCACACCAGGTAGCCCCAGGACGGCGGGATGCCCAGCGCCAGCTCCAGCGCATAGGCCATGACGGCCGCCTCGAGTGCAAAGAAGATGAAGGTGAACGAGGCATAGATCAGCGAGGTCAGCGTCGAGCCGATGTAGCCGAAGCCCGCGCCCCGGGTCAGCAGGTCCATGTCCACGCCGTAGCGCGCCGCGTAAACGCTGATGGGCAGGCCGGCCAGAAAGATCACCAGCCCCGTGGCCAGAATGGCCCATAAGGCATTCTCGAAGCCGTACTGCACCAGCAGGGTGGCACCCACTGCCTCGAGGATCAGGAACGACGCGGCCCCGAAGGCCGTGTTGGCCACCCGGAAGATCGACCAGCGCCGAAAGCGCTGCGGTGCAAAGCGCAGCGCGTAGTCCTCCAGCGTCTCGCGCACCACCCAGCTGTTGTAGTCGCGGCGGATCTTGACCACCTGCTGAGGCGCCCCGGCGTCGCCACCCGCGGGGGTGTCGGCGTCTGGCTCGGTCGATGCGGCCGGCCCTGGCGTTGTCTCGGATGCCCTCATGCGTGCTGATCTCCTTGGTCTGGTCGGCTGGCAGGCCGCGGTTGCGGCCCAGGGCCCCTGCGGTGCCCCAGAGCGGTGCAGCATTCATGCCATGCGCCCAGCAGGGCGCTCGGCGCCACGATTGTTTCGAAGTTTCCAGGTTTTTTTGCATCGAACGGGAACTTGTGCGCTGCAGCGAACACAATCGAGGCTGTCAACACGCCAGACACCCACCCAACCCCTTCCACCATGCGTCTGCTCCTGCTTTGCCTGCTCTCAGTGCTGCTGCTCGGCTCGACCCTGCTGCGAGGCGAGAGCGCAGCCTGGGCCGGCGAGCCCGAGCTGCTGCAAGGGGATGTGCTGCTGGTGACCTCGCCCTGCGAGGTGCTGGCCGACGAGCCCGACACCCTGGACGAAGAACTGCGCACCGCCGTGCGCCTGTACCAGCCCCCGGTCACCAACGACGACCGCACCGAAATGTTCTGGGCCCCCGAAGAGCCCCAACTCGATACGCCACGCCACACCAGCGCCCCCGCGCCCTTCTCGGTGCGGCTGAGCAGCGTCTGCCCCCGGCCCTTGCTGCGCCCGCCGCGCCTGCTGGCCTGAGGCCCGCGCCCGCCTGACGGCCCGGCGCAACCCTCCCCCCCTCGATTGATCTCGCCTGCCGATCCGGCCCCTGTTTGAAACGGGTGCCGGCCCCGCGACGCCTGAGCGCGTTGCGCACGCACGGCCCCCGCATCTCTTCACGGCCTTGTGCCGCCCCTGCCATGCACGTTTCTGATTCATCCCTGCCCCGTCGCCTGCCCAGACTGGTGCTGCTCACCGCTGCCCTGGCGCTGGGCGGCGTCACGCCCAGCCTGGTCCAGGCCCAGGCCCAGGCAACACCCCAATCCACCCAGCGCACCGACGAGATCCCGGTCATGGGCCTGGAACAACTGACCCGCCTGGTGCTGCAACACAACCCCGAACTGCTGGCCGCCCTGCAGGCACGGCAGACCGCTGCGGCCGGCGTGACCAGCGCCAGCGCCCTGCCCAACCCCCGGCTGGAGGTGAGCGGCGGCCACAACAGCGCCCGACTGCCCTCGGCCAACCCAGGCCAGGTGCAGACCTGGGCGGTGTCGCAGCTGATCGAGAACCCGGCCCTGCGCAGCGCCCGCCAGGACGCCGCCCGGGCCGGCGTGAGAGGCAGCGCAGAACAGGCCGAGATCACGCGCCAGACCTTGATTGCCCAGGTGCAGCTGCGCGCCTACGAGGCCCTGCTGCGCCAGGCCGAAGCCGCCAGCGCCAGCGAATCGCTGGCCTTGCTGGAGCAGGTGCGCGAGCGGGTGCGCCTGCGGGTGGACAGCGGCGAGGCCCCGCGCTACGAAATCATCAAGGCCGATGCCGAAATCATCAACGCCCGCCAGCGCCAGCAAAGCGCGGCCCTGCAGGCCGAACAGGCCCTGCTGAGCCTGAACCGCCTGGCCGCCGGCCAGTTGCCCAAGCGCTGGCGGCTGCAGGCCTCGCTGGACGATGCGCCGGCACTGCCCGGCCTGAGCGCGCTGCGCGCCCAGGCCGATGAGCGCAACCCCGAGCTGCGCGCGCTGCAGGCCGAGATCCAGCGCGCCCAGGCCCGGCTGGCCGAGGCCCGCGCCAGCCGCTGGCCCGGCCTGGAGCTGCGCTACAGCCAGACGCGCGACCCCGAAATCCGCCAGAACCAGCTCGGGGTGAGCGTGCAGATCCCGCTGCTGGACACACGCAGCGGCCCCCGTGCCGAGGCCGAATCCGAGCTGCTGCGCCTGCAGGGCCGCCTGGACGGGCGCCGCGCCGAGCTGGGCCAGCAGGTGCTGCTGGCCTGGAAATCCCTGGAGCTGGCCCGTGGCCGCACCGAGGCCCTGAGCCAGGGCGCCGTGCGCGAGGCCGAGGCCGCCCTGCGCGTGGCCCAGGCCGCCTACCGCTATGGCGAGCGCGGCATCCTTGATGTGCTGGACGCCCAGCGCGTGCTGCGCAGCGTGCGTGCCGACCTGCTGGATGCGCGCTACCAGCAGCAGGTGGCGCGCATCGAGCTCGAACTGCTGGCCGGCCGCCACGGCGAGGCCGAGCTCCTTGCCCCCAACCCCGCCAACCCCGCCAACCCCGCCACCCCTGCCACGCCGGCCACCCCGGCCTCGGCCACCCAGCAGCCCTGAGGCCCCACACCCCATTCCATGAAACCGATCATGAACACCTTCAAGCTCCCTCCCCTGCCCCTGGCCACCCTGAGCACGCTGACCTTGGCCCTGCTCTGCGCCTTCACACTGAGCGCCTGCGGCCCCGCCGACAAGCCCATGCCTGTCGCGGAGACCCCCGCCACCGACCCGCTGGAAGTGCGGGTCAAGCCCGAGATGGCGGCGCAGTTCAAGGTCCAGAAACTGGCCCCGGTCTCCCTGGTGCCCACGCAGGACGTGTCCGGCCGCATCGAGGCCAATGACCGCCTGGTGACCCGCATCGGCGCCTCGGTCACCGGCCGCGTGACCGACGTGCTGGCCGAGGTGGGCGACCGCGTCAAGACCGGTCAGGCCCTGGCCCATGTGGCCAGCCCCGAGCTGACCACGGCCCAACTGGCCTACCTGCGCGCCCATGCGGCCAGCCAGCTGGCCGAGCGCGCCGTGGAACGCGCCCGCCAGTTGATCCAGGCCGATGTGATCGGCTCGGCCGAACTGCAGCGCCGTGAATCCGAGCTGAGCATCGCCCGCGCCGAACTGCGCGCCGCCGGCGACCAGCTGCAGCTGATGGGCCTGCCCGCAGGCGCCATCGAACAACTGCGCAGCCAGGGCACCCTGGCCGCCAAGACCGCCGTGGTGGCCACGCTGTCGGGCGTGGTGATCGAGCGCCAGGTCAGCCGAGGCCAGGTGGCCCAGCCGGGCGACCCGCTGTTCACCGTGGCCGACCTGGGCAATGTCTGGGTGGTGGGCGGCCTGCCTGAACAGGCGGCCCGCTCGGTGCAGCCGGGCCAGGCGGTGGAGATCGAGGTGCCGGCCCTCGGCGCCCAACGCCTGCAGGGCAAGATCGTCTATGTGGGCGACACCGTGTCGCCCGAGACGCGCACCGTGACCATCCGAACCCAGGTCGACAACGCCCGCCGCGACCTCAAGCCGCAGATGCTGGCCACCATGCGCATTGCCGCCGCGCCGCAGCAGGTGCTGGCCGTGCCCGCTGCCGCCGTGGTGCGCGAGAACGACCGCGACCACGTGTTCGTGCGCCAGGCCGAGGGGCGCTACCGCCTCACGCCGGTCGAGCTGGGGGCCGCCAGCGGCGCGCTGCGCCCCCTGCTCAAGGGCCTGCCCGAGGGCAGCGAGGTGGTGGTCGAAGGGGCCTTCCACCTGAACAACGAGCGCAAGCGCGCCGAACTGGAGTAAGCCATGGTTGCCTCCCTGATCCGTGCCGCGCTGAGCCAGCGCCTGGTGGTGGTGGTGCTGGCCCTGGTGCTGTGCGCCTTCGGCGTGCGCGAAGCCACGCGACTGTCGGTGGACGCCTTCCCCGACGTGACCAATGTGCAGGTGCAAGTGGCCACCGAAGCCCCCGGGCGCTCGCCCGAGGAGATCGAGCGCTTCGTGACCGTGCCCCTGGAGATCGCCATGACCGGGCTGCCCGGCCTGGTCGAGATGCGCTCGCTCAACAAGAGCGGCCTGTCCATCATCACCCTGGTGTTCACCGACACCACCGATGTGTACTTTGCCCGCCAGCTGGTGACCGAACGCCTGATCGAGGTGACGCCTCGCATGCCGGCCGGCATCGTGCCGGTGCTGGGCCCGGTCTCCACCGGCCTGGGCGAGGTCTACCAGTACACGCTCGAAAAGCCCGACGACGGCCAGCGCGCGCTCACCCCTGAAGAGCTGGCCGAACGCCGCACCGTGCAGGACTGGGTGCTGCGCCCCATGCTGCGCTCGATCCCGGGCGTGGCCGAGATCAACTCGCAGGGCGGCTACGTCAAGCAGTACCAGGCCCTGGTCGACCCCGGGCGGCTGCGCCACTACGGACTGTCGGTGCAGCAGGTGGTGCAGGCGATCGCCAGCAACAACGCCAACGCCAGCGGCGGCATCCTGCCGCAGCTGACCGAGCAGTACCTGATCCGCGGCCTGGGGCTGATCCGCACGCTGGACGACATCGGCAACATCGTGGTCAAGGAACAGGCCGGCGTGCCGGTGTACGTGCGCGATGTGGCCACCGTGCAGTTGGGCAGCGAGGTGCGCCAGGGCGCCATCATCAAGGGTGGCTACACCGAGGGGGTGTCGGGCATCGTGCTGATGATGCGGGGCGGCAACGCCAAGCAGGTGGTGGGCCGGGTGAAAGACCGGGTGGACGAGATCAACCGCCAGGGCCTGCTGCCCGACGGGCTGCAGATCGTGCCCTACTACGACCGCACCGAGCTGGTCGACTCGGCCCTGTTCACCGTGGGCAAGGTGCTGGTCGAGGGCATCTTCCTGGTGGTGGTGGTGCTGTTCATCTTCCTGGGCGATGTGCGCTCCAGCCTGATCGTGGTGGCCACCCTGGTGATCACACCGCTGAGCACCTTCATCCTGATGAACCGCTATGGCATCTCGGCCAACCTGATGTCATTGGGAGGGCTGGCAATTGCCATCGGCCTGATGGTGGACGCCACGGTGGTGGTGGTCGAGAACGTGTACCACCGCGTGGGCCAGGCGGGCGCCGGCATGGGGGCGCGGGTGCGCGCCATCCTCGACGCCACCACCGAGGTGGCCACGCCGACCATCTTCGGCATGGCCATCATCATCCTGGTGTTCCTGCCGCTGATGACGCTGCAGGGCATCGAGGGCAAGATGTTCGCCCCGCTGGCCCTGACCATCGCCATGGCCCTGGCCGTGTCGCTGGTGGTGTCGCTGATCCTGTCGCCGGTGCTGTGCGCCTACTTCCTCAAGGGCGGGGCCGACCACGACACCCGGCTGATCGCCTTCCTGAAGCGCCACTACCTGCGCCTGCTGGACGGCGCCACGCTGCGCAGCCGCCTCACGCTGGGCGTGGCGGTGGGTCTGCTGCTGGGCTCGCTGGCGCTGTTTCCGCTGCTGGGCAAGTCCTTCATGCCCACCATGAAGGAAGGCGCGCTGACGCCGCAGATCAACCGCGTGCCCAGCATCTCGCTGGACGAATCCATCCGCATGGAAATGAGCGCCATGAAGACCGTGGCCGAGGTGCCGGGCGTGCGCATGGTGGTGTCCAAGCTGGGTCGGGGCGAGTCGCCCGCCGACCCGGCCGGGCCCAACGAGTCCGACCCCATCGTGCTGCTGGACCCGAAGTCGGGCCGCACCCAGGACGAGATCGACGAGGACATCCGCCAGCGCCTGTCCAGCATCCCGGGCGTGCAGATCGTGCTGTCGCAGCCGATCTCCGAGCGGGTGGACGAGATGGTGACCGGGGTGCGCTCGCAGCTGGCCATCAAGGTGTTCGGCGACGAACTGGGTGAGCTCAAGCGCCTGTCCGAGCAGGTGGCGCGGGTGCTGAAAAGCGTGGACGGCAGCCGCGACATCCGCATCGAGCGCCTGTCGGGCCAGCAGGCGCTGACGGTGGACATCGACCGCAAGGCCATCGCCCGCCATGGCATCAACGTGGCCGACGTGCACAGCCTGATCGAGACCGCCATCGGCGGCAAGGAAGTGACCACCCTGTACGAGGGCGAGCGCCGCTACAACGTGGTGGTGCGCTTCCCGGCGGCGGCGCGGCAGAGCGCCGAGGCCATCGGCAACACCTTGCTGACCACGCCCGACGGCGCCCAGGTGCCGCTGTACTCGGTGGCACGCATCGAGCTGGTGGACGGCCCGGCACAGATCAGCCGTGAAAGCGGCAAGCGCCGCGTGGTGGTGGGGGCCAACGTGGAAGGCCGCGACCTGGCCGGCTACGTGGCCGAGGTGCAGCAGCGCCTGGCCCAGGAGGTGCGCCTGCCCGAGGGCTACGAGTTCCGCTTTGGCGGGCAGTTCGAGAACATGGAGCGCGCCATGGGCACGCTGGCGGTGATCGTGCCGTTGACCATTGTGGCCATCTTCTTCCTGCTGTTCCTGCTGTTCAACTCGGTGCGCCTGGCCAGCCTGATCATCCTGGTGCTGCCCTTTGCCTCGATCGGCGGCCTGGTGGGCCTGTTCGTGACCGGCGAGTACCTGAGCGTGCCGGCCTCGGTGGGCTTCATCGCGCTGTGGGGCATTGCGGTGCTCAATGGCGTGGTGCTGGTGACCTGCATCCGGCGCCTGCGCGAGGACGGCCTGGAGGTGGCCGCTGCGGTGCGTGAAGGCTGCGTGCAGCGCTTCCGCCCCGTGATGATGACGGCCACCGTGGCCCTGCTGGGGCTGGTGCCGTTTCTGTTTGCCACCGGCCCGGGCTCGGAGGTGCAGCGCCCGCTGGCCATCGTGGTGATCGGGGGCCTGATCTCCTCCACCCTGCTGACCCTGGTGGTGCTGCCCACGCTGTACCGCTGGTTCGACGAAAAACCCACCGAAGCCTGAAGGAGACCGCCATGAAGGAAATCCGTGCCATCGTGCGGCCCAGCCGCCTGAACCGCCTGCGCGACGCGCTGCGCGCCATCCCCAACTTTCCGGGGGTGACCATCTTCCGGGCCGAGGGCTTCACCGCCCCGGCGGCGGTGGACAAGCGCAGCGTGCGCGAAGAGCTGACCGACTTCAGCCCCAAGCTGATGGTGTCGGTGCTGGCCCAAGCCGAGATGGTGGAGACCATCCGCCAGGCCATCACCCAGGCCTGCCAGACCGGGCAGATCGGGGACGGCCTGGTCTGGGTGGTGGACATCGACGAGACCCACCGCATCCGCGACGGCAGCGCGGTGTGAGCCTCTGCCCCCCTGTGAACCTGTGAGGGTTCTCAGGGGGGGCGGCATCGCCGCCAGACTGGTTCAGGGTGGCGGCATCACCGCCACGTAGGGCGCATCGGTCAGGGTGCGCAAGAAGGCCACCAGATCATCGATGTCCTGCTCGCTGAGCGCGGGCGGCTGGTCGGGGCGGCGGTTCAGCGGCGGCGAGTTGACGTTCACATTGCCGCGGTGGGCCCGGGCCACGTCCTCGAACACGCTGCCCGAGGCGTACCACTCGCCGGGTTTGATCGAACGCGTGTTGTAGAAGGCCACCGCGTCGCGCAGCGAGTGCAGCACGCCGTTGTGCATGAAGCTCTGGCGCAGCGCCACGTTGCGCAGGCCGGGCGTGCGCAGGTAGGCGCACCATTGCTGCGGCTCGGGCCAATGCTGGGCCCGGGCCGTGGCGCACAGGCCCTCATCGAAGTGGCCCGGCTGGCGGTTGGGCGCCAGGGCCCGGTTGCGCGGCACGGCAATGGCGTCGTAGCCGAAATCGGTGAACAACGAGCGCTCGGGCCGTGAAGCCGTGTCCGACAAAGCGTGGCACGAGGCGCAGTTGCCCTTGTCGGGGTTCTTGAACAGCGCCAGGCCGCGCATCTCGGGCGGGCTCAGCGGCTTGCGATCCCGCAGGTAGGCATCGAAGCGCGAGCTGAAGGGTGCCATCTCGTCGCTTTGCAGGTAGGCCTCGAAGGCAGCGCCCAGGGCCTGCACCAGGGCCTCGGGATCGCGCAGCACGGCGGGGCCGAAGGGCGCCACGCCGCTGTCGGCCAGCGATTGGGCCAGGCCGTTGCGGCGCAGGCGCTGCAGCAACTGACGCGGGCTGCCGTTGTTCATCTCATGCGGGTCGAACAGGGGCCCACGCGCCTGCTCGGCCAGGGTGTCGGCGCGGCCATCGGCCATCAAACCGCCGAAGGGCGAGGGATACGGGGCATCGTCGTCCTGGTAGAAGTGGCGGCGCGGCACATAGCGCACATACAGCAGCGAGGGTGCGTTGCGCAGGCTGAACTGGCCGGCGCGGCTGCCACGCGGCGTGCCCGGCCCACCGGCCAGGGCCTGCGGCCCGGGCATGAAGGCGCGGGCCGGGTCGTGGCAACTGGCGCACGAGGCGCCGGCCGGCTCGGACAGGCGCGGCTCGACAAACAGGCGCCGGCCCAGGGCCACCAGGGCCGGGTCGGGCGCGAAGCGGGCGCTGGTGGCGTCGTACTTGGCGGCCACCAGCGGGCTGCGGCCGATCGCGGCCAGCACCTTCTGCGCGCCACCGCCCGAGACCAGCACCACGCTGTCGGGGGCGGCCAGCGCCCCGAGCGACACGCTCAGTGCCAGCAGCCCAGTGAGCAGCGACCTCACGGCGTCAGGAAGCCGGTCTTGTCGCAGCTCAGTGCCTTGCCCGACTGCACGCAGGTGGCCATCAGCTTGCCGGCGGCGCTGTAGGCCTTGAAGGTCCAGCCCGTGGCGGGGGCCGCGTTGCGGTCCATCACCATGAAGCCGAAGCTGGCGCTGTGCGTGATGCGGTCGATGGTGGCGCCCACGGCGGGCGTCAGCCCGGCGGGCAGCGGGTCGGGCAGGGCCACGTCCAGCGAGTCGCCGCCATTGCCCGTGACCAGCGTGGCCGGGTGGCCCGAGGCGAAGTTGATGGCCTGGAAGTCATGCACGTGGCCGTGCAGGGCCACGTTGACGCCCGGCGGGTAATAGGCCTGGGCGTTCAGGCTGCTCATGGCCGACTGCAGGGCCAGGTTGCCCGGTGCCGGGGTGCTGCCGGCCACCGGGGCAAAGGCCAGGATGGGGTGGTGGTTGGTGAAGATCGTGTTGACCATGCCGGTTTTGGCGGCCAGGCTGCCCACGGTCTGGAACTGCTTCTGGTAGATGGCGAACTGGGCATCGGTGGGCTTGAGCGCGGCCGAGCCGGTCTTGGCCGAGTCGAACACCACAATTTGCGAATCACTGCCCAGGGCGACGGCGTAGGGGTCGCTGTAGTTGGCCGTGCCGTCGTTGACCGGGTCATCGCAACTGCGGGCAGCCGAGTAGCTGCGCACGTCCATGAAGCGGTACCAGCCCTGGCCGGCGCGCGCGCACTCCTCGTGGTTGCCGCGCACCACCACCCAGGGGGCGGCAGACAGCAGCGGGGCGGCGGGCTGGAACAGGTCGGCCAGCCAGGTGTCCCAACCGTAGCCCCAGGGGCTGCCCTGGCAGCCGGCCACGTCGCTGGGGCAGGCGTTCTCACGGTAGTGGTAGTCGCCGATGTGCAGCACCAGGTCGGGGGTCATCGAGGCGGCCACCTTGGACAGGCTGGCAAACGGCCAGGCCACCGGGTCGCTGCAGGCCTGCCAGGCGGCGCCGGCCTTCTTCATGCGGCAGCCGGTGTCGGCCAGCACCAGCACACGCTGGGGATTGGCCTTGGGCACGGGCAGCGCGCGGTTGGCCACGGCCACCTTCTGCGCCCCGCTGGGCAAGTTGGCTTCGCACACCGAGACCGGGAAGGCCGAGGGCTTGGAGTCCACCGGGTCGCTGGCGGTGGTGCGCTGTGCAGCGGTGCCGGGGCCCACGCGCAGGTTCATGCGGGTGGCATTGCCGTCCACCACCAGCAGCGGGCAGGCAGCGTTGGCGCTGGTGGCTCCGGTGGTGCTGGTCGGCGGGGTGTAGCTGGTGACCACGCGGGCGATGGCCTGGTTGCTGTCGCCCATCTCCACCCAGGCGGCCTGGATGTTGGCGTCGCCGCTGGCGGCGTCGGGTGAGCTGTCGCCCGTGCAGCCGGGCAGCACCAGGGCCGCGCCCAGGGTGGACAGGCCGGCCAGCCAGACCAGGGGGTGCTGTTTCAGTTGTTTCATGGTGGGTTCTCCGTCCTCGGTAAACCCAGCACCGTACGGGGGTGCTGTTTCAAGGTCGTGACAAGGCCGAAACCCAGGCTTTACCGGAGCCTTCGCGCCAGCGGCACAGGGCTCGGGCACCAGCCTGGTGCACCACCGGGCAAGATTCCTGCTTTAACATTTGGAGACATCCAGACTGACCGATATCGAGGCATCCCCATGGAATTGACCCCCCGGGAAAAAGACAAGCTGCTCATCTTCACCGCCGCCCTGCTGGCCGAGCGCCGCAAGGCACGGGGCCTGAAGCTGAACTACCCCGAGGCGGTGGCCTACATCAGCGCCGCCGTGATGGAGGGCGCACGCGACGGCAAGACCGTGGCCCAGCTGATGAGCGAGGGTCGCACCCTGCTCAGCCGCGACGAGGTGATGGAGGGCATCCCCGAGATGATCCCGGACATCCAGGTCGAGGCCACCTTCCCTGACGGCACCAAGCTCGTCACCGTCCACCAGCCGATTCCATGACCCCCCCTGAGTCGCCTGCGGCGCCTTCCCCCCGAGGGGGACGACACCAGCGGCCTGGCAAAGCCAGCACCGCGGCGTCTGCTGGCATGGCTTGCTCCGCAGCCACCGGACTGTTGTGGGCGCGCCAGTGGCTCAGGACATCAGGCCTTCCGCAGCACTGCGGCTGACTTCAAAAACAGCGACAGGAGAACCACCCCATGATTCCCGGCGAACTGATCATCGACGAGGGCGAGCACGCCCTGAACACCGACCGCCCCACCGTGACCCTGCTGGTGCGCAACACCGGCGACCGGCCGATCCAGGTGGGCTCGCACTACCACTTTGCCGAAACCAATGCGGCGCTCGGCTTTGACCGCGCGGCCGCGCGCGGCATGCGGCTGAACATCGCCTCGGGCACGGCCGTGCGCTTCGAGCCGGGGCAGGAGCGCACCGTCGAGCTGGTCGCGGTGTCGGGCAGCCGCCACATCTACGGTTTTCGCGGCCTGGTGCAGGGCGCCCTCTGAACCCCGCAGGCAAAGGACACACCATGAGTTCCATTTCACGCCGCGCCTACGCGGAAATGTTCGGCCCCACCACGGGTGACCGCATCCGACTGGCCGACACCGACCTGATCATCGAGATCGAACACGACCACACCCTGGCCGCTGGCAGCTATGGCGAAGAGGTGAAGTTCGGCGGTGGCAAGACCATCCGCGACGGCATGGCGCAAAGCCAGCGCGCCCGCGCCGAAGGCGCCGTCGACACCGTGCTGACCAATGCCGTGATCCTGGACCACTGGGGCGTGGTGAAGGCCGACATCGGTCTGAAGAACGGCCGCATCGTGAAGATCGGCAAGGCCGGCAACCCCGACACCCAGCCCGGGGTGGACATCATCATCGGCCCGGGCACCGAAGTGATCAGCTGCGAAGGCAAGATCGTCACCGCCGGCGGCATCGACACCCACATCCACTTCATCGCGCCGCAGCAGATCGAAGAAGCCCTCTGCAGCGGCATCACCACCATGATCGGGGGCGGCACCGGCCCGGCCACGGGCACCTTTGCCACCACCTGCACGCCCGGCCCCTGGAACATCGAACGCATGATGCAGGCGGCCGACGCCTTTCCGATGAACCTGGGTTTTCTGGGCAAGGGCAATGCCAGCCTGCCCACCGCGCTGCACGAGCAGATCGATGCCGGCGCCATCGGCCTGAAGCTGCACGAAGACTGGGGCACCACGCCCGCGGCCATCGACAACTGCCTGAACGTGGCCGAGCTGACCGACACCCAGGTGGCCATCCACACCGACACGCTCAATGAATCGGGCTTTGTCGAGGACACGGTGGCCGCCTTCAAGGGCCGCACCATCCACACCTTCCACACCGAAGGCGCGGGCGGCGGCCACGCCCCCGACATCCTGCGCGTGGTGGGCGAGGCCAATGTGTTGCCCTCGTCGACCAACCCGACGCGGCCCTACACCATCAACACGCTGGACGAGCACGTGGACATGCTGATGGTGTGCCACCACCTGCACGCCAACATCGCCGAAGACCTGGCCTTTGCGGAAAGCCGCATCCGCAAGGAGACCATCGCCGCCGAGGACATCCTGCACGACCTGGGGGCCATCAGCATGTTCAGCTCGGACAGCCAGGCCATGGGCCGGGTGGGCGAGGTGATCCTGCGCTGCTGGCAGACCGCGCACAAGATGAAGCAGCAGCGCGGCAAGCTGCCCGCCGACACGGCGCGCAATGACAACTACCGGGCCCGGCGCTACATCGCCAAATACACCATCAACCCGGCGATTGCGCACGGCATCGGCCACATCGTGGGCAGCATCGAGGAAGGCAAATGGGCCGACCTGGTGATCTGGAACCCGGCCTTCTTCGGCGTGAAGCCCTCGCTGATCCTCAAGGGCGGCTTCATCGCCATGGCCGCCATGGGCGACCCCAACGCCAGCATCCCCACGCCCCAACCGGTGCATTACCGGCCCATGTTCGGCGCCTTCGGCGGGGCCATCGCCAAGGGCTCGCTCACCTTTGTGTCGCAGGCCGGCATGGCGGCGGGCATCGACCAGCGCTACGGCCTGCACAAGACCCTGGCCGAGGTGAAGAACATCCGCAACGTGGGCAAGAAGGACATGCTGCTCAACGACTATGCCCCGCGCATGGAAGTGGACGCCCAGACCTACGAGGTGCGCGCCGACGGCCAGTTGCTGACCTGCGAGCCCGCCACCAGCCTGCCGATGGCGCAGCGCTACTTCCTGTTCTGAGCGCGTGCCGATCTTCTGAGACCCGGCTGCCCCCAGGGCCGGGGCCGAGGCGTTAAAGTTTCGGCCCCCGTTCTCACTTTCCCGTCTGGATTGCCGACCATGCTGCAGATCTCCAAAATCATCCCCGGTGGCCAGGGCCTGGCCCCCGTGCTGCTCAAGCGCGCCCACAGCCTCGAACTGGACTGGGACGTGCGCCAGAAAAGCCGCTTCGACGCCACCGACTCGGGCGGGCGCCACCTGGGCGTGTTCCTGCCGCGCGGCACCACGGTGCGCGGTGGCGACGTGCTGGTGGCCGAAGACGGCTCGCTGGTGCGCGTGATCGCGGCCCCTCAGCCCGTGCTGCGCATCACCCCCTGCAGCAGCCACGGCAGCCCCTTCGACCTGGTGCGGGCCGCCTACCACCTGGGCAACCGCCACGTGCCGATCGAGCTCAAGCCCGATCATCTGAAGATCGAGCCCGACCACGTGCTGGCCGACATGCTGCGCAGCATGCACCTGATCGTGAACGCGGTGGACGAATCGTTCGAGCCCGAATCGGGCGCCTACGGCGACCACGGCGGGCACCACCACGGGCATGGACACGAGCACGGCCATGAGCACCACGATCATGAGCACCACGATCATGAGCACCACGACCACGGTCACAAGCACGCGGCCCACGAACCCGGCCCCGGCGCCCCGCACGAGCACACGCAGGACTGCGGCCACGACCATGCACATGACCATGCACACGACCATGGGCACGAACACCAGCACGGGCATCAGCACACCCACACGCACGATCACAACCACGATCACCCGCACGACCACGGCCATGAACACGGCCCGGGCTGCGACCACGACCACGACCACGACCATGGGCACCGGCACTGAAGCCCCTGGCCCGGCCCTGCTCAGCCCCGGCACGGCCGGCCTGCTGTCGCTGATCTGGCTGGCCTCGCCAGCCCTGCCGGTGGGCGGCTTTTCTTACTCCGAGGGGCTGGAGGCCGCGGTCGAATGGGCCGGGGTCAGCAACGAAGCCACGGCCGCCGACTGGCTGCTGGACCAGTTGCACCTGGGCCTGGCCCGCGGCGATCTGGCCGTGCTGGCGGCCAGCGTGCAGGCGCTGCGCGCCGACCGCCTGGACCGGCTGGCCGAACTCAACCAATGGGTGCTGCACACCCGCGAGACCAGCGAGCTGCGCCTGCAAAGCGTGCAGATGGGCCGCTCGCTGATCGACTGGCTGCGCAACCTGCAGCCCGCCCAAGCCGAACGCGTGCAAGGCCTGGGCCTGAGCTACCCGGTGGCCTTTGCCGCGGCCGCCGCCGGCAGCCCCGCCAGCGCCGCCGACATCTGCGCCGCCTATGCCTTTGGCTGGTGCGAGAACATGAGCCAGACCGCCATCAAGGCCGTGCCCCTGGGCCAGAGCGCGGGCCAGCGCATCCTGGCCCGGCTGGCGGCCGAGATCCCGGCCGCGGTGGCCGGGGCCATGGCCCTGGACGATGCGGGCCGCCAGGCCTTCACACCCAGGCTGGCCGTGCTGTCGGCCCGCCACGAAACCCAGTATTCCCGGCTTTTCAGAAGCTGAACCCCAACCGAGAGCCCTCATGAGCACCGCCCTGCACCACATCCCCGGCCGCACCAAGAAACTTCCGCCCCTGCGCGTGGGCATCGGCGGGCCCGTCGGCTCGGGCAAGACCACCTTGCTCGAGATGCTGTGCAAGGCCATGAGCCCGCAGTACGACCTGATCGCCATCACCAACGACATCTACACCAAGGAAGACCAGCGCCTGCTGACCGTCAGCGGCGCGCTGCCGGCCGAACGCATCCTGGGCGTGGAAACCGGCGGCTGCCCGCACACCGCCATCCGTGAAGACGCCTCGATCAACCTCGAAGCCATCGACCGCATGCTGGCGCAGTTCCCCGACGCCGACGTGGTGTTTGTCGAGTCGGGCGGCGACAACCTGGCCGCCACCTTCAGCCCCGAACTCAGCGACCTGACGATCTACGTGATCGACGTGGCCGCGGGCGAGAAGATCCCGCGCAAGGGGGGCCCCGGCATCACCAAGAGCGACCTGTTCGTGATCAACAAGACCGACCTGGCCCCCCATGTGGGCGCCGATCTGGCGGTGATGGAAGCCGACACCCAGCGCATGCGCGGCAAGAAGCCCTATGTGATGACCAACCTGAAGACCCTCAGCGGCCTGACCCAGGTGGTGGAGTTCATCGAGACCAAGGGCATGCTCAAGGCCTGAGCCCCTCTGAACCTGCCCGACTCGCCCCTGACAGCCGAGCGGGCGGAAAGCGGCCCCCCCCTGGCTCAGACCAGACCGAGTGCCCAGACCGTGCCATAGTGCCCGAAAATGCGGTCTCGGAATCCAGGCCCTGGGTCTGAGTGCTTGTTTTTCAACGCCTCTCCTGATAGGTTCGTAACAATTCGTAAATTACCCGATGCGACGAGAGGGGCTATGTACATCCGACTGTTTGTGCTGATGATTTTGGTGGCGTTCAGCTATTACGCTGGCGTATCGCCCAACACCCGCAACCACGGGTTCAACACCGTGGTGGCTTATTCGCTGCTGGTGTTTGGCCCTCTGCTCTACCTGCTGCCCAGTTACGAGGCCTTCAGAAGACGGCAACCCAAGCGCCTGAAGATCGCCCTGCTGAACATTTTTCTGGGCTGGACCGTGCTGGTCTGGGTGGCAGCCCTGGTGATGGCCGTCAAGAAACCCGAGGTGGCCTTGCCTGATGGTGAGGAAAGCGGGTACTTCGACAGTGAATTGCTGGTGCGCGGCTTCTCCCTGGCCAATTGCCCCGCCTGCGGCGAAAAGGTGAAAGAAGACGCCGTCAAGTGCAAGCACTGCGGCGCCAGCCTCACACCAGCCGTCTGAGCTCAGGCCCCACGGACCGGCGGCTCCCCACGCCGCGGCAGCCGCACCACGGCCAGCAAGCCGCCGCCATCAGGCCGGTTGCGCAACTGCAACTGCCCCTGGTGGCGCAGCGCGATGTCCCGCGCAATCGACAGCCCCAAACCCATCCCCCCCCGGTGCCGCTGGGCAGCCCCCTCCAGACGCACAAAGGGCTGCAGCACGCGCTCCAGTTCGGCCTCGGGCAGGCCCGGGCCATGGTCGCGCACCTCGATGCCGACCTCACGGCCATCGTCCCAGAGGAAGATCTCGGCCTGCACGCCGTAGCGGATCGCATTGCCCAGCAAGTTGCCCAGGCAACGCCGCAAGGCCAGCGGTTGCACCAGCAAGGCCCCGGCGCGCCCATGCACCGGCACCCAGTGCCCGCAGGCCTGCTGGTCGTCGGCCAGGCTGTCCACCAGCGCCTTGATGTCCAGCCACACCGGCGGCTCGGGCGCAGCCACGCCGCGCAGGTGGTCCAGCGTGGTGGTGATCAAGGCGTCCATCTCGGCAATGTCGCGCCGGAACAGGCTGCGGTCGGCGGCATCGTGCAGGCGCTCGGCGCGCAGGCGCAGCCGGGTGAGCGGGGTGCGCAGATCGTGCGACACCGAGGCCACCACCCGGTCGCGCTCCTGCAGGCGCTGCTGCAAGGTGGTCTGCAACTGATTGAAGACCCGGCTGGCCTCCCGGAACTCGGTGCTGCCGTCCTCCGGCAAGGGGGGGCGTTCCAGCCCCTGGCCCATGGCCCGGGCGGCCAGCACCAGGCGCTCGATCGGGGCGGCACAGCAGCGCGCCCCCACCCAGGCGGCCAACACGGCGGCCAGCAGCCCCAGCGCCCACTCCAGCGCCCCCTGCCAGGACAGCGGCGGCGCCACCCACGCACTGGGCCCCTCCAGATCGAACACCCAGGCGTGCAAAGCCAGCAGCAAGGGCCCCAGCAGCAACTGCCCCACCACCGCCATGCCCACCATCACCCAGGCCAGGCGGCCGAACAGCGAGGCCGGCAGGCAGCGCCTGAGGCGGGCGCGCCAGCGCGACGGCTGTAAAAAGGGCTGGAACACGAGGGTGAACATGGCGCGCCTGTACAACGGGTGGGTTCAGGGCTGCCAGCCCATGCGGCCCTGCACGTTGCGCACATTGAACAGGTAGCCGGCCCCGCGCACGGTCTTGATGAAACGCGGCTCGCGCGGGTCGTCCCCCAGCTTCTGGCGCAGGCGCGACACCAGCAGGTCGATGCTGCGCTCGAACACCTCCATCGAGCGGCCACGCGCATCCTCCATCAACTGGTCACGGCTGCAGATGCGCCGCGGCATCGACAAAAAGGTGCACAGCAGCCTGAATTCGGCATTCGACAAGGGGGTGACCACCCCCTCGGGCGTGATCAGGTGGCGCGCCATGCGGTGCAGCTGCCAGCCGTCAAAGTGCACCACCTCGGACTCCTCGGGCGGTGGCGCCTGGCCGCTGGTGATGCGGCGCAACACGGTCTGGATGCGGGCCACCAGCTCACGCGGCTCGAAGGGCTTGCTCATGTAATCGTCGGCCCCCATCTCGAGCCCGATCACGCGGTCGTAAGGGTCGCCCCGGGCGGTGAGCATGATGATCGGGATGCGCGAGCGCGAGCGCAACTCGCGCGCGAGGGCCAGGCCATCGGTGCCGGGCAGCATCACGTCCAGCACCACCAGATCGACAGGCTGCGCCGCCAAGACCATGCGCATGGAGTCGGCATCGCGCGCCGTGTGGGCCGTGAAACCGAAGCGCGACAGGTATTGGGCCAGCAGTTGGGTGATGTCTGCATCATCGTCCACCACGAGGATGTGTTGCATGGGCAATCGAGAGCGAAAGACGCCGAAGTCTACGCACCGCCACCCCCCTCAAAGCCACTCAAATAGACCCTGAATACCCCGCTGTTCCAGCCTTAGAAACGTGGTTTGTAAGCATCTGCTTACAGTCCTGACATACCCCGCGTACCGCAGGCGCAGACAGTTGAAAGACCTGTGTCTGGCCGATCCACAGCCCCGCTTCGATGCCCGGCTTGACCCCGCCTCAGCCCAAATCGAGCCCCAAGGCCGGCTACAATGCGCGGCGAAGGAAGTGTGGCAGAGTGGTCGATTGCACCGGTCTTGAAAACCGGCGGCCCGAAAGGGTCCGTGAGTTCGAATCTCACCGCTTCCGCCAGTTACCCGCCCAAGTTGTTTCGGCAACTTGGGCGTTTTCTTTTGGGGTCCCGGAAATGGGCTTCGGCAGGCAAAGGCCGGCTGGAGCCCCCCCCGCGTACCACCCCTCAGGCCAATCCATACCCCGCATGCGAGAACGGCGTCTGGCGCAGGCGCTCGCCCGTGGCCTTGGCAATGGCGTTGGCCACGGCCGCGCTCATGGGGGCGTAAGGGGGCTCGCCCATGCCGCCCCAGACCTCGCCGCCGGTAGGCACCAGCACGGACGTGATCTGCGGCGTCTGGCGCAGTTGCAGCAGCGGGTAGTCGGCCAGGTTGGCCTGTTGCACGCGGCCGTCGCGCAGGTTGATCTCGCTCATGAACAGGGTGGTCAGCGCGTAGATCACATTGCCTTCGATCTGGGCCCGGGCCGAGTCGATGTTGGCGACATGGCCGGGGTCGACCGCCACCCACACCTTGTGCACGGTGACCACCTTCTGTGCCGACACCGACAGCTCGACCACCGCTGCGGCGTAGCTGCCGTAGGCGTCCTGCACGGCCAGGCCCTGCGCCCGGCCCTTGGCCAGGGGTTGGCCCCAATGGGCAGCACTGGCCACGGCTTGCAGCACCTTGCGATCGCGGCTGTCGGGGGGCAGCAGATCAAGCCGGCCCTGCAGAGGGTCTTTGCCGGCGGCGGCCAGCACCTCGTCCAAAAAGCATTCGCGGGCAAACGGGTTCTGCGAATGGAAGACCGAGCGCCAGAAGCCCACCGGCACGTTGATGTCGCACAGGCCGTGGCGCACGTCCAGGGCCGGCACCTGGTAGGGCATGTCGTGAAAGGATTCGCCGGCCTGGAAGTCCTGCCCGTTCTTCAGGGCCTCGGGGCGGATGGCCGCGACGATGGATTGCGAGGCCAGCAGTGCCTGCCAGGCCACCAGTTGGCCGCCCGCATCGAGCACCGCGCGCTGGCGGTACAGGGCGGCCGGGCGGTAGAAGTCGTGCTGCATGTCTTCCTCACGGCTCCAGAGCAACTTGACCGGCACACCGGGCAGGGCCTGGGCGATCTGCACCGATTGGCGCACAAAGTCTTGAAAGCCCCCGCGCCGACCGAAGCCGCCACCCAGGTAGGGGCGATGCACCTTCACCTGCTGCACCGGCAGGCCGGCGGTCTTGGCCGCCACCGCCAGCGTGGCCTCGGCGTTCTGCGTGGGGGCCCAGACCTCCAGCGTGTCGCCCTGCAGCAGGCTGGTGCAGTTCTGCGGTTCGAGGGTGAAGTGGCTCAGGTAGGGCACAAAGTACTCGGCCTCGACCACCTTGCCGGCCCCCGCCTCGGTCTGGGCCTTGGCAAAGTCGCCCACTTGCCGCAGGGGCCGCGCGGCCTGGGTGCCGGCCTCCAGCAGCTTGCGCACGGCGGCGTCATCGAGTTTGTCCTGGCCCTTGTAGTCCCAGGCGATCTTGAGGGCCTTGGCGGCCTGCTGGGCGCGCCACCAGTTGTCGGCCACGACGGCCACGAAGTCGGGGCCCGTGACCACCTTCTTCACGCCGCGGCGGTTCTTGACGGCGCCGTCGTCCACGCTGGCGGGTGCGCCGCCGAACACCGGGCATTGCACGATGGCGGCGTACAGCATGCCGGGCAGGCGCACATCGATGCCGAACACCGCGCTGCCGTTGACCTTGGCGGGGATGTCCAGGCGCGGGATGGGCTTGCCGATCAGGCCCCATTCCGAGGGCGCCTTGAGCTTGACCGACTCGGGCACCGGCTGCCGGGCCGCCTGGGTGGCCAAGGCGCCGTAGCTCAGGCTGCGCTGGCTGGCCGGGTGGCTCACGCGGCCGGCCTTGGCCACCACCTCGGTGATCGGTACGCCCCACTGCTGGGCAGCGGCCGCCTTGAGCATCTCACGGGCCACGGCGCCGGCCTTGCGCATCACGGCCTGCGAATCGCGAGTGCCACGGCTGCCACCGGTGGCAAAGGTCACGTACACCTTGTTGCGTGCGATGTGTTCGCTGACCGAGGCGAACTCCATTCGCACATCGGCCCATTGGCACTCAAGCTCTTCGGCCAGCATCATCGGCAGGCTGGTGCTGGTGCCCTGGCCCATTTCGGCGCGGGCCACCTCGCAGACCACCTGGTTGTCGGGTGTGATGCGGATCCAGGCGTTGATGTCGACGGCGTCCGAGGGGGCCGGGCCGGCCTTTTGTGCCATCGCGGGCAGGTGAAAGCCCAGGGCGAAGCCCGTGGCGGCTGCCGCACCGGCCTTGAGAAAGCTGCGGCGCGAAGCGGGCAGCACGTCAGAAGGGATGGGGGGGAGGATGGGGGTGTTCATGCGGGCCTCCTCAAGCGCGGGCCTTGCCCAGTTGGGCGGCCTCGTGGATGGCCGCCTTGATGCGGGGGTAGGTGCCGCAGCGGCACAGGTTGGTGATGGCGGCGTCGATGTCGGCATCGGTGGGGCGCGGCTTGCGCGCCAGCAAGGCCGTGGCGGCCATCAGCATGCCCGACTGGCAGTAGCCGCACTGCGGCACCTGCTTGGCGATCCAGGCCTTTTGCAGGGCCGAGGTGCCGCGCAAGCCCTCGATGGTGGTGATCTTGCGGCCCACGGCGGCGCTGGCCGGCAGGCTGCAAGAGCGCACAGGCTCGCCATCGAGCAGCACGGTGCAGGCCCCGCACATGGCCACGCCACAGCCGAACTTGGTGCCGGTCAGGCCAGCCTCGTCCCGGATGGCCCATAACAAGGGCATGTCGGTTTCGATGTCGAGAGACACGGTTTTGCCATTCAAGGTGAGCTGCATGGAAAGCCTTTCTGTGGGGGTGTGGGGGCTTGGCAGACCGGGCCAGGAAGCCGCCTGGCAGGCCGGCGCCCTGCATTGTGATCAGGCCATGATTTGCGGATCAGGGCGAGAGGGGATTCCCCCTGCAGGCCACTCTGGTTCACAGCCAAAGCCGACCGATCGGTGAAACCGCCTGGGATGGGATGGGGCGGAAAGCAGCAGGAGTCGAACCTACCCAGGAGCGGCTGACGCCCCTGACCGGGTTTGAAGCCCGGGCACACCACCGGGTGTGTATGCCTTCCAGTGCCGCAGGCTGGCGGGTGGCCGGCCTGGGTGAGAAATAGTGGCCCTGCCGCGGCGCGGGCCGGTGCAGGGTGGCTGGATTCTACCGGCGCCCTGCCCTGTTTTCAGGCTTCAAGGCGGCCCTGCCAGTGCGCATCAGGCCGCAGCAGGTGGGCGTCGCGCACGCGGCGGGTGTAGCCCACGCGGTCGAAGAACTCCAGGATCTGGATGGCGCGCTTGCGGCCCAGGCCGGTGGCGTCGCGAAAGGTGGCGGCCTCGACCAGGCCCTGGGGCTGTTCGGCGGCCAGGCGCGCCACCAGGGCGGCCAGCTCGTCCATGGCGCTGGCGGCGTAGAACAGGTCTTTCACCACCTGGAACACCAGCCCCTGGCGGGCCTGTTTGCGCAGCAGCTGGCGCACCCCGTCCTCGGTGCCGTGGTGGTCACGGGCCAGGTCGCGCACCCAGGGCGGGTCGTAGCGGCCGACCTGCAGGCTGCCCTGCACTTGTTGCCACAAGGTCTGCTCGGCGGCACTCAGTTGCACGCGGTGGCCGGGCAGGTGCAGCCAGGCCCCCGTCTGGGCGATCTGCTGCTCGCCCAGCAAGGTGTCGATGAGGCCGCGCCACAAGGCCTCGTGCTGGGGCTGCGCCAGGCCCGGCAGGGCCATGCGGCGCAGGCGCGCGGCGTTGAGCCCCGGCTCGTCGGGGTTCTTGTCGTGAAACAAGGCAACGCGGGCCAGCACCTGTTCGCGCAGGGGCTGCCAGCGCACGGGGTCGATCAGCAAGGCGTCGTCCGCCCCCAGGGGGATGGCGATGGCCAGGTCCTGCAGTTCGGTGGGCGCCAGCGCCCGGCCCAGCAGGCGCTGCAGCTGCGAACGCGGCAGGCCCAGCGCGGCGCTGGCGATCAGGGGGCGCGCATCGTCTGTGCTGACCAGGGCTTCGAGTGCGTCCAGCGTGGCCGTGCGCTCGGGACTGCGGCGTTTGCGCTCGGGGGCCTCGGGGTCGAGCACCCAGCCGCCGGCAATGGTGCGGCTGGCCTGGGCATTGCGCAAGATCAGGCGGTCGCCGGGCAGCGCAAACACGGGCGCATCGAGCACCAGCTGGGCGCGCACCTCGGTGCCGGGCTCGATGCGCTCGCCCTGCAGCAAAGCCACATGGGCCGTGAGGTGGGCGGTGCCCAGGTGCAGGTGCACGGGGGCCCATTGGGCCAGGGCCGGGGCGTCGGGCAACAGGCGCAGGCGCACGTCGATGCGCCGGCTGGCCTGCAGCGCGCGTGCGTCGGCGATCCAGTCGCCGCGGTGGATGTCGTCTTTGGCTATGCCCACCAGGTTGAGGGCGCAGCGCTGGCCCGCATGGCCTTCGGGCCGGTTCTGGTTCTGGGCGTGCAGGCTGCGCAGGCGCACACTCTGGCCGCTGGCCGAGTGCTGCAGGGTGTCGCCCACCTGCACCTGGCCGCCGAACACGGTGCCGGTGACCACGGTGCCCTGGCCGGCCAGGGTGAAGACGCGGTCCACCGCCAGCCGGAACAGGCCATGCCGCGGCCGGGCCGGCGCTGCCTGGGCCAGCGTGTGCAGGTGCTGGCGCAAGGCGGCCACGCCCGGGTCGTCAGGCTGCTGGGCCGCGGTTTCAAACACCGGGGCCCCGGCCAGCGGGGTGGGCGCCAGCAGCGCGGCGATGTCGGAGCGCACCTGGGCGCGGCGTTCGGGGCTGGCGCGGTCGGCCTTGCTCAGGGCCACGGTGGCCTGGCGCACGCCCAGCAGCAGCACGATGTCGAGGTGCTCACGGGTCTGCGGCATGAGGCCGTCGTCGGCCGCCACCACCAGCAGGGCATGGTCGATGCCCACCGCGCCGGCGGCCATGGTGTGCACAAAACGCTCGTGGCCGGGCACGTCGATGAGGCCCAGCACCTCCCCATTGGGCAACGGGGTGTAGGCATAACCGAGTTCGATCGAGATGCCGCGCTGTTTTTCTTCCTTGAGGCGGTCGGTGTCCACGCCGGTGAGGGCGCGCACCAGGGTGGTTTTGCCGTGGTCGATGTGGCCTGCGGTACCGATGATCATGGGCGGCTCTGGCGATCAGGGCTGGGCCAGGGCGGCCGCGAGCTGGGGCAGTTGGGCTTCGAAGATGGCCTGGTCGGCCGCCTCCAGGCAGCGCAGGTCCAGCCACAGGGCGTCGTCCTGGGTGCGGCCGATCACGGGCCGCGGCAGCTGGCGCAGCGCGGCTTCCAGCTGCTGCAGCTGGCGGCCGGCCTGGCGCGCCTGCACCGGGGCCAGGCGCAGGCCCTGGCTGGGCAGCAGGTCCACCGGCAAGGCGCCGCTGCCGATCTGGCTGCTCATGGCGGCCACCTCCACGCTCCAACGTGGGCCCACGGCGGCCTGCACCAGAGGCTGCAGCGCCAGGGCCTGGGCCTGCATGTCGGCCACCGGGCGGGTGAACAGGCGCAGCGTGGTCAGGCGCTGGGCCAGCAGGTCGGGCGACAGGTACAGGCGCAGCACTGGCTCCAGTGCGGCCAGGGTGAGCTTGCCCACGCGCAGGGCGCGCTTGAGCGGGCTTTTCTTGATCTGGGCGATCAGGTCCTTGCGGCCCACGATCAGCCCGGCCTGCGGGCCACCCAGCAGCTTGTCACCGCTGAAGGTGACCAGGTCAGCCCCGGCCGCAATGGTTTCGCGCACCGTCACCTCATGGGGCAGGCCCCAGGGTCGCAGGTCGACCAGGGTGCCGCTGCCCAGGTCCACCACCAGGGGGCGCTGGCGGGCGTGGGCAATGGCGGCCACCTCGGCCTCGGGCACGCTCTTGGTGAAGCCGGTCACCTCGTAGTTGCTGCAATGCACCTTCATCAGCAACGCGGTCTGCTCGCCCACGGCGTTCTCGTAGTCGCGCGCGTGGGTGCGGTTGGTGGTGCCCACCTCGACCAGGCGGGCCCCGGCGCGGGCCATGATGTCAGGGATGCGGAAGGCACCGCCGATCTCGACCAGCTCGCCGCGCGAGACGATCACCTCGCGGCCGGCGGCCAGCGCGCTCAGCGTGAGCAGCACGGCGGCGGCGTTGTTGTTGACCACGGTGGCGGCCTCGGCGCCGGTCAGCTCGCACAGCAGGTCTTCGACCAGGTCGTCGCGGTCACCGCGGCCCCCGGTGGCCAGGTCGTATTCGAGGTTGGCCGGGGTGGTCAGGGCCTGCACCACCGCCTCCACGGCCTCTTGCGGCAGCAGGGCCCGGCCCAGGTTGGTGTGCAGCACGGTGCCGGTGAGGTTGAACACCGATCTCAGGCGCGGCGCAAAGCGCCGGGCCAGGTGCTTTTGCACGCCCTGCACCAGGGCCGCCTCGTCGGGCAAGGCCGCATCACCCGCCTGCTCGCGCCAGGCCTGGCGCGCCCGGGCCAGCACCTGGCGGATGGCCTCGGTGAGGGCCTCCTTGCCGTAAGGGCTCAGCAGCGGTTGCAGCTCGGGGTGCTGCAGCAGCCGGTCCACCGAGGGCAGGCTGGCCAGGGTGGGGGCGGACAGGGAACGGGAGGCCTCGGGCTGGGTCATGAAGTGGAAGGTGAGAAAACTCAGGACAGGTCGGGCGGCAGGGCGGCGTCGTCGCCCTCTTGCGGCTCGGCCACGGCCACGAACAACAGGGGGTTGGGGCTGGCGCGCTGGAAGCGGGTCTCGCCCATCAGCAGGTCCAGGGTCAGGCTGGCCAGGTCGTCGGCCAGGGGTTCGGCCTGGGGGTCTTTCTCCTGGTTGACCAGCTTGCGGTAGGTGCCGCATTCGCTGCAGGTTTCGGCCGTGACCACGCCCTTGTCGTTTTCGATGCCCTGGTAGGCCACGCCCTTGGTGGATTCGCAATGCGAGCACTTCACGCGCACCATGTGCCATTCGGTGGCGCAGGTGCCGCAGTGCAGGTAGCGGTGGCCGGCCGCCTGGCCCCCGATGCGCAGCACGCTGGCCACCGGCGCGCTGGCGCACACGGGGCAGACGCTGGCGGTGTCGGTGTAGGGCACATCGGCCTCGGTGAGCTGGCTGGCGAGACGGGTGAAGCTGACCTGCAGGGCCGCCATGATGAAGGGCGAGATGCCCACATCACGGGCCGAGCCCTCGCCTTGCAGCAGCTTGCGAGCGATGTCGTCGCGCTCGGCGTGGCTCAGCTCGCGCAGGGCGCCCAGCAGCGGTTGCAGGGCTTCGGGCAGGCCGTCTTCACGGGCCAGGGTGGCGATCAGGCTGTCGAGCACGTCGTGCCAGGCCGGGTCGAGGTGGTCCTGCGCGGGCATCAGGGGCATGCCGTGCTGCTGGGCGCGGGCCTTGACCTCGTCGGCCAGGGTGGGCACCGGCACGCTGGCCACGGCCTGGTGCTGGGCGTCCATGATCTTGGCCACGAACAGCAGGTAGTCGGCAATCGGGTTGCCCTCGGCCAGTTGGCGCAGGCGGGCGGCGCGCTCGGCAAACAGCGAGCTGGCGGCAGGCGGCAGCACCCGGGGGAAGCGGGTGTGGTCCAGGGCTTCGATGTCACCGGGTTGAAGAATGCGTTGCATGGAGAAGTGTCCCAAAAAAGCAGCCGCCGGCGCGCCAACAGCAGGCGCCCGGCGGCAGTGAGCCCGATCAGGGGCGTTGAACAGGCAGGAAGATCAGCTGTTGTCGCCCGTCATCTTGCGGTACCAGCCGCGGTGGTGCTGCTTGGCCCAGGCCCGGGTCACGGTGCCGTAGAGCATGGCCCGGATGGTACCGCGGGTCCAGATGGCGGCGTAGATGTGCATCAGGATCAGCCCGATCATCCACACACCGGCGGCGGCGTGCAGAAGCGAGCTGATGCGCACCACGTCGGCGGGCAGCTTCCACCAGGCACGCCACATGGGCAGGCCCGACAGGAACAACACCACCATGCCCCCGACCAGGCCCCAGAACAGCAGCTTCTGGCCGCCGTTGTACTTGCCTTGCTCGGGCATGTCGTGGTCGTTGCCGTCCACCATCTTGCGGACGTTCTTCAGCCACTCGACATCGCGCGGCTCGACCACGTTCAGGCGCCAGAAGCGCAGGCCCATGATCACGAAGAAGGCCATCATCACCACCCCGATGTAGGGGTGGAGGATGCGGGTCCAGGGCCCACCGCCGAACAGCTGGGTCAGCGGGAAGAAGGCCGGGTGGAAGAAGGCCAGGCCCGACAGGGCCAGCAGGATGAAGCAGATGCCCACCACCCAGTGGTTGGCACGCTCAGAGGCGTTGTAGCGCTGCAGGTCACGAGGGTTGCGTCTCATGGTGCGGTCTCCTGGTTGGCTTGAGCCTGGGCCTCGCGGTCCTTGGCTTCCATTTCATCTTCCAGCTCCTTGGACACGTCGTTCGGGCCCTTGGTGATGTAGTGAAACAGGCTGCCCACCGCGGCGGCGCCCAGGGCGGCCATGGCCAGCGGCTTGGCCACGCCCTTCCACAGGCCCACGAAGGGGCTGATCTTGGGCGAATCGGGCAGGCCGTGGTACAGCGAAGGCTTGTCGGCGTGGTGCAGCACGTACATCACGTGGGTGCCACCCACCCCGGCCGGGTCGTACAGGCCGGCCTGGTCGAAGCCACGCTCCTTGAGGTCAAGAATGCGCTCCTCGGCCTGGTCTTTCATGGCCTCTTTGGTGCCGAACATGATGGCGCCGGTGGGGCAGGTCTTGACGCAGGCCGGCTCCATGCCCACCGCCACGCGGTCCGAGCACAGGGTGCACTTGTAGGCCTTGTTGTCCTTCTTGGAGATGCGCGGCACGTCGAACGGGCAGCCCGTCACGCAGTAGCCGCAGCCGATGCAGTTTTCCTCCTGGAAGTCGACGATGCCGTTGGCGTACTGGACGATGGCACCGGGCGAGGGGCAGGCCTTGAGGCAGCCTGGGTCTTCGCAGTGCATGCAGCCGTCCTTGCGGATCAGCCACTCCAGGTTGCCGCTGGCCTCGTTCTCGTACTCGGAGAAACGCATCACGGTCCAGGACTGGGCGCTCAGGTCGGTCGGGTTGTCATACACCCCGGCCGCCGCCGTGCCCACTTCGTCGCGCAGGTCGTTCCACTCCATGCAGGCCGTCTGGCAGGCCTTGCAGCCGATGCACTTGGAGACATCGATCAGCTTGGCCACCTCGCCCGCATGCGCAGAGCGCGCACTGGGCGAGGGCGTGGTGGTGGCGGAGCGGCGCTTGATATCGAGAGATTGCAGAGATGACATCAGGGGCTCCTCAAACCTTCTCGACCTTGACCAGGAAGGTCTTGAACTCAGGCGTGTTGCTGTTGCCGTCGCCCACGAAAGGCGTCAGCGTGTTGGCCAGGAAGCCCGGCTTGGTCACACCCTTGAAGCCCCAGTGGATGGGGATGCCCACGTGCTGCACGGTCTTGCCCTCGATCTGCATCGGCTTGATGCGCTTGGTCACCAGGGCCACGGCCTTGATGTAGCCGCGCTTGGAGCTGACCTTGACCATCTCGCCAGTCTTCACCCCCACCGACTCGGCCAGGCTTTCGCTGATCTCGACGAACTGCTCGGGTTGCGTGATCGCGTTGAGCAGCGAGTGCTTGGTCCAGTAGTGGAAGTGCTCGGTGAGGCGGTAGGTGGTGCCCACGTGCGGGAACTCTGAGGCCTTGCCGAAGGTGTCCCAGATGCCGGGCAACACGCGCGCGGCGGGGCTGCTGGTGGCCTTGGGGTTCTTCGGGTGCATGGGGTTGTAGCCCAGCGGCGTGTCGAAGGGTTCGTAATGGGTCGGGAAAGGCCCTTCGTTCATGCCCTTGCGTGCAAAGAAGCGCGCCACGCCTTCGGGGTTCATGATGAAGGGACCGGTACCGGTGTCCGGGCCCAGCGTGGCGCCGATGTCGGGCACGTCGGCCCCCGTCCAGGCACTGCCGTTCCAGCCGATCAGCTTGCGGTGCGGGTTGAAGGGCTTGCCCGCCACATCGCAGGAGGCGCGGTTGTACAGCACCCGGCGGTTGGCCGGCCAGGCCCAGGCCCAGTTCAGCGTGTTGCCGATGCCGGTCGGGTCGGAGTTGTCGCGCCGCGCCATCTGGTTGCCGGCGCTGGTCCAGCAGCCGGTCCAGATCCAGCAACCGCTTTGCGTGCTGCCGTCGTCGCGCAGTTCACCAAAGCCGCTGAGCTGCTCGCCGGCCTTGCGGAGCACCTTGGTCGGGTCCTTGGGGTCGTTCAGCTGGACCAGGGCCCGGCCGTTGAACTCCTTGGCCACCTCTTCAGGCCGCGGCTCCTCGGGGTCGGCATAGGGCCACCACAGGTTGGCAATGGGGTCGGGGAACTTGCCGCCCTCGGCCTTGTACAAGGCCTTCAGGCGCAGGTGCAGCTGCGACATGATGTAGATGTCGGTCTTGGCCTCGCCCGGCGGCTCGGCCGCCTTCCAGTGCCATTGCAGCACGCGCGACGAGCTGACCACCGAGCCCTCTTCTTCGGCAAAGCAGGTGGTGGGCAGGCGGAACACCTCGGTCTGGATCGAGGCCGTGTCCACATCGTTGTACTCGCCGTGGTTCTTCCAGAAATCGGCGGTCTCGGTGGCCAGCGGGTCCATCACCACCAGGAACTTCAGCTTGGACAGGCCGTTGCGAACGCGGTCCTTGTTGGACAGCGCCGCCAGCGGGTTGAAGCCCTGGGCGATGTAGCCGTTGACCTTGCCCTGGTTCATCAGCTCGAAGATCTGCAGCATGTCGTACTGCTTGTCGAGCTTGGGCAGGTAGTCGTAGGCCCAGTTGTTCTCGGCCGTGGCGGCCGGCCCCCACCAGGACTTCATGAGGCTGACGTGGAACTTGGGGTAGTTCTGCCAGTAGCTCATCTGCCCGGGGCGCAGCGGCATCTGGGTGCGGGCCGCGATGTACTTGCCGTAGTCCTGCTCGGCCTGGCCGGGCATGGTCAGGTAACCAGAAAGGCTGGCCGACAGGATGCCCAGGTCGGTCAGGCCCTGGATGTTGGAGTGACCGCGCAAAGCGTTCATGCCGCCACCGGCAATGCCGATGTTGCCCAACAGCAGCTGCACCATGGCGCCGGTGCGCAGGATCTGCGCGCCGGTGGAGTGCTGGGTCCAGCCCAGGGCGTACAGGATGGTGGCCGCACGGCCGGCCTGCGCCGTCGAGGCCAGCTTCTCGCACACGTGCAGGAACTTGGCCTTGGGCGTGCCGCAGATGCTCTCCACCTTCTCGGGGGTGTACTCGGCGTAATGCTTCTTCAGCCACTGGTACACGCAGCGCGGGTGCTGCAGCGTCGGGTCGGTCACCACATAGCCGTCGTGGCCGATTTCGTAGTCCCAGCTGGCCTTGTCGTACGTGCGCTTTTCGGGGTTGTAGCCCGAGAAGATGCCGTCGTCGAAGGCGAAGTCTTCGCGCACGACAAAGCTGAAGTCGGTGTAGTTCTTGACGTACTCGTGGTGGATCTTGTCGTTGGTGAGCAGGTAGTTGATCACCGCGCCCAGGAACACCAGGTCGCTGCCCGAACGGATCGGGGCATAGAAGTCGGCAATCGATGCCGAGCGATTGAAGCGCGGGTCGACCACCATCAAGTGCGCCTTGTTGTGCGCCTTGGCCTCGGTCACCCATTTGAAGCCGCAGGGGTGGGCTTCAGCGGCATTGCCGCCCATGATCAAAATAACGTCCGCGTTCTTGATGTCGACCCAATGGTTCGTCATCGCTCCACGGCCAAACGTCGGGGCAAGACCTGCCACCGTCGGGCCGTGTCAGACACGTGCTTGGTTGTCGAGTGCAAGAAGGCCCCAACTGCGGGCCACTTTGTGCGTGATGTAACCGGCTTCGTTGCTGGCGGCCGAGGCGGCCAGCATGCCGGTGGTGAGCCAGCGGTTCACCGTCAGCCCGTCGTCGGTCTTCTCGACGAAGTTGGCGTCACGGTCTTCCTTGAGCCGCTTGGCGATGCGGGTCAGCGCGTCGTCCCAGGACAGACGCTTCCACTCGTTGGAGCCCGGGGCCCGGTACTCGGGGTACTTGAGGCGGTTCGGGCTGTGCACGAAATCGAGCAGGCTGGCGCCCTTGGGGCACAGCGTGCCGCGGTTCACCGGGTGGTCCGGATCGCCTTCGACGTGGATCACCGACAGCTTGGCGTTCTTGGCGCCATCGCCCAGCGAATGCATGAGGATGCCGCAACCCACCGAGCAGTAGGTGCAGGTTTGACGGGTGACGGTGGTGGCCGCCAATTTGTATTGACGGACTTCCGCCAAGGCTGTGCTGGGTGAGAAACCCATCAGGGCCAGGCTGGAGCCCGCCAGAGTCGAACCAGTCACTTTCATGAACTGGCGTCTGGAGAGTTGCACCATGGGGGTACCTTCTTGTTTGGAGCAGGCCGAAATTCTAGGTTGAAGCCGCGACCCACAGTTGCAAATTAACGCGAAACGCGAGAGATTTCCATGGGTATTTCACGCATATCAAGCAATTTGCGGCGGTTATTTACCCGTTATCTCTCGAAAGAGTTTTGATAATCTGGTGAAATTGACACATTCAAAAAACTTATCAACCATCCAGCCCCGCATGGATTCCGCTTGAATATCCCCGGCCTTGAAAGATGAATTTATATTCGTCTATGATGCGCCGACATGAAACCCAAGGACGAAGAAAAGCTGCGCGCCATCGCCGAGGCCACCTTCACCCTGGTCGAGCAGACCGGGCTGAGCGGCTTGACCATGGCCGCCATCGCCCGTGAGGCCGGCCTGGCCACGGGCACGCTCTACGTCTACTTCAAATCCAAGGAAGAGTTGATGGTGGGCCTGTACGAGCAGGCCAAACGCCAGACGGCGGCCAGCCTGATGCAGGGCGATGACCCGGCCGCCCCCTTCCGCCAGCGCTTTCGCCACATGTGGGACAACTGGCTGGAACACCGGCTGGCCCATTCGGCCCAGGTGGTGTTTCTGGAGCAGTACTACAACTCGCCCTGGTTCAGCGAGGCCAGCCGGCAGCTGTCGGCCCAGTTGATCAAGGGCTGGGTCGAGCTGATCGACAACGCCAAGGCCCAGCAGATCCTCAAAGACGTGCCCACGCCGCTGCTGATCAGCAGCTTTGCCGGCTCGGTGCGCGAAACCGCCCAGTTGCTGCGCAGCGGCACCTTGAGCCACACCCCCGAACAGCTCAACATGGCCTTCGGGCTGTGCTGGGACGGCATCAAGGCCTGACCTGACAGCACCAACACAGCGCCCGCATCCGCCTTTTAACCGAATATATATTCACCCAAAGAGGACCCACCCCATGAGCACCCTGAACATCAACGGACAGAACCACGAGGTCGATGTCGACCCGTCCACGCCCATTCTCTGGACCTTGCGCGACACCCTGGGCATGACCGGCACCAAGTTCGGCTGTGGCGCGGCCCTGTGCGGCGCCTGCACCGTGCACCTGAACGGCCAGGCGATCCGATCCTGCGTGACGCCGGTGTCGGCCGCCAGCGGGCAGAAGATCACCACCATCGAGGCCGTCACCGGCGGCAGCGACAAGGTGGGCCAGGCCGTGCACCAGGCCTGGGTGAAGCACGACGTGGCCCAGTGCGGCTACTGCCAGAGCGGCCAGATCATGTCGGCCACCGCCTTCCTCAAGACCCTGCCCCGCGGCAAGCTGCCCAGCGAGGCCGAGATCGACTCGGCCATGGCGGGCAACATCTGCCGCTGCGGCACCTATGCGCGCATCCGCGCCGCCATCACCGACGCCGCCAAGGCCCTGGCCTGACCCCCAGAAGGAGCACCCCATGAATTTCGATCAAGCCACCTTCGAACTGCCGCGCCACCTGCAGGCCCTGATGCAACGCGAACAGGCCGGCAGCACCCCGGCCACCACGGGCCTGCCCCGGCGCAGCTTTCTGAAACTCGGCGCCCTGAGCGGCTTTGCGCTGGGCGCCTTCCCGCTGGGGACGCTGGCCCAGGACGCGGCCAAGCCCGCCGGCCTGAAGCCCACGCAGCAGCCCTCGGCCTTCCTGCACATCGCGGCCGACGGCAGCACCACCATCACCATCAACCGCCTGGACTTCGGCCAGGGTGTTCAGACCTCGCTGCCCATGATCCTGGCCGAAGAGCTGGACGCCGACTGGTCCCGGGTGAACAGCGTGCATGGCAGCAACGACCCGGCCTATGTCGACCCGCTGTTCGGCATGCACATCACGGGCGGCTCGGGCTCGATCGCGCACTCCTACACCCAGTACCGCGAGCTGGGCGCCCGCGCCCGTGCCATGCTGGTCCAGGCCGCCGCGGCCCGCTGGAAGCTTGACCCGGCCAGCCTGCGCACCCACAAGGGCCAGGTGATCGGGCCGGCTGGCCAGCAACTGGGCTACGGCGAACTGGCCGAGGCCGCCATGGCCCTGCCGGTGCCCGCCAGCGTGACGCTGAAAGACCCGAAAGACTTCCAGCTGATCGGCCAGCCCACGGGCCGCCTGGATGCGGCCGCCAAATCAAGCGGCCACCAGGACTACGGCATCGACGTGCGCCTGCCCGGCCTGCTGACCGCCGTGGTGGCCCACCCGCCCGTGTTCGGCGCCAGGCTGCAGTCGGTGGACGACGGCGCCGCGCGCGCCATCAAGGGCGTGAAGGCCGTGCTGCGCATCCCGGCCGATCGGGGCGGCGAAGCCGTGGCCGTGCTGGCCGACGGCTACTGGGCCGCCAAGCAGGGCCGCGACGCCCTCAAGCTGGCTTGGGACAGCAGCGCGGTCGAGAAGGTGGACAGCGCGCGCCAGCTGGCGCAGTACCGCGCCCTGGCCACGCAGCCCGGCCCGCGCCGCTTCGACGCCGATGTGTCGGGCCTGGACAAGGCCCCGCACCAGATCAGCGCCGAGTACGTCTTCCCCTACCTGGCCCACGCGCCCATGGAGCCGCTGAACTGCACCGTGCGCGTCGAGGCGGGCAAGGCCGAGCTGTGGGTGGGCACGCAGATGCCGGGCCTGGACGGCCTGGCCGCCGCCACCGTGCTGGGCCTGCCGCCGCAGAACGTGCAGGTGCACGTGCAGATGGCGGGGGGCGGCTTCGGCCGCCGCGCCATCCCCAGCAGCGACTATGTGGTGGAGGCCGCCCAGGTGGCCAAGGCCGCCCTGGCCGCGGGCATCAGCGCCCCGGTGCGCCTGCTGTGGAGCCGCGAGGACGACATCAAGGGCGGCTACTACCGCCCCATGCACCTGCACACGGCCCGCATCGGCTTTGACGGCCAGGGCCGCATCCAGGCCTGGGACCACGTGATCGTGGGCCAGTCGATCCTGGCTGGTTCGCCCTTCGAGCCCATGATGGTCAAGAACGGCATCGACGGCACCGCGGTGGAAGGCATGAAAGAGCCCTACGAGATCCCGATGCGCCTGACCGTGCAACACCCCAAGGTGAATGTGCCGGTGCTGTGGTGGCGCAGCGTGGGCTCGACCCACACCGCCTTCGTGATGGAGACGCTGATCGACGAGATCGCCCGCACCACCCGGCAAGACCCGGTGGCCTACCGCATGAAGCTGATCGGCGAGCAGCACCCGCGCCACAAGGCGGCGCTGCAGCTGGCGGTCGACCAATCCGGCTACGGCAAGAAGAAGCTGGCCCCCGGCCGCGCCTGGGGCGTGGCGGTGCACGAGTCGTTCAACTCGGTGGTGGCCTATGTGGTCGAGGCCTCGCTGAAGAAGGGCGTGCCCACGCTGCACAAGGTGACGGCCGGCGTGCACTGCAACCGGGTGATCAACCCGCGCAGCCTGGAAGCCCAGGTGCAGGGCGGCGCGCTGATGGGCCTGTCGATGTGCCTGCCCGGCGCCGCCATCACCTTGAAGGACGGCCAGGTTGAGCAGAGCAACTTCGGCGACTACGCCGTGCCGCGCATCACGGCCATGCCGCAGATCGCCGTGCACACCGTGCTCAGCGACGATGCACCGACCGGCATGGGCGAACCGGGCCTGCCCCCGCTGGCCCCGGCCTTTGCCAACGCGGTGGCCCGCCTCAGCGGCAAGCCCGTGCGCGAGCTGCCTTTCAAGCAGGGTTGAGCACGCCCCCCGACCTGCCGGCCCTTCAGCCGGTTGGCCGGGCCCGCTGTTTCTTACGGGCGTACATCGCCAGATCGGCCTGGCGCAACAGGGCTTCGGCCTGATCACCGTCGTCCGGGCACAGCGCCACGCCGATCGAGGCCCCCACGTGCAAGCGCAGGGACTCCACCGTGATCGGCTGGCTCAGCGCCTGGTGCACGCGCTGAACCAATTGGCGCGCCTGCTCGCGGCTTTGCACACCGCGTTGCAGCACGGCAAATTCATCGCCCCCCAGGCGGGCCACGAAGTCGGCCTCGCGGGCAATCGAGCTCAAGGCGCGTGCAACACCCACCAGCACCAAGTCACCCACGGCGTGACCATACTGGTCGTTGATGGGCTTGAACCCGTCAAGATCCAGGTAAAGAACCGCACAGCCGTTGCCGGTGCGCCGGGCCAGCGAGACTTCGGCCTCCAGGCACTCCATGAACATGGCGCGATTGATGAGGCCGGTGAGCGCATCATGGTGCGCCGCAAAGCGGATGCGCTCCTCGTCCAGCTTGCGCTGGGTGATGTCGGTGACAGTGCGCAGCAAGCCACCGTCTTCAATCGGGATGTTGCGCACCTCGATCATCCGGCCGTTGCCGCGCCGGCGCTCGTAGCGCGGCAAATGAGGCGAACGCCCCCCCGCATGCACATACTGCTGCACCACATCCGGGGCCCCCTCAAACTCATGATGGGCACGCTGGTAATCCAGCACATCGGACAGGTTGAGGCGCTGCCCCAGCCATTGCCTGGGCAGATCGAGCAGATCCAGGAAATTCAGGTTGCTCAGCTCGAGCGTGCCATCGGCACCGATCAGGGCAATGCCCTGATCCAGGTTCTCGACCGTGGCCTCCAGCAGCACAGATTTGTGGCGCAACTGCTGTTCGCGTTCACGCGCCAGGCGTTCAGCCGCTTCCAGCCGCTGTTGTTGACGTTTGATTTCGGAGATATCGACGTGGGCGTAGAAAGCCTCGCCGCCGCCGGTAGGCCGGGCAATCACGCGGCAAAAGCGGTTGCCTGGCAACGGCAGCTCAAACGGTGCCCCGGAAAACCGCAGATGGTCCTTCAGCACCTGCAAGCCTGCGGCATACAGTTCGTGATCGGCCGTGCCGGCCGCCAACTCCTGCTGCCAGGCCGCCTCGAACACCTGCTCGAAGCCGCTGCCCACAGCCGACTGCCGATCACGCAAGCCGTACATCAGGACAAAGGATTCATTGACCCACTCGATGCGGCCACCATCCAGGCCACACACCATCAAGGCGTCAGGCACCTTGTCCAGCAGCACACCGCCGCCCACAGGCAAGGCAGCGGGCGATCCACTCGGCAAGGTGGCCTGGGGGGCCAGAGACGATTCGCTGCGCCACAGGCGCATGCGACCCACCCCGGGCACCGGCAGCGAAGACACCCGCAGTCGCCGCCCCAGATGCTCGAACTCGTAAGGCTGGCTTTGGTGCTGGTGGCGCGCAATGCCGGCCTCGATGTAGCGGTCGATGCCGCTGAGCTCCTGCGGGCTCAGGCGCCCGCTGTAGAAGCGCCGCAGGTTGACGCTGTAGTGCTCGCCCTCGTGCAACTGCCCCTCGTGCTCCGGAAAGAATCGGAAGAAGCAGCGGTTCCAGGCCAGCGCCCGGTCCTGGTCGTCGAAGACGCACATGGCGATCTCCAGACCATCGAGAATTTCGCCAAAGGTTTTGAGTTGCTGCAGCATCGGGCTCCCGGGCCGAAGGGCCCCAGGCCAGTCCGCCTGGGATGTGGAAACATGATAAGCGCCAGGCCTACGCTCAAGCCTCCGAAGTGACCCTCTGTCCGCCATCGCCGGGCACGAGGTCCAGGCGTTGGTAAAGGGCCGCCAGGGCCTCGGCCACGGCCCCGACCACCGACACCGCGTTGCTGGGGTGGGCGATGCAATCGGTGCTCCAGACCTGGCCCACGCCGGCCGCCTGCAGGCGCTGCAGCGCGTCGCCGGCGAACAGCGCGTGGGTGACGGCCACATCCACCGAACGGGCGCCGGCCGCCAGCAGCAAACGGGTGGCCTCGATCAAGGTCTGCCCTGAGCTGGCCACATCGTCCATCAGCACCACGGCGCGCCCGGCCACGGACAACTCGGGCAGCGCAATCTCGACATGGCGGTCGCCATGGCGCAGCTTGCGGCACACCGCATGCGGCCAGCCATGGGCCTGGGCCGCGCTGCTCACCCATTGCAGCGACTCTTCATCGGGCCCCAGCAGCAGCACATCCTGGCGCTGCGAGGCCACCCAGGCGCCCAGCAGGGGCGCACCACTGAGCACGATGGCGTCGGCCAGGGGCACGGCCTCGTGCAGGGTGGCCACCCGGTGCAGGTGCGGGTCGACCGTGATCAGGGCATCGAACAGACCGGCCAGAAAGCGGCCTACGATGCGCTGGCTGACGGCCTCGCCCGGGTGAAAGGCGATGTCCTGGCGCATGTAGGCCAGGTAAGGCGCCACCAGGCTGAGGTGCCGGGCTCCGAGCTGGCGCGCGGTCTCGGCCAGCAGCAGCAACTCAACCAGTTTTTCGTTGGGCTGGTGCAGCGAACGCCACACCACCACCCGCGGCGGCAGGGCGGGCGGCAGACGCAGGCGCCACTCGCCATCGGGAAAACGGTGGCGCTCCACCACCGCCAGGCGCAGGCCGGTGGCCTCGGCGGCACGGCGGGCCACGGCCAGCTCGTCGTCAAAGCACAGCAGCGCACCGGGTTCTTGAGCAGGGGTCATGGGCCATCCTTCCAAAACTTCATCGTCATCAGGATTCGACAAACACATGGGGCACCGCCCCCACCGCGCCGATCTGCACGCCCTGACTGCGTTGGCAGGCCTGGCGGGCAAACTCGAGGTCGGCGCCAAAGCCCGCGTGCACGCGGTACAGCACATCGCCCGGGGCCACGGGCTCGCCCAGCTTGCGCAGCAGATCCACCCCGGCGCCCTGCACATGGGGGGCGCCGGCCAGGCGGGCGATGCGGGCAATCTGCAGGTTGTCGATGCTGGTGACCACGCCGGCCTCGGTGGCCCGGGCCTCGAAGCTCAGCGCGCCCAGCGGCGGGTTCTGGTAGTCGAAGCCGCAGGCGCCCTGGGCCTCGATGATGGCGTTCATCTGGGTCAGGGCTCGGCCGGACTCGAGGATGTCACGCGCGATCGCGTAGCCCTCGCCGCCGCGCACATCGGGGTGGCATTCGATCAGCCGGCCGGCCAGGCGCAGCGACTTCTGGCGCAGGTCCTGCGGGGCCTCGGGGTCGTTCTGCAGCACCTGCATCACATCACGCGCCTCCAGCACCGGGCCGATGCCGCGGCCGATGGGCTGGCGCCCGTCGGTGATGACCACGTCCAGCGACAGGCGCATGCGGCTGGCCACGTACTCGAACAGGCGGCGCAGGCGCTGCGCCTCGGGCATGGAGCGCACCTTGGCGGTGGGGCCGATGGGGATGTCCAGCACCAGGTGGGTGGCGCCAGCCGCGATCTTCTTGGACAGGATGGAGGCCACCATCTGCCCCGGCGAATCGATGGACAGCGGGCGTTCGACCGAGATCAGCACATCGTCGGCCGGCGACAGGTCGGCCGTGCCGCCCCAAGCCAGGCAGCCGTGGTGCTGGCGCACGATGTCGGTCAGGCGGTCAAAGGGCAGCTCGACGCGGGCCAGCACCTCCATGGTGTCTGCCGTGCCCGCAGGCGAGGTGATGGCGCGCGACGAGGTCTTGGGAAACACCAGCCCATAGGCCGCCACGATGGGCACCACCAGCATCGAGGTGCGGTTGCCCGGGATGCCGCCGATGCAGTGCTTGTCCACCACCACGGGCTGGCGCCAGTCCAGGCGGCGCCCGGTCTTGACCATGGCCTCGGTGAGAAAGTAGACCTCTTCGCGGTCCAGCTCGCTGCGGTTGCTGGCCACCACAAAGGCGGTCAGCTCGATCTTGGAATACCGGTGCTGGGCGATGTCGCGGATGATGGCGTCGAAGTCGGCCTGCCCCAGGCGCTCGCCATCGAGCTTGCGGAACAGCGCCGGGATCGACTCGGGCGGCTCGGCCTGCGACACATAGGCGGGGTGACCGTCTTCCACGCCCAACTGGGCAAAGGCATCCTGCGACAGGCCCACCTCGCCGCAGCCCACCAGGCCGGGGTCGTCGACCACATTGAGGGTGGCCAGGATGCGCCGCCCGTTGGTGCGCACCTCGACCTTGGACAGGGCCTGGAAGCCTTCGGCGCGGTAGACATCGCAGTCGCGGTTCAGGTAGGCGACGTTTTCGCGGTAGGTGTCGATGGCCAGGCGCCGCAGCTTCAGGCTGGGCCCGGCGGGACCTGCGGTCGTTGCCGTGGGCGTGGTCGGTGCGGGCGCAGATTCGCTCATGCAGAGTCTCCTTGAAAGGCCAGGGCCTCCTGCCTGGCGCCAAGCGATTGTCCACCCTGAACAAGGTCGAGCCCCTCTGGCTTGGCACCGACGCGACGCGACTCTCGCTTCTTCGGCTGATCCATGTCAGAGAGAGCTCACGATGATGGTGACGCGGCGGTTCTGCTGGCGCCCGGCCTCGCTGCGGTTGTCCTCGATCGGGCGGCTGAAGCCGAAGCCCTGGTGCCGCACCTGGGCCGGCTCGAAGCCGCGCTCGACAAACGCCTGGGCCACCACCTGGGCACGCCGCTCGGACAGGCGCTGGTTGTAGGTGGCCGAGCCCTGGTTGTCGGTGTGCCCCTCGATGGCCAGCCCGGTGATGCCCAGGCCGCGCAACGTGCGGGCCAGGCGCTCGATCGCGGCCTGGGCCTCGGCCGACAAGGAGGCATCGTCCACCGGGAACACCACCCGGCCGGCCAGGTCCAGCTCCCAACCCTGCTCGGTGGGCCGGAAGCCCAGCCCACGCAGGGCCGCCTCGCGGGCATCGGGCGCAACAACGGCCTGGGGTGGGGATGGCGCTTGCGGCGGGCTGGCGCAGCCGCCCAGCAGGCTCGACAGGCTCAACAAAGTGATGACCTGCGGCAGGCAACCAAGGGGTCTGGCTTGACGGTGGATTCGGTTATCAGAGGTCATGGATGTCTCCGGGCAGATCAGGCAGGGGGCATCGGCCTCACGGTGACGCGGGCTCAGATTGAAGTGTCGTCAGGGGCTGCAGTCCATGGGAACGAACCTTGTCGCGGTACATCGCGGCATCGGCGGCGCGCACCAGTTCGTCCACGCTGGTGCCCTGGGCCGGGAACAAGGCGGTGCCGATGCTCACGCTCAAAGGCAGGGTCTGGCCACTGTCCAGCCGCAGCGGCTGGGCCAGCGCGGCGCGCAGGCGGTCCACGCAAAGGCGCACCTCCGTCTCGTCGCCCACCGGGAACAGCACCGCCAGGAACTCGTCGCCGCCATGGCGGGCCACGAAGTCGGACTCGCGCAGGGCCGACTGCAGGCGCTGCGCCAGCTCGATCAGCAGCGCGTCGCCCACCGCATGGCCCAGGGTGTCGTTGACCTGCTTGAAGCGGTCCACATCGATGAACAGCACCGCCGCCTGCCCGCCCTGGCGCTGGCACCGCTCGAACACGGAAGCCAGGTGCTCGAACAGGTGGCTGCGGTTGGGCAGCCCGGTGAGCGCATCGTGCAGGCTGGCGTGGCGCAGCGACTCGTTGCTGCGGCGCAGGTCGTTGTGGCGCGCGGCCACGCGACGCTGCTGCCGCTGCAGCTCGACCAGCAGGGCATTGAAGTCGTCAGCCAGGGCATTGAGCTCTTGCACCGGGGTGGCCTGCGCGCGGCGATCGAAGGACCGGCTGGTGCGCACGGCGCGGGTCAGCTCCAGCATGGCGCCCAGGGGCTGAACGATCAGTTCCGTGAGGCGGCGCGACACCGCCAGCACCACCAGCGCCGTCACCGCCACACAGCCCAGCAAGGCCAGCAGCAGCAGGCCCAGGTCGCCGAGCAGGACGCGGCCATCCGAGCGCAGTTGCACCTCGCCCAAGTCACCCGCTCCAAGCCCACCGCCCAAGACTGGCGCCCTCACCGGCTGTGGCATGAACAGCTCGGCCACGCGCCGCGCCAGACGGTCGAAGGCGCCTTGGCCCGGGCGCTCCACCTGCAACAGGCGCTGCCCGCGCGCGTCCAGCACCGTGACCGAGGCCAGTTGCTCGCGCTCGGCCAGTTGCTCGGCGAGCTCGCGCAGCGCCTCCAGATCGCGGAATCGGATCGCGGGTTCACCCGCAAAGGCCAGGGAATGGGCGGCCATGGCCAGGGCATGCCGGGCGTATTGCTGCAGCGAGTACAGGCTGGCCGCGCTCATGAACAGACCGGCACAGGCCAGGGCCACGCCGGCGCTGCGCCACTGGCCCAGGCGCACCAGGCGGGCGACGCTGCGCACGGGCCGAGCATCGGCCGGCTGCAGCCGATGGCGGGTCGTTGGCGGTGGCTGACTCATGGGCGCCCCCCCGCAGGTCGCACCGTGAGCTGCAGCAGCCGCGCATTGACACGCAGGCCGCTGTAGGCAATGGCATCCAGATTGGCCTTGATCTGCCAGCCCTGAGCCCCCTGCAGCAGGCAGAACTTGCCACCATAGGAGCAGAAATCATCGCCCTGGCCCAGGGTCAGGATGGGGTGGCGGTTCAGGCGCAACAGCAGCGGCTGCAGGCCACGCACGGGCATGGCGCCGAAGTAGATGGCCTGGCAGTCGAGCAGGCTGTCGGCCAGGTCGGCGCGCAGGCTGCGCAGCGCGCTGTGCACCGGAGGCACGGCCTGGGCGCCCTGGGCGTTCAGCTCGCGCGCCAGGGCCACCGCGTCGGCATCGCCGTCGTTCAGGCACAGGCGGTGGCTGGCCAGGGGCTGGGGCCAGCGGGTGTAGTGCAGGATGCCCAGCAGCAGCTCAGGCAGGGCCGGCGGTCGGGTATTCGGAGCGCCCGGGCTGGCCGCCGCCGCATCGGCGCTGCCCTGGGCAGGCGCCAGCGTGGCACAAGCCGACAGGGCCATCGCCAGGGTGGCAGATCGCCAGGTCGGTAAGCGCAAACGGGTCAGCATGGATCGGAACCAGACCCAGGGCGGGGGCCCCGGGCGTCTGCTGCCGATTCTAGGAAGCGCTTTTCAGCAAGCGCCCACCTCCAAGCTCAGGAAACAGGCCGCCTTGCGAACAAGTTCACGCAAGATGGCACCCGTTCGGGCCCATCTGCGCCTTCGGGCCTCAGACCCGGGCCGGCAACACCGTGCCCACGCACTCGCCAAAGCCGATGCGCGCCGCACCGGGCTTCTCGCACCAGCCGCGCAGCACCACGGCGTCGCCATCTTCCAGGTACACGCGCTGCTCGCCATTGGGCAGTTGCACCGGGTTCTTGCCGCCCTGGGTCAACTCGATCAGCGCGCCGGCCTGGTCCAGCGTGGGGCCCGACAGGGTGCCGCTGCCGAACAGGTCGCCGGGCTGCAGGTTGCAGCCGTTGACCGTGTGATGGGTGAGCATCTGGGCCACCGTCCAGTAGGCATGGCGGTAGCTGGTGCGGCAGATCACGGCGGCCGCCTGGGCGGCCTCGCGCAGGCGCGGGGTCTGCAGACCGACCTCGAGCTGGATGTCGAAGGCGCCCTGCTCGCGGTTGGCGGCCGAATCCAGGTAGGGCAGCGGTTGCGGGTCGCCCTCGGGCCGTGTGAAGGCCACCCGGTACGGGGCCAGGGCCTCCAGGGTGACGATCCAGGGCGAGATCGTGGTGGCGAAGTTCTTCGACAGGAAGGGCCCCAGGGGCTGGTACTCCCAGGCCTGGATGTCGCGCGCCGACCAGTCATTGAGCAGGCAGATGCCGAACACATGGTCTTCGGCCTGGCCCATGGGCACGGGCTCACCCAGCGGGTTGCCACTGCCCACGAAGATGCCCAGCTCCAGCTCGATGTCCAGCCGCTTGCAGGGCCCGAACAGGGGTTGGCTGGCGCCCGGCGGCATGGTCTGCCCCTGGGGGCGCGCAAAGCGCTGGCCCGAGACACCGATGCTGGAGGCACGGCCGTGGTAGCCGATGGGCACCCACTTGTAGTTGGGCAACAGCGGGTTGTCCGGGCGGAACTGTTTGCCGATGTTGGTGGCGTGGTGCACCGAGGTGTAGAAGTCGGTGTAGTCGCCGATGCGGGCCGGCACGTCGTACTCGGCCTCGGCCTGGGGCACCAGGGCGGCCTGCAGGGTGGCCTGCTCGGGCGCGCCTTCGCGCAGCGCGCGCGACAAGGCCAGGCGCAGCGCGCTCCAGGCCGGGGCGCCCAGGGCCATCAGGGCGTTGAGCTTGTCTTGCGCGGCGGCCTGCACGGCTTGCGCCGCCAGGCCGGTGAACACGCTGCTGGCCGCCACGGCCGCCAGGTCGAGCACCTGGTCGCCAATGGCCACGCCACCGCGCCAGGCTTCGTTGCGGCCAGCGCGGCGGAAGATGGCGAAGGGCAGGTTCTGGATCGGAAAGTCGGCCCCAGTCGCCTGGGCCGTGGCCACCCAGCTGCGCAGGGCCGGGTCATGGGTTTCGTTGAGAAGCGTCATCGTTCAATCAGAGAGAGCCTGTGAGGGTGTGGGTACGGAAAGTCTGGAAGCTCAGGCCTGGCTCATGCTGCCGTCGTGCATCCAGGCGGCGTGCTTGGGGGCGCGCTTGGTCTGCGACCACTCTTCGATCATGTCCCACTTCACCTCGTCGAGCTTTTTCATCATCTCGGGGGTGCCGGTGTCGGCCGCCAGTTCGAGGCGGTGGCCGTTGGGGTCGAAGAAGTAGATCGACTTGAAGATGGTGTGGTCGGTGGGGCCGATCACCTCGATGCCGGCGGCCTCCAGGCGGGCCTTGGTGGCGATCAGGGTGTCCACCGAATCAACCTTGAGGGCCAGATGCTGCACCCAGGCCGGGGTGTTGCGGTCGCGGTCCATCGGGGGTTGGCTGGGCAGCTCGAAGAAGGCCAGCACATTGCCATTGCCCGCGTCCAGAAAGATGTGCATGTAAGGGTCGGGGGCCTTGGTCGAGGGCACTTCGTTCTCGGCGATGGCGAGCACGAACTTCATGTCCAGGTGTTTTTCGTACCACTGCACGGTTTGCTTGGCATCGATGCAGCGGTAGGCGACGTGGTGAACTTTTTGAACCAGCATGTTGAGGTCTCCGTAAGCGTTGTGTCTGGCGATGATCGTCGGGGAATTTGTCGTCGGGCTCTCGCCATGAGGCCCGGGGCAATGCCATTGGAATGGATCACCAACTATCATGCAAGCCGTTTTATTCGATCAATTTATAGGTTAATCCGATGAATGTGACCTTGCGGCAGTTGCGGGCCTTTCTGGCCGTGGCGCGCACCGGCAGCTTCACCCTGGCGGCCGAGAGCCTGTACATCTCGCAGTCGGCCCTGTCGGGCCTGGTGAAGGAGCTGGAGCAGTCCATGGGCGTGCGCCTGATCGACCGCAGCACACGCCGCGTGCACCTGACCGAGGCCGGTGAACGCCTCAGCCCGATGCTGGAGACCGTGCTGCACGACCTGGACGAGGTGCTGCACCGCGCCGTGGACGACAGCACCAGCCAGAAAGGCGTGGTGCGGGTGGCGGTGTCGCAGTTGCTGGCGTCCACCCTGATGCCCGACCTGATCGCGCGCTTCCAGGCCGAGCACCCGGGCGGCTCGGTGAAGCTGGTGGACGTGCCGGTGGAAGACGTGATGGCCCGGGTGTTCTCGGGCGAGGTGGACATCGGCATCGGCCCCGAACGCGAGCCCAACTCCGACATCACCTCGGCCCACCTGTTTGACGGGCCCTTCATGGCGGTCTACCCGCCCGGGCACCCGCTGGCCGCCCAAGAAAGCCTGCGCTGGACCGATCTCAAGCCCTACCCCGTGATCGGCCTGCAGGGCCAGTTCACCGAGCGCCTGGCCCAGGACCTGCGCGCCGCCGACCCCGACTTCCAGTTTGTGCCGAGCACCGAGGTGGCCTACATGTCCACCGCCTTGTCGATGGTGCAGGCCGGCCTGGGCGTGGCCCTGTGCATCCCCTACGCTGCCCCCCTGGTCACGCTCTACGGCCTGAGCATGATGCCCCTGGGCCAGCCCGAGGTGCGCCGCAGCTTCGAGGTCTTCACCCGCCGCGGTCGCTCACTGTCGCCCCTGGCCCAGGCTTTCCTGGACGACATCGGGCCGAAGATCCGGGGGATGCCGTATCTGGGGTGAGGGAGTCCAGCAGTGACCTCCAAAAACCACTCTGATCAGGCCTCACCGCCTTGCAATTCGCGCTCGATCTGCTCAATGCTGGGTAAATTGGTTCTGAGTGGGTCAGGGAGCGATTCGATCAGCTTGTATTCGGCGATGCCCATCGGTTGGCTTTTATCGCCCAAGGCGTATTCGGCAACCACCTTGTTTTTGCTCTTGCACAGCAACAGGCCAATGGTGGGGTTGTCGAGATCGTGCTTCACCTGCCGATCTATCGCCGTCATGTAAAAGCCCAGTTGCCCAAGGTGCTCCGGCTTGAACTTGCCGCCCTTGAGTTCAATCACGACATAACAGCGCAACTTCAGGTGATAAAACAGCAGATCGATGAAAAACTCGTCGCCGCCGACATCTAGCAAAACCTGCCGCCCGACAAAAGCAAAGCCCGCCCCTAATTCCAGCAGGAATTCGGTGACATGTTGGGTCAGAGCATATTCCACCTCGTGCTCTTGGGCCTCGTCGGTCAAGCCCAGAAAGTCGAAGCGGTAGGGGTCCTTCAGTGATTCGCGCGCCAGATCGGACTGTGGTTTGGGCAGGCTCACTTCGAAGTTGGTCACGGCTGAGCCGCTGCGCTCCAGCAAGCGGGTTTCGATTTGCATCACCAGCACATTTCGAGACCAGCTGTGCTCGATGGCCTTGGCGGCGTACCAGCGACGCGCGGCAGGGTGGGATAGCTTGTCCAGCAGCGCCAATTGGTGATACCAGGGCAATTGTGCAAGCACCGCTTGCACAAATTCGGCCTCGGGCCAGGCTTGGGCAAAGGCGCGCATGTACTTGAGGTTGCGCGGCGAAAACCCTTTCATGTCGGGGAAAGCGCTGTGCAAATCGTGCGCCAGCCGTTCAATCACCTTCGCCCCCCAGCCTTGCTCATGTTGCTTGGTCAGTATGTCGCAGCCGATTTGCCAGTACAGCAAAACCAGTTCGCGATTGACCGCCAGCGTGGCCCGTTGCTGGGCGCTGTGGATTTTGATTTTCAGCTCGCTCAGCCAGTCAACATAGCCCGTGGGCGTGGGCATCAGGGAGGCGGGTTGATCACTCATCCGTTTGCTCCCCTGTTTGCGATCTTGACCAAAATGGCATGCTTGGAATCCCAGCCGTCGACGGCGCCACGCATGTCGTCGGCAACCTGCCAGTTGCGGCACTGCAGTTCGGCGCGTTGTTGGGTGCTTGTCATCGTCAATGTCCCGTTTCGATTCGGTTCAAGCTAAGAGCATGAGGCAACCGATGGCCTGGCCACCGCCTGTTCCAGTGCTGTTGCCAGCGATTGTTACCCCAAAAGTACACCGATCTGGGCGCAACCCATGCATGGACTCACCCACGGGCGCCCCGAGCAATGGATACGCCCCCAGCGGGACGTCACCACGGAGCTGAGCGCGGGCGCGCGCCAAGTCCTGTCGAAAGCACCGATCAGATCAACGAACGTCCAGGCCTTGAATGGGCGCTTTCAAGTGCCGATTTTCCAGATGCCTTCTGGAGAATCCCCCCCCGCCGGCGCCGGGCCTCAAAGATCCTTCAACGCCACCTCAATGTGCTCGCGCACCAGGCTGGCGCTGCCCAGTTGCTGCGCGTTCAGCAAGGCCAGTTTGACCAGGAACAGCTCGGTCTTGTCTGGGCCGGCCTGGTCGATGGCGCTGGCCAGGGCGTCGTAGACGTCCTCCAGGCCGGACAGGGGCAGGGATGGGGTGGTTTCAGCGGTCATGGCAGAGGTCTCGGGGTTCATTGCGGCAGGGCGGTGTTCAGGGCCGCCTGCAGGCGGTGGGCGTCCAGCGTGAGCCAGCGGGCGCACACATGCTGGTCGGGGCGCAGCAGGTAGGCCGCGCCGCTGGCGGGCACACCGTAGCGCTGGCGGAAATGGCCGTCGGCGTCTGGCAGGCTGAGGTCGGCACCGGCCACCGGGCCGGGGGCGCCCACGGCGATCACCTTCAGGGGCACGCCGCGCGCCCGGGCGGCCACGACCACCTGCTGCAGGGCCCCGGGAAGGGCCGGGGCCTCGGTGAAGTACAGCAGGTCAAAGCCGCCGCCCAGGTGATCGAGCAGAAAGTCGTCGGCCGAAAGCCGGATGTTGCGCGGTGGCGCGCCGTGCGCCGGGCCGGCGCTGAACAAGGCGTTGTCGTCGCCCGGGCTGTTGAGCACCGAGCCGCTGTATTCGTGGGGTCGGGAGGTGCGCCAGTGGTAGAGCGGGCGCACAAAGCCCTGGCTCAGCGAGAGCGACAGCACCGCGTCGCGCAGCAACCTGAAGCCGCGGCTGGGCGGGGTCATGAAGCGGGTGCTCTTGCCGGCTTCGTCGATGATCTCGCGCGCAGCGCCCACGCGCTCGGTGCTGTAGTTGGCCAGCAGTTTCTCGCCGGCCAGGCCCTTCACCACGCAGCCCAGTTGCCAGCCCAGGGCCTGGGCGTCCTGGAAGGCGGTGTTGGCGCCGCGCACGCCGAAGATGGGCAGCAGGTGGGCCGCATCGCCGGTGAACAGCACGCGCCCGTGCACGTAGTCGGGCAGGGTCAGGGTGCGGGCCGAGTAGACCGAGCTCCAGTCCATCTCCCAGGGGGTGCCGGCGTGACCGATCATGGCCAGCTGGGCATCGATGCGGGCCTTGAGCGACTCGGGCCGCAGGGCCTGCTCGGGGGTTTCGCCCGGGGGCAGCTGGTAGTCGACGCGCCAGATGCCATGCGGCTCGCGGTGCATCAGGATGGTGTTGCCAGGGTTCCAGTCGGGGTCGAAGAAGGCCAGGCGCTCGGTGGGCAGGGGCAGGTCGATGCGGATGTCGGCGATCACGAAGAAGCCTTCGTAAGACGCACCTTCCATCTTCAGGCCCAGGGCGGTGCGGATCTCGGAGCGCCCGCCATCGGCGGCCACCAGCCAATCGGTGTCCAGGGCGTAAGGGCCTTCGGGCGTGTCGATCTGCAGATGCGCCACGCCCTCTTCCTGGCGGACCTGCACCAGCTTGTTGCCCCAGCGGAAGTCGATCAGGGGCTGCGCCGCGCAGGCCTCGATCAGGTACTCCTCCATGTACTGCTGCTGGATGTTGAGCATGGGAAAGTAGCGGTCATCGCTGTCGTGCGGCGCCTCCATGCGGAACACGCGCTGGCCCCGGTAGTACGAATTGCCAAAGCGCCAGGGCAGGCCCTGCTCGCTCATGCGCTGGGCCACGCCCACCTGCTGCAGGATCTCCATCGAACGGCGTGTGAAGACGATGGCCCGGCTGCCCTGCGACACCTGCAGCTCGCTCTCCAGCACCACGCTGGGCACGCCATGGCGGGCCAACTCGAGCGCCGTCACCATGCCGGCCGGGCCTGAGCCCGCGATCACCACGCGCTGGCGGGCCTGGGGCGGGTGGGCCGAGGGCAGCCAGGGGGCGAACACCTGGTAGGGGTAATAGATCGAGGGCCGGGCTTCGGTGGTGGGCTGGTGCATGGCGATGTCAGTGCTCAGAAAAAAGAAAGGGCGGGCAGGCGGCTCAATCCAGCTTGATGCCGCTGGTCTGGATGACCTGGCTCCACTTGGCCCGCTCGGCCGCGGCGTAATCGGCCATCTGGCGCGGGGTGCCAGGAATGGACTCCAGCCCCAGGGTCTGCAAGCGGGCCTTGATGGCCGTCGAGCCCAGGGCCCCCAGCAAGGCGGCGTTGAGCTTGGCGATCACCTCGGGCGGGGCGCCGGCCGGGGCCACCAGGCCCTGCCAGGCGTAGGCCTCGAAGCCCTTCAGGCCCTGCTCCTGCAGCGTGGGGATGGTCTCGAAATTGGGCACCCGGCGCGGGCTCGCCACGCCGATCGGGCGCAGCTTGCCGGCGGCAATGAACTGGTAGCCGCTGGCGGTGTCAACAAACATGAAGGGCACCTGGCCAGCCACCACATCCTGCACCGCCGGGGCGGCCCCGCGGTAAGGCACATGGGTGAGCTGCAGGCCCGCCTGGGCGCGAAACAACTCGGTGGCCAGGTGGTGCGGGCTGCCGGCGCCCGGGGTGGCGTAGTTGGCGCCGTTCTGGGTCTTGGCCCAGGCCTTGAACTCGGCCAGGGTCTTGACCGGCACCTGGGGGTTGACCACCAGGATCATCGGAAAGCGCACCGTGAGGCCGATGGGCGCGAAGTCTTTCTCGGCACTGTAGGCCAGCTTGGTATACAGAAACGGGTTGGCCGCCAGCGTGGCGGTGTCGGCCGACAGCAGCACATAACCATCGGCCTTGGCATGGGCCACGTACTCGGCCCCGATGTTGGTGGCCGCGCCGGGCTTGTTGTTGATGATGATGGGCTGGCCCAGCGCCTTGCCCATGGCCTCGGCCAGGGTGCGCGCCACCACGTCGGTGCCGCCGCCGGCCGGGTACGGCACCACCCATTCGATGGGCTTGGCGGGATAGGGCTCGGCCGCGGCCGCGGGGCCGGTCGCGCCGGCCAAGGCCAGAAGCAGCCAGGCGCGGCGGCGCAGAGTCAGGTGGGGCGAGTGGGGCGGGTGCATGGTCTGTCTCTTGTGGGGTGGGGAAGGCGTTGGTCTTGCCGCTCGTGTCGACGGCGTTCTGCCCTGGATCAAACGACAGGCTGGAATTTAAGCCATTTGGTTGCACGCGCAACTAGGTGATTGCCCCAATGGTTGCGCCCACAACCTAAATCCGCCTCCAGCACCGCCCACGGCACTGGAACGCCCGCCCGGCCTTGCTAACTACAAAACCGCATAAGAACCATTGTTCTTATTCGTTCGCGTTTGGATCGAGGGTTTTCAGAATCTGACCATTCCATAAAAAAACCCCCAACCTCAATCCATCGGAGCCCACACCATGTCCAGCCGTCGTTCCTTCTTCCGCCTGCCCCTGCTGGCTGCCGCCGCCGCCATCCTGGCGACCGGCACCTTGACAGCCCTGCCGGCCGCAGCCCAGACCGTGAACCTGCTCAACGTGTCGTACGACCCGACGCGCGAGCTGTATGTGGAGTACAACACCGCCTTCGCCAAGTACTGGAAGGCCAAGGCCGGCCAGGACGTGTCGGTCAAGCAGTCGCACGGCGGCTCGGGCAAGCAGGCCCGCTCGGTGATCGACGGCATTGACGCCGACGTGGTCACGCTGGGCCTGGGCGGTGACGTGGATGCCGTGGCCAACCACGGTGGTCTGATCGCCAAGGACTGGGTCAAGCGCCTGCCGCACAACAGTTCGCCCTACACCTCGACCATTGTGTTCCTGGTGCGCAAGGGCAACCCCAAGGGCATCAAGGACTGGGACGACCTGATCAAGCCCGGCGTGGCCGTGATCACCCCCAACCCCAAGACCTCGGGCGGCGCCCGCTGGAACTACCTGGCCGCCTGGGAATACGCCAAGCGCCAGTACGGTGGCGACGCCAAGGCCAAGGAGTTCGTGGGCAAGCTCTACAAGAACGTGCCGGTGCTCGACACCGGGGCCCGTGGCTCGACCATCACCTTCGTGCAACGCGGCGTGGGTGATGTGCTGCTGGCCTGGGAGAACGAAGCCTTCCTGGCGCTGAAGGAGTTCGGTGCCGACAAGTTCCAGATCGTGGCCCCTTCGATCAGCATCCTGGCCGAGCCCTCGGTGGCCGTGGTCGACAAGAACGTCGACAAGAAGGGCACCCGCAAGGTGGCCGAGGCCTACCTGAGCTACCTGTACTCCGAAGAAGGCCAGGACATCGCCGGCCGCAACTTCTACCGCCCCACCGACGCCAAGGCCAAGGCCAAGTACGCCTCGCAGTTCCCCCCGCTCAAGCTGTTCACCATCGACGAAGCGTTTGGCGGCTGGACCACGGCCGACAAGGCCCACTTTGCCGACGGCGGCTCGTTCGACCAGATCTATTCGCCGCGTTGAGCCCCGACGCGCCCACCCACTGAACCTGGAGCACTCCGGCCATGACCCACGCCTTGAACGCCCTGCCCGATGCGGCACTGGACCAACTCTTTCGCAGTGCACGCACCGTGCACGCGTTCAAGCCGGTGCCCGTGCCGGACGAGACGCTGCACGCGCTGTATGAGCTGCTGAAGTGGGGCCCGACCGCCTTCAATGCGCAGCCGGCACGCTTTGTGTTCGTGCGCAGCGCCGAGGCCAAGGCCCGACTCAAGCCCGCTCTGTCGAGCGGCAACCAGGCCCAGACCGAAGGCGCCGCCGTGAGCGTGATCGTGGCCCAGGACAGCCGCTTCCAGGAACACCTGCCCAGCCAGTTTCCGGCCTACGACGCCAAGCCCCTGTTCGACGGCAACGCCGCCCTGGCCCAGGCCACGGCGTTTCGCAACAGCAGCCTGCAAGGCGCCTACCTGATCCTGGCTGCCCGCGCGCTGGGGCTGGATGCCGGCCCGCAGTCGGGTTTCAACCCGGCGGCCGTGGACGCGGCCTTCTTCCCGGACGGCCGCTACAGCACCAATTTCATCGTCAACCTGGGCGTGGGCGACCCGGCGGGCACCCACCCGCGCGGCCCGCGCCTGGCGTTTGACGCCGTGGCCGAGATCGTCTGACGCCCCGGCACCAGCCCACGCTTTTTTTCTTCAACCCTTTTCTTCACCTTTTCAAGAAAGCCACACCATGTCCATCCAAGCCATCAACGTCCGCAACCAGTTCAAGGGCAAGGTCCGCGAAATCATCCGCGGTGATGTCGTGTCCGAAATCGATGTCGAAACCCCCTGGGGCATCGTCACCTCCGTCATCACCACCCGCTCGGTGGACGATCTGGGCCTGACCATCGGCTCCGAGGTCGTGGCCCTGGTGAAGTCGACCGAAGTGTCGATCGCCAAGCTCTGATCCCCGGCGTTCACTGACAACAAAAAAACCACCCCCGTCATGAGCCCATCCCCTCGCCAAATGCACCTGGGGGCCTTCCTGTTCGGGGTGGGCCACCATCTGGCGGCATGGCGCCATCCGGACGTCGATCCGGCCGGCGCCGCCAGCCTGGCGCACTACCAGCGCCTGGCACGCCTGGCCGAAGCCGCCAAGTTCGACGCCATCTTCTGCGCCGACAACGTGGGCCTGTCCGATGCGCCCGCCCACCTGCTGGCGCGCAACGCCCTGCCCTACATGCTGGAGCCGCTGCAACTGCTGACGGCCCTGGCCGGCGCCACCGAGCGCATCGGCCTGGTGGCCACGGTCTCGACCAGCTACCTGCCGCCCTACCACCTGGCCCGCAAATTCGCCACCCTGGACCGCCTCAGCGAGGGCCGTTCAGGCTGGAACCTGGTCACCTCGGGCTCCGACTTCGAGGCCCGCAACTTCGGCCTGGACCAGCAGGCCGACCACGCCAGCCGCTACCAGCGCGCCCATGAATACGTGAAAGTGGCCCAAGGCCTGTGGGACAGCTGGGAGGACGATGCCTTCCGCTTCGACGCCCAGGCCGGCCAGTTCTTCGACCCGGCCAAGCTGCACCGCGTGAGCCACGAGGGCCCGCACTACTCGGTGCACGGCGCCTTGCAGACGCCGCGCCCCGTGCAGGGCTACCCGGTGATGGTCCAGGCCGGCTCGTCGGAAGACGGCCAGAACCTGGCCGCCGAGACCGCCGAGCTGGTCTTCACCGCCCAACAGACCGTGGAAGAGGCGCGTGCCTTCTACCAGGGCCTGAAGGCCCGGCTCCCGGCTTTCGGACGCTCCCCGGACGCCCTGAAGGTCCTCCCCGGCGTGTCCACTTTCGTGGGCCGCAGCGAGGCTGAGGCACAAGACAAATACGAAGCCCTGCAGTCGCTGATCGACCCCGCGCAAGGCCTGGGTCTGCTGTCGGCCTTCCTGGGTGGGGTGGACCTGTCGGGCTACCCGCTGGACGGCCCGTTGCCCGAGCTGCCGCGCACCGAAGGCTGGCAAAGCCGGCAAGACCTGTTCAGCGCCATGGCGCGCCGCGACAACCTCAGCCTGCGCCAGCTCTACCAGAAGGTGATCTCGGCCCGTGGCCACTGGACCCTGGTGGGCACGCCCGTGCAGATCGCCGACCAGCTGGAGCACTGGTTCCAGACCGGCGCCGCCGACGGCTTCAACGTGATGGGCCCCACCCTGCCCCACGGCCTGAGCGACTTCATCGAGGGGGTGCTGCCCGAGCTGCGCCGCCGCGGCCTGTTCCGCACCGAGTACACCGGCCGCACCCTGCGCGAGCACCTGGGCCTGCCCCGGCCGGCGCACCCGGCCGTCCTGGCTCGCCAGGCCATTCAAGCCACCGAGGTCGAGGCCAGCCCGGCCTGACGCCCCAGGCCCGCTCGCGCGGGCCAGCCCTGCCCCAGCCATCGTCCCCTGGCTCGGCCAGGAGAACCCAACCCAGAGCACCGAACCATGTCCGCCACGCTTGCCCCCCAAACCTCTGCCGCTGCCACGGCACCGGCCCAGACCTTCGACATCCGCCCCTTTGACGGCGCGCTGGGCGCCGAGGTGATCGGCCTGGACCTGTCGCGCCCGGTCAACACCGACGACTTCCGCCGCATCCACCAGGCCCACCTGGACCACCACGTGCTGGTGTTCCGCGACCAGGCCAGCCTCACGCCCGATCAGCACGTGGCCTTCAGCGGGCGCTTCGGCCCGCTGCAGATCCATGTGCTCAACACCTTCGCCCTGCCGGGCCACCCCGAGGTGCTGATCGTCTCGAACATCCTCGAAAACGGCAAACCCATCGGCCTAGGGGATGCCGGCGTGTTCTGGCACTCCGACCTGTCGTACAAAGAGAAGCCCAGCCTGGGCTCGCTGCTGCACGCGCACGAGCTGCCCTCCGAAGGCGGCGACACCCTGTTCGCCAACCAGCACCTGGCCTGGGACACCCTGAGCGCCGAGCTGAAGAAAACCATTGCGCCCCTGAAGGCCGAGCACCACTACCTGGCCCGCTATGCCGAGCTGCAGGCCCGCAGCCCCTGGCGCCCCAACCTAAGCCCCGAGCAGGTGGCCCAGGTCAAGCCCGTCGCCCAGCCCGTGGTCCGCACCCACCCCGAAACCGGACGCAAGGCGCTGTTCGTCAGCGAGCATTTCACCACCCGCATCCTGGGCGTGCCCGAAGACGAAAGCCGGGCCCTGCTGGCCGAGTTGTTCGCCCACAGCGTGCAGCCGCAGTTCCAGTACCGCCACCAGTGGCAACCGCACGACCTGGTGTTCTGGGACAACCGCTCGGTGCTGCACCTGGCGGCCGGCACGCCCGATCACCTGCGCCGCAAGCTCTACCGCGTGACCATCGAAGGTGACGTCGCCTACTGAGCCCTTACCGCCCCTGCTATCCACACCGTCATGAAACACACTCTTTCCCGTCGCCTGGCACTGCGCGCCGCCGCCCTGGCCAGCAGCACCGCCCTGCTGCTGAGCAGTCTCGCCCCCCTGCAGGCCCAGGCCGCCGAAGGCCAGTTGCGCATCGCCGAGCAGTTCGGCATCGTCTACCTGCTGCTCAACGTGGCGCAAGACCAGAAGCTGATCGAAAAGCACGGCAAGGCCGCCGGCATCGACATCCAGGTTGAATTCGTCAAGCTGTCGGGCGGCGCCGCCGTCAACGATGCCCTGCTGTCAGGCTCGATCGAGGTCGCCGGGGCTGGCGTCGGCCCCTTGTTCACCCTGTGGGACCGCACCCGCGGCAAGCAGAACGTGCGCGGCGTGGCCTCGCTGGGCAACTTCCCGTACTACCTGGTCACCAACAACCCCAAGGTCAACAGCATTGCCAACTTCACCGGCCTGGACCGCATCGCCCTGCCGGCGGTGGGCGTGTCGGTGCAGTCGCGCATCCTGCAGATGGCCGCGGCCAAGAAGTGGGGCGATGCCGAGTTCGACCGCCTCGACAAGCTCAGCGTGGCCCTGCCCCACCCCGAGGCAGCCGCCGCCATCATCAAGGGCGGCACCGAGATCACCGCCCACTTCGGCAACCCGCCCTTCCAGGAGCAGGAGCTGGCCGGCAACCCGCAGGTCCGCGTGCTGCTCAAGAGCTACGACGTGCAAGGCGGCCCCTCGTCGGCCACCGTGCTCTACGCCACCGAGAAGTTCTACAAAGACAGCCCCAAGACCTACAAGGCCCTGGTGGCCGCCCTGGACGAAGCCGCCCAGTTCATCACCGCCAACCCCGAGAAGGCAGCCGACACCTACCTTCGGGTCACCCACGCCAAGACCGATCGCGATCTGCTGCTGAAGATCATCCGCAACCCCGAAGTGCAGTTCAAGACCACGCCCCAGAACACCCTGGGCCTGGGCCAGTTCATGCACCGGGTGGGCGCGATCAAGAACAAGCCCACCTCGGTCAAGGACTACTTCTTTGACAGCCCCGCCGCCCAGTCGGGCAACTGAGCACGGTGCCCCGCATGCCTGACACCCCCGCCCGACCCAGCCCGCCCCCTGGCTGCAGATCGATGGCGTGAGCCTGGAGTACCGCAGCCCGCAGCGTGTGGTGCGCGCCACCCACCAGATCAGCCTGGACGTGCACCAGGGCGACCGTTTCGTGTTGCTCGGCGCCTCGGGCTGCGGCAAATCCACCCTGCTCAAGGCGATTGCCGGCTTCATCACCCCCACCGAAGGCGAGATCCGCCTGCAGGGCCAGCCCGTGCGCGGCCCCGGCCCCGACCGCATGGTGGTGTTCCAGGAGTTCGACCAGTTGCCGCCCTGGAAGACGGTACTGGCCAACGTGATGTTCCCGCTGCTGGCCTCGCGCCGCCTGGGCCGCGCCGAGGCGCGCGAACGCGCCCTCGATGTGCTCGACAAGGTGGGCCTGGCCTCGTTTGCCCACGTCTACCCGCACCAGCTCTCGGGCGGCATGAAGCAGCGCGTGGCCATTGCCCGCGCCCTGGCCATGCAACCCCAGGTGCTGCTGATGGACGAACCCTTCGCCGCGCTGGACGCCCTGACCCGGCGCAAGATGCAAGAGGAGCTGCTCGCCCTGTGGGACGCGCTGCGCTTCACCCTGGTGTTTGTCACCCACTCCATCGAAGAGGCCCTGGTGGTGGGCAACCGCATCGGCCTGCTGTCGCCCCACCCGGGCCGGGTGCGCGCCGAGATCAACAGCCACGCCTTTGACCTGCACAGCGCCGGCAGCCCCGACTTCCAGGCCGCGGCCCAACGCATCCACCACCTGCTGTTCGAAGAGGCACCGCACCAGGCAACCCTGCTGAATGCCGATCAGGCCGCCCCCTGGAGAAACGCTGCATGAGCACCCCAACGACCGCCTTGCCGACGCCCCCGGTGCGCCCCGAATACGAACGCACCCTGCCCCCGCTGCCCGGCATCCCGCTGGCGCGCCCCCTGCCCCTGGCCGCCCGCGCGTGGCAACAGCCCGGCCTGCGCCGCGGCCTGATCCTGCTGCTGCTCGCCGTGCTGTGGGAGGCGCTGGCCCGCTGGCAGGACAACGACCTGCTGCTGCCCACCTTTGGCGCCACCGCCCGCGCCCTGGTCGAAGGCCTGCTCAGCGGCGAGCTGCTGCAGCGCGCCCAACTCTCGCTGGCGGTGCTGCTCAAAGGCTACCTCGCCGGCATGGCGCTGGCCCTGGGCCTCACCACCCTGGCCGTGTCCACCCCCTTCGGGCGCGACCTGCTGGCCACCCTGACCGCCATGTTCAACCCCCTGCCCGCCATCGCCCTGCTGCCCCTGGCCCTGCTGTGGTTCGGCCTGGGCCAGGGCAGCCTGGTGTTCGTGCTGATCCATTCGGTGCTGTGGCCGCTGGCCCTCAACACCTATGCCGGCTTTCAGGCCGTGCCCGAAACCCTGCGCATGGCCGGCCGCAACTACGGCCTCACCGGCATCCGCTACGTGGTGCAGATCCTGATCCCGGCCGCCCTGCCGGCCATCCTGTCGGGCCTGAAGATCGGCTGGGCCTTTGCCTGGCGCACCCTGATCGCCGCCGAACTGGTGTTCGGCGCCACCTCGGGCAAGGGCGGCCTGGGCTGGTACATCTTCCAGAACCGCAACGAGCTCTACACCGACAAGGTCTTCGCCGGCCTGGCCCTGGTCATCGTCATCGGCCTGCTGGTCGAAAGCCTGGTGTTCTCCACCCTGGAGCGGGTCACCGTGCGGCGCTGGGGGGTGCAGCGCTGACACAGCGCACACAGCCCGATACCGCTAAGACATTTCTCTCATTAGAAAGAGAAAAATCATTCGTTTGAGTATTGAAAGCCCTTTCTTAGAGTGCTTGTGAGCCGCCGAATCCCCGCGACGCGGCCTCGATAAGACCCAGAAAGGCTTTCAAGATGTCTGTTGCCACCCCTGTCGAAAACACCCTTCCCGAAGCCCTGAGCGCGGCGCGTGCCGCGGCGGCGGCGGCCGGCCTGCCCTATGCGGGCGGCATCACGCCCCAGCAGGCCTGGGCCCTGTTTGAAGCCGGCGACGCCGCCCTGGTGGACGTGCGCTCGACCGAAGAGCGCAAGTTTGTCGGCCATGTGCCGGGCAGCCTGCACGTGGCCTGGGCCACCGGCACCGCGCTGACGCGCAACCCCCGCTTCACCCGTGAGCTGGAAGCCAAGGTGCCCAAGCACGCCCCGGTGCTGCTGCTGTGCCGCAGCGGCAAGCGCTCGGCCCTGGCGGCCGAGGCAGCGGCCAAGGCCGGTTTCACGGCCGTCTTCAATGTGCTTGAAGGCTTCGAGGGCGAGATCGATGCCGCCCAGCACCGGGGCGGCAGCGATGGCTGGCGCTTCCGAGGCCTGCCCTGGGTGCAGGACTGAATCCACGCCCCTTTCCCTCTCTTGCACGACGCGCCCCCCATGACCTTGCATGCCCTGCCCTTGCCCCACACGAACGGCGCAACCGATGTGCGCCCTTCCCCCTTTGACGTGCACCAGGTGGTGCGTGAGCTGGCCGAGGCGCGACGGCGCTGGCGCGAATCGCAGCAACGCTCCAACGAGCCCGGTGGTCGCGAGCTGCCCTCGCGTGAGGCGCTGACCCAGATCCTGGAGCTGCTGCGCGGCGCGCTGTTCCCGATGCGCCTGGGCCCGCCGGACCTGCGCCAAGAGGGTGAGGATTTCTACGTGGGCCACACGCTGGACACGGTGCTGCAGTCGCTGCTCAGCCAGGTGCAGCTGGAGCTGCGCTACGCCCACAAGCACGAGCCCTCATTTGACGCGGCCACGCTGGAGCTGCGCGCCGAGCAGATCGTGCGCGACTTTGCCCACTCGCTGCCGCAACTGCGCGAGCTGCTCGACAGCGATGTGCTGGCCGCCTACGCGGGCGATCCGGCAGCGCGCAGCGTGGACGAGGTGCTGCTGTGCTACCCCGGCATCCAGGCCATGATCCACCACCGCGTGGCGCACCGCCTGTACGAGCTGGGCGTGCCCCTGTTGGCGCGCATCGTGGCCGAGCTGGCGCACAGCGAGACCGGCATCGACATCCACCCCGGTGCCCGCATCGGGCCCGGCTTCTTCATCGACCACGGCACGGGCGTGGTGATCGGCGAGACCGCCGTCATCGGCGAGCGCGTGCGCATCTACCAGGCCGTCACGCTGGGGGCCAAGAGCTTCCCCACCGATCAAGACGGCAACCCGCAAAAAGGCCTGCCGCGCCACCCCATCGTCGAAGACGAGGTGGTGATCTACGCCGGCGCCACCGTGCTGGGCCGCGTCACCCTGGGCCGCGGCGCCACCGTGGGCGGCAATGTGTGGCTCACGCACGACCTGGCACCGGGCACCCACATCACCCAGGCGCGCTCGCAACATGCGCAATCGGGGGCCGAGGCATGAGCGCCAAGCTGCCCGAGCTGTTTGGCCTGGCCGTGCGCCAGCAACGCGAGCGCCTGGGATGGTCGCAGGAGCGCCTGGCTGAAAGCGCTGACCTCAACCGCAGCTACGTGGGCGAGCTGGAGCGCGGCCAGGCCGTGCCCTCGCTGATCACGCTGGACAAGCTGGCCCGCGCACTGGGCCAGAGCCCCAGCAACCTGCTGGCCCAGACTGAACGACTGTCGCAACAAAGGTTGATCAGCGGTCTTCGCTTGACGGCTATAGCCTGTTGAACGCCGCTCAAAGCCCCCAGACACTGCCTGCTGAGTTCTTTCCCCTTTTTCAACCACTGCGGAGTCTTCCATGTCGGAACATCAAAACGCCCAGGCAGCCCTCAGCGACAGCGCTGCACGGCAACTGGCCAATGCCACCAAGACCGTTCCGGTCCTCTCCACCATCAGCCCGCGTTGGCTGACGCACCTGCTGCAATGGGTGCCTGTCGAGGCCGGCATCTACCGCCTCAACAAGGTCAAGAACCCTGAAGACGTGCTGGTGGCCTGCGCCAAGCGCGATGAGTCCGAGCTGCCGCAGACCTTCGTCGACTACGAAGACGCGCCGCGCGAGTACTTCCTGAACGCGGTCTCCACCGTGCTCGACGTGCACACCCGCGTCAGCGACCTCTACAGCAGCCCGCACGACCAGATCAAAGAGCAGCTGCGCCTGACCATCGAGACGATCAAGGAAAAGCAGGAAAGCGAACTGATCAACAACCCCGACTACGGCCTGCTGGCCAATGTCGCCCCCTCGCAGATCGTCTACCCGCTGACCGGCGCCCCCACCCCGGACGACCTCGACGAACTGATCACCAAGGTCTGGAAAGAGCCCGCCTTCTTCCTGACCCACCCGCTGGCCATCGCCGCCTTCGGCCGCGAATGCACCCGCCGCGGCGTGCCGCCCCCGACCGTGAGCCTGTTCGGCTCGCAGTTCCTGACCTGGCGCGGCATCCCGCTGATCCCCAGCGACAAAGTGCCGGTGGCCGACGGCAAGACCAAGATCCTGCTGCTGCGCGTGGGCGACAAGCGCCAGGGCGTGGTCGGCGTCTACCAGCCCGGCCTGGCCGGCGAACAGAGCCCGGGCCTGTCGGTGCGCTTCATGGGCATCAACCGCAGCGCCATCGCCAGCTACCTGATCAGCCTGTACTGCTCGCTGGTGGTGCAGTCGGATGACGCCCTGGCGGTTCTGGAAGACGTTGAGATCGGCAAGTTCCATGACTACCCTGACACCTACAAGTGAGCTCGCGCTGCCGGGCGGCTCGGCACCGCCGGGCCTGCCTGATGTGGCGACGCTGACGCGCCTGGCCGGCGAGTTCTTCTCGGCCCTGCCCGGCGGGCTGCCCAAGCCCACGGCGCCGCAGGCCCTGGGGGGCGTGCCCGCGCCAGCCAATGTGCTGCCCGGTGGCACCTCCACCGGCCCGCTGACGCAAGGCCCGCAATTGCCCGGCACCCTGGCGCCGGGGGCCAATGTGGCGCCCAACAACCCGCAAAGCGTGCTGTCGCTGGGGGCTTCCACGCCCTCGCTGCAGCCGCACGCGGCCGCGCCCAACGGCCTGCCCGACACCGCCGTGGTGGCCGCCCCTGCGCTGGACAGCCGCTTCGGCGGCCAGGCCCTGGGCGTGCCCCAGGTGGCTGCCGCGCCCAGCGCCCAGCCGCACACGACACCGTCCACGCCGTACTACTTCCTGGGCGAAGCCAGCGGCTACCCGAGCACCGGCGCGGCCGTGGCCGCCCCGCGGGATGACCGCGTGAGCGCCCAGTCCTTCGGCCTGCCCGGGGCCGACGAGCTGCGCGCCCTGCTGAGCAGCAGCAAGAGCCCGGCAGGCTCCCAGGCGGCCGCGCCGGCGGGCACCGGCTCCAGCTACTACTTTGTGCCCAGCGCGAGCGACAGCGTGGGGGGTGCCAGCACCCCCCTGCCTCACCAGCAGGCCGCACAACGGCCGGCCGGCTTGGACGTGAACGCGGTGCGCCGCGACTTCCCGATCCTGCAGGAGCGCGTCAATGGCAAGCAGCTGGTGTGGTTCGACAACGCCGCCACCACGCACAAGCCGCAGTCGGTGATCGACCGCCTGGCCTACTTCTACGCCCACGAGAACTCCAACATCCACCGGGCCGCGCACGAGCTGGCAGCCCGCGCCACCGATGCGTACGAAAGTGCGCGTGAAAAGGTGCGTGCCTTCATCGGCGCCCAGTCGGTGGACGAGGTGATCTTTGTGCGTGGCGCCACCGAGGCCATCAACCTGGTGGCCAAGACCTGGGGCGTGCAGAACGTGGGCGAAGGCGACGAGATCATCGTCTCCAACCTGGAGCACCACGCCAACATCGTGCCCTGGCAACAGCTGGCGGCGCAAAAAGGCGCACGCATCCGCGTGATCCCGGTGGACGACACCGGCCAGGTGCTGCTCGACGAGTACCGCAAGCTGCTCAACCCGCGCACCAGGATCGTGGCCGTGACCCAGGTCTCGAACGCACTGGGCACGGTGGTGCCAGTGCGCGAGATCGTGGCCATGGCCCATGCCGCCGGGGCCCGCGCCCTGGTGGACGGGGCCCAGTCGGTCAGCCACCTGCGCGTGAATGTGCAGGAGATCGGTGCCGATTTCTTTGTGTTCTCCGGGCACAAGATCTTCGGCCCCACCGGCATCGGCGTGGTCTATGGCCGGCGCGAGCTGCTCGACACCATGCCGCCCTGGCAAGGTGGCGGCAACATGATTGCCGACGTGACCTTCGAGCGCACGGTGTTCCAGCCGCCGCCCAACAAGTTCGAGGCCGGCACCGGCAACATCGCTGACGCGGTGGGCCTGGGCGCCGCGCTCGACTATGTGCAGCGCATCGGCCTGGACAACATCGCGCGTTACGAGCACGACCTGCTGGCCTATGCCACCCACCTGCTGGCGCCCATCCCGGGCGTGCGCCTGATCGGCACGGCGGCCGACAAGGCCAGCGTGCTGTCCTTCGTGCTCAAGGGCTACACCACCGAAGAGGTGGGCCGGGCCCTGAACGAAGAGGGCATTGCGGTGCGCTCGGGCCACCACTGTGCCCAGCCCATCCTGCGCCGCTTTGGCGTGGAGGCCACGGTGCGGCCCTCGCTGGCGTTCTACAACACCTGCGAAGAGGTGGACCGCTTCATCGCGGTGGTGCGCCGCCTGAGCAGCGGCCGCGGCTGACCCCCTCAGTCTGCATCAGCCCCAAAACAAAGCCGACCCGGGCTCAAGCCTGGGTCGGCTTTTTTCATGGGGCCAGGGGCTGCAAGCCCCCAGCGCTTCAGGCCCTGGCTTCAGGCCTTGAACAGCTTGTCGAAACTGCGGTCCCACAGCGGCGCCACCTGGGCCGGGCCGTCGAGCACCCCCAGCTTCTGGAAGGTGTCGGCCACGTCCTGGTGCCCCTTCACCACGCTGTCCGACACCGCACGCAGATCAAAATCGGTGCTGCGGTTGTTCCACAGCTCGATCAGGTCACCCACCGGGATGCGGGTCTCTTCAGAGATCACGCGCGCGTACTCCAGGTAGTTCTGGTTGGCCCACAGGTAGGCGCGGCGCAGGCGCAGCAGGTAGTCGCTGATGGCGGCCTGGGTGGCGGGTTGGCTGATCGACTTGGGGTTGGCGTACACCGGGAAGTTGCCCGACAGATACCCCACCCCGGTCTTGAGCACCCGGGCCCCGTACTTGAGGCGGGCGATCTGGCCGTTGTAGCCGTAGATGGACCAGGCATCGAGGTCGCCCCGGTCAAAGGCCGACAGACCGTCTGCCGGGCTCAGGTTGATGGCCTGGATGTCCGAGAAGCTCAGGCCGGCCTCGGCCAGCTGCTTGCTCAGAAAGTAGTGTGCGGTGGTGGCGCGCACATAGCCCACGCGCTTGCCCTTGAGGTCGGCGATGGTGCGGATGGCGGTGTCCTTGCGGGCCAGCGTGACCTGGTTGTTCAGGTCTTCTCGCACCACCGCGATGAAACGCACCTGCGCCTTCTGGCGCGCCGCGAACAGGGCCGGGATCTCGCTGCCCGAGCCCAGGTCCAGCGCGTCGCCGTTGAGCGCCTCGATGTGCAGCACGCCGTTGTTCAGCTCGCGCCATTCGATCTTGTAAGGGGTGTCGGTCAGCTTGGCGGCCACCAGCAGGGCCCGCCAATTGCCCTTGTAGGTGCCGATGCGCAGGGTCACGCGGGCCAGGTCGGCCGGGTCCACCGCCGGGGCGGGGCCGGCGGCCTGGGCCAGGCCGGCTTGCAGCCAGGCGGGTGCGGTGAGGGCTGCGCCCAGCAGGTGGCGGCGGGAAAGCGAAGTGTCGATCTTTTTCATGATTTGGGAGTGGGTCAAAAAAACGATGGGGCGCGGCGCTCAGTAGCCGCGCTGGGCATCCACCAGGTCGGCCAGGGGCTCGCCCTGCAGGTAGCGCGTGAGCTGGGTGATGAACTTGTCGGCGGTGGCCGCCTGCACCTCGCCTGCCGCCCACGAGATGTGGGGCGTCAGCCGCACCCGGGGGTGGGTGTAAAGCGGGTGGCCGGCCGGCAGGGGCTCGGGGTCGGTCACGTCCAGGGTGGCGGCGCCAAGGCGACCGCTGTCCAGGGCCTGCAGCAAGGCCTCCTGATCGACCAGCGCGCCGCGGGCGATGTTCACCAGGTGCAGGCCGGGCCGGGCATGGGCCAGGGCCTCGGCGTTGATCACATGGCGCGACTCGGCGGTGATGGGCAGCGCCAGCACCAGGTGGTCCACCTGGGCCAGCAGCTCGGGCAGCGAGCGGGCCAGGGCCACGCCCGGCTCGCCCAGGGGCGCGGCACTGCGGCGCAGCGCCGTGACCTGCATGCCAAAGGCCAGCGCACGCCGGGCCACGGCCTGGCCGATGGCGCCAAAGCCCAGAAGGCCCAGGTGCTGGCCAGCCAGCAGGCGCAGCGGCTGCGCCTCGGCACGCTCGAACTCGCGCCGCCAGGCCTCGGGGCTGTTCACGCGGCGCTCGGCCCAGGGCTGGTTGTGCGCCAGCAGGGCCGACAACACATAGTCGGCAATCGGGGTGGCGGCCACGCCACGCGCGCAGCTCACCTGGGGCACCTGCAGCAGCCAGGGCGGAAAAAAATCCACCCCCACCGAGGCGGTGTGCACCCAGCGCAGCGTGCCCGGCCAGGCGGCCGGGGCCTGCGCTGGCGCCTGGCGCCAGCCGTGGCCGGGCGCGGTCAGCAGCACATCCACCTCGTGGGCCCGAGCCCAGCCGGGGGCCTCGCGGTCGTTGATCACCACCAGGCGCGGGTCGACGGCGGCAATGCGCTCGCCCACCGCCTCCCCCAGCGGGTTCAGCACCACCAGGCGCTCAAGGCTTGGCGCGCCCATCAGGCCGCCACCGCCTCGCCGGCCGCTGCGTGCGCGGGCTCAGCGACCTTCCGAGCCTGTTCCCGCGCCACGGTGTAGCGGTTGGCCGGCACCGGCAGGCCCAGGTGGGCGCGGAAGGTGTCGTGCGGGTACTCGGTGCGGTAGATGCCGCGCGCCTGCAGCAGGGGCACCACCAGCGCCACAAAGTCTTTCAGCGAGGTGTTGGGCAGGGCTTCGAAGAAATTGAAGCCGTCGGCGCCCTCGTTCTCGAACCAGCGCTGGATCTCGTCGGCCACCTGCTCGGCGGTGCCCACAAAGGTGCGCTTGGGCGCGGCATGCCACTGGGCCACCTGGCGCAGCGTCCAGCCCCGCTCACGCGCCACCTGCTTGATGCGGTCGCTGGCGGCCTGCTGGCTGTTCTTGCCGATGTCACCCAGGTCAGGAAAGGGCTCGTCGAGCGGGTAGACCGAAAAGTCGTGGTCGTTGAAAGGCCGGGCCAGCGCGGCCAGGGCGTTCTCGATGGGCACCAGCGAGGCGGCGATCTGGTACTTGGCCTCGGCCTCTTCGGCGGTGCGGCCCACGATGGGGCGGATGCCGGGCAGCAGATAGACCTGGGCCGGGTCGCGGCCGGCGACGGCCACGCGGGCCTTCACGTCGCGGTAATAGGCCTGGGCTTCGTCCAGGGTGTCGGCATGGAAGAAGATCGCATCGGCACGCTGGGCTGCGAAGTTTTTGCCGTCTTCCGAGGCCCCGGCCTGGAAGATCACCGGCTGGCCCTGGCGCGAGCGGGCGATGTTCAGCGGCCCCTCGACCTGGAAGAACTCACCCTGGTGGTCCAGGCGGTGCAGCTTGGCCGGGTCGAAGAACTGGCCGGTGGCCTTGTTGCGCACCAGGGCATCGTCCTCCCAGCTGTCCCACAGGCCTTGCACCACGTCGAGGTGTTCGTTGGCCAGGCGGTAGCGCACATCGTGCGCATAGTGCTCGGCCTGGCTGTAGTTGCGCGCGCTGCCATCGAGCCACGAGGTGACCACGTTCCAGCCGGCACGACCACCGCTGATGTGGTCCAGGGATGCAAATTGCCGGGCGACTGTGTAGGGCTCGCTGTAGCTGGCCGTGACCGTGGCCACCAGGCCAATCTTGGAGGTGACCGCGGCCAGGGCCGACAGGATGGTGAGGGGCTCGAAACGGTTCAGGTAGTGCGGGCTGGAGCGCTCGGTGATGTGCACGCTGTCGGCCACGAACAGGAACTCGAAGCGCCCCTGTTCGGCCAGCTGGGCCTGCTCGGCATAGAACTTGAAGTTGACGCTGCCGTCGGCCAGCGCGGCCTCGTGGCGCCAATCGCCCCAGCCGGCGCCCACGCCATGCAGCACAAAGCCGAGTTTGAGTTGTCGTGTTGTCATGAAAGACCTTTCTGGGATGAATGGAATGGAGGTACGACACCGTAGGCGCCGCAGCCCCCATGGCCAACGAAGATTTGCGGTGATCGATATGTGCCGGGCGCACCTGGCCCGGCGCGCGGCGGGCTCAGTCCGCCAGGGCGGGCACGGCGGCTTGCACCGCCCCCAGCAGGGGCCAGGGTTCGGGTGGAGGGGGCGGCGGCGGGGGCGGTGGCGCGGTGGCGGCCAGCCGGGTGGGGGCCCGCCCCTCGTCCAGCGCAGCACGCACCACGCCTGCCGTGAGGCTGGGGGCAAAGGCCTCGATGAACGACTCTTCATACGAGCGCAGGTAGGTGCCCGCACGCACGGCCAACCGGGTCAGGTTGAAGCCGAACAGGTGGCTGGCATCCAGCGCGCGCAGGCCTTTGTCGCGCAGCGGGTCGAAGGCCATGCTGGCCACGATGCCCACGCCCATGCCCAGCTCGGCGTAGGTCTTGATGACGTCGGCATCCATGGCGGTCAGCGCGATCTCGGGCTGCACCTGGTGGTGCGCAAAGGCCTCGTCGATGTGCGAGCGGCCGGTGTAGCCGGTGTCGTAGGTGATCAATGGAAACTCGGCCAGGCGGCTCAGCGTCACCGGGCCGTCGTGCTGCAGCAGCTCGTGCCCGGGCGGGACCACCAGCGAGTGGCTCCAGCGGTAGCAGGGCAAGGCCACCAGGCCTTCGAACTGGGCCAGTGCCTCGGTGGCAATGCCCACATCGGCCTCGCCCGCCAGCAGCATGGCGGCCACCTGCTGGGGCGTGCCCTGGTGCAGGTGCAGCCGGATCTCGGGAAAGTGCTGCGAAAACTGCTTGACCGCCCGCGGCAGGGCGTATCGGGCCTGCGAGTGCGTGGCCGCCACCGACAGCTGTCCGCTGCGCGGCGCCACGTACTCCTGCCCCGCCTTGCGCAGGTTGTGGCTGTTGAGCAGGATGCGCTCGATGATGGGCAGCACATGGCTACCGGGCTCGGTCAGGCCCGTGAGGCGCTTGCCCACCCGCACAAACAGCTCAATGCCGAGTTCGTCTTCCAGCTCGCGGATCTGTCGGCTCACGCCGGGTTGCGAGGTGTTCAGGGTCTGGGCCACCTCGGTGAGGTTGAAGCCGCGTCGCACGGCCTCTCGCACCGATCGGAGTTGCTGGAAGTTCATGGCGGATGCGTCCTGGGGGTTGGGTCACTTCATGTGCCTCGACAGCGTCGATGGCCTCTGAAAAGGACGCGATTCTTCGCCAGTTGCCCGCCGCAGAAAACGAATATTTGGGCAGCACCTTATCGCCAAAACGAGCAAGCAAAAGCACCCGCCCAGCACCGATGGCCAGGCCCTTTTCAGGGCCCGGCCATGCGGGTGGCGGGCAGCACGCGGGCTGCACCGAAGGGCTCAGGCTCGCGTGTTCAAAGCCCCAGTGCGCGGCGGCCCGCCGCGATGTGCACGCTGTCGTCCTGCGGGGTGTGCACCACGCCGCACTGCACGTCGCGCAGGTGGCGCTCCAGCGGGTTGCGCCGCGCCAGGCCATGGTTGCTGCTCAAGGCCACGGCCTGCTGCACCGCCTGCAAGGCGTTGTGCGTGGTGACCGACTTGACGATGCCGCTGTCGGCGTAGCTCGGCTCCAGGCCGGCCTCCAGGTCGGTGACCAGGCTGTCGATCAGGCGTTGGTTCACCTTCAGCAGGGCTTCGATCTGGCCCAGGTGCTCCTGCGCCCGCGGCAAGGTGGACAGCGCCGCGCCCAGGCTGCTGGGTTTGCGGTCATGCAAAAAGCCCACCACCCAGTCGCGGGCGGCGCGGGCCACCCCGGTGTACAAGGCCGCAAAAAAGGCGGCCATTTCACCTTGCATCAGCAGGTCGCCCTGGCCCCAGTCGGCCGGGGCACGCAGCTCCAGCGGTGCGTCCGCGGGCAGCAACACGTCTTCGAAGACGATGTCGTGGCTGCCGCTGGCGCGCAGGCCCAGGTGGTCCCAGGTGTTCTCGATGCGGGTGCCAGGCAGGCCGGCGGGCACCAGGAAAAAACCGGTGCGCGGCTGCTCGTCGTCGGTGCGGGCCCAGACCAGGTACCAGGCCAGGATCGGTGCCCCGGTGGAGTAGATCTTGCGCCCCGACAGGCGCCAACCGCCATCGGGCTGACGCCGGGCGATGGTGGCCGCCAGACCGCCGCGCGCAGGCGTGCCCAGCTCAGGCTCGACCCGCAGGGCGTTGGACAGGCTCACGCGCTGCAGCGAATCCTGCACCACGCGGCGCGCCAGCGCCTCGGGCCAGGGCTTGTGGCGCCGGCCCATGCCACGGTGCTGCATGTACTGCATGGTCAGCACCAGGGCGGTGGCCGGGTCGCCATGCGCCACGGCCCCCACCACATCCGTGAGCTGGCCCAGGCTGGCGCCCTGCCCGCCATAGGCCACCGGGGCCGCCAGGGTCAGCAGGCCGGCGGCATGCAGGTCGTCAAAATTGCGGAACGGGAAGCTGCCGTCCAGGTCATGCGCCGGCGCGCGGGCCGCGAACTCGACGGCCAGGGCGCGTGCAGTCTGGCCCCAGCTCAGCGGGGCGTTCACTGCAGCACCTCGGGCTGCTCGCTCACGATGATGTCGTAGAAGCCCTTGAACGAAAACTCGGCACCGCCCGGGCGGCCGACCTGGCTGTGGGTCAGCACGGCCACGTCATGCGGGATCGGCTGCGGCTTGCCGGCGGCCTCGGCCAGCAGCTGGGTGTGGCAGGCATTGTCCAGCGCGATGTACCACCAGGCGGCCGACTCGACCGAGGGGCCGGCGGTCAGGATGCCGTGGTTCTTCAGGATCACGGCCTTGCGTTGGCCCAGCGCCTTGCCGATGCGAAAGCCCTCATCGGTCTCCAGCACCACACCGCTGAAGGTGTCGAACAGGGCGTGGTCCTGGTAGAAGGCACAACCGTCCTGGGTCAGGGGGTCCAGCTCACGGCCCAGGGCCGACCAGGCCTTGCCGTAGGTCGAATGGGTGTGGGCGGCGGCCACGATGTCGGGGCGCGCCTCGTGCAGCGCGGCGTGGATGGCAAAGGCGGCCCGGTTGAGCGGGCCCTGGCCCACCACGATCTCGCCTTGGGAGTTCACCAGCAGCAGGTCGGACACCTTGATCTGCGAGAAGTGCAGGCCAAAGGGGTTGACCCAGAAGTGATCGGTCAACTCGGGGTCGCGCGCCGTGATGTGGCCGGCCAGGCCGTGGTCGAAGCCAAAGCGGGCGAACAGGCGGAAAGCCACGGCCAGGCGCTCCTTGCGGTGGCGGCGCTCGGCCTCCACGGTGGTGCGGGCCGGGGGTTCGTCGAACCAGTCCTTGCGTTGCGGGTGGGGGTTGCGCACCAGGGTGAGCGAGGGGGGTTGCAGAACAGCAGACATGGGGGGCATTCCTTCAGGCGAGGTTCATTCAGGCGGCTTTGAGTTGGGCTTGGGCTGCGGCGGCGGCATCGCGCTCGGCCACTTTCTGGCGCACCAGGGGCAGCAGTTCGCGGCCATAGTCGATGGCGTCCAGCAAGGGGTCGAAGCCTCGGATCAGGAAGGTGCTGATGCCCAGGTCGTAGTACTTGAGCAAGGCGTCGGCCACCTGCTCGGGCGTGCCCACCAGGGCCGTGGTGTTGGAGCGGCCGCCGGTTTCACGGGCGATCGCCGTCCACAGGCGTTCGTCCACCCGGTCGCCCTGGGCCGCATCGGCCAGCAGGCGGCGGGCGCCCTCGCTTTGCTGCGGGCCGCCGCGGGCGAAACCCTGCAGCGAGCGCACGCGGCGCGTGTCTTCCAGAATGCGTTCGGCCCGGGCCCAGGCCTCGTCCTCGGTGCGGCCCAGGATGGGGCGGAACGAGATGCTGAAGTCGATCTCACGGCCATGCTGGGCGGCCGAGGCGCGCACACGGCGCACCAGGTCGCCGGCCTGGGCCAGCGACTCGCCCCACAGGGCATAGACGCTGGCGTGCTTGCCCGCCACCTGCAGCGCGGCCTCGGAGGCGCCGCCGAAATAGATCGGCAGGTGCGGCTGCTGCAGGGGCTTGACCTCGGACCAGCCGCCCTCGATGCGGTAGAAGCGGCCTTCGTGGTTCAAGGGCTTGTCAGCCGTCCAGATCTGGCGCAGCACGCTCAGGTACTCGTCGGTGCGGGCATAGCGGTCGTCATGGCTCAGGAAGTCGCCGTCGCGGCGCTGATCTTCGTCCGAGCCGCCGGTGATGTAGTGCACGGCCACGCGGCCGTCGGTGTACTGGTCCAGCGTGGCCAGCTGGCGCGCCGTGACGGTGGGTTGCTGCAGACCCGGGCGGTGCGCCAGCAAGAACTTGATGCGCTGGGTGACCGAGGCCGCGTAGGTGACCGCCAGCAGGTTGTCGGGGCTGGTGGCATGCGCCGGCACCAGGATGCGGTCAAAGCCGGCGTGCTCATGGGCCTGGGCAAACACGCGCACAAAGTCGCGGTCGATCACCGGGCCACGGCGGGGAAAGGTTTCAGAGACTTCGTGCGGCTGGATCATGCCGATGAACTGGACACTCATGGGGGACTCCTGTGTTGGAAGGGCGGTGGAGGGCTTCACGGATGGCTTCACGATAGGCCGACCCCGCCCCCACAACAACGAAGCAAAACGCGTGAGGACATGCGCTTTCGGCATGTCCGTGCGCGCCGGGCCTGGCCCGGCCGGGCCCCGTCAGTGGGGAATGCCGCCGCGGCGCGGCGCCACCGGGTCGGCGTCCATGGCGGCCACCAGCGCGCCCAGGGGATCGGCATCGGCCGGGGCCGACCGGTCCGTGCTGGCCACAGGGGCCGTGGCATTCACCGATCGGCACACCAGATCGGCCGCCGACCAGCTCTGCCCCGGCTGGGCCCGGCCCCGCAGCCAGCCTTGCCGGTCCACCAGCACCTGCTGGCCCTGCAGCCGATCGGCCGGCTGCCCCAGGACCAGGGCCAGGGCCTGGCGGAAGTCGGCCGCATCGGCCTCCACGAGACGGCAATCGGTGCCGGCCTCCGCCCCACCGCTGCCCTGCCCGATGCCCAGCACGCGCGGGTCCAGCACCAGCGGTGTGCCGGGCGAAGCAGCCACCAGCAGGCGCTGCCCCTGCAAGCCGCGAAGACTGCGCAACTCGCTGGTCACACCGCAGCGCACCCGGGCATCGGGCAGGCGCACCGGCAGCTCCCAGCGCCCTTCACGGGCCAGGGTCTGGCCCGAGGCCTGGGCCTGCAGAAAATCGAGCACGTTCCAGGTGTCGGCCTCACTCAAGGCGTCGGCAAAGCCGGGCATGGTGGTCTGGCCATCGCGGTCCTGCAGACCGTGGCGCACGCGCCACCACAGCTCGCCCTCCAGGCGTTGCCACAGCAGGCGCCCATTGAGCCGCGGTGGCCACATGGGCAAGGCAGGCGCATCGGGCCCTTCACCGCCACCACCCGCGGCGTGGCAGCGCTGGCAATGTTGCTGGTACACGGCCTGACCGCGCACGATGGAACGGGCACTGAAGCCGCTGTCACTGACATGGAAGCTGCTGGGCAGCGCCGGCCCGGCCAGCAGGCCGAACACGCTCCAGGGGGCTGCGGCCAGCAAGGCCACTGCAGCGAGCAGGCCAGGCCAGCGGGCGCGCCGCCAAAAGACCGCCAGCCCCATCAAGGGCAAGGCGATGGCCAGGGCCGCCGCGCACAGCAACAGGCGGCGCGCCTGCCCAGGCTCGAACCCCATCAGTTCGCCATGCAGCCGCTGTGCCCAGGGCCACACCGGCTGCCCGGCCACGCTGTCGCTCAGGCCCAGGGCAAACCACAGACGGCGCAGGGCATCCTGCACCTCGTACAAGACGCCGAGCACGGTGTTGACTTGCTCGGGCGTGGGGGTCCAGTCGATCACGCGCTCAGCCCGACTCCAGCCACAGCGGTCACCAGCTGGCGTCCAGGCCCAGGTGGGCCAGGGCCTGGTGCCGCAGCTCGGCCAGACGCGGGTCACCGCGGTGGCGCGGATAGGGCGCCTCGTTGACCAGCTCGGCCACGATGCGCGAGGGCCGATCGGACAGCACGATCACGCGCTGGGCCAAAAAGAAGGCCTCTTCCACATCATGCGTGACCAGCAGGGCCGAGAAGCCCTGGCGCTGCCACAGCGCCAGCAGCTCGGTCTGCATGGTCAGGCGGGTCAGCGAATCGAGCTTGCCCAGGGGCTCGTCCAGCACCAGCAGGCTGGGGTCGTTGACGATGGCACGCGCCAGCGCCACGCGCTGCGCCATGCCGCCCGAGAGCTGGTGCGGGAAGGCCTTGGCAAAGTCCTGCAAACCCACCAGCTTGAGCGCGGCCTCGACGCGGGGCTGCAGCGCTGCCAGCGTGCCGCGCGCCTGCGGGCCCAGGGCCACGTTGTCGCGCACCGTGCGCCAGGGGAACAGCGTGGGGTCCTGGAACACCACGATGCGCGAGGGATCGGGCCGGGTGACCGGCACGCCGTCGTGCAGGATCTGCCCCGCACTGGGCGGCTCCAGCCCGGCCACCAGGCGCAGCAGGGTGGACTTGCCGCAGCCGCTGGGGCCGAGCAGGGCCACAAATTCACCGGGGCGGATGTTCAGGCTCACCCCATCGACCACCGGCAAGGGGCCGGCCGGCCCGTCGAACTGGTGGCTGACCTGCTCGATGCGGATGTCGGCCCCAGCAGGCGTTGCCACCGGGCTCTGCAGTGCGGCACTCGTGGAACTCACCATTGCACCACCCCCTTCTGCCAGGACAGCACACGGTCGCGCACCGTGAACAGCAAGGTGATCACGCCCGAGAACAGCAGCGCCATCACCAGCAGGGCCCCATACATATTGGGGTAGCTGGCCCAGCCCTGGGCCCAGGTGAGGTACCAGCCCAGACCCGACTTGACGCCCAGCATCTCGGCCACCACCAGGGTGGCAAAGGCATGGCCCAGGCCCATGAACAGGCCCACAAAGACCTGCGGCATGGCGGCCGGAATGGCCACGCGGAACACCAGAAAAGCGTTCGAGGCCCCCAGCGTGCGCGCCACGTCATAGAACTGGCGGTTCACCGTGGCCACACCCGACCAGGTCAGGATGGCCACCGGAAAGCCCGTGCCCATGGCGATCAGGAACACCGCGGTGGACCAGCTCGACGGGAAGAAATAAAACGAGATCGGCAGCAGCGCGGTGGTCGGGATCGGGCCCAGCACACGCAGCACCGGGTGGATCCAGTAATGGGCACGGCGTGACCAGCCCATCAACACCCCCACCACAAAGCCCACGGCCGCGCCCGAGCCGATGCCCACGCCCAGCAGGATCAGCGAGTTGGCGGCGCTGTCGCTCAGGCGGCGCCAGTCGCTCACGTACACATCGGCCAGGCTTTGCGGCGGCGCAAAGAAGGGGGTGGGCAGCCAGCCCAGCTTGGCCGTGACCAGCTCCCAGGCCAGAAAGCCCACGCCCAGCACCGTGAGCCAGGGGCCGAAGCCCCGCAGGCGCTGCACCACCGGGGCGGCCAGGCGCCCCCCCAGGCTCAACACGCCCAGCGCAGCCGCCAGCCCCAGGCTGACCCAGCCGAACTCGGCGGTGTAGTTCCAGTCGCTGAAGCCCACCTGCTTGTTCGGCCAGCCCAGGGTGAGCGCCCCCAGGGCGGCCCAGGCCACGGCGGCCGCCAGACCGGTGGCCCACCAGGCCGAGGGCGCTGGTGCCTCGCGCCGCAGCGACAGACCGGCCGCGGCCGGGGGTGAATGCACGGTGCTGTTCATCACGCCACTCCTCAGGACAGCACGTCGGCGTGCACGAACTCGGCGAAGCGCACCGGGTCGGTGGTGGGCTTGAGCACGCCCACCAGCTTGAAGTCACGCGCAAAGAACTCGATCTCTTTCTTCAGCGCCACGCCGCTGGGGTGGTGCTTGTGGGTCAGCGTGCCCAGCACGGTGCGCAGGTCGTCCACCGACACCTTGGAGTAGGGGCTGTAGATCTTGGCGGCTTCGTTGGGGTTGCTGGCCACGAAGTCAGAGGCCTCGTTGATCGAACGCGCCAGCGCGGCCGCGGTGGCACGGTCTTCACGCGCCAGCTTGCCGCTGACCCCCAGCACGCAGCAGGTCTTGTCGGCGTACTCGCCACTCAGGTTGGTGGCCAACTCGATCAGGCCCTTGGTCTTGCGCTCGATCACGAACAGGTTCGGGTCGCCGTCGGCGATCGCGTGGGCCTCGCCCTTTTCCACCGCCACCCCCAGCAGGTCGCCCGGGAACTGGCGCCAGGTCACGTCCTTCTCGGGGTCGATGCCGGCCTTGGTGAACAGCACCGAGAAGAAGTTCTTGCCCGGGCTGTTCAGGTCCGACACCGCGATGGTCTTGCCCTTGAGCTTTTGCAGGCTGGTGACCCCGGCCGGGCCATAGCCCACCAGGCGGGTGCAGCCACCGTGTGAGCTGCTGACCAGCTTCACGTCGAAGCCCGACTCGAGCGGCTTGATCCACCGGTGGATCATGCCCAGGCCGGCATCGGCCTTGGAGGTGGCGATCGACTCCAGCAACTGGTCGGTGGAGCCGGTGTAATTGATGAGCTCGACATCCAGGCCGTTTTTCTCGAAGATGCCGCGCGTGATGGCCACCGACACCGGGGCCAGGCACACGGCGTTGGCGTTCCAGGCCAGCTTGATCGGGCGCAGCTTGCCGGCCGCCAGCACCTGGCTGGCGCCCACGCCGGCCACGGCCGACAGGCCCAGCGCGCCCACCGAGCGCAACAGGCGCCGGCGCGAAGGCAGGATGATCGAAGACGCAGAGGCGTTGAGGGGGGTTGTCATGGGGAACCTTTCAGTCGGGGCGGGTCGGGGCGTGTCGTTCAGGCCTTGGCAGGCCCGTGCGGGCTGCGGCACAGGCCGCAGGCGCCGCTGCTGGGAGCGGATTTGACAGAAATCATTCGCCCCATGGAAATAAGAAAACCGGCCATGCTTATGAAGAAGTTGCCAAGCGCGCCGCGGCGCATTGCGCTCCAATACAGGCTGCCCCTGAAGCCGGGCCGCCCCGCCCCCTGATTTCCTGCCCCAGAAGCCCATGAGCCAGAACACCCCGCCCCACCAGCCCAACCTGCCCCACTTGCCCCGTCTGCGCGAATTCGTGCAGCAGTTCACCCGCCTGATCGACACCGGTGCCGACGAAGCGCGCCTGCTGCACGAAGGCGGCGCGCTGCTGGCCGCCCTGGTGGCCCACGACGACTGGCTGCCCGCCGAACTGAGCCAGCCCCACCCCGAGCACTACCAGCAGTACCTGCTGTACGCCGATGCACGCGAGAACTTCTCGGTGGTGAGCTTTGTGTGGGGCCCGGGCCAGGCCACACCCATCCACAACCACACGGTGTGGGGCCTGATCGGCATGCTGCGCGGCCAGGAACGCTCGCAGGCCTATGCCCAGGACGCGGCCGGCCACTGGCGCCCCACGGGCGAGGCCCACGAGCTGCACCCGGGCCAGGTCGATGCCGTGTCGCCCCGCATCGGTGACGTGCACCGGGTGAGCAATGTGCTGGCCGACCAGGTGTCGATCAGCATCCACGTCTATGGCGCCAACATCGGGGCCGTGAAGCGCTCGGTGTTCCTCGAAGACGGCACCGAAAAGCCTTTTGTGTCGGGCTACACCAACCGCAGCCTGCCCAATCTGTGGGACCGCTCAGCCGAGGTGCGCGCCAGCCTCCAAGGCTGAGCGGCCGCCCCGTCCTCCCGCTTTCGACCCCCCCTTCATCCAAAACAAGAAACTGCACCGTGACCACTGCCCTGCCCACCACCCCCTACGCCCAAGTCCGCGAACACCTGCTGGCCGGGCGCGAGATCGCCCTGCTGGATGTGCGCGAGGAAGACCCCTTTGCCCAGGCCCACCCGCTGTGGGCCGCCAACCTGCCCGTGGGCCGCATCGAGCTCGATGCCTGGACCCGCATCCCGCGCCGCGACACCCCGGTGGTGGTGTTCGATGACGGCGAAGGCCTGGCCGAGACGGCCGCGCGCCGCCTGCAGGCCCTGGGCTACAGCCAGGTGTCGCTGTTGGCCGGCGGCCTGCAGGGCTGGCGCGATGCAGGCGGCGAGCTGTTCCGCGACGTCAACGTGCCCAGCAAATCCTTTGGCGAGCTGGTCGAGGCCGAGCGCCACACCCCCTCGCTGCCCGCCGAAGAGGTGAAAGCCCTGATCGAAAGCCAGGCCAATGTGGTGGTGCTGGATGCGCGCCGCTTCGACGAATACCAGACCATGAGCATCCCCAGCGGGGTGAGCGTACCCGGGGCCGAGCTGGTGCTGCGCGCCGCCGCCCTGGCGCCCGACCCGAGCACCCACATCGTGGTCAATTGCGCAGGACGCACACGCAGCATCATCGGCACCCAGTCGCTGGTGAATGCCGGCCTGCCCAACCGCATCACGGCCTTGCGCAACGGCACCATCGGCTGGCTGCTGGCCGGCCAGACGCTGGACCACGGCGCCAACCGCCGCGCCCCCGAGGTGAGCCCCGAGCAACAAGCCCGCGCCGCCGCGCAGGCCCGTGCCGTGGCCGACCGCGCCGGGGTGCGCCGCGCCACGCTGGCCGATCTGCCCGCCTGGGCGGCTGAAACCAGCCGCACCACCTACCGCTTCGATGTGCGCACGCCCGAGGAATTTGCCCACGGCCACCTGCCGGGCTTTCGCAGCGCCCCCGGCGGCCAACTGGTGCAGGAGACCGACCACCAGGCCCCCGTGCGGGGTGCGCGCATCGTGCTGGCCGACACCGATGGCGTGCGCGCCAACATGAGCGCCTCGTGGCTGGCCCAGATGGGCTGGGAGGTGCATGTGCTTGACAAGCTGCCGGCGCAGGCGCTGAAGGAAACCGGTTCCGCCCCCACCGCAGTGCCCCCGCCTGAGCAGCCCATCCCCCTGACCTCGGTGGCCACCTTGCAGGGCTGGCTGGCCGAGGGCAGCGACACGGTGGTGATCGACTTCACCCCCAGCGCCAATTACGTGAAACGCCACATCCCGGGCGCCTGGTGGGCGCTGCGCTCGCAGCTGGCCCAGGGCCTGGCCCACATCCGCAGCCAGCAGCCCGGTGCGCAGCGACTGGTGCTGACCTGCGGCAGCTCGGCCCTGGCCGCCTACGCGGTGGCCGAAACCGCCCGCCTGAGCCCGGGGCTGAGCGTGTCACTGCTGGACGGCGGCACCCAGGCCTGGATCGAAGCCGGCCTGCCGCTGGAAAGCGGCGAAACCCAGCTGGCCGCCCCCCGCATCGACCGCTACCGCCGCCCCTATGAAGGCACCGATGCCCCGCGTGAAGCCATGCAGGGCTACCTGGACTGGGAGTTCGGCCTGGTCGAACAACTGGGCCGCGACGGCACGCATGGCTTCAAGGTGATCTAAGCCCTTGCCCGCCCCTGGCCTCGCGACAGGCCAGCGGGCCGATCCGTCAGTGAAAAAATTTTCTCAGGCAGTAAGCGGGGGATTTAGCCCGCTGCGGCAAAACAGCCCCACGATGGATGTTGTTACAAACATCTAAAAACAGGGTCCACCCGGACCCTCGCATCGGGAGGGCCTCTTGAACCTGTTCGCCGGCCTGACGCTGGACACCCCCACGCTGGTCTTCTCGATTGGCGCGCTGGCGCTGTTCATGGCCGTGTTCGCCTTCAACACCGCCTACGCCCTGCCGGCCCGCGACATGGGCCTGCGCAGCTGGGGGCTGGCCATGCTGGCACTGTGCGGCGGCTTCATGCTGTTCTTTCTGCGTGGCCATGCCCCCTTGGTACTGACCTTTGTGTTGGCCAACATGCTGGTGCTGCTCAGCTCGGTGATCTGTGTCGACGCCCATGCACGCCTGCTGGAGCGGCCCCCCCCTGGCGCGCACTGGCCCTGGTGAACCTTCTGGGGGTGCTGGGCACCGTGCCGGTGTACCAGGGCTGGCTGCCGCGGGGCGTGGCCATTCTCACCGTGTCGCTGGCCCTGGGCAGCAATTTTGCGATCAGCGCCCGCCTGATCTGGCGCCACCAACGCAGCACCCGTTCCCGTGCCGGCCTGTTGGCGGCTGGAATTCTGGCCGCCATGGCAACCGGATCCTCACTGCGCGGCATCTACAACATCACCGGTGAACGCGCCAACGTGCTGATCAGCTCGCAATTGCTGCCTCAGGTGGGGTCGCTGCTGCTGGGGGCCTTGTTCACCGTGGGCAGCTCGCTGGGCTTTCTGGCCATGGTCAACGAACGCCAGCGGCGCGAACTGGAGACCCACTCGCGCCGTGATGGGCTGACCGGCTTGCTCAATCGAACCGCCTTTTTCGAGGCCGCGCATGCTTATGTGGCCGCACCGGGTGGCGAGCGCTTTGGCGTGGTGATGATGGACATCGACTGGTTCAAGAAAATCAACGACCGCCATGGCCACGCTGCAGGGGACACCACGCTCACGCAGCTCGGGCGGCTGATCACCCAGCACACCCGGCTGTCCGACCTGGCCGGGCGTTACGGAGGGGAGGAGTTCTGCCTGCTGTTGAAAGATTGCACGCTGGCCGAAGCCCAGCGGGTGGCCCAGCAGTTGGTGAATGCGGCGGCCCGGCAGAGTGTGCGTCTGCCAGGCGGTCAGGCCCTGCACTTCACGCTGTCGGCCGGGTACGCGCAGCGCCAGGGCCTGCACGAAAGCCTGGAGCAGGTCATCAACCGCGCTGACCAGGCCTTGTACGAGGCCAAGCATGCCGGGCGCAACCGGGCTGTGGCCGGCTTGCCCACCGCGCCGCCGGAGTCGGTGCCTGCCGCTCCAGAAGGCAGCACCGACAACACCGGCGCAGCCTCCCAAGCGGCCTGAACCCAAGCGTCCGGACCACCGGCCGGACGGTGCTGAGGAGACAGGCGTGTCAGAAAAAACCTGACAAGCCGCCGACACAAAAGAGACAAGCGGCACAGGCAGAGGCCGACTTAATTTTTGATTGGGGGGTATTCACAATCCATTTCAACAGATCGACATTGCTTCATGCCCCCGGGCGAGGCGCCTCAGAAGGAGTTTGACCATGACCAGCGAACAAATGCTTGCCGAGATCCGCGAAGCCAACCTCACCTACCTGATGCTGGCCCAGTCCCTCATCCGCCTGGACAAGGCCGAAGCCATCTTCCGCCTCGGCCTCAACGAAGAGTCCGCCGACATCCTCTCCGCACTCTCCCCCTCCCAGGTCATGAAGCTCGCCTCGCGCAACACCTTGCTGGCACGCTTCCGCGTCGACGACGAACTCGTCTGGAGCCTGCTCACCAACCACAACACCCAGCAAAAGGTCGGCAACGAAGCCACCAACAAGCTGCACGCCAACATCCTCATGGCTGGCCGCCTCGCAGAAATCCTGTAAGCAGCCTGCAGCTTCCGACCGACCTTGCCCCCGGAGACCCTCATGAGCACCTCTTTCGCCACCGCCGCCGAGCCCAGCACCGCCGCTGCCCCTGCCGCTGCCGCCAAGGCCCCCGCCAAGAGCGTGCTCAACGAGTCCCGCCAGATCGAGCGC
>NZ_KB906259.1 GCF_000381265.1 Curvibacter lanceolatus ATCC 14669
GTCAAGGGGTCAAGGGGTCAAGGGGTCAAGGGGTCAAGGGGTCAAGGGGTCAAGGGGTCAAGGGGTCAAGGGGTCAAGGGGTCAAGGGGTCAAGGCGGCGCCACGAGGGGGCAACGAGCGCTCAGCCCACGCGCTTGCTCAAGGCCCAGATGCAGGCGCCTATCGCCAGCAGATCGGCTACGTCCTTCTCGTATCCGTTTGCCTTCGGGTCCAGCCGTTCCAGCAACGACGCGATGTTGGCAATGGCCACATCCGGGTCAGCCGCGCCCCCGCTGGCTTCTGTCTCTAGGATTCTGAGCATGGCGTCGGGTTGTTTCATGGCGTGAACGGGGCCTGTCGGGGCAGGCTTTGAGGAGGACACCCCAGCATAACGAAGCTTGCTCCAGGCGTCACGTCAAGGCTGGTGCCGCCGCCTCGCAAAACCCTGAAGTGGACCTCAACTCGGCTGATGGATACAAAACGGCAGGACGAACGGCCAGGCGTGTGGAGGCAGGTCCGGGACGGCCCCAGAGAGGCCGCTCGGCTGATCAGAGAGGGCCCAAGCGCAGTCCGAGAAATACGAGATAGCGCTTCTCGCAGCCATGGCATTCCATGTGCCGGCTCCCCGGAAGAAGCCGCATCCACAAGTCGCGCGCCACGCGGAACAGTGGCTCATGACAGCGGCTGCAACGCAGCCTGCTTTCATGCCTGAGCGCTGGGTTGGATGAAACTGTGCTCATGAAAGACCTCCTTACCGACATCAGCTGTGTCGAACAGACACGCCGCCGCATACGATTGCTGCGTTGCAACATAGTACGCCTCAACCGTGACAAACCGAAGAATTTCTGGTGCCCCCTATCCAAAGCGACAGGTTCGGTTCGCGAGCCATTGACCAGACATCCGTGACGCCGCTTACCAAAATTGGGCGATGCGCGCCTGGCTCCTATTTGTCAGACTCGCCTGATGCTCGGGGAGAACAACAACGTGACAGCAGACTTTTCATTTGAAGACGGTGGCTACCTCATCGAGGTGTACGCCAGCGAGGTGCTGCCCGGGCAGTGGAAGGTTCACTCTGTCTTCCAACGCCTGAGCGATCTGGACGACGAGCAAGGCATCGCCACCGCGATCCGGCACGAATCCGACGTGATCTTCGAATCGATGCCGCACGCCATGCTGGCTGGGCGGGAACAGGCCAAGCAACTCGTGCGGCAGGGTTCGGTGGGGCTTTGAAAGCCCCTCCCCGGGCTCAGGCCCCCGTCATTGCTGGGGCCATCGTGATGGCCCCGAATGGGCAGTGAACCTCACATTTGCGGCAACCCACGCACCTGTCAGCATCATGCAAGGTGGAGAACTTGCGCCACCCCTGGGCCTGCAAACTCAGAAGATGCAGATGACACGTCGGCACGCACCAACCACAGCCTGTGCAACGCGTGGAATCGATCACTGGAATCTGAATGGAACGGGCGGGGTTCATGCAAGCCGTGTTAGAAACAGGAGGAAGCCAAAGCCCCTGCCATGACAGGGCCTGTGCAGGCATGAATGCTGCTGCAGTGATACTTTGGCACTGGAGTATGGCTTCATGAACGCTATTTTCTTTTTTCCGGTGGCCGTGGCCATCGCCTTGACCCCCGGCCCGAACAATTTCTGTGCCCTGAACAATGGCATCCGCCAAGGCGTGGTGCCGGCGTTGGTAGGCACCTGCGGGCGGGTGCTGGCTTTCTCGGTATTCCTGACGGTATCGGCTGTGGGTCTGGGCGCCATGCTGCTGGCCTCGGAGGCCGCTTTCAGCACCGTCAAATGGGTCGGAGCCGCCTACCTCTTCTACCTGGGCTGGCGAGCCTGGCGCAGCCGCGAATTCAGTGGGCTGGCCCAGGCGCAACAAGATGCACCCGACGGACAACCCCCATCCGCCGCCGTGGCCAAGCCGCGCACCTGGCGGGCCTTGATGCGACAGGAATTCCTGCTGGGCATCACCAACCCCAAGGCCATCATTCTGTTTGCCGCGATCTTTCCCCAATTCATTGATGCCAGCCAGCCGGCTGCTCCTCAGTTCGCGGTCCTGGGCCCCACCTATCTGGCCGCAGAATTTGTAGCCAGTCTGGTCTATGCCGCGGGCGGTCTGCAATTGCGCCGGCTCATCACCAGCCAGCGAGCGGTTGTGCGACTGAACAAGGCCACAGGAGGGTTCTTCATGGGGGCTGCCGGTTTGCTGCTGGCCTCCAACAAATAAGGCTGCCGCCGAGCCGATCAGGCACTCCGATTCTCGCCAGTCGCGCGACACAACAGCCCGAATGAAGGTTTATTACCCCTGTTCAGGGATACTTGTGCCCGTCATTGTGTCAAGCAAGTAAAGACTCAGGCACACTTCTGAAGCTTGGCGCCCATGCCCACGCACTTCTTGCACTGATGAGTAAACGACTGTTCGATTTCACCCTGGCCAGCCTGGCCTTGATCCTGTTGGGGGTCCCCATGTTGCTGATCGGGCTGGCGGTGCGACTCAATTCACCCGGACCGGCGCTTTACTGGTCACTCCGGGTCGGGCGCCAGGGCAAGCCCTTTCTGATGCCCAAGTTCCGCAGCATGCGGGTGGGCACACCCACGGTGGCGACCCACCTGCTGCCTGATCCTGAAAGCCATGTGACACCGCTGGGCCGTTGGCTGCGCCGCACCAGCCTGGACGAACTGCCCCAGCTGTGGTGCATCGTGCGCGGTGACATGAGCCTGGTGGGCCCACGCCCTGCCTTGTGCAACCAGCAGACCCTGCACGCCATGCGTGAAACCTCAGGGGTCCATGCGCTGGCCCCGGGCCTCACCGGCTGGGCCCAGGTGCATGGGCGCGACGATCTGGACGACGCGGAGAAGGCTGCCTACGACGCCGAGTACCTGCGCACCCATTGCCTGGTGCTGGACTTGCGAATCCTGTGCCGCACCGCCCTGCTGGTCCTGCGCGGCGAGGGCATTCGGCATTGAAACGAGCCGGCCCGGTCCTGCGGCCCCATCAACAGAACATCAGGGCCAGCAAGGCGGCATCGTCGGCCAGGTTCAGCAAGGCATAGGCCGACAGGCGCAGCAACCAGAACTGGAGCTGCATCGGCAAGCCGTCCAGCACCATCGAGCCGGACAGCGGCTCCAGCGCCTCGGACACCTGATCACTCACGCGAAACGCACCCCGGCACGCGCGTCTGCCGGCAAAGCCTGCATGCGGCCCACCACCGCAGCTTCGGCAAAACCGGCCTCGTGGAAGGCGCCAAGTACCGCGTCTGCCGCCTCAGGGGAGCAGCTCACCAGCAAGCCGCCACTGGTCTGCGGGTCAGACACGAGGGCCTGCTGCCAGGCCTCAGCGCTTTCAGGCCAGCTGATATCACCGCCATATGAGGCCCAGTTGCGCGCCGAAGCACCCGTGACCACCCCTTCGCGGGCAAAGCGCTGGGCCGCCCCGATCAGGGGCAAGTCGGCCAGACGCACTTCGGCCTGCAGGGCCGAGCCGCGGCACACCTCCAGCAAGTGACCGGCCAGGCCAAAACCCGTCACGTCGGTCATGGCATGCACACCAGCCAGGCCGCCCAGGGTGCTGCCCACGCGGTTCAGCCGCGTGGTGTGGGCCAGCATCTCGGCATAACCGGCCTCGTCGAGCAGGCCCTTCTTGAGCGCGGCCGACAAGATGCCCACCCCCAGCGGCTTGCCCAGCACCAGCACATCACCGGCCTGCGCGTCGGCATTGCGCCGCACGCGATCCGGGTGCACCAGACCCAGGGCCACCAGGCCATAAATGGGCTCCAGCAGGTCAATCGAATGCCCCCCGGCCACCGGGATGCCGGCCTCACGACAGATCTCGGCCCCCCCCGCCAGCACCTCGCCGATGGTTTCGGGGGAGAGCTTGGCGATCGGCATGCCCACCAGGGCCAGGGCCAGAATGGGGGTGCCGCCCATGGCGTAGATGTCAGACAACGCATTGGTGGCCGCGATGCGCCCGAAATCGCGCGGGTTGTCGACGATGGGGGTGAAGAAATCGGTGGTGGCCACCAGGGCCTGGTGCTCGTTGAGGCGGTACACCGCAGCGTCATCGCTGGTCTCCAGCCCCACCATCAGCTCGGGCGGCATCAGGCCACGCGGTGCGCGTGACAAAATCTCGCTCAGCAAGCCGGGGGCGATCTTGCAGCCGCAACCGCCTCCGTGGGAAAACTGGGTCAATGCAGGAGTCGAAGTAGTCATGTCTTATTTTCACGTTTTTTGGCGACAGGGACGCTCATGAGCCGCCGCGCCCCCGTGCAGGTCAGCGAAATTGACCAATTTGACGTCGTGATCGATGCCCGCTCGCCCTCCGAGTTTGCACTGGACCACATCCCGGGGGCCATCAATTGCCCGGTGCTCGATGACGAGGAGCGTCGCATCGTGGGCACGATCTACAAGCAGCAAAGCGCCTTTGAGGCCCGGCGCGTGGGTGGGGCCATGGTGGCCGCCAATCTGGCACGGCACCTGAAGGAGCGCTTTGCCGACCAGCCGGCCGACTGGAAGCCGTTGGTGTACTGCTGGCGTGGCGGCCTGCGCAGCGGCTCGATGGTGGCCTGGTGGCGCCTGGTCGGCTGGGATGCCCAGCAACTGGCCGGGGGCTACAAGCGTTTTCGCCAGCAGGTGGTGGCCAGCCTGGCCGAGCTGGCGCCCCGATTGCGGCTGCAGGTGCTGTGCGGCCCCACCGGCAGTGCCAAGACGCGACTGCTGCACGCCCTGGCCGAGCAGGGTGCCCAGGTGCTTGACCTGGAGGGCCTGGCCTGCCACAAGGGCTCTTTGCTGGGGGCCGTGCCGGGCCAGGCGCAGCCCTCGCAGAAAGCCTTCGAGACGGCCCTGTACACGGCGATCAGACGCTTTGACCTGAGCCGGCCCGTCTGGGTCGAGGCCGAGAGCCGCAAGATCGGACGCATGGCCCTGCCCCAGGCCCTGGTGGACCGCATGCGCAGCGCGCCCTGCCTGGAGCTTCAAGCCCCTCTGGCTGAGCGCCTGGATTTTCTGCTGCGAGACTACGCCTATCTGGGCGATGCCCCCGAACAACTGGCGCAGCAGTTGGAGCCTCTGCGCACCTTGCACGGCCATGAAGTGCTGAACCAGTGGCAGGCCTGGGCCCGCCAAGGCCAACTGGCGCCCCTGTTCGAAAGCCTGGTGACGCTGCATTACGACCCGCAGTACGCCCGTTCGCAGGCCCTGCACTTTCGGCATTGGCCCCAGCGCGAGTTGCTCAGCGTCGACTCGCTCACCCCGACCGCACTGGCCGAGCTGGCCGCCGATGGACTGGCCAGACGTGAATTGCCCACGCCGTCAGGCAACGCTTCTTATTCATCTTCGTCATGATTTTTCAGTACTGACAGGGTTATGCTTTGCCCTTTGACGCCTTTGTCAGTGCCCGGCGTGCACTCCTCCTCCTGACCCTCATCCATGGCTGAACGATCGCCCTACGAGATTGCCAAGGAAACGCTCAAGCTGCTTTCCGTGCGCAAGCTGCTGCCCTCGCCCGAGAACTACCAGGCGCTCTACCACGAGGTGGCTGGCACCCGGCATGTGCCGAACTTTCCCGAAGAGCAGTTGCGCAGCATCGCCCGGGTGATGCCGGGCCAGACGCCGGCCCAACAACGCCTGCTGGGCCAGTTGGACCAGGCCATCCAGAACCGCAACTGGGTGGGTCTGCAGGCGGCCCTGGTGGGCCTGGCCACCCAGCCTCTGGTGAGCACGCCAGCCCACCTGCCTGACAAACCCGCCGTCACAGACGAATTGATGGCCGAGCTGCGCGAACAGATCGCGCGCCTGATCGAAAACACCCTGCCCATGCTGGGCCAGGACGACCCGCGCCTGAAGGAGCAGGCCGAGCAACTGCTGAACTTCGCCCGCCAGCCGGCAGCCGATGTGGCCACCCTCAAACTGATGCTGGGCAACCTGAGCTTCAAGGTGTCCTTCGCCGCCGAAGACCAGATGGCCATCAAAAGCTCGCTGCTGGAGCTGCTGCACCTGCTGTTCGTGAACATCGGCGAGCTGACGGTGGAAGACCGCTGGGTCAAGGGCCAGATCGATGCGCTGGTCAGCGCCACCACCCCGCCGCTCACGCTCAGGCGCCTCGATGACGTGCAGGCCCGCCTGAAAGACGTGATCTTCAAGCAAAGCGAGGCCAAGGCCCGCACCCAGGAAGCTCAGGAGCAGATGAAGCAGATGCTTGCTGCCTTCATTGAGCGCCTGGGCCGCATGACCGAACACAGCAGCGCTTACCAGGGCACGATCGAAAACTGCTCGCGCCAGCTGGAATCGGCCCAGACCCTGGTCGACATCGCCCCCGTGCTGCAAGAAGCCATCCAGGCCACACGGGCCATGTCCATCGACACCTTGCACATGCGCGACGAACTGCGCGAGATGCGTGAACGCACCCAGTTGGCCGACGAGGCCCTGCGCAAGCTGCAAGAAGAGCTCGACCGCGCCAGCTCGCAGGCGCGCCACGACCCGCTGACCGGCGCGCTCAACCGCAAGGGCCTGGACGAGGCCCTGCAGCGCGAAATCGCCCGCGCGCGCCGCCAGGGCACGGCCATGTGCGTGTCGCTGCTGGATCTGGACAACTTTAAGCGCCTCAACGACAGCCTGGGCCACGACACGGGCGATGCCGCGCTGGTGCACCTGGCCCAGGTGGCCCGCACCACCATGCGCCCGCAAGACAGCCTGGCCCGCTATGGCGGGGAAGAATTCCTGGTGGTGCTGCCCGACACCGATCAGGCCAAGGGGGTCGAGGTCATGAAGCGCCTGCAGCGCGAGCTGACCAAGCAGTTCTTCCTGAAAGACAACGAAAAGGTGCTGATCACCTTCAGCGCGGGCGTGGCCCAGGTGGGGGCCGAAGAGGAAACCACCGAAGCCATCAAGCGTGCCGACCAGGCCATGTACCTGGCCAAGCGCTCCGGGAAGAACCGTGTGGTTGCCGCCTGAGCTGCTCCGGCGTGAGTGGCTGCAAGCCCTGCTGCTGGGCACGGCAGCTCAGCCCTGGCGGGCCTGGGCCCAGCGCAGCAACCCTGCCGGGCTGGCGGCCGACCCGTTTGGTCTGGGTGTGGCCAGCGGCTCGCCCAGCCACAACAGCGTGGTGCTCTGGACCCGGCTGTGCACCGACGGCCTCGGCCCGGCCAACGCCACGGTGTCCTGGGAGTTGGCCGAGGACGCGCAATTTGCCCGGGTGCTGCAACGCGGCCAGGTGACTGCCCAGGCCGAACTGGGTCACAGCGTGCATGTCGAGGTCAGTGGCCTGCAGGCCGAGCGCTGGGTCCACTACCGCTTCATGGTGGGCGATGCCGTCAGCCCGGTGGGCCGCACGCGCACCTTGCCCGCCCCCGAGGCCCTGGCGCCGCGGCTGAGGCTGGCCTTTGCCTCCTGCCAGCGCTGGGAGCACGGCTTCTATGCGGCCTGGCGTGACGTGGCGACCCGCAACCCCGACCTGGTGCTGTTTCTGGGCGACTACATCTACGAATACGCTTCGCCCCCGGGCGGCCCCACGCCCCAGGCCAAGACCCCGATCCACAGGGTGCACACCCTGCGCCGGGCCCAGACGCTGGCCGACTACCGCGACCGCTATGCCCTGCACAAAAGCGACCCGGCCCTGCAGGCGGCCCACGCGGCCTACCCCTGGCTGCTGACCTGGGACGACCACGAGGTCGAGAACGACTACGCCGGCGAGCGGGGGCGCGAGAGCAGCGGCGCCGACTTCCTGCGCCAGCGCAGCGCCGCCTACCAGGCCTTCTATGAAAACCAGCCCTTGCGCGCCTCGGTGCTGCTGCATGGCCTGCAAGGCCTGGCCCGACCGGATGCCTTGCGCATCTACCAACGCAGCGACTTTGGGCGCCTGGCGCGCTTTCACCTGCTGGACGACCGCCAGTACCGTGCCGTGCAAGCCTGCCGTGAAGCCGGCAGCAGCGGCGCCGGCACCGTGCGCGCCGGCCGCTGTGCCGAGCTGACTGACCCGGCACGCAGCCTGCTGGGCCCCGCCCAAGAGCAATGGCTGGCCCAGGGCCTGGCGCAGGATGCCAGCCCGCAAGGGCCGCGCTGGAGCGTGATCGCCCAGCAGACCTTGTTCTCGCCGCGCCACTATGGCGGCGCCAGCGCCGCCGCACGGGCCGATGAACCCACGCCCACCGACCCCTGGGACGGCTACCCCGCGGCCCGCAGGCGTCTGCTGGCCGATCTGCAGGCCACGCCCCCGCGCAACACCGTGCTGATCGGTGGCGATGTGCACCAGAACTATGTGTGCCGCGTGCAGGCCGACCCCGACCGGCCCGACTCCGCCGTGCTGGCCAGCGAGTTCTGCGGCACCTCGATCAGCTCGCACTCGGGCGCCACGCTGGAGCGCGCCGCGGCCTTGCAGCGTGACAACCCGCACATCCTGCTGGCCCGGCCCGACCAACGCGGCTACGCCTGGGTGGAACTGAGCCCGCAGCGCTGGCAGACCACGCTGATGGCGGTGGACGACCCAGGCCGGGCCGACAGCCCCGTGCGGCCCCTGGCCCGCTTTGTGGTGGAGGACGGCCGCGCCGGGCCTCAGCCCGACACGGTCTAGCCCCTGCGCAACAGACTCAAACGTCGATCGCGCCGGCCGAGCCCGCCTGCTTGCGCAACTCGAACTTCTGGATCTTGCCGGTGCTGGTCTTGGGCAGTTCACCGAACACCACCGCGCGGGGCACCTTGAAGCCGGCCAGGTGCTTCTTGCAGTGCGCCACGATGTCTTCGGGCGTGGTTTCGGCACCCACCTTCAGCTCGACAAAGGCACAAGGGGTTTCGCCCCAGCGCGCATCGGGCTTGGCCACCACCGCAGCGGCCAGCACATCAGGGTGGCGGTACAGCACATCTTCGACCTCGATCGAAGAGATGTTCTCACCGCCCGAGATGATGATGTCCTTGCTGCGGTCCTTGATCTTGATGTAGCCATCGGGGTATTGCACCGCCAGGTCCCCGCTGTGGAACCAGCCGCCGGCAAAGGCCTCCTGCGTGGCCTTGGGGTTCTTCAGGTAGCCCTTCATGGCGATGTTGCCGCGGAACATGATCTCGCCCATGGTTTCGCCGTCCTGGGGCACGGGCTGCAGGGTCTCGGGGTCGAGCACGCGCACATCACGCTCCAGGTGGTAGCGCACGCCCTGGCGGGCATTCAGGCGGGCGCGCTCGCCGATGTCCAGCGCATCCCAGGCTTCATGCTTGGCGCACACGGTGGCCGGGCCATACACCTCGGTCAGGCCATAGACATGGGTCAGGTCAAAACCCATCTGCTCCATGCCTTCGATCATCGAAGCCGGTGGCGCCGCGCCCGCCACCATGGCCCGGATGCCGGCAGGCACACCGGCCTTCAGCGCGGCCGGCGCGTTGACCAGCAGGCCGTGCACGATGGGCGCCCCGCAGTAATGGGTGACGCCGTGCTCGCGCATCATGGCAAAGATCGCCTCGGGATCGACCCGGCGCAGGCACACGTTGACACCGGCCCGTGCAGCCACCGTCCACGGAAAACACCAGCCGTTGCAATGGAACATGGGCAGGGTCCAGAGGTAGACCGAGAACTTGGGCATGTCCCACTCCAGCACATTGGAGATGGCGTTCACCGCCGCACCGCGGTGGTGGTAGACCACGCCCTTGGGGTTGCCGGTGGTGCCGCTGGTGTAGTTCAGGGCAATCGCGTCCCACTCGTCGGCAGGCAGCTGCCAGGCGAACTCGGGGTCGCCGCTGGCCAGGAACTCGTCATAGGTGGTTTGCCCCAGCCGCAGCGGCGCGGCGCCATACACCGCATCTTCCACATCGATCAGCAGCAGCGGGGTCTGGGCCTGGCGCAGGGCCAGGGCCTTTTGCGCCACCGGGGCAAACTCGGGGTCGACGATCAGGGCCTTGGCCTCGCCATGGTCGAGCATGAAGGCGATGGTCTCGGGGTCAAGCCGGGTGTTGAGCGAGTTGAGCACCGCCCCAGCCATGGGCACGCCAAAGTGGGCCTCGACCATGGGCGGGGTGTTGGGCAGCATCACGGCCACCGTGTCGTTCTTGCCGATGCCGGCGCGGCTCAGGGCGCTGGCCAGTTGGCGGCAGCGTGCATAGGTCTGGGCCCAGGTGCGGCGCAGCACCTGCTCACCACGCCCGTGCACGATGGCCAGGCGATCCGGGTAGACCTGGGCCGTGCGCTCGATGAAGCTCAGGGGCGTGAGGCTGGCGTAGTTGGCTTCGGTGCGGGGCAGATCCTGGTCATAGAGGGCTGTCATGAGGTCTCCTGAAGTGCGAAAGAAAGCAGAGCGGACTGCACGACTTTCATTGTGTGACGGCAGCCTTACGCGGGCGTTTCAACCCGGAACATGCTGAAACACTCAGGCAGCCGGCCGACTGAGGCGCCCGCTTTGCTTCGCTCGGTACATGGCCGCATCGGCGTCGGCCAGCAGGCTGCGCACATCATGCCCGTCACGCGGGTACAGGCTGATGCCCACACTGGCACGCACCTGGATCGGTAAGCCCTGGTGCAGCACGGGCTGCTGAAACTGCGCCTGCAGCTTGGCTGCGATCGGATCGGCATCCGCTTCGCCGTGCAGTCCTTCGCACACCACCACAAATTCATCGCCGCCCATGCGCCCCACCAGGTCGCCGGCGCGCAGGTCGTCGCTCAAGCGCTGGGCGACGGCACGCAGCACGGCGTCACCCACCTCATGGCCCAAGCCGTCATTGATGTTCTTGAAATGGTCCAGGTCCACGAAAAGTACCGCGCAGACCAGGCCCGAACGGTCGGCCCGGTCCAGCGCCTCGGCCAGTCGAGCTTCCACCATGCGGCGGTTGGGCAGGCTGGTCAGCGGATCGTGGTGGGCCAGATGATCCATGGCATTGTGGCGACTGCGCAGCTGCGCCATCTGCAGCCAGACCTGCTCCTCCATGTGCTGGAAGCCGCGCGCCAGCTCACCGATCTCATCTTGGCGCTCAACAGGCAAACCCATCACCCGCTGCCCCTTGCCCATGCTGCGGGTGGCCGCAACCATCGCCTTCAGGGGCTCCGTGACCACACGCGACACCAGCACCGCCATCAACAGGGCCGCCAGACACACCAGCAGCAACACCTGGACAATGCTGCGGCCCAGAACCGGCGCATCACCTTCGATCACGCTGAGCGTCTGGGCCAGGCCGAGCACCAGGAAGCGCTGCTCCACCTCGGCACCGACCGGCAAACGCACAAAAGCAGCCGCCAGGGGCTCTCCATAGGCATCGCTGGCCCGAGTGACCAGCGACTGAACCCGCCCACTGATCAAGCCCTGCGCCTCAGGAAAGGTGTCCTGGATGAATATGCGCTGCCCACGATCAAAGCCGAAGGTCTGGCTGGCGTCCGGGTGCATCAGCCAATCCCCCCAGCGGTTGCTCATGTAGAGCTGAAAGCCGCCCGGCAGATTGGACATCACATCCTGCAGAAAAGGCCGCGCCGCCACCTGCAACGCCACCACACCCAAGGTGCGCCCCTGAGATACCACGGGTGCCGATACGGTGAATGAGGGCATGTCGTTGGCCCCCGGAGCCTCGTCGTGGTTGACAGCAAACTCCGACAGGTAAACCTGCCCGGCCGGCTGGGCCAGGGCCTCGAAAACATAGGGGAAATGCCCCTTCTCCCGCATGTCACGCTCAGGGACGCGCTGCAGAAACTCACCCTCACGCAGGACCCGCACCCGCTCCAGACCATGTTCCCGTGCGGTGATCAGCCGCAGTTGCAGATAACCCGGATGGGCAGCCAGCAGGGCCTCGAAGGCTTGCGCCATGGCTTCACGATCGGCCTGCTGTGAGTGCCCAGGAGCCATCCGCCCATCTTCCAGCAAGGCCCGTGCTGCGGCATGAGCGGCCAGCCCCAGGGCATCTCGCGAGACACTTTGCAGGCTGGAATGCAGGTGGCGGGCCAGCACCTCGGTGGTGCTCAGCAGGTAGCGCTCAGCGCGCTCGGTCATCATGGCGCGGCTGCTCACAAAGGTGTAATGGCTGGCCAGACCGGCGGCAAATGCACTGAAGGCCACCAGCAACAGGCTCAGCCGCAGGGCAATGCCACCGGGCTTCATACCATCAACCTCTCAGGCCGCTCGCCATCCCGGATGCGCTGCCACAGCGCAGCGCGGCGCGCCTCATCCTCGACCGGTTCCAACCACAGCAGAGAGGCGCCGGAGTTCACTTCGGCGGGCTCCTCCAGGGTATTGGCCAGGCCCTGGCGAAAGCTGAAGGTCCGGCTGACCTCGGGCGACAGCATGGTGTCGATCCAGCGCGCAGCCAAGGTCAGGCTGCGGGCTTGGCGGGTGATGGCCCAGCAGTCCAGCCAGGCCAGGGCGCCTTCGCGCGGCAAAGCGTAGCCCACATCCAGCCCCTGATCACGCAACAGCTTGAGCTGCTGGCGACCGTAGTTGGCAAACATCAGGGCGACTTGGTGGCGCCGGAACAGGTCGGCCGACTCGTCTGGCTGGGTGTAAAAGGCACGCACATTGCGGCGCAAAGCCACCAAATGCCGGGCCAAAGGGCCAAACTGGCTGGGAGGGATGCGAAACGGAGACAAACCGGACGACTGGGCAGCAATGGAGAAACTGTGCGCGCTGGTATCAAAAGCCAGCACCTTGCCACGCCAGCGCTCATCCCACAAAGCCTGGATAGAGTCAGGCGGCCGGGTCATCTGGCGACGGTCGAAGATCAGGCCCATCTCGGCGTACGTGAAAGGCATGCCGAACAGCTGAGAGCCCTGTGTCAAGCCCGGAATCGCGTCCCGCTTCAGAAACCGGGGCAGTTGGGCGGCCGCCTGGGGAATCCAGGCCAACGGCAGAGGCGACAACTGATTCAAGCCGCGCAGTCGCTGCAATTCAACCGTGTTGGCCGCCACCACGTCAAACGGAGGCCCGCCGGTGTCAGGATCGCGCCGGGCCAGTCGCTCGCGCAGCACTTCATCGGAGCCCACGATGGTGAGCTCGACACGAACCTCGAAACGACGCTCAAATGCTTTGACGATGTCAGCATCGGCATAGCCGGGCCAGGCCAGCACCCGCAAGACGCGACTGGCGTCAGCAACCCCACCCCCATCCGTGCCCAGGGCGCAAGCGCCCGTGCTGGCCCAGACGACAGTCTGCGCCAGTCCCGCCCGCCAGAAGGCGCGCCGTCCAGCCGAGGGTCGCATGCCGCTTGTCATATTAGGTGTTCCGTCCAGCTGACAGTTTAAGGGGACAATAGGCGGGTGACGATTCCACAGTCTTTCATCCAGGAACTTCTTGCCCGCACCGATGTGGTGGACATCGTGGGCCGCTACGTGCCCTTGAAGAAGGCCGGGGCCAACTTCATGGGCCTGTGCCCCTTCCATGGCGAGAAATCGCCCTCCTTCTCGGTCAGCCCGTCCAAGCAGTTCTTCCATTGCTTCGGCTGCGGCAAGAACGGCAATGCCATCGGCTTTCTGATGGAGCACGCGGGCATGGGCTTTCGCGAGGCCGTGGAAGACCTGGCCCAGCAATACGGCCTGCAGGTGCCCGATGACGACGTCTCCCCGCACGACAAGGCCCGCGCCGCCGAGCAACGGCAAAAGCAGCTCAGCCTGAGCGAAGTGCTTGAAAAAGCCGGCGACGCCTACCGCAAACAGCTCAAGGTGTCGCCCCGCGCGGTCAACTACCTCAAAGGCCGGGGCCTGTCGGGTGAGGTGGCCAAGCGCTTCGGCCTGGGCTATGCCCCGGAGGGCTGGCGCAGCCTGGCCAGCGTGTTTGCCGAATACGACAGCCCTTTGCTGGCCGAATGTGGCCTGGTGATCGTGAGCGACGAAGACGGCCGGCGCTACGACCGCTTCCGCGACCGCATCATGTTCCCCATCCGCAACGTGAAGGGGGAATGCATCGGCTTTGGCGGGCGCGTGCTGGGCGACGAAAAGCCCAAGTACCTGAACTCACCCGAAACCCCGGTGTTCAGCAAGGGACGCGAGCTGTATGGCCTGTACGAGGCCCGCACGGCACTGCGCGAGCAGGGCTATGCCCTGGTCACCGAAGGCTACATGGACGTGGTGGCCCTGGCCCAGCTGGGCTTTCCGAACGCCGTGGCCACGCTGGGCACGGCCTGTACCACCGACCATGTGCACAAGCTGTTCCGCTTCACCGACTCGGTGGTGTTCAGCTTCGACGGCGATGCCGCCGGCCGGCGCGCCGCCCGCAAGGCGCTGGATGGCGCCATCCCCTACGCCACCGACACACGCAGCGTGAAGTTCCTGTTCCTGCCGGCCGAACACGACCCCGACAGCTTCATCCGCGAATACGGCCCCGACGCCTTTTCACGTCACGTGGGCGACGCCCTGCCGCTGAGCCGCTTCCTGATCGAGGCCGCCCGCGAGCAATGCGACCTGGGCACGGCCGAAGGCCGCGCCCACATGGCGGCCAATGCCCGCCCGCTGTGGAGCGCCTTGCCCGAGGGCGTGCTCAAGCGCCAGCTGCTGGGCGAGTTGGCCGAACTGACCCAGTTGCCCACCGCCGACCTGGCGGCCCTCTGGCAGGGCAACCCCGATGCCGGCGCCCCGCCCCGCCAAGGCCAGCGCCATGCCGCCTCGGATGACGCCCCCCACTGGCATGGCGATGGCGGCCAGGGCGCCTGGCCCGACGCCAGCGGCGCTGGCTCTGGCCACCCCTCGGCCGGCCCGGGCAAGCGCTTCGAAAAGGGCAGCTTCAAGGGCGGCAAGGACGGCTTCAAAGGCTCGCGCGACGGCTGGAAAGGCGGCAAATGGAACGCCAAGCCCGAAGAGAACGACGACGGCCCGCGCACCCCGCCCGTGACGCGCCCCGACCATGCGGCCCGCCTGCTGCTGTCGCACATGAGCGCCCTGGAAAGCCTCAGCCACGATGACCACGACATGCTGTGCCAGCTGCCGGCACCGCACGGCGCCCTGTTCGTCTGGCTGGAAAGCCAATTCCACGAACACGGGGCCGTGCCCTGGGCGGTGCTGCGCGAGAGCCTGCGCGGGCAGGCCTTCGAGGCCCTGGCGGTGAAGCTCATGACCGGCTCGCACGCCCAGACCGAGGGCGAAATCAAGGAATTGCGGGCCGAACTGCGCGGCGTGCTCAACCGCATGCTGGTCGAACAGCTCAAGCTGCAGGAAAAACAAGCCATCGAGGCGGTGCGGCACGACCCGGCCGCCCTGGAGCGCTACCGCGCCCTGTTCAAGCGCCGCACCGAACTGGAGCTGAATCTGCAGCGCGTGGCGATCCAATAAAACCTTCTTCTGGTACCCGGCCCTTGAAAAGCGGCCACATCGGTATAATGTAAGGTTTGCATCGGCAAGAGCGACAGCAGCACCTCCGGCCCGGGCCCGCACCACACCCCTAGACGGGGCACGCGCCCACCATCCGCAAGGACTGCACACCAAATGTTCGCCCAGACATCTTGCCCCTGAGAACTGCGTGGCCAGGCCCTGCCCGGCTGCCTGCTTCTCAACTGCAAAGGGCTGCAACAAGCTGCAAGAAATTGCGCCAAACCACCCTTTGCCGTGCCACCCGCGCCGGGATATGTGGCGCTTGCTCGTTTCTTTGTGTTCCTGTTTGATCCTGAGGTTGTCCATGCCCGCTCAAAAGTCCGCGAAGCCCGTCAAGTCCGAGTCCACCGCCCCGGCCCAGGTTGCTCCGAAAGCCACCGCCAAGTCCTCGGCAGCCAAGACGGCTGCCAGTGCCAAGGCGGCGACCCCGTCTGCCAAGAAAGCCACCACAGTGCCCGCATCGAAACCCAAGGCTGAAGCCACCTCCGACGAACTGAAGAAGACCTCCAAGGCCACCGCGGCCGCTGGCGAAGACGCTCCGGTCAAGAAAAAGCCGGGCCGCCCGCCCAAGGCTGCCGCCGACAAGGACGCCGCCCCCAAAACCGGCGCCAAGCGTGGCCGCAAGCCCAAGGCCGATGCGGTCAAGGAATCCAGCGACGACGACCTGGACCTGTCCGACATCGAAGCCGACCTCGAAGGTGAGGTCGAAGCCACCCCCGCCGCGGCCACGACCGAAAAGGTCAAGCCGCTGCGCATGAAGATCAGCAAGGCCAAGGAACGCGCGCTGATGAAGGAATTCGGCCTGGACGAAACCGTCCTGTCCGAAGAAGACATGGCCAAGCGCCGCTCGCGCCTGAAGACCCTGATCACCCTGGGCAAGACCCGCGGCTACCTGACCCAGGTTGAAATCTCCGACCACTTGCCCGACAAGCTGGTCGATGCCGAGACCATGGAAGTCGTGGTCACCATGTTGAACGACATGGGTGTGGCGGTGTACGAGCAGACGCCCGACGCCGAAACCCTGTTCCAGAACAACGTGACCCCGACCGCTGCCACGGTCGAGGAAGCCGAAGAAGAAGCCGAAGCTGCGCTGTCCACCGTGGACTCCGAATTCGGCCGCACGACCGACCCGGTGCGCATGTACATGCGCGAAATGGGCACGGTCGAGCTGCTGACCCGCGAAGGCGAAATCGAAATCGCCAAGCGCATCGAAGGCGGCCTGATGGCCATGATGGAAGCCATCTCGGCTTCGCCCGCCACCATTGCCGAAATCCTCAGCATGGGCGAGGAGATCCGCGAAGGCAAGATCGTCATCTCGACCATCGTTGACGGCTTCTCCAACGCCAACGAAGCCGACGACTACGTGGCCGAAGAAGACTTCGACGAATTCGACGAAGCCGACGACGACGACGGCAAGGGCGGCTCCAAGGCCCTGACCAAGAAACTCGAAGAACTCAAGCGTGAAGCCCTGTCGCGTTTCGACAAGCTGCGCGAGCTGTTCGAGAAGATGCACAAGATCTATGACAAGGAAGGCTACGGCGGCGCCGTCTACATGAAGACCCAGCAGCAACTGTCTGCCGAGCTCATGACGATCCGCTTCACCGCCAAGACCATCGAGAAGCTGTGCGATCTGGTGCGAGCCCAGGTCGATGACGTGCGCAAGAAAGAACGCGAGCTGCGCCGCATCATCGTCGACAAGTGCGGCATGCCGCAGGAAACCTTCATCAAGGACTTCCCACCCAACCTGCTGAACCTGAAATGGGTCGAGAAGCAAGCTGCCGCTGGCAAGCCCTGGTCGGTGGTGATGGCCCGCAACATCCCTCCGATCCAGGAACTGCAGCAAAAGCTGATGGACCTGCAATCGCGCGTGGTGGTGCCGCTGACCGAGCTGAAGGACATCAACAAGCGCATGAACGAAGGCGAAGCCGCCTCGCGCGATGCCAAGAAGGAAATGATCGAGGCCAACCTGCGTCTGGTGATCTCGATTGCAAAGAAGTACACCAACCGCGGTCTGCAGTTCCTGGATCTGATCCAGGAAGGCAACATCGGTCTGATGAAGGCGGTCGACAAGTTCGAATACCGCCGCGGCTACAAGTTCTCGACCTACGCCACCTGGTGGATCCGTCAGGCCATCACGCGCTCGATCGCGGACCAGGCCCGCACCATCCGCATCCCGGTGCACATGATCGAGACCATCAACAAGATGAACCGCATCAGCCGCCAGCACTTGCAAGAGTTTGGTTTTGAGCCCGATGCCTCCATCCTGGCCGCCAAGATGGAGATCCCCGAGGACAAGATCCGCAAGATCATGAAGATCGCCAAAGAGCCGATCTCCATGGAAACACCGATCGGCGACGATGACGACAGCCACCTGGGCGACTTCATCGAGGACGGCTCCAACACCGCGCCCATCGATGCCGCCATGCAGGCCGGCCTGCGCGATGTGGTGAAGGACATCCTCGATGGCCTGACCCCGCGCGAAGCCAAGGTGCTGCGCATGCGCTTCGGCATCGAAATGTCGACCGACCACACCCTGGAAGAAGTGGGCAAGCAGTTCGACGTGACCCGCGAACGCATCCGCCAGATCGAAGCCAAGGCCCTGCGCAAGCTCAAGCACCCGAGCCGCAGCGACAAGCTGCGCAGCTTCATCGACTCGCTGTGATCCACGCCCCCTGATCGACCGGCGCCCCTGCGGCGCTCCCTGATCCACCCAGCCCCTGCGCCTTGCGGCCAGGGGCTTTTTGCTGGGCGCAGCAGAGCAGGTCGGTCCGGTTCAAAGCACCTGCTCACAAGCCTTACGTCACGGCAAATAGCCCGCTCATTTGCTACAAAAGCTGTTCGCCTCAGCGACGGAAGATGGTGCAACTGATCGCTGCACCACCATGACTGCTGCCCTTTCCCACCCAGGCTTCCGGGTCTTGCTCAGCCTGAGCGCCCTGCTCTCCGCCCCCACCTACGCCGGCAGCGGCCTGGGTGCCGAAACCGGCCCTTGCCTGGGCCCCGACTGCCCCAGCCGCTACAGGCCGCCTGCGGCCTGCCGCAAGCTGGGGGCGGAAGGTCGTGACGAGGCCTACTCGCTCGTGGTCGGCGGCCACTTCCATGTGCTGCAGGGCAGTGAGGCCGAGGGCCGGGTGTTCGTGGGGGGCGACCTGGTGCTGCGCACCCGGGGCTACTACAACCTGGTGCAAGTGGGGGCCGGCGCTTGCGTGGTGCCGCCAGACGCGGATCAGGCCAGCAGCCCCCCACACCTGGTGGTGGTCGGGCAGATCCAGCCCGTGGACCCCAATGCTGTCTTGGCAGTGGGTCAGCCCAATCTGCGCTCCACGGCCATCATTGGTGGGTCTCGGGTGGGCGCAGGTCAGGTGCAGGCCCGCGGTGGGGTGCTGTATCAGACCCGCCCGCCTTCGCCCCCGGTCGACTTCAACAGCCTGGCCCAGCGCAGTGCCTACTGGGCCACCCTGCCGCCCACCGGCACCGTTCGTGGGCAGCACCCGATGGTGCTCCAGGGCGACGGACAGTCCGCCCTGCAGGTGTTCAGCCTCAGTGCCGACCTGCCCAGCGGCGGCCTGCGCCTGAAAGACATCCCGCCGGGCGCCACCGTGCTGATCAACCACCTGGGCAGCGCCACCGTCAACCTGCAGTACTACGACATGACCGACCCCGCCGGCCACGGCGGCTTTCAGTTCAACACCGAACTCACCCGTCGCATGCTGTGGAATTTTCCCCAGGCCAGCCAGGTGAAGCTCGGTGGCGGGGCCCAATGGCAAGGCAGTGTGCTGGTGGCCCAAGGGGCGCTGTACAACGCCTTGCCCGGGCTGAACGGACGGGTGCTGGTGGCGGGCGATCTGACCCAGGACAGCCAGGGCAGCGAGTTTCACAACTACGACTTCCTGGGCGAGTTGCCCGACCCGCCGGCTGACGGCAAGCCAACAACCGACCCAGGCTCGGGCAACCCGCCACCCGAGCCGCCCCCCGAGCCCCCACCAGAAGCCCCGCCCGACAATCCGCCGCCCGGCCCGATGCAAGCCGCCCTGAACATCCTGGTGCGCTACGACGGCGATGCGACTCGAATCACGCAAGCCCCCCAGCTTCAGATCGAGAGCCAGTGCGAGCGCTCGGGCACACAGTCGGTGCGCATCACGCCGCCCACGGCCGGCTGGATCGAGGGCTTGCAGACCGACGAGTCCTGCCTGCTCGTGGCCAGCCTGGAGCGCCCAGCCCAACTGCCGCGAGGCTGGCAATTGCTGCCGCCCCAAGCCGGGCAGTGGGTGGGTGACAACCCCAGAGTGATCACCCCCGACACCAACCCGGTCGAATTGCTGCTGCCGATCCGACCGGTGATCAACGCCACACTGCGGGTGCTGCCGCGTTACCTGGGCAACACCCGGGCCATCCAGATCCATCCCCAAATCGAGTTGAGCTTGCGTTGCAGTCACTCCGGCGAACAAACGTTGCGCCTGCAGGCCCCTCAAATCGGTCCAAGTGCGCTGCTGCAAGACGGGGAGCGCTGCGAAGTCCTGGCGCAGCGGATCACGGGGGCTGTGCTGCAAGAGGGGTACACCTTGAGTCTGCCCGACACCGGCGGGTGGAGCCCGGGCAGCACGCTGGTGGCTGGCGACGCACCCGATCCCATCCCGCTGGACATCAGCATCCTGGGGGCATCGCCAGGGGATGAGCCCGAGCAGCCCCCGGAACCGCCACCTCCACCGCCACCAGCACCGCCCGCGGAGAACAGGCCTTCGACCTTGAACAGCATCCCGCTGCTGACGCCCTGGGGTTTGCTGGGGCTGGCAGGTGGTCTGGGCTTGCTGAGCCTGGGTACCTGGATGGGCCCAGCCATCCAACGGCGAGAGCGTCGCCCGGCCGCCAGCCACCGATCCAGCCCGATCAATGAAAATCGCGGCTGCGCGGGCTCAGCGCGCCCAGGGTCTGGTCCAGCAGCGCATTGAGGTTGTGCAGGCGGCGCGCCACCAGGTGGCAGACCTCGCCCTCGCGCTGCCACAGCCCGTCCACCGCCATCAGGCGCGAGCCCAGCAAAGCCTCGCGCTGCTCGGCCACCACGGGGGCCCACACAATCACATTGACCACGCCGGTCTCGTCTTCGAGCGTGACGAACACCGTGCCCTTGGCTGTGCCCGGGCGCTGGCGCACCGTGACCAGGCCGCAGGCCTGCACACGGCGGCGCCCTGGCACCGCCTGCAATTGCTCGGCACTGAAGATGTGGCGCCGCGCCAGCTCGGCGCGCAGCAAGGCCAGCGGGTGCCGACCCAGGCTCAGGCCGGTGGCCTGGTAATCCCAACCCAGGGCTTCGGCCTCGCTGGCCGTGGGCAGGGCCAACGGGGCCTCATGCACCGGCGCGTGCTGCAGCAGGCGGGGCGCGCGGTGCAGCGCGGCGCTCTGCCACACCTGCTGGCGGCGGTGCCCGGCCAGGCCCGCCAGGGCATTGGCCGCCGCCAGCGCGGCCAGATCGACTGCATCCAGCCCGGCCTCGCGGGCCAGGCGCTCCACGCTCAGCGGCTGGCCGCTGCGGCGCAATTGCACCAGCCGCCGGGCCTGAGCCTCGCCCAGGCCCTTGACCTGCTGCAAGCCCAGGCGCACCGCGGGCTGGTGCGCGCCGGCCCAGCCCGGCGGCTCCAGGGTGCTGAGCCAATCGCTGTGCAGCACATCCACCGGGCGCACCTCCACCCCATGGCGGCGCGCGTCCTGCACCAGCTGCGATGGGCCGTAAAAGCCCATGGGCTGCGAGTTCAGCAAGGCCGCCAGAAAACAAGCCGGCTCGTGGCATTTGAGCCAGGCGCTGGCATAGGCCAGCAAGGCAAAGCTGGCGGCATGGCTTTCCGGAAAGCCGTACTCGCCAAAGCCCTCCATCTGCTTGAAGATCGACTCGGCAAACTCCAGCGTGTAGCCGTGCGCAGCCATGCCCTCGAACAGGCGCTCGCGCAGGTGGCCGATGCCGCCCTTGCGCTTCCAGGCCGCCATGCTGCGGCGCAGTTGGTCGGCCTCCTCGGCACTGAAGCCGGCCGCCACCATGGCGATCTGCATCACCTGTTCCTGGAAGATGGGCACGCCCAGGGTGCGCTCCAGGGCCACCTCCAGCCCGGCCGGGCAGTCATTGGCCTCCAGGCCCTGGCGCCGCCGCAGGTAGGGGTGCACCATGCCGCCCTGGATGGGCCCGGGCCGCACGATGGCCACCTGCACCACCAGGTCATAGAACTCACGCGGCCTCAGCCGGGGCAGCATGCTCTGCTGGGCCCGCGACTCGACCTGGAACACGCCCACCGTGTCGGCCCGGCACAGCATGTCGTAGGTGGGCCCGTCTTCGCGCGGTACGTCGGCCAGGCCAAAGGGCCGGCCACGCCACAACCCCATGAACTGGAAGCTGCGCTGCAGCGCGCTGAGCATGCCCAGGGCCAGCACATCGACCTTGAGCAGGCCCACCTCGTCGATGTCGTCCTTGTCCCACTCGATGCAGGTGCGCCCGGCCATGCGGGCATGCACCACGGGCACGGTGGCATCCAGGCGCTCGCCGCTCAGCACAAAGCCGCCCGGGTGCTGCGACAGGTGACGTGGAAAACCCAGCACCTGCTGCGTCAAGGCCAGCCAGCGCTGCAGCAAAGCGGCGTCCAGGGCCAGACCCAGGCTCTGCAGGCGCAGCCCCAGGTCGGCCGGTGCATCCCACCACTGCAGATGGCGCGCCAGCACATCGACCACCGGGGCCGGCACCCCCAGCGCAAAGCCCACATCGCGGATGGCGCTGCGCGGGCGGTAGCAGATCACCACCGCCACCAGCGCGGCATGGCCCCGGCCGTACTTGCCGTACAGGTACTGGATCACCTCCTCGCGGCGCTGGTGCTCGAAGTCGACATCGATGTCGGGCGGCTCCTTGCGGGCGCGGCTGATGAAACGCTCGAACAACAGGCTGTGGCGACCCGGGTCGATCTCGGTGATGCCCAGACAGAAGCACACCGCCGAATTGGCCGCCGAGCCCCGGCCCTGGCACAGGATGTGGCGTTGGCGGGCAAACCACACCACGTCGTGCACGGTGAGAAAGTACTTCTCGTAGCCCAGCTCGCTGATCAAGGCCAGCTCGTGCTCGAGTTGGGCGCGCACCGCCTCGGGCGCGCCCTCCGGGTAGCGGCGCCGCACCCCGGCCTCGACCTCGTGGCGCAGGTGCTGGGCCGGGCTCAGGCCGGGGGGCACCAGGGCCGGCGGGTATTCGTAGCGCAGCTCATCGAGGCTGAAGCGGCAACGCGCGGCCACACGCACGCTCTCGGCCAACAGCTCGGGCGGGAACAGCGTGGCCAGGCGCAGGCGCGAGCGCAGGTGCGCCTCGGCATTGGCCTGCAGGCTCAGGCCGCAATCGGCCACCGGGAGGCGCAGGCGGATCGCGCTGAGCACGTCGTGCAGCGGCTTGTCCGATCGCCGGTGCAGGTGCACATCGCCTACCGCCACCAAGGGCAGGCCACAGGCCTGGCCGGCGGCCTGCAGGGCCTCCAGCCAGCGGGCATCGTCCATGCGCAGCCAGCGGCGCACGGCCAGCCAGGCCCGACCGGGAAAGCTGGCGGCCAACCCCTGGGCCACCTGGGCCAGGGCCGCGGCCTCGGGGGGGTGGTCTCGCTCGGGGCTCCACAAGGCCAGGCAATCGGCCAGCCGGGCCGGGCTGGCCTGCAGATCGGCCCAGCCCAGTTGGTACGCGCCCTTGGGCTGACCGGCCCGCACCTGGGTGATCAGCTGGCACAGCTGGCCATAACCCCGCCGGTTGGTGGCCAGCAGCACCAGTTGCCCGCCGGGGTCGCCCAGCGACGGGTCGCTGCCCGGCACCGGATCGGGCGGCAGACGAAACTGCGCGCCGATGATCAGCTTGAAGCCCAGGCGCTTGGCCTCGCCATGGGCGCGCACCACGCCGGCCACCGAGCACTCGTCGGTCAAGGCCAGGGCCTCATAGCCCAGGGCCTGGGCGCGGGCCACCAGGTCTTGCGGCCAGGCGGCGCCACGCAGAAAACTGAAGTTCGACAGGCATTGCAGCTCGGCATAGGCCGGCAGGACTGGCCTGGGTATGCTCAGGCTCATCCGAACACCCCGTGCAGAAACCAGCGTGTCGGGCTGCCCCGCTGGGCGTTCAAGGGGCGCACCCGGAACACCCACAGCAAGCCGGCCTGGGCGCTGCGGGCAATGAAGTAGTCGCGCAGGGTCAGGTCGGGGTCGGCCGAGCCGTGGCCGTCCCACCAACCCGCCTCCAGCCTTTCAGGCCCGGCCAGCAGGGTCAGCGGGCCGCGGTACTGCGGCCGCTCGCCCACCAGGCGCAGCGGCTCGGGCTCGGGCAGCAGCCAGGGGGGTTGCCAGGCGGTGGCCGTGGCCGGGCGCACCGAGGCCGGGGTGGGCGGCACCTCGATGGCGGGCTGCCAATGCTGCATGTGCTGAGGCCGGTGGTCAGCCTGCAAGCGGCCGGCCAGCACCCGCCCGGGGCCCAGGCGTGCGCTGAGGCGCTCCAGGCAGATCGGCAGGGGCTCGCCCCCGGCCAGGTCTTGCGGCAACAGGCTGGCACTGTCGGGGCCCCAGCGCTGCACGCCCAGCGCCTGCAGGCTCAGGGCCTGCACCGGCGCAGCCAACGTGACACGGGCCAGGTGTTCGGCCAGCAGGCGCTCCAGGTGGGCCACTTCACGCGTGGGCTGGGCGGTGTGCACCACCAGCTCGGCCCCGGGCGCGCAACCCCGGCGCGGGTCGTGCTGCCAGGCCAGGCGCACCCCGGTCACACCGCTGTGGCGGGCGGCCAGCCACACGGCCAGGGCCTGCAGCAGGCGGTGTGCCCCCCACATCAGGCCGGCCGCGTGCTCCACCAGGCTGGGGCAGGCCAGGTGCTGTTCGAACTGCTCGGGCAACACCTGCCAGTCAAACACCTCGGGACGCTGGCCATGAGCGCGGTCCAGGGCGTTCGACAGTTCAGCACCAAAGCGGCGCGCCAGCCCGCCCCGGGGCAAGGCCCGCACCTGGCCCAGGGTCTGGCAGCCCAGGCGCTGCAGCAGCTCGGCATGCCGGGCCACCTCGGGCAGCGCCTGCAGCGGCAAGGCATCCAGCGTGGCCGACAGCCGGGCTGCATGGCAGCGGCGCAGTCGCCGCTCGCCAGAGGGCAAGGAACGCGCCAAGGCCAGGGCCGCCAAGGCCGTGGGGGCCACGCCGATGCGCTGCACGCCCAGGGCCCCCGCCTCGCCCATGAGGCGGCGCAGCAAGGCTGGCGCCCCGCCGAACAGGCGCAGGCTGGCCTGCACCTCCAGCACCACGGCGTCCTGCAGCCTGGCCACGCGTGGCGTGTAGCCCAGGGCCCACCACGCCAGCGCCGGCCCAGGCTCAGCCAAGGGGTCGGGCAAGAGCGCGATCCACCACATGGCGATCCGGCTTGAAAGGGTTGGGAGACGGGGCCACCACGGTCTGTGACGGTGTGGGTGGCGGTGTGTGTGGCGGCGCCGCCGCCGGCCCGGCACGCAAGGGCGAAGGCCGGGCCGCAGCCAACAGCAAGGACCGCTCCAGCAGCCGGCCACGGCGTTTGAGCAGCTGCACCTCCAGGGCATCCGCAGCCCCGGCACGCAGGCCCAGGCGCAGCGGCGCAGGCGAGGCCTGCTGCTGCGCCGCCCAGGGGCGCAGGGCCCACAGGCAAGGCGGGCTGGCCTGCCGCCCGGCCTGGGCCGCCAGCTGCAGGCGTCGCAGGCCTTGCGACAAGCCCTGCGACAGGCTCTGCGGCAACCAGACCAGCAAGGCCGCCAGCGCCTGGCAACGCAAGGCCTGCTCGGCGGCCCACAGGCGCTCGGCCGGGCTGCTCGCCTGCACCCAGATCAGCGAGCCCAACGCCAGCCCCTGCCAGGCCAGCGCCGGTAAATGAGGTATCAGCGGCGGCCCCACCAGCACCACCGCCCCTTGCTGCGACAGCCGCGCCAGACTGGGGGCCAGCAAGCGCCATTCGCGCCAGCCCGCCTCGGGCTGCAACACCTCGCTGAGCTGGCCGCAGGGCCAGCCCCCACCGGGCAGCTCGGCATCCAGCGCAGCAAAGCCGCTGGGGCACACCGGTGCAGCGCTGCGCCCCAGGTCGCTGGCGCGCCAAAGGCTGGGAATGGCATCCAGGAGAAGGGCAGACATGGTGAATCGTGGGCCTGATGTGAAAACTGTTTATTTATACAGTATTTCAAAACATCCCAAGACAACAGCACAGCCCGCCCAGGGGTCTCTAGGCCCGGGTATCGCGGCAGCCTGTGACCCACGCCACACCTGCGGGCCTTGCAGCGGTGTTTCGGCATGTTACAAACAGTGGGTGATAGACCTCAGACCGCCGTCCCATCAACCGATCAAGACAGAAGCATGAACAAGACGACACGCGCCATCAGCCTCCTGGGCCTCTTGTGGAGTTCCCTGGCCCTGGTGGCTTGCGGAGGGGGTGGCGGCGGCAGCAGCACCAGCACGCCCATGGTGGACAGCTATGGCGTTACCCAATCCAGCAGCTTTGACGGGGGCGTGGCCAGCGCCGCCGGCATCAACGGGGCCGCTTCCGATGGCGCCGTGCTGGCCAATGCGCCGGTCACCATCACCGACAGCGCCGGCCACAGCGTGAGCGCCACCACCAACAGCAACGGCATCTACCACGCCCGCATCGACGGCTTTGTGCCTCCGATGGTCGGGGTGGTGACCAAACCGGATGGTTCGCGTTGGTACGCTCCTGGCACCGCGGCCCCGGTGGCACGCAGCTTCATCGTGCTGAACCTGACCGGCCTGAGCGACAAGCTGGCCTCGGACGTGGTGAGCGCCGCCGGCCTGTCGGGCTCGTCGCGCCTCACCCCGACCCTGTTGGCGGCCAACAGCACCGCCCTGGCCCAGGCCAAAGCCAACCTGAACAGCAACTTCAGCAGCCAGATCACAGCGGCCGGCTTGAGCACCAGCACTTTCGATCCGGTCACCACCTTGCTGACCAACACCAACACCGGCTACGACCTGCTGCTCAACGGCCTGGCCATCAGCAACACCGCCACCACCCCCACGGTGATCGGCACCCGCTACAGCCTCGGCGGCAGCATCAGCGGCCTGGGCTCGGCGGTCGGCTTGAGCCTGAAGAACGGCAGTGACACCCTGTTCGTGAGCGCCGGTGCCACCAGCTTCGCCTTCAGCCGCCTGATCGCCCCGGGGGCCAGCTACAGCGTGAGCGTGGCCAGCCAACCCAGCGGCCTGACTTGCAGCGTGAACAACGGCAGCGGCACCATGGGCACGGCCGCCCTGACCAATGTGGCCGTGGTGTGCAGCACCAGCGTGGCCAGCCTGGGCGGCAGCGTGAGCGGCCTGGGCAGCGCCAGCGGCCTGGTGCTGGCCAACGGCAGCCAGACCGTGAGCGTGCCGGCCAATGCCAGCAGCTTCACCTTCCCCAGCAACCTGACGCTGGGCGCCAGCTACTGGGTGACCGTGCAGACCCAGCCCACGGGCGCCACCTGCGCCGTCAACAACGGGGGCGGCACCGTCACCAGCATCGCGCCCATCACCTCGGTGCAGGTGCAGTGCGTGCTCAACACCTACCCGCTGGGCGGCTCGGTGAGCGGTCTGAGCACCAACGGACTGGTGCTGGGCATCACGGCGCAGAGCGTCAACGTGCCAGCCAACGCGGTCAGCTGGAGCTTTCCGGCCGGTGTGGCGGTGGGCGTCAACTACAACGTGGCGGTGCGGGCCCAGCCCGTGGGCGCCACCTGCTCGGTGGCCAATGGCAGTGGCACCATGGGGAGCAGCGCCATCAACTCGGTGGCCGTCAGTTGCAGCACCGCCAGCTACAGCCTGGGCGGCAGCATCAGCGGCCTCACGGGCAGCGGCCTGGTCTTGAGTGCCCTGGGCCAGAGCCTGACCGTGGCGGCCAACGCCACCCAGTTCACCTTTGACACGCCGGTGGCAGCGGGCACCGCCTACAACGTGCAGGTGCAGACCCAGCCCTCGGGCCAGACCTGCAGCGTGAGCAACGGCAGCGGCAGCATCGCCGGCAGCGCCGTGAGCAATGTGCAGATCAGCTGCAGCAGCAGCGCCACCACCCTGGGTGGCAGCGTCACCGGCCTCACGGGCAGCGGCCTGGTGGTGGCCAGCAACGGCCAGAGCCTGTCGATCCCCGCTCCCGGCACGGGCACCAGCACCACCTTCGTCTTTCCGCAGGCACTGGCCTATGGCACGCCCTACGACGTGACCGTGCCCACCCAGCCCACCAACCAGTACTGCAGCGTGGGCAACGGCAAGGGCAGCATGGCCGGGGTGAACGTGAGCAATGTGCAGCTCAATTGCGGTGCCGGCTCGTTTGCCCTGAGCGGCACGGCCAATGGCCTGCTGGGCCCGCTGACCCTGGTGGTCAGCAGCACAGGCGACACGGCGGCCCTGACCGTGGCCAAGCCCGGCTTCAGCTTTGCCACGCTGATTCCGGTGGGCACGCGCTACCGGGTCTATTCGCAGTTCCCGGCCCTGCGCGCCTACGCCTGCAACGCGGCGGATGGCACCTTGCCGCCGGGCGGCGTGTCGCTGGTGCTGAGCTGCTTCACCCAGTACGCCCATACACTGACCATCAGCGGACTGGCCAGCGGCGCCTCGCTGGGTCTGAGCATGACCTTCAGCTACCCCACGGGCAGTTCACCCGACCAGAGTGACACCATGACCCAGACCTTCACCGCCTCGAACGGCACCCTGACCTACTACCTGCCGGTGGGGGCCCGCTACAACTACGGCATCACGGCCCAGCCGGCCTCGGGCAGCTGCGCCATCAGTCCGACAGGCACCGACAACGGCAGCCAGACCACCCGTGGCAGTGCTGTGAAGTTCAGTTGCCAATGAGCGCGCCAGACAACAGCACCGAGCGCACGCCGCCCCACGTGCGCCTGCTCGACACCCAGGAACTGGCACACGACTGGACGCGTCTGAGCAAGACGCGCTTTGAGCTGCAGACCCGCGACGGCCGCACCCTGAGCACCGCCCGCGAGGTCTACCACCTGGGCGACGGGGCCGCGGTGCTGCTGTACAACCGGGCCCAGGGCACGGTGCTGCTGACGCGCCAGTTCCGCCTGCCGGTCTGGCTGAAGGACGGGGGGGACGGTCAGCTGATCGAAACCTGCGCCGGCCTGATCGACCCGGCTGACAGCCCCGAGTCGTGTGCACGCCGCGAACTCGAAGAAGAAATGGGGCTGCGCGTGGCGCACCTGCAGCCGGTGTTCCAGGCCTACATGAGCCCCGGCTCGGTGAGCCAGCGGCTGCATCTGTTCTGCGCCGAATACACACCGGGCAGCGCCGCCGCCCAGGGCGGCCTGGCCGAGGAGGGCGAAGACATCGAAGTGCTGGAGATGCCCCTGCAGCAGGCCCTGGACATGGTCTACGACGGCCGAATCCAGGATGGAAAAACCATCATGCTCCTGCTGCACGCGGCCCTGACGGGTCTGGAGGAACTGATCCAGCACAGAACCGATGGAAAAAGCCTGGGTTCACCTCTTGTTAAAACCTGTGACTTACGTATCGTCTCCAATCAGCAGCACACCTTGAGTGCGCCCCCGCCCCCCCCAACCTGCCCACCCTCGTCTTGCGCCTGATGCTTGAACGGATCTTCAGCCCTGCTTTCAGCCCAGCGCCCTGGCGCAGCATGGCACTGATGATTCTGCTGGTGCTGGGCTTCACCGGCCTTTACACCTGGACCACCTGGCAACAGGTCAGCAAGAGCCTGGTCGCTGAGCTGAGCACGGTGACGGAATTGGGCGAAAAATCCGCCGATCACTACTTTCAGTTGCTGCACGTGAGCCTGAGCGGGCTGGCCGAGGAACTGCAAGAGTCCCCCACACCCGATGGCCACTACGATCTGGAGCGTGTGCGCCGCTACAGTCGCAGGCACCCCGAATTGCTGGACGTGAGCCTGATCCGTCAGGACGGGCAGATGCTGCTCTCGACCCAGGCCGATGCCGGCACGGTCATGCCCTCTGTGGCGGCACGGGACACCTTCATGGAGGCGCGCGAGGCCATGATCCGCGGCCAGAACTTCGTGTTCGGGCGCCCCGCCCTGGGCACCCTGACGCAGCGTTGGATGATTCCGCTGCGCCATGCGCTGCGCGACCGGCAAGGCCGGCTGCAGGCCATGGTGACGGCCTATCTGCCCGCCGAACTGCTGCAGACCTTCTGGCAGAACGCGCCCATCGTGAAGCGGGCCTCGATCGGCATACTGGGCGACGACGGCTACCTGCGCAGCCGCTACCCCAACCCGGCCAGCGCGAGCATGCAACAGATCTACGGCCAGCAGCGCCGAGGTGCCCTGATGCGGGAACTGCAGGCACGCCACTTCCCGTCCCAGGGCACGCTGCAGGGCCGCAATGAAATCGGCGGGCAGGAGAACCTCAACGTCTACCGCCGCATGAGCCACTACCCGGCCACGCTGTTCGTGACCCTGCCCATGCAGGAGATGCGGGCCGTGTGGTGGAGCAACATGCAGGTGCCCTACTTCCTGATCAGCCTGCTGCTGGCCGGTCTGCTGCTGGTGCAGCGCAGCGCACAGCGCCGCCGACACGAGCTGTTGCAACAGCAGGAGATGGTGCAGCAGGCCAGGGCCCGGCTGGCCGCCATCGTGGAAAGCTCGGACGACGCCATCATCAGCCATGACCTGGACGAACGCATCGTGTCCTGGAACCCCGGGGCCAGCCGGCTGCTGGGCTACACCGAGGCCGAGGCACTGGGCCAATCGAGCCAGATCATCGTGCCGCAGGAGCGCCAGCAGGAGGAAAGCCGGATCCTGGAGCGGGTGCGCCAGGGTGAACGTGCCGAGCGCATCGAAACGCAGCGCCTGCACCGCGACGGTACCCGTCTGGATGTCGAGCTCACGCTGTCGCCGCTGACAGACGAAGCCGGCCGCATCACCGGGGTCTCGAACATCATGCGCGACATCTCCGAGCGCAAATCGGCCGAGCAGGCCATCCATGTGCTGGCCTACTTCGACCCCTTGACGGGCCTGCCCAACCGGCGCCAGTTCATGGACCGCCTGGGCCAGACCCTGGGCCAGGCGCAGAGCGGTTTCCAGGTGGGGGCCCTGCTGTTCATCGACCTGGACCACTTCAAGGACGTGAACGATGCCCGCGGCCACGCCGTGGGCGATGCCGTGCTGTGCCATGCCGCCGCCGTGCTGGTGAGCCTGCTGCGCGAAGGCCACCTGGTGGCGCGCCTGGGCGGGGACGAGTTCGTGGTGCTGGCCCCCATCCTCAGCAACACCCTGACCGCCGGTGCCAGCGAAGCCATGGCGCTGGCCGAACGCATCCGCCAGCGCCTGGCCCAGCCCTTCGAGCTGGAGCAGCAACGCTACAGCCTGGGCGCCAGCATCGGCGTGTCGCTGTTCCCCTTCGGCCAGCAGACCCCGGCCGACCTGCTGCGCGAGGCCGACACCGCCATGTACCGCGCCAAGGGCGCCGGGCGCAACCGCATCGCGTTCTTCGAGACCAGCATGCAGGCCGACATCGAGCAACGCCTGGCGCTTGAAAACGACCTGGAGAAAGCCCTGACCCAGCAGCAGATGGTGGTCTACCTGCAACCGCAGTTTGACGCCCGGGGCCAGATCGATGGCGCCGAACTGCTGCTGCGCTGGCAACACCCCGAGCGCGGCCTGGTGCCGCCTGACCGATTCATTGCCGCCGCCGAAAAGTCGGGCCAGATCATCGCGCTGGGCGACTGGGTGCTGCAGCAGGCCTGCGAACTGCTGGTGTTGCTGCAGGCGCGCGGCCATCACATCCCGCTGTCCATCAACGTGAGCCCGCGCCAGTTCCGGCAGACCGACTTCGTGGGCCGGGTGCAAGAAGTGCTGCAACGCACCGGCGCCCCGGCGCACAGCCTGATCTTCGAGGTGACCGAAGGCCTGCTGATCGACGACTTCGAGGAAACCGTGGCCCGCATGCAGGCCCTGGTGCAACTCGGCATCCGCTTCTCGATCGACGACTTCGGCACCGGCTACTCCAGCCTGGCCTACCTCAAGCGGCTGCCTCTGTACGAGTTGAAGATCGACCGCAGCTTTGTGAAAGACACCCCCGAAGACCCCAACGACACCGCCATCGTGCGCATGATCCTGTCCATGGCCAAGCACCTGGGCCTGCGCGTGGTGGCCGAGGGCGTGGAGACGGCCGAGCAGGCCGACTTTCTGCGCCAGAGCGACTGCGACGCCTTGCAGGGCTACCTGTTCGCCCGCCCCGCGCCAGCGTGGCAGTGGCTGGCGGAGCAGGGGCAAGAGGGCTGATCACTCGACATCCAGCCTCGATAGAATCTCGCCATGCTCGCAGCCAGCACCAGCGTCCGTCTTGAAGCCCACATCAGCACCGATCTGCACGCCATGCTCAAATGTGCCGCCGAACTTCAGGGGCGCACCATGAGCGATTTTGTGGTGTTCGCCTTGCAAGACGCCGCGCAGCACGCCATCCAGCAAGCGGAAGCTATTCGTCTGACGCCTACCGATCAGGAATGCTTTGCGCGGGCCTTGCTGTTTCCACCCAGACCAGATCCGGCCCTGGAGCGAGCCTTCTCCCGCCACGGCAAGCTCCTGCGCACTGAATGAGCCCCCCTCGGTAGGTGTTGCCGCTTTCGCCCTGGTGGTGGACGCCAAGAACGAAGCCGCCACCGCTTTTTACCGACATCACGGCTTCATCAGCCTGCCAAACTCGGCGCAGACCCTGTTCCTGCCGCTGGCAACCGTCCTCAATCCAGCTTCACACCCACCTGCTTGATCACGCGGCCCCATTTTTCACGCTCGGTCTTGGCGTAGCTGGCCATCTGGGCCGGGGTGCCGGGCAGGGGCTCGACGCCCAGGGCCTGCAGGCGGGCCTTGACGGTGGTCGAGTTGAGGGCCGTCTGCAAGGCCTTGCTGAGGCTGCTCACCACCTCCGGAGGGGTGCCGGTGGGCACCACCAGGCCTTGCCAGGCGTAGCCCTCAAAGCCTTTCAGGCCTTGTTCGTTGAGGGTGGGCACCTCGGGCATGGTGGACACGCGCTGCGGGCTGGCCACGCCGATGGCCTTGAGCTTGCCGCCATTCAAAAAGGGGTAGGCGGTGGCGCTGTCCACCCACATGGCCGGCACCTGGCCGCCCACCACATCGGTGATGGCCGGGGCTGCGCCACGGTAGGGCACATGGGTGAGCTTGAGGCCGCTTTGCTCGCGGAACAACTCGCCCACCAGGTGGTGCGGGCTGCCGGGGCCGGCCGAGGCCCAGTTGACGCCATCGGTCTGGGTCTTGGCCCAGGCGACAAACTCTTTGTAGTTGCTGACCGGCACCTGGTTGGACACCACCAGGAACATCGGAAAGCGCACCAGCAGGCCCACCGGCTGGAAGTCTTTTTCGGCGTTGTAGCTGAGCTTGCTGAACAGAAAGGGGTTGGCCGCCAGGGTGGCGAAGTCGGCCGAGAACACCAGGTTGCCGTAGTCCTTGGAGCGGGCCGCATATTCGGCGGCGATGTTGGTGCCAGCGCCGGGCTTGTTGTTGATGACGATGGTGCGGCCCAGGCTGGTGCCCATGGATTCTGCGATGGCGCGGGCCACCACATCCGAGCCCCCGCCGGCGGCGTAACCCACCACCCATTCCAGAGGCTTGTCGTTGGCAGCGGCCAGGGCGGAGCTGCCCAGGGCCAGGCCCAGCCAGGACGTGGCCAGGGCGGTCAGAAAAGTGTTGCGTTGCATGGTGTTGTCTCCGGTTCGGGTGTGGTTTTTGGAAAGGCTTGTTGTTGTGCGTGAGGGCGCCGTGCACCCTGCCCCGCCACGGAAGGCGGGCCAGAGAACAGAGGCGTTGCTGAGAGCGCGCTTGGGCGAGGCGGGGCCGGGCCTCAGGCCTCGGCGTGCACCGGGGCCACAGGGGTGATGGCGGCGCGCTCGGGCGCCACCGGTGCCTGGGCCGGCGCGCTGCCGCGGGCCAGTTGCAGCGCGTGGCGCAGGGTGTCGGGCTCGCCGATGTGGTTGGCCAGCAGCAGCACCAGGCGGGCGTTCATGGCATGGCTTTGCTCGGTGCTGAGGCCCTGGTGGGCTTGGATGAGGGCGTCGTAGAAGTCGTCGCAGGCGCTGAGGTTGGCTTGGGTGTTGAGCATGTCGGTGTCTCCAGGGTCTCAGGCAGCGGTAGCGGTGGCGGTGGCGGCAGCCGTGGCCGTGGCCAGGGCAGCGCGCACGGCGGCTTCGGTGGGGGCGCGCCAGCGGGCGCTCACGTGCTGGTCGGGGCGGATCAGGTAGGCCGTGCCGGCCTGGCCGTCCAGACGCTGGGCCACCAGGCCTTGCGGGTCGAGCAGATCGTGGCCAATGCCGATGGCCTTCACATGCGGCAGGCCGGCGGCCCAGGCGGGCACCGGGCCGAAGCACAGCAGGGTGAAGTCGGCGCCCAGCTCGCGCAGCAGCCAGCTGTCTTGACCTTCTGGGCGACGCACCGGCGCATCGAGCAGCACGGCGCCGGGCACCTGGCGCGGTGCGGCAAAGGCATCCGCATCGGGGGTGTTGAGCACCGAGCCATGCAGGGTGGCCGGCACCGACAGGCGCCCGCTGTTGACCAGGCGGCGGGCAAACTCATGCTCGCGGGCCAGGTCCAGCGTGGCGTCGCGGAACAGGCGGCTGATCTCGCTCTTGGGCGTGATGAAGTCGGTGGCCCGGGTGGAGTTGAGGATGTTCTCGTCGGCCGCGTATTCGCGCTCGGGGCCGTAGGTGGCGAGCAAGGCCTCGCTGGCGCGGCCCTTGAGCAGCCAGTCGAGCTTCCAGGCCAGGTTCTCGGTGTCTTGCACGCCGCTGTTGGCACCGCGGGCACCAAAGGGCGACACGCCATGCGCGCTGTCGCCGGCAAAGATCACCCGGCCGTGCACGAAACGGTCCATGCGCAGGCAGGCAAAGGTGTAGACGCTGGCCCATTCGAGTTCGAACTGCGCGTCATGGCCCAGCAGGGCGCGCACGCGCGGCAGGATGTTCTCGGGCTTCTTTTCTTCTTCGGGGTCGGCATCCCAGCCGAGCTGGAAGTCGATGCGCCAGACGTTGTCGGGCTGGCGGTGCAGCAGCACGCTCTGGTGCGGGTGGAACGGCGGGTCGAACCAGAACCAGCGCTCGGTCGGGAAGTCGGCCTGCATCTTGACGTCGGCGATCAGGAAGCGGTCCTGGAAGATGCGGCCCTTGCTCTCCAGGCCCAGCATGGCACGCACCGGCGAGCGCGAGCCGTCGCAGGCGACCAGCCAGTCGGCATCGAGCTGGTAGGCGCCCTCGGGGGTGTCGATGCTGACCAGGGCCCCCTCGGCGCGCGGTGCCACGGCCGTCACCTTGTTGTGCCAGCGGATGTCGATCAGCGGCAGTTGCAGGGCGCGCTCGACCAGGTAGGCCTCGGCGTAGTACTGCTGCAGGTTGATGAAGGCGGGCTGCAGGTGCCCGTCTTCGGGCAGCAGGTTGAACTGGTAGACCTGCTGGTCGTGGAAGAAGACCTTGCCCACATTCCAGGACACGCCCTTGTCGACCATGCGCGGGGCCACGCCCAGGCGGTCCCAGATCTCGAGCGCCCGCTTGGAGAAGCAGATGGCGCGCGAGCCGATGGACAGGCGGTAGTCGTTGTCGAGCACCACCACCGGCTGGCCGCGCTGGGCCAGGTCGATGGCCAGGCTCAGGCCGGCCGGGCCGGCGCCCACCACCACCACCGGGTGGCGGGCCGGCGTGGCGGCGTCCTGGTCGGCGCTGCGCCGGTACGGGAACTCGATGGCCTGCACTTCAGGGCCGGTGCCACGCAGGGCTTCGAAGGGAATGTCTTGGGGTTTCATGCGGGTTGTCTCCTCACGCCTGGACTCTTAGGGGTTGGGGGCTCAGCCTTCGAGCGACTTCCACATCTGCACATCGCGCTCAGCGGTCCAGATGCGCGGATCGGGGTACTGGGTCGCTTCGTCGTAGGCACGGGTCACGTCAAAGGGCATGCAGTGGTTGAAGATCACCCACTGGCCGTACTTGGGCTGCAGCTTGGCAAAGGTGGCTTCATAGACCTTGCGCAGGTCCTGGCCTGCGGCAGCACCGGCCTGGACGCTCTCGTACAGGTCGCTGATGAAGGCACGGGTACCGGCCAGACCGGCCTGAACTTGCTCGGGCGTCTGCAGGGCGGCGCCACGGCCCGGCACCAGCTTCTCGGGCTTCAGGGCGGCGATGTTGTCCAGGGTCTGCGGCCAGTCCTTGAAATAAGCGTCGCCGGCATAGGGGGTGGCGTCGAACTCGACCAGGTCGCCCGAGAACAGGATTTTTTCCTGCGGCAGCCAGGCCACGGTGTCGCCCTTGGTGTGGCCCCGGCCCAGTTGCAGGATCTGCACCTCGACACTGCCCAGCCACAGGGTCATCTTCTTGTTGAAGGTCAGGGTGGGCCAGGTCAGGCCTTCGGGCACGCTTTCGACGTTCTGGAACAGGCGCGGAAAGCGGCCGATCTCGCTGTCCTTGTCGAACTGACCGCGCTCGACGATCAGGTCACGGGTGTCTTCGCTGGCAATGATGTGCTCGGCGCCGTAGGCGCTGGCCCCCAGCACGCGCACGGCGTGGTAATGGCTCAGCAGCACGTACTTGATGGGCTTGTCGGTCACTTCGCGGATGCGGCGGATCACGTCTTGCGCCATCACCGGCGTGGCCTGGGTGTCGATCACCATCACGGCGTCGTCGCCAATGATGATGCCGGTGTTGGGATCTCCCTCGGCGGTGTAGGCGTAGGCGTGTTCGGACAGCTTGTCGAAGCTGACCTTCTTCACTTCAAGGTCGGCGGCAGAGGCAAAAGTCTTGGTCGTCATGGCGGTCTCGTGGGTGGGTTGATGATTCAACATAGGCAAATTTGTTTGCCTAAACGGAATTCGTTGATCCTAAGCAAAAAATTCATTCATGTCTAAGTCATTCGTTTAAGTGAAAACCCTAGTCCAAAGACCTCACCCGGGAACGCGCACAATCGGGCCATGAGAAGCACAAGCGAAGAAGAACAAGGCCCAGAGGCAGAAGCCGGCACCCGCGGGCCGCGTGGCATCCAGAGCGTGGAAGTGGGCGGGCAGTTGCTCAAGGTGCTGGCCCACACGGGGCGCCGCATGGCCTTGAAAGACCTGGCCCGCGAGGCCGACATGAGCCCGGCCAAGGCCCACCCCTACCTGGTGAGCTTTGGCAAGCTGGGTCTGATCGAGCAGGACAGCGTGAGTGGCCACTACGGCCTGGGGCCACTGGCCCTGCAACTGGGCCTGATCAGCCTGCAGCAGGTCGACCCGGTGCAACTGGCCAATGCCGAGTTGCCGGCCCTGGCACAACGCCTGGGGCACACGGTGTCGGCCTCGGTGTGGGGCGCGCGCGGGCCCACCATCATCCGGGTCGAGGAAGGGCCTACTGCGGTGTATGTGGCCATGCGCCACGGCACCACCGCCTCGGTGCGGCACACGGCCTCGGGCCAGGTGTTTGCGGCCTACCGGCCCCGCGAGGACGTGGCCATGGCCCTGGCCAGCGACGGCGACGCCGGCGCCCTGGACGACCCCGCCTTTGCCGCCGAGCTGGAGCGCGTGCGGCAAACCCGGCTGGGTGTTGTCAACAACCACCTGATCACGGGCATCAGCGCGCTGGCCAGCCCGGTGTTCAATGGCTTTGGTCAACTGGTGCTGGTGCTGGCCTGCATCGGCCCCAGCGCCACGCTGGACACCGATCTCGACGGGCCGGTGGCCCTGGCCCTCAAGGCCTGCGCCCAGGATCTGAGCCGGCGCCTGGGGGCCACGGGCTGAGGGCCGAGGCCCTTTTTCAGCCGACCAGCAAGGGGCTGCGCACCTTCGAAAACCCCCCGGCCTGATCGTAGGCATGGCCCATCTGCAACACGGCCCAGTCGGCCTGAGCCGGCCCGATGATCTGCAGGCCCACCGGTGAGCGCCCTTGCGGCCCGCCCAGACCGGCCGGCACGCTGAGGGCCGGCAGGCCGCCCATCGTGGCGGCAATCACCACCTCCATCCAGCGGTGGTAGGTGTCCATGGCGCGCCCACCCACCTGCGCCGGCCAGTGCTGGGCCAGCTCAAACGGGAACACCTGGGCCGAGGGCAGCACCAGGTAATCAAAACGCTCGAACAGCGCCCTCAGCGCCTGGTACCAGGCGCTGCGCACCGCGCTGGCCCGAAACAACTGCGGCCCGGTCAAGGCCAGGCCACGCTCGATCTCCCACACCGCCTCGGGTTTGAGCTGGGCGCGCCGCAGGGGGTCGTCGTACAGCAGGGCGTAATTGCCGGCCACGGTGAAGCTGCGCAAATCCAGCCAGGCCTGCCAGACGCGCTCGAAGTCGGCCTGCGGCAAGACCGGCTCGACCGTGCAGCCCACGGCTTCGAAATGCCGCAGCGCCTGCTCGCACAGGGGCAGCACCCCGGGCTCGGTGGCCAGGTGGCCCCCCAGGTCGCCCAGCCAGCCGATGCGCGTGCCTTTGAAGTCACGCCCCAGCGGTCCGGCATAGACCGAAGCATCTTGCTGGCGCGTCAGCGGCTGGCGGGCATCGAAACCGGCCTGCACCGACAGCAACAGCCCCAGGTCGGGCACGTTGCGCGCCATCGGGCCGCTGACACCGAACTGCTGGAAGAACACCTCATCGGCCGGCCCCTGTGGCACGCAGCCAAACGATGGCCGGAAACCAAACACATGGTTGAAAGCCGCCGGGGTGCGCAGCGAGCCCATCATGTCGGAGCCATCGGCCACCGGCAGCAGGTGCAAGGCCACCGCCGCAGCGGCGCCACCGCTGCTGCCACCGGCCGAACGGGTCGGGTCAAACGCCCCGCCGGTGGCACCGTAGACGCTGTTGTAGGTGTGGCCGCCCAGGCCGAACTCGGGCGAATTGGTGCGCCCGATGAAGACGGCGCCCGCATCGCGCATGCGGGCGAACACCTGGGCATCGGTGCGGGTGCGCTGGCCCTTGAACAGGGGCGAGCCCCGGGTGGTGATCAGGCCTGCGGCCGGGGCGATGTCCTTGGGGGCCTGTGGAAAGCCATGCAGCACGCCCAGGCTCTGCCCCCGACCCAGTTGCTCGTCACGCTCGCGCGCCTGGGCCAGCAGGCCTTCAGGCTCCAGCGCGGCCACGATGGCATTGACCTGGGGGTTGAGGCGCTCGATGTGGCCCAGCGTGGCCTGCATCAGCTCGACACACGACAGTTCACGGCGGTGAATGGCCTGCGACAGCGCCACGGCATCCAGGGCCAGAGGGGCCGGCAACACCGGCGGGGGGGGGGGGGGGGGGGGGGGGGTGATTTCGGAGGGCATGGCTGGGAGCTTAGCCGGGCGCAGCCAGTGCAACCAGCGCCATCAGGCCTCAACAGCCTCTGGTTTGCGGATGAGAACCTCGGCCGGAATGTGAAGCCCCTCACTCAGCCGGCGGATCATGTTGAGAGACAAGGAGCGCTTGTAGGACAAGACTTCATAGACACGGTTGAGTGAGCCGATGTAAGGCACCAGATCTTTGACCGTCATGCCCGACTGCTCCATGCGGAACTTGATGGCCTCGACGGGGTCGGGAAGATCGATGGGATGGTGCCTGGCCTCATAGGCTTGCACGAGCGTCCCGAGCACCTCCAACCGCTCCCCTTCGGGTCCATCGGGCGAAGGATCCAGGTCGATCAGGGCAGACACTTCCTGCAGCGCCGCGAGGTAATCGCCTTCGGTGCGGATGGCTTTGATTTCCAAGATCAGACTCCTTTGAACTGGTCCACAACGGTAGCGTCCACACGGTCGTATTCAGCGTGGGTTCCGACGAACTTCACGTAGACGTACTGCATTTTGTAGGCGATCGCCACAATCAGACGGTAGTCATTCCCTTTGATGTTGAAGACGACACGGTTGTTCGCAATGATGCTGGCGTTCGCATACTGGCGCTTCACGTCCTGAGGACTGCTCCAATGTGCAGCACGGGCTTCTGCGAGCCACGCCTTCAAAGGCCCCTCCGCATCGCGGCAATGAGTTTGCCGCCAGAAGGACTCCAGGTTGCGCAAAGCGACGATGTGCATGCCACAGAATAGTCCCAAAACGGTACTCTAACAAACACTGTGGAGTCAGCGCACGCCGTGAACCAGCGTCAGGAAATTTCCGACTCCCGTCACAGATATCTCACGCTCAAAACCTGGCATCCCTCGCAAAGCCCAAAAAGCCCGGGCCTGCCCGTCTTTCGACAGGGCAGGCCCGGGCTCGTTGCCGTGCGCTGGCGCGAACTCGCGCCTTGGATCAGGCGGTTTCGGCCAGGGCGTCACCCAGGGCGTTGATCAGGCGGTCGATCTCGGCCTTTTCGGTGATGAAGGGGGGTGCCAGCTGGATGGTGTCGCCACCGTAGCGCACGTAGAAGCCCTTCTTCCAGCAGGCCATGGCCACCTCGTAGGGGCGGCGGGCCGGCTCGCCGGGCAGGGCCTGCAGCGTGATGCCGGCGGCCAGGCCGTAGTTGCGGATGTCGGCCACGTGCTTGCTGCCCTGGAGGCTGTGCACCGCGGTCTCGAAGTACGGGGCCAGGGTGCGCACGCGGCCCAGCATGTCTTCCTTTTGCAGCACATCGAGGGCGGCCAGGCCGGCCGCGCAGGCCACCGGGTGGGCCGAGTAGGTGTAGCCGTGCGGGAACTCCAGCATGTAGTCGGGGCCGCCCACGGCCATGAAGGTGTCGTAGATCTCCTTGGTGGCCAGCACGGCACCCAGGGGCTGGGCACCGTTGGTGATCTGCTTGGCGCAGTTCAGGATGTCGGGGGTGACGCCGAAGGCCTCGGCCCCGGTGAAGGCGCCGGTGCGGCCAAAACCGGTGATCACTTCATCAAAGATCAACAGGATGTTGTGGGCCGTGCAGATGTCACGCAGACGCTTCAGGTAACCCACGGGCGGGATCACCACGCCGGCCGAACCAGAGAAGGGCTCGACGATGACGGCCGCGATGTTCGAGGCATCGTGCAGGGTGATCATGTCGAGCAGGCGGTCGGCCAGTTCGGCACCGGTGGGCGGCATGCCCTTGTAGAACGAGCCTGCGGCCGGCTGGGTGTGCGGCAGGTGGTCGGCTTCGACGCCCTGGCCGAAGATCTTGCGGTTGGCGCCGATGCCGCCCACCGAGATGCCGCCGTAGTTCACGCCGTGGTAGCCCTTTTCGCGGCCGATCAGGCGGGTCTTGCTGCCCTGCCCCTTGGCACGCCAGTAGGCGCGCGCCAGCTTGAGCGAGGTGTCGGCCGACTCGGAGCCCGAACCGGTGAAGAACACATAGTCGAGGCCGGCCGGGGTCAGCTCCTTGAGGCGGTTGGCCAGCGCGAACGAGCCGGGGTGACCGAACTGGAAGGCCGGCGCGTAGTCCAGCTTGGCGATCTGGCGGCTCACGGCTTCGGTGATCTCGGGGCGGCCATGGCCCAGGCCGCTGCACCACAGGCCCGACAGGCCGTCGAAGATCTTGCGGCCATCGGCGTCGGTAAAGTAGGCACCCTTGGCCTCGACGATGATGCGCGGGTCTTTCTTGAAGCTGCGGTTGGCCGTGTAGGGCATCCAGTGGGCTTCGAGCCAGGCGGCATCGGTGCGACCGGCAAAAGAGGTGTCCGGTGCCGGGGTGGCAGAGGGTTCGGCGGCGAGCTGGGTCATGGCGGTCGGGCCACGCGGCGAACGTGGCAGTGTGGGTGAAACAAGTTGCCCATTCTTCATGCCGCCGTTATTCTTGAAAATGGATCAATATCAATACTTACTTCGCAATCCATGCAAGTAAAAAACACCCCTCCCCCACCCTCCCCCGCGGCCGAGCGCCCCACCAAGAACCGCGCCATCCTGGGCCAGCTCAGCGACATGGACTTGCGCCTGCTGCAGGTGTTCAAGACGGTGGTCGAATGCGGCGGCATGTCGGCGGCTGAACTGGAGCTGAACATCGGCACCTCCACCGTCAGCCGCCACGTGAAAGACCTGGAAACCCGCCTGGGCCTGGTGCTGTGTCGGCGGGGCCGGGCCGGCTTTGCCCTCACGCAGGAAGGCCAGCGGGTGTATGACGAAACCCTGCGCCTGCTGGCCGCCGTCGACGGCTTTCGCAGCAGCGTGGACGACATCCACCACCGCATGGGCGGCCAACTGGAGCTGGCCCTGTTCGACAAGACCGCCAGCAACCCGGCCTCGCGCATCCACGAGGCCATCGCCCTGTTCACTGAGCAGGCCCCCGATGTGAACCTGGTGCTGCGCGTGGCCTCGATCAACACCATCGAGCGCGGCATCATGGACGGCAGCCTGCAGGTGGGCGTGATCCCGGCCCACCGCAGCTCGCCCAGCCTGATGTATGCCGACCTGTTCAACGAGAAGATGCTGCTGTACTGCGGCGCCCGCCACCCCCTGTTCGGGGCCGAGCACAGCGGCCTGGACTGGGACAGCCTGCGCCGCTGGCACTTTGCCGGCCTGGGCTACCACTCGCCCAACATGGAGCTGAGCCACCAGGCCCGCCTGTCGCGCCGCGCCACCGGCTTTGACCAGGAGGCCATTGCCACGCTGATCCTGTCGGGCCGCTTTCTGGGCTTTCTGCCCGACCACTATGCCGAGCCCTTCGAACGTCAGGGCCTGATGCAGGCCGTGCAGCCCGACGCCCTGCACTATGAATGCCAGTTCGTCAGCCTGCTGCGCCGCTCGCCCCAGCCTGGGCGGGCCGCGCAGCTGTTTCATGACTGCCTGGTGAAGGCGCATGCGAGCTGACTCGGGTCAACCCTGAGCGTGATGCTGGTCAATCTGTTTGATTGTCAAATTTTTTGAGACAGACCGTCAACTTTTCCTCCGATTGTCAAACACAGTTTATTGACCAACAATCTGCCGGCCCCAAGGCTCGCAGACGTCTGCCAGCCTCAGCGGGGCACCTTCCCCCTTCGAGAGACAAGCATGACGACAAGCCACCCGACCCTGAACCGCCGGCAGTTGCTGGCCCTGGCCACCGCTGCCGGCGTGGGCAGCCCCCTGCCAGCGCTGGCCCAGAGCAAATACCCAGGCGGCAAGCCGGTGACCGTGGTCGTGCCTTTTGCCGCAGGCGGCACCACCGACATCCTGGGCCGGCTGATGGCCCGCCACCTGGGCACCCGCCTGGGGGGCACCGTGATCGTGGACAACAAGGCCGGCGCCGGCGGCGGCATCGGTGCCGCCGTGGTGGCCAAGGCCCCCGCTGACGGCTACACCTTGCTGATGGGCACCATCGGCACCCACTCGATCAACCAGTTCCTGTACAAAAAGCTGGCCTACGACCCGGCACGCGACTTCGCGCCCCTGGGCCTGGTCGCCAAGGTGCCCAACGTGCTGGTCGTGCACCCCAGCCAGCCCTACAAGACCGTGAAAGAGCTGATCGCCTACGCCAAGGCCAACCCAGGCAAGGTGACCTATGCCTCGGCCGGCAATGGCACCTCCATCCACCTGGCCGGGGCCCTGTTCGAGCAGATGGCCCAGGTGGACATGGTGCACGTGCCCTACAAGGGCAGCGCGCCGGCCATTGCCGACCTGCTCGCCGGCCAGACCTCCTGCAGCTTCGACAACCTGCCCTCGGCCATGCCGCACATCAAGTCAGGCGCCTTGCGGGCCATTGCCGTCACCGGGTCGGCCCGCTTTCCCAGCCTGCCGCAGCTGCCCACCATCGCCGAAAGCGGCCTGCCCGGCTACGACGCCACCTCGTGGTTCGGCCTGTGGGCGCCCGCTGCCACCCCGCCCGAACTGGTGGCCCGCCTCAACGCCGAGATCAACCAGATCCTGAACCAGGTCGAAGTGCGCCAGCAGATGCTGGAGCAAGGCGCCGAAGCCGCCCCCGGCACGCCCCAGCAGTTCAGCAGCTTCATCCAGGCCGAAGCCGCCAAGTGGTCGAAAGTGGTTCAGACCGCCAACGTGCAGCTGGACTGAACACCGCAATCAGCCGAGTCGGCTTCACCCGCCGCGCCGGGCGTAGTAGCCCAGCAGGGCCTGGGTGCTGTTGATGCCGGCCTTTTGCGCCCACTCGCGGCCGAAGCGTTCGCCCAACTGGTCCAGGGTGCGGCGCAGCTCGGCGGTGGGGGGCACCACCTGCACACGCTGTTCGGCCAATTGCTTCTTGGCCGCCTCGTCGGCGCTGCGGGCCATCTGCCAGCCCTGGGTCTCGGCCTGTTTGGCGGCCTCCAGCAGGCTCTGACGCACGGCCGGGCTGAAGCCATTCCAGACTTTTTCACTGACGCACACCATGTTCTTCGGGATCCAGGCGCGCAGGTCCACAAAGAACTTCATGTACTTCCAGGCCTGGCTGTCCACCCCAGTGGTGCTGGACGTGACCATGGCGTCCACCTGCCCGGTCTCGATGGCCTTGGAGAGGTCTTGCGCGGCGATGGTGGTGGCCGTGGCGCCCGACAGCTCGGCCAGACGCTTGGTGGCGTCGTTGTAGACGCGAAAGCGCAGGCCCTTCAGATCGCTCAACTGGTTGACCGCAATGCGGCTGTAAAGCCCTTGCCCCGGCCACGGCACGGCATACAGCACGCGCACGCCGTGCGCCAGCATCTCGTCGCCCACGGCCTTGCGCGAGGCCTCCCACATGTGGGCGGCATCATCGAAGCCACGCACGATGAAGGGCAAGGAATCGAGGGTCAGCAGCGGGTACTTGGCGCCATAGGAGGACATCAGCACCTCGCCAAAGGCCAGTTCGCCCTTTTCGAGCGCCGGCAGCACCTCGGCCATGGGTTTGAGTTGCGAGTTCACCCCCAGCTCGACAGGCGAGCCCGCCAGCTCAGCCACACGGCGAGCGAACTGACGCAGGTTCTGGGTATGGAACACGGCGTCGCCATAAGCGCCTGAAAAACGCAGGGCGAATGCCTGGGGCTGGGCCAGGACAGAGCCACTGCCGAACAGCGCAGCCCCCCACAGCGAAGCCAGCGCCTGACGGCGCGCAATGCAATCGGACACGGGAAAACCCTCGGTTGAAACGCTGTGGGCATGATACGACCCGTCCGCGGAAATGCACCGCTCATCGGCCGTAAAGTGTAGAAATGCGCAGCCTCCGGCCGCCCACTCTGTCAGCGCCGCGCCACACCCAACAACTGATCGAGCAGATCAGGCCTGTCGCTCAGGGCCTGGGCGCTGTCGCGGTGCACCACGGTGCCATGGTCCAGCACCACTGCCACATCCGAGATCGCCAAAATGGCCTGCGGGTGCTGCTCGACGATGATGGCGCTCAGGCCTTCGTCGCGGGTGATGGCGCGGATGGCGCGCAACAACTCCTCCACGATGATGGGGGCCAGGCCCTCCAGCGGTTCGTCGAGCAGCAGCAGCCGCGGGTTCAGCACCAGGGCGCGGGCCACGGCCAGCATCTGCTGCTCGCCGCCCGAGAGCTGGGTGCCCAGGTTGCCCTGGCGCTCGGCCAGGCGCGGGAACATCTGGTAGGCGCGCTCGGGTGTCCAGGGGCCGGGGCGTGCCACGGCCGTGAGGTTTTCGTGCACCGTGAGCGACTTGAAGATGTTGCGCTCTTGCGGCACCCAGCCGATGCCGGCGGCGGCCCGCTCATGGGGCTTGAGCCGGTTCAGGACCTGGCCGCCCAGGGTGATGCGCCCCGCATGCTGGCGTGTGGCGCCCGCCAGGGTGTTCATGAAGGTGGTCTTGCCGGTGCCGTTGCGCCCCAGCAGGGCCAGGGTCTGGCCCTCGTCCAGGCGCAGCGACACCTCGTGCAGCACCACCGCCTCGCCATAGCCGGCGCTCAGGTTCTCGACGTTCAGCAACTCAGCCATGGGCGTCTCCGTGGCCCAGGTACACGGCCTTGACCTGGGGATCGTTCGCAATCGCTTCGGGCTCGCCCTCGGTCAGCACCGTGCCATTGACCAGCACCGTCATGCGGCGGGCAAAGCTGAACACCAGGTCCATGTCGTGCTCGATCAGCAGCACCGAGACATCGGCCGGCAAGGCCGCCACGGTCTGCAGCAGTTCGTCGCGCTCCCCCGCCGGCACGCCGGCCACAGGCTCGTCCAGCAGCAGCACGCGGGGCTCACAGGCCAGGGCGATCGCCATCTCCAGCAGGCGGCGCTTGCCGTAGGCAAGCACCCGCGTGGGCTGGTGGGCCACATCGCTCAGGTGAAACTGCTCCAGCAACTGCTCGGCGCGCTCGACCACGGCGCGGTCACGGCCCAGGGCCTGCCACCAGCGGCCGCCCTGGCCGCGGTGCTGCGACACCACCAGGCTCAGCGTCTGCAAGGGGCTCATGCTGTCGAACAACTGGTTGATCTGGAAGGTGCGCACCAGGCCGCGCTGCACCCGCAGGTGGGGCGCCAGCGTGGTGATGTCCTGCCCGTCCAGCCACACACTGCCCTCGGACGGGGCCAGCACGCCGGTGAGCTGGTTGATCAAGGTGGTTTTGCCAGCGCCATTGGGGCCGATCAGTGCATGGCGGGCCCCCTGGCGCAGCTGCAGCGACACCTGGTTGGTGGCGGTGATGCCGCCAAAGCGCATCACCAGCGAGCGCGTCTCCAGCACCACCGGCGCTTCGGCCCGGGTGCTCTCGGCAATGGCTTCGTAGTAGGCGGCGCTCATTGCGGGCCCCCTGGCGGATGGCTGCGGCCGAACCAGGTCCAGGGGCGCAGCAGGCGCTCGCGCCCCACCAGCACCAGCAACACCAGCAACAGGCCGATCCAGAACATCCAGTACTGCGGCGTGATGGCCGACAGGCTGTCTTGCAGCAGCTTGAAGACGATGGCCCCGACGATGCCGCCGTACAGCCAACCCACCCCGCCGATCACCAGCATCAGCAACACATCAGCCGAGCGGTCGAAGGCCAGCACATCGAGCGAGGCAAAGCCCGTGGTCTGCGCCAGCAAAGCCCCGGCCGCGCCGGCCACCCCGGCGGCCACGGCGTAGATCAGCACCAGGCGCTGCACCACCGGGATGCCGATGGCCATGGCGCGCAGGCGGTTGTCGCGGATCGCCATCAAGGTGGCGCCCAAGGGCGAATGCACCAGGCGCCGCATCAGCACGAACAGCCCCAGGGCCACGCCCAGCGAGTACCAGGCCGCAACCTGGCCTGTCAGGTCGAACTCGAAGTAACCCAGCACCGGGCCCATGATCACGCCCTGCAGGCCGTCGGCGCCCCCGGTCAGCCAGTCGAGCTTGTTGGCCAGCTCCAGCAGGATCAGCGCGGTGCCCAGGGTCACCATCAGCCGGGTCAGATCAGTGCCGCGCAGGATGGTGACGCTGCACAGCGCCCCCAGCGCGGTGCACAGTACCGTGGCCACCAGCAGGCCCAGCGTGGGGTCGGGCATGACCAGTTTGGCAAACAGGGCCGCCGAGTAGGCGCCAAAGCCGAAGAAGGCCGCATGGCCCAGCGAGACGATGCCGGTGTAGCCCAGGATCAGGTCCAGCGACATGGCAAACAAGGCCACGATGGCGATCTCGTTGATCATCAGCGCGTGCGAGGGCAGCACGGCGGGCGCGGCCAGGGCTGCGGCCCAGACCACGAACTCCCAGGCCCGGGGCCGCGAGCGGCGCAGCAGCGCAGATGACATGTCGAGAGCGGGTGTCAGAGAAGGCTTGGGGCTGGACATCAGCGGCCCCCCCGGCGCGTGAACAGCCCCTGCGGGCGCCACAGAAGAATCATGATCATGAGCGTGTAGACGATGAAGGCGCCCAGCTTGGGGATGAAGTACTTGCCCGCCACATCGGCCACGCCCAGCAGCAGCGCGGCCAGCAAGGGCCCGGTGATCGACGAGGTCCCCCCCACCGAGACCACGATCAGGAAATAAATCATGTACTTGAGCGGGAAGGTCGGGTCCAGCCCCAGCACCTCGGCCCCCAGCGCGCCACCCAGCCCGGCCAGGCCCGAGCCCACGGCAAAGGTGAGCAGAAAGATCTGGTTCACATTGATGCCCAGGCCGGCGGCCACACGCGGGTCGTCCACCGCGGCGCGCAGCCGGCTGCCGAAGCGGGTGCGTGTGAGCACCAGCTGCAGCACCACCGTGAGCGCTGCACACACCGCGATGATGAACAGGCGGTAGTGGCCCATGCCCAGCTGCAGCAGGCCCTCGCCCAGCTCGGTGCGGCCGCGCAGCCATTCGGGCAGTTGCACGTTCTGCTGGCTGGAGCCGGCAAAGTAGTCCACCCCGGCCACCGCCATGAAGGCCAGGCCAATGGAGAACAGCACCTGGTCCAGGTGCGGCTTGCTGTACATGGGCCGGTACAAGGTGCGCTCCAGCAAGGCCCCCATCAGCCCGGCGCCCACAAAGGCCAGCGGCAGGCAGGCCAGAAATGGCAGGCCCAGGCGCTGCATCGCCATCACGGTGATGTAGCCGCCCGCCATGGCAAAGGCGCCATGGGCCAGGTTGATGAAGTTCATCAGCCCCAGGGTCACGGCCAGGCCCACGGCCAGCACAAACAACAGCATGCCGTAGGCCACGCCGTCAAAAAGAATCGTCAACACGGCGGCTCACCTCCCGGTGGTGCTCAGTGGTCAGTCAAAAACCCCGCCTGCCGGCAGACCGGGGCCACGGTGCCCAGGTGGGCGGATGGGCAGGCGCTCAGCGCGCCTTGCCGGGGTCTTTCACGTCCTTGATCACGTCGAACTCGACGTTGTAGAGCTGGCCGTTCTTTTTCTCGACCTTGCGCAGGTACACGTTCTGCACGATGTCGCGCGTCTGCGCATCGATGAAGACCTGGCCACGCGGGCTCTCGAAGATCTGCCCCTTCATGGCGCCCAGCAGTGCCGTGCCGTCGCCCTTGCCCTGGGTGGCCTTGAGGGCCTCGTAGATCACGCGCATGCCGTCGTAACCGCCCACGGCCATGAAGTTGGGGCGCATGGCCGGGTTGGCCTTCTGGAAGGCTTCGACAAACTTCTTGTTGACCGGTGAGTTGTGGTCGGCCGAGTAATGGTGCGAGGTGACCACGCCCAAGGCGCCATCGCCCATGTCGTTGAGCTGGTCGTCATCGGTCACGTCGCCGGTGGCGATCAGGCGGATGCCGGCCTTGTCCATGCCGCGCTCCAGAAACTGCTTCATCACCGCGGCGCCGGCCCCCGAGGGCACGAAGACAAACAGCGCATCGGGTTTCTCGTCGCGCACCTTCTGCAGGAAGGGGGCGAAGTCGGGGTTGCGCAGCGGCACGCGCAGCGCATCCACCACCTGACCACCATTGAAGGTGAAGCGTTCCTTGAAGAACTTCTCGGCATCGATGCCCGGGCCGTAGTCCGAGACCAGGGTGACCACCTTCTTGATGCCGTTCTTGGGGGCCCAGTCGGCCATGGACACCGTCACCTGCGGCAGCGTGAAGCTGGAGCGCACGATGAAGGGCGAGGCCTGGGTGATGCTGGAGGTGGCAGCCGCCATCACCACCATCGGGGTCTTGGACTGTGTGGCGATGGGCGCGGTGGCCAGGGCCAGCGGCGTGAGGCCGAAGCCGCCCAGCACATTGACCTTCTCATTGACCACCAGCTCTTGCGCGATGCGCTTGGTCACGTCGGGCAGACCGGTGTCGTCCTTCACGATCAGCTCGATCTTGCGGCCGGCCACGGTGTCGCCGTTCTGCGCCATGTAGAGCCGTGCCGCCGCCTCGATCTGGCGCCCGGTGGAGGCCGATTGCCCGGTCATGGGCAGGATCAGCCCGATCTTGAATTTGCCGGCGTCCTGCGCCAGGGCCGTGCCGGCCTGGGCGGCCGCCAGGGCCAGTGCAGACAGCGCCACACGCTGAAAGAATTGACGTTTTTGCATCTCTTTGTCTCCAATGCGGCGGGCACCGGGCGAAGCCCTTTTTGGCCGCGGGTTGATCTGCCGGGGTCCGGATCTCTGTTGTTTGCGCGGACTCTATCACGCGCAATGTACGGGCGGCAGGCTCAAGGGCATCGCCGGTAATGCCCTGCCGTCATGCTGACCCCGCCAACAAGTTACACGAGCACCTGCGAAGACGTAATAAAATTACCAACCCTCTCTGAGGATATTCTTCAACCCCCTCGCAGCCCGCCCAGACGCAAGCCCCATGTACGAAGCCCGCGCCCCCGAGACCCCCGCCCTGCCCACCGAGTTTCCCCGCCTGCTGGGCGACATCGGCGGCACCAACGCCCGTTTCGGCTGGCAGCATCAGGCCGGCAGCCCCATCACCCAGGTGCAGGTGGTGCCCTGTGCCGAGCACCCCAGCCTGCTGGCCGCGGTGCAGCACTATCTGAGCACCCAGCAGTTGCCCCAACCGGCCCGCGCCGCCTTCGGCATCGCCAACCCGGTCAACGGCGACGCGGTGCGCATGACCAACCACCACTGGGCCTTCTCGGTGGAGGCCCTGCGCGCCGGTCTGGGCCTGCAGCGCCTGTTGTTGCTGAACGATTTCACGGCGCTGGCCTTGTCCTTGCACAGCCTGCCTGCTGAAGACCTGCGCGCCGTCGGTGGCGGCACTGCAGCAGCCGGTGCTGCCGTCGCCTTGATCGGCCCGGGCACGGGCCTGGGGGTGTCGGGGCTGGTCCCAGCCGGGCCGAAGGGGCCCTGGGCCCCGGTGGCGGGCGAAGGGGGCCACGTGAGCGTGGGCGCCATGAACGCCCACGAATTTGCGGTGATCGAGGTGCTGCGCCAGCGCCACGGCCATGTGTCGGCCGAACGGGTGGTGTCGGGCACAGGCCTGCCCGAGCTGTACCAGGCGGTGCGCCAGGTGCAGGGCCTGCCCGCCGACGACAGCGCCGGCGCGCCGCAGATCATCGAAGCCGGCCTGCGCGAACCCGGCTCGGCCGCCGAGCACACCTTGCACCTGTTCTGCCGCTTCCTGGGCGATGTGGCCGGCAACCTGGCCCTGACCCTGGGGGCCCGCGGCGGCGTGTACATCGGCGGCGGCATCGTGCCGCGCCTGCTCGATTTCTTTGTGGCCTCTGACTTCCGCCAGCGCTTCGAGGCCAAGGGCCGCTTCAGCGCCTACATGAGCCAGGTGCCCACCTGGGTGATCACCAGCCCGGTGTCGCCGGCGCTGCAGGGCGCGGCCAATGCGCTGGACAACCTGCGCTGAAGCTCAAAAAACCCGTTCAGCCCGCCTGCCGCTTGGCCGCCCGTTCGGCCACGAAGCGGAAACCGAAACTCAGAGCGTCTTCCATGGCCTGCTCGATGCCGTGGCGCTCTTTTTCAGTCAGGTAGAACATCAGGTCCACGTCGTGGCGCACGTAGCGCGCCGGCAGCCGGTTCAGCGCCACGCAGGCCACGTCGGCCAGCATGTCGTGGGTGAACTCGGGGTATTTCTCGGAGCGGTGGCTGACTTCCTCGAACACCAGCCGCTCGTAGAAATTGTGGATCTGCTCAAAGTCGGTGCTCATGGTGTTCTCCTTCTAGTCTGTTGGGGGCCTGCTGAGACGCCAGCCTCCGACATTAACAGCGAGGCCGGGCCACCACAAGACAGAAAGGGCCTGCCCCAGGGCAGGCCCAGGCCGCGGCCTCAGGCGGCCTGGCGGTCCAGGCCGAGCAGGCGCACCGCGTTGTCCTTCAGGATGCCGGGCATCACCTCGGGCTTGAAGCCGGCCACCTCGAAGTCCTTCATCCAGCGCTCGGGCGTGATCAGCGGGTAGTCGCTGCCGAACAGGATGCGGTCTTTGAGCAGGCTGTTGGCGTACTGGATCAGCTGCTTCGGAAAGTACTTGGGGCTCCAGCCCGACAGGTCGATCCAGACGTTGGGCTTGTGCGTGGCCACCGACAGGGCTTCATCCTGCCAGGGGAAGCTCGGGTGGGCCATGACGATCTGCATGTCGGGGAAGTCGATCGCCACATCGTCCAGGTGCATGGGGTTGCTGTACTCCAGACGCAGACCGCCGCCGCAGCGCATGCCGCTGCCGATGCCGCTGTGGCCGGTGTGGAAGATGGCGGGCAGCTTGTAGTGGTTGATCACCTCGTAGATCGGCCAGGCCATCTTGTCGTAGGGGTGGTAGCCCTGCACCGTGGGGTGGAACTTGAAGCCTTTGATGCCGTGTTCGGTGATCAGCTTCTCGGCCTCGCGCGCGCCCATCTTGCCCTTGTGCGGGTCGATGCTGCCGAAGGCCATCATCATGTCGCTGTTGGCCTTGGCCGCCTCGGCGATCTCTTCGTTGGGGATGCGCTTGCGGCCCAGCTTGGACTCGCTGTCCACCGTGAACATCACCAGACCGATCTTGCGCTCGCGGTAGTAGGCCACGGTCTCTTCGATGGTGGGGCGGCGGTTGCTGCCGAAGTACTTGTCGGCGGCGCGGTCGTACTCCTCGCCATAGTTGTCAAAAGGGTTCCAGCAACTCACTTCGGCGTGGGTGTGGATATCGATGGCAATCAGGTTCTTGTAGTCCATTGACGGTCTCCTGGGGTGGATAGAAACAAGGGTTTTCACCAAGATCAAAGCGGCTTTGTTGGCTTGAATTGGTTATTTTTTATAACCATAATCGATTCAACAACGGAACGCAATCATGAACCAGACATCCTCCCACCCCGACCTTCAAATCGAATTCCACGGCGAAGAACAGCAGGTGGCCGTGTTGCGGCTGACCCGCCCTGCCAAGCGCAATGCGCTCAATGACGGGCTGATCATTGCCATCCGCAATGCCTTCGACGGCCTGCCCGAGACGGTGCGCGCCGCGGTCATCGACGGCCAGGGCCCGCACTTCTGCGCCGGCCTGGACCTGAGCGAACTCAAGGAGCGCGATGCCGGCCAGGGCGTGCACCACTCGCGCATGTGGCATGCCGCCCTGGAGCGTGTGCAGCATGGCCCCGTGCCCGTGATCGCGGCCCTGCATGGTGCGGTGGTGGGCGGCGGCCTGGAGCTGGCCAGCGCCTGCCACATCCGCGTGGCCGACGAGACCACCTTCTACGCCCTGCCCGAAGGCTCGCGCGGCATCTTTGTGGGCGGCGGCGGTGCGGTGCGCATCCCGCGCCTGATCGGTGCGGCCCGCATGACCGACATGATGCTGACCGGCCGCGTCTACAACGCCGCCGACGGCGAGCGCATCGGCATGGCCCAGTACCTGGTGCCCGAAGGCACGGCCTTCGACAAGGCCCTGGAACTGGCCCTGCGCGTGGCCCAGAACGCCCCGCTGACCAACTACGCCCTGATGCACGCCCTGCCCCGCATTGCCGAGCAGCCGGCCGACCAGGGCTTCTTCACCGAGGCGCTGATGGCCGCGATTGCGCAAAGCGCCCCCGAGGCCAAGGACCGCGTGCGCGCCTTCCTCGAAGGCCGCGCCGACAAGGTTCGCAAAGACTGAGCCCAACCGCCCCACCAACCACCAGCGAGCAGAAGAACATGAGCGAGACAAACCAAGCAGCGGCCCCGGCCCGCTACCGCCCCCTGGAATTCGGTGTCACCCGGGTTCAGTTGCAGCAAGGCCAGACCGGCACCCGCTACCTGCAGGCCGAGCAGTCGCTGGCGCCCCATGCCGAGCGCATGACCGACCGGCTGCTGCACTGGGCGCAAACCCAGCCTGAACGCACCTTCATGGCCCAGCGCGTGCGCGACAGCCAGGGCCGCACCGGCGACTGGCGCCACGTGAGCTATGCCGAGGCACTGCAGACGGCAAGGCGCATCGGCCAGGCCCTGCTGAACCGGGGCCTGAGTGCCGAGCACCCGGTGGTGATCCTCAGCGAGAACAGCCTCGAGCACGCCCTGCTGGCACTGGGCTGCGTGTATGCGGGCATCCCGCACTCGCCAGCCTCCCCGGCGTACTCGACCGTCAGCCAGGACTACGACAAGCTGCGCCATGTGATCAACACGCTCACGCCGGGCCTGGTGTTTGCCACCGAAGGCAGCCGCTTCGCCAAAGCCATCGCAGCCGCCGTGCCGGATCGGGTGGAGGTGGTGCTGGTCTCGGGCGAGGTGCCGGGCCGGGCCCACACCGCCTGGAGCGATCTGATCGCCACCGAGGCCACCGACGCGGTGGACGCGGCCATGCAGGCCACGGGGCCGGACACCATCACCAAGTTCCTGTTCACCTCGGGCTCCACCAAGCTGCCCAAGGCGGTGATCAACACCCACCGCATGTGGTGCGCCAACCAGCAGCAGATGCGCCAGTCCATGCCCGTGCTGGCCGACCCCGAGCAGCCCCCGGTGCTGATCGATTGGCTGCCCTGGAACCACACCTTCGGCGGCAACCACAACGTGGGCCTGACGATCTACAACGGCGGCACGCTTTACATCGACGACGGCAAGCCCACCCCGACCCTGATCGGTGAGACCCTGCGCAACCTGCGCGAGATCGCACCCACGGTGTACTTCAACGTGCCCACCGGCTTCGAGGCCATCGCCAACGCGATGAAGACCGATGAGCTGCTGCGCAAGACCCTGCTGTCACGGGTGCGCATGTTCTTCTACGCCGGGGCCGCCCTGGCCCAGCCGATCTGGGACGATCTGCACGCGGTGCAAGAGGCCGAGATCGGCGAGCGCATCGTCATGGGCACGGGCCTGGGCATGACCGAGTCGGGGCCTTTTGCCATCTTCATCACCAACCCACAGGTCAAGTCGGGCGATCTGGGCGTGCCCACCCCGGGCCTGCAGCTCAAGCTGGTGGACAGCGACGGCAAGGTCGAGGTGCGCTACCGCGGCCCCAACATCACGCCGGGCTACTGGCGCGCACCGCAAGAGACGGCCGCCCACTTCGACGACGAAGGCTTCTTCTGCAGCGGCGACGCCGTGCAGTGGATCGATGACGACGACATCCACCTGGGCCTGCGCTTTGACGGCCGCATCGCCGAAGACTTCAAGCTGGCCACCGGCACCTTTGTGAGCGTGGGCCCGCTGCGCGCCAAGATCATCGCGGCCGGCGCTCCCTATGTGCAGGATGCCGTGCTGACCGGGATCAACCTCAAGGAGGTGGGCGCCCTGCTCTTCCCGACCCCCGCCTGCCGCGCTCTGAGCGGCCTGCCGGCCAACGCCCCCTGGGCCGAGGTGCTGAGCAGCGCCCCGGTGCTGGAGAAGTTCCAGCAAATCATCGACGAGCTGGCCCGCCACGCCACCGGCAGCGCCAACCGCATTGCCCGTGCCGCCCTGCTGGCCGAGCCGCCCTCGATCGACCGCGGCGAAGTGACAGACAAGGGCTCGATCAACCAGCGCGCCGTGCTCAAGCACCGCGACGCCCTGGTGCAAGCCCTGCACGAGGGCAGCCTGCCCCACATCTTCCAACCTCAAGGAAACTGACCATGGACATCCAAGGACAAGCCGCGCTCGTCACCGGCGGCGCATCCGGCCTGGGCGAAGCCACCGCCCGCGAACTGGCCCGACTGGGCGCCCGCGTGGCCGTGCTCGACGTGAATGCCGAACTGGCCGCCAAGGTGGCGGCCGACATCGGCGGCATCGCCTGCGTCTGCGACATCACCAACACCGACAGCGTGCAGGCCGCGCTGGACCGGGCCACCGAGGCCCATGGCCCGGCCCGCATCCTGATGAACATCGCCGGCATCGGCACCGCCAAGCGTGTGGTGCAAAAGGACGGCAGCGCCGCGCCGCTGGAAGACTTCAGCCGCGTGGTGACGGTGAACCTGATCGGCGCCTACAACATCAGCCGCCTGTTTGCCGCCCAATGCGCCAAGCTGAGCCCGCTGGAAGACGGCGAACGCGGCGTGATGATGTTCACCGCCTCGGTGGCCGCGTTTGACGGCCAGGTGGGCCAGCAGGCCTACAGCGCCTCCAAGGGCGGCCTGGTGGGCATGACGCTGCCGATGGCGCGCGATCTGGCGCAGCACGGCATCCGCGTCTGCACCGTGGCGCCCGGCCTGTTCGCCACCCCGCTGATGAAGCAGTTGCCCGAGCCCGTGCAGGCCTCGCTGGCAGCCTCCATCCCCTTCCCCTCGCGCCTGGGCAAGCCCGAAGAGTTCGCGCAACTGGCCTGCCACATCGTCACCAACGGCCACCTCAATGGCGAGGTGATCCGCCTGGACGGTGCCCTGCGCATGGCGCCGCGCTGAAGCGCACCCCTGAAGCCTGATTCAAATAAAACGGAGACAACACACCATGAGCAACCGCCGTCAATTCATCCAGGGCCTGAGCGCCCTCGGCGCCCTGGGCAGCACCGGCCTGCTGGCCCCCAACGCCTTCGCCCAATTGGTCGAACAGTGCAAGATCTTCTACGGCTTTCCGGCCGGCAGCTCGGGCGACAGCGTGGCCCGCCGCGTGGGCGAGAAGGTGGCCGGCAGCGCTTTCAGCAAGAACGCCGCCGTGGTCGAGAACAAGCCCGGCGCCGGCGGCCGCATCGCCCTGGAGTCGCTCAAGCCCGCGCCCGCCGACGGCTCGGTGCTGGCCCTGTCACCCTTCTCGGCCCTGGCCATCTACCCGCACATCTACAGCAAGATGAACTACGAGATGAAGGACTTCGTGCCCGTCTCGATCGGCGCCGTGATGCACCACGGCCTGGCCGTGGGCCCGCTGGTGCCGGCCAGCGTGAAGACGCTGAAAGACTTCCTGGCCTGGGCCAAGGCCAACCCCAAGGACGCCAGCTATGGCTCGCCGGGCGCCGGCTCCACGCCCCACTTCCTGGGTGCCCTGCTGGGCCTGAACAGCGGCGTGGAGATGCGCCACGTGCCCTACCGAGGCTCCATCCCCGGCGTGACCGACCTGGTGGGTGGTCAGATCGCCGCCATGCTGACGCCCAGCGGCGACTTCATCGCCAACGCCAAGGCCGGCAAGCTGCGCATCCTGGCCACCTCGGGTGAAAAACGCTCGCCCTTCCTGCCCGATGTGGCCACCTTCGCCGAGCAGGGCTTTGCCGACCTGACCACCGAAGAGTGGTTCGGCTTCTACGCCCCGGCCAAGACCCCGGCCCCGGTGATTGCAGCCGCCAACGCCGCCATCAACGCCGCGCTCAAGGACAAGACCGTGATCGACAGCCTGGCCCTGGTCGGCCTGATTGCCCAGGGCTCCACCGCCGAAGAAATGGGCCGCTCGCAAAAGCACGAGTTCGAGCGCTGGGGCCCCCTGGTCAAGCGCATCGGGTTCAGCGCCGAATCCTGATCCGCGGATCCACCGATCCCAACCCGGGGCCTTCGGGCCCCTTGTTGTCTCTGCCACCCTCTTTTTCTGCACCATGTCTTCCTCCTACCAGCCCCGCCCTGCCGACAACGCCTTCTTGCTGTTCAACGTGCTGCAGGCGCCGCAGCAACTGGCCCCCTTGTCGGCCCTGACCGAAGCCGACCAGGCCTTGATGGAACAGGTGCTGGACGAAGCCGGCAAGTTTGTCGGCGAGGTGGTGGCCCCGCTGTCGCGCGAAGGCGACGAGATCGGCTGCCGCTGGGAGGCCGGGAGCGTCACCACGCCGCCGGGCTTTCGCGAGGCCTACCAGGCCTTTTGGCAGGCCGGCTGGCCTGCACTGGCCGGTGCCGCCGAAGACGGCGGCCAAGGCCTGCCCTGGGTGCTGGAGGGCGTGCTGTACGAATGGCTGAGCGCCGCCAACCACGGCTGGACCATGGCGCCCGGCCTGCTGCACGGCGCCTACGAATGCATCAAGCACCACGCCTCGGACGAACTCAAGGCACGCTACCTGGCCAAGGTGGCCAGCGGCGAGTGGCTGGCCACCATGTGCCTGACCGAACCCCACGCCGGCAGCGATCTGGGCCTGGTGCGCACCCAGTCCACGCCCGTGGAAGGCGGTGCCCTGCCCGGTGAACACCTCATCAACGGCAGCAAGATCTTCATCTCGGGCGGCGAACACGACCTGACCGACAACATCGTGCACCTGGTGCTGGCCCGCCTGCCCGGCGCACCGGCCGGGCCCAAGGGCCTGTCGCTGTTCCTGGCGCCCAAGTTCCTGCCCGACGGCACACGCAATGGTGCCCACTGCGACCGCATCGAAGAAAAAATGGGCCTGCATGGCAGCCCCACCTGCGTGATGCGTTTTGAAGACGCCACCGGCTGGCTGGTGGGTCAGCCCGGCGCCGGCCTGAACGCAATGTTCGTGATGATGAACGCGGCGCGCCTGCACGTGGCCCTGCAAGGCATCGGCCTGCTCGACGCCGCCTGGCAGAAGGCCGATGCCTACGCCCACGAACGCCGCCAGATGCGGGCCCCCGGGCCCCGCCCCGCCTCGCGCGGCGACAAGGACAGCGCCGACCTGCTGATCGAGCACCCGGCCATGCGCCGCATCCTTGATGTGCAGCGCGCCTGGATCGACGGCGGCCGCCTGCTGGCCTACCGCACCGGCCTGGCCCTGGACACGGCGCGCCACCACCCCGACGCGGCCGAGCGCGCCCAGGCCCAGCGCTGGTGCAGCCTGGTGACCCCGGTGCTGAAGGCGGCCTGGACGCACCAGGCCTTCTACGGCGCCAGCGAATGCCTGCAGGTGTTCGGCGGCCATGGCTATGTGCGCGAATGGGGCATCGAGCAGATCGTGCGGGATTCGCGGGTGGCCATGATCTACGAGGGCACCAATGAGATCCAGGCCATCGACCTGCTGCAGCGCAAGGTGCTGCCCGACGGTGGCGAGGCCTTGGGCGCCCTGCTGCTGTCGCTGCGCGCCACGCTGGACGCCAGCCGCCCATTCGATGCCGAAGTGCTGCGCCGACTGGCCGAGCTTCGCTACCTGAGCACCACCCTGGCCGCCGCCTGCGCGGCCGACCCGATGCTGGCCAGCCTGAGCGCGGACGACTACCTGCGCGCCGTGGCCCTGGTGCTGCTGGCCTGGGCCTGGGCCCAGATCGAGCACACCCCGGGGGCCGAAGCCCCGCGCTGGCAAGGCCCGCTACAGGCCCTGCAACAGCGAGTGCTGCCTGAGTTCGAGATGCGTCTGAAGATGATCCGCCAACTGATCCCGGCCACGCCCTTGCACCCGGCCTGAGGCTGCCACCCACTCCCCGGGGCCAGTTCAGGCCCCGGTTCAGCCCCAGGTTCAGCCGCCGCTGATGAGCCGGCTCACGCTGGCTCCAGGGGCACGGTGGGCTGCTCGAACCGGTCGGCCTGCGCCACCTCAACCCGGTTGCGACCTCGGCTCTTGGCCAGGTACAAGGCCTTGTCAGCAGCGGCCAGCAACTCACCCGGCAGTTGCCCATGCTCCGGGTAGGAGGCCACCCCGGCCGACAGCGTGATGCGCAGCCGCTGCCCCTCGATCAGCAAGGTCGAGCCGGCCAGGCTCTCGCGGTAATGCTCGGCACGCTCCAGGGCGGCCGAGAGAGGCATGTTCGGCAACATCAGCAGGAACTCCTCGCCGCCGTGTCGACACACCACATCGCTGGCCCGCGATTCGTGGCTCAACAGAAAAGCCACGCGCCGCAACACCTCATCACCCACCGGGTGGCCGGCGTTGTCATTGACCTTCTTGAAATGATCGATGTCGATCACGATCAGCGCCAGGGGTTGCCCCTCGCGCTGGCAGCGGATCAGCTCACGGCCCAGCGTGGCATCCAGAAAGCGCCGGTTGAACAGGCCGGTGAGCGAATCCCGATTCGCCTGCTCGCTCAGGCGCACCTGCAGGACCTGGTTCTCGGCCAGCTGGCGTTGCAGCGCCCGCTCGCTGTCGGTCAGGCGCATCCGGATCGCATGCAGCTTGCGGGTGCGCTCGTTGGCACCATGGGCAAAGGCCATCATGTAACCCGACAGGGCCAGCATGCACAAGGCGGTCGGCCCAGGCGCCAGATCGGGCTGAAATCGAAAGCCATGCACGAGCACCGCCAGGGCCGCTCCGCAGCACTGCAGCAGCACCGAAATGAGCAAACCCCTGGGCCCTTTGAAGGCCGCCAGGTTCATGGCCCCACAGACGCACAAGGCATAGGCCAGCCACAGAGGCGCCCCCAGCCAAGCCACCCAAAAGCCGATGGCCAGCGAGTCGAAGGTCATGGTGCGCAGCTCGAAGGCCAGGGGGTCGTCGGACAGGCGAGCAAACAGGTAGGCCAGCTGCGGGTACAGCACAAACTGCAGACCCAGACCGACCCACCAGAACCAGGGCCAGGGGCTGGCCCACCATTGCCATGCGACCACCGATATCACCGCCAGCCACGACACTGCGCGGTTGCGGTAATTCATGCGCACCACCCAATGGGGGGGGCGTGGCGGGAAAGGCGACATGGGCAGCGGGCAGGCCAGATATCAGAGTCGTCAACTGTATCAGTTGGTAACCAAACCCGCACCCGTACCTACCCACCCTGCCGGGGTTAATCCAGAAAGCGTTGTGCGAGCAGGCTCCAATAGGCCGCCCCCCGCACCAGGTTGCGGTCGTTGAAGTCGTACCCTGGGTTGTGCACCATGCAGGCGCAGTGGCCGGCAAAGGGGTGGTCGGCCTCCTGCCCGTCGCCATTGCCGATCAGCAGGTAGCTGCCCGGCACTTTTTCGAGCATGAAGGCAAAGTCTTCACTGCCCGGCAAAGCCGGGGCCTGCAGCGTGACCTGCTGGGGCCCGGCCAACGCCAGCGCCACCTCTCGGGCCAGCGCGGTCTCGGCCGGGGTGTTGACCAGCACGGCATAGCCGTCGCGGTAGTCCACCTGGGCCGTGCAGCCAAAGCTGGCGGCCTGGGCCTGGGCCAGCGCGGTGATGCGCTCGCGCAGCAGGCGGCGCACCTCGCGGTCCAGGGCGCGCACGCTGAGTTTCAGGGTGGCGGTCTCGGGGATCACGTTGTTGGCCTGCCCGGCGTGGAAGGCCCCCACCGTGACCACGGCCATGCCCAAGGGGTCGACGTTGCGCGACACCACCGTCTGCAAGGCCATCACCAGGCTGGCGCCGGCCACCACCGGGTCGGCGGCGCGGTGCGGCATGGCGCCATGGCCGCCCACGCCGTGCAGGGTGATCTCCACATAGTCGGACGAGGCCATGGCCGGGCCTTCGCGCAGGGCCAGGTGCCCTTGCGGGTAACCCGGCATGTTGTGCATGGCAAACACGGCGTCGCAGGGAAACTGCTCGAACAGACCGTCCTGCATCATGCGCACCGCCCCGCCCAGGCCCTCTTCAGCGGGCTGGAAGATCAGGTTCAGCGTGCCGTCAAACCGGCCCGACTCGGCCAGCAGCTTGGCCGCGGCCAGCAGCATGGCGGTGTGGCCGTCATGGCCGCAGGCATGCATCACCCCCGCGTGCTGGCTGGCGTGCGGCAGACCGCTGGTCTCGGTGATGGGCAGGGCATCCATGTCGGCGCGCAGGCCCAGCCGGCGCGTGCCGCTGCCGCGCCGCAGCTGGCCCACCACGCCGGTGCCGCCCAGCCCACGCGTGACCTGGTAGCCCCAGCCCTGCAGGGCCTCGGCCACGCGTTCGCTGGTGCGGTGCTCTTCAAAGCCCAGCTCAGGGTGTTGGTGGATATCGCGGCGCCAGGCCTCGAACTCGGGGGCCAGGGCCTGGGCCCGGGCCAGCAGATCAGCGATGTCGGTGCTCATGGTCTGGGTTCTCACTGGGGCTGCAGCTGGATGGTTTTGGCCAGGGCCCTGAATTGGGCCGTGCCGTCGGTGTAGGCCTGGGCGGCCTCCTGCAGGCTCAGGGGGCGTGACACCTGCTGGCTCTGGGCCTCCAGGCCGGCGCGCACGGCCGGGTCGGACAGGGTGGCGGTGAGGGCCTTGTACAAGACCTGCACGACCGGCTCGGGCGTGTCCTTGCGCACGAAGTAGCCGGTCCAGATCTTGTAGCTGAAGTCTTTCAGCGCCCGGCTCTCGCGCAGCGTGGGCACCTGCTTGAGGCCCTCCAGCCGCTCCTCGCTGAGGGTGGCGACAAACTTGAGGCGCCCCTGCTGCGCCATCTCGAGCTGGGCCTTGCCGAACACGGTGATGAAGATGTCCACCTGCCCGCCCATCAGGTCGGTGAAGGCCGGTGCCGCGCCCTTGTAAGGCACATGGGTCATGGGCACGCCCAGGGTGTGAGACATGTGCTCGCCCATGAAATGGTAGAACGAGCCCGGCCCCACGCTGGCATAGGTGAGAGGGCGCCCCTCGCGCGCCATGCGGGCCGCGTAGGCGGCCAGTTCGTCGCCATTGCTGACGGGCAGATCGGCGCGGGCAATGACGGCCAGCGGGGCCACCGAAATCATCTGCAGCAGGCGGAAGTCTTCGCTCTTGAACTTGACAGCCGCATTGGCCAGTGGCGACAGGATCAGCTCATTGGGCGAGCCCTGAAAAAGCAGGTAACCGTCGGCCGGCGCGCTCAGGGTCTTCTGGGCGGCAATCGCGCCGCTGACCCCGCCCAGGTTCTCGACCACCACGGGCTGCCCCAAATGCTTGCCCAGCGCCGTGTTCACCGTGCGGGCGATCACATCAGACACCCCACCCGCCGGGTACGGCACCATCAGCGTGACAGGGCGCTGCGGAAAGCTCTGGGCCCAGCTGCCGCCAGCCAGGGTCAGGGCCGCCAGGGCCAGGCCGGTTTTCAGGGACGCACGACGAAGAAGCGATTTCATGGGGGATTTCCTTGCCATCAGGTGATGAGATGAGGAGCCCATGCTAGAAATGCTTCAAAAATGTGTCCAATGCATAATTTTCCTGAAACCCATTCAATCAGCTCATACACACCCCATGGACCTGCGCCAACTCCAGCACCTGATCTGCCTGGCTGAGACCGGCTCGTTCAGCCGGGCCGCCGAGCAACTGCACCTGACCCAGTCGGCGCTGAGCCGCAGCATCCAGGCCCTGGAGCGCACGCTGGACGCGCGGCTGATCGACCGCCTGGGCAAGCGCAATGAGCTCACCCCCTTGGGCGAAGTCGTGGTCACGCATGGGCGACGCATGTTGTTTGAAGCCGACGAGCTGAAGGAGAACCTGAAGCGCCTGGCCCAGGGTGGGTTGGGCTCGCTGCGGCTGGGCCTGGGCTCGGGCCCCGGGGCCTTGCTGATGACGCCCCTGCTGAGCCACATGGCACGCGAGCATCCGCAGGTGCGGGTCAGCGTCTCGCGCGGCCCCACCGAGCTGCAGTTGCAGATGCTGCGCGAGCGCCAACTGGATGCGCTGGTCATCGATCTGCGCCGCGTGGTACCGGCCGATGACCTGCAGATCGAATCGCTGGTGGAACTGCGCGCCGGCTTCATCTGCCGCGCCAGCCACCCGCTGGTTGGGCGCCGCAGCCTGGCCTTTGAGGAATTGCTGGCCTACCCCATTGCCACCACCCCGCTGAGCGATGAGGTGGCCCGCCTGCTGGTGGACCGCTACGGCCCGCAGGCCCACCCGGAGCACCTGGCTTCGCTGCACTGTGAAGACGTGAGCAGCCTGGTGGAGACCGCCCTGAACACGGATGCGATCTTTCTGGGCGTGCAGGCGGCTGCGAAAGCGCATCTGCAATCGGGGGCGCTGGTAGCCCTGACCGTGCAACCACCGCTGCAGGCGACGGCACGCTTTGGCCTGATCACGCTGCGCGGGCGCACCCCTTCGCCGGTCATGCACCTGCTGCGCCAGTTTGTCGACCAGCACCTTTGCGAGTGAAGGCCATGTGCTGATCAAAGCGCCCGCTGCAGTGTCGGTCACTGGCAGGTAAAGGCCCCGCTGATGCCCGGTTAAGGTCTGTTGAAGCGCTGACATCCTGTCACATAATCGACGCCACCCATGAAATTAGCGCCCGTCAGCTTCAGCAACATTCCGCTCGGTCGCCCGCTGCCCTTCGGCCTGCACAATGCCGACGGGACCTTGCTGGCCAGTCGCGGCTACATCTTCACCGAACGCGAGGCACTGGACACCCTGGCGGCCCACGGCACCTTGTTCGTCGACCCGCAGGAGGTGCGCCAGTACCGCCGCGCGATGGAAGCACAGATGCATGCGATGGTGAACAACAACAACACCACGCTGGGCCAGATCGCCGACACCCAGATCATGGCGCCAGAACTGATGACCGCCACTGCGAAGACGGCCGACGAGTACAGCGACCCCGATGCGCCGATCGACTGGCTGGACATGCAAAGCCGGGCCAACGCCATGATGCGCGACCCGCGCAGCCAGCGCTTCATGTTCCGCCTGGACAAGCTGCAGCGCGACTTGAGCCGCATGCTGCGCAGCAACCCCGACACGGTGCTGTTTGCCCTGATCCACCTGACCGCCAGCGAAACCCGCTTCTACAGCGCCACCCACGCCATGCTGGTGTGCGCCATGTGCTCGCTGGCCGCGCGCGATGTGCTGAACTGGTCGCCCGAGCTGGAGACCGCCATGGTGCGGGCCTGCCTGACCATGAACATCGGCATGACTGAGCTGCAGGACCAGTTGACCCTTCAGCACGACCCACCCACCACCGAACAGCGCGTCCTCATCGAAAGCCATCCCGAGCGTTCGGTGAGCCTGCTGCGTGAGCGCGGTGTGCAGGATGACGTCTGGCTGGAGGCCATCCGCCTGCACCACGACGCCATGGCCGGCCCCCTGGGCGGGCGCAGCCCGGCCGAGCAGATCGCCCGGCTGATCCACCGGGCTGACGGCTTTGCGGCCCGGCTGTCGCCGCGGGCCACCCGTCCCCCCATGGCCCCCTCGGCGGCCATGCACGCCACCTATTTCGATGAGCGCAAGAAGGTGGATGAGGCCGGTGCCTCCCTGATCAAGGCCGTGGGCATCTACCCGCCGGGCTCGTTCGTGAAGCTGGCCAGCAACGAGGTGGCCACCGTGGTGCGCCGGGGTGCCAACACCCTCACCCCCCGGGTGGCCGTGCTGGTGAACCGCGAAGGCATGCCCATGCTGGAGCCCGCCATCCGCGACACGCGGGTGAGCGACCACCGCATTCTGTCGAGCGTGAATTACCGGGACATCCGGGTGCGGACGGACCTGGTTCGTCTGCTGGCGTTGACTTGACCCCCCCCCCTGAGCCGCCTTCGGCGTCATCCCCCCAGGGGGACGACTCCAACGGCCTGGCAAAGCCAGCTCCGTGGTGTCTGCTGGCTTGGCCTGCTCCGCGGCCATTCGAACGGTGAGGCAGTTGCTCGTGCGAGCCCGGCGCTCCTTGGCAGAAGCCTTTGGCGGAGGTTTCCTCATTCATGCGCCGGAATCATCTGAGGCGGACGACACCACTTGACTCCCCGCTGAGTCGCCTTCGGCGCCATCCCCCAGGGGGACGACTCCAACGGCCTGGCAAAGCCAGCTCCGTGGTGTCTGCTGGCATGGCCTGCTCCGCGGCCTTTTGAACGGTGAGGCCATCTCTCATTCGAGGGCTGCGCCTCGTGACTCAGATCTGAGATTACCGCCCCCAAGTCTGTTCGGGAGGCCAATGCAACGGTCTTGTCAAGGGCTCAATAGTGGGGCGGCAGTTCGTCGCGCAGGTTGCCGCCGCGTTGGGCGCCACCGTCGGGGTTCTGGCGGCGCAGTTCGTGCACTTCGCGGATCAGCGCATCGATCTGCTCCTGCTGGCGGAACACGATCTGGTTGAGTTGTTCCAGCAGGTCTTCGTTGAAGCTGGTCTTGACTTCAAGATCGGTCAGGCGGTTGTCGATGTGGGCGGGTGTTTCCATGCCCTGATTGGACCCGAAAAAAGCACCGGGCCAGAAAAAAACCCCACACCCGCCAGGCGGGGTGGGGTCGACTCACTCAAGCCAAGGCGGCTCAGGCAGCGGCCGGGGTGCGGATCAGGTGATCGAAGGCGCTCAGCGCGGCCTTGGCGCCCTCGCCGGCGGCGATCACGATCTGCTTGTAGGGCACGGTGGTGCAGTCGCCTGCCGCCAGCACGCCGGGCACATTGGTCTGGCCCTTGGCGTCGACCACGATCTCGCCGAAGCGCGACAGTTCGATGGTGCCCTTGAGCCATTCGGTGTTGGGCACCAGGCCGATTTGCACGAACACGCCCTCCAGGGCCACCAGGTGCTCGTCACCACTCACGCGGTCCTTGTAGCGCAGGCCATTGACCTTGCCTTCGGCACCGGTGATCTCGGTGGTCTGGGCGTTGGTGTGCACCACCACATTGGGCAGGCTGTGCAGCTTCCTGACCAGCACGGCATCGGCCTTCAGCTCAGGGGCGAACTCGATCACGGTGACGTGGCGCACCACGCCGGCCAGGTCAATGGCGGCTTCGATGCCCGAGTTGCCGCCGCCGATCACCGCCACGTCCTTGCCCTTGAACAGGGGGCCGTCGCAGTGCGGGCAGTAGGCCACGCCCTTGTTCTTGTACTCGGCCTCGCCGGGCACGTTGACATTGCGCCAGCGCGCGCCGGTCGACAGGATCACGGTCTTGGCCTTGAGGCTGCCCCCGTTGGCCAGCACCACCTCGGTCAGGCCGCCGGGCTGGGCCGCAGGGATCAGCTTGTCGGCACGCTGCAGGTTCATGATGTCCACGTCGTAGGCCCGGGTGTGGGCTTCCAGCGCGGCGGCGAACTTGGGGCCATCGGTTTCGAGCACCGAGATGTAGTTCTCGATGGCCAGCGTGTCGTTGACCTGGCCACCGAAGCGCTCGGCCGCCACGCCCACACGGATGCCCTTGCGGGCGGCATACACCGCCGCTGCGGCGCCGGCCGGGCCACCGCCCACCACCAGCACGTCGTAAGGGGCCTTGGCCGACAGCTTGGCGGCGTCGCGGGCGGCAGAGCCCGTGTCGAGTTTGGCCACGATCTCTTCCACCGTCATGCGGCCCGAGGCGAACACCTCCCCGTTCAGGAAGACCATGGGCACGGCCATGATCTCGCGGCGTGTGACTTCCTCCTGGAAGGCGCCGCCCTCGATGACGGTGGTCTTGATGCGGGGGTTCAGGATGGCCATGAGCGACAGCGCCTGCACCACGTCAGGGCAGTTGTGGCAGCTCAGGCTCATGTAGACCTCGAAGTTGAAGTCGCCCTCCAGCGCCTGGATCTGCTCGATCACGTCTTGCTCGACCTTGGGCGGGTGGCCACCGGTCCACAGCAGGGCCAGCACCAGCGAGGTGAACTCATGGCCCAGCGGCAGGCCGGCAAAGCGCAGCTGGCTGCTGCTGCCCAGGCGCTGCAGGCTGAACGAGGGGCGACGCGCATCGATGCCGTCGGTGCGCAGGCTGATCTTGTCGGCGCGCAGCGACTGGATGGTCTGCAGCAATTGCAGCATCTCGCGGGCGGTGTCGCTGTCGTCGAGGGACGCCACCAGCTCAAACGGTTGCGTCACGCGCTCCAGGTAGGCGGCGAGTTGGGTCTTGAGTTGGTCGTCGAGCATGGTGGCTTCCTTCTTGAATTCGGTTGGGGGAGGCGCTGCGGACTCCCATCAGGGGGTGCGCGCCCTGTTTTTGGGCGAAAAAAAGCCGGACGGCATGGCGCAAGGCCATGACGCTGTCCGGCGGGGGAGCGCGCCGCAGCGCGCTCGGCCGTAGACCGGCGGTGACTTAGATCTTGCCGACCAGATCGATCGACGGAGCGATGGTCTTGGCGCCTTCGTTCCACTTGGCGGGGCAGACTTCGCCCGGGTGAGCGGCGGTGTACTGGGCAGCCTTCAGCTTGCGCACGGTTTCCTTGACGTCGCGAGCGATTTCGTTGGAGTGGATTTCGCTGGTCTTGATCAGCAACTCGGGGTTGATGATGAAGGTGCCGCGCAGAGCCAGGCCTTCTTCAGGGATGTGCACGCCGAAAGCGTTGGTCAGGGCGTGGGTCGGGTCGCCAACCAGGGGGAACTTGGCCTTGCCGACGGCAGCCGAAGTTTCGTGCCACACCTTGTGCGAGAAGTGGGTGTCGGTGGTGACGATGTAGACCTCGGCGCCAGCCTTCTGGAATTCAGCGTAGTTGTCAGCAGCGTCTTCGATTTCGGTCGGGCAGTTGAAGGTGAAGGCGGCCGGCATGAAGATCAGAACCGACCACTTGCCCTTCAGGCTTTGTTCGGTGACTTCGATGAACTTGCCATTGTGGAAAGCCTGGGCCTTGAAGGGTTGGACTTGGGTGTTGATCAGGGACATTGCTGTTTCCTCACTTGGGGTTGGTTGAACGACAGCCGTGACTTTATCGCAGCCCAACCCATTGAACCCATTAATTGATCATATTCATACGATTACATATACCTATCATTGAGCGCTATTTGTCACCACAAAGTCACAAGCCGCAACGTCCCACCCGGGCCTTGCCGCCACAATGAGGGCATGGCTACGAAGAAACCTGCCCCCTCTGTTGCCGTGGAAAGCGTGGACACCCGCTACCTCGAAACCCTGATGGGCTACAACGCCCGCCGCGCCGCCCTGACGATCATCGAGGTGTTCATGGAGCGCATGTCGGTCTATGGGCTCAAGGTGGTCGACTTCTCGGTGCTCTCGCTGGTCGCGCACAACCCCGGCATCACCTCGCGCCAGCTGTGTGCCACCCTCAACATCCTGCCCCCCCAACTTGGTGGGCATCATCGCCGGCATGGACCGGCGCGGCCTGATCGAGCGCCGCCCGCACCCCAGCGACGGCCGGGCCATGGGCCTGCACCTGACCGAAGCCGGTCTGGCCCTGATGAAGGACGCCGAACAGACCGCAGCCGACCTGGAAGACGACGCCACCAGCCGGCTCACCGCAAACGAGCGCAAGACCCTGATCCGGCTGCTGCAGAAGATCTACCTCTGAGCCGCCAGCCCCCAACCCGGTCCAGGCTTGATTCCCACTGAGTCAGCAGCTATGAAAGACGTAGCAGACTGTGCAATTTGGGCTATAGTCGCGCCGAGATGGCTGGTGGCCGCCCGGTGCGCCAGCCCGCCCAGCGCATCAGCCGGAGATTGCGACCATGAGTGCCAAGGAAGTCAGCGCCATCAGCCAGTTGTTCGACCTGCTTGAATCGCGCTACGCGCTGCGTGTGCTGTGGGCCTTGCGCGACGAGCACGCCCAGACCTTCCGGCTGCTGCAGGACAGCGTCGGCGGCATCACCCCCAACACCCTCAACACCCGGCTGAAAGAGCTGCGCGAGGCCGGCCTGGTCGACCATGGCCCCAGCGGCTACCTGGTCACGGACAGCGGCAAAGACCTGCTGCGGCGCCTGCACGATGTTCAGCCCTTCGCCGCCCGCTGGGCCGCCCACCGAGCCCGCCGCGCCGCGTAGGCGGGCCAAGCAGCAGCCCGGCCCCGGCCTGGGTTTCGGGGATAATCCGGGCTCTCAAAAGAGCTGCGGTGGGCGCATGGAAGCGCCGCCGGGCTCCCGAACTGAAGCACTTCACGCAAGGAAATCCGATGCCCACGACCCCCTCTGGCCTGCAATACGAAGACACCACGGTTGGCGAGGGCGCGGTCGCGCGCGCCGGCGTCGAGGTGAGCGTGCACTACACCGGCTGGCTGTATGAAAACGGCGTTCAAGGCGCCAAGTTCGACTCCAGCGTCGACCGCAACGACCCCTTCGAATTCGCCCTGGGCGCCGGCATGGTGATCAAGGGCTGGGACGAAGGCGTGCAGGGCATGAAGGTGGGCGGCAAGCGCACCCTGATCATCCCGCCCGAACTCGGTTACGGTGCCCGTGGTGCCGGCGGCGTGATCCCGCCCAACGCCACCCTGAAGTTCGACGTCGAGTTGCTGGGTGTCGAGTCGCCCGAGTCCGCCACCGCCGATCTGCAGATCGAAGACACCGTGGTCGGTGAAGGCACCGAGGCCGTGGCCGGCCGCAAGGTGCGCGTGCACTACACCGGCTGGCTGTACAACAGCGGCGCCCAGGGCGCCAAGTTCGACTCCAGCCTGGACCGCAATTCGCCGTTTGAATTCCACCTGGGTGCCGGCATGGTCATCAAGGGCTGGGATCTGGGCGTGCAGGGCATGAAGGTGGGCGGCAAGCGCACCCTGATCATCCCGGCCAAGCTGGGCTACGGTGCCCGCGGCGCCGGTGGCGTGATCCCCGGCAATGCCACGCTGAAGTTCGACGTCGAACTGCTGGCTGTCGCCTGAGCCCGCCCCCGGGCCGGGAGCGTTCAGCCCAGCAGGGCACGCTCCAGGGCCCGGTACTGGGAGGCGCCCACTGCTTCGCGGATGCGCGGCGCCACCGCCAGCAGGGCCTGGTAATTGCCCGCAGCCTCGACCGCCAGGTTGAGGCGGAACCCCCGCAAGCCCAAAGAGGCCGTCAGCGCCACCGCCACCGGGTAGGCGTCGTTGAAGCGTTGGCGCTCGCTGCGGGCACTGTCCTGCGGCAGCAGCGACAAAGAAAAATCGACCGACGACTCACCCTCTTCGAAGGGCTCCTGAGCTTTGACCAAGGGTGCCGTGGCCGGAGCGGCCGGGGCCAGCAAGCCGGATTCCAGCATGTGCCGCACATCCGCCTGGGTGATGCCCAGCGCAGTGGTGGCCAGCAACACCTCGTCCAGCCGCCGCACCCCGTCGAACAGGATGAAGGCGGACCGCTGACGGGGCGTCAGCACGGGGTCACGGGCCTTGAAAAGGCGGTGGCCCAACTCGGTCTTGGCGTAGATCATCGGCAGTGTGCGTTGCGGGAACAGGCCTGTGCAGACCCCTTGGGGTCCGTCGCATTGTCAGCCCAGATTGGCATGCTGTGCCGGGCTTTTGTATAGGGGTTTGTCCACAAACTGCGCCCTTGGCGCCACAGCGGACTCAGCTGTGCACTTCAAGCACCTGGCTGGGTCGGCGCGGCGTGAGGGCACTGAGCAGCCAGATGACGCAAAAGCCCACCGGCACGCCGAACACGCCGGCCGACACCGGCTGGATGCCATACCAGAGCCGAGGCCCGGGCGCAAAACCCAACCAGGCCATCAACAGGGCCGAATTCGACAGCAGGTAATACACCGTGACCGCCAGCCCGGTCAGCATGCCGACCACCGCGGCGTGGCGGGTGGTGCGTCGCCAAAAAATGCCCAGCACCATGGCCGGCAGCAGGGCCGAGGCCGCCAATGAAAACGAGGCCGACACCAGGGGCAGGATCTCGGACGGCTTGAGCGCGGCAATGAAGGCCGCCAGCATGGCCACCGCCAGCAGCACGAACTTGGACAGGATCACGCGGCGCTCGCCCAGCGCCACCTTGGAGGCCGCCTTGCGGAACAGGTGCAGGTCGTGCACCAGCGCATTGCTGATGGTCAGCAGCAGGCCGTCCGCGGTCGACAGCGCCGCGGCCAGGCCACCCGCCGCCACCAGGCCCGACAGCACATAGGGCAGGCCCCCGAGCTCGGGCGTGGCCAGCATCACGATGTCGGCCCCCAGCCGCAGCTCGGCAAACTGCAGCAAGCCGTCGCCATTCACATCGCTCACCGAGACCAGGGACGGATCGACCTTGGCCCACTGCACGATCCAGGTCGGCAAGGCGCCGAAGGTGCTGCCCACCAGGTTGTTCATGATCTCGAACTTGACCAGCACCGCCAGGGCCGGCGCGCTCAGGTACAGCAAGGCGATGAACACCAGGGACCAGGCCACCGAGCTGCGCGAATCGGCCACCGTGGGCGTGGTGCAGTAACGGATCAACAGGTGCGGCAGCCCCGCCGTGCCCGCCATCAGGCAGAACATCAGCGCCAGAAAGTTGAGGCGCGACAGGTGAAAGGCTTCGCGTTCGGCTGGCGTGCCCTCGGGGTCGCCGGCAAAGGCCTGGCTGTGCCGCGGCATGCCGCCCAGCGGGGCGGCGCGCTCGCGGTTCTCCTGGATGGCCCGGGTCCACTGCTCGCGGGCGGCGGTCGCATCGCGCGGCAGGCTGGCCACCTCGCGGGTGGCGGCCACGATGCTGGCCACGTCAGCATTGCGCTGGCGGAGTTCGCGCAGGTGCTCCTGGGCGGCCTGGCGCTCGCGCACCAGGGCCTGGGGCACGTTGTTCAGGTTGGCTTCGTACTCGCGCGAGCGGCGCAGAAACTCGGCCGCCACCTGCCGCTCGGACGGCGAATCGATGAGCTGCTGCTCGAGCGCCTCGATCTTGGCCAGTTGACGCCCATACACCAGCGGCGCCAGCGGATTGCCCAGCTGCTTGTAGGCCAGCCAGGACACCGGGATCAGAAAGGCCAGCAGCATGATGATGTACTGCGCCACCTGGGTCCAGGTGATGGCCCGCATGCCGCCCAGAAAGGAGCACAGCAGCACCCCACCCAGCCCCAGCATGATGCCGATCTCGAACTGCACGCCGGTCAGGCGCGAGGCGATCAACCCCACCCCGTAAATCTGGGCCACCACATAGGTGAAAGAGCACACCACCGCGGCCAGCGCCGCGATCACACGCGGCCAGCGGCCACCAAAGCGCTGCTCGAACAGGTCGGGCACGGTGTAGAGGTTCATGCGCCGCAGGTAGGGCGCGATCAGCATGGCCACCAGGCAGAAGCCCCCGGTCCAGCCCAGCACATAGGCCAGCCCGCCGGGCTGCCCCTCGGTGCCGGAAAAACCCTGCAGGTACAGGGCACCAGCCAGGCTGATGAACGAGGCCGCGCTCATCCAGTCGGCCGCGGCCGCCATGCCATTGAAGAAGGGCGGGATGCGCCGCCCGGCCACGTAATAGTCTTCGGCATCGGTGGTGCGGCTGTAGATGCCGATGCCGGCGCACACCATCACGCTCGAAAACAGGAAGATGGGGCCGATCCAGCGCCGCGACAGGCCCTGCTGCTCGGCCCAGCCCATGAGCAGCAGAAAGCCCAGCAGGCACAGAACAAACAGGCCCAGAATGCGGTACAGACGGCGCTCGTAGCGACGCCGCACAACCGGATCAGCCAACACCGCCGGACGCTCCGGCATCAGTCGGACCCAAGCCCGGCCCGGACCTCGGTCTGGGGCTGGGCGCTGTGGCGATCGGCGCGGTTGAGCACGCAGGCATACAGCACCACAATGGCGATGAACACCAGCACCGCACCTTGCGATGCCATCCAGTAGCCCAGCGAGCCGCCCCAGCCCGGCAAGGGCAGGCGCTCCAGATCGCGGGCAAAGTAGCAGGCCCCGAAAGACACCGCCGCCCACACGCCCAGCAGCAAGGCCCGCAACCACCAGAAGCGGTGTTGGGTCAGCACGGCCGGGGTCGGCGCAGAAAGTTCAGATGCCACGGGTGGAGACATGCCCGCATGATCGCACCGGAAGCCGCCCGTCAGGCCTAGGTCTTACCCCGGCGACGGGGGCTCCGATGCCCCCTCATGCGCAGGCTCAGAGGCCGGCCAGGCGCTTCCAGGTGTCGATCACGCTGTCCGGGTTGAGCGAGATCGAGGCAATGCCCTGATCCGCCAGCCACTGGGCGAAGTCGGGGTGGTCGCTGGGGCCCTGGCCACAGATGCCCACGTACTTGCCTTGTGCCTTGCAGGCGGCAATGGCGCGGCTCAGCATGGCCTTGACGGCCGGATCGCGCTCGTCGAAGTCGGCGGCCAGCAGCTCCAGGCCCGAATCGCGGTCCAGGCCCAGGGTGAGCTGGGTCAGGTCGTTGGAGCCGATCGAGAAGCCGTCGAAGTACTGCAGGAACTCATCGGCCAGGATGGCGTTGCTGGGCACCTCGCACATCATGATGACCTTGAGCTCGTTCTCGCCACGCTTCAGACCGTGGTCGGCCAGCAGCTGGGTGACGCGGTCGGCCTGGCCCAAGGTGCGAACAAAAGGCACCATCACCTGCACATTGGTCAGGCCCATGTCGTTGCGCACGCGCTTGAGCGCCTCGCACTCCATGGCAAAGGCCTCGCCGAAATCGGCACTGATGTAGCGCGCGGCACCGCGGAAGCCCAGCATCGGGTTTTCTTCCTCGGGCTCGTAGCGGCTGCCGCCGATCAGCTTGCGGTACTCGTTGCTCTTGAAGTCGGACAGGCGCACGATCACCGGCTTGGGCCAGAAGGCCGCAGCGATGGTGGCCACGCCTTCGGCCACCTTGTCGACATAGAAAGCGCGCGGAGAGGCATGGCCACGGGCCACCGACTCGACGGCCTTCTTCAGGTCGGCATCGATGTTCGGGTAGTCCAGGATCGCCTTCGGGTGCACGCCGATGTTGTTGTTGATGATGAACTCCAGGCGGGCCAGGCCCACGCCTTCGTTGGGCAACTGGCAGAAGTCGAAGGCCAGTTGCGGGTTGCCCACGTTCATCATGATCTTGGTGGCGATCTTGGGCATCACGCCGCGCTCCACCTCGGTCACCTCGGTCTCGAGCAGGCCGTCATAGATGCGGCCGGTGTCGCCCTCGGCGCAGCTCACGGTCACCAGGGTGCCGTCCTTGAGCAGGTCGGTGGCATTGCCGCAGCCCACCACGGCCGGGATGCCCAGCTCGCGCGCAATGATGGCGGCGTGGCAGGTGCGGCCACCGCGGTTGGTGACGATGGCGCTGGCGCGCTTCATCACCGGCTCCCAGTTCGGGTCGGTCATGTCGGTGACGAGCACGTCGCCGGCCTGCACCTTGTCCATTTCGCTGATGTGGTGCACCAGGCGCACCGGGCCGGTGCCGATCTTCTGGCCGATGGCACGGCCTTCGGCCAGCACGGCGCCCTGGCCCTTGAGCTTGTAGCGCTGTTCGGCCTTGCCCTGCTGCTGGCTCTTCACGGTTTCGGGACGGGCCTGCAGGATGTAGAGCTGGCCGTCGGTGCCGTCCTTGCCCCATTCGATGTCCATCGGGCGGCCATAGTGCTGCTCGATCACCAGCGCGTACTGGGCCAGTTGCTCGACATCGGCGTCGGTCAGCGAGTAGCGGTTGCGCAGCTCGGTGGGCACGTCCACGGTCTTGACCAGCTTGCCCGAGGCGGCTTTTTCTTCGGCGCTCGAGAACACCATCTGGATCAGCTTGGAGCCCAGGTTGCGGCGGATCACGGCGCGCTTGCCGGCCTTGAGCATGGGCTTGTGCACGTAGAACTCGTCGGGGTTCACCGCGCCCTGCACCACGGTTTCGCCCAGGCCGTAGCTGGAGGTGATGAAGACCACGTCTTCAAAGCCCGACTCGGTGTCGATGGTGAACATCACGCCGGCGGCGCCCAGGTCGGAGCGCACCATGCGCTGCACGCCGGCCGACAAGGCCACGTCGGCATGGGCAAAGCCCTTGTGCACGCGGTAGCTGATGGCGCGGTCGTTGTACAGGCTGGCGAACACTTCCTTCATCTTGTGCAGGATGTCGCTCAGGCCCACCACGTTCAGGAAGGTCTCTTGCTGACCGGCGAACGAGGCGTCGGGCAGGTCTTCGGCGGTGGCCGAGGAACGCACCGCGAACGAAGCGGCGGCATTGCCGGCGCTCAGCGTGGCAAAGGCGTCGGCAATCGCTTTTTCCAGATCGGCCGGGAAGGGCTGGGCCTCCACCATGGCGCGGATCTCGGCGCCGGCCTTGGCCAGCGCGTTGACGTCCTCGGTGTCCAGGCTGGACAGTCGGGCATTGATCTTGTCGGCCAGGCCATCATGGGCCAGGAACTGGCGGAAGGCATGGGCCGTGGTGGCAAAGCCGGTGGGCACGCGCACGCCTTGCGGCAGCTGCGAAATCATCTCGCCGAGGCTGGCGTTCTTGCCGCCAACGGCCTCGACATCGCTCATTCTCAGGTTTTCAAACGGTACGACCAGGGCGGTCGGGCTGAAAAGTGCAGACATGGGAAAGCTCCAGAAGTTAAAACCGGGTCTGCGCTGCCAGCGCTTCGGCCATGGCAGCTGCGGCCCATGCGCGTCGGGCGACTTTGTATTTGTGCTTGTAGGTCAAGACAGCGCATGGTGAGAATTTGGATAATGCGCGATTGTAGGCTTGGCGCGCCATGACCTGCTGGCGTCAGGCTGACAGACCCTTTTTGGAAACCCCTTCGCAAATGCACACCCGCACAGTCTTCTACATCTCGGACGGCACCGGCATCACGGCCGAAACCTTCGGCAACGCCATCCTGGCCCAGTTCGACATGAGCACCCGCCATGTGCGCCTGCCCTTCATCGACACCGTCGACAAGGCCCACCAGGCGGTGCGCCAGATCAACCACACGGGCGAGATCGAAGGCCGCAAGCCCATCGTCTTCACCACGCTGGTCAACATGGAAGTGCTGGCCGTGATCCAGGAGGGCTGCCAGGGCATGCTGCTGGACATGTTCGGCACCTTTGTGCACCCGCTCGAAAAAGAGCTGGGCATCAAGTCGCACCACCGCGTGGGCCGCTTCTCGGACGTGAGCAAGAGCAAGGAATACCACGACCGCATCGAAGCCATCAACTTCAGCCTGGCCCACGACGACGGCCAGTCCAACCGCGATCTGGAAGCCGCCGATGTGATCCTGGTCGGGGTGAGCCGCAGCGGCAAGACCCCCACCAGCCTGTACCTGGCGATGCAGCACGGCCTGAAGGCCGCCAACTACCCGCTGATTCCGGAAGACTTCGACCGCCGCCAGCTGCCGCCGGCCCTGCTGCCCCACCGCAAGAAGCTGTTCGGCCTGACCATCCACCCCGAGCGCCTGTCGGAGATCCGCAACGAGCGCCGACCCAACTCGCGCTATGCCAGCCTCGAGAACTGCCGCGCCGAGGTCAGCGAGGCCGAAGCCATGATGCGGCGCAGCGGCATCCGCTGGCTCAGCAGCACGACCAAGTCGATCGAGGAGATCGCCACCACCATCCTGCAGGAGATCCGGCCCGAGCGCCTGATTTACTAGGAAATCACCGGAATCAGAGCCACCCGGCCCCGGTTGTGCACCACAATCCACCGATCACCCCAACCGGAAGGACATCCCATGAAAGGCGACCCTCAAGTCATCAGCCACCTGCAGGCCCAGCTCAAAAATGAGCTGACCGCGATCAACCAGTACTTTCTGCACTACCGCATGCTCAAGCACTGGGGCTTCGACAAGCTGGCCAAGAAGGAGTACGCCGAGTCGATCGGCGAGATGAAGCATGCCGACTGGCTCATGGACCGCATCTTCATGCTCGACGGCCTGCCCAATCTGCAGGACCTGGGCAAGCTGTCGGTCGGTGAAGACGTGCCCGAGATCCTGCGTTGCGACCTGGGCGCCGAGCAAGGCGCCCAGGCCACCATCAAGGACGGCATGGCCTACTGCGAAAGCGTGCGCGACTACGTCTCGCGCGACCTGCTGCAGAAGATCCTCGACGACACCGAAGAGCACATCGACTTCCTGGAAACCCAGATCGACCTGATCGACAAGGTGGGCCTGCCCAATTACCTGCAGTCGCAGATGGGCGAACACGAATAAGCACCCTCACGGCGCGCACCTGCATGGGCCTTCGGGCCCATTTTTTTTGGCGTCGGCAGCCCTTGCTGCACGTCGCGCGCCCCTCGCGTCAAGTTGTTGCGAACGTTTCTCATTTGTAATGTAAACTTGCGTTACGCCAGCCAAGCCCGACACGGGCCCCGCCAGCCCCGGATCCAGTGTGCCGGCCCTTGTGGCCCGGGGCGCCTGGCGGGCCACTGGCCTGCGCACAACCCCCACAGCGAATCGGACGCGCGCCTGCTGCGCCTTCGACCTCGGCACGCCGGCCCCGGCAGACGCAGGGCGCACCGCGCCCCTGCCCCCGGACCCACCCCGTGCCCCGAGGCCCAACCATGTTTCAGCAACGCTTTTTCCGCCGTGGCCCGCTCGCCCTGGCGCTTCTCGCCGCCTTCGGCCTGCCCGCCCAGGCCCAGACCCTGCAGGAAGTCACCGTCAACGGCGCCCAGGACGAGGGTTACTCGCCCGCCAGCAGCCGCAGTGCCACCAAGACCAGCGCACCGCTGCGCGACATCCCGCAATCGGTGCAGGTGGTGCCGGCCCAGCTGCTGCGCGACCAGGGCGCCCGCTCGATGGAAGACGCGCTGCGCAACGTGCCCGGCGTGGCGATGAGCACGGGCGACGGCCAGCGCGACCAGGTGGTGATCCGCGGCTTCACGGCCCTGGCCGACCAGTTCATCGATGGCGTGCGAGACGACGCGATGTACTTCCGCGACCTGGCCGACATCGAGCGCATCGAGGTGCTCAAGGGCCCGGCGGCCGTGCTGTATGGGCGCGGCTCCTCGGGCGGGCTGATCAACCGCGTGACCAAGAAGCCGCGGTTCGGCGTGACCCGTGGCGAAGCCACCCTGGGCCTGGGCAGTTTCGACTACCGCCGCGCCACCGCCGACCTGAACCTGGGGATCAATGAGAGCGCCGCCTTCCGCCTCAACGTGGCCAAGGAAGACTCGGGCAGCTACCGCGACCAGCAATTCCTCAAGCGCTACAACTTCGCCCCCTCGCTGGCCCTGAAGCTGGCCCGCGAGACCGATCTGCTGCTGCAGTACACCGATGCCGACGACCGCCGCCTGACCGACTTCGGCATCCCGGCCTTGAACGGGCGCCCGGTCAACGTGGCCGCCAGCACCTACTACGGCTCGGGCCAGGCCGCGCGCGACGACACCACCACCAGCCATGTGCGCGCCTTCACGTCCACCCTGAACCACCGCTTTGACGAGGCCCTGTCGCTGCGCAACGTCACCCGCGTCCAGGGCTACGACCTGCGCCGCTTCAACACCCTGCCCAGCGGCACCACCGACCCGGTGACCCAGACCGTGGGCCGCACCCGCTCCTTCATCTTCCGCGACGAGTCCAGCCTGTTCAACCAGACCGACCTCACCTGGCGCAACCGCCTGGGCGGCCTGCAGCAGGAATGGCTGCTGGGCATGGAGCTGGGCTCGCAGAAGAAGACCGCCTGGTCGGTCTCCGGGGGCACGGTCGACCGGGTCAACCTGCTCAACCCGGGCAGCGTGGTGCCACCGGCCATCGCGGCCAGCGCCTATGCCGCCGACAGCGCCATCCCCAGCCACACCTCGCTGGGCACCAGCGCGCTGTATGCGCAAGACCAGATCACCCTGTCGCCCCAGTGGAAGGCCCTGCTCGGGGCACGCTACGACGTGTTCAGCCAGGACACCGCCTTCGAGCGCAAGCTCAGCCCGCTGGGCCGCACCGACAAGAAGTTCAGCCCCCGCGCCGGCCTGGTCTGGCAGCCGGCCGACTGGCTGTCTTACTACGCCTCGTACAGCCGCTCCTTCCAGCCCTCGGGCGAGAGCCTGGCACTGTCGTCCAGCAATGCCGCCAGCGCCCCCGAAATCACCGAGAACCGTGAGATCGGCGCCAAGCTCGACCTGCTGGATGGCCAGCTCAACCTGACCGGGGCCCTGTTCCGCCTGGAGCGCGCCAACATCAAGAACACCGACCCCAACCGCCCCTCGGTGATGATCAACGTGGGCAAGCAACGCACCGATGGCCTGGAGTTGACCGCCACCGGCCGCCTGCCTGGCCGCTGGGACCTGAGCGCCGGCTACGCCTGGCTCAACGGGCGCATGGTCGAGTCGGTGGCCACCACCGCCTCCAGCCAGTTGCCCCTCGTCAACGTGTCGGCCCTGGGCAAGGTGCCGGCGCTCACGCCGCGCCACTCGGGCTTTGTCTGGGCCATGAAGGACGTGGGCCAGGGCCTGCGCCTGGGCGGCGGCCTGAGCGCGGTGGGGGCGCGCTACACCTCGCTCACCAACCTGGTCACCCTGCCGGGCTACACCACGCTGGACGCCGCAGCCCACTACGAGCGCGGCGACTGGGCGCTGGACGTGAACCTGAAGAACCTGGCCAACCGCAAGTACTACGTGTCCAGCCACGGCAGCAACGACAACCTGATCCTGCCGGGCTCGCCACGCGCGCTGCAGCTGACGCTGCGTACCACCTTCTGAGCCTGAGGCCCCCATGCACGCCTCAGCTCTTCACGTGACAGCCAGGGTGCTGGGCGCCCTGCCCGGCGGCTACCTGCTGACCGCCTGCAGCATGGGCCTGCTCAGCCGCCTGCTGGTGCTGGCCGGACTGCCCCGCAGCGAGGCCGTGGTGGCCACCGCCATGCTGGGCTTTGGGGTCTACCTCGGGCTGCTGCTGTGGGCCTTCAGCGTGCGGCGCCTGCGCCGGCTGTGGGCCACCGTGCTGCTGGGCAGCGCCGCCTGCCTGGCCCTGCTGGCCTGTCTGCCCTGAGAAAGCCCTGTCATGCACCCCACATTCCGTCAATCCATGGCCTGGCTGCACAGCTGGGCGGGCGTGCTCATCGGCAGCCTGCTGTTCGTGGTGTTCTGGATGGGCACGCTGAGCGTGTTCGACCGCGAGATCGACCGCTGGATGATGCCCGACACCCGCCTGGACACCGGGCTGCTGCAAGCGCCGCTGGTGCTCGAAGGCCCCGTCAGTGCGCAGATCGAGCGCCTCACGCAGGGCGCCTCGCAATGGTCCGTGGTGCTGCCCTATGAGCGCGCGCCCGTGCTGCGCCTGAGCTGGCGCCCGCCCGGCAGCACCCGACCCGAACGGCGCTACCTGCACCCGCGCACCGGTGCCGTGCTCAACGAGACCGAGACCCTGGGCGGCTCGGGCTTCATCTACCCCTTCCACTACAGCCTGCACCTGAAATGGAAAGCCCTGGGCTACTGGCTGGCCGGCCTGGCCGGCCTGGCCATGCTGGTGGGGGTGGTCAGCGGCGTGGTGATCCACCGCAAGCTGCTGGCCGATTTCTTTCTGTTCCGCCCGCGCAAGCAGTTGCCGCGCGCCAGCCTGGACCTGCACAACCTCACAGGCGTGTTGCTGCTGCCGTTTCATGTCGCCATCGCGCTGTCGGGGCTGATCGTCTTCATGGGCATCTATTGGCCCGCCGCCCCCTGGGCTGCCTACCCCGGCGCCGGCCCGGTGGCGGCCCAGCAGGCCTTCCAGGCCGAAGGCATGGGCGTGTACCGGCGGCCCAAGGCCGGGCGGCCCGCCGAGCAGGCCCCGGCACTGGACAGCATGCTGGCGGCGGCCCGCCAGCACTGGCCCGGCAGCGAGGCCTACTTTCTGCGGGTCTGGCATCCGGGCGACGCCAACAGCTATGTGGAGCTGCGCCGCTCGCCCCAGGACCAGGTTCCCCTGGGCCTGGAGCAGCTGTATTTCGATGCCGCCAGCGGCGCCCTGTTGCACGAGTTCAATGAAGCCCCCGTGATGCGCGTGCAGCGCTTTGTCAGCGGCCTGCATTACGTGCAGTTCAAGCACTGGATGCTGCGCTGGCTGTACTTTGCGGCCGGCCTGGGGGGCTGCGTGATGATCGGCACCGGCTTTGTGTTCTGGCTCGAAAGCCGGCGCACCCGGCACGCCCGCCAGGGCCTGGCCGGCGTGCGCGTGGTCGAGGCGCTGAGCGTGGCCTCCATGCCCGGCGTGATCGCGGCCACGCTGGCCTTTTTGCTGGCCAACCGGCTGCTGCCGGCACACGCCCAGGCCGGCAGCCTGGGCCGTGCCGAGCTGGAGATGGCCGCCTTCTACCTGTGCTGGCTGCTCAGCCTGGCCCATGCCGCCTGGCAGGGCCGCCAGGCCTGGGCACAGCAGCTGTGGGCCGTGGCCGGCGCAGCGGCAGCGGCCGTGCTGCTCAACGCCCTGACCACCGGCATGCCGCTGTGGCGCAGCCTGCAACTGGGCCAATGGGGCGTGGCCGGCGTGGACACCGCCCTGCTGTGCCTGGCCGCGGTCAGCACCTGGGCTGCGTTGCGGCTGCGCCGCGGGCATGCCCGCCACAGCACGCCGAGCCGGAACACAGACCGCAGCCCGGCCCTCCAGCACACCGGAGAACGCCATGCATGACGCCCTCTGGATGGGCGCCGCCAGCCTGCTCAACACGCTGGGCATGGCCTGGCTGGCCCTGAGCCAGGAACGCCACCTGGACACGGTCAGCGTCAGCGCCGGCCACCACCCCACCCCCGGCCCCACCCCTGACTCCCCTACCCTGCGCCGCTGGCGCCTGCGGGGCGCAGCCCTGCTGGCCCTGGCACTGGGCCTGTGCCTGTGGCAAGACGGCGCGGTCTTCGGCAGCCTGCTGTGGCTGATGCTGCTGAGCGCCAGCGCCCTCGCCGTGGCCCTGCAACTGAGCTTCGGCCCCGGCGCGCTGCGCTGGCTGCTGGGCACGTCGCGGATGAGCGTCAACCGATAGCACCAACCCCTCCCCACCCCCTTTCAGCCAGGTGTCCTGGCAGCCCGCCCCGGCAGGCCGCCCCCCAGCCAATGACTTGCAGCCCAGAGGATGAACCCCTGACCATGACACCCTGCCCACTCCCTGCCCACCGGCGCCGCTCGACCTTCGGCTCGACCTTGCGCTCAAGCCTCCGTTCCTGCACGCCCCCGCAGCCCCGCCTGCGCGCCGTGACCCAGGCCGCGCTCACGCTGTGCAGCCTGGCCCTGCCCGGCCTGCTGCAGGCCCAGGGCACGGCGCCTGCCGAGGCCCCGGCCGAAAAAGCGCTGTCGTCCATCACCATCCAGGCCCGGCCCGAATCGGAAAGCGCCACCACCCCGGTGACGGGTTTCGTGGCCCGGCAAAGCGCCAGCGCCACCAAGACCGACACCCCGGTGCTGGAGACGCCCCAGGCCATCTCGGTGGTCACACGCGACCAGATCGAGGCCCAGGGCGCCACCACCCTGCGCCAGACCACGGCCTACAGCGCGGGCATCGTGTCGAGCTATTTCGACAGCCGCGTCGACAGCTTCAAGGCCCGCGGCGGCGATGTGACCCAATACCTGGACGGCCTGCTGCGCAGCTACGGCACCTACAACACCACCCGCCCCGACCCCTACACCCTGGAGCGCGTGGAGCTGCTGCGCGGCCCCAGTTCGGTGCTCTATGGCCAGGGCCAGATCGGCGGGGTGCTCAACCTCAGCTCCAAGCGCCCGCAGGCCGAAACCCAGCGCGAAATCCAGCTGCAGCTGGGCTCCTACCAGCGGCGCCAGATCGCGGCCGACCTGACCGGGCCGCTGGATGCCGAGGGCCAGTGGCTGTACCGCCTGATCCTGGTCGGGCGCGACAGCGGCACCCAGGTCGACCATGTGGCCGACGACCGCACCGTGGTCGCTCCCACGCTGACCTGGCGCCCCAACGCCGACACCTCGCTCACCGTGCAGGGCCTGTACCAGCGCGACCAGAGCGGCTCGCTGATCGGCTTCTTCCCCTGGCAGGGCACCTTGCGGCCCAGTGCCTATGGCCAGATCCCCACCAACACCTTCATCGGCGAGCCCGGCTGGGACGCCTACAACACCCGCCAGAGCTCGCTGGGCTACCTGTTCATCCACCGCCTCAATGAACACTGGACCCTGCGCCAGAACCTGCGTGCCACCGAAAGCGAGGTGGACTACCGCACCGCCTACACCAGCTTCACGGCCAATGCGGCCACCGGACGCCCGGCCCGGCCCGTCTTCAACGCCGACAACCGGACCCTGGCCCGCGACCTGGTGCAGCAGCTCAACACCGGGCGCATGGTGCTGCTCGACAACCAGGCCGAGCGCAGCTGGCAAAGCGGCGCCGTCAGCCACCGCCTGCTGCTGGGCCTGGACCTGCAGCGCAACCAGACCGGCCAGTGGACCGGCAGCGGCAAGGCAGGCGACATCGACGTGTACCAGCCGGTCTACGGCAACTACACGCCCCCGGCCCGGCTCACGCGCCAGCCTTCGGTGACGCAGCGCCAGCTCGGCCTGTACACCCAGGACCAGATCGCCTGGGAGCGTTGGCGCCTGACCCTGGGCTTGCGCCACGACAGCGCCCAGACCGACACCGAGGGCCGCCCGGCCGCCGCCATCGACGACAAGGCCTGGAGCAAGCGTGCCGGCCTGAGCTACCTGGCCGACGGCGGCTGGGCGCCCTACCTGAGCTATTCGGAGTCCTTCCTGCCCCTGGGCGGGGTGAATGCGTATGGCAGCGCCTACAAGCCCCAGCGCGGCAAGCAATGGGAGGCGGGGGTGAAGTGGCAGCCGCCGGGGCGCGGCATCACGGCCTATGCCGCGGTGTACGACCTGCGTGACACCAACCGCAAGACCAGCGACCCGGCCAACCCGCTCAACAGCCTGCAGATCGGCGAGGCCCGGGTGCGCGGGGTCGAACTGGAGGTGACGGCCAGCCTGAGCCGGCACTGGGACTGGACCGGCAGCTACGCCTGGACCGATGCCCGCGTGAGCCGCAGCACCGGGGCCGACCAAGGCAAGCGCCTGGCGGGCGTGCCCCAACACAGCGCCGCGCTGTGGCTGATGCACCGCTTTGCCGGCCAGGGCCGCGGCGGCCTGTCGGCCGGCATGGGGCTGCGCTACCTGGGCGAGTCGTGGGATGGCACCGACAGCCTGCGCACGCCGTCCAGCACCTTGCTGGACGCGATGGTGGCCTACGACCAGGGCCACTGGCGCCTGGCCTTGAACGCCGTGAACCTGGCCGACAAGGTGCAGATCACCACCTGCCTGACCCGCGGCGACTGCTTCTATGGCCAGCGCCGCACGGTGGTGGCCACCGCGACCTACCGGTTCTGAAGCCGGGCAACGGCCTCGAGGCGCGGGCCGCCGAGGGCCGCCGCTGCGCCGGGGCCATCGCCCCAGCCCCCGCCCAGGGCGCGCACCAGGGCCACCGTGGCCACGGCCTGGCCGGTGCGCACCTGCAGCTCGGCACGGCGGTTGCGCAGCTCGGCCCGGCGCGCGTCCAGCAGCTCGATCTGGCTCACAAAGCCATGCCGGTAGCGCGATTCGGACAAGGCCGTGGCGCGCCGGGCGGCGGCCACCGCGCGGGCCTGGGCCTCGGCCTGGGCGGCCAGCAGGTTCAGGTTGCTGAGCTGGTCTTCGACCTCGCCAAAGGCATTCAGCACCTGGCCGCGGTAGGCCGCCAGGGCGGCGTCCAGCCGGGCCTGGGCGCCCTGCACCGCGGCTTCGCGCCGGCCGCCATCGAACAGGGGCAACGACAGCAGGGCCCCGGCACTCCAGGCCCGGGCCGACCACTTGAACAGATCGCCCAGCTCGGGCGAGGCCTGGCCGGCACTGCCGGTCAGGGTGACGGCGGGGAACCAGGCTGTCTGGGCCACGCCCAGGCGGGCCTGGGCCGCCAGCACCGAGGCCTGGGCGGCCGCCACATCGGGGCGGCGCGCCAGCACCGTGCCCGGCACCCCGGGCGGCACCACCGGGATGCTGGCCAGCGGCCCGGCCGCGGGCAGATGGAAGCCGGTCGCCACCTCGCCCACCAACACCGCCAGGGCGTGGGTCAGCAAGGCCTGCTGACGCTGCAGGGCCAGGGCTTCCGATTCGGTGGCGGCCACCTCGGAGCGGGCCCGGGCCAGGTCCAGCTCGGCCACGTCGCCCGCGCGCTCGCGCCGGGTGGTGAGGGCCAGCATGTCGCGCAAGGCCTGCAGGCTCTCATCGACCAGCCCCTGCTCGGCCTGCACCGAGCGCAGTTGCAGGTAGGTCTGAGCCACATCGGCCTGCACCAGCAGGCGGGTGCTCTGCAGCAGGGCGGCCTGGGCACGGGCGTCCTGCCCGGCCGCCTGGCTGGCCTGGCGCAGGCGCCCCATCACATCCAGCTCGTACGAAGCGCCCAGGCCCAGGCTGGCCGTGGTGCTGGGCTGCTCGCCCGTCAGGGTGCCGCGCCCGGCCTGGCGGTTCAGGCCGGCATTGACGCCCACCTGGGGCGCACGGGCGGCCTCGGCCGTGCCCAGCAGGGCCCGGGCCTCGGCCAGGCGGGCCGCCGCCTCTTGCAGCCGGGTGTTGGCCAGGTCGGCGCGCTGCACCAGGTCGGTCAGCACCGGGTCCATGAAGTCCAGCCACCAGGCGCCCCGGGGCTGGGCCTCGGCGCCGGGGGCGACGGTCCAGCGGCCCCCCCCTTCGCCCACGCCGGCAGGCTGGCTCTGGCTGAAGGTGGCGGGCAGTTGGGGCAAGGCCTGCTCAGGGCTGGGCAGGGCCGTGCTGGCACAGCCGGCCAGCCACAGGGCCGCCCACAGGGGGGTCAGGACACGCAAGGTCCCGGGCAAGGTCAAAGAGGTCATGCGATGCTTCTTTCAATCATGGTCTTGGCGGGGGGCGGCCAGCACGGGGCGGCCCTGGGCACCGGAGGCGGCCGGGGCCAGATCGGCCGGGCCCACCGGCGCGACATGGCTGCCGTGCTGGATCAGCGGCCGGTTGCCGGTCAGGCGCCGCAGCAGCACATAGAACACCGGGGTCAGGAACAGGCCGAAGGCGGTCACACCGATCATCCCGGCGAACACCGCCACGCCCATGGCGCGGCGCATCTCGGCACCGGCCCCGGTGGACAGCACCAGGGGCAGCACGCCCATCACAAAGGCCAGCGAGGTCATCAGGATGGGGCGCAGGCGCAGCCGGCTGGCTTCGATGGCGGCCTGCAGCGGGCTGCGCCCGGCGAACTCGAGCTCACGCGCAAATTCGACGATCAGGATCGCGTTCTTGGCCGACAGCCCCACCAGCACCATCAGCCCGATCTGGGTGAAGACGTTGTTGTCGCCGCGTGACAGCCACACCCCGGTCATGGCGGCCAGCAGGCCCATGGGCACGATCAGGATGATGGCCAGCGGCAGCGTCAGGCTTTCGTACTGCGCGGCCAGCACCAGGAACACCAGCAGGATGGCCAGCGGGAACACCCACACCGCCGAGTTGCCGGCCAGGATCTCCTGGTAGGTGAGCTCGGTCCATTCGTAGCTGAAGCCCGGCGGCAGGGTTTCGGCCGCGATGCGGGCCACCGCCGCCTGGGCCTGGCCGCTGGAGTAGCCGGGCGCGGGCCCGCCATTGATGTCGGCCGACAGGTAGCCGTTGTAGCGCATGGCGCGTTCGGGCCCGAAGCTGGGCTCGATCTTCAGCAGGGCCGACAGGGGCACCATCTCGCCGCTGCTGGAGCGCACCTTGAGCAGGCCCACGTCTTCGGCCCGGGCGCGGTAAGGCGCATCGGCCTGCACGCGCACGCTGTAGGTGCGGCCAAAGCGGTTGAAGTCGTTGGCATACAGGCTGCCCAGGTAGATCTGCAGGGTGTCGAACACCTCGGTCACCGGCACGCCCAGCTGGCGCGCCCGGGTGCGGTCGATGTCGGCATACAGCTGGGGCACGTTGACCTGGAAGCTGGTGAACAGGCCCGCCAGCTCGGGCGTCTGGTAGGCCTTGGCCATGAAGGCTTTCACGGCGCCATCCAGGGCCGCATAGCCTTGCGAGCCGCGGTCTTCGATCTGCAGCTTGAAGCCGCCGGTGGTGCCCAGCCCGGCCACGGGGGGCGGCGGGAACATGGCGATGAAGGCGTCCTGCAGGCCGGCGTACTTCTGGTTGAGCTGGCCGGCAATGGCCCCCGCGCTCAGGCTGGCGTCGCGCCGCTCTTCAAAGGGCTTGAGGGTGGCGAACACGATGCCCGAGTTGGAGCTGTTGGTGAAACCGTTGATGGACAGGCCCGGAAAGGCCACCGCGTGCTCCACGCCCGGCTGGGCCAGGGCGATCTCGCTCATGCGTCGGATCACCTGCTCGGTGCGATCCAGCGTGGCGCCATCGGGCAACTGGGCAAAGCCGATCAGGTACTGCTTGTCCTGCGCCGGCACAAAACCGCCGGGCACGCTCTTGAACAGGCCCAGCGTGAGCAGGCCCAGCACCAGGTACAGGCCCATCATGGCGCCCTTGCGCGCGATCACGCGGGTGACGCCACCGCTGTAGGCCGCCGCACCGCGCCCGAACAGGCGGTTGAAGCCGGCAAAGAAGCGGCCCAGCACCCGGTCCATGCCACGGGTGAGCGCATCCTTGGGCGCGTCATGCCCCTTGAGCAGCAAGGCGGCCAGGGCGGGCGACAGGGTGAGCGAGTTGACGGCCGAGATGATGGTCGAGATGGCGATGGTCAGCGCGAACTGGCGGTAGAACTGCCCGGTCAGCCCGCTGATGAAGGCCAGCGGCACGAACACCGCGCACAACACCAGGGCGATGGCGATGATGGGGCCCGAGACCTCGCGCATGGCGCGGTAGGTGGCCTCGCGCGGCGACAGGCCGGCTTCGATGTTGCGCTCCACGTTCTCCACCACCACGATGGCGTCGTCCACCACGATGCCGATGGCCAGCACCAGGCCGAACAGGCTCAGTGCGTTGACCGAGAAGCCCGACAGCTGCATCACCGCAAAGGTGCCCACCACCGACACCGGCACCGCCAGCAGCGGGATGATGGAGGCGCGCCAGGTCTGCAGGAACAGGATCACCACCAGCACCACCAGGGCCACGGCCTCAAGCAGGGTGTGCACCACCGAGTCGATGGAGGCGCGCACGAACTGGGTGGGGTCGTAGACGATCTGGTAGTCCATGCCATCGGGCATGGCCTTCTTGAGATCGGCCATGGCGGCGTGCACATCGTCCGAGATCTGGATCGCGTTCGAGCCCGGCGCGGCAAAGATGGGCACGGCCACCGCGTCCTTGTTGTCGAGCAGCGAGCGCAGCGCGTACGAGGCGGCCCCCAGCTCCAGCCGGGCCACATCGCGCAGCCGGGTGACGGCGCCGTCGCTGCCGGTCTTGACGATGATGTCGCCGAACTCTTCCTCGCTTTGCAGGCGGCCCTGGGCGTTGATGGAGAGTTGCAGATCCGCCCCGGGCAGGCCGGGTGAAGCCCCCACCACACCGGCCGCGGCCTGCACGTTCTGCTCGCGGATGGCGCGCACCACGTCGTTGGCCGACAGGCCGCGCTGGGCCACTTTCTGCGGGTCCAGCCAGACGCGCATCGAGTAGTCGCCCGAGCCGAACAGCTGCACCTCGCCCACGCCCTTGACGCGGGCCAGCCGGTCTTTCACGTTGAGCACCGCGTAGTTGCGCAGGTAGGTCATGTCGTAGCGGCCGCCCGGCGACAGCAGATGCACCACCAGGGTCAGGTCGGGCGAGCTCTTGACGGTGGCCAGGCCCAGGCGGCGCACCTCTTCGGGCAGGCGCGCCTCGGCCTGGGCCACGCGGTTCTGCACCAGCTGCTGGGCCTTGTCGGGGTCGGTGCCCAGGCGGAAGGTGACGGTCAGGGTGAGCAGGCCATCGGTGGTGGCCTGGCTGCCCATGTAGAGCATGCCTTCGACGCCGTTGATGGCCTCCTCCAGCGGGGTGGCCACGGTCTCGGCGATCACCTTGGGGTTGGCGCCGGGGTAGTTGGCGCGCACCACCACCTGGGGCGGCACCACCTCGGGGTACTCGGACACCGGCAGCACGCGCAGGGCCAGCAGGCCGGCGATCAGCATCAGCACCGACAACACGCCCGCGAAGATGGGGCGGTCAATGAAGAATTTGGACAGGTTCATGGGTTCGATCTCGTGTCGGGGCGGTCGCGCCTCAGGCGGCCGGGCTGGCTGGGGCCGCCGGGGTGGCGGTGGCGGCCGCCTCCGGCTTCATGGGCACGGTCTGCGGGCTGACCAGGGCGCCGGGGCGGATGTGCTGCAGGCCGTTGACGACCACCTGCTCGCCCGCCTTGAGCCCGCTCTTGACCACACGCAGGCCGTCGACCGGCGCGCCCAGCGTCACCTCGCGGTACTCGGCCTTGTGGTCGGCGCCCACCACCAGCACGAACTTCTTGCTCTGGTCGGTGCCCACCGCACGCTCATGCACCAGCAGGGCCGGCCGGGTCTGAGCCTGGCCCATGCGCAGGCGGGCGAACTGGCCCGGCATCAGGCGGCCGTCGGGGTTGTCGAACACGGCGCGCACGCGCACGGTGCCGCTGCGCACGTCGACCTGGTTGTCCACCAGCTGCAGGTGGCCGCTGTAAGGGGTGCTGCCGCCTTCTGCCTTGCCCCCCTCGGCCGTGCCCATCTGCACAGGGATGCGCTCGATGCGGGCGCGGGCGCTCTGGCCGCTGCCCAGGCCTTGCAGCGCCTGCGCGATCAGTTGCTCATCGGCCTCGAAACTCGCGTAGATCGGGTTCACCGAGACCAGGGTGGTCAGCACCGGGGCGCCGGCGCCAGCGGCCACCAGGTTGCCGGCCGTGACTTCGATGCGCCCGATGCGCCCGCTGATGGGCGCACGCACCTGGGCGTAACCCAGGTTCAGGCGGGCGCTTTGCAGTGCGGCCTGGGCGGCACGCAGGTTGGCATCGGCCTCGCGCTGGGCGTTCTGGCGCTCGTCCAACTCACGCTGGGCGATGGCGCGTTCCTCCCACAGGCGGGTGGCGCGCTCCAGCTCGCTCTGGCTGTAGGCCACGCGGGCCTGGGCCGCCGCCACCTGGGCCTGGGCCCGGTCCACCTCGGCGGAAAAGGGTGCCGGGTCCAGGCTGAACAGCAGATCGCCCGCCTGCACCAGCGAGCCTTCGCGGAAGTTCACGGTCTGCACGGCGCCGGCCACGCGGGGGCGCAGGTCCACGCGCTGCACGGCCTCCAGCCGGCCCGAGAACTCGTCCCACAGCGCGATGGGCTGCTCGGCCACCGTGGCCACCGAGACCGAGGTGGCCGCAGTGGCCTGTTCGGTCGGGGCATCGGCATGCGAGCTGGGCAGGCCCAGGAAGGCCGCGCCCGTGGTGGCCAGCACGGCCAAGGCCACGGCCGACAGCCACAGCGGTCGGCGTGAAACCGAGGCTGAGGCGGGGCGAACAGCGGTGGTGGGTTGGGATTCAGGGGTCGGGTTCATGGCAGGTCCTCCAAGACAAAAAGGCGTGACGCAGCCCACCCCGCCGGGCCGCACGGGCCCGCAGGCAGGACTGCAAGACAGGAAAACAAAAAATCCGGGCGAGCAACGCCCGAATCACCGGCCGGGGCCGGTGATCAGCAAGGGGGGAAGCCAGGCCTTGAAGGCCACCCGGTCAACACCGCGGTGTCAGGCCGGGCCGTGGGGGCGCTCTAGGAAGGCACCGGGCTGCGGGTGTCCTCGAAGAAGCGCTGGAACTGCGCCTGCACCGCGCCGGCACAGGGGCAGGCCTGGGCCTGGGCGGCCAGCAGGGCGTCGGGCCAGTGCTGCGCCGCGCTCAGCACCTCGCCGCGGGCCTGCAGGCCGGCGGCCTGCAAGCGGGTGACATAGGCCATGGCCTCGTCACGCATGGGGTCGTCCGGGCCCACCAGCACCAGGGTGGGGGGCAGGCCTTGCAGGCGCATCGAACCTGCCGGCACCGCGTAGGGGTGTTCGGCATCGCGCGGGTTGCGCAGGTAGCTGAGCCAGCCTTCCACCCATTTGCAGCAGGTGGCACTGCCGGTGGCCTGGCGCAGCGAGGCCGTGCCCACGCAGGGGTCGAGCATGGGCGAGAGCAGGATCTGCCCGGCCAGCGGGGGGTGGGCCTGGTCGCGCGCCATCAGGCTCACGGCGGCGGCCACGTTGCCGCCGGCCTCTTCACCGGCCAGATAGACCAGCGCGCCGGTACCGGCCAAGCGGGTGCGCTGGCGGAACACCCACTTGAGCACCTCGTAGCCGGCCTCGGCCGCATTGGGGAAGGGGTGCTGCGGCGCCAGCGGGTAGGCCACCGACACCACCACCGCGCCAGCGCTCAACAGCAACTGGGCCACGGTGCAGCCGTTGTCCAGATCGCCCGACACAAAGGCGCCGCCGTGGAAATGCACCACCAGGGGCTTGGCCTGGCCCGGCGTCTTGCGGCCATACACCCGCACCGCCACGCTCTTGCCGCCGGGCAGGCCGACCTCGCTGTCGACCCCGGGGTGGAGCGGCGGCGTGCCCGGGGTGGGCAGGGGCGAAACGGTTTCAGGGGTGCTGGGCATGGTGGACAAGGCTCGCAACAAGATGGGATGGTGCGACTTTAGTGGCAGAAGCGCGTGCCATAAACACCTGCTTCGCCACAGCAGTGTTTCCAAACGCCCAACAATGCCGCCCGGCCGTCATGTGAGAATTTGTACCAGCCCCGATCGGGCACAACAACAGGAGAGCCCATGGACCAGATCCAGGCCATGCGCATATTCACCCGCGTGGTGGAAGCCGGCACCTTCACGCGCGCGGCAGATTCACTGAACCTGCCCAAGGCCACCGTGACCAAGCACATCCAGGCACTGGAGGCCCGGCTGCGGGTGCAACTGCTCAACCGCACCACGCGCCGCGTCACGGTGACGGCCGACGGCGCGGCCTACTACGAGCGCACCGTGCGCCTGCTGGCCGAGCTGGACGACATCGAGGCCAGCATGAGCCAGGCCCGCGCCAACCCGCGCGGGCGCCTGCGCGTGGACGTGGGCAGCACGATTGCGCGGCTGCTGATCATCCCGAACCTGGCGCGCTTTCAAGAGCGCTACCCCGACATCCAGCTCGACCTGGGCGTGAGCGACCGCATCGTGGACATGATCTCGGACAACGTGGACTGCGTGATCCGGGGCGGCAGCCTGATCGAGCAGTCGCTGGTGGCGCGGCGCATCGGCAACCTGGAGTTCATCACCGTGGCCGCGCCCAGCTACCTGCAGCGCCGGCGGGTGCCCGCGCACCCGCTGGACATCGAGCGCGAGCACACCGTGGTGACGTATTTCGGGGCCCACACCAACCGCCAGTACCCGTTGGAATTCCACCAGGGCGACGAGGTGATCGAGATCCCCGGCCCCTACCGCATCAGCGTGAACGAATCGAATGCCTACACCGAGGCCTTGCTGCAAGGCCTGGGCATCGGGCAGATCACCACCTTCCAGGCCCAGCCCCACCTGGCCAGCGGTGCCTTGCAGCGCCTGCTGCCCGAATGGGGCCACCCGCTGCTGCCGGTGTTTGTGGTGTACCCGCCCAACCGGCACCTGAGCGCCAAGGTGCGCGCCTTTGTCGACTGGGCCGCCGAACTGTTTGCCAGCCACCCCCTGTTGCAAGGCACCCCCCTGCCCACCTGAACAAAGCCCACCCCATGAACACCAGTCTATGCGCCTGCCCTGCCCCTGCCGAGGCCGCCCCTTATGCCGATTCGCCCCAGTGGCGCGCCGGCAAGTTCCGCAACGCGGCACCACGCCATGCCATGGGCACCCTCAAGACCCTCGCCGTGATGTGGCGCTTTCTGTTTGGCAAGCCGGCCAACACGGTGCCGGCGCGGCCCATCCCGGTGCAGGCGCTGAGCCAGGCCGAACTGCTGGCCGCGCCCGACATGAGCCTGTGGCGGCTGGGCCACTCCACGATGCTGATGAAGCTGGGCCAGCAGTTCTGGCTGACCGACCCGGTGTTTGCCGAGCGCGCCTCGCCCTTCACCTTCATGGGCCCGAAGCGCTTTCACGCGCCGCCGCTGCGCATCGAAGACCTGCCCGAGATCACCGGCGTGCTGCTGTCGCACGACCACTACGACCACCTGGACCGGGCCGCCATCGAACAGCTGGCACCCAAGGTGGCGCACTTTGTGACGCCGCTGGGCGTGGGCGATCGGCTGATCGCCTGGGGCGTACCCGCGGCCAAGGTGCAACAGCTGGACTGGTGGCAGGAAACCCAGGTGCAAGGCCTGCGCCTGGTGGCCACGCCGGCCCAGCATTTCTCGGGGCGCAGCCTGAAGGATGGCAACAGCACGCTGTGGGCCTCGTGGGTGCTGATCCAGGATGATGTGCGGGTGTTCTTCAGCGGCGACACCGGGTATTTCAAGGGCTTCAAGACCATCGGCGAGCGCTTCGGCCCCTTCGACATCAGCCTGATGGAGACCGGTGCCTACAACGCCGACTGGCCCGATGTGCACATGCAGCCCGAACAAAGCCTGCAGGCCCACCTGGATGTGCGGGCGCGGCACTTGATGCCCATCCACAATGGCACCTTCGACCTGGCCCTGCACCCCTGGCACGAGCCGTTTGACCGCATCGCGGGCCTGGCCCGCCAGGCCGGCGTGCCCCTGGTGGCGCCGCAGATGGGCGAGCGCCTGGACCTGCGCGCACCGGCCCTGTCGCAGGGCTGGTGGACGGCGGTGGAGTGAGCTCAGGCTGTTGCGGCTGCGGGCAAGACCCGCACAGCCAGTTCACTCATAGTGCGACCACATGCGAAGCACCTTGACCACGCCCTGCGCCTGCAACACCTCGTAGACCAGACGGTGCTGGATGTTGATGCGACGCGAGTAGGCCCCGGTCAAATCGCCGACCAGCTTCTCATAAGGCGGCGGATTCTGAAACGGGTTCTCACGCAGGATGGCCAGCAGTTCCTGAGCCTTGGCTTTGAGGCCGCTGGCCAGCAGCTTTTGAGCGTCTTTTTGCGCATGCCGGGTGAAGGCTACCTGCCAGCTCACCAGTCCAACTCCTGGGCACAGGATTCGACCGGGGTGGCCATGCCCTCTCGAATCGACTCACGCATGCCGGGCACCGACAGCAGGTAGAGCGTCTCCTGAATGGCCTGCCAATCCTCCGCCGACACCAGCACCGCATCATGGCGCTTGCCGGAGATGGTGATGGGCTGGTGCGACTCGGCCGCCTGGTCCATGAGGCGGTACAGATTGGCGCGTGCTTCGCTGGCGGTGAGTGTGACTATGGTGGGCTCCTTGCTCAAAAGCGTACGCCAAAAGGTACGCCGGGTCAAACAGAGCCCCAGGGTCCGCTTCAGCGCGTCAACGTTTCAGCGCGGCCTCGCGGATGGCGCTCAGGGTGCTGCGTGTGGTGATGACCTCGGGGCTGAGCGGGATCTCGATCACGGTGCCGCGCTCAGAGGCCAGGGCGCGCAGCAAGGCGGCTTCGAAGTCTTCGGTGCGGCTGACCTGCTCGGCCGCGTAGCCATAGGCCCGGGCCAGGGCACAGAAGTCGGGGTTGGCCAGGGCCGAGCCGCTGACGTGACTGGGGTATTCGCGCTCCTGGTGCATGCGGATGGTGCCGTACATGCCGTTGTTGAGCAGCACGATGATGCTCTTGCCGCCGTGCTGGGCCGCGGTGGCCAGCTCTTGCCCGTTCATGAGGAAGTCGCCGTCGCCCGCGATGGTGAAGGCCACCCGCCCGGTGAGCAGGTTGGCCGCGATGCCGGCCGGCACGCCATAGCCCATGGCGCCCACCGTGGGGGCCAGCTGGGTCTTGTGCCCGCGGGCCAGGCCGAAGTGGCGGAAGTAGCGGTGCACCCAGCTGGCAAAGTTGCCCGCGCCATTGGTGAGCACCGCATCGGCTGGCAGGTGCTTTTGCAGCAGGGCCACCACGGCCGGCATGTCGATCACGCCGGGCTGCGCCGTGTCCAGCCCCGGCAGGGCCTGGGGCTGCAGATTGGCCTGGTAGTCGGCGTGGGCGGCGGCGGCCCAATCGGCCCAGGGCAGGCTGACCGGCGCGCTGAGCACCTCCAGGCTGCGCGCGGCCGCGTTCATGCTGGCGTTGATGACCAGGTCGGCCTGGTAGACGCGGTTGAGCTCTTCGGCGCTGGCATGGATGTGCACCAGCTTCTGGCGCGGGCGCGGGGCCTCGAGCAGGGTGTAGCCGCCGGTGGTCATCTCGCCCAGGCGCGGGCCGATGGCGATCACCAGATCGGCCTCACGGATGCGTGCGGCCAGGCGGGGGTTGATGCCGATGCCCACATCGCCCGCGTACAGCGGGTGGTGGTTGTCGAAGGTGTCCTGGAAGCGGAAGGCATTGCCCACGGGCAGTTGCCAGTTCTCGGCAAAGCGCTGCAGGGCCTGGGCGGCCTGCGGGGTCCAGCCGCCGCCACCGGCGATCACAAAGGGCCGCTGCGCCTGCATCAACAGGCTGCGCAGGTCACGCAGCGAGCCCGGGTCGCTCCAGGCCTGCACGGCATCCACCCGTGGCAGGGGCGTGGCGCTCACGGTCTGGGTCAGCATGTCTTCGGGCAGCACCAGCACCACCGGGCCGGGGCGGCCGTTCATGGCCGTGGCAAAGGCGCGGGCGATGTACTCGGGGATGCGGCGCGCGTCATCGATGCGCTCGACCCGCTTGGCCATGCCCTTGGTGCTGGGGCCGAAGAAGCTCTGGAAGTCGATCTCCTGGAAGGCCTCGCGGTCGCGAAAATCGCTGCCCACATCGCCCACCAGCAGAACCATCGGGGTCGAATCCTGGAACGCGGTGTGCACGCCAATCGACGCGTTGGTGGCACCGGGCCCGCGCGTGACCAGGCAGACGCCAGGGCGGCCCGTGAGCTTGCCGGCGGCCTCGGCCATGAAGGCGGCACCGCCCTCCTGGCGGCAGGTGATGAAGCGGATCTGGTCGCGGTAGCGGTGAAAGCCGTCCAATACCGCGAGGTAGCTTTCGCCGGGCACGCCGAAGGCGGTGTCCACGCCTTGGGCGATCAGGCATTCAACCAACAAGTGTCCTGCGCTTTGCTGCTCTGCCATGGGGTGTCTTCTCGGGTGAAATGGAGATCAATGGGGGAGCCCTGATCGTAATGGCTTCCCCGCCCTGACGGCTTGCCGGGATTCAGCTCGGCTGAGCCCGCTTGCTCAGGGCGCGTCGTCGACCGCGCGATCCAGGGCCCGCAGGTGATCGCGCGAGATGTCGGCCGGCGAGCGGCAACCGCACAGGGCCAGGGCCATCTCGAACTCATCGCGCAGCAGGCGCAGCACATGGGCCGCGCCCATGGCGCCCTGGGCCGCCAGGCCCCACAGGCAGGGCCGGCCGATCAGCACGGCCTGGGCGCCCAGGGCCAGGGCCTTGAACACGTCGGTGCCACGCCGGATGCCACCGTCCACCAGCAAGGCGGCGTCGCCCTGCAGCGCGTCGGCCAGCTCGGGCAGGCATTCGGCCGTGGCGGGCTGGGTATCGAGCACGCGGCCGCCATGGTTGCTGAGCACCACGCCCGCCACGTTCAGCCGTGCGGCCTGGCGCGCGTCCAGGGGGTGGGTGATGCCCTTGAGCAGCAGGGGCAGATGGGTGCGCGCCTGCAGCCAGGCCAGGTCGTCCCAGCGCAGCGCCTGCTCGACGGTGCCGCCGCACAGGCCCTCCGGCGCCGATGGGGCCGCCCGCCAATGCGGCGTGACCAGGGCCGCGGGCGGCTGGGCGCCCAGGCGGCGCACCCGGTCGCGGCTGCCCTGCACCGGGGCATCGACACTGAGCACCAGGGCCTCGTAGCCGGCATGCTCGGCCTCGGCCATCAACTCCAGCAAGTGGCCCCGGTCGGCGCCGTTGGCCAGTTGCATCCACAGCGGGCCGCGCACGGCCTCGGCCCGCATCAAGGGGGCCACCTGCTGCAGCGGTGTGGTGCTGTGCTGGCTGAGCACAAAGCCACATTGCTGGCTGCTGGCGGCCAATGCCATGCCACGCTCGCCGTCGGGGTGCGCCCAGCACTGGTAAGCCATGGGGGCCACGATCAGGGGGGTGGGCAGCTCGCGACCCAGCAGGTGCACACGGGTGTGGCCTTCACGCAGGTCTTGCAGAACCCGGGGCCGCAGGCCCCAGTGGGCCCAGGCGGCCACGTTGCGGCGCTGGGTCCACTCGTCGCCGGCGCCGCCATCGAAATAGGCCCAGGCCTCAGGCGTGAGGCGCTCCTGGGCCCGCTGCGCGTAATCGGGCAAGGTGGCGGGCAAGGTGGCGGGCAAGCCCTTCAGGTCTGCGCCCATTGCCGTAACAGGTTGTGGTAGACGCCGGTCAGGGCCGTGGTCTCGGGGGTTTCGCCCAGCTGGGCGCGCAGCTTGAGCAGGTTCATGTCGAGGTCGAACAAGATGCGGCGCTGTTCATCGCTGCGCACCATGCTCTCAATCCAGAGAAAGCTGGCCACGCGGTGGCCGCGGGTGACGGGGGTGACCTGGTGCACGCTGGTGCCGGGGTACAGCACCGCATCGCCCGCCGCCAGTTTGACGCCACGGCTGCCATAGGTGTCCTGCACCAGCAGCTCGCCACCGTCGTAATCGGCCGGGTCGCTGAGGAAGACGGTGCAGGAGACATCGGTGCGCACCCACTCCTGCGTGGCCTTGGAATGCAGCACCGCCCCATCGACATGGGGGCCGTAGAAATTGCTGCCCCCGCCGTAGCGGTTGAACAGCGGGTTGAAGATCTTGCGCGGCAGGGCTGCCGAGAAGAACAGCGGATCGCGTCGCAGGGCCCCGAGGATCAGGGCCTGCAGGGTGCGGGAGGCTTCGCTGTCCTGCGCCAGCTGCTCATTGTTCTTCTGCGTCAGGGCCTGGACGCCCGCGCTGCTGCGCCCATCGATCCATGGGGCCTCGTCGCCGAGCAGGGCGCGGGCGGTGCTGAGCTCTTGCGCGCTCAGCAGGTTCTTGAGTTGCAGCAGCATGGGTTCGCCGGGTCAGAACAGGGCCTTGACGCTCAGCTCGATGCGACGCGGCGCACCGGGCACGTAAAAGCCTCGGTAGAGCTGGTCAGCATACAGCTTGTTGGTCAGGTTGCTCACGTTCAGGCGCAGCAAGGTGTTGCTGGTCAGGTTGTGCTCGACCATGGCATCGACGGTGGTGAAGGCCTGGGCGACGACGTTGCGGTTCTGATCAGGATTCTGCGCGCCCCGGTAGTTCAGGCCGCCACCGACACGCCAGCCCGGCAGCACCCGGTAGGTGCTCCAGAGGGTGGCGCTGTGCTTGGGCGTGAGGGCCGGACGATCGCCCTGGCGTTGGGCGGCGCTGGTGGAGGCCACGCTGCTGACGTCGATGGTGGCCGAGGGGATCCAGGTGTGGTTGTAGAACACCTCCCAGGCCGGGGTCAGGCGGCCGGCGAAGTTGAACTCCATGCCGGTGGCATGGCGCTTGCCCGACAGCAGGTACTGGTTGGCCACCGTGTCGACGTCGGTGTTGCGCTCGTTGTACTTCTCGCTGCGGAACAGCGCCACGCCGAACAGACCCTTCTTGTCGAAGACGTCGTACTTGGCACCCAGCTCGAAGTTGCGGCTCTTCTCTGGCGGGGTGTTGAGCAGGGTGGCATTGGTGCCCGCCAAGCTCAGGTTGACCGTACCGTACTGGTAGGTATCACCCGAGGTGTTGTACGAGGTGCCATACGAAGCGTAGTAGGACGAGGTGTCATTGGGCTGCCAGATGGCCCCCACGCGCGGGCTCCAGAGGTTGTTGTCCATGCTGAAGCTGTTGCCGCTGGTGTCGCCATACTTGCCCATGAAGCGGTCGTAGCGCAGGCCACCCACCAACTTGATCTGCTCGGTCAGGCTCATGACGTCCTGGCCATAGAAGCCCATCGACCGGGCGCGGAAGGGCGCCATGGCGACCGCGCGGGTGTCCTGCACATAGGCGCCGCTGTCGGGGTTGCCCACCGTGGTGGTGGGGGGCGTCGCCAGGCCGGCCGTGGCATTGTTGTTCTGCTGCGCACGTTGGTCGTAGTAGTCGACCCCGCCCACCAGGCTGTGCTTGAAGCCACCCCAGTTGGCGTTGCCGGTGTACTCGCTTTGCACCTGCAGCATGTTGGAGTCGTTGCGGCGCGCCTTGAAGCGGCGGTTGAGCACCGTGCTGCCACTGAGGCTGGACGCGGTGGTCACACTGCCCCAGCTGATGTTGCTGGCCAGCAGGTCACGCGAGTAGTGGCCGTAACGCAGCGTGGTCTTGATCTCGGCATCGCCATCGAGTCGGCGCTTGTGGGTGACCGTACCGTAGTTGGACTCGGTGCGCAGGTAGTCGCTGGCCAGCCCGTAGTAGGCGGTGGCGTCGAGCACGGGGGTGATGGTGCCGGTGCTGTTGTTGCTGGCGGTGGTGCTGCCGTTGTTGATCAGCCAGGGGTGGTTGTACATCGGGCGCCCCTCGGTGCGCAGGTGGTACATGCCGATCGAGTACTCGTCGCGCTCGCCAATGCCCCAGCGGTAGGTGGGGGCCACGCCCTCCTTCTTGACCGTTGCGCCCCAGTTGTCGGCCTGGTGACGCATGATGTTCACCCGGAAGGCCGACGACTCGCCGGTCTGACGGTTGATGTCCGCCGAGACGCGGGCCGAGCGGCCGTTGCCCACGGTGCCGTTGATCTCGCTCTGGTCCATCAGGAAAGGCTGCTTGTTGACCTGATTGACCACCCCGCCGGTCGAGCCTTTGCCGAACAGCATGGAGGCCGAGCCCTTGAGCACTTCGACCCGGTCGAGGTTGAAGGTGTCGTGCTGGACCATGGCGTTGTCATGCAGGCCATCGACATAGATGTCGCCGGCCTGCTGGAGCGAGAAACCCCGGATGCGCACGTCTTCTTCGCCCGTTTCGCCAGCCTGGAAGGTCACGCCCGAGACCGACTTCAGCACTTCGCGCAGATCATCGAAATTGCGGTCGTCCATGTAGTGCTCGGTCATCACCGTCACGGTCTGGGGAATGTCGCGGATGTCCTGGTTGCCCTTGGCGATGCCAGTCTGCTTGACGAGCAGGCTTTCCTTGGCAATGGTCGGGCCCTCCTTGGTGTCCTTGACGGTCACGGTGCTGAGGGACTTCTCCTCGCTCTGCGCCATCGCCTGCTGGGCCGTGCCCAGAGAGCCGGCCAACATGAGCGCGGCCAGCGGCAGCACTTTGCCAGGGGCAGGCGCGGCCTGGCGCGCCACACTTTGCTGATTGCGGGACATCTTTTTGCGTTGCATGAAAACTCCAGTGTGTGGGTGGGCCCTGGGGCCGAAGCCCGGGCCGTTGGCTGACGCCCCGCACCGCGCAGTACAGGTCGCTGGCTGAGTTGAAAAAGGCGTGGCTTGCCCGCAGGGCACGGCCACCACCCGGGGGAAACTGTCAGCGGTAACCGACGCGGTCCAGCATCTGCTGAACCTTGGTCTGGTTCTGGCCGGCTGCGCTCACGGGGATGACTTCGCTCTTGAAGCTGCCGCCACCCGCCATTGATTTGAGGGCGGCGTTGTCGAACTGCACCCCCTTGGCCACCGGCCACTCGTTGTTGCCATTGGCGAAATGCTTTTGCGCTTCGGGGCTGGCCAGGTACTCGAGAAACTTGACCGCGTTGGCCTGGTTCTTCGAGTAGCGCGCCACGGCGCCGCCGGCCACATTGACGTGCGTGCCCCAGCTGGACTGGTTGGGGAACACCACCCCGACCTTCTCCACCACAGCCCGGTCTTCGGGGTTGCTGGAGCGCATCAGGCGGGCGTAGTAATAGCTGTTGGAGAGGGCCACACCGCATTCACCGCTGGCCACGGCGCGGATCTGGTCCGTGTCACCGCCCTGAGGCGAACGGGCCATGTTGTTGACCAGGCCCTGCAGCCAGGTCTCGGTGGCCGCCGGGCCGATGTGCTCGATCATCGAACCGAACAGACTCACGTTGTAGGGCGACGAACCGGTGGTGGTGCAGAGTCTGCCCTTGAACTGGGGATCGGCGAGCTTGTCGTAAGTGTCGAAATCGGCTTTGCGGTACTTGATCTTGTTGAAGACGATGACGCGGGCACGGGTCGAAAAGCCGAACCAGGCGATACCGCCATCGGCCTTGGGCTGGGCGTGGAACTGTGCGGGAATGGCGTCTTCAAGGGTCTTGGAGCGGATCGGCTGGAACAGGCCATCGTTTTCGGCACGCCACAGGCGGGCCGCATCCACCAGCAGAATCACATCGGCAGGCGAGGCGCTGCCTTCGGCCTTGAGGCGGCTGAGGATGCCGGCGTCATCGGAATCGACCCGGTTGATCTTGATGCCGGTGGCCTTGGTGAAGGCGCTGTAGAGGGCATCGTCGCTCTGGTAATGGCGTGCCGAGTAGAGGTTGACAGAGCCCTCGTCCGCCTGGGCGGACAGCCATGGGGCCGCCAGGGCCAGCGTGAGGATGGGAAGGATGCGTCGCATGTGTGAGGGCCTCGCCAAGGTCAGCTCAGAAGGTGTCGATTTGGGTGAATAAATTGCAATCTCTTTGCGAATCAACGCAAAGGAAAGCAAATGCTATCACGAACAAGAATGATTCTCATAAACATCCTAACCCCCATCAGTGAGGTGTTGCGCGAGACTAACGACGACGCAGGGTGCGGCTCAGCAGCATCACCGGCACCAGGCCCACCAGCACCAGCGCCAGGGCCGGCAAGGCGGCCTCCCCCAGGCGCTCGTCACGCGCCAGCTGATGGGTGATCACGGCCAGGGTGTCGGTGTTGAAGGGGCGCAACACCAGGGTCGCAGGCAGCTCTTTCATGACATCCACCATCACCAGCAGGATGGCGGCCATCATGGGCTGGCGCAGCAGCGGCATGTGCACGCGCCGGAGCAGGCCCCAGCCGGCCACCCCGAGCATGCGGGCGCTGTCATCGAGGTGGACCGGCACCCGGCTGTAGCCGCTTTGCACCGATTGCAGCGCCACCGCCACAAAACGCACCAGGTAGGCCCAGATCAGCCCCAGGAAGGTGGTGGTCAGCCAAGACCCCACGGACGCTTGCGGCCAGCGCGACTGCACCCACCCCACAGGCAGCAGCAGCCCGACCACGATCACGGCGCCGGGCACGGCATAGCCCAGGCCGATCAGATAGGACAGCGAGCGCATCTGGGTGCCCGGGTACAGGCGCGACTGGGCCGACAGCCACAGGGCCAGCAAGCTGGCCAGCACCGCCGTGCCCAGGCCCAGCGCCAGGCTGTCGAAAGCCCAGCGACCGAAACGCGCCCAGGGCAAGGCCACCTCCCCGGCGGCGTGCAGGGCCCGCAGCATGAAGCCCACCGGCAGCACAAAACCCAGCAGCACCGGCAGCGCACACAGAGCGATCGCCAGCGCGGCACGCCAGCCGCCCAGCCTCAGCGAAGCCGAAGCTGCGGATGCCCGGTCCAGCCGCTGGCTGGCAAAACGCAGGCGCGCCTGAGAGCGCTGCTCCAGCGTCAGCAGCAGCGCCACGATCAGCAACAGCACCGTGGCCAACTGGGCTGCCGCAATATGGTCTTCCATGACCAGCCAGGCCTTGTAGATGCCGGCGGTGAAGGTCTGGATCCCGAAATAGCTGGAGACGCCGTAGTCGGCCAAGGTCTCCATCAACGCCAGCGCAGCACCCGCCGCCATGGCTGGGCGGGCCATGGGCAAGGCCACGCGGAACACACGCCGCCCCAGCGAGGCCCCCAGCAGGCGGGCCGCCTCCATCAGCAACTGGGCCCGCTGCGCCAGCGCTGTGCGCACCAGCAGGTAGACATAGGGGTACAAGGCCAGGATGAAAACACCGATCGCGCCCCCCACGCTGCGGATGTTGGGCAGCAGGCGCCCCTCCAGGCCCCAGGCCGCGCGCAGCCAAGTCTGCAAGGGCCCGCTGAACTGCAGGAAATCGGTGTAGGCATAGGCCAGCACATAGGCCGGCATGGCCAGGGGCAGCAACAGGGCCCATTCAAAGGTGCGACGCCCAGGGAAATCAAACAGGCTCACCAGCACCGCACACAAGGTGCCGAGCAGGACCACCCCGATGCCCACGCCCAGGGACAGCGCCACGGTGGTGCCAGCATAGCGCGGCAGCACCGTCTCCAGCATGTTGCGCAGCAGCTCGTTGGAGCCTTCGTTCCATTGCAGCCAGGCCCCGATCACCACCAGCACCGGCAAGGCCAGCAGCAGGGCAATTCCCCAGAGAACGGCACGCGAGAAGAAGCCCGGACGAAAAATCATGCGGCATTGTAGGAGCCAATATCGTGGCCCTTCGACTCCCTACAATCGCCCCATGTTTCTTGACGTCCTTGATTTGGAGATCCGCTACCCCGGCCGCGAACACCTCGCGGTGGACCGCGCCAGCCTGGGCCTGAAGGCCGGCGAGATCGGTGTCTTGCTGGGCCCCTCGGGCTGCGGCAAGACCACGCTGCTGCGCGCCGTGGCCGGGCTCGAGCCCGTCAGCGCCGGCACGATCCAGCTGGCGGGCGAGTGCGTCAGTGGCCAGGGCAGCCCTGTGCCGCCGGAGCGGCGGCGCATCGGCATGGTGTTCCAGGACTATGCGCTGTTCCCCCACCTCAGCGTGGCCGACAACGTCCGCTTCGGGCTGCACCGCCAGCCGCGCGCCCAACAAGCCCGGCGAGTGGACGAGGTGCTGGCCCTGGTCGGGCTGCGCTCCAGCGCCCAGCGCCTGCCGCATGAACTCTCGGGCGGACAGCAGCAGCGGGTGGCCCTGGCCCGGGCCCTGGCGCCCAAGCCTCAGCTGATGCTGCTCGACGAGCCCTTCTCCAACCTCGATGTGGAACTGCGCGAGCGCCTGGCCCAGGAGGTGCGCAGCATCCTCAAGGAAGCCCAGACCACCGCGCTGTTCGTCACCCACGACCAGATGGAGGCCTTTGCCCTGGGCGACCTGATCGGGGTCATGTCACAGGGTCGGATGCACCAGTGGGCCGACGCCGGCACGGTGTACCGCGAACCCGCCACCCGCTTTGTGGCCGACTTCATCGGCCATGGGGTGTTTGCCCCGGGCCTTGTGCAGCACCAGGCCGGCCAGCGCTGGATCGACACTGCCCTGGGGCCGCTGCCGGCCCCGGCGCAACGGCCCGAAGGACCTTGCGACGTGCTGCTGCGCGCCAGCGACGTGGCCAGCGACATGGCCCCTGGCGCCCCCCAGGCCCAGATTGTTCGCAAGCTGTTCCGCGGTGCCGACTCGTTGTATGAACTGCGCCTGAGCGACGGCCAACGCCTGCTGGCCCAGTTGCCCAGCCACCTGGAGCACCCTGTCGGCAGCTGGATCGGCGTGCGGGCCCGGCCCGAACATCCCGTGGTGTTCGACCGCCTCCCCACGGCGGCCTGACGCAGCAGCGGATCAGGCAGGCTGCAGGCCGGCCGCGGTGCGGCGCACCCGCCGCACATTGAAGGCACTCGCAATCAGCACCGCCTGCACCACGGCCAGGCCCACCAGCACGCTGGTGTACTGGCCATGGTCCATCAGCCGGCCGAACACCAGCGGCGAGATGGCCTGCCCGATGTCCAGCCCCGCATACACCACGCCATAGACGCGGCCAGTGGCGTTCTCGGGCGTGGAGCGCTTGACCAGCAGATCGCGCGAGGGCCCGGCGATGCCATTGGCAAAGCCCATGAAGCCAAACAACACCGGCACCAGGCTGGCCGGCACCGGGGCCAGGGCCAGGCTGAGCGCCACCAGGGCGGCCAGGCCGATGCCCACGGCCACGATGCGCTCGCAACGTGTGGGGTCAGAGGCCAGAAAGCCGCCCAGCACCATGCCGCCGGCACTGGCCACCATGTAGATGGTCAGGCACACCGCCACCAGGGTCACGGGCACGGCGTGCAACTGACGTGCCGCCTCGGGCGCGAAGGTCTGCACCACACTGAGCGCCATGGCATAGAACAGGAAGAAGGCAAAGCACATCCACACGGCCGGGATGCGCAGGAAATCGAGACCGCCCGCGGCCGAGCCTGTGCTCTTGGCCGATGAGGCCGCGGCAGGCTTGGGCGCGGCGGTGGCGCTGGGCAGGCTCAGCACCTCGCGGTTGAACCACAGCACCGCCAACACGGCCAGGGCCAGCCCACCCGCGCTGGCCAGCGCCACGCGCCAGGAGAAAGCCATGGCCAGCGGCACCACCAGGGCCGGCGCCAGCGCCCAGCCCAGGCTGCCGGTGATGCCGTGCACGCTGTAGGCATGGCCCAGCCGGGTGGTGGCCACCTTGCGGTTGAACAAGGTGTAGTCGACCGGGTGGAACACCCCGTTGCCCATGCCGGCCAGCACCGCGCAGAACAGCAGCATCCAGTAGCTGGGAGCAGCGGCATAGCCCAGCAAGGCCACGCCCAGCAGGCCCAGGCCGGCAAACAGCACCGGGCGCGGGCTGTAGCGATCGACCACAAAGCCCGACAAGGCCTGCACGATGCACGACACCACAAAGAACACGGTGAGCACAAAGCCCAGCTCGGTGTAGCTCACGCCAAAGGCATCCTTGAGCCAGGGGAACAAGGGGGCCAGCACCAGCTGGCTGAAATGGCTGATGCCATGGGCCAGCCCCACCAGACCGATCAGGGCGGCATCCTGGCGGACGGTGGGCACGGGCAAGGCGTGGGCGGTGGTGGACATGAATGGGGCTCCCTATGGGCTTGAAGAGGGTCATGTTAGGGGGAGTGCGCTCGTCTTGTTGACGATGAAAAGACATAATTCATCGCAATCAAGACAAATCACCCCACCGACATGCCCGCCATCCGACGCCGCCCCGCCCGCAGCGCAGCCAGGCCCGTGACCGTGCGCCCCCTGGGCGACGTGGTCGACAGCCTCACCCCGCACCTGTACCTGCCCACGGCCGATCGCCCGCTGCGCGCCAAGATGCGCCACCTGCAGGCCGAGACCAAGGTGGTGCCGCACCACCACGAGTGGCCGCAGCTCACCTTCTCGCTCAACGGCGTGTGCCGGCTCAGCACCGACGACGGCACCTTCATCGTGCCGCCCTCGCGCGCGGTCTGGGTGCCGGCGGGCATGAGCCACTCGATCAATGTGGTGGAAGACGCCGACCTGCACACCCTGTACCTGCACCACCACGCCGCCCCGCAACAGGCCCCCTGGCAAGGCTGCGTGGTGATCGAGGTCACCGAGCTGATGCGCGCCCTGGTGCTGGGCCTGGACACGCACTCGGACGCCCAGCTGAGCCAGGTCGAACCCCACAGGCAACAGGCCTTGTTGCAACGCGAGCGCCTGATCCAGCCCCTGCTGTGCGACGAGTTGCTGCAGGCCCCGCAGATCCGCATGGGCGTGCCCCTGCCCCCGCGCGACGGCGGCGACAAGCGCCTGCGGGCCCTGTGTGAAGCCGTGCTGCGGGCCCCGGGCGAACGGGCCACGCTGGCCGAATGGTCGGCCAGCGTCGGGGCCAGCGAGCGCACCGTGGCCCGGCTGTTCCGCGAGCAGCTGGGCCTGAGCTACCAGCAATGGCGCCAGCAGGCCACGCTGGCCTACGCCCTGCCCCTGCTGGCCCGCGGCCAGCCGGTGAGCCTGGTGGCGGCGGCCAGCGGCTACGCCAGCGAAAGCGCCTTCACCGCCATGTTCCGCGCCGCCATGGGCCAGCCGCCCAGCCACTTCAGCGGCAAGACGCGACACAGCGCGGGCTTGGTCTGACGGCCCGTTCATCCGGTTACATCCTCACAGACAAGGCCGTCGGCTCACGCTATGCTGCCGCAGGTCCCCGACAGCCCCCTCTCTAGCCTTGCCTTGCCCATGCGTTTTTTCTCTCCCCTGACCTGGCTGCACCGACTGCCCCCCCACGTCCTCAACGGTCTGGGTGTGGCGCTCGGCATCGGCCTGATCCAGTGGCTGTTCGGCAGCCACGCCACCCTGCACCTGGCCCAGTTGGCCAGCAGCGGTGCGGTGTTCTCCAGCCTGGCCGATGTGCCCACCACACCGCGGCGCTCGCTGCACCGAGTGCTGCTGGCCGCCGTGCTTGGCGCGCTGGCCACCTGGACGGTGGCGGCCCTGGACCCCTACCCCCGGCTGCTGGGCCTGGCCATCATGGGGCTGGTGTTCCTCGGCATGATGACCCTGGCCTGGGGCCCGCGGGCTGGCCCGGTGTCGTTTGCCGCCGTGCTGGCCATCGTCTTCACCATGGGCGTGCCCCCGGGCACCCCGCCCGACGAACTGCTGGCCTGGACCCTGGCCGGCTCGGCCGTGTACCTGGGCTGGGCCCAGATCCTGGTGCGCCTGCTGCAACCGCGCTACCGCAGCCTGGCCCTGGCCGCCGCGCTGGACGCCACGGCCCAGTTGCTGCGCTCACGGGCCGGTGTGGTCGAAGGGGCCGCCGAAACCGACCAGGCGCGCGATTCGCTGCAGACCTGGGTGCGCGACGAGGCCGTGCTGGCCGAACGCCTTCAGGCCGCCCGCGACCTGCTGTTCGCCGCCCCCGACTCGGCCCGCGCGCGCCGCGACACCGGCATGCTGCTGCGCGCCATCGACCTGCGCGACATCCTGCTGGCCAGCCGCCTCGACCTGGAGCTGCTGGGCAGCGACGAGCTGGCCCTGCAGGTGCGCGCAGCCCTGGCGGCGCGCCTGCGCCACCTGGCCTACCGGCTGGACCAGGCCCAGGCCGGTGTGCGCGGCCTGCCACCCACCGCCGAGGCCGAGCCCCCGCTGCGGCTGGATTTGCGTGACCAGTTCCTGGCCCACCCCCTGCTGCCATCGGATGACCGACGGGCCCGCCTGCTGCCGGCCCTGGTGAACCGGGTGCAGCACCTGGCCGATGACGTGGACGCCATCCATGCGCTGCTGCGCCAGGGCGACGGTGAACTGCCGCTGACGCGCAAGGAACTGCAACTGTTCGTGGCCCCCGAAGGCTGGCCGCTGTCGGCCTTCAAGCCCCACCTGAGCCTGGCCTCGCCCGTGCTGCGCCACGCCCTGCGCGCCGCGCTGGCGCTGGGGGCGGCCTACTACATCGCACTGGCCCTGCCCTGGACCGCCCACCCCCAATGGCTGGTGCTGAGCGTGGCGGTGGTGCTGCGCGGCAACCTGGAGCAGACCCTGTCGCGACGCAACATCCGGGTGCTGGGCACCCTGCTGGGCTGCCTGATCGTGATGGGGCTGGCCCATGTGCACTCGCCCCTGCTGCTGACCCTGGCCTTTCTGACGGCGGTGGGCCTGGCGCACAGCTTTGCCGTGGAACGCTACCTGGTCACGGCCTCGGCGGCCACGGTGATGGCCTTGTTGCAGGCGCATCTGGCCCACCCGGCGATCGGCTTTCCGATTGCCGAACGCCTGGGCGACACCCTGCTGGGCGCGCTGATGGCCTGGGCCTTCTGTTTTGTGCTGCCCTCGTGGGAGCGACGCGCCCTGCCCCGCACACTGCCACGCCTGTTGCAGGCGCTGCGCGCCTACGCCCATGCGGCGCTGGCACCCCACGACCCGGCCCACCCCGAGCGCACCGTGACCCAGCGCCTGGCACGGCGCCAGGCCTACGACGCCCTGGGCCTGCTGGCCACGGCCCTGCAGCGCAGCAGCTTCGAGCCGCGCCAGGTGCAACTGCCGCTGCAAGCCCTGACCCGGCTGCTGGACCACGCCCAGCGCCTGATGGCCCACCTGTCGATGCTGCGCATGATGCAGTTGCGCGGCGGCACTGAACTGCAACAGGCCCAGGCGCAGGCGGCGGTGCAGGCTGCCCAGAAGACGCTGGACACGCTGCTGACCCTTGGCAAACAGCCCGCCGGCGACACCGACATCGAGACCCAGGTCGAGGCCGCGGCCCTGGATGCGGGGCTGGACCTGCTGCCGGAAAAGCCGCTCAGCGAAGACGTGATGCCCTGGATGAACCGGCGCCTGCAGGTGGCCCTGCGCGACGCGGCCCGGGTGGCATCGTCGGCGCGCGAGGCACTGGCCGAACTGCGCCGCCCACCGAGCTGAGCGCCTTGAAGCCGGTTCAGGCCAGCGCCTGCTCCACCGCCAGGGCCACGCTGGCCAGGCGCGCATCGTCGCCGCGCACCGAGGCCAGCATCAGCCCCACCGGCAGCTCGCCCGCGGCCTGACAAGGCAGGCTGAAGGCACAGCCGTCGAGGTAGTTGAAGGCAAAGGTGTTGCGCAGCAACAGGCCATTGGCCTTGAAGAAGGCCTCGTCGGACGCCACCAGTTCGTCCATGGCCGGCGCCAGCACCGGCACGGTGGGGCACAGCACCGCATCAAAGCCTTCCAGCAGCGCCTCCACCCGGGCAATCCAGTCGGCGCGGTGGTCTTGCATGGCGATGTACTCACGGGCCAAGACAGACGCCCCCAGCTCGATGCGGGCCGCCACACGGGGGTCGAACTGCGCCCGTGCCCGGGCCAGGCGCTGGTGGTGCACGGCATAGGCTTCGACAGGTGAAAAGCCGCCGGGCGCGTTCAGGCGTGGGATCTCGGCCAGCTCGCCCAAGGGGATCTCGATCAACTGTGCACCGGCCGCCGACAGGCGGGTGAGCGCGTGGGCGTAAGCCTGGGCCACGGCGGGCTCCAGGGCATCGAGCAGCACGGTCTGCGGCAAGGCCAGGCGCAGGCCGGCCAGCGGGCGGCGTTGTACGGCCAGCGGCGCGCCGGCCAGCACGGCATCCACCGTCAGGCAATCGGCCACGCTGCGGGTCATGGCGCACACCGTGTCCAGGCTGCGCGACAGCTCCAGCGCGCCCTGGCGCGGCACGCGCGACTGGGTGCTCTTGAAGCCCACCAGGCCGCACAGGGCCGCCGGGATGCGGATCGAGCCCCCCGTGTCAGAGCCCAGGCCGGCCACCGCCAGGCCCAGGGCCACCGACACCGCCGCGCCGGACGAAGAGCCACCGGGGATGCGCGCCAGCGCGGCATCGGCCGGGTTGCGCGGGGTACCGTGATGGGGGTTGATGCCCACGCCCGAAAACGCGAACTCGGTCATGTTGGTCTTGCCCAGCAGGGCCGCCCCGGCGCTGCGCAGGCGGGCCACGGCCGGGGCATCGGCCAGGGCGGCGGGCTCGCCACGGCAGACCACCGAGCCGGCCAGCGTGGTCTCACCGGCCACGTCGTACAGGTCCTTGATGCTGACGGGCAGGCCGGCCAGGGCCGGGGGGGCCACGCCGGCGGCGCGCTGCGCATCGGCATGGCGGGCCGCAGCCAGGGCGGCCTCGGGGTACAGGGTGGTGAAGACGCTGGCCGCCGCCGGGGCGGCCGCGGCCTCCAGGGCGCCGGCCACCAGGGCCTCGCAACTGGTTTCGCCCCGCGCCAGGCGGGCCTTGAGAACGGGAATGGTGTCGGTGATGAAGCGCATGGGCCCCTCGCAATTCAGCCAACCGGCATTATCGGGCGGGGGCGGGAGGCGCTGCCGCCAGGGCTTTCAGGGCCACCAGGGCTTTCAGCGTGCCGGGGTCTCGGTCGGGGTGCCCGGCGCCAGCAGGCTCCACTCGAGCAGGGCCACATAGCCGTCGCTGCAGGCCAGCACCAGGCGCGGCCCGTCGCTGTGCACCACCGCGCCGGGGGGAAAGCGGTGCCCCTGCTTCCAGGCCGCGGCACGGCGCACATGGAAGACCACGTTGTTGACCCGCGCCAGGCATTCAAAGCGGCCAAAGGCGCGCAACTGGGTCTGCAACTCGTCCACGCCGCGCTCGAAATCCAGCAGGCGGTCAGCGTCGCTCCAGAGCTTCACGTAATGGCCCTCGCCCTGGGGCTGGGCCTGGTCCCACAGGGCGTCCAGGTTCATGGCCACGGCGGTGGCCAGTTGGCCGGCGGCGATCTGGGTCTTGAGGTCCAGGCTTTCATGGCATTCATCGTCCGCCAGCTCAAAGCTGCGGCTGGCCAGCACGGCGCCGGCATCGAACTCGTGGGTGACCTGGTGGCAGCTCACGGCCCAGCGCTTTTGCCGGTCCAGCAGGGCCTGCACCAGGGGGTAAGGCCCACGGTAGCGCGGCAGCGGCGAGGGGTGGAAGTTGATCGCATAGCGCAGGTAGGGTGCCCAGTCGCCGATGCGCCACTGGTAGCTGGCCAGCACCAGCAGCTCGCAATCACGGGCCTGCAGATCCACCATGGCGGCCTGGTCCAGCGGCGAGAGCTGGATGTCCAGCCCCAGGCTGCGGGCGTAGGCGATGGTGGCCTTGTTGTGCGAGATGCGCTCGTCGGTGGGCGCCGTGAACAGCTTCACCGGCTGCCATCCCGCCTCGACAAAGGCCTTGAAAACACCGAGATAACGGTCGGTGGCCGTGATGGCAAAGCGCCGCTCTGGCATGGGCTTCCTGGGCTGGTTCAAGGGGGCGCCAGCCCTCAGGCGCCACCACCCAAGGTGGCGGCCCCGGGGGCCGGTGTCACCATTTTGAAAGCCGCAGGTAAAGGCCGATTGAGGTTTTGGTAAACGGCCGGTAGCAGGGGAAGGCAGCCTGTACCAAGCGATCCAGGCGATCCAGGCGACTAGCGTGGGGGCAGGCGGGGATTGCTGTCGCGCACATCCCCCACGTCGATGATCTCGCGCACCTCGACATCGGTGACATCGGCCGGCGCATGGCGCCCGGCACCGCCGGGCCCTGCCTGGCCGCGCCGCAGCACGTCGCCGAACTGCTGGCCCAGGTCGAAACGCCGCACCCAGGGGGTGACGGGGCGCCCCGTGAGGCGGGCCCAGCCGGCCCGCAGGGTCCAGGCCAGGGCCAGCACGGCCATGGCCGCGAGCAGGCTGAGCACCAGCACCAGCGCGGCCGCCACCAGCAGCAGGCGCAACAAGAGACGGGACAAAGAGGCCAGGGCCTGGTTGAGTCCGGACATGGGTTCCTTTCAAGACGAAAAGCCCGACGCGCCAGGCGCGTCGGGCTGTGCATGCCCCTCAGATGGAGCCGCAGCGGCAAAGTTCAAGCCGTCGTGGGCCGGAGCCCGTTCAGGCTGCGCTGACCTCGCCGAAGCGGAACACCCCGGGCGCCTGCACCGGATCGACATCGACCGGGATCACGCTCTTGGGCGCGAACTTGCCTTCGAGCAGCAGCTTCGACAGCGGGTTCTCGATACGCTGCTGGATCGCACGCTTGAGCGGCCGGGCACCGAACACCGGATCGAAGCCCACCTTGGCCAGCTCGGCCAGCGCCGCGGGCGAGACCTGCAGCGTGAGGTCCATCTTCTGCAGACGGGTCTGCAGAATCTGCAACTGGATGCCGGCAATCGATTCGATGTGCTTGGCATCGAGCGCATGGAACACCACGGTCTCGTCGATGCGGTTCAGGAACTCGGGGCGGAAGTGGTTCTTCAGCTCATCCCACACAGCGTCCTTGATGTCGTCATACGACTGCCCCACCATGGCCTGGATGTGGTGCGATCCGATGTTGCTGGTCATCACGATCACGGTGTTCTTGAAGTCCACGGTGCGGCCCTGGCCATCGGTCAGGCGGCCATCGTCGAGCACCTGCAGCAACACGTTGAACACATCAGGGTGGGCCTTTTCGACCTCGTCGAGCAGCACCACGCTGTAGGGCTTGCGGCGCACCGCCTCGGTCAGGTAGCCGCCCTCTTCATAGCCCACATAGCCCGGGGGCGCGCCGATCAGGCGGGCCACGGAGTGCTTCTCCATGAACTCGCTCATGTCGATGCGGATCAGGTGCTCTTCCGAGTCGAACAAAAAGCCCGCCAGCGCCTTGCACAGCTCGGTCTTGCCCACGCCCGTGGGGCCCAGGAACAGGAAAGAGCCGGTGGGGCGGTTGGGGTCGGACAGGCCCGAGCGCGAGCGCCGGATGGCGTTGGCCACCGCGCTGATGGCCTCGTCCTGACCGACCACGCGTTCGTGCAGCTTGTCTTCCATCTGCAGCAGCTTGTCTTTCTCGCCCTGCATCATCTTGGACACCGGGATGCCGGTGGCGCGGCTCACCACCTCGGCGATCTCTTCGGCCCCCACCTGGGTGCGCAGCAGGCGTGGCGCGCCGTGGCTGGCGGTGCGGCCGGCTTCCTTGTCCTGGGCTTCCTTGAGCTGCTTTTCCAGCTCGGGCAGCTTGCCGTATTGCAGCTCGGCCACCTTGTTGAAATCGCCCTTGCGGGTGAGCTCTTCGATCTGCTGGCGCAGCTTGTCGATCGCCTCGCGCACCTGCTGGCTGCCCTGGGCCTGGGCCTTCTCGGACTTCCAGATCTCTTCGAGGTCGGCGATCTCTTTTTGCAGCTTGCCGATTTCCTCTTCGATCAGCTCGAGGCGCTTTTGCGAGGCCTCGTCGGTCTCTTTCTTCATGGCCTCGCGCTCGATCTGCAACTGGATCATGCGGCGGTCGAGCTTGTCGATGGCCTCGGGCTTGGAGTCGATCTCGATCTTGATCTTGGCCGCGGCCTCGTCGATCAGGTCGATGGCCTTGTCGGGCAGGAAGCGGTCGGTGATGTAGCGGTGGCTCAGCTCGGCCGCGGCCACGATGGCGGGGTCGGTGATGTCCACGCCATGGTGCACCTCGTACTTCTCTTGCAGGCCGCGCAAGATGGCGATGGTGGCCTCGACCGAGGGCTCGCCGACCAGGATCTTCTGGAAGCGGCGCTCCAGCGCGGCGTCTTTCTCGATGTACTTGCGGTATTCGTCCAGGGTGGTGGCCCCCACGCAGTGCAGCTCGCCACGCGCCAGTGCCGGCTTGAGCATGTTGCCCGCGTCCATGGCGCCCTCGGCCTTGCCGGCGCCCACCATGGTGTGCAGCTCGTCGATGAAGACGATGGTCTGGCCCTCATCCTTGGCCAGTTCGTTCAGCACGTTCTTCAGCCGCTCTTCGAAATCGCCGCGGAACTTGGCGCCGGCCAGCAGCGAAGCCATGTCCAGCGACAGCACGCGCTTGCCCTTGAGCGAGTCGGGCACCTCGCCGGCCACGATGCGCTGGGCCAGGCCTTCCACGATAGCGGTCTTGCCCACGCCGGGCTCGCCGATCAGCACGGGGTTGTTCTTGGTGCGGCGCTGCAGCACCTGGATGGCGCGGCGGATCTCGTCGTCGCGGCCGATCACGGGGTCAAGCTTGCCCTGGCGGGCCCGCTCGGTCAGGTCGAGACAGTATTTCTTGAGGGCCTCGCGCTGGCCTTCGGCCTCGGGGCTGTTGACGTTCTGGCCGCCGCGCACGGCTTCGATGGCCGACTCCAGGCTCTTGCGGGTCAGACCGTGGCTCTTGGCGGTGGCGGCCAGCTCGATCTTGCTTTCGGTCAGGGCCAGCAGAAACAACTCGCTGGCAATGTACTGATCGCCGCGTTTGAGGGCCTCTTTTTCGGTGGCCTGGAACAGCACGGCCAGCTCACGGCTGACCTGCACCTGCTCCTGGCCCTGCACCTGGGGCAGGCGCTTGACGGCAGCCTCGGCGGCACTCAGCAGGCCGGGCACGTTGACGCCCGCACGCTGCAGCAGGGCCTTGGGGCCGTCGTCCTGGCGCAGCAAGGCCACCAGCAGGTGGGCCGGTTCGATGTAGGCATGATCGTTCCCCAGGGCCAGACTCTGAGCCTCGCCTAGGGCTTCTTGAAACTTGGTGGTGAATTTGTCGATTCGCATGGGTGATCTCCAGTTGAACTGCAACTTGTGCCCAACAGGCTTATTTCAAGGGCCGGCCGACACCTGGGTGCTGACTAAAATCAAAGCATGGAGATCCACCAACTGTCGCTTCAGTACCAGCGCGAGCAAGACCGCATCCTGATGCGCTTCAACACCACCTCGCGCGAGGAGTTGCGGCTGTGGCTGACGCGCCTGCTGCTCAAGGGCTGGTGGCCCATGCTGCTCGGTGAAGTGCCCGCCCCCGCCACCAGCGAGGGGCCCCAGGCCACGGCGGGACCGGCCGGGCTGCCGGATCAGGGCACGCCGCCCATCCAGGCGATGCCGGCCCCCACACCCCATGCCGACTACGGGCAACCCTTTCGCGCCGACTATGTCACCCTGCCTTTGGGCGAAACCCCCTTGCTGGTGACCGAGGTCAGCCAGCAGCGGCGTGGCGACAAGCTGGCCATCTCGTTTCTGGAGCGGCTGGACCCGCAGGCCCCGGGCCGCACGGTGGATGTCGAATTCGAGACGGGCCTGCAGCAGGGCCTGCGCCAACTGCTGACCCTGACGCTGGGCCAGACCGACTGGAACCTGCCCGACACGCCCCAGGCGCCGCCAGCGGCCCCCTCAGCACTCAACACGCCCCCCACAGCCAGCCGCTCAGGCTACCTGCACTGAGGTGCAAGCGCCCGGGCCCCTCAGGCGTTGCGCGCCTCGATGCCCCAGCGCGCCAGCGCGGCGTCGTCACTGACCCGAGCATCCACCCACTGCGCGCCCTGCGGGGTCTGCTCTTTCTTCCAGAACGGGGCCTGGGTCTTGAGGTAGTCCATCAGGAACTCGCAGCCCAGAAAGCTCTGCCCCCGGTGCGCCGAGGTGACCGCGACCAGCACGATCTGCTCGCCGGGCTGCAACAGCCCCACGCGGTGCACCACCCGGGCGCCATACAGGTCAAAACGCTGGTGGGCCTGATCGATCATGGCCTCGATGGCGCGCTCGGTCATGCCGGGGTAGTGCTCCAGCTCCATGGACAGCACGGGCGCGCCGTTGTTGCCCTCGTTGCCGCCACGCACGGTGCCGACAAAACTGCACACGGCGCCCACACGCCGGTCATGGGCGCGCAGCGCGGCCAATTCGGCAGAAACATCAAAGTCGGCGGTCTGGATCGCCACACGGGGTAATCGGCTCATGGGCTGCATTTTGGCACCGCCGCCATGCCCGCGGGCGGCGGCGTTTATACTGCGCCGATGTTCACCGCCGCAACCCAGCCAGCCACCGAGCGCCATGCGCCCGGCTCGCCCGCGCTGGCTTGTGGCGTGAACAAAAGCAAAAAACCCCAGCTCATCTGACCGGAGCTGCGGTTCCGTCCTCGGATGAGCGATGGAGCCGCACGGCAAGAGCCCCAGCCAACCCCGGCTGTTTTTTTGCCCCAGTCCCTGTTGCGTGTTCGAGGCCGGTTCATCCCCGGGTCTTCCACCTTGTCCAAGGAAACACGCATGCCATCACGCACCAGCCCAACCACGCTCAATCAGCCCACCCCCAGCCCATTCCAGGGCCTGTGGCTGCCTCTGATCACCCCCTTCGATGACGCAAGTCAGGTGGACCACCCCCGCCTGGCCGCCCTCACCCAGCACTACAGCCAGGCACCGCAAGGCCTGAGCGGCCTGGTGGTGTGTGGCTCGACCGGCGAGGCCGCATCGCTGGCGGAGGCCGAGCAGCAGGCCGTGCTCGACACCGTGCTGGCCCACACCACGCTGCCGGTGGTGATGGGGCTGTCGGGCTACCACCTGGGCCACACATTGGAACGCCTGGCCGCCCTGGCCAGCTACCCGCTGGCCGGCTGGCTGGTGCCGGCCCCGCACTACATCCGCCCCTCTCAGGCCGGCCTGCAGGGCTGGTTCGAACGCATCGCCGACCAGGCCGCGGCGCCTCTGATCGTCTACGACATCCCCTACCGCACCGGCTCCACACTGAGCCTGTCCACCCTGCTGGCACTGGCGGAGCACCCCCGCATCCAGGCCATCAAGGACTGTGGAGGCGACCCGGCCAAGACCCAGGCCCTGATCGAGGATGGCCGGCTGCAGGTGCTGGCCGGGGAGGATGCGCAGATCTTCAGCACCCTGGCCCTGGGCGGCCACGGCGCCATTGCCGCCAGTGCCCATTGGCAAACCGGGCGCTTTGCCCGCCTGCTGGCCCTGTTGGCCGCGGCCGATCTGCCGGCCGCTCGGGGTCTCTGGCACAGCCTGCAGCCGATGATCCACGCCTTGTTCGCCGAGCCCAACCCGGCCCCCATCAAGGCCTTGCTGGCGGCGCAGGGGCACGACCTGACCCTTCACCTGCCCCATCTCCTGCCCCACTTGCGCGAGCCCATGACCCCGGCCTCGCCCGGTTTGCTGCAGCGCCTGCTGACGCTGGACCGCGCAGCGGGCTGAAGCGGGGCAGCTTCACACAGCTTCACCCAGGCGACACAGTGCGGGCCAGGGGTTCACAAAACCTCACCATGATGACATTCGCTTGTGACGGGGCCCGCTGAAGATCGCGACACGCAGGCGCCAGGGCCAGAACCAGAGCCAGAGCTCGGGGCATTGGCGCCGACACCGTGTCCCCTCTTTCGAAGCCTACGCATGAAACCCTCTCCAAGCCTTTCCCTCGCCCCCCAAGCACTGAGCCGCCGCCGCTGGCTGATGGCCCTGGGCAGTCTGGGCATCGCACCGGTGCTGACCGCCTGCGGCAGCGGCGACGACGGCAGCGCCAAGATCCGGGTGATCAACGCGACGCAGGGCCTGAGCGCACTGGACGCCTACCTGGACACCACCTCCATCGCCAGCAGCGTGGCCAGTGCCGCCGCCAGCAGCTACTACGGCGCCGATCCGGACACCTACACCCTGGGCCTGCGCAGTGCAGGCGGTGCGGTGAACAGCCTGGAGTCCTCGCTCACCCTCAGCAAGGACACCTACACCTCGGTGGTGGTGACGGGCACGCAAAGCGCTCTCAGCACCACCATCTACACCGAAAACGAAAGCACCCCCAGCAGCGGCTACGCCAAACTGCGCCTGATCAACGGCCTGCAGACCGGCGACGGGGTGGACGTGTACATCACCACCACCAGCACCACCAGCCTGGACAACCAGTCGGCCGCCATCAGCAACGTGACCGAAGGCGGCACCAGCTCGTTCAGCAAGGTGAGCAAGGGCACTTACAGCCTGTGGATCACCGGCAATGGCGACACCAGCGACCTGCGCGCTTACGTGGCCAGCATCACCCTGTCGGACCAGGGCATCGATACCTTTGTGCTGATCCCCACCAACAGCACCACCCTGGCCAGCGTGCTGCGCCTGCCGCAACAGGGCACCAGCACGACCTACGCCTGTACGCTGACCCGGGTGCGCTTTGTGAATGCAGCCTCGGCCACGGCATCGGCCCAGGCCACGCTGGATGGCACAGCGGTCTCCAGCGCCGCCATCGGCGCCTATGGGGTGTCGTCGTACTCGCAGGTGACGGCGGGTTCGCGTCTGGTGGGCTTCACCATCGGCGGCAGCTCGGTCAGCAGCCAGGTGACGCTGGTCGCGGGGGACGACATGACGGTGGCGCTGGCCCAGGACAGCAGCGGGGCCTACACCGTGGTGAGCTTTGTGGACAACAACTTCCCATCGACCTCCAGCACCAAGTCGAAAATCCGCCTGGTCAACCTGGCGGCCACCGCGGGCAGTGCGCAGCTGACCTACAACGGCGGCTCGCTGCTGGCCGACTACACGGCCGCCAACAGCGCCTCCAGCTACACCAGCTTCACGGCCGGCGAGTACGATTTCGTGATCAGCGCCAGCGGCGGCAGCACCCAGACGGTGGCCAGCTACACCAGTGTGGCCGGCGTGGTCTACACCGCCTTTGCCTTCGGCACCAGCGCGGTCAGCAAGTTCACGATGCGTCAGGACGGCTGAAATCAACCCGCTCCAGGGCCTGGGCCCATTGCGCCGCCATGGCCGGCGAGTTCAGGCAGCTGCAACGGGCGCCAGCGCTCCAGACGGCCCGCTCCATCAGCTGGATGTCGGCCTCGTGCTGGCGGGCCACGTGCGGGTCTTCAAAAAAGATCACCTTCTGGCAGGCGCCATCGAGCACCAGCTCGGCAATCTGGGCATCGCCGCCCAAGGGGCCGCTTTGGTAGCGGGTGACCCAGGGCTGGCCCGCGGGCCAGCCGCGCGACCAGGCCAGCTCGTTGAGCAGCCCGCCGGTGGTGCCGGTGGCCACGCGTGATTCGAAGCGTGACAGCAGGTCAAAGTGCTGGCCGGCAAAGTCGACCATCTGCGCCTTGCGTGCATCGTGGGCGATCAGGGCCAGGGTCTGGTCTGCCGGGTCCAGCTCGGCCACGGCGGCGGCCCCCAGTCGCTCGGGCGCCAGCCCGGCCACCAGCGCCTCGACCAACACCCATTCCAGGGCGCCCGCCAGGGTCGGCACAAAGGGCTTGCCATGGGTCACGCACTGGCGTTTCAGGGCCTGGGCTTCAGGAAAGGTGGACGAGGGGTCGACCGGGTCCATCAGAAAGATCACGCCGTCCAGGGCCTCACCCGGGGTCAGCCCCCCGGCAATGCGCGAGACCACCCGCATCAGCCCGCCTTCACGCCCATTGGGCAGGCGGTGCAGGCCCGGGTAGTCAACCAGCAGTTCTTCGTTGAGCAAGGCGTCGAAAGCCGCCCCCACCGTGACCAGTTGCAGGCCCAACTGCCGCACCAGGTCTTCGCTGCTGCGCGCCCATTGGGCCAGCGCGCTGTCACTGCCCAGGCGGTGCAGGCGATGCGCGATGAGGCCGAAGCGGCGCTGCCCTGCGGCCGTCTGCTGCCAGGACTGCAGCGGGGCCGGCATGGGCCGGGCCTGGATCGAGGACGATTCGGACATGGGGCACCTCCGGGTTCAGGGCGCGCGGTGCAGGCGCGGCGCCGATTGCAATGCGATCTGTTCCACCAACACTTCGGCCACATTGGGCAGGCGTGGAGCGCCGGGGGCCAGCAAGGCGGCCTGCAGGCGCTTGAGGTCGGCCACGGTGGGGGCCACCTTGATCTGGCCGATGGCGGCCTGGGCGTTGCCACTCTTGAGCAAGGCCATCACTTTGAGGGTCCATTCGTTGTTGTTCTTGGCCATGGGTTCCTTTCGCATCGATCGAGTTCTTTCCTGCAGCGCGGCTCTGGGCACTCAGGATTGCTTTAGCATTCGGCAGCACTGTAACGCGCACACGCCCCATGGCCACACAAACCATCACCATCGACGGCTACAAGCTGTTCCCCAACCCGCGCAATGTGCATCGGGTGGTCTTTGAGCACCAGCTTTTCGTGCCCTACCCCTATGCGCTGATCGATCTGCCCAGCTTCGACCTGACGGGCAAGTACAGCCTGTTTGCGGCCTGCCGGCTCGACGACATGAAGATGGGGCAGATGGTGACCTTTGAATTGCCGGCCGATCAGGAGCGCTTTGAACGCCGCTTCGTGCCCGACTGAGGCGCCCGCCCCCTGCCTCACCCAGCCCCACCCACGCCATGACCGAAGACGACAACCAGATCATCGTCCCGCCCTCGTTCCTCGCCTTGTTCAGCGATGCCCGGCAGCGCCTGCGCGAGCCGGCGGCCGTGGTGCGCCAGCGCTACGAGTTGTGCGAAGACCTGGCCTGCCAGCTGGTGGGCCATGCCCAGACCCTGTACCACGCCGAGGCGCCCTCAGAGGCGGGCATTCTGCGCAGCATCCATGCCGGCCTGAGCAATCCGGAATCCGGCTTTGCGGGCCCCGAAGCCACCTGGGTGGTGCTGCGCCTGGCCGAGCTGCTGGAATGGGCCAGCCCGACGCTGGAGCCCACGCCCACGGCAGACACCCCACCCGCCTGATCAGCCGCCGGTGACCGGCGGAAAGAACGCCACCTCGGCGCCGGCCACCAGGGCGGCCGACTCGTCGCGCAGGTCCTGGTTCAGGGCCAGCCGCACCGGGCGCTGGCGCGCCAGCACCTCGGCGTAGGCGCCGCCCCGGGCGATCAGCTCATCGCGCAGTTCGCCCAGGGTGGTGGCACGGGTGAGCACCGTTTCGTCGCCCCGGCCCAGGGCCTCGCGGATGGAGGCGAAATAGCGCACGCGCAGTTCGAACTCAGCGCTCATGACAGCAGCTCCGTGAAAGACACAAAAGCCACCAGGTCGCCCGGGGCGATGGTGGTGCCTGCGGGGTTGTCGACCAGGCCATCGCCCCAGACGGCCGAAGTCAGCACGCCCGAGCCCTGGTGGGGGAACAGGTCCAGCCCGCCTTGCGGGTTGCGCCACACCCGCAGGAACTCGCGGCGCTTGTCCGCCTTGCCCCAGGTGAAATGGGCCGGCAGGGCCACCGTCTTGGGGCGCACGTCCTGCACGCCCTGCAGGCGCAGCAGAAACGGGCGCACCAGCATCAGGAAGGTGACGTAGCTGGACACAGGGTTGCCCGGCAGCCCCACAAAGTGGCTTTGCGCAACGCGCCCATAGGCAAAGGGCTTGCCGGGCTTGATGGCCAGTTGCCACAGATGCAGTTCACCCAACGACTGCACCGCCGGCTTGACGTGGTCTTCCTCGCCCACACTGACCCCACCGCTGGTGAGGATGAGGTCATGCCCCTGGGCCGCCTCGGCCAGGGTCTGGCGGGTGCGCTCCAGGTTGTCGGGCACGATCCCGAAGTCGGTGACCTCGCAGCCCATGCGCAGCAGCAGCGCACGCAAAAAGAAGCGGTTGGAGTTGTAGATGGCGCCGGCCGGCAATTGCTCGGGCGGCACTTCGCCGGGCATGACCAGCTCGTCGCCGGTCGAGAACAGCGCCACGCGGGGGCGCCGTGCCACCTGCAGGTGGGCCCGCCCGACGCTGGCGGCCAGGCCCAGGCTGGCCGGGCTCAGGCGCTGCCCGCCGGCGAGCACCACGCTGCCCAATTGCACATCTTCGCCGGAACGGCGGATGGCCATGCCGGCGCGCACGGCCTTGGCGAAGCGGACCTGGGGCGCCCCTTGCGGGTCAGCCAGGGCTTCGCAATCTTCCTGCATCACCACGGTGTCGGCACCGGGCGGCACTGGCGCCCCGGTGAAGATGCGCGCGGCCGTGCCGGGCTGCAAGGGAACGGGCACCTCACCGGCGGCGATGCGCTGCGACACCGGCAGCACGGTGCCTGCCGCCGTGGCATCGGCGGCGCGCAGGGCATAGCCATCCATGGCACTGTTGTCGTGCGGGGGCACCTGCAGAGGAGAGATCACCGATTCGGTCAGCACGCGGCCATCGGCCTCGAAGGTGGAGACCTGCTCATCTGGCCAGGCAGCACCGTTCAAGGGCCGGGCATGGCCGAGCAACTCGGCCAGCACGTCATCAAGCGGGCGCAGCGCTTTGGCGGGCGGCGGGGCGGCGGTGGGTGCGTTCATGTTCGGTTCTCGAAGGAGTATTCAAAGCGCTCGCCATTGTCGACCAGCCAGGCCGCCACGGCCTCGGGCTGGTTCAGGTCGAGCACGGGGCGCCCGGTGGGTTCGGGCAATTCGGCCAAGGGCACATTGGTGGCGATGGCCACGATGAAGTCGTCTTCAGGGTAGCGTGCGGGGTGGCCCGCGAAGTCGCCCTCGGGCGCACGCCAGACCTCGACCTTGAGCAGATCGCTCTCCTTGAAGCCCTCCACCAGCACCCAGTCCACGCCCTCGTACAACTCGGCCAGCATCTGGTGCACCGAGAGCCGGTAAGGCTGCTCGTACTCGCGCATCAGGGCCAGGCGGTGCTCGCTGGCCACCACCACCTCGAAGGCGCCGGCCTGGCGGTGCCGCCAGCTGTCCTTGCCCGGGTGGTCGATGTCGAAACGGTGGTGCGCATGCTTGACCACCGACACACGCAGCCCGCGCTGGCGCAGCGCCGGGATCACGCGCTCCAGCAGCGTGGTCTTGCCCGAGCCCGAATAGCCCGCAAAGCCGACAACTTTCATGCAAGTCTCCTCGGTCTGCACACCCGGCCGAATGCCAAGGGTCAGACCTGTTGGGGGGTTGTCAGATGGCAAAAAGCCAGCGCAGGACGCTGGCTTTTTGCTTCAGCGCCAAAGCGCAGGGATCACCGTCGCCACGTCACACGGACGCGCACGCGCGGGCGATCAGTCGCAATGGCGTTCGATGTAAGCCTTGACCACCGCCACATCGGCCGGGATCACCAGCACCTTCTTGGGCAGTTGTTCGATGCCTTCAAAGCGGGCCGGGCGCTCGGGCTCGTGGCCCAGGGCTTCGGCGATGGTGGCGGCAAACTTGATCGGCAGGGCCGTCTCGAGCACGATCATCGGCACCGACGCATCTCCGCGCTGCTCCAGGGCCACTTTCACCCCATCGGCGGTGTGGGTGTCGATGGTCACGCCATGGCGCTGGAAGTTGTCGCGGATGGTGGCCAGGCGATCGGCATGGGTGCTGCGGCCGCTGACGAAGCCGTAGCGGCTGGCCGCCTGGGCGAACAGCGGGTCGGCGCTGAGGTCGAAACGGCCCTGGCTGGACAGCTGGGCACCGAACAGATCCTGGGTGCGCGCCGCATCCCGGCCCAGCAGATCGAACACGAAGCGCTCGAAATTGCTGGCCTTGGAGATGTCCATCGACGGGCTGGAGGTCTCGTGCGTGTCGGCGCTGCCGCGCACGCGGTAGACGCCGGTGCGGAAGAACTCGTCGAGCACGTCGTTCTCGTTGGTGGCCACCACCAGCCGGTCGATCGGCAGGCCCATCATGCGGGCCACGTGGCCGGCGCAGACGTTGCCGAAGTTGCCCGAGGGCACGGTGAAACTCACCTTCTGCTGGTTCGACTGCGTGGCCTGCACATAGCCGGCAAAGTAGTACACCACCTGGGCCAGCAGACGCGCCCAGTTGATCGAGTTGACCGTGCCGATCTTGTACTTGCGCTTGAAAGCCAGGTCGTTGGAGACGGCCTTGACGATGTCCTGGCAGTCGTCAAACACGCCTTCGACCGCCAGGTTGTGGATGTTCTCGTCCTGCAGGCTGAACATCTGGGCTTGCTGGAAGGGGCTCATGCGGCCGTTCGGGCTGGTCATGAAGACGCGCACGCCCTTCTTGCCGCGCATGGCGTACTCGGCGGCGCTGCCGGTGTCGCCCGAGGTGGCGCCCAGGATGTTGAGCTCTTCACCGCGGCGGGCCAGTTCGTACTCGAACAGGTTGCCCAGCAGCTGCATGGCCATGTCCTTGAAGGCCAGCGTGGGGCCGTTGGACAGGGCTTCGAGCCACAGGCCGTCTTCGAGGTGGCGCAGGGGCACAATCTCGCCCGTGCCGAACACCTCGGCGGTGTAGGTCTTGTGGCACAGGGCGCGCAGGTCGGCCGCCGGGATGTCGTCGATGTACAGCGACAGGATCTCGAAGGCCAGCTCGGCATAGCCCTGCTCGTGGTAGACCTGACGCCAGCGCGTCAGTGTGGCGTCGTCCACCTGGGGGTAGTGCTCGGGCAGGTAGAGCCCGCCATCGGGCGCCAGGCCCTCCAGCAGGATTTCACAAAAGCGCTTGCGGTCGGCGTGACCTCGTGTGCTCAGGTACTTCACGTTTAGTTCCTGTTCCAACAATTCAAGGGCAACCCGCCGGTGGTGACCGGTCAGACTGCCATTTTTGACGCGATCGCCACCCTAATCAATGGGTGGCCGAGCGCGACAGGCGGCTGAGCCCCTCAGGCCAGCTCTTCCTTGCGGATGCGGGTGATGGGGGCCAGCACCGTGGGCAGGCCCTGCATTTCGGCCATGGCGGTGTTCATGATGCCTTCGCGGGTGTCGTGGGTGAGGATGATCAGGTCGGTCTGGGTGGAGCCCTCGCCGCCCACTTCGTCGGCCTCGCGCTGCAACACCGCATCGATGCTGATGCCGGCGGTGGCCAGGATGCCGGTCACACGGGCCAGCACGCCAGCCTCGTCGGACACGCGCAGGCGCAGGTAGTAGCTGGTGATGACCTCGCTCATCGGCAGCACCGGCACGTCGCTCATGGCGTCAGGCTGGAAGGCCAGGTGGGGCACGCGCTGGGCCGCATCGGCCGTGTGCAGGCGGGTGATGTCGACCAGGTCGGCAATCACGGCACTGGCGGTGGGCTCGGAGCCCGCGCCCTTGCCGTAATACAGCGTGGTGCCCACGGCATCACCCTGCACCATCACGGCGTTCATGGCGCCTTCGACGTTGGCGATCAGGCGCTTGGCGGGCACCAGGCTGGGGTGCACGCGCAGCTCGATGCCATTGGCAGCGCGCTTGGTGATGCCCAGCAGCTTGATGCGGTAGCCCAGTTGCTCGGCATAGCGGATGTCGGCCGCCGAGAGGCGGGTGATGCCTTCGACGTAGGCCTTGTCGAACTGCACCGGAATGCCGAAAGCGATGGCGCTCATGAGGGTGGCCTTGTGGGCCGCATCCACACCTTCGATGTCGAAGGTGGGGTCGGCTTCGGCGTAGCCCAGGCGCTGGGCCTCTTTGAGCACCACTTCAAAGTCTAGGCCCTTGTCACGCATTTCGGACAGGATGAAGTTGGTGGTGCCGTTGATGATGCCGGCGATCCACTGGATGGCGTTGGCGGTCAGGCCTTCGCGCAGCGCCTTGATGATGGGGATGCCCCCGGCCACGGCGGCCTCGAAGGCCACCATCACGCCCTTGGCCGAAGCGGCGGCGAAGATCTCGGTGCCATGCACGGCCAGCAGGGCCTTGTTGGCGGTGACCACGTGCTTGCCGGCGGCAATGGCTTCGAGCACCAGGGCCTTGGCGATGCCGTAGCCTCCGATCAGCTCGATCACGATGTCGATCTCGGGGTTGGCAATCACGGCGCGGGCGTCATTGACGACCTGCACCTGATCACCCACGACGGCGCGGGCGCGCTCGACGTCCAGATCGGCCACCATGGTGATCTCGATGCCACGGCCCGCACGGCGGCGGATTTCTTCCTGGTTGCGTTGCAGCACGTGGAAGGTGCCACTGCCAACGGTGCCAATGCCCAGCAGGCCAACTTTGATCGGGTTCATAGCGAGACGGTTTGAAGTTTGAAACAGATAGGGAAAGGCTCAGACCACGACGCTGCTGCGCTTGCGGTACTGCTCGAGGAAGCGGGCGATGCGGCCGATGGCTTCACGCAGGTCATCTTCATGGGGCAGGAACACGATTCGGAAGTGGTCGGTGTCAGGCCAGTTGAAGCCGGTGCCCTGCACCAGCATCACACGGGTTTCTTCCAGCAGTTCGAGGAAGAACTGCTGGTCATCCTTGATCGGGTAGACCGCCGGGTCCAGGCGCGGGAACATGTACAGCGCCGCTGTGGGCTTGACGCAGCTGACGCCCGGGATGGCGGTGATCAGCTCATAGGCCAGGTCGCGCTGGCGGCGCAGGCGCCCGCCTTCGCAGACCAGGTCATTGATGCTCTGGTAGCCGCCGAGGGCGGTCTGGATGGCCCACTGGCCGGGCACGTTGGAACACAGGCGCATGTTCGAGAGCATGTTCAAGCCCTCGATGTAGTCCTTGGCGGGCTTCTTGTCGCCCGACACCACCATCCAGCCGGCCCGGTAGCCGCAGCTGCGGTAGCTCTTGGACAGCGAGTTGAAGGTGAGGGTCAGCACGTCTTCGCTGAGCGAGCCGATGGCGGTGTGCTTGACGTCGTCGTACAGCACCTTGTCGTAGACCTCGTCGGCGAAGATCACCAGGCCGTGCTCGCGGGCGATCACCACGATGGCCTTGAGCAGATCGTCGGAGTACAGGGCGCCGGTCGGGTTGTTGGGGTTGATCACCACGATGCCCTTGGTGCGGGAGGTGATCTTGCTGCGGATGTCGTCCAGGTCGGGCATCCAGCCGTTGGCCTCGTCGCAGCGGTAATGCACCGGAGTGCCGCCCGACAGGCTGGCCGCCGCCGTCCACAGCGGGTAATCGGGCGAGGGCAGCAGAACTTCGTCGCCGTTGTCGAGCAAGGCGTTGGTGGCCATCACGATGAGCTCGCTGGCGCCGTTGCCCAGATAGATGTCGTCGAGTGTGACGCCCTTGATGCCTTGCTGCTGGGTGTAGTGCATCACCGCCTTGCGGGCGGCAAAAATGCCCTTGCTGTCCGAATAGCCTGCCGAATTGGGCAGGTTGCGGATCATGTCCTGCTGGATTTCCTCGGGCGAGTCGAAACCGAATACCGCCAGATTGCCAATATTGAGCTTGATGATCTTCTGGCCTTCGTCTTCCATCTGACGCGCTCGATCCATGATGGGACCGCGGATGTCATAGCAGACGTTGGCAAGCTTGGCAGATTTCTGGACAGTTTTCATGGTGACGGGAAAGCCCCCTCCTGGGTAAGTCGTCAGAAGCGAAACCTATAATTTGACCACAGTTCTGCATCGCAGCCTGCAGCGCGCACCATTGGCGCGCCTCTTCGCCCCAACCCAGTGCCCCATGAAGCTGCAACCCGACCAATTCGACGTTCAATCCATCACCGCCTACGGCGAGGGCTGGGTGGCCATCAACGGCGAGAAACACGCCGGAAGCCTGATCATCAGCTCACAGGGGCAGCGCCTGAGCTGGCCCGTGAGCCGCTTCGAAGACCTGACCGAAGCCCACTTCGAGCAGTTGGCCGACATCGATTGCGAACTGATCGTGTTTGGCAGCGGCCGACGCAACCGCTTTCCGCCGGCGGCCTGGCTGAAGGCCCTGATGGCCCGCCGCATCGGGCTGGAAACCATGGACACCCCGGCCGCGTGCCGCACCTACAACATCCTGGCGCAGGAAGGCCGCAAGGTGGCTGCAGCACTGCTGATCGAGGGCGGCGAGCCCGCGCAACCCTGAACCGACCGATTTAGAGGTAAAATCTCGGGTTGCGGATGGTGTGGGCAGTCAAAAGAGAGGTGCAATGCCTCCAGACCCCACCATCTTAGGTCACACCTGTCACACGAGATTGAAGTTCTATGGCGATCGTTGTCAACAAGTCCATCCCTGAATTCGAAGCGAACGCCACGGGTGGGATCAAGGTGTCGAACTCTACCCACCTGGGCCAGATTCTGGTGCTGTACTTCTACCCGAAGGACAACACCCCGGGCTGCACCACCGAGGCGATGCAGTTCCGCGACAAATACAAGGATTTCGTGAAGGCCGGCGCCACCGTGTTCGGCGTGTCGCGCGACAACATGAAATCGCATGACGAGTTCAAGCTCAAGCTGGAACTGCCCTTCGAGCTGATCGCCGACACCGAAGAAAAGATGTGCCACATGTTCGGCGTGGTCAAGAACAAGATCATGTACGGCAAGAAGGTCAAGGGCATCGAGCGCAGCACCTTCCTGATTGGCGAAGACGGCATTCTCAAAGAAGAATGGCGCGGCCTCAAGGTGCCGGGCCACGTGGACGAAGTGCTGAAGTCGGTCAAGGAACTCAAGGCCCTCAAAAAGGCCGCCTGAGATCCCTCAGCCCAATCCCGGGAGGGCCTGCCGAGTCATGCATAATGGCTCGCATATGTTGCTGGTTTCGCACCGCCACCCTCCTCCGCAAAAGCCGCTCAGGTCTCCTGGCGGCTTTTTTGCTTCCTGGACCACTCAGCCCGCTCACGTTTCCACTTCCCGTGCTTTTTCTGGAGTCTGACCTTCCATGCCCCTGCCGCCCGCCCCATCGAAGAAAGCCACCATCCTGCCCACCAGCGCTTACGCGAGCACCGGCGAAGGCAATTCGCGCAAGGCCGGCCCACGCAGCCGCGCTGCCGACTCAGCCCACCCCGAGGCCAAAGGCGAGGCCCCCGAGGCGCTGCTGGCCATCCCCGCAGCCCCCGCCGCCCCCACGCCAGCCAAGACCCCGAGCCGACGCAAGACGGCTTCCACTCAGGTGTCAGCCCTGCTGAGCCCGCCAGCCACGGCGCCCGCCGTCGCCAAATTGACCCCTGCCGCCCCCACAGCAGCGCCCGCTGCCACCGTGGCAGCCACCGCCGAGGCGCCGGCAGCCGCACCGCGCAGCCGCAAGGCGCGGCACACCGGCCCGACCAAGCTGTTCGTGCTGGACACCAATGTGCTGATGCACGACCCGATGTGCCTGTTCCGCTTTGAGGAGCACGACATCTTCCTGCCGATGATCGTGCTGGAAGAACTCGACAGCCACAAGAAGGGCATGACCGAGGTGGCCCGCAACGCGCGCCAGACCAGCCGCTCGCTCGACGCCCTGGCCGCCGCCCAAGGCGCCGACATCACGGCCGGCCTGAAGCTCGACACCACCGGCCACCGCGAGGCCGGCGGCAAGCTGTTCTTCCAGACCCGCCCGCTCAACTACACCCTGCCCACCAGCCTGCCGCAAGGCAAGGCCGACAACCAGATCCTGGGGGTGGTCGAGGCGCTGCGCCACCTGCACAGCCCGCAAGGCCAGGAAGGCCAGCCCACGCGCGAGGTGGTGCTGGTGTCCAAAGACATCAACATGCGCGTGAAGGCACGCGCCCTGGGACTGACCGCCGAGGACTACCAGAACGACAAGACCCTGGAAGACGGCGACCTGCTGTACTCCGGCGCCCTGGCACTGCCCGCCGACTTCTGGACCAAGAACGGCAAGTCGGTCGAGAGCTGGCAAAGCGGCTCGCACACCTACTACCGCATTTCGGGGCCCATCGTGCCCAATCTGCTGATCAACCAGTTCGTGTTCTTCGAAGCCCCGGGCGAGCCCAGCCTGTACGCGCGCGTGACCGAGATCCGCGGCAAGACCGCCGTGCTGCAGACCCTGAAGGACTTCGCTCACGCGAAGAACGCGGTCTGGGGCGTGACCACGCGCAACCGCGAACAGAACTTCGCGATGAACCTGCTGACCGATCCCGGGATCGACTTCGTGACCCTGGCCGGCACCGCCGGCACCGGCAAGACCCTGATGGCCCTGGCCGCAGGCCTGACCCAGGTGCTGGACGACCGGCGCTACACCGAGATCATCATGACCCGCGCCACCGTGAGCGTGGGCGAGGACATCGGTTTTCTGCCCGGCACCGAGGAAGAGAAGATGGGCCCCTGGATGGGCGCCCTCGACGACAACCTCGAGTTTCTGGCCAAGGGCGATGGCGGCAACGCCGGCGAATGGGGGCGCGCCGCCACCAATGAGCTGATCCGCAGCCGCATCAAGATCAAGAGCATGAACTTCATGCGCGGGCGCACCTTCCTCAACAAGTACGTGATCATCGACGAGGCGCAGAACCTGACGCCCAAGCAGATGAAGACCCTGATCACCCGGGCCGGCCCGGGCACCAAGATCATCTGCATGGGCAACCTGGCCCAGATCGACACGCCTTATCTGACCGAGGGCTCGTCCGGCCTCACCTTTGCGGTGGACAAGTTCAAGGGCTGGCCGCACAGCGGCCACATCACCCTGGCGCGCGGCGAGCGCTCGCGCCTGGCCGACTTTGCCAGCGAAGTGCTCTGACGCAGCACAGGCCTCTGCCGGCGAATCCACAATCCGTCGACCCATGCAAAACGCCCGGCCATGGCCGGGCGTTTTGCATTTCGAGCACCACAGATCAGCCGATCACGGTGCAGCCAGCAAGCCCCCGGCGAAAAACGCCGCCACCTCGGCTCGCAACGGATCACCCCCCAGAGGTTCATAGTCAACATGGTCGGCATCCGGGATCACACGCCAGACGCGGGGCTGCCCAGCAGCCTCGAACACCGCCCGAGCAACCTCCATCGGCACATGGTGATCACGGCTGCCCACCACCACCATCACCGGCCTGGGCGCGATGGCCGAGATTTTGGCCAATGGCTTGACCTGCTCAAGCCGCACACCAGCGCGAGCAAAGTCACGCAGCACCCAGCGCGCCTGCCACCCACCCCCCAGCATGTGAAGGAGCTCTTCAGGCAAGCCCGTCCAGACCGCCTTCAAGACAACCGTGCGCACTCGCCGATCACGCGCTGCCGCCAGCGCCACAGTGGAAGCCCCAATGGAGAACCCCTCAGCACCGAGCCGATCAGGATCAACATCGGGGCGCTGCTGCAGAAAATCGAGGGCGCCGATCACATCATCCTGCTCACGATCACCCCAGGTCTGCAGATCACCATCGCTTTCGCCAGCGGCACGGTTGTCATACAGCAGCACCCCAAACCCCTGCCCGGCCAGGAACTCAGCCTCACTCAACCACCAAAGGCGGTTTTCGGCAGCACCATGCACCAACACCACAGCGGCGCGGTTGCGAGAGGGCACATACCACCCCCGCAAGGTCAACCCATCAGCACTTCGAAACACCACCACCTCCAGGCCGGGCAGCCGCTGCCGGGCATCTGCCAGCGCCTGCTCGTTGACGTGTCGACGCTCAGGGTGCAGCAACTGCCCCATCAGCTTGTCGTGGCGCTGCAGCAGCAGGATCGCCAACAGGACCAGCGCCGCCAGCAAGACGCACAGGCCCGCACTCACCGGGTACCGCCTCACCAAGGCCCAGGCGCTCAAGCTCATGGAATACAACGCCAGGTCAGAAATCGTCCGACGAGCCGCGGGCCAGGCTTTCGAAACGGGTCTGCGACTTGTGGAAATACAGCTTCACGGTCCCTGTCGGGCCGTTACGCTGCTTGCCGATGATGACCTCGGCCATGTTCTGGTCCTTGCTTTCCTTGTTGTAGTAGTCGTCGCGGTAGATGAACATGATGATGTCCGCATCCTGCTCGATGGCGCCAGATTCGCGCAAGTCACTCATCATGGGGCGCTTGTCGGTGCGCTGCTCCACGCTTCGGTTCAGCTGCGAAAGCGCGATCACCGGGCATTGCAGCTCCTTGGCCAGCATCTTCAGGCCCCGGGAGATTTCGCCCAGCTCGGTGGCCCGGTTGTCGGCACTGGCCGCCGACCCGGAGCCGCTCATGAGCTGCAGGTAGTCGACCACGATCAGGCCCATCTTGCCGCATTGGCGCGCCAACCGGCGCGAGTTGGCCCGCAGTTCGCTGGGCGACAGACCGGGCGTCTCGTCGATGTGCAGCGACACGGTGCGCAGGCGCTCGATGGCCTCGGTCAGACGCGGCCATTCGTCATCGGTGAGTTTGCCGGTGCGCAGGTTGCCCTGGTTGATGCGACCGATGGAACCCACGATACGCACAGCCAGCTGTGCGGCACCCATTTCCATGGAGAACACCGCCACCGGCAGGCCTTCATTCAACGCCACGTGTTCGGCGATGTTGATGGCAAAAGCCGTCTTGCCCATCGAGGGACGTGCCGCCAGCACCACCAGGTCACCGGCCTGCAGGCCCGAGGTCATGCGGTCGAGGTCATAGAAACCCGTGGGCACGCCGGTGATGTCATTGGTGTTGTCGGCCATCTCCTGGACGCGGTCCAGCAGGTCGACCACCAGCGAATCCATGGACTGGAAGCCCTGCTTGTTGCGCGAGCCTTCTTCAGAGATCTTGAAGATCTTCTGCTCGGCCTCATCCAGGATCTTGTCGACAGCCCGCCCCTGCGGATTGAACGCCACGGTGGCGATCTCATCGCTGGCGGTGACCAGCTTGCGCAGGATGGAGCGCTCGCGAACGATCTCGCCATAGCGGCGGATGTTGCTCGCACTCGGCACATACTGGGCCAGCGAGTTGAGGTAGCCCAGGCCACCCACCTCTTCGGCCTTGCCCAGGTTCTGCAGGCTTTCATAGACCGTGATCACGTCGGCCGGCTTGCCGGAGTTGATCAGAGAGCTGAGCACGCCGAACACCACGCGGTGCTCGTAGCGGTAGAAGTCACCTTCGCTGACCACGTCGGCCACGCGATCCCAGGCGCTGTTGTCCAGCAACAAGCCCCCGAGCACACTGGACTCGGCCTCGATCGAGTGCGGGGGCACGCGCAGCTTGGCCACCTCTCGGTCCACCGTGCGCTCGATCGCGTGCTGAGCCGGCGCCGGCTCCAGCGGCGGTGGCATCTCGATCCCGGCAGGAAGATGGAAGTCAGGCTCGAAATCAGAATCGACGGGCGGAAAAATGGCAGACATGGGTTTCCTTGGCAGCCTCAAATCGTAAGCGTTTCAACGCCTTCCGTCAGCCCCAAGGCTGGGGATAAGCTGTGCATGGCAGGGGGAAATCAAGGGGATAAACGCACATCGAGCATGGCGACATCCCCAAAAGAAAAGCCGCCCGAAGGCGGCTTGACAGAAGCTGTGGCTTCGGTGATCAGGCGGTTTCGCCGTACACGGAAACATTCACTTCAACGACCACATCAGTGTGCAGAGCCACGCTGATGGTGCTGTCGCCAACCACCTTCAGGGGGCCGTTGGGCAGGCGGATCTGAGCCTTGACCACTTGGTAGCCTTGCTTGATCAGCTCTTCAGCGATGTCGTGGTTGGTGACGGAACCGAACAGACGGCCGTCAACGCCAGCCTTCTGGGTGACCTTGACGGTCGTACCAGCCAGCTTTTCGCCTTGGGCTTGGGCTTCGGCCAGCTTGGCGGCAGCAGCCTTTTCCAGCTCAGCGCGCTTGGCTTCGAATTCAGCCTTGGCAGCTTCGGTGGCACGACGGGCGCGGCCCGACGGGATCAGGAAGTTGCGGGCGTAGCCGTCCTTGACCTTGACGATTTCGCCGAGGTTACCCAGGTTCACAACCTTTTCGAGCAGGATGATTTGCATGGTTGTTCTCCTTAGATCTTGTGCTGGTCGCTGTAAGGCACCAGAGCCAGGAAGCGAGCACGCTTGATGGCGGTGTTCAGCTGACGCTGGTAGATGGCGCGCGTGCCGGTCAGGCGAGCGGGGATGATCTTGCCGTTTTCAGCGATGAAGTCACGCAGGGTGTCGACATCCTTGTAGTCGATTTCTTCGACGCCAGCGACGGTGAAGCGGCAGAAGCGCTTGCGCTTGAACAGCAGGGACTGGGTGTTGCGCTTCGGGCGCTTGTCTTTGTTGAACTTCTTGAACGTGGCCATGTTGGCCTCCTGAAATTTAATCTTGCTGGAATTCCTGGATGTGAAAAACGACGGTCTTGACGTTGCGCGGTGTGGCCAGAAATCCGGAGAATTTCCAGACCGAACCGAGAGCCTGCTTGGCAAGCCGCTCGGCATTGCTACCGAGTGCAACAGCCCTGATGGCCACCTGCACCTTGCGTTTCTGCCCAGCTTCTTCGACCTCCGACTCGGATTCGAGCCGCAGATCGATGGCGGGCAGACCGGCAGGTGTGAATCGCATCGGCTTGGCCTCAACGATCACGGCGGTCAGAGCGACGTGGTTCACTTCCCCTTTGAATCAGTCAAACGAACTGGACGCAGGCCTTAGTTGTTGGCGGCGGCGAATTCAGCTTGCTGGGCCTTGCGGGCCTCTTCACGCTCGACGGTCTTCATCATCGAAGACGGGCCGGTGTCAGCCTTCTTCTTGACGACGGTCAGGTGACGCAGCACGGCATCGTTGAACTTGAACGCGTGTTCCAGTTCAGCCATCACAGCCTGGTCGGCTTCGATGTTGACGCACAGGTAGTGGGCCTTGGCCAGCTTGTTGATCAGGTACGCCAGTTGACGACGGCCCCAGTCTTCCACGCGGTGGATCTTGCCGCCGCCGGCGGTGATCATGCCCTTGTAGCGCTCCAGCATGGCCGGAACCTGTTCGCTCTGATCCGGGTGAATCAGCAAAACGATTTCATAATGACGCATTGAGTACTCCTTACGGGTGAAGCCGTCCGCTGCGTCTGTAGCAGTACGGCAAGGCAAAGCCCACGAGTATAGCGCCACTGATTCTTGAAATACAAGCGCCCATCGCTTTTTTTACTGTGGCGAATCCAGTGGACAATCCACGCCTTGAAAAGTTCAACAGCGGCCCCATCTGCCGCGACATCCTCTTTTCGTCAACTTATCGACCCGAATCCGAATGTCTGAAAACCAAGAACACCAGAATCAGGCCATGCCAGGCGGCCCGATGAGCCCCGAAGAGCAAGAAGCCGCCCAGGCGGCCAACGACGTCGAGGCCCTGGCCCAGGCGCAAGCCGAGCTGGCAGCCCTCAAGGCCAAGAGCGCGGATCTGGCCGACCAGTTCCTGCGCGCCAAGGCCGAGGCCGAGAACGCCCGCCGCCGCGCCGAGGAAGAAATTGCCAAGGCCCGCAAGTTCGGTATCGAGAGCTTTGCCGAAAGCCTGCTGCCCGTGTGCGACAGCCTGGAAGCCGGCCTGGCGATCAAGGACGCCAAGCCCGAGCAGATCCGCGAAGGCGCCGAAGCCACCCTGCGCCAGTTGACCGCCGCCCTCGAACGCAACAAGGTGCTGGCCATTGCGCCGGCTGCCGGCGCCAAGTTCGACCCGCATCAGCACCAGGCCATCAGCATGGTGCCCGCCGACCAAGAGGCCAACACCGTGGTCAGCGTGCTGCAAAAGGGCTACCTGATTGCCGAACGCGTGCTGCGCCCCGCCCTGGTGACCGTGGCTGCACCCAAATAAATTTTCGGGTCTGGATGCCATCGGGGCTTGAAACCCCGACAGTTATCCACAACTCATCAACAAGACAAACCAAACACGACGCGCTGGCGCCTCGCCCGGCGCGCAATCGAAATACAGGAGTAAATCATGGGAAAAATCATCGGTATTGACTTGGGCACCACCAACAGCTGCGTGTCCATCATGGAAGGCAACACCACCAAGGTGATCGAGAACTCGGAAGGCGCGCGCACCACGCCGTCGATCGTGGCCTACCAGGAAGACGGCGAAGTGCTGGTCGGCGCCTCGGCCAAGCGCCAGGCTGTGACCAACCCCAAGAACACGCTCTACGCGATCAAGCGCCTGATCGGCCGCAAGTTCACCGAAAAAGAAGTGCAGAAGGACATCAACCTGATGCCCTACTCCATCGTGGCCGCCGACAACGGTGACGCCTGGGTGGAAGTGCGCGGCAAGCGCCTGTCGGCCCAGCAGGTGTCGGCCGACATCCTGCGCAAGATGAAGAAGACCGCCGAAGACTACCTCGGCGAAGAAGTGACCGAAGCCGTGATCACGGTGCCCGCCTACTTCAACGACGCGCAACGCCAGGCCACCAAGGACGCCGGCCGCATCGCCGGCCTGGAAGTCAAGCGCATCATCAACGAGCCGACCGCCGCCGCGCTGGCCTTCGGCCTGGACAAGACCGACAAGGGCGACCGCAAGATCGCCGTGTATGACCTGGGTGGCGGCACGTTCGACGTGTCCATCATCGAAATCGCCGACGTCGATGGCGAAAAGCAGTTTGAAGTGCTGTCCACCAACGGCGACACCTTCCTGGGCGGCGAAGACTTCGACCAACGCATCATCGACTACATCATCACCGAGTTCAAGAAAGAACAAGGCGTTGACCTGTCCAAGGACGTGCTGGCCCTGCAACGCCTGAAGGAAGCCGCTGAAAAGGCCAAGATCGAGCTGTCATCCTCGGCCGCCACCGACCTGAACCTGCCCTACATCACCGCCGACGCTTCGGGCCCCAAGCACCTGAACATCAAGCTGACCCGCGCCAAGCTGGAACAGCTGGTGGAAGAGCTGATCGAACGCACCATCGCCCCCTGCCGCACCGCCATCAAGGATGCCGGCGTGACCGTGGGCGAGATCCACGACGTGATCCTGGTCGGCGGCATGACCCGCATGCCCAAGGTGCAGGAAAAGGTGAAGGAATTCTTCGGCAAGGACCCGCGCAAGGACGTGAACCCTGACGAGGCCGTGGCCGTGGGTGCCGCCATCCAGGGCCAGGTGCTGTCGGGCGACCGCAAGGACGTGCTGCTGCTGGACGTGACCCCGCTGTCCCTGGGCATCGAGACCCTGGGCGGTGTCATGACCAAGATGATCAGCAAGAACACCACCATCCCGACCAAGTTCGCACAAACCTTCTCCACCGCCGACGACAACCAACCGGCCGTGACCATCAAGGTGTTCCAGGGCGAACGCGAAATGGCCTCGGGCAACAAGCTGCTCGGCGAATTCAACCTCGAAGGCATCCCGCCCGCACCGCGCGGCCTGCCCCAGATCGAAGTGTCCTTTGACATCGACGCCAACGGCATCCTGCACGTGGGCGCCAAGGACAAGGGCACCGGCAAGGAAAACAAGATCACCATCAAGGCCAACTCGGGTCTGTCCGAGGAGGAAATCCAGAAGATGGTGAAGGATGCCGAGCTGAACGCCGCTGAAGACAAGAAGAAGCTCGAAATCGTGCAAGCCCGCAACCAGGGCGAAGCCACCGTGCACAGCGTGAAGAAGAGCCTGACCGACTACGGCGACAAGCTTGAAGCCGGCGAAAAGGAAAAGATCGAAGCCGCCATCAAGGACCTCGAAGAAGTCCTGAAGGGCGAGGACAAGGCCGCCATCGAAGAAAAGAGCAACGCGCTCATGACGGCCAGCCAGAAGCTCGGTGAGAAGATGTATGCCGACATGCAAGCCGAGCAGGCCGCGCAGCAAGCCGCCGCCGGTGGCGCTGCAGGTGCCGCCGGCGCCGCTGGCACGGAATCTGCCTCCAAGCCCGCCGACGACAATGTGGTGGACGCTGAAGTCAAGGAAGTGAAGAAGGGCTGATCCCCGGCTACGGCCACTTCGCCCGCCGCGCCGGACCCAGGCCTGGGACCTGCGCGGCGTTTGTGTTGAATACGGCTCGGAAAACCAATGGCTAAACGAGACTTTTACGAAGTCCTGGGCGTCGGCAAGACCGCCTCGGATGAAGAGATCAAGAAGGCTTATCGCAAATTGGCGATGAAGCATCACCCTGACCGCAATCAGGGCGATGCGGCCAAGGCTGCCGAAGAGAAATTCAAGGAAGCCAAGGAAGCCTACGAAATGCTCAGCGACCCGCAGAAGCGGGCCGCCTATGACCAGCACGGCCATGCCGGCGTGGACCCAAACATGCGCGGCCCCGGTGGCGCTGAAGGCTTTGGCGGCTTTGCCGAAGCCTTTGGTGACATCTTCGGCGACATGTTCGGTCAGCAGCGTGGCGGACGTGCGGGTGGGCGTCAGGTCTACCGCGGCAGCGACCTCAGCTACGCCATGGAGGTCACCCTCGAAGAGGCCGCCCGAGGCAAGGATGCGCAAATCCGCATCCCGAGCTGGGACAGCTGCGACACCTGCCATGGCACCGGCGCCAAGCCCGGCACCAGTGCCAAGACCTGCGGCACCTGCAATGGCCAGGGCAGCGTGCAGATGCGCCAGGGCTTCTTCAGCGTGCAACAGACCTGCCCCACCTGCCGAGGCAGTGGCAAGGTGATCCCCGAGCCCTGCACCGCCTGCCATGGCCAGGGCAAGATCAAGAAGCAGAAGACGCTGGAAGTGAAGATCCCGGCCGGCATCGACGACGGCATGCGCATCCGCAGCGTCGGCAATGGCGAGCCCGGCACCAATGGCGGGCCACCCGGTGACCTGTACATCGAAATCCGGCTCAAGAAGCACGACATCTTCGAGCGCGACGGAGACGATCTGCACTGCTCCGTGCCGGTCAGCTTCATCACCGCCGCGCTGGGCGGCGAGATCGAAGTGCCCACCCTGCAAGGCAAGGCCGCCATCGACATCCCTGAAGGCACCCAGGCCGGCAAGCAGTTCCGTCTGCGTGGCAAGGGCATCAAGGGGGTGCGCTCCAGCTACCCGGGCGACCTGTACTGCCACATCGCGGTCGAGACCCCGGTCAAGCTCACCGAGTACCAGCGCAAGCTGTTGCGCGAACTGGAAGAATCGCTGAAGAAGGGCGGCGGCAAGCACTCCCCCAGCGGCGACAGCTGGACGGATCGACTGAAGAACTTCTTCAGCTGAACCCCGCATTCAGCGCCGCAAGCCCAAGCCCGCTACCCAGCGGGCTTTTTTGCGCCCCAAGACCCGATGCATGGCTCACCAAACACGAGCTCAGCTCCCACCCTCAGCGACGGAAGCCATCGCCGATAGAGATATCAAAGGCCTAAAATCCCAAGGAAAATACGCATCACATCTCAATCCGAGATGAAAACACCCCATGAAAAGCTCTGAGCGCAACTTTGCCCGCCGAATCGACCTGACCTCGCTGCAGCTGTTCGTGGCCGTCTGCGAGTTGGGCAGCATCGGCAAGGCCGCCGAGCGCGAATTCATCGCCGCCTCGGCCGTCAGCAAGCGCCTGAGCGACCTGGAAGCCACGGTCGACACCCAGCTGCTGTACCGGCACAGCCGCGGCGTGCGCCTGACCCCGGCTGGCGAGAGCCTGCTGCACCACGCCCGCACCGTGTTGTATGGCCTGGAGAAGATGCAGGGCGAGTTGAGCGAATACGCCGATGGGGTGCGCGGGCACGTGCGCATCCACGCCAATATTTCAGCCATCGTGCAGTTTCTGCCCGAAGACCTGGGCGCCTTCACCCGCCAGCACGAGCAGATCAAGATCGACCTCGAAGAACACCTGAGCCCGGACGTCATGCAGGCTGTGACCGAGGGGGCCGCCGACCTGGGCATCTGCCACGTGCGAGATCAGGCCAGCACCGGCACGCCGCTGCAGACCCTGCCCTACCGGGAAGACCGCCTGGTGCTGGTGGTGCCGCAACATCACCCGCTGGCCCAACAGGACAGCGCCCACTTCGCCGACGTGCTCGACCACGACATCGTGGGCCTGCACGCCAACAGCAGCATCAGCCTGGCCATGCAGCAGGCCGCAGCGCGCGCCGGGCGCGCGCTGAAGTTGCGCATCCAGGTCACCGGGCTGGATGCCATGTACCGCATGATCGACAACGGCCTGGGCGTGGGCGTGTTGCCCGACCGGGCCTTTGCCCTGATGCAAGGCGTTGGCCAGCTGCAGGCCGTGGCGCTGAAAGACGAGTGGGCCCACCGCGAACTGCGCATCGTGGCCCGCGACTTCCAGGCCCTGCCCATGACCGCCCGCCTGCTGGCCGACCACCTGCGGGCCAGCAGCCCGCCGCCACTACCCCATGCGGCCGGCATGGTGGGCACCGCCCTGCCTGCCGAGCCCCTGCCCGCCTAAAATCACCCTCCTCACGAAAGACCAGAGACCACCATGGGACGCACCCTTTACGACAAGATCTGGGACGAGCACGTCGTCCACACCGAAGAAGACGGCACCGCCGTGCTCTACATCGACCGCCACCTGGTGCACGAAGTGACCAGCCCGCAAGCCTTTGAAGGCCTGCGCGAGGCCGGCCGCAAGGTCTGGCGCGTGAGCTCCATCGTGGCCACCGCCGACCACAACACCCCCACCACCGGCTGGGAGCTGGGCTACGACGGCATCACCGACCCGATCAGCAAAGAGCAGATCACCACGCTGGACAGCAACATCAAGGAATTCGGTGCTGCGGCCTTCTTCCCCTTCATGTCCAAGCGCCAGGGCATCGTGCACGTGATCGGCCCCGAAAACGGCGCCACCCTGCCGGGCATGACCGTGGTCTGCGGTGATTCGCACACCTCCACCCATGGCGCCTTCGGTGCGCTCGCCCACGGCATCGGCACCAGCGAAGTCGAACACGTGATGGCCACCCAGACCCTGCTGGCCAAGAAGGCCAAGAACCTGCTGATCAAGGTGGAAGGCAACGTGGCCAAGGGCGTCACCGCCAAGGACATCGTGCTGGCCATCATCGGCAAGATCGGCACGGCAGGCGGCACCGGCTACACCATCGAGTTTGCCGGCTCGGCCATCCGTGCCCTGTCCATGGAAGGCCGCATGACCGTGTGCAACATGGCCATCGAGGCCGGCGCACGCGCCGGTCTGGTGGCGGTGGACGACAAGACCATCGACTACGTCAAGGGCCGCCCGCTGGCGCCCTCGGGCGTCGAGCTGGAACACGCCATCACCTACTGGAAGACCCTGCACTCCGACGCTGACGCCACGTTCGACGCCGTGGTCGAGCTGGATGCGGCGCAGATCGTGCCGCAGGTCACCTGGGGCACCTCGCCCGAAATGGTGCTGGGCGTGGACGCCCGCATCCCCGACCCCGACAAGGAAAAAGACGCCAACAAGCGCGGCGCCATCGAACGCGCCCTGACCTACATGGGGCTGGAGCCCGGCAAGCCGATCAATGACATCTTTGTCGACAAGGTGTTCATCGGCTCGTGCACCAACAGCCGCATCGAAGACATGCGCGAAGCCGCTGCCGTGGTGAAGAAGCTGGGCCAGAAAGTGGCCAAGAACATCTTGGTGGCCATGGTGGTGCCCGGCTCCGGCCTGGTGAAGGAACAGGCCGAGCGCGAAGGCCTGGACCAGATCTTCAAGGCCGCCGGCTTTGAATGGCGCGAACCCGGCTGCTCGATGTGCCTGGCCATGAACGCCGACCGCCTGGAGCCCGGCGAGCGCTGCGCCTCCACCAGCAACCGCAATTTCGAAGGCCGCCAGGGCGCCGGTGGCCGCACCCACCTGGTGAGCCCGGCCATGGCCGCCGCCGCCGCCGTGCACGGCCACTTCGTCGACATCCGCCAATTCGCCTGACCCAGAAGGAGACCCTTGCCATGAACCGCATCACCACCTTCCTGACCCTGTCTGCCCTGGTGGCCCTGATGGGCTGCAACACCGTCAAGGGCCTGGGCGAAGACGTCCAGAAAGCCGGCTCGGCAATCGAAAACGCGGCCAAAAAGTAAGCCACAAGGCCCTGACTCATCATGCAAAAATTCACCGTACACAAGGGCATCGTGGCCCCGATGGACCGCGAGAACGTCGACACCGACGCGATCATTCCCAAGCAGTTCCTGAAGTCGATCCGCAAGACCGGCTTTGGCCCCAACCTGTTTGACGAATGGCGCTACCTGGACCACGGCGAGCCCGGCCAGGACCCGGCCAGCCGCAAGCCCAACCCCGACTTCGTGCTGAACCTGCCGCGCTATGCCGGCGCCTCGGTGCTGCTGGCCCGCAAGAACTTTGGCTGCGGCTCCTCACGCGAGCACGCGCCCTGGGCCCTGGACCAGTTCGGCTTTCGCGCCATCATTGCGCCCAGCTTTGCCGACATCTTCTTCAACAACAGCTTCAAGAACGGCCTGCTGCCCATCGTGTTGCCCGAAAGCACCGTGGCGCAACTGTTCGATGCCGTGCTGGCCTTCCCGGGCTACCAGCTCACCATCGACCTGGAACGCCAGGTCATCGTGCGCCCGCAAGGCGAAGAAATCCCGTTCGAGGTCAATGCCTTCCGCAAATACTGCCTGCTCAACGGCCTGGACGACATTGGCCTGACCCTGCGTCACGCCGACAAGATCAAGCTGTTCGAGGCCGAACGCCTGGCCCAGAAGCCCTGGCTGGCCCAGACCATGATCGGCTGATCGCCCGCCTCATTTAACGAATTCAACCCAGGCCGACCCAGGTCGGCCTCACCCTGATCCATCCCATGAAAATCGCAATCCTGCCGGGTGACGGCATTGGCACAGAAATCGTCGCCGAGGCCGTCAAGGTCCTGAACGTGCTGGACCTCCAGTTTGAAACCGAAACCGCCCTGGTGGGCGGCGCCGCCTACGAGGCCCACGGCCACCCGCTGCCCGAATCGACCCTGAAGCTGGCCAAAGAGGCCGATGCCATCCTGTTCGGCGCCGTGGGCGACTGGAAATACGACAAGCTCGACCGCCCCCTGCGCCCTGAGCAGGCCATTCTGGGCCTGCGCAAGAACCTGGGCCTGTTTGCCAACTTCCGCCCCGCCATCTGCTACGAGCAGCTCGTGGGCGCCTCCAGCCTCAAGCCAGAGCTGATCGCCGGTCTGGACATCCTGATCATCCGCGAGCTGACGGGCGACATCTACTTCGGTCAACCCCGGGGTCGCCGCACCGCGGTGGACGGCCACTTCCCCGGCGCCGAAGAAGCCTTCGACACCATGCGCTACTCGCGCCCTGAAGTGGAACGCATCGCCCATGTGGCCTTCCAGGCGGCCCGCAAGCGCAGCAAGCGCGTGACCAGCGTGGACAAGGCCAACGTGCTCGAAACCTTCCAGTTCTGGAAGGACATCATGATCGAAGTGGGCCAGCAGTACCCCGACGTGGAACTCGACCACATGTACGTCGACAACGCGGCCATGCAACTGGTCAAGGCGCCGAAGAAATTCGACGTGGTGGTGACCGGCAACATGTTCGGCGACATCCTGTCCGACGAAGCGGCCATGTTGACCGGCTCCATCGGCATGCTGCCCTCGGCCAGCCTGAATTCGAGCAACCAGGGCCTGTACGAACCGAGCCACGGCAGCGCCCCCGACATCGCGGGCAAGGGCATCGCCAATCCTTTGGCTACAATACTGTCCGCTGCCATGATGCTCCGCTTCTCCCTCAACCAAGCCGAAGCCGCCGACCGAATCGAGTCCGCGGTGCAATCGGTGCTGGCTGCTGGCCTCAGAACCGTTGACATCTACTCGGAAGGCACCACCAAGGTCAGCACCCGCGAGATGGGTGATGCCGTGGTGGCCGCCATGACCAAGACGACCATTAAAGGCTAAGCAGTAGCCCGGTTCGTCACGCCCTCCCCGGCCCGACGAGCCGGGGTGAAGAAGATTTCATTTTTCTGAAAGGGCAATGTGATGAAGGTAGGTAATCTTGTAGGTTTGGTGGGTTGGCGCGGCATGGTCGGCTCGGTGCTGATCGACCGCATGACGGCTGAAGGCGACTTCGGCCTGATCGAACCCGTTTTCTTCTCGACGTCGAATGCCGGTGGCAAGGCCCCCGCGCAAGCCAAGAACGAAACCGTTCTGCAAGACGCCTACGACATCGCAGCCCTCAAGCGCTGCGACATCATCATCACCGCCCAAGGCGGCGACTACACCACCGAAGTGTTCCCCAAGCTGCGTGCAGCGGGCTGGAACGGCCACTGGATCGACGCGGCCTCCACGCTGCGCATGAAGGACGACGCCGTCATCATCCTGGACCCGGTGAACCTGCCCGTGATCCAGAGCGCGCTCGCCAAGGGCGGCAACAACTGGGTGGGCGGCAACTGCACCGTCAGCTGCATGCTGATGGGTGTGGGCGCGCTGTACAAGGCAGGCCTGGTCGAATGGATGTCCACCCAGACCTACCAAGCCGCATCGGGCGGCGGCGCTCAGCACATGCGTGAGCTGCTGACCCAGTTCGGCACCCTGAACGCCGAAGTGCGCAACCTGCTGGACGACCCCAAGAGCGCCATCCTGGAAATCGACCGCAAGGTCATCGCCAAGCAGCGCAGCCTCAGCGAAGCTGAAACTGCCAACTTCGGCGTGCCCCTGGGTGGCAGCCTGATCCCCTGGATCGACAAGGACCTGGGCAACGGCGTCAGCCGCGAAGAATGGAAGGGCATGGCCGAGACCAACAAGATCCTGGGCATCGGTGAAGGCTTCAACGCCCCCGCCATCCCGGTCGACGGTTTCTGCGTGCGCGTGGGTGCCATGCGCTGCCACAGCCAGGCCCTGACCTTCAAGCTCAAGAAGGACGTGCCCGTGGCCGACATCGAAGCCATGATCGCCGCCGACAACCCCTGGGCCAAGGTGGTCCCCAACACCCGTGAAGCCACCATCAAGGACCTGACCCCGGTGGCCGTGACCGGCACCCTGACGATTCCCGTGGGCCGCGTGCGCAAGCTCGCCATGGGCCCGGAGTACGTGGGCGCCTTCACCATCGGCGACCAGTTGCTGTGGGGTGCTGCAGAGCCGCTGCGCCGCATGCTGCGCATCCTGTTGGACGCGTGATCTATTTACAAAGGTAACCAAACGAAACCGCCCGGACGTTGTCAATTGGCAACGTCCGGGCGGCTCCGTTAGCAGACCTCAAAGCGTGCCGCAAGCTTCCAAGGCACGTCAGCTTGTCAGCATAAGGCCTTGATGCTATGGTGCTTTTTCACTATTTGAGTTCGGGACAAGTTACAAATGTTGAAAAAAGATTTGCCATGCAACCTGCTCCCGAGCGCCAAGGCATGAAGAACCCCGCAAGCAAGAATCGTTGGCAATGCACGGCCCTGGCAGCTCTGCTGCTCTGCTCGGCCGGCCTGTGGGGCGTTGACGCCCAGGCACTGACGCTGGGCAAGCTGACGGTTCAGTCCGCCCTGGGCGAACCCTTGCGCGCCGACATTGAACTGCCCGATATCACCAGCGCGGAATTCGACAGCCTCAAGGCCACACCAGCCAACTCATCAGCCTTCAGAGCGGCCGGCTTTGAATACAACCCTGCCATCTCGGGCATGAACATCGACGTGGTGCGCCGAGCTGACGGGCGCGCCTTTCTGCAAATCAAAAGCGACCGCGTCATCAACGATCCGTTTCTCGACCTGATTCTGGAAGCGAACTGGGCATCGGGTCGCATCGTGCGCGACTACACCCTGTTGTTTGATCCGCCGGCAGCACGCCAGGCCCCCTCCAGCCCGATCAACCCGGCGCAGGCCTCGGCCCCGCCGGCTCGGTCCGCCCCACCCGTGGTGCTGGCCCCTCAACCCGCATCGCCTCCACCGGCCCCCAATCGTCCGATCGCACCTGCTGTGGTGGCAAAGCCTTCCCCGGCCCGGCCCCTGTCGCCGCCTGCAGACACACTCACGGTCAAGCAGGGCGACACTGCCGGGCGCATTGCCGCCAGCATCAAGCAGCCGCAGGTCTCTCTCGACCAGATGCTGGTCGCTCTGATGCGGGCCAATCCTGATGCGTTCCTGCACGGCAATGTGAATCGCATCAAGGCCGGCGCCGTGCTGGCCTTGCCGGACAACGCCAGTGCCGAGTCGGTGCCAGCCGCAGAAGCACGCCAGATCATCCAGGCGCAAAGCCGCGACTTCAACGATTTCCGGCGCAAGCTGGCAGATCAGGCCCCTCAGGTGAAGGTCGCCGCCGCCGAACGCAGTGCCAGTGGACAGGTTCAGACCCAGGTCGAAGAAAAAAAACCTGCCACGGCCGCACCCGACAAGCTCACTTTGTCCAAGGGCGCACTGGAAGCGAAGAAGGGCGACGCCGCCGCCGAGCAAAAGATTGCTGAAGAAAAGCAAGCCAAGGCACAAGCCGAGCGGACCGCTGAGCTGAACAAGAACCTGGCCGACTTGAACAAAGTCAGCGCCTCTGCACCTGCACCTGCACCTGCACCTGCACCTGCACCTGCACCTGCCGCAGATGCTCCGCCCCCCCCGCAGCACCTGCGGTCACGGCACCCACACCCACCCCAGCCCCCGAGGCACCGAAAGCACCTCCGCCGCCCCCCCCCAAACCTGCAGCCCCCCCGGTGGCGCCAGCGCCTCCAGAAGAGGCCGGCCTTTTGAGCTTCCTGGGTGATGATCCTTTGATTCCCGCTGCAGGCGGCGGCATCCTGGCCCTGCTGGCGGGCTTGGTGGCCTACCGATTCATCAAGCGGCGCCGCGCCAACCATGTGGACAGCTCATTCCTGGAAAGCAAGCTGCAACCTGACTCGTTCTTCGGAGCCAGCGGGGGGCAGCGAATTGACACCAATGACTCGACCAATGGCTCCTCGTCCATGGCGTATTCGCCCAGTCAGTTGGATGCAGGTGACGTCGACCCCGTGGCCGAAGCCGATGTCTACTTGGCCTATGGGCGGGACCTGCAAGCTGAAGAGATCCTCAAGGAAGCCCTGAAGATCAATCCCAACCGCGCGGCCATCCACGCCAAGCTCGTTGAAATCTATGCCAAGCGGCGTGACGTGGTGGCGGTCAACGCCACGGCGCTGGAGGCGTTCAAACTCACCCAGGGCCATGCCCCCGAATGGGACCGCATCCGCGAGCTGGGCCATGAGTTGGACCCAACCAACCCGCTGTACACCGATGGTGGCTTGCCTGAAGCGACGGCTCCTCGGGAGGGCCCCACGTCCGTGCCGTTCTCGGCCCCGACCCAACCTCTCAGCCCGGACCTGGATCTGGACCTCGATTTGGACCTGCCACTGGACGATGCTCCGTCGCAACCCGCTCCTGCACCCCTGCCCTCGGATGATCCGTTTGGCGACCTGAACTTGGACCTTGAACCGCCACCGGCTGCCGTTCTGGAGCCCGAGGACGCGCCTCTGCCCCCATCGGATGACATCAGCATTGATCTCACCGAGGAACTTGATTTTCCCAGCAGCAATGCCACCGAGCCGGCACGCCTCACCCCGGTTGAATCCGAGGTCGCGGCAGCCCCCGACTCGGGCATGATCGAGTTCGACCTCGATTCGCTGTCGATGGAACTCGAAAAGACCGTGGAGCCAACCCAGGTCACCCCGTTGCCCGAGCCCCTGCCAGAGATTTCCGATCCCGCGCCCCAGGTGGAACCCACACTGGACCTGGAAGATGACGATGACGAACTCGACATCCACCCAGAAGACCCGCTGGCCACCAAGCTAGCGCTGGCCGAAGAGTTCAACGCCATTGGCGACGCCGACGGTGCCCGGGCCTTGGTGGAAGAAGTGATCGCCGAGGCCACCGGGGCGCTCAAGACCAAAGCCGAGCGCCTGCTCGAGCAACTGGCTTGAAGGCCCAGCCGACCGACCCCAGGCCCCCCGTGCGCATGGCCCTGGGTGTGAGCTACCAGGGGCGTGCCTATGCGGGCTGGCAAAGCCAGCCCACCGTGCCCACCGTGCAGGATGCGCTTGAGAAAGCCCTGGCGCGCTTCGTGGACAGCCCCATCGTCACCCTGTGTGCCGGCCGCACCGATGCGGGCGTGCACGGTCTGATGCAGGTGGTGCATTTCGACACCCATGCCGACCGGCCTGATTTCTCCTGGGTGCGGGGCGTCAACACCTTTTTGCCGTCCGACATCGCAGTGCAATGGGCTCGGCATGTGCCGCAGAGCTTCCACTCCCGGGCCTGCGCACTGCGGCGACGCTACGTGTACGTGGTGCTGCAGTCGCCGGTGCGGCCCAGCCTGGAAGCCGGTGCCGTGGGCTGGGTGTTCCGCAAGCTCGACCACGAAGCCATGAACAAGGCCGCGCAATTGCTGGTGGGCGAGCATGATTTCAGCTCCTTCAGGGCCTCGGCCTGCCAGGCGCTGACCCCTGTCAAGACGCTCTACCACGTCCACATTCACCGCCGCCCCGGGCGCCCCATCGACGACGGCAGCGCCGACACGCGCCACAGCTTCGAGCCCTGCTACTGGCGCTTCGAGTTCGAGGGCAATGCCTTTTTGCACCACATGATCCGCAACATCATGGGTTGCCTGCTGATGATCGGCCAGGGCCTCAAGCCGCCCGAGTGGATGGCCCAGGTGCTGGAAGCGCGCTCACGCGATGCGGCAGCCCCCACCTTCTCGCCCGACGGGCTGTACTTCGCAGGGCCGGTCTATGGCCCTCAATGGGGCCTGCCCGAGCGCACCCCCGCCTATGATTGGCTGCCATGAACCCGCCCCTTCCCCCACTGCACCGCACCCGCATCAAGATCTGCGGCATCACCCGTGAAGAAGACCTGGATGCCGTGGTGGCCGCCGGGGCCGACGCGGTGGGCTTTGTGCTCTACCCGCCCAGCCCGCGCTTTGTGAGCCCGGCCCGCGCGGCCGAACTGGCGCGACGGCTGCCGCCTTTCGTGACCCCGGTGCTGCTGTTCGTCAATGCGCCCGCCGCAGAGGTTCAGGCGGCCAGCGCTCAAGTGCCCGGCGCACTGCTGCAGTTTCATGGCGATGAAAGCCAGGCAGACTGCCTGGCCGCTGCAGGCCCCGCCGGGCGCAATTGGGTCAAAGCAGCACGAATTCCTCTCGGACCGGAGGCCCAGGCCTTCGACCTCGTAAAATACGCGGCAGATTACTCAGAAGCCAGTGCCATCCTGCTCGACGCCCATGTCGACGGCTACGGTGGCAGCGGCAAAACATTCAATTGGTCACTTCTTCCACCAAACGTCAGCTCTCACCTCGTTTTGTCTGGTGGACTCACGCCTGCAAACGTGACCGATGGCATCTTGCAAGTGCGCCCGCGTTGCCCCACGCTGGCCGTTGATGTGAGCTCGGGGGTCGAGGTGTCCAAGGGCATCAAGTCACCCGAAAAAATCTTCCAGTTCGTCACCGCCGTGCGTGCGGCCGACGAGCAACTTGCAAAGAGTTTTCAACATGTTCGAGTACCAACAACCTGATGCCTCCGGGCATTTCGGCCCCTATGGCGGCAGTTTTGCCAGCGAAACCCTCACCCATGCGCTGACCGAGCTGCGCGAGGCCTACGCCAAGTACCAGCACGACCCGGCCTTCCTGGCCGAATTCCGCTACGAGCTGGCCCACTTCGTCGGCCGCCCTTCGCCGGTCTACCACGCAGCCCGCATGAGCCGCGAAATGGGCGGCGCGCAGATCTTCCTCAAGCGTGAAGACCTCAACCACACCGGCGCCCACAAGGTGAACAACACCATCGGGCAGGCCATGCTGGCCAAGCGCATGGGCAAGCCCCGCGTGATTGCCGAAACCGGTGCCGGCCAACACGGCGTGGCCACCGCCACCATCTGCGCCCGCTATGGGCTGGAATGCGTGGTGTACATGGGCAGCGAAGACGTCAAGCGCCAAAGCCCCAACGTGTACCGCATGCACCTGCTGGGTGCCAAGGTGGTACCGGTCGATTCGGGCAGCAAAACCCTGAAGGACGCGCTCAACGAAGCCATGCGTGACTGGGTCACCAACGTCGAAAACACCTTCTACATCATCGGCACGGTGGCAGGCCCGGCGCCCTACCCTGCCATGGTGCGCGACTTCCAGAGCGTGATCGGTGAAGAGTGCCTGACCCAGATGCCGGCCCTGTTCAAGCACCTGCAGATGGCCGCCGAGCAGCCCGACGTGGTAGTGGCCTGCGTGGGGGGTGGCAGCAATGCCATGGGCATCTTCTACCCCTACATCCCGCACGAGAAAACCCGCCTGATCGGTGTCGAAGCCGCCGGCGAAGGGCTGGACAGCGGCAAGCACTCGGCCTCGCTGCAAAAGGGCAGCCCGGGCGTGCTGCATGGCAACCGCACCTACATCCTGCAAGACGACAACGGCCAGATCACCGAAACCCACAGCGTGAGTGCCGGCCTGGACTACCCCGGCGTGGGCCCGGAGCACGCCTACCTGAAGGACATCGGCCGGGCCGAGTACGTGGGCATCACCGACCGCGAAGCGCTCGACGCCTTCCATTACCTGTGCCGCACCGAGGGCATCATTCCCGCGCTCGAATCCAGCCATGCCGTGGCCTACGCCATGAAGCTGGCCAAGACCATGCGACCCGACCAATCCATCCTGGTCAACCTGTCGGGCCGTGGCGACAAGGACATCGGCACCGTGGCCGACCTGAGCCAGGCCGAGTTCTTCTGCCGCCCCAGCTGCCGCGGCCAATCCGTCAAAGGCGCCGAACAAGTCATGCAGGTGGTGAAATGAGCCGAATCGAAGCAACCCTCCAGGCCCTGAAGGCCCAAGGTCGAAAGGCCCTGATCCCTTATGTGACGGCTGGTTTTCCGCAAGCCGACATCACCCCCGACCTGATGCACGCCATGGCGGCTGCCGGGGCCGACATCATCGAGCTGGGGGTGCCGTTCTCGGACCCGATGGCCGATGGCCCGGTGATCCAGCGTGCCGGTGAGAAGGCCCTGACCTTCGGCATCGGCACGGCCCAGGTGCTGGCCATGGTCAAAACCTTCCGCGAGCGCGACAACCGCACCCCGGTGGTGCTGATGGGCTATGCCAACCCGGTGGAGCGCTACGACCAGAAGCACGGTGACAACGCCTTCATCCGCGACGCCGCTGCTTCTGGCGTGGATGGCGTGCTGATCGTCGACTACCCGCCCGAGGAATGCCGCGACTTCGCCACCCGCCTCAAAGCGGCCGGCCTGGACCTGATCTTCCTGCTGGCCCCCACCAGCACCGACGAACGCATCCAGCAAGTGGCCGAGGTGGCCACCGGCTATGTGTACTACGTGTCACTCAAGGGCGTGACGGGGGCGGGCCACCTGGACACCGACGCGGTGGAGGCGGCGCTGCCCAAGATCCGCAAGCATGTCAAAATCCCGGTTGGCGTGGGCTTTGGCATCCGTGATGCCCAGACCGCTGTCGCGGTGTCCCGCGTTGCCGATGCCGTGGTCATCGGCAGCAAGATCATCCAGCTGATCGAAGACCTGCCACGCGAAGAAGCGATTGCCCAGTGCAGCAGCTTCCTCGCCGGCGTCCGATCGGCACTGAACCAAAGCCAGGCCTGAACAAGCCCCTGGCACCAAGGAGAAACGCATGAGCTGGCTCGAAAAACTGCTACCGGCCAAGATCCAACAGACCAACCCCAGCGAGCGCCGCAGTGTGCCCGAAGGGCTGTGGATCAAGTGCCCCAGCTGTGAATCGGTGCTGTACAAGACCGATCTGGAACACAACCAGAACGTCTGCCCCACCTGCGGTCACCACCACCGCATCGGCGCCCGGGCCCGGCTCAATGCCTTCCTCGATGCCGAAGGCCGCTACGAAATCGGCCAGGAGGTGATCCCGGTCGACGCCCTCAAGTTCAAGGACAGCCGCAAGTACCCCGAGCGCCTGAAAGAGGCCCTGGAGAACACCGGCGAAACCGACGCCCTGGTGGTGATCGGCGGCTCGGTGCACAGCATCAACCTGGTCGCAGCCTGCTTTGAATTCGACTTCATGGGCGGCAGCATGGGCTCGGTGGTGGGCGAGCGCTTTGTGCGCGGTGTCGAGACCGCCATCGAGCAAAAGGTGCCCTTCCTGTGCTTCACGGCCACAGGTGGCGCCCGCATGCAGGAAGGCCTGCTGTCCCTGATGCAGATGGCCAAGACCAACGCTGCCCTGACGCGGCTGGCCAAGAAGGGCCTGCCCTACATCAGCGTGCTGACCGACCCGACCATGGGTGGCGTGAGCGCCGGTTTCGCCTTTGTGGGTGACATCGTGATCGCCGAACCCAAGGCCCTGATCGGCTTTGCCGGCCCGCGCGTGATCGAATCCACCGTGCGGGTGACCCTGCCTGAGGGCTTCCAGCGGGCCGAGTTCCTGCAATCCAAGGGTGCTGTCGACTTCATCTGCGATCGCCGGGAACTGCGCAAGACCGTGGCCAGCGCGCTGGCCATGCTGCAGCGCCAGCCGGCCGACGCCGTGCTCTGAACCAGCGACGTCCATCCCATCCAGAAGGCCTTCTTGAAGGCCTTTTGCTTTTTCAGGCCTGCATGAGGCCCTATTGGGGCCCATTGCACGAGAGCTCAACGCCGCCATGGACCAACCCACAGACGCCGACACACACCGCCCCATCCCGCCCAGCTTCTGGCAAGCCCTGCTGTACTGGCTCAAGCTGGGCTGCATCAGCTTTGGCGGCCCGGCCGGGCAGATTGCGATGATGCACGAGGAGCTGGTCGAGCGACGGCGCTGGATCTCAGAGCAGCGCTTTCTGCACGCCCTCAATTACTGCATGTTGCTGCCCGGACCCGAGGCCCAGCAACTGGCCACCTACATCGGCTGGCTGCTGCACCGGCGCTGGGGCGGGCTGGTGGCAGGCGGGCTGTTTGTGCTGCCTTCGCTGCTCTTGCTGATGGTCCTGTCGTGGCTGTACATGCGCTTTGGCAGCACGCCCGCCGTGGCAGCCGCCCTGTACGGCATCAAGCCGGCGGTGACCGCCATCGTGCTGGCCGCAGCGCACCGCATCGGCGGGCGTGCCCTCAAGAACACCCCCTTGCGCCTGATTGCGCTGGCGGCCTTTGTTGCCATCTTTGCCCTGAACCTGCCCTTCCCCCTGATCGTGCTGGGCGCAGCGGTGGTCGGCTACCTTGGCGGGCGCTGGGCACCGGCAGCCTTCAGCCTGGGGAGCGGCCACGCGAGTGCCCAGCAGGCACAGCATGCCCCGGCACTGATCGACGACGACACACCCACGCCCGCCCACGCGCGCTTCAGTTGGGGCGGCTTCGCGCGCGTGCTGCTGGGGGGCCTGGCGTTGTGGGCGCTGGCGCTGGGAGGTCTGGTGGCCCTGCAAGGCTGGGAGGGCCCACTCACGCAGATGGCCTGGTTCTTCACCAAGGCGGCCCTGCTGACCTTCGGCGGGGCCTATGCGGTGCTGCCCTATGTCTACCAGGGGGCGGTCGAGCAATTCCACTGGCTGAGTGCCACGCAGATGATGGACGGCCTGGCCCTGGGTGAGAGCACCCCCGGCCCGCTGATCATGGTGGTGTCTTTTGTGGGCTTTGTGGGCGGCTGGGGTCAGTCGCTGTATGGCTCAGACGCGCTGCTGGCGGCCGGTGTGGCGGGGGCTGGCGTGGTGACTTTTTTCACCTTTCTGCCGTCCTTCGTGTTCATTTTCCTGGGTGGGCCGTTCATCGAATCCACCCATGGCAAGCTGCACTTCACGGCGCCGCTGACGGGCATCACCGCGGCGGTGGTGGGCGTGATCCTCAACCTGGCGCTGTTCTTTGCCTGGCACGTGCTGTGGCCCGCCGGCTGGCAGGGGCCGTTTGAATGGCCTGCCGCCGTGATAGGGCTGGCAGCACTGACTGCCCTGATCCGCTTCAAGATGGGCGTGATGACCGTGGTCGGGGCGGCCCTGCTGGCCGGCTTGGCCCTGCAGTGGCTGCGCTGAATCAGAACCCCATCAGAAGCCCATCAGCACCGAGGCCTGCACATAACCCAGCACCAGGTTGCCGATGTGCAGGGCCACCAGCAAGGCCAGCGGCGCCAGATCCACCCCGCCCACCAAGGGGATGAAGCGCCGAAACGGCGTCAGCAAGGGGTCGCACAGGCGCTGCAGCACATGGAACATCGGATTGGGCGACTGCACCCAGGACAGGATGGCAAACACGATCACCAGCCCCGTCATGCCCGTGAGGGCCAGCTTGAGCAGCCCGAAGGCAGCCAGCACCGGCAGGCTGACCAGGCTGGCCTGCCCGCCCAGCAAGGCCCACAGCAGCAGAAATTGCAGCAGCTCGATCAACCAGGCGCCCAGCAGACTGGACACATCCCAGCGCCCGATCGAAGGCACCACCCGGCGCAAGGGCAGCACCAGCCAGTCGGACAGGGCGAACACCATCCGACCCACCGGGTTGCCGAAGGGCACGCGCTGCAGTTGCATGTACCAACGCAACAGACAAGCACCGCCGAACAGACCGGCCACCACATCCAGCAAAAGTGAAGCGATTTGATAAAGCATGATCGGAGCAGAACCCTTGGTGACGTGCAATGCCGCACGCAGCGAATTATCAACGCTGCACGGCAGCGCCCTGACAGCAGCCCTGCAAACCATGGGATCTGCCGCAAGCAGCAGGCCCAGGCCCCTCGAATCCGCATCCAGCTGTACCAAGGCGCCGGCAAAAAACTAAAATACGCGGTTTGGTCCTTAGCGACCCCCATTTGACCCGTTCAACGAACGCATTCCATGTCTGAAAACCAACACACCGCGCACGCCAACCCCGCCCAGGACGACAACCAGCTGATCGCAGAGCGCCGCGAAAAGCTCAAAGCCCTGCGCGAAGCCCAGGCCCGCGGTGAAGGTGTGGCCTTCCCCAACGACTTCAAGCCCGAACACCACGCCGACGCCCTGCATGCGGCCTATGGCCACTCCGAGGCCGAAGACCTGACGGCCCGCCCCGTGACGGTCAGCGTGGCCGGTCGCATGATGCTCAAGCGCGTCATGGGCAAGGCCAGCTTTGCCACCGTGCAGGACGCCACCGGCCGCATCCAGCTCTACGTGACCCGCGATGCCCTGGGCGAGGCCCATTACGCCGCCTTCAAGCACTGGGACCTGGGCGACATCGTGGGCGCCGTGGGCACCCTGTTCAAGACCAAGACCGGCGAGCTGTCGATCCACGTGACCCAGTTGCGCCTGCTGACCAAGAGCCTGCGCCCGCTGCCCGACAAGTTCCATGGCATGAGCGACCAGGAGCAGAAGTACCGTCAGCGTTACGTCGACCTGATCACCGATGAACACGCCCGCAAGCGTTTTGCGGCGCGCAGCAAGGCCGTGAGCGGCATCCGCGAATTCATGGTGCAGCACGGCTTCCTGGAAGTGGAAACCCCCATGCTGCACCCGATCCCGGGTGGTGCCAATGCCAAGCCCTTTGTGACGCACCACAACGCGCTGGACCAGGAGATGTACCTGCGCATCGCGCCCGAGCTCTACCTCAAGCGCCTGATCGTCGGTGGCTTCGAGCGCGTGTTTGAAATCAACCGAAACTTCCGCAACGAAGGCATCTCGGTGCGCCACAACCCCGAGTTCACGATGATGGAGTTCTATGCGGCCTACTGGAACTACCAGGACCTGATGAGCTTCACCGAAGCCCTGATCCGCGACGCGGCCCAGAAGTCTGTCGGCACCTTGCAACTCACCTACCAGGGCAAGGCCGTGGACCTGGCCCAGCCCTTCGAGCGCCTGACCATCCGTGAAGCCATCCTCAAGCACACCCCCGATGCGCAGGTGGACGACGCGGCCTGGCTGATCCAGAGCCTGAAGAAGATCGGTCTGTCGGAAGAGAAGAACAAGCTCAGCGGCCGCAGCCTGGCCAGCCTGCAGGTGCTGCTGTTCGAGGAAACCGTCGAAGAGAAGCTGTGGCAGCCCACCTTCATCATGGAGCACCCGACCGAGATCTCGCCGCTGGCCCGCGCCAACGATCAGCGCCCTGAAGTGACAGAGCGCTTCGAGCTCTACATCACCGGCCGTGAGTTCGGCAACGGCTTCTCCGAGCTCAACGATGCCGAAGACCAGGCCGCCCGCTTCCATGCCCAAGTGGCCGCCAAGGATGGTGGTGACGACGAAGCCATGTTCTTCGACCACGACTTTGTGCGTGCCCTCGAATACGGCCTGCCGCCCACCGGTGGCTGCGGCATCGGCATCGACCGTTTCATGATGCTGCTGACCGACAGCCCCAGCATCCGGGACGTGATCCTGTTCCCGGCGCTGCGCCGCGAGGCTTGATTTCGGGGGGGCAACACGCCCCCCAGAAGTGTCGGGACAGTAAAAGCAGGTAGAAATACCGAATTCGACAGTTGAAGGCGCCACAAAGCCCTTTAGCATGGCACCCAAGATCGAATGCTTGAAGCGAGACCCAACATGCCTCTTTCTTACGGAAGCCCTTTCACGGTGCTGGTGGTCGACGATCAGGAAGCCATCCGCCTGGCGCTGGCACTGGAACTCAGGCAGGTGGGCGTTCAGACCGTGTGGCAAGCCGGGTCTGCTGAGGAGGCGCTGGAGGTGTTCGCCGCCAAGCGCCCCGACCTGGTGCTGCTCGACATCCGCATGCCCGGGCACGACGGCTACTGGACCGCCCAGAAAATCCGCGACAGCGAACCAGGCAACTGGACGCCCATCATCTTTTTGTCGGGCATGGACCGCGATGAAGACCTGTGGCGCGGCATCGAGGCAGGCGGCGATGACTACCTGATCAAGCCTGTGACTTCGACCGTGCTGGCCGCCAAGCTGCGGGCCATGCAGCGCCTGCTGGGCATGCAGCGGCGCCTGGTCGCAGTGACCGAGGAACTGAACCTCGCCAACCAGAAGCTCAACGAACTGGTCGAGCGCGACCCGTTGACCGGTCTGGTGAACCGCCGCGGCCTGGACAGGCTGCTGTACACCGAAATCCGCCAGGCACGGCGTGACAACAAGCCCCTGACGCTGATGCTGTGCGACATCGACCACTTCAAGCGCTACAACGACAGCCTGGGCCATGTGGAAGGCGACCTGTGCCTGCAGAAGATCTCGGCCATGCTCAGCACGATCTGCAAGCGCCCTTCGGATGTGGCGGCCCGGTACGGTGGTGAAGAATTCGCCCTGATCCTGCCCGACACCCCCAAATCGGGGGCCATGACCTTTGCCCGGGCCTGCGCCAAGATGCTGCGCAGCCTGAAGCTGGCCCACCCCGACTCGCCCACCGAACCCTGGGTGACGATTTCGGGCGGTATCACCACCTGCCTGCCCGATGACTCCACCAGCCCTGAAGGCATGCTGATGCGGGCGGACGAGGCGCTTTACGCCGCCAAGGCCCAGGGGCGCAATCGCTTTTTCAGCTTTGAGTTCCAGATGGACACGGTGGAACACCTGCAAGGCTGAGAACGCCGCCCAGCCCCTGGCCGGCGAGCGCGCTGGCCGGTCGGGCCCTGTTCAAGGCAGCAGGGCCAGTGCGTTCAGGTAGGCCGGCTGAAGCATCAGTTCATCCCAGGCCTGCGGCAGGGTCTCGGGCAGCAGCGCCAGTCGGCGCGACTCGCTGTCCTGGCTGGGGCGCCAGAGGCCTGCAGCCTGCGCCTGGGCCAGGCCCTCGATCAGTTCATCCACGGCGCTGCCATCACCCAGGCTCTGGTTGCACAACAGCACCAGATCGCAGCCTGCAGTCAGGGCCGCCACGCCCGCCTCGGTGTAGCTCACCTCGCGGCCATCCAGCAGCCGGGCGCCGGCCATGCTGAGGTCGTCGCTGAAGATCGCACCATCAAAGCCCAGTTGCCGGCGCAGGATCTCCTGCAGCCAGCGGCTGGAGAAGCCTGCTGGGCGGCGGTCCACCTTGGGGTAGATCACGTGTGCGGGCATGACGCTGGTGAGCGTGCTCGACAACCAGGGATAGGGGGCGGCATCGTCAGCCAGGATGGCCTTGAGGCTGCGCTTGTCCACCGGGATCTCGGTGTGCGAATCTGCCTTGACGAAGCCGTGGCCAGGGAAATGCTTGCCGCAATTGGCCATGCCCGCCTGCAGCAAACCATGCATGAGGCTCTTGGCCAGCAGGGCCACCACGCGCGGATCCCGGTGGAAGGCCCGGTCGCCGATCACACCGCTTTCACCCCAATCCAGGTCCAGCACGGGGGTGAAGCTGAAATCCACACCGCAGGCACGCAGCTCGCTGCCCAGCACGTAGCCCGCCGCCGTGGCGGCGTTGGTGGCCGCCAGGGCACCGCTGCCTGGGCCGCCCTTGCCGTCCTTCATCCACAGCTCGCCCAGGGCGCGCATGGGCGGCAGGTGGGTGAAGCCATCCGAGCGAAAGCGCTGCACGCGCCCGCCTTCGTGGTCCACACAGATCAGCAAGTCGTCGCGCACCGCCTTGATGGCACTGGTGAGGGCCAGCAACTGGGCCCGGCTTTGCCAGTTGCGCGAGAACAGGATCACCCCCCCCCCGTCAAGGGGTGGGCCAGGCGACGGCGGTCCGCGGCGCTGAGTTCGGTGCCGGCGACGTCAAGGATCAGAGGGGCATGGTCGGACATGGTGCAGGTTCTTCCAACGGAAAACAGAAAAAGAAGCGGGATTCAGGCCGCGGCGGCAGGGCCTGGCGGGGTGTGCTCCACCACCACAAAGCTGGCGGCGTAGTCGGTCTCGTCGGTCACGGTGACATGGGCGCGCAGGCCACGCGACTCAAACCAGGTCTTGAGCTCGTCGTGCAGCACGATCACCGGCTGCCCGCTGGGCAGTTTGGCAATCTCGCACGAGCGCCAGGTCATGGGCATGCGCATGCCCATGCCCACGGCCTTGCTGAAGGCCTCCTTGGCTGAGAAACGGGTGGCCAGGTAGCGCACGCCGCGCTCGGGCCAGCGCTCGGTGCGTTCGCGCCAGGTTTGCAACTCGGCAGGTGCCAGCACCCGCTCGGCAAAGCGATCGCCATGCCGCTCCAGGCTGGCCTGGATGCGGCGCACGTCGCAGATATCGGTCCCGATGCCGTAGATCATGGCCAGCCTCGGGGATCAGCTTGGCTGAGCGGCCACAATGCAGCGCAGGTAGTCGCGCACGGTGGCCTCGTAGCCCAGCTCCAGGGCATCGGCGATCAAGGCGTGGCCGATCGAGACCTCCAGCACACCCGGCACCCCACGCAGGAAGGTGCTGAGGTTGTCGCGTGACAGATCATGCCCGGCATTGAGCCCCAGGCCGACCGCAAGCGCAGCCCGCGCCGTGTCGGCAAACTGCGCCAGCACACGGGCTTCATCCGGGGTGCCAAAGGCACGGGCCCAGGTCTCGGTGTAGAGCTCGACACGATCTGCCCCGATGGCACGGGCGGCCGCCATGGCCTCCGGAATCGGGTCCATGAACAGGCTGACCCGCACGCCCAGGGCATGGGCTTCGTCAATCAAAGGCTTGAGGCGGCCGGCATCTTGCGGGAAGCTCCAGCCATGGTCGCTGGTGAACTGGCCTTCGCTGTCGGGCACAAAAGTGGCCTGGTGCGGACGAAACTCACGCACGTGCTCCATCAGGTTGTGGAAAGGATTGCCCTCGATGTTGAACTCGGCTTGTGGCCACTGCTCGAGCAGGGCGGCCAGATCGCCCACATCACCGGCGCGGATGTGGCGCTCATCAGGGCGCGGGTGCACGGTGATGCCGGCGGCACCGGCCTGCAGGCAGAGCTCGGCGGCCCGGGTGACGCTGGGGATGCCCAGATGCCGGGTGTTGCGCACCAGGGCCACCTTGTTGAGGTTGACCGACAGGGCGGTGAGCGGATGCAGGGAAGAGGTCGCAGCGTTCATAGGTTTTGCAGGTCGATCATGAGTTGCCGGGTGCGCAGGATGCGCGAACCGCAATGGTAGTGGAGCAAGGCCCGAAGCTGGTGTTTGAGCTCGGCCGTGCCATCGGCACTGGCGCGCAAGGTGGCGGCCAGCGGCGCAGGCTCATCGAGGGCCCGCTGCAAGGCCAGCCACCAGGCCCCAGGCAGGCCGCCGCGCTCCTGGGCCTGCGCTTCACGCAGGCCGCCTTCAGGCACCAGCACATACAGCCCCTTGGCGCTCAAGGGTGTCAGCGTCGCTGTTTGCTGGTCGAGCGCGGGCAGCAGGCCCAAATCGCGCAACAGCACCAGTTCGAAGGCCCGCAACACAGGCTGCAAAGCCTCGCCATGTTCACTGGCCAGTACCCGCACCACGGCGGCATAGGCATCGAACAGGCCCGGATGCGGGTCGTCGCGCGCGAGCAGGCGCATCAGCAGTTCATTGAGGTAATAGCCCGACAGCAGGGCATCGCCCGTGGGCATGATGTGGCCGCCCACCCAATCGGCCGCTTTGAGGGTGTGGATCTCGGCCTGAGCATCGGGCGACAGGCTGTAGCCCAGGCGCAGCGGCTGCAGGGGCAGCAGCACCGGGCGGAAGTTGGAGGTGGGCTTCTTGGCGCCCTTGGCCACCAGGGCCTGACGGCCGTGGTGCCGGGTCATGACCTCGAGGATCAGGCTGGACTCACTCCAGTCGTAGCGGTGCAGAACAAAGGCGGGTTCGTCTGCAATGCGCTTCGGGGGCGCCACGGTGGGGGTCGCTTACTCGTAGCCGAAGCTGCGCACGCGGGCTTCATCGTCGGCCCAGCCCGAGCGGACCTTGACCCACAGCTCCAGGAACACCTTGGCGTCCATGAGTTTTTCAAGCTCCTGCCGGGCTTCGGTGCCGATGCGCTTGAGGCGCTCGCCCTTGTCACCGATCACCATGGCCTTGTGACCATCACGCTCGACCACGATGGTGGCCGAGATGCGCAGCATGCGGTTGTGGGTCTTGCTCTTTTCCTCGTCGAACTTGTCGATGACCACGGTGGAGGTGTAGGGCAGCTCATCGCCAGTGAAGCGGAACAGCTTTTCACGCACCGTTTCGGAGGCCAGGAACTTCTCGCTGCGGTCGGTCAGCTCATCGGCGCCATAGAACCAGGCCTGCTCGGGCAGGTATTTCTCGCAGATGCCGAACAGGCGCTCGATGTCGCCCTTGTTCTTGGCCGACATGGGCACGAACTCGTTGAAGGGATGGCGCTCCTGCATGCTCTTGAGCCAGGGCGCCAACTCGGCGCGGCGGTTCACGGTGTCGAGCTTGTTGGCCACCAGCAGCGCCGGGATGCCGGGCTTGAGCAGAGACAGCACCTTGGCATCGGCCAGGGTGAAATTGCCGGCCTCGACCACGAACAGCACCAGGTCCACATCACCGATGGCGCCCATCACCGTCTTGTTGAGCGACTTGTTGAGTGCCGTGCTGTGGCGGGTCTGGAAGCCGGGGGTGTCCACAAACACGTACTGGGTCTGCCCCAGGGTGCGGATGCCGGTGATGCGGTGGCGTGTGGTCTGCGCCTTGCGCGAGGTGATGCTGATCTTCTGGCCGATCAGGGCATTGAGCAGCGTGGATTTGCCCACGTTGGGCTTGCCCACGATGGCGATCACGCCACAGCGCTGGCCTTCGACAGGGGCGGCACCCGCCACCACGTCAGCGGCGGTCACGGGGGCAGCGCCGGGCTTGGCGGCAGCCAGCATGGCTTCGAGGTCGGCGTTCGGGCCGGCTACAGGCTTTGTAGCGTCGTTCATTTGTATTTCGCTTTCAGGGTGAGCAGCATCGCTGCTGCGGCGGCCTGCTCGCCGGCACGCCGGGAGCCGCCGATGCCTCGCTCGGTCAGGCCCAGTTCGGGAATTTCACACTCGACATCAAAGGTCTGGCGATGCGCCACCCCCGTGGTGAGCACCACGCGGTAGGACGGCACTTTCATTTTGCGGGCCTGCAACCACTCCTGCAAGCCCGTCTTGGCATCCTTGCCCATGGCTTGCATCTGTGGGTTGATCTCCACGGCCTGGTAAAGCCGGTGCACCAGGGCCTCGGCCGGACCATATCCGGCATCCAGGAACACCGCGCCGATCAGGGCTTCCACGGCATCGGCCAGGATGGAGGGGCGTTTCTGCCCGCCGGAACGGGCTTCCCCCTCGCCCAGGCGCAGCACGCCGGACAAGTCCAGGTCCAGCGCCAACTGGTGCAGCGTGTCTTGCTTGACCAGGTTGGCCCGCGTGCGCGACAGATCTCCCTCGGCCAAGGTGCCCAGGCGCCGGTACAGCAGGCTGGACACCGCCAGGTTGAGCACCGAGTCGCCCAGGAATTCAAGACGCTCGTTGTGGTCGGCGGAAAAACTGCGGTGGGTCACCGCCCGCTGAAACAGCTTCGGGTCCGCAAATGTGTGTTGCAGCTTCTGCTGCAGGGTTTGAAGTCGAGGGTCCACCTAGTTGGTCTGCGCGCTGTATTTCATGACCAGATAAGCTGGCCCGATGAGATGAATTTCACGGACATAGGCGAAAGAGACGATGACTTTGTCACCGTTCTTTCGAATGTCGAGGTCTTTGCCCGTGATCGATGTGATGTCGTCGATGGCCGCAGAGCGGTCAAACGCCTGCTGGATCTCGGCCACCGTGTTGCCTGTCTTGGCCCGGTCAATGGCACGCTTGGCCGCGACATATTCAATGCCCGTGGGAACCACCTGGGCACCCACAACGAAAACCGAGATGATCAACGCTGCCAGGAGCACCAGCGTGATGAAGGACATGCCGCGCTGAGACGAGCGGCCCATTGGAATGTGTCTGTTCATTTTTCGATCCCTCTTGTGCGACTGACCCAAGGCATGCACTTCCGAGCCTGCTTCAATGGAAGGGCCCAATGCGCTTCAGGTTACCGAAGTTCATCCAGACAAACACCGCTTTGCCGACGATGTTGGCATCGGGCACAAAGCCCCAATAGCGTGAGTCCAGTGAATTATCGCGATTGTCGCCCATCATGAAGTAATGGCCTTCAGGCACCTTGCAGGTCACACCTTCAATGGTGTAGTGGCAGTTGGCCTTGAACGGAAAGTCTTCCACGCCCGGCACAAAAGCGGGACGGTCCGGGTCGTTGAGCAGGCGGTGTGGTTGATCACCCAACTTCTCCTCGAATTGCTTGAAGTAGCGCACGGCATCTTCATCGAAGAAATCAGGGATGGCCGTGGTCTCCAGCGGCTTGCCGTTGATGGTCAGGCGCTTGTTGATGTAGGCCACCTCATCGCCCGGCACCCCCACCACACGCTTGATGTAGTCCAGGCTCGGCTTGGGCGGGTAGCGGAACACCATCACATCACCGCGCTGGGGCGGCGTGCCATCGGTGATCTTCTTGTTGATCACCGGCAGACGCACGCCATAGGTGAACTTGTTCACCAGGATCAGATCGCCCACCAGCAAGGTCGGGATCATGGAGCCCGACGGAATTTTGAACGGCTCAAACAGAAAGGAACGCAACACAAACACCGCAGCGATCACCGGGAACAGACCTGCGGTCCAATCCAACCACCAGGGTTGCATCAGCAGGCGGGCTTTGGTGTCTTCCACATCACCATCGACCTGCTTGATGCCCATGCGGGTGAGTTCTTCGCGGCGCTGTGCCTGGGCTGACTCGACAGCGGCTGCGGCCTGACGCCGGCGCGGCAGAAAGTACAGGCGCTCGGCCAACCAGTAAGCGCCGGTGACCAGCGTGGCCAGGAACAGCAGCAGCGCAAAATTGCCCTCGATGCCTCCGATGTTGAGGTACCAGGCTCCGATGTAGGCCGCAAAACCAGCCAGGATGATGGCCGTGACCGTCGACATGGCGTTCATGCTCAATCCTCCACCTGCAGAATGGCCAGGAACGCCTCTTGCGGCACCTCGACCGAACCGATCTGTTTCATGCGTTTCTTACCCGCCTTTTGTTTCTCAAGGAGTTTGCGCTTGCGGCTGACGTCGCCGCCATAGCACTTGGCCAGCACGTTCTTGCGCAAGGCCTTGATGGATTCACGCGCGATGATGTTGGCGCCGATGGCGGCCTGGATGGCCACGTCGAACATCTGCCGGCTGATGATCTCGCGCATCTTGGCCGCGACGGCACGGCCGCGGTACTGGGACTGGCTGCGGTGCACGATGATGGACAGCGCATCGACCTTCTCGCCGTTGAGCAGGATGTCCACCTTGACCACGTCGGAGGCCCGGTACTCCTTGAACTCGTAGTCCATCGAGGCGTAGCCGCGGCTGACGGATTTGAGCTTGTCGAAGAAGTCCAGCACGATCTCACCCAGCGGCAATTCGTAGGTGAGCATCACTTGGCGGCCGTGATAGGCCATGTTCATCTGCACGCCACGCTTCTGGTTGGCCAACGTCATCACGGCGCCCACGTAGTCTTGCGGCATGTACAGGTGCACCGTCACGATGGGCTCGCGGATCTCCTGGATACGCGCCTGGTCAGGCATCTTGGCAGGGTTCTCCACCATGATGACCTCGCCATCACCCTTGACCACCTCGTAGACCACGCTGGGCGCGGTGGTGATCAAATCCTGATCGAACTCACGCTCCAGGCGCTCCTGCACGATCTCCATGTGCAGCAAGCCCAGGAAGCCGCAGCGGAAACCGAAGCCCAGAGCCTGTGACACCTCGGGCTCGAACTGCAGCGAGGCATCGTTGAGCTTGAGCTTCTCCAGACTGTCACGCAGCGAGTCGTACTGGTTGGCCTCGGTCGGGTACAGGCCGGCGAACACCTGGGGCTGGATTTCCTTGAAGCCGGGCAGTGCTTCCGTGGCCGGGCCCAGGTTGTTGGGCAACTTCTTTTCGAGTGTGATGGTGTCGCCCACCTTGGCTGCCTGCAACTCCTTGATGCCAGCGATGATGTAACCCACCTGCCCCGCCTCCAGCGACTCGCGCGGCAGGTTGGCCGGCGTGAACACGCCCAGGTTGTCGGCGTTGTACACCGTGCCCGTGGCCATCATCTTGAAGCGCTCACCGCGCCCCAGGCGACCGTCCACCACACGCACCAGCATCACCACGCCCACGTAGCTGTCGAACCAGCTGTCAATGATCATGGCCCGCAAGGGAGCGTTCGGGTTGCCCTTGGGGGCAGGAATCTTGGCCACGATGGCTTCAAGAATTTCGTCGATGCCCATGCCGGTCTTGGCCGAGCAGGGAATGGCGTCGGTGGCGTCGATGCCGATCACATCCTCGACCTCTGCCTTGGCATTCTCGGGATCGGCCTGCGGCAAATCCATCTTGTTGAGCACCGGCAGCACCTCGACCCCCAGGTCGAGCGCGGTGTAGCAATTGGCCACGGTCTGGGCCTCGACACCCTGCGAAGCATCCACCACCAGCAGCGCACCCTCGCAGGCCGACAAAGAGCGGCTCACTTCATAAGAGAAGTCGACGTGACCGGGGGTGTCGATCAGGTTCAGGTTGTAGACCTGCCCATCCTTGGCCTTGTACTGCAGCGCAGCGGTCTGCGCCTTGATGGTTATCCCACGCTCTTTTTCGATGTCCATCGAATCAAGCACCTGTGCCTCCATCTCACGCTCTTCAAGGCCTCCGCAGCGCTGGATCAAGCGGTCGGCCAGCGTTGATTTGCCGTGGTCGATGTGGGCGATGATCGAAAAATTTCTGATGTGATTCATCAACGAGAACGCTTAAGTAATTGAATTGTCTGGAGGAGGCACAAGAAAAAAGGGCGCGTCTGGTGGCGACGCGCCCTGAACCAACAATCTATGGCAACTGCGATAGTTGGAGCTTCATTGTAGGCAAAAAGCCTGGGACGTACAGCCCGAGCAAGACCAAGACCTCGTCGTTGCAACACTGCAACAAGATATTTATCCACAGCTTATACACAAATTAACCCAGGAAATTCTGGACAACTTGTGGGTGATCTGTGGATCACCATCTTTCGACGATCTGGCTTCCCGTATCGTGGTTTTTGATCTTCTCGATATGCCGAAGCGCATCGGTCAACAAGGCAATTCTACCTAAACGGCGAATTAGGCCCTGAATACGTGAGCACCTGCACACTTTTTATCCCCAAGCCCACCCCTGTTTGAAAAAAGCACCGACCTTGTCCAAAACGGGACATCTGCGTCCGCAAATCCGAGCAGGCAGAAGGGTTGAAACAAGGCCGGCATCCCCATCAGCGGGCCGGACGCAATGTGGCGAGTTGGGTCCAGTCGCCACGGCGGAACAGCACACTGATCACCTTGCTGCGATCCGCTTTAGCCAATGCTTGCTCGAAATCCTTCACGGACAGCGTTTCGACATTGGCCACGGAGAGGACCACGTCACCTTCCCGCAATCCGGCCCGGGCCGCCGCCTCGGTCGCGGCATCGACACGCACCCCACCCTTGAGCTTGAGTTCCTTCTTCTGGGCAGCCGTCAGCTCGGTGACCACCAAGCCCAAGGACTGCGCCGCCGAGGAGCTGCGCGGCTTGTCATCGCGATCGCTCTTGCGAGCCACTGCCGAGTCGGGCTCGATCTCCGCCACCGTGATCGGCAGATCGCGATTGGCGCCCCGCCGGAACACCGTCAGGGTGCTGCGCGAGCCGGGCTTGGTGTTGCCCACCAAACGCGGCAGATCAGCGCTCTTCTCGATCGGCTTGCCGTCAAAGCGCAAGATCACGTCACCCGGCTCCACACCGGCCTTGTCTGCAGGCGATCCAGACTCAACCCCTCGGACCAGGGCCCCCTGAGCCTTGGACAGCCCCACCGAATCGGCGACCTCCTTGGTCACCTGATCAATCTGCACGCCGATGCGACCCCGCGAAACGCGGCCACTGACACGCAACTGGTCGCTCACCCGGATGGCCTCATCGATCGGAATGGCAAAAGAGATGCCCATGAAGCCGCCCGAACGGGAGTAAATCTGGCTGTTGATGCCAATGACCTCCCCGCGCATGTTGATCAGAGGCCCACCCGAGTTGCCAGGGTTGATCGCGACATCGGTCTGGATGAAAGGAAGGTAATCACCCGTTTCGCGTTGTTTGGCGCTCACGATACCGGCCGTGACCGTGTTCTCCAGGCCAAAGGGCGAGCCAATGGCCATCACCCACTCCCCCACCCGCAGACGGGCCACATCACCCAGCTTCACAGCCGGCAATCCGGAGGCTTCGATCTTGACCACAGCCACATCGGTGCGTTTGTCCGAGCCGACGATGCGGGCCTTGAACTCGCGCTTGTCCGTCAAGGTGACCAGCACTTCATCAGCTTCTTCCACCACATGGGCATTGGTCATGATGAAGCCATCGGGCGTCAGGATGAAGCCGGAGCCCACCCCCCGTGGCTGAGCCTCCTCCTCGGGCTGGGGGCGCTGCTGCTTGGGCGCCTGGCGGGGCACCTGCGGTACCGGCAGACCAAAGCGGCGGAAGAACTCCAGCATGTCTTCGTCCATGCCAGTCCCAGCCCCTTGCCGGCCGGACACCTTCTCGAGGGTGCGGATGTTGACCACCGAAGGACCCACCTGGTCCACCAGGTCCGTGAAGTCAGGCAAGGTCCGCTGCATCGGCGCACTTTGGGCTTGAGCAGCGTGTGTCGGAAACAGCGACAACGCAGAGGCACTGCCCACCGCAGCCAGCAGCACCCAGGCGTTCAGGCTTTTTTTCCAGGGGACGATTGGCATCATGGTCCTTTCAAGAATCAATTCATGCATCAAGTCAGAAACACCAAAGGCCCGAAGCGGGGTTCGCAACGGGTCGATTGAGACTGGCAGGGGTTTTATTTGAGACGCTCAAGGCTCTGAGCAAACAACTTCAAGGTCTGTGCAGGCACCTCACCCACCAGGGTCACCCACCAATCGCCAAGCACCCGCTTGCCCAGGGTTTGTGTAGCGCCCATGGAGAGTTGCACTTCATCGGCAGCGCGAGGCTGACGGTCGTAGGGTTCAATGAAGAGCGAGACGGTGGCCAAGCCATCAGAGAAGGTCCATTGCAGTGTCGGTTCTGGCACCCCCTTGGGGCCCACCGTGGGCGCGGCAGCCATGCCACGCCTGTAGCAACTGACCGTCTGAAAACCCGCCACCGGGCTCTTGAGGGCCCACCCCTCCTGCTGAGCTGTGGTCTTGGTCAGGTCCGGGTGCTCCACCCGGTACCCGCCGGTGGCCGCCATCATCTGGGCGAGCTTTTCCATTTTCACACTGGCGTCGAGGTCAAGCTCCGAAAAAGCGGCCTGCTCCAGCACACGCCCCTCTGCATCCAGCGTCTGGATCTTGACCACCAATCCAGATTTTTTTTCACTCCAGATGCGATAGCCAAAGCGTTGCGCGTCTTTGGGCTGAATCAGGACGACGTCGGCATCAAAGCCTGCAACACGGTCCACACCCTGAGCACTGGCCTGATAGAGGTTGGCCAGCGCCGGGTCACCACCTCGCCGCAAATTGGGGAAGACGCCGAAGGACTCACGCTTTTCAGCACGCGCCACACGCAATTCAGGCAAAAACGTAATGACCTGATCGTTGCGGCGCAACGTCGAACGGGGCGGGCCGGTCAAGGCATCGATGCGCTCCATCTGAACATCGCCATCGCAAACATGCCAGATGCGCGAGCTGTACATGCCACCCGCAGCCGACATGACCACAAACGTGCCGACATAGGCCTTTCGGCTCGACGCGTTGTGCATGCGCAGCAACCACTGGTTCAAATCAAGCTCAGGGACCGCCGGCTTGGCCACTGGCGCCGGCCCGATGGTAGCCTGCACTGGCGCCTGCGGCTGGGCCGCAAAGGCGCCAAACTGCAGGCCCCATGAGGCCGCCAGAGGCAGCAATGCACGGCAGATCACCCGTCGCATGCCGTCTGCGACTGGGGCAAAGCTCACCGTGATGCCCCCTCAAAAGTCGCATTGCGCAGAAAACCAGCGGGCGTCTGCAGTGCAGAGGCACCCGCGGCCTGCTTGTGCGCGGCCAGCAATTCATCCAGACGGGGGTCGCGCAACATGACAGCACGCTCGTCTCCCGGCAGAGAGACTGCCACGGCCTGAACACCGGCTGGTGCCAACCCATTGGCGGCCATTTGTCCACCCACGCGCACCTGATCCTGTTGCCCGACCAAGCCCCAGCCCACCGCAGCAACGGCGACCACAGAAGCCAAGCCGGCGACCATGCGCCAACGGAAAAGTGGTTGATTGGCGGCTTCTGCTTGAAATGCTTGTGGTGTCAATGGCTGGGGCAGCGACTCGGGCGCCAAAGGTTCAATCTCCTCTTCAGACAGACGAGCTCGCAAACGCACCATGAAGTCAGAGGACAGGCCGTGCACGGCGCCCGCCGTTGCATCAGCGCTTACGCCCCACTCACCGCGGAGCACATCACGGCTGAGGTGGTAGATTTCCCACGAGACAGCAGCATCGTCGTCCGCGCTCAACTGGTCGAGCAACTTGGCAGCATCGGCATCATCCAGGCGCCCATCGGCCAGATCGGAGATCAACTCGCGGTTTTCAAGCATTCGGTCCATTTGCAATCCCTTGGTTCATCACCAACGTTTCCCCGTCTGATTGGCCAGCAATGGCTTGACCTTGGCCGAAATGGCCTCCCGGGCGCGAAAAATCCGGGAGCGCACCGTGCCGATCGGACAATTCATCACCTCAGCGATCTCGTCATAACTGAGTCCTTCAATCTCTCGCAGGGTCACGGCCTGCCGCAGATCCTCTGGCAAGGCCTCCATGGCCGAGTTCACGGCTTCGCCGATTTCCTTGGCCGCCAGGACAGTTTCCGGGGTTTCATCGCTGCTTAGTTCGTTTGAAACCGAGGAAGTTTCATCGTCATCATCACGTCCACGCAGCGCACTTTCGTTCATCACCGGATTGCGGCGCAGATCGACCAAGGCTTTTTTGGCCGTGTTGACAGCGATCCTGTACAGCCAGGTGTAGAACTGTGCCTCGCCACGAAACTGATGCAGCGCGCGGTAAGCGCGGATAAAGGTCTCCTGCACCACATCGTCGACCAGGTCTGAATCCCTGACCATGCGCGCCACCAGCCGAGCCACGCGCCGCTGATATTTCAGAACCAGAAGTTCAAAAGCACGTTGATTGCCCGCGACCGCGCTTTGAACCAACAGCAGATCACTGTCGTCCGGGGTTGGCGATAGGGTTATGGGGGGTTGGGTCATGAAAACGAAGACAGCAGCAAGCTCAAGACCCGATGGGCTCTTTCGACGGCTCGTGTGCAGCGCGCGAATATACCGCACACCGCAGCAGGTGCCAGCGAGATGGATGACCGCGGCGCTCCAGCCAGATCCATTTACCAGCCCAAACACCCGTGGTGTGCCAACGGAGCAGCAGCACCCGCTGCAAGTCCAGCACAACACGGACCGCGCCGTCACCGGCCCAAACAGACCCACCGGGCATTTGGCAATGCAGGGCCCAGGTGGTGCCATCCCAGACAAGTTCGCCAACGTCGGAGCCCCAGGCGGACCGAACGATGAACACGAGCGCAGGCAGACACAGGCAAAAAGCCACCCATGCACGCAGCATCGAGGGCGCCGTCTGGTACGCCCAGAGCGTGATACAGAGGAGCGCAGCCACAAAAACGCCCCCTTCCCATGCCCATCGAAGCCGCGAGGGCATCACAGGGTAGCGAACAGGGGGCGCGGCGTGCATCAGTCAGCAACCGACATGCAGAACAAGTTGATCAGAAGCACAGGGCAAGCAGCCCCATGCAGTGAAATCAACTCAGTCGCTTGAAGACCAGCGAGCCGTTGGTGCCACCAAAACCGAAATTATTCTTGACGGCCACATCAATCTTCAGATCACGGGCCTCATTGGCACAGTAATCCAGATCGCAATCCGGATCTTGATTGAAGATGTTGATGGTCGGCGGGCTCTTCTGGTGATACACGGCCAGCGCCGTGAACACGCTTTCGATCCCCCCCGCACCACCCAGCAAGTGCCCGGTCATCGACTTGGTCGAGTTCACCACGGTCTTGTAGGCATGGTCACCGAGTGCCGCCTTGATGGCGTTGGTTTCGTTGGTGTCACCCAGAGGCGTCGAGGTGCCGTGGGCGTTGAGGTAATGGACCTGATCCGCGTTGATACCCGCATTGCGCAAGGCCATTTCCATGGAGCGGCGCGGACCATCAACGTTGGGTGCCGTCATGTGATAGGCGTCACCGGACATACCAAAGCCGGTAATTTCAGCGTAGATGCGGGCGCCACGGGCCTTGGCGTGCTCATACTCCTCGAGCACCAGCACGCCTGAACCTTCGCCAAGAACGAAACCATCGCGATCCTTGTCCCAAGGGCGTGAGGCAGTCTTGGGGTCGTCGTTTCGAGTGGAGAGCGCACGCGCCGCCGCGAAGCCGCCAATCCCCAGGGGGGAGACCGTCGATTCAGCACCACCAGCCACCATGACATCGCAATCACCGTACTCGATCATGCGAGCCGACAAACCAATGGCATGCAGACCTGTCGTGCAAGCGGTAACCACCGCAACGTTGGGGCCCTTGAAGCCGTATTGAATGGAAACATGACCCGAGATCATGTTGATGATCGAGGCCGGGACGAAGAACGGTGAAATTCTTCTCGGCCCACGATTCGTGTATTCGCCATGGGTCTGCTCGATCATCGGCAGGCCGCCGATGCCGGAACCGATGTTGCAGCCGATGCGGACTGCCTGCTCTTCGCTCAACGCATCGCCGGTTGGCAAACCCGAATCGACCACAGCCTGCATGGCTGCGGCCATCCCGAGGTGAATGAAGCGGTCCATGTGACGCGCCTCTTTCTCAGGGATGTACTGGGTGATGTCAAACCCCTTCACTTCACCTGCAAACTTGCAGGCAAAAGCGCTGGCGTCAAACGACTTGATCAGGTCAATGCCTGATTGGCCGGCCAACAAATTGTTCCAGGACTCGGCAACCGTATTGCCTACGGGGCTGATACAACCCAGGCCAGTGACGACAACGCGACGACGGGACATATGAAAATCTCAGTTTGGCCGGACGCAAAGCGCCGGCGGTCTGTGACAAGCCAGGCAAAGCCGCAAGGCCCTGCCGGCCCGCACTCCAAAAGTGTAGGACCGGTCCCGCCAGGGACTCAGGCCTTGTGGTGCGTGTTGGCGTAGTCGATCGCGTTTTGCACCGTGGTGATCTTCTCGGCATCTTCGTCCGGGATCTCAATGCCGAACTCGTCTTCCAGAGCCATCACCAATTCCACCGTGTCCAGAGAGTCTGCGCCGAGGTCAGCGACAAAGGCCTTTTCGTTAGTGACTTGAGACTCTTCCACGCCGAGTTGTTCGGCGATGATTTTTTTGACACGTGCTTCGATATCGCTCATGGTTCCCTCTGAGGGTTGTGAAAAGATCCGTGATTTTAGCCGCCCCGGAGAACATTCCCGAAGCATTTGCCGCACGGACCATTCGGCTTTGATTTGCTGTTAATTTACATGTACATGCCGCCATTGACATGCAACTCTTGCCCGGTCACATACGAGGCCTGCGGAGAGGCCAGATAAGCGACGGCATGAGCGATGTCGGCAGGCTGCCCCAGATGTCCCAGCGGGATCTGGGTCAACAAGGCTTTTTGCTGCTCTTCAGGCAGCGAAGCCGTCATGTCGGTATCAATGAAACCTGGTGCCACGCAGTTCACCGTAATGCCTCGGCTGCCCAATTCACGAGCCAGTGCGCGGGTCATGCCCGCAACGCCTGCCTTGGCAGCAGCATAGTTGGCCTGCCCCGGATTGCCCGAGGCACCCACCACGCTGGTGATGCTGATGATGCGACCATACCGCTGCTTCATCATCTGGCGCATCACGGCACGGCTCATGCGAAACACAGATTTCAGATTGGTGTCCAGCACCGCATCCCAATCGGCATCCTTGAGGCGCATGGCCAGCATGTCGCGCGTGATACCCGCATTGTTCACCAGCACCTGCAGAGCACCTTGCTCTTTCACGATGCGATCAATCAACGCCTCGACAGCTGCGCCATCGTTGACGTCCAGCTTGGCACCCAGACCACCCACAGACGCCAGGGTCGCCGAGATGCGATCAGCACCCTCATCGGTGGTTGCCGTCCCGATCACCTTCAAGCCACGCCGAGCCAACTCAAGGGCAATGGCCGCACCAATGCCACGCGATGCACCGGTGACCAACGCCACCTGGCCTTCAAATTTCACTTCACTCATGCCAACAGTCCTTTGGTTTCTGCCAGTGTGGCGGGGTCCAACACCACACCGCCGAGCAACTCCGCATCGATGCGCTTGGTCATGCCCGCCAACACCTTGCCGGGGCCACACTCAATGACGTGCGATACACCACGCGCCTTGATCGCCTGCACACACTCCACCCAACGGACGGGCTGGAAGGCTTGGCGGTACAGCGCATCACGAATGCGCTCAGGATCCGACTCCACCTGCACATCCACATTGTTGACCACGGCTATCTGAGGCACCCCCAAGCTCAGGGTGGCCAATTTTTCGCGCAGCTTCTCAGCCGCAGGCTTCATCAGGCTCGAATGGAATGGCGCAGACACAGGCAAAGGCAAGGCCCGCTTGGCACCTTGAGACTTGAGGTATTCACAAGCCTTTTCAACGCCCGCCTTGCTGCCAGCAATCACGGTCTGCATGGGGTCATTGAAATTGACCGCCTCAACAACTTCCGACGAACCCGCACCAAATTCGGCAGTGACCGCCTGACATCCAGCGACGACCTGCGCCGCGGGCATGCCGAGGATGGCCGCCATGGCCCCGACCCCAACAGGCACCGCCTCCTGCATCGCAGCAGCACGGAAACGCACCAGGGGCGCAGCCTGCGCCAGCGTCAACACACCCGACGCGACGAGCGCGGAATACTCGCCCAAGGAGTGCCCCGCCACCACCGACGGCAACAGACCGGTTTCGGCAACCCAGGCCCGGTAGGCCGCCACCGCCGCAACCAGCATCACGGGCTGGGTGTTGGTGGTGAGCGCCAGCGCCTCTTTGGGACCGGACTGGATCAGCGCCGCGACATCCTCACCCATGGCGTCAGACGCCTCACGCAAGGTGTTGCGCACCTCAGGATGATCACCCCAGGCATCGAGCATACCCACCGACTGGGAGCCCTGGCCCGGAAATACAAATGCAAATGGAGTCATGTTTTTTGGAGACTGGACAAACTAGAACCACATCACCACAACACCCGGCTGCCACAGAGCACGGGGGCGGCAACACCCAGACAGGGAGCGATCCATGCAGGCCAGCCACAAGCCAGCCCCACAGATGCCCACCCACAATGCCGATCAGTAGCGCAGGAAGACTGCACCCCAGGTAAATCCACCGCCAACACCCTCCAACATCAGGTGCTGGCCGCGCTTGACCTGACCGGCACGCACCGCCGAGTCCAGCGCCAAAGGAATGGAAGCCGCCGACGTGTTGCCATGCTGATCCACCGTCACCACCACCTTGTCGAGGGGAAGCTTCAGCTTGCGCGCCGTGCTTTGCATGATGCGGATGTTGGCCTGGTGCGGAATCAACCAGTCGATATCGGCATCCGTCTTGCCCGCCTTGGCCAAGGTGGCACGCGCCGCATCTTCCAACACCCCCACGGCCAGCTTGAAGACCGCCTGGCCGTCCATCTTGAGCAGAGGATCGCCCAAAACCTGCCCACCGGAAACATGCCCCGGCACACACAGAATGCCCACATGTTTACCATCAGCGTGCAGATCAGAGGCCAGGATGCCCGGCTCATCCGAGGCCTCGAGCACCACAGCCCCCGCGCCGTCGCCAAACAGCACGCAAGTCGTGCGGTCCGTGAAATCGAGCAGTCGCGAGAACACCTCCGCGCCAACCACCAACGCACGTTGCGCAGCACCCGTCTGGATCATGGCATCCGCCACAGTCAGGGCATAGACAAACCCACTGCAAACAGCCTGCACATCAAAGGCAGCCGCACCGGCGTTGCCGAGCTTGTGCTGAAGAATGCAAGCCGTGGAAGGGAACACCATGTCAGGCGTCGAAGTGGCCACGATGATCAGATCGATCTGAGAAGCCTCCAGACCCGCCGCTTCCAGCGCTCGCTGGCAAGCCTTCAGTGCGAGATCGCTGCTGCCCACATCGGGCGCGGCAAAGTGTCGGGCGCGAATGCCGGTGCGCTCAACGATCCACTCATCTGAAGTTTCGACACCCTTGGTAGCCAGTTCGGCCGCCAAGTCTGCATTCGTCAGCCTGCGGGGGGGGAGATAACTGCCGGTACCGGCTATGCGCGAATAACGTCTCATTGTGCGGAGGAGCTCACCGCGCCGGCCCCGACATCACCCGGCACCGCCGCCAACAAGGGCGCAGCGCGAGCAATCCGGACCTTCACGCGGTCAAGCAGGTTGTTTCGGGCCGCATCATACGCCCGGTTCAAGGCCTGCTCGAAAGCGAACTCGTCGGCCGAGCCATGGCTCTTGAACACCAGGCCCCGCAGACCCAAAAGTGCCGCGCCGTTGTAGCGACGGTAATCCATGCGCTTCTTCAATGAAGAAAGAACGGGATAGGCACAGATGGCGGCAATTTTTCGAAAGATGCTGCGAGAAAACTCTTCACGCAAAAAGCCGACGATCATGAAGGCCAAGCCCTCAGTCGCCTTCAACGCCACGTTGCCGACAAAGCCATCACAGACCACGATCTCGGTCGTGCCCTTGAAGATGTCGTTGCCTTCGACATTGCCAAAAAAGTTCAGGTCTCCCGAACTCCCCGCAGATCGCAGCAACTCACCGGCTTTTTTGATCGTGTCGTTGCCCTTGATGACTTCTTCACCAATATTGAGCAAGCCCACGGAGGGGTGGGCCTCATCTTTCAAGACGGACACCAGGGCCGAGCCCATCACCGCAAACTGAAGCAGATGCTCGGCTGTGCAATCCACATTGGCACCCAGATCCAGCACCGTGGTCGCTTGGCCTTTGATGTTGGGCATCAAGGCCGCAATCGCAGGCCGATCAATGCCATCCAGGGTTTTGAGCAAATAACGGGCGATGGCCATCAAGGCGCCGGTGTTACCAGCAGAAACCGCCACATCCGCACGACCATCCTTGACCTGCTGGATGGCCACACGCATCGAAGAATCCTTCTTCTTGCGCAGCGCCACCTCCACCGTGTCATCCATGCTGACGACCTCGGAGGCCGCCAAAACCTCGGCGCGCTCGTGCACCAGCGCCGTCAGCGCCTCAGGCTTGCCAACCAGCAAAAGCCGCGCATCAGCATGCTGCTCGAGAAAATGCCGGCATGCTGCCAGCGTGACGCGGGGACCATGGTCGCCCCCCATGCAGTCAACAGCCAGTGTGATCATTCAGAGCTCAATCAACCGCCCAAGCGGCTTCGAAATGGATAGCCAACAAAAGAAAAGCCCGCGCTACTTGGAATGTAGCATCGGGCTTCGATGGCTCCGGAAGCAGATCAGGCTTCGGACTTGTTCTTCAGAACCTGACGGCCACGGTAGAAACCGTTGGGGCTGATGTGGTGACGCAGGTGGATTTCACCAGTGGTGGGTTCCACAGCGATACCCGGCACGTTCAGGGCATTGTGCGAGCGGTGCATACCGCGCTTGGAAGGGGACTTTTTGTTTTGCTGGACGGCCATGTCAGGCTCCTGGACTAAAGGGTTGTTACATGAGCCTGGGGCCAGCGAGAAAATCACGCCAGCACAGGCAAGTTCTGTGCGAAATCAGTGAGAAATCAACTCAATCAGCGCGGCAACCAGATCAAAAAGACGCCGAGGAATTCGCGCGAAGCCTTTGATTATAGCTCATCTCAAAAGCCAGGCCCAGTCACTCTTTCTTGAGCTTGGCCAAAGCCGCAAAAGGATTGGGCCTGGCAGCCTCAGCGGCCTTGAATTCCTCATCCTCAACCGCCATGGGCACCGCCTCAGGACAGACCTCATGACGCGGCACCACGGGCAGCTCCATCAGCAGCTCATCTTCGATCAATTCGTGCAGATTGAACTCGCGGCTGATCACCAACACATCTTCTTCGGATTCATCATCCTCGGCTTCCGCCGTCGCCTCATCACGCACAAAGCGGAAGGAACGCTGGCACGCCAGCAACACCTCCACCGGACCCAGGCAGCGCTGACAGACCTGCACCAGACTGGCCTCCGCCTCCAGGTGCAGCCACACCTGATCTGCGCCACCCGTCACAGGCCGCGACTCACCTTGCGCCGACCAGCGCACCTCATGCTCATCGATGCCCGCCGGCACAGCCTCTTCGGCCAAGCGGGTAAAGCTCAGCAAGGGCGCCTGCCCAGTCAGGGTGTCGCCAGCCTGCGCCAACGATTTCAGGTCGAGGCGTTCCACGAAATACTCTTTCTTCATGCGCGCAGTGTAAGAGAATCGCCCGCATGACCCCAAGCGCCCCCAACCACCCAAGCCCATCGCGCCCGCTGGTGCTGGGCTCCACCTCCCGCTATCGCAAAGAATTGCTGAACCGGCTCGGCCTGCCCTTTGAAGTGGCCTCGCCCGAGGTGGACGAAACCCCACTGGCCGGCGAAGCCCCGGCCGTACTGGCCCAACGCCTGGCACTCGCCAAGGCCCATGCTGTGGCTCGGCAATTTCCCTCAGCGGTCGTCATTGGCTCCGACCAGGTGGCCGACCTGCACGGCGAACCCCTGGGCAAACCCGGCACCCATGAACGGGCCGTAGCCCAGTTGCGTCGCATGCGCGGCCAGACTGTTGTCTTCCAGACCGCGGTGGCCGTGGTCTGCCAGGCCACCGGATTCGCCCAAAGCGATCTGGCCGCTGTGCGGGTGCAATTTCGAGATCTCAGCGATGCCGAGATCGAGACCTATCTGCAACGCGAAAAACCCTACGATTGCGCCGGCAGTGCCAAAAGCGAAGGGCTGGGCATCGCCCTGCTGTCTTCGATCGAGAACGACGACCCCACCGCCCTGATCGGCCTGCCGCTGATCCGCACCTGCCGCCTGATCCAGGCCGCCGGCATCGAGGTGCTGGCATGAGCAAGGCAAATTCAAACCCCATGGGCCGCCTGTTCCTGGTCCCCGCCCCCCTGGACTTCGGCTGCAGCCAGCAAGCGCCGGTGACCGACGTGATCCCGAGCAAAACCCTGATCACGGCCGCTGGCTTGCGCCACTGGGTGTGCGAGAACGCCAAGAGCACACGCGCCTACCTCAAGCGCATTGGCGAGCACCACCCCCTGGTGGCACCGATTCAGGAGCAGGCGTTGCAAGAACTGCCGCGCGCCGTGCACAAGAAAGGCGACCACCAAGCCGGCCAATTTGACGCCCGCCCCCTGCTGGCGCCCGCCCTGGCCGGCCATGACATGGGCTTGATCAGCGAAGCCGGCATGCCCGCCGTGGCTGACCCAGGCTCTTCGGTGGTCCGCGCCGCCCATGACCTGGGCATTGAAGTGGTGGCCCTGACCGGACCGGTCTCGCTGCTGCTGACCCTGGCCGCCAGCGGGCTGAATGGCCAGAACTTTGCGTTTGTGGGTTACCTGCCTCAGGACAATGGCGAACGCAGCCAACGCCTGCGCGAGCTCGAGTCACTGGCCCTCAAGACAGGCCAGACCCAGCTGTTCATTGAAACGCCCTACCGCAATCAAGCCCTGTGGCAGGGCCTGCTGCAAAGCCTGCAGCCCAACACCCGCCTGGCCATCAGCTACGGCCTGACGCTGGAGCAGGGGCAGAACCGCAGCAAACTGGTGAAAGATTGGCGCCAACAGGCCCATCAAGACCCCAAGGCGCCAGGCAAAGCGAAAGACTTCCCGCCCAATGACCTGCCGGCGGTCTTCGGCATCGGGCGCTGAGCGCCAAGGCAAAGCGCCCTGATGCCCGCTCACCCGGCCCGCACGCTCAGCGCAAAGCGGGCACGGAGCGCAGGGCGCGCACGGCACCCTCACCAAAGGCCGCACCGAAGCGCTTGGCCAGGCGCTCTGCCACGTTGTCGCGGCGGGTGTAATCCACCAGGTCTTCGGCCTTGACCACTTCACGAGCCACGTAATCCAGGTTGCCGAGTTGATCGGCCAGGCCCATCTCAACCGCTTGCTCGCCGGTCCAGAACAGACCGCTGAACATTTCGGGCGTTTCCTTGAGGCGCTTGCCACGCCCATCCTTCACCGCCTTGATGAACTGCTGGTGGATCTGATCCAGCATGGCCTGGGCAAACACACGCTGACGCTCGGTCTGCGGGCTGAACGGGTCCAGAAAGCCCTTGTTTTCGCCGGCCGTCATGAGGCGCCGCTCCACGCCCAGCTTGTCCATCAGGCCCGTGAAGCCAAACCCATCCATGAGCACGCCAATGCTGCCCACGATGCTGGCCTTGTCGACAAAGATCTGGTCGGCCGCTGCCGCGATGTAATAGGCCGCCGAGGCACACGACTCCTCCACCACCACATACACAGGCTTGGAATGCTTGGCCTTCAGGCGGCGGATCTCGTCATTGATGATGCCGGCCTGAACCGGGCTGCCGCCAGGCGAGTTGATCAACAGCACCACCGCCTGAGCGCCATCGTCCTCGAAGGCGCTGCGCATGGCGGCCACCACAAACTCGGCACTGGCGTCCGCTCCAGCAGCAATCTCGCCCTTGATTTCGACCACGGCCGTGTGGGGCATGCTTTTATCAGTCACCGGCGCTGCACGGCTGAACAGCATCCAGGCACTGACCGACAGCAGCACCAACCAGGCCAGGCGGATGACATTGCGCCAGCGCCTCGCTGCCTGCTGCTCACGCAACGAGGCAAAAGCCAGCTTTTCAAGCGTTTCACGCTCCCATCCGGAGGGCAGAGGTGAAGCGGATGCGGGGGAAGAAGGTGCCGCAGCAGACACCGTCGGCGCAACAGGCTCGGGAGCCGGCGTCGACACGGGCTCATCGGTGGGTTCGGGCGTGCGGGGATCCGTCATCTCAGAATTCAACAGGGTGCAGGTTGTAGGCAGTATGCCAGTGCACCACGCCGTCCATTTCCGAGAGCTCGATGCGGATCAAGCCACTTCGGCAGGGGCCACCTCGGCACTGACCGGTGTCGGGCGCGTAGACCGCACCATGGGTGGCACAGAGCAACCACCGACCCGAGTCGTCATAGAAACGATTCGGCTGGTAGTCCATCTCCATGGCCACGTGGGTGCAGCGGTTCAGGTAAGCGTGGGCACGACCCTCATAGCGTATGGCAAAGGCACGGCAGGTCTGCCCGGCGTAGACCACATCGAAGGGCACTCCGTCCCCACTCTCGACCAGATCGTTGCTGTTACACAACGGAATCATCGCTTCCATCACCTCTCCCCGGCCGCGCAAGCCCTGGCGCGGCCTTCAGTTCAAGCGTTATTGAGCAGCCACTGGTGCAAATCAGCCACCGAATGCGCCACATGGCGCGGTCGCAAGGCATCAAAGGCATCGGGCTCATGGGCACCATAACTCACCCCCACGCTGGCGCAGCCGGCGTTCAGCGCCATCTGCAGATCATGGGTGGTGTCGCCGATCATCAGGGTGCGCTCAGGCGCCACATCAAACTCGGCCATCAACTCGTGCAGCATGCGCGGGTCGGGCTTGCCGGCCGTCTCGTCGGCGGTGCGCGATCCATCAAACACCCCACGCAAGGCCACCGAGTGCAGGGCCTCGTTCAGCCCGCGGCGGCTCTTGCCCGTGGCCACCGTGATGAGGTGCTGGCGCTCGCGCAAGGAGGCCAGCAACGGCAGCACGCCGTCAAACAGGGCGATGTCGTCCTGATGCTTCAGATAGTGAAAGCGGTAACGGTTGCCCAATTCAGGGTATTTCTCAGGCGGCACATCCGGCGCCGCATGGGCCAGGGCCTGCATCAAGGCCATGCCGATCACATAGGAGGCCGCCTCATCGCTGGGGCGTGCACCGCCAACATCCACCACCGCCGCCTGGATGCAGCGCACGATGATCTGGGTGGAATCAAACAGGGTGCCGTCCCAATCGAAGGCGATCAGGTCGAACTGGCGGGGGCGGCTGGAGGCGGTCATGGGCTGGAGCTGGGGCTAGGTTGGGCGTCGATGAAGGATTGCAACTCGGGCGGCAGGGGCAATTCCAGCTGGAGGGTCTCGCCGCTGGCGGGGTGCTTGAACTGTAACCGCCAGGCATGCAGGAACATGCGCTTGAGGCCCTGCCTGACCAGGCGCTTGTTCAATTCGAAATCGCCATATTTGTCGTCCCCCGCGATCGCATGCCCGCTGCTGGCCAGGTGCACCCGGATCTGGTGCGTGCGGCCGGTCTTGATGGTCACCTCCAGCAGCGAGAACGCCGGCAATCCCGCCAATTGAACCGGCGCCAAGCCCGAACGCACGCGCACCAGGGTGACCGCGCGCATGGCATCCGGATGATCTTTATCGACCACCTTCACGCGCCGCTCGCCGTCCGGCAGCAGGTACTTGTGCAGGGCCGAGTCGATCACCTTCTTGTTGGCCGGCCAGGCCCCGGTAGCCAGGGCCAGGTAGGTCTTGCCGGTCTCCCGGTCGCGGAACTGGTCTTGCAGGTGCGTCAGCGCCGAGCGCTTCTTGGCCAGCAGCAGGATGCCCGAGGTCTCCCGGTCCAGCCGGTGCACCAGCTCCAGAAAGCGCGCCTGCGGTCGCGCCTGGCGCAATTGCTCGATCACGCCAAAACTCACGCCGCTGCCGCCATGCACCGCCACACCGGAGGGCTTGGCAATGGCCAGCAGATGATCGTCCTCGAAAAGAATCGGAAATTCCCGCGCCGGCGCCGGGGCATCAGCCTTCTCGGCGGCGCGCTCAGACAGACGGACGGGCGGCACGCGCACCGAATCCCCGGTCTGAACCCGGGTATCGGCGGCCACCCGCCCCTTGTTGATGCGCACTTCGCCACTGCGGATGATGCGGTAGACGTGCGTTTTAGGCACCCCTTTGAGGTGCCGGATCAGGAAGTTGTCGAGGCGCTGGCCGGCGGATTCTTCGTCCACCAGCAAGAGGCTGGCTGCAGGTGCGGCGGGCTTGATTTGAGGGCCGACTTTGCCCTCTATAATGTGTTTCACTAGCGCTTTGCTGTAACTGGTTGATTCGTCTGGAGTTTAGTCCAGTCCCACTTCCGCGGCGCTGGCAAGGTCGATGCCGACTGACTTGTGAGCTGTAGATCACGCACCAGAGTTCGTGATGACAGTGTCCCAAAGCCAGATGGGCCGGCACTTTGAAACACCGATACGGAATACCCATGCCTGAGAGCCCGCTGAAATTGCCGGGGTCTCGGGCGGATCAAAGCGAGACAACCTGTGCTGATGGCGCTGATTCAGACCTGCTTGCGGTGGCTCATGCCACCGTCAAATGGCATGCAATCGCCCATGGTGCCCGCCTACCGGTCACCTGACGCCGCACCCTTTGCGGCCACACAGCCCCTACACTCACTCGCCCCCATCCACGCGCCCCCGCCCGATACCTGAGCCACCAGCTCAGGCGTCTGTGCACCCACGGCAATTCCCTTCGTTTCAAAGCGTCTGTTCCGGCATCGTTGGCTCATTTCGGGCCTGTTGAAGATTTGACGATTGCATGGACCTGAGGGTCCAGGAAGGACACGCATCATGAAGCGGATGCTGATCAACGCCACCCAGGCGGAAGAACGCCGTTTGGCCATCGTGGACGGGCAGAAACTGCTCGACTACGAAATCGAAATCGAAGGGCGCGAACAGCGCAAGGGCAACATCTACAAGGCCGTCGTCACCCGTGTCGAGCCCAGCCTCGAAGCCTGTTTTGTCGACTACGGCGAAGACCGCCACGGCTTTCTGCCCTTCAAGGAAATTTCGCGCCAGTACTTTGCCCCGGGCGTATCGCCCAGCCAGGCGCGCATCAACGACGTGATCCGTGAAGGCCAGGAACTGCTGGTCCAGGTCGAAAAGGAAGAACGCGGCAACAAGGGCGCGGCCCTGACCACCTTCGTGAGCCTGGCCGGCCGCTACGTGGTGCTGATGCCCAACAACCCCCGCGGCGGTGGCGTCTCGCGCCGCATCGAAGGCGAAGACCGGGCCGAGCTCAAAGAAGCCATGGACCAGTTGGAATACCCCAACGGCATGTCCATCATCGCCCGCACGGCCGGCATCGGCCGCAGCGCCCCTGAACTGCAGTGGGACCTGAACTACCTGCTCAAGCTCTGGACCGCCATCGACGGCGCGGCCAAGGGCGGCAAGGGCGCCTACCTGATCTACCAGGAATCGAGCCTGGTGATCCGCGCCATCCGTGACTACTTCAACCACGACATCGGCGACATCCTGATCGACACCGACGACATCTACGAGCAGGCGCACCAGTTCATGGCGCACGTCATGCCCGAGCATGCCGCCCGCGTGAAGCGCTACCGCGACGATGCCCCGCTGTTCAGCCGCTTCCAGATCGAACACCAGATCGAATCGGCCTATGCCCGCACCGTGACCCTGCCCTCGGGCGGCGCCATCGTGATCGACCACACCGAAGCCCTGGTCTCGGTGGACGTCAACTCGGCACGCGCCATCAAGGGCGGCGACATCGAGGAAACCGCCACCCGCACCAACCTGGAAGCCGCTGACGAAGTGGCCCGCCAGATGCGTCTGCGCGATCTGGGTGGCCTGATCGTGATCGACTTCATCGACATGGAAGAGTCGAAGAACCGCCGCGAAGTGGAAAACCGCCTGCGCGACGCGCTGCGCCAGGACCGCGCCCGCGTGCAGTTCGGCACCATCAGCAAGTTCGGCCTGATGGAAATGAGCCGCCAACGCCTCAAGCCGGCGCTGTCGGAAGGCTCGTCCATCCCCTGCCCGCGCTGCGGTGGCTCGGGCCACATCCGCGACACCGAAAGCTCGGCGCTGCAGATCCTGCGCATCATCCAGGAAGAGTCCATGAAGGACAACACCGCCGCCGTGCACGTGCAAGTGCCGGTCGAGGTGGCCTCGTTCCTGCTCAACGAAAAGCGCACCGAGATCGCCAAGATCGAGGTCAAGCAGCGCCTGAGCGTGATGCTGGTGCCCAACAAGGCGCTGGAAACCCCGCACTACAAGCTCGAGCGCCTCAAGCACGACGACCCGCGCCTGGACCACATGGAAGCCAGCTACAAGATGGCCGAAGTGATCGAGGACCCGACCACCGTCACCCGCCGCTCGCAAGAGCCCACCAACAAGCAAACCCCGGTGATCAAGGGCGTGCTGCCGGACGCCCCGGCGCCCCAGGCCCTGCCCAAGCCCGAGGGTGCGCCCTCGGCCGCCCGTGGCCGCCAGGCCGACAAGGCCGCTCCAGCCGCACCGGCTGCCGCGCCCGCCCCGGCAGTGCCCGAAGACACCGGCTTCTTCGGCTGGCTCAAGGGCCTGTTCGGCGTGAAGCCCGTGGCGGCGCCCGCTCCGGCGCCTGTGGCCGCCGAGGCCAAGAAGGACGAAAAGCGTGAAGGCCGCAACGGCGAACGCGGCGAGTCGCGCAACGGCGAAGGCCGTGGTGGCCGCCGTGGCGAACGGGGCGAACGGGGCGAAGGCCGCGAGAACCGCAATGGCGAGCGCACGGAACGTGGCGAAGGCCGCGGCCCGCGCCGCAATGGCGAACGTGGTGAACGTGGCGAAGGCCGCAACGGCGAGCGCGGTGAGCCGCGCGCCCCACGTGACGGTGAAACCCGTGCCCCGCGTGGCGAACGCCCTGAGGGCGAGGCCCCGCGCCGCGAAGGCCGCCCGGACCGCGCCCCGCGTGAGCGCCGCCCCGAGAACCAGGGTGCCAACGGCGCCCCGGCCGAGCTGCGCAGCAACGGCCTGAACGAAGCGGCCCCCGAAGCCGCCGTGGCCAACCTGGGCCTGGATGAAGCCGGCAATCCGGTGAACACCGAGGCTCGCGCCGAACGCCCGCGCCGTGAACGTGGCGAACGCGGTGAACGTGGCGAGCGCCGTGAACGCGGCCCACGCCAGGACCGTGCCCCGCGCACAGAAGGCCAGGGCGATGCGCCCCAGGCCCCGGAAGGCAGCAACCCGATCGACGCCTCGGCTGATGACGCCCAGGTCGAAGGCCAGGGTCGCACCACCCCGGTGGAAGGTGGCGGCGAGGAACGCCGTGAACGCCGTTCGCGTGACCGTTACGGCCGTGACCGCCGTGAACGCCAGGGCGAGCGCGCACCGCGTGACGGCCAGGCCAACCCGGAAGGCCGTGAAGGCCAGGAGCAGGCCGAGTTCGAACCCCGCGCCAGCTACTTCAGCAACGTGACGCCAGCCGAACCCGCCGCCGCCCCCGCCGAAGCCTGGGTGGCCCCGGTCGAGGCCGCAGCGCCGGCACCAGCTCAAGCCGAGCCGGTTGCCCAGGTGGCTGTTGAGATGGTGGAGCCTGTGGCTGCCCCCGCGCCTTTCGTGGCTCCGGTGGCGGCTCCGGCCGCCAGCCCGGTGGAAGCCGGCCTGCCCAAGGTGCAAGCCTTTGAGCTGCCGATCCCCACGCTGGTGGAACTGGCGCAAAGCGCCGGCCTGGAATGGGTCAACTCGGACGCCGACAAGGTGGCTGCCGTTCAGGCCGCCATCGCTGCCGAGCCCAAGCCGGTGCACGTGCCGCGCGAACGCCCCCCGCTGGTGGTGCTCGACGAAGGCCCGCTGATCCTGGTGGAAACCCGCCGCGATCTGAGCGAGCTCAAGCTGCCCTTCGAACAGCAAGCCTGAGCCCCGGCCGGTCTGAACCGGCCGCAGCCCTGATCCAGCCCGGCCCCTCTTGGGGGTGCCGGGCTTTTTTCATAGGGCTCGGCCCAATCCAGGGTGCCCCGCCGGGTCTCCGGCTTGTGGGCACAATCAGGCGCTGACAGGCCCACCGGGTAGCGCATTCGGCTGCCCGATGTCCCACCGCCCTACCCGCTTCGACACCCACGCCATGCTGTTCCTGATCTCTCCTGCCAAATCCCTCGACTACGACACGCCCGTGCCTGCCGGGCTGCCGCACACCCTGCCCCAATTTCTGCCGCAGTCCCGACAACTGATCGAGGTGCTGCGCCAGAAGACCCCGGCCGACATCGCCAGCCTGATGAGCTTGAGCGACAAGCTGGCCAGCCTCAATGTGGCCCGTTACGAGGCCTGGTCGGACCAATTCACCGCCGACAACTCCCGCCAGGCGGTGCTGGCCTTCAATGGCGATGTGTACGACGGCCTGCAGGCGCGCAGCCTCTCGGCAGAAGACCTGCAGTGGGCCCAGCAACACCTGGCCATCCTGAGCGGCCTGTACGGTGTGCTGCGCCCCCTGGACCAGTTGCAGCCCTACCGCCTCGAAATGGGTACCCGCCTGGCCAACCCGGGCGGCAAAGACCTCTACCAGTTCTGGGGCCCGCAGATTGCCGATCACCTCAACCAGCGCCTGCAGGCCGACGCCTCACCGGTGATCGTCAACCTGGCCTCGCAGGAGTACTTCAAGGCCGTGCAGCAAAAAGTGCTCAAGGCCCGAGTGATCGAATGCGTGTTTGAAGACTGGAAAGACGATCGCTACAAAATCATCAGCTTCCATGCCAAGCGGGCCCGAGGTCTGATGGCACGTTACGCCATCACCCACCGGGTCAACCTGCCCAGCCAGCTCGAGGGCTTTGACCTCGACGGCTATGCCTTCCAGGCCGCCGCGTCGGAAACCGATCGCCTCGTCTTCCGGCGCCGCCTGGGCTGACCGGTCTCGCGCCAGTCCGCCCGGACAGCCTGAACCGCCTTTGCGCCGGCCGGCACCTGAAGTCTGGCCGCACGACCGTCGGGGCAACCTAGAGTGCCTTTCATTTTTGAAAGGCACGCCCATGTCCCCACCCTCCTCCCAGTCCTCACCGCGCCGGACCACGATCCGCACCGCTGCCGCCATCGCACTGACCCTGGGTTGCGCCCACCTGGCGCAAGCCGACGAGCCCGGCCACGCCCACTGGGCCTACCGCGGCCCCCACGATGCGGCGCACTGGGCGGAGGTCGACCCCGACTTCAAAGGCTGCAAGACCGGCCACCAGCAATCCCCCATCGACATCCGCCACGCCGTCCAGGCCGACCTGCCTCCGCTGGAATGGGACTACCGTGCCAGCCCCGCCACCGTGCTCAACAATGGCCACACCCTGCAGGTCAACCTGAGCCAGGCTGGCGCCCTGCTGCTGGACGGCGAGCGCTTCGAGCTGCAGCAGTTCCACTTCCACACCCCCAGCGAAGAGCGGGTCAATGGCCGATCGCACCCCCTGGAAGCCCACCTGGTGCACCGCAACGCCAGTGGGGAACTGGCGGTGCTGGCCGTCTTCATCGATCAAGGGGCGGCCAACACCGGCCTGCAGGCCGTGTTCGACCACCTGCCCGCCAAGGCCGGAGAGACACAGACCTTGACCAGCCCTCTGCAGGTCAGCGACTGGTTGCCCACGTCCCGGCGTTACTACCGCTACCGGGGCTCGCTGACCACCCCGCCCTGCAGCGAAGGCGTGCGCTGGCAGGTGCTGCAGCAGCCCATCACCGCCTCGGCCCAGCAGATCCGGGCCTTTCAGCGCCTGTACCCCTTCAACGCAAGGCCCATCCAGCCCCTGCACGGCCGCAAGGTCGAAGCCAACTAGGGCTTGCGCCGGGAAGGCTGGCTTGGCGTTAGCATTGGCGCCTCATCCAGCCCTCACCGACTCCCGATGACCCACACCTCCAGCAGCACCACCACGCAAGCCATCACCCCCGCCCTGCGCCAGTGGATCGTCGAACAGGCCGAAGCCGGCCACGACGCCCCCAGCGTGCTCAAGGCCATGCTGGCCTCGGGCTGGTCTGAAGAAGTGGCCATCGAGGCCATGGAGATCACCCTCGGCGACCACCTGGAAGCCCGGGCCCTGCGCCAGGGTCTGCCGGCCCGCAGCCCGGTGCCCGAGCCCGCGCTGGCCGAATCCCCCCTGCGCGTGGACGCCGGCGACCGGCAGGTGCCCGTGCTGCTGGCCATGGTGCAGCCGCGCGTCGTGGTGTTTGGGCAGTTCCTGTCAGATGAAGAGTGCGATGCCCTGATTGCCGCGGCCAGCCCGCGCCTGGCACGCTCGCGCACCGTGGCCACCCAGACCGGGGGCGAAGAAGTCAGCGTGGACCGCACCAGCAACGGCATGTTCTTCTCGCGCGGCGAGAGCCAGCTGATCCAGCGCATCGAGCAGCGCATCGCACGGCTGCTGAACTGGCCCGTCGAAAACGGCGAGGGGCTGCAGGTGCTGCATTACCAGCCGGGCGCCGAATACAAGCCCCACTACGATTACTTCGACCCGAACGAGCCGGGCACCCCCACCATCCTCCAACGCGGTGGCCAGCGCGTGGGCACCCTGGTCATGTACCTCAACGAGCCCGAAAAAGGCGGCGGTACCACCTTCCCCGACGTGCACCTCGAAGTCGCCCCGCAGCGCGGCAACGCGGTGTTCTTCAGCTACGAGCGCCCCCACCCCAGCACCCGCACCCTGCACGGCGGCTCACCGGTGATCGCCGGCGAGAAATGGATCGCCACCAAGTGGCTGCGCGAACGCGAATTCAACTGACCCCCATGACCAACACCCCAGAACAATCCCAGCTCGGCAAGGCCTCGGCCTACGTCGACCAGTACCAGCCCAGCCTGCTGTTCCCGATCCCGCGCCTGGGCAAGCGCGAAGAGATCGGCATCTCAGGCAGCCCGCCGTTCTTCGGTGCCGACCTGTGGACCGCCTTCGAGCTGTCCTGGCTCAACCTGCGCGGCAAGCCGCAGGTGGCCATCGCCCATGTCACAGTACCCTGCGAAAGCCCCAACATCATCGAGAGCAAGTCGTTCAAGCTGTACCTCAACAGCTTCAACAACACGCGCTTCACGGATGCCAGCGAGGTGCAGGCCCGGCTGCGCGCCGACCTGAGCGAGGCCGCCTGGCGCGGCGCCCCGCACCCTGGCAGCGTGGGCGTCAAATTGCTCGCCCCCGAGGTCTTCGACCGCGAACCGGTGCACGAGCTCGACGGCTTGAACCTGGACCGGCTGGACATCGAATGCCAGCACTACACGCCGGCCCCCGAGCTGCTGAGCGCCCAGGTGGGCGAGGCCCCGGTCACCGAAACCCTGACCAGCCACCTGCTGAAAAGCAATTGTCTGGTCACCGGCCAGCCCGACTGGGGCAGCGTGCAGATCCGCTACAGCGGTGCCCAGATCGACCAGGCCGGCCTGCTGGCCTACCTGGTGAGCTTCCGCAACCACAACGAGTTTCACGAGCAGTGCGTGGAACGCATCTTCATGGACCTCTGGCGCCGCTGCCAGCCGATCAAGCTGTCGGTGTATGCGCGCTACACGCGGCGCGGCGGGCTGGACATCAACCCTTTCCGCACCAGCCACCCCCAGGCGCTGCCTGCCAACACCCGCACCGCCCGCCAGTGAGGCCAGTGGCGGGTACAGCCCGCCTCAATTGAGCCGGAACACGCTGACCGAGCGCTGCAAGGAGCGCGCACTCTGGCTCAGGGTCTGCGCCGCGGCGGCAGATTCTTCCACCAGGGCGGCATTCTGCTGCGTGGTCACGTCCAGTTGCGTCACCGCCTCGTTGATTTGCGACAGGCCGGTCGACTGCTCACGCGCCGCCGCACTGATCTGCGCCACCAGGGTGCTGACCCGCGACACCGAGGCCACCACCTCTTCGATGGTGTGCCCCACACCCTGCACCTGCCGGGCCCCATCGCCCACTTGCTGGGCCGAGTTGCCGATCAGCTCGCGGATCTCCTTGGCGGCCGTGGCGCTGCGCTGGGCCAGGGCCCGCACCTCGGAGGCCACCACCGCAAAGCCCCGCCCCTGCTCGCCCGCCCGGGCGGCCTCGACCGCCGCGTTGAGGGCCAGGATGTTGGTCTGAAACGCGATGCCCTCGATCACGCCGATGATCTCGCTCATCTTGGCCGACGAGCGCTCGATGGTGCCAATGGCCTCGGCGGCCTCGCGCATCGCGGTGCCACCCTTCTCGGCCAGCGCCAGGCTTTGCTCGCTTTCATGCGACACCTTGCCCGAGGTGTCGGCCGTCTGGCGCACGGTGCTGGAGATCTCCTCCATGGAGGCTGCGGTTTCCTGCAGGCTGCTGGCCTGGGTCTCGGTGCGGCCCGACAGGTCGTCAGCGCCCTGGGCGATCTCGCTGGCCGCCTGGGTGAAGCCCGCCACCTCGAAGCGCACATCGCCCACCACCGCCTTGAGGTTGACCTGGATCTGCTGCAGCCGCTGCATCAAGCCCCCCAGGGGCTCGGGGTAATTGACGGCCACCGAGGTGGACAGATTGCAACCCGACAGATCGCCCGCAAAACGCACCGCCTCATCCAGGCTGCGGCTGACGCGGGCATGGAACCAGGCCACCACCCCGACGCCGCCAAGCAACATCACGGCCAGACGGATCCCCATCGCCAGGCTGGTCGACACCCCCGTCACATCGGGCAGCATCACCCCGCAGGCCATCAGAAACAACCACAGCCCCAAGGTGCTGGGCAAGTCCAGGCGGGTCAGCCCCAGCAGGCGGGAACCCCAGTCGCGGCTGATCACCTTGCCGCTGCGCAGCAACACCGTGGCACGACCTTGCTCTTCGTCGCGGCGCAGCTGCTCATACAGGCGCTCGGCCTCCTGCACCTGCTGGCGGGTGGGCTTGATGCGCACCGACATGTAGCCTGTGGGTTTGCCGTTGGACATCACCGGGGTCACGTTGGCATACACCCAGTAGTGATCGCCGTTCTGGCGCCGGTTTTTCACCAGGCCCGTCCAGGGCCGCCCGCGGCCAATCGTGGCCCACATGTCCTTGAAGGCCGCCGCCGGCATGTCCGGGTGGCGTATCAGGTTGTGGGGCTGACCGATCAGTTCGTCGTAAGTGAACCCGCTGACCTGCACAAAGGCTGGGTTGCAGTGGGTGATCACGCCACGGGTGTCGGTGGTGGACACCAACAATTGGTCGTCGTCGAACACGTATTCGTGTTGAGACACCGGCAGATTGACGCGCATGTAGACCCCCATCCAGTAACAACTCAAAAAGCAGCACCGACAGGATTGGCGCTCGTCAGCCGTGACCAGACTGTGCCGCACATGCTGCAGCAGAACGCCAACCTCCCCTGAGCCAGCCGCATCATTGGCGCCTTGGCTCTACTCTTGTAATAAATGACTGTAGCGCTTAGCGCTTACGAACGGTTGATTCGCGGCAAGAAAAAAACAAGCAACGTCCGCCAACCGAACACTGGGCTCATCAACCCAGCGATTTGAAGGGCGTCAGTGCCGACAAGGGTGGAAAAGCACCAGCGCGCTTTTGCTTCATGGCCAACACAGCCTCGCGCACATGGGCATTGCTCCAGATGGCGCCCTGCAACCAGCCCATCTGGCGCAACGAATCCTCCACCGAATGGTCGCGTGCGTAGTGGATGGCCTGCTTGGTGCCCCAGATGGCCACGGGCGGCTTGGCCGCGATTTCGCGTGCGCATTGCAGGGCCGCCTCCAACGTGGCTTCGGCGCTCTCGAACACCTCGTTGACCAGCCCATGCGCCTGGGCCCGTTCAGCGCTCAGGCGGCGACCGGTGTAGGCCAGTTCCTTGACCAGGGCCTGCGGCAGCAGCTTGGGCAGGCGCTGCAGGGTGCCCACATCGGCCACCATGCCGATGTTGATCTCCTGCACACAGAAAAATGCGTCAGCGCTGGCATAGCGGATGCAGCAGGCCGTCACCATGTCCACCGCACCGCCGATGCAGCCGCCCTGGATGGCCACGATCACCGGCATGCGCAAGGTCTCCAGGCGGGTGAAGGTGGCCTGCATATCGGTCAGCAGGTCAAACACCGCGGCTCGGCCCTCGGGGCTCTGGTCGTCCATGCTGATGGCGCCGGCAAAGGTGTCCAGCGACATGCCCGCGCTGAAATGCTTGCCCGTGCTCGAGATCACCAGCGCACGCGCCTGCCCCTCGCGGTTCAACTGCTCCAGCGCCTCATCGAGCTCGCGCCAGAAGGTGGGGTGCATGGTGTTCAAGGCCTCGGGCTGGTTCAACACCAGGTGGGCAATGTGGTCGGTCTGGGTCAGGGCAAAGCACTTCATGGGGTCTCCGTCTTGTCGAGGTGGGGCGGGCCGCAAAACCGCTCGCAGCCGAACGTTTCAATTTAACGTGAGCGCCGATCAAGCCGCTGGCAAACGGGCGACAGCGACCAGCGGCCCTGGCTCAGAACAAGGGCTCGGTCAGCAGGTCCAGGCTGCGCTGCCCGCCAGGGTCGGAGGCTGGCAGTTCCAACGGCACAGGTCGACCATCCGGCCCCAGGCGCTGCAAGCTGCCCACACGCACGCCCAGCAGGCGAAAACGCCGCGTCAGGTCCACCCGCTTCAGGCACTGGCCGGCCGCACGCCGGATCTGGGCCGCATCCGCCGTGGCTTGGGTCAGGGTCTGATCGCGGGTGACACTCTTGAAATCGTCATAGCGCAGCTTCACGCCGATGGTGCGCCCCACATAGCCCTTGCGCTGCAGGTCGGCCGCCACGCGCTCGCACAGGTGGGTGAACACCGCGCCCAGTTCGGCCTTGTCATGCACCGCATGCAGATCGCGCTCAAAGGTGGTTTCACGGCTCACCGACACCGGCTCGCTTTCAGTCACCACCGGGCGCTCATCGCGGCCCCAGGCCGCATCGTGCAGCCAGGCGCCATAGCTGCGGCCAAAATGGGCCACCAGCCAGGCCCGGTCGCGGGTGGCCAGATCGCCGATGGTGTGGATGCCCTGCGCCGCCAATCGGGCTTCGGCCTTGGGACCAATGCCATTCACCTTGCGGCAGGCCAGGGGCCAGATCTTCGTCTGCAGATCAGCCTCGCGCACCACCGAGATGCCATTGGGCTTGTTGAACTCGCTGGCCATCTTGGCCAGCAGCTTGTTGGGCGCCACCCCCACCGAGCAGGTCAGGCCGGTCACATCAAAAATCCGTTTCTGGATCAGGCGGGCCAGCACGCGGCCGCCCTCGCGCTGACCGCCGGGCACCCCGGTGAAATCGATGTACACCTCGTCCACCCCACGGTCTTCCATCAGCGGGGCGATCTCCGTGATCTCCTGCTTGAACAGGCGCGAGTACTTGCGGTACTCGTCAAAATCCACCGGCAGCAGGATGGCCTGCGGGCACAGCCGGGCCGCCTTCATCAGCCCCATGGCCGAACCCACACCGAACTGGCGCGCCGCGTAGGTGGCCGTGGTGATCACGCCCCGGCCGGTGTAGCCCGACAGGCGCGCGAAGGCCTCCAGCGGCAGGGCCGCCCCCGCGGCCAGCACTGCGTCCTCCTTGCGGCGCCCACCGCCGATCACCACCGGCAGCCCCTTGAGCTGCGGATAGCGCAGCAATTCGACCGACGCGTAGAAGGCGTCCATGTCGAGGTGCGCGATGCGCCGCAGCGGAGGGGGCGATGAGGCCGGCGGGTTCATGAGAGCCAAGCATAGCGCCCCAGACATCACCCCAAACCAACCGCAGGACTGGCGCTTTGCAAAAGCTGGAAGAGATGGCAGGGCTGGCCCGCAGACGGGTGAGGCAAACCTGAGATGCTTGGGGGCCATGCTCACGCCAGACGACTTTCTGCTGCCCCGCTCCGAGACAGTTGACTCGGTGGTCTACGCCAGCCGCGCCTGCTTCGAGGGCACCCCGCTGGCCCAGGTCAGGCACATTGGGGCCTCGGCCGCCGCCCGCAACGCCGCCATGGGGGTGGCCTCCACCCTGCTCTACCAGAGCGGCTGGTTTGTGCACTGGCTGGAAGGCCCGGGCACGGCCATCGACCAGGTGCTGACCCGCATCGCCCGCGATGCCCGCCACCGCCACATGCGATTGCTGCACCGCGAGCCCGCCGAGCGCCGGCTGCTGGTGCCGTGGTCCAGCGCCGTCATGGAAAGCCCCGAAACCCCCGACAGCCTGGGCCGCCGCATCGACCAGTTCCGCCACGCCCGACGCCAGCGGCTGGCGCTGGCACCGGCCCAGTTGCTGCGCCTGCTGTCCACCCCCCTGGCCGCCACGGGTGGCAACCCCTTCCTGCCGCCACAGCCTCTGCAGCGCCTGATGGTCTGCGCCCGGCAAAACGAGCACGCCACCAGCCTGGTGCATTGGCTGGCCAGAAAGCACCGGCGCAAGGTGGGACACGGCCGCTTCACGGGTGGAGAGGCCCCCAGCCTGTCGATCCGCTATGTCGATTTCGGGCAACAGGGCCAGCCCCGGCGCGTGGTGGCCCTGCCCCAGTCCGGCCTGGAACTGGGCATCGTGCAGGCCTTGCTGGCCGACTACGGCCACCTGCTGTTGCTGTTCGAGGGCGATGCCACGCACGACCGCCTCTTGATGCACGACGCCCTGCGCTGCCTCACCCGGCTGGAACGTCCACAGCGCCCCGGCCTGATCGGCCTGGGCCTCGCCCCCAGTCTGGAGGGCGAACTGAGCGCCCTGGCCCAACAAGCCGGGCTGGGCTTGCGCACCCTTGGCGAACAAGGCTCCGATGCCGCAGACAACAGCTGGTCAGGGCTGTGGCCCAACTTGGAAGGGCTATTCAAGCAAGTGCCAGCGCCACGGACTCAGGATGAGGGGCAGAGCCCCTCGCCCACCGCTCAGTAAGTCCCCGGCAGCAGGATGCCCTTGTCCACGGTGTCGATCTTCGTGTGGCCGCAGAAGGCCATGGTCACGTCCAGTTCCTTGTGGATGATCTGCAGGGCGCGGGTCACGCCGGCTTCGCCATAGGCGCCCAGGCCGTACAGAAAGCTGCGTCCGATGAGGGTGCCGCGGGCGCCCAGGGCACGGGCCTTGAGCACGTCCTGACCGCTGCGGATGCCGCCGTCCATCCACACCTCGATGTCCTTGCCCACGGCCTCGGCGATCGCGGGCAAAGCCTTGATGGATGAGGGTGCGCCGTCCAACTGGCGGCCCCCGTGGTTGGACACCACCAGCGCATCGGCGCCGCTGTTGGCGGCCAGACGGGCGTCTTCGGCATCCATGATGCCTTTCAGAATCAGCTTGCCGCCCCAGCGCTTCTTGATCCACTCCACGTCGCCCCAGTTCAGGCAAGGGTCGAACTGCTCGGCCGTCCACGACGACAGCGAGGACAGGTCGCCCACGCCCTTGGCATGGCCCACGATGTTGCCGAAGGAGCGGCGGGGCGTGCCCAGCATGCCCAGGCACCAGCGCGGCTTGGTGGCCAGGTTGATCAGGTTGCGGATCGTGGGCTTGGGCGGTGCCGACAGGCCATTCTTGATGTCCTTGTGCCGCTGGCCCAGGATCTGCAGGTCGAGCGTGAGTTGCAGGGCCGAGCAGTTGGCGGCCTTGGCGCGGTCGATCAGGCGCTCGATGAAATCGCGGTCCTTCATCACGTACAGCTGGAACCAGAACGGGTGGCCCTGGGTGTGTTGGGCGATGTCCTCGATCGAGCAGATGCTCATGGTCGACAGCGTGAACGGGATGCCGAAGGCCTTGGCCGCCCGCGCGCCCAGAATCTCACCATCGGCATGCTGCATGCCGGTCAGGCCGGTGGGGGCGATGGCCACGGGCATGGCCACGTCCTGGCCGATCATGGTGCTGCGGGTGCTGCGCCCATCCATGTTCACAGCCACGCGCTGGCGCAGCTTGATGCCCTGGAAATCGCTCTCATTGGACCGGTAGGTGCCTTCGGTCCAGGCGCCCGAATCGGCGTAGTCGTAGAACATGCGCGGCACCCGCCGCTGGGCCACACGGCGCAAATCTTCGATGCAGGTGATTTTGGACAGATCGGTCACGAGGCGTTCTCCTTGGGATGCGAAATGGTAGCGATTTGCCCCGGCGGCGCACGTGAAGATTTTTGATCCGCGCCTCAATTTCTCTCAACCTGCTCGCTCAGGCCGGCGTCTGCTCCGTCGGGCGGCAACGCGCCTGCAATTCCGCCCAAGACAGCTGCTGCTCGCCCCGGGCATCTCGCACCCCGATGCGCACCGGCCCGTGCAATTGGCACAGGTCCTGCGCCAGGCGGGACAACTCGGCCAGCGCCAGCGCACCCGCCGGGCTGTCCAGGGTCACGCCCAAAGGCCAGGGCGCAGCAGCCAGCGCCAGCGTGTGCAGCCATTGCGCTGCCTCTGCCGGCGCCGGCAAGGCCGCGGGACGGATCACCAGGCCCAGCGAGCGCCCCGCCTGGGCATCGGCAGGGCATGGAGCGCCGCTGGCCAGTGCCAGTGCCCAGGCCCCTGTTGGGCCAGCATCGCCCAGGCCCAGGGTCGACAAGACCGAGTGCAGCCGCTGCCCCGTGGCCTGCAGGCCCTCTGGCCAAGCCGCACTGCCGCGCGCAGCACCGGCGCACCAGCGCTGCAGCAGTTGGGCCGGCTGCAGGCAGGCCTGCACCTGAGGCGCCTCCACCCAGTCGGCATGGCGCTGGGCCGGGCCCAGGCCCTGCAACTCGATCGGCACCGCCCCGGCCGGCCTGGGCCCCTGGCGCACCAGCCCCCAGGGCCGGGCCTGCAGGGCCGCCGCCAGCCAGCCCGGCCCGCTGCGCGCCAGCCTGGCGCAAGCGGCAGGCGCCAGCTGCAGCAGATCGTGGCAGCGCGGCGGCCACAGGTGGTGATGAGGGCCCCAGACTGAAGAAGGGCTCGGCAGGGTCAACATGGGCGATCTCCGCATCAGGCCGTCATTGGCCGATGCGATGCTGACGCGCCGCCAGCGAAGGAGATGAGCGAAGCGAAATCAGATGTTCGCGGCAAACCAGGCGACAAAGCGGGCGGTGGTAGCCGCCAAGCGGCGCCAGCCAAGCCAGGTGGCGCCCCGGGCCCGCCAAGCAGCGGGCGCCTTGAGCCCCCAGCGCCTGCAAACCTGCATGCAGGTCTTACGATTTTTATCGAGGTGCCTGGCCGCTGTCGTGCTGCAGGAGTCGCTGGGTATAAGCCAGGAAGTCGCCCAGATGGTGCTCGATGATGTTGAGCGTGATCGGCAACTGCAGGGCTTGATAGTCATGAACCGCGATGTTCCTGAAGCCCACCATGCGCTTCATCACATCGGCCTGCGCCGGCTCAATCCAGCCCGCCTGGGCCAACAAGCCAAACACATCCCGGGCACTCTGAGGCAGGCCCAGACGCTCGCGTCGAAGCAGGTACTGCCCCATGTCCAGGCAAGCCTCACAGGCGCGTTGAAGGTTGAGGATGGCCGCATCCTGACGCGTGAAATCGGCCCCGAACGTGGCGGGGCCCTTGTCGTACTCCTGCCGGACTCGCGCCACACAGCGCTCGACGGTGGAGGCCTTGTTCATCAGTACGTCATCGGCCATGCACACGCCCCGCGCGCAGAATGTCCTGCACATACCCGGCACGCGCCACATCAAGATCCAGCTTGTCGCTCAAGACGGCGGCCTCCCAGGCGCCCACCAGGGGGTCAGCGACCCACAGGCGCTGGCCCTGTGTCAGGATCTGGTACTGCAAGACCGTCGAAGCAGCACGCATGTCGAGCAGATCGACATCGCAACCCACGCATTCGGCCACCTCGCTGGCCAGATGCCACAAGGCCACCCCATCGGCATAGCCGGCCACCAGAACCGCCAGATCAAGGTCACTGTCCGGTCGGGCTTGGCCTGAGATGCGGCTGCCAAAAGCGTAGACAGACAGCAGCTTGGGCAAACCAGCCCGCAGCAAGGGCACGACCTGGGCAGAAAGTTGGGCGTTGAGTTCGGCCGACATGGATGAAATAGTGGCAAGACCCGCGCCAAGCGGGCGCAGGAACCCTGCCATGCTAATTCAAATGCCCGCCGTCCCCTCCTCCCCACTCAAGCGCGCTTGGCCACCAGGGTCAGGATGTCGTAGCTGGCCACCAGCTCGTCGTGCTGGTTGGTGACCTCCACGTCCCAGGCCACCACGCCCTGGCCGACGCCATTGGCGTCTTTCTTCTGGCGGTCGATCTTGCGCTTGGCGGTCAGGCGGGCGCGGATGGTGTCGCCGATGCCCACCGGCTTGACGAAGCGAAGCGTGTCCAGCCCATAGTTGGCCAGCACCGGGCCCGGGGCTGGCGAGACAAACAGGCCGGCCGCAGCCGACAGCACGAAGTAGCCGTGCGCGATGCGCTTGCCGAAGGGGCTGTCCTTGGCGGCGATCTCGTCGAAGTGCATGTAGAAGTAGTCGCCCGACAGGCCGCCAAAGGCGACGATGTCGGCCTCGCCCACCGTGCGGCGGTGCGTGAGCAGCGACTCGCCGATCTGCAGGTCTTCGAAGTGGCGGCGGAAGGGGTGCACCTCGGTTTCGATGCGGCGGGCGCCACGCACGTACTCGCCGGTGACGGCGGCCAGCATGCTGGGCGAGCCCTGCACCGCAGCACGCTGCAGGTAGTGCTTGACGGCGCGGATGCCGCCCAGCTCTTCACCGCCGCCGGCACGGCCGGGGCCGCCGTGCTTGAGCATGGGCAGGGGCGAGCCGTGGCCGGTGCTCTCGGCCGCGGCCTCGCGGTCCAGCACCAGCAGGCGGCCGTGGTGGGCTGCGGCCACCGGGATCACCCGGGCGGCCGTGGCCGGGTCTTTGGTGACCAGCGAGCCCACCAGGCTGCCCTTGCCCCGGGCGGCCAGTTGCAGGGCCTCGTCCAGGCCGTCGTAAGGCATCAGGGTGCTGACCGGGCCGAAGGCCTCCACATCGTGCACGGCATCGTGGCTCAGGGGCTGGCGGCTCAGCAGCAGCGTGGGCTGGAAGAACGCGCCCTGGGCCGTGCCCTCGCCCAGCGGGGCGAAGTCGGCCGTGCCGCCGCCAAAGACCAGCTCGGCCCCCTGGCGCAGCAGGGCCACACGCTCGGCCACATCGGCCTGTTGGGCCTGGGAGGCCAGGGCGCCCATGCGCACGGCCTCCAGCGCCGGGTCGCCGACCACGGTCTTGGCCAGGCGGGCCTTCAGGCGCTCGGCCACCGCGTCCAGGTGCTGGCGCGGCACGATGGCGCGGCGGATCGCCGTGCATTTCTGCCCCGCCTTGACCGTCATCTCGCGAGCCACCTCTTTGATGAACAGGTCGAACTCTTCGTCGTCAGGCGTCACATCGGGCGCCAGGATGCAGCAGTTCAGCGAGTCGGCCTCGGCATTGAAGGGGATGCTGTGGCGCACCAGGTTGGCATTCACCCGCAGCCGGGCCGCGGTGTCGGCCGAGCCGGTGAAGGTGACGAAATCAGGGCCCTCCAGGCGGTCCAGCAGGTCGCCCGTGCCCCCGATCACCAGTTGCAGCGCGCCCGGCGGCAGGATGCCCGACTGGTCGATCAGGCGCACCGCCGCCTCGGTGAGGTAGCTGGTGGCGGTGGCGGGCTTGCCGATGCAGGGCATGCCGGCCAGGAAGCTGGGCGCAAACTTCTCCAGCAGCCCCCAGATGGGGAAGTTGAAGGCATTGATGTGCACCGCCACGCCGCCGCGCGGCACCAGGATGTGGGTGCCGGCAAAGCTGCCCTTCTTGCCCAGCGGCAGGGCCGGGCCTTCGTGGATCAGGTTGCCGCTGGGCAACTCGCCGCTGCCCATCGAGGCGTAAGCAAACAGGGTGCCTGTGCCGCCTTCGATGTCCACCCAGCTGTCGGCGCGGGTGGCCCCGGTGTGGGCCGAGATCGCGTAGAGCGACTCCTTGTGCTCGTTGAGGTACTTGGCCAGCGCCTTCAGGCGCGCGGCGCGCTCTTGAAAGTCGAGCGCCATCAGGGCCGGCAGGCCGGTGCGGCGGGCAAAGTGCAGGGCCTCGCCAAAATCCAGCGCCTCGGCATGGGTGTGGGCCACGGTGGCGCCGTTGACGGCGCTGTGCAGGGCTTGCGCCGCCTGCTGGCCGATCCAGCGGCCGCCGATGAAGCTTTGAAGGGTCATGATGGAGAACTCCCGATAAGTGAAAGGCTAGTCGCAGGCTCAGTGCTTGCCGCCCAGGCCCAGGTAGGTGTCGATGATCCGGCGGTCGTGCAGCAGGTCGGCGGCAGCGCCGCTCAAGGCCACGGCGCCCATTTCGAGCACATAGGCGCGGTCGGCCACCTGCAGCGCGGCACGGGCGTTCTGCTCGACCAGCAGCACCGACACGCCCAGATCGCGCAATGAGGACACCACCTGCAGCACCTCGCGCACGATCAGTGGCGCCAGGCCCAGCGAGGGCTCGTCCAGCATCAGCAGGCGCGGGCGTGCCATCAGGGCGCGGCCGATGGCCAGCATCTGGCGCTCGCCGCCCGACAGCGTGGCCGACAACTGGGCACGCCGCTCTTTCAGGCGCGGGAAGATGGCAAACACCTCTTCCATGCGCTGCTTCTGGTCTTTCAGGCCCTTGCGCCAACGCGAGAAGCCGCCCAGCAACAGGTTGTCCTCCACCGACATTTCACCGAACAGCTCGCGCTTTTCGGGCACCAGGGCCACACCCCGCGCCACCATGGCCTCGACACTGAGACGGTCGATGCGCTCGCCCGCCAGGGTCAGCACGCCCTGGGCTGGCAGCAAGCCCATGGCCGCCGACAGCAGCGTGGTCTTGCCCGCCCCGTTGGGGCCGATGACGGTGACGATCTCGCCCTCGCCCACCGTCAGGTGGACCTGGTGCACGGCCTCGACCTGCCCATACGAGACGCTGAACTGCTGCAGATCAAGCAGCGTGGGTTTCACGGTCGCGCTGCTCACAGGCCACCTCCATTGAGTTCGCCGCCGAGGTAGGCCTCAAGCACGCGGGGGTTGGCCTGCACTTCGGCGGGGGTGCCTTCGGCGATCACCTCGCCGAACTCCAACACCGTGATGCGGTCGGCCAGGTTCATCACGAATTCCATGTCGTGCTCGACCACCAGGATGCCCAGGCCTTCGGAGCGCAACTGGTCCAGCAAGGTGGCCAGGGCCTGCTTCTCCAGGTGGCGCAGGCCGGCGGCCGGCTCGTCCAGCAGCAGGGCGGCCGGTTGCCCGGCCAGGGCGCGGGCGATCTCGACCACGCGCTGCTGGCCCAGGGCCAGCGAGGCGGCCGGGCGATCGATGTACTCGGCCAGGCCGCAGCGCTCGATCTGGCGCCGGGCCTCGGCCAGGATGGCGGCCTCCTCGGCGCGGTCCAGGCGCAGCATGCTGGCGATCCAGCCCTTGCGGCCACGGCGGTGCGCGCCCAGGGCCACGTTCTCGAGCACGCTGCGCTGCCCCAGCAGGCGCACATGCTGGAAGGTGCGGCCCAGGCCCAGCGCGGCAAACTCACGCGAAGGCCGGCCCTGCATGGGCTGCTCCATCAGGCGCACCTCGCCCGAGGTGGGCTCGTCCACACCCGAGATCATGTTGAAGAAGGTGCTCTTGCCGGCGCCGTTGGGGCCGATCAGGGCATGCACCTCATGCGCCTTCAGGCTCATGTTGACGTTGTTGTTGGCCAGCAGGCCGCCAAAGCGGCGGCTCACCTGGCGTGCATCCAGCAGCACCTGGCCGGCGGGCGGCAGCACGCGCTGCTGCAGCGTGACGGCCGCGGCGGCCCCGACGCGGCGCACCTCGGGCTTGAGCCAGCGCCCCGAGGCGGCCTGCAGGCGGGGCCACAGACCGTCGGCAAAGCGCTGCAGCACGAACAGCATCAGCAGGCCGAAGACGATCACCTCGAAATTGCCACTGGCGCCCAGCAACTTGGGCAGCCAATCCTGCAGTTGCTCCTTGAGCAGGGTGATCAGGGCCGCGCCCAGCACCGCGCCCCACAGGTGGCCGGCACCGCCGACCACGGCCATGAACAGGTACTCGATGCCGATGTTGATGTTGAAGGGCGTGGGGTTCACAAAACGCTGCAGGTGGGCATACAGCCAACCCGAGATGGCCGCCAGCAAGGCCGCCAGCACAAACAGCTTGATGCGGTAGTGCGCCGTGTCCACGCCCATCGACTCGGCCATCACCCGGCCGCCCTTGAGCGCCCGGATGGCCCGGCCTTCACGCGAGTCCAGCAGGTTGTGCAAGGCCCACAGGCAAAACAGCAGCACGGCCCAGATCAGCGGCCCCAGGTACAGCGGCGAGGCCAGCGAGAAGCCCGCCACCGTCAGCGGCGGCAGGCCGGACATGCCGGTGAAGCCGCCCAGCACATCGAGGTTGCCGAACACGTAGTACAGGCTCAGGCCCCAGGCAATCGTGCCCAGCGGCAAGTAGTGGCCGGACAGGCGCAGCGTGACCGCGCCCAGAAAGCGGGCCACGGCATAGGTGGCCAGCAGGCCCAGCGCCAGGCCGACAAAGGGCAGCAAGCCCGGCGGAATGCCAGCCGGCAGCCAGGCTGCGGCCAGGGGCGAGGTGCACACCCAGGCCGTGGCGTAGGCTCCCAGGCCCACAAAGGCGGCCTGTCCGAAGGAGGTCATGCCGCCCACGCCGGTCAGCATCACCAGGCCGGCGGCCACCAGGGCATACAGGCCGATGTAGCTCATCACGGTGAGCGTGAATTCAGGCAGGAAACCCCAGGCCAGCGCCAGTGCGGCGATGCAGGCCAGGGTCAGTTGACGCGCGCTCATTCTTCGTCCTCCACATGGCGGCTGTTCAGTGAGCGCCACCACAGCACGGGAATGATCAGGGTGAACACCAGCACCTCCTTGAAGGCACTGGCCCAGAACGATGAAAACGCCTCCAGCTGGCCCACCATCACCGCACCGGCCAGGGCCAGCGGGTAGCTGCCCAGGCCGCCCACGATGGCGGCGACAAAGCCTTTCAGGCCGATCAGGAAGCCGGTGTCGTAATACACCGTGGTCAGGGGTGCGATCAGCAGGCCCGACACGGCGCCAATCAGGCCGGCCAGGGCAAAGCTCAGGTCACCCGACAGCTCGGTCGGGATGCCCATCAGGCGGGCCCCGACCCGGTTCATGGCGGTGGCGCGCAGCGCCTTGCCGATGATGGAGCGCTCAAAGAACACAAACATGGCCACCACGAGCACCGCGGCCATGGCCACCACCACCAGCGACTGGCCGGTGACGGGAATGCCGCCGAGGTCGAAACGCGCCTCCGAAAAGGCCGGCGTGCGGTAACCCTCGGCACCGAAGAACAGCAGGCCCAGGCCCACCAGCACCCCGTGCAAGGCCACCGAGACAATCAACAGGATCAGCACCGTGGCATGCGCCAGCGGGCGGTAGGCCAGGCGGTACAGCAGCGGGCCCAGGGGCACGATCAGGGCCAGCGTGGCCACCGACTGCAGCAGCAGCGACTGCGGCTTGACCAGCAGCACCAGGGCTGCGGCCAGGGCCGGCAGGGCCAGCGTCCAGACCGCCGTGGCGGCCCACTCGACCGGCTGGCCGCGCTGGTGACGCCAGGCCTCGACCACCAGGGTGGCCACAGCCAGCGCGATCAGCAGCCACAGCGTGGCCGGCACCTTGCCGGCCTGCATCATGGCCATCGACAGGGCGCCGAAAGCCACAAACTCGCCTTGCGGGATGAAGATCACCCGCGTGACCGAAAACACCAGCACCAGGGCCAGCGCAATCAGTCCGTACACCGCGCCATTGACGACGCCGTCCTGCCCCAGGATCAGGGCGATCTGAAGATCCATGTTGAAAATCCCGTTCAGGCCGACCCAAGGTCAGCAACAAAAAGGCAGGCTGGCGCCCCAGGGGTCATCCCCCCGGGCGTCAAAACAGCCTGCTCAGGCTGGGTTCAGGGCTGGAATTTCCAGGCGCCGTTCTCGATCTTGACCATCACGCGGCCGCGCTGGTCCAGGCCCAGGTGGTCGGCGGCCGAGGTGTTGAACACCCCGTGGGCACCGGCCACTTCCTTGACCTTCTCGAGTTCGTCGCGCAGTGCCGCACGGAAGGCCGGCGTGCCGGGCTGGCCCTTCTTGAGGGCGCCGGGCACGGCAGCATTGAGCACCAGGCCGGCATCCCACGCGTGGCCGCCGAAGGTCGACACATTGGCCTGGCCGTAGGCGCCGGCATAGGCGCTCACATAGGCCAGAGCCGACTTGCGCACCGGGTGGTCGGCGGGCAGCTGATCAGCCACCAGCACCGGGCCGGCGGGCAGGAAGGTGCCCTCCACATCCTTGCCGCCCACGCGCAGGAAATCGGCATTGGCCACGCCGTGGGTCTGGTAGAACTTGCCGGTGAAGCCGCGCTCCTTGAGCGTCTTCTGCGGCAGCGCGGCCGGGGTGCCCGAGCCGGCGATCAGCACCGCGTCGGGCTTGGCGGCCATGATCTTCAGCGCCTGGCCGGTCACCGAGGTGTCGGTGCGCGAGAAGCGCTCATTGCTGATGATCTGCAGCTTCTTGAGCTCGGCCGCCTTGACGAACTCCTTGTACCAACCTTCGCCGTAGGCATCCGAGAAACCGATGAAGGCCACGGTCTTCACCCCATGGTTGGCCATGTGCTCAGCCACGGCCAGCGACATCATGATGTCGTTCTGCGGGGTCTTGAAGACCCAGCGCTTCTTGGCGTCCTGCGGCTCGATCAGCGCGGCCGAGGCGGCCAGGGTGATCATCGGGGTCTGGGCCTCGGACACGGCGTCGATCATGGCCAGCGAGTTGGGCGTGGTGCTGGAGCCGATCACGACGTCGACCTTGCTCTCGGCGATCAGCTTCTTGGCGTTGCTGACGGCCGCGGTGGTGTCGGAGGCATCGTCGAGCACGATGTAATTGACCTTCTGGCCCCCCATGGTCTTGGGCAGCAGGGCCATGGTGTTTTTCTCGGGGATGCCCAGCGAGGCCGCCGGCCCGGTGGCCGACACGGTGACGCCCACATTGATGTCGGCATGGGCCAGCAGGCTGGCCAGCAAGGCGGTGGCCAGGGCCACGGGTTTGAGCAGTTTCACGGTTTGTCTCCTTCAGTTTCTAGGGGCGGTTTTGCCCCGCTTGATCGGTCAGTTTCAGACCAGCGATGGGTTAGTCCGACGTACGGGCCTTTGGCGGCTTGACAGCAGTCAACCCACCCATGAACAGATCCGCCACGATCGGAGCCATGGCATCGTAGTCGAGTTCCCCTTCGGGCTTCATCCAGGTAAACATCCAGTTGATCATGCCGAACAAGAGCATGGTCAATGGCTTGCTGAGTTCGGCCTGCAGCGACTCGCCGCGCACCTCGGCCACGGCCCGGGCAAAGCCGCTGACCACGTCGCGTTCGTGGTCCAGAACGCGCTCGCGATCGGCCTCGTCGAGGAACTTCACGTCTTCGGTCAGCACGCGGTGGGCGTCCTGGGCATCGGCGTATTCCTCGACGATGCGGCGGATCAGTTCGCGCAGGCGCTGCTCAGGCGCCAGGGCCTCGGCCTCCACCTCGACCACCAGCGCCTGCAGGCGCGACACATGGCCTTCGGCAATGCTGACCAGCAGGCTGTATTTGTCTTTGTAGTAGTGGTAGAGCGTGGCCTTGGACAGGCCACAGGCCTCGGCCACCTGGTTCATCGAGGTCGAGGGGTAGCCCCGCCGCGCAAACAGGTGCGCGGCCTGCTCCAGAATCATCTCGCGCTGGTCGTTGTAACCAGCAGCCCGTCCTCGGCCCATCGGTGTGTCCTTGTGTCTAGTTCAGTTCAACGTTCGTCAAATGATAGGACGACCCGCGGGGTCAACGGATGGGCTTGGCAGGCCAGCACAAAGCCGGCCTCGACCTCGGCCTTGTCGAGGGCGAAATTGCGCTCCATGCGCACCTCGCCTTCGAGCACCTTGCAGCGGCAGGTGGCGCACACGCCCGAGGTGCAGGAGAACGGCACTTCCAGGCCGGCCGCCGACGCCGCGTCGAGGATGCTGGGCTGGTCTTTGCTGAAGCCGATCTCGCGGTGCAGGCCGTCGCGCACGATGACCACGCGGGCGGTCTCGGCATCACCCGCCTGGGGCTGGTGCAGCACGGCCCCGGCGGCCGGGCCGGCACTGGCCACGCCAAAGCGTTCGATGTGGATGCGCTCTTCGGGCACGCCGGCGGCCTTCAGGGCCAGCTCGGCCTCGTCATTCATCTGGAAGGGGCCGCACACATAGACGTGGTCGATGCCGGCCGGATCGAGCACCTTGCCCAGGAAGGTGCCGAGCTTGTCGCTGTCCAGGCGACCGGCGTACAGAGGCGCATCGACATGCTCCTGGGTGAACACATGGTGCAGCGACAGGCGCGCCATGTAGCGGTTCTTCAGGTCCTCGATCTCTTCCTTGAACATGGTCGAGGCCGGGGTGCGGTTGCTGTAGATCAGGGTGAACTGACTGTGCGGCTCGCGTGCCAGCACGGTCTTCATGATGGACAGTATGGGCGTGATGCCGCTGCCGCCGGCGATGCCCACATGGTGGCGGCGCGAGGCGGGCTCGATGGGCACGAAGAAACGGCCTTGCGGGGCCATCACCTGCACGGTGTCGCCCACCTTGAGGTGCTGGTGGATCCAGGTCGAGAAGGCGCCGCCGTTGACGCGGCGCACCGCCACGCGCAGCTCGCCGTCGTCCACGCCGGCGCAGATCGAGTACGAGCGGCGCAGGTCCTTGCCATCGATGGTGCTGCGCAGGGTCAGGTACTGGCCCTGGGTGAAGCCGAAGGCCTCGCGCAGGCTGTCGGGCACGGAGAAGGAAACGATCAGGGACTCGGGCGTGTCCGCCTCGATGGCCTTGACCGGCAGGGGATGGAACATGACGCTCATGGCGGTCTCGCTTGAATCTGGTTGTTGTAGGAAGAGTCGATGGGTTCAGATCGGCTTGAAGTGCTCAAACGGTTCGCGGCAGCTCATGCAGCGGTACAGCGATTTGCAGGCGGTGGAGCCAAAGGCACTCAGGCGCTCGGTCTGCAGGCTGCCGCAGCGCGGGCAGGCCAGGCGCCGGCCCGAGGGGGTGCGCCCCACGAAGTGCATGGGCACGCCTTCGCTGAGGTCCACCGGGCCCGGCGGGGCAATGCCGTAGTCGAGCAGCTTCTGGCGCCCTTCGGCGCTGATCCAGTCGGTGGTCCAGGCCGGGGCGCGGCGCATCGTGACGCGTGCCGGGCCCAGGCCAGCCTCCGCCACCGCGGCCAGCACGTTCTGTTCGATCAGCTCGGTGGCGGGGCAGCCCGAGTAGGTGGGCGTGAGCACGATCTCCAGCCCGTCGTCGTGGGCCAGCACCTCGCGCACCAGGCCCAGGTCGACCACCGACAGCGCAGGCACCTCGGGGTCGAGCACGGTGCCCAGCACCTGCCAGACCGGTGCCAAAGCACCGCTTGCGCCGCTGGTGGGGACCACGGCGGCCTGGTTCACCACACGCCCCCGGGGAAGGCGCGCTGCAGATACTGCATCTCGGCCAGGATGAAGCCCATGTGCTCGGAATGCACGCCGCGCCGGCCGGTGCTGCGGTACACCGAATCGGCCGGCACCGGCAGCTTCACGGCGGCCAGCAGGGCGGCCATCTCGGCACGCCAGTCGGCCTGCAGTTCAGACCACTTCGGGCCCAGGCCGCTGGCGGCGGCCTGCTCGTCGATGGCGTCGTCCTCGAACAGCTCGGCGCTGTAGCGCCACAGCTGGGCCAGGGCGGCCTTCAGGCGGCGCGCCGACTCGTCGGTGCCGTCGCCCAGGCGCACCACCCAGTCGCAGGCGTGCTGCTGGTGGTAGCGCGATTCCTTCAGGGCCTTGCCAGCGATGGCGGCCAGCTCGGCATCGCTGGAGGCCGACAGGCGCTGCCACATCAGCTTCAGAAAGGTGGCCACCATGGCGTTGCGCAGCACGGTGAAGGCAAAGTCGCCGCGCGGCAGCTCGACCAGGGTGGGGTTGAGGTAGTCGCGCTCGTCACGCAAGAAGGCCAGTTGGTCTTCGTCATGGCCCAGGCCGCTGATCTGGCCCGCATGGGTCAGCAGCGCACGGGCCTGGCCGATCAGGTCGAGCGACATGTTGGTCAGCGCGATGTCTTCTTCCAGCACGGGGGCGTGGCCGCACCATTCGGCGATGCGCTGGCCCAGGATCAGGCAGGTGTCGCCCAGGCGCAGTACGTACTGGGTGGCCGCGTCGCGGCCAGGTTGGATGGAGGCTTGCATGGCGCGGCTCACATGTGGTTCACGGATTCGGGCAGTTGGTAGAAGGTGGGGTGGCGGTACACCTTGTCTTCCATCGGGTCGAAGAACATGCCCTTGTCGCCCGGGTCGCTGGCCACGATCTGGTCCGAGCGCACCACCCACACGCTGGTGCCTTCCTGGCGCCGGGTGTAGACGTCACGGGCCAGCTGGATGGCCATCTTGCTGTCGGCGGCGTGCAGGCTGCCGCAATGCTTGTGGTCCAGGCCGGCCTTGGCGCGGACAAACACTTCCCACAGGGGCCATTCGTTCTGGGTGGTCATGGAGGTCTCCTTGTCTTGCTTGAATCAGGCAGCCTGTTGCTGCGGGGTGTTTTTGGCGGCATGGGCCAGCGCGGCTTCGCGCACCCAGGCACCGTCTTCCCAGGCCTTGACGCGGGCGCCCAGGCGTTCCTGGTTGCAGGGGCCGTCACCGCCCACCACGCGCCAGAACTCGCTCCAGTCGATGGCGCCGAAGTCGTAGTGCTGGCGGGCTTCGTTCCACTTCAGATCGGGGTCGGGCAGGGTCACGCCCAGCACCTTGGCCTGCTCGACGGTGGCGTCGACAAACTTCTGGCGCAGCTCGTCGTTGCTGACGCGCTTGATGCCCCAGCGCATCGACTGCGCGCTGTTGGGCGACTGGTCGTCGGGTGGGCCGAACATCATCAGGCAAGGCCACCACCAGCGGTTGACCGAGTCCTGCACCATGGCGCGCTGGGCCTCGGTGCCGTGTTGCATCATGGTCAGCAGGGCGTCGTAGCCCTGGCGCTGGTGAAAGCTCTCCTCGCGGCAGATGCGGATCATGGCGCGGGCATAGGGGGCGAAGGAGCAGCGGCAGATCGGCACCTGGTTCATGATGGCCGCGCCGTCCACCAGCCAGCCGATGGTGCCCATGTCGGCCCAGTTCAGCGTGGGGTAGTTGAAGATCGAGCTGTACTTGGCCTTGCCGGTGTGCAGGGCGTCGAGCAACTGATCGCGCGAGGTGCCCAGGGTTTCGGCGGCGGCATACAGGTACAGGCCGTGGCCGCCCTCGTCCTGGATCTTGGCCAGCAGGATGGCCTTGCGCTTGAGCGTGGGGGCCCGGGTGACCCAGTTGCCCTCGGGCAGCATGCCGACGATCTCGGAGTGGGCGTGCTGGCTGATCTGGCGCACCAGGGTCTTGCGGTAGTGCTCGGGCATCCAGTCCTTGGCCTCGATGAAGTCGCCATCATCGATGCGGGCCTCGAAGCGCTCTTCGAGCAGGGCCTCCTCGGCCGAGCGGACCGCTTTGGGGCCGTCGCCGGGCTCGCGGGCCATGGTGTCCATTGCTTGGGTGTACATGGTGGAGTTCCTTTTCTGAAAGTGGCCTCAACGGGGCCGGGTGTCGATCACGCGCCGGGCCTTGCCGGTCAGCGTGCGTTCGATGGTTTCGGGTTCCTGCACCTGGACGCGGGTCGAGATGCCGACCAGGGTCTTGATGCGGTGCTTGAGCCAGTCGCCGATCTCCTTGACCTCGGCCGCACCGAGCGGGCCGGCGGCCGGCTGCAGTTCGCAGCGCACCTCGACCTCATCGAGGTTGCCGTCGCGCTTGACCAGGATCTGGTACTGGCCGGAGAGCTTGGCGTGCTGCAGCACGATCTCTTCGATCTGGGTCGGGAACACGTTCACGCCGCGGATGATCAGCATGTCGTCGCTGCGGCCGACGATCTTGCCCATGCGGCGGAAGGCGCGGGAGGTGGGCGGCAGCAGGCGGGTCAGGTCGCGGGTGCGGTAGCGGATGATGGGCAGGGCCTCTTTGCTCAGCGAGGTGAACACCAGTTCGCCCTCGGCACCGTCGGGCAGCACCTCACCGGTGAGGGGGTCGATGATCTCGGGGTAGAAGTGGTCTTCCCAGATCACCGGGCCGTCCTTGCTCTCGATGCATTCGCAGGCCACGCCGGGGCCCATCACTTCGGACAGGCCATAGATGTCGACCGCGTCGATGCCGGCCTTGGTCTCGATGTCGCGGCGCATGGCCTCGGTCCAGGGCTCGGCCCCGAAGATGCCCACCTTGAGCGAGCTGGCCGCGGCGTCCAGCCCCTGGCGTGCAAACTCTTCGATGATCACCTGCATGTAGCTGGGGGTGACCATGATGATGTCGGGCTTGAAGTCGGTGATCAGCTGCACCTGCTTCTCGGTCTGGCCACCCGACATGGGGATCACTGTGCAACCCAGGCGCTCGGCGCCGTAATGGGCGCCCAGGCCGCCGGTGAACAAGCCATAGCCATAGGCCACGTGCACCGTGTCGCCGCGGCGCCCGCCGGCCGCGCGGATCGAACGCGCCACCAGATCGGCCCAGGTGTTGATGTCGTTCTGGGTGTAGCCCACCACGGTCGGCTTGCCGGTGGTGCCCGACGAGGCATGGATGCGCGCCACCTGCTCACGGGGCACGGCAAACAGGCCGAAGGGGTAGTTGTCGCGCAGGTCGGTCTTGACCGTGAAGGGGAACTTGCTCAGGTCGCTGAGCTGCTTCAGGTCGTCGGGGTGCACGCCCTTGGCATCGAAGGCCTTCTTGTAGTGCGGCACGTTGTCGTAGGCGCGCTGCAGCGTGGTGCGCAGGCGGCTCAGTTGCAGGGCGGCGATCTCGTCGCGGCTGGCGGTCTCGATCGGATCGAGCTCTCCGGGGGCGGGGGTCTTGGCGGTCATGTGGGTCTCTCCTGATACTTCAGCCGGCCACCGCCGGCTTGCCTTTGAGGGTGTAGGAGCGCCCACGGAACACCGCGATGCGCTCGCCGTTCTGGTTGCTCACCTCCACGTCGTACACGCCGGTGCGGCCGGCCTTGGAGACCTCGGTGGCGCGCGCGGTCAGCACGTCGCCGGCGCGGGCCGGGGCCATGAAATCGACGCTGAAGCCCGAGGCCACGGTGAGTTCGTTGTACGAGTTGCAGGCAAACGCGAAGGTCGAGTCGGCCAGGGTGGAGATGAGCCCGCCATGGCAGGTCTTGTGGCCGTTGAGCATGTCCTCGCGCACGGTCATGCTGAGCACGGCGCCGCCGGGCGTCACTTCATGGATCTGCATGCCGAAGCCCAGGGTGACGTTGTCGTTGGCCAGCATGCCGACGCGCACCAGATCAGCGGTTTGTTGGGGGGTGAGTTCAGACATGGCGGGGCTCAGCGATCGGTGAAGACGGGGGCGCGGCGCTGGCCGAAGGCGGCCACACCTTCCTGGTAGTCGTGGGCGGCGCCCAGCTGGCTTTGCAGGCGCGCCTCCAGGGCCAGGGCGCCGTCGAGCGACAGGCCCTGCGCCTCATCCAGCGCCTGGCGGGTGGCCACCAGGGCGCGCGAGGGCTGGGCGGCCAGACGCTCGGCCAGGGCGGCGGCCTCAGCGGCCAGCGTGTCGTCGTCGACGCAGCGCCAGATCAGGCCCATCTGCTCGGCCTCGGCGGCCGGCAGCTTGTCGCCCAGCAGGGTCAGGCCCAGGGCCTTGCCCCGGCCCACCAGGCGCGGCAGCAACCAGGTGCCGCCGGTGTCGGGCACCAGGCCGATCTTGCTGAAGGCCTGGATGAAGCTGGCCGAGCGCGCGGCCAGCACCAGATCGCAGTTCAGCGCCAGGTTGGCGCCGGCACCCGCCGCCACGCCATTGACGGCCGCCACCACCGGCACCGGCAGGCTGCGCAGGCGCTGCACCAGGGGGCGATAGAAGCGTTCGATCACCTGACCCAGGTCTTTCGGTGCCGCACCGGGCGTGGTGTCAGGGGCCACGCTGGGGTCGGCCAGGTCCTGCCCGGCGCAGAAGCCGCGCCCGGCCCCGGTCAGCACCACGCAACGCACGCTGGCATCGGCGGCCACGGCATCGAGGGCGGCCAGCAGCTGGGCGTGCATCTCGCCGGTGAAGCTGTTCAGGGCCTGCGGGCGGTTCAGCGTCAGGGTCCGGACCGCGCCGTTCTGGCGGGTCTGGATCAGGTCGTCGCTCATCGTGTCTCCTTGAGTGGGTCAGGTGCTTCAGGCGGCGTGGGGCGGCAACTGCCCCAGACCGTCTTTGCGCTGGCGCAAATCTATGTTTAACCGTCCAGTCGGTCGATAATACTATCGAGACTCTTTCTGACGCAAGTCAAAGCCCCCAGTGAAAACCCTAGGCCGGATCCAGACAGGCCGCCCAGATTCCAAGGAGACCCACTCATGCCCTGCTACGCGATCGATGGTGTTGTGCCCGTCATCCACCCCAGTGCCTATGTGCACCCCACGGCCGTGCTGATCGGCGACGTGATCGTGGGCCCCGACTGCTATGTCGGGCCCTGTGCCGCGCTGCGCGGCGACTTCGGGCGCATCGTGCTGCACCGCGGCGCCAATGTGCAGGACACCTGCGTGGTGCATGGCTTCCCCAACCAGGACACGGTGGTCGAGGAAAACGGCCACATCGGCCACGGCGCGGTGCTGCACAGCTGCGTGGTGCGGCGCGACGCCCTGGTGGGCATGAACGCGGTGGTGATGGACGAGGCCGAGGTGGGCGAGCAGGCCATCGTGGCGGCCAGCGCCTTTGTGCCGGCCGGCACCAAGGTGCCGCCGCGCACCCTGATGGCGGGGGTGCCGGCCAAGGCCTTGCGCCTGTTGCGCGACGAAGAGATCGCCTGGAAACTCGAAGGCACCCGCACTTACCAGGCGCTGACCCGGCGCTGCCTGGCCTCGATGGTCGAGGTCAGCCCCCTGACCGAACCCGAGGCCCAGCGCCCTCGCCTGCCGGCCACCGAGGTGCACTCGCTGATCGCCACCCGGCGCCAGGAGACGACACCGGCCGTCTGACGACGAGCCGCTCGGGCCCGCTGGCGCCAACGGCCATCAGCGCCTCCGGTGGCGCCAATGGCCGACCGAACGGCCAGATGGATACCGCCTGACCAACGTTAACAACCGACCATCCAAACCTGTGCCACCAGGCGCCGAATGGCGCCTGACAAGCCCGCGACAGCGGCTTGCAAACACTTACAGACCCGTCTGCACCGCTCCCGTGATGCTTGGCGACGCTCAGCCCCGAGTCCCCACCGTTGGGGCTCAGGCCAGCCCCCCCAAGACATCACAACAAGGAGACAAGCATGACCCCTGCCCCCACCCAGGCGCCCCGGACTGGCGCCGCCGCTGCCCCGGAGCCATCAGCCGCCTCGGCGGCCTTCACCCAGGCGGTGTTCCGCAAAATCAACTGGCGCCTCATGCCGCTGCTGCTGATCTGCTATGCCGTGGCCTACCTCGACCGCATCAACATCGGCTACGCCCAGTTGCAGATGCGACAGACACTCGACTTCAGCGATGCGGTGTACGGCCTGGGCGCCGGCATCTTCTTCATCGGCTACCTGTTGTTCGAGGTGCCCAGCAACCTGATGCTCGAAAAGATCGGCGCCCGCAAGACCCTGTTGCGCATCATGCTGTGCTGGGGCCTGGTGGCAGCGGCCATGGCTTTTGTCAGCACGCCGACGCAGTTCTATGTGGCGCGCTTTCTGCTGGGAGCGTTCGAGGCCGGCTTCTTCCCCGGCATCATCCTGTACCTCACCTACTGGTACCCGGCCGATCGCCGCGCCCGCATGATCGCCATCTTCATGTGCGCCACCACGCTGGCCGCCCTCAGTGCCGGCCCCTTGAGCGGCGCCATCATGAAATACTTCAACGGCTACGGGGGGCTGGCCGGCTGGCAATGGCTGTTCCTGATCGAAGGCCTGCCCGCCGCCGTGCTCGGGGTGGTGGCCTTTGTGGTGCTGCGCGACAGCCCTGAGCAGGCGCCCTGGCTCAACGAGGCCGAAAAGCGCTGCGTGCGCGAAGCCATGGCCCGCTCGCCCAGCACCGTGGGCAGTGCCGCCCACGGCTCGCTGCGCCACATGCTGGCCGACCCGCGCATCTACCTGCTGTCACTGGCCTACGCCTGCCTGCTGGCCAGCACCATGGGCCTGACCTTCATGGCGCCGTCGCTGATCCGCTCCTGGGGCGTGCAAGACCTGGTCGAGATCGGCTGGTACACCGGCCTGCCCAATCTGCTGGGCCTGGTGGGCATGATCGTGATCGGCGGCCACAGCGACCGCCATGGCGAGCGGCGCTGGCACTACGCCTTCTGCATTGCCCTGGCCATGCTGGGCGTGGGGCTGAGCACCCTGGTCGAGGGCTCGGCCCTGCTCAAGGTGTCGGTGATGGCCGTCAGCTACATCGGCATTGCCGGTGCCACGCCGCTGTTCTTCACCAGCGTGACCGAGTACCTGCCCAAATCGGTGGCCGCCGGCGGCATTGCGCTGATCAGCAGCCTGGGCAACCTGGGCCCGGCCGCCAGCCCCAGCGTGATGGCTTACCTCAACGCCCAATCCGGGGGCATGACCCAGAGCCTGTATTTCGTGGTCCTGAGCTGGCTGGCCTCGGGGGTGCTGCTGATGCTGACCCTGCGCGCGCGCGGCGCCAAGGCGCCGGTCCCGGCCACGGCCTGAGGCAGAACCTCAGACCAGCACGTCAGCGTGTTGGCACTGGCAGACCGGCCCGCAGGCCGGTTCGTCGGCCGTGACCTGGGACGGGGCCACCGGCTCGGGCTCGGCCGGGGCTGCCACAGCAGGAGCCTCGGGAGCAGAGGGAACAGAGGGAGCAGCAAGCGTTGCAGCTGCGGTCTGGGGCCTGAAACGCTCCAGCGCCCAATCCACCAGCGCGGCCAGGGCGGGCGATTCGGCCTCGTCACTGCGCAGCAGCAGGCCCAGCGGCTCCACCCCCAGGCTCAGGCCGGGCAGCAGCGCCACCAAACGGCCGGCCGCCAGGTCATCGGCCACCAACGCCCGAGGCAGCACCGCAATGCCGGCCCCGTGCAAGGCCAGCGCATGCAAGGCCAGCGCATTGTTGGCCTGAACCACCACGCGCGGCGCCAACGGTGCCTCGGCATCGGCGTCATCCTCGACCCCGAAGCACTCGTCATGCCCGCCACAGGGGCCTTCCCAGTCCTCGTCCTCGTGATCCGCCCCCCAGTCAGCCTCCTCAGACCAGGCTCCGTCGTCCCGCTCGTCTTCATTGAGCTCGTCGGGTGCCATGAAACCCAGGCACTGGTGGCGCACCAACTCCTCGGCGCGCTGCGGGCTCCCCTGACGCTCCAGGTAGGCCGCAGAGGCCACCATGGTGAGTGCCTCCTCACACAGGGGTAAGCATTCGATACCGGGGTGGTCCAGGGGCTCGCCGCGGTGAAAGACCAGATCGAAGTCGTCGTCCACCGGATTGGCGGCACGATCGTCCAAGACCAGCGACAGTTGAACCTTCGGGTAGGCCTGCAGGAAGGCGGCCAGGGCCGGCGCCAGGTCGCGGGTACCGAACAGCACCGGCGCGTGAACGCGCACAGACCCGCTGGCCTGCTGGGCCGTGGCCTGGAGGCCCGTTTCGGCCCCCCGCACCATTTCAAGGATGCTGCGGCATTGCTGGTGGTAGGCAGCCCCCGCCGCGGTCAGGCGCTGCCAACGGCCGTGGCGCTCGAACAGGGGCGTGCCCAGTTGTTCTTCCAAGGACTGGATCTGTTGGCCGATCAAGGCCGGCTGGAGCTCAAGGGCTCGTGCAGCGGCCGCCATGCTGCCGGTCTCCACCGTGGCAACAAAGACAGCCATGCTCTGAAATCGATCCATGTGTGCAATGCGTCGTTTTTTTGTGAGGCGCTGATAGTAGGCGATTTGAATGGCATGGCCGCCGGTTCCCAAGGCCTGGCAAGCGGCAGGGACAGCAAGAAAACTTACATGTGAGCGGATTTGAATCTGATTTGTTTCTTTTTTTATCATTAATTTGATAATAAATATCACTTTATCCGATCGCTCCACGCCACCACCATGCCCCATCCTCAGCGCAACTCCGCCTTGAGGTCTGCGGCGGCTTGCCCCACCCCCCACAACCCTCGCCCCCACGCCAGTGCCCGCCCACCGAGGCATGGCGCTGCCCATCGTCTGCTCTGGCTGCTGTGCCTGTTTTCAAGCTGCGTCGCGGCCCAGATCACCGGGCTCACGCGCTACCCGCTGGGCCCCGACACCCTGCTCCAAGAAATCGTGGCGGGCCCCGACGGACCGCTGCAGTCCGCTGGGCCTCAGCGAACCGGGCACGGTCAGCACAGCGCTGCTGAGCAGCGATTGCACCGTGAGTGCCCGCTTCACGGCCCCCCAATGCAGCGCCAGCTCGGCGCGGGGCTTTGCCGGCGCGCAGCGGCACCCCGGTCATCATCCACTGCAGCGATGTGCCTGCAGGCAGCGTGGCCACGCTCGCCCAGGGCCTGTGCCAGGTCGGCAACGATGGCCAAGCCACCTGCCAGGGCACGGCCGGACTGGGGGCTGGCGAGCTCGGTCTGAACCCCGCGCTCAGCTTCGAGTTGAACGGCGCCACGGCGCGCATCGTCACGCCTTTGGCCCTGCTCAACGCCCCACCCTCGCCGGCCGACCCGCTGACCCCCGTGCCGACCCTGGGCACCACGGGCTTGGGCGCACTGATCGGTTTGTTGCTGCTTGGCGCCCGCCGCCAGCGCCAGCGCGGCCGCTGAAATCAAGGCCGCAGGGCCTGCGCCGCCGCGGTGCGCGACCGCAGCCCGGCACCCCGCACCTCCAGCCGGATCTCATCGAGCACCCGGCCCTGGGCATTGGTGAGCTGCATGCGGTGCCGCCCCGGCCAGGGCATCCAGGGCCAGACGGGGCCGCGCCCCACCTCCAGGCCGTCCAGGCGCCAGCGCAGCCCGGTTTCAGCGCTGTCCGGGGGTGCCACCGCCGTGGCGCGGAAATTCAGTCTTTGATGGGCCGGCGGAATGTCCGGGTCCAGGGCCACGATGGTGCCTGGGGCCGGCTCGGCAATGCGGGCCTCCAGAACACGGGCCGCCCCCGCGGGGCTGCCACGTCGCCTGGCCGTGGCGCCAGCGTTCGCGCCGGGCAGCGCCACCACCGAAGGCGCGCGCGCCTCGAACACGGCCTGCTCGGTGCCGGCCAGAAACCACTCGCGCCGCGGTGCCTCCAGCCAGGCCGACAAGCCCCCCCCGGCCCCCCTCATCGCCCGCGCCGGCCGGGGCCTGGGCAAAGCGCACCTCCACCTGCACCAGCCCTGGTGGCGGCGGGGCCTGCAGGCTGGGCTGGCGGGCGTGCAGGAAGTTCATCAGTTCCGCCCACACGGGCGCGGCGCCGGTGGTGCCACTGACATCGTGCATGGGCTTGCCGCTGGCGTTGCCCACCCACACCCCCACGGTGTAGCGCTGTGACCAGCCCACGGCCCAGTTGTCGCGCATGTCCTTGCTGGTGCCGGTCTTCACCGCGCTCCAGAAACGGGTGGCCAGCACGCTGTCGGTGCCAAAGGTGCGGGCCCGGGCGTTGGGGTCGCTCAGGATGTCGCCCACCAGCCAGGCGGCCGCAGGGTCCAGGGCGCGGCGCCAAGGCCTGGGGCTGGGCGCCGCGCCCGGCCCGGGCAACAGCGGGGGCGCCCACTCGCTGGCCTGGCCGGCATTGGCCAGGGTGCGGTAGGCATTGCTCAGGTCCAGCAAGGGCAGCTCGGGGCTGCCCAGGGCCAGGCTGTAGCCGTAGTAATCGCCGCTTTCGCGCAGCGGCAGGCCTGCGGCGCGCAGTTGGCGGTGCAGGGCATCGGGCGACACCAGGGCCAGCACACGCACCGCCGGCACATTGAGCGACGAGGCCAGCGCGCCACGCGCCGAGACCCAGCCCTTGAAGTGGTGGTCGTAGTTCTGCGGGATGTACAAGCCGCCCGGCGTGGGGATGTGGGCCGGCGAATCGTCGAGCAGCGAGGCGGCGGTCAGGCGCCGTTCGGCCAGGGCTTGCGCGTACAAAAAGGGCTTCAGGGTCGAGCCCACCTGGCGCCGCGCCAGCACGCCATCCACCTCACGGGCCCGGCTCAGGGGCCCCGACGAGCCCACCCAGGCCAGCACCTCGCCACTGGCGTTGTCCAGCACCACCAGGGCGCCGTCTTCCACATGGCGCCCGGCCAGCTCGTTCAGGTGGCGTTGCAGGGTCTGCACCGCAAAGCGCTGCAAGGGGGCCCGCACGGTGCTGCGCACGCTGGCCAGCCCGCGCCCGCCCTCGGGCAGGCGTTTGAGCACCTGGCGCGCCCAGTGCGGGGCCACGCCGCTGCTGCCCTCCAGGGAGCGGCGCTGCAAGGCCCCGGCCACCAGCAAATCCAGGGCCTCGCAATCCGGCTGGGTCGGCTGGGTCGGCTTGTCGAACGGGGGCTGGGTCTGGGTCTGGGCCTGCACCGCCCCCAACACCCCGCAGGCGCGGCGCGCCACCTGGGCCTCGGGCGCATTGGGGGCCCGCACCAGGGCGGTGGCGATGGCCGCCTCGCGCAGGTCCAGGCCCTGCGCCGCCTTGCCGAACAGGGTGCGCGACAGCGCGTCGATGCCCACCAGTTCACCGCGAAACGGCAACAGGTTCAGGTAGGCCTCGAGGATTTGATCCTTGCGCCAGCGCCGCTCCAGCACCTGGGCCGCCACCGTCTGGCCCAGCTTCTGCACCACGTTGCGCCCGCCGCTGCGCTGACGCCAATCGCCGTCGAGCAGGCCGGCCAGCTGCATGGTCACGGTGGACGCGCCCCGGGTGCGGCCATGCCACAGCTGGCCCCAGGCCGCCGCCGATACCGCCGGCCAGTCCACCCCGCTGTGCTCGTAAAAGCGCTTGTCCTCGCTGAGCAACAAGGCCGTGCGCAGGGCGGGCGACACGTCTTCCAGCGCCACCCAGGGGCCCCGGCGCACGGCAGGGTCGGTGCGCACGGTCTGCAACCACTCGCCGTCGCGGTCCAGCACCTGGGTATCGCTGGGGCGGTGCTCGCGGCGCACCTCTTCAAAGCTGGGCAAGGCCTGCACCGCAGGCGCCGCCAGCTGGAGCATCAGCCCGGCCAGGGCCGACGACGCCCAGCGCAGCCGAGCGCTCACGGTGCGGGTCATGGGTCGTGTCATGGGGCGGCGTCCACCTTCACCACCTCGTTCGGGGCTTCGCCAAACATCTCGGGGGCGTACATCGCCTCCACCCGGCTGGGCGGCAGGGCGAAGCGGCCCACGTTGTTCAGGCGCAGCGTGTACTCGAGCTTGATCGTGCCCTTGGGCAAGTACTCGTAGTAGCTGCGGAAGGCCTCGAAGCTGCGCTCTTCAAAGGCCGGCCAGGCATTGCCTTGCCGCCGCTCGCCCTGGGTGGCGATCTCTGAATCACGCCCCAGGCCGCTGCCCAGCACGGTGGCCCCGGCCGGCACCGGGTCGCTCAGCACCACCCAGCTCATGTCGGCGCTGGCATTCACCTCCAGGCTGACGCGCAGCACATCGCCCCGGCTGTAGCGGCCCTTGACGGCCTGCTCCAGCGCCGTGACGGTCTTGCGGATCTGGTAGCCGGCGTTGACCGGGGCCTGGAGCGGCACCGCAGCCAGCGCCTGCAGCGTGAGCCAGGGCTTGCCGCTGCCCGTCTGGCTGAGCACCAGGGGGGCCTTGGCCCCCTCGGCCGGCCAGGGCAGGTTCAGCGTGTTGTTGCGCCAGCCGCCCGGCGCCGCAGGCGCGCCAAACCAGGTGGTCTGATGGGCCACACCCTGGCTGTCGGCAGGCTTGGCCCGCTCGACCCGGGCCCAGTCCACACTGCCACTGACGGCGCCCAGGCTGGCCCGGGTGCTGCCGGTGACCGGTGTGGCCTCGAAGCGGGCCGAGAACTTCTCCAGCGCCAGACCGCCCCACAGATTGGCCGTGGTGGTGTGCCAGGCCCCGTTTTGCTGGCGGCCGATGAAACCGGCGGCCAGGCGGCCCAGATCGTCCTTCCAGGCCGGGTCGTCCTGCACGGCCAGCAACAGCCGGGCGGCATTCACGTCGCCGTTCTGCATCATCCACCACCAGGCGTCGTCGGCCTCGGTGCTGAACACCAGCTTGCTGCCCTGGTAGGACAGGCGCGCCCGCAAGACCTGGCTGGCCTCGGCCAGGCGCTGCTCTCGCTGCGGCACGTCCTTCACGCGGCGCAGGATGTTGAACCAGTCGATCACGGTGTGGGTGGGCCACTGGTTGGGCGCCACGCTCACGCTGCCCAGCAGGCGCGCCGGGGCCAGGCCGTAGCGCGACAAGGCCTCGATGGCCGCGATCTTGCGCATGTCCAGGTCCTTGCGCGGGCTCCAGAAGTCACGGCTGATGCGCCCTTCGACAAAGGCCGTCAGGCCGCGCGCCAGGGGGTCGCGCAGCGCATCGGGCAAGGCGAAGGCCGGGTTCAGGCCGGCGGCCTCGTCGGTGGCGGCCAGCAGGTAGGCGCTCAGCACATCGCTGCCCCGCTGGGCGTCGCCATCGCGCGGCGGAAAGTAGCTGGCCAGGCCGTCGCTGTCGAGGTAGGTGGGCATCTGGGCCAGCACGGTCTGCCACAGGCGGGCATCGCGCAGGCCCACGGCCTTGCTGGTCTTCTGCTCCAGGCAGGCAAAGGGGTAGTTGGCAAACCAGTCGCGCACACCGGGCAGGCCATCGGCCAGGCGCGGCTGCAGGGCCAGCTTCAGGCCGCCGCGACCGGGCAAGGCCCCCGCCGGGGCGGCCACATCGAGGCTGAAGGGCCCGTCGAGCTGCACCAGGGTGGCCTGGCGCACCGTCAGCGGTGTGAGCGGGATCAGGCGCTGGCTGGCCTTCAGGGCGTCGCGGGCGCCGCTCAGGCTGTCTTTGGCCTCGACCTCCCACAGCAGGGCCTGGGCGCGGGTCTGGCCCAGTTGGGCGGGTGCGGTCACCGTCCAGGCCACTTCGCGCGCCTCGCCGGGCGGGATGTCCAGCGTCTGCGGCGGCGGGGCCAGCAGCGTGGCACGCGCGCTGACCTGCACCTTCATGGGCTTGGCGGTGGTGTTGCGCAAGGTGAACTGGGCGCGGTACTGGTCGTCCTCGCGCACCAGCGGCGGCAGGCCGCTGATGATCTGCAGGTCCTGCGTGACGCGGATCGCGGCCTGCCCGGTGCCGAACAGGCCGGCCCCCACGTCGGCCACCGCCACCACCTGGAAGGTGGTGATGGCGTCGTTCAGAGGCACCTTGAGCGTGGCCTGGCCCTGGGCATCGAGCTGCACCCGCGGCTGCCACAGCAGCAGGGTGTCCAGCAGCTCACGGGTGTTGCTGCGGCCCCCGCCGCCGCCCGCAGGCACGGCCTTGCGGCCGTAGTGGCGCCGCCCCACGATCTCCATCTGGGCGGTCGAGGTCTCCACGCCCCAGGCGCGGCGTTGCAGCATGGCGTCCAGCACATTCCAACTGGTGTTGGGCATCAGCTCCAGCAAGGCCTGGTCGACCACGGCCACGGCCACTTCGGCATTGGCGGCAGGACGGCCGTCGGGCAACCGGGCCTGCAGCGTCACCTGCGCCTGGCCCCGCACCCCGTAGCCGGGCTTGTCGGTGCTCACCTTCACCTCGATGCGGTGCGCTGCCGTGCCCACCCGCAGCTCGGCCAGGCCCAGGCGGAAGGCGGGCTTGCTGAGGTCGACCAGGGCCGAGGGGGCCACGTACTCGCGCCCCTCGAACCAGAACGCGGTCCACCACTCGCGTGGGGCCTTGTAGCCCCAGGTGAACAAGCTGTACCAGGGCACCTCGCGCAGGCGCCCGCGCAGCGCCAGCACGCTGACATACACATTGGGGCCCCAGCCGGGCTGCACCTTGAGCTGCACCGTGGGGTCCTGCCCGTTGAGCTGCACCACCTCGGAGTGCAACACCCCCTCGCGCTCGACCGACACCAGGGCCGTGGCGTAGCGGAAGGGCATGCGCACCTGCAGCCGGGCGGTTTCACCGGGCTGGTAGCTCTTCTTTTCGGGCAGCACATCGATGCGGTCGTGGTTGTCACCGCCAAACCACAGCTCACCCTGGCGCGTGATCCACACCGTGCCGGCGGCCTGGGCCTCATGGCCCTGAGCGTCCTTGGCGGTCACCACCAGCTCGACCTCGCCGGCTTCGCGCAGCGTGGTCTCGCACAGCAGCAGGCCGCGGCTGTCGCTGCGCCCGCTGCACACGGTGCCCAGCTCCTGGCGACTGCTCTGGTTGTCGTAGGCATAAAAGCCGCCCACCATGCGCTTGCGGCTGGTGGTGGTGCGGCGGGCCACGGCGCGCACCTCCAGCGGCACATCGGCCTGAGCCCGGCCGTCCGTGCTCAGCGCCAGGGCCTGGAAGCGCAGGGTCTGGCCACTGGCCACCCAACCCTCGGTCTTGAGGCCCGGCACCACCGCCGCCGGCCACAGCACCTGCTGGCTGCGCAGGGTCTGCACCTCGCCATTGGGGTCGGCGTAGCGCGCCTCCAGCAACAGGTCCTGGGGCTGGCGCGACTGGGGCAGCTCGGGCAGGGTCAGCCGCCCGCTGCCCTGGCGGTCCAGCAGCAGCGGCAGCTTGTCGGCCACCACCCGCTGGTCCTGCGCGGCCTGGGGTTGCTCTTCGTCGGCCTGCTCGCTCGCCGCCTGCGGCCCACGGGGCGGGTTGAAGCTGAAATCGTCGTGATCGGCAAAGGCGGTGGTGTGCGGGCGCACCAGGGCCGACACCCGCACCGGCAACTGGGCCGCTGGCCCGCCCGACACGTAGCTGACCTGCACCTGGGTCGGCAGGCTGCTCAGGTGGACCAGGGGGCCCTTGCCCACCGGACCGATCTGGCCCTGCAACACCGGCAGCCGGAACTCTTCCACCCGGAACAGCCCGCTTTGCCGGCCGTCCAGGCTCACGTTGTAGACGCCCAGCTTGGCCGCGGGCGGGATGGCGAACTCGCTCTCGGCGCTGAAGCCGCCGCTGGCGGTCTGGCGCCAGCGCAAGGGCAGGCTGAACTGCTGGCCACTGCCCTCGTGGGTGATGAGCACGGTGGCCGGGCCCTTGGGCGGCAGGCCCAGGCCCTGGCGGGTTTCGGTGCGCAGGAAGTGCTTCATGGCCACGGTCTCGCCGGCGCGCAGCAGCATGCGGTCGAACACGGTGTGGGCCCGCACATCGGGGCGGGCCTCCTGGCTGGTGGGCACATTGAAGCGCCAGGATTCGATGCCGCGGTTCCAGTCGCTCCAGGTGAAGGCCAGGTCTTCCACCCCATCGGGGCCCTTGGCGCGGGCGCTGACGAAATAGGCTTGGCGATAGTCGGCATCGTCGGCGTCTTCGCCGGCCCGAGGCCGGGCACCGCTTTGCGGGCAGGCCGGCGGGTTGGGTGCCAGATTGCCAAATTCGACCAGGCCCTGGGCATTGGTGCGGCCCTGGGCCAACTCGCGGCCCGCGCAGTCCGACACGCGCACCAGGGCACCGGCCACCACCGTGCCCTTGTCCAGGGTGGTGACCCAGGCCTGGGCGTTCTCACGGCCGAGCTTGAAATGCACCCCCAGGTTGGTGACCAGGGCCGAGGTGCGCACCACCATGCTGCGCCCGGGCCCGTAGCCTTCGGCCAGCAGTTTTTCGCCCAGGCGACGCGACTGGATCTCGACCACGTGGAAGCCCGGGCTCAGCGGAATGCCCACCACCTCGAAGGGGCGTGGATCGGGGCTGTCGGTCTTGGGCAGGTCCAGGGCCTTCACGCCCGGCAGGCCGTCGATCAGCGACAGCATGCGCGATTCGACCAGGCCCCGGGTGTCGGGCAGCACCTCTCTGGGCAGCGGGCCCTTCACGTCGCGGGCGGCCCGGCTGCGCGGCACCCAGAAGGCGTCATAGGCCTGCACCTTGCGGTACCAGGCGATGATGTCGGCGTCGTCTTTGGGCTGCAGGTCGCGCACCTGGCCGGGGCTCAGGCCCTTCACCTGCAGGGCCGGCTCGACCTGGCGCAGCGTGACGGGCAGCAAGGCGGGGCCCCCCGGCTCGGCCAGGCGCTCGATCACGCCAAACGGGGCGGCGGCAAACTTGGCCAGTGGTGGCATGGCCCCGGTGGCCACGGCCAGCGGAAAGGTGGCGGCATTGCTCAGGGGTCGGCCCGACACATCGGCAAAGCCCGAAGGCAGGGTCAGGCGGTAGGCCTTGCGCTCGGGAAACACCCCCTTGAAGCTGAGCGAGGTCACCGCGCCCTCCGTGCCTTCGTCGGCCGCGTCCAGGCTGGGGGCCAGGCTGCCGCCGTCGTGCTGCAGGCGCACGCCTTCGGCCAGGCGCCGCGGCACCGCGGCGTTGAAGTGCAGCGTCATGGGCCGGATCGGCAGGCAGGCGGCCTGGGCGTTTTCGCGCTCGCAGCTGAAACTGGCGGCAAAGGCTTCGCGCACCTGGTAGCGCCAGCGCTTGTCCTGGTTGCTGAGCACACCGCTCGGGGTGGCCACCCCTTTGCCCACCACCAGGTCCAGCTCCGAGCCCGGCGCCAACTGGCGCGGGCAGCGCACCGTGTGGTAGCGCAGGGGCTCGGCGGCGGCGGCCTTGCCCAGGCCCAGGGCCTGCAGCAAGGCCGTGCGATCTGCGGGCTCCAGCGGCTTCACGGGCATGCGCTCGCCCAGGCCCTGCAGCTCGCAGGCCACCCGGGCCTGCACACTGGTCGCCGTGGCTGGGCCGTTGAACTGCAGCACGAAGAACTGCCCCTCATCGATGGGCGCGTAATGCCCGGGCCGGATGTTCTGAACAAAGGGCCCGCCGGTGTTGAAGCGGAAACGGTTGCGCCCGCTCAGGGCCACGCCCTTGGGCGAGGTGAAGCCCGTGCGGGCCTGCAGCTCGCAGGCCACGCCGGGCGGCAGGTCACGCTCGAAATCAAAGGCCCACTCACGGTCGCTGAGCCAGCGGCCACTGCCCCGGCTGGCGCTGGCGTCGTCACACACCAGGCTCAGCGGGGCGGGGGCAGCCGGGTCGCCAAAGGTGACGGCAGGCTCGTCAAAACGCGCCAGCACCTGGCGCACCTGGGCCACCTCGCCCTGGGGCGACAAGGTGCTGATCTGCAGCGCCTGGGCGGCGGTGGCGAACAGGCCGATGCTGGCCCACAGGCCAACTCGCCAGCGTCGCAGGGCCTTCTGGAACGGGACATTCTTGTTCATACGCACCTCCTCAACCGGCTCTGGGGGAACAAAAGTGTTCACCAGGCGGGCTCCGGATGGCATCGTATGAGAAAAATGCGACAAGCCCCCGCAATGCGGGGGCTTATGTTCAAGGCCTGGGGCGCACAGCCCCCTCGCGGGTCAACCCAGTCGGATCGGCACAAAGATGCGCTGATCACCACGCTGGATCAGCAAGGCCACCGACTTGTCGGATTTGGCCACCGCCTCGCGCACCTGGTCCACCGAGCGCACGTTGGTGCCGTTGACGGCCAGCAGCACGTCGCCCTGCTGCACGCCGGCCCGGGCCGCGGCGCCCCGGGCGTCCTGCACCAGCAGGCCGCTTTCGGCGCCGATCTGCTCGCGCTCCTGCGGCTGCAGGGGCCGCAAGGCCAGACCGAGCTTGCCCTGATCCGCGGGCTTGTCGCCTTCGGCCTTGGCCGACTTGTCGCCCACCTTGACCAACTGGGCCTGCAGCGTCTCGGAACTGCCCTTGCGCCAGACGTCGATGCTGATCTTGTCGCCTGGCGAGGCCAGGGCGATCAGGGCGGGCAGGTCGCCCGAGGACACGATGCGCTGGCCATTGACCTGACGGATCACGTCACCGGGCTGCAGGCCGGCGCGCTCGGCCGGGCCGCCCTTCTCGACGCTGGACACCAGCGCCCCTTCAGGCCGGTCGAGCTTGAAGGAGTCGGCCAGGGTCTGGTTGACCTCCTGCACCACCACGCCCAGGCGGGCATGCTCGACCTTGCCGGTGGCCACGATCTGGTCGCGGATGCGGATCGCCACGTCCACGGGAATGGCAAACGACACCCCCTGGTAGCCCCCGGTGCGGCTGTAGATCTGCGAGTTGATGCCCACCACCTCGCCGCGACCATTGAACAGCGGCCCACCCGAGTTGCCGGGGTTGATGGCCACATCGGTCTGGATGAAGGGCACCGCACTGTCGTCCGGCAGGGTGCGGCCCTTGGCGCTGACCACGCCGGCCGTCACGGTGTTCTCAAAGCCGAAGGGCGAGCCGATGGCCAGCACCCACTCACCCACCTTGAGGTCAGCCATGCGGCCGAACTTGACCACGGGCAGGTTCTTGGCCTCGACCTTGATCACGGCCACGTCGGTGCGCGGGTCCGAGCCCAGCACCTTGGCGCGCAGTTCGCGCCGGTCGGTCAGCTTGACCGTGACCTCCTTGGCGCCCTTGACCACGTGGGCGTTGGTGAGGATCACGCCGTCTGCACTGACGATGAAACCCGAGCCCTGGCCCCGGGTGGGGGTCTCCTGAGCCCGCGGCCCCTGGCGCTGGCCGGGCATGGGGCCGCCGAAGCGGCGGAAGAACTCGGCGATGGCCGGCGGCATCTCTTGGGCACCGGCGTCGGCGTCGTCATCGTCGTCGTTGGACTCGTTGCTCACGCGGGTGGTGCCCACCACGCTGATGTTGACCACGGCCGGACCGTAGCGCTCGGTGATCGCCGAGAAATCGGGCGCCTGCACACCACCGACCGGGGCGCTGGCGGCGGGGCTGGCGGCTGCGACCAGGGCCGGTGGGGTCTGGGCGTGGGCCAGGCCCAGGTGCACAGCCGACACGCCGGCGCCCCCCAGGGCACCCGCCGCCAACAGGGCCATGACCAGACGGGATGCGGGCCATTGAAGGGTGTTTTTCATCGAAGACTCCTGACCAAAACGGTGTTGCGATGAAAGCAATGTGCCCGCCCAGTCTTAGCGCTGTCTTAAACCCGTCGCCCCAGCGGCGGCGACCGCCTGTGCCCAAACTGCTGCCAATCGATGCAAGCGCAACAGGTGTTGTAAGCCCCGTCATCAATGGTTTCAGAAAGGCCTTCTGGCTGCCGTTTCGCCACGTCCAGCCGGTACATTCGCGCCGGATTGCCGGACATCCCCCACCCAGCCCCACCGCCCGCCCTGCATGACATGAAACTCCAGACCCGCCTGATCGACCTTGAAATCCGTGACCAGGGGCCCGCCAAGGCCCCGGTGGTGCTGTTGATCATGGGCCTGGGCATGCAACTGATCTCCTGGCCCTCGCGCCTGGTCGACACCTTGCTGGCCGCGGGCTACCGGGTGATCCGCTTCGACAACCGCGACGCGGGCCTGTCGCAGCGCTATCCGGAGCTGGGCGTGCCCAACCTGCCCTGGGCCTGGCTGCGCCATGCGGTGGGCCTGCCCATCCGCCCCCCCTACTCGCTGCAGGACATGGCCCGCGACACCCTGTCGCTGCTGGACGCACTCGACATCGCCAGCGCCCATGTGCTGGGGGTGGACCTGGGCGGCATGATCGGCCAGCACATGGCCTTGATGGAACCCGCCCGGGTGCGCAGCCTGTGCAGCGTGATGAGCAGCAGCGGGGCCCGCCACCTGCCCGGCCCCGGGCGCGCCGTGCGCGCCGCCCTGCTGCGCGAGCCTGCGGGCGTCGACACCGCCAGCCTGCTGGCCCATCAGCAGGCCTTGTTCCACCTGTTGCGCAGCCCGTGCTTTCCGCAAGACCTGGAAGACCAGCGCAAACGGCTGCTGGCCGGCATCCACCGGGCCGTCTACCCCGAGGGCGTGGTGCGGCAACTGGCCGCCGTGCTGGCCGACACCCAGCGCGCCGCCGCCCTGGCGCAGTTGCAAGTGCCCACCCTGGTGGTGCACGGTCGCCAAGACCCCCTGCTGCCGGTGGCCTGCGGCGAAGACACCGCCCGGCGCATTCCGGGGGCCAGGCTGCTCACCATCGAAGGCATGGGCCACGACCTGCCGCCCGGCGTGGTGCAGGCCCTGCTGGCGGCCCTGCTGCCGCACCTGAAGATGCACTGAGCGCGGTCAGAAAGTGCTCAGGCGGTCGTGGCTCCGGTCGTGGCTCCGATTTTTGCCTCGAAGGCCACCGTCACCTTGAGCCCGCCCAGGCGTTCCGAGTCGCCCAGGCTGACCCGGGCGCCGTGCTGGCGCGCCACCGCCTCCACGATGGCCAGGCCCAGGCCGCTGCCCGGCACCTCGGCCACCCCCTCGCCGCGCTTGAAGCGGTCGAACACGCGGGCCCGCTCAGCCAGTGGGATGCCGGGGCCGCTGTCCTCGACCACCCAGGCCGCCGTGCCATCCGCCTGGCGCAGCAGCGAGACATCGATGGTGCCTGGGCCCGGGGTGTACTTGATGGCGTTGTCCACCAAGTTGCGCAGCAGCACCCGCAAGGCCTCGGCCTGACCCGGCACGCTCAGCGCATCGGCCTGATCCACGCCCAGATCCAGGCCGCGCGCGCCCGCCAGCGGCAGGCAATCGGCCATCACCTCGCGGGTCAGGGCCAGCAGATCGACCGGCTGAGCCTGGGCCTCGGGGGCCGATTCCTGACGCGCCAGCAACAGCAACTGCCCGACCAGGTCAATGGCCCGCTCGATGCCCTGGCGCAGGCGCTGGGCCGCCAGCTCACGCGCCGGCTCGTCGGCCGCGCGCTGCAGGGCCTGCATCTGCAGGCGCAGCGCCGTCAGGGGGGAGCGCAGTTCGTGTGCGGCATCGGCCACAAAGTGGCGCTGCGCCTGCAGCGTGCTCTGCACGCGTGCGAACAGCGCGTTGAGCTCACCCACCAGCGGGCGCACCTCGTCGGGCAGGCCCTGCTCGGGCAGGGGCGACAGGTCGTCGGCGCTGCGCCGGGCCACCTGGCGCTGCATGCGCTGCACCGGGCGCAGGGCCCGGCCGATGATCCAGCCCACCACCAGCATCAGCATGGGAGTGATGCCCAGCAGCGGCAGCACGGCCCGGAAGGCCAGGGCCCGGGCCCGCGCATCGCGCGCGCTCATGTCCTGCGCGATCTGCACCGTCTGCAAGGCGGTCTGCAGGGTGTAGACGCGGTAGCGCACGCCCCCGCTCTGGAGGTCCGAAAAACCCAGCACGGCGCGGCCCGGCAGCACCGAGCGCGGTGAGCGGAACAGCGGAAAGCCGTCAGCCCCCCAGATCTGTACCTCGATGCCGGCGTCTTCGCTGGCCTCTTCGGGGTTGATCCAGCCCAGCGGCACGCCCTGCTGCACCGCCTGGGCCATCTGGCGCAGGTGCTCGTCGAACAGGGCATCGGCCTCGAACAAGGCGTTGCGGTAGGCGGTGGCGGCCAACACCGCGCAGGCCAGCAAGATGGTGCCCAGCACCAGCGCCTGCAGGCGCGCCCGCAGCGAATGCCGGGCCGGGGCCCAAAAACGCCACATCATTCGCCGCATCACTCGCGCGGCACCAAGTAACCCAGGCCGCGCACGGTCTGGATCAGGCCAGCCCCCAGCTTCTTGCGCACGCCATGGATGTAGACCTCGACCGCATTGCTGCTGATGTCTTCCTTCCAGCTGAAGAGCTTTTCTTCGAGTTGAGCCCGCGAAAAAATCACCCCGGGGCGTGAGATCAGGGGCTCCAGCACCGCCCATTCGCGGGCTGACAGCGTCACGGGCTGGCCGTTGAGGCGGGCTTCGTGGGTGGCGGGGTTGAGGCTGACGCCATGCTGTTCGAACACCGGGCCGGCCTGCCCGGCCTGGCGCCGCAGCAGGGCCCGCACGCGGGCCAGCAGCTCGTCGGTGTCAAAGGGCTTGACCACGTAATCGTCGGCGCCGGCATCCAGCCCGGCCACGCGGTCGCTGACCGCATCGCGTGCGGTGGCCACCAGCACCGGCAGAGTGCTGCGCCGCGCGCGCAGATCCCGCAGCACCTGCAGCCCGTCGCGGCGCGGCAGGCCCAGGTCGAGCAGCATCAGGTCATAGGTGGCGCTGCGCAGGGCCGTGTCGGCCATCTCGCCATCGCGCACCCAATCAACCGCGTAGTGCTCGGCGCGCAGCACATCGAGCACGGCCTGGCCGATCATGGGGTCGTCTTCCACCAGCAGCAAACGCATCGCGCAGCACTCCGTTCACAGGGACCGACACAGCCTAGCCGGGCAGGCTTAGAGCAGGCTGAAGCCCGCCCCTGCCCGCTCAGAACGTGTTGACGTTCTCAGGCCAGGCGGGTGCGGTGGCGCTCGATCTGGGCGCGCACCTGGTCGGGGGCCGTGCCACCCAGGGTGCTGCGGGCGTTCAGCGAGCCGCGCAGGCTGAGCACCTCGTACACGTCCTTGTCGATGCTGGGGTTGAACTGCTGCAGCACGGCCAGCGGCAGCTCGGACAGGTCCACGTTGTGCGAGATGGCGGCCTTGACGGCATGGGCCACCGTCTCGTGGGCATCGCGGAAGGGCAGGCCCTTCTTGACCAGGTAGTCGGCCAGGTCGGTGGCGGTGGCGTAACCGCGCTTGGCCGCGTCTTCCATGGCCTGCGGGCGCACGGTGATGCCTTCGACCATCTCGGCGAAGATGCGCAGCGTGTCCTTCAAGGTGTCCACCGTGTCGAACAGCGGCTCCTTGTCTTCCTGGTTGTCCTTGTTGTAGGCCAGGGGCTGGCCCTTCATGAGGGTGATCAGGCCCATCAGGTGGCCCACCACGCGGCCGGTCTTGCCCCGGGCCAGCTCGGGCACGTCGGGGTTCTTCTTCTGCGGCATGATCGAGCTGCCCGTGGTGAAACGGTCGGCGATCTGGATGAAGCCGAAGTTCTGGCTCATCCACAGGATCAGCTCTTCGGACAGGCGGCTGATGTGCACCATGGCCAGCGAGGCGGCGGCAGTGAACTCGATCGCGAAATCGCGGTCGCTCACGGCGTCCAGGCTGTTCTGGCACACACCGTCCATGCCCAGGGTGGCGGCCACGCGGGCGCGGTCCAGCGGGTAACTGGTGCCGGCCAGGGCGGCGGCGCCCAGGGGCAGGCGGTTGGTGCGGCGGCGCACATCGACCATGCGCTCGGCATCGCGGCTGAACATCTCCACATAGGCCAGCATGTGGTGGCCGAAGCTCACCGGCTGGGCCACCTGCAGGTGGGTGAAGCCGGGCAGGATCACCTCGACATTGCGCGCAGCGATGTCGAGCAAGGCCTTTTGCAGGTCCACCAGCAAACCACTGATCAAGTCGATCTCACCGCGCAACCAAAGGCGCACATCGGTGGCCACCTGGTCGTTGCGGCTGCGGCCGGTGTGCAGGCGCTTGCCGGCATCGCCCACCAGCTGGGTCAGGCGCGCCTCGATGTTCAGGTGAACGTCTTCCAGGTCCAGCTTCCAGTCGAAGGTGCCGGCCTCGATCTCGGCGCGGATCTGGGCCATGCCGCGCTGGATGGCGGCCAGGTCGTCCGCCCCGATGATGCCCTGGGCGGCCAGCATGTCGGCGTGGGCCAGCGAGCCCGTGATGTCGGCCAGCCAAAGGCGCTTGTCAAAGAACACGCTGGAGGTGTAGCGCTTGACCAGATCGCTCATCGGCTCGGAGAACAGCGCCGACCAGCCTTCCGACTTGTTGTCGAGCTGGTTGACGGCGGCTTGGGGGGTGCTGGCAGCCGGGTTAGCACCCGGGTTGGCGTTGGAGCTGGTGGTCATGAAAAGCAATAATCCGTGTCGAGGGGGCCACTGGGCCGCTGCCCAGGAGGTCGCTGAAAAGGCGATAGGCCATGAAAGATTCGCAAATTTTATCGACCTTCGGTCCAACCGCGCCGCAAACCGCCTCCAAGCCGTCGGCCAGACCGGCTCCGCTGGTGTTCGATGCCTGTCATGTGGGGGTGGTTCTGCGCGCCGTGTTGTTCGTGGAAACCGTGATGGGCGTGGCCGCGCTGTACGCGGTCGACACCTTCATGGCCTGGGTCGGGCTGCTGGGCGTGCTCACCTGTGCCGCCCTGCCCGGCACCCTGGCCTGGCTGGTGGTGGCCTGCCTGCTCAAGCACACGCTGGCGCGCCTGCCTGCCCCCGCCCAGTACGGGGTGGGCAGCCTGCTGGGCGCGCTCACCGGCCTGTATGGCTGCGGCCTGCTGGCCCTGACCGGCTTCACCGAACGTTCGCCCTGGCTGGCCAGCGCCTGCACCGGCGCCCTGCTGGCCGGGCTGCTGGTGGCCAGCCTGGTGTGGCGCGCCCGCGCCCGCACCCCGGCGGCCACCACGGCGCGCCTGGCCGAGTTGCAGTCGCGCATCCGGCCGCACTTTCTGTTCAACACCCTGAACAGCGCCATCGCGCTGGTGCGCGCCGAGCCGGCCCGCGCCGAAACCCTGCTGGAAGACCTGAGCGACCTGTTCCGCGCCGCCCTGATCGAGCACGGCGAGACCGCCACCCTGGACGAGGAGGTGGCCCTGGCCCAGCGCTACCTGGCCATCGAGCAGGTGCGCTTTGGCGAGCGCCTGCGCGTGCACTGGGAGCTCGACCCTGAGGCCGGTCAGGCCCGCCTGCCGCCCCTGCTGCTGCAGCCCCTGGTGGAAAACGCCATCAAGCACGGCGTGGAGCCCAGTGCGGTGGGCGGCGAGCTGATCGTGCGAACCCGCAATCAGGGGACTCGTGTGCGCCTGGATATCATTAATTCACTACCACCGGAAGCTCAAAAAACGACCGCTCAAACAGCTGGTCACGGGATAGCGCTCGCCAATGTAAGCGACCGCTTGCGTTTGTTGCACGACGTCGAAATTGAGTTCAGTGCTGGCGTGAGGGACGACCGCTACCATGTCCGAATCACGTTTCCGACGTGAGTCGAGGCATGGAGACAACCTTGCCGCATGGATTCAATCAACGTCTTGAAAGCACCATGGAGCTTCACCTTCTGATCGTTGACGACGAAGCATTGGCACGCTCCCGTCTGCGAACGCTGCTGAGCGACCTGCACGCAGCTCACCCCTTCACGGTCCAAGAGGCCACCAACGCCGTCACAGCCATGTCGGTGCTCGATCGCGAGCCCATCGATGTGGTCCTGCTGGACATCCACATGCCCGGCACCGACGGCCTGGGCCTGGCCAACCACCTGCGCACCCTGAGGCGCCCGCCGGTGGTGATCTTCATCACGGCCTATGCCGAGCATGCGGTGCAGGCCTTCGACCTCGATGCGGTCGACTACCTCACCAAGCCCGTGCGCGCCGACCGCCTGAGCGAGGCCCTGCAGAAGGCAGAGCGCCGCCTGCAGACCCAGCGCAGCCAGCCGCAGCCCGACAACAACCCCTCCGAGCACCTGATCATCCAGGACCGCGGCCGCACCGAGCGGGTCCCCCTGGCCGAGGTGCTGTACTTCAAGGCCGAGCTCAAGTACGTGACCGTGCGCACGGCCGTGCGCAGCTACATCCTCGATGGCTCGCTGAGCGACCTCGAAACCCGCTACCCCAACCGTTTCATGCGCATCCACCGCAATGCGCTGGTGGCCCGCCAGGCGGTGCGCGCGCTTGAGAAGCACTACGACAGCGAAGAAGGCGATGGCTGGGCCGTGCGTCTGCAAGGCCTCGATGAGCGCCTGTCGGTGTCGCGCCGCCAGCTGACCTCGGTGCGCGAGGCGATTGCCGCCAGCCGCTGAGCTGAGCCGCCCACCCAGTCCTGGCCCCGCACCGGGCGGGCCACCCAACCCGGCCCCAGCGCCGGGTCAGGCTCCGGCCCCGGGGCCGCGATTCACAAAAGCAATCGCCGACGCGCTTTTTTGAATTGGACCTGGGCGCCAGTGCACTCCAAGATGGGCCTCCGGCAGCCGGCACAGACCGGGCGCCACCCCTTGGAGACAACACCATGAACCGCTTGCATGCCTGCACGGCACTGCTGGCCCTGGCCCTGGGCGCCCCGCTGGCCGCCCGGGCCCAGGGCCTGCCCTCACCCGCCACCGCACCGGGCACTGCGCCAGGCAGCTACCCCAACGGCCCCATCACCCTGGTCGTGCCCTTTGCGGCCGGCAGCGGCACCGACTCGGTGGCCCGCGCCATCGGACAGAAGCTGGGCGAACGCCTGCGCCAGCCGGTGCTGATCGACAACCGCCCCGGCGCCAGCGCCCAATTGGGTGCGCAGTACGTGGCCAAGGCCAAGCCCGACGGCTACACGCTGTTCATGACCACCAACACCTCGCACTCGGCCAACCCCAGCCTGTTTGCGCAACTGCGCTACGACCCCATCAAGGACTTCACCCCCGTGGCCGGTGTGGGCGAGCTGCCGTTTGCCCTGGCGGTCCACCCTTCGGTGCCGGCCCGCACCTTGAGCGAGTTCATCGCCTATGCCAAGGCCCGCCCCGGCCAGCTCAGCTACGCCACGCCCAACAGCACCTCGCTGGTGGCCAGTGAAACCCTCAAGCGCATCGCCGGCCTGGACATCGTGGGCGTGCCCTACAAATCCAGCCCACAGGCCATGACCGACCTGGTGGGCGGCCAGGTGCAGATGTACGTGGCCGACCTGGGCTCGGGCATGAGCATGCTCAAGAGCGACAAGGTGCGCACCCTGGGCATCACCACGGCCGAGGCCTCGCGCCTGCTGCCCGGCGTGCCCCCGATCGGCAAGACGGTGCCGGGCTTTGACCTGACCTCGTGGAACGGCGTCTTCGGCCCCGCCGGCCTGCCGCCGCCGGTGGTGGAGCGGCTCAACCGCGACATCAACGCCGTGCTGGCCGACACCGATGTGCAAGACAAGCTGGCCCAGATCGGCTTTCAGGTGTGGCCGGGCGCCACGCCCGAGGCCTTTGCCCAGTACGTGGCCGAGCAACTGCGGCACTGGGGGCAGTTGATCCGCCAGGCCGGCATCCGCCCCGAATGAGCTCTGCCCCTTGAAAGAACACCATGTCTCAAGCCCCCCGATATGACTACTGCGTGCGCGCCGGCAGCGTGCCCAGCTACCAGCCGGCCAACCACGCCCACACCCACAACCAGCGCCTGATCGGCCCCGACAATGTGGGCGCACGCCACCTGGAGGTGGTGCTGGGCACCCTGGCCCCGGACGGCGGCGCCCTGCCCCACGCCCACCCGGGCATGGAGCAGGCCTGCTACCTGCTCGAAGGCACGGCCCACGTCGAAGTGGCCGGCCAGTCGTTCGAACTGGGGCCGGGCGACGCCTGCTTTTTTCCGCAAGACGAGATGCATGTGTTCCAGGTCACCAGCGCCAACCCGGTGAAGCTGCTGGTGATCTACAGCCCCCCCTACGGCGAGAACCCCGAGCGCGTGCGCCGCGCCAACCCGGCCGGAGGTGCCGCATGAATTTCGGCTGGACCGAGCAACAGCAGCAGATCCGCGACGCGGTCGAGCGCGTGTGCGCGCCCTTTGACGCCGACTACTGGTTGCGCCACGACCGCGAGGGCGGCTTTCCGGGCGACTTCCACCAGGCCCTGGCCGAGGCCGGCTGGCTGGGCATCGCCATGCCCGAGGCCTATGGCGGCGCCGGCCTGGGCATCAGCGAGGCCGCCTTGATGATGCACACCATCGCCGCCACCGGCGCCGGCCTGTCGGGCGCCTCGGCCGTGCACATGAACATCTTCGGCCTGCACCCCGTGGTGGTGTTTGGCAACGAGGCGCAAAAACAGCGCTGGCTGCCGCCCCTGATCGCGGGCCGCGACAAGGCCTGCTTTGGCGTGACCGAACCCAACACCGGCCTCAACACCCTCAAGCTCAAGACCCGCGCCGTGCGCCAGGGCGACCACTATGTGGTGACCGGCCAGAAGGTGTGGATCTCGACCGCCCAGGTGGCCAACAAGATCCTGCTGCTGGCCCGCACCACCCCGGTCGAGGAATGCCGTGGCACCGAAGGCCTGAGCCTGTTCTACACCGACCTGGACCGCAGCACCGTGGAGGTGCGCGAGATCGAAAAAATGGGCCGCAAGGCGGTCGACTCGAACCAGGTCTTCATCGACGGCCTGCGCATCCCGGTGGAAGACCGCGTGGGCGAGGAAGGCCAGGGCTTCAGCTACATCCTGCACGGCCTGAACCCCGAACGCATCCTGATCGCCGCCGAGGCCGTGGGCCTGGGCCGCGCCGCCCTGGCACGCGGCGCGCTGTACGCCCAGGAGCGCGTGGTGTTCGACCGCCCCATCGGCATGAACCAGGGCATCCAGCACCCGCTGGCCAAGTCATGGATGGAGCTGGAGGCCGCCCACCTGATGGTGCACAAGGCCGCCTGGCTGTACGACCAGCACCAGCCCTGCGGTGCCGAGGCCAACAGCGCCAAATACCTGGCCGCCGAAGCCTGCTACCACGCCTGCGAAAACGCCATCCTGACCCACGGCGGCATGGGCTATGCCAAGGAATACCACGTGGAGCGCTACCTGCGCGAAGCCTGGATCCCCCGCCTGGCCCCAGTCAGCCCGCAGCTGATCCTGTGCTTCATTGCAGAGAAAGTGCTGGGGCTGCCGAAGTCGTATTGAGGGGGGCCTACCCTTCTTGGCCCGGCCTCAGCGTCGGCGCGAAGGGCGTTGCCCGGCGGGCTCGCTCGGGGTGGGTGGCGTGGGTGGCGCAGTAGCCAGCACGGGCGGCGGCGCCTCACGGTCTTCCCCGGCAGCATGGCCCGCCACCGCCTGCTGCACCACCTCGCGGATCAGGGCCAGGGCGCGCTTGTGGGTTTCGGTGGAGGGGCGGCGCGAGGACCACACCAAGTTCAGCTCGCTCATGATGCGCGGCGAGTGGATGCCGTGCAGCACAAAGGGCGTGGCGTTGCTGAAGCTGCTCAGGGTGTAGGCCGGCAGCACGGCGTGGCCCAGGCCTTCGCGCACCAGGTTGAGGATGGCGTTCAGGCCGTCCACCTCCAGCGTGACCTGGGGCTTGAGGCCGAAGCGGGCCATTTCGGCGTCGATCAGGATGCGGAACACATTGGGCCGGCTGGGCAGGATCAGCGGCAGGGCCGCCACCTCGCGCAGGCTCAGCGTGGCGGGCAGGGGCGTGTCCTGGCGCAGGGGGTGGTCGCGGGCGGCGATCAGCACCAGTTGCTCTTCGTGCAGCGTGCTCATCTCCAGATCGGGCGAGCGCACCGGGTTGTACAGCACCGCCATGTCGAGGTTGCCCACGCGCAGGCCCTCGTACATCTGCACCGAAAAGCCTTCGGTGAGGGTGAGCCGCGCCTGCGGCAGGTGCTGCATGAAGGCGCGTGCCAGCGGCACGGTGATCAGGCGCGACAGGCTGGGCGGCAGGCCCACCGACACCCGGCCGGCCAGGGCGCCGCGGGCGCTGCCCATCTCCTCGCGCGCCACCTCCACCTGGTGCAGGATGCCGCGGCCATGCTCCAGCAGCAGCTTGCCGCTTTCGGTCAGCTTGACGCCGCGCCCATTGCGGTCGAGCAGGTTCTGGCGCAACTCCACCTCCAGCATGCGCACCTGGCGACTGAGCGCGGGCTGGGCGATGTTGAGGGCGATCGAGGCGCGGGTGAAGCTGCCCAGTTCGGCCACACGAACGAAGTATTCGAGCTGTTTGAGGTCCATGACGCGTGATTTTGAATACCTTTCGTCGAACTATATCAATTCGATATACCAGCTAGTGTGGGGGGCCGCTGGCAAGGCCGGCCGGCCCTGTCGAGAATCAGCGCCAACACAAACTGCGCGCCCGAGCGGACCCCTACCCGCCACAGAGCCCGCGCCAGCCCGATTCAGCGAGGGAGGGAAGCAACCCCGATGGATCACCCAGAGACAAGCCATGAAACCCAATGCCTCGGACGTCAACGTCCAGACCCTGCTCAATGAGCACCCGTTCTCACCCTTCCAATGGGTGATCTTTGCGCTGTGCTTTTTCATCGTGCTGCTGGACGGTTTTGACACCGCCGCCATCGGCTACATCGCGCCCTCGCTGATCAAGGAATGGGGCGTCAGCAAGCCCGCCCTGGCACCGGTGCTGAGCGCCGCCCTGTTTGGCCTGGCGGCCGGCGCCCTGCTGGCGGGCCCGCTGGCCGACCGGCTGGGCCGCAAGACGGTGCTGGTGGGCTCGGTGCTGATCTTTGCCGTGGCCTGCCTGGCCTCGGGCTTTGCCCCCGACCTGACCACACTGAGCGCGCTGCGCTTTGTGACCGGCCTGGGCCTGGGTGCCGCCATGCCCAATGCCGTGACCCTGATGAGCGAATACTGCCCGGACGGCCGGCGTGCCACCCTGACCAACGCCATGTTCTGCGGCTTTCCGCTGGGCGCGGCCTTCGGCGGCTTTCTGGCGGCCTGGATGATCCCGAACTTCGGCTGGCGCAGCGTGCTGATCCTGGGCGGCGCCGTGCCCCTGGTGCTGGTGCTGCTGCTGGTGGTGCTGCTGCCCGAGTCGGTGCGCTACATGGTGGCCAATGGCCAGCCGGTGGAGCGCATCCGCGCCGTGCTGGCCCGCATTGCCGGCCCCGCCGTGCTGAAGGCCAAGCGCTTTGTGCTGACCGAGACGGCGGCCCACTCCGACGCCAAGAGCGGCATCGGTGTGGTGCTGTCGGCCCCGTACCGCGTGGGCTCGCTGATGCTGTGGCTGGCCTATTTCATGGGCCTGGTGATCTTCTATGCCCTGATCAACTGGATGCCCGTGCTGTTCAAGGACGCCGGCATCGACCCCAAGACCGGCACGCTGATCGCGGCCCTGTTCCCGCTGGGGGGTGTGGGCGCCGTGTTCTTTGGCTGGCTGATGGACCGCTTCAATGCCAACCGCATCATTGCCACCGGCTATGCGCTCACCGCCGTCTCGATCTGGGCCATCGGCCAGGCCGCGGGCCAGGTGGGCTGGCTGGTGGTGGTGGTGTTCATCGCCGGCACCATCATGAACACCGCGCAATCTTCGATGCCGGCCCTGGCCGCGGCTTACTACCCGACGCGGGGCCGCGCCACCGGCGTGGCCTGGATGCTGGGCATCGGCCGCTTTGGCGGCATTGCCGGCTCCTTCCTGGTGGCCGAGTTGTCGGCGCGCCAGCTGAGCTTTGGTGACATCTTTGCGGTGGTGGCCATCCCCGGCATCATTGCCACCGCGGCCCTGATGCTGAAAGAATTCAAGCGCCCCAAGGGGGGCGATGACAGCAGCGCCCGCCTCGTGCCGGTGGCTGCGCACTGAGCTTTCTGAACCCCTTCTGTTTTCGACCCTCTGGAGAATCCCCGATGATCATCGACGTTCACGGCCACTACACCACCGCCCCGGCCGCCCTGGGCGCCTGGCGCGACCTGCAGATCGCCGCCCTGAAAGACCCCAGCAAGGCGCCCAAGGCCTCCGAGCTGAAGATCAGCGACGACGAGCTGCGCGAGTCCATCGAGACCAACCAGCTCAAGCTGATGAAAGAGCGCGGCAGCGACCTGACCATCTTCAGCCCGCGCGCCAGCTTCATGGCGCACCACATCGGCGACTTCGAGACCTCGTCCACCTGGGCCGCCATCTGCAACGAGCTGTGCTTCCGCGTGAGCGAGCTGTTCCCCGACCACTTCATCCCGGCCGCCATGCTGCCGCAGTCGCCCGGCGTCGACCCGGCCACCTGCATCCCCGAACTGGTCAAGTGCGTGGAGCAGTACGGCAACGTGGGCATCAACCTGAACCCCGACCCTTCGGGCGGCCATTGGACCAGCCCGCCGCTGTCGGACCGCCACTGGTACCCCATCTATGAAAAGATGGTCGAGTACGACATCCCGGCGATGATCCACGTGAGCACCAGCTGCAACAGCTGCTTTCACACCACCGGCGCCCACTACCTGAACGCCGACACCACGGCCTTCATGCAATGCCTGACCAGCGACCTGTTCAAGGACTTCCCCACCCTGAAGTTCCTGATCCCGCACGGCGGCGGCGCGGTGCCCTACCACTGGGGCCGTTTCCGGGGCCTGGCACAAGAGCTGAAGAAGCCCCTGCTGAAGGACCACCTGCTCAACAACATCTTCTTTGACACCTGCGTGTACCACCAGCCGGGCATCGACCTGCTGACCAAGGTGATCCCGGTGGACAACATCCTGTTTGCCAGCGAGATGATCGGCGCCGTGCGTGGCATCGACCCCGAAACCGGCCACTACTACGACGACACCAAGCGCTACGTGGCCGCCACGCCCAACCTGAGCGACGAAGACCGCTACAAGGTCTATGAAGGCAACGCACGCCGCGTCTTCCCGCGCCTGGACAAGGCCCTCCAGGCCAAGGGCCTGTAACCCCATTCAACGAACCGGAGCCCCCACCATGTACGAACTCGGAGTCGTTTACCGCAACATCACCCGCGCCGACCGCGCGGCCGCCGACGGCCTGGCCGCCCTGGGCTCGGCCACCGTGCACGAAGCCATGGGCCGCGTCGGCCTGCTCAAGCCCTACATGCGCCCCATCTATGCGGGCCAGAAGGTGTCGGGCACCGCTGTCACCGTGCTGTTGCAGCCCGGCGACAACTGGATGATGCACGTGGCCGCCGAGCAGATCCAGCCCGGCGACATCGTGGTGGCGGCGGTCACCGCCGAATGCACCGACGGCTATTTTGGCGACCTGCTGGCCACCAGCTTCCAGGCCCGTGGCGCCCGCGCCCTGATCATCGATGCCGGCGTGCGCGACGTGGCCACGCTGCAGGAGATGAACTTCCCGGTCTGGAGCAAGGCCATCAGCAGCAAGGGCACCATCAAGGCCACCCTGGGCTCGGTGAACATCCCCGTGGTGTGCGCCGGCATGCTGGTCACCCCGGGTGACGTGATCGTGGCCGACGACGACGGCGTGGTCTGCGTGCCCGCCGCCCGCGCCCAGGCCACCCTGGAGGCCGCCATCAAGCGCGAATCGTTCGAAGGCGAAAAGCGCGCCAAGCTGGCCTCGGGCGTGCTGGGCCTGGACATGTACAAGATGCGCGAGCCGCTGGCCGCCGCCGGCTTGAAGTACATCGACTGATGCGCCCCCCGGCGGCCCCGCTGCGGGCCGCCTCTTTGGCAACACCACCCCCACAGAGATTGACATGAGCAAACCCACCACAGGTGATTTCACCAAGACCTCCGGCTGGCTGGACTGGTACGAAGGCCCGGCCAAGCCGGCTTTCAAGCTGCCGGCCGGCGCGGTTGACGCGCACTGCCACGTGTTCGGCCCGGGGGCCGAGTTTCCCTACGCCCCCGAACGCAAATACACCCCCTGCGACGCCAGCAAGCAACAGCTGTACGCGCTGCGCGACCACCTGGGCTTTGCCCGCAACGTGGTGGTGCAGGCCACCTGCCACGGCGCCGACAACCGCGCCATGGTCGATGCCTGCCTGTCCAGCGGCGGCAAGGCCCGCGGCGTGGCCACCGTCAAGCGCTCGGTCACCGACGAAGAGCTGCAGGCCCTGCACGCCGCCGGCGTGCGCGGTGTGCGCTTCAACTTCGTCAAGCGCCTGGTCGACTTCACGCCCAAGGACGAGCTGCTGGAGATCGCCAACCGCATCGGCAAGCTGGGCTGGCATGTGGTGATCTACTTCGAGGCGGTGGACCTGCCAGAGCTGTGGGATTTCTTCACCGCCCTGCCCACCACCGTGGTGGTCGATCACATGGGCCGCCCCGATGTGAGCAAGCCCATCGACGGCCCCGAGTTCCAGCTGTTCCTGAAGTTCATGCGCGAGCACACCAACGTGTGGAGCAAGGTGAGCTGCCCCGAGCGCCTGAGCGTGAGCGGCCCCAAGGCCCTGAACGGCGAGCAGAACGCCTACACCGACGTGATCCCCTTCGCCCGTGCCGTGGTGCAGGAGTTCCCGGACCGCGTGCTGTGGGGCACCGACTGGCCGCACCCCAACCTGAAGGACCACATGCCCGACGATGGCCTGCTGGTCGACTTCATCCCGCACATCGCACCGACCGCCGAGCTGCAGCAAAAGCTGCTGGTGGACAACCCCATGCGTCTCTACTGGCCAGAAGAACAATGACCCCCACGCTCCACCGCTGCGCGGGTCGCTGCCCCCCCGGGGGGCGCAAATCGCCTTGGGGCGGCCCGGCGGCGATTTCGACCGTCAAATTGGAAAAATGAAATGGCACTCGACAAACCCTACCTGGACGTGCCCGGCACGACCATCTTCGACGCCGAGCAATCGCGCAAGGGCTACTGGCTCAACCAGTTCTGCATGAGCCTGATGAAGGCCGAGAACCGGGCACGCTTCAAGGCTGATGAGCGTGCCTACCTCGACGAGTGGCCGATGACCGAAGAGCAGAAGCAGGGCGTGCTCACGCGCGACCTGAACCGCTGCATGGCCGCGGGCGGCAACATCTACTTTCTGGCCAAGATCGGCGCCACCGATGGCAAGAGCTTCCAGCAGATGGCAGGCTCGATGACCGGCATGACCGAAGAGGAATACCGCAACATGATGATCAGCGGCGGCCGCTCCGTCGAGGGCAACCGCTTCATCGGCGAAGACGGCGACGCCCAGGCGCATCGACAACCCCAGGGCAGCGCCCACAAGAAAGCCTGACATGGCCAAGATCACCGCTTCCGTATTCACCTCGCACGTGCCGGCCATCGGCGCGGCCATCGACCTCGGCAAGACCGAAGAGGCCTATTGGCAACCGCTGTTCAAGGGCTATGAGTTCTCCAAGCAATGGATGAAGGACAACCAGCCTGATGTGGTGTTTCTGGTCTACAACGACCACGCCACGGCCTTCAGCCTGGAGATGATCCCCACCTTTGCCATCGGCACCGCAGCCGAGTTCCAGCCCGCCGACGAGGGCTGGGGCCCGCGCCCCGTGCCCAAGGTGATCGGCCACCCCGACCTGGCCAGCCACATCGCGCAAAGCGTGATCCAGGACGACTTCGACCTCACCATCGTCAACAAGATGGACGTGGACCACGGCCTGACCGTGCCACTGTCGCTGATGTGCGGCCAGCCCCCCGCAGACGCGTTCTCTTGGCCCTGCCCCGTGATCCCCTTCGCCGTCAACGTGGTGCAGTACCCCGTGCCCTCGGGCCGGCGCTGCTACAACCTGGGCAAGGCCATCCGCAAGGCGGTCGACAGCTTCGATGAAAACCTCAACGTGCACATCTGGGGCACCGGCGGCATGAGCCACCAGCTGCAAGGCCCGCGCGCCGGCCTGATCAACAAGGAATGGGACAACGCCTTCCTGGATCAGCTGATCGCCGACCCCGAAGCCCTGTCGCACAAGCCCCATGTCGACTACGTGCGCGAAGCCGGCTCGGAAGGCATCGAACTGGTGATGTGGCTGATCGCCCGCGGCGCCATGGACGACGTCAACGGCAAAGGCCCGGCGCCCAAGGTGACGCACCGCTTCTACCACGTCCCTGCATCCAACACGGCCGTCGGCCACCTGATTCTGGAGAACCAAGCATGAGCAACAAAACCATCAAAGTCGCCCTGGCAGGCGCCGGTGCCTTTGGCATCAAGCACCTGGATGGCATCAAGAACATCGACGGCGTCGAAGTGGTGTCGCTGATCAGCCGCGACCTCGAAAAAACCCGTGAAGTGGCCGCCAAGTACGGCATCGGCCACGTCACCACCGACCTGGCCGACAGCCTGGCCCTGCCCGAAGTCGACGCCGTGATCCTGTGCACCCCCACCCAGATGCACGCCTCGCAAAGCCTGGCCTGCCTGAAGGCCGGCAAGCACGTGCAAGTCGAGATCCCGCTGGCCGACAGCTGGAAAGACGCGCAAGAAGTGGTGGACCTGGCCAAGAGCAGCGGCCTGGTGGCCATGTGCGGCCACACGCGCCGCTTCAACCCCAGCCACCAGTACGTGCACAAGAAGATCCAGGCCGGCGAGTTCAACATCCAGCAGATGGATGTGCAGACCTACTTCTTCCGCCGCACCAACATGAACGCGCTGGGCCAGGCGCGCAGCTGGACCGACCACCTGCTGTGGCACCACGCTGCCCACACCGTGGACCTGTTCGCCTACCAGTGCGGCAGCCCCATCGTGAAGGCCAACGCCATCCAGGGCCCGATCCACCCGACCCTGGGCATCGCCATGGACATGTCGATCCAGCTCAAGGCGGCCAACGGCGCCATCTGCACGCTGAGCCTGTCGTTCAACAACGACGGCCCGCTGGGCACCTTCTTCCGCTACATCGGCGACAGCGCCACCTACATCGCGCGCTACGACGACCTGGTCAATGGCAAGGAAGAAAAGATCGACGTGTCGAAGGTGGACGTGTCCATGAACGGCATCGAACTGCAAGACCGCGAGTTCTTCGCAGCCATCCGCGAAGGCCGCGAGCCCAACTCGAGCGTGGCCCAGGTGCTGCCCTGCTACCAGGTGCTGCACGATCTGGAGCAGCAACTGAACGCGGGCTGATGAAGCCGTGGTGGCCGGGGTGCGGCGCGCCCTGGTCACCACCCGAATGCCTGCCGGCCTCACAGGCGGCCTGGCGCATCAGGGCGGCCACTGTTGCGAACCGTGCAGCAGACGGAGCATTTCCAGCCGCTGTCGGGCTTCGTGATACCGATAGACAAGCACAAAGGGGGTCTTGCTGATCACCAGTTCCCGGGTTCCCGGCACCCGGCCGGGACGCCCCATCAACGGGTGTTGCAACAACAGCTGGATCTGCCCCTCCAGGTGGTCACCCTGCTTCAGGGCGGCATGGGGATTGCGCTGAGCGATATAGTCCAATTGTGCCTGCCGGTCTTGCACCGCTCTGGGCAGCCAGAAGATCCTCATCCGGAATTTCCAGGATGCTCCAGCCTCTCAGATTCGGTCATCGCCAAGCCTGGCTTGGCCGCAATGGCAGCCCGCTGCAGGGCCCAGTCGGCCTGTGCCTGCTCCTGGGTGAGCCATTCCGTTGCAGGATCGTCAGCCAAGTCGAGGGCCTGCTTGACTTGCTGCTGAAACCATTTTTCGTGAGCTTGCGCAGGCAGACCGTCAGCATCGGCCACAGACACTGGCGCCAAAGGCTTGGGAGTCGAAGTGTTCATGGCATGAGTCTCCTGGCAAAGAAATCATTGTATTGACGCACTCTCCCCATGGGGGATGCAAGGCCAAATCGGCTTTCTGAAAGGATTTTTTGATGACCACCCGCTCCATCGGCCCCTTCCAGGTCAGCCCCATCGGCCTGGGCTGCATGAACCTCAGTCACGCCTACGGCCAGCCGCCCGCCTTTGAAGACGCCGAACGCCTGCTGCTGCGCGCACTCGACCTGGGCGTGACCCTGTTCGACACCGCCGCGCTGTACGGCTTTGGCGCCAACGAAACCCTGGTCGGCCAGGTGCTGGCCAAGCACCGCAGCCGGTTCATCCTGGCCAGCAAGTGCGGCATGCAGGGGGTGCAGTTCCCTGAGGGCATGAAGCGCGTCATCGATGGCCGCCCCGAGACCCTGCGCGCCAGCTGCGAGGCCAGCCTGAAGCGCCTGCAGACCGATGTGATCGACCTGTACTACCTGCACCGCTGGGACAAGCAGGTGCCCATCGAAGACTCGGTGGGCGCGCTGGCCGATCTGGTGCGCGCCGGCAAGGTGCGCGCCATCGGCCTGAGCGAGGTCTCGGCCAGCACCCTGCTCAAGGCCCATGCGGTGCACCCGATCAGCGCCGTGCAGACCGAGTACTCGCTGTGGACCCGCAACCCCGAGATCGCCGTGCTGCAGGCCTGCAGCGACATCGGCGCCGCCTTTGTGGCCTTCAGCCCCGTGGCGCGCGGCTACCTGACCGGCAAGGTGCGCGATGTGGCCGCTTTTGACGCCAAGGACATCCGCCGCGCCATGCCGCGCTTTGCCCCCGACAACTACGCGGCCAATCTGGCCCTGCTCGACGGCGTGGCCGAGGTGGCGCAGGCCGCCGGCTGCACCCTGGCACAGCTGGCCCTGGCCTGGCTGCTGCAGCGCGGCGAGCACATCATCCCCATCCCGGGCACCACCCGCATCGACCACCTGGAAGAAGACCTGGGCGCCCTGCAGGTCACGCTGAGCCCGGCCCAGATGGCACGCCTGGACGAGCTGATCAACCGCCACACCGTGAAGGGCCCGCGCTACAACGCCGGCAACCAGGTCGAGATCGACACCGAAGAGTTCACGGCATGAGGGCCGACCGCCGCCGGGGCCTGCAACACCTGGCCGCCCTGCCGGCCCTGGCCCTGCTGGGCGCCACCGGCGCGCGTGCCGAGGGCGCGGCCTTTCCGCAGCGCCCCATCACGCTGCTGGTGCCCTTTGGTGCCGGGGGCGTGGCCGACCTCACGGCGCGCATCGTGGGCCAGGCCATGGGCACACTGCTCAAGCAGCCCGTGGTGATCGACAACCGCCCGGGCGCCGGCGGCGTGGTGGCCACCAACCTGGTGGTGAATGCACCGGCCGACGGCCACACCCTGCTGCTGATGAGCAACGCCAGCGCGGTCAGCGTGCACCTGTTCAAGAAGCTGCCCTACGACGTGACGCGCCAGCTCAGCCCCATCAGCACGCTGGGCTTTTTTGACCTGGCGCTGGCGGTGCCGGCCAACTCGCGTTTCAAGAACCTGGCCGATCTGCTGGCCTACGCCCGGGCCCAGCCCGGGCGCCTGACCCTGGGCAGCATCGCGCCCGGCAGCACCCAGCACCTGGCGGCCGAGCTGTTCAAGTGGCGCGCCGGCATCGAGGCCACGGTGGTGCCCTACAAGGGCTCGCCCGCGCTGATCAATGCGCTGCGCGCCGGCGAGGTGGACGTGGGCTTCGAGATCCTCAGCCCCCTGCTGCCCCAGGTGAGCGGCCAGGCGCTGCGCCTGCTGGCCGTCACCGGCCCCAAGCGCTTTGCCGGCCTGCCCCAGGTGCCCACGGTCAAGGAGCAGGGCCTGGCCAACTACGAGGTGGACAGCTGGAACGCCCTGGCCGCCCCCGCGGGCACACCGGCCAGCACCGTGGCCCGCATTGCCTGGGCGGCCCGTGAAGCCGTCGCCCAGCCCGAGGTGCAGGACGGCCTGCGCAAGCTGGGCGTCACCCCCCAGGCCGGCACACCGGCCGAACTGGCCCAGTTGCTGGGCCAGGAAATCACGCACTGGGGCGAGGTGGTGCGCAAGGCGGGGATCACACCGGAGTGAGGGCTCAGCGGTAGACCAGCGCCTCGTCCTGCAGCGACGCCCCGGGCAGGATGACACGCTCCTCGGCATACTCCAGGCCGTGCCGCCACGGGTGGCGATCCCCCTGGCCGAACAGGGTGGCCTGCGCGCGCATGACATAACCCGCGTTGAAGTTGTCGGCCTCGCTCCAGGGCCGGCGTGGCATGCCGGCGTCGGCATCGGGCACGGTGGGGACCACCATGGCATGGCCCTGCTCGCGCAGGTGGGCCAGCAGGCGGCACACCCAGTCGCACACCAGGTCGGCGCGCAGCGTCCAACTGGAGCGGAAGTAGCCCTGGGTGTAGGCCATGTTGGGCACCCCTTCGATCATCAGGCCGCGGTAGGTGACGCGCTCGCGCCAATCCACCGGCACCCCGTCGACCTCGAAGTGGATGCCCCCGAACAACTTGAGATTGAAGCCGGTCGCGGTGACGATGATGTCGGCATCCAGGCGCTCACCACTGGCCAGCTCAATGCCTTGCGCATCGAAGCGCTCGATGGTGTCGGTGACCACCGAGGCCCGGCCCGTGCAGAGGGCCTGGAACAGATCCCCGTCGGGCACCTTGGCAATGCGTTGCTGCCAGGGTCGGTAACGCGGGCTGAAGTGCCGATCCAGGTCGTAACCCTCGGGCAGCCGCGCCCGCACATCGTCGAGCAGCAGGGCACGCAAGGCCTCGGGCTGCTCAAACGACAGCCGAATCACCTCGTCCGATCGGGCCACGAAGGCCCGGCGCATGATCTCGTGAAACCAGTCATCGGGCAGATGGAGCGGGCGCAGCTGAGCCGCCAGCGGATGCTCCCAGGGCTCGGCCGAGAAGAACGTGGGTGAGCGCTGCAGCATCGTGACGTGGGCCGCCTCTTCGGCCAGACTCGGGATCAGTGTGGCGGCCGTGGCGCCCGAGCCAATGACCACCACGCGCCGGCCCTCGCAGGACAAATCCTGCGGCCAATGCTGGGGGTGCACCACCTGCCCCTGGAAGTCCTTGAGCGTGGGCCATTCCGGGGTGTGGCCCTGGTCGTGGTCGTAGTAGCCCGCACAGATCCAGAGAAAGGCGGTGGTGAAGGTCTGGCTTTCGCCGGCCCCATCGCGGCTGACGGTGAGCGTCCAGCGATGGGTGTCGGACGACCAAGCGGCCGACTGCACCTTGTGGCCGTAGCGAATGTGCGGGGCCAGGTCGTTCTCTGCGATCACCTCGTCCAGGTAGGCTCGGATCTCTTCGGCGCTTGCGATGGCGCGCCCTGTCCAGGGTTTGAAGCCATAGCCATAGGTGAAAAGGTCACTGTCGGAGCGAGCACCCGGGTAGCGGTGGGTCCACCAGGTGCCGCCAAAGCCAGGCATGGCCTCAAGAAGGCAGAAGGAACGGTCGGGGAAGCGTTGGCTCAGCTGACGGGCCGCGCCGAGGCCGGAGATGCCGGCGCCGATGATGAGAACGTCGAAGTCTTGCGTCATGAGCTAGGCCTCCTGGTTGGCTGACCAGGGTCATCCTAGGCTCCAGGTCAAAAACCACACTCACCCACGCGACAGAAGTCGGGTGTGGCTGGACGCGCCTGCAGCCTCCCCGCACAGGGGCCTGCAGGCGCAGGACGCCCTCAGCCCACCATTACCCCGCCAGCAGCCCCGCCAGGTTGAAGCCCAGATCCGCCGCCTGCTCGGGCGTGGGCGACACGCCCGCGTCGAGCAGCTTGCGCGCCGTCAGGTGATCCTTGGCGGCATTCACCGAATCCACCGCCACCAGGCGCCCGGCGCGGTACTGGAAGACCGAGAACGGGCCCTCGTCCAGGCTGCCGCGCAGCACCGCCTGGTCGGCGCCTTCGGACAGGCCGGCCATCTGCAGCTTGCGGTCGTACTGGTCAGACCAGAACCAGGGCGTGGCCGTGAAGGGCCGCTCCTGCCCCAGCAGGGCCGCCGCCGCCGACTTGCCCTGCTCGGAGGCGTTCTGCACCGACTCCAGGCGCAGCAGCCGGCCGTCCGGCAGGCGGCGCGCGGCACAATCGCCCGCCGCCACGATCAGCGGATCGGCCGTGCGCCCGCAGGCGTCCACCACAATGCCACGGTCCACCGCCAGGCCGGCCTCGCGGGCCAGCGCATCGTTGGGCTGCACGCCCACACCCAGCACCACCAGACCGCAAGGCAGCGCGCGGCCATCGGCCAGTTGCACGGCCCGGGCCTGGCCGTCTTGCACCACCAGACGCTCGATGGCGGCGCCCAGCTCCAGCGCCACCCCGTGGCTGCGGTGCAGTGCGGCATACCAGTCGGACAACTGCGGGCTCAGCACCCGGCCCAGCAGGCGCGGCGCGGCTTCAAGCACGGTCACGGCCACGCCCTTCTTGCGCGCCGTGGCCGCCACCTCCAGGCCGATGAAGCCGCCGCCGATCACCACCAGGGGCAGACCCTCGGCCTGGCAACGGGCCAGCCCGGCAGCGATGGCCACGGCGTCGTCGCGGCTGCGCAAGGTCAGCACGTTGGCGGCCTCGGCGCCGGGCAAGGGCAGGCGCCGCGGCGTGGCCCCGGTGGCCAGCACCAGGCCGGTGTAGGGCAGTGCGCTGCCATCGGCCAGCCGCACCTGCTGTGCCGCGCGGTCGATGGCCTGCACCGGGCTGCCGGTGCGCAGGGTGATCTGCTTGCGCGCCAGCATCTCGGGCGCGCGCATCAGCAACTGAGCCGCATCCACCTCGCCGGCCAGCCAGGCCTTGGACAGTGGCGGGCGGTGGTAAGGCGCATGCGGCTCGTCGCCCAGCAGGGTGATGGCGGCGCTGCTGCCGCCGCTGCGCAGGGCCTCGGCCGCCATCAGGCCGGCCTGGCCGGCCCCGATGATGACAATGTGCGCCCCGGGGTCTTGCGGGGCGGTGTCGGGCAGGCCGCTCATTCCTGCGTCTCGGGCAGGGTCAGGCTGCCGCCGGCCAGGGCCGGGCTGGCCTTGATCTGGCAGGCCAGGCGGCTGTTGGGGCGCCGCTCGGCGGACACGTTGTCCAGCATGTCGAGCTCGCTGGCGCTGGGCGCGGGCAGGGCCCCCATCAGCAGATCGTCCACGTAGCAGTGGCAGGTGGCACAGGCGCAGGAGCCGCCGCATTCGCCCAGAATGCCGTCGATGCCGTTGGCGATGGCGGCCTGCATCAGGCTCCAACCGTCGGGAACGTCCACGTCGGTGCGTTGGCCCGAGGCTTCGATGTAGGTGAGTGTGGTCATGGGTGGGGCTCCAGGTTCAGCGGGTGCTCAGGTCCAGCACCAGGGGGCTGCGGAAGGTGGACGACGGCATCCAGGCCAGTTGGTCCTGCATGCGGTGGTACTCGGGCACCACCTGGTGGAACTCCTCGAACGCGGTCTTGATGGCCAGGCGCGCGATCGCCGTGCCCAGGCAGGCATGCACGCCGCCGCCAAAGCCCAGGTGGCCGCGTGGCTTGCGTGTGATGTCGTAGGCATCGGGGTTGGGGTACTGGCGCTCGTCGCGGTTGCCCGACCCATAGGCCAGGCAGACGAAGTCGCCGGTCTTCATGGTCTGGCCGTGCAGGGTCACGTCCTTCATCAGGCGGCGGCGGAAGCGCTGGGCCGAGGTGTTGAAACGCAGCGACTCTTCGACGGCATCGGGCAGCAGGGCCGGGTTGGCCACCACGGCGCGGCGCGCCTCATCGAAGCTGGCCAGGTTGTAGGCAAACATCATCATGAAGCCGCCCAGCGATTCGACACCGGCCATGATCAGCGTGGTGGTGGTCAGCAACACCTCGCGCTCGTCCAGGCGGTCGCCGTCGATCTCGGCCATGGCGAAGTGGCTGATCAGGTCGTCGCGCGGCTCGGCGCGGCGCATGGCGATCACCTTGGAGGCGTACTCCTGCATCCAGTTGTAGGCCGCGATGTGCTCGGGGCCCTTGGTGCGGGTGCGGGCGTCGCTCTGCACCATCAGCACGGCGTTGTCGCGCACGGTCTGCTCGTCGACGATGGCCTCGTCGCCCATGGGCAGGCCCAGGGCCGCCATCAGTACCTTGACGGTGAACTGCGAGGACACCTCCTTGAAGTCAAAGCGCTCCACCCCGCGCAGCTGGCCGAACACCTGGCGCGCCACGGCACGGATGGGCTCGTCAAGCGCCAGCAGGTTGCGCTTCATGAAGGCATGCTGGATCAGGCCGCGCAGGCGGTCATGGCGCGGTGGATCGGAGCTGCCCAGGGTGGCGCCGGCGCGGCCGGGCAACTCGGTCATGAGGTTGCCGCTGGCCGAGGAATAGGTCTGCCAGTCCTGGCCCGCCGTCACGATGTCGGCGTAGCGCGACAGCACCCACATCTGGGCCTCGGGGCTCCAGAAGCAGGGGTGTTCGTCGCGCAGGATCTTGTAGTACGGAAAGGGATCGGCATCGATGGCCGGCGAATAGGGGTCGAAACTGAAGCTCATGTTGTCTCCTGGGGCACCCGCTGTGGGGCTGGGCTGAATTCTGTTTTGACCCAGGGCAAAGCGCAGTGGACGAAAGCCGGCCAATACTTGCACTTTTGACGCACCCTGCCTGACATGCCCCACTCGCCCCGATCCCCCCAGCCGGTGCGCCGCCGCTTCAACACCCTGCCCGCGTTTGCGCTCTATGGCGAAGCCGGCAGCCCCGGCGCAGCCTTGCTGCACATTGAATCCATCGAGTCGCGCAGCCGGCTGTACGACTGGGAGATCGATGCCCACGTGCATCAGGGTTTGCACCAGGTGCTGTGGCTGCGCTCGGGCTGGGCCGAGGTGGTCTTGGACGAAAGTCGCAGTCGCTGCGAGGGCCCCACGGCGGTGCTCATCCCCCCCGGCGTGGCGCACGCCTTCCGTTTCTCGTCCGACAGCGACGGCCATGTGCTGACCGTCAACGCCCACCTGCTGGCCGAGGGCGAAGCCGCCGGCATGGGCCAGGCGCTGCAGCAGTTGTTCGCCCGCCCGCGCACCCTGCCGCTGGAGGCGGGCTCACCCGACGTATCCCGCCTGCAGCCCCTGTTCGAGGCCCTGCACGCCGAAAACAGCGCCGACGACGCCGCCGAGGCGCCTGTGCCCCTGTGGCTGGCCCGGGCCGTGGTCTGGCGCCTGGCCCAACTGGGCCAGCGCGGCCAAGCCGAGGGTTCAGACGCCGGCCCGCCGGGCGACACCAGCCGCCCCTCGCGCCGCCAGGCCCTCTACACCCGCTGGGTGGTGCTGCTGGAGTCGCACTACCGCGAACACTGGCCGGTGTCGCGCTATGCCGAGCAACTGGGCCTGTCCACCGAACGGCTGAACCGCATGGTGGCGGCCGAAACCGGGCGCAACGCGCAAGAGCTGCTGCACGCCCGCCTGGCACGCGAGGCCTGCCGCCGGCTGGTGCACATCGCCGCGCCCGTGCAGCGCATCGCCTTCGACCTGGGCTTTGAAGACCCGGCCTACTTCTGCCGCTTCTTCAAGCGCCACACCGGCCAGTCGCCCCGCGCCTACCGCCAACAGGCTCAAGGTGGCGCAGGCGCCACGCCATCGGGTTGAACAGCGCGGGCCACGTCGTCCAGCGCATGGCGCAGCCACTGGTGCACCGGGTCGCTGTGGTGGCGCAGGTGCCACACCTGGTACATGGGCATGGGCGGTGTGACCAGGGGCACCGGGGCCATGGCCAGGCCCCGCAGGCTGTGGCGCGCCAGCAGCGAGGGCGCGGTGGCCAGCCAGTCGCTGCCGCGCAGCATCGAACCCAGCGCAGCCATGCCCGGCACGCTGGCCACGAAGCGGCGCTCCAGGCCCTGGGCCAGCATCCACTGGTCGATGTCCAGCGTGCGGCGCGGCTCGTACAGCACGGTCACGTGGTCGGCGCCCAGATAGGCCTCGCGGCTGGCCGGGGCGGCCCGCTGGCCGGGGTCGTAGAACACGGCGTAGCGGTCTTCGAACAGGCGTTTTTGCAGGATGTCCGAGCCCTCGGGCGGGCGCGGCGTGATGATCAGCTGGCACACCTCATCGCGCAGCAAGGCCGGGCCGGGTGCGCCCGACTTGATCACCCGCAGGGTGACGCCCGGGGCCTGCTCGCGCAGGCGGCGCAGCAGGGGCGGCAGCAGCAGGTCGCGCTGCAGGTCGTTGGCCGCGATGGTGAAACAGGTGTTGAGCCGGGCCGGCTCAAAGCCGGCGGCCACGCTGAAGGCCTCCAGTTCATCGAGCAGGTGGCGGGCCCGCTGCGCCAGCAGGCCCGCCTGGGCCGTGGCCACGATGCCGCGCCCCGACTTGACGAACAGCGGATCGCCCACGATGGCGCGCAGCCGGTCCAGGCCGTGGCTGACCGCCGACTGGGTCAGGCCCAGGCGCTGGGCGGCACCGGTCACGCTGCCAGCCTCCTGCACCGTGACCAGCAGTTGCAGCAGGCGGGCGTCCAGACTCAACCAATCAAATTTATTCATGAGATGTATGAGTATCCATCTGTTTATCTTTGGCAATGGCCCCGGAATACTCCGCCCCTGACACAGATCAACCGCAGGAGACCCCGATGACCGCCACCAAGCCCCAGATCCCGGGCACCACCTTGTTCGACGGCGACCAGGCCCAGAAAGGCTATGCCCTGAACAAGATGTGCTTCTCGTTCAACAGCGCCGACCAGCGCAACGCCTTCAAGGCCGACGAAGCCGCCTACATGGCCGCCTACGGCCTGAACGAGGAACAGGCCCGGGCCATCCGTGAACGCGACGTGCTGGGCCTGCTGGCGGCCGGCGGCAATGTGTACTACCTCGCCAAGTTCGCCGGCATCCTGGGCCTGGATGTGCAAGACCTGGGCGCTGCCCAGACCGGCATGAGCAAGGACGCCTTCAAGGCCATGCTGCTGGCGCAGAACCAGCAACCCGACACCCTGGCCGCCTGAGCCGCCCCCCACAAGCACGATAACGACGACAACGGAGAAACAAAATGGCAAAGATTGTTGGTGGCATGACCACTTCCCACGTGCCCGCGATCGGCGGCGCCATGGCCAAGGGCATTCAGAACGAGCCCTACTGGAAGCCCTTTTTTGACGGCTTTCTGCCGGTGCGCCAGTGGCTGGACGACGTCAAGCCCGACATCGCGGTGGTGTTCTACAACGACCACGGCCTGAACTTCTTCCTCGACAAGATGCCCACCTTCGCGGTCGGGGCCGCGCCGCAGTACAACAACGCCGACGAAGGCTGGGGCATCCCCACGCTGCCGCCCTTCAAGGGGGTGCCCGACCTGTCGTGGCACATCATCAACCACCTGGTCGAGCAGGAGTTCGACATCACCACCTGCCAGGAAATGCTGGTGGACCACGCCTTCACCCTGCCGCTGAAACTGTTCTGGCCCGAGGGCGAGTGCCCGGTGCTGACGGTGCCGATCTGCATCAACACCGTGCAGTTCCCCCTGCCGAGTGCCAAGCGCTGCCTGGCCCTGGGCAAGGCGGTGGGCCAGGCCATCGCCAGCTGGGACAGCGACAAGAAGGTGGTGGTGATCGGCACCGGTGGCCTGAGCCACCAGCTCGACGGCGAGCGCGCCGGCTTCATCAACAAGCCCTTCGACCTGAAGTTCATGGACAGCCTGTTCAACGACCCCGAATGGGCCACCCAGTTCAGCATCCCCGAACTGGTCGAGAAGACCGGCACCCAGGGCGTGGAGTTGCTGATGTGGCTGGCCACCCGCGCCGCCGTGCCGGGCCAGGTGCGCAAGGTGCACACCAACTACCACATCCCGATCTCCAACACCGCGGCCGGCACCATGGCCTTTGCGGCCGCGTAAAGCTCGCCAACCTGCCTGTCCTGGGCGGGCGTTCTGCCTAGAATCGCGGCCACAACAACCGTTGGAGACCCGAACATGACCGAACGCCAAGCCCGCCCGGGCGCCGCAACCCCCACCCGCCGCCAGGCCCTCCTGCAGACCGCAGGGGCCCTGGCGGTTTTTTCATGCGGCTCAAGCGTGCAGGCCCAGGCCGGGTATCCGGCCAAGCCTGTGCACTTCGTGGTGGGCTACCCGGCAGGCGGTGCGGTGGACATCGTGGGCCGCACCGTGGGCCAGGCCATGTCCACGGTGCTGGGCCAGCCGGTGATCGTCGACAACAAGCCCGGCGCGGGCAGCAACATCGCCATCAAGTCGGTGATCGACAGCCCGGCCGATGGCTACAACCTGCTGGTGGCCGCCAACGCGCTGGCGGCCAACATGGCGCTGTACCAGCCGGCCCCCTTTGATGCCGAGCGCGACCTGGCCCCAGTGGGCCTGATCGGCCGCGTGCCGGTGGTGCTGGCGGTGAACCCGACGGCCGGCATCGACAGCCTGGCCCAGTTGCTGAAAACGGCCAAGGACAAGCCCGGCAGCGTGAACTACGCCACCCCGGGCAATGGCTCGACCCCGCACCTGGCGGTGGAGCTGTTCGAGCGCGCCGCCGGCGTGCAACTGGCCCATGTGCCCTACCGCGGCGGCGGCCCGGCCATCACCGATGTGGTGGGCGGCCAACTGCCCATGGTGGCGGTCAACGCGCTCGAAGCCGTGGCCCAGGTGCGCGCCGGCCGGCTCAAGGTGTTGGCCGTGATGAGCGCCAAGCGCAGCAGCCTGTTCCCCGAAGCCCCCACCCTGGCCGAATCGGGCTTTGCCGGCTTTGAAGCCTCGGTCTGGTACGGCCTGCTGGCCCCGGCCGCCACACCCAAGCCCGTGCTGGCCCAGCTGAATGCCGCCCTGCAGAAAGCACTGGCCCAGAAAGACGTGCGCGACAAACTGAGCGCCGCCGGCGGCGAAGTCGAACCCGGCAGCGCCGAAGCCTTCGCCACCCTGCTGCACACCGAACGCGCCCGCTACGACAAGGCCATCCGCGCCGGCAACATCAAACCGGATTGAATTGCCAGGGCAGCCGCTCGTGGGAGTGACACGCAGTGCGCGACCGTGGGGGCTGCCGGACTCCTTCTCCCCTCAGCAGACCTGCAACGAAGCGGTCAGCCCGCCGCCGGGCCGCCCCAAGGCGGGCTGGGCCCCCTCGGGGGGCAGCGACCACACGAAGTGAGGGAGCGTGGGGGCCACAGTCAATGCCCATGGGCCAGCCCGCTGGCCCAGGTCACCAGCACGATACCCAGCCCCAGCCAGAACACCTGCGCCAGGGTCTGGCGCGCCGTGAGGCGCTTCTGCAACTGCGGGATCAGGTCGGCCAGGGCCACATAGATGAAGCTGCTGGAGGCCACGGTCAGAAAGTACGGCAGCAGGTCTTCCAGCTGTTCGACCAGGAAGAAACCCACCAGACCGCCGAGCGCGGTCACGGCCCCCGCCAGCGAGACCTTCATCAGCGCCAGGCGCCGGTTGCGGCTGGCGCGGCGCAGCACCACCAGGTCACCCATGTGGTGCGGCACCTCGTGGGCCAGCACGGCCAGTGCCGACACCAGGCCCAGGCGCGGGTCGGCCACAAAGGCCGAGGCGATCAGGATGCCGTCGCCGAAGCAGTGCACGCTGTCGCCCGTGATCAGTGACCAGCCGCCCGACAGGCTGGGGCCAGGCTCCTGGGTGTGGGCATGGGCATGGGCATGGGCGTGGCCCTCATGCTGATGCGGAGGATGCGCTTGAGCCTGGCCAGCGCCGTGCGCATGAACATGGCCTGTGAGTGCCGCCGCTGAACCATGAACATGACCGTGGTCATGGTCATGGCCGTGCCCATGCTCATGCCCGTGGTGCCAGAGTTCGGCCTTGTCGAGCAGAAAAAAGAACACCACCCCGATCAGCAGGGTGGCAAACAAGGCATGCGGGCTGGCCTGGCCTTCAAAGGCCTCGGGCAGCAGGTGCATGAAGGCGGTGGCCAGCAAGGCGCCGGCTGCCAGGCTCAGCAGGTGCTGGGCATTGATGCCGCCGCGCCCCGAGTCCACGCCGGCACGCATCAGAAAAGCGGCCACCCAGACACTGCCGATGCCGGCAGTCAGGGTGGCCAGGATGATTTGTAGCAAAGTCATAAGCAATCGTCGGGCGGGCAGGTCGGCCGCGGCCGGGGCCGGGGCCCCCACATCAGGAGCGGGCCTGCCGCATCAGGCAAACCGCTTGCCCAGGCCCGGCAGGCCAATGGGGCAGTTTAGCGGCTGGGCCGGCCGGGTTCAGGCCACCCCGTGCTGTTTGAACCATTCCAGGGTGCGTTTCCAGCCGTCTTCGGCCGCTTCCTTGCGGTAGCTGGGGCGGTAGTCGGCATGGAAGGCGTGCGGCGTGTCGGGGTAGACCACGAACTGCGAGGCGCGGGCGGCCTCCGGGCCGGCCGCCAGCGCGGTCTTCATGCGCTCCACCGTGTCTTGCGGGATGCCGGTATCGGCGCCACCGTACAGGCCCAGCACCGGGGCCTTGAGGCTGGCCACCCGGTCGATCGGGTGCTGCGGCGTGAGCTCGCTGGGCTGGCCCACCAGGCGGCCGTACCAGGCCACGGCGGCCTTGACGGGCGCGTGCGAAGCATACAGCCAGGTGATGCGCCCACCCCAGCAAAAGCCCGTGATGGCCGTCTTGTCGAGGTTGCCCCCATGGGCGCCCGCCCATTTCAGGGTGGCGTCCAGGTCAGACAGCACCTGGGCATCGGGCACCTTGGACACCAGCTCACTCATCAGGCGGGCCATGTCGGTGTATTTGGAAGCGTCACCCTGGCGGCTGTACAGCTCGGGCGCGATGGCCAGGTAGCCATGGCGTGCGAAACGCCGGCAGACGTCGGCGATGTACTCGTGCACGCCGAAGATCTCCTGCACCACCAGCACCACCGGCAGGTGGGTCTTGCCGGTCGGGGAGGCGCAATAGGCCGACAGGGCAAAACCGTTGGCGTCGATGCTCACGCGCCCGGCCTCCAGGCCTTCGGCGGTGGTGTGGATGGCGGTCTGGGCCTGCAGCGGCTGGGCCGCGGCGGCGTAACCCAGCCCGAGGCCCAAGGCCGCCTGCAACGCGGTGCGGCGGCTGGGGCCCGCCACGCCACTCTGGCCGGCCGGCAGCAAGGCCTCGAATTCAGTCTTCAGGTCGTCAGGCAGCATGAAACTCTCCAGGTGATGAGTGAGGTTCGGGTCGGTGAGGCTTGGCAGTGTAGGCAATTCGCACCAACCCTGCCGACAGACGGCCTCAGGGTGCCCCGTCGCAGACCACCCCATCCGTATTTTTGTAACAATTAATGACAAAACACATAGACTGAGCCACCAGCCCCCCGCCATGCCAGCCCACCCCAGCCCAGCCCCCACCCCTGTCCACCGTCTGGGCAGGCCCCTGATCCTGTGTGCGGCCGGGGCCTTGCTGATCCTGGTGGCCCTGGCCCGATCGGCCTGGTTGCTGGCACTGGAACACGACGCGGCCGGCCTCACCCTGTGCGTGCTGGCCATGGTGATGCCCTTGGTCGGCCTGATGTGGCTGTGGCAGCACGTGCGTCTGGTGCACGAGCACAGCCTGCAGCAACAGGCCGAACTCCTGGCCGCCCAGGCACGCTGCGAACGTCTGGAAGGCGCGCTGCGCTGCTTTCCAGACGCCGTGGCCTTGTTCGACGCCGATGACCGGCTGGTGCTGGCCAGCGACCGCTACCGCAGCATGAACCCGGCGGTGGCGCCCTTGCTGCAGCCGGGAGTGCCCTTTGAACAGATCCTGCGCGCCGCCGCGGCCGCAGGAGAAGTGACCGAAGCCGTGGGCAATGAAGACAACTGGGTGCGCCAGCGGCTCAGTCAGCACCAGAGCCTGCGCCAGGACTTTCTGCAGGGCCTGGCCGGCAACCGCTGGGTGCGGGTCAACGAGTGCCGCACGCCAGACGGCGGCCTGATCGGCCTGCGCACCAACGTGACCGACTTCGTACGCCAGCAGCAGGCCTTGCAGGAGGCGCGCAGCGATGCCCAGCAGGCGCGTCGCCTGCTGGTGCGGGCCCTGGACGCACTGCCCGCGGCGCTGGAGATCTTTGACGAGCAGGACCGACTGGTGATTTACAACCGGGCTCTGCAGAACATGTTCCCGCACATCGACTACCCACGCTCGGTGGGCCGGGCTTTCGCCGACATGGCGGCTGAGAGCCTGCGCCACCACGCGGTGGTCGAAGCCGTGGGACAGGAGGAACAATGGCTGGCGCAGCGCCTGCAAAGCCGCGCGAGCATGAGCAGCCGCAGCTTTCTGCAAGAGTTGTCGGGCAGGCGCTGGGTACAGGCCTTCGAGACCCGCACGCCCGAGGGCTATGTGGTGGCGATCCGCCTCGACATGACCGAACAGGTGACACAGCGCAAGGCGCTGGAACAGGCCCAGCGCGAAGGCCAGCGGGTGCGCCAGTTGCTGATGGATGCGCTGGAAGCCCTGCCCGAAGGCCTGGCGGTGTACGACACCGACGACCGCCTGCTGATGTGCAACACCCAGTACCGGGTGATGTACAACGGGCTGGCCCATCTGCTGCAACCGGGCAGATCCTTCGACGAACTGATCGAGTATTCAGTGACCCACCAGCATTTCGGGCAGGCCCCGCAAAGCGGCGAGACCGCGGAAGACTGGGCCGCCCAGCGCCTGGCCTCGCACCGCCAACCTGGCGCCGCCATGCTGGTGCCCATGCACGATGGGCGCTGGTTCCGGGTGCACGAACGCAAGACCGCCGAAAAAATGACGGTGGGCGTCCATGTGGACGTGACCGAGCTGGTGCTCAAGGAGCAGCAACTGGCCCATGCCAACCAGTTGCTGGCCACGCTGTCGGCCACCGATGGCCTGACCGGCCTGCACAACCGACGCAGCTTTGACGAGGCCCTGACGGCCGAGTGGCAGCGCTGCGCGCGCCATGAGCTGCCCCTGGCCCTGTTGCTGGTCGACATCGACCACTTCAAGCTCTACAACGACCATTACGGTCACCTGGCCGGCGATGACTGCCTGCGGCGCGTGGCCCAGGTGCTGAATGCCGACTTCCGCCGCTCAGGCGAGGTGGTGGCCCGCTATGGCGGCGAAGAGTTCGTGCTGCTGTTGCCCGGTATTGCGCTCGAGGGCGCCCGCGAGGTGGCCCAGCGCTGCCTGGAACGCATCCGCACCGAAAACATCCCCCACGCCGCCTCACCGACCAGCCCCCGGCTGACGCTGAGCATCGGCGTGGCCGCCTGGGTACCGGATGGCAAGGCCCACCCGCACCAGGCCCACCGCCTGATCAACGCGGCCGACGCCGCGCTCTACCACGCCAAGCAGACGGGCCGGGCCCGCTACGTCTTGGCCAGCGAATTGCAGGACATGGACGCACGCCCCCACCTGGCGCCGCCTGATCGCTGACAATGCGCTCCATGTACATCCTCCTCACCGGTTCACGCGGGTTCATCGGTCGCACCTTCAAACAGGCCCTGGAGCGCGCGGGTCACACGGTGCTGGGCGGGGTGTCCCCGGGCCGCAGCCCCGGGCCCGGCGAGTGCGTGATGGACTTTGCCCACGACACCCGTCCCGAAGTGTGGCTGCCCCGCCTGCAAGGGGTGGATGCGGTCATCAACACCGTGGGCGTGCTGCGCGACAGCCGCAGCCGCCCCATCGATGCGGTGCACCGTGACACGCCCATCGCCCTGTTCAGTGCCTGCGCCCAGGCCGGCGTGAAGCGCGTGCTGCAGATCTCGGCGCTGGGCATCGAGGGCAGCCCGACACGCTATGCCAGCACCAAGCGCGCCGCTGACCAGCACCTGCTGGGCCTGGCCGCGGCCCCGGGTGGCCCCAGCGCGGTGGTGCTGCGCCCCAGCGTGGTGTTTGGCCATGGGGGCGCCAGCAGCGCCATGTTCATGGGCCTGGCACGCCTGCCGCTGGCGGTGTTCCCCGGCCCGATGCTGACCGCCAAAGTTCAACCCGTGTCGGTGCACGACCTGGCAGAAGGCGTGGTGGCCCTGCTGGGCCCGGCGCTGGAGCAGCGCGGCATCATCGAATGCACCGGGCCCGCCCCGCTGAGCCTGGGCGAGCTGGTGGCCAGCCTGCGGGCCCAATCGGGCCACGGGCCGGCCTGGGTGCTGAGGCTGCCCGATGTGCTGACGGCCCTGAGCGCCCGCCTGGGTGACCTGGCCCCGGCCTCGGTGCCCTGGTGCAGCGAGACCCTGGCCATGCTGGGCAGCGACAACGTGGGCAACCCAGCCCGCTTCGAAGCGCTGCTGGGTCACGCAGCCACCCCCAGCGGTGAACTGGTGGCGCGGGCCTGGCGCCACTGACAGCGCCCAGCGTCCGAACTCAGGCGCTGGCGTCGGCCTGGGGATGCGTGAGCACCCATTGGCGCCACATCTCGGCCATGGGCGCCGGGCGCCCGAACAGGTAACCCTGCCCCAGCGTGCAGTTGAGCGCCCGGAGCAATTCCGCCTGTTCTTCGGTCTCCACCCCTTCGGCAATGGCCGGCACCTGCAGGCCGTGGGTGATGTCGATGAAGGCCTTGAGAATGGCCGCGCTGCGCGCGTTCTGCTGCGCCGCCACCAGAAAGCTGCGGTCGATCTTGATCTCGGTGAAGGGGAACTTGTTCAGGTACGAGAGCGAGGAGTAGCCGGTGCCGAAGTCGTCCAGGGCCAGGCCCACGCCCAGGGCCTGCAGTTCACCCAGGGTGGCGCGCATGACCGGGTCGTCCTCGACCAGCAGGCTCTCGGTGATCTCGATCACCAGGGCCCCGGGTGGCAGCGCGCTGCGCTCCAGCACCTCGTGCACACGGTCGATGAAGTCGGCCTGCACCAATTGCCGCTGCGACACATTGACGTGCACGATGAAGCCCTCGCTCAGCGTGTGCTCACGCATCAACTGGGCCACCTCGACGGCCGCCTGGCGCATCACCCAATGCCCCAGTTCGACGATCAAGCCCGACTCTTCGGCCAAGGGGATGAACTGGGCCGGGCCGATGGCGCCGCGCTGCGGGTGCTGCCAGCGCAACAAGGCCTCCAGACCGCACAGGGCGCCGGTGTCCAGGCTGACCAGGGGTTGAAAGTAGACCTTGAACTGCCCCTGCACCAGCGCCACATGCATGTCGGCCGTCAACTCGGCGGCCAGGCGATTGCGCTCGAGCAGCGACTCGTCAAAGTCGACCCGCTGCCCCCGCTCACCCGACTTGGCCTTTTGCAGCGCCGCGCTGGCAAAGCGCAGCAGGTCGCGCTCAAACGCCACCCCATGGGCCGGCGCACTGACCACGCCCAGGCTGGCGCCCACCAGCACCTCGTCGGTGTCGGTCTGGAACGGCTCGTTGAAGCAGCCCCGCAAGGTGCGGATGCAGGACTCGGTGCGCGCATCGCCCGCAGTCCCGGGCAGCACCACCAGAAACTCGTCCCCCGAGATGCGCCCCACCAGCGCCTCGTTCGGGCAGGCCGAACGCAGGCGCATCCCGATCAGGCGCAGCAGTTCGTCGCCCGCACGCGGCCCCAGCGAGGCGTTGACGGCGCGGAAACGGTCGACCCCGAACAGCAGCAGCGTCACCTCACGCGGCTCAGGCCAGCGGCAGGCCGCCATCAGACCCTCGCGGTTGGGCAGGCCGGTGACGGCATCCAACAGGGCCATGTCGTGCAGCTTGCCCAACTGGGCCCGGATGCGCTGAGACATGGCATTGAAGGCATCGGTCAAGGTGGCAATCTCATGGACGTGACTCGCCTCGACCACGGCCGGAGGGGCCTCGGGGCCGGCCGCCAGCAAAGTGGCGGCGCTGGCGGCCTCACGGATCGGGTGCGCAATGCGACGCAGCACCAGCAGACCCACCAGCAAGCCGGCGCCCGACAGCGACAGCACCAGCACCAGGGCCAGCCGGGCGGTCTCTTTGGCCTGGGCGTTGAGATCGGACTCGGCCACCAGGGCCACCAGGCGCCAGTTCAGGCCGCGCTCATCGTGCAGCAGGGTGCTGCGGCCAAAGTAGCGCTGCCCGCCCTGCTCCACACTGAAATCGGCCGCCTCGGCCTCGCCGAACGAATCGAGCGCGGCAAAACTGGTCTGCACCAGGGGTTGGCGGCTTTGCGCCGCGGTCAGGATCTGCCCCTTCTTGGCCGGGCGGGCCTCTTCCACATGCGAGTGCGCCAGCATGTGCCCCTGCGGGTCCACCACATAGGCCAGGGCCGAGGGGTGGTCCTGCATCAGCGGCAGGCGGCGCAGCAGCGCGGACAGGTCATTGAGCGACACATCGGTGCCCAACACCCCCAGCAGGCGGCCATTGGCACGCAGCACCGGGGTGGTGGCAGAGATCGAGGTGGAGTCGCCAAAGCTGGAGACGTAGACCTCCGTCCAGCGCTGCTGCCCCTGGCGCGCAGCGGGCGTGTACCAGGGGCGCTGGCGCGGGTCGTAACGCTGGATCACGGCCTGCTCGGCCCCTGTTTCCGTGTCGTAGCTGATCAGGCGCTGGGCCGTGCGGCGGTCCTTCAGAAAGGTCTGCAAGCGGCCCTCGGGGCCGATTTTGATGCCGAAGAAATCCCCCTGTTCGGTGCCCAGCTGGATCATGCCGACCTGGGGGAAGTGGGGGCGGTAGATGGACTTGAAGTGACCGCTGAAGAGGGTCTGCACGGCCGTCATGTCGCCGCCCTGGATCAGGTCCTGGCGCGCCAGCAGGTCGGCCATGCTGAGCTGCAGGGTGAAGATGACATGGAGGTGGCTGATCACCTCGGCCCGCATGTGGTCGCTGGTGGCAAACAGCAGGTTGCGGCCACTGGCCTCGATGAGGCGGTCCGAGGTGAGGCGCTGGGCGCCGATCAGGATGCCGATCACGGTCAGGAGCACCCCCCCGAAGGGCAGTGCCAGCGCGACCCACAGCGGCATCCTCCATCTGGCCATGACAACTCCTGAAATCCAGTTCCGAACGGCGTCTGGTGCCGAATTGGCTGATACTAACCAATGAAACGCGTCAAATAAGCAGTTCTCTCATTTTTGCGCGCTCAGCGCACCGCCTGTGGCGCCGAGCCATCGAACATCAGTGCGCCTGGTCCCAGTTGTGGCCCACGCCCACCTCGGCCAGCAGCGGCACCTGCAGGCTGGCCACATGGGCCATGGCGGCCGGAATGGCCTGGCGCAGCCAGTCCAGCTCGGACTCGGGCAGCTCGAACACCAGTTCGTCATGCACTTGCATGATCATGCGGGTGCCGCGCTGCTCGGCATCAAGCAACTTCTGCACCTGCACCATGCTCATCTTGATCAGATCGGCCGCCGTGCCCTGCATGGGCGCATTGATGGCGGCGCGCTCGGCCCCCGCGCGGCGCGGGCCGTTGGGCGAGTTGATCTCGGGCAGGTACAGGCGCCGGCCGAACACGGTCTCGACATAGCCCTGGGCCTTGGCCTGGGCCCGGGTGTCGTCCATGTAGCGGCGCACGCCCGGGTAGCGCTGGAAGTAGCGGTCGATGTAGGCCGCGGCGGCCTTGGTCTCGATGCCCAGGCTCTTGGCCAGGCCGAAACTGCTCATGCCGTAGATCAGGCCGAAATTGATGGTCTTGGCGTAGCGGCGCTGTTCGGTGCTGACCTGCTCCAGGGCCACGCCGAACACCTCGGCCGCGGTGGCGCGGTGCACGTCCAGGCCTTCGCGGAAGGCGTTCAGCAAGGCCTCGTCGCCGCTCAGGTGGGCCATGATGCGCAGCTCGATCTGCGAGTAGTCGGCGCTGGCGATCAGGCGGCCAGCCGGGGCCACGAAGGCCTCGCGCACGCGCCGACCTTCGGCCGTGCGGATGGGGATGTTCTGCAGATTGGGGTCGTTGCTGGACAGGCGCCCCGTCACGGCCACGGCCTGCGCATAGTGGGTGTGCACCCGCCCGTCACGGGGCAAGGCCATCTGGGCCAGCTTGTCGGTGTAGGTGCTCTTGAGCTTGGACAGGCTGCGGTGCTCCAGGATGCGCGCCGGCAGCGGGTAGTCCTCGGCCAGCTTCTCAAGCACCTCTTCGTCGGTGCTGCGGGCGCCGGTGGCAGTCTTCTTGATCACCGGCAGGCCCAGCTTGTCGAAGAAGATCTCGCCCAGCTGCTTGGGGCTGCCCAGGTTGAAGGGCTGGCCGGCGATCTCATAGGCCTCGTTTTCGAGCTGCAGGATGCGCTGGCCCAGTTCGTGGCTTTGCTGCTGCAGGGTGGGCGCGTCGATCAGCACGCCGTTGCGCTCGATGCGGTAGAGGGCTTCGCTGCTGGCGATCTCCAGCTCGTAGATCTCGCGCAGGCGCGGCAAGGCCTGCAGCTGCGGCCACAGCACCTGGTGCACCGCCAGGGTCAGGTCGGCGTCCTCACAGGCGTACTGCGAGGCCCGGTCAATGGCCACCTGGCTGAAGGGGATCTGGTGCACGCCCTTGCCGCACAGGTCTTCGTAGCTCAGCCCGCTGCGCCCCACATGGCGCTCGGCCAGGCTGCTCAGGCCGTGGGGCTTGTGCACCTCCAGCACATAGCTTTGCAGCATGGTGTCGTGCACATAGCCCTGCACCTCGATGCCGTGGTTGGCAAACACATGGCGGTCGTACTTGATGTGCTGGCCCAGCTTGGGCCGGCTGGCATCTTCCAGCCAGGGCTTGAGGCGGGCCAGCACCTCGTCGCGCGGCAGCTGGGCCGGGGCGTCGGTGTAGTCGTGGCCCAGGGGCACGTAGGCCGCAGCGCCCTCTTTCACGCTGAGGCTCAGGCCCACGATCTCGGCGCGCATCGCGTCCAGCGAGGTGGTCTCGGTGTCGATCGAGCTCAGCTCGGCCGTCTGCAGCAAGGCCAGCCAGCGCTCGAAGGCCGGCCAGTCGAGCACGGTGTCGTAGTGCTCGTTGGCCGCAGGCGCCTCGGCCGCCGGTGCCGGATCGGCGAACAGGTCGCCGGTGCCGCCGTCATCGGCGGGCGCTGCGGCCGCCTTGGCGCCTGCCTTGGCAGGTGCCGGGGCCGCAGCCCCGCCCACAGCGCGGGCCAGGCCCTTGAAGCCGTATTGCTCGTAGAACACGCGCAAGGGCTCGTTTTGCGGGGCCTGCAGCGCCAGGGTGGAGAAATCGGGCAGGCCCGGCACCCAGGCCTGCAGATCACAGTCGGTCTTGATGGTGACCAGCTGGCGCCCGGTGGGCAGCCAGCCCAGGGTGTTGCGCAGGTTTTCGCCCGCCACGCCCTTGATCTCGCCGGCCCGTGCCATCAGGGCATCGAGCGAGCCGTACTCGGCCAGCCACTTGGCGGCCGTCTTGGGGCCCACCTTGGGCACGCCGGGCACGTTGTCCACCGTGTCGCCCACCAGGGCCTGGAAGTCGATCATCAGCGAGGGCGGCACGCCGAACTCGGCGGTGACACCGGCCACGTCGCGCTTCTTGCCGTTCATGGTGTCGATGATGGTGATGTGCTCGTTCACCAGTTGCGACAGATCCTTGTCGCCGCTGGACACCACCACCGTCAGCCCCTGGCGGGCCGCGCCCACGGCCAGGGTGCCGATCACGTCATCGGCCTCGACGCCGGGCACATCGAGCACGGTCCAGCCCATCAGGCGCACCACCTCGTGGATGGGCTCGATCTGGCTGCGCAGGTCGTCGGGCATGGGCGCGCGCTGGGCCTTGTACTCGGGGTAGATCTCGTCGCGGAAGGTGGGGCCCTTGGCGTCGAAGATGCACACCGCGTAGTCGGCCGGCACTTCCTTGCGCAGGCTCTGCATCATGTTGATCATGCCGCGGATGGCCCCGGTGGCGGCGCTGCCCGGGTCGCCCGGCACGGCACGCAGGTCGGGCATGGCATGGAAGGCGCGGTAGAGGTAGCTGGAACCATCCACCAGCAGCAGGGTGCGTGGCGCGCTGGCGGCGTCGGCAGCGGAACCGGTCACGGTGGTGGAGGGGTCGGCGGGGTCGCGGGATTCGTCTTGCATGGACGCGATTGTGCATTGCCTACAATCAAGTCCATGCGCGCCCTTACCCTTTCTCTCATTTACCCGCTGGCTGCTGCGGCAGCCCTTCTGTGTGCCCCGCTGGCGCGGGCCCAGGCCCCTGCAGCGCCAGCGCCCGCCGAGGCCTCCGCGGCCTCTGCGGCCCCCATCACCCCGGCATCCCCCGCGGCCCTGAAGGGCGATCAGCGCATCCAGCACATCCACGTGGAAGACAGCGGCAGCAAGGTGGACGAGGTGCGCTACGGCGGCCATACCCAGAGCGTGACCGTGCAACCCAAGGGCACCCAACTGCCCGAGTACGAAGTGCTGTCCAACGACGGCTCGCGCGCGCGCCCCCTGACGCTGGAGGGCAACAACGGCCCGCTGGGCCAGCGCGTGTGGAACGTGTTCAAGTTCTGAAACCCATTTTTCCGACCGATGGCTGTATTTACCGAAGTCTCTCGCGAAGAGGCACAGAAACTCATGCGCCGCCTGAACCTGGGCGAGCTGACCGACCTGCGTGGCATCGAGGGCGGCATTGAAAACACCAACTACTTCGCCAGTGCCGAACACGAGGGCGTCGCCAACCACTATGTGCTGACCCTGTTCGAGCGCCTGACGGCCGAACAACTGCCGTTCTACCTGTACCTGATGAAGCACCTGGCCCAGGCCGGCATTCCGGTGCCCGACCCGCAGGCCGACGCCCGCGGCGAGGTGCTGCACCAGGTGTGCGGCAAGCCGGCCGCCATGGTCAACCGCCTGCAGGGCAAGAGCCAGCTGGCCCCCCAACCCGTGCACTGCGCGGCGGTGGGCGACATGCTCGCCCGCATGCACCTGGCCGGGCGCGACTACGAGCGCCAGCAGCCCAATCTGCGCGGCCTGCCCTGGTGGAACGAGACCGTGCCCGTGGTGCTGCCCTACCTGGAGCCGGCCCAGTCCGACCTGCTGAAGGCCGAACTGGCGTTCCAGAACCACACCGCCGCCTCGCCCGACCATGCGGCCCTGCCGCGGGGCCCGGTGCATGCCGACCTGTTCCGCGACAACGTGATGTTCGACGGCGAGCGCCTGACCGGCTTCTTCGACTTCTATTTTGCGGGCGTGGACACCTGGCTGTTCGATGTGGCCGTGTGCCTGAACGACTGGTGCATCGACCTGCCCAGTGGCCGCCACGACGCGGCCCGGGCACAGGCCTTTGTCGAGGCCTATGCGGCGGTGCGGCCCTTCACGGCGGCCGAACGGGCGCTGTTTCCGGCCCTGCTGCGGGCGGGGGCGCTGCGCTTCTGGATCTCGCGGCTGTGGGACTTTCACCTGCCGCGCGAAGCCGCCATGCTCAAGCCGCACGACCCGACCCACTTCGAGCGCGTGCTGCGCGAGCGCATCGCGGCGCCGTGGCGGCCCTGACGGAGTCAGCCGCCGAGGCGGGCCCCCCAGCCCCCATCGGCCGGCACCTGAGGCCCATCCCGGTTAAATTAGCGCGTCCTGCCCCGCCATCTGGCGCGGGGCGACCACCTGTTGCTCCATGAAACTGAACATCGTTCCCGCACGCACCGGCCTTTTGTGGGTCAAACAGGGCATGAGGGCTTTCTTCAAGCAGCCCATCGCCCTGTCTGGCCTGTTCTTCATGTTCATGGCCGTGATCTCGATGTGCACCATCCTGCCCTGGATCGGCAGCGTGCTGGCCCTGGTGCTGATCCCCGGCGCCACCCTGGGCATGATGGCGGCCAGCCATGAGGCCTCACGCGGGCGCTTTCCGATGCCCACCATCCTGGTGACGGCGTTTCGCGCCGGCCACCAGCAGATGCGCTCGATGCTGGTGCTGGGCGCGCTGTACGCCGCCGGCTTTGTGGGCCTGCTGGGGCTGACGGCCCTGCTCGATGGCGGCCAGTTTGCCCAGCTCTACCTGGTGGGCGGGCGCATCAACGCCGACCTGCTCAATGACGAACGCTTTCTGGGCGCCATGTGGCTGTTCACCCTGGGTTACCTGCCACTGTCGCTGCTGTTCTGGCATGCGCCGGCCCTGGTGCACTGGGACCACGTGCCCCCGGTGAAGAGCCTGTTCTTCAGCCTGGTGGCCTGCTGGCGCAACAAGGGCGCCTTCACGCTCTTCGGCCTGGCCTGGATGGGCGTGCTGACCACCGGCCTGTTGCTGGCCAGCGTGGTGGGCGGCCTGCTGGGCCCGCTGATCGGCAGCACCCTGGTGATGGTGGCCATGCTGGTGCTGTTGGCCATGTTCTTTGCGTCGCTGGTGTTCACCTTCCGCGACTGCTTTGCACTGCAGGCGCCGGTGGTCGACACCAGCGCCTGAACACAGCGCCGATCAGATCACGGTGAGCTTGGCCACGCTCAGGGCCAGCCACTTCACGCCGTGGCGCGGAAAGTTGACCTGGGCGCGGGCGTCGGCGCCACTGCCGTCCACCGTGAGCACCTGGCCTTCGCCGAACTTGTTGTGGAACACCTTCATGCCGGCGCGCAGGCCCTGCGGCGGCTCGGCCTTTTGCGGCGGCAGCGGGGCCGGGGCGGCTGCGGTGTAGGACGAGAAATCGGGCAGGCTGCTGCGCGAGCCGCCGAACGATGAGCCACCGCCTGAACGGGCCCCACCGCCAAAACCGCCTCCGAAACCACCCGCAGAGGGTGCCGAAAACCCCTGCTGCTTGGGCGTGAGCCATTTGAGCGCGGTCTCGGGCAGCTCTTCAAAGAAGCGGCTGCGCAGGTTGTAGCGGGTCTGGCCGTGCAGCATGCGGGTCTGCGAGTGGCTCAGGTACAGGCGCTTGCGGGCCCGGGTGATGGCCACATACATCAGGCGGCGCTCTTCCTCCAGGCCTTCGTAATCGCTCATCGAGTTCTCGTGCGGGAACAGGCCTTCTTCGAGCCCGGTGATGAACACCGCATCAAACTCCAGCCCCTTGGACGAGTGCACGGTCATGAGCTGCACCGCGTCCTGCCCGGCCTGGGCCTGGTTGTCGCCGGCCTCCAGCGCCGCATGGGTCAGGAAGGCGGCCAGGGGCGACAGGGTTTCGCCGGTTTCGGCGTCGGGGGGCAGCGGGTCGTCGGCCTGGATCAGGGGGCGGCTCAGGTCCAGGCCCTGGCTGGCGGGGGACTGGCTCAGCGGCTGGCTGAGCGTGGCCACCTGCTGCTCGGCCGACATGGCCACCGCATCGCGGCCAAAGCCCTCCTGGGTGACAAAGCTCTCGGCCGCGTTGACCAGTTCCTCCAGGTTCTCCAGCCGGTCGGCGCCTTCGCGGTCGGCCTTGTAGTGCTCGAGCAGGTCGCTCTGCGCCAGCACCAGCTCGATGATCTCGCGCAGGGTCTTGCCCTCGGTCTGCTCGCGCATCACGTCGATGCGGGCCACAAAGGCGGCGATGTTGGTGCCGGCCTTGCCGCTCAAGGCGCTGACGGCGTCGTGCAGCGAGCAGCCGGCCGCCCGGGCCGCGTCCTGCAACTGCTCGATGCTGCGCGCCCCGATGCCGCGCGGCGGGAAGTTGACCACGCGCAGAAAACTGGTGTCGTCGTTCGGGTTCTCCAGCAGGCGCAGGTAGGCCAGCGCGTGCTTGATTTCAGCCCGCTCGAAGAAGCGCAGGCCGCCGTACACGCGGTAGGGAATGCCGTTGTTGAACAGGCCGGTTTCGATCACCCGGCTTTGCGCGTTGCTGCGGTAGAGCACCGCGATTTCCTTGCGCTCGAAACCGGGCTCGCTGCCCTGGTCGCGGATGAGGTTCTTGATCTCGTCGATCATCCAGGTGGCTTCGGCGAAATCGCTGCTGGCCTCGAACACGCGCACCGGCTCGCCCGGGCCCTGGTTGGTGCGCAAGGTCTTGCCCAGGCGCTTCTTGTTGTGGCTGATCAGCTCGTTGGCCGAGTCGAGGATGTTGCTGTAGCTGCGGTAGTTCTGCTCGAGCTTGATCTGGTGGCGCACCTGGAACTCGCGCACGAAATCGGCCATGTTGCCCACGCGGGCGCCACGGAAGGCATAGATGCTCTGATCGTCGTCGCCCACGGCCAGCACCGCATTGCCCTCGCCGCACAGCATCTTGATCCAGGCGTACTGCAGCTTGTTGGTGTCCTGGAACTCGTCGATCAGGATGTGGCGGAAGCGCCGCTGGTAGTGCTCGCGCACGGGGTCGTTGTCGCGCAGCAGCTCGTAGCTGCGCAGCATCAGCTCGCCGAAGTCGACCACGCCCTCGCGCTGGCACTGCTCTTCATAAAGCTGGTAGATCTCGACCTTCTTGCGGGTTTCCTCGTCACGCGCCTCGACCATGGCCGGGCGCAGGCCGTCTTCCTTGCAGCCCGAGATGAACCACTGGGTCTGCTTGGCCGGAAAGCGCTCGTCGTCGATGTTGAACTGCTTCATCAGCCGCTTGATGGCCGAGAGCTGGTCTTGCGTGTCGAGGATCTGGAAGCTCTGCGGCAGGTTGGCCAGCTTCCAGTGCGCCCGCAAAAATCGGTTGCACAGGCCGTGGAAGGTGCCGATCCACATGCCGCGCACGTTGACGGGCAGCATGGCGCCCAGGCGCAGCAGCATCTCCTTGGCGGCTTTGTTGGTGAAGGTGACCGCCATCAGCCCGCCGGGCGTGACCTGGCCGGTCTGCAGCAGCCAGGCGATGCGGGTGGTCAGCACCCGGGTCTTGCCCGATCCGGCCCCGGCCAGGATCAGCGCGTGCTCGGGCGGCAGGGCAACGGCCTGACGTTGTTCGTCATTGAGTTGGGCCAGCAGCGGCGAGGCCATCGCGGCGGGCGCCGGGGTGGCGGGCGCCGGCGCGTCGAACAGGGAATTTTGCGGGGACATGGCGCCATTGTAGAAAGCCGCACCCCGGTGGGCGGCGCCGCGCTCAACGCGCGGGGTTGGGCGGCCTGACCGGGTCGAGCACCAGGTCTTTCTGGAAGCCCTGCCAGAGCGCATCACGCCGCTGCAGGGCCTGGCTCACCTCCTCGCTGCGGCCCTGGGCCACGGCGCTGACCAGGGCATTGCACAAGAAGAAGGCCGCGGTGTACGAGTCGAACGGCGAGGCATTGGCCGTGTGCACCTGCAGCCAGTGGCTGGCGTGCTCGATCACCGGGGCGGCCGGGCCGTCGGTGAGGGCCAGCACCTCGCAGCCCTGGCGCCGGAAATGCCGGGCCGCGTGCAGCGCACTGGCGGAATAGCGGCGGATGGTGAACACCAGCAGCACGTCGGGCGGCTCCACCCACAAGAGCTTGTCGACCACGGCCGGCGCCCCGGCGCTGAGGTCGTGCACGCCGGGGCGGCACATGTTGAGGTGGGCCACCAGGTAGGCGCCGATCGGGGCGCTGTTCTTTTCGGCCATCACGAACAGGCGCCCGCGGGGCTGGCTCAGGCACTCCACCACCTTGGCAAACACCGACAGATCGATGCCGTCGCGGGTGGCGGCCAGGTTGTGCTGGTCGTGCAGCAAGGCGTCGTCGATGCACTCGTTCAGGCTGCGGTGCGCGCCCAGGGTGGCGCTGGCCCGCTGGCCCGCCGAGTGCAGGCGCGTGCTGACCACGCCGCGGGCCTCGCGCCGGACCTCGGCCAGGCTGGCATAGCCCAGCTTGGCGAACAGGCGCACCACGGTGGAGGCGCTGGTGCCCACCGCGGCGGCCATGGCGCTGGCCGAGTCCAGCACGCTGTCGGGGTAGCCCCGCATGAGGCCGTCGGCCAGGGCGCGCTCGCTGGCGGTCAAGGTGTTGGCATGGCGCACCAGGCGCTCGGTCAGAAGCATGTCGGTCTCTCAAAAAACAACGGACGGCGGGGCCAAGCATAGCGATGGCATTGCAATAAATATTGCAATGAATATGATTTGTGAAATATTTATTTCAAACGCACCATGAATCAAGCCCCTGCCACCCCAGTCCAAGCCGTTTCTCTTGCCGAACAGCGCCGCCAGGTCTGCGACTGGCTGGCCAGCCAGCGCGGCGAGATGGAAGCCATGCTGGCGCGCATCGTCAACACCGACAGCGGCAGCCGCCAGAGCGCCGGCATCGAGCAGGTGGCCAGCCTGCTGCGCGCACCGCTGGAGCAGGCCGGCTGGCGCACCGAATGGCTGGCCCAGCCGGGCTACGGCGCCTGCCTGCAGGCCGAGCTGCCCGGGCAAGACCCCCAAGCTGCCCCGGTGCTGCTGCTGGGCCACATGGACACGGTGTTTCCGGCCGGCACCGCCGCCGCCCGGCCCTACCGGGTGGAAGACGGCAAGGCCTTCGGCCCCGGCGTGGCCGACATGAAGTCGGGCCTGGTGCTGCACACCTGGGTGGCCCAGGCCCTGGCCCGCAGCGGTGGCGCGCCCCGGCCGCTGAGGCTGTTCTTCTCGTGCGACGAAGAGATCGGCTCGCCCGCCACGCGCGGCGCCATCCGCCAGGCGGCCCAGGGCTGCCATGCGGTGCTCAATGCCGAGCCCGGCCGCATCAGCGGCAATGTGGTGACCTCGCGCAAGGGCTCGTGCGTGACGGTGTTCGAGGTGGAGGGCGTGGCCGCCCACGCCGGCATCAACCCGGCCCAGGGCGCCAGCGCCATCGGCGCCCTGGCGCTCAAGATCGTGGCCCTGCACGCCCTCAATGGGCTTGAAGACGGCGTGACGGCCAATGTGGGCCACATCGAGGGCGGCATGGCGGCCAATGTGGTGGCCCCGCTGGCCCGCGCCCAGCTCGACCTGCGCTACACCGCCGACACCGACCTGCCCCGCCTGCTGGAGACGGTGCGCCAGATCATCGAAGCCCCCAGCCTGGAGCGCACCCGTGGCCGCATCATCGAACAGCACAGCACCCTGCCCATGGCCCCGACCCCGGCGCCGCTGCTGCAGCTGTACCAGCGCAGTGCCGCCGAAGCCGGCTTTGCGGTCGAGGGCGAATTCACCGGCGGTGCGGCCGACAGCGGCATCACCTCGTCAATGGGCATCCCAACCCTGTGCGCCCTGGGGCCCGTGGGCGGCTATGCCCACAGCGAACGCGAGTTCTGCCTGCTCGACACCCTGGTGCCCCGCGCCCAGGCCCTGGCACTGACGGTGCTCGGGCTGGACTGACCTGATTTCTTTGTCTCTGAACTGGAGCTCACCCCATGAAGCACACCCCTCTGTCTGCACTGCCCCTGATGCCACGCCGCCGCCTGCTGGCCGGTGGCCTGGGCCTGGCCGCACTGTCCAACCCGCTGGCCAGCCTGGCCGACGGCGACAAATACCCCTCGCGCCCGATCAACCTGATCGTGCCCTTCCCGCCCGGCGGCTCGGTGGACGTGATGGCCCGCACCTATGCCGACCCCTTGGGGCGCCTGCTGGGCGTGCCCATCGTGATCGACCACAGACCGGGGGCCGGCGGCTCGATCGGCAGCCAGTTCGTGGCGCGCGCCAAGCCTGACGGCTACACCCTGGTCGTGTCGTCGCAAAGCAGCCACCTGGCCAACCCACTGGTGCAACCCAAGCTGGGCTACGACCCGATCAAGGATTTCGAATCGATCGCCATCCTGGGCCGCCAGCCCAACGTGCTGGTGGTGCACCCCAGCCTGCCGGTGCGCACCTTCCAGGAGTTTCTGGCCTATGTGAAGGAGCGCCCGGGCCAGCTCAACTTCTGCTCGGCAGGGGCTGGCAGCATGGGTCAGTTGAACGTCGAGATGCTGATGCTCAACACCGGCATCAAGGCCACCCACGTGCCCTACAAGGGCGGCTCGCCGCTGATCACGGCCATCCTGAGCAACGAGGTTCAGTTTGCCCTCGACAACCTGGTGATCATGGTGCCCCACATCCAGGCCGGCAAGATGCGCGCCCTGGCCGTGGCCTCGCCCACCCGCCTGCCCCAGTTGCCCGATGTGCCCACCTTCACCGAGCTGGGCCACGCCAACCTGAACCAGACCTCCTGGACCGGTCTGGCCGCGCCGGCCAACACCCCCGCCCCGGTGGTGCAGGCCCTGTACAAGGCCGTGCGCGAGGTGGCCACCAGCGCCGCCATGCAAGACACCCTGAAGCAGCGTGGCGTGATCGCCCCCGAGGAGATGTCGCCCAAGGACTTCGAGAAGATGATGGCCGATCGCCTGGTGGTGTATGGCGACGTGGTGCGCCGCGCCAACGTGAAGCCCGAATGAACCTGAAGCCCGAATAGGCCCCGCCCGGCAGGGGCCGGGCCGCCTGTGCGACCATGGTGCATCCCCCGCCCTGGAGTTGCACCATGTTTCTTCGCGCCCCGGCCCTCGTCGGTCTGGCGGTTCTGACCGCGCTGCTGGCCTCTGCGGCGGCCCACGCCCAATCCACCTGCAGCAGCGACGGCCAGGCCAGCCCGCGCGCCGTGCGCGAGCGCTTTCTGTCGGCGCAATGCGCCGACTGCTGGGCCACCGCCGGCTCGGCCGTGCCGGCCGGCACCGTGGCACTCGACTGGATCGTGCCCTCGGCCGAACAAGGTGATGAGGCCCCGCTGTCGGCGGCAGCCACCCGAGACAGCCTCGAGCGCCTGCCCCGCTGGGGCCTGACAGAAGAAGCCGTGCGGCAAAGCACCACCACCGCCCTCGAAAAAACCCACCCGCCAGCCACCCGGCAAGGCCGCCTGCGCGTGGCCCAGGGGCGGGCCGTGAACGACTACATCGGCACCTCGGTGCAATGGCAATCCCCCCAAAAACAAGCTGGCCAAAGCCTTTGGCTGCTGCTGGTCGAGGCACTGCCGGCCGGCACCGAGGGTTCGCCCGTGGCCCGGCTGCTGGTGCGCAACAGCCTGAACCTCGAGCTGCCCCGCCCTGCCTCCAAGCCCTGGCGAGAGCTGCGCGCCATGCGCATCCCCGAAGGGGCCAACCCCGAGCGGCTGCAGCTGCTGGGCTGGGTGCAGGATGCCCGTGGCCGTATGCTGGCCATAAGTGAAACCGTATGCGAAAACACCCCGGAAACCGGGGCAGGTCGATAGAATCAAGCACCGGGCCCAAGATTCTTGCGCCCGGTTTTTTGTGGCCGGTATCTGCGTCCTACACGACGTCTGCGATGCCCGCGCCGCTCAGGCCGGTCTCAAGCCAAGCGCTCAATCGTTTTTCAACGACCCTTCTGGAGCTTGGTTTTCTCATGGAAATTTTCGACTACGACAACATCCTTCTGCTGCCGCGCCAATGCCGCGTGGAGAGCCGGTCCGAGTGCGACGCCAGCGTCGAACTGGGCGGACGGCGCTTCCGCCTGCCGGTGGTGCCGGCCAACATGAAGACGGTGGTCAATGAAAGCATCTGCCTGTGGCTGGCGCAGCACGGCTACTTCTACGTGATGCACCGCTTTGACATCGACAACGTGAAGTTCGTGCGCGACATGCATGAACAGGGCGCGTATGCCTCGATCTCGCTGGGCGTCAAGGCCCCCGACTACGAGACCGTCAACACCCTGGCCGCCAGCGAACTGGTGCCCGAGTACATCACCATCGACATCGCCCACGGCCATGCCGAGAGCGTGAAGAACATGATTGCCCACATCAAGAACAAGCTGCCCACAGCATTCGTGATTGCCGGCAACGTGGGCACGCCCGAGGCCATCATCGACCTCGAAAACTGGGGCGCCGACGCCACCAAGGTGGGCATCGGCCCGGGCAAGGTGTGCATCACCAAGCTCAAGACCGGCTTTGGCACCGGCGGCTGGCAGCTGTCGGCCCTGAAGTGGTGTGCCCGGGTGGCCACCAAGCCCATCATTGCCGACGGCGGCATCCGCGAGCATGGCGACATCGCCAAGAGCATCCGCTTTGGCGCCACCTTCGTGATGATCGGCTCCATGCTGGCCGGCCACGAGGAATCGCCCGGCGCCACGGTCGAGGTGGATGGCCGCCTCTACAAGGAGTACTACGGCTCGGCCTCCGACTTCAACAAGGGTGAATACCGCCACGTGGAAGGCAAGCGCATCCTGGAACCCGTCAAGGGCCAACTGGCCGACACCCTGATCGAGATGGAGCAGGACGTGCAAAGCTCGATCAGCTACTCGGGCGGCAAGAAGCTGATGGACATCCGCAAGGTGAATTACGTGATCCTGGGCGGCGACAACGCCGGCGAGCACCTGCTGATGTGAGCCATGCCCGCCGCAGGGCGCCTGAAGCCCTGCGCGGCACCGGGTTGACAGCCCCCTGACAGCGAGGCGGGGGCAAATTGCACGATCATTCAGGGTCATGGACGGGCCCTTGCTGTGGCCCGTCGCCGGAAACTGCCCTCACAGGGCCCTGTTCGATCCACCGCTTCAGCCCATGACCACCGCCACCCCCTCCCCCCAACCCACCATCGCCGTGCTCGGCATCGGCCTCATGGGCTTCCCGCTGGCGCGCCGGCTGTGCGAGGCCGGCTTTGCCGTGCATGCCTGGAACCGCAGCCGAGACAAGGCCGAGCGTCTGCTGCCCTTTGGCGCCACCGTGCATGACAGCCCGGGCGCCGCCGTGGCCCAGGCCGACCTGGTGGTGAGCCTGCTGGAAAACGGCGCCGTGGTCGGCGACGTGCTGTTCAAGCAAGGGGCGGCCTCCGCCATGCGCCCCGGCACCCTGGTGGTGGACATGGCCTCGATCAAGCCCGCCGAGGCACGCGACCACGCCGCCCGCCTCAGTGAACAGGGCGTGGCCCACCTGGACGCCCCGGTCTCAGGGGGCACGGTGGGGGCCGAGCAGGGCACGCTGGCCATCATGGCGGGCGGGCGCGCCGCCGACTACGAACGCGCCCTGCCCGTCTTCAAGGTGTTTGGCCGCGCCACCCATGTGGGCCCGCATGGCGCCGGCCAGTTGGCCAAGCTCGCCAACCAGATGATCGTGGGCATCACCATCGGCGCCGTCGCCGAAGCCCTGCTGTTTGCCGCCAAGGGCGGGGCCGACATGGCCAAGGTGCGCGAAGCCATCGGCGGCGGCTTTGCCGAGAGCCGCATCCTGCAACTGCACGGCCAACGCATGGTCGAACGCGACTTTGCACCGCGTGCGCGCATGTCGGTGCAACTCAAGGACATGCGCAACGCCCTGGACACCGCCCAGGACATCGGCTTCGATGCCCCGGTCACCGCCCTGTTCGAATCGCTCTACGCCAGCGGCATCGAGCACGGCCTGACCGATCTGGACCACTCCGGCCTGTTCGTCGAACTGGCCAGCCGCAACGGCATGAGCTGACCCGATTCGGCCCCGAACAAGATTTTTTAAAAATTTTGTTCGAAAGCTTGCAAAGCCCGAATTTTTCCATGCATAATAGAGGTCTTGACGCAGTGCAGAACAGCAAAGCGGCAAGAAAACAAAGAGTGGGTTCTTAGCTCAGTTGGTAGAGCAGCGGACTCTTAATCCGTAGGTCGAGTGTTCGAGTCACTCAGGACCCACCACTCATACAGCCTCACAGGCAACCCCAAAGCCCGCTTCGGAAACGACAGCGGGCTTTGTTCATTCTGGCATCGCTGCAACACCAGACTGCGATCCCCCAACCCGATCACACCCGAACGTGCGCGCCGCAAGTGCTCACAGCAGTTCGCCAAATCACAAATACATTACATGCCGTTACTACGATCGTCATTGAAAAGCAGCCGTTCACGACGATGATTCCAGCTCTCCCTGCTTCAAGGAAACCCTCTTTCAAGGAGCATGTCCATGAGCTTGAACACTGAGCCCACGCTGGTGCCTGCCGGCCTGCCCACCGCGGTGCTGGCGCGCCAGATCGGCGGCCCCGAATTGGCCCGCGCCGTGACGGCTGAAGCGCCCGAAGAGCAAGGCAAGGCCTTGTCCCTGTTGATCGGTCAGGTGTATGAATCCGCCAGCCCGCCGTTGAAGGCGCGCCTGCTGCAGCGAATGATCGCCCCGCTGGGTGTGCTGGCCGCTGTGGCGGTGGCGCATGGGGCATTTGCGCGCCTCAAACTTCAGACAGGCTGGCATGACTTGCAAAGCCTGGCCCCCGAATTGCAGAAAATCAGCGCGGATGACGTGGTCGCCCTGGCCGACCGCGTGCAGTTGGTGGGCACCGACGCCCTGCTGCGCCTGGCCGATGTGATCGGCAAATCACCGGTGCTGGCCTCCTCGGCAGCGGCCGCCCTGCTGATGACCTTGCTGATCCGCAAGGCGCAGAACAGCCCGCCGGCTGAAGATTAAGAGATCAGACTCAGCCCCACCTCGCCCCAGGACCCGAGCCGGCCCTGAACGCTCACCGCACCTTCCGGCGCCCACAGCAGGCCGGTGCAGGAGCCTGTGGTCACGATCTGGCCGCCGCGCAGCGGCAGGCCCCGCCGTGCCGTGTGCCCGATCAGCCAATCCACCAGCCGGCGCAGGTCTTGCGCCGGGTTGCCGCCCACCGTGCTGGCCACCGTCTGGCCGTTCCAGCACAGCGTGGCGCCCAGGGTCGGCAGATCGGGTTCGGGTTCGGCCGGGCCCAGCGGGCGCGCGGGCCCCAGGATCAAAGCGCCGTGGCTTTGCAGATCGGCCAGTCGCAGCAGGGCCGGGCTGGCCTGCCCCCCGGCCAAGCGCGAGTCCACCCACTCGATGGCCGGCAGCACCGCATCGAACACCGTGCACAAGAGGGCATCGCCCAGCCCCTGCTGCTGGGGCGGCAGGTCGTGCGCCACGCGCAGGGCCAGCTCCACCTCCAGCCCCCGCAAGGCACCCCGGGGTGGGCTCAGGGCCAGGCCCGAAGCCAGCAGGCCGGCCGCGGGCAGGGGCGCGCAGATGGGAGTGTGGGTGGGGTTCTGGGTGGGGCCGGCCGCGCCCACTTTCCAGCCCCCGACCGGGCCCAGCCAACGCAGGCTCTGGTCCTGCACGGCATAGGCGGCGGCCGCATCGGGCAAGGTAGAGGCATCGCAGACCGGGCCGCTGACCCGGGGCTGGCCGGGCTGCCGGGCCTGCCACAAGACCTGGGCCAGGGCCGCAGGCGTCATGCCAGGGCCTCAGCGGGCGCGGGCTCCAGGCCGGGCGGCCAGAGCGGGCCCTGGCGCAGCACGGGCTCCCACTCGCGGGCCAGGGCCAGCACGGCGGCGTCAGCGCCGGCCGGGCCGATCAATTGCAGGCCACAGGGCAGCCCATCCACCAAGCCGGTCGGCAGGCTGATGGCGGGCAGGCCGGCGGCATTGGCGAGCGCGGTGAACACCGCATGCCCGCGCGGGCCCACGGCCTGGCCATCGATCTGTTCGGGGTGGCTGGCGCCCAGCGGCCAGGCCACGCAGGCCGTGCTCGGGGTGAGCACAAAGTCGGCCTGCTCGAACAGGGCCCGCATCGTCTGCTGCAGCACATGGATGGCTGCCAGCAGGCGAAACAGGCTTTGCGCCGTGCCCTGGCGCCCGGCGGCCAAGGCGGCCTGCGCCACCGGGCCAGCCAGGCGCAGATCGGCCGGGGCCGGCTGCCCGGTTCCAAGGCGGGCCCAGGCCGCGGGCGTGTCCAGCAACCAGGCCAGGCCCACGCCGTTGAGGCTGGACCAGTGCTGATTCAAATCGTCGGCCAGATCGAACGAGGCGGGCTGCACCAGCTCATGGCCCAGCGCCTGCAAGCCCTCGGTCACCTGGGCCAGGCGCTCACGCACCCCGGCCTGCACCGGGTGCTGGCCGAAACGGGGCAGCACCAGGATGCGGGCCGGTCGGGAGGGCGGCTCGGGCAGAGCGGCCTTCGCGCCACCGGCCAGCACCCCCAGCAAGGTCTGCAGGTCGCGGCTGCTGCGGGCCAGCCCACCCACCACCTCGTAGTCCAGAAAGATCTCGGGCAGGCCGCCCGCCCGCGGCACCCGGCCGGCCGAGGGCTTGAAGCCCAGCACGCCGCAGTGGGCGGCCGGCCGGCGGATCGAGCCGCCCCCATCGGTGGCCAGCGCCAGCGGGCCCAGGCCCGCGGCCACGGCGGCCGCGGCACCGCCCGACGAGCCGCCGGGCGTGCGGCCCAGGTCCCAGGGGTTGTGGCAGGGGCCGTGCAAGAGGTTGTCGGTGATGCCCTGCATGGCAAATTCAGGCAGGTGGGTCTTGGCCCACAGCACGGCACCGGCGGCGCGCAGCCGGGCCACCGGCAGTTCGTCGGCCGGGCGGGGCTGCTCGGGCAGCAGGCGGCTGCCCCAGCGGGTGGGCCAGCCCTGCACATGCAGGTTGTCTTTGACCGTGACGGGCACGCCGTCAAGCTCGCTCAAAGGCTGCCCCTGGGCCCAGCGCCGGGTGCTGGCCCGGGCGGCAGCCAGTGCGCCCTCGGGGTCGCGCCAGATCAGCGCGTTCAGGCACTCCCGGGTGGCCGCATCCCGCGCCAGGCAGGCCTGCAAGGCCTGCTCGGGTGTGAAGCGGCCCGCGCGGTATCCGGCCACCAGTGCGGTGGCATCCAGGCGCCAGAGCGCTGCGCCGGTCATGGGATGCAGCTTGTTCGGGTGAGGCCGCTCATTGCGGCAGGTCGCCCGCGGGGCGGCCCAGCCACTTCACGGCCAGGCGGTCCAGATCGCCACTCTTCTTGGCCTCCAGCAGGATCTCGTTGACGCGCAGGCGCAGCTTGTCTTCGCCCTTGGCGAGGCCGATGTAGTTGGGCGAGTCCTTGAGCACGAACTTGTATTCGGTGCCCAGTTGCGGGTTGCGCGCCATCATGGCGCCCGCCACCTGGGCGCTGGTGGCGATGAACTGGGTCTGGCCCGCCACGAAGGCCGAGATGGTGGCGGTGTTGTCCTCGAAGCGGCGCACCTCGGCGCTGGCCGGGGCCACCTTGGTGAGTTCGGTGTCGTCCACCGAGCCCCGGGTCACGCCGATGGATTTGCCGGCCAGCTCGGCGGGCGCCTTCAGGGCCTGGGTCTTGGGGCCGAAGACGGCGATGAAGAAGGGCGAATAGGCCACGGTGAAGTCGATCACCTTCTCGCGCTCGGCGTTCTTGCCCAGGGTGGAGATGACCAGATCGGCCTTGTGGGTCTGCAGGTAGGGCACGCGGTTGGAGCTGGTGACCGGCAGCAGCTCGGCCTTCACGCCCAGCTTGTCGGCGATCAGCAGGCCCACATCGATGTCCAGGCCCTGGGGCTTGAGGTCGGTGCCCACAAAGCCATAGGGCGGAAAGTCGGTCGGGATGGCCAGGCGCAGGGTCTTGTTCTTCAGCACCTCGTCGAGGGCGTTCTGGGCATGGGCGCCTTGCAATAGGCCCAGGTTCAGGCCCAGGGCCAGGGTGGCACCGGCCAGTGTGATCAGCGATTGGCGTTTGCAGGGAATCATGACGGGGTCCTGTGGTCGTGGGTGATGGAAGATCACCGCCGGGGCGGTGCCTGACCCACTGCCATGCAAGATGTCTGCCTGCCCTGACAGGCCCGCCCGAACGCCCTGGTTTGGTGCAAAACCGGGTGAACCGGGCTGGCCACGCCACAAAACAGGGCGCGCCCCGGGGCCTGGGCCGCCCGCCGCGCTCAGAGCTCCAGCAGGGTCTCGCTGCCGTCCAGCGCCACCACCGTGGGCGCCGCCCCAGGCCGCAGCTCGATCGGCGCGCCATGGTATTGGTCGCGCGGAAACTCCAGGGCCGAGGGGCCGAACACCTCACGGACCACGGCAATCTCGTGCATCAGCGAGGCATGGTCTTCGGGCGACAGGATGAATCGGGGGTATTGGTTCTGATGCTGCTTCCAGTGCGACTGAAGAGCAGAGTTCATGGCTTCGTAAAGGCTGGGCATCCATGTATTGTGCCCGCCCGTCAATGGGCTTCGGGCTACTGGGTCGTCCAGGCGGCACAGGGTTGCCAATGGGCCAACCAATCCAGAAAGGCCGCCGCCGGCATGGGGCGGGCGATCACATAGCCCTGGGCCAGCTCACAGCCCATGGTCAGCAGGCGGCTGCCCTGGTCGATGTGCTCCACCCCTTCGGCCACCACCTGCCGGTTGAAGGCCTTGGCCAGGCTGATCACGCCCTGCACGATGGCCAGGTCTTCCTCGTCCACCAGCATGTCGCGCACAAAGCTCTGGTCGATCTTGAGGGTTTCGGCGGGCAGCCGCTTGAGGTAAGTGAGCGAGGAGTAGCCGGTGCCAAAGTCGTCCACCGCAAAGTGCACGCCCATGTCGCGGCATTCGCGCATCACCCGCGAGGCCAGGTGGATGTCTTCGAGGGCGCTGCTCTCCAGCACCTCCAGCTCGAGCCGGCTCGGGTCCACTTCGGGGAAATCGGCCAGGCAGGCCCGCAGGTGGGCGGCAAAACCGCCTTGCAGCATCTGGCGTGCCCCCACGTTGACACTCAGGCCCAGCACCAGGCCCTGGCGCGACCAATCCTCCAACTGGCGCAAGGCCTCGCGCAACACCCAGTCGGCCAGGGTGTCTTCCAGGTCCTGCCCGCTGATCAGGGGCAGAAAGGCGGGCGGGTGCAGCAGGCCGCTGCTCGGGTGATGCCAGCGCAGCAGCGCCTCCACCCCCACCACCGCGCCCGTGCGCATGTTGACCTTGGGCTGGTAATACAGCTCGAACTGCTGCTGCTCCAGCCCCAGGCGCAGGGCGGCCAGCACGCCGGCGCGGCTGCGCATGCGGGCGTCGTGCACCGGATCGAACAGGTGGTAGCGGTTTTTGCCCAGTTGCTTGGCCTGGTACATGGCCTGGTCGGCATGGCGCAGCAGCTGATCGACATCGGAATCGTCCTGCGGGAACAGGGTGATGCCGATGCTGGCCGACACCTGCAACAGCCGCTCACCCACCCTCAAGGGGGCGGCACAGGCCAACAGCAGGCGTTCCACCAGGGGCAGGCAGGCCTCGGCACCGGGCAACTGGCCCAGCACCACCACGAATTCATCGCCGCCCATGCGCGCCAGGGTGTCGGATTCGCGCAGCGCCATCTTCATCTGGCCAGCCACCGCCACCAGCAGGGCATCGCCCACGTCGTGACCATGGCTGTCGTTGATGGCCTTGAAGCCGTCCAGATCCAGGTACAGCACCGCCAGGGCCTGGCTGTGGCGACGGCTGTGCGCCATGCTCTGACGCAGGCGATCGGACAGCAGCAGGCGATTGGGCAGACCGGTCAGGGCGTCAAAATGGGCCAAGTGCTCCAGCCGCTCCTGCTGCACCCGCATCGAGGTCACGTCGGCAAACAAGGCCACGTAGTTCTGCGGCTGGCCTGCGGCGTCATCGACCCGGCTCACGGTGAGCAGGCCGGCGTAGGCCTCACCGTTCTTGCGCCGGCTCCACACCTCGCCCTGGCAGCGGCCACGGGCCTGCAGCTCGGCCAGCAGTGGCTGCACCACGTCCGGACCATCGCGCCCGGAGCGCAGGAACTGGGCGGTGCGGCCCAATGCCTCCTCACGCGAATAGCCGGTGATGCGCTCAAAAGCCTGGTTTACATCCACCATGCGCCCCTGTGGGTCGGTGATGACCACCCCCTCGTTGGCATGGGTGAACACGCTGGCCGTGAGCCGCAGTTGCTCTTCCAGCCGCTTCTGTTGCGACACGTCGCGCATGATGGTGGAGGCCCCCGACACCCGCCCCAGGGGGTCGCGCACCGGCGAGATGGTGACGGACACGGCCAGGCGGTGCCCGTCGCGGTGGCAGCGCTGGGTCTGGAAATGCGCGATGCGCTGGCCCGCCGCGATGCGGCGCAGGATCTGCGCCTCTTCGCTCTGGCGGTCGGGCGGCAGCAGGCGCAGCATGGGCTGGCCGATCATCTCGTCGGCGCGGTAGCCGAACAACTGCTCGGCGGCGGCGTTCCAGCTGGTGACGATGCCTTGCGTGGTCTTGCTGATCACCGCGTCGTCGGTGGATTCGACGATGGCCTGGAACAACTGGGAGCGGTGCCACAGCTCGACCCGCTCGCTGATGTCGCGCGCGATCTTCGAGGCCCCCACGATGCGCCCGCCGGCATCGCGGATCGGCGAGATGGTGACCGACACATGCAGGCGCCGGCCGCTCTTGTGCAGGCGCACGGTCTCGAAGTGGTCCACCCACTCGCCCTGCACGATCTTTTCGAGGATGAAGCTTTCTTCGTTCTGCCGTTCCGGCGGAAACAGCCGCAACAAGGGCTGCCCCAGCATCTCGTGGGCGGCATAGCCGAACAGGCGCTGAGCTGCGGGGTTCCAGCTGGTCACGATCCCATCGAGGGTCTTGGTGATGATGGCGTCGTCGCAACAGCGCAGCACGGCCTCATAAAAAAGGGCCGAGTCGTCAGACCGGGTGTCGCAGGAAGGCATGCACGCTCCCTCAAGCAGAGTGACAAAAGCGCCAGCCCGGCTCCAGCCCTTCTGCGGATACCTGCCCGCCAGAATAAGCCAGCCCTCCCAAGCTACGCATTGCAAGGCCGCTTGCACATCAACATGTGCCGGCCATTCTTTCAACACCCCATTGTGAGCGCAAATCGGGTTTTGTGGGCAGGGGCCAGGCCCTTCCCCAGGCGCGCCAGAGGCCTCAGCTGCTCAGCGCAAAACCGGTGTCGAAGGTGCTCTTGGTGTCCAGGCGCTGGCGGATCAGGCCGGCGTCGAAGTAGAAGTCGGCCGTGCGCTGCTGCTCAGCCACCACGGCCGCGTCGATGGTCTGCCAGCGGGTCTGGCGGCGTTCGAACTGCAGGCGGGCCGCATCGGCGGAGATGCCGATGATGCGCGCCAGGGTGTCGCCGAACTCGGCCGGGTGCTGGCTGGCCCAGCGCTGGGCCCGGGCCGCGCGCTGGGCAAAGTCCAGCAGCACCGCACGCTTGTCGCGCAGTGCGGTGTCGGTGGCGGCCAGAAAGCTCAGGCCGCTCCACAGGCCGCGCCCGCTCACCAGCACGCGGGCATGGCCACCGGTTTCGGCCAACGCGGTGTAGGGCTCCCAGGTGGCCCAGGCGTCCACCGCCCCGGTGCTGAGCGCCAGTTTGGCCTCGGCCGGGGGCAGAAAGCGCCATTGCACGTCTTCGCTCTTCAGGCCCACCGAGGCCAGGGCTTTCAGGGTGACAAAGTGCCCGATCGAGCCGCGGTTGGTGGCCACGCTGCGGCCTCAAGAGCGTGTTCAGTGTCTCGCACCGGCCGCGTTGGAGCGCAATCGGGATGAGTGGGTGGCCCGGATGCGCCGCATGGGCTCGTGCCCATGCAAGCAGCTGGGGCGCCCAATCGCCCGATTTCGCTCCAACCCTTCGGGCAGTGGCCTTTTCGGGCGGTCTGCGGCGTTGCGGCGCACAGTCGATAGCCGGGCTATCGACAGCGCACCGCGCCTTGCATCCCATCCCGAAAAGACCGCTGCGCGACCCGTGGGAGACGCTGAACACGCTCTCAGGTCGCGCGCGTCTTTCAGCGTCGAGTTGGGTGCCACCAGCACCGCCGTGCCATAGGCATCGGAGCGGTTGACGGCAAAGGCCTTGACGCGGCTGCCCGCCGCCAGCGAGAAGATCAGCGGGGCGTCGCCGATCGGCCCCAGGTCGACCGCCTGGGCGTTCAGGGCTTCGGCCAGGGGCGCTGCGGCCGGGAACTCGGTCCACTGGATGTCGTAGCTCAAGCCCTTGAGTTCGCCTGCGGCCTCCAGCAAGGCGTGCAGCCCGCCCTTCTGGTCACCGGCCTTGAGCAGGTGCCGGCTTTGGGCGCGCACCGGCAGGGCCGGGCCCGTCAACAGGCCAGCGGCGCCCGCCAGGCCCAGCCACTGGTGAAAACGACGACGATGCATGGTGAGCTTCCTCTGACAAAGAAAGCTGCATTGCAGCAGCGCCTCAAGCGATCCACAACGACGCATTTCGCACAACGATATGCAAGGCGGGGCCGGCGGAGCCTTCAGGCCGACGAGCCCGGGATCGGCAGCGACTCGAAGCCCCGGAACTCCTCCAGCGAGAAGCTGGTCTGCACCTGGCGCACCCCGGGCAGGCGGTGCAGGCGGCGCTGCAGCAGGGCCGAGTAGGCGTCGAGGTCGGGGGCCACCACCATCAGCAGAAAGTCGGCCGCCCCCGTGACGCCATGGAACATCACCACCTCGGGGATGGCCAGCACCGCCTGCACAAACTCAGCCGAGCGCTGCTCGTTCTGGAAGTCGATGCTGATGCTGACAAAAGCCACCACCCCATAGCCCAGCTTGCGGCGCTGCAGGCGGGCGTGGTAGCCCTCGATCAGGCCCAGCTCCTCAAGCCGACGGATGCGGCGCCAGCAGGGCGACTGCGACAGGCCCGTCAGCTGGGCCAGGTCGCTGGTGGTCAGGCGGGCGTTGCCTTGCAGGGCACGAAGCAGCTGCCGGTCGGTTTCATCGAGCTCGATTTGCATTGATATTCCACCAAACAATACTTGGCGGGTATTTTTATCCACAAATCAAAATTTTGTTGGATGGATACCGGAGCAGCAACACAATTGGCGCACAAAGCAACTTTCAACCAAGACAAACTGCCATGAACCCAAGCCAGTCCGCCCTGATGTCCCACGTGCCCTCCTTCCCGGGCGACCCCATCCTCTCGCTGATGGAGGGCTTCCAGGCCGACCCGCGCCCCAACAAGGTCAGCCTGAGCATCGGCCTGTACTTTGACGAAAACGGCCAGGTGCCGCTGCTGCCCTCGGTGCGCCGTGCCGAAGCCGCGCTGATGCAGCACAACGGCCCCCGCTCCTACCTGCCCATCGACGGCCTGCCCAGCTACCGCGCCGCCGTGCAGCGCCTGATCTTCGGTGCCTCGCACGAAGCGGTGCTGAGCCAGCGCATCGCCACCCTGCAAAGCCCGGGCGGCTCGGGTGCCCTGAAGGTGGGCGGCGACTTTCTGCGCCGCTACTTCCCGGACAGCGGCCTGTGGCTCAGCGACCCGAGCTGGGAAAACCACCGCACCATCTTCGAAGGCTGCGGCTTCACGGTGCAGAACTACCCCTACTTCGACCCGCTGACCGGCTCGGTGCGCTTCGAAGACATGCTGGCCAGCCTGAAATCCCTGCCCGAGCGCAGCATCGTGCTGCTGCATGGCAGCTGCCACAACCCGACGGGCGTCGACCTGAGCCAGAGCCAATGGCTGGCAGTGATCGAGGTGCTGCAAAGCCGGGGCCTGATTCCGTTCATCGACCTGGCCTACCAGGGCTTTGGGGATGGCCTGGACGAAGACGCCTTCGCCCCGCGCGCCATGGCCGAGGCCGGGCTGACCTGCCTGGTGGCCAACTCGTTCTCGAAGAACTTCTCGCTGTACGGCGAGCGTTGCGGCGCCCTGAGCGTGGTCTGCCCCGATGCCACCACCGCCGAGCGCGTGCTGGGCCAGCTCAAGGCCACTGTGCGGGCCAACTACTCGACCCCACCGATGCACGGGGCCCAGGTGATTGCCCAGGTGCTCAATGAGCCCGAGCTGCTGGCCCTGTGGACGGCCGAGACCACGGCCATGCGCAGCCGCATCCGCCGCATGCGCGAGCACCTGCATGCCGCCCTGAACCAGCGCTTCCAGGGCCGGCGCAATTTCGACTACCTGCTGAGCCAGCGCGGCATGTTCAGCTACACCGGGCTGAGCGCCGAGCAGGTGGACCAGTTGCGCGCCGAGCATGCGGTGTACCTGGTGCGCTCGGGTCGCCTGTGCGTGTCGGGCCTGACCGACAACAACCTGGGCCATGTGGCCAACGCCATCGCCGCCGTGCTGGAAGCCGCATGACAGAGGCAGCCCCCGGCCACGCCAGCGCCTGCCTGGCGGAGTTGCAGGCCGCGCTGGGCCCCCAGGGCCTGCGCCTGGGCGAGCAGATCGAAGGGCCGCGCTGCACCGACTGGAGCGGCCACCCGCCCGTGCGCCCGCTGGCCCTGCTGCGGCCCGCCAGCACCGCCGAGGTGTCGGCGGCCCTGACCATCTGCCACCGCCACCGCATCGCGGTGGTGCCGCAGGGCGGGCTGACCGGCCTGGCCGGCGCAGCCGTGCCGGTGGCCGGCGGGGTGGCCCTGTCGCTGGAACGCATGAAGGCCATCGAGTCGGTGGATGCACGGGCCGCCACCCTGAACGTGCAGGCCGGCGCCACGCTGCAGGCCGTGCAGGAGGCCGCGGCCGAAGCCGGCCTGGCCTTCGGGGTGGACCTGGGTGCACGCGGCAGTTGCCAGATCGGGGGCAACCTGGCCACCAATGCCGGCGGCAACGGCGTGATCCAGTACGGCATGATGCGCGAGCAGGCCCTGGGCCTGGAGGTGGTGCTGGCCGATGGCACGGTGCTCGACATGCTGCGCCCCATGCTCAAGAACAACACCGGCTACGACCTCAAGCAGCTGTTCATCGGCGCCGAGGGCACGCTGGGGGTGATCACCCGGGCCGTGCTGCGCCTGCGCCCGGCCCCGGTGGCGCGTGCCACCGTGCTGCTGGCCTTGCCCGATTTCGAGGCGGCCATGGCCTTGCTGAGCCGCTTGCAGGCCGCCTTCCCCGGCGCGCTGGCGGCGTTCGAACTGATGTGGCGCGACTTTGTCGAGCTGTCGCTCGAATGGAAGACCGCGCCCCCGCCCTTTGCCGAGCCGCATGCCTTTCTGGCCCTGGCCGAGGTGACGGGCGCCAGTGAGGCGGCCTTGCAGCAGGCGCTGGAAGAACTGCTGGCGCCTGCCCTCGAAGAGGGCCTGGTGGCGGACGCGGTGCTGCCGCCTTCGCGCGCCCAGGCCGCAGCGCTGTGGCGCATCCGCGAGGCCACGGCCGAGTTCCCGACCCGCATGCAGCCCATCAATTTCGACATCAGCCTGCCCCTGGCGGTGATCGGCGACTTTGCCCAGGCCTGCGTGGCCGCGCTGGAGCAACGCTGGCCCGGTCAGCGCAGCGTGCGCTTTGGCCACCTGGGCGACGGCAACCTGCACCTGAGCACCGATGCACGCTCGCTGGGCGGCCTGTCGTTGACCGAAGCGGAGTCGGCGGTCGAAGAACTGGTCTACGGCTTGCTTGCCACTTACGGCGGCAGCGTGTCGGCCGAGCATGGCATCGGCCTGCACAAAAAGCCCTACCTGGGCCTGAGCCGCAGCCCGGCCGAACTGGCCGCGATGCGGCAGATCAAGCAGGCCCTGGACCCGCTGGGCCTGATGAACCCCGGCAAGATTTTCTGAGCTTCGATTACTACACAGCACCCACCCCCTCGAAAGGAAATCCATGAAACGCCACCACTTCCTGCTCGGCGCCCTGGCGCTGGCCCTGACCAGCGCCACCGGCACGGCCCTGGCCCAGAACAATGCCAGCATCCGCATCCTGGTCGGCTTTGCCGCCGGTGGCAGCTCGGACATGATCGCGCGCCAGCTGGCCCAAGGCCTGCAGCAGGAGCTGGGCCAGCCGGTGGTGGTGGACAACAAGCCCGGCGCGGGCGGCCAGATCGCCGCCCAATTGCTCAAGGCCGCCAAGCCCGACGGACAGACCCTGTACCTGTCGAACAGCCACACCATGGCCATGATCCCGCTGACCGTGCTGAACCCGGGATACGACGCTGCCAAGGACTTCGCCCCCATCGGCCTGGTGGCCGTCAACCCCGATGTGTTCGTGATCAACCCCAGCGTGGTCGGCAACCCCAAGGCAGGCCTGAAAGAATTCGCGCAATGGGCCAAGGGCAACCCCGACCGCGGCAACGTGGGGGTGCCGGCCCCGGCCAGCGCCCCGGACTTTGCGGTGGGCATCGTGGCCAAGGCCCTGGACGCCGACCTGCGCTCGGTGCCCTACCGCGGCGACGCCCCGGTGGCCCAGGACGTGATGGCCGGCCAGATCAGCGCCGGCATCGGTTCGGTGGGCGCCATGCTGCAGCCGGCCAAGGCCGGCAAGGTGCGCATCGTGGCGGTCAACGGCACCAGCCGCCTGGGCCTGCTGCCCGATGTGCCCACCTATGCCGAACTGGGCATCAAGGGCTACGAAGAAATGATCTACACCGGCCTGTTCGCCCCGGCCGGCCTGCCGGCCGACCTGGTGCAGCGCTACAGCACGGCCCTGGCCAAGGTGGTGAAGTCGGAGGCGTTTGCCGAAAAGCTGTCGGCCCTGGGCATCAGCGCCGCCAGCAGCAGCCCGGCCGAACTGGCCGCCCGGGTGGCCCACACCCACAAGGACTGGACCGTGATGGTCAAGAACGCCGGTTACAAGCCCCAGTGATTCCAGCCGTGACCAGCCAGCCCTCCACGACACGTTTCACGGCGCCCGATCTGGGGCCGGCCGAGCGCGAGCAGGCGTACTCGCCCAGCTCGTGCATCGGCGGCGACTACCGCCCTTTTCTGCAGCAGTACCAGCAGCGCAGCGACGCGGCACGGGCTCTGCCGCACCAGGAGCATGCCTACGGCGGACTGCCGCGCCAGCGCCTGGACCTGTTCCTGCCCGAGCAGCCCCAGGGCGCTGCCCGGCCCCCGGCCCTGCTGGTGTTCATCCATGGCGGCTACTGGCAGGAGTTGTCCAAAGAAAGCGCCTGCTTTGCCGCGCCGGCCTGCCTGGCCGCAGGCCACGCCTTTGCCGCCGTGGGCTACACCCTGGCCCCCGAAGCCAGCGTGGAGCAGATCGTGCAGGAATGCCGCACGGCCCTGGTCTGGCTGCAGCACCACGCCGACCGCCTGGGCTATGACCCGGCGCGCATCGTGGTGGCCGGCAGCTCGGCCGGTGCCCACCTGGCGGCCATGTGCACCCTGCGCGGCTGGCCGCACGACAGCGGCCTGCCCGCCGGGGCGGTGCTGGTGTCGGGCGTGTACGAACTGGCCCCGCTGGTGGGCACCTCGATCAACACCGCACTGGGTTTGACGCGCGACAGCGCCAGCAGCGTGAGCCCGCTGCACTACAGCCTGGCCGGCTTTGCCCGCACCGTGCTGGCCTGGGGCGAGATCGAGACCGATGAGTTCAAGCGCCAGAGCCGCGCCTTCGCGCAGGCGCTGCAGGCCCAGGGCCTGCCCGAGGTGCCCAGCCTGGAGGTGCCGGCCCGCAACCACTTCGACGTGGTGCTCGACCTGTGCGAGCCCGGCACCCTGCTGGGCGACGCCACGCTGGCCCTGCTGGCCAGCGTCTGAACGCCCTTTTCCGACCCTCCTTTCCCTTCACACCCCGCCATGAGCAAACAAGTCATCGACATCGGCCTGCCGCCGCTGAAACAACCTTTTTCCTGGGCCGTGCAAGGGGCCGGCATCGTGTTCACGGCCCACGGCCCGGTACAGGCCGACGGCAGCGTGTTCACCGGCGACATCGAAACCCAGACCCGCCTCACCTTCGGCAACCTGAAGAAGGCCGCCGAAGCCGCCGGCGCCACCCTGGCCGATGTGGCCCAGGTGCTGATCTACATGACCGATGTGAAAGACATGCCGGTGATCGACAGCATCTACCGCGAGTTCTTCGAGGCCCCCTACCCCAACCGCTCCAGCATGGGCGTGAACGCCCTGGTGGTGCCGGGCATGAAGATCGAGATCGTGGCCTACGCGCTGGCGCCGCCCAAGGCGTGAGCGCTTCCGCTCAAGGCTGGGCCAGGCGGTTGCGGAACTCGTCTTCGCTGACCTGGCTCAGGCTGGCCACTCCACCCGCCACCTCGCGCGCCAGGGCCTGGTGCCAGCGCTGCTGCAAGCCTGTCGGCTCACGCCCGCGCTCGGCCTCCAGCCACCAAAGCCCAGACACCGCACCATCCACACCGGGGCGCACCACAGCCTCCACCCCGGCCGCCCTCAAGATCGGGGCCAATTGCCACCAGTCATCCGATAGCAGCACGTCCAGCGGCACAGCCTCCAACTTCGGCTTGGGGCTTTGGGCCTCGCTCAGGAGCAAGGCCTGGCCTTGCAGGGCCCAGGGACACCCTGAATCGTGGAACAAGGCCTGTGCCTGAGAGGGGTCGGTGCTGTTGACCCAGCGTGGCAACACACGCCCGCGCCATGCCTGGGGAATGAGACGGGCCCAGGTGTTGTGCCCCGGGTGATCGTGAAAGAGGTACTCCAGCCGGGCCATGCCCACCCAGACCCGGGCCAACAGTTGCCGGACCGGCAGGGGCACACCGCCCTCCTGGGCGTCGTCGGCGCAGACCCAACCCAACAGCTCCAGGCGGCCTTGCCTGGGCGGCAGCCGCCCCAACTGCCAGTCGGAGGACAAAGGGTGATCGCAGATCAGGAGTTGGATCATGGTCGGTGCACAGGCGGCCAAGGGGGCATGGGACATGGAGGGCGACTGCACGGAGAGGCTGACCCCATGCACCCCACACTCTAGGCAGTCCTGTGCCCCAAAACACCCCTGACGGGTGACCAGACGACCTCCGGTCACATGCTCGGCGCAAGGTGCACCCACAGCACACGGAGGCGGGACGCCATCGCGCTTGAAGACCGGGATCATGGCCTGCGTGCTGGCGCCGCTGGCACGCTATAGGCCCCCTCTGCCCTGCTTGGGCTGCTGCGCGCCGTAACGGATCAATACGTGCCCGGATACGCCCCGCCATCGGGCAGGATGTTCTGCCCCGTCAGGTAGCCCGCGTGCACGCTGCACAGGAAGGCGCAGATGGCGCCGAACTCGGCCGGGTTGCCGTAGCGGCCGGCGGGGATCTGGGCCTGTTGGGCGGCGCGGATGGCTTCGATGGGTTTGCCGCTCTTCTTGGCGGCGGCGCCCAGGGTGCCGGCCAGGCGGTCGGTGTCGAACTTGCCGGGCAGCAGGTTGTTGATGGTCACGCCGCGGGCCGCGATCGAGCTGCGGGCAACGCCGGCGACAAAGCCGGTCAGGCCGCTGCGAGCGCCATTGGACAGGCCCAGGATGTCGATGGGCGACTTGACCGAGCTGGAGGTGATGTTGACGATGCGGCCGAAACCACGCTCGGCCATGCCGTCGATGGTGGACTTGATGAGCTCGATGGGGGTGAGCATGTTGGCGTCCACCGCCTTGATCCAGGCCTCGCGGTCCCAATCGCGGAAATCACCGGGCGGCGGGCCGCCGGCGTTGGTGACCACGATGTCGAAGTTGATGCCTGGGCCGCCAGGCACGGCAAACAGCGCGGCGCGGCCTTCGGGCGTGGTGACGTCGCTGGCCACGCTCAGCACCTGGGTGGCGGCCGGGCGCAGCGAATCGCCCAGCAGGCCGGCTGTGGCCACCTGCAGGCCCTCGGCACCGCGCGCGGCGATCACCACGTTGACGCCTTCGCGCACCAGGGCTTGTGCGCAGCCCAGGCCCAGGCCTTTGCTGGCCCCGCAGACCAGGGCCCATTTGCCAGCGATTCCGAGATCCATGTCTTGCTCCAAGGAGGTGAGTGTTCAGTTGGAGGCCGATGATACGGCTGGTAACCATCGCGCGCAGGGCTGGGAGATCCGGCCCTGCGGGGGCGGTGGTCGTCAGGCCCGGCGCTGTGCGCCGCGGGTGACGACAAAGATGCCCGCCATCACCAGCACCGTGCCCGCCGCCACCCAGGCGGTGAAGGGCTCGCCCAGGATCAGCACGCCCATGAGGATGGTGGACAGCGGCCCGATCATGCCGGTCTGCGCGGTGAGACCGGCGCCGATGCGCTCGATGGCCATCATCACGATCAGCACCGGCACGGCAGTGCACAGGGTGGCGTTGAGCACCGACAGCCACAGCACCTCGGGGGCGACCAGGGCGGCCGACCAGGGGCGCAGCACGGCAAACTGGATCAGGCAGCACAGGCAGGCCACCGAGGTGGCCAGGCCGACCAGGCGCAGCGAGCCGATGCGCTGCACCATCTCGCCGCTGTAGACCAGGTACAGCGCATAGCTGACCGCGCTGAGAAACACCAGCAAGGTGCCCCAGGCGATCTGGCCGCCCTGCAGGTTGACCTCGTGGCCGAACACCAGCAACACACCGCAGTAGCTCACGCCCATGGCCACCACCTGGCGCACGGTGATGGGCTTGCCATACAGCACCCGCCCCAGCAGCAGCACCAGGGTGGGGTTGAGGTAGAGGATGAGCCGCTCCAGGCTGGCGCTGACGTAGGCCAGGCCGGCAAAGTCGAGAAAGCTGGCCAGGTAGTAGCCGCTGATGCCCAGGCCCAGCACGCCCAGCCAGTCGCGCCTGCTGAGGGCCGGTGGGCGCACGGCCTGACGGTAGGTGGCCCACCAGGCCATGGCCAGGAAGATGGGCAGCGCAAACAGCATGCGGTACATGATCAGGGTGACCGCATCGACGCCATGGCGGTAGGCCAGCTTGACGATGATGGCCTTGCCGCTGAACGCGATGGCGCCCAGGCTGGCCAGGGCCAGCCCGCCGGCCATGCGGCGCGAGGCCTCGGGGGTATGGGCGTCAGGGCGCAGGTTCAAGGCGGGGGGCGCCCTCAAAAGCCGGCCGCCAGACCGTCGCGGCGCGGGTCGCTGGCGACCACATAGCCTTCCACCTTGGGGTCGCCGGCTCGCCAGATGAACTGGCCGGCACCGAAGTCCTGGTAAGAGTCGTTGATGACTTCCATCACGTGGCCGCGCTGGGCCAGGCCCTGCACGGTGTCGGCGCGCATGGCGGCTTCGACGTTGATCTCCAGCCCGGCGTTGTAGCGCCAGCGCGGGGCATCGCAGGCGGCCTGCGGGTTCTGGCGATAGTCCAGCATGCGCACCAGGGTCTGCATGTGGCCCTGGGGTTGCATGTTGGCGCCCATCACGCCGTAGCTCATCACAGGCTGGCCGTTCTGGGTGAGGAAGGCCGGGATGATGGTGTGGAAGGGGCGCTTGCCCGGGGCCACCAGGTTGGCCGGGTTGAGGGCCGAGGCATCGAGGCTGAAGCCGTGGCCGCGGTTTTGCAGGCTGATGCCGAACTCGGGCTCGACGCAGCCCGAGCCGAAGCCCATGTAGTTGCTCTGGATGAAGCTGACCATCATGCCGTCTTCGTCGGCCGCGGTGAGGTAGATGGTGCCGCCCTTGACCGGGTTGCCGGCCCCGAAGTCTTGGGCCTTCTTCATGTCGATCAGCTTGGCGCGCGAGGCCAGGTAGGCCGGGTCGAGCATCTGCTGGGGCGTGACCTCCATGGCCGAGGGTTCGGCCACGTAGCGGTAGACGTCGGCAAAGGCCAGCTTCATGGCTTCGATCTGCAAGTGCTGGGAGTCGATGCCGTCCACCGCCAGCGAGGCGATGTCGAAGTTCTCGAGGATGCCCAGGGCGATCAGGGCGGCAATGCCCTGGCCGTTGGGCGGGATCTCGTGCAGGGTGTAGCCGCGGTAGTTCTGGGCGATGGGCTTCACCCATTCAGGGCGGTACTCGGCAAAGTCGCGTGCCGTGACGCTGCCGCCATGGCGGGCCGAGAAGCGTTCGATGGCCTCGGCGATCTGCCCGCCATAGAAGGCCTGGCCCTTGGTTTCGGCAATCGCGCGCAGGCCGCGGGCGGCCGACTGGAAGCGGAACAACTCACCCACTTGCGGCGCCCGGCCCCAGGGCAGAAAGGCGTCGGCAAAGCCGGGCAGGCCCCGCAATTCGTCGGTGGCGGCGGCCCATTTCTGCTGCACCACGGTGGGCAGCAGGTAGCCGCGCTCGGCGATCTCGATGGCGGGCTCCATGAGGTCGGCAAAGGGCAGCTTGCCGAAACGCTCGCTCAAGGCCACCCAGCTGCTCACGGCACCGGGCACGGTGACGGCGTCGAAGCCGCGCTTGGGCGGGTTCTTGGCCTCGGCGCCGTACTTGGCCTTGAAGTAGTCGGGGGTCCAGGTCTGGGGTGCGCGGCCGGAGGCATTGAGGCCATGCAGTTCCTTGCCGTCCCACAGGATGCAGAAGGCATCGCTGCCCAGGCCGTTGCTGACCGGCTCGACGATGGTCATGGCCGCAGCCGAGGCCACGGCCGCATCCACCGCATTGCCGCCCTTCCAGAGCATGCGCAGGCCGGCCTGGGCCGCCAGCGGGTGCGAGGTGGACACCACGTTGCGGGCAAACACCGGCAGGCGGGTGCTGAGGTAGGGGTTGGCGTAATCGAAGTTCATGGGTTCGCGCCTTCAGGCAAGTGGCAGGGGTTGAGGAATCGGGGGTGATGCGGGCCGGCCCGGCTTGACCGGACAGTCAAAAATTATCGCACCGCCGGAGGGTTCATGCCGCCGGCGGGGGATCGCGCCACTGCGGCACCAGAAGGCGGGTGGCCTGGCGCGCCGCCTGCAGGTGGGCCCGCATTTCACGGTGGGCGGCCAGCGCGTCGTGCGCAAGGATGGCTTCGACCACACGGCTGTGCTCTTCGTACGACTGCACCAGGCGATCGAGCCGGGTGAACTGGCCCCGCCGAAAGGGCTTGACGCGGCTGCGCAGGGCGCGCGTGGCCTCGATCAGGTAGGGGTTGTGGGCGACATCGAGCACCAGTTGGTGCAGCCGCAGATTGGCCTGGTCGTAGGCCTCCATGTCGTGCTGCTGCATGGCCAGGCGACCCTGGGCATGGGCCTCGGCCAGGGCCTGGCGTTGCGGCTCGGTCATGCGCAGGGCGGCGTGGCGCGCGCAGGCCGACTCCAGCTCGGCGATGGCCTCGAACATCAGATCGAGTTCGGCCGCATCCAGCCGGCGCACCATGGAGCCGCGGTTGGGCCGGTAGTCGGCCAGGCCGGTGGCCACCAGCTGCTTGAGGGCTTCGCGCACCGGGGTGCGCGAGACCTGGTAGCGCGCGGCCATGGCCTGCTCATCCAGGTGCTGGCCGGGGGGCAGGTGGCCGAGCACGATGTCATCGGCCAGGCGCCGGAACACATGGTCGGCCAGGCGCCCGCGCGGCACACCGGCCGATCCGGCGACCTCAGGTGCCAGCACGGCACCGGCGTCGGGCTGGGCTGCAGACATGCTGGGCGGGCCGGGCTCAGTACCCGATGGTGGTGAGGTCCTGGAACCAGTGCTGGGCCTGCACGAAGTGCTTGATCCTGGGCGAGTGCGCATGCGGGTTGGTGTCGTGCACCACCCACAGCATCAGGGCCTGGTCGACCAGGGTTTCATGCAGGGAGGCCAGCAGCTTGTCCTGCACCTTGGTGTCGAAGGTGGTGCGGATCTTGTCGATGGTGGCGTCCACCTGCGGGTCGTTCAGGCCGCCCCAGTTGACGCCATTGGGGGCGATGTAGCGGCTGTCCATGAAGCGCGTCAGGGCGTAGAAGGGGTCGGCCGTGACGTAGCCCAGGTTGATGGCGGTGATGCCCTTGCCGGCGTTCATGTCGGCCTTGGCACCGCTGCGCCAGTGCAGGTAGAGGTTCTCCAGCTCGACCACCTCGAACTCGATCTGCACCCCGATCTCGGCCAGGCTTTGCTGGATGAACTCGTTCATGGGCAGCGACAGCATCTGGCCACTGCCGCCCTGGGCGATGATGACCTTGGCCTTGAGGGGGCGGTTCTTGCCATAGCCGGCCTGGGCCATCAGGGCCCGGGCCTGCGGCAGGTCGTACTTGATGTCGAAGTGCGGCTTGCCGAACCAGGGGCTGCTGGGGTCCAACTGGCCCCGGGCCACGGAGGCCTGACCGTTAAGCAGTTGCACGATGGCCTCGCGGTCGATCGCCAGGTTCACCGCCTTGCGCACGCGGATGTCGCCCCAGGGCGAGCCGGGGTAGGTGCTGAAGTGGTAGGGCCAGACGTGGGGCGTGACATTGCTCACCACCTTGAAGCCGCCCTTCTTGAGCTGGTCGAGTGCATCGGGTGGCGGGGTTTCGATGACGTCGACCTGGCCGTTGATGAGGGCGTTGGCGCGGGTCAGGGCATCGGGGATGGGCATCAGCACGATGCGGTCGGCGTGGGCCAGGCGGGCCTTGTCCCAGTAGCCCGGGTTGCGCACCAGCTCGGCGCGTTCGCGCGGCACCAGCTTGTCGAGTCTGAAGGGGCCGGTGCCCGAGGGTTGGCTGGCCACCTTGTTCCAGTCGCGGCCCAGCTTGTCCCATTGGGCCGGGCTGCCGATCAGGAACCAGGGCAGTTGGTAGGGGAACAGGGCATCCACGTCTTTGGTGGTGATTTCCACCGCGTAGTCACCCACCTTGCGCCAACTGGCCACCGAGGGGATGCGCGGGCGCACCTGGGCGGCCTGCTTGGCGTCGTACTGGGGTGATTTGTCGCTGAGCACCTTGTCGAGGTTCCAGACCACGGCGTCGGCCGTGAATTCAGAACCGTCGTGGAACTTGACGCCGCGGCGCAGGGTGAAGGTCCATTTGCGCGGGTCCTTGGCATCGGCCTTCCAGTCGGTGGCCAGGCCGGGCACCAGCTTGCCCGGGCGGCTGCCGATGTTGGCCTCCCAGGCCACCAGCGGGTCGTACAGCGTGTGGCCGGTGAACTGGTAGGCCCCGGCCCCGCGATCAGGCTGGCCGGTGGTGAGGGGGATGTCGGCCATCGAGATCCCGTAGCGCACCACGGTCTCGGCCCACAGGCCGAGGCTGGCACTGCCAGCACTCAAGGCCACGGCGGTGTTCAGGGCCAGACGGCGCCAGCGTGCCCAGAGATTGCGGCGGCCGGCAGGGGATGCGGATGGCATGGAAGGCACTCCTCAAAAGGTGGGAATGCGGGGGTTCAGCATGCAACGTGCCAGACCTTTACAGCTTCTTCATGTATTTGAAGCACCCAGGCTGCACGCGGCTTGCAGGGCCTTTGCACGGGGGGCAAGGGCCCCAGGCCGCCCCAGCGGCCGCTGGCTGGATCACCCCGGCGGTGCATGCACCGGATTCAGGCGGGCCGGACCGCCGGCCATGCAGGGCCCAGGCGCTGAATCGGTGCGACCCCAAGGGCCCGGAGCCGCCTCACTCGGTGCTGATGCGGCGCTCGACGATGATCTTCTTCCACTTGGCCGTGTCGGCCGCCACCATGGCGGCCAGCTGTTGCGGCGTGCCGGTGATGGCCTCGATGCCCATGCGCTGCAGCTTGTCCTTGACCTCGGGGTCGGCCAGGGTCTGGCCCGCGGCGGTGTTGATGCGTTGCAGCAGCTCGGGCGGCAGGCCCTTGGGGCCATACAGGCCGAACCAGGTGGTGGACTCGTAGCCGGGCAGCACGTCGGCAATCGGCGGCAACTCGGGCGCCAGCGGGCTGCGCTTGAGCGTGGTGATGCCCAGGGCGCGCAGGCGCCCGTCACGCACATGGGGCATGCCGGTGGGCAAGGAGTCGAACAGCACATCGAGCTTGCCGCTGACCAGGTCGGGGATCGCCAGCGCCGTGCCCTTGTAAGGGATGTGCACGATGAACAACCCGGCCTGGGCCTTGAACAGCTCGGTGGTGAGCTGCACGATGGTGCCGTTGCCGCTGGAGGCGTAGTTGAGCTTACCCGGGTTCTTGCGCGCCAGCTCGATCCACTCTTTGACATTGCGCGCGGGCGAGCTGTTGGGCACCAGCATCACGCTGGGCGCGTTGCCCACCTGGGCGATGGGGCTGAAATCCCGCACCGTGTCATACGGCAGGCGAGCGCCCAAGGCAGGCCCGATCGAGTGCGTGCTGGAGGTGGCCAGCAGCAGGGTGTAGCCGTCAGGCGCGGCCTTGGCCACCAGATCGGAGCCGATGGCGCCGCCCGCACCGGGGCGGTTCTCGATCACCAGCGAGCCGCCCAGGCGCTCGCCCAGTTTCTGCGACAGGGCCCGCGCGAACAGGTCGGTGGCCCCGCCGGCCGGAAAAGGCACCACCAGGCGCACAGGTTTGTGGGGATAGGCCGCCTGGGCCCAGGCGCCGGAGGCACTCAACCCCGTGGTGAGCAGGGCTGCGCTCTGGCTGAGCAGGTGTCGTCGTTGCAAGAAAAGCTCCTGAGGAATAACTGAGCGCGGCAAGAGGCGGGCCGACTCAGTGGCCGTCGCTGCCCACGATGCGGTGGTGCAGGCGCCGCAGCGACCACCATACTGCCAGCAACACCACCGGAATGGCCAGCGCAGTGGTCGACTCCACACTCCAGGGCCAGCCCACCTTGGTGGCGCCCTTGGCCACGTAGCCCAGCAGACCGACGATGTAGTAGCTGATGGCGGCCACCGACAGCCCCTCCACCGTGGACTGCAGCTTCAGCTGCAGGCCCTGGCGCTGGTTCATGGTGGTGAGCAGGTCCTGGCTGCTTTGCTGCTGCTCGATCTCGACCCGGGTGCGCAGCAGGTTGCTGATGCGCGAGACCCGCTGTGAGAGCGCGTCCTGGCGGCGCGCCGCCCATTCACAGGTGCTGCGCGCCGGGGTGAGGCGGCGCTCCATGAACTCGCCAATGGTCTGCATGCCGGCCAGGCGCGATTCGGCGATGTCCTGGATGCGCTTGTCGACCAGCTCGAAATACGCGGCACTGGCCGAGAAGCGGCTGTGGGTGAGCGCGTACTGGCTTTCCACCTGGCCGGCCAGGCGGGTCAGGCGGTCCAGCAGCTCGGGCTCGTCGCGACGGGCCGCCACGCGGATGGATTCAGCCAGGGCGGCCAACTCGCGGTCGACCACGGCCAGCGCGGCGCCGGCCTCGCGGGCCACCGGCAGGCCCAGCAGGGCCGCCATGCGGTAGGTCTCGATCTCGAGCAGGCGCTGCACCAGGCGACCCAGGCGGCGCGGCGACAGGCTGCCGGCCAGCAGCAGCATGCGCGAGAAGCCATCGGGGTGGATGGCGAAATCGGTGTAGACCTCACCGTGCCCGTCGGCCACCTGGGAGGCCACCAGCGAATCCTCATGGAACAGCCGACGCACACGCTCCTCGGGGTCGCCCGCCGAAGCGGGTTGCACGATCAGGTGCATGGCGCAGAAAGAACGCCCGGGCAGGCCGGCCAGCCACTCCTGCGGCGCCAGCCCGACCGCCGTGGGCGGCTCGGCGCGGTCCAGGTCGGCCACCTCGAGGCTGCGGCTGAAGCTCCAGCTGACGAACTCGGTGTGCAGCTCCCAACGCAGGCGCCAGGGACCCAGGTCGGTGCGCAGGTGGGTGGTGCTGGCGTCGGGCAGGGCCTGGTGGTGGTTGCGCAGCAGGGCCGCCAGGTGTTCACGGCTGGCCTCGCGCTCGCGGGCATCGCAGGCCATGACCAGGTGCGAGATCACCAGCGGCGCCTGCAAGGCCTCGGGCGGACGGGCGTGGATCTCGTTGTGCAGCGCCACGCGCTGGGGATGTTGCGAAATGGGAAAGGGCAGCTTCATGCGTCTCTCTGGGTAGGCCGGCCCGGCCGGGACAGCCGGCATTGTGACGCATGCCAAAGGCGGGCCTCCCCCGATCCGCTTCGCCCATGAAAAACGGCACCCGAAGGTGCCGTTTGAACTTGGGGCCTGGGAGCCGCCGATGGCCGGCGCCCAGAAGCGGCCAGGATCAGTCTTCGACGAAGGCTTCCTCGCGCTTGTTCTTGACCGCAGGCAGCAGCACGATGACCAGCAGCAGCAGGGCCGCTGCCAGCAGACCGGCCGACAGCGGACGGGTCACGAACACGCTCCAGTCGCCACGCGACAGCAGCAGTGCACGGCGCAGGTTTTCTTCCATCATCGGGCCCAGGATGAAGCCCAGCAGCAAGGGGGCAGGTTCCACGCCCAACTTGTTGAACAGGTAGCCGATGAAGCCGAAGCCGCCCACCATCCAGATGTCGAAGGTGTTGTTGTTGGTGGAGTACACACCGATCGCGCAGAACAGCACGATGGACGGGAACAACCAACGGTAAGGCACGGTCAGCAGCTTGATCCAGATGCCGATCAGCGGCAGGTTCAAGATGATCAGCATGGCGTTGCCGATCCACATCGAGGCGATCAGGCCCCAGAACAACTCGGGGTTGCTGGTCATCACCTGCGGGCCCGGCTGGATGTTGTGGATGGTCATCGCACCCACCATCAGCGCCATCACCGCGTTGGGCGGGATGCCCAGCGTCAGCAGCGGGATGAAGGAGGTCTGTGCACCGGCGTTGTTGGCGGCCTCAGGGGCTGCCACACCGCGGATGTTGCCTTGGCCGAAGGGCACTTCGCCCGGACGCAGCTTGGTCTTCTTCTCGATGGTGTAGGCGGCAAACGCAGCCAGCAGTGCACCGCCACCGGGCAAGATGCCCAGGGCCGAACCCAGGGCGGTACCACGCAGCACCGCAGGGATCATGTTGCGGAAGTCTTCCTTGGTCGGGAACAGGCCTTCGACCTTGGCAGTGAACACTTCACGGTCCTCGTCCGACTGGGCGAGGTTGGTGATGATTTCGCCGTAACCGAACACGCCCATGGCGATGGCCACGAAGCCGATGCCGTCGGTGAGTTCAGGGATGTCGAAGCTGAAGCGGGCCACACCCGAGTTCACGTCGGTCCCCACCAAGCCCATCAGCAAGCCCAACACGATCATGGCCACGGCCTTGAGCAACGAGCCCGAAGCCAGCACCACGGCGCCGATCAGGCCCAGGATCATCAGCGAGAAGTATTCAGCCGGGCCGAACTTGAAGGCGACTTCGGTCAGCGGCGGCGCGAAGGCGGCCAGGATCAGGGTGCCCACGCAGCCGGCAAAGAACGAGCCCAGGCCCGCCGCGGCCAGCGCCGGCCCCGCACGGCCCTTGCGCGCCATCTGGTAGCCGTCGATCACGGTCACCACCGACGAGGATTCGCCCGGCAGGTTGACCAGAATGGCGGTGGTGGAGCCACCGTATTGAGCACCGTAGTAGATGCCGGCCAGCATGATCAGCGCGGCCACCGGGGGCAGCGCGTAGGTGGCGGGCAGCAGCATGGCGATGGTCGCCACAGGGCCGATGCCGGGCAGCACACCGATCAGGGTGCCCAGCAAACAGCCGACGAAAGCGTAGATCAGGTTCTGGCCCGTGAAGGCAACGCCAAAACCGAGCGCCAGGTTATTCAGCAAATCCATTTTTTGTACTCCTCAATGCTCAGCCGGTGATGAAACTGGGCCACACCGGGAACTGCAGCTTGAGCAGCACCACGAAAGCCAGGTAGCTGCCGATGGCCAGGATGGTGGACAGACCGAGCACGCCCTTGAGGCTGAACTCATTGCCCGCCAGGCTGGAGATGATGACCAGGGCATAGATGCCGAGGATCATGCCCATGGCCGGCAAGCCGATGCTGGGCAGACCGCCGAGCAGGATGCCGAACACGAAGTTGGCGGCCAGGATGAAGAACAGGGGCTTCCAGGCCCAGGCACCGATCTTGTCGCCGCCTTCGGTCTCGACCACCATCGCCTTGAAGGTGATGACGGACCCGATCAGCGCCAGCAGGATGCCCAGCATGAGGGGAAAGTACCCAGGGCCCATGCGTGCACCAGACCCCACGCTGTAGGTCGTGGCACCCCATGCGAACGCGACACCGACCACCATGAACATGAGACCGGCAAAAAAGTCTTTTTGACTTTTGATTTTCACGAAGTATCTCCTCGAAAGAATTTTTCGACTGGGCGATTGTGGTGTCTTTCATCAAGCTGTCTGATGTGGATATCACCTACCGAGTCACTGACGCAGCTCAAATCTGGAGCAACGGCGGATCAGAAAGGCGGATATCCAAGGGAAAACCCAAATTGACTCTGCAATGACAACACCAACATTCGAAGAAACGAGTGCGTGCCGCCCTACCCAGGGGTAGCAAAGCGCCGCGCCCTGGGCTGGGCGGGACGGTCAATACCGCTGTCGGCGGGTCAATCGAGAGGCGGTGTGGTGCTGAGCACTTCTTCGAGCGTGGTCAGGCCTTCGGCCACACGCAGTGCCCCGGCCAGGCGCAGGGGCCGCATGCCGTCGCTGACGCCCTGACGGCGCAGGGCATCGAGGCTGGGCTCGCGATTGACGCGGTCCTTGAAGGCCTCGCTGATGGAGAGCAGCTCGTACAGGCCCATGCGGCCCATGAAGCCGGTCATGCGGCAGTCCACGCAGCCCACCGGCTTGTAGGGGCGGTAGCCGCCGCCGGCATTGATCTTCCAGGGCTTGACGAAATCGGCCAGGGTGTCGGCGCTGAAGGACTCGTCAGGCTCTTTGCACTGGCGGCACAGGGTGCGCACCAGGCGCTGGGCCAACACGCCCAGCACGGTGGCATTGAGCAGGTAAGGGGGCACGCCCAGCTCCATCAGCCGGGTGACGGCCGAGGGTGCGTCGTTGGTGTGCAGGGTGGAGAACACCAGGTGGCCGGTGAGGGCGGCCTGCACCGCCATGTCGGCGGTCTCCAGGTCGCGGATTTCGCCCACCATGATGATGTCCGGGTCTTGCCGCATGAGCGAGCGCAGGCCCTCGGCAAAGCTGAAATCGAGCTGGGGCTGCACCTGGGTCTGGTTGAAGGCGGGCTCGATCATTTCGATCGGGTCTTCGATGGTGCAGACGTTGACCTCGTCGGTGGCGATGCGCTTGAGCGTGGAGTACAGCGTGGTGGTCTTGCCCGAGCCGGTGGGCCCGGTGACCAGGATGATGCCGTGGGGCCGACGGGTGAGCTGCTCCCAGCGCTGGGCATCGTGGGCCGAGAAGCCCAGGGCGTCCAGGTCTTTGACCGCCGTGTCAGGGTCGAAGATGCGCATCACCATCTTCTCGCCGAAGGCCGTGGGCAGGGTGGACAGGCGCATTTCCACCTCGTCGCCGCGCGGGTTGCGGGTCTTGATGCGGCCATCTTGCGGGCGCCGGCGCTCGACCACGTCCATGCGGCCCAGCAGCTTCACGCGCGCCACCATGGCGTTGAGCACCCCCATGGGCATCTGGTAGACGGAATGCAACACGCCATCGATGCGGAAGCGGATCACGCCCTGCTCGCGCCGGGGCTCCAGGTGGATGTCGCTGGCACGCTGGTCGAAGGCGTATTGCCACAGCCAGTCGACCACCCGCACCACGCCCTGGTCGTTGGCGTCGAGCTGCTTGTTGCTGCGGCCCAGCTCGACCAGTTGCTCGAAGCTGGCCGCATTGTTGTTGGCGCCGGCCTTCTGGGCGGCACGCACCGATTTGGCCAGGGCAAAGAACTCGGCGGTGAAGCGGTGGATCTCCAGCGGGTTGGCCACCACGCGCCGCACCCGGCGCCGGGACTGGCGCTCGACTTCGCTGATCCAGTCGGTCACGAAGGGCTCGGCGGTGGCCACCACCACCTCGCTGGCGGTGATCTGCACCGGCAGCACGCGGTGGCGCTCGGCATAGGCGGCGCTCATGGTCTCGGACACCTTGCCCACATCGACGCGCAGGGGGTCGATGCGCAGGTACTCGATGCCGGCGCGCCCGGCGATGTACTGGGTGAGCTCTTCCAGGTCCAAAGGGCGGCCATTGGAGGCCCGCAACATGGCCACGCTGGCCAGGCGCACCAGGGGGTGTTGCGCACTTTCGGCCTGGGAGCAGCGCGCCACGGTGCGTTCGGCCTGCTCGGCCGAGATCACGCCGTCGGCCCGCAGCCAGTCGACCACCCGGCGCCAGTCAAGCAGACCGATGTAGGGGATGGCGAGGCTGGCCGAGGGGGTGGGGCTGGCAGCGGTGGCGGAAGGGGGCGCGTTGGCACTCATGGCGGCTGGGGTCCGGTGATTCCGCCAAGCTGGGCGGCACATCCGCCAGCATACCGCGCCCGTCAATCGCCCGGGACACCGATGCCGTGCCGGTTCACCAAGCTGATTCGAAGCCTTTGCAAAGCCGTTGCGGCGGCTCGCCCCCAGGCGGGGCCCAGGATCTCAGGCGCGGCGCGACACCAGCGGCTTGAACACGCGCAGCCACTTGGTGGCCGGCAGGCCCCAGCGGCTCTGGATGAGTTCGGCGCGCTCCAGCAGCACCTCGCGCTTGGGGCGCGACGGGGTGCGCTGGGCCAGCACCACGGTGTTGCCTTCGCGGGTGGGCTTGAAAGCCCAGACGGCCTCGGCACCAAAGGCCTCGACCATCTTCTCGACGCTGCGCTCGTAGCTGGAGGAGCGGCCGAACAGGTTGACGGTCATGCAGGCGTCTTCGCTGAGCAGCTGGCGGCAATCGGCATAGAACTCGGCGCTGTCGAGCACCGGGGCAGCCGCCTCGTGGTCGTACAGGTCAACCTGCAGGGCGTCGACCACGCCATGCCACATGGGGTTGCGGATTTCTTCAGCGGCGTCAGCAATCACCACACGCAGCTTGCTGTCGTCGGGGGGCAGCTTGAACCAGCCACGGCAGGCATGCAGCACCTGGGGGTTGAGTTCGATGGCGGTGGTGGTGACCTTGAGCTTCTTGCGGCAGAACTTGGTCAGGGTGCCGGCGCCCAGGCCCAGTTGCATGGCATGGAAGCGGGTCAGGCGGGCCGGATCGGTGAACAGCAGCCAGGCCATCATGCGCTGCACGTACTCCAGCTCGATGTCGTAAGGGGCGTCCATCAGCATGGTGCCCTGGATCCATTCGGTGCCCAGGTGCAGGCTGCGCACGCCGTCCCAGTCCGAGAAATTGACTTCGGGCAGTTCGACGGGGGTGGGGGTGGATTTGCTGCGGGCCATGGCGGTGCGGGTGAAAAACGGTGCAGCACTGTAGCAGGCCGGCCCGGCGCATGAAGCTCAGGCCGCCACTCAGAGCAGCCCCGCCGCCTCGAAGGCCTCACGCCAGGCGGCCAGCTTGTGCGCCAGGGTCTGGGAGGCATTGGCCGGGCTGGTGGAAGGCAGGCGCCACACCGGCAGGCCCAGGGCCTGGGTGTGCCGCGCATGGCGAAAGCTTTCGCCCCCGTTGTGGGCAATGGCGCACAGGCTGGGGCAACGCTGGCGCAAGCTGGCCAGGTCATTGACCTGGGGGTTGCGGATGGCGCTGTCCAGGCTGCCCTGGCGCTCGCACGAGGCGTACACATCCCACAGCCCCAGGCCGCGCTGCTGCAGTTGCTGCAGACGATCGGGGTAGGCCAACGCCACCAGATCGCATTGCCACAGGGTGGACAGGATCTTCCAGAACTGGTTTTGCGGGTGCCCGTAGTACTGCTGCTGGGCCAGCGAACGGGCGCCCGGAAAGCTGCCCAGCACCAGCAGCCGGGTGCCCGCCCCCAGCACCGGGGGCAGGCCTGTGAGGCGCTCGCTCATGGTGCCGCCCCGGCCAGCAAGGGCTCGAGCCGGGGCAAGGCCGCGCAGGCATTGCGTGTGGTGGCCTCGGCCAGATCCGCCAGCGGCAGGCCGCGCAGCTCTGCCAGCACCTGCGCAATGCGGGGCAGTTCGGCCGGCGTGTTGCGCCCTTGGGGCAGGCCCGCGGCGCGCTCGGCCGCGGTGCGGTACAGCCAATGCGGCGGGATGTCGGGCGCATCGGTCTCCAGCACCAGGGCCTCCAGCGGCAGTTCGGTGGCCAGACGCCGCAGCTGCAAGGCCCGGTCGTAGGTGAGCGCCCCGCCAAAGCCCAGCTTGAAGCCCAGGTGCACAAAGGCCTCGGCCTGCTGGAAGCTGCCATTGAAGGCATGGGCGATGCCCCGCCAGGCCCCTGCCCCGGCCCCACCGATCGAGCGCAAGGCGGCCAGCAAGAGGTCGGCAGATCGCCGCACATGCAGGATCACCGGCAGATCGAACTGGCGCGCCAGGCGCAGCTGGGCCCGGTAGAAATGCTGCTGGCGTGCCATGTCCAGGCCCGGCACAAAACCATCCAGCCCGATCTCGCCCACCGCCACCAGGCGCGGGTCGGCCTGCGCAGCCTGCAGGGCCTGGGCGAGTTGGTCCAGATCGGTGTCGGCCGCCTGGGGGGTGTACAAGGGGTGGATGCCCAGGGCGTAGCTGTCGCCATGCCGGTGGGCCAGGCGGCGCACGGCCTCGAAATGGGCCACCGCGACCGCGGGCAGAACGCAGTGCCCCACCCCGGCGGCACGGGCCTGCTGGCGCACGGGGTCAACGTCGGCGGCCAGCTCGGGGGCATCCAGGTGGCAATGGGTGTCTAGCCAGAACAACATGGGCCCGATGATGCCTGAAGCGCCATGGCCTTGCGGCCTGCGCACGCCGTGCAGCCGCCGGCAAAGCATGCTAAGGTTTTGCCCAGGCGCCGACATCGTGCCGACGCCCCAGGACACAGGTGACCCCATGCGCAGGCCCGCCTTGTACATCCCACCCCGGCCCAGCGCCACCACCCAGGCCCAGGAGCCCCTGCCGGCCCCAGCGGACGTCTCACGGCCGAGCGCCGTGTCCCGGGCGACCGAAGCCCCTGCAGCCCGTGGTGAAGCCGCATCAACCTCACCAACCCCGACTGCCCCCGCCCCGCCTGCCCGACGGCCCCCCTGGCGCCGCCATGCACCAGCCTGGATCAGCGCCATCGCCCTGTTGCTGGCCGGCTTGCTGCTGGGTTGGCAGTTGGCGAGCAGGCCCCAGGCCCTGACGCAGCACGACATCGATGCCGCCGTGCGGCACAGCCTGGAAACCCAGCCCCTGCGCTCCCCCGTGGCGCAGGCTGCGGAGCGGGTGGCCCCCTCGGTGGTGCGGGTGGTGGGCTTTGGCCATGATGGGGCCGACCGCCCTGCACACAGGGGCAGCACCCGGGGCCGCGCACAGGGCCGGGACGAACGCGAGACCAGCGTGGGCACCGGCGTGGTGCTGGTGGACAGCGGTCTGATCCTGACCAACCTGCATGTGGTCAAGGGGGCCGAGCGCATCGGCCTGGTGTTCAGCGACGGCTTGAGGGCCGGGGCCACCCTGGTGGCGAGCCGACCGGAGCAGGACCTGGCCGTGCTGCAGGCCAGTCGCATCCCCGACGATCTGGTGGCCGCCACACTGGCCAGCAGCACCAGCCTGCGCCTGGGCGACATGGTGGGCGTGATCGGCTTTCCCTACGGCATCGGGCCCTCGGTGTCGGCCGGGGTGGTGTCGGGGCTGGAGCGCGAGTTCGAGTCACCCCAGGGGCGCCACACCCTGAACCACATGATCCAGTTCGATGCGGCGGCCAACCCGGGCAACTCCGGCGGCCCCCTGTTCACGGCCCAGGGCGAGGTGGTGGGCATCGTGACGGCCATCCTCAACCCCGGCCCGGCGAAGACCTTCATCGGCATCGGCTTTGCCGTGCCGATCGAGAGCGCCGCCACTGCCGCCGGCATGCCCCCTTTCTAAACCCACCCGCCAGGCCAAGGAACCCGCCCATGCATGCCCCACCCCTACCCGAGATGGCCCCCGACACCGACACCGACACCGACACCGACACCGCAAGCTTGATGGAACAGATCCTGTACGAGGTCAAGCGGGTGGTGGTCGGGCAGGACCGGTTCCTGGAACGCGTGATGGTGGCGTTGCTGGCCCAGGGCCATCTGCTGGTGGAGGGCGTGCCCGGCCTGGCCAAGACCCTCACGGTGAAGACGCTGGCGCAGACGCTGCAAGGCCAGTTCAAGCGCATCCAGTTCACGCCCGACCTGATGCCGGCCGACCTGGTGGGCACCCGGCTGTTCAACCCGCGCAACGGGGAGTTCAGCACGGCCCTGGGCCCGGTGTTCACCCACCTGCTGCTGGCCGACGAGATCAACCGGGCGCCCGCCAAGGTGCAAAGCGCCCTGCTGGAGGTGATGCAGGAGCGCCAGGTCACCCTGGCCGGCGAGACCCACCGGGTGCCCAGCCCCTTTCTGGTGATGGCGACCCAGAACCCGATCGAGACCGAGGGCACCTACCCCCTGCCCGAGGCCCAGCTGGACCGCTTCATGATGAAGGTGCACATCGGCTACCCCAGCGACGAGGAAGAATTGGCCATCGTGCAGCGGGTGATCGCCCCGCCAGTGATCGTGCAGCCGGTGGCCCGCATGGAGGCGCTGGTGGCATTGCAGGCCGCCTGTCGGCAGGTGTACCTGGACCCGGCGCTGCTGCAGTACGCGGTGCGGCTGGTGTCGGCCACACGCCAGCCGGCACGGCACGGACTGCCCGAGCTGCAGGCCTGGCTGAGCGCCGGGGCCAGCCCCCGGGCCACGATCGCGCTGGCCGAAGGCGCGCGGGCATTGGCCCTGATGCGCGGGCGGCGCTACGCCCTGCCCGAAGACCTGACGGACCTGGTGCCCGAGGTGCTGCGCCACCGCCTGACCCTGTCGTATGAAGCCCTGGCCGAAGGGCACAGCCCCGACAGCCTGATCAGCCGCCTGATGGGCCGTGTGAGCCCGCCACCCCGAGTGCTGCAACATGACGCCCCGACCGTCAGCTCGCTCTGAGCCCTCCGAACCGGCCAGCCCGGGGCCTGCCCAGCTGAACCTGGACTGGCCTGCACTGAAGCGCCTGCACGGCTGGCGGCCAGGGCCTTACCTGAGCCTGTTGCGCGGCAGCGGCCTGGACTTGGCGGACCTGCGCGAATACCAGCCCCATGACGAGGTGCGGCACATCGACTGGAACGCCACGGCCCGCCTGCAGACCCCCCATGTGCGGCTGTTCCATGAAGAGCGCGACATGAGCGCCTGGTTTGTGCTGGACCAGAGCGGCTCGATGCAGTTCGGCTCAGGCCAGCTCAGCAAGGCCGCCTTGGCGCACAGCCTGATCTGGGGCCTGGCCTCCCCCTGGCTGCGCCAAGGCCACCGGGTGGGGGCCCTGACCTTCAATGAACACAGCCCCCAGGGCCTGCGCCAAAGCCCACGCGCCCTGGGCGGGCGGCAGGGGGCCGCGCAGCTGCGCCATGCCCTGAGCCGGGTGCCGGGCAGCCTGCGCGCCAGTTCACCTCCTGAAAAAGCCACACGCACCCAAACCCTGGCGCGGGCTCTGCACCAGGCCGGTGCGACGCTGCACCGGCGCGCCACCGTGCTGGTGCTGAGCGATTTCCAGGAGCAGACCGACTGGGAGCCCGCTCTGGGCCGCCTGGCCCAGCGGCACGATGTGGTGGCCATGCAATTGCTGGACCCCCTGGAACAGGCACTGCCGGACCTGGGCCTGCTGCATCTGCTGGATGCCGAAAGCGGCACCACCTTGTGGGTGGACAGCCGCGACCGTGCGCTGCGCGCGCGCTTTGCCCAGGCCGCCGCCGAACGCGATGCCCGCCTGCGCGAGGCCTTTGCCCGCGCCGGTGTGGATGCGCTGGCGCTGAGCACGGCGGCGGATTGGGTGAGCGAATTGCGGCGCTTCGTGCGGCTGCGCAGCGGCCTGCCCGCCCAGCCCCCTCTGCCGCAGGAGGCCGCTGCATGAGCTTTCTGTGGCCTCAGATGTTGTGGCTGCTGGCCTTGTGCCCGCTGACCGTGGCGGCTTACGTGTGGCTGCTACGCCGCCGCACCGCCACCCTCCGTTACCCAGGGCTGGGGCTGTTGCAACAGGCCATGGGGCCGGGCCGGCGCTGGCGCCGCCACCTGCCCCCCACCCTGCTGCTGCTGGCCTGGGCCGTGCTGTTGCTGGCTGCCGCACGGCCCGTGGCCCGGATCAGCCTGCCCAGCGAACAACAGACCTTGCTGCTGGTGATGGACGTGTCGGGCAGCATGCGCGCCACCGACGTCAAACCCAACCGGCTGGTGGCGGCCCAGGAGGCGGCCAAGGCCTTCATCCGCAGCCTGCCCCGGCAGGTGCGTGTGGGCATCGTGGCCTTTGCCGGCAGCGCCCAGCTGGCCCAGGCGCCCACCCGCAACCACGAGGACCTGTTCCAGGCCATCGAGGGCTTTCAGCTGCAGCGGGGCACGGCCACCGGCAATGGCCTGGTGGTGGCGCTGGCCACGCTGTTCCCGCAGGCGGGCATTGACCTGGCGCACTGGGGCGCTGGCGGCCCTGGGGGGGCGGGTGCCGTGACGGCGACCCCGCTGGGCAGCCGTGGGGCCGCCAACCCGCCGCCGTGGCAGCCCGTGCCTGCAGGCTCTTACACCTCGGCAGCGATCATCATGTTGACGGACGGCCAGAGAACCACCGGGGTGGACCCCCTGGAGGCCGCCCGGCTGGCGGCCGAGCGCGGGGTGCGCGTGTACACCGTGGGGGTGGGCACGGTGGACGGCGAGACCGTGGGTTTCGAAGGCTGGTCGATGCGGGTGCGGCTGGACGAGGAGACGCTGAAGGCGGTGGCAGCGCGCACCCAGGGGGAGTACTTTCATGCGGCCTCGGCCGAGGCCTTGCACCAGGTCTATGAAAACCTGAGCTCACGGCTGGCACTGGAGACGCACGAGACCGAGATCAGCGCCTTGCTGGCCTTGGCGGCGGCGGCGCTGGTCCTGCTGGCTACGGGTTTGTCCTTAGTCTGGTTCGGCCGCGTGGCTTGAAACCCACTGTTGCCACCTGAGTCAGCGCAAGCCGGGCCGGGAAACCCAGACAAGCTAACACTCTGGCTCCCCACGGCGCAAAGTTGGGACTAGACTGTGTTTTTCTTTGTCACAAGTGGAAATCGCCATGACCTCAGAAGCCCAACGAGAGATCGACGAGCGCACCAATCTGACCAGCAGCAACAAGTTTGAACTGCTGCTGTTCCGCCTGGGCAAGGATGCTCATGGGGACAAGTCTGAGCTGTTCGGCATCAATGTGTTCAAAGTGCGCGAGATCGTGGAGATGCCCAAGATCACCGCCATCATCGGGGCCGCCAAGGGCGTGCTGGGGGTGGTGAACCTGCGCGGCCAGGTGATCCAGGTGATCGATCTGCCCTTCATCGTGGGGTGCCAGCCGGTGACCGGCCTGAACATCATGCTGGTGGCCGAGTTTGCGCGCCACACCATCGCCTTTGCGGTGGAAGCGGTGGAAGAGATCGTGCGCCTGGACTGGACCCAGGTGCTGGCGGCCGAGGGCAATGCCGCCTCGGGCATGGTGACCAGCATCGCCCGCCTGGACGGCGATGTAGACAACACCCGCCTGGTGCAGGTGCTGGATGTGGAAGCCATCCAGCGCCGCGTCAGCCCCACGCCCGACCAGGAAGTGAACCCCGGCACCATCGGCCCCTCGCTGAACCTGCGCCCTGGCAGCGTGGTGCTGGCCGCCGACGATTCGCCCATGGCCCGCACGCTGATGGAAAAGAGCCTGGAAGCCATGGGGGCCCCTTTTGTGATGACGCGCAGCGGCAAGGAGGCCTGGGAGACGCTGCAACGCATCGAAGCCGATGCACGCAAGGAAGGCCTGACCATCCGAGACAAGGTGGCCCTGGTGCTGACCGACCTGGAAATGCCGGAGATGGACGGCTTCACCCTCACGCGCAACATCAAGCAGGACGTTCGCTTCAGCGGCCTGCCGGTGGTGATCCACTCCTCGCTGTCCGGCACGACCAACGAGGATCACGTGAAGAGCGTGGGCGCCGACGCCTATGTGGCCAAATTTGCCCCCGCCGAACTGGCCCAGGTGCTGCGCTCGGTGATGAGCCGCTGAGGTCTGCGAGGGGGCCACTGATCTGCCCCCGTGCGCGAGACTGTTTGATTTTTGTGCATCCAGCCCCGTCGCCCTGGGGTTGATGTCTACCTTGTTGCGGCTGCCACACCGGCCGCCCTGCTCCTGATGATCCTGGGGCGGGCTCTCATCGACACAGAGGACTTGGCCCATGCCCCCCGAAAGAACACACTCCTGGCCCCTGTGGGGCTTTTTCGTTTTGAGCAGCGCCCTCTTGAGCGCCTGTGATGGCGTGGGCTCCGACGCCCCGATTGGTGGCACGCTGAGCGGGCTGGCCAGTGGCCAGCAGATCGTGCTGCAAAACAATGCCAGTGACGACTTGACGCTGACGCGCAATGGCGACTTTCGGTTTGACACCCGCCTGAAGGCCGGTGACCGCTACAGCGTGAGTGTGCTCACCCAGCCTGCGGGCGTGACCTGCAGCGTGAGCAATGGCAGCGGCAGGGTGAACAGCCGAGGTGATGGCGTGTTTGGCGTGAAGGTGGCCTGCGATACCGGACCCTCGCTGGGCGGCAACCTGTCCGGGCTGCAAACGGGTACCAGCGTGACGCTGGCGAGCAATGGCATGTCGCTGGTACTGACGCAGAACGGCTTCTTCCAGTTCAAGAATTCACTGCCCGCCGGCACGCCCTACCAGGTGGTGGTGGCGCAACAGCCGCTGCAAGGCCAGTGCAGCGTGAGCAATGGCAGCGGCAGCATTGTGGCGGGCAAGCTTTCGCTGGTGAATGTGGCCTGTCAGTGACAGGGATGAGTGACCAGGGGTCAAGCCTCTGGCTCAACCGCCGATAAGCATGAAAGGCGCTCGGTTTGAACACCGGCTCAAAGATCCGAAATGCAGGGTGATCACCCCTCTTTTCCGAAGATCACCCGAATGTGAAGAGCAGACCATGGAGGCACGTGTTCCTGCGTCATGACCGCGCTCACCCGGGGGTGACGGGTGAGGCAGGCCCCACGGTCCATGCCATGAACATCCTGAGACTCCGCATCCGGCCTGACGCGCCCATCAACCTGCATGCCCCGCTGATTCGGCAGGCGCCTTCCGTGGTCACGGTGAGCCACCGTGTTCAAGGCGCAGCCAACAGGGCCCAGGCCCAGGAGGCACCCGAACCGGCCCAGACGTCACCGTCAGTGACCGCCCATGGCGGGCCGGACGCTTTGTCTGCCGCAGCCTGAGGTGCCGCGTCGGGCCTTCGCCAGCGGCCATGGCCCATGCCGCCACCCGCGATCTGCATCGGTCGCGATCCTGCTCACAGATGGAATTGCTGCCGCAAGGCCTCGGCAAAGCTGGCGCTGCCACTCAGTGAGAGGGTGATGGTGCGACGCACCAGTTCATCCGTGGAGGCCTCACTCGAGACCAACAGCCCGGGTGCATGAAGGTCGACCGCCAGCATGCGTGCAGGCTGGGTCTCGCACCAGGCCTGCAGATCCACATCCCACTCGCCGCCCTCGTCCATGGGCCTTTCAGGGCCGAAGTGCTGTCTGGCCCAATTCAGAACTGCGCCCACCTCGGCAAGCACCAGGTGCTGTTGCTCGGGCCAGACCGACGCCATGGCATCGAAGGTGACGGCTTCATCGGTGTCTTCGCTGCAGTCGAAGTCCAGCCAATCGAGCGTCATGCAGGCACCCCCGTGGCCTGGCCCGTGCGCTCCTCGGCCAGGCAACCCCGGACCAGGCGCATCTGACGGGCGCAACGGGCCGCCAGCGTTTCATCGTGGGTGACCATGACAAAGGCCGTGCCCTGATCGCGGGCCAGTTGCAGCATCAGCTGAAAGACCTGCTCAGCGGTCCCCCGATCCAGGTTGCCCGTGGGCTCATCGGCCAGCACACAGGCGGGCTGGGCCACCAGGGCCCGGGCGATGGCCACCCGCTGGCGCTCGCCCCCCGAGAGTTCTGCCGGGCGGTGGTGCAAGCGATCGGCCAGGCCCACAGCCTCGAGCATGCGGCGCGCCGCCTCCGAAGAAACGGCCGCAGCCTCACGACGGATGCGCAAGGGCATGGCCACATTGTCCAGGGCGCTGAACTCAGGCAGCAGGTGGTGAAACTGGTAGACGAAGCCCAGGTGCTGGTTGCGCAATCGCCCCTGGGTGGCGGGGTCGAGTTGCGACAGGGGTTGGCCCATGAGGCTGACATCGCCGGCGCTGGGGGCATCGAGCCCGCCCAGCAGGTGCAGCAGCGTGCTCTTGCCCGAACCGGAGGCCCCCACGATGGCCACGGTGTCGCCGGCGTGAATGCTGAGGTCCACCCCTTGCAGCACATGGACATCCAGCCGACCCTCGGTGAAGCGCTTGCTCAGGCCCCGGGCCTGCAGCACGGGAGTGGATGGGGTCGGATCACTCATAGCGAAGGGCCTCGGCAGGGTTGACTCGGCTGGCTCGCCAGCTGGGGTAGAGGGTGGCCACAAAGGCCAGCAACAGCGAGATCAGGGTGATGGGCAGGATGTCGCCCTGCTGCGGATCACTGGGCATGCGGCTGATGAGGTAGATGTCCTTGGGCAGAAAGCTGGCATGAAAGGCTTGCTCGATGGCGGGCACGATCACATCGATGTTGCAGGCAATGGCCAGGCCCAGCACCAGACCCGCCAAAGTACCGATCACGCCCACCATGGCGCCTTGCACCACAAAGATCCCCATGATGCTGGCCGGGCTGGCCCCCAGGGTGCGCAGGATGGCAATGTCGGCACGCTTGTCGGTGACGGTCATGACCAGGGTGCTGACCAGGTTGAAGGCGGCCACGGCCACGATCAAGGTCAGGATGATGAACATCATGCGTTTTTCAAGCTGTACCGCGGCAAACCAGCTTTTGTTCTGGCGTGTCCAGTCGCTGATCAGCAGATCGCCGCTCAGGCTGCCGGCCAGTTGCTGGGCCACTTCGCGGGCCTGGTGCAGATCGCGGATGCGCAGGCGGATACCGGTCGGCCCCTCCAGGCGGAAGATGCGCTGGGCATCTTCGATGTGCAGCATGGCCAGGGTGGAGTCGTACTCATAGTGGCCGGAGTCAAAGGTGCCCACCACGGTCATCTGCTTGAGGCGGGGCACCACACCTGCCGGGGTGACCTGGCCGGACGGCGCGATCAAGGTCACCGGGTCGCCGGTGCGCACGCCCAGGCTGCGCGCCAGATCCGCGCCCAGCACAATGCCGAATTGCCCGGGCACCAGCCGTTGCAGCACTTCTTGCTTGAGGGCGGAGTCCAGGTCGGCCACCTCGGGCTCGCGTTGCGGGTCGATGCCACGCACGATGGCACCCTTCATGGTGTCGCCGCGGGCCAGCAAGGCCTGCACCGCGATGAAAGGGGCGGCGCCCAGCACCTCGGGGTGGCGTCTGGCCTCCTGCAAGGTCCGAGAGGGGTCAGGCAGCGCATCGCCTTGGGGCGTGAAGATCTCGATGTGAGCCACCACGCTGAGCATGCGGTCGCGGACTTCCTTCTGGAAGCCGTTCATGACCGACAAGACAATGATCAGGGCCGCCACGCCCAGCGCAATGCCCAGCATGGAGACCCCGGAGATGAAGGAGATGAAGCCGTTGCGCCGGGTGGCACGGCCGGCGCGGGTGTATCGCCAGCCCAAGGCCAATTCGTAAGGGATTTGCATGGAGCCGAGATTGTGGCATCCCGGACAATACACCCCATGTCAGAACCGAATATCGTCAGCCGAACGCTGCGGCTCATCGTGCCATACGCCCATTGCTCCGCCGAGGGGAGCCATCAGGCGCTTGCTCAGTTGGAACTGCCCAACCTGCTTCAATTGAGCCGCCTGCTTCGCCCAGGAGCCCGGCGCCCCCTGGAAGAAGACAGCCCCGCGCTGCCCCATGAATGTGCCCTGGCCCATGCCCTGGGCTTGCCCGAGGGTGAATCGTTGGACGCAGCGCCGACACCTTGGGCTGCTTGGGACGCCTTGCAATGGCTGGGCGCAGGCACACGGGAACTCGCCTGGGCCTGGATCAGCCCCTGCCACTGGCAGGTGGGCAGCAGCCACATCGCCATGGGCGACCCGCGGGCATTGGGCTTGGACGATGCCGAATCACGTGCACTGCTCGACATCCTGGCGCCGTTCTTCAAGGACGACGGCATCGAACTGCACTACCGCAGCCCGGACCGTTGGCTGGCAAGTGGTGAAGTCTTTCGCCCATTGCGCGCGGCCAGCCTGGACCGGGTGATCGGGCGCTCGATTGACACCTGGATGCCCCAGGGCCCGTCCGCCAATCAGCTCAGGCGTCTGCAGACCGAAACCCAGATGCTCTTGTACACCCATGCTTTCAGCGAGGCTCGCCAAGGCCGCGGCGCACAAGCCATCAACTCTTTCTGGATCAGTGGCTGTGGCGCCCTTCCGAAGGGATGGCAGGCACCACAGGAGTTGCCTCAGGTGGTGGATGACTTGCGCCAACCCGCCTTGACAGGCGACTGGGGCGCCTGGGCTGCGACATGGAAGCGATTGGACGCGGGGCCTGTGGCCGAATGGCTCAGGGCCGCACGGCAAGGCACGGGCCTCGAGCTGACGCTGTGCGGTGAACTGGCCCTGCAGAGTTGGCACGGCCCGAGAAATGGTTGGCTGTCCAAGCTGGCGGGACAGTGGCAGGGCTCAAACACATTCAGGCAAGCCCTGGCATCACTATGAAAATCCTTCAACGAGACATTCCCCCGCGCGCCTGTTGGGCGCTGGAGCAGGCCGGCATCCACCCTCTTCTGGCACGCCTCTATGCCGCGCGCGGCGTTCAGAACAAGGAGGAGTTGGACGACGGACTGGCCCACTTGCTGCCGCCCCAGACCCTGAAAGGCGCTCAGGAAGCTGCGCAACTGCTGGCAGACGCCATCACAGCCGATCTGAGTCTTTGCGTCGTGGCGGACTACGACTGCGATGGCGCCACAGCCTGCGCCGTGGCCCTGCGCGGACTGCGTGCCCTGGGCGCGACGCAGGTGGACTACCTGGTGCCGGATCGGGTCATTGATGGCTATGGCCTCACCGCGCCCATTGCAGAGCGCGTGAAGGCCATGGGTGCCGACGTGTTGATCACGGTGGACAACGGTATTGCCAGCATGGAAGGTGTGGCGCGCGCCAGAGAACTGGGCCTGCAAGTATTGATCACCGATCACCACCTACCTGGTGGCGAAATACCGAATGCGCAGGTCATCGTCAACCCGAATCAGCTGGGATGCGAATTCGCCAGCAAATCGATGGCGGGGGTCGGCGTGCTGTTTTATGTCTTGCTGGCCCTGCGCGCCGAACTCCGACGCCGTGGGGCGTATACCGATCGCCCCCAGCCCAAGCTGGATGACCTGCTGCCGCTTGTGGCGCTGGGTACGGTGGCCGACGTGGTGAAGCTGGATGAAAACAACCGGCGGCTGGTGGCGCAGGGCCTCAAGCGGATCCGAGCGGGGGCCATGCCCGCCGGTGTAGAGGCCTTGTTTCGGGCCGCAGTGCGGGATGCACGAAAGGCCACGACCTTTGACTTTGGCTTTGCGCTGGGGCCCCGCATCAATGCAGCGGGCAGGCTGTCGGACATGACGGTCGGTATCGAGTGCCTTGTGACAGACGATTCAGGGCGGGCCGATGAATTGGCCAAACTGCTCGACAGCATCAATCGCGAGAGACGCGACATCGAGGGTGGCATGCGCGAACAGGCATTCACCATCGCTGAAACCCTGTTTGAAGAAGGGCAAGCCGCGCCGTCTGCCATCAGCGTGTTCGATCCTGATTTCCACGAAGGCGTGGTCGGCATCGTGGCCTCCCGCATCAAGGACAAGCTTCACCGCCCTACTTTCGTGTTTGCAGCCAGCGCGGCACCTGGACGGGAACATGAACTCAAAGGATCCGGTCGTTCCATCCCCGGCTTCCACCTGCGCGATGCGCTCGATTTGGTGGCCAAGCGGCATCCAGGCGTGCTGTTGAAATTTGGCGGACATGCCATGGCTGCAGGTTGTTCAATCGCCCGGGAGCACTTCGAGACCTTCTCTCAAGCGCTGGCCCAGGTGGCAGACGAGTGGCTGGATGCAGCCACCTTGACCCGACGCCTGGACACAGATGGCCCCTTGGCTCCCGAGTACCGTCGTGCCGATGTGGTGGACACCCTGCATCGCGAGGTGTGGGGACAAGGCTTTGCCCCTCCTACCTTCAGCGAAGAACTGGAGGTTGTCTCGCAAAGACTGGTGGGTGAAAAGCACCTGGCGCTGAAATTGAAACACCAGGGCGATGCCGTTGATGGCATCTGGTTTGGACACACCGAGCCATTGCCCAAGCGAGTGAAGCTCGCGTTCCGACTGGATGCAGACGAATGGCAAGGGGTGCGCAGGGTGCGCTTTCTGGTCGAAGGTGCTGAGTTGTGAGCTTGCTGCGCCTTGCGCTCATTCCGAGCTTGGAGCCACCTGCCCTGGCTTTACGTCCCCTGAGCCGATAACAGTCGTGTCCTGAGGCCCCGATGAGGGATTTGAAACGGGCTCACGCCCGACCCAATGGGCAGGGGCATGCATTCATGCGGCGGGTAGATCATCAACCTGCTTGTTCTCGGTCGACCTGCAAGGGCGGCGGCTGGGCCGAGGCTACGTGGAGCTGACGGGGTACGGTCAGGCGCTGAGGCTATAAGGAGTCGCGTGGGGAAGGTGTGCTGAGGAATTGAATTCTGAGGTTGAGGAATTCAATGAGTTTTCGATCCCGCAAAGACAAAACCCCCGCCAGTTGCCTGGAGGGGGTTTTGAGGGCTGTAAGAGCCTGACGATGACC
>NZ_KB906260.1 GCF_000381265.1 Curvibacter lanceolatus ATCC 14669
GGCTTGGTCAGGTTGGGGTTGGTGGCGGCACCGGTGATGTGCGGGATGCCGCAGTCGTTGTACACCTTGGCGGCCGGGATGGTGGTGCCCGAGTTCAGGTGGCCGACCACGCCGGCGACCTTGGCGTCGCACAGCTTCTGTGCCGCGGCCGTGCCTTGCTTCGGATCGGCTGCATCGTCTTCAGCGGCCAGTTCCCACTTGATCTTCTTGCCACCGATCACGATGTTTTGCGTGTTCAGGTCTTCAACGGCCATGCGGGCGCCGTTCTCGTTGTCCTTGCCGTAGTGGGCCTGGGCACCCGACATCGGGGCGACGTGGCCGATCTTCACGACCTGGACGTCTTGTGCCGAGGCAGCGCCTGCCAGAACTGCCAGGGCAGCAACAGCGGTGATTTTCAACTTCATTTGCATAAGAGACTCCGAGATAAGTGCTGAGGTTGATCTTGACTCAGTGACAGCCACGATAGCGCAATCCACACAACAGAAACATCAGGGAACACGATAAGTCATCAAAAACAACAGCGCCGAAATGAGGTGGGTCAAACGTGATTCATGCCGCCTCAGCGCGGCGAGGCCAGCTCCTGCGCCAGCGCCTCGCTGACCGAGCCACGGACCACGGAGTCCAGCTCTTCGCGCAGCCTGGGCAGCAGGCTGCGCGTCTGCTCCTCGATCACATGGGTCACGGCCTGCCGCACCCGCTGCTCCAGCAAGGCGTCCACCCGCTGCATGACCCGGTGCACCAGTTGCTCTTCAAACGCCAGCGCATCAAAGACGGGCGCCGCTGCGGGCGGCGCCGCCACCTGCACCACCTCGGTCAGGGTGGGCACAAAGCGCGGGGGAACTCGGGGGGGTTGGCTCATCAAGCACCTCCTTTGACCTGGATGTCGTGGCGCTGGATGGCGTAGCCACGATCGGCATAGTGGCGCCAGCGTGCACGCCCGGCCTGGCGGTCAGCGTCTTCGAGGCTGACCATCTCGATCACACGCTCGAAGCGCTCGAAGCCGGACGGCACCTCGGCGCCGACATTGACCAGCACCTGCGGCTGGCTCTGCAGCGACAGGTCGGCGGTCAGCAGCACCGGTGAATGCTGCAGCACATGGGCTTCGGCACCCGCCGCACAGTGGGGAATGAACTCCTGGGGAGCCAACTCCCACAGGCGCGTATCCACCGTGCGCAGCTGCGCCTCGGCCCCGGTCACGGTGACACGCGCCCCCGCCGCCACCGCTTTGCGGATCAGCCGCAGCACATAGGGCAGCTTCTGCGGCATGTTGAAGTGGAAGGCGATCTCGGTCATGCCTTCTTGGCGGCGGATGGTTTGGCACGTGGTGTGCTGGCCTTGACGGGGGCCTTGACGGGCTTGCTGGCAGCAGCGGTCTTGGCCGGCGCCTTGGCGACTGGCTGGTGCGCATCATGGTTGGCCTGGCTCAGCAGGTACTCCAGCAACAAGCCCACCGGACGGCCCGTGGCCCCCTTGGCACTGCCGCTCTTCCAGGCCGTGCCCGCGATGTCAAGGTGGGCCCAGGGGAACTTGCCCGCAAAGCGCTGCAGGAACTTGGCCGCTGTGACGGCACCACCGGCGCGCCCTGCCACGTTGGCCACATCGGCAAAATTGCTCTTGAGGCCTTCGGCATAGTCTTCGTCCAGCGGCAGGCGCCAGCACAGGTCATGGGCCCGGTCACCCGCCGCCTGCAAGGCATTGGCCAGGGTGTCGTCGGTGGCAAACAGGCCCGAGCGCACGGCGCCCAGGGCCACCACGCAAGCGCCAGTGAGCGTGGCGATATCGACCACGGCACGCGGCTTGAAGCGCTCGGCGTAGGTCAAGGCATCACACAGGATCAGGCGGCCTTCGGCGTCGGTGTTCAAGACCTCGATGGTCTGCCCACTGAGGCTGGTCACCACATCGCCGGGCTTGAGGGCCCGCCCGTCGGGCATGTTCTCGCAGGCCGGGATCAGGCCCACCACATTGATCTTGGGTTTGAGTTCGGCCAACGCACGGAAGGTGCCCAGCACGCTGGCCGCACCGCACATGTCGAACTTCATCTCGTCCATTTCGCCGGCCGGCTTGATCGAGATGCCACCGGTGTCGAAAGTGATGCCCTTGCCCACCAGCACCACGGGGGCCTGGGTGCGGGCCGCGCCCTGGTAGCGCAGCACGATGAAGCGCAGCTCCTGCTCGGAGCCCTTGGCAACCGCCATGAACGAGCCCATGCCCAGTTTGGCCACATCACGCGGCAGCAGAACCTCGCATTGGACACCGGAGCCCCGGTTGGCCAGCGCCTTGGCGGCCGCGGCCAGATCGGTGGGCGTGGCATGGTTGGCGGGGCGGTTGCCCCACTCTTTGGCCAGTTCAATCCCCAGCACGGCCGCGGTGGCCTGGGCCAGGGCGGCGCGCTGCTCGGCATTCGGGGCGGCGGCCAGACCCAGGGTCACTTTTTGCAACACACGGGCGTCGGCGCGCGGCTTGGTGGCGGTGTAGACGTAGCTGCCATCGGCCACGGCCTGCACTGCAGAGCGCACGGCGGCGGCCGAGACCTCGGCGCCGGCAAACACCAGCGTCAGGCGCTTGACGGATTCGGCACGCACCGAGGCCAAGGCTGCCTGCACGGCCTGACGAACGGCCTTGGCCGAGCCATCGCCCACACCGGCAAACACCACCCGGGCGCTGCCGACACCGGCCAGCCGGTAGGCCGACAGCAGGCGGGCCGCCTTGGTGTTGAAGTCTTCGGCCTTGAGCGCCTGCGCCAGCACGGTGGACAGGGTGTCCGGGCCAGGCTTGAAGCCCTCCGGCACCAGGATCACCAGAAGATCAGCCTTCTCGGCAGCGGCCGCAGACAGGCTGAGGGGTTTCAGTTCAAAGTTCATAATCACCCTTTTATCTCGTTCTATGTTATTCCATTCAACTCTGCGCAAGGAACTGGCCCGCAGTTTCGGCGCCACGCTGGTGGTGCTGGCCACGGTGGTCATGACCATGATGCTGATCCGCACCCTGGGACAGGCCTCGCGTGGCGCCGTCAGCCCGTCCGACGTGATGATGGTCATGGGCTACACGGTGCTGGGCCATCTGCCCACCATCCTGGCGCTGAGCCTTTTCGTATCCATTGTCGGCACCCTGTCGCGCATGTACCGCGACAGCGAGATGGTGATCTGGTTTGCCAGCGGACGCGGCCTGGCCAGTTTCGTTTCGCCCCTGTTCCGCTTTGCCTGGCCCGTGTTGCTGGTGATCGCGCTGCTGGCCCTGGTGGGCTGGCCCTGGTCCAACCAGCAGGTGCAGGACATGCGCGACCACTACGAAAAGCGCGGCGATGTGGAACGGGTGGCCCCGGGGCAGTTCCAGGAATCGGCCAATGGGGCCCGGGTGTTCTTTGTGGACAAGCAGTCCAACGACAACACCACCGGCAGCAATGTGTTCATTGCCGCACAGGAACATGGCAAGGAAGCCGTCACCTCGGCCCGCACCGCACGCATCGAAACCCTGCAGCATGGCCGCTACGTGATGCTTAGCCAGGGCCAGCGCATGGAGCAACTGATGAGCGATGGCAGCATCAAGGTCAGCGATTTCAGCGAATACGGCACCCTGGTCGGCAGCACCAGCCTGATCGAAGCCGATGACGGGCCGACCAAGGCCCTGTCCACCCTGCGCCTGTTGCGCGACCCGACCCCGCCCAACCTGGGCGAGCTGACCTGGCGCCTGGGCCTGGCCCTGGCCGGCCTGAACTTTGTGGTGCTGGCCCTGGCCGTGTCGGTGGTCAACCCGCGCGCCGGGCGCGCCGGCAGCCTGGTGTTCGCGCTGTTTGCGTTCGTGGTTTATTACAACTTCATCAACCTGGGGCAGAACTGGGTGGCCAACGGCAGCATCCAGGCCGGCCAGTTCATGCTGCTGCTGCACGGTGGTGCCGGCGTCGTGGGCCTGGCCTTGCTGGCCAAACGGCACTACAACTGGAGTTGGCGCCACCTGCTGATGCGCCGGCTGAGCGCTGGGGAGGCGGCATGAACACCATCCGCCGCTATCTGTATGGGCAGATCCTGAGCGCCGTGTCCTTCGTGACCCTGGGTTTTCTGGCTTTGTTCTTCTTTTTTGACTTGGTCGATGAGCTGCGCTGGGTGAACCAGGGTGGCTACCACATCACCCAGGCCCTGATGTATGTGGGCCTGGCCATTCCCAGTCATTTGTATGAGCTGTTCCCGATCACCGTGCTGATCGGCACCATTTTCGTGATGGCCAACCTGGCGCAGAGTTCCGAATTCACCATTCTGCGCACCGGCGGGCTCGGCCCCTGGCGCGCCCTGGGCACCCTGCTGACGCTGGGCCTGGCCTTTGTGATCACGACCTTTGCCGTGGGCGACTACCTGGCGCCCGCGGCCGAACGGGCTGGCCAACTGATGAAAGCCCGCTACCAGGGCCGGCTGACCACCGGCCAGACCGGTGCCTGGATGAAAGAGCGCCAGGCCTACAGCTCGTATGCGGTCAACATCGCCCGCATGCGGCCAGATGGTGGCATGCAGAAGATCCGCATCTTCGAGTTCGACCCCCAAGGACACTTGGTGTCGATGACGCGGGCCGAGACAGGGCACTTCAACCAGGACGATTCCTGGCAACTGGAGCAGGTCGAGCGCAGCGAGTTTCCCAACGAAGAGCGCTCCAGCGCCCGCATCGACCAGCGCAAGCTGCCAGAATTGCGCTGGCCCACCCAGATCACGGCCGAGATGGCCTCGGCCGCCCTGCTCAAGCCAGATCGCATGCGCACGATTGACCTGTTCGAGTACATCCAGCACCTGGACGCCAACGGACAAAGCGCCCAAAGCTACGAGATCGAGTTCTGGCGCAAGGTGTTCTACCCATTGAGCTGCCTGGTGATGGTGGTGCTGGCCCTGCCCTTTGCCTACCTGCACTTCCGCTCGGGCGGCATTGCCACCTATGTGTTTGGCGGTGTGATGGCGGGCATCAGCTTCTTCCTGCTCAACAACGTGTTCGGCTACATCGGCAACCTGCAGAACTGGGTGCCGTGGGTGGTGGCCGCCGCGCCCGGACTGATTTATTCACTGATGTCGCTGGCCGCGTTTGGCTGGCTGGTGCTGCGCCGCTGACCCCACAGCCTGCAGCCCGAGAAAGTACCCCCACCCCATGACCGCCATCATCTTGTTTGCCCATGGCTCGCGCGACCCGGCCTGGGCGCGCCCCATCGAGGCCGTGGCCCAGCGCGTGCGCGAGCGTTCGCCCGGCACCCCCGTGAGTTGCGCCTACCTCGAACTCACCTCCCCCAGCCTGCCCGAGGCCGCCGCAGCACTGATCGCCGAGGGCGCCTCGCGGGTGCGCGTGGTGCCCATGTTCCTGGGTGTGGGCCGCCACGCCCGCGAAGACCTGCCGGTGCTGATGGCCGAGCTGGCGCGTCAGCACCCGGCGGTGGCCTTCGATCAAAGCGATGCCGTGGGCGAACACCCCGACATCCTGGATGCCCTGGCCGTGGTCGCCCTGGCCCCCTGAACGGGGCTGGGCCGGCAGGATTCATTAGACTTCTGCAGCATAATGCCCAGCATCTTTAGCCGATATTCGATATGAACCTGCACCAATTCCGCTTCGTCCAGGAGGCCGCCCGGCGCAATCTGAACCTGACCGAAGCCGCCAAGGCGCTCCACACCTCGCAGCCTGGGGTGTCCAAGGCGATCATCGAACTCGAAGAGGAATTGGGGGTTGAGATCTTTGCCCGCCACGGCAAGCGCCTCAAACGCATCACCGAGCCAGGGCAGCACGTGCTCAAGAGCATCGAACTGATCATGCGCGAAGTGGGCAACCTGCGTCGCATCGGCGAACAGTTCAGCGCCCAGGACAGCGGCACCCTCTCGATCGCCACCACCCACACCCAGGCCCGTTACGTGCTGCCGGTGCCGGTGGCGCGACTGCGCGAGGCCTACCCCAAGGTCAACGTCAGCCTGCACCAGGGCGCCCCCGACCAGGTGGCCCGCATGGTGCTCGACGAGGTGGCCGAAATCGGCATCGCCACCGAATCGCTGGCCGACTATGCCGACCTGGTCACCCTGCCCTGTTACGAATGGCAGCACGTGCTGGTGCTCCCGCCGGAGCACCCCCTGGTGCAGAAAGAGCGCCTCAGCCTCGAAGACATTGCCAACGAGCCGCTGATCACCTACCACCCCTCCTTCACGGGCCGCACGCGCATCGACCAGGCCTTTGCAGCCAAAAAGCTGCAGCCCCGCATCGCTCTGGAGGCCATCGACTCCGACGTGATCAAGACCTATGTGCGCCTGGGCCTGGGCGTGGGCATCGTGGCCGAGATGGCGGTGCGCGATGACCCGATCGGCGACCTGGCCGTGCGCCCCATGGGCCACCTGTTCGGTCAGAACGTGGCCCGCGTGGCCTTCAAGCGCAGCGCCTACCTGCGCAATTTCGTGTACAAATTTGCTGAGTTGCTGAGCGACCGCCTCAGCCGCGAACTGATCGCCAAGGCCTTGAGTGGCCATGTGAACGATTACGAACTCTGATCTGAACCCACTTCATCCGTCGTCCGCCATGAGCACCAACGCCAGCCCGGCCACCGGCCGCACCCCTCCGCTGCAAACCAAGCTGCCCGCTGTGGGCACCACCATCTTCACGGTGATGTCGGCCCTGGCCACCGAGACCGGCGCCGTCAACCTGGGCCAGGGCTTCCCCGACTTCAACTGCGACCCGCGCCTGGTGGACGATGTGACCCAGGCCATGCAGCAAGGCCTGAACCAGTACCCGCCGATGGCCGGCGTGCCGGCCCTGCGCGAGGCCATCTCACGCAAGATTGAAGCCCTGCATGGCCGCCACTACAGTGCCGCCGACGAGATCACCGTCACGGCCGGCGCCACCCAGGCCATCATCACCGCCATCCTGGCCATCGTGCGTGCCGGCGACGAAGTGATCGTGCTGGAGCCCTGCTACGACAGCTATGTGCCCAACATCGAGTTGGCCGGCGGCGTGGTGGTGCGCGTACCGCTCACGCCAGGCACCTTCCGCCCCGACTTCGACCTGATTGCCGCCGCCATCACGCCGCGCACCCGGGCCATCCTGATCAACTCGCCGCACAACCCCAGCGCCACCGTGTGGAGCGAGGCCGACATGCTGCGCCTGCAAGACCTGTTGGCCCCGACCGACATCTTCCTGATCAGCGACGAGGTGTACGAACACATGGTGTTCGATGGCCAGACGCATCAGAGCGCGGCGCGCTTTCCCGGCCTGGCCGCCCGCGCCTTCATCGTCTCGAGCTTTGGCAAGACCTACCACGTGACCGGCTGGAAGGTCGGCTATGTGGCCGCCCCGGCGCCGCTGACGGCCGAGTTCCGCAAGGTTCACCAGTTCAACGTGTTCACCGTGAACACCCCGGTGCAGCATGCCCTGGCCCGTTACATGGCCGACCCCACGCCCTACCTGGACCTGCCGGCCTTCTACCAGCGCAAGCGCGATCTGTTCCGCGCCGGGCTGGAGCGCACCCGTTTCAAGCTGCTGCCCAGCGAGGGCAGCTACTTCCAGTGCGTGGACATCTCCGAGGTCAGCGACCTGGGCGAGGCCGACTTTGCCCAGTGGCTCACGCGCGAGATCGGCGTGGCGGCGATCCCGCTGTCGGCCTTCTATGGCAATGGCTTTGACCAGCGCGTGGTGCGCTTCTGCTTTGCCAAGAAGGACGAGACGCTGCTGGCGGCGCTCGACCGCCTGGCCAAGCTGTGAACCCAGTGGGGGCCGGAAGGCCGCCCCTCAGGCCTCGGACCAGATCTCGTCAAGGTACTTGAAGCCCCACTTCTCCTTGTCTTCCACCGCCACGATCTTCTCGTGGCTGTGACGACCGGCCAGGTCCAGCACCTGGCGCGAAATGGGCTCGTTCGACTTGAGCGAGAAAAACACCGTGACCTTGGGTGTGAGCAGCGAGCTGTCGTTCTGCTCCGTCACCACCGCCAGGCGGCCGGACTCCAACCGCACCAGCGATCCAACCGGGTAGATACCGATGCTGCGGATGAAGGCTTTCAGGATCACCGGGTCGAAATGGCCGGCCCATGAATTCATGCGCCGGATCGAGGTGCCCGGATCCCATCCGGCCTTGTAAGGCCGGTTGGATGTCACGGCGTCATACACATCGCAGACTGCCCCCATGCGCGCCAGCAGCGTGATGTCGGTGCTCTTGAGCCGATGCGGGTAGCCGGAGCCATCCACTTTCTCGTGGTGGTGCAGTGCGATATCGAGGGTGGCCGCCGTGGCACCGCCCCCCTCTTTGAGCAGCTTCCAGCCGGCCTCGGGGTGGCGTTTCATGATGCCGTACTCGTCCTCGGTCAGGCTGCCGGGCTTGTTGAGCACATCCAGAGGCATCAAGGCCTTGCCAAGATCGTGCATCAGCCCGCCCATGGCCGCGTCGCGGCTCTGCGCCTCGTCCAAGCCCAGCTGGCGCGCCAAGGCCACCATCAGCGCGCACACGGCCACCGAGTGCATGTAGGTGTAGTCGTCACGGTTCTTCAAACGAACGATGCTCACCAGGGCGCCGGGGTTGCGCATCACCGACGAGGTCACCTCTTCCACCAGCGGCATGGCGCCATTGACATCGATGGCCTTGCCCAAGCGCACATCGTTGAACAAGGACGTCACCGCCTCGCGGCTTTGCAGCAGAATGCGCTTGGCCTGCACCAGCTCCTGGCTCATGCTGGTGCCAGCTTGCCTCACAGGCGCTGGTGCCGGGGCGGGTGCCGGAGATGGGGCGGGTGGCGGTGCCGGCTCAGCCACGGCCACCGGCGACGCGTCGGGCAATCCACAACCGCGGGAAAGATCGATCCACAGCTCGCTCACCCCACTGGCCGCGATCGCATCCAGGTCTTTTTGATCTTCCAGCAAAAAGGCACTGCGCCAGAAAGGGTGGTGCAACCAGGACCCTTCAAACTTGTGCACATACATGCCTAGCCTCAATTGCTTGGCATTTATGAGTTTCAACATGTTTCTATTCTAGGAAGTGACAAGCCCTGTCCTGAGGCACGGATCAAAAATTCAACGAATTCAACGAAAATGCCGCAAGGCAAGCGCTGTTGCGATCAGAAATTCCTGATGCTTTCCACACAACGAACAAAAGCCCCGCGTGCCCAACGTGCCCCGACCTGCCCACATGACGCCCTCCACTCAACTTGACTCCCTGAGCGCTCTGTTCGAGCATCTACGCGATGGCAGCCTGTCTCCTCATGAGTTCAGTCGCCAGGCCCGTCTGTTTGAATCACTGCTCTCGGCATTGCCATCCGCCTTCCGCGAGGTTCTGTCCCAGTTGCTGGATCGACTGGAGTCTTCGGCCCTGTTTTCGGAAGAAAGCTGCTCGTTCAGCCAGCAAGGCCTGATCGACCACCTGCAAGTCTGGATCGACAAGGCCCGCGGCCGCCTGGCTTGACCTGGCACAGAGGGCCCCTGCGGCCTGGGCTTATGATCACGCCATGCGTCGCCCCGGCCTGCTGTTGCTGATCTGCCTGCTCACCCTCAGAGTGTGGGTGGGCGACGCCATGGCCTTCGCCAGCCTGCCGTCGCTGCAAGGGCCCGCTTCGGTCGAGGCAGCGAGCCAGGCCCTGGCGCCCTGTCACGAAGCCGCAGCGCTGGTCACCACCACGCCGACCGACGCCACTCCCGATGCCGGGCCAGCCGACCACGGTGGCCTGTGCAATGCCTGCCAGGTGTGCCATTTGCCGCTGCTGGCATTGGCCCTGCCGGTCTGCCTCGGCGGCCCTCTGCCTCAGGCTGTGCACACAGCGCCGGTGACACGCTTCCAGAGCACCCATCTGGCGCCACACCTCAAACCCCCCATCGGCTGAGAACCCGTTCGCCTTGCCCCGCCAGGCTCCTTAGAGCCTGCGGTGCGGTGTCCGCCTGCCCAGGCCTAGTGCCAGGCGGCGTCTGTTCTCACGATTGTGGAGTGACCTTCATGTCCCAAACCCCGGGTGGCTGCCGCCGCCCTGTCCCCCTCCTCGCGTCCTGTCTGCTGGCCGCCGGTCTGCTGGGCGCCTGTGCCTCGCCGGGCGGCCCCGCCGATGGCGCCGACATCCCCGACATGCGCACGCTGGTGCAACAGCATGGCGGCCCTGAAGCCAGCCAATGGCAAGCCCCTGCCGGCGAAAGCGTGGGCGATGCCCGCCAGCGCCTGTTGTCACACCCACTTGACGCCGACGCAGCCCAGCGCCTGGCCCTGCTCAACAACCCGGCCCTGGAGGCCGCGCTGGCGGCGCTCGACGTGTCGAATGCGCAGCGCCAGCAGATGGCCCTGTGGCCCAACCCCACCCTGGGCCTGGGGCGGGTGGTGGAAGGCCAGCAGGTCGAAATTGAGCGCCTGCTGCGCATCGATCTGTGGAGCCTGATCACCCTGCCCTGGCGCCTGCAATGGCAAGACCGGCAGCTGGCCCTGGGCCGCCTGCAGACCGCTCAAGAGGTGCTGCGCCTGAGCGCCGACGTGCGCCGCGCCTGGGTGCGCGCCGTGGCAGCCCAGCAGACGGCCGACTACCTGGCCCAGGTGCAGGAGGCCGCCGAGGCGGCCGTCGAGCTGGGCCACGCCATGGTGCGGGCCGGCAACTGGAGCCGGCTGCAACAGGCCCGCGAGCAGGCCGTGCTGGCCGACATACGGGCCCAGCTGCAACGCAGCCGCCTGCAGGCCCAGGCCAGCCGGGAGCAATTGATCCGCCTGCTGGGCCTGGAAAGCGGTGAGTCGCTGCAACTGCCCGCCCAGCTGCCGGCCTTGCCCGACGCCCTGCAGCCCGCCCCCGACTACGAAGCCCAGGCCCTGCGCGAACGGCTGGATGTGCGGGCGGCCCAGGACGAATACCGCCATGTGGCGGCCAGCATGGGCTTCACCCGGGTGACGGGCTATGTCAGCGCTTTCGAGCTGGGCGCGGGCTACAACACCGTGACCACCCCGGGCAACCGCGACAGCAAGCGCAGTTTTGAAATCGCCGTGCCGCTGCCGCTGTTCGACCAGGGCCAGGCCCGCCAGGCCCGTGCCGAGGCCCAGTTGCGCCTAGGTCAGGCCCGGGTGCGCGAGGTGGCCGTGCTGGCACGCAGCGAGGCGCGCACGCGTTGGCAGGCCTGGCAATCGGCCTGGGCCCTGGCCCGGCACTACGAGACCGAGGTGCTGCCGCTGCGCCGCCAGCTCAGCGACGAAACCCTGCTGCGCTACAACGGCATGCTGCTCAGCGTGTGGGATCTGCTGAGCGAAACCCGCAGCAACTTGCTGAGCGTGAACGCAGCCATTGAGGCCCGGCGCGACTTCTGGCTGGCCGACACCGACCTGCGCCTGGCGCTCAACGGCACCTCGCCCGGTGCGCTGAGCCTGACCTACCCCCAAGGCACTGCCCCCGCAGCCACACCCCAAGGACATTGACCATGCAAAGACGACAATTTTTCTCGGGCGCCCTGGCCGGTGCGGTGGCCAGTGCCGCCGTGGCCCGCAGTGCCCTCGCCGCCCTGCCCGAGCCCGCCACCCAGACCGACGCCGACAGCGCCGCCCCCTGGCGCCCCGAGGGGGCGACCTACAACCCGGTGTTGACCCTGAACGGCTGGACCCTGCCCTGGCGCATGAATGCCGGGGTGAAGGAGTTCCACCTGGTGGCCGAGCCTGTGGTGCGCGAGATGGCGCCCGGCATGAAGGTCAATCTCTGGGGCTACAACGGGCAGAGCCCCGGCCCCACCATCGAGGTGGTCGAGGGCGACCGGGTGCGCCTGTTCGTGACCAACCGGCTGCCCGAACACACCAGCGTGCACTGGCACGGCCAGCGCCTGCCCAATGGCATGGACGGCGTGGCCGGCCTGACCCAGCCGGCCATCCAGCCCGGTCAGACCTTTGTCTACGAGTTCACTGCGCGCCGACCCGGCACCTTCATGTACCACCCGCATGCCGACGAAATGGTGCAGATGGCCATGGGCCTGATGGGCCTGTGGGTCACCCACCCACGCCAGCGCCACCCGCACATTGCCAAGGTCGACCGTGACTTCTGCTTTCTGATGGCGGCCTACAACATCGAGCCCGGCTCGATGACGCCCCAGGTCAGCACCATGCTCGATTTCAACCTCTGGACCTGGAACAGCCGGGTGTTCCCGGGCATTGACAGCCTCAACGTGCGCCAGGGCGACCGGGTGCGCATCCGGGTGGGCAACCTGACCATGACCAACCACCCCCTGCACCTGCACGGCCATGAATTCACGGTCACCGGCACCGATGGCGGCCCCGTGCCCCCCTCGGCCCGCTGGCCGGAGGTGACCACCGATGTGGCCGTGGGCCAGGTGCGCCAGATCGAGTTCGTGGCCGACGAGGAAGGCGACTGGTCGCTGCACTGCCACAAGAGCCACCACACCATGGGCCCGATGGGCCACGCCGTGCCCACCATGATCGGCGTGGACCAGCGTGCCGTGCTGGACAAGATCCAGAAGCTGGTGCCCGACTACATGCCCATGGGCGACCGGGGCATGGCCGACATGGGCGCCATGCGCATGCCCCTGCCCGAGAACACCCTGCCCATGATGACCGGCACCGGCCCCTACGGCCCGCTGGAGATGGGGGGCATGTTCAGCCTGCTCAAGGTGCGGCGCGGGCAAAAGCCAGGCGACTACAGCGACCCCGGCCCCTTCAATCCCCCCGTCGGCAGCGTGGCCCGCGAATGGACCGGCCCGCTGCCCGAGCCGGTGCGGGCAAAGGGCAGCCCGCCGGCGGCCCCGGCGGCCAATGCGCCGGGCGCCATGCACCACCACGGGCATGACCATGGACAGGCTGCAGGCACGGCAGGCGATCATTCAGCCCACGGTGCCCAGGCGATCGAGCCCCCGGCGTCTGCGGCCCCAACAGCCCCCGAGCCCGGTCTGCCCAGCGTGCGCAAGCCAGCAACGGGCAGCCACGTGCACTGAACAGGCCCACGGCGGGTCGCAAGCCTGACAGCGCCCATAATCGGGCGCCGTCTGTCTCGAAAATCCGCCCCCGCCATGACCTCTGCCGTCCGAGCCCCCCGCCCCGCCCCAACAGGCTCCCCAGCCCCACGCCGCCGCCACCCCGGCAGCATCACCGAGGTGCCCGGCATCGAGGTGGGGCATTTCACCGACCCGCGCCGCCCCACCGGCTGCACCGCCATCCTGGCCCGTGACGGGGCGGTGGCCGGGGTGGACGTGCGCGGCGCCGCCCCGGGCACCCGCGAAACCGATCTGCTCGACCCCTCGAACCTGGTGCAGCAGGTGCATGCCATCGTGCTGGCCGGCGGCAGTGCCTGGGGACTGGAGGCGGCCACGGGGGCCGTGCGCTGGCTGGAGGAGCAAGGCGTGGGCTTCAACGTGGGCGTGGGCCGGCTGCCCATCGTGCCCTCGGCCGTGCTGTTCGACCTGCTGGTGGGCGACATGCGCATCCGCCCGGACGCCGCTGCGGGCTATGCGGCCTGCGTGGCGGCCGGCACCCGCCGCCCGCCCGAAGGCAATGTGGGCGCCGGCACAGGTGCCGCCGTGGGCAAGATCTTCGGCATCGACCGGGCCATGAAGGGGGGCGTGGGCACGGCCTCTTTGACGGTGGCCGGCGTCACCGTGGGCGCGCTGGTGGCCTGCAATGCGCTGGGCGATGTGATCGACCCGGACACCGGCGCCGTGGTCGCCGGGGCCCGGACCCTGAACGGCAAGGGCCTGTTGGACAGCCGGCGCGCCCTGCTGCGCGGCGAGCCCCCCAAACCCCTGCTGCCCGGCACCAACACCACCCTGGCCGTGCTGGCCACCGACGCGCCGCTGAGCAAGGCCCAGGCCCATCGACTGGCCGTCTCGGGGCACGACGGGCTGGCCCGGGCCATCAACCCGGTGCACACCCCCTCGGATGGCGACACCGTGTTCGCCCTGGCCACCGGCCGCGCCGCCAGCACACCGGGCATGATGGTGCTGGCCACGCTGGCCGCCGAAGTCACCGCCCGGGCCACGCTGAACGCCGTGCTGGCCGCCCGGGGCCTGACCACGGCCGAGGGCCTGCACCTGCCCGCCGCAGCCGAGCTGCGGGCGGCACGCTGAGGGGTCACCATGTCCAAGCTGTCACGCACCCTGCGTTACTACCTGCTGACCCTGCGCGACCTGCTGGTCTCGGCCGGGCCGATCGCGCTGTTGCCGGTGCTGCTGCTCGGGCTGGCCTACTGGTGGCTCAACCCCAACCCGCCGCGCGAGGTGACCCTGGCCACCGGCCCGGCCCAGAGCGCCTACGAACGCTTTGGCAAGGCCTATGCCGAGGCCCTGGCCCGCGAGGGCATCACCGTGCACCTGCTGCCCTCCGAAGGCTCCGCCGCCAACCTGCAGCTGCTGGCCGAGGGCCGCGCCGACCTGGGTTTTGTGCAAGGCGGCACGGCCTCGGCCGAAAGCGCGGACGATGACCAGGCCCTGGTGTCGCTGGGCAGCCTGTTTGTCGAGCCGATCTGGGTGTTTTACCGGCCCAGCCCGGCCAGCCCGGAGCCTGCGGGCAGCAAGCTCACGCTCAACAGCCTGGTCCAGTTGCGTGGCCTGCGCGTCAACGTGGGCGCCCCCGGCACCGGCGTGCCGGCCTTGATGAACCAGTTGTTGCAGGCCAATGGCCAGGACCCGGCCAGGCTCAAGCTGTCGCACCTGCCCCAGACCGAGGCCGTGGTGGCTTTTCTGGGGGGCGAGCTGGATGTGGTGGTGTTTGCCTCGGCCCCCGAATCGGCCTTTGTGCGCATGCTGCTGCAGACGCCCGGCGTGCAGCTGATGAACTTTGTGCAAAGCGAGGCCTATGCGCGACGCTTTCCCTACCTGAGCCCAGTCACCCTGCCGCGCGGCATGGTGGACCTGGCGCGTGACCTGCCCGGGCGCGAGCTGCGCCTGGTGGCCTCGACCACCTCGCTGCTGGCCCATGAAGACACCCACCCGGCCCTGCAGCAGCTGTTTGCCCAGCAGGCGCTGCGCCTGCATGGCGGGGCGGGCTGGTTCAACCGGGCGCGCGAGTTCCCCAACCTCAACCACAGCGAACTGCCGCTGAGCCGCGAAGCCGAACGCGCCTACACCGAGGGCCCTTCGATCCTGCAACGGCACCTGCCCTTCTGGCTGGCCAACCTGGTGCAGCGCATGGCCCTGGCCCTGGGCGTGATCGTGGCCATCGTGCTGCCCCTGAGCCGGGTGATACCGCCGCTGTACACCTTCCGCGTGCGCTCCCGGGTGTTCCGCTGGTACGGGCGCCTGCGCGACATCGAAGGCCGTTTCGATCGGCAGGAGGCCGACGCGCCCAGCCTGCTGGCCGAACTGGACGAGGTGGAGCAGCAACTGGGCCACATCCACCTGCCCCTGTCCTACACCGACGAGTTGTACGCGCTGCGCAGCCACCTGCAATGGGTGCGGCGCCGCCTGGGGGGTGAGCCGGGCGCCAACGACCCGGCCAGTGCCCCCCCCTGAACCACCTCAGCCTGTGACCGGCCCGGGTCCGCCGCCAGCATCGGCCTCGGGCGTGGAGACGGTGTTGCGCAAGGCCGTGCGCGCCACTTCGTCCAGGGCACCCGCGACCACAGGCTGGGTGCTGAGCACCCGCATCAGGCCCTCGCGCATCATGCGCTCCCGCATCCGCCGGGTCATCGACTGGGTGCTGCCGTCTGGGCGGGTGAAGAGGAACAAGGTGCCATGCGGGCTGGCCCAGGTCAGCTGAGAGCGCTGCCAGCCCCGGCCCGTGTTCATCTCCACCCAGTTGCCCAACTCCAGATTGGGTAGCGCTTCGTTGGCCAAGGGCGGCAACAAAGGCAGCGCCTCGTCCTCGGCAGGTTGCTCGGACGGCAGCGTCAGGAAACCGGAGTCCCGCGCCTCCTGGGGGGCCAGCCAGGCCGGGTTGTCATCCAACTCGATCTCAGTGGGGCTGGCGGTCGGCAGCTCAGCGGGCGGCCTGGATGCTGCCGACGGCAATTCGGAAGGCGCTTGTGCGGGCGCCGCAACGCCAGTGCGGTAGCCCGCCTGGTGCAGAACGATGAGCTTTTCAAGAAAGGCGCTGGTCTGCACTGGCGGGTAGTCGATGGTTTTGAGCCCCTCACGCAGGCGCCCCAGCAGGCTGGGGATCAGCCTCGTCAGACGTCCAGGGTTGCGCCGCGTGAGCACGGGCTGGGCACTCCACAACAGTTCGTCGACCAGGGCCAGGTAATGCCCGGGGTCGCCTTCCGACGCCCGGTCACCCAGCCGGGCCTGGGCCATCACCTGCACCCATGGGCCCAACAGGAACTCACTCACCTCGGCAGGCACCTGGGCCAGGCCCGGCAAGGCCTTGAGCTCGTGGCGCAGGCGGGTCGCCAACAGATTGCGCTGCTCAGCGTGCAACAAGGCCTTGACCGCCAGATCGCGCTTGCGGCGTTCAGCCTCCTGGTGCTCGCTCCAGGTGCGCTCCAACTCCTTGAAAGCCACCTCGAACGGACCTGGGCCGTCAATGGCAGCCCCGCCCAGCATCTCCGCCACCTGGCGCACCGGGGCCATGAAGGCCTCAAAACCCGGCGCACTCTCATTTTCGAAAGCCAGGCTGCGCTGGGTCAGCTCGTCCAGCAAGCGGCGGGCTGGATGCGCCTTGTCGCTGAAAAAGCGCTGATCAGCCACGACCAACTGGGCCAGTGGATTTTCCAACTCGCGCACGGTCTGGCGCACGACCTGCGGCAACCGGGCGTCACGCGTGATGTTGTCGATCATCAAGGCAACCACCTCCAGCGCCACCAGCGGCCCAACCTCCTGCCCTTGTCGGCGCAGTTGCTCACGCAGTTCACGCACGCTGATCGGGCGCCCTGCCGGGGCCAGCGCCCCTTGGCGCTGGGCCAGGCGCTGCAGAACCTGGCTCATCTCCCGCTCGCTGCTCAAGGCATCGAAGGCCGCCGGCAGGGTGCTGTCGAAATCGGTGTGATTCACCTCATCGGGCTCAGCCTCGGCCTCAAACCGCCGCTCAAATTGCTGTGCAAAGGTTTCCAGTCGCGAGGCATCCGGACTTGCAGCACGTGCCCCACGGGCGTTGCCATCGCTGGCCAGGAGGCGCCGCAATTGACCGACCGTGAGAGCACTGGCGTCGTCCGCGTCACGTGCTACCAGCGGACCCGGCAAGGACTGTGGCAATGCATCCAGGTAGAGCGGTGGAGCCCCTGCGCCAACGCGACGGCCTGACGCTGCGGGGCTGCCGGAGGCCACCGAACGCCCCGCCGCAGAACCCGTTGGCACAACCGACCCGCCCTGCCCCAGGCCCGCGCCGCTGACGGGCGCGCTGCCCCGAGCGGAACCGACAACGCCCATGGAGGGAGGGGCCGCGACAGGCAGGACCTCCGGCACATACACGGGTCGGCTGCTGGCCTCCTGCTGGGCCACGGTGTAGAGGGCCGGCTTGATGCCGCGCTGCTTCAGCTTGTGGTTGAGAAAGCGGTAGAAATCGTTGAGCTCGGTGCCCAGCAGGCTGCACATCTGCTGCGTCCACACCATGCGCACGGCGGCCGACACCGGCACGCTCTCGAGCGAAGCCTGCAAGGCGCGCAGGTACATCTCGGGGCGAAAGGGGTTGCGGTCGGGGATCACCACCGGCAGGCCTTGCAAGGCGCAGCTCAGGGTGTTGAGTTCGGGCAGCGTGGGATCCACCGCGTGCAGGGTCATCTGCAGGGCGCGCGCCAGCTCGACCCGGCTTTGCACCTGGTCCTCGTCCATCAGCTCCAGTTGGTCGAACTTGAGCTGCATCAGCGACTGGTTCTGGGCTTTCTCCGTGGCGGCCTGAGGCGATGCCATCAGCCCCTGGTTGACCCGGGTCACAAAGCCATCGACCAGCCCCCGTTGATGACGCCCCAACTCATCGATCGCCGCGGTGACCGCATTGCGGTCGGTGAAGTTGCGCCCGGCGCTCTCGCGATGACGCAGGTTGTGGCGGGTGAAATCGACCAGTTTCTCGATCAGCAGGCGCGCCTCGCGACGCGCGTCTTCCAGGCACTCCTGAAGCACGGCAGAGGGCTGGCTGCTGGGCGGCTGGGCTGACATGGACAGGCTCCTAGGGTACGGCCCGACCCGACACAAAAACGGGGCCATGGGGCCCCGTCATTGTTTCAGTTTTTTACGCTTATTTCAGTGCCTTGAATCGGACACGCTTGGGTTTGGCGCCTTCTTCACCCAGACGCTTCTTCTTGTCGGCTTCGTACTCTTGGTAGTTGCCGTCGAAGAAGGTCCACTGGCTATCGCCTTCGGCCGCCAGGATGTGGGTGGCGATGCGGTCCAGGAACCAGCGATCGTGGCTGATGACCAGGATGGTGCCTGCGAACTCGAGCAGCGCGTCTTCCAGGGCGCGCAGGGTTTCCACGTCCAGGTCGTTCGAGGGTTCGTCCAGCAGCAGCACGTTGCCGCCGGCGATCAGGGTCTTGGCCAGGTGCAGACGGCCACGTTCACCGCCCGACAGCAGGCCGACCTTCTTCTGCTGGTCACCACCGTTGAAGTTGAAGCGACCGCAGTAGGCGCGGCTGGCCATCTGGAACTTGCCCACGGTGAGGATGTCCAGCCCGCCGGAAACGTCTTCCCAGACGGTCTTGTCGTTGGCCAGCTCGTCGCGGTTCTGGTCCACATAGGCCATCTTGACGGTCTGACCCACCACCACTTCGCCCGAATCGGGTTGCTCGCGGCCCGCGATCATCTTGAACAGCGTCGACTTACCGGCCCCGTTCGGGCCGATGATGCCGACGATGGCGCCTGCCGGGATGTTGAAGGTGAGGTTGTCGATCAGCACGCGGTCACCGAAGGACTTGCTCACGCCCTTGAATTCGATCACCTGGCTGCCCAGGCGGTCGGCCACAGGAATGAAGATTTCCTGGGTTTCGTTGCGCTTCTGGTATTCGTAATCGCTCAGTTCCTCGAAGCGGGCGATACGGGCCTTGCTCTTGGCCTGACGGCCCTTGGCGTTCTGGCGCACCCACTCCAGTTCCTTCTTGAGCGCCTTGGCACGGGCTTCTTCGCCCTTTTGCTCCGACTCCAGGCGAGACTGCTTCTGGTCCAGCCAGGTGCTGTAGTTGCCCTTGTAGGGAATGCCATGGCCCCGGTCGAGTTCCAGAATCCACTCGGCGGCGTTGTCCAGGAAGTAGCGATCGTGGGTAATGGCCACCACGGTGCCCGAGAAGCGGGCCAGGAACTGCTCCAGCCAGTCGACCGATTCGGCGTCCAAGTGGTTGGTGGGTTCGTCGAGCAGCAGCATGTCGGGCTTGGACAGCAGCAGGCGGCACAGCGCCACGCGGCGCTTTTCACCGCCCGAGAGCTTGCCGATCACGGCATCCCAGGCCGGCAGGCGCAGGGCATCGGCCGCGATTTCGAGCTGGTGGTCGGAGGCGTCGCCGGCGGTGGCGATGATGGCTTCGAGCTTGGCCTGTTCGGCGGCCAGGGCGTCGAAATCGGCGTCTTCCTCGGCGTAGGCGGCGTACACCTCTTCGAGGCGCTGCTGGGCGGCCTTGATCTCGCCCATGCCGCTTTCAACCGATTCGCGCACGGTCTGTTCGGGGTCGAGCTGGGGCTCCTGCGGCAGGTAACCGATCTTCAGGCCGGCCATGGGGATGGCTTCACCCTCGATCTCCTTGTCGATGCCAGCCATGATCTTCAGCAGGGTCGACTTGCCCGAGCCGTTCAAGCCCAGCACGCCGATCTTGGCGCCCGGGAAGAAACTCAGCGAAATGTCCTTCAGGATCTGACGCTTGGGCGGCACGATCTTGCCGACTCGGTTCATGGAAAAAACGTATTGGGCCATGTTCTGCTTTGATGGAAAAAGTGACGAATCAATCCGTGATTATCGACTCATGCGACAATCACCCTCGTTGCGCTCACCAGTAAACGCAACATCAGCGATCTGCTGCGGGGCAAAAGGGCCTGAACCAAGCCCTTGCCTGCCCCACCCTGAAGTTCATCTGCCTAGACTGGCCCAGCGCTGCCAAGCGCCTGGACAGGCCGATTCCCCAGTGCCCGGCAAGGGCACCACACCATGACTTTTGACGATCTGAACCTCGCTCCGGCGATTCTCAAAGCCGTTAGCGAACAAGGCTACGAAAACCCAACCCCCATTCAGGCACAGGCGATTCCCGCCGTGCTCGAAGGCCAGGATCTGCTGGCAGGTGCCCAGACCGGCACCGGCAAGACTGCCGCCTTCACCCTGCCCGTGCTGCACAAGTTGAGCCTGGGCAACCGCGCCACCAACCGCACGGGCGGCGTCGGCATCCGCGCCCTGGTGCTCACCCCCACCCGCGAACTCGCGGCTCAGGTGGAAGAGTCGGTGCGCGACTACGGCAAGTACCTGCAACTGAGCTCCGCCGTCATCTTCGGCGGCGTGGGCATGAACCCGCAGATCAGCACCCTCAAGCGTGGCGTCGACATCCTGGTGGCCACACCGGGCCGCCTGCTCGACCTGCAGCAACAGGGCCACCTGGACCTGTCCAATGTGCAGATCCTGATCCTGGACGAAGCCGACCGCATGCTCGACATGGGCTTCATCCACGACGTGAAGAAGGTGCTGGCCCTGGTGCCCAAGGAAAAGCAGAGCCTGCTGTTCTCGGCCACCTTCAGCGACGAGATCCGCGACCTGGCCGCCACTTTGCTGCGCAACCCGCAAAGCATCCAGGTGACCCCGCGCAACACCACCGTGCAACGCATCACCCAGGTGATCCACCCGGTGGGCCGCGGCAAGAAAAAAGCCCTGCTGACCCACATCATCCAGGAGCACAACTGGAGCCAGGTGCTGGTGTTCACCCGCACCAAGTTCGGCGCCAACAACGTGGCCGAATTCCTGACCAAGAACGGCATCAAGGCCATGGCGCTGCACGGCAACAAGAGCCAGAGCGCCCGCACCCAGGCCCTGCAGGGCTTCAAGAGCGGTGACATCCGCGCCCTGGTGGCCACCGACATCGCAGCCCGCGGCATCGACATCGATGAGCTGCCGCACGTGGTGAACTACGAAATCCCCAACGTCAGCGAAGACTACGTGCACCGCATCGGCCGCACCGGCCGCGCGGGCGCCAGCGGCGAGGCCGTGAGCCTGGTCTGCCTGGACGAAGAAGGCTTCATGCAGGACATCGAGCGCTTCACCAAGCAGAACATCGACGTCAAGGTGATCGACGGCTTCGGCCCCGAACCCGGCGAGCGCGCCGAACCCATCGCCATGGGCCGCCAGACCATCTGGGGCGGCGCCGGCAAGCCGCCGAGCCGTGAAGTCATGGCCGCTGCGGCCAAGGCGGCACGTGCCGAGATGATGCAACGCATCCGCGAGAACAAGGCCGGCCAAGGCGGCGGCAACGGTGCAGCCCAGGGCAACGGCGGCAATGGCGGCGGCGGCGGTCGTGGCCAGGGCGGCGGTGCCGCCGGTGGCGGCCAACGCAATGGCAACGGCCAAGGCCAAGGCCCCCGTGGCGCCCGTCCGGCCCGCGACGGCCAGGGTGAAGGCGGTGCTCAACGCGCCCAGGCGCCGCGTCCGCCGCGTGCCCCGGGTCACGGCCAAGGCCAGGGCCCGCGCGGCCCCCGCCAAGGCGGCGGCGGCGGTGCCGACCGCTTTGAAAGCCAGGCCGGTGTGCGCCACGACGCCTCCGCCGCGCTGGCCAGCCTGACCGGCCGCGCCGTGCCAGCCCAGCGCAGCACGCCCGTGGGCCAGCCCGACCCGATGCGCACCAGCGTCGACAGCATGGCCGACCGCGGCCGGGGCGGTCGCGGTGGACGCGGCGGCTTCGGTGGTGGTGGCGGCGGCGGTGGCCGCTCGGGTGGTGGTGGTGGCTTCGGTGGCAACCGCTCTGGCGGTGGCCGTTCCTTCGGTCGTTGAGCCACGCCATGTCGCAAGACCTGGCCCCCTCTTCCGGCTCCTCCTCTGGCAACACGCGGTACGCCACCCTCTCGGTGGCGACCTGCAATGTGCTCAACCTGGCCAACCCTGGCCGGGTCTACTACCCCAACCAAGACCCTTACACCCAGCACGAGTTTGACCACAAACTCGCCTGGCTGGGTGAGCGCTTCGCCACCCTGAACGCCGACATCCTGGCCGTTCAGGAGGTGTGGGATGAGGCCGCCTTCAAGGGCGCCATCCACCGCAGCAAGCTGCACTACAACGAGATCCGGGTTCCAGGCGCCGAGAACAACGCGCACCAGCACGGCGCCAGCGGCACCCCCCGGCTGGGCCTGGCCACACGCCTGGCCGTGGAAGAAATCCGCTCCCTCACCGACTACGCCCTGCCTCAGGCGCTCGACATCCCGGGCTGCGGCGTGCATGGCCAGTTCGAGCGCCCGCCCCTGCTGGCGGTGTTGCGCATGAAGCATGGGCAGCGCATCCGCGTGCTGAACGTGCACCTCAAGTCCAAGCGCCCGCGCTTTCTGCTCGATGCACAGGGCCGATCGCTGGAAGACCGCGACGACCCCAAGATCATGGCCCTGGCCACCCTGCGCTCGCTGATGATGCGCGGCGCCGAGGCCGCGGCCTTGCGGGGCCTGGTGGTCGATCTGCTGAACACCGACAAGGCCCCTCTGGTGATGGTGGGCGACTTCAATGACAGCCCGACCAGCGTCACCACCCAATTGGTGGCCGCCACCTCCGAGGTGGCCTATGACAAGTCGGCCCGGCGCCTGGCCTTGTTCAATGCCTACGACGTGCAAAGCGAGATGGCGCTGCGCAAGGACGTGGCCTATTCCCACATCCACCAGGGCCGCCCCGAGGTGCTGGACCAGATCCTGGTGAGCGAAGGCTTTCTGGCCGAAGGCCGTTTCAGCCTGGGCGATGTGCGCCGCATCCAGTATTTCACCGACCACCTCAACGAGGGGCACAGCCGCACCCGCTCGGATCACGGCTTTGTGCGCGCCCTGCTGCGCCTGCGCCTGCCCGAGGACTACCGACCCTGAGGCCGGTGCCTGCGGGTTTCAGTCGCGCAGGAACACGGTCACCAGCGGATCGGGCCCCACCTGCCGGCTCCAGTGCCCATGCACCGCAGGGTCGAACACCGCGCCTGCCGGCAAGGTGTCGGCCGAGTAGAAATGCTGGCCCGGCCCGAACACGCGCGAGACCCCACCCTGCAGGCCGATCTCCATCTGCCCCTGCAGAATGAATACCCACTGCGGCTCGCCCGTGCAGTGAAAATCGCTGCGAAAGCCCACCGGGCTGTGGCGCAACTGGTAGCCCTGCGCGCTCATGAAGGGGCTGAGTTGCGAGGCCGGCTTGCCTTCGCTCAGGGGCAACGATTCTTCACGGAAACAGGCTCGGCCGTCGGCACCGGTGGCCAACACCACGCGGGTGAAACTGGATTGGCCGCTGGCGGCATCGGTTTGAATCAAGGGTGACATCTGAAACGGGGCCCTGAGGCCGAAATGAACGCCAAGCATAGCGCCTGCGGGCGCATGCCCGGCGCTGCGGGGCAAGCTGTTAGCATGCCCCGATGACTTCTCACAACGCTTCCATCTCGTTCGGCCTGCAAGGCCGCGTGGCCATCGTCACCGGGGGCTCGCAAGGCATTGGCGAGGCCTGCGTGCGCCGCTTTGTGCGTGAACAGGCCCAGGTCGTGATCGCCGACGTGGCCGACGCCCCCGGCCAGGCCCTGGCGGCCGAGACCGGCGCCCTGTATGTGCACTGCGATGTCAGCCGCAAGGCCGATGTCGATGCCCTGGTCGCCCGCGCGCTGCAGGCCCACGGCCGCATCGACATCCTGGTCAACAATGCCGGCATCTTCAAGGCCGCCGATTTTCTGGACATCACCGAGGCCGACTTCGATGCCGTGCTCGACGTCAACCTCAAGGGGGCCTTCCTGGTCGGCCAGGCCGTGGCCCGTGCCATGGTGCAGCAGGCCGGCACCACCCCCGAGCGGGCGCCCGGCGCCATCATCAACATGAGTTCGGTCAATGGCGTGCTGACCATTCCCACCATCGCCAGCTACAACGTGAGCAAGGGCGGCATCAACCAGCTCACCCGCGTGATGGCCCTGGCTTTGGCCGATCACGGCATCCGAGTCAACGCCGTGGCCCCAGGCACCATCGCGACCGAACTGGCGGCCCAATCGGTGCTGACCAGTGACGAGGCCCGGCGCCGCATCATGAGCCGCACCCCGCTGAAACGCCTGGGCACGCCTGACGAGATGGCCGATGTGGTGGCCTGGCTGGCCAGCGATGCCTCCAGCTACGTCACCGGCGAAATCGTGGTGGCCGACGGCGGCCGCATGACGCTCAACTACACCGTGGCCGCCTGAGCGCCTGGGCTGAAGTTCAGGCCCCGGCTGCCTGTTCTGCAGCGGCCGGCTCAGCGGCCGGTTCGACCAGAAGTTCCATGCAGTCATCGATCAGCCCGTGCAGGGCCACCACCGTGGACTCACCCAGCATCTCGTTCAGGCTGAGTTGTGCCACCCGCCACAAGGCCTGGGCCTCACGGCGTTTTTCGCGCCCGGCCTCGGTGATGTGAACCAGGCGGCTGCGGGCGTTCTGCCCCGGGCCCAGCAGCAGCCAGCCTGCGTCCATGAGGGGGCGCAGATTGCGCGTGAGCGTGGAGGCGTCCATGGCCATGCTGCGCGCCAACTCGGACGGCTGGATGGGCCCCAGGCGCTCCACCGTGTTCAGCAAGGAGTACTGCGTGGTCTTCAGCCCGCACGGGCTCATGTGGGCGTCGTAATGCTGGGCCACCTGCCGCATCAGGCGGCGCAGCTTGAAATTCGTGCAGCCCTGCGGACGGGCTGTCGCGTCCTTGACAGTTTCGGAGGGGGTGCGCTTGTTCATGAGTTCATTGTATTTGCAATAATTGCATCTGCAATATTTAACGGAATTCAACCATGCGCACTGCCAACCCACCCAGCAGCCACGCCGATACCGATCCTACGGCAGACTCCCGTGAAGCCACCCTGCAGCGTTGGCTGCAGGAGGAAGCCGCCATCCGCGCCATCTTGGACCAGGGCCCTGGCCCCGGCGTGGCCCGCCCCGAACAGATTGTCGGCAAGAATGGCCTGCAACAGATGCAGGCCCTGCTCGAGGGCACCCTGCCCTATGCCGAAATGGCGCGCACGCTGGATTTTCTCATCGTTGAGGTGGGCCCCGGGCGCGCCGTGTTCCAGGGCACGCCCAGGCAACAGCACCTGAACCCCATGGGCACCGTGCACGGGGGCTGGTTTGCCACCCTGCTCGATTCGGCCCTGGGTTGCGCCGTGCACACCTGCATGCTGCCGGGTCGGGGCTACACCACCGCCGAGCTGGGGGTGTACCTGGTCAAGGCCATCACCCCCAAGGTCGGCCGTGTGCGGGCGGAGGGCCGCGTGATCCATTGCGGCCGCCAACTGGCCACGGCCGAGGCGCGCCTGGTGGGGCCCGACGGCACCTTGTACGCCCATGCCACCACAACCTGCCTGGTGTTCGACCTGCCAACACGTTGAGGCGCGCAGAAACACGCAAAATGGGCGCCTTGTCTTTGCCTATTGATGGACCCCCGAATGCGGTTTCTGCACACCATGCTTCGCGTTGGCAACCTCCAGCGCTCGATCGACTTCTACACCCAGGTGCTGGGCATGCAACTGCTGCGCACCTCGGAAAACCCCGAGTACAAGTACTCGCTGGCCTTCCTGGGCTACGGCCGCAACCCCGAGCATGCCGAGCTGGAGCTGACCTACAACTGGGGCGTGGAAAGCTATGAACTGGGCACGGCCTACGGCCACATCGCCCTGGGCGTGCCCGACGCCTACGCCGCCTGCGAAAAAATCAAGGCCGCCGGTGGCAACGTGACGCGCGAGGCCGGCCCAGTCAAGGGTGGCAGCACCGTGATCGCCTTTGTGACAGACCCGGATGGCTACAAGATCGAGCTGATCCAGCGGGCCGAACACGAAGAAGGCAAGGGCCTGCGCTGAGGCCCTGGGGGCAGCACAAGCCTCAAGCCCGCGGCAACTGGCTGGCCTCGCGCGCCAGCGCCTCGATGCGGGCCCAATCGCCCTGTGCCACGGCATCGGCCGGGGTGAGCCACGAGCCGCCCACGCAGGCCACGTTCGGCAAGGCCAGAAACTCGGCCGCATTGGACGGGCTGACACCGCCCGTGGGGCAGAAGCGGATGTCGCCAAACGGGCCATGCCAGGCCTTGAGCATGGCGGGGCCGCCGGCCTGCATGGCCGGGAAGAACTTCAGCTCGGTCAGGCCGTCTTCCATGGCGGCCATGATCTCGCTGCCGGTGGCCACGCCGGGCAGCAGGGGCAGCGCCAGGTCACGACAGGCCTGACCCAGTGCCGATGTGTAACCCGGGCTGACGCCGAAACGTGCACCGGCGTTGACGGCCGCACGGGCATCGGCCGCGCTGCGCAGCGTGCCGGCACCGGCCACGGCCTCGGGCACCTCGCGGGCGATCGCCTCGATGCAGGCCAGGGCCTGTGGCGTGCGCAGCGTCACCTCGAGCATGCGGATGCCGCCCGCAACCAGGGCGCGGGCCAGCGGCACGGCATGGGCCACATCGTTGAGCACGATCACCGGGATCACCGGGGCATCGCGCATCACGGCGAGGGCGTTCAAGGGGGTGGCGAGGGGTTTCAAAGCCATGTGCAGGCTCCTTCTTCAGCGGTGAGGGCATGCCTGCGCATGCCGGTGAACAGTTCGCGCCCGCAACCGAGCGCATTCGAAGCCTGCAGCTCAGCAGGCATCTGAGCCAGCGCACGCGCCGCCCAGGTGGTTTCATCGACCAGCACGTCGAGCGTACCGGCCACGGCATCGAGGCGGATCAGATCGCCGTTTTGCACCTTGGCCAGCGGACCGCCGGCCAAAGCCTCAGGAGAAACGTGGATCGCCGCCGGCACCTTGCCCGAGGCGCCGCTCATGCGGCCATCGGTCACCAGGGCCACCTTGAAGCCCCGGCCTTGCAGCACGGCCAGCGGCGGCGTCAGCTTGTGCAACTCGGGCATGCCGTTGGCCCGCGGCCCCTGCCAGCGCACCACACAGACCAGATCGCGATCCAGCTCGCCGGCCTTGAAGGCCGCATGAAGCTCATCTTGCGAGTCGAACACCCGGGCCGGGGCCTCGATCACATGGCGGTCTTCGGGCACGGCCGACACCTTGATCACGCTGCGCCCCAGGCGGCCCTGCAGCAGGCGCAGGCCACCGGTGGCGCTGAAAGGCTGGCTGGCCGGGCGCACCACGCTGTCGTCGCCGCTGGCGCCGATGTCGCGCCATTGCAGGGCCTGGCCGTCGGCACCGGCCTCGGGGATGCGGGTGTACTCACGCAGGCCACCGGGGCGCACCGTCAGCACGTCTTCGTGCATCAGGCCGGCATCCAGCAGTTCGCGGATCACAAAGCCCGGGCCGCCCGCCGCCTGGAACTGGTTCACATCGGCACTGCCATTGGGGTAGACGCGGGTCAGCAGAGGCACCACATCGGAGAGTTCGGAGAAATCGTTCCAGTCGATCAGGATGCCCGCGGCACGGGCCACCGCCACCCAGTGGATCAGGTGGTTGGTCGAGCCGCCGGTCGCCAGCAAGGCCACCATGGCGTTGACGATGCAGCGCTCGTCCACCACGCGGCCAATCGGGGCAAAGCGGCGCGCGTGGGTGATGCCCAGCACGGTGCGGGCGGCCTCGCGGGTCAGCTCGGCGCGCAGGGCCTGGCCCGGGTTCACGAAGGCGGTGCCCGGCACATGCAGGCCCATGGCCTCCAGCAGCATCTGGTTGCTGTTGGCCGTGCCATAGAAGGTGCAGGTGCCTTCGCCGTGGTAGGCCTTGATCTCGGCCTCGAGCAGGGCTTCGCGCCCGACCAGGCCCTGGGCGGCCTGCTCACGCACCTTGGACTTCTCGTTGTTCGACAGGCCCGAGGTCATGGGTCCGGCGGGCACGAACACGGTGGGCAGGTGACCGAACTGCAGCGCGCCGATCAACAGGCCCGGCACGATCTTGTCGCACACGCCCAGCATCAGCGCGGCATCGAACACGTCGTGGCTCAAGGCCACCGCCGTGCTCATGGCGATCACGTCGCGGCTGAACAGGCTGAGTTCCATGCCGGCCGTGCCCTGGGTCACGCCATCGCACATCGCCGGCACACCGCCGGCGACCTGGGCCGTGGCGCCGTGCAGACGGGCCTCGGACTTGATCAGATCCGGGTAATGCTGGAGCGGCGAGTGCGCCGACAGCATGTCGTTGTAGGCCGTCACGATGCCGATGTTGGGGGCCTTCTCGGCCACGATGCGAAAACGGTCGTCACCGGGCACGCCCGCAAAGGCGTGGGCCACATTGGCGCAGCCCATGCGATCGGCCCCCCGGGGCTGGCGCGCGGCGGCGTCGATGCGGGCCAGATAGGCGCCGCGGCCAGGGGCACTGCGCTCGACGATGCGGCGGGTGACAGCTTCAACGGTGGGATGGAGTTTCATGGTTTATGTAACTAAATTACAGCGCTATGGTAACGCCGAAGACCGGGCTTTGGACCCAGCCCTGGTTACAGAATGGGTACGAACCCTGTGGCCACCCCGGTAGGTTCAAAATCCAGCTGCCGCCCCGCCGGGCAGTCTGCCAATCCTGCAGCTGTTTGACCACAGTCAAATTTCTACGCTAGCGCTTGCGCGCGGTGGAATCAAGCTTCTGAAACAATTCAGACATGCTCTTACCGCTGCCCTCCCCTCCCTCGCTGCAGGCCCTGCCGCGGCCTGCAGGGGCTCAGCGCCCCCGGGCACTACGTAGCATCCACACGCCTGCCCTGGCGGGCCTGGGTGACACTTTGCTGGGCGCTTACGCGCCCACAAAAACTAATTCAAGCCAACTCATCATCTTATGAGCGCCACTTGGCGCCTTGGTGAATCCATCTGAGGAGAAAGACAGCATGTACAAACACCTTTTCGTCCCCGTCGACGGCTCTGAATTGTCCCACCGTGCCATGGATGGCAGCATCGATCTCGCTCTGCAGCTCGGCGCCAAAATCACCGGCTTCGTGGTCGAACCCGACATGCCGCTGTCAACCATCAGCAGTGATGCCACCGTGGCCACCGCCCGGATGAAAGAGCACGAAGACCGCAACCAGAGCCATGCCAATGCCCTGTTGACGCAGTTCGAAGAACGCGCCCAAGCCGCTGGCGTGACCTTTGCCGGCCTGACCGTGACCGCCTATGCCGTGGACCACGCCATCATCGAAGAAGCTGAGAGGGCCGGCTGCGACATGATTGTCATGGTCACCCACGGCCGTGGCCCGCTGGGCGAATTTGTCTTTGGCTCGCACACCAAGAAGATCATCGCCCGCAGCAAGCTGCCGGTGCTGGTGCTGCACTGATTTCACGCCGGGGTGGCGGGGCGCGGCCCCCACCGTGCCCCAGTCTGAGGCCCCACCGGTCCGGGCAGTGCACCATTTTCCAACCTGCCTGAAGCCGCAGGTTCGGCCCGAACCCAGGCCCCGTCACGGGGCCTTTTCTGTTTTTTCCCCTCTGTAGGCCTGCTGCTGAGCGTTGGCTCGGTGCCCTCTCGCCGCTGGGCCCGGCAGGGTTGGCACAGCGTTTGCATTCCTTCTTGTATCCAAGCTTGAATGCATTGACATGGTGCACCATCCAACCTCAACGCCGACCACCGCGCCGCTGGCTCATACCGACACGGAGCCAGCTTGGCTTCATCGGCTGCACACCCCCCTGCAAACCAGCGCCGAAGGCGCATTGGCGGGATGGACGTTTGCGGTGAAAGACAACATCGACGTGGCGGGCCTGCCCACCACGGCGGCCTGCCCCGCCTTCAGTCTGACCGCAACGTCGCACGCCACCGTGGTGCAACGCCTGCTGGCAGCCGGCGCCAGCCTGCGCGGCAAAACCAACATGGACCAGTTTGCCTGCGGCCTGAACGGCACCCGTTCGCCCTACGGGCCGGTGCCGAATGCCTTCGACCCGCGCCTGGTCAGCGGGGGTTCCAGCTCGGGCTCGGCCTGGGTGGTGGCCACCGGCCAGGTGGACTTCGCCCTGGGCACCGACACCGCGGGCTCGGGCCGGGTGCCGGCCGGGCTGAACAACATCGTGGGCCTGAAACCTTCCAAGGGCCTGATCAGCACCCACGGCGTGCTGCCTGCGGCCCAAAGCGTGGACTGCGTGTCCATCTTTGCCCGCACGGTCGATGTGGCGGTGCAGGTGCTGCACACACTGGCCGCCCACGACCCGGCCGACCCCTACTCACGCGCCCTGCCCCTGCTCGACCAGCCCTTGCCCGCCGCCTTTGTGTTCGGCGTGCCCGACCGGCTGGAGTTCTTCGGCGACGAGCTGGCCCGCGCCGCCTTTGACGAGGCCCAGGCCCGCCTGCGCTCACTGGGTGGCACCCCGCGCACGATCGACTACGCGCCGCTGGCCGAAGCCGCTGCCCTGCTCTACGAAAGCGCCCTGGTGGCCGAACGCTATGCCGCCGTGCGCGACTTCTTCGATGCCCACGAAGCGGAGGTCATCGAGCCCGTGCGCAGCATCCTCGGGGCCGGCCGCCGCTACAGCGCGGCCGATCTGGTGCAGGCCCAGCTCCGCCTGAAGGCTTGCGCCCAGCGCGTGGTCGACCTGTGGCAGCAGATCGATGTGTTGCTGGTGCCCACCGCGCCCACCCACTACAGCATCGAAGCCATGCTGGCCGACCCGGTGACGCTGAACCGCAACCTGGGCCAGTACACCAACTTCGTCAACCTGCTCGACTACGCGGCCCTCTCGGTGCCCAGCAGCCTGCGCCCTGACGGCCTGCCCTTCGGCATCACCCTGATCGGCCCTTGCGGCAGCGATCTGCAACTGGCCGAGCTGGGCCAGCGCTACCACCAGGCCAGCGGCCTGCCGCTGGGCGCCACCGGCCAGGCGCTGCCAGCGCCCCAGCCTGTGCAAGGCCTGCGCGCCAGCACCGCCCCGGCCAGCCTCAAGCTGGCGGTGGTCGGCGCCCACCTGTCGGGCATGCCGCTCAACCACCAGCTCACCGAGCGCGGCGCCACCCTGCTCGAAGCCACCACCACCTCGGCCCACTACCGGCTGTTTGCGCTGCCGGGCACCACACCGCCCAAACCCGGCCTGCAACGCCGCCCCGGCCAGGGCGCGCCCATCGCCGTCGAGGTGTGGCAGGTGCCCATGGAACAGGTCGGCAGCTTTCTGGCCGGGGTGCCCGCGCCACTGGGCCTGGGCAGCCTCGAATTGATCGACGGCCGATGGGTGCATGGCTTCATCTGCGAAGGCCACGCTCTGGAGGGCGCCACCGACATCACCGCCCGCGGTGGCTGGCGAGCCTATGTGGCCTATACCAGCGCGAACCGCTGACGCCCCCCTGCCCCCGACACCCCATCACCCCCCATCACCCCCCATCACCCACACCCATCACCCACACCCGTCCCCCGACCAGGAGCCCGCCCATGAGCCCAGCCCCCCGTTCCCTCCACCAACCGACCCGGCGCCACCTGCTGCAAGCCGGCAGCACCCTGGCCCTGGCGGCACCCGCCGTGCTGCGCGCCCAGAGCGGCCCCAAGATCCGCATCGGCTACTGGCCCATCGCCGCCGGCCTGCCCTTTTATGCGGCGGTGGAGATGGGTTTCTTCAAGGAGGCCGGCCTCAACGTCGAGGTGCAGCGCCACGCCGGCGCACAGCAGATCATGGAAGCGATGCTGTCGGACCGCTGCGACGGCAGCGCCAACGGCACCGGCTCGGCCAACATCGCCATCGGCGAGCTGGCGGCCCCGGGCACCTTCAAGATCTTCTGCTCCAACCCCAGCAACGCCAAGTACGTGCTCGATGAGGTGCTGGTGCCCAGCGCCAGCCCGGCCAAGGTGATGGCCGACCTCAAGGGCAAGCGCATCGCCTCGGGCCCCGGCATCCAGAACGTGACCCTGGCCAAGACCGTGCTGGAGCGCGGCGGCGCCACCGGCGCCACGGTCATCGAGCTGCCCATCGGCCAGCACGTGGCCGCCCTGGCCGCCGGTCAGGTCGATGGCTGCTACACCCTGGAACCCACCGGCACCATCGGGCGCCTGAACAGCAGCACCCGGGTGCTCGAGGCCGGCGTGATCTCCCGCTACGTGCTGGGCGACCCCATGGCGCCGTGGTTCGGCGGCTCGGCCTCGCTGACCTCGGCCTTCATCAAGAAGTACCCGGCCGAGGCCCAGAAGTTCATCGCTGCCTATGCCAAGGGCGTGGCCCATGTGCGCAGCAAGCCGGCCGACGCGCGTCAGTACCTCAAGGGCTACACCGCCATCGAAGGCCCCCTGACCGGCGAGGTGCCCCTGGCGGCCTACACCCTCTACAACGAATTCACGGCGGCCGACATCGCGCACTTCCAGAAGTTCTTCGACCTGTTCTCGGACAAGGGCATCTTCGCCTCGCGTCTGGTGGTCGACAGCATGCTCTACAAGGCTTGAGCGCCATGGGCACCGCCACCCCAACACCGGCTGCGATGACGGCCACTACACCGGCCACGACGCCGCCCGCCACCCGCCCCTGGCAGGCGCCCTCGGCCCAGGCGCCGCAAGCCCCACGCCGCTTCGCCTCCTCGGCCTCGGCCGCCCTGCCCTTTGCCGGCCCCTTGCTGCTCTTCATCGTGTGGGATCTGGTGGTGCGCGTGGGCTGGGTCAAGCCCATCCTGCTGCCGGCGCCGGCCGACACCCTGGCCACCTTGATCACCGGGCTGGCCGGGGGCGCCCTGCTGGGCGATTTTCTGACCACCGTGTGGCGCACCGTGCAGGCCTTTGTGATCGCCGCCGTGCTCGGGGTGCCCCTGGGCGTGCTGTTGGGCAGCCAGGAGCGTGCCTACCGCAGCGTCGAGTTCCTGATCGACTTCTTCCGCTCCACGCCCTCGTCGGCCCTGATCCCGCTGTTCCTGATGATCTTCGGGGTGTCCGACGTCAACAAGATCGCCATCGCGGCCTTCGGCGCCTGGCTGATCGTGGTCTTCAACAGCGCCTACGGGGTGATCAACGCACGCAAGCAGCGCGTGATGGCGGCCCAGGTCATGGGGGCCAGCCGCTGGCAGACCTTTCGCGACGTGCTGATCTGGGAAAGCCTGCAGCCCAGCTTTGTCGGCCTGCGCTCGGCCGTGTCCATGGCCCTGGTGATCGTCATCGTGGCCGAGATGTTCATCGGTGCCGACAGTGGCCTGGGCCACCGCATCATCAATTCACAGCAGGTGATGAACGTGCGTGACATGTACGCCTCCATCCTGGCCGCAGGTGCCCTCGGCTATGTGCTCAACATCAGCTTCTTGCTGGCCGAACGCCGCATCGTCCACTGGAGCGGGAGATAAACCATGAGTGTGGTCGCCAACGCCCCTGTCTTCGCCGACCTGCCCACGCCGGCCTTTCGCCCAGGCCCGGCCGGAACCCACATCACCATCCGCGGCCTGACCAAGTACTTTGCCGGCTGGCCGCTGTACGAGAACTTCGACCTCGACATTCCCAAAGGCAAGATCGTCTCGGTGTTCGGGCCCAACGGCTGCGGCAAGAGCACCCTGATCAACATGATCGCCGGCCTGGTGCCCATCGATTCGGGCGAGGTGCTGTTCGACGGCAAGTCGCTCAAGGACACCCAGATCGGCTACGTGTTCCAGAACTACCGCGAGGCGCTGTTCCCCTGGATGCGCACCCTGGACAACATCGCCTACCCGCTCAAGCTGCAGGGCTGCAGCAAGGCCGAGGTGGACCGGCGCATGGAAGAGCTGGTGGCCTCGTTCGACGTCAAGTTCGACCTGCGCCGCTACCCCTACGAGCTGTCGGGCGGCCAGCAGCAAACCGCCTCCATCATGCGGGCGCTGGCGCCACGGCCCGAGGTGCTGTTCCTGGACGAGCCCTTCTCGGCGCTCGACTTCGAGATGACGCTGTTCATCCGCGAAAAGCTGCAGGAGGTGTTCATGCAGACCGGCACCACCATGCTGCTGGTCTCGCACGACCTCGAAGAAGCCGTCTACCTGGCCGACGAGGTGCTGCTGCTGACCAAGCGCCCCACCCGGGTGGCCGAGATCCTGCGCTACGACGCACCGCGCCCGCGCACCGTCGACACCCTCAGCGAGCCCGATTTCGTGAGCACGCGCCGGCGCAGCCTGGAGATCTTCCAACGCGAGGTGCGCCGATGAGCCCGGACATCCCCCCCGAAGCCCTGGCCCGCTACGTGGAGGCCGCCGCCGACGCGCTGGGCCTGTCACTGACACCCGAGCAACGCCCCGGCGTGCTGGCCTTTTTCGGCATGGCGGCGCGCTTTGCCGCCGTGCTCGAAGCCACCGAGCTGCATCCGCACGATGAATCGGCCCTGCACTTCGAGCCCGTGGCCGTGCCACCGGCCCCACCCGCCGGGCCCACCGGAGGTGAACATGCCCTCTGACGCCACCCCCTGGCTGGGCCAGGACGCCAGCGCCATGGCCCAGGCCGTGCGCACCGGCCAGCTCAGCGCCAGCGCGCTGACCGAAGCCTGCCTGCAGCACATCGACCAGAGCAACCCGCAGCTCAACGCCTTCACCGCGGTGCTGGTCGATCGGGCAAGGCAACGGGCGCGCCAGATGGATGCCGATCCGCTGCTGCGCCAGGGCCCGCTGGCCGGCGTGCCCTTTGCCGTGAAGAACCTGTTTGACATCGCCGGCCTGCCCACCCTGGCCGGCTCGCGCATCGAGCGCGACAGCCCACCCGCCAACGCGGACGCCCTGCTGGTGCGCCGGCTGGAGGCCGCAGGCGCGGTGCTGGTGGGCGCGCTCAACATGGACGAATACGCCTACGGCTTCACCACCGAGAACAGCCACGAAGGCCCCTGCCGCAACCCGCACGACACGGCGCGCATCGCGGGCGGCTCGTCGGGCGGCTCGGGGGCCGCGGTGGCGGGTGGGCAGGTGCCGCTGAGCCTGGGCTCGGACACCAATGGCTCGATCCGCGTGCCGGCCTCGCTGTGCGGGGTGTTCGGCCTCAAGCCCACGTTCGGCCGCCTGCCGCGCACGGGCAGCTACCCCTTTGTGTCGAGCCTGGACCACCTGGGCCCGTTTGCCCGCTCGGTGCGCGACCTGGCCCTGGCCTACGACCTGATGCAGGGGCCTGAAGACCCCCGGCTGGCCCACGACCCCGGCTGCGGCCAGCGCCCGGTGCAGGCCTGCAGCCCGTTGCTGACCCAAGGCCTGGCCGGCCTGCGCGTGGGCGTGCTCGGCGGCTGGTTCGAGGAGCAGGCCGGCGCCCCGGCCCAGCGCGCCGTGCAGCAGGTGGCCCAGGCCCTGGGCGCCACCACCCGCCACGAGCTGCCCCTGGTAGAGGCCGGGCGCGCGGCCGCCTTTGTCATCACCAATGCCGAGGCCGCCAGCGGCCACCTGAACGACCTGCGCCGCCGCGCCGACGACTTCGAGCCCCTGTCGCGTGACCGCTTTCTGGCCGGCGCGTTGATCCCGGCGGCCTGGGTGGCCCGCGCCCAGCGCGTGCGGCTGCGCTATGCCCAGGCCGTGGCGGCGGTGTTCCAGCAGGTGGACCTGCTGCTGGCCCCGGCCACCCCCTGTGCCGCCACACCGATCGGTGCCGAGACCCTGCAGCTCGGCGAGCGCCGACTGCCGCTGCGCCCCAGCATGGGCCTGCTCACCCAGCCCATTTCGTGCATCGGCCTGCCGGTGTGCAGCGTGCCGGTGTGGGGCTGCGACCCCGAGCTGCCCCACCTGCCCATCGGCGTGCAACTGATCGCCGCGCCCTGGCGCGAAGACCTGACCCTGCGCGCCGCCGCCGCGCTGGAGGCCCTGGGCCCGGCCCGGGCCCCGATCGCGCCGGATTTCCTGCCCCGATGAGAGTGATTGCCATGCCCCACACCCCCTCCACCCTGCTGCCCATCAACCTGCCTGAAGTGCTCGCCGAGGTCCAGGCCGTCTTCGCCCGCTACGAAGACGCGCTGGTGCACAACCGCGTCGAGGTGCTCGACGAGCTGTTCTGGAACAGCCCGCACACCCTGCGCTATGGCGCCACCGAAAACCTGCTGGGCTACCAGGCCATCCAGGCCTTTCGCGCCGGCCGCTCGCCGCAAGGCCTGGCGCGCAGCCTGCACAACACCGTGATCACCACCTACGGGCCCGACTTTGCCACCGCCAACACCGAGTTCCGCCGCGCCGGCAGCACCCGCCTGGGGCGCCAAAGCCAGACCTGGATGCGCACGCCCGAGGGCTGGCGCGTGGTGGCCGCCCACGTGAGCCTGCTCGACTGAGCCCCTTTTTCTCTTGGGCAGCGTGGACCGGGGTTCCCGCTGTCAACCCTTGCAAGTGCCCCCGACCTGAACCCATGGAGCCCGAAACATGAACCGCAAGCTGAACCGCCGTCTCGCCCTGCAAACCCTCGCCAGTACCGGCGCCGTGGCCTCGTTCGGCCCGCTGAGCCTGCTGGCCCATGCCCAGAAGCCGCTCACCGTCGGCGTGATCTACGTCGGCCCGCGTGACGACTACGGCTACAACCAGGCCCATGCCCAGGCCGCCGCCGAGCTCAAGAAGCTGCCCGGCATCAAGGTGGTCGAGGAAGAGAACGTGCCCGAGACCGCCGCCGTGCAAAAGACCATGACCGGCATGATCGCCCAGGACGGCGCCGGCCTGCTGTTCCCCACCTCCTTCGGCTACTTCGACCCGCACATCCTGGCCCTGGCGCCCAAGTACCCCGATGTGCGCTTTTCGCACTGTGGCGGTCTGTGGACCGAAGGCAAGCACCCCAAGAACGTGGGCAGCTTCTTCGGCTACATCGATGAGTGCCAGTACCTCAATGGCGTGGTGGCCGGCCACATGAGCAAGAGCCGCAAGATCGGCTTCGTGGCCGCCAAGCCGATTCCGCAGGTGCTGCGCAACATCAATGCCTTCTTGCTGGGCGCGCGCTCGGTGCACCCCGACATCACCTGCAGCGTGATCTTCACGGGCGACTGGTCCATGGCCGTCAAGGAGGCCGAGGCCACCAACAGCCTGGCCGACCAGGGCGTGGACGTGTTCACCATGCACGTCGACGGCCCCAAGGTGGTGGTCGAGACCGCCGCCAAGCGCGGCAAGATGGTCTGTGGCTACCACGCCAGCCAGGCCAAGCTGGCCCCGGCCGCCTACCTGACCGGTGCCGAATGGAACTGGCTCACCGCCTACAAGACCATCATCGAGGCCGCCCAGGCCGGCAAGCCGCACCCCAACTTCCTGCGCGGCGGCCTGAAGGAAGGCTACGTGAAGATGTCGCCCTATGGCAGCAGCGTGAGCGAGGCGGCCAAGAAGAACGCCGACGAGGTCAAGGCCAAGATGCTCGCGGGCAGCTTCGACATCTTCAAGGGCCCGCTCAAGGACAACAAGGGCAACACCATCCTGGCCGCCGGCAAGGTGCTCAAGCAGACCGACCTCGAGCTCGAAAAGATGAACTACCTCGTCGAGGGCGTGGTCGGCTCGATCTGACGCCCGCACGGCCCACCCATCATGCGCAACGCCCTGCGGGAAATCGCTCTGCCCATCGGCGCCCTTGCGGCGGCGCTGCTGGTGTTCGGCGCACTGGTCTGGCTGGCCGGTGTGGATCCGTTCGACATGGCCTGGCTGCTCTTCAAAGGGGCCTTCGGTGATGCCTTCTCATGGCAGAACACCCTGCAACGGGCCGCCCCGTTGATGCTGACCGCGCTGTGCGTGGCCCTGCCGGCCCAGGCCGGCCTGGTGGTGATCGGGGGCGAAGGGGCGCTGGTGCTGGGCGGCCTGGCCTGCGCCGCGGCAGCCACCCAGCTCCCCCTGCCGGCCAACCTGGCCGGCAGCGTGCTGGCCTGCGTGGCCGGCGCCCTGGCCGGGGCGCTGTGGGTGATGCTGGCGGGCGCGTTGCGCCAGTACCGGGGCATCAACGAGACCATCAGCAGCCTGTTGCTGGCCTATGTGGCCATCGGGCTGTTCAAGCACCTGGTCGAAGGGCCGCTGCGCGACCCGGCCAGCCTGAACAAGCCGTCCACCCTGTCGCTGCCCGAAGGCCTGCGCATCGGTGGCATCGCGGGCTCCGATGTGCACTGGGGCCTGGTGCTGGGCGTGCTGGCCTGCTTGCTGCTGGGCGGCTGGCTGCGCCTGACCGCCTCGGGCTTTGCGCTGCGGGTGGTGGGGGGCAACCTGCGCACGGCCCAGCTCATGGGCCTGCCGGCCACCCGCCTGGTGCTGCTGGCCTGCGCCCTTGGGGGCGCCTGCGCCGGCCTGGCCGGCGCGGTCGAGGTGGCCGCCGTGCACACCAATGCCAACGCCTCACTGATCGCGGCCTACGGCTACGCGGGCATCCTGGTCTCGTTCATTGCCCGCCACCAGCCCCTGGCCATCGTGCCGGTGGCCATTCTGTTCGGCGGCTTTGGCGCGGCCGGCAGCCTGCTGCAACGCCGCCTCGGCCTGCCCGACGCCTCGGTGCTGGTGCTGCAGGGCCTGACCTTTGTCTTCATCCTGGCCAGCGAGGCCTTGCGCCAGGGCGAGCCGGCGGCGCTGTGGCGCCGCCTGTGGCCGGCCCGCCCCGCTTTGAAGGAGTCCAGCCCATGAACGCCGATCAATGGATCACCCTGCTGGCCGCCATCGTGGGTGGGGCCTTGCGCGTCGGCGCGCCTTTCCTGTTCGTCAGCCTGGGCGAGTGCCTGACCGAAAAGTCGGGGCGCATCAACCTGGGGCTGGAGGGCGTGCTGGTGCTGTCGGCCATGGCCTCGTTCGGTGGCGCCTACCTCAGCGGTTCGCCCTGGGTGGGGGTGCTGTGCGGGGCCCTGGCGGGCGCCGCCCTGGCCAGCCTGCATGCGGGCCTGTGCAGCCTGCCCGGGGTCAACGACGTGGCCACCGGCATCGCCCTGATGCTGCTCGGCACCGGCCTGGCCTTCTACCTGGGCAAGCCCCTGATCCAGCCGCAGGCGCCGCAACTACCCGCCCTGGCGCTGGGCCAATGGAGCAGCAGCCCCGCCGTGCAGGCCGCCTTGCAGGTGAATGCCCTGCTGCCGCTGGGCCTGGTGCTGGCCGGCCTGATGAGCTGGGCCTTTGCCAACACCCGCATGGGCCTGTTGGTGCGCCTGGCCGGCGATTCGGCCGATGCCGCGCGGGCGCTGGGCTATTCGGTCGGTGGCATCCGCTGGGCCGCCACCGCCGGCGGGGGGCTGATCGCCGGCCTGGGCGGCGCCTCGCTCACGCTGTTCTACCCGGGCAGCTGGAACGAGGGCATCTCCAGCGGCCAGGGCCTGATCGCCGTGGCCCTGGTGATCTTTGCCCGCTGGAGCCCGCTGCGCTGCGTGGGGGCTGCCGCCCTGTTCGGCGGCGCTGGCGCCATCGGCCCGGCCCTGCAGTCGGTGGGCATCGGCTGGGGCTACCACCTCTTCAACACCGTGCCCTATGGGCTGACTCTGCTGATCCTGGTGATCACCTGCCGCCCCGGCAGCGTGGCCGCGGGCAGCCCAGGTGAACTGTCGTCACGTTGACCTCTTGATCGAAACCAGCCTCGCCATGAGCCCACTCCTGCCTACCCCCACCGCGCTCCACGTGGACGCCCAGCCCTACGCCTGGCCCTGGAACGGCGCCCTGCGCGCCGACAACACCGCCCTGATCGTGATCGACATGCAGACCGACTTCTGCGGCCCCGGCGGCTATGTCGACGTGATGGGCTACGACATTTCGCTCACCCGCGCCCCCATCCAGCCCCTGCGCCAGGTGCTGGCCCGGCTGCGCGCCCTGGGCTTTCTGGTGATCCACACCCGGGAGGGCCACCGCCCCGACCTGTCGGACCTGCCTGCCAACAAGCGCTGGCGCTCGCGCCAGATCGGCCGCGACGGCCTGGGCATCGGCGATGCCGGCCCCTGCGGCCGCATCCTGGTGCGCGGCGAGCCGGGCTGGGAGATCATCCCCGAGCTGGCCCCATTGCCCGGCGAGCTGGTGATCGACAAGCCCGGCAAGGGCTCGTTCTATGCCACCGACCTGGACATGGTGCTGCGCCTGGCCGGCATCGAGAACCTGATCCTGGGCGGCATCACCACCGATGTCTGCGTGCACACCACGATGCGCGACGCCAACGACCGGGGCTTCGAGTGCCTGCTGCTGTCCGACGGCACGGCCGCCACCGACCCTGCCAACCACCAGGCCGCGCTCAACATGATCACCATGCAGGGGGGCGTGTTCGGCGCCCACGCCAGCTCGAATCAGCTGCTGGAGGCCCTGGCGGGGCTTTCATCCATCTAGGCGCAGGAGCCCACCATGCCCGACATGACCCACCCCACCCTGTCAGCCCAGCACCAGCCCCAGCATCCCATTGGCGCGCTGCCCGCCGGCACCGGCGCCCTGGCGCTGGACACCTACCGCCTCACCAAGCGCTTTGGCGCCTTCACCGCGCTGGACAGCGTGGACTTGAAGGTGGCCGCCGGCAGCGTGCACGCGTTGCTGGGCGAAAACGGGGCTGGCAAAAGCACGCTGGTCAAGTGCGTGGCCGGCTTCCAGCGGGCCGAAGTGGGCAGCGTGCTGATCGACGGGCGCGAGCAGGCCATCAGCAACCCGGTGGTGGCCCGGGCCCTGGGCATCGGCATGGTGTACCAGCACTTCACGCTGGCCCCGGGCATGAGCGTGGCCGAGAACCTGCTGCTGGCCGGCGGCCAGGTGCCGGGCCTGATCCACTGGCGCGAGCGCCGCAGCGAACTCCAGCGCTTCATCGAATCCACACCGTTTCGCCTCGACCTGGAGGCCCGGCCGGCCGAGCTGGCGGCCGGCGAGAAGCAGAAGCTCGAACTGCTCAAGCAGCTGTACCTGCGCCCACGCCTGCTGATCCTGGACGAGCCCACCTCGGTGCTGACCCCGCAAGAGGCCAATGAGGTGCTGGGCCATGTGCGAGAGCTGGCGCGCCAGCGCCTGTGCACGGTGCTGATCATCACGCACAAATTCCGCGAGGTGATGGCCTTTGCTGATGCCGTGACCGTGCTGCGCCGCGGCCAGGCGGTGCTGCACGCCTCAGTGGGCGACACCAGCCCGGCCCGGCTGGCCCGCGCCATGATGGGCGAGACCGAGGCATCTTCCGACGCCGCCCCCCACGCAGCGGCAGGCCAGCCCCCGCGCCGCGCCCTGGCCGCCGAGGCGCCCGTGGCGCTGGAGGTGCAAGGCCTGCAGGCCCCGGGCGACCGGGGTCTGCCCGCCGTGCACGATCTGAGCCTGCAGGTGCGGGCCGGCGAGATCCTGGGCGTGGCCGGTGTGTCCGGCAACGGCCAGCGCGAGCTGGTCGAAGCCCTGGTGGGGCAGCGCGCGCGCACGGCCGGCAGCGTGCGCGTGGCGGGCCAGCCCTACCTGGCCCGGCGCGAGGAAACCCGCCGCCTGCGCGTGCGCAGCCTGCCCGAAGAGCCGCTGCGCAACGCCTGCGTGGGCGAGCTCAGCGTGGCCCAGAACATGGCCTTGCGCGATTTCGACCAGCCCCCGCTGAGCACCCACGGCTGGCTGCGACCGCGGCTGTGGCGCCAGCGTGCACGCGACTGGATTGCGGCCTACGGCGTCAAGACCCGCAGCGAAAACGCCCCGATCAAAAGCCTGTCGGGCGGCAATGTGCAGCGGGCCGTGCTGGCGCGCGAGCTGGCCGGCGACATCCAGGTGCTGATCGCGGCCAACCCGGTGTTCGGCCTGGACTTTGCCGCCGTGCGCGAGATCCACCAGCGCATCGTGCAGGTGCGCGAGCGCGGCGGTGCGGTGCTGCTGGTCAGCGAAGACCTGGACGAACTGCTGGAGCTGGCGGACCGCCTGGTGGTGATGAGCGAAGGCCGCATCGTCTACGAAACCCCGGCCGCCGGCGCCGACCGACTGGAGCTGGGCGCCCACATGGGCGGTGGCGCGCATTGAGGCGCCACCAGCCCCCCCTCAGCCCCCCACCCTCCCGCCACCCTGCCCCACACCTCTGCACGGAGCCCCCATGAGCACCCTTACCCTGGCCGCCCGCCCCTTCGACTATGTGTTCGACCCGGCCCACACCGCCCTGCTGATCATCGACATGCAACGCGACTTCGTGGAGCCCGGGGGCTTTGGCGAGTCGCTGGGCAACGACGTGAGCCTGTTGCAGGCCATCGTGCCGGCCTGCCAGGCGGTGCTGCAGGCCTGGCGTGCGCTTGGCGGCTGCGTGGTGCACACGCGCGAGGCGCACCGCCCCGACCTCAGCGACTGCCCGCCGGCCAAGCGCCTGCGTGGCCAGCCGCGCCTGCGCATCGGCGACCCAGGGCCGATGGGGCGCATCCTGGTGGCCGGCGAGCCCGGCAACCAGATCATCCCCGAGCTGGCGCCGCAGCCCGGCGAGATCGAGATCGACAAACCCGGCAAGGGGGCTTTTTACGCCACCGGCCTGCATGAGCTGCTGCAGCAGCGCGGCATCAGCCACCTGATCGTGATGGGCGTGACCACCGAGGTCTGCGTGCAGACCAGCCTGCGCGAGGCCAACGACCGCGGCTACGACTGCCTGTTGCTGGAAGACTGCACCGAGAGCTACTTTGCCGCCTTCAAGGCGGCCACCCTGGAGATGGTGAGCGCACAGGGTGCCATCGTCGGCTGGGTGGCGGCCAGCCCCGCGCTGCTGGCCCTGCTGAGCCAGCCGCCGACAGCAGCCTGATACAGTCCTGCCGTGCACACCACAGGTCAACAGATTCCCCGCGCCGCGCGCGCTCCCGCCCGGCGTTCGCGCGCCGACGATGTCTACGATCAGCTCAAGGCCGACATCGCCGGCTTCCAGCTGGTGCCCGGCGACCGATTTTCCGAAAACGAGCTGTGCGATCGCCTGCAGGTGTCGCGCACGCCGGTGCGCCAGGCCCTGGTGCGCCTGCAGCAAGAGGGCTATGTCGAGGTTCAGTTTCGCAGCGGCTGGCGGGTGCTGCCCTTTGATTTCGAGCAGTTCGAGCAGCTTTACGACCTGCGCCAGGTGCTGGAATCGACCGCCGTGCAGCGCCTGTGCTCGGGCGACGACAAGGTCGACCAGGCGCTGCTGCGCCAGCTCGAAGCCATCTGGCTGGTGCCCGAGGCCGAACGCAGCCACGACGGCGCCGAGGTCTCACGCTGGGACGAAGGCTTTCACTGCGCGCTGGTCGAGGCCGCCGGCAACCGCGAGATGGCGCGCGTGCACCGCGAGGTGACCGAGCGCATCCGCATCATCCGCCGCCTGGACTTCACCAAGCAGGACCGCATTGCCGCCACCTACGAAGAGCACGGCAAGATCCTGAGCGCCATCCGCTCGCACCGCAGCGACCAGGCCGTGATGCTCTTGCGCGCCCACATCCAGACCAGCCAGGCCGAGGTGCGCAAGATCACGCTGCACCAGGTGCACATGGCCCGGGCCGCGTCAGCGCCACCGGGCTGAGCCCCTGTTGCCGGTGTGAGGGCTCAGCCCAGGGCCACCAGGCAGGCGTTGTGGAAGCGCGGCAGGCGCGGCAGGCCCGCTGCGTCCAATGTGTCGATCTCGCCCAGGGTCAGTGCCCCCAGCAGCGCGCCCTGCCCGCTTTGCCGCTGCAGGCTCTGCAGCTCCTGCAGGGCCTGCTCACCCAGGTGCATGCGTCGCCCGGCACAGTAGAAATGCAGCCAGCTGCGCGCAGGCGCGCTGCGCTGGCGTTCGGCCACAAAGGTGGCCAGTTCATCCACGGCCGTGCCTTGCCCGGCCGCGGGGGCACGCAGCAGGCGCATCAAGGTGTTGGGCGGAATCTCGCCCACGCAGATCAGCGAGCCGTCTTCGCCCAGCGCCACCGGGATGCGCACCAGCACATCCACCATCGTCACCAGGCCGAAAGGGAAATGCACCGCATAGTCGTAGAAGTTTTCACGCGTCAGGTGCACGCCGTATTCTTCGAGGATCAGTTGCTGGTAGACGTCGAAGGCCGGCCGATGGTCGATGGTGTCGATGCGGTTGCCCTCGCCCGAGGTGGCCGTCATCAGCGCGCGGCTGACCGGGTAGCCATGGCGGGTCAGCGCATCCACCGCCGGGGGCAGCAACAGGCTGATCACGCCCATGCCGGCCTGCCGCTCGGCATCGAACAGGCAAGCCATGGGCTGGAAGGTTTCGCTGCCCGCATTCACCCCCGAATAGCGCACTGGTTTTTCGAGCGCCATGTGGAGCTCGTCCACCAGCGAGCCCACGTCGGGCAGCATGCCGTCGAAGACCATGAACAGCAGCGGCTCGGCACCAGGCGCCACAGGCTGGGTGGCCTGCATGAAGCGCACGGCCTCGTGCCAGGCCTCGCGCCCCGCAGCATCGAGCACGGGCTGAAACAGCCAGGGGGGCATGGGGGCCAGGCACAGCAGCAGCACCTGGTCGGTGACAAAGCCCTGGGCGGTGAACAGGCTGGGGAACACCGCCCCCAACAGTGGCACGACGTGGTCGCGGCAGGCGGCCTGAAGGCTGGGCACCCGGTCGGCCAAGGCTTCGGGCACCAGGGCCAGCACGCCCATGTCGGGCCAGCGGGCCTGCCAGGCCGCCAAGCTGACCGACAAGGTATCAGACAGATCGGGAAGATCGGCAGGGATCAGGTGCTGGGCGGCAAACATGGGCACGGTGAGGTTCTGGCAGAACGCACATTCTCACATGCGGCCCGGCCGCTGGCGCGCGCCCCCTCACATGGCAGCCGCCTGCCAACTGCGCAGCTTGCCGGGGTTGAGCAGGCCTTGCGGGTCGAAGCGATGCTTCATGTCCAGCACGCCCTCAGCCAGCTTGCCGGCCTGCTTGCCGTCTTCCACCACAAACACGTGCGGGTTGTTGATGAACACACCGTGATCGCGGTAGATCTGCATGATGGCGTTGAGGCGCTCCTCGGTGCTGTAGCGGATGATTTGCAGCCCGCTGCAGGTGAACACGCCCTCTTTGGTGCGCAAGAACTCCAGGTGCGTCATCACCTCACCGGCCAGAACCTCCTCCAGCGCCAACACCTGGGCCAGGTGGCGGCTGGGGTCGAAGCCGCTCTGGATGTAGGTGAGGCCCTTGTCCACCTTGAGGGCGTGCAAGGTGCTGTGGTTCCAGGTGTACTCCAGCAGCGTGCGGTGGCTGTCGGCCACCTCTTCGGCCGTCTTGCGGTAGCTGATGCGCCCGCCGTGGCGCGCCAGCAGGGCCTGCATGCCGGCCTCGGCCGCCGGCGCCAGGATCAGCAGCACGGCGTGGCTGCCGGTGGGCAGGTGATCGGCCAGGTTGACGAAGTAGTCGGGGATGGGCGCCCCCAGAAAGCACACCTCTTTCTTGAGCAGGCCCGGGGCGGCACCGAATTCGCTGGCAAAGCGCAGCCCGGCCTCGAAATCCTCGAACACCGCGATGCACTCCAACCAGGGCGTGGCCGGGGCCAGGGCCACCTCCAGCTCCAGCACGATGCCGTTGGTGCCGTAGGTGTGGTGCAGCAGCATGGCGTCTTCGCCGCGCAGCTCGGTGATCTGCGGCTCGGGCTCGACCGACATCACCCGCACCCCCAGCACATTGCCGCTGGCGGCCAATGGGCCCCAGGTGATGGAACCGGCCCCGCCAAAGCCGCCACCGAACAGGCCGCCCAGGGTGGCGCTGCGGTAGGTGGAGGGCAGCCAGCGCAGCTCCCAGCCCAGGGGCTGGCTGCGCTGGTCGAAATCAGCCAGGCGGATGCCGGCCTGGGCCCGGCCCACGCCGTCGCGGCACCACATGAAGCCGTTGTAGGCGCTCAGGTCCAGCACCACGCCGCCCGACAGCGGTGTGCTCTGGCCATAGTTGCCGGTGCCGCTGCCGCGCACCGTGATGGGCACGCCCTGGCGTGCGCACAGCGACACCACCTGGCGGATCTCGTCTTCGGTGCGCGGGCGCACCACCACCTCGCCCACCTTGCCGCCCAGCTCGCGCTTGAGCACGGGGCTGAACCAGGCAAAGTCCTGCGACAGGCGCGCCACCCGTGAGGGGTCGGTGATCCAGTCGATCTGGGGCAGTTGGTCGGGCAGTTCGGCAGCGGTCAGGCTGGGGGCGGTCATGGTGGGGTCTCCGGAAAGCTGGGGAGGATCAAAGAGTGCTCAGGGAACAGGCTCACTCGTGGGAGGTCTCGCTGGCATGCCAGCCGCTGAGGGCGCGCCGGCTCAGCCAGGCCATCAGCGCGAACAGCGCCACCCCGGTGAGCGAGATCAGCAACAGCGCGGCAAACATGCGCGGGATGTTGAGCTGGAAGCCGGCCTGCAGGATCTGGTAGGCCAGCCCGGCGCCGGTGCCACCGGTGCCGGCCACGAACTCGGCCACCACCGCCCCGATCAGGGCCAGGCCGCTGGAGATGCGCAGGCCGCCAAAGAAGTACGGCAAGGCGCTGGGGATGCGCAGGCGCACCAGCGACTGCCAGCGCGTGGCGTGGTTGAGCCGGAAGTAGTTCTGCAGGTCGGGCTCGATGCTGCGCAGGCCCAGCGTGGTGTTGCTGATGATCGGAAACAGCGCCACCAGGGCGGCGCAGATCACCATCGACAGCGTGGCATCGCGCACCCAGATGATGATCAACGGGGCCACCGCCACGATGGGGGTCACCTGCAGCAGCACGGCATACGGGAACAAGGCGGTCTCGATCAGGCGGCTCTGCACGAACAGGAACGAAATCAGCACGCCCACCACCACCGCCAGGGCGAAGGCCAACAGCGTGATCTTCAGGGTGACCCACAGGGCCAGGCCCAGGGTGGCCCAGTCCTTGATCAGGGTCTGCAGCATCAGGCCCGGCGAGGGCACCAGGTAGGGGGGCAGCTCCAGCCCGGTGACCAGGCCCTGCCACAGCGCCAGCAGGAACAGGCCCACCAGCAGCGGGTAGACAACGCGCTGCACCTCGGGGCGGTGCAGCCAGGCCACGGGGGCTTTGGGTGCAGGTGCATGCGGGCTCATGGCTGGGGCTCCTCGATGCTGGCGCGCAGCAGGCTGTCCTGCAACTGGCGGGCGTACTGGCTGAACTGGGGTGAGACCATGAAGTCGGCGTGCCGCGGGTGCGGCTCGTCGATGAAGAACTGCTCCACCACCCGACCGGGGCGGGCCGCCATCATCACAACACGGCTGGACAGGAACACCGCCTCATGGATCGAATGGGTGACGAAGATGACCGTGAGCTTCTTCTTGCGCCACAGCTCCAGCAGGTCGGCATCGAGCTTGTGGCGGGTGATCTCGTCGAGGGCGCCAAAGGGCTCGTCCATCAGCAGCAGATCGGGCTCGGTGACCAGGCCGCGGGCAATCGACACCCGCATCTGCATGCCGCCGGAGAGGGCCCGGGGCAAGGCCCGGTCGAACTTGGACAGGCCCACCAGGGCCAGCACCTCGCTCACGCGGGCCTCGGCCTCGGCACGGGGCACGCCGGCCAGGTCCAGCGGCAGGCGCACATTGCTGCGCACGCTGGCCCAAGGCATCAGCGTGGGCGACTGGAACACAAAAGCCATGCGCCGCCCGGTCTGGGCCAGATCGGCCACGGGCTTGCGCCACAGCAGCAGGCGCCCGTCGCTGGGTTCGAGCAGGCCGGCCACCATCTTCAGCAAGGTGCTCTTGCCGCAGCCCGAGGGGCCCAGCAGGGTCACGAATTCACCCTCGCGCAGGCTCAGGTCCACCGGCAACAAGGCCCGGGTGCCGTTGGGGTAGATCTTCTCGGCCGACAGGATGTCGACGGCCGGCACCTCGGGCACGGGGGCTGGCTCGACGACGGGGGGCCGGGGCGCGGACGGCAGACTACTGGGGTCGGGTTTCATGGCGGGGCTTTCCGGATCGAAGCGGCCTGTGAGCGGGCACAGGCCGCCCTCAGCAAGGTCAATGCAGCAGAGTCAATGCAGCAGGGTCAAGGCAGAACCTTCACGTCCTTGACGAACTCGGTGCTGTAGGCCTCGCTCATCTTGACCTTGGCCGGGTCGATCAGCTGGGTGCTGACCAGGAAGTCGTAGCTGGCCTTGATGCGTGCCTCGGTCATCACGCCGATGCCCAGCTTGGCCGCGTCGCCGCCGCCCACCATCCCGGTTTCCTTGAGCTTGGCCACGCTGTAGGTCAGTTGCTCGTCGGTCATCTGCGGGTTGTCTTTCTTGATCAGGGCGTTGCCCGGGGCCGGGTCGGCCAGGTAGCTCTTCCAGCCCTCGATGGAGGCCTTCACAAAGGCGGCCACCGCCTTCTTGCGGGTCTGGGTGGTCTTGTCCATGCAGGAGATGGTGGTGGCATAGGCCGGGAAGCCGTGGTCGCTGAACATCAGGGTGTTGGCCTTGACGCCGGCCTTCTGGATGGCGAAGGGCTCGCTGGTCAGGTAGCCCTGCTGGGCCGTGTTCTTGTCGGCCACAAAGGGCTGGATGTTGAAGGTGTAGGGGCGGGTCTGGGCGTCGGTGAAGCCGTACTTGGCCTTGAGCCAGGGCCAGAAGCCCTTCTGGGCCGAGCCGGCGATCAGGATGGTCTTGCCCTTGAGGTCTTCGAACTTCTTCACGTCCTCATGGGCGATCAGCACCTGCGGGTCTTTCTGGAACAGCGCGGCCACGTTGACCACGGGCACGCCGCCTTCGCGGATCTGCACCATCTGCAGGTCGCTGGAGCCCATCACGCAGTCGGCCTGGCCGGCGGCCATGATCTGCACCACATTGACCTGGGGGCCGCCCATCTTGATGCTCACATCCAGCCCGGCCTTCTTGTACAGGCCGGTGGCCAGGGCCTGGTAGAAGCCGCCATGCTCGGCCTGGGCGTACCAGTTGGTCATGTACACAAAGGACTCATCGGCCCGCGCGGCACCGGAGCCCAGGGCGCACAGGGCCAGGCTGGCCAGGGCCAGCGGGCGCAGGCGGCGAAGAGTGGACGACACGGCAGAGAAGGTCATGGCATAGCTCCAGTGGGGTGGTTGAAACAGGGGGGAACGGTGGATGGCAGCGGCACAGGCACAAAGCGGGCCAGGCCTCAGCCCTCGATGTGGCCGGTGTGCTGGGCGCGGCCCCAGGTGGGCTCGGCACGCGGTGCCCAGCTCAGCTCGTGCAACTCGGTGATGGCCTGGGCCCAGCTCTCGGCCAGCGAATCGAGGATGGCCTGGCCCTGCTCGGCCGTGGCCGGCAGCGGGTCGCCGATCACCCCGCTGGGGCCGAAATCACGCGCGCTCCAGGCACAGGCAGGCCGACCATCGGGCGACAGCAGGCGCGAGGGGAATTCGGGTGGGTAGTTGCTCACGGCCAGCGACATGTCCACGGTGTCGGGGGCCAGGGCCAGCATGAGGGCCGTCTCGGCATGGCCGGCGTGCATGGCCAGCTTTTTTTCGCGCTCCGACAGGTAGCGCCCGGCCACATGGGGTACGCGCCAGGTGAAGCTGGGCACCACGATGAAGTCGCCATGGCGCAGGCGCAGCTCGCGCGCCGCCATCTCCATCACCTGCGGCTGGCCGCCATGGCCGTTGACGATCAGCAGCTTGCGAAAGCCGGCGCGGTACACCGATTCGCCGATCTCGTTCATGGTGGCCAGCAGGGTTTCGCCACTCAGCGTCATGGTGCCGGGAAAGTGCAGGTGCTCTTCGCTCTTGCCGTAGGTGATGGGCGCCATGGCATAGGCCGGCACCGAAGCGCCCAGACGGGCCAGCGCGTGGCCCACCACGCCGGCGGCGATCACCGAATCCACCGCGCACGGCAGGTGCGGGCCGTGCTGCTCGGTGGCGCCGGTGGGCAGCACGATGACGGTGTTGGCCGGGTCGGGCAGGTCAGCGATCTGGCGCCAGCTCAGGTAGGGCAGGTAGCGTTGGGGTGGGTTGTAGCCGTGCAGCATGGGGGTTCCTTGGGTTCAACGCCGGGGTTCAACGCAGCGGCAGGTAGGCGGTGGCTTCGACCTCGATCACGATGTCGGGGCTGGGCAGCATGCCGCTGACCTCGACCACGGTGGAGGCCGGTGGCTCGCCCGGGAAGAACAGCCGGCGCACCCGGCTGTAGCGTGGAAAGTCGTCCAGGCACTTGAAATACTGGACCAGCTTGAACACATCGCTCATCTGGCCGCCGGCGGCCTCGACGGTGAGGCGGATGCGGTCCAGCACGAACCAACTCTGGGCCAGGATGGGGCCGTCCTTGTAGTCGCTGGAGAACTCACCGGTGCGGCCAATCAACTCGGCCGCCTCGTCGGGGATGTCGGCAAAGCCGCGCACGATCTTCTGCTGCGCCGGCTCCACCGCGATCACCCCCGACAGGAAGATGAAATCACCGGCACGGCGCCAGGCGGCATAGCGGGCCAGGGGCTGGGCGATGGTGGGCGTGGGTTGCGGGGTCATGAGCGGGCCTCCTGCAGCGGATTCAGAACGGGTTCAAAGGGGCCAGGCGCCGCCCCTGGCGCAGCACCACGCGGCGGGCGCTGCGCGAGGGAAAGCCCCAGGCGTTGGCATCGGGAAAGATCAGCAGGTCGGCCTCGCTGCCCACGCCCCAGGGGCGGGCTGCCTCGGCGCGGGCCAGCCAGTCGCGCCGGCACAGGGTGTCGGTCCAGTCGTCGAAGGCCTGCGTCAACTGCCCCATGGCCACCCCGACGCCAAAGGCCTCCAGCGGGTCGAAGCTGCCCAGCGGGCAGAAAGGGTCTTGCACGTTGTCGCTGGCCAGCAGCAGCGGGATGCCCCGCGCCCTCGCCTCTTTGACCAGGGTCAGCCCGCGCTGGCGCGGCGTGCGCCCGGTGACGGCGTCCTGCAGCAGCAAGTTGGTGATGGGCAGGGTGACCAGGGTCAGGCCGGCGCGGGCCACCGCGTCCAGGGTGCGCAGGGCCCGGTCTTCGGGCATGGCGGCCAGGGCACAGGTGTGGCCGCACACCACGCGCCCCTGCAGGCCCAGGGCCGGCACCAGCTCGGCGATGTGGGCCAGGCCCTGGGCGTTGGCCTGCAGTTCCTCGTCCACATGCAGGTCCACATCCAGATCGTGCTGGCGGGCGGCCATCAGCAGGTGCCTGAGGGCCTGCGGGTCCCAGTTGGTGCTGTGCACAAAGCCACCCAGGCAGGCGCCGGGGCCGGAGGCCGCCACCCGGGCGGCCAGTGAAAGCGCAGTGTCCAGCTCGGCAAACAGGTGCAGCGGGATCAGGCTGACGCGGTCGAGCTGCACCCGGCCACGCCAGTCTTCGGCCAGCTCGCGCAGCACCGGCCAGGCCACCGGTGTGACCTCGGGCTCCCACCAGTCGCAATGGCTGCGCAACTGCACCACCCCGGCGGCATGGGCCCACTGCAGGCCCTGGCTGGCGCGCTGGTGCACGTCCTGCGGCGTCCAGTGCGCGCGGTCGGCCATCATGGCCTCGATGGCGCCCAGCAGGCCAGGCTGCACCTGGCCCATGCGCGGCAGGGTGAAAGCCTTGTCGAGGTGGGTGTGGGCATCCACCAGGCCGGGCAGCACAGGCGCGCCGCCCAGGGCCCAGGCCCCCGGTGGCAAAGGGGCGGCGCCCTGAGGGCGCACGGCGGTGATGCGCCCTCCTTCGAGCAACATGTCGGCCAGCACGGGCAGGCCCTGGCTGCGGGGCCAATCGGCCGGCAGCGCCCAGGTGGGCAGGCGGGCACCGCCCAGGGCGGGTGGTGCGTCGTCCAGGACGGCACCTGTGTTCAGGTTCAAGTTCAGGTCAAGCGGGCTCATGCGAAGCGCCTCATGGCCTGGCCGACGCGGGCCTTGAAGGCCTCCAGCGTCTTCGGGGTGGCCACGTTCATGTGGTAGTGGGCGTGGTAGCTGACCTTGGCCCCGCCGCCGGTGAGCAGGCGCAGGTAGCGCGAGATCACCTTGCGCGGCGGGTCGCCCATCAGCAGCGCCGTCCAACGCGGGCGGCCGTAGGTGACCACGGCCGAGATGTGGCGGATGTGGGTCAGCGAGGGTTTGACGTTTTGCGGGTCGCTGATGTCGAAGGCCACGCCGGGCATCAGCACCCGGTCGAAAAAGCCCTTGAGGATGGCCGGCAGCCCGAAGCACCAGGTGGGGAAGCAGAACACCAGGGCCTCGGCCCACAGCAAGCGGTCCACATAGCGCTGCACCGGGCGCTGGTTGTGCGGCACCTCGTGGTAGCCCAGGCGCTCTTCACGCGACATCACGGGGTTGAACTCTTCTGCGTACAGATCGCAATCATCCACCTCGTGGCCTGCCTGGCGCAGGCTCTCCAGCACCTGGCGGTGCAGCGCCGCATTGAAGCTGGTCTCCACCGGGTGGGCGTAAATCACCAGAATCCGCATCGACTTCTCCCCTTTCGTGGCGAAGGAATCAACCCCAGCAAAACCCGTTCGGCTGAAAGTTGACCGTTTGATTTGATCAATCGGTCAAATCACTTGCAAACGCTGTGCCAGGCCTGTTTCGAGGCCAAAGCGGGCATGACCCGGGTCAAGCGGTGTCGGATGCCCCAGGGCGATGCACCGCTGCGTCATCCGCGGGCAGACCGCAGCCCAGCAGCACGAAATTGGTGAGTTCCTGCACGATCGGCCCGCGTTCGATCGGTGCATCGGGGGCCAACCCCAGCATCACCCGCACCTGCACGCCGTAGTCGGCGTAGTGCTGGGTCATGCCCCAGATCTGCATCAGCAGCACGCGCGGGTTGAGGGGGCGGATCAGCCCCTGCGCCATCCAGCGCTCGATGATGGCCACCTTGTCGTCGGTGGACTGGCGGGCCACCGGCCAGTAGCGCCCCAGCTTGCGCCCGCCGGCCAGCACCTCGCTGGTGAAGATGCGCGACAGGCCGGGGTTGTCCAGTGCGTAGTCGAGCTTGCGGCGCACGTACTCGCGCAGCACCTCGCGCGGCTCGGCGGCATTGCCGTCGAACACGAAGGCATTGCTCCAGCCGGCCAGCACCGAACCCAGCAGCTCTTCGTACAGCTCGTCCTTGCCGCGGATGTAGTAATGCAGCTGGGGCTTGGTCAGGCCGGCGCGCTCGGCAATGGCCTGGGTGGAGGCGCCCTTGAAGCCGTGCAGGCTGAACTCGGCGATGGCCGCCTCACGGATCAGCGCCAGCGTGCGCTCACGGCCCAGCCGATGCCGGGCCTGGGGGGCAGGCTCGTCCAGGGACAGGGGCTCGGCGCTCATGCGGCGCCCGTCAAAGCTTCCAGGCACCGACGTGCGAACGACTGGCCTCTTCGATCAGCGCCGGGCCGATGCACTCGATGGCGTAGGGCGAGGCCTCGAACACATCGCGGCACGACAGCTCGGCGTCGCGTTGGTCCAGGCGCTCGCCGCGGAAGGCGCGCAGCCGCCAGGCGTCAATGCCGTACACCACGCGGCGGATGTTGGACCAGTAGATGGCCCCGGCGCACATCACGCAGGGCTCGCCCGACGAATACAGCGTGGCCTGGGCCAGCACGTCCCGAGAGTAACGGGGGCTGACGGCGCGCACCAGGCTGGTCTCGGCATGCCCGGTGCAGTCGCCGGTTTCGGTGGTGTTGCACCAGGCCTCGCCCATCACCTCGCCGCCCGGTGACACCAGCACCGCCCCGAAGGGCCGATTGCCACGCGAGCGCCCCAGATCGGCCAGGCCGATGGCCTGGCGCAGGTAGCGGCCATCGCGCTCGTCCAGGGGCACTTCGGCCGGCAAGGCGGCGGCGGTATCAGGGGTTGCCAGAGGTGAATCAGAGGACATCAGGAACAGGCCCAAAGGCGAAATGAAGGAACACGGAGCCGCCGCAGCCAGGGCCCGGACGGCCACCGGCTGCGCCCCGGACCGAAGCATTTCCCATGCCACAGCACAGGGGCTGCGCTGCACCGGCGGACTGAAAAAACGACTTGACCCCGGCCTGAACGCCCCGGGATACTCTCGCCGCCGATCGGAAAATGATCATTATTAACAATTCAAACCGCTCCATGAACACAGCGCAGAACACCCGCCCCAAGCAGAAGATCGCCATTCTGGGAGGTGGCGTCGGTGCCATGACCAGCGCCTTCCAGATCACCAGCGAGCCCGGCTGGCAAGACCGTTACGAAGTGACGGTGTACCAGATGGGCTGGCGGCTGGGCGGCAAGGGGGCCAGCGGGCGGCGTGCCCCGCACTGGCGCATCGAGGAGCATGGGCTGCACATCTGGCTGGGCTTCTACCACAACGCCTTTCGCATGATGCAGCAGGCCCTGACCGAGCTGAACCCCGAAGCCGCGCCTGTGGCCGTGGGCCACACACCGCCGCGCATCGCCAAGGGCGTGTTCCTGCGCTGCGAGGACGCCTTCGAACCCCACAGCTATGTGGGCGCCTACGAGGCCTTCGACGGCGACCCCACGCCCTGGATGATGCAGATGCCCACCAATGGCCAGAAGCCCTGGGAGGGCGGCGCCCTGCCCTCGCTGTGGTCCTACCTGTCCGAGCTGGTGCAGCTGTTGCTGGGCCAGGCCGGCCAGTCGGTGCATGCCCAGGTGTACCGCAACGAGCACCCGACCCACCACCACGGACTGATCGGCTGGATCAAGGAACAGGCCCTGGAACTCGCCCTGACCGTGGAGGAAGTGGCCGTCAGTGCGGGCCTGGGTGCCCTGGTGCTGTTGCAACACCTGCTGGCCCGCCTGGCCAAGGACCCTGCGGCGCACCAAGCACGCGAACGCGCGCTGATCGAAAGCCTGTTGGGCCACCTGCAGACCTGGGTGGCGCACGAGTACGAGCGACTGGACCCGGACGACCTGGCCGCGCTGCGCCACCTGCTGATGGTGGATCTGGTGGTGTCGGTGCTGCGTGGCCTGCTGGTGGACGAGGTGCTGGAAGGCCGCCCCCTGGGTGAGCTGGACGAGGAGATCCGGGTCTGGCTGAAGCGCCACGGCGCCATGCCGGCCACGCTGGACACCCGCATCAACCCCTTGCTGCGCCTGTTCTATGACTTTGTGTTCGCCTTTGACAACGGGGACAGCCAGGACACCGAACGCACGGCCAACTACGCCACCGCGCCCACGGTGCGCACCCTGTTTCGCATGTGCTGCACCTACAACGGCGCGATCTTCTGGAAGATGCGCGCCGGCATGGGCGACACCATCTTCACCCCGCTGTACAAGGCGCTGGCCCAGCGCGGGGTGCAGTTCCGCTTCTTCCACAAGGTGCAGAGCCTGGGCCTGTCGGAGGACCGCCGCTCGATCGAGCGCATCGCCATGGTGCGCCAGGTCGACACCGCCGGCCCCTACCAGCCCTTGGTGAACGTGAAAGGCCTGGACTGCTGGCCAGCCGAGCCCGACTACAGCCAGCTGAGCCAGGGTGAGGCCTTGCGCCAGGCGGTGGCCGAGCAGGGCCTGGACCTGGAGTCGCTGTGGTTCCGCTGGGACAACGCGGCCGAGTTCGAGCTGCAGCGCGGGCGCGATTTCGACACCGTGGTGTTCGGCATCTCGCTGGGCAGCGTGCCCCTGCTGTGCAAGGAGCTGTGCCGGGCCGAGCCGCGCTGGCAGACCATGGTCGACCGGGTCAAGACGGTGTGCACCCAGGGCGTGCAGTTCTGGCTGCGGCCCAGCCTGCCCGAACTGGGCTGGACGGCCCCAGCGCCCATCGTCGACTCCTTCCTTGAGCCGCTGGACAGTTGGGCCGACATGAGCCATCTGTTACCGATGGAGGTCTGGCCCGAAGGCCAGGCGCCGCGCAACGTGGCCTATTTCTGCGGCGCTCTGGACGAACCGCCGCTGGACCCGCAAGACGCAGCCACACCCTACCGGGCCCTGGACAAGGTCAAGGCCGCCACGGCCACCTTGACCCGCGAGCATGTGCGCCTGCTGTGGCCCGAGGCCGTGGACGGCGCGGGCGCCCTGCCCGCCGATACCGTGGTCGAGGTCTACCAGCGCGCCAACGTCGACCCCTCGGAGCGCTATGTGATGTCGGTGGCCGGCAGCGCCTCGGCGCGCATCAAGGCCAATGAGACCGGCTTTGACAACCTGGTGATCACGGGCGACTGGATCGACAACGGCTTCAATGCCGGCTGCGTGGAAGCTGCCGCCATGGCCGGGCTGCAGGCCGGCAACGCGGTGCTGGGCCGGCCGCTCTACGACGGCGTCACGGGGCAGGATCTGTGCTGAGCGGGCAGGCGCTGGCGGCCAACGCCGCGCGCGCCTCGCGCACCACCCAGGTGTCCTGACCTTCGGTGACCTGGGCCAGCAACTCGGGCAGCCAGGGCGCTGGCGGCCCGCCCGCCTGGGCCACCCGCCACAGTTGGGTGGCGATGCGCAGGCCCCAGGGCAACTGGTGCAGGCGCTGGGCCAGTTCCAGGCCCGACCGCAGATGATCCAGGCCCAGTTCGGGCTCAAGAGGGTGGCGGCGCAATTCGATCTCGCCACGCACACGCAGGATCTCGATGCGGCAGAAGAAGTCTTCATTGGCCTCGCAAGCCAGCAGTGCCGCCTCGATCTCATCCGAGGCATCCTGGTACTGACCATTCAGCATCAGGGCCTCGGCCAGCTTGCAACGCCACTGCGGCTGGATCACGCCCACGCCGATCGAGCCCTGAAAGGCGAGCGCCGCGCGCAAGGCCTCGATGCCTTCGGGCAGACGTCCGCTCATGGCCAGGGCCCAGCCCCGGCTGGCCGTGGTGGTGGCCAGCCAGAACACATGGCCCACCTCGCGGCAGTAGGCAATGTGCTGATCGATCTCTTCGAGCAGACGCTCGGGCTCATGCACCATCACGTTGTAGGCGCTGCGGAAAGCCAGCGCCCAGGCCTGGCTGAAGGGGTGGTTCAGCGCACTGGACCAGCGCCCGGCGCGCTCGATGGCGGCCTGGGCCTGGTCTGTCAGGCCCAGCGCCCACAGCGCATACGAGCGGTAGCACTCGGCGGCCACGCGCGGATCTGAGCCGTAGATGCGGCAAGTCTCGGCATCGCGCACGGGGTCGTAGACCTCAACCGCGCGCAAAAAGGTCTCGTTGGCGCGGCGGAAGTCGCCAGTCCACAGCAAGGACACGCCGACCGAGAACGTGGCCTGCGCCAGCATGGTGGGCGCCCCCGCACGCCGCACAAAGGCCAGGTTCTGCTCGGCCAGTTGCACCAGACCCGCCTGCTGCCCCTTGACCTGGCGGTAGCCCCAGACGCCATTCAGGGCCACAAAGATTTCGGGCCGGTCCGGCATGACCTGGCACAGGGCTTCCACCCGGGCGTACAGGGTCTCCAGCTCGGGCGCTGTGAAGCCGCGCGTCACCTTGATGGCCGGCGCCAGGGTGCCGAGCAGACTGAGTTCAAGCTGCGCCCCCTCCTCAGGCGTGAGGTGGCTGACCAGTGCCAAACCCGCGCGCAGGTGCAGCACGGCCTCGTGGTTGGCCGAGCGGGCCAGGGCCATCTGGCCCGCGCGCAGCCACAGTTGCACAGCCTTGGACCATTGATGGGCTTCGCTGTGGTGGTGGGCCAGCAGTTCGGGCTGACGCTGCATCAGGCCGGGGTCGCGCCGCACCAGCTCACCGGCCAGCAAGCCATGCAGCATGAGCCGATCTCGCCGCAGCATCGAGTCGTAGGCCGCGGCCTGCACCAGCGCATGCTTGAATTCAAAATCCTGGTCGCTGCCTTCCAGCGCGAACAACAGGCCCGCGGCGAGCAGCTCCTGCAGGCCCTGCTGCACCAGCGCCTCGTCGGCGCCGCACAAGGCGGCCAACAGGCCGCGCTGGAAACGCCGCCCAATCACGGACGCCCGCCGCGCCACGGCGCGCCCGGCATCCAGCCGGTCCAGACGCGCGGCCAGCGAATCGCGCAGGTTGTCCGGGATCAGCGCCACCGGCAAGGCCACGCGCAACTCGAAGCCCCCCGGGGTTTCCTGCAGCACATCGGACTCCAGCACGGTGCGGGTGAACTCTTCAATGAACAGGGGAACCTCATCGGTGTTTTCGATGATGCGGCGCACCACCACGGCGGGCAGACGCTTGCCCCCCATGCAGTGCAGCAACAAGGCCTCGGCCGCCTCGCTGGGCAGGCGATCCAGCAGCAAGTGTCGGGTGCTCGCCGTGGGAGCCCAGCGTGCGCTGTCGCCGCAACGCTGGGTCAGCACCAGCAGCAGGCGCTGCGAGGCCATCTGCTCGGCCAGGGACACGGCGAGGGCCAGGGTGGAGGGGTCAGCCCAATGCAGGTCCTCGACCGCCAGCATCAAAGGATGTTGCTGCACCACCAGGTTCAGCCAGCGCAGCAAGGCGGCTTCGGTGCGCTTTTTAGCCAGCGCCGGGGCCAAGTTCAAGGCCGGCATCGGCTCCTCGGGCGCCGCACGCAGCAGGCGCGCCAGAAGTTGAACGTCCTGCTCATGGTCGCTCATGCCGGGTGGCAGGGATTTCAGCAACTTGCGATAGCGCTCATGGGGAGCGTCCTGGGCCTCGAACTGGGCCAGACGTTCCATGCCTTCGATCACAGGAAACCATTCGCTGGCGGCGTGGTAGGGCGAGCAGCGCAACACCATGGACAGGGCGCCGTCGCCTCGTGCCTTCTGCCTCAACTGGGCCAGCAGATGCGACTTGCCGATCCCGGGCTCACCCTCGATGAGGACCACGCGGGGCTGGCCCAGAAGGGCGTGCTGCCAATCGTGCTCAAGTTGGGTCAATTCGTCGTCGCGCCCAATCTGGCGCCTGGCATGGCTGGGGCCGACCTGCGCCCCGGATTCGCCAACCCCGCACAGGCGCCAGGCCTCGACAGGGTGTGCCACGCCGCGCAAACTGAGCTCTCCCAGCGCTTGCCAGGGCAGCGCATCACGGATGGCCTGACGGGTCGTGCCCGACACCACCACCTCATTGCCTTGTGCGACAGCCTGCAGACGGGCCGCAATGTTGGGGGTTTCGCCGATGGCCAGGCGCTCGTGGCGCGCCCCTTCCCCCACCTGGCCCACCACCACCATGCCGGTGTGAATGCCGATGCGCACCTGCAGGTCCAGCGTGGTGATATGGCGCAAGCGAGCGCTCAGGCGCGGCAACGCAGAGATGATGCCCTCGGCCGCGCGCAGCGCGCGCGCTGGCGAATCCTCATGCGCCCGCGGGTAGCCGAAATAGACCAGCAGGCCATCGCCCAGGTACTGGGCGATGTAGCCGTCGTACTGGCGGATGATGTCGGCCGCGATCGCCTGGTAGGCCTGGATGATCTCTCGCAGGTCTTCGGCGTCCACCACACCGGACAAGGCCGTCGAATCCACCAGGTCACAGAACAGCACGGTCAGGTGGCGTTTCTCGGCCGCGTCATTCAACTCGCCGGCGGAGCGCCCTTGCAGGTGGAAGCTCAGGCGTGCACCGCACGAAGCACAGAATCGATGGGCGGCAGCGGCCGGGGTGCCACAGGCTGAACAGCGCATGCGCTGATCCTGTCCACAGTTCGAGCACTGCGGGTCTCCATCGGCCAACACGCCGTGACAGGCAATGCACAACATCTAACGAACTCCTGGTGGTCGCAGCACAGCCCGTCTCAAGGGCGCGGCGACAGCGAAAAAACAAACAGCCGGGACAGTGGGCAGGTCATGGCTGGGGGGCACCGGGCGGGCTGGTCAACCTGGGGCCATGGACATAACGCTCAATCGCATTGAGCCAGCGCGGGGCCTTGGGGTCGACCGACCAGGTGTGCAGCGTGGCATGGACTTCGCCCAACAATTCGGTGGGCAACACCAGAGGCCGCGTCTGACTGAGGAGGAACGCCCAGACATACTGCTGCCCGATCAAACGGGTGAAGAAGCGCGCCAGCGAAAACCCAGGCACGAACACGCGCACCAGCGCATCCAGCCCCCGCGTCAAAGCCATGCCCGCGTTGAAGAGGAACACGCTCAAGCCGCCGGCAGGCGTGCGCACACCAATCTCGTCCGCCACTTCCTGACCACACAGATGATGGATCATCAAAGGCCCCACAGGCTTGAGCACGCGCAAGGGAACAACGCTTTCCAGGTTGGCCACCAGCGCTTGGCCCAGCAATGGGCGCACGTCCGGCATGGGCCGGCCCGCCCGCGCACGTTGCTGGATCAGGGCGAACAGCTGGGCCGCGCTGCCGTAGTCGCTGGCCAGCATGGCCTCGCTCACGCCCAGCAGGCGGGCGGCCCGGTTCCAGCAATGCAGGTAAGCCGTCTCCTGCTCGGGCTGCAAACCAAGCCCCAGGCGACGCAAGCTGCGCAGAAAAACGAAGCTGAAGGTCAGCAAGGTGTAGCCCAGCTCCTCCTGGTTGCAGGGCATGCCGTGCTGGTGCAGATCCCACCCATGAGACAGCAAGCTGGCTTGCAGCCCCTGCACCGGCGTGGCAGAAGACAGCGGCGGCACCATGCCCTGCGGCGTGCCGGCGGCCCGCCGCACCGACTCCAGCACCACTTGAGGTTCGCCGCGCAGGATCAGGTGGCGGATGGTGGCATGGATCAGGCGCACCTTGAGGACCTGACCCACCCCACGCCCGCTGGCCGAGGTCAGTCCACCAGGCAGCATGACCGGAAAGATCATGGCGGCGGTGGCGCGGATGCGGTGATCGGTGTGCTGCTCCAGTTGGCCGGCCACATGCAGAACATCGGACAGGTCGGGCACCACATAGCACTCGGGCAGGCTGGCACAGAATTGAATCAGGCACGACAGCACGCCCAGCTCGGCAAACACCTTTTCGGCCTGGTCGACCTGTGGGTCGGTCTCCCAGGCGTAGCCCTGCAGGGCCTGGTGCACGTAGTCGATCAGGATGCCTGCCAGATCAGGGTGGGCCGGAGGCGGCTGGGGCCGCCAGTCGGCCAGGCCGCCATTGACCGGCATCTGGTGCAGCAGGCGGGTGGCCGCATTGAGGCGTTCCAGCGGCGCCTGGTTGAGCTGCTGCAACTGCTCCAGGCTGTGACCGGCCTGGGGCCGAACCCAATCGTGCATCAGCCGGGCCACCGTGGCATCGGCCAAGGGATCGCCTGCGTACCGCAGAGCGTCCAGCGCTTCATTGCTCCAAGTCTGCATGGAACCCTTTGTGAGATGGATGGCTGAAAATATCATATTGAAACGAACAATCTGACGAAACCCTGTCGCGGGCGGCAAATCCGCGGCTTTTCTGACGTTCGATTCGATGGGAATGCAGGTGGAATCATTCTGAAAACCACAGGCGATCGCGTCGGCCCGGTGCGCTGGCGCAAAATACCCACTCCACCCTGACCCCAGCGCCCCGGAATTCGAAGCACCCATGAGTGAATTCACCCCAGCAGGCATGACGGCCTTGCGCGACCCCGGCCCCATGTTGGAACACACCCGACGCCAGTGGGGCGGGCAGCACGACTTGTGGGTTTTTGCCTACGGATCGCTGATCTGGCGCCCCGAATTTGCGTTTGACGAGCAGCGCCCGGCGCGCGTGCATGGCTGGCACCGCGCCCTCAAGATGTGGAGCCGCATCAACCGGGGCACCCCGGAGTGCCCGGGTCTGGTGTTCGGCATGTTGTCGGGCGGGAGCTGCCAGGGTGCCGTGTTCCGCATCCCGCGCCACGAGGCCGAATCGGCCCTGGTGCGCCTGTGGCACCGCGAGATGATGACCGGGGTGTACGACCCGCGCTGGCTGCGCTGCCACACCCCGCAGGGCCCGGTGTCGGCGCTGGCCTTCACGCTGTCACGGCGCAGCCCCAGCCACACAGGCCAGCTCAGCGAAGCCGATTACCAACGCATCTTCAGCCAGTCGTGCGGCAAGTTCGGCACCACCCTCGACTACGTGCGCCAGACCCACGAAGGCCTGCTGAAACTGGGCATCCACGACCGCAGCCTGGCCCGCCTGTTGCGGCTGGCCCCCCACGGCGCGGGCTGATCAAGGCCACGGGTGGGACGCACGGACCGCGCGAGCCGCACGGGCCAGGTCGTCCAGGGTGTCGATGTCGGTCACGATGCCGGCGTCGTCCAGGTCCAGCATGAGCGCCTGACCCAGCCCCTGCCACTGGCGCAGCACCGAGGCCGCGCCCACATCGCCCGACAGGGCCAGCAAGCCTTCGCGGCAGACGGCGGCAAACCCCACCGGATGCCCCTTTTCACCGGCATGGCGCGGCAGCACGACCGACCAGCGCGACAGCGCCTCGGCCACCCGCTGCAGGCTCTCGGGCTGCACCAGCGGCAGGTCCCCGGGCAGGATCAGCCAGCCCGGGGCCTGGGCGGTGGCCCGCACGGCCGCCGCAATGCTGTCACCCATGCCCGGGTGGCCCCGATCCTCCAGATGCCAGGCCAGGCCGCTGGCACGCACCGCGTCCAGGGTGCGCTGCAGCACGGGGCGCCCCCCCAGGTCGGCCTGCAGCTTGTGGGTCAGGCCACCCGAGGCACGAAACCGTTCGCCGCGCCCGGACGCCAGCACCAGCACGACCGGGCCCGGGCCAGGCGGGGCATGCACGGGTTCGAAGGCCGTCTTGTGCTCATGTTCCATGCGCCCGATTCTGCCCATCTGAGCCTGGGCAAGGTCTGTGGATCACGAAAAAAAAGACGAGGCCAGGCTCGTCTTCTGAAAAACCGCCGCTCGAGAGACTCGGGGCGGTGAGGGGCTCGGTCGGCTGATCAGATCAGCGTGACGCCGGTCTTGGATTGCAGGAACTCGCGGGTCACGCCCGGGGCCAGCTCCACCACCTTGAGGCCTTCAGGGGTGACATCCATCACGGCCAGGTCGGTGATGATGCGGTCCACCACACCCACGCCGGTCAGCGGCAGAGTGCATTGCGGCAGGATCTTCAGGTCTTCGGTGCCGTCTTTCTTCTTGGCCACGTGTTCCATCAGCACGATCACGCGCTTGACGCCGGCCACCAGATCCATCGCACCGCCCATGCCCTTGACCATCTTGCCCGGGATCATCCAGTTGGCCAGATCGCCTTTTTCGCTGACCTGCATGGCGCCCAGGATGGACAGGTTGATCTTGCCGCCACGGATCATGGCAAAGCTGTCATGGCTGCCGAAGATGGACGAGCCCTTGATGGTGGTGACGGTCTGCTTGCCGGCGTTGATCAGGTCGGCGTCGACCTCGTCCTCGGTCGGGAAAGGGCCGATGCCCAGCATGCCGTTCTCGGACTGCAGCCACACCTCGATGGTCGAAGGCACGTGGTTGGCCACCAGGGTGGGGATGCCGATGCCCAGGTTGACGTAGAAGCCGTCTTCCAGTTCGTGTGCGGCACGGGCCGCCATTTGGTCTTGATTCCAGGGCATGTTCAGACTCCTGCCTTTTCGGTGATGGTGCGTTTCTCGATGCGCTTCTCGGGCTGGGCGTTGAGCACCAGGCGGTGCACATAGATGCCAGGCAGGTGCACGTCGTCGGGCGCGATCTCGCCCACTTCGACGATCTTCTCGACCTCGACGATGCACAGCTTGCCGGCCATGGCCACGGCAGGGTTGAAGTTGCGCGCGGTGTAGCGGAAACGCAGGTTGCCGGCCTTGTCGGCCACATCGGCCTTCACCAGGGCCACGTCGGGCACCAGCGAGCGTTCCATCACATAGGTTTCGCCGTCGAAATCACGCAGCTCCTTGCCGTCGGCCACCACCGTGCCCACGCCGGTCTTGGTGAAGAAGGCCGGGATGCCGGCGCCGCCCGCGCGCAGCTTTTCGGCCAGCGTGCCCTGGGGGGTGAATTCCAGCTCCAGCTCGCCCGCCAGGTACTGGCGTTCGAACTCCTTGTTTTCACCCACATAGCTGGAGATCATCTTCTTGATCTGGCGGGTTTCGAGCAGCTTGCCCAGGCCGAAACCGTCAACCCCGGCGTTGTTCGAAATCACCGTGAGGTTCTTGGCGCCGGTGTCGCGCAAGGCGTCGATCAGGGCCTCGGGAATGCCGCAGAGGCCGAAGCCGCCGACAGCCAGCAATTGCCCGTCACTGACCACGCCCTTGAGCGCTTCGGTGGCGGAGGGAAAAAGTTTGTTCACAAATGTCTCCTGAAGATGCGTGCAGGTGGAACTTAGAATCGCTGAAGATACTACCTATTTGAATACGTAGAAGCTCGTAAGCAAGACCCTGTAGGACAACCCCCTTGATTCCACTGGACTACCGCCTGGCATTCGACCTCGCCCCCGTCGGCCTGGTGCTGTCGCGCCACCGCGCCATCGTGGACTGCAACCTGCATGTGTGCGAGATGTTCGGCACCACACGCGACCAGTTGGTGGGCCAGTCGTTCAAGGTGCTGTACCCGAGCGCCGACGAATACGAACGCACCGGTGAACGCATCGCGCCCATCCTGAATGCCCATGGCCATTACTCGGACGACCGGGTCATGAAGCGGGTGGACGGCCGTTTCAAGGGAGAGACCTTCTGGTGCCACGTGACGGGCCGGGCGCTGAACCGCGACAACCCGCATGAGGCCGGCATCTGGACCTTTGAAGACCTGAGCTCACGCCGCCCGGTCAAGGCCGAGCTGACGGCCCGCGAACGGGAGGTGGCCGCCCATTTGATGAACGGCTTGACGTCCAAGGAGATCGGGCGCTCGCTGGCCATCAGCCACCGCACCGTCGAGATCTACCGCGCCCGCCTGATGCGCAAGTACAAGGCCAACACCACCGCCGACCTGGTGCACCGGCTGCTGGCGGGGTGACGGTCGGCTGGCCAGCACGATGCCGATATTTGGCGGATCATGGCGGCTCTCAAGCATCACCCCAAGAAAGTCCCCCATGAGCATTTCGATGTACCAGGCCAGCGTGCCCGTTTTTGTGCGCCAGTTGAGCGCCCTGTCCAGCATTCTTGAAAAAGCGGCCGCCCATGCGGCCGCCCAGGGCACCGACCCCGCCACCTACGGGCAGTTGCGCCTGGCACCCGACATGCTGCCCCTGACCAGCCAGGTCTTCATCGCGGCCGACACCGCCAAAGGCTGTGCCGCCCGCCTGGCCGGCGTAGAGGCCCCAGCCTTCCCGGACACCGAAGTCACCCTGGCTGAGTTGCAGGCGCGCATCGCCAAGACCCTTGACTACCTGAAGACCCTCGCCCCGGCGCAGATCGATGGCTCGGAGGCGCGTGAGGTGGTGCTGAAGTTGCGCAGCGGCGACCGGCACTTCACCGGCATCGACTACCTGCTGAGCTTTGCCCTGCCCAACTTCTTCTTCCACGTGACCACGGCCTATGACCTGCTGCGCCACCAGGGCGTGCCCCTGGGCAAGCTGGACTACCTGGGCGCACGCTGAGCCGACGTAAAAAGGCCACCCCGAAACGGGGTGGCCGCGGTCCGGGCCGTTGCGCAACCCGGGTCCTCAAAAAAAACGGCCCAGGGGTGAGCCGCGCCGGCAGCCGGCCCCGTCCGTGCCAGCCCTCAGGCGGCGGTGCCCTGCCCCACGGAGGCGGCCCAGCCTTGCAAGGCCTGCCAGAACTCCTCTCGCCAAGGCCGCAGGCGGCCGCCCGGCTGGTTCTTGCCGGCCCTCATGCGCCCACCCCGTGCCGGGCCAGGCTCTGCAACACCACGGCCAGGCCACCGACGTTGAGGATCAGACCGATCCACATGCGGGCGCCCATGGGGCCCCCGAGACCGAGCTTGCGGGTCAACTCGGCGCCGTAGCCGGCCCGGCTGTCGTGCGTCACACGGCGCACCTGGGTCCCTCGCGGCACGTCAACCATGTTGCAGGTCAAAACACCCTGCGCCGAAGCTGAAAGCGGGCGGCCTGCACTGAGGCTGTGATTCGGGTCCAAAATCCCGCTGCCGGAGGCGGTGGTCAGGATGGGCTGGCTCATGATGGGGTCCTTGAGGATGAAGGAGAACGCGGTGAAGCCATGTTAAAAAAGCCCTCAAAATAAGTAAAAACAATTACTTCTAAAGTTTCAATAGCTTTTTCGAAACCAAGCTTTTGCGTTCCAATGCCCCTCACCTCGCAACCCTATGATGGCAAGCACAAGCACTATGGAGACCGAAATGAACCGTTCACGCTATGAGCCGCCAGAGTTGAACAATGTCCCTGACGATATTCGGGAAAAAATTCTGGCCGTGCAGGACAAAGCCGGGTTTGTGCCACAGGTTTTTCTGACATTGGCGCGCCGCCCGGCCGAATGGCGGGCCTTTTTTGCCTACCACGATGCCTTGATGCTCAAGGAAGAAGGGTCGCTGACCAAGGGCGATCGGGAAATGATCGTCACCGCCACCAGTGCGGCCAACCAGTGCCTGTATTGCGTGGTGGCCCATGGCGCGCTGCTGCGCATCTACGAAAAAAAGCCGCTGGTGGCCGATCAGGTCGCCATCAACTACCGCAAGGCCGAGATCAGCCCGCGCCAGCGCGCCATGCTCGACTTCGCGATGAAGGTCTGCGAACGCTCGCACGAGGTGGACGAGGCCGACTTCCCGCCCCTGCATGCCCAGGGCTTCTCCGACGAAGACATCTGGGACATCGCGGCCATCACCGCGTTTTTCGGCATGTCCAACCGCATTGCCAGCTTCAGCGGCATGTTGCCCAACCCGGAGTTCTACCTGATGGGCCGCGTGCCCAAGGCCAAGGGCTGAGGCCTCTGCGGCCTCAGGCTACCCCCGGCCAGGCTCAGTCGGCCACGTGGGCGCGCATCCAGTCGGGCAGAGGCACCGCTTTCTGCTTCGGGAAATCCACCCAGATCGTGGTGGCCCCGCCGGCCGCACAGACCACGTCGGGCTGGTCCACCCGCGCCAGCGTGGCCCAGGTCTCGAAGGTGGTGCGGGCCGGGTCGCTCACGTACATGCGCGCCAGCACCTCGCCCGGGTATTCCAACTGGCGGTAGAAGTTGCAGAAGGCGTTGACGATCACCGGGCCCTCGCCCTGCGGCGCGGGCGGGCAGCCAATGGCCTGCATCCAGTCGATGCGCAGGGTTTCGAGGTAGCGGAAATAGCTGGTGTTGTTGACGTGGCCCATGGCGTCCATGTCGCCCCATCGGATGGGGATGCGCATCTCATGGACCAGGCGCTTGCGCTCGGGAATCTCGATCCGCACAGCGCCGCCCCTCAGACGGCAAAGCCGTCGTCGGCCGCGATGATCGCGCCGTTGACGAAATGGCTTTGATCGCTGGCCAGCATCACCAGCAGGGCGTCCAGGTCTTCGGGCTTGCCCACGCGCTTGCGCGGCAGCATGTTGACCAGCTTCTGCCCCTGTTCGGTCTGCCAGTGGTGGTGGTTGATCTCGGTGTCGATGTAGCCGGGGCAAATGGCGTTCACATTGATGCCGAAACGGCCCCACTCCAGGGCCATGGCCTTGGTCATCTGCACCACGGCGGCCTTGCTCATGCAGTAGGCGCCGATCTGGGGCAGCACCTTCAGGCCCGCCATCGAGGCGATGTTGATGATGCGCCCACCGGTGTAGGTGCCGGGCGCGGCGCCGCGGGCACGCGCCAGCATGCGCTTGCCCACCTCTTGCGCCACGAAGAAGGAGCCCTTGACGTTGGTGTCGAAGATGAAGTCGAAGTCGTCTTCGCCCACGTCCTGGATGCGCTGGGTGGTGCTGACGCCCGAGTTGTTGACCAGGATGTCGATGGACCCCACCTCGGTCTCGGCGTGCGCCACCGCGGCGCGGATGCTGTCCAGATCGGTCACGTCCAGGGGCAGCACATGGGCGCAGCCGCCCTCGCCCTCGATGTGGGCGCGCAGCTCCTTGAGCTTCTCGACCCGGCGGCTGGCCAGCACCACGGCGGCGCCGGCACGGGCCAGCGTGCGGGCAAACTGGGCACCGAGCCCACTGGAGGCGCCGGTGACAAAGGCCACGCGGCCCGACAAATCGATGCTGAAAGCCATTTACAGTGTCTCCACAAGGACAAAAAAACGAACGACCGTTCTAATTCAACCCTGCTGCGAATAAAATGCCGCGCAGCCGGTTACAACTGAGTCACCGAACCCAAATCATTATCCAGCGAGACGCCCCATGACCAACGAAGAAATCCTGTCCCAATACGGCCCGCGAGAGGCCATGGAATACGACGTCGTCGTCGTGGGGGGCGGCCCGGGCGGCCTGGCCACCGCGATCCGGCTCAAGCAACTGGCCGCCGAAAAAGGCACGGACGTGTCGGTGGTGGTGCTGGAAAAAGGCTCCGAACCCGGCGCGCACATCCTGTCGGGCGCCATCATGGACCCCAAGGCCCTGACCGAGCTGCTGCCCAACTGGAAGGCCGACGGCGCCCCGCTGAACCAGCCGGTGACCGACGATGCCTATGTTTTCCTCGGCGAGAAGTCGGGTTTTCGCGTGCCCAACTTCCTGTTGCCTCCTTTTGCCCACAACCATGGCAACTACATCGTCAGCCTGGGCGCCGTCACCAAGTGGCTGGGTGAGCAGGCCGAAGCCCTGGGCGTGGAAATTTTCCCCGGCTTCAGTGCGGCAGAGGTGCTCTACAACGAGGACGGCTCGGTCAAAGGCGTGGCCACGGGCAACATGGGCATCAACAAGGAAGGCGAGCCCACGGGCGACTTCCAGCTGGGCATGGAACTGCATGCCAAGTACACCGTGTTCGCCGAGGGCGCGCGCGGCCACCTGGGCAAACAGCTGATCGCGCGCTTCAAGCTCGACGAAGGCCGTGACCCGCAGAGCTTCGGCATCGGCATCAAGGAGCTGTGGGAGATCGACCCGGCCCGCCACAAGCCGGGCTTTGTGATGCACACCGCCGGCTGGCCCATGGAGTCCGACACCTACGGCGGCGCCTTCCTGTACCACCTGGAAGGCAACAAGGTTGCACTCGGCTTTGTCACTGGCCTGGGTTACGCCAACCCCTATCTCAGCCCCTTCGAAGAGCTGCAACGCTGGAAGACCCATCCGAACGTTCGCTACTACTTTGAAAACGACAAGGGTGAAATCACCGCCAAGCGCCTGTCCTATGGCGCGCGCGCCATCAATGCCAGCGGTATCAACGCCCTGCCGAAGACGGTGTTCCCAGGCGGCGCTCTGGTCGGCTGCAATGCAGGCTACCTCAACGTCGGCCGCATCAAGGGCAGCCACGCTGCCATCAAGACCGGCATGTTGGCCGCCGAGGCCGCCTATGACGCGGTGGTCGCCGGGCGCCAGCACGATGAACTGGCGGCCTACCCCGAGGCCTTCGAGCGCAGCTGGCTGCACACCGAACTGAACAAGGACCGCAACTTCAAGAACTGGTTCAAGTACGGTCTGACCACGGCAACCCTGATGAACGGTTTCGAGCAGTTCGTGCTGCGCGGCCACATCCCCTGGACTCTGCGCCGCAACAAGCCCGACCACGCCTACCTGAAGCCGGCCGCCGAGTGCCAGCCGATCAACTACCCCAAGCCCGATGGCAAGCTGACGTTCGACCGCCTGTCCAGCGTGTTCATCAGCAACACCAACCATGCCGAAAACCAGCCGGCCCACCTGACGCTGAAAGACGCCTCGGTGCCGGTGAACGTGAACCTGGCCAAGTACGCAGGCCCCGAGGCCCGCTACTGCCCGGCCGGCGTGTACGAGTTCGTCAAGAACGACGACAACAGCGACCGCCTGCAGATCAACGCCCAGAACTGCGTGCACTGCAAGACCTGCGACATCAAGGACCCGACCCAGAACATCGTCTGGGTGACCCCCGAAGGCGGCGGCGGCCCGAACTACTCGGGCATGTAACACCGCCGGCAGCCTCTGTTCAAGCGCCCCTCGTGGGCGCTTTTTCATGTCCGCAGTCACCTGAATGACCGGCCCGCGTTGCCGCACCGCCAAAGCTAGCGAAAACCCGGATTCAGCCGTTCGTCCCTGCCCCGCATAATGAAAAAGTTGTATGACAAATTTACTTTGACTCGCAACCGAAACAAGCACAAGCAAGGAGACAAGATGACCCTTTCACGCACCGCCCTGTCCATGATGCTGGCCGCCGGCCTCACAGGCGCCGCCTTCGCACAGACCACCACGCTGAAGATCGGCTATGCCACCACCAAGGACTCTCATTACGGTGTCGGCTCCACGGTGTTCTGCGACGAGATCGAAAAAGGCACCCAAGGCCGTTACAAGTGCCAGCAGTTCCCCAGCTCCGCCCTGGGCGGCGAGCGCGAGATGATCGAGGCCGTGCAACTGGGCACCCAGGACCTGGTCAACACCTCGACCGGCCCGGTGGGCAACTTTGTGCCCGAGGTGAAGATCGTCGACATCCCCTTCCTGTTCCGCGACTACGACCACGCCCGCAAGGTGATGGACGGCCCGATCGGTCAGGACCTGCTGAGCAAATTCCCCTCCAAGGGCCTGATCGCCCTGGCCTGGACGGAAAACGGCTTCCGCCACATGACCAACAACAAGCGCGACATCGTCAAGCCCAGCGATGCCGCCGGCCTGAAGATGCGCACCATGGAGAACAAGGTGCACATGGAGGGTTACAAGACCTTCGGCATCCTGCCCACACCCATGGCCTTCCCCGAACTCTTCGGCGCCCTGCAGCAAGGCACGGTCGACGGCCAGGAAAACCCGATCCCGGTGATCCTGTCGTCCAAGTTCTCCCAGGTGCAAAAGCACCTGTCGCTGACCGGCCACGTGTACTCGCCCGCCCTGCTGCTGGTGTCCCAGCGTGTCTGGAGCAAGCTCAGCGACGCCGACAAGAAGGTGTTCCAGGAAGCGGCCAAGAAAGGCGCCGTGGCCCAGCGCAAGAAGGTCAACGATGACGAGAACAACGGCATTGCCCAGTTGGAAAAGGACGGCATGACCGTGACCCGCAAGGTCGACAGCGCGGCCTTCCGCGACGCCCTCAAGCCCGCCTACGTGAGCTACGCCAAGGAATTTGGCGCCGACAACATCAAGAAGATCCAGGACGTGCGCTGAGCGCCGCCCTGCCGGCCCGGTGCCCCTTGCGGCTGCCGGGCCGGCCCCCGCGCCGCCGCTGTGGCGGCGCGCCCCCTCCCGCCCCGGGCGCACCGCGCTGAATCCCCATGAACACCTTTGAACGCTACTTTGTGGCCACCAACCGCTGGGCCCTGATCGTGCTGCTGGCGGCCATGTCGGTCATCATCTTTGCCAACGTGGCCCTGCGCTACCTGACGAATGCCTCGATCGAATGGGCCGAAGAGGTGGCCCGCCACATGATGATCTGGCTGACCTTCATCGGCTCGGGCATGGTGATGCGCTACGGCGGCCACATCGCGGTCGAGAACCTGCAGGACGCCTTCCCTCGCCCGGTGGGCCAGGCCATCCGCGTGCTGGTGGCCCTCCTGCTGATGGCTTTCTTCGTGATGATGACCTGGATCGGCTGGCAATACACCCAGCGCGCCATGTTCCAGATGACGGCGGCCACCCAGATCCCCTTCGGCTACATCTACATGGCCATTCCCGTCGGTGGGCTGCTGCTGTGCATCCACTTCCTGCTGGTGCTGCGCCACTACATCACCGACCGCAAGTTCGCCACCGATGCGCAGTTCGATGCCACGGCCAGCGCTTCCATCTGACCCCGCAAGGCCTTTCCCATGAACCCCAGTCTTGTTCTCATCATCGCGGCCTGCGTGTACCTGGCCATCGGTGTGCCCGTGGCCTTTGCCCTGGGCCTGGCCACCGCCACGGCCCTGGTGCTGACCGACAGCTACCCCCTGCTGGTGCTGCTGAAGGAAACCTTCACCGGCGTCGACAGCTTTCCACTGATGGCCGTGCCCTTCTTCATCCTGGCCGCCGAACTGATGAGCGGCGGCTCCCTGACCGAGGTGCTGCTCAAGTTTGCCGGCCAGTTCGTGGGCCACAAGCGCGGCGGCCTGGGCTACACCAACGTGGTGTCGCTCACCTTCTTCTCGGGCATCTCGGGCTCGGCCCTGGCCGATGCGGCCGGCCCCGGCTCGATGCTGATCCGCATGATGGACAAGGCCGGTTACGACAAGTCGTACGCCGCCGCCCTGACGGCCTCGACCGCCATCGTGGGCCCCATCATCCCGCCCTCGATCACCATGATCGTCTATGCCCTGCAAGACGAGAGCGTGTCGGTGGGCGCCCTGTTCGTGGCCGGCATCCTGCCGGGCATCCTGATTGCCGTGGCCATGTGCATCGTCAACTGGCATGTCTCGAAGAAGCGCAACTACAAGGGCGCCGGCCAGTTGCCCCCGCTCAAGGAGATCCTGGTCAACACCTGGAAGGCCCTGCCCGCCCTGATGCTGCCCATCCTGATCCTGGGCGGCATGCGCGCCGGCTGGTTCACGCCCACCGAGGCCTCGGTGGTGGCGGTGTTCTATGCGCTGTTCTGCGGCAAGTACGTGTACCGCACCCTGAAATGGTCGGCCGTGCCCAACATCCTGGCCTATTCGTCGCTGCTGACGGCCTCGGTGCTGATCATCATCGGCCTGTCGGGCTCGTTTGCCTGGCTGCTGACCATCGAGGGCCTGCCCCAGTTGATGGCCGACTGGCTGATCGGCATGAACCTGTCGCCCTGGATGTTCCTGATCGTGGTGAACGTGTTCCTGCTGGTGTTCGGCATCTTCATCGAGCCGCTGCCCGGCGTGATGGTGCTGGTGCCCATCCTGGCACCGGTGGCCCTGAAGCTGGGCGTGGACCCGATCCAGTTCGCCATGATCGTGATTTACAACCTGACCCTGGGCATGATCACGCCGCCGGTGGGGGGCTTGCTGTTCGTGACCTCGAACGTGTCCAAGGTGCCCTTGTCCGAACTGACGCGCGAGCTGATGCCCTTTCTGTGGGCCCATGGCGTGGTGCTGGTGCTGATCACCTTTGTGCCGGCGCTGAGCAGCTGGCTGCCGCACGCGCTCGGTTTCAAATAATCGGCCCCAGGCCTGGGCGGCCACGTTATACTGCCTCCCGTCAGGAGAGAGCCCGATCCCGAATCGGGCCGCCGAAGGCGAAAGCGAAGCCCACCGACCGGTGCATCGCCCTAACGCTCAGGCAGAAGGACTGACACCCGTCTGGCAACAGACGTTTCCCAGCTGGAGAGAGGCTGCACCATCTGAGCATGGGGCGGCCCACCGAAGGAGCAAGCCCGCATCGCCGGGTGAATCTCTCAGGTAAAGCGGACAGCCGGGGCCCCTGCGCAGCAGCCGTTGTGGCTGCGCGTGCCGTGCCCCCTCTGCCAAAGGCTTGACCGTGACCGATTCCGCTCTGCTGACCACCCCCCTGAACGCCCTGCACCTTGAACTCGGTGCCCGCATGGTGCCTTTTGCCGGCTACTCAATGCCGGTGCAGTACCCGGCCGGCCTGATGGCCGAGCACCTGCACACCCGCAGCGCCGCCGGGCTGTTCGATGTGTCGCACATGGGCCAGTTGCGCCTGGTCGGGCCCGATGCGGCCGCCGCCTTCGAAAGCCTGATGCCGGTCGATGTGATCGGCCTGGGCGTGGGCAAGCAGCGCTACGGCCTGCTGCTCAATGACGAGGGCGGCATTCTGGACGACCTGATGTTCGTGAACCGGGGCGACGACCTGTTCGTGATCGTGAACGGCGCCTGCAAGGTGGCCGACATCGCCCACATCCAGGCCCGCATCGGCCAGCGCTGCCAGGTGATCCCCCTGCCCGAGCAGGCCCTGCTGGCCCTGCAGGGCCCGCAGGCCGTGACGGCCCTGAGCCGCCTGGCCCCTGGCGTGGCCCAGCTGGTGTTCATGACCGGTGGCGCCTTCAGCATCGCCGGCATCGACTGCTATGTGACCCGCAGCGGCTACACCGGTGAAGACGGCTTCGAGATCTCGGTGCCCGCGGCCCAGGCCGAGGCCCTGGCGCGCACCCTGCTGGCCCAGCCCGAGGTCAAGCCCATCGGCCTGGGCGCACGCAATTCGCTGCGCCTGGAAGCCGGCCTGTGCCTGTACGGCAACGACCTGGACACCACCACAACCCCGGTCGAGGCCGGCCTGACCTGGGCCCTCCAGCAGGTGCGCCGTGCCGGTGGCGAGCGCGAGGGCGGCTTCCCGGGCGCAGCCAAGGTGCTGGCCCAACTGGCCGACCTGCAAGGCACGGCCGGCGTGCTGACCCGCAAGCGCGTGGGCCTGGTGGCCCTGGAGCGGGTGCCGGTGCGCGAACACACCGAGCTGCAGACCCTGACCGGCGAGCGCGTCGGCGAGGTCAGCAGCGGCCTGCTGGGCCCCAGCATCAACCAGCCCGTGGCCATGGCCTATGTGCGCGCCGACCAGGCCGCCCTGGGCACCCGGCTGAACGCCATCGTGCGCGGCAAGCCGGTGGCCATGCAAGTTGCTGCCATGCCCTTCGTTCCCAACCGATACTACCGGGGCTGATTTGCATCCAGCCTCACAAGCAACACACCTATTTCAGGAGAAATCATGAGCGTCAAATTTTCCAAAGAGCACGAGTGGATCAACGCCGCCGACAGCAACGCCGCCGTGGTCGGCATCACCGTCCATGCGCAAGATGCGCTGGGTGACGTGGTCTTCGTCGACCTGCCCGAGGTCGGCAAGACCTTTGCCGCGGGCGACGTGGCCGGTGTGGTCGAGTCGGTGAAGGCCGCGGCCGACGTCTACATGCCGGTGGACGGCGAGATCGTCGAAGTCAACGAAGCCTTGCGCGACGACCCCTCGCTGGCCAACAGCGATCCGCTGGCCAGCGGCTGGTTCTTCAAGGTCAAGCTGTCCAACCCGGCCCAGCTCGATGGCCTGATGGACGAGACCACCTACTCCGACTTCACCAAGAACGCCTGAGCCCAGGCGCCTCACCCCGAGTTTTCCCATGCTGATGCAATCCGCCCTTCCCCTCGCTGAACTTGAGAACCCGGCCGAATTCCGGGCCCGCCACATCGGCATCGGCCCCGAAGACGAAGCCCACATGCTGAGCACCGTGGGCGCCGCCTCGCGCCGGGCCCTCATCGAAGGCATCGTGCCGCGCAGCATTGCGCGCGGCACGGCCATGGACCTGCCCGCCCCCGTGACGGAAGCAGACGCCCTGGCCGAGTTGAAGGCGATGGCATCCAAGAACAGAATTTTGCGCAGCCACATCGGCCAGGGCTACTACGGTACCCACACGCCCGGTGTGATCCTGCGCAACATCCTGGAAAACCCCGCCTGGTACACCGCCTACACGCCGTACCAGGCCGAAATCTCACAAGGCCGCATGGAGGCGCTGGTCAACTTCCAGACCCTGGTGTGCGACCTGACCGCCATGCCCATGGCCAATGCCTCCATGCTCGACGAGGCCACCGCCGCCGCCGAGGCCATGACCCTGGCCAAGCGCTCGGTCAAGTCCAAGGCCAGCGCCATCGTGGTGGCCGGCGACTGCCACCCGCAGAGCATCGAGGTGATCCAGACCCGCGCCGCACCGTTGGGCTTCGACGTGATCGTGGCCCACACAGCCGACGAATGGACCACCGCCCTGGCCGAGCGCGACTACTTTGCCGCCGTGGCGCAGTACCCCGGCACGTTTGGTGAACTGCGTGACTTCCGGGCCGACGTGGCCACGGTGCACGCCAAGCAGGCAGCCTTCATCGTGGCGGCCGACCTGCTGGCCCTGACCCTGCTCACCCCTCCAGGCGAATGGGATGCCGACATCGTGATCGGCAGCACCCAGCGCTTTGGCATGCCCATGGGCGCCGGCGGCCCGCATGCGGCCTTCATGGCCTGCCGCGATGAGTTCAAGCGCTCCATGCCCGGCCGCCTGGTGGGTGTCAGCGTCGACAGCCACGGCCAGCCGGCCTACCGCCTGGCCCTGCAGACGCGCGAGCAGCACATCCGCCGCGAAAAAGCCACGTCCAACATCTGCACCGCGCAGGTGCTGCCTGCGGTGGTGGCCAGCATGTACGCCGTCTACCACGGCCCCGCCGGCCTCAAGCGCATTGCCAGCCGCATCGCGGCCTACACAGCCATTCTGGCCGCCGGCCTGCAGCAGCTGGGCCACACGATCCAGCACAGCGGCGCTTTTGACACGGTGAGTGTCGCTGCCGGCGCACAAGCCCAGGCCATCCTGGCCAAGGCCCTGGCCGCAGGCGTGAACCTACGCCTGTCGGCAGGCGGCACGCTCAGCATCTCGCTCGACGAGACCAGCACCCGCGAGCACATCGAAGACCTGTGGGCCTTCTTTGCCACGGCGGGCCAGGCCCTGCCCTCGATGGGCGCCTTCGAAAAAGGCATCGAGCCGCTGATCCCGGCCGAACTGCGCCGCAGCAGCCCCTACCTGACGCACCCGGTGTTCAACACCCACCACAGCGAAACCAGCATGCTGCGCTACCTGCGCCGCCTGGCCGACAAGGACCTGGCTCTGGACCGCAGCATGATCCCGCTGGGCAGCTGCACCATGAAGCTCAATGCCACCAGCGAGATGATCCCCATCACCTGGCCCGAGTTTGCCAACCTGCACCCCTTTGCCCCGGCCGACCAACTGCAAGGCTACAAAGAGCTGGACGAGCAGCTGCGCCAGTGGCTGTGCCAGGCCACCGGCTACGCCGGCATCAGCCTGCAGCCCAATGCCGGCAGCCAGGGCGAGTACGCCGGCCTGCTGGTCATCAAGGCCTGGCACGCCTCGCGCGGTGACAGCCACCGCAATATCTGCCTGATCCCCTCCTCGGCCCATGGCACCAACCCGGCCAGCGCCCAAATGGTGGGCCTGCAGGTGGTGGTGACCGCCTGCGACGCCAACGGCAACGTCGACCTGGCCGACCTGCGCGCCAAGTGCGAGCAGTACAGCGACCGCCTGGCCGCCGTGATGATCACCTACCCCAGCACCCACGGCGTGTTCGAGACCAGCGTCAAAGAGCTTTGCGCCCTGGTGCACCAGCACGGTGGCCGCGTCTATGTGGACGGCGCCAACATGAACGCGCTGGTCGGCGTGGCCGCCCCTGGCGAATTCGGCGGCGACGTGAGCCACCTGAACCTGCACAAGACCTTCTGCATCCCGCACGGCGGTGGCGGCCCCGGTGTCGGCCCGGTCTGCGTGGTCGAAGACCTGGTGCCCTTCCTGCCCGGTCATGCCACCGCGGGCCTGCCGGTCAATGGCGTGGGCGCCATCAGCGCTGCCCCGCTGGGCAACGCCGCCGTGCTGCCCATCAGCTGGATGTACTGCCGCATGATGGGCGCCGAGGGCCTGCAGGCGGCCACCGAGGCCGCCATCCTGTCGGCCAACTACATCAGCGCCCGCCTCAAGAACCACTACCCCACGCTGTACGCCAGCGAGAACGGCCATGTGGCGCACGAGTGCATCCTGGACCTGCGTCCCCTGAAGGACGCCACCGGCGTGGCCGCCGAAGACGTGGCCAAGCGCCTGATCGACTACGGCTTCCACGCCCCCACGCTGAGCTTCCCGGTGCCCGGCACCCTGATGGTCGAGCCCACCGAGAGCGAGACCCGCGACGAGCTGGACCGCTTCATCGACGCCATGATCGCCATCCGTGAAGAGATCCGTCAGATCGAGGCCGGCATCTGGCCCCAGGACGACAACCCGCTGAAGAACGCCCCCCACACCGCCGCCAGCCTGATGGGCGCCGACTGGACCCACCCCTACTCCCGCGAGGTGGCCGCCTACCCGGTGGCCAGCCTGCGCCAGACCAAGTACTGGTCCCCCGTGGGTCGGGTGGACAACGTGTGGGGTGATCGCAACCTGTTCTGCAGCTGCGTGCCGGTGAGCGAGTACGCTCAGTAAACGATGCGCCCTGTTCCTGCAGGGCATCGCGCGCTGGCGTCTGCGGCGCCGGGCCGGGGGCCTCTTCAGCCCTCGGCATCCTGGCGCACCCCGGGCAACTGCTCGAGCAAGGCTGGCAACCATGCCTGTACCGTCTCCCAGACGATGTCAAGGTTGATTTCAAAGTAGCCGTGCGCCATGCGGTTGCGCATATTGCGCATGCTGCGCCATGGCACAGCCGGGTGCTGCTCAGTGAACGCAGGGTACGAATCGATGACGTTGGTGGCCGCTTCGCCAATGACGATCAAACACATGATGACCGCCATTTGGGTGCGCTTGTCGGCCTGAAATTCGTCTTTGCCCATCCCCCTCAAGAAGCTGCAGGCATCAGCGGCGGCCTGTTGAATGTGTTCCAAGCAATCAGGCAGGCGATTCCGGGTCATACCGGCTGCGCCTCAGCCAGGACATCGTCACGAAACTTGGAGGGCAAATCGCCCGGCGTCAGCAAATCGACGGTCACACCGAGCAGTGATTTCAGCTCTTCCTGCAAATCGCCCAAGTCCAGCAACGTGACCCCCGGCAACGCATCGACCAAGATATCAAGGTCGCTGCTGTCTTGATCACTGCCATGCAACACCGAGCCGAACACGCGGGGGTTCTCAACGCGATAGCGGCCTACGGCTTCCCGCACTTCGCATCGTTTCAATTCAAGCGCAACTGACGGTCGCATGGACACCCTTTGTAAAGGCCAACCGCTGAGATCATAGGCAATCAAGGCGGGAGTATCAAAATCGATGATCCGCCGGCGAGAACCCTGCCTTGATCCACAAGGGCATCGCCACCCCATCTGGCGGGCCTCTTGGTGTCGAGCGCAACGCGAGTCCGATTCCCTTGGCGTGTCAGTCAGCAACCGACCTGGCACTCCGCAGCCCCACCCACCAGGTACGGGTCCGCCGCGGGCCGGGTGGACAACGTGTGGGGCGATCGCAACCTGTTCTGCTGCTGCGTGCCGGTGAGCGAGTACGCGGCCTGAGGCCCAGGGCTTTATCAGACCAGCGCCGGCTCAAGTCGGGTCGGGTATGTCGTAGATCAACATGTCGACGGAGCCATCTTCGTTCTCGAAGACCTCCAGCGCCGTGTTGACCAGGTCTTCCAGTTCGGCCACCTGATTCAGGGCCATCTGGAACAGTGCATGCTGTCGCAAGAGGTCGAGGGGGTGCACTGAGCCCAGGCACACCAGGCCCGCATGGATGGGCTGCTTGGCGTGCTCCCCTGCCAGGCGGTCTGGACCGCCTCCACGAAAGTCGATGGCGTTGTGCGTCACCAGCGTCCAGTCACCCGCCACCACGTGCTCTATGAGCTTCCAATCCTTGGTGCCGGTGAGTCCGCGGTCTCGCACGCAGCTGGACTCGGGATACCCCGCCTGAACAGCGCGTTGAACCAGCTCAGGCGACAGACACTCGTCGATCAGGAAGCGTATCGTCATGCGCCTGCGGCGTGCCGCACGACCCGCATGATGCGTGGTTCAAGCGCGGGGCTCAGATCGGCCAGGCGGCGCGGTCGACCTCTTCTGGGGTGCACGAGTGCGAAAACCTGGGCCGATTCGATGTGGGCTTCGGTCAGAAAAGGGTAGGAGTCCTGAAGTCGATCCAGCCCGATACCCGCCGCCAGCGAGCCCAGCACCACCTCACTGGGTACACGGGTTCCGGCAAAGACCGGGGTTCCCCCCAGGATCTCCGGGTCCGTGACCACCAGCGCATCAGCCTGCTCCACCTGCTTCACGCGCTGCAGGGCTTGCTCAAGAAAAGGCAACACGTCGACCTCCACAAAACTGCGCTCCACCTTCCAACTGATGGCATCCAGTTGCATCAAGGTCAGCAGTGCGTCTTTCATCGGCAAATGATCGATGCGAGCACTGAGTTCGTCCAGCACCTGCCGCCGAGCCCTTGCCATCAGCAGATCCTCGGTCGCGAAATAGAACTTGGCGAACCCGGCCCCCAGTCGGGTGAACAGGCGGGTGCTGCCTCGCTGTTGAAAAACGCTGTCCGGCAGCAAACGTTCATCCACCACCCGGTGCATCTGCCGATCCGACAGGTCCGCGATGAAAGCGGCCTCTGCGCTGGGAATGAAGAGTGACGCGGACATATAAACCTCCGATCCATCGGAAGTATATAGAGCACTCACGCCGCCACAGACATGAATGCACTCCACCGCCTCAGCCGCCAGTCATTACACTTGGGCCTCAGTTTCGACCGCCCATGACTTCTCCCGCCTTTTACTCCCAGGATATGACCGACCCGGCGCGGCCCTTGCCGACCGACGGCGCCGAGGTGCTGCGCCGGCTCGTGGCCGAGCTGCAAAGCCAGAACGAGATCCTGCGCTACAGCCAGGCCAATGCGGAGAGTGCCTCGGAGCGTTTCGAGACCCTGTTCTCCAGCGTGCCCCTGCCGCTGATGGTGATCGACGAGCACGACATCGTGGCCCAGGCCAACTCGATGGCGCACCGGCGCTTCCAGCCCACCGAAGCCGACCGCCCCCTGGTGTCGCTGATGCCTTTTGTGAGCGAGGCCCATGTCGGCAAGGTGCAGCAGGCCCTGGCCCAGGCGCAAAGCGAAGGCCAGGGCGAGGCCACCGAGGTGGTGTTCGCCATCGGTGACAGCGGCCAACTGACCGGCGATCTGCACGTGCGCCGGCTCGAAACCCACCAGGACGGCGCGCAGCCCCTGGTGCAGTACATCTGCGCCGTGATCGACCAGGGCCCGCTGCTGGCCGAGCGCCGTGCCCTGCAGGAGAGCGCCGCCGCGCTGCAGGAGCGCAATGAACAGCTGCACGCCAGCGAACGGCGCCTGGAGGCCATCATCAACTCGGCGCTGGACGCCATCGTGTGCGTGGACAAGGACCAGCGCATCACCGTGTTCAACCCCACGGCCGCGGCCCTGTTCCAGTGCCCCGCCAGCGACGCCCTGGGCAGCCCGCTGGAGCGCTTTCTGCCCAACGCCAGCGAGGCCCTGGCCTTCACCCAGACCGCCAGCCAGGCCTTGCTAGGCGACCTGACGGCCCGCACCGCCAGTGGCAAGGAGCTGTCGGTCGAGGTCAGCGTCTCGGTGGAGCGCCATGCCGAAGGCGAGACCATCACCGTGTTCGCGCGCGACCTGACCGCCCGCAAGCGCGCCGAGGCGCACCGGGCCGAGCTCGAGGTGCAGCTGCGCGAATCGCAGAAGATGCAGGCCGTGGGCACCATGGCCGGCGGCATCGCGCACGATTTCAACAACATCCTGGGCGCCATCCTGGGCAACGTCGAACTGGCCCGGGGCGACCTGGCTGCCGAATCGCCGGCCCTGATCAGCCTCAACGAGATCGACAAGGCCGGCCGCCGCGCCCGTGAGCTGGTGCGCCAGATCCTGACCTTCAGCCGCAACGAGGCGCCACGGCGCAGCCCCCTGGCGCTGGAAGAGGTGGTGCACGAAACCGAGCGCCTGCTGCACGTCACGCTACCACCGGGCATCACCCTGCACCTGGACCTGGCGCCCCACACCCCGCGGGTGCTGGCCGATGCCACCCAGGTTGAGCAGGCCCTGCTCAACCTGTGCACCAACGCCATCCACGCCATGGAGCCCGGCCCGGGCCGGGTGACCATCCGGCTGACCCCGCTGATGCCCGATGCCCGCTTGCGCGAGCGCCTGCGCCTGCCCCCCGGCCCCTACCTGTGCCTGAGCGTGCATGACAGCGGCCAGGGCATGGACGCGGCCACCCTGCAGCGCATCTTCGAGCCCTTCTTCACCACCAAGCCCGTGGGACAAGGCACGGGCCTGGGCCTGGCCGTGGTGCACGGCGTGATGCGCACCCACGACGGCGCGGTGGACGTGCAAAGCAAACCCGGCCAGGGCAGCACCTTTTCGCTGTACTTTCCGGCCCTGCGCGGGGCCCAGGCCGTCAACCCATTTCACGAGACGCACGGCGGTGCAGCCACGGCACCGAGCGCCCCGCCCGCCAGCCCGGCCCCTGGGGTCAAGGAAGCCGCCCCGGCCCCCGAAGGCCAAGGCCACCGCGTCATGTACGTCGATGACGACACCGCCCTGGTGTTTCTGGTGGAGCGCCTGCTACGTCGCCGCGGCTACCGCGTCAGCACCTACACCGATCCCCAGGAGGCAGCCGCCGCCCTGCGCGCCGACCCGCAGGCCTGCGACCTGCTGGTGACCGACTACAACATGCCGGGCTACTCGGGCGTGGACCTGCTGCGCGAGGTGCGCGGCATCCGCCCCGACCTGCCGGTGGCCCTGGCCTCGGGCTATGTGACCGCCGAGATCGAGCGCAGCGCGCTGGCCGAAGGCGCCCGCGCCCTGATCCACAAACCCAACGATGTCGAAGAGCTGTGCGCCACCGTGCAGCGCCTGCTGAGCTGAGAACAGTTGCCGTTCTGAAACCAGCCCCGCCCCTGAACCCCCATGCCGACCTTTCACGTTCGTGCTGCCGACGGCAGCCTGCACTCCCCCGCCCCTCAGCCCGTCCCTCTGCCCGCCACACCGGCCCGGAGCAACCCCGCGCCTGAACCCCGGCCAGCCCTGACCGGCCGTGCCGCCCGCCGCGAACGCGCCGCTCAAGCGGCCGCAGCCCGGCCGGTGCCCCCGGTGGTGGTCGCGCCCAGCACCCTGTACCTGGGCCAGGGCAACACCCAGGCAGCCCGCGTGCTGAACACCCCGGCCGGCCCCATCACCTGCCTGTACGAAGATGCCAGCGTGCTGGCCTTCGACAAGCCCGCCGGCATGCACTCGGTGCCCGGCAAGGGCGAGGACAAGCAGGATTGCCTGTCGGCCCGGGTGCAGGCCCTGTTTCCCGAGGCCCGCGTGGTGCACCGGCTTGATCTGGACACCTCCGGCATCATCGTGATGGCCCGCGGCGCCGAGGCGCAGCGCCGCATCAACCGCAGCTTCGAGCAACGCGAGGTCGACAAGCGCTACGTGGCCGTGGTGCAAGGCTGCCTCACTGCGCCTGCCAGCGACTGGGGCCTGATCGACCTGCCCATCGCCCTGGACTGGGTCAACCGCCCCCTGCACATCGTGGACGCTGCCACCGGCCGGCCCAGCCAGACCCACTGGCATCTGCTGTCCGTCGACCAGGCCGCCAACACCTCGCGCGTGCTGCTGGAGCCCTTCACCGGGCGCTCGCACCAGTTGCGCGTGCACCTGCAGGCCCTGGGCCACCCCATGCTGGGCGACCGCCTGTACGGCGGCCCCATCGCCACACCGCGCGCCACCCGCCTGCTGCTGCACGCCACCCAGATCCGACTGCCCCACCCGGACAGTGGCGCGCCGCTGTTCATCGAGAGCCCCGTTCCCTTCTGAGCCGCCCCATGACCCGCCTTGCCGTCGACCTCGCCAAAGCCACCCGCTTGCTCAACCATGGGCCCACCGTGCTGGTGTCCAGCGCCCATGCCGGGCGCCACAACGTGATGTCTGCGGCGTGGTCCATGCCCCTGGACTTCGAGCCGCCCAAGGTGGCGGTGGTGATCGACAAGGCCACGCTGACGCGCGAGCTGGTCGACGCCTCGGGCGAGTTCGTGCTCAACATCCCGCCGGCCGCCATGGCCCAGGCCACCTTGCGCCTGGGGCGCGAAAGCGGTCGCGATCAACCTGACAAGCTGGCCCGCAGCGGCATTCAGCTGGAACCCGCCAGCCGGGTGCAGGCCGCGCTGGTGCAGGGCTGCATCGGCTGGCTCGAATGCCGCGTGCTGCCCACCAGCGCCGCCGTGGCCGGCCCGCACGACCTGTTTCTGGCCGAGGTACTGGCCGCCTGGGCCGATGAGCGCGTGTTCCGCGACGGGCACTGGCGTTTCGAAGAAGCCCCGGACGAGCTGCGCAGCCTGCACTATGTGGCGGGAGGTCACTTCTACCAGGTGGGCCATGCGCTGGAAGTGGACGTCGGCACCTGAGTTGCTCGCCATGGGCATGTGTTGGTTCGGAACAACCCTGTCAACACCGCCGGGCGCTTGGCGCTAGCATGACGCCATGACCACCTCCTTGTACATCCTCACCGGCGCCTCGCGCGGCATGGGCTTGGCCTTGGCTGAGCAACTGCTGCAAGCGGGCAACACCTTGCTGACCCTGCAGCGCAGCCCGCACCCCGACCTGCCCGCCCTGGCCGAGGCCCGGGGGGCGCGCCTGCTGGCCTGGTCGTTCGACCTGGCCGACAGCACCGGGGCCGCGCACGAACTGGGCCTGTGGCTGCGCACCCAGGACCCGGCGGCCTACCAACGGGCCGTGCTGATCAACAACGCGGGGGTGATCCCGCCCATTGCCCCGTTGTCGGACAGCAGCCCCGAGCTGGTGGCCGCCGCGCTGCGCGTGGGGCTGGAAGCGCCCATGCTGCTGTGCGCGGCCTTTTTGAACGGCACCGCCGGCTGGGCACTGCCGCGCCAGGTGCTGAACATCTCCTCGGGCCTGGGCCGGCGGGCCATGGCCTCGCAGGCGCCCTACTGCGCCGCCAAGGCCGGCATGGACCACTTCACGCGCTGCCTGGCGCTGGACGAGGCCCAGAAACCCAACGGCGCCAAGGTCTGCTCGCTGGCCCCCGGCGTGATCGACACCGACATGCAGGTGCAGTTGCGCAGCGCGCCGGCCGAGGCCTTCCCCGATCAAGGCAACTTTGCCGCGCTCAAGGACAAGGGCCAGCTGACGTCGCCGCAAGAGGCCGCCGCGCGCCTGCTGGCCTACCTGCAACGGCCCGACTTCGGCAGCCAGCCCGTGGCCGACGTGCGCGACGCCTGAACGGCCGCCTCAGAAGCTCAGCCGCAGCCCCAGGCGCAGGGTGCGCGGCTCCAGGGGGTGGATCAGGCGCCCATCGATGGCCGAGCCACTGCCGCACCCCCCGGTGCCGCCCAGCGCCTCGCGCTGGGTGCAGGCCCCGCCCCAGTATTCGATGTCGTTGGCGCGCCGGTCGAACAGGTTGAACACATCCAGGCTGGCCTGCCACCGGCTCGATCCGGTCTGGAATCGGTAACCCAGCTTCAGGCTGCCCAGCCAATAGCCGCGCGACCGCTGCTGCCCGGTCTCCTCCAGGTCGTAGGCTCCCAGGTAGCGCAGACGCAGCCCACCCAACCAGGGCCCGCCCTGATCCCAGTTCAAACCCATCGACGCCGTCAGCGGCACGGCATTGGGCACATGGCTGCCGCCGTTGACCGCATGCACAAAGCGCGCCCGTGACCAGGCCAGGTTGCCATCCCACGCCAGACCGGGCGCCAGTTGCACGTCCTGCGCCCACTCCAGCCCCCAGCGCCGCGAGGCGCCCCGGGGCTCGGTGACGCCCTCGTCACCGACAAACACCAACTCAGAGGCCAGTTGCATCTGCCAGAGGCTGAGGCGGGTCTGCCAGCCCGGCAGCGGCTGGGTGCGCAGGCCGATTTCATGGCCGCGGGCCTTGACCAGCAGGGGCACCGGGCTGACGGCGCTGCCGTCCTGCGGGCTGGTGCGGGTGGTGGCCCCACGGGCGTCGTTGCTGTGAAAGCCCTGGCCCGCGTTGACAAAGAATTCGGTGCCGCCCAAAGCCGGGAACGGCCCCAGCACCAGGCCTAGACGCGGGCTGAGCTGGCGGGCCGACGTGCTGCCGCCATTGTCCGCATTGAAGGCCCCCGCCAGCGGTGTGACCCGGGCCTGCAGGTGGTCCTGCCGCAGGCCCAGGCTGCTGCGCAGCCAGGGCTGCCAGCTGGTGCGGGCCTCCAGCGAAAAGCCGACAGCGGTCTCGGTGATGCGGTCCTGGCGCAGCACCTCGGTGCGCTGGCGGTTCACGGTGCTGAACAGGCCCACGTTGCTGATGCGGTCCTGCCGCAGCAGCGTGCCCAGCGTCAGCTCGGTGGCCCCGGCGCCCTCGCCCAGAAACCAGCTGTGCTGCCAGCCCCCGCCCCACAGCACACGCTGGTCAGCCTGCTCATGCTGGTCACCCGCAAGACCGTTCACAAAGCCCGATGGCGCCGAAAACAGGTTCAGCCCGTAGTCAACCACATAGGCCTGCGCCCGGCTGGCGCTGGTGGCGCCGCTGTCGGCCCATTCGGCCGACAGGCTGTAGCGGTGGGTGCGCCCGCCGTCACCCGGCGACAGCACGCCGTAGCGCCCGATCTCGCCCGACACGATGGCCCGCTCGGGCACATGCTCGGTGGCCTGCCAATCGGCCTGGTACACCAGAGCGCTGATCGAATAGCCGCGCGCTGCGGTGCCCGACGACAGCTTGAGCACCGCGTTTTGCTTGCCCAGGCGTTCGGGCTGCTGCCAGGGGCCGTTGTTGTGCGTCAGCTCCAGGGCCATCAGGAGCTGCTTGTCGTCCATGATGCGGCTGTCCGCCACGAGGCTGCGCCGGTAACCCTTGGGCCCCAGGCTCAGGTCGATGAAAGGCGCTGGCAACTGCCGCACATAGTCGATGCGGGCACTGCCCGCCACGGCAAAGTCGGCGTCTTGCGCGTGGTACACGCCTTTGCGGTAGTGCAGGCTGCTGACCAGCTCAGGGATCAGGAAGTTCAGATCCATATAGCCCTGGCCATGGGCATGCGACACCATGTTGATCGGCATGCCCATGAGGTGGGTGGCAAAGTCGCTGCCATGGTCGAGGTTGAAGCCGCGCAGAAAGTACTGGTTGGCCTTGCCATCGCCCGAATGCTGGGTGACCACCAGGCCGGGCACCGATTCCATCAAGTCCGCCGGGCGCAGCAAGGGGCGCCGGGCCAGTCGCTGCGCCGTGACGCGGCCCTCGCTGGCGCTGTCAGACTCGCCTGCTGCGGTGGCCTCGCCCGCCGACACACGGATCTCGGACAACTGCGGCATGGCGGGCTGGGCCATCACTGCGGGAGTGGCAAGGCAGCCCAGCAAGGGGCCGAACCGCCAGGCGCGGCGGGTGGGTTGAATGTGGCCGGCAAAAACAGGGCCGAGACATGAAAACAAAGGCATCTCCGGTGGGACTGCAGAGGCGGCACCGCGCCAAGACGAACCGGAAAAGCCCACGGGCACCCGCGCACGGGCGCCCAGGCACAGGCATGCCCAGGGGCCCCGAAGGGTGTCCGACAGAACCCTTCCCTCACCCCGAGGACTGGCACCACGATGAGAGCCAGCTCAATGTCTCGCACGACCCGTGGGAGACTTTGAACTGACTCTTGGATCAGGCCGGTCTTCTGGCTCGCCTTCATCCTTCCCCGGGCCTTCCCATGCAAGTTCATGCACAGTGGCGTCATCCGGCGTCGTCTGGCTCACAGCAGCGGGGGCTGCGCCGGAATGGTTGATGGCATCAACGTCACCGGCTTCCCGTTTAACCCGCGCGTCGAGAACTACGGCAGGCACCTGAAACGGGAGCGAGTGTAACCAACTTAACAATCTATTGACCTGTCGGAGGCCCTCCGCCGCACCCGTGACAGGCCCCATGACGGGTGCCCTGCGGCAGCGGCTAAGATCGACAGTCTGGATCTGTAATTAAGAATTCAATCTCAACCCTAGGAGTCAACATGTCCCGTGAAGTCGTCGTCGTCAGCGGTGTGCGCACCGCCATTGGTACCTTTGGCGGAAGCCTGAAGGACATTCCCCCCACCGCCCTGGGCGCCCAGGTGGTGCGCGAGTCGCTCAAGCGCGCCCAGGTCGACGGGGCCGACGTGGGCCATGTGGTGTTCGGCCATGTGGTGAACACCGAGCCGCGCGACATGTACCTGTCGCGCGTGGCCGCGATCGACGGCGGTTGTGCCGAGGGCACGCCGGCCTTCAACGTGAACCGCCTGTGCGGCTCGGGCCTGCAGGCCATCATTTCGGCCAGCCAGGCGATTCTGCTGGGCGACACCGACATCGCCATCGGCGGCGGTGCCGAGAACATGAGCCGCGCGCCCTACGCCAGCCTGGCCACCCGCTTTGGCGCCCGCATGGGCGACACCAAGCTGATCGACATGATGATCGGCGCCTTGCACGACCCCTTCCACAACATCCACATGGGTGTGACGGCCGAAAACATCGCTGCCAAATGGGGCATCACCCGCGCCGACCAGGACGCCCTGGCCGTGGAAAGCCACAACCGCGCCGAACGCGCCACGGCGGCGGGCTACTTCAAGGACCAGATCACCCCGGTGATGCTGAAAAGCCGCAAAGGCGAGGTGGCCTACGACACCGACGAGCACTTCCGCCCAGGCGCCACGCTGGCCGACATGGACAAGCTCAAGCCGGTGTTCATCAAGGAAAACGGCACCGTCACCGCCGGCAACGCCTCGGGCATCAATGACGCCGCCGCCGCCGTGGTGCTGATGGAAGCCGGCGCCGCCAAGGCCCGTGGCCTGCAACCCCTGGCGCGCCTGGTGGCTTATGCCCATGCCGGCGTCGACCCCAAGTACATGGGCATCGGCCCGGTGCCGGCCACGCAGTTGGCCCTCAAGAAAGCCGGCCTGACGGTGAACGACCTGGACGTGATCGAGGCCAACGAGGCCTTTGCCGCCCAGGCCTGCGCCGTGACCCGCGACCTGGGCCTGGACCCGGCCAAGGTCAACCCGAATGGCTCGGGCATCTCGCTGGGCCACCCGATCGGCGCCACCGGCGCGGTGATCACCGTGAAGGCCCTGTACGAGTTGCAGCGCATCCAGGGCCGCTATGCACTGGTGACCATGTGCATTGGCGGCGGCCAAGGCATTGCAGCCATCTTCGAACGCCTCTGATCGATCCCGCCCTGGGAAGCCTGGCCTGCCGTCTGGGCGCAGCGGCGGGCCAGGCCCGGGGCATCAGGGCTGCTGAACCATGCCCGTCTTGGCCCAGTTGCGCAAAGCCGTCAGCGTGTTGCTGACATGCTTCATGGGGTTGAGGCTGGTGTACTGGTAGATGATCTTGCCATTGGGGGCGATCACGTAGGACACCCGGTTCGCATAGTCGGGCCGGAAATGCAGCACCGCGTCATAGGCCTTCATGATCGACTGATCAGCGTCCGACGCCACCGGGAATTTGCCCCGACATTCCTGCACCGAGAACTTCTTCTGCGTCTCAAGGTCGTCGCGGGACACACCCACCACCGACGCACCCAAGGCCTTGTAGTCGTCCAGCGCCTGGGCAAATTCATGGGCCTCAATGGAGCAACCCACCGAAAAAGCCGACGGAAAGAAATACAGCACCACCGGGCCCCGGCTCAATTCCTCGTGCAGGGAATAGCTCTGCACGTTGCCGGCCAGCGCAACCTTTGCCGTAAACTCCGGCGCAGTCTCCCCAATGTCGAGCGCGGCTTGGGCCAAGCCCCCCAACAGGCTCAACCCGCAAAAGACAACCGTCCTAGACCATGCGTTCATCGCGTTACCTGATGGCAGCTTTGTATCCATATCAGTATAGCGAGCACCTTGGCACGGCCTCGGTGCCTGGCGCTTACCCGGCCAGCCAGCCCGGGCTCTCAACTCGGGTGGACGGGTGGGTTGGCGCCCGATGGCCTGCAAGGCTGCTGTTGTGGGGACTCACCGTTCTTTTGCTCGCGCTCGCCGGCTGTGCCACCCGCTTGCCACAGGTGGACCGGGAGCGGCTCGCCAGCGAAGCCATCCCGGCCTCAGCGCACAGCACCCTGGGCCGCATCGCGCTGGAATCCCAGCCGGCCCCCGATCAGTCGGGTTTCCGCCTCATGCCGCTGGGCACCTTTTCCCTCGATGCGCGGCTGCAGCTGGCTCGCCGAGCCGAGGTCTCGCTCGACGTGCAGTACTACAACATCGAGGCCGATGCCACCGGCCGCTACTTTCTGCGTGCCCTGCGGGACGCGGCACAACGGGGCGTGCGGGTTCGTCTGCTGGTCGATGACCTCTACACCGGGGGGCACGACTCTTTGTTTCTCGGGCTCGCGGCCTACCCGAACGTCCAGGTGCGGCTTTTCAATCCCTTTTGTTGCGCCCGAGAAAAAGGTCAGCTCACCCGTTTCCTGGCCTCCACCGGCGACTGGAGCCGGCTCGATCACCGCATGCACAACAAGATGTTCATCGCCGACGGTGCGATGGCCATCATCGGTGGGCGCAATGTGGCGAACGAGTACTACCTGAGAGGCGCCACCGACAATTTCGTCGATGTCGATGCCTTCACCACCGGGGCGGTCCTGCCGGCCATGCAGGCGCTGTTCGACCGCTACTGGAACAGCCTGGCGGTCTACCCCCTGACCAGCATCGCCAGCAGCTCCTTGGCCCTGGAGGCGCTACAGAACCAGTTCGAGACCGCTACCGGTCCGGCCACCACAGCCGCGCCGACCGCTTTGCCGCCCAATGACGTGCTGGGCTATGCCCCGATTGCCGATGACCTGGATGCCGGCCGGCTGGGCTTGAACTGGGGTCAAGCTTACGTTTTTGCCGACCATCCCGACAAGCCCTTCGACGGGGTCGCTGGTGGCGAGCTGATGGAAACCAGTGTCACCTACAACGTTCTGGAGGCGGTGGCCAAGGCCAAGCAGGAGGTGGTGGCCTCATCGCCCTACTTTGTACCGGGTCCCAAAGGCATGGCGTTCTTGAAGTCCTTGCGTGAGCGAAGCGTCAAGGTGACGGTGCTGACCAACTCGTTGAGTTCAACCGACGAACCGGCGGTCCATGTCGGCTACAGCCGTTACCGGGAGGACATGCTGAAGATGGGCGTCGATCTCTACGAACTCAGCCCTTCGAAGGTCAGCAACAACAAGCATCCCTTCCTGTTCGGCAAATCCCTGGGCCGGCTGCATGCCAAACTGTTCGTCATCGACCGGCGCACCTCCTTCATCGGCTCGATGAACCTGGACCCCCGCTCCGCCACCATCAACACCGAGTTCGGTGCCGTGATCGACAGCCCGGAAGTGGCACGTGAGCTGATCCGCATCATCGACATCGACCGGCTGCAAAGCGCCTACCGCCTGCGCCTGGCCCCGAACGGCAACGGTCTGCAATGGCTGGGGTTTCAGGACGACAGTGAAATGGTGCTGGACACCGAACCCGACGCTTCTTTGAAGCTGCGGCTGAAAGCCTGGCTGCTCGGGCCGCTGGTGCCTGAAGAACTGCTGTGAAACCTGGGGGGCGCCTGCGCCTGGGGCAGGCGACTCAGGCTATTTGGTCATGTACCACTGGATCACGAACTTGGCGGCAAAACCCACCAGGCCCAGGCCCAGGCCCAGAAACAGCACGAAGGTGCCAAACTTGCCCGCTTTCGATTCCCAGGCCAGGTGGCCAATGATGAACAACATGTAGAGCATGAAGCCCCCCACCCCGAACGTGAGGCCGAAGGTGGAGATCTGCTCTTCTGAAAAACCAAACATCAGTGTCTGACCTGAACAAGAACGGGGGCCAGGCCGGCGTCCCGGGCCGGCAACGTCGTGACGTCCACCAGATCGCGGTAAGCGTGCCAGCTGGCGTGCCCCAACATGGGCATGACCGCAATCAGGCCCAACAAAAGTGATCCCACCCCCAGCAGCGTGAAGCCGGCGATCAAGGCCGCCCAGAACGCCATCGGAATCGGGTTGTAAAGAACGGTGCGCCAGCTGGTGAGCACCGCCTGCATCAAGGTGATGCGGCGGTCGAGCAGCAGCGGAATCGACACCACGCTGGAGGCAAAGATGGGCGCGGCCAGAAAGCCGCCCAGGGCCAGCCACAGCTCGAACAGCCCCGATTCAGGGTCGGCCACCACCACGCGAAGAAAATCGACCGGCGTGCGCACCGGCTCAGGGGCCAACAAGGTGATCAGCGCGGCCGAGGTCAGCACCCAGGTGGTGGCGGCCAGGGCCAGCAGCAGGCCGAACTGCACCAGGCACCAGTACTGGCTGGTCCACTTGTTGAAATGGCTGTGCTGCCAGTTGAACCAGGTCTTGAACACCACATCCATCGAGGCCGGCTCGCCGCGCTCCAGGGCCCGGCTCAGCGCATACAGGCTGGTGGCCAGCACTGGCGCCACCACCAGAAAGCCCGACAGGGCTCCGGCGAGCAACCAGAAGCGGTTGCCGGCCACGGCGATGATGAGCCCGCCGAACACGGCCATCGCCAAGCCATGGGCGAAGCTGATCCAGCCCGCGCGTGCCATGTCGCGCCAGGCCAGTGCCAGCCAGGTCAAGGGTTGCATGATGCCGATGGTACGAACCAGGGGAAGCGTTTCCGGGGTGGAAGACATGGTGGTATGGGCCTGGGGCGCAAAGTGCAGATCGTGCAACCATGCTATCAAGCCTGCCCAACGGAGACAGCCCCCAGGCGCCCCAACCTAGGGACAACCATGAGAGCCATTTCCCGCCCCTGGGTCAAAGGCCCCGGAGGGCCCGACAGACGGTATTCAGTCGCGCACCACCATCACAGGCAGGTGGGCGTCCGACAGCACCTTCTGGGCCACGCTGCCCAGCACCAGCTTCTCGATGCCGCGGCGGCCGTGCGAGCCCATCACGATCAGGTCGGTGCCCAGGGTCTGGGCCGTGTCCAGAATGCCGCGGTGGATGGCATGGCCTTCCACGACCGTGGTCTTCACCGGCACGGCAGCCGCCTCGAAGGCAGCCCGTGCGCTGGCCAGGGCGGCATTGGCTTCCGCCGTGGCGGCGCTCAGGTATTGCGACTGACCGTAGGCGAAATCAGCGCCCACGCCGGTGAACGGGTAGGGATCGATGACGTAGATGACGGTCACATCGCTGGCAAAAGCCTTGGCCAGACCAATCGCCTTGTCCACGGCCAGCGTCGCCGTGGCAGAACCGTCGACCGGAATCAGGATGTGCTTGAACATGGAGAGCTCCTTGTGGGTTGATGTCAGGCAGTGTGCCGGAATGTTCGCCTGTCGCATTGACACGCATCAAAACGGGAAAAGAACTTCGTCAAACCGGCAATCCCTGGAACCCGCCCGATCGGCAGGTCAACACCAGGGTATCGCGGTGGGCCCCGTCGGCCAGAGGCTGGATGGGGGTGGATTCGTGGATCACGCGGGCGTCGTCGAGCAGCAGCAAGGACCAGGGCTCGGCCAGTGTGAAGCGCTGTCCATTCGGGCCATCGGCTTCAAAGACCCGGGTTTCGCCGCCTTTGATGCCGCTGCGTTCGATCAGGAAGACGGCCACCAGATCGACGCCATCGCGGTGCGCCCCCTCGGGGGTGGGCCGACCGATGCCATCGGTGGTGTCGATGCGGAACTGGTGCGCTTCGATGAACCAGGGCTCAGGGCGGGTACCCGCGGGCCGCTTGAGAGCTGCCGTCACCCCCGCCACCGCCCGCAACAGTTGGGCCCAGACCGGCTGGGCCACGGTGTGGGGCAACATGGGTTCGAACCAGCGCTCCATGCCGCCGTGCAAGGCGTTGTACTCCAGGGGTTGCCAGTGGGATCGGTGGGGCACCTGCTCCACATGCTCGCCCTGCACCACAAAGCAGGAATGGCGGCGGCGACGGTACCGACCGCCATCCTTCAGGAAGTTGTCTGGGGGCAGTCCGTCCCAATCCGGTCGCAGGCCCTGCAGATCGGGCAGCGCGCAGGCCGCCCATTGGCTGACGGTGGCCGCATTCAGCACCGCATAGCCGCGCGCGCGGAGTTGGGGCAGCACTTGATCGGCCTCGACGGCCGGAGGGGGAAAGGTGGTGGTGGTCATGGACCTGAAGCTTACCGCGTGGTAGCCACGCTCCAGCCCACACCAGGATTCAAGCGAGGTGAGTTCTTCTTATTCAGCCGCGGCCGCGGCAGCACCCGTGGCCTCGGCAGCGGGTGCGGTCGTCTCTGCCCGGCCCGCCGGGGCGCGCGCCCAGCGCTGCGCATCGACGAAATACACCGGCGTGGCGCAGGCCCTGTGGCGGGCGCAATGCTGGGCCCAGTGGCGGCGCTCGGCCGGGGGCACGTTCAGGTAGATGGGCTCCACAGCTTGCCCGGCCGTCTTGCGCACTTGCACCGGCTGCTCATTGAGCACGGGTGGCGGCTGTTCACCCCAATCGCTGATGCGGCCATAGACGCCCGGGACCACCGGGACCAGCCCCCCCTCGACTGGACCGGACCCCAGTTGCCCGGCCCAGGCCAGCACCCCCACCCCACAACCCAGGCCGACCTGCAGCAGGCGCCGGCCGATCACGGCGAAACTCCAGACGCCCTGCCGCGTGGCGCAGTCAGGTCATCAGGCAGGTCATCATGCAGGTGGTCAGTCAGGGGATCGGTCACAGAAGGCGAATTGAACAGGGCCATGGGCATCGTGCGGCGTTCAGACAGCCACTTGTCATCAGAAAACGCCTGTTTGTACCTCATTTCGACGACAAAACCGTCACAAAGCAGCGCTTTGGCGTGACAGATGTCACCAACAGATACGCATTCAGCTCGCTGCTGGCAAGGCGGCACCACAGTGATGGCAGAACCGGGCCGCCACCAGGTGCCCTTCGCTCAGGCACTCGGGGCAACTGCGCGTGCTGGGCGCTGGCGGGGCCTGGCGGCGCTTCTGCGCCATTTCACTGGTCACGATGCCGGTGGGCACGGCCAGAGTGCCCCAGCCCAGCAGCATCATGGCCGAGGCGATGAAGCGCCCGAGATCGGTCTTGGGGGTGATGTCGCCAAAGCCCACCGTGGTCATGGTGGTGATGGCCCAGTACATCGAGGTCGGGATGCTGGAGTAGCCGTTCTCGGCCCCTTCCACCAGGTACATCACCGTGCCGGCCACCAGCACGATCATCAGCACCACCGACATGAAGATCAGGATCTTGCGCCGGGTGGCCACCAAGGCCTCGGCCAGCATCTGGTATTCGTTGACATAGGCGGCCAGTTTGAACACCCGGAACACCCGCAGCAGGCGCAGCACGCGCACATCGATCAACAGGTGCAACTCAGGCACGAACAGGGCCAGGTAGGTGGGCAGCAAGGCCAGCAGGTCCACCAGGCCGAAGAAGCTCAGCGCGTAGCGCCAGGGATGGCGCACGCAGAGCAGACGCAACAGGTACTCGGCCGTGAAGATCGCGGTGAACAGCCACTCCAGCAGATTGAACGCCGAACCGAAGCGACCTCGCAGTGCCTCCACACTGTCGGCCATCACCACCGCCACACTGAGCAGGATGGTGACGATCAGGCTGTAGTCAAAGACACGGCCGGCACGGGTATCAGCCTCGAAGACGATGCGGAACAGACGTTCACGCCAACCGACGGCCGGCGCGTGGGCAAAACGGGCAGAGCCCGGGGGGGGAGAGGACATGGGGCCAGAGTTTAGGTGGCGTGTCCAACCGCTCATCGGCTTTAAGCGCCGCTCAGGCAGGCAGGCGGAAACGCGAGACCTGGCCGGCCAACTGGGTGGCCTGGTCGCGCATCGCACTGGCTGCCGCGGCGGTCTGTTCGACCAGGGCGGCATTCTGCTGCGTCATGCGGTCCAGCTCCTGCAGGGCCTGGCCCACCTGCCCCACCCCCTGGGCCTGCTCGCGTGCGCCCACCGAGATCTCGCCCAGCAGCACATTCACACGGCGGGCCGAGTCCACGATGCTCTGGATCGCGCTGCCCGCCCGGTGCACCACGCCAGTGCCCTGCTCAACCTGCTCGACGCTGGTGCTGATCAGACTCTTGATCTCGCGGGCCGCCTCGGCGCTGCGCTGCGCCAGCATGCGCACCTCGCCCGCCACCACCGCAAAGCCACGCCCCTGCTCGCCGGCACGCGCGGCCTCCACCGCCGCGTTCAGGGCCAGGATGTTGGTCTGGAAAGCAATGCCATCGATGGTGCCGATGATCTCGGCAATGCGTGCCGACGAGCCCCGGATGCGGTCCATGGTGGACACCACCTCGCCCATGACCTGCCCGCCCTGGATGGCCGACTCGGCATTGTGGTTGGCCACCTGGCTCGCCTCATCGGTGTTGGCGTAGGTCACTTTCACCGTGGCCGAGATCTGCTCCATCGACGCGGCTGACTCTTCCAGACTGGCCGCGGCCTGTTCGGTGCGCGATGACAAATCCATGGAGCCCAGCGCCACCTCATTGCTTGAATGAACAATCTGGTCACTCGACAAGCGCACCAGGGCGACCATGTCCCGCATCGAAGTCTGCATGTTGCGCAGCTCCAGCATCAGTTGGGCCGCTTCATCACGGCCCCAGGGCGAGGGCGAGGTGGTGAGGTCGCCATCGGTCATGGCGCGCAGGTGGCGTCGGGTTTCCTTCAGGCCGCCGTCCATCACCCGGTAGAAACTGAGAAACAGGTAGCCCGCCACCAGCACCGCAGCCAGCACGATGGACACGCTGAACACCACCGTGCGCTGCACGTCGGCCCGCAGATCGTCCACATAGATGCCCGAGCCGATCACCCAACCCCAGGGCGCGAAGCCCTTCACGAAGCTGACCTTGTCCACGGGCTTGTCATGCCCGGGCTTGGGCCACTGGTAGTTCACAAAGCCCTCGCCGCGGCTGCGTGCCATGTCGGCAAACGCCTTGAACAAGGCCAGGCCATTGGGATCTTTGGCCTCAGAGACATCCTGCCCATTCAGCTCGGGCTTGAAGGGGTGCATCACCACCCTCGGGTGCAGGTCATTGATCCAGAAATACTCTTGCTTGTCGTAGCGCAAGCGGCTGATGGCCTCCTTCGCCATGTCTTGTGCCTGGGCAGAACTCAGCTTGCCCGCCTTCTCCTGCTCGTGGGCCCACTCCAGCAGGCCATAGGCGATCTCGACATGCTGCCGGGTGGCCGTCTTGCGGGCCTCCATCGCCTTGTCGGCGTGGGCATCCAACTGCCAACTGAGCAAGGCCAGCAGCGGCAGCAGAAATGCCAGGGAGATGATCAGGGCCTTGGAGGCAAATCGCAGCTTGCGGAACAGGCGCACACCAGGGGCCCAGGCGCCGTGGTAGGCGAAAAAGCCGGTGTCATGACCGTCTCTGCGGGCCGCAGAGACAGAGGGATGGGAGGCTCCAGACGAGATCAGGGCAGACATGCGAAAAGGACTTGATGGGATGAACAGAAATGTCAGAAATGACAAATTTCATTTCCTTACATTATGTCCACTCACATGTTAAGGTTTTCCACTATCGGCGAGCCCATCCGAAGGCCATCGAGACCTGCCCCCTCGAATCACGAAGTCGTCGATGGCGCACCGCTCCCCAACCCAGCCACCAAAAACGGCCAGAAGCAAAATCACCACCTTGGTGCGCGCGAACAGCGCGCAAAACATCCGATTGACTGCCGGGAGCATCGGTCGTACTGCGGCCTGGACAGAGCGAACAAACACCTGCCATCGTAAAAAACGATGGCAGGTGCCCACACCCAGAGTCCCTTCAGGTCTGGAAGCCCAGGGAAACTCAGCTTGACCAGGCCAGTCTGGAGGGGCTTGCCCGCTCAGGGGAAGGCAGCCGCGCCTGGGAATCATCGGCACCATCGGCACCAACGGGCAAGCGGAACAAGGACACGCCCTTGAGCAGCTCCTGTGCCTGCTGACGCAGGCTGGAGGCCGCGGCGGCACTCTCTTCGACCAGGGCCGCGTTCTGCTGGGTGACCTGATCGATCTGGCCCACCGCCGCCACCACTTCCGACACGCCGGTGCTCTGCTCTGCGCTGGCATCGCTGATGGCGCCCACCACCTCGCTGACCCGTTCGATCTCCACCACCACATCATCCATGGCGCGCCGTGCCGCATCGACCAGGCGGCTGCCCTGATCGACCCGCTCGACACTGGCACCGATCAGGGCACGCACCTCGCGTGCCGACTCAGCGCTGCGCTGCGCCAGGCGGCGCACCTCGCCCGCCACCACAGCAAAGCCGCGGCCCTGCTCGCCAGCGCGGGCCGCCTCGACAGCTGCATTCAACGCCAGGATGTTGGTCTGGAACGCAATGCCGTCGATGGTGCCCACGATGTCCGAAATCTGCCGTGAGCTGTCGTTGATGCTCTTCATCGTCTCGACCACCTCGCCCACCACCGAACTGCCCCGAGCAGCCACTTCCCGGGCCCCGTGGGCCAATTTTTTGGCCTGGCGCGCGTTGTCAGCGTTCTGGCGCACCGCCTCGTCCAGCTCCGCCATGGCGGCAGCCGTCTCCTCCAGCGCCGAGGCCTGGCGTTCGGTGCGTTCACTCAGATCTTGGTTGCCGCTGGCAATTTCGGCGCTGGCCAGGGCCACCTGGCGAGCGTTGCCGCGCACCTGGCCAACGGTCTGCACCAGGCTGTCCTGCATGCTGCGCAATGCGCCCTGCAGTTGCGCAGTCTCATCGCGCCCACTGACCTCGATCGGCTCGCTCAGGTCACCCGCCGCCACCCGATGGGACACCTTGACGGCCTCCAACAGGGGGCCTGTGATGCTGCGGATGATCAACACCGCCAAGCCCAGGCTGGCCAGCACCGACAGCGCCGAGATCAGGATCAGCAAGGCCGTGTTGTGTTCGATCTCCTGGGCTGCCGCAGCCTCCCCCTGTTCGGTCATCCGAGTGGCCACCACCACCGTGGCATCGATGGCCTGCCGATGCGCCTCGTAAAGCCCGCTGAGGTTTGCCAGGGCCAGATGGGTTGCGCCAGCATCCCCTTGGCGAACTGCGGGCAGCAGATTCTTCTCTGCGCTCGCCAAAAAGGCCTGTGCCGACTCGTGGGCACGCTGGAGCAACAACTCGCTCAACTCCGGGCCCAGTTGGGCTTTCTCCCAATAGGCGTGGCGCTCGTCATAGGCCTTGCGCAAGACTGCCCACTGCTCGAGGAGTTTGGCCTGCCGGGCGGGGTCCGTCGTGCTGGCCAGCTGAAAACACACCAGATAGGGCTCCAGCACGTACTCGGGCGGCGGCAGGATGTCGGCCACCAGGTCCTTGCCCTGCACGATGTGCTGGTACAGCGGCCCGTTGACCTTGAGGTAGCTCAAGGTGCGCAGCGACCAGAAGCCGGACACCAGAAAGCCCAGCAGAAACAAGGCCAGCAAGGCCACGAACCGCAGACGGATGGATACATGGGACAACTTCATGTGGCAACTCCAATAACTGAGACAAGGAAGCCTGTGGGCGATCTGGCGGTCAGCGTTCCTGGCTCAGACCCGCGCCGCTGAGACAGGGACTTCACTGACGACACAGGGCATCCACTTGAAAATGAATTATATGATCCATATTCAATTTATTTGATATATATGAAATCCATGGAGTTATTAATTTGGAATTTTTTTTGTATTTATTTGATATTTTCCGAATTTGTACGTACAACGAAGAAAGCCCGACAAGGGCATCGATGGTTCGATACCCCTGCCGGGCTTGGTGCAGGGCCGCTCCGCCGTCCAGGTCAGGCACCTGGCCAACGCGACATCACGCCGACATCACGCGGCTTCGGTCTCCTGCAGTTGGCGCCACATCACCTTGCCACTGCCGCTCTTGGGCAGGGCATCGACAAACTGCACCACCCGGGGCACCTTGTAGACGGCCATGTTTTCGCGGCACCAATCGATGATGTCGGCCTCGCTCAGGTGCTGGTGGCTGGCACGGCGCACCACCACGGCCTTGACCGATTCGCCCCGGTAGGCGTCCTTGGTGGCGATGATGCAGGCCTCCTGGATGCCCGGGTGGCGGAACATCAGGGCCTCGACCTCGGCCGGCCAGACCTTGTAGCCCGAGGCATTGATCATGCGTTTGAGCCGGTCGGTCATGAAGAAATAGCCGTCTTCATCCACCCGGCCCATGTCCCCCGAGCGGAAGAAGCGCTTGCCCTTGAACTCGATGAAAGCGGCCGCGGTGGCATCGGGCCGCTTCCAGTAGCCCTGGAAGACCTCGGGCCCATGGATGATGATTTCGCCAGCCTCACCCTGGGGCATTTCCTGCAGGGTGTCGGGGTCGATGACGTAAGCCTCGGTACTCAGGAAGGGGATGCCCAGACACTGCTGCTTGGGGGCGTCGACCGGGTTGGTGTGCGAGGGCGCCGAGGTCTCGGTCAGGCCATAACCTTCCACATAGCGCAAGCCGTAGTTGTCGAACAGGCGCTGGGCCACGGCCTGCGGCATGGCGGCGCCGCCACCACCGATGTAGCTCAGCGAGGACAGGTCGTACTGCGCGAAGTTCGGGCTGGCCAGCAGGTCGATCACCATGGTGGGGATGTTGGTCCAGTTGGTGACCCGGTAGCGCGAGATCAGGCGCCCGGCCAGGTCGCGGTCCCAGCGGGGCATCAGGATCAGGGTGCCACCGACGTAGACGGTGGCGTGCATCACAGCCACCATGCCGGTGATGTGGAACATGGGCACCACGCCCAGCACCACGTTCTCTGAGGTGGCGCTGCCCCAGGCGGCACTGGCCACCGCGTTGTGCATCAGGCTCGAATGGATGTGGATGCACCCCTTGGGCAAACCGGTGGTGCCGCTGGTGTACGGCAAGACCGCCATGTCAGCGCCACCGGCATCGGGGGCCGGTGCCGGGCCCTGCCCGGTGAGGCACTCTTGCCAGCTGTGCACGGCACCACCCGCCAAAGGCGGGGCCGGGTGTTCAGCCAGCAACCAGGGCTCCCAGGCCGGGGGCAAGGCATCGCCATCGGGCTGTGCGGGGTCGAAGGCATCGGTGAAGCGGGTCACGATCAGGTGCTTCAGGCGCTGGGCTTCGGGCAGTTCGTTGCTGGCTTTGGCCAGCTCGGCAGCCAGGTCGGCGGTGGTGATGGCCACCGCGGCATCGGGGTCGGTGATGTAGTGCTTGAGCTCTTCGGCCCGGTTCATGGGGTTGACCGGCACCACCACCGCATTGGCACGCAGAATGGCGAAATGGGCCACCACCAGCTGCGGGCAGTTCTGCATGTTCAGCAGCACCCGGTCGCCCTTGCGCACACCCAGCGCATACAGCTTGGCCGCCAGCTGCTCCACCTGCGCCAGCAGTTCGCGGTAGGACGTGCTGCGGCCCAGAAAGACCAGGGCCGGTTTGTCGGGAAAGCGGCGGGCATTCACGGCCACGTTGTCCCACAGGGGGGTGGCGGGCGGCGTGATGTGGCGGGGCAGGCGCTTGGGCCAGAACTTGTCATGCAGGCTGCTCATAAGATCTCCTTGCGCGCAGCTTACAGAGCCCCCTGCCCCCCCGCATCGGGGAAGGCCCTGGGCCTGGTCGTCACATTCGTGACCAATCTTCTGGCGGTTTTATTGCTGCAATCGAGCCCGCGCAGACGGACACTCAGCTGTTGATCTGGGCCCAGGCCTTGTCCAGGCGCTTGATGCTGACGGGCTGCGGGGTGCGCAGCTCCTGCGCAAAAAAGCTCACCCGCAGCTCTTCGAGCAACCAGCGGAACTCCTGCATGCGGGCATCCACAGCCCCCTTTCGCTCCGCCACCAGGCGCCAGTAGCGCTGCTCTTGCGGCCGCAATTCGGCCAGTCGTGTGGCGTCGCGCGCCGGATCGGCCCGGTATTTGTCCAGGCGCAGTGTGATGGCCTTGAGGTAGCGCGAAAAATGCTGCAACTGGGCCCAGGGTGTCAGGGCCAGAAACTTCTTGGGCATCAGGCGCTGCAGCTGCTGGGCCCCGTCGGCCGTGGCTTCGGGCGCGTTCTTGGTGTCCTTGATCTTGCGAGCCGCAGCGGCGTATTCCAGCAGGATGACCCCGGCCAGGCGGGCCACCTCGTTGGCGATCAAGGTCAGGCGGCCCCGGCCCTCCTCGATGCGACGTTTGAAGGCGTATTCGTCGGTGGGCAGGGGCTCCAGCAGAAAGGCGCGCTCCAGCGCCACGTCCAGGATCTGCTCACGCAGCTCCTCTTGCGTGCCCAGCGGCATGTAGGCCACGGCCATCTTCTGCAGGTCGGGAATGTTCTTTTCGAGGTACTTGAGCGCGTCACGGATCTGCAGGGCAAACAACCGGCGCAGGCCGGCGCGGTGCTTGGCGGCTGCCACATCGGGCTCGTCGAACACCTCGATGCTGACGGCGTCGCCGCCATCGATCAGGGCCGGAAAGCCGATCAGGGTCTGCTGGCCACGGCGGATCTCCATCAGCTCGGGCAACTCGCCAAAAGTCCAGGCGGTGTAGCGCTGCTCGGCGCTGCGCGCGGGGGCCGCCGGGGGGGAGGCAGGCGATGCAGCGGCCGTGGCAGCCTTGCCCCGCCCGGCCGATTCGGGTTGGCGAGGTTCAGAAGCGGGGGCAGGCGCAGCCGCCACCTTGAGGCCGGCCAGGGCCTGGAAGGCCCCCCGGGCCTTGGAGCCCAGCTCGGCCTTCAAGGCCCCCAGGTTGCGCCCGATGCCCAGTTGCCGGCCGTGCTCATCCACCACGCGGACGTTCATGAACAGGTGGGTGGCCAGCATGTCGAGCTTGAAGTCGGCGCGCTTCACATCCAGCTGCACCTGCTCGCGCACCAGCTTGAGCAGGGCGTCGGTCAGGCTGCCATGGCCGTACACGGCCGGCTCGATCAGCCGTTCGGTGAAGCGGCTGGCACTCTCGGGCAGCGGCACCAGCCGGGCGCGGGGCTTTTGCGGCAGGCTTTTGAGCAAGGCCTGCACCTTGTCCTTGAGCATGCCGGGCACCAGCCATTCGCAGCGCTCATCGTTGACCTGGTTGAGCACAAACAGCGGCACATCCACAGTGACACCGTCCTTGGCATCGCCGGGCTGGTGCAGGTAGCTGGCCACGCAATCCACGCCACCCATGCGCACATGGCGCGGGAAGGCACTGGTGGTGATGCCGGCGGCCTCGTGGCGCATCAGCTCTTCGCGGGTCAGGTACAGCAGCTTGGGGTTGAGCTTCGAGGCCTCTTTGTACCAATGCTCCAGGGTGGCGCCGCTGTACACGTCGGCGGGCAGCAGCTTGTCGTAGAAGGCGTAGATCAGCTCTTCATCGACCAGCACGTCCTGGCGGCGCGATTTGTGCTCCAGGTCTTCCACCTGGCGGATCAGTTTCTGGTTGGCGGCCAGGAAGGGCAGCTTGGTGTCGAACTCTCCTTCCACCAGGGCCTGGCGGATGAAGATCTCGCGCGCCGCCACCTGGTCGATGCGGCCATAGCTGATGCGCCGCCCGCTGTACACCACCAGCCCGTACAAGGTGGCGCGCTCGTAGGCCACCACCTCGGCGCCGCGCTTTTCCCAGTGCGGGTCAAGCATCTGCTTTTTCAGCAGGTGGCCGCCGATCTGCTCCAGCCATTGCGGCTCGATGTTGGCGATGCCGCGGCCGAACAGGCGTGTGGTCTCCACCAGTTCGGCGCAGACGATCCAGCGCCCGGGCTTTTTCTTGAGGTGGGCCCCGGGGTGGCGGTGGAACTTGATGCCCCGCGCACCCAGGTATTCGCCGGAGGAGCCCGAACCGCCCTCTTCGTCCATCTTCCAGCCCACGTTGCCCAGCAGGCCGGCCAGCATGGACAGGTGGATCTGCTCGTAACTGGCGGGGTTGCGGTTGATCACCCAGCGGTGCTCGGTGACCACGGTCAACAACTGGCTGTGGATGTCGCGCAATTCGCGCAGGCGGCGCACATTGATGAAGTTCTGGCGCAGCAGGTTTTCGTACTGGCGGTTGCTCAGCTTGTGGGTGGCGGCCACCGGCTCGGGCGGCGCGATGATGGCCGGGGCCTGCAGGCGCTGGTTCACCGGCAGCACGGCGGCACTGGCCCGGCGCTGGGCCGGCGGCGGGGGCGCCGCCTGACCGCGCCGGGTCAGCGGGATGGCGCCGCCGCGTGCATCAGCCAGCCATTGCCACAGGCGGATGTAGCCGCTGAACTCACTTTTCTCGTCGTCCCACTTGGCATGCGCCTGATCGGCCTGGGCCTGGGCCTCCATGGGGCGGTCGCGCACGTCCTGCACCGACAGGGCCGCCGCGATCACCAGCACCTCTTCCAGCGCATTGCGGTCGCGCGCCTCGATGATCATGCGCCCCACCCGCGGGTCCAACGGCAGGCGGGCCAGCTCCTGGCCCATGGGCGTCAGCTCGTGGGCATCGTCCACCGCGCCCAGTTCGGACAACAGTTGGTAGCCGTCGGCAATGGCCCGGCCCGAGGGGGATTCGAGAAACGGAAACTCCTCCACCACCCCCAGGTGCAACGACTTCATGCGCAGAATCACCCCGGCCAGGGAGCTGCGCAGGATCTCGGGGTCGGTGAATCGGGGGCGGGCCGTGAAGTCTTTCTCGTCATACAGGCGGATGCAGATGCCGTTGGCCACCCGGCCGCAACGCCCGGCCCGCTGGTTGGCCGCCGCCTGGCTGATGGGCTCGACCAGCAACTGCTCCACCTTGCTGCGAAAGCTGTAGCGCTTCACCCGCGCCGTGCCGGCATCCACCACGTAGCGGATGCCCGGTACCGTGAGCGAGGTCTCGGCCACGTTGGTGGCCAGCACGATGCGCCGGCCGGTGTGGCCGTCAAAGATGCGGTCTTGCTCGGCCTGCGACAGCCGGGCAAACAAGGGCAGCACCTCGGCGTTGCGCAGGTGCGGCAGGTGGGCCAGGTGGCCGCGCAGGTGGTCGGCCGCCTCACGGATCTCGCGCTCGCCGGGCAGAAACACCAGAATGTCGCCGCCCACATTGCCCTGCCACAGCTCATCCACGGCATCGGCAATGGCCTCGTTGAGCCCGTAGTCGCGCGAGTCCTCGAAGGGCCGGTAGCGCTGCTCGACCGGGAAGGTGCGGCCCGACACATAAATCACCGGGGCCGGGCCCTTGGCCGAGGCGAAGTGCTCGGCAAAGCGGTTGGCGTCGATGGTGGCCGAGGTGACCACGATCTTCAGGTCGGGGCGGCGCGGCAGGATCTGGCGCAGGTAACCCAGCAGAAAGTCGATGTTGAGGCTGCGTTCGTGGGCCTCGTCGATGATCAGCGTGTCATAGGCCTTGAGCAGCGGATCGGTCTGGGTCTCGGCCAGCAAGATACCGTCGGTCATCAGCTTGACCGAGCTGTCCTTGGACAGGCGGTCCTGGAAACGCACCTTGTAGCCCACCACGTCGCCCAGCGGGGTCTTGAGCTCTTCGGCGATGCGCTTGGCCACCGAGCTGGCCGCAATGCGGCGCGGCTGCGTGTGGCCGATCAGCTGCCCCTTCTGGCCCGGCGCCGCGTTGAGCCGGCCGCGCCCCATGGCCAGGGCGATCTTGGGCAACTGGGTGGTCTTGCCCGAGCCGGTCTCGCCGCACACGATGATCACCTGATGCTGCGCCAGCGCCGCCATGATCTCGTCGCGTTTGCCCGAGACGGGCAGCGATTCAGGAAAGTCGATCTGGAGCGGGGCTGTGGACAAGGGCGGGACCGGTTGACAGGTAACCCGCGATTATCTCTTGACACGAACCCCAGGCACATGAACCGTTCAATGGCCCCAACTGTCGCACGCCGCTTCGTTGCGATGCCCCTTGGCGGTGACTATGATGCTTTCAGGCTGAAAGAGCACCCATGAACAACGCCCTCATGCAACAAGATCAGTCCCCAAGTTCACCCTCCAAGGCCCCCCCGAAAACAACCGTCGGTGCCGGGCCCGCGCAGGCGGATGTCCTGCATCGCCTGACCCTGGAGGCGCTGGCAGACGTCGATTCGGGTCAGGTTCTGCCCCATCAGGTTGTGCAGGCCTGGGCCGCCAGCCTCGGAACCGATACCGCGCGGCCCCTGCCGCAGGCATGAAACTGCTCTGGACGAGCAAAGCAGCGTCAGATCTGGCCCGATTGCATGAATTTCTGGCCGCGGTCAACCGGCCTGCTGCGGACCGGGCCTTGCAAGCCTTGGTGGCTGCGCCTGAGCGGCTACTGGCGCATCCTCGCCTAGGTGAGTCGGTAGAAGGCTTTGAGGGCCGGGAGATCCGGCGCCTTGTGGTCGGGGCCTATGAACTGCGTTACGAAGTTCAAGCAAATACCATTTACCTGCTTCGCATCTGGCACAGCCGGGAAAGCCGTTGAGGCCCGTGGGCTTTGGAGCATCCCTTAAACTTCGAGCGTCGGCGCCTCGTTGCGCCGGCAACAAGCGTTCTCAGGGCGGGGTGGAACTCCCCACCGGCGGTGATGGCAGCCTTGGCTGCACAAGCCCGCGAGCGCCCGGCCATGCCTGCATGGCCGGGGTCAGCAGACCCGGTGTGACTCCGGGGCCGACGGTCACAGTCCGGATGAAAGAGAGCGCGACCACCCCGCCCCACCGGCGCCGGCCTGCCCGTGCGCCTTGGCGGGCGGGTGTTCGTGCGACCCTGATTTCTGGAAACCGCGGCCCCTGTTCGGGGCCTTTGATGGAAACCACGAGTCAGCCATGAGTCACAAAGACTTTTCCCTTCCCCCCCTCGATCTGCAAGCCTCTCAAGCGCCGCTGCAGTTGCCCCCCGATGCCCGCTATGCCTTTGTCGAGGCGGCCTGGCACGCCGACATCGTGCAGCAGGCCCGTGCGGCCTTTCTGAGCGAGATGGCCCGCCACGGCGTGCCCGCCAGCGCTATCGACGTGATCGGCGTGCCCGGGGCCTTCGAGATCCCGCTGCACGCGCAGCGCCTGGCCCGCAGCGGCCGCTACCAGGCGGTGGTGGCCTGCGCACTGGTGGTGGACGGCGGCATCTACCGTCACGAGTTCGTCGCCCAGACCGTGATCGAGGCCTTGATGCGCGTGCAACTCGAAACCGATGTGCCGGTGATTTCGGCCGTGCTCACACCGCACCATTTCCATGAGCACCTGGAGCACCGCAAGTACTTCCAGAACCACTTCAACGTGAAGGGCACCGAAGCGGCCCTGGCCTGCGTGCAGACCGTGTCCAGCCTGCGCGCGCTGGCGCTGGCCTGATCTCAGGCTCGACAAGCTGCACTGAAGCCGGCGGGGCCGTGCTGCAGTGCAGCGAGGGCGCTACACTTTGCGCCCTCGCATCCGGAAATTGCTGAAAACAGGCCGGATACCCCGCAGCCCCTCCCCCGCCCACGCCCACCATGTCCGCTGTTTTCAATTTCACCTTCGTGCCCTGGTTCCGTTCGGTGGCACCGTATATCCACATGCACCGGGGCAAGACCTTTGTGGTCGGCATTGCGGGTGAGGCCATCGCGGCCGGCAAACTGCCGCACATCGCGCAAGATCTCGCGCTGATCCAGAGCATGGGCGTGAAGATCGTGCTGGTGCACGGCTTCCGCCCCCAGGTCAACGAACAACTGCGTGCCAAGGGGCAAGAACCGCGCTACTCCCACGGCATCCGCATCACCGACGAGATCGCCCTCGACTGCGCCCAGGAGGCCGCCGGCCAGCTGCGCTACGAGATCGAGGCCGCCTTCAGCATGGGCCTGCCCAACACCCCCATGGCCGGCTCCACGGTGCGCATGATCTCGGGCAACTTCCTGACCGCGCGCCCGGTGGGCATCGTCGACGGTGTCGACTTCAAACACTCGGGCCTGGTGCGCAAGGTCGATGTGGCCAGCATCCAGCGCTCGCTGGATTTCGGCGCCATGGTGCTGCTGTCGCCCTTTGGCTTCTCGCCCACCGGCGAGGCCTTCAACCTGAGCATGGAAGAAGTGGCCACCCGCGTGGCCACCGAACTGCAGGCCGACAAGCTGATCTTCCTGACCGAGGTGCCCGGCATCCGCCAAGACCCGCTGGCCCCCGAGGGTGAAGACAACCCCATCGACACCGAACTGCCGCTGGCCGCCGCCGAAAAGCTGCTGGCCCTGTTGCCCAAGCCGCAACAACCCACCGACACCGCCTTCTACCTGCAGCACTGCGTTCAGGCCTGCAAGGGCGGCGTCGAGCGCAGCCACATCCTGCCCTTCGCGGTGGATGGCTCGCTGCTGCTGGAGGTGTATGTGCACGATGGCATCGGCACCATGGTGGTGGACGAAAAGCTCGAAGAACTGCGCGAAGCCACGGCCGACGACGTGGGCGGCATCCTGCAGCTCATCGAGCCGTTTGAAAAAGACGGCACCCTGGTCAAGCGCAGCCGCACCGAGATCGAACGCGACATCGAGGCCTACAGCATCATCGACCACGACGGCGTGATCTTCGCCTGTGCCGCCCTCTACCCCTACCCCGAGGCCCGCACGGCCGAGATGGCCGCCGTGACCGTCTCGCCCCAGAGCCAGGGCCAGGGCGATGGCGAAAAAATCCTCAAGCGCATCGAGCAGCGCGCCCGCGCCATGGGCCTGCAGAGCATTTTTGTGCTCACCACCCGCACCATGCACTGGTTCATCAAGCGCGGCTTCCAGCCCGTCGACCCCGACTGGCTGCCCGAAGCCCGCAAGCGCAAGTACAACTGGGACCGCAAGAGCCAGGTGCTGGTCAAGAAGCTCTGAATGGCAACGGCGGTTTGGTGAAACCCCCACGGGGTTTTAGTGAAACACCTGCGGGGTTTTAGTGAAACACCTGCGGGGTTTTAAAGAAACCCGTGCGGGGTTTTAAAGAAACCCGTGCGGGGTTTTAAAGAAACACCTGCGGGGTTTTCCCGAAAATTTGCGGCTTGGCCTGGATCAGTGGCAGGAAATCACTGAAGCGAGGCTTAGGGCAGGCTATATTGTGAAAATTGTGACGAAAGTCTACAAATCCCGGTGTGACCAACCGCGTGCCCTCACGCACCAGCCAAGCCCCAACGCCCCATGACCGACGACCACGGACCTGAAATCGCCCACAACCAGGATGAAGTCGATGTCCACTTTCGCCTGGGCCAGCTCACCCGTCAGTTGCACGATTCGCTCAATGCCCTGGGCATCGCTGACAAATTGCATGGTGCGGCCGAAGAACTGCCCGATGCCAAGAGCCGGCTGAGCTACATCGCCCGCCTGACCGGCGAGGCCGCCGAGAAGGTGCTGAACTCGGTCGACAAGACCAAGGCCGCACGTGAACCAGTCGATGTGGAAACCCGCCGCCTGACTGAGCTGATCGAGCGTTACCCCGGCACCACCTTCACCGGCAAGGATTTGCTCACCTACCTGCACCTGGTCAGCCAGTCGAATGCCGCGATGGACGAGAACCTGACCGACATCATGATGGCGCAAGACTTCCACGACCTGACGGGCCAAGTCATCGCGCGGGTGGTCAACCTGGCCTCCGACATCGAAAAACAGTTGCTCGATCTGCTGGTCAGCACCGCGCCCGACGGCAGCAGCACACCGGCCCCAACCACCAAGGACCTGCAAGGCCCGGTGGTGGATGGCCAGGCCAACCGCGAAGTGGTGACCAACCAGTCTCAGGTCGACGACCTGCTGGCCAGCCTGGGCTTCTGAGCGCCCTCCAGGCCCTCGGGGGCGCCTGAGCGTCGTCCCCGAGCGCTCCTGCATCGGCCTCCTGCATCGGCCTTCTCCCCACCCGGGTCGCCACGGCCCTGAGGGCGCGCATCTCTGGCGCCACGCCACATCCGCCTCAACACCCCCGTACTTTCCCTCACAGGTCAGGATTTGCCCCTGCGCCTGTCAGCTTTTGGCGCAGACGCCATGGCGATCTCTTTGAAGAATGCGCTCGTCCGATTCGCTGCTGCGGATCCGTCGCTGCATCACGCAGGCTGCCCTGTGTGACGCCAGCACAGCGCGGGTCGGACGATGACCCCAAGGAGACATTTTTTTGATTCAAGCCCCCAACCGCCTGCGGCCCCTGCTCGGACTCGCGACCTTCGCCCTGATCGGCAGCCCCGTGCTGGCCCAGGACAGTTCCGCCGACAGCGCCAACCCCGGTGCCACCGCCAGTGCCAAAACCGCCTGGCACACCGGCTATGCACTGATCGACGACAGCCATCTGAGCCTGCACCTGCGCAACCTGTACAAGGCGGGCACCAGCACGCCCGACGCCAGCCTGCCGCCCAACTACCACACCTGGGTCCAGGCTTCGTCGCTGGATTTCAGCAGCGGCTACTGGGCTGACACGGTCGGCTTCGATCTGTCCTACGACACCGCGCTGAACATCAGCACCGGCACTGACGCCAGCGGCTTCACCGACGGCACCCTGCCACGCAACCCGGCCAGCTTCAGCCGCATCGGCGAACACGCCCTCAAGCTCAAATGGCAAGGTGGCGAGACGCGCTTCAAGTCGCGCCTGGGCGTCCAGAAGGTGTCCAACATGGGCATGCTGCACGCGCGTGACAGCCGCGCCCTGGAAAAGCTCTACAGCGGTGCCCGCCTCGATGCCGAGCAAGGGGCCTGGAGCGGACTGGTGGCCGTGGTGGATGCCAGCATCGACCGCAACGAGACCTTCAAGCGCCGCTTCACGACCGCCAAGGGCTCGGCCATCGACTACCTGGCCACCGCCCAGATCAAGTGGGAGCCGCAGAAGAACCGCTCGCTGCTGTACTTCGCCGGCGCCGCACCGCATTACGTGGCCCGTGAAGGCCTCGAAGGCGTCTGGCAGACCGACCCTACCGAGAAGGGCTCGCTCAAGGCTGAGGGCTTTCTGTACCACAACCGCGCGCTCAGCGTGTGGCAGCAGGAAAACGCCAATGCCCGCCGCGGCTTCGACCGCGATGCCTACCACGCCGCCGTGCGCCTCAGCGGCCAGGCCGACAAGACCCTGCTGCAAGGTGGCGCCACCTACACCCATGCGCCCAACAGCAACCCCAACGGCATGGGCTTCTTTGAGTACAACATCGCGCGCAACGCGGTGGGCCGCTTCGTCAGCCCGGCCTACAACGGGATGATCGACTACATGTACCACCGCGAGCTGATGGCGTTCGCCACAGCCACCCAACCATTGAGCCGCGAGGTCAGCGTGGGTGCCGGCGCCTATTACGGTAGCGGCATGAAGTACAAGGGCGTGGACCTGGCGCACGGCGACGTGATGGTGTTCGTCGAATACAAGCCCAGCTTCCTGAAGGGGCTGCACACCGTGGTGGCCTACGACTGGTCGCGCAACTGGCGTGAAGTGCAGGGTGCACCCGACGTCAGCCAGGGCCGCCAGCTCAATGCCAGCAAGACGGGGCCGATGATCCGCATCGACTACCGCCACGAATTCTTCTGACCCCAACCGGAGACCTCCCATGATGCTCAAGAACATCCTGCGCCGCGTCTGCGGCCTGGGCCTGATCGCCCTTTGCTTCAGCGCCCCTGCGGCCCACGCCGAAAAGTCAGCCGAAGCCGAGGTCCACCTCTACCTGACCCGCCACGGCAAGACCATGCTCAATGTCTCCGACCGCGTGCAAGGCTGGTCGGATGCGGTCCTCACCCCCGATGGCATTGCCGTGGCGCAAGACCTGGGCCGTGGCCTGAAGGACACCCCCTTCGCGGCCATCTACAGCAGCGACAGCGGCCGCGCCATGGAAACCGCCCGCGTGGTGCAGCAGTTCAGTGGCCAGACCCAGCTGCCCTTGCAGATTGACTCGCGCCTGCGCGAGTTCAACTTCGGCAGCTACGAGGCCGACCTGAACAGCACCCTGTGGGACGATGCAGCCCGCTTCGACGGCCTGCCCATGGAAGCCTGGCTCAAGCAATTCACGCCCAAACGCTTTTCCAACACCGTGGCGGCCATGGACCGCCAGCGCGGCACCACCCATGGCAAGACCTGGCCGGCCGAAGACTACGCCACCATCAGCAAGCGCCTGATCGGCGGCTTGACCGACATCGCCAGCCAGCAGGCCCGCAAGGGCGGCGGCAAGGTGTTGGTGGTGTCGCACGGCCTGGCCATCGCGGCTGTGGTGGATGCCCTGGCGCCGGGCAACAACTACCCCCTGCACAAGCCCCTGGCCAACGCCAGCATCACCGAGGTCGTCTACCGCGGCGGCCGCTTCGAGGTGCTGACCTTCAACGAGTTGAAGTACGTCAAGGCCGGCCAGGCCGCCGCCAAGGGCACCCCCTAAGTCAGTTCCGCGCCCATTCACGCGCCCTGCCCTGCGCTCTTCGCCTGGCCCCGCCCCGGGGCCAGGCCTCGACGCGCCCCCCTCATACCCCCCCACACCCCCATGACCACTGCCCAACGCGCCCCCGACACCCCGCTGCCAGGGCGCACCGCCCCGGCGCGCGCCTCACGCCGCTTCATCGCCCTGTACGGGCTGGCCACCTTCGGCTTCTGGATGGCCGTGATGACACCGGTCATCGTCACCATGGCCCTCAAGGTGAACCAGTTGGCCCCCGACAGCAAAGAGTCCACCCTGGCCTGGGTGCTGGGCATCGGCGCCTTCGTGGCCATGATCGCCAACCCCGTGGCCGGCCTGTTCAGCGACCGCACGCGCTCACGCTTCGGCATGCGCCGCCCCTGGCTGGTGGGTGGCTCCCTGCTCGGCCTGGCCGGCCTGGCCATCGTGGCCGTCAGCCCCACGGTGTGGGTGCTGATGCTGGGCTGGTCGCTGGCCCAACTGGCCTACAACGCTGTGCTGGCCGCCCTGATGGCCTTGATGCCCGACCAGATTCCCGAGTCTCAGCGCGGCGCCGTCGGCGGCCTGCTGGGCATGTGCATGCCCGCCGGCATCCTGGCCGGGGTGTATGTGGCCCAGGAAGCCGCCAGCCTGGCCCAGATGTTTCTGCTGCCTGCCGGCCTGTTCACCGTTTTCGTGCTGCTGCTGTGCGCCTGCATGCGCGACCGCATGGCCCCCACGCAGGCCCCCGAGGCGATGAGCCTGGCGGGCTTTGCCCGTAGCTTCCTGATCAGCCCGAAGGGCGCCAGCGATTTTCTGTGGGCTTTTGTGAGCCGCTTCATGCTGCTGCTGGGCATCGCCACCCTGATGACCTACCAGGTGTTCTACATGCTCGACAAGCTGGGCGTCAGCACCGAGGCCGTGCCCGACATGATGTTCCGCTCCACCCTGGTGTCGTCCATCGCCATCGTGCTGTCCAGCCTGGCCAGCGGCTGGCTCAGCGACCGCAGCGGGCGGCGCAAGGCCTTTGTGCTGATGGCGGCGCTGGTCTATGCGGCCGGCCTGCTGGTCATCGGCCTGGCCCATGATTTCAACGGCCTGCTGCTGGGCGTGGGCGTGTGCGGCCTGGGCCAGGGCATGTATGTGGCCGTCGACCTGGCCCTGGTGACCGAGGTGCTGCCCAACCCCGACGAGGCCGCCAAAGACCTGGGCCTGTTCAACCTGGCCAGCGCCATGCCGCAATCCGTGGCCCCCATGATCGCGCCCCTGTTCCTGGCCCTGGGTGGCCCGCAGAACTACAGCTCGCTGTTCACCGCGGCGGCCGTCTTCGCCCTGCTGGGCGCCCTGGCCGTGCTGCCCATCCGCAAGGTGCGCTGAGCACGCGGCCCTCTTCAACAGAATCCTTCGACAGACCTCTCTCCCATGAACTCCCTGCCTCCCCTGCATGCCGACTGGCGCCATCAACCCGGCCTGAGCGAACGCGTGGCCGACCTGCTGGCCCGCATGAGCCTGAGCGACAAGATCGAACTGGTCAGCGGCGACCTCAACTACAACTTCGGCTTCTACAGCGCGGCCGTGCCCGGCCCGGGCCTGCCCGAGCTGACCATGGCAGACGGCCCCTGCGGCGTGCGCATCAACAACGGTGCCGTGCATGGGGGTCGCGCCACCGCCCTGCCCGCGCCCATCGCCCTGGCCGCCAGCTGGAACACCGAGCTGGCCCAACACTATGGCGACGTGCTGGGCCAGGAGGCCCGAGCCAGCGGCCACAACGTGATCCTGGCGCCCGCGGTGGACATCGCGCGCGTGCCGGTGGGCGGGCGCACCTTTGAGTCCTTTGGCGAAGACCCGCTGCTCAACGCCCGCATGGCGCTGGCCGAGATCCCGGCCATCCAGGCCCATGCCGTGGCGGCCTGCCTCAAGCACTATGCCGTCAACAACCAGGAGCACGAGCGTGCCAGCGTGAACGCCGCGGTGGACGAAGCCACCCTGCGCGAGATCTACCTGCGCCCCTTCGAGGCCGTGGTGCGCCACAGTGCCGTGGCTTCGCTGATGGGCGCCTTCAACCGCGTCAACGGGGTGTTTGCCTGCGAGAACCATTGGCTGCTGGACCAGGTGCTGCGCCGTGAGTGGGGCTTTGCCGGCTGGGTGATGAGCGACTACGCCGCCACCCACAGCACCGTGCCCTCGGCCCTGGCGGGCCTGGACCAGGAACAGCCTTCGGGCCAGCACTACGGCGAGCGCCTGCAGCAGGCGGTGGAGCAAGGCCAGGTGCCCCTGGCCACCCTGGACGAGATGTGCCGCCGCATCCTGCGCACCGTGGTCGGCCTGCAGCTGATCGAACGCCCACCCGCCATCACCCCCTTGAACGACGAGGCCCACCGCAGCGTGGCCCAGGCCGTGGCCGAACAGGCGGTGGTGCTGCTGAAGAACGATGGTGATCTGCTGCCGGTGCGTCCTGAAGCCCTGCGCCGGGTGGTGGTGATCGGCCCCGATGTCGACAACGCCTGCGTGGCCGGCGGCGGCAGCAGCCGGGTGCAGCCGGTGCATGCCATGAGCCTGCTCGAGGGCCTGCGCCAGCGCCTGGGCCCCGACGTGCTGGTGCAGCACGCCGTGGGCAACGACCCCATCTCGGCCGCCGACCTGCTGCCCGGCCCCGACTCCCTGCCCGGCGACTGCCTGCGCAGCGGCCCGGCGGCCGATGCAGCGCCCGGCCTGCACACCCGGTTCTGGAACAACCCGCACCTGGGTGGCGAGGCCTGCTTCGAATGCGTGATGCCTCAGGTGGCCTTGAACGGCGGTTTCTTCAACTTTCCGGGCTTTGATGCCAACTCCAGCCGCTACCCCAAGCTGCCCAACGAGCTGTCGGGCGCGATCTCGGCGCGCTTCACCGGCCGCCTGGTGGTGCCCGAAAGTGGCCGCTACGAGCTCAGCGCCACCTTGCTGGGCACGCTGCGCATCTGGCTCGACGGCGAGCTGGTGCTGGACGCCTTCCGCGCAGGCGGCGGCTCGGCCAGCGGGGCCGGTGCCTCGGGTGCGGCCTGGGGCGCCCATGCCGATGTGAAGCGCGCCGAGGACGGCAGCGACAGCCCGGTGGCGCCCGACTGGCCGGTGGCCCAGGCCCAGATGAACCTGCGCGCCGACAACCTGCCCGAAGCCCGTGAACTGCCGCCCCAGCCCCTGGGCAGTGGCGGCGGCGAAGCCGGCCCGCCGCCCGAAACCGCGGGTGTGGCCCTGCAACTGCGGGCCGGTGCCCAGGGCCATGAGCTGTGCATCGAATACCTGGCCAATGCCCCCTCGCAAGGCTGGCTGACCGGTGCCCAGTTGCGCCTGGGCTGGCGCCCGCCCAGCGAGCGGCCCACGGCATCCATGCGCGAAGCCTGCGCCCTGGCCGAAGGCGCTGACCTGGTGGTGCTGGCCGTGCGCAGCTACGAAACCGAGCAGATGGACCGCCCCGACCTGCGCCTGCCCAACAACCAGGCCGCCCTGGTGCGTGCCGTGGCGGCTGCCAACCCGCGCACCGTGGTGATCAACATGAGCGGTGGCCCGGTCGAGACCGAGAGCTGGGAGACCGGCGTGCCCGCCATCCTGCAGGCCTGGTACCTGGGGCAGGAGCAAGGCAGCGCCTTGGCACGCATCCTGGTGGGCGACGTCAACCCCTCGGGCAAACTGCCGCTGAGCTTTCCGCTCAGCGCCCATGGCCTGCTGCACAGCCGCGCCCAATACCCGGGCGAGGACGGCACGGTGCATTACAGCGAAGGCCTGCAGGTGGGCTACCGGGGCTTCGATGCACGCGCCCTGCCGGTGCGCTTTGCTTTCGGCCACGGTCTGTCCTACACCCGCTTCGAGTACAGCGAGCTGCAGGTGCACACCGATGCCGACGGGCTGGAGCTGAGCTTCACCGTGCGCAACAGCGGCGAGCGTGCCGGGCGCGAGGTGGCCCAGGTGTACCTCGGCCTGCCCGTGCCCGGCCAGCCACCGCACCGGCTGGTGGACTTTGTCTCGCTGCCGCTGGCCGCCGGTGAAAGCCGCCGCGTGCACCGCCGCATCAGCCGCAACGACCCGGGCCACCCGCTGAGTGTCTGGACCGAGAGCGGCTGGCAATGTGCCCGCGGCCCGTTGCGGGTGGCCGTTGGCAGCTCCTCACGCGACCTGCGCCTGAAGACCCAGGTGCTGTTCTGAATCGCCAAGTGAGGCATGGCGAGGCGGATCGAGAAGCCCCAGTCAGTTTCTGCAGGTTTCTCCAGGTCGCTTCATGCCTCTTGAGGCCCCATCGGGTCTCCCCTGGCCCAACGACACAGGCCGGCCATGCGCCGGCCCTTTTCCCTTATGACCGAACACGACATCGAGCAACTGATTTCCCGCATGACCCTGGCTGAAAAGCTGGGCCAGATGACCCAGGTGCAGCCGCATGGCCGCGACCAGGAAGAAAGGGTGCGCCAAGGCGGCGCCGGCTCCCTGATCAATGTGGTGGGTGACGATGCCTACCACTACCAGTGGCTGGCGGTGGAACACTCTCGCCTGGGCATCCCGCTGCTGCTGGGTCGCGACGTGATCCATGGCTTTCAGACCGTGTTTCCCATTCCCCTGGGCCAGGCTGCCGCCTTCGACCCCGAGCGCGTGCGCCAGGCCGCCGCCCACTCGGCGCGCGAAGCCGGCGCGGCCGGCGTGAACTGGACCTTCTCGCCCATGCTGGACGTGGCCCGCGACCCGCGCTGGGGGCGCATCGCCGAGAGCTTTGGCGAAGACCCGCTGCTGATCTCCCGCCTGGGCGTGGCCATGGTGCAGGGCTACCAGCAAGAGGGCGTGGCCGCCTGCGCCAAGCACTTTGTGGGCTATGGCGCAGCCGAGGGTGGGCGCGACTACAGCGCCACCGACCTGGCCCCGCGCGCCCTGCTGGACACCTACCTGCCCCCTTTCCTGGCAGCGCAACAGGCCGGCGTGATGACGGTGATGAGCGCCTTCAACGACCTGGACGGCGTGCCCGCCACCGGCCACGAAGACCTGATCCGCGGCACGCTGAAAAACCGCTGGGGCTTTGACGGCCTGGTGGTCAGCGACTGGTGCTCGGTGACCGAGATGATCGCCCACGGCTTCTGCGAAGACGCCGCCGCCGCCGCGCGGGCGGGCGTCAGCGCCGGGGTGGACATGGAAATGGCCAGCACCAGCTACCTGGACCACATTGCCGGCCTGATCGAGCAAGGCCTGCTGGACATCGCCCTGGTCGACGACGCGGTGCGCCGCATCCTGCGCATCAAGGCCCGGCTGGGCCTGTTCCAGCACCCCTATGGCGACCCGGGGCGCACCCAGCCGCAGCGGCCGGTCGCCACCCAGCTGGCGCGCAGCCTGGCCCGCGACAGCTGCGTGCTACTGAAAAACGAACAAGGCCTGCCGCTGGGCGAACACGCACGGCGCGTGGCGGTGATCGGGCCCATGGCCGATGCCCCGGGCGAACAACTGGGCTGCTGGGTGTTTGATGGCGAGCGCCAGCACAGCCAGACCGTGTTCGCGGCCCTGCAGGAACGCCTGGGCGCCCAGCGTGTGGTGCACGCCCGCGGGCTGGAGCACTGCCGCAGCCACGACCTGGACGGGCTGGAGGCCGCCGTGGCCCTGGCGCGCAGTGCCGAGGTGGTGGTGCTGTGCCTGGGCGAGGACGCCGGCCTGAGCGGCGAAGCCCACTGCCGGGCCCACCTCGACCTGCCCGGCGCCCAACAGACCCTGCTGGAGGCGGTGGCCGCCACCGGTGTGCCTGTGGTGCTGGTGATCATGGCCGGCCGCCCCCTGGTGCTGGGCCCGGTGCTACCGCATGCCCAGGCCGTGCTGTACGCATGGCACCCGGGCAGCCAGGGCGGCCCAGCCATCGTCGACCTGCTGTGCGGCGAATCCCCCAGCGGGCGCCTGCCCGTGAGCTTTCCACGCAGCGTGGGGCAGATCCCGATCTTCTACAACCACAAGAACACCGGCCGCCCGCCCCACCCCGATGCGCCCAGCATCCCCTCGGGCACCCCGCTGGACCCGAGCGGCTTCTTTGCCGCCTACCTCGACGAGGACCACCGGCCCCTGTTCCCCTTCGGCTTCGGCCTGGGCTACACCCGCTTCGAGTACCGCGACCTGCAACTGTCGGCCAGCCAGCTCACGCCGGGCGGCACCCTCTGCGCCTCGGTGCTGCTGAGCAACGCGGGCCACCGCAGCGCCACCGAAGTGGTGCAGCTCTATGTGCGCGACCTGGTCGGCTCGGTGACGCGCCCGGTGCGCGAGCTGAAAGACTTCCAGCGCATCAGCCTGCAGCCCGGTGAAAGCCAGCGCGTGAGCTTTGAGCTGCACACCGACGCGCTGCGCTTTCACGACCGCCATCTACGCCAGGTCTGCGAGAGCGGTCGCTTCGAGCTGTGGATCGGGCCCGATTCGGCATCGGGGCCGAGCGCGGTGTTTGAGCTGATGGCCTCGCAGGCGTGAGGCGTCAGAGCTTCAAGCGTCGCAAGGCTTCTGCGGCATCCACAATCGCAATCCCCTGGTAAGACCCCAGAGGAAGCAGATGCTGCTTGTCACCTGACACGATCAGGTCAGCGCGAGCCGCCAGCGCGGCAGCCAGCACCTGATCGTCGTCTGCATCCGCTGCAATGACGCGAGGCACCGCATGGGGAACCCCCCATTCTGTGCACTCCACATAGTCGCTCAACAGATCACGAGCCTGCAGACCGATTTGCGCCAGCCGCCTGGCTGCAAAGGGTCGCGCCAACACATCGGCCAATTCATCCAGAAGCGCCAGACTGCTGCAAATTTGCCAATCGGCATGCGTCCGGATACCTCCGAGCAATTGGTGCGGTGCGCCTTGCCAAAGCAAGGCGGAAATGACGATGTTGGTATCAAGGACGATACGCACCCGGTGCCTCGGCAACCTTCAAGGAAACGCCCTGTTCGATGCGCTGACGGCGAGCCGCTCGGACCTCGGCCTCGACTTCTTCTTCGGTGGGGGCTTGCACACCTGCCGCGGCCAGGGCGGGCGCGACGGCCAACAGCCGGTCCAGCGCAGCACGCTTTCTGGATTGAGACGCGAGAAACTCCACGAAGTCCCGGACTTCAAGCACCTGTTGGGGTGTCAGGGCCCGAATCTTGTCCAACAGATCGTCCTCTGCGCGGGTGTTCATGGCGTGTGCTCCTTGCAAATCACGCCTCCATGCTAGCGCAAGGGCCCCCAGGCGGCCATCGCCGCGCCCACCTCCACCGGGCTGCGGCCGGGCCAGGGCGCGCGGCCCAGCAGGGCCTGCACGCACGCCTGCTGCATGGCGGGCACGGGCGAGTAGGCGTTGATCCAGCAGCGGCAGCCCGAGGCGTCGGCCAGGTGGTAGGGGTTGCCAAAGGAGATCAGCAGGTGCGGCAGGGTGTGCCAGTGCCGCTCCATGGCGCGGGCGGTGTCGCCGTGCAGGCGCTTCCAGTCCAGGCGCAGGCTGCCGCGGCACATGCCGGCCTCGCGGGCCAGCACATAGATCAGCACGTCGTACAGGTCGGGGTCGACCAGGGTGTCGGGCCGGTAGCGTGTCACGGTAAAGCCTTCGGCCTGCAGCAGCTCGACCATGCGCAGGGCCGGCAAGGGCTGGCCGAAGGGGGTGTGGCGCTCGCCCTCTTCCACCAGCAGGATGCGCCGGTGGCGCTGGGGCTGCAGGGGCAGCAGGCCATCCAGGTCGCGCACCCGGGTCAGGGCAGCGGCGGCGCATTCGCGCGCCCATTGCTGCTCCTGGGCCCGCTCGGCTTGATGCTCGACTTGCTGCTTGGTTTCTGCCTGCGGGACGCTGGCGCCGTGGCGCGGTCTTCGGACCAGGCCGAGCACGCATTGCAGGGCCAGCACCCGCGCCAGCGCCTGGTTGACGCGGGCCCAAGTCAGCCGGCCCTCGGCCAGGGCGCGCTCCAGGTAGGCCACATCGAGCTCGGGCTGGCCTGAGAACAACAGCATGTCGCAGCCCGCGGCCACCGCCTGCGGCAAGGTCTGCCAGCGTGGCCCGCAGGCCGAAAACCCCGCCATCAGGGTGGCGTCGGACAAGACCAGCCCCTCAAAGCCCAGCTCACCCCGCAGCCACTCGGTGCTGAGCACCGGCGACAGGCTGGCCGGACGGCTCAGGCCCCCGTCCAAGGCCGGCAGCCCGATGTGGCCGCACAGCACGGTGCGCACGCCGGCGCCGATGGCGGTGCGCCACACCGGGGCATAGCGGGCCAGCCAGGCCTCACGCGACAGGCTGTTGCAACTGGGCTCCAGGTGGTGGTCGCGCCAGTCCACGCCATCGCCGGGCCAATGCTTGGCGCTGGCGGCCAGCCCCTCCCCCTGCAGCCCTTGCACAAAGGCCCGCGAGAAGGCGGCCACCCGGGCCGGATCGGTGCCGAAGGAGCGGGTGTTGACCACCGGGTTGTGCGGGTTGAGGTCCAGATCGACCACCGGCGACAGCACCCAGTTGACGCCGCAGCGCCGCGCCGCACGGGCCGCCGCCTGCCCCATGCGCCGGGCCCAGGCCACGCGCCCGGTGGCGGCTACGGCCATGGCGTTCGGAAACCCCAGCCCGTCGGCGCCGGTGTGCTCGCCAAACTCGATGTCGGCCGCCACCAGCAGATCCGCCCGGCCCAGTTGCCGGGCCTGGGACTGCAAGTGGCCCACCAAGCGGGCGCTGTGCGCATCCGGAGCGCCCGGCACGAACACCCCGCCCACGCCCTGCTCCACCCAGGACTGGTACCGCTCTGGCGTGCCATCGGCCAGGGCCAGCACCAGCAGGCGCCACAGGCGCTGACGCGGCGGCAGGGTTTGCAATTGCTGCGCCACCCAGGCGCGCTGCCAGGGCTTGAGGCGCAGCGGGCCTGACACTGGCATGCCCGCCAGGGGGTCAGCAGTTCGTGGACGCGACATAGGGCTGCAGCAGGCGCATGGCGTCCAGCTCATTGGCCGCCCCGTAGGCGCTGCCGGGACGCCCGGGCGCCGCACGGTGGGCCAGGCGCCATTCACCCGGGGTGCAGCCCAGTGCCCGGCGGAAGGCCAGGTTGAAGGCCTTGGCATTCGGAAAGCCGCAGGCCAGGGCCACATCGAGCAAATTGCCGGTGATGGGCCGGCTCAGGGCATCCAGGGCACGGCGCAGCCGCACCAGGGTGATGAACTGGCCGAAGGTGTTGCCGGTCTCGGCCTTGAACAGGCGCGCCAGGTAGCCGCTGGACCAGCCCAGGGCCTGGGCCACCGCCCCGACCGAGATGGGCTCGGCCACGTGGTCTTGCACATACTGGCAGACCCGCTGCAGACGCCGCCCCAGGGCCTGTTCCTCCTCTGGCAGCAACATGGGATGGGCCTCGGGGCCCAGGGCCGAGGGCAGGCCCCGCAGCAGGCACGACACGATTTGCAACACTCCGGCCTCGAGTTCGAGCTTCCAGCCCGGGCGCTGCAGGCGTTGCTCCCACATCATGGACGCCAGCAGACCCCGCAGGCGGTCGCGCAGGGGGCGCAGCGCGGGCTCGCTGTTGAGGCCCTCGATCTGAAAACGCCGACGCCGGAAATCCGGGTCATGCCGCGCACTGGCCGGGTCCAGTTGCAGGCACAGCACCAGGTTGGCGCCGCCCAGATCGTGGCTGGCATGGGGCTCGCCCGCGTGCACCAGGGCCAGCTCACCAGCACGCACCCGCTGCAGGCCGGCGGCGGTGTGCAGTTCCACCTCTCCGCTGAGCACCAGAAGGAGCTCAAAGGCTGAGTGCAGGTGCAAGCCCACATCGCGCACATCGTGAAAGAACAGGCGCAGGGGCAGTTCGGCCGCAAAGCCGATGCGCTCCACCTGCCAGCCCAGGGGCCGAGACACCACGGCAGAGGTGGCCACGGGGGCCGCTTCTGCGGGGCTGCTGTCGTCAAGTAAATATGCCGAATCGTTTTCCAAGGCCATGGCTGCTCTCCAGTGCGTGTCACGCGACGGATTGCTGTCTCAGGTCCGGCGTGGGAACGGCGCGGATTCTGGCCCTAAGGGCGGCGCTGGCTTGTCAGCGAACACCTCATATTGCTCCGATCGTCGCTAAAAACACACCGGCCAACGACTCCAGACGTGAAAAAGCCGCCTCAAAGGGCGGCTTCCTGGCGCAGGTTTCGCAGAGTTCAAAGAGGCCGGAAACGCTCAACGACCGCGTTGGCGCAGCAGCAACAGCACTGAGGCCAAAGCCAGGCCGACAAACACCACGAACGACCAGTTGGCGATCGAGCCGCCGAGGAAGGTCCAGTCTACGGCGGAGCAGTCACCACTGCCCTTGAAGACCATGGGGATCACGCGCTGCAGCGGAAAGGCCTCAATCATGCCGTAGAGGTCACGGCCGCAGGTCAGCACCTCGGGCGGGTTCCACTGCAGCCAGCTCTGGCGCGCCGCCACGAAGGCGCCGAAGCCCGAGGTCAGCAGGATCAGCACGGCGCCGACCAACCAGCCCCCGCGGCGTGGCGACAAGGCCGCCAGGCCCGCCCAGACTGCCACCAGCAGCAGCGCGTAGCGCTGCACGATGCACATCGGGCAAGGCTCCAGCCCGACCACGTGCTGCAGGTAAAGCCCGAAGGCCAGCATGCCCAGGCAGGTGGCGCTGGCCAGGGCCAGCAACAGGCGCGGTGCGCGGTCGAACCAGTTCAGCAAAAACAATTCAGTGTCCTTCAACAAACACGCGAGCCCGCCGTGGCGTGACCACCAGCAGCTCGCCTTCACGGAAACCCAGATCACGGTATTGTTGCGCAGGGATTTGCGCCTCGATGATCGTGTCCTGGGTGCGATTTTCCGCTGTTTGGTGATCTTCGGACGGAATAAGTTCCAGCCGTGCAATCGGCCCCACCACAATCGCGCGGCTCAACTGGGCCACGATGCCCCGCGGGCGGCCCTGAGCGTCGATGCCGGCGCCCGGCACATGGCGCTCCACCTCGAAGTCGTGCGGGCGCACATAGGCCGAGGCCTTGGCGTTCTGGGCGCCGGCGTGTTCGGGCGCGTCGATCTGCAGGCCCTCCAGGTGCACCTGGCCTTCGTGGGCGCGGCCATGGAACAGGTTCACATCGCCGAGAAAGCCATACACAAAGGGGCTGGCGGGGTGGTCCCACACCTCTTGGGGCGAACCGCTTTGCTCAACCTGGCCCTGGTTCATCAACACCACGCGGTCGGCCACTTCCAGGGCTTCTTCCTGGTCGTGGGTCACGAAGATGCTGGTCACATGCAGCTCGTCGTGCAGGCGGCGCAGCCAGCGGCGCAGTTCCTTGCGCACCTTGGCGTCGAGCGCACCAAACGGTTCATCAAGCAGCAGCACCTTGGGCTCGACCGCCAGCGCGCGCGCCAGGGCAATGCGCTGGCGCTGGCCACCCGAGAGCTGGCTGGGGTAACGGTCGGCCAGCCAGTCGAGCTGCACCAGCTTGAGCAGGTCGTGCACCTTGGTCTTGATCTGGGCATCGCTGGGGCGCTCGCCGCGGGGCTTGACGCGCAGGCCGAAGGCCACGTTCTCGAACACCGTCATGTGGCGGAACAGCGCGTAATGCTGGAACACAAAGCCCACGCCTCGTTCACGCACGTGCACGTCGGTGGTGTCCTCACCTGAGAACAGGATGCTGCCGCTGTCGGGGGTTTCCAGGCCGGCGATGATGCGCAGCAAGGTGGTCTTGCCGCAGCCGGAGGGGCCAAGCAGGGCGATGAGTTCGCCCGAATCGATGTCGAGGCTGACGTCCTTCAAGGCATGGAAGTCGCCGAAATGTTTGCTGACGTTGCGGATCTGAATGCTCATGTTCTTCTTCCTCAGGCGATGGCGCCGGGGCTGGCTTGGACGGTGGGTGTGGCGGGGGCAGTCACGGGGGAAGTCACGGGAGCTTCCGGCGGCTGGGCCTCGGCGTCGCGCATTTCCTTCTCGTGGCGCCACTCGACCACCGACTTGATCAGCAAGGTGACCAGCGCCAGCAGGGCCAGCAGCGAGGCCACGGCAAAGGCCGCCACCGACTGGTATTCGTTGTAGAGAATCTCCACGTGCAGCGGGATGGTGTTGGTCTGGCCCCGGATGTGGCCCGACACCACCGACACGGCGCCGAACTCGCCCATGGCGCGGGCGTTGCACAGGATCACGCCGTAGATCAGGCCCCATTTGATCTTCGGCAGGGTGACCAGCCAGAAGGTCTGCCAGCCACTGGCACCCAGCACGATGGCAGCCTGCTCCTCGTCACTGCCCTGGGCCTGCATCAGCGGGATCAGCTCGCGGGCGATGAAGGGGAAGGTGACGAACACCGTGGCCAGCACGATGCCGGGCACGGCAAAGATGATCTTGATGTCGTGCGCCTGCAGCCAGGGGCCGAACCAACCCTGGGCGCCGAACATCAGCACGTAGATCAGGCCGGCGACCACGGGCGAGACCGAGAACGGCAGATCGACCAGGGTGGTCAGAAAGGACTTGCCCGGAAACTCGAACTTGGCGATCGACCAGGCCGCCGCAATGCCGAACACCAGGTTCAGCGGCACGGCCACGGCCGCGGTCAGCAGGGTGAGGCGGATGGCCGACCAGGCATCGGGTTCCTTCAGAGCCTCAACAAAAGGCCCCAGGCCTTTGCGGAAGGCTTCGGTGAACACCGCAGCCAGCGGCAGGAACAGGAACAGGGTCATGAACACCAGGGCCAGGCCGATCAGCGACCATTTGACCCACACGGCTTCGGTGGTGCCCGCCTTGACGCGGGAGAGGGGCTTGCGCGCGCTCATGCCGGGGCTCCTGTGTGACGGCGCTGCCAGGCTTGCAGTGCATTGATGACCAGCAGCAGCACAAACGAGATCACCAGCATGACCACGGCCACGGCCGTGGCACCGGCGTAGTCGTACTGCTCGAGCTTGCCGATGATGATGAGGGGGGTGATTTCAGAAATCATGGGCATGTTGCCGGCAATGAAGATCACCGAGCCATACTCGCCGATGGCACGGGCAAAGGCCATGGCAAAGCCAGTCAGCAAGGCTGGCGCGATCGACGGCAGGATGACCCGCACAAAGGTCTGCAGCCGCGTGGCGCCCAGGCAGGTGGCGGCTTCTTCGAGTTCTTTTTCAGCGTCTTCGAGCACAGGCTGCACGGTGCGCACCACAAAGGGCAAGCCGATGAAGATCAACGCGATCACCACACCGGCGGGCTTGAAGGCCACCGGCAGGCCCCAGGCCTCCAGGTACTGGCCCACCCAGCCGTTGCCGGCCAGCAGCGCGGTCAGCGAGATGCCGGCCACCGCCGTGGGCAGTGCGAAGGGCAGGTCCACCATCGCATCGATGATCTTCTTGAACGGGAAGGTGTAGCGCACCAGCACCCAGGCCACCAGCAGGCCGAACACCACGTTGACCAGGGCCGCGATCAGCGAGGCGCCAAAGGTCAGGCGGTACGAGGCCAGCACGCGCGGCGCGGTGACGGCGTTCCAGAACTGGTCCCAGCTCAGGGTGCTGGTCTTGAACAGCAGGGCCGACAGCGGGATCAACACAATCACGGCCAGGTACATCAGGGTGTAGCCCAGCGTGAGACGAAAACCGGGCAGCACCCGTTTGGCGCCACCCTTTTTAGGGGGCGCATGGCTGACAGAAGTGGTCATGGGGTTTTACTTGGCGCCAGGGGTGTAGAGCTTGTCGAACTGGCCACCGTCATTGAAGTGAACCTTCTGGGCCTCGGCCAGCGAGCCGAAGTAGTCCGACACGGCAAACAGCTGGATGGGCTTGAAGACGTCGGCGTGCTTTTTCAGCACCGCCGCCGAGCGCGGGCGCAGGGCATGCTTGGCCGCGATTTCCTGCGCCTCTTCGGAGTACAGGTAATCCAGGTAGGCCTTGGCCAGCTCACCCGTGCCCTTCTTGGCCACGGTGCGCTCCACCACCGCCACCGGGTTCTCGGCAATGATGCTGATCGAAGGGTGCACCGCATCCACCTTGCCGGCGCCAAACTCACGGTCCACCGACACCACCTCGGATTCGAAGGTGACCAGCACGTCGCCGATGTTGCGCTGCAGGAAGATGGTGGTGGCATCGCGCCCGCCCTTGGCCAGCACCGGCACGTTCTTGTACAGCTTGCTGACAAATTCGGCCGCCTGGGCGTCGGTGCCGCCCTTCTTGCGCACATAGCCCCAGGCGGCCAGGTAGGCCATGCGGCCATTGCCGCCCGTCTTGGGGTTGACCACGATGACCTGGATGCCGGGCTTGATCAGGTCGTCCCAGTCCTTGATGTTCTTGGGGTTGCCATTGCGGGTCAGGAACAGCATGGTCGAGGTGGTGGGCGAGGCATTGCCCGGAAAGCGCTTGGCCCAGTCCTTGGCCACCACGCCGGTGCTGGCCAGGAAGTCGACATCGGTGGTGGTGTTCATGGTCACCACGTCGGCGTCCAGCCCGTCGTTCACGGCCCGCGCCTGGGCGCTGGAGCCGCCGTGGGCCTGGTCGATCTTCACGTCCTTGCCGGTGGTCTTCTTCCAGTGCGCCACAAAGGCCGTGTTGTAGTCTTTGTAGAACTCGCGAGCCACGTCGTAGGACGCGTTGAGCAAGGTGGTGGTCTGCGCGCCAGCCAGCGAGCCGGTGGCCAACACCAGGGAGGCCAGAGCCAGTTTGATTTTTGTCTTCATGGTCATTCTTGTGTCGAGGAAACAGGGTGTGGGGTGGCAGCCTGGCCCAAGGCCAGATCACCTGCCAGGGATTGCAACAAGGCCAGGCCCAGGGGCCACTCGCCATGCCCGGACTCCACGTTGATGTGGCCGGCGTCCTGCAAGCGAACGAACTCGCTGCCCCAGGACCGCGCATAGGCGCCGGCCAGCCGGATCGGGCAGAACGGGTCGTTGCTGCTGGCCACGAGGATACTGCGGTAGGGCAAACGCTCACACGGTGCGGGGGCAAAATCGCTGAGCACGGCGCGCCGCTCCGGATCGGCCGGCGCCACCAGCAACGCGCCCTGGATGCGGTCACGCAAATCGGAGGGCAAATGCACGGCGGCCATGCAACCGAGGCTGTGTGCCACCAGAACCACCGGCGCACCGGCTGCCTCGATGGTCTCGCCCAGGGTGCGCACCCAGGCGGCCCGGCTGGGGGTGATCCAGTCATCCTGGCGCACGCGCCGGGCGCCCGGCAGGCGATCGGCCCACAGGGTCTGCCAATGGCCGGGGCCGGAATCGCGCCAGCCCGGCACGATGATCACAGGGGTCGACGATGCCATCGCCTCAGCCCTGCACCGGGGCGCTCAACACCCAGGAGGTTCGTGGGGCAAAAGGTAGGCAAGGCTTCATGCAAACATCCTGATCTAGAGAGTGGGACGGATTCTGCGAACAAGCGCTTAAAACGAGAACGAATAGTTCGTTGTTTGTTTATGCGATTTTTCGCATGAAGAACCCCGCCAGCGCGGACCTTGGGCCCCTCAGGCGCCGAGCCCAGCACTCGATTGGACTCACCAGTGGAACAATGCATTGCAAAAAAGCCGGCTTATCAGCGATTGGCGTGCCTGTGACAATTCAGGTACCGCCCAACGGGCCCTTTTCTACCCTCGAAGGAAGACTCCATGAAACTGCTTCACATCGACTCCAGCGTTCTCGGCGACAACTCGGTCTCGCGTCAACTGACCGCCCAGACCGTGGCCCAGTGGAAGGCACGCAACCCCGGCGCCGAAGTCAGCTACCTGGACGTGGCCGCACAAGCCCCCAGCCACCTGAACGCCGACTCGCTGGGCTTTCGCCTGCCCGCCGGCAGCGCGCTGACCGAAGTGCAGCAACGCGAAAACGCCGTCTCTGAAGCCCTGGTGACCCAGTTCCTGGCGGCCGACGTGATCGTGGTGGGTGCCCCGCTGTACAACTTCAGCATCCCCAGCCAGCTCAAGGCCTGGATCGACCGCATCTGCCAGGTGGGCCGCACCTTCAAGTACACCGACAAGGGCCCCCAAGGCCTGGCCGGCGGCAAGACCGTGATTGTGGTGTCGACCCGCGGTGGCAAGTACTCGATCTCGGAAGCCGGCAACGCCATGGAACACCAGGAAAGCTACCTCAAGACCGTGTTCGGCTTCCTGGGCATCACCGATGTGCGCATCGTGCGCGCCGAAGGCCTGAACATGGGCCCAGAGGTCAAGGCCGAAGCCCTGGGCTCCGCCGAGAAAGACCTGGCCACCGCCCTGGCCTGATGGCGCAGCGGCCCCGATGGCCGCCCTGCCCGCCCCAGCCCACCTGCCGGTGGGCTTTTTTTTGACTCAGTGCGCCACGCGCTCTAGTCAGCCAGTTGAAAGCGCCTCAGCATGCGCACCAGCCGCCCGGGTTCGTGCAGGCTGAAGACCTTGCGGGCATGTTCGGGCACATGCCAGACCGCGCGTGTGCCGGCGATGAAGGTGGCCGTGTCACCCGGCTTGAGGGTGAATTCACGCCCCTGGTATTTCACCTCCACCGCCCCCTCCAGCAGGTGCACGGTTTCGTCGACACCAAACTGCCACTCGAAGGTGCTGGGGCCATCACAGGCCCACAGGCCGGTGGTGGTGCGCCCATCAGCAGATTTTCTGATCTCGGTGGCACGGAAGTTCGGGGTGCCCTCAAGCACCCACTCAGGGTTCACTTTGAGGGACGTCAAGGGACGGTGAATGGAAGACACTGACGCCGGTTCGGCATGGCGCAGGTAGGCCACGCCATCCCAGGCGGCCACCAAGGCCAAGGCTGTCAGTGCCCCTCCCAGAGCAACAAGCAGATTTTTTTTCATGACGGTTTCGATTATGCCGAAACCGTCACAAAGTTAACGCCTTGTAAAAGCGTCAACTGGCAAGTGCCTGTGTTCAGACTTGGTCAAGGGCCTGCGCCAGATCGGCCAGCAGGTCGTCGGCATGCTCGATGCCCACGCACAGGCGCACCGTGTCTTCACCCACGCCCGACTTCTTCAGCTCTTCAGGCGACAGTTGGCGGTGGGTGGTCGAGGCCGGGTGGGTGGCCAGCGACTTGGCGTCACCGATGTTGACCAGACGGGTGAAGAGTTGCAGCGCATCGAGGAAGCGCGCACCGGCCTCACGCCCGCCGCCGCTGCTGGCCTTGACGCCGAAGGTCAGCAGGCCGGAAGGCTTGCCGCCCAGGTATTTTTGCGCCAGCGCGTAGTCCACATTGCCCGGCAGGCCGGCGTAGTTGACCCAGCCCACCTTGGGGTGCTTTTCAAGAAACTGGGCCACCTTCAAGGTGTTGTCGTTGATGCGGTCCATGCGCAAGGCCAGGGTCTCGATGCCTTGCAGGATCAGGAAGGCGTTGAAGGGCGACAGGGCCGCACCCATGTTGCGCAGCGGCACCACGCGGGCCCGGCCGATGTAGGCGGCGGCGCCCAGGGCCTCGGTGTAGACCACGCCGTGGTAGCTGACGTCGGGCTCATTGAGGCGCTTGAAACGCTCTTTGTGCTGGGCCCAGGGGAACTTGCCTGAGTCGACAATCGCGCCGCCAATGCTGGTGCCGTGGCCGCCCAGGTACTTGGTGAGCGAGTGCACCACGATGTCGGCACCGTGCTCGAAGGGGCGCAGCAGGTAGGGCGTGGCCACCGTGTTGTCGACGATCAGCGGCACGCCATGGCGGTGAGCGATCTCGGCCACGCGGGCGATGTCGGTGACATTGCCCTGCGGGTTGCCCAGCGATTCGACAAACACCGCCTTGGTGCGCTCATCGATCAGCGCCTCGAAGCTGGCCGGGTCGCGGTGGTCGGCAAAGCGGGTCGTGATGCCGTACTGGGGCAGCGTGTGGGCAAACAGGTTGTAGGTGCCCCCGTACAGCGCGGTGGACGACACGATGTTGTCGCCGGCCTCGGCAATGGTCTGGATGGCGTAGGTGACCGCCGCCTGGCCCGAGGCCACGGCCAGGGCACCAATGCCCCCCTCCAGGGCCGCAACCCGCTTTTCCAGCACGTCGGTGGTGGGGTTCATGATGCGGGTGTAGATGTTGCCCGGGACCTTCAGGTCAAACAGGTCGGCGCCGTGCTGGGCGCTGTCGAAGGCATAGGCTGCTGTCTGGTAGATGGGCACCGCCACCGCCTTGGTGGTGGGGTCGGGCGAGTAGCCCGCGTGGACCGACAGGGTTTCGAATTTCCAGTTTTCAGAAGACATCTCGGGCTTTCTATGAGCAAGTGAACGGACCGGCCTCCCCGGTCATCGATGCGCCCCACAGGGGGCTGCACCGATTGGAACACCGCCAGCCCGGGGGGCTTACGACGTTTTCCCTGCTTGCTTATTCGAAGTCCGCGAAGCCCGTGATGTCACACGGGCTCAGAAGCCGGCCAGCACCGAGCCCTTGAACTCGCTCTGGATGAACTTGCGCGTGTCCTCCGAGTGGTAGGCCTTGAGCAGCTTGGCCACCCAGGGCTTGTCCTTGTCCTGCTCGCGCACGGCAATGATGTTCACGTAGGGGCTCTTGGCGTTTTCCTGGGCGATGGCGTCCTTGCCCGGGGTCAGGCCGGCCGACAGGGCAAAGTTGGTGTTGATGGCCGCGGCGTCGAGGTCATCCAGGGCCCGGGGCAGTTGCGCCGCCTCGAGCTCGATGAACTTGAGCTTTTTCGGGTTGTCGATCACGTCCAGCGGCGTGGCTTTCAAGCCAGCCTCAGGGCGCAGCTTGATCAGCCCCTGGTCCTGCAGCACCAGCAGCACGCGGCCACCGTTGGTGGGGTCGTTGGGCAGGCCGAAACGGGCACCGGGCTTGAGTTCAGCCAGGGCCTTGATCTTCTTCGAATAGATGCCGATCGGGTAGTTGACGGTGTAGCCCACCGAGACGATCTTGTAGCCGCGGTCCTTCACCTGCTGGTCCAGGAAAGGCTTGTGCTGGTAGCTGTTGGCGTCCAGGTCGCCCGAGGCCAGCGCGGCGTTGGGCTGGATGTAGTCGCTGAACTCGACGATCTGGATCTTCAGGCCGTCCTTTTCGGCCACTTTCTTGACCTGCTCCATGATCTGGGCGTGCGGGCCTGCGGTGACGCCGATCTTGAGGGGTTTGTCCTGGGCCAGGCTCAGGCCGGTGGACAGTGCGGTAGAGAGTGCGGCGGCAGCCAGCACCAGGGATTTGAGGGCGAAACGCTTGTTCATGGGATTTCCTTGTGAGAAAGAGGAGGTCGAGAGGGGTGCTGTCAGCACCCCAGGGGGTTCATCAACGGTGGGCCAGGCGGCGCACCAGCCAGTCGCCGATGCTTTGCAGCGCCTGCACGAAAACGATCAGCACCAGCACCACCACGGCCATCACCTCGGGCAAAAAGCGCTGGTAGCCGTAGCGGATGCCCAGGTCGCCCAGGCCACCACCACCAATGGCACCCGCCATGGCCGAGTAGCCGGTCAGGCTGACCAGGGTGATGGTGATGCCGGCCACGATGCCCGGCAGGGCCTCGGGCAGCAGCACCTTGAACACGATCTGGCGCGTGCTGGCGCCCATGGCCTGGGCGGCCTCGATCAGGCCGCCATCCACCTCGCGCAGCGAGGCCTCGATCAGCCGGGCCGCAAACGGGGCGGCGGCCAGCGTCAGGGGCACCACGGCGGCCGCGGTGCCGATGGACGAGCCCGTCAGCAAGCGGGTCAACGGAATCACGGCCACCAGCAGGATGATGAAGGGGGTGGAACGCACCGCGTTCACCACCGTGCCCACCAGGCGGTTGGTCCAGCGGTTCTCCAGCACCCCGCCGGCATCGGTCAGGCGCAGGTACACGCCCAGGGGCAGGCCGATCAAGGTGCCCAGCAGGCCCGAGATGCCCACCATCAGCACCGTCTCCCAGAATGAATCGAGCATGAGCTGCAGCAGCTCGGCGGTGAAGCGGTCAAACATGGCTCAGCTCCTCCACCTGCAGGCCGGCGAGGCGCCAGTGCGCCACCGCCTCGGCCACCCGGCCGGACGGGCCGCGCGCCAGCAGCGACAGTGAGCCGAAGGGCTCGCCATGCACCTCATCGACCTGGCCGTGCACGATGCTCAGGTCCAGATCGAAACGGCGCACCGCTTCGGACAGGATGGGGCGCTCGCCCTCGGCGCCGGCAAACACCAGGCGCAGCAGACGGGCGCTGTGATCGGGGTCGGCCGCCAGCTGGGCGCGCACCCGCTCACGCACCGCCTCGGGCAGGGCCTGGGGCACCACGTCTTCGATCAGGCTGCGGGTCAGCGCCTGCTGGGGTTGGCTGAACACCTGCAGCACCGGGCCGCTTTCGATGATGCGGCCCGCATCGATCACGGCCACCCGGTCGGCCACCTGCTTGATCACCTGCATCTGGTGCGTGATCAGCACGATGGTCAGGCCCAGCTCGCGGTTGATGTCGCGCAGCAGGCCCAGGATGGAGCGGGTGGTTTCGGGGTCGAGCGCCGAGGTGGCCTCGTCCGACAGCAGCACTTTGGGCTGGCTGGCCAGGGCCCGGGCAATGCCCACACGCTGCTTTTGCCCACCGCTGAGCTGCGACGGAGAGCGCTCGCTGAAGGCCGCCAGGCCGACCAGCTCCAAAAGGGGTGACACACGTTCGCGGATGCGGCGCGCATCCCAGCCCGCCAGTTCCAGCGGCAGGGCCACGTTGTCGAACACCGTGCGTGACGAGAGCAGGTTGAAGTGCTGGAAGATCATGCCGATGTCGCGCCGGGCCTCGCGCAGCTCGGCGTCGTTGAGCGCCAGCAGATCGCGCCCGGCCACCTTGACGCTGCCGCGCACCGGGCGGTTCAGCAGGTTGATGGTGCGCACCAGCGAGCTTTTGCCCGCGCCACTGCGCCCGATGATGCCGAACACCTCGCCGGCCGCGATGCGCAGGTCGATGCCGCGCAAGGCCTCCACCGGGCCTTGTGGGCCGGGGTAGGTCTGGTAGATACCTTCTAAATCGATCATGAAACCCTGTTCAACGGTCTGTCGCCCCGACGGGAGGCCGGAGGAAGGCGTCGAATTTAAGGGTTAACCCGCTGATCGCTAAATATTATTTAATTACGTCATCAAAACCAGGGTTTATATAACGCAATCGATCTGAGGGGCTGAAAAGGCAACGCGCAACGCCCCCCTGCCCCGGCTGTTCGGGTTCAGACCGCCCAACGCAGCCCATGCGCCGGCACACCCGGCCACTGGGGGTCGGCCGCTTCCGGCTCGGCGGCCTCGTGTTGCAACACCCGGTCAAGGATGCGCTTTTCGAGCGCCGCAAAGGCAGCGTCACCACGCGACCGCGGGCGCGCCAGGGGCACGCGCTCGTCCAGGGCGATGGCACCGTCTTCGATCAGGATCACGCGGTCGGCCAAGGCCACGGCCTCTTGCACATCGTGGGTGACCAGCAGGGCCGTGAAGCCGTGGCGGCGCCACAGGCCTTCGATCAGCTCATGCATCTCGATGCGGGTCAGGGCATCCAGGGCGCCCAGCGGTTCATCCAGCAGCAGCAGGCGCGGCTGGTGCACCAGGGCCCGGGCCAGGGCCACTCGCTGACGCTGCCCGCCCGACAGACGCGCCGGCCACTCGTTGGCCCGCTCGGCCAGGCCGACCTGGGCCAGCACGGCTTCGGCGCGCGGGCGTTGTTCTGGCGGCAGGCCCAGGGCCACGTTGTCGAGCACGCGCTTCCAGGGCAGCAGGCGCGAGTCCTGGAACATGATGCGGGTGTCGGGGTTGAGGCCGTTGACGGCCCGGCCGTCGATGTCCAACTGGCCACGGGTGGCCGACTCCAGGCCGGCCACCAGGCGCAGCAAGGTGCTCTTGCCGCAGCCGCTGCGGCCCACGATGGCGACAAACTCGCCGGGTTCGATGTTCAGGTCGGCCTGGCGCAGCACTTCGCGCTCGCCGTAGCGCTTGGTCAGGCCGCGCAGCTTGAGGCGCACGCCGCCGGAAGAGGTGTTGGAAGAGATTTTGGAGGGAGCGGTGCTCATGTCAGCCATCCTGGGGGGTGAATCAGTCGATCAATCAAGGCGGCGCAATCAGGCGCTCTTCTGGTAGCCGGGGTGCCAGCGCAGCCAGTAGCGCTCCAGCCCCTTGGCGAACAGGTCGGCCAGCTTGCCCAGCAAGGCATACAGCAGGATGCCCACCAGCACGATGTCGGTCTGCAGGAACTCGCGGGCGTTCATGGTCAGGTAGCCAATGCCGGCCTGGGCCGAAATGGTCTCGGCCACGATCAGGATCACCCACATCAGGCCCAGCGAGAAGCGCAGCCCCACCAGGATCGAGGACATGGCCCCGGGCAGCACGATCTGCCGGTACAGGGCCCAACGGCCCAGGCCGTAGGTGCGCCCCATCTCGATCAGGCCCGGGTCCACATTGCGGATGCCATGGAAGGTGTTGAGGTAGATCGGGAAGAACACCGACACCGCGATCAGGAACAGCTTGGCCGTTTCATCGATGCCGAACCACAGGATCACCAGCGGGATCAGCGCCAGGGCGGGGATGTTGCGCACCATCTGCAACGTGGAGTCGAGCAGGGTCTCGGCCCAGCGCACCGAACCGGTCAACAGGCCCAGCAGCAGGCCCAGCCCGCCACCGATGGCCAGGCCGAGCAAGGCCCGGCCGGCACTGACCTTGACGTGGGTCCAGAGCTCGCCCGAGGCGGTCAGCGTCCAGGCCGCCTTCAGCACATCGAGCGGGGCCGGCAGCACCCGGGTGGAGATCCAGCCCTGGGCTGAGGCGATCTGCCAGCCCACGATCAGGGCCACCGGCACCAGCCAGGGCAGCAGGCGCTGGCCCAGCTGGCGACTCACTTGGCGGCCCAGGCGCAGCAGCGCGGCCAGCACCGGGGCACCGGACTGGCCGGCGTTCAGAAAGCCCAGGCCGGGCGCATCAAAGGCCTCGGGCAGAGGGGCTGCATTCAGTTCACGTGCAGGGGAAGTCATGTCAGTCACCTTGGTTCAGTCAACGGCTCAGCTGGCCGAGGCCTGCGGCACATACAGATTGCCCACCACCTCGCCACGCGGCCCGCCCGCCAGAGGGGCGGCCACGGCCTCGCGCAGGCGCTGCGGCAGCAGCGGAAACACCAGTTCGGCAAAACGGTAGGCCTCTTCGAGGTGCGGGTAACCCGACAGCACGAAGTTCTCCAGGCCCAGGTCGGCGTACTCCTGGATGCGGTCGGCCACCTGCTGGGGGCTGCCCACCAGGGCCGTGCCGGCGCCACCACGCACCAGGCCCACACCGGCCCACAGGTTGGGGCTGATTTCGAGCGCAGCGCGGCTGCGGCCTTCGGCCGTGGCCGGGTTCTTGTGCAACTCGGCCATGCGGCGCTGGCCGGCCGAATCCATGCGGGCGAACACGGCCTGGGCCCGGGCCACCGTGGTGTCGTCGACATGGCTGATCAGCGAATCGGCGGCGGCCCAGGCCTCGGCCTCGGTTTCACGCACGATCACGTGCAGGCGGATGCCGAACTTCACTTCGCGGCCATGGCGGGCGGCACGGGCCCGCACGTCGGCCACCTTCTTGGCCACTTCGGCCGGGGGCTCGCCCCAGGTCAGGTAGGTGTCGGTCTGTGAGGCAGCCAACTCGTGCCCGGCCTCGGACGAACCGCCAAAGTAGATCGGCGGGTAAGGCTGTTGCAGCGGCGGGTACAGCAGGCGCGCACCGTTCACGCGCAGGTGCTTGCCCGTGTAGTCAAAAGTCTGGTCGCCATGGCTGCGGGTCAGGATCTCGCGCCAGATGTGGATGAACTCGGCCGATTGTTCATAGCGCTCGGCATGGTTCAGGTACACCCCGTCCCCTTCCAGTTCAACCTGGTCGCCACCGGTGACCAGGTTGATGAGCAGGCGCCCGCCCGAGAGCCGGTCAAACGTGGCGGCCATGCGCGCCGCCAGCGCCGGCTGGTGCAAGCCCGGGCGAACCGCCACCAGGAACTTCAGGCGGCGTGTCACCGGGATCAGGCTGGAAGCAATCACCCAGGGGTCTTCGCAAGAACGGCCGGTGGGGATCAGCACCCCCTCGTAGCCCAGGCTGTCGGCCGCACGGCCCACCTGCTGGATGTAATCAAGACTGACCTCGCGGGCGCCTTTTTGCGTGCCCAGGTAGCGGCTGTCGCCGTGGGTGGGAATGAACCAGAAAATCTTCATGGGGTAACTCCAGGGGGTGAGTGAAGCGGCGCTCTGGGGCGCCTACCAGGCCAGACCGGGCAAAGGCCAATGCGAGGCTGCGCCGGTGGACCACAGGGTCGGGGTCTGCAAGCGCTCGTGGCTGCGCCGACGCCGCCGTGACAACAGGGCTTGCGGGGCGCGCCGGCGCAGCAGCCGTCCGCCCTCCTGCACCGGCGGGGGCAAGCCCCAGTCGGCGGCAGTGACACACAACACACGCCAGGCTCGGGAAGTGGTATCGGTATCGGACAGGTCTGCGCTCATGGAAACGCCTTTCGGATCAGGGAATGGTTCGCCTTGGCCTCACAGGTCCACCGGTGCGGCGTGCAGCAGGTTGAGCTTGCGCGGGATCAGCTTGAGGTCGAAGAAGGTGTCGGCAATCGACTGCTGCTCGGCCAGGATGTCGCGGGTGACGGGTGCGGCGCCGTAGGCCACCCGGTTCAGGAACAGCTCGGTGATGCTCTTGTCCAGACCCAGCACGGCCGACAGCTCCACCGCAGCGGCGGGCTTGTTCTTCGAGATCCACTGTTCGATGGTGTTGATCTCTTCGATCGCGATGCGCAGCACATCGGTGTGGCGGGTGGCGAAGTCGCGCGAGGTGAAGTAGTAGGCCCGGTTGTTCACCACGCCCTTGGCGTCGGCCAGCAGGCGGGCGTCCAGCGTCTTCTGGGCCGCGGCCAAGAAGGGGTCCCAGATCACCCAGGCGTCGACGGCGCCCTTCTCGAACGCGGCGCGGGCGTCGGGCGGTGCCAGGAACACCGACTGCACGTCGCTGTATTTCAGGCCGTGCTTCTCCAGCAGCTTGACCAGGAAGTACTGCACATTCGAGCCCTTGTTGTAGGCCACGCGCTTGCCTTTGAGGTCGGCCACGCTGCGGATGGGCGAATCCTTGGGCACCACCACGGCCTCGACACCCGGGCGCGGCACGGTGGCGCCAGCATAGACCAGCGGCGCGCCGGCGGCCTGGGCAAAGATCGGCGGGGCTTCGCCCACGTCACCGAAGTCGATCGAGCCCACGTTGAGGGCTTCGAGCTGCACCGGACCGGCATTGAATTCGGTCCAGCTCACGCTGATGCCCAGCGGAGTGAGGCGCTTTTCCAGCGTGCCACGGGCCTTGAGCAGCGACAGCCAACCCTTCTGGTGGCCGATGCGGAACACCTTGTCGGACTTTTGCGCCCAGGACGGCAGCGAGGCCGCCGAGCCGGCCAGGGCCAGTGCGGCCGCGAGGGCCTGACGGCGGTTGGCGGAGAAGGGAGAGAAGGAAGAGCTCATTTTTTTCTTTCAATGCTTGGATTCGGTCGAGACCGGCGCCTGCGGCGGCCGGTGCGGGTCAGAAAAGCGTCCAGGCGCAGCCGCCGGCAACGCTCTGGGCCTCAAACGCTGCAGCGCACCTGGGCAAAAGGAATGGCCTCGAAATCGGCATGGGCGCTGCTGCGCTCATAGGCTTCGGCCAGCAGCAGGCCCACGGCGTCATCGAGGCGGTCGGAGATCTCGGGGTTGACCTGGTAGGCCCCTTCAGGCGTCACCGTGATCTGGGCATCCGTGGCATACACGCCGGGCAGGATGTGACGCGCGGCCAGCGACTGCAGCACCGGGCGCAGCGTGTAGTCCAGCGCCAGCATGTGGTGCGGACTGCCACCGGTGGCCAGGGGCAACACGGTCTTGCCCTTGAGGGCCGTCTGCGGCAGCAGATCAAGAAACACTTTCAACAACCCGCTGTACGCGGCCTTGTAAACCGGCGTGGCCACCACGATGGCCGAAGCCTGGGCCACCTGCTCGGCCGCGGCCGCGATGCTGGCCTCGGACACATCGGCCAGCAGCAGCGCGCGCGGCGTCAGGTCGCGCACCAGCACACTGCCCACCTGGGCACCACGACGCTGCAGGCGATGGCCCACGCTGTCCAGCAAGGCCTGGGATCGGGAACGGGCCGACGGGCTGCCGGCAATCAATAAAACAGACATGGGGTTCTTTGCAGCGGGGGTTGAAGTTGGGCTCGATTCTGGAAACACCTGCTTCAAACTCAAACGCATAAGAAATCATTTATTTATCTGATTTCCGTTGGCTGATGCAGCGCAAAGCCCGCGTTCACACAGAACACCCCCGGTCTAAGGGGACAGGCATCCGATGGGATAATCGGCGCCGACTGCGGGGCAGCCTCTGGCACCGCCCCGCCAACACCCCACCTGAACCGAACACCGCAACAAGGATCCCCACATGGCACGCATGGTCAACTGCATCAAGCTCGGCAAGGAAGCCGAAGGCCTCGACTTCCCGCCCTACCCCGGTGAACTGGGCAAGCGCCTGTGGGAAAACGTGAGCAAGGAAGCCTGGGCCGCCTGGCTCAAGCAGCAGACCATGCTGGTGAATGAAAACCGCCTGAACCTGGCCGATGCCCGCGCCCGCCAGTACCTGGCACGCCAGATGGAAGGCCATTTCTTCGGCGGCGGCGCCGACGTGGCCCAGGGCTACGTGCCCCCTTCGGCCTGAGGACCTGCGCCATTTCCGGCCGCTTCCACCTTCCCGCCGACGAGGCCATCGCCTGGCGTGGCCAGGCCCGCTGGGTCGTGCTGCAGACGGGCTTTGGCCTGGGCGAGGCCTTTCTGGCCCGCTGGCAGGCCTGGCGGCAGGACCTCGAGCGCCCTGCCCGCTTGCAGGTGGTGGCCATCGAGCCCCGGCCCGTCGCGTTGGCGGCCCTGCAGCAGCACCTGGCCAGCACAGGTGACAGCAGCGCCCAGGCGCAGCAGCTGTGTGCTCAGTGGTGGGGCCTGGCGCCCGGTTTTCACCGCCTGGGCTTTGAAGGGGGCCAGGTTGAACTGACCCTGTGTGTGGGCGAGCTGCCGGACACGCTGCGCGAATTGCAGCTGGAGGCCGACAGCGTCTGGCTCAGTGCCCCCTCCTCTTTCCCTTCCCTCTCGCCCCCCTTCGTTTGGGACGAGGGCCTGCTCAAGGCCCTGGCCCGGCTGTGCCGGCGCGGCAGCAGGCTGACGAGCGACACCGACACGCCAGCACTGCGCGAGGGGCTTGGCCGACTGGGCTTTGCACTGCAGGCCAACACCTCTTGGTTGCAAGCCACATACCAGCCCGCTTGGGAGCCACGCCGTGCACCGCCTTTGGTGACGGCGTGGCCGCAGGGCGCAGCCCGCGAGGCCGTGGTCATTGGCGGCGGCCTGTCGGGCCTGGGCACGGCCCATGCGCTGGCCCGGCGTGGCTGGCAGGTGACGGTGCTGGACGCCTGCGCCGAGCCGGCCGGCGGGGCTTCGGGCCTGCCCGCGGGCCTGTTCTCGCCGCACGTGTCGCCCGATGACAACCGCATTTCCCGCCTGACCCGCACCGGCCTGCGCATCACCCGACAAACCGCTCAGGCCTTGTTGGACGAGCAGCAGGATTGGGCCCCCAGCGGCGTGCTGGAGCACCGCGTGCACGGCAAGGCCGGCCCGCGCCTGGATGCCGACGGCGAAGCCACCGGCAGCGAAGAAGCCAGCGCCGCCTTGAAACGGGCCGCGGGGCTGAGCCCTGAGGCCCCGGCCACCTGGCACCGCCATGCCGGCTGGGTGCGCCCGGCCCGCCTGGTGCAGGCCCTGCTGGCCGCCCCTGTGCCGGGCCACATCACCTGGCAGGGCCGCTGCCGCGTGGCCAGCCTGCAACAGCAGGGCCCCGCCGGGCCCTGGCAAGCCCTCGATGCAGCGGGCCAACTGCTGGCCCAGGCTTCCTTGATGGTGGTGGCGGCCGGGCCGGGCAGCCGCGACCTGGCCAGCCCCCAGGTGCCCCTGCAGGCCCTGCGTGGCCAATTGACCAGTGCACCCCAGGCCGACAGCGACCGCCTGCCCCCCCTGCCGGTGAATGGCCAGGGCAGCCTGATCCCGCACCTGCCGGGCAACACCGGACCCAGCTGGCACACGGGCTCAACCTTTGACCGCGGGCACCCGCCGCAGCCTGCGGGCGAGACCACGCCGTGCAAGCCCGAAGACCACGTGACCAACCTGAGCAAACTGGCCACCTTGCTGCCCGCCACCGCCGCCAGCCTGGGCGATCCCACCGAGCGGTTGCAGGCCTGGGCCGGCATCCGCTGCACCTCGCCCGACCGCCTGCCCCTGGTCGGCCCGGTGGACCCGGCCCGGCGCCCGGGCCTGTGGCTGTGCACCGCCTTGGGCACGCGCGGGCTCACCTGGGGCCTGCTGTGCGGCGAGTTGCTGGCCGCTGAGGTGATGGGCGACCCCTTGCCCGTGCCCTTGTCGCAGGCCCGGGCCCTGCTGGCCAGCCGCCCGGCCCCGGGGCGCCAACCCCCTGCAAGCGACGAGTAAAAGGCACGGATTCTTTATCCGGATTGCCCCCACGATCGCCCGCCAGGCCGCATGGAACAAGGCGCATAAGCTTATCCGCATAAAGCGCGAACTAAAAAATCGTTTGTCTCTATAAGGGCCCTCACCACAATACCGCCCCATGCAAGAATTGGCTTTTATCGTGGCGGGGTTGGCGGTGGGTCTGGTCGTGGGCCTGACCGGGGTGGGCGGCGGCTCGCTGATGACGCCGATACTGATTTTTTTCTTCGGCATGAAGCCGCACCTGGCCATCGGCACCGATCTGCTGTTTGCGGCCGGCACCAAGTTCAGCGGCTCGGTCAAGCTGGCGCGCAGCCGCACCATCGACTGGCCGGTGGTGCTGCACATGGCCTATGGCAGCGTTCCGGCCTCGCTGATCACGCTTTACCTGCTGGACCACTTCGGCGCCACCAGCCCGGCCGTGCAGCATGCCATGACAACGACGCTGGGTGTGGCCCTGCTGCTGACCGCCGTGGCCACGCTGTACAAGGCCTTGTTCGGCAAGACCCAGGGCAGCCACGCCTCGGGCCCCCAATTGAAGGACCCGGCCCGACCGCTGCACCCGGCCTTGCCCGTGCTGTTCGGCGCGGTGATCGGCTGCTTGGTAACATTGACGTCCGTGGGCGCTGGCGCCATCGGTGTGCTGGTGCTGATGCTGGTGTACCCGGCGCTGCCGCTGCAGCGCATCGTGGCCGCCGACATCGCCCACGCGGTGCCGCTGACCCTGGTGGCTGGCCTCGGCCATGCAGGCCTGGGCACGGTCGACTGGCTGCTGCTGGCCAAGCTGCTGGCGGGGTCCATCCCCGGCATCTGGATCGGCTCCCACCTGAACCACAAATTGCCCGAGCGTTTCATCCGCTCTGTTCTCTCGCTGCTGCTGGCCTATGCCGGCAGCAAACTGATTGCCCTCTGAAAACCAAGAAGTTAACCCACGATGTACCAATACACCGACTTCGACAAGCAGTTCGTCAAGCTGCGCGCTGCCCAGCACCGTGACCAGCTCGAACGCTGGCAGGCCGGCAAGCTGGCCGACGAAGAGTTCCGCCCCTTGCGCCTGCAAAACGGCTGGTACGTCCAGCGCTACGCCCCCATGCTGCGCGTGGCCGTGCCCTATGGCGAACTCTCCAGCGCTCAGCTGCGCGTGCTGGCCACCATCGCCCGCGAATACGACGAACCCGAAGCCGGCGTGTACGCCGAGGCCCTGAAGATCCAGGGCGCCATGGGCTCCACCCACCTGCCCACCCATTACGCCCACTTCACCACGCGCCAGAACGTCCAGTTCAACTGGATCCCGCTGGCCAAGTCGGCCGACGTGATGGACCTGCTGGCCAGCGTGAACATGCACGGCATCCAGACCAGCGGCAATTGCATCCGCAACATCACCAGCGACGAGCGCGCCGGCATTGCCGTGGACGAAGTGGCCGACCCGCGCGCCTTCGCCGAGATCCTGCGCCAGTGGAGCACGCTGCACCCCGAGTTCGCCTTCCTGCCGCGCAAGTTCAAGATCGCCATCATCGGCGCCAGCGAAGACCGCGCCGCCACGGCCTGGCATGACGTGGGCCTGCATGTGATCAAGAACGAAGCCGGCGAGATCGGCTTTCGCGTGCTGGTGGGTGGCGGCATGGGCCGCACCCCGATCCCGGGCACCGTGATCCGCGAGTTCCTGCCCTGGAACCAGATCATGAACTACCTCGAAGCCGTGGTGCGGGTCTACAACCGCTACGGCCGCCGCGACAACATGTACAAGGCGCGCATCAAGATCCTGGTGAAGGCCGAGGGCCAGCGCTATTTCGATGACGTGGAAGCCGAGTTCAAGCAGATCGTCGAGCACGACGGTGGCGCCCACACCATCCCTCAGGCCGAATACGACCGCGTGGCCGCCTCCTTCGTGCCCCCCAGCCTGGCCGACCGCCCGGTGGTGAGCGCCGAAGCCGTGGACAGCCAGTTGCGCCACGCCGCCGATGCCGACCCCCTGTTTGCCCGCTGGCTGGCGCGCAACGTGGCTCCGCACAAGAACCCGGCGCTGCGCGCCGTGACCCTGTCGTTCAAGCGCCGCGGCCAGGCCCCTGGCGACGCCGACGCCGACCAGCTCGACACCCTGGCCGGTCTGGTGGACCGTTTCAGCGCCGGCGAGGCCCGCGTCACGCACGACCAGAACGTGTTGCTGCCCTGGGTTTCGGCCAGCGAACTGCATGCGCTGTACACCGCTGCGCGTGCAGCCGGTTTTGCCAGCCCCAATGTGCACCTGCTGACCGACATGATCGCCTGCCCGGGTGGCGACTTCTGCGCCCTGGCCAATGCCCGCTCGATCCCGGTGGCCGAGGCCATCACCGAGCGCTACCAGGACCTGGACGAGCTCGACGACCTGGGTGAGATCGACCTGCACATCAGCGGTTGCATCAACTCCTGCGGCCACCACCACACCGGCCACATCGGCATCCTGGGCGTCGACAAGGACGGCAAAGAGTGGTACCAGGTGACCCTGGGCGGCTCGGATGGCTCCGACCTGAGCGGCGCCGCCGTGCCCGGCAAGGTGGTGGGCCCCTCGTTCTCGGCGGCGGAAGTGCCGGAGGTGATCGAGGCCGTGCTCAACACCTACCGCGACCTGCGCGCCAATGGCGAAACTTTCATCGCCACGCTGCGCCGCGTGGGCCATGACCCGTTCAAGGCGGCCGCCAACGCCGCCCGCGCCGTACCGGCCCACGCCCCCGTGGCCGCCTGAGCTCCAACACCACCGATTCAGACCATGAAGATCATCGAAGCCAAAGACCATACCAGCGCTGAAGGCCAGGCCGGCGTGCTGGTGCTGGACAACACCGTCGACCCGCAAACCCTGTCGCTGGACGGCGTGACCCGCGTCGACCTGAACTTTCCGAAGTTCACCGACGGCCGCGCCTACAGCCAGGCCTACCTGCTGCGCCGCCGCCTGGGTTTTGCCGGCGAGATCCGCGCCACCGGTGATGTGCTGATCGACCAGCTGGTGCAGATGAGCCGCAGCGGCTTTGACGTGGCCGTGTTGCGCGCCGGCGTGGACATCGCCGACGCCCAGCGCCAGTTCGACCGCTTCTCGGGCTTCTACCAGGCCGACGCGGTGAACACCCGCCCGCTGTTCGCGCGTCAGACCGCCTGAGCCCCCCGGCATTCACACTCCTCAAAACAAAGCCCCCCGCGATCATGAGTGCCATTTCCCTCTACGCCCACACCGCCTCGAAAGACTTCGAGGCCAAGGTGCAGGCCAGCATCGCGCTGCTGCAGCGCGCCGTGGCCGAGTACACGCCCATCACCCAGGCCTCCAGCCTGGGGGTGGAAGACATGGTGATCACCGAGCTGCTGCACCAGGCCGGCGTGCTGAAGGCCGACGGCGTGAGCGTCTTCGTGCTGGACACCGGCAAGCTGCATGCCGAAACCCTGGCCCTGATCGGCCGGATCGAGGCGCGTTACGGCAACACCGTCGACGTCTACCGCCCTGACAGTGCCGCGGCAGACGCCTTTGTGGCTGCCAACGGCGACGACGCGATGTACAAAAGCATCGAGCTGCGCAAGGCCTGCTGCGACATCCGCAAGATGGTGCCCCTGGCCCAGGCCCTGGAGGGCAAGAAAGCCTGGATCACCGGCCTGCGCCGCGAGCAATCGAATGCCCGCGCCGAGGTGCCGGACATCGACACCAGCGGTGAGCGTGCCAAGGTCAACCCGCTGGCCAACTGGACGCTGGGCGACGTGTGGCGCTTCATCGAGTTGAATGCCGTGCCCTACAACCCGTTGCACGACCAGTTCTTTCCGAGCATCGGCTGCGCCCCCTGCACCCGTGCCGTCACCCTGGGCGAGGACTTCCGCTCGGGCCGCTGGTGGTGGGAGCAGGAATCTGCCAAGGAGTGTGGCCTGCACGTTGCCAAGGATGACGATGCACCGGCCTCCAGCATCATCCCCATCCGCGCCGCCTGATGAACACCCGAACCGATCCCCAATTGCTTGAGCCTCAGAACATGACCGTCAACGGCACCCAGAACCTCAGCCACCTCAGCAACGCCCACCTGGACGCGCTGGAAGAGGAAACCATCTTCATCCTGCGCGAGGTGGCCGCCGCCTTCGAACGCCCCGCCCTGCTGTTCTCGGGCGGCAAGGATTCGCTGGTGATGCTCAAATGCGCCGAAAAGGCCTTTGGCGCCGGCCGCATCCCCTACCCGCTGCTGATGATCGACACCGGCCACAACTTCCCCGAAGTGACGGATTTCCGCGATTTCCGGGCCCAGGAACTGGGCGCCGAGCTGATCGTGCGCAACGTGGAAGACTCGATGAAGCGCGGCACCGTGCGCCTGGCCCACCCGGGCGAGTCGCGCAACGTGCACCAGTCGGTCACACTGCTCGAAGCGATTGAAGAGTTCCGCTTCGACGCCCTGATCGGCGGCGCGCGCCGTGACGAGGAGAAGGCCCGCGCCAAGGAGCGCATCTTCTCGCACCGCGACAGCTTCGGCCAATGGCAGCCCAAGGCCCAGCGCCCCGAGCTGTGGACCCTGTTCAACACCCGCCTGGCCCCGGGGGAGCACTTCCGGGTGTTCCCGATCAGCAACTGGACCGAGCTGGACGTGTGGCAGTACATCGACCGCGAGCAGATCGCCCTGCCCTCGCTGTACTACACCCACCAGCGCCCGGTGGTGGACCGCCGCGGCCTGCTGGTGCCAGTGACCGAACTGACCCCCGCCAAGGACGGCGAAGAGGTGCAGTTGCGCGACGTGCGCTTCCGCACCGTGGGCGACATCACCTGCACCTGCCCGGTGGAGAGCACGGCGGCCACCCCGGCCGACATCGTGATCGAAACCCTGGCCGCCGATGTGAGCGAACGCGGCGCCACCCGCATGGACGACAAGACCTCTGACGCCTCGATGGAAAAACGCAAGAAGGACGGTTACTTCTGATGAGCACGACTGAATTGAACACCTCTCCCGCCACCGTGCCTGCTGCCCAAAGCACCGAACTGCGCGCCGCCCTGCGTTTCATCACCTGCGGCTCGGTGGACGACGGCAAGAGCACCTTGATCGGGCGCCTGCTGGTGGACAGCAAGGCCGTGCTGCAGGACCACCTGGCCGGCGTGCAGCGCCAGGGCGAAACCGACCTGGCCCTGCTGACCGACGGCCTGTCGGCCGAGCGCGAGCAAGGCATCACCATCGACGTGGCCTACCGCTACTTCGCCACCGAAAGCCGCAAGTTCATCATCGGTGACGCCCCCGGCCACGAGCAGTACACCCGCAACATGGTGACCGCAGCCAGCAGCGCCGATGCCGCCGTGGTGCTGGTCGATGCCACCAAGCTGGACTGGAAAAACCCCGATCTTGAATTGCTGGTGCAGACCCGCCGCCATTCGCTGCTGGTCAACCTGCTGCGGGTCACCTCGCTGGTGTTTGCCGTGAACAAGCTCGACGCGGTGGAAGACCCCACGCTGGCCTACCAGCACATCAGCGCCGCCCTGAGCAAGTTTGCCTCGGCCGCCGGCATTGCCGTGCGCGCCACCATCCCGGTCTCGGCCCTCAAGGGCTGGAACGTGGTGGACGCCCAGCCCGGCTGGTGCGGCTACCAGGGTCAAAGCCTGCTGCAGTTGCTGGAGCAGTTGCCCGTCACCCACGCCGATGTCGAGCAGCCCTTTGCCTTCCCGGTGCAGTGGGTGGAGAAGTTCTCGTCGTCGTCCGACACCAGCCAGGGCCGCCGCGTGTTCTGGGGCCGCGTGGCCGCCGGCAGCGTGAAGCCCGGCCAGGCCATCACCGTGCTGCCCAGCGGGCAGAGCGCCACCGTGGCCCAGGTGCTGGACCACGCCCGCCGCCCGAGCGACATCGAGGCCGGTCACAGCGCCGGCATCGTGCTCGACCGCGAGGTGGATGTGTCGCGTGGCGACTGGCTGCTGGCCCCGGGCCAGATCGAAGCCCAGCGCAGCCTGAAGGCCACCGTGTCGTGGCTGGATGATGAACCGCTGGTGCCAGGCCGCGTCTACTGGGCGCTGCATGGTCACCGCTGGGTCAAGGCCAAGGTGAGCCGCATCGTGCACAAGCTCGACATCAACACCCTGGCCGAAGAAGACGCCACCGAGTTGCCCCCCCAACAGCATCGGGCACATCGAGCTGGCGCTGCAGGAGGCCGTGGCCACCCTGCCCTTTGCCCAGGCGCGGGCCCTGGGGTCCCTGATCCTGGTGGACACCGCCAGCAACAAAACCGCTGCGGCCGTGCTGGTCAACGCCTGATACGACGCAAAAAATTAGCCCCTGAAACCGGCCTGTGGGCCCCACAGGCCGGCAGGGCTTGCGAAAGTCCCTAAAATCCAGGGTTTTTCCGAATGCTGAGCCGATTGGCGGCAGCATCCGGGATGCCCACCACCGAACAGAGCCCCTCATGACTCACGTCGTTACCGAAAACTGCATCAAGTGCAAATTCACCGATTGCGTGGATGTGTGCCCCGTGGACTGCTTCCGCGAAGGCCCCAACATGCTCGTCATCGACCCGGACGAGTGCATCGACTGCGCCGTCTGCATCCCTGAGTGCCCGGCCAACGCCATCTTTGCCGAAGAAGACACCCCTTCGGACCAACTCGCCTTCATCAAGCTCAATGCCGAACTGGCCCTGGCGGATGGCTGGAAGAGCATCACCAAGCGCAAGCCGGCCCTGCCGGACGCCGACGCCTGGAACAACAAGCCCGGCAAGCTCGCTGAACTGATCCGCTGATCTGGCGGGGCCCTGGCCCTGCCGATCCACCCCAGCCCATGAGCCCTGCCCTCCCCATCGAAACCGATGCCCTGGTGATTGGTGCGGGCCCTGTGGGGCTGTTTCAGGCCTTCCAGCTGGGCCTGCAGGGTTTGCGCGCCCATGTCGTGGACACCCTGCACGAGGCGGGGGGACAGTGCGTGGCGCTTTACCCCGACAAGCCGATCTACGACATCCCGGGCATCCCGCGCTGCACCGGGCGCGAGCTTGCAGCCCAATTGCTGGCCCAGGTGCGCCCTTTTGCGCCAGGTTTTCATTTCGGCCAGGAAGTCAGCCACCTGCAACGCCAGGATGATGGCCGCTGGCTGGCCGAGACCACGGCGGGCCAACGCTTTCTGGCGCGCACCGTCTTCATTGCAGCTGGCGTGGGGGCTTTTGTGCCGCGCACCCTGCGGGTCGATGGCCTGAGCGCCTTCGAGGGCAGCCAGGTGCACTACAACCAGACACCCGATGCCACCGCGCTGGCGGGACAACGGGTGGTGGTGACAGGGGGCGACGCCTCCGCCGTGCAGGCGGCGGTCACGCTGGCTGCCGCCGCGCAGGCCGGCAGCCCGGCCCCGCGCCAGGTCACGCTGCTGCACCGCAAAGACGCCTTTGAAGCCGAGCCCGCCTTGCTGCAAGACTTGCAGCAACTGCGCCAGGCCGGCCTGCTGCGCGTGCAACTGGGCCAGCCCATTGGCGTCCAGACCCATGCCACGCCCCAGGGCGAGCGCCTGACGGGGCTGCAGATCGCCACCGACGACGACACCGAGCACACCCTGCCCCTGGACAGCCTGCAGGCCTATCTGGGCCTGTCACCCCGCCTGGGCCCCCTGGCCCAATGGGGCCTGGCCATGGAGCGCAAGCTGCTGCCCGTCGACGCAGCCACCTTCAGCACCGTCGAGACCGGGCTGTTTGCCGTGGGCGACATCAACCATTACCCCGGCAAGCGCAAGCTGATCCTGTGCGGCTTCCACGAAGCCACCCTGGCCGCCTTTGCCGCCGTGGCCCTGGTGCACCCCGAGCAGCCGGTGCGCCTGCAATACACCACCACCAGCACCTTGCTGCAACAGCGCCTGGGCGTGGCGCACTGAAACGCCCGCCCCTGTGGCAGGCCTGGGTCCCAGATCCAGATCCAGATCCAGATCCAGATGCGGTGGCACGGTCGCCGCCCTGCGCACGCACACGCCGGGCAGACCGCGATTCACAGCCCGCTTATTTGTTCTTCAGACGATCTCAAAACCCATTGCCGTGCCCAGAAGATAACAAATCTCTCATTTCAAAAACACGCCCGAGTTATTGAATCCTTGAATTGTCGATTAAATACAATTTAACTTGCAGAAATTAACAGTTCATTGCTTTGAATAGCCAGCCCACGCAGGCAACATGGTGGGCGCGCGCAGGATCACGCCAGCCCCCGTGACTGGGACATTTATTGACAAAATATTCCAATAAATAGAGGATCAAGCGCTTTATTGACGACAAGCCGCTCCAAGCTCGGTATTCAAGACCCTCTCAACCCAGAACGGAATTCTTCATGCTTCGGTCTTTGAATCTGTCTCGACGCCTGTACCTGCTGATTGCCGCGTTCACAATCAGTTTTTCTATTTTCGGACTCTGGTCGTTCAGGACATTGCATGAAATCAAGGTGGGGAGTGAGGTATTTCACCGCATCGGAGAATCAAAAGACTTGGTCTCTGACCTGCTGCCGCCACCGCTTTATATCGTTGAATCGTATCTGTTGTGCCTGCAACTGGACCGGGCCACAGAGGCCGCCCCCTCACCCGATCTGGTGCAACGCCTGCGCTATCTGGAAACACAATACCGGCAGCGCCATGCCCATTGGCAGGAGCGGCTCGCCGACCTGGGTTTACCCGGCAACATGCTGGATGACCTGAACGTTGCCGCCGAAGCCTTCTTTGACGAAGTCTGGCAGAACTACCTGCCCAGCCTGGAAAACCACCATTCGCAGGCGCGCCAGCGCTCCCTGGAGAGACTCAACACCCTGTACGAACAGCACCGCCACGCGGTGGACATGACCATCCCGACCGCCGAAGCCCACAGTACCCGGGAAGAAGACTGGGTGGCACAGCATGTCGGCGCAGAAACCCTGTGGCTGCTCGCAGTGCTGGTGCTGTCGCTGCTGTCGGCCATTGGCCTGGCCCACCTGATCCTTCGCAGCATCACGGGCCCCCTGGCCAAGGCAGTTGATGTGGCGCAGCGTGTGGCCGCTGGCGACTGGCAGCCAGCCCCCGCATGCCAAGGCTACCGCGACGAACCCGGGCAGTTGCTGACGGCTCTTTATGCCATGGCGGCCACGCTGCAACAGCAAATGGAGGCCCTGGGCCAATCCGAGGCACGGTCACGCCATGCCCGCGAGTTGCTGGAAAAGCTGATCGAATCGGCCGACATCATCGTGGTGGGGGTCGATCCCCAAGGCTGCATCACGCTGTTCAACGACGCGGCGGTGCGCGCCAGCGGCTACCAGCGCCAGGACGTTCTGGGGCTGGAGTGGTCGACCATCCAGGCCCGGCTGAACCCGGAACTGCGCCTGGACGACATCGGCTCCGATCAGCGCAATGCCGTGCAAGAGCGCACTTACGACATCACCCACCTCAGCGGCGAGCGGCGACGCATCATCTGGCGTTTCACCGAGCCTTTGCCTCAAGACGCCATGCATGTAGCAGCGGGTGATGTGGCCGAGATCTCCTTCGGCATTGACGTCACCGAGCAATTGCAGGCCGAGAAGGCCCTGCGCGACGCCATGGCTGCAACCGAGGCGGCTCACCAGAGTCGTGACGATTTTCTGGCCGGCATGAGTCACGAGATACGCACCCCCATGAACGTCATCATGGGCATGACCGGCCTGGCCCTGCGCACCGAATTGCCAGAAACGGCCCGGCATCACCTGGACCGTGTGGTGGCCGCCTCACACAGTTTGATGCGGGTCATCAACGACGTGCTCGATTTCTCACGGATCGAGGCCGGCAGGCTCAGCCGCCTGAGTGAGCCCCTGCGCGACGCCAGTGACCGCCGTGCCAGGCGCCAGCACACTCAGGCTCTGCAACACCCATCCGTTGTTGCCAGAGAAACTGTAATCACCCGCAGCGCCGCTACGGACCGTGAGTTGCAGGCTGAGCGGCAGGGGGGACAGCGCCGGGGTCACGGCGCAGCCCAGCGGGGTGTGCGCGGCGATGCACGCGCTCGGGGTCTGCGCGGCGTTGGCGCCCAGCGGATCGACCGCAGCCTTGTTGACGGCCGGCACACCAGAGGCTGCAGGCAGCGGCGTGACACGGATGCTGAAGCCGGCCGTGCCTGTGCCAGCGGGCACCCCCCCGGCCGGCAAGGTGAGGGTGCAGGTCAGCAACTGCCCCGTGCTCAAAACCCCGCTGGGCACGCAACTCACGGCACTGGGGGTCACCGTGCCCGTGCTGGCCGACGCGGCATTGTTGTATTGGAAGTTGGGCGGCAACTGGTCGTACACCACCAGGCTGGTACCGGTGGGTTGAGTGCCAGCCCCATTGCTGAGCAGCAAGGAATACTCCGCCGGCAAACCCACGATCAGGCGGCTCGGGTTGGTTTTGCTCAAGCTCAAAGGGGGGGCACTGACCGTGTGCGCCAACACCGCGCACCCTGAGGGGTTGTTGTTGGTGATGCAGGCCGCGGGGCTTTGCACGGCATTCTGGCTGCTGGGGTCGATCTGGGCCTTGTTGACCACAGCCTGGCCGGCCAGTACCTCGCCCGGTGTGACCTGCAGATCGATCTTCACATGGCCCCCTGCCGGAACACCCCCCGGCGGCAGTTGCACGGTGCAGGAGAGCAACAGGCCCGTGTCATAGGTCGTGCCATTGAGCACCCCACACACCGGCGCATTCAACAGGTTCACCGTGCCACCGGTGTTTGCAGCAGCGCCGGCAAACGCCATCTTGGGGGGCAGCTGTTCGTAAAAGGTCAGTGTCGGGTTGCTGCCTCCGATGCCGCTGTTGCTGATGGTGAGCGTGTAGCCCCCCCGAACCCCAGCCATCAAACCGGTCGTGGTCTTGTTCATGCTGAGCAGCGGTGGGAGCGGTGTGATCGACCAAGCCCCGGCCTGGCCGGCATTGCCGCCAGCAGCCAGCGCCGGCACACCATAGAACTGACCACTGGCCGTGCTGTAGCAAGAACTGCCCGCCGAGGCCTGAGTGCCTTCGGCCCTGCGATCGCGGTGCCCAGTTCCCCCCAGACCTGCTGCGGCACCTGAACCCCCACCATACCCGGACGGTCACAAAGATTTGACAAATGGCGTTTCGAACCCCGATTCACAGGCCGAACGGTAACGATCAGACGCCGGGAGGACAGGCAAGGGTTCTCAATGCCGCCGCCCCTCCGCCGGGCCCCACGAATGAACGCGAAGTGGACACCCGCTGGCTATCGCTACCGAATCAGACAGCCGAATGGCCGTCAGCGGCCCGGCCGAGTTGTTGCTGTAGACCACCTGATACTCGACATACTGCCCCGGCTGGGCCTGGTTGCTGGTGGCAAAGGCTTGGGTGTCGGCCGCGGTGCTGGGACAACTCTCGACACGCCGCACCTGCTTGAACAAGCTCAGGGTGCCGCCCTGGGCGCTGCCAATCGTGCTCACATCCACGCGAGTGAGCCGGTTCACCACAGCCCCCCAGACCGGCGCGGGCTGGTAGGTCTCCAGGGCCTGCAGCGTGCTCAGGTTGCGCGCGCTCGCACCCAGGCCAGCCGGGCTGTTGACCTTGAGCAGCAAGCAAAGCTGCTGCCCCGCCTGCACGCTGACGGCACCCGTCAGCCCCACCTCACCCGAGTCAAGACGCCCGTTGCAATTGCTGTCGCTGTAGATCAGGCTGCTCCAGCGGTCGGTGCTGCTGCTGGGCTGATCGCTGCTGCTGAACACCACACTGGCCGAGGTGCCCGCCACATAGTGGTGGGCATAGAAAACACTTTGGCCTGACACGAGTTGCTGGGCGCCCTCACCCAGCAACTGGCTCATCGGCACCTCGCCGAACAGCACGCCGCTGTAGCGGGTGCTGGCCGCCAGCGTGAAGCGCAAGGTCTGGGTGGCCGGGTTGTAGCTGCCTGCGGTGTTGCCCAACTGGTAGCTGACGCTTGCATAGCCCGCGGGCTGGGTCTGCGTCAGGCACACCGGGCCGGCTGGCGCCGCACTGGTGCTGAGTGCAAACATCCCGCCGCCGTCTGTGGTGGCGGTGGCATACACCACCTTGGCACAGTCGGTGAGCTGCACCAGCACACCGGCATGACCCGTTTCGCCGCCGTTTTGCACGCCATCGTGCGCCACGCCGCCCGTGCCCACGCCGTTGTCGAGGATCACCTGCCCGCTCAGGCTGTAGTCACCCAAGCTGTTGTTGACACTGCACACCAGCGAAGCCCCGGCCCGCAACACGCTGGCGGGCAACTCGAAACTGTTGCCACCGCTGATAGACGGGTTGATCACGCTGGCCGGATTCCCCGAATTGGCGGCATTCTGGTCAAGGCAGCTCACGCTGGTCAGCAACCAACCCGCTGGGCTGGCCAGCGTCAGCCGGGTCGCCACGCCGGTTTGTGCCAGCGCCTGGGCTGTGCCCGTGACGGGGGTGCCTGCGGTGATCACGCTCAAGCTTTGACTCGCCCAGCCATTGTTGCCCGTGAAAGTCACCGTGCCCGGCACACTGCTGCTGAGTTGCAGTTGCAACATCAACAGCGGCCCTTGCACCGTGAGTGCCGGGGTCACCGCGCAACCTGCCGGCACGGCATTGGCGGTGCAGCTGGCCGGATTCTGGACCGCGTTGGCCCCACTGGGATCAACCATGGCCTTGTTGATCAGGCTTTGGCCCGCAGCGGCCAGCGTCGGCTTGACATCGATGCGGAAATTGGCGTTGCCACCGGTGGCGGCCAACCCCCCGGACAGGGTGACCGTGCAGGTCAGCAGTTGACCGGTTTCCACACTACCGCTGGCGCTGCAACTGACTGCCGTGGGCGTCACAGAGCCACCACCGACCGGTGCGGCCCCCACATAGGCCAGATTGGGCGGAAGCTGGTCATAGACCTTGATGCTGGAGGCACTGGCCGTGCTGCTGAGGTTGACCAGGCTCAGGGCATAGGACGACGTTTGATTCGCGGTCATCGACGCTGGGTTGGACTTGTTGAGCAGCAAACCGCTCGGATTGGTGTAGAGAACCGAGCAAAGCAGGCGCGCACCAGGCGCAATATAAGCAGCTGCAATTTGGAACTCGACGTTGGGAGTGCCTGAGCCCGGATTGGGATAAAGACCCAATTGGGTGATGGCAGAAGCAGGCAGCACGCTCGGGTTGCCGCTGTTGGGCGCATTGAGGTCGGTGCAGCTGTAGACCCCCGTGTAGCCCATGTAATTGGCTTCGCTGTTGGGGTACGGTTTTGAGCGGGCGTTCACAGCCACCTGGGTCGGCGTGTACACGTTGGCCAGGACCACGTCGATGCTGGCTGCCGACTGCCAAGGATCACCCGTCTTGGTCAGGGCCTGCCCGTTCATGTTGCCCGGGGTTGCTGTGCCATAGCCATTGGCATTGGCCGATCCAGGGATCATCCAGGTACCTGACCAATTGGCCCCTGTGGAGGTCGATGGCGGGCCCGGCGGACTCTTGTACGCCGCATACCAGCTCAAGGTGCTGCGCTGCGCCAGCGTGAGGGTGCAATTGATCAGGCGATCCGCCCCGGTGGCCGCGCTGTCGAAACTGAAGCTTCGGTCAGCGGCATTGAACGTGGCGACACCCGTGGCAGGATTGCCCTGCGTGTCGGTGATGGTGCAACTGCCGCCCTGCACCAGGCTGGTGGTGCTGACCACGATGCGTGCCCCCAGGCCCGTGTTCAAAGCTTGTGCCGGTGTGCTGCCCAGGCTTTGCGCCGGGGTTCCCAGTGCGCCCCCCGATGTGGCGCCCGTGGTGACATTGGCATTGACCCAGCCCGCCCCGCCGGTGCTGCCCCCCGTGGCACTGCCGCTGCCAGCGGGGTTGCTGAAGCTGGCACTCAGTCCGTCGCCGCCTTGGCCCACCACCGAAAAGCTGACAAAAGGCTTGAGTGAGCCAATCGACAAGGCAGGCGCCACGGCACACCCCGCCATCGGCACGCCGTCGGCGGTGCAACTTGCTGGGGTTTGGACCGCATTGGCCCCCGTGGCGTCGACTGCCGCCTTGTTGATGCTGGACGGTGCTGGGGCCTGGGGCGTGACGTTGAGCTTGATACCGACCTGCCCGCCGTTGGCCGGGATGCCGCCGGCGGGCGGGTACAGGTTACAGGTCACCAGCTGCCCGGCCGCGACCGTGCCCGACGCCGAACAACTGCTGGCGGCCGTCAGCGTGAGGCCACCTGGGGGGGTGAACACCGTCATGCCGGTGTACTGCACATTGGGCGGCAACTGATCCCACACCACGGTATAGGGCGTACTGGTCGCTGCCGTGCCTTTGTTGCTGAGCACCAGGTTGTAGCTGCCCGAGGCACCGACCTGCAGGCTGGCCGGGTTGCTTTTGCTCAGGCTCAGCAGAACGCTGCCCAAAGTGACGTTGCAGCTGACGGCATTGCCCAGGGCCGTGGCCTTGGCGTCCAGGCTCAGGCTGGTGGCGCTGAAGCTGACACTGCCGCCCCCCAAGCCCGTGCAAGTGACAGCGCTGATCGCCTGCCCACTGACACTGCTGCTCAGGTTGAGTGTGGTGCTGGCCGAAGTCGTGAGGGCCTGGGGCTCGCCTGTCACGGGCGTGCCCGCGGTGCCGATCGTCAGCGCCTGTGGGGCCCAGCCGTTGTTGCCGCTGAAGGTATAGGTGCCAGGCTGGTTGCCCTTGAGGGTCAAGCTCAGGCTCCGGCCGCCCACGGTCAGGGCGGTCGTGACAGCACATCCTTGGGGGGTGCCATTGGCGGTACAGGAGGCCGGGCTGAGGGCCGCACCAGACCCTGTCGGGCTGGTAATGGCGACGTTGCGCACCGATTGCCCCAACGCGGCCGCGGTGGGTCGAACAATGATCTCGAAACTCATGGTGTTGTTGGCGGGAAGCGGCGGCTGTCGGGTGATCTGGCAGGTCAACAACAAGCCGCTGGCCACATCGCCTGAAGGCGTGCAAGACACCGCAGACAGCCCGCCGCCGGACACGGGCCTGGCCGACACGAACTCCATGTTGGGGGCCAATTGATCGACCACATTGAGCACCGGGTCCATGACAGAGGTGGTTGAAGCGGCCACCCCCAGGGTGTAGCTGGCGGCCACCCCGGGCACCAGTTGCGGCGGGTTGGCCTTGCTCAGGGTCAGGCCCGCCTTGCCGTAGATCATCTTGCAAACAATCTGGGCACCCGGCTTGATGTAGCTGGCCGGCACCGTGAAATTGGCTTGGGGCCAAGTGAAAGGAAGCCGCCAGCTGTCCGTGGGGTTGCCGCTGAGATTGGCGGCGCTGTCAGAACAGACCAAATCCGTGATGTACCAACTGGGGCCAAAGCTGCCACCGACATATTCGCCGTAGACCGTTCCATAGTTGGCCCAACCGTTGAAACCCCCCATCTGGGTATCGGTGTACAACTTGGTCAGCGGGGTAGCCGGCCATGTGTAGTTGCTGTTACTGACGATGACCCCGGGCACCATCAAAGACGCCGCGCCACTGTCGGTCCGCTGTAGGCGGTGTTCATAGCGGGCGATGGCGTTCCACTCGTCCTGCTCTACCGGTCGGTAGGCAAAGCCGATCTGCTGGCGCTGCAACAGCGTGCTGGTGCCCGTTGCGGTGCGGCTGCGCGTGTCGCTGACGATGGAGCGGGCCAGCAGGCTCCAGTCGCGGTCGATCTTGAGGGCCACCCGGCACGGCGTTGGAGGTGTAGTTGCCGAGTTGGCTGGCCCCACTGCCTTCGATTTGATCGATCAGCTCGATCTTGGACAGCGTGTCCTGACCGTAATTGCGCACACGCAGGGTGAAGGACACCGTGGCCGTGCCGTCCGGGCTGCCGGTGGCATCCAGATTGACGATGGGCTGGCTGGCCTGTTTGGCCACACCGATGCGGTCGGTGTCGAAGGGAACCTGCACGTACACCTCGTTGGAGGGGCTGAGCAGGGGCATTTTGTCGACGGAGAACATACCGGCCGCGATGTTCGGAATCACGGTGCCCGGAGGGGCTACAGCAGCCATCGCACTCAGTGCCAACAGCGATGCCAGGAGCATGGCCTGTGTCCCACGGACGCAAACCGTTCGAAACAAGAAGCTCAAAGATCGCTGCATGGCAGGTGGTTCCGGGCAAAGGTGTTGCCCGCCTGATCGGTATCAGATCGGTGCAACAAAGGAGTGAAACCGCGTCTGCACACGCCCAGACAGGGGCTGGCAGAGGCCATTTCATACAAAGGGTGGGACAGGCTGGCATGCAGCCTGTCGAGGCATCAGGCCCAAAGGCCTGGGCTTGTTCGTTCACCCTCTTCGCTGGGCGAAGAGGGTGAACGTGACCAGTTACTTACTGGCTGAGTTGCACGCCAAAGGTCAGCGTCAAGGTACCGCCGGGGCCCATGGTGGTCGCCGTGCCGCAGGTGACACCCGTGGTGCCTGCCACATGGCCGAGGCTGATCGCACCGGTGGTGTTGCTGCCAACGCACTGGCTGGGCGGCTGGATCGGTGCCCACACGGTGTAGGCCGGAACCATGTCATTGATGCTGACATTGCTCAGGGGCGTCGCGCCATTGTTGGTGGCGGTGATCTGGTAGATCACGCAGGTACCAGGCTTCTGCGTCAGAGTGACCGTGCTGAAAGCGGCGGTCGCACCGGTGCAAGCCAGGTCAGCCGACTGGGTCTTGACCACAACCAATTGCTTGGCCGTCTGCGCCGTGGTGCTGTCGACGTTGTTCACCGTGCCGCAATCGTCGCCAGGCGCCGGCTTGTCGGTCACCGTCAAGGTCGCGTTGTTGACGTGACCATCCGAGACACCCGCAGGGGCAATCACGGTGAGACGCAGCTTCCACTGCTTGCCCGACAGCAGCTGAGGTACGGTGCCACCAGCACCCAGGGGCGAGGTGACCCCGGTGCTGTCGTCAATGTAGGCCACGGCATAGCTCCAGCCAGCCGCCACGTCAGCAGGCGGCATGGTGACGGTCACGCTGAACCCGCCTGTACCGCAGGTCTGGGTGCCCGCGTTGCTCAGGGTGTGCAGGTAGACCACCGAGCCGGGGGTCGAGACCTGACCGGTCTGGCTGGAGGTCAGCAGCAGCTTCTTGAAGGTGGCAGGCTTGACATCCACCGCGTCTTGCAAGATGTCGCTGACAGGGAAGCCGGTGGAGCCATTGGTCGTCGAGATGGCCTGGAAGTAGATCGGCTGAATCACATTGGTCACGGCGTTGGCGCCAGGCGTCACGCATGCCACCACTTGCAACTGGGCACCCGCAGCCACGGCCAAAGGCATGGTCACGGGAGCTGGCATGGTTGTGGCGGGAGGCGTGGGCACGCAGCTGGTGCCTGCGGCGTAGTAGCTCACCGTCCAGGATGCGGGCAGGTTGCCAGGGAAGGCATTGGTGCCGCTGGCATCCAGCTTGAAGCTGTTGTCCTGGGTATCGTTGTTCTTGATGAACAAGGGGAAGGCCACGGGCACGCCCGGGGTGGTCCCCAGGGTCAAGGTGGGGTTGGGGCTGGGGCCTTGACCCAAGTCACCATTGCCCACCAGGCCCGAGCCGGTACCGGCGGCACTGTTGGTCAGATCAACGCCTGCGGCCTGAACCACTTTGGTCACCTGGTCCCAGACCGAGTCGAGGGTGAGGTTCGCGCTGGCGATCGAGGATGCGGTGACCAGCACGTTGAACGGACCAGCGCCCACCGAAACGGTCGCCGGCAGGATGGCCTTGACCACCACCACCACATTGGCGCCAGGCTCGAGGGGACCGGTATCCGGAACGCCGTCGTTGTTGGTGTCCAGCAGCGGTGTCAGGCCATCGGACTTGAACAGGTCAAAACGAGTCCCTGCGGGGTAGCCATTGGTGGTGTCGTTGGTCGTTTTGATGTTGAACGAGTCGGTGCCATTGCCTGAAGGCAGGCCGGTGCCATTGGCGTCGGCGTAGATGGCAATCTTGGTGAAAGGTGGCACGCCTGCCAGCGTTTCAGCCACGCTGAGCTTGAACTTGTCCGAGCCGTTGCCGGTGTTGGTCAAGGTGTGCGGCATGTAAACCGTGTTGCCTGCGGCAGCCGACTTGGTGTTCGAGTCGACCAAGGTGAAGCCGCCCACCTGCTGAACAATCGTCAGAGCGTTGTTGGACTTGGACTCTTGTTGGGTGCCGCCCGAGTCGATGTAGCGCGCCAGCGCTTGGTTGCCGATTTCAGTGCCCGCCGCCGGTGGTGCGGCATGGGCGGAACCGAAGGTGACCAAAGTGCCCAGAACCAGGGTTCCTACCCAGTTCATGAAGCTCTTGCGGCCACCACCATGTGGACCAGAGTTGATTTTCAAAATAGCCTCCTGCGTCGACTCTGGTTCAAGGTAGCTGCAAATCGCACTGCCTGATTTTCAACAGGCGAGCAACATCAAGGCGACTCGAAAATCACCCCGAAACCTTGAACCAAAGCCGACTTGAAGAAAAATCCCTGTCACCGATGAATAGCAACAGGTCAAGGACATCCACACGCCGACTATTCGGCCTATGAAGATGAGGAGTTTTGAATTGATCCGTTGAAAACCGGATCAATCCATCATGAGATTACTTGCGAGAGATTGAGGCAGCTTGGCCCGAATCATTTTTAAGCGCAGATTTGAAAGACTCAAGTTGCGCGCGCGCAGACACCGTTTGCGTGGAGCCAGGTGCCAACTGACCCAACTCCCATTTCAGCGAACGGTACTGAACATAGGGAACCGGCTCGACCTGAACATTGCCGTTGACGCGCACCTGACGCGTCAGGGGTTCAGGTGCATAAGCACCGCTGGCAGTCGCTGCCAGGGCCTTTCCGGGGCCCGGACGGGCTGTTTTGGGAAGGTACTCCATGCCCTCGGGAATCGGCAGAATGGCCTGCAGACCCATCACGGGTTTGCCATCTTGATTGGTGTAGCTGGCGCGGTACTCAATGACGTCACCTGGCTTGATGGATTGAGCGTCTACCAGGGTTTCTTTTCCATTTTCCGATGTGACCACTTTGTATTGGTCAAGTCGCACTTTCACTGGGGCGGCCTTGGTGCTCACAGCCGTGTCGCTGGATTTAGCAACCGGCTGCGCCCAAGTCAGAGACTGAAAACCTGCCAACAGAAAAACAAAAAGGATTTTCTTGATACAAGCATGCAAGCCCGAATGGCTGATATTCAAAAACATAAACAAACCTTCTTTGCGATAAACATTGACAACACAACTTGGTGGTCACACTCATAAAACCATTTGTTGCGTGTGTAATCTTAGTAGTGCACCTCGGACGCCAATGTAGGAGAAGGCCGCAGATTGCCATGTGAATATTTGAATCAATATGAAAGCATTTAAGACAGGTTCAGCGTGAATTTCGCACACATATGGAAGAAATGACATCCAAAGGATTGAAAAATCGCATCAACGGCATGACCAATATATGCGCTAGATGCAACTGATACGTCGCAAAACATCATTACGTCCAGCTTACGACAAGGCCTACCCCGCGCCAGGAGCACGCCAAGACCCCTTGGATGTAGCGGATTAGATTGCGAGGCGGCGCATGGGCAATGGGGCAAATCCATGGTTCAGAGGCCCATGACCCTGGCCCGTGTGGACGTAGGCACCCGCCTCGATGGCTTGAAGGATGTAAGACCTGGCCGCACGGACGGCCTGTGGCAGAGCCGCCCCCAACGCCAACTCACAGGCGATGGCGGCAGACAGCGTGCAGCCCGTACCGTGCACGTTGACGCTGGCAACGCGGGGGCTGGCCAGGTGCAGGTGCTCGCCGTCAGCCATCAACAGCAAATCGACCACCTCATTGCCCGGCAGGTGCCCCCCCTTGAGCAGCACGGCCCGGGCCCCCAGCGCGATCAGGCGCTGCGCGGCGGGCAGCAATTGCTCTACTCGGGTGATGCGTTGCCCTAGCAGGCATTCAGCCTCATCGAGGTTGGGGGTCACCAGGGTTGCATGGGGGAACAGCGACGCCACCATCACCTCGACCGTCTCGTTCGCCATCAACATATCGCCGCTGGTCGCCACCATCACAGGGTCCACCACCACCTGCGTCCAACCATGCCGCTGAATGGCCGCCACCACCGCATGCACCACATCAGGTGTGGCCAGCATGCCGGTCTTGACGGCATCAACACCAATGTCTTCAGCCACGGCATCGATCTCCTGGACCAGATGCGCCACCGGCACCGGGTGCACGGCGCGTACACCCTGTGTGTTTTGGGCTGTGAGTGCCGTGATGGCGGTCATCCCATAACAGCCGTGGGCCGCGATGGTCTTGAGGTCGGCCTGGATACCGGCGCCACCGCCGCTGTCGGATCCCGCGATGCTCAATACCCGCGGGTATCGGCAGACCTGGATCTGTTCTGGGCTGGCTGGGGCGGAAACGAGGGAAGCATCAGAGGTCATGGAAGGGATGTAGGTCGAGCCCAAAAGTGGCCGATTATGGCGACCGCAAGTCCTGATTGGACGACAGGAAACTGCGCTCTCTGCCTGAACGGCTGCCACACGTTGCATAATCCAGCCGCGGATGAAACAGGGGTGCCTGTCGGATGTTCATGCGGTGCAGACAGCACTGCGGTGACTTTGACCTGGCTGAGAAAGACCCTCATGACCCGATCCAGATCATGCTGGCGTGGGAAGTTTCAAACATCAACGACGCGTGGCCTCGTTTCGTCCTCAACCCCTGCATCCAGGTAAAGGACTGACGACATGCCCCCTCTGAAAGCCCCAGGCACTCGCCTCAACGCGACTTCGCCGAACGTCCCACTTTCCCGTTCAACGTCCACCGGCCCTGCTGCCATGCCGACCGACGGTTGCGTGCTGCCATGCTGATACGACCCAACCAGACGGTCGTGATCCTGGGGGCAGGATTGATGGGCCGCATGCTGGGTCTGCAGTTGTTGCGCGCAGGCCACCCGGTCACGCTGCATGACGCCGCAGGCCCCGATGCCGATGGGGCAGCGGCCCGCGTGGCGGCGGCCATGCTGGCCCCCTTGGCGGAGTCGGCCATCACCGAACCTTGTGTGGTGCGCATGGGGCAGTACGCGCTCGAGCGCTGGCCCGAGCTGCTGGGGCAATTGCGCCATCCTGTTTTCTTTCAGCGCGCGGGCACGCTGATTGTCTGGCACCGGCAGGATCGGGCCGAAGCAACCCGATTCGAGGGCCTGCTGCGATCCACCCAGATGGCCGTGCCGGGTCTACCCCAACTGCTGCCCCTGAACGCGACCGAATTGGCCCAGCAAGAACCAGCACTCGCCCAGCGTTTTCACCAGGGTCTGCTGCTGCCCGGCGAAGGGCAACTGGACAACCGGGGCCTGTTGCAAGCCCTGCTGATTGAATTGCAGGAAGAAGGCGCCAAGCTGCACTGGAACAGCCCTCAGACACCCGCCGCCTTCGAGTGGGATGAGGACTGCTTCGTCATCGACTGCCGAGGCATGGGTGCACGCCTTCAATGGCCGGGCCTGCGCGCCGTGCGCGGCGAGGTGGTGCGACTGCATGCCCCCGAGGTGAGCCTGGCACGCCCCACCCGGCTGATCCACCCCCGATATCCGATCTACATCGCCCCCAAACCAGACCATGTGTTCGTGGTGGGCGCCACCGAGATCGAGAGTGACGACAACAGCCCGGCCAGCGTGCGCTCCACCCTGGAATTGCTGAGCGCCGCTTACACGGTGCATCCTGGGTTTGCCGAGGCCCGCATCCTCGAACTCAACACCCAGTGCCGCCCCACCCTGCCCGACAACCTGCCACGCTTGCGGCGTTGCGGGCCACGCTCGGTGCAGATCAATGGCTTGTACCGACACGGCTTCATGATTTCGCCGGCCATCACCGATGTCGCCATGGCCTGGCTCACACGAGGCGATACCCAACTGGCGGAGCAACTGGGCGTGGCGCTGGACAACCACGTCGAATCGCCCAACCCGCAGACCGAAACCGCCTGAACCCATGGACATCAAAGTCAATCAACGCCCCGTGCAGATCCCCCAGGACGGCACCCTGGACGAACTGCTGTGCAGCCAGGGCTTCACGCCACCGTACGCGGTGGCGATCAACACGCGCTTCATCCCACGGTCGGCCTATGCCCAAACCCACTTGCAGGCAGGCGACCGCGTCGAAGTGATCACCCCAGTCACCGGAGGCTGAGCCATGAACGCACCAAGCAACCCATCGCACGATCCCCTGATTCTTTACGGCCAGTCGTTTGAGAGCCGGCTGATGCTCGGCACGGCCCGCTACCCCTCACCAGCCACCCTGGAAGCCGCCGTGCGCCTAGCCCGGCCGGCGATGCTGACGGCCTCGCTGCGCCGCCAGGCCAGCGCAGGCGCGGGCGCCGCCCAGGACAACGAGTTCTGGCGCCTGCTCCAGACCCTGAATGTGCCGGTGCTGCCCAACACCGCAGGCTGCCACACCCCCCAGGAGGCCATCACCACGGCCCAGATGGCCCGCGAGGTGTTTGAAACCGACTGGATCAAGCTGGAGCTGATTGGCGATGACTACACCCTGCAACCCGACACACTGAACCTGGTGCCGGTGGCCGAGCAGTTGATACGTGACGGCTTTCGCGTGCTGCCTTACTGCACCGATGACCTGGTGCTGTGTCAGCGCCTGGTCGACGTGGGGTGCCAGGCCGTGATGCCCTGGGCCGCCCCCATTGGCACCGGCAAGGGGCCGATCAACCCAAGCGCACTGCAGACCCTGCGTGAGCGCCTGGACGTGCCGCTGATCGTGGACGCCGGGCTGGGTCGACCATCGCACGCCTGCACCGTGATGGAGTGGGGCTTTGATGCCGTGTTGCTGAACACCGCCGTGGCCCTGGCCCAGAGCCCGGTGAAGATGGCCGACGCCTTCGCCAAGGCGGTGGCCGCCGGGCGGCAAGCGCACTTGGCCGGCGCCATGCAGGCCCAGGACAACGCCCAGCCCAGCACCCCGGTGCTGGGCACCCCTTTCTGGCACCACGCCTGAGCGGTAACATGACACACGCCACCCACGCTGATATGTTGGCCCAGGCCATCCTGAGCACACACCAAGCCCGCTTTGGCGGCCCCGGGATCCTGCCCGCCACCTCGGAGACGCCATCCCTGCCTGTCGTACAGCAAGCCGCCTGGCGCGCCTGCAGGGCGCTGGGCTTCATTGACGTCGATGCCACCTGCCTGGCCCAGGCCTGGCAGGCGCGTACTGAACGCACCGGACGCGCCGACGATCTGAGCTGGCCCGACCAGCCGCAGGACTTCGGCCTGGGCCGCTACCCCGCCAACCAGCCAGCCTTTGCGACATGCCCCCAGGCGCTGGGTCTGTACGTGGTGGCGCCGGACGCGAACTGGATCGCGCGTCTGGCCCACATGGGCATCCCGACTTTGCAGTTGCGCTTCAAGTCGCAAGACCTGGCCGCAGTGCGATCTGAGATCAAGGCAGCCTTGGCGGCCGTCCGGGGCACCGATGTACGGCTTTTCATCAATGACCACTGGCAGATTGCCCTGGAAGAAGGTGCCTGGGGCGTCCACCTGGGGCAGGAAGACCTGACAGCGCTGGGCGCAGCCAACCTGGCCACCCTGCGCAACGCCGGCGTGCGCCTGGGGGTCAGCACCCACGGGTACGCCGAAATGGTGTTGGCCGATCAGGTGCGGCCCAGTTACATCGCCATGGGCGCGGTCTACCCCACCACCTTGAAAGCCATGGCCACGGCGCCCCAAGGTGTTGCCCGTCTGATGGCCTACGCCGATCTGCTGCGCCGCCAACAGCCCCCCTATCCCTTGGTGGCCATCGGCGGCATCGATCGCGAGCGCCTGAGCGAGGTCTTGCCCAGCGGAGTCGGCAGCGTGGCCGTGGTGCGGGCCGTCTTGGCCGCCGCCGACCCCCAGGCAGAAGCCCAGGCCTTGATGCGGGCCATGAAGGGCTCTGCCGCTGAAGCTTGACGGCCTGTTTACAATGCCGTCATCTCGCAGTCACACTGCCTGCGAGGCCGCTAGGGGTGTCCCGGAGGTTCTGCCTCCCGGACTGAGAGAGTCCCTTTGAACCTGATTGAGATCATCCTCGCGCAGGGAAGCCCGCCGTGCCAGCCGCCGCATCGCCGATGCTTGTGCGCGCTGCCACGCGACTGCTTTGCGCCAGGATCACGGAAGCCACGCCATGACCTGCCGACATCGTTCCCCCACCCACACCCTGACCCCTTGTGCCATTGCCGCTTTGCTGCTGATGAGCCCAGTGGCCTGGGCACAGGACGCCAGCCTCCAACCTGTGGTCGTCAACGACCGGACATCTGCCCCGGTGGCCGACGTGACCGGCTTCGGGGATGTGCCGGTACGCGAAGTTCCTGCCTCGGTCACCGTCATCGGCCGGGAGCAACTGGATGCCCTGGGCGCGCGCAGGCTGGCTGACTTGACCACCCTCGACGCCTCGGTCACCGATGGCTACAACGCACCGGGCTATTGGGATTTCCTGACCATCCGCGGCTACACGCTCAACCAGAACTACAACTACCGTCGTGAAGGCCTGCCGATCAATGCCGAGACCGTGATCCCGCTCGACAACAAGGAACGCATCGAAATCTTGAAGGGCACCAGCGGCATCCAGGCGGGGACCAGCGCACCGGGTGGCCTGGTCAACTACGTGGTGAAGCGCCCCACCGAAACGCCTCTGCGTGAACTGACGCTGGGCCTCAGCGAACGTGGCAGCCGTCTGCTGGCCCTGGATCTGGGCGGCAGAACCGACAACAAGGTGATTGGCTATCGGCTCAACATCGCCCATGAAGACATGCGGCCCCTGATCGACGCGACCCATGGACACCGCGACCTGTTCGCGCTGGCGCTCGACGCGCGGGTCAGCCGGGACACCTTGGTGGCGGGCGAATTCGAATGGAGCAGCCACACCCAGGCCAGCGTGCCCGGACAGAGCCTGCTGGGCAGTCAGTTGCCCGCGGTGGGCAATCCCAACGTCAATCTGAACAACCAGCCCTGGTCCAAGCCCAACAATTTTGACAACCTCACCGGCACGCTGCGGGTGGATCAGCAGATCAACCAAGCCTGGAGCTGGCAGGCCCAATACGGCCGCCAGAAGCTCAAGAGCAATGACCGCCTGGCCTACCCCTTTGGTTGCAGCGACCCGGTCAGCGGCGCCTACTATGCAGACCGCTATTGCCCGTCGAGCAGCACCGGCAAGGCCAATGTGGGCCTGGCCGACATCTACCAGTTTGAGAGCAACAACGAGCGCCGCACCCAGCAAGCCGCACAATTCAAGCTGCAGGGCAATGTGCGCTGGGGCAGCGTGCAGCACCTGGTCAGCACCGGCCTGCTGCGCAGTGTGCTGAACAACCGCTTCGGTTTTCAGGCCGATGCATCTGCCCCGGTGGGCCAGGCCACCACGGACGGTCAGACCAGCATCCCCAGCCCGAATCCGCCGCTGGCTTTCATCACGCCCAACACCAACCGGGACGAATACTCAACCGAGTTGTTCGTGCAAGACATGGCGCGATGGACCCCCCGCTTTGCGACCTGGGCCGGCCTGCGCCACACCGAACTGGATCGCCACAGCATCCAGACGGACGGGGGACGGGAAACGCGATATCGACAAAGTTTCAACAGTCCCTGGCTGGGCGCCAGTTACGACCTGGGCTCAGGACTGTCGCTGTATGGCAGCTGGGGGCGCGGCACGGAATCTGCCGTGGCACCCAACCGCCCCTACTACGCCAACGCAGGCTCGGCCCTCCCTGTGGCAGTCAGCACTCAGAAGGAAATTGGATTCAAGCAGGCCCTGTCCCAGGGTGCCTGGCAGGCGAGCTACTTCGACATCCGCCGCCCTGCCCTGTATGAAACTCAATTGGCCGGCAGCAGCACCGCCGCCCAGCTTTGCCCCAACAATCCCACCGATTGCCGCATCCAGAGCTTTGACGGCGATGCCCATCACCAAGGGCTGGAGTTGTCGGGCGACCTGCGCCTCGGCGCATGGCGTCTGGGCGGCAGCGGCATGTGGCTGCGGGCAGTGCGCGACAGTGCGGATGCCAGCATCAATGGCCACACCCCGAGCAACGTGCCTTCCCGTGTGTTGCGACTGCGGGCCGACTACCTGGTGCCTCAGGTACCAGGCCTGACGGTTGGTGGCAGCATCAGCCACGAAGGCCCGCGCAAGGTGATCGACAACAGCGCCGAGCAGGTGTCGCTGCCATCCTGGACCCGCGTCGACGCCCTGCTGAGTTTCCAGCAGAAGCTCTCGCCAGAGACACGCACACTCTGGACCTTCGGGGTGACCAATCTGTTTGACCGCGGCTACTGGCGCGAGTCGCCGACCAGCTACGGGCACCTCTATCTGTACCCAGGTGCTGCAAGAACTTTGCGTCTGACGATGAAAACCAGCTTCTGAGTTCTCAAGCCCCAATTTTTGTGTATATAATCTAAGTCTTGTTCCTCGATAGCTCAGTCGGTAGAGCGCCGGACTGTTAATCCGTAGGTCCCTGGTTCGAGCCCAGGTCGAGGAGCCAAGATTCATTGCTAGTTTTCTGTTGAAGCACGACCACCCAGGTTGTCTTGTTGAGACAGTACCGATATTCCTCGATAGCTCAGTCGGTAGAGCGCCGGACTGTTAATCCGTAGGTCCCTGGTTCGAGCCCAGGTCGAGGAGCCATTCAAAGGTCTTGCAGGCTAATGCCCGCAAGACCTTTTTTCTTTTGGCCGCCCCACTTCATGTCGAGCGAGACGGAGACATGGCCCTTCACGTCAAAGGCATGGGCTGACTCTCAGCACTGCCGGACCTGGCCGGAAAATAAATGTGGAACTCTGCGCCGCCATCGGACACATTGCAGGCCCGGATCCGGCCACCATGGCCTTCAACAATCTTGCGACAAATGGCCAGGCCAAGCCCCGTCCCGCCCGATCCATTCTTGGTTTTGCTCGATTGGACGAAGGCTTCAAAGATCTTCTCCAATTCAGCCTCGGGAATACCGGGGCCATGATCGCGCACAACGATGTGAATTTCACTGCCATCGCCGATCTGGGCAGACAACGAAACCGTTTGATCATTGGGTGAAAATTTGACCGCATTGGCCAAGACATTGCGGATGACCTGCTGAAAGCGCAAAGGATCGGCCCGCGCCACCAAAGGCAGATCTGACAAGTCCATGTCGAGAGAAAGATTTTTGCGCGCCAGCAAAGGCCCCATTTCACGGGCCACCGGCCTGATCAATGAGCGCAGATCGACACTTTCAAGATGAAACGTCCCCACCGTGCTTTCGATCTTAGAGACATCCAACAGATCGTTGACCAATGCCAGCATGCGCTGCCCCGAGGCATTGATGTCGTGGAACATGGCCACGATACGGTCGCTGCCCTTGCCCCGCATCACACCCAACTCCGAAAACCCAATGATGGATTGCAGTGGCGTGCGCAGTTCGTGGCTGATGTTGGCAACAAATTCTGATTTGGAGCGCGACGCTTCTTCCGCCACATCGCGCGCCTCGCGAATGGCGCGCTCCGCCTCGCGGAATTCAGTTACATCGGTGAGCACTGTCAACACCCCGATGAGAGCCCCCGACTCGCCCGGCACCATCACCTTGCTGATCAAGACATCCCGCATGCCCATGTCGTAGCGCGAGATGCGTGACTCAAAACGGACCTCCCCCCCCCTGCCGAACCAGTTGCGCCTCCGAATGCTCGTGCAACTGGGCCTCGTTGACCGGCAAAAAATCGGCGAAGCGCTTGCCAATCACCTGGCCGCGGTCCAAGCCCTTGAACTGCTCCCAGGCCTTGTTCACCATCACCAGGCGCCCCATCTCATCCGCCATGGACGTGGGCTCAGGACTGATTTCAAGCATCAATCCAATCAGCGACAACTGCATCTGCAGTTGTCGCTGGGTCTCCAGCAACTCAGTGATATCGACCGCACTGCCAGCAAAAGCGGTGATTCGCCCGTCCACCAACAAAGGCACGACGGCCAATTCGAAATGGCGAGTGCGGCCGTCGGCCCCCACCGTGGAGGCACGGCAATGCCGAACGCCGTCCAGATGATCCAACGCGAACAAAGTGGTGCGGTCGGTGGGACGCTCAGGCACCAGCACATCCAGCACACTGCGACCCAGCGCCTGGTGCGCCTGAGCACCTAACAACGCAGCCCAGCGGGCATTCACATAGGTCACCACACCCGAGGCGTCAGTGCGAAAGATCAGCTCCTGCAAGCTTCGCAGCAGCACACTCAATTCACGTTCACTGCGTACCACTTGATCACGCGCTCGATCGAACAACACACGGGACCGCTCTCGAGCCCGCAAGCTGCGGTACAAAACAACTGCCATGCCCAGCAGCAAGAACACAACCACCAAGCCCGTCACCAACACAGGCCGTGCCCGTGCCAGCCAACGCTGCGTGGACGCCGCTTGCGCCTGCTCGACCAAGACGACCAAGGGCCAGGCCCTGGAGGCTCGGAAAGCCACCAACGTCTCCTCACCCAAGTTCGAATGCTCACGGTAGCTACCATGCTCCCGCGCCACTTGGCGCTCACTGAAAAGGCTGTGATGCGCCAGACTGAGCCCCGGAGCCTCGACCATGTCCACCGTGCTGGTCAACAACAGACCCGTATAACTTGTCACAAGAATCGACAGGGGGTTGTCACCTATCACTTGACGCTGAAAGTTCACCAGGGCGTCGGGGTTGATCAGGGCGACCACGAGCATGGGCTGCCCCCCAGCCAAGGCAAAGCCATACAACATGGGAAGACTGTTGATACCGGAGCGCAATCCCGCCTGGGACGCCCCCAACTCAAAATCTGCCAGGCTTCGGCCTCGGATCAAAGGGCCCAACAAAGACTGACCGCGCGCAGGGCGTGGCCCCAAAAGAGAAAGATTGACCTGCCGCTGCACATCACCAGCCGCCGAGCTGACCAGAACCCGGCCTTGAGCGTCCAGAACAGCAATCGAACGAACAAAGGGAACACTCCCAAGCGCTTGCGTCAATTGCCGGCTCAAATGCGGAATATCGGCCTGCGAATCCTGCAGCAGAACCGTCTCAGCAAGGGAGTTCTGCACCACGGCCACGGCATCAAAAGACCGACTGGCATGGTCCTCGATCACCCGCGCATAGAGTTCCTGCTGCCGCAGGTCCTGCTCCACCACCTGCTGATGACCACGCCAGGACATCCAGACAATCGCCATCAACAACAGCAAAGCAAACAGCACACCAGTGAACAGTGCGAGCTGGCTCGACAACCACTGGGCCGATGAGTGTTTCAAGGAAGAGTCTTGCCGCATTGAACCCGTGCCCAACCGCCCGTCAAGGCTGAACCACCATAGAGTCCAGTCCATGCCGTCTGGCATGGGACTCAAGACGACCGTCTTTTTGAATACGGGCCACGAAGTCATCCACCACGGCGTACCAGCTTTCGTCCCCTGGCTTCACAGCATAGCCATAGGGCATGACATGGAAAGGCTTCGGCGGGGAGATCAATGTGGCCCAATCAGCGTTATCTAGCAAGCGACGGCTGTAAGGATAATCGGTCATGAACACATCGATGCGTCCAGCCTCCAGTTCGCGCTCCCGAGTCTGGGGAGGCTTGATGTTGATGAGCTTGGCGTATTTCAGAGAAGCCGCCATCACAGGCTCCATGAAGGTTCCGGACTGGACTCCGACCAGAATGCCCGGCCGGTCAATGTCTGCCCACTGCTTGATCGTGGCACTGCCGCGCGTGGTGATGGCATAAATATCGCTACGCAAATAGGGCCGGGTGAATCGCAGATGCTGCATACGTTGCGCAAGCATGGCCACCGCAAACATGGCAATATCGCAGCGATCACCCACAAGATCGGGCACCAGGGAGGCGAAGCTTGAATCAACGAACTCGACTTTCATCGACAGGTCTGCTGCCAACTCGTGGGCCAGATCAATATCGATCCCGACCAACTGTCGGGTGCGCGGGTTGCGGTAGGTGATTCCGTAATAATCCGGCCAAATGCAGACACGAACGGCCTTGCTCGTCTGCACACGGTCATGAACGCTACCAGCCATCAGCGTCGGCACCGCCATCGTGAGCCCCATGGCCAGGCACCAACCCGCCAGAAACCGAACCACCATGATCTACTCCTGGTATCCACCATCTGCCCATTGTCTTGGCGACAGAATCACACAATGCACCGAAGGCAGTGCCTCGTATTGCCGTCAACGCCCGGCAGTGCCCCTGTCGCTGTTCACGGTCGGTGTGCCGCCCACTGCAGGCTTCACGACGAAGCCTCTTCGAGTTTGTTGATGGTTTCGATCAACTGCAACAGGCTGAACGGCTTGACCAAGTACTCGTCCGCCCCCGCCTCAAAACCTGCCGCGCGGTCCTCGCTCTGGCCTCGAGCGGTCAACAGAATGACCTTGGAACGAGCAAGTTGCGCGTTCGCCTTGATTCGGCGACAAACTTCCAGGCCATCAATGCCTCCCGGCATCATCACATCGAGCAAGACCAGATCCGGATGCAACTCCTCAGCCAAGTTGAGACCAGCCTGCCCATCCGCTGCTTCGAATATTTCGTACGCCACAAACTCCATGGTCATTCGCAAAAGCTTGCGAATATCCGCATGGTCATCGACGATCAGTATTTTTTTCATGCAGTACCTCGCGATAATTCAAAAATCACCTGACAAGCTGATTTTTGACAAGATAACGATATCATATAAATTATTTTTATCATTTGTCAAGTCTTTTTTTACAGCAGTCGTGCCAAAATACAGCGCATCATGACCCAAGAAGAAAATTCCACACGCGATCACTACACAACCCTCGAGGTAGCCGGCCTGTTAGGCATGGCTGTTCGATCGGTTCAACTGATGGTCGACAGGGAGGAACTCGAGGCCTGGAAGACGCCGGGAGGCCATCGGCGGATTTCTCGCTCCTCAGTTGAACGGTGGATTGCCTCGCGCAAACCGGCGGGGAGCCAGACCGACCGCCTCAGCACCGACTCTGCCACAGGCCGGTCGATGCAAGGCTCTGGGGGATCTCGGGTACTGTTGATTGAAGACAGCACCCATTTCCAGAACCTGGTCAGCATGCTGATCCGGCAACACTTCCCCAACGTCGACCTGCGCGTCGCCGATGATGGGATCGCCGGCTTGGCCATCTACGGTCAGTTCCAACCAGACATCCTGATTGTCGACATTCTGCTCCCCGGTATCGATGGCCCCACCCTGATCACCAGTTTGCGTTCTCACCCCCAGTTTGCTCGCAGTCAATTGATTGTCATCACCTCGCTCGACGAATCCCAGCGAGGACCTTACGCCTTTGCACTGAAGGGGGTTCGCGTGATCCATAAACCGAGGCTCGTCGCCGAATTGCCCGGCTTGTTGGCTCAGGTGCCGCCTGCCAGTGCAAGTCAAGTCAAGTCATCGGTCTGAAGGCTATTGCATGCCGCGCATCTTGCTGATCGAGGACGATGCCTCCATACAACGCTTCGTCGAATTTGCGCTGGAAGACATTGGCGCAGAATTGGTGATCACGGACACAGTCAAGCAAGGCATCACCTATCTGAAGCAGACACCATTTGACTTGGTCCTGACCGACCTGATGCTGCCCGGTGATTCAGGGATCACCTTGCTCGAAAAATTGCGTGAGCAACCCGACATGGCGCCTCATACCAGAGTGGTGGTGTTCAGTGCAGGACTCACGGGCAGCGTGAAAACGCAACTACAGGCGCTGGGAGTTTGGCGCATGTTGTCAAAGCCAATTTCTGTCCTGGACCTGCTGACTTGCGTTGAAGAAGGCCTGTCCAGCCGGGCGACATCTGAAGCGCCGATGCAGAGTGAAGCCCCCATCACCCCATCGTCAGGCTCACTGCAAGACCTGGAACGTCATGCCATCGAGACCCATTTCAATGGGGACACCCAACTGTTCCGGATGTACCGGACGGCCTGTCTTGCTCAATTCAGCATCGATATCGAAACAGGTGATCAGGCCAGCCAAGCCCACGACCTCCCTGCCCTGCGTCGAATGGGGCACAGCCTCAAGACGGTCCTGCACACGCTCGCCGAAGAACATGGCGCCCAATTGGCCAAGGCACTCGAGCAATTGGCAGAGCAACAGGAACTGAGCGCAGCCCAGCAGCAATGGGTGCAGCTGCGCAAGGCACTGCTGGACGCCCAGCAAAGACATCTTGCAACACCATGCTGAACCCACTTGGCGGCGCCGGTGGTCTGGTTGAGTCCGTGTCGCCCGCTGATCAGACGCGTTTCGGAGCTCCGTGAACACGCCACACACACCGCCCCCACTGCCCTTTCTTGCACCTGGTGAGCCCTTCCCACCTGTGGAACGCAGTTGGGGCCCTATCGACCCCCTGCCCGGCTTGCTGGCAGCCGGTGCGGACTTGAGGCCTGCCACCTTGGTCCAGGCTTACCGACACGGGATATTTCCCTGGTTCAGCGAAGGCCAACCCATTCTTTGGTGGAGCCCAGATCCCCGGATGGTGCTGCCACCCAGCCACTTTCGGATGCGGCGCAGCCTGCGGCAAACCCTGACCCACCTGCGCGCACAAGGTAACTTTGAAGTCCGTTTTGATACCCAGTTTGAGGCGGTCATACGCGCTTGCGCTCAAAGCCATCGCCCCCAACAACAAGGCACCTGGATCACCGAAGGCATGATCCAGGCGTACGTCGAATTGCACAGGATGGGCATCGCTCACAGCGTCGAAACCTGGGTTGACGGCCAGCTTCAGGCAGGTCTTTACGGGGTCAACCTGGGACGAGCGATGTTTGGCGAATCCATGTTCACACGCATACCCGATGGCTCCAAGCTGGCCCTGGCTGCACTGGTAGGGTTTTGCCTGGAGAACGACATCAAATGGATTGATTGCCAGCAAAACACAAGACACCTTGCTTCCCTGGGTGCTCATGAGATTGAACGCCAGACCTTTGCCGACTGGCTCGAAAAGGTCACTGGCCTGGCCGCACCAAGCTGGGAATTTAATTCCGTATACTGGGATCGTGTCAGCCGCCTCAGGTGAAGACCCGTGACCCAGCTCAATGACCTGCCCCTGCAAACCCTGCAGTTCTATGCAACAGCCCCCTACCCGTGCAGCTACCTGCCCGAAAGGCAGGCTCGCTCTCAGGTTGCGACGCCGGGCCATTTGATCCAAACCAGCCTGTATTCGGATTTGGTATCCGCGGGCTTCCGGCGCAGTGGCATGTTCACTTACCGCCCCTATTGCGATGGATGCCGGGAATGCCAACCGCTGAGGATTCTGGTGCAGGAGTTCACACCCAATCGCAGTCAGCGCCGAGCCGTCAAGCTTCACGGGCACTTGGACGTCCGGGTGATGAAGCTGCATTTTTCAGCGGAGCACTATCAACTTTATCTACGCTACCAAGCCGGCCGACACGCTGGTGGCGGTATGGACCACGACAGCGTGGATCAATACACCCAGTTCCTGTTGCAGAGCCGGGTGAACTCTCGTCTGGTTGAGTTTCGAGAGCCTGGCGCAGATGCCAACACACCCGGCCCCCTTCGCATGCTCAGCATCCTGGATGTGCTGGACGATGGCCTGTCAGCGGTCTACACCTTTTACGACCCCGACGTCGGTGGCAGCTTCGGCACCTACAACGTGATGTGGCAGATAGAGCAAGCCAAAGCACTCGCGTTACCCCATGTCTACCTGGGCTATTGGATCAAGTCCAGCCCGAAAATGAACTACAAGGCTCAATACCAGCCTCACGAGGTCTTGGTGGAGCAGACTTGGATTCGAAGCACCGCGCGCTGAACGGACATCCATTTCACCAAGTAAAATAAGAACAACTACAAACATGGTTAGCAATGCGAAAACGAGATACCACCCAGCCGACCAGCCCAAGCATCCAGGTCATTGAGCGCATGTTTGCCCTCATTGATGTTCTCGCTTCTCGTGAGGAGGCCATTTCGCTCAAGGAAATCAGCGAAAGAACCGGCCTGCACCCCTCCACAACCCACCGGATTCTCAATGACCTGGCAACCGGGCGATTTGTCGATCGACCGGAAGCCGGCAACTACCGACTGGGCATGCGACTGCTGGAGCTCGGCAACCTCGTCAAGGCCCGACTCAGCGTGCGCGATGCAGCACTCGCCCCGATGCGCGAACTGCACAAGCTGATTCAACAGCCCGTCAACCTCAGCGTTCGCCAAGGCGACGAAATTGTTTATGTCGAACGCGCCTACAGCGAGAGATCAGGCATGCAGGTGGTCAGAGCCATCGGCGGTCGGGCCCCCCTGCACCTGACCTCTGTGGGCAAGCTGTTTCTGGCCGTGGACGAACCGCAGAAGGTCAGAGCGTATGCCACACGCACGGGCCTGGCTGGTCATACGCGCAACAGCATCACACAACTCCCCATCCTGGAACGCGAGCTGTCCAAAGCCCGCCAGTACGGCATCGCCCGCGACAACGAGGAGCTTGAACTGGGTGTGCGATGCATGGCCGCCGGTATTCATGATGATCAAGGGCGCCTGGTGGCCGGGCTCTCGATTTCCGCACCGGCAGATCGCCTGGACGAGGGCTGGTTGCCGAAGTTGGAGGCTACAGCAGGGGAAATTTCACAAGCCCTGGGCTACAACAAACCTAGCGCCCCCAACGCAGCCTGAGGCCCGACCCAGGCGAATCCTGAGGCGCAGATTCAAAAAAAGCCCGGGTGGTACACAGACCATCCGGGCTTTTTTGCATGTCCACCGCATGCCGGCAGAGCGCTGTTTCGATCAACCGTTGCGCGCAGCAATCATGGGATGGTTGCTTTCCACCCAACGCTTGACACGCTCTGCATCGGCAATCCGACTGAGTTTGCCAGCAGAGTCCAGGAACACCATGATCAGCTTGCGCCCTGCCACCTTGGCTTGCATCACCAGGCACTGCCCTGCTTCAGAGATGTAGCCCGTCTTTTGCAAGCCGATGTCCCAAGCCGGGTTTTTCACCAAACGGTTGGTGTTGTTGTATTGCAGCGTGCGGCGCCCGACTTCAACCTGATAGCCGGGCGAGGTGGTCAACTCACGCAGAACGGGATCGGTGTGAGCGGCATTCACCAACACGGCCAAATCACGCGCGCTGGATTGGTTCTTGCTGGACAGCCCTGTAGGCTCCACATAGCTGGTATCCAGCATCCCCAAAGACTTGGCCTTGGCATTCATCAACGAAACAAAGGCAGACAAGCCCCCAGGGAAGGTACGACCAAGTGCGTGGGCAGCGCGGTTTTCACTGGACATCAAGGCAAGGTGCAGCATCTCACCCCGGCTCAACGTCGAGCCCACGGCCAGGCGGGAGCTGCTGCCCTTCTCCGTGTCCACGTCATCCTGGGTGATGGTGATGTTCTCATCCATCGACAAATGGGCTTCGCTCACGATCACGCCGGTCATGAGCTTGGTCAGGGAGGCAATGGGCAACACGGCCTGATCGTTCTTGCTCAAGAGCACTTCATGGGTGTCCTGATCCACCACCAAGGCCACGCTGGAGCGCAGAGCCAAAGGATCCGACGACCCGTGCAAACCGGCCATTTGCCCAAAAGAAGCCTTGGCCGGCACCACGGCCGCCGTGCGCACCGCCTTGTGCAAGCGCGGTGCGTGAGCGACCTTTTGAATCGCGTGAGAGCGGACAACAGGTGCCTTCTTGCGCTCCGCAGCGTGAACTCCCCCCACCGAAACAGCCAACACCAAGGCCGAGAAAGTCATCAAACGGTTGAAACGGGTCATGGGAGCGATCAAAGAAGAAATCATGCAGGCTCTCCGTGCGGGAAACAAATTTTACGCACGGCAACAATAAAGAAAAACTCGCACAAGATCAACCACTTGCGCGAAGTTTTTCAGGCTTTCCAGTAATTATAAAGAGCCTGCTCAGCCCTGTGCTGCAACCCGGTCAGCTTTACTGTGCAATTTGTTCAGCGCACTCAGGTAGGCCTTGGCTGATGCCACAACGATGTCGGGATCCGAACCTACACCGTTGACCACGCGGCCACTGTTTTGCAAACGGACAGTGACTTCGCCCTGGCTCTCGGTCGAGCCGCTGATGGCATTGACCGAATACAGCACCATTTCAGCGCCGCTTTTCACATGCGACTCGATGGCCTTGAGCGAAGCGTCCACCGGACCGTTGCCATCCGAATCGCCACGCACTTCCTTGCCTTCCACAGTGAAGACAATGCTGGCACGAGGACGCTCACCGGTCTCGCTGTGCTGCGACAGGGAAACCAAGCTGTACTGCTCCTTCTCGGTCGCAACGCTCTCATCACTGACCAAGGCCAGGATGTCTTCATCAAAAATCTCGCTCTTGCGGTCTGCCAACTCCTTGAAGCGGCTGAAGGCGGCGTTCACCTCCTGCTCGCTTTCCAGGCTGACGCCCAGTTCCTGCAGACGTTGCTTGAAGGCATTGCGACCACTGAGTTTGCCCAGAACGATCTTGTTGGCGGACCAGCCCACATCTTCGGCCCGCATGATCTCGTAGGTATCACGCGCCTTGAGCACGCCGTCCTGGTGAATGCCGGAAGCATGTGCAAAAGCATTGGCACCGACCACGGCCTTGTTCGGCTGAACCACAAAACCTGTGGTCTGGCTCACCATTCGGCTGGCAGCAACGATGTGCTGGGTGTCAATGTTCAAATCCAGATTGAAGTAATCACGGCGAGTCTTCACCGCCATCACCACCTCTTCAAGTGAACAATTGCCGGCCCGCTCACCCAGACCGTTGATCGTGCATTCGATCTGACGGGCTCCACCAATCTTGACGCCGGCCAAAGAGTTGGCCACTGCCATGCCCAGATCGTTGTGGCAATGAACCGACCAGATGGCCTTGTCGGAGTTGGGCACACGTTCGCGCAGGGTCTTGATGAAGTTTCCGTACAGCTCCGGCACAGCGTAGCCCACCGTGTCGGGAATGTTGAGGGTCGTCGCTCCTTCGTTGATCACGGTCTCGAGCACGCGGCACAGAAAGTCCATGTCACTGCGGTAGCCGTCTTCGGGGCTGAACTCCACATCGGCCACCAGGTTGCGGGCAAAACGCACGGCCTGCTTGGCCTGTTCAAGGACCTGATCCGGCGTCATGCGCAGCTTCTTCTCCATGTGCAAGGGAGAGGTTGCAATGAAGGTGTGGATACGCGAGCTGTTGGCACCGCGCAGCGCCTCGGCCGCTCGGGAAATATCTCGATCGTTGGCACGGGACAGAGAACAGACGGTCGAGTCCTTGATCGCATTGGCGATGGTCTGGACGGCCTCGAAGTCTCCATTGGAACTGGCCGCAAAGCCGGCCTCGATCACGTCCACTCGAAGTCGCTCCAGCTGACGTGCAATGCGCAGCTTTTCGTCCTTGGTCATGGAGGCGCCAGGGGATTGCTCGCCATCACGCAAAGTGGTGTCGAAAATGATCAGCTTGTCAGTCATGAAGGTCTCCGAAAAGGTTGAATCTTGAGCCCAAAAAAGAAAAGGCCCGCAGCAGATGAAACTGGCGGGCCGCTCGGGGTAATCCTGGTGTCAGATGTACGCGCTCAGCCCGCCCTGCTTAGCAGAAGGGCCACTAGCGACAAGCCAATGTAAGCGAACAGCTCAAACTTGAGAGCCGCACCAACACCGACACGCAACAAGTGGGAAACACGCATGCGGCCAAATGTAGCACAGGCTCCACTCACTTGTGCAAGCCGCGTTCGTCCGGCTCATCGGTGCTTGTACTGATCACGCTGGTCTGCATGCCTTTGGTTCGACGCCAGATGTACACGCCATATCCACTGAACCCATAGATGATGAACAAGCCAAACAACACGATGGGCGGGTGAATGTTGATGACGGCAATCCCCAACGCGATGAGCACAATCACAGCGAACGGAACACTGCGCTTGAAATGCACGTCCTTGAAACTGTAGAAAGGCACGTTCGTGACCATGGTGAGGCCGGCATACAAAGTCAGCGCAAAGGTGATCCAGGTCACCTGGGTCCAGGTCAACCAGCTGGACTCACCAGCTCGAATGCCCGCTTCAGTCACCAACCAGATCAGCCCAGCCACCAGGGCAGCGGCAGCAGGCGAAGGCAAGCCCTGGAAGTAGCGCTTGTCGACAACGCCGGTATTGACATTGAAACGAGCCAGTCTGAGTGCCGCGCAGGCGCAGTAGACGAAGGCCGCGATCCAACCCCAGCGCCCCAAGCCCTTGAGCGCCCACTCATAGGCAATCAAGGCAGGCGCGGCGCCGAAAGAGACCATGTCAGCCAGCGAATCCATCTGCTCACCAAAGGCACTTTGGGTGTTGGTCATGCGCGCCACGCGGCCATCCAGGCTGTCCAGCACCATGGCACAAAAAACACCCACCGCGGCCTGATCGAAACGACCATTCATGGCCATCACGATCGAATAAAAGCCGCCAAACAAGGCTGCCAACGTGAACAGGTTCGGCAGCACATAGATGCCTTTTCTGCGCTTTGGCAGCACCACCTCATCCAGGCCGTCAGGTGATGACGCATTGCCATCGTGCATGAATCGTTCTCCATTCAATAAAGCAGCAACCCGCTCAGAGTTGCCTGCAGGGCCGGGCGAAACACCAAGCCTAGTCAGCCAAGTTTAAGCCACAGGGCTCCTGTCAAAGAAAAAAACAAGGGCCACCCGAGGGTGGCCCTTGTCTGCACCAGGCTATGGCCTTGCGGCCACACCGGGTTTCATCAGTTGCGGGTCTGGTCAACCAGCTTGTTCTTGGCAATCCAAGGCATCATGGCGCGCAGTTGACCGCCCACCTTTTCGATGGAATGGTCAGCGGTATTGCGACGACGAGCCGTCATGCTCGGGTAGTTCAGGCGGCCTTCCTGGATGAACATCTTGGCGTAGTCACCGTTTTGGATGCGCTTCAGGGCATTGCGCATGGCGGCGCGCGACTGCTCGTTGATCACTTCGGGGCCGGTCACGTACTCGCCGAACTCAGCGTTGTTCGAAATCGAGTAGTTCATGTTGGCGATGCCGCCTTCATAGATCAGGTCAACGATCAGCTTGAGTTCGTGCAGGCACTCGAAATAGGCCATTTCAGGAGCGTAGCCAGCTTCGACCAAGGTTTCGTAACCCATCTTGATCAGTTCGACAGCGCCGCCGCACAGAACAGCCTGCTCGCCGAAGAGATCGGTCTCGGTCTCTTCCTTGAAGTTGGTTTCGATGATGCCGGCCTTGCCGCCACCGTTGGCCATGGCATACGACAGAGCCAGATCACGGGCCTTGCCGCTCTTGTCCTGGTGCACCGCCACGAGGTGGGGCACGCCGCCGCCTTGGGCGTAGGTCGAGCGAACCGTATGACCAGGGGCCTTCGGAGCCACCATCCACACGTCCAGATCGGCGCGGGGCACCACCTGGTTGTAATGCACGTTGAAACCGTGCGCGAAGGCCAGCGAGGCACCTTGCTTGATGTTGGGGGCCACATTGTTGGTGTAGACCTCGGCGATCTGCTCGTCGGGCAGCAGGATCATGACCACATCAGCAGACTTGACGGCGTCGTTGACTTCCAGAACGGTCAGGCCAGCCTTGCCAACCTTGTCCCACGAAGCGCCGCCCTTGCGCAGACCGACCACAACCTTCACGCCGCTGTCGTTCAGGTTTTGAGCGTGTGCGTGACCTTGCGAGCCGTAGCCGATGATGGCAACAGTCTTGCCCTTGATCAGGCTCAGGTCACAGTCCTTGTCGTAAAAAACTTTCATGATGTTCTCCAATGAATGAGGTTTGGCGATAACGCCCAGTGACAGGCTCGGGGCGAACGCTCGGGAACAATCGCCATATAAAGATCGGTGCGTGTTGAGCCTGTCGAAACACGACCGAACAGAAAATCAGACGCGCAGTATTCTCTCACCACGACCAATGCCGCTGGCACCCGTGCGAACGGTCTCCAGAATGGCACTGCGGTCGATGGCGTCCAGGAACGCATCGTTCTTGGACAGATCACCGGTCAGTTCGATGGTGTAGCTCTTCTCTGTCACGTCGATGATGCGGCCGCGGAAGATGTCGGCCATGCGCTTCATTTCTTCGCGCTCCTTGCCCACGGCACGGACCTTCACCATCATGAGTTCACGCTCTGTGTAGGCGCCCTCGGTCAGATCCACCACCTTCACCACTTCGATCAGGCGATTCAAGTGCTTGGTGATCTGCTCAATGACGTCATCGGAACCGGTTGTCTGGATCGTCATGCGCGACAGACTGGGATCTTCGGTCGGAGCCACTGTGAGCGACTCGATGTTGTAGCCGCGGGCCGAAAAAAGGCCCACCACGCGGGACAGAGCGCCTGCCTCGTTTTCGAGCAGGACAGCGATGATGTGCTTCATGAAAAGGATTCCTCTTTTCGCCGCCCTCCCCACACCACGGTAATGGTGCAGCTTGGCGGTCAATAGATTCGTCGAAAGATTGAGCCCGGTGTCAGGACGGCACCGGCGCCCGCATGTCAGAGGTCTTCAGACCCCAGCAGCATCTCGGTGATGCCCTTGCCAGCCTGCACCATCGGGAACACGTTCTCGGTGGGGTCGGTACGGAAGTCCATGAACACGGTACGGTCCTTGAGCTTGCGAGCCTCGCGCAGGGCAGGCTCGACGTCCTGGGGGCGCTCGATCAGCATGCCCACATGACCATAGGCCTCGGCCAACTTCACGAAGTTCGGCAACGCATCCATGTAGCTGTGGCTGTAGCGCCCGGAGTACTCGATCTCCTGCCACTGACGCACCATGCCGAGATAGCGGTTGTTCAGCGAGCAGATCTTGATCGGCGTGTTGTACTGCAGGCAGGTGGACAACTCCTGGATGTTCATCTGCACGGAGCCTTCGCCCGTGATGCAGAACACCTCGCTGTCAGGCTTGGCCAGCTTGATGCCCATGGCATAGGGGATGCCCACGCCCATGGTCCCCAGACCGCCAGAGTTGATCCAACGGCGCGGCTCATCAAAGCGGTAGTACTGGGCGGCCCACATCTGATGCTGGCCCACATCGGAGGTGATGTAGGTATCAGCGTCGCGGGTCATGTTCCAGAGGGTCTCAACCACATACTGCGGTTTGATGACCTCACCATTGCCTCGGTCGTATTTCAGGCAGTCACGCTTGCGCCAGCCCTCGATGGTGTCCCACCAAGCCCCCAGTGCAGAAGCATCAGGACGCTGGCTGCCCTCGCGAATCATGCTGATCAATTCACCCAGCACATCCTTCACATCGCCCACGATGGGGATGTCCACCTTCACCCGCTTGGAGATGCTGGAGGGATCGATGTCAATGTGGATGATCTTGCGCTCGTTCTGGGCAAAGTGCTTGGGATTGCCGATCACGCGGTCGTCAAACCGGGCCCCCACCGCCAGCAGGACATCACAGTTCTGCATCGCATTGTTGGCCTCGATGGTGCCGTGCATGCCCAGCATGCCCAGGAACTTGCGGTCGGACGCAGGGAAGGCGCCCAAGCCCATCAAGGTATTGGTCACCGGGTAGCCGAGCAACTCGACCAAGGTGCGCAGTTCCTGCGTCGCATTGCCCAGCAACACACCACCACCGGTGTAGATGTAGGGGCGCTTGGCCGTCAACAGCAGTTGCAGGGCCTTGCGGATCTGCCCGCCATGGCCTTTGCGCACCGGGTTGTACGAACGCATCTCCACGGTCTCGGGGTAGCCGGTGTAAGGCACCTTTTTGAAGGACACGTCCTTGGGGATATCCACCACCACAGGGCCAGGTCGGCCGCTGCGTGCGATGTGGAAAGCCTTCTTCAGGGTCAACGCCAGATCGCGGGGATCCTTCACCAGGAAATTGTGCTTGACGATGGGGCGTGTGATGCCCACGGTATCGCACTCCTGGAAGGCATCCAGACCGATTGCCGGTGTGGGCACCTGACCGCTGATGATCACCATCGGGATGCTGTCCATGTAGGCCGTGGCAATACCGGTGACCGCATTGGTCAAACCTGGGCCAGACGTTACCAAAGCAACGCCCACGTCGCCAGTGGCACGTGCATACCCGTCGGCAGCATGGACAGCGGCCTGCTCATGGCGCACCAAAACGTGCTGAATCGTATCTTGCTTGTAAAGCGCGTCGTAGATGTAGAGAACCGCACCGCCTGGGTAACCCCAGATGTACTTGACGCCTTCAGCCTGAAGGCCTTTGATGAGAATTTCCGAGCCCATCAGCTCTTGCGAGGGCACTGCAGCAGCAGCGGAGGCCAGTTCGGCCTTTGAGATTTCCATGATCAACCTTTGTGAATTTCTCTGACGAAAAACCTTGGGTGCCCCTTCCCGAGCTCTTGTGGAGCCGCGTCAGGACTTAGGACCACAGCCATGGGCACACTGATTCTTGTGCCGGACGGTGACCCGTTTGCCGTTAATTTGCTCGCGCATTATCGCATCCAGGTCCTTCAATTCGCGCACATCGCCAAAAATTTCAGCCTGTCAATGCGATAATTCGCGCCTGCCTTGGCGATGATCCTGCCGCCAACGCGCATCAACCCCGCAAAGCTGCACACGTCAGAGCCCACTTGGCCACCGAACAAGAACTGTCGGATTTCCTCAGGGAGGTCGAGAAGCGAGCCTTCAAGCGCTCTCTCTACCACGTCCGCAATGAAGAAGCGGCGCTGGACATCGTTCAGGATGCCATGCTCAAGCTCGCCGAACATTACGGCGACAAGCCGCCCAATGAGCTACCGATGCTCTTCCAGCGCATTCTTTCCAATTGCACGCTGGACTGGTTTCGTCGCCAAAAAACACGCAACGCACTTTTTTCGAGCCTGAGCGACTTCGAGGGCGCAGGCGATGAAGGTGATTTTGATCTGCTGGAAACTTTTAGAGGCAGCGACCCCTCTGAGCAGACTGAAAGTGCAGAAGACACGACCCGTCGGGCTCAAATTTTGCATGCGATCGAAAAAGAGATTCAGGAGCTGCCCGCTCGTCAACGAGAAGCGTTCCTGATGCGTTACTGGGAGGAAATGGATGTTGCCGAGACGGCAGCCGCCATGGGCTGCTCCGAAGGCAGCGTCAAGACACATTGCTCCAGAGCCGTTCAGGCCCTGGGAAGGGCCTTGAAGGCAAAGGGACTACAACCATGAACAAGACGCTTCAATACAACCTTTCTCAAATGGCGGCAGAAGATCTCTTCGGCCAGAAGGTTGCAAAACGCCTGGACGCGGCATCCCAAGACCTGCCTTATGACATCTCGGAGCGCCTGCGCGCGGCTCGGATGCAAGCCCTTGCCAAGCGCAAGGTGGTCGCCGTGCGCACCACCGCCCCCGCCGTGATGAGCGCAGGCAATGGCGTCGCCACACTGAATTTCGGGGGTGAAAGCTTTGGTATCTGGGGACGTCTGGCCGCAGCCCTGCCTCTGATTGCGCTTGTCGCAGGCCTTTTTGTCATTCAGGTGGTGCAGGATGAGGATCACGCCAACGAACTGGCAGAAGTTGATACTGCACTGCTGACCGATGACTTGCCCCCACAAGCTTACGCGGACCCCGGTTTCGCCCAATTCCTGAAGACGCGGGCCAGCGAAGAACATTGACCTCTGTTTGTATGCTCCAGGCGCCACGGCACTCTTTTTCCATCGTCCGCCAATTCGCGGTCGTATCGGCATGCATTCTTGCCTTGGGTGCCTCGACTGCATCTGTTCATGCCAACGAAGCTTCCTCTGGCGCAAACGAAGAACCCCATCCAGAACTCAATACACCCCCATTGGGGGCGTCCTCGAGTCCTCTGCCTGTCGATGCTGAAAAGCACAAGGCCACCCCCGTCAAACCAGCCCCCAAGCGACCCGTGCTGAATCAGCGCCCCATGTGGGTGGATCTGACGCGGGCACAGCAAGAAGCACTGGAGCCCCTGTCGGCGCGCTGGGACAGCATGAGCGAAGCTCACAAGCGCAAATGGATCGCTCTCTCCCACAACTTCAAAAGCCTTTCCGCTGAAGAGCAAGAGAAGTTGCACAGCCGCATGGCTGAATGGGTTGGCCTGACTGTGCAGGAGCGCGTCCAGGCCCGTCTGAACTTTGCGCAAACCAAAAAGCTCGCGCCAGAAGAAAAACGAGCCCAGTGGGAGGCTTACCAAGCATTGACAGACGAAGAGCGCAAGGAACTGGCGATTCAGGCCCCGGTTCATCCGATGGGTGCCGCAACGCCAGTGAAGCCCGTACCCGCCAAAAAACTGGCCATGATCCCTGTTTCAAGATCCACCGTGCGAAGCACAGGCAAAATCGAAACTGGCCCGCACCATGTGGACATGCACACCTTGCTCCCCACAGCTTCTGGCGCTACCGCGACCAGCAGTACGGGGCGTTGAACCCAAGCAACTGCACAATGCCCACCATAGGCTCCACCGCGCAAGCAAGTTCTGCCCCCCCCTCCAAACTCCAGGCGCCAAGCCTGAAGCGCCGCATGGCCTGCTGGCTGTATGAGGGCATGTTGATGTTTGGTGTGGTCTTCATTTCGGGTTACCTGTTTAGCACGCTCAGCCAGACGCGCAACGCGATGGACAACCGACACGGCCTGCAGGCCTTCCTGTTCGTGGTCTTTGGCATCTATTTCGCCTGGTTTTGGGCCAAGGGCCAAACCTTGGCCATGAAAACCTGGAACATCCGTGTGGTGGACCAGCACGGCCAGCCCCTTAGCCAGGCCCGCGCCCTGCTGCGCTATACCCTCAGCTGGATCTGGTTCTTGCCCCCACTGGGCGCCTCAGCAGCCCTCGGATTGAGTGGTGCCGAGACCGCCGTGATCATGGGCGGCTGGGTGGCCGTCTGGGCCATATTCAGCCGGTTCCAGCCCCAAGGCCAGTTCTGGCACGATGTGCTGGCTGGAACCCGGCTGATTCACTCCCAGCCCATGAGCCGCTGAAAGCAGCTTGTCATCAGACTGGGCATTGGTCAGACGCACAATAGCCAGATGTCTTCACCACCGAGTTCCTCCGGGCAATCCCACTCGCCCTCCCCCAACGATTCGAGCAATCCACAAAAGGCGCGGCGCGGGCTCAACCGGATCTGGCATGCCACCGGGTATTCGCTCGAAGGCTTGCGTGCTGGCTGGACCGAAACCGCGTTCCGGCAAGAGGCGATCGTCGCCACCGTACTCGTCCCAACGGCTTGCTGGCTGGGTGAGAATTGGGTGCAATCGGCCTTGCTGGCCGGCAGCGTGATCGCCGTGCTGGTGGTCGAACTGCTCAACACCGGCATTGAAACGGCCATGGACCGCATCGGACCCGAGTGGAATCACCTCTCCAAGCGTGCCAAGGACATGGGCAGTGCCGCCGTTCTGCTCAGCCTGCTGACCTGCATCACCATCTGGGGCGCAGCCCTCTGGAAACATTTTTCGCCATGACACCTGCATTCTCACTTGCCGTCTACTGCGGCTCCCGCATGGGACAAACACCCGAATTTGCTGCCTGCGCCCAGGCCGTAGGCCATTGGATCGGCAGCCGTGGGGGGCAATTGGTGTACGGCGGGGGTAACAACGGGCTCATGGGCCAAGTCGCCAATGCCACGCAAGATGCGGGCGGCCGGGTCGTCGGGGTGATTCCGACATCGCTGGTGGAACTGGAGTTTGCCAACAAGCGCTGTGATGAACTCCACATCGTGGACAACATGCACCAGCGCAAGGCCATGATGGCCGAACGTGCAGACGCTTTTCTGGCTCTGCCCGGAGGCATTGGCACTTTTGAGGAGCTGTTTGAGGTCTGGACCTGGCGCCAACTGGGCTACCACAACAAACCGATCGGCATTCTGAACCTGGATGGCTACTACGACGAGATGCTCTCATTTCTGGGCAGTGGTGTCCGCCACGGCTTCATGAGTGAGTGGCAGATGTCCCTCATCGAAACCAGCGGCGACCTGAACACACTGCTGCCCAAGCTGGTCGAAACGGCGGGCCTGAGCCAGCAGCGCGACGATCTGGCCAAGCAGATCTGAGGCCGCCAAACGCATGCGCCCATGAAAACGGCCCGGGAGCACCGGGCCGAATCGAGAGAAATCCAGGGAGCTTTCCGCAACACCTGGATGGTCATTTCACTCAGACAGCAGATTCATCCTGCTCGCCCGTGCGGATGCGCACGACGCGCTCCACCGCGGTGATGAAGATCTTGCCGTCACCGATCTTGCCGGTACGGGCCACGCGGACGATGGCATCCACGCAGCGCTCGACATCGTCACCCTTGACGACCACTTCGATTTTGACCTTGGGCAGGAAATCCACCACATACTCAGCACCGCGGTAAAGCTCGGTATGGCCCTTCTGGCGCCCAAAGCCCTTCACCTCGGTCACGGTCAGGCCGGTCACGCCGCACTCGGCCAAAGCTTCACGCACCTCTTCCAACTTGAAGGGCTTGATGATGGCTGTGATTTGTTTCATGGGTTCTCCTGTGTTCATGTTTTGTGGATTCGTCGCCTGAGCCCGCCCAGGCCAACAGAGCTCATGCCCTGAAGTGACTGGTGATAGGGTAACGCCAATCCTTGCCGAAACTGCGATGGGTCACGCGAATGCCCACGGGCGACTGGCGTCGCTTGTACTCATTGATCTTGATCAGGCGGGTCACGCGCTCGACATCGGCCCGCTCAAACCCCGCGGCGACCAGACTGTCGATGGACTCATCGTTTTCCATGTAGCGCTCGATGATCGCGTCCAGCACCTCGTAAGGGGGCAGGCTGTCCTGATCCTTCTGGTCAGGCCGCAACTCCGCACTGGGCGGACGGGTGATGATGCGCTCAGGAATCGGATCGAGCCCGGTGCCATAGGGGTCGTGCGCATTGCGCCAGCGGGCCAACTCGAACACCAGCGTCTTGGCCACGTCCTTGATCACCGCAAAACCGCCCGCCATGTCGCCATACAGTGTGCAGTAGCCCGTGGCCATCTCGCTCTTGTTGCCCGTGGTCAGCACAATGGAGCCAAACTTGTTGGACAGCGCCATCAGCAAGGTACCACGGATGCGCGCCTGGATGTTCTCCTCGGTGGTGTCTTCAGCCAGCCCGGCAAACTCGGCCTTCAGAGAGGCCTTGAACGCCTCGAATTCCGGCACGATCGAGATCTCGTCGTAGCGAACACCAAGCCGCTTGGCCATGTCGCGCGCATCAATCCAGGAGATGTCGGCCGTGTAGGGTGAGGGCATCATCACCGCACGCACCTTGTCGGGCCCCAGCGCATCCACGGCGATGGCCAGGACCAGCGCCGAATCAATGCCGCCCGACAGCCCCAGCAGCACCCCTGGGAACCGGTTCTTGCCGATGTAGTCGCGCACGCCTGTGACCAGCGCCTCCCACAGCTCCTCCAGGTCGGAGGGCATCGGCGCAAGAGGCTCAGCCGGCGCCTGCCAAACCAGATCAACGCCGTCGCGCTGCAGTGTCAAGCTCAGCAGGCTCTCCCGGAAACTCGGCGCCTGGGCCATGCGCGAACCATCGGCCTGCAAGGCAAAGGAGGAGCCATCGAACACCACTTCATCCTGCCCGCCCACCAAATGGGCATAGACCAGCGGCAATTTCACGGCACGCGCACATTCAGCCATGCGGGCCATGCGTTCGACCGACTTACCCACGTGGAAAGGCGAAGCGTTGATCACCGCCAGAACCTCAGCGCCGGCTTCCAGGCTGGTGCGGGCCGGCGCGTCAAACCAGGCGTCCTCGCAAATGAGCAGCCCCACACGCACGCCTTGCACCTCGAACACACAGGGCCGATCGCCCGGTGTGAAATACCGCCGCTCATCAAACACCTGGTAGTTGGGCAACTCACGCTTGGCATAGGTGGCCAGCACCTGCCCCTCGCTGAGCACGCTGGCCGCATTGAAGCGGTGCGACACGGACACGGAGCGGGCCCGCTCATGATCCCCCGCGGGGTGACCGACCACCACACACAAACCCTTTAACCCGGCCAGAGCCTGGGCCACTTGTTTCACGGCATCATCGCAAGCGGCCATGAAGGCGGGCCGCAGGTACAAGTCTTCGGCGGCGTACCCGCAGATGGACAACTCAGGCGTCAACACCAGCCTAGCCCCCTGCGCATAGGCCTGCTGGGCTGCTTCGATGATCTTGCGCGCATTGCCGGGCATGTCACCGACGACGAAATTGAGCTGAACGACGCAGATTTGAAGAGTCATGAGAACAAAGGTGGCGGTGATGGCAGAGCGTGACAACCAGACCGGCAGCCGGGGGCTTGAGCCAACGCCCGGGGCCAGCGGGGCCATGCCCCTGAATGAGAAAGATTATCTCATCCGGGTCATGGACTCGCTGGTGGAGATGCCCCAAACCCCTTGGAATCAATTGCTGGCGCAACAAGCCCATGCCACACCCTTCATGCGGCATGAATACCTGCTTGCACTCGAACGCAGCGGCAGCGCCTCACCCCGCACCGGCTGGTCACCTCAGGTGATCACGTTATGGCAAGGCCCAACACTGCAAGCGGCCTGTGTGGTCTACCTCAAGACCCACTCGTATGGCGAATATGTCTTTGACTGGTCATGGGCCAACGCCTACCAGCAGCACGGTCTGGCCTACTACCCCAAGGCCGTGCTGGCCGTGCCATTCACGCCGGTGCCAGGCACCCGGCTGATGGCCAGCAGCCCAGAGTGGCGCCAGCAACTGCTTGAAACAGCCTTGGCGCATTGCCAGAAGATGAGGCTGTCCTCATTGCACCTGCTCTTTGGCAGTCAAGAGGATGTACAAACCAGCCAAGCGCTGGGTCTGATGACCCGGCACACCCTGCAGTTTCACTGGTCCAACCAGGGCTACCGCGACTTCGACCACTTCCTGGCCCAGCTCAGCCAGGAAAAACGGAAAAAGATCCGACAGGAGCGGCGCAAGGTTCACGCTGAGGGCGTGACCTTCAGATCAGCAAGAGGCGCCGCCATCAGCCCCAGCGATTGGGCTTTCTTTTACCGCTGTTACGAGCGCACCTACCTGGAGCACGGCAACCCGCCTTATCTGACACCCGAATTCTTCAAGCAGCAAGCCGAGCACCAAGCGGAAAGTTGGTTGATGTTCATTGCACAACGCCAGGGACAGCCGATGGCCGCCAGCCTGATTGCCCTGCAGGACGAGGAACAGGGCAAGCGGACGGCCTACGGGCGCTATTGGGGGGCACTGGAGCGCGTCGATTGCCTGCACTTCGAGGCTTGCTACTACCAACCGCTGCAGTGGTGCATCGAAAACGGCTTTGACTGCTTCGAGGGCGGCGCCCAAGGGGAGCACAAGATGGCCAGGGCCTTGCTACCCACCGATACCCAGAGCACCCACTGGCTGGCGCACCCGGCCTTCGCAGAAGCGGTGCAAGACTTTCTTCAGCGCGAGGGGGCCGGCATGGAGAACTACATGCAGGACCTGCAGAAACACACCCCCTTCAAGGCACCCTAAAGCCAATACGGCCGGCCAGAAACGACTGGCCCGTCAGATCAGAAGGTTTCCCAGTCATCGTCTGACCCTGCCTTGGCGGGGGCAGCAGGCGCGCTGCCACCAGGCGCCCGCAGGCTGGGTGTCGATGCGGCCGGCTTGGCCTGCGCCACCCGCTTGGGAGCTGGTGTCGGGTGTGGGGCAGCGACGGCCTTGGGTGCTGTGGCGTGGCGCAAGGGCGCGGCCACCGGCATGCTGGGCGCCGCAGGCGCACTGGCATGGCCGTCGCCGACCAGCTTGAACACCGCCACGGCGCGAACCAGCTCCTGGGCCTGCGAGGTCAAGGCACCGGCCGCCGCTGCGGATTGCTCCACCAACGCGGCATTCTGCTGCGTGGCCTGATCCATCTGGGTCACCGCCTCACTCACCTGCGACACCCCGGCACTCTGCTCTGAGCTGGCGGAACTGATCTCGCCCATGATGTCGGTCACCCGGCGGATCGAGCCCACCACCTCGCTCATGGTGGTGCCCGCGCGGTCAACCAAGGCCGTTCCCTGCTCCACCCGCTCGACGCTGGCACTGATCAGGCTCTTGATCTCCTTGGCGGCTTCAGCACTGCGCTGGGCCAGGCTGCGCACCTCACCGGCTACCACCGCAAAACCCCGGCCTTGCTCGCCAGCACGGGCAGCCTCGACTGCCGCGTTGAGCGCCAGGATGTTGGTCTGGAAAGCAATCCCGTCGATCACCCCGATGATGTCGGAGATCTTGCGTGAGCTTTCATTGATGCCCTTCATGGTGTCCACCACCTCGGCCACCACCTCGCCCCCCTGGGTTGCCACCGTGGAGGCATTCAGCGCCAGCTGGTTGGCTGCGCGCGCATTGTCGGCATTCTGGCGAACCGTGGAGCCCAGTTCCTCCATCGAGGCCGCGGTTTCTTCCAGGGCCGAAGCCTGTTGTTCGGTCCGGGCTGACAGGTCGTTGTTGCCCTGGGCAATCTCCATGCTGGCGTTGGCAACGCCGTCGGCGCCACGCCGGACCCCCGAAACCACCTGCGACAAAGATTCGCGCATGTCCTCCAGTGCATGCAACAAATCGCCCACCTCGTCCCGGCCCTTGGCCGCGATGGCAAACGCCAGATTGCCCGCAGAAATCTGCTTGGCAGCCTGGACAGCTTCGGCCAGCGGCGCCGTGATCAAACGCGTGATCACCCAACCCAGCACCGAAGCGGCCACCACAACGAAGACCAGCACCGCGATCAACAAGGCCCGCGAAGCAGAAAACGAGGCCTCCGCATCGGCACTGGCAGTGCGTGCCCCCTCACCGTTGAGTTGCGCCAGCTTGTCGATGGCCTCGACCATGGCCGCAAACGCGGTCTCCGACTCACCTTCGTAATACTGAACCGTGGCCGCCATGTTGCCCGTGTTGGCAAAATTGCTCAGCCGTGTCTGGGTGGCCCAGAAGGCATCGCGCTGCACCTTGTACTGGTTGAAAAGCTCGGTCTCACGCCCGGGCGTGACCATCGCGCCGTAGCGAGACTCGTGCTTGGAAAACAAAGCCTTCAACTCGGTGGCGTTCTTGGTCTGCACCTCCAGATCATGCGGAGAGGATGCAGAGGCCATGCGCCCTTCGGCTCGACGCATGCGGTTGAGCGCGATGCGCATGTCGCCCAGCGACTCGATGCTGGGCAGCCAGTTGCCCGCGATGTCCTGGGTGTTCGAGTTGATGTGTGAGAGCTGCGTCAATGCCACCGCCCCCAAAAGCAAAGTGCTCAGCACCAGCACGAAAAACGATGCGCCCAGCTTGTAACCGATACGCCAATTGTTGAAACCCATACGCTCCTCACGCGGTCAAGTGATCGAACCTTGATCGTTTCCACCTACGACCTCCGCCTGATTGTCAATTTTTATCAATTCAGGCTTTCAAATTTTCCTCGAAACAATTGGATATTGAATCCAAAAAAGCTGATTTTTTTACACATGGAAACCCGCACATCCAAGTGCCTGCTCGGCACAAACAAGCCCACCAACAAAAATGCCCGTCACCACCGGTGACGGGCATTTTTTGGCAACGACCCCAAGGTCGCTACCGCAGCGGGTTCAGAGGACTCAGGCCTGCTTGGCGAAGTTGGCCATGCCGTCCAGGATTTCCTGCTTGGCCGCGTCAACGCCTTCCCAGCCCAGCACCTTGACCCACTTGCCGGGTTCCAGGTCCTTGTAGTGCTCGAAGAAATGAGCAATCTGCTTCAGGCGCAGCGGGTTGATGTCTTCCGGCTTTTGCCAGTGGGTGTAGATCGGCAGGATCTTGTCGGTGGGCACTGCCAGGACCTTGCCATCCACGCCGCCTTCGTCTTCCATCTTCAGGATGCCGATGGGGCGGCAGGTCACCACCACACCCGGGATCAGCGGGAAGGGGGTGATCACCAGCACGTCCACCGGATCGCCATCGCCGCTGATGGTCTGCGGCACGTAGCCGTAGTTGGTCGGGTAGTGCATGGCGGTGCCCATGAAGCGGTCCACGAAGATCGCGCCAGACTCCTTGTCCACTTCGTACTTGATCGGATCCGCGTTCATCGGGATTTCGATGACCACGTTGAATGCGTCGGGGGCCTTGTCGCCTGGTTTGACTTTGTCGAGAGCCATGTTGTGTCGGTCTTGGTTAGGGTTGATCGAACGGATCGGGCCGTTATAGGGCCGTTATCGGGCCGTTGGCCGGCCGGATTAGGACCGATTTTACTTTCGCGAGCCTTGCGTGATGCAGCGCAGCAGGCGTTTTTCGGTTTCCGCCGTATATTGAAGCGTTGGCCAATCGCTGCCCCTGGGTACTGCGAGGAAGCAACGCAGCGGAGACACTCCCGGTGCGTTGTGTCTCTTCCAAGCACATTTACCAAGGAGAACAGCATGACAAACCATCCTGCGCTGATCCTGGCGCTGGCTTGCGGTGCCATCGCCGTGGCTTATGGCTTCTGGGCGCGAAGCTGGATTCTGGCCAAGGACGCCGGCAACGCACGCATGCAGGAGATCGCGGCCGCCATCCAGTCGGGCGCGGCCGCCTACCTGGCCCGTCAATACAAGACCATCGCCCTGGTTGGGCTGGTTCTGGCTGTGCTCATCGGCCTGTTTCTCGATCCGGCCTCGGCCATCGGTTTCGTGATCGGTGCCGTGCTGTCCGGCGCTTGCGGCTTCATCGGCATGAACATCTCCGTGCGTGCCAACGTTCGCACGGCCCAGGCCGCCACGCACGGCATCGGGCCCGCGCTGGATGTGGCCTTTCGCGGAGGCGCCATCACCGGAATGCTGGTGGTGGGCCTGGGGCTGCTCGGGGTGACTGGTTTTTACGTCTACCTGCTGGCCGGTGCATCGCCTGACACCCCGCTAGCCCAGCAGTTGAACCCACTGATCGGCTTTGCCTTTGGCTCGTCCTTGATCTCCATCTTTGCAAGGCTTGGCGGCGGCATCTTCACCAAAGGCGCTGACGTGGGGGCCGATCTGGTGGGCAAGGTGGAAGCCGGCATACCTGAAGATGACCCGCGCAACCCCGCGGTGATCGCCGACAACGTGGGCGACAACGTGGGTGACTGTGCCGGCATGGCGGCCGACCTGTTCGAAACCTACGCGGTCACCCTGATCGCCACCATGATGCTCGGCGCCCTGATGGTGACGCACGGCACCATCAATGCCGTGCTCTATCCACTGGCACTGGGCGCCGTGTCCATCATCGCGTCGATCATCGGCTGCTTCTTCGTGAAGGCCTCGCCCGGCATGAAGAACGTCATGCCCGCCTTGTACAAGGGCCTGGCGGTGGCTGGGGTGCTGTCGCTGGTGGCCTTCTACGGCGTGACCACCTGGCTGGTGTCCGACGATGCCATCACGGCCACCGGCAGCCAGATGCGTCTGTTCGGCGCCTGCGCCGTCGGCCTCGTGCTGACCGCGGCGCTCGTCTGGGTCACCGAGTACTACACCGGCACCCAATACCCGCCCGTGCAGCATGTGGCCCAGGCCTCCACCACGGGGCATGCCACCAACATCATCGCGGGCATCGGGGTCTCCATGCGCTCCACCGCCTGGCCGGTGATCTTTGTCTGCGCAGCCATCCTGGCGGCATATGGGTTGGCCGGCCTGTTCGGCATTGCGGTCGCCGCCACCTCGATGCTCAGCATGGCGGGCATCGTGGTCGCACTCGATGCCTACGGCCCCATCACCGACAACGCAGGCGGCATTGCCGAAATGGCAGAACTGCCCTCCTCTGTCCGCGACGTCACCGATCCGCTCGATGCAGTGGGCAACACCACCAAGGCCGTCACCAAGGGCTATGCCATCGGCTCGGCCGGCCTGGCCTCACTGGTTCTGTTTGCCGACTACACCCACAAGCTGCAGAGCTACGGTCAGAACATCAGCTTTGACCTGTCCGACCCGCTGGTGATTGTGGGCCTGTTCATCGGCGGGATGATCCCCTACCTGTTTGGCGCCATGGCCATGGAGGCGGTGGGCCGTGCCGCAGGTGCCGTGGTCGAGGAGGTGCGACGCCAGTTCAGGGAGATCAAAGGCATCATGGACGGCTCGGGTCGCCCCGAATATGGACGTGCCGTGGACATGCTGACCACGGCAGCCATCCGCGAAATGATGATCCCATCGCTGCTGCCCGTGGTCACGCCCGTGTTGGTCGGCCTGATCCTGGGGCCCAAGGCCTTGGGCGGGCTGCTCATGGGCACCATCGTCACAGGCTTGTTTGTGGCCATTTCGATGTGCACCGGCGGCGGTGCCTGGGACAACGCCAAGAAATACATCGAAGACGGCCACCATGGCGGCAAAGGGTCGGATGCCCACAAGGCAGCCGTCACCGGCGACACCGTGGGTGACCCTTACAAAGACACCGCCGGCCCGGCCGTCAACCCCTTGATCAAGATCATCAACATCGTGGCCTTGCTGATCGTGCCCCTGGTCGTCCGCCTGCACAGCTGAAACCCTGTCGTCGGCCCACAAAAACTTGCAGTTTGTCCGTGAAAGTACAGAATGGCAGCTGCTGGTGTTTGGATTCTTGTCTCAAAGAGATCAAATCACCCCAAAAGTCAGGCTACAATCACGTCAGTCGGGGCGTAGCGCAGCCTGGTAGCGCATCTGCTTTGGGAGCAGAGGGTCGTGAGTTCGAATCCCACCGCCCCGACCACTCATCCTTAAATGGGCTGCAGTCATAGAACTGCAGCCCATTTTTCATGGGCAAAAGCAAAGCACCCCCGCCACGGGCGGGCGGCAACAGTGGCGCCAATCCCAATCGTGTAACACGTCGCAGCCGATCTTCAGACCACCAAAACCGATTTCGGAACAGCGTCTGCGATCTGGGCGGGCAAGGTCTTATCAGCGCCCGCTCGTGCCGCGGTGGGCGAAGTCCCCAATCCGCACTCGATATCCCCACTCAGCTGCCCACCATCTTCAACAATCAGCTTGGCATAACGGATCTTTCCACTGACTTGCCCCGTGGCGTGGATGATCAGTTTGCCCCGCACATTGAGGCTGCCCTCGAATCGCCCCTTGATCTCGGCCAGATCGATATCTGCCGCCCCTCGGAAGGAGCCCTGCTCCGAGATCTGCATCAAGCGCGAGTCCATGGTGGCCTCCACCATGCCATCCACCACCAGGGTGTCGCAATCGGTGATCTCCACACCCTTGAGCTTGATATTGGGCCCCACGGTGAGGCGACTGCCTCCTTCGCCAGGGGCCGGCTTGACCATCGCCTCCACCGGAACAGGTGGCGAGACAGGGCTGGGGGCCGCAGGCTTGGCGGCCTGCGATGGTGTGATGCCCGCGCCAGGCTGAGCAGACGAACCGGGCTGAGTCCGGGAAGCCAGGCCGTCAGGATCACGTTTGCCAAAGAAGTTGGGTTGAATCGCCATGGAATCTCCTGAAAGGGATTCATGCTAGAGAGCGATGCCGATACATTCCAACAAATGTGAGCAACAAAAGTAACCAGATACAAAAATAACTGAAGAAATAAATAAATCAGTGCCGCTGATATTTATCAAGCAACCCCAAAGCCAGCTCGAGCACTTCTTGACCCTTTGATATGGCAATAAAAGAATATCAAAGTGTAAATATTTCGGTATCGATCAGGTAGCGAAATGGCTCTTGGGCCTCTGGATCAGAAGCCCACTGCCTCAAAGCTTCGCGGTATATCGTCCCGAAATTGCGCGCGGCCAATTGGATCAAGTCTGAATCAGCCCGCTCCAGGGCCTGAACCACGTAGATCATGAGGTGCATCACCATGGTGCGCGGGGCCTCAGGGCGATGGATACGGATGCGGCTGTTGAGGAACACCTCATAGCGCAGGCCATCGTCTGGAAGCAAACCCATGGCAATGGGCACGAAGGTTTCGAGTTTCACGCGCGTCATTCCTGAAAAATCACACCGAGACGGCGAGGCCATCGGGGGCGTCTGCTGGCCGGAAGACAGATCACGCGGCATTCGTGAACCGACCCGAAGAACCATCAACAGGGCGCGATACTAAGGGCAACGTGCTGAAAAATAGGGTTCAAATGTTTCTCGTTGTTACTTCAACAGCCCTTGAAGACGCGCTTTGAAAATACCTGTTTCATCGGCATCCCTTCGCCCTGCTGGTTTTTTCACGACAAAAGAGCCTCTGCGGCGATAGCCAGCAGCGCTCAGGTTGGATTTACGCATTGACACATTTACGCCCTGCTGCGGAAGCACTCGTGGGCGTGAACCCCGGCATGCCTGCCAGGCCTCACCTCCTGCGCCTGGATCATGGTCTTTGCCAAGCTTTTCTGGAAAAAAGCGGGCCCAGCGTCTAATGTCGGATGCGAAACACCGCTGTCACACCGCTGCAAGCCTGATTCCTGCGTCCGACTCCCTGCGCAGGCCCCGCAAGGGGTTCCACCCGGCCCTCTGGCCGGGTTTCTTTTGGGGACGATGCTCCAGACCAACCCCGGCAACGCGAGGTCCAGGCCGGTTGTGGCCCCCTGCTTCTGGTCAGGCGGGCTGACGCTTGCGGTCGCGTTCATCAAACGGCCAGATGCCAAGGGCTTGGCGCATGGGCTCGCACAGAGGGACTTGCATGAGAGAACTCCTGTAAAGACCCCTCTACAACGCGACAGCCTGCTGCCGGATGACATCGCCCCCCACAGCCCCCAAAGAGCCAGGCGTGAGGCCGATGCGGGCAGGGTTTTCACGGGCAGAAAAAATGTCTTGATCTCGATCGTTGGCAATATACTGCGTGCACAAGATGCACAGGCACTTTACTGCATACCCAGCAGATGAGCACCAAGCCACACGGTGAATCGCTTTGATTGCAGTCGCTCCAAGCGAGCCACCCGCGAATGTCCAAGCGCGCCTGCCGACTGAATGTCGACCACGGCCACTCGAACAATGCCCGTGGCTTTGGGTTCAGCAAACGCCTTGCACCGACGGTGCGCCCGATGATTTCAAAACCGACAACAGGAGACAACACATGACCTCACGCCGACTGATCCTCAGCCGCAGCGCAGCCCTGGTGGGTGCAGCGTCCAGCGGCCTGTGGCTGCCCGAACTGGCCCGAGCCCAAACCGGCAAGCTGCGCGTGGGTTTCATGCTGCCCTACACCGGCACCTATGCCCAACTGGGCGTGGCCATTGAAAACGGCGTGCGCATGGCCATCAATGAGCAAGGTGGCAAGCTCGGTGGGCGTGAGATCGAGTACTTCAAGGTCGACGATGAGTCGGAGCCCGCCAAGGGCATCGAGAACGCCAACAAGCTGGTCCAGCGCGACAAGGTGGATGTGCTGATCGGTACCGTGCACTCGGGCGTGCAGATGGGCATCCAGAAAGTGGCGCGTGACAGCGGCGTGCTCAGCCTGATCCCCAACGCCGGCGTGCACGCGGCCACCCGGGCCCTGTGTGCCCCGAACGTGTTCCGCACCAGCTTCACCAACGCCCAACCCACCCAGGCACTGGGTGCCGCCATGGTGGCACGCGGCCACAAGAAGGCGGTCTGGATCACCTGGAAGTACGCCGCCGGTGACGAGGCCTACGAGGGCTTCAAGGAGAGCTACACCAAGGCCGGCGGCACCATCGTCAAGGAGCTGGGCCTGCCCTTCCCCAACGTCGAGTTCCAGGCCCTGCTGACCGAGATCGCGGCCCTCAAGCCCGACGCCGTGGCCTGCTTCTTTGCCGGTGGCGGCGCCGCCAAGTTCATGCGCGACTACGCCGCGGCAGGTCTGAAGGGCAAGATCCCGTTGTACGGGTCAGGCTTCCTGACCGAAGGTGTGATCGAGGCCGCCGGCCCCGCTGCCGATGGCGTGATCACCACCATGCACTACAGCGATTCGCTGGACACGCCGCGCAACAAGCAGTTCCGCCTCGACTACGCCAAGACCTTCAAGATGCAGCCCGACGTGTATGCCGTTCAGGGCTACGACACCGGCCTGCTGCTGGTGCAGGGCGCCAATGCCGTCAAGGGCGACCTGAGCGGCAGCAAGCCGGCGCTGTACAAGGCGCTCGAATCGGCGGTGATCGACAGCCCGCGGGGCAAGTGGACCATGAGCCGGGCCCACAACCCGGTGCAGGACATCTATCTGCGGGTGGTCGAAAAGGGCGAGAACAAGGTGCTCGGTGTGGCGGCCAAGGCCCTGGCCGACAGCGGCGCGGGTTGCCGGCTGGGTTGATCCGGCAGAGGCGGCCTGCCCACAGGGGCGCGGTATTTGCAAGAATGACGTGACCAGCGCTCTGATTGGAGCGCCGGCCAGTCCTTCGTGCGCCTGCCCCCTGGGGCCACGACCCGTGCTTGCCTCATTCTTGTTCCACCCATCACCATGACCCTCAGCACCTTTTTGCTCTACCTTGCCGCTGTCGCCCTGCTTGTGTTGTCGCCCGGCCCTACGATGCTCATGTGCATGACCAACTCGCTGCAGCATGGCCCGCGCCGCGCCCTGGCCTCGGTGGCCGGCAGTGTCACTGCCGTGTTCGGCGTGATGCTGCTCTCGGCACTGGGCCTGGGGGCCCTGCTGGCGGCTTCGGAAACCGCTTTCCTGGTCCTCAAGAGCGTGGGCGCGGCCTACCTGATCTGGCTGGGCATCAAGACCTTTCGCAGCCGCGCCACCGTGTTTGCCCCCCAGGCCACCGACCCGGACGGCCAACGCCGCCCGCAATCCTATGCCCGTCTCTACCTGCAAGGCCTGATGGTGGGCGGCAGCAACCCCAAGGCCATTCTGTTCTTCACGGCCTTCTTTCCGCAGTTCATCAACCCGACCGCCAGCTTTCTGCCGCAATTCAGCCTGCTGGCCGGCACCTTCGTGAGCTTTGAATTCACCGTGCTCTCGGGCTGCGCCCTGGGCGTGGCCCGGCTGGCGCCGGCCCTGCGCTCGAGCAGCCGCATGCAGTGGTTCAACCGCGTCTCGGGCGGCCTGTTCACCCTGATGGGTGGCCTGCTGCTGATGTCGCGCCGCCACACCTGATTCCACCCTCACTCCACCGCCCTGCCATGGACCTTGCCAACCTTCTGATCCAGTTGCTCAACAGCGTGCAGTACGGTCTGCTGCTGTTCATGCTGGCAGCCGGCCTGACCCTCATCTTCGGCATCATGGGCGTGGTCAATCTGGCCCACGGCAGCTTCTACATGCTGGGGGCCTACCTGGCTTGGTGGCTCAGCGCCCAGGTCGGCAGCCTGCCGCTGGCCATCGTGCTCGGGGCTCTGCTGTCGGTGGCGCTGGGCCTGGCGCTCGAATGGCTGCTGTTTCGCCACTTCTACCAGCGTGACCACCTGGACCAGGTGTTGCTGACCTTCGGCCTGATCTATGTGTTTGAAGAACTGCGCTCGCTGCTGTGGGGCGATGACGTGCACGGGGTGGACATCCCTCAGGCGCTCAACTGGTCGCTGCCGTTGACCGACACCCTCTCCTACCCGGCCTACCGCCTGTTCATGTCGGGCCTGTGCCTGCTGCTGGCGCTGGGCCTGTACCTGCTGATCTCGCGCACGCGGCTGGGCATGAAGATCCGGGCCGGAGCCTTCAACCGCGACATGGCCGAGTCGCTGGGCATCAACATCCGGCTGATCCATGCCATCGTGTTTGCGCTGGGCGTGGGCCTGGCCGCCGTGGCCGGCATGATCGCCGCGCCCATCGCCAGCGTCTACCCCAACATGGGCTCACAGGTGCTGATCATGTGCTTTGTGGTGGTGGTCATCGGTGGCATCGGTTCGGTGCGTGGCGCCCTGATCGCGGCCCTGCTGGTGGGCCTGGTGGACACCTTTGGCAAGGTGCTGCTGCCCCAGGTCTCGGGCATGCTGGTCTACATGCTGATGGCGGCGGTGCTGCTGTGGAAGCCCGAAGGGCTGTTCAAGCAATGAAGCCCTGGCCTCCCCACCTGAACCGCCCTGCCCCACCCTCTGCCCTACCTTCTGCCACTCGCCCGGAGCCCCGCTGATGTCTGCCCCCCGTGCCCGTCTCGAAACCCTGCCCCGCGGCCTGCAGGCCGCGCTGGCCCTGGGCCTGCTGGCCCTGCTGAGTTTCCCCTTCGTGGGCAGCGACTTCTACGTGCAGATGGTGGCACGCATGATGATCCTGGCCATCTTCGCCATGAGCCTGGACCTGCTGCAGGGCGTGACCGGCCTGGTCAGCCTGGGGCATGCGGCCTATTTCGGGCTGGCCGGCTATGCCCTGGCCTTCATCACCCCCGCAGCAGAGCCCGCCAGCCTGTGGTGGACGCTGCCGGTGGCCGTGGCGGCCTCGGCGCTGGCGGCCCTGGTGATCGGCTTCTTTGTGGTGCGCACCCATGGCATCTACTTCATCATGGTCACCATGGCCTTTGCGCAGATGGTGTTCTACCTGTTCTTCGACAACAAGGTGCTGGGCGGCTCGGATGGCCTGTACATCAACTTCAAGCCCGATGCCGCCATCGCGGGCTGGCTGCCCTTCGACCTCGAGAACAAGCTGAGCTTCTACTACTTCACGCTGTTCTTTCTGGTGGCCGTCTATGCCTTTCTGCGTCGCCTGCTCTGGAGCCCCTTCGGTCGGGCCCTGGCCGGCATCCGCATCAATGAGCACCGCATGCGTGCCATGGGCTTTGGCACCTTTGGCTACAAGCTGGCGGCCTTCACCCTGGCAGGCGCACTGGCCGGCCTGGCAGGCTACCTGTGGGGCGCCCAGAGCGGCTATGTGAACCCCGAGCTGATGGGTTTTCACATGAGCGCGCACGCCATCATGATGGTCATCCTGGGGGGCATGGGCAATTTTGCCGGTGCCATCGTCGGGGCCTTCACCTTCGAACTGCTGCTGGACCTGTTCAAGGACCTGCCCGCCATCGGCGGCTTTGACACCGGCAAGCACTGGCAACTGTGGATGGGCCTGTTCATCGTGGCGCTGATCGTGTTCGCGCCGCGGGGTCTGCTGGGCCTCACCCAGCGCCGCAGCAAAGGCACCTCTGGAGAGCAAGCGTGAATGCCACACCCCACCCCGAAGTGCTGATGAGTGCGCGCGGCCTGACCCGCCGCTTCGGCGGCCTGGCCGCCGTCAACCAGGTCGAACTCGACCTTTGGCGCAACTGCATCCATGCCGTGATCGGGCCCAACGGGGCCGGCAAGTCAACCCTGACCAACCTGCTCTCGGGCGACCTGCCCCCCAGCGACGGTCGCATCACCCTGGGCGGTCAGGACGTGACAGGCTGGTCGGCCGAACGCATCTCGCGCCAGGGCCTGGGCCGCAGCTACCAGAAGACCAACATCTTTGCCCCCTTGAGCGTGTGGGACAACATCCGCCTGGCCGCCCAGTCGCGCAGCCCCCAGCCCTGGCGCTGGCTGAAGCGGGCCGACAGCATCAGCGCCATCAACGAGCGCGCCGAGCGGGCCCTGGAGCTGGCCGGCCTGCAGCCCCGCCGCCAGGCCATCGCCGGCGCCGCCAGCCATGGCGAGCAGCGCCAGCTTGAGATCGCCATGACCCTGGCCACCGAGCCGCAGGTGCTGCTGCTCGATGAACCCCTGGCCGGCATGGGCGTGGCCGAGGCCGAACGCATCGTCGAATTGCTGCTGCGCCTCAAGCCCGGCCACGCCATGATGCTGGTCGAGCACGACATGGACGCCGTCTTCACCCTGGCCGACCGCCTGACCGTGATGGTCAACGGCCAGCGCATCGCCAGTGGCAGCCCGGCCGAGGTGCGCGCCGACCCGCTGGTGCAGTCCGCCTACCTCGGAGCCGACGAATGAGCCCCTCCACCGAACTGCTGATCCAGGCCCAGGGCCTCAACACCTACTACGGCGCCAGCCACATCCTGCGCGACCTCAGCTTCACGGTGGCGCGTGGCGAGACCATCGGCCTGATGGGCCGCAACGGCATGGGCAAGAGCACCCTGCTGAAAAGCATCATGGGCCTGGTCAAGCCGCGCTCGGGCCAGGTGAACATCACCGGCCGCGCCATGACCGGCCGTTCGCCCTACGAGGTGTCACGCCTGGGCATCGCCTACGTGCCCGAAGGGCGCGGCATCTTCGGCAACCTCAGCGTGCGAGAGAACCTGCAGATGGCGGCCCGCGCCGGCACCCGAGGCCAGCGCGACTGGACCTACGAGCGCGTGCTGGAAACCTTCCCGCGCCTGACCGAACGCCTCCACCACGGCGGCCAGCAACTCTCGGGCGGCGAACAGCAGATGCTCACCATCGGCCGCGCCCTCATGACCAACCCCGATGTGCTGATCCTCGACGAAGCCACCGAAGGTCTGGCGCCCCTGATCGCGCGCGAGATCTGGCGCATCTGCGGCCTGATCCGCGAAAGCGGCATCAGCAGCGTGATCGTCGACAAGAACTGGAAGCACGTCACCCAGATCAGCAACCGCAATGTGATCCTGGTGAAAGGCCAGGTCGCCTTCGAAGGCGGTTCCGAGCAACTGCGCACCAACCCGGCCCTGCTCGATCAGTACCTGGGCGTCTAAACCCCACGTGGCTCACAACTTGATACAGGTCGGGCGTCAACCCGCCCTGCGCGCCGCGCATTGAGCTTGCAAGCCCGCTGATCCTCCATCCTCCTGGCGGGCCTGAAAGATTGCCATGCTTTTGCGCCCACGCCGCTCCTTGCCAGGGGCCCTGCTCTTCGCCGGACTGAGCCTGCTCTTGCTCGCCCCGCCGGCCCAGGCCCAGAGCGAGGCCTACCGGCGCGGCTACGACCAGGGCTATGCCGATGGCCTGGCCGCCGCTCGCCAGGCCCCCTGGCAGACGGGCGCCGCCCCGAACTGGCCGGGCTCATACCCCGCCCCCGCAGCCCCCATCACCCTGCACGAGGCCCGCTATGGCACGGCCGAGCGGGCCTGCGATGCCCGCGCCGGCATCGCCCGGGCCCTGGCCAACCAGGCCATCCCGGTGCTCACGGTGAACAACGGCCTGTGTGGCGACCCCGCACCCAACCAGCGCAAGTTCCTGGTCCTCAGCTACAGCTGCCCTGGCCAGGGCCCGGTGCGCCAAAGCGGCTGGGAGGGGCAGCCGATGGATCTGAGCTGCCGCTGAGCCCAAAAAAATGGCGCCTGGGTTTCCCCAGGCGCCGGTCTTGCTGCACAGCGATCTGTGTGCTTACTTGGCCGTGATGGTCACCGGCATCTGCACCTGAACCGTGCGGCCAGCCGAATCCTTGACCACCACCGTCAACGTGTAGCTGCCGGTCACCGGGCTGGCCCAGTTGGCGGTCACGGTGAGGCCCGTCATCGAGAACGACATGCCCAGCGGCGCACCGGAGATCGACACCGAGACCCAGCTCACGCCCGAATCCGTGATCGTGATCGTGCCGCTGACGGCCTTGCCTGCCACGCCGGTGATGGCGGGCGCCTTGACCGACAAGCCCGTGGTCGTGGTGGTGGCGGCAGCGATCTTCACCGTGTACACCGCCTGGCCGGTCAGGCCGGTCTTGCTGTCCTTGGCGATCGCCGTCACGCTGTACGTGCCCAGCACCGGGCTGGCCCAGCTCACCACCCCCGTGCTGGCGTTCACGCTCATGCCGGTGGGCGCACCGCTCAGGCTGTAGCTCAGGGCATTGGCGCCAGTGGCGTTCACGGTAAAGGTCAGGGCCGTGCCCGGCGTGCCGTTGATGGTGGCAGCGGTCACGGTGGGGGCCACCGGCTTGGCAACGGTCACGGTGTACACGCCCTGGCCGCTGAGGCCGGTCTTGCTGTCCTTGGCCACCACGGTCACGGCGTAGGTGCCTGCCACCGGGGTGGGCCAGCTGACCACACCAGCGGTGGAGATGGTCATGCCGGACGGAGCGCCCGTCAGGCTATAGGTCACGGCATTGGGGGCCGAAGCGGACACGGTGAACGACAGGGCCGTGCCCACTTGGCCGCTGATGCTGGCCGAAGCCACCACGGGCGGGTTGGTCACCGTGGCGCCACTGAGCACACTGAGCAGGTTGCTGCCATTGGGCGTGCCCAGGCCGGTGGGGGTGTCAAAGCCGGCGTGTGCGCTGCAGGTGGCGCAAGTGCCGTTGTTGCCCGAGGTCACATCCAGGAAGGCGCCGGCATAGCTGCTGGCATTCACCGAGATCTGACCATACAACACCGCGTGCGGAGCGCCCAGAACAGCCTTGGAGGACTGAGCGCGCAAGGCGTTGGCCACCGCGACCAGCGCCGCCCATTGCGGGGTCGACATGCTGGTGCCACCGGCGCTGACCCATTGGGTGGTGCTGCTGCCCGCAGCGATCACCGCCACATACTGGCCCGTGTTGGGGTTGGCATTCATGGCCACATCCGACACGGTGCGACGCGCCACCGTGCCCAGGCCAGGCACGGCGCTGGTCTGGTAGCTGGGCAGGGCCGTGTAGGCGCTGGTGCCACCACCCGAGCCGCTCCACACCACTTCGCTGCGGCTGCCGGTGCCGCTGTAGGTCAGCGAGGTGCCGCCGACGGCCAGCACCTTGGGCGACACGGCCGGCCAGCTCACGCCAGCACCCGAGTCACCCGCCGCCGCCAGGTAAGTCATGTTGGCGGTGCTGAAGTAACTGTCGGCCGAGGCGGTCCAGTTGCCTTCGTTGGCGCCAAAACTCATCGACACCACGCCCGGGCCCATCTTGTTGGCCAGGCCCACGGCCGCCAGCAGGCTGTTCACGCTGGAATCCGGGGCTTCGATCAGCACCAGACGGGCCAGCGGCGCAATCGCGTGAGCCCATTGAACGTCCAGAGAAATCTCGGTCGCCCAGCCCGAATCGTAGGCCGGTGCCGTCGCCGTCATGGCGCCACTGGTGTTGCTGTACACCACCGACAGCTCGCAAGCCGCGCTCGACGGTGCGGCCAGCGGCAGTGTGGCGTTGGTGGCGATGGCCTTGGTGGTGCAGGTGGGCAGACCGAACTTGCTGTTGAAGGCGGCCAGCTCGGCGGCCACGTTCGGGTTGTGCATGGCGTCGACGATGTAGATCGTCTGACCAGCGCCCAACTGGGCGGCTTGCGCAGCCGTCAGGCTGGCACCCGGGGCCGGGGTGGCCGGCAGGCCATACGCAGCCCGGATCTGTGCCGGCGAGTAGGTGACCACCGCGGAGCCCGCCTTGGCGGTCGAATCATCAGACTGCACGTTGGCGGAAACCCCCAAGGCCTTGGCCTGGGTCATGGCCTCGGGCGTCAGTCGGCGGCTGCTCAGGCCGGCCAGCTCGGCGGGCACCCACTGCACGCGCGGTGCCAACTGGGCCGAAGCGCCCGAGCCGGAGGCATCCACATCGTCCGGCGCCTGCAGTTGCACCGGTGCCAGGTGGAAGCTGGGCAGCACGGTCTGTGAGGCCACCGAATCCGGCAGGGTATCGACTTCGGCCGACAGCGTGGTGGTGGCACTGACTGAGGGGCTGGCCATCGTGCCGCCATCACCGCCACCACAAGCGGCCAGCAACAGCGTCATGGCGCTCAACGCCAGGCCACAGGTGGCAGGCGCAGAACGCAAATTTTGGAATGAGATCAATGAGGCCACGGCACTCTCCGGTCAGTTGGACGGGAGGCACAGCCCTCAAAAGAAGGGGGGCGAAGACACCGGGCGGGAGGGTTGCCGGCTTCTGAAACCTGGGGATCCAGGTGGGCTTCGCAGAAGAAGCCACAGGGGCTTGGCAACCCCGCTGTCATACCCCTGAGGGCTTAGACCGGTGGCTTTGCGACCCCGGCTTTCGCACGGGTGTGCCTTTTACATGCCGCCATCTTAAGTTCATTTGTGTTTCATATCAACACATTTCGTAACACGCCGGATAAGAAATGATGAACGGAAAAGCGGAAGAAAAGCCCGTCTGTTCCCTGTATCCGCCCGACTACCGTGAAAAGCCAGGATCACCGCCCCGGTTCTGGCATCAAGCCGTTACACGCACCACCACACGCCCGCGCACCTGCCCGGCCAGCAGATCCGCCGCCACGGCGGGGGCCTGGGCCAAGGGGATTTCGCGGGTGAAGGCCTCCAGCAAGGCCGGGTCCAGATCGCGGGCCAGCCGCGCCCAGGCCTGCTGGCGCAGCGCCAGCGGAGCCATCACGCTGTCGATGCCATACAAGGTGATCCCACGCAGGATGAAGGGCGCCACGGTGGCCGGGAAATCCATGCCCCCGGCCAAGCCGCAGGCCGCCACCGCACCGCCATAGCGGGTGCCGGCGCAGGCATTGGCCAGGGTGTGGCTGCCCACGGCATCCACCACACCAGCCCAGCGCTCCTTGCCCAGCGCTTTGCCGGGCGCGGCCAGCTCGGCCCGGTCGATGACCTCGGCCGCACCGATGGATTTCAAATGCTCGGCCTCTTGCGGCCGGCCGGTCGAGGCCACGGCGCGGTAGCCCAGCCGGGCCAGCAAGGCCAGCGCCACACTGCCCACGCCGCCATTGGCCCCGGTGACCAGGATGTCACCGTCGCCCGGCTGGATGCCGTGGCGCTCCAGGGCCATCACGCACAGCATGGCGGTGTAGCCCGCGGTGCCGATGGCCATCGCCTGGCGGGCGCTGAAGGCCTCGGGCAGGCGCACCAGCCAGTCGCCCTTGACCCGGGCCACACCGGCCAGGCCACCCCAGTGGGTTTCGCCCACGCCCCAGCCATTGAGCACCACTTGATCGCCCACTTTCCAGCTGGCATGGCTGCTGGCGGTCACGGTGCCCGCGAAATCGATGCCGGGCACCATGGGAAAGCGCCGCACCACCGGCGATTGGCCGGTGATGGCCAGGCCATCCTTGTAATTGAGGGTGGACCACGCCACCTGCACGGTCACATCGCCCTCGGGCAGTTGCGCCTCGTCGATGGATTGCAACTGGGCGCGGTAGCCGGCGTCGTCCTTGGTGATCAGAATGCCTTCGAACATGGGGTCTCCTGGAGGGGTACAAGCGGCGTGGATCATGCCCCAGCTCGCACCAGCCCATCAAGCACCTGGGTTACCCCATGCTCTGCCCGAACAACCGGATCAGGCGGCCTCGGCAAAGGCCAACATGGCTTCAATCAATTGCTGCACGGTGGGCTGGATGCGGGCTGCCACCTCGGGCAGGTAGTCAAAAGGCAATGACTCTTGCATGTAGCTGCACTGGGTCATTTCCAGTTGCACCGCATGGATGTTCTGGGCCGGCTGGCCGTGATGGCGCGTGATGTGCCCGCCCTTGAAGCGCCCGTTGAGCACCGCCGTGTGCCCCGGCGCGGCCTGGGCGATGGCCAGCAGGCGCTGCGCCAGCGCCGGGTCGCAGCTGGCGCCGTCGGCGGTGCCCAGGTTCAGGTCGGGCAGCTTGCCTTCGAAGAAGCGTGGCAGCACCGAGCGGATCGAGTGCGCGTCCCACAACATGGCCACGCCGTGCGCTGCACGCAAACGCTGCAGCTCGGCCTGCAAACAGGCGTGGTACGGCGCCCACACGGCCTCGCGGCGCTGCGCGATCTCGGCTTCATCAGGGCCCTGACCATCGGCGTACAGCGGGGTGTCGTCAAAGGTGTCGACCGGGCACAAGCCGGTCACGCTCTGGCCCGGGTAGAGGCTGGCGCCGTCGGATCGGCGATTCAGATCGATCACATAGCGCGAATGGGTGGCCACCAGGATCGAGGCCCCCAGCGCGCGGGCAAAGCCATACAGCTGCTCCAGATGCCAGTCGGTGTCGGGCACCTGCCGGGCTTCGGCCGTCAGCCGCTGGGCCAGTGCGGGCGGCACATAGGTGCCCACATGGGGCATGGAGATCAGCAGCGGGCGCTGCCCCTGGTGCAGGCGGAAGGCGGGTTGGTCGGTGGTGAAAGCGGTCATGGGGAGGGCCTCGGAAAGGGAATGTCAGGTACTTTCAAGCAGTTCGCGGCGGGCCTGCACAAAGGCCCGTGCCGCCTCGTCATGCAAGGCGTGGCGACCGGCCTGCACGCGGGGCACGCCGCCCACCCGCACCTCGGCCACGGCCGAGCTGCGGTGGCTGCCGAAGACATGGGCCGACAGCATGTCGGGTGCGGGCAAACCCGCCAGGGCCAGGTGCTGCGGGTCCAGCTCGACCCAGTCGGCGCGCTGGCCCGGCGCCAGGCCGGCCACCGCGCGGGCGCAGGCCTGGGCGCCACCGGCCACCGCCTGCAGGGTCATGGCCGTGGCCACCCCGGGCTGGCGGGCACTGGCCAGCACATTGCGCTCATGCCGCTGCAGGCGCTGGCCGTACTCCAGCAGCATCAGCTCTTCGGCCGCATTCACGCAGGCATGGCTGTCCGAGCCCACGCCCCAGGCGCCGCCGGCGTCGCGCCACAGAGGCAGGTCGAACAGGCCATCGCCCAGATTGGCCTCGGTGCTGGGGCACAGGCCGGCCACCGCGCCGCTGGCCGCTGCGGCCCGGTATTCGGCCTCGGTCATGTGGGTGGCGTGCACCAGGCACCAGCGCCGGTCCACCGGTGCATGCTCCAGCAGCCATTCGACCGGGCGGCGCGCGCTCCAGGCCAGGCAATCGTCCACCTCGCGGGTCTGCTCGGCAATGTGGATGTGGATGGGGGCGGCGGGGTCGAGCGCCGTCAGGCCGGCCACGGCCTCGCGCAGGCTGTCGGGGGGCACGGCGCGCAGCGAGTGCGGGGCCAGGCCCAGCCGGGCATCAGAGCCATGCAGGCCGCGGTTCAGCTCGCCCTGCAAGGTGTGCAACATCCGCAGCAGGTTGTCGGTGCTGCGCAGAAAGCGCCGCTGCCCGCCGTGCGGCGCCTGCCCGCCAAAACCGCCGGTCTGGTACAGCACGGGCAGCAGCGTCATGCCCATGCCCGTGCGCTGCGCCGCCCGCAACAGGCAGCGCGCCAGCGTGGCGTCGTCGGCATAGGGCTGGCCGTCGGCCTGGTGATGCACGTAGTGGAACTCGCACACCGAGGTGTAGCCGGCCTCCAGCATTTCGAGGTACAGCCAGGTGGCGATGGCCTCCAGCCGCTCTGGCGTCAGGCTGCCCGCAAAGCGGTACATCAGGGTGCGCCAGCTCCAGAAACTGTCGGCCTCGCCCCCCTGCCCCGGGCTGCTGCGCTGCTCGGTGAGGCCGGCAAAGCCGCGCTGGAAGGCATGCGAATGCAGATTGGGCAGGCCCGGGATCACGGGGCCCGCAGCCTGGGCCGCACCGGCCGGTGCGGCCACACCGGCCTGCACCTGCTGCAGCACACCGGCCGCATCCCACTGCAGCAAGACATCGCGCGCCCAGCCCTCGGGCAGCAGGGCGTGGGGGGCAAACAAGGTGGTGGCGCTCATGCAGGCTCTCTCAAGTCAAATCAGGGGGTCTGCGTGATGCGCCCCTGGCGCACCACGGTGGGCCGGGGGCGCTGGCCCAGCCAGTAGGCCAACTCGGCCACCTCGCCCACGGGCCACAGCACCCAGTTGGCGGGGCGCCCCGGCCCGAGCTGGCCGTGGCTGTCCTGCAGGCCCAGCGCCTGGGCGGCGTGGCGGGTCACCCCGGCCAGGGCCTCGGGCACGGTCAGGCGAAACAGCGTGCAGGCCATGTTGACCATCAGCAGCAGGCTCAGGGCCGGCGAGGTGCCCGGGTTGTGGTCGGTGGACACGGCCATGGGCACGCCGGCCTCGCGCAAGGCCTGGATGGGCGGCACCTGGGTGTCGCGCAAGGTGTAGAAGGCTCCGGGCAGCAGCACGGCCACCGTGCCCGAACGGCGCATGGCGGCGATGCCTTCGGCCGACAGGTGCTCGATGTGGTCGCACGACAGCGCGCCATAGCGCGCCGCCAGCGCCGCCCCGCCCATGTCGGACAGTTGCTCGGCATGCAGCTTCACCGGCAGGCCCAGGGCCTGCGCGGCCTGAAACACCTGCTCGGTCTCGGCCAGCGAGAACGCGATGCGCTCGCAGAACACATCCACCGCATCCACCAGGCCCTCGGCCGCCAGGGCGGGCAGCATCTCGCGGCACACCAGGTCAACGTAGTCGGCGCTGCGCCCCGCGTACTCGGGCGGCAGCGCGTGGGCACCCAAAAAGGTGGTGCGCACGGTGAGGCCATGCAGCTCGCCCAGGCGCCGCGCCACACGCAACTGCTTGCGCTCGTGCGCCAGGCTCAGGCCATAGCCTGATTTGATCTCGATGGCACAGACGCCTTCGGCCAGCAGGCTTTGCAGGCGGGCGCTGGCACTGGCCAGCAGCTCGTCCTCGCTGGCCTCGCGGGTGGCCCGCACGCTGGAGACGATACCGCCGCCGGCGCGGGCCACCTCTTCGTAGCTGGCACCGGCCAAGCGCAGCGCGAATTCATTCGCCCGCTGGCCGCCGTACACCAGGTGGGTGTGGCAGTCGATCAGGCCGGGCGTGAGCCAGCAGCCCCCGGCGTCGTGCCGGGGCGTGGCGGGCGGCAGCACCGCGTCGGCCAGACGCCCGACCCAGGCGATCTGCCCCCCCTGCACCAGCAGGGCATCGCTGTCGGGCGGGCTGTCGACCGTCAGCGCACCGGGCGCCACCCGCAGGTTGAACCACAAACCATCGGCACTGGCGTGCACAGAACCCCGCATGGTCAAACCTCCTGTATCAACACCGCGATCAGCGCGGCCTGCGGCCCGTCGGCCGTCAGCCGCCAGGGGCCGAAGCGCCCTGCCCCAGCCTCCCACCACAGGCCCTGGTCGGGTGCCAGCGCCACGGTTTCAGCGCCACACAGCTGCCAAGCTCCCTGCAGGCTCATCAGCAGGCCGGCCGGCGACGAGGGCAAGGCCTGCCCCACATCACCGTACAACACGCTGACCGAGGCCCGGCAGCGCTCGCGCCGCGTCATCACATTGAAATCGTCGCAGGGGCCGCCCAGCAGGCGGCTGTCGATGGCGACCTCGCCGGCAAAGGCAAAGGGCTGCCACGGTGTGGCCAGGCGGTGCGCCACGGCGCCATCGCTCGAGCTGAGCTGCACGCCAGCCCCTTCGAGCAGCGTGATCACGCGGTCCACCCCTTCGAAGCGGGAGAACGGCCCGTCGCTGGCGATGTGGGCAATGCTGACCCGCCAGTCAAAGGCGTCCAGCCCCGCGCCCGGCGGCTGGCAGACGATCTCACGCGTCACGCCGCCGCCGTTCTTCCAGGGCATGGCCTGGAGCGAGCGGCGGTCGAAGCGATGCAGATCTGAAGAGGCGTCTGGGTTCATGAGCGGCTCAGCACGGCATGCAAAAACTGCCGGGTGCGTTCCTGCCGCGGGGCCCCGAACACGGTGGCCGGGTCGCCGGCCTCGACGATGCCGCCGCCATCCATGACCACCACCACATCGGCCACCTCGCGGGCAAAGCCCATCTCGTGGGTGACCACCATCATGGTCATGCCTTCGCTGGCCAGCAGCTTCATGACCTGCAGCACCTCGCCCACCAGCTCGGGGTCGAGGGCCGAGGTGGGCTCGTCGAACAGCATCACCTTGGGTCGCATGGCCAGGGCACGGGCAATCGCCACGCGCTGTTTCTGGCCGCCCGACAGGCTGGCCGGCATGGCGTCGGCCTTGGCCGACAGGCCCACCTTCTGCAGCAGCTCACGCGCCTCGGCCTCGGCCTGGGAGGCGCTCAGGCCGCGCAGCATGCGCGGGCCCAGGGTGACGTTGCCCAGCACCGACAGGTGCGGGAACAGGTTGAACGACTGGAACACCATGCCCACCTCGGTGCGCAGGGCATTCAGCTCGCGCTCGGCCAGCATCTGGCCCTCACGCACCAGGGTGTGGCCCACGATCTCGACGCTGCCCTGCTCGGGCTGCTCCAGCCCGTTGCAGCAGCGCAAAAAGGTGCTCTTGCCCGAGCCGCTGGGCCCGATCACCACCACCACCTGCGAGGGCTGCACCTCGAAGTCGATGCCTTTCAGCACCACGTGGTCGCCGTAGCGCTTGCCCAGGCCGCGGATGCGAAGGATGGGTTCTTGGCCCTGGGTCTGGGCCGGTGTCTGTTGCAGGGTCTGGCTCATTGCACCATGCCTCCGGCGCGCAGGCGCTGTTCGATGTGCCGCAGGGCCAGGGTGGTCAGCCCCGTGAGCACGAAATACACCGCCGCGATCGCGAGATACACCTCCAGCGACCGGTACGACACGCTGATGATCTTCTGCCCCTCGTGCATCACGTCGTGGATGGTCAACAGCGACACCAGGGCCGAGTTCTTGATCAGGGCAATGAACTCATTGCCCAGGGGCGGGATCATGCGCACCACGGCCTGCGGCAGGATCACGCTGCGCATGGCCTGGCTGTAGGACATGCCCATGGAGCGGGCAGCCTCCATCTGGCCACGGTCCACCGACTGGATGGCCCCGCGCACGATCTCCGACACATAGGCGCCCGAGTAGATGCCCATGCCCAGCACGCCGCACACAAAGGCCGGCAGCAGCAGCCCGAAATGCGGCAGGCCGAAGAACAGGATGAACAGCTGCACCAGCAGCGGCGTGCCGCGGATCAGCGCCACATAGGCCGTGCACAGGCCGTAGACCAGCGGGTTGCCGCGTCGCAGGCGGCCCAGGCCGGCCAGCAGGCCCAGCACGCAGCCCAGCAGCAGGGCACAGGCGGTGATCTGCACCGTGACGGCTGCGCCGTTGAGCAGATCGCGCCAGCCGGCCCAGACGGGGGAGAAATCGAAGTCCATGGGGTGGAGTGCCTTCAGTCAGGGAGCGCTCAGCCCCTCATTTGCCGGCCGGAAACCACTTGGCCACCAGGCGCGCATGGCTGCCGTCGGCCTTGAGCTTGGCCAGCGCGGCGTTGACGGCACGGGTCAGCTCCGGCGTGTCCTTGCGCAGGGCCATGCCGTACTCCTCGGTGGTCAGCTGGGGCTCCAGCACCTGCAGACCCGGGCGGGTGCGCATGTACTGGAAGGCCGCGGGCTTGCCGGTGACCAGGGCGTCGGCGCGGCCGATGTCCACCAGGTTGAACATCTCCTGGTTCTTCTCGACCTCGACCAGCTGCACCTGCGGGAAGGCCTGCTTCACAAAGGCCACCGACTTGGTGCCCACCTGCACCGACACCTTCTTGCCGTTGAGGTCGATGGGGGCCTTCATCGCGCTGCCCGCCTTGACCATGGTGACCAGGCCACCGGCAAAGTAGGGTTCGCTGAAATCGACCACCTTCTTGCGCTCGTCGGTGATGTAGATGGCCGACACGGCCATGTCGAAGCGCTTGGAGATCAGGCCGGGGATCAGGCCCTTGAAGTCGATGTCCACCCACTCGACCTTCTTGCCCATGGCGGCGGCCACCGCCTCCACCAGCTCGACATCGAAGCCGGTGCGCTTGCCGTTGTCCACGTACTCCATGGGCGGGAAGGTGGCGTCGGTGGCCACGTGCAGCACATCAGACTGGGCGCTGGCGGCGCCGTGCAGGCCGGCAAAGCTGCTGAGGGCCAGGGTGGCGAGGAGGAGTTGGCGGCGGAAGTTCATGGGGCAGGTCCTGTCAGGTTGGAGGGATGCAACGGGGGGAGACAAAAGGGAAGACAACGGGGAGATTCAGCGCAAGCGGGCCTTCAAGGTGCCGTTTCACGGGCCCTGCAGCGCGCGGGCAATGCGCGCTGCGGTGACCAGGGTCATGTGCACAAAGGCGGCCTCGCGGCCATCGATACGCAAGGTCGGTGCCATCAGGGTGATGGCACCGTGCAGCTGACGCTGGCCATCGAGCAGGGGCGCACTCACGCCCCAGACACCGGCATCGACTTCGCCGGCGGTGATGGCATGGCCGCGCTCGCGGATGAGCGCCAGCTCACTGCGCCGGGCCGCTTGCTCGGTGGCGCCGAGGTTCAACCGCTCCAGGGCCGCTTCGCGCTGGGCCTCGGGCAGGTGGGCCAGCAGGCACTTGGCGCTGGCCCCGTCGCGCAGCGGCACGCTGCGCCCCTTGTCGAAGGAGCAGCGCAGCGACTGCACGCTGTCCACCATTTCGAGGCACACCGCACGCTCATTGAGCACCGCCACCAGGGCCACGCTCTCGCTGCTGAGGCGGGCCAGGGCCTGCAGATCGGCCCGGGCGCACTGCACCAGGCGCGAGTTGGCGTCAAAGCCGCAGGCCAGCTCGACGCTGGCGGGGCCCGGGCCGTAGCGCCCGTCCACCTCCATGACAAAACCCCAGCGCCGCAAGGTGGCGATCTGGCGGTACAGCGTGCTCTTGGCCAGCCCCGTGGCGGCGCTCAGCTCCAGCGCGCTCATGGGCTCGCGGTGCTGCGCCAGCACCGACAGCACCTGCAGGGCGCGGTCGGTGGCGGGGGTGGTGTCAGATCCGGCGGTCATGGGAATGAGGTGAGCGCTGAAGCGTTGATTGCCTTGCAGTATCTGGCGCCATGACTTGAGCGCCAAGCCCCCATTCCCAGGCTGTGGGAATGGGGCCAGCTTTTGAAGTACCCGCCTCCTCCAGTGCCTCAGCCCTTCACTCAACCTTGAAGCATGGGCAGGTTCAGGCCGTTGCGCTGGGCGCAGGCCTGGGCGCTTTCGTAGCCGGCGTCGGCATGGCGCATCACCCCGGTGGCCGGGTCGTTCCAGAGCACGCGGGCCAGGCGCTGGTCGGCGGCCGCGCTGCCATCGGCCACGATGACCACGCCCGAATGCTGCGAATACCCCATGCCCACGCCCCCGCCGTGGTGCAGGCTGACCCAGGTGGCGCCCCCCGCCGTGTTGAGCAGCGCGTTCAGCAGCGGCCAGTCGCTGACGGCGTCGGTGCCGTCCTTCATGCTTTCGGTTTCGCGGTTGGGGCTGGCCACCGAACCGGTGTCCAGGTGGTCGCGGCCGATCACGATGGGCGCCTTGAGCTCGCCCGTGCGCACCATCTCGTTGAAGGCCAGCGCCGCCTTGTGGCGCTCGCCCAGCCCCAGCCAGCAGATGCGCGCCGGCAGGCCCTGGAAGCTGATGCGCTCGCGGGCCATGTCGAGCCAGCGGTGCACATGGGTGTTCTCGGGGAACAGCTCCTTGATCTTGGCGTCGGTCTTGTAGATGTCTTCCGGGTCGCCCGACAGGGCCACCCAGCGGAACGGGCCCTTGCCCTCGCAGAACAGCGGGCGGATGTAGGCCGGCACAAAGCCCGGGAAGTCGAAGGCGTTCTGCACGCCCTCATCGAAGGCCACCTGGCGGATGTTGTTGCCGTAATCGACCACCGGCACGCCCAGGGCCTGGAAATCGAGCATGGCCTGCACATGGCGGGCACACGACTGGGCGGCCGCCTTCTTGAGGGCGGCATGCTGGGCCGGGTCCTGCTGCGCGGCACGCCACTGGGCCACGCTCCAGCCGGCCGGCAGGTAGCCGTTGACCAGGTCGTGGGCCGAGGTCTGGTCGGTCACCAGGCCGGGCCTGGGGCCACCGGCCTGCGCCCGGCGCACCAGTTCGGGCAGCACCTCGGCGGCATTGCCCAGCAGGCCGATGGACACCGCCTCGCCGGCGGCCGTGTGCTGGGCGATCAGTTCGAGGGCGTGGTCCAGATCGCGCGCCTGCTTGTCGAGGTAGCGGGTGCGCAGGCGGAAGTCGATGCTGGCCTGCTGGCATTCGATGTTCAGCGACACCGCCCCGGCAAAGGTGGCGGCCAGGGGCTGGGCCCCACCCATGCCGCCCAGGCCGGCAGTGACGATCCACTGGCCCTTGAGGCTGCCGCCGTGGTGCTGGCGGCCTGCCTCGGCAAAGGTCTCGTAGGTGCCTTGCACGATGCCCTGGGTGCCGATGTAGATCCAGCTGCCGGCCGTCATCTGGCCGTACATGAACAGGCCCTTGCGGTCGAGCTCGCTGAAGTGCTCCCAGTTGGCCCATTTGGGCACCAGGTTGGAGTTGGCCAGCAACACCCGCGGGGCGTTCTCGTGGGTCTTGAACACGCCCACGGGCTTGCCCGACTGGATCAGCAGGCTCTCGTCGTCGTTGAGCTGGCGCAGGCTCTCCAGGATGGCGTCGTAACAGGCCCAGTCGCGGGCGGCCCGGCCGATGCCGCCATAGACCACCAGGTCTTGCGGGCGCTCGGCCACCTCGGCGTCCAGGTTGTTCTGGATCATGCGGTAGGCCGCCTCGGTGAGCCAGCTCTTGCAGCTTTTCTCGGTGCCGCGCGGGGCGCGGATCACCCGGCTGGGGTCGTGGCGGGGGTCGGCGGCCGGGGCTGCGGTGGCGGCGATGAGTTTGTCATTGGCATTCATGGTCAACACTCCAGAAAAGACGGTGCACAGAAAGAAGGATGGGATCGGCTCAGAGGGCGGTGGCCTGCTCGCTGGGCCAGACGCGCTTCAGGCAGGCCGGCCAATCGGTCTGGCGGGCCCACCCGCGCATGGCTTCGATGTCGGGGGCCAGAAAGCGGTCTTGCTCCAGAAAGGCCACGCGCTGGCGGATGCCGGCCATCAGGCCCTCCACCGCGGGCGAGCTCTTCAGCGGGCGCTGGAAATCCAGCCCCTGGGCGGCGGCCATGGCCTCGATGCCCACCACCACCGCGGTGTTGTTCACCATCTCGGCCAGACGGCGCGCGCCGAAGGTGGCCATGGAGACATGGTCTTCCTGGTTGGCCGAGGTGGGCAGGCTGTCGACACTGGCCGGGTGGGCCAGCGACTTGTTTTCCGAGGCCAGCGCCGCGGCCGTGACCTGGGCGATCATGAAGCCCGAATTGACGCCGCTGTCGCGGATCAGAAAGGCCGGCAGGCCCGACAGGCCGGTGTCCAGCAGCAAGGCCATGCGGCGCTCCGAGATGGCGCCGATCTCGGCCACCGCCAGCGCGATGATGTCGGCCGCAAAGGCCACCGGCTCGGCGTGGAAGTTGCCGCCCGAGATCACATCGCCGTTGTCGAACACCAGCGGGTTGTCCGAGGCGGCATTGGCCTCGGTCTGCAGCACGCGGGCGGCATGTTGCAGGTTGTCCAGGCAGGCGCCCATCACCTGGGGCACGCAGCGGATCGAATACGGGTCTTGCACCCGGCCGCAGTGCTCGTGCGAATGCACGATGTCGCTGCCCTCCAGCAACTCGCGCAGGGCCGCAGCCACCGCGATCTGCCCGGGCTGACCCCGGGCGGCATGGATGCGCGCATCCAGCGGCTTGACCGAGCCCTTGATGGCCTCCAGCGACAGGGCCCCCGCCGCCAGGCCGGCGGCCAACACCTCTTCGGCGCCAAACAGGCCGGCCAAGGCCAGCGCCGTGGACACCTGGGTGCCGTTGAGCAGCGCCAGACCCTCTTTGGGGCCCAGCACAAAGGGTTGCAGGCCGATGCGCGCCAGGGCCTGGGCACCGCCCAGGCGCCCGCCCTCGGGCAGCAGCACCTCGCCCTCACCGATCAGCACGCAGGCCAGGTGGGCCAGCGGGGCCAGGTCGCCCGAGGCGCCCACCGAGCCCTTGGCCGGGATCACCGGCAACAGATCGGCATTGGCCAGCGCCAGCAGCGCGTCCACCAGTTCGGGCCGCACGCCGGAGTGCCCCCGCGCCAGGCTGACCGCCTTGGAGGCCAGCACCATGCGCACCACCGGCGCAGGCAGGGGCTCACCCGTGCCCACGCTGTGCGACAGCACCAGGTTGCGCTGCAGCTCGGCCAGGCGTTCGTGGGCAATGCGCGTGCTGGCCAGCTTGCCAAAGCCGGTGTTGATGCCGTAGACCACCTGGTCTTCATCGACGATGCGCTGCACACAGCGCTGGGCCGCCAGCAGGCCGGCGCGCGCCGATTCGTGCAGGCGCAGCGTCAGGCCGCCGGCCGCGATGCGGCGCCACTGGGCCAGGCTCACCTGGCCGGGCTCCAGCAGCAGCTCGGCGGCGGTGGATGCAGAGGTGGGTGCCGGGGTGGGTGCTGTGTTTGATGTCATGTTGACCATCCTGTCTATACAAGTTGCCATAAACGAAAACAAGGCCGTCTGCAAAGCGCAACCGGCTCAGCCGAAGACGGGGTTGCCGTCGGCCCTGAAACGGCTGCCCAGGCGGTAGCGCGAGGCCGGGTGCAGGCAGCGCACCACCGTCACCGGCACGCCGCGCGTCCAGGTGCGGCGGGTCAGCAGCAGGCAGGGCTGGGTCGGCACCATGGCCAGGCGCTCGGCCTGCTCAGCCGTGGGCAGCACGGCGTCCACCACGTGCTCGACCTGGTCGAAGGGCACGTTGCGCACCAGGTACTCGGAGGGCTGCTGCAGGCTGAAATCCTGCGCGCCGAAGTCGGGCACCACGCGGGGGTTGACGTAGCGGTCTTCCAGCTGCACGGGCACGCCGTCTTCCAGGTGCACGCAAACCGAGTGAAAGACCGAATCGCCCAGGCGCAGGTCAAGGGAGGCTGCCACCTCCAGCGAGGCGGAGATGCGCTCCACCACCAGCACCTCGCAGCGGTAGTCGTGACCACGCTGGCGGATCTCGCTGGCCAGGTTGGCGATCTGCAGCAGCGTGGATTGGGGCTTTTCCTCGGCCACGAAACTGCCCACCCCGGCTACACGCACCACCCTGCCCTGCTCGGTCAGCTCGCGCAAGGCGCGGTTGACGGTCATGCGCGAGATGCCGAACTGGGCCACCAGCTCGTGCTCGGACGGCAGGCGGTGGCCCGGCGGCCAGGAGCCGTCCTGGATCTTGCGCGAGATGTGGTCCTTGATCTGCTGGTACAGCGCCAGCGCCGGCGGCATGGGCGAGGTGGACGCAGTCAGCGGCACGGCGGCCACCGAGGGGGACGGCAGATGGGACGAAGCCTTGCGGCGGCTGGCGGGCGTGGGTGACATGGGGCGCTATCGTAGTGGGCCAGGACCGTGGGCGCTGAGCCTCAGTGCTCGGCCGCGGCCATGGACTCGGCCCGGATCTCTTCGGTCAGGCGGGCCTTGAGGGCCATGAACTCGGGGCTGGTCTTGATCGTGTAGTGGCGCGGGTGCGGGAAATCCACCGCCAGCTCGGTCTTGATGCGCCCGGGCCGGGCGCTGAACACGGCCACCCGGTTGGCCATGAAGATGGCCTCGTCGATGTCGTGGGTGACAAAGAGCACGGTCTTGCGCGAGGCCTCCCAGATGCCCAGCAGCAGCTCCTGCATCAGCACCCGGGTCTGGTTGTCGAGGGCACCGAAGGGCTCGTCGAGCAGCAGGATCTTGGGGTCGTTGGCCAGGGCGCGGGCAATCGCGGTGCGCTGCTGCATGCCGCCCGAGAGCTGCTTGGGAAAATGCTGCTCGAAGCCGCGCAGGCCGACGCGGGCGATGAAGAAATCGGCACGCTCCTTCTGCGCTGCCTCGCTCATGCCGCGCTCGCGCAGGCCGAAGCGCACGTTCTGCTCGATGGTCAGCCACGGGAACAGCGTGTAGCTCTGGAACACCATGCCCCGGTCGGCACCCGGGCCCTGCACGGGCTGGCCGTCAAGCAGCACGCGGCCGGTGCTGGGGTGGTCCAGGCCGGCCACGATGCGCAGCAAGGTGCTCTTGCCGCAGCCCGAGGGGCCCAGGATGGTGACGAAGTCGTTGTCGCGCACCTCGAAATCGACCGGCAGCAAGGCCTGGGTGCGCTGGCCGCGGCTGGACTCGAAGACGCGCGAGACGCCCTGGATGGACAACTGGCTCATTTGAAGAAGCTCCACACAAACAGGCGCCGGTTCAGGGCCTTGAAAGCGAAGTCGGACACCAGGCCGATCAGGCCGATGACGATGATGCCGAAGATGATCTGCCCGGTGTTGAGCAAGGCCTGGCTGTCGGTGATCATGTGCCCGATGCCCGACGAGGAGCCGATCAGCTCGGCCACGATGACATAAGTCCAGGCCCAGCCCAGCACCAGGCGCAGGGTTTCGGCGATCTCGGGGGCCGCCCCCGGGATCAGCACGCGCCGCACGATACCTCGTCCACTGGCGCCCAGGGTGTAGGCGGCTTCGACCAGGTCTTTCCGGGCCCCGCCCACGATCACGGCCACCATCAGCACGATCTGGAAGAACGAGCCGATGAAGATCACCAGCACCTTCTGCAGCTCGCCGATGCCGGCCCACAGGATCAGCAGCGGGATGAAGGCCGAGGCCGGCAGGTAGCGACAGAACGAGACAAAGGGCTCGAAAAAGGCCTCGACCCCCTTGTAGGCGCCCATGGCGATGCCCAGCGGCACGGCAATCACCGCGGCCAGCACAAAGCCGCCCAGCACGCGCCACACCGTCATGCCGATGTCCTTGTGGAAGCCGTACTCGGTGAAGAGCAGCCAGGCCTCCTGGGCCATCGTGACCGGGCTGGCCAAAAAGGTGGGCGAGACAAAACCGCCCAGGGTGAAGCCGGCCCACACGAGCACGAACACCACAAAGAAGCCCAGCCCCAGCAGCCAGCGCGCGCGCAGGCTGACGGGTTCGAGCGGCGCCCAGTGGCTGCGCCGGCGGGGCGCCGTGGCCGTGGGGCTGGCCAGGGCGGAAGGCATGGCTTGCGAACGGCTCATGGCTTATTTGATGAAGCTCGCGTCAAAGGTGACGGCCAGGTTCTCGGGCGCCTTGCGGATGATGCCGGCCTCCAGCAGGATGGTGGTGGCATCCTTCATGAAGCTGGTCAGCTCGCCGGCAAAGAACTTCTGGTTGGCCGCCTTGTCCTGCCAGCGCAGATAGGCCGACGACTTGGCGAATTGCTCACCCGTCTGCTTGACGGCCGAGCCCATGATGTCGTTCGACTTGGCCGGGTCGTTCTTGATCATCTCCAGCGCGGCAAAGTACGAGTCGGTCAGGGCCTGGGCGGCCTTGGGGTTGGCCTTGAGCCACGCCGGGTCGCAGCCCACGGTGTCCATCACCATCGGGTAGTCGAGCGTGGTGGCCAGGATCTTGCCGGCCGTGGGGTTGGAGCGCACGGTCGAGAGATAGGGTTCGTAGGTCATGGCGGCATCGTTCTGCCCGGCCACGAAGGCCTGGGCCGCGGCCTGCGGCGCCAGCGTGGTGACCTTGACGTCTTTCAGGCTCATGCCGTTCTTGCTCAGCATCCAGGCCAGGCCGAAGTACGGGGCGGTGCCCGGGGCATCGACGCCGATGGTCTTGCCCTTGAGTTCGGCAAAGCCCTTGATGTCGTTGCGCACGGCCAGGCCGTCGGCGCCATAAGACTTGTCCATCTGGAAGATCTGCACGATGGGCACGCCGTTGGCGTTCCAGGCCACATGGGTCTCGACCGTGGTGGCCGCACACTGGATGGCCTTGGAAGCCAGGGCCAGATGCCGGTCCTTCTGGGGAATCATCTTCAGATCGACCTCCAGGCCGTGCTGCTTGAAGATGCCGGCCTTGTCCGCCAGGGTCAGGGGCGCAAAGCCCGTCCAGCCCGACATGCCCAGGGCGATCTTGGTTTCCTGTGCCTGCACCGGTGCGGCCACCGCTGCCACCAGCCCTGCGGCAGCCATCAACGATGCCACCTTGAACATTGAACGACCCATTTTTGATGCTCCTGTAAGGATTGAAACCCCGTTTGCACAAGGCGCCCCTGGCGCCGCGCCGAGTGCTCAGACCCTCTGAACACCCCTCCTGTCTATACAACAAGGCACGTCACATGAACGCAAACGCCAGCCAGACCATGCCGTCGGCGCTTGCCGCAGTGTCCATCACCAACTCGGTGCCCCTCATCGGGATTTGCACCAATATGCTGTCTATACAGGTTTTGATAACCGAGGCGGATGTTCCATTGCAAACAGCATGCCAGCCGAATGCCCCGGCAGCGCTGCCCAGCTCACGCCCTGCCCTGGTGCCCGCCCATGCACCTTGACGGGCCCCAACGGGCGCAAAGCGCCGGCTGGCGCGGCCTGGCCCACCCTCACCGTTTCGGCTCAGGCTGCCCCAGGCTGGTGCTGCTTGCGTCGAACGGCCGGCGGGTGAAGAATGCCGGGTTTGAAACCGATTTCTCCCCCGCCGGGCCGCTGTTGCGGCGCGGCTTTTCAGGCAGGGCCACCCCGTGTGGCCAGCGCCCCTTCATGACCTTGCCAGCTTCCCCCGCGACCCTTGAGGGCCCGATCCGTCAGGCCCGGCCCACCCTGTGGCTCAACCCCGAACTGCCCACCCCAAGCCCCAGCCCCAGCCCCGGCAGCCCGCCGGCCGATGGCCCGCCAGGCCTGGGCCTGGCCGACACCCAGGCCGCTGCCGCGCGTCTGCAGCGCTTTGCCGGCCTGCTGGGCGACCTGTTTCCGGAGCTGCGAGGCAGCGACGGCGCCATCGAATCCGCCCTGTTGCCAGCCCCCCGCCTGCAAAGCGCGCTGGGCCTCTCGCCTGAGCTGGGGGCCTTGTGGGTCAAGACAGACCACAACCTGCCGGTGGCGGGCTCGATCAAGGCCCGCGGGGGCTTTCACGAGGTCTTGCAGCATGCCGAGGCGCTGGCGCTGCAAGCCGGCCTGATCGAGGCCGGCAGCGATTACCGGGTGCTGGGGCAGAGTGCGGCACGCGCCCTGTTCGCGCAGCACCAGGTGGCCGTGGGCAGCACTGGCAACCTGGGCCTGAGCATCGGCGTGATGGCCTCGGCCCTGGGCTTCAAGGCTGTGGTGCACATGTCGGCCGATGCCAAGGCCTGGAAGAAAGACCGCCTGCGCCAGCGCGGGGTCGAGGTGGTGGAGCACCTGGGCGACTATGAAAAAGCCGTGGCCGCCGGGCGGGCCCAGGCCGCCGGCAACCCAATGTGCCATTTTGTGGACGACGAACGCTCGGAGTCGCTGTTGCTGGGCTACAGCGCCGCCGCCCTGCACCTGCGTGATCAACTGCAGCAGCAGGGGCGCCGGGTCGATGCCGAACACCCCTTGTTCGTCTACCTGCCCTGTGGCGTGGGCGGCGCCCCGGCGGGCATCGCCTTCGGGCTGCGCGAGCTGCTGGGCCCCCATGTGCATTGCTTCTTTGCCGAACCGGTGCAGTCGCCCTGCTTCCTGCTGCAGATGATGGCGCCCCCCGGCACCCACCCCTCGGTGTACGACGCCGGCCTGAGCAACCAGACCGAGGCCGATGGCCTGGCCGTGCCCCGGGCCTCGCTGCTGGCCGCCGGCTTGATGCGCCAGCGCCTGTCGGGCGTGTTCACCGTGGCGGATGCGACCTTGTTCGAACACCTGGTGCTGGCCCTGGACCATGCCGATCTGCGCATCGAGCCCTCGGCGGCCGCGGGCTTCAGCGGGCCGGGGCAACTGCTGGGCTCGCCAACCGGCCAGGCCTGGCTGGCCGAGCGCGGCCTGCGGGCCCACCTGCCCCGCGCCACGCACATCGTCTGGACCACCGGCGGGCTGTTGCTGCCCGAAATGGACTACAGCCGCTTTGTGCAGCGCGGACGGCTGAGCTTAGGCCAGGGGCAGTTGCAGGCTGAGCCCCTCGTCCGTGCCGCCCTGCCCGCCTGACGGAGCCGGGGGCTGGCTGGATTCGTCCACGCACAGCACATCGGCCGCGCAGGCCTGAATCCATGCCGTGGCCTCGGCCAGCGGGGCCTGCAGCCAGCGCTGCAGGGCGTGTGGCGGCAACACCACCACCATGCGTTTTTCTTCATCGGGCTTGTGGAACTGGCGCATGAAGGCGTGGTGATCGGCATTCACGGTCAACAGGCTGAAGCTGCGCAGCACCTCGCCCGTCGGGCTGCGCCAGCCCGTCCACACCCCCGCCAGGGCCAGCGGCTGCCCGTCGCTGCGCCGGATGCGGGTGGGTACGCCCCGCCCGCTGCGCCAATCGGGCTCGTAGATGGCCTCGGCCGGCACCACACAACGGCGCCCCAGGCGCCAGGCATCGCGAAAGCTGGGCTTGCTGGCCACGGTCTCGCTGCGCGCGTTGTAGGTGTGGCGCCCCACCGTCTCGTCCTTGGCCCAGTGGGGCACCAGGCCGAAACGCCCGATCAGGGCTTCGGCCCTTGCCTCAGCCTGTGCCGGGTCTGGCGACGGCCCACTGGCCTGCAGGGGCTGGGGATGGCGGATGAAGGCCGCCGGGTAGCTGGGCCAGACATCCTCACGCCCGCCGTCGGGCAGGGTCACATCAAAGTTCTTGCGCCACGCGGCAGGGTCGCGCAGGGCCTGGTAGTGGGCACACATGGTGGGGATGCTAATGGACACGGACATGGGGTTGCGGCGCCCACAAAAAAGCCAGCCCGCAGGCTGGCTTTTCAGAGCTGAGAGCTGGCGCTCAATGGCCGCCGAACTTTTCCTGCTTCTGATCGAGCAAGACCTCGGGGGCGTCGGCCTCCTGCCAGGTCTCGTTGTTCAGGCCGGCCTGCAGGCGCTGCATGTCGAGGTCGCCGGTCCAGCGGGCCACCACCAGGGTCGCCACACCGTTGCCCACCAGGTTGGTCAGGGCACGGGCCTCGGACATGAAACGGTCGATGCCCAGGATCAGCGCCAGGCCGGCCACCGGCACATGGCCTACGGCCGACAGCGTGGCCGCCAGCACGATGAAGCCGCTGCCGGTCACACCGGCGGCGCCCTTGGAGGTCAGCAGCAGCACGGCCAGCAGGGTCAGCTGCTGCACCAGGGTCATGGGGGTGTCGGTGGCCTGCGCGATGAAGACGGCGGCCATGGTGAGGTAGATCGAGGTGCCGTCCAGGTTGAACGAGTAGCCCGTGGGGATGACCAGGCCCACCACCGACTTGCGGGCACCGAGGTTTTCCATCTTTTCCATCATGCGAGGCAGCACCGACTCGGAGGACGAGGTGCCCAGCACGATCAGCAGTTCTTCCTTGATGTACTTGATGAACTTCCAGACGCTGAAGCCGTGCACGCGGGCGATGGTGCCCAGCACCAGGAAGATGAAGATCAGGCAGGTCAGGTAGAACGAGCCCATCAGCTTGCCCAGGCTGAACAGCGAACCGATGCCGTACTTGCCGATGGTGAAGGCCATGGCGCCAAAGGCGCCGATCGGAGCCACCTTCATGATGATGCCCACGATGTCGAACAGCACATGCGAGGTCTTTTCGATGAAGTCGAACACCAGGGTGCCGCGACCGCCGAACTTGTGCAGGGCAAAGCCGAACAGCACCGCAAACAGCAGCACCTGCAGGATCTCGCCCTTGGCAAACGCATCCACCACCGAATTGGGGATCACGTTGAGCAGGAAGTCGACCGTGCCCTGCATCTTGCCCGGGCCGGTGTAGGCCGCGATGCCCTTGGTGTCGAGCGTGCTGGGGTCGACGTGCATGCCCTCACCCGGGGCCAGCACGTTCACGACAACCAGACCGACCACCAGGGCCAGCGAACTGACGATCTCGAAATACATCAGCGCCAGGCCACCGGTCTTGCCGACCTTCTTCATGTCTTCCATGCCGGCAATGCCCACCACCACGGTGCAGAAGATGATGGGGGCGATGATCATCTTGATGAGCTTGATGAAGCCGTCACCCAGGGGCTTCATGTCGGCGCCCAAGCCGGGGTTGAAGTGCCCCAGCAAGACCCCGATGGTCACAGCGACCAGAACTTGCACATAAAGAGACTTGTACAGCGGCCGCTTGGCGGGGCTGGTGACTGCGCTGGTTTGAAGTTTGTTTTGGTTTGCGGTCATATCAAAAAAGCCCGAGGAACGCCCCGGCCTGCTCGGAAGTGGGCGCGATTGTATAGCCCGTGAAACACGTCGGCATTGTGGGATTCCACAACAGACGCCGCGGTGTCACAAAGGCGCAAAGGCATGCCACAAAGGGTTTCAGGGGTAAGCATCTACTCACAAAGAACCCGCCGGCCAGCGAGCCGGGTCGCGTTGGAAGAAGAGGCTGCGCGACGAACCTGTGGAGGTGGCTAGCCGGCCGACTCCAACCGACGCGCCAGGGCCGAATGCCGACACAGCCAGGCGCACAACGGCCCGGAAGCACCGAACAACAGCGGGTTCAGTGCAATCGAGATCAACGCCCCCGCCACCACCAGGCTCTGGCCCTCGGCGGGCAGCAGGCCCAGCGTGCGCCCCAGGCCCACCAGGATGAACGAGAACTCACCGATCTGCGCCAGGCTGGCCGCGATGCGCAAAGCCGTGCTCAAGGTTTGACCCAGGGCCACCACCAGCAAGGCGGCGGCCACCGTCTTGCCCAGCATGATCACCAACACCACCCCCAGCACCTGCAGCGGGCGGTCGATCAGCACCTGGGGGTCAAACAACATGCCGACCGAGACAAAGAACAACACGGCAAAGGCATCCCGCAGCGGCAGGGATTCTTCCGCGGCCTGGTGGCTGAACTCGGACTCGCGCATCACCATGCCGGCAAAAAAGGCGCCCAGCGCAAACGACACGCCGAACAGCGCCGCGGAGGCATAGGCAATGCTGACGGCACCCGCCACCACGCACAGCGTGAAGAGCTCGCGCGAGCCGGTGCGGTGCACCTGCTTGAGCAACCAGGGGAAGAGGCGGCGCCCCAGCACCAGCATCACCGCCACAAAAGCACCGACGCGCAGCAACGTGAGCCCCAAGGTGCCCAGCAAGGAGGCACTGCCGGCGGCGGCTTCCGCCTGGGCCGGCCCGCCCAGCACGCCCGCCAGGGGCGGCAGCAGCACCAGCACCAGCACCATGGCCAGGTCTTCCACCACCAGCCAGCCGATCGCCACCCGCCCGGTGAAGGAATCGGTCAGCCCAAAGGACTCCAGGGCTCGCAGCAAGACCACCGTGCTGGCCACCGACAAGGCCAGCCCCAGCATCAGGGCCGGCCCCAAGGCCCAGCCCCAGGCCCAGGCCAGCCCCATGCCCATCAAGGTGGCCACCGTCATCTGGACCACGGCCCCAGGCAGGGCCAGGCGGCGCACCGCCATCAGGTCGGCAAAGGAGAAATGCAGGCCCACGCCGAACATCAGCAGCATGATGCCGATCTCGGCGAGCTGCGAAGCGATTTCGGCATCAGCCACGAAGCCCGGGGTGAAGGGCCCCACGATCATGCCCGTGACCAGGTAACCCACCAGGGCAGGCAGGCGCAGGCGCACGGCGACGAAGCCCAGGATCAGGGACAGGCCCAGGCCCACGGCAATCGTGCTGATCAGGGAAACACTGTGGGGCATGGGCAGAAGGTCCTCATTGGGGTGGTGGTGGGCAGGATGCCGCCGTGGCAGACATCCTGGCGGCGCGGTAAATGGGCTGTAAAGCCTCCCCATCGGAATCGATCATCCCCTCATGGTTCCCGTTCGTCGGCGTGATTGTTCAAAAAAGACGAAAAAAAACCCCGCCAGGGGGCGGGGTCGACTGAAAGCAAGGCTTTCTTCAGCCCATGTGCATCAGCCCATGTGCAGGCCACCGTTGACCGAGAAGTCAGCGCCGGTGGAGTAACCCCCTTCGTCCGACGCCAGCCAGGCGATGATGGAGGCGATTTCGCTGGGCTCGCCCAGGCGCTTGACGGGAATGGTGCCCACGATCTTGTCGAGCACGTCAGGGCGGATGGCCTTGACCATGTCGGTGCCGATGTAGCCCGGGCTCACCGTGTTCACGGTCACGCCCTTGTTGGCCAGTTCCTGGGCCAGGGCCATGGTGAAGCCGTGCATGCCAGCCTTGGCGGCCGAGTAGTTGGTCTGGCCGGCCTGGCCCTTCTCGCCGTTGACCGACGAGATGTTGACGATGCGGCCCCAACCCTTTTCAACCATATCGCCCACCACCTGCTTGGTGACGTTGAACATGCTGTTGAGGTTGGTCTCGATCACGGCGTCCCAGTCCTCGCGGGTCATCTTGAGGAACATGCGGTCGCGGGTGATGCCGGCGTTGTTCACCAGCACGTCGATCGAGCCATGCTCGGCCTTGGCCTTGCCGAAGGCTTCGACGGTGGAATCCCAATCGCCCACGTTGCCGACCGAGGCGTGGAAGGTGTAGCCCAGGGCCTTTTGTTCGGCCAGCCACTTGCTGAAGTCGCGGGTCGGGCCGCAGCCAGCGATGACCTTGAATCCTTCCTTGTGCAGGCGCTGGCAGATGGCGGTTCCGATGCCACCCATGCCACCGGTGACGTACGCTACTTTTTGACTCATGAATCGCTCCTGATTATGTTTTTGCTATGCAATTAATAGCTATTGCGCCTGTTTGGGAGCGCTGCTGCAGCACGCTCTCCTGTTTGGCGGGCCACCAGGCCCGACCTGTTTGCCATTTTGAACGGCAAATCAACGCTCAATGGTTAGGGCAACTCCCATGCCACCCCCGATGCACAGGGAGGCGATGCCCTTCTTGGCATCACGTCGTTGCATCTCATGCAGAAGTGTCACCAAAATGCGGCAGCCCGAAGCACCAATCGGGTGCCCCAGAGCGATCGCGCCGCCATTGACGTTCACCTTGCTGGTGTCCCAGCCCATCTCTTGATTCACGGCACAGGCCTGGGCCGCGAAGGCTTCGTTGATTTCGAGCAGGTCGAGTTCGGAAGCCGCCCAACCGGCGCGTTGCAAGGCCTTGGTGGAGGCCGGCACCGGGCCCATGCCCATGTAGGCCGGGTCCAGACCCGAGGTGGCAAAGCTGGCGATGCGGCCCAGCGGCTTCAAGCCCAGGCTGGCGGCACGCTTGGCGCTCATGACCATCACGGCGGCAGCGCCGTCGTTGAGGCCCGAGGCGTTGCCGGCGGTCACGCTGCCGGCCTTGTCGAAGGCAGGGCGCAGGCCCGCCAGGGCGTCGGCATTGGTCTTGCGGTTGATGAACTCGTCGGCATCGAACACCAGCGGATCGCCCTTCTTCTGGGGGATGGTGACGGGGACGATTTCGTCCTTGAAGCGGCCGGCTTCCTGGGCGGCTGCAGCCTTCTGCTGCGAGGCCAGGGCCAGGGCATCCTGCTGCTCGCGGGTGACCCCGTATTTCTTGGCCACGTTCTCGGCTGTGATGCCCATGTGGTATTGGTTGTAGACGTCCCACAGGCCGTCGACGATCATGGTGTCGACCATCTTCCAGTCGCCCATGCGCTGGCCATCACGCGAGCCCGGCAGCACGTGCGGCGACAGGCTCATGTTTTCCTGGCCGCCAGCGATCACGATGTCGCTGTCGCCCGAGGCCACGGCCTGAGCCGCCAGCATCACCGACTTGAGGCCCGAGCCGCACACCGCATTGATCGTGAGGCCCGGCGTGCCCTTGTCAAAACCCGCCTTGATGACGGCCTGGCGTGCCGGGTTCTGGCCGGCGCCCGCGGCCAGCACCTGGCCCAGAATCACTTCGCCCACCTGATCGGCAGACAGGCCGCTGCGGGCCAGAACTTCGCGGATCACCAGTGCGCCCAGATCAGTGGCCGGAATCTTGGCCAGCGAGCCACCAAACTTGCCGATGGCCGTGCGGGCGGCCGAAACGATGACGATGTCTTCCATGTGTGCTCCAGTGTTTGTTGGTCAAAAAATCAGTGCGTACAGGGCTCAGTATGTCTTGTCCAGGACCGGCAAAAATGAAACCGGACCTGGGTTTTTCCCGGATCAGGCTTTTTGCTTGACGTAGCGGCCCGGGGCCGGTTCGATGGCCTTGTACTTGGCCCCCTTGCCGTAGGTCTTGGGGGCGGGAACCAGTTTGCCCGCATGGCCCGCCAGCCATTCGGTCCAGTCGGTCCACCAGCTGCCTGCGTGCTCCTGGGCACCCGCCAGCCATTCGGCATGGGTGGCTGGCAACTTGCCGTCGCTGCGAATCCAGTGGCTGCGTTTCTTCTTGGCCGGTGGGTTGATCACACCGGCGATATGGCCCGAGGCCCCCATCACGAAGCGCTTCTTGCCCGGCAGGTGACGGGTGGACGCATAGGCCCCCGTGATCGGCACGATGTGATCCTCACGCGAGCCGTACAGGTAGACGGGGATGTCAACCTTGCCCAGGTCGACGGGCACGCCGCAGACCACCGCCTTGCCCGGCTTGACCAGGTTGTTCTCGAAGTAGGTGTTGCGCAGGTACCAGGCGTAAAACGGACCGGGCAGGTTGGTGGAATCGCTGTTCCAGTACAACAGGTCGAAGGCCGGCGGGGTTTCGCCCTTGAGGTAGTTGCCCACCACGTAGTTCCAGACCAGGTCGTTGGGCCGCAGGAAGCTGAAGGTGGAGGCCAGCTCCTGCCCCTTGAGCAGGCCGCCCTGCCCCATCTGCATTTCGCGGAACTTGACGAAGGCGTCGTCGATGAACAGGTCCAGGATGCCGGTGTCCGAAAAATCAAGGAAGGTGGTCAGGAAGGTGGCCGACTCGACCGGCTTCTCACCGCGCTGGGCCAGCACCGCCAGTGCCGTGCCCAGGATGGTGCCCCCCACGCAGAAGCCCAGCGCATTGAGGGTCTTGGCGTCGGTGATGTCCTGCACGGTGTGGATGGCCTGGATGGCGGCGTGCTCGATGTAGTCGTCCCAGGTCTTCTGGCCCATGCTCTCGTCGGGGTTGCGCCAGCTCACCACAAAGGTGCGGTGCCCTTCGGCCACCAGGTGGCGGATCAGCGAGTTCTCGGGCTGCAGATCGAGGATGTAGAACTTGTTGATGCAAGGCGGGATGAGCAGGAACGGGCGCTCATGGACCTTGGCGGTCAGTGGTTTGTATTCGATCAGCTGGAACAGCTCGTTCTCGAACACCACGGCGCCCTCGGTGGTGGCCACGTTGCGGCCCACTTCGAACAGGCTTTCATCGGTCTGGCTCATGTGGCCCTGCTGCAAGTCGTGCATCAGGTTCTGCAGGCCTTTGGCGATGCTCTCGCCCTGGGTTTCCAGCGCTTTCTTCTGGGCTTCGGCATTGAAGGCCAGGAAGTTGCTGGGCGCCGAGGCCGCCGCCCATTGCTCCACCGCAAAACGGATCCGGGCGCGGGTCTTGTCGTCGGCCTCGACCGCCTCGGCCAGGCCGGCCAGGCTGCGGCTGTTGAGCAGGTAGACCGCCGCCGTGAAACTGGCCAGCGGGTTGCTGCCCCAGGCTTCGCCGGCAAAGCGCCGGTCACGCGCCTCAGGGGTGCCCGAGAGGCTGGCGTTCCAGAGATCGGTGGCCTCTTTCACGTATTGCTGCTGCAGCGCCTGGAGCTTTTCGGTATCAAAGCTGATTGGGGGCACGGGCGCGGCGGCGGCCGTGGGCAGCGAAGGAAGCCCCAGTTGCTGGAACGCCTGCAGGGCCTTGCCCCAGCCCTCGCTCAGCATGTGTTGAAATTGCTGGGCGCTTTGACCCCACTGTGCTTCAGAATTCATGTTGTCTCCTCATGAACTGTCCGTTGAAAAATGATTGGGGTTGATCCGGATTCTTGCAGACTCTGCAGCTTGATCACGTATTTATATCAACATGTACCTTGTTCTTATCGCCTGGATGTATGTCGCCGTCATGATGGCTGTGGCAGAAGCCACCAACACCACGGGAACATTGCTGGGCGCATTGGTCACCTTTGTACTCTATGGCTTGCTGCCGATGTCGATCGTGCTGTATCTGATGGGGGCACCAGCAAGACGAAAGGCCGCCAAGAAACGAGAGGCGGCAGATGCGGCGCTGGCCATGGGCGCGTCAACACCCGTTGGGCCGATCGATCCGACGAACGTAGCCGCCAGCACAGAGCCCCTGTCAGACCCGCCAGATGCAGGCCGCCATGCGACCGGTGCCGCCGAGCCGGTGGCCGTCGCGCCGGTGCGAGAAGAAGCTCGCTGATTGGGTGTGGGTGCACCAGGCGGTTGTGCCATCGTTCCCATACACGGCACTGACACCGGCGGCACGCAGGCGCAGCCGGGCCAGGCCGGCCAAATCGGCCAACCAATGACCGGGCCGCTGCGGCACGGGCTGGAACAGACCCAGGGCCTCAGCCTGGAAGCTGCAGAAGGCTTGACGCACCTCCTCACCCACTTCAAAGGCCGCAGGTCCGATGCAGGGCCCCAGCCAGACCAGCAGCTCTGAGGCCGCCAGCACAGGGGCCTGTGGCCGTGCCCGGACAAAGGCCTCGACGGCCGATTCCAGGATACCGCGCCCCTGCTCGCCGGCCAAACCACGCCAGCCGGCATGAAAGGCACCTACACGCTGGCCAGCACGGTCGGTGATCAGCACAGGCAGACAGTCGGCCACCATCATGACCAGGGCCTGGCCGGGTTGGCCGGTGATGGAACCGTCCGCTGCCCGTCCTGACAGGGATTCGCCAGGGGCCTGGCTGTCCAGGTCGAGCACGTCACAGCCGTGCACCTGGTTCAGAAACAGCAGCTCGCCGCCGCCTCTTTCATGCACTGCGGCCTGCAGCAGGGCCCGGTTCTGCGCCACATGCTCAGGCCGGTCACCCACGTGGGCGCCCAGGTTGAGGGCATCCCAAGGGGCCGCGCTGACACCCCCATGGCGGGTGGTGAACAGCGCACGCACCGAGGCCGGGGCTGGCCATTCAGGCTCGAACCAGGGGGCTGCTGCGCTGGCCGGCGCTGAGACTGAAGACTGCGCCACGTTCAGGCCTCGGCGTCCGGACACTGCGAGGGCTGAGCCCGCTGGAAGGCCTCCAGGGCCATGCAGGACTCGAACACGGCCAGGGTGCGGTCCAGGCCCTCGAAGTTCACTTTGAAGCGCTGGCCATTGAAGATCTGGGGCACCAGGCAGCAATCAGCCAGGCCGGGGGTGTCGCCGTGGCAGAAGCGCCCGGTGCCGGCCTGGGCGAGTTGGCGCTCGAAGGCTTCCAGGCCCTGGCGCACCCAATGGCGGTACCAGGTGTTCTTGGCCTCGTCGTCGACCTGGAGTTCTTGCGACAGGTACTTGAGCACGCGCAGGTTGTTGATCGGGTGGATCTCGCAGGCAATCGTCTGCGCCAGGGCGCGCACCCGGGCCCGGCCCAGAGCGTCGGCTGGCAACAGGGGCGGTTCGGGGTGGGTTTCATCGAGGTACTCGATGATGGCCATCGACTGCGTCAGGTGGGCACCGTCCACCTCCAGCATGGGCACCAGGGCGTCGCCCACCAGGCTGGCATAGGCCGGGGCACGGTGCTCGCCCTTGACCAGGTGCACCGGCTGGTAGTCATAAGGCAGGCCCTTGAGCTGCAAGGCGATGCGCACCCGGAACGAGGCGGAAGATCGGAAATAGTTGAAGAGCTTCATGAGCGCAAGGATAAGGGCTGACGGTAGACTCCAGGGCATCATTGACCCAGCCATCAAAGAGACGCCCCATGATTCTCGAACTTGCCGACATCCGCATCCAACCCGGCCAGCAGGCCGCCTTCGAGGAGGCCATCGAGCGTGGCCTGCGCACCGTGATCAGCCAGGCCAAGGGATTTCACGGCTTCACCGTGAACCATGGCATCGAATCGCCCGAGCGCTATGTGCTGCAGATTTTCTGGGCCACCCTGGAAGACCACACCGAAGGCTTCCGCGGCTCGCCGCTGTTTGCGCAATGGCGTTCCATTGTGGGCCCCTTCTTTGCGGCGCCGCCGGTGGTGGAGCACTTTGAGCTGGTGGCCCATTCAGACGGTAACTGAAGCGCCCACCACCTCTGTCCACTTCCCTGCTGCAAGACGACCTGAAAGGCTGACATGAGCTATGTGATCCCTGCCGCTCCCCCGGTGAGCGTCCCGGTGCTGGGTACCAGCGACCGTTTTCCGGTGCGCCGCATCTACTGCGTGGGCCGCAACTACGAAGAACATGCCAAGGAAATGGGCTTCACCGGCCGCGAACCGCCCTTCTTCTTTCTGAAGCCGGCCGATGCGCTGGTGGTGGTGAACGCCGGCGAAACCGGCACCATGCCCTACCCCAGCCTGACGCAGAACCTGCACCACGAGATCGAACTGGTGGTGGCCATCGGGACCGGGGGCCGCAACATCACGGCCGCCGATGCGCACAAGCACATCTACGGCTACGCCGTGGGCCTGGACATGACGCGCCGCGACCTGCAAAACGAAATGAAGAAGCAAGGCCGCCCCTGGTGCATCGGCAAAGGCTTCGATCACAGCGCGCCCATCGGCCCCATCACCCCCGCGGCCCAGGCCGGCGACCTGAGCCAGGCCGCCATCTGGCTCAAGGTGAACGGCCAGGAACGCCAGTCCAGCCAGATTTCCAAGCTGATCTGGAACATCGCCGAGACCATCGAACACCTGTCTGCCGCCTGGGAGCTGAGCCCGGGCGATCTGATCTACACCGGCACCCCCGAGGGCGTGGCTGCCGTGGTCAAGGGTGACCTGCTGGAGGGCGGCGTGACCGGCCTGGGCCACTTGAACGTGCGGATCGCCTGATCGGCCGGCCACCGCCCCGGCAAGCTGATCCCCGAGCCCCGCAAGGGGCTTTTTCATTTCCGCACAAGCCTTGACATGGCTTAAGAAAGCCTGGCGCTCGCGTCCTACGATGGAGCCATCCCATTCACAGGAGCACGCCATGAGCACGGTCACCGAACCCGCCGACTTTGAAGCCCTGGATGCCTGCCACCAGCAGATCGCCAGCCACCTCCAGGCCCTCAAGGCTCTGGTCAAGCACGTTGCCGAGACCGGGGTAGACCCATGGGCCCAGCAGCAGGCCGCGGCCATCGAGGCCTTTTTCTCAGGCACCTCGCGCGATCACCATGCCGAGGAAGAGCGCAGCGTGTTTCCGCCGCTGCTGGCCTCGGCCGATGCCTCGCTGGCCCAGACCATCCGCACCCTGCAGCAGGACCATGGCTGGATCGAAGAGAACTGGATCGAGCTGGCCCCGCAACTGCGCGCCATGGCCGACGGCCACGGCTGGACCGACCCGGCCGAGTTTCAGCACTATGCCGAGGTGTTCCTGAGCCTGTGCGAAGGCCACATCGCCCTGGAAGAGTCGCTGATCTACCCCGAATCCAAGGCCCGCTGGGCGGCGGTGGTGGCGCGGCGGCTGACCGAGCTGCCCGCCCTGGTCCGGGCCTGACACCTGCGGGGCCCCTGGCGATGGCCCCCTGAACCGGTCGGCGCCACACTTGCCCGTACACTCGCGGCATGACGTATCGCAGCCCCATCAAGCACTGCCGCAACTGCGGTTCGGTCGTGGCCTATCGAATTCCGGACGACGGAGACACCAAACCACGGGCCGTCTGCACGGTCTGCCACACGATCCATTACGAGAACCCGCTCAACGTGGTGGGCACCGTGCCCTACCTGGGCACCAAGGTGCTGCTGTGCAAGCGCAACATCGAGCCGCGCTGGGGCAAGTGGACGCTGCCGGCGGGCTTCATGGAGCTCGAAGAATCCACCGCCCAGGGCGCCGCGCGCGAAACCCAGGAAGAAGCTGGCGCCTTGTTCGAACTCGAGGGCCTGTTCAGCATCCTGAACGTGATCCGGGTGGGCCAGGTGCATCTTTTCTACCGGGCCCGCCTGCTCAGCGAGACCTTCCACCCTGGCCACGAAACCATCGAGGCCCGGCTGTTCGAGGAGCACGAAATCCCCTGGGACGAAATCGCCTTCAGAACCGTCAAGGAAACGCTGGAGTGCTATTTCGCCGATCGGCGCCGTGGCCATTACGACATCCACCAGATCGACATTGCCTGAGGCCTGACGGCGATCGGAATCCGCTCAGCGGCGATCGCCGTGACGCTCTCCGTGACCTTCGCCCCGATCACCACGATCACCCCCTGGCCCGCGCCCGTCACGGTCCCAGCCGCGGTGCTCGCCTCGATCGTGGCCACGCTCCTCATGGCGCTCAAAGCCACGCCCCGGGCCATGCGGGCCCTCACCACGGCGCTCCCACCAGCGATCCCGATCGTCCACCCGCACAAAGTACACCGGCCGACCACAGGCCTGGTAGCGGTGGCAATAGCGACCCCAGTTCCGGTACTCGACGGTAGACACATACAGATACATTGGCGCCGCACCAAAAACAGGCTGACCGATGACAACCGGTGCCGTATTGATGATGGGAGGCACAGGGTTGCTGCCCACCGAGATTTGTCCATAGACCCCAGGGGCCATGGGGCCCCCGACCGTGAGGTTGACATAGGCCTGAGCATGAGCGGCCCCAGCGCTCAGAGCCCCGAGGGCCAGCGCGAGCAAACCCGATCTCAGGCCCTTAGAGTGGCGAATCGGATTGATCGAGCAGACCAATGACATTGACTTCTTAAGCACGGCGTTAACTCCTAGTGTTGATGGGACCTTAACGCGCCAGCGTGGGCTTCGGTCTTGTCTTTTTGTAAACATCGGCATGGATGTGTTTCATACCCACACCCAATGCTGACTGGCGAAGCCGCTCGCCTAAGCGCTCAAGCAGCCAAGGGGCTCCCGCCTTGCCATGAAAGATCTCAGGGACAAGGGGCATGGACGACAATCGTTTGAAGCCAGGGCAGCGTCCCTGGCGCCCCACCACCCCTATTCGGAAGGAAGAATCCATGGCGCCCCCGCATGACCATGACCATGACCATGACCATGACCATGACCATGACCACGGACACGGACACGGACACGGACACGGACACGGACACCAGCATGCCCATGGTGGCCCGCTGGGCGAGCATGCTGAACTGGTGTTCGCCTTGTTGGCAGGCGTTTTCGTGCTCGGGGGATGGTTGCTGGAGACCTGGCCGATCTCACCGGGCTGGATGGCGCTGGCCTGCTATGCCCTGGCCTATCTGGCGGGCGGTTGGTTCACCGTGGGTGAAGCCCTGGCCAACCTGCGCGCGCGCCGGTTCGAAATCGACACCCTGATGCTGGTGGCGGCTGCCGGTGCAGCCGCCCTGGGGCAATGGGCCGAGGGCGGCCTGCTGCTGTTCCTGTTCAGCCTGGGCCACTCCCTGGAGCACTTTGCCATGGGGCGGGCCCGGCGGGCCATCGAGGCCCTGTCCCAGTTTGCGCCGGAACGGGCCACCCTGCGCGAAGGCGAGCACACCCGCGAGGTGGACGTGAGCACCTTGCGTGCCGGCGACCAGGTCCTGGTCAAACCCAACGAGCGCTTTCCCGCCGATGGCTTTGTGTTGGCCGGCCAGAGCAGCGTGAACCAGGCCCCGATCACCGGGGAAAGCTTGCCCGTCGAGAAGGTGCCCGTCAGCACACCCCAGACGGCCCTGCGCGATTTCGCGCGCCTGCCCGCCAGGCATCGGGTGTTTGCCGGCAGCCTCAATGGGCGGGGTGCGCTGGAGGTGGTGGTGGCGCGCGTGGCCAGCGAATCCACCATGGCCCGCATGGTGCGGCTGGTCACCGAGGCGCAGACCCAGCGCTCGCCCACGCAGACCTTCACCGAACGCTTCGAGCGTGTGTTCGTGCCCCTGGTGTTGGGTTTCGTGTTGCTGCTGCTGTTCGCCTGGGTGGTGGTGGATGAGCCGTTCTCGGCCAGCTTCTACCGCGCCATGGCGGTGCTGGTGGCGGCCAGCCCCTGCGCCTTGGCCATCTCGGTGCCCAGCGCCGTGCTCAGCGGCGTGGCCCGTGCCGGGCATGGCGGGGTGTTGATCAAGGGTGGCGCCCCGCTGGAGAGCCTGGGGCGCCTCGATGCCATGGCCTTCGACAAAACCGGCACTCTGACCGAAGGCAAGCCCCGGCTGACCGATGTTCAGCCAGCGGCCGGGGTCTCCGATGAAGAACTGCTGACGGTGGCCCTGGCGGTCGAACGCCACAGCGACCACCCGCTGGCCGCCGCCGTGGTGGAAGGGGCCCAGGAGCGCCTGGGGCCTTTGGCCAGCGTACCCGAGGTGCTGGGCCTGCAAAGCCTCACAGGCCTGGGCGTGACGGCCCGGGTGGGCCAGCAGACCGCCTGCATCGGCAAACCGGCCCTGTTCAGCCGCTTGGGCCTGGCCGCCCCCGACGCGACGCTGCAGCAGGCCCGCGAGGCGCTGGAGCAGGCGGGGCGAAGCACCATGCTGGTCCGCCTGGGGCAACGCGATCTGGGCGTGCTGGGGCTGATGGACACCCCCCGCCCCGGCGCCGCCGCGGTGATGCAGGCGCTGCGGGCGCTGGGCATCCAACGCCTGATCATGATCTCGGGTGACAACCAGCAGGTGGCCGAGGCCGTGGCCCACGCCATCGGCCTCACCGAAGCCCGCGGCGAGTTGATGCCCGAGGACAAGGTGCAGGCCATCCAGGCACTGCGGGCCGATGGCGGCCAGGTGGCCATGGTGGGCGATGGCGTGAACGACGCCCCCGCCATGGCCCATGCCACGGTCGGCATCGCCATGGGGGCGGCGGGGTCGGATGTGGCGCTGGAGACGGCCGACGTCGCCCTGCTGGGTGATGACCTGGCCCAGTTGCCGTTTGCGGTCGGGCTGTCACGCCAGACCAGCCGGATCATCCGGCAGAACCTGTGGGTGAGCCTGGGGGTGGTGGCCCTGCTGCTGCCCGCCACCCTGCTGGGCCTGAACATGGGCACCGCCGTGCTGTTCCATGAAGGCTCGACCCTGCTGGTGGTGGTGAACGCGCTGCGCCTGCTGCGCTATCCGCTGCGGCGCCCTGCGGCCTGAAGCCCCCAAAAAAATCGGCCACCGACTGGGACGTGCGGTGGCCGACAGCTTGGATCGAGTGAAAGACTCAGATCTTCCACTTCTCCAGCAGCTTTTCGGGGCGCAGGCTGTCGTAGCTCTCGAAGGGCTGGTGGATCCAGGGGTTGGTGGGCAGGTATTCCACCGAGTAGTCGGGCGTGAAGATGGACAGCTGCTTGGTCCAGATCACCGCGCTGCGCAGCTCGGTGATGGGGGCATAGTTGTTCTTCAGCATCTGGATCACCGCGTTCAGGGTGTGACCCGAATCGGCCAGGTCATCGACCAGCAGCACACGGCCGGCGATCTCACCCTTGGGGGTGGTGATGAAGCGTGCGATGTCGAGGTGGCCTTGCACCGTGCCGGCTTCGGCGCGGTACGAGCTGGTGGACATGATGGCCAGCGGCTTGTCGAAGATGCGGCTCAGGATGTCGCCCGGGCGCATGCCCCCGCGCGCCAGGCACAGGATGGTGTCGAACTGCCAACCCGATTGGTGGATCTTGATGGCCAGCTTCTCGATGAGGCTGTGGTACTCGTCGTAGCTCACGTACAGGTGTTTACCGTCTTCGGTCAGCATCTGATTTGCTCCTGGATAGATCGCTAAAAAGCCCGCCGCACGCTTGCGACGGGCTCATTATTCATGAATTTGTAAAGAAAAGAAGCCTGTTTCAGCCTGGGTCGTCAACCCGGGCCTCAGCCGAAGTGATCAGGGCAGGTAGGGGTGACGCATCATGATGGTGTGGTCACGGTCCGGGCTGGTCGAGATGACGTGGATCGGCACGCCGGTGACGTGCTCGATGCGCTGCAGGTACAGGCGGGCATTGACGGGCAGCTTGTCGTAGTCGGTCACGCCCACGGTGCTGTCGGTCCAACCGTCCATGGTTTCGTAGATCGGCTTGCAACGGGCGATGTCGTCTGCGCCCATGGGCAGGATGTCGGTCACTTCGCCGTCGAGTTCATAGCCGGTGCACAGCTTGAGCTCGGTCAGGCCATCGAGCACATCGAGCTTGGTGATGCACAGGCCGGTCAGGCCATTGACCTGCGCACTGCGCTTGAGCAAGGCGGCATCGAACCAGCCACAGCGGCGGCTGCGACCCGTGGTCACGCCCTTTTCGGCACCGATGGTGCTCATGTGCCAGCCCGGGGTGCCTTCTTTTTCCCACTCGAGTTCGGTCGGGAAGGGGCCGCCACCCACGCGGGTGCAATAGGCCTTGGTGATGCCCAGGATGTAATGCAGCATGCCCGGGCCCACACCAGCGCCTGCGGCGGCATTGCCGGCCACACAGTTGCTGGAGGTCACATAGGGGTAGGTGCCATGATCGACGTCGAGCAAGGTGCCCTGGGCGCCTTCGAACAGCAGGTTGGCGCCATGCTGGTGGGCGTCGTTGAGCTCGCGCGAGACGTCAGCCATCATGGGCTTGAGCAACTCGGCGTGGCGCATGGCCTCTTGATAGACGGGCTCGAACTGCACTTCGCCATCAACGATGTAGGGCTTGAGCGCATCACCGAACATGAACTTGCGCGAGCCCAGGAAGGTGGTCAGCACATGGTTGTGCAGGGCCAGCAGCTCGCGCAGCTTGGCGGCGAAACGCTCGGGGTACTTCAGGTCTTGCACGCGCAGGGCACGGCGCGCGATCTTGTCTTCGTAAGCCGGGCCGATGCCGCGGCCGGTGGTGCCGATCTTCTCGGTACCGCCTTCTTCGCGGGCCGCTTCACGGGCCACGTCGAGCGCGGCATGGAAGGGCAGGATCAGCGGGCAGGCCTCGCTGATGCGCAGGCGCGAGCGCACTTCGACACCGGCCTTTTCCAGGCCTTCGATTTCCTCGAACAGCTTGGCGGCCGACAGCACCACACCGTTGCCGATGTAGCACTTGACGCCGGCGCGCATGATGCCGCTGGGGATCAGGTGCAGCGCCGTCTTGACGCCATTGATCACGAGGGTGTGGCCGGCATTGTGGCCGCCCTGGAAGCGCACCACGCCCTGGGCGCTTTCGGTGAGCCAGTCCACCAGCTTGCCCTTGCCTTCGTCACCCCATTGGGTACCGACCACCACCACATTACGACCGCTTGTCTTGTTCATCACAGTATTTGATTCAAAGGGATTTCACGACCCACTGCCCAGCGCTGGAGACCAGCTGGCGATCGCAATGGAACTCATCAACTTCACTCTCGTGGCCCGGCAGCACGCCCACCACCGTCTCACCCTGCGCACGCAGGGCCGCCACCGCGGCGCGCAACGCCGGATCCACGCCCCAGGGCGCACGGATGGCCGCTCGCAGGGCACGCGGCGCCACCACGCTCACCAGTTCACGCACGTCCAGGCTGAAGCCGGCCGCCGGGCGATTGCGGCCGAACACCGCACCCACTTCGTCGTAACGCCCCCCGCGGACCAGCGCATCGCTGGTGCCGGGCACATAGATCGAGAAGCGCGCGCCGGTGTAGTAGGCATAGCCGCGCATGTCGGCCAGGTCGAAGGTCAGATTGACCTCGCCCAACTGGCTGGCCAGCCAGCGCAGTTGGTCCAGCGCCGCCAGCAGCGTGGGCTGTCCGGCAAAGACGCGGCTGGCCTCATCGAGCACGCCGATGTCGCCATACAGGCCCGGCAGGGCCAGCAGCAGCTCACGCGTGGGCGAAGGCAGATCGGCCACCAGGGCCTGCAGATCGCTGCCCGCCTTGACGGCCAGGGCCTGGTGGATGGCCTGCAGCCGCGCCGGGGCGAGTTGCAACCCGTCGAGCAAGGTGCGCAGGATGCGGGCATCGGCCAGATCGACGCTGATGCCGCTGACACCGGCGGCCTTCAGGCAGTCCAGGGCCAGTTGCAGGGCTTCCAGATCAGCCTCGGGGCCGGCATGGCCGTAGATTTCGGCGCCGAACTGCAGCGGCTCGCGGGTGGCGTGCGGGCTGTCCGGTCGGGTGTGCAACACCGGGCCGCAGTAGCACAGGCGGGTGACACCCTGGCGGTTGAGCAGATGGGCGTCGATGCGAGCCACCTGGGGGGTGGTGTCGGCACGCAGGCCCATGGTGCGGCCCGACAGTTGGTCGACGAGCTTGAAGGTGAGGAGATCGAGCGCTTCACCTGTACCGGTCAACAGGGATTCAAGGTGCTCCAGCAGAGGCGGCATGACCAGCTCATAGCCGTAGCTGCGCGCCGTATCGAGCAGGGCGCGGCGCAGTTCTTCGATGTGCCGTGCCTCGGAGGGCAGGACATCGGCAATGTGATCCGGCAGGACCCAGGCAGACATGGTGATGGGGGGGCTGTTAAAAACGTGATTTTACAGATGTTGGCCCGCCCACTCAGGACAGGGCCCACACCAGTGCCAGACCGGCCAGCACACTGAGCAGGCCGATGAAGCGGATCTGACCGTCCTGCAGTTGCAGCAGGCGGGTGAATGTCTGACGCCAGGCGCTGGGTGACAGGAAGGGGAAAAGCCCCTCAATCACCAAGACAAAGCCCAGCGCCAGCCACAGCGCATCAGAGTCCAACACCCGCGCTCACTTCTTGCCGGCAGGGGCTGTGGGTGCAGCGCCGCGGAAGATGCGGAAGAACTCGGAGGTGGATGGATCGACCACCACCACATCGCTCTTCTTGTTCAGGGTGGCCTTGTAGGCGTCCAGGCTGCGGTAGAACTGCGCGAACTGCGGATCTTTGCCGAAGGCCTCGGCATAGGTGCGGGCCGCCTCGGCATCGCCCTCGCCCTTGATCTGCTGCGCTTCGCGGTAGGCGTTCGCCACCGTGATTTCGCGTTGACGATCGGCGTCGGCCCGGATCTTTTCACCCTCGGCGCCCCCGGTGGAGCGCAACTCGTTGGCCACGCGCTTGCGCTCGGCCTCCATGCGGCGGTAGACCGACTCGGTGATGGCGTCCACGTAGTCGACACGGGTGACGCGCACGTCCACCACATCCACGCCCCAGGGCTTGTCGCCCTTGACCACCTTGAGTACCTCGCGCCGCACATCGTTCATGACCGCTTCGCGCTTGGCCGACAGCAGCTCCTTGACGGTGTGCTTGTTGACCTCTTCCTGGAACGCATTGCGCACCACGCGGTTGAGCTGGTTGGCACCGGCGGTCTCATCCAGACCCACGTTGCGGATGTACTCCAGCGGGTCGGCGATGCGCCAGCGCACATACCAATCGATCACCACGCGCTGCTTCTCAGCGGTCAGCATGGGCTCGGTGTCGGTGCTGTCGAGCATGAGCAGCCGCTTGTCGATGTACGACACGTTCTGGAACGGCGGCGGCAGCTTGAAGTTCAGGCCGGGCTCGGTGATGACTTCCTTGATCTGCCCCAGGGCGTAGACCACCCCGAACTGACGCTGGTCAACCACGAACAGCATGGAGCTCAGCAGCGCGAGGGCCACCAGCAACGATGAAATGAAAAATCCGATTCTGTTCACGAAGCTACTCCCTAGCGCGACTCGCGGTCACGCGAGCGGCCGTTGTCACGAGCACGCGACTCGTTGGAAAACGCAGCACCGGTGGCCGGTGCGCTGGCGGGGGCCTGAGGCACGGCGGCGGCAGCGGGTGCAGCCTCCACCGTCGCAGACCCTGCCTGCTGCAGGATCTTGTCGAGTGGCATGTACAGCAGGTTGCCACCTTGGCGCGACTCGACCAGCACCTTGGTCACGTTGCCGTAGATCTGCTGCATGGTGTCGATGTACATGCGGTCACGTGTGACCTGGGGCGCCTTCTGGTATTCGGTCAGCACGGACTTGAAGCGTTGCGCATCACCCTGGGCCTGGGCCACGATGCGACCCTTGTAAGCCTCGGCCTCTTCCTTCAGGCGGGAGGCCGAGCCCACCGCACGCGGAATCACGTCGTTGGCATAGGCCTGGGCCTCGTTCTTGGCACGTTCACGCTCCTGGCCGGCCTTGAGCACATCGTCAAAGGCCGCCTGCACCTGCTCGGGTGGGCGCACGCCCCCTTGCTGCAGGTTGATGCCCACCACCTCGACACCGACCTTGTAGCGGTCGAGGATGCTTTGCATCAGCGCACGCACACGGGGTGCAATCTGGTCGCGCTCATCGGACAAGGCCGTGTCCATGCGCATCTTGCCGACCACTTCACGCACGGCAGTCTCGGCCGCCTGCACCACGGACTCGCCCGGGTTCTTGGATTCGAACAGCCAGGCCCGTGCGTCATTGAGGCGGTACTGCACGGCGAACTTGATTTCGACGATGTTCTCGTCTTCGGTCAGCATGGCAGAGTCGCGCAGACCCGTGCTCTTGATGACCGTATCGCGGCCCACGTCCACCGAGCGGATCTGGGTGACAAACACCAGCTCGTGGCGCTGGATCGGGTAAGGCAGGCGCCAGTTGAAGCCCGCCCCCACGGTCGACTTGTAACGGCCGAACTGCGTGATCACGGCCTGCTGGCCTTCCTGGACGATGAAGAAGCCGGTGCCCAGCCAGATCAGCACGGCCACGGCCGCGATCAGCCCCACACCGACGCCGGCGCTCTTCATGTCGGGCTGGTAGCCACCGCCACCGCCCTTGCCACCCGAGCCACCGCCCTGCCCGCCCCCCTGGCCGCCGAACAGCTTGCCCAGTTTGCGGTTGAGGTCACGCCACAGTTCGTCGAGATCCGGCGGAACCTGCTGGCCACCCTGCCCGCGCGGCTTGTGTTGCTCGGGAGCCTCCTTGTCCGGACGGCCACGTTCACCGGAGGCGTCATCCCCCCGACCCCAGCGTGGATCGTTGAGATTGAACATCCCCTTGATGCGACCCGGCAGAGCCGGCCAGCGCAAGGCTTTGGTCTTGAAGTTCATTCGCATTGCTCTTTTCTTGTACGGGACTGATTGTGCCCAATCAGGACGAAGGAAGTGCCAATTCCGTGGCGCCGGCTGCGGGATCTGTGGCGGGCGCCAAATGCGCCAGGGCCAGGGCCGCCAGCTGCTGACGCAGCACCGGCAGGCCTTCGCCACTGCGCGCACTCAGGAACACGCGGGGCACCTGCCGGCCGGCCAGCTCATAGGTGTCCAGCGCCTGCAGCGGACGCTGCGCCTCATCGATCGCATCGAGCTTGTTGAAGACCAGCAGTTGCGGCACATCGGCCGCGCCGATCTCGCCCAGCACACGCAGGACCTCGTTGAGTTGTTCGGGGTAATCCGGGTTGGCCGCATCCACCACATGCAGCAGCAGATCGGCGTCGGTGGCCTCTTGCAGCGTGGCCTGGAAGGCATCGATCAGCCCGTGCGGCAGGTCACGGATGAAGCCCACCGTGTCGGACAAGGACACCGAACGCCCGGCCTCGCCCAGATAGAGCTGGCGGGTGGTGGTGTCCAGGGTGGCAAAAAGCTGGTCGGCCGCATAGGCCCGGGCCTTCACCAGGGCGTTGAACAGCGTCGACTTGCCGGCGTTGGTGTAGCCCACCAGCGAGATGTTGAAGGTGTCGCGGCGCTCGCGCTGGCGGCGCTGGGTACTGCGCTGGCGCTTGACCTTCTCGAGGCGCTCCTTGGTGCGCTTGATGGACTCGCCGATCATGCGGCGGTCCAGCTCGATCTGGGTTTCACCCGGACCGCCCCGGGCACCGATGCCCCCGCGCTGACGTTCCAGGTGGGACCAGCGGCGCACCAGGCGCGTGCTGATGTATTGCAAGCGGGCCAGCTCAACCTGCAGCCTGCCTTCGAAGCTGCGGGCGCGCTGGGCAAAGATTTCAAGAATGAGCAAGGTCCGGTCGTTGACCGGCAGGCCCAGGTGGCGCTCCAGGTTGCGCTGCTGGGCCGGGCTCAGGGATTGGTCGAACAAGACCTCGACGGCCCCGTGCTGTTCGGCCATGAAACGGATCTCGTCCGCCTTGCCACTGCCGACAAACAGGGCCGCGTCCGGTGCCTTGCGCTTGCAGGTGATGCGCGCCACAGGCGCCAGACCTGCGGTCTCGGCGAGCAGACCCAGTTCTTCCAGGTCGGCATCGAAATGCGGGCCACCCAGGTCCACACCCACAAGGATGACCGGGGTGGGGGCAGGAGAATTCTTGTCAGTCAAATCAACAGAGCCTGTAAAAAAGCCGGCCGCCCCCCTTGCGGGGGACGGCCGGCTTCCGGATCACTGTGCGGCTGCGGGCTCTGCAGCGTCAGCAGTGGAGAAGTTCACAGCACGACCCGGCACGATGGTCGAGATGGCATGCTTGTAAACCATTTGCGTCACGGTGTTGCGCAGCAACACCACGTACTGGTCGAACGACTCGATCTGGCCTTGAAGCTTGATGCCGTTGACGAGGTAAATCGACACCGGCACATGCTCGCGGCGCAGTGCGTTCAGGAACGGGTCTTGAAGAAGCTGCCCTTTATTGCTCACGATATTCTCCGTGTTCAAAATGTTGTTGGAAAGCCAGACCTTACCACAGGCCCGGCCCCTGGCAAGACGCAAGGCCAATTTTCAGCGCCCGGCCTGCCGGTCCTGAGCCCGCAGGCGCTCAGTGCCCGTCCTTGTTGGCAAAGGGGTTTTCCGAGGTCTTGAGTTCAATTCGCAAAGGCGTGCCCACCAGGTTGAACTCCTTGCGGAAACGACCTTCGAGGAAGCGCTTGTAGGCCTCGGTCACGTGCTCCAGGGAGTTGCCGTGGATCACGATCACCGGCGGGTTCATGCCGCCCTGGTGGGCGTAGCGCAGCTTCGGACGGTACATGCCCGTCTTCTTGGGGGTCTGGAACTGCACGGCCTCCAGCAGCAGGCGGGTGAGCACCGGCGTGGGCATCTTGCAGGTGGCCGCCTTGTGGGCCTGCGCAATCGCCGACCACACCGGCCCCAGGCCCTGGCGCTTGCGTGCCGAGATGAAGTGCATCGAGGCGAACTTCAGAAAGGACAGGCGGGTCTCGATCGAACGTTCGACCAGTTGGCGCTGGTAGTCGTCCACCGCATCCCATTTGTTGATGGCGATCACCACGGCGCGGCCGCTCTCCAGGATGTAGCCCGCAATGTGGGCGTCCTGATCGGTCACGCCCTGGGTGGCGTCGAGCAACAGCAGCACCACGTTGGCCGATTCGATGGCCTGCAGCGTCTTGACCACCGAGAACTTCTCGATCGCTTCAAACACCTTGCCCTTGCGACGCAGCCCTGCGGTGTCCACCAGCTCGAAGCGCTGCCCATTGCGCTCGAAGGGCACCGAGATCGCATCGCGGGTGGTACCGGGCATGTCGAAGGCCACGAGTCGCTCTTCGCCCAGCCAGGTGTTGATCAGCGTTGATTTGCCGACATTGGGGCGCCCCGCCACGGCGAGCTTGATCAGGCCGGCATCGACCTCCTCGGCATCTTCGTCGGGCTCGGGCAGGTTCAGAGGCGCCAGCGCCAGATCGACCAGGCCACGGATGCCTTGGCCGTGCGCCGCCGACACCGGATAGACCTCGCCCAGACCCAGCTCATAGAACTCGGACAGCTGCATGCCCTCTTTCATGCCTTCGGCCTTGTTGGCCGTCAGCACGCAGGGCTTGCCCAGGCGACGCAGGTACTTGGCGATGTCGTGGTCCTGGGCCGACAGGCCGGCCCGGGCATCCACGACGAAGACCACCACGTCGGCCTCGGCCACGGCCTGCTGGGTCTGCTTGGCCATTTCCTTGTAGATGCCGCTGGCGGCATCGGGCTCGAAGCCCCCGGTGTCGATCACGATGTACTCGTGCGCGCCTTGGCGGCCATTGCCATAGTGGCGGTCGCGGGTCAGGCCCGCAAAATCGGCCACGATGGCATCACGCGACTTGGTGAGGCGGTTGAAAAGCGTCGACTTGCCGACATTGGGGCGCCCTACGAGCGCAATAACAGGTTTCATGCAGCATTACCGCCGATTCATTCCGGACGGAATGCAAACACGCCACCCTTGCGGGTGACCACGACCAACACGCCATCAGCCAGTACCGGTGCCACCGCGATCGGTGAGCCATCGGTGCTGAGGCGATTGAGAGAACTGCCGTCTTCGCGCGACAGCAGATGAACAAAACCGGCGTCATCGCCAATCGCCAGCGAACGGCCCAGCAGCAGCGGGGCCGTCAGGCGGCGGTATTGCAGGCGATCACTGGTCCACAGGCGCTCGCCATCGGCACGGCGCCAGGCCACCAGGCGACCGTCGGACTCGGTCCCGAAGACCGTGGCCGCATCGCCATGCACACCGGTGAAGCCATTGGCGGGCTTGGTCCAGCTCAAGGTGCCACGCTGGGCCTGCACGCAGCCCACTGCGGTCTGGAACGCGCGCACGCAGACCGAGTCGTCCACCCGGCTCACGCGACCCACCAGATCGACCAGGCGTTCAACATCGTTGGTGCCGCGCGGCGTGGCCAGAGGGGCCTCCCAGCGGATGCCGCCATTGGCCGGGTTCAGACCCGCCAGACGCCCCGACAGGCCTGCCACCAGGGTGTCATTGACCGGAATCAGCACGCCGGGTTGGCGCAGCACCAGGGGCTCGCCCGGGCGCTGTTGGGTCCAGATCTTGCGGCCTGATTCAGCATCAAAGGCCGACACCGATCGATCGGCCGCCAGCACAAACACCCGCCCGCCGGCCACCAGGGGCGCGGTGAAGACCTGGGCGGGCAATTGACGGCGCCAGACTTCGCGGCCAGCCACAAAGCTGACCAGTTCGTTGTTGCTGGTGACCACGGCCACCTGCTTGCCATCGCCCCCGACGCCGGCGGTGATACCGGCCTTGGCGTCGGCGCGCCAGAGCTCGCGCCCGCTGGCCGCGTCAAAAGCAGTGACCTGCCCCGAGGACGAGGCCAGGGTCAGCGTCGACCCCGTGACCTGGGCGTCGAGCGGGAAGTCCACCGCCCCCAGGCTGGCCGACCAGGCCGGCTTCACCCCCACCAGGGCCACCACAGGCGCCAGCTCGGCAGGCTTGTGCTTGGGTGACGAGCTGCAAGCAGTCAACACCAACAGCGAAACGGCCGCCAGGGCCGCCATGAGGCTGCGTTCAACGACCGGTCGTGCCATTTGCATCACTTCTTGTCCTCAGTAGGGGCAGTTGCCGGCTCAGTACCGGCTTGCGGGTTGACGCCCAGTGCATTGAGCTTGGCCTCGATCAGGCGTCGGTACTCCGTGCGCTCGTCGAGCTTTTGGTAGGCCTTGCGGTATTCGGCAACGGCCTCATCGGCCTTGCCTTGCAGGGCCAGCACATCACCCTTGCGGTCGGCCGCCAGGGCTTCGAACTCGGCCGGGAAAACGGTGCCCAGCGTCTTGAGCGCTTCGTCGTAGGCCTTGGCATCCACCTGCAGGGCCGCCAGGCGCAGACGGGCCACGGCTTTCACGCCATCATCACCGGACTGCTCCAGCACCCAGTTGAGCGCCGCCTTGGCGGCATCGGCATTGCCCTTGTCGGCCAGGGCCTGGGCGGCCAGCAGACTGGCCTGGGCGGCATAGGCCGTGCGGCCATACTTGCCGTGGATGTCTTCCTGCACGCGGACCACCTTCTGCAGGTCCTGTGCCTTGACCGCGCGGTCCATTTCGTCATAGAGCACGGCCGCCTGGGCGGCCTGGCTGCGCTGCCAGTACTGGTAACCGTTCCAGGCGGCAAAGCCGCCAAAGATCACGATCAGCACCCAGCTGATGGCATTGCCATAGCGGTTCCAGAAGTGCTTGAGCTGATCGAGTTGTTCTTGTTCTTCGAGGTCGAGATGAGATGCCATGGCGTTGTGCTGTTAATTCGGGGATTGTAGGGTGATCGCCCATTGGGGCAGATCGCCCAGGGAGCGGGCCTGCTGAGCGCCTGCACCATCGCGCAGCGACTTCACGGTGACCTCGCCACGGGCCAGTTCGTCGCCGCCAAAAATGAGGGCGTGGCGCGCGCCGCTGGCATCGGCCTTCTTGAACTGGGACTTCATGCTGCCCCAGGACTCGGCCGCACCGGCGTGCATCTGCACCGACACGCCCAGGGCGCGCAATTGCACCAGGGTCTTGAGGACCACCGGCAAGGCCGAGGCATCGGGCACGATGGCATAGGCGTCGGGCGCCGGGGCTTGCGCAGGGGCCTGCTCGCGCAGCAACTCCAGCACCCGCTCCACCCCCAGGGCCCAGCCGACGGCCGGCGCGGCCTTGCCACCGATCTGCTCGATCAGGTAGTCGTAACGGCCACCGCCGCAGATCGTGCCTTGCGAACCCAGGCTCTCGGTGATGAACTCGAACACCGTGAGGTTGTAGTAGTCCATGCCACGCACCAGACGCGGGTTGATGGTGTAGGGCACCCCGCAGGCATCCAGAATGCCGCGCACGGTGTTGAAGTGGGCCAGCGAGGCCTCGCCCAGGAAGTCGATCAGGCGTGGGGCCGATTCGACCACCTCACGCATGGCCGGGTTCTTGGTGTCCAGGATGCGCAGCGGGTTGCTGTGCAGGCGACGGCGTGCGTCTTCGTCCAGCACCTCCTGGTGTTGCTCGAAGTGGGCGATGAGCGCGGCGCGGTGCGCCTTGCGCTCGGCAGGCTGGCCCAGGCTGTTGAGCTCCAGGCGCACGTCCTTGAGACCCAGCTCCTGCCACAGGGCGTTGGCCAGCAGGATCAGCTCGGCATCGACCTCGGCGCCCGGAAAGCCCAGGGCCTCGGCACCGATCTGGTGGAACTGGCGATAGCGGCCGCGCTGCGGGCGCTCGTGCCGGAACATCGGGCCCATGTAGTACAGGCGCTTGCCGCCGTCGTACAGCATCGAGTGCTCGGCCACGGCCCGCACCACGCCGGCGGTGTTCTCGGGGCGCAGGGTCAGGGCTTCGCCGTTGAGCTTGTCCTCGAAGGAGTACATCTCTTTTTCGACGATGTCGGTCACCTCGCCCAAGCCGCGCACAAACAGGGGCGTGGGTTCGACGATGGGGGTGCGGATGTTGCGGTAGGCATGGCGCGCCATCAACTGGCGCACCTTGTCTTCCAGCCACTCCCACTGCGCCGATTCGGGCGGCAGGATGTCGTTCATGCCTTTGACGGCGGAAAGCTTTTCAAATCGAGGCGCGGGCGCCGCAGCCGCGGGGGCTGCCTGGGGTTTCTCGGACATAAGGATCAGGTGGGCTCGGAGTGCGGGGCCACAGCGGCCGCTCCAAAGCGCTTTTCAATGTAGTTTTCGACGATCTGGTGAAACTCGGCCGCGATGTTGTCGCCACGCAGCGTGAGGGCCTTCTCGCCATCGATGAACACCGGCGCAGCCGGCGCCTCGCCGGTGCCCGGCAGGCTGATGCCGATGTCGGCGTGCTTGCTTTCGCCGGGGCCGTTGACGATGCAGCCCATGACCGCCAGCTTGAGGTTTTCGACGCCGGGGTAGCGCGACCGCCACACCGGCATCTGCGCCCGCAGGAAGTCATCGATCTGCTTGGCCAGCTCCTGGAAGGTGGTGCTGGTGGTGCGACCGCAACCCGGGCAGGCCGTGACGCTGGGCACGAACACGCGCAGACCCAGGGCTTGCAGGATCTCGGAGGCGATCACCACCTCCTGGGTGCGCGACTCACCGGGCTGAGGGGTGAGCGACACGCGGATCGTGTCGCCAATGCCCTCTTGCAGCAGGATGGACAGGGCCGTGGCCGAGGCCACCGTGCCCTTGGTGCCCATGCCGGCCTCGGTCAGGCCCAGGTGCAAGGCGTAGTCGGTGCGGCGACCCAGTTCGCGGTAGACCGCGATCAGATCCTGCACCCCGCTGACCTTGCACGACAAAATGATTTGATGGCTCGGCAGGCCCATTTCCTCGGCCCGCTGAGCCGAGGTGATGGCCGATGAGATCAGGGCCTCGTACATCACCTGGCGCGCGTCCCAGGGCTGGGCGCGCTGGCTGTTCTCGTCCATCAGGCTGGCCAGCAGCTCCTGGTCGAGGCTGCCCCAGTTGACGCCGATGCGCACAGGCTTGTTCCAGCGGATGGCGGCATCGATCATCTGGCCGAACTGGCGATCGTGTTTGTCGCCCTTGCCCACGTTGCCCGGGTTGATGCGGTACTTGGACAAGGCCTCGGCGCAGGCGGGGTGCTCGGTCAGCAGACGGTGTCCGTTGTAATGGAAGTCGCCGATCAAGGGCACGGAGATGCCCATGCGGTCGAGCTGCTCACGGATGTGGGGCACGGCAGCGGCCGCCTCGGGCGTGTTCACCGTGATGCGCACCATCTCGGAACCCGCAAGCGCCAGCTCCTTGACCTGGATGGCGGTGCCAATCACATCCACCGTATCGGTGTTGGTCATCGACTGGACACGCACGGGCGCATCGCCCCCCACCGTGACATGGTTGCTGCCCCAGGACGTCACCGCCTGGCGCGAGCGGCGCGGCTTGGGCTGGGCCGTCGGAATCGGTTGCTGCCCCCACACCGGGCGCTCGCTGTCGCTCATCACTTCACCTCGAAACGGGCCACGTTGTCACGCGCCACAGATTGCAGATCAAAAGCCTTGCCCCGCACCTGGACCTGGGTGGCATCCACCTTGCCCACCACCACAGTGAGCGGCGGCACCCCGCCCGCAGAGGCGGTCTCGCCAGCGCTCAGGGTTTTCTGGAAGGTGACCTGGCCATTGGCATCGGTCACCTTGATCCAGGAGCTTCCGCTGGCACTGAAACTCAGCACCGAGGCGGCCGATGGGACCACCGGCGCTGCCACAGCCACAGCCGCAGCCGGGCTGGCCGCGGGCGCAGGCTGGGCCGGCACTGCGGCCGGGGCCGACGCAGGGGGCGGTGCCGGGGTAGGTGCCGGCACCGAAGCCGGGGCCGCTGCAGCTGCGACCGGTGGTGGCACGGGGGTTGGCGCCGGGGTTGGCGCAGGTGTAGCCGGTGTTGCCGCAGCCGGGGGGGGCGCAGGCCCTTCCGATGCCTGCGCCACCACGGGTGGCGGAGCGGGTTCAGGCTCTGGCGCCGCCTGGACCACAGCCCCCGGACTGGTCAGCGGGGCCGCTGGCTCGGGCACGCTGGGGCTGAAACGGGGCCAAAGGTAGATGGCCAGGGCGCCAAGGCACAACAGAGGCACGGCCAACAGCGTGGGGCTGAAGCGATGCTCCGACACCAGGCGGTTGCGGCGCTCGTTCTGCGCCCGGAAAGGGGTGTTGATGCCCGCGTCGTCCGGGTTCAGCCTGGGGGCCTGGGTCTGGGGCAGGCGCTCCAGCACCGGAGCAGGATCAATGCGCAAGGTGCGGCACACGCTGGAGGCCAGGGCTCGCACGAACACCGCATCGGGCAGCTGGTCGTAGCGATCGGATTCGAGCGCCTCGAGCTTGCTCACGGGCACCTTGAGCGCCACCGCCAGGGCCGCCACATGCATGCCGGCCGCTTCACGGGCCTGACGCAACAGTGCACCTGCCGAGAGCGGCGGCACGCTTGCCACCGCCACGTCTTCCACCTCACTCATCAAACGCTCCCCGCTCGTAGGACGACAGCTCCCGCGCCTGGGGGAACCGCTTCTTCAATTGCTCGACCAGCTGCAACATCGCCACCCGGTCACCCATGCGGTGTTCCACCCGGATGCCCAGCCACAAGGACTCGGCATTGGCGTATTCGCTGTTGTTCAGGCGACGGATGTAGAACTGGGCCCGCACCAACTCGCCGCGCTGGTACAGCAAGGCAGCCAGGTTGTAACCGGTGATGGGGTTGCCGGCGTCCAGCTCGTAGGAACGCGCCAGACTGCGCTCGGCCTCAGCCTTGCGCCCGGCGCGGGCCTGACACAGGCCCTGCGCCATGAAAGTCTTGGCCTTGTCGCCGTACAAGGGGCTCTGCAAGGCCTGGTTGAACAGGTCTTCAGCTTCGCTGTAACGCTTGCGCTGGCACAGCAGCCAGCCGTAGTTGTGCAGGATGTTGGAGTCGCGGGGACTCAGTGACAGGGCCCGTTTGAAACCCTCTTCGGCCTGGCGCTCGTCATCAAGCCGCATGTAGATCAGGCCACGCAGGTTGTAGGCTTCGGCAAAGCCCGGGTCGGCGGCCAGCACCTGGCGCACCTCGTCGAGTGCCACGGTGGTCTTGCCCTGGTCGAAGTAGTTGGAGGCCAGCTCCAGCCGGATGCGGGCTCTGCGCCGGGCTTCACCCTCGTCACTGGCGCCCCCCGGCGTCTCGGCGATGACCGGGTCGTTGGAAGCGCCGGGCTGCGTGGCGCAGCCACTCAGTGCACCCAGCAGGACGCTGGCGGCCACGGCTGACACGGTGGCACTCAGGACACTTCGCCAGAGATGGCGCATTGCCAGGGCAGTCCCCATCAAGCCTCCTTGTTGTTGGCCGTCAATTCGGTCACAGGTTTCAAAACGATGGTGCGCTGCTGGGCAATACGCTCAGCCACCCGGGTTCGGTCACGGACATCGCCGGCCAGTTGGCCGCATGCCGCATCGATGTCATCACCACGGGTCTTTCGCACGGTCGTCACGATACCAGCATCAAGCAGGATTTTCGCAAACGCCTGCACACGCTCGGTGGGCGAGCGCAACAGGCCGGAGGCCGGGAAGGGGTTGAAGGGAATCAGGTTGAACTTGCACCACACGCCTTTTCCGCTGGCGTGCTGACGCACCAGCTCGATCAACTGGCGCGCATGCTCGGGGCTGTCATTGACGCCATCGAGCATGCAGTACTCGAAGGTGATGAAGTCGCGGGGCGCAAATTCGAGGTATTGGTTGCAAGCCGCCAGCAACTCGGCGATGGGGTACTTGCGGTTGAGCGGCACCAGGTTGTCGCGCAGCGGATCGTTCGGCGCATGCAAGGACACGGCCAGGGCCACTGCGCAATCTTGCGACAGGCGCTCCATCATGGGCACCACGCCCGAGGTGGACACCGTGACACGCCGGCGCGACAGGCCATAGCCGTGGTCGTCCAGCATGGTGCGCAAGGCCGGCACCAGCGCGCCGTAGTTCTGCAGCGGCTCGCCCATGCCCATCATCACCACATTGGAGATGACGCGCTCGGAGGTTTGAAACTGGCGGCGCAGGGTGTGTTCGGCAAACCAGAGCTGGGCGACGATCTCGCCGGTGCTGAGGTTGCGGCTGAAGCCCTGATGACCGGTGGAACAAAAACGACAACCCACGGCACAACCGGCCTGGGACGACACGCACAGCGTACCTCGATCGTCTTCGGGAATGAATACAGCCTCGACGGCATTGCCATCGCCCACATCGAACAGCCACTTGATGGTGCCGTCGGCGGAGTCATGGCGGCTCAGGACAGAAAGCCCCTCGACACGGGCACGTCCCTTGAGCTTTTCGCGAAGCGACTTGGCCAGATCGGTCATCTGGTCGAAATCGGATTCGCCCCGCTGGTGGATCCAGCGGAACAGCTGGGTGGCACGAAAGCGCTTCTCACCCAGCTGGTCGCAGAACGCAGCCAACCCCTCGAGGTCGAAATCAAGCAGATTGGCTGTCATTGCATGCGTGGCTCGCGAAAAATCAACGAGCGTAGATGTTCAGGCTGGGGAAGAAGAAAGCGATTTCGACGGCAGCAGTTTCAGCGGCGTCAGAACCGTGCACGGCGTTGGCGTCGATGCTGTCAGCGAAGTCAGCACGGATGGTGCCGGCGTCGGCCTTCTTCGGGTCGGTGGCGCCCATCAGTTCGCGGTTCTTCAGGATGGCGTTTTCGCCTTCCAGAACTTGAACGTGGACCGGGCCGGAGATCATGAATTCCACCAGATCCTTGAAGAAGGGGCGTGCAGCGTGCACAGCGTAGAACTGCTCGGCTTCAGCGCGCGACAGTTGCACCAGACGCGAAGCAGCGATCTTCAGGCCAGCGGCTTCAAAGCGAGCCAGGATTTGGCCGATGACGTTCTTGGCGACGGCGTCAGGCTTGATGATGGAGAGAGTGCGTTCGATTGCCATGATTGATTCCTGAACTGAGTTTTTGTAATTTTTGCCACTTGGCAAAACCTCGGATTCTAACTCGGCTGTGCGGCAGTGCCTTGACAGCCATTCCTGCGACCAGGGTCAACGACCGCGGCCACCGCGCGGACCGCCACGGCCGGCCGTGCCCGGACCGCCAGCCGTGCCACCCGGAGGCCCGCCACGGCGAGGCCCCCCCTTGCTCTGCCGGTTCTGGCGGGCACGCGAAAAGCTGTCGGCACCGATGTAGCCCACCGAGGTCTTCATGGGATCGGGTTGTGCGCCTGGGGCGGCACGGTCGCCGCGCTCCGGCCGCGGTCGGCCAGCCGTCACGCCGGTCGTCAACGGATCAGGCTGGCGGGGGCCACCACCGCGCTTGAAATCGGTGTTGCCACGCGGGCCAGGGCCGGCGGCACGGCGCTGCGGGCTGTTGCCAGCGCGCTGACCACGGGGCGCAGGAGCCTCGCCCCGGCGCGCCCCACCCTCCTCACCACGCACGCCAGCGGCCTGCACGAGCGAGCGGATGTCGCTCTCATCAAGCTCAACCCAGGCCCCGCGCTTGAGGCCACGCGGTAGCACCATGGCGCCATAGCGGATGCGGATCAGCCGGCTCACGGCATGGCCCACCGCCTCGAACAGGCGACGCACCTCGCGGTTGCGGCCTTCGGAGATGGTGACCCGGTACCAGCAGTTGGAACCTTCGCCGCCGCCGTCTTCGATCGAGCCGAACTGGGCCGGCCCGTCGTCGAGGTTCACGCCCGCGATCAGGCGCTCTTTCTCTTCCTTGCTCAAGGCACCGAGCACGCGAACGGCGTATTCGCGCTCCAGACCGAAGCGCGGGTGCATGAGCTGGTTGGCCAACTCGCCCGAGCTGGTGAACAACAACAGGCCTTCGGTGTTCAGATCGAGGCGGCCGACGGACTGCCACTTGCCCTGCTGCAGGCGCGGCAGACGGCGGAACACCGTGGGGCGGTTCTGCGGGTCATCATGGGTGACCACCTCGCCCACGGGCTTGTGGTAAGCGATGACGCGCGCTGGCGGCGGATCGATGCGGTAGCGGATGGGCTTGCCATTGACCTTCACCTGATCGCCGTACTGCACGCGCTGACCGATGTGGGCCGGCTCGTTGTTGACGGAGATGCGCCCTTCCAGGATCAGTTGCTCCATCTCGAGCCGGGAACCCAGTCCGGCTTGCGCCAGCACCTTGTGCAGCTTGGGGGTTTCCACCTGCGGGGCCAGAACCCGCTTCAGAGGCACCAGATCCGGCGCTTCTTCATCGGCATCGAACTGACCGGAAACCACATCTTCGAAGCGGATGGCAGGCGCCTGCGAGGCCGCTGCGGGCCGGGCACCCGCCTGGCCACGCCGACTGCGATCGGGCTTGGTCTGTGCCTCAGCCGTCGGCTGCACGGCATCGGTCTGAGGGGGCTCCGACGGGTCTGACGGGGAATTCACTTGATCATTCATGGGCTTGGCCTGTCCCGGGGACGGTAGGAGATTCACCTGCGAGTCCCGGGGGCTCGGAGGTGAGGGAAAAGGGGACCACCGAGTCAGTGGTCAAAGGATTCAGTTCAAACGGCAGTTCGGGCTCGGAAAGGGATAGCTCGGGCTCATCCAGCCCCGGCGCGGCTTGCAGCTCCTGCAGCAGGCGCTCCTGCCGCTCCGGGTCGTCCAGCGAGGGCAGTTGATCCAGCGAGGCCAGGCCCAGGTCATCGAGAAACTGGCGTGTGGTGGCAAACAGGGCCGGACGGCCGACGGTCTCACGGTGACCAATGACCTCCACCCAACCCCGGTCCTCGAGCTGTTTGATGACCAGCGAGTTGACCGTGACACCACGGATGTCCTCGATGTCGCCCCGCGTGACGGGTTGGCGGTACGCAATGATGGCCAGGGTCTCAAGCGCGGCGCGGGTGTAGCGCGGGGGCTTTTCAGGGTGCAGGCGATCCAGGTAATACCGCATGTCGGGACGGCTCTGGAAGCGCCAGCCCGAGGCCACACACACCAGCTCGACGCCCTTGTGGGTCCACTCGGCCTGCAGATCGATCAGCAGGGTCTTGAGCGTGTCCGAGCCCAGCTCATCGTCGAACAGCGCGCGCAGGTCGCGCAGCGACAAAGGCTGATGCGAACAGATCAACGCTGTTTCGAGGATACGCCGGGCATCCGTCGTGTTCATGTTCAAAAATTCCGGGGTAGGCGCCCGAGAGGGCGAAGGCCGTCACGGGGGCGGGGGCAACAAGGCTGTCTCGGAGGGGCAGTGGGGAGGGCTGCGAGCCCCTGACCGATGTCCGGGCACCGACGCTGAGCCGAGGGCTAGAGGGGTGCGATGGGCGGATTGTAACGCAGGCCCCAATCGGCCAAGGCCGCCTGCAGATCGGCTGGAAGCGCGGTCTCGAAGGCCAGATGTTCGCCACTCACCGGGTGATCGAAGGCCAGCCGCCAGGCATGCAGGGCCTGGCGCTGCATGCCCGCAGCAGGCGCGCCACCGTACAGGCCGTCGGCCAGCAAAGGGTGCCCCAGATGCGCCATGTGCACACGGATCTGATGGGTGCGGCCGGTGTGGAGCTTGCAACGCACCCAGCAACCCTGCGTGGCATTGCCCATCAGCTCGATGTCGGTGCGCGCCGTCTTACCCGACTGGTGCGTCAGGTCCACCACCGCCATGCGCAGGCGGTTGCGCGGGTCCCTGCCGATGGCGGCCTCGACCGTGACCTGAGCGGTGCCCTGCCAAGGCTTGTGGGCCAGCGCCATGTACTGCCGACTGACCTCGCGCGCCGCAATCAACTGCACCAGCCGGTCCATGGTCTGGCGCGTCTTGGCCACCACCATCAAGCCGCTGGTGTCACGATCCAGCCGGTGCACGATGCCTGCGCGGGGCAGCAGCACCGCCCCGGCATGGTGGGCCAGCAGGCCGTTGAGCAAGGTACCGCTCCAATGCCCTGGCGCCGGGTGCACCACCAGACCCGGCGGCTTGTTCAAGACCATGAGGTCCTTGTCCTCGAACACGATGTCGAGCGCCATGGCCTCGGGCTTGAAGGCCTGGCTTTGCGGCGTGGGCCGCAGGCAGACCTCCAGCCGGTCGCCGACCTTGACCTTCAGCGAGGCCTTGCTCACGGGCTGTCCATTGAGGCGCACGGCCCCCTCGTCAATGAGCTGCTGCAGGTAGCTGCGCGAGAACTCGCTGACGAACTCGGTCAAAGCCTTGTCCAGGCGCATCCCGTGGCTGGCCAGAGGGACTTCGCCCTGGCGCAGTTCCTCGGCGGGCTCTTCAGCCCCGTCCGCCCGCTCCAGCCCGTCTTCTTCCAGCAACTCGGCGATGGCGTCCTTGCCGATGCCATCGAGAGAGGAAGGCTCGGGGGCCGCCGATATAATCAATTTGCTTTGCTTCAAGAGGTTTCCAGTGATGCTACGTGCCAAATTATCCGTGGTCCCCGCGTTCGCGCTGGTTGCCTGTCTGTCCGCGCTGTTGGGTGGGTGCTCGTCGACCCATGTCGACAAGACCGCCAACTGGACACCCGACCGCCTCTACAGCGAAGCCAAGGATGAACTGAGCTCGGGCGCCTACGACAAGGCCGTGCCCCTGTTCGAGAAGCTCGAAGGCCGCGCCGCCGGCACACCGCTGGCCCAGCAAGCCGAACTGGAAAAGGCCTATGCCCAGTACCGGGCCAATGAACAGGCCCAGGCCCTGGCCACATTGGACCGTTTCATCCGCCTGCACCCGGCCAGCCCCGGCATGGACTACGCCCTCTACATGAAGGGCATCGTGAACTTCAATGACAACCTGGGGCTGTTCGCCTCGTTCACCCACCAGGATCTGTCTGAGCGCGATCAGAAGGCGGCCAAGGATTCCTTCGAGTCCTTCAAGGAATTGAGCACCCGCTTCCCCGACTCGCGTTACACCCCCGACGCACGTCAGCGCATGGTGTACATCGTGAACTCGCTGGCCCAGTACGAGGTGCACGTGGCCCGTTATTACTACTCACGCGGTGCCTACGTGGCGGCAATCAACCGCGCCCAGGTGGCCGTGACCGAATACCGTGATGTGCCTGCCACCGAAGAAGCGCTGGTCATCCTGGCCAAGTCATACGACGCTCTGGGCATGCCCCAACTGCGTGACGACTCCCGTCGCGTGCTGGCTCAGAACTACCCGCAAAACGCCTACCTGGGCGGCCAATCCAGCGGGCTCAAGAAATCCACCGGCCCCTGGTGGAAGATCTGGTAACGGCCCCTCAGCCCGCCTGACGCAGGGCGCCAAGCGCCTGCATCAAAGCGGGCTGCCCGTGCAAGATGGGCATATCCGGCAAGGCCGCCAGCAGTTGCGGCCCATAGCTGCGCTGCAGCAAGCGTTCATCCGCGATCACCAGCACACCCCGATCGGTTTCTGAACGGATCAGCCGGCCAGCGCCCTGCTTCAGGGCCATGGCGGTCTCGGGCAGCACATAGGCCTCGAACGGTGACAGGCCCTCCTGGCGCAGGGCCTGGCTGCGTGCCTGTACCAGCGGGTCGTCGGGCACCGGAAACGGCAGCTTGTCGATGACCAGCATCTGCAAGGCATCGCCAGGCACATCCACGCCCTCCCAGAAGGCCCCCGAGGCCAGCAGCACGCAGGGGCGCCCCGCCCCACCGCCCTGGCGAAAGCGCTCCAGCAGGCGCCTGCGTGAGCCCTGCCCCTGCACCAGCACATCGATGCCCGAGCCCGCCAGCCAATGCTGCAACTGCTGGGCCAACTCACCCAGCGCACGCAATGAGGTGGCCAGCACCAAGGTACGCCCCCCCAGACAGCGCAAGGGCTCGACCAGCCAGTGCGCCAGCGCACAAGCGTGGTCCGGGTCCTGCGCATCGGGCAGGCCCTCGGGCACGTGCAGGCAGGCCTGTTGGCGGTAGTCAAATGGGCTGGCCACCCGCAACACGGTCGCGTGCCCCTGCAACCCAGCGGGCTCGGTGAACCAGCTGAGGGACTCGTCCAGCCCCAGGGTGGCCGAGGTGAACACCCAGGACCGAACACCGGCCTGCGTATCCTGCGCAATCAGAGGCGCAATGGCCTCCGCAATGTTGAGCGGCGCTTCCATGCAGCGCGCCTGCCGCCCCAACTCCAGCCAGCGCACCACCCTACCGGAGGGGGGGCGCATGAAACCGGCCCAACTCTGCTGCAAGGCATCCACGCGCTCAGCCAGTCGACGCAGCTCAGGCGCAGTCTCTGCCACCACCTGGAGTGCCTCGAGCACCCGCGCCAACACGGCGGCCAACTGAAGCTGGTTCTGCTGCCAGAGCCCCGGCGCCACACCCTCGGGACTGGCCCCCAGCCAACGCAGACGCACCCCAGCACGGGGCGTATCCCGCCCCAGGCATTGGTCCAACGCCCGAGCCTGCTGCTCCAGCAGCGAAGCCAACTCCGGCCAGGGCTGAAAGCCGCGGGCCCAACGCATGCCTTCATTGACCAGTTCGCTGGCCAGCCCACGCAATTGGCGGGTACTGAACTGGCGCCCCATGAACTGCACCCCGATGTCGTTGAGGCGATGCGCCTCATCGAAGACCACGGTCTGCACCGAGGGCAGCAGCTCGGCCACCCCCGACTCACGCAGTTGCAGATCGGCAAAGAACAGGTGGTGGTTGATCACCACAACATCAGCCAGCATGGCGCGCCGCCGGGCCTCGTTGACATGACACGCCTGCCAGCCGGCACACCGGGCACCCAGGCAGTTGTCGCGGGTCGAGGTGATCAGGGGCAGCAAGGGAGAGGTCTCGTCCAGCTCGGGCAGTTCGGCCAGATCGCCGGAGCGCGTTGAATGGGCCCAGCGTTCGACCTGGGCCAAGTGTCGCAGTTCTGCGTCCCCCAGGTAGTGACCATCGCGGCGCGCCGAGGCCAGGCGATGGGTACAGAGGTAGCTGGCCCGGCCCTTCAAGGGGGCAACTCGCCGGTTCACACCCAGCAAGTCCAACAGCCTGGGCAGATCACGCGTGGAGAGCTGGTCTTGCAAGTTGCGTGTGGCCGTGGCGATCAGGGTGCGACGCCCACTGAGCAAAGCGGGCAGCAAGTAGCCATAGGTCTTGCCCACACCGGTGCCGGCCTCGGCCACCAGCACGCCACCTTCAGCCACGCATTGCGCGACCGCCTGGGCCAGACGCATCTGCCCCGCACGGGGCCTGAAACCCGGCTCAGCGCGCTGCAGAAGCCCCCCTGGGCCCAGCCAATCGGCCACCTGCGCCGCCCAGGGCGGCGACCCTGAGCCGGGCCCTATTGAAAAAGACAGATCCGGCTGCGATTCGCTTGTCATTTCTTCACACGATAATAGGTGACCACTTTGCGCGAAACTCCTGCAGGTTGAAGCCCCTATCATGTCTCAAGGTTACCGACTTACCGCTTCCACGGGCATTCACAAGGGAGATCGCGAATACCAGCAAGACCAGGTGGTCTTGCTGAGCCATGCCCGCGTGAACGGCTGCGTGCTGGCCGTGGTGGCCGACGGCATGGGGGGCCGCAGCGGTGGGCGCAAGGCGTCTGACCAGGTGATGCTCAGCGCACGCCAGTTGTTTGAGCGCTTCGCGCCAGAAAACGATTCGCCGCATGAGTTGCTGCAGCAGTTGCTCAAGGAAGCCCATCTGGTGATCAAGCTCACCGCCATCTCGGCCGAGCAGGAACCCCACAGCACGGTGGCCGCATTCCTGATCCTGCCCAATGGGGAATGCCATTGGATCCACGCAGGTGACTCGCGCATCTACCACTTCCATGGCGACCGGCTGGTCAAGCGCACCATGGACCACTCCTATGTGCAGGCCCTGGTCGACCGCGGCGAACTGACCGAGGAAGAGGCCAGCCACCACCCGCAGTCCAACATTCTGCTGGGCTGCCTGGGCACAGAATCGGATCCGCCGATGGCCTACCACGTGATCGATCAGGTCAAACCCGGGGACTCGCTGATGGCCTGCAGCGACGGGGTCTGGCACTACTTCACGAACGCCGAGCTGGGTTCGGTCCTGGCCGGCCTTTCGCCGCGCGAGGCCACCGAGTTCCTGATCGACAAGGCGCGCAGCCGCGCGCGTGGCGGCGGCGACAACTTGTCACTGGTGGTGGTGCGCATCGAGCCCCTGGTCGGAACACCCGGCGCCATCCGACGCTGAAGTCAGCGAGGCCTGGGCCAGGCCTCGGCCGCAACAGGCCTCAGGGCCGCACGGCGGGCACCCCAGTGGCCTCAGCAGGCACAGGCAGAGGTTTGCCACGCGGGCCGGGGCTGTTCTTGGCGTCGCGCTCCACCTGTTGGCGGTGGCTGGCGGCATCCTGCTGCTTGTCCTGAAACCTGCGGGCCTCCTGAGAGGCTTGCGCGGCCTTGCTGGCACGCTCAGCGGCTTTTTCAGTGGCCTGCTGCTGCTTGCGCTGCTGCTCGGCTTGGCGCTCTGCCCGCTCGCGAGCCTGATTGGCCACATCGGCTGCCTTCTGGGCCGCGGTGTTGGCCGCGTCGGTGTTTTTCTGAACCCCTTGCTGCTGGCGGTTCATCAAGTCGATGTCGCGCTCGGGCGAAGACACCTTGTCTTCGATGCGGCGCAACTGCTCGCTGGAGCGCAGGCGGCGCTCCCGGTCATTGAGGGTGATCTCCTGGCGCTTGAGATCGGCCATCACCTCCCGGTGCTTGACCCGGCTCTCCAGCAGACAGTCATTGACCGCGAAACGCTGGTAGCAGGCACTTTCCACCTGCTGCTGGCGCAGCATCTCGGCAGAACGCTCACGCTCGATGCGCGCACGCTCGACCTCGGTGAAAGAAGGTGTTGCCTGTGCTGGTGCAGGCCCGTCGAGGAGCGGCTCGACGGCCAGCACCGGGCCCGCCAGACAGAGCATGACCGACAGAAGCAGCCCGTTCAGGCGTGATGCGGACATCATGTGAGGCTCGTGTCGACCAGGCGGCGCTCCAGCGCCAGGAACTCGGCCGACTGCATCTCGTTGAGACGCGAGACGGTGCGCGGGAACTCATGCGCCATCGGGCCCTCGGTGTAGAGCTCTTCGGGTGGCACGGCCGCCGACAGGATCAGCTTGACCCGGCGGTCGTACAGCACGTCGACCAGCCAGGTGAAACGCCGCGCCTCTGAGGCCCGGCTGACTGGCATGTGCGGCACACCACTGAGCAGCACGGTGTGGAACTGGGTGGCGATCTCCAGGTAGTCATTCTGCGAGCGCGGGCCACCACACAGGGTTTTGAAGTCGAACCAGACCACGCCGCCGGCCTTGCGCAGGGCATGGATCTCGCGCGACTCGATGCGCATCACCGGGTCTTCGTCCTGGGTCTCGGCCAGACGGGCAAAGCTGTCGCGCATCTCGGCATCGGCATCGGCCCCCAGCGGGGTGATGTAGGCCCGCACCTGCTCGAGCGTGCGCCGGCGGTAATCGGTCCCGTTGTCCACGTTCAGCACGTCCATGCGCTCGTTGAGCAAGGCAATGGCCGGCAGGATGCGGTCACGGTGCAAGCCATCGGGGTACAGATCGTCCGGCTTGAAATTGGAGGTGGTGACAAAGCCCACCCCGTTGTCGAAAAGGGACACCAGCAAGCGGTGAAGAATCATCGCATCGGTGATGTCGGCCACATGGAACTCATCGAAGCAGATGAGCTTGTAGCGCTTGGCAATCTTGGCGCCCAGCACATCAAGCGGGTTGACGGTGCCTTGCAGCACCGTCATCTCGCGGTGCACCTCGCGCATGAACTCGTGGAAGTGCAGCCGCACCTTGCGGCGGATGGGCACCGAGTTGAAGAAGCAATCCATCAGAAAGCTCTTGCCCCGCCCCACCCCGCCGTACATGTACACGCCACGCGGGATCTCAGGCCGATTGATCAGCTTCTTGAACGAGTTGGAGCGCTTTTCCTTGTAGGCTGCCCAGTCATTGGCACAGCGCTGCAAGGCCTCGACAGCGCGAAGCTGCGCGGGGTCACTGCTGAACCCCCGCGCCTTGATCTCGGCCTCGTAGGCCAAGCGAACGGCATCAGATCCCGACATGCGTGGCTGATCAGAAGTTCAGCGTGCGCTTGTCCACGGCCAAGGCAGCTTCCTTGGTGGCTTCGGACAGCGAAGGGTGTGCGTGGCAGATGCGCGCGATGTCTTCGGCGCTGGCCTTGAACTCCATGGCCACGACGGCTTCGGAGATCAGTTCGCTGGCCATCGGGCCCACGATGTGAACGCCCAGGATCTCATCGGTGGTGGCATCGGCCAGGAACTTCACCATGCCGGTGGTGTCGCCCAGGGCGCGTGCACGGCCGTTGGCCAGGAAGGGGAAGGTACCGGCCTTGTAGGCGCGGCCGCTGGCCTTGAGCTGCTGCTCGGTCTGGCCCACCCAGGCGATTTCGGGGCTGGTGTAGATCACCCAGGGGATGGTGCCGAAGTTGACGTGACCGTGTTGGCCAGCAATGCGCTCGGCCACGGCAACGCCTTCTTCCTCGGCCTTATGGGCCAGCATGGGGCCACGCACCACGTCACCCACCGCCCAGACGTTGGGCAGATTGGTCTGGCAATCGTCGTTCACCACGATGGCGCCGCGTTCGTCGAGTTGCAGGCCGACGGCTTCGGTGTTCAGGCCGATGGTGTTGGGCACGCGGCCGATCGAGATGATCAGCTTGTCCACTTCCAGGTCCACGGCCTCGCCCTTGGCGTTGGTGTAGGCGACGCTCACGCCCTTCTTGCCGTTCTTGATCTCACCGACCTTGACGCCGAGTTCGATCTTCAGGCCTTGCTTGTCGAAAGCCTTCTTGGCTTCCTTGGCGATCTGCTCGTCCACGGCGCCCAGGAAGGTCGGCAGGCCTTCGAGGATGGTGACTTCAGCACCCAGGCGACGCCAAACGGAACCCATTTCGAGACCGATCACGCCCGAGCCGATCAGGCCCAGCTTCTTGGGCACGGCGCCCAGACGCAGCGCGCCGTCGTTGGACAGCACATTGACTTCGTCAAAGGGCGTGCCGGGCAGCGCACGGGCGTTCGAGCCGGTGGCGATGATGATGTGCTTGCCGGTGATGGACTCTTCGGCGGCGCCAGCCACCTTGATCTCGTAGCCGCCTTCGGCCGCCTTCACGAAGGAGCCACGGCCGTGGAAGAAGCTGACCTTGTTCTTCTTGAACAGGTACAGGATGCCGTCGTTGTTCTGCTTCACAACGGTGTCCTTGCGGGCAATCATCTTGGCCACGTCCATCTTGACGTCCGACACCGAGATGCCGTGGTCGGCAAAGTGGTGCGTGGCGTGGTCGAAATGCTCGGACGATTGCAGCAGGGCCTTGGAGGGGATGCAACCGACGTTGGTGCAGGTACCGCCAGGAGCCGGGCCGCCCTTGTCGTTCTTCCATTCGTCGATACAGGCCACTTGGAAACCCAGTTGGGCTGCACGGATGGCGGCGATGTAGCCACCGGGGCCGCCGCCGATCACGACGACATCAAATTGTTTGCTCATGTGAAATCTCTTGAATCAGTTGGAACAAAACCCACCAGGGTGCGCGCTGTGTCCGCTTTGCACCCGGTGGGTTGGAATCCTCCCCCCTGAGTCGCCTGCGGCACCATCCCCCCAAGGGGACGATGCCGGTGGCCGGGCAAAGCCCGCTCCACGGCATCTCTGGCCTGGCCTGCTCCGCGGCCATCAGACGATGCTCGGCAGGCCAGTTTCATGGGACGCGCTGGTGAGGAGGGTGTTGTTGGCTTAGATGTCGAACAGCAGGCGCGACGGATCTTCCAGCGCTTCCTTCATGGCCACCAAGCCCAGCACGGCTTCGCGGCCGTCGATGATGCGGTGGTCATAGGACATGGCCAGGTAGTTGATCGGGCGAACCACGACTTGGCCGTTCTCGACCACGGCGCGGTCCTTGGTGGCGTGCACGCCCAGGATGGCCGACTGCGGCGGGTTGATGATGGGGGTCGACAGCATGGAGCCGAAGGTGCCACCGTTGGAGATCGAGAAGGTACCGCCGGTCATTTCTTCAATGCCCAGCTTGCCGTCCTTGGCCTTCTGGCCGAATTCAGCGATCTTCTTTTCGATGTCGGCAAAGCTCATCTGGTCGGCGTTGCGCAGGATGGGCACCACCAGGCCGCGGGGCGAGCCCACGGCAATGCCGATGTCGAAGTAGCCGTGGTAGACGATGTCATTGCCATCGACCGAGGCGTTCAGCACCGGGTACTTCTTCAGGGCGTGCACGGCCGCCTTGACGAAGAAGCTCATGAAGCCGATCTTCACGCCATGCTCTTTGGTGAAGGCGTCCTGGAACTTCTTGCGCATGTCCATGACCGGGGCCATGTTGACTTCGTTGAAGGTGGTCAGGATGGCGTTGGTCGACTGCGATTGCAGCAGACGTTCGGCCACGCGGGCACGCAGACGGCTCATGGGCACACGCTGCTCCGGACGATCGCCCAGGCTCGGGGCGGCAGGCGCGGCCACTTGCGGCAGCGACTTGGTGGGCGCACCGGTCGGGATGGCGGACGGAGCAGCAGCGGGCTTGACGCCGGCGGCCACAGCACCCAGCACATCACCCTTGGTGACGCGGCCGTCCTTGCCCGTACCGGTCACGGCACCCACGGCCAGCCCGTTGTCGGCCAGCAGCTTGGCGGCAGCGGGCATGGCCACATCGGCCTTGGAGGTCGAGGCGGCGGCGGCAGCGGGGGCCGCAGCCGGTGCAGCGGCAGCGGCCGGAGCGGCGGCGCCTGCCTTGCCTTCGGTGTCGATGCGGGCGATCAGTTGATCGGCCACCACGGTGGCGCCATCGCCTTGCACGATTTCAGCCAGCACGCCGCCAGCCGGAGCCGGCACTTCGAGCACCACCTTGTCGGTTTCGATTTCAATCAGGATTTCGTCCACGGCCACGGCTTCGCCGGCCTTCTTCTTCCACGTCAGCATGGTGGCTTCGGCCACGGATTCAGACAACTGGGGGACTTTGACTTCTACGATTGCCATATCAATTCTTTCGGTATCTTGTTCTGGTTCGACGGGGGCTTTTGCAGCCCCCTTCTTGCATTTACTTGGTCAGCACGAAACCCTTGAGCTTGCTGAAGGCGCCATCCACGAGGGCCTTCTGCTGTTCCTGGTGCAGGTGGGAGTAGCCCACAGCCGGCGAGGCCGAAGCCGCACGACCGGAGTAACCCAGCTTCTGACCGTCGAGCATGTTCTCGTGGATGTAGTGCTGCACAAAGAACCAGGCGCCCTGGTTTTGCGGCTCGTCCTGGCACCACACGATGTCGGTGGCGTTGGGGAACTTCTTCAGTTCGGCCGCGAACACCTTGTGCGGGAAGGGGTAGAGCTGTTCGACGCGGATGATGGCCACATCGTCGGCGCCCTTCTCTTCGCGCTTCTTGGCCAGGTCGTAGTAAACCTTGCCCGAGCAGGCGATGACGCGCTTGACCTTGTCGGCCTTCTTGAGCACGTCTTCCTTGTGCTCGCCGATGACGGTCTGGAAGCTGCCCTTGGTGAACTCGATCAGCGGCGAGGTGGCGTCCTTGTTACGCAGCAGCGACTTGGGCGTCATGATCACCAGCGGCTTGCGCAGGTTGCGCACCATCTGACGACGCAGCAGGTGGAAGATCTGGCTGGCGGTGGTCGGCTGCACCACTTGCATGTTGGTGTCGGCCGACAACTGCATGAAGCGCTCCAGGCGAGCCGAGCTGTGCTCAGGGCCCTGGCCTTCGTAGCCGTGCGGCAGCATCAGGGTGATGCCGTTGACGCGGCCCCACTTCACTTCACCGGAGGCGATGAACTGGTCGATCACCACCTGGGCGCCGTTGGCGAAGTCGCCGAACTGGGCTTCCCAGATCACCAGGGTGTTGGGGTCGTTCGAGGCATAGCCGTATTCAAAGCCCAGCACCGCTTCTTCGGACAGGATGGAGTCGATCACCACGAACGGGGCCTGGTTCTCGGCCACGTTCTGCAGCGGCACGTAAGTACCGGTGTCCCACTTTTCACGGCTTTGGTCGTGAATCACGGCGTGGCGGTGGGTGAAGGTACCGCGACCGCAGTCTTCGCCCGACAGACGCACCGGGTAGCCGCTGGCCACCAGCGAAGCGAAAGCCATGTGCTCGCCCATGCCCCAGTCCACCGGGATGTCACCACGGCCCATGGCTGCGCGGTCGTCGTACACCTTCTTCACCAGCTGGTGCGGGGTGACGCTGGCCGGGATGGTGGTGATCTTGGTGGCCAGACGGTGCCATTCGGCAGCCGGGATGGCGGTGTCACCCGCGTCAGTCCACTTCTTGCCCAGGTAAGGGCTCCAGTCGACGGCAAACTTGCTCTTGAAGTTGGTCAGGACCGGATCGACGGTGTGGCGGCCAGCGTCCATGGCGGCACGGTATTCCTTCACCATGTCGTCGCCCAGCGTGGCGCCCAGGCCTTGGGTGGCCAGCTTGTCGGCGTACAGGCGGCGGGTGCCAGGGTGGGCCGCGATCTTCTTGTACATCAGCGGCTGGGTCAGGCTGGGGGTGTCCTGCTCGTTGTGGCCCAGCTTGCGGAAGCAGGTGATGTCGACCACCACGTCCTGGCGGAAGGTCATGCGGAACTCGAGGGCGAGTTGCATGCACAGCACCACGGCTTCAGGATCGTCACCGTTCACGTGCAGCACCGGAGCCTCGACCATCTTGACGATGTCGGTGCAATAGGCGCTGGAGCGCATGTCGCGCGGATCGCTGGTGGTGAAGCCGATCTGGTTGTTGATGATGATGTGCACCGTGCCGCCCGTGGTGTAACCACGGGTCTGGGCCAGGGCCAGGGTTTCCTGGTTGACACCTTGGCCACCGAAAGCGGCGTCACCGTGCACCAGCACCGGCAGCACCTGGTTGCCATGCGGATCGTCGCGACGGTCCATGCGGGCACGCACCGAACCTTCGACCACCGGGTTCACGATTTCCAGGTGGGAGGGGTTGAAGGCCAGCGAGAGGTGGACCGGGCCGCCAGGGGTGGTCACGTCCGAGCTGAAGCCCTGGTGGTACTTCACGTCACCCGCCGGCAGGTCTTCCGGTGCGGTGTGATCGAATTCGGCAAACAGGTCCTTGGGCATCTTGCCCAGGGTGTTGACCAGCACGTTCAGACGGCCACGGTGGGCCATGCCGATCACGATTTCCTGCACGCCCTTGGCACCGGCCGACTGGATCAGTTCGTCCATGGCGGCGATGAAGCTTTCACCGCCTTCGAGCGAGAAGCGCTTCTGGCCCACGTACTTGGTGTGCAGGTAGCGCTCCAGGCCTTCGGCTGCGGTCAGGCGGTCGAGGATGTGCTTTTTCTTGTCGCCGCCGAAATTCGGCTTGCTGCGGATGCTTTCCAGCTTCTTCTGCCACCAGGCCTTCTGGTCCTGGTCGGTGGTGTGCATGTACTCGGCGCCGATGGTGCCGCAGTAGGTTTCACGCAGGGCGTTGTGCAGTTCGCGCAGGGACATGGTGTCCTTGCCGAAGAAGGTGTTGCTGATGTTGAACACCGTCTCCTGATCGGCATCGGTGAAGCCGTAGTAGGAGAGTTCGAGTTGGGGGATGGGAGCACGCTCGGTGCGCTTGAGCGGATCCAGATCGGCCCAGCGGGCGCCGACGTTGCGGTAAGCGGCGATCAGCTGTTGGACGGCGGTGCGCTTGCGGCCCATTTCGGCGTCGGCACTGGCCACGACCACTTTGGTCTGGCCCGACTTGGCGCGCTCGGCGAAGGCGTTGATGACAGGCAGGTGGGGCACGTCACGGGCGTTGCTGCCGTCGACGGCGGGCACGTGCTGCAGGGCGTCGAAGTAGTCGCGCCAGGTGTCAGGCACGCTGCCGGGGTTGGCCAGGTAGTTTTCGTACATCTCTTCGACATAGGGCGCGTTGCCCCCGAAGAGATAGGTGTTGCCTTGGTAGGCTTGATAGACGGACGAAGAATCGCTCATATTCCGCGGACCTCCGCTCCCCTCAGGGAAGCATTAGCTGGTTGATAAACCTTCCGCGACACGGCTGAACCGATTGGCGGATGCGACAGTGGCTGGGGAAGGGCCTTTTGCGGACGCGATTGTGCCACTGAATGACCTCTCGGCAAGGGGGATGCCCCCTAAACCAAGGGCGGCCATCTTGCTTTCGAGTCAGTGACCCAGGACGGAACAACCCGCCGGAGATGCTCACTGACTGCGATTGCCGGCCGTTGACGCGAAATATATCGCACTTGACTTCGGAAGCCTTCAACAGGGCTGCGCGCACCGCAAGCAACCCTTGCCAAATGTTACGAATTCAGCAATAAAAGTATTTCAGGTCGAGCTGGATGATACGAATTGCCTGACGATTTGAATCAGGTTCTCCGAATCAGCTGGACCGGTGAACGTGTGATCCGCCCCCCGCACCAGTTGCACACCGGTGCCCGGATACGTCAGCAGGCGGCGACCGCATGGACCAAAGCAGGCCTGTAACTCATTCAGACCCGGGTCGGTGTCGGCGTACACCAGCAGCAATGGCATGCGCCTCTTTGCCAAACCGGAGAAAAGTGCCTGGACCTTGGCCGCACGCGGTGCCAGCACCCAGCCGGCCGGCAGGTGAGCCTGCAAGGCCGCGGTAAAGCGGAACCACAAGGCTCGACTGACTTGTCGCAGGACTCCGGCCACAGCCACTTCAGCCCGCAACAAACGCTGCCAAAAATCCCCTGAGAACAGGACACGCCGGTAGTGGCTCAATTGCTGGATTTCAACCTCCGCAGGCGCTCCGCCATCAACAGACGGTTCGCTGCCAAAGACCGGTCCATCCCACAGAAAGCTCTGAGGATTCACCATCACCAGGCCCCCCATGCGGGTTTCCCGAGCCGCCGCATGCAAGCCCAGGTAGCCACCCGAGCAGATACCGAAGACAACCGGGTGCACCCAGCCCTGCCCCTCGAGCCAGTTCAGCGCATGACTGACATCCACCAGAGAGGCCGCGCTGTAGAGAGCCAGACTGCGCCCCCGCACCGCAGGCAGGGCATCACCAATGCCGGTGGCGTCCACGCGCAAGGACGCGACGCCGACCGCGGCCAAGGCGCGGGCCAGGGCCACACTGAGACGATGGTGGCCGGAACGGGGATTACCGCCAGTGTTCAGAATCAGCACACAGCGTGGGTCCGGCTGCACCTCATGGGGCCGACAGACAATGCCGAAATAGGCCCCACCCGGCCCGAAGCGGCACCCGCTCTCCAGCCCTTGAGGTAAATGCAGATCGCTTGCCAAGGGCAAGGCAGGCGCATGCAATGAGCCAACGCCTGCCCCACTCGCGCCTCTCAGCGCCAGCCACTGAACACCGCAGGCAAAGGCGGCCTCTGCGGCCTCGACCAGATGTGGCTCGGCCCGCAGCCCCGCCAGATCAGGCATCTCGTGCACATCGAATTCAGCGCCCCCCGCCTGAACATGGGCCTGCCCCAACTTGACCAAACCACGGACCCCCGCCTCGGTCAGCACCTGCACCGCGAGCGATGGACGCCGGGACAAGCAACCGAGGTCGAGCGCCTGAAGACCCGCCAGGGTGGAATTGGCAAGCCACCAGCCGTAAAGATAGAAGCCATCCCCCTGCGGCGCCGGCAGGGCGGTCAGTTGCAGTTCGCGCACCAGATGCCGGCCTGACTGTGGAGGTGACAGCAGCAGCAAGGCCTGCACATCGGGCTCAGTGCTGGCCACTTCGGCAGCCAGCAAAGCACCCAGGCGATGCCCGCACAGACTCAGCGCAACCCCTGGGAAATGACGGCGCGCCCAGGCCAATGCCGCACGTACGCCGGCCAACCATTCCTGGGTGGCATCCACGCCGGGCGGCAGATCGACACTGTCGCCCAGGCCAGGGTAGTCCAGGTGCAAGGCCGCCATGCCGGCCGTCGCCATGTCCTCGGCCAGCACACAGAGCGCGCGGTGGGCATACAAGCCCTCACCACCGAAGGCATTGCACAGAACCACAAGATGGCGAAACACGCCATCGGCGGGTGTGTGAAGCTGCGCGTGGCAGCCGGAGAAAACGACAGATTTCATGAACACGCGTTGAACGATGCACTCAGGCCTGCGGCGGGGCCAGGCGTACCCATGGCGCCGTCAGGCCATTGAGCGCAGCCAGGGAACCTCCGGCCAGCGCGGGCTCCAGAGCAGAGGCCTCGCTGGGGCGCAGGCTCAGCCACTTTTCAATGCCCGGCGGCAGATGAAACCAATCGTCCGAGGGCTGGTGGCTATGGCTGACAAAATGAAGATGTTGGGCAAAGCGCTGCGCAGTGATGCCCAACTGCCAGGCCCCGTCGCGCCACTCGAGGCGGGTGCTGAGGCCCAAATCGGCAGCTGGCAGCGCCCGCTGCGGCAGATGGCAGGCCCAGCCCAACACTTGGTTCGTGAGTGCATCGCGGAGGACAGCCACACTCACATCATGGGCCGGCGGCCCAAAACGATAGGCATAGCTGATGTCGAAGAACCGCCCGAGCAGATCCGCGCTACTCAGCGTGACGGCCCCATGGGCAGGCAGCTCCAGCACCTGCTGACCGTCGATCACCACACGCTGGCCATCTCGTAGCACCTGAAGGCAGAGCACCGCCTTCAGCGCCTGCGGCCGTTCGTTGATCACGTGCAGACCCAGGCCGTTCAAGCCTTCGTCGGTGATCAGGACCTGCACGGGTTGCAGCACCCGCGTCAAGGCATGCCACACGGGCTTGGGGCGGGCCTGATGATCCAGCAGCCCCCACCCGGCACCCTCACGCAGGTCCCGCAATTGCCAGACCAGCGCCCCGGCGCAGCCGGAATCCGGGCGGCGCCACTCCGAATACAGGTGCTCGGCCAGATCGCAGGAGACAGCCCGCCCCAGATCCAGGTAGCGAGCCGGGTCTTCGCGCCGCAAGCGGCCCGGGTCCACCCCATACAGCAGCTGCAGGTAGTGCTCGCGCACATCATCGAAATCCCACGAGGCAGCGGCGTCGCGCGGGGTGCCCAGCTTCCAGAGCAAGCCCATGGGTTGCTGGGCGAGTGCGGGGGCCAGATCGGCCTCGGCCGGCACGTGGGCGAGGGCCATGCACTCGCTGGCGAAGCGCACCTGCGCGCGGCGGGCATCGTCCAGCCCTCGCTGGTAGGCCCCCACGCCGTAGTAATGGCACACCCCCTGATCGGTCGAGAAGCTGGGCTGCCCACCCCAGGGCGTGTTGGGCACATAAGGCACATCGGGCCGGGCATCGGCACAGGCCTTGGCCAGCAGTCCCTGAAAAATCGGATCGTCTTCGGGCCAGTCGACGCCCAGCATCTCGGCCTGCTGGCGCACCTCGCTGCCGCCACACAGCACAGCCACGCAGGGGTGGCACAAGGTGCGGCCCAGGAAATGCCGCGCCTCGGCGTCCAGTTCGGCCAGAAAGCCGGCATCGCGCGCGGGGTAGTCAAAATTGGCCAGCATGAAATCGTGCCAGACCAGCAGACCGGCTTCATCGCACGCGGCAAAGAAAGCGGCTTCCTCATACAGCATGGTGCCGCTCACGCGGACCATGTTCATGCCCGCGCTGACCAGTTCACGCGCCAGCGCACGGTACACCTCGGGCTGGCTGCGCAGGCGCAGCAGATCAGGGGGCGTCCAACACACGCCACGGCAAAACACGGGCAGGCCATTGAGCAGCAGGCGAAACGCGCCCTGTTGCTGATCCAGTTCGATGCGTCGAAAACCGACCCGGGTCAGCAGGGTCGGCTGTGGGCCAGCGTCCAGCCACAATTCGTGCAGCACAGGCTGACCATGGGTGTGCGGCGTCCAGGCCTGGGCCTGCGGTAGCGCCCCCTCCGCCCACCAAAGCCCGTCATCGCGCCGCAGCAGGGGCAGACTGGTGCCGGCACAACGGACCTGAGCGCTCTCGGACAAGGGCGCCCCCTGCAAACCCAGTTGCAGCCAAGCGCCCTGCCCGGTCCAATCGGCACGCATGGCGTGGATCTTCACCGGCTCGACGTCGGAAGGCGAGGTCAACCGGATCTCACCAAAGGGGCCGATGGGCGTCCACTCCGGGCACCAGCCCACCATGTGCCCCAGCACGGTCTGGCGCAGGTCGCGCAGGCCGGGGGGCTGGATCATGCGGGGGCGCCAGCGGGCCCGGCCCTGACGCTTGAGGGCCCCCTGTGCCAAAGCCTTGAAACACAGAACGAGGGTGGAGCATCCTGCCGGCAAGGCCACACTCAGGGGCAGGTACATGTGACGGTGCGTGCACAGCAACTGCCCGTCCAGCCAGACATCGACCACCCCGGCCAGACCGTCGAAGTGCAGCGTGGCTGCAGCGGGCAGGTTCCAGCCAGATCGGTACCAGACGTCCTGCCCCATCAGCGAGCGCGGCGCCAGCAGATCGAGGCGACCCGCTTGCGAAAGCGCCTCGCAGGCCGTGCCGGGCACAGGTGCAGCCAACCAGGTGCCATCGGCCTGGGGCAGTTGATCGGGGTGATCGAACTGACCGCCAGGGGTTTCCAGCAGTTGCCAGGAGGGACCCACCATGAAATCTCAGCCCAGATGCTGACGCAAGCCGCCAATGACGGCGTCCCAGCGTTCGGCGACATCGCTCAGGATGCGGCCCGAATCATCGGGCTTGCGCCTCGCGACGGCGCGCACGACGCGAAACTGCATCAGTTTGGCCTGGGCCGCGATGTGATCGCAGTGCGCTGCCAGCGGCAGCAGTGCCCCATCTCCAAGCCAGCGCAAATAGTGATCCAGTAGGCCGAACACGGCACCGAATTGGCGGAAGTGGTTGAAGGCATAGAGGTGGAAATACTCGTTGCCGCGATCGATCACCCGGGCCAGATCGGCCTCGTACTGCTGCTGATAGGCGAGAAACGGATTGACCACCGGCGCCAACAGCAGGTGCTGTTGCAAGGCAGCCCGTGCGGCGGTTCGCAGGGCCTCACCTTGCAAGGGGGAGCGCTTGCGCTGCAACACTTCGGTGTAGGGCAGCAAGGCGCCGGTGGCCTGTCGATCCACCGAGTCGATGGCAAACAGCGCGCGGTAATCCTCGCCCTGCAGCACATAGCGGCCTGCGTTGTGGAAGTAGCCGAGCAACTGCTTGTCAGGGTCGATGAATTCGATGCCGATGGTGGTCTTGCTGTGCTCCCTCTTGTAGGAGGTACTGCGGGTGTCGGGCATGTGAAAGCCGTCCAGTTCCACCAGCACCAGATGCCCGCGCGCGACCTGGGCTGCCACATGGCCCTGCAAGCGATCAAACATCGCCAACTCGCGCAGCACCAGGCCGTGCATGCTGGCGAGGTCAGCGGGCTCGAACTTGCAGAAGGTGAACTGATCACCCTCGTAGTCCAGCTGGACCAGCGCCCCCATCAGGGCTTCAGGGGCCAGGCCAAGGTGGTTGAGGTAGGTGATCCACAGGTCCAGGCTGCAGTTGGACTGCGGCCAGTGGCGCTCGGCAGCGTGCACCGCGTGCGGGCTGTAGGCCGGCAGCGCAAGAGCCTCGCCCAGCATCAGAACCCTCCCAGCGCCGCCTGCACATCAGCCGGCCAGGCCTTGGGGTCAAAGCCATGGTGGCGGAACAGGGCCAGGGTGATGCGCTCCATGCCGAAGCCGACGCAGGCCGTGTGGGCGACCTCGTCGCCCGGGGTACGCAACTTCCAGATCAAACCGAAATGGTCCATGTGGTAGTTGAAGCTCAGGCAGGCGGTCGGGTTCTCTTCGCTGTTGACGGGCACCAGCAATTCAAATTTGAGCTTCTGCTGCCGCTGGCTTGCAGCCAGCACACGACCGGCGCGACCAAAGAAGGGATCGTTCGCCACATCGATGGTCAAGGGCAGGGCCAGGGAACGCATGAGCTTTTCGCCCGCCTCCAGCCAGTGGGCGCGGAAGGCCAGCACCTGGTCGGGCGTGCCGACGCGCACGTACTCACGCATGCGGAAAAGCTGCAGCCGCGTGGGCTCCAGCGAGGGCTCGTGCCGGAAGCAGTACGACAGCAGGTCCAAGGTCACGCCATCGGGGCCAACCGGCCCTCGGCGTGCTACCACCGGGTAGGAAGGGTAGCAGGCAGCCGGCGTCAGCACCACGCCAGAGGCCTTCTGGCCTTCGGTCCAGTCCTTGCCTTCAGCCACGCATTCAAGGATGCGGCGGTGCTCGCTCTCATCGCCGCAAAAGCAATGCACCGTGCCAGCGAAGTGGGGAAAGGTCTTGAGGTATTCGCTCTCTTCAAAGGTCTGCTGCGAGATGGCAGGCGGAAAACGCATCACCTCGGCCTTCTGATCGGCACCATAGCGGGTGATCAGGCGGTCCAGCTTGTCGAGGATGTCCTCGAACACCCCGCTTTTGCCATACAGGCCATCGACCCCCATGGGAATCAGGTGGCCTGCGGCAATCAACTGCTCAAGAAAAGTAGGGCTCGTATCCAGGGCGTCGCTCATGTCAGGCCAATCCGAATTGCAGGGGATCCATCAGCAGGAAGCTGCTCATGGTTTCAATCAAACGTGCGTTGTTGATCATCAACGGTGCGGAGTGCAGATCACGCAGGTGGCGGCCCAGGCTGGCCGCACCTTCGGTCTTGTAGGCAGCAAAGCCGACCGTGGTGAGTGCCTCCTGCACCACCGCAAGACAGCCTTCGGACATGGTGCTCTTGAGCAAGGTCAGATCGGTCGTCAGCGACATGGGCAAGGCCCCCTGCCCCGCGGCCATGGCGGCCTCGAAGCGGGTGGCAGCCGACAGCAGACGTGCATGCAGCACCTGCACCCGGGCCACCAGATCGGGCAGGCGCGTGGCTGCCGCCGGCAATTGACCGCCCGACTGCTTCATCACCGAGCGCAGATGGGTCCGGGCGCGCAGCAAGGCACTGTGGGCGATGCCAAACCACACGCTGGACCACAAAATGTGCGAAACCGGCAGCATGGTGTTGGCAATGATTTCGGCAAAGGGAGCCTCGAAGATCTGCTCACAAGCCCCTTCGGAGCGGATCATGAACGCATCGCTGCAGGTGCCACGCATGCCCATGGCATCCCAGCCACCTGTCTTTTCCAACTGGTACTGGTCCTTCAGCACGGTGACCATGACCTGGCCATTGGGCGGGGCCTGCTCGTCGGCGCGCGCCGTGATCAACAAGGCATCGGCATAGGCGCCGTACGAGACCACCGAGCCATGTTTGTCGAGCTTGAACCGATCCCCGTCCCGGACCACATGGGTCAACGAGCGGCGGATATCGCCACCCACGCCCACCTCGGAGGTCACCGAACCCAGCAGCAAGGCCTCGGCGACCACTCGCTTTTGCAGGGCCTGGTACCAAGGAGAGGAGCCAGCGTGGTGCACGATCGAGGACAGCTTGATCTGGTGCATGGCAAAGATCATTCCGCTGGCACCGCAAGCACCACCGATCTGGGCACACATGGCCGCGATCTGGCGCAGGCTCAGCCCTGGCCCTCCCAGCGACTGAGGCACCCACGCCGCCAGCAGACCGGAATCACGCATGGCCTGCACGGCCTCGGCGGGGAAACGCCCCTCACGATCAACCTCCTGGGCATGGCGTGCCGCCACTTCGGCAATCACCGCGGCGCGGGCGGACCAATCGTCACGACAGGGGTTCACGCCCGGAAGGGCTTCAACCGGGGCAAGGGGGGTGGACGTGCTCATGTGGGGGCTTGCTCGGCCTGCAGCTTGTGCAGAACAGAGGCCAAAGCCGCAATGCTGGAGAAAGTGGCACGGTTCAGGTATTCATCGGGGATTTCGACATCGAAACGATCCTCGACGGCCAGCATGACGTTGACGATGGCCAGACTGTCCAGCCCAGCCGCAAACAAATCGGCATCGTCACTCAAGCCATCCAGGGCCTGGGCCATGCGCCCCTGTTTGGCGAAGATCTCACGCAGTGCGTTGTTCATGATTCTTGTGATTCCAAAGAACCACCACACAATCGTGTCGAACGAGCCGAGATTTCAGCAGTTCGGCTCGAAGTGTAATGATGGGTAACATTCTGTCACCGGAATCATAACGAGGGGTGGGAGTGGTTTCAACAAAACCCGACCGCCGCAGGGCCATGGTTCAAACCAATCAGTGAACTAGTTGGCAGGCCGCCTTGTTGACGCGCTCGGGGCACCAACAAGGCGACCCGAAAAACAACCCAAGCGATTCACCAAAAAAAATGGGTCAGTTCCTTTTGAGAACTGACCCATTGTTTCACTGGAATAAAATGGTCGGCGTGGCGGGATTCGAACTCGCGACCCCTTGCACCCCATGCAAGTGCGCTACCAGGCTGCGCTACACGCCGACAAGAATTAAATTATATAGCGGTTTTCAGGCGCTTTCGGCGAGAAGCTCGAAAATCTCAAATAATTCTTTGCGCAGAGCCTGCAGGTCTCCCACGGCAGGCAGTTGGCCAGCAGTGCGCGCACCGTCAGCGGCCGCCAGCGCCACCGAGCCAGACCCATGAGCTTGCTGCACCTGCGGTGCATCGACGTCAGCAACGGCCTGCTCCAGACCACCCACTTCTTGCAGCTTGTTGCGCGCCCCGACGATGGTGAAGCCCTGGTCATACAGCAAGTCTCGGATGCGCCGAATCATGAGCACCTCGTGGTGCTGGTAATAACGGCGATTCCCGCGGCGCTTCATGGGCCGCAGCTGGGTGAACTCTTGCTCCCAATACCGCAAGACGTGTGGCTTGACGCCGCACAGTTCGCCCACCTCACCGATGGTGAAGTAGCGTTTGACCGGAATGGGGGGCAATGGGTTTGCCATGTGGATGACGGACGACACGAAAAGCTTTTAGGTTACTGCAGAGCTGCCTCAAATGCCAGCCAGCACAGGCAGGTCTCTCGCAAAAGAGTGGCTTAGTCCTCAGCCTTGAATCTGCTCTTTGAGCTTGTGGCTGGCATGGAAGGTCACAACGCGGCGGGCCCCGATGGGAATGGCCTCTCCCGTGCGGGGATTGCGCCCCGGGCGCGGTGCCTTGGTACGGATCTGAAAATTGCCGAAACCGGAAATCTTCACATCCTCCCCCGACACCAGGCTCTCTGCGACCAAGTCAAAAAACGCGTCGACCATGTCTTTGGACTCGCGCTTGTTCAAGCCGATCTGCTCGAACAAGAGGTCCGCCAATTGAGCCTTGGTCAGCGCCGTCGTTTCGAGGTCATCGACCGCGAACTCGATCTCGGGAAGAGTCGACATGTTGTCTCGCATCCTCTCAAGCACGCAGGCGGGCGCCCGTATCGGCGGACAGCTTCTGCAACACGGCCTGCACGGCCACTTCGATCTGTTCGTCCGTGAGCGTGTTCTCACCACCATGCAAGGTGAGGCGGATGGCCAGGCTCTTTTCACCCGCAGCCAGGCCACCCTGCACAACCGAGCCATCTTTCTGGACCTTGGGGCGGTAGAGGTCGAAGAGGGTCACGTCACGCAGCAGGCCGCCAGTATCCGCCGCACGGATGGCCGCCTGCACCGCGGCATAGGTGACCTGATCCCCCAGCACCACGGCGACGTCGCGGGTGACCGGCTGCAGGCGCGAGACCGGCTCGAAGGCCGGGACGCGGCGCGCCAACACAGGGTCCAAAGCCAACTCAAAGACCAGAGGCGAAGAGGCGAAGCCCCATTTTTGACGCCAGCGCGGATGCAATTCGCCGACATGCCCAATGGTCTGCCCATCCAGCTGCACTGCAGCCGTGCGACCAGGGTGCAAAGAGGGATGCTCGGCCGGAACAAAGACCGGCTTGAGCGGCGCCAGCAAGGCCTCGACGTCGCCCTTGATGTCGTAAAAATCAACCGCTCTTTCGGGCATGCCCCACTGGGTAGACGCATGCGTGCCCCAGGCCACACCCGCCACCCGCATGGGCTGGTCGAAACCGGAAACGGTGGTGATCGAATCCGTCACAGAGGCATCGCGCAGGAACACACGCCCCAATTCGAACACACGCACGCGAGAGGCCTTGCGGTCGGCATTGAACTTGAGGACTTGCAAGAGCGAACCGATCAACGACGAACGCATGACGCTCATCTGGCTGGCAATCGGGTTCAACAACTTGATGGGGTTGGGATTGGCTGCCAGCTCATGCTCCCAGGAGGCATCCACGAAGCTGAAGTTGATGGTTTCCTGGTAACCCAGGCCGGCCAGCAGACGACGCACGGCAAAGGAACTGCGTTGCGCCTCGGCACGCAGCTTGGGCACGATGGGAGCCAGCGGCTTGGTGGTCGGCAGGTTGTTGTAACCCACCATGCGAGCCACTTCCTCGATCAGGTCTTCCTCGATGGTGAGGTCGAAGCGGTAGGAAGGCGGCGTCACGGTCAAGGTACCGGAACCCTCGGTGACCGGAAGGCCCAGGCGACGCAGCGCGAGCGCACAGCGCTCCTGTCCCAGGGCCATGCCGATGACCTTTTCAGCACGTGCCACCCGCAAGGTGACCGGTTGAGCCGAAGGCACGTTGACCCGCTGATCATCAATCGGACCCGGCTCGCCACCGCAGATATCAATGATCAGCTGCGTGATGCGCTCGATGTGCTCAACGGTGAGCTCAGGATCGACACCCCGCTCGAATCGATGCCCCGCATCGGTCGAGAAGTTGAAACGGCGCGAACGACCGGCGACAGCCTTGGGCCACCAGAAAGCGGCTTCGACGTAGACGTTTTGCGTGTCGTCAGACACCGCCGTCGAATCTCCACCCATGATGCCCGCCAGAGACTCGACCTGCTGCGCATCGGCGATCACGCCCACTTGGCCGTCTACCGTGATGGTGTTGCCATTGAGCAGCTTCAGCGTCTCGCCTTCACGCCCCCAACGCACATCCAAACCGCCTTGGATCTTGTCCAGATCGAAAATATGCGACGGGCGCCCCAGCTCGAACATCACATAGTTGGAGATGTCCACCAGCGGGGCCACGCTGCGTTGTCCGCAACGCGCCAGACGATCCACCATCCACTTCGGGGTGGCCGCCTTGGGGTTCACACCACGCACCACACGGCCCGAGAAGCGGCCGCACAGATCAGGCGCGCTGATCGTCACAGGCAGCCGTTGCTCATGAACCGCCGCCAGGGTGGGGAAGGCGGGTTGCAACAATGGGCTGCCCGTGAGGGCAGCGACTTCTCGCGCGATGCCGTACACGCTCAGGCAGTGCGCCAGGTTGGGTGTGAGTTTCAGCGTGAAGAGCGTATCGTCCAGCTGCAGGTATTCGCGGATGTTCTGACCCAGCGGCGCGTCAGCGGGCAGCTCCATCAGACCGCCATGGTCTTCGGACAACTTCAGCTCACGGGCAGAGCACAACATGCCCTGGCTTTCTACGCCTCGCAGCTTGCCGACCTTGATCACAAAAGGCTTGCCATCCTCCCCAGGCGGCAACTCGGCGCCCACCATGGCACACGGAATGCGGATGCCCACGCGCGCATTGGGTGCACCGCAGACGATGTTGAGCAGCTCAGCCTGGCCCACATCCACCTGGCACACACGCAGGCGATCGGCGTTGGGATGCTGCTCTGCCTGCTTGATCTCCCCCACCACCACACGGGTGAAGGGAGGCGCCACAGGCTGCAACTCTTCCACTTCCAGACCCGCCATCGTGAGGGCGTCGGAAAGCTCGGCCGTCGTCAGCGGCGGGTTGCAGAACTCACGCAACCAGGATTCAGGAAATTGCATAGTCGGACTCTTCTGGTGAAGGCGTGGCGCGCAGACGATGCGTCTCGGGCATCGTGGCCCGCCAAGGCCTCAAAACGGGTTACTGGAACTGGGACAGGAAACGGATATCGCCATCAAAGAACAGGCGCAGATCGTTCACACCATAGCGAAGCATGGTCAGACGATCCGGGCCCATGCCAAAGGCAAAGCCGATGTACTTCTCGGGGTCCAGCCCCATGTTGCGAACCACGTTCGGGTGCACCTGTCCGGAGCCAGCCACCTCCAGCCAGCGCCCCGCCAGGGGGCCACTCTGGAACTGGATGTCGATCTCGGCGCTGGGCTCGGTGAAGGGAAAGAAACTCGGACGGAAGCGCAGCACCAGGTCATCCGACTCGAAAAAGGTGCGGCAGAAATCAGTGAAGACAACCTTCAGATCCTTGAAGCTGACATTGGCACCGATCCACAAGCCCTCACACTGATGGAACATCGGCGAGTGGGTGGCATCGCTGTCGACACGGTAGGTCCGGCCCGGGGCGATGACACGGATCTCGGGCATGGTCTCGCCAGCATCCAGCAGAGCGCGGTGCGCATTCACATGCTGAACTGCATGGCGGATCTGCATCGGGCTGGTGTGCGTACGCAACAGGTTTGGCGCGGTGGCAGTCCCCCCTTCGACGTAGAAGGTGTCGTGCATGGAGCGCGCGGGATGGTCTTCCGGCGTGTTGAGCGCCGTGAAATTGAACCAGTCGGATTCGATTTCAGGCCCTTGGGCCACATCAAAGCCCATTGAACCAAAAATACCTTCGATACGCTCAAGCGTGAGCGACACAGGGTGCAAGCCACCCTGCCCGGCCTGGCGCCCGGCGAGCGTCACATCCAGCGCCTCAGCCTTGAGTTGGGCATCCAGTTCGGCATCGGCCAGCGCCTGACGGCGGGCATTCAGCGCCGCCTCAATGGCTTGCTTGGCTTGGTTGATGACGGCGCCTCGGGCCTTCTTTTCATCAATCGACAAACTCGCCAAGCCTTTCATCAACTCGGTGATGCGCCCCGACTTGCCCAGAAACACCGCCTTGGCGTTTTCCAGGTCTGCCGGCGTGGCGGCTTGCTCGAAACCTTGTCTGGCGCTGTCGACCAGTGCGTCCAACTCGTTCATAAATTCTCTTGTCAATGAAAAAGGGCTAAAGCTTTGTGCAAAGCCCTAGCCCTTGTTTCTTGTTCGCAGCGCCCCACACAAGGCGGGGCGTAGCCGTGAAAAATCAAGCAGCCAGCTTGGCCTTGACTTGGTTCACGATGCTGCCGAAGGCAGCCTTGTCATGCACAGCGAGGTCGGCCAGCATCTTGCGGTCGATCTCGATGGAAGCCTTCTTCAGGCCGTTGGCGAACTGGCTGTAGGTCAGGCCCAGTTCACGGGCAGCGGCATTGATACGGGCGATCCACAACTGGCGGAACACGCGCTTCTTGGTACGGCGGTCACGGTAGGCATATTGCCCAGCCTTCATCACCGCCTGCTTGGCGATGCGGAAGACATTACCGCGGCGACCACGGAAACCCTTGGCGAGGGCCAGAACCTTTTTGTGACGGGCACGAGCCGTTACACCACGTTTGACGCGAGGCATTGAATTACTCCTTGTTCGTCAGTTGATTACAGGCCAGCACCGGGCAGCATCTGCGCCATGTGACCCATGTTGGTCTCATGCACAGCCACAGCACCGCGGAGGTGACGCTTGTTCTTGGTGGTCTTCTTGGTCAAGATGTGACGCTTGAAGGCTTGACCGCGCTTGACGGTACCACCCGGACGAACACGGAAGCGCTTCTTTGCGCTGCTCTTGGTCTTCATTTTGGGCATGTTCATGCTCCTTTTACATTGTGCTCGTGAGGCGTCTGCAAACTGATTGCAGCCTTGATGGCCCCGAGCCACTTGGTCGGCGGCAGAGCGAACTCTGCCACCTGGACAGCAGGCATTGCTGCCTACCACCTGCCGAAGCTCCTCTCGCAAAGAGCTTCAGTGTTCTGATCAAACTGACGCTGCAGCGGCACCCGCTTCAGCAGGCTTGGCCGCTGAAGGCTTGCGCTTGCCTGGGGCGATCATCATGATCATCTGACGCCCTTCCAGCTTGGGAAACTGCTCGACCACGATCAGGTCAGCCAGTTCATCCCGAATGCGCTGCAACAAGGCCATGCCGATTTCCTGGTGGGTGATTTCACGCCCACGGAAACGCAAGGTGATCTTGCATTTGTCGCCATCTTCAAGAAAGCGCTTGATATTGCGCATCTTGATGTTGTAGTCGCCGTCATCGGTGCCGGGACGGAACTTGACTTCCTTGACCTCGATGACTTTTTGCTTGGATTTCGCCTCAGCAGCTTTTTTCTGCTCTTGGTACTTGAACTTGCCGTAATCCATCAAGCGACAGACTGGCGGGTTCGCAGTGGCCGCGATTTCAACCAGATCCACATCCAACTCACCCGCCATGCGAAGCGCTTCCGCAAGGCTGACGATGCCGATGGGCTCGTTTTCCGGACCGGAAAGTCGAACTTCCGGTGCCATGATTTCACGGTTCAGACGGTGCTTGCGCTCTTCCCGCTGGCGACGATCACGAAATTCAGTAGCGATGGCTAGTGTCCTTTAAATAATGGCTGCACATGCAGCTTTAGCCGACGGCAACGCGTCAGCTAAAGCGATGGTTGACTGAGTGTCAGGCTTTAGAGGCGATGTCTGAAACAATCGTCTGAACGAAGGCTTCAACCGACATCGCTCCGAGGTCTTTGTTACCCCGGGCGCGTACCGCAACGGCACCTGCAGCCTTCTCTTTGTCACCCACGACCAAGATGTAAGGCAGCTTTTGCAACGAATGCTCTCGTATTTTATACGTAATTTTCTCGTTGCGCAGATCTAACTGAACCCTAAGCCCTTGATTCTCAAGCGTTTTGACCAGTTCCCGACAGTAATCGGCCTGCGAATCGGTGATGTTGAGCACCGAAACCTGCACCGGAGCCAGCCACGTGGGCAGCGCGCCAGCGTGCTGCTCGATCAAAATTCCGATGAATCGCTCCAGGCTGCCAACGATGGCACGGTGCAACATGACGGGGCGATGGCGAGCGCCATCCTCGCCCACAAATTCGGCGTCCAGGCGCTCCGGCATGTTTGGATCCACCTGGATGGTTCCGCACTGCCATGGACGACCCAAGGCATCCTTCAGGGTGTATTCGATCTTCGGACCATAGAAAGCACCCTCACCTGGCAGGTATTCGAAATCGCAACCGGAAGCACGCAAGCCTTCCGCCAACGCATTCTCAGCACGATCCCAGCTCTCCTCAGAGCCGATGCGCTTCTCAGGGCGGGTTGAAAGCTTGTAGATGATGTCCTTGAAGCCAAAGTCCTTGTAGACCTTTTGCAGCAGCGTGGTGAAAGCGATGACCTCACTCTGGATCTGATCTTCGGTGCAGAAGATGTGGCCATCATCCTGCGTGAAGGCCCGCACACGCATGATGCCATGCAGACCCCCGGTGGGCTCATTGCGGTGGCATTGACCGAACTCACCAAAGCGCAACGGCAGGTCGCGGTAGCTCTTGATCCCCTGCTTGAAGATCAAGATGTGCCCCGGGCAGTTCATCGGCTTGAGGGCATAGTCACGCTTCTCAGACTCGGTGGTGAACATGTTCTCGCGGTATTTGTCCCAGTGCCCTGTCTTCTCCCAAAGACCCTGGTCCAGGATTTGCGGCCCCTTGACCTCCTGGTAACCGTTGTCGCGATAGACGCGGCGCATGTATTGCTCCACCTCTTGCCAGACGGTCCAGCCCTTGGGATGCCAGAACACGGTACCCGGCGAGTGCTCGTCGATGTGGAACAGATCCAGTTCCTTGCCGAGCTTGCGGTGGTCACGCTTCTCGGCCTCCTCGAGCATCGTCAGGTACTGCTGGAGGTCATCCTTGCTGGCCCAGGCGGTACCGTACACGCGCTGAAGCATCTCATTGCGATGATCGCCACGCCAGTAGGCCCCTGCCACCTTCATCAGCTTGAAAAACTTGAGCTTGCCGGTGCTCGGCACGTGGGGGCCACGGCAAAGGTCTTCGAAGTTGCCCTCGCGATACAGGCTGACGTCTTCATTGCTGGGAATGCTGGCGATGATCTCCGCCTTGTAATGCTCCCCAATGCCCTTGAAGTAGGCCACGGCCTCATCACGCGGCAGCACGCGACGCACCACAGGTTCGTCCTTGGCCGCCAACTCAGCCATGCGCTTCTCGATGGCCGCCAGATCGTCAGGCGTGAAAGGACGCTTGTAGGAAAAGTCGTAGTAGAAGCCGTTCTCAATGACCGGCCCGATGGTGACCTGGGCATCCGGGAAAAGCTCTTTGACAGCATAGGCCAACAAGTGGGCGGTGGAGTGACGGATCACCTCCAAGCCGTCGGCGTCCTTGGCCGTGATGATGGACAAAGGGCTGTCCGAGGTGATGGCATAGCTGGTGTCCACCACCTTGTCACCGATTTTGCCCGCCAAGGCGGCCTTGGCCAGGCCCGTACCGATCGAGGCGGCCACTTCGGCCACCGTGACCGGGCCAGGAAATTCACGTTTGGAACCGTCGGGAAGCGTGATCTGAATCATGTTGTGTGTAAGTTGAGCCAGTGAAGGCGCATAAAAAAAGCGCGGTGAAGGCCGCGCTTTTTTCCATGGAGCAAAAACAGGTGTGCAGGCGCGAACCAGCGGGTCTCAACGACCCAGGACGATCTCCGGTGTAGTTCGCGGTGTCATAACCAAGATGCCTTTCTCGCTCTTGCAAGTGGCCCTGTTGCCAGGGGACTCTCGGATTTTAACGCCTCGTCCCCAGCATGCCAACCGAGACCCACAAAATGCCCCAGGCTCAAGCTGCACCACGGCAGCCTTCTGATGTCATGCCCCCTTGAGCCCGCTCCATGAAAAAAGCCCGGGCAAGCCCGGGCTTCGTTGAGCGCAAGCGCCCAAGATCAGTGGAACTGCTCTTCTTCGGTCGAACCGGTCAGTGCCTTCACCGAGGACGAGCCGCCCTGGATGACGGTGGTGACGTCGTCAAAGTAACCAGCGCCCACTTCTTGTTGGTGAGACACGAAGGTGTAGCCTTGCTCGCGGGCAGCGAACTCGGGCTCTTGCACCATTTCAACGTAGTGGCGCATGCCTTCGCCGCGAGCGTAGGCGTGAGCAAACTTGAAGGTGTTGTACCAGTTGCTGTGGATACCAGCCAGGGTGATGAACTGGTACTTGTAACCCAGTGCCGACAATTCGTCCTGGAAGCGTGCGATGGTTGCATCGTCAAGGTTCTTCTTCCAGTTGAACGAAGGCGAGCAGTTGTACGACAGCAGCTTGCCAGGGCAGGCTGCGTGCACAGCTTGAGCGAACTCACGGGCAAAGCCCAGGTCAGGCGTGCCGGTTTCGCACCACACCAGGTCGGCGTAGGGTGCGTAGGCCACGCCGCGGCTGATGGCTTGCTCCAGACCGTTCTTGACGCGGTAGAAACCTTCTTGTGTGCGCTCGCCGGTCAGGAACGGCTTGTCGTTGGCGTCGTGGTCCGAGGTGATCAGGTTGGCAGCTTCAGCGTCGGTACGGGCCAGCACAATGGTGGACACACCCATCACGTCAGCAGCGAAGCGAGCAGCGGTCAGCTTTTCGCAGGCTTCTTGAGTGGGCACCAACACCTTGCCACCCATGTGGCCGCACTTCTTCACGGCAGCCAGTTGGTCTTCGAAGTGCACGCCGGCAGCGCCTGCGGCAATCATGTTCTTCATCAACTCGAAAGCGTTGAGCACGCCACCGAAGCCGGCTTCAGCATCGGCCACGATCGGCAGGAAGTAGTCGATGAACTCCTTGTCGCCGGGGTTGATGCCACGGCCCCATTGGATTTCGTCAGCACGCTTGAAAGTGTTGTTGATGCGACGCACCATGGTCGGCACCGAGTCGTAAGCGTACAGCGACTGGTCGGGGTACATGGTTTCGGAAGTGTTGCCGTCAGCAGCCACTTGCCAGCCCGACAGGTACACAGCCTCCAGACCAGCCTTGGCCTGCTGCATGGCCTGGCCAGCAGAGATGGCGCCGAACGAGTTGACATAGCCCTTCTTGGCGCTGCCGTTCACCAGGTCCCACAGCTTTTCGGCACCACGCTTGGCCAGGGTGTGCTCAATCGACAGGCTGCCGCGAAGACGCACCACGTCGGCGGCGCTGTAGTTGCGCTTGACACCCTTCCAACGGGGGTTCTGTGCCCAATCCTTTTCGAGGGCTTCGATTTGCTGCTGGCGGCTCAGTTGGGAATTGAGAGATTGCGACATGTGATCACTCCAGGTTGGTTGAAAGGTGCCTGCCGTATTGCGTTTGCAAGTTCGCTGGCGTTGAGACAACTTTAAGTCTTCTATAAGAGTTAGAAACAATCTTATGTCTTATAGAAGACTTTTTTATTTTTATTGAAAATCAACAACTTACAACCTCAATTCCTTATCGTGAAATTTAATTTCTCATAATAGGAAATTGTGTGCAGCGCAGCAATTGGGATATTTCACATTAAGAAATCAAACAACCGCCAAGTGAAAAGATGCGCCAAGAAGACTTTCGACTCAAGGACACCCCTCGCCCACATGCCTGATCCAATCGCCGTGATCGATCAACGACCGACCCAGCACGCGCCTTGGGTTGATCTCATAAACAAGGCAGCCACAACTCTGCCCGCCCACCTTGACCGACACCTGACGACGAAAATATTCGTCATCGGGCCGGCCCTGGATCTCCTCGATGACGTCGAGTTGTCTCTCGAGCGCTGTGTCGATCGCATACACCTCACCACACACAACACCGCCCCCTGGTTCAGAGGCGCTCGCCAAAAGAAGGCCAGGATAGGCCCCCAGGTCAAAAAGATGCCCCCAAACACTGGCCGTGCCCTGAAAGACAGGCGGCGGAACGAGCCGGTTGATATCGTTGATGCCGCCTCTTCGCAAAGTGCCGTATACAAACACCAGGCGGGGCTCAAGGTCTTGGGATACCCACTCCTCGGGCATGATTTCGGTTTTCAATCCAACTCCTCTGAACGTTGTAACGAATGCAGGACACCCCATCCACCACGGTGGCAGGCCCCAGCCGATGGCTGGCCTGCCTTTGTTTGGCCGCCAGCATGGCACTGGTCGGCAGCTATGTGGCGCTTTCCAAGCCACTCACCCTCATCCTGCCCATTTTTCTACTGGCTTGGTTGCGCTTCGGCATTGGCGCCTTGGCCATGGTCCGATGGACCCGCCGCACACCCGATGAGCCGCCAATGAGCGGCGCCACCAAGCGCCTGGTGTTCCTGGAGTCCCTGCTGGGCAACTTTCTGTTCTCAGTGTTGATGCTCAATGGTGTCAAGTTGACCTCGGTCGTGGCGACAGGTGTGATCATGTCGGGCATACCAGCCTGCGTGGCCTTGCTGAGCTGGATCTTTCTGAAGGAGCGCATCAGCACCCGCGTCGCCGTGGCCATCGGCTTGGCAGTGGCAGGCATCACGCTGTTCACACTGGCGCGCCCAGCAGCCGACACAGGCGCAGGCTCGACCGAATCACACTGGCTGGGAAACCTGCTGATCATCGGCGCGGTGCTGTGCGAAAGCGCCTATGCGGTGATCGGCAAGAGGCTGACCGGCGCATTGAGTGCCCGACGCATCAGCGCCTTGATCAACCTCTGGGGCTTGGCACTGGCCACGCCATTGGGGCTGTATCAGGCCATGTCCTTCAGCTTCGCCAGCGTGCCTTCGGCCTACTGGCTGCTGCTGGTGTTCTATGCCTTGGCCGCCAGTGTGTGGACCGTGTGGCTGTGGATGACAGGATTGCGCACCATCCCCGCCGCCCATGCAGGCCTTTTCACGGTGATGCTGCCCATCACGGCTGCAGCGGTCGGCGTGCTGTTCCTGGGTGAGCCCATGACGCGGTTGCAGATGCTGGCCTTCGGCATTGCCCTGGCCGGTGTGGTCCTGGCCACCTTGCCCGGCTCAAGCCCCTCAGTGCCATCCCCCAAGCCGTCCTGACGCACTCAGACCAAAGGCGTCGAACTGACCACGATGCCATCGGCATCCGCATACAGCCAGTCGCCCGGGCGCACCCACACGCCCTGGATCTGAACAGCCACATCGCGCTGGCCTTCACCCCGCTTCTCAGTGGGCAAGGGCATCAAGGCCAACGCCCGGATCCCGACTGCTTCGGCATTGAGCTCCGCGACGTCGCGCACACAGCCGTCCACCACGATGCCGGCCCAGCCGTTGCGTGCCGCAGCCTTGGCCAGATTGCCCCCCACCAACGCGCGCCGCAATGAGCCGCCACCATCAACCACCAGCACACGCCCCTCGCCGGGCGAGTCCACGGCCTGCTTGACGCATGTGTTGTCTTCAAACACCTTCACGGTGCACACAGGGCCGCAGAAAGCCGTCAAGCCACCAAAGGCCTTGAACACAGGCGGCAGAACACGAAACTGGCCCGATTCATCGTTCTTGTGTTCATCGCAAAGATCGCAGGTGCTGACGACCGCAGACAGGGAAGACATGGAGAGTTACCTTTCGTGGCATGGAAACGATGGAAGCGGCCCGCCAATGCCCGCGGCGAGCCCGACCGAGAGCATACAAAAGCGGCGGCAAGGCACCACCCGCAACCGCCAGATCATGCTGATGCGACAGCGCCAGGATAGATGAACAAGGGCACCGCTTTGGGCCCAGTACCCGCCGACTGCATGAAACCCGCGCCCTTATTGGCTTTGCGGACACACAGACGCAACAGAGAGCACCGAAAAATATGCGTTTTCGCTTGGAAAGCCGTTTTTTCTCCATTAGCATCCGGTATGCCAGCGAGAACGCAGTGTTTGGCTGGTTGACCTGCCCCCTACAGACGTACCAATCAAAAGTGGAAGTCCAAGTTCAAGGTTAATCGATTTGTTTTTGAATTGAAGGTTGTTGAGCTGCATCGCCAGCGCGCTGGCGATGCAGCTCGGCAAAACGAGCCGGTGGTATGCGGCCCAGGCTGCTGTGTGGTCTGACTTCGTTGTAGTCCGTGCGCCAGATGGCCACGGATGTTCTGGCCTGGTGCAAGGTCTCAAACCAGCTCTCGTTGAGGTGCTCGTCGCGGAACTTGCCATTGAAGCTTTC
>NZ_KB906261.1 GCF_000381265.1 Curvibacter lanceolatus ATCC 14669
AGCCACCAGCGTTCGCCAAAAAGCTGAATGCCGCACCCGGATTCAGGACATGAACGAGGTTGAAAAACGGGGTGATTTCGACTTGCTCACCGTAGGCAAACGTGCGGATGATGGCGAACTTCGTGAGCTGATCGGTCATGACAGCACTGGCGGCCACGGTGAACCAGACCCAAGCCGATGTGCGGCGGGCCGATTGCCACACAGGGGCGGCCAACGGCAGCAACCACCCGGCGAGTGCCGTGCAGCTCCATCCCAGCGTCCACCCCGCCAACACATCGGCCGGAAAGTGCATTCCGGCCGCGATGCGCGACCAGCCGACCAATGTGGCGTACAGCATTAAACTGAGACGACCACGGCGGCCCATCAAAGGCCAGAGCGCGCCGACCACCATCGCGGCATAGGTGGCATGCCCGCTGGGCAGGCTGTAGTGAAGCTCTTTGTCCCCGATGACGCGCGCCAGGTCGCCAAGGACGGCAGGCGGGCGTGGAAAGTCGAACCATAGCTTCAAGGCGGTGGCGACCAATAACGCCAGCAAGAAGGCCGCGCTAAAACCAATAAGGCGATGCCGAACGGCCGTACCACGCGCCGGGTTTGTAGCCGATTTCGACCACCACCACAGACCCAACAGCATCAGCGGCGCTGTCCAGTAACTTCCCACGAGGCCAAAGAACCATGCCAGTGGTTTCAGCGTGGCGGGCGTGCCTGTGTTGATGGCTTGAAACAACGCGATGTTCAGGCCACCCCAGTCATAGAGAAAGAGTTTCCAGCTCATCGGCGCAACAACCTCAAGCCGTTGCCGACAACAAGCAAGCTGGCACCCATATCGGCGAACACAGCCATCCACATGGTCGCGTGACCCGTGAAGGTGAGCACCAAAAATACCGCCTTGATGCCAAGGGCCAGCACAATGTTTTGCATCAGCACCTGTGCTGTCGCACGCGACAGGCGCACGAAGGTCGGAATCTTGCGCAGGTCATCGTCCATCAGGGCCACGTCGGCGGTTTCAATAGCGGTATCTGTGCCCGCCGCTCCCATTGCAAAGCCAATGTCCGCACGCGCCAAGGCCGGTGCGTCGTTGATGCCATCACCGACCATGCCAACCTTGCCGTTTCTGGACAATTGCTCCACTTCGCGCAGTTTGTCGTCGGGCAGTTGGTTGCCTTGCGCGCGGTCAATGCCGGCTTGTGCGGCGATGGCCTGTGCCGTGTGGGGGTTATCGCCGGTCAACATCACGGTGTTGATGCCCAGAGCATGCAGCTCGGCGATGGCTCTCTTGCTGCTGTCCTTGATGGTGTCCGCAACGGCGAATAAGCCATGTACCCCTTTTGCGCCCACCAGCATCACGACGGTCTTGCCTGCGGTTTCCAGCGCTGCGATGCGCTGCTCCAGCTCTGGTGTGCACTGCCCCAGCTCTTCCAGCATCCGGTGGTTGCCCAGATGGTAGGTCTCCCCGTCGATTTGGCCTTGCACACCTCGACCGGGCAGCGCGCTGAACTCGGCCACGTCGAGCAAGGCAACCCCATCCCGCTGCGCAGCCTGCGCCACCGCTTTGGATACCGGATGGTCTGAGCGGGCCGCCAGACTGGCAGCGATGCTGCGGCTATCCGAGGCGAGTGCATGACCCCATGCGACAAAATCGGTCTGAGCAGGCTTGCCGTGCGTGATTGTGCCGGTCTTGTCCAGAGCCAGCCAGCGCAGCTTGCGGCCTTCTTCCAGATAGACACCGCCCTTAACGAGAATGCCGTGGCGGGCAGCGGCGGCCAAGCCGCTGACGATGCTGACCGGCGTGGAGATCACCAAGGCGCATGGGCAGGCAACCACCAGCAGAACCAGTGCACGGTAAATCCAGTCCATCCATGCCGCGCCCATGAAAAGCGGGGGCAGCAGTGCGACGGCGATGGCTAGGGCGAACACGAGAGGCGTGTACCAACGGGCGAACTGATCGACAAAACGCTGGGTCGGCGCACGGCTACCTTGTGCAGCCTCTACCGCGTGAATGATGCGGGCCAAAGTGGAGTTGCTGGCCAAGGAGGAAACGCGGTACTCGAAGGAACCGGATTCGTTGATCGTGCCCGCAAACACCGGATCGCCGGGGGACTTCTCGACCGGGAGGCTTTCGCCCGTGATCGGGGCTTGGTTGACCGTGGAGCGTCCGTCTAGCACCTCGCCATCGAGCGCGATGCGCTCACCCGGTCTGACCCGGACTCGGCTGCCAATGGCGATTTGCTTGGCGCTTGCCTCTCGCCAGGTGCCGTCAGGCTGTTGCACCGTGGCCTGCTCCGGGGTCAGGTCGAGCAGTCCACGGATGGCGTTGCGGGCGCGATCCAATGACTTGGCCTCGATCACCTCGGCCAGCGCGAAGAGCACCATCACCATCGCAGCTTCGGGCCAGTGGCCGATGAACATGGCACCTGTGACAGCAATGGACATCAGGGCGTTCATGTTGAGGTTACGGTTCTTGAGCGCGATCCAGCCCTTCTTGTAGGTGGACAGGCCTCCCGTCAAGACCGCTACAAGCGCCAGAATGACGACCGACCAATGATTGCCGTTGTGGAACCAGTAGACCGCTTCGGCCGCTGATGCGGCGATGAGGGAAATACCGAGTGGCCACCAGTTGGTCTGCGTTGTCACAGGGGACGCCGATGGCGACGCGGCCATGGCCTTGTCCTCGACCTGCGCCTCGAATCCGAGCGCTTGTAGTGCCACAAGCACATCCGGCAGAACCCCGTCAGCATGGCGTACCGACAACGTGCGCTGCATCAGGTTGAAATCGAGACCGGTAACCCCGGCCACGGTGCCGAGCTTGTTGCGGATCAATGCTTCCTCTGTCGGACAATCCATCTTGGCAATGGACAGCTTGGTTGTCTGCCCAGCCGACGCCTCATCCATGCGCACAGCTTGCATGCCGATGGCCTTCAGTGCCTGTTCAACGGGAGACAGCGAAGGCAATTCGTGCTGCACGGTCAAGGTACGCTGCATCAGGTTGAACTCAAGACCAACCACACCCGCCAGCCCAACCAGCTTGCCTCGGATCAGCGCCTCTTCCGTGGGGCAATCCATGTTCTCGATGCGGTACACCGCTTGAGCCGATCCGGTTGTCGGCGGGGCTTGTGTCGTGGGTTGCATGATCGGCCCAGCCGAGCAGCCACACGCCTTTGAAGCGCATTCACTCATGGATAACTCCTTCAAATCTTCTGTACAACCTCCATTAAAAACTCTATAGTTACTATAGAGTCAAGTGATAAATGGAGATTGAGGCATGGAAATCAGAATTGGCGATCTAGCCAAGCGCTCTGGGTGCGAGGTCGTGACCATCCGCTACTACGAAAAGGAAGGGCTGCTGCCAAAGCCAGCGCGAAGCGGTGGCAACTTTCGGTTGTACAGCGATGTGCACATCGAGCGTTTGCAGTTCATTCGTCATTGCCGTTCGCTTGACATGACGCTGAGCGAAATCAGGATACTGCTGGGCCTACGAGATAACCCTGCTCAGGACTGCGGCGACGTCAATACACTACTGGATGCCCATATTCGTCAGACCGAAGATCGCGTCGAAGCGCTGTTGCAATTGAAGCGGCACTTGCTCTCGCTGCGTGAAAAATGCTCGGGCGCTCGACGAATAGAGGCATGTGGCATCTTGCAAGGTTTATCAGATTGCAATCATCCGGGATGCAACGCATAGCATGAGTTGTTTCGCACGCCGACATTGGCCTGCGATTTTGGATTCGTGAGCGGCCTGCCTAATTGGCATCGGAGAAGGTCGTGCGGCTGACTTCTGATATTCCGTGCAGTCGTCTTCTGAAAATGACAACAATCGACTCTATTCTGACGTTTCGAGATGGGCTATCCTGACATCAGGTTAGGGTATAGCTCAAGCAGACACATGCCTTGAGTCAACCTTGAGGCGACACTATCTGGCGTTTCGAACGCAAATTGAAAGCGAAGGCGACTAGCGCCGTGAACAGTACGGCGAGTTGAGCCAAGAGTGTTTGCCACGATGGATGAATGCCCAGCAGGTCGATGCGAGGAATTGCGATTGGACTAGTGTGCAGCAATCCGGCTTCTTGAAGCCCCGCGATGCCCTTTCCTGCTAAGACCACGGCAAGTACGGCCACCAGTAGCGAGCTGGCAGCGAAAAACTGACCAATCGGCAGACGCGCACTGGTACGCAGCAGTATGATCGCAAGTAAGGCCAACAGTACAATGCCGGTGCCCAAGCCTGCCAGTAAGGGCCAGCCATTCCCCTCTGTCCAGAGCGCGGCAAAGAACAGCACTGTCTCGAATACCTCGCGATATACGGCGACGAAGGCCAACGAAAACAGGAACCATGCCGTGCGCTTATTGAGTGCAGAGGACAACTTTTCCTTGAGGTAGACCTGCCAGCGACCGGCAACGCTCTTCTGGTGCATCCACATGCCGACGCCGAGCAGTACCACGGCGGCAAAGAGTGACGAAAAGCCCTCAGTTAGCTCCCGGCTTGCCCCGCTGACGCCGACCAAGTAGGTCGCTACTGCCCATGTTATCCCGCCAGCCGCCAGCGCGACAATCCAACCAGCATGGACGTATACCACCACGTCCTGCCGTTCGGCCTTCTTGAGAAATGCCAGCATGGCCACCACCACCAGCAGGGCTTCCAAGCCCTCACGCAGCAGGATGGTTAACGCACCGACGTAGGCCGCCACGGCATCGTCTTCGGAGGGGGCAAGCACTTTGTCCGCTTCATCCAGCAGTCCCTGCAAACGTTGCTGGGCCGTCTGAACGTCAGTGGGTGCGCCTTTAGCAACCAAGGCGCGATAAGACACCATCGCGGCTTCGATCTTCTCGAACAGCGGCCGATTGCGGGTGGCCAGCGCGGGTTCGACTGGCTCGAAGCCATCGAGATAAGCAGACAAGGCCAGCTTGGTCGCGCCTGCGCGGTCGCCAGCCAGCAATGCCGTCACACTCTCGCTGAGTTTGGCCTTGGCAATCGCGGTGCCCTTCGGGCTGTTGACGGTCAGCGCGTTCGGGTTGGCGCGTAAATAGGCGGTAAGGGCTTTGGCGGATGGCACATCCAGCTTGTCCGCCAAGACATGCTCGGAGGTTTGCGTCAGCGCATCCAGACTGGCGACCGTCTGGCGAACCTGCGCATTGGCTTGCCAGAGCTTGGCCCCTTCGTCCTTGTCGCTTTGCGCATAGGGCAGTGTGCCGACAAAGAACGCCAGTGCCCAACGATCTTCATCCGACAACGCGCCAAAGCCCTGCATGGCGGTGCCTTGGACACCGTTGCTGATAATCTGGTGCAGCGCGAACAAGCTGCGCTCACGCGCCCGCGTGTGATCGGCCAGCGCGGTCGGCTTGGGGTTCAGGGATGCCGCCAGAGGGCCGTCACCGCGCCCTTGCTGACCGTGACAGGCCGCACATTGCGCCTGAAACAACTGTCCTCCCTTCGCCAAGACCGGCATCGCAGTCGGCGCGACTGGAAACGGATACGTCTTTTGCACCGCACTGGACAGCGCATGCGCCAGTTTCGCCACGCTGACCGGATCGGCCTTAGCAGCTACCGCAGCACGCAACGCGGACGCTTGTTGCAACAGGATGCCCTTATCGGTCTGGTCAGGCAGTTCTCCCAGTTGACGCTCGGCTGTAGCGGCAAATTCCTGCATTTCAGCGTACTCCGACGCTTTCAGCACGGCACCGTTGGCGACCGCGCCGCCGTAATCGACGGCGACGTAGTCCAGAAGCTGCCAAATCTGTTTGGCTTTGAGTTCGGTGGTTTCGGCTGCGTAGTTTGGCCCGCCAATCAACGCACAAGTCGCCAACAGCAAAGTCATCAGCCAGCGATAGGTTGCTCGGCAAGTCATGGAAATTCTCGGATTATATCATTGTGAATGATTATAATTCTCATTTACGCCGGTGTCCAGTGCCTTGCCTTGGGTCAACATCTGCATGATGAGCAAAGCAGCGCCCGATGTGATCGCCACATCAGCGAGGTTGAAGGCGGGCCAGTGCACAAGCTGCCAATGGAAGTCGAGGAAATCGACAACCGATCCACGCAGCACACGATCCGCGACATTGCCGAGCGCGCCACCAAGGATCAGGCTGTAGCCCACCGCTTCGAGGCGTGGCCGCTGCTGGCACAGCATGCGACCCAGCCAAGCAGAAACGACCAGACCCAGCGTGATGAAAAAGTAACGTTGCCAGCCGCCAGCGTTCGCCAGAAAGCTGAATGCCGCGCCGGGATTCAGGACATGGACGAAGTTGAAGAAGGGCGTGACTTCGACCTGTTCACCGTAGGCAAACGTGCGGGTGATGGCGAACTTTGCGAGCTGATCGGTCATGACAGCACTGGCGGCCACTGCGAACCAGACCCAAGTCGATGTGCGGCGAGCCGATTGCCACACAGGGACGGCCAGCGGCATCAGCCACCCGGCGAGCGCCGTGCAACTCAATCCAAGTACCCACCCCGCCAGCACATCGGCAGGAAAGTGCATTCCGGCTGCGATGCGTGACCAACCGACCAATGCGGCGTACAACACCAAGCCGATGCGGCCACGACGGCCTATCAAAGGCCAGAGCGCGCCGACCACCAGCGCGGCATAGGTGGCATGCCCGCTGGGCAGGCTGTAGTGTCGTTCGATGCCCCCGATAACGCGCACCATGTCGCCAAAAACGGCAGGCGGGCGTGGAAAGTCGATCCATAGCTTCAAGATGGTGGCGACGAGAAATGCCAACGCAAAGGCCACGCTAAAGACTCTGAGTCTGTACCGGATGGCATCGGCCCGCGTTGGGTCAGGTGCCGACTTTGACCATCCCCACATCGCCAAGAGCATCAGTGGTGCAGTCCAGTAGTTGCCTATCACAAGGTTGAAGAACGATGCCAGCGGTTCCAGCGCTGCAGGTGTGCTCATGTTGATGGCTTGGAACAACGCGATGTTCAAGCCACCCCAGTCATAGAGAAAGAATTTCCAGCTCATCGGCGCAGCAGCCTCAAGCCATTGCCAACGACGAGCAAGCTGGCCCCCATATCAGCAAACACAGCCATCCACATGGTCGCGTGACCCGTGAAGGTAAGCACCAGGAATACCGCCTTGATGCCGAGGGCCAGCACGATGTTTTGCATCAGCACCTGCGCCGTCGCACGCGACAGGCGCACGAACGTCGGTATCTTGCGTAGGTCATCGTCCATCAGGGCCACGTCGGCGGTCTCGATGGCGGTGTCCGTGCCAGCAGCTCCCATGGCAAAGCCGATGTCCGCTCGTGCCAAGGCCGGGGCATCGTTGATGCCATCGCCAACCATGCCGACCTTGCCGCTTCGGGCCAATTGCTCAACTTCGCGCAGTTTGTCGTCTGGGAGCAGATTGCCTTCTGCACGGTCGATCCCGGCTTGTGCGGCAATGGCCTTTGCCGTGTGGGGGTTGTCGCCGGTCAGCATCATGGTGTTGATACCCATTGCATGCAACTCGGCGATAGCTCTCCTGCTACTGTCCTTGATGGTGTCCGCTACCGCGAATAGGGCATGAACCCCCTTTGCGCTGACCAACATCACGACAGTTTTACCTACGGTTTCCAGCGCCGCGATGCGCTGTTCCAGCTCTGGCGTGCTCTGCCCCAGCTCTTCGAGCATCCGGTGGTTGCCAAGATGGTAGACCTCACCGTTGATTTGGCCTTGCACACCCCGACCGGGCAGCGCGTTGAATTCGGCCACTTCGAGCAAGGCAACCCCGTCCGTCTGCGCGGCCTGTGCCACCGCTTTGGATACAGGATGGTCCGAGCGGGCCGCCAGACTGGCAGCGATGCTGCGACTGTCCGAGGCGAGCGCATTGCCCCATGCGGAAAAATCGGTCTGTGCGGGCTTGCCGTGCGTGATCGTGCCGGTCTTGTCCAGTGCCAGCCAGCGCAGCTTGTGGCCTTCTTCCAGATAGACGCCACCCTTGATGAGAATGCCGTGGCGTGCAGCGGCGGCCAAGCCGCTGACAATGCTGACCGGTGTAGAGATCACGAGTGCGCACGGGCAGGCGACCACCAGCAGAACCAATGCACGGTAGATCCAGTCGAGCCATGCCGCACCCATGAACAGCGGCGGCAACAACGCGACGGCGATGGCAACGCCGAATACAACGGGGGTGTACCAGCGGGCGAACTGATCGACAAAACGCTGGGTCGGCGCACGACTCCCTTGAGCAGCCTCGACCGCATGAATTATGCGGGCCAGTGTGGAGTTGCTGGCCACGGCGGTGACGCGGTACTCGAATGAACCGGATTCGTTGATCGTTCCCGCGAACACCGGATCACCGGGGGATTTCTCGACCGGCAGGCTTTCGCCCGTGATCGGGGCTTGGTTGACCGTAGAGCGGCCTTCCAGCACCTCACCATCAAGGGCGATACGCTCCCCCGGCTTCACCCGGACGCGGCCGCCGAGGGCGATTTGCTTTGCGCCCACCTCGCGCCATGTGCCGTCAGCCTGTTGTACCGTGGCCTGTTCCGGGGTCAGGTCGAGCAGGCCACGAATGGCGTTGCGGGCGCGATCCAACGATTTGGCCTCGATCACCTCGGCTAGGGCGAACAGCACCATCACCATGGCCGCTTCGGGCCAGTGGCCGATCAACATGGCACCCGTGACGGCAATCGACATCAGGGCGTTCATGTTGAGGTTGCGGTTCTTGAGCGCAATCCAGCCCTTCTTGTAGGTGGAGAGGCCGCCCGTGAAGACCGCGACGAGCGCCAGAACGACGACCGACCAATGATTGCCGTTGTGGAGCCAGTAGACCGCCTCGGCCGCCGATGCAGTTACCAAAGAGATGCCCAGCGGCCACCAGTTGGTCGGCGTGGTCAAAGGGGAAGCGGATGGCGCGGCCTCGGCCGTGTCCACCACCTGCGCCTCGAATCCAAGCGTTTGCAGAGCCACGAGCACGTCTGGCAGAGCCTTATCGGCGTGGCGTACCGACAGCGTGCGCTGCATCAGGTTGAAATCGAGATCGGCAACCCCGGCCATGGTACCGAGCTTGTTGCGGATCAACGCCTCTTCGGTCGGGCAATCCATTTTGGCAATGGACAGCTTGGTCGTTTGCCCGGCCGACACCTGATCCATGCGCACGGCTTGCATGCCAATGGCAGTTAGCGCCTGCTCAACGGGAGACAGCGAAGGCAGTTCGTGTCGAACGACCAAAGTACGCTGCATCAGGTTGAATTCAAGACCCACCACACCCTCAAGCCCGCCCAGCTTGCTTCGGATCAGCGCCTCTTCCGTGGGGCAATCCATGTTCTCGATGCGGTACACCGCTTGAGCCGATCCTGTTGCCAGCGGGGCCGGTGCCGTGGGTTGGGTGATCGGTTCGACCGAGCAGCCGCACCCCTTTAAAGCGCATTCGCTCATGGGTAACTCCTTCAAATTATCTGTTCAGACTCCATTAAAAGCCCTATAGTAACTATAGAGTCAAGCGATAAATGGAGATTAAGTCATGGAAATCAGAATTGGCGACCTCGCCAAGCGCTCTGGTTGCGAGGTTGTAACCATCCGCTATTACGAGAAGGAGGGGCTGCTGCCAAAGCCGGCACGTAGCGGAGGCAACTTCCGGCTGTACGGTGATGCGCACATCGAGCGTTTGCAGTTCATCCGGCATTGCCGTTCGCTCGACATGAGGCTTGCCGAAATCCGGACATTGTTATCCCTCCGTCAAATGCCGAAGCAGGATTGCACAGAGGTCAATTTGTTACTCGACGCTCATATAGCAAACATTGAAGAGCGGATTAATGACTTAACAAACCTGCGAACTCATTTATTCGCGTTGCGAGGAAAATGCGCTGGTATGCGCCCCACTGAGTCTTGCGGCATTTTGAATGGCTTGTCGCGTTGCGACTGTCACTCGCAAGTGCAGAATATCGAAACGGAGACTGCCTAAATTGCCGCTTCGTAGAGCTAAGAAGGAGCTTCAGGGTTAAATACGTTCAAAAGGAGAAGTGAAATGAAACAAGCCATTCGGTCCATGATTTTTGTTGTTGCCTCTTTGGTTGTGGCGGGTCCAGTACCCGTTTTTGCACAGACCACAAAGCCTTCCCCGGTGCAACCAAGTATTCCCAATGTGCAAGAGTTCGATAAACAACTTTCTCAAGCACAAGAGAATATGAAGTTGATGCAGGAGCAAATGGAAAAAATCCGCCAAACTCAAGATTCACAGGCGCGGCAGAAACTTCTACAAGATCATTGGGCAACGATGCAGAGCAACATGCAGTTGATGCATGGAATGTGGGGGGCGAGTGGAGGCGCTGGCTGCTGCATGCGAGGCTCTGCCATGGGCCCCGGAATGATGATGGACGGGCCCATGATGGGATGGGGGCATATGGGCGGCTACTACTCGAAACTGACCCCGGAACAACAAAAGCAGCGCCAGTACATGACGGATCAATATATGCCAATGCAGCAATTCATGATGGATCACATGATGCAACACAATCAATGGATGTGGCAGTCCCGGTAATCGTTATGGCTGCACGGGCCGGAGGTGGTCGGAGATAAAGTTGACACCGAGAGCTGTTTTGGGTAGCGCCGGTTGAGGCCGCAGTCTCTCACCTCCTCGCATGCGCGGCGGCGTTCTTTCCGGGCTATGAGAACAGCTGGGAGTGTGTGTCGCTTCGACCGCTGCAACCGCCTTAGCGTGCTTTATTTTCCGTTTTCTGAGACGACCCCTGTTAGCGCGGGGCGCCGATGAAAATCAATGTCGGCTTTCCGCCATCGTCGTCACCCCGGACAACCTCGATCCGCCCCTCCTGGTTCCCGCCGATGGTCAGGAGGCCGTGCCGGCGCGGCTGTATTCGCAGTTCGGCCATACGGTCTGGCGATACGACTTCCGTCTCCCTTCGCGCGAGAACGCCGCCTACCGTTTGGGCGATGTCATTTTTCCGGTGGCTGCAGACCTTTCAGGAGATGTGCGGATCGCCTACGTCTCTTGCAATGGGCAGGAGTCCGAGGCGGATCAACCGTCGAACGAACGCAACGCGATGTGGCGCCGTCTGGCGGCCGAGCACGCGCGTACGCCGTTCGCCCTTCTTCTGCGCGGTGGCGATCAGCTCTATGCCGACGAAGTCTTTCAGTCGCATTTCGCCCTCGCTCGATGGGCGGCGAACGCGAGGAAGGAAAAGACAGACCACGTGCTCAGCGCAGATATGCGCATGGCGGCGGAGAGTCACTATTTCCACCGCTACCTGACGCTCTACGCTCAGCCGGAAATCGCCCATTTGAATGCCCGAGTGCCGTCGCTCATGATGTGGGACGACCATGACATCTTCGATGGCTGGGGTAGCCTTCCGGAAAAACTCCTCGATGGCCAGGTCGGTCGAGGCCTGTTTGATGTCGCGCGGCGCATGTTCATGCTGTTCCAGCTCGGCGCAACCGATGAAATGCCCCCGGTCGGAGGGGATGAGAGCCAACGCCAAAGTCTGACCCAGGTCGTCCGCTTCCCTCGGTTCTCCGTGATAGCGCCCGATCTTCGCTCCGAGCGCCGGCCGACGCGGGTGATGGGCCCTGCGGGCTGGACCGCATTCGAGCGCGCGCTCGCGCAAACCAATCGCGACGACCGTATTCTGGTCATGTCAAGCGTGCCGGTTCTCGGCCCGCGGTTCAGCTGGATCGAGAAATTGCTGGACGTGCTCCCCGGCGTCCAGAAATACGAGGACGACATGCTCGATCAATGGCAGAGCCGGTCGCACCGTGCGGAGTGGCAGCGAATGCTGGAGACGCTGCAACGTCGCGCCACCGAGGGCCAAAACCCGGTCACCGTCCTCTCGGGCGAAATACATCTCGCCACGCGGGGCGAGATGCGGTTCACCGACGGAACGATCCTGCATCAGCTTGTGGCGTCTGGAATTGCGCATCCACCGCCGCCAGCGTCCTACGCCCGTGTTCTCGGCTATCTCGCGGCGTTGGGCGAGAACCCTTTGCATGGCCAGCCGGTGCGCTTAAAACCTTTGCCCGGCCAAATGCAGATCTATGCAGCCGAGCGAAACTATGCCGTCATGAACCGGCGTGGCCAGGAATGGTCCGCCGAGTGGGAGTTGGAGGGGAGCGGACGTACGCCTGCGATGGCCCTTTGAGGGCGCTCATGACTGAGTGGAAGATCGTCTTCTGCCCCGGTTCGCTTGGAAAAGGCAAAGCGGCCGCCAAGGTGGCCAAGAAGGGCCCTGTCGCCATGAAGCACAACGCCAGGGACGCCTGCAAGGCCGAAGCCAGGGCCGCCTGGGCCGAACGGGAGCAGCGCTACAGGCCAAGCTCGAAGAACGAGGCCGAGCGCACGCGAGGCCAGTCCGACAGGAGAGGAAAAGAAAGCGTTTGCTCGCTGCCATTCGGAGCGCAGACGATGGCGGAGCGGCCTTGCGCGCATTCGCGAAGCGGATCGCGGATACGGGGATCGGCCGCGTTGGAGTATCTGTCGTGACTTCGGCCGCACCCGCCTTGTCGGCCGGGATTGCCGGGCGAATCGTGTACTCACGCCGGGCGCACGCTCGATGCTGTCGGAGGCGGATTGGCGTTGGTTCGAGCGGCAAGCTCACGGGGACTTCGATCATCTGCTGATCGCCATGTCCGCGCCCTACCTGCTCACGCCTGCGCTCCATCACGTCGAGTCATGGAGCGAAGCGGTGTGCGATGGTGCCTGGGGCCGCGCCATGGCCGCCCTGGGAGAGCGCGCGCGGCAGGCCATCGAACTCGATCATTGGGCCGCTTTCCGCAATTCATTCGACGACTCACCGACCTGCTGCGCCGAGCAGGCTCGGGCGAGTGCACGCCCGCGCTAGCGTCGATCGTGGTGCTGGCAGGCGACATACACAACGGGTCAATCGCCGAAGTGCTGTTTCACTGCGCGCCCCCCCATCAACCTCCTACTTACCAGGTTGTTTCGTCGCCCGTACGCAATGCGCTCCGGCGGTGGGAAAGGCTCGCGCTCATGATCGCTGGCTCGCGACCGGCCGCCATGTTGGGGCGAGCGCTCCTCGGCACGGCAGGTCTCGTGCCGCCGGCATTGCGGTGGCGCAAACTCGCCGGGCCCTGGTTCGACAATCGCATCAGCACGATAGAAGTGCGTGACCGCCAGGTCAGCATCCGGGTCGAGCGGGCGGTGGGCGCCGAAGGAGGCCGGGCGGATCTCGCGCCATTGGCTGTGTTCAAAGTGCCTCATCCTTCTGACGGTTTCATGTCCTCATAAAGGCAGATTCTTCGCGAGAGCGACACGCTACACTGGGGCGAACAGCAAACTTGGAGGACAGCCAAATGGGGCATCATCGAGGAGACTACGGTCATGGCGGCCGTGCGACAGGCTTCGGCGAGCCACTCGCCCGACTGCCGCGCGGTGTCAAAGCCGTGCTGGCGCTTGTTGCGCTGCTGGTGGTATTGGCAGGCCTGGCGGTGGTGGTGGCGGCAGTCCTGGTAGTCATCAAGTTGGCGGGCGGTGGCACGTTGCCCGGCGCCCTCCAGAATGCCTGGGAGCTCTTCCAGCGCAACCTTCCGGCGCTGCTGAACTTCTGGAAGGCCGTCCAAGGCCTTGCGGGCAAGTAGCAAGGCCGCCGTCGCATGATTCACATTCATGTGCGCAAGTTTGCGCGATGAAGTCGACGCTTTCCCGCTGTGCGGCAGCCGTGCCCGAACATCGACTGCGCCACGGCACCACCGCCACCGCCAGCATGCCGACCAGCAACGTCCACAATTGATGTTGTCGCTCGCAGGCGGTTGCAGGGGGCACATATCAAGCTTTGCGGTAATCGGATAGGTCTAGTCGGAACATTCCCCGAAGATCTGGCTCCAACCTGACCACAGATCGACCAGGAGATGCAATGAGATGGATTTCATTGGCATTGGCGCTGCTTGTGGCAGCGGCAACCACTGGCTGTGCTGTCTCTCAACCCGGCTTGGCAGTGCCGCCGCCCCTGCGTATTGACGAGGTGGTGGCGATGAGCTTGCGCGGAGAGAGTGATGCAGCAATCATTGCCCAAATCCAGCAGCGAGGCGCTGCTTTCGTGGTGGGGGCCGAGGATTTTGCGCAGCAGCGCGCTGCGGGTGTTAGCGACGGCGTGCTGCGCTATATCCAGGGCCGTAGCGACGGCGATCAGGCCCTCAAGGCTCGCATCCTGTCTGGCCGGTACCAAGTTCCAGCGTATTACGGCAGTTCATACCTGGGATATTCTTACCTCGGATACCATGCAGGACAGCACTACTATGGTGGGAGTTTGCGCGGCTACCCACGGGGGTACGCACACATGCACCACGGGGCCCATCATGGCGGTGGACACCACTGATGCCTGCGCCGTTCGTCGATGCCCGCTCGCTACGGGACGCGCAAGCGCACAAGAGCAAGGCCGGGCAGTCTAGGAAGGCGACCGGGAAGGTTGCCGGTGGTGGATCGTTTCTGGCAACGCCAGCAAATGCTCGTGGCAGGTGAGCCGCGCAAATGCGCTAGTGGACAAATGGCCACGAAGAGGGGTGAGTGGCTGCATCAACGCTCCTGTGCATCAACGTCGAAGGACTCCATCACTTCCCTGAGGCGCTTTGCGGTGACCCGGCCCTTCGTTCCTTAAATCCAACGATGAATCGCACGACTCGACCAGAGATGGGTTGGACTGCTCACCAATGGCAGGCCTGGTCGTTTCCTGCCCTCACTCTCCTAGCTATGCTCGGAGGCGTCATCCTTTGGGATGGAGGCGTCGCACACCTGTCGGCTTGCCCGGCCCAACAGATGGCGTTCCTGGCGGTAAACAGGGGCTCCACGATCCTCCCTGCATGGTTCTGGTACGGTCTGACTGGGTTGGGAGACGCGGCAGTCCTGATGCCGGCGTTGGCGCTCCTGACGCTGCGCAAGCCGCAGGCCTGGGCCGCCGTCGTCGCATCGGTGCCTACAGCAGCGCTGATGTCCGTGCTGGGCAAGCATTGGTCCGCTGGGGCCCGCCCAGCGGCCGTTCTCGATGCGTCGTCATTCACACTCATCGGGGAGGCCTTGCGCTACAACAGTTTTCCTTCCGGCCACAGCATCACAGTGTTCGCGGCGGCCGCGGCGGTTCTCGCTACTTTGCTGCCATCGCCGCGCACGAGCCGCGCCAGACTGCTGCTCGCTGCCGGTGTGACGGTTGCGCTGATGATCGCGCTCTCGCGCGTCGCGGTGGGCGCGCATTGGCTGGCCGATGTATTGGCTGGTGGCGCAGGCGGTTGGCTCGCCGGACTGAGCGGTGCCGCTCTGGCCCGCCGGACCGGTTGGTGGCGCTGGCTCCTGGTCGGAAAGGGGCGCCAGGCAGCCGGCGCGTTCCTCTGTGTGTGGGGTTTGCTGCTGCTGCTTCAGGCGCATCGGGCGAACGGCAACGCAGCCATCCTGGCACTGTCCGGGTTGTGCGGCCTTGTTGCCGGGTTCGCGCTGTTGATCCGCCGCCCCAACCAGGCGGCGGCCGGAACCTGCCGCGGAACATCTCTTCAACGGCCGTCTGACTGAGGTGCGCCGATGGCGTAGATGTCCAGTCGCTTGGCATACACACCGCCGCGCATGTCGAAGGCGCCCATCACGCTGTGGAAGATATTGGCCTGGGAGTGCGCGGTGCCGCGCGCCAGGCGTGCCTCGTCTATTTGCTTGCGACGCTTGAAGGATTCAGACATCCAGACAAGGAACGGCACCTCCTTCTGGACGTCAGGTGCCAACGCGATCGGCGTGCCGTGCAGGTAGAGGCCGTTCTCGCCGAGCGACTCGCCATGATCAGAGATATAGAGCAGGGTCGAGGGGATGCCGTCCAGTCCTTGCAGCAGCCGGATCGCGCGCGCCACAACGTGATCGGTGTAGAGGATCGTGTTGTCGTAGGCATTGACGAGTGATTCGGGGGTGCAGCGATCGAGCTCGACCGACTTGCACACCGGCCGAAAGACCTCAAAAGACGGCGGGACCTTGGCGGCGTATGCAGGGCCGTGGCTGCCGCTCTGATGCAGTACGACGAAGACCTTGCCGCGCTGCGAGCTCCGTATCCGCTGCTCCAGCCCGTGCAGCAGCAGGTCGTCCTGCGTACAAAGGCTTCCGACGCAGCCCGCCTCCAGATCTTTCGCGCGCTCATAGCTCGCCACGCGCATGGGTGGCTCACCCCAATTGTTGCTGCGCCAGAACACGTCGATGCCATGACGCTGCAGGTAACTGGGCAGCAGCTCCTTGGAGCCGGCCAGCCGCAAACCCGGGTCGTCGTGCGAAAGAATGCAAAGCACCGCTTCCGTGGTGTAGGTGGCGCAGGCTGAGGTGTTCGACAGGGCCACGGCACCTGAGACTGCCAGCTGCGGATTCGTCGCACGCCCATAGCCGTACAACGAAAAGTTTCGGGCCCGCGCCGATTCGCCGATCACGAGCACCACGACCGTTTTTTCGTCACTGCCGAAAGTGGCGTCGGGCAGGGGATCCGCTTGCCGCTCAGCCGCCCACTTTGCCGTTTGGTACCGTGCGAGATTGATCGTGTACGACCATGGCAGGATCATTCCGCCGAGTGACCGCGCGTGTTTGTCGATCCATAGCCAGGTGCTTGAAGCAGCATAGATCCAGCCCAGGCCGCCCACCACCGCCACCAGCGCGAATGCGGCAAGGCGGACGCGGCGCACGGGGCGCAAGTCAATCCGAGCTAAAAGCACGCATGGAACCAGCCCGAAGACGGCCACGTAGAGCAGCAGCTTTGGATGCCATAGAGACCAAGCCTCGGCCAAGTCGGTGTTCACCACGTTCCCCATCATGGTTTTGTCCAGCAGCACACCGTACGTCTGGATGAAATACAGCGCGCAAGCGTTCAGGATGGCGCCAGCCATGCACAGCGGTTTGAGCAGTCGTTGCGAGACGAGGCCGGCAAGCGCCAGCAGGGTGGCGGTGACGAACGCCACTACCACATAGAGCGTCCCCAAGGTCAATGCGCCGCTGAAGCTGAGCGTGTCTTGCCTTGCGGCCGCATAACCGTACAGGGGAGCCTGATAAATCGCCGCGTTGAGCAGCGCGATTATCGCGACCAACAGCACGGCATCAGGGCGCGGCCGACGAGCCGCGGCCCGTAGCGTCCTGGTAAGGTGCCCCCGGGTGGGCGTCGCGGGCTCTGAACTCTGAGTCATGACTTCAGGAAACTTTCCAGGCTGATGTTCAACCCCACGATTTAGGCCACAAAAACATGCGCCCTCAGCGGCATCTTTGATGCGGGGGCCTGTATCGCTTGCTGTGATGGTGAAATTAAAGCAAAGAGAGCAGATGGCAAGAATACAGGGGCACGCTACAACCGCGCAACGCACTTCCTGGGTGGTAGGACGGCATCCCGAAATTGCGAAGAGCTGGCGGTAGCGCGTTTACTCAGCCGTTGCGCCCGACGGTATCAGGACCTGACCCCCGGCGTGCCGCCGCCTGCGGATCGTGCCCATGAATCGTGGCCTCCAGTTTCCTCACGGCGCGCCAGGCGGCCGGCCCCGACAGCATGAACAGGACGGCGGCGAGACCGAGGTACAACCACCCCAGCATGGTCAGCGAAGCGATGGCCTTGGCGGCATCCGCGCGATAGACAAAGGCGAGAACGATCTGGACCGAAAAGAGGGCCGCCAGCACGACTGCCGATAGCAGGCTGAAGCGCAACCGGAGCAACAAGGCCACTCCAAATAGCGACTGTGCCGCGGTCAGAAAAAATTCCTCGTGCTGCCGCGCGTCCAGCGGCAACGACGTAATCGCTCCGGCGCCGACGCTCATCGCCAGCGGCAGCATGCCCACCAGCAGGGTCCACTGGTTGATCTTGTCGCTGATCATGGTTGTGAGCCCGCCCTCGGCGCGCCCTGAAAGGACGAACAGGACGGCGATGACGACTGCCGGCGCCTCGCTCGCCAAGGGTGCAAGCCACTGGATCAGCAGGACGATGGCTGCTTTTCGTCCTTGGCGCGATCGTGTTCGCTGTGTTCATGCTGCATTCTTGTTTCGCCCTTCGGTGCGTCCTCGGCAGCGTAGCTTTCCTTGCCGGCGACTTCAAAAGGAAGGCAATCATGCGGCCGCACGTCGTCATCCGTTTTGATCACGCTGATGCTGCCGTCCAGCTCCAAAATTGCGAACGCCACGTCGCATAGGCGAATGATCCCCTGCTTGCGAATCGCGGCCAATAGGTCGTTGTCTGAAACATCGAATTTTCTCATCATCTCATTTTCGACCTTGCCCTCCTGCACCAGCAGTACCGGACTGCCTTCGAGAACTGCGCGCACCTTGACATTTCGCGAGGTAGCGCGATTCAACAGCGAACTGAGAATAACCAGAATCGCGGCTCCAGCGGCCGCGCCCAGCACCGAGTTGTCGTTGCCAATCATCGCGTTTTGCACAACGTTGGAAATCATCAGGACAATCAGGAAATCGAAAACGGTTGCGCTGGCCATCTCGCGCTTGTTGGCAAGCCGGAAAATCAGCAACAGCACGAGGTAAACCAATAGCGGACGCACGAGCTTCTCCCCCCACGACAACTCGGGGAGCAGCATCTGGCGCCATGGGATCGCGAAGAACGTGTCTGTCATACCATCTCCTCAGCCTACTGCGGTTTACTTGTTGCACGCCCGCTGCTGACTTCGACGAGGTAACGCGCGCGGCCGCGTGGTCACCCACCCGACACTCAGCGCAGCACCGTCCACGAAGGACACCGTGCAGCAGTGGCTGGCCCTTTAGGATGCGGCGGGCTTACCGCACCCGGGGCAAAACTTCGCGGCGGGCGGCACGTCGGCGCTGCACGCGGCGCACTTTGTCGCCGTCTGGGCAACCCCGCACTGCGGGCAAAAGCGCGTGCCTGCCGTCACGAACGTGCCGCACTTTGCGCATGCTGCCCCGGGCGGCGCAGGCTGGCCGCCGTAATTGCCGGGAGGCATTCCGCCCGGCGGGGGACCGCCGTAATTGCCGTAGCCGCCATGGTGGCCGCCGCCGTGGCCACCGCCGTGGCCACCGCCGTGATGGCCGCCCATCATTCCACGCAGGTGATCAAAAAATCCCATGAGGACACTCCTTGCAAACGCATCTAACCGAAGAGAAATGACCGGGTGGCCGGGTCGATGCCCTTTAATGTATCCTGCCCAGCAGTTCGAACAGGGTAAGGCGGCGTTCTTTTGGCTCCTGTCCTACGTGTCCGGCGCGAATGGGCACGCAATAGACGGAGAACACCGTTGTCACTCGCGCTTCCAATGCTGCCCTGCGGGTATGACTCATAAAGTGCGCACCCCGCAACTGCTGGGCGAGCCCGAGCAAGAGGCCGCTCGCCAGCGAGTCCTGCAACCAAATGCGCGCTGTTCGGGGGCGACGTTCCGGGATAACAAAGTAGCCTCCGATAAAGGCGAAGCCGGCCGAGGCGTGTCCCGCAGGAAAGCAATGTCCGCCGCCCCCATCGGCCACTGCGCTCCAGTGCGGCACGTAGGGCAACCATCCTCCGAAAATCTTCAGATCCCAAGGGCAACCAGTAAGGCTGAGCCACTTCAAGGCCGAGACGGACAGCGAACACCAGTGGGGTTGTCACAGCCAACTGCACGCGGGACTGCCGATCGAGCCGGCGCAGCGGTCCCACTGGCCAGACCGCCAAGGCCAACCCCGCAGACAGCACCCATGCCGCGCGGCGGCCACCCGTGTGGAGTATCTGAGTCAAGAACCAATGGTCGCGAAGCGGAAATCGTTCCGCGCCCCCCCATGGCGCGTGCGAGCGCGACGTCGAGTGAGGTCGCATCCAAGAGCATCAAGCCCACGAGGACCAGGCCGGTTATGAAAAGCAATGACCGGTCGGACCGGGGCGCAGCAGCCATGGCCGCGATTCTGCACCGCGCGACTGGAGAAAACTTGTCTAAAACAGCAGAGTTGCCGCACCCCCTGCCAAGTGGATGAGACGGAACAGTGTCGTCGCATATGGCGCGAAGATTTGGACTGAGCGCAGGACCGGGCGTTCGCGCGCTATGGTACGGGTCACCGCTGCAGCGCGTCTCGGCTGTGGAGTGCGTGAAGCGCAATCGCGGGCGTGCACCGTCACGTTATGCTAGCGAACCATGCCACTGCAGATACTGGCCCGTCAATGAACCCTGCTTGAACAAAGATCCCCATGAATTCTGAAGGAATTGAGCTAGATCTCGGCAAAGCCGCTGATGCCGTCGTCGGCGTCACCGCCGACGATGACGGTGACCTGACCGACATGCTGGGAGAGCTGCGTGTGTTGCTTCCCAGTGCCCAGTTGCTGTCGGCCTTTCTCATCACCGTGCCGTTCAACAGCGGCTTCGCCAATATCGTCGCTTCGGAGAAGACGGTTTTTCTCGCGACATTCACCCTGTCTATCTTGAGCTTGGTGCTGCTCAGTGCACCGGCGGTGCAGCACCGGGTCATCCGCCCGCTGACCGACCGCGCCGGTTTCAAACGCTTGGCAACGCGGCAGATCGTCGTGGGGGCGGTTTTGCTCGCGATGGCACTTACGTTGGCGACACAATTGGTGCTTTCCACCGTGTTCGGTCACGGGGTCGGAATCGTGTTCGCCTCTCTCACTGGGGGGCTGCTACTCCTTCTATGGTGGGTGCTGCCGAAGGTGTTGCGAGCCAAAGGGCACATGTGACGCCGGACGGAGCCTGAGCCAACTCTCGGGTACCCTGAGATTGGCAACCGGCTATCAGATCAATCGCTGCGCTTCAAGGAGAGCACCATGAACGGCAAACTCACACTCAACTTAGAAAAATCGGCCAGTGTCCTGCGCCTCGCGCTCGACAAGGCCGGCGTGGTCGCAAACGTCAAGGCGGAGACCGCTGCGATTATCGATGTCTCGGGCTCTTTCGAGCACGAGCACGAGGAGGGCACGACCAGCCTCCTCCTTGAGCGGCTCGTGCCGTACTGCGTCGTGCTTGACCCGGACCGTAAGATGGATGTATTCACTTTCAGTTCGGGCGAACCCAGTGCGCACTACGTGGGTAGCGTCACGCCGGAGGATGCCCAAGGCTACGTCACGCGCAACATCGTCGAGCGGGTTCCCGGCTGGAACGGCGGCACGACTTACAGCTTCGTGATTGAACGAGCGCTGGAGCACTTTGGCTGGAAGGAATGCGAGGAGGCCCACCAGACGTCGCAGGGCAAGGGTTTCCTGTGGCGGCTCTTCAACTCGCCAACGCACGACCATGGGCACGGGACGCCCCACACCCACGAGAAAAAGCGCTCCCTGGTGCTCTTCATCACGGACGGCGAGAACGAAAAGAACGACGAAGGCCGCACCACCCGCGTGCTCGAGGAGTCCCAGCGGCGTGGCGACCAGGTCTACTTCCTCTTCATAGGCGCCTGCGAAGACCGGAACGTCAAGTTCGAGTTCGTCAAGACGATCGCGAGCCGTTTCAGGAACACCGGGTTGGTGGTCATCCGCGATCTGGAAGCCTTCGTCGCTCAGTCGGACGAAGAGCTCAATGCGGCCCTGCTCGGGCCGGAGCTGCTGGAGTGGCTGAAGTCTTAAGAGGGACGATCCTAGCGCCTGCGTCGCCACCTCTATGCCCTCGCAGCCACGAAGGGCTTTCGGATCACGGCAACGGCCTGGGCAGTCCTACATCGCCCAGCGGTGACATCTGCATAATTGCCTCATGCACTGGCGCATGGGAAGGATCATGTCATGAGACTCACGCGGATTGCTCCTGGCGTTTTGCTGGCGTATCTTGCCTTGGGCGCCAGTTTGGCACAGGCGACAGAGCAAATTCTCTATAAGTCTGTTCTGCCAGATGGCACCGTGTCGTATTCGGACAAACCGATTCCGGGTACCCGCGCGGAGCCATTAGCGGTCGAACCGCACCCGGCCAATCCCAAGGCAGCTCAGGCTGCCGAAATTTCGGCGGTCAAGCGCCGAGAACAAATGCTGCGCGACTTCGATGCCCGAGCGGCGCGCGCCGCTGAGTTGGATCAGCACATTCCCGTGGCAGCGTCCGTGGCCGAACAGGCCCGAGAACAGGCCCGGCGAGGAGCAGCGGTGCAGGAGGGTGATCGCCAGGGGCGACGGCTCACGTCCGAATACTTCCGTCGTCAGCAGCTCTTGCAGACTGCGCAGGCACAGGCAGAGGTGCGGTTGAACGCACTGGTGCAGCAACGGGCGGCTCTCCAGCCCTAGTCAGAACGCCTGCGCGGCGGCGGTCGGTTACGTCCCACGCACAAACGAGCACATCCCCGACAGCTATCCGACATGGTAGAGCCCTCTAATGAAAGTAACCGGGCCTTTTGTCCGCCAAGGAGTTGCAATGAAACTGCTTATCGCCCTGTTGGCCGTTGCGGGCCTTTCCGGCTGCGTCGCCTATGGCGGCGGCGGCTCGTACGGAACCGGCGCTCATTACGACAACTCGCCCTACTACAGCGGCGGCTACTACCGCAGCCAGCCGTACTACTACGGCGGCACCTATCGGCGCGACACCGACCGCGAGGGCCACCGCGACCAGCGTGATCGTGACGGGGACGGAGTGCCCAACCGCCGCGATGCGTATCCGAACGATCCCTATCGCCGCTGACCTATCCACGCGAGCCCAGTCAACTTTGCCACCAGAAGGCCCCCAAAATGAACCACAAGCTAATCTCACTCGTCGCCGCCTGCTTTGCCGTGGGCAGTACCGCGGCGCTCGCGCTCACCAACGACGAGCACAAGGCCGAGATGAAAAAGGTCGAAGCCACCGCCAAGGCGGACAAGAAGGCCTGCGCAGCGATGAAGGACAACGCCCGGGACATCTGCAAGGCCGAAGCCAAAGGCAGGGAGAAGATCGCCAAGGCCGAGCTGGAGCAGCGCTTCAGGCCCAGCCCGAAGAACGAGGCTGATGTGAAGTCCGCCAAGGCAAATGCCACCTATGACGTGGCCAAGGAAAAGTGCGAGGACCAAAAGGGCGCTGCCCAAGCCACCTGCAAGAAGGAGGCGAAGGCAGCGCACGAGTCCGCCAAGGCCGACATGAAGGCAGAAAAGAAGGCCGAGAAGGCCGTACCTGCGAAGGCGGCAAACGCGAACAAGGGCTAGCGACTGGGTCTCAGGAGGCAGTGGCGGGCGCTGCTTGTGGAACCGCGGCACCGACGGAAGGCACACCTTCGAATGCCAGCAAGCGCAGCGCGTTGACCACCACGAGCAACGTCGATCCTTCGTGGAACAGAACAGCCGTGCCAATGTTCAGCCCAAAGATGGTTGCCGGGATCAGCACGGCCACAACCCCCAAACTCACCCACAAATTCTGGCGGATCACCCGCGCCGTGCGCCGCGACAGTGCGACCGCGAAAGGCAGCTGGCTCAGGTCGTCGGCCATCAGCGCCACGTCCGCGGTCTCCAGCGCTACATCTGAGCCGGCCGCGCCCATCGCGATGCCCACGGTCGCGTTCGCCATGGCCGGCGCATCATTGACCCCATCGCCCACCATCGCGACCCTTCCCTTCTCAAGCAACTTCTTGATGGCATCCACCTTGTGTTCCGGCATCAGGTCACCCTGCGCTTCAGTGAGGCCGACACTCTGCGCCACGGCTTCGGCAACGCGCTGGTTGTCGCCAGAGATCATGATCAGGCGCTCGATTCCGAGCTCCTTAAGGGCTCGCATCACGCCCGCTGCGGCCGGCCGGGGCGTATCCATGACGCCGAGCACACCCAGGTAGCGCTCTCCCAGGCGCACGACCATGGTCGTGCGTCCCTGGGCGATGAGCGCCTCGTTGGCGCGAGCCACCTCTGGCGGCATTGGCGCCCCGCCGATCTCGGAGAACATGGCGGCCTTGCCCACATGCAACATTTCCCCGGCAACTCGTGCCGATACGCCCCGGCCAGTGATGCTCTGCACCGATTCGACGCCGGGTTCGGGGCTGCCTGAAGTCAGTCGCTTTTGTGCGCCTTCGACTATCGCGGAGGCCAGCGGATGGTCGCTGTGCCGCTCCACCGCCAGCGCGACCGTCAGCAACTCCGATTCGCTCGAACCGGGGCCGGCAACCACGTCCGTCAGCCGGGGCTTGCCTTCCGTGAGTGTCCCCGTCTTGTCGAACGCAATCGCCGTCAGGGTGCCCAGGTTCTCCAAAGGGCCGCCGCCTTTGACCAGCACGCCGCTGCGCCCGGCGCGAGCCACGCCGCTCAGCACGGCACTAGGCACCGAAATCGCCAGTGCGCAGGGGCTGGCCGCCACGAGCACGGCCATGGCCCGGTAGAAAGTTGTGCTGAACGGCTCGTCGATGACGAAGCCGGCGAACAGCAGAAGAACCACGCCAATGAGGATGACGGGAACGAAAATCCGTTCGAACTTGTCGGTGAAATTCTGCGTGGGTGAGCGCTGCGTCTGAGCTTCGGTGACCAGCTTGACAACGCGTGCCATCGTGGACTCCGTCGAGGCACGGGCCACCATGACTTCGATAGCGCCGGGTCCATTGATCGTGCCTGCGAACACCTTGTGCAGTGCGGCAACCTTCTCGAACGCCCGCAACGCCGCCTGGGAATCGTCGACCGGCCGCTTGTCCACGGGCACGCTTTCACCGGTGACGGGGGCCTGGTTCACGCTTGACTCGCCACGTACCACGAAGCCGTCGGCGGGCAGCCGCTCGTTCGGCTTGACGAGCACCACGTCGCCCACGGCGAGTTGCGCCACCGCGACCTGCTCCGTGCTGCCGTCGGGCCGTTTCACCAGCGCAGTTTCGGGCGCGAGTTTTGCCAGCGCTTCAATCGCCTTGCGCGCTCGCCCCATGGCGTAATGTTCCAGCGAGTGGCCAAGACTGAACAGGAACAGGAGCAGGCCTCCTTCGGCCCATTGACCGAGTGCGGCCGCGCCGGCGGCGGCAACGAGCATCAGCGTGTCGATCTCGAAGCGCTTCGCGCGGATGTTTTCGATCGCCTCTTTTAGCGTGTAGTAGCCGCCGAAGACATACGCGGCAATGTAGAAGCCCTTGCTGACGAGTTCGGGCGCGAGGTCGCGCCACGCCAGCAGCCAGCCGATGAGCACCATGAGGCCGGCCAGCAACGCAAAGATCAATTCGGACTTTTCTCCGAAGGGCCCGCCATGGTCATGGGCATGGCCCGCGCCGGCGTGATCCGCATGGTCGTGGTCATGGTCCTTCCCGTCGGCATGGTCATCGTGACCGTGCTCGGCATGCGCATGACCCTGGTGCGGCGTTGGCGCGTCATCGTGCGCATGGCCGCCCTCATGCGCACGGCCGTCGTGCGAATGCACGCCTTCACCGTGTTTCGCCGGGGCCGAGCTCGCTGGCTTCAGGGGAAGCCCAAGCATTTCGAGTTCGGACCTGACCTTCGCTTCATCGACCAGCGACCGGTCGAATTCGATGCGAACGGAACCCGTGGTTGAAACTTCCGCCTCGACCACGCCCTGGAGTGCGGAGATCTTGTCGCTCAGGCGCCTCGCGGCGCGCGCGTGCTGGGTCGATGTGTGGAACGCCAGATGCGCGAAGCGTTCGCCCAGCTCGGCGCCCGATGAGGCAGCGAGTTCGCGCACACGCTGCAGCGAGATCGTGTCGGGCCGGTAGTGAATGCACAACTGAGGCGGCTGCGAACCCCCGGCGTTGGCAACATGCACCTCACTGATGCCGTTGCGACCTGAGAGCAGCGAGATGAGCCGCGCCACGCACAGGTCCTTGACATCTTCCACGCCGGATAGAAGGACGGGAATGTCGAGGCGGATTTTTTCGGCTTTGGCCATGGGTGCACTCCAGTTTTTCTTGTCAAGCTGCTGGGCTACTATGCAGCTCCAGCTGTTGTGAACAGTGGATTATGAGGTCGCGAGTTATCGCAGTCGGGCCCGCCGAGGGCCCCACAGCACACAAGCTCGTGGGTAAGATCGGCTGCCGGGCCAAACCCGACAACGTACTGCGAAGCACCACAATGAGAAAGTTTCTTGTCCTGCTGGCCATTGCCATTGCCGCGATTGTCCCGGCCGCCATCTTCCGGATCAGCGGATGGCGCCCCAATGCTGTCGTGGACACGGCCGTGTTCGGGCTCGCCGTGCTGGCGGCCGGCTTCATGCTCTCGTGGGGCGCCGAAGCCGCAGAGAAGCGCATTTCGCAGGGCCTCATACTGGCTCTCGTCGCACTCATCACAGTCCTGCCCGAGTATGCAGTCGACATGTACTACGCGTACCAGGCTGGCAAGGCGCCTGAGTCGAACTATGTGCACTATGCCGCGGCCAATATGACAGGCGCCAACCGGCTGCTGGTCGGCGTGGCGTGGCCTCTCATGGTGTTCCTTCATTGGTGGCGCACCCGCAAGCGCACCATCGAACTGGCAAGCGTGAACGTGCTGGAAGTGGGTTTCCTATTGGTGGCCAGCGTCTACGCATTTTCGATCGTCCTGAAGAACCGCATCAATCTGGTTGACACGGTCATTCTGGTCCTGATTTTCGGCACCTATCTTTGGTTCACGAGCCGGCTGCCGAAGGTGGAAACGGGCCTCGAAGCCGACGATGAGCCCGGCCCGGCCGCGGCGCTGTCGGAGCTCTCTCCGCGAAAGCAGTGGGCCTGGATGGCCGGGCTGGCGATCGTCGCCGCGGGCGTGATCCTGGCGGCAGCCGAGCCGTTCGCTGAATCCATCGTCGCCTCAGGGCGCATCCTGGGCATCGACGAGTTCCTGCTGATCCAGTGGCTTGCACCCTTGGCGAGCGAGGCGCCGGCAGTCGTCATCGCCATCCTGTTCGTCCTTTCGGGGCGCGCCGAGGGCGGGCTCACAACTATGATCAGCGACAAGATCAACCAGTGGACCCTGCTGGTGGGCATGCTGCCGCTGGCGATGAGCGTCGGCGCCGGAGCGATTGCGTCGTTGCCGCTGGACGCGCGGCAGCACGAGGAATTCTTCCTGACCGCGGCACAGTCGCTGTTCGGGGTGGCCCTACTGCTGCGGTTGCGCTTCAGCCTGCTGTCGGCGGTCGTGCTTGCGGCCCTTTTCTCGGTTCAAATTGTCCTGGCCTTTGTTTATCGCGCGGATGCCGCCAAGGCGATCGCTTCGCTGACTATGCTGGGATGGTTGTACCTCGGGCTTGCCGCCGTCCTATTCATGCTGTCGGGGCCGGCCGCCTGGCGCGCCGTCAGGAAACTGGAGGCCACGATTCATGGGCACGATCCGCAGGCGGCGGCACGCCGGGGGTCAGGTCCTGATACCGTCGGGCGCAACGGCTGAGTAAACGCGCTACCGCCAGCTCTTCGCAATTTCGGGATGCCGTCCTACCACCCAGGAAGTGCGGTAGCGCTAAGGTTGGCCCTTCAATCCAAGGAGCAAATCATGGCCAATCAACCCGCCGAGAAACCCGGCCCCCATCATCCGCACCAAGGCCACGTTCCAGGTGATCTGGATCCCCAAGGCCACCGCGACAAAAGCGCTCCACCAACAGGCACAACGGAAGAGCCTGGCGCCCATCATCCGCACGAGGGCCACAAACCCGGGGACCTGGACCCGCACGGACACCGCGATACGTCGGGCGGACAACAGAGGAAGTAAGCTGCTTACGCAGCACTTGAGCGAGGCGGCGAGTCCGCCTCGTTGCGTTTCAGGATGGCACGTAGATCAGTGCCGTCATTCTCAGGCTGAGATCGAACCGATCCGCCTGAAAGCGGACCCGGTCCCCGTCGCGCCTGCCAATCAGCCACTTCGCCTCAACGAACCTGAAGGTCGTCGTCCCGGCCCGAAGGTGCAGATAGGGAATGGCATCGTGCTGCAGGGTGATCTTGCCTGCCTCGTGATCGATCTTGACGATCCGGCCAGAGATGAAGTCGCTGGCGGAAGGCTCAGCGATGCACGCCGCGGTCGCGACCAGCGCCAGTCCAAATCCCACAACCCATTTGCGGCGCGTCAAATGCAAGGTATCCATGGCTAAGTTCCCCCGTTGCGACAGGGGCGAGCACGTCTCGAGAGTCGCTCGGAAAGGGGTTTTTGTCTGCTCGTCACGTGCCATTGCATGTTACAGCCCTTTTCGCCGAGGGACTCCCCAGTTGCACAGGCATTGCCGCTACGCTAGCCGCCGTCGCGGTCTCACCGCGCAGGCGCACTCCTACAGCTGAGGCACAGTTGAGCGATGTTGAAAACAAAGCGATTCGCTCCAAGTCTATTTTCTCGTGCAATACCAAGGCCAGGAAAAAGCCCACCAAAGCAGCCGCATAGCGCCCGGCACATCAGGATGCTTCGAGCTTGGCAATGGCACGGGTACTCGCCTAATGAGCAATATTGCCAATCCAAGAAATAGCCAAGCAGTCGACAGGAGTTGGACGATCGTCTTGAAGTTGTCGTCGATCACCCGCATGACCAATACACCGGCGAGGACATCCACCAGCTGCGCTTCATTTGCTTGTGCCGGGCGATGGACATGTCGCTCGAAGAGGTTCGAACACTGCTGAGCTTGGCTTTGCGCAGGAAAGCAGATTACCGAGCGGCGAATCTTGCACTGAATGAGCACATCGGTCATGTCCGCACCCACCTGACGGAGCTCAAGGGGCTGCTCGCCGATTTGACCGATCTGCGCGGCAGGTGCGATGGCCTCGGAACCAAGTGCCGGATTGTCGAGGCGCGGCACAGCAGGGCCGATGTGGTTCCTGCCGCAGGGGCTCGTACAAAGCCGCATAGGCATGTCTGAGGCAGGGTATGAGAGGCGCACCGGAACGCCCCCAGGACTGCCTTGACTACCGCAAAGGGCATGCACCTAGCGGTAGCTCGGAACGATAGAGCCGCCACGAACTGCATCGGCCTCATGACGCGTTCATTGACAATGCTATTGAGATAATCTTTCTTATCGCCATAGTCATGTCATTCCGCTAAACTGGCGATCGTGAAAAGTACCCGAGTCTCCAAGCCGGCGAATGCGGAAAAGGAATTCCCCGGCACCGCGGCCCTCGCGGCGCTGCGCGCCTGGTACGCGGGCCTGGGTGCGCGAGCGGCCGTTGCCCAATATCTTGGGGTGGACAGGGCGGACGGCCAGTCCTCTCGCGCAATGCTGGGCGACATCCGCCGGCAGCTGACCAAGCATGCGCGCCAGCGGCACCGGGAAGACCTGGCCAGCCTGCTCGAACACTCGGCGGCGGAACGCGCGCAGCGCGCCCGCGCCGTGATGGATGCGATCGAGACGCTGCGGCATCTGCCGGTGCCCGCGCCCATGGTGACGGACGACCTCGAGCGCTGGCTGCCGGCGCGTGCCGCCGGCGCCATGAAAGCCCATGGCTTCAAGACCCTGGCCGATCTGACGGTGCGAATTCCGCGGCGCCGGCGCTGGTGGACGGGCATTCCCGGCTTGGGCGCGGCCAGCGCCAGGCAGATCGAAGCCTTCTTCGCCGCGCACGCGCACCTCACGCAGCAAGCCCGCGCGCTGGTGCCCATCGGCGCTCAAGATGATGTGGCGCCCTGGGAAAGGCTGCGCGTGCCCCATGAGGTCGACGGCTCGCGGGGCACCTTCCGCGCACCCAAGGCCACCTGCACGCTGGACGCAAACAACGACTACGAGGCGGTGCAGGCTTGGCTGGCGCTGCACGAATCGGCTGCAACCCAGCGGGCCTACCGCAAGGAGGCCGAGCGGCTGATTCTGTGGGCCGTTGTGGAGCGCGGCCGGGCGCTGTCCTCGCTCACCACAGAAGACGCGGTCGCCTTTCGCGCCTTCTTGCGACACCCAGCGCCCAGGGCCCGCTGGATCGGCCCGGCGCGGCCGCGCTCGTCGCCCGAGTGGCGGCCGTTCATCGGTGGACTGTCAGCCCGATCGGTGGCCTACGCGCTGTCGGTGGTGGGCGCCATGTTCCGCTGGTTGATCCAGCAGCGCTACCTGCTGGCCAACCCGTTCGCCGGCATCAAGGTGCGCGGCGCATCGCGCTCCGAATCGCTGGCCGTCACCCGGGTCTTCGGCGAAGGCGAATGGTCAGTGATCCAAGCGGTCGCCGAAGGCCTGGAATGGGGACATGGATGGCAGGCACCGGCGGCGCAGCGCCTGCGCTTCGTGCTGGACTTCGCCTACGCCACGGGCCTGCGCATCGGGGAGCTGGTCGGCGCCACGCTGGGACAGATCGAGACCGATGCGCATGGTGATCGCTGGCTGCACCTGGTGGGCAAGGGCAGTAAGGCCGGCAAGGTGGCGCTGCCGCCACTGGCTTGTGCGGCGCTGGACCGGTATCTGATGCAGCGCAAGCTGCCGATCACGCCCGCGCGATGGGATCCGCTGGCACCGCTCATTGGCAGCCTCGATCAAGAGAGTACAGCGGGCATCACCGCGACGCGGCTGTGGAGTGTGATGCGACGCTTTTTCACAAAGGTCGCCGAAGTCATTGAGAAGGACAGCCCGGCCACGGCCGAGAAACTGCGCCGTGCCAGCCCACATTGGATGCGCCACACCCATGCTACGCATGCATTGGCGCGCGGGGCCGAATTGACCACCGTGCGCGACAACCTGCGGCACGCATCGATTTCGACGACCTCAATCTACCTGCACGGCGACGAGGTTAAGCGGGCGCGGCAGATGGGGGAGGCTTTCGCAGCCCGGCGATCTTGACGGGTCGCAGCGTCAGGCGAACTGCAGCTCGATCTTACCGGCACGCCGCCGTACTGGACCGACCACGATCTTCACGTCATGCCCCAGCTTGGCCACCAGTTCCAGCAGCTTCGCCTCGCTGACCCCGCGAAACTGGCCGCGCGTGATGCGGGAGATCTTGGACTGATCGATTTCCAGCAGCGCGGCGGCTCCCTGTTGCGTCAGGCGTCGCGCCTTGATGGCGCGGGCAATCTCAGCCGCGAGCTGCGACTTGCGCTGCATTTCCGCAGCGTCGGCATAGCCCAGGTCCGCGTAGACGTTGGTGCTGCCTTCTTCGATGGTGATGTGGCTGTTCTGGCTCATCGCTTTACTCCTTGCTTTGCTTGCCAAGCCTCAAAATCCTGCACCGCAGCCTTCAGCCGTGCCTTGATCAGGTCCAGGTCCTCCTTCGGCGTCTTGATGCCGCTCTTGGACTTCTTCTGAAAACAGTGCAGCACATAGACCCAGCCCGCGAACTTGACCGTGTAGACCGCCCGGAACGTGTCGCTCCGGAAATCCTCGACCACTTCCAAAACCGCGGCGGAACCAAACCCGCTCAGCGCCTTGGCGTCCGGGTGCTTGCCACCGGCTTGCGCCAGGTCGATCGCATGGCCGAACACGTCTTGGACGTCCTCGGGCATTCCGTCTAGATCCCGCTTGGCCGAGCCGACCCATTTGAGCGGTTTGCGCGGCTGGGTGGACATTAGTGGTGATTATGCCAATTTAGGCATAGACCGTCAAACCGAACTGAGCCCGGTGGGACGATGGCGGTGACATCTGATGAAAGGGAGCCGCAACCCTCAAAGCGCACCAATCTGCACGCAAAGGACGGCGCGCCGGAAATTCAGACATTCACAAGTGGTTGTTTTTGAAAGAACTTTTTTCGCGAAGCGCACCAATTTGCACGGAAAGTACGATCACCCCTCGACGGGGGGGTCACTGTGAGTACCGCCACAACCACGATCTCCATGGCATGCAGCATGGACAGCGACAGCCTCTCAAGCCGGCTTGGCCGCATTGCAGGCCTTGCCCAGCGCCATTTGAATCCGAGCGGCGGGAGGGTCGAACACTGCGGCTGCGGTACGCCCATGCAGCGCGTGCCGAACTCCGAAGCATCGTGGAGCTGGAGCGCCAGTGCTGCCCGTTCCTCGTCTTCGACCTGACTGAGGACGACGATGCCGTCGAGCTGTCGATCACTGGGCCATCGGATGCCGGCGCATCCGCCGCGACGATCTACGACCACTTTCGCGGGGCTGCGTCCATTCTCCCCACGCGAAGCTGCGCGGGCAGCGGTTGCGGCTGTGCTGTCTAGGCTCGTGACCGCTATGACCAAACTTCGGCATCTGTTGCTCTGGCGTTTGCTGTTCGCCGGAAGCCCAGCACCAAACCCGAATACATCAAGACGGCGACCAACTACGCGAGCCAGGCCCTCGGCGAGTCACTGGCCGGCAAGCCCGTGAGCAAGCCAAAGTCCCAGGCCTACGGCTGCAGCATTCACTATGGGTTGGGCGACACCTTGAAGAACCTGTTCAAACCGGCTGGCTGACGCCATCAGCGAAAGATCGGGCTTGCGCGTACGGGCATTGCAGAAAGGTTTTGCCTAGCATTGCGATACTACGGCCGCTGCGCGATCTCCTGTCCTGCAGCAGACACCTTTGCCAAGCTTGACCCGAGAACCATTGCGCATGCAGAACACCAGGGATGCCCTTGAGAGGCACCAGATTTCGATCTACTTCGTGGCGGTGGTCGTTGCCACGGTCGTCGCCTTGGTCATCCCCGGTACTGCGGTGCTCGAAGGTGCTATCAACCCAGCCCTGGCGCTGATGCTGTACGTCACTTTCCTGCAGGTCCCTGTCGCCGAGCTGCGGCGTGCGTTTGGCCAGGTGCGGTTTCTTTGCGCACTGCTGGTCGCCAACTTCATCGTCATCCCGCTGCTGGTCGCAGGGCTGATCCAGTTCCTGCCCGCCGACCCCATGCTTCGGCTGGGCGTGCTGCTGGTGCTGCTCACGCCGTGCATCGACTACGTGGTGACGTTCGCCCATCTGGGCCGAGCCGACTCGCGCCTGCTGCTGGCTGCGACGCCCACCTTGCTCATCGCGCAGATGACTCTGCTGCCCGGTTACTTGGGCTTGTTCCTGGGTGAAGACGCTTCGCGCCTCGTCAGGGCGGGCCCTTTCATCCACGCTTTCCTGTGGCTGATCGCCGTGCCGCTCGTGCTGGCAGCCTTGACCCAGGGATGGGCGGTCAAGACTGCCCTTGGTGCGCGTGCCTCTGCGCTTCTTGGGTTGCTGCCCGTCCCATCGACCGCACTGGTGTTGTTCATTGTGATCGCGGCCGTAGTCCCGCAGCTGGGTCCGGCAACCGGTTCTGCGCTGGCCGTGGTGCCCATCTACGTCGCGTTTGCAATCTTGGCGCCTCTGCTGGGCTGGATAGTCGCCCGGGTTTTCAGATTGGAAGCTACTGCCGGCCGCGCTGTCGCGTTCAGTGCCAGCACACGCAATTCCCTGGTCATCCTGCCGCTTGCGCTCGCGGTTCCTGGGGCCATCCCGATCTTGCCTGCGGTCATCGTTGCGCAGACGCTGGTGGAGCTGGTAAGCGAGTTAGTCTATGTGCGGCTGGCACCAAGACTGGGGCGCAGTTCCTGAGTAGTCACTGTTCTAGAAATGTGAACTTGGCATCAACTGCGGCATGCGAGTGCCGAAAATAACGCAGCACAGCGGGGGCTGTACTTCGGTCCAGTTGCCTTCCCTTGGGCCCCTCGCTCTTTATTTTCCCAGCCCTCCAATCCCAAGCCCTGTGTCTTGGCAATCGCGACCATCTCCAGTCTTTCGATGTGCGCATTATTCGCACCAGGACCTTGAAGCAAATTAGCCGAGTTCCGAGATTTCTCGAAGGACCAGTTGCTGTGTTTTCTGCACATCCTCGGGACGTGCAGACTCGGCATATGCCATGGTCAGCAGCGTGAGCGGATGGATCTTCAGGGTCTGCGCCAACAGCTCAAGCTTGGCGAGCGTGGGACTTTGGATGCCGCGTTCCAGCACGCTCAGATAGGTCCGGCTTGAAACCAGTCCAAAATCTTCCTGCGTGAGGCCACGCGCTGCACGAGCCGCCTTGAGGGCAGCTGGCAGCTTGTTGTGGATCACCTTGGCGGAGGACATTCCTCGATTACCAAGGAATGAACACCATAAGACTACAATCTATAGTGTTCATTCACGGCCAATTCCACTCATGTTTCTCACGCACAGCTCGAATACCCACCCCATGTCAAAGTGGATTCAGAGCAGTGAGATCACCTATTGGTCCGCAGTCGAGTTGGCAGTGAGCGTCCCTTGGTTCATGGTGCAGTTGCGCAAGAACTCGACGCTGAAAGAGACCAGCGACATGCTCCTCTCCGGGGTGGACGACTTGCTGCGGCTCATGGAGACGCAGGCATCCGATGAATGCGAGGTGACCTCGGTGAGCCTGGTGTCGCCTGCGCACATGAATGGCGGAACGGGATGGAAGCTCGAACCGCTTGCTGCGCTATGGGAAGCAGAGGAACCGGATGCCGAGGGGCAGACCGCGGACGTGTACGAGCTGACCTCGGGCACCTGCTATGCGCGCTCGGCGCTCGGAACACCCTTGGACAGTTTGCGCAAGGTCCAGGTGATCGCGGATTTTCGGTAGCGGCAGGAAGGAACCCGGCTCGCTCGGCGCGGTCAAACATCCATGCCGGTCCTATTCTTGGATTTCGACGGGGTACTACATCCCGAGTTCTGCCATGAGTCCCGGCATTTCGAGTGCGTGCACCATCTGGCAAGCGCTTGTGGCCAGCGCGGCGATCTGGACATTGTCGTCAGCAGCACCTGGCGCCACACGATGGGCCTGTCTACCTTGAAGGCACGATTTCCGGAGGCACTGGCGCGGCGCATCATCGCAGTTACACCGGCCTATACAGCCCTGCAGGATCTGCCTCACAAAGTCATGCCATTCGAGCGGGAAGCAGAGTGCCTGGGCTGGATGCGGGTCAACAGGCCCGGACACGCCACATGGATCGCGGTCGACGACCGGCCGTGGCTGTACCGGCCTTTCTGCTCGGAGCTTTTCCTGGTCAATGGCAAGACGGGGCTGGATGCCGCCGCTGTCACTCGGTTGCTTGAACGACTTGAACGCCTGTAGTTCTCGCAATTGATACAGCAAGACACGATGCTGTCAAAACGGTAATGCTGCGGTCACTGCGGTGTCCCTCGCAGATTTCTAGACTTGTCTCGTGGTGTTAAAGAAGTGCACTGCCTGAATTCTCAGCGGGAGCTTCAGGGCCCATGACCTAGATGAGGGCACCACGTCAACCCTGGTTTTCCAACCAACCGAACAAGGAATTACTATGAAACTGAAGACCACCATCATCATCCTCGCGCTGAGCGCGGCCCCCGCATTTGCGTTCGATGCCGACCACGGCGCAAAGTCCAAGACCCGCGAAGAGGTTAAAGCCGAGCTCGCTCAGGCTCTTCGCACCGGAGACATCATGGCGGGCGGCGAGATCGGCGCTCGCGTCAACGAGCTGAACTCGGGTCGCTATCAAATGACGCCCGGTCAGGGCAAGACTAGGGATCAGGTCCTGGGCGAACTGCAACAGGCCGTGCGCTCCGGCGACATGCTTGCTGCGGGCGAGTCTGGCGCCACGCTGAACGAACTGCAGCCCAACCTGTATCCCGCCAAGGTGGCACAGGCCAGCAAGACCCGAGACCAGGTCAAGGAGGAGCTCGCCCAAGCCATGCATACCGGCGATCTGATGGCCGCCGGCGAAGATGGCCGCAAACTCAACGAAATCTACCCCGGCCGATACCATCCACATCACACCGGCTCGGTGGCCGCGCATTCGGGTGACCACAAGGGCTCGGACCTCTGAAAGTCCCAGGTCGGATCAGCCAAGCCCAGCCCAGCCTGGCGTGGCGTTTGGAGAAACGCCACGGCGCTCAGTCCCTGCTCTGAACGGCGCGATGCGGCTCCAGACACTCGGGACTGGGCATCCCATCATGTGGGCGCTTTCCAATGTTCGGTGCTTCGGCCTTCTGCCTTGTCCAGCTCCCCCTGAATGCAGGAGGTGGATTCCAGTTGAACGGTGGTGTGGGTGATGGCGAATTGCGATGCCAGTAGCTGATTTACCGCGACGAGCAAGGCCTGCGGTTGCGACGTCTGTGGGTCATAGACTACGTGCGCGCTCAGACTCGTCTTTGCGCTGCCGACTGCCCAGACATGCAGCTCGTGCACCGAAAGCACCCCTGGCACGCCCAGCAGGGCCTGCTTGAGTTGCGGCAGGTCTATGCCCTCGGGCACGCCCTCCAGCAGAATATTGAGTGTTTCCTTCAGCAGGATCCAGGTGCGCGGCAGCACCCATAGGCCGATAGCGACGGCTATGACGGTGTCCACCCAGTTCCACCCGGTGAAGCGGATGACCAGCGCACCAATGATGACGCCGATCGAGCCGAGCAGGTCGCTCCAGACCTCCAGGTAGGCGCCTTTGACGTTGAGGCTGGAGTCCTTGCCCGCGGACAGGAGGCGCATGCTCACGATATTGACGATCGTGCCAAGCACCGCGATGACCAGGACGCCAGTCGTTTGGACCGCTGGTGGATTGCTCCAGCGCTGCCATGCTTCATACAGGATGTATGCCGCGACACCGAAGAGCAGCAAGGCATTGAATGCGGCAGCGAGAATTTCGAAGCGGTGGTAGCCAAAGGTGCGTTGGTCGTCCATGGCGCGGCGCCCCACCCGGATGGCGGCCAGCGCAATCGCCAGTGCCGCCACATCGGTGAACATGTGTGCGGCGTCCGATAGCAGCGCCAGGCTGTTGAGCATGACCCCACCAATGACCTCGGCCAGCATGAAGCCACCGGTCAGCATCAGCGCGTAGCGCAATGCCTTCTCGTTTCCCGGCGCCGGTAAGGCGTGCTCAGATCCCTTGCCCATGTGTGTTCTCCTTGAGTTTCGTTGTGGTGCTGTTCCAGCCAAAGGAAGCTGCGCTTGCCGGTGCCGGTGGCACCATCGATCAGGGCTGAATGTTTGTGCGCTTATGCAAAAAAGACTCGCAGTTGCGGACGTTCACATAGACCGCAGAGTTCAGCTCAATCGATGCACTCTCGCGGTAAGCGGCCACCCGCCACCGAACCCTACCTACCTCCCTCCACCGAACTACCGCGAAGACCTCCACGGGTTGGCGAGGCGGTGAGAACCCGCACTGCCACTCGTATCTGCGTTGAGCCAATTCGTCGAGTCCGATCCGTTCTACGACACCGGTCCGCCAACCATCACTCCAGGCAAAGCGGCCCTCGTAGACAGGGGTCGCGCACCCAGCCAATGCTGCCGACGCCAACAACGTCACGATCCAGTAGGGTCTGTATGCCATGGTGTCTCGGCCTCATTTTTGATCTGCCGTGGTGCAAGCTGCATGCAGGCATGCAGGCACGCAGCCGAGCGGCTGCTCAGGTATGGCCGGTTCGTACCAGCCTCAGTGGTGATCGTGCGATCGCGGCTTCTTGGGGGGCCTGGTTTGCAAGCGCAGCGCCTGACGCTCTCTCAGTCTGTTTGCAAGGCGCTGGCTGTACTTGGTCCGCTCCACCAGCGGCGGGTGGTACTTGAGCCAGAGGTGGCGCAGGCCCCAAAACACCAACACGGATACCAGCAAGCCGATCCATATCCAGAACAGCTTGGCAAATAGTCCGTCCGGGGCCGACTGCATGGACATGCATCACCCCTCTAGCGAAACCGGACGGGCGGCGTCAAGTTCTCTCCAAGAGGCGACGCACGGCAAGGCGGACAGCGTTGCCTGCACCCCCGCGCAGCGAGGCCTCCCCTGGTGCGGGGAGTTCGTGCCCAACCTGGAGTTGCCACCTGGCCATATCGCATGGCAGTTGCAGCCTCGTTTCGCGCTACTTCAGCGTGAAACGGACGGAAGCCACGGCCTTTCCAGCCTTCGAGACGGCAACCACGGCTTTGGTGCCTGCCGCGACCTTGAAATTACCGGCGGCTTCGAGCTTTCCGTCCACGGGCTGGAGCTGGACTTCCTGCTTGTCCCTACCGCTCAGGATGGTGGCCTTCGCGGTCATGCCTGAGACGTCAAACGGTTTGCCGTGGTCGCGCATGAACAACTGCAGCTTGTCGGCCTTGGCCACTAGCTCGTAGTCCACATCCTTCGCTTGGGCGGTGACGCCCCCGTGCATTGGCTTGGCTTCGTGGCCGTGGTCATCGGCAGCGAAGGCCGTGCCGGAAATCGAGACTACCAGTGCGATGAGGACTTGAGAGAATTTCATGTAAGTTCCTTTGGAGCGAGATTTAGGGAAAGGAGAGGTCCCGCCGCGAGCGGGACCTCCCGCGCTTACACCGGTGCGGGTGCGTCCGGGTGTTTGGGTTCGGCCGAAACATCCTCGTCTTCCTCATCGGGTCGGTGGGCCAGCCGATAAAGAATCGGCAGCACGAGAAGCGTGAGCAGCGTGGACGAAAGAATTCCGCCAATCACCACGGTTGCCAGGGGACGCTGGACTTCAGCGCCAGTGCCTGTAGCGATGGCCATGGGAATGAAGCCCAGTGAGGCCACCAAGGCGGTCATCAGAACGGGGCGCAAGCGGGTCAGAGCGCCTTCACGGATCGCCTCGTCAAGGCCCACACCACCTTCTCTCAAGCTTCGGATGTAGGAAATCATCACCAGCCCGTTGAGGACGGCCACCCCCGACAGCGCAATAAACCCTACGGCCGCTGAGATAGACATCGGAATGTCGCGAAGCCAAAGCGCCAAGATGCCGCCCGTCAGCGCGAATGGAATACCGGTGAAGACCAGCAATCCATCCTTGACGTTTCCGAACATCGCGAACAAAAGGACGAAGACCAGCAGCAGGGACACGGGCACGACGATCTGCAAGCGCTTCGTAGCCGATTGCAGGTTCTCGAAGGTTCCACCCCAGCTCGTCCAGTAGCCCGTAGGGATCTTGATTTGAGCGAGGCCTTGCTCGGCGTCAGCCACGAAAGATCCCACATCGCGTCCGCGCACGTTGGTGCTCACCACAATGCGCCGCTTTCCGTTCTCGCGGCTGACCTGGTTGGGTCCTGGTGCCAGATCGAACGTAGCGACCTCACCCAGCGGAATGAAGTTTGTCTTGCCCTCCGTGCCCGTTCCGGAGCGTGGGAGCGCAATGGGCAGCCGCTTCATTCCCTCCAGGTCGTTGCGCAGGGCTTCGGGCAGTCGAACCAGGATGTCGAATCGGCGGTCGCCCTCGAACATGGTGCCGGCCTCACGTCCGCCGATGGCCGTGGCCACGGTGTCTTGGATGTCGGCGACGTTCAGGCCATAGCGTGCGGCCTTCTGGCGGTCGATATTCACCGTGAGCATCGGAAGGCCTGTTGTCTGCTCGACCTTCACCTCGGATGACCCCTGGATCTTCTGCAGCATTGCGGAAACCTCTTCGGCGGACTTGTTCAACACGTCCATGTCGTCACCGAAAATCTTTACCGCCACGTCGCTTCGCACACCCGAGATCAGCTCGTTGAAGCGCAACTGAATGGGCTGGGAGAACTCGTAGTTGTTGCCAGGAATTTTGCCCAGGACTTCCTGAATTGCGGCAAGCAACTCGTCTCGGGTCTTGCGCGGCTCAGGCCATTCGTCCACGGGCTTGAGCATGATGTACCCGTCCGAAATGTTCGGCGGCATGGGGTCCGACGCAATTTCGGCAGTGCCGGTTCTCGCGAAGATGCGCTCGATCTCGGGAAACTTCGCTTTCAGTGTCCGCTCGATCTGCTGCTGCATAGCCACCGACTGGGACAGGCTGGTTCCCGGAATGCGCAGCGCCTGGATGGCAAGGTCACCCTCATTGAGGTTGGGAACGAATTCGCTGCCCATGCGGGTGGCAATCAGTCCGCACAAGACCACAGCCACTGCGGCAATGGTGAGAACCAGCGTTTTGGCGCCCATCACGCGATCGAGCAGCGGGGCGTACATGCGCTTGGCATAGCCAAGGAGAAAGTTCTCCTTCTCGCTGACCCGGTTGCCAATGAAAAGGGCAACCGCTGCCGGGATGAACGTCACCGACAAAATCATCGCGCCGAGCAGTGCAGCGACCACGGTGAACGCCATCGGGTGAAACATCTTTCCTTCAACACCCGTGAGCGCGAAGATGGGCAGGTACACCACCACGATGATCAGTTGCCCGAACAGCAAGGGGCGGCGCGATTCCTGGGACGCGAGGAACACTTCATGGAAGCGCTCTGCCCGGGTCAGCGGCCGCCCATGATGCGCTTGCGCGTGGGCAAGACGCCGAACACAGTTCTCAACGATCACGACAGCACCGTCAATGATGATGCCGAAGTCCAGGGCCCCGAGGCTCATCAGGTTGGCACTCACCTTGTACTGGACCATGCCCGTGAACGTGAAGAGCATCGACAAGGGAATGACCATTGCGGTGATGATCGCTGCGCGGATGTTCCCCAGGAAAAGGAAAAGGATCACGATCACGAGAACCGCGCCTTCGAGCAGGTTTTTCTTCACCGTGCCGATGGCCTTGTCGACGAGCACCGTGCGGTCATAGACCGTCACCGCATGCACACCCTCTGGAAGGCTCTTGTTGACCTCCACCATCTTCTTGTCTACCGCCTGGGAGACGGTCCGGCTGTTTTCTCCAATCAGCATGAACACGGTGCCGAGAACCACTTCCCGTCCGTTGTCCGTAGCAGCTCCGGTTCGAAGCTCCCGGCCAATGCCCACTTCGGCCACGTCCTTGACGCGCACGGGCACGCCGTTGGCGCTGCTGAGGATCACGTTGCCGATGTCCTCCAGGGATTTCACTTGGCCAGGCGCACGGATGAGGTACTGCTCGCCGCGCTTTTCGATGTAGCCCGCGCCCACGTTTCCGTTGTTGCGATCCAGAGCGGTCAATACGTCCTGCAGCGTCACGCCCAGCGAAGCCAGGCGCTCGGGGATGGGCGCGATCTGGTATTCCTTGGCGAAGCCGCCGATGGAGTTGATTTCCGTCACGCCAGGAACGTTGCGCAGCTGTGGCTTGATGATCCAGTCCTGGATCTCGCGCAGGTCGGTCGGGGTGTAGGGTGAGCCGTCGGGCTTCTTCGCGCCGTCCTTGGTTTCGACGGTCCAAAGGTAGATTTCCCCCAGCCCGGTCGAGATGGGCCCCAGCGCTGGCGTGATGCCAGCCGGCAGTTTGTCCCGGGCCTCCTGGATGCGCTCGTTAACGAGTTGGCGGGCGAAATAGATGTCGGTGCCGTCCTTGAAAATGACGGTGACTTGCGACAGTCCATACCGCGAAAGCGACCGCGTCTGATCCAGGTTCGGCAGGCCGGCCATGACCGTCTCAATCGGGTATGTGACCCGCTGCTCGGTCTCAAGGGGCGAGTAGCCGGCCGCCTGCGTGTTGATCTGGACCTGGACGTTCGTGATGTCGGGCACGGCGTCAATAGGCAGCTTCTGGTAGCTGAAGACGCCGAAGGCCGCCATCGCGAAGGCCGCAAGCAGCACCAGCCATCGCTGCTCGATGGAGAATCGGATGAGTTTTTCAAACATGTATAGGCTCCGGGATCAGTGCGTGTGTTCGGCAGATCCCTTGCCGAGCTCGGACTTCACGACGAAGCTACCGGTCGAGGCGTAAGGCATGCCGGCCTTGAGGCCCCCAAGGACCTCGATCCGCTTGCCATCGCTGCGGCCCAGCTTCACGGGCTGAGCAATAAACCCACCGTTGACCTTCAGGAAGACAACGGGCTTGTCTCCAAGGTTCTGCACCGCGTCAGCCGAGATCGTCACAGGTGCCGCTGTTTCTTCAGAAATAACCTCGACGTTCACGAACAGGCCGGGGCGCCAGGCGCCTTTGGGGTTGTCCAGAACCACGCGGGCTTTGGCTGTGCGGGTTTGCTCGCCGATCAACGCGCCCACAAAAGCAACCGTACCCGTGGCCGACGCATCAAACGCAGTGGCCTTGATGGTGACTTTCTCCCCCACCCGCACCGACGGCAGATCCTTCGCTGGAAGGTTGATTTCAGCCCAAACGGTGGAGAGGTCCGAGATGGTGAACACGGCCGCATCTTCCTTGACGGCTTCGCCCAGGCTCAGATGCTTCTCGATGACGATCCCGTCAAAGGGCGCACGCAGCTCGATGCGGTTGAGACCGGAAGCCGACGAGGTGGACAGGCCCAGCGCACTCAGCTTTTGATTGGCGTTGGCCACAGCCACCTCTGCTTCGCTCAGGGCTTGCCTGGCCTGCAGGTAGTCCTGTTCGGCAGATACCTTCTGCTCCCACAGCTTCTTTTCTCGCTCGTAAGTCGTCTTGGCCAGAGCGAGGCGCTTGTGGGCCGTCTGCAGCTCGCTGCGTTGCTCCGAGGCAGTGGGGCTGGCAATGGCCGCCAGGACTTGTCCCTTCTTGACGACCTGGCCAAGGCTGGCGCTGACGCTTTCCACCACACCGGCGAGCCGTGGAACCACATGCGAGGTGCGGTCTTCGTTGAGCGTGATTTCACCAGGCAGCAAGAGTGCCGTCTTGATGTTGGCGGCGGATGTCGTATCCACCGTAATCGAGGCAGCCTTGATCTGGGCGTCTGCCAATTCAACCTTGCCTTCTTCCTTGCTCATCACGAACATGAAGGGCTCGGTGGCCGTCTGCGCGATGATCTCGATCTCGAATGCATGGGGTTCGGGAACGATTTCCTTACTGACCAGGCTGTCTTTTTCCTGAACGAAAGTCAGCTTCTGCTTTTCGTCTGTAAGGCGGGTCACCGTTGCGGTGACCGTCGCGGCATTCAGCGGCAGCGCCTTGTCCTTGTCGAACAACCAGATGCGCAGCCGCGGCTCTCCACCATCCTCGGACAGCAGCGCCTCCAGGCTGAAATCGCCTTCCTTGAAAACGGTACCGCCGTGAGCGCCCTTGGCTTCGCTCTTTTCGTGGTGCTCGCCGTCCGCATGGCCCTTGTCATCGTCGTGGCCCTTTTCTCCTGCCTTGCCGTGGTGCTCACCGTCGCCGTGGCCCTTGGCTTCAGTGTGGCCGCCGTGCCCGTGGCCATCGCCTTCGGCAGCTGCCGTGTTGGGCTTTCCGCCGCCCTGCAAGATGAAGGCGCCGGCCCCGACCCCCAATGCGAGGACGACGGCAATGGCGATCAGGTGCTTTTTGCTGATGGAGGATTTGCTGGTGTTCATGGTCATTCTCAGTTCTGCGTTGCGATCAGGCGGGGGTCGGAAGGGCCACCGAGCAGGCGGTCCACCTCGGCCGCCGCACGATGTGCTTCGCCGAGTGCTTTGAGATATTGGGATTTGGCGGTGAAGTAGGTGCGCTGCGCATCAAGCACTTCCAGGAAATTGAACTTGCCGTTCTCAAAGCCAATGGTTGCCGCGTCATAGGCGGACTTCGCCCCTGGAAGAACATCCTGCTGCAGCGACTGCACCTCCGCTGCAATCGTGGACAGTCGTTCCCGGGCCTGTGCCACTTCGCTGTGCAGACGCACAGTGGCCGCCTGCAAGTCATCTCGCGCCTTGTCCTCAAGCTTCAGTGCTTCCAGGAGATTGCCTTGGTTGCGGTCGAACACTGGTAGCGGGACAGAAACACCGAAGAGGAGCACGTTGCGCTGCGTCTCGTTGCTGCGTTGCATGCCCACGCTGACGGTGACGTCCGGCACTCGCTTGCTTTGTTCCAGATCAGTGAGGGCCTTGCGCCGATCCACCTCGATGCGTGCCAGGACAACGGCAGGCGACGAAGAAGTCTGCGGACAACCTGCACCACCGGCTCGACAGCGGCGAGCAGCCTCTGGAGCTGGTGCCGTTAATCGACCAGTTCAATGCGCTGCTGGCACGCATCGAGAAGGCCTACTCGCAGATGGAAGGCTTCAATGCAGATGTGGCGCATGAGTTGTGCACCCCACTGGCCACCCTCATTGCAAACAACGAGCTGGCACTCAGGCGTCCTGAGCAGGCGGACATGCGGGAGGTCCTTGCCTCCAACCTGGAAGAACTGCATCGCCTGACGGGAATCGTCAACGACATGCTGTTTCTGTCCCAGGCGGATCGGGGCGTGGGCGCACGCCGCACTCGCGTTGCCAGCCTCGCATCGGTGGCTGCGGACGTGTTGGATTACCACGAGGCAGCACTGGCCGATGCCGGCTTGACTGCCAAGGTGGTGGGCGACGCCCATGGCGCCTTTGATGTGCCTTTGTTGCGCCGGGCCTTGTCGAACCTGCTGGGCAACGCCACCCGGTACGCGAGAAAAGGCTCGATCGTCCAGGTCATCTTCAGGACCGTCGATGAGGAGCACGTGTTGCTCAGCGTCACCAACTGCGGCGACACCATCGATCCCGAAATTCTCCCGCACCTGTTTGACCGCTTCTTCCGCGCCGATCCCGCCCGCAGCCATGGACAAAGCAACCATGGCCTGGGCCTGGCCATCGTTGGCGCAATCGCTCGGATGCATCAGGGCAAGCCAGTCGCACGGTCAGAGAATGGCGTGACGAGTGTCGGGATAGAGATCCGCGCCCAGTGACCACCGATCGCGTGCGGCGCTCGCAGCCGAGGAGCCGAATGGTGGTGGCGCGGCTTGCCGAGTGGATTTTTGGGTCAGCGCCTGCCTAGTGCCGTCTGTCTGGTGCCAGATCCGATTTCGCCATGCGCTCCCGGCGGATGCCCCTCGCCGGGTTGCGTTGGCGGCATGTGGTTGTGCTGGCGCGCGGCTGTAGCCAGGCCACCCAGAATTCCGCAGTCCCCGGCCAGATGGCCTGGCGAACATTGCTCTTGCAGACTGCGAAGCTCCACCTCCAAGGCTTGCAGTTCCCGAATACGAGACACGACGTGCTCGATATGTGCCTGAAGGAGCGCGTCCACCGCGCCGCAGTTCTCACCGGGCGCGTCTTTGAAATGCAGCAGCACGCGGATCTCATCGAGCGTCATGTCCAGGCAGCGGCAGTGGCGGATGAAGGCCAGCCGCTCCACGTGGCTGCTGTCGTACACCCGGTAGTTGCTTTCTGTGCGCGTTGCAATCGGCAGGAGGTTCTCGCGCTCGTAATAGCGGATGGTCTCCGTTTGGGTGCCAGTGGCTTTGGCGAGTTCGCCGATTTTCATTGAGGGGGTGCTTCGCAAAAATCCGGTTTACGTAGGACAAGGCAGCGACATCTCACGCACTGCTTGACTTTAAGGTCACTACAGGGTTTCCAATTAGGCCATGAAACCAGAAACCAGCACCTCCACAAGCGTTGACTCCTGCGGTTCCGCAGGTTGCTCAAGTCCTGTCCCCCCTGAGAGCACCACAGCAGGCGTCCCCGGCCAAGGCAAGCTTTTCAAAATCGCAACCATGGACTGCAGCGCCGAGGAGTCTGAGATCCGCCGGGCGCTGGAGCCATTGGAGGGAATTCGCTCCCTGGGCTTTCAGCTCGGCGCGCGCACGCTGAAGATCGATGCCCAGGAAAGTGCGTACCCTTTGGCCTTGGAGGCGATTCGCAAAGCAGGCTTCGATCCGCAGCCTGTAGCTGCGGCATCAGATCCCATCAGCCAAGGCAAGCTGTTCAAAATCGCGACCATGGACTGCAGTGCCGAGGAGGCAGAAATCCGCCGGGCGCTGGAGCCACTGGAAGGTATCCGCTCTTTGGGCTTCCAGCTCGGCGCGCGGACGCTGAAAATCGATGCGACAGAAAGCGCGTACCCCTTGGCCCTGGACGCGATCCGCAAAGCGGGCTTCGATCCGCAACCAGTAGCTGCAGCGGTGCAAACCGAAGGAGGACCGGCCGCCGAACATGCCGACGCAGATGACCACGGACACGGGTTTGCCGGTGGCATTTCTCGCCTAGTCGCAGCGCTTGTGTTCGCCACGGGCGCGGAGGTGCTCTCCTTCTTCGCGCCCGACCAAATGGCCTGGAAGATCGCGGGCATGGCCATCGCCGCGCTGGCTATCTGGCTGGCGGGCATCGACACCTACAAGAAGGGCCTTGCAGCGCTGATGCGCGGCAAGCTCAACATCAATGCCCTGATGTCGGTGGCCGTCACAGGCGCCTTCCTCATTGGCCAGTGGCCTGAGGCCGCCATGGTGATGGCACTGTACGCCATTGCCGAGCTGATCGAGGCCAAGGCCGTGGACCGGGCCCGCAACGCCATCAAGGGCTTGCTGGAGCTTGCCCCGGAAGAAGCTCTGGTCCTCGGCCCTGACGGCGCATGGTCCGTCACACCGGTGGCCTCGGTGGCCATTGGCGCAACCGTGCGCATCAAACCGGGTGAACGTGTGCCGCTGGACGGCAAGGTGACCAAGGGAAACGGGGCCATCAATCAGGCCCCGGTCACCGGAGAGAGCATCCCCGTGGACAAGGCACCTGGCGACCAGGTGTTTGCCGGCACCATCAACGAAACCGGTGAGCTGGAGTTCCAGGTCACGGCATTGTCCAGCAACACCACTCTTGCCAGGATCATTCAAGCCGTCGAACAAGCGCAGGGTACGCGCGCACCGACGCAACGCTTCGTAGATCGGTTTGCCGCCATCTATACGCCCGCGGTCTTCGCCATCGCTGTGGCGGTGGCGGTGCTCACGCCGTCTCTGATGGGCCTGACTTGGCTGGAGGCACTCTACAAAGCGCTCGTCCTGCTGGTGATCGCCTGTCCGTGTGCCCTGGTGATTTCCACGCCTGTCACGGTGGTCAGCGGATTGGCCGCTGGCGCGCGTCGCGGGATCCTGATCAAGGGGGGAACCTATCTGGAGGACGCAAGGCTCCTCAAGGCCGTGGCGCTGGACAAGACGGGCACCATCACCGAAGGCAAGCCCAAGCTGGTGGAATGGAAGGTTTGGGGTGCGGGTGACAAAGTCGCTACCCAGCAGATGGCCGCCAGCCTGGCCGGCAGGTCCGATCACCCAGTGTCCAAAGCGATCGTCCAGGGCCTGGAAGTGCAAGGTCCGGAGGCCGAGAACTTCAAGGCCTTGCCCGGGCGCGGTGTCGAGGGCGTGGTCAACGGGTTGCGCCTAGTGCTGGGCAACCACCGGCTCATCCATGAGCAAGGACTGTGCACCCCCGAGGTGGAGGCGGAGCTGGCCATTCACGAAAAGCAGGGTCGCACGGTGACACTCCTGGCCGACGACTCCCGCGTCCTGGCCCTGTTTGCCGTGGCTGACACGATCCGGGAGACATCGAAGCAGGCCATTGTCGATCTCAAGGCACTGGGGGTGACCTCGGTCATGCTGACCGGAGACAACACAGCCACGGCCAAGGCGATCGCGGCGCAGGCCGGCATCGATGACGCCCGCGGTGATTTGCTGCCCGAAGCCAAGCTCGATGCCATCAAAGAGATGCAAAAGCGCTATGGGGCCACCGGCATGACCGGCGATGGCATCAACGATGCGCCGGCATTGGCCCAGGCCGATATCGGCTTTGCGATGGGTGGCGCAGGTACCGACACCGCCATGGAAGCGGCCGACGTGGTCATCATGAACGACAACCTGGAGCGCGTCGCGGAGACGGTGCGGCTGTCCAAGCGCACCCACGCGATCCTCTGGCAGAACATCACCCTGGCGCTGGGCATCAAGAGCGTGTTCCTGGTGATGGCGGTGGTCGGCACCGCAACCATGTGGATGGCTGTCTTCGCGGACATGGGCGCGAGCTTGTTGGTGGTGGCCAACGGCCTGCGTCTGCTTCGCGGTACCCGGGTGGAGCCATCCGCCAAGCCAAGCCCCTCAGAAACGAAGGAGCATGCACATGCCCACTGAGCGTTCGCCTCTGCGCGCCGAGCGCGCCAGATGGGCGTGCGGAGCCTTCACCGATGTTCCGCGTTCATTTCTTGGTTTTGGAGACCTCTTGCGCCACCAGTTCAGCCAGTTGCTTGTGGCCAAAGCTGGGTAGCGGGCGACCGTTGACGAAGAAGGTGGGAGTCTTCTCGACCTTGAGGGCGGTCAGGTCCCGTACGTCCTGCAGCACAACGGCGTTCAGCGCAGGGGCTGCCATGTCCGCCAATGCCCGCGGCATGTCCAGTCCCGCCTGCTCAGCCGCCTTGTAGGCCAACTCCAGTTTGGGGGTTCCATGGTCCGCCCACTGTGGCTGTGCGGCCAGCACCGCCTCCAGCACGGCCAGGTACTTGTCCTGCCGCCGGGCCGATTCCAGCAACTTGACCACCTGTTCCGAGCCCTGGTGGAAAGGTGCATAGCGGATGACCAACCGCACCTCGGTGGGGTACTGCTGCATCAATTCCTTCACCACCGGATAGAAAGCGCGGCAGGTCTCGCAGGCAGGATCGAAGAACTCGACGATGGTCACGGGTGCCTCACGGGGACCGATCACGGGCGAATGCATTCGGACCAGGCGTTCGGCCTGTCCTGCCACCTGCAGCTCCTGTGCACTTTGCACGCGGCTCTGGTACAGATTCACGCCGACAAGGAATGCCACAAAGGCCATGCCCAGCACGAGGAAGATGATGAGTTTGCGGTGATTCATTTGGCTGTCTTACGCAGATAAAGGGAGAGTGAAACGGCGATGGCAATGAACGCCGCCAGTGAAAGCCAGGGCAACTCAATGCCGTAGAAGATGTCGAGCTTCTGATCGGCGCAAGACACGCCGGCGCCGCAGGGAACCCAAGCCTTGGGGACGAGGCCTGCCACCAAGAGGCTGTGGTAGAGCGCCACGGCAGCACCCGCCAGCGCCAGAGGCACGGCATAGACAGCACCCCGGCGGTCTTCGCTGTAGAAGGCCATACCCAAAAGCAAGGCCAGCGGGAACATGGCAATGCGCTGGTACCAGCACAAGACGCAAGGAACCATGCCAATGACTTCGCCGATGAACAACGCACCGCCCGTGGCGCACACAGCCAGCAGCCAAGCGATCAAGAGCAGCATCGAGGGTCGACTCATAGCCACCCCCTTGGACAACGGTTCTGGCAGGAAGCGCCAAGCAAGGCGCAACTGCATGTGAAAATTCCAGGGCCGTGCGACCCGTCAGTGGTGGACATGAAAAGATCCCGAAGGCATCACAGGAGGCCAGCACACGCTGTGCTGGCACGCTTGGCGGGGATCGGAGACGGTTGGCGACCGATGCCCTGGTCAGCCCAGGGCGTGCCACTGCGGGCGTTCGGGGCGACTGGCGGACTCTGAAGACGGCCACCCGCGCGTGTCGGTATGAAAGCGCGCGAGGTGCAAGGCCGGCACAAGATCGCGTTGCGCCTGAAAGGCTTCGCAGCCCTGCAGATGGCATGCACCACAGTCCACGCTGGGCGCTGCATCGCCGGCTCGGGCGGGCTCATTCATCGCACCATCCCGCTGCTGGGCGTGCTCGCAGCAATGCACTGCCACAAGAGGCAAGGAACCCGGTCCGCCATCGTCGCAGTACGCGCCCACCGCAGCCCAGCACAGTTGCAGCGGCAACAGTACCAACAGGAAAACAAGCAGATGGGCGCGGGTGTGCATCCGGAAAATTGTAGTGGCATCCCAGGCGGAACCATCACTTTCAAGCGCCGGCCGATGCAATGCCCGGCAGTGTCGAATCGATCACACAGCCAGGCGCGACAACATAACAAACTTGTAATCCTGCGGTGCGCAAGCTGTTGGCATACGGTCAGTGACTCGTCGGCTGGCCAGACGTTGGTGCAGTTTCCGGGGCACGTTCATTCAAACCCAAGGAGATACACATGACAGTTCGCACCTTCCTGACCGCCTTGTCGCTTGCGGCGGCCGTCGCCCCGGCCATGGCCAGTGGCGTGATCCATCCCGCGACGACCGAGATGGGGTACACGACGCACCCGGAACACGCGCAAGCTGGCAAATCGCGTGACCAGGTCGTGGCGGAGATGGACCAGTCCAAGACGGACGGCCTATGGCAGTACCACCGCTTTGGCGCCCCTGTACCAGTGAAGGGCAAGGCAGCGACTCGCGATGATGTGCTGGCTGAGCTGGAGCGCTCGCAAAAGCATCCGAGCTGGGCACTTCGCCGCGTCGGCGCACCAGTTCCGGCAGTACCTGCACCCTGAAGCGATCCATTGTCAGCAGCGTCCCCGGTGCTGGCAATGCAGACGGCAGATCCCAAAGGGGGCCAGTCCTGGAGCCGCTTGTGAGGCGCGCACTGGCCCCGTCATTGTCCCTGCAGCTATGCGGCATTGAATTGCCCCCCACCGGACTGGCTTCGAGCTTGCCAATGGTCGACGAAGCATGTGTCGTCTGGGAAGGCAAGGACTACTTGATCCCGTCTCTACCGTGAGCCGGACCCGTTCCCGCTGATCGGGCAACGACTGCTGCGCCTGGCACGATTGCCTTTGATGGAGGCGGTAAAGTCGTGCGTGCAGACCAGCAGGAGGTGCCCAGTCTGGCTGCACTGACGGGAGATGTTGTGGGTGAGCTCTATGACTATCTGCAGGCGGCCGACCGTGAGACCACGGTGCGCTACCTCGTGACCTATGCGGGCTCCCACAAAATTAGCACCCTGAGGCAGCGGCGGCACACGAAAGCACTGGATAGCTGTAATGCGGAGTTGCCGTCAACCTGCCGAGCAGGTATATTTCGTGTCGACGCGCTGATCGGCCCACCCGCAAGGGCGCCCCAGTGTACAGAGTTGACGGCCTCCGCAAGGAGGCTTTTGGCTATCTGGGCCTCATTCGCGCATGGTGCCACGCCAATTTCGCAGCAGGCACGCAACGGAGTTGCCTGCCGTCCACTGGCTGGCGGGTCGGCCAATCTTCTAAGCTTTCAAAGTCGATCGCCTGACCGTCCTAACCTTTGTCTGTTGTGCCGACCGAGAAGCGATAGGGGTCCCACGGGCAGTGGTGCCAAGCTCACACCCACAGGTCAACGGCTGTTCGAGAAGAATCACCTCTATGATCGGACGCAACGTGTTGCTCGCATGTGGTCATGCTGCTGTGGACGTTGTTGAAAATGATGCCACCTGAGCCGGCCTTGACCCATAGCTATTCCGCAAGCAGATGAACCGTCTTGCCCAGTACATCAAGGCTGCGGAGCGTGATAACACGCGTCGGAGCTACGCCGCTGCGATTCGACATTTTGAAACCGAGTGGAAGGGCCTGCTGCCGGCCACTACAGACGCCATTGCCCGCTACTTGGCCGACTACGCCGCTACCCTGACCATCAACACGCTGCGCCAGCGGCTGGCGGCGCTTTCCCGCTGGCATGCCGATCAAGGTTTCGCCGATCCCACCAAGTCGCCGCTGGTGCGCCAGGTCCTCAAAGGCATTCGCTCCGTCCACGCCGAGCCAGAAAAGCGTGCACGTCCGTTGGAGCTGGCGGTGCTTCAGCAGGTTGATCAGTGGCTCGATGCCGCGATCAGTAACGCTCAGCAGGCTGGCGACCAATCTGCGTTGCTTCGCCACACACGCAACCGTAGCCTGATGCTGCTGGGGTTTTGGCGCGGGTTTCGCTCCGACGAGCTGCTCAACCTGCGCGTTGAGAACACCGAGGTCACCCCGGGCGAGGGCATGGCCTGCTACTTGGGCCGCAGCAAGGGCGACCGGCAACTGCAGGGCCGGGTTTTCAAATGCCCAGCGCTATCGCTCCTGTGTCCCGTGACCGCCTACAAGGCCTGGATAGACCTGGCCGGTTTGAACGAGGGTCCGGTGTTTCGAAAAATTGACCGCTGGGGTCATATCGCAGGGGAAAACCTGCATGCCAGCAGCGTGATCCCCTTGCTGCGCAGCCTGTTTGCAGAATCGGGTGTCGAGTCGCCAAAGGAATACAGCAGCCACTCCATGCGCCGCGGGTTTGCCGGCTGGGCCCGCGCCAGCGGCTGGGATATCAAGGAGTTGATGGAGTACGTCGGCTGGAAAGATGTCAAGTCAGCCATGCGCTATCTGGACGCGTCAAATTCAAGCCTGCAAGCCCGGTTCGAGCAGGGACTGACAGTGTTGGCACCGACACCTCGCAAACCAACGCATCCTCTATTGCCAGGGACCGAACAGGTCCAAGTTCTACGCTTGCCGGCCGCAGAAGAGATGCCCATCGCGATCGTGCGCGTCACCATGGTGCTGGCCCGCTTCAGCAAGCAGTCGCGGGGCCTGGCCAGGGGCCGTCGACTGATCGAGCAGACCTGCTTCGAGCGTTTTGCGACGCAACGCCTGAACACTGAGGGCACGCTCTATGAACTGGCGATTCCCTACCAGTCCCGCGACACGCTGGACGAGATGATCGCCGAGCTGCTGGATGACATGTACCGTATCGCAGAGGACAACCAGTGCCTTCTGGAAACCTCTTTTCACGAGCCCGCCACCGACTCACACTGGGATTGAGGCTGTGGGTGGACCGGTTGCCAAACAGGGGTAGTGGGCGCACATGACCACACGCAATGAGACGGCCTATCCCAGCCTGAACCCCGATCCAACCCCCCGTGAATTGGAAGAGCTTTACACTCCGACCGAGGCTGAGAAGCTCATGGCTGCCGGTATTGGCAAGCGGCCCCTGCCTCGCATCGTTGCGTTGATCCACCTGAAGGTATTCCAGCGCCTGGGGTACTTCATCCCCCTCGCTGAGGTACCAGCGGCCATCAGAGAGCGTATCGCACAGCAGGCCGGGATTGCCAGAGAGCCCACGCTCGCCGACCTGAAGCGCTTCGAGGCCTCGGGCTCGCGTATGGCGCTTTTCGCGACTTTGCGCCGGCATCTCAATGTCAAATCCTTGGACCCGGCCGGTCACGCCTGGTTGGGCGTTGTGGCCGACACTGCGGCCGAAACCAAACAGGCAGTGGCCGACATCATCAACGTGATGCTCGAAGAGCTGGTCCACCATCGCTACGAGTTACCCGCTTTCTCAACGCTGGACCGAATGGCATTTCGGGCTCGGGAAAAGAGCAATAGCCGGTACTTCTCAGCCATCGCAGGTCAACTCACCGCGCAGACCCGGGCCCTGATCGATGGACTTCTCAAAACCGCCCCGGGGGAGTCCGCTTCTGCCTGGCAGACGCTCAAGCGCGAGCCCAAGCGGCCGACAAACAAGGAAACCCGAACCTACATCCACCATATCCGGCGTCTTCAGCACCTGGTGGAGCAGTTGCCAAAGCCAGATGTCCCTGTTCCCAAGCTCAAGCAGTTCCGGCACTTGGCGCGCGCGCTCGATGCGACAGAGATGGCTGAACTCAAACCGCAAAAGCGCTACGCCCTGGCGGTGATATTTATCCGGGCCCAGCATGCCCAATCACTGGACGATGCCGCGGATCTGTTCATTCGCCTCATGCAGAACCTGGAAAACAATGCCCGTGAAAAATTGCTGTCTTTCCAGCAGGAACGGGTACAGAAAACCGACATGCTGGTTGGTCAGCTCAAAGACATCCTGGGGGTCTATCAACTGGAGGGAACAGACACTCAGCGCGTGGATGCCATTGGGACCACACTGGTGGCCGACGTGGAAGACCTGCTCAACGAATGCGAGCAACACCTGGCCTATGCCGGACGGAACCACCTGCCTTTCCTGTTGCAGCCCTACAAGACGGTTCGGGCCCAGTTGCTCAACTGCATCAGCATCGCCTCACCGCAAGCCAGCAGTGAAGACCTGGTGATGGAGCGGTTGATTGAGGCGCTCTACAACCTGCGTGACAACCGTGCCGACATCGTTTCACTAGACGCATTGGGGTTGACTGAAGACAGGGATTTGCGTTCGATGTCGGCGCAGTGGCGCAAACTGGTACTGGTCAAACCACCAGGCAAGGGCCGGGCAGAAGCGGTACACCGCCGGTACTTTGAGCTGGCGGTGATGTACGCCATCAAGGACGAACTGAAGTCGGGCGATCTCTTCATCAAGTACGGTGAACGTTATGACGACTACCGGGAGCAGTTGGTCGATGACGAAACCTTTGAAAAAGAGGTGGGCGAGTATGGCAAGGTCACCGGCATCGAGACGGAGCCCAGTTCCTTTGTATCTTTGCTGAAATCGGCCATGTCGCTGAGGGCGAAGGAAATAGATGCAAATTTCCCGGAGAACGCCCATGCGGAAATTGTCGATGGACGTCTGATCCTCAGAAAACCACCGCGCTCTGACATCGTCGAAGCCGCCGCACGGATCGACGCCTTGATATCCGAGCGGATGAAAGCGGTCAGTATCGTGGATGTGATGATCGATACCGAGCGTTGGTTGGACCTGCACAAGCTATTTCGCCCATTGGCCGGGACAGACAGCCGCCTTGAGGATCTTCGGATGCGCGTTATCACAACGCTGTTTTGCTACGGCTGCAACCTCGGGCCGGTTCAGACCGCCAAATCCATCAAAGGGCTGAGCCGCCGCCAGATCTCCTGGCTCAACCTGAAGTACGTGAGCGAAGACCTGTTGGACAAAGCCATTGTGAAGGTGATCAATGCGTACAACAAGTTTGAACTGCCAGGCTACTGGGGTACCGGCAAGCACGCGTCGGCCGACGGCGCCAAATGGAGCCTGTATGAGCAAAACCTGCTATCGGAACACCATATCCGCTATGGTGGTTACGGCGGCATCGGCTACTACCATGTGTCCGACAAATTCATCGCGCTGTTCAGCCATTTCATTTCCTGCGGCACTTATGAAGGTCTGCACATCTTGGACGGGCTGCAGAGCAACGAGTCAGACATTCGCCCTGACACCATTCACGGTGACACACAGGCTCAAAGCTACCCCATTTTCGCGTTGGCCCATTTGCTAGGCATCAAACTTATGCCGCGCATACGGGGAATCCAGGATCTCAAGTTCCATCGCCCAGCGCCAGGCAATGCGTATCCCAACATCAACGCGTTGTTCAGTGATGTGATCGACTGGCGGCTCATTGAAACGCATTTTCCGGCGATGCTGCGGGTGGCGGTTTCCATCAAGACCGGAAAAATCACTCCATCCACCATCTTGCGTCGGCTGGGTACGTACAGCCGCAAGAACAAGCTGTACTTTGCCTTCGTGGAACTGGGCAAGGTGGTCCGCACCATGTTCCTACTGAGCTATATCGGCGATGTTGGGCTGCGCAAGGTGATCCATGCCGAAACCAACAAGAGCGAGCAATTCAACGGCTTTGCCCGCTGGTCACTCTTTGGAGGAGGTGGGATCATTGCCGAGAACATCCGGCATGAACAGCGCAAGGTGATCAAGTACAACCATCTGGTGGCCAACATGATCATTCTGCACAACGTGGTGGGAATGACGCAAGTGCTGCAGGAGCTGCGGGACGAGGGCATCGACATCACTTTGGACATTCTGGCGGGCTTGGCGCCGTATCGCACGCAGCACATCAACCGGTTTGGGGACTACACGCTGGATTTCCGGCGCAAGATCAGCCCCTTGAACTTCGAAGCCACCATAATTCCAATGGAATCATAGACTTAAGGTCGTTTCTGCGGTTTTTTACATGAATCCCTGCCGACCCTCGACCTGGGCCGAGGGCGCGGCCCCGGCCCAGCAGGCGGGCAGCAAGGCCCAGCCGCGCGCTTGGGCCTCGCTGATGAAGCCGCCGATGGGCAGGCTGCTGCCGGTGAAGCGGCGCAGCATGTCGGCCCCTTCGCTGTAGGCCGGAAAGCCGTCGCCACGCAAAAAGGCGGCCCAGTCGGCGGGGCTGGGGGCGAAGGTGTTGGTCTCGTGCTGAAAGCCGGCGATCAGGATGTTCATGGTGTTTGGCAGTGTGCAGGAATGGGTTGAGGCCAGGGGCTGGGGGCAGGGGGCTTACCAGCCCAGGGCCAGGTGCAGGCCGAGCAACACGCCCATGCCGGCAAACAGGGCGTGGTTGATGTTGCGCCGGCCCCCGAAATAGGTCAGCAGGGAGGCGGCGCAGGCCCACCAGCGGGCATCCTGCCATTGCGGCGCCCACTGGCCCTGGTTCAGCGCCACCTCGGGGACGACCATGGCCAGCAGGGCGCCCAGCGGCGCAAAGCGCAGGCAGGTGCGCAGCCAGCCCGGCAGGCGGGGCTGCTGGCCGGGCAGCAGAAAAAAGGCCCGGGTCAGCACGGTGATCAGCACCAGCAGGGCCACGGCCAGCCAGCCGCGGTGCTCGGGGTCATCCAGCATGCGTCCTCGGTTGGCGGTGTTCGGCCAGCAGGCCGGCGGCCATGGCGGCCAGCATGGTGACCAGCACGGGCAGGCCGCGCGGCAGGGCCTGGGCCGGCAGGGCCACGGCACAGGCCGCCAGGGCGGCCACGCGGGTGGGGCGGTCTTTGACCATGGGCAGGGTCAGGGTCAGCAAGGCCAGGATGGCCACAAAGCGCAGGCTGTTGGCGCCCGGCAACTGGTCGGCCAGCACCAGGCCCACCGCCGACGACAGCTGCCACACGGCCCAGTTGCTCAGTGCCAGGCCCAGGTAGTAGGCCACCTCGCGGCGGCGTTGCCGCCCGTTGCGGCCCGGCAGGGGGTGGCGCTGGGTGAACAGCGCGTAGATCGGGTCGCCGGCAAAGTACGACAGGGCCACGCGCTGGGGCCGGCTCAGGTGGTGGAAATAGCGGCTCCATTCGGCGCTGAACACGACGAAGCGCAGGTTCAGCACCGCCGCCGTGGCCCCCACCAGCCACAGCGGGGCCTGGCTGGCCATCAGGGGCAGGCAGGCCAACTGGGACGAGCTGGCATACACCAGCAGCGACATGGGCAGCAGCACGGCCATGGGCAGGCCGCTCTGGGCCATGGCCACGCCCGCCACCAGCCCCATGGCGGCGGTGCCGGTGGCCGGCCCGGTGACGGCCCGCACCCCGGCCAGCGCATGGCGCAGGGTGCGCGGGCCGGGCCAGGCCAGCCAGGCGGGCAGGAAGGACCGCCAACGCCGCATCAGGCCCCCGCGATGTGCGCCGAAATGTGCGGCCAGGGCCGTTGGGCCGGGCGCATCTGTTCGAAGGCGCGCGCCATCTGCAGCACGCCCAGGTCGTCAAAGCGGCGCCCGGCGATCTGCAGGCCGATGGGCACGCCGTGGCTGTCGTAGCCGCAGTTCACCGAGGCGGCAGGCTGCTCGCTCATGCTGAAGGGCAGGGTGAAGCCGATGTGGTCCATGGCCTCGTTGACGTTGTTGGTCGGGTAGGCCCATTCCGCCGGGAAGCTGGTGTTGGGCGAGACCGGCGACAGCACATAGTCGTAGGGCTGGGTGGCGGCCACGGTGGTGGCGCGGGTCTTGAAGGTCATGCTGTAGGCCTCGAAAGCCTGCTCGCCGCTGAAGCCCAGGCCGCCTTCGGCCCACTGGCGCACGATGGGCAGCACCTTGGCGCGACGCTCGGGCGGCAGGGCCTGCACGTCCACACCCGAGCGGATGCGCCAGAAGCGGTCCACCCCGTGCAGCAGCTCGTTGCTCATCCAGGGCTGCAGGGTCTCGATCACGGCACCGGCCTGCTCGAACAGGCGGGCCGCGGCCACCACGGCCTGCTGCACCTGGGGCGACACCGGCATGCCGCAGCCGGCCTCCAGCAGCAGCCCGATGCGCAGGCCCTTGAGCTCGCGCTGCAGCGACAGCCAGGGGATGTCGGCCGGTGGCAGGCTCATGTGGTCGCGCGGGTCGGGGCGCGACAGCACGGCCATCATCAAGGCCGCATCGGTGACGGTGCGGGTCATGGGGCCGGCGCAGCGACCCATGTAGGGCGGGTCGATCGGCACCCGGCCCAGGCTGGGCTTGAGGCCGGCCAGGCCGCACCAGGCGGCCGGCAGGCGCACCGAGCCGCCGATGTCGGTGCCGATGTGCAGCGGGCCGTAGCCCGCCGCACCGGCGGCGCCCGCGCCGGCACTGCTGCCGCCGGGGTTCATGGCGGTGTTCCAGGGGTTGCGCGCCAGGGCATGGAAGCTCGACAGGCCCGACGACAGCATGCCGTACTCGGGCATAGTGGTCTTGGCCACAAAGACGGCACCGGCCTCGCGCAGGCGGGCGGCGGGCGGGGCATCGGCCGCTGCCGGCACCGGCAGGCTGGCGGCGGTGCCCACCGGCACGGGCACGCCGCGGGTGGCAATGTTTTCCTTGATGGTGGCGGGCACGCCGTCGATGCACACGCCCCCCACGCTGATGGGGGTGCCGGCATGCCAGCGGGCCTCGGCGGCGCGCGCCATGCTCAGTGCAGCCTCGGCATCGAGCGCGTAGGTGGCGCACAGCACGGGTTCGCAGCGCTCGATGTGCTGCAGCACCGCCTGGGTCACTTCGACGGGCGACAGGCTGCCGTCGCGGTAGGCCGCCACCATGGCAGAGGCGGAAAGGGCGTGGAGATCACTCATGGGTCAGGGGTCCTGGGGGTGGGAAAACAAAGGAGAGGAGCACCGTGGCGCTCACATCGGGTCCAGCGGGTAGATGGGGCGGCGCACCCGTTTGAATTGCAGCGCACCGTAGTCGGAGGTGGTCACGCCCAGGCCGTCGCACTCGATCACCTCGCGGGCCAGGTCGCCAAAGCCGGCGCGCCAGTGCACCCGGCTCTTGAGGATGACAAAGCGCTTTTGCAGCGGGTCGACGCCGACGCTGGAGAGGCAGTTCAGGTCAAACGGCTCCTGGTGCTCGGAGATCAGCACGATCTCCAGGCCGCCCACCGCCAGCACCACGGTGGGGCCCAGCCGGGTCTGCACGCCCTGGTACATGGGCCCGCGGTTGCGAAAGCGCCCGTCAAAGGCCAGCTTGACCCGGCCCGTCACGCTCAGGGGCGGGCTGTCGCGGCGCAGCGCGGGCATGGCCGTCTTGCCGCCCAGGCTCAGCGTGATCTCGCTTCCGATGCCGGCGGCCAGCGCCTGCTGCACGGCCTGCGGGTCCCAGATGGCGTAGAAGACGGCCTCGTCCAGCCCCTGGCGCAGCACCTCGGACAGCACTTCGGTGGTGTCCATCGAGCCGCCCGAGGCGGAGTTGTCGCAATGGTCCAGCAGCACCACGGGGCCCGAGGGGTCGACAGGGCAGGCCTTGGCCCGGGCCACGGCCTCGGCCAGTGGGGTGGGGTGGAACACAAAGCCCTCGCGGGCCTGCCAAGCCTGGGCCAGCAGGGCCTCGCAGTGCTGGCGGGCCACCTCGGGCGCCGCATCGGTGCAGACCACGGCGCTCAGGCCGGCCTGGCTGATGTCGGCATGCGGAAAGCCCACGAACACCGAGGCTGCCAGCACCTCGGCACGGGCCTCCAGGGCCTGGCAGCGCGCCTGCAGCGAGCGGTTGGGCTCGGCATGCGTGCCCTGGCGCATCACATGCGGCAGCATGGGGGCCTGGCCCCACTGCATCACGGGGCGGATGGCGCCGCTCAGGGTGCGCAGGATCAGCTCGGCGGCGCGCACGCCCGCGGCATGGATATCGACATGGGGGTAGGTGTGGTAGCCGGTGATCACGGTGGCGTGGCGCACCATGTCGTCGTACACATTGGCGTGCATGTCCAGGGTGACGCCCACGGGGATGTCGGGGTCGATCTCGCGCAGGCGGCGCAGCAGCGTGCCTTCGGCATCTTCCAGCGATTCGGTGACCATGGCCCCATGCAGGTCGAGCAGCACGGCATCGAAGCCGCCGCGCGCCACGCGCGACAGGATGGCCTGGCTGATGCGCTCGTAGGTGGCGTCATCGGTGGGGCGGCTGGGTTGGGCCTCGGCGGCGGTGGCGATCACCACCTCGGCGCCCACGCGCTCGGCCACGTCGATGAAGCCGCCCAGGGCCAGGCCGGTGCCGCGGTAGGCGGCCAGCAGGCTGGCCTGGTCGGCATCGGCCGGCACAGCGCGGTAAAAGCGCTCCATCGGGGTGGGCACCGGCGAGAAGGTGTTGGTCTCGTGCTTGAACTGGGCCAGCAGAAGTCGCATGGTGGGGGTCCTGTGTCCTGTGTCGTGAAAAGGGTCAGGCCCGGCGGGCCAGCTCGGCCCGGGGGGCTGCGGCCAGCAGGCGGCGGGTGTAGTCGTGGGCCGGCTGCTGGAACACCTGGGCCGTGGGGCCTTGCTCGACGATCTCGCCCTGGCTCATCACGATCACGCGGTCGCACAGCTGGGCCGCCACCCGCAGGTCGTGGGTGATGAACAGGATGCCCAGGCCCAGGTCGGCCTGGATTTCGCGCAGCAGGGCCAGGATCTGGGCCTGCACCGACACGTCCAGGGCCGACACGGCCTCGTCGGCCACCAGCACCTGCGGCTGGCAGGCCACGGCGCGGGCAATCGCCAGGCGCTGCCGCTGCCCGCCCGAGAACTGGTGGGGGTAGCGGTCAAGGGCGGTGCGGGGCAGCTGGATGCGGTCCATCAGCTCTTCGGCGGTCTGGCGGGCCTGGCGCTCGCCCATGCCGAAGTTCATCGCCCCTTCCATCAGCGACGAGCCCACGGTGCGGCGCGGGTTCAGTGAGCGGTTGGGGTCCTGGAACACCACCTGCACACGCGAGCGCAGGGGGCGCAGCCGCCCCTCGGGCAGGCTTTGCACCGGGGTTTCGCCCCACAGGATGCTGCCTTCGGTGGGGTCGATCAGGCGGATCATGCAGCGCGCAAAAGTGGATTTGCCCGAGCCCGACTCGCCCACCACGCCCACGGTCTCGCCGCGGTGCACGGCCACGCTGGCGTCGCGCAGCGCGGTGTTGGGCTTGGCCCGGCCCAGCCAGTCGCGGCGCACATAGGTCTTGCCCACGCCGGTGGCGCTGAGCAGGGCGCGCCCGCCGGGCAGCTCACGCGGGGGGGGCGGGGTCATGCCGGGCACGGCGTCCAGCAGCATGCGGGTGTAGGCCTCGCGCGGCGCGTGGAGCACCTGCTCGGCCGGGCCCTGCTCGACCACGCGGCCGCGGTGCATCACCATCACCTGGTCGGCAATCTCGGCCACCACGCCCATGTCGTGGGTGATGAAGAGCACGGCCGAGCGTTGCTCCACCTGCAGCTCGGCGATCAGGCGCAGGATCTCGGCCTGGGTGGTCACGTCCAGCGCGGTGGTGGGCTCGTCGCAGATCAGCAGCCGGGGCTTGAGGATGATGGCCATGGCGATCACGATGCGCTGCCGCTGGCCGCCCGAGAGCTGGTGTGGGTAGCTGTCGTAGATGCGCTTGGGGTCGGGCAGGCGCACCCGGTCGAAGATGGCCAGGATGTGGGCCTTGCGCTCGTGGGCGGGCCACTGGGTGTGGGTGCGCAGCAGCTCGTCCACCTGTTCGCCGCAGCTGTGCACGGGGTTGAGGGCGGTCATGGGCTCCTGGAACACCATGCCCATGCGGGTGCCGCGCCAGGCACGCAAGCGCGATTCGGGGGCCAGGCGGGCCTGGTCCATCAGGGTTTCGCCGGCCAGGCGGATGTGGCCCTGGGTGGCCTTCAGGCCCTTGGCCAGCAGGCCCATGACGGTGGTGGCCAGCACGGACTTGCCCGAGCCCGACTCGCCGACGATGCACAGGGTCTGGCCGGCTTCGATGCGCACGTCCAGGTGTTCGATGGCAAAGGGGCGGTCGGCATCGGCCGGCAGGGCCACCTGCAGGCCCTGCACGTCGAGAATCACCTCGGCGGGCCGGGGTTGAGGGGGCGGCGCCGAGTCCAGGAAGACGGGGGTGGGGGAGGTCAGGGTGTTCATGGCAGGGGGGCTCGCTCAGGCTCGCTTGGAGAACTTGGGGTCCAGCACGTCACGCAGGCCGTCGCCCAGCAGGTTGATGGCCAGTACGGTGGGCACCAGGAACAGCGCCGGAAACATCACATTGCCGGGGCTCTGGGCAAACTGCACCCGCCCTTCAGCCATGATGTTGCCCCAGGTGGGCACGTCGGCCGGCAGGCCCAGGCCGAGAAAGCTCAGGATGGCCTCGGTCAGCACCGCCGAGGCGGCAATGAAGGTGCCCTGCACGATCAGGGGGGCCAGCGCATTGGGCAGGATGTCGCGCCACAGAATGGTGAGGTTGGAAGAGGCCAGGGCCCGTGCCGCCTCGACAAAGGGCTCGTCGCGCAGGCCCATCACCAGGGCGCGCACCAGCCGTGTCACGCGGGGGATCTCGGGCACGGCGATGGCCAGGATCACGGTGGGCAGGCTGGCCCCCAGCATGGCCACCAGGGTGATGGCGACCAGCACGGCGGGGATGGCCATCATGCCGTCCACCAGGCGCATCACCACCGCGTCCACGGGCCTGAAGTAGCCCGCCAGCATGCCCAGCAGGCAGCCACCGGTGATGGCCAGCACGGCGGTGCACAGCCCCACACCCAGCGAGACGCGGGTGCCGAAGAGCACGCGGCTCCAGATGTCGCGGCCGAAGTTGTCGCTGCCCATCCAGAACACATGCTGCAGGGTCTGGCCGTCGGGCAGGGTGACTTCGCCACGGGTGCCGGCGGCCACCGAGATGAAGCTGGGGTCCATCGCCGACGGGTCGAAGGTGCCCAGCCACGGGGCCAGCACGGCCAGCAGCAGCAGGACGGCCAGCACCGCGCAGCCCAGGCGCACGGCGCTGTTGCGCCAGAGTTTGTTCCAGTTGCTCATGGGAGATCCGGGGAAGGGGGGTCAGTAACGGATGCGCGGGTCGAGGAACAGGTAGCTCAGGTCGACCAGCAGGTTGATCAGCACATAGGCCAGCGCAAAGAACAGCACCACGCCCTGCAGCACCGGAAAGTCGCGGTTCAGCACCGCATCCACCGTGAGCTGGCCCAGGCCGGGGATGGCGTACACGGTCTCGGTCACCACCACGCCGCCCAGCAGCAGGGCGGCACTGACGCCGATCACGGTGATCACCGGCACAGCGGCGTTGCGCAGCGCGTGGTGGGTCAGCACGGCCAGTTCGGTGATGCCCTTGGCGCGGGCGGTGCGGATGTAGTCCTCGGTCAGGGCCTCGCTGACGGCGGCGCGGGTGACCCGGGCCAGCAGGGCCACATAGGTGACCGACAGGGTCAGGCAGGGCAGGATCAGCTGGTGCAGCCAGGGCCAGACACCGGCCTCCAGGCGCCGGTAGCCCTGCACCGGAAACCAGTGCAGCTGCAACGCCATCACATAGATCAGCACATAGCCCACCACGAACACCGGCACCGAGAAGCCGGCCACCGAGAACGCCATCACGGCCTTGTCCAGCCAGCTGCCCATGCGCCAGGCGGCCAGGGTGCCCAGGGGCAGGGCCAGCACGATGGCCAGCAGCAGGGTGCCGGCGGCCAGCGACAGGGTGGGCTCCATGCGCTGGGCGATCAGCTCGACCACGGGTTTGTTCATGAAGAACGAGTGGCCCAGGTCGCCCTGCAGCACGGCCCCGCCCCACAGGCGGAACTGCTGCCACAGCGGCTGGGTCAGGCCCAGCTGGGCGCGGATGCGGTCCAGGTCTTCACTGGTGGCGCTGTTGCCGCCGATCACGGCGGCCGGGTCGCCGGGCGTGAGCCGCACGATCATGAAGACCGCCACGGCCACCACCAGCAGCACCGGCAGGGTGGCCAGAAGTCGTTTGGCCAGGAAAGAAAGCATCAGGAAATCTCCGGAAAACAAAGGCCCCTGGGCCGGCTGCGCACACGCTGGTGAAGGTGAAGGCGCAGGCCAGGCCCATCAGGCTGGGAGGCAGGCAAGTCAGAGAGCCAGGGCCCTGATCAGGGCTTCTTGATGTTCCAGTACACCTGGGCGCCGGCCGGCACCAGGCCGGTGATGCCCTTGCGCACGGCAGCCGGCTGGCTGTACTGGCCCACGGGCACGTGGGTCACGGTCTCGAAGGCGCGCAGCTGGGCGGCCTGGGCCAGCTTCTTCTTGTCGGCGTCGGTGCTGGCCTGCGAGAACTGCAGCTTGATCTTCTGCAGCTCGGGGTCGTCCTGCCAGCCGAACCAACCCTTGTCGCCACCGGCATTCATCATGGCCATGGTCAGGGGGTTGAGGATGTCGGAGGCGGTCCAGGAGGTCATGAAGGCGTTCCAGCCGCCGGCGCTGGGCAGGTCTTTCTTGGCGCGACGGGCCACCAGGGTCTGCCAGTCCATGGTCTGCAGGTCGACCTTGAAGCCCGCCTGCTCCAGCTGCTGCTTGGCCACCAGGGGCAGCTTGGCGATGGCGCCCAGGTCGGTGGGGCGCATCAGCACCACCGGCTCGCCCTTGTAGCCGGCCTCGGCCAGCAAGGCCTTGGCCTTGGCCGGGTTGGCGATGCCGGTGTACTCACCGGTGGCATCGGATTCAAAGGGCGTGCCGCAGGGGAACATGCTCTTGCAGTAGCGCGACATGCCGGGGGCGCCCACCTGGGTCTTGAGGAAGGCTTCCTGGCCCATGGCCAGCATGGCGGCGCGGCGGATCTTCTCGTTGTTGAAGGGCGCGTGCAGGAAGTTGAAGCGGAAGATGAACTGGTTGCCCGCGGGTTGCGCATCCACCAGCGTCAGGTCGGGGTTGCTGCGCAGGGTGGCGTATTGCTCGAAGGCGGGCTGCTCCAGGATGTCGACCTCGCCGTTGATCAGGGCGTTCATCTGGGTCTGGGCATCGCGCACGATCACCCACTCGACCCGGTCCACATACACGTTCTTGCCGCCGGTGGTGCCCGAGGGGGCTTCGGCGCGGGGCTTGTAGCGGGCGTTCTTCAGGAACACCACCTTTTCGCCGGGGCGGTACTCGTCGGCCTTGAAGGTGTAGGGGCCCGAGCCGATGGTTTCCTTGATCTGGGTGTCGCCCGGGGTGTCGGCCACGCGCTTGGGCATGATGAAGGGCACGTTGGCCGAGGGCTTGCCCAGGGCTTCGAGCACCAGGCCGAAGGGCTCCTTGAGCACCAGCACAAAGGTCTTGGCGTCGGGGGTCTCGTAGCGGTCCAGGGCCTTGGCCAGCTGGCCGCCCATGGTGTCGCGGCTGGCCCAGCGGGTCAGCGAGGCCACCACGTCTTCGCTGGTGACGGGCTTGCCGTCGTGGAACTCCAGGCCGTCGCGCAGCTTGAAGGTCCAGGTCTTGTTGTCTTTGGACACGCTCCACTTGTCGACCATCTGCGGCTTGATGCGGCCTTCCAGATCGGTGCCGAACAAGGTGTCGTAGATCATGTAGCCGAAGTTGCGCGAGATGTAGGCCGTGGTCCAGATCGGGTCGAGCACCGTGATGTTCGAGTGCGGGATGATGCGCAGCGTCTTGGTGTCGGCCAGGGCACCCAGGTGGGTGCCGGCGGCGGCCAGGCCCAGCAGCAGGCCGGCGGCCAGCTGGCGGCGGCGTGCGCTGTTGAAGGAACGTTCGGACAAGGCTTTGTGCAGTGGCAGGGGCATGGACAGGTTCCTGTTCGGTAGCTAGGGGGGGTGACGGTGCCGTTGACGGGCTGCGGTCGCTGTGCGGGGCCGCCTTCAGCGATGGGGGTATTTAGTCACGTCCGATACCAATTGACTATGTACAGTTGAGGCCATGAAGATCAGCACAGTACGCACCCGATCCGCGCCTGCATGCCCCAGCAGCAGGCCCCTGGCGCACCGTTTTCAGGCATGCGCTGCCGCTCTTGGCAGGGGTGCACCACGATGATCACCTTGCAGCCCGACAGCGCCACGCCGCTGGTGCGCCAGGTGTTCGAGGCCCTGGCCGCCCTGATCGACAAGGGCAGCCTGCGCCCCGGCACCCGATTGCCCTCGGTGCGGGGCCTGGCGCGCGAGCAGGGCATCAGCACCATGACGGTCACCCACGCCTACCAGCGCCTGGTGGCCGAAGCCTATGTGGAGGCACGCCGCGGCAGCGGCTACTACGTGGCGGCCCCGGCCAAGGCGCAGCCGCGCCACCGCCCCTTTGTGGGCCGCACGCAGGTGGATTCGCTGTGGCTGATCCAGCGCGTGTTCGAAGACGACAGCGCCTTGCTCAACGCCGGCTGCGGCTGGCTGCCCCCCGACTGGCTGCACCTGGAGGGCGTGCGCCAGGCCCTGGCCAGCCTGGCGCGCAAGAGCCCCGCCGGCCTGGCCCATTACGGCACGGCCCACGGCTACCTGCCGCTGCGCCAACAGATCCAGACCCAGCTGGCGGCCCGCGGGGTGCAGGCCAACCCGCACCAGCTGGTGCTCACGCATGGCGCCACGCAGGCCCTGGCGCTGCTGGGGCGCTGCCTGCTGCAGCCGCGCGACACGGTGCTGGTCGATTCGCCGGGGGCCACCAACTTCTTCGCCGCGCTGCGCGCCATGGACCTGCGCCTGATCGGGGTGGAGCGCCGGCTGGACGGCCCCGATGTGCAGGCCCTGGCCACCCTGGCCCAGCGGCATCGGCCCAAGGCCTTTTTCACCACCACCACGCTGCACAACCCCACCGGCAGCCAATGCTCACCGGCGGTGGCGGCCCAGGTGCTGAGGCTGGCCGAGCAGCATGATTTTCATGTGGTGGAGAACGAGGTCATGGCCGGCCTGGAGCCCCCGGGTTCGGTCAACCTGGCCGCCCTGGCGCCGCTGGGGCGGGTGTCTTATGTGGGCAGCTTCTCGAAGACCATCACGCCCAGCCTGCGGGTGGGCTTTGCGGCGGTGAGCGAGGATCTGGCCGAAAAACTGGTCTACCAGAAGATGCTGGGCAGCCTGACCAGCTCCGAGCTGACCGAGAAGCTGGTGCACACGGTGCTGGTGGACGGGCATTACCGCAGCCACCTGGCGCGCCTGGGCGAGCGCCTGGCCCAGGCCCAGCGCCAGGTGTGCGACGGGCTGGAGGCGGCCGGCATGCAACTGTTCACCCGCCCGCAGGGAGGGCCTTTTGTGTGGGCCGGCCTGGGCCGCGACGGGGTGGATGTGCAGGCCGTGGCCCAGCGCGCGGTGGCCGAGGGGCTGATGCTGGCCCCGGGCAACCTGTTCCGGCCCGACCTCAAGCCCACGCCCTGGCTGCGCTTCAACGTGGCCTATGCCCATGATCCTCGGCTGTACCGGTTCTTGAGCCTGGAGGTGAAGCGCGCTGCGCGCCACTGAATCGGGAGCGTAAGAGGGGGCGCAAGAGGGTGGGGCAGCGGGTGAAGGAGGTGATGCAGCCACCGCCTGATCGGGTGGGCTGCCCGCCCACACGCTAAAATGCCGGGTTTTCCACGCACCGCTCGGGTCAGGGCGGGCCGGTCCCATTCAGCGACCGGCCGTTCTGCCCCCAGCCCCTGCAGCACCACCCAAACAGGCCGCCCAAGTGACCTCGCACCCCTCGCCCACGATGCACCACCTGCACATCAGCACCTTTGAAGGCGGCAACGCCCTGAGCGCTTTCCGGGTTCAGCAACTGCTGCCCCGGCTGCAAGTCATCCACGACCGCATCTCCGGCATCGCTGCGCGCTTTGTGCACCTGGTGGCGTCCGAACAGCAGCCCGACGCGGCCACCCGCGAGCGCCTGGCCGCCTTGCTGACCTACGGCGACCCCTACACCGGCCCCACCGAGGGCGAACTGCTGCTGGTCAGCCCGCGCTTTGGCACCGTGTCGCCCTGGGCCTCCAAGGCCACCGACATCGCCCACAACTGCGGCCTGGCCCTGAAGCGCGTCGAGCGTGTGACCGAGTACGTGATCACCCTGAAGCAGCCTCTGCTGGGCAAGGCGGCCCTGAGCGAAGAGCAGCGCCTGGCCGTGGCCGCCCTGCTGCATGACCGCATGACCGAGTCGGTGATGTTCGAGCGCGCCCAGGCGGCCGGCCTGTTCACCGAGCTGCAGGCCCAGGCCATGGAATACGTGGATGTGCTGGGCGGCGGCCGGGCCGCCCTGGAAACCGCCAACACCCAGTTCGGCCTGGCCCTGGCCGACGACGAGATCGACTACCTGGTGGCCGCCTTCACTGGCCTGCAGCGCAACCCCACCGATGTGGAGTTGATGATGTTCGCCCAGGCCAACAGCGAGCATTGCCGGCACAAGATCTTCAACGCCCAGTTCACGATTGACGGCGTGGCGCAAGAGAAAAGCATGTTCGGCATGATCCGCAACACGCATCAGCTGGCCCCGCAGCACACCGTGATTGCCTATTCGGACAACGCCTCGGTGATGGAGGGCCATGTGGTGGAGCGCTTCAATGCCGCCTCGGCCCAGGGCCAGTCGGTGGCCTATGCCAAGAGCGAAGCCACCCACCACGTGCTGATGAAGGTGGAAACCCACAACCACCCGACTGCGATTTCGCCTTTCCCCGGTGCCTCGACCGGCGCGGGCGGCGAGATCCGCGACGAAGGCGCCACGGGCCGGGGCTCCAAGCCCAAGGCCGGCATGACCGGCTTCACCGTGTCGCGCCTGGTGTTCGACGAGCAGCAGAGCACTGAGTTCGGCAAGCCCGAGCACATCGCCAGCCCCCTGCAGATCATGGTGGAAGGCCCCCTGGGCGGCGCCGCCTTCAACAACGAGTTCGGTCGCCCGAACCTGGTGGGCTACTTCCGCGAGTACGAGCAGACGATTGAATCTGACGTGGACAGCATCCGCCGCGGCTACCACAAGCCCATCATGATCGCGGGCGGTCTGGGCGTGATCGACGCCAACCTGACCCAAAAGATCGAGTTCCCGGCCGGCACGCTGCTGATCCAGCTGGGCGGCCCGGGCATGCGCATCGGCATGGGCGGTGGCGCCGCCAGCTCGATGGCCACCGGCGCCAATGCGGCCGAGCTCGACTTTGACTCGGTGCAGCGCGGCAACCCCGAGATCGAGCGCCGGGCCCAAGAGGTGATCAACCATTGCTGGGCCCAGGGCGCGGGCAACCCGATCCTGGCCATCCACGATGTGGGCGCCGGCGGCCTGTCGAACGCCTTCCCCGAGCTGACCAATGATGCCGGTCGAGGCGCCCGCTTCGATTTGCGCAAGGTGCCACTCGAAGAGTCGGGCCTGGCCCCCAAGGAGATCTGGAGCAACGAAAGCCAGGAGCGCTACGTGCTGGCCATTGCCCCGGAGTCGCTGGACCAATTCAAGGCCTTCTGCGAGCGTGAGCGCTGCCCGTTTGCGGTGGTGGGCGTTGCGACCGAAGAGCGTCAACTGGTTTTGTCGGACGAGGGGCAAGCGACTCCCGTTGACATGCCGATGAACGTTTTGTTGGGCAAGCCGCCCAAGATGCACCGCGATGTGAAGACCGTGGCGCGTCAGTTCAAGCCGGTGGACCTGACCGGCGTGAGCCTGCAGCAGGCCGCCATTGAGGTGCTGGCCCACCCGACCGTGGCCAGCAAGCGCTTTTTGATCACCATCGGCGACCGCACCGTGGGCGGCATGAGCCACCGCGACCAGATGGTGGGCCCGTGGCAGGTGCCGGTGGCAGACTGCGCCGTGACCCTGGCCGATTACAAGGGCTTTGCCGGCGAAGCCATGAGCATGGGCGAGCGCACCCCGCTGGCGGCGCTGGACGCCCCGGCCTCGGGCCGCATGGCGGTGGCCGAGGCCATCACCAACCTGCTGGCGGCGCCCATCGAGCTGCCCCGCGTGAAGCTGTCGGCCAACTGGATGGCCGCCTGCGGCGAGGCCGGTGAAGACGCCGCCCTGTACGAAACTGTGAAGGCCGTGGGCATGGAGCTGTGCCCGGCCCTGGGCATCTCGATCCCGGTGGGCAAGGACAGCCTGTCCATGCGCACGCAGTGGAAGGATGAATCGGGGCAGGCCAAGAAGGTGACCTCGCCGGTCAGCCTGATCGTGAGCGCCTTTGCCAGCCTGGGCGACGTGCGCGGCACGCTGACGCCGCAGCTCGATGCCAGCGTGGACGACAGCACCCTGGTGCTGATCGACCTGGGCAAGGGCCAAAACCGCATGGGCGGCTCGATCCTGGCCCAGGTGCTGAACCAGGTGGGCGACTCGGTGCCCGATGTGGACGACGCGCAAGATCTGAAGAACCTGGTGAACGCCGTGAACGCCTTGCGTGCTCAGGGCAAGATCCTGGCCTACCACGACCGCAGCGATGGCGGCCTGTTCGCCAGCGTGTGCGAAATGGCCTTTGCCGGCCATGTGGGCGTGGCCCTGAACGTGGACATGCTGGTCACCGAAGGCGACGGCATCAGCGACAGCCGGGCCGACTACGGCGACAGCAAGAACTGGGCGCAGCAAGTCAGCGCCCGCCGCGAAGAGCTGACGCTCAAGGCCCTGTTCAGCGAAGAGCTGGGCGTGGTGCTGCAGGTGCGCACCGCCGAGCGCAACGAGGTCATGCAGACCCTGCGCGAGCATGGCCTGAGCAAGCACAGCCACTTCATCGGCAAGACCCGCCCCGCCGGCGCCGCACTGGACGTGGGCAAGGGCGAAATCCAGGTCTGGCGCGACACCAAGAACGTGTTCAGTGCCAGCCTGTCGGACCTGCACCAGGTCTGGGATGCGGTGAGCTGGAAGATCTGCCAGCGCCGCGACAACCCGGCCTGCGCCGATGCCGAGCACGCCGCGGCCGGCGCGCCCAGTGACCCGGGCGCCCATGTCAGCCTGAGCTTTGACCCGGCCGACAACGTGGCCGCACCGTTCCTGAACCTGAGCCGTCCCAAGGTGGCGATCCTGCGCGAGCAGGGCGTGAACTCGCACGTCGAGATGGCCTATGCCTTCACCGAGGCAGGCTTCGAGGCCTACGACGTGCACATGACCGACCTGCAAAGCGGCCGGGCCCAGTTGGGCGACTTCAAGGGCGTGGTGGCCTGCGGTGGTTTCAGCTATGGCGACACGCTGGGTGCCGGCATCGGTTGGGCCCGCTCGATCACCTTCAACCCGGTGCTGGCCGAGCAGTTCAAGGGCTTCTTCGGCCGCAGCGACACCTTCGGCCTGGGCGTGTGCAATGGCTGCCAGATGTTTGCCGAGCTGGCCGACATCATCCCGGGCGCCGAAGCCTGGCCGCGCTTCACCACCAACCAGAGCGAGCGCTTCGAGGCCCGCCTGTCCATGGTGGAAGTGCTGGAGTCGCCCAGCCTGTTCCTGCAAGGCATGGCCGGTAGCCGCCTGCCGATCGCCGTGGCGCACGGCGAGGGCTATGCCAACTTCAAGTACCGGGGCAATCCGGCCGAGGCGATCGCGGCCATGCGCTTTGTGGACCACTTCGGTGCCGCCACCGAGGCCTATCCCTTCAACCCCAACGGCAGCCCCGCGGGCCTGACCGCCGTGACCACGGCCGACGGCCGCTTCACGGCCATGATGCCGCACCCCGAGCGCGTGTTCCGCAACGTGCAGATGAGCTGGACTTCGGGCGACAAATCGGAGTTCAGCCCCTGGATGCGCATCTGGCGCAACGCCCGCAAGTGGGTGGGTTGATGCCCATGCGCTTGGGCTGACCCCACGCCCGGGGTGCCAGCGAGCTCGAAAAGGCCCGGCAGATAACGTCTGTCGGGCCTTTTCGCTTTCCGGGCCGATGCTGCTTGACACGCATCAAGAGGAATGAACCTTAAATGAGATACACTCGCGTCGAAATTTCAGTTTCTGTTTGTAAACCTTCGCCGGATGTCGTTCTACTGGGTTGTTCCAGCCTGAGCGCCCGGCCTGCTTGATGGGGAGTGTCGTGATGAGTGGAAGCCGCGCCAAATGGCGTGACCTGAGCCTGGGGACCCAGCTGTCCCTCAGCAATTTTCTGCTGGTGCTGGTGGTGTTGACGGCCCTGATTGCCGCGATCACCTGGTCGGTCTCCCGGACCACCGAGGAGCGTGCCACCCAGGAAGTGAGCGACAAAACCCAGCTGCTGGTGCATCTGATCAAGGCCACTGACGACGACTTGCGCCTGCGGACCTCGGCCCTGGCCCTGGCCTTCAACGCCCGGCTCAACGGGCTGGTCAGCCTGAACGGCGAAACCGTCGACATGGGTGGCAAGGCCGTGCCGGTGATGCTGCTGCATGGCCGCCAGGTGAATCTGGACAACAGCGTGGTGGATGAGTTCTCGCAACTCACCAAGAGTTCGACCACGGTGTTCGTGCGTTCGGGCGATGATTTCATGCGCATCACCACCTCCCTCAAGACCGAACAAGGGCAGCGTGCCAACGGCACCGCCCTGGACCGTCAGCACCCGGCCTACGCGCTGGCCTTGCAGGGACAGCCCTTCGTGGGGCTGGTGTCGCTGTTCGGGCGCCAGTACATGACGCGCTACGACCCGCTCAAGGACACCGCCGGCAAGGTGGTGGGCCTGACCCTGGTGGCCCAGGAGTTCACCGAGTACCTGGCCATTCTCAAGAAGACCGTCCGCGAACTGAAGATTGGCGAAAGCGGCTACTTCTATGTGCTGGACGCACGCTCGGGCCCGAACTATGGCAACCTGGTGATCCACCCGGCCAAGGAGGGCAAGAACATGCTCGACTCGAAGGATGCCGACGGCAAGAACTTCGTGCGCGAGATGCTGGAGCGCAAGACCGGCGTGCTGCGTTACCCCTGGATCAATGCCGAACTGGGCGAGACCCGGGCGCGTGAGAAGGTCATCTCTTTCACCTACTTCAAGGAGTGGGACTGGGTGATTGCCGGCGGCACCTATGCCGAGGAGTACTCCGCCGGGGTGGTGCACCTGCGCAATCTGTATGCCTTGCTGGGCGCCGTGATCGTGCTGCTGATCTCGGTGGCCTGGTGGCTGCTGTTCCGCAAGCTCGTGGTGCAGCCGCTGGTGGCTGTGGGCCAGGCGGCCGACCAGATCGCCCAGGGCGACCTGACCGTGAACCTGCGCGTGCGTCGGCGCGATGAGGTGGGGCGCTTGCAAGAATCGATCAACCGCATCGGCCAGGGCCTGGCCGGGGTGGTGCGCTCGGTGCGTGAGAACTCGCAGAGCGTGGCCACGGCCAGCGCCGAGATCGCCCAGGGCAACCAGGACCTGAGCGGGCGCACCGAAAGCCAGGCCAGCGCGCTGGAGCAGACCGCGGCCTCGATGGAGGAACTGGGCTCGACCGTGCGGCAGAACGCCGAACACGCTCGCACCGCCAGTCATCTGGCGGTGACCGCCAGCAGCGTGGCCACCCGCGGCGGCGAGGTGGTGGGCGAGGTGGTGAGCACCATGCGCGGCATCAACGACAGCTCGCGCCGCATTGCTGACATCATCAGCGTGATTGACGGGATCGCCTTCCAGACCAACATCCTGGCCTTGAATGCCGCCGTGGAGGCAGCCCGGGCCGGTGAACAAGGCCGTGGCTTTGCCGTGGTGGCCAGCGAGGTGCGCAGCCTGGCCCAGCGCAGCGCCGAGGCCGCCAAGGAGATCAAGTCGCTGATCAACGACAGCGTGGAGCGGGTGGAAAAGGGCAGCGATCTGGTCGATCAGGCCGGCCACACCATGCAGGAGGTGGTGGAGGCGATCCGCCGCGTCAGCGAGGTGGTGAGCGAGATCAGCACCGCCAGCAACGAGCAAAGCGCTGGCGTGGCCCAGGTGGGCGAGGCGGTGACGCAGATGGACCATGCCACCCAGCAAAACGCCGCCCTGGTCGAAGAGATGGCCGCTGCCGCCAGCAGCCTGCGCAACCAGGCCGACGAACTGGTGCGCTCGGTGTCGCTGTTCAAGGTGGGCGAGGGCGTGCCTTCATTTCGTCCGGCCGCCACCCCTGCGCCCGTCGCATCGACCCCACCCAAGCTGAACCCGGGTGCAGCCCGCCCCCCGTTGAAACTGGCCTCGGCTGCAGCGCCTCGTGCGCCTCAGGCTCCCTCGGCCTCGGTGACGGACCCAAGGCGGGCTACCGGCACCACCGACCCCGAAGGCGACTGGGAGAGTTTTTAAGCTGAACGGGGCAGGGCACCTGCCACCTGCGGGCACAGTGTTCGTTCAGCCCGCGGGAAGCTGCTTCATCTCGCGCCGCAAGGCCACGGCGTCCAGATCGGAGACCGAGGCCTCGCCGTGGGCCAGGCGGAACAGGCGCATCGAATGGCCGACCTCGTCAACCTCGATGTGCAGGGCCTTGGCGGCGGCAGCCAGTTGCTCCACCAGGGCTGCGTTTTGCTGGGTGATCGAGTCCATGTCGGCCACGGCCGAGTTGATCTGCGCGATGCCGCCTTGCTGCTCGGCAGCTGAGTGGCTGATTTCGTGCAGCACCATGCTGACCTTGCCGACGGCGGCCAGCGCCTCGTCCATGCGACCCCGGGCATCCTGGGTCTGCTGGCTGCCGCTGTCGATGCGCTCGGAGGATTCAATGATCAACTGGCGGATCTCCTTGGCCGCGCCGGCCGTGCGCTGGGCCAAGGCGCGCACCTCGGACGCCACCACGGCGAAGCCGCGACCGCTTTCGCCGGCACGGGCAGCCTCAACGGCAGCGTTCAGGGCCAGGATGTTGGTCTGAAAAGCCACCCCTTCGATCAGGTGGATGATTTCACCGATCTTGTGGGATGAGTCGGTGATGCCCGTCATGGTCTGGGCCACCGATTGCACGGCCTGGTTGCTGCGCTCGGTGACGTGCGAGGTTTCGGTGGCCAACTGGGCGCCTTGGGCGGCCGCCGCAGCACTCTGGCTGACCATGCTGTTGATCTCTTCCATGGCGGCTGCAGTCTTCTCGAGGCTGGCGGCCTGGGATTCAGTGCGGGTGGACAGGTCATGGTTGCCCGCGGCCACCTCGCGCACGGCGTCGCCCAGGTAGTCGACCTGTTGGCGCACATCGCGCACCACGGTGCGCAGATTGACTGACAACTGGTGCAGGCTTTGCTGCAACTGGCCCAGCAGGCCCGGGGCCCCGGTCTTGATTTCTTCGGACAGATCGCCCGAGGCCAGGCGGTTGGCATCGTTCATGACCTGGCGCAGCGGGGCCACGCTCCAGGCATGGGTGAAGTATCCGGCCGCCAGGGCTGCAGCCAGGCCTACAGCGGCCGTGAGGCCAGACGGCGCACCGAACGCGGCACAAGCCCAGGTGGCTCCTGCCACGGCAGCGTACAGAGCACTCAGTCGCAAGGGGGCGACCAGGCGTGTGGCCTGCTGCCAGCGGCCAGCCAGTCCGGTGCGCCGCACGGCCCCCTGGTGCAGCACATGCCGCAGGTGCCCTTGCCGGGCTTCTTCGCGCATGGTGGCGTAAAGCGCTTCGGCGGCATCGATCTCTTCACGGCGAGGGGCGGTTCGGACGGAAAGAAAGCCCGTGATGCGTTGGCCATCCAACATGGGCGTGGCATTGGCCCGCACCCAGTAGTGGTCGCCGTTCTTGCGCCGGTTCTTGACCAGCCCGGTCCAGGGCTGGCCTTGCTGCACCGTGGCCCACATGTCGCGGAAAGCCTCGGCAGGCATGTCGGGGTGGCGCACCAGGTTGTGGGGCTGGCCCAGCAGTTCTTCTTTGGCGAAGCCGCTCAGCTCGATGAAGTCCTGGTTGCAATAGGTGATGCGCCCCTTGGTGTCTGTGACCGACACCGGGGTCGTGTGGGGCGGGTAGAGGTGCTCGCGCTGTGTGATGGGTTCATTGATTCGCATGAAAGTCTCTTTGTAGGCCACCCACCACGGAGGGGAGCAGGGTTGTACACGACAACGCACCGGTGACACTTCGGCACTGACAGCCTTGAAATGTAAACCGCCGTGAACGCTCGTAAAAAGATCACTCCTGCAAAACCAGCATATTCAACGGAAAACCTAGAGCGATTCGGCCCGAATCTGTCACTTGTGAGGAGGTAAAACCTTTGGCTGGAGTTTTTCCATCAGATCAAGCCATACCCCATGTCAGTTCAGTCTCGTGCAGGCAGGTTCAGGCCGCGCTGCACAGCCGGACGGGCCACGAAAGACGCCAACACGCGTTGCACCTGCACGAAATCAGCCTGCCCAACCAGATCACCGGCCTCGTAGAAACCAAACAGATTGCGCACCCAAGGCCAGATGGCGATGTCGGCAATGCTGTAGTCATCACCCACGATCCAGGTGCGACCTTGCAACTGCTGCTCAAGCACTCCCAGCAAACGCCGGGACTCGGCCACGTAGCGGTCACGCGGGCGCTTGTCCTCGTAGTCCTTGCCGGCAAACTTATGGAAGAAGCCCAACTGGCCAAACATGGGGCCAATGCCGCCCATCTGGAACATCAGCCACTGCAGGGTCTGGTAGCGACGCGCCGGATCAGCAGGCAACAACTGCCCGGTCTTTTCGGCCAGGTAGACCAGAATGGCGCCCGATTCGAACAAGGCCAGGGGCTGGCCACCCGGGCCTTGGGGGTCGAGGATGGCCGGGATCTTGTTGTTCGGGTTGAGCGAGAGGAATTCGGGCGACAGCTGATCCTGGGTCTGAAAGCTCACCAGATGGGGTTCGTAGGGCAGGCCGATCTCCTCCAGCATGATCGACACCTTGACCCCATTGGGCGTGGGCAGTGAATACAGCTGCAGGCGATCCGGGTGTTGGGCAGGCCATTTGTGGGTGATGGGGAAAGAGGAGAGGGTGGTCATGGGGTTTCCGGTGTTGGGCTTCGGTCCCTCTGAGGGCCAGCCGAGGGATGGATCAAAAACCTGATTGGACCTACTGCGAGAAAGGCCCGCAAGCGTGGCCGGCGTTGCCACTTTGGATTTCAGGGGTAAGTGAGAGGTGAAAATCCCGGCCGGGGCTGCTGGCCCCGCATTCAAGGATTTCAAGATGGATCTGTCTGCCCTGCAGGCCACGTTGCGTCAGTTTGCCGCCGACCGCGCCTGGCAACCCTTTCACAACCCCAAGAACCTGGCCATGGCCTTGATGGTCGAAGCCGCCGAACTGACCGAGATCTTTCAGTGGATGACGCCCGATGAAGCGGCGCGCACCCGCGACACACCCACCGTGCAGCAGCACCTGGGCGAAGAGATGGCCGACGTGCTGCTGTACCTGTTGCAACTGGCCGACCACACCGGCATTGACCTGGAGCGGGCCGTGGCCGACAAACTGATCAAGAACGCCCAGAAGCACCCGCCGCTGCCACCCGCATGAAGCCGGGGCAGGGCGGGGACATTTCAGTGCGCCTGGCCACTGCCTGCCGCGGGGGCAGGTGCAACATGACCTCGAGCCACGAAGGGCACCAAACCCAGCACAAAGCCCAGCACCGACAGGGCGCCCACATAGTGCGCGGGTGCCAGCACGTCTTTTTGCAACCAGGTGGTGATGATGATCGGCGTCAGCCCGCCAAACACGGCATAGGCCATGTTGTAGGCAAATGACAGGCCGCTGAAACGCACCCGGGGCGGAAAGGCGCGCACCCCCACGATGGGCACGATGGCGATGGTGCCCACAAACAGGCCGGTGATGGCGTAGTGCCACATCAGAGCAGCCGGCGTACCAGGCAGGTCGGTGTAGAACAGGTAACTGCTGATCAGCAGGCCGGCGAAGCCGACCAGCATCACGGCCCGTGTGCCCACACGGTCGCTGGCCCAGCCCACCAGGATGCAACCGAGGGTCAGCATCAAGGTGGCCAGGGCGTTGGCCTGCAGCGCCAGGGTCACCGGGATGTGGTGAACCTTTTGCAGATAAGTGGGGGTGAACAACACCACCACCACGATCGCCGCCGACAGCACCCAGGTCAGCAAGGCCACGATCACGCAGGCCCAGCGGTGCTCGCGCAACACGGTCTTCACGGGCAGTTCATCAGCGATATGGCGCAGCTGCTCCAGCTCCTTGAAGATCGGGGTTTCCTGCAGAAAGCGCCGCAGGTACACCGACACCATGCCAAAGACGCCCCCGAGGATGAACGGAATGCGCCAGGCAAAGCCCTGCACCTCGGGCGCTTCGTAGTGGCTGTTGATGCCGATGGCCACCAGCGAACCCAACAAGATGCCGCCAGTGATGCCCGAGGTGAGCGTGCCGATGCCCAGGCCATAGTGGCGCTGGGGCACGTGTTCGGCCACAAACACCCAGGCGCCCGGCATTTCGCCACCGATGGCCGCCCCCTGCAAGACCCGCATGGCCAGCAGCAACAAAGGCGCCGCCACACCGATCGAGGCATAGGTAGGCAACAGGCCGATCACCAGCGTGGGCAGCGCCATCATGAAGATGCTCAGCGTGAACATGCGTTTGCGCCCCAGCTTGTCGCCAAAGTGCGCAATCACGATGCCCCCGACCGGGCGTGCCAGGTAGCCGGCCGCGAAGATGCCGAAGGTCTGCAACTGCCGCAACCAGTCGGGCATGTCGGCCGGGAAAAACAGGCCTCCCAACACGGTGGCAAAAAAGACGTAGATCACAAAGTCATAGAACTCCAGTGTGCCCCCCAGCGCGGACAGCGCAAGGGTCTGGTAGTCATGGCGATTGAGGGGTCGGTGCGGTGCCTGCGGCGCCACACTCTGGGCAGTGGAAGTCATGGAGAGCTCGGATGGGTCGCCGGTGCGGCAACAATGCGTGGTGAAGGCCGCAGGTCGTGTGGCAGGATCTCAGCTGTTCAGGGGCCTGGGGTGGATGGCCACACGCACGCAGACCACGATGGCGACCTGCGCTTGGAACAGAATGGGCCGCCTTGCACAGCCCAAGCGATGTATTTTAGGGTTAACCCTAGGCACATGGGAGGCTCAGGACTTGAATCGAGCTGCCATCGGGTCATGCAGCGCCACTCGGTCATGCTTGTCTGATGCGCTGTGGCCGGCATCTGCTTGGGTGCGTCACGCCTTGTAAGGGCCCCCGGTTTGGGCTTGCGCCTGGCTCTGAACGACATGAATTTACTTTATACAATGTATATTATGTCAAATCACATTGCAACCCAAGGAGATCGACTGGCAGGCCTGTGCGCGGTCCGCACTCCTCATTGTCTTGCACCTTCTCCGGCACAGGGCCATCGTGCCAATCGCTTGGGCCCTGGCAGCACATCTGACGCTGAACTGGCGGCACTGATGCCGTGCAATCGACACCCCGGAGTTCGGGGCTGGCAAGCAGCCAACAGCAGGCGGTTTGGCCAAGGGGCGGTTCATTGGGGGGCCTTGCACGAGCGGCCGTGGGTGCCCTTGCTGGCGGGCCCAAGCCTTGTGCCTGCGCTCTGCCTGCCACCCTGTTTCGGGGCGATGTCGGCGCCAGGCTTTCTGTCTGCAAATTAAGCTTCTGAGTTCATCGTGGAAGTTCGCTGAGCCCAAAGAAGATCTACCGACTTGGCCCAGCGATGAGACCTGCTTTTGTGGCGCGAGACGGGATGGCGCCATCTGCCTTTGCAATTGCATGCGCCCTGCGTGCGCGGTCGGCCTGTGGGGGCCCTCGAATGGCTCTTCCCATTCTGAAGGTTTGGGTTTGGGATCGGGATTGGGATCACATGTCCAACCTTCACCCCCCCGCAGCGTTGGTATTTCAAGCTTTTTTAGAGTCTCCCGTCTCCCTGTTCGATTTTCTGAACCCGTGCGTCAATTTACCCATGATAAGTGATGCTTATCGGTTTTCATTTATCAAAACATAATTAATAGCACATGCTATGTTTTAAATATTACATACATGCGCGCCCAACATCTACATGCGTCCATGGGCTCGAAAACAGGCACTCAGGCGTCTCACGCAAGTTCCAAGACGCAAAAAGGCCCCTCTGCGGTCAAATCCGAAGCATCCAAGGCTTTTCGCACGGACGGATGCGAATCTCGTGGTTGTTTTTCAATGGGTCACTTATGATCAATTACCCATTGATACAAATACAGAGGGAGCCCCATGCCAGTCCGGTTCGTTCAAGCGCATCGGGTGAGCCACCACAAAGCGTGGCGCTGCGAAAGGATGCGCACCCCGTGAGCACGGAGACACGCCCTCAAGGCCAGGGGGTATCACCCCTGACTCTGCAGGAAAAGCACTTATTGAACGCAGAAGTGTTGACCCTGGTGTATGGGTCGACACGCCGAAGTACTCTGGTGGCCCTGTTGGTGGCGGCCACCGTCCTGGCGCTTCAGCATGGAGATGCGGCACGGATCTCCTGGTGGATCTGGGCAGGCCTGACGACGTTGACTTACGGAGCCCGCGAAATGCTGGCCTGGCAGTTCCGCACCCGTCCCATGTCAGGCACGCCGACGACGCACTGGCTGCCCGCGTACCGCGTGGCCACCGCCGCTTGCGGCGCAGTGTGGGGGTTGGCTGGATGGCTGTTCTACCCTGACGGCGACACAGTTGGCCAAGCTTTTCTGGTGGTGATCCTGGTCGGGGTGTCCAGCGGCGGCATCATGGCCTACCTGATTGATCCCCCCTGCGGGCGTCTTTTCTGTGCAGGCATCTACCTGCTGGCCTTGCCCGGGTTTTTGACCCACGGCAGTTCCTTCTCAGTGTCTCTGGCGCTGATGCTCGCCTTGTTCATGGTCTATATCAGCCTGTCCAGTGCTTCGATGTCCCACCACCTGCGCGAGAACATTGGCCTGCGCATCGTGGCCAATCAGCGGTCACAGGCCGTCCATGAGATGGCCGAACGTCAAGCACTGCACATCCGCCAAACCCCCATGGGGGTTGTCGAATGCGACATTCACTTCAGAGTAACCGTCTGGAATGCCGCTGCGGAATCCATGTTCGGCTATACCGCCCAGGAAATGCTCGGGCAGCCTCTGACTCTTTTGATGCCGCCTTGGGAGCGTGAGCGCGTGGTGCATGTCATGCGTCATCTGTTTGTGGATGGGCTGGCCCAGAACAATCAGAGCGAGAACTTGCGCAAGGATGGCCAGATCATCATCTGCGACTGGTTTGCCACCCCGCTGAAAGACATTGACGGACGCATCATCGCGGCAGCCGCCCTGGTGGTTGACAAGACCGAAGCCCAGAAGAACCTCGAGGCGGTGCACCAACTGGCCTACTACGACATGCTGACCGGCTTGCCCAATCGCCGCCTGCTGCTCGACCGGATCGAACAAGCCTTTGCATTGAGTGCCCGGCAGAAGGACCACGGGGCCGTGGTATTTCTCGACCTGGACCGTTTCAAGACCCTCAACGACATGAAGGGCCATTCTGCAGGAGACCTGCTGCTCAAGCAGGTCGGTAGCCGGCTGCGCGACATGATGCGCAGCCATGACACGGTGTCACGCTTCGGGGGTGACGAGTTTGTGGTGGTGCTGGAGGGCCTTGGGGACAACCCGGAAGCTGCCGTGATGGGGTGTCGCCAAGTGTCCCAGAAGATCATTGCCGAATTGAACAAGCCTTTTGATATCGCAGGCTTTGAGTACCAGACCTCTCCGAGCCTCGGAATATGCTTATTCCATGCCCATGATTTGAGTGTCAACGAAGTTCTGAAACGGGCCGACATGGCCATGTACCAGGCCAAACAGGCCGGCCGCAATACCGTCTGCTTTTATGACCAGACCCTGCAGCCACAATTGGAAGCCCGAGCCAATCTGGAGGCCGAGTTACGCCATGCCATCGCGCAGTCGGAGCTGGTGGCCTATTACCAGTTGCAGGTGGATGGGCGAGCCGAGGTGCTGGGCGCCGAATTGCTGCTGCGGTGGCGCCATCCTCGTCGGGGCTGGGTGTCACCGGCCGACTTCATTCCGATTGCAGAAGAGTCAAATCTGATTTGTGAGATCGGAGAATGGGTTTTGTTGACGGCATGCCAACAGTTGCGCTCCTGGCAGGTGCAGCCCGCAACGCGGGATCTGCGGCTTTCGATCAATGTCAGTGCACGTCAGGTCGAGAAAAGTGATTTCGTCGAGTCTGTTGCGCGCTGCCTCGAGGTCACTGGCTGTTCGCCCGCCTTGTTGCGGCTGGAGTTGACCGAAGGCCTGATGCTGCGCAGAAGCCAGGAACTGATCGCCAAGCTCCAGACCCTGCACGACATGGGCCTTTCGCTGTCGATCGATGACTTCGGCACTGGCTACTCGTCCTTATCGATGCTGAAGCACTTTCCACTCAACGAGCTGAAGATCGATCGCAGCTTTGTCTCTGATCTGCCTGGCAACACGGACGACGCCACCCTCATCAAGACCATCATCGCAATGGGTCGCAACCTGGGCCTGGAAGTGATTGCCGAGGGGGTGGAAACCTCCGCCCAGTTCGAGTTCCTGCGCCAGTCGGGCTGCATGGCCTACCAGGGTTACCTGTTCGGACGGCCGGTGCCGATTGAGGCCTTCGAGCGGCAGTTGGCGGAACGCGTCACGGCGATGCCAGTCTGAGCCCCCTGCCCTCCCCTCGCCTGGCGCGCCTCAAAGATCGAAAACCTGCCCCTGGCTGTTGCGCTTTTGCCGCTTGAACGGCGGCAGCCCCGCCAGCAGGCGCTGGCCAAAGCTGGTGCTGATCAGGCGCCGGTCGTAGCAATACACATGGGCCTCATCGGTTTCGCTGCGGATGGCACGGCCCACCCACTGGGCCAGGCGGATGCTCACCGCGGGCACCACCAGCTCCATGAAGGGGTCGCGCCCTTTGGAGCGCAACCACTGGGAGCGTGCTGAGCTCACCGGATCCGAGGGCGGCGCAAAGGGCAGCTTGCAGATGAACACGCTCTCGCACAGCCGCCCCGGCAGATCCAGCCCTTCGCCAAAGGACTGCATGCCGAAGATGATGGAGGCGTCGCCGCGCTCCACCTTTTCGCGGTGGCGCTGCAACAAGGTCTGGCGCGGCAGGTCGTTTTGCACCAGCACCCGGCTGCGCAGGCTGCCGGTCAGGCTGTCCACGGCCGTGCGCATCTGGTCGCGTGAGGTGAACAGCACCAGCGCGCCGGCCTGCACCTGGGCCAGGTCGGCCATCAACTCCTTGCACATGGCCTGGTTGTACTCGCCAGCCCGCTTGGGGTCGGCTGGGGTGTCCACCGCCACAAAATGGCCCTGTCGGGCAAAGTCGAACGGGCTGCTGACCACCCGGGTGCTGACGTTGTCCAGCCCGCGCAAGCCGGTTTCGTTGAGGAAGAAGTCAAAACTGCCGCAACTGGTCAGTGTGGCCGAGGTGATCACCACGCCGCGGGCCTTGGCCCACAGCTTGTGGCGCAAGGCACTGGCGGGCAGGATGGGGCTGGCCGAGGCGGTGATCGACAGGAATTCGCCATACAGCCCAAAGGTGAACCAGCGCGCCGCGGGCACCTCGGTCTCCAGCAACATCAGCGCAGCCCAGGCCTGCACGGCCTCCAGGCGCGGGGCCAGCACCCCCAGCTGGACGTAATGCGTGGCCAGCTCGCGCGAGTCTTCGGGGCGCTCCTTCATCTGGGTGCGCAGGGCGGCCGAGATGGCCTGCAGGTGTTTGAGCATGGCGCCCGAAATCGTCAGCACCTCGCTGACCGGGTTGCTCAGCACGCCGGGCAAGGGCCCGATGGGCAGCAATTCCACCGGCTCGTCGCTCAGGCCCTTGGGGCGGTACAGGGCCAGGGCCTGCTGAGCCACCTCATTGAGGTGGGCTTTGAGCGCACTGCCCTGCCCTGTCAGTTCGGCCGCCGCATCGAGGTCGAGCATCTCGGCCGTCTTGCGGGCGCGCAGCGCCAGTTGTTCGACCCAGCGCAGCCGGGTCAGGTCGGTGCTTTCCTGGAAATGGTTCAAGGCCACGGCGGGCAGGTGGTGGCCTTCGTCCAGCACCAGCAGGCAGTCCGACAGGTCGGGCAGCGTGTTGCCGTTCAGCGTGGCCAGCAGCAGGTCGTGGTTGGCCACGATCACCTGCGAGGCGGCCAGGGCCTTGCGCTGGTCGAAGTAGACGCAGTCCTGGTAGTCGGGGCAATGCTTGGCGGTGCAGCTGCTGGCCTCGGCGGCCACCGGGCTCCACATTTCGGGGCTGGGCGGCACGGCCAGGGTGTCGCGGTCGCCATCCCAGCGGCGCTCCTTCAACTCGGTGGCCATCTGGCGGTAGAAATGAAGCTGGTACTCGGTCGGCGCCCGCCCGTTGCTCGACGCGCTCGGGGCTGTGCCCGCCGGCAACTCGTCGGCAAACAGATCCGGCTCACCCTCGCCGTTCACCCAGCGCATCAGCTTGTATTTGCAGACGTAGCGCCCGCGTCCCTTGGCCAGGGCGTGGGTGAAGGGCTCGGGCATCAGCTGGCTGAGCAGGGGCAGGTCTTTGTGCACCAACTGCTCTTGCAAGGCCACGGTGGCGGTCGAGATGATGACGCGGGTCTTGCGCGCCAGGGCTGCGGCAATGGCGGGGGCTGCATAGGCAATCGATTTGCCCACGCCGGTACCGGCCTCGATCACGGCAAAGGCGCGCTCAGGCTCGTCCTCGCATTTGCCCAGCGTGGGCGTGCTGAAGGTCTGCGCCACCAGCTCGGCCATGTGGCGCTGCCCCTCCCGGGCCCTGAAGCCAGATGAGGCTGCCACCACATGGTCAAACGCCGCCAGGGCCGTGGCTTGGGTCGTCTCGGCGCTCACCAGGTGCCCTTGGGCTGGCGGGCACGCAGGGCCGAGGCAATCGCCTCGACATTGGCGGTGCGCCCCACCTGCTGGGCAAAGTCGATGGCGGTGAGGCCCTTCTCATTGCGCAGCGAGGCATCGGCCCCCTCTTCGATCAGCACCTTGAGCACATCGCTGCGCCCGTACATGGCCGCCATCATCAGCGGCGTGCTGCCATTGGGCGAGGCTGCATCGATGTAGGCCGAGTTGTCCAGCAGCAGGCGCACCATCTCGACCTGGTTCTGCGTGGTGCCTGAGGCGGCGTAATGCAGCGGCGTCCAGCCGGTCTTGTTGACATCGGCATCGTGCTCGATCAGCAGCTTGGCCAGGGCCAGATCGCCGCGGATGGCGCACAGCATGAGGGCACTCTCGCCCTTCTTGTTGCGCACCTCGGCCTGGATGTTGGGCGCACTCAGCAGCGCCTCGACCGCACGCACCGATTGCAGGTCCACCGCCATCATCAGACCGGGCTGGCCGGCTTCGTCCACCGTGTTGGGGTCGAAGCCACGCCGTATCAAGGTCTGGAGCGTGCTGGCGTCATTGCGCCGGATGGCGGTGAAAAAGTCTTCGAAAGAGCCCGCATGAGCGCTCTGGCCCAGCAAGCTCAGCCCGGCGCTGGCCCCCAGGGCGAGCAGGCATTGGCGGCGATGGGGGTTCATGCGGCACTCCCGGTGGCTGGACTCATCACGCCCGGGAACAGGCGCTCGAAGTTGGCACTGGTCTGCGCCCCCACGGCCTCGGCGCTCAGGCCGCGCAGTTGCCCGATCTGGGCGGCCACGTGGGGCACGTACGAGGGGTTGTTGGTCTTGCCACGGTAAGGCACCGGGGCCAGGTAGGGGCTGTCGGTTTCGATCAGCATGCGGTCCAGCGGCACAAAGCCTGCCACCTCACGCAGGTCGCTGGCACTCTTGAAGGTCAGGATGCCGGAAAACGAGATGTAAAAGCCCAGATCCAGCGCCGCCCGGGCCACCTGCAGACTTTCGGTGAAGCAATGGAACACGCCGCCGGCCGCGCCTTCACGCCCGTCTTCGCCCATTTCACGCAACAGGGCCAGGGTGTCGTCCGAGGCGCTGCGGGTGTGGATCACCAGCGGCTTGGCGCAGGCCTGCGCGGCCCGGATGTGGGTGCGAAAGCGCTCGCGCTGCCACGCCATGTCGGCCACCGTGCGGTCGCCCAGGCGGAAGTAGTCCAGCCCCGTCTCGCCGATGCCCACCACCCGCGGCAGCGCCGCACGCTGCAGCAGGTCGTCCAGGCTGGGCTCCATCACACCTTCGTTGTCGGGGTGCACGCCCACGGTGCACCAGAAATTGTCATGCTGCAGGGCGAGCGCATGGACAGATTCAAACTCTTCGAGCGTGGTGCAGATGCACAGCGCGCGGTCAACCTGGGCTTCGGCCATGGCACGGCGGATGGCCGGCAACTCGGCCGTCAGCTCGGGAAAGGTCAGGTGGCAGTGGGAATCGACAAACATGGAATACTCAACGGAAAGCTCAACGGCAAGGCCCGCAACAGGGCGGGCATCATTCAAACAGGGGCTGGTCCGACCCGCACCACACGGGGGGCCGGCAGGCTTCAGATGGTCTGGGTTGGGCGCTCGGAGGCCAGGTGGCTGCCCAGCATTTCCTCGATCTTGATCTTCAGCAGGCGGGACTTCTCATCGCGCGGAAACTGGATGCCCACGCCCTGGGTGCGGTTGCCCGCGGCGCGTGGCGGCGTGACCCAGGCCACACGGCCGGCAATCGGGTAGCGCTGCGGGTCGTCCGGCAAGGAGAGCAACACGTACACATCGTCGCCCAGTCGGTAGTCGCGCGCGGTGGGGATGAACATGCCCCCCTCGGCAAACAAGGGAATGTAGGCGGCATACAAGGCCCCCTTTTCCTTGATGGCGAGCTGCACAACACTGGGGCGCGGGGTACTGGGACTGTTCATGGCGTGGACTCTGTGGCCGAGTTTAGGGCGATTTGCGCCTCGCTCACAAGCGCTTCCAACATCAAACCGGGGTTATAGGGGTGATCTGCCGTGCGCGCCGCCTCGCTCAGGCTGCGGGCCCAGCGCAGCAGCACCTTGTGGGCCGGAGGCCGGGGCAGCTCGTTGGCCGCGAAATAGCGCGGCGCCGCCCCGGAGGCCATGGCCAGCAGGTCGTGGCAGATCTTCTGCAGGCTCTGGATGTTGCGCGCGGCAGGCCAGTTGGCCAGCACGCCAGGGTCGCCCCGCAGCAGCGCGCGGGGCAACTGGGCCCAGGATTCAGGTGTCAGGCCTTCGGCGGCCAGCATCAAAGCGTCTTCCGGCCGGCCGCCGGCGGCACGCAGCAGCACTGAGGCGGCAGCGCCCGGCAGGCCTTGACCCGCCAGCCAGTGGCCAGCCTCGTCAGCGCCCGGCCAGACCAGCGAGTGCGTCAGGCAGCGACTGCGGATGGTGGGCAGCAATTGGTGCGCGGCCTCGCTGGCCAGCACGAAGCGCACATCGCCCGGGGGTTCCTCCAGGGTCTTGAGCAGTGCATTGGCCGTGATGTGGTTCATGTCCTCGGCCGGGTACACCAGCACGGCCTTGCCGCGGCCACGCGACGAGGTGCGCTGGGCGAACTGCACGGCCTCGCGCATGGCCTCGACACGGATTTCACGGCTGGCCTTGCGTTTTTTATCGTCGATCTCGGACTGCGCCTTCTCCGACAGGGGCCAGCCCAAGGCCAGCAGGGCCGTCTCGGGCATCAACACCATCAGGTCGGGGTGGGTTCGCACGCGCACGGCATGGCAACTGGCGCACTGGCCACAGGCGCCGTGGGGCGTGGGGGCGTCGCACAGCCAGGCCTCGACCAAAGCCAGGCCCAGCGGGTACTGGCCCAGGCCCGAGGGGCCTTGCAGCAGCCAGGCGTGGCCGCGCTGGCTCAGCAGGTTGTCGAGCTGCCGCTGCAACCAGGGCGCCAGGGGCAGACGGGTGTCGCGCTCATCGCTCATTGCGGGCCTCCGTGGGCGGCCACCATGATGGCCAGCCAGCCCTTGCGCACCAGCACCCGGGTGATCTGCTGCCACACCTGGTGCCGGCTTTGGGCGGCATCGATGCGTTCAAAGCGGCTGGGCGCAGCGGCTGCCCGGGCCGCATAGCCGGCCGCCACCTGGCCAAAGAAGGCCACGGGCTGCGATTCGAACCGGTCGGGCACGCGGGCATCGGCCAGGCGTTCGGCAGCCACTGCCGGGTCCAGATCGAACCAGATCGTGAGGTCGGGCTGCCGCAGGCTGCCGCCGGGCCGGCCTTGCACCATGCGCTCGAGCTGGGCCAAGGTGTCCAGGTCAAAGCCCCGGCCGCCGCCCTGGTAGGCAAAGGTGGCGTCGGTGAAACGGTCGCACACCACCACCTCGCCACGGGCCAGGGCCGGCTCGATCACCTGCTGCAGGTGGTCGCGGCGGGCGGCAAAGATCAGCAAGGCCTCGGTCAGGGGGTCCATGGCGTCGTTCAGCACCAGGGCGCGCAGCTTTTCGGCCAGCGGCGTGCCACCGGGCTCGCGGGTCTGGCACACCACCCGCCCCTGGGCGCGAAAGGCCGCCACCACGCCCTCGATGTGCGTGGTCTTGCCGGCACCGTCGATGCCTTCGAAGCTGATGAACAAGCCGGGGGTGGTTGGGGTCATGGGCGACGCTGAAATTGATTGACGGCCCGATTGTGCTCGTCAAGGGTGGCGCTGAAATGGCTGCTGCCGTCACCACGTGCGACAAAGTACAGCGAACGGCTCTCGGCAGGGTGCACGGCGGCCAGCAAGGCCCCCCGGCCGGGCATGGCGATGGGGGTGGGTGGCAGGCCGGCGCGGGTGTAGGTGTTCCAGGGCGTGTCGGTGAGCAGATCGCGCTTGCGCAGATTGCCGTCAAAACGTTCGCCCATCCCGTAAATGACGGTCGGGTCGGTCTGCAACAGCATGCCCGCGCGCAGCCGGTTCACGAACACGCTGGCAATCAGGGGGCGGTCGCTGCCACGCCCGGTTTCCTTTTCGACGATGCTGGCCAGGATCAGGGCCTCATCGGGCGATTTCAGCGGCAGGTTGGGGTCGCGCGCCTGCCAGGCCGCCTCGAGCTTTTTGTCCATGGCACGCAGCGCGCGTTGCAGCACGGCCAGGTCGCTGCTGCCCTTGGAGTAGGTGTAGGTGTCGGGGTAAAAACGGCCCTCGGGCAAGGTGCCGGGGCGCCCCAGGCGGTTCATGATGGCAGCGTCGTCGAGCTCGGTGCTGTCGCCCTTGAGCTGATCGGCCCGCGCCAGGGCCTGACGCACCTGTCGCCAGTTCCAGCCCTCGACCAGGGTGACGGCACGCAGGGCCTCCTCGCCGCGCACCAGCTTGCTGAGCAGCCGCCTGGGCGTGATGGTGGCATCCAGCTCATAGCTGCCCGCCTTGATGCCCCGGGCCTGGCCTGAGAAGCGGAACCAGGCATACAGGAACAGCGGGTTCACCTCCACCCCGGCATCCTGCACGTCCTGCGCCAGGGCGCGCGGCGAGGTGCCGGGTTCGATCGACAGGTCGATCGTGGGAGCGGCCAGGCGCATGGGCGCATCCAGCCACCAGTAAACGGCACCGCCCAGGGCTGCTGCCACCAATACCAACATCACCAGCAAAGCACGCACAGCCCAAGCCCCATCGCGAACAAGTTTTTGACGGGGGATGATAATTCACGCATGACACAAGCCTTGAATTCTCCCCAGGCGCTGCTGCACGGTGTGGCGCCCTTGTCCGCTCTGGGCGTGATTCGCGCCCGTGGCGACGATGCTGCTTCGTTCCTGCATGGTCAATTGACCCAGGACGTGGTGCTCTTGCCTGACGGCCAGGCCCGCCTGGCGGGCTACTGCTCGGCCAAGGGGCGGCTGCTGGCCAGCTTCGTGCTGCTGCGCCTGAGCGCTGCCGAAGTCTGGCTGGTGTGCCCCAAGGAGCTACTGGCGGCCACCTTGAAGCGCCTGTCCATGTTCGTGCTGCGCGCCAAGGTCAAGCTCGATGACGCCAGCGCCGAGTTGGCCGTGCGAGGCCTGGCCGGCGAACCCGCCCTGGCCGCCCTGCCCGCGGACAGCCTGCCCTGGTCAGCCGCCCCCCATGCGGCGGGGTACGCGGTGGCCTTGTACCCGGCAGCCGGCGTTGCGCGGGCGCTGTGGATCGGCCCCGCATCAGACGCTGCCTGGCCTGGCCCGGCCCTGTCCGAGTCGCTGTGGGCCTGGTCGGAGGTGCTGGCGGCCGTGCCCACCCCCGGCGCGACGCAGTCCGACAGCTTTGTGCCCCAGATGCTGAACCATGAGTCGGTGGGCGGCGTGAGCTTCAAGAAAGGCTGCTACCCCGGCCAGGAAGTGGTGGCTCGCAGCCAGTTCCGAGGCACCCTGAAGCGCCGCACCTGCCTGGCCCATGCAGAGGGGCTGGAGCAGCCCCCCAGCCCTGGGCAGGAGGTGTTCCTGGCCGGCGACGCGGCCGACCAACCCAGCGGCGTGGTGGTCCAGGCCGCCGTGTCGCCCACCGGCGGGGTCGATCTGCTGGCCGTGGTGCAGGTGACGGCCAGTGCGGCCGGTACGGCCTTGCACCTGGGCGCGCCGGATGGCCCGGCACTGATGGTGCAGCCCCTGCCCTACCCGCTTCTCGCCGATATCTGAGCGAAGGTCAGAGCACCCGCACCATTTCGATGTGCGGGATATCGACCTCGTAGAACACGTCGCCACGCGGCTGGAAGCCCAGCCTTTCGTAGAACCCGCGGGCGCTCGTCTGGGCATGCAGCAGCACCTCGCGGTCGCCGCGCTGGCGGGCGGCCTCCATCAGGGTGCGCAGCACATCGGCCCCCAGGCCGGTGCCCCGCATGGGCCGCAGCACCGCCATGCGGCCGATGCGCGCCACCCCAGGGGCATGCACCAGCAGGCGGCCTGTGGCCAGGGCCTGGTCCAGGCGGTTGTAGACCACGGCATGCACGGCCGTGGCATCGGCCTCGTCCCATTCCTCATCGAGGGGAATGGCCTGCTCCTGCACGAACACCTCGGTGCGCACCCGGGCCGCATCGGTGCCCAGCGTGCTCCAGTCGCCGCTGCGCACACTCACCACGGGCTGGCCCGCGGCGTGCTCCAGCAGCAGGCTGCGCAGCGCGTCGGGCACGCGGCGCGAGGTCTGGGTGGCCGGGTCGGCGAACACGTACAACAGCTCGCCCGACACCAGCAACTGCTCGCCCCGGAAAATGGCGCCCACCAGTTCGATCGATGAGTTGCCGATGCGCCGGCAGCTCAGGCCCACATCGAGCACATCGTCGTAGTGGGCCGAAGCGTGGTATTCGAGCGCCAGGCGCTTCACGTACAGCTCGCCGCCCAGCAGTTCCATCGAGGCCTCGTAGGGCAAGGCCAGCTCACGCCAGTAGTCGCCCATGGCGGTGTCGAGGTACATCGCGTAGTGGCCGTTGAAGACGATCTTCTGCATGTCCACCTCCACCCAGCGCACGCGCAGGCGGTGGAAGAATCGGAAATCGGTGCGTTTCGGTGCAGGGGCGCTCATGGTGACTCCGTGGAAGGGTGCAGGGCGGCGCGCATCGCATCAGCCGCCTGCTGGTGGGCTTGCAGGGCTTCGGGAATGGCCCGGCCCATCTTGATGAACTCGTGGGTCACGCCGCGGTAGATCTCCAGGTCCACGGCATGACCGGCCAGGCGCAGCTTGTCGGCGTAGGCAATGCCCTCATCCACCAGCGGGTCGAATTCGGCCAGGCCCAGCCAGGCCGGGGCCAGGTGTTCGGTGTCGGGGGCCAGCAAGGGGGCAAAACGCCAGTCTTCACGCTCCTGGCGCGACGGCACGTACTGGTCGAAGAACCACTGGATGTGGGACGCCTCCAGCACCAGACCGTGGGCAAAACGCTGGTGCGACACCGTGTCCTGGTGGGCGGTGGTGCCGGGGTAGAACAACAACTGCAGGGCCAGCGGGAGCCCCTCCAGCGCAGCCTGCACCGCCAGGGCGGCGGCCAGGGTGCCGCCGGCACTGTCGCCGCCCACGCCGAGCCGGGCCGTGTCCAGCCCCAAGCCGGCGCCGTGGCCATGCAGCCAGCGCAAGGCGTCCCAGCCATCGTTGAAGGCGGTCGGGAAGCGGTGCTCGGGGGCCAGGCGGTAGTCGAGCGACACCACCGCACAAGCCGAACGCTGGGCCAGGCTGCGGCACAGGATGTCGTGGGTGGCGATGCTGCCAATCATGAAGCCGCCACCGTGCAGGTACAGCAGCACGGGCTGGCCTGGTTCCAGACTGGGCCGGTAAAGCCGGGCTGGCAAGGCAACGCCGTCGCGGGCCGGGATCGTCAGCTCACGCACCTCGGGCAGCTCGGGGCGGGCGATTTCAAGCACGTCGGCCCCTGCCGCGTAGGCGGCGCGGGCCTGCCTGGGGGACAGCGTGTGCAAGGCGGGGCGCTTGGCTTTGACCATGCGGTCGATCACGCTTTGCATGGCGGGGGTGAGTCGGTAGGCACTGACAGAAATGCTGGCGGAAGGGCTGGTAGACATCAGTTTCGTATCGTTGCGGCACGGAGCGCCCGGCTTTGTCACCAGGGTGACGGCAAGCGCGCTCAGCCTGGGGTTTGAACGTCTGGTCAGGCCAGGCGGCAGCCGGTAAAGTCAGCCGCGCATCGTACAACGTGGCGCCTGGGCTGCCCGGCGACCGGTGTTTCCTCAACCTGCTCGACCTTCCACTTTCCGCTTCATGGCCTTCATCAACTACGTCACCCAGATCCAGTTCGAGTTTGGCACCGTGCGCCTGCTGGCGGCCGAATGCGAGCGCGTGGGCATTCAGCGCCCCCTGATCGTCACCGACGCCGGGGTGCGCGCCGCCGGCGTGCTGCAAAAAGCCCTGGACGCCCTGCCCGGCCTGCCCCTGACCGTGTTCGACCAGACCCCCTCCAACCCCACCGAGGCCGCCGTCCGTGCGGCGGTCGAGCTGTACCGGGCTCAGGGCTGCGATGGCCTGATCGCCGTGGGCGGCGGCTCGGCCATCGACTGTGCCAAAGGCATTGCGATTGCGGCCACCCATGAAGGCCCGCTGACCACCTACGCCACCATCGAGGGCGGCTCCACCCGAATCACCGAACGCGCAGCGCCCCTGATCGCGGTGCCCACCACCAGCGGCACCGGCAGCGAGGTGGCGCGTGGCGCCATCATCATCGTGGACGACCACCGCAAGCTGGGCTTCCACTCTTGGCACCTGGTGCCGCGGGCCGCCATCTGCGACCCCGAACTCACCCTGGGCCTGCCTCCAGGCCTCACGGCGGCCACCGGCATGGATGCGATTGCACACTGCATGGAGACCTTCATGTCGGCCGCCTTCAACCCCCCAGCCGACGGCATCGGCCTGGATGGCCTGGAACGCGGTTGGGCCCACATTGAACGCGCCACCCGCAACGGCCAGGACCGCGAGGCCCGCCTGCAACTGATGAGTGCCTCGATGCAAGGCGCCATGGCCTTCCAGAAAGGCCTGGGCTGCGTGCACAGCCTCAGCCACAGCCTGGGCGGCGTGAACCCGCGCCTGCACCACGGCACCCTGAACGCCATGTTCCTGCCCGCGGTGGTGCGCTTCAATGCCAGTGCCGAGTCGGTGCAGCGCGAACGCCGGCTGGACCGCATGGCCCACGCGATGGGCCTGCGCTCAGGCGGCGACATCCCCGATGCCATCCGCGACATGAACGCCCGCCTGGGCCTGCCCACCGGCCTGGCCGCCATGGGGGTGAGGCGGGATCAGTTCGACGATGTGATCAAGGGCGCCCTGGCCGACCACTGCCACAAGACCAACCCGCGCATCGCCAGCCCTGAGGAATACCGCGAGATGCTGGAAACCTCGATGTAAACCGTGTCAGTGTCGGGCGCCGGCCTCGTCCAACAAAGCCTCCAGGGTGGGCGCGCTGAACATCTGCTCAGACCAGGCTTCCAAGCGCTCCACAGAGGCGCTCTGAAGCCGCTGGTAGGCCCAGGCGGGCACGGGGGCGAAGCGCTGCTCGATCACTCGGGCCAGCATCATGGCGATGCCTTGTGAACGGCCCTGGGTAAGGCCTTGAGTAATGCCTTGAGTAAGGCCCTGGGAGAGCCCTTGAGAGAGCCCCAGCGACAGTCCTTGTGAATGTCCTTTGGAAAGTCCTTTTTCAATGGCTTCGTTGTAAAGGCGTTCCAGGGTTTCTTCGAGCATGGTCGGGCCTTTCAGAAGGTCATGGATTTGATCGAGTTCGTCGGTGGCGATGTCCGGCATTTTGCGCCGTATCAGGCGACGGAGCCAGACATTGAGGGTTCTTCTCAATTTCTGATGCTCGGGGGCCTGGAGCGCCTGACCCATCGCGTACGCCAGCCTGGCAATGTCGGACCGGTTGGCGCTGTGCTCCAACTTGAACAAGGCTTCGGTCACGTTCCGAACCTCGTCTGACGGGGATAGCTTCAATCTGGCTTCATCGATCAGGTGATACAGCAAGCGCGGCCTATAGGGCTCCAGAGCCGGTAGGCCGGGAGCGAAACAGTCTGATACATCAAGCGCTGAAGACCATGGGCGATGCCCCTTGTAGAGAACCATGGGCAACAAGGGCGGAAGTCTGCCCTGGTCCAACTGCCCTTCCTTGATCAGATGCTGGGCCAGCAGACCGACATAGACCATCATGCGCACCGCCATCCATTCATCGGGCTGGCTTTGGAACTCCAGCAGCAGATAGACCCAGACCCAGCGCGGCCCCACCTGCAGCCGCCAAACCATGTCGTCGTGGCGCTGCTTGTCGGATTCGCTCACATAGCTGGCATTGACTCGCTCCAGGGTCTCAAACCGAGCGTCCTGGACCCAGTCACCAGGCACGAAGCCGAGCAGCAGGTCGCGCACCATCTCCGGGTGGGAGAAGAGCAGCTTGTAGTCGTTGTCGTGGTGCGTGGGCATGGCCCATGCTGCCCTCGCAGGTGCGTCAACTGGGACGACAGCCGCCAGAATGCGGGCTCAGCCAGACAGTGGGCAGCCACCCTGCCTCGTGGAAGGGTTCAGAGGGCCTCGACCCGGCCCATGTCCGGGGCCTGCAGCCACTCGGCGAACTCGTCAGCCAGTTGCTGGCTGGCCTGCACCGCCCGGGTCCAGGCGGCGGAGCGGCCGGCGTGGTCGTTGCCGTAGTGGGTGAAGTCCTTGCGGTCGGGCAGCTTGGCATTGGGCAGGGTCTGCACCCAGGCCGGATCGGGAGCCAGCACCAGCATGGGGTCCAGAAAGGCACTGGCGCGATGGCGCCATTTCAAGGCCTTGTCCAGCCAGCCCGGCACCACGGCCTGCTGAAAATGCGGGTACAGCACCACGCCCGGGGCGGGGTTCCGGTAGTCCAGGTGCATGTGGTAGTCGGTGATGCCGCCGTCCCAGTAGGCCCCCGGGGGCGCGCCGGCAATGGCACTGACCGAGCGCAGCACGAAGGGGATGGAGCAACTGGCCTGCACCGCATCCATGAAATTGGCCGGCGTGAGCGCCACCTGGCGGCTGCGGTAGTCGCGGGTGCCAAAGGGCAAGGCCGCGTGCTGGCTTGAGAAAACCACCCGCTCCAGCCAGGCGCCCATGGCACGGCGCTGCACCGTGTTGCTCACAAACGCCCCCAGGTAGCCCAGCGGCGTCGCCAGGCCATGCTCGCGGGCCAGCAGGTGGCGCCCGCGCGAGGCGATCACATGCAGCCGGTAGCGTGGGTGCTGCAGCACCTCATGCTCACGCCCGCCAAAGAACAGTTTCAGGTTGTCGGCAAAGCGCTCGCTGACATGCTCGGCCGTGGGGCGCTTCTGGCCCGGCGCCAGGTCATAGCGCTGGGCGATGTAGTCGTGTTCCAGCCGGGCAAAGGCCTCGCCCGGGCGGTCCAGGCAGGCGGTGGCCATGCGCCAGGCGCCAATCGATGCCCCGACCAGATCGACGGGCTGGCTGGATCGGGCCAGCCAGTCGCCGAAAAGAAACCGGTCCAGCGGGCCCAGCACCAGCCCCTTGGGGCCGCCCGCGGCGGCAGGCACCACGCGCACGTGCTCGGGTTGGAGCCCATGGGCCTGCAAATGGGCGCGGGCCTGCGGCCCGGCATAGAGGCGAAGCGCTTTCATCAGGGCCGTGGCTCAGACAAAGGCACCCACTTCCTGGGGCGTGGTCCAGTCGATCGGGTCTTGCTGCAACACCATGTCGATGTCGAGCTCCAGCGCCAGGCCGACGGTGTCGGGGAAGGTCACCGCCAACTCCCGGTCGGTGAAGCCAGCCTCCTTGGCCCGGGTGCGCCATGAGGCCAGGTGGATGACACCGGCCAACGGTTCGTAGACCTCATTCTCGAAGGGGGCAATCTGGTACTCCAGCGCATCGACGATGGCGGCCGGAAACTGCCACTTGCGGGCGAAGCCTGAACTCACCTGGGCGTAGCAAAAACCCAGGCGTTTGCGCTCGCTGCGGGCCCGTTTGAGGTCCAGCGGGCCGTGCTCCAGGTTGAGCAAGGCCATGTCACGCGGCATGCCCATGTGCATGGCCAGTTCGCCGACCGCGTGCAGCAAGCCCGAGGTGAAGGCCGCGCTGGGGTTCTGCCGCACCACGCCGGCCAGAATGCGCGACACCTTGGCGGTGTCCAGGCTGTAACGCCAGAACTGCTGCAGATTGATGCCCGCCACCCCACGGAAGGCGCCCCCCACAGCGGCCGCCGACACCAGGGTGCGCACATGGTTCAGGCCCAGCACGGCCAAGGCCTCGGCCACGCCGTTGACGCGCCGCTCCAGATGGAAGAAGGCCGAGTTGGCCAATTGCAGCAGGCGCGCCGTCAAGGCTGGGTCGGTGCTGATCAGTTGCGTGATGCGACGCAGGTCCGACTCTTCCTTGTCCAGCTCCAGCATGAGCAAAGCCACCACCCGCGGAATGCTGGGCAGGGCGATTTCAGAGGCCAGAAGGTCGTCGAGCTCCATGGAAGTTGATTTTGAAACTTATTGTTTCTGATTATCGTCAGCGCGAGCGGTTTTGCAGCTTGGCAAATGCAGAAGCCATGGCGGAGGGGGCTGCCGCGTCGTTTTGACGCCGCTGCCCGCCACCCTGGTGCTGGCGACCCGCACCTTCAAAGCGGTTGTCGCGCGGCCCATCGCGCCGCGCCGGTGCGGCATCGAGCTTCATGGACAGGCCGATGCGCTTGCGCTCCACATCCACCTCCATCACCTTGACCTTGACGATGTCGCCGGTCTTGACCACTTCGCGCGCATCGGTGACGAACTTATGGCTGAGCTGGCTCACGTGCACCAGACCGTCCTGGTGCACGCCCAGGTCGATGAAGGCGCCAAACTGGGCCACGTTGCTCACGGTGCCTTCGAGCACCATGCCTTCGCGCAGGTCCTTGATGTCTTCCACGCCTTCATTGAAGCGCGCCACCTTGAAGTCGGGTCGCGGGTCGCGGCCCGGCTTTTCCAGCTCGCCCAGGATGTCCTTGACCGTGATGACGCCGAACTTCTCGTTGGCGAACAGCTCGGGCTTCAGGGTCTTGAGCATGTCGGCACGGCCCATCAGCTCGGCCACCGGCTTGCCGGTCTTGGCCATGATCTGCTCCACCACGGGGTAGGTCTCGGGGTGAACGCCGGTCATGTCCAGCGGGTTCTCACCGCCACGGATGCGCAGAAAACCGGCACTCAGCTCGAAGGTCTTGGCGCCCAGGCCGCTCACGCTCAGCAGTTGCTGGCGGCTGGCAAAGGCGCCATTGGCTTCGCGCCAACGCACCACGGCCTTGGCCACCGCGGCGCTCAGGCCCGACACCCGCGACAGCAAGGGCACGCTGGCGGTGTTCAGGTCCACCCCCACCGAGTTCACGCAGTCTTCCACCACCGCTTCGAGCGTGCGGGCCAGCTCGCTCTGGTTCACATCGTGCTGGTACTGGCCCACGCCGATGCTCTTGGGGTCGATTTTGACCAGCTCGGCCAGCGGATCCTGCAGGCGGCGGGCAATGCTGGCGGCGCCGCGCAGGCTCACGTCCACATCGGGCATCTCCTGCGAGGCGAACTCGCTGGCAGAGTACACCGAGGCACCGGCCTCGCTGACCACCACCTTCTCAACGTGGCGTTCGATCTTGGCCAGCAGCTTGATCAGGTCGGCCGCCAGTTTGTCGGTTTCGCGGCTGGCCGTGCCATTGCCGATGGCAATCAGGTTCACGCCGTGCTTCTCGCACAGGCGGCCCAGGGTGTGCAGCGAGCCGTCCCAGTCCCGGCGCGGCTCGTGCGGGAACACGGTGCTGGTGTCCACCAGCTTGCCGGTGGCGTCCACCACGGCCACCTTGACGCCGGTGCGGATGCCCGGGTCCAGACCCATCACCACGCGCGGGCCGGCAGGCGCCGCCAGCAACAAATCGCGCAGGTTGTCGGCAAACACCTTGATGGCCACTTTTTCAGCGTCTTCGCGCAGGCGCGAGAACAGATCACGCTCGGTGGACAGGCTCAGCTTGACGCGCCAGGTCCAGGCCACGCACTTGCGGATCAGGTCGTCGGCGGGGCGGCCGCCATGGCTCCAGCCCAGGTGCAGGGCGATGCGCCCTTCCGCCACCGAGGGTTGGCCGGCTTCGGGCGGCACCGGCAGCACCAGCTTGGCTTCCAGGATCTCCTGCGTGCGGCCGCGGAACACCGCCAGCGCGCGGTGCGAGGGCACGCGACCGATGGGCTCGTCGTAGTCGAAATAGTCGCGGAACTTGGCCACATCGGGGTGGTTCTCGTCCTTGCCCTCGATCTTGCTGCTCTTCAGCAGGCCTTCGTTCCACAGCCATTCGCGCAGGTTCTGCACCAAGGCAGCGTCCTCAGCCCAGCGCTCGGACAGGATGTCGCGCACGCCGTCGAGCACGGCCCCGGTGGTGGTGAAGTCGCTGCCGTCTTCGCCCTTGGCGGCCTTCACAAAGGCCTGGGCCTCGTCGGCCGGCACCCGGGTGGGGTCGGCAAACAACAGATCGGCCAGGGGCTCGATGCCGGCCTCGCGGGCGATCTGGCCCTTGGTGCGGCGCTTTTGCTTGTAGGGCAGGTACAGGTCTTCCAGCTCCTGCTTGGTGGGCGCCGCGTCAATGGCGGCGCGCAGGGCGTCGGTCAGCTTGCCTTGCTCGGCAATGCTCTTCAGGATGGCCTCGCGGCGGTCTTCCAGCTCGCGCAGGTAGGCCAGGCGGGCTTCCAGCTCACGCAGCTGGATGTCGTCCAGGCCCTGGGTCACTTCCTTGCGGTAGCGGGCAATGAAGGGCACGGTGGCGCCCCCGTCCAGCAGTTCCACAGCGGCGCGCACCTGCGCCTCGTTCACCCTGATTTCAGCGGCCAGTTGCCGAATGATCTTTTGCATGTCTCTCGCAGCGTCACGGTCGAATCCGAAGCCGGCGAGTGTGCCACAGCGCCCTGCCCCTGCCGCGCAAGTGGCCGTCGGCCAGCGTGAAACTTTGCCGCTGTCGGCCCGCGATCGCGCAGCCGCTAAACTGCCCGGCAGAATGGAGTGAGGAGTGCAATGGCCATCGAGCAAGGCAGTGATCTGTTGAAAACCGTGGTGCTGCTGGGCGCCGGGGTGCTGGCCGTGCCGCTGTTCAAGCGGCTCGGGCTGGGTTCGGTGCTGGGCTACCTGGCGGCCGGGCTGGCCGTGGGGCCCTTCGGCCTGGCGGTGTTCAGTGAATCCCAGACCATCCTGCATGTGGCAGAGCTGGGGGTGGTGATGTTCCTGTTCGTGATCGGCCTGGACACCCAGCCCAGCCGGCTGTGGAAGCTGCGCCGCCAGATCTTCGGCCTGGGCCTGATGCAGGTGCTGACCTGTGCCACCTTGCTCACCACCCTGGGCCACCTGTTGGGCCTGAGCTGGCCGGTGGCCTTTGTGGCGGCGATGGGTTTTGTGCTTTCCAGCACCGCCATCGTGATGCAGGTGCTGGACGAGCGCGGCGAGTCCTCCAGCCCGGCGGGCCAGCGCATCGTGTCGATTTTGCTGATGGAAGACCTCTCCATCGTGCCCCTGCTGGCCATCGTGGCCTTTCTGGCGCCCGCGCCGGCCGACCAGGAGCCTGTGTCGCGCTGGGTCACCATGGGCGTGGCGCTCAGCGCCATCCTGGGGCTGGTGGCGGTCAGCCGCTGGCTGCTCAATCCGCTGTTCAGCCTGTTGAGCAAGGTGCGCGCCCGCGAGGTGATGACCGCCGCAGCCCTGCTGGTGGTATTGGGCGCGGCCCTGGCCATGCAGTGGGGCGGGCTGTCGATGGCGCTGGGCGCCTTCGCCGCCGGGGTGATGCTGTCCGAATCGACCTTCCGGCACCAGCTGGAGGCCGACATTGAGCCCTTCCGGGGCCTGCTGCTGGGCCTGTTCTTCATCGGCGTGGGCATGTCGCTGGACTTGCCCCTGGTGCTGCAGGGCTGGCCCAAGCTGCTGGCGGGCGTGGTGGGCTACATGCTGCTCAAGGGCCTGGGCGTGTACACCGTGGCCCGCCTGACCCGTTGCAACCGGCGCGACTCGGTGCTGCGTGCCGCCATGATGGCCGAGGGCGGCGAGTTTGCCTTTGTGCTGTATGCCACGGCGGCCCATGCGGGCCTGATCGAGGCCGAGATGAATGCGGTGCTGAATGCCGCGGTGATCCTGTCGATGGCCCTGAGCCCCTTGCTGCTGGCCGGTGTGCGCCGGGCCCTGGCGGCTCTGCCTGCCCCGCCTGATCTGAACGGCATCCAGTCGGTGGACGCCGCGGCCGAGCTGGCCCCCAGCGTGCTGGTGATCGGTTTCGGCCGCTTCGGCCAGATCGCCAGCCAGAACCTGCTGGCCCGCGGCATCGAGATCGCCATCATCGACCGCGACACCGACATGATCCGCGCTGCTGCCCAGTTCGGCTTCAATGTGTACTACGGCGACGGCACCCGCCTGGACGTGTTGCAGGCCAGTGGCGCCGGCACGGCCCGGGCGGTGCTGGTGTGCGTGGACGACAAGGCGGCCACCACCCGCATCGTCGAGTTGATCAAACAGAGCTTCCCCCTGACCCCGGTGCTGGCCCGGGCCTTCGACCGCCAGCACGCCATCGAGCTGCTGCGCCATGGCGTGGACTACCAGATGCGCGAGACCTTCGAGAGTGCCATGGCCTTCAGCCTGGAGGCCCTGCGCCAACTGGGCGTGGAGGCCTCAGAGGCCGCTGCCGTGGGCGAGGACATCCGCCGGCGCGACTCGGAGCGCCTGGAGATGCAGCTCAATGGCGAGGCCAAGGCGGCTCTGGCCCTGCTGCACGGCAACCGCTGGGCCCCCACCCCGCTGACCACCCCACAACGCGAAGGCCAGGCCCTGAACACCGAGGCCGAAGCAGTGATCCATGGCAACGCCGAAGCCGGCCCAGTGACCGCCCCGAGCCGGAACTGACCCCATGGACCTGTTCCAGACACTGCTGCGTCTCATCAAGAACCTGCTGCTGGGCTTGCTGGCCCTGCTGCTGGTGTTCGAGGAATGGGGTTGGGACACCCTGTCGGCCCTGGTCGGGTGGATCGCCCGCCTGCCACTGCTGGCCTGGCTGGAGCGCCGCATCCGCGCCCTGCCCCCCTGGGCCGCGCTGCTGATGTTCACCGTGCCGGCCCTGGCCCTGCTGCCAGTGAAGCTGGGTGCCCTGTGGCTGTTCGGCCAGGGGCATGCGGCCCTGGGCCTGGTGCTGCTGCTGGGTGCCAAGCTGCTGGGCACAGCCGTATTGGCTCGCCTGTTCCACCTGACCCAGCCCGCCCTGATGCAGTTGGCCTGGTTTGCCCGCTGGTACCCGCGCTGGAAGGCCTGGAAGGACCGGCTGCTGGCCTATGTGCGCAACAGCGCCCCCTGGCGCACGGCCCGCGCCTTCAAGACACGGGTGGTGACGCAGGTGCGCGCCTGGTGGCAGGCCTGGCGGGGTTGAGGCCCTAGGCCTGCGGCACCCAGCCCCGAACCAGGCTGCCGAGCACCAGCCCCGCCGCCAGCAAGGCGGCAAACTGCATCTCGAAACGGAAGCTGGCGATCAGCAGCGCGCTGTAGTCATCGGCTTGCGTACAACGCCGCAAGCCACGCAGCAGCTGCCGTGCCCGTGGCCAGAGCAGGAGGGGCAGCAGGCACAAGGATGAGCCCGCCAGCCAGGCCATGGGCAGCAGCAGGGCAAAAGGGCTGACCAGCAACAGCGCGTGCACGCGACGCGCGTTGGCCGCCCCCAGACACACCGCCAGGGTGCGGCGCCCCACCCGCGCATCGTGCGCCAGGTCACGCAGGTTGTTGACGGCCAGGGCGGAGGCGGCCAGGCCGCCCATGCAGAGCGCGGCCAGCACACTGAGAGCGTCAAACCCGCCCGTCAGCAGCCATTCACTGCCCAGCACGGCCACCAGGCCGAAAAACACCAGCACGGTCAACTCGCCGAAAGGCGTGTAGGCAATGGGCCGAGGCCCGCCCATGTAGGCCAGGGCCGCCAGCAGCGAGGCACTGCCCATCGCCAGCACGGGCCAGCCTTTGAGCAGCACCAGCCACAGGCCGAAGACGGTGGCCAGCAGCGCCAGGCCGGCCACCGCCCACTGCATGTGCCGCAGCGATATCAAGCCCAGGGCGGTGGCCCTTGGCAGGCCGGTGGCCGCGGCCGATTGGTGCGCGCCACGCCGGGTGTAGCCGACATCGTTTTGCAGGTTGGTGATGACCTGCATCAGCAAGGCCGCCACCAGCGCAGCCGCCGCAGCCCAACCATCCAGTGCGCCGGTGCGGCGCCACCCCAGGGCAGCCCCCACCAGCACCGGGGCCAGCGCCACCCACAGGCTGCGCGGGCGCACGGCCAATGACCAAGCTTGCCAGGCAGGCTGACGCCCCCCGCTGGGAGCCATCTGTGTCATCGGGGCAGGTTGGCGTGGGAGTTTGTTCACGGGATCGATTGCTACAGAACGAAACAACGGATTCTGCCAGCCGCCCCTGGCTGGGGAAGGCGTGACGACCCCATCGCATTTGCTTACCAAAACACGGGCCTGGTACCCGGGCGAGCCAGCACCACTGCCCAGAATCGCGCACCGCCCCTAACACCCTGCCCACCCAGGAGTCTTTGTGGAAGCCGCTCTTCGCCTTGTGATCGACCCGCTCAACCATTTGCTGTGGAGTCATGTGCTTATTTACGCCCTGCTGGGTGTCGGCCTGGTGATGACCCTGGGCACCGGCGCAGTGCAACTGCGCGGCCTGGGCCACAGCCTGGACGCCTTGCGCCGCGATGGCGGCAGCAGCGGCATCACGCCATTGCAGGCCTTTGCCACCGGCCTGGCCAGCCGGGTGGGCACGGGCAACATTGCCGGTGTGGCCACGGCCATCGCCCTGGGGGGGCCAGGAGCAATTTTCTGGATGTGGCTGACCTGCCTGCTGGGCATGGCGTCGGCCTTCACCGAATCCACCCTGGCCCAGATCTACAAGCAGCGCCACCCCGACGGCAGCTTTCGCGGCGGGCCGGCCTATTACATCCAGCATGGGCTGGGTTCGCGCCGCTGGGGCATGGCCTTCGCGCTGGCCCTGATCGTGGCCTTTGGCCTGGTCTTCAATGCAGTGCAGGCCAACTCGATCGTCGATGTGCTGCACGGCGCCTATGGCTGGGACAAGGCCGGCATCGGGGTCGCGCTGGTGGTGCTCAGCGCGCTGTCGATCTTTGGCGGCCTGCGCCGCATCGGCCGCATTGCGCAGTGGTTGGTCCCGATCATGGCCCTGGGCTACCTGCTGGTGGCCGTGTATGCCCTGGTCGTGAACATCGAGCGCGTGCCGGGTGTCTTTGCCCTGATCTTCAGCAGCGCGTTCGGTCTGCAGGAGGCGGCCAGCGGCCTCATGGGCTACGGCGTGGCCCAGGCCCTGCAACTCGGTGTGAAACGGGGCCTGTTCTCCAATGAAGCCGGCATGGGCAGCGCGCCCAATGCCGCCGCCACGGCCACGGTGCAGCACCCTGTGTCGCAAGGCCTGCTGCAGATGGTGGGGGTGTTCGTGGACACCATCGTGATCTGCACCGCCACCGCGCTGATCATCCTGCTGTCCGACCAGTTCGTGCCCGGCGGCGCACTCAAGGGTGCTGCCCTGACCCAGGCCGCCGTGCAGTCGCACATCGGCAGCGCGGGCCAGGCGTTCATGGCCTTGGCGGTGTTCTTCTTTGCCTACACCTCGATCATCGGCAACTATGCCTATGCCGAGGGCAATGTCGAGTTCCTGCGCCGCAGCAAGCCCCTGGTGATGGTGTTCCGCGTGCTGGTGCTGTGCATGGTGATGTTTGGCGCCCTGGCCAGCGTGCCGCTGGTGTGGGACATGGCCGATGTGGCCATGGGGGTGATGGCGCTGATCAACCTGGTGGCGATCTTCAGGCTGCGCCCCATGGCCTTTGCAGCCTGGGCCGACTACCGCCGCCAGGTGGCGGCGGGCAGCGCCGAGCCGGTGTTCCGGGCCGGCGTGCTGCCCGATCAAGGCCGCAGCACGGCGACCCAGGGCGTCTGGCGGCCCTGACCAGGCCCCCCAGACGACCGCCGCCTGCCGAAGCCCCTCAGGCGGCGCGCAAGGCCGCCTTGAGCTGCTCGCCCAGTTCGGGCTTGTGGGAGAACGGGTCGGTGGGGTTGCGGCCCTGCACCACGTCTTCCAGCCGGGTCTGCACCGAGCCCAGGGCGTGCGGGTGGCTGTAGATGTAGAACTGGTCGGCACTGATGGCGTCGAACACCTTCTGGGCCACCTGGGCGGCGGTCACCTTGCCCGAGCCCACGGCCTTGTCGCTCATGGCCTGGCCGATCAGCTGGCTCTTGGTGGGCTTTTGATCACGCAGTTCGGCCGGCTGGTTGCGATGGCTCTGGTTGATGCCGGTGGGCACAAAGAAGGGGCACAGCACGCTGGCACTGATCTGGTCGCTGACCAGGCGCAGGTCCTGGTACAGGGTTTCGGTCAGGCTGACCACGGCGTGTTTGCTGACGTTGTAGATGCCCATGTTGGGTGGGGTCAGCAGGCCGGCCATGCTGGCGGTGTTGACGATGTGGCCCCGGTAGGCCGGGTCTTTGGCCGCGGCCTCCAGCATCATCGGGGTGAACAGGCGCACGCCGTGGATCACGCCCCACACGTTCACACCCAGCACCCATTCCCAGTCCTTGACCGAGTTCTCCCACACCAGGCCGCCGGCTCCGACGCCAGCGTTGTTGAACACGAAATGCGGCGCACCGAAGCGCTCCTTGACCGCCGCGGCCAGGGCTTCCATCTGATCGGCCTTGGACACATCCACCCGGCGGGCCAGCACCTGGGCGCCGGCGGCTTCGAGTTCGGCCTGGGCCTTGTCCAGGGCATCCTGCTGCACATCGACCAGCACCAGGTTCATGCCCAGGCGGGCGCCGATGCGGGCGCATTCCAGGCCGAAGCCCGAGCCGGCGCCAGTGAGCACAGCGGTGGTGTTCTTGAAATCCTTGATCATTTTTTGTCTCCTTGATTGAACGGGGGGCCCAGGCGCTCAGGCCGCGTCGAGTGCACGCAGCACGTAGCCGATGCGCGGGAAATGGACATGCACGGTGCCGGCGCGTTCATCCGTACGGCGCAGGGTGTAGTGCATGCGGGTGGCGGCCACCAGTTCGCCTTCGGTGGTTTCGGTGCCAAAGGTCTCGGCGGCGATGCTCACGCGGCTGCCCAGGGCAATGCCATGTTCGTCCTGGAAGGGCTCATCACCCACGGGCGCCGGCTGGCTGGCGGCGGCCACGGCGATGGCGTCTGCCGAGTCGAACTTGTCCATGCGGCCGTGGCCCAGGGCGGCCAGCCGGTCCATCCAGCCCAGCACACCCGGGGTGGCTTGCAGGATGTCGCCCATCACGGGGTTGCGCACCCGGCTGAACCAGAGCGGGTGGTAGGCCGCAAAGTCGGCCACCGTGGGCGCGTTGCCCAGCAAAAAGGGATGGTCGTCGAGCATGTTGGCCAGGCGGCGCAGGTAGCTCTTGTAGGCGGCCGTGGCGTCGCCCGGGCGCAAGCGGGTCATGCCGGTGGACATGGCGCCCCGGTCGGCGGCGAAGGCCTTGGCCACCTCGGGCGGGGCGCCGGCAAACATGGCCGCCGCGCCCTTGGGGCTCAGGTTGTAGGCCATGGCGGCCCAGAACAAGGTGGTGTCGGCCCACTGGGCCAGCACCCGGGCCACGCCTTTTTGGTGGTCGGGGTACAGCGTGGGGCTGGGCTGGCGGTGCTCCAGCACGTCACAGATCAGGGCCGTGTCGCAGTAGATGTCGGCACCGATCTGCAGAAACGGGGTCTTGCGGTAGCCGCCGGTCAGGGCCAGCACATCGGGCTTGGGCATGATCGAGGGGATGATCACCGACTTCCAGGCCAGTTGCTTGTAGCCCAGGATGAGGCGGATCTTCTCGGAAAACGGCGAAGTGGGGTAATGGTGCAGGATCAGGTCGTGCATGGCGTGCTCCGGGTGAGAGGGGGATGCGGGGCTGGCGGAATCAGGGGGGGGCCATCGGGCCCGGCTGGCCCGCCCTGCCCCGGGAACTCAGATCAGCTTGACCAGTTGTTTGCCGAAATTCTTGCCCTTGAGCAGGCCCAGGAAGGCCTCGGGGGCCGATTCAATGCCCTGGGCCACGCTTTCACGCGGGCGCAGCTTGCCGCTGGCCACCAGGCCGCCGAGCTCGGCCAGGGCCTCGGGCCACACTTCCATGTGCTCGCCCACGATGAAGCCCTCCACCTTGAGGCGGTTGATCAGGATCAGCGCCGGGTTGGCCAGCGGCAGCGGCTTGCCGTCGTAGCCGGCAATCATCCCGCACACCGCGATGCGCGCGAAGGCGTTGGTGCGCAGCAGCACCGCGTCCAGGATGTAGCCGCCCACGTTTTCAAAATAGCCGTCAATGCCATTGGGGCAGGCCTCTTTGAGGGCCTGCGACAGGCTTTTGACATCGGGGTGGGTCTTGTAGTCAATGCAGGCGTCAAAGCCCAGCTCGTTCACGGCGTAGGCGCATTTCTCGGGGCCACCCGCAATGCCCACCACGCGACAGCCGCGCGCCTTGGCCACGGCGGCGTAGGTGCTGCCCACCGCGCCGGTGGCGGCACTGACCACCACGGTCTCGCCGGCCTTGGGGTTGATGATCTTGACCAGACCGTACCAGGCGGTCACGCCGGGCATGCCGACGGCGCCCAGGTAGTGCGACAGCGGCACATGGGTGGTGTCCACCTTGCGCAGGGTGCCGGGGGTGGTGGCATCGACCACGCTGTATTGCTGCCAGCCGCCCATGCCCACCACCTTGTCGCCTGCGGCGTAGCGGGGGTGGCGGCTTTCCAGCACCTCACCCACGGTGCCACCGATCATCACCTGACCCAGGGGCTGGGGCTGGGCGTAGCTCTTGCCGTCATTCATGCGGCCGCGCATGTAGGGGTCGAGACTGAGGTAATGGTGTTGCACCAGCACCTGGCCCTCTTGCAGGGGGGCGGTGTCGGTGACGACGAGCTTGAAGTTGTCGACGGTGGCCTCGCCCTGGGGGCGGTTGTCGAGCACGATTTGCTTGTTCTGGGGCATGGGGTTCTCCGGTTCGGCCGCCGCGGCGGCCTGGTTTGGGTAGGCTGTGGGTGTTTCAGTCGGTCGACACGGCCGCCGGGCCCTGGCCCGGCGTCTCGGTGCGTTTCACGTACTTGAAGGTGCCGGTCGAATGCGCACAGGCCTCGCCGGCTTCGTTGTAAACAGTGGCTTCGGTGAAAGCCATGCTGCGGGTGCGGTGCATCAGGCGCCCCTTGCCGGTCAGTCGACCGGTGCCCGGGCGCATGAAGCTGGTCTTCATTTCGATGGTCACCACCCCCATGTCGGGGGCCACGCTGCGCGCCGCCGTGGCCATGGTCACGTCCAGCAAGGTCATGATCGAGCCGCCGTGCGCCACCTGAAACGAGTTCATGTGCTCCGGTCGCGGCTCATAGACGATCTCGGAGTGCCCGCCCTCGAAGTGGGTCAGGTCAAACCCCAGCAGGGTGACAAAAGGAATTTCAACGCCAAAGCTCATAAACAGGTCCAGGGAAGTCCAGGGAGATCAAGGGCGCCAGTTTGCGCCCTGTGGCTACCCAGTTGTGGGCATTTTCAGCCCGCCGTCACGATCGAGGTACCGCCATCGACCGCCAGCCACTGCCCGGTGATGTGCTTGCCGGCGTCCGAGGCATACAGCAGGCACAGGCCCTTCAGGTCTTCATCATCGCCCAGGCGGCCCAAGGGGGCATGGGCGGCCAGGCGTTCCTCGCCCAGCGCCTTCAGCGTGCCCACGGTCATCTTGCTCGGGAAGAAGCCCGGGCAGATCGCATTGACGCGGATGTTGTGCTGGCCCCATTCGGCCGCCAGGGCGCGGGTGAAGTTGATCACCGCCCCCTTGGAGGTGTTGTAGGCGATGGTGTTCATGCCCTTGGGGTTGCCACCCAGACCCGCGATGGAGGCCAGGTTGATGATGCTGCCCTTCTTGCGGGCAATCATGCTGTGCTTGGCCACGTGCTGGCTGAGGATGAAATAGCCGCGCACATTGAGGTTCATGACCTTGTCCCAGGCCTCTACCGGGTGGTCTTCGGCGGGCGAGCCCCAGGCGGCGCCTGCGTTGTTCACCAGGATGTCGATGTGGCCCAGGCGGGCGATCGATTCATCGGCCAGGCGGCGGATGTCGTCCTCGCGGGCGCAGTCGGCGGCAATCCAACTGGCGTCGATGCCGGCGGCCTTGAGCTCGGCTGCGGCCTCTTCCAGGTCTTCGGCCTTGCGCGAGCTCAGCACGATGCGGGCACCGGCCTCGCCCAGGGCGTGGGCCAGTTGCAGGCCCAGGCCACGCGAGCCGCCGGTCACCAGGGCGGTGCGGCCTTGCAGATCGAAAAGTTGTTGCACGTTGCGGGTCATGTCGGAGGTCTCCTGTTGTGGGGTGGCGAACCCGGCGCTGTGCACGGGCTCAAGCCAGGGTCATAGAACCGAAGGAAAAGGAATGAAATGAATGGGAAGGATTCTGGGCATTCCGGGCCTTGCCACCTGTCTCGGCGGCGATACCGCCGGGCCCTCAGCTGTCCTCGCGGGCCTGCAGGGCAGCACGCACAAAAATCAGCAGCACGCCCAGCACGGCGGCCAGGCCGCCCCAGAGCAGCAACGCCCTGCCCTGCCCCGGCGCGATGCGCTCGGTGGCCAGGCCCAGCACGGCGCTCAACAGCCCGCCGTAGATCAGCCACCAGATGAGCTGCTGCAGGCGCAGCAACAGGCGGCGGCTGACACGCAACAGGGCCATGGCACGGGCCCTCAGAAGGCGTCTTCAGGCAACTCGGCGCAGGTCTGGTCGCGGGTCTCGACCACCCGCAGCCAGGCCCCGATCTTGGGCAGCTCGTAGTGGAAGAAGAAGCGGGCGGCGGCCAGTCGGCCCTGGGCCGTCGCGTCGCTGCTGCCGCTGGCCCGCACGGCCAGGGCCACATCGAGCCAGATCCAGGCCAGCACCGTGTGGCCGAAGGCCTGCAGGTAGGGCACGGCATTGGCCAGGGCATCGGTGGGCACGCCCGTGGCCCAGGCCGCCTTGGTGGCCGCGCCCACATGCTGCAAGGCGGCAGCCAGTGCGTTGGCATGGCCGGCCAGCTCGGGCTGCTGCAGGGCCCGTTCGATGGTGCTGTTGATGCGGGCGGCCAGCAGTTGCAGGCCACGGCCGTTTTCCATCAATACCTTGCGCCCCAGCAGGTCCATGGCCTGGATGCCGTGGGTGCCCTCGTGGATCATGTTCAGGCGGTTGTCGCGCCAGTACTGCTCCACCGGGAAGTCGCGAGTGTAGCCATAGCCCCCATGCACCTGGATGGCCAGCGAATTGGCCTCCAGGCACCACTCGCTGGGCCAGCTCTTGGCGATCGGGGTCAGCACCTCCAGCAGCAGCCGGGCATCGTCGGCCGCCTCCGGGGCGCCGGTGTGTTGTTCATCGACCAGGCGGGCGCAGTACAGCTCCAGGGCCAGGGCCCCTTCGCAGTACGACTTCTGGGCCAGCAGCATGCGCTTGACGTCGGCGTGCTCGATGATGCGGATCTGCGGCTGGGCCGCGTCCTTGCCGCCCACGCCCATGGGCCGGCCCTGGGGCCGGTTGCGGGCGTAATCGAGCGAGGCCAGGTAGCCCGCCATGCCCAGCATGGTGGCTGCCATGCCTACGCCGATGCGGGCCTCGTTCATCATGTGGAACATGCATTTCAGGCCTTCGCCCGGGCGCCCCACCAGGTAGCCCACCGCACCGCCCTGCCCGCCCGGCTGGAACTTGCCCTCGCCAAAGTTGAGCAAGGTGTTGGTGGTGCCCCGCCAGCCCAGCTTGTGGTTCAGCCCGGCCAGGGCCACGTCATTGCGTTCGCCGGTCAGGCGGCCCTCGGTATCGACCAGCTTCTTGGGCACGATGAACAGCGAGATGCCTTTCACGCCTGGGATGGTCTTGCCATCGGGGCCCGGGATCTTGGCCAGCACCAGGTGGATGATGTTCTCGGTCAGCTCGTGTTCGCCGGCCGAGATCCACATCTTGTTGCCCTTGAGGCGGTAGCGCGGGCCCAGCGGATCGGCCTCGAAGCCCGCGCCATCGGGCACGGCCCGGGTGGCCACGTCGCTGAGGCTGGAGCCGGCCTGCGGCTCGGACAGGCACATGGTGCCCGACCAGCGGCCGGCGAATTCGTTCTTGGCGAACACTTGTTTCTGCAACTCGGTGCCATGGGCCATCAGCAGGTTGGCGTTGCCGGTGGTCAACATGCCCGAGCCGATGCTGACCGAGGCGCAGCCGAAAAAGGCGTTGGCAGCAGACTCCACCGTGTAGGGCAGTTGCATGCCTCCCCAGTCGTAATCTTGCGCGGCACTCAGCATGCCCGATTCGGCATAGGCCTTCTGCGCATCGTGGGTGGCCTGGGGCAAGGTCACCTTGTCGCCGTCGAAATGCGGCTCCTGGGTGTCCACCAGGCGGTTGAAGGGGGCGTATTTCTCACGCGCGATGCGCTCGCTGGTGTCCAGCACCGCGTCAAAGGTGTCGCGGCTGTGGTCCGCAAAGCGCTCGCGCTGGTTCAGGTTGTCGGCTTGCAGCCACTGGAACAGAAGGAAATCGATGCTGGAACGGAGGCTCATGGCGTGGACTCTGGGCGTGGGTGAGAGAGACCGGCAGCCAGACAGGTGCCGGGGGCTGGCCGCAGGGGCTGCGAGCCCCGTGTCGGCACCAGGGCCGGGGCCGGCTCGGGTCGCGGCCCCGGGGCTGTGACAGGGTCAGAGCACTTCGAAGATGCCGGCAGCGCCCATGCCGCCGCCAATGCACATGGTCACGGCCACGCGCTTGGCGCCGCGGCGCTTGCCTTCGATCAGGGCGTGGCCGGTCAGACGCTGGCCGCTCACACCATAAGGGTGGCCCAGGGCGATGGCGCCGCCGTTGACGTTGAGGCGGTCGGCCGGAATGCCCAGCTTGTCGCGGCAGTAGATCACCTGCACGGCAAAGGCTTCGTTCAGCTCCCACAGGTCGATGTCGCTGACCTTCAGGCCCAGGCGGTCCAGCACCTTGGGCACGGCGAAGACCGGGCCGATGCCCATCTCGTCAGGCTCGCAACCGGCCACGGCAAAGCCCAGGAAACGGCCCAGCGGCTGAAGGTTGTGGCGGGCGGCGTATTCTTCGCTGACCACCACGCAGGCGCCCGCGCCGTCGGAGAACTGGCTGGCATTGCCGGCCGAGATGACGCCGCCGGGCATGGCGGGCTTGATGCCGCTGATGCCTTCCTTGGTGGTGCCTTCGCGGGTGCCTTCGTCGCGGCTCACGGTCACTTCCTTGGTGCGCAGGCCCATCACGGGGTCGGCCACGCCGGCGGTCACGGTGATGGGGGCGATTTCGGCATCGAACAGGCCGGCGGCCTGGGCAGCGCAGGCTTTTTGCTGGCTGGCGGCGCCGTATTCGTCCATCACATCACGGCCGATGTTGTAGCGCTTGGCCACCTGTTCGGCGGTCTGCAGCATGGACCAGTAGATTTCGGGCTTGATCTTCAGCAGGGCCGGGTCGGACAGCATGTGCTGGTTCATTTCCTGCTGCACGCAGGAGATGCTTTCAACGCCACCGGCCACGTACACCTCGCCTTCGCCCGCGATGATGCGCTGCGATGCCAGGGCGATGGTCTGCAGACCCGAGGAGCAGAAACGGTTCACGGTCAGGCCCGACACATTCACGGGGCAGCCGGCCATCAGGGCGATCTGGCGGGCAATGTTGGCGCCGGTGGCCCCTTCGGGGTTGGCGCAGCCCATGATCACGTCCTCGACGTGGGCGGCATCGATGCCGGCCCGCGCAATGGCGTGCTTGACGGCATGACCACCCAGGGTGGCGCCATGGGTCATGTTGAACGAACCCTTCCAGCTCTTGGCAAGCGGGGTGCGGGCGGTGGAAACAATAACGGCCTTGGTCATGGCGGAGTGCCTTTCTGTCGGTTATGGGGTTCGGCTGTGCTCACGAAGCCTGGGAGGCATTGCGCAGCAGTTGTTGATAGAACTGGATCGCTTCCACGTAATTGCTCACCGAGATGCGCTCGTTGGTGCCATGGAAGCGTGGCAAGTCTTCGGGGTGCGCACGCACCGGCGAGAACTTGTAGATGTTGCGGCTGAGGTCGCCGAAGAAGCGCGAGTCGGTGCCGCCCACCATCAGGCCCGGGGCCACGACCGCACCGGCGAACAGCTCACGCACCGTGCGGTTGATGAGCTGGTAGCCCCGTGCCGAGGTGGGCGAGACGGCCGAGGGTTCGGCGCTGTCGCGCAGGCGCTGCAGTTGCACGGCCTCGTTGGCCACCACGGTCTTCACGTGCTGTTCCACCGAGTCCAGGCTGTCGCCGGGCAGCAGGCGGAAGTTCACCGTGGCTTCGGCATGGCCGGGCAGCACGTTGAGCTTGTTGCCGGCGTTGACGATGGTCAGGGCCGTGGTGGTGCGCAGCATGGCGTTCGAGCTGGGTGACTTTTCGAGTTGCTGTCGCACCAGCGGCCCGAACAGCCACAGGTTGGACAGCAGCACGCGGTTCACGCCGGTCATCTCGGGGGCCAGGGTGTCGAACAGGTCCTGGGCCACGCCGGTCACGCCTGCGGGCAGCTGGTTCGCCTCGAGTTGCGTCAAGGCCTTGCTCAGCATGCCGATGGCGGTCTGGGGTGGCGGCATCGATGAATGCCCGGGGGCCGTGTCGACGCTGAGCTGCCAGGTGCCGATGCCCTTTTCTGCCACACCGATGAGCGCCGCCGGCCCTGGCAGGCCGGGCAGCACGCCTTCGGTGACCAGCAGGCCTTCATCGAGGATGAAGTCGAACTGGATGCCGCGCTGTTTGAGCACCTGGGCCATCTCGCGCGCCCCGGCCCCCCCAACCTCTTCGTCACCGCCCGACAGCAGGTACACCGTCTGACGAGGCTGGAAACCGCTGGCCAGCAACGACTCGATGGCCTCCAGCTGGGCCAGCAGGTTGCCCTTGTCGTCCCAGGCGCCCCGGCCCCAGACGAAACCGTCCTGGATGCGGCCCTCGAAAGGGGGCACGGTCCATTTGGCTTCGGTGCCCGGAGCGATGGGCACCACGTCCTGGTGGGCCATCAGGGCCAGCGGCAAGGCTTTGGGGTCGCTGCCGGCCCAGATGAACATCAGGCTGTGGGCGCCGAAGCGCTCAAGCTTGAGCTGTTGGTGCACCCGCGGAAACTGCTCGGCCAAATAGGCGTGCAGCCGGTCGAACTCGGCGGCGTTGAGCTGGGCGTCAGCTTCCGACGACACGGTCTGGATGCGCACGGCCCCGGCCAGGCGCCGCGCCGCGGCATCGGCATCGACCCGTGGGGGCTCGATGCGTTCCACCGCCAATTGGCGCGAGGGCTTGAGCAGGGTGTTGCCCACCACCGCCGCACCCAGGCCGGCGCACAGCACCAGCACGGCCAGGGAGATTCGCTTGAGGCTCATGTCGTTTCAGGGGCTGACGGCTTGGCTCAGCTGAAGGTCTTGCCTTCGGCCACCAGACGGGCCAGCAGCGGGGCCGGCTGCCAGAACTTGGCGTCGTCGAGCGGGTTCTTGGCAAAGCGCTTCATGGCTTCGGCCACGTTGAACAGGCCCAGCTGATCGGCATAGTGCATCGGGCCGCCGCGCCAGATCGGGAAGCCATAGCCGGTCAGGTACACCATGTCAATGTCGCTGGCCTTGCTGGCAATGCCCTCATCCAGAATGTGGGCGGCTTCGTTGACCAGCGAGAACACCAGGCGCTGCACGATTTCCTCGTCGGAGATCTTGCGCGGGGTGATGCCCAGGTCCTTGCGGTGCTTCTCGATCATGTCGACCACCAGCTGGCTGGGGATGGCGTCGCGCTTGCCCGGCACATAGTCGTACCAGCCGGCACCGGTCTTCTGGCCATAGCGGCCCAGTTCGCACAGCAGGTCGGCGGTCTTGCTGTACTTGAGGTCGGGCTTCTCGGTGTAGCGGCGCTTGCGGATGGCCCAGCCGATGTCGTTGCCGGCCAGGTCGCCCATGCGGAACGGGCCCATGGCAAAGCCAAACTTCTCGACCGCCTTGTCGACCTGGGCCGGGGTGGCGCCTTCTTCGAGCAGGAAACCGGCCTGGCGGCTGTACTGCTCGATCATGCGGTTGCCGATGAAGCCATCGCACACACCCGAGACCACGGCAGTCTTCTTGATCTTCTTGGCCACGGCCATCACGGTGGCCAGCACATCCTTGGCGGTGGCCTTGCCACGCACCACTTCGAGCAGCTTCATCACGTTGGCAGGGCTGAAGAAGTGCATGCCCACCACGTCTTGCGGACGCTGGGTGAAGGATGCGATCTTGTCGACATCGAGCGTCGAGGTGTTGGAGGCCAGGATGGCGCCGGGCTTGGCCACGGCGTCGAGTTGCTTGAACACGGCTTCCTTGACGCCCATTTCCTCGAACACCGCTTCGATGATCAGGTCGGCATCCTTCAGGTCGTCGTAGCTCAGGGTGGTGCTCAGCAGGCTCATGCGCTGCTCGTACTTGTCTTGCTTGAGCTTGCCCTTCTTGACCTGGGCTTCGTAGTTCTTCTTGATGGTGGCAATGCCGCGGTCCAGGGCTTCCTGCTTCATTTCCAGCATCTTCACGGGGATGCCGGCGTTCAGGAAGTTCATGGTGATGCCGCCACCCATGGTGCCGGCGCCGATCACGCCCACCAGGCGGATGTCGCGCTTGGGGGTGTCGTCTGCCACGTCAGGGATCTTGGAGGCAGCGCGCTCGGCCACGAACAGGTGGCGCAGGGCGCGGCACTCGGGGGTCCACATCAGGTTGATGAAGAGGTCGCGCTCGAACACCATGCCGTCGTCGAACTTCTTCTGGGTGGCGGCCTGCACGGCGTCCACGCACTTGCCCGGGGCGGGGAAGTTCTTGGCCATGCCCTTGACCATGTTGCGGGCAAACTGGAAGTAGGCGTCGCCCAGTGGGTGCTTGCAAGGCAGGTTGCGCACCAGCGGGAAGGCCGAGCCGTCGGCGTGCTTGGCGGCCACTTCGCGGGCCAGGGCCAGGGCTTCTTCGGGCAGCGACTCGGCCGAGGCGGCCAGCTTGTCGAACAGCTTCTGGCCCGGCAGGCTGGCCAGCAGTTCGCTCTTGACGGGCTCGCCGCTCACGATCAGGTTGAGGGCGGTTTCGACGCCCAGCACGCGCGGCAGGCGCTGTGTGCCGCCGGCCCCCGGGATCAGGCCCAGCTTGACCTCAGGCAGGGCCACCTGGGTGCCGGGTGCCGCGATGCGGTAGTGCGCGCCCAGGGCCAGCTCCAGGCCGCCCCCCATGGCCACGCTGTGAACAGCGGCGACCACCGGCTTGGCCGATTTCTCGACGGCACCGATCACGCTCAGCAGGTTCGGCTCTTGCAGCGCCTTGGGGCTGCCGAATTCCTTGATGTCGGCGCCGCCCGAGAAGGCCTTGCCAGCGCCGGTCAGCACGATGGCCTTGACGGCGGCATCGGCATTGGCTTGTTCGAGACCAGCCACGATGCCCTGGCGGGTCGCGAGGCCCAGGCCGTTGACCGGGGGGTTGTTCAGGGTGATCACGGCGATATCGCCATGGACTTTGTATTCTGCCGTCATGCGGGTGTTCCTCGATGAATAAAAAAGAACGATCGTGCGATTTTGATTTTAGGGAAAGCTTGTTGCACCGCAACGACCGGGATGTCCCAGCCGGGACAAAATGAGCGGTTTTGGCCGGTCCCCAAGGGAAAACCCCTAACTGATTCGGTGCAGGGTGGCCGCCCACCACCCTGCCCTTTGCACAAGTCCTGGCCCAAGCCTGGGTTCAGACCTCCAGCCACTCCTTGCGCACGTCGGCATCGGCACGCAACTGATCGGGCGTGCCTTCGAACACGATGCTGCCGTGGCCCATCACCAGCGCCCGGTCGGAGATCGACATGGCAATCGTCAGCTTCTGCTCGATCAGCAGCACCGAGATGCCGCGCGCCTTGAGGTTCTGCAGGTACTGGCCCACCAATTCGACGATCTTCGGGGCCAGGCCCTCGGTGGGCTCGTCGATGATGATCAGATCGGGGTCGCCCATCAGGGTGCGGCACAGCGTGAGCATCTGCTGCTCGCCGCCCGACATCACGCCGGCCTCGGTGTGCTGACGCTCCTTCAGGCGTGGAAACATCTCGTACATGTCGTCAAACGACCAGCGCGAGCCCTTGCCATTGCCCTTGCGGCCCAGCAGCAGGTTCTGGTGCACCGTGAGCTTGGGGAAGATCTCGCGGTTCTCGGGCACGTAGCCGATGCCCAGGTGGGCGATCTCGTAGGCCTTGCGACCATTGAGCGCCTGCCCTTTCCAGTTGATCGTGCCCTCCCAGTTGACCAGGCCCATGACGGCCTTGGCCGTGGTCGAGCGGCCCGAGCCGTTGCGCCCCAGCAGGGCCACGATCTCGCCCGGCTGCACATCGAAATGCACGCCATGCAGCACATGGCTTTTGCCGTAGAAGGCGTGCAGGTTCTCTACCTTCAGCATGCTCAATGTCCTCCGGCCTGGTTCTCGGCCACCACAGAGCCCAGATAGGCTTCTTGCACGCGCTGATTGGCGCGCACGGCTTCAGGGGTGTCAAAGGCGATCACCTCGCCATACACCACCACGGCGATCTTGTCGGCCAGGCCGAACACCACCCCCATGTCGTGCTCCACGGTCAGCAGGGTCTTGCCCACCGTCACCTCACGGATCAGGCTGATGAAGCGCTTGGTCTCGCTGCGGCTCATGCCGGCCGTGGGCTCGTCGAGCAGGATCACGTTGGCGCCGCCGCCGATGGTGATGCCGATCTCCAGGGCGCGCTGCTCGGCGTAGGTGAGGTTCATGGCCAGCACGTCACGCTTCTTGTCGAGGTGAATCTGGCGCATCAGTTCCTCGGCGCGCTCGTTGGCGTCGTGCAGGCCCGACAGAAAGCGCAGGAAGGTGTACTTGTAGCCCAGGCTCCAGAGCACCCCGCAGCGCAGGTTCTCGAACACGCTCAGCTTGGGGAAGATGTTCGTGATCTGGAAGCTGCGCGACAGGCCGCGGCGGTTGATCTCATAAGGCGGCAGCCCGTTGATGCGCTGCCCGTTGAGCACCACATCACCACTGGTGGGGGCAAAGCGGCCGCTGATGAGGTTGAACAGGGTGGACTTGCCGGCCCCGTTCGGCCCGATGATGGCCACCCGCTCGCCGTGGGCCACCTTGAGGTTGGCACCACGGATGATTTCGGAGCGACCGAAGCTCTTGCGCAGGTCGTTGAGCTCCAAGGCGTATTCAGAAGTGGCGGTCATGGCTCAGTGGGCCTCCGTGCGCTTGATTTCTTTTTCGATTTCTTCCTGGATGTGGTGCCAGCGGGCCACAAAGCGGCGCCGCACCAGCTCGAACAGACCCAGGCCCACGGCCAGCACGGCCCCGGCGCACAACCAGCTGGCGGTGGCTTCGGCATTCACGCGCAGGTGCAGGAACTCCATCTCGGGGCCCAGGGCCGCGTTGAGCTGCAGGTGGTAGAGCATCTCGATCATCGAAGCCGCCCCCAACACCACCACCAAGCCAGTCAGGGCCATGCCCAGGTAGCAGCTCAGCAGGGGTTTGAGTCGGCCGAATCGGGCCAGGCGCACGTTCAGCATCACCAGGCTGGCAATGCCGCCGGGCGCATACATCACCATGAACAGGAACACCAGCCCCAGGTACAGCAGCCAGGCCTTGCTCAGCTCGGACAGCAGCACCGAGGCGAACACCAGCAACACCGCGCCGATGATGGGCCCGAAGAAGAAGGTGGCCCCGCCCAGGAAGGTGAACAGCAGATAGCCGCCCGACCGGATCACGCTGAGGCTGTCGGCCCCGGTGACGATCTCGAAGTTGATGGTGGCCAGACCGCCGCCCACGCCGGCAAAGAAGCCCGCGATGATGAAGGCGAAGTAGCGCACGCGCTGGGTGTTGTAGCCGATGAACTCGACCCGCTCGGGGTTGTCGCGCACCGCGTTCAGGATGCGCCCCAGCGGGGTGCCCGTGAAGGCGAACATCGCTGCCGTGCAGACAAAGCAGTAGAACGCGATCAGGTAGTAGACCTGGATCTGCGGCCCGAAGCTGATGCCCATGAAGCTCTGGCCATACACCCGGTTGGTGGTGATGCCGCCTTCGCCGCCAAAGAAGTCGGGCAGCATCAGGGCCATGGAGGCCACCAGCTCACCCACGCCCATGGTGATCATGGCGAAGGTGGTGCCCGATTTCTTGGTGGTCACCCAGCCGAGCAAGGCGGCAAAACCCATGCCTGCCAAGCCGCCCACGATGGGGATCAGCGACACCGGGATGCTCATGCCCTTGCCGGCCATGTTCATGGCGTGGATGGCAATGAACGAACCCAGCCCGGTGTAGACCGCGTGGCCGAAGCTCAGCATGCCGCCTTGGCCGAGCAGCATGTTGTAGCTCAGGCAGATGATGATCAGGTAGCCGATCTGCGACAGCATGGTCAGCGCCAGGCTGCTCTTGAACAGCAGCGGGGCCACGATCAGAGCCAGCGCGAACAGCGCCCAGATCACGATGCGCCCCAGGTTCAGGGGCTTGAAGCCGTAGCTTTGGATGTTGTTGGAGCTCATGGATCAATCCTCCCGTTTGCCCAGCAGGCCCTTGGGCCGGAAGATCAGCATCAGCACCAGCAGCAGGTAGGGCAGGATGGGCGCCACTTGCGAGATGGTGAGCTTGAGCACGGAATACAGGGCCGAGCTTTCGCTGACCTGCACGCCCAGGCCGGCCAGCGCGGTGAGCATCGAATAGTCCAGCGCCACCGCAAAGGTCTGCAGCACGCCGATCAGCAGCGAGGCTAGGAAGGCCCCCGCCAGCGAGCCCATGCCGCCCACCACCACCACCACGAAGATGATGGAGCCCACCGAGCCGGCCATGGCCGGTTCGGTGACATAGGTGTTGCCGCCGATCACGCCCGCCAGCCCGGCCAGGGCCGCACCGCCGCCGAACACCAGCATGAAGACACGTGGCACGTTGTGGCCCAGGGCCTCGGCCATCTCGGGATGGGTCAGTGCGGCCTGGATCACCAGCCCGATGCGGGTGCGGGTCAGCAGCAGCCAGACCGAGGCCAGCATCAGCAGCGCCACCAGCATGATGAAGCTGCGTGACTTGGGGAACTGGGTGCCGTACAGGGTGAACAGCGGGCCCTGCAGCTGCTCAGGCAGGCCATAAGGCACGGTGGAGCGGCCCCAGACCAGTTGCACCACTTCGAGGATCAGGTAGGACAGGCCGAAGGTGACCAGCAGTTCAGGCACGTGACCGAACTTGTGCACCCGGCGCAGGCTGTAACGCTCGAACAGCGAGCCCAGCGCGCCCACGGCGAGCGGCGCCACGAACAGCGCCGGCCAGAAGCCGATGGCCTTCGAGATGGTGTAGGCGAAGTACGCCCCCAGCATGTAGAAGCTCGTGTGGGCGAAGTTCAGAACGCCCATCATGCTGAAAATGAGCGTCAGCCCAGAGCTCAGCATGAACAGCAGCAGCCCGTAGCTGATGCCGTTGAGCATGGAGATGGTGAAAAACTCAAGATTCATTGAAAGTCTTTTGCATCAGGGTCAAAAAAAAGGCCCGAGCGGCGTCGGGCCTCGCAAGATCTAAGAACGTGTTAACGATCTCCCATGGGCCCATGCGAGATCGTCAACACGTTCTGGGCCTCAGGGTCGCTTCATTTCACACGATGTGGGCGTGCTGGCCACATAGGGTTCGTAGAACTTCAGGGGCACCAGGGTGTAGCCGGTGTTTTCAGGCGAGTAAGGGTACTTTCCGCCGGCCTTCTCCCAGCGGGTGATGTAGAGGCCCTGCTGCAGTTGGTGGTCGGTCTTGCGCAGTTCGACCTCGCCGTTGAAGCTCTTGAACTTCATGCCTTCCAGGGTGGCGGCCACCTTGACCGGGTCGGTCGACTTGGATTTGGCAAAGGCCTCGGTGAGGGCCACGAACACGGTGTAGATGTCGGTGGTGTAAAGGTCGTCGTTGAACTTGGCCTTGAACTGGTCAGCCAGCTTCTGGATCTCGCCGCCCATGTTGTAGTGGGCGTAGCTCACCTGGTAGATCTTGCCGGCCGAGGCGGCGCCCATCGCGGTCGGCGTGCCCGAGGTGACCGCGTAGTAGGTCAGGAACTTGACGTTGTTCAGGCCCGAATCGTTGGCGGCCTTGATCAGCAAGGCCAGGTCGGAGCCCCAGTTGCCGGTGATCACGGTGTCGGCGCCCGACTGCTTGATCTTGGCGATGTAGGGCGAGAAATCACGCACCTGGGCCAGCGGGTGCAGGTCGTCGCCGACGATCTGGATGTCGGGGCGCTTGCGGCTCAGGTTGGCCTTGGCGAACTTCGAGACCTGTTGGCCGTGCGAGTAGTTCTGGTTGATCAGGTACACCTTCTTGATGTCGGCCTGGTCCTTCATCCAGGTGGTCAGGGCCTCCATCTTCATCGAGGTGTCGGCATCAAAGCGGTACTGCCAGTAGCTGCACTTGCTGTTGGTCAGGTCGGGGTCGACCGCTGCGTAGTTGAGGTACAGCACCTCTTTGCCCGGGTTGCGGGCATTGTGCTTTTCCAGCGCATCGATGATGGCCAGGGCCGGGCCCGAGCCGTTGCCCTGGGTCACATAGCGGGCACCCTGGTCGATGGCCGAGCGCAGGGCGCTGGTGGTTTCCTGGGGGCTGAGCTTGTTGTCGATGCCGATGATCTCGAACTTCACGCCGGCTGCATTCTTCTTGTTGAACTCTTCGGCCAGGAACTGAAAGCTCTTGAGCTGGTTGGTGCCCACGGCTGCCATCAGGCCCGACAGGGGATCAAGCCAGGCGATCTTGACGGTTTCACCCTGTTGGGCAAAGGCGCCGCCGGCCAGGGCCAGCAGGGTCGAGGCCACCACGGTCTTCATCACGAATTTCATGCTTTGTCTCCGTTCTGTTTGGAATGTTTTCAGCGTAATGTCTTTGTGCAGTGCAGCGCTCAGGGAATGCCCCTAGCATCTATCACGCAGGCGACTGAACCATTCGGCCAGCCACCTGCGCCGCTCAAATAGCCCCTCTCACAGGCCGGGCAATTTGTAGCCTTTGAGCTGGTCGCGCAGCCGGGTTTTCAGCATCTTGCCGGTGGCACCGATGGGGATGGCCTCGACAAAAATGACGTCGTCCGGGATCTGCCATTTCGCCGTCTTGCCCTCGTAGAAGGCCAGCAATTCCTCGCGCGTCACCTCGGCGCCGGGCTTCTTGACCACGGCCACCACCGGGCGCTCGTCCCACTTGGGGTGGGGCATGCCGATGCAGGCCGCCATGGCGATGGCCGGGTGGCCCATGGCGATGTTCTCGATGTCGATCGAGCTGATCCATTCACCGCCCGACTTGATCACGTCCTTGCTGCGGTCGGTGATCTGCATGAAACCATCGGCATCGATGGTGGCCACGTCGCCCGTGGGGAACCAGCCCCGGCCCTGCTTGTCCTTGATCAGCGGGCTGGCGCCTTCGCTGCGGTAGTACTCGCCCAAAATCCAGGGCCCCTTGACCAGCAGGTCGCCATAGGCGCGGCCGTCCCAGGGCAGCTCTTCGCCATCCCCGTCGACAATCTTCATGTCGACCCCGAAGATCGCTCGCCCCTGCTTCATGCGGATCTTCATCTGCTCGTCCTTGGGCAAGCCCAGGTGCTTGTTTTTGAGCGTGCACAGCGTGCCCAGGGGCGACATCTCGGTCATGCCCCAGGCGTGCAGCACTTCCACACCGTACGCGTCCTGGAAGGCGTTGATCATGGCCGGCGGGCAGGCCGAGCCGCCGATCACGGTGCGGTTGAGCTTGCTGAAGCGCAGGCCGCCGGGCTTCATGTGGCCCAACAGCATCTGCCACACCGTGGGCACGCCCGCGGCAAAGGTGACGCCCTCGGCCTCGATCAGTTCGTAGACCGACTTGCCGTCCAGCGCCGGGCCCGGGAACACCAGCTTGCAACCGGTGAGGGCCGCCGAATACGGCAGCCCCCAGGCATTCACGTGGAACATGGGCACCACGGGCAACACTGAATCACGGGCCGACAGGCACATCACATCAGGCAGCGAGGCCGCGTAGGCGTGCAGCACGCTGGAGCGGTGGCTGTACAGGGCCGCCTTGGGGTTGCCGGTGGTGCCGCTGGTGTAGCACATGCTCGAGGCGGTGTTCTCGTCGAACTCGGGCCAGTGGTAGTCGCTGCTCTGGGCGCCGATCCAGGCCTCGTAGCTGACCAGGCCGGGCACGCCAGTGTCGGCGGGCAGCTTGTCGGCATCGCACAGCGCCACCCACAGCTTGATGCCGGGGCAGCGGGCATGCACGGCCTGCACCAGGGGCAGGAAGGTGGTGTCGAAGCACATCACCTGGTCGTCGGCATGGTTGATGATCCAGGCGATCTGGTCGGGGTGCAGGCGGGGGTTGACCGTGTGCAGCACGCGGCCCGAGCCGCTCACGCCGTAGTACAGCTCCAGGTGGCGGTAACCGTTCCAGGCCAGGGTGGCCACGCGGTCACTGAACTGCAGGCCCAGCTTTTCGACCGCATTGGCCACCTGGCGCGAGCGCGTCGCAAGGTCCTTGTAGGTGTAGCGGTGGATGTCACCCTCGACCCGGCGCGACACGATTTCGCCATCGCCATGGTGGCGATCCGCGAACTCGAGCAGGGTGGAAATCAAGAGGGGTTGGCTCTGCATGAGACCGAGCATGTTGGCTCCTTAAGTTGCTTCTATCGTTCAAGTTAAACCATCGGGACTGCGCACTGTTGACATGAGTCAACGCTGGCACCAGTGCCATTCACAGCCACCTCAGAATGATTCTGGCACTGCCATGGCGGCCCACCGTGCACGCATGTCCCTTCGGTTACTGCGCGCACTGTCAGGCCACACCGCCGCGGGCACAAACCGTGTCGTGCCATTGACAGGCCGCTAGGGCAAACCCGAATGACGGCACGACAAATCCACCGGTCCCCATAGGGCCCACAATTGCGCCATGCTTCACGGTATCGACCTCATGGCCCGGCAGTTTCTGGCCGCCCAACCCTGGTATGACGGCCTGCCCACGGCCGAGCAGGAGGCGCTGCAGGCCTCCATCCACACCTTTCTGGCGCGCAAGGGCGAGGTGCTGCTGCCGCAGGGGGAGCGGGTCAATGGCTGGTATGCCGTGCTGTCGGGGCTGGTGTTGCTGGAAAGCGAGTCGCAGGGCCAGCGCCGCTCGGCTTTCATCGGCATGCCCGACGGCGAGTGGTTTGGCGAAGGCTCGGCGCTCAAGAACGAGCCGCGGCGCTACAACGTGGTGGCCCTGCGCGACACCTGGCTGCTGTGCCTGCCGCAAGAGCGTTTTCAGCACCTGCACGCCACCAGCCTGGGCTTCAACCAGTACCTGGCCCAGCACCTGAACATGCGCCTGGGCCAGGCCATGACCCTGATCGAAACCGGCCGCATGCGCAGCCCGGAGTACCGGGTGGCCTTGCACCTGAGCCGCCTGTTCTGGCGCAGCACCCGCCAGCTGTACGTCACCCAGGAGGAATTGGGCAAGCTGGTCGGCCTATCGCGCCAGACCGTGAACCGGGTGCTGCGCGAGCTGGCCACGCGCGGCATCATCGCCATGGACCATGGGCGGGTGCTGATCCGCTGCGACGCGGCCCTGGGGCGCTATCTGGCCGGTGCAGAGGACATTGCAGACACGTCCGCCCTGCCCCCGCAGCCCACGGTTTGAGCCATGCCCCTGCAACGCACAGGCGTTTGCCCCTGCAGGACAATGCTGCGATGACCGACTCAGCCTCTGTGACCGCCTCGGCGGACACCGCCCACGACTGGTCCAGCCGCTTCACCGCCCTGGGCTCCGCCTTCTTCACCCACCTGAACCCCAGCCCCCTGCCCGCACCGGTGTGGGTGGGGCGCAGCGAAGCCGCCGCCCGCAGCCTGGGCCTGCCCCCCAGCTGGCTGGATTCGGACGAGGCCCTGCAGGTGCTCACCGGCAACCAGTTGCTCGATGGCATGAAGCCGCTGGCCAGCGTCTACAGCGGCCACCAGTTCGGCGTCTGGGCCGGGCAGCTGGGCGACGGCCGCGCCATCCTGCTGGGCCAGACCCCCTCGGGCGACGAGTTGCAGCTCAAGGGCAGCGGCCGCACGCCCTACTCCCGCATGGGCGACGGGCGGGCCGTGCTGCGCTCCAGCATCCGTGAATTCCTGTGCAGCGAGGCCATGCACGGCCTGGGCATCCCCACCTCGCGCGCCCTGAGCGTGACCGGCTCGCCCGCCCCGGTGCGGCGCGAAACCATCGAAACCGCCGCCGTGGTGGCCCGCACGGCGCCCAGCTTCATCCGGTTCGGCCATTTCGAGCACTTTGCGGCCCGCGATGACCAGATCGCCCTGCGCAGCCTGGCCGACCACGTCATCGACCGTTTCATGCCCGAATGCCGCGAGCACCCCCGCTGGCCCGGCAAGCCCTACGCCGCCCTCCTGGAGCAGGTGAGCGAACGCACGGCCCGCCTGATGGCGCAGTGGCAGTCGGTGGGCTTTTGCCACGGTGTGATGAATACCGACAACATGAGCATCCTGGGCCTGACCATCGACTACGGGCCCTTCCAGTTCCTGGACACCTTCGACCCCGAGCACATCTGCAACCACAGCGACAGCCAGGGCCGTTACGCGCACCAGCGCCAACCCAACATCGCCTACTGGAACCTGTTTTGCCTGGCCCAGGCCCTGCTGCCGCTGATCGGCGAGCAGGACGAGGCCTTGGCGGCGCTTGAATCGTACAAAACGGTGTTCCCGGCCGCCTTCGAGGCCCGGCTGCGCGACAAGCTGGGCTGGCACCAGGCCCAACCGGGTGACGGCGAACGCATCGACGCGACGCTGCGCCTGCTGGCCCAGCAGCGCATCGACTTCACGATCTTCTGGCGGCGCCTGAGCGGAGCCGCCGCCAGCGCCGACTACGCACCGGTGCGTGATCTGTTCCTGGACCGGCGCGCCTTTGACGACTGGCTGCCGGGCTACCTGGCACGGGCCCAGGCCGAAGGGGGTGCCCCCGATGCGGCCCTGATGCTGCGCAGCAACCCCAAGTTCGTGCTGCGCAACCACCTGGGCCAGCAAGCCATCGACCGGGCGCAGGCGGGCGACATGTCCGAGGTGAGCACCTTGCTGCGCCTGCTGGAGCGCCCGTTTGACGAACACCCCGGCCACGAGGCCTATGCCGACTTCCCGCCCGATTGGGCTTCTTCCATCTCCATCAGCTGTTCATCATGACCCTCATCCAAAAAACCGATGCCGAATGGCAGGCCGAGCTGGCCGCCAAGGGTGCCGAACCGGGCGCCTTCCAGATCACCCGCCGGGCGGCCACGGAACGGCCCTTCACGGGCAAGTACGAGAGCCACTGGGCCCCCGGCACCTACCACTGCATGTGCTGTGGCCAGAAGCTGTTCGACTCGGATACCAAGTTCGACGCGGGCTGCGGCTGGCCCAGCTTCTGGCAGTCGGCCCTGCCCGGCGCCATCCGTGAAATCGTGGACCGCAGCCACGGCATGGTCCGCACCGAGACAGTTTGTGCACAATGCGGGGCTCACCTGGGCCATGTCTTTGAAGACGGCCCGGCCCCGACCGGTCTGAGGTATTGCATGAACTCGGCCTCGCTCAACTTCGAACCCAAAGCATGAAGCTGCTTCTCGACTTTTTCCCGATCCTGCTGTTTTTTGCAGCTTTCAAGTTCGCTGGCATCTATGCGGCCACGGCCATCGCCATCGTGGCCACCGTCCTGCAGATCGGCTACCTGCGCTACAAGACCGGCAAGGTCGAACCCATGCAGTGGATCAGCCTGGGCGTGATCGTGCTGTTCGGTGGCGCCACGCTGATCTCGCACAACGACACCTTCATCAAGTGGAAGCCCACCGTTCTGTACTGGCTGATGGGCTCGGCCCTGCTGATCGGGCAGTTGGTGTTCAAGAAGAACCTGCTCAAAAGCCTGATGGGTGCCCAGATGGACCTGCCCGAAGACGCCTGGCGCCTCACACAATGGAGCTGGGTGGGCTTTTTCGCCGTGATGGGTTGCCTGAACCTGTGGGTGGCCTTCAACTATGACACCGACACCTGGGTCAATTTCAAGCTGTTCGGCGGCATGGGCCTGATGTTTGTGTTTGTGATCGCGCAAGCCCTGGTGCTGTCGCGCTACATGAAGACCGACGACGCCAAGGACCCCTCATGACCGAACAGGCCGTCACCGCCCAGGCCATTGCCGACACCTTGCGTGTGGCCTTGCAGACCCACACCCTCGAAGTACTGGATGAAAGCGCAGCCCATGCCGGCCATGCGGGCGCCAACGGCAGCGGCTCCGGCACCCATTTCAGGGTGCGCATCGGCTCGCCTTTGTTTACGGGCCGTTCACGCGTGGCCCAGCACAGGCTTGTGTATGATTCGCTGCGAGTTTTCATGGACCAGGGCCTGCATGCTCTGGCCATCGAAGTGCTTTAAACGCCTTATTTGCTTTAACGCCCACCAGGCTTGTCTATCCATCAGGCCCCAAGGCCCCAACATCTCCGGATTTTCTGAGGAACAAGGATGAAGAAACTGTCTCTGGGCAGCATTGCTGCTGCTGCCATTGCCGTCACGCTGGCCCTACCGGTCTCGGCACAAAACATTGCCATCGTGAATGGCAAGGCAGTGCCCAAGGCCCGCGCTGAAGCCCTGGCCCAGCAAGTGGCCCGCTCCGGCCGCCCGGTCACCCCTGAACTGGAAGGCCAGATCAAGGACGAAGTGATTGCCCGCGAAATCTTCATGCAGGAAGCCCAGAAGCTGGGGCTGGACGCCACCGAAGACTTCAAGACCCAACTCGAGCTGGCCCGCCAGACCATCCTGATCCGCGAACTGTTCGCAGACTTCCAGAAGAAGAACCCCGTCACCGACGAGGAAATCAAGGCGGAATACGACAAGTTCGCCGCGGCCAACGGTGGCAAGGAATACAAGGCCCGCCACATCCTGGTCGAGAAGGAAAGCGAAGCCAAGGACATCATCGCCCGCCTGAAGAAGGGTGCCAAGTTCGAAGACATCGCCAAGAAGCAATCCAAGGACCCGGGTTCGGGCGCCAAGGGTGGCGACCTCGACTGGGCCAACCCCGGCAGCTACGTGAAGGAATTCACCGAAGCCCTGGTCAAGCTCAACAAGGGCCAGACCACCGACACCCCGGTGCAAAGCCAGTTCGGCTGGCACGTGATCCGCCTGGACGACGTGCGCCAGGCTCAACTGCCCAAGCTGGACGAAGTCAAGCCGCAGATCGCCCAGCAACTGCAGCAGCAACGCCTGGCCAAGTTCCAGGAAGACCTGCGCGCCAAGGCCAAGGTCGAGTAAGACCCCGGTCGCCCTCCCCAAAAAAGCGGCTCAGGCCGCTTTTTTGTTGCCCGTTCGTGCCTTGATCACTGGCCAAAGGCCCAGCGCCAGGCCATCAGCGCGCCCAGCAGCACGGGCTGGTGCAGCATGTACCAACTCAGGCTGATGCGGCCCAAGGGGGCCAGCCGACGCCCCCACAGCGGCAGGGGCCGGGTCAGCCAGGCAGGTTGCACCCGCATCAGCCATTGGCCGGCCGCCAGGCCCCACCACATCACGCCCAGCCAGGGCAGCACCGGCACATAGTCTTCCGTCACCGGCTTGTGGCCGATCAGGCCCAGCCAGTTGAAGGCGGGCCCATCGAGCACCGACAAGGCAGGCCAGGCCTGGTGCAGCATCGGCGCGGCCCAGGCCGCTGCCAGGGCCAGGGCGCCGGCGGGCCACAGCCAGCGCCCCCAGCCGGCGCTGAGCCGGGCCAGGATCAGCATCACGGCCAGGCCGTGCAGCACGCCGAAGTAGATGAAGCTGTTGGGAAACATCAGGTACGAACCCGCGCTGACCGCCAGGGCGCAGCCCGCCACCTGGGCCCAGCGCCGCCAGAACCGGGGCCAGCCCTGCCCCTGGGCCAGGGCCACCGATTGCCCCAGGCCGGCGCACAGCAGGAACAGGCTGACGATCAGGGTGCGCTGCACGGTCCAGAACGGGTCCTGAAAGAAGTTCTGGTGCAGCCAGCCCAGGTGGTTGAGGTCGAAGCAGAAGTGATAGGCCGTCATCCACAGCATGGCCAGCGCCCGCAGGGCGTCAATTGAGTCGAAACGTGCCGAAATCTTGCTCATGTGCCCGAGTGTAGAGGGGTGGATGCGGGCTCCCGTGCGGCACAAGCCGTGCGGGCCCGCTAAAATCCGCCCTCCTCCTGTCCAGCCTGACCGGCCGCCGCCGGTGCGCCCACCCCATGTCTTTGCTCAACCACCAAATCGAGCTTCTGGCCCCGGCACGCGATGCCGAGATCGGCATCGAAGCCATCAACCATGGCGCCGACGCCGTCTACATCGGTGGCCCCGGTTTTGGTGCCCGGGCCTCGGCCGGCAACGACATCCGTGACATCGAACGCCTGTGCAAGCATGCCCACCGCTTTGGCAGCCGCATCTTCATCACGCTCAACACCATCTTGCGCGATGACGAGCTGGAGCCTGCGCGCCAGATGGCCTGGGATGTCTACAACGCCGGTGCCGACGTGCTGATCGTGCAGGACATGGGCCTGCTGGAGATCGACCTGCCCCCGATCCAGCTGCACGCCAGCACCCAGACCGACATCCGCAGTGTGGAGAAGGCGCGCTTCATGCAGGACGTGGGCTTTTCGCAGATCGTGCTGGCCCGCGAGCTGACGCTGGAGCAGATCCGCGACATCCACCAGGGCCTGGACCCGAACCGCTGCCAGCTGGAGTTTTTTGTGCACGGCGCCCTGTGCGTGGCCTACAGCGGCCAGTGCTACATCAGCCATGCCCACACCGGGCGCAGCGCCAACCGGGGCGACTGCTCGCAGGCCTGCCGCCTGCCCTACCAGGTGACCGACAGCCAGGGCCGCTTTGTGGCGCACGACAAGCATGTGCTGTCGATGAAGGACAACAACCAGTCCGACAACCTGGAGGCCTTGATCGACGCCGGCGTGCGCAGCTTCAAGATCGAGGGCCGGTACAAGGACATGGCCTATGTGAAGAACATCACCGCGCACTACCGGCGCCTGATCGACGAGGTGATCGAGTCGCGTGAAGGCTCTTATGACCCGGCGCGCCCGCCGCTGGCCCGAGCCTCCAGCGGGCGCACCCGCTTCACCTTCACCCCCGACCCCAACCAGAACTTCAACCGCGAGTTCACCGACTACTTCGTCAACGGCCGCCAGGACGACATCGGCGCCTTCGACACCCCCAAGAACCCCGGCCAGGCCATCGGCTGGGTGACCCAGGTGGGCCCCAACTGGATCGAACTGGAAACCAGCAGCCCCGCCACGGTGCTGCACAACGGCGACGGCCTGTGCTACTACGACCTGCAAAAAGAGCTGGTCGGTGTGGCCATCAACCGGGCCGAGCCGGCCTCGGCCGGCAAGGTGGGGCATTGGCGTGTCTTCCCCAAAGACCCCATGGAGGGTTTCAAGGACCTGCGCCGCGGCACTGAGATCAACCGCAACCGCGACATGGACTGGGTGCGCCTGCTGGAGAAGAAGTCCAGCGAACGCCGCATCGGGGTCTGGGCCGCCCTGCAAGACACCCCAGACGGCTTCGAGCTGCAACTCACCGATGAGGATGGTCACCAGGGCAGCGCCCGGCTGCAGCACCCGCATGAGCCGGCCCGCGACGCGCAGCGCAACGAGGCCAGCCTGCGCGAGCACCTGGGCAAGTTCGGCGCCACGGTGTTCGAGCCCATCGACGTGAGCGTGGCCTTGAGCCAGCCCTGGTTTGTGCCAGCCTCGGTGCTCAACCCCCTGCGCCGCGACGCCATTGCGGCCCTGGAGGCCGCCCGCGCCGCCGCCTACCAGCGCCCCCAGCGGGGCCAGGCGGTGCAGCCACCGGTGAACTACCCCGAAGACACCCTCAGCTACCTGGCCAATGTCTTCAACGACCGGGCCCGGGCCTTTTACGCGCGGCACGGCGTGAAGGTGATCGCCGCCGCCTACGAGAGCCATGAAGAGGAAGGCGAGGTGTCGCTGATGATCACCAAGCACTGCGTGCGCTTCTCGATGAGCCTGTGCCCCAAGCAGGCCAAGGGCGTGACCGGCGTGCAGGGCACGGTGCGGGCCGAGCCCCTCACCCTGATCAACGGCAAAGAGAAACTCACCCTGCGCTTTGACTGCAAACCCTGCGAGATGCACGTGGTGGGCAAGATCAAACGCTCGGTGCTGAACCAGGCCAAGGCCGAGCCGCTGACCTTCTACCGCACGCGGCCCGAAGCCAAGCCCCTGCACTGAGCCCGCTCGGGCGCCGGCAAATCCTGACCTGCGTCAAGAGAGGCCGCCACGAAGCCCCCCACCCGGGGCCATGGACATCCAGTTGTCTGCTGCCAGAGGTATATTGATTTCGCAGGGTTGCCGCACCGTGGCAGCCGGTTGTTGAAAGGAATCCTCATGCACATCCTCGTGCCCATCGACGGAACCGATTTGTCTCTGGACGCCGTCCGCTTTGCCATTCGAATGGCCCACGACGGCCTGCAGGCCCATCTGCTGCTGGCCAATGTGCAATCCCCGGCGACCTTGTACGAACTGGTCAAGGCACCCAACCCCGAGGTGATCGAGCAGATCAGCACCGCCGCCGGCAGCCATGCCCTGGAAAAGGCCCAGGCCTTGCTGCATGCGGCCGGTGTGCCCCACCACACCGAGGTGGTGACCGGCGACCCGGTGCCGGCCCTGCTCGATCTGATCGAGCTCAAGCGCTGCGCCATGGTGGTGATGGGCGGGCATGGCAAGAGCCTGCTGCGCACCGTGCTGGAGGGTTCGGTGTCGCACGACCTGCTGCAGGCTTCGCCCGTGCCGGTGCTGATCGTCAAGCCCCCACAGGAAGACTGAGACCGCCACGCGGCCTTCAGTCGCCCTGCTGCAAGGCCTGCAGGCCCGCGTCGTCCAGCAGCCGGTAGCGCCGCCCGAGCCGGTCCAGGGGCTCGAGAATGCCATCGCGGACCAGGGCGCTGACCTCGCGGCTGACCGTCTCCAGCTTCAAGTCCAGCATGGCGCCCATGTCTTCGCGCCGGAACAGCAGCACCTCGTCAGGCTGCTCAACGGACTGCATTTTGCGCACCAAGTGGCTGACACGCTGGCGGGCCGAGCCGAAATTGAGTTCGGCCAACCAATCGTCCGCCGCTTTCAGGGCCCCTTGCCATTTGCCCATCAGGGCACCATGCAGGCGTGGGCTGTGGGTGGCCAGGCCTTGCAAGACCGTCAGCGGTATCCGGCACACAAGCACATCCGAGAGCGCCACGGCTTCGCTGTCGTAACGGCGTGTTACCAAGGCTTCCAGACCGGCGACATCGCCGGGCCGCACCACACGCACGATGCGCTGGCGCCCGTCGGCCGTGAGGCGAACCAGTTTCAACAGCCCTTTGCGCAGGGTGAGAACGCCCTGGGCACCCTGCCCCTCCGAATACAAGGACTCACCCGCCTTGTATTCGAGGTCATCGATCGGGGCATGGATCTGAGCGAAGTCGCGCTCATCGAGTTCGGCAAACAGTGCCATGTCGCGCACGGCGCAGGCACGGCAGTCGGAGGTGCCACGCCAGGCGGATTCGGTTTTGATGGGGATCATGGGCAGCACGCGCGAAAAATGCGTCGTCAAGCCCTGGATTGTCGCAGTTGAACCGCCCGACACAGGCATTGTGTGGCGGGCGACTTCATCCAGCCCGTGTAGCCTGGCCAAAGGCCAGGGGTTCAATGCTGGGGATCGGCGCTCCGGCTGCCGTGAATCAACTGCAGCCTGCGCGTTGCGTCAGCCGCATGGACCGGGTTGTCCATCGCGGATTGCTGAGGGGCCCACAAACCCTGCTCGGCCTGGCAGGCCTTCAGTTCCTGGCGGGTCACGGCGGCCAGCGCAAAACCGGCGACCAGCGCCAGGATGCTGATCGGGGTGAGCGCGGACGCACTTTGGTTGCTGAGGCCCATCGCATGGCCAGCCAAGTGGCCCCAGGCAGCCGCCAAGCCCAATACGATCAGAACACGTGCAATCTGCCATTGACGGTGGGCTTGGCTGGATCGCAAGGGTGGAACAATTTGTTTCATATTTTCTCCCTTGCGCGGATGATAAATCGAAACCGGCAACATCCATCCACCCCGGATGCCAATTGCAGCTTTGATCTCAGCCGTTGCGGCCTGCGAACAACAGACTCAACCGTGGCCTTCATCCCGCGGACGGCTGCGTTGCTGCTTCACCAGCCCACGCTGGTTTTTCTCCTGCAAGCGCCGAAGCCGTGAGCCCCGGGTGGGCTTGGTCGGGCGCCGTGTTTTGGGGGGAACAGCCACCGAGTCGATCAGTGCCTGCAAACGCTGCAGGGCCTCCAGGCGGTTCTGCTCCTGGCTGCGCTGGGTCTGGGCCTTGATCACCACCACCCCTTCGGCAGTGATGCGGTGGTCGCGCAGCCCCAGCAGCCGCTCCTTCAGATCGTCGGGCAGGGACGCATCCGGAATGCTGTAGCGCAGGTGCACCGCGCTGGACACCTTGTTGACGTTCTGCCCCCCCGCGCCCTGGGCCCGGATGGCTGTGAACTCCACCTCGTCTTCGCGCACCAGCGAGCCCGGGGCTGGCTGGACCGGGCCTGGGGTGTCGTCTTCTGCGCCCACGTTCGCGCCCACGCTCAGCGCGGTCGGTACAGCTTGAACAGCTGCTCAGGCCCGACGCTGAAGTAATCGGCCGGGCCACCGCCGCGCAGCACGGGGCCGGCTGCGGCGGTGTCAAAGACGCCGTCGCGCAGCAGCCTGCGTTCGATGTGCACCGCCACCACCTCGCCCAGCACCAGCCAGGTGGGCACGGCCTCATGGGCGGCGGTCTGGAGCTGGATCAGCTGGGTCAGGCGGCATTCGAAGTTGACCGGGCTTTCACCCACGCGCGGGGGCTTCACGATGCGCGAGGGCAGCGGCGTCAGCCCGGTGAGTTCGAACTCGCTGACCTCGGGCGGCACCGCGGCGCAGCTCTGGTTCATGGGCTCGACCAGCGGCCGGTTCACCAGGTTCCAGACAAATTCGCCGGTCTGCTCGATGTTGCGCACCGTGTCCTTGTAGCCAATGCTGGCAAAGCCCACGATGGGCGGCACGTAATTGAAGGCGTTGAAAAAGCTGTAAGGCGCCAGGTTCAGCGCCCCGTCTGCCGAGCAGGTGGAGATCCAGCCGATGGGGCGCGGCCCCACGATGGCGTTGAAAGGGTCGTGCGGCAGGCCATGGCCCTGGGCCGGTTCGTAAACATGGCGGTCTTCAGTCATGGCGGTCTTTCGTGCAAGGTGTCAGAGACGGGGCCCAGGCATCAAGCCGGCTGGAACTGCAGCGCCTTGTACTCCAGGAACTCCTCGAAGCCGTAGATGCCGTTCTCACGCCCATTGCCCGATTGCTTGTAACCCCCGAACGGGGCCTGGGGGTTGAAAGGCCCCCCGTTGATGTCGATCTGCCCGGTGCGGATGCGCCGGGCCACGGCCACGGCATGGGCTTCGTCAGCACTCCAGACGCCGCCGCCCAGGCCATAGAGGGTGTCGTTGGCAATGCGGATGGCTTCTTCTTCATCGCGGTAGGTGATGATGACCAGCACCGGGCCGAAGATCTCCTCACGGGCCAGGGTGTCCTCAGGCTTCACCCGCAGGATGGTGGGTTGAACGAAATACCCCTTGTCGAAGGCTGGCCGTTCCGGCCCGCCGGCCACCAGTTCAGCCCCCTCGCGCAGGCCTTGCTCGATGAAGCCCAGCACCCGGTCGCGCTGGGCCGCGCTGATCAAAGGGCCCAGCTTGCTGGCTTCGTCCAGGCTGGGGCCGATGGCAAAACGGGCGATCGCCGCCTGGGCCAGCGCCTTGACCTCGTCGTAACGGTCTTCGGGTACCAGCAGCCGGGTGTGGGCCGAGCAGGTCTGGCCGCTGTTGAGCAGGCAGGCCGACACGCTGCCCTTGATGGCGGCCGGAAAATCGGCATCGGGCAGCACCACGCTGGCCGACTTGCCCCCCAGCTCCAGCGCCACGCGCTTGACGCTGTGGGCCGCCAGCTCGGCCACCCGCTTGCCGGCCCGGGTGGAGCCGGTGAAGCTCACCATGTCGACCTCAGGGTGGCTGGCCAGCACCTCGCCCACCACCGGGCCGGCACCGTTCACCAGGTTGAACACCCCGGGCGGGAAGCCCGCCTCATGGAGGATCTCGGCCAGAATCATGGCGTTCACGGGGGCAATTTCGCTGGGCTTGAGCACCACCGTGCAGCCGGCCGCCAGGGCCGCCGCCACCTTGAGCGTGATCTGGTTGAGCGGGAAGTTCCAGGGCGTGATACAGGCCACCACGCCGATGGGCTCGCGCAGCACGCGCGAGTTGCCCACCTGCTGCTCCCACGCGAAACCCCGGGCCACCTTGGCGAAATGGCCCCAGCCCCAGGTGGGGCCGCCCACCTGGATGGCACGGGCCAGCTTGAGCGGCATGCCCACTTCGCGGGCGATGGTCAGGGCCAGTTCGTCGGTGCGGGCCTTGAGGCCGGCAGACACCTTGTCGAGCAGCGCAGCCCGGGTCTCCACCGGCGTGGCAGACCAGGCCTCAAACGCCGCACGGGCCGCAAGCACCGCATTGGCGGCCTCATCGGCGTCGCCTGCGGGCACGCAGGCAAACACCTCTTCGGTGCTGGAGTCGTGCACGGGAAAGCGGTCGGCGCTGTGCGCGGCCACCCATTGGCCGTTGATGTAATGCGATGCGTAGTTCTTCAACCTGGTCTCCTTGGCGCAGGACAGGCCCTGCAGCGAGCGGCGATTATGCAGCGCCCTGCCCGACCCGGTCGGTCGCCCTTGTCACCGAGGTGCTGGCCGGGCCTGGTGACCCGATTTCAGCGCAGGTGGCCCCAGAACAGCAGGGCGTCGCGCTCGTCCACCGACAGTGACACGGGTGCCCCCACCGGCAGCAACACCTTGGTGGGCACATGACCGTGCGGCAGGCCGGTCAGAACCGGCACCTTGAGCTGGCTGCGCAGCCATTGCACCACCGAGTCCAGCTTGAAGCCCTTGTCGTGGGCGGTGAGCTTGTATTCGTTGAACTGGCCCAGCACGATGGCCTTCTGACGGGCCAGCAGGCCGGCGTGCAGCCACTGCGTGAGCAAGCGCTCCAGGCGATAAGGGTGTTCGCCGATGTCCTCGAAGAACAGCACCCCGCCCTTGATGTCAGGCAGGTAGGGGGTGCCGATCAGGCTGGACAGCACCGCCAGGTTGCCGCCCCACAGCGTGCCCTGCTTGACCGTGAAGGGCTTTTGCACCGGCGCCGCGGCTGCGGCGGCCGTGCCCTTGCGCGGGCGTGGCAGCTCCCAGCCGGCACCCTCGCCATGGCCGCTGAACAGGTCGTCCAGGCAGGCCAGCATGATGTCGTCGGGCTCTTCTTCGGTGCCCAGATCGGCCCCCAGGGCCGGCCCGGCCCAGGTGATGGCGCCCGTCTTGGCCAGAACGGCGTTCTGGAAGGCGGTGAAATCGCTGATACCGACAAACTCGGTGCCACGCTCGATGGCCTTGGCGATCGCTTTGTAGGGCAGCTGGGGCAGCAGACGCGTCAAGCCATAGCCGCCGCGCGAGATCAGAGCGATGTCGGCCCCGCTGGCGGCCGCCCGGCTGATGGCGGCCAGGCGGGTTTCGTCATCGCCGGCGAAGCGGGTGTGGCTGGCCAGCGCGTCGGGGTCGATCTCCACCTCATGCCCCATGGCACGCAGCCGGGCCACACCACGGCGGAAGGCCGCCTTGTCGCGCACCGCGCTCGAAGGCGAGAAGATGTAGATGTGCTTGGGGCCGTGGTCGTGGCCGCAGGCGGCGTGGTCGTGATCGTCGTGGTCTGACAAAGTGCTTGTCCGCCGGCTGGGGGCCGCGGCTCCGTGGTTGGGCGGTGGCCTGCAGCCACCGGGGTTCATGGCCTGAAGTATTCCACAGCCCGGCGGGCCACCGGCTCGCCGTGCTCTTGGACGAAATGCCCGGCCTCGGGCAGCACCCAGGGCTCCGGGCAGTCACGTATCTGTTGGCGCAGGCGCTGCATCACCGGCAGGCCCAGCACCGGGTCGGCCGCCCCCACCACCAGCAGGCTGCGGCCTGCCCATTGTTGCTGCCAGAAATCGCGCGCCTGGCGCGACAAGGCGGCCCCGGCGGAGTCCGGGTGCTCGGGCACCATGGGCGGAAAGGCCTGCAGCGCGGCGCGGTGGCCACGATCGGGAAACGGGGCGTTGTAAGCCGCGCACTCCGCTGCGCTGAGGCTGGGCACGGCACGCGCCATCAGGCGCCCCACATCGAACAAGGGCTTGCTGCGGCACATCTCGCGCCAGGCCAAAAAGCCTTTGGAAAGGGGCTCTTCGCCAGTGGCCAGCAGCGTGTTCATGGCCAGCAGACCCTGGTAGCGCTCGGGCTCGGCCATGGGCAGGGTCAAGCCCAGGATGCCGCCCCAGTCCTGCACCACCAGCACCACGCGTTGCAAATCCAGGCGCTGCACCAGCTCCAGCAGCACCTGCCGATGCCATTCGAAGCCGTGGGCCGCCGGCTTCTTGGGCTTGTCGCTGCGCCCAAAGCCCGGCATGTCGGGGGCCACCACGCGGTGGCCGGCCGCCAGCCACACGGGCAGCATGTGGCGGTACAGGTAGCTCCAGCCCGGGTTGCCATGCAGGCACAGCCAGGTGATGGGCGCCTGCACCGGCCCTTCGTCGAGGTAATGCAGGCGCAGGCCGGCCAGGGCGGGCAGATCGCTCAGGTAACGGGGTGCCCAGGGGTAGCCCGGCAGCTCGGCAAAGGCGCTGTCGGGTGTGCGCACGGCATCGTCGCGCAAGGGGTGGGCGGCCTTGGCCTGCTCGCGCTGGGCCGTGCGCCGGGCCTGAAAGAAATGCTGCAGCGCCACACTGCAATCGTGTTCGGCCACGCCGCCCTGCACCGTGGTCTGGTGGTTGAGCCGGGCCTGGGCAAACAGGTTGAGCACCGAGCCGGCCGCCCCGGTCTTGGGTTCGGCCGCACCGAACACCACGCGGGCCAGGCGGGCCTGCAGCAAGGCCCCGCTGCACATGGCGCAGGGCTCCAGCGTGACGTACAGACTGCAGCCGTCGAGCCGGTAATTGCCCAGGGCTGCACCGGCCTCGCGCAGCGCCACGATCTCGGCGTGGGCACTGGGGTCGTGGCGGGCAATGGTCTGGTTGTGGCCCCGGCCGATCACCCGCCCGTCCTTGACCACCACCGCGCCCACCGGCACCTCGCCGGCGGCCGCGGCCAGCCGGGCCTCGGCCAGGGCCAGTTGCATGAAGGCGTGGTCGATGGCGGACTGTGGGTCAGGCAGCACCGGGTCGATGGTGGTGGTCGTGGTGGTCGTCATGGGGCGCTCAAGGCTCCTCCGGCATGGGCCGGGGCTTTTGCATCAGGGCGTCGACCGCTTCCTTGGTCTGCTGGGGCAACTGGTTCAGGGGCACAGCTGCCGGTGGGGCCCCGGCTGCACCGGGCAGCGCTGGCCGCACCAAGGGGGGCGTGGCCACGGCTGTGCCCAGTTGCCGCTTCACCAGCAGGCCCGTGATGACCAGGGCCAGCACCAATCCGATCAAACCGATTCCACCGCGCATCACACACCCTCCTGTGGGACCAGGCCCAGACGTTGCATCCAATCGGCCAGCCCCCGCGCGCCGTCGTTGTCCGCGCTGCGGTAGGCCTGAACCATGGCGGCATGCGATTCGGGCCGGTGCTGGTTGAGCTTGAGCTTGCACTGCAACGCCTCAATGCTGAGCTCAAAGGCCACGATGCCGCGCAGCATGCCCTGGCGCCAATCGGCCTCCAGCCCATGCCATTGCGCGGCGTAGGCCGGCTCATGATCGGCAATCAGCTGCTTGAGCAAGGCGTCTTTGGCCTCGGGCTCGTCCAGCAGCCGGGCCTGCACGGTGGCGTGCACGGCCAGGTAGTTCCAGGTGGGCACCCGGGCCAGATCGGGGTAAACGGCAGGCGACAGGTAGGCCTGCGGCCCCATGAAGGTGACCACCGCGCGCGGGCGCTGCTGCAGGTAGCGCCAATGCGGGTTGGCCCGGGCACAGTGGCCCAGCAACAGCGCATCACCCTCTGCATCACCCCCTGCCCCGCCCTCGGCCACCAGATGCAGCGGCAGATGGGTGACATAGGGCAGGCCGTCATCGTCGTTCGAGATCAGACTGGCCAGCGGGTGCTCGCGCATCAGCGCACGGGCCAGCGCCGGGTCCGAACTGGCGAATTGCGGGGGCAGGTACATGAGAAGAACCTCTTGGCGTCAGAGCGTGACAAGTGCGCTATTGTGAAACTGATTTCGCCCTTCTCATGCCCTGGAGCCGCGTCAAGCCATGTCAAACCCCGACAAGCCACATCAGGCCATCACTGCGCCGGCTGCGCGCTGCCCCCCAGGGCAAGGTACAGGGTGACCTGGTTCTTGAGCTGCGACAGCTGGTTCTGTGCCCAGGCGGTCTCGGCGGTGCGCCGGGTTTCCTGGGCATCGAGCCACAGGCTCAGGGCCACCGAGCCCTGGCGGTAGCGCACCTCGTACAACTGCTCGCTGCGCCGGCTGGCCGCCAGCGAGCCGGCCAACAGCTCCCCTTGCTGGGCCAGGGCGCTGCGGGTGCCCAGCGCGTTCTCGACATCGCCCAGGGCCGAGTAAAGCGTCTGGCGGTAGCTGACGACCGCACTCTCGTACTGGGTGCGGGCGATGGCGTTGTTCAGCTTCATCATGTTGACCTGCAGAAACGGCAGGCTCACGCCCGCGCCCAGCAAGGCATAGGGGTTGGACAGCACCTGCCCCAGGGCCAGGCTGCTGCTGCCCAGGGCCCCGGTGAGGGTGAGCGCCGGGTAGTAGCTGGCGGCCACGGCATCGGCGCTGGCCAGGGTCTCACGCAGGCGCAGTTCGGCCGCACGCAGGTCGGGGCGGCGGGCCAGCAGCTGCGCCGGCAGGCCGGGCGCCACCTCGGGCATGGCCTGCAACGGCAGGCGCTGCGGCTCGGCACCCAGCCAGGGCTGGAGTGCGGTGTCGCCCGGAGCCACATCGAACAGCAGGGCCAGGGTGGTGCGGGCGCTCAGGCGCTGCTGTTGCAGGTCGGCCAGGGTGGCGCGCTGGCTCAGCACCGTGCGTTCGGCCTCGCTGGCCTCCAGGGCCGACACCGCACCAGCCCGGTATTGGGCCTGCACCAGGTCGCGGGTTTTCTCGGCATAGGCCACGCTTTGCTCGCCGGTGCCGATGCGCTGGTTCAGGTAGGCCAGTTGCCAGTAGGCCTGCAGCACGCTGCCGATCAGGCTCAGGCGGGTGGCCTGGCGGTCCTGCTCGGTGGCGAGCGACTCCCAGCGCGACACATCGCTCAGGCTGCCCAGGCGGTTCCACAGGTCGGCCTCGTAGCTCACCGAAACGCTGGCCCCGCTGCTGCGGGTGCTGGCCCCGCCTTCCAGCGGCTTCTGGGCCTGGGTGCTGACACTGCCGCTGAGGGTGGGCCAGCGGTTGCGTTCGGCCAGTTCGGCCTGCAGGCGCGCCTTGCGCACCTTGAGGGCGGCCACGGCCAGGTCGTTGTTGCGGCTCAGGGCCGCCTCGACCAGAGCGCTGAGTTGCGGGTCGCCAAAGGCACCCCACCAGGCGTCGGGCACATCGGCAGGAGCCGTCACCACCGCGCCCTTGTTCGACCAGGTGCCGGGCACCGCCAGCTGCGGGGCCTGGTAGGGGGTGCGCACCGAGGTGCAGGCCCCGAGCGACAAGGCCAGCGCGCACGCCAGGGCCAGTGCCGGTGGGCGCCCGGGTCGACGCTGGCCTGGTGTCATTGGCTTTGAAATAGAAAAGTCCATCATGAAGTTGTGACGCCATAGCGCCTTGTGTCCGGGGGCGTCCATCTCGGTTCCGTGCGGGGTCAATCTCGGGCCAGGGCCTCGACAGGGTTGAGACGGGCCGCGCTGCGCGCCGGCAGGAAGCCGAACACCACCCCGATCAAGGTGGAGCACAAAAAGGCCGCCCCCATCGCCGAGGTGGAAAACGCCAGCGTGAAATTGTTGCTGAAGTGCTTGAACAGGGCCCCGAAGCCCAGGGCCAGTGAAATGCCCAGCACGCCGCCCAGCAGGCAGACCAGCACCGCCTCGATCAGGAACTGTTGCTGGATGTCGCTTTGCCGGGCCCCCACCGCCATGCGCACGCCGATCTCGCCGGTGCGCTCGGTGACGCTCACCAGCATGATGTTCATCACACCGATGCCGCCCACCACCAGCGAGATGACCGCGATCGACGACACCAGCAGCGTGAGCGTGCGGGTGGTGCTTTCGATGGTCTGGCGGATGCTGTCGGTGTTGAGCACATAGAAGTCCACCCGCCCGTGGCGGCGCTCCATCAACTGGTTGATGCCCTGTTCGGCCGCCGCCATCGAGGTGCTGTCGTCCACCCGCACCGTGATGCTGCGCAGGTAGCCCTGGCCGATCAGGCGACGCATGGCCGTGGTGTAGGGCACAAAGACGTTGAGGGTCTCCATGCTGGGGCCGAAGCCCCCGTCCTTCTTGGCCGTCACGCCCACCACATAGACCGGCATGCTGCCCAGCAACAGCACCTGCCCCACCGGGTTGGTGTTGGGGAACAGCTTTTTGCGCGCGTTCTCATCGATCACGGCCACCTGCGCATAGGCCTGCACGGCGGCATCGCTGAAGGCCGTGCCGCCCGCCATTTGAAGGCCTTTGACGCGGAAATACTGCTCGCCCACACCCGTGACCTGCACCGAAGCATCGATGTTGGCGTAGCGCGCCGTGACCGAGGCCTGCACATTGGGGGTGACGCTGTCGACATAGCTCTGCTCTTTGAGCGCATCGGCATCCGCCGGGCTCAGGGTCTGGATGCGGGCCGCGCGCGGGTCGCCAAAGCCCGTGCCCGAGTACACGTCGATGGTGTTGGTGCCGATGGAGCTGATGTTGGCCAGCACCTTCTGGCGCGAGCCCTCGCCCAAGGCCACCACCGACACCACCGAGGCAATGCCGATGATGATGCCCAGCATGGTCAGCAGGGTGCGCAGGCGGTGGGCATTCATGGCCAGCAAGGCCATGCGGAAGGCCTCGCCCAGGCGATCGGCCCAGGCTCCGAAAGCGGCCCAGACGCCTTGGCGCACGTGTTGGGCCGGGCTCAGCATCTGGGCGACGGGGTCCTTGCCCGCGGCCTCTGGGGCCTCGGAGGCCCCGTGGGTGGGCGTGTTCGGGCGGTCGGACACGACCTCGCCATCGCGCAGCTCGACGATGCGCTGGGCGTGGCTGGCCACCTGCATGTCGTGCGTGACCAGGATGATGGTGTGGCCCAGCGCATGCAGTTCGGCCAGGATCTTCATCACCTCGGCGCCCGACTGCGTGTCCAGCGCGCCGGTGGGCTCGTCGGCCAGGATGACGCTGCCGCCATTCATCAGCGCGCGGGCGATCGACACCCGCTGTTGCTGGCCACCCGACAGCTTGCCCGGCACGTGCGAGGTGCGCCCGGCCAGGCCCAGCCGCTCCAGCAGGGCGAGAGCACGGGCCCGGCGCTCACGGGCGCCCGAGCCGGCGTAGATGGCGGGCACCTCCACGTTGCCGGCGGCCGACAGGTCGCCCAACAGGTGGTAGCGCTGGAAGATGAAGCCGAAATGCTCGCGCCGCAGCGCAGCCAGCTCATCGGCGTGCAGGCTGCCCACTTCGCGGCCGTTGATCTGGTAGCTGCCTCGGCTGGGCTGGTCCAGGCAGCCGATCAGGTTCATCAGTGTGGACTTGCCGGAGCCCGACTGGCCCACGATGGCGATCATCTCGCCCGCAGCCACATCGAGCCGGATGTCTTTCAGCACGGCCAGCGGGCTGTCACCGACCTGGAACTCGCGCCACACGCCCTGCAATGACAGCAGGGGCTGTGGGGAGGCTGAAGCCGAGGCAGAGACTGCGCTGCCCGGTGTTGGGTGCGCGCTCATGTCAGAACCCACCGGGTGGCGGGCGCATGCTGCGCTGCTCGCCTGTGGCCGAAGGGGCCCCGGCGGCGCTGCCCAGCACCACCTTTTCGCCCTCCGTCAGGCCGTCCAGGATCTCCACCGTGACATTGTTGTTGATGCCCACATGCACCGTGCGAGCCTGCACCTGCCCATCGCCGCCCAGCACGCTGACCCGGTAGCTGCCGTCGCGCTGGCGGGCGCTGAGCGCGCCCACGGGCACGGTCAGGGCGTTCTTGGCCTGGCCGCGCACGATGTAGACCATGGCGGTCATCGAGATGCGCAGCTTGTTGTCGGGGTTGGGCACGTCGAACAGGCCGTTGTAGTAGATGGCCGTGGCGCTGCTGGTGGAGGTGCTGCTGGAACTGCTGCTCGAAGAGCTGCTGGTGGTCGAGGTGCTGATGCTGTCGGTGGCCGGCTCGATGGTGCGCAAGGTGGCGTCGTAGCGCTTCTGGGGTTCGCCCAGGATGGTGAAATACACCCGCTGGCCCGGCTTGACGGAGGTGACATCGGCCTCGGAGATCGAGGCCTTGACGGTCATGGTGTCGACCTTGGCCACGATGATGATGGTGGGGGTGGACTGGTTGGCGTTGACGGTGGTGCCCTCTTCCGTCACCAGGGCCACCACCTGCCCGTCGATGGGCGACACGATGCGGGTGTAGCCCAGGTTGACGCGAGCGGTGTCCACGGCCACCTTGGCCTGGTCCACCTGGGCGCGCAGCGCCTCCACGCTGGCCCGGCTGGTCTTTTCAGTGGCCAGCGCGGCCTCCAGGTCGGCTTGCGAGCTGGCCTCCGAGGCGCGCATCTGCTGCTGCCGCTTCAAGGCCAGTTCGGCCTGTGTCAGGGTGGCCTCGGCCGAGCGCAACTGCGCCTGCACATTGGCCAGGGCCGCCTCGTTGTTGCGCAAGGTGTTCTGCTGGGTGAGCGAGTCGATCTCGGCCACCAGGTCGCCCTTGTGAACGACGTCACCCAAGGCCACTTTCAGCGACTTGACCTGGCCCGACACCTGGGCGCCCACGCTGACCTGCTTGAAGGCCTTGAGCGTGCCGTTGGCCAGCACGGTGTCTTCGATGTCGGCCCGGGCGACCGGGGCCGTGATGTAGGCGGGGGCAGGTGGCGGCGCGAAAAAGGTCTTCTTGCCCACCACCAGGGCGATGGCCAATACCCCGACCGCGATCCCTGGGCGGATCAGGCGTTTGAATTCAAAGTTCATGAAAAATCTGAGGCTTGCAAGCCACACAGTTTGCCAGCCCGGCATGACACCACGGCTTGCGCATCGTCACAGGAAGGTAAAGCGAGTGCCCTGAGTCTCTCCCCAGCATGGCTCCGTCACAACCCGAACAGGGCCCGCAGTGCGGCATCGTCCAGCCCGTCGACCGCCACCCGCTTGGTGCGCCCGCTGGTGCCCAGCTCGATGGTGACGGCCGATTTGGACACCCCGCAGCGCTGGGCCACAAAAGCGATCAGCGCCTTGTTGGCCTCGCCGTCCACCGGCGGCGCCTTGAGCTGGATCTTGGGCTTGCCGTCATGGGTGCCCATCAGCTGGGTTTGTTTGGCGCCGGGTTGGCAGTAGAGAACGATCTTGGCCATGCAGATTGGAAGCAAACGGCCCGGATGGGCCTGGCAGCATCATAGAGGGCGTGCTGCGGCCACCCGCAGCACGGTGGCCTGCCCGCCGCCGGGGCATTGCAGATTCAGTAAGATGCCCAGCCGCAAGGGCCTCACCCATGAAGGCCCACAGCGCAGCCATGTCCCCCACCCCTCCATTTCCGATCCGCACCGAATGCCCGCCCGGCGCCTGCGTCTGCGGGCGCGACGACCTGCTGCAGAACCCCAGCGGCGACCTGCGCGTGCTGCTTCTGACCCGCGAGGAGGAAAAGCGCCTGCTGCAGCGGCTGGAAAACCTGGGCAGCCTCAGCGATCTGCGCCGCATCGAGGAGCGCCTGGAGCAGCAGCTCGGCATCCGCCTGACCATCAGCACCAGCCCCAACGAAGTGCGCACCCTGCGCGGCATCACCATCCTGGTCCACGAGCAGCCCGGCCTGTGCAAGAAAACCCGCCAGGCCATCCCCGCCGCCATCAAGAAAAGCCTGGAGCAGCGGCCTGAGATTGCGTTCGAGTTGCTGGATGAGGGGGGATTGTTTGGGGCGGGGTGATACGGCCACCTTGCAAAACGCCCTCCCCCAAACACAGAAAGCCCGCGTTCAAGCGGGCTTTCTGGTTTCTGGTCATGGGCTGCGTGCTATGACCTAGGCAGGATCACTCCCACTCGATCGTCGCTGGCGGCTTGGAGCTCACGTCGTAGGTGACGCGGTTGATGCCGCGCACCTCGTTGATGATGCGGCTGGAGACCTTCTTGAGCAGCGCGTAGGGCAGCTCGGCCCAGTCGGCGGTCATGAAGTCGCTGGTCTGTACGGCACGCAGGGCTACCACGTAGTCGTAGGTGCGGCCGTCGCCCATCACGCCCACGCTCTTGACCGGCAGGAAGACGGTGAAGGCCTGGCTGGTCAGGTCGTACCAGGTCTTGCCGGTGGCCTCGTCGCGGAAGTTGCGCAGCTCTTCGATGAAGATCGCGTCGGCGCGGCGCAGCAGGTCGGCGTATTCCTTCTTGACCTCGCCCAGGATGCGCACCCCCAGGCCGGGGCCCGGGAAGGGGTGGCGGTAGACCATGTCGTGGGGCAGGCCCAGGGCCACGCCCAGTTCACGCACTTCGTCCTTGAACAGCTCGCGCAGGGGCTCGAGCAGTTTCAGGCCCAATTGCTCGGGCAGGCCACCCACGTTGTGGTGGCTCTTGATGGTGACGGCCTTCTTGCTCTTGGCACCGCCCGACTCGATCACGTCGGGGTAGATGGTGCCCTGGGCCAGGAAGGTGGCGCCCTTGTGGCCGCCATTGCCGGCCTTGAGCTTGGCGGCTTCGGATTTGAAGACCTCGACAAACTCGCGGCCGATGATCTTGCGCTTGGCTTCGGGCTCGCTGACGCCGGCCAGTTGCCCCAGGAACAGGTCGGAGGCATCCACGCGGATCACCTTGGCGTGGAGCTTGCCTTCAAACATCTCCATCACCATGTCGCCCTCGTTCAGGCGCAGCAGACCGTGGTCGACGAACACACAGGTCAGTTGGTCGCCGATGGCGCGGTGGATCAGCGCGGCAGCCACGCTGGAGTCCACACCGCCCGACAGGCCCAGGATCACCTCTTCGTCGCCCACCTGCTGGCGGATCTTTTCGACCGCCTCGCTGATGTAGTCGCCCATGATCCAGTCAGGGGAGACGCCGCAGATGCCCAGCACGAAACGCTGCAGCAGCGCCGGGCCCTGCTTGGTGTGCGTGACTTCGGGGTGGAACTGCACGGCGTAGAAGCGGCGGTCTTCGTCGGCCATGCCGGCGATGGGGCAGCTGTCGGTGCTGGCCATGAGCTTGAAGCCCGGGGGCAGCTCGGTGACCTTGTCGCCGTGGCTCATCCACACGTCGAGCATGCCGTGGCCTTCGTCAGTGACGAAGTCCTGGATGCCTTCGAGCAGACGGGTGTGGCCCCGGGCGCGCACGGCGGCAAAGCCGAATTCGCGCTTGTGGCCGCCTTCCACCTTGCCACCCAGTTGGTGCGCCATGGCTTGCATGCCATAGCAGATGCCCAACACCGGAATCCCCAGCTCGAACACGGCCTGCGGGGCCTTGTCGGTGGTTTCTTCATAGACGCTGGCATGGCTGCCGGACAGGATCACGCCTTTGAGCTGGCCATCGGCCGCGTATTGGCGAATCCATTCGTCAGACACGTCGCAGGGATGAACCTCGCAGAACACATGGGCTTCGCGCACGCGACGTGCGATCAGCTGGGTGACCTGGGAGCCGAAGTCGAGGATGAGGATTTTCTGGTGTTGCATCGCAGGGGCTTCGCTTACTCGGCGCGGTAGTTGGGCGCTTCTTTGGTGATCTGCACGTCGTGCACGTGGCTTTCGCGGATGCCGGCCGAGGTGATTTCGACGAATTCGGCACGCTCATGCATCTCGGCGATGGTGCCGCAGCCGCAGTAGCCCATGGAGGCACGGATGCCGCCCGCCATCTGGTACACGATGGAGACCATCGAGCCCTTGTAGGGCACGCGGCCTTCGATGCCTTCAGGCACCAGCTTGTCGGCATTCGGATTGCCGGTGCTGGACTCCTGGAAGTAGCGGTCGGCACTGCCTTGCTGCATGGCGCCGATGCTGCCCATGCCGCGGTAGCTCTTGTAGCTGCGGCCCTGGAACAGGATCACTTCGCCCGGGGCTTCTTCGGTACCTGCAAACATGCCGCCCATCATCACGGTGGAGGCGCCTGCGGCCAAAGCCTTGGCGATGTCACCGCTGTAGCGGATGCCGCCGTCACCGATCAGGGGCACACCGGTGCCCTTCAGGGCGCTGGCCACGTTGTCGATGGCCATGATCTGGGGCACGCCCACACCGGCCACGATGCGGGTGGTGCAGATCGAGCCCGGGCCGATACCGACCTTGACAGCGTCGGCACCGGCTTCCACCAGGGCCAGCGCCGCAGCGCCGGTGGCGATGTTGCCGCCGATGACTTCGATCTGGGGGTAGTTCTGCTTGACCCAGCGCACGCGCTCGATCACGCCCTTGCTGTGACCGTGGGCGGTGTCGACCACGATGGCATCGACGCCGGCCCTGACCAGGGCTTCGACGCGCTCTTCGGTGCCCTCACCCACGCCGACAGCCGCACCCACGCGCAGACGGCCCGAGGGGTCGCGTGCGGCGTTGGGGAAGCTGGTCTGCTTGGTGATGTCCTTGACGGTGATCAGGCCCTTGAGCTCGAAGGCCTCGTTGACGACCATCAGCCGCTCCAGGCGGTGCTTGTTCAGCAGGGCTTTGGCCTCTTCGGCGGTGGCGCCTTCCTTGACCGTGATGAGCTTTTCGCGCGGCGTCATGATCTGCGAGACCTTGACGTCGTAGCGGGTTTCGAAACGCAGGTCACGCCCGGTCACGATGCCCACCACCTTGCCACCGTCGCACACCGGGAAACCCGAGATGCCCAGTTGCTCGGACAGTTGCATCACCTGAAGCACGGTGTGCTCAGGGGTGATGACCACCGGATCGCGCAGCACGCCGGATTCGTAGCGCTTGACCTTGGCCACCTGGGCGGCCTGCTCTTGCGCAGTGAGGTTCTTGTGGACGATCCCGATGCCCCCTTCCTGGGCGATCGCAATCGCCAGGCGGGCTTCCGTCACCGTGTCCATGGCGGCAGACACCAAGGGCAGGTTCAGGGTGATGTTTCGGGTGAATTTCGTGGCGAGGGAAGTGTCCTTTGGCAGGACTTGGGAGTACGCTGGCACCAACAACACGTCGTCGAAGGTGAGCGCTTTTCCGAGAAGGCGCATGTCAAAGCTCCAAAAGAAGGATTGTAGCCGTGTCGGCGCCTCCTTACCGGCTGACCCCATGGAACATGCCTTTGGCCGGGTTGTGGCGGCAGGATAAACTCAGACCATGAGACCACTTTCGCTGCTGTTTTCTGCCGCCCTGTTGTTGGCGGGAACCCCTGCTTTTGCCCAATGGATGTGGCTGGACAAGGACGGCCGCAAGGTGTTCAGCGACCGGGCGCCGCCGCCCGAGGTGCCGGCCAAGAGCATCCTGAAGCAGCCCGGCATGCCCGCACGGTCTGCCAGCGATGCCGCAGGGGCCAGCGATGGCGCAGCCGGCGCGCGCAGCGACGCCCCGGATGCCGCCAAGGCCGCCCCTGGCAAGAGCGGCCTGGACAAGGCCGTGGAAGAGCGCAAGCGCCAGGCCGAAGCGGCAGACAACGAAAAGAAGAAGGCCGAAGAGGCCCGCATCGCCAGCCAAAAGGCCGACAACTGCGCCCGCGCCCGCCAGAACATGGCAACTCTTCAATCGGGTATCCGCCTGGCTCAGGTGAACGAGAACGGCGAGCGCGTCATTCTGGACGACAGCGCCCGCAACGCCGAACTGGGGCGCGCGCAGGCCACGATCGATTCAGACTGCCGCTGAGGGGCGTCAGGCTCCGTATCCCGCTGCCGCCCCGGGCCTGCGCCGGGCAAACAAACCGGTGCCCCGCGCACCTTGCTTGGCAAAACGCTCGCGGCGAGCCACCTTGGGGTCGACCACCAGGGCACGGCACAGCTCGATGCGGTCGCCCTCCCGCAGGGCCTGCTCCCAACCTACCCGCCGCCCCCAGACGCTGACGGTGTAGCGGTTCAGATCGACGCCCTCACCGGGCTCCAGCCACCCCGTGGCACGCAGCGCCTGCATGACGGTCGCAGGGCTCGGCAGACAAACCACCTGCTCACGCACCTGACGCGGCGCCGGGGCCATGGCCACTGTGAGGGAAAGCGCTTTGACGGACTCAGCCATACACCTGCTCGGCACGTTTGACGAAGGCATCCACCAGGCTGCCGGCAATCTTGTCGAAGACCGGCCCCACGAGCGCGCCCAAGGCCTTGTTGGAGAAGCCATAGCTCAGCACCAGCTCAACCCGGCAGGCCCGCTGGGTGCCGTCGCCCACGGGCAGGAACTGCCAGGTACCCTCGAGATTGGAAAAAGGCCCTTTCACCAGCTTCATGCCCACCTCGCGGCCTTCGATGTGGGTGTTTTCGGTGACAAAGGTCTGGCGGATGCCGCTGAAGGCGATGCCCACCTCGGCCGTCATGCCCCCCTCTTGCTGGGCCAAGACCTGGGCGTGGTCGCACCAGGGCAGGAATTGCGGGTATTGCGCTACGTCGGTGACGAGCTTGAACATTTCCTGCGGGGTGTACCAGATCAGGACGGACTTGTTGACGGTTTTCATGAATTTGCGGGCCAGCCCGCAACTCGGCGCCCCACAAGCACCGGGGCGCCTAAAATCTTGGGTTCAGGCGAAACGGATTGTAGTGAGTGGCAGCCGCCCTTCGGCAGCAAGCCGCGGCGACAGCAGGGTCAGGATGGCCCGGCTCTTTCAATCTCTTGTTGCCGCCCCATCTGGACACCATGGCGAAAAAACCCGAAACCTCTACCCGCATTGCCGACAACAAGAAGGCCGCATTCAATTATTTCTTCGAAGAGCGCTTCGAGGCGGGCATGGTGCTGGAAGGCTGGGAGGTCAAGGCCGCCCGCGAAGGCAAGGTCCAGCTCACCGATGGCTATGTCGTGATCCGCGACGGCGAGTTGTACGTGCTGGGCTGCATGATCAATCCGCTGAAATCGGCCTCCACCCACGTCAGCCCGGACTCCATCCGCACCAAGAAGCTGCTGATGAAGAAGGACGAGATCAAACGCCTGATCGGCAAGGTGGAGCAAAAGGGCTACACCCTGGTGCCGATCAACCTGCACTGGAAGAACGGCAAGATCAAATGCGAAGTGGCCCTGGCCAAGGGCAAGGCCGAGCACGACAAGCGCGACACCATCAAAGACCGTGAAGGCAAGCGCGAGGTCGAGCGGGCCATGAAGAGCCGCAACCGCTGAGGCTGAAACTATTTTTCAGCGGCATGGAATATTCCGGGCTTGCCGCGTGTTCACCCCACTGCAGACCCCCTGCACACCCAGGAGAACACCATGAACGCCCTGAATTTTTCCCGTTCGGCGCTTGCCGCCAGCCTGTTGACCGCCGCCCTGCTGGGTGGTTGCGCCTCGATGAGCGCCCCGCCCCCGCCCGCCACCGTGTCGGGCGATGCCCTGGTGGGCCCCACCGGCATGACGCTGTATGTGTTTGACCGCGACGCGGCCGGCTCGGGCAAATCGGTCTGCAACGGCGCCTGTGCCACCAACTGGCCGCCCCTGAAGGCCAGTGCCACCGACAAGGCACGTGGCGACTACAGCGTGATCACCCGTGACGACGGCCAGTTGCAGTGGGCCTTCAAGGGCAAGCCGCTGTACCACTGGGCCAAGGACAGCAAGCCCGGCGACCGCACGGGCGATGGGTTCAACCAGGTCTGGCACACGGCACGGCCCTGAGCACCCCACACCATGAACGCCACGGCGCTCAGCGAGCACATCCCCCGCCTGCGGCGCTATGCGCGCTCGCTGACCGGTGACCGCTGGGCCGCCGACGATCTGGTGCAGGACACGCTGGAGCGGGCCTGCAGCAAGTGGCGGCTGTGGCTGCCCGGCACCGACCTGCGGGCCTGGCTGTTCACGCTGATGCACAACGTGTTCATCAACCAGTTGCGCCGGCCGGCCCTGCACATCGTGACTGACAGCCCCGGGCCGGACCACCCGCTGGACACCGCCCTGGACCGGGTGGCCGCCCCCGACTCCGGCCACGAACAGGCCCTGGACCTGCAGCGCTGCCTGCTGCGCTTGCCGCCCGAACAACGTGAAGCCCTGCTGCTGATCAGCCTGGAAGACCTCAGCTACGAGCAGGTGGCCCACATCACCGGCGTGCCCGTGGGCACCGTGATGTCGCGCTTGTCCAGGGGCCGGGCGCGCCTGCGGGAATTGCTGGAAGCCCCGGCACAGGCCCAGCCCCAGGCCTCGGCACAGCCCTCAGCGCAAGACTCGGCTGGCAAGGTGCGCCCCCTTGCCCAGCGTCGGCCCCATTGAGGCGCCCCTTTTGCCCACCGCTGCCATGTCAGACACCCCCTCCTCCCCCCCCCAAGGCAAGCCACCCGCCCTGCCGCCCGATGACGTGTTGCAGGCCCTGATCGACCAGCGCCTGTCGATGGCGGAAACGGAGTCCGCCTGGCAAGCCTTGGCCCAGCATCCAGCCCGAGCAGCCGAGGTGCGGGCCCAACAGGCCGATCGGCTGGCCTTGCAGGCATTGCATACCGAGGTGCTTGAAGAGGCGCCGCCCACCGTGTTGCAAGCCACGCTGGCCCGTGCCGCCCGGCGGCAGCAAAGTTGGCGCAGCGCGGGCCGCTGGGCTGGCATGGCCGCTGCCGTGCTGTTGACGTTTGGTGCCGGCTGGTGGGGTCGGGGGCTGCAACATGCCGGCGGCAGCCACGAGTTGGCGCTGGACCGGCCGCCCGGCCGCCAGTTCTCGGCCCAGGCCAGTGTGGCCCACGCCGTCTACGCCCCAGAACAGAAACACCCGGTGGAGGTGGATGCCAGCCAGCAGCAGCACCTGGTGCAGTGGCTGTCCAAGCGCCTGGGCCGCCCGCTCAAGCTGCCCGACCTGCAGGCCAAGGGCTACGCCCTGGTGGGCGGCCGGCTGCTGCCCGGCGACACCGGCGCGCGCGCCCAGTTCATGTACCAGGATGCGCAAGGACAGCGGCTCACGCTGTACCTGGGCGCCCTGCCCCCCTCACCAGCCCAGACGCCCGGCGCGGGCCAGCCTGCGGCGGCCCCTGCCCCGCTGGCAGGGTTCAGCTTCAGTCAGGAGGGGCCCGTTCCCTCGTTCTACTGGGTGGAAGGCGACTTTGGCTACGCCTTGCAGGCGGATCTGCCGCGCCAGGCCTTGCTGGACCTGGCGCTGGCCGTCTACAAACAGCTCTGAACGCGAGGCGCGGGGCCTGCGCTTCAGAGCCTTGGCTCTGCCCTTCAGCTCAACCCTTCAGCTCACGCAGCGGGTGTTCGGACGCCGACCAGGGGCTGCTGAAGAACTGTGCCACCAAGGTGGCCGGCACCTCTTCGACCCGGCCCGGGTTCCAGCGCGGCTGGTGGTCCTTGTCCACAGCCAGTGCGCGGATGCCCTCCACGGTTTCACTTTGGCCCGGGCGCAGGTGAAAGCAGCGGTGCACCATGTCGCGCTCCATCCGCAGGTCTTGGGCCAGGTCCAGGCTGCGGGCGCGCCGGATCTGCTCCAGCACCACGTGCAGCATCAGGGGCGAACGCTTGCGCAAGGTGGCCGCCGTGTGGCGGGCCCAGTCGTCCCCCGAAGCCTCAAGCGAGGCCAAGATGGCCGTTGCATCCGGCAGGGCGAAATGCTGGTCCACCGCGGCGCGATGGGCCTGCTCGGCCACAGGGGGCTGCGCCCATTGGTCGCGCAAGAAGGCTTGCAGCGCCTCGGTCGTCTCCCAGGGGCCGCTGGCCAGGGCCTCCCACAGCCCGGCCTGGCGATCGGCCGGCAGGAAGTGATCCGCCAGCCCATAGGCCAGGGCGTCTGCGGCGCCGATGGTGTCGCCTGTCAGGGCCAGCCATTCACCCACGCGCCCCGGGCAGCGCGACAGGAAGTAGCCGCCCCCCACGTCGGGGAACAGGCCGATGTTGGTCTCGGGCATGGCCATCTTGGTGCGCTCGGTCACGATGCGCACGCTGCCGCCCTGGCTGATGCCCATGCCGCCGCCCATGACGATGCCGTCCATGAAGGCGATGTAGGGCTTGGGATAGGCATGGATCAGGTGGTTGAGTGCGTATTCTTCGGTGAAGAAGGCCTCCAGATCCGGATCGCCCGTGCTGCCCGCCTGGTGCAGAAAGCGGATGTCGCCGCCAGCACAAAAGGCACCGAAAACGCCCTCTTTGTTGCTGCCACGGATGGCCACGGCCAGCACGGCCGGGTCTTGCGCCCAGGCCTGCAGGGCCACCGTCAGATCGCGCACCATGCCCAGGGACAGCGCATTCAGCGCCCGCGGGCGGTTCAGCGTGATCAGGCCCATGCGGCCACGCACCTCGGTCACCACGTCGCCATTGAAAATACTCATGCGTTTTGCTCCTTCCAACCTAATAGTTCGTTGAATACCAGGGCCCCGATCACCAGGGCCCCGCCGGCCAGCACCTGGGGTGCGGGCCGCTCTCCGGCCCCCAGCCAGGCCAGCAGAATGCCGAAAATCACCTCCAGCAGGGCCAGCAAGGCCACCTCGGGCGCCTTCAGCACCCGGGCGCAGCGCACCGCCAGCACACAGGGAATGGCCAGCTGAACCACCCCCAGCAGGGCCAGCCACCCCAGGTCCGCACCACTGGCGCGGAACGGAAACGCCAGCGGCAAGGTGGTCAGCACGGAAATCAAGGCGCCAATCAGCACGGAGGGCACCAGATCGATGGTGTGGCCCTGGGCCTGCGAGCGCTGCACCACGGTCCAGTTGATCGAACCCGCCAGCGGCACGCACAGGGCGACCAGGGTGCCCACCAAGGGGGCGTGACCCAGCTGGCTGCCATACATCCAGGCGATGCCCAGGCCCGCCACCACGATGGCCAGCCAGGTCCGGGTGGCGATGCGGTGGCCCAGAAACACCCGGGCGATCAAGGCCGTGAACAGCGGCCCCAGGGCCATGGTGACCAGCACATTGGCCACCGTGGTCAGCATGATGGCCACCATGAAGGCGGCGAACATCACGCTCCAGCACACCCCCGACACCCACAGCGCGCGACCGCCATGGCGCATGTTGGCGTACACGGCGCGCCCTTGCACCAAGGGCAGGATCAGCAGCAGGGCCAACACATTGAACAGGCTGCGCCAGAAGGTGACTTCAAAACGCTGGGCATGTTCGAGTTGACGCGTCACGACGCCGGCAATCGACCACATGAGGGTCACGGCCACCATCAGGATGACCGCTCGGGAATGGGAAAGTCGCATCACAAAGAAAGAAAAGCCGGGCCCCTCAGGGGGCCCGGACAAGGGGGCTGGCCCCTTCGCAAAGGGCCAAATCGAACATTTTGCACGATCATGGACCCAGTGCGCCGAACGCCCGGGCCAGCCTGGCAGCGTGCACCCCGGCATGGTGCCGGGGGGTGATCACGGCCAGGGCCACTGAGCAGCAGAGCTCAGTCGCGCAGCTCCAGGGCGCGGTTCAGGCTCAGGGCCGCCAGGGTGCCGATGGCGCCCGACAGCAGGTAGATGCCCACATAGGCCAGCCCGAAGTGGGCCGACAAGCCCAAGGCCACCAGCGGCGCGAATCCAGCGCCGACCAGCCAGGCCAGATCAGAGGTCAGAGCGGCCCCGGTGTAACGGAACTTGGCCGGGAAGTTGGCCGTCACGGCGCCGGCCGCCTGCCCATAAGAAAGGCCCAGCAACAGGAAGCCGGTGACGATGAAGGCATCCTGCCCCGACTGCCCACCGCCCATGAGGGCGGGAGCCGCCGCGCTGAACAGCGCAATCAGGGCGGCCAGCGTGCCCAGCGTGGTGCGGCGGCCAAAGCGGTCAGCAATCAGGCCCGACATCACCACCCCCCCGGCGGCGAGCACCGAGCCGAACATCTGCACCATGAGGAAGTCGCTGATGGAGCGGTTGGAGTACAGCGTGATCCACGACAGCGGAAACACCGTGACCAGGTGGAACAGCGCGTAGCTGGCCAGGGCGGCCAGGGCGCCGATGATGAGGTTGCGGCCTTGCGAGCGCACCAGTTCGGTCACCCGGGTGGGTTGCAGCTCACGCTCTTCCAGCAGGCGGGAGTATTCGTCCGTCGAGACCAGGCGCAGGCGGGCAAACAGGGCCACCACGTTGATGGCAAAGGCCACATAGAAAGGGTAACGCCAGCCCCACTCCAGAAAGTCAGACGACTCCAGATTGCCCAGCAGGAAGGAAAACAGGCCGGCGGCGACGAAGAAGCCCAAGGGCGCCCCCAATTGACCCAACATCGCATACCAGCCCCGGCGCTCGGCGGGCGCGTTCAGAGCCAGCAGCGAGGGCAGACCATCCCAAGAGCCCCCCAGGGCAATGCCCTGGGCGATCCGGAACGCTGACAGCAGCACGATGGACGCTGCACCCAATTGCGCATAGGAAGGCAAAAAGGCCATGCCTGCCGTGGAGATTCCCAACAGGAACAGGGCCAGGGTCAGTTTGGCCTCGCGCCCCATGTGGCGCTGGATGGTCATGAACAGCACCGAGCCCAGGGGTCGGGCCACAAAGGCGAAGGAGAACACCACGAAGGAGTACAGCGTGCCTTCCAGCCGCCCTTCGAAGGGAAAGAAGACGCTGGGAAAGACCAGCACCGACGCGATGGCATAGACGAAGAAGTCGAAATACTCGGACGCTCGCCCGACAATCACGCCGACGGCGATCTCGCCGGGGGCGATGGGGCTGCCGTGGGCGCCATGGCCCTCACGGCGGGCTGCGTCCTGAGACGGCAGGTTTGCGTCGGCGCCAAGGCCGAGGGTATGAGTCATGCTGGACACCATAGTTTGCCTCTCAAATAGTTGTGCCATCCGCCCAGGAAGGCCCGGAGCGAACCCCCGCCGACATTTGACCTGGGACAAAACGTCCAATCGCCAAACACGGCAGGCAGCGCTAGATTACCGCACCATCCCTCCATAGCACATACTGCTTTTCCCTGGCATGACCCTCCTCAAGCCCCTTCGGGGATTGCTGCCGCTGGCTGCAGTTCTCTTGACCGGTTGCAATACCGTGGTGATGAACCCTTCGGGCGACATCGCATCCCAGCAGGCCCACCTGATCGTGGTGTCCACTTTGTTGATGCTGCTGATCATCGTTCCGGTGATCGTGCTGACATTGGTGTTTGCCTGGCGCTACCGCCAGAGCAACAAGAGTGCAACCTACGAACCGGACTGGGACCACTCCACTCAGCTGGAGCTGGTGATCTGGGGCGCCCCGCTGCTGATCATCATCGCGCTGGGCCTGCTGACCTGGATCAGCACCCACACGCTGGATCCGTACCGCCCGCTGCACCGCCTGGATGCTCAGCGTGAGATGCCCTCCGACATCAAGCCCCTGACGGTGGAAGTGGTGGCGCTGGACTGGAAGTGGCTGTTCATCTACCCCGAGCAAGGCATTGCCACCGTGAACGAACTGGCGGCCCCGGTGGATGTGCCAATCCAGTTCAAGATCACGGCCTCGACGGTGATGAACTCGTTCTACATCCCGGCGCTGGCTGGCCAGATCTACGCCATGCCGGGCATGCAGACCCAGTTGCACGCCGTGATCAACCAGGCTGGCGAATTTGAAGGTTTCTCGGCCAACTACAGCGGCGCCGGCTTTTCGGGCATGCGCTTCAAGTTCCATGGCCTGAGCGGCGCCGACTTCGAAAAATGGGTGCAGACCAACAAGAGCGCGGGCAGCACCCTGGGCCGCGCCGAGTACCTGAAGCTGGAGCAGCCCAGCGAACGCGACCCGGTGCAGCGCTTTGCCAGCGTGGCGCCTGATCTGTACAACGCCATCCTGAACCGCTGTGTGGACAGCAGCAAGATGTGCATGAACGAGATGATGGCCATTGACGCCGCCGGCGGCATGGGCACCAACAACTTCAGCGTGGCCACCCGGGGCGAAGCCCAGGGCTGGAAGCAGCGCGGCGCACGTTACGTGAAAGCCGAACTGTGCACCCCCAATGACCGCAGCAACCTGGATGGGGCCATCACCGCCCCCACCGGCCTGTGACACGAGCTGCCACTGATGCCTGCGGCCTGGCCGCACACGGCTCCCCTACCCTTTCCCCGCGAGACTGACCATGCTCGAACATCTTGACCTGACGAAGCTTATCTTTGGCCGTCTCTCCTGGGACGCCATCCCGTTCCACGAACCCATTCTGCTGGGCACCTTCATCATGGTGGCGCTCGGTGGCCTGGCCGTGCTGGCCCTGCTGACCAAGTTCCGCCTGTGGGGCCCGCTGTGGCGCGACTGGATCACCAGCATCGACCACAAGCGCATCGGCATCATGTACATGATCCTGGGCATCGTCATGCTGCTGCGTGGCTTTGCCGACGCGCTGATGATGCGCGCGCAGCAGGCCCTGTCGTTTGGTGACGCCACCGGCTTCCTGCCGCCGCACCACTACGACCAGGTGTTCACGGCGCACGGCGTGATCATGATCTTCTTCGTCGCCATGCCTTTCGTGACCGGCCTGATGAACTACATCGTGCCCATGCAGATCGGTGCGCGCGACGTGTCCTTCCCCTTCCTGAACAACTTCAGCTTCTGGATGACCACCTTCGGCGCCGTGCTGGTGATGGCCTCGCTGTTCGTGGGCGAGTTCGCCCGCACCGGCTGGCTGGCCTACCCGCCGCTGTCGGGCATCCTGGGCAGCCCGGACGTGGGGGTGGATTACTACATCTGGTCTCTGCAGATTGCGGGGGTGGGCACGCTGCTGTCAGGGGTCAACCTGATCGCCACCATCGTGAAGATGCGCGCGCCCGGCATGACCCTGATGAAGATGCCGGTGTTCACCTGGACCGCCCTGTGCACCAACGTGCTGATCGTGGCTGCCTTCCCGGTGCTGACCGCCGTGCTGGCCCTGCTGTCGCTGGACCGCTATGTCGGCACCAATTTCTTCAGCAACGACCTGGGCGGCAACGCCATGATGTACGTGAACCTGATCTGGATCTGGGGTCACCCTGAGGTCTACATCCTGGTGCTGCCTTGCTTCGGCGTGTACTCTGAAATCGTGTCGACCTTCTGCGGCAAGCGCCTGTTCGGCTACACCTCGATGGTCTATGCCACCGTGGTGATCACCATCCTGTCGTACCTGGTGTGGCTGCACCACTTCTTCACCATGGGTTCGGGGGCGAGCGTGAACTCGTTCTTCGGCATCACCACGATGATCATCTCGATCCCGACCGGGGCCAAGATCTTCAACTGGCTGTTCACCATGTACAAGGGCCGCATCCGCTTCGAGGTGCCCATGCTGTGGACCATCGGTTTCATGGTGACCTTCGTCATCGGTGGCATGACCGGCGTGCTGCTGGCCGTGCCCCCGGCTGACTTCGTGCTGCACAACTCGCTGTTCCTGATCGCCCACTTCCACAACGTGATCATTGGCGGCGTGGTGTTTGCCGTGTTTGCCGCCATCAACTTCTGGTTCCCCAAGGCCTTTGGCTACAAGCTGGACTCGTTCTGGGGCAAGTGCTCGTTCTGGTTCTGGCTGATCGGCTTCTACCTGGCCTTCATGCCGCTGTACGTGCTGGGTCTGATGGGCGTGACCCGTCGTCTGAGCCACTTCGAAGACCCGTCGCTGCAGATCTGGTTCCAGGTGGCCGCCTTGGGCGCCGTGCTGATCGCCCTGGGCATCGGCAGCTTCATCATCCAGCTGGTGGTGAGCTACCTGCGCCGCGACCAATTGCGCGACACCACGGGCGACCCGTGGAATGCCCGTACCCTGGAGTGGTCGACCTCGTCGCCACCGCCCGACTACAACTTTGCCTTCACCCCCGTGGTGCATGACAACGACGCCTGGGACGACATGAAGAAGAATGGCTACCAGCGTCCGCAACAAGGCTTTGTGGCCATCCACATGCCCAAGAACACGGCAGCCGGCTTCATCATCGCCGCACTGAGTGCCGCCATGGCGTTCGGACTGATCTGGCAGATGTGGCTGCTGGCTGGCCTGGGCTTTGTGGCCACGCTGGTCGCCATCATCGTCCACACCTTCAACTACAAGCGCGACTTCTACATCCCGGCCGACCAGGTCGGGCGTGTTGAAGCAGCCCGTACCCGTCAACTGGCCACCGCCCATGTCTAAGTCACACACCGCCTCTGCCGGCCTGGCCGGCGCATCGGCGGGCTCGAACCCGAGCTCGCGCTACTACGTGCTGGAGCACCACCCGGAGAACGGCACGCTGCTGGGCTTCTGGCTCTACCTGATGAGCGACTGCCTCATCTTTGCCTGCCTGTTTGCCACCTACGCGGTGCTGGGCCGCAGCTACGCGGCCGGCCCTTCGGGCGCCGAGCTGTTCGACCTGCCCCTGGTGGCGGTGAACACCTCGCTGCTGCTGCTGTCGTCCATCACCTATGGCTTTGCCATGCTGGAAATGCAGAAGAAGCGGCTCAACAGCACCATCGCCTGGTTGCTGGTCACGGGCGTGCTCGGTGCAGGCTTCATCAGCCTGGAACTGTATGAGTTCGCCCACCTGATCCATGAAGGCGCGGGCCCGCAGCGCAGCGCCTTCCTGTCGTCCTTCTTCACGCTCGTGGGCACCCACGGCCTGCACGTCAGCTTTGGCCTGGTGTGGCTGGTGACGCTGGTGTTCCAACTGAAGCGCCACGGCCTCAACGCCGCCAACCGCCGCCGTCTGCAATGCCTGTCGATGTTCTGGCACTTCTTGGACGTCGTCTGGATCGGCGTCTTCACCTTCGTGTACCTGATGGGAGTCCTGCCATGACCGCACACCACCACAACGACCACGCCGACCATGGCCACGATGACGAACATGGTCACGACCACGGTCATGATGAACACGGCGGCCATGACCATGGCAGCCTGAAGAGCTACGCCACTGGCTTCATCCTGTCGGTGATCCTGACCGCCATCCCCTTCTGGCTGGTGATGGGCAAGACCTTCGGCAGCTCCAGCACCACCGCCATGGTGATCCTGGGCTTTGCGGCCGTCCAGATCGTGGTGCACATGGTGTACTTCCTGCACATGAACACCCGCTCGGAAGGCGGCTGGACCATGCTGGCCCTGATCTTCACGACCATGCTGGTGGTGATCACCCTGGCCGGCTCGCTGTGGGTGATGTTCCACCTCAACCACAACATGATGCCGACCTCGGCACATGAGATGCGCAACCTGCCATGAGCCCGACGGCAGCGCCCCCCTCCCTGGCTGAACCACGGCGCCGCTCACGCGGGCTGCAGGTGGTGCTGATGCTGGCGGGGGTGCTGCTGATGGTCTTGTTTCTGGCTCTGGGCAGCTGGCAGGTGCAACGCCTGGGCTGGAAGCTGGACCTGATCGAGCGCGTCGAGCAACGCGTTCACGCCCCCGCCACCCCAGCCCCTGGCCCGGCGCAGTGGCCCCAGATCACCGCCCGCAGCGATGAATACCGCCACGTCAGCCTGCGCGGGCAATTTCTATATGACAAGACCAGCCTGGTGCAGGCCTCGACCGTGCGCGGTGCCGGCTTCTGGGTGCTAACCCCCTTGCGCACTGCGGGCGGCGAAGTGGTCTTCGTCAACCGCGGCTTTGTACCGCAGCGCGCCCCGGTGGCAGAAACCCCGGCCACAGAGGTTGAGGTGCAAGGACTGTTGCGCCTGAGCGAACCCGGCGGCGGCTTCCTGCGCCACAACGACCCGAGCGCGCAACGCTGGTACTCCCGCGATGTGCAGGCCCTGGCCCAGGCCCATGGCCTGAGCGCCGCAGCCCCCTATTTCATCGATGCCGACGCCAGCGCCGGCGATCTGGGACAATCCGGCGCCGGCGAGGATGCCAAGCCCGGACAGCCGCAACAACCCGTGGCTGGACTGACGGTGGTGAATTTCACCAACAACCACCTGGTGTATGCGCTGACCTGGTACGCCCTGGCCCTGATGGTGGCCGGTGCCATGGTCTACGCCTGGCGCCAAAAGCCCTACCCCATCTGACAGTCTGCCGCGCCCATGGTGTGGCGGGCCGTTTGAACCCGCCCCTGAAACCCTGAAGCGCCGCCCCATGAAAAGCACCGAGCAATCCCGGCTGGACCACCTGACCGGGCACCGCAACATGCTGCTGCTGATCCAGCTGCGCTGGTTTGCGGTGGCAGGCCAGATTGCCACCATCGCCGTCGCCAAGCTGATGCTGGACATCCATCTGCCCATGCCGCAGATGGTAGAGGTGCTGGCCTGCCTGATCGGCTTCAACATCGCCAGCCACCTGCGCTGGCATGAACAGCGCAATGTGGGCAACCACGAGCTGCTGCTGGCCCTGAGCGTGGACGTGGCGGCCCTCACGCTGCAGCTGTACCTGAGCGGGGGCACCACCAACCCCTTTGTCTTCTTGTACCTGCTGCAGATCGCGCTGTGTGCCATGCTGCTGGAGGCCTGGTCCACCTGGGCGATGGTGGTGGTGTGCACGCTGTGTGTGGCGGCCCTGGCCCTGCTGGCCCGGCCGCTGGACCTGCCGCTGGACCACGACCGGGGCCTGGCCAGCTTCTATGTGCTGGGCCTGCTGCTGTGCTTCATGCTCAACGCGGCCTTGCTGGTGGTCTTCATGACCCGCATCCAGGACAACCTGCGCCTGCGCGATGCCCGTCTGGCCAACCTGAGGCAGCAGGCAGCCGAACAGGAGCACATCATCCGCATGGGGCTGCTGGCCTCGGGCGCGGCCCATGAGCTGGGCACCCCCTTGTCCACACTGGCGGTGATCCTCGGAGACTGGCGGCGCATGCCCCTGTTTCGCCAGAACCCCGAGATGCTCGACGAGCTGACCGACATGCAAGGCGAACTGGCACGCTGCAAGGCCATCGTCACGGGCATCCTGATGTCGGCCGGCGAGGCCCGCGGCGAAGGGGCGGAGCGCAGCACCCTGCAGGCGTTTTTGGAGCAGGTGGTGACGCAATGGCGCGGCACACGCGAACTGGGGCAATTTGAATTTGAACTGAAGCTGAAAACCGACCTGCCCCTGGCGGCCGACACCACCCTGCGCCAGATGATCTGCAATGTGCTGGACAACGCCCAGGAGGCTTCGCCCGCCTGGGTGCGGATGAGCGCACACAGTGACGACGACTGGCTGACCCTGCAGGTGACAGACCGGGGGCCCGGCTTTGCGGCCGAGGTTCTGCGCCAGATCGGCAAACCTTACCAGTCCACCAAAGGGCGCCAGGGCGGCGGATTGGGGCTGTTTCTGGTCTTCAACGTGGCCCGCACGCTGGGCGGCACCGTACGGGCTGAAAATCGCCCTGACGGGGGCGCGGTTGTCACCCTGAGATTGCCCTTGCGGGCCATCACACTCGACGACAATAGCGGCCATGGAAGCTGAACGTCTGCTATTGATCGTCGAAGACGATGCCGCATTTGCGCGCACCCTGGGCCGATCGTTTGAGCGCCGTGGCTACCGCACCTTGCACGCCAGCACGCTGCAGGAAATGCAGGCCCTGCTGAAGGAGCACCAGCCGGCCTACGCAGTAATCGACCTCAAGCTCAACGGCGATGCCACTGGCCTGGCCTGTGTGCAGCAATTGCACCAACAGGTGCCCGAGGCCTTGATCGTGGTGCTGACCGGTTTTGCCAGCATCGCCACCGCAGTGGAAGCCATCAAGCTGGGCGCCTGCCACTACCTGGCAAAGCCCTCCAACACCGACGACATCGAGGCCGCTTTCGGCCATGTGGCCGGCAGCACCGAGGTGGAGCTGACCAATCGCTCCACTTCGATCAAGACCCTGGAGTGGGAACGCATTCACGAAACCCTGGCCGAGACGGGCTTCAACATCTCCGAAACAGCTCGCCGCCTAGGCATGCACCGCCGCACCCTGGCCCGCAAGCTGGAGAAACAGCGGGTCAAGTAAGCAGCGGCGAAGCCATCGCTTCTGGACGGCTGAGTCCGCCCAAAAAACAAAAGGGGCCCAAGGCCCCTTTTTCTCCTCTGCACCCGCCTGCATTACATGAACGCAGGCCAGGCAGAGATGATCCATCTCAAGAACGGCTGGCGCGCTTGCGGTCCTGTTCCTTCAGGTGGCGCTTGCGCAGACGCACCGACTTGGGTGTGATTTCGACCAACTCGTCGTCCTCGATGAATTCAACGCCGTATTCCAGCGTCAGTTCGATCGGGGGCGTGATCTTGATGGCGTCTTCCTTGCCGCTCACGCGGAAGTTGGTCAGCTGCTTGGTGCGGGTGGCGTTGACCACCAGATCGTTGTCACGGCTGTGGATGCCGACGATCATGCCTTCGTACACCGGATCGTTGGCCTTCACGAACATGCGGCCACGGTCGTCCAGCTTGCCCAGGGCGTAGGTGAAGATTTCACCGTCGTCCATGGAAATCAGCACGCCGTTCTTGCGGCCGCCGATCTCACCCTTGTGGGGTTCGTAGCTGTCGAAGATGTTGCTGATCAGGCCAGAGCCACGGGTCAGGTTCAGGAATTCGTTGGTGAAACCGATCAGGCCACGGGCCGGGATGCGGTACTCCAGACGGACGCGACCACGGCCATCGGGTTCCATGTTGACCAGCTCGCCCTTGCGCTCGCCCAGGGCTTGCATCACGCCACCTTGGTGGCCTTCTTCGATGTCGGCTGTCACCAGCTCGATCGGCTCGTAGCGCACGCCGTCGATGTCGCGGAACACCACGCGCGGCTTGGAAACGGCCATTTCGTAGCCTTCACGGCGCATGTTTTCCAGCAGGATGGTCAAGTGCAGTTCGCCGCGACCCATGACTTCGAAGATACCTTCTTCGTCAGTTTCCTTCACGCGCAGGGCCACGTTGTGTTGCAGTTCCTTTTGCAGGCGGTCCCAGATCTGACGGCTGGTCACAAACTTGCCTTCACGGCCGGCCAGCGGCGAGGTGTTGACGCAGAAGTTCATGGTCAGGGTTGGCTCGTCAACCTTCAGCATGGGCAGCGGAGCCGGGTTGTTCACGTCGGTCACGGTGACGCCGATACCGATGTCGGCGATGCCGTTGATCAGCACGATTTCACCCGGGCCGGCTTCGGTGGACTGGACGCGGTCCAGGCCTTGGAAGGTCAGCACCTGGTTGACACGGCCCTTGATGGCCTTGCCATCCGGACCTTCCATGACCAGCACGTCGCTCATGGGCTTGAGCGTGCCTTGGCTGATGCGGCCCACGCCGATGCGGCCCACGAAGGTGGAGAAGTCCAGTGCCGAGATTTGCAGCTGCAGCGGTGCGCTCGGGTCACCCTTTTGCGACGGAACGTGCTTCAGGATGGTGTTGAACAGGGCCGACATGTCGGGGCCCCACTGTTCGCCGGGAGCACCTTCTTCCAGCGAGGTCCAGCCGTTGATGCCCGAGGCATAGACGACAGGGAAGTCCAGTTGTTCGTCGGTCGCGCCCAGCTTGTCGAACAGGTCGAAAGCAGCGTTGACAACCTTGTCCGGGTTGGCACCGGGCTTGTCGACCTTGTTGACCACCAGGATCGGGCGCAGGCCCAGGGCCAGGGCCTTCTTGGTCACGAAACGGGTTTGCGGCATCGGGCCTTCTTGGGCGTCGATCAGCAGCACCACACCGTCCACCATCGACAGAGCGCGTTCAACTTCACCACCGAAGTCCGCGTGGCCCGGGGTGTCGACGATGTTGATGTGGGTGCCTTCCCAGCTCACAGCGCAGTTCTTGGCCAGAATCGTGATGCCACGTTCTTTTTCGATGGCGTTGTTGTCCATCACGGTGTCCACGATCTTCTCGTGTTCCGCGAAGGTGCCCGACTGACGCAGCAGTTGGTCAACCATGGTGGTTTTGCCATGGTCAACGTGGGCAATGATGGCGATGTTTCGAATTTGTTTGCTCATTTCGTTTCCTCAGTACGGTCGCCTTCGCTTCCGTGGGTTCGTTCCATGTTTTCAAGAATCTGTTGGATCTCGATGGGGCTCAACAGCCGCTCCGGGATCAGCTCACCGGCCAACGTGTGGCCCACCCCCAGCAAAGCGGGCGGCTCATCACCGAACACCGCCACGGCCTTGGCATCGGCCCAGGCGCCTCGGCGGCGCATGCCGCTCAGAAATCGCCCCGCATTCTGACTGTCCAGCGTGACGCGGGTGTGATGCGTCAGCAAGGTCTGTACCGGCATCAGGCTGGCCAGGCGTTCCCCCTCAGGCAGGGCTTCCAACGCTTCCAGGCTGACACATCGGCTTTGGTCGAAATCACCGGTCACGGTGCGACGCAAGGACACAAGGTAAGCCCCGCAGCCCAACGCCTGACCAATGTCTTCGCCCAGGGTGCGGATGTACGTGCCCTTGCTGCAGCGGACTTCGATGCGCAGGGCAGGAAAGCCCTGCTCTGCCGAAACGTCTGTCAGTTGCAGCTCAAAAATGGTCACATCACGCGCCGGGCGCTCAACATCGATGCCCTCGCGGGCATATTCGTACAAGGCCTTGCCGTCTTTCTTCAAGGCGCTGTGCATGGGCGGCACCTGACGGATCGGCCCCAGAAAGCGCTCACGGACCACAGCCAGAGACTCGGGGCTGAGGCAGGCAGGATCCACCTCACGAGTCTCGATGATGTCGCCCTCACGGTCGCCCGTGCTGCTTCGCTGGCCCAGCCGGGCCACAGCCACATAGGTCTTGTCGGCATCCAGGTGGAGCTGGCTGAACTTGGTGGCGGCACCAAAGCACAGCGGCAGCACCCCAGTCGCCAAAGGATCGAGCGTGCCGGTGTGGCCCGCTTTTTCGGCGCGCAGCAGCCATTTGGCCTTCTGCAAAGCATTGTTGCTCGAGAGTCCGAGCGGTTTGTCGAGCAACAACACCCCATGCACAGGGCGCCGTTGCACCCTTGTGCGTGGCGCGTTCATGGGCTCAGTCGTCTTTCGCGCGAGAAGAGACCGCCTTGGCAATCAAGGCGTTCATGTCGGCCGCACGCTCGGTGGTGCGGTCGAAGTGGAAATGAAGCGTCGGCACAGTGTGAATGTGCAGACGCTTGAACAGGCCGTTGCGCAGGAAGCCGGCGGCCTGGTTCAGCGCTTCCTCGGTTTCTTTCGGGTCCCCGATCAGGAGACTGAAATACACCTTGGCGTGCGCATAGTCGGGCGTCACCTCCACAGACTGGAGGGTGACCATGCCGACGCGCGGATCTTTGAGTTCGCGCGCGATCAGCTCGGTCAGATCACGCTGGATCTGATCGGCCACCTTGAAGCTGCGGTTGGGGGTGCTGGATGCCTTGCGTACCATCGTCTTGCTCGGGTCGTCGCCTCACGCTCACAGCGTGCGGGCGATTTCCTTGATCTCGAAGAACTCCAGCTGGTCGCCCACGGAGATGTCGTTGTAGTTCTTGAGCTTGATACCGCACTCGAAGCCTTCCTTGACTTCGCGGACATCGTCCTTGACGCGCTTGAGGGACTCGAGCTCGCCGGTGTAGATGACCACGTTGTCGCGCAGCAGACGGAAGCGTGCCGAGCGGTTGACCATGCCGGAGGTGACCATACAGCCAGCCACGGTGCCGATCTTGGAGGCAACGAACACGGTGCGGATTTCGGCCGTACCGATGACTTCTTCCTTCTTGTCCGGCGTCAGCATGCCCGACATCGCAGCCTTCAACTCATCGACGGCGTCGTAAATGATGTTGTAGTAATGGATGTCGACCGAGTTGCCTTCAGCCGTCTTGCGGGCACCGGCATCGGCACGCACGTTGAAGCCGATCACGATGGCCTTCGAAGCGATGGCCAGGTTGATGTCGGATTCGCTGATCGCGCCCACAGCGGCGTAGACCAGTTGCACCTTGACTTCGTCGGTGGACAGCTTGAGCAGCGAGGCAGCCAGAGCTTCCTGCGAACCCTGCACGTCGGCCTTGATGATGATCGGCAAGGTCTTGACTTCGCCAGCCGACATGTCGGAGAACATGTTCTCCAGCTTGGCGGCCTGTTGCTTGGCCAGCTTGGTGTTGCGGAACTTGCCAGCACGGTAGGTGGCGATTTCACGGGCACGGCGTTCATCCGTGAGCACCATGAATTCATCACCGGCCTGGGGCACTTCGGTCAGACCCTGGATTTCCACCGGGATCGACGGGCCAGCCGACTTGATGGTGCGACCCGCTTCGTCGAGCATGGCACGCACACGGCCGTAGGTCTGGCCTGCCAGCACCACGTCGCCAGTCTTGAGCGTACCGGACTGAACCAGCACGGTCGCCACCGGGCCGCGGCCCTTGTCGAGCTTGGCTTCGATCACCAGGCCCTTGGCGTTGGCGTCGACCGGGGCCTTGAGCTCCAGCACTTCAGCCTGCAGCAGCACCTGTTCGAGCAGTTCGTCGATGCCCGTGCCCATCTTGGCCGACACTGGCACAAAGGGAGACTCGCCGCCGAACTCTTCAGGCACGACCTCTTCGGCCACCAGCTCGCTCTTCACGCGCTCCAGGTTGGCGTCGGGCTTGTCGATCTTGTTGATGGCCACCACGATGGGCACACCCGCAGCCTTGGCGTGCTTGATGGCTTCCTTGGTCTGCGGCATCACGCCGTCGTCGGCCGCCACCACCAGGATGACGATGTCGGTGGCTTGGGCGCCACGGGCACGCATGGCCGTGAAGGCCTCGTGACCCGGGGTATCCAGGAAGGACACCATGCCGCGCGGGGTTTCCACGTGGTAGGCACCAATGTGCTGGGTGATGCCACCGGCTTCGCCAGAGGCCACCTTGGTGCGGCGGATGTAATCCAGCAGCGAGGTCTTGCCGTGGTCGACGTGACCCATCACGGTCACGACCGGGGCACGAGGCAGTTGCTCGGCGTCCTGGGCTGCCACGTCTTCGTCGGTGAAGGCTTCCGGGTCATCCAGTGCGGCCACGATGGCCTTGTGACCCATTTCCTCGACCACGATCATCGCGGTGTCCTGGTCCAACGGCTGGTTGATGGTGACCATCTGACCCAGCTTCATCAGGTGCTTGATCACCTCGGAGGCCTTGACCGCCATCTTGTGGGCCAATTCGGCCACGGTGATGGTTTCGGGCACGTGCACTTCGATCACACGTGCTTCGGCCGGTGCCTGTTGCTGCTGGTCTTCACGGTGGTCGCGGTCGTTGCCACGGCGGCCACGCGGACCACTGCGCCAACTGTTGCGGCCCACGCCACCACTGCTGTCGCCGCGGGTCTTGATTTCCTTCTTCTTGGCCGGATCGCCCGCCCAGCTGGAGGACAGCTTGGCCGACTTGACTTCCTTGTTGCCACCAGGACCTGCTGCAGGTGCCGGAGCATTGGCTGTGCGGGTGCCTGCACCTGCTCCCGGGGTACCGGCAGGCTTGTGCAGAGTGCCCTTGACGCCAGCCTTGGCATCGCCAGGCTTGACCACGGGCTTCGGCTCTTCGGGCTTCTTGGCCACGAGAACCTTCTTGGGGGTGGCCATCATCGAGCGGATGGCAGCAGCCTCGGCCTCGGCCTTGCGGCGACGTTCGCTCAGGTCGGCGGCGCGGGTGGCCTCTTCCTGGGCTCGGGCACGGGACTCGGACTCGGCCTTTTCACGTGCAGCAGCAGCAGCGGCACGCACGGCAGCAGCGGCTTCGGCCTGCTCCTTGCTGGCCACTTCCTTTTCAGCCATGGCCTGGGCCCGGCGGGCTTCTTCCTGGGCTGCGTAGGCGGCGGCGCGTTCTTCGGCTTCGCGCTCACGGCGCTCCAGCTCTTCGCGCTCACGGCGCTTGGCCGCCAACTCGGTTTCCTGGTCACGGATCTGCTCGGCCTGGCGGCGGGCTTCTTCCTCACGGCGGCTCAAGTCGGCGTTGTGGGCCGTTTCAGCAGCGGTGGGCGGCACGTCCTGCTCGACCACGGCGGCAGATTCAGGGCGCACGTCTTCCTCGCGCTGGATGAAGGTGCGCTTCTTGCGCACTTCCACCTGAATGGTGCGGGCCTTGCCAGTGGCATCGGCTTGCTTGATTTCGCTGGTCGACTTCTTCACGAGCGTGATCTTCTTGCGGTCCACGGCAGTCGTGCCGTGGCTAGCTTGCAGAAAACTCAACAGCTGCTGCTTGTCGGACTCGGTCAGATTGTCGGAAGAGGAGCGCTTGGAAACGCCCGCCGTGCGAAGCTGCTCGAGCAGGGTTTCAGGGGACTTCTTGAGCTCGTTAGCGAACTCGGCGACAGTGGTACTGGACATATTTGGTTCTTGCCTCCATGACCATTACTCTTGACCCGCGAACCAATGTTCGCGTGCCTTCATGATCAAAGCCGTGGCTTCTTCAGGGGTCTGGCCGGTGATGTCGGTGAGTTCATCCACCGCCAGATCCGCCAGTTCGTCGCGGGTATGGACCCCGCCAGCTGCCAGCTTGCCGATCAGTTCGGGGCTGAGGCCCTCGAGATCACGCAAGTCCTGGGAAACTTCGTCAACGCTCTCTTCCCGAGCGATTTCCATGGTCAGCAGAGCATCCTTGGCCCGCGAACGCAGTTCGTTCACCGTGTCTTCGTCGAAGCTTTCGATCTCCAGCATTTCCTGGATCGGCACATAGGCCACTTCTTCGAGGCTGGTGAAGCCTTCGGAAATCAGGATCTCGGCGATTTCCTCGTCGACATCGAGCTTTTCCATGAACAACTGGCGCGTGGCCTGTGTTTCATTGGCTTGCTTCTGAGCCGATTCGGCCGCATCCATGATGTTGATCTTCCAACCCGTCAGGTCAGAGGCCAAGCGCACGTTCTGGCCGCCGCGGCCGATGGCGATGGCGAGGTTCTCTTCGTCCACCACCACGTCCATGGCGTGCTTTTCTTCGTCCACCACGATGGACTGCACGTTGGCCGGGGCCAGGGCACCGATCACGAACTGGGCCGGGTCTTCGCTCCACAACACAATGTCGACACGCTCACCAGCCAACTCGTTGGTGACTCCGTTAACGCGGGTACCACGCACGCCGACACAGGTGCCGATCGGGTCCACGCGCTTGTCGTGCGACAACACGGCGATCTTGGCGCGGGAGCCGGCATCACGGGCACAGGACTTGATTTCGAGCAGACCTTGCTCGATTTCAGGCACTTCCTGGCGGAACAACTCGATCATGAACTCAGGCGCGGAACGCGACAGCACGATCGGAGCCCCACGCAAGGTCAGATCGACTTCCATGATCATGGCGCGGACGCGGTCGCCGTTGCGAAGGTTTTCCTTGGGGATCATCTCGCCACGACGTAGACGGCCTTCGACACGGCCCGACTCGACGATGATGTCGCCCTTGTCCATGCGCTTGACCGTGCCGACAAAGATCTTGTCGCCGCGCGACATGAAATCGTTGAGCAGCATCTCGCGCTCGGCGTCACGGATCTTCTGCAGAATGACCTGCTTGGCCGCCATGGCGCCAATGCGGCCGATGGGCACCGAAGGAACGGACTCTTCGATGTACTCGTCGAGCTCGATGTCCGCAATCTGTTCCTTGGCTTCAAACAGCAGGATTTCCTGGTCAGGCAGTTGCAGACCGGCTTCATCGGGCACCACGTGCCAGCGGCGGAAGGTCTCGTAATTGCCCGTGTCGCGGTCAATCGCCACGCGAATGTCCACCTCGCCCTCGTAGAGCTTCTTGGTAGCCTGGGCCAGTGCCGATTCGACGGCACCAAAGACCACATCACGCTCCACATTCTTTTCGCGCGAGATGGCTTCGACCAACATCAACAATTCGCGATTCATGTCACGACTCTCCTATCCAAAACGATGCAATGGGGGTGTTGGCAGATCGCTCGGCCAACCACCCGTTCAAGCAGACGGCGCTTCCTGAGAAGAAGCGCGCCCTTTGAAATCGACAATGGGGGCCAGACGGGCTTCGCGAAGCTCATCCAGCGTGAAACCAAGCACCTGCAAGGGCGCAGGCACGCGCTTCTTGCTGATCTTCTGCCCGGGCTTGACGGCCGGCTCATCACGCCAGACGATTTGCCATTGGGCCGGTGCTTCGGCAGATTCGACACGTTCAAGCGTGCCGCGAAATTTCTTGCGATTGGCGCTGACCAGGCCGCCGGCTGCGGCGCCCATCGGGCTTTTCAGGGTGATGTCGATGATCTCGCCCGCAAAACGCACGAAGTCCTGTTCGTTGCGCAAAGGCCGGTCCAGGCCGGGGGAGGAGACCTCGAGACGCCGATAGTCCACATCTTCGACTTCAAGAGCGAATTGCAGTTGGCGAGTGACTTTTTCGCAATCTTCGACCGTGACATAGACGGGCGGCTGAGATGCGGCTTCGGGTGACCAGGGCAGATCGATGGTGATGCGTAGCAAGCCCGATGCGGAGCGCTCGATCTCCACGAGGTCATAACCCAGTCCAGTTACGGTTTGTTCGACGGTTTGCTGTAGCGCCACGTTGATCCGGATGCAACCTGTTAAGAGGTGGTAAGTGGCGCCCAGAGCCCGGTTGACACCAGGGCGCAAGCACCACACCAAAAACGATTAACCAAAAAAAACGGGCGGTAATTACCCGCCCGTTTGGTCGTGAAGCCCTTATTGTAACGTCTAAAGTGTTGATTTGCAAAGGTTTCGGCTTTAGTTTTTGCATCAGGTGGGATCGGCGCACGCCGTGTCGGGCCCCAGCACCCCACGAACCCGATGCCACAAGGCCTTGGCCTCCGCATCCACCCTGGGAACCCGCCCCGGCTCAGCCTGAAAACCACTCAGTAAACGAGCCAGCACCTCGGGCTGAGGGGGCATAGCGCCAAAATGATGCACATCGGCACCGCAGGCGATCAGCAAGGTGGGAAAGGTCTCCACATCCACATCACCCATGACGTCCGCCTCGTCCTCAATATCAACCCAATGAAAGGCCGCCTCCGGGTGGCGCGACGCCAGCACACGAAACCCCGCCGAGTATTCCTTGCAGACCCCACACCAGCCGGCACACAGACAAACCACAAACCACTCTGACATCAGCACCCCCAGTCTGGCCGGCATGGTAGCGCAAACCCTTGCCTGCCTCAGATCAGGCTTCGCTTTTCAATGCGCGGATGCACCATCACGAAGAACATCCAGGGGCACGATCGGTGGCGCAGAGTTCCCCCAGGCATTGCGCACATAGGACAACACGGCCGCCACCTCATCGTCACGCAAGACCAGGCGGAAAGGCGGCATGCCATGCGGCCGGGGGTTGTCCGCGGTACTGGGTGCATACCCACCCTCCAGCACCATGCGAACGAGATTGCCGGTTTGCACCATGAGCACAGACCGATTGCCCGCCAGCGGGGGATAGGCTCCCAGCACCCCCTGCCCTTGTTCGCCATGACAGGATGAGCAATGCCGCTCGTAGAGTTGAGCCCCCACCCCCGACGGTCCGGCCGAAGCCGCCGCACCCCGCGCACCCTCCGCCACTGCAGCACGACCTGGAGCATCAGAAGATGAGGCCAGGTAGAACGCCATGGCACGCAAGTCTTCCAGACTGAGGTATTGCGTACTTTGCGAGACCACCTCAGCCATGGGTCCGGTCACGACAGCCGCCGCCCCAACACCCGATTTGAGCACCCTCACCCACTCCTCTCGGCTCGCAGCATCCAACCCGGCCTGACCGAGATCCTTGAGGGATGGCGCATACCAACCCTGCCCAGGCAGGTGATACCCTCCAAATTCAGCACCCGGCCGATAGCCCCCAAGGGCGTCACGCGGGGTGTGGCAGGCAGCGCAATGCCCCAGCCCTTGCACCAAGTAGGCACCCCGATTCCACGATGGGCTTTGATCGGGCGCATCCTGCCAGACTGCGGGACGGAAATACAAGCCGCGCCAGAATGCCAGCGCCCATTGCGTGCGATACGGCCAGGCCAGTTCTTGGGCCGTATTTTCACGAGCGACTGGCGGGACTGTTCTCAAGAATGCCCACAAGGCTTTCGCATCCTCAGGCGTGACACGGCTGTATTCGACATACGGAAATGCGGGATTCAACAACCGTCCGTCGCGGGAGCGGCCATGGTGCAGGGCTTGCCAGAAGTCCCCCTCCGTCCAACGCCCCAGCCCCGTGGCCGGGTCGGAGGTCAAATTGCTGGAGTACACCCGCCCGAACGGCGTCTCGATCGCCCGCCCTCCGGCAAAAGGCCTGCCGCCTTGCGCCGTATGACAAGCCACGCAATTCCCCGCCCTGGCCAGATAAGCACCCCGAGACACCTGATCAACCGGCGACGCCTGCCCAGAAGCCCCGGCCGCGTCAGACCAGGACTCCGGCGCCTGGCGCCACCCCATCCAGAGCAGCACAGCAAACACAGCCGCCCCCAAACCCAGTACAAGCACCCCACCCCAAATCCACCGCCTCATGAGCCCTCCCCGGCGGTCATGCCACCACATTTCAAGGGCAAAGGCTGGGGCAGACTCTTGACAGCCCGGGGATTTGCAGGAAGCGCCTGACTGGCCAGCCACGCCGAGACGGCACTGACCTCGTCCGCGCTCAGCATGCGCGCCACCTTGGCCATGCAGTCTGGCGCCTGAGCCTGCCGCTGGCCGGTCTGCCAGGCCCCCAACTGGCTGTTGAGGTAATCCCGGGGCAGGCCCAGCAAACCCGGCACCGCCGGAAGCAAACCCGTCATCGACGGGCCATGGCATTGGACGCAAGCCGGCAAGCCCCGCCCAGCATCACCCTGCTGCACCAGGCGCCTGCCGCGCTCCAGCAACGCGGAATCCACCACCGGAGGCCGAGGTGGTGGATAGGGAATCTCAAGGCTGGCAAAGTAGCCAGCCATCTCGGCCAGGTAGGCATCACTCAGGTGCTCCAACAGGCCAGACATCAGCGGGTAGCGACGCCGCCCCTCGCGGAAATTCAACAACTGGTGATAGAGATAACCTTGCGGCTTGCCCGCCAGACGGGGGAAGTAGCCATCCGGAGTGGCCCGCCCTTCACGGCCATGACAGGCCGTGCAGGCCTGGACCCGCGCCGCCGTCGATTCAGGAGGGGGCACAGCAGAATTCACCGCCGGCACACCGGCATCCGGCTTTTGCGCCCAGGACAGGGCCGAGGCCAGCAAGACCGGCACCAACAAAGCCCTCAACAAGCAAACACCATGCACCAGCAACCTCGCCCGCCTTGAATCAACGATACGAAGACTCTAACGGTTGCCGGTCATGCAGCCCATAGCAGAAGCCCGATAAAAGACCGGATCAGCGCAAAGCGGCCAGTGCGCCCATCACCTTGGCACTGCCGCGATTTTCAACCAGGACCCAGAACAGATGACCGCAGGCCAGGCTGGCCGTCAAAGCCAAACCCATCCCCAAGATGTTCACCCAGGGCTGGGTCGGAAACCAGTGGTGCCATGCGGCGTTGAACACCAGGCACACCGGGAAATGGATCAGAAACACCGAATAGGAGATGCGCCCCAACCAGGCCAGCAAGCCGTGATGCAACCAATGCCAGGAACCACGCAACAACACCACACCCAACACCATGGACGTTGCCAAGGCGATCGCAATGCGGATGCGGAACTCCAACATCAAGGCCAGACCACCCACCGCAGCCAAGGCCGCCAACCACAGCCAGGGGTGTCGGCGACCCGAGGCCCAGCGGGCCATCATGCCCAAGGCATAGGAGCCAAAGAAATAAAGACCGGTGATGTCGAAGCCCGCATCCCGGTTGAAGAACAGGAGCGACGCAAGCATCAACATGCTCGTCAGGCTGACCACCCATGCGGTCAGACGAGAGCGCGCGACCACGTCATGGGGATCCATCGGGCCAGCCAGCTTCTGGCCAATCCAGAAAAGCAGCACCGCCAGGCTGTACAACTGCAAGTCGATGGCCACATACCAGACACCAGCCGACAAGGCCTCATGCCCCACCCAGTTGTGCAGCATGAACACATGGGAGGTAACACGCCAGAAATCAGGCGCCGAAGGTACCGACTCGTGATGCAGCCAAGGGCGAATCAGGGCCGCAACGACGATGGCCACCAGCAAGGCAGAGACATAGGGAATGGCCAGGCGAAGATAACGCTGCCAGACCAGAGACAAGAGGGGAACACACTGCCCAGAACGGGCAAAGCGGGACAGCTGAGCTGCCGTGAGAAAGCCGGCCATGACCAGAAACACCTGAACAGCCAGGCGCCCATAGTCATACAGCCAACTGATGAGCGAGGGCGCCAAGGACAGCGCCACATCAGACATGGGCCCGTAAAAAGCCAGATGGTGACTCACGATGAGCACACAGGCGACACCCTTGAGGGCATCGACCAGAGGCATTCGATTGACAGCACTAGAAGTCATTGACGGCCCATGAAAAAAGCCAGCCCCACGGGCTGGCTTGGGTGTCTTTGGTGGGACGTGCGGGGGTCGAACCCACGACAAACGGATTAAAAGTCCGCTGCTCTACCAACTGAGCTAACGTCCCAACAGCTTCTTCAAACATTTGAATATCTGAATCAGCGAAGCCTCAAATTATATCGTGTTTTTTTGGCTTTTTAGAACTCGGCGCTGCCAATTGATCCAGAACCCAACCTGCCGCACATTGTCCGAAGGTGGCCGTGACACTCACGACGGATCCGTAGCCATGGCAATTCAAAGAGCCATCACCAGACAACTGGCAGGATGGATCCGGTGGCGCCACCGCCTCACGACTGAACACGCAGCACACCCCCATGCGCTTGCCGTCCTTGGGGGCCCCCTGCTCACGCCGCAGGCGGTACCGAAGTTGGGCCAGCAAGGGGTCGTGCGTGGTCTGACTCAGGTCGTCGATGTCCACCAGATGGGCGTGCCGCTTGCCACCAGCCGCGCCCACCGAAATGAAGGGCACCGAACTGCGCCTGGCCCAGGCTGCCAGTGCCGTCTTGGTCTTGACCTGATCGCAGGCATCGATGACCGCCGAAGCCCCGGCTGGACAGAAGCCCGGCCAGTTCTCTGGCGTCACAAAGTCTTCCACCCGGTGCACCACGCAAGCCGGATGAATGTCGGCAATGCGCTCGGCCATGGCGTCCACCTTGGCCTGCCCCACCGTCGCACCCAGAGCGTGGATCTGGCGGTTGATGTTGGATTCGGCCACGTTGTCCAGGTCGATCAAGGTCAGCTCGGCCACACCGCTGCGCGCCAAGGCCTCGGCCGCCCAGGAGCCCACGCCCCCGATGCCAATCACCACCACGTGAGCGGCACGGATGCGCGCGGCGCCATCCACACCGTACAAACGGGCCAGCCCGCCGAAGCGCCGCTCCAGATCGGGCTCCAGGCCCACCAGCACATCCGTCACAGGGTCACTTCATGCGGGCAATGCGGTCGCGTGCCGCGGTCGCGGCCTCGGACTGCGGGTACACCTTGACCAGGTCTTCCAGCGTCTTGCGGGCGGCCTTGGTGTCCTTCAACTCGGTCTGGCAGTTGGCAATCGACAACGCGGCCTCAGGCGCACGTGGAGAGTCGGAAGCCACGCTCAACAGCGTCTTGAAATTGGCGATGGCCTCTTTGTAGTCACGCGTTGCGTACTGGGCATTGCCCAGCCAGAACAGCGCGGTCGGCATGTACCCGCTTTGCGGATAGCGCCGGATGAAGTCGGCAAATGCACTCTGCGCCTGAGGGAAAGCTCCCTGCCTGAACTGACCCAGGGCGGCCTCGAAGTCTTTCTTTTCGGCCGGATCGACCTGGAACTCGCGACCATCCACCGTCACCTTGACGGGCTCGAAGCGCCGCAGGCGGTCGTCCACGCCCTGGGCCATGTCCTTCTGACGCCGTTGCAGTTCGGCCACATCGCGCGCAAGTTGTTCGTTCTGACCGCGCAGACTGGCCTGCTCGGCACGCAAGGTCTCGATCTGAGCCTGCAGATCCAGCAGGCTGCGGCGCAACTGACCCAAGTCTTCGGCGGCCCGGGAGGCCTCGTCAGCTTGGCGCCGAGCTTGAACATCCACTTTCTGGCGCAACTCGATGATGGCCTGACGCGCCTCATCGTCACCAAACAGCGCAGCCTGGCTGGGCTGCGAAACCAAGGCCGCGCAGGCCAGGGCCACGCCCGACAGGGCGCGGACAACAGGGTTCATGGTGCAGCGCATGGCCGTGCTCAACGGTAGGTGAGTTCAACGCGGCGGTTCTGCGCCAGCGAGGCTTCGTCGGTGCCCAGGGCCACCGGCTTTTCCTTGCCGAAGCTCACAGCTTCCAGCTGCGAATCAGACACGCCCAGCAGGGTCAAAGAACGACGCACGGCCTCGGCACGCTTCTGCCCCAGGGCCAGGTTGTATTCACGACCACCGCGTTCGTCGGTGTGGCCTTCCAGGTTCACTTTGCGGGCTGGATTGGCCTTCAGGAAGCGGGCATGGGCATCCAGCAGCGCCTGGAATTGCGGCTTGACCACGTAGCTGTCGTAATCGAAATACACCAGACGCTCCACACCGACCGGGCCCGCCACCTTGCTGTCTGCGCCGTTCAGGTCAACGCCCTTGACACCGCTCTGGGACGTGCCAGCAGCATTGCCGCTGGCATCGGTCGAACCCGTGGTGCTCGTGGCGCTGCGGTCTTCGACCGGGGCCTGGTCAAGCTTGACGCCGGAGCTGCAACCGGCCACCAGCATGGCGGCGACCAGAGCGATAGAAAAACGTTGGATCATGAAAAAACTCCTGAATGATGTGAATCTGTAAGTCTGTCAGGCCTGCGGTGCACAAGGCACAGCCAGGCTCAATTCTTCTGGAAAGGGGCCCAGTCGGGCTCGCGGATGTCACCGCCCTGCCCGGCCAGGCGGGCTTTGATCTTGCCGTCCAACGTGGTGGTCATCAGGGCTTCACGCCCCCCCTGCTGGGTGGCGTAGACGATCAGCTTGCCGTTCGGTGCAAAACTGGGGCTTTCATCGGCCATCGTGTCGGTGATCGCGTTGACGGTGCCCGAGCCGAGGTCCATCACATGCAGCTTGAAGGCGCCAGACACTCGCGAGATATACGCCAGCCAGCGGCCGTCCGGACTCAGTGTGGGCGAAATGTTATAGCCCCCCGTGAAGGTGACCCGTTCCGCAGCGCCGCCGGAGGTGGACACGCGGTAGATCTGCGGAGCTCCACCCCGGTCACTGACAAAGTAGATGTACCGGCCATCTGCCGAATACACCGGCTCGGTGTCAATGCCATTGCTCTGCAAGAGCCGGCGGGGTTCACCGCCGTTGACCGAGTCAATGGTGTAGAGCTGAGAGCCCCCATCGCGGCTCAGCGTGACGGCCAACTGGCGGCCATCGGGCGACCAGGCCGGCGCACTGTTGGAGCCCTTGAAATTGGCGATCAGTCGGCGCTTGCCACTGGCCACGTCGTGAACATAGACCACCGGCTTGCGCGACTCGAAGGACACATAGGCCAGTTGCCCGCCCGAAGGCGACCAGGCCGGCGAGATGATGGGCTCGGGGCTGGTCAGGGCCGACTGGGCGTTTTCACCATCGGCATCGGCCACCCACAGGTTGTACTTCTGGCCCGCCTTGGTCACATAGGCGATGCGGGTCGAGAAGATGCCTTTTTCGCCGGTGAGCTTTTCGTAGACGAAGTCGGCGATGCGGTGCGAGACCAGGCGAAGGTCGGCGGCCGGCACGGCGTAGCTCTGGCCGCCCAGATCCTGCCCCCTCACCACATCCCACAGCCGAAAGCGAACGTCGTAACGGCCATCGGCCAGTTTGGAGATGCTGCCCGTCACCAGCGAATCGGTGTTGCGCTGCCGCCAGGCGCTCATCTCAGGGCGGGAGGCCTCATCCAATTGAGGGCCGGAGGCGTCGATGGGGCGGAACTGGCCGCTTCGCTCCAGGTCGGCGGCGATGATGCTGGCCGGCCTTTGCGGTGTGCCGGCCTCGCCCTTGAAGGGCGCCACCGCAATCGGCAATTGCGTCAAGCCCACACCTGACACTTCGACGCGGAACTGGGCCATCGCCGGTACCGCGGCCGACAAGGCCAAGGCCGACAGCAAAGCGCGCCGCGAAGCAAGGAACAGGGGGGCGGAACCGGGGAGATCGTGACGTTGAAGATTCATTCGCAGTGGTGGTCAGGTGACGACACGGGAATCGGTCGGGCGGCTGATGAAAGGCGAAAGGGGCCGCGCCAAAGACCGTGATGTTACACACTGCCCGAGGGGCACTGTCACAAAGTGTGTACTTTACACGCCCTGCAGAGGTGTCAATCTGTATCAAACAGGGGCTTTCACGCCGCCCCGACGCGTGCTTGCGAGCCGTTGAGGCAAGCAGTGGGCCCGTAGAATCGGCGCCAACATGCCCACCGACGAAGCCAACCACCCCACCCTGCCCCTGCGCCAACGACTGGCGCGCCTGAATGGCTACTTCGGCCGCCAACCCATGGCCTGGAGCATGGCGGTGCTGGCCACCCTGATCGGGGCCGGCACCGAACCTTTGATCCCGGCGCTGATGCAACCGCTGCTGGACCAGGGCTTCACCAAGGGCACCTTGCCACTGTGGTTTGTGCCACTGGCCTTGATGGGCTTGTTCGCAGTGCGCGGCTTGGCCCAATTTGTAGCGCAGTACGCGCTGGCCCGCATCGCCAATGACGGCATGATGCGCCTGCGCAAAGACCTGTTTGCCCGCCTGCTCAGCGCCGACCTGCGCCTGTTTCGCGAGCAAAGTGCCAGCGCCTTGTCCAACACCGTGGTCTACGAGGTACAGACCGGTGCCCAATTGCTGGTGCAATCGGCCCTCGGCTTCTCTCGTGACGGCTTCACTCTGCTGGCCCTGCTGGGCTACCTGCTGTACCTGAACTGGCAGCTCACCCTGATCGTGGGGGTGGTGGTACCGGGTGTGGCCTGGGTCATGAAAACGCTGTCCAAACGACTTTACCGCCTGACCAAGGCCAGCCAGCAAGCCACTGATGAGCTGGCCTATGTGGTGGAAGAGAACGTGCTGGCCCACCGCATGGTGCGACTGCATGGCGCGCAGAGTGGCCAGGCAGGCCGTTTTGAGGGGCTGAGCCAGCGCCTGCGCGGCCTGGCCATCAAGGGCACGATTGCCTCCTCCGCCATGACGCCCCTGACCCAGTTGCTGTCGGCGGGCGCCTTGTCTGTGGTGATCTGCGTGGCGCTTTGGCAGGGGCGCCAGGTGGCCGGTGCCGCCAACGCCTCCATCACCGTGGGGGGCTTCGTGGCCTTCATCACCGCCATGCTGATGCTGATCGCCCCCATCCGGCGCCTGGCCGACCTGGCCAACCCGCTGACCCGTGGCCTGGCTGCGCTGGAGCGTGGACTGCGCCTGATGGACCAGGTTCAGCCCGAAACCGAAGGTTCGCACCGGGCCGCCACTGTGCGCGGGCATCTGGAACTGCAGGACGTCTCCGTGAGCTACCACGCCGACAGCCCGCCCGCCCTGGACAAGGTCAGCCTGCGCATCGAGCCCGGCGAGGTGGTGGCCCTGGTCGGCCCCTCGGGCTCGGGCAAGACCACACTGGCCAATCTGCTGCCCCGTTTTGTGAGCCCCAGCCAGGGCCAGGTGCTGCTGGACGGCGTTGCCCTGCCCGACTGGAACCTGGGTTCGCTGCGCCACCAGTTCGCTCTGGTCAGCCAGGATGTGGTGATGTTCAACGACAGCCTGGCCAACAACGTGGCCATGGGCCAGGCCGTGGATGATGCGCGTGTGCTGGCCTGCCTGCAGGCAGCCAACCTGGGCGACTACGTGGCCAGACAGCCCGACGGGCTGCGCAGCATCGTGGGGCACAACGCCCACCAATTGTCAGGCGGTCAGCGCCAGCGCCTGGCCATTGCCCGGGCCCTGTACAAGGACGCCCCGATCCTGATCCTCGACGAAGCCACCTCAGCACTGGACACCGAGTCCGAGCGCCTGGTTCAAGAGGCCTTGAACCGGCTCATGGCGGGCCGCACCACCGTGGTGATCGCCCACCGCCTGTCCACCATCGAACATGCGAACCGGGTTGTAGTGATGGCCGAGGGGCGGATTGCCGAACAAGGCACCCATGCGGAACTGATGGCCCGCCAAGGCCTTTACGCACGCTTGCAGGCCCAAAGCGGCGGCGGGCACGGCACCTCGCTCGACAGCGCAGCCGGGCCCTGAGGGCGCTCCCAACGGGCCTGGAGCACGCCCTCATGGCCCCTTGCTTCTGAAAAACAAACTTAGCAGGCGGCTGTTCAGATCGATGCAGATAACATTTAGGACCTTCTGATCAGACCGCTCTGTGGGGCCAATGCCCTCTTCAAGCGGTGGATTCCAAATCAGTCACTGTACGAATCCGCGGCCCTGCATGGGTCACGTGTGCATGGGCAACTTCAGGCGCAGCGGGGGTAAGCCCCTAAGCGCCTTCCCAACGCACCTGCAGCGTGCCCTCGAATCCCGCCCCCGGCGCCAACCACTGCATGGGGCGGGCGCACACCGGTTCGATGCAAATGAAACGGAGCGCATCGTGATCAGGCAGATCAGCCAAACCCCTGGCCCCTTCCAGCCCTGGATTCCAGACCATCCACTGTGTGAATCCACTGCCCTGCAAGTGCAGGGTGTGGGTGGGGGTTCTCAGTTGCAGCGCGGGCAGCCCCTCGAACAAGTACTCCATGCCCTGCGGCCCAAAGCGCCAGGGCTGAGCCTGAGGCAGCAAGGGCTGGCCGGACAGGTTGTCCAGCCCCGGGGTGGTCTCCAGCCCCAGCAACTCACAGGCCTCCAACGACGGCACCGCCCAATAAGGATGCAAGCCGCCACCCCATTCGAAACCCGTCTGGCCGGTGTTTTCCACCTGCCATTGCAGGTTCAAGGCCCCGCTGCCCAGGGTGGCGATCAAACGCAGTCTCGCAGCGTGGGGCCAACCGTCCAACTGGCCCGGCGGCACCTCCAGGCCATAGCTCAGGGCTTGCGGCTCAGCGCGCTCCAGCGTCCAGCGCTGATGCCGGGCAAAGCCGTGTTTGCGCCCAGGGCCGAACTGAGCAAACTGCGGAAACAGCAAGGGCACGCCCCCACGGGCCGGCTGACCGTCCACGCTCAAAGGGCTCAGGTACAGCAGCGGCAAGCCCTCTGGGGTGATCGCCTGAAGAACCTGGGCGCCCAAAGCCTGGTGCTGCAGGCCCTGCATCCCCTCTGAAATGGCCTCTGAAGAGTTCACCCTGGCAGCCTCACAGCAACACGATGTCGTACTGATCCTGCCCCATGCTGCCTTCGGCCTGCAACGAGATCGGCTTGCCGATGAAATCCGACAAGCCAGCCAGGTGCTGGCTTTCTTCGTCCAGAAACAGATCGACCACCTGGGTCGAAGCCACCACCCTGAACTCGCGCGGATTGAACTGTCGGGCCTCGCGCAGGATTTCGCGCAGGATGTCGTAGGTCACGCTGCGGGCGGTCTTCACCTGCCCCGAGCCATGGCACAAGGGGCATGGCTCACAAAGCATGTGGGCCAGCGATTCGCGCGTGCGCTTGCGCGTCATCTCGACCAGGCCCAGTTGCGAGAAGCCCCCGATCATGGTCTTGACCCGGTCGCGCCCCAACTGCTTGCGGAACTCGCCCAGCACGGCTTCGCGGTGGTCATCGCGCACCATGTCGATGAAGTCGACAATGATGATGCCGCCCAGGTTGCGCAGCCGCAGTTGCCGCGCAATGGCCTGGGCCGCCTCCAGGTTGGTCTTGAAGATGGTGTCGTCGAAATTGCGCGCCCCCACAAAACCGCCGGTGTTCACATCCACCGTGGTCAGGGCTTCGGTCTGGTCCACGATCAGGTAGCCACCCGATTTCAGATCCACCCGCCGCCCCAGGGCACGCGCGATCTCCTCCTCCACCCCGAACAGGTCGAAGATGGGCCGTTCGCCCTTGTAATGCTGCAGCTTGCCCACGGCCGAGGGCATGAACTCCTGGCCGAAAGCCAGCAGCTTCTCGGATTGCTCTTTCGAATCGATGCGGATGTTCTGCGTCTGCTCGCCCACCAAGTCGCGCAGCACGCGCTGCAGCAGGTTCAGGTCTTCGTGCAGCAGGGAGGCCGGCGGCAGGCGCACCGAGGCGTCCTTGATGCGGGCCCAGGTCTTGCGCAGGTAGGCGATGTCGTCGCCCAGTTCGGCATCCGTGGCATCCTCACCATTGGTGCGCAGGATGAAGCCCCCCCCTCCCCCGGTGGCTTTTTCGCCCACCAGGGCCTGCAAGCGGCTGCGCAAGGCCTCACGCTCGCCCACGGGGATCTTCTGCGAAACACCCACGTGCTCGTCCTGCGGCAGGAACACCAGCAAGCGCCCGGCGATGCTGATCTGGGTGGACAGGCGCGCCCCCTTGGTGCCAATCGGGTCCTTGATCACCTGAACCATCAAGGCCTGCCCCTCGAACACCTGGCGCTCGATGGGCACCGCGGGCTGGGCCTGGCGCGAAGCCGGGGACTCCCCTTCCGGGTGCTTTTGCCACACGTCGGCCACATGCAGAAAGGCTGCGCGCTCCAAGCCGATGTCGATGAAAGCCGATTGCATGCCGGGCAGCACCCGGGTCACCTTGCCCAGGTAGACATTGCCCACCAAGCCCCGCTCCAGCGAGCGCTCGATGTGCAGCTCTTGCACGGCGCCGTGCTCGATGACGGCGACACGGGTTTCCTGGGGCGACCAGTTGATCAGAATGTCTTGTTGCATGGCTTGGCTTTTTCCTCAAAGTCAGGCCGGGCAGGCCTCAAAGTTTCCAGCCGCACTGGCGCAGCAGTTCGGCCGTTTCAAACATCGGTAGCCCCATGATGCCCGAATAACTTCCACTCAACTGCGAGATCCAGGCCGCCGCGCGGCCCTGCACGGCATAGGCCCCGGCCTTGCCCATGGGCTCGCCACTGTCCACGTAAGCCTTGATGCGCGCCGGCGTGAGTTCGGCGAAAGTGACTTTGGAGGTGCTCAGGGCCGTCACGCGCTTGCGCCCTTTTTGCAGGGCCACCGCGGTCAAGACCCGGTGGGTCTGACCCGACAGCTCGGCCAGCATGCGCCGGGCGTGCGCCGCATCGTCAGGCTTGCCAAAAATCTGCCGGCCCAGGGCCACCGTGGTGTCCGAGCACAACACCGGCGCCACCGGCAGGCCCCGGCGCTTGAGCCGGGCCAGCGCCGCATCGAGCTTGAGTCCGGTCACGCGCTGCACATAGGTGGCCGGCGCCTCGCCAGGCAACACGGCTTCGATGGCCTCGGCGTCTTCGCCCAGATCGCCGTCGGTGTTGGGCAGCAGCAGCCGGTGTGGCACACCAAGTTGCTCCAGCAACTGGCGACGCCGCGGGCTTTGGGAGGCGAGGTAGATGAATTCAGGGTTGGCCATGGTCAGGCTCCAGCCGGTTGGACACGGAACAGGGCCGGGCCAAGGCCAGGCCCGGGAAATCACCTGGAGATCACTCGCGGTGATAGGGGTGGCCGGCGTTGACCGACCAGGCCCGGTACAGCTGCTCGATCAGCAGCACGCGCACCATGGCATGAGGCAAGGTCAGGTCAGACAGCCGGATGCGCTCATGCGCAGCCTGGCGAAACGCGGGCTCCAGACCATCCGGGCCCCCGATGATCAGGGCCACATCGTCGCTCTCCAGCTGCCAGCCCTTGAGCTTGGAGGCCAGAGCCATCGTGGTGAGCTGGGTACCCCGCTCGTCCAGCGCCACCACACGGGCACCTTTTGGAATGGCCGCCTCGATGCGCTCACGCTCAGCCGCCAGCAGGGTTTCGAGCGTCTTGGAACTGCGCGGCTCGGTTTTGACGGTCTTGAGCTCCACCTTGAGCTCAGGCGGGAAGCGCTTGGCGTAGTCATCCCACGCTGTCTGGGCCCAATCGGGCACGCGCTGCCCGACCGCCACGATCACCAGCTTCATGCCAGCGATCCATCAAGCCTTGCTGGGCTTTTTGCGCGGGGCCGGTGCGGCGGCCGCCTTCTTGGCGGCCGGCTTCTTGGGCGCGCCCACCTTGATCACCTTGAGTGGCGCCTTCTTGGCGGCCGGCTTGGTAGCGGATTTGGCAGCAGGTTTGGCGGTGCTGGTCTTGGCTGCCGTCTTGGCGGGTGCCTTGACAGCGCTCTTGGCCGGAGCCCGGGTCGATGTCTTGGCCGGTGCCTTTTCGGCCACCGGTGTGCCCTTCAGGGCTTTGGCGGCCTTGGCAGCGGCCTTGGCCGGGGTGGTGGCGGCCGGCTCGGCTGCCTTGGCCGACTTGGCGGCTGTTTTCTTGGCAGCAGCCTTCTTGGCCGGTGCCTTGGCGCCTTCTGCGGCAACCGGCTTGGGCGCGCCCAGCTTCAGGCGCACGGGCGTCGCGCCCCAGATCTCTTCGAGGCGGTAGTACTGGCGGATCGCCGGCTGCATCACGTGCACCACGGCTGCGCCGCAGTCCACAATGATCCATTCGCCGTTTTCTTCGCCTTCGGTACGGGGCTTGTTGAAGCCAGCCTCACGCACGGCATCGCGCACGCTGGAGGCCAGGGCCTTGGTCTGGCGGTTGGAGGTCCCGGAGGCCACGATCACACGCTCAAACAGCGGCGAGAGGGCTTCGGTGTTGAAAACCTGAATGTCTTGGGCCTTCACATCCTCCAGGCCATCGACGATGGCCCGCTGGAGTTTCTGGATGTCTTTTTTGGCGGTGGAGTCCGTGGAGGTGGTCATCAGGCGGATTCGTAAAGATGATGTTGTTCAATATAGCGCGCAACGCCAGCGGGAACCAGATGTTCGATACCCAGGCCTTGTGCGACGCGCGACCGGATGTCCGTCGCACTCACGGACATGAGGGGCCACTGCAGAGGCTCCCATCGCCCTCCCGGGAGATCTTGAAGCTCAGTTTGACCGCCGGCCGCAGCACCATGCTCACGACCAGCTACCGAAATTATAGCTTTGCGCAAAATCTCATCGTGGCGATGCCACTGCCCGAAGGCCCGGGCCTGGTCCGCACCGATGATCAGCACCAGCTCGAAAGCCGGGAATTCGCGTTGCAATTCATCGAGCGTGTCCACCGTGTAGCTGGGCCCGGCACGGTGGAATTCGCGCTCGTCCACCACCACACGCGGCAGCTCTGCAAAGGCCAGCCGGGCCATCGCCAGTCGATGCTCGCCCGGCGACAAGCCGGCCCGATGGGCAGCCTGCCCCGTGGGCAACACGTGCAGCCGCTCCAGGCTCAGCTGCTGCAGCGCAGCCTCGGCGAGGGCCACATGCGCCCGGTGCGGAGGATCGAAGGCCCCCCCGAACACCCCAAGGCGCGGCCGTTTCGGGGTCACACCCACGCCTGGCGCACCAGAAAATGCTCGTACAGGCGTGCTTCTGGTGTGCCTGCAGACGGAGTCTGCTGGTAGGCCCAGCTGGCCAACGGCGGCATCGACAGCAGGATGGATTCGGTGCGCCCACCCGACTGCAGCCCGAAGTGGGTGCCCCGGTCCCAGACCAGGTTGAACTCCACATAGCGGCCGCGGCGGTACAGCTGAAACTCGCGTTCGCGCTCGCCATAAGGGGTTGCCACCCGGCGCTCGACGATGGGCAGGTAGGCACGCAAGAAAGCATCACCCACGGCCTGCGTCATGGCCAGGCTCTGGTCAAAACCCAGCTCGGCAAAGTCGTCGAAAAAGACCCCACCGACGCCACGCTGCTCGTTGCGGTGCTTCAGAAAGAAGTACTCATCGCACCAGGTCTTGAAGCGGGGGTATTTGTCGTCGCCAAAACGCGCCAGCGCCTGCTGGCAGGTGGCGTGAAAGTGCCGTGCATCCTCGTCAAAGCCATAGAAAGGCGTGAGGTCCATGCCACCACCGAACCAGCACACCGGCGCCTTGCCCGCCGGGGTGGCAGCAATCATGCGCACATTCATGTGCACGGTAGGAACATAGGGGTTGCGTGGGTGGAACACCAGCGACACACCCATGGCCTCGAAGGGCGCACCAGCCAGCTCGGGCCGGTGCTGGGTGGCCGAAGGTGGCAGCTGGGGGCCCCGTACGTGCGAAAAGCCGCAGCCGGCACGCTCGAACACCGTGCCCCCTTCCAGGATCTTGGTCAGGCCATTGCCTTGCAGCTTTTCGCCTGCAGGCTTGTCCCAGGCATCGGCCAGGAAGCGGGCCGAGCCACCCCCGGCCGTTTCCTGGGCCTCGATCGCCGAGGTGATGCGATCTTGCAGGCCCAGCAGCCAGGCCCGCACCGAGGCCACGGCGTCGTGTGCGGCCTCCATCAGCTCTTCACCGCCCGGTAGCCGATGTCGCGACGGTATTGGGCGCCATCGAAATGGATGCCTGCCGCCACCTCGTAGACGCGTTGCTGAGCCAGCTTGACGCTGTCGGCCAGGGCCGTCACGCACAACACCCGACCGCCGGTCACGTGCACTGCGCCATCCTTCAGCTCGGTGCCGGCATGGAACACCACGGCATCATCGGCTTCGGCGGGCAGCCCGGTGATCACGTCACCCTTGCGCGGGTTCATGGGGTAGCCATGGGCCGCCATCACCACGCCCAGGGCGGTGCGACGGTCCCACTGCAGCTCGACCTGATCGAGCTTGCCGTCCACGGCCGCGGCCAACACGTCGGACAGATCGCTCTTCAGGCGCATCATGATGGGCTGGGTTTCCGGGTCGCCCATGCGGCAGTTGAACTCGAGCGTCTTGGGCCGGCCTTGGGCGTCGATCATCAGGCCGGCATACAGGAAGCCGGTGTACGGAATGCCGTCTTTTTCCATGCCGCGGATGGTCGGCAGGATGATCTCGCGCATGGCGCGGGCATGCACATCGGCCGTCACCACCGGGGCGGGCGAGTAGGCGCCCATGCCGCCGGTGTTGGGGCCTTCGTCACCGTCGAGCAAGCGCTTGTGGTCCTGGCTGGTGGCCAGGGCGGTCACGTTCTTGCCATCGCACAGCACGATGAAGCTGGCCTCTTCGCCCTGCAGGAACTCTTCGATCACCACGCGAGCGCCGCCGTCGTTGTGTACCACGCCCAGCTTGTTGTCGAGCAGCATGAAGTCGATGGCTTCATGGGCCTCGGCCGCCGTCATGGCCACCACCACGCCCTTGCCGGCGGCCAGGCCGTCGGCCTTGACCACGATGGGCGCGCCCTTGGCGTCCACATAGGCATGGGCCAGGGCCGCGTCGGTGAAGCTCTCGTACTCCGCGGTCGGGATGCCGTGCCGCTTCATGAAGGCCTTGGAGAAGGCCTTGGAGCTTTCCAGCTGGGCGGCGGCCTTGGTCGGGCCGAACACCCGCAGGCCGTGGGCCCGGAACTCGTCCACCACACCGGCTGCCAGCGGGGCCTCAGGGCCCACCACGGCCAGACCGATCTTTTCGGCCTGGGCCCACTCACGCAGCGCCTTCACATCGGTGATGGGCACGTTGATCAGGCGATCGTCGAGGGCCGTGCCGCCGTTGCCGGGCGCCACATAGACCTTGTGCACCTTGGGCGACAGGTTGAGTTTCCATGCCAGGGCATGTTCGCGGCCACCGCCGCCAATGACTAATACTTTCATGGTGCTCACAGTGCAGCGTTGTGGTAGACCTCCTGGACATCGTCCAGGTCTTCGATCATGTCGAGCAGCTTTTGCATCTTGGCGGCGTCGTCGCCGGTCAACTCGATGGTGTTCTCGGCGCGCATGGTCACCTCGGCCACCTCGGGCGTCAGGCCGGCGGCCTCCAGGGCGTTCTTCACGGCTTCAAAGTCGGCCGGCGCCGTCAGCACCTCGATGGCGCCGTCATCGCCCGTGATCACGTCTTCGGCCCCGGCTTCGAGGGCCACTTCCATCAGCTTGTCCTCGTCGGTGCCCGGCGCAAAGATCATCTGGCCACAGTGCTTGAACTGGAAAGCCACCGAGCCTTCGGTGCCCATGTTGCCGCCGTACTTGCTGAAGGCGTGGCGCACATCGGCCACGGTGCGCACACGGTTGTCGGTCATGGTGTCGACGATGATCGCGGCGCCGCCGATGCCATAGCCCTCGTAGCGGATTTCCTCGTAGCTCACGCCTTCGAGGTTGCCGGTGGCCTTGTCGATGTTGCGCTTGATGGTGTCGGCCGGCATGTTGGCGGCCTTGGCCTTGTCCACGGCCAGGCGCAAACGCGGGTTGATGGTCAGATCACCGCCACCGGCGCGTGCAGCCACCATGATTTCACGGATGACGCGGGTCCACACCTTGCCGCGCTTTTCATCCTGACGGCCCTTGCGGTGTTGAATATTGGCCCATTTACTGTGTCCAGCCACGGGAGATTCCTTATTAATTGTTTAATCTATCGGGACCGATTTTACTTTTCGCCCACCCCACCATGGCCGACCCGATCCTGATTGCCCAAAATGCCCACGCCCAATGCACCCTGCTGCCCAGCCTGGCCAACCGCCACGGACTGATCACAGGCGCCACCGGCACCGGCAAGACAGTCACCCTGCAAACCCTGGCCGAGAACTTCTCCCGCATCGGTGTGCCGGTGTTCATGGCCGATGTCAAGGGCGATCTGACCGGCATCAGCCAGGCCGGCCAGATCAGCGGCAAGCTGGCCGCCGCCCTGAAAGAGCGCCAGCTTCCCACGCCCGAATCCCTGGCCTGCCCCACCACCTTGTGGGACGTTTTCGGCGAGCAAGGCCACCCGGTGCGGGCCACGGTGACTGACATGGGCCCCCTGCTGCTGGGGCGCATGCTCAACCTCAACGACACCCAGTGTGGCGTGCTGAACCTGGTCTTCAAGATCGCCGACGACCACGGCCTGGCCCTGCTCGACCTCAAGGACCTGCGCGCCATGCTGCAGCACGTGGCCGACAACGCCTCGGAGTTCACCACCAGCTACGGCAACATCAGCGCCGCCAGCGTGGGCGCCATCCAGCGTGGGCTGCTGCAGATCGAGACCCAGGGCGGCGACAAGTTCTTCGGCGAGCCCATGCTCAACATCAGCGACCTGATGCAGACCGTGGACGGCCGTGGCGTGGTCAACATCCTGGCGGCCGACAAGCTGATGAACTCGCCGCGCCTGTACGCCACCTTTTTGCTGTGGATGCTGTCCGAGCTGTTCGAGCACCTGCCTGAGATCGGTGACCCCGACCAGCCCAAGCTGGTGTTCTTCTTTGACGAGGCCCACCTGCTGTTCAACGAGGCGCCCAAAGTGCTGGTCGAGCGCATCGAACTGGTGGTGCGCCTGGTGCGCTCCAAGGGCGTGGGCGTGTATTTCGTCACCCAGAACCCGCTCGACATCCCCGACACCGTGCTGGCCCAGCTCGGCAACCGCGTGCAGCACGCGCTGCGCGCCTTCACCCCGCGCGATCAGAAGGCCGTCAAGGCCACCGCCCAGACCATGCGACCCAAGGCCGGCCTGGACATCGAGGCCGCCATCACCGAACTCGGCGTGGGCGAGGCCCTGATCAGCCTGCTGGACGCCAAGGGCCGCCCCTGCGAGACAGAGCGCGTCTACGTGCTGCCGCCCGGCAGCCAGATCGGCCCCATCACCCCGGCGCAACGCCAGGCCCTGCTGACAGGCTCGCTGGTGGCGGGCGTTTATGAAAAGGCGGTGGACCGCGAATCCGCCTACGAAGTGCTCCGAGGCCGCACCGCCAGCGCGCCACCGGCCCCGGCCCAGGGAACGGCCAAGCCCACCCTGCCCGGCCTCCAGCCGGGCAACACCCAGACTGGTGGCCCCGGCCTGGGCTCGGTGCTCAACGATGTGCTGTTCGGCACCACCGGCCCGCGGGGGGGCCACCACGACGGCCTGGCCCAGACCCTGGCCAAATCGGCCTTGCGCACCATGGGCTCCAGCGTGGGCAAGGAAATCATCCGCGGCGTGCTGGGCGGCATCTTTGGCGGCAAGAGCCGCTGAACACCAGGGCCCCAGACCATGACCGAATTGACCCTGCCCACCTACGCCGATGTCGAAGCTGCCGCGGCCCGCCTGGCCGGCCATGCCCACCGCACCCCGGTGCTGCGCTCGCGCACGGCCGATGCGGCCCTGCAGGCCATGCTGTATTTCAAGTGCGAGAACCTGCAGCGCATGGGCGCCTTCAAGTTTCGCGGCGCCTTCAATGCCCTGAGCCGCTTCAGCGCCGAACAGCGGCGCGCCGGCGTGCTGGCCTTCTCGTCCGGCAACCACGCCCAGGCGATCGCCCTGTCGGCCCGTGAACTGGGCATGCCGGCCGTGATCGTGATGCCCGCCGACGCCCCGGCCGCCAAGCTGCAGGCCACCCGCGGCTACAGCGCCGAAGTCATCACCTACGACCGCTACAGCGAAGACCGCGACGCCATCAGCCGCCGCATCGCAGCCGAGCGCGGCATGACCCTGATCCCGCCCTTCGACCACGCCGACGTGATCACCGGCCAGGGCACGGCGGCCAAGGAGTTGTTCGACGAAGTGGGCCCGCTCGATGTGCTGCTGGTCTGCCTGGGCGGCGGCGGCCTGCTGGCCGGCAGCGCGCTGGCTGCACGGGCTCTTTCGCCCGACTGCCGGGTGTACGGGGTCGAACCCGAGGCCGGCAACGACGGCCAGCAATCGCTGCGCCGTGGCGAGGTGGTGCACATCGCCCCGCCCCGCACGATTGCCGACGGCGCCCAGACCCAGCACCTGGGGCAGCTCACCTTCGGCATCATCCGCCGCGATGTCAACGACATCCTGACCGTCAACGACGCCCAACTGGTCGAATCCATGCGTTTTTATGCCGAACGCATGAAGCTGGTGGTCGAGCCCACCGGCGCCCTCAGCCTGGCTGGCGCCCACCATGGGGGGCTGTCCCTGAAGGGCCTGCGGGTGGGCGTGATCATCAGCGGTGGCAACGTCGACCTGCCGCGCTATGCCCAGTTGCTGAGCCAGGGCGTCTGAACTCCAGCTTAGTAGGCTGGAGGCTCAGGCCTGAACGGTGATGGCCACCAGGCGCATCACCAGAGGCCGCACCCCCATCACGCAGACAAAAGCCACTGGCATGGCCAGCGCATAGGCGCGCAGCACGCGCCAGAGGTAGTCCGCCCCCAGGCCGGAGCCGGCAGCCACAATCACGGCCGACATCAGAAAGGCCATGATGCCCGCCATGTAGAAGGCGAACACCAGGGGGGTGAAGCGTTTGTGAAGACGCCGCAGGCGCCGCGGCGGCTGGCTCTTGGTGGGGTGTGTCATGGAAAAGTCCCTCAGATATTCAATTGGATGGAGGCATTCTGGCCAGCCTCCCGCATCCGCGGAAGGTGGCTTCACACACCGTCAGTCATCCTAAAATATGATGACTGAGGCCTTCCATTCAAAACACATGACCACCCCTTCCCTGCGCGGCATCGAGGCCTTCATCAAGGCCGTTGAGGGCGGCAGCATTGCCGCAGCGGGCCGTCAACTGGGCCTGAGCGCGGCGGCGGCCAGCCAGAGCATTGCCCGCCTGGAGGCCGAACTGGGCACCCGGCTGCTGCGCCGCAGCACCCGATCCCTGGCCTTGACCGACGAGGGACAGATCTATTTCGAACGGGTGCGCCCGGTGCTCGGGGTGCTGGAGGACGCGCACGGTGAGATCGGGGCCCTGCGGGGTGAGCCCCAGGGCCGCTTCAAGGTGGCCTGCTCGGTGGCCTTTGGGCGGCATGTGCTGGGGCCCTGGATCACCGGCTTCATGCAACGCTACCCGCGCCTGAATGTGGAGTTGCTGGTGGTCGACCGCCAGGTCGACTTCATGCACGAGAACGTCGACGCCAGCATCCGCTACCAGCACATGCTGGAGCCTGGCCTGGTGGCCCGGCGCATCGCCAGCGCCCCCATCCACTACTGCGCCTCGCCGGCCTACCTGAACCGGCATGGGCAGCCGGCCACCCTGGAAGACCTGGCCCGGCATCGCTGCCTGGCCTACCGCATGGCCATGGATGGGCGGATCATGCCCTGGCCCTTCATCCGCGACGGGCTGCGCATCGAGGCGGCCTTTGAGCCCAGCCTCACCTGCAGCGACATCGACACCCTGGCCCAGGCCTGCCTGGCCGGTGCCGGCATTGCGCGCCTGGGCAGTTTTGTGTCCAACCCGCTGATCGAGTCGGGCGAGTTGATCCCGCTGTTCATCGAACCCGCCATCCCCGGGGGCGCTGAAGCGGCTCAGGCCCATGCCGCGCCCGAGCCGCTGGAGTTCTATGTGTGCTACCGCGACCGCCAGCATGTGCCCCCCAAGCTGCGCCTGTTCATCGACGAACTCAGCGAGGCCCTGAGTGATCACCCCGGGCTGCGCATGCCCCGCTGCCCGGGGGCGCCCCGGCCGCCCATTTCTTGACCATCTGATCAAAATTGGTGCCCGCCAGGCACCAGCCGGGTGCGCCTGCATGGTATTCTTTTGCCCCAGCTGCCGCCCGCTGCGGGGGCGCGCTCCGGCCCCGCATCCGCACGGGCCCGGGCTCGCCCGACAGCGACCCCTCTTTGCCAAGCCCTGCAGGAGCCCCGCCACCCCATGCCGCCGGTCTTCCCCCATCCTGGCACAGCGCTTGCACTGATCACCCCGGTCCGGCCAGCGCTGCCGGCGGGCGTCCCTGACTTTTCACTGCACTCCAGCCACACACCATGAGCAACGTCCACGTCATCGACCACCCCCTGGTTCAGCACAAGCTGACCCTGATGCGCAACCGCGAGGCCAGCACCAACAGCTTCCGCCGCCTGCTCGGCGAACTGGCCAGCCTCATGACCTACGAGATCACCCGCGAGCTGCCGCTGCAGGACATCGAGGTGCAGACCCCGCTGGAAACCACCACCGGCCGCGTGATCGATGGCAAGAAGCTGGTGTTCGTGTCCATCCTGCGCGCCGGCAACGGCATCCTGGAAGGCATGCTCAACGTGGTGCCCGGCGCCCGGGTCGGCCACATCGGCCTGTACCGCGACCCCGACACGCTCAAGCCGGTCGAGTACTACTTCAAGATGCCCTCCGAGATGACCGAGCGCGACATCATCGTGGTCGACCCCATGCTGGCCACCGGCAACTCGGCCATCGCCGCAATCGAAAAGCTCAAAGCCCTCAAGCCGAAGTCGATCAAGTTCGTCTGCCTGCTCACCTGCCCCGAGGGCGTGGCCGCCATGCAGGCTGCCCACCCCGACGTGCCCATCTACACCGCCTCGATCGACCGCCAGCTCAATGACCACGGCTACATCCTGCCGGGCCTGGGCGATGCGGGCGACCGGATCTTCGGCACCCAGTAAACGCCTCTCACGGCCGCCACGACGGGCCGTCGAAGCCTGCCGGGCCCGCTCAATTTCGCAACCCCCGCCAACTTTGCCAAAAGGAGCCTTCATGTCCCGTCGTTTCGCCCCGTCCCGCCGCCACCTGATGGTGGCTGCCACCGCACTCGCGGCCTCGGTCTCGCTGCCCGCCCTGGCCCAGGCCAAGATCAAGGTGGCGGCGATCTACACCGTGCCCTTCGAGCAGCAGTGGGTGAGCCGCATCCACAAGGCCCTGAAGGCCGCCGAAGCCCGTGGCGAGATCGAATACAAGGCCAGCGAGAACGTGGCCAATGCGGATTACGAGCGCGTGATGCGCGAGTACATCGCCGGGGGCAACCAGCTGATCGTCGGCGAGGTGTTCGGCGTCGAGGCAGCGGCCCGCAAGGTGGCCAAGGACTCGCCCAAGACCTCCTTCTTGCTGGGGTCCTCGGGCAAGCCCCAGGCGCCCAATTTCAGCGTCTTCGACAACTTCATCCAGGAGCCGGCCTACCTCAGCGGCATGGTGGCAGGCGGCATGACCAAATCCAACAAGATCGGCATGGTGGGCGGCTTCCCCATCCCCGAGGTGAACCGACTCATGAACGCCTTCATGGCCGGCGCCAAGGAAGTCAACCCCAAGGTGGAGTTCAGCGTGAGCTTCATCAACAGCTGGTTCGACCCGCCCAAGGCCAAGGAAGCCACCTTCGCCATGATCGACCAGGGCGCCGATGTGCTGTACGCCGAGCGCTTTGGCGTCAGCGACGCGGCCAAGGAAAAAGGCAAGCTGGCCATCGGCAACGTGATCAACACCCAGGACAAGTACCCCGACACCGTGGTGGCGTCTGCGCTGTGGAACATGGAGCCCAGCATCGACCGCGCCCTCAAGCTGGTCAAGGAAGGCAAGTTCAGCGCCGAAGACTACGGCCCCTACTCGATGATGAAGCACAAGGGCTCGGAACTGGCCCCCCTGGGCACCTTCGAGAAAAAGGTGCCGGCCGACATCGTGAGCAAGGTGAAGGCGCGTGAGGCCGAGATCCTGGCCGGCAAGTTCACCGTCAAGGTGGACGACAGCCAGCCCAAATCCAGCGCCAAGTGATGAGACCGCCTGCCTCACCCGGCAAAACGGGGTGGCGCGGCTTGCTGACGGCGGGCCTGCTGGCCACCGCCTTGGTCGCCCCGCTGCAAGCCGCCCCCTGGCTCGATGCCGTGCCCCGCACGGCCATCGTGTCGGCCTTCGAGCCTGAACTGGTGCTGCTGCGCTCACAGCTGCGGCAGCCCCGGGTGCACCGTGTCGGCGGGGTCGAGTTCACCACCGGCCGGCTGCAGGGCAAACCGGTGCTGCTGTTTCTCAGCGGCATCAGCATGACCAATGCCGCCATGAACACCCAGCGCGCGCTGGACCACTTCAAAGTGCGACACATTTTGTTCAGCGGCATTGCCGGCGGCGTCGACCCGAGCCTGCACATCGGCGACGTGGCCGTGCCGCGGCGCTGGGCACCCTACCTCGAAGGCGTGCTGGCCCGCGAAACAGCCCCAGGCCAGTACCAGCCGCCGCCCTGGATGAACGATCTGGTCGGCCCGGGCTTCGGCCCCTTCATTCCGCGCACGGTCGAAGTGCGATCCAGCCGCCAGGCCGACACCGAACGCAAAGCCTGGTTCGAGGTCGATGCGGCCCTGCTGGCCACCGCCGAGCGCATCGCCCAGACCCCGCTGGAACGCTGCGATGCGCAGCGCCAATGCCTGAGCCAGGCGCCCCGCGTGGTGGTGGGCGGCAGCGGCGTCTCGGGCGCGGCCTTTGTCGACAATGCCGCCTGGCGCGAATACGCCTTCAACACCTTTCAGGCCCAGGTGCTCGACATGGAAAGCGCCGCCACCGCCCAGGTGGCTTACAGCAACCGGGTGCCCTTCATTGCCTTCAGATCCCTCAGCGACCTCGCTGGCGGCGGCGAGGGCGAGAACGAAATGCACACCTTCATGACACTGGCGGCCAGCAATTCGGCGCGGGTTCTGCTGGCTTTTCTGGCGGCCCACCATGACTGAGGCCCCAGGCACAGCCCCGGTGCTGCAATTGCAGGGCATCACCAAGCGCTTTGGCAGCCTGGTGGCCAACGACAACATCTCGCTGAGCCTGAACGCGGGCGAGGTACTGGCCTTGCTGGGCGAAAACGGCGCCGGCAAATCCACCCTGATGTCCATCCTGTTCGGCCACTACCGGGCCGATGCCGGTCACATCACCCTGCACGGCCAGCCCCTGCCGCCCGGCAACCCGGCCGCCGCCCTGGCCGCCGGCATCGGCATGGTGCACCAACACTTCACGCTGGCCGACAACCTCAGCGTGCTGGACAACGTGATCCTGGGCACCGAACCCCTGTGGCAGCCCTGGTCGGCCCGGGCCCGCGCCCGGGCCCGCCTGCTGGAGGTCGGCCAGCGCTTTGGCCTGGCTGTGCAGCCCGAGGCCCGGGTGGGCCAGCTCTCGGTGGGCGAGCGCCAGCGGGTCGAGATCCTCAAGGCCTTGTACCGGGGCGCGCGCATCCTGATCCTGGACGAGCCCACGGCCGTGCTCACCCCGCAAGAGAGCGAAGCCCTGTTCGACACCCTGGCCCAGTTGGTGCGCGAGGGCCTGTCGGTGATCTTCATCAGCCACAAGCTGGCCGAGGTGCTGCGCGTATCGCACCGGGTGGCCGTGCTGCGGGCTGGCCGCCTGGTGGCCGAGGCCCCGGCCGCCGGCACCAGCCAGGCCCAGTTGGCGCAATGGATGGTGGGCCACGCCGTGTCGGCGCCCGAACGCCGCCCCGCCGGCGCACCGGGCCCGGTGGCGTGTGAGCTGCGCCAGGTCAGCACCCCGGCCGGCCAGCGCGAGCGCCTGAGCCAGGTCAACCTGCAACTGCGAGCCGGCGAGATCGTGGCGATTGCCGGGGTGTCGGGCAATGGGCAACTGGCACTGGCCGAGTTGCTGTGCGGCAGCCGCCGCGCCGCCCAGGGCGAGGTGCTGCTCAAGGGGCAGCCACTGCAAGCCTCCCCCGCCTGGCTGGTCACCCAGGGGGTGGCCCGCATTCCCGAAGACCGGCACGCCGTGGGCGTGGTCGGCGATCTGCCGGTGTGGGAGAACGCCGTCTCCGAACGCCTGCGCCACCCCGTGTTCTCGCGCTGGGGTTGGGTGCGCCGGGCCGTGGCCCGGCAGCATGCCCAGCGGGTGATCGAGGCCTTCGACGTGCGCGGCGCCGGGCCCCTGAGCCCGGCCCGGGCCCTGTCGGGCGGCAACATGCAAAAACTCATCCTGGGCCGCGCCCTGCTGCCCCTGCCCGGGCAGGCGGCCAGCCAGGTGCCCACCCTGATCGTGGCCCACCAGCCCACCTGGGGGCTGGACATCGGGGCCGTGGCCTATGTGCAGCAACAGTTGCTGGCCGCCCGTGATGCCGGGGCCGCCGTGCTGCTGATCTCCGATGACCTGGACGAGGTGCTGGCCCTGGGCGACCGCATTGCGGTGATGCACCACGGCCACCTGAGCCCGGCCCACCCGGCCACCCACTGGAGCCGCGAAAGCATCGGCCTGGCCATGGCCGGTGGCCCGGTCAGCGCCCCCGCCCAGCGCATGACGGAGACCCCATGAGACTGGAGAAACGACACCAGACCTCGCCCCTGGCCCATGTGCTGGCCCCCCTGGGGGCCATCGCCTTCACCCTGCTGATCAGCGCCCTGCTGGTGTTGTGGGCGGGGGCCCCGGTGGGGCGCACCTATGGCCTGCTGGTGCAGGGGGGCTTCGGCTCGCTGTTCGCCTGGAGCGAGACCCTGACCCGCGCCACCCCCCTCATCTTCACCGGCCTGGCGGCGGCCGTGGCCTTCCGCGCCCGCCTGTTCAACATCGGCGCTGAGGGCCAACTGTATGCCGGCGCACTGGCCGCCGTGGCCGTGGGGGGCGTGCACGACAGCGCTGGCTGGGCCTTGCCCCTGCCCCTGCTGTTCACCCTGATGCTGCTGGCAGCCGCCGCGGCCGGTGCCCTGCTGCTGCTCGGGCCGGCGCTGCTGAAAAGCCGGCTGGGCGTGGACGAGGTGGTCACCACCCTGCTGCTCAATTTCATGGCCTTGCTGGGCGTGTCAGCGCTGCTGGACGGCCCCATGAAAGACCCCACGGCGCTGGGCTGGCCGCAGAGCGTGGCCCTGCAGCCCGAGCTGGAGCTGTCGCGCCTGATCGAGGGCACCCGGGTGCACACCGGCTTGCTGCTGGCGGCGGCGCTGTGCCTGGGCGTGTGGGTGCTGATGCGCTTCACCGTGCTGGGCTTCGACATCCGGGCCACGGGTGCCAACGCCCGCGCGGCCGCCTTTGCCGGGGTGGCCACCGGGCGCACCGCCCTGTTGGTGGCGGTGCTGTCGGGGGCCCTGGCCGGCCTGGCGGGGGCCATCGAGGTGGCCGGCCGCACCAGCTACGTGACGCTGGACATGTCGCCCGGCTACGGCTACAGCGGCATCGTGATCGCCATGCTGGCCGGGCTGCACCCCTTGGGCGTGCTGGCCGCCAGCATCTTTGTGGCCGGCGTGCAGGTGGGCGCCGACAGCATGAGCCGCGCCGTGGGCGTGCCCACCTACATCGCCGACGTGATCGTGGCGGCCTCGCTGCTGTCGGTGCTGGTGGCCACCCTGCTCACGCAATACCGGGTGCGCCTGAAATGACCGAACTGCTCGACATCCTGGCCCAACCCGCCTTCTGGGTGGCCGTGCTGCGCATTGCCACACCGCTGATCTTCGGCACCCTGGGCGTGCTGCTGTGCGAACGCGCCGGCGTGCTCAACCTGGGCATCGAAGGCATCATGGTCGCAGGGGCCTTTGCCGGCTGGCTGGGGGTGTACCTGGGCCTGCCGCTGTGGGGCGGCGTGGCCGTGGCCGCCCTGACGGGGGCCGCCTTCGGCCTGCTGCACGCGGCGCTCACCGTCGGCCTGGCCCTGTCGCAACACGTGGCGGGGCTGGGCATCACCCTGCTGGCCACCGCGCTCAGCTACTACGGCTACCGGGTCAGTTTCCCCAAGGTGAACACCCCGCCCACCATCACCCCTTTCGCCCCCATGGAGGGGCTGGGCATCCCGGTGCTGTCGGCCCAGACCCCACTCACCCTGCTGGCCCTGCTGCTGGTGCCGGCCCTGGCCTGGTGGCTGTACCGCACCCCGTCGGGTCTGGCGCTGCGCATGGTGGGCGAGAACCCGCAGGCCGCCGAGGGCCAGGGCCTCAGCGTGGGCCGCACCCGCACTGCGGGCATCGTGGCCGGCTCGGCCCTGATGGGGGTGGCGGGCTCATTCCTGACCCTGTCGGCCTTCAACGCCTTTTTCTTCAACATGGTCAATGGCCGGGGCTGGATCTGCGTGGCCCTGGTGGTGTTTGCCTCGTGGCGGCCCGGCAAGGCCTTGCTCGGGGCCCTGCTGTTCGCCTTCTTCGACGCGCTGCAGCTGCGCCTGCAGCAATCCGGGGGCAGCACCCTGCCCTACCAGCTCTACCTGATGCTGCCCTATGCGCTGTCGATCCTGGCCTTGGTGGTGGTGGCGCGCAAGGCCAGCTACCCCCAGGCCCTGATGAAACCCTACCGCAAGGGTGAGCGCTGAGCCGCCCGCCGCCAAGCCCCCTCATGGAACCCGCGCATGCTTGACCTTCTGATCCAACACGTGAACCTGCCCGACGGCCGCCGCGACCAATCGGTGGCGGTGCAGGACGGCCGCATTGTCGAAGTGGCCGCCGGCCTGCAGGCCCAGGCCCACGAGACCCTGGACGGCCAAGGCCGGCTGCTGAGCCCGCCTTTCGTGGATGCGCACTTCCACATGGACTCCACGCTCAGCTACGGCCTGCCCCGCATCAACCAGAGCGGCACCCTGCTGGAAGGCATTGCCCTGTGGGGCGAGCTCAAGCCCCATTTGACCCACGAGGCCATCGTGCAACGGGCTCTGAGCTACTGCGACTGGGCCGTGGCCCGCGGACTGCTGGCCATCCGCTCGCATGTGGATGTGTGCGATGACCGCCTGCTGGCGGTGCAGGCCCTGCTGGAGGTCAAGAAGACCGTGGCGCCCTACCTCGACCTGCAGCTGGTGGCCTTTCCGCAGGACGGGGTGCTGCGCTCGCCCAACGCCCTCCACAACCTGAAGCGCGCCCTGGACCTGGGGGTGGAGGTGGTGGGCGGCATTCCGCACTTCGAGCGCACCATGGCGCACGGCGCCGACAGCGTGAAACTGCTGTGCGAACTGGCGGCCGACCGCGGCCTGCTGGTGGACATGCACTGCGACGAGTCCGACGACCCGCTGTCGCGCCATGTGGAAACCCTGGCCGCGGAAACCCACCGCCTGGGGCTGCACGGCCGGGTCACCGGTTCGCACCTGACCTCCATGCACAGCATGGACAACTACTACGTCAGCAAGCTGCTGGCCCTGATGGCCGAAGCCCAGCTGGGCGTGGTGGCCAACCCGTTGATCAACATCACCCTGCAGGGCCGCCACGACAGCTACCCCAAGCGCCGTGGCATGACCCGCGTGCCTGAGCAGCTGGCCGCCGGCCTGACCGTGGCCTTTGGCCACGACTGCGTGATGGACCCCTGGTACAGCCTGGGCTCGGGCGACATGCTGGAGGTGGCCAGCATGGGCCTGCACGTGGCTCAGATGACCAGCCAGGCCGCCATGCGCCAGTGCTACGAGGCCGTGACCACGGCGCCAGCACGCCTGCTGCACCTGGACGGCTACGGCATCGCCCCCGGCTGCCACGCTGACTTTGTGCTGCTCGACGCCCGCGACCCAATCGAGGCGCTGCGCCTGCGCCCGCCCCGCTTGCGCGTCTACCGCCGTGGGAAATGCATTGCGCAATCGCAGCCGGCGGTCAGCACCTTGCACCTGCCAGGCCGCCCCGACAGCACGGCCTTCCGAAGCTGAGCCGGGGCCTCAGCCGGCCTGCCTGAAGACTCAGCCCAGCGCCTGGGCAAAGTCGGCGATCAGGTCGTCGGCCTCTTCCAGCCCGACCGACAGGCGGATCATGCTGTCGGCAATGCCCATGCCGGCGCGCACCTCGGCGCCGGCCTCCCAGAAGATGGTGTGGGCCACGGGGATGATCAGGGTGCGGGTGTCGGCCAGGCCGGTGGCCTTGATGGGCAGCTGCAGGCGGTTGCACAGGCCCAGGCAGTCGTCGGCGTTCTTCAGCTCAAACGACAGCAGCCAGGAGCCGGCCTTGAAATGCTCACGCGCGCGCTCGTACTGCGGGTGCGACGGCAGGCCGGGGTACAGCACACGGGCCACCGCAGGGTGCTGCTCCAGCCACTGCGCCAGGGCCAGGGCGGTGGCGCTGGTGCGGCCCATGCGCAGTGCCAAGGTCTCGGCGCCGGTGGCCAGCTGGTTGGCCGCATGCGAAGACAGCGTGCCACCCATGTCGCGCAAGCCCTTCTTGCGGATCTGTTGCAGGCCCCAGCCCTTGGCGTCGCCCTTGCGGTAGGAGGCAAAGATATTGGGATAGCCGGCCCAGTCGAACAGGCCGGTGTCGGTGACCGAGCCGCCGAGCGCGTTGCCATGGCCGCCGATGCTCTTGGTCAGCGAGTGGATCACCAGACCAGCGCCCACGCTGCGCGGCTTGAACAGGTAGGGCGAGGCCACGGTGTTGTCGACCACGTAGAGCAGCCCCTTGTCGCGACACAGCTGGCCGATGCCGGCCAGATCGGCCACCTGGGTGCCGGGGTTGGCAATGGTCTCGACAAACACCATGCGGGTGTTGGGCCGCACGGCCGCAGCCACCTGGGCGGCGTCGGTGGCGTCCACCGTGCTCACCTGGATGCCCAGGTCGGCCAGGGTGCCGAAGATGCTGTTGGTGTTGCCGAACACGAAACGGCTGGCCACCAGGTGGTCGCCCGCCTTGAGCAGGGTCAGGAACACGGCGCAGATGGCCGCCATGCCGGTGGAGAAGCTGATGCTGCCCAGGCCCTGCTCCATCTGGGTGAGCTTGGCCTCCAGCGCGGCCGTGGTGGGCGTGCCCTGGCGCGCGTAGTTGAAGCCGCCCTTGGCGGTGCCCTGGAACACGGCAATCAGGTCTTCGACGCGCTCGAAGCCGTATTGCACCGAGTTGTGCACGGGCTTGTGCACGCCACCATGTTCCACGTTGCCGCGGCGGTCGGCGTGGACGATCTGGGTGGTGAAGCCGTTGGTGTGGGTGTCGGTCATGGCAGGGTTCGGAAAACAGTAAAAACGGGGGTGCCCTTAGAACTCGGGGGCAATGTGTTCGGCGTAATCGTACAAGGCGCCCAGGATGGCCTCACCCCGCTCATCTGCCGTCTCGGAGAGCGAATCGATCTCGGCAAACAGCTGTTCCAGGGTGCGCGCCCCGCCCTCGCCTTCAAACAGGCGGGCGGTGCGCAGTTGCTCCCAGCGCTGGGCTTCGGCCGGGGCCAGGGTGGCCGGGAAGTTGCGCGCACGGTAGCGGAACAGCAACTCACCCAGGCGCGGGTCGTCAAAACCGGTGCGGCTGGTGGCCAGTTCCTCGGGCGACTGGGCGCGCAGCTGGTTCAGGCGACGGCGGTCGCCCGGGCCGATGAAGCCGCCGTACAGATCCTGGTCCACATCGGTGGGTTGGTCATCGGCAGGCCGGTTGAACACGGCCTTCCAAAGCTCGCTGAGGTCGGGCAGCGCCAGGGCCTTTTCGGCATGGCGCCTGGCCTGCTCCAGGTCGATGCCCCAGCGCTGGGCCATCTCGGGCCGCAACGTCTTGAGCTGACCGACCACCATGGGCGACTTGTTCAGGTGAACCGATTTGACGGGCAGGCGCTGCACGCCCTCGGGCAACTCGTCGCGCTTGCTGAACAGGCGCTGCCGGGCGGTGGCGGCATCGAGCGAGGCCAGCTCGCTGGGGTCTTGCGACAGGTCCCAGGCCAGCAGCTCGTTCTTGTTGGTGGGATGGGTGGCCAGGGGCCACATCACGGCCAGGCAGCCGCGATCGGCCGGGAACATGCCCGACACATGCAAAAACGGCTTGGCGTGCTGGGGCGAGGTGGGCAGGCCCAGTTCAGTGGCCACGCGGTCTTTCTTGTGCAGGCTGAAGCAGAAGTCGAACAGGCGGGGCTGCTTGTCGCGGATCAGCCGAGCCAGCGCGATGGTGGCACGCACGTCCGACAAGGCATCGTGGGCGGCTTCATGCAACAAGCCGTTGGCGGCGCTCAGGTGCTCCAGCTTGAAGCTCTGGCTGCCGTCTTCCTTGGTGGGCCAGACGATGCCCTCGGGCCGCAGCGCGTAGGCCATGCGCACCACGTCCAGCAGATCCCAGCGGCCGCAGCCGTTCTGCCACTCGCGCGCATAGGGGTCGATCAGGTTGCGCCAGAACATGAAGCGCGTGATCTCATCGTCAAAACGGATGGTGTTGTAGCCCACGCCCACGGTGCCGGGCTCGGAGAACGCGGCCTCGATCTGGGCGGCGAACTGGTGTTCGGGCAGGCCTTTTTCGAGGCACAGCTGAGGGGTGATGCCGGTGATCAGGCAGGACTGCGGGTCGGGCAGGTAGTCGGGCGCCGGCTGGCAATACAGCATCAGCGGCGCGCCGATCTCATTGAGCTCGGCATCGGTGCGGATGGCCGCGAACTGCGCCGGGCGGTCACGCCGGGTGTTGGCGCCAAAGGTTTCGTAATCGTGCCAGAGGAAGGTGTGCGACATGGGCGCCCATTATCCTTGCTGCGCAGGGCCTCCCGCCTCAAGGGGGCAGGTCGACACTGCTGCAGGACACGGTCTGCCGCTGGCCCAGCCAGCCCAGCACGCACTTGTCGCCCTCACGCCGGTAGGAGAAACCCACTTTGAAGCGGTTGTCGCGCAGCAGATCGGCCTCGGTGGGCGTGGGGTTCAGGGTCAGCGAGATGCTGTCCTGGGTCGAGCTGACATGGTAGGGCTGGTTGAAGAAGTTGCCGTAGATCACCGGCGGCCCATCCGTGGGGATGCCGCGGATGCCGATCACCACCCGACTCATGGTGCCGTATTGGCCGTAGTCGAACCAGTTGTCATGGATATCCAGAAAAGCCCCCGCCCGCGTGGTGTTGGGGTAGGCGTGCATGTCGACCTGGTGGTAGGCATCGCGCCCGCCGCCGGGCCGCACCAGGTTGTGGTGCACCTCATAGCGCTCGCCGGTCTGACCCGAGCCCGCGACGGCGTGGCGGTTGAAATGGAACACATTGCAGGCGATGTCGGCCGAGGTGCGCCCGTTTTGCACCACCACGCCATAGCCCAGGCCGGATTTGATGTTGTGGTGGATGTGGTTGTGGTGGATGCGCGCCTGGCGCGAGGCCTTGACCGACACCGCGGCCCAGGGCCAACCATAGATCTCGGAGTTGTCGACTTCGATGCCCAGGGCATCGACCGCCAGTTGCAGGCCGATGGTGTTGTTGGCCGTGTTGGCCGCCTGGTAGGGGCCCTCGATGCGCAAACCACTGATGCGGGAGCCGGTGTCCAGGCTGAACACCGCCCACTCATGGGGCTGCTCGTCTTCATAGGCCACGCGCAGCAAGGCCCCAGGCTGCCCGTCTTGCCCACGATCACCAAACAAGGTCTGCCCCCGGTGCAGCACCACGGCGTACTTGCGGTTGGGAATGTCGATGGTGACCCCGGCGGGCACGTAGATCAAGGGCTCCAGCCGATCCAGGTGACGCTTGAGCGTGGCGTAGTCGGTGGCTGTGACATAGCTCAGGCCGGCCCGGTCCACCCCACCGGTGCTCAGGCCACCGCCGCCCAGCACGCCACAGCGGCCCGCATCGGGATCAGGCTCCACAGGCGCCGGGGTCACCTCCCAGGCCAGCACGGCACGGGCCTGCGCGCCAGCGGCGTCCAGCACTTGCACCTCTGCACTGTAGCGGCCGGGCTGCTCGAAGCGGGCGGTCACGGTGGCGCCCGAAACGCCCAAGACGGTCTGTGCGTCGGGCACCAGGCTCAGCCCTGCCGGCACCGGCACTAGCCATTGCCAGCGCAAGGTATCGCCGTCGGGGTCGTGGGCCTGCAGGTTCAGCGGGGCTGACTGCCCTGCCACCAGGGTTTGCAGTGGGGGCAGCGCCGACTGCCAGAGCGGCGCATGGTTGTTGCCGCGGGAGCGCAGACGCAGGAACAGCGTGTCCTGGCGGGTTTGGGCCTGCAGACTCAGCAGGTCGGGGCTGCCAGCGGGAACATCGCCTGCGGCATCCACGCTTACCACAGGCAGCTCTGCCGGCATCTCGGCCCAGGCACGGCCTTGCCAGGGCGTCGCCACCAGCAAAAGGCCCAAGCCGCACACAGCCCAAACGGACCGCCCACCGCGACGCCAGCCCCACCCAGCGGCACCGGCCAGGGCGATCATCAAAACCCACCGCAGGGCCGGCTGCAGCGCGGGCACGGCCTGCACGGCCCCCGCCCCGGGGGTCGGCAATCCGCTCGCCTCAGACCGGGCCAGCCAGATCGGACCGCCGCTGCCGGCCCCGGCTTCGAGCACATCCGCCCCGGCACCCACCAGCACACGGACCGCCTTGGCATCACCCAACAGGGCCCAGGGCACAGCCAGATCCAGCACATCCTCCAGCCCAGCCGGCCCGGACAGGGTGCTGCTGGCCAGCACTTCAATGGGGGACGAAGGGGCCGCTTCGACAAAGGCACCGCCCTGACAGACGCTCCACCGCGCTGGCAGAGGCTCGCCCTGCGCATCCAGATCCACTTGCAGGCGGAACTCAAACCCTGCGGCAAGGCCCCCTGGGACTGAAGCGGCCGCTGTGCAGCCCCCTTGCTGCTGGCCGTCGCTGTCCAGGTAGAGCTGGTAAGACACACCGGCCGCCCCCGCCCAGGCCAGCGCAGACTGACAGCAAAGCAGGCCCAGAGCCAGGCGGCCCAAGCCACCCGTGTGGCAGACCGCCACGATGCGACGGCACACCGCCAGGAGAGAGAAAAACCAATGCATGAACAGCCCAGCCGACATCACCCGCAAGAGGCACCCATGGCGCCGCATGAGCAAGGCACCCCGAAGGTCCAGGCCAAGGCGCCCTGGGCGCGGGCCTGAAAAGCGGGCAGTCTAGGAGTCAGGGTGGCACAGCACCGACAGAGACGTATCCGGGCGTTAGCAGCCGCTACAAAGCCTGGTGGGAACATGCACCAAGCGCAGTTAAGTGCTTGTTATTAAAGTAGTTCGTGAGCCGCAACGATCTGACAGATTTCAGCAATTACGCGCCGATACATCGTTGGGGAGACTGTCCCGACAGCCGGGGAATGCTGTCGATGGAGGTTTCTAGAACGTGACCGGACGCGATGCCATGCGCTTATCGCAACAACTCGCGCACGGCGAACACCAGAGAGGCCAGTCCGGCCAGGCCCAGAGAAACCGTGCTCGACGCCAACAACATGGGTAGCAAGGCCTTCCAGGCGACAGCACCGATCATCCACAACAACGGCGGAATGGTGGCTGCGCAAGAGGCATCGGTGATCAGACGCGCCACATCCAGGGTGAGCTCGCGATCATTGCGGGCGCCGAGCATTCGCAAGAGACGGACCAGGGTGGCCAACAAGGCCATGACGATGCACAAGATGTCGATGGGGTTGCCGTCAGGCGGACTCATCGACGCACCACGAACACCAGGGCCACCAACATCAGCACCACGGCCCCGACCGCATCCGAGCCTGCGGGCAATTGAAGCCCCCCATAGGCCAGCAAACCCACCGCACTGGAGCCGATCACGCCCACACCAGCCAACAGGCGAATGGTGTCGGCCCACTTGACATAGCGCCGCCGTGGCTGCACCGGGCTGGCCTCTGAATTCAAAGACATGGGGCGGGATGACATCGCGACTCCTTTGCAAAAGAGAGGATCAAACACCGCCGGCAGCCCATCCGGCTGCCAGCGGCAAAGTTGTTTGATGCTCACAGGCCCAGCCGCCAACATCAACGCCAACTGTTCATTCCAAGCCTGCAAAAAGCAAAAAAGCTGACCCGGATCGCTCCTGGGTCAGCTCTTGAGATCAGCCTCGGATGACCGGGGCAGCTCAGTCGGCTGCGGCGGCCTCTTCCGGCTCAGTCGGTTCGGCCTTGGGGGCACGCTCCTTCTTGGGCAGGGGCTGGATGTCCAGCACCACGTCGGGCTTCTCGGCGTTGTCGTCGAGATCGACCGTCAGGCGGCCACCGTCGGTCAAGCGTCCGAATAGCAGTTCGTCGGCCAGCGCACGGCGGATGGTGTCCTGGATCAGGCGCTGCATCGGGCGGGCGCCCATCAGCGGATCGAAGCCCTTCTTGGCCAGGTACTTGCGCAGCTTGTCGGTGAAGGTGACCTCGACCTTCTTCTCGGCCAGCTGGGTCTCGAGCTGCAGCAGGAACTTGTCGACCACGCGCAGGATGACCTGCTCGTCCAGGGCCTTGAAGCCGACGATGGCATCCAGGCGGTTGCGGAACTCGGGTGTGAACAGGCGCTTGATGTCAGCCATCTCGTCGCCCGCCTCACGCGGGTTGGTGAAGCCGATGGTGGCCTTGTTCATGGTCTCGGCGCCCGCGTTCGTGGTCATGATGAGGATCACGTTGCGGAAGTCGGCCTTGCGCCCGTTGTTGTCGGTCAAGGTGCCGTGGTCCATCACCTGCAGCAGCACGTTGAAGATGTCCGGGTGCGCCTTCTCGATTTCGTCGAGCAGCAGCACCGCGTGCGGCTTCTTGGTGATGGCTTCGGTCAGCAGGCCGCCCTGGTCAAAACCCACATAGCCCGGGGGCGCGCCGATCAGGCGGCTCACGGCATGGCGCTCCATGTACTCCGACATGTCGAAGCGGATCAGGTCGATGCCCATGATGTAGGCCAGCTGCTTGGCGGCTTCGGTCTTGCCGACGCCGGTGGGGCCGCTGAACAGGAAGGCGCCAATCGGCTTGTCGCCCTTGCCCAGGCCCGAACGGGCCATCTTGACCGCAGAGGCCAGCACTTCCAGCGCCTTGTCCTGACCGAACACCACGCTCTTGAGGTCACGCTCCAGCGTCTGCAGCTTGCCGCGGTCGTCATTGGAGACGTTGGCGGGCGGGATGCGGGCGATCTTGGCCACGATTTCTTCGACCTCGGTCTTGCCGATGGTCTTCTTGCGCTTGGACGGGGCCAGGATGCGCTGGGCAGCGCCGGCTTCGTCGATAACATCGATGGCCTTGTCGGGCAGATGGCGGTCGTTGATGTACTTGGCGCTCAGCTCGGCGGCGGCTTGCAGGGCGGCCGCAGCGTACTTGACGCTGTGGTGCTCTTCAAAACGCGACTTCAGGCCCTTGAGGATCTCGATGGTCTGGTCCACGGTGGGCTCGACCACATCGACCTTCTGGAAGCGGCGCGACAGGGCAGCGTCTTTTTCGAAGATGCCGCGGTACTCGGTGAAGGTGGTAGCGCCGATGCACTTGAGCTGGCCGCTGGACAGCGCTGGCTTGAGCAGGTTGGACGCATCCAGCGTGCCGCCCGAGGCCGCACCCGCACCGATCAGGGTGTGGATTTCGTCGATGAACAGGATGGCGTTGGGCTTTTCCTTGAGCGTCTTGAGCACACCCTTGAGGCGTTGCTCGAAGTCGCCGCGGTACTTGGTGCCGGCCAGCAAGGCGCCCATGTCGAGCGAGTAGACGATGGCCTCAGCCAGGATCTCGGGCACATCACCCTGGGTGATGCGCCAGGCCAGGCCCTCGGCGATGGCAGTCTTGCCCACGCCGGCTTCACCCACCAGCAGCGGGTTGTTCTTGCGGCGGCGGCACAGGATCTGGATCACGCGCTCGACCTCGTACTCACGCCCGATCAGTGGATCGATCTTGCCTTCCTTGGCCTGCTGGTTGAGGTTTTGCGTGAACTGCTCGAGCGGCGAGGCCTTCTCGTTGCGTTCACCGCCCTCTTCCTGCTCGGCCTGGGGCTGGTCGTTGCCCTTGACGGGTTCCGGCGGCTCGCCCTTCTTGATGCCGTGGGCAATGAAGTTCACCACGTCCAGACGGGTCACGCCCTGCTGGTGCAGGTAGTAAACGGCATGCGAATCCTTCTCGCCGAAGATCGCGACCAGCACGTTGGCACCGGTCACTTCCTTCTTGCCATTGCCCGTGGACTGCACGTGCATGATGGCGCGCTGGATGACGCGCTGGAAGCCCAGCGTGGGCTGGGTGTCCACCTCGTCGGTGCCGGCCACCTGGGGGGTGTTGTCCTTGATGAAGTTGGTCAAGGACTTGCGCAGATCGTCGATGTTGGCTGAGCAGGCCCGCAGCACCTCGGCGGCGCTGGGGTTGTCGAGCAAGGCGAGCAGCAGGTGCTCCACGGTGATGAACTCGTGGCGCTGCTGGCGGGCCTCAACAAAGGCCATGTGCAGACTGACTTCCAATTCCTGGGCAATCATGTGAATTCCTTTTGCCTTGCTTTAAGTGGTTGAACTTTAAATCGGATCGAAAGCCATTTATTCAACAGGCTCACTGACACATTGCAGCGGATGCCCGGCCTTGTGAGCCGCATCCATGACCTGATCCACCTTGGTGGCGGCCACGTCCCGCGAGTACACGCCACAGACGCCTTTTCCATCGAGATGGATCTTCAGCATGATCTGGGTCGCGCTTTCGCGGTCCTTGTTGAAAAACTCCTGGATCACGAGGACCACGAACTCCATCGGGGTGTAGTCGTCGTTCAGCATGACCACCTGGTACATCTGCGGCGGCTTGACCTTTTGCGTCAAGCGTTCGAGCACCACGGAATCGCCGCCGCCATGCTCCGGCGGCGCCAGCTTGGGTGCAGCGGGTTTGGAAGGTGATTTCGTTGCCATGAATTTCATTCTAATGACGGTCTCGGGGGCCCGTGGGCTCAAAGGGCAATTGGCCCCCACGAGCGGACATTTCAAGGCCTAAATTTTCACAAAATGAAAAAAATGCCCTTTTCAAAGGCCGTTCAACGGGGATCTCTGGCCGTTCAGTCGTAAACGATGCGGGCCTGGCCCTCATGGGCCTGGGCCGTCCAACCCGCCAGGGCGGCATCGCTGGGGAAGAATCGCGCCCCTTCGCCCAGGTGCAGCTCGGCCGACACGGCCATGCCGTCCTTTTCGCGCAACACCTGCAGACGGATGTCCATGCCGCGCTCCAGGGTGCCGGATTCGGACTCTTCCAGGCGTGGCGGGTGCTCGCGCAGCAGGCGGGCAATGTCGGGCGCACGCCCGTTGACCACCACCTGCAGGTGCTTGCCAAAGCGGCAGCGCGCCGAGGCCAGGTCCCAGACCTGCACCACCTGCAGGCGCAGCCCGCCCGAGAACCGGTCAGGCTGGCACTTGGCACTGACGATGATCATCTCGTCGTCCTTGAGCAGGTTCTTGTTGGCGTTGATCAGGGCTTCGTCGGCGGTGGCCTCGATGGTGCGGCTCTTGTCGTCGAGCTTGAAGATGGCCAGCTTGCCGCGCTGGCCGTTGATGACCCGCAGATCGCTCACGATGCCGGCCACCATCTGGGGGTCGCGGCTGTCGGCCAATTCATCGATCTGGCGCCGCACAAAGCGCCGCACCTCGGTGGCCACCTCGTCGAACAGGTGGCCCGACAGGTAAAAGCCCACCGCCGTCTTCTCGTAGGTGAGCCGCTCCTTGATGCCCCAGGGCAGGGTTTCGACCAGACCGGGCTCTTGCGTGCTGGAGCCATGGGCGTCGTCGCCGAACATGTCGAACAGGCCGCCCTGGTTGGCATTGGCCGCCGTGGCGGCGGCAAATTCGAAGGCCCGGTCAATCGAGGCGACCAGCGCGGCCCGGTTGGGCTCGATGGCATCAAAGGCCCCGGCCTTGATCAGCGCCTCGACGGTGCGCTTGTTGATGGCCTTGCGGTCCACCCGCAGGGCAAAGTCGAACAGGCTCTTGAAGGGGCCGCCCTCTTCGCGCGCGGCCACCACGGCCTCGATGGCCGACTGGCCCGTGCCCTTGACGGCGCCCAAGCCGTAGCGGATCACGGTGTTGGTGACCGGCTCGAAGCGGTAGCGACCCCGGTTCACATCGGGCGGCTCAAAGCTCATGCCCATCTTCACGCCGTCTTCGTACAACACCTTGAGCTTGTCGGTGTCGTCCATTTCGACGGTCATGTTGGCGCAGAAGAACTCGGCGGTGAAATGCACCTTGAGCCAGGCCGTGTGGTAGGCCAGCAGCGAGTACGCGGCCGCGTGCGACTTGTTGAAGCCATAGCCCGCAAACTTCTCCATCAAGTCGAAGACTTCGTCGGCCTTCTTCTCGTCCAGCCCATTCTTGGCCGCGCCGGCCCGGAAGATCTGGCGATGCTCGGCCATTTCCTCGGCCTTCTTCTTTCCCATGGCGCGGCGCAACAAGTCGGCGCCGCCCAGCGAGTAGCCGCCCAGCACCTGGGCGGTCTGCATCACCTGCTCCTGGTACACCATGATCCCGTAGGTTTCCGCCAGCACCGCCTCCACCAGCGGGTGCGGGTACTCCACCTCTTCGCGCCCGTGTTTGCGGGCCACAAAGCTGGGGATCAGGTCCATCGGGCCCGGGCGGTACAGCGCATTGAGCGCGATCAGGTCTTCCAGGCGCGAAGGCTTGGCGTCTTTCAGCATGCCCTGCATGCCGCGGCTTTCAAACTGGAACACCGCCTCGGTCTTGCCCTCCTGGAACAGGCGGTAGGTGGGCAGATCGTCGAGCGGGATGGTCTCGAAGTTGAAGTTCTCCTGGCCCTTGTGGCGCTTCATGATGAATTCGCGCGCGATCTCCAGGATGGTCAGCGTGGCCAGACCCAAGAAGTCGAACTTCACCAGGCCGATGGCCTCCACGTCGTCCTTGTCGTACTGGCTCACGGCCGACTCGCTGCCCGGCTGCTGGTACAGGGCGCAGAAATCGGTCAGCTTGCCCGGCGCGATCAGCACCCCCCCGGCGTGCATGCCGATGTTTCGGGTCATGCCTTCGAGCTTTTGCGCCATCTCGATGACGGTCTTGACGTCTTCTTCCTTCTGGATGCGCTCGGCCAGCACCGGCTCCAGTTCGATGGCGTAGTTGTTCTTGTCGCCCTCTTTCTTGGGGTTGGGCGGGTACTGCAGGGTGTAGGACATGCCCGGCTTGTTGGGCACCAGCTTGGAGATGCCATCGCAGAAGGTGTAGCTCATGTCCATCACGCGCCCCACGTCGCGGATGGCCGCCTTGGCCGCCATGGTGCCGAAGGTGGCGATCTGGCTCACGGCGTCCTTGCCGTACTTGTCCTTCACGTAATCGATCACGCGGTCGCGGTTGCCCTGGCAGAAGTCGATGTCAAAGTCAGGCATCGACACCCGCTCGGGGTTCAGAAAACGTTCGAACAGCAGGTTGTATTGCAGCGGGTCCAGGTCGGTGATCTTCAGCGCATAGGCCACCAGCGAGCCGGCCCCCGAGCCCCGGCCCGGGCCCACCGGGCAACCGTGGGTCTTGGCCCACTGGATGAAGTCGCCCACGATCAGGAAGTAGCCCGGAAAGCCCATCTTCAGGATGGTGTTGAGCTCGAACTCCAGCCGCTCCACATAGCGTGGCCGCTGCGCGTCGCGCTCCTCGGCTTTTGGAAACAGCAGTTTCAAGCGTTCTTCCAGCCCCTCGTGCGAGGCAAAGCGGAAGTACTCGGCGATCGGCATGCCGTTGGGCGTGGGGAAATCGGGCAGCTGCGGCTTGCCCAGCACCAGCGACAGGCTGCAGCGGCGTGCGATCTCGACCGTGTTGCGCAGCGCCGAAGGCAGATCGGCAAACAGCGCCGCCATCTGCTCGGAGTTCTTGAAATACTGCTCGCGGGTGAACCTGCGCACCCGCCGCGGGTTGGCCAGAATTTCACCCTCTGAAATACAGACCCGCGCCTCATGGGCCTCGAAGTCGTCCGGCCCGGTGAACTGCACCGGGTGGGTGGCCACCACCGGCAGCTTGAGGCGTGCGGCCAGCTTGACTGCGGCCACCACATGGGCCTCGTCCTCGGCCCGGCCGGCGCGCTGAACCTCCATATAGAAGCGGTGCGGGAACACGCTGGCCATCTGCAAAGCCAAGTCGGCCGCCGCGCCCTCGTCGCCACGCAGCAACGCCTGGCCCACGGCGCCCGAATGGGCGCCCGACAAGGCGATCAGACCCTCGTTGAGCTCGGCCAGCCAGGCCCGGGTGCACACCGCCTGGGCGTTGTGCACATTGCGCGTCCAGCCCCGAGCCAGCAATTCGCACAGGTTCAGGTAGCCCTGGCGGTTCTGCACCAGCAGCAGCATGCGCGACACCAGGGTGGGTGCCTGCGGCGTGCCTTCCAGCACGATTTCGGCCCCGATGATGGGCTTGACGCCCTTGCCACGGGCCTCTTTGTACAGCTTGATCGCGCCAAACAGGTTGTTGAAATCGGTCAGAGCCAGGGCAGGCTGGACATCCTTGGCCGCCAGCTTGACGACTTCATCGATGCGGGTGGTTCCGTCGACCACGGAAAACTCGGAGTGCAGGCGCAGGTGAACAAACATCCGGCCATTGTAGGAAACGCGGCCCGCCGCCGAGAGCTTGCCAGCACAAATCCTTTGGCCCTGTTCGGGCCCCGCCGGGTCCTTGCCGGGTCCTTGCCATGGAGCCGACAAATGGTCATGAGGAAGCAGACGAGCGGCTCAAACAGCCGCTCATCGTTCAATATTTGCCAATCATCACTTAAATTCACCAGATCTGAACCATTCGCGGGCGCAATGTTAAATTTAGTATCGGTGGTAATCCATTGATCAATCCAGTTACAAGCCATGCCCCCGCCCCTGAACCCAAGCCCGCGCCAGCTCACTCGCGTCCGATGTGCCGACGGTCGCGCGCAGCGAGGCTTTTCCTTGCTGGAAGTGCTGGTCGCCATTTTTGTACTGTCCTTCGGCATGTTGGGCATGGTGGGCATGCAGTCGTTTTCGCTGCAGGCCAATCGGCAGGCGCGGCTGGCTTCCACCGCCGCGGGCTTGGCCCGTGAAATGGCAGAAATGATGCGGGGCAACAAGAATCAGGCCCTGCTGACCACCAACAACCCCTATTTCGTCGACCTCAGCGGTACCTTGACGGCGCCAACGGCGAGTTACTGCCTCAGCGTCAGCAACACCAGCACGGGCTGCACCAGCGCGACCGCCATTGCCAATGCCGAAATGACCGAGTGGCTTTACCGCGTGCAAACAGAGCTGCCCGGCGCCAAGGTGCAAATCTGCTTTGACAACGCCCCCTATGACAGCAACAACCTGCCGCAGTGGGGCTGCAATGGCACGGGTACCGACTTTGTGGCCTATATCAAGCTCGCCTGGCCCCAGACCAGCACCGACCGCAGTGACACGGGTTCAGCGGTCACGGTGCAAGCCAGCACGCGCCCCATCATCATGATCCCTGTCACAGCAGGAAACACCTGATGCCTCTTGATCTGACTCCCACACAACGGCAGCGGGTTCGAGGCGTGACCCTGGTCGAACTGATGGTGGCCCTGGCCGTCAGCATGGTCGTGGCCCTCGCCGCGCTGGCGGCCCTGAATATCGCCCGTCAAGGCTTCACGGTCAATGATTCGGCAGCTCAGCTGCGAGAGAACGGTCGCTTTGTCTCAGACCTGCTGCAGCGCCTCGTGGTGCAGACGGGCTTCAAGGATCTCAGCTACGCCACCACCCCGCGACCCACCAATGTCGCTGGCCTGGTCAGCAACCCGCCCCCCGCCATCTATGGGCTCAACAACCGCAGCCGGGTCAGCACCGACGCCTGGGATGCAGGTACCGCCTGGACATCCGGCGCCACTGGCTATGGCAGCGACATCCTGGTGCTGCGCTTTCAGCCCAGTTCGAACTCATCGACCGCAACGGCGGCAGATGGCAGCATGATCAACTGCAATGGTGAAAGTCTGACCACGCTGCCCACCAACCGAGACGACCGCGCCATCAGCATCCTGCATGTCGGCACCGACTCGGACGGCGAGCCCAGCCTCATGTGCAGTTCCATCCCGGTCAACAGCAGCACCGTGACGCAGACCACCCTGGTGCGCGGAGTGGAGAATTTCCAGGTGCTCTATGGTGTGGACGGCATTGCGCCAGGCAACACGAGCACAACATCTCCCTCGACAGCCCCCAATTTGCCGGATCGCTATTTGCGAGCCGACCAGTTGACTGTGAGCAACCTCGCGGCCAGCTACTTCAACTGGCGCCGAGTGCGTAGCGTGCGCATTGGTCTGGTGCTGCGCAGCCCTCCGGGGCAGTCCCCTGATGTCACCTCGGCGACCTTTCTCCCTTTCGGCGTGGGTAAGTCCAGCAGCACCGCTGCGGATGGCAGCGCCTTCGCCAGCACTGACGATCCAGGCACAACGGCCAGCGAGAACACCTTCACCGATACCCGTTTCCGCCGCGCCGTGACCTTCACCATCCACTTGCGCAATGACCAGGGAAGCTGACATGGCCATGGCCTCTTCCACCCGCAATGCCTCAACAGCTTGCGCCCAGAAGGGCGCATCGCTGATAGTGGTGCTGATTCTGCTGATTGTGGTGTCCTTGCTGGGCGTGGGCAGCATCCAGATCGCCACCATGGGCGAACGAAGTGCTCGCAACGACCGGGATCAGCAGATTGCCTGGCAGGCCGCCGAAGCAGCCCTGATGGATGCCGAACTGGACATTGACCCGAACGGCATGGGCACAGGATCAAGGCGCAGCACCTTCGCACCGACCACTGACGCCAGTGCCTTTGTGCTCAACTGTGGAAGTTCGTCCACCAACCGGGGACTGTGTGCAGAAAACCCGACCGGCAAGCCGGCCTGGTTAAGCGTCGACTTTTTAAGCACCAGCACACCCAAAACGGTCGGTTGGGGCGATTTCTCCAACAGGGGCGCCAACACCTATCCGACGGGTGGTGGCCTGAAGTCCTACCAGGCGCCCCGTTATGTGATCGAAGCCATCAAGGACCCTGCCGAAGTGCAGACCAAAGGCATCGTCGAATCCCGTTATGTGTACCGCGTGACGGCCATGGGCTTCGGCCCGCGCCAAGACATCCAGACCGTGATGCAAATGATTTACCGCGATTGAGAAGGCAACTCCATGAACGCCCCTACCCCTCATCTCTCGTGGCTTCAACGATCGCGCCTTGCCTTGAGCCAACGTTCCGTTTTTGCGACTGTGACACTGGCACTGCTGCTGACGGGCTTGGGGCTGTCTTGGCTGGTGCATGGCCAAAGCACAGCGCCCAATTACCCGGCCATCTTGCTGTCTTCCAACCCACTGTATGCCACCACCCCCATCGACAAGCCCAGCTTGGCGCTGGCGCTTTCGGTGGAATACCCCACCGTAGGCGCCCAATACACCCCTGGCGGGAGCAGCGACAACACCTATTCCAACGCCACCGAGTACCTGGGTTATTACGACGCAGAGTCGTGCTACACCTACAACGACAGCCCCACTGAAACGCCGACCACTGGCCTCAGCGCCAGCGACTACAAGCGCTTCGATCGCAGCGGTGCCGCCACCAGCCGCAAATGCAGCAACGCCTTCAGCGGCAACTTTCTGAACTGGGCCAGCAGCTCGGCCATCGACATGCTGCGCCTGGCCCTGTCGGGCGGCGACCGCTACATCGACCAGGACGGTCTGACCATTCTGCAGCGCGCCCTGATCCCCAATGGCGACCCGATCTGCATGTGGAACAGCAGCAACTTTCCAGCCAAGCAACTCAGCAAAGATGGTGGCGGAGCAGGCACCTATTGGGGGGCCGTGCCCACGGCCATGATCACCGCCGCCAATGGCAGCGACATTTATGTGGCCAACACGCTCAACCGCATCTATTTCGGCACCTCTGCAACGGGTGATTGTGGCAGTGGCCCTAGCAGTTACACCCTTGGCGCTGCAGTTTTGACGCTGCCATCGGATGCCACTTTTTGCGTCAATGAGGGAGGGACCTGCACCGTCAATGGCAACTATGAGATCTGGTACGGTGCCGGCCAATCCTGGTCTGTGCTTCCCTATCAGGGTCGGAGAAACAACGTCAGTTGCAGCAACGGAACCTTTGGTGACCCCATTCCAGGTACAGCCAAAAAGTGCTATTACCGCGCCTACTCGGGTACGTGGACTGCGCCCCAGCCGACCGGGGGCATGAACAGCGATGGCTATTTCTTCTCGCGGGTCCAGGTTTGTAACAAAAGCAGCGGCGCCCTGGCCGACGTACGCGATTACGGCCTGTGCTCGCTCTACCCCAGCGGCAACTACAAACCCACAGGCGTGATCCAGAAGTACAGCGACCAACTGCGACTGGCCGCCTTCGGCTACTTGATGGACCAGACCGCCAGTTACAACACCGGCGGTCGCTACGGTGGGGTGTTGCGTGCGCCTATGAAGTACGTGGGCTACAAGACCTTTGACGAAACCGGCAACGACAACACGCCCAGCACCGGCAACGCCAACGTCGAATGGAACACCACCACCGGCATTTTTGTGGCCAACCCCGACAGCAATGCCATGGGCATCAGCGGCGTGGTCAACTACCTCAACAAATTTGGCCGCACCGGTCCGGTGCCCGGGCGCTACAAGATCTATGACCCGGTGGGCGAGTTGCATTACGAGGTGCTGCGCTACCTGCAGGGGCTGAGCCCCAGTGCCGATGCCATCAGCAACATCACCGACACCTACAAGGACGGCTTCCCGGTCTTCACCACCTGGACCGACCCCTATGGCGGGAGCCGCAGCAGCACGGCCGACTACTCCTGCGTGCGCAGCAACATCGTGGTGATTGGCGATATCAACACGCACGATGGCAACCGACTGCCCAGCACGGACATGGCCAATAACATCATCGACATCAATGGCTGGCGCACGACGGTGCAGAATTTCGAAAAGAACGTCACCACTGCCACCTACACGGACGGCCAAGGTGTATCGCGGAACACGGGCAACCCCAACGGAGCCAACAACAGCGTTCCATCTGGCACCAGCACCAGCCAGATCATGGGTTCGGCCTACTGGGCACATACCCATGACATTCGAGGGACCACCTGGACCAATGCGACGTCAATGCAACGGCCTGGGCTGCGTGTCAAGACCTTCCTCTTTGACGTGAACGAATACGGTGCTCAGAACGACGCCAACACCCGCCACTACGCCAACCAGTTCTTCATGGCCTCCAAGTACGGTGGCTTTGAGACCGACGCCTCCAACGTGGGCAGCAACCCCTACAACACGTGGGGCAACCCCTTCAAGCGGCAAGACGGCACCAACGACAACAATGTCTGGCAGAACCTGACCTCTCCCGGCGAAGCCAGCACCTATTACCTGCAAAGCAGTGCGCGTGGGGTGTTGAGCGCCTTCAACGGGATTTTCAGCCGCGCAGCCAACTCGTCACGCAACATTGCTGGCGTGGCGCTGCAGTCCAAATACCTCACCGCCACCAATGGCAGCGTGATTTATCAGGGGGCTTTCGACACCAGCAACTGGACCGGTGACGTGCTGGCCTTGCCGCCGAGCGTCAGTGGCACGACGGTGACGCTGGGTACCAATGCCAACTGGAGTGCGGCCGATGTGCTGACCAATCGAGCCAACCCGGCCACCTCACGCAACATCGTCATGGGCGTGGCTGGCGCCACTGCCAACCCCACGGCGACTGATTTTCTATGGACTTCCATCAGCACCACCGTTCAGAGTGCGTTGAACAAGGCCTCACCAACTGCAGCGACCGACACCCTGGGCCAGAGCCGCCTCAATTACCTGCGGGGCGACCGGTCGCTGGAAGGCACGACCTTCCGCACCCGCAGCAAGCTGCTGGGGGACATCATCAACTCCAGTGTGGTGTATGCGGGCAAACCCGCCACGGGCTACACCGAGAACAGCTACAGTACCTTCTACAGCACCAATGCGAGCCGCACAGCGGCCGTCTACGTTGGTGCCAACGACGGCATGCTGCATGCCTTCAATGCCAGCACCGGTGCAGAGTTGTTCGGCTATATACCGAGCTGGATGGCCACCAAGCTGTCTGCCCTGACCGGAGCCAGCTACGCCAACAACCACCAAAGCTATGTGGATGGCCTGCCCGCCGTAGGTGAAGCCTGCGTGGGCGCCTCGCACACCTTGAGCGCCACCACCTGTACCTGGAAGTCAGTGCTGGTCTCGGGCACCGGCGCTGGTGGCCAAGGCGTGTTTGCCCTGGATGTGACCGACCCGACGGCGTTCTCGGCCTCCAAGGTCATGTGGGAGTTCACCAACACCGATGACAACGACCTGGGTTATGTGGTGGGTCAGCCGCAGATCCTCAAGATGGTCACCAGTGCGCCCGGAGCCACGTCCACCACCTACCGCTGGTTTGCGGTGGTAGCCAGCGGTGTTGACAACTACGTCACCGATGCCAACGGGCGCTTCAGCAGCACCGGCAAGCCAGCACTGTTCTTCCTGGCTTTGGACAAGGCGGCCGGTGCCGCCTGGACACTAGGCACCAACTATTACAAGGTATCGTTGCCCTTGGACACCACGCTGGCCGCCAGCAAGGCGCCTGGCGTGACCAATTTCACAGCCCTGTACGACGCGGCCGGCGCAGCCAACCGCATTTTTGTCGGCGACCTGCATGGCAAGCTTTGGAAGTTTGATTTCACGCCCCGTGCCGTCAGCACCACCCGGGCGGCTTTCGATCCAACGGTACTGGCCAACTGGAACGCCGACAACCTGTCCTTCTTCTCCAAAAGCGGCGACCCGGCCGCCCCGACGGCCTACCCGATGTACATCGCCAAGGACGCGACCACCAGTACCAACAACCAGCCCATCTTTTCGGCCCCAAGAGCGGTGACGGGCCCAGTGGTGGGCGGACTGCAAACCTTCTACGTGATCTTTGGGACCGGCAAATTTCTGGAGTCAGGAGACAAGACCTCGACCGCGCAGAATTCGATCTACGCCGTTTATGACGACGGTAAGACCACGCTGAACCAGTCGGACAGCGCCACGCTCACCAGCACGACCCCCAGCGTGATCACCGGGCGCAGCCGGCTTCAGCAGGGCACCCCAACGACCACCACCACCACAACCACAACAGGCACCACCACCACCACCACGACGACCAAGACCATCGTGGTGTCAGCGTTCGTCTGGGGCCGCCCCTTGACGGACACCGCAACCAACACGGACTCAAGCACGGGCTCGAATGTCACGCTGCCACTCAAATCCGGTTGGTACTTCGATCTGCCCGACTCGGGCGAAAAGATGATCAGCAACTTCCTGGACCTGAGCCCCCAGGTCACCTTCAACACCATCATTCCAGGTGCAGCGGGGGCCACGGGCTCATGTACCGCCACACCGGGTAGCGGCAATCAGTATGTGGTGAACATTGCAACCGGCAACGGCACCTACACCGCCTCTACTGTGGGTTTGCTGGGGGCCAGTCTCTACATCGACATCGATTCGGGCAGTTCGGTCACGAGCAGTGACAACACTGGCCGTCGCACGCGAACCACCACGAAGACCAGCCTGCAAAGCGGCTCCACGGGCTCCGCAGTGGCCGGAACCCAGGTCGTCATCACCGACATCCTGGGCCGCCTAAGCTGGCGCCAGATCAACAATTACTGGGACTTGAAGGCAGCACCATGATGTTCAAACGAGCCAATCAAGGCTTCACCCTCATCGAGTTGATGATCACCGTCGCCATCGTGGCCATCCTGGCCAAGGTGGCCCTCGGGGCCTACCAGGACTCGGTGCTCAAGGGCAAGCGTGCCCAGGGCCGCACAGCCATCACCGAGTTGCTGCTGCAGCAGGAACGCTACCTGACCCAGCGCAACTGCTACCTGGGCTTCTCATCCACCACCAGTGGCGCTAGCGCGAGCGCCTACCCCTCGGGTGTCTGTGGCGGCGGCACACCCTCGTTCACAGCCACCACATTCCCGTTCAAGTACTACTCTGGCGACAACGCCAGCAGCCCGGCCTACCTGTTGAGCGCCGCGAACTGCAGCGGCAGCACCATTGCCGATTGCGTTCAGATCACCGCCACACCCCAGTTCAATGACACCGCCGTTGGATCCCTTCAGGCCACCAGCAGCGGCACCAAGAGCTGCACCGGCACCGCCGCATCCACCAACCCCAAGCTGTGCTGGCCATGAAAGCCTTGCCACATCAGGGCTCGCGGGGCTTCACACTGATCGAGTTGATCATGGTCATGGCCATCATCGTGGTGTTGGCCGTGGTGGCCATCCCCAATTTTGTGACCTTCCAGCGCAACTCGCAGCTGACCTCGACCGCAAATGGCCTGCTGGCCTCGATCAATGCCGCGCGTGGTGAGGCCATGAAGCGCAACCAGACCGCCTTTGTGGTACCCAACACCGGCACCGACTGGACAACGGGCTGGAAGGTGTTTGTTTCGAGACCCGGCTACAGCACCTCTACCGGGGTGTACGACCCGACCTCGACCGACGTCACATCCTCCACCTACAACGACGGACATGACCTGCTGGTGCAAAGCGTGCCGGCCCAGGCCAGCTACCTCAGTATCACCTCCAGTGACTCGGCAGGCACAGCCGTGGGCCTGATCCGCTTCGACGGTTCAGGCTACTCCAAGACCTCCGACAATAGCGGCTTTCAAGCCATGACCTTGCGCTTGCGCCGCAACGACGTGAGCACGGGCCAACAGCCGTCGGAAACCCGCATCCTGGTGTTGGCCCGTACAGGGCGCGCCCGTGTCTGCAAGCCAGCCTCGTCCAGCGACACCAACTGCAGCACCACATCCACACAGTGAGTTCGGGCTGCCATGGCCCCTACAATGCCGGGCGTGAACACCCAGGTCCTCAACATCTCCTGCTACAAGTTTGTGCCGCTGCCCGATGCGGCCCAGCTGCGCGATCAATTGGCCGAGCAGACCCAGCGCCTGGCGCTGCGCGGCACCATCCTGCTGGCCGAAGAAGGCATCAACTTCTTCCTGGCCGGGCCCGCTGAGGCCGTGCGCGAGGTGGTGGCCACCCTGCGCCAGGACCCCCGCCTGGCCGATCTGGCGCCCAAAGAGAGCTGGTCGGCCCACCAGCCGTTTCGCAAGATGCTGGTCAAGGTCAAGCGCGAGATCATCCGCATGAACCACCCCACCATCCGCCCGGCCGAAGGGCGGGCCCCTGCGGTGACGCCTGACACGGTGCGTCGCTGGCTGGCACAAGGCCATGACGACGATGGTCGCCCGGTGGTCACGCTGGACACCCGCAATGCCTTCGAGGTGGACCACGGCACCTTTGAAGGCGCGGTGGACTGGCGCATCAACAAGTTCACCGAATTCCCCGACGCCTTGCGCGCCCACAAGGCCGATCTGCAAGGCAAGACGGTGGTGAGCTTCTGCACCGGCGGCATCCGCTGCGAAAAGGCGGCCATCCTGATGCGCGAGGAAGGCCTGCCCCATGTGTACCAGCTCGAAGGCGGCATCCTCAAGTACTTCGAGGAAACCGATGGCGCCCATTACCAGGGCAGCTGCTTTGTGTTTGACGAGCGCGAGGCGCTGGCGCCAGACCTGTCTCCCCTGCGCTGAGCCCGTTCGCGGGCCACGATGCCCAGGCCCCCTGCCCCCTGGCTGTTCTCAGGTTCAGTGCCCCGGGCGCACGGGCAGTTCAATGCGCTCGGTCTCGCCGGGTACCTGGCCCATGCCGGCCTCAACGCGGCCTTGTGCCCAGTCCAGCTCGGCCTGCTCGATGCGGGCCTTGGAGGTCGAAACAAAATTCCAGCGGATATGGCGATGCCCCAGGGGCTGGCCCCCTACCAACACCCAGCGGCAGCCCTCAGGCCCGGCCTGCAGGTCCAGCGAGCCTTGCGGCACCACCAGCTGCTGCAATGGCAAGGCCTGACCATCCGCCAGCAAGCCGCCCTGCACCGCGTACAGGGCCTGCTCCTGGGCCAGCAAGGGCAGATGAAAGCTTGCGCCTGGCGCCATCTGCACATCCAGGTACAGCGTGGGCGACAGGGTCTGCACCGGAGAGCGCTGGCCAAAGGCCTCGCCCACCAGCACCCGCACCTGCACACCGGGGTGTTGAACTTCAGGCAGCGCTTCGGCCGGGGTGTGGACAAAGCTCGGCGCCACGTCTTCCAGCGCTTCGGGCAGGGCCACCCACAGCTGCAAGCCGTGCATGGCATAGGACTGGTCCGCCAGGTCAGGCGGGCGACGTTCGGAGTGCACAATGCCACGGCCGGCCGTCATCCAATTGATCGCGCCGGGCTCGATGCGCTGCTCAAAGCCCAGGTTGTCGCGGTGGATCTGTGCGCCTTCAAACAGGTAGGTCACCGTGGCCAGCCCGATGTGCGGGTGCGGGCGCACATCGAACTGGTCGGCCGGCTGCACCTGCACCGGGCCGAAGTGGTCAAAAAACAGGAAGGGCCCCACGGCCTGTCGCTGCGCGGCCGGCAGAGCCCGGCGCACCAGGAAGCCACCACCCAAGTCTTTGGTGTGGGGCGAAATCACGGTCCAGGCCGTCATGGGCTGTCCTCCTTGTGAAATGAACGAAAAAGGAATGAAACATGAATGAAGGGCCTGCGCCCCACCGGGCGGCAGGCCCCAGACACCCATGCTTACTTGGCGAGGCGGGCCGCGGTGGCCGCAATGCGGGCACCGAAGGCCTTGCCGCCTTCCAGGTCGCCCTGCGGCATTTCGGCCGGCGAGCTGTCCGAGGGGCTTTGCGCCATGGCACCCAGCGAGGCACCCAGCACGTTCGAATCGTTGCGCTGAGCGGCCTTGCTGTTGCTCGGCAGCTCGCCCAGGCCCACCCACAGGCCGCCATGCTGCATGGCCAGGGTCATCAGGTATTGCAGGGTGCTTTGCTTGTCGCCATTCAAAGAGGCGCTGTTGGTGAAGCCGGCAAACAGCTTGTCCTTCCAGGCGCGGGTGAACCAGGCCTTGGAGCTGGCGTCGGCAAACTTCTTGAACTGCCAGCTCACCGAGCCCATGTAGGTGGGCGAACCGAAGACGATGGCGTCGGCAGCGTTCAGGGTGTCCCAGCCACCTTCGGGCAGGTTGCCCTCGGCATCGATGGCCAGCAAGGTGCCGCCAGCGCCTTCAGCCACCGATTGCGCCAGGCGCAGGGTGTGACCATAACCCGAGTGGAAAACAACAACAACTTTTGCCATGAAAGACTCCTAGGTTGAGAAAAATGAATTCTGCCGCCCTGCTCAGGGCGCCAGATCGAACACCAACACCTCGGCATCGCTGCCGTGGCTGAGGGTCAACTGGTTTTCGTGCTCCAGCAGCAGCGCGTCGCCGCCTTCCAGCACCTGACCATTGGCCTGCAGACGGCCACGCACCAGGTGCACATAGGCCTTGCGGCCCGGTTGCAGCGCCAGGGTGGCCTGCTCGGCCTCGCCGTCGAACAGGCCGGCATGCAGGCTGGCGTCCGCATGGATGCGCACCGAGCCCTGGGCGCCATCGGGCGAGGCCACCAGGCGCAGCCGGCCACGCTTGTCGGCGTCGGGAAACGTCTTTTGCTCGTAGCCGGGCTCGATGCCCTGCACGTCGGGCAGGATCCAGATCTGCAGAAAGTGGGTGTTCTGGCCCGGCGCGTGGTTGAACTCGCTGTGCGTCACGCCGCGGCCTGCGCTCATGCGCTGCACCTCGCCGGGGCGAATGCCTTTGACGTGGCCCATGCTGTCCTGGTGGGCCAGCTCGCCGCTCAGCACATAGCTGATGATTTCCATGTCGCGGTGCCCGTGGGTGCCAAAGCCGGTGCCCGGGGCGATGCGGTCTTCGTTGATCACCCGCAGGTTGCCCCAGCCCATGTGGCGGGGGTCGTGGTAGCCGGCAAAAGAGAAACTGTGGAAGGACTTCAGCCAGCCGTGATCGGCATAGCCTCTTTCCCCTGATTTGCGAACGCTGAGCATGGTGTGCATCTCCTGAGGCTGAACTTTAGGGCCCGCCCCAGCTTCTGCGATGCGTGGTGATTGATGGCATCATTCATTTTTTTTGAATCGACGGTGGCCATGCCCTCCACGAAACCCACGGCCCGCGATGTCCTCACCCCCGATGCCCTGGGCATGCTGAAGGAGATCGCGCAGAGCGGCAGCTTTGCCGCTGCGGCGCGCCAGCTCAACCTGGTGCCCAGCGCCCTCACCTACCGGGTGCGCGCCATCGAAGACGCGCTGGACGTGCTGCTGTTCGACCGCAGCAGCCGCCAGGCCCGCCTGACCGAGGCCGGGCAGGAGTTGCTGCGCGAAGGCGCGCGCCTGCTCGACGAGATCGACGCCGTGGCCAACCGCGTCAAACGCGTGGCCACCGGGTGGGAGCCCCAGTTCACCGTGGCCGCGGATGGTGTCATCACCCGCAGCACCCTGCTGGAATTGACGGGCGATTTCTTCCAGCTCAACCCGCCCACGCGGCTGCGCATCCGCGACGAGATCATGACCGGCACTTTGCAGGCCCTGGTGCTGGGCCATGCCGATCTGGCCCTGGGCGTGATCATGGATGGCACCACCCCCAGCGATATCCAGCAACGCGAGCTCGGTGCCATGCAGTTCATCTACGTGGTGGCACCGCACCACCCCCTGGCCAAGGTGCAGGAGCCGCTGTGCGACGACCTGATCCGGCAACACCGCGCGGTGGCCGTGGCCGACTCCAGCCAACGCGGCAGGGGCATGACCGTGAACCTGCTGCCTGGCCAGGACGTGTTCACCGTGCCCACCATGCAGGCCAAGGTCGAAGCCCAGTTACGCGGCCTGGGCGCGGGCTTCCTGCCTGAATCCATGGTGCGCAACTACCTCGATGCCGGCATGCTCATCCACAAACCCCTGGAGCGGGCCTCGCGCCCGATGCGCTGCAGCTACGCCTGGCGGGCCAGCCCCGGCCAACGCCCCGGCCGGGCCCTGCAGTGGTGGCTGGACCGGCTGGAGTCGGCCGCCACTTGCCAGGCCCTGCTGGAGCAGCCCCGGCATGTGGTGCGCTGACAGCCAGGCTGCGACGGCACGCTGGGGGCGGGAAAGCCCTGAAGCCCGCAGCGCAAAACGCTGATCCAACTCGCCCGGAAGGCCCGCCAATTGGGTTAGGCTTTGTGACGTCCTCATTGATCGGAGACTCAGCATGGCAAAACGCCCTCGAAGCTCGACCGGCCCGCGCAAGAAGCCGGCCCAACCCACCCTGGTGCCCCAACGCATTGCCATCGTGGGTGCCGGCATGGCCGGCATCACCTGCGCCCGCACCCTGGCCCAGGCAGGGCATGATGTCACCGTGTTCGAGAAAAGTGCCGGCGCCAGCGGCCGCATGGCCAGCACCGACACGGCCTTTGGCAGCTTCGACACTGGCGCCCAGTACTTCACGGTGCGCGACCCCCGCTTTGAATTGGCGTTGGCCACAGCGCCCAACGCCGCCCGCCGCTGGAGCGCCAACGCCGTGCGCATCCTCGATGAACACGGCCAGGTGAGCTCCCCCAGCCTGCCCCACCCCGAACCCCATTGGGTGGGCGTGCCGGCCATGAACCGCCTGGTGCGCGACTGGGCCGCCCCCTTGCAAGCCCAGGGCAGGCTGCTCACCCAGACCCGGGTGAGCGCCCTGCAACGCGACACCCTGCAACCGCAGCGCTGGCAACTGCACACCGCCGGTGACGATGGCAGCAGCCAGGTGCATGCCGGCTTTGATGCCGTGTTGCTGGCCCTGCCCGCGCCCCAGGCCGCCGAACTGCTGGCCGCCGTGCCCAGCGCCGGCGCCCTGGCCGAAGCCCTGCAACCCGTGACCATCGCCCCCTGCTGGACCCTCATGTTGGCCTTCCCGCAGGCGGTGCAACCGGGCCTGACCACCCTGGGCCCGCAATGGAACGCGGCCCGCAGCACGCACCACCGCATCGCCTGGCTGGCCCGCGAGTCGTCCAAGCCCGGGCGCAGCCAGATCGAGCGCTGGACCGTGCAGGCCAGCGACGTCTGGTCGAGCGAACACCTCGAAGACAGCGCCGAGCGCGTGCAGGGCAAACTGCACCGCGCCTTTGTCGACGTCACCGGCATCCATGCCGAGCCCAGCCACATCGCCCTGAAGCGCTGGAAACACGCCAAAACCCTGAAGGCCCTGGGCCAGACCCACCTCTGGGACCCGGCCAATGGCATCGGCCTGTGCGGCGACTGGTGCCTGGGGCACCGGGTGGAAGACGCCTTTGTGTCCGGCCTGAGCCTGGCACTCTCGCTGAGCTGAGCTGCCCCCGGGGCGGCCCTGCAGCCGCCCCCGCCTGCCATGCCCCTGCCCCCTGGCGGCTACATCGGCCGCTTTGCCCCCTCCCCCACCGGCCCCCTGCACGCCGGCTCGCTGGTGGCCGCCCTGGCCAGCTGGCTGGACGCCCGAGCCCATGGCGGGCAGTGGCTGGTGCGCATCGAAGACATCGACCCACCCCGCTGCAGCCCGGGCGCCGACCTGTTTCTGCTGCAACAGCTGGCGGCCTGCGGCCTGCACCCGGACCAGCCGCCCGTGTGGCAATCCCAGCGCCACGCCCTGTACGCCAACGCTTTGCAGCGCCTGATCCAGGCCGGCCTGGCCTATGGCTGCGCCTGCACCCGCAAGGAGATCGAAGCCGCCTTGCAGGCCCAGGGCGTGCAACGGGCCCGGCACCAGCAAGCCGTCTACCCAGGCACCTGCCGCCTGGGCAGCCACGGGCGGGCTGTGCGCGCCTGGCGGCTGGAGGTGGAGAGGATCGCCGGGGCCACCGACCTGCATTGGCAAGACCGCCGATTGGGCCCCCAAACCCAGAATGTGGCCGCCGAGGTCGGCGACTTTGTGCTGCAACGGGCCGATGGGCTCTGGGCCTACCAATTGGCCGTGGTGGTGGACGACGCCGCCCAGGGCGTGACCGACATCGTGCGCGGCGCCGACCTGCGCGACAACACGGCGCGCCAGATCCTGCTGCAGCGCGCGCTGGGCCTGCCCACGCCGCGCTACCTGCACACCCCCTTGGTGCTGGACGCCCGCGGCGAGAAACTGTCCAAACAACACGGCGCACCCGCCATCGACACCCGCAGCGCGGCCAGTTGTCTGGCGGCACTGCGTCAGGCGGCCCAGGCCCTGGGCCTGCCCGAAGAGCCCGGCGCCGATGCCGGCATCAGCGATCAATTGCTCAGGTGGACCACCATGTGGCGGGCCCGCTGGGGCTGAACAGGCCTGAATGGGCGCAGACGGCGCCCGCTTGCCTACAATCTCACTCCATTTGGCGCCCTGTTTGCGCCTCGATCGCGCCCTGATCGCGCCCGGCCCTGCGCCTGAAACCCCGACACCATGCAAGAACACCCAGAAAACACCGACCCCGTGGCCCCCCAAGCAGCGACCGAAGCGATTGGCACGGCCTCAGAGGCCCAGCCCGCCGGCGCCCCGGCCGGCGTGGCCTTTCCCAAGACCATCAAGAGCTTTGTGCGGCGCGCCGGCCGCACCACCACCGGCCAGGCCAAGGCCTTTGAGCTGCTGGGCCCGCGTTTTGTGCTGCCTTACCGCGCCGCACCGCTGGACATGACCGAAGCCTTTGGCGCCCCGGGCCCGGTGGTGCTGGAGATCGGTTTCGGCATGGGCGACGCCACGGCCCACATCGCGGCGCTGATGCCCGACACCCACTTCCTGTGCTGCGAAGTGCATGAACCCGGTGTGGGTGCCCTGCTCAAGCAGGTGGGCGAGCGCGGCTTGAGCAACATCCGCATCCTGCAGCATGACGCGGTCGAGGTCATCGACCACATGCTGCCGCAGGGCGTGCTCGAAGGGGTGCACATCTTCTTTCCAGACCCCTGGCACAAGACCAAGCACAACAAGCGCCGGCTGATCCAGGCGCCGCTGGTGGCCAAATTGGCGGCCCGTTTGCGCCCAGGCGGCTACCTGCATTGCGCCACCGACTGGGAGCCCTATGCCGAGCAGATGCTGGAGGTGCTGGGTGCGGAACCCCTGTTGCGCAACCGCCAGGCCAGCGGCGGCTATGCCGATCGCCCGGCCTACCGCCCCGAGACCAAGTTCGAGCGCCGTGGCCTACGCCTGGGCCATGGGGTGTGGGACCTGGTGTTTGAGAAGGTCAGCTGACAGCTTGTGCCTCGGCGTGAGCCGCCCCGGGGATGCGCCCGGAGCTGCCAGACGGGCACAGACACAAAGCCGCGGGCAATACCAGGGCCTGGTGCATTTTTGCGACAAAACCACCTGATTTCGAACAAATCTCAGGACAGCTCGGCGCGGCACAAGCGTGCTTTTACAAAAACTGGCTACCATCGCGCCTCATCCATCTTATGCCGGGATTGAAACGGATCCGTCCCCTTCGGCCCGGCTCGAACTCGTCATTTCCCCTTGTGTGCAACCGGTTTTGACAATGAATCCACTTTTGCAGCATCTGGTCGAGATCACGGGTCATCGAGATCATGCCCGCCTGGAAATTTCGGTCATCTCTGCCTTGCACCAGTTGGGCAATGTGCAAGAGGTGCGCGCACTGGAAGTGGTGACCATCGGCGAAGAAACCCATGTGCGGCCCAAGGCCTGGATCAGTGATGGCGCATTGCAATCCATTGAAGACCCCCAGCACGCAGAGATTCCGCGCCTGCCCCTCATGGCCTACCCGGCATTGGCTGCCTGTATCGCCGAGAAATCCGCCGGGCGTGAAGAGCGCTCTGCCGGCGGAGAACACGAGTTGTGGCTGCCTGTATGGCTGCAGGAAAAGGTGGTGGCTTGCCTGGAAATCCGAAACGACCGCCCCTTTGCCCAGGACACGCTGAACGTGATCCACGGCATCTTCCACGTCTACCGCAACTACCAGAGCCTGCTCGACTACAGCGAGCGCGATGCCCTCACCGGCCTGTTCAACCGCAAGACGTTCGACGCCGAGTTCTCCCGCCCCGGCCAAAGCCCCGCTGTCAGCGGAACAGGCGCGCAAACCGATGAAGACAGCCCTCGGCATTGGCTGGCCGTGGTGGACATCGACCACTTCAAGCAGGTCAACGACCGTTTCGGCCATCTTTACGGTGACGAGGTCCTGATCCTGATGGCCAATCTGTTGCGCGCGTCCTTCCGCGCCCAGGACCGCATTTTCCGCTTTGGTGGCGAGGAATTTGTGATCCTGCTGCGCTCGGCCACGCTGGCCACAGCCCGCCAGATCTTCAACCGCTTTCGTCAGGCGGTGGAGCACCATGTGTTTCCGCAGGTCGGTCGGGTCACCGTCAGTGTTGGTTTTGTCAGTACCCACGAAGGGTCGGCAGTCGAGATTCTGGGCCACGCCGATCAGGCGCTTTATTACGCCAAAGAGCATGGTCGCAACCAGGTCTGCCATTACGACGAGTTGATCGGCTCGGGCCGGTTGAAAAAGCAAACCCAGGCGCACGACGAAGTCGAGCTGTTCTGAGCCGCTTGCTCCGGTCCGCACACTGCTGCGTCCCGGCCCGGTCTAGGCGACCAGATCCACGCTGGCCCGTGCCTCACACCAGGCTTGCAGATCAGATCCCGACACCGGCTTGCTGAAGTAATAGCCCTGCATGTGGCAGCAGCCGAAGGCCACCAGAAAATCGGCCTGCTCTCGGCTCTCCACCCCTTCGGCAATCACCTCCAATTGCAGGTGGTGCGCCAAATCGATGATGGCCGTGATGATGGCCATGTTCTTGGGGCTGGCCTGGTAAGCATCGACAAAGGATTTGTCAATCTTCAGCACGTCCACCGGGAGGGTGGCCAGGTAAGCCAGGCTGGAGTAGCCCGTGCCGAAGTCATCGATGGCAATGCGCAAACCGAGCGCCTTGAGCCCACGCAGCACACCAGCCATGGCCTCCATGTTCTGCATCAACCCGCTTTCGGTGACTTCAATTTCCAGCAGGGCCGGCGGCAAGCCTGTGTTTTTAAGCACCTGCTGCACCTCGGCCACAAAACCGGGGTCGGCCAACTGCCGTATCGACACATTGACCGCCATCGGCGCCCTGAGCAGGCCCAGAGCACACAGGCGGCTGGCCTCTTCGCAAGCTGTGCGCAGAATATGGCGCCCGATCTCGATGATCTGCCCACTTTCCTCGGCCACCGGGATGAACTGGGCCGGCGACACGCGCTGCCCGGACCAGCGCCAACGCGCCAGCGCCTCGACACCGACGACCTGGTCGGCACTGAAATCCACCTTGGGCTGGTATTCGAGAAAGATCTCGCCGTGCCCCAGGGCGGCCTTCAGCGCCTGCTCCTGCTGCAAGCGCAGATGGGCCGCCACCCCCAGTTCGCGCGTGAAGTAATGGAAGCGGTTGCGGCCGGCATTCTTGGCCGCGTACAGCGCGGCATCCGCGTGCTTGGCCAATTCATCGAAGTTACTTCCGTCAGCTGGGAACAGGGCGATGCCGATGGTGACCGACACATTGAGCTCCCGGCCCTGCACCACAAAGGGCTCGCTGCACAGGCGCAGCAGCTTGCGGGCCAACTGGCCGGCCTGGGCCGCATCCTTCAGGCCGGTCTGCAGGATCACGAACTCATCACCCCCCTGGCGGCTCAGGGTGTCGGAATGCCGCATGGCGCTCGACAGGCGCCGCGCGAAATCCACCAGCAGGCGGTCGCCCACCTCATGCCCCAGGGAGTCATTGACCGTCTTGAAGCGGTCCAGATCGAGGTACATCACCGCCACCTGCTCCTGCTCACGCTGGGCCAGCAAAATGGCCTGCTCGGCCCGGTCGTACAGCATCAGCCGGTTGGGCAGCCCAGTCAGGGCATCGTGCTGGGCCAGGTGGGCCATGCGGATGGCCATCGAGCGCATCTCGCTGACATCGTGGAACACCATCACCGCACCGATGATCTCGCCGTGCCGGTCCTTGATCGGTGCGGCAGAGTCTTCGATGTCAAAGCGCTGACCATCGCGCCTGACCAGGGCCGTGTCGGCCGCCAGGCCCACCGTGTCCTGCAGCTCCAGCGCGAGTCGCACCGGGTTGCGCAAAGGGCTGCCGTCGACCGAGTTGACGATGGGCATCACCGCCTCCACAGGCTCGCCGCGTGCCAGGTCCAGGCGCCAGTCGGTCATCAACTCGGCCACCGGGTTGAGGTAGGTCACCCGGCCCGCCACATCCACCGTGATCACCGCGTCGCCGATCGAGCTCAACGTGACCCGGAAGCGCTCCTTCTCTTCGAACACCTGGCTCTCGGCCTGTTTGCGATCGGTGATGTCCATGAGCTGAGCAAAAATGCCCGCCACACGGCCCTCGCGAAGATCAGGCGCCAAGGACACCAGCAAGGTGCGCAGCAGCCCCCCCGGCAACTTGACCGGCCACTCAAAGGTCTGCGCCTCGCCCGCCAGAGCCAGCTTGATGTAGGGCCCGTAGCGGTGCATCAGGGCGGGCCCGACCACATCCGGCAGCGTCTGCCCCCGCAACACCTCGGGCAGGAGGCCGAAAAGGTCACGGTGCAAGTGATTGGCAAACAGGTTGCGCAGATCGCGGTCCCAATAGCTGACCAGTGAAGGCAGGTGGTTGACGATGGTGCGCAGATGCCCCTCGGCATGCGCCAGCAACTGCGACACCTGCTGGCGATGCCGCAACTCACGCTCAAACAACAGCACCAGGCCCAGACAGCCGGCCACCAGCACCAGCGTCACCCCTCCCGTGCTGGCCACCCTTTGCCACCAGGCTGCCTCGACGGCAGCCGACCGACGCATCAGCACCAGGCGCAAGGGCGCATCGCCGACCTGCAGATAGCTGACCAGGCGCGGCACACCATCGCCGGCCAGATCCGATCGAAAATTACCGGCCGGCGCGGGGCCTTGAGGCCCGTGCTCCGGCCAGCTCAGGCTGCCACTGAGTGATGCCCCTCCCGGGCCGACAGCCCCAGCCAGGTAAGTGCCATCACGGTGCTCCAGCCAGAGCAGCGAGTCACCTTGCAGCTCGGATCCGTCCAGCAGCCCCTGCCAATGGGCCAGGGGGACCAGGCCCACCACCACACCGGCAAAATGCCCGGCTGCATCCTGCAGACGCCGACTCATGGCCAACGCAGGTATCTTCTTGATCTGGCTGACAAAGGGGTGGCTGATATACAGCGCATCGCGGTCCGCCCGCCACTGCACCTGAAAATAGTCGCGCTGCGTGGCCATGACCGGGCGAGGAACCAGGCCTGCGCTGTCGGCCACAGCCAACCCGGCACGGTCCAGCACCAAGGTGGCGGCAAAGACCGGTTCACCCGTCAAACGTTTGAACAACAGGCGCTGGCGCAGCTCGGGTGCCAAGCTCTGCAAACCAGGGTCCTGCCAGTCATCGCGTATGGCACCCAGCACGCGGTCACCCAGGCTCACATGGCGTGCCAGCTCCTGACTCAGTTGGGCCAGGACCCGGGCATCGTGCTCGGCCACCCGGCCCCAGGTCTCGCGCAGGTCCGTGCGCGCCCAATGCACAGACAGGCCCGCCATTGTCAGTGCCAGGCACAGGGCCATCAGCAGCAGCCAGCGGGAAGTGATGGGGCGGAGCATGATCGGTAGGGTGGAGCCAGGGGCGGATTCTAGGGATGGGGCTTGCCACCACATTGATGCGGGTCAAGCTCCGACCTTGCTACCGCGGCACCAGCGGGTCTTGGCGTGTCAAATCCTTGACATGCCGTGGCGCGCGCGTGGGGCAAGATGCGACACCCCATCGCCCCCCTTTCAGGAGACAGCATGAACATCCCTTCACTGCAGCAGCAGGTCAGCGCCGAAGAGTGGCAGTTGCGCGTCGATCTGGCCGCCTGCTACCGCCTGGTGGCAGCCTATGGCTGGAGCGACCTGGTCTTCACCCACATCAGCGCCAAATTGCCGAGTTCGGTGGCGGGTGATGAACACCAGTTTCTGATCAACCCCTACGGGCTGATGTTCGACGAGATCACGGCCTCCAGCCTGGTCAAGGTGGACATGCAGTGCAACAAGCTGCACGACAGCCCCTTCCCCGTCAACCCGGCAGGCTTCGTGATCCATAGCGCCATCCACGAAGCACGGCCTGAGGCCGGCTGTGTGCTGCACACCCACACCCGTGCCGGTGTGGGCGTGAGTGCCCAGAAGCACGGCATTTTGCCGCTGAGCCAGCAATCCACCTTTGTGCTGAGTTCACTGGCCTACCACGACTATGAAGGGGTCGCGATCCGCGACGATGAAAAGACCCGCCTGCAGGCCGATCTGGGCACAGCCAATTACTTGGTGCTGCGCAACCATGGGCTGTTGACCGTGGGACGCAACATCCCCGAGGCATTTTTGGCCATGTACACCTTCGAAAACACCTGCAGGATCCAGATCGACGCCCTGGCGGGCGGTGGTGAAGTGGTCGCGGTCAACCCCGCCATCCTGGACAGTGTGGCGCATGCCATGAAGGTGCAGACCAGCGGCATGGGTGGTCAGTTTGTCTGGCCATCGCTGCTGCGCAAACTGGAACGGCTGGACCCCGGCTACAAGACCTGAACAGCCCAGAACCCAGCCGGCCAGCCAGCCAAAGGCGCATCATCAACCGCTCACTTCGACGCGGTCTCGCCCTTCGCTCTTGGCGTGGTAGAGCATGGCGTCGGCGCGCGCCAGCAGATCCGCCACCCCCTCGTCAGGCCCGCACTGGGCCACGCCGAAACTGGCAGTTCGTGGGATCACCATGCCCTCCCAGAGGGCGGGTTGTTCTCCCACACGTTCACGCAAGCGCTCTGCTGCTTGGCGAGCATCCACCAGGTCGCTCTCGGGCAGGACGATCAGGAATTCTTCCCCGCCATAGCGGGCCACCCAATCCACCTGGTTGCGCAACTGCCCCAACAGCAAGGTGCCAAAGTCGCGCAAGACCGCATCCCCGGCCGCGTGACCATGGGTGTCGTTGATGACCTTGAAATGGTCAATGTCGGCAAAGATCACCGACAAAGGCCGCCCATAGCGGCGCGCCCGCTCGATCTCCGAGGGCAGGCGCTCCTCGATCACGCGCCGGTTGAAGCACCCTGTGAGCGCATCGGTGATCGACAGCCTGTGCACCTCACCAATCAATTTCTCCAATTGCTGAGTGCGCTCTGCCACCAAGCCATCCAGGTTGGCAATGTGACTTTGCAGTTCGCCTTGAAGCTGGCGAAAGCCCTGAGTCACCAGGTCGATCTCGTCGAGATGATCGCTGCTGGCACGGTCCAGCACCAAGGGGCGGGAGATTTCCTGCGGCTTGAGCTCGGAGGCGAAACGCGCAATCTGCTGCAGAGGTTGCTGCAGATCCCGCCGCAGCATCCAGGCCACCACCAGACACAGCAAGGCGGTGAAGACCCCATACCCTGCAGCGATGGTGAGTGTGTTGGCCAGGATCTGTTGGTAGAGGTAGCTGGGATCGACCCACAGTTGCAGCTGGCCCACGGCCTTGCCCCCCTGGGGCGCCAGGATTTCGAGCGTGTGGGTCGGTGGCGTGTCGGCCCCGACCTCCGAAGACAAGGTGCCCGCCTCAAAAATCTGCCCCGTGCTGGCCAACACCCGGGCACGACCGATCTCGGGCAGGCCCGCCAGCCAGTTCATCTGACGCTGGATCACCTCGGGCTCAATGTCCCACAGCGACAGCGACAGCATCGGCAGGCTGTTGTCAGCAATTTCGCTGACCGCGTGCTCCACCTGGGACTGGCTGCTGCGATAGGCCAAACCGGCCTGCAGCAGAGTCATCGCCAACAAGCAAAGCCCGGCCAGCAGCACAATGCGCCGGATCAGCGTCGCCGCAATCGAACGGTAATAAGGCTGGTTCAAAGACATGTCGGCCTAGCGTAACAGGTCGCCCACATCGAAATCGTAATGGACCAGTCGCGGATTGAGCGCCAGGCTGTAGCGCCTGAAATCCAGCGTCCCGCTGTCAGCGGCAAAACGCTGCATGAAGCGCTCGGCCAATGGCGGTGTGAACAGGATGAACATGGGCACCACCAGTTCCAAGCCCTCGGACTGGGCAAAGTCATGGCCCTTGGCATGGTCGTGGATCATGACGAGCACCCAGGCCCCGGCCATGAAATGCCCGCCCGCGAGCGCCGAAAGCTCCCCCGAACGCACCGCGTTGAGGGCCTCTGTGGAGGTGTTGACGCCGCTGAACAGCACATCCTTGCCTGGCACGTCAGCATGTTCGCGCCAGGCCTGCATGGCACCAAAGGCCATCTGATCGCTGCCCGCCCACACCAGCCGCGCATCCGGGTGGCGGCGCACCAGCCAACGCGACTTGGTCAAGGCGGTCTCGCGGCTCCAGTTGGCGTAGACGATCTGGTCCAGCACCACATCAGAGGCTTCGGCCAACGCGCGCTGCAGCCCGGCATTGCGGGCGGCCGAGCTGGGTGTGGAGCGGTCGCCGGCGATGGCGATCACATGCAGCAAGCCGTCCGCCCCCCGCAGTTGGGCCCGACGACCTTTCTCGATCAGCGTCTTTGCCGTGAGGTAACCCGCGTCTTCAGCCCGGGGCTCGAGCGTCCCCAGCCAGAAATCGTACTTTTCACGCGGCCCTCCGGTGTGGCGCCGGTCTGCACCATGGATGCCACTGAAAGCCATCATGGCCTTGATGCCCGAGCCGTTCAGCAGCCGCAGGATCTCGGGGCCAGTGGCATAGTCATTGGAGAACACCACGTAATCCGGTCGCTGGCCAGCCGGGCGGGCGGCCAGCGATGCCGCGATCTCCAGCGCCTTGAGGTGATCACGCTCGGCATACTTCACCTCCAGCTGCAGGTCCAGGCTGCGCGCCGCCTGCACCATCGCCGAGGCTGCCGCCACCCAGTAGGCCTCGTTGCTGCGCCCCGGGTTGATGAAGGTCACCGACACGGCATGCGCGGGCCCGACCAGACCCAGGGTGATCATCAGCAGCAGGGCAAGGCGGTACAGGGCGGCACTCAAGACAGGGATCCAGAAAAGGACTGCACCTTGACCCAGGGCGAAACCCGGGGGCAAGGGCAAGGAAGGGGCTAGGCCATGGGCCGCATTATGGGCAAGGGGGCAAGAGGCACCACAGGGCAAGCCCCACCCCGGCTTGTCTTGGGCTCTCACTGGCATGAAAAGCCCTGACAGCTCAGCAAGGGGCTTGCCGCCCCCTGCCCTCTGAGCCGCCTCAGGCGCGCTCGGCCACCCAGCCCTGCACCGAGGCCAGGGCCTTGGCCAGGCCCGACGCATCGGTGCCACCCGCCATGGCCATGTCAGGCTTGCCGCCGCCCTTGCCGCCCACTTGCTGGGCCACAAAGTTGACCAGCTCACCCGCCTTGACCTTGCCCACGCTGTCGGCGGTGACGCCGGCGGCCAGTTGCACCTTGCCGCCATCGACGGCGGCCAGCACGATGGCGGCGGTCTTGAGCTTGTCTTTCAGCTTGTCCAGGGTGTCGCGCAGGGTCTTGGCATCGGCGCCGTCGAGCAAGGCGGCCAGCACCTTGATGCCCTTGACGTCCACCGCCTGGCCCATCAGCTCGTCGCCTTGCGAGGAAGCCAGCTTGCCCTTGAGCGCCGCCACTTCCTTCTCGAGGGTCTTGACCTGGTCCAGCACCTGGGTGATGCGGCCTTGCAGCTCGGCGGCCGGGGCCTTGAGCGTGCCGGCGGCCTGGTGCACCGTGGCTTCCAGATCTTGCAGGTAGGCCAGCGCGTTGGCGCCCGTGACAGCCTCAATGCGGCGCACGCCGGCGGCCACGCCACTTTCGCCCACCACCTTGAACAGCCCGATGTCGCCCGTGCGCTGCACGTGGGTGCCACCGCACAGCTCACGGCTGCTGCCGATGTCGAGCACGCGCACGGTCTCGCCGTATTTTTCGCCGAACAGCATCATGGCGCCGGTCTTCTGGGCCGACTCGATGTCCATCACCCGCGCCTGGGTCGGCACGTTGCCGAGGATCTCGGCATTCACCTGGGCCTCGATGGCGCGGATCTGTGCATCGGTCACCGGGGCATTGTGGGCAAAGTCGAAACGGGTGCGTTCGGCGTTGACCAGCGAGCCCTTTTGCTGAACGTGCTCGCCCAGCACTTCGCGCAAGGCCTTGTGCATGATGTGGGTGACCGAGTGGTTGCGCATGGTGGCGGCGCGCACGGCCGTGTCCACGGCCGCCGTCACGTGGTCGCCCACGGCCAGGGTGCCGGCCTCCAGCGTGCCGTGGTGGCCGAACACGTCGGCCTTGATCTTCAGGGTGTCGCCCACGGCAAAGGTGGCCGAGCCGCTGCTGATCACGCCTTCATCGCCCACCTGACCACCGCTTTCGGCGTAGAAGGGGGTGGTGTCCAGCACCACCACACCGGTCTGGCCAGCCTTGAGTTCAGCGGCCGGCGTGCCGTCCACATACAGGGCCACGACCTTGGCCGGGGCTTCGAGCTTGTCGTAGCCCACGAAGGTGTTGCCGGCGCCGGTGTACTCCAGCGCGCGGTCCATCTTGAACTTGCCGGCAGCGCGGGCCTGGGCCTTTTGCTTGTCCATGGCCAGCTTGAAGCCGTCTTCATCGACCGCCACATCGCGCTCGCGGCACACGTCGGCCGACAGGTCGAGCGGGAAGCCGTAGGTGTCGTGCAGCTTGAAGGCCACCTCGCCCGGCAGCGTCTTGCTGCCGTCGGCCAGGGCAGCGTCCAGGATTTCCATGCCGTTGGCCAGGGTCTCGAAGAAGCGCTCTTCCTCGGCCTTCAGCACCTCGGTGATGCGGGCCTCATCGCTCTTGAGCTTGGGGTAGGCGTCGCCCATCAGCGCCACCAGGTCTTTGACCAGCTTGTGGAAGAACGGGGTCTTCTGGCCCAGCTTGTAGCCGTGGCGGATGGCGCGGCGAACGATGCGGCGCTGCACGTAGCCGCGACCTTCGTTGGAGGGGATCACGCCATCGCTGACCAGGAAGGCGGTGGCGCGGATGTGGTCGGCGATCACGCGCAAGCTCTTGTTGCCCAGGTCTTTCTCGCCGGTTTCACGCGAGGCGGCCTTGATCAGCGTGTCGAAGATGTCGATCTCGTAGTTGCTGTGCACGTGCTGCAGGATGGCCGCCAGGCGCTCCAGGCCCATGCCGGTGTCCACGCAGGGGGCCGGCAGCGGCTTGACCGAGCCGTCAGGCTGCATGTCGAACTGCATGAACACGTTGTTCCAGATCTCGATGTAGCGGTCGCCGTCAGCGTCGGGGCTGCCCGGAGGGCCACCCGCGATGTCGGGGCCGTGGTCGAAGAAGATCTCGCTGCAGGGGCCGCAGGGGCCGGTGTCGGCCATCATCCAGAAGTTGTCGGAGGCGTACTTGGCACCCTTGTTGTCGCCGATGCGCACCACGCGCTCGGGCGGCAGGCCGATTTCCTTCGTCCAGATGTCGTAGGCCTCATCGTCGTCGATGTACACGGTGGCCCACAGCTTGTCGGCCGGCAGCTTGTAGACCTCGGTCAGCAGCTCCCAGGCCCACTTCAGCGACTCGCGCTTGAAATAGTCGCCAAAGCTCCAGTTGCCCAGCATTTCGAAGAAGGTGTGGTGGCGCGCGGTGTAACCCACGTTTTCCAGGTCGTTGTGCTTGCCGCCGGCACGCAGGCAGGCCTGCACCGAGGCCGCACGCACATAGGGGCGCTTGTCGGTGCCCAGGAACACGTCCTTGAACTGCACCATGCCCGAGTTGGTGAACATCAGCGTCGGGTCGTTGCCCGGCACCAGCGAGCTCGACGCCACCACGGTGTGCCCCTTGGAGGCGAAGAAATCGAGGAAGGTCTTGCGAATCTGGGCGACGGTGATAGGTGTGCTCATGGGGTGCGAAGAGAGGGTTCGGGTTGGATATCCGGCCGAGGGCCCCGGTCACTGTGCCGGGCCAAACAGCGGATTATAAGATTCGGCGGCCTGCGCCTGCCTCAGGGACGGGCCTCACTGGGCCTCACTGGGCTACTTGGCGCCCCAGCTCGATGCGCTGGGCCAGAAACTGCCACAGGCGCTCGTCCTGGCAGAAGGCCACATTGAAGCGCAACCAGCCGGTGGGCCGCGGCTCGACCAGGAAAAGCTGCCCCGGCCCGAGCATGATGCCGGCGGCCGTGGCCTCCTTGGACAGCTCGGCGCTGTCGGGCAGGTCGGGGTGGCGGGCCCACAGGTACATGCCGGCTTCGGGCTCGTGGAACAGCTCGAAGCCCAGGCTGTCCAGGCGCCGGCCCACCTGGCGGTGCGCCTCGCCCAGGCGATCACGCAGCGACTTGAGGTGCTTGCGCCAGCGCCCGTCGGTGATCACGCCGAAGGTCACCCGCTCGGCAATGTCCGACGAGGTCAGGCCGGCCACCATCTTGAGCTGGACGAACTCGCCCAGCATGTCGGGCCGCGCCAGCAGGTAGCCCACGCGCAGATTGGGCGAGATGGTCTTGGAATAGCTGCCGATGTAGACCACCCGGCGCAACTGGTCCAGGCTGGCCAGCGAGGAACGCGAGGTGCCGTCCATGTCGGCATACAGATCGTTCTCGACCAACACGAAATCATGCTGCTCGGCCAGCTGCAGCAGCCGGTGCAGGTGCGCCACCGAGGCCAGCGAGCAGGTGGGGCTTTGCAGCCGGGGCTGGGTGAAGAAGGCCTTGGGCTTGTGCTGCTGCACCAGCGCCTCGAGCGCCGGCAGGTCATAGCCCGTGGGCGTGCGCGGCACGCCAATCAGCTGGGCACCTGCAAATCGCAGCATGTACAAGAGGTTGGGATAGGCCGGATCGTCTACCAGCACGGCGTCGCCGGGCTTGAGCAGGCAGCGCGCCACCAGGTCCAGCGCCTGGCTGGAGCCATGGGTGAGCAGCACCTGATCGGCATCGACGGTGATCTGATGCTCGGCCAGCGACTCGGCAATCATCATGCGCAAGGCCATGTGGCCCGATGGCAGGCCGTAGCCGTCCAGCTCGGGGCCATCGGTGGAGAGTTGCCTCAGGCTGCGGCGCACGGCGTCGCCAAACAACCAGTCGTGCGGCAGCCAGCCACAGCCGGGCTTCATGGGCAGGTTGCGGTTCTCGAAGATCTGCTTGAGGTACCAGCGCGCATCGAAGCGCGGCGCCTCACGCTGCGGCTGCCCTGCCACGGCGGGCGAGCCGCCCTCATCACGGCGCTTGACAAAAAAGCCCGCATTGGCGCGCGACACCAGCCAGCCCTGCGCCACCAGGCGGTCATAGGCCTCGACCACGGTGAACACACTCACCCCGTGGGCTGCGGCAAAGGCCCGGATCGAAGGCAGTTTGCTGCCCGGCTTGATGACCTGACCGGCGATCAGGCCGCGCAAGCCATCGACGATCTGGCTCACGAGCGGGGTCTGGACATCGGTACGGAGTGTGAGCATCAAAAAAACAGAGGACCCGGATCGAAAAAACACGGCGCCAGGGGATCACAGGCCTGGCAGCTGCCAACGAGAAGTCTAACCCCCAAGTTCCCCGATACACCGATTCAAGCAATGGGTACGGGAATGCCCCAAAGTTGGGCCTTGATCAAGGGCAAAACCAAGGGTTAACCCGAGATTCAAAATCCCTTGGCGCCCCAGACCGGCGCATTGGCGGCCAACAGCCCGCCGCGTATGCGCCACGGCGGTGCAAGGCACCAGATCAGGGATTCCATGTACAGGCAACACGACCTGCACAGTGCATCCAAAACTCGAAGTGTGTGTACATGGTTCAAAACAGAAACGATCCGTAAAGTCCGCCCATCTGTTCAACCAACCGCCTGAAAACCATGAAGTCAGAACGCCATTTCACCAACGCCGCCCTTCTTGCCCGCCGCCAGGCCGCCGTCGCCCGCGGCGTGGGCCAGTCGCATGAGATCTTCATCCAGAAGGCCGAGAACGCCGAGTTCTGGGACGTGGAAGGCCGCCGCTTCATCGACTTCGCGGGCGGCATCGCCGTGCTCAACACGGGCCACCTGCACCCGCAGGTGATCGCCGCCGTGCAGGCCCAACTGGCGCTCTACACCCACACCTGCTTCCAGGTGGTGGCCTACGAACCCTATGTGGAAGTCTGCGAGCGCCTGAACACCCTGGCCCCCGGCGACTTTGCCAAGAAGAGCCTGCTGCTGACCACCGGCGCCGAAGCCGTTGAAAACGCCATCAAGATCGCCCGGGCCCACACCCGCCGCCCGGGCGTGATCGCCTTCACCGGCGGCTACCACGGCCGCACCAACCTGACCCTGGGCCTGACCGGCAAAGTGGCCCCCTACAAGGTCGGCTTCGGCCCCTTCCCGGGAGAGATCTACCACGCCCTGTTCCCCAATGCGCTGCACGGTGTGAGCGTGGCCGATGCACTGCACTCGGTCGAGCTGATCTTCAAGAACGACATCGAACCCCAGCGCGTGGCGGCCTTCATCGTCGAGCCCGTGCAAGGCGAAGGTGGCTTCAACGTGGCCCCGCCCGAGTTCATCTCCGGCCTCAAGGCCCTGGCCGAGCGCCACGGCATCCTGCTGATCGCCGACGAAGTGCAGACCGGCGCCGGCCGCACCGGCACCTGGTTTGCCTGCGAGCAATGGCCTGTTGCCCCGGATCTGATCACCACCGCCAAATCGCTGGCTGGCGGCTTCCCGCTGTCGGGTGTGGTGGGTCGCGCCGAGGTGATCGACGCCCCCGCCGCCGGCGGCCTGGGTGGCACCTATGCCGGCAGCCCGGTGGCCTGCGCCGCCGCCCTGGCCGTGATCCAGGCCTTTGAAGACGAGAAGCTGCTGGAGCGCAGCAAGACCCTGGGCCAAAACTTGCAAGCAGGTCTGCGCCGCATCGCCGAAAGCGAAACATCGATTGGCGATGTGCGCGGCCTGGGCGCCATGGTGGCGATCGAGCTGTTCGAGAACGGCGACAAGAGCCGCCCCGACGCCAACCTGACCAAGAACGTGGTGGCCGAAGCCGCCCGCCGCGGTCTGGTGCTGTTGTCTTGCGGCACTTACGGCAACGTGATCCGCATCCTGGTGCCCCTGACTGCCTCCGATGCCCTGATTGAAGAAGGCCTGGCCATTTTGGCCGAGAGCTTCAAATCTCAGCGCTGATCCTTCACGCCCTACTCTGCCTTCCCCAAAAACATGTCTCAAGCAGAACCCCTGGTGCGCTTCTCCGGCGTGCAAAAGACCTACGACGGCGAACAGCTCGTGGTGCGCGATCTGAACCTGGACATCCAGCGCGGCGAATTCCTGAGCCTGCTGGGGCCTTCGGGCTCGGGCAAGACCACGACGCTGATGATGCTGGCCGGCTTCGAGTCGCCCACTGCGGGTGACATCCTGCTGGATGGCCGCCAGATCACCGGCACGCCGCCGCACAAGCGCAACTTCGGCATGGTGTTCCAGAACTACGCCCTGTTTCCCCACCTCACCGTGGGGCAGAACGTGGCCTACCCGCTGACAGTGCGCAAAGTGCCCAAGGACGAGCAGGCCCGCCGCGTGGCCAAGGCACTGGACATGGTGCGCCTGGGCGGCATGGCCGATCGCCTGCCGGCCCGCCTCTCGGGCGGCCAGCAGCAGCGGGTGGCCCTGGCCCGCGCCCTGGTGTTCGAGCCACAGCTGGTGCTGATGGACGAGCCGCTGGGCGCGCTGGACAAGCAACTGCGCGAGCACATGCAGATCGAGCTGAAGGAACTGCACCGCCAACTCGGCGTGACCTTTGTTTACGTGACCCACGACCAGGGCGAGGCGCTGACCATGAGCGACCGCGTGGCCGTGTTCAACGAAGGCGTGATCCAGCAGCTGGCCCCGGTGGAAGACCTGTACGAGGCCCCGAGCAACCGCTTTGTGGCCGGCTTTGTGGGCGACAGCACCGTGCTCAAGGGCAGCCTGCAAGGTGGCGACACCCTGCAGCTGGCCGACGGCCAGCGCCTGCAAGGCCTGAATGTGAACGGCGTGGCCAACGGCGCCGCTGTGGAGGCCTGTGTGCGGCCTGAGCGCATCGTGCTGCACCTGGGCTCGGCCGCGCCGGTGCCCAACTCGCTGGCCGCCACCGTGGCCCGCGTGATCTATTACGGCGACCACCTGCGACTGCTGTGCTCGCTGGGCGACGGCCAGGCCGAGGCCACCGTCAAGCTGCCCCTGACCCGCGCCGACAGCAACCCCCATCCGCAAGCCGGTGAGGCGGTGCGGCTGGAGTTCCCGGCCGCGGCCACCCGCCTGTACGCGGTGTGAGCCCGGCCCCCTGTTTTTTTCGTGCTCCCCTCTCTAGAACCTCAACTTCCAACAAAGGAAAACGTGCCATGAAAAAGAGCCTGATCCCCTGCGCAGCCGCCGCCCTGGCCGCCTGCCTGGCCCTGCCCAGCTTTGCCCAGCAGCAGTTGACCATCGTCAACTTCGGCGGTGCCAATGCCAACGCCCAGAAGAAGGCCTATTACGAGCCCTTCGAAAAGACCGGCGTGAAAGTGGTGCCGGTGGAATACAACGGTGAGCAGGCCAAGATCAAGGCCATGGTCGAAACCAAGAAGGTGACCTGGGACGTGGTGGAAGTCGAATCGCCCGACGCGGTGCGCGGCTGCGACGAAGGCCTGTTCGAAAAGCTCGACTACAGCAAGCTCGCCGACAAGGCTGATCTGCTGCCGGCCGCCGTCACCGAGTGTGGCGTGGGCGTGTTCGTGTGGTCCACCGTGATGGCCTACAACGGCGACAAGCTCAAGAGCGCTCCCAGCAGCTGGGCCGACTTCTTTGACACCAAGAAGATCCCTGGCAAGCGCGGCATGCGCAAGGGCGCCCGTTACAACCTCGAATTCGCTTTGCTGGCCGATGGCGTGAAGCCGGGCGACGTGTACAAGGTGCTGGCCACCAAGGAAGGTGCCGACCGCGCCTTCAAGAAGCTGACCGAACTCAAGCCCAGCATCCAGTGGTGGGAAGCCGGCGCCCAGGCGCCCCAGTTCCTGGTGGCCGGTGACGTGGTGCTGAGCACGGTCTACAACGGCCGCATCGACGCCGCCAACCGCGAAGGCCGCAACCTGAAGATCTACTGGCCGGGCGGCATTTATGACCTGGATTACTGGGTGATTCCGAAGGGCGCTCCGAACAAGGACCTGTCGCTGAAGTTCATGGCCTTCGGCCTGCAAGCCGCCAACCAGGCCGTGTATGCCCAGAACATCGCCTACGGCCCGACCAACAGCAAGGCCCTGGCCAAGCTCGACAAGAAGGTGCTGGACGACCTGCCCACCTCGGCCGCCAACGCCAAGGAAGCCCTGCAGTTCAACGTGAGCTTCTGGGCCGACCAGGGCGAAGCCCTCGAAAAGCGCTTCGCTGCCTGGGCCACCCAGTAAGCCCACCCGAGCCTGAGCCACACTGACTGAGAGACGGAGCCGATTCACCATGGCAGAACCCATCCGAGCCGCCATTGCCCCGGGCGAAGAGCCCGGCGCACTGCGCAAAGCCCTATCCCGAGCCGAAGCGCGCCGCCAGTGGCGGGCCTTCGGACTGACCCTGCCCTTGCTGGTGTTTCTGCTCCTGACCCTGCTGGTGCCGATCGTCGCGCTGCTGCAGCGCGCGGTCGAAAACCCCGAGGTGGCCAACGCCCTGCCCCAGACCATCCGCGCGCTGGACGGCTGGAACGGACGCGAAGCCCCTGCGGCAGCCGCCTATGGCGCCCTGGTCAAAGACCTGGCGCACCTGCCCGACAGCGCCGACGCCGGCCAGCTGGCGCGCCGCCTCAACACCGAGGTGGCCGGTGCCCGCTCGCTGGTGATGGGCGCCTACCGCGCCCTGCCCTTCGAGGGCAGCGACGCCGACATCCAGGCCCGCCTGCTGCAGGCCGACCCGCGCTGGGGCGAGGCCTCGTTCTGGCAGGCGATTGCCAAGAACGGCTCGCGCTGGACGCCTGATTACCTGCTGGCCTCACTGGACCTGAAGCGCGACACCGAAGGTGCCATCGAGCGCATGCCCGAAGAACAACGCGCCTTTGGCGCCATCCTGCTGCGCACCTTCCACATCAGCCTGGTGGTGACGATCTGCTGCCTGCTGCTGGGCTACCCGCTGGCCTGGTGGCTGGCCTCGCTGCCCGAGCGCTCGGCCAACGTGCTGATGATCCTGGTGCTGGTGCCGTTCTGGACCTCGATCCTGGTGCGCGTGGCCGCCTGGATCGTGCTGCTGCAGTCCGAAGGCCTGGTCAACAGCGGCCTGATGGGCCTGGGCCTGATCCACGAGCCCCTGCCCCTGCTATTCAACCGCACCGGCGTGGTGATCGCCATGGTGCACATCCTGCTGCCCTTCATGATCCTGCCGCTGTACAGCGTGATGAAGAACGTGCCCCCCACCTACCTGCGCGCCGCCGTGTCGCTGGGCAGCGCGCCGCTGGCGGCCTTCTTCCGCGTCTATGTGCCGCAGACCTACCCCGGCATCGGCGCCGGCGCCCTGCTGGTGTTCATCCTGTCGATCGGCTACTACGTGACCCCGGCCCTGCTGGGCGGCGCCGACGACCAGATGCTGAGCTACTACATCGCCCGCTACACCAACGTCGAGGTGAACTGGGGCATGGCCTGCGCCCTGGGGGCCATCCTGCTGGGCGCCACGCTGATCCTGTATGGCGTGTACCGCCGCATGGGCAAAGCCGAACTGAGCCTCGGCTGAACGTATGGCCCCCACGCTCCCTCACTCCGTGTGGTCGCTGCCCCCCAAGGGGGCCCAGCCCGCCTTGGGGCGGCCCGGCGGCGGTCGCATGGCCCCCACGCTCCCTCACTCCGTGTGGTCGCTGCCCCCCAAGGGGGCCCAGCCCGCCTTGGGGCGGCCCGGCGGCGGGCTGTGTCCTGTTTCTGTTTGAAAGATGCGCGATGTCAATCAAGTTGCCTGAATTCCCCCTGTACGCCACCGCTGCCGACAAGGCCGGCTGGTGGGCTGTGCGACTGCTGTGCGTGGCCGTGCTGGTGTTTCTGCTGGCCCCCATCCTGGTGATGGTGCCGCTGTCGTTCTCGGACAGCTCGTTTCTGGCCTACCCGATCCCGGGCTGGTCGCTGAAGTGGTACCGCAACCTGTTCGAATCGACCGAATGGGCCCGCGCCACGCGCAACAGCTTCATCGTGGCGCCGGCCGCCACGCTGCTGGCCACCTCGCTGGGCACGCTGGCGGCGGTGGGCCTGTCGCGCGCCACCTTCCCGTTCAAGGGCCTGCTGATGGGCGTGCTGATCGCGCCCATGGTGGTGCCCATCGTGGTGGTGGGTGTGGCCACCTACCTGTACTTTGCCCCGATCGGCCTGGCCGACAGTTACTTCGGCCTGATCATCGTGCACGCCGCCCTGGGCGCGCCCTTTGTGCTGACCACGGTGCTGGCCACGCTGGCGGGCTTCAACCACAACCTGGTGCGCGCCTCGCTGAGCCTGGGCGAGACCCCGTTCAACACCTTCTTCCGCATCACCCTGCCAGTGATTGCACCGGGCGTGATCTCGGGCGCACTGTTCGCCTTTGCCACCTCGTTTGACGAAGTGGTGGTGACGCTGTTCCTGGCCGGGGCCGAGCAGGCCACGCTGCCGCGCCAGATGTTCACCGGCATCCGCGAGAACATCTCGCCCACGATTGCCGCCGTGGCCACGCTGCTGATCTGCTTCACCACCGCCTTGCTGCTGGCCCTGGAATGGCTGCGCGGGCGCAAGCGCTGAGCCGGAACCAGTTCATGAGCATCCCCACCCCATCGCACCTGAACCAGCCCCTGGGCGGCAACGCCATGCCGCGTTTTGCCGGCCTGGCCAGCATGATGCGGCTGCCCGTGACCACCTCGGCCCATGGGCTGGACGCCGCCTTCATCGGTGTGCCGCTGGACATCGGCACCTCCAACCGCTCGGGCACGCGCTTCGGGCCGCGCCAGATCCGGGCCGAATCCTGCCTGCTGCGCCCCTACAACATGGCCACCGGTGCCGCGCCCTTCGATGCGCTGCAGGTGGCCGACCTGGGCGACGTGCCCATCAACACCTACTCGCTGCCCAAATCGGTGGACATCATCACCGCGTTTTACGACGAGGTGCTGGGACACGGCTGCGTGCCCCTGACGCTGGGTGGCGACCACACCATTGCCCTGCCCATCTTGCGCGCCGTGGCCAAACGCCACGGCCCGGTGGCACTGATCCACATCGACGCCCATGCCGACATCAACGACGACATGTTTGGCGAAAAGATCGCCCATGGCACGCCGTTTCGCCGGGCCGTCGAAGAAGGCCTGCTGGCGGGCGACAAGGTGTGGCAGATCGGCCTGCGCGGCACCGGCTACGCCGCCGACGACTTTGACTGGCCGCGCCAGCAGGGCTTCACCGTGGTGCCCGCGCACGAGGTCTGGTACCAGTCGCTGGCCCCCTTGATGGCCCAGGTGCGCGAGCGCATCGGCCCCGAGCACCCGGTGTACATCAGCTTTGACATCGACGGGCTCGACCCCAGCTACGCTGCCGGCACCGGCACCCCTGAAATCGGTGGCTTGAGCGTGCCCCAGGGCCTTGAAATCGTGCGCGGCTGCCGCGGATTGAACGTGGTAGGGTGCGACCTGGTGGAGGTCAGCCCGCCCTACGACACCAGCGGCAACACGGCCTTGCTGGCCGCCAACCTGCTGTACGAAATGCTATGTGTGCTGCCCGGCGTGCCCTACCGCTGAGCCCAGCCCGCCCTCCTTCCTACCCCCTTTCATTTTCCAAACCAGGACATCCAAGCCATGGACATGAAGACCTCCCCCCTCGCCCTGCTGAACGACCCCAGCCTGCTCAAAACCGATGCACTGATCAACGGCCAATGGGTGACCGGCAGCAGCCGTTTCGACGTGAACGATCCGGCCACCGGCCTGAAACTGGCCGATGTGGCCAACCTGGGCCCAGCCGATGCCGAAGCCGCCATCGCGGCTGCCAATGCCGCCTGGCCCGCCTGGCGCGCCAAGACCGGCAAAGAGCGCCACGCCATCCTGCTCAAGTGGTACCAATTGCTGATGGCCAACCAGGAAGACCTGGGCCGCATCATGACCGCCGAGCAAGGCAAGCCCTTTGCCGAGGCCAAGGGTGAAGTGGCCTACGGCGCCAGCTTTGTCGAGTGGTTTGCCGAAGAAGCCAAGCGCGTGAACGGCGAAACCCTGCCCCAGTTCGACAACAACCGCCGCCTGATGGTGCTCAAGCAGCCCATCGGCGTGTGCGCCGCCATCACGCCCTGGAACTTCCCGCTGGCCATGATCACCCGCAAAGTGGCTCCGGCCCTGGCCGCCGGTTGCCCGGTGGTGATCAAACCCGCCGAACTCACCCCCCTGACCGCGCTGGCCGCCGCCGAGCTGGCCGTGCGCGCCGGCATCCCGGCCGGGGTGTTGAACCTGCTGACCGCCGATGGCAACAACAGCATTGCCGTGGGCAAGGTGCTGTGCGCCAGCGACGTGGTGCGCCACATCAGCTTCACGGGCAGCACCGAGGTGGGCCGCATCCTGATGGCGCAAAGTGCGCCCACGGTCAAGAAGATGTCGCTCGAACTCGGTGGCAATGCACCCTTCATCGTGTTTGACGATGCCGACCTCGACAGCGCCGTCGAAGGCGCCATGGCCAGCAAGTACCGCAATGCCGGCCAGACCTGCGTGTGCGCCAACCGCCTGTACGTGCAAGACGGTGTGTACGACGCCTTTGTGGAGAAGTTTGCCGCCAAGGTGCGCGCCCTCAAGGTGGGTAACGGCTTTGAAGAAGGCGTCAACCAGGGCCCGCTGATCGAAGACGCCGCCGTGCAGAAGGTGGAGCGCCACCTGGCCGACGCCCTGGCCAAGGGCGGCCGCGTGGTGGCCGGCGGCAACAAGCTGCCCGGCCAGTTTGTCGAACCCACCGTGGTGGCCGACGCCACCGCCGACATGCTGTGCGCCCGCGAAGAGACCTTCGGCCCCTTCGCGCCGGTGTTCCGCTTCAAGACCGAGCAAGAAGCCATCGACGCGGCCAACAACACCGAGTTCGGCCTGGCCAGCTATTTCTACAGCCGCGACGTGGGCCGCATCTTCCGCGTGAGCGAGGCCCTGGAGTACGGCATGGTGGGCATCAATGCCGGCATCATCGCCACCGAGCACGTGCCCTTCGGCGGCGTCAAGCAGTCGGGCCTGGGCCGCGAAGGCTCGCACCATGGCATGGACGACTATGTGGAACTCAAGTACCTGTGCTTGGGTGACATCTTGAAATGAAATAGGCCCACCCTGTTGGGGCCTCACTGCGTGTGGCCCCCTCCCCCTCAAGGGGCACACCCAGAGGCCTGGCAAAGCCAGCTCCTCGGGTGCTGCTGGCTTGGCCTGCTCCGCGGCCATCTGAGCCTTGAGGTGGTGACGAACTAAAACCATGGTTGAGGCGGTTTTGCGCCTCCGAGTCATTCCCTTTCAAACAAGGGGGCAATCCCCGCGCATTTGTCGAAGCGCTGGGCTTTGGAGAGGCTTGGCCGCTGCTAGGATGGGCGGCAGCAACTCTTGAGCCCTTGGCTCCTTCGCGCATGACAGACCAAATCCGGATCGCCAGCGAATTGCTGCGTGCTTTTTCGGGCCAGCTGCCGCTGAGCCTGGACTTGTATGTGGAGGGCATTGCCGCGAACGAGGCGGCCCTGGCGGCCTCGCTCAATGACGATGCCGACGACGCCCTGCTGTGTGTGCTGGTGGATGAGGGCGAAGCCGCCGTGCTGTTGATCGGCTGGGACGGCACGCTGTACCGCAATGAAAAAGGCCTGAGCCACCTGCGCGCCATGTGGAAGGAGCGCTACCACAACCACCTGACCACCCTGATCCCGGTGTTTGCTGAACACATCAGCGAGCACAACCTCGGCGTGGCCGGCATCCGCTGGACGGCCACCGAGGGGGGCGACGCCTGAGCCGGAGGCCGCAGCGGGCCCCCAGGCTCGGGCTCAGAACTCGGCGTGCAGGCGCACCGAACCCACGTTGACCGGGCCCCGGTCGGCATTGTAGGCCGGGTTGCTGATGCGCTGGTAATCGAGCGACACCCAGAGGTTCTTGTTCACGTTGAAGTTGTAGTACAGCTCGACCAGGGTTTCGGGCTTGTAGCGCAGCGCCCCATCGCCAATGAAGAACGAGATACCGCCGGCGGCCAGGTAGGCGCGGCGGTCGGACGACAGCATGTTCTTGGCGAACATGAAGCCCACGGTGTCTTGCGCCCGGCCCCAGGCCTTGCCCGAACTGGAGTAACCGGTCGAGAACGAGGCATCGGCCTCGGCAAAGGCATAGGTTTCGGTCTTGCCGTCGGCCTTCATGGCCCGCATGAACACACCGGACTCGGGGTCGATGGCCTGCTCGATGTTCAGGCCCAGGCCGTATTTGGTCTGTTCCGCCCCGCGAACGGCTGCGATCCATTGTTTGTCGGTGGCTCCCGGGTTGGCCAGCCCATAGGCCAGTGCGGCATCGTAGCGGGCCAGCTGCGCCCGTGCCCGCCAGGCCAGCACCCGCACCTTGCCCGGCTGACCGGCCAGCTCATGGGCATGCTCCACCTCGAACTGATCGCCATAGTGCTTGAAGATGCGCAGATCCACCGGCTGCCCATTGGGCGTGGTGGGCCCGGTCATGCGCCCGACCCGCAGCACCCAGGGGCCCTGGTACCACTCAAGCGCTGCGCCCCAGCCAAAACCGCGGGCGTCGGCCGCGTAGTCGTACGAGGTGTGCGACATGCCCGACCAGTTCAGGAACTGGGTGCGCGGGTCTTTGGCGTAGGCGTTGTCGTCAAACACATCGAGCGTCGAGAAATTGCCGGCCGTCAGCACCCAGCGGTTGCGGTCCACCGTGCCGGCCATCTGATCGACGGCAGCGTCCACCTTGTCCTGCCCGCCGCCCTGGTTCCAGGTCTGACGCAAAAACAGCTTTTGGCGGTACAGCGTGGGGTTGGTGCCGCTGACCCGCGTGGCCTCACCGTTGGTGAAACCGCCCAGGCCCGTGAGGGACGACAGCGGCAAGCCCTGGTTGATCTCGGGAACGAAATAGACCTCGCCATCTTTCCAGGGCTTGAAGCCCAGATAGGCATCGAAGGTCAGGGTGTAGCTTCGCTCTGCCTGCGGTGTGAGGCTGTTGGGGCCCGAATAGGCCGCTTGAAAGGCCTTCTTCTTTTGCCAGATGTAGGTGCTCTGGAAGCGGGCCATGCTGCTTTCCTCGGCCGCAGGCACTTCTGCGTCCGCGCCACCATCGGCCCAGGCAGGCATCGCGACCAAAGTGAAGGCGCCCAGCAGCAGCCCAGAAAGTTGATTCAGACGAAAGTACACAAGCGCATCCAATTTGCAAGACCGCGCAGTATAGGGGGGGTGCCGTGACGGCGCTGTGACCAATAGAACGTTGATGATGGGGGCGCTGTTTTTATGCGCCCTGGCCTGGTTTGGCCTGCCTGGGCCGGTGCGCCCGCCCACCCTGACCCTGAATCTGACGGTGATGGGGTTTTCGGCCAGTGGCTTCACCTTGACCGGGGCGTGCGCCAAAGATGCCGCGCCACCCGCCCACGCCGGCATGGCGGTCAGTATCGCCAACACGGGCGGCTTATTCGGGGCGGCCTTGCTGCAGCGGCTCAGTGGCTACTGGATCGATCAGCTGCACGGGGGCCGCACAGATTTCAACACCTATGGCGCGCAAGACTTCAAGGTGTGCCTGCGGCTCCACATGGCCGCCGTGGCCATCGCGATGCTGGCCGCGGCGCTGCTGCGCGACAGATCTCCGACACCGCACCCAGCCCCTGTCGCGGCAGGCCTACAGCCCACCCGTTGAAGCCCTGCGATTGGAGGCTTGCCGCCTTTCTTGGAGGTCTTTAGACGTCCAACTTGAACACAGTGACCGTGCCCACCAAATCGCGGGCCTGAACCTCCAGGCTGGCCGCAGCCGCCGCCATTTGTTCTACGAGCGCAGCGTTTTGTTGCGTGGCCAGATCCATTTGCTGGACAGCTTCCCCGACTTGCGCCACGCCCATGCTTTGCTCGCTGCTGGCAGCACTGATCTCCGCCACGATGTCTGACAGTCTGCGGATGGAGGCCACCACTTCGCTCATGGTGTTGCCTGCCTGGTCAACCAGGGTACTGCCTTGTTCGACTCGCTCGACGCTGGCCGAAATCAAGGTGTTGATCTCTTTGGCGGCGGCCGCACTGCGGCCGGCCAGGCTACGCACTTCCGAGGCCACCACGGCAAAACCACGCCCTTGCTCACCGGCCCGGGCCGCCTCCACCGCGGCATTCAAGGCCAGGATATTGGTTTGAAATGCAATCCCGTCGACCACGGAAATGATGTCGGCGATCTTCTTGGACGACTCATGGATGCCCTTCATGGTTTCCACCACCTGGGTCACCACATCGCCGCCACGCACGGCAACCTGGCTGGCATTTTGGGCCAACTGGTTGGCCACTTGCGCACTGTCCGCGTTCTGACGCACCGAGCTGCTCAGTTGCTCCATCGAGGCCGCGGTTTCTTCCAGCGCACTGGCCTGGCTTTCTGTTCGACTGCTCAGATC
>NZ_KB906262.1 GCF_000381265.1 Curvibacter lanceolatus ATCC 14669
AAAATGGCAAAAGGCAAGTTTGAACGTACCAAGCCGCACGTGAACGTCGGCACCATCGGTCACGTTGACCACGGCAAGACCACCCTGACGGCTGCGATCGCTACCGTTCTGGCAGCCAAGTTCGGCGGCGAAGCCAAGGCTTACGACCAGATCGACGCAGCGCCCGAAGAAAAGGCCCGCGGCATCACGATCAACACCGCCCACGTTGAATACGAAACCGCCAACCGCCACTACGCTCACGTGGACTGCCCCGGCCACGCTGACTATGTGAAGAACATGATCACCGGCGCTGCCCAGATGGACGGCGCTATCTTGGTGTGCTCGGCTGCTGACGGCCCGATGCCCCAAACCCGTGAACACATCCTGCTGTCCCGCCAAGTGGGCGTGCCTTACATCATCGTCTTCCTGAACAAGGCTGACCTGGTGGACGACGCTGAACTGCTGGAACTGGTCGAAATGGAAGTGCGCGAGCTGCTGTCCAAGTACGAATTCCCTGGCGACGACACCCCGATCATCAAGGGTTCGGCACGTCTGGCGCTGGACGGCGACAAGGGCGAACTGGGCGAGCAAGCCATCATGAAGCTGGCCGAAGCTCTGGACACCTACATCCCCACGCCTGAGCGCGCTGTGGACGGTGCTTTCCTGATGCCTGTGGAAGACGTGTTCTCGATCTCGGGTCGTGGCACTGTGGTGACCGGTCGTGTTGAGCGCGGCATCATCAAGGTCGGCGAAGAAATCGAAATCGTGGGTATCAAGCCCACCGTCAAGACCACCTGCACTGGCGTGGAAATGTTCCGCAAGCTGCTGGACCAAGGTCAGGCTGGCGACAACGTCGGCATCTTGCTGCGCGGTACCAAGCGTGAAGACGTCGAGCGCGGCCAAGTGCTGTGCAAGCCGGGCAGCGTCAAGCCGCACACCCACTTCACCGCAGAAATCTACGTTCTGTCGAAGGATGAAGGCGGCCGTCACACCCCGTTCTTCAACAACTACCGTCCTCAGTTCTACTTCCGCACGACCGACGTGACCGGCGCCATCGAGCTGCCGAAGGACAAGGAAATGGTCATGCCTGGCGACAACGTGTCGATCACTGTGAAGCTGATCAACCCCATCGCCATGGAAGAAGGTCTGCGTTTCGCCATCCGTGAAGGTGGCAAGACTGTGGGCGCCGGTGTGGTTGCCACCATCATCGAGTAATTCTTGATAAGAACATAAGGAGAATTACCATGTCTACCAAGCAAAAGATCCGCATCCGTCTGAAGGCTTTCGACTACAAGTTGATCGACCAATCGGCCGCTGAAATCGTTGACACCGCCAAGCGCACCGGCGCGATCGTCAAGGGCCCGGTGCCCCTGCCGACCCGCATGAAGCGTTTCGACATCCTGCGTTCGCCGCACGTCAACAAGACCAGCCGTGACCAGTTCGAAATCCGTACCCACCAACGTCTGATGGACATCGTGGACCCGACGGACAAGACGGTTGACGCTCTGATGAAGCTCGACCTGCCGGCTGGCGTCGACGTCGAAATCAAGCTGCAATAAGCCCAGCCCTGCTGGCGTTGCATGTCGGTATCCGCCCGCAGCAATGCGGGTAGATGACTGACCAAATAATGCGGACTTGTCCTAAAGACAAGTTCGCGTTATACTTTTGGGCTCGACTACATTTGTTGTCGAGAATTTATCAACTCTCTTTCACACACAAGCGTCGCGGCCAATTGAAGTCGTGGCGGTGGAAGTTTTGGAGAACTACATGAGTCTGAGCAACTCCCTCGGGTTGCTGGGCCGCAAGGTGGGCATGATGCGTCTGTTCACCGATGATGGGGATGCAATCCCTGTCACGGTGGTGGATGTGTCCAACAACCGCGTGACCCAGGTCAAATCCCAAGAGAAAGACGGCTACGTCGCCCTGCAGGTGACGTTCGGCTCGCGCAAAGCATCGCGCGTGACCAAGCCCGTTGCCGGTCACCTTGCCAAGGCAGGTGTTGAAGCCGGTGAAATCATCCAGGAATTCCGCGTGACCGCTGATACTGCATCCCAGTATCAAGCTGGTGCAACCGTGCCTGTGACCGCTGTGTTCGCTGTGGGCCAGAAGGTGGACGTGCAAGGCACGACCATTGGTAAGGGCTTCGCCGGTACCATCAAGCGTCACCATTTCGGTTCGCAACGCGCTTCTCACGGTAACAGCCGTTCGCACAACGTTCCGGGCTCCATCTCGATGGCGCAAGATCCGGGTCGCGTGTTCCCGGGCAAGCGCATGTCGGGTCACCTCGGCGTCGATCTGGTTACCACTCAAAATCTCGACGTGATTCGCATTGACGAAGCACGCCAACTGCTCTTGATCAAGGGCGCTGTTCCGGGCTCCAAGGGTGGCTTCGTGACGGTGCGTCCGGCGATCAAGGCCAAAGCTTCCAAAGGGGCGAACTGATGCAGCTCGAACTCCTGAATGATCAAGGCCAGGCTGCTTCGAAGTACGAAGCCCCTGAGACCGTGTTCGGCCGTGACTACAACGAAGACCTGGTTCACCAGATCGTTGTGGCTTACCAAGCCAACGCCCGTCAAGGCACCCGTGCCCAGAAGGACCGTGAGCAGGTCAAGCACTCGACCAAGAAGCCTTTCAAGCAAAAGGGTACTGGTCGCGCTCGTGCTGGTATGACTTCCTCGCCTCTGTGGCGTGGGGGCGGTCGGATTTTCCCGAACCTGCCGAACGAAAACTTCAGCCAGAAGATCAACAAGAAGATGTACCGCGCTGGTATGGCTTCGATTTTCTCGCAACTGGTGCGTGAAGGCCGTCTGGCTGTGGTGGACACCCTCAAGGTGGACGCTCCCAAGACCAAGCTGCTCGCTGCCAAGTTCAAGGCGATGAACCTTGAATCGGTGATGGTGATTGCCGACGAAGTTGACGAAAACCTGTACCTCGCTTCGCGCAATCTGCCGAACGTGCTCGTCGTTGAAGCCCGTTACGCTGATCCGCTGTCGCTGGTTCATTACAAGAAAGTGCTCGTCACCAAGGGCGCAATCGACAAACTCAAGGAGATGTTCGCATGAGCACCGTGAAGTTTGACGAAGGCCGTCTGATGCAAGTTCTCGTCGCTCCCATCGTGTCTGAAAAGGCCACCTTGGTTGCGGAGAAGTCCAATGCTGTGACGTTCAAAGTGCTGCAGGACGCTACCAAGCCCGAAATCAAGGCCGCTGTGGAATTGATGTTCAAGGTTGAGGTCAAGGGCGTGTCTGTGGTGAACACCAAAGGCAAGACCAAGCGTTTTGGCAAGTCGATCGGCCGTCGCGACAATGTTCGCAAGGCCTATGTGACCCTGAAGCCCGGTCAAGAGCTCAACCTCTCTGGGGAGGCTGCGTAATCATGGCTGTCATCAAGATGAAACCCACCTCGCCTGGCCAACGTGCCGTGGTGAAGGTGACGCGTGATCACCTGTACAAGGGTGCTCCGCACGCCGCTTTGCTGGAACCTCAGTTCCAGAAGGCTGGTCGCAACAACAATGGTCACATCACCACCCGTCACAAGGGCGGCGGTCACAAGCACCATTACCGTGTTGTCGACTTCCTGCGCAACAAGGATGGCATTCCTGCCAAGGTTGAGCGCGTTGAATACGATCCGAACCGTACGGCCCACATCGCTCTGGTGTGCTATGCCGACGGCGAGCGTCGTTACATCATCGCTCCCCGTGGCGTTGAGGCCGGTGCAACCTTGCTGAGCGGTTCGGAAGCTCCGATCCGTGCTGGCAATGCGCTGCCGATCCGCAACATCCCGGTGGGTTCGACCATTCACGCCATCGAACTGCAACCCGGCAAGGGCGCGCAGATCGCTCGCTCGGCTGGCTCGTCTGCCACGCTGCTGGCTCGCGAAGGTGTTTACGCTCAGGTTCGCCTGCGCTCGGGTGAAGTTCGCAAGATTCACATCGAATGCCGTGCCACCATCGGCGAAGTCGCCAACGAAGAACATAGCCTGCGCCAACTGGGCAAGGCCGGTGTGAAGCGTTGGATGGGTATTCGCCCGACCGTTCGCGGTGTGGCAATGAACCCGATCGACCACCCGCACGGTGGTGGTGAAGGTCGTACCGGCGAAGGCCGTCATGCTGTCGATCCTTGGGGCAATCTGACCAAGGGTTACCGTACCCGTAACAACAAGCGCACTCAGGTCATGATCGTGTCGCGCCGTAAAAAGTAAGGGGTAACAAATGACTCGCTCTCTTAAAAAGGGTCCGTTTGTTGACCATCACCTGGTTGCAAAGGTTGAAAAAGCCGTTGCTACCAAGGACAAGAAGCCAATCAAGACCTGGTCGCGTCGTTCCATGGTTCTGCCCGAGTTCATCGGTCTGACCATTGCTGTGCACAACGGCAAGCAACACGTGCCGGTGTACGTTACCGACCAGATGGTGGGCCACAAGCTGGGTGAATTCGCCCTGACGCGCACCTTCAAGGGTCACCCCGCGGACAAAAAAGTCCAGAAGAAATAAGGAATGACCATGGAAACACGTGCAGTCCTCCGGGGCGTTCGTCTGTCGGTCGATAAGGGCCGTCTGGTGGCCGACCTGATCCGCGGCAAGAAGGTGGATCAGGCTCTGAACATCCTGACGTTCACGCAAAAGAAGGCCGCTGGCATTGTCAAGAAGGTTCTTGAATCTGCCATCGCCAACGCCGAACACAATGACGGCGCCGACATTGACGAACTCCGCGTCAAGACGATCTACGTAGAGCAAGGTGCCACGCTGAAGCGTTTCACTGCTCGCGCCAAGGGTCGTGGCAACCGCATCAGCAAGCCCACGTGCCACGTGTACGTGACGGTTGGCAACTGAAAGGCTGGTCAGAAATATGGGACAGAAAATCCATCCTACTGGCTTCCGCCTGGCGGTCAGCCGTAATTGGGCCAGCCGCTGGTACGCGAGCAACCGTGACTTCGCCGGCATGCTGGCTGAAGACATCAAGGTTCGCGAGTACCTGAAGGCCAAGCTGAAGAACGCAGCCGTTTCGCGCATTCTGATCGAGCGTCCTGCCAAGAACGCACGCATCACGATTTTCTCGGCTCGTCCGGGCGTCGTGATCGGCAAGAAGGGCGAAGACATCGAGAACCTCAAGAAGGAACTCGCTACCCGTCTGGGCGTGCCGGTTGCAGTGAACATCGAAGAAGTGCGCAAGCCTGAAATCGATGCCAAGCTGATCGCCGACTCGATCACCCAACAGCTCGAAAAGCGCATCATGTTCCGTCGTGCCATGAAGCGTGCCATGCAGAACGCCATGCGTCTGGGTGCCCTGGGCATCAAGATCATGTCGTCGGGCCGTCTGAACGGTATCGAAATCGCTCGATGCGAGTGGTACCGCGAAGGTCGCGTGCCTCTTCACACCCTGCGTGCTGACATCGACTATGGCTTCTCTGAAGCCAAGACCACCTATGGCGTCATCGGCGTCAAGGTGTGGGTGTACAAGGGTGACACGCTGGGCCGCAATGATCTGCCCGCCGTGACTGAGCCTCGTGCTGAAGAAGAGCGTCGCCCACGTGGCCCGCGTCGTGATGGCCGCCCAGGCGACCGTCCTGGTGCTGACCGTCGTGGTCCCCGTCGTCCGGTCGGTGGCAACACTGCTCCGGCTGACGGCAGCGACAAGCCCGCTGAAGCCGGTGGTGCTGATGCTAAATCTGCCGTTAAGCGCGTCCGCAAGGTCACCGCGCCCGCTACAGCAGCGGACGGTAAAGGAGAATAAATATGCTGCAACCTGCTCGCCGCAAATATCGCAAGGAGCAAAAGGGTCGCAACACCGGTATTGCCACCCGAGGTAACTCGGTGGCTTTCGGTGACTTCGGCCTGAAATCCACGGACCGTGGCCGCCTGACGGCCCGCCAGATCGAGGCTGCACGTCGTGCAATCTCTCGTCACGTGAAGCGTGGCGGCCGCATCTGGATCCGCGTGTTCCCCGACAAACCGATCTCTCAGAAGCCTGCTGAAGTGCGTATGGGTAACGGTAAGGGTAACCCGGAGTACTACGTGGCTGAAATCCAGCCCGGCAAGGTGCTGTACGAAATCGTTGGCGTGCCTGAAGAGCTCGCTCGCGAAGCGTTCCGTCTGGCCGCTGCAAAGCTGCCCTTGCGCACCACGTTCGTGGCTCGCATGCTCGGCCAGTAATTCAGGAGAAATCGAAATGACGAAAGCTGCTGAACTGCGCCAAAAAGACGTTGCCGGCCTCGAAGCTGAAGTGAAGTCCTTGCAAAAGGCCCACTTCGGTCTGCGTATGCAAAAAGCCACGCAACAACTGAACAACACTGCGACCCTGCGCACGACCCGTCGTGACATTGCTCGCGCCAAGACCATTCTTGCTGAAAAGCAAGCCGCCAAGTAAGGAGCCAACATGACGGAAGCTAAAAAATCCCTCAAGCGCACCTTGATTGGCAAGGTTGTCAGCGCAAAGCGTGCCAAGACCGTGACCGTGCTGGTCGAGCGTCGTGTGAAGCACGAGCTCTACGGCAAGATCGTGGGCAAGTCGAGCAAGTACCATGCTCATGATGAAGCGGGCACCTATCAACTGGGTGACGTGATCGAGATCACTGAAAGCCGCCCCATCTCCAAGACCAAGAACTGGGTTGCGACCCGTCTGGTTGAAAAGGCTGGCATCGTTTAAGTCTTCTTTGACTTCTACGGTGAGAGTTTGAGAAACGACCCACAATGTGGGTCGTTTTTCTTTTTGGGCCGTGATTTCATGGCCTCCCCCCCAGAGCTTAAGGAGCAAGCATGATCAAAGTTGGCGATACCCTGCCGTCCACCACCTTGATGGAGTACTCGGAGGTCGAAGGCGAAGGCTGCAGCATCGGTCCGAACCCGGTCGAAGTGGCCAAGGCGGTGGCAGGCAAGACCATTGCGTTGTTTGCGCTTCCTGGTGCATTCACGCCGACATGCTCGGCCAAACATGTACCTGGTTACGTGGAGTCGGCGGATGCTTTCAAGGCAGCAGGAGTTGATGAAATCTGGTGCCTCAGTGTCAACGATGCCTTCGTCATGGGGGCATGGGCACGCGATCAGAAGGTGGCCGGCAAGGTTCGCATGCTGGCCGACGGCAGCGCAGACTTCGCCAAGGCCACCGGTTTGACCTTGGACTTGACGGGCCGTGGTATGGGGCTCCGCAGCAATCGCTATTCGATGCTGGTCAAGGACGGAAAGGTCCAAACTCTGAACATCGAAGCGCCCGGTAAATTCGAAGTCAGCGACGCTCAGACCTTGCTGTCACAGGCAAAAGGCTGAATTGAGCACCTTGCATCGCTGATGCGTTTGCAATGAAAAAGGCGTCTATCCTGGGATGGACGCCTTTTTTGTATGCCTTGCCCTCAAAGATCGGCCTTGAGGTAATGTGATCCAGCGATCGGGTTGTGATAGTAGGGCGGAATTTCGGCGAAGCCGAGTTCTGCGTAAAGCGCTCGTGCAGACTCCATGTCGTCCAGAGTGTCCAGCAGAACGCTGGCATAGCCCAACTGGCGAGCGCAATCCATGATGGATTCAGCCAACGTTCGCCCTAGGCCAAATCTGCGAAAAGCTTTGCGCACGTAGAGTCGCTTCATCTCTGCTGCGTTGGGGTAGTCAGCGGCATCCAGGGGGCGAAGAGCGCAACAACCTGCAATCGACCCTTCCACCAGCGCGAGCATGAGGATTCCGCGAGGCGCAGCGTACTCACCAGGGAGGTTTTGAAGTTCTTGCTCAAAATTCTGAAAGCAAAGATCAACGGCCAAGCTCGCTGCATACTCGCGAAAGATGTCGCGGGCCCATTCGACATGAGTTGGTGTTTCGGGAACGATGATCTGGATATCGGGGCGATTCACGGCAGGCGCATCAACAAGCTTTGTTGCTCGCATTATGGCTTGAGGGGCGGCTGAGCCTTCTCCCTTCGACGTTCTTCCGGGCGCTCCATGCGAGCAATGGCCGGCGGAAATGCACGCTTCAGGTCTCGATCAACAACTTTTCAATCAACTGCTGCAGTTCGTTGAAATCGGGTTCACCGATGTAGCGTTTGACGATTTGTCCCTGCTTGTTGACGAGATAGGTCGTAGGCGTCAGTTGCACATCGCCCCAAGCCTTGGCCACTGACCCAGTGTTGTCGATCGCCACCTGAAATGGCAGTTGCCGTGTTTGCGCAAAGTTCACGACGTAGGCTGGCGGGTCGTAACTCATGGCCACGGCCATCGTATTGAAACCTTTTGCATGGTATTTCTGATAGGTCGCGATCACCTTGGGCATCTCTGCCACACAGGTGGTGCAACTCGTTGCCCAAAAGTTCACGAGAGTGACCTGCCCCTTGAGGGATGCCGAACTCTTGCTACTACCATCCAGCAGCACAAAAGTAGATTCGGGCGCCGGAACCGGCTTGGCACTCCACCAGGCAGCACCAGCGGCTACCACCAAGGCGAGGGCGCCAGCCGTCAAAAGAATGGCCTTTTTCATATTAAGGATGGACTCCATGCATCGTCGACAGTTTAATTCCAACGCTTCCGCCCTGCTTGCTTTGGCGTTAGCGGGCATGCCTGCTTGGGCGCAAGCCATCAATCTTTCGGCCTTGAGCAATGCGGATGCCACGGCAGGTCTGAAAGCCACCTTGGAAAAGGGTGCGAGCGCGGCCATCAGTCTGCTTGGGCAGGAGGATGGATTCATGAACAATCCGAAAGTTCGCATCGGTTTGCCAAAACCACTGGATGAAGTTGCGGGCATGTTGCGCCGGTTTGGTCAGGGTCATCAACTCGACGAGTTGGTCACGGCCATGAACCGTGCGGCTGAACAGGCCATTCCCTTGGCCAAGGGATTGCTGCATGACACCATTCAGTCGCTCACCATCACCGACGCCAAAAGCATTCTGAGTGGTGGCGACAACTCTGTGACGCAGTTCTTTGAGGCCAAGACTCGCGAGCCGCTCAGCCAACGCTTTCTGCCCGACGTGAGCAAGGTGACTGCGAGGGTGGGCGTTGCAGAGAAATACAAGCAAGTGGCGAGCAAGGCCGCCAGCGTCGGCTTGCTGAAACAGGAAGATGCGCAGCTCGACACCTATGTCACGGCAAGAGCGCTGGATGGCCTGTACTTGGTGATCGGTGAGAAGGAGCGGGAATTCCGCAGCAACCCCTTGGCCGCAGGCAGTGCCGTGATTGAAAAGGCCCTGGGGGCTCTCCGACCCTGAGCGGTGGCGCAAGGCGCATCAAGCGCTCTTGCTGAGCAATCTGGCCAGAACAGAAGGCAGCTTGCTAGTCAGATTGTCGCGATTGATGCGCTCGATGGCGTCATCCACCCAACTGGTCATGGTGAGGGAGTGCTGGTCGTCGGTCACTTCCAGCACGGGTATTTGCGGGTCTACCGCAAGCAACTCCCGTCTGACGCTTTCAAGGCCGACGCCATTCAAGCGCTGGTCGAATATCAGCATATGAGGGCGTTCGATCTCGCAGCGGGCTCGGGCCTGTTCGGGAGAGCTGACACGGTCGAGAATCACGTGGCTGGATCGGCACAGAGGGGTCATGACCTCCACCAGGCCGGCATCAGCCGTCACCAAAAGAATGTGCTGGCCGGTCGGCAACTTGGAGTGGCTGCTGGCCCAGGAGTCCGCTCCACTGCTCAGGTCCAGGGGGTTTGACTTCTCCAACTGCTTTACCGTTCGCTGGAACTCCAGTGTCAGACTGAGGTTCTGTGCCGACTCGGCGTGCTGAATGGGGATCCGAGCCAAAGAGGCGGCTTCCACCAACAGCCACCAACTCAGGCGATAAGGTGCAGATGCATGGGGATGCTCAGGGTTCGTGTCCGATACCGTGGGGCGCGCTTTGAAGCTCAACAGGGCATGCTCGGGCATGCTCTGCATTTCAAGCGTGATGCTGAGCCGGTAGCCAGGCCGCGCCATCCAGGACAGTGCCGCGTGCAGCACCGTTTCCAGAAGGCTGGGATCCAGCACCACTTCCACCGCCTGCAAGCGATGCACCAGATCCACCGCACGGCCTTGCAGCATGCCCGCATTGTCCGCAAGGGCCTGGCGCAGGCGCGCATCAAGCGCAACGTGCTCATGGGATTGCCGTATGGGGTTGTGGGCCAGGTGGTCCAGCAACTGGCTCTGGGCCGCAATGCGCCGGGCGGTGCCCAGGGAACTCATCAGTGCATTGACTTGAGGGCGGGACAATTTTCCGGTGGTCAGCAGTTGCTGGACGATGTGCTCCATTTCCAGCAGCGGACCAGACAACTCCGCACCAATGGATCCCGCCAGCAAGTATTCGGGCCGCGGAGGTGGCGTCGCGCCTGAGTTGGCTGAGGGGGCGCTGCTTTTGACGGGTTCCATTGAAAACGGGCGGTTGGATCGGCCACGGCTGGACGGCGTTGATCAGGAAACTTGGGCTGCAGATGACCAGCCCGGGGAGCTCAAAACTCCCACAGCACATTCAGCCACCTGTGTGACAGTACCACTGATTCTGATCATTTGGTTTGTGCCATTTGGCACCGTGTCCGTCAAGCCTCAGGACGGATGCAATCTTGCAGCACAGCCGTTAACTCCACTGGGGCACTGATCATGGGGTCGTGGCCTGTGGCCATATCGACACGGCGTGAACCCGGTAGCCAGGCGCCATCCCAAAAGCGCGGGTCCTGGACGCGGGTTCGAATCACGTCGATGGTGGCCAGTGTGGGGCGGGTGCAGTTGATGAAGGTTCTCGGAGTTTGTGCCACCCGCTTCGGATCGAATTGCAAAGGCGCTTCGTATGTGTGCCCTGGATGCGGCGTTTGGCGCCGCTTGACCCACTCGTGGTCGGTATCCGCCAAGCCGAAAACGGCCGGGTCAGGCGCCGGAAAGCTGTAGTCCGGGTTTCCTTGTGCGGCCACCAGGCGGGCTTGCCGGGTGGCGCTGGCATGGGTTGAACTCCAGCTTTCGCCCACCTTGGGGATGACGGCATCGACATACACCAGATGCTGCAGCCGATGCGGCAGGCGATCCGCCACGGCCGTCCCCAGCATGCCTGCGTAGGAGTGCACAACCAACACCACGTTTTGCAGTTCTTCGGATTCCATCGCATTCACCACATCGCTGATGTGGGTCTCAAGGGTGATGGCGGGTGACATCAGATGGGCCCGCTCTCCAAGCCCCGTCAAGGTGACGGCGTGCGCCCGGTGTCCGTTGCGAATGAGGGCTTCCGTCACGCGCTGCCAGCACCAGGCGCCGTGCCATGCGCCGTGAACAAGTAAGAAGTGGGCCATGAGTCGATCTCCTGAGCGTCAAAAGAGTGCATTGCAGACACTGCTTTGCTGAGCGGTGCACCAAGCTGGTGGTGCGGCTGATAATGATGACATGAGTTCACTGAAGTCGATTTGGTCCCTGGGCATGCTGATGTTGTTGCTGGCCTGCAGCCCAGCCCTCAATTGGCGCAATGTGCGCATCGACGACCAGTCCCTGCAGGCGAGTCTGCCTTGCAAGGCAGAGCGTGCCAATCGCCAGGTGCCTTGGCCCGACCAAGCCGTTGACATGAGTCTCGTGGGCTGCGAAGCACGAGGGACGATGTGGACCATCGCCTCTGTGGCGCTGCCCAAGAACATGTCGGTGGGTGAGGGGCTGGCTCAGTGGCGTCAGATCACTCTGGCACATCTGCGATCCGATGTCGGTGCAACCGGTCGGGGGTTTGTGCCCCCGGGGGCGTTGGAGGTGCCGCAGTCAACGCGCCTGCACGTGCGAGGGCAATCGCCCGATGGGGCCGCGCTGGAGGTCGATCTGGCCTGGTTTGCCCGGGCCTCGTCGAGTGGGGCTTTCCTGTATCAGGCCGCGATCTATGCCCCGGTGCCTGAAGCCGAAGGGGCAGAGGCACTTCTCGCCGGGCTGCATTTCGAGTGAGCTGGTCTTGAACACTGCACTCAACCGCGGTCGCTTGATCGCCATCTTTCTGGCGTTCGCGTTCGCCTATTTTTTCTCGGCCCTGATTCGGGCGGTCACGGCCACCCTGTCGCCTGTGCTCACGCAGGAGCTGGGCTTGCAGGCGCGGGACCTGGGGCTGTTGGCTGGCGGCTACTTTCTGGGCTTCTCTGTGACTCAGCTTCCTCTGGGCACCTGGCTCGATCGCCATGGCCCACGCAAAGTCATCTTGTGCTTTCTCTCCATAGCCGTCTTGGGTTGCGTGGCCTTTTCCATGGCCACCAGTTTCACAGGCCTGATGGCGGCGCGTGTGCTGTGTGGCGTAGGTGTCAGTGCCTGTCTGATGGCGCCGTTGACAGGCTTTCGCCGCTGGATGGCGCCCCAAACCCAGCTGCGGGCCAACTCCTGGATGCTGATGACGGGGTCGTTCGGCATGGTGGCGTCCACCTTGCCCGTTCAATGGCTGCTGCCGCAGATCGGTTGGCGGCCCCTGTTCTGGGGCCTTGCCGTGCTGACGGCTCTGGGCATGGCCCTGATCGCCTGGTTGGTGCCGCATTGGCGCTCTGCTCAGGTCACCAGCTCCGTGGTGGAGGGGGCTGAACCCCTTGTCGCCCCAAAGGGGTACGCAGAGGTCTGGGCCCACCCCTACTTTCGCCGCATGTCGCCCATTGGCTTCTTCAGTTACGGCGGCATGGTGGCGGTTCAGACGCTGTGGGCGGGCCCATGGATGGTGCGGGTGGCGGGCTACAGTGCGGCCGAAGCGGCCACGGGCTTGTTTGCCATCAACTTGTGCATGCTCTGCACCTTCTGGTCGTGGGGCATGTTGACCCCCTGGCTGTTTTCGCGGGGGCTGTCAGTGGACCGGATCATCACCTTCGGACTGCCGGTCAGCCTGTTGACCTTGTCGGGCATTCTGTGGCTCGGCGAGCATGCCGGGGCTGCCGCCTGGGCCTTGTTCTGCGTCACCTCGACAGTGATCTCGCTGGCCCAGCCCGCCGTGGCCATGGCGTTCGCGCCGGCCTTGGCGGGGCGGGCCTTGTCCGCCTACAACCTGGTGGTTTTTGCGGGCGTGTTTGTCCTGCAATGGGGCATTGGGCTGGGGGTGGACTTGTTCTCTTCGCTGGGCTTGTCGGCGGTGGACGCATTTCGCGCCGCCATGGGGGTATTCCTGGCCCTGAGTGTCCTGAGTTACGCCTACTTCCTGGCCCTGAAAAGCCATAATGCACGGCAACCAATTTCCCCATGAGCAACAGTATCCTGATCATCGCCCACGCACCGCTGGCCCACGCCTTGCGTCAATGTGCGCTGCATGTGTTTCCAGACTGCGAACGTGACATCGTTGCCGTTGACGTGCAACCCAACATCTCCCCGGAAGAGACCTTGGCCACGGCGCGCATCGCGATGACTGAACTGTCCGCCCGAGACACCCTGGTGCTGACCGACGTGTTCGGCGCCACACCTTGCAACGTGGCCCAGCGGCTGGTGGATGGCGTGCATTCCCGGCTTGTGGCCGGTGTCAATTTACCCATGCTGCTGCGCACGGTGACGTATCGGCATGAATCCCTGGATGCCTTGGTGTCCCGGGCCGTGGTGGGAGGCACGCAGGGCGTCCTGCAAGTGGCCATCACTGCGCCCCAGAACCAGGCGAGGAGAAGAAATGATCAAATCCACCACGACCATCAGCAATAAGCTCGGCCTGCATGCCCGGGCCTCGGCCAAGCTCACCAAGCTCGCGGGCAGTTTCCCCTGCGAGGTCTGGATTTCCAAGGGCGAGCGCCGCGTCAATGCCAAGAGCATCATGGGCGTCATGATGCTGGCCGCCGGCCTGGGCAGCACGGTCAGCCTCGAGACCGAGGGGCCGCGCGAGCAAGAAGCGATGGACGCCTTGCTGGCGTTGATGGCCGACAAATTCGGGGAAGGCGAGTGAGCTCCCTGGGGCATCACCCGGACTCACTTCTCCAGCAACGGAGGCATCCATGACATTCACCGTCCATGGCCTGGCTGTAGCCCGTGGCATTGCCATCGGGCGGGCCGTGCTGGTGGCGTCCAGCCGCATCGATGTGGCCCATTACTTCATCGACGCTTCTCGGATACCTGAAGAAATTGACCGCATCCGAGTGGCCCGCAATGCGGTGGTCGATGAACTGCAGCGGCTGCAGTAGGGGCTGTCACAGATGGGGCCCAACGACGCTCCGCAAGAGCTGACCGCCTTGCTGGACGTGCACCTGATGCTGCTTCAGGACGAGGCGCTCACCTCGGGCGTGAAGCATTGGGTGACCGAACGCCTCTACAACGCCGAATGGGCCTTGACCACTCAGCTCGAAGTGATCGGCCGCCAGTTCGACGAAATGGAGGATGAATACCTGCGTGAGCGCAAGGCCGATCTGGAGCAGGTGGCCGAGCGCATCCTGCGGCACATGAAAGGGGCGGCGTCACCGGTCTCACCTCCGCCCCCTTCGCCGCGCCGCAGCCAGCAGGAGTTGCTGCTCGACGACACCGTTGATGTGCCTCTGGTGCTGGTGGCCCATGATCTTTCACCGGCGGACATGCTGCAGTTCAAGCAAAGCGTGTTCGCGGGTTTTGTCACCGATGTGGGGGGCAAGACCTCTCACACGGCCATCGTCGCGCGCAGCATGGACATCCCCGCCGTGGTGGGGGCCCGCAGTGCCAGCCAATTGGTGCGCCAGGATGACTGGGTGATCATCGATGGCGATGCCGGCGTGATGATCGTTGACCCTTCGCCCATCATCCTGGCTGAATATGGTTTCAAACAGCGCCAGGGCGAGCTGGAGCGTCAGCGTCTGTCCCGCCTGCGGCACACCCCGGCCGTCACGATGGATGGCGAAAAGGTCGAGCTCCTGGCCAACATCGAGATGCCGGATGACGCCCCAGCCGCGCTGGCTGCCGGCGCGCTGGGTGTGGGCCTGTTCCGCAGCGAATTCCTGTTCATGGGGCGGCAGGGCAAGCTGCCCGGCGAAGAAGAGCAGTACCAGGCCTACCGGCGCGCCGTCGAGGGCATGCAAGGGCTTCCCGTCACCATCCGCACGGTGGATGTGGGGGCTGACAAGCCTCTGGATTACGCCCACCGTGATGATGCCCATCTGAACCCGGCACTGGGCCTGCGTGCCATCCGCTGGAGCCTGGCCGACCCCGCCATGTTCCGCACCCAGTTGCGCGCCATCCTGCGTGCCGCCGTGCATGGCAAGGTGAAGTTGCTGATACCGATGCTGGCCCATGGTTCGGAGATCCGCCAGGCCCTGGCGCAAGTCGATCATGCCCGTGCGGAGCTCGACAACCTGGGCGTGGCCCATGGCCCGATTCAACTCGGGGCCATGATCGAGATCCCGGCCGCAGCGTTGTCGGTGCGCATGTTCCTCAAGCACTTCGACTTTCTGTCGATCGGAACCAACGACCTGATCCAGTACACGCTGGCCATCGACCGGGCCGATGAGTCCGTGGCGCACCTCTACGATCCCTTGCACCCGGCGGTGCTCAAGCTGGTGGCCGAAACGATTGCCGAGTGCCGGGCTCAGGGCAAGGATGTGAGTGTGTGCGGTGAGATGGCGGGCGATGTCAGTGCCACTCGTTTGCTGCTGGGCCTGGGTCTGCGCAGCTTCTCCATGCACCCCTCTCAGATTCTGGCCATCAAGCAGGAGGTCTTGCGCAGCGACACCCGCAAGTTGGCGGGCTGGGCCCAGGCCGTGCTCAACGACGATGAGCCGTCACGCCTGATACCAAGCTGACCTGCTGGGCACTGCAATGCGGTGTGGTGCGGTGCCGACAGCCTGAGGTCCTGCCAAGCCCTCGACGATGCTGCGAGGGTTGGCAGGATGGCTTGGTGGCTCAGGCCTTGGATTCGAGCACGTGCCCGGCTTGCTGGTCTGCGTGGTAGCTGGACCGGACCATGGCCCCCACGGCCGCATGGCTGAAGCCCATCTTGTAGGCTTCGGTCTCGAACATCTTGAAGGTGTCCGGGTGCACGTAGCGGCGCACCGGAAGGTGGCTGTTCGTCGGCGCCAGGTACTGGCCGATGGTGAGCATGTCGATGCCGTGTTCGCGCATGTCGCGCATCACCTGCAAAATTTCTTCGTCGGTCTCACCCAGGCCCACCATCAGGCCGCTCTTGGTGGGCACGTTCGGGTGCAGGGCCTTGAACTTCTTCAGCAGGTTCAGGCTGAAGGCGTAATCCGAGCCCGGGCGGGCCTCTTTGTACAGGCGCGGCACGGTCTCCAGGTTGTGGTTCATCACATCCGGTGGTGCTGCCTTGAGGATTTCAAGCGCACGGTCGTCGCGCCCGCGGAAGTCCGGCACAAGGATCTCGATCTGGGTGGTGGGCGACAGCGCCCGGGTCTGGCGGATGCACTCCACAAAGTGACCGCTGCCCCCGTCGCGCAGATCGTCGCGGTCCACGCTGGTGATCACCACGTACTTGAGCTTCAGACGGGCAATCGTCTTGGCCAGGTTTTCGGGTTCGCTGGTGTCCAGCGGATCGGGCCGGCCATGGCCGACATCGCAGAACGGGCAACGCCGTGTGCACTTGTCGCCCATGATCATGAAGGTGGCCGTGCCCTTGCCAAAGCACTCACCGATGTTGGGGCATGAGGCCTCCTCGCACACGGTATTGAGCTTGTTTTCGCGCAGGATCTGCTTGATTTCGTAGAAGCGGGTGGTGGGCGAGCCGGCCTTGACGCGGATCCATTCCGGCTTTTTCAGCACTTCAGCCTGCTCGACCTTGACAGGGATGCGGGACAGCTTGGCCGCCGCTTTTTGCTTGGCCAGCGGGTTGTAGGCGTCTACGCCCTGTGCTTCTCGAACGACTTCGTTGGTGCTCATCTGATTACGGCGCGAGGAAGGTCTGGAGCTTCTGGCCCAGGACCGCTGCTGCGTCTTCCCAAGTGGATTGAACCCCGATTGTAGAAAGGTCCACGGTTTGCAGACCCGCATAGCCACAAGGGTTGATGCGTTGATAGGGCGACAGGTCCATCGCCACATTGAGCGCCACACCGTGGTAAGTGCAGTGACGGCTCACCTTGATCCCGAGCGCGGCGATCTTGCCCAATCCCCGGAAGGGGTCGTGCTCCGGCATGGGGCCGCTCAGGGCCGCATGGCTGAACGGGTCATCCAGGCGCACGTAGATGCCCGGCGCACCGGCCACCCGATGCCCGGTCACGCCAAAGTGGATCAAGGTGCGCAGCACCGCCTCTTCGATGCGATAGACATACTCCTTGACGTAGTAGCCCGCCCGTCTGAGGTCGATCAGTGGGTAGGCCACCACCTGCCCCGGCCCGTGAAAGGTGACCTGGCCCCCGCGGTTGGTGGCCACCACCGGGATGTCGCCCGGGGCCAGCAGGTGGCTGTCCAGGCCCGCCAGCCCCTGGGTGAATACCGGGGGGTGTTCGCACAGCCACAGCTCATCAGGCGTTTGCTCGGTGCGGCCGTCCGTGAAGACGCGCATGGCCTCCAGCGTGGGCTCGTAGGGCACATGCCCCAGGGTACGCAACTGCATGGGGCCTCAGAGCACGTACTTGGCCAGCGGGTGGGCGGTCAGGGCGCGGTACAGGTTGTCCAGCTGCTCGCGGCTGGTGGCCGTCACCGTCAGGGTCACGCTGAGGTACTTGCCGCCCGAACTGTCGCGCAGCTGAACGTTCGTCACCTCAAAGCTGGGGTCGTGCTCGGTGGCGATGGCCGTCATGGTCTCCACAAACCCTTCCACCTTCGGGCCCATCACCTTGATCGGAAACAGGCTGGGAAATTCGATCAGCGATTCTTGTGCAGGAGGGGGCGTGACCGCTGCCGTTGGCGCTGTGTTGCTGACCGGCGCGGGCGCGCCTTGCTTGGCGCGTTGGTAGCCGGCATAGAGCTGGGCATACACCGGCCCGGGGTGACCGCTGCCCACCGCTTGGCCGTCAAGGCGTGACACGGGCAGAACCTCCTTGGTGGCGGACGACAGCAGCACCTCGTCGGCATGGCGCAATTCGGCCTCGCTGATGCGGCGCAATTCAAAGGGGATGCCGGCTTCTTTGCACAGCGTTTCGATCAGGCCGTAACGGATGCCTTCCAGCACCAGGCCGTCGCGTGGGGCGCCCAGTACCCGTCCGTCCTTCACCACCCACACATTGCTGGAGGAGGCCTCGGTGAGGTAACCGTCTCGTAACAGGATGGTCTCCGTGGCACCGGCTTCGACGCTGATCTGGCGGGCCAGCACGGCGCTGAGCAGGCTGGTGCTTTTGATGTGCCCCTTCTTCCAGCGGAAATCTTCGGCCGTGACGCAGGCCACGCCTTGCTCGCGGGCGCTTGCGGACTGGGACTTCAAGGGGTTGATCATGGCAAACACCGTGGGGGTGATGCCTTGGGGCATGGCGTGATCGCGCGGGGCCACGCCTCGGGACACCTGGATGTAGACGGTCTCCTCGCCCGTGGCCTTGGCGGCATTGCGCTCGATCAGTGTGTCTGCAATCTGGCGCCACTGCTCGGGTGTGTGGGGGTTGGCAATCTGCACCTCGGCCAGCGAGCGGGTCAGCCGGGCCAGGTGTTCATTGAAGCGGAACAGGCGGCCCTGGTAGACCGGGATGACCTCGTAGATGCCATCGCCAAAAATGAAGCCCCGATCAAGCACGCTGATGCGGGCATCTTGGAGGGCGGTATAGTCGCCGTTGAGGTAGCAGAGGGTGTCGGGTAGTGCTTGCATGGTCAAATTATCCCCGCTGGCCTGGGTGCCGTGCTGACGTGCCTTGCCAAGCCCGTCCATTCGCTCATTCCAAGTCAAAACACCTTTGACCTAGGGCCTTTCCCGAGTGGAGTGCTTTACAAGCGTTGACGTTGCGGGTTTTTACTTATAATCAATGGCTTTGCTGAAATTCAGGCGTGTAACCCTGGCGTAACCAAGAATGAACACAATCGCGCCAGTTCCTGAAGATGAGGCGGAAGAGTCTGATTTCAAGCCGCTGACTGCCGAAGAGGCGCAGCAGCTTCGTGCAAGAATTGCGCCCGTTTCCTTGGTGCGTGTTCTGGTGGTTCAGGCTCTGGTCGGGTGTCTGGTGGCCATGGCCGCCTGGGGCCTGACAGGGCGGCCAGCAGCCGGTTGGACTGCTGCCTACGGTGCGATGGCGGTGGTGATTCCTGCCGCACTGTTCGCCCGAGGGGTGCGCAAGCACATGTCGTCTGGCAATCCGGGTACTGCGGTCACCGGGTTGTTTGGGTGGGAGCTCGTGAAGATCGTGCTGACGGTGGCCTTGCTGGCTGCTGCGCCTTGGGTGTTGCCCGAGGTGGTTTGGCTGGCTTTGCTGGCCGGCATGGTTGTCACGCTGAAAATGTACTGGCTTGCACTGTGGGTGCAGACCAGGTCTGTTAAACCGACTTGATTCTTCGTTTGAAGAGTCAAAAGAAAGAGTTGAAAGATGAGCGCAGCAGAACACGGTCCGACAGCAAGTGAGTACATCGTTCACCACTTGCAGCATCTGCAGAACGTCCAGCAGAAGGCTATTGTTGATTTTTCGGTCATCAACTTTGACTCGTTGGTCGTCGCCGGTCTGCTGGGTGTCGTGGCACTGGTCTTGCTCTGGACCGCTGCACGCAAGGCCACTTCGGGTGTGCCTGGCCGCTTCCAGGCCGCTGTGGAAATTTTGGTTGAAATGGTCGACAACCAGGCCAAGGCCAACATCCACAGTGCCGAAAGCCGCAAGTTCATCGCTCCCCTGGGCCTGACTGTGTTCGTCTGGATCTTCCTGATGAACTTCATGGACATGCTGCCTGTCGATTTGCTGCCCGCACTCTGGGGCAAGGCCTACGAAGCCAATGGCGGTGAAGCCCATCACGCATTCCTGCGCGTCGTTCCGACCGCTGACCTCTCCACCACCCTGGGCCTGGCTTTTGCCGTCCTGCTGCTGCGCTTCTGGTACAGCATCAAGATCAAGGGCGCCGGCGGCTGGGCTCACGAACTGGTGTCTGCTCCTTTCGGCACCAGCAAGAATCCTATCTTTGCCCTGGTTCTGGGCGTGATCAACCTCTTGATGCAAATCATCGAATACGTCGCCAACACCGTGTCCCACGGCATGCGACTGTTCGGCAACATGTACGCTGGCGAACTGGTGTTCATGTTGATCGCCTTGATGGGTGGCGCCGCTGCGCTGTCGCTCTCTGGTGTTCTGCTGCCTGTCGGCCACATCATCGCCGGCACCATCTGGACGCTGTTCCACATCCTCGTGATCACGCTGCAAGCCTTCATTTTCATGATGCTCGCACTGATCTACCTGGGTCAGGCGCACAACGCCCACTAAGCGCTCACCAGGCGCCCTCTGATTTCGTTTCGTTTTTTCTTTCCTCAACCATCCGTTTCTTAATTAGGAGTCATCATGGAAAACATTCTCGGTCTCGTCGCTCTGGCTTGTGGTCTGATCGTTGGTCTGGGCGCTATCGGCGCTTCTATCGGCATCGCCCTGATGGGTGGCAAGTTCCTCGAATCGTCGGCTCGCCAACCTGAGCTGATCAACGAACTGCAAACCAAGATGTTCATCTTGGCCGGTCTGATCGACGCCGCCTTCCTGATCGGTGTGGCTATCGCTCTGCTGTTCGCCTTCGCCAACCCGTTTGCTTCGACCTTCTTGGCCAACCTGCCCAAGTAATTCCCGTTCAACGCCACTCTAGAAAGGTGTTGCCGTGAGTATCAATGCGACCCTGTTCATTCAGGCCATCGTATTCCTGATCTTGGTGTGGTTCACGATGAAATTCGTGTGGCCCCCGATCGCGAAAGCGCTGGATGAACGTGCCCAGAAAATCGCCGATGGTCTCGCTGCTGCCGACCGTGCCAAAACCGAACTCGCCGCTGCTGACCAGCGCGTGAAGAAGGAATTGGCCGCCGCCAGCACCGAAACTGCATCGCGTCTGGCTGATGCCGAGCGTCGTGCTCAGGCCATCATCGACGAGGCCAAGGCCCGTGCCACCGAAGAAGGCAACAAGATCGTTGCCGCTGCCAAGGCTGAGGCCGAGCAGCAATCGGTCAAGGCCCGCGAGGCCCTGCGTGAGCAGGTCGCCGTGCTGGCCGTCAAGGGTGCCGAGCAAATCCTGCGCAAGGAAGTCGATGCCGGCGTTCACGCCGATCTGCTGAATCGCCTGAAGACTGAGCTGTAAGGAGCAACCATGGCTGAACTCGCCACCATTGCCCGTCCTTACGCCGAGGCCTTGTTCAAGGCCAGCACCTCGACCGCCGGCGTTGACCTCAACGCCACGGCCGGCTGGCTGGACGAGCTGGCTGCGATTGCAGCCGACGCCCAGCTCAAGCAGTTTGCCGAGAGCCCGAAGGTCAGTGCCCAGCAGGTCTTTGACCTGGTGGCCGGCCTGACCAAGTACGTTCTGCCCGATCAGGGCAAGAACTTCCTGCGCACGGTGATCGACAACGGTCGTCTGCAGGCGCTGCCCGAAGTCGCTGCCCAGTTCCGCAAGCTGGTCAATGCCCAGAGCGGTTCGTCGGATGCCGTTGTGTACAGCGCATTCCCGATCGATGGTGCTGCCCTGGCAGACCTCGCCGCCTCGCTCGAAAAGCGTTTTGGCCGCAAGCTCAACCTGACCGTCGAAACCGACAGCACCTTGATTGGTGGTGTCCGCGTGGCAGTGGGTGACGAAGTGCTCGACACCTCGGTCAAAGCGCGCCTCGAACAAATGAAAGCGGCCCTGGCCGCGTAACCGCGGCCTTGTGCCTCGGCTAAACAAAGAAAGAAGGAAAGAGTCATGCAACTCAATCCCGCAGAAATTTCTGAATTGATCAAGAGCCGCATCGAAGGGCTGGCTGGCAGCGCTGACATCCGCAACCAGGGCACCGTGGTGTCCGTGACCGACGGTATCGTTCGCGTGCATGGCCTGTCTGACGTGATGCAGGGCGAAATGCTCGAATTCCCGGCCAATGCTGAAGGCGTGCCTTCGTATGGCCTGGCCCTGAACCTGGAGCGCGACTCTGTCGGCGCCGTGATTCTGGGCGAGTACGAGCACATCTCTGAAGGCGACACCGTGAAGTGCACGGGCCGCATTCTGGAAGTGCCCGTCGGCCCCGAACTGATTGGCCGCGTGGTGAACGCCCTGGGCCAGCCTATCGACGGCAAGGGTCCGATCAACGCCAAGATGACCGACGTGATCGAAAAGGTGGCACCTGGTGTGATCGCCCGTGAATCCGTGGGTCAGCCGCTGCAAACCGGTCTGAAGTCCATCGACTCGATGGTGCCCGTGGGCCGTGGTCAGCGCGAGCTGATCATTGGTGACCGCCAGACCGGCAAGACCGCTGTGGCCATCGACGCCATCATCAACCAGAAGGGCCAAGGCGTCACCTGCGTGTACGTCGCGATTGGTCAGAAGGCTTCGTCCATCAAGAACGTCGTGCGCTCCCTCGAGCAAGCTGGCGCCATGGACTACACCATCGTGGTGGCTGCCTCGGCTTCTGAATCGGCTGCCATGCAGTACGTGTCGGCCTACTCGGGCTGCACCATGGGCGAATATTTCCGCGACCGCGGTGAAGACGCGCTGATCGTTTATGACGATCTGTCGAAGCAAGCTGTGGCTTACCGTCAGGTTTCGCTGCTGCTGCGCCGCCCCCCAGGCCGTGAAGCTTTCCCTGGCGACGTGTTCTATCTCCACAGCCGTCTGCTCGAACGCGCCGCTCGCGTGAACGCCGACTACGTGGAAGCCTTCACCAAGGGCGAAGTCAAGGGCAAGACCGGTTCGCTGACCGCTCTCCCCGTGATTGAAACCCAAGCCGGTGACGTGTCTGCCTTCGTTCCGACCAACGTGATCTCGATCACCGACGGCCAGATCTTCCTGGAAACCAGCCTGTTCAACGCCGGTATCCGCCCCGCCATCAACGCCGGTATTTCGGTGTCGCGCGTCGGTGGTGCTGCCCAGACCAAGCTGATCAAGAACCTGTCCGGTGGTATCCGTACCGACTTGGCCCAGTACCGTGAACTGGCTGCCTTCGCGCAGTTCGCTTCCGACCTGGACGAAGCCACCCGCAAGCAGCTCGATCGCGGTGCCCGCGTGACCGAATTGCTCAAGCAGGCTCAGTACAGCCCGCTGTCCATCTCGCTGATGGGTGCCACGCTGTTCGCGGTCAACAAGGGTTTCCTGGATGACATCGACGTCAAGAAGGTTCTGGCCTTCGAACACGGCCTGCATCAGTTCCTGAAGACCAGCCATGCCGCCCTGCTCGCCAAGCTCGAGAAGGACAAGGCCATGGACAAGGACGCCGAAGCTGAAATGACCGCCGCCATTGGTGCGTTCAAGAAGTCGTTTGCTTAAGTAGCTCTCCAAGCACCCAACAAACGCTTTAGGAGCACATATGGCAGCAGGCAAGGAAATACGCGGCAAGATCAAATCGGTGGAGAACACCAAGAAGATCACCAAGGCCATGGAAATGGTGGCCGCATCCAAGATGCGCAAGGCGCAGGACCGGATGCGTGCTGCCCGTCCTTACAGCGAAAAGATCCGCAACGTTGCCGCCAACCTGGGTCAGGCCAACCCCGAGTACACGCATGCGTTCATGAAGACGAACGATGCGAAGACCGCCGGGGTGATCGTGGTCACGACCGACAAGGGCTTGTGCGGTGGCATGAACACCAACGTGTTGCGTGCCGTGACGACCAAGCTGCGCGAACTGCAAGGTGCAGGCGTGTCGGTCGAGGCCGTCGCTATCGGTAACAAGGGTCTGGGTTTCCTGAACCGTGTCGGCGCGAAAGTGGTTTCGCACGTCACGGGTCTGGGCGATACCCCGCATCTGGACAAGTTGATCGGCCCCGTGAAGGTGCTCTTGGACGCATACGCAGAAGGTCGCATCAATGCGGTCTACCTGGGTTACACCAAGTTCATCAACACCATGAAGCAAGAGTCGGTGCTGGAGCAGTTGCTGCCCCTGTCTGCCGACCAGATGCAGGCCGAGAAGACCGAACATGGCTGGGACTACATCTACGAGCCCGATGCTCAGGCCGTCATCGACGATCTGCTGGTTCGCTACGTTGAATCCCTGATCTACCAGGCCGTGGCAGAAAACATGGCATCCGAACAGTCGGCGCGCATGGTGGCCATGAAGGCCGCGACCGACAACGCGGGCAGTGTCATCGGCGAATTGAAGCTGGTCTACAACAAGACCCGTCAGGCAGCGATCACGAAAGAACTTTCGGAAATCGTCTCCGGCGCGGCTGCGGTTTGACCCTCGTCGTCGTCACGGTTTAAAAATTTTTGGAGCAAAAAATGGCTCAAGTTCAAGGAAAAATTGTTCAGTGTATTGGCGCTGTGGTTGACGTGGAGTTTCCGCGTGACCAGATGCCCAAGATCTACGACGCTCTGAAGCTCGAAGGATCCACACTGACCCTGGAAGTTCAGCAGCAGCTGGGCGACGGCGTGGTGCGTACCATTGCGCTGGGTTCGTCCGACGGCCTGCGGCGTGGCCTGATCGTGTCCAACACCCACGCACCCATCACGGTGCCCGTGGGCAAGGCCACCCTGGGTCGCATCATGGACGTGCTGGGCGCGCCCATCGACGAACGCGGTCCTGTCAGCCAAGAGCTGACCGCCTCGATCCACCGCAAGGCCCCGGCTTATGACGAGCTGTCGCCTTCGCAGGAACTGCTGGAAACCGGCATCAAGGTGATCGACTTGGTCTGCCCGTTCGCCAAGGGCGGCAAGGTGGGTCTGTTCGGTGGCGCCGGTGTGGGCAAGACCGTGAACATGATGGAACTCATCAACAACATCGCCAAGGCTCACTCGGGTCTGTCGGTGTTCGCTGGTGTGGGTGAGCGTACTCGCGAAGGGAACGACTTCTATCACGAAATGGCCGATTCCGGCGTGGTGAACCTGGAGAACCTCGGCGAGTCCAAGGTGGCCATGGTTTACGGCCAGATGAACGAGCCCCCGGGCAACCGTCTGCGCGTGGCCCTGACCGGTCTGACCATCGCTGAATCGTTCCGCGACGAAGGTCGTGACGTGCTGTTCTTCGTGGACAACATCTACCGCTACACGCTGGCCGGTACCGAAGTGTCCGCTCTGCTGGGCCGCATGCCTTCCGCCGTGGGCTACCAGCCGACGCTGGCCGAAGAAATGGGCCGTCTGCAAGAGCGTATCACCTCGACCAAGGTGGGCTCGATCACCTCCATCCAGGCCGTTTACGTGCCTGCCGATGACTTGACCGACCCGTCGCCTGCCACCACCTTCGCCCACTTGGATTCCACTGTGGTGCTGAGCCGTGACATTGCTGCCCTGGGTATCTACCCCGCTGTGGATCCGCTCGATTCGACCAGCCGCCAGCTGGACCCGAACGTGGTGGGTGAAGACCACTACAACACGGCCCGTGCCGTGCAGGGTACCCTGCAGCGCTACAAGGAACTGCGCGACATCATCGCGATTCTGGGCATGGACGAACTGGCACCGGAAGACAAGCTGGTGGTGGCCCGTGCTCGTAAGATCCAACGTTTCCTGTCGCAGCCTTTCCACGTGGCCGAAGTGTTCACCGGCTCGCCCGGCAAGTACGTGCCCCTGTCTGAAACCATCCGTGGTTTCAAGATGATCGTGGCCGGCGAGTGCGACCACCTGCCCGAGCAGGCCTTCTACATGGTTGGCACCATCGACGAAGCCTTCGAAAAGGCCAAGAAGATCTAAGGCCTTCTGTCATCGGAGGGGCTGGCTTGAAAAAGCCACTCTCCGGTGCAGTCAAGCCTCCAGAAAAGGATTGCCATGGCAACCATTCATGTTGACGTTGTGAGTGCCGAAGAGTCGATCTTCTCGGGCGAAGCCAAATTTGTGGCCTTGCCTGGTGAAGCTGGCGAACTCGGTATTCTGCCGGGCCACACGCCCCTCATCACCCGTATCAAACCCGGCTCGGTGCGCATCGAGACGGCTGACGGCGGTGAAGAATTCGTGTTCGTGGCCGGTGGCATTCTTGAAGTGCAGCCGAACTGCGTGACCGTTCTGTCCGACACCGCCATCCGCGGCAAGGATCTCGACGAAGAAAAGGCCAACCAGGCCCGCGCAGCGGCCGAAGAGGCCATCAAGAACGCCAAGAGCGACATCGACTTGGCCCGTGCCCAGTCCGAGTTGGCCGTCATGGCTGCTCAGATTGCCGCACTGCGCAAGTTCCGCCAAAAGCGCTGAAGCGCCCCGGCTTTCGCCCATGCCCTGGTGCATGGCGCGGACTCCGCATCAACCCCGTGCCCTCAACTGCACGGGGTTTTGTTTTTGGGGCTACCCCCTGATGGGGCGCCTCGACCGGGCAAAGCACGGCAGAATAAAGACCCCCAGCGACACCCCACCCATCGCCATGCCCAAAGCCAAACTTCAGGCCATCACCGTAGGCGGCTCTGCCGCTGAAGTCGAAGTGGCGTTTTACGACGCCTTGCAAAAAGGGGATGTCGCTCAGTTGATGGCGTGCTGGGCCGATGAGGACGACATCGTCTGCGTGCATCCAGGCGGGGCCCGGCTGATTGGTGCCGGAGCCATCCGCGCCGCTTTTGAAGCCTTGCTGTCGCATGGGGCCGTGCCCGTTCACCTGGAGCATGTGCAATGCGTGGAGGCCCTGGCCAGCTCGGTTCACAGCGTGATCGAACGCATTGAAATCGACACCCCGGCCGGCCGGCACGAGGCCTGGGTGATCGCCACCAACGTCTATCACAAGACCGCTCAGGGATGGCGCATGGTGGCCCACCACGCCAGCCCCGGCACGCCGCACAAGCCCTTGCCATTGACGGATGGCCCGGCCGTCCTGCATTGAGGGAAAGCGCACCCAAACCGTGTTGATGAATTACGTCGCTCCCGCCTGGGTGCCTGGCGGCAACCTGCAAACCATCTGGCCGGCGCTCTTTTCCCGCCGCGTCTTCGGTCACCCGCCCCGCTACCGGCGGGAGCGTTGGGACACGCCGGATGCCGACTTCATCGACGTCGATTTCCTGCAGACATCCCCCGTTCAGGAGGCCACGGCTACCACCCCCATGCTGGTGTTGTTCCATGGTCTGGAAGGATCCTCCCAAAGCCACTATGCCGAGGCATTCGCCGATTACGCCCGTGAGCAAGGCTGGGCCTATGCCGTGCCCCATTTCAGAGGTTGCAGCGGCGAGATCAACCGGGCGCCTCGGGCCTACCATTCGGGTGACCATGAAGAGATCGGCTGGGTGCTGTCGGGCTTGAAAATGGCGCACGCTGGGCCTCTGATCGCAGTAGGCATCTCGCTCGGGGGCAATGCCTTGCTGCGCTGGGCCGAGGAGGCCGGCCACACGGCGGCCCGGGTGGTGCGGGGCGTGGCGGCGGTCTGCTCGCCGATCGATCTCGCCGCAGGTGGGTGGGCCATCGGGCGGGGCTTCAACCGGCTGGTGTATACGCGCATGTTCCTCAACACCATGAAGCCCAAGGCCATGCAGAAGCTGTCGCAGTACCCGGGCCTGTTCGACCCACAGGCCCTGGCCAGCGCGCGTGACCTGTATGAGTTCGACAATGTGTTCACCGCCCCGCTGCATGGGTTTCGCAGCACCGAAGACTATTGGGCTCGAGCGTCGGCCAAACCCCATCTGGCGAGCATCCGTGTGCCCGCTCTGGTGGTCAATGCCCGCAACGATCCTTTCGTGCCGGCCTGGTGCCTGCCGAGCCAGGCCGAGGTGGGCGAGCAGGTCACCCTGTGGCAACCGGCTCATGGGGGCCATGTCGGTTTCCCGCATGGGCGATTGCCAGGCCATGTACGGGGCATGCCGGAGGCCGTCGGAGGCTGGCTGGCCACCCACATCTGAAACAGGACACGCGATGGATGACATTGTTCGACAGGCCATGGCCAAGTGGCCCAACGTGCCCGACTGCTATGGCTGGCTGGGCCTGGACGCACGCGGCCAGTGGTACATGCGAGACGATCGGGCCCAGGCCCTGGGCAACTTCGCAAGTGGCCAGCCCGGGGCTCGAGGTTCGGTGTTGCGACACGACAAACTCATTGACTTCATCCAGCGCAACTACGAGCCCGATGCCCAGGGCTGCTGGTATTTCCAGAACGGCCCTCAACGGGTCTATGTCGAGCTCGAAGCCACCCCTTGGGTCTGGCGCATCGACGACGCCTTGAAGGTCAGCAGCCATACCGGCCGAGAGGCACAAGTCAAACACTGTCTGCTCGACGAGCAGGGCCGGGTCTACCTGGAAACCGACCTGGGCTTCGGCCTGGTGCACACCCTCGATGTGGGCCATGTCGCCCAAGCCGTGGAGACGGGCTTGTGGACTCCGTTGGAGGTGGCCTTTGAGAGCCTGCCCGCGCGCTTCGGCTATGTCTTGAGCCCGGCCGCCCACAGTGCGGTGCCCTGAGCACGGCAGCCGAGGCAGAAACGAAAAAGCCGGTCCATGAGACCGGCTTTTCAGCGGGCAGCCCAGGGGGCTGTATAGAGAGACCTTAAGAGGCCTTACTTGGCTTCTTCAGCGGCAGGTGCCTTGGGCTCGGGGAAGTTGGCGCCACCGTTGTTGGCCATGTAAGCCACGCCGCGTGCCACTTCAACATCGGTGAAATCACCACCGCCCTGGGCACCCATGGCTCCCTTGCCCTTCAGGGCCGAGGTCACCAGCGATTCGAAGCCGGTCTTGATGCGCGGGGCCCAGGCCGCAGCATCGCCGAACTTGGGCGAACCGGCGGCGCCGGTGGCATGGCAGGCCGAGCACTGGGCCTTGAACACTTCTTCGCCAGAGCGCAGAGGGCGGTTGGCATCACGGATGTCCACTGCGCCCACTTTTTGAATGCGCTCGGCCAGAGCACGCTCTTCATTGCCGGAACCCACTGCCGGCTTGTTGCCCGAGGTGACATAAGCGACCAGACCGATGATCAAAAACACCGGGATGACAAACGAAAAAATAACCGCCACCAGCAGTTGCTTGGGGTTCTTGATCGGGCCGGTGTGTGCGTCTTCGTGGATGTCGCTCATGGCGTCCTCAATGTTGTGGTAAGGCTGGGAACTAAACTTTTGATTATAGCGACGGGTCACCCTGGCCAGACCAGGGGCTTGTCCTGAGGGTGTTGTGTGCGAGCCAAGCCATTCGCCCGTTCCGGGCAGGTCTCCGTGCGGCGGCCGTGGAGGTCATGCGCCCGTCACATCCACCGTTTACGCTCCAGGCGTGGACCTGATGGATTCGGCCTGCTACCGCCCTGGGGCGATGGCGCTGCCGGTCCTTCGGTTGAATGAGGGGGGGCGCCACCCGCGCACTGGCGCGGGCTCGGGTGCTCCATTGCGACGGGATGGCGCCGAAAGGTGCCGTCCCGTTTTTTTTGATCTCAGCCCGCATGCTCATGCGGGATTCGATGCGTCACGGCCGGCGCGCCAATGCCCACCGAGCACCTGGTAGATCGACACCTGGTTCTGCAGCCGATTGAGTTGGGCCTGCACGCGCTGTTGCTTCAGGTTCAGCCAGTTGCGCTCGCTGGCCAGCCAGTCGAGCCGGCTGCTCACGCCCATCTCCAGGCTGCGTTGGGCCAGACGCAACTGGGCCTGGCCTGCGGCAGTCTGGCGCTCGCTGGCATCGAGCTGTTGCACTGCCGCCTCGCGCTCAGCCAGGGCGTCTGCCACTTCACGGAAGGCCGTCTGGATGGTCTTTTCGTACTGGGCGGTGGCGATGTCGCGCCCCAGCTTGGCGGCCTCCACCTGGGCCTGGTTCTGCCCGGCATCGAGCAACGGCAGGCTCGCCTGGGGCGTCAGCGTGAAGCCCTGGGAGCCGCTCTTGAACAGCCCCGACAGTTGCGGGCTCAGGCTGCTGACCCCGGCGGTCAGGCTGATGCGGGGAAACAGGGCGGCCCGGGCTGCGCCCACGTTGGCGTTGGCCGCGATCAGTGCCTGTTCGGCCTGGGCGATGTCGGGCCGGCGCAGCAGCAGTTCCGAGGGCAGGCCCGGCGCCAGGTCGGCCCAGGGCGCCACATCCAGCGTGCTGGCGTCCACGCTGTCGTGCAAGGGCACCGCGTTGGGCAGGCCCAACAGCAGTTGCAGCGCGTTTTCATCGCGTTGGCGTTGCAGCTCTCCCTGGGCTGCTGCGGCGCGTGCCGCCTGGGTCTGGCTCTCGGCCTGCAGCAGGCTCTGCTGTGCCAGGGTTCCCCGGGCCACGGCCCGTCGCGTCAGCTGCAGCGTGGCTTCCAGGTTGAGCAAGGTCTCGCGCAGCAAGGCCAGCTGGGCCTCATCGGCCAGCAGGGTCAGCCAGCCCGTGGCCACGCTGGTGATCAGGCTCAGACGGGCGCTGTCATAGGCCTGGGCACTGCCCAGGTACTGGGCCAGGGCCTGCTCCTTCAAGCTCGCCACCCGCCCGAAGAAGTCCAGCTCGAAGGCGGTCACGGTCAGGCCGACCGAGTATGTGTTGGCTTGCACCGTGCCCGCTGCCGTCGCGACGGGCCCGCGTGACCCGCCTGCCACGCCGTTCAAGGCGGGCCATTGGCTGGCGCGGCTGATCTGGAACTGGGTCCGGGCCTGCTCGACCCGGAGTGCCGTTGCCCGCAGGTCGCGGTTGTTCCCCAAGGCTTGTTCAATCAGGGGCTTGAGCCGCGCATCGTTGAAATAGTCGGCCCAATCGCCGGTGCGGATGGGCTCTGCAGGGCCCGTGCCCGCACCCGTGCCCGGCCATCGGGCCGGCAAGGGCAAGGCGGGGCGCTGGTAGTCGGGCAACTGGCTGCACGCGGCCAGCAACCAGGGCAAGGCCAGCAGATGCAGCCGCGTGCGCGCCACAGAGCCCGCTGGGCCGGAGCGATTCAAGGGCTCAGTCATGCGTGACTCCAGAGGATGGGTTGGCCGCCGACGGGGCAGGCCGTGGTTTGAACAGCGTGCGCACCACCACGAAGAAGAGCGGCACAAAAAACACCGCCAGGGTGGTGCCGACCAGGATGCCACCCAGCACCCCTGTGCCGATGGCGCGTTGGCTGGCGGCACTGGCGCCGTTCGCAATGGCCAAGGGCAGCACCCCCAGCCCAAAGGCCAGCGAGGTCATGATGATGGGGCGAAAGCGCAGGCGCACGGCCTCCAGCGTGGCTTCGAGCAGGCCCTTGCCAGCTGCCTGGGTGTCCTTGGCGTACTCCACGATCATGATGGCGTTCTTGGCCGACAGACCGATGATGGTGATCAGGCCCACCTGAAAGTAGACGTCGTTCGAATAGGCGCGCAGCAGCGTGGCCAACACCACCCCCAGCAAGCCCAAGGGGACCACCAGGATCACCGACAACGGAATCGTCCAGCTTTCATACAGGGCGGCCAGGCACAGAAACACCGACAGCAGGGCAAAGCCATACAGCACCGTCGACTGCGACCCGGCCAGGCTCTCTTGCAGCGACTGGCCTGTCCATTCGTAGCCAAAGCCCTCCGGCAACTCGCCCGCCAGGCGCTCCATCTCGGCCATGGCTTCCCCGCTGCTGTGGCCCGGGGCCGCACTGCCGCTGAAGCGCACGGCGTCGTAGCCGTTGTAGCGCACGGCCTGCATGGGGCCGTTTTGCCAGTGTGTGCTGGCAAAGGTGGACAAAGGTACCAGCGCGCCCGTGTTGCTGGGCACCTGGAACTGAAGCAGGTCTTCACCCTGCATGCGGTGCGCGGCGTCAGCTTGCACCACCACGCGCTGCATGCGGGCCTGGCTTGGGAAGTCGTTCACATAGCTGCTGCCCAGCAGGGCCGACAAGGCGGTGTTGATGGCTGAAAAGCTCACGCCCTGGGCCTGGGCCTTGTCACGGTCGATCTGCAGGTGCAATTGAGGCGCGTCGTCCAGCCCGTCCACCCGAACCTGCGACAACAGCGGGCTTTTGGCCGCCGCCGCCTGCAATTGGGCCCGTGCCGCCATCAAGGCCTCGTGTCCCTTGCCGCTGCGGTCCTGCAGCCGGAAGGTGAAGCCTGTGGAGTTGCCCAGCTCCGGAATCGGCGCCGGGTTCAGGGGCAGGATGAAGGCGTCGCGGATCTGCATCAGGGCCCCGAAGGCCCGCCCCACCACGGCCTGGGCCGAATGCTCGGGGCCCTTGCGCTCAGACCAGTCCTTGAGCGTCACAAAGGCCAGGCCGGCGTTCTGTCCGCTGCCCGAAAAGCTGTAGCCCAACACGCTCACCATGCTCTTCACCTCCGGTTGTGCGAGCACGTAGCGCTCCACATCCTGCATCACCTCCAGCGTGCGGTTTTGCGACGCGCCCGCCGGCAGTTGGGCATTGATCAGGATGCTGCCCTGGTCCTCGTCGGGCAAAAAGGCCGTGGGCAGGCGTTCAAAAACCAGCAGTGCCGCGCCAATCAGCGCCCCATAAAGCACCAGGTACCGCGCGCTGCGCTGGAGCAGGCGCGCCACTGTGCTTTCATACCCCGAAGCGGTGCGTGAAAAGCCGCGGTTGAACCAGCCGAAGAACCCCTTGCGCTCATGCAGGGTGCCAGCAGGAATCGGCTTGAGCATCGAAGCGCACAGCGCAGGGGTCAGCGTCAGCGCCAGAAAGGCCGAGCAGGCGATTGAAGACACCATGACCACCGAGAACTGGCGGTAGATGTTGCCCACCGCACCGGCAAAAAAGGCCAGGGGCACGAACACCGAGATCAGCACCACGGTGATGCCCACGATGGCCCCCGAGATCTGGCCCATGGCCTTGCGGGTGGCTTCCATGGGCGGCAAGCCTTCGTCGGCCATGATGCGCTCCACCGCCTCGACCACCACGATGGCATCGTCCACCACGATGCCGATCACCAGCACCATCGCAAACATGGTCAGCACATTGATGGACAGGCCCATCACCAGCATCGTGGTGAAGCCCCCCAGCAGGGCCACCGGCACCACGATGGCGGGGATGATGGTGTAGCGCACGTTCTGCAGAAACAGGAACATCACCACGAACACCAGCACCAGGGCCTCGAACAAGGTCTCGGTCACCTGGCTGATGGAGATGCGCACGAAGTTGGAGGTGTCGTAGGGGATGGCCCACTTCATGCCCTTGGGAAAGTAGCGCTCCAGCTGGCCCATCTTCTGACGCACCGCGGTGGCCGTGGCCAGCGCGTTGCCGGTGCTCGACAGCTGCACCCCCAGGCCCGAGGCGGGCACGCCGTTGAGCCGCGCCGAGGTGGCGTAGCTGGAGCCCCCCAGTTCCACCCGGGCCACATCGCGCAGGCGCACGGTCGAGCCATCGGGGTTGGCGCGCAGCACGATGCGGCCAAAGTCTTCCACCGAGGCCAGTTGACCGCTCACCACCACGGTGGCCGAGATCTCCTGGGTGGGCAACTGGGGCAGGTCGCCGATCACGCCCGAGGCCACCTGCGCGTTCTGCGCCGCGATGGCTGCGTTCACGTCGGCCGGCGACAGCTTGTAGCTGACCAGCTTGGCGGGGTTCAGCCAGATGCGCATGGCGTGCTCGGCACCGAACTGCTGCACCTGCCCGACGCCGGGCAGGCGCTGGATCTCGGGCACCACGTTGCGGGCCACGTAGTCGCCGATCTCGACCGGCCCGAAGGCCGGGTCGTCCGAAGACAGCAAGGCAAACAGCAGGAAGTTGTTCGAGGCCTTGGACACCACCACCCCTTGCTGATTCACTGCCGCGGGCAGGCGTGGCGTGGCTCGGCTCAAGCGGTTTTGCACGTCCACCTGGGCCATGGCCGGGTCGGTGCCGGGCTCAAAACTCAGGGTGAGGGTGCCCGTGCCATCGGCCTGGGCCACCGACTCCATGTACATGAGGCCGGTGGCGCCGTTCATTTGCTGCTCGATCACGCTGATCACGCTGTTCTTGAGCGTTTCGGCCGACGCCCCCGGGTAGCTGGCGTTGAGCACGATGGTGGGGGGGGCCACCGTGGGGTACTGGGCAATCGGCAGTTGGGTCAGGGAGACACAGCCGAGCACGACCACGAACAACGCGATCACCCAGGCGAAGATGGGGCGGCTGATGAAGAAGTTGGACATGGCGCCGCGTCCTCAGGGCTTGGTGCCCGTGGTGCCCGGCGTGCCCGGGGTGGGCGTGGCCTCAGGGGTGCTTTTCCAGGGCACGGGCTTCACGGGGGCGTTGCCGCGCAGTTTCTGGAAGCCGTCCACCATCACCTGTTCTCCGGCCTTCAAGCCGCTCAACACCACCCATTGGCCCGACACGGCCTGGGCGATCTGCACGGCGCGCACGCTCACCCCCCCATCGGGGGCGACCACCATCACCGTGTTGCCGGTCTGGGTGCGTTTCACGGCCTGTTGCGGTAGCAGCAGGCCCTCGCTGGCCTGGGCCTGCTCCAGTCTGACGCGGGCATACAGCCCGGGCATCAGCAGGCGCTCGGGGTTGGGCACCTCGGCGCGCAGCGTCACCTGGCCGGTATTGGCGTCCACCGTCACACCCGAGAAGAACAGCTTGCCTGCGCGGGGGTACTCGCTGCCGTCCGGCAGCACGATGCGCACGCTGGCCGCCTGGGTGCCGCGCACGCGCTTGAGCTGCCCCTGGGCCAGGCTGCGTTGCAGGCGCAGCACCTCGTCGGCCGACTGGGTGAAGTTGACGTACACCGGGTCGAGCTGTTGCACCGTGGTCAGGGGCGTGACCTGGCCCTGGCCCACCAGCGCACCTTCGGTCACCAGGGTCTGGCCCACTCGGCCCGCAATCGGGCTGCTGACCTGGGCGTAGCCCAGGTTCAGCCGCGCCGTCTGCCCGCTGGCGCGGGCGCTGGCCAGGTCGGCCGTGGCCTGTTGCACGGCCAGCCGCGCGGCGACCAGGGCCTGCTGGCTCACGGCGCCGTCCTCGGCCAGGGGCCCGTAGCGTTGCAGCACGTCCTGGGCCTGGGCCAGTGCGGCTTCGGCCTTCAGCACATTCGCCTGCGCGCTGTCGCGGGCCAGTTGAAAAGGTTCGGGGTCGATCTGGTAGAGCGCCTGTCCGGCTTGCACCTCGCTGCCTTCTTCAAACAGGCGCTTTTGCAGGATGCCCGCCACCCGTGCCCCGATCTGTGCCACCCGGTACGGCTCGATGCGCCCCGGCAACTCGGTCTGCAAGCCCACGGGCCCGGGCTCGACCACCACCACACCCACTTCGGGTGGGGGCATGGCGCCGTGCTGAGGCGCCTGGCTGGTGCGCTCGCAGGCGCTCAGCAGGGTGCTCAAGGCCAGGCACAGTGCCAGCGGGAGTGCGGGCCGCCTGGTCTGCAGCAGGGCGCTGTTGGGCGCAGGCTGTCGGTGGGCCGTGGGGGGTGTTTCGGGCATGGCTGTCCTTCGGGGGGCGAGGGGGCGAACGGGGTCGCCGCATCATCCATCGGGGTCAGCGCTCGTAAATGCAACAAGTGAAAGCCTGGCCTGCGGCTTTGTCGGCAGTTGTTGCCAGGCCCTGGATCCGGGCCACAAAAAGAAAGGCCCCGTGTCGGGGCCTTTCTGGGGGGGGGGCAGGGCGGGCGTGTCCGCTGCTGCAGGGGGTCAGTTGGCAGGCTTTTGCGGGGCTGCGGCCACGGCCTCGGTCCAGCCGCCGCCCAGCACCTTGTACAGCGTGACCTGGGTCTGCAGCTGGCTCAGGCGGGTTTGCACCAGGGCCTGCTGGGCGGTGAACAGCGAGCGCTGTGCATCGAGCAGATCGAGGTAGCTGGCCACGCCGTTGCGGTAGCGCAGGTCCGACAGCTCGGTCTGGCGCGCCGTGGCTTTCACCAGGGCCTGCTGGGCCTGCAACTGGTCGCCCAGGGTGTCGCGCCCGGCCAGGGCGTCGGCCACCTCGCGGAAGGCGCTCTGGATGGCCTTTTCATACTGCGCCACGGCAATGTCGCGGGCCGCCTGGGCGGTCTCCACACCCGCCTGGGTGCGGCCGGCGTTGAAGATCGGCACCGACAACTGGGGCGACAGGGTGTAGCCCCAGGAGCCGCTCTTGAACAGGCCCGACAAGGCGCTGCTGGCGCTGCCGATGCCGGTGGTCAGGCTGATGGTCGGGAAGAACGCGGCCCGTGCCGCGCCGATGTTGGCGTTGGCGGCGATCAGCGACTGTTCGGCCTGGCGGATGTCGGGGCGCTTGATCAGCAGCTCAGACGGCAGACCCACCGGCACCTCGGGCAGCGTTGCCTGGCTCAGGCGGGCCTGGCGCAGCGCCTGGCGGGCATCGTCGGGCAGGCCCTGGCCCAGCACCAGCACCAGGGCGTTTTCGTCCTGGGCGCGCTGGCGCACTTGCTGGGCCAGCGTGGCGCGGGCACTTTCCACCAGCGATTCGGCCTGGCGCAGGTCCAGCTCGGAGGCCGAGCCCTGGTCAAAGCGCAGCCGGGTCAGCTTGAGCGAGTCCTCTCGCGTGGCCAGGGTGCGGCCCGACAGGTCGAGCAGCTCTTCGTCGGCCACCAGGGCCAGCCAGGCGTTGGCCACGGTGGCCACCAGGCTGATCTGGGCCGCCTTGCGGGCTTCGCCCGTGGCCAGGTACTGGGCTTGGGCCTGTTCCTTCAGCGCCTGCAGGCGGCCGAAGAAGTCGATCTCCCAGGACGACACCAGCAGACCACCGCTGTAGACACTGGTGGTGCCGCCGCTGGTGTTGGGGGTGCGCGAGCCCGAGATCACGCCGTTGACCGCAGGCAACTGGTTGGCCCGTGCAATCTGCAGCGCGGCGCGGGCCTGTTCGATGTTGAGCACCGACACGCGCAGGTCGCGGTTGTTGTCCAGCGCCAGGGCGATCAGGCGGCGCAGCGCCGGGTCGCTGAAGTAATCCTGCCAGGCCAGGTCGGCCGCGGCCTTGTTGCCGGCGGCCTGGGCCACATTGGCCTTCAGCGCCGGGAACTGCTCGGCCACTGGGGCGGCCGGACGCTGGTAGGCCGGGATCATGCTGCAGCCGCCCAGCAGGGCGCTCAGGGCCAGCGCCACGGGCGCCAGCGGCAGGCGGATTCGCCAGAGGGGGGTTTTACGCATGGTCTTGGCCTCCTGCGGCTTCGGCCACACCGGCCTGTCGGGCATGTTCAGCATAGATCTGGCGCTGGCGCTCGCTGCCCTTGAACAGCTTGCGCACCACCACAAAGAAGATGGGGACAAAGAACACCGCCAAGGCGGTGCCGGTGATCATGCCGCCGACCACGCCGGTGCCAATGGCACGCTGGCTGGCCGAGCCGGCGCCCGTGGCGATGGCCAGCGGCACCACGCCCAGCATGAAGGCCAGTGAGGTCATCACGATGGGGCGGAAGCGCAGGTGCGCTGCCGCCAGGGCCGACTCGATCACGCCACGGCCCTGCGCCTGCAGGTCCTTGGCAAACTCGATGATCAGAATCGCGTTCTTGGCCGACAGGCCGATGATCGTGATCAGACCGACCTGGAAGTACACGTCGTTCGAGTACGCCCGCAGCCAGGTGGCCAGCAGCACGCCCAGCACGCCCAGCGGCACCACCAGGATCACCGACAGCGGGATCGACCAGCTCTCGTACAAGGCCGCCAGGCACAGGAACACGGCCAGCACGGCAAAGCCGTACAGGATCACGGCCTGCGAACCCGCCAGCTTTTCCTCGCGCGATTGGCCGGTCCATTCGTAGCCGAAGCCTGCGGGCAGTTGCGCGGCCAGCTTCTCCATCTCGGCCATGGCCTCACCGGTGCTGCGCCCCGGGGCGGTGCCACCGCTGATGCGCACGGCCGGGTAGCCGTTGTAGCGCACGGTCTGCATGGCACCGTTCTCCCAGCGGGTGCTGGCAAAGGTCGACAAGGGCACCAACTGACCCGCGCTGTTGGGCACGCGCAGTTGCAGGATGTTTTCAGGCTGCATGCGCGCTGGCGCATCGGCTTGCACCACCACCCGCTGCAGACGGCCCGAGTTGGGGAAGTCGTTCACGTAGGTGGAACCCAGCGCGGTGGACAAGGCGGTGTTGATCGCGTTGAACGGCACGCCCAGGGCCTGGGCCTTGTCGCGGTCGATGTCGATCTGCAGCTGGGGCGCATCTTCCAGGCCGTCGGGGCGCACCTGGGTCAGCACCGGGCTCTTGCTGGCCATGCCCAGCAGCTGGTTGCGCGCATCGATCAGGGCCTTGTGGCCCTTGCCGGCGCGGTCCTGCAGGCGGAACGTGAAGCCGGTGGCATTGCCCAGTTCGGGAATCGGCGGCGGGCTGAGCGGGAAGATGAAGGCATCGCGGATGCCCATCAGCGCCCCGAAGGCGCGGCCGGCCAAGGCCTGGGCCGAGTGCTCTTCGCCATGGCGTTCATCCCAGGGCTTCAGGGTCACGAACGCCAGGGCGGCGTTCTGGCCTTGGCCCGAGAAGCTGAAGCCCAGCACGCCGACCATGCTCTTGACCTCAGGCTGCTTCAGGATGAAGCCTTCCACCTGTTCCATCACGTTGCGGGTGCGCTCCACGGTGGCGCCCGGGGGCAGTTGCACGTTCACCAGCATCGTGCCCTGGTCTTCATTGGGCAGGAAGGAGGTGGGCAGGCGCAGGTAGACCACCACCGCAGCGGCGCCGATGGCGACATAGATCAGCATGAAGCGGCCGGCCCGCTTGAGCAGCTTGGCCACCCAGCCTTCATAGCCTTTGGCGGCACGGCTGAAGCTGCGGTTGAACCAGCCGAAGAAGCCCTTCTTCTCATGGTGATGCCCGGCCTCGACCGGCTTGAGCAGGGTGGCGCACAGCGCCGGCGTGAGCGACAGCGCCAGGAAGGCCGAGAAGGCAATCGACGACACCATCACGGCCGAGAACTGGCGGTAGATGTTGCCCACCGAGCCACTGAAGAAGGCCAGCGGCACGAACACCGAGATCAACACCACGGTCACGCCGATGATGGCGCCCGAGATCTGGCCCATGGCCTTGCGCGTGGCCTGCAGCGGGGGCAGGCCTTCCTCGCTCATGATGCGTTCGACGTTCTCCACCACCACGATGGCGTCGTCCACCACGATGCCGATCACCAGCACCATGCCGAACATGGTCAGCACGTTGATCGAGAAGCCCAGCGCCAGCAGCGTGGCAAAGGTGCCCAGCAGGGCCACTGGCACCACGATGGTCGGGATCAGGGTGTAGCGCCAGTTCTGCAGGAACAGGAACATCACCAGGAACACCAGCACCACGGCCTCCACCAGGGTCTCGGCCACTTGCGACAGCGAGATCTTCACGAAGCCCGAGCTGTCGTACGGAATCGCGTAGGACACGCCGGCCGGGAAGTAGCGCTGCAGGTCTTCCATCTTGGCCTTCACCGCCTTGGCCGAGGCCAGGGCGTTGCCCGAGGGGGTCAGCTGGACACCGATGCCGGTGGCCGGCTTGCCGTTCAGACGGGCCGAGGTGGCGTAGGTCTGGGCACCCAGCTCGATGCGGGCCACGTCCTTGAGGCGCACGGTCGAGCCATCGGCATTGGCGCGCAGCACGATGCGGCCGAACTGCTCCACCGAGGCCAGTTGGCCCTTCACCACCACCGTGGCGGCAATGCCCTGGCCGGTGATGTTGGGCAAGTCGCCGATGGCGCCCGAAGACACCTGGGCGTTCTGCGCCGCGATGGCCGCATTCACGTCGGCGGGCGACAGGCTGTAGCCGGTCAGCTTGGCCGGGTCGATCCACACCCGCATGGCGCGCTCGGTGCCGAACAATTGGGCCTGGCCGATGCCAGGCAGACGCTGGATTTCAGGGATCACGTTGCGCGAGGCGTAGTCGCCCAGCGCGATCGGGTCCAGCGCACCATTGTCCGAGGACAGCATGATGAACAGCAGGAAGTTGCTGCGCGACTTGTCCACGCGCACGCCCTGCTGCGTCACCGCCGCCGGCAGGCGCGGGGTGGCGCGCGAGAGGCGGTTCTGCACGTCCACCTGGGCCAGATCGGGGCTGGTCGAGGGGTCAAAGCTCAGCGTGATGGTGCCGGAGCCGTCGGCCTGGCTGACCGACTCCATGTAGAGCAGGCCCGGTGAGCCGTTCATTTCACGCTCGATCACACTGATCACGCTGTCTTCCAGCGTCTGGGCCGAGGCGCCCGGGTAGCTGGTGCTGATCACCACCGCAGGCGGGGCCACCGGTGGGTATTGAGAGATGGGTAGCTGGGTGATGGACACCCCGCCCAGCACCAGGATGAACAGCGCGATCACCCAGGCAAAGATGGGCCTGTCAATGAAGAATTTCGCCATGGATCAGGCTCCTCAGGACTTGGCGGCCGGGGCAGCCGCAGGGGCGGCGGCAGCCGGTGCCGCGCTGCCCGGCGCCTGCCAGGGCACGGCCTTCACGGGGGCATCGCCACGCAGCTTCTGGAAGCCGTCCACCATCACCTGTTCGCCGGCCTTCAGACCGTCCAGGATCACCCACTGGTTGCCCTTGCCGGCAGCCACCTTGACGGGGCGCGGGCTGACCTTGCCTTCTGGGCTGACCACCATCACCACATCGCCTTTTTCGCTGCGCGTCACGGCCTGCTGCGGCAGGGTGATGGCATCGCTGGCCTGGGCCTGTTCCAGGCGCACCCGCACATACAGGCCCGGCAGCAATTGGCCGCCGGGGTTCGGCACCTCGGCGCGCAGGGTGATCTGGCCGCTGGTGCTGTCCACCGTCAGGTCCGAGAACAACAGCTTGCCGGCCTTGGGGAACTCGCTGCCGTCGTCCTTCACCAGGCGCACGCTGGCCGCCTCGGCGCCCGGCGCCCGCTTGAGCTGGCCATTGGCCAGCGCATCGCGCAGCTTCATCACCTCGGCCGCCGACTGCGTGAAGTTCACATACAGCGGGTCGATCTGCTGCACCAGCGCCATCTGGGTGGCTTCGCTTTGGCCCACCAGGGCGCCCACGGTCACCAGCTCACGGCCGATGCGGCCCGAAATCGGGGCCGTCACCGTGGTGTAGCCCAGGTTGATCTTGGCCGTCTGCAGCGCCGCCTTGGCCGAGGCCAGATCGGCTTCGGCCTGTTTCTGCGACGCCTCGGCGTTCACGTAATCCTGTTTGCTGATGGCATTGGCCTCCACCAGCGGCTTGTAACGGGTCAGTTGGGCGCTGGCCTGCATCAGCGTGGCCTCGGCCTTGGCCACAGAGGCCTGCGCGCTGTCATAGGTCGCCTTGTAGGGCGCCGCATCGATCTGGAACAGGGGCTGGCCGGCCTTCACATCGCTGCCTTCGCGGAACAGACGCTCTTGCACGATGCCAGCAGCACGCGCCCGCACCTGCGCCACGCGCGAGGCCTCCAGGCGGCCTGGCAATTCGGTCTGCAAACCGACCACGCCCGGGGTGACCGTGACCACACCCACTTCGGTGGGCGGCATGCCGCCGCCGGGGCCACCCGCGCCGCCCGGCGCACCCGAAGGGCCACAAGCGGCAAGAACGGCACTGAGCGTGCCCACAGTCATGAAGAGAGGCAGACGGCTCAGCAAGGGCCGGCGCTGCAGTGCGGCCGCTGCCGCAGGTTGGGATTCGGTCATGTCCGTTTTCCGGTGTGAGTGTGTTGGTATCGGGTAAGACTTGCTAGGGTCAACCTGTACTGTGTCTTGTTCGTGTAAAAAACGAAAGGGCAGTATACATACATTCGTGAATGTATGATGTGGGCTGCAATTCATACCCACAACAGGAGACGCCATGGCCCGCCGAACCAAAGAAGATGCCCTCGCCACCCGGCACAGCCTGCTGGATGCGGCCGAGCGCGTGTTCTCCGAAAAAGGGGTTTCGCGGTCCTCGCTGAACGACATCGCCGTGGCTGCGGGCACCACGCGTGGCGCCATCTACTGGCACTTCAAGGACAAGGCCGACCTGTTCAACGCCATGATGGACCGCGTCACCCTGCCCATGGAGGAGGCCCTGCAGCAGATGGGGCGCGATCCCGGACGCGACCCCCTGGACGACATGCGCCGTGCCACCCTGGATGTGCTGCGCAAGATGACGCAAGACCCCACCACTCAGCGGGTCTTCGAAGTGGCCAGCTACAAGGTCGAATACGTGGGCGAGGCCCTGGCCATCAAGGGGCGGCATCTCGAGGCCCGCCACGACTGCCTGGGCGAAATGACCCGCAGCCTGCAGGCCGCAGCCCAATTGCGCGGCGTGACATTGCGCCTGCCGGTGCAGGCGGCCGTCATCGGCCTGCATGCGCTGCTCGATGGCTTGATCCAGAACTGGCTGTTGTCGCCCGAAGAGTTTGACGTGGTGAGCATCGGCGAGCAGGCCATGGACACCTACCTGGCCGGCCTGGGCTTTGCACACCCTGCCACCTGACGTCACCAGAGGAGCCTAGCTCCTCTCTTGACACCCCTCTCTCCTTTGTGTCGCAAGGCCCCCGGCCCGTGCCATAATCCGCGGATCGTTTGCCTGCTGTCAGGCACGCGGCTGTAGCTCAGTGGATAGAGTATTGGCCTCCGAAGCCAAGGGTCGTGGGTTCGATCCCCGCCAGCCGCACCAAACACGTTCAAGCCCTTGATCTTCAAGGGCTTTTTCGTTTCTGGGCTGTTTGCTGCATCGCCTCGTCACCATGGGCCTGTAGGGTCGGGCCGATCTGTCACAAAGCCAGAGGCTGGGCCGTCTAGTGGCTACCATGACCAGCCTGACCTCCAGCCCCACCCCCTATCCTGTGTCTGACGCCGATACCGACACCTTTGTGGCCTTGCGGCCGCGCCTGTTTGGCATGGCCTACCGCATGCTGGGCACGCGTGCCGACGCCGACGATGTGCTGCAGGAGGCCTGGCTGCGCTGGCATCGCAGCGATCGTGCCGCCCTTCAATCGGGCGAGGCCTGGCTGGTGACGGTGGTGACCCGACTGTCCATCGACCGCCTGCGTGCGGCCAAGGCCGAGCGCGAGGCCTATGTGGGGTTCTGGCTGCCCGAGCCCCTGGTGGCGGTGGACGACCACAGCCCCGAGGCGGCGGCCGAGTTGGCCGACGATCTGTCGGTGGCCTTGCTGCGGGTGCTGGAGCAGCTGTCGCCTGAAGAGCGGGCCGCCTTTTTGCTGCGCCAGGTGTTCGACCACGACTACGCCGACATCGCGGCAGCCCTGGGCAAGAGCGAGGCGGCCTGCCGGCAGTTGGTGCACCGCGCCAGCCTGCGGGTGAAGCCGCAGGGGGCGCAACCCGCCCCCCGGTTTCCGGTCCCGCGTGAGCGCCACCGTGCCTTGCTGGCGCGCTTCATGCAGGCGGCCCAGCAGGGCGACCGCGCGAGCTTGCAGGCCCTGCTGGCCGACGATGTGGAACTGATGGGCGACGGGGGCGGCCGGGTGGCGTCGGTGGGCCATGTGCTGCGGGGCGCATTCCGCGTCACCAACCTGTACTGGGCCGTGGCGCTGCGGTTGGGTGATCAGGTCCGCTACCGGCAGGTGCTGGTCAATGGCGAGCCAGGGCTGTTGCGCTATGTGGGTGGTCAACTCGAATCGGCCCAGGCCTTTGTGATCGAGGGCGAACGCATCGTGGCGGTGTATGTGGTGCGCAACCCCGACAAGTTGGCGGGCATCGCCCTGCAGGCTTGAGGCGCGTTGTCACAACGTGGCGTCGGCCAGCGTCTAACAGGAGCGAGGCCGCATCGGGTGGCCTCCCATCTGAATAGAAAGCCCATGCTATGCACACCTCTGCTGCCCGCGTCCCCTACATCCAATTGGCTCCCAAGGCGTTTCAAAACCTGCTCGACTTGTCTCAGACCCTCAAGAAGGGGGCCCTGGGCGAGCGCCTGATCGATCTGGTCTGGCTGCGTGTCTCGCAACTCAATGGCTGTGCCTTTTGCATCGACATGCATGGCCAGGATCTGCTGCGCCAGGGCCTGTCGCCACGTGAGCTCAATGCCGTGGCCGGCTGGCGCGAGGCGCCGTTTTTCAGCGAGCGCGAACGGGCCGCCCTGCGCTGGGCCGAACTCATCAACGCCACCCCGAACGGCGACGCCAGCGATGAAGAATTTGCCCGCCTGAGCCAGCAGTTCTCGCCCGCCGAGATCGCCGAGCTGGGCTTTGCGATCTCCACCATCGTGGCCTGGAACCTGCTGAACGTGGGGTTTCGCCAGCCGCTGCCGGCCTGAGCTGCGGGTGCGGGAAACCAGGCGTTACAACTTGGCGCGCAAGACGTCATCGACGGTCGAAACCAGGGCGTTGAAGGTAGCAACCAGGCCTTTTGCCTGGGGCTCAACGAGAGAAAAGGGTTTAGCTATGAACAAGCTGTTTGCCATCCTTCCCGCCACCATGCTGTCGGCCTGTGTGTCTCTGGGGGCCTGGGCGCAGGCACCGGCCGCCACCCCTGCCATGCCCGCTGCAGCCGCCCCGGTCACGCCGGCGGTTGCGGCCTCGGCGCCCGGCGTGAAGCCGGTGGAGGTCAAGCCCGCGGTGGTCAGCACCGTGGGCCCGGCCGCCACCCCGCCGGCAGCAGACAAGACGAGCCCAACCACCGCCGCGGCAACACCGGCCGCCAAGGCCAAGCAGCCCACCACGCTGCATGCCAAGGCGGCTCACAAGACCGTGCACCCCAATACCGCAAAGGCCGCCAAGGCCAGCGTGACCGGCAGCGCCGCGATCAAGTGAGTGTGGGTGCACAAGGCCCTGCGGGGCCTTGATGTGTCCGCCGTCTTCACCGGGCAGGTGTTCAGCTCGGAACCATCTCGGGCCGCGCCGCTCACAGTGAGCCTGGCCGGATCCGTCTCTGGTCGATCCGGTTCAACCCCGTCGTGTCGCGACGGGGTTTCTGTCGCTTGATCCTCTCTGCTCCCCACCGATGCTGTTGCGCCCTCTGCGTCCCTTTATCCTTCCCTTTCTCCTGCTTTCCATGCTGTTGCTGAGCCTGGGCCTGGCCCATGCCGAAGAGGCCGAGAGCGACCTGGCCCTGCGCTATGCCGACGTGCAACGCTGCATGGCGCGTGGCCTGGGCCCGCATTGGGACCGCACCTATCAGATCGACCAGGTGCGCAACCGCTGGGGTGGGCTGGAGCCCAAGGCCCAGTCGCTGGAAAGCGCGCCGCAGGGTGTGCGCATCACCGAGCTGCGCTGCCGCTACCAAGCTGGCCTGCAAGATGCCGAGCGGCCCTGAGCTCAGCTCAGCCGCAAGAGCCGAGGTAGCCGCAGTGCGTGCAGAACTCGCAGCCATCTTTCTTGACCAGCGCATGGGCGCCACATTCAGGGCAGGGCTTGCCCGGCGTGACCTCCATGTGCGGCAGCATGGCGGGCTCGCCCGGGGCCGGCGCCGGGGTCTGGCCTGGGGCGGCGGCCCGCGATGCGTGCTGGCGCAGCGCCGGGATCACGCGGCCCTCGTCGTCCAGAAAGCCGCGTCGGTACAGGATCTGCTGCACCGCATAGGCGATGGCCGCCACTTCCGAGCTGTGAAAGCGCGGCACCCGGGTGCCATCGGCCTTGCGGTAGTAGCCCGAGCGCACCAGGCCTTTGTCCCAGGTCACCTTGCGCAGATCGGCCAGCGCCTTGGGCAGGCGGCCGTCGCGCGCCGTCAGCGACAGCACGCGGGCCACGGCGGTCACCCATTGCTGGGCCTCGTCGTTCTGGCCGGCCGGGATGAACACCTCCAGTGGCCGCTCCACGGTCACGCTTTGGCCCTCCAGAAAGCCCTCCACGCTCACGAAGGACACCACCAGGTACAGCGATTTCTGGCCTTCGGAGGTGTGGTAGACCAGCTTCTCGGTCACCGCCGGGGTTTCGCCTTCGGGGCGTTTTTCGATGCTGATGCGCAGCGGGTCCATGTCCAGCGGGGCCGGCGCGGGGCCGGGGCTGGTCCCAGGGGCGGCGTTGTTGGCGGTGGCGGCGGTGGGCACCTCCAGCACCGCGCCCAGGGTGTCGTTGGGCCGGTAGGTGGCGCAGCCTTTCAGGCCATAGGCGTGGGCGCGCAGGTACAACTTCTTGAAATCGTCAAAGGGGTAGTCGGCCGGCACGTTGACGGTCTTGCTGATGGCCGTGTCGATGAAGGGCTGCACCGCGCCCATCATGGCCAGGTGGTCATCGCAGGACATGGCCAGCGCGGTCACCATCGAGTCGGGCAGCACCTGGCTCACGCGCAGGCGCTGGCCTTCGTGGCTGAACTCGTCCTGGTAGCGGCACACCGCGTCCAGCACGGCGTTGCCGAAGGCCGGCTCCAGCGTGCCGAGGAAGACCCGCAGGCCGTGGTCCACCACGGCAAAGGCCTGGGTGCCGCCATCGGGGGTGCGCTTGTTGCGCGTGTAGGCCAGCGAGAACGGCGGCTCGATGCCATTGCTGGCGTTGTCGGCAAAGGCCAGGCTCACGGTGCCGGTGGGGGCGATCGACAGCAGGTGGCTGTTGCGGATGCCGTGCTCGCGGATGCGCGCCTTCAAGGCCTCGGGCAGGCGCGAGGCAAAGGTGCCGGGCGCCAGATAGGCCTCGGCCTGCAGGGCCGGAAACGGACCGCGCTCGATGGCCAGGTCGATCGAGGCGGCGTAGGCCGCATCGCGCATCAGTTCGGCGATGTGGGCGGCCTCACGTCGACCGGCTTCGCTGTCATAGCGCAGGTTCAGCATGGCCAGGGCATTGCCCATGCCGGTGAAGCCCACGCCGATGCGGCGCTTGGCCATGGCTTGTTCCTGCTGCTCTTTCAGTGGCCAGGGCGTGGCATCCAGCACGTTGTCCAGAAAGCGCACCTGCAGCCGCACCGAGGCGATGAAGCCCGCCTCATCGAAGCGCGCCGCCGGTGTGAAGGGCTGCTGCACAAAGCTCGGCAGGATGATCGGCCCCAGGTCGCAGCAGCCATAGGCACACAGCGGCTGTTCGCCGCAGGGGTTGGTGGCGACGATCTCTTCGCAGTAGCGCAGGTTGTTGTCTTCGTTGACCCGGTCCAGAAAGATGATGCCCGGCTCGGCATAGTCGTAGGCCGAGCGCATCACCCGGTCCCACAGGGCGCTGGCACTCACCTCCTGGTACACCCACAGGCCATCTTCGCGCTGGAAGGCGCCCCGCTCGATCAGGGCCCGTGTCGGTCGCGCTTTGTGCACCAGTTGCACCTGGCCTTGTGCGGCCAGCGCCTGCATGAAGGCCTTGGTCACTCCCACCGACACATTGAAGTTGTTCCAGCGCCCCTTGGTGCGCTTGGCTTCGATGAACTCCTGCACGTCGGGGTGGTCGATGTTCAGGATGCCCATCTGCGCGCCGCGTCGCGAGCCCGCCGCCATCACCGTGCGGCACGAGGCATCGAACACATCCATGAAGGTGCAGGGCCCGGAGGCGTCCGAGTTCGTGCCCTTCACCAGCGCGCCCTTGGGGCGGATGGCCGAAAAGTTGTAGCCCACACCGCCGCCACGGCGCAGGGTTTCGCTGGCCTGCGACAGCGCGGTGTAGATGCCGGGCACACCATCTTCGTCGTAGCCCACCGCCGCATCGCCCACCGGCTGCACAAAGCAGTTGATGAAGGTGGCGTTGTGACCCGCACCGGCCGACGCCATGATGCGCCCGGCGCCAATGGCCCCGGCCAGCATGTTGAGGCGGAATTTCTCGCCCATCTCGGCGCGCAGTTCGGGCGTGGGCTCGACCGAGGCCACCGCCCGCGCCACGCGCTCGAACACCTGGCCGGCCGAATGTTCACCCAGTTCGGCCTGGCAGTATTTCTCCTGCAACACCTCGGTGGTGATGCTTTGGGGGGCGAGCGCCGCAGCGGTGGCGGTGACAGCAGTGTCCATGGGCATTCCTTGGGTGGCGGGCCACCGAAAAGAACGCAGCATAGGCCGAGCTTGAGCCCTGTGCTTGACCCTGATCAGCAAGAGGTTTCAGCGCTTGTTGATGATCGGATCCTGTGTCAGGAGACAACCCGGGCATGTGCCTTGCTTGAGAAGACTGTGATGAGTGCAAATTTAAAGCAATGTTTTTTAGGCGAAACAAGTGCAGACTCTCCCATTGGGTTGGGGGCGTTGCGCACCGTTTTGGGCCTTCGGTGCACTCCGCTGGTCCGGGCGCTTGCCCGTGTGCCGCATTGAACCCGGAGACACCATGCGCATCCCGCATCTGCAAGATCCCAGCACCCCATCGGGGGCACGCATCCACACCCCCCCGGATTCCGCCCCGCGCCTGAAAGCCACGGTGGACGACGGCTCCATCCGCGCCACGGCCATTTTGCTTACCCAGCAAGGGCTGGCCGATGCCCTGCAGGGGGGCGGCGATTGGGCCGAGGCGGCCCCCCTGACGCTGGTCGAGACCGAGCGCGGCGTGCTCACGCTGTGGGCGCTGGTCAAAGACGTGGTGGCCCGGCCCCAGGCCGAGGCGGCCTTGGCCTCGCTGCTCAGCCAGGCGCTGAGCCTGCGCCTGCGTGGCGTGGCCGAAGGCCTGGCCCTGCTGGGGCGGCAGGCGCTGGAGCCGCAAGTGCCGTCAGCGGCGGCCTGAGCCGCCAGGCTGGGCCTGCTGCCTCAGGCGGCGCCCATGCCACGGGCAAACCACTGCCGCGCCAGCCGGTCCCAGAAGGTGGCGCCCAGGCCCAGGATGTCGTCGTTGAAATCGTAGTGCGCCGCGTGCAGGTTCACGCCGGGCTGGCCCGCAGCCGCGTTGCCGATCCAGCCGTAGGCGCCTGGCACCTGCTCCAGCATGAAGCCGAAATCCTCGGCCGTCATGGCCGGCAGCACGTCGGTGTGGGCCTGCTGTGCGCCCACCACCTCGGCCATCACCTCGCCCATGAAGCGGGCCTCTCGGGCATGGTTCACGGTGCAGGGGTAGCCGGGCTTGATGATCACGCGCGCGGTACAGCCGTGTCCCTCGGCCACGTGGGTGGCGATGCGCTCGATGCCGGCCACCAGGCGCTCCAGCGTTTCGGGCTGCAGGGTGCGGCAGGTGCCGTACAGGGCGGCTTCGTCGGGGATGATGTTTTCCACTGTGCCGCCTTCGATCTTGCCGATGGTGAGCACGGCGCTGTCCAGCGGGTCGGTCTGGCGTGACACCAGCAATTGCAACTGGCCCACGATGGCACAGGCCACCGGAATCGGGTCGAGCGCGGCATGCGGCTGGGCGGCGTGGCCGCCGCGTCCCTTCACCCGCACCTCGAATCGGTTGGCCGAGGCCATGATGGGCCCCACCCGCACGCCCATCTGGCCGGCCGGCAGGGCCGGCCAGTTGTGCAGCGCAAACACCGCCTGCATCGGAAAGCGCTCGAACAGGCCCTCCTGCATCATGGCCCGGGCGCCGGCGCCGCCTTCTTCGCCGGGCTGGAAGATGAAGTGCACGGTGCCGTCAAAGTCGGGTTTTTGGGCCAGCAGGGTGGCCGCCCCCAGCAGCATGGTGGTGTGGCCGTCGTGGCCGCAGGCGTGCATGCGGCCTTCGTTCTGGCTGGCATGGCCGAAGGTGTTGATCTCTTGTACCGGCAGCGCGTCCATGTCGGCGCGCAGCCCCACCGCCGGCCCCGGGTTGGCGGCGCTGTGACCCCGCCCGTGTAGCGTGGCCACCACCCCGGTCTGGGCCAGGCCACGGTGCACCGGCAGGCCCAGGGCCTCCAGGTAGGCTGCTACGCGGGCGGCGGTGCGCTGCTCTTCGTATTTCAGTTCGGGGTGGGCATGCAGGTCGCGGCGAAAGCCGATCAACTGTCCCAGGTAGGGGGTGACATCGGGCGTGAGGGTGGTCATGGGGGGGCAGGGGCCTGCGCTACCAAAGCGCGCCGGGCCCGCAGGCTGGACAAGTCGATCATTGTCCATCTTGTGTTGAGCGGGTGCTTGTCGGGGGGGCGTTACCTTTGCAAACTTGATTCACAAATAAGAATCATTCGCATTAGAATCCGGCGAATGACGACCGCACCATCCTCTTCCCTGCTTGCCAGGCGCCTGCGCCGGCGCCCCCTCCATCCGCTCAAACCGGCCACCTCTTCCGCTTTCAGCCTGCGTGCCCTGGTGGCTGCCATGGCTGTGGGCGTGCCCGCACTGCAGGCACAGGCGGCCGATCCGGCAGGCCAGAGCCTCAAGGAGGTGACGGTGTCGGCCGGCGCCGACGCCAGCACCGAAGGCACCGGCGCCTACACCACGCGCGCCACCAGCACTGCCACCCGGCTCGACCTGTCGATCAAGGACACGCCGCAGTCCATCAGTGTGGTCACGCGTTCGCAGATGGACGACTTCGCGCTGCAAAACGTCAACGAGGTGCTGGACAACGCCACCGGCATCCAGGTCGAGCGCATCGAGACCGACCGCACCTACTACAGCGCCCGTGGCTTCGACATCAGCAACTTCCAGGTCGATGGCCTGGGCCTGCCCTTCACCAACGGAGGGCAGGAGGGCGACATGGACACCGCGCTGTTTGACCGCGTCGAAGTGCTGCGAGGCGCCAACGGGCTGATGTCCTCCACCGGCAACCCCTCTGCCACCATCAACTTCGTGCGCAAGCGCCCGACCACCGACTTCCAGGCCTCGGCTGGCCTGAGCCTGGGCAGCTGGAACAACCGCCGCCTGGACGCCGACATCGCCGGCCCGCTGAACGCCGCCGGCACCTTGCGCGGGCGCCTGGTGCTGGCCGATCAGGACAAGAACAGCTACCTCGACCGCTACTCCCTGCACAAGCAGGTGCTGTCGGCCGTGCTGGAGGCCGACCTGGCCCCCGGCACCCGACTGAGCGCAGGCCTGAGCTACCAGAAGAACCAGCCACGCGGCAGCATGTGGGGGGCCCTGCCGCTCTACAACACCGACGGCAGCGCCACCCAGTACCCCGTCTCGACCAGCACCGCGGCCAACTGGAGCAACTGGAATACCTCCGACACCCGCAGCTTTGTCGAGCTGGCCCATCAGCTCGACAGCGGCTGGCAGATCAAGGGTGTGCTCAGTCAGCGCCTGTTGCGCTCAGAGGGCGATCTGTTCTATGCCTATGGCACACCCGATGCCAGCACCGGTCTGGGCCTGTACAGCTACCCTTCTTATTACCGCAGCCGCGAGAAGCAGACCCTGGTCGACGTCTATGCGAGCGGCCCGTTTGATCTGGCCGGGCGCCGTCACGAACTGGTGCTGGGGGCCAGCACGGCGCGCAGCGACACCCAGCAGCTGTCCTGGTACAGCGCTGATATCGGCACCGCCTTGCCCTCTTTGAGCCACTGGACCGGCAACTACACCCAACCGAGTTTCGACGCCTATTCGAACAGCGCCAGCTTTGTGATCCGGCGCCAAAGCGTGTACGGCACGGCCCGCTGGAACCTGTCCGACCGGCTCAAGCTGTTCACCGGGGGCAATGTGACCCAGGTCGACAGCAGCGGCCAGAACTATGGCGTGCAACACCAGTACGCCAAGACCAAGGCCTTGCCCTACCTGGGGGGCACCTATGCGCTGGATGCCCAGCACAACCTCTACGCCAGCTATGCGGGCATCTTCAACCCGCAGACCGAGGTGGGCGCCAACCTGCAACCCCTGCCGCCCATCGAGGGCCGCAACCTGGAGGTGGGCGCCAAGGGCGAGTGGTTCGAGCGCCGACTCAATGCATCGGCCTCGGTGTTCCGCACCCAGCAGAACAACACCGCCGAAGCCACCGCCACCTATGTGGGCAGCACCCTGGTCTACAGCACGGTGGACGCCACCTCGACCGGCTTCGAACTCGATGTGGGCGGCCGCCTGACACCGGCCTGGGAGCTCAGTGGCGGTTTCACCCACATGCGCATCCGCAACGACAGCACCGGGGCCGATGCGCGCACTTATGTGCCACGCCAGACCCTGCGCCTGTCCACCGTCTACAAGGTGGACCGACTGCCCGGCCTGAAGCTGGGGGCCAACCTGCGCTGGCAAAGCCAGATCTCGCGCGACCAGGGCATGACCGACACCCAGGGGCGCGAGATCGTCACGCGCCAGGCCGCGTATGCCCTGGTCGGCCTGATGGCCCGCTACGACTTTGACGCCCATTGGAGCGCCACCTTCAACATCGACAACCTGACCGACCGCAAGTACATCAACAGCCTGTACTGGGCGCAAGGTTTCTATGGGGCGCCTCGCAATGCCAAGCTCAGTGTCCAGTGGCGCTTCTGAGCGCGTCGCGCCGAGGGCTCAGGCTCAAGCGCAAGCCCCGAGCCTGCGCGCCTGGCTGGTTCGACTGCACCGTTGGGCCGGCTTGTTGATGGCCGGCTTTCTGTTCGTGGCCGGCGTCACCGGCGCGGTCATCTCCTGGGACCATGAACTCGACGAGTGGCTGAACCCTCAGTTCAACCAGGCCACGGCCGAGGGCTCGCCTCAATCACCACTGGCATTGGCCCAGGTCGTCGAGGCCCGCCACCCCCAGGTCGAAGTCAGCTACCTGCCCCTGGCAGCCGAGCCTGGCCACGCCCTGGCCCTGGGCGTGCAGCCGCGCATCGATCCCGCCACGGGGGCTCCGGTGGCCGCCGATTTCAACCAGGTCTTCGTCGACCCGGTGTCGGGGGCCGAGCTGGGCCGCCGCCAATGGGGGGCCCTGTGGCCTTTGGGGCGGGAGAACCTGATCTCGTTCCTCTACGTGCTGCACTACAGCCTGCACCTGCCCGCCGCCTGGGGCATCGACCGCTGGGGCGTGTGGCTGATGGGCCTCATCGCCGCTGTCTGGACGCTGGATTGCTTCACCGGCCTGGTGCTCACCCTGCCGCCGCGTCGGCGTGCCGCACCCGTGCGGGCGGCCCCCGGCTTCTGGCTGCGCTGGAAGCCCGCCTGGATGCTGCGCTGGGGCGCTGGCGCCTACAAGCTCAACTTCGACCTGCACCGTGCGGGCAGCCTCTGGACCTGGGCGCTGTTGCTGACGCTGGCCTTCACCGCGTTCTCGCTCAACTTCTACCGCGAGCTGTTCCTGCCCGCGATTTCACTGGTGTCGCAGCGCACGCCTTCGCCCCTGGATGCCATCCCGGGGGCGGCCATCACGCCGCGCCTGGACTGGGCCGAGGCGCTGGCGCGGGCCCGCCGCGAGGCGGCTCGCCTGGGCTGGCGCGAGCCGGCCGGGGCGCTGTACCACGCGCGCTTCCATGGCGTGTATGGGGTGCAGTTCTTCCGCCCCGAGGACGGCCACGGCAGCGGTGGCGTGGGCCACCGCGAGCTGTACATCGACAGCCGCGACGGCCGCGTTCTGGGCCAGCGCGAACCCTGGAAAGGCACGGCGGCCGATCTGTTCGTGCAGGCCCAGTTCCCGCTGCATTCGGGCCGCATCCTGGGCCTGCCGGGGCGGGTGCTGATCTCGGCCATGGGCCTGGTGGTGGCCACATTGAGTGTGACCGGGGTGGTGATCTGGTGGCGCAAGCGCCGGGCTGTTAGAGCCTGTTCACGATCTCGCGCTCGTGGGAGATCGTGAACAGTCTCTTAGACCTCGCCCACCGGCAACCGCACCTCTGATTTGACCTCGTTGAGCACGATGCTGGAGCGCACCTGCGAAACCCCGGGCAGCCGGAAGATGGTGCCGTGCAACAGCTGCTCGTAATGGGCCACATCGCGCGCCATCACGGTCAGGATGTAGTCGGCCTGGCCGGTGGTGCTCAGGCAGCGCACGATGTGGGGCGACACGGCCACCTCACGCTCGAACTGGCGCACCGTGGTCTCGGTGTGCTGGCTCAGGTTCACCTCCACCACCACCAGCAGGTTCAGCCCCACCTTGCTGCGATCCACCAGCGCGGTGTAGCCGCGGATCACCCCGGCCGCCTCCAGCTCCTTGATGCGCTTCCAGCAGGGCGTGGTCGACAGCCCGGCCTTGGTGGCGATTTGCTGCACGGTCTGGCGTGAATCGCGCTGCAGCTCCTGCAGGATCAACAGGCTGGCAGCATCCAGTGTGAAATTCTCGTTCATGGCTGATTTTAGGAATGGAAATCTCGAAACAGCGGATTCCCCCAAAAATGAAGAACCAAATTCTCACGCCGGTGCGGCAAGCTCATGGCTTCCCCAAGGCCCTGCGAGGCGCGAGAAGAACATGGAGACACAAGCCACCTTGATGGCGCCGCAAGCCCCTGCGCTGCGCCCAGATTTCAAACTGTCCGACAACCTGTGGGCTGAGCACGGCCAGGTGTTTCTCACCGGCACCCAGGCCCTGGTGCGCCTGCTGCTGATGCAGCGCAGCCGTGACGCGGCCCAGGGCCTGAACACCCAGGGCTTTGTCAGCGGCTACCGGGGCTCGCCCCTGGGCATGCTCGACCAGGCGATCTGGAAGGTCGGAAAAAAATTCTCCGACCATGGGGTGCGCTTCGTGCCCGCCATCAACGAAGAACTGGGCGCCACCCAGGTGCTGGGCACCCAGCGCGTCGAGTCCGACCCCGAGCGCACCGTCGATGCCGTCTACGCCATGTGGTACGGCAAGGGCCCCGGCGTCGACCGCGCCGGCGATGCCCTCAAGCACGGCAACGCCTATGGCTCGTCGCCACAGGGTGGGGTGTTGGTGGTGGCGGGGGACGATCACGGCTGCGTGTCGTCTTCGATGCCGCACCAGAGCGATCAGCTGCTGCAGGCCTTTCACATGCCCGTGGTCTCGCCGGCCAATGTGGCCGAGTACTTGGAGTTCGGCCTGTATGGCTGGGCCCTGTCGCGCTACAGCGGCAACTGGGTGGGGCTGACCGCGCTGTCCGAGGTGGTGGAAAGCGGCGCCACCGTCAACCTCGACGAGATCAACGCCCGCGTGGCGCAATGGCAGGGTGCCGAGGCGGTGCGTGCTCTCACCGGCCACCAGCCACCCGCCGACGGTCTGCACTACCGGTGGCCCGATCTGCCCTCGCTGCGCATCGAGTCGCGCCTGGCCGACAAGCTGGCTGCGGTGGCCGCCTTTGCCCAGGTCAACAGCATCGACCGGCACATCATCGAATCGCCCCATGCCCAGGTCGGCATCATCACCTGCGGCAAGGCCCACTACGACCTCATGGAGGTGCTGCGCCGCCTCGAGATCAGCCCCGCCATGCTTGCCACCGCCGGCGTGCGTTTGTACAAGGTGGGTCTGTCCTTCCCCATCGAGACCACCCGCGTGCGTGCCTTTGCGCAGGGCCTGCGCGAGATCCTGGTGATCGAAGAGAAGGGTGCGGTGGTCGAGCAGCAGCTGCGCGAGCTGTTCTACAACGCCCCGCCCGAAGCCCGCCCGGCCCTGGTCGGTAAGCACGATGCGCAAGGCCGGCCCCTGGTCTCGGCCCTGGGCGAGCTGCGCCCCTCGCGCCTGATCGAGTTGATGGCCGACTGGCTGCTGCGGCATTTCCCGGACAACACGACCTTCAACGACCACCGCCGCCACGTGGTCGACTTCGTGCCCGCCCCGCTGCTGGCCAACAGCGCCGACAGCGTCAAGCGCCTGCCTTACTTCTGTGCGGGTTGCCCGCACAACACCTCGACCGTGGTGCCCGAGGGCTCGACCGCGCGGGCCGGCATCGGCTGCCACTTCATGGCCAACTGGATGGAGCGCGACACCGCCGGCCTGATCCAGATGGGGGGCGAGGGCGTGGACTGGGTCTCGCACTCGATGTTCACCCGCACGCCGCATGTGTTCCAGAACCTGGGCGATGGCACGTACTACCACTCGGGCTACCTGGCCATCCGCCAGGCCGTGGCCGCCCAGGCCACGCTGACCTACAAGATCCTGTTCAACGATGCCGTGGCCATGACCGGGGGGCAGCCCGTGGACGGTGTGATCAGCGTCGATGCCATTGCCCGCCAGGTCGAGAGCGAGGGCGTGAAGCAGGTGGTGGTGCTGTCTGACGACATCGCCAAGTACGACGCACAGCGCGAGCGCTTTCCGGCCGGCACTGAGTTCCACGACCGCAGCCAGCTCGATGCGGTGCAGCGCCGTCTGCGCGAAGCCCCGGGCGTCACCGTGCTGATCTACGAGCAGACCTGCGCCGCCGAAAAACGCCGCCGCCGCAAGAAGGGCCAACTGGTCGATCCGTCGCGTCGCCTGTTCATCTACGACGCGGTCTGTGAAGGCTGTGGCGACTGCTCGGCCCAGAGCAACTGCGTGGCCGTGCTGCCGCACGAAACCCCGCTGGGGCGCAAGCGCCGCATCGACCAGAGCAGCTGCAACAAGGACTACTCCTGCGCCAAGGGCTTCTGCCCCAGCTTTGTCAGCGTCAGCGGCGCTCAGCCCAGGCGCAAGATGGGGGCCTTGCAAGCCGCCTCGGCGGCCTTCGAGCAGCATGTGGCCGCACTGCCCCAGCCCGCGGCCCATGTCTGGGATGCTCCCTATGACCTGCTGGTCACCGGCGTGGGCGGCACCGGTGTGGTCACCGTGGGCGCCGTGATCGCCATGGCGGCCCACCTCGAGGGCAAGAGCGCCAGCGTGCTCGACTTCATGGGCTTTGCGCAAAAGGGCGGCTCGGTGCTGTCCTTCGTGCGCCTGGCCGATCGGCCCGAGCGCCTGAACCAGGTGCGCATCGACACCCAGCAGGCCGATGCCGTGCTGGCCTGCGACATCGTCGTCGCCGCCTCGCCCGAGGCCTTGCAGACCGTGCGCCGCGGTCGCACCCGCCTGTTGGTCAACACCCACGAGGTGCCGGTCGCCGAATCGATCCGCAACCCCGATGCCAGCCTGCAGGTCGATCGCCTGCTCGACAAGCTCGAGTTCGCGGCCGGCCCGGGCCAGCTCGAAACCTTTGACGCGCAAGCACTGGCCGAAGACTATCTGGGTGACACCATCGTGGCCAACATCCTGGCCATGGGCTACGCCTGGCAACGTGGCCTGGTGCCCTTGAGCCTGGTGGCCATGCAACGCGCCATCGAACTCAATGGTGTGGCCGTGCCCACCAACCTGCTGGCCTTTTCGCTGGGGCGCCTGGCCGCCGCCCGGCCCGAGCTTTGCCAGAGTCTGCTGGAGGCCCCCGCGCAGAACAAGGCGACGCAGGCGCCAGACGATCTGGCGGCCCTGCGCCGCCAGGCCCGTGATCTGCTCCGTGCCTACCAGAGTGCGGCCTATGCCCGCCGGCACGAGGATCTCGTGCAAGCCGTGCTGGCGCGCGAGCTGGCCCTGGGTCTGCCCGCAGGTGGCGCCCTGAGCCAGACCGTGGCGCGCAGCGCGCTCAAGCTCATGGCCTACAAAGACGAGTACGAGGTGGCCCGCCTTTACAGCACACCGGCCTTCCGTGAGGCCCTGGCCCAGCAGTTCGAGGGCGAGCTGCAACTTGAATTCCACATGGCCCCTCCGCTGCTCGCACGCGGCCGCCAGGGCCAGCCACCGGCCAAGCTGCGCCTGGGGGCCTGGATGCTGCCGGCCATGCGCCTGCTGGCGCGCGGCAAGGTCTTGCGCGGCACCCTGCTGGACGTGTTCGGGCACACCGATGAACGCCGCATGGAGCGCGCGCTGATCCAGGCCTACGAGGCCCGTGTGCACGAACTGCTGCCCCTGATCAACGCCGAGCGACTGCCCCTGGCGCTGGAACTGCTCGCCCTGCCGCTGTCCATGCGCGGCTTCGGTCACGTCAAGGCGCGCAACGTCGAGCGCGCCCGCCAGCGCGAGGCCGAGCTGCTGCACCGCCTGGACCCTCAGCGCTACCCGCGCCCGCCAGGGGGGGCGCAGGCCGGCCAGTTCAAGGGCATTGAGGTGCGCGCCGCCTGACCCGCAGGCACCGACGCTCAGCCTGCCGGAGCCAAGGGCCTGGCAACCGGCACGTCAACATGGGGTTTTCCAAACCGGGGGCACGCGCCCTCACTCCAGGGAGACCCCATGAAAAAGGAAGTCATTCACCAACTTCACAAGAACTTTGAGGACTGTGCACGCCAGAACGACGGCGTGGAATATTGGCTGGCTCGCGAGTTGCAAGTCCTGCTGGGCTACAAGGAATGGCGCAACTTTGATCTCGTGATCGACAAGGCCAAGGTGGCCTGTCAGAACGCTGGGCAGGCTGTGACGGATCATTTTGTTGACGTCAACAAGATGATCGAAGTCGGCAAGACGGCTGAGCGTGAAGTGAGTGACATCGCACTGACCCGCTATGCCTGCTACCTCATTGCCCAGAACGGCGACCCACGCAAGGATGCTGTCGCCTTTGCCATGACCTACTTCGCGGTACAAACCCGCAAGCAGGAACTGATCGAAACCCGCATGGCCGAATGGGAACGCTTGCGCGCCCGCGAGAAGCTGACGCTCTCGCAAAAGGAGTTGTCAGGCGTCTTGTTCGAGCGCGGTATCGACAGCCCCGGCTTCAGTCGCATTCTCAGCCGAGGCGATGCAGCCTTGTTTGGCGGCCTGAGCACCCAGGACATGAAACAGCGCCTTGAAGTGCCTGGGAGCCGGCCCCTGGCAGACTTCCTGCCCACCATCACCATCAAGGCGAAGGACTTCGCCAACGAAATCACCAACACCCAGGTCAAACAACAGGACCTGCAGGGCGAGCCCGGCATCACCCGTGAACACGTCAAGAACAACCGCGATGTGCGCAAACTGCTGACCCAGCGCGACATCGTGCCCGAAGATTTTCCGGCGGCTGAAGACGCCAAGAAGCTGGAGCGGCGCCTGAAGTCCGAAGCCCAGAAGCTCCCGCGCCTGACCCCCAAGCTGGGTCGCAAACACCGTTGAGGTGCCGTTGAACCGCCATCACCGTTGCTGCAGTTTCGTCTGTTCCGACGATGCAAACGGCGCCTGGACTGAACCATCATGGTGACCACAACAGTCGCCACTGTGGCGGCAGGAGACGCACATGGCCGGTCCACTGCAAGGGCTCAAGGTGATCGAGATGGCCGGTCTGGGGCCAGGCCCTTTTTGCGCCATGCTGCTGGCCGACATGGGCGCCGAGGTTCTGCGCATCGAGCGGCCTGGCACACCCCACACGCCCCACGACATCCTGGCCCGGGGCCGCACCCACCTTGCGCTGGATTTGCGCGCCGCCGGGGCGGCAGACCAGGTGCTCGGTCTGATCGAGCGGGCTGATGTGTTGATCGAGGGCTTTCGCCCCGGCGTCATGGAGCGCCTGGGCCTGGGGCCTGAACCCTGTCTGCAGCGCAATCCGCGCCTGGTCTATGGCCGCATGACCGGCTGGGGCCAGCACGGACCGCTGGCCCAGGCCGCCGGGCACGACATCAACTACATCGCCCTCAGCGGGGCCCTGCATGCCATCGGCCGCAGCGGCGAAGGACCGGTGCCGCCGCTCAATCTGGTGGGTGATTTCGGGGGCGGCGCCATGCTGCTGGCCTTTGGCGTGCTCAGTGCGCTTTACGAGGCACAGCGCTCGGGCCAGGGGCAGGTGATCGATGCGGCCATGACCGATGGTGCGGCCTTGCTCTCGGCCATGATGTATGGCTTCAAGGCCGCGGGGCGCTGGAGCAACCAGCGTGGCGAGAACCTGCTCGATGGCGGGGCCCACTTTTACGACACCTATGCCTGCGCCGACGGGCGTTACGTCGCCATCGGCGCCATCGAGCCCCAGTTCTATGCCTTGTTGCGCGAGCGCTGTGGCATTGCCGACGACCCCGCCTTCGATGCTCAGATGGACCCCGCCGCCTGGCCTCTGCTCAAGCTGCGCCTGGCCGATGTGTTCCGCACCCGCACACGAGACGAGTGGTGTGCCCTGCTGGAGGGCAGCGATGCCTGCTTTGCCCCTGTGCTCGACTGGGACGAGGCCCCGCAGCACCCGCACAACCAGGCCCGTGCCACCTTCGTGACCGCCCATGGCCTGACCCAGCCCGCGCCGGCCCCGCGCTTCAGCCGCAGCGTGCCCGATCAGCCTGGTACCCGCCCGGCGCCGACCGCGGCTGAGCTGTTGCGCCGATGGGGCCTTGATGCAGACGCCCTGAGCGCCGTCCTGCCCACCGGGGCCTCCCATGACTGAGCCGGTGCTGCAGGTGCGCGAAGAAGGCGCCGTGGCCTGCCTCACGCTGAACCGCCCCGAGCGCCTGAACGCCCTCAACCCAGCGCTGGTGCAGGCCCTGTTGACCTACTTTCAGGCGCTGTACCGCCGCCCAGAACTGCGGGTGGTGCTGCTGCAGGGCGCCGGCAGCGCCTTCTGCAGCGGACTGGACCTGAAAGAGGCCCCCGATGCCCGCGCCCTGGGTGTGCCCCGCATGCTCGAGGTGCAGCGCGATCTGCGCGACATCATGATCGCCATGCGCCGCTGCCCGCAGCCCATCATCAGCCTGGTGCAGGGCGCGGCCAGCGGGGGCGGCTTTGCGTTGGCGCTGGCCTCCGACATCCGCCTGGCCACGCCCGATGCGCGCTTCAATGCAGCCTTCATCCGCATCGGCCTGTCGGCCTGCGATGTCGGCGTCAGCTACTTTCTGCCCCGCATGGTAGGCAGCTCGGTGGCGGCGCACTACCTGCTCACGGGGCGCTTCATGGACGCGGCCCGGGCCCAAGCCTTGGGCCTGGTCAGCACCGTGGCCCCCTGGGCCGAGTTGCAGCAGGAGGCCCGTGCGCTGGCCCACGACATGCTGCGCGCCAGCCCCTTGGGCCTGCGCCTGACCAAGGACGCCCTGGGCCATGCGGTGGACGCCGCCAGCCTGGAGGCCGTGGTGGCGCTGGAAGACCGCAACCAGATCCTGTGCAGCCAGACAGACGACTTCCAGGAAGGCATCGAGGCCTTTCTGGGCAAGCGCCCGCCGCGCTACCGCGAACGCTGAGACGGACGCGGAACTTTTGGGAGACCCCTCATGACTCTGGACGACCTGATCTACCAACCCGGCCTCATGGCCGGCCAACGCATTCTGGTCAGCGGCGGCGGCACCGGCCTGGGCCGGGTCATGGCCGAGGCGCTGCTGATCCTCGGGGCCGAGATCTACATCTGCGGCCGCCGCGCCAATGTGCTGGAGGCCACGGCCAACGAGCTGATGGCGGCCCACGGTGGTCGTGTCGTGCCCCTGGTGTGCGACATCCGCGACGAGGCCGCCATCGCGGCCATGGTGCAGCAGATCTGGGACGACGGCGGCGCCCTGACCGGCCTGCTCAACAACGCGGCGGGCAACTTCATCAGTCGCACCGAAGACCTGTCACCGCGCGCCTTCGATGCCATCGCCAGCATCGTGTTCCGCGGCAGCTTCGTGCTCACGCTGGAGTGTGGCAAACGCTGGCTGGCGGCGGGGCAGAAGGCCTCGGTGCTGTCCATCCTCACCACCTGGGTCTGGAACGGGTCGCCCTACACCGTGCCCTCGGCCATGGCCAAGGCCGGTGTTCATGCCATGACCCAGTCGCTGGCGGTGGAGTGGGGCGGCCGTGGCATCCGCTTCAATGCCATTGCACCGGGCCTGTTCCCCACCGAGGGCATGAGCGCGCGGCTCAACCCGCAAGGCGGCGAGCACCAAGCCGTTGGCAACCCCATGGGCCGCACAGGCCGCATGCCCGAGCTGGCCAATCTGGCCGTCTTTCTGCTGGGTCCGGGATCGGAATACCTCACCGGCCAGACGATCGCCATCGATGGCGCACAGTTCCAGGCCACCGGCGGCAACTTCTCTCGCATGGCCAGTTGGACCGACGACGACTGGGACCAGGCTCGCCACAACATCCAGAAGCGCAACGCAGAAGACCGGCGTCAGCGTCAGCCTGAAGGACTCGCCTGAGCCAGGAACCGCTGCCTCAAGGGGTTCAAGGGGGAATCAACTTCAGGCGCCTCGCCAAGGCCACCGCCTGCGTGCGGCTGTGCGCCCCCAGCTTGGCAAAGATGTTGCGCAGGTGGGTGCGCACGGTGCTATCAGACACGAACAGCTTCTCGGCCATGGCGCTGTTCGAGTAGCCCTCCACCAGCAGTTGCAGCACGTGCAGTTCCTTGCGGGTGAGCGGCTCCGCCAGTCCTCGCGCAGGGGCGTCGGGCTTGTCCGGGGTGCTGTCGGTCTCGCAAGGCAGGGGGCCAAAGGCCTGCAACAGGCGTTGCAGGTAGTCGCCCAGGATGGGGTCGCGCACCGTGCCGCTGTCGTGCAGGGCCTGGTAGCGCTGCACCAGCGGGCCCACGGCCGGGCCCTCGTCCAGGATCAGGCGCATGAAGCCCTCGGCACTGGCCTGCTGCAGCACCTGGCCGATCTGGGTCACGGCGGCCGGGGTGTCGCCGCTGCGCGCCAGGGCCAGGCTGCGCAGCACGCGCAGGCTCAGCAGGCGCCGGTTGCGGGCCACCGCCTGGGCTGCCGCGATCTCGCGCTCCAGCGCCGGCAGCGCCTCGCTGGCCTGGCCCGCCTCAATCTGCCAGCGCAGCCGCGCCAGGCCCAGGTACTCGATGTCGTGCGCCAGCAGGCGCAGCCGTTCTTCACGGGCCCACACGGTGGGGTCTTCGGCCCGGCGCAGCTCGTCGCGCGCTGCGGCCGTGTTGCCCTGGCGCAGCAGCAGGCGGGCCCGCCCCAGCTTGGCGCCCACCACCACCCGCGGCAGCTTGCGCTGGTGGCCCAGGTACTCCAGCTCGGTCAGGGCCAGCGAGGCGGCATCCACGTCGCCGCTGACGAAGGCGATGCGCGAGCGCATCGCGTGGCTCAGGATCATGTGGTCGGGCAGGCCCACATCGCGGGCCAGCGGCAGGTACACATTCAGCAGGTGGTCCGCCTGGTCGAGCTGATTGGCCTCGTACACCGCGCAGGCATAGAACACCCCGGCCCAGGCGTTGCCGTGGGTGTGGTTGTAGTTCACCGCGTGGGTGGCATCCACGGCCAGCCGAAAGCGCGCCGTGGCCTGGCGCAGTCGTCCCTGCTGCAGGTCCATCAGGCCCTCGGTCGACTCGGTGTACATGCGGTGGAAGGTGCTGGCGCCACCCTGCTCGCGCCGCGCCGCATCCAGCAGTTGCTGCGCCTCGCCCGGGTCGCCCATCACCGACAGGATGTGGGCCATGGCATTGAGCAGGGTGCTGTCGGCAAAGGGCAGTCCGGTGGGCAGGCGCTTCAGGCTGTCGCGCCCGATCGCCAGGGCCTGCTCGCTCTGGTCCTGCATGGCCAGCAGCATGGGGCGCATGCAGGCGGCCTGGGCCAGCACCTGCGGGTCGTTCGGGTGGCGCAGCAGGGCCTGCTCCAGCTGTTCGCCCGCCGCCCAGGGCCCGCGGGTGAAGCAGGTGGCCCACAGCGCCACCATCTCCAGCGCCGGGCGCTGGTGCAGCAGCGGGGCGGGCACGGCGTCAAACCAGCGCGCCAGCAGGCGCATGCGCCCGGCGCGCAGAAACGACTCGGCATGCTGGTCCAGCAGGCTCAGCGCCAGCGGGTGGTCACCGCCCTCGATGGCGTGGTCGATGGCGGGCACGGGGCGGCCCTGGGCCTCGTACCAGCCCGCGGCCGCCAGGTGCAGCCGCGCCACTTCGTCGGGCCACTCGCGCTGCAGCTCCTTGCGCAGGTAGTCGGCAAACAGGCTGTGGTAGCGCCAGGTGCGCTGCTCGCTGGACACCGGGGTCAGAAACAGGTGGGCCTCATCGAGCCGGGCCAGCAGGCGCTGGCAGTCGGCTCGGGGCATCAGGGCCGCGCACACCTCGGCATCGAGCTGGCGCAGGATGCTGCTGCGCAGCAGAAAGTTGCGCACCTCGGGTGGTTGTTGCTGCAGCACGTCTTCGGCCAGGTAGTCGGCCACCGCCCGGTCAGAGCCCGAAAAGCGCGCCACGAACTGTTCCACCGCCTGCGCCTGCTGGCCCTGCCGTTCCAGCGCCAGCGAGGCCAGCCACAGCGCAGCAATCCAGCCCTCGGTCTTTTCGTGCAGCCGGTACAGCAGGTCGGCCCCCAGCCCCTGCGGCAGGCTGCGTGCCAGAAAGGCGGCCGTGTCGTCCAGGCTGAAGCGCAGGCGCTCGGCATCCACCTCGATCAGCTTGCCACGCGCCCGCAGCCGCCCCAGGCCCAGGGCCGGCAGGCTGCGCGAGCCCAGCACCAGGTGGCCGCGCCGCGGCAACTGTTCGATGATCTCGCGCACCAGGCCCAGCACGGCAGGCTCGTGCACCGCCTCGAAGTCGTCCAGAAACAGGGCAAAGGGCTCGTCAAACAAGGCCAGTGCGCGCAGCGCGTCGAGTGTCGAACCCGCACCGGCCGCGGTGGCGCCCAGGCGCTGGATCGCCTCGTCCAGCCCGCCCAGAAAGCGCGACACGTCGTTGTCGGAGCGGTCCAGCGTGAGCCAGGCCGTGCTCACGCCCTGGGCCTCGAACCGCGCCTGGGCCTGCACCATGGCCGTGGTCTTGCCAAAGCCGGCCGGGGCGCGCACCAGCACCAGCTGGCCTGCCCCTTCGGTGATCCTTTGGCACAGGCCCTCGCGCACCACCTGGGTGGCGGTGGGGGCGGGCGGGTTCAGCTTGGTCTCGAAGCCGCGCGCGGGTGGGCCGGGCTCGGTGGGCGGGGCGACGGAGGCAGCATCCATGGCTTGTATCTGGTGGACGTGGGGGCGTGGGGCGTGGGGCGTGGGGCGTGGGGCATTCTGCGACACAAGTCCAGACGCGCGAGTCACCTCGGTGGCGCCGGGTGCCTTGCGCGTCAACCCGGCCCGCCAACCCCTCTCGCTATTTCGTCGCTTCGGACGATGCATCGGTGTCGCTGGATTTCTAGACTCGTCTTGCATCACAACCCCACGCATCCCCGTCCAGGAGCCCCACCATGCAACTCGATTCCAGCATTGCCGCCGTCGTCACCGGAGGGGCCTCGGGCCTGGGCGCGGCCACGGCACGGCGTCTGGCCAGCCACGGCGTCAAGGTGGCGCTGTTCGATCTCAACGCGGCCCAGGGTGAAGCGCTGGCGCGTGAGATCGGCGGGGTGTTCTGCCGGGTGGACGTGACCTCGGAGGCGCAGGTCGACGCCGGCTTTGCCCAGGCCCGCGCCGCCCACGGGCAAGAGCGCGTGCTGGTCAACTGCGCCGGCACCGGCAATGCCGTCAAGACCGCCAGCCGCGACAAGGCCACGGGCGAGATTCGGCACTTTCCGCTGGCCAACTTCGACCGCATCATCCAGATCAATCTGGTGGGCACCTTCCGCTGCATCGCCAAGTCGGCGGCCGGCATGCTCACCCTCGCGCCTCTGCCCGACGGCGACCGGGGCGCCATCGTCAACACCGCCTCGGTGGCCGCACAAGACGGCCAGATCGGCCAGGCCGCCTACACCGCCTCCAAGGCCGGCATCGTGGGCATGACCTTGCCGATTGCGCGCGACCTGATGAACGAGGGCATCCGCGTCAACACCATCCTGCCCGGCATCTTCGACACCCCGCTGCTGCAAGGCGCGCCCGAACATGTCAAGGCAGCACTGGCCGCCTCGGTGCCCTTCCCCAAGCGCCTGGGTCAACCCGCCGAATACGCCCAACTGGCCGAGAGCCTGATCCTCAACGGCTACCTCAACGGCGAGAGCATTCGCCTCGACGGGGCCATCCGCATGGCGCCGCGCTGAGGCCCCGCACCCCCGCAATATCGTCTGTTCCGACGACGCCCCAGCGTGTCGGGTGGGCGAACAATCCAGCCATCTGATCTCTTTTTGACGAGGAAGCCCGCCATGACCGAAGCCTATGTGGTTGCCGCTGTTCGCACTGCCGGAGGGCGCCGGGGCGGGCGTCTGGCCGGTTGGCACCCGGTGGAGCTCGCGGCCCAGGTCATCGATGCCGTGCTGGACCGCACCGGCATGGACCCGGCGCTGGTGGACGATGTGTTCCTGGGCTGCGTCAGCCAGGTGGGCGAGCAGTCGACCAATGTGGCGCGCAATGCGGTGCTGGCCTCGCGCCTGCCTGAGGCGGTGCCGGGCACCTCGATCGACCGGCAGTGCGGCTCTTCGCAGCAGGCCCTGCACTTTGCGGCCCAGGCCGTGATGTCGGGCGCGCAGGACATCGTGCTGGCCGGCGGCGTCGAGTCCATGACCCGGGTGCCGATGTTCAGCCCCTCGGCCCTGGCGCAGAAGGCCGGTCTGGGCTTCTACCAGAGCGAGAGCGTGAACCGCCGCTACCACGACGTGGTGTTCAGCCAGTTCACCGGTGCCGAGATGATGGCGCGCAAGTACGGCCTGGGCAAAGACGCGCTCGACCAGTTTGCCCTGCTGAGCCACCAGCGCGCCATCGCGGCCACCGAGGCCGGCGCCTTTGCCGACGAGATCGTGCCGGTGCCCGTGCGGCGCGCCGATGGTAGCCAGGGTGGCAGCCAAGATGGCGGCCTGCACAGCGTGGATGAAGGCATCCGCTTCGATGCCACGCTGGCTGGCATCCAGGGCGTCAAATTGCTGCAGGAGGGCGGGGTGATCAGCGCGGCCAATGCCAGCCAGGTGTGCGATGGCGCCACCGCCGCGCTGGTGGTCAACGAGCGCGGCCTCAAGGCCCTGGGCCTGCAACCTCTGGCCCGCGTCCACCACATGAGCGTGCTGGGCCACGATCCGGTGATCATGCTGGAGGCCCCGATTCCGGCCACCGAGCGGGCCCTGCGCAAGGCTGGCCTGAACATCGCCGACATCGATCTGTACGAGGTCAACGAGGCCTTTGCCTCGGTGCCGCTGGCCTGGCTGAAAGCCCTGGGCGCCGACCCCGAACGCCTGAACGTGCACGGCGGGGCCATTGCCCTGGGCCACCCGCTGGGTGCTTCGGGCACCAAGCTCATGAGCACCCTGATCCATGCCCTCAAGCGGCGCGGCGGACGCTACGGTCTGCAGACCATGTGCGAGGGCGGCGGCATGGCCAACGTCACCATCATCGAACGGCTCTGAGCCCGGCATGAGCACCGGCCAGCCCCTGTTGTCTGTCGAAGACGTCACGGTGCGCTTTGGCGGCATCGTGGCGCTCGATGGTGTGTCCTTCGAGGTGCGGCGCGGCGAGATCTGCGCCCTGATCGGCCCCAATGGCGCCGGCAAGAGCACCTTGTTCAACTGCCTGTCGCGCCTGTACGAATGCAGCGCCGGGCGCATCTGTTTCGAGGGCCAGCCGCTGGCCGCGCTGCCGCGGCACCGCATGGCGCGCCTGGGCATCGGGCGCACCTTCCAGAACCTGGCCCTGTTCCGCAGCATGACGGTGCGCGACAACGTGCTGCTGGGCTGCCACAGCCGGTATCACGCGGGCCTTTGGCGCAATGCGCTGCGCCTGCCCGGCGTGGCCGCGCTGGAGGCGCGGGCGCACGAGCGGGCCCAGCAGCTGATCGACTTCGTGCAATTGGGCGACGACGCCGAACGCCCTGTGGCCGATCTGCCCTTCGGCACGCAAAAGCGGGTCGAGCTGGCGCGCGCCCTGGCGGCCGAGCCCCAGTTGCTGCTGCTGGACGAGCCGGCCTGCGGCCTCAACCACCAAGAACTGCAAGGCCTGGGCGAGCTGATCCGCGACATCCGCGACCGCCTGGGCGTGACCGTGCTGCTGGTCGAGCACCACATGGGCCTGGTGATGGGCCTGTCTGACCGGGTGGTGGCGCTGAACTTCGGCAAGAAGATCGCCGAGGGCCGGCCGGCCGAAGTGCGCCAGCATCCCGAGGTGATCCGCGCCTACCTGGGCGACGAACTCGAAGACACCCCGCAGGAGGCCGCATGAGACCCCCAGCCGCCGCCGCAGGCGCCCCCTTGCTCCAGGTGCGTGGGCTGCACGCCCGCTACGGCAACACCCCGGTGCTGCATGGCCTGGATCTGGACCTGCCGCAGGGCCAGGTGACGGCGCTGCTGGGTGCCAACGGCGCCGGCAAGACCACCACCTTGCGCGCCCTGTGTCGCTTGTCGGTGCAGACCACAGGGCAGGTGGTGTTGGGCGGCCAGGCCATCGAGACCTGCAGCACCGAGCAGATCGCGCGCCTGGGCGTGGGGCACGTGCCCGATGGTCGTGGCACCTTCCTGGGCCTGAGCACCGAGGAGAACCTGCGCCTGGGCAGCCATGCCCGTGCCAGCCAGCAGGGCGCCGAGGCCGACATGGAGCGCATCTACGGCTACTTTCCGCGCCTGCATGAGCGGGCCCGGCAGCAGGCCGGCACCCTGTCGGGGGGCGAGCAGCAGATGCTGGCCATCGGCCGCGCCCTGATGGGCCGCCCGCGCCTGCTCTTGCTTGACGAGCCTTCGTTCGGCCTGGCCCCGCTGGTGGTGAAAGACATCTTCTCGATCATGCGGCGCATCAACCAGGAAGAGGGCGTGACCATCCTGCTGGTCGAGCAGAACGCGCGCCTGGCCCTGGCCCTGGCCCACCAGGCCTACCTGCTGGAGACCGGTCGCGTGGTGCTGTCGGGCAGTGCGGCCGAGCTGCGCAGCAACCCGGCCGTGCAGCGCGCCTACCTGGGCGAATGAGGCGAGGCCCCCCATGAATGAATTCCTGCACCAGTTGCTGGCCGGCCTGGCCACCGGGGGCATTTACGCCAGCGTGGCGCTGGCCCTGGTGATGATCTACCAGGCCACCCACCACATCAATTTCGCCCAGGGCGAGATGGCCATGTTCTCCACCTTCGTGGCCTGGGCGCTGATCGACGCGGGCCTGCCCTACTGGGGGGCTTTCGCGCTCACGGTGCTGCTGTCGTTTGTTGTGGCCGCAGCGGTCGAGTTCGTGGTCATCCGGCCCATGCACCGGGCGCCCGAGCTGTCGGTGGTGGTGGTCTTCATCGGCCTGCTGGTGATCTTTCACAGCCTGGCGGGCTGGTTGTTCGGCTACACCATCAAGCCCTTCCCAAGCCCGTTTCCGCGCGATGCCTGGTACGGCTCCACCCTGATGTCGGCGCACGAGGTGGGCGCCATCGTGGTGGCCTTGCTGATGGTGGCGCTGCTGTTCGGCCTGTTCCGCTTCACCCGGGTGGGGCTGGCGCTGCGCGCCGCGGCGCAGAACCCGGTGTCGTCGCGCCTGGTGGGCATTTCGGTCGGCCGCATGCTGATGCTGGGTTGGGGCCTGGCCGGCGCCATCGGTGCCGTGGCCGGCATGATGGTGGCGCCGGTGGTGTTCCTCGACCCCAACATGATGACGGGGGTGCTGCTGTATGCCTTCGCCGGGGCCCTGATCGGGGGCATCGACAGCCCCGTGGGCGCCGTGCTGGGCGGCTTCATCGTCGGCGTGCTGGAGAACCTGATCGGCACCTACGTGGTGGGCACCGAGCTCAAGCTGTCGGTGGCCCTGGCCCTGATCATCGGCGTGCTCATCGTGCGGCCCCAGGGCCTGCTGGGGCGGCGCCTTGTCACCCGTGTCTGAAAGACCCCCATGCTGAATGCGCCCAGCCCATCCGGATTTTTTCACTCACGCTGGCTGTGGCTGGCCACCCTGGCGCCGGCCCTGAGCCTGCTCTTTGTGCTCAAGGGCTACCAGCTGTTCCAGGCCACCATGGTGCTGTCGTATGCCATGGCCTTGCTGGGCCTGAACATCCTCACCGGCTACAACGGTCAGATCTCGCTGGGTCATGGGGCCTTCTTCGCGCTGGGGGCGTATGCCGCCGGGGCGCTGATGGAGCACGCGGGCCTGCCGTACTGGGCCACCGTGCCCGCGGCCTTCTGTGTCTGCGGTGGGGCCGGCTACCTGTTCGGCCGCCCCGCGCTCAAGCTCGAAGGCCTGTACCTGGCCCTGGCCACGTTCGCGCTGGGCCTGGCCATGCCCCAGCTGCTCAAGTACAAGCACCTGGAGGCCTGGACGGGTGGCGCCCAGGGCCTGGTGCTGATGAAGCCCGACGCGCCCTTCGGCCTGCCCCTGGACCCGGACCAATGGCTGTACCTGTTTGCGCTGGGCGTGGCGTTGCTGCTGTTCTGGCTGGCACACAACCTGCTGCGCGGCAGTTGGGGCAGGGCCTGGCGCGCCATCCGCGACCACGCCATGGCCGCCGAGGCCATGGGGGTGGACCGCAGCCATTGCAAGGCCACGGCCTTTGCGGTGTCGGCCGCCTACACCGGGGTGGGCGGGGCGCTGTCGGCGATTGCGGTGCAGTTCGTGTCACCGGATTCGTTCTCGCTGTTCCTGTCGATCTCCTTGCTGGTGGGCATCGTGGTCGGCGGGGTGGGCACCCTGTGGGGGGCCTTGTATGGCGCGCTGTTCATTTTGTTCGTGCCCAACCTGGCCGAGAAGGTCTCCAAGGCGGCGCCCTGGGCGGTCTATGGGGTGGTGCTGATTCTGCTGATGTTCGTGCTGCCGGGGGGCGTGGTGGGTGGGCTGCGCAAGCTCCAGGCCCTGGCGCGCCGCGCCCCTTGACGCCCCTTGACGCCCCTTGAGGAGGAGACCCCATGACCCCGGACAACGATCCCGTGCTGGAAGAACGCCATGGCGAGGTGGCCGTGCTGCGGCTGAATCTGCCCCAGCGCCTGAACCCGCTCGCGCAGCCCCTGCAGCAGGCCCTGCGTGCGCATCTGGCCCGCCTGGCCGACGACCGCAGCGTGCGGGCCCTGGTGCTCACCGGGGTGGGCAAGGGCTTTTGTGTGGGCGCCGATCTGGGCAGCATGCAGGCGCCCCCCGCCGGCCAGAGCCTGGGCGAGCAGACCGCAGCCACCATGGAGGCCTTGTCCAACCGCCTGATCGAAGACCTGCGCCAGATGCCCTTCCCGGTGCTGAGCGCCGTCAATGGCCCCTGTGCGGGGGCTGGCGTGGGCCTGGCGCTGGCCGCTGACGTGGTACTGGTGGCGCGCTCGGCCTACTTCTACCTGCCCTTCATGCCGCGCCTGGGCATCGTGCCCGACCTGGGTTGCACCTGGTTCCTGGAGCGACTGCTGGGCCGCTCACGGGCGGTGGCCCTGTCGCTGCTGGGCGAGCGCTTGTCAGGCGAGCAGGCCGCGCAATGGGGCCTGGCCTGGGCCTGTGTGGACGATGCAGCGCTGGGCGAGCAGGCCTTGGCCCTGGCGCAGCGGCTGGCGCGTCTGCCGGCCCATGCGGCGCGCGAGATCCGCAGCGTGTACGAGCATGCCGCCCACCACAGCCTGAACGAGCAGATGCGCTACGAGGCCGAACGCCAGCGCGAACTGATCGACCGGCCCGAGTTTGCCGAAGGCGTGCAGGCCTTTCTGGCCAAGCGTGAGCCGGCGTTCGCCCCGCGCAGCTGACAGCCCCTAGGGGCTCAGCACTCGACCTGCAGCCGGTAGCCCACGGCGGTTTCGGTCAGCAAGTGGCGCGGTTGGGCCGGGTCGTGTTCGAGCTTTTGCCGCAGGTGGCCCATGTAGATGCGCAGGTAGTGGCTTTGCTCGGTGTGCGAGGCGCCCCACACCTCGCGCAGCAGTTGGCGGTGGGTGAGCACCCGGCCCGCGTGGGTGACCAGCACCGACAGCAGCCGGTATTCGATCGGGGTCAGGTGCACCAACTGACCATCGCGTCGCACCAGCCGGGCCACCCGGTCGATCTCCACGCCGCCGAAGCGGAACACCGGATCGGCGGCCTCACCGTGCTGGCCGGCCTCGGCCGGCAGGCCGCGCGGGCGGCGCAGGTTGGCACGCACCCGGGCCATCAGCTCGCCCACGCCGAAAGGTTTGGCCAGGTAGTCGTCGGCACCGGCATCCAGCGCAGCGATCTTGTCGGCCTCGTCGCTGCGTGCCGACAGCACCACGATGGGCACCTGGCTCCAGCCACGCACATCGCGGATCAGCTCCAGCCCGTCGCCATCGGGCAGGCCCAGGTCCAGCACGATCAGGTCGGGTTTGCGCGTGCCCACCTCGATCAGCCCGCGGCGCAGGCCTTCGGCCTCGTGCACCCCCCAGCCTTCGGCTTCCAGGGCGGCGCGCACGAAGCGGCGGATCTGCGGCTCGTCTTCGATCAGGATGGCGGTGGGGCTGGGCATGGCAATCAGGTCACTCGGTGGGGTCGATGGCGGGCGGGGTGCCGCGCGGCAGGCGCAGGGTGAATTCTGCACCGCCGCCGCGCTGCGACAGATCGGTGGCCGTGATCTGGCCGTGGTGGGCTTCGACGATGGCGCGGGCAATCGCCAGGCCCAGGCCCATGCCCGGCGTGGCCGATTCGCGCTCGCCCCGGGTGAAGGTGTCGAACAACGCTTGCTCGCGCCCGCGCATGGCGGCCGGCAGGCCGGGCCCGTGATCGCGCACCGTGATCCACAGGGCCTGGGGCTCGACGCCGGCGTGGACCTCGATCGGCGGCTGGCCGTACTTGGCCGCGTTCTCCAGCAGGTTCACCAGCACCCGCTCCATCAGGGTGGCGTCAAACTCCACCAGCGGCAGCTCGGCCGGCAGCTGCACCTGCACGGGGCGGCCCGCCAGGGCCGGGGCGGCCAGGCGGATGGCGGCGCCCACCACCTCTTCGACCGATTGCCAGTCGCTGCGCAGCTTCACGGCGCCGCTTTGCAGGCGCGCCATGTCCAGCAGGTTGCTGACCAGGGTGTGCAACTGGCGGGCCTCGTCGGTGATGGCCTGGGCCATGCGGTCTTGCTCCGCATCCAGCGCTGGTCGCGAGGCACGCAGTGATTCGGCCAGGCCGATCAGGGCGGTGAGTGGGGTGCGCACATCGTGCGAGATAGAGGCCAGCAAGGCGCTGCGCAGGCTCTCGGACTCCATCTGCACCAGGGCCTGCTGGGCCACTTCGACGTAGTGCACGCGCTCTTGGGCGATGGCGATCTGCCGGGCCAGGGTGTCGAGCTGCTGCAACTGCTCGGGGATCAGCAGCCAGCGGGCCTGCGCCGGCTGCAAGGCCAGCACGCCACGGATGCGCATCGGGGCTTTCAGCGGCAGGTAGTGCCAGGCGCTGGCCGACAGTGTGCTGGTGGCCAGCCCGGCCGGCTGGCCGTTGCGGAAGGCCCAGTCGGCCACGGCCAGGTCAAAGCCCGGCGGCAGCTCGGGCGGTGCCGGCAGGTGGTCGTCGGCATCGCTGAGCAGCACCCGCACCTGGCCGCCGAAGCTGGCCCGCACCGCGGCTTCGCCGATCTCGGCCACCTGCTGGCTTTGCAGGGCCGAAGACAGCTCGCGTGTCAGCTCGAACAGCGAGCGCGCCCGGCGTTCGCGCCCGGCCGTGATGCGCGCCTGAAAGCGCAGCCCGGCGGTCAACTGCCCGGTCAGCAGGCCCACCGCCAGCATCACGGCAAAGGTCAGCAGGTACTGCACATCACTGACCGCGAACGAGAAGCGCGGCGGCACGAAAAAGTAGTCGAAGGCCGCCACGTTGAGCACGGCCGACAGCGCCGCCGGCCCGCGCCCCAGCTTGACCGCCACGCCCACCACGCCCAGCAGGAACAACATCACGATGTTGGCCAGGTCGAACCAGCCGATCAGGGGCGTGGCCAGCACCGCGGTGAGCACCGACACCGCCAGCGCCGTGGCGTAGCGCAGCCAGCGGCGTGGCAGCCCGGGCGGGGTGTCGTCTTCGACCTCGCGGGGCAGGGCGCTGGGCAGGCGGCGCGAGGCGGGGCTGCGGCCCACTTCCACCAGGTCCAGCTCGGGGGCGGCGTCGGCCACCCGGCGCGCCAGTGGGGCGCGCCAGCGCGGGCGCCGGCGTGGCCGGCCCAGCACCACGGTGGCGCAGTTCTGCTGGCGTGCCAGCTTGAGCAGCTCGGCCGCGATGTCGTCACCGGCCAGCACCGAGGTGATGGCCCCCATCTCCTCGGCCAGCTTGAGCACGGCCAGGATGCGGTCGCGCTCGGCCGAGGGCAGGCGCTGCAGACGCGGGGTCTCGACATAGGTGGCCAGCCAGCGTGCGTTGAGCTGCCCGGCCAGCCGGGCCGCGGCGCGCACGGTCTGCTCGGCGCCCTCCAGTTCGTCCACGCCCACCAGCAGCGAACCCGAGGTGTTCCACACCGGCTGGGGCCCTTGCGACTGCTGCACCCGGTAGTGGCGCACATCGTCTTCCACCCGCTCGGCGGTGCGGCGCAGGGCGATCTCGCGCAGCGCGATCAGGTTGCCCTTGCGAAAGAAATTCTGCGCCGCCCGCTCGGCCTGCTGGGGCAGGTAGACCTTGCCGGCCTTCAGGCGCGTCAGCAGCTCGTCGGGCGTGACATCGACCAGGATGATCTCGTCGGCTCGGTCCAGCACGGTGTCGGGCACGGTCTCGTGCACGCGCACGCCGGTGATGGCGCCCACCGTGCCATTGAGGCTTTCCAGGTGCTGCACGTTGAGTGCCGTCCAGACCTCGATGCCGGCCTCCAGCAGCTCGTTCACGTCCTGCCAGCGCTTGGGGTGGCGGCTGCCTTCCACATTGGCGTGGGCCAGTTCATCCACCAGCAGGATCTGGGGCCGGCGGGCCAGCGCGGCGTCGAGGTCGAACTCGCCCAGCACGCGACCGCGGTAGGGCACTTCTTTGAGGGGCAGGCTGGGCAGGCCGGCCAGTTGGGCCGCGGTGTCGCCGCGGCCATGGGTCTCGATCACACCCACCACCACATCGCGCCCGGCGGCCAGCTCGCGCTGGGCCGTGGCCAGCATGGCGTAGGTCTTGCCCACGCCCGCGCTGGCACCGAAATAGATGCGCAGGCGGCCCTGCGTGGCGCGCGCTTCGGCGCCGCGGATCTGGTCCAGCAATTGGTCGGGGTCGGGGCGACCGTCAGTGGCTAAGGCCAAGCAGAACTCCTTTGGGGCTTCATTTTGCCCGGCCGGTCAGCAGCCAGGCCAGCGCCATGGGCAAGGCCAGCACCGCCAGCGCGCACAAGGCCAAGCCCAGATCATCCAGCATGGCGTTCACCTTGGTGGCGCATCACGCTCGCCCAATCCTGCAGGCGTCCAAATTGGGCATTGGGCAGGCCGGCCAGCACGGCGTGCACCACGGCCGCATGTTGCCGGGCCGGCAGCAGAACCTCCAGGTCGACCTCACGCATCAGGGGGTGTGGCCGGCAGCGCAGCACACCCACGCCGGGGCAGCTTGCCAAGATCTGGCGCGCCTGGCGTGCCAGATCAACGCTCACGCGCAAGTCCAGCACCCACAGCTCAGGCTTGCAGGGGCGCAGCGCCTGATCTTCCAGGGCATTGGCGCCGAAGACTTCGGCATAGGCGGCATAGGCCATGTCAGCGTCCTTTCAGTGCAGCGCGTCCAGCGCCAAGTTGAGGGTCAGCACGTTCACCCGGGCTTCGCCCAGCACGCCGACCAGGGGGCGCTCGGTGTGCTGCTCGATCAAGGCCTGCAGCTGCGCCGGGTCCAGGTGGCGTGCCCGGGCCACGCGCGGCAATTGGTAGGCCGCCGTGGCCGGACTGATGTGCGGATCCAGCCCGCTGGCCGAAGCCGTCACCAGGTCCACCGGCACCGGGGCTTTCTGATCGGGGTCGGCCTCGCGCAGGGCGGCGATGCGGGCCTTCACCGCTTCCGTCAGGGCTGGGTTCAGCGGGCCCTGGTTGGAGCCGCTGGAGGCGCTGGCGTTGTAGGCCATGGGGCCGGTGGCCGAGGGGCGGCCCCAGAAGTGGGCGGGGTCGGAAAAGCTCTGCCCGATCAGGCGCGAGCCCACGGGGCGGCCCTCACGCAGCAGCAGGCTGCCGTTGGCCTGGTCGGGGAACAGGGCCTGGCCCAGGCCGGTGACGGCCAGGGGGTAGAGCACCCCGGTGAGCACGCTCAGGGCGATGAAGAACACCAGGGCGGGTCGGACCAGGGGAGGCATGGAATGAGGCATGGGAGACATGGCGATTCTCGAGTCAGGGTTGGATGAGGTTCAGGCAAGGTGCAGTGCCACCAGCAGCAGGTCGATCAGCTTGATGCCGGCAAAAGGCACCACCAGACCGCCCAGGCCGTAGATCAGCAGGTTGCGGCGCAGCAGGGCGGCGGCGCCGATGGCTCGGTAGCGCACCCCTTGCAGCGCCAGCGGGATCAGGAACACGATCACCAGCGCATTGAAGATCACCGCCGACAGGATGGCCGAGCTGGGGCTGGCCAGGGCCATGATGTTGAGCGCACCCAGTTGCGGGTAGGTCACCACGAAGATGGCCGGGATGATGGCAAAGAACTTGGCCACGTCGTTGGCGATCGAGAAGGTGGTCAGCGAGCCGCGGGTCATCAGCAGGGCCTTGCCGGTCTCCACCACCTCCAGCAGCTTGGTGGGGTTGGAGTCGAGGTCGACCATGTTGGCTGCCTCCTTGGCGGCCTGGGTGCCCGAGTTCATGGCCACGGCCACGTCGGCCTGGGCCAGGGCCGGGGCGTCGTTGGTGCCGTCGCCGGTCATGGCCACCAGGCGGCCCTGCTGCTGGTATTGCCGGATCAGCGCCAGCTTGGCTTCGGGGGTGGCTTCGGCCAGGAAGTCGTCCACACCGGCCTCGGCGGCGATGGCGGCCGCCGTGAGCGGGTTGTCGCCCGTGATCATCACGGTCTTGATGCCCATGCGGCGCAGGGCCTCGAAGCGCTCCTTGATGCCCGACTTGACGATGTCCTTGAGCTCGACCACGCCCACTGCCACGGCGCCATCGGCCACCACCAGCGGCGTGCTGCCTCGGCGCGCCACTTCTTCGGCGGCGCGCACCAGCTCGGGCGGCATGCGCCCGCCCAGGGCTTCCACGTGGCGGCGCACGGCGTCCACCGCTCCCTTGCGCAGCACCCGGGTGCTGCCGCCCTCCGGCAGGTCGACGCCGCTCATGCGGGTCTGGGCGGTGAAGGGCACGGGCAGTGCCCGGTCCAGGCCGGTCTGCAGGCGTTCCAGGGCCGATGCATTGAGCTTTTGCGCTGCCAGGGTCACGATGCTGCGGCCTTCCGGGGTTTCGTCGGACTGCGAGGCCAGCCACGCCACCTGGGCCAGGGCGGCCTCGGTGTGGCCGATGCCGGGCAGCAGGGTGGCGGCCTGGCGGTTGCCGTGGGTGATGGTGCCGGTCTTGTCGAGCATCAGCACGTCCACGTCGCCCGCTGCCTCGACCGCGCGGCCCGAGGTGGCGATGACGTTGGCCTGCATCATCCGGCTCATGCCGGCCACGCCGATGGCGCTCAACAGCCCGCCGATGGTGGTCGGGATCAGGCACACCAGCAGCGCCACCAGGGCGGTCATGGTGACCGGGGCGCCGCTTTGCGCGGCCTGCACGCTGAACACCGAGTACGGCAGAAGCGTCACGGTGACCACCAGGAACACGATGGTCAGCGCCGCCAGCAGGATGTTGAGCGCGATCTCATTGGGGGTCTTCTGGCGTTTGGCGCCTTCCACCATGCTGATCATGCGGTCGATGAAGCTCTCGCCCGGGTTGACTGCGATGCACACCACCAGCCAGTCGGAGAGCACCCGCGTGCCCCCGGTGACGGCCGAGAAGTCACCCCCCGATTCGCGGATCACGGGGGCGGATTCGCCGGTGATGGCCGATTCGTCCACCGAGGCCACGCCTTCGATCACCACGCCGTCGAGCGGGATCACGTCGCCCGCCTCGACCAGCACAACATCCCCCTTGCGCAGCAGGGGCGACTCCAGCGGCAGCCAGGGGCTGCCGTGGCGTGGGTGCTGCATCTTCTTGGCCCATCCGGTCTGCTGGATGTTGCGCAGCGAGGCGGCCTGCGCCTTGCTGCGCCCCTCGGCCAGGGCTTCGGCGAAGTTGGCGAACAGCACGGTGAACCACAGCCACACCGCCACGCTGAAGATGAACAGGGGCGAGGCCTCACCTTGACCGCCCAGGGCCTGGAGGCCCAGCACGGTGGTGAACAGGCTGCCCACGTAGACCACGAACATCACCGGGTTGCGCCATTGCACACGCGGGTTGAGTTTGGCAAAGGCCTGCCCGATGGCGGGCTTGACCAGGGCCGGGTCGAAGAGTGCGAAACCACTGGATTGACTCATGATTTTGGTTCCTTCTTGGGCGGGTTCAATGGCTGGGCCAGAGCATGAAGTGCTCGACCACCGGGCCCAGGGCCAGGGCCGGCACATAGTTCAGCAAGCCCACCAGCAGCACGGTGCCCACCAGCAGGACGACGAACAGCGGCCCGTGCGTGGGCAGGGTGCCGGCGCTGGCCGGCAGGCGCTGCTTGCGGGCCAGGGCGCCGGCCATGGCCAGCACCGGCACGATCACGCCAAAGCGCCCCAGCCACATGGCCAGGCCCAGCGCCAGGTTGTAGAACGGGGTGTTGGCCGACAGCCCGGCAAAGGCACTGCCGTTGTTGTTGGCGGCCGAGGTGAAGGCGTACAGGATCTCGCTGAAACCGTGCGCCCCCGGGTTGGCCACGCCGGCCCGGCCGGCCTCGGCCAGCACCGCCACGGCCGTGCCCACCAGCACCACGAGGGGGGTGACCAGGATGGCGATCGAGGTCATCTTCATCTCGTAGGCTTCGATCTTCTTGCCCAGGTACTCGGGCGTGCGGCCGATCATCAGGCCGGCGATGAACACCGCCAGCACCGCGAACACCAGCATGCCGTACAGGCCGGTGCCCACGCCGCCGAAGACCACCTCGCCGAGCTGCATCATCACCAGCGGCACCATGCCGCCCAGGGGAGTGAGCGAGTCGTGCATGGCGTTCACGGCGCCGCACGAGGCGGCGGTGGTGATGACCGCGAACAGCGCACTGGCGTTGACGCCGAAGCGCGTCTCCTTGCCCTCCATGTTGCCGCCGGCCTGCTGCAGGCTGGCCATCTGGTCCACGCCCAGTGCGGTCAGCTGCGGGTTGCCGGCCTGCTCGGCCGGGGTGATCACCAGCACGGCGGCCACGAACATCAGCGTCATGGCGGCCAGCACCGCCACGCCCTGACGCCGGTCGCCCACCTCGATGCCGAAGGCCAGGCACAGCGCCGCCGGGATCAGGAAGATGGCCAGCATCTGCAGCAGGTTGCTGAAAGCCCCCGGGTTCTCATACGGATGGGCCGAGTTGGCATTGAAGAAGCCGCCGCCATTGGTGCCCAGCATCTTGATGGCCTCTTGCGAGGCCACGGGGCCCATGGGCAGCAGTTGGGTGTCGGTGCTCTGGGCCTCTTGTACCGGCTGGCCCTGGGCGTCGAGCACGGGCTGGCCATCGGCCCCCAGCTTGGGCTGGGTGTAGGCCTGGGTTTCCAGCGTGTGCACTTCCTGGTAGGGGCTGAAGTTCTGGATCACGCCCTGGCTCACCATCATCAGGGCCAGCAGCAGTGACAGGGGCAGCAGCAGCCACAGGGTGGCGCGCGTCAGGTCGACCCAGAAATTGCCGATGGCCTGGGCCGAGCGCGCAGCAAAGCCCCGGATCAGCGCGAACACCACGGCGATGCCGGTGGCGGCCGAGACGAAGTTCTGCACCGTCAGCGCCAGCATCTGGGTCAGGTAGCTCATGGTGGATTCACCCGAGTAGCCCTGCCAGTTGGTGTTGGTGACAAAGGACACCGCGGTGTTGAAGGCCGAGTCGGGCGACACGGCCGCAAAGGCCTGCGGGTTCAAGGGCAGCCAGCCCTGCAGGCGCTGCAGGGCATACACCGCGAACACACCCAGCAGGTTGAAGGCCAGCAAGGCGTAGGTGTAGTGGGTCCAGCGCATCGGCGCGTCGCTGCCCTGGCCGCCCAGGCGCAACAGGGCGGCTTCGGTGCGCAGCATCCAGGCGGGCAGGCGCCCGGCGCACAGGGCGGCGAGGTAGCGACCCAGTGGCCAGGCCAAGGCCAGCAGCAGCACCAGGTACAGGGCCAGCAGGCCCCAGGCGGAGGAATTCATGCCCATTCAGAACTCCTCGGCGCGGATCAGCGCGAACACGAGATAGGCCAGCAGGCCGCATGCGAGCACGGCGCCCAGTGCGTAAAGCCCCTCGGCGGCGCTCATGACGCGTCTCCTGCGCGGGGTTCAAGGGCCTGCAGGCCCCGGGTGAGGGCGGCCATCAGGCCCCCCAGCAAGGCCGCACAGGCGAGCCAGGCAATGTCCATATCAACGCTCCATCGAGGTGAAAAACGATGGGCCAAGCGTAGGATTTCAGGTGTAAAAAGCGGGTTGAATTGGGTCTGGGGGCCGTATAAAAAGCGTAAAAAGCGGGCGCTTGGCAACGTCAATCCTGTCCGCTTTGAGCGCCAGCCTGAGCCGGCTTTGTACGGGGCCAGGCGCCTGAAAGTGGGCCTGGCAGACGACGGGCTCTGTACAAAAGAGGCTGGTTCGCGCCATGATCACGCAGCCCCCGGCCAGCGCGGTCGCTGAGAGGGGCAGGGAGCCGTCACTTGTCCTACCTTTCAACCCCTTCCTGGCCTGCGGGTCATGTCCCGTCGCCCTTGCTGGCTGCCGGGCCGCTTTCCGGCCCGGCGCGTGATGCCCGACGCGTCCGCTATTGGCAACTGCAAGCCTTGGCTGCGCTGCTCTGCCAGATCGGAGGCATCCTGTTCATGGTGCTCGCGGCCCGGCTGGGCCATGCGCCCTGGGTCTTTGTGCTGGTGTGGGCGCCTTTGTCGATGGCGCTCACCCTCTGGGTGCTGCTGGGGCTGTCGCTGGGGTTCGGGCTGCGCTGGCGTGACCCGACCCTGACCGTGCTGCAGATCGCCTACTCCTCGGTGTCGGCCGTGGCCTGCTACGCCGCGGTGGGTCCGATGCGGGGCCCCTCCCTGGCCATGGCCTGCCTGGCGTTGGTGTTCAGCATTTTTGCCCTGTCGGCGCGTCAGGTGCGCTGGTTGACTGTCTTTGTGGTGTCGCTGTATGCCTTGGCCATGGCCATCCTGCCGCATTGGCAGCCCAGCCGCTATCCCGCGGGTGAGGAGTTGGCCAACTTCATCATTGTGTTGACGGTGCTGCCCGCCTTTGCCTTGCTGGCCGGGCGACAAAGCAGCTTGCGTGCTCAATTGAGCCGGCAGAAAGCCGAGTTGCAGCGGGCTTTGGCGCGGCTGGACGAGCAAGCCGGCCAGGATGAACTGACCGGCCTGATGAACCGGCGCCGTGCCGTGGAAAAACTGCAGGAGCGGTGTGCCCAGGCCCGCCGCGGAGCCGGCTTTTGTGTGGCGCTGGCCGATCTCGATCACTTCAAGGCGGTCAACGACCGGTGCGGCCATGCGGTCGGTGATCTGGTGCTGCGCCGCTTTGCCTCCGAGCTGATGCCGCTGTTGCGCGAGGGTGATGTGCTCGCGCGCTGGGGTGGCGAAGAGTTTTTGCTGTTGCTGGGTATGGCCGATGCGGCGCAAGCCAGCCAGGCTCTGGAGCGCCTGCGCCAGCATGTCGAGTCCCTGGCAGTTCCGCTGCCTGATGGCCAGACGCTGCGCTTCACCGTCTCATTTGGCCTGACCGAATACCGACCGCCCGAGGAAGGCAGCGAAGCCGTGGCGCGGGCCGACACCGCCCTGTACAAGGCCAAGGCGCAGGGGCGCAACAGGGTGCTGACGGCCGATCCGGGTGGGCCGGCCGCTGCAGCCATCCCAGAGGCTGGAGCGTCCGGGGCCTGATGTCTTTGCCGTTTCTTGCGTCCAGGCGGCGGTCGCACCGGCCCAGCGTTGGGCTGGCACGGTCCTTGAAGCCGATGCCGCGGCGTCAGCGTTCGGCGATGTAGTGCGACATGTGCACGCTCTCACCCGGCGCCAGGTGCTGGCGCACTTCGGCCTCCAGGGCCTGATCGGCCAGCGTGGAGCGGGCGCGCTGGTGCAGGTAGTCGGCCCAGGAGGTGACGATGAAGCGCTCGACGTAGCGCGAAGGCTCACCCAGGTCCTTGTAGACACGCCAGAAGGTGGCGCCGTCGCGTTTGCGATGCGCCTTGAGCTGGGCTGCGGCATCCAGAAAGGCCCGGTCCTGACCGGGCAGGATGCGGTAGCCCAGTTCCACCGCCACCGGCCCGGCGCTGGCCTCGGGCTCGTCGGCCACGAACAGATCCTCCCAGGGCGTGGCCTGGGTCACGTCATGGCGGTCGCCCATGCGCAGCGGCATGGGCCGGGCCAGCAGCAGGCTGGCCGCCATGGCCACCGCCGCGGCCGTGAGGGCGGCATTGAGCCCGGCCATTTCCGCCACCGCACCCCAGAAGGCCGAACCAATGGCAAACGCCCCCAGCGAGGCCACGATGTGCAGGGCCACGGCGCGCGAGCGCACCCAGGGTGGTGCGCTGGCCTGGGTGGCGCTGTTGAAGGTGGACAGGGCCGCCATCCAGGCCGCCCCGCCGAACGCCATGGCGAGGTACACCACGGCCGATTGGCGCACCCAGGCCGCCAGCAGCATGGCGGCGGCAAACACCGCGCTGCTCCAGGCAATCAGCGGATCCAGGCCGAAACGGGCCCGCACCCGCCCGATCACCAGGCCGATCAGCACCGCCCCGGTGCCCATGCAGCCCATCAGCAGGCCAAAGCCCTGGGCCCCGGTGCCCAGCTGGCGCTGCGCGATCACGGGCAGCAGCGCCCACAGGGCCGAGCCGGCGGCGCTGTAGGCCATCACCCGCACCAGTTGGGCCAGCACCATGCGCGAGTGCCAGGCAAAGCGCAGCCCGCTCAGGGTGCCGCCCCACAGCCGCTCGGGAGGCAGGCGTGAGGGCGGGTGCGGACGCGGCGGCCAGCGCCGGATCGACTCCCACATCACGGCGGTGCAGGCCACCGTGAATACGAACACCCAGCCGGCACCCAGCTGCGTGAACACCAGCCCGGCCAGCGTGGGGCCGATGGCGCGGGCCGCGTTGTAGGCGATGCTGATGGCGGTGATGGCCTGCGGCCACTCCTCGCGCGGCACGGGGTCGATCACGGACGAGTTCCAGGCCGGCGTCAGCACCGCCAGGCAGCAGCCGCAGACCAGGATCAGCAACAGCACCGAGTGGGGGCCGCCCCAGCCCCCCAGCACCAGCACGGCCAGCAAGGCCGAGGCCGCGGCCAAGGCCAGCAGCGAGCCCGAGATCAGGCGCTGGCGGTCGGTGGTGTCGGCCAGCACACCGGCCGGCAGGGCCAGCAAGAACATGGGCAGGAACACCGCCGTCTGCACCAGCGCGGCCAGAAAGGATGAGCCCGTCAGCTCGATCATCAGCCAGGCGGCCGCCATCGACTGCATGCCGCTGCCGATGAAGAAGATGCCGCCGCACAGGCACAGGCCTCTGAACGCGGGTTGGCGCAGGGGCGCCCAGATCGAGGTGGAGGCAGCAGCAGTCATCCGGACGATTATTCCCCAGCACGGCTTTTTCTGTGCGGCGCATTCAGGGGGCGCGAGGCCCATTCTTCGTGCCGGCCGCAGGGCCCCGGGGCCCCGGGCAATATCGTCAGTTCCGACGATGTGAGTGGCCAGGGGGGCTTCTACGATGCCCGCAGGCTGTCCGCCCTGGCCCCGGCCTGCCCACAACACTCGGAGACACACTCATGTTCACTCGCTTCCAAGCCGGCCTGTGCCGGCACTTCAAGCTGGCCGCCGCAGGCCTGCTGCTGGCCTGTGCCCTGCCTCTGGTGGCGCAGGCCCAGAAGAAATACGACCCCGGCGCCAGCGACACCGAGATCAAGATTGGCAGCCTCTCTCCCTACTCAGGCCCGGCCTCGGCCTATGGCACTGCGGGCAAGGCGATGGCGGCCTATTTCGACCGCCTCAATGCGGCCGGCGGCATCAACGGGCGCAAGATCAATTTCCTGGCCCAGGACGATGCCTACAACCCGGCCAAGTCGGTGGAGCAGACGCGCAAGCTGGTCGAGCAGGACGAGGTGCTGCTGATGTTCGCCTCGCTGGGCACGGCGCAGAACATGGCGGTGCAGCGCTACCTGACGGCCAAGAAGATCCCGCAGTTGTTCGTGAACACCGGCGCCACGCGCTTTGGCGACCCCAAGAACTTCCCCTGGACCATGGGCTGGCAGCCCACCTACCAGGCCGAGGCCCGGGCCTACGCCCAGCACATCCTGGCCACCAAGCCCAATGCGCGCATCGCTGTGTTGATGCAGAACGACGACTTCGGCAAGGACTTCATGAAGGGCTTCACCGACGCCCTGGGCGACAAGGCCAAGACCCAGATCGTGCAGCACCTGACCTACGAGGTGACCGATCCCACCATCGACAGCCAGATGGTCACCTTCAAGTCGTCCGGGGCCGATGTGTTCTTCAACATCAGCACGCCCAAGTTCGCAGCCCAGGCCATCCGCAAGGCGGCCGAACTGGGCTGGAAGCCCACGCATTACCTGGTCAGCGTGTCGCAGTCCCTGAGCTCGGTGCTCAAGCCTGCAGGCCTGGACAACGCCACCGGCGTGATCTCCTCCACCTACCTGCTGGCCCCGTCCGACCCGGCGGCCAAGGGCGTGAAGGACATGGCCGAGTACGTGGCGGTGATGAAGCAGTACTACCCGGCGGGCGATCCGGAGGACACCCTCAATGTGCTGGGCTACTCGGTGGCCGCCACGCTGGCCCAGGTGCTGCGCCAGGCCGGCGACAACCTGACGCGCGAGAACATCATGAAGCAGGCCGCCAGCCTCAACTTCACGCCGCCGGGCCTGTACCCGGGCATCGAGGTCAAGACCGCGCCGGACGATTTCTACCCGATCGAGAAGAAGGTGCTGCAGCGCTTCAATGGCAAGGACTACGAAGCCTTTGGCGGCCTGTACGGCGGTTGAACCGGAACTCAAGGAGGACTTCACCATGCAAGGATTGATGCAGGACCGGCCGCTGCTGATCTCGTCGCTGATCGAGCACGCTGCCACCTTCCACCCCGACACCGAGATCGTCTCGCGCCTGCCCGAGGGGCCCACCCACCGCACCACCTGGCGCGGCCTGCGCGACCGGGCCCGGCAGGTGGCCCAGGCCATGGGGGCGCTGGGCATCCGCCCGGGTGACCGGGTGGGCACGCTGGCCTGGAACTCGTACCGGCACCTGGCGCTGTACTACGGGGTGTCGGGCATGGGGGCGGTGCTGCACACCGTGAACCCGCGCCTGTTCCCCGAGCAGATCGACTACATCATCAACCACGCCGAAGACCAGGTGCTGTTCTTTGACATCGGCTTTGCGCCCCTGGTGGCGCAGCTGGCGCCCCGGCTCAAGTCGGTGCGCGCCTTCGTGGCCATGACCGACCGGGCCCACATGCCCGCCATCGAGGTGCCGAACCTGCTGTGCTTCGAGGAACTGCTGGACGCCCAGAGCGGCGACTATGTGTGGCCCGAGTTCGACGAGAAGTCGGCCTCTTCGCTGTGCTACACCTCGGGCACCACGGGCAACCCCAAGGGGGTGCTGTATTCGCACCGATCCACCGTGCTGCACACGCTGATGGAGCTGGCGCCCGACACCTTCGGCATCAGCTCGTCCGAGACCGTGTTGCTCATCGTGCCCATGTTCCACGCCAATGCCTGGGGCACGCCCTATGCGGCGGCCATGGTGGGGGCCAAGCTGGTGCTGCCCGGGCCGCACCTGGACGGGCAGAGCGTCTACAACCTGATGCGTGACGAGCGCTGCACCTTCTCGCAAGGGGTGCCCACGGTGTGGCTGATGCTGTTCCAGTACCTGGATGCCCACCCGCAGATCGACCCGCGCGAGATCGGGGTCAAGCGCATCGGCATCGGCGGGGCGGCGGTGTCGCGCGCGGTGCTCGAACGCTTCGAGCGCGACTTCGGCGCCGAGGTGGTGCAGGGCTGGGGCATGACCGAGACCAGCCCCATCGGCGTGATCAGCAAGCTGCTGCCCAAGCACGCTGAGCTGGACGGCGATGCGCTGCTCAAGGTCAAGCTCAAGCAGGGCCGGGGCGTCTGGGGGGTGGATCTGAAGATCGTCGATGCTGCCGGCCAGACCCTGCCCTGGGATGGCGTGGCCTACGGGCACCTGCATGTGCGTGGCCCCTGGATCTGCAGCGGCTACTTCCGCGGCGAAGGGGGCGAGGTGCTCGATGCCGAGGGCTATTTTCCGACCGGCGATGTGGCCACCATCGACCCCGATGGCTACCTGCAACTGGTGGACCGCGCCAAGGACGTGATCAAGTCGGGCGGCGAGTGGATCTCGTCCATCGACGTGGAGAACGCGGCCTGCTCGCACCCCGGCCTGCTGGAGGCTGCGGTGATCGGCCTGCCGCACCCCAAGTGGCAGGAGCGTCCGTTGCTGGTGGCCGTCAAGCGCCCGGGCGCCGAGGTCGATGCCGCCTCGGTGCTGGCGCACCTGGGCGAGCGCATCGCCAAGTGGTGGCTGCCCGACGACGTGGTGTTTGTCGACAGCCTGCCGCACACCGCCACGGGCAAGCTGCTGAAGACGAAATTGCGCGAGCAGTTCAAGGACCACCGCCTGCCCACGGCCTGAGCGGCAGGGCTGGGTCGGCGGTGCGGGCTCAGAAGCCGATGAACTCGACCACCTCGGACAGGGGTGCCCGCGCGGTCTGCAGGCGGTTCACCGGGTGCTCGGGGTTGGCGTAGCCGATGGCCATGCCCGCGAACAGCATGCGCTCAGGGGGCAGCTTCAGGGTCTGGCCCACGGTCTGCGGGTAGCGCGCCCAGCACTCCTGGGCACAGCTGTCCAGGCCTTCGGCGCGCAACAGCAGCATCAGCGTCTGCAGCAGCATGCCCAGGTCAGACCATTGCGGTGGGCCCATGCGGCGGTCCACGCTGCAGAACAAGGCCAGCGGGGCCCCGAAGAAGGCGTAGTTGCGGGCAAACCAGCGCAGCCGCCCGGCCTTGTCTTCGCGCGGGATGCCCAGCTCGGCGTACATGGCTTCGCCCACCTGGAAGCGGCGCTCGCGGTAGGGTGAGACCAGCTCGGGCGGGTAAACCGTGTATTCGCCGGGCTCGGGCGCCGCGCTGCCGGCCGCCTCGTCTTGCAGGCGCTGCTGCATCCTGGCCTTGAAGTCGGCCAGCGGTGCGCCGGTGAGCACATGCAGGTGCCAGGGCTGCAGGTTGCCCCCGGAGGGCGCACGCAGCGCCTGCTCCAGCACGCGGCGGATCACCGCTTCGGGGACCGGGGTGTCCAGAAAGTCGCGCACCGAGCGGCGCGAGGCGATGGCGTCATGCAGGTTCATGGCAGCGGTGGGGCAGGTTGGGTGGGGCAGTGGGTGAGAGGGCGTTGGGTCGGATGACTTGTCCATCATCCGGCATGGGCTTGTAGCTTGGCTGTCTTGTGAATGACTTTCAATCGTCTGAAATGACGATGTGGGGCTCACGAGCCTGGCGCTGGGGTGGCGGTGCGACACAATCGGGCCTCATTCAAAAAGCAGCGGCAGCCTTCAGGAGGAAATCACCATGGCCTTGGAAATCGAACGCAAATTCAAACTCAGGACCCCGGCAATCCTGGAGGGCCTGAGCGGCTCCCATTTTCTGCAGGCTTACCTGGCCAAGGGCGCGGTGCTGGTGCGGGTGCGGGTGTCGCAGGACCGGGCCTGGCTCACGCTCAAGAGTGCGCCCCTGAGTGCAGCCACCCGCCATGAGTGGGAGTACGAGATCCCGGTGGCCGATGCCCAGCAGATGGCGCGCCAGCCGGGCGCCTATGCCCTGGAGAAGACGCGCTTTTTCATCGAGCACCAGGGCCACACCTTCGAGGTGGACCGCTACCACGGCGGGCTGGAGGGCCTGTACACGGTGGAGGTTGAGTTGCCCAGCGAGCAGACCGCGGTGGATCTGCCTGACTGGGTGGGCGAGGAGTTGACGGGGCGCAAGGGCTGGGACAACGAGTCGTTGGCCAGGGTGGGGTGGCCTGAATAAATGGCCCCCACGGTCGTGCACTGCGTGTCACTCCCACGTGCGGCCGCGAGACGCGGACGCTCTTCGCCCTGTCCAGCCCTGCGCAGGCAGGCCTGGAGCCGCAGGGCTCAGCCCCCCGAGGGGGCCGCAGCCCGCCTTCGGGCGGCCGGGCGGCGGGCTGACCTCTTCGTTTGAGGTCTGCCGAATTCAAGACAAGACTCGCGGCGACGACTGACGCACAGTTCCCATTACAAACTGTCCGCCTTGGGGCGGCCCGGCGCCGGCCTGACTCCTTCGTTGCAGGCCTGCTAGATGAAAAGACGGGCCCTTGCCCCGTTCTGAGGGGTTTTTCACGGTTGATGTTCGGGGGTGTGGCAGGCGACGGCGAGTTTGTTGCCGTCGGGGTCTTTGAAGTAGGCGCCGTAGTAGTGGGCGTGGTAGTGCGGGCGGGGGCCGGGGGGGCCGTCGCAGGTGCCGCCGTGGGCCAGGGCGGCGGCGTGGGCGGCGTGGACTGCGGCTCGGGTGGGGGCCAGGAAGGCGGTCATCTGGCCGTTGCCGGGGCTGGGGGCCTGGCCGTCGTGGGGGCGGGCGATCACGAACAGGGGGCGCTGGCCGCCGGCGCTGTGCCAGCCGGCCCAGGGGCGTTCCGGTTCACAAAAGCGTTCTTCGATGCCCAGGCTGGCCAGCACGGGGCGGTAGAAGCGCAGGGCGCGGTTGAAGTCAGCGATGCCGACAAAGATGTGGGACAGCATGGGGGTTCCTTCAGGCCTTCGAGGCCAGCTCAGAGGTGTTGCCAGGCCTGGGCCTGCAACCAACCGGCGCACCAGCCGGGCAGGTCCTGGGCGGGCATGGGGCGGGCGATGCCATAGCCTTGTGCGCAGTGGCAGCCCATCTGGCGCAGCCGGGCACCATGCTCCAGGGTTTCCACGCCTTCGGCAATCACCTGACGATGGAACACGCCGGCCAACTGGATGACGCTTTGCACAATGCGCAGGTCGTCCGCGTCGGTGAGCATGTCGCGCACAAAGCTTTGATCGATCTTCAGCGTGTCCACGGGCAACTGGCGCAGGTAGGTGAGCGAGGAGTAGCCGGTGCCGAAATCATCGAGTGAAAAGCACACACCCAGGGCCCGGCAGTTGCGCAGGATCTCGACAGCCTGACCCATGTCGGCGATGGCGGCGCTCTCCAGCACCTCCAGCTCCAGGTGGGCTGGGGGCACCTCGGGGTGGCGGGCCAGGGCCTGGGCCAGGCGGGCGCAGAACTCGGGTTGCAACAGGTGGTTGGCGCTGATGTTGACGCTCACCTTCATGGGCAGGCCTTGAGCGATCCAGTGGCTGAGTTGATCCAGGGCGCTGGCAATGACCCACTCGCCCAGCGATGGTTCCAGCGCGCTGCCGTGCAGCTGCGGCAGAAAGTCGGCCGGCGGCAGCAGGCCACGTTCGGGGTGTTGCCAGCGGATCAGGGCTTCGGCGCCGATGACCTCGCCGCTGTCGAGGTCCACCTTGGGCTGGTAGTACAGCACGAACTCGCCCTGTGCCAGGGCCCGCTCCAGGGTCTCCAGGCCTTGCCGGTGGGCCTGGGCCAGGCGGTCGCTTTCGGGGTCGAACAACTGGTAGCGGTTCTTGCCGGCCTGCTTGGCCAGGTACATGGCCTGGTCGGCATGGCGCAGCAAGGTGTCGGGGTCGGCATTGTCGGCCGGGTACAGGCTCACGCCGATGCTGGCGCTCACGCCCAGGTTCAGGTCGGGCGCCAGTGCGAAGGGCTGGCGCACGGCCTGCAACAGGCGGTCGAGTATCAGTGTGCACTCTTCGGTGGAGCCGACTTCGGACAACACCAGCACGAACTCGTCGCCCCCGGTGCGGGCCAGCGTGTCTTCGGCGCGCAGCACTTGCTGCAGGCGGGTGCTCAGCCTCAGCAGCAGCTGGTCGCCCACGCTGTGGCCATGGCGGTCGTTGATGCTCTTGAAGCCATCCAGATCCAGCACGCACACCGCGCAGGGGTGCCCGCTGCGCTGCGAGCGCAGGATCGACTGGCTCATGCGGTCTGACAGCAGGTGGCGGTTGGGCAAGCCAGTGAGCAGGTCGTGGTGCGCCACGCGGTCGAGTTCGGCTTCGTGGGCCTTGAGCTGGCTGATGTCGGCAAACACGCCGATGTAGTGCAGCACCTGGCCCTGAGGGGATCGCACCACCGAGATCGTTTCCTGGGCTACGTACAGCTCACCGCTTTTGCGTCGGTTGCAGATCTCACCGCGCCAGAAATCGTGCTGCTGCAGGGCGCGCCACAGCTCCTGGTAGAAGGGCTCGCCATGCTGGCCGGAGGCCAGCAGCCGGGGTGAGCGCCCGCTGACCTCGGCTTCGGAGAAGCCCGTGATGCGCGTGAAGGCGGGGTTGACCTTGGTGATCAGCCCCTCCGGGTTGACCATCATGATGGCTTCGTGGCTGCTCTCGAACACCACGCTGGCCTCGCGCAGCGCCAGTTCCGACTGCTTGCGTTCGGTGATGTCGGTGTGGGTGCCCGCCATGATCAGGGGCTGCCCGTCCTCACGGCGCGTGACGATGCTGCCGCGCGACAGGATCCAGCACCAGCCGCCTGGCTTGGTGCGGCAGCGGATCTCGACCACATGGGCATCGCTTTCGCCCTTGAGGTGGCGCTCGATCGAGGCCAGTGCGGCTGGCAGGTCTTCCGGGTGCACGAGTTCGGGCCAACGGCTGGTGGCCACGTCCATCTCGCCGGGCTCGAAACCCAACATGGTCTCCCAGCGTTCACTCACCAGGAAGGTGTTGCTGGGCAGGTGCCAGTCCCAATAACCCTGGTCTGAGCCCTGCAGCACCCGGGCCAGTTGCTGTTCGCGGTCGCGCAGCGCCGCCTCGCTCGCCAGCAGGCGTTCCTGATCGGCCTTGAGGTGGGTGATGTCGCGCGCGATGCCGAACAAACCGTTGACCGTGCCGACATCGTCGACCACGGGGCCTTTCGTGACCATGAACACCCGCTGCTGCCCCTCCAGCGTGGTGAGGCTCTCCTCGTGGGTCTGCACCTCGGCGCTCTGCATCACCTGCCGATCGAGTTCGCGCAAGTGCTCTGCGGAGGCGGCGTCGAACAGTTGCGCATCGGTGACGCCCAGCATGCTCTCCGGGGCCTGGTTGACGAAGGCCCCGGCGGCACCGTTGGCCAGCAGGTAGCGTCCCTGGGGGTCTTTCACGAACACGGCGTCCGAGGTGCCGGTGACCACGGCATGGAGCAGCCGGCTGCTGCGCTGCAAGCGCGCACTGGCACGCCTCAGGCGATCGCTGAGCAGGCTCAGCACCAGCCCATTGAGCAGCAGCAGGCCCCAGCGGAACTGGTTTTGCGGCGAAGCGGCCAGGCTGTGCAGTGCAGGCTGTGACGTGAGATCGACGCCGATCAGCGCCGTGAACGTGGCCAGCAAACCCGGGCCCAGGCCCCCCACCAGCGCGCTCAGGGCGATGGGCAGCACGAACAGGATGAATTGCGGGTGTCCCGCATCCATGGGGGTCATGGCCTGATGGACCAGCAGCATGCAGCCGGTGATCAGCAAAGCGAATCCGTAGCGCAGCCAACGCTGGCCGGTGCTGACCCGAGGCGCCGGCTCGGGCAGCCCTGAATCGCTGGCCACGACCCGGCCTCCCGGCACTGAGCGCAAGGCCATGAACAGGGCTGCCGCGGACGCCAGCACAAAAAAGATGCCCTTGGCCGCCGACAGGGCCGCCAGGTCCAGCGGGTTGGCCAGAGCCAGCAGCACGCGGTCCGACAGCACGATCCAGCCCAGCCCGAAGAGCAGGTAGAACGCTGTTGCCCGCAGGATGTAGCTGCTGCGGCTGGGCTCACTCATGCGTCTCTTTCTGCGGGCTGTGAGGCCTGCTTTTTGTCCGATTGGGCCTCAGGTGGCTTGCACGGAAATGACGGGCTGTGACGGTGGATGCAAAGTTGTTTATAGCCCATCAGGTGCGGACGATCTGGCAACCTTGTCACGAAGCGGGGCACTGTCCTGGTGGGCGGCGTCATGCAGTCTGTCCTGTCGAGCGCATTCGGCCTTGAGTTTGTTCAGCGTCTGGTACAGCCCTTGCCGCTCGGTGGTGCTGAGCACACGCAGCATGGCGGCCTGGCGTTCGCGGGCCACGCGGATCATCTGGTCATGCAGGTCCAGGCCTGCGGGGCTCAGGCGGCACATCAGCTTGCGCGCGCGACCTCTCCCGCTGGCCTGCAATTGCACCAGACCCCGCTGCTCCAGCAATTTGAGTGTGCGGCTGACCAGGGCCTTGTCGGTGCTGGAGAGTTGGGCCAGTTGTGAGAACGACAGCTGGCCCTCGTGAGCGATGAAGGCCAGCATGCGCCATTCGGCCACGCTGACGCCAAAGGGCTCGGCATAGCTCAGCGTCAAGGTGCGGCGCAGTGCGTGGCTGAGCTGGTTCATCCAGGAGCTGATGAAGTTGTCCACCGACAGGCCGCTGCCGTGCTCGTCCAGATCGGCCCAGGGGCAGGCGGGCGCAGGGGTGAGTTCTGGCGGTTCGGTTGACAGGGTGGGGCGGCGTCGTGGCACGGGGCAGATGGGCAGCGGCGGTAGCTTGATTCTTTCACAGGACACGGGGCGCCCGATCGCAAAAAAGCCTGCCAGACCCAGGGAGAAACCCCGGGCCGTGGCAGGCCAAGTCAACCTCGGAGAAACCTTCGATCAGAAGAAGTGGCGCATGCCCACTTCGTAGCCGCTGGAGGTGCCGCCCAGCGTGGTACCGGCTGCGCCCAGGCCCTGGATGTTGATCGCGCGCTGGGCGCCGGCCTTGTTGCTGATGTGGCCGTAGCTGGTGTAGAGCTGGGTGCGCTTGGACAGGTTGTAGCCGTAGCCCAGCGACACCTTGGTCCAGTCGGCGTTGTTGCCCGACGTGTCGTAGCGGCCCACCGAGGCGCGCAGTTCGCTGGCGCCGATCGGTGCGCTGGCGCCCAGTTGGAAGGCCGTGATCTTGGCGGTGGCGGTCTTCTCGCTGGCCCAGATGAACGAGGGCTTGACCACGCCGAAGTCATACCAGCCGGCGATGTTGTTGGCGGTCACGTCGGCGGCGGCGGAGGCCCCCTTGAGCTTGCCGGTGGCCAGTGCAACGTGCACCGGGCCCTGGCGGTAGCCGCCGCGCAGGCCGCGGTAGTCACCCAGGTTGGGGGTGGTCGAGTTGGAGGCCTGGCCGCCGAAGGCCACCTGGGCCTGGCCATAGAAGCCGCCCAGGTTGGCTGGCAGGAAGTAGCTGACCGCATTGCTGATCTGGATCGGGGCGCCGTTCATGACAAAGGTGCCGGTGCCGCCCACGCCGTTGGTCAGGAAGGGGTCGAAGATCAGGGTGTTCAGGAAGGTGGCCGAATCGTCGCGGCCCACGCGCACCTCGCCGAAGCTGCCCAGCAGGCTGACGGTGGCACGGCGGTTGAAGCTGAAGGCACCGCTGGTCTTGCCCGCGCCGGTGTTCACGTCCAGGCCACCTTCGAGCCAGAAGCCGGCGGCCAGGCCGCCACCCAGGTCTTCGGTGCCGCGAAAGCCGATGCGGCTGATGTTGGCGCCGCTGGTGGACAGGCCGGTGCGGCTCAGGGTGTCGCCGGTGACGCGGGCCAGGCCCACGTCAATGGTGCCGAACAGGGTCACCGACGAGCTGGGGGCCGTCTGGGCCGAGGCCCCGGTGGCTGCGGCCAGGGCGGCCAGAACGATGAGGGATTTTTTCATGGGCTTCTCCTCCAAGAGATGTGCCGATTGAGGAAACGAAGCGCTGCTTCGTCGTGGGGAGTTCCGGCCAGGGCAGCCCAGCCGGGCGGGGGAACGTGGTGGGTGCCAGGCTCAATCGGCCTGGATGCCGAAGTCCTTCACGACCTTGCCGAAGCGGGCCAGATCGGCTGCGTTGCTCTTTTCGAGACGGGCCGGGTCGCCCCCGAGCGGCAGGCCGCCGAAGGTGCCGACCTTGCTGACCACATCGGGCATCTTCAGGATGTCGTTCATGTGGGTGTTGAGCGTCTTCACGATGTCGGCGCTCAGGCCCTTGGGGCCGAACAGGCCTTGCCAGGCGGTGAGCTCGATGTCCTTGTAGCCCAGCTCGGCCAGGGTGGGCACATCCGGCGCCAGGGTGGATCGGTGGGTGTCGGCCACGCCCAGCAGCTTGACCTTGCCCGTGGCCAGGTGCGGGGCGACGGGGCCCAGGGTCATGAAGGTCAGCGGCACGTGGCCGCCCAGCACGTCGTTCACCGCCGGCGCCACGCCGCGGTAGGGCACGTGGGCCAGATCGGCGCCGGTGGCCTTGGTGAACATGGCGGCCAGGATGTGCATGGGCGAGCCGCTGCCCGGGGTGGCATAGGTCAGCGGCTTGGCCTTGGACTGGGCCACCAGATCCTTGATGTCCTTGATGCCGCTGGCGCCCGAGGCGGCCACGAACATGGGCATGGTGACGGTCTGGATGATGGGGGTGAAGCCGTTGAGCACGTCGTAGCCCGAGCCCGGGCCGGTCTTCATCACCAGTTGCGCGATCGAGAAGGTGCTGGGCGCCAGCAGCAGGGTGTAGCCATCGGCCGGGGCCTTGGACACGAAGGCGCTGCCGATGATGCCGCTGGCGCCGGGGCGGTTGTCCACCACCACAGGCTGGCCCAGGCGGCCTTGCAGCTTCTCGGCGAACAGGCGCGCCATGGCGTCGGTGTCGCCACCGGCGGGGTAGGCCACCACCAGGGTGATGGGCTTGTTGGGGTAGCCGCCCTGGGCCAGGGCGGGTTGGGCGACCGCGCCCAGCCCGAGGGCGGCGGCGGTCAGGGCCAGGGCATGGCGGCGGGTGAGGGCAAGGCGTTTGGACGTGGGGGTGGGCATGGGGAGGGTCCTGGGAGATGTTGTGGGGTGGGTCGGTGAGGGTTCTTGAATCGGGCACGGCCCGTCACTGGGCTTCGATCTTTCGGCTCTTGATGACGGGCAGCCAGGTCGCTGTCTCTTTTCGGATGACGTCGCCAAAGGCGGCGCCTGCGGTGATCCACACGACCAGGCCTTGTTTTTCGAGTTGGGCTTTGTTGGCGGGCGTGTTCAGAATCTGGCCGATGTCGGTGGCCAGTTGGGTGCGCACGGCCTCGGGCGTGCCCTTGGGGGCCATCACGCCGTACCACGAGGTCACGGCCACGCCGGGTACGCCGGCCTCGGCCAGCGTGGGCACCTCGGGCAGCAGGGGGGCGCGCACGGGGTCGGTCACCGCCAGGGCGCGCAGCTTGCCCTGCTGGATGTGCGGCAGCAGGGTGGGCAGGTTGCCCACGATCACCGGCACCGTGCCCCCCAGCACATCGTTGAGCGCAGGCGGCGAGCCCTTGTAGGCCACATGCAGCAGGTCGGCGCCGCTTTGTTGCTTGAACAGCTCGCCGGCCAGGTGCAGGCCCGAACCCACGCCCGGCGTGGCGTAACTCAAGGTGCCGGGATGGGCCTGGCTGAGCGCGATCAGTTCGCGGATGCTGCGTGCCGGCACCGCGGGGTTCACGGCCAGCACGTTGGGGGCCTTGGCCAGCGAGGCCACGGGGCTGAAGTCGGCCTCCACGTCGTAGCCCAGGCGGGGCATCAGTGTGGGGTTGATGGTCAGGTTGCCGGCCGGCACCACCAGCAGGGTGTGGCCCGTGGGGGCGGCCCGCTTGACCGCCTCGATGCCGATGTTGCCATTGGCGCCGGTGCGGTTGTCCACGATGGCCGCCTGCTTGTAGCGCTCACCCAGGCCGTTGGCCAGCATGCGGGCCAGCGTGTCCACCGGGCCACCGGCCGGGAAGGGCGCCACCAGCGTGAACGGCGCTGCCGCCAGGCTGCGTTGGGCCTCCGAGAGCTCGCCGGGGGCCGCGTGGCACAGGCTGGATGTGCCCAGCACGGTGCAGCACGCCACCGCCCAACGGCGAGCCAGGGCCAGGACGGGACGCTTCATGTCAAACCCTTGCCGCCGCATTGTGGCGGGCTGAGGGAGCCAACAGAACCTGGGGTGAGCATGGGGGCCTTTCGTTTTATATACGAAACGGTGATCAATAGATGAAACTATTTGAGGGAGAATACGAAGTACCCCCCGTTTTTCAAATAAGTAAAAGCACGTATTCATGGGGTGGTCACATCTGTGTTGTTGATCTGGCGCATGGACGAATGCCTGTGTTGGCCGCCTGAAAAAGTGGCATCGGCGACCCTTCTGGGTGTTTCAAAAACCCTGTGTGATAGTCGGGATAGGGGTGGAATTGTGGGTTGGTGACACAATTGCGATTCAAATACGAATCAACGTTTCATAAGTGAGACTGAAAAAGGCCGCGCTGAAGCCCGATCACCAAGACAGGGCGGCGCACGGCAGACACAGGAATCGAAGCATGAATCAGACCAGCGTTCCCTCTCTTGAAGGCCACCGCATCCTCATCACGGGCGGTGCCCGTGGCCTGGGCGAGGCCTTTGCCCGCGCCTGTGTGGCCGCCGGTGCCCGGGTCGCCCTGACCGATGTGCTGCATGAACGTGGCGAGGCCCTGGCCGCCGCACTGAACCAGGGCCGGGCCCAGCCCGTGGCGCATTACCTGCCCATGGATGTGTCCGATCCGCAGGCGATCGAGCAGGCCACGGCCGCTGCGGCCGAGCGCCTGGGCGGCCTGGATGGCCTGGTGAACAACGCCGCCATCACCAACTCGGGCGGCAAGGACATGGCCGACATCACAGTCGACACCTGGGACCGGGTGATGGCCGTCAACGTGCGCGGCCCCTGGCTGGTGACGGTGGCCGCACAGCGTTGGCTGCAGGATTCGGGTCGGGGCCGGGTGGTGAACATCGCCTCCGACACCGCGCTGTGGGGGGCCCCGCGCCTGATGGCCTACGTGGCCAGCAAGGGCGCCGTGATGTCCATGACCCGCTCGATGGCGCGCGAACTGGGCGCGCACGGTGTCACCGTCAATGCGGTGGCGCCGGGTCTGACCCTGGTCGAGGCCACCGAATACGTGCCCGAAGCCCGCCACCGCCTGTACAGCGAAGGCCGCGCCATCAGCCGGGCCCAGGTGCCTGACGATGTGGTCGCCACCGTGCTGTTCCTGCTGTCCGAAGGCAGCGGCTACGTGACCGGCCAGGTGCTGCCGGTCAATGGCGGCTTCGTCATGAACTGACCCCCCCTACCAACCCACCGCATTGTTTTGCAAGGAGTCCCCATGAGCACACCCCACACCCCCGCGGCCAACGAGCCGGTGTTCAACGAACGCGGCCTGCAGGATGCGCGCATCCCGCCCGAGGCTGAAATCCAGCAGGCCATGATGCAGGCCCCGGGCCAGAGCTTTGCCGAGTGGATGGAGTCGCGCGTGGCGCGCCGTTCCACCCGCCGCTACGACTGGGACGCGCTGAAGTTCCAGGCCGATTTCGACCCCAAGTACCGCCGCGCCCAAATGCGCTATGTGGGCACCGGCGGCACCGGTGTGGCCGCTGACAACAACACCGTGCCCTCGGCCCACTTCACCTTCTCGACCATGGTGATCCCGGCGGGCAACATCGGCCCCTCGCACATCCATTACGACGTGGAAGAGATCTTCTTCGTGATGCGCGGCGCCATGAAAGTGATCTGCGAAAAAGACGGCCAGCGCTGGGAGACCGTGGTGGGCGAGCGCGATCTGATCTCGGTGCCGCCCGGCGTGTACCGCGAAGAGCACAACATCGGCGACGAAGACGCACTGATGTGTGTGATGCTGGGCTCGCCCAAGCCCATCACCCCGGTCTACCCGCCGGATTCGCCCCTGGCCAAGATCAAGCGCGACCTGGGTCGCTGAAGCAGGCGCCACGAACATGAGCTTGCAAGAACTGGCACAGCAGTGGCCTGCCCAGGTGGTGTCGACCGCCGGGGGTGATATCGCCTACCGCCGGGCGGGCCAAGGCCCCTTGCTGGTGCTGTTGCACGGCATTGGGTCGGCCTCGGGCAGTTGGTTGCGTCAGTTGCAAACCCTGCAAAGCCGCTTCACCGTGCTGGCCTGGGACGCCCCCGGTTACGGCCAAAGCACCCCGGTCGAAGCCGAATGGCCGACGGCCGCCGACTACGGCGCGCGGGTCTGGCCATGGCTGCAGGCCCTGGGACTGGCGCAGCAACCAATCCGGCTGGCTGGCCACTCCCTGGGTTGCCTGATGGCGGCCGCGGCGGTGGCACAGCGCCCGCAGGCGGTGGCGCGGCTGGTCCTGCTCTCGCCGGCGCTGGGCTATGGCCTGGCTGATCCCGCCCTGCGCGACAGCAAGCTGCGCGACCGCCTGGCCAATCTGGAGCGCCTGGGCCCGGCCGGCATGGCCGAGCACCGGGGGGCCGCCATGCTCTCGGCCCAGGCCGATGCGCCCCTGGTGGCGTATGTGAAATCGATCATGGCAGCCATCGTCCCGGCCGGTTACACCCAGGCCGCCCGGCTGCTCGCCAACGCCGATCTCGACAGCCTGCTGGCTGCGGTAACCTGTCCGGTCACCGTGGCCAGTGGCAGCGCTGACACCATCACCCCGGCGGCCGCCTGCGAAGCGCTGGCGCACCGGGTGGGTGCTCCCTATCTCTCACTGGGCCCGGTGGGCCATGCCTGCGCGCTGGAGGCCGCCGATGCGGTCAATGCCCTGCTGCAGGCCACCCCCTGAACACAGATCGAGAGACCAGGAGAACCAACACATGAACAACGCAAGCGACCGCTACCTTGTCCCGGGCCTGGCCCGTGGCCTGCAATTGCTGGGCTGCTTCACCCGCCAGGAGCCGCAGCTCACCGGCGCCGAGCTGTCGCGCCGCCTCGATGTGCCGCGCGCCTCGGTGTTCCGCCTGCTGCAGACCCTGGAGCAGATGGGCTTTGTCGAGCGCGTCAGCGACAGCCCCAATTACAAGCTGAGCATCGGGGTGCTGCGCCTGGGCTTCGAATACCTGGCCTCGATGGAATTGACCGAGCACGGCATTCCCATCATCGAAGGCCTGCGCGACCAGAGCGGCTACTCGGCCCATCTGGTGGTCCGCGATGGGCGCGAGGTGGTGTTTGTCGCCAAGGCCATGGGCCGCCAGTCGGTGTTCCATTCGATCCAGGTCGGTGCGCGTCTGCCGGCCCATGCGACCGTGCTGGGCCGCCTGCTGCTGTCCAACCTCGACATGGCCGGCCTGTCCCAGCTCTACCCCGAGCCGGCACTGCATGCCTACACCCCCAAGACGCCCACCACCCTGGTGCAGCTCAAGGCCCTGATCGATCAGGACATGGCCAATGGCTACGGCATCAGCCAGGGCGGCTTCGAGACCGGCATCTCGACCATTGCCGCCCCTGTTTTCAATGACCGCCACAACGTGGTGGCGGCCGTCAGCTTGACCGTGCCTGCGCAGCAGATCGAGGCCGATCAGGCCCGCAGCCTGGTCCAACTGGTGCAGCAAGCCGCTGCCCAGGTCACCCAACGCATCAGCCACCTGCCCCAGCGCGGCGGCATGAACGTCAACCCCCTCCCACCCCCCACACCATGACCACAGCAGCCCCCCATCGCATCACCGTTGGCGAACTTGCCGCCCGATTCCTAGAGCAATGTGGTGTTCGCGCCGCCTTTGGCGTGATCTCGATTCACAACATGCCCATCCTCGACGCTTTCCACCGGCGTCAGAAGATCCGATTCGTGTCGGCACGGGGCGAGGCCGGGGCCTGCAACATGGCCGATGCCTACGCCCGTGTCAGCGGTGCCCTGGGGGTGTGCGTCACCAGCACCGGCACCGGTGCCGGCAATGCCGCTGGTGCCCTGATCGAGGCCCTCACCGCCGGCACGCCCCTGCTGCACCTGACCGGTCAGATCGAGTCGCCCTACCTGGACCGCGACCTCGGCTACATCCACGAAGCCCCGGCCCAACTGGCCATGCTGCAATCGGTGGGCAAGGCGGCCTTCCGCATCCGCAACGCTGAAACCGCCCTGGCCACGCTGCGTGAGGCGGCCCGCCTGGCCTTCACCCCGCCCTGTGGGCCCGTCAGCATCGAAATCCCGATCGACGTGCAGGCCACCCTGCTCGATCTGCCGGCCGATCTGCGCCCCCTGCCGCTGCGCCCGGTGCAGCCTGAGGCCGAGAGCGTGCAGGCCCTGGCCGATGCCCTGGCCGGTGCCAAGCGCCCCCTGCTGTGGCTGGGCGGCGGTGCGCGCGGTGCCAGCGCCGCCGTGGCCCGCTTCGTGAAGCTGGGCTGGGGCGTGGTGACCTCGGTGCAGGGGCGCGGCATCCTGGCCGAAGACCACCCCGCCAGCCTGGGCTCGTACAACCTGCAAAAGCCCGCCGAAGACCTGTACCAGAGCTGCGACGCCCTGCTGGTGGTGGGCTCGCGCCTGCGCAGCAACGAAACCCTGCGCTACAAGCTCAAGCTGCCGCAGGCCCTCTACCGCATCGACGCCAATGCCCTGGCCCACAACCGTGGCTACAACAGCCAGTACTTTGTGCAGGGCGATGCCGAGCTCACGCTGAACGCGCTGGCCGATCTGCTGGAAGGCCGCATGCAGGTCGACCCGCAACTGGTGCCCGACGTGCAGAAGGCGCGTGCCGCCGCCGCCGCCCATGTGGACGACACCCTGGGTGCGTACGCTGAACTCAAGAACCAGGTGGGTGCCGTGGCCGGCAAGAACCTGTGGTGGGTGCGCGACATCACCTTGTCCAACAGCATGTGGGGCAACCGCGCCCCGGTGCTGGACCACCCCCGGGCCGGCGTGCACGCCCTGGGCGGCGGCATCGGCCAGGGCCTGGCCATGGCCATCGGCACCTCGGTGGCCAACACCGAGCACCAGCTCGGCCGCAAGACGGTGGCCCTGGTGGGCGACGGCGGCTTCATGCTCAACGTGGGCGAGCTGGCCTGCGCCGTGCAAGAGAACGCCGACCTGGTGGTGCTGCTGATGAACGACAGCCGCTATGGCGTGATCAAGAACATCCAGGACGACATCTATGGCAGCCGCCATTGCTATGTCGAGCTGCACACCCCTGATTTCGCGAATTTCTGTGCCAGCCTCCAGGCCCACCACTTCCTGCTCGACAGCCCGGCGCGCACCGCCGAGGTGCTGGGCCAGGCCCTGGCTGCCAAGGGCCCGGTGGTGGTCGAGGTGGACATGAAGGCCTGGGGCCCGTTCGCCGCCAAGTTCGCCGGCCCGATCCTCAAGAAGGAGGCCGCATGAACTCCGCCAGCATGCAGGCCCGTCCCGTGCGTGCAGCCCAGCCCGTCACCCTGATCGGTTTTGGCGCGATCGGCAAATCGATCTTCCAACGCATAGCCGGCGACCCGGGCGTGCGCATCACCCACATCGTGGTCCAGGCCGCCGGTCTGGACGAGGCCCGTGCCGTGGTGGGTGAGGCCGCCACCGTGACCACGGCAGTGCCCGCCGAAGCCACCCTGGTGCTGGAATGCGCCGGCCATGCGGCCCTGATCGAGCACGTGGTGCCGGCGCTGCAGCGCGGCGTGGAATGCGCGGTGCTGTCGATCGGTGCCCTGTCGGGCCCCGGCATGGCCGAGCAGCTGGCCGCGGCCGCCGAGCAGGGCGCCACCCAGCTGCACCTGCTGTCGGGCGCCATTGGCGGGGTGGATGCCATCGCGGCTGCGCGCCTGGCCGGCCTCACCGAGGTGCGCTACACCGGCCGCAAGCCGCCCTCGGGCTGGCGCGGCACCCCGGCCGAAGCGGTGTGCGATCTTGCCGCCATCACCGAGCCCACCGTGATCCTGGAGGCCACGGCCCGCGAAGCGGCTCAGCTCTACCCCAAGAACGCCAACGTGGCCGCCACCCTCTCCCTGGCCGGCCTGGGCCTGGACGCCACCCGGGTGTGCCTGATCGCCGACCCCACGGTCAGCGAGAACATCCACCAGATCAGCGTGCGCGGCGAGTTCGGCGAGATGGAGCTGACCATGCGCGGCAAGCCCCTGGCCGACAACCCCAAGACCTCGGCACTGACCGTGTTGTCGGGCCTTCGTTTCCTGCACAACCGCGGCGCCGCCGTCACTGTCTGAGAACTCCCATGAGCGAAAAACTGCAAACCCTGCTGGCCGGGCGTTGGCGCGACGCCTCCGGCCCCGAATACGCCACCGAGTACCCGCACGACGGCAGCACCGTCGCCACCCTGCACGCGGCCACCGCGGCCGATGTGGACGAGGCGGTGCAATGCGCCGAGCGCGCCCGCCAACAGCCCTCGTGGGCCGGCCTCAAGCGGCATGAGCGCGCCGCCATCCTGCACCGCATTGCCGCAGGCATCCGCGAGCGCGGTGAAGAGCTGGCCCAGCTGCAGCGCCTGGACAACGGCAAGCCGATCAAGGAAACCCGGGCCCTGGTGGCCAGCGCGGCTGGCACCTTCCAGTTCTTTGCCGCCGCCTGCGAAACCTGGGAAGACCAGCTCACGCCTTCGCGCGGCGACTACTTCACCCTCAGCGCGCACGAGCCGCTGGGCGTGGTGGGGGCCATCACGCCCTGGAATTCGCCCATCGCCAGCGAGGCGCAAAAGCTGGCCCCGGCGCTGGCTGCCGGCTGTGCTGTGGTCTTCAAGCCCGCCGAAATCACCCCGCGCATGGCCATCGAACTGGCCCGCATCGCCCAGCAGGCCGGCGTGCCCGACGGCATCATCAGCGTGCTGCCGGGCAAGGGCTCGATCGTGGGCGATGCCCTGGTCAAGCACCCCCTGATCAAGCGCATTGCCTTCACCGGCGGCACCACCGTGGGCCTGGGCATCGCCCGCCTGGCGGCCGAAAAGCTCATGCCCACCTCGTTGGAGCTGGGCGGCAAGTCGCCCACCATCGTGTGTGCTGATGCCGACCTGGACCACGCCGTGGCCGGGGTGCTGTACGGCATCTTCAGCTCCTCCGGCGAATCCTGCATCGCCGGCTCGCGGGCCTTTGTGCACGAAAGCGTCTATGCCGAATTCAAGGCCCGCCTGCTGGCCGGCGTGAAGGCGCTGCGCGTGGGCGACCCGTCCAGCGAAAGCACCCAGATGGGCCCTCTGGTCAACCCCGGCCACCGCGCTTCGGTCGAACGCTATGTGCAACTCGGCCTGGACGAGGGCGGCCAACTGCTGGCCGGCGGCGTGCGCCCCGAGGGCGCCCAGTTCGAGCGCGGCAGCTACTACACCCCCACCGTGATCGAAGGCCTGAGCAACAGCACCCGCATGTGCCAGGAAGAGATCTTCGGCCCGGTGCTGGCCCTGCTGCCCTGGCGCGACGAGGCCGACCTGGTCGCCCAGTGCAACGACAACGTGTTCGGCCTGGCCTCGGGCATCTGGACGCGCGACTACAAGACAGCCTGGCGCCTAGGCCAGGCCCTGCAGACCGGCACGGTTTGGGTCAACACCTACAAGGTGTTCTCGGTCAGCACGCCCTTCGGTGGCGTCAAGATGAGTGGCACGGGGCGCGAAAAGGGCCGCCTGGGCATCCTGGAGTACACGGCCCAGAAAAGCTGGTACTGGGGCCTGAACGAGTCGCCTATGCCCTGGGCCACGGCCTGAAGCATCCGCCAGGCGCCACGCCTGTTGAGTGCGCTGGCGCGGCGCCGATCAAGGAGAACTGAGTCATGGATCTTGGAATTTCGGGCCGCAAGGCCCTGGTGTGCGGCGCCAGTTCGGGCCTGGGCCTGGCCTGTGCCACCGCCTTGGTGCGTGAAGGCGTGCAGGTGGTCATCGTGGCCCGCACGGAAGGCCCGCTGCGCGAGGCTGCCGAGCGGCTCAACGCCCTCGGGCCGGGCCGGGCCGAATGGGTGGCCGCCGATGTGGCCAGCGCCGAAGGGCGCGCCCGCATCTTTGCCGCCCACCCCGACTTCGACATCGTGGTCACCAACGCGGGCGGCCCGCCGCCCGGCGACTTCCGCCAGTGGCAGCGCGAGGACTGGATCAAGGCCCTGGACGCCAACATGCTGGCGCCCATCGAGCTGATCAAGGCCACGCTGGACGGCATGATGGCGCGCGGCTTCGGCCGAATCGTCAACATCACCTCCAGCGCGGTCAAGGCGCCGGTGGATGGCCTGGGCTTGTCCAATGGCGCGCGCAGCGGCCTGACCGGCTTTGTGGCCGGGCTGGCGCGCAGCACCGTGGCGCGCGGCGTGACCATCAACAACGTGCTGCCCGGCACCTTCGACACGGCCCGCCTGGCCGGCAACTTCGAAGCCCAGGCGCGGCGCGAAGGCAGCACCGCCGAGGCCGTGCGCGCCGCCCGCATCGCCCGCCACCCGGCCCGCCGCCTGGGCCAGCCCGAGGAACTCGGCAACACCTGCGCCTACCTGTGCAGCGTGCATGCGGGGTACATCAACGGGCAGAACGTGTTGCTGGATGGGGGCTCTTACCCGGGCACTTTCTGAGGCTCTGAAGCTTGCTTCAAGGCAGAGCTTTTGACGTGCAGCGGTTTGTCCCTGGCTTTGGGCGGCTCATGTCTGTGCTTCGCCGTCCACCGGGCCGCGTGGCCACTTCCATGCACCCCTGATCGTTCCAGGCCCGATGGCCATGACGGCCACAGGCGCTGGTGGCAACACACTCTTTGCAACTCAGGGGGCCCACCCTGCAAGGAGTTCTCGCATGAAACACGCGCCTGCCTCAGACGCTGCGCCCCTTTCCGGTCTGTTGGAGGCTTTGCGAGACGCGATTCATCGCGGGCGTCGTCAGGCCCTGCGTGCGGTGGATGTGGCACAGGTGAGTACATGTTGGGAGATCGGGCGTCACATTGTCGAGTTTGAGCAAGGCGGAGCGTCTCGGGCCACCTACGGTCAAAAGCTGCTGCCACGGCTGGCGGAAGCCCTCAGCCGGGAATTTGGCAAGGGCTTTGACGTCTCCAACCTCAGGCACATGCGTGGCTTCTTCCTGAGTTTCCCAATTCGCGACGCACTGCGTCGGGAATTGAGTTGGACCCATTACAGAATGCTTTTGCGCGTCGGCGATCCGCAAGCCCGTCGTTGGTACATGACCGAAGCGGCCAGCCAGAATTGGAGTTCCCGGGTGCTTGATCGACAGATCGACACCCTCTATTACGAGCGGCGACTGCTCGGCAGCGATCCTGTCGTATCGACTTCCGAGAGCGTGCCCCCCACCCGCGGACCAGCGCCAAAGCCGCGTGACTTTTTGCGAGACCCCGTGATGCTGGAGTTCCTGGGTTTGCCCGGGTCAGGGCGTTTGCTGGAGTCCAGCTTGGAGCAGGCCTTGATGGACAAACTGCAATCTTTTCTGCTGGAACTGGGGAAAGGGTTTGCCTTCGTGGCACGCCAACAGCGCGTGAGCACAGATTTTCAGGACTTCTACATCGATCTGGTGTTCTACTACTACCTTCTCAAGTGCTTTGTGTTGATCGATCTGAAGGCGGGTCGACTGACCCATCAGGACATCGGGCAGATGGACATGTATGTGCGCATGTACGACGAGCTCAGACGTGGGCCGGCAGACAACCCGACGGTGGGCATCCTGTTGTGCGATCAGAAAGATCTGTCGGTGGCCCGATATTCCATCTTGAAAGGCAGCGAACAGATATTTGCTTCTCAATACAGGCTGGTGTTGCCGTCTGAGGATGAATTGCGTGAGGCCATTGAGCAGGAGCGTGCTGCCTGGGAGGAGATCGAGCCACTGGCGCGCAAGTCGTTCCCTCGCGAGACCTGACAACGCCCTGGAGACCTTCTCATCGCATGCTGCTTGAGCGGGCCCCGCCCAGGGGGGGCGGGGCCCTGAGGCCCACCTGCATCACTCCAAATGCTTGGCTGACACCGGTTGAGGGCGGCTCGCTCAAAGATCCAGCACCAGTCTCTCGCTCTTGCAGCCGGACACGCAGATCATCATCACCTTGTTGGCCGCGCGTTCGGCGGTGCTGAGCACCGAGTCGCGGTGGTCGGGCTGGCCGTCGAGCACGCGGGTTTCGCAGGCGCCGCAGATGCCTTCTTCGCAGCTGGTGACGCAGTTCACCTTGGCGGCGTTCAGGGCTTGCAGCAGGCTCTGGCCGGCTTCGACCGAGATCGTCTTGCCGCTGCGCTTGAGCTCCACCGTGTAGCTCTGGCGGGCGTCCGAGGCGGCGGCCACTTCGACGGCGGTGAAGCGCTCGATGTGGGCGTTGGCATAGCCCAGCTCGGCGCAGAACTTTTCGAAGGCGTCGAGCATCACGGCGGGGCCGCAGGCGTAGTAATGGGTGTCGGCCTGGGCCGGCCGGGCGGCCAGCAGGGCTTTCAGGTCAGGCGGGCCGTTCTGTTCGTCGTCGAAATGCAGGTGCAGCGGGGCGCCCAGGGCCTGCAGTTCGGCGATGAAGGCGGCGCTCTTGCGCGAGCGGGCAAAGTACAGCACTTCGAAGGAACGGCCCAGCTGCTTCAGCCGCGTGGCCATGCACAGGATGGGCGTGACGCCGATGCCACCGGCCACCAGCACCGAGTGGCCGGCGTCTTCGTGCAGCGCAAAGTTGTTGCGCGGCTCGCTGATGTCGATGCTCTGGCCCACGCGCAGGGCTTCGTGCACGCAGCGCGAGCCGCCGCGGCTGCGCCGGTCTTTCAGCACCCCCAGCACATAGCGGTGGCGTTCGCCGGCGGCGTTGAGCAGCGAGTAGCTGCGCACCAGCCCGTTGGGCAGGTGCAGGTCGATGTGGGAGCCGGCGGCGAACTCGGGCAGTTCACCTCCGCCGGCGCGCCGCAGTTCGACGCTGTGGATGTCCTCGGCCTCGTAACGAAGCGCGTGGATGTAGGCTTTGATTGGATTCGACATGGCCGTGACGGGGGGCTGTGGGTGAGGGTCGGGAGGGCTTGAGTTTAATGTTGGTCACAGAGCGCCGCGCCCCCGAGGCAGGCTGGTAGCCAGAGCTTGCCAGGTGCAGTCGGGGGCGCTTGGTGGCCGCTTTCAGGGCGTGCCGGGCGGTTCAGGTTCAGGCCGCTTGCGCTCAGGCCGGGGTGGCGGCGCGGTCGATCTGGGCCTGGGCCAGGCCCTTCAGGTGGCGGCGCAGGCGCACGATGCCCATGTCGTGGGCGTACAGGAACTCGCGCTGGTTGGCATCGGGCTCCATGGTCTCGACGGCCACGCGGTCCTGCTCCAGCACATTCCAGTGGCGCTGCTCAAGGCGGTTCTTGTACAGGAAGCGCCAGGTGTCGCGCTGCCAGCCATCCACCTTGCGGCAGCGCCAGTGGAACACGCCCGAGGCCTGGCGGCTGATGGGGGTGTAGCTGCCAATGATGGCGAAGTTGCCGCCAGGGCCGCCGGTCTTCGGGTAGGGGATCTCGAGGCGCATCAGGTGGATGCCGGTGTCGATCCACTCGGTCCAGTCGAAGTTGACGTTGCGCTGGCCCTTTTTCTCGAACACGAAGCCGGTGTCGGTGTCGCGGATGTGGAATTCGGCCGTCACATCGCCTTCGTACATGGTGTGCGACTGCTTGTGCAGGTAGGTGCCGTGCATGGGGTCGATCACGTTGTCGATCACATAGCGGTAGTCGCAGCCCCATTCGGTGTAGCACAGGAAGGACGACCACTCGGGCGAGGTCAGCTCTTCGGGCAGGCGCAGCGGCGGCGGGGTGTCGATCTGCGGCTCGGTCGAGTTGAACAGAAAGATCGCGCCATTGCTTTCCACCGCGTGGAACATGCGGGTGGTGCGCGAGCCTTCGAGCTTGCAGCCGGGCATGGCGGGCACGCTGGTCACGGTGCCGTCGTGGCTCACTTCAACGCCGTGGTAAGGGCAGGCGATGCGGTCGCCCAGGATCACCCCCAGCGACAGCGGTGCGCCGCGGTGCGGGCAGTGGTCTTCCAGGGCGTGAACCTTGCCTTCGTGGTCGCGCCACAAGGCGATCTTGTAGCCCATGCGGCGCAGCGAGATCGGGTCGTTCTTGAGGAAGGACGACGGGCAGATCGGGAACCACAGGTCTTTCAGGCCCACGGCCAGGGCGGCGTCGACCGGGTCTTGCTGGAAATAGACGTTGGACGTTTGCATCTTGATGTGCTCCAGGGTGGGGTGAATCAGGCGCCGAGGCGGGCCATCTCGGCCTTGAAGGTCTCGACCGTCCAGGGCTGGCTGTTGGGGCCGGCCGGGCCGGCCTTGTTCAGGTAGTCGATCAGGGGTTCGATCTCGTGCAGGCCTTGCGCGAAGGCGCGCTCGATCGAGTCGCCCAGCAGGTTTTCGTACGCGGTCGGTGTGGCGTCACGGTGCTGATGGGTTTCGTTGTAGAGAGGGGGGGTGTTGCTCATCAAAAACCTCCGGGTGCTTCGGTGGGTGTCAGTTAGGGACGAATAGGCGGTGATCAGTCTTTGGGGCGGTCCGTCATGAAACGGCCGCTCGGCGCGTCGGCGTTGACCTGGCGTCGTGTCTGGCCGTCGATGCCGCCCTTGATGGCCCATTCCGCAAACACGGTGGGGCCGGGGGTGAAATCGCGAGGCTGCCAGTCGGCGGTCAGCTCGTCTTCGTCGGTGTAGTACTCGACCAGGGCGCCTGCCGGGCTGATGAAGTACCAGAACAGCGCTGACGAGATCGGGTGCCGGCCCGGGCCGAGTTCGGTGCTCCAGCCGCAGCGCGACATGTGCATACCGCCGCCAATCACCTCGTGCAGGTCACGCACCGTGAAGGCCACGTGGTTCAGGCCGGCGCGGGGCTCGGGCAGTTGCAGCAGGAACAGGTCGTGGTGGCCGCCCTCGGGGGCGCAGCGCATGAAGTGGCCGCGACCGGGGTAGCGGTCGGACACGACAAAGCCCAGGTGCTGTTCATAGAAGGCGGTGGTGGCCGCCAGGTCTTTCACGAAGAACACCACATGGCCCACCTCGACCGGCGTGGCACGGTCGTAGGCCGGGCTGGGCTGGTTCACCCGACCACGTGTGGCCCAGGTGTTGGTTTGGGCGCAGGGCAGGTCGAGCACGCGCTTGCGGGTCACCTGCACCCGCACGGCCAGGCCGTTGGGGTCGGTGCAGCCGATGCGCTGGCCGTCGTCCACATAGCCGGGCTGGCCAGCCAGGCGTTTGCGCAGCGCCTCCAGTTCGGCGTTGGAGCCCACGGCCCACACCACTTCACGCAGCGTGGGGTCGGCCTCGATGCCGGCGGGCAGGCCGGGCTTGTCGGAATGGGCCACCTTGACGCGGCAGCCGTTGAGCGACTCGAACACCAGCTCTTGCGGCTCTTCGGCCACCAGGTGCAGGCCCCAGTCGCTGAAGAATTGGCGGCACTTGGCCAGATCCGCCGCACCGAAGGTGATTTCGTCAATGCCCTGAACACTCATGTTGTTTCCTCGTGGGGGTGCGTTGCGCAGGCTCAGCGCTTGACTTTGGCCAGGGGGTGGCTGGGCGGGTAGGTCGGGGTCACCGGCTTGGGGTTGCCCACCATCACACACATCAGGGCTTCTTCGTCGCCGATGTTGATCACGCCACGGTACACGCCCACCGGCCAGGAGATCAAGTCGCGCTCGCCGGCTTCCATTTCCCAGGTTTCACCGTTCAGTTCGGCGATCAGCTTCACCCGACCGCGCAGCACGAAGAACACTTCTTCGGCATCGGTGTGGATGTGCAGCGGGCCTTCGGCGCCAGCCGGCAGGATCATGGTGGAGAAGGTGAAGTGCTCGGCCACCACGGTGTTTTCGTCACTGGCCACGCCGGTGGCGCCCGTGCCCACGTAGCGCATCTGGGCCCGGGCGTACTTGGGGTCGAAGTCGGCCTGGAACTTCAAGGCCTCCCAGTCGTAGCGCCGGGTGGCACGGGTGGCCACCCGCGACTTCAGCCATTGCGCCAGGTTCATGCCCTCGGGGGGCTGGTACGCGGTTTGCACGCCTTCGGCGGCCGCTGATGCACTCATGACGTTCTCCAATCCGGTTCGTTTCTTAGGTAAAACATAGTTTCGTGATTGAAACGAGCCGAGTCTATCGCAGAGTGGCCGAAATTCCAAGAATTTCAGGTCAATGCTTGAGTGGAAAACTCGGGGCCTGGGGAGGGGGGCGTGCACATCCGGCGGGCCGGTCTGGCCGCCGTCATGGCCCGCCGGTGTGCATGCAAGAAGCGGGCGCGCAGCGCCCGGGGGGGGGCGGTTCAGCCGCGCAGCGCTGCGGCGGCAATGTCCAGCGAGCGCAGGCGCAGCGCAGGGTCGAACACATCGCTGACCAGCATGAACTCGTCGGCCTGGGTCAGGTCGGCCAGCCGGGCCAGGCCTTCGCGCACGGTGCCCGGCCCGCCCACCACGGCGGCGGCCAGAAAATCATCGATCGCGGCGCGCTCCTGCGGGGCCAACTGGGCCCGGTAGTGCGGCACAGGGGGCTGCAGGCGGCGCCGGTCGCCGGTCAGGATGCCCAGCACCCGCTGGTAGGTGCTGCTGGCCAGGAACTCGGCCTCTTCATCGGTGGGGGCGGCGATCAAGGGCACACCGATCACCACATGCGGCTTCTCCAGTGTGGCCGAGGGCTTGAACAGGCGCCGGTACAGGTCCACCGCCTGCAGCAGCATGCGTGGCGCAAAGTGCGAGGCAAAGGCGTAGGGCAGGCCGCGCTCGGCGGCCAACTGGGCCGAGAAGAGGCTGGAACCCAGCAGCCAGATTGGCACGTTGGTGCCGGCGCCCGGCATGGCGATCAGGCGCTGGCCGGGTTGCGCCGGGCCCAGCAGGCGCTGCAGCTCGGCCACGTCGCGCGGAAAGTCTTCTTCGGTCTCCACCCGGTCACGGCGCAGCGCCCGCATGGTCAGCCCGTCGGTACCCGGCGCACGGCCCAGGCCCAGGTCGATGCGGCCCGGGTACAGCTCGGCCAGGGTGCCGAAGGCCTCGGCCACCACCAGCGGCGCATGGTTGGGCAGCATCACGCCGCCCGAGCCCACGCGGATGCGCTCGGTGCCGCCGGCAATGTGGCCCACCAGCACGGCGGTGGCCGAGCTGGCGATGCCGCTCATGTTGTGGTGCTCGGCCAGCCAGTAGCGCGTGAAGCCGAGCTTTTCGGCGTGCTGGGCGGTGCGCAGGGCGATGGCCAGCGCGTCGGCCACGGTGCCGCCTTCGCGCACCGCCACCAGGTCGAGCATGGACAGGGCAATGTCTTGCAGTGGTTTCATGCCATCCATTGTGCGGCGCTCGCATGACCTGCGCACGGGAGGTGAATTGCGTGGTGATTTATTCGGTCTTTGATTGCAAATATGGATAAATATTCACACCAATGGCTAAGAAGATAGCGCAATTCACCGAATCCGAGGAGCCACCCCATGTCCATCCGCCCGCCCCTGAGCCCCGCTGCCGACACCTGCACCCCCTTCCAGCCCTTCACGCCAGGCCTGCAGCCGGCCAGCCCGTTGCGCGCCGCCATCACCGCCGCCTGGCGCCGGCCGGAGACCGAGGTGGTGCCCGAGTTGCTGGAGCAGGCCCGACTGCCCCAGCCCCTGGCCGAGGCCACCCAGCAACTGGCCCAGCGCCTGGCGCGTCACCTGCGCGAACGCAAGAGCGCTGGCGGCCGTGCCGGCCTGGTGCAGGGGCTGCTGCAAGAGTACGCGTTGTCGTCCCAAGAGGGCGTGGCCTTGATGTGCCTGGCCGAGGCCTTGCTGCGCATTCCCGATACCGCCACCCGCGATGCCCTGATCCGCGACAAGATCGCCCATGGCGAATGGGCACGCCACCTGGGCAAAAGCCCCTCTCTGTTCGTCAACGCCACCACCTGGGGTCTGCTGCTGACGGGCAAGCTGGTGGCCACTCACAGCGAAAGCGGCCTGGGTGCAGCCCTGGGGCGGCTGACCGCGCGCGGTGGTGAGCCCCTGATCCGCAAGGGCGTGGACATGGCCATGCGCATGATGGGCGAGCAGTTCGTGACGGGCGAGACCATCGCCCAGGCCTTGCGCCATGCCGCCACCCTGGAGCCCCAGGGCTTTCGCTACTCCTACGACATGCTGGGCGAGGCCGCCCTCACCACGGCCGATGCTGAGCGTTACCTGCGCGACTACCAGCAGGCCATTGCCGCCATCGGCCAGGCCTCGGGCGGGCGCGGCGTGTATGAAGGCCCCGGCATTTCGATCAAGCTGTCGGCTTTGCACCCGCGCTACAGCCGTGCCCAGCACGATCGCGTGCACGCCGAGCTCTACCCCGTGCTGCGCCAGTTGGCGCTGCAGGCGCGGGGCCAGAACATCGGTCTGAACATCGACGCCGAAGAGGCCGACCGCCTGGAGCTCTCGCTGGAGCTGCTGGAGCGCCTGTGCTTCGAGCCCGCGCTGGCCGGCTGGAACGGCATCGGCTTTGTGATCCAGGCCTACCAGAAGCGTTGCCCGCACGTGATCGACCACGTGATCGACCTGGCCCGCCGCAGCGGCCACCGCCTGATGGTGCGCTTGGTCAAGGGCGCCTACTGGGACAGCGAGATCAAGCGCGCCCAGCTCGACGGCCTGAGCGACTACCCCGTGTACACCCGCAAGGCCTACACCGATGTGTCTTACCTGGCTTGTGCACGCCGCCTGCTGGCCGCGCCCGAGGCCATCTACCCGCAGTTCGCCACCCACAACGCCCACACGCTGGCCGCCATCTACCAATTGGCCGACCCGGCGCGCTACCAGCCTGGGCAGTACGAGTTCCAGTGCCTGCACGGCATGGGCGAACCCCTGTACGAGCAGGTGGTGGGCCCCGAGGCCGCCGGCCGCCTGAACCGCCCCTGCCGCATCTACGCCCCGGTGGGCAACCACGAAACCCTGCTGGCCTACCTGGTGCGCCGCCTGCTGGAAAACGGCGCCAACACCTCTTTTGTGAACCGCATCGCAGACACCAGCCTGCCCTTGGACGAGCTGGTCCAGGACCCGGTGCAGACCGTCGAGCAGATGGCCCTGCGCGAAGGCACGCTGGGCCTGCCGCATCCTTCCATCGCCACCCCGCCTGAGTTGTACGGTGTGGCACGCCGCAACTCCCAGGGCGTGGACCTGGCCTGCGATACCGCGCTGACCGGCCTGCACGCCGATCTGCTGCGCAGCGCCCATACCGAATGGCAGGCCGAGCCTTTGCTGGCCGACCCCGAAGCCCGGGCCGAGTGGGCCGAACCCGCCCAGCCGGTGCTCAACCCGGCCGACCTGCGCGACCGCGTCGGCCGGGTGCAGGAAACCACCCTGGCGGGGGTGGAATGGGCGCTGCAGGCGGCCACCGAGGCCGCGCCGGCCTGGGCCGCCACCGCCCCGGCGCAGCGTGCCCTGGCCCTGGAGCAGGCGGCAGACCTGATGGAGCAACAGCTGGGCGTGCTGATGGGCCTGCTGGTGCGCGAAGCCGGCAAGACCTGCGCCAATGCCGTGGCCGAGGTGCGCGAGGCGGTCGATTTTCTGCGCTACTACGCCGCCCAGGCGCGCCGCGACCTGGCGGATCTGCCGCACCAGCCACTGGGCCCGGTGGTCTGCATCAGCCCGTGGAACTTTCCGCTCGCCATCTTCACGGGCCAGGTGGCGGCGGCCCTGGCTGCCGGCAACCCGGTGCTGGCCAAGCCGGCCGAGCAGGCCCCCTTGCTGGCGGCCCAGGCTGTGCGCCTGCTGCGCCAGGCCGGTGTGCCCGACGCCGTGCTGCAACTGCTGCCCGGCCGCGGCGAGACCGTGGGCGCCACCCTGGTGGGCGATGAGCGCGTGCAGGGCGTCATGTTCACCGGCTCCACCGAGGTGGCGCGCCTGCTGCAACGCCAGTTGGCCGGCCGCCTGAGCCCGGCGGGGCGCACCGTGCCCCTGATTGCTGAAACCGGCGGCCAGAACGCCATGATCGTGGACTCGTCCGCGCTGGTCGAGCAGGTGGTCACCGATGTGCTGGCCTCGGCCTTCGACAGCGCGGGCCAGCGCTGCTCGGCCCTGCGCGTGCTGTGCGTGCAGGAAGAAGCCGCCGACCGCGTGCTGGAGATGCTGGCCGGTGCGATGGCCGAATTGCGCCTGGGTCGCCCCGATCAGCTGCACACCGACGTGGGCCCGGTGATCGACGCCGAGGCGCAAGCCGGCCTGCTGCGCCACATCGACGCTCTGCGCGCCCAGGGCCGCCGTGTGCAGCAGCCCCTGGGCCGGGGCGGGCTGGACGATACCCGGCACGGCCACTTCGTGCCGCCAACCCTGATTGAACTGAACAGCCTCAGCGAACTGCAGCGCGAGGTGTTCGGCCCCGTGCTGCACGTGCTGCGCTACCGCCGCGAGGCCCTGCCCGAGTTGCTGGACCAGATCAACGCCACGGGCTACGGCCTGACCCTGGGCCTGCACACCCGCATCGACGAAACCATCGAGCGCGTGGTGGCCGGGGCCCGCGCCGGCAATGTGTATGTGAACCGCAACATGGTGGGCGCCGTGGTGGGGGTGCAGCCCTTTGGCGGTGAGGGCCTGTCGGGCACCGGCCCCAAGGCCGGCGGCCCCCTGTACCTGTACCGCCTGCTGGCGCAGCGCCCCGAGGCGGCCCTGACCCGCAGCCTGGACGAGGCTGGCGCCCCGGCGCAATCCGGCCACCAGCCGGAGGTGTTGCCGGCCGCGTTGCAGGCCCTGGCCGAGTGGTCTGAGCGCAATGGCCAGACGGCGGTGGCAGCTTCCTGTGCGCAATGGGGCGCGCAGGCCCGCGCCGGGCACGCCCGCTTGCTGTGCGGCCCGACCGGAGAGCGCAATGTCTATACCCTGCTGCCGCGCGAGGCCGTGCTGTGCCTGGCCGATCAGGACGACGACCGCCTGCGCCAACTGGCCGCCGTGCTGGCCGTGGGCAGCCAGGCCGTCTGGCCCGACAAGGCGCAGGCCCTGCTGCAGCGCCTGCCCGACGCCGTGCAGGGCCGCATCGTGCTGTGCAGCGACTGGACCCGCCCCGAAACCCATTTCGATGCCGTGCTGCACCAGGGTGAGCCTGCGGCCCTGCGCCAGGTGGCGTTGCGTGTGGCCCAGCGCCCGGGCCCGATTGTCGGCATCACCGGCCTGCTGCCGGGCGAGGCGGCCATTCCGCTGGAGCGCTTGCTGGTCGAACGAGCCCTGAGCGTCAATACCGCGGCGGCAGGCGGCAATGCCAGCCTGATGACATTGGCCTGAGCGCGACGCCGCCAGATCGATCCGCCGCTCCCTCTGGCGCTGGCGTGGGCGCCGGTCGGGCTTGCGGATTTCGTATCGGATTGTTACATTCGGAAGGCTTCTCAGCCCATTTGTCGTCAAGCCTTGGCGAACAGTGCGCCAAGCCGCTGAAGGGCTGAAAGGCATGCAGGGAAGAATGTGGGCGCCGATGGGACGCCCCGGGTTGTCTTCCGGAGTCGCGCCAGCGATTTTTCGCTGTCTGGAAGTGCAGATCCTGGGGTGACGCTGGTCTGCTGCGGCAGGCTGGTTGAAAGCCTCTCAGGCGCTGGATGCTGGTTGATTGTTACGCAATACCTCTTCAACTCCAGTTTGGAAAACCCGGCACCTGCCGGGTTTTTTTTCGCCTATGCACCGCGCCGCTGCCGCCGTGCCCCTGATCGGTGCGCTTCGGCACGCTCTCCCCCGTGGAATACCGGAAATAGCCCCGGGAAGAACCCCATGCGGCAGGCCTGTAAATTGCTTTACAGTATTTCAGTTATCTGAAAACTTCTTTACAGCGCCCCTTTTGCACGCTTCGCACCATGCCCCGTGAGCCCGCCACCGTCTCCACTGCCGATTGGGCAGGCCGCTTCGCCGGCCTGCCGGTGCTGCAGCACGTGGCCAGCCAGGCGCCGTCCCTGCCGGCGGCGCTGCAGCGCATGGCGCGGGCCGTGCTGGCGCACCCTTTCCGGGCCGCCACGCTGAGCATCGAGGAGTTTGCGCGCGAGACCGAGGTGTCGGTGGCCAGTGCCAACCGCCTGGCCCGGGCGCTGGGTTTTGCGGGTTACCCGCAGTTCCGGGCCGAGCTGGCGCGTGGCTTCGAGTCGGTGCTGGCGCCGGTGGAGAGCCTGCGCAGCAACCTGCAGCAGCCTGCCGGCACGGTGCAGACCATGGCCGCCTCGCTGCAGGAAACCCGCGACAACCTGGACCACACGCTGCAGGCCTTGCAAGACCAGCCCTGTGAGCAGGCGGTCGAACTGCTGCTGCAGGCCGACCAGGTCATGACCCTGGGCTGGGGCAGCAGTGCCTTCCTGGCCGGCCTGCTGCAGCACGAACTCGAGCCCTATTGCAGCGGCGTGAGCTGCCTGGCCCAGGCCGGCGGCCCGTCGCATGCGGCGCGCCAGCTGTTCCGGCGCGGGCCCCGCGATCTGCTGATCACCCTGGCTTTTCCGCGCTACGTCAGCGATACCGTGGCGCTGACGCGGCTGGCGCGTGAGCGCGGCGTGCGCATTCTGGCCCTCACCGACAAGCCCGCCTCGCCCCTGGTGGAGCTGGCCGACTGCACCTTGTATGCCCACATCCAGCGCCAGGTGGCGGCCACCTCGAACGCCACCGCCCTGGCCCTGATCGAGGCCCTGGTGGCCGCCGTGGCGCGGCGCAGCGACGCGGCCGTGCAGCGGCACCAGGAACTCACCCAGAGCGTCATGCCCTGGCTGCACCTCGATGCCACCACCGAGGGCCGCGACCGGCCCCGCGTGCCCGCCAAAGCCGCGACCCCGAACGATTGACCGACGGAGTAGACCCTCGCCCATGCTGTTTCCAGCTTCATCCACCTCTTGTTCCGCCTCGGGCCGCCCGGCCCCGGTGCTGGTGCTGCACGGCGGCGCCGGCACGCTGACCCGTGGCGCCATCACCCCCGAGCAGCAGGCCCGCTACCGCGGCGCCCTGAATGACATCCTGCTGGCGGGCCAGGCCCTGCTGGCCCAGGGCGCCGAAGCGCTGGACGTGGTGACCGAGACCGTTCGCCTGCTGGAGGAATGCCCTCTGTTCAATGCTGGGCGCGGCGCGGTGTACACCGCCGACGCGCGCCACGAACTCGACGCCTGCGTGATGCGCGGCAGCGACCTGGCCGCCGGCGCAGTGGCCGGCGTGACACGGCTGCGCAACCCGGTGCTGGCGGCGCGTGCCGTGCTGGCCTCGGCCAGCCCGGTGCTGTTGATCGGGGAGGGGGCCGAGCGCTTCGCCATCGAGCGCGGCTGCGAAACCGTGGCCCCCGAGTGGTTCGACACGCCCGAGCGCCTGGCCCAGCTGCACAGCGTGCAGGCCGCCCGCGGCGCTGCCGCCGCACTCGACCACGACGCCCAGAACCTGCTGGCCGCACAGGCCCCGGCCCCGCTGGACGAGCGCGCCAAGATGGGCACCGTGGGCGCGGTGGCGCTCGATGCGCAAGGCCACCTGGCGGCCGCCACCAGCACCGGTGGCGTCACCAACAAACTGCCCGGCCGCGTGGGCGATTCGCCCCTGGTGGGCGCGGGCAACTATGCCAATGACCGCACCGTGGCGGTGTCGTGCACCGGCATGGGCGAGGCCTTCATCCGCGGCATGGCCGCCTACGATGTGTCGGCCCTGATCGAGTACGCCGGCCTCAGCCTGGCCGAGGCCTGCCGCCGCGTGGTGCACGACAAGCTGCCCCCGCTGAGCGGGCGCGGCGGCCTCATCGCGGTGGACGCGCAGGGCCGCATCGCCTTGCCCTTCAACACCGAGGGCATGTACCGTGGCTGGGCCCGCCCTGGCCAGCCCCCGGTGGTGGCCATCTACGCCGACGAAGACGACCGGAGCCCCGCATGAGTGCCTTGCCCATCACCCCCGCCGAGAGCGCCCGCCGCGTGCTGGAGGTGCAGGACCTGCGCGTCAGCTTCCGCACCGAACAAGGCCGCCTGCAGGCCGTCAAGGGCCTGAGCTTCCATGTCGATGCGGGTGAGACCCTGGCCATCGTGGGCGAATCGGGCTCGGGCAAGTCGGTGTCCTCGCTGGCCCTGATGCGCCTGGTGGAGCAGGGCGGCGGCGCCATCGACAGTGGCCAGATGTGGCTCACGCGGCGCAGCGGCGAGCGCGTGGACCTGGCCCGCGCCAGCGCCCGCCAGATGCGCAGCCTGCGCGGCGCCGACCTGGCCATGGTGTTCCAGGAGCCCATGACCAGCCTGAACCCGGTGTTCACCGTGGGCGAGCAGATTGCCGAATCGATCCGTCTGCACCAGGGCCTGGGGCGCACGGCGGCCCTGGCCGAGGCGCTGCGCATGCTGGACCTGGTGCGCATCCCCGAGGCGCGCAATGTGCTCACGCGCCACCTGCACCAGCTCTCGGGCGGCATGCGACAGCGCGTCATGATCGCCATGGCCCTGGCCTGCAAGCCCGCGCTGCTGATTGCCGACGAGCCCACCACGGCGCTCGATGTGACCATCCAGGCCCAGATCCTCACGCTGATCCAGCAGTTGCAGCGCGACCTGGCCATGGGCGTGATCTTCATCACCCACGACATGGGCGTGGTGGCCGAGGTGGCCGACCGCGTGCTGGTGATGTTCCGGGGCGACAAGGTCGAGGAGGGCGCCTGCCAGCCGCTGTTCGCCCAGCCCCGGCAACCCTACACCCGGGCCCTGATGGCGGCCGTGCCGCGCCTGGGCGCCATGCAGGGGCACGCCCTGCCGGCCCGCTTTGCCCTGCCGGGCCAGGAGGCCAGCGACAGCGTGGCCAGCCTGACGGCGGTTGACACCGTGCGCCGCGACCAGCCCCCGGTGCTGCAGGTCGAGGGCCTGGTCACGCGCTTTCCCTTGCGCGGCGGCTGGCTGGGCCGGGTCACGCGCCAGGTGCACGCGGTGGAGCAGCTGAGCTTCAGCCTGCAACCGGGCGAGACCCTGTCGCTGGTGGGCGAGTCGGGCTGTGGCAAGTCGACCACGGGCCGCTCGCTGGCGCGCCTGCTCGAGTTCAGCGCCGGCCGGGTGCAGGTGGCGGGGCGCGACATCGCCGGCCTGCAGGGGGCCGATCTGCGCGCGCTGCGGCGCGACATCCAGTTCGTGTTCCAGGACCCCTTTGCCTCGCTGGACCCGCGCCTGACCGTGGGCTTCTCGGTCATGGAGCCCCTGCTGCTGCATGGCCTGGCCACGCGTGCCGAGGCCGAGCAACGGGTGCAGTGGCTGCTGCAGAAAGTGGGCCTGCCACCCGAGGCGGCGCACCGCTACCCGCATGAGTTCTCGGGCGGGCAGCGCCAGCGCATCGCCATCGCGCGCGCCCTGGCGCTCAACCCCAAGGTGGTGATCGCCGACGAGGCGGTGTCGGCGCTCGACGTGTCGATCCGCGCCCAGATCATCAACCTGATGCTCGACCTGCAGGCCGAGTTCGGCATCGCGTTCCTGTTCATCTCGCACGACATGGCGGTGGTCGAGCGCATCAGCCACCGCGTGGCCGTGATGTACCTGGGCCAGATCGTGGAGATCGGGCCGCGCCGCGCCGTGTTCGAGAACCCGCAGCACGCCTACACGCGCCGCCTGATGAGCGCGGTGCCCATTGCCGACCCCAGCCGCCGCCCCGTGCGCGAATTGTTGTCGGACGACATTCCCAGCCCCATCCGGGCGCTGGACAATCCGCCCGAGGTGGCCCCTTTGCACGAGGTGGCCCCGGGCCATTTCGTGGCTCGCCACCGGGTGGGTGGAGCCTACTGATTTCCTTTCTTCCTCTTCTTCATCAAGGAGTGTCCTCGCCATGAAACTGAAACTGAATCACCTTGCCGCCGCCCTGGTGCTGGCCGGCCTGTCGGTCTCGTCCGCCCACGCCTCCAAGGACGTGGTGGTGGCGCTCTATTCGAGCTTCACCACCACCGACCCCTATGACGCCAACGACACCGTGTCGCAGGCCGTGGCCAAGTCCTTCTACCAGGGGCTGTACAGCTTCGACAAGGACATGAAGATGGTGCCGGTGCTGGCCGAGAGCAACAGCGTCAGCAAGGACGGCCTGGTCTACACCATCAAGCTCAAGAAGGGCATCAAGTTCCATGACGGCACCGACTTCAATGCCGAGGCCGTGAAGGTCACCTTCGACCGCGTCACCAACCCCGACAACAAGCTCAAGCGCTACAACCTGTACAAGAACATCATCAAGACCGAGGTGGTCGACCCGTCCACGGTGCGCTTCACGCTGAAGGAGCCCTTCTCGCCCTTCATCAACACCCTGGCCCACCCCTCGGGCGTGATCATCTCGCCCGCGGCTCTGGCCAAGTACGGCAACAAGGGCATCGCGCAGAACCCGGTGGGCACCGGCCCCTTCAAGTTCGTCGAGTGGAAGGCCACCGACTACATGAAGGTGGCCAAGTTCGACGGCTACTGGAAGAAGGGCTACCCCAAGGTGGACACCATCACCTGGCGCCCGGTGGTGGACAACAACACCCGTGCCGCCATGATGCAGACCAACGAGGCCCACTTCGCCTTCACGCTGCCACCCGAAGCGGTTGAGAACCTGAGCAAGAAGCCCAGCCTGGAAGTGACCCAGGGCCCCTCGATCGTGCAGCGCTACATCTCGTTCAACATGCAGCAAAAGCCCTTCGACAACCCGAAGGTGCGCCAGGCCATCAACTACGCCATCAACAAGGAAGCCCTGGCCAAGGTGGCCTTCTCGGGCTTTGCCGACCCGATGGACTCGGTGGCCCCCAAGGGCGTGGACTACTCGGTCAAGCTGGGCCCCTGGCCCTACGACCCGAAGAAGGCGCGTGAGCTGCTGAAAGAAGCGGGCTACCCCAATGGCTTCGAGAGCACGCTGTGGAGCGCCTACAACCACACCACGGCGCAGAAGGTGATCCAGTTCGTGCAGCAGCAGTTGGCCCAGGTCGGCATCAAGGTGCAGGTGCAGGCCCTGGAGGCCGGCCAGCGCGTCGAGCGCGTGGAAAGCGCGCAAGACCCGGCCACCGCCCCGGTGCGCATGTACTACGTGGGCTGGTCGTCGTCCACCGGTGAGGCCGACTGGGCGCTGCGCCCGCTGCTGGCCTCGGAGTCCTTCCCGCCGCGCCTGTTCAACACCGCGTACTACAAGAACGAGGTGGTGGACAACAACATCGCCCGGGCCCTGAACACCACGGACCGCGCCGAGAAGACCCGCCTCTACACCGAAGCCCAGCAGCAGATCTGGAAAGACGCGCCCTGGGCCTTCCTGGTGACCGAGCGCTCGCTGTCGGTGCGGGCACGCAACCTGGCGGGCTTCTATGTGATGCCCGACTGGAACTTCAACTTCGACGAAATCGAGTTGAAGTGACCCCCTGAGTCGCCTTCGGCGCCTTCCCCCAGGGGACGACACCAACGGCCGGGCAAAGCCCGCTCCGTGGTGTCTGCTGGCGTGGCTTGCTCCGCAGCCTTCTGAACGGTGAGGGCGTTGGGGTGCCTTGTGCGGTGCGCCGGGCGGACTCTGTGTGAGGTCCTGATGTCAGACCGATGGCCTCACGATGGGGCCTTGGCAGGCCAGGATTTTTTTGATTGAGCTTGATTCATGATCCATTACCTTTTCAGGCGCCTGCTGGGGCTGTTGCCGACGTTGCTGATCGTGGCGGTGCTGGTGTTTTCGTTTGTGCACCTGTTGCCGGGCGATCCGGCGCGGCTGGCCGCGGGGCCGGAGGCGGGGCCTGAGACGGTGGAGCTGGTGCGGCAGGATCTGGGGCTGGACTTGCCCCTGCACCAGCAGTTTCTGCGTTTTTTCAGCCATGCGCTGCAGGGCGATTTCGGCACCTCGATCCGCAGCAAGCGGCCGGTGTCCACCGAGATCGCCGAGCGCTTTGCGCCCACGCTGTGGCTCACGGTGGCGGCCATGGTGTGGTCGGTGCTGCTGGGCGGGGTGTTGGGCATGGTGTCGGCCGTGTGGCGCAACCGCTGGCCCGACCGGCTGGGCATGACGCTGGCGGTGTCGGGCATCTCGTTTCCGTCGTTCGCGCTGGGCATGCTGCTGATGCAGCTGTTCTCGGTGCAACTGGGCTGGCTGCCCACGGTGGGGGCCGACAGCTGGCGCCACTACATCCTGCCTTCACTCACCCTGGGGGCGGGCGTGGCGGCGGTGATGGCGCGCTTCACGCGCAGCTCCTTCATCGACATCCTGAAAGAAGACTACGTGCGCACGGCCCGCGCCAAGGGCCTGTCCGAGACGGTGGTGGTGGTCAAGCACGGGCTGCGCAATGCGCTGATCCCGGTGGTCACCATGATGGGGCTGCAGTTCGGCTTTCTGCTGGGCGGCTCCATCGTGGTCGAGGTGGTCTTCAACTGGCCCGGCATGGGCCGCCTGCTGGTCGACGCGGTGGACATGCGCGACTACCCCGTGATCCAGGCCCTGGTGCTGCTGTTTTCGCTCGAGTTCATCCTGATCAACCTGGTGGTCGATCTGCTGTACGCCCTGATCAACCCGACCATCCGATTCAAGTAAATGACTGAACAACCCACCCCCGCCAGCCCCGTGGCTGCCCAGCAGGTCCGCACCCCGGCGGCAGAGTTCTGGCGCCAGTTCAAGCGCCAGCGTGTGGCCCTGTGGGCCGGTGGCTTTGTGCTGCTGCTGGTGGCCGTGGCCGTGCTGGCCCCCTGGCTGGCCCCTTACGACGCTGAAGGCTATTTCGATTACGACGCCCTCAACAGCCCGCCCAGCGCGGCGCACTGGTTCGGCGTGGACGCCCTGGGGCGCGACATCTTCAGCCGCATCCTGCTGGGCACGCGCATCTCGCTGGCCGCCGGCTTCATCTCGGTGGCGGTGGGCGCGGTGATCGGCACCGGCCTGGGCCTGCTGGCCGGCTACTACGAAGGCTGGTGGGACCGCATCGTGATGCGCATGTCCGACGTGCTGTTCGCCTTCCCCGGCATCCTGCTGGCCATCGGCATCGTGGCCATCCTGGGCAATGGCATGGTCAACGTGATCGTGGCGGTGGCCGTGTTCAGCGTGCCGGCCTTTGCCCGCCTGGTGCGTGGCAATGTGCTGGCCCTCAAGCACCAGACCTACATCGAAGCGGTGCGCTCCATCGGCGCCACCGATGCCGTCATCATGCTGCGCCACCTGCTGCCCGGCACGGTGTCCTCGGTGGTGGTGTACCTCACCATGCGCATCGGCACCTCCATCATCACCGCGGCCAGCCTGTCCTTCCTGGGCCTGGGGGCGCAGCCGCCCACCCCCGAGTGGGGCGCCATGCTCAACGAGGCGCGGGCCGACATGCTCAATGCCCCGCACATCGCGCTGTTCCCCAGCCTGGCGATCTTCGTCACCGTGCTGGCCTTCAACCTGCTGGGCGACGGCCTGCGTGACGCGCTCGACCCCAAGCTCGACCGGAACTGAGCCATGCAACGCAGCTTCCTCGGTGCGCCCCAGCTCGGCACCCTGGCCAGCGGCCCGCTGGACGCCATCACCGATGTGGCCGGCGTGTCGCTGGGCCACGTCACCCTGTCCGACGGGGCGGTGCAGACCGGCGTCACCGTGCTGTTGCCCGCCACGGGCGATCTGTTCCTCAACAAGCTGCCGGCGGGCCTGGCCGTGATCAATGGCTTTGGCAAGAGCGCCGGCCTGATGCAGGTGCAGGAGCTGGGTCAGATCGAGTCGCCCCTGGCCCTGGTCAGCACCTTCGCCGTGGGCACGGCCAGCACCGCGCTGATCCGCGATGCCATCGCCCACCAGCCCGAGCTGGCGCGCAGCCTGCCCACCCTGAACCCGCTGGTGTTCGAGTGCAATGACGGCTGGCTCAATGACGCCCAGGCCCTGGCGCTGCAGGAGTCGCATGTGCTGCAGGCGCTGCAGACCGCGCGCGAGGCCGGCGCTGGCGCCTGCTTTGCCCAGGGCGCGGTGGGCGCCGGGCGGGGCATGTCCTGCCACGGGCTCAAGGGCGGCATCGGCACGGCCTCGCGCCAGTTTGAGTGGCAAGGGCGTCGCCACACCCTGGGCGCCCTGGTGCTGGCCAACCAGGGCCGGCCTGAGGCCCTGACCCTGGCCGGCTGCCGCATCGGCCCGGTGCTGCAGCAGCGCATCGCCGACGCCGAGGCGCCGGGGCCTGAGCGTGGCTCCATCATCATCGTGCTGGCCACCGATGCCCCGCTCGATGCCCGCCAACTGCAGCGCGTGGCCCGGCGCTCGGCCGCCGGCCTGGCGCGCACCGGCTCGGACTACGGGCACGGCAGCGGCGATGTGGCCCTGGCCTTCTCCACCGCCTACCGCCTGCCGCAGCACGCCGACCAGGCCATGCCCTGCGTCACCCTGCTGCATGAAAGCGCGCTGGACCTGTTCTTCCAGGCCGCCGCCGAAGCCACCGAGCAGGCCATCGTGCATGCGCTGTGGGCGGCCGTGCCCCTGACCGGGCGCGACGGCCACCACCGCCACGCCCTCACTTCCGTGGCGCCTGAACTGCTGACCCAAGCGCCCTGGGCGCTGCTCCACCCGAAAGATTGAAGCCATGCCTGCACCCAAGATCCTGATTTCCATGGACATCGAAGGCGTGGCCGGTGTCTGGCGCCCCGAGCAGACCCAGGCCGGCAACGGCGAATACGAACGCGCCCGCCGCTGGATGACCGAAGAGGCCAATGCCGCCGTGTGCGGCGCCCTGGCCGGCGGCGCCGGCGAGGTGCTGGTGAACGATTCGCATGGTCACTTCGGCAACCTGCTGGCCGACCTGCTGGACCCGCGGGCCCAGCTGATCCAGGGCAAGCCGCGCACCCTGGGCATGATGGCGGGGGTGGAACAGGACGTGGACGGCGTGCTCATGATCGGTTGGCACGCCCGCGCCAAGACCCGCGGTGTGCTGGCCCACACCAGCAACAGCTTTGCCTTTGCCCGCGTCTGGCTGGGCGGCCTGGAGCTGGGCGAGGTGGGCCTGTACGCGGCCCTGGCCGGCGAGCTGGGCGTGCCGGTGCTGCTGGTCAGCGGTTGCGACGTGCTGGCCGACGAGGTGGCCGCCTTGCTGCCGCACACCGACATGAGTGTGCTCAAGTGGTCGGATGGCGCGCGCAGTGGTCGCTCGCTGTCGCCCCAGGCCGCCTGCGCCCAGATCGAGCAGGCCAGCCACCAGGCCGTGCTGCGCCTGCAGGGCGAGGGCGCCCCGCCGGCCTGGACCTTGCCCACGCCGCTGACCTTGCGCGTGCAATGCCAGACCCCGGCCCTGGCCGATGTCTTCAGCCTCTGGCCCGCCGTGCAGCGCGAAGACGGCGACACCCTCAGCTTGCCCTGCGCCAGCGTGCAGGATGCGGTGCGCAGCCTGAATGCGCTGGCGGCGATGTCGAGTGTGCTGCGTTGAACGTCGCTTCAGGTTGACGGGTAGTCGTCTTCTCTTTGATGGCGGATGGCTGCGACGATCACGGTGGCCGGCTCTGTGATTTCGAACAAGGCCACATAGCCTGTGGCGCCGTGAGAGATCACCAACTCGCGCAGAGCCAGATCGCCATCCGCCTTGCGGCAGGTGTGGGGAAAGCGTTCCAAGCGTTTCAGACCTGCGGCAATGGCTTCCAGCGCTTCTTCCGCAGCTTCCAGGCGCCCACTGGCGCGGCTCAATTCACGTTCAATAACAAAGTCGAACAGGCGTTGGATGTCCTGCTGCGCGGCCTCTGTCAGGAAGACTGAGAAGCTCACCGCAAGGTTTGCTGGGCGCGCGCCAGGCGGTCTCGCATCTCCTGGATCACCTGGTCTGCGGTGATCAAAGGCTCCCCCGTTCGTGCTGCGGCCAGTGAGGCTCGGCCTCGTGCGAGGAACTCAGTCTGTGTGTCCTCGTCGGCGCGCTGTTCAAGCAGGGGCTTCTCCGTGGTTGCGTGCCTCATGCGTCCGTCCGGGTACAGTGAGGGCGTCAGTTCCTCGCACAGAACGGCGGGGTGGGCGATCGAGGGGCCGTCGGTGGTTTTCATGGCCCGAATGTAGCGCTTTCCAAGGGCGTGTGAACTGCTTTTGCTCGGCTGGCTGACCAACGTTTGCCCAAACGGCTTGACAGCACAGGGGCCCCCAGCCGACGATGGGGCGTCATTTTTTGCCCATCGTCCATGTCCACCTTCCAGGTCAATCTGCGCGACGTCATCTATTCGCTGTCCGATGCCCTCGATCTGGTGGGGGTGACCCACATCCACCACGGCAAGCGGGTGGCTTTCATGGCGGTGGAGTGCGCCAAGGTGCTGGGCTGGGCGCCCGAGCGCCTGGACCGGCTGTTCCAGGCCGGCATGCTGCATGACAGCGGGGTGTCACGTACCTACATCCACCGCCGCCTGACCCAGTTCGAGTGGGAGGGCGAGGCCGAGCACTGCCGCATCGGGGCCGAGTTGCTGCGCAGCTGCCCCTCCCTGGCTTCGCTGGCCGACATCGTGCTGCACCACCACACGCACTGGAGCGCGCTGCAGGCGCTGCCGCTCAGTGACGAGGTCAAGCTGGCGGCCAACTGCATCTACCTGGTGGACCGCACCGACATCCTGACCCTGGCCGCGCTCAAGGACCAGTCCAACATCCTGTACGGCCGCGAAGACACGCGCCAGGCCATCGCGGCCCGGCGGGGTGACTGGTTCTGCCCCGAGCTGGTGGATGCCTTTTTGCAGGCCTCGGCGAGCGAGGCCTTCTGGTTCAGCCTGGAGAGCGAGCAGGTGCGCAGCTACGCCCACGAGTGGATCGCCCACGACCAGGTCCGCGCGGTGCCATTTGCCGAGCTGCGCAGCCTGGTGCGCATCTTTTCGGTCATCGTCGACGCCAAGAGCCCCTTCACCCGCAAGCATTCCGAGGGCGTGGCCCGGCTCTCGCGCGCCCTGGGCGAGCGCCTGGGCCTGGCGGAGCGGCGCTGCGAGATGCTCGAGCTGGCCGGCCTGCTGCACGACCTGGGCAAGCTGCGCGTGCCCGACGAGCTGCTCGACAAGCCGGGCCGCCTCACGCCCGAGGAGTACGCCGTCATGAAGCGGCACAGTTTTGACACCTACAGCATCCTGCGCACCATCCATGGCCTGGAAGACGTCGCCCTGTGGGCGGCCCAGCACCATGAGCGCGTGGATGGCTCGGGCTACCCGTACCACCTGGCCGGCGAGCTGTCGATCGAGGCGCGCATCGTGGCCGTGGCCGATGTGTTCCAGGCCCTGGTGCAGACCCGTCCCTACCGGGCCGGCCTGTCACCCGCCGAGGTGATGGCCATCGTGCATGAGCACACCGAGCGCGGCGCGCTGGATGCCTCGGTGGTGGCCCGCCTGGACGCCGAACTGGACGTGTTCTGGGCGCTGGCGGCGCCCGCCGTGACGCCTGAGCGCCCGGTGGCCTCAGCCCGGCAATAAGTGCAGGAAGTGGTCCAGCACCACAAAGTGGTCGTCAAAGAACTGCTCTTCCAGGCCCGCCAGGTCCTGCTGCGCCACCCACAGGGCCTCGCGGGCATCGTCGTCCCCGCTCACGGCGGGCAGGGGGCGGCTGCCCAGGGCGAAGAAGTGCGCATGGGTGATGGTGCGCCCGCGCTGGCTGCGGCCCGGGGCATCGAACACGGCCACGCCCTGCAGGGCGGCACGCCATTCGGCCAGGGGCAGCGCCAGCCGGGTTTCCTCCTGCACCTCACGCAGGGCTGATTCGAGCAGGGTGTCCTGCTGCTCCAGAAACCCGCCGGGCAAGGCCAGCAGGCCGGCGCCCGGGTGGCGGTCGCGCCGGATCAGCAGCACGTGGCCGGCACAGCGCACCACCGCATCGACCGTCACGAACACGGGCGGGTAGGGCGCCACGGCCCAGGCCTCGCGCTGCTGGCGCAGCGTGCGCCATTCGGCGCGCAAGGCCTCGTAGCGCGCGGTGTCGACCTGATCGCCCAGTGCCTTCAAGGTGTCTGGCGCCAGGTGGGGCGCCAGGCGGGCCAGCCCCCGCACGGGGCTGTCTGCGTTGAACCACAGGTCACGCAGCGCGGCCTCATCGGGCCAGGGGCTGCCTTCGACGGTGTCGGCCTGCAGCACCGGGGCCGCCGCCATGGCCTGCCACCAGGCGGCCTCGGGCGTGCCTGCGGGCAGCACGCGCAGCACCGTGTCCGGCGCCTCGCCGCTGAGGCGGGCCACGCCGTCGCGTAGCGCCTGCGCGTTGCGCGCGGCGTCGCCCAGCTCGCGCAGGGGCAGAAAGCGCAGGCGCTCGGCCTCGCGCGGCGGCAGTGAGGCGCGGATCAGGTCGGCGCGCTCGCCCCAGCTCAAGGGGTGGGCCGGGCTGCGCGCCAGCCAGGCCCCGGCCAGCACCACCACCACGCGTTGGGCGTGGCGCAGCGCGGTCTGGATCAAGGCCAGCTCATGGCGGTGCAGCGGCTGGAAGTGGCCGGCACAAACGGCCCAGGCCTGTCGGGCAGGGGGCATCGCGGGGTAGGGAGTAGCTTTCGACATGGTGGCCCAAGCGTAGCCTGCGTGGGCCCCGCCAGGGCTGTGACACAATCCCGGCCTTCGATTTTTTTGTTCTCGGCGGGCCTGTGGGGCGGCCGGGGCGTTCAGGTATTTCATGGCAAGCACACTTCCCGGCACGCTGGGCATCGACTTCGGAACCTCCAACTCGGCCGCGTCCTGGGCCCAGCCGGGGCAGGACGCCCGCCTCATGGTGTTGGAGGGGCAGGCCACCACCCTGCCCACCACCCTGTTCTTCAACGCCGAAGACAAGACCGTGCATTACGGGCGCGACGCCCTGGCCTGCTACCTGAGCGAAACCGAAGGCCGGCTGATGCGCTCGCTCAAGAGCCTGCTGGGCAGCCCGCTGCTGCTTGAGAAGACGGCGGTGAACGACCAGCAGATCAGCTTCCAGGAGATCATCTCGATGTTCCTCGGCGAGTTGGTGCGCCGCGCCGAAGCCCAACTGGGCGGGCTGCCGCGCCACCTGGTGCTGGGCCGCCCGGTGCACTTCGTGGACGACGACGCCGAGCGCGACCAGCTGGCGCAGGACATGCTGCTGCAGGCCGCCGCCGGCTGCGGCTTCAGCGAGGTGGGTTTCCAGCTCGAACCGATTGCCGCTGCGCTCGACTACGAGCGCCGCCTGAGCGCCGAGACCCTGGTGCTGGTGGTCGACATCGGGGGCGGCACCTCCGACTTCACCGTGGTGCGCCTGGGCCCGCAGCGCATCGCCCAGGCCGACCGCACGGCCGACATCCTGGCCACCACCGGGGTGCACATCGGCGGCACCGACTACGACCAGCGCCTGAACCTGGAGCAGGTCATGCCCTTGCTGGGCTACCGCCACCTGGGCCCCAAGGGGCGCGAGGTGCCCAGCCGCGTGTTCTTCGACCTGGCCACCTGGCACCTGATCCACTGGCAGCAGACGCCCAAGGCGGTGCGCGAGGCGGCGGAGCTCAAGGTCGACTACAGCGATCTGCGCCTGCACGAGCGCCTGATGACCGTGCTGCGCGAGCGCCATGGCCACCGCCTGGCCAACAGCGTCGAGCAGGCCAAGATCGGCTGCTCCTCCCGCCAGGGGCCGCAGTCGATTGACCTGTCGCTGATCGAGGCCGGCCTGCAGGCCAGCCTGAGCCCCGACGACCTGGCCCGCCATCTGGACTCCCTGCTGCAACAGGTGGTGGCCTGCGCGCTGCAGTGCGTGAGCGCGGCCGGTCTGCAGCCGCAGCAGCTGGGTGCCGTGTACCTCACCGGCGGTTCCTCGGCCCTGCGCCCGTTCCAGCAGGCCCTGGCCCAGGCCTTCCCGGGCGTGCCCCTGGTCGAGGGCGATCTGTTCGGTGGTGTGGCCTCGGGGCTGGCGTACGGGCACATGGGCTGAGGGGGGGGCTGAGTTCGCTGCGCCGTTTCCTCATTTGGCACATTTGGCACAATGGGCCCGCCGAGCCGGTGCGAAATACCGGCTTCTGGCGTCCAACCGAATTCCGTTGTAGGAGCGTGTATGAAGCCCTCCGTCGCTCTGGCCTTGAACCGTTCCGAAATCCGGCGCGTGGTGGCCTTGCATCGCGCCTGCAACGCTCGCGTGTTTGGTTCGGTGCTGCACGGGCTGGACACCGATGGCAGTGATCTGGACCTCCTGATTGACCCGACGCCTGAGACGACCTTGATGGATGTGGCCGCGATACAGGTCGAGTTGCAACAGCTGCTGGGCGTGTCGGTTGATGTGCTGACCCCGAAGGCGCTGCCAGAGAAATTCCGCGGCGCCGTGCTCGCCGAGGCCGTTGCGGTATGAACAAGGCGCTGCGTGTGCCTGACTACCTGGAGCATATTCTCCAGGCCCTCGAACGTATCGCACGATATACGGCGGGCGTTTTTAAGCCGGTGAAGGCGCTGGTGGCGGCTGACCGTTCCTCAGGGGCGACCCAGGCATGAAAAAGCCCGGGTAAGCCGGGCTGTTCGGGGCGTGAGGCCTGGGGGCTGATCAGTTGGCCGGCAGCAGGATCACTTCCACCCGGCGGGCTTCAGCCTCGGTGCCGGTGCCGGTGCTGACTTCGGGCTTGCGCAGCTCGATCGCTTCTTCGCTGGCGCCCAGGGCTTTCAGCACTTCGCGCACGGCGATGGCGCGTTGCTTGGCCAGTTCGGCGTTCTGCTCGACCGAGCCGGTGGCGTCATGGAAGCCCGAGATGGCGGCCTTGCGGCCGGCGGCCAGGCCCTGGGCCACTTCGGCCAGGGCTTGTTGCGCACCTTCGGCCACGTCGGCGCTGTTGGTGGCAAAGAAGAACTTGACCACGCCGTTCTCGACCTTGATCGAGGCCACTTCCACCACGGCATCGGCTACGGCAGCAGGGGCTTCAGCGGCGGCGGGGGCCGGGTGGCGGACGCCGAACTTGGCGACCACGGTGCCCACCACCGAACCCACCACCAGCAGGATCAGGACGGCGAGAAAACCGAGGGCGAATCGTTGTTGGCTGTCGTTGTCTTGGCTGCTGGACATGGGGTCTCCTGGGTGGGGGATCCGCTTGGGATCTGGGTTGAATGGATGACAGGCTGAAATTCAGAGCCCTGGGCGGCCAAGGCACGCCGGGCGCAACCCGCGATCATAAACAAGCCAGGGCGCTGCCGGGTGTCACAGTCCCAGCGGCAGATCGGCTTTCTTGAGCGTGCGCAACACAAAACGCGACTGACTGTGACGTATGCCCTTGATCTGGTACAGGCGCTCGCGCAGAAAGCGCTCGTAGTCGCGCGTGTCGCGCACCGCCACCTTGAGCAGGTAGTCGTACTCGCCCGACACCAGCAGGGCCTCCACCACCTCGGGGATGGCGGCCAGGGTTTCGCCGAACTTCTCCAGGGTGTTGTCGGAGTGGCTGTCGAGCGTGACCTGCACCAGCACGGTCTCGTTCAGGCCCAGCGCCTGGGGGTTGAGGCGCACGGTGTAGCCCTCGATCACGCCGGCCTCTTCGAGCTTGCGGATGCGCCCCCAGCAGGGCGAAGGGCTCAGGCCCACGGCCTGCCCGATGTCTTGCAGGCTGGTGCGCGCATCGGCCTGCAGCACCTGAAGGATTTTCCGATCGATTTTGTCCATCCGGAAAATTCTAGGGTGAAACGAGAAATTTCAGAAAATTATTCTGTTTTAATGGCAATTCTCTGGAAGAACAGAATGTGAATCGGTGACCCTGCAGGCAAACTTGTGGTCATGGCGAAGGGCTCACCGGCCCGGCTGCCTCAGGGGCTGCCCTGCCGGTGACCGCCGGCATTGGGGGCCAGCGCTGCAATTCACCAGCCAACCTGGGTTGAAAGGGGGTGGTTTCAGAAATAATGGACGTTTTGCCACGTCAACCATTTCTGGAGCCGCCCCATGGACCGCCTGCAGTCAATGAAGGTTTTTCAGGCCGTCGTGAACGAAGGCGGTTTTGCCGCCGCCGCCCGCCGCATGGACCTGTCGCCCGCCGTGGTGACGCGCCTGGTGGACGACCTGGAGCAGCACCTGGGCACGCGGCTGTTGCAGCGCACCACCCGCAAGAACGCGCTCACCGAGGCCGGCCAGGCCTACCTCACGCGGCTGCGCCTGATCCTGAGCGACATCGAAGAGGCCGAGGCCTCGATGCGCGAGCACACCCAGGAGGTGGCTGGCCTGCTGCGCATCCAGGCCCAGCCGGTGATGGCCGTGCACATCCTGGCACCTCAGGTGGCCGAGTTCCGGCGCCTGCACCCGCGCGTCTCGCTGGACATCCACACCGCCTCGGCCAGCGAACTGGCCATCGAAGACTTTGACCTGACCCTGCTGGGCGCCGGCAGCGAGTACGACGCCAATGTGATCGCCCGGCCCATCGTGTCGAGTGTGGGCATCGTTTGCGCCTCGCCGCGCTACCTGCGCGCCGCCGGCACCCCCCGCCAGCCCGAAGACCTGCGCCAGCACGCCTGCCTGCGCCTGCGCCTGCCCAGCATGCGCCCCGGGGTGTGGCGCCTGATGAACCCCGAGGATGGGGACCGGGTGCTGGATCTGCAGGTTGACCCGGTGATGGTGGCCGACCACACCGACACCGTGCTGCAGGCGGCCCTCAATGGGGCCGGCGTGTGTGCCCTGCCCATGGACCTGGCCGCGCCCTACCTGCGCATCGGGCAGCTGCGCCGTGTGCTGGCGCCGTGGATCACGGCCCGCTTCACGCTGTATGCGGCCATGCCCAGCCGCAAGTTCGTGCCGGCGCGCACCCGCGCATTTCTGGATTTCCTGATCGAGCGCACCCGCTGGATGCTGGCCGAGGCCGAGCGCACCTGGCCCACCAGTTCCTTGGTGCCGCAGATCGTGCCCGAAGCCCTGTCGCCTTGCCCCCCTGGTGCGCCGGGCTCGGCCGAGGTCGACCCGCTGACCTGCGAGGAGCTGCAGCCCTTGCCGTCCGCTGAGGCGGCGGCTGATGCGTCGGCCGATGCGGGCCCGGGTTCAGACCCGGCGGCCCCTGCGGCCCGGCGCAAACCCGGGCGCAAGAAGCCCTTGCCGGGCTCGCCGGGCTGAAGCCCGTCAATCTTCGGCCGGTTGGCCTTTCTTCAGTTCGAGGGCCTGCTGGTAGAGCGCGTTCTTCGAGCCCCCGGTGATCTCGGCACACAGCCGGGCCGCCGTCTTCAGGGGCAGCTCGGCCAGCAGCAGCTTGAGCACGCGCAACTCGTCGCCATGGTCCTGCACCACGGCCTCGGGCGGGTGGATCAGCACCGCAAACTCACCCCGCGTGCGCTGCGGCTGTGCCGCCAACCAGGCGCTCAGGCCCTCGGCGGGCAGGGTGGCCACCTCTTCGAACTGCTTGGTCAGCTCTCGCCCCAGGGTGACGTGGCGCGCGCCCAGCACGGCCAGGGCCCGCGCCAGGTCTTCGATGCGGTGTGGGGCTTCCAGCAGCACCACGGCCCGCGCTTCGCCGGCCAGGGCCTGCACGGCGTTGTCGCGTTCGCCGGCCTTGGTGGGCAGAAAGCCGGCAAACACAAAACCGCTGGCCTGCTGTGCCTGCGCTGCCACGCCGGCCACCGACAGCAGGGTGGTCACGCTGCTGGCCCCAGGCAGGGGCACGGTGCGCAGGCCGGCGGCCTGCACCGCCTGCACCAGGCGGGCGCCCGGGTCGCTCACCGCCGGGGTGCCGGCATCGCTGGCGTAGGCGATGCGCTCGCCACGCTGCAGGCGCTCGATCACCATCTGGGCCGCCTCGGCCTCGTTGTGCTGGTGCACGGCCAGCAACTGGGCGCCGGGCCGGTCGATGCCATAGGCGCGCAGCAGGGCCTGGGTGTGGCGGGTGTCCTCGCAGGCCACCGCATCCACCAGTTGCAGCACATGCAGGGCACGCAAGGTCATGTCGGCCAGATTGCCGATCGGCGTTGCCACCACGTAAAGGGTACCCTGGGGGTAATGCTGCGGGGCGGCCGCCTCGCGGGCGGCATTCAGGGCGGAAACAAAAGAGGCGCTCAATGGGATTCCTTGGAAAGAAGCCGGCTGGGCCGGCCCGCCCGACCACGCGGGCGTTGGGCGAACTCGCCGAACAGCAGGCCTTGCAGCACCTGCAGGCGGCGGGCTTGCGCCTGCTGCAGCGCAATTATCGAACGCCCGGGCGCGGTGGCGGTGAGATCGACCTGATCATGCGCGCGCGCGACGGCACGCTGGTCTTTGTCGAGGTGCGGCGCAGGCGTGCCGGCACCCATGGCGGTGCGGCTGCCAGCGTGGGCGCCACCAAGCAGGCGCGCATCGTGCTGGCGGCACGCCACTACCTGATGCGCCTGGCCACGCCACCGCCCTGCCGTTTCGACGTGGTCTCGGTGGAAGGCGATGCGCCGGGCACGGTGCTCTGGCTGCAGGCGGCGTTCGATGCCTCTTGATGGCCTCGGGGGCGCGCGGCCGCTTGACCCGCCCGACAACCCTGGTTTCTGCCATCAAGCGGGCATGGTGCGGGGGTATCATCGGCGCCCATGCTCGAGCAACGCATCCAACAGCACTTCATCGACAGTGCCGACCTGAAATACCAGTCGGCCCAGATCCTCAGCAAGCCCATTGCCGACGCCGTGCAGGCGGTCATGACCTGTGTCACCAGTGGCTGCAAGGTCCTGGTCTGCGGCAATGGCGCCTCCTCGGCCCTGGCCCAGCACGCGGCCGCCAGTTTTGTGGGCCAGTTCGAGCGCGAACGCCCCGAACTGGCCGCCTTGGCCCTGGGCACGGACGCGGCCGCCCTCAGCGCCCAGGCCGAGCAGGACTACCGCCAGGTGTTCGCGCGCCAGGTGCGGGCCCTGGGCCTGGCTGGCGACGTGCTGCTGGCCTTGTCGGCCGACGGCCAGTCGCCCAGCGTGCAGGCGGCGGTCGATGCCGCCCATGAGCGCGACATGACCGTGGTGGCCCTGACGGGGCGCAGTGGCGGTGCGCTGGGCGCGGGTCTGCGCGAAACCGATGTCCATATCTGCGTCCCGCACGATCGCGTGGCGCGCATCCAGGAGGTCCACCTGCTGGTGCTGCATTGCATCTGCGACGGGGTGGACGCCCAATTACTTGGTGAACAGGAGCTTCCAACATGAATCAACGTTTGACACGGGTGGCCTTGGCTGCCCTGGCGGGCGCCGCCCTGGTGAGTCAGCTCACGGCCTGCTTCCCGCTGGTGGCCGGCGGTGCGGTCATGACCGGCATGGTCGCTACCGACCGCCGTACTTCCGGCGCGCAGGTCGAAGACGAGGGCATCGAACTGCGCTCGGTGAACCGCCTGCAAGAGGCGCTGGGCGATGGCCTGCATGTCAACGTCACCAGCTACAACCGACGGGTGCTGTTGACCGGTGAGGCCACCACGGCCGAAGCCAAGCAGAAGGCCGAGCAGATCGTGCAACGTGTCGAGAACGTGCGCGGCGTCTACAACGAGCTGGTGGTGGGCATTGCCAGCCCCTTGAGCGACCGCTCGCGCGACACCCTGATCTCGGGCAAGGTGAAGGCCAGCCTGGTCGATGCGCGTGACCTGATCTCGAACTCGTTCAAGGTGGTGACCGAGCGTCAGGTGGTCTACCTGATGGGCCGTGTGACCCAGCGCGAAGCCAACCGGGCCACCGAGATCGCCCGCGGCGTCGATGGGGTGCAGAAGGTGGTGCGTCTGTTCGAGATCATCTCCGAGGAAGAACTCAAGACCCAGATGCCCACCCCGCCGAAGAACACCGAGCCGGCCAAGACGGGCGGCTGATCGGTACCGGGCCGCGCGGCCCTCGGCCAGCAGAGTAGGCCGGCTGCCGAGCCCCAGGGGCCCGGGGCCGGCTTTGTTGTTTCAGCGCAGGCGCTTGATCAGGCTGGAGGTGTCCCAGCGGCGGCCACCCATTTGTTGCACATCGGCGTAGAACTGGTCCACCAGCGCGGTCACCGGCAGGCGGGCGCCGTTGCGCTTGGCCTCGTCCAGCACCAGGCCCAGGTCCTTGCGCATCCAGTCGACGGCAAAGCCGAACTCGAACTGGTCGGCCACCATGGTCTTGCCGCGGTTGTCGAGCTGCCAGCTCTGGGCCGCACCCTTGCCGATCACGTCCAGCACCTGGGGCATGTCCAGCCCGGCCTTCTGGCCGAAGGCAATGGCCTCGGACAGGCCTTGCACCAGCCCGGCGATGCAGATCTGGTTGACCATCTTGGCCAGTTGGCCGGCGCCGCTTTCACCCAGCAGGGTGAAGGCGCGTGAAAACGCCATGCCCACCGGGCGAGCCGCTTCGAAAGCGGCCGCTTCGCCGCCACACATCACGGTCAGCAGGCCGTTCTGGGCGCCGGCCTGGCCACCGGACACCGGGGCATCGACAAAGCGCAGGCCGATCTGGCGCGCGGCGGTGGCCAGTTCGCGGGCCACCTCGGCCGAGGCCGTGGTGTGGTCGACAAACACGGCACCGGGTTTCATGCCGGCGAAGGCGCCGTCAGCACCCAGGGTGACCGAGCGCAGGTCATCGTCGTTGCCCACACAGCAGAACACCAGGTCGGCGTCCTGGGCGGCCAGGCGCGGCGTGGCCGCAGCGCGGGGGGCGGCGGTGGCGGCAAATTCCTTCACCCAGGCCTCGGCCTTGGCCGGCGTGCGGTTGTACACCGTGACCTGGTGACCGGCCAGGGCCAGGTGGCCGGCCATGGGGTAGCCCATCACGCCCAGGCCGAGAAAGGCGACCTTGAGTGAGGGGGTGGCTTCGTAAGTGCGTGCGTTGGTGCTGGACATGGTGGTGTGAAAGCGTGGGTGGGGTTTCGAAAAAGAAAAGCCGCCGGCACCCCCCTGGGAGCGGCCGGCGGCGCGGATTCAGACGATGGCAAAGTGTTCGGTGCCGGCCGACAGGTCCTGGTTGCGGGCACGCTGGCTGTTGAGCTTGATCTGCAGGCGCAGGTCGTTCAACGAGTCGGCGTTGCGCAGTGCGTCTTCGTAGGTGATGACGTTGCTCTCGTACAGATCGAACAGCGATTGGTCGAAGGTCTGCATGCCCAGGTTGCGGCTCTTCTTCATGATCTCCTTGATTTCGGAGACCTCGCCCTTGAAGATCAGGTCGGAGATCAGCGGGGTGTTCAGCATCACCTCGACCGCGGCCGCCCGGCCCTTGCCGTCCTGCTTGGGGATCAGGCGCTGCGAGATCATGCCGCGCAGGTTCAGCGACAGGTCCATCAGCAGCTGATCGCGCCGCTCTTCGGGGAAGAAGTTCACGATGCGGTCCAGCGCCTGGTTGGCGCTGTTGGCGTGCAGCGTGGCCAGGCACAGGTGGCCGGTCTCGGCAAACACCACGGCGTGCTCCATGGTTTCGCGGTCGCGGATCTCGCCCATCAGGATCACGTCGGGGGCCTGGCGCAGCGTGTTCTTGAGCGCGGCCTCCCAGCTGTCGGTGTCCAGCCCCACCTCGCGGTGGGTGACCACGCAGTTCTTGTGCGGGTGCACGAACTCGACCGGGTCTTCGACCGTGATGATGTGGCCGTAGGAGTTCTCGTTGCGCCAGTCCACCATCGAGGCCAGCGTGGTCGACTTGCCCGAGCCGGTGGCGCCCACCATGATGCACAGGCCGCGCTTGGTCATGGCCACTTCCTTGAGCACCTGGGGCAGGCCCAGGTCGTCAATGGTGGGCAGGGTCATCGGGATCACCCGCAGCACCATGCCGACCTTGCCTTGCTGCAAAAAGGCGTTGACGCGGAAGCGGCCGATGCCGGCCGGCGAAATCGCGAAATTGCATTCCTTGGTGCGCTCGAACTCGGCCGACTGCTTGTCGTTCATGATCGAACGGGCCAGCGCCACCGTGTGCACCGAGGTCAGCGGCTGGGGCGACACCTTGGTGATGCGCCCGTCCACCTTGATGGCGGGCGGAAAGTCGGCCGTGATGAACAGGTCGCTGCCGTTCCTGCTCACCATGAGCTTGAGCAGATCGTTGATGAATTTGCTCGCCTGATCGCGTTCCATGTGGGGGATGTCCTGCTGTGGGGGCTGTGTCTATTTCTGGTGGTCGCTGAGCCGGGCGCTCACCACGCGCAGGCGCAGTGAGAGCTTTCGGGCCAGCAGGGCAACCAGGCTGGCAGCCAGTTGAGGGGCCTGGGTCATCATTTCATCCAGTGTGTCGGCACTGAGCACCGCGACCTCGCAGGAGGTCAGGGTGGTGCAGGCCGAAAAGCGGATGCCGCTGTCAAGCAGCGACATCTCGCCCAGGATGTCACCGGGCCGGGTCTCGGCCAAGCGCAGATGCTCGCCCCAGGGCTGCACCCGGTCCACCGCGATGGTGCCCTTGAGCGGCACCACCATGAAGTTGCCGTACTCGTCCTGCTGGATCAGGTCGCGGTTGGCCGGAATGGTGGCAAAGTCGAAGAAACGCTCCATGCGCTCGATGCCGTCGGCTGGCAGCTGTGCCATGTACTTGTCGCGTGCCCACAGGCCTTGCAGCAGCTTGCCGCCCTGGCTGGCAGGCAGGCGCTTGGCGCCCACCTCCACCGCGCGTGCCTCCCAGGGCACCAGCATGGCCGAGTCCACGCCCTGGCCGGCAAACGCGGTCGAGAACAGAACCGAGTCCTGCGGATCATCCGGGCGCTGTGCGGTCTTCTGTCTGAGCAGTCCGAGGATGCCTTTCATGGGTGACTCCCTTGCTTTTGTTTTGTGGTGTTGTTCTCGTCGTGAAGTGCCTCAGCCCGGGAAGTTCTCCGGCGTCTTGGCCTTGCTGCGGGCCTCGGCGGCGCTGATCACGTTGCGGCGCACCAGATCGGTCAGGCATTGGTCCAGGGTCTGCATGCCCACGCTGTTGCCGGTCTGGATGGCCGAGTACATCTGCGCCACCTTGGCTTCGCGGATCAGGTTGCGGATGGCGCTGGTGCCGATCATGATCTCGTGCGCTGCCACCCGGCCCTGGCCGTCCTTGGTCTTGCACAGGGTCTGCGAAATCACCGCCTGCAGCGATTCCGACAGCATGGCGCGCACCATTTCCTTCTCTTCGGCCGGAAACACGTCGATGATCCGGTCGATCGTCTTGGCCGCACTCGAGGTGTGCAGGGTGCCGAACACCAGGTGGCCCGTCTCGGCCGCCGTCATGGCCAGGCGGATGGTTTCGAGGTCGCGCATTTCACCGACCAGGATGGCGTCGGGGTCTTCGCGCAGGGCCGATTTCAGGGCCGCGTTGAAGCTCAGGGTGTGCGGCCCCACCTCGCGCTGGTTGACCAGGCATTTCTTGGATTCGTGCACGAACTCGATCGGGTCTTCCACCGTCAGGATGTGGCCGTACTCGCTTTCGTTGAGGAAGTTGACCATGGCCGCCAGCGTGGTGGACTTGCCCGAGCCGGTCGGCCCGGTCACCAGCACCAGGCCCCGCGGCTTGAGCGACAGGTCGGCAAAGATCTTGGGCGCGTTGAGCTGCTCCAGCGTCAGGATCTTGGACGGAATGGTCCGGAACACCGCCCCCGAGCCGCGCTGGTGGTTGAAGGCATTGACCCGGAAGCGGGCCAGACCCTCGATTTCGAAGGAGAAATCGACCTCCAGGAACTCTTCGTAGGCCTTGCGCTGCGAATCGTTCATGATGTCGTACACCATGGCGTGCACGGTCTTGTGGTCGAGGGCGTCCACATTGATGCGGCGCACATCCCCGTGGACCCGGATCATCGGCGGCAAGCCCGCCGACAGGTGCAGGTCGGAGGCCTTGTTCTTGACGCTGAATGCCAGCAGCTGGGTGATATCCACGGAAACCCTCTTTCCTCTTTGATAGTTTGCTACGCTCCCGGGTAATTATGACGATGATTGGTAACAACCTCCAAGCTGTGCAGGAGCGCATCCGCCGCGCCTGCGAGGCAGCCGGGCGCGCGCCGGGCAGTGTGCGCCTGCTGGCCGTGTCCAAGACCTTTGGCCCCGAGGCTGTGCGCGAGGCCGCCGCTGCCGGCCAGCACGCCTTTGGCGAAAATTACCTGCAAGAAGGCGTGGCCAAGATCGAGGCCCTGGACGCGCCCCCCGAGCCCCTGCGCCCGCGCCCCGAATGGCACTGCATCGGCCCGGTGCAATCGAACAAGACCCGGCTGGTGGCGGCCCATTTCGACTGGCTGCACTCGGTGGACCGGCTCAAGATCGCCCAACGCCTGAGCGAGCAGCGCGGGGCCGAGCAGGCGCCGCTGCAGATTTGCCTGCAGGTCAACATCGACGGCGGCCCCAGCAAATCGGGTGTGGCGCCCGACGAGGTGCTGGCCCTGGCCCGCGAGGTGGCCCTGCTGCCGCGCCTGTGCCTGCGCGGGCTGATGACCATCCCCGAACCCCAGCCCGATTTCGAGGCGCAAAAGCAGGTGCACCTGCGGGCCCGGGCCCTGTTCGATGCGGTGCGCGCCGCGGGCCTGCCGGGGGCGGATCAGTTCGACACCCTGTCCATGGGCATGACCGGCGACCTGGAGGCCGCCATCCACGCCGGCAGCACCATGGTGCGCGTGGGCACGGCCATCTTTGGCGGGCGCAGCTACCCGGCGGTGTGAGCACGATCCGCAGGCGGCCACACCGGGTATGACGTCCGGTGTCGGGCTGCGTCCTGACCGGATGACGGCTGGGTCTTCAAGCGCCCGTTTCGTCCCCCTCGCAAGGGGCCATGGGCTCCGTCTTTCGAGCCCCCACGGCCGCGCGGCCGTCCTCGAATAACCGGCGAGGCGCCATGGCGGCGCGCTCGGCGGGTGTGGCGGCGACAAGCCGCTTGGCAGCGCTGCGCCACGACATGATCACCGGCGGCTTCCATCGCAAATCACCAAGGCGCCAGAACAAGGCCTGAGCAGTCCGTGCCCCGGGGTTCAGAAAGGCTTGGGGTGCACCGGTGTCCCGACCGGGCTTGCGAGCCACAACACCGAGGAGACAACATGCTTGGCACCGCCATTCCTGCCCTGTTCATCAGCCTGTGGGCGCTTTCTGCCTGGGCCCAAGACGACGCTGGCGCGCGCACCACCACCGTCAAGCGCGTGGATGAAGCCTTCATCCGCGCCAATGAACAAAAAACCCCTGACTGGCCCACGACGGGCGTCGACTATGCCGAGACGCGTTACAGCCGCCTGGATCAAATCCATGCCGGCAACGTTCAACAGCTCGGCCTGGTCTGGTCGTACAACCTGGCGTCCACGCGCGGTGTGGAGGCCACACCGGTCGTCGTCGACGGCGTGATGTACCAGACCGCATCGTGGAGCGTGGTGCACGCCATCGATGCGCGCACGGGGCAAAAGATCTGGAGCTACGACCCCAAGGTCGATCCCGCTCGGGGCAAAAATGGGTGCTGTGACGTGGTCAATCGCGGTGTGGCGCTCTGGAAAGGCAAAGTTTATGTCGGCGCTTTTGACGGTCGCCTGATCGCGCTCGACGCTGCCACCGGCAAGGTGGCGTGGGAGAAAAACACCCTGGAGGGCCACCGAGGCGCCTACACGATCACGGGAGCGCCGCGCGTGTTCAAGGGCAAGGTCATCATTGGCAACGGGGGCTCTGAATACGGGGTGCGCGGCTTCATCACCGCCTACGATGCCGAGACCGGCGAGCAACGCTGGCGCTGGTACAGCGTGCCGGGCGACCCGGCCTTGCCCTACGAGACGCCTGAGCTGAAAGCCGCCGCCAAAACCTGGGACCCCAGCGGCCAATACTGGAAGGCGGGGGGCGGTGGCACCATGTGGGACAGCATGGTCTTTGACCCCGAGCTGAACACCCTGTATGTCGGCGTGGGCAATGGATCGCCCTGGTCGGCCAAGGTGCGCAGCCCCAAGGGGGGCGACAACCTGTACCTGGGCTCCATCGTGGCGCTGGACCCGGACACAGGCCAATACAAGTGGCACTACCAGGAAACGCCTTCGGACAACTGGGACTACACCTCCACCCAGCCCATGATCCTGGCCGACATCCAGCTCGGCGGCAAACCGCGCAAGGTGATCCTGCACGCGCCCAAGAACGGCTTTTTCTTCGTGGTCGACCGCACCAATGGCCGTTTCATCTCCGCCAGGAACTTCGTCCCGGTGACCTGGGCCAAGGGCTATGACAAGAAGGGTCGCCCGATCGGCATCGCGGCGGCGCGCGACGGCCGCGATCCGGATGCCGTGCCAGGCCCCAACGGCGCACACAACTGGCACCCCATGTCCTACAACCCGAAGACCGGGCTGGTTTACCTGCCCGCACAGCACATCCCCGCAGCGCTGGTGGACGATCCAGGCTGGCAGTTCAACCAGCCCCGCCCCATGGCCCTGGGGTCGGGCACCGGTTGGAACACCGCCAAGATCGTTCCGGCCGAGCCGCCCAAGAGCCAGCCCATGGGCCGCCTGCTGGCCTGGGACCCCGTGCAGCAAAAGGAGGTCTGGCGCGTGGAGCACATCTCACCGTGGAACGGTGGCACGCTGACCACGGCAGGCCAGTTGGTGTTCCAGGGCACGGCAGATGGTCGCTTTGTGGCGTATGACGCTGGCAGCGGCAAGAAGCTCTGGGAGAGCCCGGTGGGCACCGGCGTGCTGGCCGCGCCCAGCACCTACCTGGTGGACGGCCAGCAATACGTGTCCGTGGCCGTGGGCTGGGGCGGTGTGTACGGCTTGGCGGACCGCGCCACAGACCAGCAGATGCCTGGCACCGTCTACACCTTTGCGCTGGGCGGCGCGGCCAAGCTGCCCGACTTTGTGGCCTATCGCACCGGCAAGCTGCTGCAAGGCGTGAAGTACGACCCCGCCAAGGTGCCCGAAGGCACGGCCTTGTACGTGGCCAATTGCTATGTCTGCCACGGCCTGCCTGGCGTGCAGAAAGGCGGCGCCTTGCCCAATCTGGCTTACCTGGATGCGGCCTACATCGAGCACCTGCCCAGCTTCATCTTCAACGGGCCGGCCACCTCGCGCGGCATGCCCGATTTCACCGGCCGGCTGACAAGCGATCAGGTGGAGGCCATCAAGGCCTTCATCCAAGGCACTGCCGACGCCATCCGCCCCCAGTCCGCTCAATAAACCACCCAAGGAGACCCCATGACCGTGCAAAACCACCTCCAGTTCTACATCGATGGTCAGTGGGTCGACCCCACCACCCCCGCCACACACGATGTGGTCAACCCCTCCACCGAAGAGGTCTGTGCGCGGATCAGCATGGGCAGTGCCGCGGATGTGCACAAGGCGGTGGCGGCAGCGCGGCGCGCCTTCGCAAGCTACTCGCAGACCACGCGCGAAGAGCGCCTGGCCCTGCTGGGCCGGGTGCTGGAGGTCTACCAGAAGCGCTACGGTGACATCGTGGCCGCCATTTCACTGGAGATGGGCGCGCCCCTGTGGCTGTCCAAGGCCGCGCAGGCGGCGATGGGCGTGGCGCACCTGGCCACGACCCTAGATGTGCTGAAAAACTTTCCGTTTGAGCAGCTGCAAGGCAGCACCGCGATCGTGCACGAGCCCGTCGGCGTGGTCGGCATGATCACGCCCTGGAACTGGCCCATCAACCAGATCCTGTGCAAGGTGGCCCCGGCGCTCGCAGCGGGCTGCACCATGGTGCTCAAGCCCTCCGAGGTGGCGCCGCTCAATGCCTTGCTGATCGCCGAGGTGCTGCATGAGGCGGGCGTGCCGCCCGGCGTGTTCAACCTGGTCAACGGAGACGGCCCCAGCGTGGGCGAAGCGCTGTCGGTGCACCCCGACATCGACATGGTGACCTTCACGGGCTCCACCCGCGCCGGCATCGCCGTCGCCAAGGCGGCCGCCGACACGGTCAAGCGCGTGGCCCAGGAACTGGGCGGCAAATCGGCCAACATCGTGCTGGAAGACGCCGACCTGGAGCGGGCCGTCACACAGGGCGTGCAGGCGGTGCTGATGAACTCGGGGCAGAGTTGCAATGCGCCCACCCGCATGTTCGTGCCGCGCGCCCGGCAGGCGCAGGCCATGGCCCTGGCCAAGGCGGTGGCCGAGGCCACCCCGGTGGCCGACGCCATGGCCGAGGGCATGCACATGGGCCCGGTGGCCAGCCAGGCCCAGTTCAGCAAGATCCAGGGCCTGATTCAAAAGGGCATCGACGAAGGGGCTACCTTGGTCGCCGGCGGCACTGGCCGGCCCCAAGGGCTGAACAAGGGGTTTTTCGTCAAGCCCACGGTGTTCGCCGATGTGCGCAATGACATGATCATTGCGCGAGAAGAGATCTTTGGTCCGGTCCTGGTCATCATCCCGTACGACAGCGAGGATGATGCCGTCCGCATGGCCAACGACACGCCTTACGGGCTGTCGGGCTATGTGCAGTCGGGCAGCCTCGAGCATGCGCGGCGTGTGGCCCAGCGGCTGCGCACGGGCATGGTTCATCTGAACGGGGCGGGCCCCGACCCGGCAGCGCCCTTTGGTGGCTACAAGCAGTCGGGCAACGGGCGCGAGTGGGGCGAGCACGGCTTCCGGGATTTCCTCGAGGTCAAGTCCATCATGGGGGCCGTGGCGGGCTGAGCCCGCCCCCGTCCAGGGTGCTGACGCCTTGGGATGGCATGGGCACCGGCGCGATGGGGGCATCCATATCAAGCAAGCCCGACGCCGGCCCGGGCGCCCTGGAGGCCCTAGAGCAGCTTCAGGTGGGTGGTGTTCTTCACCTCTTCCATCACCGCGTAGGTGCGTGTCTCGCGCACCCCCGGCAACTGCCACAGCACCGTGCCGGCAAAAGACCGGTACGAGGCCATGTCGGCCATGCGGGTCTTGAGCAGGTAGTCGAAGCCGCCGGCCACCATGTGGCACTCCATGATCTCGGCGCGCACCTGCACCGCGGCCTGGAACTCTTCAAACACATGCGGGGTGGTGCGGTCCAGCAGCACCTCCACAAACACCATCATCCCGGCCCCGAGCTTGAGCGGGTTGAGCCGCGCCTCGTAGCCCAGGATGTAGCCCTCGCGCGTCAGGCGCTGCACCCGGGCCAGCACCGCAGTGGGTGACAAGGCCACGGACTCGGCAAGCTTGAGGTTGGAGATGCGCCCGTCTTCCTGCAGCACTTGCAGGATGCGCAGGTCGATGCGGTCGAGGTCGTTGGGGGTGTCGCTCATGGTCGGGGGCGTGCTGGGCAGGCCCCGATTGTGCGTCGTCTCAAGCCACCTCAAGCCGCTTCAGGCCACCTCAGGCCGCCGCAGGCCGTCGCATCCGGTGCCAGCCCGGCGTTCATTGCGGGCGCGTCATTCGGCACTCGGTGCCCTGGGCCAGCTCGTTGCCGGTGTACATCGCATCGGTGCGGAAGCCATAGTTCGTGCCCTCCCAGCCCACTTTCACCGTTTTGCCGTCGACCGGCGCGATGGTGTTGACCACCTGGGGCAGCAGGGCCTGGTGGTCTTCGCCGCGCATGCGCACCGGGCCCACGGGGGTGTCCAGGGTCAGGTCTTCGAGCGAACGGGCGATCTTGACCGCGTCCAGCGACTGCGCTTTCTGGATGGCCGCGGCCAGGAAACGCGGCGTCATGTCGATGCGGGGCGCCAGAAACTCCTTGCCGGTGCGGGCCTTGTAGGCCTTGGCCAGGGCGTCGACCCGGGGCGTGCCGGCCTCACCGGGGTGCCACTCGGCCACCCAGGTCAGCTGGCCCAGCTTGGCCTGCGACACGGCCAGCACGGTGCCCGGGATCGAGCCCGCGCTGTGGTTGAAATAGCGCAGCCCATAGCCGGCATCGCCCGCCGCCTTGAGCAACAGCGTCATGTCCTGGCCCCAGTTGCCGGTGATCACCGAGTCGGCACCCGCGGCCTTCATCTTGGCCACATAGGGCGAAAAATCCTTCACCCGCCCGATCGGGTGCAGGGTCTCGCCCACGAACTGGATGTCGGGCCGCGCCAGGCCCACCAGCTCCTGCCCGTAGTGGGCCCATTGCTTGCCGTGGGCGTAGTCCTGGTTCAGCAGGTACACCTTCTTGACCTCGGGCATCTTCTTGATGGTGTTGGCCATGGCCTTCATCTTCATGGCCGTGTTGGCCTCGAACTGAAAGTGCCAGAAGTTGCACGATTTGCCGGTCAGGTCGGGGTCGATGGAGGAGTGGTTCAGCACCAGCACCGCCCGATCGGGGTTGCGCTCGTTGTGCTTGGCCGCGGCCTGCACCAGCGCCGCCACCACCGACGAGCCCGAGCCCCCGGTGACGATGGCGCGGGCGCCCTGGTCGATGGCCGATTGCAGCGCGCTCAGGCTTTCCTGGGCCGACAGCTTGCTGTCGAACTGCAGCAGCTGCAGCTTCACCGGGCCCTGGCCTGCCACGGCGATGCCGCCCTTGGCATTGATCTCTTCGATGGCGAACTGGGTGTGGGTGAGCATCAGCTCGCCCACATTGGCAAACGGCCCCGACAGCGGATCGATGTAGGCCACCTTGAAGGCGACCTCGCCCGGCGCGGCCTGGGCGTTTGTGGTGAGGCCAGCCAGCAGCAGGGCTGCGGCACTGAGCACATGGCGGCCATATCGGTCATGTCGGCCAGATCGGCGCGGGGGATGGTTCATGGGTGTCTCCGGTTTTGGGTGTGAAAGGGCGACCCGGCGGGCCGCCTGAAGGAATCCATCCGCCCGGCTGTTCTCATGCAGCATCCCCGCCTGTTCAGGCGGCCGCTGTACCGCGCCGGCGGCTGCGCCGCAGGCCCAGCACGCGCCAGGCCAGCGGGGCCAGGGTCTGCACCAGCTCCTCGGGGCCCATGCGGCCATCGGGGCGGTACCAGTTGTACAGAAAGCCGGGCAGGCTGCAGGCCGCCAGGGCGGTGATGCGGGTCTCGTCGAAATCGAACATGCCTTCGCTGCGCCCCTGCTCCAGCAGGGCGCACAGCCGGTCGTAGAAGTGGTTGGCCAGCTTTTTCTGGGCCACCAGGTACTCGGGGCGGTAGACCTGCGGCTCGCGGTAGGGGAAGAAGGCCGCCGGGTAGTGCGCCAGCGTGGCGCGGATCAGCCGTTCGATGCCTTCGGTCACCTTTTCATGCGCGGGGCGCGGGTCGTCGGCGGCAAAGTCCATGCTGGTGAAGCAGGCCACGGCGGGGCGCCAGGACAGCTGCTCGAAGATTTCCAGCTTGTTGTGAAAGTAGTAATAAATGAAAGGCTTGGTCACCCCCAGGCGCTGGGCGATCTGATCGATGGTGGTGTTGGCATAGCCCTGCTCGGCGAACAGGCCTTCGGCGGCGCGCAGGATGCTCTCGCGCTTCTCGTCGGTGCGGGCGGTGTCGGCCTTCTGACGGCCACGGGGAGGGGTTGATTTTTTGCTCATGGCCAGATTTTGCCTGTCGCGCGGGTTCTACCTTTGGGTAGCATTGTTCTACCTGACGGTATATATTGGCAAGCCGCTGATGAGGGGTAAGTCCTATCGCAAACCCTGATGCGTCGCCCGGGCCCGATCCTCATGCCCCGGGCCAGCCCAATAACACCCAATAGACCCCCATAACACCCCAGGAGACACCATGGCCCCGACCGCCCAGACCGTGCAGACCCCCGCTGTTGCCGAACTTCCGCTGCACGAACACCTGCGTCGCCATGCCCGCGAGCGGCCTGAGGCGGTGGCCTACCTCTGGTATGGGCGCGCCCTCAGCTGGGCAGAGATCGACCGTGCCAGCGACGCCTTTGCCGCCCGCCTGCAGGCGCTTCAGGTGCAACCCGGCGAGCCGGTGGCCCTGTTCCTGGGCAACTGCCCGCAGTACGTGGTGGCGCATTTCGGCATCCAGAAGATCGGCGCCATCGTCTGCCCCTGCGGTCCGCTCAACAAGGAGCACGAGCTCAGCTACCAGCTCAACGACCTGCGCGCCCGGGTCATCGTGGCGGCCGACAGCTTGCTGCCGGTGGTTGAAAAGGTGCGCGCCCAGACCTCCCTGCAGCAGGTCTTCATGGTGCGCCAGGCCGCCTGGCTGCCGACGGACCCGGCCCTCGATGTGCCGCCCGAGTTGCTGGCCTTGCGCGACGCCCCCCTGCCGCTGCCTGCGGGCTGCGAAGACTTCCAGGCCGCGCTCGACGCCGGCGGCCAGCCCGCGCCGGTGACGATCAGCCTCGATGATGTGGCCCTGATGACCTACACCTCGGGCACCACCGGCCTGCCCAAGGGCGCCATGCTGAGTTACGGCAACGCCTTGTTCAAGACCGCAGCCGCCTCAAACTGCAACGTGGTCAGCCGTGACGACGTGCTGCTGGCGATTGCCCCGCTGTACCACATCGCCGGCATGGTGATGGGCATCAACGTGCCGGTCTACACCGGGGCCACCACCGTGCTGCTGCAGCGTTTCGACCCGCTGGCCACGGCCCAGGCGCTGGCCCGGCACCGTGTCAGCTGGTGGTACAGCATCGCCCCCATGAACGTGGCGGTGATGCAGGTGCCCGGGGTGCGCGAGCTCGACTTCTCGGCCCTGCGCATGAACCCCGTCACCAGCTTCGGCATCACCTTCACCGAAGCGCTGGCGCGCCAATGGCAGGGCCTGGCCCCGAACTGCACCAGCTTCGAGGCCGCCTACGGTCTGAGCGAAACCCACACGGTCGACACCTACATGCCGCACGACGCCATCCGCTGGGGCGCGCACGGCAAGGCCGTGCCCGGCAACGAGATCCGCATCGTCGACCCCGAGACCGGTGCCACCCTGCCCCCCGGCGAAGTGGGCGAGATCACCCTGCGCAGCCCGGGCAATTTCAAGGGCTACTGGAACCAGCCTGAGTCCACTGCCAAGACCCTGCGCCAGGGCTGGGTCTGGACCGGTGACATGGGCCGGCTCGATGCCGACGGCTACCTCACCTTCATCGGTCGCTTCAAGGAGATGATCAAGGTCTCGGGCTACAGCGTGTTCCCCGAAGAGGTCGAAACCATCCTGATCAAGCACCCCGCGGTGGCCCAGGCTGCCGTGCTGGGCGTGCCCGACCCCGACAAGGGCGAGGTGGTGCGCGCCTTCATCGTGCGCAAGCCTGGCACCACGCTCGAGGCCGCTGAGCTGCTGCAGTGGTCGCGTGAGAACATGGCCCCCTACAAGGCCCCGCGTGAGGTCCGTTTCATCGACGCGCTGCCCGCCACCGGTGCCGGCAAGGTGCTGCGCCGCCTGCTGCGTGACGTGGCCTGAACCCCTGATCCCCTGCTTTTTTGCGCCCTGGCGCATCCCTGTTTCAACCGGTCTGGAGCCCTTGTGAGCCATCCTGTGTTTTCCAAAGTCCTGGTCGCCAACCGTGGCGAGGTGGCCTTGCGCATCGTGCGCGCCCTGCATGAAATGGGCATTGCCAGCGTGGCCGTGCATGCCCAGGACGACGCCCACGCACCCCATGTGCACGCGGCCGACCAGGCCGTGGCGCTGGCCGCCACCGGCCCGGCCGCCTACCTGGACGCCGCGGCCCTGATCGCCGTGGCGCACGACACCGGCTGCCAGGCCGTGCACCCCGGCTACGGCTTTCTCAGCGAGCGTGCCGACTTCGCCGAGGCCTGTGCCCAGGCCGGCCTGCGCTTCATCGGGCCCGGCGTGGACACGCTCAACACCCTCGGTGACAAGGCGGCTGCACGGGCCCTGGCCCAGCGCTGTGGCGTGCCGCTGATGCCGGGCAGCACCGGGGCCGTCACGCTCGAGGCGGCCCAGGCCTTCATGGCGGCCCAGCAGGGCGCGGGCGTGATGGTCAAGGCCGTGGGCGGCGGCGGCGGGCGCGGCATGCGCGCCGTGCAGCACCCCGACCAGCTGCCCGAGGCCTGGCTGCGCTGCCGCTCCGAGGCGCTGGCCGCCTTCGGGGTCGAGGGCGTCTATGTGGAGCGCCTCATGACCGGCGCCCGCCACATCGAGGTGCAGGTGCTGGGCGACGGCCACCAGGTGATGGCCCTGGGCGAGCGCGAATGCAGCGTGCAGCGGCGCTTTCAGAAGCTGGTCGAGGTGGCGCCCAGCCCCTCGCTCACGCCGGGCCTGCGTGCCGCCCTCACCGAGTCGGCCCTGCGCCTGGCGCGCGAGCTGCATTACCAGGGCCTGGGCACCTTCGAGTTCCTGGTGGACCTGGCCTCGGCGGACCTGCCCTTTGTCTTCATCGAAGCCAATGCCCGGCTGCAGGTCGAGCACACCGTCACCGAAGAGGTGACTGGCCTGGACCTGGTGCAGCTGCAGATCGCCCTGGCCGGCGGCCGCAGCCTGGCCCAGCTCGGGCTGGATTCGCTGCGCCCACCCGAGCCGCGCGGCTATGCCGTGCAGTGGCGCATCAATGCGGAAACCCTCAGCGCCGACGGCCAGGCCACGCCCGGCCACGGCACCCTGAGCCGTTTCGACCTGCCCACCGGCCCCGGCATCCGCATCGACACCCATGGCGTGGCCGGGGCCAGCCCCTCGCCGCATTACGACACCTTGCTGGCCAAGCTCATCGTCAGCGCGCGCAGCCCGGTGTTCGCCGATGTGCTGCGGCGCTCGCAGCGCGCCCTGGCCGAGTGCCGCATTGAAGGCCTGGCCACCAACCTGGGCCTGCTGCAGGCCATCGCGGCCCGGCCCGAGATGGCCAGTCAGCAGATCCACACCCGCTGGCTGGAGCAGGTGCTGCCCGAGCTGCTGGCCGCCGTGCCAGTGGTCTCCACCTTTCCGCAAGCCTCACCCAGCCAGTCGCCTGCCCCTGCGCCCGCCTTGCCCGAGGGCGCGGTGGCCGCCCCCATGCCGGCGCGCCTGGTGCAGTTCCATGTGGCGGTGGGCGATGTGCTGCCCGCCGGGGCGCCGCTGGCGGTGCTGGAGGCCATGAAGATGGAGCACGTGCTGCAGGCCCCGCAGGCCGGCCGCGTGCTGGCCCTGGCGGCGGTGCCGGGCGACTACCTGAGCGCGGGCCAGGCGGTGCTGGTGCTCGAGCCGGTGGCCGGCGAGCTGCAGGCCCAGGCCGTGCAGGCCACGCTCGACCCGGATCACATCCGCCCCGATCTGCAGCGCGTCATCGACCGCCACGCCCACACCCTCGACCAGAACCGCCCGGCGGCCGTGGCCAAGCGCCATGCCCAGGGCGGGCGCACCGCCCGCGAGAACATCGCCGACCTGTGCGATGCCGACAGCTTCATCGAATACGGCGCGCTGGCCATTGCCGCCCAGACCCGCCGCCGCAGCCTCGAAGACCTGGTGGCCAACACCCCTGCCGACGGCATGGTGACCGGCATCGGCAGCGTCAACGCAGCGCAGTTCGGCCCCGAGCGCTCGCGCGCCGTGGTCATGGCCTACGACTACACCGTGCTGGCCGGCACCCAGGGCATGCGCAACCACCACAAGACCGACCGCATGCTGGCGCTGGCGCACCAGCTGCGCCTGCCGGTGGTGCTGTTTGCCGAGGGCGGCGGCGGGCGACCGGGCGACACCGACATGCCCATCGTGGCCGGCCTCAACAACCACACCTTCAGCCGCTTTGCAGCCCTGTCGGGCCAGGTGCCGGTGGTGGGCATCGTGCACGGGCGCTGCTTTGCCGGCAATGCCGCCTTGCTGGGCTGTGCCGATGTGATCATCGCCACCGAGGCCAGCAACATCGGCATGAGCGGGCCGGCCATGATCGAGGGCGGCGGCCTGGGCGTGTTCAAGCCCGAGCAGATCGGGCCCAGCGAAGTGCAGTCGGCCAACGGCGTGATCGATGTGCTGGTGCGCGACGAGGCCGAAGCTGTGGCGGCGGCGCGTCAGTACCTGTCGTATTTCCAGGGCCCCGTGGCCGACTGGGCTGCGCCGGATCAGCGCCTGCTGCGCCATGCCGTGCCGGAAAACCGCCTGCGCGTGTACGAGGTGCGCGAGGTGATGCGCGGCCTGGTCGACGAGGGCTCGCTGCTGGAGCTGCGCGCGGGCTTTGGCGCCGGCATGGTGACGGCGCTGGCGCGCATCGAGGGCCGGGCCGTGGGCCTGATCGCCAACAACCCGAAGCACCTGGGCGGCGCCATCGATGTCGAGGCGGCCGACAAGGCGGCCCGCTTCATGCAACTGTGCAATGCGCACGGCCTGCCCATCGTCTCGCTCACCGACACCCCGGGCTTCATGGTCGGCCCCGACATCGAGGCCCAGGCCCAGGTGCGCCATGTGTGCCGCCTGTTCGTGGTGGCCGCCCACCTCAGCGTGCCCTTTTTTGCCGTGGTGCTGCGCAAGGGCTACGGCCTGGGCGCCCAGGCCATGACCGCGGGCGGCTTTGATGCGCCGGTGTTCACTGTCGCCTGGCCCACGGGCGAGTTCGGCGCCATGGGCCTGGAAGGGGCCGTGCGCCTGGGCTTCCGCAAAGAGCTGGAGGCGGCGCCCGCCGGGCCGGAGCGCGAAGCGCTGTTCAAGCGCCTGGTCGATCAGCAGTACGCCAACGGCGAAGCCATGAACATGGCCGCCACGCTGGAGATCGATGCCGTGATCGACCCGGCCGACACCCGCAGCTGGCTGCTGCGCGGCCTGGCCTCGGCCACCCAGCAGCCACACCAGCCGGGGCGGTTTGTGGACACCTGGTGAGGTCTTCGCGGCGGGGGGGCGGCCGCTGCTGGGCATCCTGGGGGCGCGGCCGTGCTGTGGGGTGGCGCGCGCGCTTAATCGTGTGGAATCCAGGTGCGCTATACAATTGCTATATACGATCTTGAGGAGGCATGTATGTCCATCGGCACCGTGTTCATCAACAACCGCACCCAGGCGGTTCGCCTGCCCTTGGAGGTGCGCCTGCCCGAGGGTGTTCACAAGGTCGTGATACGAGCCAGAGGCAACGAGCGCATCATTGCCCCCCTGGGTCAATCCTGGGACAGCTTTTTTCTCGGCGGTCCTTCCGTGAGTGACGACTTCTTGCCAGAACGTGCAAGTCAGCAGCAGGCAGCCCGGGAAGAGCTCTGATGTTGCGTTACCTGCTGGACACCAACATCGTCATCTACGTGCTGAAGCGACGCCCTGTCGAGGCGTTGTCAACATTCAATGCCAATGCAGGTCGCATGGCCATCTCTTCCATCACCTTGGCCGAGCTCTTGCACGGTGCGGAAAAGAGCAGCCGGGTGAGTGAGAACCTGTCCGCTGTCGAAGATTTTTGCAGCCGTTTGGAAGTCCTGCCTTATGGCGCCAGGGCCGCGCAGCATTACGGCGCCATCCGTGCTGCGCTGGAGAAACTCGGCCAGCCCATCGGCGTGAACGATTTGCACATTGCAGGCCATGCACGCAGTGAAGGCCTGGTGCTGGTGACGAACAACACGTCGGAGTTCGAGCGTGTGCCTGCGTTGGCGCTGGAGAACTGGGTGTCAACGCCCAAGCGTTGAAAAGGCGCTCAATCCTGAAAGCGCCCGTGTCGCCCCGCCCCCTGCGCAAACCGGGCCGCGCCGGCTTCGCCCTCGGCGGCCACCAGGGGCACGCCCAGGCGGCCTTCCTGGCGCAGCGCCTCGTCCAGTGGCAGGTCCCATTGTGCGTAGGTCGAATGCCGGTCGGTCAGCATGCATTGCTGCGGAAAGGCCGCGATCTCTCGCGCCAGCGCCTGCGCCACGGCCAGGGCCTGGCCGGGCGGCGTGACGCGGTTCACCAGTCCCATCGCCAGGGCCTCGGCCGCGCTGACGGGGCGCCCGGTCAGGATCAGGTCCAGCGCCCGGCCCATGCCCACAAGGCGGGGCAGGCGCACGGTGCCGCCATCGATCAGGGGCACGCCCCAGCGCCGGCAGAACACGCCCAGCGTGGCCTCTTCATCGGCCACGCGCAGATCGGCCAGCAAGGCCAGCTCCAGCCCGCCGGCCACGGCATAGCCCTGGATCGCGGCAATCAGCGGCTTGCTCAGCGCCATGCGGGTGGGGCCCATGGGTCCGCTGCCCCCGCCTTCGGGGTCGAGCTCGTTGCGTCGGGCCGGGTCGCTCACAGCGGCCAGATCGGCCCCGGCGCAAAAATGGCCGCCAGCACCCGTCAGCACCGCCACCCGCAACGCGGGATCGGCCTCAAAGCATTCAAAGGCGTCGCGCAACTCGGCGGCCACCACGCCGTCGACGGCGTTGCGCTTGTCCGGGCGGTCCAGGGTGATGGTGCAGATCGGGTCGGCGGCTTCAAAGCGGACGCTGGGCATGATGGGTCTCCTCGGGTGTGGCCGCCATGGTAGGCCGCCTCGGGTCGCCCTGCCAGGCGTCAGACCCCGACGCCCGCGTCACCCAGGTGCTTCAGCCCGGCGCCTTGTTCCAGGCCGAGCACCAGCCGTTGCCGGCCACGTGCTTGCGCCCGAACATGGCGCAGCCACCCCATTCATCGGTGGGCTTGCCCTGGTAGAACGAGCAGTTGTGGCAGCGCTGCTGCGCGGTGTGCTGGGCGTATTTCTTGGCGTCCACGTGCTTGGTGTCGTGCTTGTAGCCCAAGGCCATGGCCTGGTCGCTGGCTTCGTCCACATGGGCGCCCGCCTGGGCCTGGGCGGCGCTGCTGGCGAGGGCGGTGCCGGCCACGGCGAGGTGGCAGATGAACTGGCGGCGGTTGCTGGATGCGGTCATGGGTGTCTCCTGTCTGGGGTGGGAATGCCGGCGGCGTCCCTGTTGTGGGAATGCCGTGCTTTTTGCAACAGGCGTGCCAGGCCCGACAGGCCGGGTGTCTGGCCCTGCTGGCGGTACTTCGCACCCCCTCTGTGACAGATTTGCCCCTTGATGTGTCGTGATGTGTATCTTGGGCCGGTGGTGGCCTGTTCGCGGTGTGTCAGGCTGGAGCAGCGGGGCAGGGGCTTTCCCTGGGGCCTGCCGGTGGTGTGGCTCAGCTGCCCACGTCGATCAGCCCATGGCGCAGGGCCAGCAGGGTCATTTCGGCCTGGTTGCTCAGGCCCAGCTTCTGTTTCACGTTGTAGAGGTGGGTGCCCACGGTGGAGGCGCTGAGCTTCAGGGCCTCCGAGATCTGGGCCACCGACTGGCCATGCGCCAGCTGCATGAAGACCTCGAACTCGCGGGCCGACAGCTGGCCCAAGGGGCCCAGCGGCCCTTGCGGTCCACCGTCCAGGTCCTGCATGGCCATGCGCTGGGCGATGGCGGCGTCCAGGTAGCGCTGGCCGCGGGCGATGCTGCGCAAGGCGTCGATCAGGGCCTCGGGCGCGCTGCGTTTGGACAGGTAGCCCAGGGCCCCGGCCTGCAGGGCGCGGCGCGGGTGGCTGGTGTCCTCATGGGCCGACAGCGCCAGGATGCGCAGCTGCGGCTGGTGCGCCAGCAGCCGCTTGATGGCTTCCAGCCCCCCCATGCCGGCCATGGACAGGTCCATCACCACCACATCAGGCGCAGCGGCGGCCACGCCCTGGCAGGCGGCCTCGCCGCTGTCGGCCTCGGCCACCACCTCGATGTCGGGCTCGGCCTGCAGCAGCAGCTTGAATCCCATGCGGACCACGGCGTGGTCATCCACCAGCATCACCCTCACGCGCCATCTCCCTTCAGGCCCGCGCGGGGCAGCCGGGCGCGCAAGGCCAGGCCGCCCGTGGGGCGTTGTTCAAACACCAGCTCGCCGCCCAGGGCCTGGGCGCGTTCGCGCATGCCGGCCACGCCGTAGTGGCGCGGCGCGTGCAGGGCGTCCAGCTGCCCCTGCCCGTCGTCGGCCACCCACAGCAGCACGCTTTGTGCCTGCACCGTCACCGCCACCTCGATGTGCCGGGCCTGGGCGTGGCGCTGCGCGTTGGTCACGGCCTCCTGCACGATGCGGTACACGGCGCTGGCGCTGGCTTCGTCCAGGCTGTCCAACGGCCCCTCCAGGCGCAGCGACAGCGGGATCTGCGGGTGGCTCAGGCGCCAGTCGCCCAGCAGGTCTTGCAAGGCGTCACTGAGGCCGAAGGGCTCCAGTGCCAAGGGCCGCAGGCGGGCCACCAGCCGGTGCATGCCTTCGTAGATGTGGTCGGCGCAGCTCAGCACCAGTTGGGCCGACTGGTTCAGTGCCGGGTCGCCGGGGCCGATGCGGCGCTGGATGGTCAGGCCTGCGCTCTTGATGGCCGTGATCTGCTGGCCCAGTTCGTCGTGCAGCTCGCGGGCGATGGCGCCGCGCTCTTCTTCGATGCGGGCATGCACCAGCTGCGCCAGTTCGCGGCTCTCGGCCAGGGCCTGGCGGGCCTCCTGGGCGGCGCGTTGGGCCTCGGCCTTGTCCTGCACCGCCTGGGCCATGCGGTTGAAGGCCTGGGCCACCAGGCGCGGCTCGTGCCCGCCGCGCTCGGGCAGGCGGATCGCGTAGTGCCCGCCCTCCATGGCGCGCAGGCCCTCGGCCACCTGTTGCAGCGGCTTCAGGGCGCGCCCCATCAGGGCCCACACCGCGGCATTGGCCAGGGCAAAGCCGGCCAGCACCCCGCCCAGCGTGGGCAGCAGGTCGTCCCAGCCGTCGAGCACCGCGCGAGAAGGGTCGGCATACAGCACGATGCGGCCGCTGGGCAGGGCAATCTCACGCGGGGCCAGGGGCGGCGACACCAGCCGGGTGTACCAGCCCGGGGCCTCGCGCCCGGGCTTGTAGGGCGAGGGGGGCGAACGGTACAGCTGCTGGCCCAGCGCATCAAACAGCTGGATGTCGTTGGCGCGCACCCGGCCCACGCCATTGAGGAACTCGCGCATGCCGTCCAGGCCGCCATAGCCATATACCCAGTTCACCCGGCCCAGCAACTGGCTGGCCACCACGTTGGCGCCCTCCACCTCGTCGCGCACGCTGCGCCGGGTGTTGTCGATCTGCAGGCCCACCAGCAGCGAAGCCATCAGACCCAGCAGCACGGTGATGATCAGGTTCACTTGCAGGCGCAGGCTCATGGGGGCGCGCTCCGGGTGGGGCAGGGGGCGGGGTTCGGCATATCGCTGATGCTAGCGCCCATGGGCACTCGGGTTTGCCCGTAGCGGCGGCCATTTCATGAAAATCATGAGCCCCAAATACAGATCCCACCGATGGCGTCGGGGGCGCCGATTGCGCACACTGGGTTCCCAAGCAGCGGGCTGTCTCCGCTGCATGGCCTTCACCGATTGTTGAACCTGCCCATGTCCTCTTTTTGCCCGCCCCCTCATCTTCTGTTGCCCTCCCGATTTCGTTGCACGGCCACGGCCGGTGCCGCTCTGTGCTGCTGCCTGCTGGCGGGTGGCGCTGCCGCGCAAAGCCTGTCCGATGTGGTGGTCTCGGCCAGCCGCGCCGAGCAGAAGATCATGGACACCGCGGCCTCGGTCAACCTGGTGTCGCGCGATCAGATCCAGGAGGGCCAGGCCCAGGCCAACCTGTCGGAGTCTTTGGTGCGGGTGCCGGGCCTGTACGCGCTCAACCGCCAGAACTACGCGCAGGATCTGCAGATCTCCTCACGCGGCTTTGGCGCCAACTCCACCTTCGGCGCGCGCGGCCTGCGCATCCTGGTGGACGGCATCCCCGGCACCGTGGCCGACGGCCAGGGCCAGATCTCGCACATCGACCTGGCCTCGGCCGACCACATCGAGGTTTTGCGCGGGCCGTTCTCGGTGCTGTATGGCAATGCCTCGGGCGGCGTGATCAGCGTCTTCACCGAAAAAGGCCAGCCCGGCCTGCAGCTCACGCCCTACTTTGAAACCGGCTCCTACGGCCTGCGCAAGTACGGCCTCAAGGCCACGGGCGAGCAGGGCGGCATCAACTACGTGCTCAACACCGGCAAGCTCGAAAGCACCGGCTACCGCCAGCACAGCGCGGCCACGCGCGACAACACCAATGCCAAGCTGGGCTTCACGCTCCCCACCGGCACCCAGGTGCAGCTGGTGGCCAACCAGGTTGACCTGAGCGCGCAAGACCCGCTGGGCCTGACCGCCACCCAGCTGCGGCAGAACCGCACCCAGCCCGGCAACTTTGCCCTGGCCTACGACACCCGCAAGACGATGCGCCAGACCCAGGGCGGCATGGTGCTCACCCACGCCTTCGATGCCAGCAACAGCCTGGTGATCTCGCCCTACTACGGCGAGCGCAAGACGCAGCAGTTTCTCGCCGGCTCGGCGCTCACGGGGGCCACGCCGGCCACCAACGGCGTGATCAACCTGGCCCGCACCTTCTATGGGCTGGACCTGCACTGGCAGCAGAAGACCACGCTGGCCGGCCTGCCGCTGCAGTGGGTGGCCGGCCTGGACAGCAACCGCAACAATGACCGCCGCCTGACCGCCAACAACGTGGCCGGCCAGGCCCAGCCCAGCACGGCCAGCAACCAGGACCTGAGCCAGTACGCCAGCAACCTCGACACCTACCTGCAGGCCGAACTGCGCCTGGGCGAGCGCGACACCGTGAGCGCCGGCCTGCGCCACTCCAGCACCGAGCTGGGTTCGCAAAGCAACAACAAGCAGCCCGGCACCGGCCTGAGCCGCTTCCGCGCCACCACCGGCATGCTGTCGTGGCAGCACTACCTGCGCGACGACACCAACGTCTATGTGTCGTATGGCAGCGGCTTTGACACCCCCACGTTGAACCAGCTGGCCTACACCCCGGCCGCACTGATCAACAGCAGCGTGGCCAACACCGGCAACTTCAGCCTGCAGGCGGCCAGCACGCATCAGATCGAACTGGGCCTGAAGACCGAGCTGGCCCAGGGCGTGCGCGGGCAGGCCGCGCTGTTCTCGTCCAAGACCAGCAACGACATCGTGATCGCAGCCAGCAACAGTGGCCGCACCGCCTTCATGAACGCGCCGCGCACCCGCCGACAGGGCTTCGAGCTCAGCCTGGCGGCCGAGCTGCCGTGGCAGCTGCGCTCCAACACGGCGCTGAGCTTTTTGAGCGCCACGGTCGACCAGGCCTACACCAGCTACGCCGCGGCCACCCCGGTGCTGATCGCCGCCGGCCGGCGTCTGCCCGGCGTGCCCGCGCGCAGCCTGTTCACCGAACTGGTCTGGCAAAAGGCCGACCGGGCCTGGGAGGCCGGCGTCGAGGCCCGCCTGGTGGGCAACATGGCGGCCTCCGATGCCAACACCGCGTTCGCGGGCGGCTACGGCGTGCTCAATGCGCGCGTGGTGGCACGCCAGCAAGTGGGGGCCTGGCAGCTCACCGAGTTCCTGCGGGTCGACAACCTGGCCGACCGGCCCTACGTGGGCTCGCTCATCGTCAACCAGGCCAACAGCCAGTTCTACGAACCGGCCCCGGGGCGCAACTGGGTGATGGGCGTGAAGGCCGTGCTGAAGTTCTGAGTCGGAGTGCTGATGACCCGCCTGTGTGCCCATGGAAAATGCCCCCCCCACACTCCCTCGCTGCGCGTGGTCGCTGCCCCCCATGGGGGTTTTTTCATCTTGGGGCGGCCCGGCGATGAAAAACGCCGCGGCGGGCCCCGGAGATCGGGGCCCGCCGCGGCGCGGGTGGCACAGGCTTGGCAGCCCGGCTTACTTGGTGTCAGCCAGCTTGAACACCCACACGCTGCCGCCTTGCTCCAGGAAGTTCACGCGCTTGGCCACGTCGCCGCCCCACAGCGGCACCGCACCACCCCAGCCCGAGACCACGGCCACAAACTGCTGGCCGTCCTTCTGCCAGGTGACCGGGGGGGCCACCACGCCCGAGCCGGTCTGGAACTGCCACACCACCTTGCCGGTCTTGGCATCGGCGGCCTTCAGGAAGCCCTCCGGCGTGCCCCAGAACACCAGGTTGCCGGCGGTGGTCATCACGCCACCCCACAGCGGGGCGTTGTTCTTGACTTCCCACATGATCTTGCCGCTCTTCGGGTCCACCGCGCGCAGCGCGCCGATGTAGTCCTCGTTGAGGGGCTTGATGGTGAAGCCGGCACCCAGGTAGGCCGCGCCCTTCTTGTAGGCGATGGGCTCGTTCCAGATCTCCATGCCCCATTCGTTGGCGGGCACGTAGAACATCTTGGTGTCCGGGCTGTAGGCCATGGGCATCTGGTTCTTGCCGCCCAGGAAGCCGGGGGCGGCGAACACGGCGCTGCCCTTCTTGCCGTCGGCGCCGGCGGTCGGGTCGCCCGGGCGGTTTTCTGGCACGAAGTTCGGGCGGCCGGTCTTCAGATCGATGCCATTGGCCCAGGTGGTCTTGCGCACGAAGGGGAACGCGTTGATCAGCTTGCCGGTGGTGGCGTCGTTCACATAGAAGTAGCCGTTGCGGTCGGCCTTGCCGCCCACGCGCTTGCCGTCCATGTCGAAGGTGATGAATTCATTCACCCCGTCGAAATCCCAGGAATCATTCGGCGTGTTCTGGTAGTGCCACTTGATCTGGCCGGTCTTCACGTCGATGGCCACGGTGGAGCTGGAGAACAGGTTGTCACCCTTGCGCAGGTGGCTGTTCCAGGGCGCGGGGTTGCCAGCGCCGAAGTAGGCCAGGCCGGTGCGCTTGTCGTAAGTGCCGCCCAGCCAGGTGGCTGCGCCGCCGGTTTTCCAGAGGTCGCCAGGCCAGCTCTTGTTGGTCTCGCCCGAGATGCCGTTTTCGGTGGCCTTGCCGTCCTTGTCGTAGGTGTAGCCCATGTGGCCTTCCACCGTGGGGCGGGTCCAGACCAGGCGGCCGGTCTTGGCATCGCGCGCTTCGACGCGGCCCACCACGCCGAACTCACCGCCCGACACACCGGTCAGCAGCAGGCCGTTGGCCACGATGGGGGCGGCCGTGGCCGAGTAGCCGGCGCGGTAGTCGTCGATCTTTTCCTTCCAGACCACTTCGCCGTTGTCCTGGTTCAGGGCCACCAGCTGGGCGTCCAGCGTGGCGAAGATCACCAGGTTGTCGAACAGGGCGGCGCCGCGGTTGACCACGTCGCAGCAGGGCATGATGCCTTCGGGCAGGCGGTGCTCGTACTTCCAGAGCTTCTGGCCGGTGGCGGCATCCAGTGCGTAGATGCGCGAGTAAGAGGCCGTGACAAACATTTTGCCGTTGTGGATCACCGGCTGTGACTCCTGGCCGCGCTGCTTCTCGCCGCCAAAGGAGAAGCTCCACGCCGGCACCAGGCGCTTCACCGTGTCGGTGTTCACCTGCTTGAGCGGCGAGTAGCGCTGGCCCTCGTTGCCCATGCCCCAGGTCAACACCTCCTTGGTGTCGCCGGCGGCGTTGTCCACCATCTCCTGCGTCACCACGGCATGTGCTGCCTGGTTGCCGACGCCCATGCCCACGGCCATCAAAGCGGCCAACAATTTCAGTTTCATCTTGATCTCCTCGTTGTACTCATCCTGGGTGAAACGACATGTACCCGGCGGCCTTCTCCGCAATATGCGTACCAGTCCTTTCACGCTCGGCGAGCGGCGCTTTCGGCTCCGTGGAAACCCGGGGGGTGCGGGCCCGAAACCTGCATTGAAAACCGCGATTGCTGATCGTGACCAGGCCTCGGAATGCGGGATTTTTTCCCTTGCAGAACGGGATTTTCAGAGGGGTGGCCCCTTGGGGGGCGGCCAGGTTCGGTGTGGACCTGCAGAGACGCCGGCAGGGTGCGGTGCAGCATGACAAAGAGCCCCTCCAGGGCTCCGTGAATACCCGGAGAGCTGTACCAGAATGAATCGATGGCCTTGTCGCGACTGTTGCAGTCGTCCGCGTGTCACAGCCGCCGTGGCGGGTCTGTCGCGCTCCGTGAAAACCCGCAACCCTGTTGCCTGGAGGGGGCTGTGGCCCTGGCTTGCCAGCCTGTTGCTGTGGGCCCTGGCCAGCCTGGCCCAGGCCGGCGTGATGGACCGCGCCGCGATGGAGAAGGCCTTTCCCTCGCCCCTCATCGTGGGTGAGAAGGCGAGCGACCTGCCGGTCTGGCCCATCCTCAAGCAAGACGCCACCGCGACCCCGGTGGTGGCCTATGCCTTCGAGTCGATCGACCTGGCGCCCCTGCCCGGGTTCTCGGGCACGCCCTTCAACCTGCTGGTGCTGCTCGATGCCAAGGGCCGTTTCATGGATGTGCGTGTGCTGTCGCAGCACGAGCCGGTGTTTCTCGACGGCCTGGGCGAGGCGCCCATGCATGCCTTCGTCGAGCAGTACAAGGGCCTGTCGCTGACGCAGAACATCCGCATCGGTGCGCCGCAGGGCCGGGGTGATCGCTCGGGCAGCAACGTCAGCATCGACGGGGTGGCCAAGGCCACGGCCTCGGTGCGCATCCTCAACCAGTCGTTGCTGTCGGCCTCGCTGAAGGTGGCGCGTGCCCGTCTCGGCTTTGGCGAGGGGCGCGACCCCGATCTGATCGCCCACATCCGCCCCGGCGTGTTCCAGCCGCTGGACTGGGCTGGCCTGCAGAAGGCGGGGCTGGTGGTGAGCCGGCGCTTTCTCAACCGCGACATCGAGCAGGCTTTTGCCGGCACCGTGGGTGAGGGCCAGGATGCCCAGGCCCTGGCCCGCCCCGAGGAACGCTTTGTCGACCTGCACTTTGCCTGGCTCAGTGTGCCGGCCGTGGGGCGCAACCTGCTGAGCCCGGCCGACTGGGAGGCCCTGAACCGCAGCATCGAGCCCGGCGACCACGCCTTGCTGCTGCTGGCCGAGGGGCGCTATTCGATGCTGGGTGACGACTTTGTGCGCGGTGCCGTGCCCGATCGCCTGACCCTGCAGCAGCAGAAGCTGCCGCTGGAGATGCGCGACCTCGACACCGACCTGAAGCAGCCCCTGCACCTGCCTGAGGCCTTGAAGGGCGCGGAGTGGCGGGTGTTCCGCGTCATCGGTGCGGCCGGGCTGGACCCGGCCCAGCCGCTCGATTTCGGCCTGCAGGTCACGCGCAGCAAGGGCGCCATCTACCCCGAGAAGGTGCGGCGCAGCTTCGACTTCTCCGTGCGCCTGCCCGAGGCCTACGTGGAGGCCGGGGCCAGCGACAGCAAGACCTGGCACAGCATCTGGATCAGCCGCGCCTGGGAGCTGGCCGTGCTGGTGCTGGCCCTGGCGGTGCTGGCGGTGGTGCTGAGCCGCCCCGAGCGCCTGAGCCGGCACCCGCAGCGCCTGCGCTGGTTTCGCAACGGCTACCTGCTGTTCACCCTGGGCTTCATCGGCTGGTTTGCCCAGGGGCAGCTGTCCGTCGTCAACCTGACGGCCCTGCTGCAGGCGCTGCTGGCGCGGCGCAGCCTGGACTTCTTCCTGTACGACCCCATGACCGTGTCGCTGTGGGCCTTTGTGGCGCTGAGCTTTGTGCTGTGGGGGCGCGGCACCTTCTGCGGCTGGCTGTGCCCCTTCGGCGCCCTGCAGGACCTGAGCAGCCAGCTGGCGCGGCGCCTGGGCCTGCGGGCGCGCAAGGTGCCCGAGCGCTGGGACGCCCGGCTCAAGCGCGTCAAGCACGTCGTGCTGATCGTCATCCTGCTGAGCGCCTGCCTGTCGGTGACCTGGACCGATCGCCTGGTCGAGGTCGAGCCCTTCAAGACCAGCATCACGCTCAACTTCGTGCGGGCCTGGCCTTATGTGCTGCGGGCATTGGCGCTGGTGGGCTTCAGCGCCTTTTTCTACAAGGGCTATTGCCGCTACCTGTGCCCGCTGGGGGCGGGCATGGTCTGGCTCGGGCGGCTGCGCCGCTTCGACTGGATCGCGCGGCGCAGCGAGTGCGGCCAACCCTGCCAGCGCTGCCGCAGCGATTGCGCCTACCAGGCCATCGAGCGCAGCGGCCGGGTGGACTACGACGAGTGCTTTCAGTGCCTGGACTGCGTGGTGATCTATGAGAGCGACAGCTTGTGCGTGCCCCGCATCCAGCAGCAACGCCAATCGGGCCGCGCCCGCGTGATCCGCGTGATCCCTTTGCAGCCGATGTCGATTCAGGAGGAGACAACATGAACAAGCGCGTTTTCTTGCAGACCAGCCTGGGGCTGGGGGCCACCGGCATGCTGGGCCGGGCCTTTGGCGCCGAGCGGCGGGCGCCGCGCCGCTTTGCCAGCGATCTGGCGCTGGAGGGCCTGGTCTGGCGAGACCGTTCCATGGTGGCCTTGGGCACCGTGCTGTCCTTGCGGGTGGCCCACCGCGACGGCGAGCAGGCCGACGCGGCGCTGGACGCGGCGGTGGCCACGCTGCACCACATCGAGTCGCAGATGAGCCTGTTCCTGCCCGACAGTGCCTTGCGCCGCCTGAACCGCCACGGGCGGCTGCGCCAGCCCGATGCCGACCTGCTGCAGGTGCTGCAGTTGGCGCAGCAGGTGTCGGCACGCAGCCAGGGCAGTTTCGATGTGACGGTGCAGCCCCTGTGGGAGGCCTTCGAGTCGGCCGGCCGAGAGGGGCAGTTGCCCAGCGCCCAGGCCGTGTCGGAGGCGCGTGCCAAGGTCGACTGGCGTCAACTGCAGCTGGACCCGCAGCAGATCAGCCTGGGCGTGCCGGGCATGGCCGTCACCCTCAACGGCATTGCCCAGGGCTACGCGGCCGACCGGGTGCGCGCCACCTTGCGCGAGCACGGCATCGAGCATGCCCTGATCAACACCGGCGAATGGGCCGCCCTGGGCCGGCCCAATGCGCAGCGCGGCTGGGTGCTGGGCATTGCCAACCCGCGCGACGAAAGCGCCATGCTGACCCGGCTGGCCCTGGGTGGGCGCTGCATCGCCACCTCGGCCGACAACCAGACCACCTTCAGCGCTGACCGCCGGCATCACCACATCTTCGATCCGCACACCGGCTACTCCCCCACCGGGCTGGCCGCCGTCACCGTGGCCGCGTCCACGTGCGCGCTGGCCGATGCCCTGACCAAGGTGATGTTCGTGGCCGGCTTCGAGGGCGCCCTGCAACTGGCCCCGCAATGGGCGGTGGATGTGCTGGTGGTCGACAAGTCGGGCCGCTGGCAGGCCACGCCGGGTCTGGTGCAGGTGTGAGCCTGAGCTGAACCGGCCCCATCGACGGCATGCTCGTCGGGCCGCGACGGCGGCCTTTTCGACTGCGCCCAGGCCCCTCAGTTCGTGGCGCGCCCCCCGAAGGTATACGTCAAGCTGACCCACAGGGCGCGCGGCGCGGCCGGGGTGATGAACTGCTGGCTGGCCAGGGTGTAGACGCTGCGCAGGCCCGACATGCCGTAGGTGGCATAGGTCTTGTTCAGGGCATTGCTCAGGTGGGCGTTGAGTTGCAGCTCCGGGCTGAGGCGCCAGTGGGCGTCGAGGTTGAGCACGCCGTAGCCTGGTACCGTGCCGCCCGGGGTCTGGTTGCTTTCGTTGCCGTGGGCGATCTGCGAGGCCGCCAGGATCAGTTGGCTGCCCAGCACCAGGCTGGCGCTGGCCTGGTAGCTGGCGCGCAGCTTCAGGGTCTGGCGGGCGATGCCCGGGATCCGGTTGCCGCTGACCACGTTCTGGCCGCTGGCCGTGGTGAAGGGGGTGCGGTAGCGGGCATCGACCAGGCCGTAGTCGGCCGCCAGCGTCAGGTCCTTGAAGCGGGTCTGGGCGCCCAGCTCCAGCCCGCGGCGTTCGGTGTTGCCCACGTTGGCAAAGTAGCCCAGCGAAGAGGAGGTGGCGATGAACTGGATGTCGTTGCTCAGCCGGGTGTCATAGACAGCGGCGTTCCAGCGGCTGGATTCGCCCAGGCGGCCGCGGGCGCCGAACTCGACCGTCTTGGCCACCACGGGCTTGAGGTCGGGGTCGCCATTGAAGCCGGTGGGCAGGGCGCAGGGGCTCTTGGGGTCGGCGCAGGACAGCTCGATCGAGGTGGGCGCCCGCATGGCTTCGCTGTACTGGCCGAACACCCCGGTGCTGCGGTCCAGCGGGTAGTTGAAGCCGAACGAGGGGTTGAAGCGCTGGTAGTGGTGCTTGCCATTCAGGCTGTGCGACTCGGGCCCGGCCACCGCTCCGGCCGGGATGCCATTGGCCGAGGGCTTGGCGCCACTGGCGGTGGTGTTCGAGTATGGGTAGGCGCCGAGGTAGGCGGGGTTGTAGTAGCTGACGCCACTGACCGTGTCGGTCCAGCTGTAGCCGCCGTCGTCGTTGAGGTACTGGTTGCTGGTGCCGCTCTGGTTGAGGATGGTGGCATTGAAGCTGCCGGCGGCCGTCAGGCTCAGGCGCTCGCTGGCCTGCCAGGTGTTGCTCAGGTAGGTGCTGAACTGGTGGGTGGTGGAGACCAGGTTCACCGAACCCAGCACATTGGAGCCGCTGAAGCTCAAGGGGTTGCTGGCCGAGGGGGCCTTGCCGTCGGCGGTGAAGCCATAGCTCTGGTTGGGGGCCTGCACGGTCTGGTAGTCGACCAGGCGGGCCAGGGTGCGGGTCTGGTCGTAGGTGATGCGCGCGCTGTCCCAGCTGGCACCGATCTGCAGGGTGTTGTCGCGCCCCAGGCGTTGCTGGAAGTCGGACCACTGCACGCTGCTGCCCCAGCCCTGCTGCCGCGTCAGCGATTCGACCACGCTGGTGTTGATGCTGCTGGTCCAGCGGGCAAAGCCCAAGCCCTGGGCGGCGGCCGAGGTGACGGCATTGGTGGCCGTGCCGTGGGGGGCCTTGTTGCCGCATTTGGGGCTGCCTCCCGACAGGGCCAGGCTGCCATCGTCGTTGAGGCAGCCGTCGTCGAGCTCGGCATTGCTGTTCACGTTGCGGCTGCGCCCCTGACGCAGGTAGAACTGGCCGCTGATCTGCTGCTCATCACTGAGCCAGTGGCTGCCTTTGAGCTTGGCCATGAACAGCTGGTTGGCCGTGCTGTCGGGCCAGGTGTAGGCGGCGCTGGGGTTGGCCATCATGTCCATGGGCAGGGCCTGGGTGCCGTTGAGCACGGTGTCGGCCGCGGTCAGCGACAACTCCAGCCGCGTTTTGCCGCCGTTGCCCTGCCAGCGGGTCTTGCCGAACAGCTGGCGCACCTCGGAGCTCGAGTGGCTGCGAAAGCCGGCCTGCTGGTCCCAGTTGCCGGCGATGAAGTGGTCGGTGCCCAGCGCCGCATCGGCCCAGCCGGTCTCGAAGCGCAAGGCTTTGCGCTGGAACGAGCCGCCCTGGGCGGTGATCGAGGTGCCGGCGTTGTCCTGGCCGTTCTTGGTGTTGACCACCAGGGCCCCGCCCAGGGTGTTGAGCCCGAACAGCGGGTTGGAGCCCGGCAGCACATCCACGCCCGCGATGGCGTTCACGGGGATCAGGTCCCAGTTGACGATGGAGCCGAAGGGCTCGTTCATGCGCACGCCGTCGAAGTAGACCGACAGGCCCACCGGTGCGCCCAGCAGGGACGAGGCCTGGAAGCCGCGGTAGTTCACATCGTTCTGGTAGGGGCTGCCGCTGCCATTGCTCACGCTGACCGAGCCCAGGTTGTTGTTGAGCAGCTCGGCCAGGTTGCTCACGCCCTGGGCCTCGGCCTCCTGGCCTGTGATCTTCTGGGCATTGGCCGGCACCTGCGCCAGCGGCACGCCGATGCCATCGATGGGCGTGCTGCCCACCACGTTGACGGTGCTCAGCTGGGCCACCTCCAGGGTGTCGGCGGCCCAGGCCAGCGATTGAAAGCCCAGGGCGCACAGGGCCGAAGTCAGCACACGCAGGCGCAGGGGGCGGGAGGCTTGAAAGGGGCGTTGGGGCAGGCGCAGGGTGTTCACGGCGGTTCTCTTTGTTGTGGGGCCTGGGTCGCTCGCCTCTTGAAAAACGGCGGGCGCCAGGCGGCTTGTCTCCAGGGCTGAAAGTTAGCGCCGTGCGCTCTCACGGCCCAGGGAAAAATTCCCGCGCTGCCCCTCGGCCCGGGCTCAGATGGCGCTGGCCGTCATGGCGCCAGAGATCAGGCCCTGCTGCAGTGCCAGGTGCACCAGCGCGGCCGAGGTGCTGACCTGCAGCTTCTCCTTCACCAGGGTCTGCACATTGGCCACCGTCTTGGGGCTGAGCTTGAGCAGCTCGGCGCATTCGGCGGCGCTGCGCCCTTCGGCCAGCAGGCGGAACACGCTGAACTCGCGCGGGCTCAGGCTGGCCAGCTGGTCGTCGCAGGGCGCGGCCTCGCGCAGCAGGCTGGGCGGCAGGTCGGGGCTCAGGTAGCGCTGGCCCTGGCGCAGGGCGCGCACGGCGGCGATCAGGCTCTCGGGCTCGGCGTTCTTGCTGACAAAGCCACGCGCCCCTTCCTGCAAGGCGCGCCGCACCACATGCGGCGAGTCGTGCATGCTGAACACCAGCACGCAGGCCTCGGCCTGGCGGGCCCGCATGCGGCGCAGGGCGTCCAGGCCGCTGGCGCCGGGCAGCGAGAGGTCGGTGATGCTGAGGTCGGGCTGCTCGCGCACAAAGGCGGCGTAGCCGCTGTCAGCGTCGGCGCACTCGGCCACCACGCTCAGATCGCTCTCCTGCTCCAGCAGGCGGCGGTAGCCGGCGCGCACCACGGGGTGGTCGTCGATGAGCAGGATGCGGATCATGCGGCGCGCTCCGCGGGCAGGGTGACGTGGATGCGCAGTCCGCCCGTGGCCGCGCTGTCGAACTGCAACTCGCCTTGCAGGGCCGCCACGCGTTCGCGCATGCCGGCCAGGCCGAAGCCCGTTCGGGGCGGGGCCGCGCTTTCATCGTTGGCCGCGCCGGGCAGGCCGCAGCCGTTGTCTTCGATCTGCAACTGCAAGGGCTGGTGGGGCCAGCGCGCCGCCTGCAGGGTCACGCAGGCCTCGTCGGCACCGGCGTGGCGGGCGATGTTGGTCAGGCCCTCCTGCACCAGGCGGAACAGGGTCACGGCCACGGCGTCGTCCAGGGGCTGCTCGGGCAGCTGGGTGTGCAGCCGGCAGGCCACGCCGGTCTGCGCCTCCCAGCCTTCGCACAGCTCGTGCAGGGCGGCTTCCAGGCCCAGACTGTCCAGGCTGTGCGGGCGCAGGCGCACCAGCAGCTCGCGCACCAGGCCGTACAGGTGCTCGGCACTGCGGGCGATGCGCTGGGCGCCCTGGCGCACGGCCTCTGGCGCCTCGGGCCGGTTCAGCAGCCGGGCCTCGATGCGGATGGCGGTGCAGCCCTGGCCGAACTCGTCGTGCAGCTCGCGCGCGATGCTGCGCCGCTCGGCCTCCTGCACGCGGATCAGCTGGCGCGCCAGGTGTTGGTTGTGGGTCAGCAGTTCGGCAATGCGCTGCTCGGCGGCGGCGCGCTCGGCCAGCATGGCGCGCAGCTCACGCAGGCGTCGCCCGGCAAACCACACCAGGCCCAGTGACAGCAGCAGCAGGCCCAGGGGCCATTCGTCGAGCTGCCAGCGTTCATGGCGTTGGGCAAAGCGTGAGAAATGCTCGAACCAGTTGCCCTGCACCGAGGCGGCCCAGCCCAGCAGCACGCAGGCGCCCATGATCAGCAGGTCGCGCTGCCAGCGGGGCGGGCGGGGGGCGGGGGGCAGGTGCTTGGGCATGGTGTGGCTCCTCAGGCGTTGGGCGCGATCAGGCCCTGGCGCTCGGCCTGGCGGCGCTCCAGGGCGTAGGCCTGGGCCATGGAGCGGCCATAGTCGGCCGGCCCCAGGTAGGCGGGCTCCTGGTCGTACTTGGCCAGTTCGGCCAGGTGGCGCGGGTGGAACAGCGCGGCCTTGAAGGCGGCGTGCAGGCGTTGCACCAGCTCGGGCGCCATGCCGCGCGGCCCCACCAGGCCGTAGGGCGAGGTGGCCACGATGGGGTAGCCCAGCTCTTTGAGCGTGGGCACCTGGGGCCAGCGCCGGGTGCGGGCCTCGCTGAAGGTGACCAGCAGGCGCAGGCGCCCGCTGTCCACATAGGGGGCAAAGCCGTTCGAATTGACGCCCACCATCACCTGGCCGGCGGCCACGGCCAGCATCTGCTCGGCCGTGCCCTTGTAGGGCACGTGGATGTAGCGCAGGCCCTGCTCGCTCAGCAGCTCTTCCATCACGACATGGGGGGTGGTGCCGTTGCCGTTGGTGGCCACCGAGAGTTCGCCCGGGTGCTGGCGCGCAAAGTCGAGCAGGTCGCCCAGGTGGCGCAGCGGGCTGTTGCTGGCCACCAGGATGCCGAAGGTGACCCCGCTGATCTGCAGGATGGGCGTGGTGTCGCGGATCGGGTCCCAGGTCACCTTCTGCAGAAAGGGGATGCGGAACACCGGCTGCGGCATCTGGGCCAGCACGCTGCCGTCGGCCGGGGCCTGTTGCAGCAGGGGCATGGCCAGGCTGCCCCCGGCGCCGGGGCGGTTCTCGATGATGATTTTCTGGCCCAGTTGCTGGCCCGCCAGCTCGGCCAGCATGCGCAGCGTGACGTCGGTGGCGCCGCCGGCGGGCCAGGGCACGTAGAGCGTGATCACGCCGGGGTTGCCGGGCTGGGCCTGGGCGGGCCGGCTGGCCAGCAGCGGGCTCAGGGCGGCCAGCAGGGCGTGGCGGCGCGAGAAGGGGGCGTGGGTGGGGACGCGGGTGGGGGCGGGGCTCAGGGCCATGATTGCAGATCCAGGGTGAGGGTGCCGCCCGTGACAAAGCTGGAGGCGGTGTGTTCTTCGCGGCTCAGGCGCACCAGGCCCACCCCGGGGCAGTACCACTCGCGGGTGATCAGGGGCAGGTCTTTCCAGCCCGTGGCGGCGTCCACATAGAGGTGCAGGGCCGCCACGCCCTGCACGCGCAGGCAGTGCTCGAAGCGGCCGGCCCCCGTGTCCACGGCTTCGTCGGTGGCCTCGATGCGGTAGACCATGGGCACGGCCGGGTGGGTGTGACGGATCTCGGGCGGAAACTGCTGGGCCCGCTCCAGCAGGTAGGGGGCGGTGTCGGCCTGCCAGCTGGTGCCCACGCTCAGGGGCTGTTTGAGCACGTAGCGGCGGGTGGCGTCCGGCGTGTAGAACTCGTCGAGCTCGAAGCGGCTGGCCACGCGGTAGGTGCCGCTGTCGTCGCTGCGCAGCCAGTAGTGCATGCCGTCGTCGCTGTAGCGGTGCCAGGCGGGCTCATCGTCGAGGCGGTCTTGGCCCAGGTTGTCCAGGCGCAGGCTGCGTTGGCTGCGCTGGCCGTTGTCACGTTCGGTGGTCTCGGTGTAGGTCCAGTGCTGGCCGCTGGCCAGCGGAAAGTAGTCGCTGCTGGCGGGCGCGCGGTCGCAGCCTGCCACCAGCACGGACAGGGCCAGGGCGCAGCAGATCAGCACGGCAGGGGCAAGGCGCAGCGACATGGCTCACTTCTCCGGCAACTGCGGCTTGGGCATGTCGCGCAGCTTCACCACCTGCTCGTCGCTGCCCGGGCGCAGCCACGACAGACCGGGGCGGCCGCGCTGCGGCTCCAGCGTGCCGAGTTGGCTCACGCCTTCGCGCACCTTTTTCAGCGAGTCGTTGAGCAAGGCATGCAGGTCCTTGGTGTAGGGCAGGCGGTAGGCGCGCGGCTGGGCCTGGGGGCGGCCGTTCTCCACCGCGTTGACCCACAGGTACAGGGCACCGGGGTTGCGCTGGGTGGGCTCCTCGATGGCGGCGGCCAGCAGCTGGAAGCGCTCGGGCAGGCGGTGGGGGCTGGGCCAGCCGGCGATGTTGTTCACCTCGTCGTGGGCGAAGAAGTAGAAGACGGTCACGCCCAGCAGCAGCGCGGCCTTGAGCCAGGCCGGCCAGTGCGACCAGAGCAGGGCCAGGGCGCACAGCAGGGCCAGCACGGCGGCGCCGAGTTCGATGGCGAGGGTCATAGGCGTTCCACCAGGGTCTTGGGCAGGTTGTTGATGTGGGCCACGCTGCCGTCGGGCAGCAGGGTGAAGCGCACGGCGGTCACCTCGTCGCCGGGGCGCATGAGCTTCAGGCTGCCGTAGAACACCACCTCGGCGCGCGGGTTGACCTTGAGCACCGAGACCGTCGCATCCACCGGCTGGCCGTTGCGGGTTTCGTAGTACTGCAGGTTGACCGTGTACTCGCCCGGGGCGATGCCGCGCAGGGTGACCACCTCCTGGTTCAGCGGGTTGACCACCTGGCGGCCATTGACGGTGATGACGTCGTTGGACATGCCGCGGTCATCGCGGTCCAGGTGCATCAGGCCGGCCTCGCGGTTGCGGAACCAGACCAGCTTGCCGCCCGGATCCTGCACCCAGGTGTCGAGGTCGTTGGGGTTCAGGTCGGGCCACGACACGGTGATCACGTACTCGGCCTTGGAGGGGATGTCGCCGGCCTTCAGGGCCTTGGGGTTCATGACCAGCAAGGCGATCAGAAAGCAGAACACGAAGGCGATCAGCATGTTGAACAACATGTCGTAGAACGGGTCGACCTCTTGCTCGCGCGCGCGGCGCCGGTGGCGCAGGCTCATGGCACGCCCGCCTGGTGATGCTGCGGGTGGCGGCTCAGCCCGTGGCGCTGGCAATCGGCCACCAGCCTGTCGGCGTAGCGGTCGAGCCGGGTCAGCTGCAGACCCAGCAGGATGTTGGCCACCAGCCCCACCATGGTGGTCAGCAGGGCCACGCCCAGGCCGGTGGTCAGGCTTTTGAGCAACTCGCTGGACTGGCTGGCGTCCAGGCTTTGCAACTGGCCGATGTTCAGCGCCAGGATGCAAAAGCCGATCACCTTGCCCAGCAGGCCCAGCTTGAGCTGGATGCCGTTGACCCACCAGGCCGTGCCATGCGGGCCATGGCTGTGCTCCAGCAGCACCTCCAGCGCGGTGGCGGCATCGCCGCCGGGTTGCCGGCAGGCCAGCCAGTAGTCATGGGCCCAGCCCTGGCCGGGGCTGCCGGGGCGCAGGCTGGCCTCCAGGGCCTGGCGCTGCGCCTGCAAGGCCTTGGCGCGGCTGCCGCACCAGGCGGTGCTGCAGGCGAACACCGCCAAGATGACCAGGGTCAGGCCGGTGGGGTCGGCATGCAGCAGCAGGGCCCACACGCCGCGCACCCCGAGCAGCCAGGTGCCGAACACCAGCAGGCCACCCAGGGCCAGCCATTCGAGCCACAGGGGCTCGGCCAGGGCCGGGCTGCGGCGCAGAGGGCGCCACGGGCTCATGCGCCCCCCCCGCGCTTGCTGAGCGCGCCAAAGCCGCGCTGCGGGTCGTAGCCCCAGCAGGCCAGCACAAAGCACAGCGCGCCGGTGCCCAGCACCACCCAGGGCGAGGCGCCCGCGTCCTGGCCGTAGAAGGCGAAGCGGATCCACTCCACGGCGTGGGTGAAGGGGTTGAAGCGCGCCACCTGGTACACCCATTCGGCGCCCGACTCCTGCAGCTTCCACATCGGGTACAGCGCGGTGGACATGAAATACATCGGGAAGATGACGAAGTTCATGGTGCCGGCGAAGTTCTCGAGCTGCTTGATGTGCACGCTCAGCAGCAGGCCCAGCGCACCCAGCATCAGGGCGGCGCTGCTGCTGGCCAGCAGCACGGCGGGCAGCTGCGGGCCCCACAGCGGCAGCGGCGTGCCCAGGGCCCAGGCGATCAGCACAAAGCACAGGGCCTGCAGCAGCGACAGCACGGCGGTGGCGGCCAGCTTGCAGGCCAGCACCCACCAGCGGGGCAGCGGGGCCACCAGCAGCAGGCGCATCAGGCCCATTTCGCGGTCGTAGACCATGGCCAGCGAGGACTGCATGCCGTTGAACAGCATCACCATCCCGATCAGGCCGGGGGCGATGTAGACGTCGTACGGGATGTAGGTGGAATAGGGCTCGACGATGGCCACCCCGAACACATTGCGAAAGCCCGCGGCAAACACCGCCAGCCACAGCAGCGGCCGCACCAGGGCCGAGGCCAGGCGCCCGCGCTGGCGCGAGAACTTGAGCAGCTCGCGCCAGACGATGGCGCGCATGGCCTGCAGCAGGTGATGCAGCGACAGGCTCATGGCTGCCCCTTGCAGAGCTTTTCGGGCTCGTCGGCGCCCAGGGTGTCGAGCGCATTGCGCGGGTGCAGCACGCCCTCGGCCGGGGCCAGCGCCTGCACACCCTGGCCGTCGCTGAGCAGCAGGGGCTGGCGCAGCTGCCGGTCCCAGGGCCGGAACTGCAGGGCCACGCCCTTGGCGCCGTCCACGCTGACCGAGCCCAGGGCCTGGCGCAGCGCCTGGGCGTCGGTCTGGCGTTGCGTGAGGGCGGCGTTGGCCAGGGCCCGGCCGGCCACCCAGCCTGCCCAGTCGGTGGCCTGCATGGCGCGCCCGGTGGCCTTCTGGAAGCGGCGCGACAGTTGCGGTGCGCCATAGCGTTCGTACTGGGCCTGCCATTCCAGGGCCACCACGCCACCATCGCCCACCACCGGGCGTGGGCTGGCGCTGTTGAAGGGCAGGCTGCGGGCGAACTCGCCCTCGCTGTCCACCACCCAGACCACGTCGTAGGCCAGGCCACCGGTGAGCAGCAAGGGGTTGGCCAGTTGGCGCTCGCGCGGGTCGGTGGAGAGCTTGAAGGGGCGCTGGGCCACCAGCTTCAGGCCGTAGCGCTGGAGGGCCTGCTGGGCGATCTGGCTGCGTGCGGCGTCGTCCGGGGCGCTGCCGCTGAGCAGCAGCACCTGGCCCCACTTGCGGCTGGCCAGGGCCTGGGCCAGGGCGTCGGCGCGCATGCGCTCGCTGGCGATCAGGTGGAACAGCTGGGGCAGGCAGTCGCGCTCGCGCAGGGCCTGGTCGCGCGCGCCGAGGTTGAGCACCGGCAGCTTGACGGCGCCGGCCACGGCGCGCACCCAGTCGGCCGGCAGGTCGAGCAGCAGGGCCTGGGCGCCGGCCTTCTCGGCCTGGCGGGCGGCCTCGCGGGCGGCCTCCAGGCTGGGGCTGGCTTCGGTCTGCAGCTTGAGCGTGGTCTGGGCGGCCTGGGTTTCGAACTGGGCGTCTTCCAGGCCCAGGGCGATGGCGGCCTTGAGCGAGCCGCCGCTGTGGCCCGGGTAGGCGCGTTCCAACTGTTGTCGCTGCCAGGCCGGCGGGTCGGCCTGTTCGATCAGGGTGAGCTTCCAGGCGGCGGCCTGGCTGGCCGTGGCGGCCAGGGCCAGTGCCGTGGCGATCAGGCTTCGGTGAAAGGCGGCGCGCATCAGTACAGCACCACGGTGTGGGGCACGCGCCCGACGGGCACGCTCTTCAAGGCCCGTGCGGCCTTCACGTCGACCACGGTGAGGTCGTCCGACAGGCCGTTGACCACGTACAGGCGCGATTCGTCCTGGCTCAAGGCCAGGCCCCAGGCGCGCCGGCCCACCAGCACGCGCTCGGTGATCTGGCGGCTCGCCACATCGATGAAGGCCACATGGTTGGCCCGGCCCATGGCCACGTAGGCGCGCTTTCCGTCGCGCCCGATCAGCAGGCCCACCGGGGTGATGTCGCTGGCGCGGGCGCCCTTCAGGTCCAGTGTCAGGGTGTGCACGACCTTTTGCTCGGCGGTCGAGATGATGCTGATGCTGGCGCCCAGCTCGTTGCTGACCCACAGCTCCTTGCCGTCCGGGCTCAGGGCCATGCGGCGCGGGCGCTGGCCCACGGCAATGGTCTTGACCAGCTTGCGGCTGGCGGTGTCGATCACGTGCACGCTGTTGGCCACCTCGGAGGTGACATACACCGTCCTGCCGTCGGCCGACACCTTCACCCCCTCGGGCTCGCGGCCCACCGGCACGCTGGCCACGATCTTGCGGCTGGCCGCGTCGATGATGCTGAGCGCCGCATCGTCTTCGTTGGACACGTAGAAGGTGCGGCCGTCGGGTGAGAGGTCGAAGATCTCGGGGTCGTCGCTCAGGGGGATGCGGTCCACCGATGTCAGGCTGCGCAGGTCGATCACGTCGGCCGCGGCGCTGTCGCTGCAGGCCACCAGCAACTGCTGCCGGTTGGCGCTGAGCTGCATGTGGCGCGGGCGCTTGCAGGTGGGGATGGGCGCCTGCAGCTGCAGGTCGGCCAGGCGGATGACGGTGATGGCGTTGTCCTTCTCGCTGGACACCAGGGCCAGGGTCTGGGCCTGGGCGGCGCCGTGCAGCAGCCCGGCCAGGGCCAGGGCTGACAGCCAGCGGGTGGGGGAAAACAGAGCGTGGGGCATGGCGTTCAAGGGGCTAGAGCGGTGCGGCGTTCAGCCGCGGGCGGCGGTGCGCCGGATGAAGCCGGCTTCCAGGGTGTCGGCGCCCAGGGCCTGGGTGACCTCGGCCGGGCTGCCGTCGGCCACCAACTGGCCCTGGTGCAGCACCAGCACGCGGTCGGCCTGGGCGGCTTCCTCGACCCAGTGGGTGGCCCACAGCACGCTGGTGCCGCGCTGGGCCACGTCCTGGCGCACGGTGCGCAGCAGGTCGTGGCGCGAGGGTGGGTCCAGGCCCACGGTGGCCTCGTCCATCAGCAGCAGGCCGGGGCGGTGCAGCAGGGCACGCACCAGCTCCACCTTGCGCCGGGTGCCGCCCGAGAGCTCGCGCACCGGGCGGTCCAGGTCTTTGTCCAGGCCCAGGCCGGGCGCATCGCTGGCGATGCGCTCACGGCACAGGGCGCGCGGCAGGCCATGCAGGTCGCCATGGAACAGCAGGTTCTGGCGCACGCTCAGGTCCAGGTCGAGCGACTGCTGCTGGAACACCACGCCGATGCGGGCCAGGGCGCGCGCGGCGGCGTGGCGCAGGTTCAGACCATCGACCTCGATGTCGCCGCTGTCGGGCATGAACAGGCCGGTGAGCAACTGGAACAGGGTCGACTTGCCGGCGCCATTGGGCCCCAGCAGCACGCAGAACTGGCCGCCGGCCAGCGTCAGCCCCAGTTGTTGGAGGGCTTGGCGAGAGCCATAGCTTTTGCTGAGGTGGCGCACGGAGAGCATGGCGGGGTGGGTGTCTTGGCTGGCGGGTTGCAGAGGCTGGGTGTTCTGCAAAGCCCGTGCCGAAAGCCCCGCGAAGGGGGGCTTGTAGGGGTTTTCAGGGGGGCGTTGGTGCCGGGGGGGCGCCTCAGCCCCCGGGACGCAGGGCCATCGGTGCGGGTGAGGCGGAACAGAGCAGGCGGCGTGGTGTTGTGCAACGGTGTTGCATCTCCGAGGTGTGACACCGGTGCTCCATCGGTGTCACGCCGGGCCCTGGTTTTCCCCAGGGGGTCAGGCGGGCCGGTCGCCCACGGCCTTGAGCTTGCGGTAGATGGTGTTGCGGCTGATGTTGAGGCGCTTGGCGGCCTCGGTCACATTGCCGTTGCAGGCGGCCAGGGTCTGGCGGATGGTGCTGAGCTTGAGTTCGTGCAGCACTTCGCCCAGCGAGGCGGTGTCTCCGCCCGCGCTCTGCAGCGGCAGGGTGGGGGTGGCCCCGGCGGCTTGGCCGCTCTGGGCACCCTGGCCGGTCTGACGTTGGCCGCGCGCGCTGCTCAGGTCTTCGAGGAAGTCCATGGGCAGGTGCACGCGGGTGATCTCGCGGTCGGTGCCGGCCATCACGCAGGCGGTGCGCAGCACGTTGTGCAGCTGACGCAGGTTGCCCGGCCAGGCGTAGGCCTCGAACTCGGCCAGCAGCTCTTCGCTGATGCCCAAGGGGTGTTGGGGCGAGAGTTGGCTGATCAGGCGCCGGCACACCACGCGCAGGTCGGTGCGTTCGCACAGGCGGGGCAGGCGCACGGCCAGGCCGTTGATGCGGTAGTACAGGTCTTCGCGGAACTCGCCGCGCTCGATCATCTCGCGCAGGTTGCGGTGGGTGGCGCAGACCAGGTTGATGTCCACGTCGTGGGCTTTCTGCCCGCCCAGCGGCACCACCTTGCGCTCTTGCAGCACGCGCAGCAGGCGGGCCTGCAGCGACAGCGGCATGTCGCCGATCTCATCAAGGAACAGCGTGCCGCCATGGGCCTGCAGCAGCTTGCCGGCCGAGCCGCGGCGCTTGGCACCGGTGAAGGCGCCCTCTTCGTAGCCGAACAGCTCGGACTCGATCAGCGTCTCGGGGATGGAGGCGCAGTTGACGGCCACAAAGGCCTGGTCCTTGCGCTGGCTGGCGCCGTGCAGGGCCGAGGCCAGCACCTCTTTGCCGGTGCCGGTTTCGCCCAGGATCAGGATCGGGATGTCGCGGTCGAGCACGCGCCGCACCTGGTCGACCACCTGGGCCAGTCGGGCATCGCCGCGCGCCAGTTCGTTCAGGTCGGGGGCGTGGCGTGCCGCCGTGGCCGCGCGTGTAGAGGGTGTTGCAGCGGGGGCCTCGGGGGCCGGGCTGGCAGGCGTGGCGTGGGCGCGGGCTTCGCTGGCGCGGGTCTGGCCGAAGTGGAAGTGCTGGCCCAGCGAGGCGTCGTTGCACTGGGCCCGGGCATAGAGCATGCGGCCATCGGGCAGGCGCATCTGCAAGGGGGCCATGCTGTGGCTGCGCAGGCGGTCCATCAGGGCGCCGAAGTCCATGCCGAACACCACGCGCACGCCCTGGATGCGGGCCGCCGCGCTGCTGGTGCCCAGCAGTTGCAGGCCGGCGCGGTTCACGCCCAGGATCTTGCCGTCGGCGCTCAGCGCGATCACGCCCTCGACCATGGTGCCGATCAGCTCGGGGCGGAAGTGGAAGTGCAGGCGCAGGTTGCGGCTGAAGTTGTCGCAGAACCAGTAGTTCTCGATGGTGCGCGCGGCCACCCGCACCAGGGCCATGGTGTGGGGGTGGAAGCTGTAGTGTTCGCCGGTGACATCGAGCACGCCGATCACGCCGCCCGAGTGGTCCATGATGGGCGAGGCCGAGCAGGTGAGCACGTGGTTGGACTGGATGTAGTGCTCGTTGGCGTGAACAAAGATGTCGCGCTCGGTGACCAGGGCGGTGCCGACCGCGTTCGTGCCCTTGGCGGCTTCGGACCAGCTGACCCCGGGGCGCAGCGCCACGCGCTCGGCAAAATCGACCGAGCCACTGTGGCCCGCCGACATCAGGATGGTGCCCTTGTCGTCGGCCAGGCACACGATGTTGCCGGTGCCGCTGACCTGCTCCAGCAGCATCTCCATCACTGGCAGGGCCTGGGCCTGCAGCCGGGCACAGCGCTCCTGGGCCAGCTTGAAGTCGGCCAGGGTCTCCATCGTGTAGTCGATGTGGTCACGCGGGTTGAGGCCCAGCTCCAGGCAGCGGTCGTGCGAATCACGGATCACGCTTTCGTGGGGTTCGGCCAGGGGGGCCAGGTCGCTGCTCATCGTGGCGCGCACAGGGGCAAAGCTGCGCAGCTCGTGGGGCACAAGGGGTTTCATCGCGTTTGTCTCCTGCAGCCCTGGGGGCTGTCATTTGTCGTTGTTCAACTCGCTCAAGAGGCTTGGCTAGCAAATCCTGGTCCAGCGTCACAGATTGGAGCAACGGCCTGCCACGCTATAGCGCAAGGGGGTGCATGTCATGCGGAGTTGTCCTAGGGGGCGGTGCGAGGGTACGGGGCTTGGCATGCGCTTTGCTGACAAGTGCCTACCGCTTATCAACAAAAAACCCGGAGACACCATGAAACCGACTTCCATTTTCTGCCGCCCTTTGCGCTGGGCCGGTGCCCTGCTGCTGGCCTTGAGCAGCCTGGCGCACGCCCACGGCGATGTCACCCCCCAGGCGGTGGACACCGGCAACCTGCCCAAGCTGGGTGAGGAGTGGCGGGTGGACAACCCCTACAGCAAGAACCCCGAGGCGATCCGCATCGGCGCCTCGGGCTTCAACCAGAACTGCGCCCGCTGCCATGGCCTGGAGGCCATCTCGGGCGGCATCGCGCCCGACCTGCGGCATCTGGATGACGACTGCGCTTCCATCCGCGACGCCAAGAAGCAGCAGGCCTGCCTGCGCGATGTCAATGACTGGTTCGTGGGGCATTTTCGCCATGGTGTGACCCGCAATGGCGCGGTCTACATGCCGGGCTTTGAGGGCATCCTGTCGCAGGAGGCGGCCTGGGCCATCAAGACCTACCTGGAATCGTTGCGCGTCAAACCCCTGGCGGAGGCCAAGTGATTGCCCGCCGCAGCCTGTTGAAGGCCTCGGCGGCCCTGGCGGCCGCCCCGCTGGCCTGGCCGGCCCAGGCCCAGGAGGAATCCGCCTGGGCGCGCATCCAGGCGCGCGGGGTGCTGTCGGTGGCGATCTACAACGACAACCCGCCCTTCAACGTCAAAGGCAAGGGCATCGATGCCGAGTTGGCGCGCCTGCTGGCCGCCCAGCTGGGGCTCAAGCTGAACCTGCTGCCTTTCGACGCCGACGAAAAAATGGGCGACGACCTGCGCAACATGGTCTGGAAAGGCCATTACCTGGGCTACGGCCCGGCCGATGTGCTGCTGCATGTGCCGGTGGACAAGCCCCTGATGGACGCCGAGCGCCAGGTGCTGATCTTCGGGCCCTATTACCGCGAGCGGGTGGTGATGGCGCGTCGGCTGGACCGGCTGCCCGATCTGGAGAGCCTGGCCGCCCTCAAGGGCCACAAGGTGGCCGTGGCCGGGCAATCGCTGGCCGGCTGGTTGCTGATCGGCGCCGACCAGGGGGCCTACCGCGATCTGTTGACCACCCATTTGCCCGATGGCACGGCGGCAGCCCGGCTGCTGCGCGATGGCGAGGTGGATGCGGCGGCGGGACAGGCCTCCGAGCTGTACTCGGTGCTGGGCGACGACAAGCGCTTCTTCATCGAGGCCCTGCCCATGCCCCGCGCCCCGCGTGACGGTTGGGCCGTGGGCATGGCCGTCAAGAAGCCCTCGGTTGAATTGGCGCAGGCCCTGCAGGCCGCGCTCAATGCCGTGGTGGCGGACGGGCGGCTGGCCAAGGCCTTTGCCGCGGCCCAGGTGCCCTGGCAGGCGCCTTGAGCACGGGAACAAGCGCTTAGACCGCTTGTCACCTGCTTCGGCCTGGAGCGTTCCAAAAAGTGACAGTGCTGCGCCGCCCCGGGTTTGCCCTGGGGCGGCGTTGTGCTTTCAGCGCGTGCTCAGAGGTTGATCAGGGCAGGTTCAGGATCCAGCCCACCAGCTTGCTCGCATCGGCCTGGCTGATGGCCACGGCATTGGGCGGCATGGCCAGGCCGCTGGCCTGCCCCTTCCAGTGGCTGTTGTAGGGGTTGGAGCCCTGCATCACGGTCTGAACCAGGGTGTCCAGCGCCTGGGCCTGGCCCTTGTACTTGTGGGCCACGTCCTGCCAGTTGGGGCCGATGGGCTTGCTGCCGTCGGCGCTCTTGGCACCGGACTCGATGTGGTGGCAGGTCAGGCAGCCGCTGCCCAGGGCCAGGGCCTTCATCTGGGCGTCCAGCGTGGCGTCGGCCTGTGCGGCCTGGGCGCCCAGCAGCAGGGCGCCGAGCATCAGGGTGGTTTTGAAAGACATGGTCCATCTCCTTGTCGTTGAACGGTGCGGAACACCCCGCGGGGCCCGGCTTGCGCCGGGTTGTGACACACCGTGTCACTTCGTGGGGGCTGAGCGCTCCGGGCGCAAATTCCATGCCTTCAATGGGGTTTTCTGACGGGGCGGCACGGGTGTTTGCGCTGCATCAAATGCAAGCTCGATGGGCTCCGTGGCCCAGGCCGCAGGCGGGGCAGCGGGCCCGCAGGGGCCGTGCTAAAGTGATCCGGTTCCGGGTGGTCAACAGGCACGGATGGCGTGCCCTCTCACCCGGCGTCTGACGGAGACACAACATGCCCGGACTCTTGCCCCAGGTGGACCCCGACGGTCTGCTCGAATTCTCGGTGGTCTACACCGATCGCGCGCTCAACCACATGTCGGCGCGGTTTCGCCGCGTCATGCTCGACATCGGCGACATGCTCAAAGAGGTCTATGGCGCCCACAGTGCCGTGCTGGTGCCCGGCAGCGGCACCTTCGGCATGGAGTCGGTGGCGCGTCAGTTTGCCGGCGGCAAGAAGGTGCTGATTCTGCGCAATGGCTGGTTCAGTTTCCGCTGGTCGCAGATCCTGGAGATGGGCGCCATCACGTCAGAGGTCACGGTGCTCAAGGCGCGTCGCGTGGCCCCCGGGTCTCAGGCCCCCTGGGCCCCGGCCCCCATCGACGAGGTGGTGGCCACCATCCGCGCCGAAAAGCCCGCCGTGGTGTTTGCCCCGCACGTTGAAACCGCCTCGGGCATGATCCTGCCCGACGACTACCTGCGCAGCGTGGCCGAGGCCGTGCACGAGGTGGGCGGCCTGTTCGTGCTGGATTGCATCGCCTCGGGGGCGGTGTGGGTCAACATGCGCGACACCGGTGTTGACGTGCTGATCTCGGCGCCGCAAAAGGGCTGGAGCAGCTCGCCGGCCTGCGCCATGGTGATGATGTCGGAGCGCGCCCGCCAGGCCATCGAAGGCACCACCAGCACCAGTTTTGCCTGCGATCTGAAAAAGTGGCTGCAGATCACCGAGAGCTACGAAAACGGCAGCCACGCCTACCACACCACCATGCCCACCGACGCCCTGGTGCGCCTGCGTGACACCATGAAGGAAACCCAGGCCCTGGGCTTTGCCCGCATGCGCGAAGCGCAATGGGCACTGGGCCGCGGCGTGCGCCAGTTGTTCGAGTCGCGCGGCATCCCCAGCGTGGCAGCGCCTGGCTTCCAGGCCCCCGGGGTGGTGGTGAGCTACACCGAGGACGCCGACATCCAGTCGAGCAAGAAATTCGCCGCCGTGGGCCTGCAGACCGCAGCCGGCGTGCCGCTGCAATGCGACGAGGGCGCCGACTTCCGCACCTTCCGCATCGGCCTGTTCGGCCTCGAAAAATGGCAGAACGTGGAGCGCACCGTCGGCCAACTGGCCGCCGCCCTCGACCAGGTCGGCCACCCCGCCCGCGAACCCGTCGCCGCCTGAGCCCCGCCGCAGCCCGGACGTTCAAGATGAACGCGGCTTTGGCTTTGCTAGGCCGCTGGTGTCGTCCCCTTGGGGGGCGATGGCGTCAAATTGGGGCACTACCCAGACATATGCAACTGGGCGCTGCATCTGAAGAATAGGGGCCGCACCGTTCAAAAGGCTGCGGAGCAAGCCACACCAGCAGACACCGCGGAGCTGGCTTTGCCAGGCCGCTGGTGTCGTCCCCCTCGGGGGCGATGGCGTCAAATTGGGGCCCTACCCAGATATCGGCATTGGGCGCTGCATCTGAACAAGAGGGGCTTCACCGTTCAAAAGGCTGCGGAGCAAGCCACGCCAGCAGACACCGCGGAGCTGGCTTTGCCAGGCCGCTGGTGTCGTCCCCTGGGGGATGGCGCCGAAGGCGACTCAGGGGGGTCAAAATCTAGGTAGATCCGGATGCTTGATCTTCCCGCCGCGCACCAGCTCCTTGCCGTACTCGGCGCAGCGGTGCTTGCTCGGGATCACCTTGCCCGGGTTCAGCAGGCCGCGCGGGTCGAAGGCGCGCTTCACGCCCAGCATCTGCTCGCGCTCCTCGGGGCTGAACTGCACGCACATGCTGTTGAGCTTCTCCACGCCCACGCCGTGCTCGCCGGTCACGGTGCCGCCCATGGCCACGCTGGTTTCCAGGATGTCGGCGCCGAACAGCTCGCAGCGGTGCAGCTGGTCGGGGTCGTTGGCATCGAACAGGATCAGCGGGTGCAGGTTGCCGTCACCGGCGTGGAACACGTTGGCGCAGCGCAGCTGGTACTTCTTCTCCATCTCGCTGATGGCCAGCAGGATGTCGGCCAGGCGCTTGCGCGGGATGGTCGAGTCCATGCACATGTAGTCGGGGCTGATGCGGCCGCTGGCCGGGAAGGCGTTCTTGCGCCCGCTCCAGAAGCGCAGGCGCTCGCCCTCGTCGCGGCTCACCGCGATGGCGGTGGCACCGCAGCGGCGCAGCACCTCGCTCATGCGGCCGATTTCTTCTTCGACCTCTTCGGGCGTGCCGTCGCTCTCGCACAGCAGAATGGCTTCGGCGTTCAGGTCGTAGCCCGCGTGCACAAAGTCTTCCACGGCGGCGGTCATGGGCTTGTCCATCATCTCCAGGCCGGCCGGGATGATGCCGGCGGCAATCACCTCAGCCACCGCATCGCCGGCTTTGCGCATGTCGTCAAAGCTGGCCATGATGCAGCGCGCCAGTTGCGGCTTGGGCACCAGCTTCACCGTGACCTCGGTGGTCACGGCCAGCATGCCTTCGCTGCCGATCACGATGGACAGCAGGTCCAGGCCCGGGCAGTCCAGGGCATCGCTGCCGAACTCGACGGCTTCGCCGGCCATGGTGTAGCCGCGCACCTTGAGCACGTTGTGCACCGTCAGCCCGTATTTCAGGCAGTGCACGCCGCCTGAGTTTTCGGCCACATTGCCGCCGATGGTGCAGGCAATCTGGCTGCTGGGGTCGGGCGCGTAGTACAGGCCGAAGGGGGCCGCGGCCTCGCTGATGGCCAGGTTGCGCACGCCGCCCTGGACCACCGCGGTGCGGCTGGCCGGGTCGATGCGCACGATCTGGTTGAACTTGGCCAGCGACATCGTGACCCCCATCTTGTGCGGCATGGCGCCCCCCGACAGGCCGGTGCCAGCCCCGCGGGCCACCACCGGCACCTGCAGTTCGTGGCAGGCCTGCAGCACGGCCTGCACCTCGTCTTCGGTTTCGGGCAGAGCCACGACCAGCGGGCGCTCGCGGTAGGCCGTCAGGCCGTCGCACTCGTAGGGCACGGTGTCTTCGTTGTGCCACAGCAGGGCATGGGCGGGCAGCACGGCCTGCAGGGCCGCCACCACCTGGGCCTGGCGCTCGGCGCGGTGGCGGTGGTCGGTGGTCGGCGCGGACAAGGAGGCGTTCATGGCATGGATCCGGACGGTTTCTGGACAACAGCGTGCACGCCAGCGCAGGCCGGCGGCAAGAGCCGGTAATTTAAGCCCAAACCGCGGGCGCCGGCCATGAAGTTTCTTTCAGCAATGCGTGAAGAAAATGCCCCCTGCCAGGGGGCTGCCAGGGGGCTGGCAGGGGGCTGGCAGGGGGCGAAAGGGCGCGAAAGGGCGCGAAAGGGCGCGCAAGGGCGCCCGCAGCCTACTCAGGCAAGGGCGAAGGGGCTTCAGGCAGCGCTGGTCGCGGCGCTGGCGCTCGCCGGGGTGGGCGAGGTGCTGCTGCCGCTGTCTGCAACGGCTGGGCTGGTCGCGGTGCCCGTGGTGGTGCCTGGGGCCACCGTGGTTTTTGCCGCTGCGGCACGGCTGCGGGGGCTGGCCGGGCGTTTGGCCGCGGCCGGCGTAGCGACTGCAGCCAGGCTGCGGGCCTTGGCGGCCGGGCGGGGCGTGCGGCTGCGTGCGGCCGTGGGGGCCGGGCTGGATGCAGCCGCTGGCTTGCTGATGGCGGTGGTTCTGCTGCGCCGCGGGGCGGGCGCTGGCGAGGCCTTCGCTGCGTCAGCTTGCGCCGCATCCTGACTGGGGCCGGTGGGGGCGGCCGAGGCGCTCTTGCGGGGCAAGGCGGTCTTGTCTGTGGCTTTGGCGGGTGCCGCTGAAACCACTGGCTTGCCGCCGTTGGCTTCAGCCTGGCGGGCCAGCGCCAGCAGCTGCTGGTGCTCCTCCAGCACAAAGTCGGCCAGCTCGTGGATCTGGGGCACGGCCTGGCGGCAGGCGATCAGCCCATAGTCCACCCGGCCGTTGTAGCTTTGCACCGTCACGTTCAGGGCCATGCCATGGGTGGGGATGGACAAGGGGTAGTAGCAGACCACGCGGGCGCCCGCGCAGTAGAGGGGGTCCTGGATGCCCGCCACGTTCGAGATCACCACATTGGCCAGGGGCGGCAATTGGTTGATGAGCTTGGAGCGCGCCAGCATGGTGTTGAGGCCCGAGATCAGCCAGGGTGCCGCGAAGATGGGGTAGTCGGTGGGGATGGCCGCCTTGATCTGGCCCATCACCCCCTTGTTGGCCTGGGCCGCGTCGTGGATGGCATGGAAGCGCTGGGCGCGGTCGCCTTCCTGGGTGCACAGCGGCACCACCATCATGCTGACCTGGTTGTTGGCCCGGCTGTCACCCGGTGTGCGCAGGCTGACCGGAACGGCCGCGGTGAGGGACTTGTCGGGCAGGCAGCCCAGCTCGGTCAGGTAGCGGCGCAGGGCGCCCGAGGTGGTGGCCATCACCACATCATTGACCGAGCCCCCCAGGTGCTTGGCCATGTATTTGACTTCGGCCAGCGGCACGGTGCGGGCGGCAAAAGAGCGCTGGTTGGTGATGGTGACGTTGAACGGGGTACGGGGCGCCAGCAGTTGCAGGCTTTTTGGCAGACGCCAACTGCGTTTGCCGTCCTCGCCCGGGGTGGGCAGCAGCACGGTCTTGGCGGCGCGGGCCATGCTGGGGGTCATGCGCAGCAGCTTGAGGTACTGGCGCCCGGTGTTCTTGAGCGCCGCGGCGGCCAGTTCGGCCACCCCCAGGTCGCGCTGGCGTGCCGGCGGGCGCGGCAGCGGAGCGGGAACCACCCGGCCACTGGCCACCCGGTCAAACAGGGCGTTGCCCAGGGCCACGCCCGACTGGCCGTCGATGCCGCAGTGGTGCACCTTGAGGTACAGCGCCACCTGGCCGCTCTTGAGGCCGGTGATCACGGCCACCTCCCACAGCGGGCGGCTGCGGTCCAGCAGCGAGGAATGCAGCCGGGCCACCAGGGCCTGCAGCTGGGCGTTGCTGCCCGGTGAGGGCAGGGTGATGGGGCGCACGTGGTAGTCCCAGTCGATGTCGTCGTCACGCACCCACACCGGGTCGGACATGTCGAAGGGCATCAGGGCCAGCCGACGGGTCAGCAGGTCGGCCAGGTGCTGGCGCTCCTGCAGGTGGTGGCGCACGTCTTCGCAGTAGTCGCCCTGGTAGCCCTCGGGCAGGTCGAGGACGTGCAGCGAGGCCACATGCATCGGGGTTTCGGGACTTTCAACATGAAGAAAGGTGGCGTCTAGGCCGCTCAGGTGATCCATGGGGGTCTCCGGTTGGATGGGTTGGAGGGATGAGCTTGGTTTTTTGGGGGAGGCTGGCGAGGGGTCGGGTCGGCTTCAGCGCGAGGGCAATCGGCGTGGAAACAGCCAGCGCTCGGGCGGCGGCGGGTCGAACTTCTGCCAGTTGTCTTCGGCCTGGGCCAGGCGGTCGCCCACCGCGTACCAGACCAGGGGGTTGAAGCCCAGGCCCAGGTGGCTGGCGCTGTTGATCTCGATGTTGTCGGTGGCGTCGCTGTCGTGCTCGACCGAGGCCGCCCAGGCCACCACGCTGTCGCCGCGCGAGTAGATCGAGGTGGTGGGCACGGGCGGGGCGCAGTCGCCGCGGAAGGACTTGATGTGCTCCGGACGGGTTTCGTTGAACTGCTTGTAGATCTGCCACACCAGGGGGTTGGAGTCGGCGCCGGGCGTGCCATACAGCGGGCTGCCCAGGCTCATCACCTGGCGCGTCAATTCGGGCTCCTGGCGGGCCAGTTCGCGGGCGAACAGGCCGCCCAGGCTCCAGCCGATCAGGCTGACCTTGCCCCCGCTGTCGCGGTGCATCTGCTGCAGGCGTTCGCACAGGCCCTCCTGCACGCCGGGGCGTGGGCCCAGGTTGCGACCCTGGCCCCAGCCGCGCGCCTGGTAGCCCAGGCGCTTCAGAAACTGCCGCAGCGGGCGGGTGGAGGCGTCGGAGGCCATCAGGCCCGGCATCACCAGCACGGCGTGGCCGTCACCACGCGGCACGCGCTGCAGCAGCCAGGGCAGGGCCAGCGGGATGGTACTGGCTTCGATGAAGGCGCGCCCTTCGATCATGGCCAGCCAGGCCGGTGGCGGGCCATCAACAGGTTGGGGTGACCAGGGCGAGAGCGAGGTACGCCAGGAAAAGATATTGGGCAAAAGAGCTCCTGTGAGTGAGGGCGGAGGGCGGCTGCCCCGGTTGTGCGGGGGGCCGGAGTCCGGGGTGGATCGGCTTAGGGGCGCTGGGTCAGCTCTTCGCGCAGCATCTGCTTGGAGAGCTTGCCCACGGCGGTCTTGGGCAGTTCGGCGCGCAGCTCCAGGGCCTGCACCATCTCGTGCTTGCCCAGGTGGTCGCGCAGATAGGCCTGCAGTTCTTCGAGCGTCAAGGTGTCGCCGGCCTGGCGCAGGCTGACGTAGGCCTTGGGCGACTGGCCGCGGTAGGGGTCGTCCTGCCCGATCACCATCACTTCGCGCACCCGTGGGTGGGTGTAGATGGCCTCTTCGATCACCCGCGGGTAGACATTGAAGCCGCTGCACAGCAGCATGTCCTTGCTGCGGTCGACCAGGGTCAGAAAGCCGTCCGCGTCCAGACGACCCACGTCACCGGTGCGGAAGAAGCCGTCGGCGGTGAAGCTGTCGCGCGTGGCCTGGGGGTTCTTCCAGTAGCCCTGCATCACCTGGGGGCCGGCGATCACGATCTCGCCGATCTCGCCCACGGGCACGGGTTCATCGTGGCCACCCAGCCGCAGGATGCGGATCTCGACCTGGGGCGAGGGGATGCCGCAGGCACCGGGCTTGCGCAGGCCGGTGGTGGGGGTGAAGGTGCCGATCGAGCTGGTCTCGGTCATGCCCCAGCCCTCGGACAGCATGCAGTGGCTCATGGCCTCGAACTGGTGCAGCAGCTCGACCGGCAGCGGGGCGCCACCCGAGGCGCAGGTCTTGAGCGAATGCAGGTCGTAGCGGGCGGCATCGGGGTGGTTGACCAGGGCGGTGAACATGGTGGGCACGCCCGGAAAGCAGCTGATGCGCTTGGTGGCGATGTCGTGCAGGATCTGGCCGGGGTCGAACTTGAGCACCAGCACCAGCTCGGCCCCCAGTTTCACGCCCATCAGCAGGTTGACCACCATGGCGTACACATGGAACAGGGGCAGGGCCACCAGCATCCGTTCCTGGCCGGGCTTGAGCTGTTCGCCGCTCAGCGAGCTGACTTCGCTCACCTGGTCGGTTGCCGCGCTCAGGTTGGCGTGGCTCAGCATTGCGCCCTTGGGGTGGCCGGTGGTGCCGCCGGTGTATTGCAGCACCGCGATCTCATCGAGCCCGCCGGCCCCGGCCGAGCGCACCGGCCGTGCGCCCTGGCGGAACAAGGCGGCGTAACGCAAGACCTGGGGCCCCGCCGTGGGCACATAGGGGGCATCTTGACGCAGGTGGGCGTCGGCTGTTGCCTCGTCGGCGCCAAAGTCGTCCAGCGAGCCCACCAGCAGGTGGCGCAGCCGGGTCTGGCCCGGCAGGTCATGCACCTGTCCGTACAGGGCCGGCAGATCGAGCGTGAACAGCAGATCGGTCTCGCTGTCTTCGATCTTGTGGGCAATGGTGTTGCGCGCGTCCAGCGGCGAGTAGTTGACCACGGTGCCGCCCGCGCGCAGCACGGCAAAGAAGCTCACCACATAGTGCGGGGTGTTGGGCAGGTACAGCCCCACGTGCACGCCGGGCCCCACGCCCAGGTATTGCAGACCGGCGGCCAGCTCATCCACCCGGCGGTCCAGCTCCTGGTAGCTCATGCGTCGGCCCTGGAAATCCAGCGCCGGCTGGGCGGGCCAGCGGCGGGCCGCATCGCTCAGCAGTTGATCGACGCGCCGCGGCGACAGGGCCATGTCCCAACGGGCCCCTTCGGGGTAGGACGCGATCCAGGGAAATGCTTTCATGGGGTACCTCATGAGAAAGTCGATGAATGGCGCCAGCCCTCCTCAGGCCACGCCAGCCACCCAATTTCCAACAGCCACCCCAGCCCTTCGTGTCGCGCACAGAACTGAGAAAAGTAATAAAAAATCAGCCATGTACTTCGGCTGTAAGCCTTGTGCCCAAACAGGGTTTGGGAGATTCGCAAGGTGTTTTTTGTTGCTGTCTGCGTGCTCACCTCCCAGCAGGCGAAAGCCCCCCCTGACCGCCCATCGCCGCTGGTCAGCCAGCCCGTGAAGCGAAGAGCGTCCGTGCCCCGCGGCCGCAAGCAGGAGCGACACAAAGTGAGCGGGCCGTCAGGCCCCCTTCTGAATTCAGCCAGCCTTCAACGAAGAGGTCAGGCCGGCGCCGGGCCGCCCCAAGGCGGCCTGCGGCCCCCCGGGGGGCAGGGAGTGACACGGAGTGCACGACCGTGGGGGCTCACAGTCCAGGCCGGCGCCGGGCCGCCCCAAGGCGGCCTGCGGCCCCTCCGGGGGGGCAGCGACCACACGAAGTGGGGGAGCGTGGGGGCGCACAGTCCAGCCCACCGCCCGGCCGCCCGAAGGTGGGCTGCGGCCCGTCTGGGGGCCGTGCGTGACACGCAGTGAGGGGGCCGACAGGCCCCCTTGGGGCTCCAGCAAGCCTACAACGAAGGAGTCAGGCCGGCGCCGGGCCGCCCCAAGGCGGCCTGCGGCCCCCTCCGGGGGGCAGGGAGTGACACGGAATGCACGACCGTGGGGGCTCACAGTCCAGGCCGGCGCCGGGCCGCCCCAAGGCGGCCTGCGGCCCCCTCGGGGGGCAGGGAGTGACACGAAGTGCACGACCGTGGGGGCTAACAATTCACAGAATTGCTTTGCGCAACCACTCCGCAAAGGCAGAACATTCCCAGCGGTCCATCGAGCCGGTGCGCCAGCACAGGTAGTGCGCGTGCGGGCTGGTCACGTTGCGGTCGTACAGCCGCACCAGGGAGCCGGCCTCCAGCCAGGGACGGCCCAGCTTGAGCCGCACCAGGGCCACGCCCATGCCGGCCGAGGCGGCGTCGCACATCAGGCCCACGTCGTTGAATTGAGAGCCTTCGGCCGGCTCGGGCCAGTCCAGGTTGTGGGCCGCGAACCAGGTGCGCCAGGGCTCCAGCGGGCTGCGCAGCAAGGGCACGCCCTCCAGATCTTCGGGGCGGTCGAACGGGCCGTGCTCGCGCACAAAGGCGGGCGAGGCCAGGGGGGTCACGTCGTCACCCGCCAGCTTGATGTGCTCCAGGTCGGCATAGCGCCCCGGGCCGAAGCGCACGATCAGGTCGGCGTCCTCGGCAATCACGTCCAGCAGCGGGATCGACACGTGCAGGGCCAGATCGATCTCAGGGTAGGCCTCGGTGAACTGCTTCAGGCGCGGGATCAGGATGGAGCGTGCAAATGTGGGCGTCACCGCCAGCTTGAGCTTGCGCTTGCCGCTCACCCCGGGGGCCCCCGGGAACTTCTGCAGCGCGTCCAGCCCTTCGCGCACATGGGCCAGGTATTCGCTGCCTTCTGTGGTCAGCGAGAAGTCGGCCCGCCCGAACAGCTTGGTGCCGATGATCTGTTCGAGCTGGCGCACCCGGTGGCTCACCGCACTCGGGGTGACGCACAGTTCTTCGGCGGCCTGGGTCACGCTGCGCAGGCGCGCCAGGGCCTCGAAGGTGAGCAGGCACTGGATGGGCGGGATCCGCTGGGCCTTGTTGCTGCCGGCGTTGGGGCGGTTGTCTTCGTCCATGTCGTTCCTGGGCCTGGCGGGCCGCATGTCAGCAGCCCAGTGGGCCGGGCGGTTTACTTGAAGATCACCGTCTTGTGACCGTTGAGCAACACGCGGTGTTCGCTGTGCCACTTCACGGCACGGGCCAGCACCTGGCTCTCGGTGTCGCGGCCGAGGGCGGTCAGGTCTTCCACCGTGCGGCTGTGGTCCACACGGGCCACGTCCTGTTCGATGATCGGGCCTTCGTCGAGGTCGGCCGTCACGTAGTGAGCGGTGGCACCGATCAGCTTCACGCCACGGTCATGCGCCTGGTAGTAGGGCTTGGCACCCTTGAAGCTGGGCAGGAAGCTGTGGTGGATGTTGATCGCCCGTCCGGCCAGCTTGCGGCACAGGTCGTCGCTCAGGATCTGCATGTAGCGCGCCAGCACCACCAGTTCGGCGCCTTCGGCTTCGATGATCTCGAACTGGCGTGCCTCGGCCTGGGCCTTGGTGGCGGCCGTCACGGGGATGTGGTGGAAGGGCACGTTGTAGCTGGCGGCCAGCTGGTAGAACTCGCGGTGGTTGCTGATGATGGCGCGGATGTCCAGTGGCAGCAGGCCCGACTTCCAGCGGAACAGCAGGTCGTTCAGGCAGTGGCCCTCCTTGCTCACCAGCAGCACGGTGCGCACGGGCTCGGAGGTGGCGTGCAGGCTCCATTTCATGGCGAAGCCGTCGGCAAACGGGGTCAGCTGGGCCTTGAGTTCGTCGTGGTTCAACGTGTCGCAGGCGAACTGAACGCGCATGAAGAACAGGCCGGTGGCCGGGTCGTTGTACTGCGCCGCTTCCTCGATGTTGCCACCCCGTTCGAGCAGGAATCCGGACACGGCGTGAACAATCCCCGTTCGGTCGGGGCAGGACAGGGTGAGAATATAGGCTTTGGTCATAACCCCCGGATTGTCGCAGCACTCGACCGGGCGCGACGACGAGCGGGTATCGATGAGCGGGTAGGCGTGGCTTTGCACGCCCACGTGATTGATCGGCCTGGGAGGGCTCATGGCGTCAGGGGATGACCACTGCTTTGATCTGATCCGAAAATACAAAATACCTGCCAGTGCGCTGCAGGCTCTGAAGCTGGCCCCGGGTGACCGGGCTGGGCCAGGCCTACCAGAAGGCGCCGCAAAGGAGAACATGTCATGAGCAAGGACTCGGGAACTTCATCGACGGCGCATCGTGTGCGCTGGGGCATTGGTTTGCTGGTGTTGGTGCTTCTGGTGGCGGGGGGCTACCAGTTGCGCAAATCCTGGCAGGCGCAGGAGTCATCAGCTCAGGCCCCAGCCTGGCCTGAGCTGGCCTTGCCGCAGCTGGCCGATGCAGCCCGCATGGGGCCGGCCCAGTGGCGTGGCCAGTCGCGCGTGGTGCATCTGTGGGCGTCGTGGTGCCTGTCTTGCCGCGAAGAGGCGCCCAACATGCTGGCGCTGGCGGCCACCCTCAGGGCCGATGGGCGTGCTGAGCAGTTGATCGGACTGAACGGCGGCGACAAGAGCCAGGATGCCGTCAACTACCTGGCTTACTTCGGCAATCCTTACTGGACATCCCTGGTCGATACCGATGGCGAGTTGCAGCGGCGCCTGGGCGGTGGCAAACCGCCCCAGACCTGGGTGCTGAACCCTCAGGGGCGCATCGTGTTCCAGATTTCGGGGCCGCTCACCCTTGATGTGATCCGCCACGAGATCCTGCCCCGCCTCAAGGACTGAAGGGGGGGCAGGCCCAGGCGGCGCTCAGGCCAGGGCACGAGCCAGTCGGCGGGCGGCGAAGTCTGCGCCGTAGGCAAACCGCAGCAAGGGGCCGAAGCTGTTGGCTGCGATCGCCCCTGCAAAGTACAGGCCAGGAACAGACGATTGGAAATGGCGGTCCAGCACCGGTGCACGCGCCACGGTGCGGATGCGCTCGCGCAGCGACGGGGCCAGAAAAGCCAGTTGATCGAGGTTGCTGCGGTAGCCGGTGGCCGCGATCACATGATCGACCCGCAAGCTGGGTTGACTGCCATCGGCTGCCAGAAACTCCAGCACCACCTGGCCTTGCTCCAGGGTGGCTGAGCGCAACTGCCAGCCTTCGTGCACCGGCAGTTTGCCCAGCACCTGGTCTCGCACAAACCAACCCGGGGCAGGCCCCAGATGGCGCTCGACCGCGCGCAGTCGAAGGGACTCTGGCAGGGCGTGAAAGACCAGCGGGAAGTTCGTGCACATGAACGATTTCCACCCGGGGCCCAGTCCCGAGTCCGGCTGACGCAGGCGTTGCACCAGCGAGCGTGGGCCCGCTGGCGGGTTGTGAAAGCGAACCGGGTGGCGCGACACCAGTTCGGCCCGGGCACCGCCCATCTGCAACAGCCCCGCCGTGTCGCCAGCGGAGGCCCCTCCACCCAGCACCGCCACATGGCGACCTGCGAAGAGGCTCAGGTCGGTGTGCTGCGAGCTGTGGCTCAGGTGGCTGGCCGGCAAGCCGCGAAGGGCCTCCGGCACGTAAGCAAATGGCTTGATGCCGGTGGCCACCACCACGCGGCCCGCTTGCACGGTGCTTCCGTCAGGGAGGGCCAGAGAGAAGTGATCGCCCTGCTGTGTCACCGATTGCACCAGGGTCGGGTCGACATCGGGCACCAGCTTGCGCTGGAATGCTTCGGCATAGTCACAAAACGTTTCCAGCGTGACGGGCAGGCCCATGTCGGCATACGGCACACCCTGGGCCTGGCACCAGGCCTGCAGGGGGTAGCCCCCGCCCGGGGCCGACAGGCTGGAAGCAAAACCATCCGACTTCAGGCACATGCCCCGGGGCATGTGATCCCGCCAGAACGACATGGTCTGACCGAACACCTTGATTCGCCGTTGGGTGGGGCGCAGGTGGGCGGCCAGTGAAAGACCGTAAGGGCCTGCACCCAGGACGGCGATATCGACATCGGTGACTGAACTCAATCGAACTCCCATGGGTAGTTGGTTCCCCGGCTCAGTCAAGGCCGGTGGTCATCTTTATAATTTTATTAACATATTCTTACACCAACATGCATGCATCGCCGGCTCCGGCGATCTTCGCCGGGGAGCCTCGTCACCTTGAAAAAACCTGCCCTCCTGCTGGTCACCGGCAAATGGTGGCCCGCGGCGGCCCGTCTCGCCCTGGCTTTGGTTCAGCAGGGGTGCCGGGTTGACGTGCTCTGCCCAACCGGCCATCCTGTGCTGCAGGTGCCGGGCCTGAGGCGCTGCTGGCACTTCGCGATGCGCGACTCCCTGGGCAGCCTGCGCGCTGTGCTGGGGCCAGGGAACGATTACCGGATGATCCTGCCCTGCGACGACGAGGTGGTGGCTCAGCTGATCACCCTGCATGAGCAGGTGCCGGTGCTGCGCAGCCTGATCGAGCAGTCCATCGGCCCAGCCCCCGCACACGCCACGCTGCTGCAGCGGCATCAAATGCTGGTGACGGCCCGGTCGCTGGGGCTGGACGTGCCCGAGCACCGCCACCTTGACTCGCCCCAGGACCTGCTGTTTTGGTTCCGCGAAGGCCATGGCCGCAGCGTGCTCAAACGGGACCTGAGCTTCGGCGGCGCTGGTGTGCGGGTGGTGAATGACCTGGCTGAGGCGGAACAGGCCTGTCGGGCCTTCTCCCGTTCGCTGAGTTGGCGCGCCCTGCTGCGGCGACTGGTGGTCGAGCGCGATCCCCTGGCCTGGTGGAGTCGGCGCCTGCCCGGGCGTGGCCAAGTGCTGGTGCAGCGCTTCATCGAAGGACAACCCGCCAACACCTTGATGCTGTGTGAGCAGGGGCGTGTGCTGGCCCTGCTGTCTCTGGTGGCGGTGGAGACGCACGGCTCCACGGGCTATGCCACGGTGGTGCGCCGCATCCGTCATCCGGGCATGGCGGCCGCCGCGGAGCGGCTCTGTGCCCATCTGCAGCTGACGGGCTTGCATGGCCTGGATTTCATGCTCGAAAAGGGCAGCGACCGCGCCTGGCTGATCGAACTCAATCCGCGCTGCACCCAGTCGGCCCACCTGGCCTGGGACGATCAACCCAGTCTCGCGGCGGTGCTGGCGGCACGCCTGCGTGGTCATCCGCCGCTGGCCGTGCGACAGGCGCTGAGCAACGATCTGGTGTCTCTGTTTCCGCAGGTGCCCCAGGGCCAGGCGCTGGGCGAGCACGATGTGCCCCACGGCCAGCCGGCCCTGGTCCAGGCCCTGGCCGACAAACCCTGGCCGCAACGGCTTTGGACTTACCGTCTGCAGACCCGGTTGCGCCCGCCCAGGGTGGTGGGTCGGGTGCGCTATGAGGATCCGCCCGCGGCTTGAGACTCAGTTCAGTCGCATGCGTTGGCGCAACTCGCTGCAGTGATCGCGTTCGGTCTGATGTGGGCTGACCCACAGCAGATCGGTCTCTGCCGACCCGCCCGGGCGGCGCAAGCTCGTCGCGACCTCACTGCCTTCCACCGCGGCCACCAGCACGCGGGTGTTCAGCTCGTCGGGCAGGTGCGCCGGAATGCCCACCGAGCGCAGCACATGGCCCGCCCCGGCCAGCAGCAGCACGGTGCGGCTCGGCGGACGCGGGGCCTTCATCACGGCCTGGGCCATGGCCAGGTCACGCGCGATCTGGATGCGGGTCATGGGGGCGACCTGGGCCTCGTCCAGCAGGCCGCAGTGGCTGTCGCGGATGGCGGCACGCTGGCGCTCCAGCGCCGGCTGCAGCAGGCGCAGGTCCAGGCTCAGGTCTTTCATGGCGTGCCGCTGGCGCTCGCGGGGCAGGTTGGCGCCCAGCACCGGCACCCCGGCCTCTACGGCCGCCATGATGGCTGGCGCGTAGTCGGCCCAGGGCCAGCCCGCGTCGTTCCATTGCAGCGCCTGCTTGACCTGCGCCTCCTTGGCATTGCGGGGCAGGCCGCGGGTGTCGTGGCCCTGATCGACCATCTCGAGCAGCAGGGCGGACAGTCGGTTCTGCACCGCGAGGATTTCGACCACCTGGCGCTCCCATTGGTGGTGGGCCGGGGCATCGTGCTGCTCGCCCAGCAGCAGCACATCGGCCGGCAGCAGGCTGGAGAGCTGGCGCGCCGGCAGGTCGGACGAGCTGCTGGCACAGCCCAGCAGGGCGGCCATGGCAAAGCAGCACGCCAGCCATGCCCGGATGCGAGGGCGTTCAAGACAAGGGAAAACACGCATGCGCGCATACTATCCCGACTCCGGCATGCCACAGGCATGGCCTTCTGGCCCGGCCGGGTTTGGTCTCTGTTCTGTTCGCCTGCCTGTATGCCCACCCGCCTCCACGACGTCATGCGCGCCGCGCTGACCCTGCTGCTGGCCTGGCTCACTGCCCAGGCCTTTGTGGCCCTGCACATTCCCCTGCCCTGGATGCTGGGGCCCCTCTTGTCGGTGGCCGCGGCCAGCATGCTGGGGGCGCCGGCGCTGAGCCTGGCGCCGCTGCGCAACCTGGGGCAGTGGACGATTGCCGCCGCGCTGGGCCTGTATTTCACGCCCGAGGTCACCGCCCTGGTGCTGGGCCTGTGGTGGGCGATTGTGTTGGGCATTGTCTGGGCGCTGGGCCTGGGCTGGGCCTTCGGTCAGTGGCTTTGCCTGCGCAACCGCGCCTTGCTGAGCGGGCTGGATGAACCGGCCTTGCGCGCCACCACCTTTTTTGCTGGGGCCATCGGGGGCGCTTCCGAGATGACCTTGCTGGCCGAGCGCGCCCAGGCCCGCACCGAACTGGTGGCCGCCAGCCATTCGCTGCGCCTGGTGATCGTCACGGTGTTGATTCCTTTTGCCTTCACCTTCAGCGGCCTGCATGGCCTGGATCAGATGCCTGCGACCACCCGGGTCGTTGATGGGGCTGGTTTGGCCTTGCTGGGGGCGGCCACCGGTGTGGGCGCGCTGGTCATGCACCGGCTGGGCCGCGCCAACCCCTGGTTTCTGGGCTCACTGGTGGTGTCTGCGGCCATCACCATGTCAGGGCACACGCTGTCGGCGGTGCCGCAGTGGATGTCGAATGCGGCGCAGCTGGTGATCGGGGTGAGTCTGGGGGTGCGCTTCACGCCGGGCTTCATCCACACGGCGCCACGCTGGATGGCCTCGGTGGTGTTCGGCGCCTTCGCCATGGTGCTGCTGTGCGCCGGCTTTGCCTGTGCGCTGGGCTGGGCCGCCGGCCTGCACCCGGCCACCATGGTGCTGGGCACCTCGCCTGGGGGCATTGCCGAGATGTCGATCACGGCCAAGGTGTTGCAACTGGGCGTGCCGGTGGTCACCGCCTTCCAGGTGTGCCGCCTGGTGGCCGTGCTGCTGCTGGTCGAGCCGCTGTACCGGGCCCTGTACCGGCGCCTGAAACCCGGCCAGGTCTGAGCCTGGTCAGGTGAATGCTGGGGTGTTCAGTGCACCAGCACCGGGTTCTGGGCCAGGCCGGAGTAGCGCTCCAGCGTGCTTTCCACCTCTTCCTCGGTGGGGGCGTTGAGCTGCCAGCCCAGGATGATCTGCTGGAACATCTCGGCCCAGGAGCCGTCGAGGTACACCTCTTTGCCCGAGCGTTTGTCCACGATCTCGAAACCATGCCGCGCCAATTGAGGCACAGCGGGCTCCCGTGCCTCGGCGCTGCCCGGGGTCAGGTCGAGGTCGGGCACCAGGTGCACCACCACAAAGGAGTCGGAGTCATAGAGCATTTGCATGAGATGGATTCCTTCTGAGTCCCATGGTAGATGGCAATGACCGTGCCAGTTTCAAGATCTGCGTAAATCCATGGGCACTGCAGGTTTTCAGCAACACCCGGACAGGGCCGGGCTGGCCTCAGGGCGTGAGCACACCGGTCAGCTGCTGGTCCACGAAATCGCCCTGCGACTGCGTGATACGGATGCGTGCCGGCAGGTAGTGGATGCCGGGTGCCAGCCACAACTCGACGCGGGTGTCGAACTCGGTGCGCGGCGCGCGCGTGATCTTGAGGGTGGGCAAGGGGCCTTGCGCCAGGGCCAGTTCTTCCGGGCCGTCCACCACAAACACCCAGGTCTCGGCGTCGCGCGGGCCCACCGTGGGCACGGTGATGCGCGTGCCGGGGCCGAACTGGGTCGGCTCGGCCGCCACCAGCGAGGCCAGTTGCATGAACACGCTCAGGCGGTCCTGCATGCCGGGCAGCAGCACCGCATCGGGGGTGTTGGCGCTGAAGGTGACCTTGCCCTGCTCCGCGTCGAAGTGGGCCGCCTGTTCATTGCGCACCTTGTCGCCAAAGCGGGTCGGGGCCAGGCCGGCCGCGGTGATGCGGCCGCGGCTGGTCTGGCTGCGCCCACCGATCAGAAACATCTTGACCGAGGCCTGGGCCTCGTACTGGCTGCCATCGTGGGTCCAGCTCATTTCACCGTTGGCCTGGTAGTTCAGGTGCTTGACCTCGGCCTTGACCGCATAGCTCAGGCGAATCGGCGGGGGCACCTTGACGCTCAGGGTACGGTGTTCTGCGGTGGCCGGGCTGACCTCGGGCGCCTTGGCCACCGGGGCCGACGTCGGCCCGATCACCGGCTGCGGCTGGGGCGGGTCCGTGGCGTCCGGGCTGGCGCTCAAGGCCGGGGCATCGCTGGGGGATTCGGGTAACGCAGAGGTCGGGTCCGGCTGGCTGTCGTTGACCGCTTGGCGGGTGGCCTGGGGCGCCGGGATGCTGCGCGCCGGGCGCCGAATCACCCGGGTCGGATGGGCCACGGCCCCCGCGGCCGTGACCGGGGCCGCCACCTCCACCCGCCGGGTGCTGAACACGGGCAGGGGCAGGGCGGCCACCCGTGTGCCCGGGCCTTCGCCCGCCGGCAACAGGCTGCGGCCCTGCCACAGCAGCGCGGCGTGCACGGCCAGCACCAGCACGGTCAGGCCGACCAGGGCCCGGCGTGAGGGGCCGCTGCGTTCGGGCCGCTGCCGTGCATGGGCTTGAAGGCCGGCCTGTTCCTGTTCCGTGCGCACTAGAATCCGCTGCTTTCCTTGGCTTGAACCGATTGAACCACGCGCCCTGTGCCGGCGCGGTGGGTGCTCGCAAAAAGGCCCTCAGCCCCCGCCAACCCCTACGCCGGAGACCCGCGCACCATGAAACTTGCCACCTACAAAGACGGATCGCGTGATGGCCAACTGGTCGTCGTGTCGCGTGACCTGAGCAACGCGCATTATGCGACCGGCATCGCCACGCGACTGCAGCAGGTGCTGGACGACTGGAACTTCCTGGCCCCGCAGTCGCAGGACCTGTACGAGCAGCTCAACCAGGGCAAGACCCGCCACGCCTTTCCCTTCGACCCGGCGCAGTGCATGGCCCCGCTGCCGCGCGCCTACCAGTGGGCCGACGGCTCGGCCTACCTCAACCACGTTGAGCTGGTGCGCAAGGCGCGCCAGGCCGAGGTGCCGGCCACCTTCTACACCGACCCCTTGATGTACCAGGGCGGCAGCGATGACTTCATCGGCCCCTGCGACGATGTGGTGGTGCCCAGCGAAGACTTCGGCATCGATTTCGAGGCCGAGATCGCCGTGGTGACCGGCGACGTGCCCATGGGCACGCCGGCTGATCGTGCGCTGGACGGCATCCGCCTGGTGATGCTGGCCAACGACGTGTCGCTGCGCAACCTGATCCCGGCCGAGCTGGCCAAGGGCTTCGGTTTCTTCCAGAGCAAGCCCGCCACGGCCTTCAGCCCGGTGGCCATCACCCTCGACGAACTGGGCGAGGCCTGGGACCAGGGCCGTGTGCACCTGACGCTGGAGTCGACCTGGAACGGCCGCAAGGTGGGCCAGTGCGAGGCCGGCCCCGAGATGACTTTCCACTTCGGCCAGCTGATCGCCCACATCTGCAAGACCCGCAACGTGCGCGCCGGCACGATCGTGGGCAGCGGCACGGTGAGCAACCAGGGCGTGACCGACGCCCAGGGTCGCACCGAGTGGCCTAAGGGCTACAGCTGCATTGCCGAGAAGCGCTGCATTGAGACGATTCAGAACGGCAAGCCGAGCACCGCGTTCATGAAGTATGGGGACACCATCCGCATCGAGATGAAGGGGCGCAATGGGGTGAGTTTGTTTGGGGCTATTGACCAGAAGGTGGTGGAGGTGGAGGGCTGACTTGGCGGTCAGGGCGCATGGGTGGTGGCCAACCTGGGGCTGGTGCCTTGGCCACTGGTTGTGGGTTCTGTGTTGCCGCTGCGCTCTGTTCGTTCTGCTCTTCGTTTGAGGTCGGAGGCCGGGATTGCGCCCCGGCGGGCGCCTCACTTTCTTTGCTTCGCCAAAGAAAGTAAGCAAAGAAAGGCGACCCGACGTGCACGCCCTGCTGCGCAGGGTCCGCTGCGCTGCTCAACTTGGGCGGGGTCTCGCTAAACTCGCTGCGCTCAAACAGACGCGAGCCCTTTTTCCGCCCAAGTCTGCGCTGCTCGCCGTGCCCGACGGGAGGTGGGGATCGGGAACCGACGGCTGCTGCTGCGCAGCGGCGCCGTGTTGTTTCAATCGGAGGGCGCGGCTGCGTAGCAGCGCGGGGGCATCAGTGCTCTGCCCGACAAATCACACAACTACCTACCAGTGTTGCTGAATGCACCGGCACTGCCGATTTCGTCAGTGCGCTCGCAAGCTCGCCCGCTCCCGATCCCGTTTGCCCCGTGGGGCAGCGCAGGGAACCACGAAGTGGCCCTGACTTCGGGTCGCCTTTCTTTTGGGTACTTTTCTTTGGCGAAGCAAAGAAAAGTGCCTCGGCCGCCGGGACGAACCCCCGGCCTCCGCCCTTCAACAAAGAGCAAAAGGAACAGAGCGCAGCGGCAGCAAAGAACCCCCAACGAGTGGAGAAGGCACAGCACCCCGCACCCTCACCCCCGCAGCAGCTGCGGCACCAACACCTTCAACCCCCGCAGCAGCATCTCCACCGACACCGCCACCAGGATCAGCCCCATCAATCGCTCAAAAGCCAGCACCACCCGCTCGCCCACCAGGCGCTGGATGCGGTCGGCCAGCACCAGCACCACGGCGCACACCGCCATGGTCACGCTCAGGGCGCCCACCCACTCCAGGCGCCGCTCGGGCGCCTGTGACACCAGCAGCAGCACGGTGGCCAGGGCCGAGGGGCCGGCCAGGGCGGGGATGGCCAGCGGCACGATCAGGGGTTCGCCCTCGGGCAGCGGGCTGCCGGCCTCGCGGGCACTGGGGAAGATCATGCGCAGCGCGATCAGGAACAGCACCACCGCGCCGGCCAGTTGCAGGGCCAGATCGCTCAGGTTCATCTGGCGCAGAAAGCCCTCGCCCATGAACATGAAGCTCAGCAGCAGGCCGAAGGCAATCGCCACCTCGCGCACGATGACCCAGGGCCGGCGGCTGGGCGGCACGTTGCGCAGGGCGCTGGCGAAGATCGGGATGTTGCCCAGCGGATCGGTGATCAGCAGCAGCAAGATGGTGGCCGAGGTGAATGTGTAGCTGGTCACGGCTCAGCTTTCGTAGACCGAGTCCAGTGAGTCGAAGCCCTTGACCTCGATCGGGTTGCCGAAGGGGTCGCAGAAGAACATCGTCCACTGCTGTCCGGGCTGGCCTTCAAAGCGCAGCTGGGGCGGCAGCACGAACGCGGTGCCTGCGGCCTGCAGCCGGGCGGCCAGGGCTTGCCAGTCGGGGGTTTCCAGGATCACCCCCAGGTGTGGCATGGGCACCAGCTTGTCACCCACGTGGCCGGTGGGTGCGGTGGCAAACGGGGTGCCCAGGTGCAGCGAGATCTGGTGGCCGAAGAAATCGAAATCCACCCAGGTGGCGGTGCTGCGCCCTTCGCGGCAACCCAGCACGTCGCCATAGAAGCGACGCGCCGTGTCCAGGTCGGTGACGTTGTAGGCGAGGTGGAACAGGCTTTTCATGGCGCCGGAGGATAGCAGCCCCGGCGCCGGGCGGTGCGGCTCAGCCCGTCCGGGCCTTGCCCGGCAGGCGGCGGGCCAGCTCGGGCAGGGCCCGGCGACCGGCCTCGTAGCCGGCCTGGATCATCTCGCGCCGCGACTGGAAGTCGGTGCTGCTGAAACGGCTGGTGTCGGGCCGGATCACCAGATCGGCCTGCCTGGCCTCCAGTTGGATCAGGGCCCGGCCCATGATCTCGAACGATTGCAGGATCACCTCGTACAGGCCGGCGCCGGTGTTGTTGCGCGGTGGTGTGCTCACGTCCACCGCAATCACGAAATCGGCGCCCAGTTGGCGCGCCTGCTGCACCGGCAGCGGGCTGACCAGGCCGCCGTCGACCAGCTCCTGACCATTCACCATGGCGGGCACGAACACGCCCGGGATGGCACAGGAGGCGCGCACGGCCAAACCGGCGTCGCCGCTTTTCAGGGCCAGCAGCTCGCCGCTGACCAACTGGGTGGTCACGGCACAGAAGGGGATGCGAAAGCGCTCGATGGGCTGCTGGCGGAGTTGCTCATTGACCAGCTTTTGCAAGGCCTCGCCGGCAAACAGGCCGCGTTTGTTGGCAGCGCTCAGGTCGGCCACGTCCAGGTCGCGCACCTTGAGCGCAATCTCCTCGATCTGCCAGGGGCTCATGCCGGCGGCGTAGCAGGCGCCGATCAGGGCTCCGGCGCTGGTGCCTGCCACGGCATCGGCGCGGTAGCCCGCCTCGTCCAGGGCCTTGAGCACGCCGATGTGGGCAAAGCCGCGCGCCGATCCACCGCCCAGCGCCAGGGCCACCCGGGGCACGGGGTTGCCGATGGGTTTGCTTGGGGTGGTGGCGGGGGCCGGCGTCGAAGGCTTGGGGGCGGCGTTGGCCGTGCGGGCCATGAGCGCCAGGCCCAGCACCGCGGTGCCCAGGCTGCGGCGGGGCAGGCGATCGCGTGGGGTGGTCGGCATCATGAGGCGGCTGCCGGGCGCACCAGGCCCTGGTCGATCATGGATTTGAGCCGGTCCCAGGCCGATTCGAAGGCGTTGGGGGCCTCACCTCGGGTCAGGGTGTCGAGTTGCTCGTCCAGCACCAGCACCTCGACGCGCCGGTTCAGGCGCCGCCCCTCTTCGGTGGCGTTGGACGCGACCGGGCGCTTGTACGAATAAGCCTCGGTCTTCAATCGTTGCTCGGGCACGCCCAGGGCGATCAGTTCGCGCCGCACGGTTTGCGCGCGGGCTTCGGACAGGGCCTGGTTGGTAGCGTCCGAGCCGGTGCTGTCGGTGTGGCCTTCCAGCACCACCGGGTGCTCGGTCTTGTGCAGCAGCAGATCGGCCACACGGCTCAGGTAGGGGGCCGCCTCGGCTGGGTTCAGGCTGGCCTGGCCGGTCTGAAACAGCGCTGAGCTGGGCAGGAAGATCTGAACCCCGCGTGGCGATTGCGCCACGGCCAGTGTCGGGCCGCTGTAGACCCGGGGTGCCAGGGGCGTGGGCGCCGGGGCCGGGGGCGGGCTCTGGCAAGCGCTCAGAGCCCACGCGGCGGTCAGCAGCACGGTGTATCGGAAGGGGGTCGGGCGGGTGTTGGGAGGCATGTCGGCGATGACCGAAGTGAGCAGTGGGAATTATCGAAACACCCTCCGCGTCTCGATCCCCTCAGGCTCGCAACTTCCTGCGCCCAGTGTGACATTCCGCGCAGAAATCGAAATTGAAAGAAATTGTTTCAATGAAAAAAGCCCCCGGGCCGGTGGGCGACGGGGGCTGGGTCAGGGGCGCAGCGCATCGGGCCGCGCGGGTTTCAGGCCACCGAGGGGTCTGCGGCCAAGTTGTCGAACTTCTTGAAGTACTGGCGGGCCAGGGCCACCAGTTGGGCGTCGGTGGGGTGGTCGGCGGCGATCGAGTCGACGATCACACCGGCAATGGCCTTCTGGTGGCTGTTGCACCAGTCACGGAAGTTGGTGCGGGCCAGGCCGGGGCCGGTCAGCAGCACTTCGCGGGTGCCCGCCAGGGCTTCGGCGATGGTGGCGTAGAAGGCCACATCGTCGACGGTCTTGCCCTGGTGTTTGTGGTGGCTGCGCGACTTGACGCGCTGGGCTTCCACATGCTCTCGGTCGAACATCAGCACATGGGCTTCGGAATGGTCCAGCCAGACAACGGCGTGAAAAGTGGTCATGAGGTCTCTCTTTCTGAGGTGGGTGAGTGATGAAGGGCAGGCACGGGCTGCGCAGGCAGGCTCAGTGCGCGTGCGGGTGTTCCTGGGCTTCTTGGCATCGGATGCAGCGCTCGGCCTCGGGGGCGGCATGCAGCCGCGCCGCCGGGATCTCGACGCCGCAGTCCAGGCATTCGCCGTAGTGGCCCTCGTCGATGCGCTTGAGGGCGGCATCGATGGCGGCCACTTCGGCGGTTTCGCGTTCATCGAGTGCGAAAGCCAGTTCACGCTCGGTGGCCGATTGGGCGTGTGAATCTTCGGGTTGCGGGGCGCGGCCATCGGCTTGGGCGCGGTCGACCAGGCCGCCGCGCTGTTGGGCCAGTTGCTCGATCAGCGAGGTGCGCTGGGCCAGCAGTTGTTCGCGGAAGGGTTGGGTGAGGTGGGGGTGCATGGTGGCCTTTCTGATTTCTGGTTCGGCCCGGTCTCCTGGGCCATGGCTTCATGATCTGCCTGGTGCGTGGTGCCGTCTTTGATCGTGGTCAAGGGCGCTTGTAGGCATTGAAGGGCATTGAAGGGCATTGAAGGGCATTCAAGGGCGTCCATGGGCCCGCCATGGGCGCCTGGGGTCGCGCAAGGGCCCTGGAGGTGACAGCGCGCGCCGGGTGGGGGGCCGCACAATCCTCGCGATTCCAACCCAAGACCCAGGAGACCGACATGACGAGCCACGCCACCCCGGCACCCGACTACACGCGCTACACCACCCTGGCCATCAGCCGCCGCGGCCCCGAGGGGCAGGTGCTGGACATCCAGATGCGCGCCCTCAACGGCAAGTTGCCCACAGCCGGCCATGCGGGTCACCGCGAGCTGGCCGAGATCTGGCGCGATGTGTCGGCCGACGACAGCGTGCGGGTGGCGGTGCTGCGCGGCGAGGCCGGGGGCTTCTCGGGCGGTGGCGATCTGGCCATGGTGCAGGAGATGAGCGACAGCCACGAGACCCGGGTGCGGGTCTGGAAAGAGGCGCGCGACCTGGTCTACAACCTGATCAACTGCGACAAGCCCATCGTCAGCGCCATGCACGGGCCGGCGGTGGGGGCGGGCCTGGTGGCCGGCCTGCTGGCCGACGTGTCGATCGCCGCGCGCAATTCCCGCATTGTGGACGGCCACACCAAGCTGGGCGTGGCCGCCGGTGACCACGCGGCCATCGTCTGGCCGCTGCTGTGCGGCATGGCACGGGCCAAGTACTACCTGCTGTTGTGCGAGCCGCTGTCGGGCGAGGAGGCCGAGCGCATCGGCCTGGTGTCGCTGGCGGTGGACGAGGCCGAGCTGCTGCCGCGCGCCTACGAGGTGGCCGAGCGCCTGGCCGCCGGCAGCCAGAGCGCCATCCGCTGGACCAAGTACGCCCTCAACAACTGGCTGCGCCAGGCCGGGCCCACGTTCGACAGCTCGCTGGCGCTCGAATTTTTGGGCTTTGCCGGCCCGGATGTGCGCGAGGGCATCAGCGCCCTGCGTGAGCGCCGCCCGGCCCGGTTCTGAGGGGCTTTGAGCGCCCAGAGGGCCTGGCTTTACTTGCGCCGGCTCAGCATCAGCTCGGTGTTGGTCTTGCGGTCGGCGTTGATCTTCTGCACATGGGGGCGCTCACCCATGCGCTTGAGGTAGTCGCGCACCGGCAGCTCGGCCAGGTAGTCGCGGCCGTAGACGATCTTGGTGGCGCCGCTGATCAGCGGCAGGTGCACGATGGCGGTGCAGTCAGCCAGGCTGAATTGATCGCCTGCGATGAAGGGCTGGTCAAAGCGGGCGAGCTTGGCAAAGGCCGCGATGTTCTTCTCAAGCTGGGCGCTGATCTTCTCACGCGTGCCCTCGCTCACCTGGCCACCAAAAAAGGCCTGCGGGTACAGGTTGCGGGCCACCAGCTCCAGGTGCAGCTCCAGGTAGGTGATCAGCTCGCGCACCTTGGCGGCGGCAAACGGGTCGCTGGGCAGCAGCGGGTGGGCCGGGTGGGTCTGTTCGATGTATTCGCAGATCACGGCCGACTCGCTCAGGGCGCCGTGCTCGGTCTTCAGGTAGGGCACCTTGCCCAGCGGGCTGGCCTGCAGGTCCACCTCGCCCACCCAGGCGAGTTCTTCCTCGAAGGGCAGGCCCTTCTCCAGCAGGGCCAGTTTGACCTTGTTGTAATAGTTGCTTGCCGCAAATCCGCACAGTTTCAGCATCGGGGGTCTCCAGTTTGTTGTTCAGGTCGCCGGCGGCGCTGGGCCCCGGCGCTTGCCATCGTAAAGGCCTGTCGGGGCAGTCGGGCGTCCCGCGCTTGACTTGCTGCAGTGCGACATAATTCAGACATGCCGTTCATCCGCCCGCATCAACTCTTCGCCCGCTCCATGCTGGCGTGGTTCGTGCTGTTCGTCGGCGCGTCGGTGGCCTCGCCGCTGATCCATCCGGTGGATTGGCAAGAGGTGTGCACCTCCTCGGGGGCGCGTCGCCTGGTGGTGGGCACCAGCGGCGGCAACAGCACCGACGAGTCCGATGGCCTCTGGAGCGCGCTGGCCCACACCCTGGACTGCCCGGCCTGTCTGCCCGGCCTGGCGCCGGCCCCCGGCCGCTTGGCCCTGGCTGCACCGACCTGGACAGTGGCCCTGGCGCCCGGTGCGGGCGGTGGCGCAGGGCCTGTGGCCCGGGCGACCAGCGCCCCGCTGCCGGCGCGTGGCCCACCCGGATCGGCCTGATTCCGCTCCGGACCGGGCCGACCCTTGCCGTCGGCCTCGGGCTCAGTCATGTAGGCCCGGGAACGCTTTTTGCCTGTCCCTGGCGTTCGTCTTATCAAGGGGGTCTTGATGACCTGTCAAGAAATTCAGCTGCCCGGCGAGGCCAAGGCCTTGCGCATGGGCGATTCATTGTTGGAAGCCGGCGCCATCGGCCCGGTGTGGCGCGTCACCCGGGGGGTGTTCCGCCTGGAGCGTGTCAGTGACGAGGGCGTGGCCTTTGTCCAGTTGGCCTTGCCAGGGGATCTGCTTGGGGTGGAGGCCTTGTGCAGTGAGCGCTATTCGTTCTCGGCCACCGCGGTGGTCGACAGCGAGGCCGTGCCGCTGGCCCTGGCCGACGAGGCGGCCCGGCACCGCGTGTTGGCCGATGCCTTTTTGCAGCAGCAGGCGCGCACCGCCGAGGCCGTGCGCCTGCGCAGCGGCACCGTGGCCAGCCGGGTGGACCACTTCCTGACCACGCTGGCGCATGCCACCGGGGTGATCACCCAGCGCGTGCGCGACTGCGATCTGCCCTACCTGCGCGACATCGCCCACATCGTGGACTCGGCGCCCGAGAGCGTGTGCCGGGCCATGGGTAGCCTGGTGGCGCCCCGCACCCGGGCGCGCCCGGCGCGGCGCAAGCTGGACTCTGCGCTGGCTTGAGCTTTCCCGCATAATCAGCCGCCATGCACACCCTGCGCCAAGCCCGATACCTCGCCCGCCTGATGGTGGCGTGGTTTGTGCTGTCGTTGGGCGTGGCGGTGGCGTCGCCTCTGGTCGTGCCGCTCGACATGGAGTTGGTGTGCTCCTCCACCGGCGCCATCAAGGTGCTGGTCAAGTCGGCCGATGGCAGCACGGCCAGCCAGACCGGCCACACGCTCGACTGCCCCCTGTGCGCGGCCCTGGGCGCGCCACCCCCGGTGCACACCGTGGTGCTGCCCCCAGTGCTGCCACTGGGCCATGTGCTGCAGAGCATCCCGGCCGCGCGCATCGCGGCCCTCACGGCGGCGCCCCTGCCGCCGCGCGGCCCGCCCGCACTCGCCTGAAATCCAGCCTTCCCGGCCACCGCCTGTGCTCTCCTGATGTGAGCCGCCGGTGCGCCCCGATCTGTTCTTTTCTGGAGTGCCCATGCGCAAAAGCCGCATGGCGTCGGCCCTGGCCGTCGCCTTTCCCCGTGTTTCCTCGTCTTCTTCTGTCGTCGCTCCGGTCCTGACCGGTGTGCTGGCCCTGTCTTTGCTGCCCCTGGCCCAGGCCGACGACAGCAGCACGCCCACCAAGTCGCTGGGCGTGGTCACCATCAGCAGCGGTCAGCCGAGCTCGCTGCCCACGCAGATCCCCACCACCCTGGAGGGGGCCACCCGCGAGCAGATCGAGACCACCATCAACGCCACCGACAGCGAAGACGCGCTCAAGTACTTTCCCAGCCTGCTGGTGCGCAAGCGATACATCGGCGACTACAACCACGCCATCCTGTCCACCCGGGCCTCGGGCACCGGCAACAGCGCCCGCTCCATGGTGTATGCCGACGGCATCCTGCTGTCCAACCTGCTGGGCAATGGGGTCGGCGGCCTGAGCTTTCCGCCCCGCTGGGGCCTGGTCACGCCCGAAGAGATCGAGCGCGTGGACGTGATGTACGGTCCCTTCTCGGCGGCCTACGCCGGCAACTCGGCCGGTGCCGTGGTCGACTACGTGACCCGCATGCCCACCCGCTTCGAGGCCCATGTCTCGGCCGGTTTCACCACCCAGCCCTTCGAGCTGTACAACACCAGCGACACCTACAAGGCCTGGCAGACCAGCGCCTCGCTGGGCAACAAGAACGGGGATCTGTCGTGGTGGCTCAATTTCAACCACACCGACAGCGACGGCCAGCCCCTGACCTTTGCCACCCGCTTGCTCAGTGCCGGCAGCGCCACCGGCTCGGGCACCGCCGTGACCGGTGCCGTGGCCAATGCCAACAACGCCGGCCAGAAGTGGATCGTGCTTGGCACCGGCACGCAGTACCACACGGTGCAGGACCATGTGAAGGCCAAGCTGGCCTATGACTTCACGCCCACCGTGCGCGGCAGCTACACCCTGGGCGTCTGGCAGAACACCTCGGTGGGCAGCCCGGTGTCCTACCTGCGCAACGCGGCCGGGCAGACGGTCTACAGCGGGGCTTTCAGCACGGGCGGCCTCACCTACTCGGGCTCGCAGGCCCTGAGCGGCGCCGACTTTGCGCTGACGCGCCAGGCCAGCACCCATTTCATGCACGGCTTGTCCCTCAAGAGCCACACCCAGGGCGAGTGGGACTGGGAGCTGGCCGCCAGCCTGTACGACTACAGCCGCGACCTGCTGCGCCAGAACGCGGCCAGCAACCCCGCACCAGCGGCCGCCAGTGGCGGCGCCGGCACCCTGGCCGACGGTGGCGGCACCGGCTGGAACACCCTGGCCGCACGGGGCACCTGGCGCCCCACCGGTTTGCAGGGCGCGCACATCGTCGACTTCGGCGTGCAGCAAGACAGCTACAAGCTCAGCTACGTCACCAGCACCCTCAGCAACAACTGGCTCAGCGATGCGGCGGGCAGCCTGGCCTCCAGCGTGAAGGGCCGCACCCAGTTGCGCAGCCTGTGGGCCCAGGACGTGTGGGCCTTCGCGCCGCGCTGGAAGGCCGTGCTGGGCCTGCGCCTGGAAGACTGGACGGCCACCCAGGGCCAGACCAACTTCTCGGCCAGCAGCGCGCTGGCGTTTGCCGAGCGCTCGGTGCAGGCTGCCTCGCCCAAGGCCGCTTTGTCGTGGCAGTGGCAGCCCGACACCGTGCTCAAGGCCTCGCTGGGCCGCGCTGTGCGCTTCCCGACCGTGGCCGAGCTGTACGGCGCCACCTCGACCACCAACTCGCAGTACATCAACGACCCCAACCTGAAGCCCGAGCGCTCCTGGACGGCCGAGTTGAGTGCCGAAAAAGACCTGGGCAACGCCCTGGCGCGCCTGACCTACTTCGCAGAGACCACGCGCGACGCGCTGTACTCGCAAACCGTGTACGACGCCGCGGCCAACAAGAACATCAGCCGCGTGCAGAACGTGGGCCGCATCGACACCCAGGGCCTGGAGGCCGCCTTCAATGGCCAGGGCGTGGGCTGGCGCGAGCTCGACGTGCTGGGCAGCGTGACCTATGCGCACTCCATCATCAAGGAGAACGCAGGCTACGTCAGCACCCCCGGCGATACGCTGGGCCGCCAGCAGCCCAACATCCCGCGCTGGCGCGCCACGGCCCAGGCCACCTGGCACTTCAGCCCGCAGTGGAGCGCCAGCCTGGGCGCGCGCTACAGCGGCCCCCAGTACCGCACGCTGAACAACGCAGACACCAATGGCTTCACCTACATGGGCGTGAGCCGCTACTTCACCACCGACCTGCGGGTGCTGTGGCGCATCGACAAGACCCTGACGGCCTCGTTCGGCATCGACAACCTGAACAATGACCAGTACTGGAACTTCCACCCCTACCCGCAGCGCAGCTACCAGGCCAATCTGCGGGCTGACTTCTGAAAGCGAAACGCCATGATCAAGCCAACTTCCCTATGGGCCGCCCTGGCCCTGGCACTGAGCGCTGCCGCGCAGGCCCACGTCACCCTGGAGCAGCCCCAGGCCACGGCCGGGGCTGCCTACAAGGCCGTCTTCAAGGTGGGCCATGCCTGCGGCGAAGGCCAATCCACCACCGCCATCACCGTGCGTGTGCCCGAGGGGTTTCGCGGCGCCCAGCCGGTGCCCAAGGCGGGCTGGACCCTGAGCGTCCAGCGCGCCGCGCTGGCCCAGCCCTACGAGGCCCACGGCCACCTGGTCAAGGACGACGTGGTCGAGGTGCGCTGGCAGGCCCAGGGCCCCGCCAACGCTTTGCCGGGCGCCTACTATGATGAGTTCGTGCTGCGCGGCACGCCGGCCGGCCCGGCCGGGCCGCTGTGGTTCAAGGTGCTGCAGGGCTGTGATGGCGGCCAGTCCGACTGGGCCGAGGTGCCCGCCTCGGGCAGCTCCACCCGGGGCCTGAAAGCCCCGGCCGCCCTGCTCGAGGTGGTGGCACCGGCCGCTGCAGTCGCCCCATCGGTCCCGGCCACCCCCGCCGCCCCGGCCGCCCATGTCCATTGATTCCATTGCCAGAAAGCCCCCCATGCAAAAAGCATTCATGACCCTGATCACCGCCGCCAGCCTCGCGCTGGCCGCCTTGCCCGCCAGCGCCCAGGTGGTGCAGGTGCAGGGCGCCTGGGCACGCGCCAGCGTGCCGGGCCAGAAGGCCACCGGCGCCTTCATGACCCTCACCGCCCCGGCGGGCGCCACCCTGGTGGGCGTCAGCTCGCCCGCGGCTGGCGTGGCCGAGGTGCATGAGATGAAGATGGAGGGCGATGTGATGAAGATGCGCGCCCTGCCGTCGCTGCCCTTGCCGGCCGGCCAGGCGGTGGAGCTCAAGCCCGGTGGCTACCACGTCATGCTGCTCGACCTCAAGGCCCCGCTGGCCAAGGACAGCCAGGTGCCCCTGACGCTGAAGCTGCGCGACGCCAAGGGTGCCGAAAGCCAGCTTGACATCAGCGTGCCCGTGTCGGCCACGCCGCCGGCGGGCGGCATGGCCGGCCACGAGCACCACAAGCACTGAAGCCCCGGGCGCTGCAACCAAAGGCAAGCCTTGTGTGCAGCGCCCCGATCAGGTGCAATTCCGCCTGTTCCAGTGGCGAGACCTCCGGTAAGCTGCGGCATCGATCTCATTTTCAGAAGATGGAGCAGACATGACGGACACCACCCCCTTCGGCTTCGGCAAACTTGTGCCGGGTTTCGACTTCCTGCAGAACCTGGCCAGTTCGGCCGTCAAAGGGGCTCAGCAGGGCCTGCCCAACATGCCCAGCCTCTCCAGCTGGGTGGCCCCCACCCTGAGCGTCGAAGAGATCGACAAGCGCATCACCGAACTCAAGGCCGTGCAGTTCTGGCTCGATCAGAATGCCCGCGCCCTCGCCGCCACCATCCAGGCCCTGGAAGTCCAGAAGATGACCCTGGCCACCCTGAAGGGCATGAACTTCAGCATGGGCGATGTGGCCAAGGCCTTCCAGGTCAAGACGGCCGACATGATGTCGGAGATGCAGAAGGCCTCGGCCAACCTGGCTGCCGCGGCCACCGCCGCCACCACGGCCTCGGCCCCCCCCCGCACCGGCCCCCGCCCCCGCGCCCGCGCCGGAGCCCGAGCCTGCACCGTCCCCCGCGCCTGAACCCGCCCCGCAGGCCGAGGCCGCGGCCGCACCCGGTGTGATCGACCCCTTGCAATGGTGGGGCGCGCTGACCCAGCAGTTCCAGCAGATCGCCACCGACGCCATCAAGGACACGGCGGTGGCCCAGGCCCTGGACAGCACGCGCAACCTGGCCACCGGCCTGGCGCGCGAGGCCCTCAAGACCACGGCCGAAGCCGTGACGGCCGGCGTCAAGGTGGCCAAGGCCGCCAAGGCCAGGGCGACCCCCGAAGTCAAAGCGCCTGCTCCCGCAAAGGCCGCCGTCAAGAAGGCGCCTGCCGCGCGCAAAGCCCCGGCGGCCAAGAAGGCCGCCCCGGCCAAGAAAGCGGCGCCGCGCCGCGCCTCCTGAAGTCAGGCTGGCCCAGGTTCCAGCGGGCCAGATTCCCTCTGAAGGGGTTTTGACGCGGCAGAATGGGGGCACGCCATCGCGGAGTCCTCATGTCACTTTTTCCTCACGGCCACGCCACCCATCCCCAGTGGCGCATGGCAGCCGGCCTGGTGCTGGCCCAGTTGCGGGCCCAGATGGCCTTGCCCGGCTATGCGCACAACCCCACGCTGGGCCTGCTCTACATCACCGACCATTACGCCGCCGAGGCCCAGGACCTGCTCGACTTCCTGTCGGCCGAGCTGCCCGAGATCAACGACTGGGCGGGCACCGTGGGCATCGGGGTGGCCGCCAACAACGCCGAGTACTTTGACGAACCCGCCCTGTCGCTGATGCTGTGCGACATCCCGGCACACCAGTACCGGGTGTTCTCGGGCGTGGCACCGCTGGGCCTGGGTTTTCAGGCCCATGCCGCGCTGGTGCACGCCGATGCCGGCACGCCCGATGTGGCGGAGCTGATTGCCGAGATGGCTGCCCGCACCGACACGGGCTACCTGTTTGGCGGCCTGGCCGCCAGCCGCCACGGCAGCGTGCAGTTCGCCATCGGGGGGGATGGCAACATCCGCGGCCACGGCGCGGCGCGCGGCGTGTTCCGCGGCGGGCTGAGCGGGGTGGCCTTCACCGAAGAGGTGTCGCTGATCTCGCGCGTGACCCAGGGCTGCCTGCCGGTGGCGCCGGTGCACGAGGTGACGGCCGCCGACGGCCATGTGGTGCTGGCCCTGGACGGCGAGCCGGCGCTGGCCGTGCTGCTGCGCGACCTGCGCGTCACGCTCGACCTCGACGGCCCCCAGCGCAGCCCCGCCTTGCAGCAGGCCCTGGAGGTGTTGCGCTCCACCCTGGTGGGCCTGAGTGCGGCGGGCGACGACAGCCTGGACCGGCACGGCCGCTTCGGCGCCGATGTGCTGGTTCGCCACATCATCGGGCTCGACCCGGCGCGCCAGGGCGTGGCCGTGGCGCACCCGCTGCAGGTGGGCATGCGCCTGGCGTTCTGCCGCCGCGATGTGCAGGCCGCCCGTGCCGACCTGATGCGCATCTGCGCCGAGATCCGCGAAGAGCTGGAGCCCGAGATGCTCTCCGTCGACCAGGCCACGGCCCTGTCGGCGGGCTTGCCCGAGGCCGGCCCCGTGGCCGGGCGCCGCATGGCCGGGGCGGTGTACGTGAGTTGCTCGGGGCGCGGCGGCCCGCATTTCGGCGGGCCCAGTGCCGAGCTGCAGATCGTGCGCCACGCGCTCGGAGACGTGCCCCTGGTGGGCTTTTTTGCGGGTGGCGAGATTGCCCGCCACCACCTGTATGGCTACACCGGCGTGCTGACGGTGTTCACCACTGAGGATTGATCGGCTGCCGCCGTCTCGCCCGAGCTGCCGTCCTGGGCTTCGCGCCCATCCTGGCCGCGGGCATGGGCAATCAGTTGGTCGAACAGCTCGCCGAGCCGGGCCTGGTCTGAATCGGACAAGGCGCCAAAGATGGCCTGGTTGCGCCGCTCGATCACTTCCATGGTGCGGCGCCACTGGCTGCGGCCGGCCTCGGTCAGGCTCAGCACCACGCCCCGGCCATCGGTGGGGCTGGCCTGCTTGAGCACCAGGCCTTGATCGACCAGCGACTGCGCGGCCCGGCTGGCCTGGCCCTTGTTCAGGTTGGCCCGGTGCGCCAGGTCGTTCACCGACAGTGGCTCGAAGGCGCCGATCGAGGCCAGGCAGCGCCCGTCGCTCATCGGCAGGCCCGCCTCGGCCGGGTAGGCGCGCTGGCTTTCCAGGTCGGTCAGCTTGTGCAGCAGGTGCAGCCGGTAGGTCAGGGTGCGCTCCAGTGGCATCGCCGGCACGGTCTCGCGCTGCGCTGTGATGGAGTGGGAGAGGGTGTTCGCCATAGGGGTAAGTCTACCCACGGCCAAGCCCGGGCAGGCCCTGGCTTTGGTCCACAATCGTGGGCAGACCTTCCATGGCCCGTCGATGCGCCCGCCTGTGTGCGGGCGTGTCCGGCGGCCTGTTCCTTGCTGGTGTTCCATGTCCGAATCCCTCCCGACAGCCTCTCGTTCTGACCTCTCACGCCGGCATTGGCTCGGGGGGGCGGCCGGCCTGTGCCTGCTCGGAGGCTGGCAATCCCCGGTGTTTGCCGAGCCTCGTGTGTTGCCCGGCTATGTGGCCTGGAAAGACGCCTCGGCCCTGGAAGAGCACAGCCACCTGGCCCTGGAAACCCGGCGCAGTGCCGTGGGCAGCAGCGTCATCACCCCGGCCAGCCAGTTGTTCGTGCGCAGCCACCTGCCGCCACCCGAGGCCCGCATCCTCAGTGACCGCGACGCCTGGGTGCTGCAGACGGCCGGCCTGAAGCAGGCCCGTGACATCACCCTGGGCGAACTGCGCGATCTGGGCCTGGAGACCGTGGCCACGGTGCTGCAATCGGCGGGCAATGGCCGGGCCTTCATCCCGGGCAAGGTCAACGGCCTGCCCTGGGGTGTGGGCGCGGCCGGCTGCGTGGTCTGGAGCGGCGTGCCGCTGCGCCGCGTGGTCAGCGCGCTGGGCGGGCTGGACCCTGCGGCGCGCTTCATCACCGCCACCGGTGCCGAGGTGCTGCCCGAGGGCATCGACCCGCTGAGCCTGCTGCCCGAGCGCTCTGTGCCTTTGCTCGCCCTGGATGACGCCCTGTTGGCCTGGGAGATGAATGGCGAGCCGCTGCCGCTGGCCCATGGTGGCCCCTTGCGCCTGATCGTGCCCGGCTACTACGCCGAGAACCAGATCAAGTACATCCGCCGCCTGGCCTTCACCGAGCAGGAGAGCGCGGCCCGCATGATGGCCCGCGATTACCGCCTCACCCCCATGGGGGCCGAGCCCGGGCCGGGCGATGCTCCGCTGTGGGAGATGGACCTCAAATCCTGGATCAACAGCCCCGCCCCGGGCGGGCGAGCGCTCAAGCCCGGGCTGGTGCGCGTGCTGGGCGTGGCCTTTGGCGGCACCCGCGCCGTGCGCCAGGTCGAGGTCTCGGTCGATGGCGGCCAGCGCTGGGGCGTGGCCCAGTTCTCCGGCCCCGACCTGGGCCGCTTCGCCTGGCGCCAGTTCGTCTTCGAGACCGAGCTGCGCACCGGCAGCCACGTGCTGGCCTGCCGCGTCACCGATGCCGAGGGCCGCGAGCAGCCGCGCCTGCGCACCGACAATGCCGGCGGTTTTGCCAACAACAGCTGGCTCGACCACGCCATCAAGGTGCAGGTGGCCTAAGCTGGATGCGCCGCAAGGCGCTGAAGGCCTCGAACTCCCAGCTGCGCTGGGCCAGCAGCAGGGTGTAGCCCTCGCGCTGGCTTTCGGGCAGCTTCTGGTCGGCCAGGTGCTGCTGGGCAAAATCCTGCGCCACGCGCTGCAGTCGCTCCATGAACATGGGCGCCAGGCTGCGGCTGATGCTGCCATGCACCAGCAGCAGGCCTTCGTCCGGGCCCGAGAAGGCCCCTGAAAAATAGTCCAGCAAGGCGTGTTCGCGGAAGAAGTTCATCACCGGCCCGTGCGGGCGCCAGCGAAAGGTCTTGGCCAGCTTGAGCCGGTAGCGGTTCTGCGGGCGCAGCTCGATGATGCCGACCCGGTCCAGTTGCAGCAGGGCCTTCACCGCCTCGGCCTCGCTCAGTCGGTAGGTCTGAGTGATCTGCTCCAGCGTCCACTGGCTCAGCACGCAGATGGCGCACAGCAGCAGCTTCTTGTCGGCCACCACGGCGCGCTCCTGCGCCTCGGTCAGCTGGGCCAGCAGGGGCTGGGCATCGGCCACCCGGCGCGCCAGGTCGGCAAAGTCGAGCCGCAGGGCGCGGCAGATGGCGTCGATGCGCGACAGCGACAGATCACCCTTGGCCAGCATGCGCTTGACGCTGGACTCGGCCATGCCCAGGGCACGCGCCAGGTCGGCATAGGTCATCTGGGCGGATTTCAGTTCCTGCTTGAGGATGCGGATCAGGTCGGCGGTGCTGCTCATGGGGGCTGTCGGCGGGTTGGGTATCGGATTGGGCTACTAAAAGGTGATTTTGAGCATTCTGGTGCCAAAAACGTGTCGCTGCACGAGGGGGTTGCAGACACTCGGGGCTCAGGTCACCGGGCCCGCCTGCCTCTAAACTCGGCCCACCGTCGATTTCTGTCACACCATGAACCCCTCCGTCCAGGACGCTCATTCCGAGCACCCCAACCAGTTCGCCCTGCTGCGCCAGCGTCGGTTTGCACCGTTCTTCTGGACCCAGTTCTGTGGTGCGGCCAACGACAACCTGTTCAAGTTTGCCTTCACGGTGATGGTCACCTACCAGCTGCAGGTCAGCTGGCTGCCGGCTTCGCTGGCCGGGCTGGTGATCGGGGCGCTGTTCATCCTGCCCTATGTGCTGTTCTCGGCCACCTCGGGCCAGCTGGCCGACAAGTGGGACAAGACGCGGCTGATCCGCCTGGTCAAGTCGCTCGAGATCGCCATCATGCTGATCGCGGCCTGGGGCTTTGTCAGTGGCCTGGTGCCGGTGCTGTTGCTGTGCACCTTCCTGATGGGGCTGCACAGCACCCTGTTCGGGCCGGTCAAGTTTGCCTACATGCCCCAGGTGCTGAGTGAGCGCGAGCTCACTGGGGGCAATGGCATGGTCGAGATGGGCACCTTTGTGGCCATTCTGCTGGGCCAGGTGGCGGGCGGGCTGCTGGTGGCCGTGCCCGCCGTGGGGCATGCCGAGGTGGCCGTGGCCTGCGTGCTGCTGGCCCTGCTGGGGCGCGGCGTGGCGCAGGCGATCCCGGCCACGCCGGCCACCGACCCGGGGCTGAAGATCAACTGGAACCCGGTCAGCGAAACCTGGCGCAACCTGCGCCTGGCGCGCGAGAACGTGGTGGTGTTCCGCTCGCTGCTGGGCATCAGCTGGATGTGGTTCTTCGGCGCGGTGTTCCTGAGCCAGTTCCCCAGCTTTGCCAAGGAGGTGCTGCACGGCGATGAAAAGGTGGCCTCGCTGCTGCTGGTGGTGTTCTCGGTGGGCATCGGCATCGGTTCGCTGCTGTGCGAGGTGCTGTCGCGCCGCCATGTCGAGATCGGCCTGGTGCCGCTGGGCGCCATTGGCATGAGCGTGTTTGCCATCGACCTGTACTTCGCCTCGCGCGGCCTGCCGCCGGCCGAGCAGATGGGCCTGGCCGCCTTCGTGGCCCAGCCGGCGCACTGGCATGTGATGGCCGACCTGCTGCTGCTGAGCCTGTTCGCCGGCCTGTACAGCGTGCCCATGTACGCCCTGATCCAGATGCGCAGCCAGCCCACCCACCGGGCCCGCATCATCGCGGCCAACAACATCCTCAACGCGCTGTTCATGATCGGCAGCTCGGTGATCGCCGGCGCCCTGCTGGGCGCGGGCTTCAGCATCCCGCAGGTGTTCCTGTTCGTGGGCCTGGCCAATGCGGTGGTGGCCGGCTACATCTTCCTGCTGGTGCCCGAGTATCTGCTGCGCTTCGTGGCCTGGGTGATGTCACGCTTTGTGTACCGGTTCAAGGTGCGCGGCGACGAGCACCTGCCGGTGACGGGGGCCGCCGTGCTGGCCTGCAACCACGTGAGCTTTGTCGATGCGGTGCTGCTGATGGCGGCCAGCCCGCGCCCGATCTACTTCCTGATGGACCACCGCATCTTCCGTGCGCCGCTGCTGGGCACGCTGTTCCGCCTGGCCAAGGCGATCCCGATCGCGCCGCAGAAGGAAGACCCCGCGGCCTACGAGGCGGCCTTCGAGCGCGCCGCCCAGGTGCTGCGCGAGGGCGACCTGCTGGCCATCTTCCCCGAAGGCGGCATCACCCGCGACGGGCAGCTCCAGCCCTTCAAGGGCGGCATCGTGAAGATCCTGCAGCGCGCCCAGGCCGACGGTCTGAGCGTGCCGGTGGTGCCCCTGGCGCTGACCCATCTGTGGGGCTCGTTCTTCAGCCGCATCGAGCAGGGCGACGCCATGGTGCGCCCGTTCCGGCGCGGCCTGTTCAACCGCGTGGGCTTGGAGGTGGGGGCCCCGATGGCACCGGCCGGCCTCAGCCCCGAGAGCCTGCGCGAGCAGGTGGCGGTGCTGCTGGCGCGCGGAGACTGAGCTCAGTCCCCAGCACCCGATCTCAGTCTTCCACCTTGAAACTCAGGCCCGCGTGGGCCTGCAGGCGGGCGATGAGCCTGTCACCCATGGCCGAGGCCGGGGTCCAGATGCCGCCCGGGGTGGCGGCGCTGTCGAGCAGCAGGCAGGCGGCGGCTTCGCTGATCATCTTGGAGGTGGAGCCATAGCCCGGGTCGCGGTCGCCCGTCACGCCCACTTTCAGGCTGTGGCCGGCGCTGTCGTGGCCCAGGAACAGCACGTCGTAGTAGCCCGCCTCACGCTCTTCGCGTGAGGGGCCTTCGCCCGGTTGGGGGCCGGCGTCCGAGCCCATGGACTTGTCATTGGCCACGGCCTGGGCGATGGCCTGGCCTTTCTCGCCCGCGCCGGTGACCAGCATCTCGTCGTACACGAAATCGGCCCCGTAGGCCTGTTGCAGCAAAAAGTTGGAGCGGTGCACATTGCGGGTGTTGATGGCCGCCATCACAAAGGGGGCCACCCACAGGCCCAGGGCCTCGTCGAGTTCGGGCTTGTTGCCCGAGGGCTGGCGCGGGCCTTCAAAGCCCGGTGTCAGCGAGAAGGGGTTGCGCAGCAGGGCCAGCACGCCGGGGTCGCTGGCAGCGGCGGCCATGGTGGCCTTCAGGCTGGCGGCCGTGCCGCCCGAGAAGGTGCCCTTCATCTTGCGCACCCTGCCGCGCACGCGCTGGGCGGGCTGGCCGAAGCGGGCCTTCATCTCGGTCTGCAGCAGCAGCACACCCAGGTCGAAGGGGATGGAGTCGAAGCCGCAGGAGAACACGATGCGGGCGCCGCTGGCGCGCGCCTGGGCCTCGTGGGCATCGATCATGTGGCGCATCCAGGCGGGCTCGCCGCACAGGTCCACGTAGTCCACACCGGCCTGGGCGCAGGCGGCCACCAGTTCGTTGCCATACAGCTGGTAGGGGCCGACCGTGGTCAGCACCAGGCGGGTTTGCGCCATCAGCGCCTGCAGGCTGGCCGGGTCGCTGCTGTCGGTCACCACCAGGGGGGGTGTCGGCCGGGGCGCCCAGCTCGTCGCGCACGGCGGCCAGCTTGGCGGCGCTGCGCCCGCCCATGGCCCAACGCAGGCCACTGCCGGCCGGGTTCGAGTTCGGGTATTGGCGCAGCAGGTATTCGACCACCAGGCGGCCGGTGAAACCCGTGGCGCCGTGCACCACGATGTCAAAGGGTTTGCTCATGAGGGCTCCTAGAAAAACCGTTGTTGCGCAGAGGCGCAGCACAAAGGCCGCGATTTTGGAGCCCGCCGGCGCGGGGCGCTGTCGCCCAGGTTCAGCCGGCCTGGGCCACCGCCGAGAAGGCCTCGGTGCCCAGCTTGCGGCCCTGCTTGTCGACCACGCTGCTCAGGGCCTTGAAGGCGCTGGCCTGCAGTGCGTCCGGCAGGCGCACAAAGCTCAGGCCTTCGACCACCGAGTCGCCCTTGAGCAGGGCCCACATCAGAAAGCGCAGGGCCCGTGTCGTCTCGGCCGGCTGGCTGCTCACGCGTGGCAGCAGCACAAAGGTGCCCATGGTGATCGGCCACACCCCGGGCCCGGGCAGGTTGGCCAGGCTGGCGTGGAAGTTGCCCTTGGCGGCCCAGTCGCTGGCGCGCAGGGCGGCCTTGAAGCCGGCCACGCCGGCCGTGGCAAATTCACCGGCGGCGTTGCGCAGTTGCACGGGGCTCAGGCTGTTCGCGCCTACGTAGTTGAAGTCGACATAGCCAATGGCGCCCGCCGTGTCCTGCACCGCGCGCACCACGCCGTCGCTGCCCTTGGCGCCCAGCACGTGCTCACCCCAGGCCAGGCTGGTCTTGGCGCCCAGGCGTTCCTTCCAGGTCGGGCTCAGGCGGGCCAGGTAGTCGGCCACGTACCAGGTGGTGCCCGAGCCGTCGCTGCGGCCCACCGGGCGGATGGCCAGGTCGGGCAGGCTGAGCTCGGGGTTCAGGGCCGCGATCTCGGGGGCCGACCAGCGCGTGATGCTGCCCAGGAAGATCTGCGCCAGCACCTCGCCGGTCAGGCGCAGCCGGCCCCGGGGCACGCGCGGCAGGTTCACCACCGGCACCGCGCCGGTCACAAAGGTGGGCACCAGCAGCAGCTGGTCACGGCCCAGTTCGGCCTCGGTGGGCGCCACATCCGAGGCGCCAAAGGCCACCTCTTGGGCGCGGATCTTCTTCAGCCCGGCCGACGAGCCACTGGCCTCGTACTGCAGTTGCACGTCCTGGGTCTTGCCATAGGCCGCGGCCCAGGCGCGGTACAGCGGTGCCGCGGCCGAGGAGCCGGCCCCCGTCAGGGTCTCACCAGCCCGGGCCAGGCCCCAGGGCGTGGCCAGCAGCAGCGCCAGGGTGGCGCGGCGGCTCAGGGCGGGGGGCAGGGCGTTGTTCGGGAGGGGGTGGGCAGGGCGGGTGTTCATGGCGCGGGCGGTCAACAAGCGCGCGATGATACGGGCAGTGTGTGACAAACTTCACGGAATCCAGGATGCCCCTGTCAGACCCTGGGGTGAGCGCAGGCCACGGCACAATTCGCTGCATGCCAAGCCAAAACCACCCCCTGTCACTTCTTTTTGTCTGCATGGGCAACATCTGCCGCAGCCCGACGGCGGAGAGCGTGATGCGCCACAAGGTGCAGGCCCTGGGCCTGGCGTCGCAGGTTCAGGTGGATTCTGCAGGCACCCACGCCTACCACGTGGGCAGTGCGCCGGATCCTCGCTCACAGGCGCATGCCGCCCGGCGTGGATACGACATGGCCGGGCAGCGCGCCCGCCAGGTCGCCCCGGCCGACTTTGCCCGTCACGATCTGATTCTGGCCATGGACCGGGCCAATCTGGCGCGCCTGCGCCAGGCCTGTCCGGCGCAACATCAGGCCAAGCTGCACCTGCTGACCGAGTACGGGCCGCAGCAGGGGCGGGTTGAAGTGCCTGACCCCTATGAGGGTGGTGCCGCGGGTTTCGAGCAGGTGCTCGACCTGATCGAAGAGGCTTGCGACGGCCTGCTCGCCCAGCTCACCCCGCCAGCGCCACCCCCAGCCTGATCAGCGAGGCGTCCGAGCCCACCGGCCCGATCAGCGACACGCCCAGCGGGGCGTCGGCCTGGGTCTGGCGGGCCAGCGGCAGCGAGACCTGGGGCAGGCCACCCAGGCCGGCCACGCACAGCATGTGGATGGCGCGGTTGCGGTAGTCCTCCAGGGCCGACTCGGGCTCGCTGCGCAGGGGGGCCACGTCGGGCATGGTGGGCAGCAGCAGCACGCCGTCGCTCCCCAGCAGGGCTTGCATGTGGGCCTGGAAGCGGCGGCGGAAGCTCTCGGCCTGCGCCACCTGGGCATCTGTCACCTGGCGCGACCAGGCAAAACGCTCGGCCACGCCCGGGCCCAGGGGCGGGGCGTAGCGTTCGATCAGCGGGCCATCGGTCATCCAGGCCTCGCGGCCCTGGATATAGCGGAAGTTCCAGTACATGGCCTCGAACGAGTCCAGCATCACCGTGCAAGCCGCCGCCGGCCCCCACAGGCCCTCGGCCTGCGCCAGCACCGGTTGCACGGCGGCCACGGCGGCCGGCTGGGCAAAGGCCCACAGGTCGGTGGGTTGCAGCAGGCGGGGGCGGTCGGGCAGGGCCACACGGTCCTCGCCCAGCAGCACCTCGGCCACGCGCGAGAAGGTCAGTGCGTCGCGCGCAAAGAAGCCGCAGGTGTCGAAGCTGGGCGCCAGGTCCAGGGCGCTGGCCAGCGAGATGCGGCCATGGCTGGGGCGCAGGCCGTACAGCCCGCAGTGGCTGGCCGGGGCGCGCACCGAGCCACCGGTGTCGGTGCCCAGGGCAAAGTCGACCAGGCGCGAAGACACGGCCGAGGCCGAGCCCGAGGACGAGCCGCCGGTGATGCGATCCGGCGCCGCGCCGTTGATGGGCGCGCCAAAGTGCGCGTTGTTGCCGTTCATGGAGAAGGCCAGTTCGTCGGTGACGGTCTTGCCGGCAAAGGCGGCCCCGGCGTCCAGCAGGCGCTGCACCGTGGGCGCCGTGCGGGTCTTCAGGCCCGACAGGGCCAGCACGATGGGGTTGCCGCCGCCGGTGGGGTAGCCGGCCACGTCGAACAGGTCTTTCACGCCAAAGCGCAGGCCCGACAGGGGCCCGGTGCCGGCATGCGGCACGGGGGCGTCGGGGTAGGGCACAAAGGCGTGCGCGGGGTCATGCAGGGGCATGGGTGTCTCCAACGGGTTGTTCGGATGGGGCCGTGTCACGCTCGGGCACCTGCCACTGGAAGCAGCGTACCGCATGGTCGGCACTCACCGCCTCCACCGGGGGCTGGCTGCTGCGGCACAGGTCGCTGGCGCGCGGGCAGCGCTCGGCAAACGAGCAGCCCGGGGGCAGGCGGGCCAGGTCGGGGGGGGAGCCGCTGATGGTCTGCAGGCGCTGGCCGGGCACCATGGCCCCGTGCGAGCGGCTGCCCAGCAGGGCTTGGGTGTAGGGGTGGCGGGGGGCGCGGATCAGCTCGCGCACCGAGCCCTCTTCGACAATGCGCCCGCCATACATCACGGCCACGCGGTCGGCCACCTCGACGGCCGCGCCGATGTCGTGGGTGACGAAGATCACCGACAGGCCCAGTTCGCGCTGCAGCTCGCGCAGCAGCAGCAGGATCTGGATCTGCACCGTGGCATCGAGTGCGGTGGTGGGTTCGTCGGCCAGCAGCACCTGGGGCTTGCAGGCCAGGGCCAGGGCGATCATGGCGCGCTGGCGCATGCCGCCCGACATCTCGTGCGGGTAGGCCAGCAGGCGGCGTGCCGGGCTGGGGATGCGCACCTGCTCGAACAGGGCCAGGGCGCGGCGCTCGGCCTCGGCGCGGCTCACCGGCTCGTGGCGGCGGATGGCCTCCACGATCTGCTGGCCCAGGGGGTACACCGGGTCGAGCGCCAGCAGCGGCTCCTGAAAGATCATCGAGGTGGTCTTGCCGCGGTAGTCGTTGAGCTCGCGCGGGCTCAGCGCCAGCACATCGCGCCCGTCCACCAGCACCTTGCCGCGCATCTGGGTGCGCCGCTCGGGGTGCAGGCGCAGCAGGGTGCGCAGGGTCACGCTCTTGCCCGAGCCCGACTCGCCGATCAAGGCCATCACCTGGCCGCGGGCCACGTTCAGCGTCACGCCGCTGACGGCCTGCACCGGCAGCTTGCCGCCGGTGAAGGTCACGCACAGGTCTTCGATCTGCACCAGCGGCGCGGAAGCAGGTTGGGGGCTGTTCATGCCAGGGCCTCCTGGGCGTTTTGGGGGCGCAGCAGATTGCTCGGGTCGTGCAGCGAGCGGTTCAAGGCTTTGGGGTGCTCGCTGCCGCGTTCATGCACCAGGCAGCGCACCTCGTGCAGCGGGCTCACGTTGCTGCGTTCGGGCACCTGGCGGGCGCAGGCCGGCGCGGCCATCGGGCAGCGCGGGTGAAAGCGGCAGCCGCCCGGTGGGTCGATCGGGTTGGGTGGGTCGCCGCTCAGGGCCGGGGCCTCGGTGCGGTGGTCCGGGTCCATCGAGGGCACGGACGACAGCAGGGCCCGGGTGTAGGGGTGGGCCGGGTTGTCGAACAGGGCGCCGGCCGGGCCCACTTCCACCACCTCGCCCAGGTACATCACCAGCACCCGGTCGCTCATGTAGCGCACCACGTTCAGGTCGTGGCTGATGAAGACATAGGTCAGGCCGAACTCGGCCTTCAGGTCCAGCAGCAGGTTGAGCACCTGGCTTTCCACCGACTTGTCCAGGGCCGACACGGCCTCGTCCAGGATCAGCAGGCGCGGGCGCAGCGCCAGGGCGCGCGCGATGTTGACGCGCTGGCGCTGGCCACCCGAGAGCTCATGCGGGTAGCGCCCGGCAAAGCGCGCCGGCTCCAGGCCCACGCGGGCCAGCAGGTCGTGTGCCCGGCTCATGGCTTCGGCGGCCGGCACGCCGTGCACCCGGGGCCCGAAGGCGATCGAGTCTTCCAGGGTCAGGCGCGGGTTGAGCGAGGCATAGCTGTCCTGGAACACCATCTGCACCTGGCGGCGGAACTCCTTGAGCGGCAGGTCGCGGCTGCCCACGGTGCGGCCATCGAACACGATCTGGCCGGCCGTGGGTTCAAGCAACTGCATCAGCAGCCGGGCGGTGGTCGACTTGCCGCAGCCCGATTCGCCCACCACGCCCAGGGTCTCGCCCTTGAGCACCTCGAAGCTCACGCCGTCGACGGCGCGCACCTCGCCGCGCCGGCGTCCCAGCAGGCCGCCCTGGAGGGGAAAGTGCTTGACCAGGCCGCGGATGGTCAGCAGCGGCTGGGCCGGGCCGCCCACGTCCACGACGCTCAGCGGGGCTTCAGCCCCGGTCTTGGGGAGTGAATGCCAGGTGCTCATGCGGCCCCCTTGTTGTCCATGGCCGAACGCAGGCCGTCCGACAGCAGGTTGAAGCTCACCGAGGTGATGAAGATCATCACCCCCGGCAGCGCCGCCACGGCGGGCTGGGTGTAGATGGCGGTGCGCAGGGTGTTCAGCATCAGGCCCCACTCGGGCTCGGGCGGCTTCACGCCCAGGCCCAGAAAGCTCAGGCCGCTGGCCAGGATCATCGACACCGAGATCAGGCTGGTCGAGTACACGAAGATCGGCCCCAGCACATTGCCCAGCACGTGCACACGCACGATGGTGAAGGCGCTGGCCCCCGAGGCGCGGGCCGCGTCCACGTAGTCGCGGTTGCGCACCTGGGTGGTCACGGCCTCGGCCACGCGGGCGATCTGGGGCACGAAGACCACGGTCAGGGCCACCAGCGAGTTCAGGATGCCCGCGCCCAGCGCACCCGACAGCGCAATCGCCAGCAGCACCGAGGGGAAGGCATAGAACACGTCGATGGTGCGCATGATCACGGTGTTCAGCGGCCCGCCGGCATAGCCCGCCACCAGCCCGATCAGCGAGCCGAACACAAAGGCGCACAACACCGGGGCCAGGCCCATGAACAGCGACAGGCGCGCGCCGATCATCAGGCGTGACATCAGGTCGCGCCCCAGCTCGTCGGTGCCCAGCACAAAGCCCGGGGTGCCCATGGGCTTGAGCCGTTTGAGCATCGAGGCCGCATAGGGGTCGGCCGGGGTGATCCAGGGGCCCAGGGCGGCCATCAGCAACAGCAGCAGTACGACCGCACCGGCGGCCATGGCCACGCGGTCGCGCAGCAGCCGGTGCAGCACCGATTGCCAGTAGCCCGGGGATTGCTGCACGGTCACGGGCAGCGCGCGCCGGCGGGGGGCCAGGGTCGAAGACATGGGGCTTCCTTCAGAGGCTGGGGGGCAAGGGATCAGGCCCGCGCAATGCGCGGGTCGAGCAGGGTTTGCAGCAGGTCCACGATCAGGTTCAGCAGCACGAAGAACAGGGCCAGCACCAGAATGGTTCCCTGCAGCAGCGGCAGGTCGCGCTGGAAGATGGCAGAGTTCAGCAGAAAGCCCGTGCCGGGCCAGGAGAACACGGTCTCGATCAGGATCGAGCCGCCCAGCAGGTAGCCCAGTTGCAGGCCCATCACCGCCAGCGCGGTGGGGGCGGCGTTCTTCAGCAGGTGGCGGAACACGCCCAGCTGGGTCAGGCCGCGGGCGCGCAGGCCGACGATGAACTCCTGCTCCAGGATCTCGGCCACCAGGGCGCGCACGGTGCGCGAGATGATGCCCATCGGGATCACCGACATGGTCACGGCCGGCAGCACCAGGAACTGCAGGTGCTCCCAGTCCCAGGCCCAGCCCTCCGAGCCCGAGGGGCCGGCGCCGGTGGCGGGCAGCCACATCAGGCTCGACGAGAAGATGATCACCATCACCATGCCCAGCCAGTAGTGCGGCACGCTCACGCCCAGCACCGACAGCAGCGAGGCCAGCTTGTCGACCCAGGAGTTGCGGAAGAAGCCCGCCACAAAGCCGAACAGGCTGCCCAGCACAAAGCCGATGGCGGTGGCCACGACGGCCAGGCGCAAGGTGTTGCCCACGGCCTTCATCACCTCGGCCGCCACCGGCCGGCCGGTTTCGATCGAGGTGCCCAGGTCACCCTGGGCGGCGCGCCACAGCCACAGCCCGAACTGCTCGGGGTAGCTGCGGTCGAAGCCGTAGAGCTGGCGCATCTGCGCCGCCAGCTCGGCCGAGGCGTCGGGCGGCAGGATGGACACCAGCGGATCGCCCGGCGCCAGGTGCACCAGGGCAAAACACACCAGGGACACGCCCAGCATGATGGGCAGGGCGTAGCTCAGGCGACGCAGCAGGTAGGTGAACATGGCGGGGCTCTGGTGGCGTGGGCTGTGTTTGCGTGGGTGGGGCTCAGTCCATCGTCATGGTGGCGATGTCGATGAACCAGCTGCGCGGCTGCACCACGTTCTTCACCTTGGCCGACAGGGCGCGCGGGCCCACGTCATGGGCGATCCACACGAACGGGGCTTCGTCGACGATGCGGGCATGCAGCTTGGCCAGGGCGGCGTCGCGGGCCTTGTCGTCAAAGCTGGTGCGGGCATCGGCCACCAGCTTGTCGATCTCGGCATTGCCGAAATAGCCCCAGTTGTTGGACACCGGCGGGAAGGTCTTGGTGCTGACGAAGCGCACCATGGCAAAGAAGGGGTCCATGGCGGCAAAGCTCACGTTGATCGCGTTGCTGCCGTTGGCCGAGGGGTCCTTGCTGCCCTTGCGCCAGTTGGTGAACAAGGTGTTCCACTCGATCACGTCGAACTGCACGTCGAAGAAGCACTGCTTGAGCGACTGCTGCACGAACTCGTTCATGGGCAGCGGCTGCATCTGGCCCGAGCCCGAGGCCGAGATCTGCACCTTCACCTTCACCGGCTTGGCGGCCGAGAAGCCGGCCTGGCTCATCAGCGCCTGGGCGGCCTTGACGTCGTACTTGATGTCGAACGCCGGGTTGCCCCACCAGGGGTGGCCCGGGGGAACCGTGCCTTTCGGGATGGCCATCATGCCGTTGAGCATCTGTTTCAGGCCTTCACGGTCCACGCACAGGTTGGCAGCCTGGCGCACACGCTTGTCCAGCCAGGGCGAGCCCTCGGCAAACGACAGCTGCCAGGGCCACACATGGGGCTGGGCATTGCTGTAGAGCTTGAAGCCGCGCTGCTTGATCTGGTCCATGGCGTCGGGGGCCGGGGCCTCGATCCAGTCCACCTGGCCCGACAGCAGGGCCGCGGTGCGGGCATTGGCCTCGGGCATGGGCAGCATCACCACCTTGTCGATCTTGGGCGTGCGCTTGGGGTCCCAGTAGCCCTTGTTGGCGGCCAGCTCCAGGCGCTCGCGCGGCACGAAGCGGGTCATGTGGAAGGGGCCGGTGCCCGAGGCGTCGGCGGCAAACGCGGCCCAGGCCTGCTTGCTGCGCTCGGCCGGCTCGCTCACGCCGGCGGGCACGGCCTTGAGCTTGGCCTCCCAGTGGCTGGGCGAGGCCATGAACAGGTTGCTCAGGTTGATCGGCAGAAACGAGTCGGGCTCGCTGGTGATCAGCTCCACCGTGTGCTCGTCGATCTTGCGCGCCGATTTCAGTGTGGGCATGCGCGAGGCCGTCACGCCGACCTGGCTGGCGTCGAACTGCGGCGCCTCCTTGTCGAGCACCTTGCGTACGTTCCACACCACGGCGTCGGCGTTGAAGGGGCTGCCGTCATGGAACTTCACGCCGCTGCGCAGCTTGAACACCCATTTGGTCTTGTCCTTGGCGTCCACCGCCCAGCTCAGTGCCAGGGCCGGGATCAGCACGCTGGGTGCATCGGCCTTGGACAGGTCCCACTGCGTGAGCGAGTCGTACATGGGGATGCCGGTGAAGCGGTTGCCTTCAAAGCCCTGGTCGGGCTGGCCCAGCGTGCGCGGGATGTCGCCGGCCGTCATGGCGATGCGCAACACCTTCTCTTGGGCCTGGCTGCCGGTGGCGGCCAGCGAGGCGGCCAGCAGCGTCAGCACGGCGGGCGCGCGCAGCCAGGACATGGGGAAACGGTTTACCAAGCGATTCATGGAGTGCTCCTGCTAACCAGTCAAGATTGAATGCAGCAAAACGCAAGTAACATGCCAACGTTTTGATGCCATTCCGAGGGCCGCCTGGTCCGCAACAGTGCATGCAGCCCTGTCGTGGTGCCGGCCGTGCCGAGCCGGTTTGGATGCACCTGCCGCCTGCCCGGAGCCCACCATGTCCCTGGCCTACAACCTGGCCCGCTTTGACCTGATCTCGATCCGCCTGGCCGTGGCCTGCGCGCACAGCGGCAGCCTGACCGCGGCGGCGCGCGAGGGCCATCTGGCGCTGGCCGCGGCCAGCCGCCGCCTGCGCGAGCTGGAAGACGCCACCGGCGGGCCCTTGTTCGAGCGCCATGCCAAGGGCCTCACCCCCACCCCCGCCGGGCGCCTGTTCGTGAAGCATGGCCTGAGCCTGCTGCAGACCCTGGATCAGCTCACCCGCGAACTGGGCGATCTGCGTCAGGGCATTGCGCGCCACATCCGGCTGTGCGCCAGCACCGCCGCCATCAACCAGTTTCTGCCGGCGCTGCTGGCGCGTTTTGGCGAGCTGCACCCCCAGGTGCGGGTGGATCTGGAAGAGCAGGTGTCTGACACCGTGGTCCGCACCCTGCGCGAGGGGCGGGCCGACCTGGCGGTGTTCGTCGAGGGGCCCGACACCAGTGGCCTGAGCACCCGGCATTTCCGCGACGACGAACTGATCCTGGTGCTGCCGGCGCGCCATGCCGTGGCCACCGGCACACCGGCGCGCCAGCCCGTGGCTTTCACCAGCCTGCTGGATGAGCCATGGATCAGCCTGGCGGCGGGTGCCGCCATGCTGCAACAGCAGCAGCAGGCGGCGTTGGCCGTGAACAAGCCCCTGCGCCTGCGCATGCAGGTGCGCAGCTTTGATGCGGTGTGCCACATGGTGGCCTCGGGCCTGGGGCTGGCGGTGCTGCCCAAGGCTGCCTCGCTGCCCATCGTGCGGGCCATGAAGCTGGCCTGGCGCCCCCTGGCCGACCCCTGGTCGCGGCGCCGCCTGCTGGTGGCCACGCCCGAGGGCGCGGTGGATGAGGGGGTGCAGTTGCTGGCCGACTTTCTGGTGGCCGCCCCCGGAAAACCCCGCGACAAGATTTCACAATAGTTACTTTATAGTCATCGATACAAGGCGGTTAGTTGTTGAACTGCAAGGTTCAGGGACTGCTCGCGCGGCCTTGGCCCTTCAACAGGTAGCCCATGTCATCAGATGCACTGATTCCCTTCCTTCAGGAGCCCGACTCGCCCGAGGCGCCGCCGCCCCAGCCTGGTTCGCCTGCGCTGCCGCCGTGGCGGGTGCTGGTGGTGGACGATGACCGCGATGTGCACGACAGCACCGGCTACGCCTTGCGCGGCCTGGAGCTGGTGGGCCGGCCGGTGGAACTGCTGCATGCCTACTCCAGTGCCGAGGGCCTGATGCTGTTGCGCCACGAGCACGATGTGGCGGTGATCCTGCTCGATGTGGTGATGGAGACCGAGCACGCCGGCCTGGCGATGGTGGACAACATCCGCAACGGCCTGGGCCTGCACAACACCCGCATCATCCTGCGCACCGGCCAACCCGGGCAGGCGCCCGAGATCGAGACCATCCGGCGCTACGACATCAACGACTACAAGACCAAGAGCGAACTCACGCGGGCCAAGCTGTACGCTACCCTGACGGCCGCCGTGCGTTGCTACGACCAGCTGTGCCGCCTCGACGCCAGCCGCCGCGGGCTCGAGAAGATCGTCGCCGCCAGCAACCAGTTCATGGCCGAGCAGGGCCTGCAGACCTTTGCTGAAGGGGTGATCACCCAGATCGCCAGCCTGATCGGGGTTCAGCCCGAAGGCCTGGTGTGCGCCAGCACCGACCCGGCCCCGGGCGCCGGCCAGGCCGCAGACTACGTGGTGATCGCGGCGGCCGGCCCTTACCGCCACCTGATCCAGAAGCGCCTGGGCGAGATCACCGACCCCGAGATCGTGCAGCAGCTCAGCCAGGGCCTGGCCGAGCGCCGCAGCCTGGTGGCGCAGCGCAGCCTGACCCTGTTCTTCTCGGGCCGCGACGGGCAGGACTTTGCCGCCTTTGTGGCGGCGTCCGAGCCGCTGCGCGAGGTCGATGCACACCTGCTGGAGGTGTTCTGCACCAACATCGCCCTGTGCGCGTCCAACGTGTCGCTGTTCATGCGGCTGCGCAATGTGGCCTTTGTCGATCGCATGCTGGGCGTTCCCAACCGCACGGCCCTGGTCCAGCACCTGGACGAGCAGGTGGCGGCCGGCGAGCTGCAAGACCTGGTGCTGGCCCTGATCGATGTGGACCAGTTTGCCGAGACCAACGACATGTTCGGCCACCGCTACGGCGACCTGCTGCTGGGTGCCATTGCCCAGCGGCTGACGCAGGCCCTGGTCAGCCGCTGTTACATCGCCCGGGTGGCCGGCAACACCTTTGCGGTGGTGGGCCATGAAGGCGTGGTCAACCCGGACGAGTTGCGCACCTTGTTCGACCAGCCCTTCCAGGTCGAGGAGATCAACCGGCGCCTGTCGGTGTCGATGAGCCTGGTGCGCTGTGCCGAGGTACCGGCCCTCAACGGCAGCGAGCTGCTCAAGGACGCCTCGATCGCCATGAAGCGGGCCAAGGCCGCAGGCCAGGGCCGCATCGAGTACTACTCGGCCGCGCTGGGGGCGGATTCGAAAGAGCGCACCCGTTTGCTGCATGGCCTGCACCGGGCCTTTGACCATGACCGACTGTTCGTGGTGTATCAACCTCAGGTCTCGCTGGTCACGGGCGCCGTGCTCGGGGTGGAGGCGCTGATGCGCTGGCGCGCCGAAGACGGCTCGCTGGTGCCCCCCGACCGCTTCATCCCGGTGGCCGAGCGCTCGGGCCTGATCGTGGGCCTGGGCACCTGGGTGCTGCGCACCGCCCTGAGCGATCTGGGGCGGCTGCACCAGTTGGGCTGGCGCCCGCTGCGCATGGCGGTCAACGTGTCGGCGGTGCAGTTCGGCCAGCCCGACTTCCTGCAGACCCTGGACGAGGCCCTGCAGGACAAGCAGATCGCCCCGGACTGCCTGGAGCTCGAGATCACCGAGTCGGTTTCGATGGTGGGCATGGAGCGGGTGGCCGCCGTGATGCGCGAGATCCGCAGCCGGCAGGTGGCCGTGGCCATCGATGATTTCGGCACCGGCTTCTCTTCGCTGTCCTACCTGGACCAGCTGCCGGCCGACCGGCTCAAGATCGACCGCGCCTTCGTGGAACTGCTCGAGACCGAACGCCCCGGTGCCCGCATTGCGCGCATGATCGTGCCGCTGGGCCATCAGCTGGGCATGAAGGTGCTGGCCGAGGGCGTGGAGACCGAGCGCCAGGTGGCCATCCTGCGCGACCTGGGTTGTGATGAAGCGCAGGGCTATCTGTACGCCCGGCCCATGCCATTTGATGTGCTGTGCGAGTGGCTGGCGCGCCACCCGGTGGGGATGCAGGACTGAGGCCCCCACGGTCGTGCACTTCGTGTCACTCCCTGCCCCCCAAGGGGGCCGCAGCCCGCCTTCGGGCGGCCGGGCGGCGGGCTGACCTCTTCGTTTCGAGCCGGCTGAATTCAGAAGGGGGCCCTACGGCTCGTTGAGTTCGTGTCACTCCCACGTGCGGCCGCGAGACGCGAACGCTCTTCGCCCTGTCCAGCCCTGCGCAGGCAGGCCTGGAGCCGCAGGGCTCAGCCCCCCAGGGGGGCCGCAGGCCGCCTTGGGGCGGCCCGGCGCCGGCCTGACCTCTTCGTTTGAAGCCGGCTGAATTCAGAAGGGGGCCTGACGGCCCGCTCAGTTCGTGTCACTCCCAGGTGCGGCCGCGAGACGCGGACGCTCTACGCCCTGTTCAGCCCGGCGCAGGCAGGCCCGGCGCCGGGCTGACTCCTTCGTTGTAAGCCTGCTGGAGCTCAAAGAGGGCCTGGTGGCCGCCTCACTTAAAACTGGGGTTTGTCCACCAGGGTGCTCAGGGGCAGCGCGGCGATTTCTTGCAGCAGCAGGGCCAGTTGGCGGGCGGCGGCGTCGATCAGGGCGTGCCCTTTTTCGGCCGTGGCGGCGGCGGCGTTGCCGGCGGCGCCGGCGGGGTTGTAGTCCTGCATCTGCCAGCCCAGCTTGGCGCTGCGCCCGTTGCCCAGCAAGGTGTAGCGCGCGGCCCGGTCCTGGGAGCTGCTGTGAAACTGGCGCGCCTGGGCCATGTCCACCCGGTCTGGCTGCAGCGCCAGCATCATCGAGGTCTCGATGTCGCCGGCGTGGATGCCGAAGCGGTGCTCGTCAGGCCCGAAACGGGCCTCCAGCTCGGGCGGCAGCGGCAGGTTGAACCAGCTGCTGCTGTAGACGATCAGGTTGCAGCGGCTGCGCAGCTCGCGCGCCACGATGTCGAGCACGCTCACCTGCCCCCCGTGGCTGTTGAACAGCAGCAGCTTGCGCACCCCGGCGCGGGCCACGCACTCGCCCAGCTCCACCCACAGCCGGATCACCGTCTCGGGCGACAGCGTCAGCGTGCCGGCAAAGCGCTGGTGCTCAGGGCTCAGGCCCACCGCCTGGGTGGGCAGGAACAGGGCCGGCAGGGTGGCATTCAGGTGGGGCAGGCAGGCCGCCACAATGCCCTCGACCAGGGCCGTGTCCACGCTCAGCGGCAGGTGCGGGCCATGCTGCTCGATGGCCGCCACCGGCAGCACGGCCACCACCTCGGCCGCCTCGCCGCTGGCCTGCAGATGGGCAAAATCACGGGCACTCAGGTCGGCCCAGAAGCGCGATGGAAGGATCATGCGCGCATCTTAGAGCGTGTTGCGGCGGTGAGCAGGTCCCTTCTGCCGGCGCGTCTCTGGACCTCGGAATTGACCAACATCACCAATTTGCCCGCCGCAACCCGTTAGGATGCAGGCCCATACCCACCGCAAGCCCATAACAAGTGCCCGTTGATCAGAAATCCAAGCTGCTGCCGGCGCTATGGACCGCAGTGCTTTACGCCGCCACGGGCTGGCTTTCCCTGCAGATCTGCATCCCGCCCGACTATGTGTCGCTGATGTTCCTGCCGGCCGGCGTGGCCTTGGGCATGGCCCTGACCCAGGGGGCCTGGGCCCTGCCGGGCGTGGCGCTGGGCTCGCTGGCGGTGCAGTGGATGGCGGGGCAGCAGGCGGGGCTCGAAGGTGGGGTGTCCTGGACCATGCTGATGTCCCCCCTGGGGGCTGCGTTGCAGGCGTATCTGGGCGCCTGGCTGGCGCGGCGCTGGGTGGGCTACCCCGATCCGGTCGAGACGCCGCAGCGCGTCACCCTTCTGTTGTTGGTCGTGGGGCCCTTGAGCACGCTGGTCAATGCCAGCCTGTCGGTGCCGATGCTGGTGTTGTCGGACCTGATTCCTGCCAGCGAAGCCCTTTTCAGTTGGTGGACCTGGTGGCTGGGCGATGCCGTGGGCGCCGTGCTGGGCTTGCCGCTGCTGCTGGTGTTCCTGGGGCAGCCCAAGGCGGCCTGGCGCTCGCGTCGCCTCAGTGTGGCCATGCCCTTGCTGTTGGCCCTGTTGGTGGTCGGGGCGGTGGTGTACGAGACCAAGAACTGGGAGGAGCAGCGCATCCGCAGTCAGCTCAACCAGTACGCCCAGGAGCAGGGCGGGCTTTTGCAGCGTCGCCTGGATGCGCAAAACGACAGCGTGCAGGCCATTGCCCGGGTGATGCAGATCAGCCGCACCGCGCCCGAGGTGTCCCAGGCCGAGGCACAGACGGATTTCTCGATCACCGTGCGGCATTGGCTGGACCGCTATGGCGGCACACAGAACTTCGGCTGGAGCCCCCTGGTGCAGCTGGCCGATCGGGCGGCCTATGAGGCCGGGCGCTGGCCCATCAAGGGCCGCTCGGCCACGGGTGAGACCTTCACGGCCGCCCTGCGCAACAGCTACCTGCCCATCACCCTGATCGAGCCCCTGGCGAGCAATGCCCAGGCGCTGGGCCTGGATGTGGCCGTGCTGCCCGCCACAGCCGACTCGGTGGCCGGCACCCGAACCACAGGCCAGCCGCGCGTGAGCGAGGGCATCCGGCTGGTACAGGAGGTGGGCGAGCAGCGCGGCGTGGTGATGTACCAGGCCGTGTTCCAGCCCCACAGCACCGTGCTCAAGGGCGTGGTGTCGGCGGTGTTCCGCATGGACGACGTGCTGCAGGCGCTGGGCACGGCAGACTCCGGCGCACGGCCTGAGAGCTGCCTGATCGACTCGCAGGCCGCCGTGGGCAACCGGCGCCTGGCCGGCCCGAGCGGCTGCGATGCGGCCGAATGGGCCCGCGCCCCGATGACGGTTCAACTGCCATTGCAGTTCGGTGGCCGGGAATGGGTGCTGCTGGTGCGAGCCAATGTGGGCTTTCTGAACCAGGCGCGCGACCTCAGCGCCTGGGCCATGGTGGCCCTGAGCCTGCTGTGCGTGGGCCTGCTGGGGGCGTTTTTGCTGGTCATCACGGGCCAGACGCGGCGCACCCAGGCCCTGGTCGAGCAGCGCACGCTGGAGCTGGCGGCGCTGGCGCATTACGACAGCCTCACCGGCCTGCCCAACCGCAGCCAGTGGGTCAGCCGCGGCCAGGCCGAGCTGCAGCAGGCCCAGCACACTCAGCAGGCGCTGGCCGTGCTGTTCCTGGACCTGGACCACTTCAAGCACATCAACGACACCCTGGGCCATGCGCTGGGCGACGAGTTGCTGCAGGCCGTGTCGCAGCGACTCCAGCCTTGCCTGGAAGGCCACCACATGCTGGCGCGCATCGGCGGCGACGAGTTCGTGGCTCTGCTGCCCCAGCTGCAAGGCCCCGACGAGGCCGCCCAGGTGGCCGAGCGCCTGCGCCGCGCCCTGCAGGCGCCGCTGTACGTCCAGGGGCACGAGATCAACCTGTCGGCCAGCATCGGCATCGCCTGCTACCCGCAGGACGGCGACACCCTGGACCACCTGCTCAAGCACGCCGACACGGCGATGTACGTGGCCAAGGATGCCGGGCGCAACGGCTACCAGTTCTTCATGAAGGAAATGAACGCGCGCGTGTCGCGCCGCATGTTCCTGGAGAACAACCTGCGTCGTGCGCTGGAGCGCGACGAGCTGTTCCTGGTCTACCAGCCGCAGATCGATGCCGCCAGCGGGCGCGTGGCCGGGGTCGAGGCCCTGGTGCGCTGGCGCCACCCCGATGAAGGCCTGATCCCGCCCGACCGCTTCATCCCGGTGGCCGAGGACTGCGGCCTGATCGAGCCCCTGGGCGCCTGGGTGCTGCACCAGGCCTGCCGCCAGTTGCAGGACTGGACGCACCTGGGCGAGACCGATCTGATGATGGCCATCAACATCTCGCCCATGCAGTTCCGCAAGACGGGCTTCATCGACACGGTGCGCCATGCGCTGAGCGCCAGCGGGGTGAACCCGGCGCGCGTCGAGCTGGAGATCACGGAGACCCTGCTGATGCAGCCCTTGAAAGACCTGGACAACCGCCTGCGCGAACTGGCCGACATGGGCCTGACCTTTGCGCTCGACGATTTCGGCACCGGCTACTCCAGCCTGGGTTACCTCAAGCGCCTGCCCATCTCGCGCATCAAGCTCGACAAATCCTTTGTGGCCGACCTGCCTGGTGATGTGGAGGATGAAGCCATCACCCGCGCCACCTTGTCCATGGCCAAAGACCTGGGCCTGCGCTGCGTGGCCGAAGGTGTGGAGACCGAGGCCCAGCAACGTTTCCTGACCGATCGGGGCTGCGACACCTTGCAGGGCTATCTGTTTGCCCGCCCCATGCCGGCCGACGAATGCCGCGACTGGCTGCGCCGTTACCGGGGCGAATGGGCTCAGGCCCGTGCCGCGGGGCGTGAACCCCTGCGAGCCTGAGCGTCAGTCCAGCCCCGGGTCAATCCAGGCTCAGGAGCAGGGTTTCGGCCAGCGTGCTCAGCTCGCAGTCGATGGGGGCGCCGGCTGGGGTGTGCCGCTCCAGCACCACGAAGCTGCCCGCGTCCACGGCCAGCAGGGCGTGGTGCCAGGTGCCGGGGTGCAGCAGCACGCCCTGGCGGCCGTTGCTGATGAAGGCCTGCACGTCGTCGGGCCCCGGCAAGGCATTGGGCCGGGCCACCACCACGACAAAGCGCGACCCCTCCAGCGGGATGAAGCTCTGGCTGGCCAGGGTGTGGCGCTCCAGCACGTCCACGGGCAGGGGAAAGTGCCGCGCATCGGCACGGTAGATGGCCAGGCCGGCCTGGCCCCCGGCTTGCTCGAAGTGCAGGTTCAGGGGCAGGTCCAGGCGCCAGCAGCTGTGGTCATTGATGGGGCGTGCCTGCGCAGGCGGGGTGCCAAAGCCCTCCAGCACGGCACCAAAAGGGGCAAACGCCAAGGCACTCAGCGGCTGGGGCCGCAGCAGGGTGGGGGTGAGACAACGCATGCCACCCAGGCAAGCATGGGGCGTGCCTGCCGTGACGGGGCGCGGGGGCGCCCCGGGCTCAGGCCGCGCGCTGCTGCCCGATCAGCTCGTCGAGCTGGCGCCCGATCTCCTGTTCGATCTGGTCCTTGAACGAGCCCAGCAGAAAGCCCAGCGTGGCCTGCAGCTCGAAGCGCTCGGCGTTCACGCGCAGCGTGCCCTGCGCGCCGGCGCGGCTGAAATGCAGCACGTCTTCGGCGTCGCCCTCTTCGTAGCGGCAGCTCATGTCCAGTTTGCGTTCGGCCTTTTCGGCCCAGCCTGTGGCCACCTCGCGGGCGCCGCTCAGGCCCAGTTCATGTTCGCGGTGGATGTGGATGTCGGGCAAGTTCAATCTCCGGCAGAGGGGGTGGATGGGCCGGCCGATGATACCGGTGCCGGGGGCTGCAGGCGGCGCAGGCGCTCCGCTTCGGGCAAACGGGCGAGTTGCCGCACCGCCTCGTAGAAGAGCGGCCAGGCCTGCTCGGGCTGGCGCGCGCGTTGCTGTTCGTACAGGGCCTCGAAGCCCGGCACCAGGGCGTCGTAGGCGGCCAGGGCGCCGAAGGCCGCGTTGTTGGCGTTGGCCACCCACTGGTCGTAGCCGGCCTGTCGCGTCGGGTCGATCTGCCACTGGCTGCGCAGCGCGGCGTACTGGCGCCGGAAATCGGCCATGACCTCGGCTTTGCGCTGCGCCAGGTCGCCAGGGGCGCTGTCTGGCTTGCGCGCCTGCGCATACACCGCCTCCAGCCGGGCCCGGGTGGCGCGGGTGAGGTCGCGAAAGCCCAGGCGCAGGGCCTCGCTCTGGGCATAGGCCTGGCGCGCCGCCGGGCTGGCGGCCTGGGCCAGCCATTGGCGCACGCCGATCAGCTCGACCGCGGTGGCAAACGATTCGTTGAAGGAGGTGTCACCATTCAGGTAGACCACCTGGTGCGCCAGTTCATGGAAGATCAGCCGCGCCAGTTCGCCCTCGGGGTAGTGGATGAAGGTGTTGAGCAGCGGGTCGCCGCCGACCCAGTTGAGCCAGCCCAGCGTCGAGTAGGCCGGCACACCGTAGACATGCGTCTCCAGCCCCTGCTCGCGCAGCCCGGATGCCTCGGTGCGGGCCGCCTGCACATCGAAATAACCGCGGTAACCGATGCAGCCCGTGACCGGAAAGCACCAGGTGTGCAGCGTCAGCGCATCGGGCGGTGCGGCCGTCACGTTCCAGATCACCGCGCTGCGGTGCAGGTCGGCATAGCGGTGGTAGCTGGCGTTGTCGGGCAGGCCCAGCTGGCGCACCGCATAGTCGCGCAAGGCCTGTGCCGACGCCAGCCGGGTCTTGAGCAGGGGCGGCGTGGCCGGGTCGGCCAGCCAGTCAGGAATGGGGCGTGCCGCCCGCATCAGCTGCACATGGCCGCTCACCGACTGCCAGTAATAGCCCAGGTGGCTGCAGCCCGTCAGGCCCCACAGCAGCAGGGTGGCCAGCAAGGCACGCCAAAGCGCACGCGGCAACGCGCGCACAGACAAGGAGGGCGGGGTGGGGGGATCGGGCGCACGCATGGCCGGATTACAGCATGCGTGCGAATGCCGCAGCCCCATCAAAAAGGCGCCTGGCGTTCCGAAATCAGAACAGGCCAGGCGCCCGGGATGGCGCAGTGCGCAGGCCGCGCTTGTTTACTTGCTCAGCTCGGCCTGGGTGGCGGCGTCCAGCTCGCCGGTGGCCGGCAGCTGGCGCGATTTCTGGAACTTGGCCAGCTCACGCTTGGTGCGGGGGCCCATCGAGCCATCGGGCTTGCCGACGCTGAAGCCCAGGTCATTGAGCTTTTGCTGCATGGCCAACACGCTCATGCCACCACCCGCCGGTGCGGCCTTGGCGGCCGGTGCATTGGGGTTGACGCCGCCGTCCACGTTCAGGCGCCCGCCGGTGCCCAGGCCGCCCTTGACCGTCTGGGCCTTGTAGTTCTGCACGGCCTTGACGATGTTGGCGTACGAGTCGAGGAAGGCAGCCACGATCACCTTGCCTTCTGCGGTGTTGGTGTAGCCACCGCCCAGGCCGCCGAAGCCGGCACCCAGCATGCCGCCAAAGGCACCGAAGTCCCAGTTCTTGGCGCTGCCTTCGGCCGCTGCGATCTGCACGCTGGAGCGGTTGTCGTCCAGCGTCAGCAGGGTGCTGGCTTCCTTGGCGCTCATGCTGCCACCCACCAGGGCCCCCACCGGGCCCAGCAGGCCGCCCACCGCAGCGCCGGCGCCGCCGGCGTTGTTGTTCGAGAAGGTGATCGAGGGGGTCAGCGAGTAGTCGGCCGACACCATCTGGCCCTTGCCGAAGTTGGAGTTGTTGCGCAGCTCACCCGATTGGGCCAGGGCGCGCTCTTGCATCATGTTGTTCATGGCGCGGCCGCGGTCCACCACCACGAAGCAGTTCGATTGCTGGATCAGCAGCTTGAGCACCGGGGTGGTCGGGCCCAGGTGGCGCTGCTGGGTCAGCATCACATACCAGGGGGCGTTGGTGTCTTCGACGATGGCGATCGTGCCCAGGGTTTCTTCGCAGCGCGGCAGCTTGCTGTTGGCGCCCTGGCTGTTGGCACCGCCGGCCGAACCGGTGGCCTCTGTCTTGGCGGCGGCCGAGCCGGTTTCCATGGTGGCGCAGCCGGACAGGGCGGCCAGTGAGCCGGCCAGGGCGAGCAGCGTCAGTTGATGGGAGGTTTTGAAGGCCATGAATGAACTCTTGTGAATGCGCATGCCGGGCATGCAGGTGTTGGAATGGTTCGGGTGCTCCCAGGTGCCTCTGTCTGGCGACAAAAAGCCTGGGGATGCTAACTTGAGGCAAGCAAGGTTTACAAAAATTTTTGGAATGCACATCAGCGTTCAACCTGATGCGAAGTGAAAAGGTGGGTGCGCTTGCGTTGCGGCAAGCTTTTCAAGCCTGAGCGGCACTGCTGCGTTGCAGGGATGCAACAATCAACCTGGCCTGCACGGCCGTTGTGATCCCGCCCGTCGATCGTGCTTGCAGGGGGACAATCACCGCATTGACATGCCGCCGCGTTGCTGCGCGGCACAAGGAAAGAGCCACCACCATGCTTTACAAGTTCAAGTCCAAATCCACCGCCGACCTGATCATGCTGGAGCCCAATGGGCGCCGGGTGCTGGAGATCATCGGCAAGACGCCGGGCCCGCAGGGCATCATCCTGTCGACCCAGATCGCCGCTGCCGTGGGGGCCCTCGAGTCCGCCGTGGCCGCCGAGGATGCGCTGGCGGCTCAGGCGCGGTCTGAGAACCCCGAGGAAGACGAGGACACCGCCCGGCCTCAGGGCGTGTCATTGCGGCAGCGGGTGGCGCCGTTGATTGACATGCTTCGGCGCAGTGAGCGGGAGGGGCATGATGTGACTTGGGGGGTGTGAGGGGGGGGCTTGGCCCTGGCAAGTGGGGGCGGGCGAGCTTGCTTGGGCTTGCGATTGCCGCTGCGCTCTGGTGGTTCTGCTCTTTGTTTGAAGGCGGAGGCCGGGGGTTCGTCCCGGCGGCCGAGCCACTTTCTTTTGCTTCGCCAAAAGAAAGTAGCCAAAGAAAAGGCGACCCGAAGTCAGGGCCACTTCGTGGTTCCCTGCGCTGCTCGCGCCAGGTGGGGTCTCGCTAAACTCGCTGCGCTCAAACAGACGCGAGCCCTTATCCACCTGTCACTCCGCTGCTCGGCCCTGCCCCACGGGGCAAGCGGGTACGGGATCGGGCGGGCTTGCGAAGGGGCTGTGCTGCCGCTTCGCTCTGATCGTTCTGCGCTTTGTTGAAGGGCGGAGGCTGGGATTGCGGCCCGGCGGCCGCCTCACTTTCTTTGCTTCGCCAAAGAAAGTAAGCAAAGAAAGGCGACCCGAAGTCAGGGCCACTTCGTGGTTCC
>NZ_KB906263.1 GCF_000381265.1 Curvibacter lanceolatus ATCC 14669
CCTCGCGCTCCAGTTCCTTCATCCGCTGGGCCTCGCCGGTCGTGACGCCTTCACGCACGCCAGCATCGACCTCGGCACGCTTGACCCACTCGTTCAAGGTCTGTGGCACACATCCAATCTTCGGCGCGATGGACTCGATAGCCGCCCACAGCGACGGGTACTCCCCACGGTGCTCCTGCACCATCCTCACCGCGCGCTCACGCACCTCGGGTGAGAACTTGTTCGACTTGCTCATGGCTCAATCCTCTCAGAGTGTTGAGCCTCCTCAAAATCCGGGGCGATTCAGGCATGGCAGTTCTGGACGATTGAAGAAGAAACGCGGACGCTACGCTGTAGATCGTATCGCCCATCCTGCCTACATTGGAGGCCTCACCTGCTGCAGGTTCACACCCTGAACTGCCTTCTCATGTCCTTCTTTAAGTCCATCTGGACGCTTGCGCCTTTCGGGGCCTTGGCCTTTGTCCTGCTCGGCGGCTTGTCCGCCTGTTCCGGCCTGGCCTTGTCCAAACCCTTCGCGTGGCCGGGGTTGGCCACAGCACAGGCTCGGCTAACCGGGGCAGGCCGTGACACGGTCGTTCTGGCGATCACGCATGCTCAGCTCATCGGCGCGGAGCGAGCGGCCTTTGATCGCGGCGCCGATCAGGTCGTCGAGATGCTGCCTGCGCAACCCGGCATCGTGGGGTATTCGGTCCGCTCCCGCGTGCTGGGCCACGAAGTCTGGACTGCGACCGTTTGGCGTGACGACGCGTCGATCGACGCCTTCGTCCGATCGCCCGAGCACCTCACTGCCGTTCGCCAAGGATCATCAGCGATCGCAAAGGTCGAATACCACCGCGTGCAGGTCCGCGTCTCGGATCTACCGCTGGACTGGAGCCGGGTGCTGGCCGAGCTCGAACGAGCCGCCGCCCGCGCAGCCGCCACTCCCCGCTGAGCTGCGCCATTTCTTCCGGGAACGACACCATGACCACCTCGAAGCATCGCGCTGCCGTGCTGGACGGTTTCAATCGCCCCTTGAGGATGACCGAAGTCGCCACACCCGCGCCTGGCCCTTGCGAGGTCCGGGTGCGCGTCCGAGCGATCGCCCTCAACCCCTTCGATCGGATCGTCCAGACGCTGGGGGGACTGGTCACACCTTGGGTCGCGTTTCCGGCCGTCCTGGGTTCGGATGTGGCGGGAGAGGTCGTTGCTGTCGGCGACCAGTGCCGGCGAATCCAAGTGGGCGATCGGGTCCTGGGTTTGGCGCTTGGCGCAGACCGTGCAGGAAATCGAGCCGCCGAAGGTGCCTTCCAGGAGCAGGTGATTCTTCGGGAGACCTGCTGCTGCCGCCTGCCGGCGGAGGTCACCCTCACGCAGGCGGCGGTATTGCCCCTTGCACTGGCCACCGCAGCCTCCGGTCTGTTTCTGCGCAACCAGCTCGGGCTCGACCCTAACCCCGCTTCCGCGCATGTCGGCTATCCCACAGCGCCCAAAGGGTCTGTGGTGGTTTGGGGTGGCGCCACCAGCGTCGGCTCAGTGGCGATCCAGTTGGCTAGGGCTGCTGGCTACCGTGTTCTGAGCACCGCATCGCCGCACAACCATGCACTGCTTGTGGGACTGGGCGCGGCCGCCGTGGAGGACTACAGGGAACCTCGGGCGGTGGCACGCCTGCTTGAGGCTGCGGCAGGCACAACGATCGCCGGTGTACTGGCCATCGGCGTCGGTTCGGGACGCGCATGCCTGCAGCTCGCCGCTGGCCGGAACCCACGGCCGAAGGTGGCAATGGCGAGCATGCCCTGCCCCCTGGACAGCGCCCCGATCGGCCCCCAGATAGGCTGGCGCCTAGCGACATTGCCTCGTCTGGCTGGCGGAATGGCCATCCAAGCGCTGAGGGCAGGCATCCTGCGCGTGCCGACCAGCGCAATCTGGGGCACTGCCCTGGTGGACGATCCCTTGGGGGCGGCGACATTCGGCACATTCGCGGAGGCCGCCCTGAGAGATGGACGGCTTCAGCTGGTGCCGGAACCGTTGATCGCAGGATCGAGACTGGAAGACATTCCGGAAGCGATGGAGACTCTCCGGCGCGGCGTCTCCGCTCGCAAGGTCGTTGTGCAACTGGGCTGAGCCGTCACTGCGGAAGGGCGCTCCAGTACCGCTCGTAGCAAAGCTGGCACATGGCAACCCGATCGGCCGACCTCGATCGTTCGCTGCGTGGGCTCAAAGCCGCAACGCCGTTGATGCGATCAGATTCCTCAGCCACACCTGCGATTGGCTGGCGTCATTGCGCCGATGCCAGGTCAGATGGAACGTGATCGCTGGCAGGGTGAGCGGAGGCGGAAAGAGCAGCAGGTGGGATGCAGCCTCGGATGACAGCGCGAAGCGCTTCATCACCGTGGCGGCCATGTTTGTGCGGGCCACGACGCCAGGCACGGCGAACATCTGAGGCAAAGTGAGTCCGAGTTTGCGCACCTTGCCGTCGCGCGCGAGGGCTTGATCCACGATGCCATGGCGGTCGCCTTCGGGCGAGACCAGCACATGCGACAAGGACAGGAAGTTCTTCATGGACATCCCGCGTCGCGCCGCCGGATTGTCGCGGGCAAGGATCGTGACGAACTCGTCCTCCAGCAAGGGACGCGTGAGGATGCGCCCATCCGTCTGCGTCGGCACCACGCCGACGGCCGCGTCGATAGCACCTGCGTCAAGCAGGTCCACCGCATGATTGCGGTCATTGAAGGCACGCACATTCAAGGCGATACCGGGCGCCTGCTCGGCCAGTGCCTCCAGCAGCGGCGGCAACAGCACGTAGGTCGGATAGTCCTGCAGCCCGAGATTGAAGACCAGCGACGCCCGCTCCGGCAGGAACTCAGTGGGGGCGAGCAGTGTGGCCCCGATCTGCGCGAGCGCCTGCGACAGCGGCTCGGCCAGATCCCGCGCACGTTGGGTCGGCAGAAGGCCGCTGGCGCCCCGCAGGAAGAGTGGATCCCCCAGCAGCTTGCGAAGCCTCGACAGAGCTGCGCTCATGGCGGGCTGGCTGACGCCCACACGCGTTGCTGCCCGAGTGACATTGCGCTCGCCCATCAGGGCATCGAATGCGACGAGGAGATTGAGATCAATGCCGTGAAAATCCATGCCACTGATAAACACGTATACAGGTTATTTGTTGGACAGATTGTATGAGGATTCCCAGAATCACCCCATCGACAACAACCACCCGGTTTACAAATGCAGACGAACGATCAACAACTCGCCATCCGCCTTCGCACCGAACGCGAAGCCGTCGAGACCTTCTATCGCGCCTTCACGGAGCAGAACGTCGACCTCGTCGATGCCGTGCTGACCGCAGACTGGGATGACATCCCACTGGCGCCTGGGCAAGCCCCAGGGCCGCAAGGCATCAAGGCCATCATCCGCAGCGTGGCAGAAGCCTTCCCGGACGTGAAGATCACCATCCATGACATGGTGCAGGAGCCCGGCAAGATCGGTGTCCGCGCTGAGATCAGCGGCACCCATCGCGGCGCGCTATTCGGCATCGCGCCGACCGGCAAGGCTGTCAGCTTTCGCCTCCATGAGTTCCACACGCTCGCGGACGGCCGAGTGACCACCACCTGGCACATGGAGGATTGGTTCGGTCTCTTTCTGCAGCTGGGGCAGTTCCCGGCGCAGGCTTGAGGTGGAGGCAATCATCATGAAAGCAGCCATCATTCGAGCGTTCGGTGGTCCGGAGGGCGTCACCCTTGGCGATGCCAGCCTCGGAGCGCTTCTCCCCGATCAAGTCCTTGTCCGCGTCGAGGCCGCGGCGATCAATCCGCTCGACCTCAAGATCATCGCGGGCTACATGGAGCAGATCTTCCCCATCACGCTGCCCTACGTCCCGGGCACCGATTTCAGTGGCGTCGTGGTGTCGATCGGCGCCGCAGCGACGCACTTGAAGGTGGGCGACCGCGTGGTCGGCCGAACGGCGCCGGGCGCCGGTGGCGCCCTCGCCCGGCACGCGGTAGTGGCGGCCAGCGCGGTCGTGCCCATGCCCGCTGGCATAAGCTTCGAGCAGGGCGCTGCGCTGCCAACGGCCTTCGGCACGGCCAGCCAGGCCTTGTTCGACGCCGGTGCACTCCAGCATGGCGAGACGGTGCTGATCCATGCCGGCGCCGGTGGTGTCGGAAGCATGGCGATTCAGCTGGCACACGAGACCGGTGCCCGAGTGATCACCACGGCGTCAGAGAGAAACCACGATTTGGTCCGCAGTCTGGGCGCCGACGAAGTAGTTGACTACCGCACGCAGGATGTCTCACAGCTGCGCGGCATCGACCTCGTGATCGACACCATCGGCGGTGACACGCTCACCAAGTCGTGGGCCGTGCTGAACACGGGAGGGCGTGTGGCGACCACCGTGGAATTTGGCATCCAAGCTCCCGAGGGGCACACAGGTGCGTTTGTCTTCTTCAGCGACGCGGCGCGCTATCTCCCAGCGGCATTCCGCATGTTCGAAACGGGAAGGCTGCAAGTCATCACAGACGCCATCTTCCGGTTCGATGACGTCAGCACAGCACTGGAGCGGCTCGCCACAGGGCACGCCCGAGGCAAGTTGATCGTTCGTGTCGGGCAGTGAGGGAGTGCGCCGCATCATGAGCAGTACACCTCAAACGGTGCTGGTGACCGGTGCCGGGTCTGGCATTGGCCGCGCGATCGCGCTGGCATTGGCCCGCGCTGGGCATCGCGTGTTCGCCAGCATGCGCAATACCCGCGGCAAGAACCGGGAACGTGTCGATGTCCTGGTGCAGTTAGCGCGGGAAGAGAGCCTCATGCTGGAGGTGTTGGAACTGGATGTGCTCTCCGAAGTGAGCTGCCGGGCTGCCATCGACATGATCCTTGCCCGTCACGGTTCCCTGGACGTCGTGGTCAACAATGCTGGCATGTTGATGCAAGGTCTCACGGAGGCCTTCTCCGTCGAACAGGTGGCTCACATCATCGACACGAACGCACTCTCGTGGCTGCGCGTGAACCGTGCGGCACTGCCGGTGATGCGACGTCAGGGGCACGGCCTGCTGATGTACGTCGGCAGCACCACATCCCGCATCCATGAGCCGTTTCTGGGGCCGTACATCGCGAGCAAGGTGGCGGGCGACGCACTGGCGGAAATCATGGGCATGGAGGTTCGGCCCGCAGGCATCGAGAGCGTGATCTTGGTACCTGGTGCGTTCACCGCCGGGACCGAGCACTTCGCCCATGCCCATGCGCCTGATCACCCAGCGATCGAAATGCAATATGGTGAGCTGGTGTCGCGGATGGACGGGCTGGCCGAGCGGCTCGCTACGATCGACGCAGCGAACGGCGGCGCACTCGATGTCTCAGCTGTGGGTGAGGCCGCTTGCCGGGTGCTGGAGACGCCTCGCGGTCAACGGCCTTCCCGTGTGGTCATCGACGGCCAGCGCAAAGGCACCGAGCAGCTTGACGAGGCACACCACGAAAGGCAGACAGCCTTTTTGCGCGCCATGGCACTGGATGATCTGATCCCAGCTGCGCCGTGGTCCTCCACCCATGAGGAGCGGGCTACATGAGTGCGTCAGTCAACAAAGTGGCGATCGTGACCGGGGCCTCGCGTGGTATCGGTCAGGCCATCGCATGTCGATTGGCCGACGACGGCTTTGCCGTCACCATTGGATATGCCACTGACCGTCTGAAAGCCGAGGCGGTGGTCGCAGCGATTGAATGTCGTGGCGGTCAGGCCATCGCGGTGAAGGCAGACGTCAGCCAAGCGGCTGATGTCGCCAATCTGTTCTGGATGACCGAGCAGGCATTTGGACGGGTGGACGTAGTGGTTAGCAACGCGGGCGTCATGGCATTGGCGCCGATCTCTTCGGATGAGATCGACGCGTTCGACCGGACCATGGCCATCAATGTCCGCGGCGCCTTCCTTGTCCTGGCCAAGGCCTCAGAGGTGCTCGAAGACGGCGGGCGGATTGTGGTGCTGTCGAGCAGCGTCATTGCCAAATCCACGCCTGGGTATGGTGCTTACATCGCTTCAAAGTGCGCTGTAGAGGGGCTGGTGCGGGTGCTCGCCAACGAGGTGCAAGGCCGGAACATCACGGTCAACGCGGTCGCGCCGGGCCCGACGGTGACGGACCTGTTCCTGAAAGGGAAGTCCGCACAGCAACTGGAGGTGTTAGCTGGCCTCTCGCCTTTGAACCGATTGGGCGAGCCTGCCGACGTCGCTGACTTGGTGTCGTTCCTCGTCGGTGCGCAGGGGCGATGGATCAATGCGCAGGTCGTCAGAAGCAATGGGGGCTTTGCATGAATCAATAGACGTCGCAACGCCGCATGGTGCATGTGCGCCACGAATTGAAGCGTCGTGGGCTTCTGGTCGTTGGCGTCGAGACGCTGAGCCCATTCATTCTCGGGATCACCCTTGATAGCCTTGACCTAAGCGACTTCGTCATCGCGTCCTTCAACGACCACGTAAGGCTCTTCATTCCCGACTCCGACGGGCAGTTTGCAATGCGGGACTACACGGTGCGTCACTTCGATGGCGTTGCCAGGTCGCTGACTATCGAGTTCGCATTGCACGGCAACGGGCCACCTGCTCGTTGGTCGTCGCAGGCGACACCGCTCGTGACGAGATGCCTGCCCAGATCCTTTAACCTTCAACTAGGAACCCTTCCGAATCGCTGGTACGGCTGAAGGGGGCAGGTCATAAGCACCGTGCTTCAGCGCGAGGCGGACCAAGACCTCATCTGAGACATTGGGTTTAGACCAGACCAGCCCGCGAGATGGATCGGCCAGGGACGTATGCTTGCCTTGTCAGTCGCACTTCTGGGTTCGCCATGGACGGGTGCACTGGTGCCCTTAGTGGTCGCCAAGCAGCAGGGTGACCGAGCGGCAATTGAACCGCAGTGCTCTCCGCGCTGACGGCCGCACCAAAGCGTGAGGGCCCCACTTGGGGCCCTCGGTGTCAAAGCTGAACTTGTAACAGCGGCAGATTCATCGGATTTGTCCGACAGACCTTATTACGAGTCCGACAGACTTTATTCCCATGGATCAGTCGACAAGCCGGCCCGCCCCCTCACTCCACCGTCACACTCTTCGCCAGGTTGCGCGGCTTGTCCACATCGGTGCCGCGCGCGCAGGCGGTGTGGTAGGCCAGCAGTTGCAGCGGCACCACGTGCAGCAGGGGTGACAGGGCACCGTAGTGCTCGGGCATGCGGATCACGTGCAGGCCTTCACCGGTTTCGATGCGGGTGTCGGCATCGGCCAGCACGTACAGCACACCGCCGCGGGCGCGCACCTCTTGCAGGTTGCTCTTGAGCTTTTCGAGCAGGGCGTCGTTGGGCGCCACGGTGACCACGGGCATCTCGCTGGTGACCAGGGCCAGGGGGCCGTGTTTGAGCTCGCCGGCGGCGTAGGCCTCAGCGTGGATGTAGGTGATCTCCTTGAGTTTCAAGGCCCCTTCGAGCGCGATGGGGTAGTGCAGGCCACGGCCCAGGAACAGGGCGTTCTCCTTGCGCGCGAAGTCTTCGGCCCAGCTGATGACCTGGGGCTCAAGCGCCAGCACGGCCTGCAAGGCGGCCGGCAGGTGGCGCATGGCCTTGAGGTGCTCGGCCTCTTGCTCGGGGCTGAGCAGGCCGCGGCTTTGCGCGAGTGCCAGGGTGAGCAGGAACAGGCCGGCCAGTTGGGTGGTGAAGGCCTTGGTGGAGGCCACGCCGATCTCGACGCCGGCCCGGGTGATGTAGGCCAGCTTGCACTCGCGCACCATGGCGCTGGTGGCCACGTTGCAGATGGTCAGGGTGTGTTCCATGCCCAGGCTTTGGGCGTGGCGCAGCGCGGCCAGGGTGTCGGCAGTCTCGCCCGACTGGCTGACGGTGACGACCAGGGTCTTGGGGTTGGGCACCGATTCGCGGTAGCGGTACTCGCTGGCGATCTCGACCTGGGTGGGGATCTTGGCGATGGATTCGAGCCAGTATTTGGCGGTGCAGGCGCTGTAATAGCTGGTGCCACAGGCCAGGATGAGCACCGAGTCGATCTGCTTGAACACGCGCCAGGCGGCGGCACCGGTTTCACCGGCCTGGGCCGGCACGCCGTCGAACAACTCGGGCACGATGCCTTCCACGCCTTCGAGCGTGTCGGCAATGGCACGGGGCTGCTCGAAGATCTCTTTTTGCATGTAGTGCCGGTAGGGGCCCAGGTCGGCCGCGCCGCTGTGGGCGTGCACCGTGCGCACGGGGCGGGTCACCGGCTTGAGGGCGCCCTGGCCATCGCGGCCCAGCACCCAGTAGCGGCCCAGCTGCACGTCGACCACATCGCCCTCTTCGAGGTAGACGATCTGGTCGGTGACGCCGGCCAGGGCCATGGCATCGCTGGCCAGGAAGTTCTCACCCGCGCCCTCGCCTTCGCTGCGGCCCACGCCCAGGATCAGGGGCGAGCCGGCACGGGCGCCCACCACGCGGTGCGGCTCGTCCTTGTGCAGCACGGCGATCGCATAGGCCCCATGCAACTGGGCCAGGGCGGCCTGCACGGCCTCGAACAGGTCGCCGTCGTACAGGCTGTCGATCAGGTGGGCGATGACCTCGGTGTCGGTCTGGCTGGCAAACACATAGCCCCGGGCCTGCAACTGGGCCCGCAGCTCGTCATGGTTCTCGATGATGCCGTTGTGCACCAGGGCCACGCGGGGGGCGCGGCCCTCATCGGCCCCCTGCCCCTGGCTGAAATGCGGGTGGGCGTTGTGCACCACGGGGGCGCCGTGGGTGGCCCAGCGGGTGTGGGCGATGCCGGTCACGCCCTGCACCTGCTCGGTCTGCACCTGGGCAATCAACTCAGCCACGCGCGAGGTGCTGCGCGCCCGCTTGAGGCCATCGGCCCACACCGCGACTCCGCAAGAGTCATAGCCGCGATACTCCAGGCGCTGCAGGCCTTGCACCAGCACAGGAACAATGTTTCGGGTTGAGACGGCGCCAACGATGCCACACATGAGCAAGCTCCCGGAAGGGTTGAAAACGGGTTGCAGAAAAGATTGGAGCGAATCTTAGGCAGGGCGCAGAAAAATATTTCGATGATTTTTATTAGAGAAATGAAATTTAAATTCACATAACAGATTTGGTGAAATTTTCATTCAAAATAGAATGACAAATGAAATCCATTGAACTCGATTCGACCGACCTGCAACTGCTCGACGCCTTGCAAGCTGACGCCAGCGCCAGCAACCAGGCCTTGGCCGAGCAACTGCGGATCTCGCCGCCGACCTGCCTGCGGCGGGTCAAGCGCCTGCGCGAGGCAGGCTTGATCGAACGCCAGGTGGCCTTGCTCAACCCTGAGCGTCTGGCCCAGGCGCTCGGGCACGGCCTGACGGCCCTCGTGGAGGTGACGCTGGACCGCCAGGACGCCGAGCAACTGGAGGCCTTCGAGGCCCGCGTGGTGGCGGATGAATCGGTGCAGCAGTGCTACCGGGTGTCACCGGGCCCGGATTTCGTGCTGGTGGTGGGGGCGGCCGACATGCCGGCCTATCTGGCGCTGACGCAGCGCCTGTTCAACAGCGACGCCCATGTGCGCAATGTGAAGACCTTCTTCAGCGTCAAGCGCAGCAAGTTCGAGCCCCGCCTGTCTGTGCCCCTCACGCCGCCGGCAGACTGAGGGTCACGGTGCAACCCTGGCCGTGCTGGCCCTGCAGGGACAGCTCGCCGCCCAGGCGCTCCACGATGCGGCGCGCCATGGCCAGACCCAGGCCCAGGCCCTCGAAGTCGCGCACGGTGTGCAGGCGCTGGAACACGCCGAACAACTGGTCGGCATGCTCGGGCCGGAAGCCGGCACCGTTGTCCTGCAGGGTGAGCTGCACCCGCTCGCCCTGGTGCACCACAGCGATGGCGATGCGGGCCTCGGGCTGGCGGCGGGTGAACTTGACGGCGTTGTCCAACAGCAGGCGCAACAGATCGCGCAGCTGGGCCAGGTCGGCCTGCACCCGGGGCAGGCCCTGGGCCTCGGGCAGTTGCCACTGCACCACACGCTCGCCACAGGCGGCCTGGGCCTGGCTCACGGCATCGCTGAGCACCTCGGCCAGCGGCAGGGGCTGCACATGGAGTTCGGCCGCGCCGATGCGGGCCAGCGCGATCAGGCCGTCGATCATCTGGCCCAGGTGGCGTGCCGACTGGGTGATGGTGTCGAGGTACTGCACCGCCGAAGGGTCGGCATTGCTCTCTTGCACCAGTTCGCGCACCAATTGGCCGTACGACACGATGTGGCGCACAGGGGAGCGCAGGTCGTGCGAGATGGCGCGCAGAAAAGCCTGCTGCTGCTCGCGCTGCTCGGCCAGCTCGGCACGCAGTCGGGCCAGTTCGGCGTCGCGATCTGTGTCGCCCGCCTCCCCCATCACTTGCTCCCCTTGGCAGGGCGCTGCCAGTTGGCAATGCTGACCTGGCGGGCCCGGCTCACGCTCAGGGCGCCGGGCGGGGTGTCTTTGGTGAGGGTGGAGCCGCCACCCACGGTGCCGCCAGCGCCCACGGTGATGGGGGCCACCAGCACGCAGTTGCTGCCCACGTGAACGTCGGCCTCGATCACGGTGCGGTGCTTGTTGGCGCCGTCGTAATTGGCAGTGATGCTGCCGGCGCCGTAGTTGACGCGCTCACCCACGGTGGCGTCGCCCAGGTAGGCCAGGTGGTTGGCCTTGGCACCGTCGGCCAGGGTGGAGTTCTTGACCTCGACAAAATTGCCGATGTGCACCTCGGCCCCCAGCACGGCACCGGGGCGCAGACGCGCAAACGGCCCGATCAGCGAACCGGGGCCCACTTGCACGCCGGCCTTCTCGCCTTCGATGTGGGTGAAGGGGTGGATCACCGCGCCCGCGGCAATCCGGGCATTGGCGATCACGCAGTGGGCGCCGATGCGCACGCCGTCGCCCAGCACCACCTGGCCTTCAAACACGCAGTTGACGTCGATCTCGACATCGCTGCCACATTGCAGGGTGCCGCGCACGTCCAGGCGGGCCGGGTCGGCCAGGCGCACGCCGTCGGCCATCAGCGCCTCGGCACGGCGGGCCTGGCAGGCGCGCTCCAGGGCGGCCAGTTGCTGGGGGCTGTTCACGCCGGCCACCTGCACCTCGTCGGTGGTGGGCAGGCCCAGCACGCCCACGCCGTCGGCCACGGCCATGGCCACGATGTCGGTCAGGTAGTACTCGTGCTGGCTGTTGTCGTTGGTGAGGCGGCCCAGCCAGGTCTTGAGGCGGGCGGCGGGCAGCGCCATGATGCCGGTGTAGGTCTCGGCGATGGCGCGCTGGGCCTCGCTGGCGTCCTTGTGCTCGACGATGCCCAGCACCCTGTCGCCGTCGCGCAGGATGCGGCCGTAGCCCGTGGGGTCGTCCAGCACCACGGTGAGCAGGGCCAGGTGCTGACCGGCACAGGCTTGCACCAGGGCCTGCACGGTGTCGGCGGCGATCAGGGGCACGTCACCGTTGAGGATCAGCACCACGCCGTCATCCGGCAACAGGGGCACCGCCTGCTGCACCGCATGGCCGGTGCCCAACTGGGGCATCTGGCGGGCAAACTGCAGCTGACCGCCCTGACTCAAGGGGTGAGCGGCCAGGTTCGCCTCGACCGCCTCGGCGCCGTGCCCGGTGATCAGCACCACGCGGCGGGGCGACAGCGACTCGACAGTGTCCAGAACATGGCGCACCATGGCCTTGCCCGCGACACGGTGCAAGACTTTGGGCAAACTGCTCTTCATCCGCGTGCCCTTGCCCGCAGCCATCACCACCACATCCAGCGCAGATCCAAATCCCGACATGAAACGTCCTCTTGCTTTTGGCGGCCCGGTCACAACAACGCCGGCCATCCTGTCATTGCGCCGGATTATCTCGCTGGCAACGCTGCTCATGGCGGTTTTGTGGCTGAGCGCCTGCAGCGCCGTGAAGCTGAGCTACAACGCCCTGCCCGAGGTGAGCTACTGGTGGGCCGATGCCTATGGCGATTTCAATGGCGAACAATCGCTGCGCCTGAAGCAGGACCTGGCCGATCTGCAGGCCTGGCACCGCACGCGCGAGTTGCCACGCTACCGCGAACTGCTGCTGAACCTGGAGCGCCTGACCAGCACCGAACCCGATGCCGCCCAGCTGTGCAGCCTGCTGCCCCCGGCACGCGAGCGCCTGCAGGCCCTGGCCGAGCAAAGCGCCCCCATGATTGCCCGCCTGGCCTTGAGCCTGAGCCCGGCCCAGCTGGAGCACATGGACAAGAAGTTCGCCAAGAACGAGGCCAAGCTGCGCAGCGAATGGGTGGAGCTGTCACCCAGCGAGCTGCTGGACAAGCGCATCGAGCAGTACACCGACCGGGCCGAATCGCTGTATGGGCGCCTCAATGCAGCACAGCGCCAGGGCTTGCGCGAGGCCTTGCAGGCCTCGGCGTTCGACCCGCGCATCCGGCTGGCCGAGCAGCAGCGGCGCCACCAGGACATGCTCGGCACCCTGCGCCGCCTGCGCAGCAGCGGGGCCCCCCAGACCCAAGCCCAGGCCGAGCAAGCCTGGCTGGCCTACCTGGCCCGGGCCCTGAACCCGCCGGTGCCCGCCCACCGCGAACAGCAGGAGCACTCGATCGAAGAAGGCTGCCAGATCTACGCCCAGTTGCAGCGCCAGGCCACGCCCGAACAGCGCGACAAGGCCGCCAAGCGCCTGCGCGGCTGGGCCAGCGATGTGCAGGCCCTGTCGCAGCAGCGTTGAGGCCTGCGTTCTCAGAACGCGTTGACGCGCTCAGGCGGGGTGACGCTGTCGGCCGCCCTGCAGCAGCAGCCAGCTCAGGCGTGCGCTGCCCGTGGCCAGACGCCCCAGCGCCCCCAGCACGGCGCCACCGGCCTGCCAGCCCTGCCACAGGCCCCGGCTCAGGTCGGCCAGGGGCAAGGCCAGGTCGGTGGGCAAGGCGCTGGCCGGCTGAGGCCGGCGCTGGGTCTGTGCCACCAGGGGCAGCGCACGGTCCCAGCGGAAGACCACATCGACCGGTGTAGCCTGAGCCAACTCCTGCGCCAGCACAAAGGCCTCCAGCACCACGGTCTGGCCCGGTTCGACCACCAGCCAGTCACCCGGCATCAGAAAGCGGTCGCCCAGGTCATTGGCGTGGCCACGGTGCGGCCCGGTGAAGGTGAGCCACAGTCGGCCCTGGTTCATCTCGATCACGCTGCGCTCGCGCGGGCACAAGGTGAGTGCGCGCCCGGGCTTGATATTCCAGCCGCCGGGGAACGCGCGGCCGGCCGGTGCAAAAGCGGCGGATTGTTGCGATTCCAGAACAGGGCGGGACAGCATGATGAACTCCTTGAGTGAGAAAAAACCGTTGAGGAGCCTTCATGATCGGCGTCAGAATGCGGATGGTCCAATGAATTGCACACCCGCGATTGATACCTCTTTCGCATGAATGAGACGATGCCCGCCGCATGAGCAAAGCCAGCCCCTCCATCACCCACCTGCGCACCCGCCCCGTCGCCGTGGGCCACCTTCGCGCCTTTGAAGCCGTGGCCCGGCACCTGAACTTCCGCGCCGCCTCCGAAGAGCTGGCGCTGACCCAGTCGGCCGTCAGCCGCCAGATCCAGTCGCTCGAAGAAGAGATCGGCGTGCCCCTGTTTCTGCGCCACACCCGGGCGGTGGAGTTGACCAGCGCCGGCTCGCAATTGCTGCGCACCCTGCTGCCCACGCTGGAGCGGCTGGACAGCACGGTGCGCCAGATCCGCCAGAGCGCGGGGCGCAAGAGCGTGGCCATCACCACCTGGGCCTCGTTCGCGTCGATGTGGCTGATCCCGCGCCTGGAGGCCTTTCAGCGCAGCCACCCCGACATCGACATCCGCATCGACGCCACCGACACCTCCGTCGACCTGGAAACCGCCGACATCGACCTGGCCTTGCGCTACAGCCTGCCCGGGGCCTCGGTGCGGGGCGCGCAACGCCTGTTCGGCGAGCAACTGGCCGTGGTGGCCAGCCCCTGGCTGCTGAAAAGCGGGCAACCCATCCGCAAACCCGCCGATGTGGCCAAGTTCACCCTGATCGAAGCCGGCGACGCCCACCGCACCCAGCACATGGAATGGCTGTCGTGGCGGCGCTGGTTCGAGACCCAGGGCCTGAGCAATGTCGAGCCCAAGCGCTGGCTTTACTTCAACTACGCGCACCAGATCGTGCAGGCCGCGCTCACGGGCCAGGGCGTGGCGCTGGCGCGCATGCCCCTGATCGCCGACAGCCTGGCCTCGGGCGACCTGGTCGAGGTCTTGCCGGGCTTTCGCCTCGACTCACCCCTGGTCTACTGGCTGCTGGTGGGGCCGCGCACGGCGCACCGGCCCGAGGTCAAGGCCTTCAGCGACTGGCTGGTGGGCGAAGCCTCACGCACCCGCCACACGGTGGGCGACATCCCCGACACCGATCTGTGCGACGACCTGGGCTGAGCCAGGCCCCCACCCGGGCAGACCGGCTTGTGATCAGCCCAGCGTCACGCGGGCGAACTTGCGCTTGCCCACCTGCACCACGTAGGTGCCGGCGGCCAGCTTCAGGCCCTTGTCGCTGACCACGCTCGAATCCACGCGCACCCCACCGCCATCGATCAGGCGGTTGGCCTCGCTGCCCGAAGGGGCCAGGCCGGCGGCCTTGAGCAGGGCACCGATGCCCAGCGGGGCGCCCGACAGGGTGACTTCCGGGATCTCATCGGGCACGCCACCCTTGCTGCGGTTGTTGAAGTCCTGCTCGGCCGCGTCGGCGGCGGCAGCGCTGTGGAAGCGGGCGGTGATCTCCTTGGCCAGGGCCACCTTGGCGTCCTTGGGGTTGCGCCCGCCTTCAACCTCGGCCTTGAGGGCGGCGATCTCGGCTTCGCTCTTGAACGACAGCAGGGTGTACCAGCGCCACATCAGGGTGTCGGAGATCGACAGCACCTTGGCAAACATGGTGTTCGGCTCTTCGCTGATGCCGATGTAGTTGTTCTTGCTCTTGGACATCTTGTCCACGCCATCCAGGCCTTCGAGCAGGGGCATGGTCAGGATGCACTGGGGCTCTTGCCCGTACTCCTGCTGCAGGTGGCGCCCCATCAGCAGATTGAACTTCTGGTCGGTGCCGCCCAGCTCCAGGTCGCTTTTCAGGGCCACCGAGTCGTAGCCCTGCATCAGCGGGTACAGGAACTCGTGCACGCTGATCGACTGGTTGGTGGTGAAGCGCTTGTGAAAGTCGTCGCGCTCCATCATGCGGGCGACGGTGTACTTGGCGGCCAGCTGGATCATGCCGCGCGCGCCCAGCGGATCGCTCCATTCGCTGTTGTAGCGGATCTCGGTCTTGGCGGGGTCGAGCACCAGGCTGGCCTGCTTGTAGTAGGTCTCGGCGTTGACCTTGATCTGCTCGGCCGTCAGGGGCGGCCGGGTGCTGTTGCGGCCCGAAGGGTCGCCGATCATGCTGGTGAAGTCACCGATCAAGAAGATGACGGTGTGCCCCAGGTCCTGCAACTGGCGCATCTTGTTGAGCACCACGGTGTGGCCGATGTGGATGTCGGGCGCCGTCGGGTCCAGCCCCAGTTTGATGCGCAAAGGCACGCCGGTGGCCTCGGAACGGGCCAGTTTCTGCACCCAGGCGTCTTGCGGGATGAGTTCGTCGCAGCCCCGCAGGGTCACGGCCAGCGCCTCCCGCACACGGTCGGTGACGGGGTGATTTGTAACAGCAGCAGCTTGATTCATAAGGGTTTTTTCAGATGTCGGGGCGGGGCGGGCAGCTATACTCGGTCGGCTCGCAAAAGTGGATTTTAATTGGCCCGCTTTTTGCGAACGGGTTCGTGTCCATCCGAACACCTGCCACCGTCGGGAATCATCAGGCGCCGCGCCCCCGACACACTGCCTCGAAAATAGGCAAACGACTCTGGGGATAGCTTCTTGAAAAACGGTTTCATCGCCGCCGGCGAGCTTTTGCTGACACGACTGGCCCACCAGGTCGAACACCATCCCAAGCGCATCACCACCGTGGTGGCTGCCCTCCTGCTGGGCGGCGGCGGCGGCGCCTTTGCCGTGGCCTCCATGGCCCCCGACGCGGCCGACCTGCCGGTGCGCCAGATCACCGAAACCGTGCAACCGATCTCGGTGGCCGAGCAGGCCGAGGCACTGGACATCCACCGCTTCAACCTGTTCCGCTCCGACACGGTGCGCCCCACCGACAGTGTGGACACCCTGCTGCAACGACTGGGCATCAGCGACCCGGTGGCCGCCGCCTTTTTGCGCAACGACGCCCTGGTGCGCATCAGCCTGCTGGGCCGCAATGGCCGCCAGGTGACGGCCGAGGCCACCGAAGACCACCGCCTGGTGCGCCTGGTGGCCCGCTGGACGCCTGACGACAGCAACACCTTCCAACGCCTGGTGTTCGAAAAGACGGCGCGCGGCAGCTTCAGCTCGCACATCGAGACCGCCCCGCTGAGCACCAGCAGCAAGCTGGCCGGCGGCACCATCCGCAGTTCGCTGTTTGCCGCCACCGACGAAGCCGGCATCCCCGACACGGTGGCCACGCAACTGGCCGAGATCTTCTCGGGTGATGTCGACTTTCACCGCAGCCTGCGCAAGGGCGACCGTTTCTCGGTCGTCTATGAAACTCTGGAAGCCGACGGAGAACCCCTGCGTGCCGGCCGCGTGCTGAGTGCCGAGTTCATCAACGACGGCAAGGCCCACCAGGCCCTGTGGTTCCAGGAGCCCGGCCAGAAGGGCAGCTATTACACGCTGGACGGCAACAGCATGCGCCGCGCCTTCCTGACCTCGCCCGTCGAGTTCTCGCGGGTGACCAGCGGCTTCAAGATGCGCTTCCACCCCATTCTGCAAACCTGGCGTGCCCACCTGGGCACCGACTACGCAGCCCCCACCGGCACCGCCGTGCGTGCCGTGGGTGATGGCGTGGTTGATTTTGCCGGCGTGCAGAACGGCTACGGCAATGTGGTGATGCTGAAGCACCGCAACAACCAGATGACGGTGTACGCCCACCTGAGCCGCATCGGCGTGACCCGCGGCCAGACCGTGAGTCAGGGCCAGACCGTGGGCGCCGTGGGCTCCACCGGCTGGGCCACCGGGCCCCACCTGCATTTTGAGTTCCGCGTCAATGGCGTGCACCAGGATCCGATGACCATCGCCCACCAGGCGCAGGCCGTCCCGGTGTCTCCGGCAGCGCGCCCGGCCTTCAACCGCCTGGCTTCAGCCATGCGCATCCAGCTGTCGGCTGCTGCATCGGTGCAACAGGCCAGCGCCGATTGACGCTGGGAGCGAAGGCCGCACGCTGAGCACAGCGCGCAGCCCGCTATCATCAGCCCATGCAAGGCAAGGCAGACCACTACATCGGACTGATGTCCGGCACCTCACTCGATGGGGTCGATGGCGTTCTGTGCCGTTTTGAGGGCGATCAGCCCCAGGTGCTGGCGCACGTGGCCCTGCCTTTCACGGCCGAACTCAAGCGATCGCTGCTCGAACTCAACAGCCCCGGCCCCGATGAGCTGCACCGCGCGGCCATGGCGGCCAATGCACTGGCCCGCACCTATGTGGTGGTGGTGTCGCGCCTGTTGGCCGAGGCCGTGCTGCCGACCTGGCATGTGGCGGCCATTGGCGCGCACGGGCAGACCGTGCGGCACCAGCCCGGGCAGTACGACGGCACCGGCTACACCCTGCAACTCAACAACCCGGCCCTGCTGGCCGAACACACCGGCATTGACGTGGTGGCCGACTTTCGCACCCGCGATGTGGTGGCGGGCGGCCAGGGCGCACCGCTGGTGCCCGCGTTTCATGCCCGGGTGTTTGGCCAGGCCGATCAGACCCTGGCGGTGCTCAACCTGGGCGGCATCGCCAATCTGACCGTGATCCCGCCCCAGAACCAGCCGACCGCACCGGTACTGGGCTTTGACTGCGGGCCCGGCAATGCGCTGATGGACCATTGGTGCCTGCAACACACGGGCCAGGCCTTCGACCGCGATGGGCAATGGGCCGCACAAGGGCAAATCCACCCCGGCTTGCTGGCCGACCTGATGCAGGAGCCCTTTTTGCACCTGCCGCCGCCCAAAAGCACGGGGCGCGACCTGTTCAACCCGGCCTGGCTGGAGCAACACCTGAAAGCCCACCCGCACCTGAGCGCCACCCAGGTGCAGGCCACACTCACCGAATTCACCGCGCTGTCTTGCGCCCAGGCCGTGCAGGCCCACGCACAGGGCAGCCGGCGCCTGCTGGTTTGCGGCGGTGGGGCCCTGAACGGCCAGCTGATCAGCCGGCTGCAGCACCACCTGCCTGAAGTGAGCGTCGAATCCAGCGGCCTGGCCGGCCTGCCCCCACTGCAGGTCGAGGCGGTGGCCTTTGCCTGGCTGGCGCGCCAGGCTCTGCTGCGCCAACCCGGCAACCTGCCCAGCGTGACCGGGGCGCAAGGCCCGCGCATCCTGGGTGCGCTTTACCCAGCCTGAACCCCGGCGCTGCGCGCACCGCACTGCTCAGGGCTCGTGCGGCCCGGCCGCCGAGGCATCGCCCCGCACCAAGCCCGGCTCCAGGCCGGAGGGCAATTGCCAGAAGATGGCCGCCGAGGCCAAGGTGATGAACCCCATGGCCACAAAGGTGGCGTGGAACGAGGCCAGGGTGTCCAGGTGAGCAGGGCTGGCATTGGCTCCTGGGCCCAACAGGGCCGAAAAACCGGCCAGCACGGCGCCCGCCACAGCCACCCCCATGCCCATGGCCAGCATCTGCACCATCGACAGCAAGCTGTTGCCGCTGCTGGCCTGCGAGCCCTCCAGGTCTTTCAGGGTGAGGGTGTTCATGGCCGTGAACTGGATCGAATTGACCGCCCCGAACAAGGCCAGCTGCAGCAGGCGCAGGGCCAAGTGCTGGCCCGGGTTGATCAGGGCAAAACTCATCATGGCCAGGCCCACCAGGGCGGTGTTGCCGACCAGCACGCGGCGGTAGCCCAGCCGGGTGATGAGCGGCGTGGTGATGCGCTTCACCGCCATGCCGGCCATGGCCACAGGCAGCATCATCAGGCCGGCCTCAAAGGGCGAATAGCCCAGGCTGACCTGCAGCAGCAAGGGCACCAGAAAAGGCATGCACGAGCTGCCCAGGCGCGAAAACAGATTGCCCAGCAAGCCGATCGCCAGCGACGCCACACTGAACAGCTGGGGCGAAAACAACGGCGCCGGGCTGCGCATGGCATGCAGCCAATAGGCCACCAGGCTGGCCAGCCCGAACACCAGCAGCACCAGCAGCCCGGCCTGCCCCAGGCCCAGACCCGACAGGCCGTCCAGGGCCAGCGACAAGGTCACCATGCCCGTGGCCAGCCACAGGTAGCCTGACCAGTCGAACCGGACCACAGTGACGGCGGGACCACTGCGCATGAAGAAGTAAGCGGCAACCGCCCCGATCAACCCCACCGGCAGGTTGATCAGGAAAATCCAGTGCCAGGAGGCGACCTCGACCAGCCAGCCCCCCAAGGTCGGCCCGATCAGGGGACCAATCAGGCCGGGGATGGCAATGAAGCTCATGGCCTGCAGAAAACGCTCCTTCGGAAACGTTCGCAGCACAGCCAGTCGCCCCACCGGCAGCAACAAGGCTCCGCCCAGCCCCTGCACCACCCGCGAGGCCACCAGCAGGGGCAGAGAGGTCGACATGGCGCACAGCAGGGAGCCGACGGCGAACAGCGTGATGGCCACCACATAGACCCGGCGGGTTCCGAATCGGTCGGCCACCCAGCCCGAGGCGGGAATCAGCATGGCCATGGCCAGCGAGTAGGCCACGATCACCGACTGCATGCGCAGGGGGCTCTCGTGCAGGCTTTGCGCCATGGCGGGCAGCGCGGTGTTGACGATGGTGGCATCCAGCGTCTGCATGAAAAAGCCCAGGGCCACCAGCCACAACAGGCGTTGCTGGGAACGGATTTCCGGATCGAGGACGGTCATGCGCAGCAGGCTTCGGAGTTGGAGCGCCAAGAAAAAACCGCCTCAAGGGCGGTTGTGCGGGGAAGCGTCAGGCGCACCCTCAGACGGAGAAGCTGGAGCCGCAGCCGCAGGTGGTGGTGGCGTTCGGGTTCTTGATCACGAACTGCGCGCCCTGCAGGTCTTCCTTGTAGTCGATCTCGGCGCCCAGCAGGTATTGGTAGCTCATGGCGTCGATCAACAAAGAAACACCATTCTTGGTCATGGTGGTGTCGTCTTCGTTGGTGATTTCATCAAAGGTGAAACCATACTGGAAGCCCGAGCAGCCGCCGCCCTGCACGAACACGCGCAGCTTCAGGTCAGGGTTGCCCTCTTCGGCGATCAGATCGGCCACCTTGGCGGCAGCGCTGTCTGTGAAAAGAATGGGGGCGGGCATTTCAGTCGGCAGCGACTCGACAACAGCACTCATGGGGTTCTCCGGAAACGGGTTTGGCTCGAATAGTACAAGAATTCGCTCGGGAATTCAGATCAGCGGCTATTAGCCGCTAGTGTCAGCAGGGGTTTTTCATCCAGGGGCGCCGCCGGGCACAGCATGCCGGCAATCACAGCCCCCTGGTGCATCTCGAGCGCCTTGTAATACACATCGCCCTCGATGCGGGCGCGGGGCTGCAACTCCAGCAGCTCACGGGCATGCACCGGCCCCTGGATGCGCCCATTGATGATCAGGTGGTCGGCGTACACCGCGCCCATCACGGTCGCGGTTTCAGAAATTACCAGCAAGCTGGGCTGCGACTCATCGACACGGATGTCGCCCACCACGTCACCATCGACCCGCAGGCCTTCGGCAAAGGTGATGTTGCCGTCGATGCGGCTGCCTTGCGCGATCAGGCTTTTGATGGGCGGTTGCTTCTTTTTCGCGAACATGGGCCGTCCTTTCAGGAAGTGAGCCAGGTGAAAAACTCAGAGCTTGAGCGTCTGGACGGCGCGCGAACTGCTGCCATCAAAAATGCGGGCCGTGACCTGCTTGACCGAAACCTGGAGCGGCAAGTCGACCAGCCCCTCCAGGCGGCGATATTGCCTGAACTGCAAGGGCACCGGGCCTTGCGGCAGCGGCTGCTCCCAGGGCTTGCCGGCCTGGGTACCGCTCAGCACCAGTTCCAGCCGGCCTTTGAACTCAGGGCCGCTCTTGACGGGCTGGATCACCAGCACCTGCCAGCGCAGCTGCTGGCTGGCCACGATTTCGGCCTGCAGGCCGCGAATGGCCACGTCCTCGACGCTGTTGGCCGGGATCAGCTTCTCAAAAAAGCCCAGGTCATCGCGCAGGCTGCGGTTGTCGAGTTCCAACTGGTGGATCTGCGCCAGCAGGCGCTCCTGGGTGGCACGCTCAGCCGTCAGCAGGCTGCCCGAGGTGTTGGCAATGGACTGGGCCTTGTCGCGCTCGTCCTGCATCTGCGCCACCTGCTGACGCAATGCGGCCAACTCTTCACGGGTGTGCCGATCCAGCCCGGCAATGTTCTTGCCCGTCTCGAATGCCCACAGGGCGACGGCAGCGCAAAAACCGAACACCAGCGCCAGCAGCACCCAGCGCAGCGGCCAGGGCATGGCACTGCGCACGGCCATGCGGGGCGTGCTGATGGTGAGGCGACGGCGGAGCAGGCGAAATCGCATGAAGGGGTTCGAAACGAGAAAAACCGCGAGCGTAAAACAAAAAAAACCGCAACAAGCCAAACTTGTTGCGGTTTTTGCAGAAAAGAAAGCGGTTTAACGCTTGCTGAACTGCTTGGCGCGGCGAGCAGAGCGCAGGCCGACCTTCTTACGTTCGACTTCACGAGCGTCGCGGGTCACGAAGCCGGCTTGGCTCAGTGCGGGCTTCAGCGTGGCGTCGTAATCGATCAGGGCGCGGGTGATGCCGTGACGGGTTGCACCGGCTTGGCCGGATTCACCACCACCGTGCACATTGACCTGGATGTCGAAGGTTTCGACATGGTTGGTCAGGGCCAGGGGCTGCTTCGCGATCATGATGGAGGTCTCGCGGCCGAAATAGGCCTGGATGTCCTTACCGTTGATCGTGATCTTGCCGGTGCCTTTTTTCAGAAACACACGGGCGACGCTGGATTTGCGACGGCCGGTGCCATTGTTCCATTCACCAATCATCTCGGCTCCTTACAGTTCCAGCACTTTGGGTTGCTGCGCGGTGTGGGGGTGCTCAGCACCGCCGTACACCTTGAGCTTCTTGATCATGGCGTAACCCAGAGGACCCTTGGGCAGCATGCCCTTGACGGCCTTCTCGAGTGCACGGCCAGGATGCTTGGCTTGCAGGTCGCGGAAGTTGGTAGCAGTGATGCCACCGGGGAAGCCGGAGTGACGGTAGTACACCTTGTCCAGGGACTTGGTGCCGGTGACCTTCAATTTGGCGGCGTTGATGATGACGATGAAATCGCCAGTATCGACGTGAGGCGTGTAAATGGCTTTGTGTTTGCCGCGCAGACGGAGGGCAACTTCGCTGGCTACCCGGCCGAGCACCTTGTCGGTGGCGTCAATCACAAACCACTCGTGCTTCACGTCTGCGGGCTTAGCGCTGAACGTAGACATGTATTGCTTTCGAGTTGGTTGCCAGCCGTCGAAAAATCGCAGGCTGGCTACAAAAAGCCCTTTTCCACGGTCGGTGTTTCTCTGCTGGAAACCTCTTAGGTGGGGGGTGTCGAGGGCTTGGATGCCAATCTGGAAAACCAGGCAGCACTGACCTTCAACGAACTTCGCCGCGGGGCTTAAAACGCTGCGAAGCCTTCCATTCTACAAAAAGCGCAGTTGGTCGTCTACATGCGGTGCAAATGCGGTGCCAGCACCACGCTCACAAGCCACCGCTGCGCTTGACCTTGGGGTCGGTGTAGACCAACAGATTGGTCGACAAACCCTGCTTCTGCTTTTCCTTTTCGAGCCGGTTGGCCTCGGCGCTGGCTTGTTCGGCCGCCAACTCAACCACCGAGCCACTGGCCTTCCACATCGAATTCAGAAAGTCGATCAACTTCTTGGAGATGGGCTCCGGTGGCGGGGTCTTGGGTTCTTCCGTGGTGGCCTTTTTCTTGACCGCCGTCCAGTCCTTGTTGGGCTGATCGTTGGAAGAGGAAGGCTTGTCCGGGCTCGCAGCCTTCTGCCCCGAGACGGTCACGATGGTCGACTCGGTGGGCGCGTTCGTCACGGCCGTGCCCGCCGGTTTGGTACTGATGGACTTGTCCGCGCCTGCCAACGACTGGCCGGCGCCTGAATAGGCCCAGTTCATCGATCGATCAACAGGTGGGAGTTGCATGGCAGTTCCGGCGGATACAGTTCGTTTACATCATGACGGGAAAGGTTTTTAGGCGTCCTCGTACGGTGTTACGGCATTGCGCAGGAAAAATTGAGGCCCTTTTCAAAAAATTTTCGATTTTTCGGAATGTCGACTCAAAAAAGTGGGCTCAGGGGGTGGCAGCGGCGCTGTAGCGCTCGTAACCCCGCGCTCGAAGTTCGCATGCCGGACAACTACCGCACCCCCACCCCCAGGCATGGCGATGCTCACGATCCCCCAAATAGCAGGTGTGCGAATGCTCCACGATCAGATCGACCAGGGGCTTGCCCCCCAATTGTTCGGCCAGGGCCCAGGTATCGGCCTTGTCGATCCACATCAGCGGCGTCTCGATCAGCAGGCGCCGGTCCATGCCCAGGGACAAGGCCAGCTGCATGGCCTTCATGGTGTCGTCGCGGCAGTCGGGGTAGCCTGAGTAATCGGTTTCGCACACCCCGGTCACGATGACTTCCAGACCGCGCCGGTAGGCCAGCGCGGCGGCAAGGGTCAGGAACAGCAGGTTGCGCCCCGGCACAAAGGTGTTGGGCAGGCCGCCCTGCTCCATCTTGAAAGCCATGTCGCGCGTCAGGGAGGTCTCACTGACCTGGCCCAGCACGGCCAGGTCCAGCAGGTGGTCCTCGCCCAACTTGGCGGCCCAGGCTGGATAGGCCTGGCGCATCGCCCCCAGCACGGCCAGCCGGGCGTCAAGCTCCACGCTGTGGCGCTGGCGGTAATCAAAAGCCACGGTTTCAACCCGCTCGTAGCGCGTCAGGGCGTGGGCCAGGCAGGTGGTCGAGTCTTGCCCCCCGGAGAAAAGAACCAGTGCGGATTTGTGCATGGCAGTCGAATGGAAAGAGGGTTGAAGAGCCCGGCTCAGAGGAAGCGTTCGAGCAGTCGGCGCGAGCCCCGATCCAGGGTCTGCAGGTCACGGATCTGGTAGACGATGCCTTGGCTGCCGGTGATGAGCAGGCGCCCGCGGTCCAGGCGACGGATGTCGTCCTCGGTCTTGAGCACAAAATCGGTGCGCCCGCGGTCCGTCTCCACCGTCCAGGTGCAAGGCGTGGAGAACGAGGACACGGCCACCAGCCGGCGCAGCTCGGGGCTGAACTCGCGGCTGGCCAGTTCTTCGTCGATCCATTGGCGCAACTCGGGCGCCAGGGCCGACAGGCGAGGCACCCAGGCCAGTTCGTGCCCTTCAGGGCCGACCAGCGACAGCCCTTCATCGGGGGCGGCAATCGGAAAGGCGCGTACCGGGGTCACGCCCAGGTGCTCGACGCCCTCGGCATCGGTCAGCACCAGCCGGCCCAGCGGGTGGCGGCTCAACTTGAAATCAGCTTGTGAGGTCATGGGGCAGCTCAGGGTTGGCCGGCCGGGTGGGCCGAATGCACCGAATGCGCCGAAAGGGCGCTGGGGGTCAGGGTGGCGCCGTCGTCGTCCGATGCGTCCACGCGGCGGGCCTGCGCCTCGTACAGGCGCCAATAGGCCCCCTGCTTGGCCATCAACTCGTCGTGCGGGCCCACTTCGACCACCTGGCCACGGTCCATCACCACCAACCGATCGGCCTTGCGCAGGGTGGAAAGCCGGTGGGCGATGGCGATGGTGGTGCGCCCCTGAACCAAGTTGTCGAGGGCGCGCTGGATTTCCTTCTCGGTCTCGGTGTCCACCGCCGAGGTGGCTTCATCGAGGATGAGGATGCGCGGGTCGATCAGCAGGGCGCGTGCAATCGAGATGCGCTGGCGCTCACCGCCCGACAGGCCCTGACCACGCTCGCCCACCAGCGAGTCGTAGCCCTGCGGCAGGCGCAGGATGAAGTCATGCGCATGTGCGGCCCGGGCGGCCGCCACGATCTCTTCACGCGAGGCGCCCGGCTTGCCGTAGGCGATGTTCTCGGCAATGGTGCCAAAGAACAGAAACGGCTCCTGCAGCACCAGGCCGATGTTGCTGCGGTAGTCCGACACCTTGAAGCGGCGCACATCGGTGCCGTCGAGCTTGATGGCCCCATCGGTCACGTCATAAAAGCGGCAGATCAGGTTCACCAGCGTGCTCTTGCCCGAGCCGCTGTGCCCCACCAGGCCGATCATTTCGCCAGGCTGGATGTCCAGATCCACCCCGCGGATCACCGTGCGCGTGCCATAACGGAAGCCGATGCCGCTCATTTCGATGCGGCCCAAGACCCGCGGCAGGGGTGCCGGCTGGCTGGGCTCAGGCACATTCGAGATGTGGTCCAGGATGTCAAAAATGCGCTTGGCACCTGCCGCGGCCTTTTGCGTCACCGACACGATGCGGCTCATCGAATCCAGCCGGGTGTAGAAGCGCCCGATGTAGGCGATGAAGGCGGTCAACACCCCCACCGTGATCTGGCTCTTGGACACCAGCCAGATGCCAAAACCCCACACCACCAGCAGGCCGATCTCGGTCAGCAGCGACACCGTGGGCGAAAACAGCGACCAGGTGCGGTTGAGCTTGTCGTTGACCTCCAGGTTGTGCCGGTTGGCCTGCTTGAAGCGGTCGGCCTCGCGTTGCTCCTGGGCAAAGGCCTTGACCACCCGGATGCCCGGAATGGTGTCGGCCAGCACGTTGGTCACCTGCGACCAGACCCGGTCGATCTTCTCGAAGCCGGTGCGCAGCCGGTCCCGCACGGTGTGGATCAGCCAGGCAATGAAGGGCAGCGGCACCAGGGTGACCAGGGCCAGCCAGGGGTTGATCGAGAACAGAATCACCGCGGTCATGGCGATCATGAGCACGTCGGTGACGAAATCCAGCGCGTGCAAGGACAGGAACACGTTGATGCGGTCGGTTTCCGAGCCAATGCGGTTCATCAGGTCGCCAGTGCGCTTGCCGCCAAAATAATCCAGCGACAGCCGCAGCAAGTGTTCGTAGGTGGTGGTGCGCAGGTCGGCACCGATGCGCTCGGACACCAGCGCCAATATGTAAGTGCGCGCCCAACTCAGCCCCCAGGCCGCCAGCGCCGACAACAGCAGCCCGCTCAGGTACAGCAGCACCAGCATGGGGTCGATCTGCTTGCCGTTCTGGAACGGGATCAGGATGTCGTCCATCAGCGGGATGGTCAGGTACGGCGGGATCAGGGTGGCCGCGGTGGAAGCCAGCGTCAGCGCGAACCCGGTGAACAGTTGCTTGCGATAGGGTCGGGCAAAACGCCACAGGCGCAGCAGCACCCAGGTGGAGGTGGGGGCCTGCAGCTCACGGGCACAGGCCGGGCACTCCTCGCTGTCAGATGGCAGCAAGGCGCCGCACGAGGGGCAGGCCGCCGCCTCATCCGTCTCGACCGGGGCGGCGCCCGCCAACAAGGCCAAGCGCTGCTCGAACACCTTGATCACGCGCATGGCGTGCACGTCCAGCGCCATCGTGAAACGCCAGCGCGCCAGGCGCTCGCCCGGGCCCAGCAGCTCCAGCAGGCCCACGCCGGCGTGGTCGCTGTGGCGCAGGCGCAGGCCCGCGTGCAGGGGCCAGGACTGCCATTGCCCGGCCCCTGGGGCCCAGCTGAGCAGGCGTTGCTCGGTGACCACCAGCAGGCCGTTGGAGAAATTAAGACGCTCGTCCAGGTCAACCGGCAGGGAAGCGAGCACGTTTTCACCACGTGCAAGCTGAGATTGGGGGTTGATTCTTCCGGGATCCGCCGCTTCGCCAGATGAACCTACAGGATGTGAATGTTGCATTTTGATTCCGTACCGCGCGGCACCGTTCGACCTCCCGCGCTCAAGCAGGAAAAGTCGATTTTCGCCGAAACCGAGGCCATGCGGCAGGCTGCGGGAGAATGTGGCGTGACCGAGCCCCCCAAACTGAGCGCACAATCTCGCCTGACTGGCGGTATGGCGCCAGGCCCAGAACCCGACTCGAACATGATCAAAGCCGACGATCTCAAGCTCTTGCGCATCAATTACCTGCGCGGCCCCAACATCTGGACTTACCGCTCCGTGCTGGAAGTCTGGCTGGACCTCGGGGAACTGGAAGACTACCCCTCCAACAAGATCCCGGGCTTCAAAGACCGGTTGGTCACCCTGCTGCCCGCCTTGATCGAACACCACTGCGGTGTCGGTGAACGAGGCGGCTTTCTGCAGCGGCTGGAGGAAGGCACCTGGGCCGGGCACATCCTGGAGCACATCGTCATCGAGTTGCTGAACCTGGCGGGCATGCCCACCGGCTTTGGCCAGACCCGCAGCACCTCGCGCCACGGCGTGTACCGCATGGTGTTCCGTGCCCGCGAAGAGCGCGTGGCCCGTGCCGCCCTGGACGAAGGCCACAAACTGCTGATCGCCACCATCAAAGGCGAGGCCTTTGACGTGAAGACGGCCGTGAACCGCGTGCGCACCGAGGTGGACAACTGCTACCTCGGCCCCAGCACGGCCTGCATCGTTGACGCCGCCACCGACCGCCGCATCCCCCACATCCGACTGAACGACGGCAACCTGGTGCAACTGGGCTACGGCGCCAGCCAGCGCCGCATCTGGACAGCCGAGACCGAATTCACCAGCGCCATTGCCGAAGGCATTGCCGGCGACAAGGACCTGACCAAATCGCTGCTCAAGTCGTGTGGCGTGCCGGTGCCCGAGGGCCAGATCGTCAACAGCCCCGAGGAAGCCTGGGAAGCCGCTCAGGACATCGGCCTGCCGGTGGTGGTCAAGCCCTCGGACGCCAACCATGGCCGCGGCGTGACACTCGACCTGCACGAGCAGGCCGACATCGAAGCCGCCTACCACGTGGCCTACCCGGAAGGCAGCGACGTGATGGTCGAGCGCTTCATCCCGGGCCACGAACACCGCCTGCTGGTGGTGGGTGACCGGGTGGTGGCCGCCGCCCGCGGCGAGATCATCGGCATCACCGGCGACGGTCGCAGCACCGTGCGCCAGCTGATCGACAGCCAACTCAACTCCGACCCGCGCCGCGGCATCGAAGAAGAGTTTCCGCTCGAAACCATCGTCATCGAAACCAACACCAAGGTGCAGCTCGAGATCCAGCGCCAGGGCCTGACGCCCGACGCCGTGCCGGTCGCCGGCCGCGTTGTGGTGATCGAGCGCAACGGCAACGTGGCCATCGACTGCACCGACAGCGTGCACCCCGAAGTGGCCCATGCGGCCACCCTGGCCGCCCGCGTGGTGGGCCTGGACATCGCCGGCATCGACATGGTGGCGCAGGACATTTCGCGCCCCCTGGCCGACCAGGGCGGCGCCATCGTCGAGGTCAACGCCGGCCCCGGCCTGCTGATGCACCTGAAGCCCGCCGAGGGCTCGCCGCGCCCGGTGGGCCGCGCCATCGTCGACCACCTGTTCCCCGAAACCGAGGGCGACACCGCCCCGGGCCGCATCCCGGTGGTGGGCGTGGCCGGCACCCGGGACACCCACAAGATCGCCCGCATGGTGGCCTGGCTGGCCCACCTGAGCGGCCGCCAGACCGGCCTGGCCTGCCGAGACGGCCTGTTCCTGGACCGCCGCCGCGTCGAATCGGTGAACTGTGCCCACTGGGAAGCCGGCCACCGCCTGCTGATGAACCACTCGGTGCAGGCCACGGTGATCGAAAACGGGGCCGAAACCATTCTGCGCGACGGCCTGCCCTACGATCGCTGCCAGGTGGGCGTGGTGACCGACCTCGAAGGCTTTGAAGCCCTGAGCCACTACGACGTGCACGAAGCCGACCAGATGGTGCGCGTGATGCGCACCCAGGTGGACGTGGTGCTGCCCGATGGCGTGGCGGTGCTCAACACCGCCGACACCCGTGTCAGCGACATGGCCTCGCTGTGCGACGGCTCGGTGGTGCTGTACGGCCTGCAGGCCGACATCCCCGCCATCGAGGCGCACCGCGCCAGCCAGGGCCGCGCCGTCTACCTCAAGCAAGGCTATGTGGTGCTGGCCGCAGGCAGCCACGAAAAGGTGCTGTCCGACCTGGGCGACATCCGCGAGCGCCAGAACACCGCCTTCCCCATGACCGAAGAGGCCCTGCTGGCCGCGGTGGCCACGGCCTGGGCCCTGGACATCTCGCCCGACCTGATCGCCGCCGGCATCGAGACCTTCGATCCCGATCCACAACCGGTTCGCCCCGCAGGCAGCACCGCCTTTTTCCGCTGAACACCGGCTGCTCCCCAGCGCCCACTGAACCCAAGAGAAACAGATGGAAGTCTCACGCATCCGGGCCCTGCGCGGCCCCAACATCTGGAGCCGCCACACCGCCATCGAGGCCGTGGTGGAATGTGCCCCCGCCGAGCGCTCGATTGCCGCCCTGGAGGGCTTCGAAGCCCGCATCCGCGCCCTCTTCCCGGGCCTGGGGCCCCTGCGCCACGACAGCAACGAAGGCCCGGTGTCGCTGGCCCACGTGCTTGAAGCGGCCGGCCTGGCGCTGCAATCGCAGGCCGGCTGCCCGGTCACCTACAGCCGCACCAGCACCACCTCCGAAGCCGGCATCTACCAGGTGGTGATCGAGTACAGCGAAGAAGCCGTCGGCCGCCAGGCCTTCGACCTGTCGCTGGCCTTGATCGCGGCGGCACAGAACAACACGGCCTTCGACATCGACGAGGCCATCGTCAAGCTGCGTGAAACCGATGAGGACGAGCGCCTGGGCCCCAGCACCGGCTCCATCGTCGAGGCCGCCGTCAAGCGTGGCATTCCCTACCGCCGCCTGACCTCGGGCAGCCTGGTGCAGTTTGGCTGGGGCTCGCGCCAGCGCCGCATCCAGGCCGCCGAGGTGGACACCACCAGCGCCGTGGCCGAATCCATCGCGCAAGACAAAGACCTGACCAAGATGCTGCTGCGCGCCGCCGGCGTGCCCGTGCCGCTGGGCCGCCCGGCCACCAGCCCCGACGACGCCTGGGCTGCGGCCCTCGAAATCGGCCTGCCCGTGGTGCTCAAGCCGCAAGACGGCAACCAGGGCAAGGGCGTGACCGTCAACATCGTCGACCGCGCCCACCTGGACCTGGCCTACAAGGCCGCCGCCGACATCGGAGAGGTGTTGGTCGAAAAATACCTGCCCGGCAACGACTTCCGCCTGTTGGTGGTGGGCGATCGCCTGGTGGCCGCGGCCCGCCGCGACCCGCCCCAGGTGATCGGTGACGGCGTGCACACCGTGCGCGAACTGGTCGACATCGTGAACGCCGACCCGCGCCGCGGCGTGGGCCACGCCACCTCGCTGACCAAGATCCGCTTTGACGACATCGCCATCGCCCGCCTGTCCCTGCAAGATCTGAAACCCGAATCCGTGCCGCCCAAGGGCCAACGCGTGATCCTGCGCAACAACGCCAACCTGAGCACCGGCGGCACCGCCACCGATGTGACCGACGACGTGCACCCCGAAGTGGCCGCGCGCGCCGTGGCCGCCGCCCAGATGGTGGGCATGCACATCTGCGGCGTGGACGTGGTCTGCGAAAGCGTGCTGCGCCCGCTCGAAGAGCAACACGGCGGCATCGTTGAAGTCAACGCCGCCCCCGGCCTGCGCATGCACCTGATGCCCTCGTTCGGCAAGGGCCGCCAGGTGGGTGAGGCCATGGTCTCGCACCTGTACAACAGCGGCGACGACGGCCGCATCCCGGTGGTGGCCGTCACCGGCACCAACGGCAAGACCACCACCGCCCGCCTGATCACCCACCTGTTCAGCGCCAGCGGCCTGCGCGTGGGCATGACCAACACCGACGGCGTGTACGTGAACGGCCGCCAGATCGACAGCGGCGACTGCAGCGGCCCCAAGAGCGCCCGCAACGTGCTGCTGCACCCCGATGTGGACGCAGCCGTGTTCGAGACCGCCCGCGGCGGCATCCTGCGCGAAGGCCTGGGCTTTGACCGCTGCCAGGTGGCCGTGGTCACCAACGTGGGCGCCGGCGACCACCTGGGCATGAACTACATCGACACCGTGGAAGACCTGGCCGTGGTCAAGCGCGTGATCGTGCAGAACGTGGCCCCGCAGGGCTACGCCGTGCTCAACGCCGTCGACCCCATGGTCGCCGCCATGGCCGAAAGCTGCCCAGGCCAGGTGATCTACTTTGCCCGCGACCGCAACCACCCCGTCATGGCCACCCACCGGGCCCAGGGCAAGCGCACCGTCTATGTCGATGGCGACGCCATCGTGGTGGCTGAAGGCACCTGGCGCGAGCACATCCTGCTGCGCGACGTGCCCATCACCCGCAATGGCACCATCGGCTTCCAGGTGGACAACGTGATGGCTGCCGTGGCCGCCGCCTGGGGCGTGGGCCTGAGCTGGGACACCATCCGCAGCGGCGTGGCCAGCTTTGTCAACGACAGCGACAACGCCCCCGGCCGCTTCAACGTGATGGACTTCCGCGGCGCCACCGTGATTGCCGACTACGGCCACAACCCAGACGCCATGCGCGCCCTGGTCTCGGCCGTCGAAGCCATGCCGGCCCAGCGCCGCGCCGTGGTCATCAGCGGCGCTGGCGACCGGCGCGACGAAGACATCACCGAACAGACCGCCATCCTGGGCCAGGCCTTTGACGATGTGGTGCTGTACGAAGACGCCTGCCAGCGCGGCCGCGCCGACGGGGAAGTGATGGCCCTGCTGCGCCAAGGCCTGGCCGGCGCCACCCGCACCCGCCATGTCGAAGAGATCCAGGGCGAGTTCAAGGCCATCGACGTGGCCCTGGACCGCCTGCAACCCGGCGACCTGTGCCTGGTGCTGGTGGATCAGGCGGAAGAGGCGCTGGCCCACCTGGCCAAAAGGGTGGCGGAGGGGTAAAACGGGCCCGGTCCCCACCGATACCCCAGGAGGCCCTGCCGATCAGGGCCTCCAACACGACAGCAACCTATCTTTACCAATCCAAAATCATGTAGTTAGAATCCAGCGGATTGGAGGGTTGCTCATCGTGACCGCGCGATCGAACGACCGGCGCGCTCGGTCACCTGCCGTCCAGCAGCCCACCCGCAGGACGCATGACGCTTCGAGTACTCCATATCGGCAAGTTCTACCCCCCGGACCTGGGTGGTATGGAAACCTTCTTGGAAGGGCTTGTCGCCGAGCAACGCCGACAGGGCGTGGATGCCCGGGTGCTGGTCCACGGTCGGCCCAGGCCCGACGACCCAGCCTGGCTGGTCCGGGTTCCGGTACAGATCCAACTGGTCTATGCCCCGATCGCGCTGGGCTTCCGTCCCGCATTGCGGCAACTGCTGGATGAGTTCAGACCCGACATCCTGCACCTGCACCTGCCCAACAACGCCAGCTTCTGGTGCCTGACGCTCCCTCGCGCGCTACGCACACCCTGGGTTGTGCATTGGCATTCCGACGTGCTGGTCAACCCCCGGCGCAGCGCGTTGAGGCTGGCCTACGTGGCCTATCGCCCGTTCGAGCGGGCCGTCCTGTCGCGCGCCGCGCGCATCATTGCCACCTCACCCGACTACCTCGAAGCCAGCAACCCCTTGCGGCCCTGCCGCTCCACCTGCGCCGTGGTCCCGCTGGCCCTGGACCCCAACCCGCCCCCAGCCACGGACGCGCCCATCGCAGGCTGGAACAGCGGAACCTTCCGGCTGCTGTCCATCGGCCGACTTGCACATTACAAAGGCTTTGACACCCTGATCCGAGCCGTGGCCACCACACCGGGGCTCGAACTGCTGATCATCGGCGAGGGCGAACAACGCCCCAAGCTCGAGTCCTTGATCCGGCAACTGACGCCACAGGGCACCTCACCACGTATACGCCTTCTGGGTGCACTCAACGAGGCCGGCAAGACCCGGCTGCTGGCCGACACCGAGTTGTTCTGCCTCGCCTCCTGTGAACGCACCGAGGCCTTTGGCATGGTGGTGCTCGAGGCCATGCGCCTGGGACGCCCCTGCCTGGTCTCCGACCTGACGGGATCAGGCCTGCCCTGGCTGATCCGGGAAAGTGGCGCCGGCTGGCTGGTTTCAGATCCGACCCGGGTCGAGTCCTGGCAGGCCTGCCTGGCGGACCTTCCGGCCCGGCGCGCCGAATTGGCAGCCGCTGGGGCGCGTGGGCGGACGGCCCTGGAAAGCCGCTTCGCAATGGCGGCTTGCGAACAGGCATTGCGCCATCAATATGCCCTGTGCGCCGAATGGCCCGCGCCCCGACGGCCGGACCGCACGATGCTGGTGGTGATTCCGGCCCGTGATGAAGTCGAGACCATCGCGACACTGATCGGACAACTCCGCGTGGCGGGCCATCGCGACGTGCTGGTGATCGACGACCATAGCCAGGATGGCACCGGGGAGGCCGCGCTCAACGCCGGCGCACGGGTGATTCGCCCGGTGCTGCCCCTGGGCGCCTGGGGCGGAATGCAGACCGGCATCCGCTACGGCCTGCGGGCAGGGTTTGGCCATGTGCTGACGATGGATGCAGATGGCCAGCACGAGGTACAGGAAATTCCCAAGCTGCTGGCCGCATCGCCACAGGCCGACGTGGTCATCGGGGCCTTTCCCGAACGGGCCAGCCGCCTGCGCCTGTTGGCCTGGGCCTGGTTCAGACGCCTGTCCGGCTTTGACCTGCGCGACCTGACCTCGGGCTTCCGTCTCTACAACCATGCGGCCATGAGCGTCGTGGCCGCTCCAGCGGCCACCCAGCTCGATTACCAGGACGTCGGGGCCTTGCTGATGATCCGCCGCGCCGGCCTCTCCATCGAAGAGGTCCCGGTCCAGATGCAGTTGCGACTGAGCGGCAAGTCACGCATTTTCAACTCGTGGTTCAGTGTCCTCAAGTACATGGCCATCACCACGCTGCTGTGCCTGTCGCGCTGGGAGATCCCCTCGATCGGCCCGCAACCAAAGTCACGGCACCGAATTGGCGAATCGTCCGAGTCAATCCCGCCGCCCACTCCCCATCCAGCGACAGGAAGTTCGACCCACCCATGAAAAGCCTGAAAACCATCCTCCCCCTGCTGCTGCTCAGTGCGATGTTGGTGCTGATTTACGGCCTCGGGATCCACCATGCCCTGATCTTTGACGATGCCCGGCTGACTGATGGATCGGTCTTCAATCTGTACCAAGGCCTCGCCCTGAAGGTGCGCATGCTGTCCTATGGCAGCTTTGTCTGGGTGCGGGATCTGCTGGGCGATGGCTGGTGGAAGCAGCGAGCGGTCAACCTGGCCTTCCACCTCGGCACCGTGTGGCTGGTGTATGGCCTGGCCCGGGCGCTGATCGAGAAGACGGTCTTTCCCGAAGACATGCGGAGCGCCCCCTCGTTCGAAGCCTCGCGCCGCGCCGCCCTGCTGACAGGCACCGTGGTCTTCGCGCTCAACCCGATGGCGGTGTATGCCGTGGCCTACCTCATCCAGCGCTCCATTCTGATGGCTGCCTTCTTCACCGCGGCAGCCTGCCTCAGCTTCGTACGGGGACTGACACAAGGGCGAAAGAGCTGGTTCGGCCTGGCTCTGCTCTGCTATGTGCTGGCGCTGCTCTCGAAAGAGTACGCGGTGACGGCCGTCACCCTGGCCTTGCCGCTGTACGTCTTCCTGGCCCGACCCAGCCGCAAGACCATGGCCTGGATGGCAGCAGCCACGGCGCTAACGCTGCTGTTGCTCGCCAGCGTATTCGCCACCCGCTACGGCGATCTGCTGGGCCGGATCTTCGAAGACTACGGCAAAGCCTATGCCCGCCAGTTGGAAACCCTGCAGCCCGGGGTGACGGCCCAAATTTACCCCCTGAGCATCGTCAACGAGATGACACTGTTCTTTCATTACGGGCTGCTCTGGCTGTTTCCGAATGTCAGCTGGATGTCGATCGACCTGCACCCGGCATTTCCCATGTCACTGCTGGGCTGGCCCCAGAGCGCGGGCGCGCTCGCCTATGTCAGCCTGCTGATGATATCGGGCTGGCTGGTGATCCGGCGCGCCGATGTCCTCGGCCTGATGGGCCTGTGCCTGCTGATTCCGCTGCTGCTGTTCGTGACCGAATTCAGCACCGTCTGGATCCAGGACCCATTCGTGCTGTACCGCAGCTACCTATGGGCGCTGCCGATCCCGGCCCTCATCGCCGTGCCTTTGACCGGGTTCAGCCCGGGCAAGGTCCTTTACCCTTTGGCGGCCCTGCTGGCTCTGGTGCTGGGTGGACTGTCGGTCGAACGACTCCAGTCCTTGCAGGACCCCTATTCAGCCTGGGCGGACGCCGCGGCAAAAGTCGATCTCAAGGCACCAGCCAATGCCGTGGGCCGTTGGCGTCCGATGCTGAACTTCGGTGTGGAGCAACTGAGCAAAGGCGACGAAGACAGCGCCCTGCAAAGCCTGCGCAATGCCGTTGCCCTCGGTGAGCCCTTTGGCCCCGCGCATACCAATCTAGGCATCGTCCTGCTTCAGCGCAATCAACCCGAAGAGGCATTGAAACACTTCGATCTGGCCGCTGAGCAAGGCTACGCCACCGCTGGCTTCTACTTCCAACGCGGAGAGGCCTACTCGCGGCTGAGAAAGTTTGCGCAGGCCTACGACAGCTATGGTGAATCCCTGAAACGGCCAGCAGAATCGGCTGAAGCGGAAGAGTTGACACATCAGCGGCACGCCAAGGCGGCAGCGGCTTCGGGGCATCCGGAAGAAGCGATCAAAGAGTATCAAGCCTTGATTCAGAAGCGCCCTGACAAGGACCTGTACGGCATTGAACTGGCCTTGGCCTACCTGGGCCAGAAGAAGGTTGTCGAAGCCATGGCCCTGCTCGATCCGATCATTGCCCGACGCCCCAGCGCCTTGGCGTATTACGCCAGGGCCGTCGCACAATACGTGAAGGGCGACAAGCCAGCCAGCGAGAAAGACATCCGTCAGGCGCTGATGGCCGAGCCGAACAACCCCCTGTTCAAGAACCTGCAAGGCCTGTTGCAAAGCGAATCCAAGACTCCGCACTGATTCCGCCGCCCCTCTTCGACTCTCTTCGCCCGATCTCGCCCCGCTCCGTCATGGCCCAACTACAAATCACCACCAGTCTGCTGGGCATCGGCTTGGCCGTGTTCATCCTTTACCTGCTTCGACGCGATCACCTGCACCTGGTGCATGGGCTGTTCTGGATAGGGGTGGCTGCCTGTGCCGCGATCCTGGGGCTTTGGCCTGGTGTGACCGATCTGTTGGCCAGGACATTCGGGTTCGCCTATCCGCCCGCCCTGGCTTTGTTGCTGGGGATGCTGCTGCTCATCATCAAAGCCCTGCATGCAGACATCCAAAGTACTCAGCTCAAACGTGAATTGAAGCGCTTGAACCAACGTATCGCCATGATTGAGGTGCAATCGGAGCCCATGAATGCACGGTCCGATACTGCAATGTTCACTGAAAGCCATGATTAGGGCCGCACGGCCTGAACCCAGAGAGCTGTCTTGATACGCACCGCCCCCTGCGGGGTAACCGGAAACGGACAAAGCGCACCGGGGTCAAGATGGGAGCATGGACCGCTCATATGACGTGGATCGCATATGCGTATCCAAGTGAGAACGCCTGACCGCCTTGACGGCTGAAACTCAAGGCTTGAGCATGTCGTCCAAGACTTCCGTGCGGTCTACGATGGACGCAAAGTATTTAGCACCCAGCAGTGTGTGGTGCCCCATGTCGTAGAAGTACTTTCCCAGTGTCTTGCTGAGAATTTCACAACTCGAACCACGACAAACATATGCCATCCTGTCGATGACCTGGATCGAGTGTTCATGGACCAATCGGTCAACCAGCACCTCCAGATTCAGACTGGATTCCTTCCAATCCTCGTTAACGTATTTTCGCGAATGGAAATCCTGCGCGTATCGCGCGTTGACCGAATCAGAGATCTGATCATATCCATCACCACGCGCAACACCTTCCACGATCAGCCGATCCAGTTTTGTGAAAATGGCTCGCTCCATCCACGTAAAGACATTCTTACAAACGTAGACCTTCTTTCCATCGCGCTTCGTCTTGACCACAACCGACTCAAGGACCTCAAGATCAGCCTTCGACATCAGCGAGCAATAGACAACAACATCTGCCGCTCGATAATTCGGAGATAGAAAAAGCTCATCATTGATCTCAACGATATTGGCTCCAAATCTGGCCACCTGAAAATGATCTGACATTTTCCGAGAGAAGCGTAGAACATTATAAAAATCCACACTATGAGAATTTCCAACAACCAGCATTTTCGAGCGCAGATCCCCAGAATCAAAAACCATTTCTCGATCCCGAGGAACATTATTAACAGCATAAAATGGTATGCCGTTGATTTCCCGCTGCAGCTCCCAACTCTGACCAATCAGATAATAGTTATCCGCAACATAATCAGAATTCCTCTCCAGCGACCTCAAAAAATAGGGCGTTGATCTTTTACCCATGTAGTTATCATAAATTCCATAAGCTGCCGTAGAAAGTCCCACTAGAGACGCCAGACCCAGAACCCACAAGAGATCTCTCGTACGCCGAAGAAGGGCTCTACGCCGTATCGGGGTTTCAATGAAACGCCAACTAAGCCAAGACAGAACCAAGATCCCTGGAATCAACAAGACCAGATTCTCTGGGGCCATATCACCATAGCTTCTAAAACGGGCGAATGAAAAAACTGGTTGATGCCAGAGGTAGGCGCTGTAACTGAGCAATCCGATGGTGGGGATGGGCCGACTACCGAGCAATCGCCCCCCCCAGGTGTCCGGAAGTGCAAAAAGGATCGCTAGCGCGGCACCTACCGTCGGGATCAAGGCTGAAAAACCAGGAAATGGGGTCTTCTCATCATAGAAGAAGACAGAAGCCATCAACATCAACAACCCCAATGCCGATAAAAAATTCCTACGCCATGTCGGCCAGCGCCCGAGCATAGGCTCGAGTTGGGTGCAGAGAAAACCCAGCATAAACTCCCAAAATCTAGTTGGCAGCATATAAAAGCCAAAATCCGGCTTATTCATCGCAGCCCATTGAGCAAACAAAATACTAACCAACGCAAGCACAGCCATCAATAAAAATCGACTACGCGGCCCCATTCGCGCAGCCAAAATCAGCAAAGCCGGAAATACAATATAATATTGCTCCTCGACACCAAGACTCCAGGTGTGCAGCAATGGCTTCAGTTCATTTGACGCATCAAAATACCCCTTCTGACTCCCGAATAAAAAATTTGAAGAAAATGTCAAAACAGCAACGATGCTTTTCGAAAAATCAATCAACTGATTGGTATAAAACCAGAGCCAAGCTATCGGAATACAAATTAGCGACACCAAAAAAAGCATCGGAATGATTCTTCTAATTCGTCGCAAATAAAAGTCAATCAAGGAGAAGCGCCCCTGCTCCTTTTCGGATAAAATTATTTTCGAGATCAAATAGCCACTGATGACAAAAAATACATCAACACCGACATAGCCGCCTCGAAACGATTCCAGGCCCGCATGAAACAGCATCACAGCCATCACAGAAAATGCCCGAAGCCCATCTATTTCGGGCCGATATATGTGACAGCTCTGCTTCATAATCAGGAATCGAGTTTCAAACCGTTTTCAAATAACGACCAAGTCAGGGAAGCAACACCAATCAGGTCAAAAACCGACCTGATCGGGAATGGGGTGTCAGTTGAGCGGATGCACCTTTGGCAAGGCCTCAATGTGCTGAAGACAGCACTGACAGCATCGGCCTCCTTGTGGCTCATCCCGCACGCATACATTCGGCACCAATTTTCTGGACTCAAAGCCCTGTTGTGCATTCACACCAAATGGCACTCAAAATGTTCAGTGGGACAACAGGTCATCTCTCCAGGGCACTCATCAAAACTCAACAACAGTTTCAAACGCCATGAGACTGAAAGTATCAATGGGCAATGCGTAGTCCACTCCTGGATTCACCAACAACCCGATGCAGGCATCAACCGACGCAAGTGTCAAGCTCAGGATGCCGAGGGACCTCCAACAGATGAACGCCCGATCTTCTAGGCCGATAGCTTACCGCGGGGACGACACCGTTGACCGCATGCTGAAGACAACGGCCCGCACGACCGCGGTTGACTACAGCCCAGACGGCCCATCGACTCACAATGCATCGATTATTTCCTTGAGGGACCGAGCAAACCGATCAGATCCAAACAATTGCGCCTGTTGCTCGCAAGCGCAACGTGTAAGGCCGGGATCCATCGCCTCCAGTCGCTCCACCGCGACACATACCGCCTCGGCCGTCGGCGCTCCCTCGATGAGCCAACCGGTCTCGCCGTGACGAATCGTCTCCAGCAGCCCCCCCTCTGCCACCCCGATCACCGGCTTGCCAGCCGCCATGGACTCCACTGGCGACATACCGAAATCCTCATCTACCGGGACGTAGATCGTGGCACGGGCATAGCCGATGAGGTGCTGCATTTCTCGCTCGTCAACCCAGTTGGTGAATTCAATGTTCGTAACGCCCGATGCCATGGCCTTGAGGCGCTCGAACTGTGATCCGCCCGAAGCCACAATCAGGCGCCGGTCGGGCATCGCCATGAAAGCGTCGATGATGATTTCAACTCTTTTGAGCGGCTCCAACCGAGCCACTGATAAGTAATAGCCATGATCACCCAGCCAACGGAATGATCCGATGTCGACAGGGGGGTGCAACACCTGCGCCCGCAAGCCCAGGTACCGCTGCATGCGCCGAGCCACATTCTCGGAATTGACCAGCAGGAGATCCATGTGTTTTATCGCTGCTGCATAGCGCCAGCGAACCACTGCAGTGAACAGATCGAAGAAGGGTCGCAGTATCGGCGCCATCTGCCGTCGATAGTCTTCTCGAAGTTCGTAGGCAAACCTGGGCAGGCTGTGCCCGTAATAGATCCGCCGGCCGGATTTTTGCCAATGGACGGCCCACGGCGCATAGAAGCCGCTGTAGATGACGATGTCGGCATGCGCCAAAGCCCCCCCGCCCCAAGCAAAACAAACCATGGCCTCGGGGATCCGGGTCAGCCATCGAGTGAACCAACGCCCAAGGGTTCGCGGCTTCAGACGGGCCGCCGCCAGCAATGGCAAAACGGTCGGATAGACCCTCGATACCAGCACCTCCACCCCACCCAGGATCTCGGCCCCACCCAAGACCTCGGCCATGACCAGCGTCACCCGCTCAGCCCCACCGGCCACTTGCAGGTAGTCATAGCAGATGAAACGCGTCCCCGGTCTCATGCGTGCGCCAGCCCATTGAGGGTCGGCAGGAGTTGCTGCAGGCGCCCCTGCCAACTGCTGGCCAACGCAAAATCCCGTGCTCGCTGCCGATCCACCTGGGCCGACGCCTGGGCCTGCAAAGCCGACCGAAAAGCCTCAGCACCATGACACAGCTGCGCCGGATGCTCGAAGGCGCCCAGTTCATCCCAGTAGGTGGCTACCACGGGCAGGCCTGCCGCAAGGTATTCGTAAAGCTTCAGGGGGTGTACATGATTGACCAGCCCGGGGTACCGCTCACGATCAAACGGAATGATGCCAACCTGGGCGTGCTGCAGGTAGGCGCCCACCAGGCGCTGGGGTCGCGGCCCCAGCACATGGATGTTAGGTAGACAAGCCACCAATTGATCGGGGCTCAGGGGGCCGATGAGCACGAAATGGAAGTGAGGCAATGCCTTGGCACAGGCATGGAGCAGCCGAAAGTCAAACCAGGGGCCAAAGGCCCCCACATAAACGGCGATGGGGCCTGTGAGCCCCAGATATTCTTCAGGCCGGGCTTGGGGGGTCATGAAAACAGACGCATCAATCCCGTTGGGAATCACCTCTACGCGCCGTGCGCCCATCGCCGTCAAAGGCGCCTGCAGGCTGTGGGCAGCGGCCACCACGCAATCCACCTGGCTGATCAAGCCCCGCTCGACAGCCTGCGCACCCTGGCCGAACCCCCGAAAGCCCGAGTTCAGGTCCGCAGCACGGTAAACCGACGTTCGGTGGGGCATCGCCTGCAGCCAGAACGGCTGAAAGGCTGTATTGAGAAACAGCACGTCAACTTCAGAGAATCCCTGGCTCCGCAGCAAAGGCATGAGGGCTGGCGCCGCACTGCGCTGCCAATGGCGCAGGACGCAAGCCCGCTCCAGAGGGAACCGCAGGTCAGGGGCCACCCAGGCATAGGGCACGTAGTGCCAGACTCCGGTCTCTGGATCACGCTGGCCACCGGCCGCATGGTTGGCGCGGCGACAGTTCAGATCTTGATCCTGGGGCATCAGTCGGTGCAGCGGCGTCAGCGGTGCCGACACATAGGCAACCTCCCACCCCAGCCGGGCCCATTCGCGGGCAAAGGCATGGCTGCCCACCTGGAACGGAGAGTGCCAGTGGTGGATGGCCGTGATCAGGACCTTGCGTCGCATCAGCCCATGCTCCCTGGCGTCGACAGGCACCAGCCCAAGCGCCCCCGCAGCCCGGTGACCAGCAGCCGAGGGGCCGGCTCACTGAGCCCATAGCCCACTGAGACAGCCCCCTCGACCAGCACGGCCTGCCCCGCATCCAGGCGCAGTTGCAGCGACCGGCCCTGGCGGCTTGCCAGCCAGACACCAGGCTGGCTTTCACGCAGCAGGGTTCCTGGCGCCCACTGCCAGTGGACAGCAAACCCACCTTCGAACAGATCCTCGCCCACCAACGCCTCGGGACCGATCACCAGCCGGCGCTCGCAGGGGGGCCCGAAACCCTCGTGCCGACCGACCCAGTTCCGAGGCCCGACCTCCATCACGGCGCAAGCGCCTACCCGTTGCAGGCTGAACAGCCCCAGCCGACCTGGCAACCAGCCGTTCTGCTCGAGTTCGGCCACCGGGGTGTTGTGTGCTGCCGTGGCACGAAACCGGTTGCGCTCCTCGGGCAGCGGGGTGTAAAGATAGGTCCCTGGGTCGACGATGAAGGCCACGCCGTCGCTGCACACCTCCAGTGAAAGCTGGTCGTTGTGGGCATGCCCCCCCTGGCCGTTCTGCCCGACGGCGCCGCATCGGACGGCGCACCACAACGCCTTGCCCGGGTAGAGGGTGAGGCCGAAATCAGCGAAGTGCACCATCCCTGCGGTCTCGGGTTGCTGCTGCGTCGGGGCGATGGAACGGGCTCCGCACAAGGCCTGGATCACGGCAGCATCCACCGAAGCCGGCGATGCAGCAGGCGCCAGCAACGCACGGGCCGCCTCGATCAGGTGTCGGTGGTCGGTGTGGCTTTCGGTCCGCAGTGCACCGGCCTTGGTGTCCGGCATCCAGGCCGGCATCAGCTTGAAAAAGCGTCCGCTGTCGTTGTCGCCGATCTGCACCACCTGTCCGTCTGGTCGGGTGATGGCCCGGGAGAAGCGCTCGATACCCGCCACACAATGGGCCAGGCGCTCCAGGATGAGGCGTGCCGGCGGCGCGGGCTGTGGCAAGCAGGCCGCAGGATGGGGCCCCGGCCCACGGGCTACCAGAAGCCGCGGCCATTGCTGCAGGGCCGCCTCCAGCACCCCGGGGTCCAGACCGACCAGCAAGGCGGCTGCAAACACCACCATCTCACCGCTCAGCCGGTGATAGCTGGTGGAGCCCTCGAAGTTGGCCCCGTCGGGCAGAAACTGCAACTCGCATTCCGTCCACAAGGCCTGGGCGGCGAAGCCCAACCATGCCTGGGCCTCAGGCTCGGCTGGCAACGCCCGGGCCGCGAACAGCAGGCCGCAGATGTTGGCCAGATAGTGGTTGCTGCGCAGCCCTGGCGACCACTCGAGATTGCCCACGATGTGACGGCCGTGATCGCGCAGCGCGGCCTGCCACAGGGCCTGGAAGCCGGGCGACAGGCCCGCCTCGGTCGCCTGGAACAACGCCCCCGCCAAAGCCCAGTTCGCGGCTCGGATCGCCACGTCCATGGTGCAGCACCAGTTGACGCCAAACCGGGGTGGGTTGGCGGCCATGAAGTCGCAGACCTGATCCTCGAAAGCCTGACGTGCCGAAACGATCACAGAGATCTCAGAGCTGGCCAGCGCGTGCAGGGCAATCCAGGGGAGGTGCTGACAGCGGCTCAGTTCCCAAGGCACCTTGACATCGACCCCTGGCCGGTCGCCATAAACGATGTCTTGGTACCAGACCGAGGCCTCCCAGCGGAATCCGGACTTGAAATCAAGGTGCCAATCCATGCGCTCATAGCCGGGCGACAGGGCCTGGGTCCAGCGGTGGACGGCGTGGCGGTTGGCCCATGGGGTCCGCCCGTCCGACGCGGACATGGGGCTGGAATAGACGTGGCCGGCCACACCCGGAACCCGGACTGGCGCCACCACCCGCAGCAGGCCAGACCCGAGCAGATCGACCTGCTGGTCCATGGCTTGCCGCGCCAGGGTGCCCAGGGCCGGCCCATGCGCGGCCAAAGCCTGGAAATCGGGCCGCAGGGCCCAAGTCCAGGCCCCTTCAGGCCGGCGGATGTCGCCATAGCTGGACCAGAGGCGGTCGTGCAGCCGGAATGCGCAGGCCCGTACCACACGCACCAGCAACCACCAGGCCTTCTGCACCAGAACGTCGGGCGGCATGCCTCGGGCCAGGCGCCAATAATCCAACAAGGTCAGGCGCACAGGCGCTCCAGGGCAGTCAGGATGCGGCCCACGTGGGCCTGCCATGTGTAGTGGGCCAGGACCTCCAGGCGGGCCCGGCGGGCCATTTCCTGGGCCCCTTCCGGATCGGCCAGGACACTCAACAAGCCCTCCGCCAGGCTCGCGACCGAACCAGGCTCGACCAGCCTGGCAGACACCCCATGGCTCAAGACCTCGCCGATCTGCCCCAGGCGCGACGCGACGATGGGCTTTTGCATGGCCATGTATTCAAAGACCTTGGTAGGTGAGCCAAAAAATGCGGAGCCATCGGGGTTGGGCACATGCGGGGCCACCAGCAGGTCACAGGCCGCCAGCCACTGAGGACCCTCCTTTTGCGGCACTGTCCCGGGGAAATGGACCGAGGCCTCGATCCCGAACCGAACCGCCAAGTCGCGGCACTGTGCCTGGGTCTGCCCGTCGCCGATCATCAGCAGATGCAATGGCTTGCCGCACCCCGTGGAAGGCCAGGCCTCCAGCACCCGTGCAAAGGCCTCCACCAGCACTTGGGCCCCATGCCATTTGCCAAAGGTCCCGATGAAACCGATCACACAGGCATTTTCCAACGCAAGGCGCCGCCTCAGGGGCATACCGTCCACCTGGGGCGAATAAACCTGCGGGTCCACGCCATTCGGGTTGACCAGGATGCGCTCCGGCGCCACGCCGATGGCCTCCAGTTCAGCCCGCAGCGGCGCGCTCACCACCACCACCAGATCGGCCTGCCGCAGGTTCAGCATTTCGATCTCCTGGGCCAGGGCTGGGTAGCGCAGACCGTTGCCCCAATGCTGGCCGATCCAGACTTCGGAGCCGTTGTACTCGAGCACCAGGGGCACCTTGAAATGTCGTGCTGCCCAGACCCCGGCATACTGGTGCAGACTGTAGCGCTGGTAGATCCAGGAGGGCTGCTCCTGGGGAGTCTGCCAGTGCCGGACCATCCACTCGTTCAAGGCCAGGGGAGGACACTCGCGAAAATCCCAATACCGGTCCGGCAGTGCGAGGGGGCGGAAGGTCACCGCCCGATCCACCAGGGGATTGGCGGTCGGGGCCCAGAGAATCGGCGAACCGCCAAAGTCGGCCAGGTGGTTGACCACCCCGGCCACATGGGTGATTGAGCCCCCGGCCGGCGTCCCGAGCCAGAGATCGGTCTTCAGGTACCACGGCGCCTGACGCGCGGGCACCGCGGCCAGGGTCGCACGCGGGCGCGGCTGGGCGAGCAGGGTCACCTGCTGGCGGGCCCGCCGCAGGAGGCCAGGGCGGCCCCAAGCATCCAGCAGGCTGTGCCAGGCCTGGGCCAGCAACGCTGGCCAATGCACGGACAAGGTCTGGCCGTCCTGGGACTCGATCACGCAACGGCGACGGGCCAGACACCACAACAGGAGCATCAGCAGAAAGCGCCGCGGCAGGTGCCGGGCACTGTAGGTCAGCAGCCGCACCTCGCGATAGGCCAGCAGCCGCCGCATCCAATGCCCCTGGTAGGCCAGCGCCACAAAGGCCTGCAGATCGAGCATCTCGGTCTGGGCATCGCCCGCAGGTGGCAGGCGGCCATCGAGGATCAACAGGCACGTGGGCCTGGCCGAGGTCAAGGCCGATGTCATCCCCACGCCCCCGACTCGATGAAGCGTTCATGCCAGGCGCACAGGTTGAAAATCACCCAGAGATAGTGGGCATGGTTGCGGTGCCCGGAACGGTGCCGGGCAAACAGGGTGCGCAGCACGGAGGCACGAAACCACCCGGCCCGGAACAGGCCGGAGCCCAGGATGCGGGCCTCGACCTCATGGCCCCAGTCGCCCCGAAGCCACTCGGCCATCGGTGCGCCAAAGCCACGCTTGGGCCGGTCGATGACCTCGTCAGGAATCAGCCCCCGCATCGCGTCCTTCAGCACCGCCTTCCCCACGCCCCCTCGAGTCTTCCAGGCCGAAGGCATCTGCATGGCCAACTCGATCAACTCGTGGTCCAGGAAAGGAACCCGGGCCTCCAGGGCATGGGCCATGGTCATCTTGTCCACACGCATGAGCAGCAGTTCAGGCAGACGGCATTTCAATTCGTAGTAGATCATCCGCCCGAGCAGGTCCTGGCCGGCGCCGGCCTGCTCCAGATGGGCGCGCCAGGGAGCGATCACCTGGTAGCTGTCATAGCCCTCGCCCGGGGCCATCAGCCCCGCCGGATAGGCCGCGGGCTCTGGCACGGGCAGGGCCTGACAGTCCATCAAGATCTGCTTCTGCGTCTCCCAGAACGTCGAGGCACCGCTCCAGAAGACCTCACGATCACCAGCAGCCCGAGCGGCAAAATCAGCCCCGACCGAGGCATCCCAACGCAGAGAGGCCCAGCGCCGGGCGCCCCCCGCCAGGGCGCTCTGCAACCAGGCCGGCAGCCCTGTGAAGGTCTTCCAATGGGTCTGGTGCACGCGCATGAAGTCCTGGTAGCCGGAGTAGCCGGCAAATGGCTCGTCCGCGCCCTCCCCCACCATGCAGACCTTGACATGCCGGGCCGCCAGGCGAGACACATGGAACAGGGGAATGCAGACCCAGTCGGCCAGGGGTTCGTCCTGGCTGAAAAGGATCTCATCCCAGGACTCTCGCAGGTCCGACTCTCCGATGATCACCTCATGGTGTCGACTGCCGAAGTGGCGGGCCACCTCGCGGGCCTGGGCCAGTTCATTGAGGTGCTCGTGGTCCTTGAACCCAACCGAAAACGATTCGACGGCCTGCTGGCCGGCACGGGTCATGGCCCCCAGGATGGACGAAGAGTCCACGCCGCCGGACAAAAAGACCCCCACCGGCACGTCAGACACCAGGTGCTCGTTGACCGAGGACTGGAACCGCTCGGACAGGGCCCGGGTCACCTCCAGCCGCGCCGCCTCGTCATTTGCGGCATGGCACACCCGCGGTAGCGGATCCCAATATGAGAAAGCCCGCTGGGCCGTGCCTGGCCCAAAGACCAGACCGTGCGCTGCCGGCAACTTGCTGATACCCTCAAACATCGTCAGCGGCGCCGGGGCCACCATGCCGCTCAGGTAGTGGTACATCGCCACCGGGTTCATGGTGCGGCGCACCCCGCCATGCGCCAGGATGGCCTTGATCTCCGAGGCGAACAGCAGCAGCCCGTGGCTGACCGTCCAATACAGGGGCTTGATACCCAGCCGATCTCGCAGCAGGAAGAGCTGCTGCTGCTGCGAATCCCAAAGGGCGATGGCGAACATGCCCTTGAGGCGCTGAAGCAATCCGGCTACACCCCATTGGGTGTAGCCGTGCACCAGCACCTCGGTGTCCGAATGATCGGTCTTGAACACGTGCCCGCAGCGCATCAGCTCAAGGCGCAACACGGCGTGGTTGTAGATCTCGCCGTTGAAGACCAATTGCACCGTTCCCGCCTGGTTGCCCATCGGCTGGGCCGACGCCGGCACCGGGTCGATGATTGCCAGGCGTCGGTGTGCCAGGCCGATGCGACGGTCCGGTGCCAGCCAGAGGCCCTCGCCATCGGGCCCCCGATGGCGCATGGCCTCGCGCATGTCGAGCAAGCGCGCGGGGTCAACGGCCTGCCCGGCCCCCAGCGCCAACGCTCCGGCAAATCCACACATCAATGCACCTCTGCCCGAACGTCAAAAACAATCGGCATGGCCTTCAATCCACGATTCGTACCACAGCAAGGCATTGAGGACCGTCCACAGATGAAAGCTGTAGCCCCCGCCCGAACCCGTCTGCTGCTGCAACAGGTCCTTGAGGTAGCCGGCGTCGAAGAACCCCTCACGCAGCAAGCGTGATCGGTCCAGCGCGGCATGGCAGCGACGGGCAAAGGCTGGATCTTTGAACCAGGACTCCATCGGCGCACCAAAGCCCTGCTTCTTGCGGTAGATCATGTCGTGGTCGAGGTAAGGCTCCGCCGCCCGCTTCAGCAGGTACTTGCCTTCTCCGTTGCGCAACTTATAGGACAGGGGCAGGCGCATGGCGAACTCGACCAGATCGTGATCCAGGAACGGCACCCGGGCCTCGATCGAATGCGCCATGGTCAGCTTGTCCACCCGCATCAGCAGGTGCTCGGGCAGGCGCAGCTTGAGCTCCATGTAGGTGATCTTCTGCAAAACCTCGGGTTGCGCCAGTTGGCCAGAAAGGGGCCCCAGGTAGTGATTGACCACGGCATGGCTGTCCAGTTGGGCAAAGGCCGGAGGCAGCAGACCCGGTACGGGGCAATCGACCGTGTCCGAGAACGGCCCCAGCAGCGGTGTCAGCTGCTCGCGCATGCCACCCCACCAACAGACCGCTCCACCCCAGAACAGCTCCTGCCCAGCCATCGCCCGCTTTTGGATCTCAAGGTCCTCGCGCCCCAGGTTCGGCAGCCCCGACTTGCCCCTGGACAACAGGCGGCGCCACCAGGGCAATGACTGGCCCTGGCGCAAGGGGGCATACAGACTCTCATGCTTCTGGCGGTAGTGCTCAACCCACCAATAGCCCAGCAGGTTCTCATCGGCACCCTCGCCGACCTGGACCACGGTCGTGCCGCTTTCCTTGACCAGCTTGGACAGGAAATACAGCGGTATGCAGACGTTGTCGGCAATCGGCTCATCCTGGAGCTGCACCAGCAAGGGAAGAAAGTCCTGAGCATCCTGACGGTTGATCAGGGTCTCGTGGTGCTCGGTCTTGTAGCGCTGCGCGATGCGGCGGGCGAACTCGAACTCGTTGGACTTGTCTTCGCCCTCGTAGCCGATCGTGAAGGTGGAAACCGGACGGTCCATCATTTCACTCATCAAGGCCACGTTCATGCTTGAGTCGACGCCCCCGGAGAGCAGCACACCAAAGGGCACATCCGCCACCATGCGCCGCTCGATGGACTTGCGCAGCAGTCCCGTCAGTTGCTCAACCGCTTCCGGCTCGCTCAACTGGGCCTCCGTCAGCGTCTTCGACGCGGAGGGCACGCAGTCCCACCAGACACGGGCTGAGGCCTGGCCTTGGGCATCGATGCTCATCACATGTCCAGCCGGCAGCTTGAACACGCCCTTGAACAAGGTCATGGGCGCTGGCGTCACGATGAAGGTCAGGTAGTGCCAGAAGGCCGTGCGGTCCATCTGGGGCGACAGCTCAGGGTGGGCAAACAGAGCCCGGATTTCGGAGGCAAAGAGCCACTCCCCCGATGAGGTGCGCGAGAAATACAGCGGCTTGACCCCCAGGCGGTCGCGGGCCAGGTGCATGACCGGCCGGCCGGGAACCCGCTCGTCATAGACGGCGAACGCGAACATGCCGTAGAAACGGTGCAGACAGTCCAGCCCCCATTCCTCGTAGGCATGCAGCAGCACCTCGGTGTCTGAATGGTCGGTCACCCACTGGTACTTGCCGGTGGCGACCAGGGCACGGCGCAATTCGGCATGGTTGTAGATCTCGCCATTGAAAACCAGATGCACCGTTCCGGCGGCATTCGACATCGGCTGCGAAGCAGAGGTCGAGAGATCGATGATGGACAGGCGCCTGTGGACCAGGGCGCACCGCCCATCCACCGCACGCCAGAGGCTTCCACCATCTGGCCCGCGATGCACCATGCGATCCCTCATGCGGGCCAGAACCCGATCCTCACAAACAGGCCGTCCCTGAGGGCGGTATGCCCCTGCTATGCCGCACATCGTGAACTCCCTGCCAAATTCGTGTGAAAACTACGCAATGGATCACCCCAACTTCACATGAGACGGGACATCCGCCCATCGCGATTGATGGACCGCGACCACGTTGGGGCTGCGTGGCGTCTCGCACGGCGAGGCCAATCGACCTGTGATGGGATCAAAGTCATGAATCCGATAGCCCAACGAATCTAGCAAGCGAACGATGCCAGCGTAGGCCTCTGGGCGCTGTTCGCTGGACGTCTCAAAAAGAACGTGAGGCCTCCATCGTTGAAGGCATTCCTGCGCGCCTTCGAGCACAGCCAACTCAGAGCCCTCGACATCGACTTTGAGGACGTCAAATCGCTTCACTTGCTCATCGCCCATAAACTCATCCAGACACTCGATCCGGATCGACTCCGAGGGCCCCTGCTCATCCGCAATCACAACCCCTCGCCAAACCACCTCAACGATCTCATCGCGCTTCACCAGCCGTCGAAGACAAAGGTGATCCCCAGGCCCACCGCGCAGAAGCAGTTGACCATCCCAATGCATCGTCAGACCCGCACTGAATGAGATATCCCAATCTGGAAAAATAGTCGCCAAGATCTCACACGGCGCTGACTCGCCCGCCATGCTGGACGGCCCAGCCGGTTGGATGGCATAGACAAATCCAAGCTCGCTATACAAATAGATTTCCGCCCAACCCTCAGCCTCGAACGACAGTTTTCGGCACCCTTCCCAGGCAGGCGTCCAGACAGAGGGCTGTACGCCTGCTGTGGTCCGAATGACCGGCAATCTCAATATGCCGTTGAGCGAGTTGTGCCCCGCTAATTCATCACTCGCAAGATAAAGTTTGCCCGGACCGCGTCGGCTGCCGAGAGCTGCAGCCTCCACATGAACGTGGTGAAGTGCATTGATATCAATGTTGCGCAACAACGTTCGACGCTCGCGCCCACTCGGCTCAAAGGCATAGACACGACCCGTAGGACCGACTTTATTGGCCAACAGGAGCGTAAAAAGGCCAATATTAGCTCCGGCATCGACCACCACCCCGCCAGGAGGGCTCAAGGCCTCCAAGACAGTCATTTCATTTGGCTCAAGACTGCCCCCAACATAAAGGACACGGGCCAGATCGCCTTTGGTGGGCAAAACCAGATCCAGACCATTGACCCAAGGCACTTGAAGATCGACAGGTTTGGGTAAGCCTCGAAGGTCCTCAAGTATCGCCTCCCGCTCGCGGGCCAGACGGCCGCCTCGGCGCAGATCCAGGCCGAAATCCCAGGCGGGACAAAACGTGATCGGCTTGAAATCGGCCAACTGCTGGGCCTGGGTGAGTCTGATCGCCAACTCAGGCGCAACACCTGACTCGTCCGGGTCGCGTGCCGAAGACAGGTTCATCTGGGCCGACCAACTGGCCTGCCCCACCACCACCGTGCCGACGGACAGCGGTGAATCGTCGATGATTTCAAACTCCAGCGATCTGGACCGACAGGCATAGACGCCGGGATTGATCGAGAAGTACTGCTCCTGGAACCGGTCGTAATAACCAGGCTCGGCGATCAACACCGTCACCGTATAGGTGCCCGCACTGAACGGGACGGCGTCCAACTTGAAGTCGATGTCCACCAGAGGCCGGGCGCGACCCTGAAGGCGCAGATCCCGACAAAGGTAACGGGCAACATCCTGAGACCCATCGCGGTGCAGGGCCACGACGACGTGCGGACACTCATCCAGCATCTCGTCATGGACGCGGCAGCGGATCAAGAGCTGGGCCGGGTACCCATGACGAAGGTAATAGGTGTCCTGACCATGGGTATCAACAAAATAAACATCCTCAATGGCAATCCGTTGATTACCAATGTGGCGTGCCAACCAACGGGCTGAATCATCGGAGCCTTGTGCCATCCCGATCTGGAAATCGCGCCATTGCCCCGCACTGTCCCCCAGGGTCCGACTCAGACGCTGATGCCCTTCTTGATCGAACACCCGCAGCGCCAAGTGAGCGCCATCGTGGGATTGAACGCGACCCGAGAAAATGAGGCGCTCCCAATCATCAGCCACCAGTTCAGGCAGGCGCACCACCGCGCCCACCTTCAGGAAAGGTGACCCATATGGGTTCACCCAACGGGCTGGCTGCTCGTCCAACAGGAATGATTCACCCCAATTACTCTCGCCCGCCACGAGACTGGCAGGTCCAGTGTCCAGGAAGGCCGCATCGCCCATCAGGGGAATGTCGATGCTCCATGCATCTGGCAGACTCACTCGCAGCGCGGACAGGCCAACCGGTTGGGACAGCGGCGCCAGGGAACAGAACTCCAACAACAGGCGTCGCCCCTCGGACTGCGACGGCGTGCTGGCAGGTGCCACAGCCGCCTCGCTGTGGACCAGGCGCTTGGTGCGCAACCGCTTTTCCTCCTGGGCCCGGATGGAGGTTTCATAGGCCTTGATGACATCCTTGGACGATCCATCGCACACCAACTGGCCCTTGTCGATCCAGATCATCCGATCGCACAGTTTGGCGGCCGAATAGACATCGTGCGAGACCAGCAACAGGCTGCTTCCCCGGGTGCTGCACAACGCTCGGATGCGCTCAAAGCTCTTGCTGGCGAAGTAGGCATCGCCCACCCCCAGGATTTCATCCAGCACCAGTAGCTCGGGCTCGATCACGGTCGAGGTGGCAAACATCAGGCGGGCCATCATGCCGGTGGAATAGGTCTTGATGGGTTGGTCGATGTACTCCTCCAGCTCGGCGAAGTCGACGATGTCCGTGAGGATCCGGTTGGCTTGCGCACCCGAGATGCCCTGGTGGGCCAGGTAGGCCAAGGCATTCTCGCGCCCGGTGAAGTCCTGGTGGAATCCCGAACCGATCTGCAGCAGGGCATGCACGCCCTGGCGCACGTCCAAATGGCCCGACGTGGGCTCGATGACGCCTGTGATCAGCTTGAGCAAGGTGCTCTTGCCCGCCCCGTTGCGCCCGATGAAGGCCACTTTTTCGCCCCGGGAGATCGACAACGTGACCCCACTCAGAGCCGTGTGTTCGGTGTAGGCATCCCGGACTTTCAACAACCCGAACATATCGAGAAACCGATAGTGCGGCTTCTTGTACAGCCGGTACACCTTGCTGACATTGCTCAGCTCGATGATGCGCTCACTCATAGTCCACCAACACGCCCTTGAATCGGTGGAAAAACAGCGAACCCAGCAGGAAAACGCCCGAGGACAACAACACAAACATCAGTAATTTGAAGCCATTGAAAGGATAGTTCACCAGCAGACTGTATCGGAACGCTTCCAGCATATGACTGACCGGATTGAGATCCACCAGGATCGCAAAGGCACCCGGCACCATGTCCCGGGTGAAACCGATCGGCGAAACAAACATGATCAGCAGGATGAGCAGATTCACCACATTGCCGATGTCAGGCAATGCCACAGCCAGCGCCGACAGGATCAGGACCAGACCGACCAGCAGCAGCACCTGAAAGAAGAGCACCAGCGGCAGCCACAGCAGCTTGAGGGAAGCGTAGCCGCCCCACAGCACCAGGATCAGCAGCACCGCCATTCCCACCATCTGGGTGGCCAGGCTGGCGAAGACGGCTCGGATCGGTACCAACTCGATCGGCAGCATCACGTTCTTGATGAGATGCATGTTCTGCCTCAGGCTGACGGTCCCGGCAGACAGGCTTTCCGACAAACCAATGAAGGGTATCAAGCCACAAAACACATAGATCGCGTACCCCAGCCCCTCATAGCCGGGCAGTTGGGTCTTGAAGACCACGGCATAGATGAACAGGTAGATGCTCAGCAACAGCAGTGGGTACAGCAAGAGCCACAAGCGGCCAAAGGCAGAGCCGGAATGCCTCTTTTCCAGCTCCACCTTGGTGACGGCAAACAGCACCCGCCGATTTTTCAGCACCAGCCGGAGCAGATGCGTGGGGTGCCAACGCATCGATTTGGAAGAAATCATGACAAGCATTCCGCGCGAGGCGAGGACTGACAGAGACGGAAGGCCCAGCACGAGCCTCCCACCATCTGCATCTTCGTCCGCAGGTTCAAGGCCAGGCAGGGTTGTGCCCGGCCATAAGAGGGAGAGTACTGGCTGGCCGTCAGCTCGGCCACCAATTCCGGGCCCGACCATTGCAGTTCAAAGTGCTGGCCGCCAGCCCACAGCCTCAATATCGCCCCACCGGGATCCAACTGGGCCGAGACACCCGGCGCCAGATGGAAGTGCCAACTGAGCTCATGTCCGCCCTCTGATCGAAGTTCGTCTTCGACATCGAGTTGGCCCGTCTGCCGATCATGCACGAAACGGCGCCGATGGCGAAGCGGCACCGGCAGGCGCGCATAGCCCTCATGACAGCCCTCGTAGACCATGCGGGACGCAGAGGCCTCGAAGGCCAGGGTCTGCGGCAACGCTTTCTCGAACAATCGGAACAACCACTCAGGGTTCATTTCGTTTTGTTCGATGCCATCCACCATGACGGTGTTATGAAAGGCGGTACCCCGAAAACGGTTGCGCGCCTCCGGGTCAGAGGTGTAGACATAGCTCCCGGGGTCAACGATCAACGGTTGCCCCGCGATGTGCAGCTCAAAGGACAACTGGTCGTTGTGCTTGTGGTTGCCAAAACCTTCGGTCCCAACGATGGCGTTGCTGACCAACAAGTAGTGACCGCCAGCCCGCGAGACGGCATGTCCGGCGTTCGGGTAGAACGTGGCATGGGCTGGCCAAACACCGAGAGGCACCGAGACCTCTGTGCCCGTCACTTCGTCGAAACCCCACCAGGCCGCCTCCCAGGCCCCCACCGGACCGGCCAACCCACGCCAATCCGGTCGTCCAAGGGCGAGCGCCGCAGGCGCCAGCAAATGCCGTGCGTCCTGCGGTTGCCAGTTGCCATACCCGGACAGGATGTGCAAACGGCCATCATCGGCATCCCCCACCTGAGGCATGAGCCCATCAGGGCGCATCACACCCACCAGGTAGTCGATCATCTTCTCCAGACTGGTACGAAAACCTTCCGACAAGGGTCGCCGGATCCAGTGACTCACGTGCCAGGCGCCGAGAAACAGTTCTGTGACCAGGCGGTGATAGGGAATGGAGCTTTCGAAGTCGGCACCGTCCGGCAGGATCTGGACCCGCATCTCGCGCTCCAACATGGCGACACACCAATCCAGCCATTGCTGCCCCTGAGGTCGATCAACAAAGACCGCAGCCACATACAGCAGCCCCACCACATTGCTCAGGAAGTGATTGCTGGTGACCTCGTACTTGTCTTCCAGGTTGCCTCGGATGAAATGGCCCAGCGCCAGCAGGTGATGGCAGGCCCTGGACCAGAAATCCGGATCCGGCCCCTCCCAGGCCTGCAGAATCTGCAAGGTCACGGCCCAATTGGCAGCACGCAGTGCCACGTCCATGGTGCAGACCCAGTTGACACCGACCCCCACGGGGTTGGCGGCCACAAAATCGTCGAGTTGGTGCGCGATCTCGCACGCGTAGCGCTCATCGCCCGTCAGCGCCCAGGCCTGGGCCAGCAGGGGCCAATGCTGGCAGCGAGCCAGCTCCCAGGGAAGCTTGATGTCTGCCAGGCCAGGCCTCATGGTGGCCATGTCCCAGCTCTTGTGGGGAAATCCTGTGGGGAAGCGCAGTTGGCGCCCCGGGTCCAGGTGCCAGTCGATCCAGCGATAGCCATCGGGGTGCGGCGGCCTCGACAAGTCCCCGGGCTCGAAATCGTCAACCCCCAGCAAGCTGAACCGATGGCTCAGCACTTGCTCGGCAGCGGCCACCGTGCGGTCGATCTCGGCAGGCCACTCGTTGCGCAGCCGCTCCATGCGGGCCGGGTTCGGCCCCATGGGCAGGCGCGCAGGGGAGCGCAGCGCGGCCACATCCTCCGGCGCCAGCGTCCAGGCCATGTCCACGGACTGGGGCACCGTGATGCTGCTGGCCCTGGACCGGGTCAGGAATCGCCTCAGAAAGGAGAACATGCTTCAGGCCCGTGGCTTGTAAGCCTTGATGACAAGATTCCATCCCATCCAGCGCCCAAGGGTCTCCAGGGGGACTCGCTTGAGGATCGGCGGGACCTCCGCCGGGGTGAGCTGGCACTGGGTGATCTCGATGTCGGTGAAGGCCGAGAACATCTGCCTCAAACGGGCCGGTGTGTACACCTTGACCAGGGGCTTGGCGTCGTTCTCGCTGATCTCGACCGCTTCCGACATGATGGCTCCGATCGACTTCTCGTAGATCTGGGCCTGGCCGAGGCCGATTTCCAGCACCAAATTGCGCCAGTAATGGAGTGAGTTTTCGGCGTAGACCATGATGATCGCCTTGCCACCGGGCTTCAGCACCCGGTAGATCTCATCCACCACCTGCTGGGTATTGGGCGTGTGATGGATCACGCCATTGGAATAGACCAAGTCGAAGTGATTGTCCTGAAAGGGCAAATTCTCCGCATCGTGGTGCACAAAAGTGCCCTGCAATCCCCTGAGGAGAAAGTTCTCCCGGGCCAACGCCAGATGCCCGGCCGACAGGTCGACATCGGTCATGCGAGCGCCATGCCGTGCGAACTGGGCATGGTCCGTTCCCATGCCGGCACCGATCTCCAACACCTCTTCACCCGCGTGCTGGTCAAACTCCATCAAGCGGGGCATCCAGGGCCCATATTGTTCATAGCGGTAGCGCTCGACCTCCAGGAACCACTCCAGCGTGTGCTTCGGAACGTCCTTGACGTAGTGGGAGCCACAAGGGTCATGGTCCCACTGGTTCTGCACCTCGTCCTTGTAGCGATCACCCGTGACCAGCAAAGGCGCAGCCTGCACGGGCGCCTGGGGCACCAGCACGGATGCGGGAACATGGCCGGCCGCGAAGCCAAGCAGCCGTTGGACATGGTGACGCCAGGCATAGTACGACTCCGCAGCCTGCCGGGCGTTGCGCCCCAGGACATCCGAAACCTCGGGGTGCTTGCACAGATAGACCACGGCTTCAACAAACTGTCGCAGATCCCCTGGCGCACACAGGATCGCCCGTTGTTTGTCCAGCATGTTGATCGCCGGCAGGTCCTCGGCCCGGACCGAAGGATTCAAAACCTCGCCCATCTGCTCAAGGTCGCTCGCAACGATACCGACCCCCATGCCCATGTATTCGAACAGCTTGGTCGGGGACCCGAAGAACTTGCCATCAACCATGTGCGCGTTGTGCGGCGCAATGCAGATATCGCAGGCCTTGAGAAGGCGTGCGCCCTCCTGCTGAGGCACGCGCCCCACGCAATGAACCACATCCCACAGGCCATTTTCGTGGATGGCCTGATCGACCAGGGCCTTTTTATGACCATCGCCGATGAGCAGCACACGGGCGTTCTTGCACCGCTTGATGATCATCGGCAATGCACTGGCCAGCGTGTCGATGCCATGCCAGCCGCCGAAGGTGCCCGTGAACCCGATCACGCGGTCATCCGGACCGAAGCCCAGTTCAGCACGCAGCGCTGTGCGCTCGTCGGGTGAAGCCGGGCAATAGCTGTCGAGATCCACGCCATTCGGATTGACCAGAATCTTGTCGGCGGCAATGCCTCGGGCCACCAGGTCGGATTTGACGGGCTCGGAGATCACGGAGATCACCGTGGCCTGCTTGAATGCCACAGACTCGATGCGCAGGAACTCCTCTTCGTGCTCGAAGCGGGTCGTTCCGAAGCTTTTCTGGATGGATATCTCGGAGCCGTTGTACTCGAGCAGGTAGGGAATCCCGAGCTCGGCCGCCAGGCGCGCACCGACATAGTTCCCGAGCACGGCGCGCTCGTACAGATAGGCCGGCTGGAGCGCCTCCAAAGCGGTCTTGAGTTGGACGTAGAAATGCTCGTTGGCCGCCAGCAGCGACTGCTCCGACGACTCCGCATAGGGCGGGCCAACAATGACTTGGTGCAGCCCCATCTCGTCCAACATCGAGAAATGGTTTGCCATGAAGCACACCAGCCCATCGGAAGCCCGCGCCAGCTCATGTGCCACATGGCAGGTATGGCCATAGCTGCCGCCCGACGTGATGCGACCCCAGTAATCCGTGCGCAGGTAGACGCCACGCCCGGCCACCCGCCAGGCTCCGCTGTCCTGGACCAGGGCGGGCTGCAGGCTGGTGGGCGCGGACGATGCCAGCTTGTCCAGGATCTGGAGCCGCTCCACCGGCGTGCTGGGCGCCACCACGGGGGCCGCCGCCGCTTCTGCGGCAGGTGCGGACAGCCCTGTCGCCGCTCGCACCCAACGCGCCACACCCAATGTGTTCAAGATCCGCACGCCCTGGTTGACCAGCCAAACCATCCAGCACAGGCGCCAGTAGCTGCGCAGGCGCTCGGCATCAGCCACCTCGACCACCTGCTCACGCGGCCAGTAAAAAAACACCCGCTTGCCCGCCAGCAAGGCCTTGCGGGCCAGCTTCAGGTGTGCGGGCCAGGGCCAGCCGTTGACCAGTTCGATGATCAGCCCTGCACACCCCGGGGCGGCCAGCACGGCGGCAGGCGAAACGGGCTCGAGCGCAGCACGCCGGATCACGACCGGATGGCGTTCCGTCATTCCGGCCAGCGCCGGCTCGACCAGGGTGCAGCCCTGGTCGAGTTGCGGGTTCAGGTACTGGTATTCAGCCTTGCTCATGCGTCTGTCCGTCCGAAAATCAAATCTTCCACATGCAAGGCCACGGCCGTGGTCTCGACGATCTCATCGAAGGCGATCACGGGATCAGTGCCCTGAGCGACCGCCTCGCCAAACAGACGCATTTCTTCCGCATGGCCCTTGTCCGCCTGGTCTGACTTCCAGAGCACCTCGCCGTCGGAACAGCGTGTGAGGCTCTTGAAATCGTCAATGAGGTAGGCCTCGCCATCGCAAAACACCTCAATGCGCTCCTTGGGCAGCCCCTTCTTGGGCCCCAGCGCGGTGTAGACCAGGTTGCCGACGCTGCCGTCCTCATACGCCAGAGTGGCGACAAAGTTGTCGGATCGCGCATAGGGCAATGCGCCGGGATTGATCGACGACGCGGAAATGCGGCTGACCGGAGCGCCAGCCAGGCTCCGGAACACGTCGTACATATGACAGGCCTCACCGATATTGCGACCGGCACCATCCGCCGTCTGGATCCAATGATCCAAGGGGATGTAACCTCCATTGAGGCGGTAGTTGATGATCAGCGGCGAACGACGCCCCTGAAGAATCTGGCGCAGCTGGAGCAAGGCGGGCGAAAAGCGCCGATTGAAACCCACCATGAGCTGTGGCGGCGCCTCCAGCGCACGGTAGGCCTGGACCAACTGATCCAGCTCTTCCCAGTGCACCGCCAGGGGCTTCTCCACGAACACATGCTTGCCGGCCTGCAAGCCGGCAAGGGTCTGGGCCGCGTGCTCGTTATGACGGGTCGCAATGACCAGCAGGTTGATAGCCTCATCCTCCAGCACCGGCGCCAGATCGGTCGCAAAGATGTCCAGCCGGCGCTCGCGGACAAAGTTGCCTCCACGCACCGTGTCGCGCGACACCACACCACGCAAAAAGAAGTGCCTGGGGTGACGCTCCATCATGGGGACCAGCATGGACTGGCCGTACGCGCCAGCCCCCACCAGCACCGCCTGCGCAGGCCCCTGCTGGGGCTTGCGGTGGCCGCGCAATGCGACTCGGCTCGAATCGAGCGGCTGCGGGGGTGGCATGGCCGGATCCGGGTAGGCCAGCAAGACGCCCAGAGGGGCTGCTGCACTCCGGGCCAGGCGGTCATACAGGGCGGGGGCCTGGTCCAAAGGCACCACCTCATCGATCAATGAACCGATTTTCAGACGCCCCTGCGCAGCCAGGTCGAGGTAGCTCTGCATGTTCCGGTTCAAAGTCCAGCGAACATAGGCAAAAGGGTAATCCTGACCGCTTTCCTCATAGCTGGGGTCGTATCGCCCCGGGCCATAGGAGGTGCTCATCAACAGGTCAATCTCTTTGCGATAGAACTGGCTGCGTTGCACGTTCAGGCCGACATCACCCACGATGACCACGGCACCCCGACGACGCGTGATGTCCATGGCCAGGTTGATGACGGCATCCGACTTGGTGGCGGCGACCATCAAGGTCTTGTCCACCCCCCGGGCCCCCGTCAGGTCTCGGACCAGCGCCGCCAGGGCCTCGGGCGAGCCGGCACCTTGCTGCATCCCCGCGTCCAGAGCCCGTTGGAGCCGCAACGGGTCAAGGTCCATGCCGATGACGGTACAGCCTGATGCCAACAACAATTGCACGGTGATCTGACCCAAGAGGCCCAGACCGATCACGCAGACCGTCTCGCCAAGAGCCGCCTCCGCCCGACGAACCCCCTGCAACGCGATCGTGCCCACCGTGGTCGTCGCCGCAATCTGCAGGTCCAGGCCGGCTGGCACACGACACACCAGATTGCGGGGCACTGCGACGTAGTCGGCATGGTTGGCCTTGCCAGCCCCGGCGCAGGCCACCCAATCACCCGGCGCAAGATCCGTGACGCCAGCCCCCGTGGCCAGGACCTCGCCTGCTGCCGAATAACCCAGATTCCATCCAGCGGCATCCATCTCGTTCTGGGGCGTGCCGTGAGGATCCGGCGCCAACAAGGTGGTGTTCACCTGGCTCAGCTCAAGCTGGGTGATCCCCCCTTGTGCATTGGCCAGCACCAGACGGACCTCGGTCTCACCCTGGGGATCAAAAATAAAGCGATCGTCGAGTTCCCCCGCCGCCAAGACAGACAGACCAAGCCACCGCTGCCCCCCGGCATCCAGCATTCCCAAGGACATCACCCCGGGGGACAGATGCCCCTTCAGATCGACCGCCACCATGTGCCCGGGGCTGACCCGGATCACGGCCGAGCGGGCCTGGTAATGGAAATCCGAAGCATCCGTCGTCAACGAAAGGCCAGTGGGCGCCTTGCCGGCAAAGGATGTGGCATTGTCCTGCGACCAACTGAGGGCCCCGAGAACGTGGTCTGCCGCGGGCGGCCTGGGGCGCCGAGGCACCCACTTCACCACCTGCATCTGGGCAATCTGCTTGACGCGCTTGACGGCCAACCCTGGATTCGCGATTGCAGCCTTCAGGTAATGGTGTGCCAAAGAGGACGCGGCCACGACCTTGTCGATCCCGCGTTCCCCCTCCACCGGCGGTGAGGGGCGCAGCGTGGCGACCTCGGTGCCCACGCTGACCATGGAATAGCAAACCCGGACCAGGACCTCCCCGGGCCGAGCGACTGGCGCAGGCATGCGGGCGACTTTGACCCCGGCGTTGTTGAGTAGGAGTTGTCGCATGTTTAGCAGGCCTCTGACGGGCGCTGGTGAATTTGGGTTTCGACGCTCAGCGCCAGGCGCGCCACGTCCAGTTGTTCAGTGAGTGAAATCGGCCAGTCTCCTCCGTCACGGAGGGCATTTGCCAGCGCCTGCAGCTCTTCAAACTGCCCTTTCTGCGCCAGATTGCTCCGCCAGGGTTTGGCTCGCGCGCCCCGAAGGACCACCGACTTGTAATCATCCAGTTCGATGAGCTTGCCGTCCATGAAGATCTCCAGCCGCTCCTTGGCGACCTCCTGAGGCCCCAGGCTGGTGTAGAGCAGGCTGGCCATCGAGCCGTCGGCGAAGCTGGCCGTGACCGAGAAGTTGTCATCGCTTCGGACCTGAGCCCCGCGGCAATGCAGCGATTGCGCCTGAACGGTGACCGGGCGGGATCCGGTCAGGTGGACGAACAGGTCATAGATGTGGCAGGCCTCGCCCCGGTTGCGCCCCCCCCCCTCCTCACCATGAACCCAATGCTCGGGTGGCAGATAGCCCGCGTTCATGCGGTACTGGAGAATCATCGGCCCACTGCGCTGACTGAGCCAGTCTCGCACCTGGCGGATGGGCGGGGAAAAGCGCCGGTTGTAACCCGTCATGAGCAGCGGCTTGCCGGCTGGGTCGGCGCCATAAAACGCCTCGATGGCATCGAGTTCAGCCGCCTGAAGGGCCAACGGCTTCTCGACGAACACATGCTTGCCCGCTTGCAGCGCGGCCAGTGTCATGCCGGCGTGCAGATGATGTCGCGTGGTGATGATCACCAGATCCACCTCGGGATCTCGCAGGACTTCGTCGAATTCCGTTCCGGCGGCCGGCACCTCGTACTGTCGGGCCACCGCCTTGGCCTGAGCCCCCTGACGACTGATGATCCAGCGCAGTTCGAAACGATCCCGCAGGCGCACCAGATTGGGCAGATGCATCCCCTGAGCGAAGGCACCGGCACCGATCAAGGCCGTCCGGATCCCTCCGCGCGGACTGCCCCCAGCCCGAGGCAGACGCACGCTGCGGGCCCGCGCATCCGCACCATCGGGGTAACGCAGCAAGGCCAGCAAGGGCTTGGGTGTGGCCTCTGCGATGCGCCGATAGGCCACGTCGGCCTCTGAAATGTTGTGAACCTCGGGCTGCAGCACCGATAGATCGATCCGGCCTTCCGCAAGCAACGCCAGATAGGCTGCCATGTTGCGGTTCTCAGTCCAGCGCACATACGGCAACGGATAGTCTTGCCCGCCCTCTTCATAATACGGATCGTAGCGCCCCGGCCCGTAGGAGGATGAGATGAGGAAGTCGAGTTCCTTCTTGTAAAAGTCTTCACGACGCAGGTTCAGTCCCACGTCGCCGACCAGGACGACTCGACCCTTCTTGCGACAGGCCTGCATGGCCAGACGCACGATGTCATGGTCGGGCGCGGCCGCAGTGATGATGACGGCGTCAGCCCCCAAGCCGTCTGTATGCCAGGCCACCTGGGAGACGATGGGATCGTTCTGAGGATCCAAGCCCAGCACGCCGGTCTGCTGCCGGGCCAGCGCCAAACGAGAGTCCTCCGGGTCCAGACCAATGACCCGACACCCGTTGGCCTGCAGCAGTTGCACCGTCAATTGCCCCAGAATGCCCAAGCCGATCACGACGACCGTCTCGCCCAGAGTGGGCGCCGTACGACGCACGCCTTGCAGGGCGATGGCCCCAAGCGTCACCGTACAAGCCTGGTCCAAGGTCACATCCTGGGGCAAGGCCACGGCCAGATTCACGGGCACATCGATGAATTCGGCATGGTTGGCAACCCCCGCCCCGGCGCAGGCCACCCGGTCGCCCACCGAGAAGCCGGTCACCTCTTCACCCGTCGCCACGACAACGCCAGCGGCGGAATACCCGGTGGGTTGCCCCGCCTGCAGCATCCCCTGGATGCGCCGCCATGTCTTGCCGACCCCTTGCTCCTGGACCATCTTCAAGGCCAGCCGAACGTTCTCGGGCTGACGCAAGGCTCGCTTGTACAAAGGCACCGCCGCTGCTGCCATACCGGCCCCTTCAGTGCCGACGCTGATACACGAGTACGCCACTCGGACCAGGATGTTCCGGCGCCCTACGGAGGGTGCAGGAACCTCCTCCACCACAGCACCGCCCCCCGTCAACAACACCTGCTTCACGACCAGAGGCCTCGTGTATCAATCAGTGCCTTGCCCTGCAACGTCCCTGGATCCACTTCTTTGAACTGGCTGTGGTTGACCAGCAGCACCACGACATCAGCCGCCGAGATGGCGTCCTGCGCCGTCACCAAGCGCACGTGACCAAGGGCCTTCAGCGAGGCAGGCAGAGCGTTGATGTGGGGCTCTGCGACATAGACCGGCCCCACATGCTCCTGCGCCATGTGCAGCGCGATTTCAAGCGCAGGGCTCTCTCGCAAGTCATCGATGTCGGGCTTGAAGGCCAGGCCCAGAAAGGCGATGGAACGGCCAACGCCCCCCGCCCCCAGCGCCTGCCGAATCTTGTCCATGACAGCATGCGGCTTGCCATCATTGACGCGGCGCGCTGTCGCGATCAACTGAGCCTGCTCCGGGGCCGAATGAACGATGAACCAAGGATCGACCGCGATGCAATGGCCGCCCACACCCGGCCCAGGCTGCAACACATTGACCCGGGGGTGGTGATTGGCCAGCTTGATCAATTCCCAGACATTGATGTCCAGGCGGTCGCAGATCAATGAGAGCTCGTTGGCAAATGCGATGTTGACGTCGCGAAACGCGTTTTCTGTCAGCTTGGCCATCTCGGCCGTCCGCGCCGCCGTGGCCAGACACTGGCCATCGACAAACAACCTATAGAAATCAATCGCTCGCTCGGCACAGGCCGACGTCATCCCCCCGATGACCCGGTCGTTCGCCACCAGTTCATGCAGAACCCGGCCCGGTAGCACGCGCTCGGGACAATAAGCCACCGCCACATCGGCTGGAGCCCCTCCGGGCACAGGAAACGACAGATCAGGCCGAGCCTGCGCCAACCAGGTCACCATCTTTTCGGTCGTCCCGACCGGTGAGGTCGACTCGAGAATCACCAGACTGCCTTTCTGCAGATAGGGTGCGATGCTCCTGGCCGCGGCCTCGACAAAGCTCACATCGGGTTCATGGTCTCCCTTGAAGGGCGTCGGCACGGCAATCAGGAACACATCGGCAGGCTCGGGCTGAAGGCTCGCCCGAAAATACCCCTGCTGAACCGCGGCCCGCAACACACCGGCCAAATCAGGTTCAACGATATGGATATCGCCAGCATTCAAGGTCTCAATCACATGGGGCTGAACATCGACCCCCAGCACCGACACGCCTTTTGAAGCGATCACCGCAGCAGTAGGCAACCCAATGTAGCCGAGACCGACCACAGAAACTTTTTGAAATGATTTAGGCATAAGCGATTTTTTCTGCGATGCGTGATGCGGCATGGCCGTCCCCATAAGGGTTGTGGGCACGCGCCATGGCTTGATAATCCGACTCATTATCCAGCAGGCGTGTGACATGGCCGACAATGCTGTGGGCGTCGGTGCCCACCAGCACCACGGTGCCAGCCTGAACCGCCTCAGGCCGCTCAGTGGTGTCACGCATCACCAGAACCGGCTTGCCCAGGGAGGGCGCCTCTTCCTGGATTCCGCCTGAATCCGTCAATATCAAATACGAACGCGTCATCAGATAGACGAAGGGCTCGTACTCCAGCGGCGCCACCAAATGGATGCGCGGATGGCCTCCCAGCCATCGCATGACCGGCTCCTGCACACGCGGGTTGAGGTGCACCGGATAGACCACCTGCACATCTTCGCGCTCGGCCACTTGCTTCAAGGCTTGGCAGATGCTCTCGAAACCAGCGCCAAAATTCTCGCGGCGGTGCCCCGTGACCAGAATTATTTTTCGATCGGGATTCAAATATTCAAAACTTGCCTGCAAAGCCAGGCGGAGTACGTCATTTGTTTCAATGCGCCGACTCACACTCTTCAACGCATCAATGACTGTATTTCCGGTGACCATGATTCGGTCAGCAGATACCCCTTCCGCCAGGAGATTGTCACGAGCCATCGCTGTGGGAGCAAAATGCAAAGCTGCAATGGCACCGGTGAGTTTTCGATTCATCTCCTCAGGCCAAGGAGAATAAATATTACCGGTTCGCAACCCGGCCTCCACGTGTCCAACCGGTATTTTTTTATAATATGCTGCCAGACTTGCAGCAAAAGTCGTTGAAGTATCTCCATGGACCAGCAGCCAGTCAGGCCGAACCTTGTCCAGCAAGGTATCCAGCCCATGCAGAATGCCGGTTGTGATATCCACCAGGGATTGCCCCTGCTTCATGATTTTCAAATCATAGTCCGGCTGAATATCAAAGCATGCCAGCACCTGATCCAGCATTTCTCGTTGCTGGCCCGTCACACAAACCAGACTGCGAATTCCCGCTTGTTCCGCCAATGCGGCGACAACGGGCGCCATTTTTATGGCCTCGGGTCGGGTCCCGAATACTGCCATGATAGTTTTCATAAATTATTATCCGCAATCAATCTCAAAGTCTGTCCTGCCTCAGGCCTTTGAGAAACGGCACTACGCCAAAGCATACCGCGAAACATGGCTTCTCCGAGGTCTGTGGCGCACCAGCAGCAAAAACCTCGCGCAAGCCATGAACTCACACATCCGTCATGAATATCAACTTCACTTGAAAGATCCAGAGATCCCCCCCAAAAAAAGCCAGATGAATTCTAAGACGTCGCACAGCCACAGCCGCAAGGTGCCGCAGGGACGGCCGATCTCCCGCCGACAGTGAGCTTAACGATGCCGAGCGGCAGGTACCCCGAATCAGTACAACGCCAACAGCAACGGGGCCTCTCCCGCAGCCTCCGCCACACAGGGCAACACCCAGCCCTCAGTCTTCTCCTCACGACTCAAGCCTGGCCATTCGATGCGATAGCGCACCTCACCCGCCATGAGCCGGCACATGCAGGTGCGGCAGGTGCCATTGCGGCATGAGCTGAGCAGTTCGATACCAGCGCGCTCGGCTGATTCGAGCAGCGACTCACCTTCCACCGCGGCCCACTCAGCCTCCAGATCAGGGCAGCGGATGTGCCACTCCGTCATGGCTCAAACCACCATGGGTGTCACCGCACCATCCATGGCCAGGATGGCGCCGGTGATGTAGCTGGCCCTGGGCGAGGCCAGAAACACCACCGCGTTGGCAACCTCCTCCGGCGTGGCCAGGCGGCCCAGGGGCAGTTTGGCGCGGGAGCGCTCCAAGGCCTCGTCCGGGGTGATGCCCTGCAAACGGGCCTCGGCATTCAGTCCCTCGCGCAGGCGTTCGGTCAAGGTTGCACCAGGGTTGACGGCATTCACCCGCACGCCACGCGGGCCATAGGCCGCAGCCAGACCGGCGCTCACCAGCATCAGCGCGGCGTTGGCGGCGCCGCCGGGCAGATGGATGGGGCTGGCCACCTTGCCGCCCGCGCCCACCACATTGACGATCACGCCCTGCCCGCGCTGGGCCATGCGCTTGATGGCCGGATCGATCATGTGCAGGTAGCTGAAGTACTTGGCCTGCATGGCGTCGTGCCAGGCCTGGGGCGTCAACTCATCGGGCGGGGTGCGGCGGGCGGCACCTGCGGAGTTGACCAGCACATCGACCGGCCCCAAGCGCGCCTCAGCGGCATCCAGCGCGGCCAAGGCGGCATCGGCATCGCACAGGTCGGCAGCCACCGTGGCCACGCGCTGCGCATCACCGCCCAAGGTGCTCAAGGCCTGCGCCAGTGTCTGCGGGTTGCGCGCCACCAGCGTCACACGGGCCCCTTCGGCCAGAAAGCCCTGGGCGCAGGCCAGGCCGATGCCTTTGCTGCCGCCGGTGATCAGGATGTGGCGATGGGTGAGTTGAAGGTCCATGAGGGGGCTCCGAGCGATGGGTCTGAAAACGGGGAGTGAGTTTGCATGGCGTGCGGATTGCGGCCCGCATCTACGGGCCAATGACCTCAATCACGGCGCTGGCTTTTTCGTTTTGTCGCGAAGGAACGAGCCAGAGCTGCGGCTTCAGAGGCGACCCGGGTGATGGCAGCCTGATAGACGACACCATCTTCTCTTTTGTCAACAGCCACCACGGTGACGATCAAATGGTCGTCTTCAACGGCGTAGACCAGCCGCACCCCTTGCTGACGCAACTTGATTTTGTAGCACCCCGCCAGTTCTCCATGCAGTTCCCCGCCTGGGACATGCGGGTTGTCCAGCCTTTTGGCCAGAAGCTTCTTCAGGGGCGCACGAACCGAACCATCCAGCCGATGCCATTCTTCCAAAGCCTCGGGCATGAATCGGAGCTTGTATTTGTACTTGGGCCTGCCCGCAGCCTCAGAGCTCGTCAAGATCGACCTCAACGGCCCGCGACTTCTCGGCCAGGCGGTTGAGCGCTGTCCGGTGTAGTGATTGATCAGCCAACTCGTCCAGAATGGCTTCAAACAAATGCGGCTCGACCATGTAGAAGGCGGGCCGGTTGTGGTTAAGAACCGCCACAGGCCGGTTGTTGGCATCGCGCAGCACGGCGGCCGGGTTCTTTTTGAACTCGGACATGCTGACCACCAGATCAGAATGAATGGCGTCCATTTCAGCTCCAAATAGAGATCCAAATGTAGCCATGGGTCATGATCTCGTCAATTTTGCGTTTCAATCTCAAGGCTCTCACACCCACCCGCCAGCCACCCTGTCGCCACAGCCGTTGTACGCGCAGCACCCAGGAGAAATTCACATGCCCCACCCCACACCCGTGACCCGACGCCCCCTGCTGCTCCGCCTTGGCGCCGCGGCCTGGCTGGCACTGGCCGCCGCCAGCGCCCACGCCGGCCCTGACCTGGTCGGCGACGTCAGCACCGCCTTCAAGCTGATCGGCCCCAACCACAAGATCGTGGTCGAGGCCTATGACGACCCCCTGGTCGAGGGCGTGACCTGTTTCGTGTCGCGCGCCCGCACGGGGGGGCTGTCGGGGGCCTTTGGCCTGGCCGAGGACAAGGCCGAGGCCTCGATTGCCTGCCGTCAGGTGGGCCCGATCAGCTTCAAGAAGCCCTTGCCGCGTGAAGACGAGGTGTTCTCGGAGCGCATGTCCATCCTGTTCAAGCGGCTGCGCGTGGTGCGCATGGTGGACACCAAACGCAACACCCTGGTCTACCTGACGTACTCGGATCGGCTGGTCGAAGGCTCGCCCCAGAACAGCGTGACTGCGGTGCCGGTGGATCGGGCCCAGGCCATTCCGCTGAAGTAAGCCCTCAGCTCTCGCCCACGTTGCGGCGCCTGCGCGCCGGCACCAGGCGCAGCATCTCTTCGCGCAGCAGGGCCACCATCTCGGTGGCGGCGGGGCTCAAGGCCCGGCCCCGGCGCGTGACCAGGCCGATGGGGCGGCGGATGTCGGGCCGGCACAGGCGCCGCTTCACCACCCCGGGCAAGGGCGCCACGGCGGCAGCCCACTCGGGCAGCGCGGCCACGCCCAGGCCGGCGGCCACCATGGCCTGGATGGTGGCCAGATGCTCCACCTCGTAACGCGGCGCAAAGCGCAGGCGGTGCTCCAGCAAGGCCGCGTCGGCGTACTGGCGTACGCTGGTGGGTTGGGGCATGGAGATGTGCACCAGGTCCGCCACCTCGGCCCAGCCCAGGGCCTGCCGTCCTTTGGCCAGAGCGTGCTGGGCCGGCAGCAAGAGCACAAAGCCGTCTGAGGCCAGGGGCTGGTCGTCGAGATCGGCATAGGCCGGGTTGGCGGCCGTCAGCGCAAAGTCGACCTCGCCGCGGCGCACCAGGTCAAACGCAGGGCCCGACAAGGTGTCGATCACCGACAGGCGAATGCCCGGGTGCTGGGCGGCCAGCCGGGCCATGGCGGCGGGCACCACGGTGGCCGCCAGCGAGGGCAAGGCCGCCAGCGTGACCTGCCCCACCTGCAACTCGGCCACGCTGCGCACCGCCCGCACGGCCTCGTCGGTCTGGGCACGCAAGACCTGCACCTGTTCAAAAAACACCTGGCCGGCCAGGGTAAGCTGCACGCTGCGCGTGGTGCGGTCGAACAGGCGCGTGCCCAGGGACTCCTCCAGCCGGGTCAGCACCCCGGACACCGCCGACTGCGACAGGTGCACCTGATCGGCCGTGCGCCGAAAGCTCAGGGTTTGCCCCAGGGCGAGAAAGACATCGAGCTCACGGGTGGACCAATTGATCTGCATGGCAGATCAGTTTATTGAAAAAATCGTCTGGACGGTGCAATGCCCCCTTCCTAGACTGCGCAGACTTTCTCAAACCATCTGCGTGGCTCCCTGGCCTCCGACACCATGAACACCGACCTGCTTTTACCCGCCCACCCCCGCCACACCCATGCCGTGGTCGTCGGCGCCGGCACCATGGGGGCCGATGTCGCCACCGTGCTGGCCCGGGGGGGCTGCCGCGTCACCGTGAGTGACCCCAACCCCGCCCAGCGGCAAGCCATGGCCCAGCGTGTGCTGCAAGGCCTGCAGCCCCTGGGGCTGGCGCAACGCGCCGAGCGCGTGCAGGCGGTGGCCAGCCTGCAGGAGGTGGACTGGCATGACGTGGTGCTGGTCATCGAATGCATTCCCGAAAAGCTGGACCTCAAGCAGGCCCTGTTCGCCGAACTGGTGCAGCGCGCCCCGGCGCACACGGTGCTGACCAGCAACAGCTCGAGCTTTCCGATCAGCGCCATCGCGGCAGGCCTGCCGACCGCCGAGCGCATGCTGGGCCTGCACTTCTTCATGCCGGCCCACCTGGTGCCTCTGGTCGAGGTGGTGCATGGCCCCGCCACCGACGAGGTGCAGGCCAGCCGCCTGTGCCAGTTCATGCGCGGCTGCGGCAGCGTGCCGGTGCGGGTGCGCAAGGACAAGCCGGGCTTTCTGGCCAACCGCCTGCAGCACGCCTTGGCGCGCGAGGCCTTTGCCATGATCGACGAGGGCGTGGCCACGCCGGAAGACGTGGATGCCGCGGTGCGCTTCGGCTTCGGTTTCCGCTACCTGGCTGCCGGCCCGGTGCTGCAGCGCGACCACGCCGGGCTGGACGTGCATTGCGCCGCCGCCGCCACCATGTACCCCTCGCTGGCCGCCAACACCGAGCCCGCCCAGGTGCTGCGCGAGCAGGTGGCCGCCGGCCGCCTGGGCATGAAGACCGGCGCCGGCTTTTTCGAGTGGCCCGAGGAGCGCCGGCTGGCCGAGCGCCAGCGCTACGACGCCTTGCTGCAACAAGGTCTGGCCCTGCTGGCGTCCGAATTGCCGCCCATCGACAGCGACTGAACCCGCCCCCCAACACAGCGCCCTCACGGCCCCCATCGGAGAACCCCATGCCCAGCACCCCGCTGATCATCACCTCGGCCCCCAACGGCGCCTACAAACTGCACAGCGACCACCCCGCCGTGCCGCTGACCCCTTCAGCCCTGGCCCTCACGGCACGCCAATGCCTGGACGCGGGTGCGGCCATGCTGCACCTGCACATCCGCGACGCCCAGGGCCACCACAGCCTGGATGTGGAAGGCTACCGTGATGCGCTGAGCGCGGTGCGGGCCGCCGTGGGCGACCAGATGGTGCTGCAAGTGACCAGCGAAGCCGCCCGCGTCTACCACGCCCCGGCGCAGATCGCCATGGTGCGTGAGTTGCGCCCCGAGGCCGTGTCGGTGGGCCTGCGCGAGGTCGATCAAGCCGAGATCGGTGAGCCGGGCCTGGCCGACTTCTTCGGCTGGCTGGCCCGCGAGCGGGTGATGACCCAGGTGATCCTGTACGACAGTGCCGACCTGCAGCGCTGGCAATCGCTGCGCGAGCGCGGCGCGGTGCCCGAGGCGCCCTGGTTCCTGCTGTTTGTGCTGGGGCGCTACACCGCGGGGCAGACCTCCAGCCCGCTGGACCTGGTGCCCTTTGTGCACGCCCACACGGGCCCCGAGCCCTGGGCCGTGTGCGCCTTTGGCAGCACCGAACACGCCTGCGTGACCGCCGCCGCCGCCCTGGGCGGGCATGTGCGGGTGGGCTTCGAGAACAACCTGCAGCTCAAGGATGGCAGCCGGGCGCCGCACAACGCGGCCCTGGTGGCCCAGGCGGCCGAAGCCGCTGCCAGCCTGGGCCGCCCCCTGGCCACGGCACGCCACATCCGCGAGCGCTTTGCCGGCTGAAGCGCCAGGCCCGAAAAAACACAACAGGAGACAACACCATGCAACGCCGTTCCGTCACCCACGCCCTGGCCAGTCTGGCCCTGAGCTCGCTTGCCACCCTGGGCACGCTGTGCAGCCCGCTGGCCCAGGCCGAAGAGACCTGGCCCAGCAAATCGATCCGCTTTGTGGTGCCCTACCCGCCGGGCGGCCCCACCGACCTGATGGCACGCCTGCTGCAGGGCGAAATGCAGACCCGCCTGGGCGTGTCGGTGATCGTCGACAACAAGAGCGGCGCGGGCGGCAACCTGGGCAGCGCCGAGGTGGCCAAGCAGGCGCCCGCCGACGGCTACACCCTGCTGTTGGCGGCCAGCGGCCCCATGGCGGTCAACCCGACGCTGTACCGCAACATGCCCTTCAACCCGCTGACCGACCTGGCGCCGGTGATCCAGTTGTCGGCCTTTCCGCTGGTGCTCGAGGTCAACCCCAAGACGGGCATCAAATCAGTCAAGGAGTTGATTGCCGCGCTCAAGAGCAAACGCGCCGCCGAACTGGCCTTTGCTTCGGCCGGCAATGGCACGCCCCAGCACCTGGCGGGCGAGTTGTTCAACACCCAGATCGACACCAAGATGCCGCACATCCCCTACCGCGGTGCGGGCCCGGCCTTGAACGACCTGCTGGGCGGCCAGGTGAACGTGATGTTCGACATCCTGGGCAGCTCGCTGCCCTACATCCAGTCGGGCAAGCTCACCGCACTGGCCGTCACCACCGCCAAACGCGTGCCCACCCTGCCCGATGTGCCCACCATGGCCGAAGCCGGTCTGCCGGGCTACGAGATGACCGGCTGGCACGGTGTGGCCGTGCGCGCCGGCACGCCCCCGGCCGTGATCGACAAGCTCAACAGCACCTTGAACGCCATCTTCAGCCAGCCCGAATTCCGCAAGAAGTGGGAGGCCATCGGCACGCCCGTGGTGGCGGGCAGCGCGACGCAGTTTGGCGAGCTGATCAAAAAGGACTCGGTGCGCCTGGGCAAGCTGGTGAAGGATTCGGGGGCGACGGTGGATTGAGTGCTTCCACGTGTGGGTATGGGCTCAACCGTAGTGGTAACGGCCCTGCAAAAACTCAATGCGATCTGCCTTGACCAAGTAAACGCATCGGTGCTCCTGGGTGATGCGGCGCGACCAGACATTGGGGCCCAGGTACTTCAGCGGTTCGGGTTTGCCGATACCCTCGAAAGGATTTTTCAGAACGGCCTTGATCAACTCAAGCAAGCGCCTGGCCGTTCTGCGATCCGTTTCGATCCAGTGTTGAAGATCTTCCAGAAACTCAGGGTGGCACACCGCCAGCCGCTTTGTTTCAGGCATCCAGGTTCACCCGACGCTCCAGTTCGGACAGGTCGGTCGGCAGCACGCCCCCCGAGTGGGCACGGGAAAGGGCCGTCAACAAACGCTGTGCGTTGTGTGGCGAACGCAACAGATGCGCAGTTTCGATCAGGCTTTGCAGTTCGTCCGCTGCAATCATGGCGACATCCCCCCCAGAACGACGTCGCACCATGATCACCTCTCGGTCTGCCACGGCCCGATCCATCAAGGTTTTGAGCTGTTCACGGGCCTGGCTGTAGGTGGTTTCAATGCTCATTGATATCTCTCCAACTTGTACTCACTTATTGTACAAATTCTCGAGATTTTCAACTCCCGGGTATGCCGACCACGCCGACCTTCGGTCGGCAAGCCAAGGCCCGCAGCCGTGCACACCGGGGCTTTGAAGCTGGGAGAGGGCTTTAAAACTTGAAGGCCACCACCTCTTGGCGCTGCTCGCCCAGGCCGCTGATGCCCAGGGTCATGACATCGCCCTTTTTCAGGAACACCGGTGCTGGCTGGCCATCTTTCTTGATGCCCATGCCCACGCCCGGTGGCGTGCCGGTGGTAATGATGTCGCCCGGCTCCAGGGTCACGAACTGGCTCAGGTAGCTGATGATCTTGGCCACGCTGAAGATCATGGTCTTGGTGCTGCCGCTTTGCATGCGCTGGCCGTTCAGGTCCAGCCACAGGTCCAGGCGCTGCGGGTTGGGCACTTCGTCGCGCGTCACCAGCCAGGGGCCGACGGGGCCGAAGGTGTCGCAACCCTTGCCCTTGTCCCAGGTGCCGCCACGCTCGATCTGGAATTCGCGCTCGCTCACATCGTTCACCAGCACATAGCCGGCCACGTGGTTCAGAGCCTCTTTTTGCGAGACATGGCGTGCCTGCTTGCCGATCACCACGCCCAGTTCCACCTCCCAATCGGTCTTCTTCGAGCCCTTGGGCAGCATCACCGGATCGTTGGGGCCTTGCAGACAGCTGATGGCCTTGGTAAACACCACGGGCTCCTTGGGCACCGGCAGCCCGGCCTCGGCGGCGTGGTCGGCGTAGTTCAAGCCGATGGCGATGAATTTACGCACGCCGGCCACCGGGGTGCCGAAACGAGGCTTGCCGCGCACCAGCGGCAGCTTGTCGACCTTGACCTTGCCGAGCTTGGCCAGGGCAGCGTCGCTGAGCTGCTCCGGGCCCAGATCCTTGATCACGCTGCTCAGGTCGCGCAACTTGCCTTCGGCGTCAATCAGGCCCGGCTTTTCCTTGCCGGGGTTGCCGTAGCGTACGAGTTTCATGGTGTCCTTTCAAAAAATACCCAAGCCGCCAATACGACGGTTCAGTGTCATTATCGATAACGGCCCCCAACCGTGTCAGGGGGTGTTGGCTCGTGCGGTGCCGAGCTGGGCGGTAGACTTCCATGTCACCCAGACTGAAACCTCGCGCGCTCCACCGGGTGCGTGACCACCTCGCCTCTGCACCATGATTTCCGGACCCCGCAACGCATCTCCCCTCCTGCTCTTCACGGCGCTGACCGTGCTGACGGGCATCACCAGCGCTGCCCAGGCGCAACCAGCCTGCCCGAGCGCCGGCGAAGCCGCCAAGGTGACCTTGACCAACCCGTCCTTCAGCGAGACCGAGGACGGGCGCATCAAGGGCTGGAAAGCCATCGAGCATCGGGTCAGTGGCAACTACGCCTTTGAACGCGACACCAAGATCTTTCTCTCAGCCCCCAGCAGCGCACAGATCCGCCAGGTGAGCCCGGAGGACTTCGGGGTGCTGAAACAGGAAACATTGATCCCGGCCTGCTGGAAAGGCAAGCTGGCCAAGTTGTCGGGTTACCTGCGCACGGACAAGGCCATGGGGGGTGGCGGTGCACTGGTGCTGCACGTCACGGACGGCAGCAATATCCTGAAGTGGAACCACATGAATGATGCCCGCGTGAAGGGCACGCAGGACTGGAAGCGCTACACCATCGAACTCAGGATTCCGGACAACGGCTACATGCTCGAGGCCGCCGTGATGCTGGAAGACGATGGCGCCCTGTGGGTCGATGACCTGACCCTTGAAATCGCCCCTTGAAGCGGCCTCAGCCAGGGGGCCGGCCACTTCAAGCCAGCAGCAACTCCAAAGCGCCCTCCAACTGCTCCGACGGCAGTCGCTTGAAGCCCGTGCGCGCATAGCGCTGCAAACGCCCCTGGATGAAGGCCGTCAACACCGCGGCCTGGGCCTGCGAGCGCACCGAGGGCTTGGCCGAACCGGTGGCCTCGGCCTGCGGGCGCAGGCATTGGCGAAAGGTCAGTTCCAGCCGCTCAAAAAACTGGTTCATGCGCTGCTGCAGGCGTTCGTGCTCCAACACCAGCGCATCACCGCACATCACACGCACCATGCCCGGGTTTTTCTCGGCAAACTGCACCAGCAGGTAGATCACCCGGGTGGCTTGGCGGTGGCCCAGCGTGGCGGGGTCGGGGTTGGCGCTGGCTTCGCGCTCGATCATCTGCTTGGACAGCGAAAACACGGTCTGCTCGATGAAATCGATCAGGCCTTCAAACATCTGCGCCTTGCTGGCGAAGTGGCGGTACAGCGCCGCCTCACTGACCCCGATGCGGGCCGCCAGTGCGGCCGTGGTGATGCGCTCAGCGCCTGGCTGCTCCAGCATGCTGGCCAGGGTCTGCAGGATTTGCACACGGCGCTCACCGGGGCGGGGCCGCTTGCGGACCGCAGGGGCGTCGGCCTCGCTGCTGACCGGAGGGGCATCGGTTTCAGGTGCGGCGGGGAGTTCGTGCGGTTCAGACATCGGCATGGAAGAAGGGCTCGAATGATTCTCGCACACCGGCCCTTCGCTTCGCCTAGGCGGTCTGCTCCGGCAGCACCAGCCTGACCAGCAAACCGCACTGCCCCGGGCCGCTCAACAGCTCCAGGCTGCTGTGGTGCACGCGGGCGATTTCATGAGCGATGGCCAGGCCCAGCCCACTGCCCTCGCCCTGGGTGCCCGGCACGCGGTAAAACCGCTCAGTGACCCGGTTGCGTTCGGCCGGTGCAATGCCTGGCCCATCGTCTTCCACGGCCAGGTAAGGCAACGACGAATCGCCCACCACCAACAGGCCGCAGCGGATGGTCACGCTGCCACCGCGCGGGGTGTAACGGATGGCGTTGTCGATCAGGTTGCCCAGCAACTCGCGCAGCAGCCACTCATGCCCGGTGGTGTGGGCCGGCTGGGCCGCCAGGCCCAGGTCCAGGCCGCGTGCGGTGGCGGCGTCCAGATGGGCCTCCAGCAGCGATTCGCACAAGGCCAGCAGGTCGACCCGCTGCATGGGTTGTGCCTCCATGGCTCGCGCATCGGCGCGCGACAGCGCCAGCAACTGGTTGGCCAGTTGGGAGGTGCGCCGCGTGGCCTGGCGCAGTTTGTCGAGTTGCTCGGCATTCAGGGTGATGCTGGCCGGCGCCGTGTCGGCCCCCGACACGCCCAGACGCAGTCGTTGCCGGGTCTGCAGCACCTGGGCCCAGGCCTCAACCTGCGCCTGCAGGCCAGCCAAAGGGGTGCGCAACTGGTGCGCGGCATCGGCAATGAAACGGCGCTGGCTGGCCGACTGCGCATTCACCAGATCGAACAGCCGGTTGAGCGAGGCCACCAAGGGGCGCACCTCGGCCGGCGAGGCCTCCACGTCGATGGCGCTCAGGTCTTGCGGCGAGCGCTTGCTGACGGCCTCGGTGAGTTCGGTCAGGGGCCGCAAGGCGCGGCCCACGGCCCAGCTCACGGCCAGCGCCGCTGCCACCATCAGCACGCCATTGGGCAGCAGCACGCGCAGCAAGGTGCTGAGCCACTGCTGGCGCGGGTCCGAGCCATCGGCCAATTGCACGATCAGGTCGCCGGCCCGGGTGTGCACCCGCTGCGAGACGATGCGGTAGGTGACGCCTTCGTACTCGGTGCTGTGGAACTCGGGCTCGGCCGTGGCCACGGTGGCACCGGGCAACCAAAGGTCACCGTGCAGCAGGTGGCCTTCGAGGTCGTTGACACTGTAGCCCGCCAGCCCGGCACGGCCCTTGAGAAAATCTTCCACCGGGGGTGCCAGCAGCAGCACAGGCGGATCCCCGGCCTGCACGCCCGGCGCCAGCACCGAGTCGGCCAGCAGGGGCACATAGCGCAGCAGTTGCCGGTCATGTTGCACGGCGGCGCTGTCGGCCGAGCGGTAATCCACCCAGACGTTGACCAGGCCCAGCACAAACAGCGGCCCCAGCAGCAGCACCAGCAGCCGGTTGCGCAAGCCCGAGGCCATGGGGCTCAGCCCTCCTGCTGTTCGAGGCGGTAGCCAAAGCCCCGGATCGAACGCAGCGCCAAGCCATGCGGCTCCAGCTTGCTGCGCAGGCGCGAGATGTAGACCTCGACCGCATTGGGCGTGATCTCTTTGTCCCAGCCGGTCAAGGCGGCCAGCAGCTTGTCTTTGCTGGCCGGCTTGGGGGCATTGATGAGCAGGTACTCCATCACCGTCCACTCCCGCGGCCCCAGGTCGATCACCTGCTGCCGGGCCTGGCCGTCGACCACCGCACGCACGGTGGCGCGGCGGCTGGCGGTGTCCATTTCAAGCGGGCCAAAGCTCAGCACCGCCGAGGTGGCGGCCTGCGAACGGCGCAGCAGTGCGCGCAGGCGAGCCAGCAACTCAGGCAGTTCAAAGGGCTTGACCATGTAGTCGTCAGCGCCCAGGTCCAACCCCTGCACGCGGTCTTGCAAGGCGTCACGGGCGGTCAGGATCAGCACAGGCATGGTGCGGCTGGCCACATCGGACAGGCGCAGGCGCCGCGTCAGGTCCAGCCCACTCATGCCGGGCAAACCGATGTCGATGATGGCAGCATCGAAGGTCTCGGCGCGCAGCACCTCTTCGGCCCGCTCGCCACTGCCCACCCAGTCGACGGCATAGCCGGCGTCTGTCAGGCCCAGCTTGATGCCGCTGGCTACCATCACATCGTCTTCGACCAACAGCAGCCTCATGGCGATGCCATCCTCATCAGCGTGGATGTGGCGCGGCTCAATGCGAGCGGATCATGGTGCCGTAGGCCTGATCGGTCAGGATTTCGAGCAGCATGGCGTGTGGCACACGGCCGTCGATGATGTGCACTGCATTCACGCCGCTCTTGGCGGCGTCCAGCGCCCCGGCGATCTTGGGCAGCATGCCGCCCGAGATGGTGCCGTCGGCAAACAGCTCGTCGATGCGCTTGGCCGTCAGGTCGGTCAGCAATTGGCCGGCCTTGTCGAGCACGCCCGGGGTGTTGGTCAGCAGCACCAGCTTTTCGGCCTTGAGCACCGTGGCCAGCTTGCTGGCCACCACGTCGGCATTGATGTTGTAGCTTTCGTTGTCCTCGCCAAAACCGATCGGGCTGATGACGGGGATGAAGGCATCGTCCTGCAGGGCCTTGACCACGCTGGGGTCGATCGAGACGATGTCGCCCACCTGGCCCACGTCGTACTCTTTGCTCGGGTCCTGGTTGTCGACCATCTTGAGCTTCTGCGCGCGGATCATGCCGCCATCGCGCCCGGTCAGGCCCACGGCCTTGCCGCCTGCCTGGTTGATCAGGCCCACGATGTCTTGCTGCACCTCGCCGGCCAGCACCCATTCGACCACTTCCATGGTCTCGGCATCGGTCACGCGCATGCCCTGCACAAACTCACCCTTCTTGCCCAGGCGGTTCAGGGCCGTCTCAATCTGCGGGCCGCCGCCGTGCACCACCACCGGGTTCATGCCGACCAGCTTGAGCAGCACCACGTCTTCAGCAAAGTCGGCCTGCAGGGCCGGGTCGGTCATGGCGTTGCCACCGTACTTGATGACCAGCGTCTTGCCGTGGAACTTGCGGATGTAGGGCAGCGCCTGGGCCAGGATCTCGGCCTTGTCGCGCGGGGCAATGGATTGGAGTTCGGTCATGGTCTGAACTGGAAGTGTGGAGGTTGGGCCCAACAGGCCTCAACGGGGTGGCGAAAACAAGGCCAGTCGGTGCCGATGCACCCTGACAAGCCGGAATTGTGCCGCAAGCGACACGACTCCAGCATGTCAGCAACGCCGATAATGGCGGCCTTGCGCCTGCGGGCGCCTTGCAGACCCATTTCAGCCCAGCCCATGGAACTCTTCAATCAGGCCATTTCACTTCACCAACAGGGGCGCCTGCCCGAGGCCCGCCAGCGCTACGAGCAATGGCGCCGGATGAACCCGGCCGACATCAATGCCCTGCAACTGCTGTCGGTGTGCCTGGCCCAGATGGGTGAACTGCCCCAGGCCTTGCAGATGCTGGACCAGGCGATCGCACTGGCGCCCCAACAGCCAGCCTTTCACAACAACCGCGCGAACATGCTGCGCCTGCTGGGACGCCTGCCGGAGGCGCTGCAAAGCTGCACCCGGGCCATTCAGCTCAAACCCGACTACGCCGAGGCCTACAACAACCGCGGCAATGTGCAGCAGGAACTGAAGCTGACCGATCTGGCTTTGAAGGACTATGCGGAAGCGATCCGATTGAACCCCGGCTATGTGGAGGCGTTGTACAACGCGGCCGTGGCTCGTCAGAGCCTGCAGCAGCATACCCAGGCCATCGCCATGCTGCAGAAAGTGCTGCAACTGAATCCGGGCCTGCCCCAGGCTCTGGCACGCCTGGCCGTCTCATTCGGTCACCTGCGCCAGTACGATCAGGCCAAGCAGGCACTGGATCAGGCCCTCCAGGCCGATCCACAGCAGGCCGAGTTTCTGCTGATTGCGGCCACCATGGCCACCGAGTGCGGGCACTACGAAGAGGCCATTGCCTACAGCGAGCGAGCACTGGTGCAGTCTGCCAACCAGAGCGCCGCCCTTGCCAAGCTGGCATACGCCCATCATGTGCTGCGCAATCGTGTGAAGGCCCAGCACTACGCGGAAAAGGCGCTGCAGGCCGATCCGTACAACACCGAGGCACTGCTGGTGCAGGGGCACCGCAGCGCGAACGACGGCGACCGCAATGCAGCGCTGGCTTACTACCTGCGGGCCGTGAGCCACGACCCGCACTCGGGGCCCGCCCATTTGTTCGCAGGGCAGATGCTGCTGTCTTTGAAGCGGCTGGAAGAAGCCAGTCTCATGCTGGAAAAGGCGCGGCGGCTGGCACCGGAACAGAGCAATCTGCTGGGCACGCTGATCGAGGTCAAGCTCATGCAATCCGATTGGGACGACCTGGACCGCCTGCGCACCGAACTCGAACAGTCACTTCATCAGGCCCATATCGACACCCAGCCCCTGACGCTGTGCAAGGTTCTGGACGACCCGGCACTGCTTCGACAAGGGGCCGAAAAATGGGGACTGGCGACGAATCAGAGGGATTTGCCCAAGCCCAAATTTGCGCGGCGGGATCCTCGACGCAACAAGATCCGGGTGGCCTACTTCTCGGCCGACTTCGGCGAACACCCGGTGTCCCTGCTCATGCTGGAAACGCTGGAGAAGCACGACCGTGAGCGGTTCGAACTGTTTGCCTTCGCGATCGGACCCGCCCACAACGACGACATCAACCGCCGGGTGCGCATGTGTTTTGACCGCTACCTGGAGGTCCACGACAAGGCCGATGCCGACGTGGCAGACATGGCCCGACAGATCGGCATCGACATCGCCATCGACTTGACGGGGTACACGCTGAACAACCGGACCGGCATATTTGCCCATCGTGCGGCACCGGTCCAGGTCAACTATCTGGGGTTCCCGGGCACGCTGGGTGCACCATTCATGGACTACCTCATCGCCGATCTCCGAGTGATTCCAGAGGAATGGCAATCGGCCTATACAGAGCAGATTGCCTACCTTCCTGATCAGTTCATGCCCAATGACACGCGACGCGCCATCCATCCGCAGGCCCCAACCCGTGCCAGCCAGCAGTTGCCGGAGGACGTATTTGTGTTCTGCGGATTCAACAACCTCAGCAAGCTCACGCCCGACGTGTTCGATAGCTGGATGCGCATCTTGAAGGCCTGTCCCGGTTCGGTGCTGTGGCTGCAAGGTGCAAGCGAACAAGCGGCCAAGCTGCGCGGTCTGGCGCAGGCCCGAGGAATCGCCGGCGAACGCCTGGTCTTTGCGTCACGCGTACCGACCCAGGCAGAGCATTTGGCCCGATACGCCCTCGCCGACCTGTTCCTGGACACCGCCCCCTACAACGCCCATGCGACGGCCATGGATGCCCTGTGGGCCGGGCTTCCCCTGCTCACCTGCATGGGTCGGAGCTTCGCCAGCAGGGTCGCGGGCAGTCTGCTCACCGCCGCAGGCCTGCCCGAATTGGCATGCCAGGACCGTGCCGAATTTGAACGCCTGGCCATCGAGATCGCGAGCACTCCGGGCCGCGCGCAAGCACTCAAGGCGCAACTGGTCGATCAGCGAGCCCAGGCCCCCCTGTTCGACAACGCGCGTTTCACGCACAACCTCGAACGCCTGTACGAGCGCATGTACGAACGGCATTTGCAAAGCCTGCCGCCAGCCACACTTCTGCCGGAATGAAGAGGGCCGCGCGACTGGGCGGCGGCGGCGCCCGCGGCCGACCCCCTCAGTGGCGCAGCCAATTCGGAATCTTGAAGCGTACGATGGCCAGGTAAGCCAGCACGTAACAGACGGCAAACAGCACGCAGCACAGGATCAACGCCAGTGACGATTTCCAGAACAGCACGGCGGGCAGCACCGACATGGCCGTGAAGCCCCAGAGATAGGGCGAGGTCCGGTTGTTCCTGATCAGCAATTGACGTGCGCGCCCGTCATGGAACACGCCACGCACCAGACGGCGGAAAATCAACTGATGGAAATGCAGGGCATCGGCCAAGCCTGGCGAACGGCCCCGAGCGGCCTTGCGGTAGATGGAAAACACCGTCTCCCACACGGGATAGATGAGCAACAGGGGCGGGAACCAGGGCGACACCTGCGGGTTGCGTTGCACCAGCAGAACGGCCCCGAGCGCGATGACCACACCCCAGAGGTAAGCCCCTCCGTCTCCCGCAAAGATCAATCCGCGCGGGTAGTTCCAGACCAGAAACCCGGCGGTGGCACCCGCCAGGGCCATCATCAGGGCCGCCACCGCCCGGTCCCCCACTTGCAACGCCACATGGGCCATCGCCAACGCAATCAGCATAGCCACCATGCCGGCCAATCCGTTGTAACCGTCAATGATGTTGAAGGCGTGGGGGAGACCCGTCAGTGCCAGCACCGCCAGAGCCACCCCGACCCAGGGCCAGGCCCGCAAGCCGGCGTCAAACCAGGCGATGTCCAGCCGATGGATGGACAGCCCCAGGGCCCAGCAGAGCAAGCTGCCCGACGCCAACGTGGCCAGCAAGCGAGCGCTGACGGAAATACGCTGCGTCAAATCCTCCAGCACACCCACCGTCAAGGCGGGCCCGATGGCCAGCGAACACAGAAGAACCGTCTTGGTTGACAGGTGGAGGTTCAGTTTGAGCAGGGGCCCATCCAGCAGGGTCCCCAGCAGCCAGGCAGACATGACCCCCACCCCAACGGCAACCCCTCCCAGACGGGATACCTCGCCCTCGTGAAAGCGCTGGGGTTTGTCGGGGGCATAGGGCTGTTCGGGCATGCCAAGGCGGCGCACGAGCCAGCCCCCCGCAATCAAGGCCAGAACGAAGGCCAGGGACGTCAGGAGAACCATGGACGATCAGGCCTCGCAGCCGCGGCCATTGATCAACGAGCGGGAACGACAGAGGTCGAGCAACAAGGCCTCAGGCATCAGGCGCCGCTGTCAGGGCGCGCAAACGGGCCTGCTCGCGTTCGGCGGCCTGCAAACGTCCGAATTGTTCGCGCGAGAAATACTGGGCGTAGGCCACCATGGCAGCCCCTTCGGCATGCAACGAGGCCAAGGTCTTGGGCGGCAGTGCGCCGAAGCGGACGTCGTCGAGGCGGTACAAGCCTTCGACCGGAGTGACGACCCCGTTGTGGCTGGAAGTGAGTTCCCAGGGCACCAGCAGCTTGGCTGCGACCAGCGCATCAATCGCACGCCAGGTCTGGACTTTGCTGCTGTCGTACTCCACCAGGAAGTTCATGGCACGCTGGGTTTCCGCGCTGGGCTGGCCCGAGGCGTCAAAGAACGGCGCACCCTGCCCGGCTTCCACGATGTGGTCGCCCTCTTCCGTGGTGCACATGACCAAGTGATCGGTACCTTGAGGCCGGGCCAGCGCGAAGGGGTAGCCGCGCATCGAGGCCGGAATGTACTGCCCGAGCCACTGGCCCTGGGGGCCCACCAGCAGGTTGGTGTTCGGTATCAGCGAAGTCACCGCCATCAATTGCCAACGGCCACCGAACTCCACAAAAGCCAACGGCAGATGGGCCACAGCCTTGGACAGTTCTGCCGCAACCACCGGGATGATGTTCAAGCCGGCAGCATAAAGATAGTTGCCTGGATGCTTCCAGGACTTGCCTGCGAATGCGTCCGCGGTGACGGCTTTCAATACCTGCATGGATACCCTTTGAATTGAGTGAAGTGCGCGGCCCTGGCCGGCATCTGTGATCGAAGAATGTCGAATTCTAATTCGGCGCCACCCCGGCATCGGTGGCACCCACCACAGAGGGCCGTGGCAGGGCGAGATAATCAGCCCCATGCATACCCAAGTCACCCCATTGCACGTCTACCAACGCACCCTGCCCCCCGACACACAACACTCGCTGGGCTTGCTGGCCAGTTGGATCCCGGCTGGTGCACGGGTGCTGGACCTGGGCTGTGGTGCTGGCGGGCTGGGACAGTTGCTGCGTGCGCACGGTATCGAGCTGATCGATGGCCTGACCTACAACCCCGCAGAAGCCGAGGTCGCGCGCCCCTGGTACCGGCGGGTCGAGGTCGTCGACCTGGAGACCTGCGACCTGGCCACGCTGCTGGGCGGCCAGCGTTACGACGCGATTGTCTGCGCGGATGTCCTTGAGCACCTGCGGGCGCCAGAGAAACTGCTCGACCAATGCCGCCACTGCCTCGCGCCCAGGGGACAGTTGCTGGCCTCGATCCCGAATGCGGGCCACGCCGGGCTGATCGGCGAATTGCTCGATGGCCGACTCACCTACCGCGAAGAGGGGTTGTTGGACCGCACCCACCTGCGCTTCTTCACGCGTCGCAGTTGGCTTGGTTTTCTGGCCGAGCACGGCTGGGGCGCAACCCGGCTGGAGAGCATCTACAAGGAAGTACCGCTGACCGAGTTCCGGCTGGCCTTCGATCTGCTTCCCCCGGCCGTGGCCCAGTACCTGTGCGCCCTGCCCGATGGACAGGCCTACCAGTTCATCACCGCCTGCGTACCTGACGTGCCGCATCGGCTGACCTCCGGCCCTTCGGCCGGCCCCACAGCGCCAAGCTTTGGCAGCACCCTTTACTGGGACCTCGGAACCGGCTTCCAGGAAGGTCAGAAAGCGCTGCGTACCGGGGTGATCGGACAGGTCTTCCAGACGCTGACATACCCGCTGCCACAGGATCCAGCGCTTTGCGGGCTGCGCCTGGACCCGTCGGACCGGCCGGGCTTCATGCGCTGGCACCGAATTGAATTGCAGGATGCACAGGGCCAGCCCGTCTGGGTCGCCGATTGCCAGCAGAGCGGCCTGGCCTCGCTGGATGCATGCACGCGTCACCAGATCGCGTTGAGCCCGGCCATTTCGGAGCACTCAGGACTGCTGTCCGTGCTCGAGGGAGATGATCCCTGGCTGGAACTGCCCCGGGACCTGCCCTGGCACCGGCTCGCAGGCGGAAGCTTGCGGGTGAGCCTGGGCTGGCCAGCTTCCAACGACTACCTCGCACTGCTGGAACATCTGCAGGCCTTGCAACCGACCCAGGTGGAAATGGCACGCATGCGCCAGGCCTGGGCCAAGGACCTCAGCAGGACGCGAACCCTGGAGCAACAGTTGGCGGCGATCGAGCACGAATGGCAGCATGAGCGGACGCAGGCCATTGAGCGCCATGAACGGCTGCAGTTGTTGCAGGCCTCTCTGCAACAGGCAGAGCAGGCCCTTGAACTGGCCCGCCTGGCTGCACACCCTGCGAGTGAATCACGGGTGTGGGGGCTACTGCGGCGGGTGTGGCGGTGCCTGCGAAAGGCCCAAGCGAAAGCGCGTTCAACGGCCTTGCCTGCCCCCGCTTCCGGACACGCGCCCTCATTGCCCGGTGTCCAAGCAAGCCGGACAGAGGCTGAGCCGGCGAGGGTGGCAACTGACGCAGCCCCGTCAGCACCCGGTCCGGTGGCGGACGCGGCCGCCCCCATGATCGACATCATCGTCCCGGTCTACCGAGGACTGGAGGATACCCGTCTGTGCCTGCTGTCCGTGCTGGCCCACCCCCAGCACAGCCCCTATCGCCTGATCGTCATCAACGACGCCAGCCCGGAGCCTGCGCTCACGGCCTGGCTGCGCGAATGGCAGGCCGAGCATCCCCATGTGATCCTGCTGGAAAACTCAGAAAACCTGGGCTTTGTGGCCACCGTCAACCGAGGCATGGCCTGCAGCGACAGCCATGACGTGTTGCTGCTCAACAGCGACACGGAAGTTGCCAACGACTGGCTGGACCGCCTGCGCCGTGCGGCGTACAGCGCTGTGCAGATCGCGTCGGTGACACCATTCTCGAACAACGCCACGATCTGCAGTTACCCGCGCTTCTGCGAAGGCAATGCGCTGCCCGAAGGGTTGGACACGCCCCACCTGGACCGACTGTTCGCCCATCTGAATGCCGGCCTGAGTGTCGACATCCCCACGGCAATCGGCTTTTGCATGTACATCCGGCGCGATGCGTTGCGGGTCGTCGGCGAGTTCGATGTAGCCCATTTCGGCAAAGGGTATGGCGAGGAGAACGACTTCTGTTGTCGCGCCACCCAGGCCGGCTGGCGCCATCTGCATGCCCTGGACACCTTCGTACTGCATCGGGGTGGCGTGAGCTTCGGAGACAGCAAGAACGAAAGAGAACGAGCGGCACTGCGCACCCTGATTCGCCTGCACCCGGGCTACGAGCAGGATGTGCAGCGTTTCGTCGCCAGCGACCCGGCCCGACCGGCCCGGCAACGCGTCGACCGGGCACGGCTTCTCGCCACGGGCAGACCCAAGGTGCTGGCCGTCAGCCACAATGGCGCCGGTGGCACGCTGCAGCACATCCAGGAACTGGCCACGCTTCTGGCCCAACAGGCCGACTTTCTGCTGCTGCAACCCTTCGAGGGCGGACGGGTGACGCTGCGCTGCGTGAACCCCGCCGAGGGCTTTCTTGAAGCGTTCCAGATGCCGGACGATGCGGCGCGCCTGCGCGATGAGTTGCGGCAGTTGGGCGTCGTCCATGTGCACTTCCACCATCTCATGGACCACGGGGGCGACGTTCTGAATCTGCCCAGAGACTTGCAGGTCAGCGCAGACTTCACGGCCCATGATTTCTACCCCCTCTGCCCCCAGTTGTCCCTGGTGGACGCGAATGGCCGCTACTGCGGCGAACAAGGCCTTGACCAGTGCCAGCGCTGCCTGGTCGAACGCCCGGCGCCTGACCGGAAGTCCATCGAACAATGGCACCGTGACCACCGCCACATCCTGATGCAGATGCGCTTCATCCTGGCCCCCAGCCAGGACACGGCGCGTCGGCTGCAATCTTTTGTTCCGGAAGCCAGCTTGCGGCTGGCCCCTCATACAGACCTGCCTGCAGGGACCCTGCTGCCGTCTCCCCAACCCCCTGTGCAGGCCCCTGGACGGCGGTTGAAAGTGGCCGTGATCGGCGCACTGAGTGTGCTGAAAGGCGCCGATCTGCTCGAACAAGTGGCGTTGCTGGCGGCGCGCGAAGCGGCTGAGATCGACTTCCACCTGCTGGGGCATGCGTACCGTGACCTGTGCACTCAGCCGCAAGCCCATCTGACCGTGCACGGCCGCTATCAAGGCAACGACCTGCCCGCCTTGCTGGCCTGGCTGCAGCCCGACTTGGTCTGGTTTCCGGTGCAAGCGCCAGAAACCTACAGCTACACCTTGAGTGCCTGCCTGCGCGCGGGGCTGCCCGTGGCAGCGCCCGCTCTGGGCGCGTTCCCCGCACGGTTGGCGGGGCGTCCCTGGACATGGATACAACCCTGGGACTCCTCCAGCTTGGATTGGCTCCGATTCTTCCAGGATGTCCGGGATCAACATTTCGCGACAGGTATCGGCCCAACTTTGCCCGCACCCGAGTGGCGTCTGACCCGGGCCCTCCCCTGGCCAGATTTCGACTATCTGACAGAGTACCTGCCCCGCGCCGTGCCACAGGAAGGCGGCTGAACCATGCCTGGTCGGCTCGTGCTTCTCTTAGACTTCGAGCCATGACGCCCGAGACACGCCCCCTCACCCGATCCACTGAGTGGATCGGCAATATCCAGACATTGCGATTTCTCGCCGCCCTGTGGGTCTTTCTTTTTCACCTCAGCTTTGCCGAGTACTTCCGCAGCGGCATTCCGTTGCTGGACGGCTTCATCAGCATGGGATTTGCGGGTGTGGACCTGTTTTTTGTGATCAGTGGCTATGTGATGGCCATGACCACCGCCGTGCTGAGCCCTGGCTGGCGCTCCGCCGGCAGTTTCATGTCTGCCCGGCTGATCCGGATCTACAGCGGCTGGTGGCCCTATTTCCTGGCGTACTGGCTGTGGTGTGCGTTCAATGGGCAGCTCACTGAAACGGTGAATCTGCTCGGATCGTTTTTCTTGTGGCCGCTGTACCTGCAGAATTACCTGCACCCGATCACCTGGACGCTGAGTTTCGAGCTGTATTTTTATGCGGCCCTGGCTTTGATCTACCTGTTCACGCGCCGCCACGCCGCGCTCCTGCTGCTGGTTCTTGGCGTGGTGCTGACGATTGCCAATATCTGCTTCTATCAGGCGGGTATTTTCACGCCCGAAGGGGCTCGCCATGCCAGCCGCTGGCACAACTTCTACGCCTACGCGTTGGTACTGGAGTTCATCATGGGCTACCTGCTGGGCTCAACGCGTGCCTGGCATCGACCTCGGCTTCTGATCCCAGCCCTTCTGGGTTTGATCGGGCTGGGCGCCTGCGCCTATCTGTATCAGCACAGTGGGCAGCTCAATCCCAGTGGCATCGCCGGCTTTTACCACACCCCTGAGCGGGTGCTCCTGCTGGGGGGCGCCTCTGTCTGCCTGGTGTTGTTGGCCAGTGTTCTGCACGCCATGGGGCATTCTCCTTTCAAGACCCTGCAGTCAATGGGAGATGCCTCTTACAGCCTCTACCTTGGGCATTCGCTGGTCATGGGCCTGTTTGGATGGCTGCTCGCCTGGACACACACGCCTATGAGGGAAAAGGGCGGCCTGACTCTGGCGGTGATCTTTGCAACCGTTCTGACAACATGGGTGGTTGCCCGCTTCGTCGAGCGCCCACTGAACCGATGGGGCCGGCGCATGCTGCAGAACGTCACCCCGCCAACAGCCTTCACCATGCCCCCCCGCGGCAGGCCTGGCGCCTGAGCCCCTATGACCGGGGTGCAGGCGCCGCGAAGATGCGCTCGGCCTCGCCCCAAAAATGCCAGTGCGTGGGCGACTGACGCACCAGGGCATCCATTTCGGCAAAGACCTGCTTCATCAGTTGAGAGGAGTCCGAAGCGGGCGGCAAGGTTCGAATTCGCAGGTGGCGCTGGCCGGTTTCCAGGTTGATTCCCATGCTGAACAAAGTGACCGGAACCTGCTGCTCGAACGCCAGCCGAACCAAACCACTGGGCATGCTGACGCGGTGGCCCAAGAAATCCACCACCTCAGTCGATTTGACCATGTCCGATGGCACATCCATCACCGCCATCACATGCTCCCGGCTTGCCAGAGCGGCGCGAAGAGGTGCCCCCGCTTGGGTGGGATCAATGGTGGGGCAGCCCCCCTCCCGGGCCACGGCGTCGGTGCGCCAACGCCCATAGTTCAGCATGACGGGGTGGCCGGCAAAGACCCCGGGGTCGAAACGTGCCAGCAGCATGTGTAGCCGCAGGCCTTGTTCGCGCGCGTGGCGAAGTGCCCACATGCCCGCCCCCCAATGAAAGGTACACAGAAGACCGGCCTGGCCCGGCTCCGGCCAGTGTCCATCCACCTGGACATAGCGCTTCATCCAGGTAGTGCCCCGGGTCGCCATCAGATAGAAGTCGGCATGGTCGATCAGGCGAACCAGACGGAGGTCGCGAGCCCACCGGGCCGACTCGGCAGTCGCCATCCAGCCACGCTGTGCCGCCTGCTCCAGGCCCCGCCGCACCGGTATGCGATACAGGACGGGAAGCCGTGCCAAGCCCTTGAACAAGCTGAAGCAGATCGGCCAGGGGAGAAAAATTGCCAGTGCGGGCACCAGTACCAGTTCCAGCGCATCGCGCAACTGGATCCGCCACCAGTTGCGCCACCGGTTAATGAAAGCGTTCAATGTCAACGGTGCCTATTCCCAACGATGCGGCAAGCGTACCAAGCCAGGGAGTGTGCTGGCATAGACCACCCTGAAATAGGCATGATGAAGCCATTCGTCGTACACCACCAGACCCCCATGGTCGAAGAGGTAGGCACTCAGCACGTAGTCGCCTGAATACAAAGGAAGGTCCACGAAGCGCAATCGGACCCGCCAGCACCCCCGGCCAAGGTTCTGCGGTTTCACATGGTCGGTATGAGTGGCCACCACCGTGATCCCTGCGCCTTTGGCCTGCTCCAACATGATGCCGATCTGGGGCTGTTCGTCGTCTGCGACTCGGACCGTGACGGTCACGCACAGGTCGGCTTGCGTCAGCAGCGGAGGATCCCCATTGCCCAGACCTTCCACCTGCATGGAGAGGATGCGAGCCCTTGTCCCCTCCTGCAGGGCCGGAAGCTGCTCCAGTGGCTCGGAATCGACCGCCGCAGGCTCGGTTCGAGGACGTGCAGCCATCTGCTCCAACATCGGCTTGACGGCTTCGCCGCGCTCGGTCTGGGTGACCGAAGGGGGCAGCTCGGCCTCATAGGCGCTGAGCACGTCTTCCGTGGGGCCAAAAGCACGAACCGCCCCCTTTTCGAGCCAAATCGCTCGATTGCAGAGGCTGCGCACGTGGTACATGCTGTGGGAGCAGAAGAGAATCGTGCAGCCATTGCGGCGGAAGGTGGCGATCCGCTCGATGCATTTTTTCTGGAAATGCTGATCACCAACGGCCAACGCTTCATCAATGATCAGCACATCGGGCTCGACCGCCGTCACCAAAGCGAAGGCCAACCGGACGACCATGCCCGACGAATAAGACTTCACTGGGCGGTCAATCGCCTCGCCCAGTTCTGAGAAGTCGATGATGCTCTGAGCCAAGGCCTTGATCTCGAGGTCGGACAATCCGATCAAGCGCCCACCGAAAAACAAGTTATCCCGTCCGGTGAAGTCCGGGTGGAAGCCAGCACCCAGCTCAAGAATGGCCGTTACCCGACCCTGACGCTGCAGTTGGCCTCGGGTGGGGTGCAGTGTGCCCGCCACCAGTTTCAATAAAGAGCTCTTGCCGGCCCCGTTATTGCCCACCACACCGAGGCATTGGCCTCGGTAGAGGTCGAAATTCACATCCTTCAGAACCTGCTGAGTCCTGTATGCAGCATGTCCGAACAACAGGGAACGCAGGCGCGCACCCGGTGAATCGTACAGCCGGTACTCCTTGCAAAGCTGCTCAACCCGCAGCACTGGGGTAGCACGATCTGTCATCACAGCCAATCGACCAGATGGTCCTTGCTGCGGACCAACATCAACTCGAGCAGCAGAGCACCGGAAGCGACCCAAGCCGCCATGACCAACCAGGACATTGGTGCAGGCCATTGCCCTTCCAAAAAGACCGCTTGATAGGCCAGCACCCAGGGTGTCATCGGATTGATCCAGAGCGCCCATCGCCAGGCCTCAGGAAACTGCGATAGCGGAAACAGAACCGGTGAAATAAACACTCCCAAGGACAGGAAGAATCCAACCACCTGTACCGTATCGCGCAATGCTGCCGCGAATATGGCTAGAACATAAGCCAGTAACAAAGAAAGCAAGGCCTGCGTCGCCATCAGCATGGGCAGCGCCAGCAAGGCAGATTGGTAATGGTGGTAAGCGCCATACATTGGGACCAAAAGCACAATCAAAGGGCCATAGATCACAGAGCTGGCAAGGATCGAACGAATGGGAAACAGCGCAGGAGGCAAGGCATTCTTTTGCAGCAGACTCCCTGCATCTACCAAGCTTCCCATGCCGCGGTTGATGAATTCACAGAATGCCATCCAGGGCAATGAACCCACGATCAAGAAGGTCCCCACGGCCCGGACCGGCGCATGCTCACCCAAACGCATCGCAAACACAATATCGAAGACAAGGTAATACACCGCTATGGTCAGCAGCGGCTGCACATACGACCACAGGGCGCCGATCGCAGTACCCGCGTGGCGGGCTGCAATCTCTCTGCGAGCCAAGGTCCATAACAGTGAGCGCGCTCGGATCATTTGAGTCCATTCCGCCCTCGTGGCCTGCATCATGCCATTTTTCCTTCCAGCTCGTCTTGCGTCATACCGAGGGCCCATGGCAGCCCGCCAGGGTGGCGGACCGCCATGGGCCCTCTCCAAGACCGGGATTACTTCTTGTCAACAGGTGCCGTCTGAGCCGCTTCGGCTGAGGCCGGTGCGGGCTTGTATGAATCCGTGAAATGAGCCAAGGCATCGCCCTGAATGGTCGCAACATTGTTGAGTCGCTCCGCCTCAAGCTTGCGGCCATCCACGATTGCCTTTTGCTGCAACTCCTTGACCAACTCGTCCTTGATTTCGCTGAAAGGACGAACGTGCGGCATGATGTGCCGATCGAGGCGAAGAATGTGATAACCGAACTGGGATTCCACGATATCCGAGAGCTCGCCTGGCTTCTTCATTGCAAATGCGGCGTCCTCAAATGGTTTGACCATTCGGCCACGCCCGAATTTGCCCAGATCTCCACCTTTGGCAGCACTGCCCGGATCTTCCGAACGCTCTTTTGCCAGCACCGCAAAATCAGCGCCCTTTTTCAATTGGGCCAGAATCTCTTCAGCCTTCGCCTTGGCTCCGTCTTTGTCAACGCCACTGCGGATCAGAATATGGCTGACTTGAACCTCTTCCGGGGCTTCATATTTCTTAGGATTGGCCTTGTATTCTGAGGCTGCCAGCTTTTCTGCATCGGCATCCTTGAGCGAGTTCTTCTTATCGAGATGCTCCAGCATCGCATCCGTCATCAAACGTTCTCGATTGAGCGTCAGCAACGTATTGAGCATCGGATCTTTATTCAGGCCCACCGCATCGGCTTCGCGAGTCAAGGCGCGGCGTAGATAAAGATTCTGAACAATTTGTCCCACTGTTTCTGGCTTGCCCAATGCCTCCTGACGCTTGTCTGCTGGTACACGCTGCATTTCAGCCAGAACATCCTGGGTGGTCACAACAATGCCAGGCGCTGTCAATAGCACCTCAGGAGCAGCTTCGGCGGTCTGCGCGTTCACGGCACCCAACATGAGCCACGGCGCAGCCAGGGAAAGAATCCAAGAGGGTTTGAGTTGAAACATGGGTATAGACAAAAAACTAAGAACGCTGGAGTGATTGAATTTCGCCCCAATAGTTCATCAAACACTGATCAAAAAAAAGGCGGAGACCGAAGTCTCCGCCTTTTTTACATGCCAAGCCCGGAGGCCTGGATGAACCGGCGAACCGGCTAGCAATTAACGGTGCGAGAACAGCAGACCGAAGTTGCCCGACACACCGGCCTTCACAGCGCCGTTCACAGCCTTCTCAGCGGAGTAACCGATGATAGGCAGGGTGCCTGTGTAGTTGGCAGCGGTGCTGAAAGTAGCCCAGCCATCAGCAGCCGGCAGGCTAGCAGCCGGGTACACGGTGTTAGCCACGGTAGCGCTCAACACAGCCGAAGCCACGCCGAACGACAGAACCGAGGTTTCGCCGCACAGGCTCAGAGTCGAAGTAGCTGCCACGGTACCAGGCGACACAACGAAGCCAGGGTTGGAGGTGGCAGGAGCTTGCTCTTCACGACCAAAAGAGGTCACGCCGGTAGCCAGCTTGGTGCAAATCTGCAGACCATTGGTGCTCGACACGGTGGTGTTGAGCGGGCCAAAGTAGGTGTACGCAGTTGCAGCAGCGGAGCTGGTGTAGTCGGTGTAAACCTGACCATTGCCGGTAGCGCCAGCGTAAGCGTAAGCGTAGGCAGTGTGGTAACGACGGGTGGGCATCGAGAACACCCAGTCAGTTGCACCACTGATAGACGAGCTGGTCAGGTATTCGTTGGTCACGGTGCCACGAGCCAGAGTGCCGGTCAGGGCATTCGATTGGTTCAGAGCAGCCACGGTCGAGGTGTTCACCAGACCGACGTACGGGGTCGACAGGTCAGGCAGGTCGTAGTAAGCAGCAGCCACCACCGGGTTGGCGATAGAAGCAGCAGTCGACGAAGCCGCGTTCACAACCACGCCGTTAGCAACGTTGGCGGCGCTGGTGCCGTTCGGGTTGCTGGTGCCCAGAACCGTAGCTTGGTTGTAAGCCACAGCGGTCTTGCGGAACACCGGGTCAGCCGTCACGCTATCCAGCAAGGCGCTGACAACACCAGTGGTGCTACCAGCAGTGCTGGACACAGGGGTGTTGGTGATCGAGGTGCTGATCTGCGGGAAGAACACCAGGTTGGCGGAATCAGCAGAAACGGCCGTAGCTTGACCCGAGTAGGTCGTGGTGTTGGCAACGTTGATGATGGTCCAGTCAGCGAACAGCTTGCCGGTGGGGTAGGTCAGACCCAGGGCTTGAGCGGTGTTCGAAGCGGTAGCGGTAGCCGAAGTCAGCGTGGTGACTTGCGACGAGTAAGCAACCGGGTCTTGCACCAGCAGGTTGATGGCAGCAGCGCCAGCAGCGTTGGTGGAGCAAGGAGCCACACCGTTCACGTGCTTGATAGCGGTGTACAGCGGGTTGGTGGTGGGGATGGTGTAGACACCGTTGGCCAGAGTAGCTTGGTCAACCAAGCCACCCTTCGGGATGTCAGCCATGTTCAGGATTTCGATGTAGCCTTCGCGGGTTTGATTGGCGATGGCTGCAGCGGTGCTCAGTTGTTGAACACGACCAGTTTGGAAAGCGCCATTGACCGAGGTGGGCAAGGTGCAGGTAGCGTCAGAGGTAGCCAGAGTGCTGATACCGGTGGTGGCATCTTGCGAGACCGAAGCGGTCCACACGTCACCAGGCGACAGCAGAACTTGGAAGTCATACAAATCGTCCGAGTTAGCAGCGCCACGGAAACGAACCTTGACGGCCTTACCGTTAGTCGTGTCGGTGTTCACAATGTTCAGCAAGGTGGCGTTGCCACTTTGGGTGCTGAAGTAAGGCACCAACAGGATGTGCCCAGCGCCAGTGCTGCTCAGCGACAGGGTGGAACCAGCCGTTGCCGGGGTGAACACTGCAGCGGAAGCTCCGCCAGCCAGACCAACACCGCCAATCATGGCAGCAATGCTCAAGGACAAAATCCTTTTTTTCATGAAAACTCCTGTTTAGAAAAAATTTGGTAAGCGCAACTACCAAGATTGTCAACGCCTACGAATCGTAGCACAGAAAGAAACGGGCTCATCCAGTGGATTGTGGGCTAGCCCATCATGTTGAAGAAAAGCAACAAAACCCAATACCTGGTTGACGTTCCTCCTGTAAGACAAGGCAGTGCTCGCTGAGCCCTGAGGTCACGGATCAGAGCTGCGGCTTGAAACGCCACTGCCCCTCCTCGAAAACCCAACTCTCATCGAGCCCTGTATTGATGTTACCGCCATACCTGCTCCCCAGGGGAGGTTTTGCTTCGAGACTGATGCGTACGGCACACACTTCATCGGCACAAGTCACGGAAATTGCCTTGGCCTTGATCCAACCCCCATTGGTCATGCGACCACGGTAGCGCTCATAAGGCGTGACTCGGCGGTAGCTGTCGGTCAGCATGTCGTAGGCTTTTTCGATATCCCCATCAATCAGGTGCTGCCAGCGCTGGTTGGCGCGGGCTTCCACGATCTGCTCAGGCGTTTGGGTCTGCATGCTTGCGCAACCGGCCAGCAGCAGGGCCGAAACAGCACAGGCAGTCAAGGCCCAGCGGCGTGTCTTGAAAGAAGATGCAAGGGTCATGATGCGAAGACTTTCTCTCTATATATAGAAGAAACAAATGGCTTACTTAAGGGTGGACGTGCTTTGCGTCAAGGGCGCCTTGCCCGCCGGGCTCACAGCCAGGTTCTTGAAACCTGACAGACCCTTGAGCTTGTCACGGACCTCCTCACTGACGTCGCGGATCTCCTGATCGGAGCGCACCACGCGCGGGGTCAATACCACCAGCAATTCAGTGCGGTTGGTGCTGGAGTTTTTGGCCCCAAACAGCCCCCCGATCACCGGGATGGAGCTGAGCAGGGGCAAGCCCGAGCTGCCATTGCTGTTGTTGTCACGGATCAGGCCACCCAAGACGATATTTTCGCCCGAGCGTACGGCCACCTTGCTGGTGATCTGGCGCTGGTTGAACGGGTATTGACCAGTGGCCTTGTCTTGCGTAGCCCCGACATCGCTCACGGTCTGCTGCAATTCCATGGTCACCATGTTGCCGGCATTGACTGATGGGGTCACCGTGAGATTGACACCGGTATCTTTGTATTGAATCGAGCTGACGGTGGTACCTGTACTGGTCACGCTGCTGCCGGCCTGCACCGGCTGCTGGGTGCCCACGGTGATGTTGGCCGTATGGTTGTCGAGCACCATCAGGGTGGGACTGGAGATCACTTTGAGCAAAGACTCCCCCGCCAGCGCATTCAGCACGGCCTGCACGCTGCCAGCCGAGTTGGTCAAGGTGTAGGTAAAACCCTGAGCAGCAGTGGCGATGGAGCCATCAACGGCTGAGCTGAGCACTCCCTTGCCAGTTCGACCATTGGCAGCACCACCACTGAAGGCCCATTGCAAACCGTAGCTCAGGGTATCGCTGAGGGTCACTTCAATGATGCTGGCCTCAATCAGCACCTGGGTGGGCGGAACATCAAGGCGTTTGAGGGCATTCTCGATCTTTGCAAAGTCGGCCCGGGTACCCCACACCAGGATGGCGTTGTTGAGGTTGTCGGCAATCAGGCGCACACCGCTGTTGCCCAAGGCCACGGCTTGCACGTTGGTGGCGTTGTTGGCGGCATTGGTGCTGCTGGTACCCGAACCGAAGGAACTGCCGCTGCCCATCCCGGAGCTGCTGCCAAAAGCTGAGCTGCTGGTGCCCGAAGAGCCCAGAAAGGTCGAGCCGGTGCTGGAGCTTCCCAGGCTGGGCGCTACGCCGGTATTGGAGGTACTGCCCGCCGCATTGCCCCCAAAAAGGCCGCTGATCACGCTGGCCAAGTGTTTGGCATTGCCGTTTTGCACGGGGTACACATACAGTTGAGGTTCACCGCCGTTGAGCCCCGGTTTGTCAATGCCATCGAGCCATCGCTTGGCTTCATCCAGATAGGGCGCTCGGGGCGTGACCACGAGGACGGCATTGAGTCGGTCGACCGTCATCATGCGAATGGCCCCAAACAGGGGAAACGCCTCGCTGACACCGCCGGTGCGGTTGGCGGTGCTCGACGACGAGCCCAAGCCCCCTGCGGCCACGGCAGCGCCCAGGCTCATGGTGGGGGCTGCTGGGGCGGCTGTGGCCCCACCAGGGGCCGTGGTGGTCGAGCTGCTCAGGGTGCTGCCGGTCGAGGCGGCCAGCATTTTGAGCGTGTCTTCCACCTCTTTGGTGGTGATGTACTTGAGCGGGAACAGGCCAATCGACATGCCCTTGAGCAGATTCACGTCAAAGGTGCGCACCAGGTCCAACCACCCCTCGGCTTGGGTGCGCGAGCCCACCAGCACCAGCATGTTGCGGGTGGTGTCGGTTCGCACCAGGGCATCGGGCGGCAACAGGGGCTTCAGGATGCTCGCCATTTCGGCGGCACCAATGAACTCCAGCGGCACCACGATCACGCCGTAACCCGGTTGCAAGGCCTTGCCGGCTTCAAAACGGCGCACAGCGCCACCGATGCCTTTAAGGGACTCGGGCTTGCCCACATGGAAAATGCCACGCGTGTCGCGCACCATCTGCAGGCCAGCCGCTTGTAACGCACTTTCAAGTAGATAGACCGCCTGATCGGTGCTGACATTGGCACGCGTGGCCAATGTGACGCTACCGGTCAGCGGTGGGTGGATCACGAAATCCACCTTCAAGATGTCGCGCATCAGCACGTTGACCACATCGAGAATGGGCGCCTCTTCAAAACCAAACGAGGTGGCCGAACCGTCAGGTGGCGGCGCCAAAAGGCTGGGGGCGGTGATCACGCCGGTGCCGCGATCCAAACGGGGTTCGGTGTCGACTTGCGGAGCCAGGGCTGAAGCTTTGGGCTCAGCAGCCTTGGGCGGAACAACGGTTGACACAGGTGCGGCCACCATGGCCGGGACCACGGCAGGCTGAGGGGCTGCCGGTGCGGATTCAGGCGCTTTGGCTTCAGCCCCAGAAGGTGCGGCAGGGGCCACAACAGCCGGCGCAGAGGGCACAGTGGCGGCAGCCGAAGGGGCCTCAGGAGCCGCAACGGGCGCTGGCGCTGGCGCTGGCGCTGGTGCTGGTGCTGGTGCTGGTGCTGGTGCTGGTGCTGGTGCTGGTGCTGGTGCTGGTGCTGGTGCTGGTGCTGCCTTGACGGGAGCGGGCGCCGTTTTCGCAGGCCCCGCTGCCCCTCCACCGATTGAAAAACCGGCTGCTGCAGGTTTGATGCCCGACGCATCGTCGCCGGCGGCCCAACTCAGCTGACTGATCGCCAACACCACCGAAGTGAGCACAAATTGTTTGTGATTCATATTTCTTAGTTACTCAATGCCGCCATCGACAACCTATGAGGCACAGCCTCAGGGCTTGCGACTCCGGACCAGCGTGATAGTTCTCGACTCGGTGCCATTCTTGAACACGACGTCGCGCCCTTTGACCGCAGACAAACGCCATTCGCCCACCGCATCGCCCACGTGGAAGCGACGAACCTTGCCGCCCTGCTTGGCCAGCACACTGCCTTCAGCCCCCTGCTCCACCAACCCCACCAACTCAAAGTCAGCCAAAGGATCCACGGGTTTAGGCGGAGGCGGCGGGGGTGGCGGGGGTGGTGGACGGCGAGTCGCCGTGAACAACGGACGGTCCAGCACCTGAACAAAACGGCTCAAGTCAGCCTCGCCGCCCGCAGCGCCGCGAGGCAGGCTGATCTTGTCAATAGAGACTTGTTGTTCTTTGGGCTCCTGCCACAACCAATCACGCAGCTTTCCCTGGCGGTTAACCCAAAGGTGCACGACCTCAAGCGCCAGCAACAGGTTCAGCGCCAGCAGCAACCACACCGCGTATTGTCGGATGACGAGACGGATCTTCCGGACTTGTGCGTTCACGATGCCGACCTCAGCACAAAAAAGTTGATTTGCCCGGTCAGGCGCGCAGGTGCCTGGTTGGTGGCGTACGTGAGGATCTGCACCGTCATACCCTCCATCAGAACGGCAGGTCCAGGCTGGGTACCCACGGCCACCAGCAACGCTTGCAGCTTGGCCATTTCCCCCTCGTAACGAACCTGAATCGGGATGCGATCAAAGCGGTGGTCGGTTTTGGCGGGCAACACCTGGCTGGACTGCACATCCACGCCAGCGCTGGTGAAGAGGTCGCGAATGCGCTGCTGGGCTGCATTGCCCACTTGCGAAACGTCTTGTGTGGCGGGGTAAATGTACAGATCCTGCAACTGGCGCGCCTGATCGACAGCATCTTCGATCTGGCTTTGCTGCCCGACCAGGCCCAGCAGGCGCGCGTAGCGCGGCTCTAAATCAGACAGGCGCTTTTGGGCGCCCTGATGCTGCACATACACATAGCCAGACACCCCTATCAAAGGCAACAACACGAGCAGCAGACCCAAGACCAGGCCCGGCAGGTTCTGCAACTGCTTGATGGACTTCATTTGCCACCTCCGATCGAGAACGGACTCGCGCCGGCCGCGGGCTTGGCGGGCGCTGCAGGGGCCGGCGCGGCCGGGGCTGCGACCGGGGCCGGGGCCGCAGCAGGCGCCTGCGGAGGCGGCGGAGGAGGCACCGCCGGCGCAGGCTGTGCCACCTTGGGGGTAGCGCCCAACAATATACCGAACGGCCCAGCCTCTTTGAGTACCGCAGGCGGCACGCCTTGCGGGTAGGCGGCCGACACCGGAGCAGGAGCGGCAGGCGCGGCATTCCCCGTCGGCGCAGGCTTGGGAGCATTGGCGTCGGCAGGCTTGCCGTCAGCCCCAGGCTGCGGGCGGTTCTCACGCGGGCGCGGGGGCGGCGCCTCCTGCTCGGGGTCGTTGGCACGCATGGCCTTGGTGTCGAGTGTGAATTCGATGTTGAAAGCCTCTTTGGCAGCGCCAGGCTGACGCACAGCAGCCGAAGGGGCTTTGACATCCTTGAAGAGCGGCTCGGTGCTGAGTTTTTGCATCAACGCAGCCGCACTTGGGGTCAACCCCTGCAGGGTGATTTTTGTCCCTTGGATCTGCAATGACTGCAGCCAAGTATCGTCGGGCAGGGTTTCGGTCATCAAGGCAATCACGCGCAGGGGCTCAACGCGCTCTTGCAGGATCTCGTTCAGGTCTTTGAGACCATCCAGCTGCGTGACCAGCTCAGTGCGCTGCGCCACAGCCGGGGCCGCCTTTTTGCTCAGGATGGCGAACTGGGCCTCGGCCAGCCGTGCACGATGGCTCAGCTGCAGGCTTGACGCGGTGAGCGCCGGCACCAGCCAGAACAAAGCCAGCAGGACCAAGCCCACACGCAGGTTGCGCCCGCGCTGCTGGCGGCGCAGGCGGTTGGCCTCACCAAAGCCAGCCAGCGTGATGAAGGGGCCTGGTTGCAAGGCGGTAGCACTCAAAGACACCCAGACCTCGGGGGCCGGTCGGGATGACTCGGCTGGCTGGCCGGGCGCGGCCATCACTTCATCAAGGTAACGGGCAACCGAGGCCCGCGAACTCAGGGCCAGGGCCACCCGCTGGCTCTGGCCTTGGCGCGACAGCACCGCAAAACCATGCACCGTGTCGTCCGGCAAAAAGGGGCTGGCGGCCGCCACTTCGAGCGCCACAGCGCGAGCCAAGTCGGCCTCGGCCAGCATGGGCAGCACCAGTTCGCGAAACAGCACGCTGTCTTCAGGCAGTTCGACCGCAGTGGCACGGCTGGCAGCAGCCCGAACCTTGGCCGAACATTCGGCCACCGGCTGTAGCAACTCACCACGCAGAACCCATTCGCTGCGGTCGGCACGGATCAGCCGAACCGGCAGCAACGGGGTCAGCCAGCGCAGGGCCGGCCGATCCAGCAAACCTTGCCAGGGGCGCGCGAGCTCTGCGCCCAACTTTCGCAAGTCGAGACCGAACAGACGCAAATCAGTGTTGGTCGTGACCATGGACACCATTCAGGAAAATAAAAAGTTTCATGGCGTGGAGGCAACCCGACGATCGGCCCCAAAAATGCGCCAGGGCTGGCCGTCCGGGGCGTTTCGATTGAGGTCAATGTCCCGAGAAACATACCAACGACGCCCCGCATCCAACGACAGGCTGGCGATCAGCCGGTAGCGCGACCCCGAACTGTTGTCCACAAAAGAGGCATCCAGCCGCGTCGTATCGGGGGCCGAACCGGCAACTTGCCTGGCCTGCACGATCTGATTGGCTACCGCAGCATCGCCGCCTGCCAGCACCACCAGCACCTCGGGAGTGGCCGCCAAAGCGTTCACACGGGCCACAGTGCGCCGGCCCACGACCAGGAGGCGGGCGATATTAGCATAGAGGTCGTAGTCGACCCCCGGCACCTGTAACAGGTCTTCCACCGCATCAAAGCCCACAGCAATGCCCTTTGCGTCGGGCCGGTCGCGCAAGGTCACCACTTGCTGGGCCAGGGCATCGGCCGTGGGGGCAGGCAAGCCGCCAGCCACCCGAAACAACTTGGACAACAGGCCCGCGGGCGCCCCGTTGAGGTTGATCAGGCCATTGAGCGGCACCACCGCCACCTGGATCGGTGCTCCCTGGTATTGGGTCGTGAACTGGGTGTAACGCACGTATTGGCTGGGGTCGGTCTGCATGCGTTGCACGGTTTGCACGATCGCAGCCTGACCGTAGGCCTCGGCAAACACACCTTGCTTGCTGGCCGAGACGGTGCGAGCGTCCTGTCGGGTGACTTTCACCATGCCCGCCACAATCAGGCTCAAGGCCGCAACCATCCACAGCACGCCCACCAGGGCGATCCCCGCGTGTCGTGCCTGAGCCCGGGAGCAAGCCCGATGCACAAGGGTGTGCTGCGATTTCATTCTTCACTGCCTCCGACGGCGAAGCCACCGCTACTCCCCCCCACCTGGGAGGGCAGTTGACGTAGAGGGATCACGAGCTCAGGCCAGTCGCTGCCGGCCACCTGGATCAGCAGGCGCACCCGCGAGGGCAGGCGGCCGCGCCGGTCCTGGTTGGTATTGCCCATGGCCATGGACCATTCGGGCAGCCAGCTGCCAGGCGCAACACGCGGGTCCTCATACTCAACGCTCCAAGCCGTCACATCGCCCACCAGCACCCTGCCATCCACCTGCGTCCAATCCGGAAAGCCTGCAGCACCGATCCATGGCGTGTAACGCAACACCAGGGCATGGCCCTGCCCCGAGGGCTCGGCCATGAGGCGGAAGAAGTGCCGCCCACCCGCGCCATAGCGCGCAGGCATGGTACCCACCCAGGCGATGCCTTCGTTGCGCCCCTCAAACAAGTAGTTGCTTTGATCGGCCGAACCCGCCCCCGGGCGCAGCCGCAGCGACACCCGGCCCAACGTGGACCGGATGAAGGCCGTGGCGGATCGAAAGTCATCCAGGCGGGTGGATCGCTCGTCGATGCGCGACTCGGTCTGGCCCATGGTGTGCAAGGCCGAACTCATGGCCAGCAGGATCAGCGACATGAGCGACATGGCCACCAGCAGCTCCACCAGGGTGAAGCCCGCGGCCCGCAAGGCTTGGCTTGGGCGCCCCATGTCAGCGCACCTGCCCCGCCAGCGGCAAGGCCTGGGGCAGTAAGGTGGTGACCTGCAGGCTTTGCACCCGGTCGCCATTGAACCAGCTCACGCTGTACTGCACCTCATGCAGGGGCACCGTGCGTGAATCGTTGAGCGAGCCTGCCCAAGGCGCCGAATCGATGCGCCAATCAAAGCCGCCACGCCGACCTGCGTCGTGCCAACCACCTTCAGGCACGGTGTCGTGCCAGGCCAGCAGAGACTCAAGCTCGGCCGTCGCACGCGACTGCATCTCCACCGAGGCCATGCCCCGGGCCGCACTGCCGCTGGCCCGGTAGATCAGGCCCAAGGACATGCCGAGAATCGCCATGGCAACCAACAGTTCCAGCAGGGAGAACCCGCGCGCCAGAGCACGCCGGGGGTGCAGACCGGACCTCATTGCTCGATGGGTTCCGAACTGACTCGACCCGACATCCAGTCGATGCGCAAGCGCGTCCCGCTGCCGGAGGGGCGAAACACATCAATGCTGCCTCCGGTAGCGCCACCATCGGGCAGAAAGCGGATCGCCGCGGCGCCAGAGTTGCCCAACTCCATGCCCGCCACAGTCGCCCTCACCGCGACCGAAGCCGGAAAGGGCTTGGCTGGGGCATCATCCACCCCAAACAACCGCCGCTCCAGATCAACCCGGAATCGAGTCTCGGCCCCTTGCAGTTGAGCGCGGTTGCGGGCGGCGCGCATCTCCGACACCATTTCGCGCAGCACACTCCGGTATTCAGCGCCCTCCCGCATCTTGCCCAGCGCAATGGGCACCACCGCCATCAACAAGCCCAGGATGGCGAACACCACCAGCAACTCGATCAGGGTGAAGCCCCGCTCGCGGGCAGCATGGAAGCGCCGGGACCGGTTCATGCGCGCTGGATTTACTTGGCGTTCACGATGTCGGCGTTCTCGCCGTCACCACCCGCAGCGCCATCGGCCCCGTAGGACAGGAGTTCGACATTGCCGCCATTCAGGGTGTACTTGTAGGCCTTGCCCCAGGGGTCGTTGGGCACGCCGCCCTTCAGGTAGGGGCCGTTCCAGCCATTGGCCGAGGCTGGCTTGGCCACCAGGGCGTTCAAGCCCTCTTCAGTGGTCGGGAAGCGGCCCACATCCAGCTTGTAAAGCTCCAGCGATTTTTCGAGGTCGGCAATCTGCACGCCCGCGGTCTTGGACTTGGCACCACCGAGCTGGCTCAGCACCCGAGGCCCCACCAGGCCGGCCAGCAAAGTCAGGATGGCCAGCACGACCAGCAATTCAATCAGGGTGAAGCCACGGGCACGACCGTTTGCGCGGCGCTGGCGAAAGCTCAACATATCAAATCCTTAAAGTAACAACTCAAACAGCCAGATCATTGATGGACAGGATGCCCAGCAGGATCGACACAATGATCGATGCGATCATGAGGCCCAGCACGATGATCAACAGAGGCTCCAGCAGGGTCAAACCACGCTTGATCCCCACCTCGACATCCCGGTTCAGGATATTGGCCAACTCCAGCATCATGGGCCCGATGCGCCCCGTCTCTTCCCCCACTCGGATCAAGTTGATCGCCAAGGGTTCAAAAATTCCGGTGGCAGAAATGGCATCCACCATTTTGCTGCCTTCCTTGACCATGGGCCCCACGCCGGACAAGGCGCCCCTCAGCACATCGTTGGTCACGGTGTCTGTGGCAATGCGAAGGGCCGTCAACAACGGCACGCCATTGCCCAACAAGGTGCCCAGCGAACGCGAGAACAGGGTCAATTCATATTTGAGGGTCAGCCGCCCCAACAAAGGCAGGCGCAACACCTTGTGCTGCCACCAACTGCGTCCGACAGGCGACTTGAACCAACGCCAGGCGCCGGTGCCGACAAAAAAGGCCACCGCGCCAATCACCAAGCCATAGCTGGTGAACGCGTGCCCCAGCCCCATCACCAGGCGGGTGGGCAACGGCAGGGCATCGCCCATGTCGTTGAACAGTTTCTCGAACTGCGGCACCACAAAGCCGAGCATGGCAATCAAGGACAACACCGCCACGCCCAGCAAGATGGCCGGGTAGATGGTGGCGGACACCACGTTCTCACGCAGCGCACGCAGGCGCTCCATGTGTTCGACGAGGCGATCCATCACCGAGCTGAGCTGGCCGCTGACCTCGCCCGAGCGGATCATGTTGATGTAGAAGTCGCCGAACAAGGCGCGGTGCTTGCCCAAGGCCTTGCTGAAAGGAGTGCCGCCTTTGACGTCCTCCAGTGTGCTCTGGGTCAACGCAGCCACCGAGGGCTTGTGGCTCATGCCAATCAACACCCGCAGTGCGTTGTCCAACGCCAGGCCTGCGCGCAACATGATCGAAAGTTCAGAGGTCAGCAGCAGCACATCGGCCTGTGTCACCGGGCCTTTGCCGACACGGCGCCCGCCGCCTTTGGCCAGTGCGGCCAAGCCCGAGGCCTTGTCGACCTCGCGACCCTGCGCATCGCTGGACTGGGGCTCGCGGATTTCGAGCGGCGTCAGGTGGCGGCTGCGCAGCCATTTTTGGGTGGCTGGCACCGAGGCTGCCTCGTGGCGCCCCTCTTGCACCTGGCCCTGCGCATCCACCGCGCGCCAAAAGAACTCAGGCATCGCCCTGGTCCTCCGTCACGCGCAGCAACTCATCAAGGCTGGTCACACCAGCGGCCACCTTGCGCAAGCCATCTTCGTACAACGTCAGCATGCCCGACTGGCAGGCCAGGCTGTGCAGGCGGCTGGCATCGTCGCCCGCCACAATGGCACGCCGCATGGCTTCATCGAGCACCAGCAATTCATGGATGCCGGTGCGCCCCTGGTAACCCGTGCCCCGGCAGTGATCGCAACCCACGGCTTTGTAGATGGGCTGCCCTGGCGGCAGAAAACGATGCAACCCCGTGCTGGACAGCACCTCGGATGACGGCGCCTCGGCCTGCTTGCAGTGGCTGCACAGAGCCCGAACCAGGCGCTGCGCCAGCACCCCATTGACCGAAGAGGTGATCAGATACCCCTCCACCCCCATGTCCTTGAGCCGGATCACAGCGCCTGCGGCTGTGTTGGTGTGCAGCGTGGAGAGCACCAGGTGGCCCGTGAGCGCGGATTGCACCGCGATCTGGGCGGTTTCACCGTCGCGCATTTCGCCGATCATGATGATGTCGGGGTCTTGCCGAAGGATGGAGCGCAGGGCGCTGGCAAAGGTCAGGTTGATCTGGGGGTGCACCTGGATCTGGTTGATGCCCTCCAGCTGGTACTCCACCGGGTCTTCCACCGTGATGATCTTCTGGGTGGTCGAATCCAGCTTGGACAAGGCCGCGTACAGCGTCGTGGTCTTGCCCGAACCGGTCGGCCCCGTAACCAGCAAGATGCCGTGGGGCTTGGCCAAAAGGGTGTTGAAACGCCCCAGGGTGTCGCTGGCAAAGCCCATGCTTTCGAGGCTGAAACGCACGCTGGCGCGGTCCAGAACCCGCATGACCACGCTTTCGCCATGCACCGTGGGCACCGTGGACACCCGCAGATCCAGCTCGCGCCCCTTGACGCGGGTTTTGATCCGTCCATCCTGCGGCAGGCGACGCTCGGCGATATCGAGGTGGGCCAGCAACTTGACGCGTGAGTTCACAGCCGCGCTCAGCTTGGGCTGGACCACGTCGCCGGCGTGGATCACGCCATCCACCCGGTAGCGCACATGCAGGCCATCGTCAAACGGCTCGAGGTGGATGTCCGAGGCGCGCAACTCGATCACCCGGCTGATGATGCTGTTGACCAGCCTGATCACAGGGGCTTCGCTGGCCAGGTCTTTGAGGTGCTCGACAAAGTCGCCGCCCAGGCTGTCCTCATCAAAGCCGGAGGTGTCGTCTTCGGGTTCGGCCTCGACAGGCTGCGCCCAGGCCTTTTCGATATCGCTTTCCAGGCAAAGATGGGGCTGAACCTTCAGGCCGGTGGCCAGGTGCAGGGCCTTGAGCACGTAGCGGTCTTGGGGCACCGCCATCGCCACGTCAAGCCGATCGTCTTGCAGCCGGATGGGCAGCACCTGGTTGGCCGACAGGTAGGCCGGCAGCAGGCCAGGCACCTCAAGCGGAAACTCAGGAAACTGATCAGATCCAACCACCGGCAGGCTCAGTTGCTTGGCCAGAGCATGCAACACGTCCTGCTCCGAGACCAGCCCCAGCTGAACCAGCACCCGCCCCAGCATGTCCCCCAGCTCCTGCTGGGCCGACAGGGCGCGCTCCAGGTCCCGTGGACTCAGCTTGCCAGCCTGAACCAACACGTCGCCGAGCCGGGGGCGCGGCTCATCCTGCGTCAGGACAGGTTCAACGATAGACAAGGATTCAGTGCTCATGTGGGGATGAAAGCGGTGAGGCGACACCCGTCGGGCGTCTGGAACGGGAGCGGAGGCCTGAGCACGGAGCCAGATACCGCACGCCAGCACGCAATTTTGCACCAAATCACCCAGCCGCCCGGCTGCAGCAGGCGCCGTTACACCCCAGCCGAACAGTTAACATGCACGCCATGCAGCGTTGGTATCACTTCATCTAAATGACAAACAGGGACAGCGGGCCGGATTCCCTGAGCCGGGGTGAGCAGGATTTGACGCTTTCGGTGGTCAGCCACGGCCATGCCGAGTGCTTGCAAGTGTTGCTGGACGGGTTGGCCGCCCAAGGGCCTACCAATCTGCGACATCTGATCGTGACTCACAATCTGCCAGGACCTGGCCTGAAGATCTCGCCCGACTGGCCCTTCTGCGTCAGCGAAATCAGCAACCCCCGACCGAAAGGCTTCGGCGCCAACCACAACCAGGCCTTCCAGCACTGCAGTACGCCGTACTTTGGCGTGATGAACCCGGATCTGGACCACCTGCCCGACAATCTTTGGCCACGCCTCGTCGAACTGGCCGCCCCGCCCGATGCAGGCCTGGCCTACCCCGTGCTGCTCAACCTCGACGGCACGGTGCAGGACAGTGAACGCGAAGTGCCCACCCCGCTGTCCCCGCTCAAGCGCTACACCCACCGCCCGCCCGTGCCGCGGCGCGACTGGGCCAACGCGGCCTGCTGGGTGCTGCGCCGCGAGGTATGGCAGCAGTTGGGCGGCTTTGACGAAGGGTATTTTCTGTACTGCGAAGACGTGGACTTCTGCCTGCGCGTGCAACTGGCCGGGCTCGAGTTGAAGCGCGCCGACGTGCGCATGACGCACCACGCCCAGCGCACCAGCCACCGCCAGTGGCGCTACGTGAGCCTGCACCTGCGCAGCCTGTGGCGGCTGTGGACCACGCCGACGCTGTACCGCTACCTGTGGCGGCTGCGCCAGACCGGGCCGGTGCGGCTACCCGACATGGGGCGCTGAAGCCCCCTCGAGGGCAGCGACCACACGCAGTGAGGGAGCCTGGGGACAACATCAGGCCGCCGCCGGGCCGCCCCAAGGCGGACTGCGGCCCCCGCGGGGGGCAGCGACCACACGCAGTGAGGGAGCGTGGGGGCCCTATATTCAGCCCTGGCGCCAGGGCAGGCCGCGAAAGCGCCAGCCACCCTTGCGGCCACGCTGGCCGTGTTGATCAGGATCGCCTTCAAAGCCTTCGAGGATGTTGTAGGCCTGCAGCCCCAGCTCCGTGGCTCGTTTGGCGGCAGCCACCGAACGCACACCGCTGCGGCACAGCAAGACCACTTTGCGCCCGGCGGCGGCCGCCACCACCCCCTCGTCAAAGCCCGGGTTCATGGCCATGCCGGGCCATTGCTTCCAGGCCAGCCCGGTGGCGCCAGGCACAAAGCCCACCCACTCGCGCTCGGCGTCGGTGCGCACATCCACCAGCACCGCCTCACCCGACTGCACCCATTGCCAGGCCAGCAGCGGCGAGACATCGCCCGCATAACCGGAGGCCACACGCACCTCGCCCACCGGGGTGCCGCCGGCATCGTGCCGCAGGCCGGAGCTGAGGTTGGCCGGTACGGCCTCGTCGATGCGGCGGGGCTTGGGCAGTTGCAAGGCCTCCATCACCGCCACGAACTCGGCCTGGCTGCGGCCCGCGACGCGCGCGTTGCTGGCCTTTTCAATGCCGATGCTGGACCGGGTGCGGCCCTGGTAGTCGTGGCCTGGCCACACGGTGGTGGCGTCAGGCAGGCGAAACAGCACCTCGGTCAGGCTGCGGTACAGGGCCTCGGCGCTGCCCGACTGAAAATCGGTGCGGCCGCAGCCATTGATCAACAGCGTGTCGCCTGTGAAGACATGGTCACGCCACACATAGCTCATGCTGCCGGCGGTGTGGCCCGGGGTGTGCAGGGCCAGCAGGCTTTCACCACCAAAGGCCAAGGTCTGGCCATCGCTGAGCTGGGTGGCCGCCGTGCCCACGCCACAGCCCTGCGGTGCCACGGTGTGCGCACCGGTGTGCTCGGCCAGGGCCGCCGCGCTGGTGATGTGGTCGGCATGGGCATGGGTTTCGATGATCCAGCGCAGGCTGACGCCCTGCTCGCGCAAGACCTGCAGATCGCGCTCCAGCTGCTCTTCGACCGGGTCGATGATCACGGCCTCGCGGGTCACTGGGTCGGCCAGCAGGTAGGTGTAGGTGCTGGAGGCGGTATCGAACAACTGGATGGGTTGCATGTCGGTTCCTTGTGGCAAACAGACGGACTGGATCAAAAAGAAGGGGCGAGAGGAAGGACGCGGCGCAAGGGCCCTCAGGCAAACTTGGCCAGCAGGCGGCCGATCTGATCGGGGGGCACACGGCCCTGCTCGATCATGCAGGCCACCATGTGAAAGAATGACTTGTCGAGCGCCTTGCGCGCTGCCGCCAGCTGCTGGGCGATCTGCTCGCAGTCCACGTCTTCGTCGATCAGGCGTTGCACGCCGCGCAACTGGCCTTCGACACGCGCCAACCGGGTTTGCAGCGCTTTCTTGTGGGCCGCATCGGCCAGGGACGGTGAAGAGGACATGGTCAAAAACGCCGAAGGCGCGCCGGGGACAAGCTCGAAAATATACTCTGCCGGGTATATGGGAACAAGATTTCATTGCCAGAATCATCGCCATGTTTGCACTGCACCCCTACCTCCAATCGGCCCTGGGCGGCCTGATGATCGGACTCGCCAGTTGGTGGCTTCTGGTTTCGCTGGGCCGCGTCGCCGGGATCAGCGGGATCGCGGCGGCCCTGCTGCCCGGGCGAGGCCCGACCTCGGAGCGCGCCTGGCAGGCCGCCTTCCTGGCTGGGCTGATCCTGGGAGGCGCCCTGTTTGCCCAACTGCTGCACACCCCCACCACCCCGCTGCGCCCCTTGCCCCTGCTGCTGGGCGCAGGGTTTCTGGTGGGCCTGGGCACCGTGATGGGTTCAGGTTGCACCAGTGGCCATGGGGTGTGCGGGCTGGGCCGCCGCTCGGTGCGCTCGCTGGCGGCCACGGCCACCTTCATGGGCTCGGGCATGGCCACGGTGGCCTTGCTGAAGCTGTTTCAGGCCTGAGGCCCGCACCGACCGAAAAGCGACTCACATGAACGCCAACGCCACGACCACCACGACCACCCCCAGCGACCCCGCGCTTTCTCGCCTGCCGGCCCTGCTGTCGGCGGCGGCTGCCGGCCTGCTGTTTGCCACCGGCCTGGCCGTATCGGGCATGACCCAGCCCGCCAAGGTGATCGGTTTTCTGAACCTGGGCGGCATCGCCAGCGGCCAATGGGACCCGAGCCTGGCCTTTGTGATGGGCGGCGCCTTGCTGGTCACGCTGATCGGCTTTGCCATCACGCCGCCCAACCCGGCCCACCCGGAACGTCACCCCTGGTTCGCCCAACGTTTTCAATTGCCCACACGGCAGGACATCGATACCCGGCTGTTGCTGGGGGCGGCGCTGTTCGGCATCGGCTGGGGGCTGGCGGGCTATTGCCCGGGGCCGGCCCTGAGCACGCTGCTCAGCGGCGGGCTGGACACCGCGGCCTTTGTGGCCGCCATGCTGGCCGGCATGGCCGTGGCGCGGCGCTGGCTGCGCTGATCCGCCGGCGGGGGTGATGGAGGGCAGCCACCCGGGCTGACCCGCAGGTGACCGACAGGCCGCAGCAGCGCCGCTACGCTGCGTGCCCATGTCCCACTTGCACCAGCCCACCCCATGAGCACTGCTTTCACGCCCGGTCGCAACCGCGTGCTGGCCCACACTGGCGCCCGCTACCCCATCGTCCAGGCCCCCATGGGCTGGATCGCCCGCACCCCGCTGGCCTCGGCCGTGTCGCGCGCCGGTGGGCTGGGGGTGATCGAAACCTCATCCGGCGAAACCGCCAACTGCCAGCAGGAGATCCGGCAGATGCTGGCCCTGGGCCTGCCCTTTGGCGTCAACCTGCCGATCCGCTTTCTGCAGGACGACGCCATGCTGCGCTTCGTGTGCGACAGCGGGGTGCGCTTTGTCACCACCTCGGCGGGCAGCCCGGCCAAGTTCATCGCGCCGCTGAAGAGCGCCGGCATCACGGTCTACCACGCGGTGCCCACCCTGGACACCGCCCTCAAATGCGTGGATGCCGGTGTCGACGGGCTGGTGGTGGAAGGCTCCGAGGGCGGCGGCTTCAAGAACCCCGAAGAGGTATCGACCCTGGTGTTGCTGCAGGCCATCCGGGCCCGCGTCGATGTGCCTTTGATCGCCGCTGGCGGCATCGTTGACGGGCGCGGCATGGCCGCTGCGTTTGCGCTGGGCGCCGAAGCCATCCAGATGGGCACCCGCTTTGTCTGCTGCGCCGAGAGCCCGGTACACGACAACTACAAGAACGCCATCGTGCAGGCCCGCGAAACCGGCACTTGGGTGCTGAACAAAAAGGCCTCGCCCTGCATCCGCGCGCTCAAATCCGAGCGCACCCGGGTGATCCACGACGAGGGCCTGATGCCGGCCGATACCTTCAAAGGTTTGCAACAGGTGTACTTCGGCGGCGACATGGAAGCCGCCCCGGCCCTGGCCGGCCAGAGCGTGGGCTTGATCGAGGGCATCCAGACCGCCCAGCAGATCATCGACGACACCCTGCGCGGCTTTGAAGAAATCACCGCCCGCCTGGGCGCCATGAGCCAGCAGCGCCATTTCGGCTGAGACTTTCTGAAACCCAACAAACAGGAGACAACACCATGAACACCAGCGAACTCTTCTCGCTCAAAGGCCGCACCGCCCTCATCACCGGCGGCTCACGCGGCATCGGCCGCATGATTGCGGCCGGCTTCATCGCCCAGGGGGCACGCGTCTACATCTCGGCACGCAAGGCCGCGGCCTGCGACGCCACCGCCGCCGAGCTGGCACAGGGCGGCCACTGTGTGTCGCTGCCTGCCGATGTGTCCAGCGTCGAAGGTGCCAAGGCCCTGGCAGCGGCCTACGGCCAGCACGAGAGCTCGCTCGACATCCTGGTGAACAACGCCGGTGCCGCCTGGGGGGCTCCGTTTGACGAGTTCCCCGAAAGTGGCTGGGACAAGGTGGTCGACCTGAACTTGAAGGCCCCCTTCTTCCTGACCCAGGCTCTGGCCCCGCTGCTGCGCCAGGCAGCACAGCAGCGCGCGGCCAAGGTGATCAACATCGCCTCGATCGACGGCATCTCGGTCAACCCGCTGGAGACCTATTCGTACGCCGCCAGCAAGTCGGGCCTGATCCACCTGACCCGCCGCATGGCCCTGCGCCTGATCGAGGACAACATCGTGGTCAATGCCATCGCCCCCGGGGCCTTCGCCTCCGAGATGAACCGCGACGCCCGCGACCACGGCGAGGAGGTCTCGGCCCGCATTCCGGCACGCCGCATCGGCAGCGACGAGGACATGGCCGCTGCGGCGATCTACCTGGCGTCGCGTGCTGGCGACTACGTGGTCGGCCACACACTCACGGTGGACGGTGGCGTGACCCACGCCCGGGGGTGAGCCAGATCAGCCCGGGCGCGGCAACAGCGCTCAGGGCTTGACGAACTTCAGCAGGAAGCCGTCGGTGCGTTGCCCGTCAGCGGCCGATTTCTGGTCACGGGGGTCGGCCGGGTTGCGGTAGATCTCGCTGGCAGCCACGAAACGGAAGCCCGCCGCCTCGACCTCCTGGCGAACCAGGGCTTCTTCGACGCGGTGCAGCGTGTTCGACTCCGTGATGCCGGTGCCGACACGCCCGGCGTGATCGGCAATCACATAGACACCACCCGGCTTCAAACCGGCAAAAACCGCCTGATTGAGGCTGGCGCGGTCCACGCCCCAGTGCCCCAGGTCGTGGTAATTGAACATGAAGGTCACCAGATCCAGCCCCTTGCGGGTGGCCGCATCGGGAACCGGGGATTCAAAAGGCAGCACCACGGGCTCCAGCGTGCCCAGTTGGGACTGGCGAGCTCGCTGCAGCAAGGCAGCAAAAGAGCGCGTACGGGCCGGTTCTGGCCCGGCCCTGAAGCCAACCGTGTCAGTCTGTGAAGCAGCGTCCTTGGCATTTGCAGGTGGCACCGCACTTTGACCATAGACCCGCCCGGTGGCGCCGACGCTGCGCGCCAGCAACTCGCTGGTGTAGCCGCCCCCGGCATTCAAATCCAGCACCTGCATGCCGGGACGCACACCGATGAATGCCAGCAGTTTTTCAGGTTGACGCACCGCGTCCAGTTTCCGGTCTGCGGCCGAGCGATCCGGGCTGGCGACAATGGCCGCGATCGAGTTGGTGTTCAAGGCGCCGGGCACGCCATTGGCAGCAGGGCCGGCACAGGCGGCCAAAGTCAGAACGAGAGAAGCCCCCACGGCACGAGCGATCAAGGTTCGGGTCAGTTTCATGACGATTCTCAGTTGGGTCGACAAAAAAAACGGGCAGATACCCGGAATCAAAAAAAGTTCACCACCACGGCGTGGCCTGCCACAAGGCCACCAGCAGAGGCATCAGCACCGCTGTAGCCACCCCGTTGAGCCCCATGGCCAGGGCGGAAAACGCCCCGGCGGTTTCATGCACTTGCAAGGCCCGGGCGGTGCCGATGGCGTGGGCCGAGATGCCCACGGCAAACCCTCTCACCGCAGGGTCATGAACCCCAATCCAGTTCAGCAGCGGACGGGCCATGATGGCTCCGCTGATACCAGTCACCGCCACGGCAACCGCCGCCAGCGAGGGCAAGCCGCCCCATCGTTCGGCCAGCGCCATGGCAATCGGCATGGTGGCCGATTTTGGCATCAATGACAGCAAGGTCTCGCGCGAGCCCCCCAGTGCCCACGCGATCGCCACGGCCGACACCATCGCCGTGACCGAGCCTGCCAGCAGCGCCACCGCCACGGGCCGCCAGATGCGCTTGAGCCGCTCGAACTGACCGAACAAGGGCACCGCCAGCGCCACCGTGGCCGGGCCAATCAGAAAGTGGACGAACTTGGCGCCTTCAAAATAGGTGGGGTAAGGCGTGCCGGTGGCCCACAGAACGGCAATCACCAGGCTCACCGAGGTCAGCACCGGGATCAACCAAGGCTTGTGCCCCGAACGCCGGTAGAGCGCCACCGCCCCCAGGTAGGCCAACAAAGTCAGGGCCAGCCACAGCAGCGGCGAACGCCCCAGAAAGACCCAGATCTCGAACAGGCCACCGGGGTTCATGCAGCCTCCTCGGGAACGTCATCCGTCAGAGGCTGGCCGCTGCGCCGCAGCATCCACCGCAACGTCAACGCCGTCACCACCAGGGTCACCGCCGCCCCGCCAATGCCCGCCGCCAGAAACGGCAACCACTCGTGGGCGACGCGGCCAAAGTGCATCATCACGCCGGCCACCGCCGGGATGAACAGCAGCATCAGGTGTTGCAGCAGCCCCCCTGAGGCCTGGCGCAGCCCCTCAGGCACGGCGCCCCGCCACACCAGCCAACCGGCCAGGATCAGCATGCCCATCAAGGGCCCCGGCAAGGGCAGGTGCAGCCAGAACACCAGGCCTTCGCCCAGCAGCTGCATCAGAAACAAAAGTGTCAGTCCTTGAATCATGGTCGGGTGTCTCCTGTGGGCTCAAGCTGGGGGCCGCCATTGTCACGCAAGGCAGCTTGGGGTGCAGGAGCGGGCGCTGCGCCCACCCTCACCAGCGGGGCAAGGCGCCCAGGCGCAGTTGCTGTCGGCGTTCGGCGTGGTCGGGCACCACGGCGGCCACCGTGTCCCAGAAGCGCGGGCTGTGGTCCATCACGCGCAGGTGGGCCAGCTCGTGCACCACCACGTAGTCGATCACGGGCAGGCTGAAATGGATCAGCCGCCAGTTGAGTCGGATGCTGCCATCGATGCGGGCACTGCCCCAGCGGGTGCTGGCATTGCTCAGGGCCAGCTTTTTCCATTGCACGCCCAGTTGGGGGGCGTAGTGGTCAAGCCGCTGGGCGAACAAGGCCTTGGCCTCGCGCATCAGGCAGGCCTGCACCGCATCCTTGATCTGGCTGGCCTCGGCTTGCGGCGGCAGGCCCAGGCTCAGCAGGTGGCGCACGCCCTGCTCGGCCGCCGCCTCAGGGGGCAGGCTGTGCAGCCGCCCGCCGGCCAGTGCGCCCGGCTGCAGGCGCACGCGCAGGGGCTCGCCCAGAAAAGGCAGCTCGGCCCCGTCGGCCCAGGCCACGCTGGCCTCGGCCTGGCGGGTCTGGCGCTCACGGGCCTCGTCGAGCTTGCGCACGATCCAGGCACTCTTGGTGCGCAACGCGGCATCCACCTCGGCCTGAGGCACCCAGCGCGGCGCCCGCACCACCAGGCCCTCGGGCCCAACGACAAAGCCGATGCTGCGCCGGCGCGCCCGCTCGAAGCGGTAGGCCACCCAGGTGCCTTGCAACTGCAGCTCGCGGTTGGCCTGCGGGTGGCGAAAACTCATGGGAGCGATCACCTCGGTCAGCGGCGCGGCCGGCGGACCAACCGGACCTGGGGTGGTCGCCTTCGGGCGCGGCGGCTCAAACAGCTGAGGGTCGGGCGTCAGCGCCGCCTTGGGCCTGCGCGGTGGGGCGGCCCGGCGCTTCGTCGGTTCAGGGGCGGCGGCCGGCGCCGGGTCGCGCTCGAACAGGTCGAGCGTGAACTGCAGCAGTCGGTTCATGGCCCCTGACACGCGCGAGCTCAACCCTGGACGGGCGGGTAAGCCTCGGGGTCGAGGCGGCGCATCTCGGCTTCGATCCAGGCCTCCACCTCGCGCATCAGCTCGTCGGGCTGGCGCCCGGCCGAGGGGATGGGCTTGCCGATCGACACATCCACCACGCCGGGGTGTTTGATGAAGGCCTTGCGCGGCCAGCATTTGGCCGAGGTGACGGCAATCGGGATCACCGGGGCGCCGGTCTCGATGGCCAGGCGGGTGCCGCCGCTCTTGTACTGGCCTTTCTGGCCGCGGGGTGTGCGCGTGCCCTCGGGGAACATGATGATCCAGATGCCCTGGGCCAGCAGGCGCTTGCCCTGCGCCACCACCTTGTTGAAGGCCTGGGCACGCTGGCTGCGGTCAATGTGGATCATGTCGAGCCGGCCCATGGCCCAGCCGAAGAAAGGCACGTACAGCAGCTCTTTCTTGAACACATAGGCCAGCGGGTGCGGCATCAGCGTGGGCATCAGAAAGGTCTCGAAGGTCGACTGGTGCTTGACCAGCAAAATGGCCGGGCTGGTCTCGCCCAGCGGCAGGTTCTCGCGCCCGCTCACCCGCACCTCGATGCCCATCAGCACGCGGGCCCCCGACACGGCCCAGCCCAGCCAGCGCACCGCCATCCACCACAGCGGGGTGCCGCGGCGCCACAGCGAGGCCACCAGCATGATCAGGGCCCAGGGGATCACGGTGACCAGCATCCACAGGGTGTGCAGGATGGAGCGCAGCAGGGACATGGGTGGGGTCTTCTCGAAAATGAAGGACGATGGATCTCGGTGAAGGCGCCAGAGACAGCGCCCCCACTCAGGCCGCGGCGCGCTGGCGCTCGGCGTCGCGTGCGATCAGGTGGTCGGCAAAGGCGCCCACGTCGGCATGCACACGGGTGCCCGGCGGAAAGGTGTCAGGCAAGGGCCGGTCGCGCCACTCGGCGCCCAGGCCGGTGAGCACCAGGTGCGGCTCGCAGCCGGCGGCATGCCCGGCCTGCAGGTCACGCAGGCTGTCACCCGCCATGGGCACGCCCTGCAGGCTGATGCCGTAGCGTTCGGCAATCTGCTCGAACAGCCCCGGTGAAGGCATGCGGCAACGGCACTCCTCATCGGGTGCGTGCGGGCAGAAGAACACCGCCTCGACGCGCCCGCCAGCAGCGGCCAACAGCTTGTGCATCTTGGCGTGCATGGCATTGACCTGGGCCATGTCGAACAGGCCGCGCCCCAGGCCCGCCTGGTTGGACACCACCACCACCTGGAAGCCCGCGTGGTTGAGGCGGGCAATCGCCTCCAGCACGCCGGGCAGGGGCAGCCACTCCTCAGGGCTTTTCACGAAGTCGTCGCTGCTTTCGTTGATGGTGCCATCGCGGTCGAGAATGACGAGTTTCATGGGAAGCATCCTGTAGAGGGCGTTGGGGCTCAGCTGGCCAGGCGGGACAGGTCGGCCACGCGGTTCATGGCGTCGTGCAGGGTCTTGAGCAGGCCCAGGCGGTTCAGGCGCAGGTCCAGCTCTTCGGCGTTGACCATCACGCCTTCGAAGAAGGCATCGACCGGTGCGCGCAGGGCCGCCAGGGTCTGCAGCGAAGCGGTGTAATCGCCGGCATCGAACTGGGCCTTGGCCTGCGGTGCCGTGGCTTGCAGGGCGGCAAACAGCGCCTGCTCGGCGGCTTCCTTGAGCAGCACCGGGCTGACGTGGGCATCCACCTCGCCGGCCTTCTTGAGGATGTTGCTGACGCGCTTGTTGGCTGCGGCCAGGGCGGCGGCCTCGGGCAGCTTGGCAAAGGCACGCACAGCCTCCAGGCGCTGGGCCACGTCGGACAGGCGCTCAGGGCGCAGCGCCAGCACGGCATCAACTTCTTGGGCACTGAAGCCTTGCTCACGCAGGCTGCCGGCCAGGCGGTCGTAGATGAAGTCGGCCAGGGCGCCGCTGGCGTCGCTGATCTTGTCGCCAAAGGCAGGCACGGCGCTTTGCAGCAGGGTGCCCAGGGCCAGCGGCAGCTGGTTCTCGATCAGCAGGCGCACCACGCCCAGGGCGTGGCGGCGCAGCGCAAACGGGTCTTTGTCGCCGGTGGGCAGGTTGCCGATGCCGAACATGCCGGTCAGGGTTTCCAGCTTGTCGGCCAGGGCCACCACCACGCCGACCGTGCCGCGCGGCAGGGTGTCTCCAGCAAAGCGAGGCTTGTAATGGTCTTCGATGGCGTCGGCCACGGCCTCGGGCAGGCCATCGTTGAGGGCGTAGTAACGGCCCATGGTGCCCTGCAGCTCAGGGAACTCGCCCACCATGTCGGTCACCAGGTCGGTCTTGGCCAGCTGTGCGGCCAGGTCGGCCTGGGCCACCAGGGTGGCGTCGCCCAACTGGGCGGCGATCGCCTGGGCAATGGCCTGAGCAATGGCGCGCACGCGTTCGACGCGCTCGCCCTGGGTGCCCAGCTTGTTGTGGTAGACCACCTTGCCCAGGCCTTCGACGCGCGAGGCCAGGGTCTTCTTGCGGTCCTGATCGAAGAAGAACTTGGCATCGGCCAGGCGCGGGCGCACCACGCGCTCGTTGCCGCCGATCACGGCACTGGCATCGGCCGGGCTGATGTTGCTGACCACCAGGAACTGGTGCGTCAGCTTGCCGGCGGCGTCCAGCAGCGGGAAGTACTTCTGATTGGCCTTCATGGTCAGGATCAGGCACTCCTGCGGCACGCCCAGGAACTGGGTTTCGAAGGCGCAGATCAGCACGTTGGGTCGCTCGACCAGAGCGGTCACCTCATCGAGCAGGGCCTCGTCTTCGATGGGGCGCACGCCATGGCCCACCTGGTCGGCAGCCGCGGCCAGCTGACGCACGATCTCGGCGCGGCGCTCGGCAAAGCTGGCGATCACGGCGCCATCGCGGCGCAGGGTGTCGGCGTAGGCGTCGGCATGTTCGATGGTGACCACCGGCTTGGCGGCCTCGAAGCGGTGGCCCAGGGTGGTGTTGCCCGACTTCAGGCCCAGTACCTTGAGCGGCACCACGCTGCTGCCGTGCAGGGCGATCACGCCGTGCGCCGGGCGCACGAAGTGCACGCTGCTCCAGCCGGGCAGTTCGCAATCGGTCTCGAGCTGGTAGGTCATGACCTTGGGGATCGGCAGCTTGGCCAGCGACTCTTCCAGGGCTTTTTGCAGGCCGACGTCGAGCGTGGCGCCGTTGACCACGCTGTCATAGAACAGGGCTTCGGCTTTGCCGTCGGGGGCACGCTTGAGGCCAGCCACGGCAGACGCATCGGCGCCCAGGGCCGCCAGCTTCTTGAGCAAGGCCGGCGTGGCGTTGCCCGCAGCATCCAGGCCCACGCTGACCGGCATCAGCTTTTGCTGCACGGCGCGGTCGGCCGCCTTGGCCGCCACGTGGGTGATGTGCGCCGCCAGGCGACGCGGCGAGGCAAAGGCGGTGGTCACGCTGTCGGCAGCGGCCAGGCCCTGGGCCTTGAGTTGCTCGGCCAGCACGCCGGCAAAGGCCTCGCCCAGCTTCTTGAGCGCCTTGGGGGGCAGCTCTTCGACAAACAGTTCAACCAGAAGATTTTGTTGGCTCATGATGTCTTGTTCTCCCGCTCAGGCGGCCTTCTTGGTCATCTGTTCAACCCACTCGCGCGGGGCCATGGGGAAACCCAGGCGCTCGCGGCTCTCGTAATAAGCCTGGGCCACGGCGCGGGCCAGGTTGCGGATGCGGCCGATGTAGGCGGCGCGCTCGGTGACCGAGATTGCGCCCCGGGCATCCAGCAGGTTGAAGGTGTGGGCGGCTTTGAGTACCTGCTCGTAGGCCGGCAGGGCCAGTTGCTGCTCCATCAGGTACTTGGCCTGCTTTTCGTGGGCACCGAAGGCGGTGAACAAAAACTCGGCATCGCTGTGCTCGAAGTTGTAGGTGGACTGTTCCACCTCGTTCTGGTGGTAAACGTCGCCGTAGCTCAGGGTGTCGGTCCACTTGAGGTTGTAGACGTTGTCCACGCCCTGCAGGTACATGGCCAGGCGCTCCAGGCCGTAGGTGATCTCGCCGGTGATGGGTTTGCAATCAATGCCGCCCACCTGTTGGAAGTAGGTGAACTGGGTCACCTCCATGCCATTGAGCCAGACCTCCCAGCCCAGGCCCCAGGCGCCCAGGGTGGGGTTTTCCCAATCGTCTTCGACGAAACGGATGTCGTTCTTCTTGAGATCGAAGCCCAGCGCCTCCAGGCTGCCCAGGTACAACTCGAGGATGTTGCTGGGGGCGGGCTTGAGCACCACCTGGTACTGGTAGTAGTGCTGCAGGCGGTTGGGGTTCTCGCCATAGCGGCCGTCCTTGGGGCGGCGGCTGGGCTGCACGTAGGCGGCCTTCCAGGGCTCGGGGCCCAGGGCGCGCAGGAAGGTGGCGGTGTGCGAGGTGCCTGCGCCCACTTCCATGTCGTAGGGCTGCAACAGCGCGCAGCCCTGGGCGTCCCAGTAGGACTGCAGCTTCAGAATGATTTGCTGAAAGGTCAACATGACGTTGGGCCCCGGTGGGCCGGGGTCTGGGCAAAAGAGGTGGATGGGGCCGGCGTGGCTGCTTTTCGAAGCAGGCTCTTGCGCAGCAAACCCGTGATTTTACGGCCCGTCGGGCCTGGATGCCTGGGACGCCCGTGAGGCAGGACATTGAGCCCCGCCACAGGACCCACTCTCCTTTGTAAATGGGACACGAATTGACGCAAAGCCCATGCAAAATACCTGCCCAGAAGACAGCAGAGCCGACACATGCGCGCCATGGGGCCACTCGGACACCTCACCAACCAACGGATTCCGACAAGATGAAAGCAAACCTCGTTCGATGGGGCCTGGCCCTGGGCCTGACGGCCTTGCTGGGCGCCTGCGGTGGCGGCAATGGCAGCAGCACGGTGGCTGAACGCCAGCTGCCCACGTCGGCCCAGAACACCCCGGTGGACAGTTTCACCCCCGCCACGGCCAAGTCTGCCGAGGTGAACAGTGATTACACCCTGGGCGCCAGCGACCCCGCCCCCGGCTACAAGGTGACCTTGGGCAGCGCCGGCACCGAGGTGGCCAAGCTGCAAAGCGCGGTCGACATCCGCAGCATCGGCCAGGCGCCGCAGATCGGCCTGGGCCGCAAGATTGCCGAACTGGATTCGGTCACCACCTTCGCCAGCCGCCTGCAATGGACCACCGGCAGCGACGGCAGCCAGCGCGCCGCCATCCGCTTTGTCTCCAGCGGCGCCGCCGGCACCCGGCTGGTGCTCGATGTGAGCCACATCGACGCCCGCACCAAGCTGCGCTTCTATGCCCAAGGTGCCGCCACGGCCACCGAGGTCACGGGCACCCAGGTGATCGACGCCTTGGCCGTGAACGAACTCAGCAAAGCGGGCGCCAGCGGCAACCACCTCTACTTCGCACCGTATGTGGAAGGCGAAGACCTGACGATGCAGATCGAGTTGCCTGCGGGCGTGGCCACCTCCACGCTGCAGATCAACGTGCCGCAGCTGTCGCACCTGTTCCAGTCGCCCACGGCCGCCAAGCTCACGCTGAAGATCAACAACTCGGGCAGTTGCGAAGTCGACGTGGCCTGCAAAAGCGACTGGAGCAGCACCGGCAACAGTGTGGCGCGACTGCTGTTCTCCGACGCCAGCACCGGCAGCAGCTACCTGTGTTCGGGCACCCTGCTGAACGACCGCGCCAGCAGCGCCACCCCCTACCTGCTCACCGCCAACCACTGCATCTCGACCCAGACCGTGGCCAGCACACTGCAGACCTTCTGGTTCTACCGCGCCTCGGCCTGTGGCAGCGGCACCCTTTACAGCGCCAGCAAGACCGTGAACGGCGGCGCCGCCCTGCTCTACACCGACAACAGCAGCGACGCCACCTTCCTTCGCCTGAACAGCAGCCCACCTTCTGGTGTGACCTATTCAGGCTGGTCGCCCAGCCTGCCCGCTGCGGGCACCAGCATCGGCGGGGTGCACCATCCGGCGGGCGACCTGCAAAAAGTCAGCCTGGGGACCACCACAGGCTTTGCCACGTGCAGCCGGGCCGCAGGCTCTGAAACGTTCTCCTGCAGCTTCACCACGGGCTCCAGCAGCAGCACCACCCATGTCCGTGTCGGCTGGAACAGCGGCGTGACGGAAGGTGGCAGCAGCGGCTCAGGCCTGTTCATCACCAGCGGCAGCTCTAAATACCTGGTGGGCCAGCTGTCAGGTGGCGGCTCCACTTGCTCCAACCCCACGGCCAATGACGTGTATGGCCGCTTCGATCTGGCCTACACCGCCGGGATCTACAAATGGCTGGACAATGCGGCAGCCAGCCGGGTTCCGGTCTACCGTTTCTACAACGCAACCAGCCGCGTTCACTTCTTCACGGCCAGCACTTCAGACCGTGACTACGTGATCAACAACATCCCCCAATACGCTTACGAAGGGATTGCCTTCTACTCGTACGCGGCCTCGGCCACCGGCCTGAGCCCGGTCTACCGCTACTACAACCCGACCAGCAATGGCCACTTTTACACAGCCAGCGCCTCAGACGTGATCTACATCGCGGCCAACATGACGCCCCCGTTTGTCGCTGAGGGCATTGGCTGGTATTCGCAAACCGCGAGCGATGGCGTGAGTGCACCGGTGTACCGTTTCTACAACACGGCCACCAACGCGCACTTCTACACCATCAGTGCCAGTGACCGCGCTTTCATCAACGCGAACCTGCCCACCTACCGCGATGAGGGCGTGGCCTTCTACAGCTGGACCAGCCAATGAGAACAGGGCTCCCGCTACGGGGCCCGGTTTCTTTCAGGCGACCCGACGGCGTGAAGCACGCTCACACCGTCTGGCCCACAACACCAGGGCCAGGCACAGCAGCCACAGTGGCGCCAGCCCCAGGCGCGACACCCACCAGGCGTAAGGTGTGATGCCCCAGCCGCCGTGATCGGCGCTGAGCCCCCGCCCTTGAACCACACCTTGCAGCACGCCGCGGCTCACCGGCGGCAACTGGGCCGTCACCCTGCCGCGGTGGTCGATGATGGCGGTCGCACCCGTGTTGGTCGCCCGCACCATGGGGCGGGCAAACTCCAGCGCGCGCAGGCGGGAGATGTTCAGGTGCTGGTCGATGGCCACGCTGTCGCCAAACCAGCCGATGTTGCTCACGTTGACAAACACCGTGGGGGCCCGGGCCGGGTCGCGAAAACGCAGGCCCAACTCCTCGCCAAACAAATCCTCGTAGCAGATGTTGGGGGCCAGCCGCTGGCCCTGCCAGGGCATGGAGGCCTGGCCCACCGCGCCCGCATTGAAGTCGCCCAGCGGCATGTCCATCAAGGCCACAAACCAGTGGAACATCGGCGGGATGAATTCGCCAAAAGGCACCAGGTGGTGCTTGTCGTAGGCGTACAGACGAGTCTCGCCGGGCATCAGGCCCAGCACCGAGTTGGTGTAGCCCTCGCGCTGGTTGCCCAGGGGCACACCGATCAGGGCGGCCTGGGGCGGCCGGCCCTCGGCAGGCGCCAGCGGCCCCACCCCCACGCCATAGCGCTGCAGAAGACCGTCCCAATAGCCTGCCGGCAGTTGTTCCGGCAACAAAGGCAAAGCCGTCTCCGGGGCCACCACCAGCGAAGCCTGGTTGGCCATCAGCTGGGCGCGGTACCAGGCCAGGGCCATGGGCACGCCCGAGCCGGCCTGGAACTTCTCGTCCTGCGGGATGTTGCCCTGCAACAGGCTGACCTCCAGCGGGGCCGACGAGGCCGGGTGTTCAGGTGCCGGCACCCAGCACAGCAGCGCCCAGAACGTCAGGAGGCCAGCCTGCACCGGCCATTTCCGTCGGGGCAGGCTGGCCAGCCCGGCGGCCCAGGCCGCCACCAGAGCCCCTGTGCCATACACCCCGACCCAAGGGGCCAGCCAGCGTGCCGCGCCATCCACCTGGGCATAGCCCCCGGCCCCCCAGGGAAAGCCGGTGAACCAATGCCCGCGCAAGAGCTCGGCCAGGGTCCACAAGGCGGCAAACAACCCGGCCGAAGCCAGCGGGCCGAGCGCCAGCCGATGGTACCAACGCACATACAGCCCCGCCGCCAGGGTGTAGTAGCTGCCAAGAAAGGCGGCCAGCCCCAGCACGGCCAGCACGGCCAGCGGCGCCTCCAGCCCGCCATAGACGGCCATCGAGATGTACAGCCACCAGAAGGTGCCGGCCAGCCAGCACAGGGCGAACACAGCGCCCAGCCAGGCGCCGCGCCGGGCGCTGGGCGCCCGGTTTAGCAAGCCGACCAGAGCGGCCAGCGACAAGGCCTGCAGCGTGCCCGAGGCCTGCCCACCCCAGGGCCAGGCCAGCGACAGGGCCTGCATCACGCCGGCCAGGGCCGCAAACGCCCAGTGGGCCAAGGTGGCCCAGGCCGGCCGCCTCAGGCCGCGCCAGCCGCTCAGGCCCTTCATGCGGGGGTGGCGCCGTCGGCCTGGGGCGTGACCTTGAACCAGCGCACGGCGCCGCCCTTGGTGTGTTGCACCACGAACTTCAGCCCGGCCAGCTCAAAGTGCTCGCCGCGCCGGGGCACATGGCCCAGTTCATGGGCGATCAGGCCGCCGATGGTGTCAAAGTTCTCGTCGGCATCGCGGCTTTCGATGAGCACGCCAAAGGCCTCGGCCACGCGCTCGATCGGCGTGTCGCCGCTCACGCGGTAGCTGCGGTCGGCCAGACCGAAGATGTCGCCTTCGTCTTCGGCGATGTCGAATTCATCCTCGATCTCGCCGACGATCTGCTCCAACACGTCTTCGATGGTGATCAAGCCAGCCACACGACCGAACTCGTCGATGACGATGGCCAGGTGGTTGCGGTTGCCGCGGAACTCGCGCAACAAGTCGTTGAGGCCTTTGCTTTCAGGCACAAAAACGGCGGGTCTGAGCAGGGCCCGGATGTTGAGTTCAGGGGCCCGCTGCAGCTTGAGCAGGTCCTTGGCCATCAGAATGCCGATGATGTTGTCGGGCTCATCGCTGTACACCGGGAAACGGGAATGCGCCGTTTCGATCACCTGGTGCAGCAGTTCGTCGTAGGGAGAGTCGATGTTGAGCCGGTCCATGCGCGGCGTGGCGAGCATGACGTCGCCGGCCGTCAGATCGGCCATGCGGATGACGCCTTCGAGCATCACGCGCGACTCGGCGCCTATGACCTGGTTGTCCTCGGCATCGGTGAGGGCTTCCAGCAATTCGTCACGCGAGTCGGGCCCGGGACGGATGAATTCGGCAACTTTTTGCAGAAAAGAGCGCTTGTCTTCCTTCTCGGAAGCACGCGCGGGGTGAGGGTCGGACACAGCCTGGTGCGCAAAACGTGCGGTAGTGGGTAAGCCTCAAGGATAGCGGATTGATGTGACAGCCGGCCAACAGTGCCGGCTGAACCGCTTTCCGCTCACTGGGCCGACTGGTGACGCCCCTGCCGCACGCCGCGTCGGATTTCCTGCACGCTGGCCAGCGTGTCGCGGAACTGCTTGGCTTGAACCTTGAGTCGGTAGTCGAGTTCGGCGAACTGCTGCTCGACGATCTCGGCCACGCGCGAATCCAGGCTGGCGGGCGGCAGCTTGAGGTGGGCCTCGGATTCCGAGCCATCGCGCTCCACCGTCGCACCGGCATTGCGGGCGATCTTCAGCATGGCGGTGTTCTCGCTCAGGGCGTGGATGAACATCAGGCTCACGCCTTCGTTGCGGGCATGCATCACGGCCCGGTCGAACAGACGAGCGCCGTAGCCACGGCCACGGGCGTGCTTGAGCACCGACACGCCGAACTCGGCGCAGCTGGCCGACTTCGGATCGGTCGAGAACGCCAGGTGCGCCATGGCGATCAGTTCAAGCCGGCGGTTGTAAATGCCAAAGATCTCGTCGCGCTCAAAGTCAAGCTGATCCACGTAGCGCTGTACCTGCTCGTCGCTGGCGGCATAGCCAAAGCGCAGGTAGCGGTCTTGCGGCTCCAGGGCCAGCAAATGGGCGGCGATGCGGGAGCGGTAGCTGGGGCCGAGCGAGCGGATGGGCACCAGCACGGGCGAGTGGCCCGAGGCTTCGGGGCCCGTGGGCTGGGCCAGGGTGAAATGAAAAAGATCACGCCCCGCCTGCAGCGAAGACCGGATCCAGTTGGAAGGGGCTAACATGGGCTGAACTATAAGGGTTTTCCCCTATAACCCAAAATCCAGCCCGTTCAAGCCCTGCAGGGATGAAGGTTATCCCCCTTCAAATACCGTTCGTCAGACAGGCAAGGCCGTCGTGGCCTTGACGCGGTCCAGCACGAAGCTGGTCTTGCAATCCTGCACGCTGGGGTGTTTGAGCAGGCTTTCCATCACGAAGCGCCGGTAGTGCGCCATGTCGGCCACCACCACCCGCAGCAAAAAATCCATCTCGCCCGTGAGGGCCGCGCACTCGACCACCTCGGGCCAGGTCTGCACACTGGCGCGGAACAGGTCCATGGGGTTGCGCTTGTGGCTCTCGGTGTGCTTTTCGAGCCGCACATTGAGGTAGGCCGTCAGGCCCAGGCCCACGGCCTCGGGTTGCACCAGGGCCACGTAGCGGTCGATCACGCCGCTGTCTTCCAGGCGCCTGACCCGGCGCAACACCGCGCTGGCCGACAGGCCCACGGCCTCGGCGATCTGGTCGTAGGTGGCGCGGCCATCCGCCTGCAGACTGCGCAAAATCTGCCGATCCAGCTTATCCAATGCTTCCATGGCCTCCATTTTGCAGGATTCATGCAAATTGACCGAGGTCATGGCCGCAGAACGCAGAAAAACTGCTGCCCCCGCCCCCTACAGTCAATCGCTTCAAGACCTCACTCATGGATGGAGACAGACTGATGAACGCCCCCCTGCCCACCAACGCCACCGCGCCCGTGGCCCCCTTCACCCCCTGGGACAACCCCATGGGCACCGACGGCTTTGAATTCATCGAGTACGCGGCCCCCGATCCGGTGGCCATGGGCCTGGTGTTCGAGCGCATGGGCTTTCGCCCGGTGGCACGCCACCGCCACAAGAACGTGACCTTGTACCGCCAGGGTGAGATCAACTTCATCATCAACGCCGAGCCCGATTCGTTCGCCCAGCGCTTTGCCCGCCTGCACGGCCCCAGCGTCTGCGCGATTGCCTTTCGGGTGCAGGACGCCAAGGCCGCCTACGAGCGCGCCGTCGGCCTGGGCGCCTGGGGCTATGCCGGCGTGGCCGGCCCGGGCGAGCTGAACATTCCCGCCATCAAGGGCATCGGTGACAGCCTGATCTACCTGGTGGACCGCTGGCGCGGCAAGAACGGCGCCCAACCCGGCGCCATCGGCAACATCGGCTTCTTCGACGTTGATTTCGAGCCCCTGCCCGGCCTGAGCACCGAACAAGCCCTGGCCCCCCATGGCGTGGGCCTGACCTACATCGACCACCTGACACACAACGTGCACCGGGGCCGCATGCACGAATGGGCCGACTTCTACGAGCGCCTGTTCAACTTCCGCGAGGTCAAATACTTCGACATCGAAGGCCAGGTGACCGGCGTGAAGAGCAAGGCCATGACCAGCCCCTGCGGAAAGATCCGCATCCCGATCAACGAAGAAGGCAAGGACAAGCCGGGCCAGATCCAGGAGTACCTGGACATGTACCGCGGCGAAGGCATCCAGCACATCGCCATGGGCTCGGACAACCTCTACGCCACGGTGGACGGCCTGCAGGCCAACCAGGTGCGCCTGCTCGACACCATCGACACCTACTATGAGCTGGTGGACAAGCGCATCCCGGGCCATGGCGAAAACCTGGCGGAACTGCACAAGCGCAAGATCCTGATCGATGGCAAGAAGGACGCGCTGCTGCTGCAGATCTTCAGCGAGAACCAGCTGGGCCCGATCTTCTTCGAGTTCATCCAGCGCAAAGGCGACGACGGCTTCGGCAACGGCAATTTCAAGGCCTTGTTCGAGTCCATCGAGTTGGATCAGATGCGGCGCGGGGTGATCTGACAGCCCCCACGCTCCCTCACTTCGTGTGGTCGCTGCCCCCCGAGGGGGCCGCAGGCCGCCTTGGGGCGGCCCGGCGCCGGCCTGACCGCTTCGTTGACGGCTGGCTGAATTCAGGAGGGGGCCTGACGGCCTCCGCGGTCACTCACTTCGGGTGGTCGCAGCCGCTCATACATCCAACTTTTCAATCAACGCCATCACCTGGCTGCGCACGCCGGGGTCGGTGGCCAGGGCGACGTGGGGGATGCCGGGCACGAAGTGGGCCTTCGCGCCGGGCAGGGTGGCGGTGTGGGCGGGGAATACGATGTTGTCGCAGTTCGAATGGAAGCAGCTGAAGGCGGCGGCGCGTTCGGGCGGTTCTTCAGCCGCCAGGGCTTGCAGCCAGGGGCTGGCCAGGCGCATCTGGCGGCCGTTGGCGGTGTGGGCCCAGCGAGCGAGCCAGGTGCCCTGATGCGGGGTACCCAGGGTGATCACATGGTGCACACGGGGGACTTCGCCACGCGTTGCGCTGGCGCGCCACCAGGCGCGGGCCACCAGGCCGCCCATGCTGTGGGCCACGACGATGGGGGCCCGGCCGGTGGCCTCGGTGAGGGCCGTCACGGCGCGGTCCACCTGTGCCGCACAGGCATCGATCGAGCCAAACGGAGGCTCCAGGCTGAGCGCCATGAAAGGCCGCCCCACCGCGGTGAAATGCTGCATCCACGGGGTCCAGACGCCCCGGTTGCAGAAGTAGCCGTGGATCAGCAGCACGCCGCGCTGCCCAGCGGGCCCCGGTGGCGATAACTGATCGCCCAGGGCGTCGGCCCGAAATGGCTGCCAAAATCCAAACACCCGGCTGGAGGCCCGCACCTCCGTCACCCAGGCCCGCAGCAGCTGCGGCCAGGGGGCGGGTGGCGCCGGGTCACCCCGGTTGACCCGCGCCATGATCAGCAACTCCAGGCCCAGGGCCAGCGGGTTCAGGGCCAGCAGGCCCAGCAGCACCGCGGCCAGCACCCAGGGCGATTGCGGCCACCACCCGACCCAGGCGCCCGCCATCAGCAGCGCCCCCCAGAGCAGCATCATTCTTTGCAGGCGGGCAATCATCGGCGGCTCACTCCAAGGGAAACTGATTTCATGCGCCGATGATGGCACGCAGCGCTGCATCGAAGCGCAACCCTCTGTGCCTGTCGCCTCAGCGACGGATTGCGCCCTCACCCTAGGACAAGCCCCGTAGCCACCTTTGCTGCAGCGCAGCCAGAATCGAGCGCCAAGGAGAGACATGATGGACAGAATCTGGTTGCAGCACTACCCGGCCGGCGTGCCCCAAACGATTGACCCCGAGCAGTACCGTTCGGTCCCCCACCTGCTGGAGGAGTCGTTCCGCAAATTTGCCGACAAGCCGTTTTCGGTGTGCATGGACGTGTGGATGAGCTACGGCGAGCTCGACACCCTGTCGGCTGCGCTGGGCGCCTGGCTGCAGTCGCGCGGGCTGGAGCCCGGGGCCCGGGTGGCCATCATGCTGCCCAACATCCCGCAGTTTGCCGTCACCATGGCCGCGGTGCTGCGCGCCGGCTACACCTGCGTCAACGTCAACCCGCTCTACACCGCGCGCGAACTCGAGCACCAGCTCAAGGACTCGGGGTCGACCGCCATCATCATCCTGGAGAACTTTGCCCACACCCTGCAGGCGGTGATCGACAAGACCCCGATCAAGCAGGTGGTGATGACCTCGATGGGCGACCTGCTGGGTGGCCTCAAGGGCGCCTGGATCACCTTTGCCGTGCGCCACCTGGCCAAGATGGTGCCCCCCTACCAAATCGCCCTGACGCCCGGGCGCAGCGTGGTGCCCTTCAGCCAGGCCCTGGCCGAGGGGCGCGGCAAGAAGCTGCAGCCGGCCAGCAGCAACCTCGATTCGATCGCCTTCCTGCAATACACCGGCGGCACCACCGGCCTGTCCAAGGGCGCCACCCTGACCCACCGCAACATCGTGGCCGCCACCCTGCAGGCCGACGCCTGGTTCAAGCCGGCCCTGGCCCGCATCGGCGACCCGACCAAGATCAACGGCATTGCCGCCCTGCCGCTGTACCACATCTTCGCGCTGACCCTGTGCCTGCTGGCCATCCGCCAAGGTTCGCACCTGACGCTGATCCCCAACCCGCGCGACATCGGCAAGTTCATCAAGGAGCTGAAGAAGCGCCCCTTCCACATGCTGCCGGCGGTGAACACCCTGTTCAACGCCCTGCTGCAGCACCCCGAGTTCAAGACGCTCGACTTCTCGCACCTGTGCATCTCGCAGGCCGGCGGCATGGCGGCGGCCGAGGGCACGGCCAAGGCCTGGCAGCAGCTCACCGGCTCGGCCATGGTCGAAGGTTGGGGCATGAGCGAGACCTGCGCCATCGGCACCAACAACCCGGTCACCAGCACGCAGTTCTCGGGCTCGATCGGCCTGCCCCTGCCCAGCATCGACATCGCCATCAAGGACGACGCCGGCAACACCGTGCCGCAGGGCGAATCGGGCGAGATCTGCATCAAGGGCCCCAATGTCATGACCGGCTACTACCAGCAGCCGGCCGAGAACGCCAAGGCCTTCACCAGCGACGGCTTCATGCGCACCGGCGACGTGGGCGTGATGGACGAAAAAGGCTACACCCGCATCATCGACCGCAAGAAGGACATGATCCTGGTCAGCGGCTTCAACGTGCTCCCCAACGAGCTGGAGCAGGTGATCTCGCTGTGCCCCGGCGTGCTCGAGTGCGCCGCCATCGGCGTGCCCGATGCCAAGCAAGGCGAGGCCATCAAGATCTTCGTGGTGCGCAGCGACCCGGCGCTCACCGAAGACGATGTGGCCCGCTACTGCCGCGAAAACCTCACCGGCTACAAGCACCCCAAGCACATCGAGTTCCGCACCGAACTGCCCAAAACCAATGTGGGCAAGATCCTGCGGCGCGAGTTGCGCAACAGCGCCGCGGCCCACTGATCCCGTCACACGCCTGAACGCCATGGTTCACCCCGCCCTGCCCTCGGGCGTCAGCGTGTTCGAGCGCGGCTGGCTCTCGGCCAACAACATCCTGCTTGACGGCCCCGCGGGCGCCGCCCTGGTCGACAGCGGCTACGCCAGCCACAGCGAGCAGACCGTGGCCCTGGTCGAAGCCGCACTGGGCCCGCGCCCCTTGGTGCGGTTGCTCAACACCCACCTGCACAGCGACCACTGCGGCGGCAATACCGCGCTGCAGGCCCGCTACCCTGGCCTGCAGACCTGGATTCCGCCGGGCGAGGCCGAGGCCGTGCGCGTCTGGGACGAAAACCGCCTGAGCTATCAGCACACCGGCCAGCTTTGCCCCCGCTTCGGTTTTGACGGCCTGTTGCAGCCTGGCACCGAACGGCGGCTGGGCCAGCAGACCTGGCAGGTGCATGCTGCACCGGGCCATGACCCGCATTCGGTGATCCTGTTCGAGCCCGCCAGCGCCACCCTGATCTCGGCCGATGCGCTGTGGGAGAACGGTTTTGGCGTGGTTTTCCCCGAACTCGACGGCATCGCCGCCTTTGACGAGGTGGCCGCCACACTGGACCTGATCGAGCGCCTGGCACCGCGCACCGTGGTGCCCGGCCACGGCGCGGTGTTCCACGATGTGGGTGCGGCCCTGGCCACGGCGCGCCGACGCCTCGACGGCTTTGTCCGGGCGCCTGAACGCCACCAGCAGTACGCCACCAAGGTGCTGCTGAAGTTCAAGCTGCTCGAGTGGCAGCAGATCGGTCTTGACGATCTGAAGCGCTGGATGCAACAGACCCCCCACATGCGTGAGGCCGCCAGGCGCATGGGCGGCGCCTCCGACGAGGCCTGGCTGTCCGAGCTGGTCGCCCAACTGGTGGCCTCGGGCGCTGCCCGGCTGCAAGGGCAGCAACTGCTCAATGCATGAGCCGGGTGGGGCTCAGACGTTGTCCGTCACCACCGGCGTCTTGCTGCCCGCGGCCAGCGTGATGCGGGTGCGCTTGAGCACCGGGCTGTCGGGCACGGTGCCGCTGCTGGTGAGCGGCTTCATCTTGGTGTAGATCACCTGCAGGCTGCTGGCCGTGAGGGTGGCCGAGGCATAGCCCTGGGCGTCGTGGTCCACATAGGCAAAGTCGGGGTTGTTGCCCTTGAGCACGGCGTCAAACGTGGCCGGCGAGGTGACCAGGGCCGCCAGCGGCGTGCTGCCGGCGCCGGCCTTCACATAGCTGTAGAAGCTCGAGCTGCTGATGCCGGCGCTCACAAAATCGACCACCGCAGGCGTGCCGGTGCTGGTGTCGGGCTTGTCGCGCACCACGCCGCACTGGAAGGCGTGCAGGTCGCCGGTGATGGCCACCACGTTCTGGATGTTGTTGCTGGTGATGTAGCCCAGCAGGTCGGCCTTGTGGCTGGGGTAGCCATCCCAGCCATCACAGTTGACCACGTACTGGGCGTTGTAAGGGGCCGGTGCACTGGCGCGCAGGTCCAGCCACAGGCGGCTCAGCATCACCTCGTTGCCCCACACCTTCCAGGTGGCGGTGGAGTTCGACAGGGTCTGCTTCCACCACGCGGTCTGGGTGGTGCCGAGGATGGAGGGCATGCGCCCCAGGGCCTGGGTCTTGAGGGCTTCGAACTGCTGCAGCACCGGCACCTGCACAAAGTAGCGGGCACCGATCGAATCGCTGCCATTGATGGGGTCATGCCCCTGGGCGCTGGCAATGGTGGCTTCGTTGACCACATGGTCGTCGCGGTACAGGCGCTCGTCCGTCATCACCAGGTGCATCAGGGTGCCAAAGCGGAAGTCGCGGTAGATGCGCAGGTTGTTGAAGGCCGCGTTGGCGCTGTCGAAAGACACATCGCCGAAGTCCACCGGCATGTACTCCACCCAGGCCTGGTTGGCGGCGCGGCGGCGGGCCGTCTGTTGCAGGTTGGCGTTGGTATAGGTCTGGTGGTCCTGCCAGCAGTCATCGCTGAACTCATGGTCGTCCCAGGTGGCGATCATGGGGAACTTGGCATGGATGGCCTGCAGGCGGGCGTCGCCACGGTAGGTCTTGTACAGCGTGCGGTAGTCGGCCAGCGTGGTGGCATACACCGTGCCGTCGCTCAGCTTGGTGCCATCGGGCAGGCTGATGCGGGCATGGGCCGGCTCGGCCGCGCCGCTCTGGAAGGCCGCCCCCACGGTCTCGTAGATGTAGTCGCCCAGGTGCACCACAAAATCCAGGTCTTCGGCCACCAGCAGGTTCATCGCGGCCCAGTGGTTCACGCTCCAGTCCTGGCAGGTGAACCAGGCAAAGCGCAGCTGCGCCAACGTGGCCGTGCTGGCCGGAGCCGTCTTGCCCACGCCCACGGCGCTGACGTCATTGCCGGCCAGAAAGCGGTAGTACAGCGGTGTGGCCGCCGGCAGGCCGGTCACCTTGGCGCGCACCGTGTTGTCGTAGGCGGCGCTTGCCACCAGGGGCAGATCGGCCAGCAGGTTGAAGAACTGGGCCGTGGTGGACACCTGCAGGCGCACGCTGATGTCACCGCTCACCCCGGTGGCGCGCACACAGCGGCTCCAGAACACCAGGCTGCTTTCACGCGGGTCGCCACTGGCCACCCCCTGCGGAAACTGGTAGGTACCAGCCCCTTCGCTGCCCCCACCACCACCGCAGGCGGTCAGGGAGGCGGCAGCCACGGTGAAAAAGGCAGAACGGGACAGGAATTGACGGCGATCCATGTGAAGAGCTCGTGAAGATGGAATGAGCCCGCAGCATGGACGCCTGCGATGACAGGGGCGTGAAACCAGACCGATGGGCAGCCACACCGGCTTGCCCATCGCAGACCTGGGCGCGTGGGGACGCGCTCAGGGCAAATCGGTGCTCGGGTCGGGCACGCTCTGGTCACGCGGGCCCACCATGCCCAGCCGGCTTTTCAGCGACTGGGGCTGGCCGGTGATCAGGGCGGCATACACCGTCGTGTTGGCCAGCACCTTCTTCACGTAATCACGGGTTTCGGTGAAGGGGATGTTCTCGGCCCAGATCGCGGCTTCCAGCATGGGGCCGTTGCGCCAGTTGCGTGGTCGGCCCGGGCCGGCGTTGTAGGCCGCAGCCGCCATGGGCATCGAGCCACCGAAGTCGTCCAGCGCCAGCTTCAGGTAGGCCGTGCCGATGGCGATGTTGGTGTCGCGGTCGGAGATCTGATCGGGGGTGAAGCCGGTCAGGCCGATCTTCTTTGCCGTCCAGCGGGCGGTGGCGGGCATGACCTGCATCAGGCCCGAGGCGCCCACGCCCGAACGGGCGTCCATGATGAAGCGGCTTTCCTGGCGGATCAGGCCGTACACGTAGGCCGGGTCGAGGTTGATCTCGCGCCCGCGCCGCAGCACCTGGTCCCGGAAGGGCATGGGGTAGCGTTGATTGGCATCGAACACGCTGCGCGTGCGCTCGCTGGTGTTGATGCAGCGGTCCCACACCTCGCGCTGGCAGGCCAGGTCGGCAGCGGCCAACAGATCACGCTCGCCCAGGCCGCCCGGGCTGTGCAGATTGGTGCTGTAGTTCCATTCGCGGTTGCCCTCGGAGCGCAGGCCGATGGCGATGGCGTACAAGGCCCGGTTCAGGCCGGCGTTGTTGCGCGCTGTCTCTTTTTCTTCAGGCGACAGGGGCACGGGCGCCGGTGGCAGCACCAGCTTTTGGCCCAGTTCGTCGAGCGCCAGCTGTTCATAGAAGCCGCGCGGGCCGGCGATCGCCTGCAGGGGCTGCAAGGCCTCACGACGCTCGGCCTCGTTGCGCGCCTGCGCCAACTGGGCCCGCGCCCGCCAGTAGACCCAGATGCTCTCCTGCCGCGCCTCTTCGCTCATGGCGCGCAAGGCGCCCAGGGCCTGGCGCCACTGGCCGGCGCGCAGGGCGGCGCGCACCTTCCAGCCCAGCAGGTCGTCGTTGAGGTCGGTGTCTCGGTTCACCTTGCCAAAGTAGCGCGCGGCCTGCGGGTCGAGCTTGAGCGCGGCCTGCTTGCCGATCACGCCCAGCACCCAATGCTCTTCCTCGGGCAGCAGTTGCACGGCCCAACGGGTGTCCAGCAGGGTGGCCGCGGTGTCGGGGTCGCTGAGCGCGATCTTGATCAGGGCCAGCACCACCAGCTCCTGGCGCACCCGGCTTGGGGCTGCGGCACGCTTGGCCAGAAACTTCACCGGGCTGTCGTTGATCAGGGCCAGTTCGGGCAAGACCTCGGGCGCCACCACGCCTACCGCGTTGCGGGCGGCGCGCGGCCGGTTGGCCTCGGTGGCGATGCGCGCCTTGCGCCAGATGTCAAGGGCGGTCAAGCGCTTGCCGGCATAGAAACGGTCGGCGGCCAGGGTGCAGCCATCTTCGGCCTCGCGCAGGCCGTGCCACAGGCGCCGCACCTCTTCGGCCGCGCCGGGTGCCGCCACGCCCTTGAGGTAGTCCACCGCCAGGGCGTAGCAGCGCAGCTCGCGGTCGTCGCCCATGCGGTACAGCGGGTATTGCGCTGCAAAGCCCTCCCAGTCACGCCGCTGGCCCAGCAGTTGCAGCCAGTCGGCCCGCATGCGGTCTTCCTGGTAGGTGCCCACATAGCGCGCCATGAAGGCCTCGACCTCGTCGGCGCTGGCCTCGTTCAGCCGGGCCCGCAGCTCCCAGTAGGCGGCCCAGGGCTCCAGCACGTGGCCGCGCGCCAGCGGCAGCAACTGGGCCAGCTTCTTGCGATCGCCTTTGCGGAAGGCCTGGCTCATGTCGACCAGCACATCGTCGGCCCGGTTCTGCCCCGCCATGGAAGCCCCTGCCAGGCCCCCGGTTTGAGCCTTCGCAAGGCCCGCTGAGGTGCTCAAAACCAGAGACACCAGAAGCGGTGTCAAAATCTTCTTTAGATACATGAGGGAATTATGGACAAGTTAGCGGTTCGCAAGGCACTCATTGAGCAACGACTGAACCTGCCAGACAGGCTCCAGCGCGCCGAGTTGCTGCAGCGCGTGATGCGCATCTGGCTGGTCGGTCGCACCGATCAGGTCATTGGGGCCTACTGGCCCATCAAGGGCGAATTCGACCCCCTGCCCGCCTTGCACCGCTGGAAGGAAGACGGCGAGCTGCAGGGTGAGCCCCAGCTGCGCCGCATCGGCCTGCCGGTGGTGGACAAGGTGCACAAGACCCTGACCTTCCACGCCTGGTACCCGGGCTGCCCCATGGAAGAAGACGCCTACGGCATCCCCAAGCCCAAGGACACCGAGCTGATCGTGCCCACCCTGCTCTTCGTGCCCTGCGTAGGCTACGGCCCCGGCGGTTACCGCCTGGGCTACGGTGGCGGCTTCTACGACCGCACCCTGGCCGCTCTGGAGCCCCGCCCGGTGACGGTGGGCCTGGGCTACACCCAGGGCTTTCTGCCCGACTTCGAGCCCGAGGCGCATGACCAGCCGCTGGATGCGATCCTGAATGACAACGGGGTGGTTTGGCCGGTGGGGTGATTCGGCGCTTCCCCGACAGCTGGTGGTGTGGTTCCGGTGGCCGCACGTTGCACTTTCTAAGAAAACGCAGAACAATCCGATCCGTTCTGTCCTTCTCCCGCTGCCATGCCTGCCACTGTCCGAACACCTGCTCCAACCATTGACCACAGCACCCTGACCCGGCTCGTTCATGCGGGCACTCCTGTGGGCGCTGAAGTGGTGGCCAACACGCAAGGCTGGGGCATCGTCATCCACTGCGGCGACGCCCGTCATGTCCTGGCCGCAGTTCGAGGCAAGCCGCGCACGTTTCGCCAGTTCGACACCCTGGCCCACTACCTCCAGGCCCTGGGCATCACCGAATTCAAGGTCAACACGGCAGCGTTTTCGCAGGGCGTGGCCAGGCCAATGGATGCACGCCGCGAAGCGGCTTCGGCCCGTATGAAACAGGCCCATGAGGCGGCCTCTTATGACACCTGGTTCAAGGCCCAGGTGCAGGCCGCCATCGAGGACCCGAGCGCCTCGGTGCCTGATGCGGAGTCGCGTCAGCGATTCGCGGCCAGGAGGGCCGCTCTGCTTGCGCGCGCTCAGGCCCTCAATTGAGCCGTCGCCTGAACAACGGGCTGGCGTGGCGTCCCCTGGCACTGGAGGATCGCGAGGCCATCATGGCCTACATCGCAGAGGACCATGTTCAAGCGGCGATCGATCTGGACATGGCGTTTGAAGACCATGCCGAGCGCGCCCGCTTGAATCCGAAGCTCTACAAGCCAGGTCGTGTGCCGGGCACGCGGGAAATCGTGGTGCGACCCAACTATGTGATGGTCTACCGCGAGTTGGAAGGCGGTGTGGAGGTGTTGCGCGTTCTGCATGCGGCGCAACAGTGGCCTTGACCAGATCAGAGGCCCCTCACAACCCCCCAGGCGCACTCGCAAACGCATCCGGCAAATCCTCATGGAAGGCAAACCCCGTCTGCCCATCCTGCTTGACGTGGTACATCGCCCGATCCGCCGCCCGCAGCAGGCCCGGCAGGTTGGCCCCGTCGTCCGGGAAGCGGGCCAGGCCCAGGCTGGCGCCCACGCTCAAGGGGTGGCCCTGCCACGCCATCGGGGCGCGCACGGCCTGCAGCACGCGATGGGCCACCTGCCCCAGGCGCTGGCGGTCGTGCAGACCGGTGAGCAGGATCACGAACTCGTCGCCCCCCAGGCGGGCCACCACGTCGGCGGGGCGCACCTGCTCGCGGAGGCGCCGCGCCACCTCCTGCAGCATCTGGTCGCCGGCTTCGTGGCCGAAGCGGTCGTTGATGGGTTTGAAATTGTCCAGGTCCAGCAGCAGCAGCGCATGCCGCTGACCGGGCTGCAGCAGACGCTGCGTCGCCTGGGCCAGCCCGGCCCGGTTGGCCGCGCCCGTCAGGGTGTCGGTTTCGGCCACGATGGCCAGGTGTTCAGCGCGGGCGTGCAGTTCGGACTGCGCCCGACGCAACACGCGGATGCGGGTGCCCAGGGCCACGGAGAACACCAGCAGCTCGGCTGCCACCCCCAGTTGCAGCACGTTGAGGTGCATCGCCGTCCAATGCAGCACGCCCCAGTTCGACAACACGAGCAAAAAGGCCGCGGCAAAAACCACGATCAGGCCCAGAATGTACAGGCCGGCGGGGCGGTAGCCATGGCGCAGCCCCAGCAGTGCCCCGGCCAGACCGGTGACGGCCCCCACCATGGCACCGATCTCGGTCGCCGACATCAACCAGCGCCAGTGCCCCATCAGGCCCAGCACCACCGACAGCAGCATCAGCCCCATCAAGCCCTGCGAAAGACGATCGACCAAGGGGGCATAACGGGCCAGGTCCAGAAAACGGCGCGCGAACAGGATGGCCCCCACGATCCACGCCGCCGGCGCGAGCACATAAGCCCACTCGGCCCACGAAGGCTGGTCTGGCCACAGATAGCGGGCCACATGACCGTTGAAGCTGGCAATGGTCAGCAACGCACTGGCGCAGTTCAGCAGATAGTACGCATACACCCGGTCACGGAACAACACCAGCAGGACCAGGTTGTAGGCCAGCATGCCCAGCAAGATGCCGTAGCTCAGGCCATCAAACAGGCGCTTGGTCTGCACCCCGGCCATGTATTCGCCGGTGTCCCAGGCCGTCAACGCATAGACCTGGCCCAGACGCGACACGGCACGCAGGTAGATCACATAGTCGCCGGGCTGCGCCAGGTGAAAACGGTACACCATGCGCTCGGCGCCCAACGGGCGGGCACTGTAGGGGTGGGTGATGCCCATGACCACGGGGGGCGACAACGCCTGGCCAGAGTCGTCGTAGGGGCCGTAAAAAGCCAACTCGCTGGCAGCCACCGAAGGCACTGAAATCAGCCAGTCGCCCTCATGGCCGACCTGGCGCACCGGGATGCGGAACCAGTAGGGCTGGGTGTTCATGTTGGTGGCCACCGGGCTGACCGGCACCTCGAAGCGCGCCTGGTTGGCAGGGGTACGCACATCGTCCACGCTCAGGTGTCCGGTGGTGTCAATCCAAACCCCCATCACCCCGGCCAAGGGCAAGCCCTCGGCGCCCGCCCGCAGTGTGAGCTCAGTCGCCCCACCATGCGAACGGACAGCCTGTCGCCCACCGGCCTGGAACAGCACCAGCGCCAGCAAGGCGAGCATAAACAAAAGCACGGCCCCGCCGGCCCACCACTGCGCCACGCTCAGGCGCCGCGGCTCCCACACGGACGACAGCCAATCCCGCAACAACATGCAACAAGTGTAGATGAGGCCGCTGCAGAGGCCCCGTCAGCGTGGCATGATGCTGGCCTCTCGAAACCGTCGGCGGCGCGCCCCCGGCACCGGTCGGGGCCCGGCCCCTGCGGAAGGAAAGCACATGCTCAAGCTGGTGATCGGCAACAAGAATTACTCGTCGTGGTCCATGCGGCCCTGGGTGCTGCTGCGCCAGGCCGGCATCGAGTTCGAAGAGGTCAAGGTGCGCTTCGACTCCTTTGCGCCCGATTCGGCCTTCAAGCGCGCCCTTGCCCGCCTCAAGGTGGCCGGCAAGGTGCCTGTGCTGCTGGACGGCGACCTGGCCATCTGGGACACGCTGTCGATTGCCGAGTACCTGGCCGAATCCTTCCCCGACAAACACCTGTGGCCGACCGACCGCAAGGCCCGCGCCCGGGCGCGCAGCCTGTGCGCCGAGCTGCACTCGGGCTTCAGCGCCCTGCGCAGCCACTGCCCCATGAACATCGAGGCCAGCCTGCCCGAGGTGGGGGCCCTGGTCTGGCGCGACCAGCCCGGCGTGCGCGCCGATGTCGAACGCCTGGAAACCCTGTGGGGCGACGCCCTGGCCGAGCACGGCGGCCCGATGCTGTTTGGCGACTTCAGTGTCGCCGACGCCTTCTTCGCGCCCATCTGCACCCGGTTGCACACCTATGGCCTGCCGCTATCCGACACGGTGGCCGCCTACGTGCAACGCGTGCGGGCCCTGCCGGGCGTGCAGGCCTGGATCACCGAGGCCCTGGCCGAGCAGGACTTCCTCGACTTTGAAGAGCCCTACCGCCTGAAGCGCTGAACCCGGAACAACCTGACGATGCAGATCTACCTGGTAGGGGGGGCGGTGCGCGACGCACTGCTGGACATGCCCGTGCAAGACCGCGACTGGGTGGTGGTGGGCGGCACGCCCGAGGCCATGGTGGGCCTGGGCTTTGCCCCGGTGGGCAAGGATTTTCCGGTGTTCCTGCACCCGCAGACCCATGAGGAATACGCCCTGGCCCGCACCGAGCGCAAGAGCGGGCGTGGCTACAAGGGCTTTGTGGTGCAGGCCTCGCCCGAGGTCAGCCTGGAAGACGACCTGGCGCGGCGCGACCTGACCATCAACGCCATCGCCCAGGCCCTGCACCCCGACCCAGCCACCGGCCGCATCGACCCGGCCGACCCTGGCCCAGGCACCCTGATCGACCCCTGGGGTGGGCAGCAAGATCTGCAAAAGCGGGTGCTGCGCCATGTGACCCCGGCTTTTCGCGAAGACCCGGTGCGCATCCTGCGCGTGGCCCGCTTTGCCGCGCGCTTCCCCGACTTCACCCTGGCCCCCGAAACCCTGGCCCTGATGCAGGAGATGGTGGAAGACGGCGAGGTGGACCACCTGGTGCCCGAGCGCGTCTGGCAGGAGCTGGCCCGTGGCCTGATGAGCCAGCGCCCCTCACGCCAGTTCGAGCTGCTGCGCGCCTGCGGCGCCCTGAAGCGCCTGCTGCCCGAACTGGACCGACTGTGGGGCGTACCCCAGCGCGCCGACTACCACCCCGAGGTGGACACCGGCGTGCACGCCATGATGGTGCTGGACATGGCCGCCCGCCTGAACGCCCCGCTGGCCGTGCGCTACGCCTGCCTGGGCCACGACCTGGGCAAGGGCACCACCCCGGCCGACGTGCTGCCGCGCCACATCGGGCACGAAGAGCGCAGCGCCCGCCTGCTGAAAGACGTGGCCACGCGCCTGCGCGTGCCGGTGGACTGCCGCGAGCTGGCCGACGTGGTGGCACGTGAACACGGCAACCTGCACCGCAGCAGCGACTTCGGGGCCGCCGCCCTGGTGCGCCTGCTGGAGCGCTGCGACGCGCTGCGCAAGCCCGAACGTTTTGAAGAGATCCTGCTGGCCTGCGAGTGTGATGCCCGCGGGCGCCTGGGGCTGGAAGAAAAGCCCTACCCCCAGGCCGCGCACCTGCGCCAGGTGCTGGCCGCCGCGCGCTCGGTGATCACCGCCGATGTGGCGGCCGAAGCAGCTGCTCGAGGGGCCCAGGGCAAGGCTGTGGGCGATGCGGTGCACGCTGCCCGCGTGCACGCTGTGGCGCAATCACTGGGCTTGTGACTGGCCAGGTTGCGCCTGACGGGCTCAGCGCCAGTGGTGACGCCCGCCGCCGTGGTAACCACCACGCCAGCCCCCCCAGTAACCCAAGCCCAGGCCCAAACCAAAAGTGACCGCCGGGTAATAGGACGGCGCATAGTAGGTGGGTGCCGCATAGACCACCGGCGGCGAGCTCACGTAGGTGGTGGTGGGGTAGGTCTCGGTGTAGACCGTCTGGGCCACGGGCGGGGCGTACACCGGGGCGTACATCGGAGCAGTGACCGGGGCAGCGGCCTGCTGCGCCACCGGGCTGACCTGCAACTGCACCGTGGGGCCCGGGTCGTTGGGCATCTGGGCGCTGTACTGGCGGCCACCGTACTCATAGACCACGTTGTAGCCCACGGCGCGGTTTTCATACACGGTCTGGGTGCTGCACTGCTGCACATTGCTGACCTGGGCCGGGGCCGAGCCCTCGATGCTGTCGCCCAGGATGGCGCCTCCCATGACCCCCGCCATGGTGGCCACGGCACGACCGGCGCCGCCGCCCACCGCATTGCCCAGCGCCCCGCCGGCCACCGCGCCCATCAGGGCGCCCGCGCCCGATTTGGGGGGCTGCACGGCCACCTGCTGCACCGTGCAACTGGGGCGCTGCACCGCCACCTGCTGGTAGACCGGGGTGGACGAGATGACGCGACCTTGCTCCTGGGCCTGGGCGGCCGTGGCGGCCAGCAACAGGGCCGAGCTGATGAAGATGACGGGTTTCATGGTGATGTGCCTCCGGCAAGAATGCCTTGATACCCTGATTTTGAAAGCAAATCGCGCCCAGGGTTCCTGCTCGTCGTGTAAAGAAAATCGGGCCCGTCAGCGCTGGGCCGTGGCCGGCGAGGCCAGCGGCGCATCCCAGCGCCCAGCCGCATTCTTGAGCAACTGCCCCACCGCCAGCAACTGGCGGTTCTTCACGCTGGTCAACGTGTTTTCGGCGCTCAAGGCGGTGGATTGGGCGCTGATCACGTTGAGATAGCTCACCGTGCCGGCCTTGTACTGGTTCTCGGTGATGGTCAGGGCGCGCTGGGCGGCCTCCAGGGCCTCGGCCTGCACGGCGGCCTCGTCGCGCAGGGAGGCCACGGCCACCAGGTTGTCTTCCACTTCCTGGAAGGCGGTCAGCACCACCTGGCGGTAATTGGCCGCAGCCTGGTCCACCGCGGCCAGGGCCTGGTTGGTGACGGCCTCGCGCCCACCCGCATCGAACAAGGCCAGGGCCAGGCTGGGGCCCAGCGACCAGAAGCGGTGCGGCAGGCTGGTCAGGTCGGCCCACTGGTTGGCCCGGTAGCCGGCGCTGGCCGACAAGGTCAGCGCCGGGAAGAAGGCGGCCTTGGTCACGCCCACCTGGGCGTTGGCCGCCGCCACGCGGCGCTCGGCCGCCGCGATGTCGGGGCGGCGCTGCAGCAGGTTGGCTGGCAACAGTTGTGGGGCCTCGGGCAGCCGGGGCAGGCGGGCCGTCACCGGCAGGCTGAAGTTGGCCGGCACCTCGCCCAGCAGCACGGCAATGGCATGCTCCAGCTGGCTGCGCTGCAGGCGCAGCTCGATCAGCTGAGCCTGCGCCGATTTGAGCTGGGTCTGGGCCTGGGCCACATCGGCCGACGAGGCCACACCGGCGCCATAGCGGTTGCGCGTGAGCTGCAGCGACTTGTCATAGGCGGCCACCGCCCGGCCCACCGACTCGGCCTGGGCCTCGGTGCTGCGCAGCGAAAAATAGCTTTGTGCCAGCGAGATCTGCACCGACAGGCGCGCGGCCAGCAGATCGTCGCGGCTGGCCTGCAACTGGGCACCGGCCACATCGACGGCCCCAGCCAGGCGGCCCCACAGGTCGGCGTCCCAGCTGGCGTTGGCCGAGGCCGACACGATGTTGACCGGGCTGGCCGAGGTGCTGGTGCCGGTGCTGCTGGTGGTGCCGCTGCGGCTGCGCGTCTCGCCCAGGCTGCCGGTGACCGTGGGGTAGCGCGCCGCGCGGCTGGAGGCCAGGCTGGCCTCGGCCGTGCGCAGCTGCGCCAGCACGGTCTGCAGGTTCTGGTTGTTCACCAGCACCCGGGCCTGCAGGCCCGTCAGCACGGGGTCGTCGAACTGCAGCCACCAGTCGTCCGGCACATCGGGGCTGGCGGCGCGGGCATCCTGCCAGGCGGCTTCGCGGAAGGCCGGCGCCGTGGCCACTTCAGGGCGCTGGTAGACCGGTGCCTGCGAGCAGGCCCCCAGGGCCAGCAACAGCGCCAGCGCGGCAGGCCGGCGCAGGGAGCCCGACGACAGGTGAAGCGAAGAGAAACACATCATGGGGCAGCACTTTCAACAGACGGGGCCGGTCGCGGCAGGGCGCGGGCGGCAGCGGTAGCCGCAGTGGCACGGCGGCGCGCCAGGCGCTGGCGCAGGCGGTCCATGCAGACAAAGACCACCGGCGTGGTGTAGAGCGTGAGCAGCTGGCTGAACAGCAGGCCGCCCACGATGGCGATGCCCAGTGGGCGGCGCAGCTCGGCACCATCGCCCGCGCCCAGCGCCAGCGGCACCGCGCCAAAGATGGCCGCCACCGTGGTCATCAGAATGGGGCGCACGCGCAGCTGGCAGGCGCGGTAGATGGCCTGTGCGGCGCTCACGTGGGCCCCGGCCTCGGCCGCCTGACGCTGCCGCGTGATGGCAAAGTCGATCATCATGATGGCGTTCTTTTTCACGATGCCGATCAGCAGGATGACCCCGATCAGCGCAATGATGGAGAACTCGGTGTCGGTCAGCATCAGCGCCAGCAAGGCCCCCACCCCGGCCGAAGGCAGGGTGGAGAGAATCGTCACCGGGTGGATCAGGTCCTCGTACAGGATGCCCAGCACCAGGTAGATGGTGATCAGCGCGGCCAGGATCAGCAAGGGCTGGCTGGCCATGGACTTCTGGAACGCCCCCGCCGTGCCGCCGAACGAGCCGCGCACGCTGACCGGCACGCCCAGCGCCGCCACGGCGCTGTTCACCGCATCGGTGGCCTGCGACAGGGACACCCCGGGCGCCAGCGCAAAGCTGATGGTGGTGTCGGGCGCGCCGGCCTCGTGCGTGACCGACAGCGGGGTGTTGGTCAGCTCCACCCGGGCAAAGGCCGACAGCGGCACCTGCGCCCCGCTGCTGCTGGTGAAGCGCAGTTGCAGCAGCGACTCGGGCGACTGCTGGTACTCGGGCGCCAGCTCCATCACCACGCGGTACTGGTTGAGAGGGTTGTAGATCACCCCCACCTGGCGCTGCCCGAAGGCATCGTTGAGCGTGGTGTCGATGGCCGCCAGGCTCAGGCCCAGGCGGCTGGCCGCATCGCGGTCGATCACCAGCGAGTTCTGCAAGCCCTTTTCCTGCATGTCGGAGTTCACGTCCACCAGCTCGGGCAGTTGCATGATGGCGCGCCGGATCGGGGGCTCCCAGGCGCGCAGATCCTCCAGCGTGTCGGCCAGCAAGGTGTATTCGTACTGCGAGTTGGAGCCGCGCGCGCCGATGCGGATGTCCTGCACCGGCACCATGAACAGGTTGGCGCCCGGCTCTTTGGCCAGCTTGCCACGCAAGCGGGCCACCACCTGATCCGCGCTCACGCCGCGCTCGGCCAACGGCTTGAGCGAGATGAACATCGAGGCCGTGTTGCGCTGCTCGCCGCCGGTGAAACCGCTCACGGCCTCCACCGCCGGGTCGCTGCGCACAATGCCCATGAAACGGTCCAGCCGACGCTGCATGGCCTGGAAAGAGGTGGCCTGGTCGGCCCGGATGTTGCCGACGATGCGGCCCGTGTCCTGCTGCGGGAAAAAGCCCTTGGGTACCTCGCGGTACAGGTACACGTTCAGCCCCACCACGCCGGCCAGCAGCAGCAGGGTGATCGGCTGCCAGCGCATGGCCAGCGCCAGCGTGCGCCGGTAGGCCCGCTGCGAGCCCCGCCGCACCCGCAGGCCCAGGCGCGCCCAGCGCCCGGGCCGGGCCACCGGCGCATGGGGCTTGAGCAGCACCGAGCACATCATGGGGGTGGTGCTGAGCGACACCACCATGGACACCAGGATGGCCACCGACAACACCACCGCGAACTCGCGGAACAGCCGCCCCACCACGCCGCCCATGAGCAGCACCGGGATGAACACCGCGATCAGCGACAGGCTGATCGACACCACCGTGAAGCCGATCTCGCGGCTGCCGGCCAGCGCGGCCTGCAGCGGCGTCTTGCCGCGCTCGATGTGGCGCGAGATGTTCTCCAGCACCACGATGGCGTCGTCCACCACAAAGCCCGTGGCCACCGTGAGCGCCATCAGCGAGAGGTTGTCCAGGCTGTAGCCGCACAGGTACATGACGCCGAAGGTGCCGGCCAGCGAGGCCGGCACGGCCACGCTGGGGATCAGGGCCGAGCGCAGGTGGCGCAAAAAGACGAAGACCACCAGGATCACCAGGCCCACCGAGATGGCCAGCGAGCGCTCCACCTCGCGCAGCGAGGCGCGGATGGTGGGGGTGCGGTCCACCGCCACCTCCAGGTCGATGGCCGTCGGGATCGAGGCGCGCAGCTGCGGCAGCAGCGAGCGCACCTCGTCCACGGTCTGGATGATGTTGGCGCCGGGCTGCTTGAACAGGATCAGCAAAATGGCCGGCTTGCCATCGGCCACGCCGTAGTTGCGCACGTCCTGCACCGAGTCGATGACCTGGCCCACGTCGCGCAGGCGGATCGCGTTGCCATTGGCATAGCGCAGCACCACGGGCGCGTATTCAGCAGCGCTGAAGGCCTGGTCGTTGGCGCCGATCTGCCAGTTGCGGGCACCGTCTTCCACATTGCCCTTGGGCCGGTTGGTGTTGGTGGCCACCAGGGCCGCACGCACGTTGTCGATGGCAATGCCACTGGCGGCCAGCCGCCCCGGGTCCAGCTCGACCCGCACCGCCGGCAGGGCCCCGCCGCCCACCACCACCTGGCCGATGCCATTGACCTGGGCCAGGCGCTGCGCCAGCACGGTGGAGGCCGCGTCGTACATCTGGTCGCGCGCCAGCACGTCCGAGGTCATGGACAGGATCAGGATGGGCGAATCGGCCGGGTTCACCTTGCGGTAGGTGGGGTTGCTGGGCAGGCCTGTGGGCAGCAAGGCCCGCGAGGCATTGATGGCGGCCTGCACATCGCGCGCGGCGCCGTTGATGTCGCGATCGAGGTCGAACTGCAGCGTGACGCGCGTGTTGCCCAGCGACGATGACGAGGTGATCTCGGACACCCCCGCGATGCTGCCCAACGCCCGCTCCAGCGGCGTGGCCACGGTGGTGGCCATGGTCTCGGGGCTGGCCCCGGGCAGGCTGGCCGACACCGAGATGGTGGGGAAGTCGACCTGCGGCAAGGGGGCCACGGGCAGCATGAAGAAGGCGATGAGGCCGGCCAGCACGATGCCCATCGTGATGAGGGTGGTCGCGATGGGGCGGCGGATGAATGGTTCGGAGAAGTTCATGTTTTGAGCCTCTCTGGGGTGTGCTGGGGGCACGGCTGGTGTGGCGGCCAGTCGTGGTGGTGCCTTGTCCACTTGTTGTGGGTTCTTTGTTGCCGCTGCGCTCGATGGCTTTTGCTCTTCGTTTGAGGGCGGAGGCCGGGGGTTCGTCCCGGCAGCCGAGGCACTTTTCTTTGCTTCGCCAAAGCAAAGTACCCAAAAGAAAGGCGACCCGAAGTCAGGGCCACTTCGTGGTTCCCTGCGCTGCTCGCGCCAGGTGGGGTCTCGCTAAACTCGCTGCGCTCAGACAGACGCGAGCCCTTATCCACCTGGCACTCCGCTGCTCGGCCCTGCCCCACGGGGCAAGCGGGTACGGGATCGGGCGGGCTTGCGAACGCACTGGCGAAATCAGTCGCACCTGTGCATCCAGCGGCGCTGGTGTCTATCTTTTTGATGTGCCGGGCAGAGCACTTGCCCCCCACCGCGCTGCTACGCAGCCGCGCCCTCCGATTGAAACAAAGCGGCGCCGCTGCGCAGCAGCAGCCGTCGGCTCCCGCTCCCCACCTCCCGTCGGGCACGGCGAGCAGCGCAAACTTGGGCGGATAAAGGGCTCGCGTCTGTTTGAGCGCAGCGAGTTTAGCGAGACCCCGCCCAAGTTGAGCAGCGCAGCGCACCCTGCGCAGCAGGGCGTGCACGTCGGGTCGCCTTTCTTTGCTTACTTTCTTTGGCGAGACAAAGAAAGTGAGGCGCCCGCCGGGGCGCAATCCCGGCCTCCGCCCTGAAACCAACAGCAGAACGAACAGAGCGCAGCGGCGCAAACGAACAGCGCTCATGCCGACGCCTCCCGCCACCGCCGAGCCAACCCAGCAAACGCCAGATAGATCACCGGCGTGGTGAACAAGGTCAGCATCTGACTGACGATCAGCCCCCCCACCATCGTCACCCCCAAGGGATGCCGCAGCTCACTCCCGGTACCCGTGCCCAGCATCAGGGGCAAGGCGCCCAACAAGGCGGCCAGGGTGGTCATCAGGATGGGCCGGAAGCGCAGCAGGCAGGCCTGGTAGATGGCGTCCCGCGGCGCCAGGCCCTGCTCGCGCTCGGCCTCCAGGGCGAAGTCGATCATCATGATCGCGTTCTTCTTCACGATGCCGATCAAAAGCACGATGCCGATGATGGCGATGATGCCCAGGTCCAGCCGGGCCGCCAGCAGGGCCAGCAGAGCGCCCACCCCGGCCGAGGGCAGGGTCGACAGGATGGTCACCGGGTGGATGTAGCTCTCATACAGCACGCCCAGCACGATGTACATCGTCACCACCGCGGCCAGGATCAGCAGCAAGGTGTTGGTCAGCGAGGCCTGGAAGGCCAGGGCCGCGCCCTGGAAGCCGCTTTCCACGCTGGCCGGCAAGTCCATGGCCGCCTGCTCGGCCTTGATGGCCTCCACCGCCTCGCCCAGCGAGGCCCCGGGCCCGGCGTTGAACGAGATCGTCACCGAGGGGATCTGCCCCGCGTGGTTGACCGCCAGCGACACCGGGCGCTCGCTCACCCGCGCCACCGTGCTCAGCGGCACCACCCCGCCCGCACTGGTGGGCACGTACAGGCGCGACAGCGCCTGCGGGCCCAGCTTGTCGGCCGGTTTGACCTCCAGCACCACACGGTACTGCGTGGTCTGGGTGAAGATGGTCGAAATCAGGCGCTGGCCGTAGGCGTCGTACAGCACGGCGTCGATGCTGGCCACCGTCACGCCCAGGCGGCCGGCGGCGTCGCGGTCGATGTCGACCCAAGCCTGCAGGCCCTGGTCTTGCAGGTCGGTGGCCACGTCGGCCAGCTCGGGGCGCTTCTTCAGGCGCTCCACCAGATCGCGGGCCACGCGGGTCAGCTCGTCGATGTTGGGCGACGACAGCATGAACTGGTACTGCGTGCGCGCCACCCGGTCTTCGATGGTCAGGTCCTGCACCGGCTGCATGTACAACGCGATGCCTGGCACGGCCTTCAGGTTCGCCGTCAGGCGCCGGATCACCTCGCTGGCCGTCACATCGCGCTCTTCACGCGGCTTCAGGTTGATCAGCATGCGGCCCGCATTGAGCGTGGCATTGGCCCCGTCCACCCCGATGAAGGACGACAGGCTGGCCACCGCCGGGTCTTTCAGCACCTGCTCGGCCAGGGCCTGCTGGCGCTCGGCCATGGCCGCGAACGAGGTGTCTTGCGAGGCCTCGGTGATGCCCTGGATGACCCCGGTGTCCTGCACCGGGAAAAAGCCCTTGGGCACCCACAGGTAGAGCAGCGCGGTCAGCCCCAGCGTGGCGGCAAAGGCCAGCAGGGTCAGGGCCTGGCGGTCCAACACCCAGCCCAGCATGCGGCCGTAGCCGGCGATCATGCGGTCGAAGAAACGGCCCGTGGCCTGGTACAGGCGGCCATGACTTTCCTCGGGGGTGTGGCGCAACACGCGCGCGCACAGCATGGGCGTGAGCGTGAGCGAGACCACGGCCGAGATCAGGATGGACACCGCCAGCGTGATGGCAAATTCATGGAACAGGCGCCCCACCACATCGGCCATGAACAAGAGCGGGATCAGCACCGCGATCAGCGAGATGGTCAGCGAGATGATGGTGAAACCGATCTGCTTGCTGCCCTTCAGGGCCGCCTCCAGCGGGCTCTCGCCCTCTTCCACATAGCGCGCGATGTTCTCGATCATCACGATGGCGTCGTCCACCACAAAGCCGGTGGCGATCGTGAGCGCCATCAGCGTGAGGTTGTTGATCGAAAAGCCGGCCAGGTACATCACCCCGAAGGTGCCCACCAGCGACAGCGGCACCGCCACCGCCGGGATCAGGGTGGCCGACACGCTGCGCAGGAACACGAAGATCACCATCACCACCAGGGCCACGGCCAGGGCCAGCTCGAACTGAACATCGTCCACCGAGGCACGGATGGTGGTGGTGCGGTCGGTCAGCACCTGCACCTCAACCGAGGCGGGCAGTGTGGCCTTGAGCTGCGGCAGCAGGGCCTTGATGCGGTCCACCGTCTCGATCACATTGGCGCCGGGCTGGCGCTGCACGTTCAGGATCACGCCGGGCTGCAGATCGGCCCAGGCGGCCAGGCGCAGGTTTTCGGCGTCGTCGACCACGGCGGCAATGTCCTTGAGGCGGATCGGGTTGCCGTTCTTGTAGGCCAGGATCAGCTGGGCGTACTCACGCGCTGATTTGAGCTGGTCGTTGGCGTCCACAGTCGAAGCACGCGAGTAACCGTCGAAGCTGCCCTTGGCCTGGTTCACGTTGGCCGCGGTGATGGTGGTGCGCACATCTTCCAGCGTGAGGCCGGCCGCGGCCAGCACCGCCGGGTCGGCCTGGATGCGCACGGCCGGGCGCCGCCCGCCCGCGATGCCCACCATGCCCACACCGGCCACCTGCGAGATCTTCTGCGCCACGCGCGACTCGACCAGGTCGTGCACCCGGATCACCGGCAGCGTGGGCGAGGTGATGGCCAGGGTCAGGATGGGGGCGTCGGCCGGGTTCACCTTGCTGTAGGTGGGCGGCATAGGCAGGTCGCTGGGCAGCAGGTTGCTGCCGGCATTGATGGCCGCCTGCACCTGCTGCTCGGCCACGTCCAGCGTGACGTCGAGCGTGAAGCGCAGCGTGATCACCGAGGCCCCGCCCGAGCTGGTGGACGACATCTGCGACAGCCCCGGCATCTGGCCGAACTGGCGCTCCAGCGGCGCGGTGATGGACGAGGTGACCACATCAGGGCTGGCGCCCGGGTACAGGGTGGTGACCTGGATGGTAGGGTAGTCGACCTCGGGCAGGGCCGACAGCGGCAGCAGGCGATAGGCCAGCAGGCCGACCAGCAACAGGGCCACCATCAGCAAGGAGGTGGCCACCGGCCGCAGGATGAAAAGGCGCGACAGGTTCATGCGGCGGCGCTCCAGCGCAAGGCCGGTTCCGGCAGGCTCAGACGGTTCATGGCTCAGCCCCCGCTTTCGCGCTGCTGGCGGCGCTCACGCAGCTTTTGCAAGTAGGCGCGACGCTCTTCGGGCGGCATGGCCTTGAGCTTTTCGACCAGCTCGGGCGGCAAGGCGTCCATCCAGCGCGGGCGGGCTTCGCCCTCGGCGCTGGTGCCTGCGGAGGTGGCGGAGGATGCGGCTGCCGATGCAGTGGTCGGGGCGGCCGCCTCAGCCTTGGGGGATGCAGCGGGGGCACCGGTCTTGCCCTGGGCCGGGGTTGCCGCAGGCTTTCCAGCACCCGCATCGGGGCTAGCGGCGGCGCCCGCTGGGGCCCCAGAGGGCGCGCCGGCACCGGGCCGGTTGCCGCGCTTGGCTTCGATGACCTCCACCTTCGCGCCCTCGCGCAGGCGGTCGGCCCCGTCGGTGACCAGGCGGTCACCGGGCTCGACCTCACCCTCGATGGCCACCCAGTCGCCATCCACCGCGCCGGTGCTGACCTTGCGCAGGGTGACGGTGCCATCCTCCTTCACCAGGTACACAAAGGTGCCCATGCTGCCGCGCTGGATCGCATTGTTGGGTGCCACCAGGGCGTTGGGCAGGGTGTCGAGTTGCAGCCGGATGTTGACGAACTGGTTCGGGAACAGCGTGCCGTCGGCATTGGGGAACTCGGCCTTGAGCTTGATGGTGCCGGTGGTGGTGTCGATGGCGTTGTCGGTGGTCAGCACCCGGCCCTGGGCCAGGCGACGGCGTTGCTCGCGGTCCCAGGCCTCCACGCCCAGCACACCGCCCTTGGCCTGCAGGCGCTGGTTGATCTGCGGCAGGTAGGCCTCGGGCACGGCAAACACCACGGCGATCGGCTGGGTCTGGGTGATGGTGACCAGGCCGGTGGTGTCACTGGCGTGCACGATGTTGCCCAGGTCGACCTGACGCAGGCCCAGGCGGCCGCTGATGGGCGCCGTCACCCGGGTGTACGAGAGTTGCAGCCGGGCGTTGTCCACCTGGGCCTGGTCCGACAACACCGTGCCCTTGAGCTGGCCCACCAGGGCTTCCTGGGTGTCCACCTGCTGCTTGGCGATCGAGTCCTTGGCCAGCAGGTCGCGGTAGCGCGCCAGGTCCAGTTCGGCGTTCTTCAGCTGCGCGGCATCGCGCTGCAGCTGGCCCTGCATCTGGGCCAGCGCCACCTCGTAGGCACGGGGGTCGATCTCGGCCAGCAGATCACCGGCCTTCACCTGCTGCCCCTCGCGGAACAGGATGCGGCGCAGCTCACCGTCGACGCGCGCCCGCACGGTGGCGGTGTTGAGCGCCGTGATGGTGCCGATGGCATTCACCGACACCCGCAGGTCCTGCCGCTTGGCGGCTCGGGCCGACACCGGCTGAGGGCGGTTGCCGGCGCCAAAGCGACGTGCACCGGCGCCCGGCCCGCCAGGAGCGCCCGGAGCACCGGCGGCAGCCCCCTCGGCCCCGCCCTCAGGGGCCGTGGCGCCCTGCTTCTTCCAGTACCAGGCGCCGCCCGCGCCCAGGCCCAGCAGCAGGATCAACAGCCCGACCCAGCCCGCACGGGAGCGGCGCCGCGGCGGTGGCACGCTGGCGGCCGGGGTCGGCAAAGGGGCCGCAGACACGGGGGACAGGGCACTGGGTTCGGAGTGGGCGTTGGGGTCGGTCATGGAAGATCAGCCAAGGTTCGGGGCAGGCCCGGTGCAAAAGGGAATGGAAGCCATGCCGCCCATCGGAGGCACAGACAGCAAGTGGGGATGACGCCGGCGCTCATTCGCTGAGATGGGCACGAAAGCCTCCGGTGGCGCTGAGCGCGTGTTCCAGCTGGTCCAGCAGGCCGCAGGCACGCTGCAACAGGGCCAGCTCATCGGCAGGCAGGGCTTCCAGGTGGGCGGCCATGGCCTGCTCGGCCGCCTCCACCGCGGCCCGCAGGCCCGCCACACCGGCGGGGGTCAGGGCCAGCAGCGAGCGGCGCCCGTCGGCCGGATCGTCGGAGCGGCGCACCCAGCCCTCGGCCTCCAGCTCGGCGATCAGGCGGGTCAGCGACTGCAGGCGCACGCCTTCGCCACGGGCCAGCTCGGTCGGGCTCATGGCGCCCTGGCGGCCCAGCCGGCTGAGCACGCTGAGCTTGAGCGTGCCCATGCCTTCGGCCTCCAGCCCGGGGCGCAGACGGCGCGCCAGCTGCAGCACGCTGGCACGCAGTTGCACCGCACATTGAAGAGGAGACAGGACAGGGGAACTCATGCCAACACCCACGATCACCTTGATTACCAAGCTTTGACTTGGCAATTATGGTAAGCGTTTTCTTACAAACACAAGTCAGAAAAACCCCGCAGAAGCTGCAAGGCCGAGCGCGCATCTTAGGGAAGGGGCCCCGGCCGATGGGCAGGGGCGGGGCTCTTTTACGCGGAATTTACCTGCTCACAGCCAGCGTGCCGCGACGCTGAGCGCCAGGCTCAGCACCACGGTCGAGGCGAGCGGAATCGACCATTCGCGGCCGAACAGGCGAAAGCGGAAGTCGCCCGGCAGGCGACCGAAGCCCAGGCGCTGCAACCAGGGCGTGATGCCACTGATGAGCACCAGCACCAGAAAGACGACGATGAACCAGCGGATCATGCCGCTGAGTGTAGAGCCTGTTCCGTGTCTCCCTCGGGTCGGGCGGCAGTCACCGCGTCAAAACGGGCCAGGTAGTGCGCTTGCTCGGTGCCGCACCAGCGGTCCCACCAGGTGAACCACAGCCCGTAATTGCCACGGCCGTTCTCGTGGTGCATGTGGTGGTGGGTGGTGGTGGTGAAGTGCCGGCCCAGCCAGTGACGGGCAAAGCCGCTGGGCAGGGTCTCGATGGACAGATGACCATGGGCGTTGCGGATGATCTGGTGCAGCGAAAACACCAGCAGCACCCCGCCGTGCACGGGCACGGCCCACAGGATCAGGGGGGTGATCAAGCCATTGATCAAGGCCTCGACCGGGTGGAAGGCATAGGCCGCCCAGGGCGAGGGGTTGCGCGAGCGGTGGTGCACCCCGTGAAAGCGGCGAAACAGCCAGCGCGAATGCAGCAGCCGATGCGTCCAGTAGAAATAGGCATCGTGAAACACCAGCATCAGCGGCAGGCTGAGCCAAAACCAGGCCCAGCCGTATTGGTCGGGCTGCCGGTAGATCACGAACTGGCCGTTCCAGATCAGGGCCACCACGCCCAGGCTGACGCCGGCGAACACCGCCATCGACAGCAGCGAGTAGACGATCTCGCGCCTCAGATCGCCGCGGCGCGGCCAGCCTGAGATGACGCGGTGCGCCAGGCGCCGGCGCAGCAGGCCGTGCACCCCACCCCACAGCAGCAGGGCCACAAGCAAGTAGCGCCCGGCCTCCACCAGGTAGCTGCCCGCCCACACCTGCAGCAGCAGGCGGCTGCTGTCGGCATCCATGCCCGGAAAATTCATATCGGCTCCTTGTTCAGCGTGTCATGCGGCGGTCTGCGAAGGCTTGAGCCTCACCAGCGCCACCGGTCTGAATCAATTCTGCCCAGCGCCACCTTGGGCCCAGCTGAAGATCAGACTTGGCGTGGCAAAGCCGGCAGGCGAACCTCAAAGCCGACGCCCGCCCCCGCAAGGCCTGGCCCCAGGCGGGCGTCGCCGCCCAGCGAGCGTGCCGCCTGGCGCACGATGGCCAGGCCCAGGCCGGCACCACCCGCTCCGCCGGCCTGCTGGCCCCGGCCCCGCACAAAGCGCTCGAAGATCTGGGACTGCTCGGCCTGCGCGATGCCCGGCCCGTCGTCGCGCACCGCCAGGGCCAGCGCGCCGTCCGCTTGCAGGGCCAACGTGACCTGCACCCGCCCACCACGGCGTGCGCCATAACGCAAGGCGTTGTCGAGCAGGTTGTCGAGCATCGATTGCCAGGCGCTGGCCGGCCGCGGCCAGGCCAGGCTGTCGGGGCTGTCCAGGTCCAGCTCCACCCCGGCGGCCAGGGCACGCGGGCTGAAGGCGGCCAGGCTCTGCCGGCACAGCTCGGCCACATCGACCCGTGCCGCATCGGGCACCGGCCTGGCCTCGTCCAGGGCGGCCAGCACCAGCAGTTGCTGGGTCAGGTGCGAGGCGCGCTCGATGGCCTGCTGCAAGCCGGCGTGCGCGGCCTGGCGCTCGGCCTCGCTGTCGGCCTGCAGCAGCCAATGGGCCTGGGCAGCCATCACGGCCATCGGGGTGCGCAATTCGTGGGCCGTGTCCTGCAGGCGGGCGCGCTCCAGGGCCAGGCGCTCACGCAGGCGGCCCAGCACCGCGTTGAAGGCCACGCCCACGGTGCGGATCTCGGTGTAGCGCTCGTCCACCACCAGGGGCGACAGGTCATCCCCCCGGGCTTGCTGCAGCTGGGCGCTGAGCTGGCTCAAGGGCCGCAGGCCGCGCCACACCACCAGCACCACGGGCAACAGCGCAAACGGAAAGGCGATCAGCAGGTTGGGCAGCAGGTCGCTGGCGATCCAGGCCAGGGCCGTGCTGTCGGCCAGGCCCACGGTGGCCAGGCGCAGCGACCAGCGCGCGTCGTCCACCTGGGCCACCCAGTACAGGCGGCCCTGCAAGGTCTGCTCCTGCACCCGGCCGGGTTGTCCCAGCAGGGCCTGCTCGCCGAGGGCCGCGCTGGCATACAGGCGCTGCCCGCCCTCGCGGGCGCGCAGCTCCAGCCACAGCGGCGCCAGCGCGTGGCCCTGGTTGCTGGCCGGGTCGGCGCGTGAGGCGTTCAGCATGATGTCGGCCGTGGCCGCCACGGTGGCGGCGTCGGCCGGCTGCTCGATGATGCGCAGGCCCTGCACCATCACCTGGGCCAACTTGAGCAAGGCCGCATGGTCGCTGACCGAGTGTTTGAAGCGAGCGTAGTTGTAGCCTGTGAGCACCAGCTGCACCAGCACAAAAGCCAGGCCCAGGGCCAGCATCAGGCGGCGCATCAAGGAAACGGGCTGGGTGGGTCGGCGCGTGCCCACGGCTCAGGCCTTCAACAGGTAGCCCACACCGCGCACGGTGTGGATGCGCTCAGGCCCCAGCTTGCGGCGCAGGTTGAACACATGCACCTCCAGCGCATTGAAGTCGATGGCTTCGCCCAGCGGCTCCAGGCGCTGGGCCAGAAAACCCTTGGGCACCACCGCGCCGGGCTCGCGGGCCAGTTCGAGCAGCAGCTTGAACTCGCGCGGGGTCAGCTCCAGCGGCTGGCCTTCCAGGCGGGCCACATGGGCCCGCGGCTCCAGGGTGAGCGGCCCCACGGTCCAGACTTCGCTGGCTTGGCGGGCGTAGCGGCGCAGCACCGCGCGGATGCGCGAGATCAGCTCGGCCGGGGCAAAGGGCTTGACCAGGAAGTCGTCGGCGCCGCCGTCCAGCCCCTCCAGCCGGTCTTGCAGGGCCGAGCGCGCCGTGATCACGATCACCGGCACCGCACTGGCCTGGCGCCGCCACTGCGCCAGCAGCTGCAAGCCGTCGCCATCGGGCAGGCTGAGGTCCAGGAGCACGCAGTCGACCCAGGCGTGGTCGACCACCGCTGGCGCATCGGCCACGCGGCGCAACCACTCGCAGCTGAAACCCTCCAGCTTGAGTGCGGCCTGCAGGGCGCGGCCCAGGTCCAGGTCATCTTCGATCAGCAGCAGGTGCATGGCGGCAAGGGTGACACAGACAAGCTTGGCGCTGGCTTAAGGCCCTTCAGACCCTCAGAGCCGGTGCGTGCGATCACCGCGGGCAAAGCCCAAGGGCTGCCAGTCGGCCCCGCGGCCCAGGGCGATGACCTTGAAGAACTCGCCCATCTCGTGCTCGGTGATGAGCTTGAGCGTCATGCTGCGCACGCCCAGGTCGTCGGCGGGCATCAGCTCCAGCAGGCCGCAGTTGATCAGAAAGTGGGCCTGGGTGGTGTAGCCCAGCACATCCAGCCCCGACTCCTGCGCCGCCAGCGCGATGCCCGTGAAGTTGACGTGGGCGGTGATGTCCTTCAGGCCCGGGTCGGCCAGGGGGTCGCTGTCGGCGCGGTGGCCGCGGTGGCACATCACCGTGCCCATGTGGCGCTGCGGGTGGTAGTACTCGCTCTCGCCAAAGCCGTAGTCAATCAAGAAGATCGCGCCGCACTCCAGGTGGTCCGACAGGGTGCGCACAAAGGCCTCGCCCTGGGGGTGGATCTCGGTCAGGTAGTCGTGCGGGCCCTCGATGTCCAGCGGCGGGCGCAGTTCGGTCGGGCGGTCGGCCCACACCAATTGGCCTTGCTGCACCGCCACGCCGCGCTCATGCCAGGCCCCGCTCACGCGGGCCAACAGTTGCACCGGCATGGCGTCCAGCACCTCGTTGCCCACCACCACGCCGCTGAAGCGCTCGGGCAGTTCGGTGGCCCAGTGCACCCGGTCGCCAAAGGCGGCCAGGGCTTGCCGCTGGCGCTCGCGCAGGCTGCCCGACAGGTCGACGATGGTGTAGCGGCGCACCCGCTCGCCCAAAGCCGTCAACAGCTGCAGCGCCAGCGCGCCTGAGCCGGCGCCGAACTCCCACAGCTCATCGGTGCTGGTGGCCTCCAGCGCCTGCGCCAGTTGTTTAGCAAGGGCCTGGCCAAACAGCGGCGACATCTCGGGCGCGGTGACAAAGTCGCTGCCCGAGCCCGGCAGGGTGCCGAACTTGCGGCTGTCGTTGGCGTAATAGCCCAGGCCGGGGGTGTAGAGGGCGGCCGCCATGAAGGCGTCAAAGCCCAGCCAGCCGCCAGCCGCCTCGATGTCGCGCTGCAGGCGGCTCAGCAAGGGGTTGTCGGTCGACGCATCGGCTGCGAGGGGGAAATCTGTGGGGGACATGGGGTTCGTGCTCACCCGCTTATTGTCCATGCTCAGGGCCCCCGTTCGCTTCGCCCCAATGCCCCTGAGGTGTGCAGGGCGCGGTGGCGGCGTGGACAATCGCCCCCATGACCGAAGCAAGTGTTGAATCCGTCGAACTGCCGCGCACCGTGCTGATCACGGGCGCCGCCCGGCGCCTGGGCCGCGACATGGCGCTGGACCTGGCCCGCCACGGCTGGCGCGTGGCCGTGCATTACCGCCACTCGCAGGCCGATGCCGAGGCCACCGCGCAGGACTGCGCCGCCCTCACCCCCGGCGCCACCGCCTTTGGTGCCGATCTGCAGGACGAGGCCGCCGTGCGCGACCTGGTGCCCCGCGTGGTGGCGGCCCTGGGGCGGCTCGATGCGGTGGTCAACAGCGCCTCGCTGTTCGAACACGACGACGTGGGCACCTTCAGCTTTACCGCCCTGGAGCAGCACCTGCGCAGCAATGCCGGCGCCCCCATCCTGCTGGCCCAGGCCCTGCATCAGCATTTGCAAACGCGCCAGGCCCAGGGGGCGGTGGTCAACCTGCTGGACCAGAAGCTCTGGAACCAGAACCCCGACTTCCTCAGCTACACCCTGTCCAAAGCCGCCCTGGAGGCCGCCAACACCATGCTGGCCCACGCGCTGGCCCCGCGCCTGCGCCTGGTGGGCGTGGCCCCCGGGCTGACCCTGACCAGCCACATGCTGAGCGACGAGAAATTTCAGCAACTGCACAGGCTGTCGCCGCTGGGGCGATCGTCCTCCAGTGCCGACGTGGCCGCCACGGTACGATTCGCGCTGGAAAACGCCTCCATCACCGGCACCACGCTGCTGGTGGACGGCGGCCAGCACCTGATGCGCTTCGAGCGCGACTTTTCGCTCATGTGAATGAGCCCTTACATCGCCATTTCACCATGAGCTACAACACCAAAGGCACCCAGATCCTGACCCTGAGCGGCCTGCGCTTCGACGCCAACCTGGGCATCCTGGAGCACGAAAAGACCAGCCCCCAGCCGATCCAGGTCGATGCCGAACTCAACCTGGGTACCCAGCCCCTGCTGCCCACCGACGACGACATCCACCATGTGCTCGACTACCGCAAGGTGCGCCAGATCATCATCAACGAGTGCACCGCCGAACACGTCAACCTGCTGGAGAGCCTGATCGGCAAGCTGGCCCACCGCCTGATGCAACTGCCCGGCGTGCTGGGCGTGCGCGTGAAGATCGCCAAGCTGGAGATCTTTGAAGACTGCGAAGTGGCGATCCGGGTGGAGACGGGGCATTGGTGAGCCCTGACGGGCCCATGATGGCCACGAAACATTTGGTAAACATTCATTACGGAATGATGACAAGCAACGCCTGAGTATTTGAAAATCATCTCCTAGACTCGATTTCATACGACCGGTCGTCGACACGGAGCCCCCCTGCCCGGCGAATCGCTTGTGCGAATCAAGAGCTGTCAGGGAGAAAAAATGTTCACAGGTCTTCAAGTTGCTCGCCTGAAACGCGGGGGCTTGGCTTTGCTGCTTCTGCTTTCCAAGCCCATCGTGGCGGGTTGGTGTGAGTTGCGCGCTCGAATGCGGGCTTTCGCCTGGGTGTTTCTTTGCGGAAGCTTCTGGGCCATGTCCTGGATGCGCCTGCAACTGGTCAACCGGACGGTTGGCGACTACTCGGGCTGCCCGAGCCATTGCTTTGATGGGGTGGTCTTTGGCAGCGACGCCTTGATCTTCGCGATTCTGCTGGCCCTGGTGGGCCTGTCCTGGCTGATGCCGCGCCTGATCCGTACCGTGCTGGCGATGGCGGGCGTGCTGCTGATCGTCTGCTTCGCCGTCGACATTGCCGTCTTCGACCTGCTCAACAATCGGCTCAACCTGCCCGACATCCTGCGTTATGCCGGACATGTCCGGCTCAACAGCACGGTGGCCCTGCCCACATTCAGCTCAGCCCGCTCTGTCGCACTGCTCTGCTTGACGGGCCTGACCGGCTTGTCCTTGGTGGTGCTCACCTGGAGGCGCACGCCTGGCGCCTCGCGGGCATCCGGTCTGTGGCCCATCCTGGTGGTCCCTCTGCTGCTGGGGATGCACGAGGAGGCCGATGAAGTCGGACACATCGCGGCCAACAATTACCGCGATCTGATCACCATCAACCTGCCCAGCGGGGAAGACCAAGCCTATTCCGCAGCGTTGCACAACACACTCGAGCACGCCGCCGCCCCGCCGAGCACCTGCCTGGCCCCCACCCGATCCCCACACCCTCGACCGGTGATCCTGCTGGTGGTCGAATCGCTGTCGCTGTACCACAGCCAAGTCATGTCGGGGCTGGGCCACGAATTGCCACAACTGGACGAACTGGCCCAGAAATACAGCTACATCGAATCGTTCTACGCCAACGGATTCACCACTGACGGCGGACTGATCGCCTTGTTGACGGGTCACGTACCGCTGCCCACCGTTCACCGATACCAGAGTTTCAACGCCTATGAAGGCTTCGAGAATGACAGGCATCAGGCCTTCAAGCAGTTGCGTGCTGCTGGCATCTCGACCTGGTACTTCAGAACCGCCGACCTCGGCTTTCTCAACACGGGCGCCTGGCTGCGTCACCTGGGCTTCGACCACGTCGAGGGGCCCGAGAACGCTTTCTATCAAGGTTTGCCACGCGGGTCTTTCAATGAACCTGGAGACCATGCCTTGTATCAGCGCTTTCTGCATTGGTACGCAAACGAGCGGGACAACGACCGCTTCTTCGCCGTGCTCCAGACCACCACCACCCACCCGCCGTTCCGAATTCCGGGCCAACCCGGTCACAACGAAAACAACGCTTTTCGCTATGCCGATCAAGAGATCGGGCAATTTGTGCGAACGCTGGAGCAACAGCACTTTTTTGACCGGGGGCTGCTGGTCATCACCGGTGACCATCGCAGCATGACGGTCCGTCGACCGGGCGAACAAGCCCTCCTGGGCACGGAGGCACCGGCGCGCATCCCTGCGGTCCTGCTGGGGGCTGAGTTCAGGCAAGGCGGCCCGCTGCCGGGGCGTTGGCAGCAAACCGATTTCCTGCCCTCGCTGCTGGCAGCCAACGGCCTTCGCTCTTGCACCGATGCCTTCACCGGGCGCTTCCTCGGCTCACCCGTTGAACCCGAGGTGATTCTGCACGCCCAGGGTCTGGCCCGTGACCGGGTGCTGGTCAGGTTGCGCGGCCAGGATGAGCCGCTGGAAATCGAACTCGATGGCGATCAAACCCATTGGGTCAACCCGCCACCCAGCGAACCCCTGGATGTGGTTCAGGAAATCAACCGTCAGCGGGCGATGCGCCCCGATGCCCCGGAAAATTTCACCGAAAACCTGCTCCGGTGGTACGGGCTGACATCATGAACTGGCCTGTCCATGCCCCGCGGCTCACCCGTGACGGTCTGCACCCCATTGGCAATGGGTCGCCGGGTTCGACAGGCCGCGAGCACCCTGCGCTCGACCCAACGCCTCAGGCTGTGTGTTGGAAAGGAAAGCGCGATCGGTCAGCGAACCCACCGTTTGATCCGGCTGCCCGGCGTGCTGGGCATGCCCGTGCAGGTCGCCAAGCTGGAAATTTTAGAAGACGGCCAAATGGCCATCCCAGCGGAGACGAGGCATCGATAAGACCTGCGTGAGCCAGCACAAACAGAGCCAACTTCCGGCTCCAATGCGACAATAAGCGCCATGAATGCCGTTTGGATTGACCCCGAAACCACCGCCTCCACCGAGGATGCGGACGCCCAGAAGCGCGAACTGAAGATCGAGCGCGAGACCCACAAGCTGGAAAAGCGCCTGTGCCGCCAGGTGGGCCAGGCCATTGTCGACTTCAACATGATCGAAGCCGGTGACCGCATCATGGTGTGCATGTCGGGCGGCAAGGACAGCTACGGCATGCTCGACATCCTGCTCAAGCTCAAGGCGCGTGCGCCCATCAGCTTCGAGCTGGTGGCCGTCAACCTCGACCAGAAGCAGCCGGGCTTTCCCGACCACATCCTGCCCGAGTACCTGGCCGGCCTGGGCATCCCCTTCCACATCGAGACCCAGGACACCTACTCCATCGTCAAGGAGAAGGTGCCCGAGGGCAAGACCATGTGCAGCCTGTGCAGCCGGCTGCGCCGCGGCATCCTGTACCGCGTGGCGCGCGAGCTCAAATGCAACAAGCTGGCCCTGGGTCACCACCGCGACGACATGCTTCAGACCTTCTTCCTGAACATGTTCTTTGGCGGCAAGCTCAAGGGCATGCCACCGAAGCTGGTCAGCGACAACGGCGAGTTCACGGTGATCCGCCCACTGGCCAATGTGGCCGAAAAAGACCTGATCCGCTGGGCCGAGCACCGCCAGTTCCCCATCATCCCCTGCACGCTGTGTGGCAGCCAGGAGAACCTGCAGCGCAAGCAGGTCGGCAACATGATCCGCGACTGGGAGAAAAAGCACCCCGGCCGCATCGAGAACATGTTCACGGCGCTGCAAAACGTGGTGCCCTCGCACCTGATGGATGCCAAGCTGCACGACTTCAAGAACCTGCGCCCCACCGGCATCGCCGACGACGAGGGCGACAAGGCCTTTGACCACGAAGAGTTTCCCGCCAGCAGCCCGGCCCTGAACGGCCTGCAGGTGGTGCAGCTCTGAAGTTTCCGCATCCGACACCCACCGGGGTCAGGAGATCCACATGACGAGCAAACGCGCAACGACACGATGGCCCGGGCTGCTCTGGCTGGGCCTGCTGGTCCTGCTGCTGAGTGGCTGTGCCAGCACCCGCTGGGAGGTCGAGAGCGATGTCGAGACCTATGCCAGCACCCCGGTGGTGGCGCCGGGCAGCCGATTCCGCTTCGAGCGCCTGCCCTCGCAGGAACAGGCCACCCCGCCTGAAACCCAGGCCCGCATCGAGGCCCTGGCCCAGAAGGCGCTTGAAAAGGTGGGCCTCCAGCGCGACGACGCCAACGCCCAGTTCAGCGTGCAGGTGGGCGTGCGCACCACCACCGTCACCGACCCCTTTGCCCCCTACCCCTTCGGCGGCTGGCCCGGCTATGGCTGGTCGGGCCGGGTCTGGGCCGGGCGTGGCATGTACTACGGCTCGGGCACGCGCGGCATCTGGGGCGGCATGCCCTATGCGCCGCCGCGGGTGCTGCGCGAGGTGGCCCTGCTGATCCGCAGCCACACCGATGGCAAGCCGGTGTACGAGACCCACGCTGCCAGCGACGGCCTCACCCGCAGCGAAGAAGTCACCCTGGGCGCGCTGTTCGAGGCCTCGCTGCAAGGCTTTCCGACCCCGCCCAAAGGCCTCAGGCGCGTCAACATCGACGTGATGATGCCGCCCTGAACGCCACCGGGTGCAAACGCTGGTGGCTTCAACGGACGCCTAGAATGACCGCCATGGAAGTCACCCGAATCATTGCCATCCGACATGGCGAAACCGCCTGGAACGTGGACACCCGCATCCAGGGCCAACTCGACATCCCCCTCAACGACCAAGGCCTGTGGCAGGCGCGCCGCGTGGGCGCCGCCCTGGCCTCGGAGTCGCTGCACGCCATCTATGCCAGCGATCTGACCCGGGCCTGGCAGACGGCCGGCCAGATCAGCGAGCACACCGGCCTCAGCGTCACCCCGCACACCGGCCTGCGCGAACGCGGCTTCGGCACCTTCGAGGGCCGAACCTTTGCCGAGATCGAAACCGAACTGCCCGACCAGGCCCACAAATGGCGCACCCGCGACCCCGAATTCGCACCCGAGGGCGGCGAATCGCTGCTGAGCTTTCGCCAGCGCGTGGTCAGCACCGCGGCCGAGCTGGCCGAGCGCCACGCGGGCGAGCAGATCGTGCTGGTGGCCCACGGCGGTGTGATGGACGTGCTGTACCGTGCCGCCACCGGCCAGGAGCTGCAGGCCCCGCGCACCTGGGCCCTGGGCAATGCCGCCATCAACCGACTGCTCTGGACCCCCCAGGGCTTCACCCTGGTGGGCTGGTCCGACACCCAACACCTACAAGACGAGTCCCTCGATGAAAGCACCACCTGAGGCGCTGCTGGCCCTGCGCGGCCAAGGCGTCGACGCGATAGACACCCCCGCCCTGGTGGTCGACCTCGACGCCATGGACCGCAACATCCAGCGCATGGTCGATTTCAGCGCCAAGCACCAGATCCAGTGGCGCCCGCACGCCAAGATGCACAAGAGCGCCGAGCTGGCCCGCCTGCTGATCAGCGCCGGCGCCACCGGCTGCTGCGTGCAAAAGACCAGCGAGGCCGAGGCCCTGGCCGCTGGCGGCGTGAACGACATCTACATCAGCAACCAGGTGATCGCGCCCGCCAAATTGGCCCGCGTCGCCGCCTTGGCGCAAACCCTGGCCACGCGCGGCGGCTGGCTGACGCTGGCGGTGGACAGCGCGCTCGGCATCGAGCGCCTGGACCAGGCCCTGGCGCTCAGCAGCGCCCGCGTGCGTGTGCTGGTCGAGGTCGATGTGGGCCAGGGCCGCTGCGGCGTGGCGCCGGGCGAGGCCGCCGTGGCACTGGTGCGCGACATCAAGGGCCGGCCGCGCCTGCAGTTCGGCGGGCTGCACGCCTACCACGGCGGGGCCCAGCACCTGCGCAGCGCCAGCGAACGCCGCCAGGCCATCGCCAATGCCGTGCAGGCCGTGAACCGCAGCTGCGAGGCCCTGCAGAGCGCGGGCTTCCAGATCCCCCTGATCACCGGCGCCGGCACCGGCACCCTGGTGCTGGAGGCCGCCAGCGGCGTGTACGGCGAGCTGCAGGCCGGCTCCTTTCTGTTCATGGACGCCGACTACGCCCTCAACGAGCGCGACCCGGCGCAACCCCAGTTCGAACACGCCCTGTTCGTCAAGACCCAGGTCATCAGCGCCCGCCACAGCCATGCGGTGTGCGACGCCGGCCACAAGAGCCATGCCGTGGACAGCGGCATGCCCCGCGTGCACACGCCCCCCGGGGCCGAGCCGCTGGTGTTCAGCAATGGCGGCGACGAGCACGGCCTGCTGACCACCGTGCGCCCCGCCGCTGCGCTGCCGGCCGTGGGCCAGACCCTGTGGCTGATCCCCGGCCATTGCGACCCCACCGTCAACCTGCACGACCACCTGGTCGGCGTGCGCGGCGGGCTGGAGCACGGCGTGGTCGAACGCATCATCACGGTGGACGCCCGCGGCGCACTGACCTGAAGCCGGGGGCCTGCCCCCGGGTTGATGCGGAGCCGCCCGACGGGCGGCAGCGCCAACAATGCGGGCATGAACGCCACCCAGATCATCGTCCTGGCCACCCCCGTGTTCTTCGCGCTGATGGCGCTGGAATACGCCTGGGGCCGGCACACCGGCCGCAACACCTACCGCCTGCACGACACCCTGAGCAGCCTGGCCCTGGGCGTGCTCAGCCAGCTGAGCGCCGTGTTCATGGTGGGCCTGACGCTGGGCCTGTACACCCTGGCCTGGCGGCATGCAGCCCTGTGGCGCGTCAATGACTTCTGGCTCAGCCTGCCCGGCTGGGGGCTGGCCCTGCTGTTCTACGACTTCTGCTACTACTGGCTGCACCGCATGGGCCATGAGGTGGCCCTGCTGTGGGCCGCGCACGTGGTGCACCACCAGAGCCAGCACTACAACCTGTCGACCGCGCTGCGCCAGACCAGCAGCGGCCCCCTGCTGGCCTGGTTGTTCTACCTGCCGATGGCATTGGCCGGCGTGCCGCCCCAGCAGTTTGCCGTGGTGGCGCTGATCGACCTGCTCTACCAGTTCTGGATCCACACCGAGCACGTGCCGCGTCTGGGCTGGTTCGACCGGGTCTTTGCCTCGCCCTCCAACCACCGCGTGCACCACGCGGTCAACGACGCTTACCTGGACCGCAATTACGGCGGCATCCTGATCCTGTGGGACCGGCTGTTCGGCACCTTCCGCGAAGAGACCGAGCCCTGCGTGTACGGCACCCGCAGCCCCTTGAACAGCTGCAACCCGCTGTGGGCCAATGCCGAGGTCTATGCCGGTCTGCTGCGCTCAGGCGCCCACACCCCACGATGGGGCGACCGGCTGCGCCTGTGGTTCAAGCCACCGGGCTGGCAGCCGCCCGGCCTGGGCGCCGTGAAACCCGCCTTCGACCCGGCCGCCGTGCCCCGCTTCGATCCCTCTTTGTCGGGCCCGCAGGCCCTGTTCTGCGGCGCGCAGTTTCTGGCCCTGCTGGGCGCCTCGGCCAGCTTTTTGTGGCTGGCCGAAGGCCATGTGCTGGCGCAGCTGCTGCCGTGGGCCGCGGCGTTGGTGCTGGGCTGGTGGTGTCTGGGTGCGGCCCTGCAAGGGCGCCTGACCTGGCTGGAGGTGGGCATGCTCGAAGCCGCGGCGCTGGCCACCCTCACGGGGGCCGAGGGCCTGCAGGGCTGGCACCACCTGTTCAAACCGTTGGCCATGGCCCTGGCCTGGCTGTGGGTGCTGCGCCGCACCCCGCCGGGCCAACCCGAAGGGCGGCTGCTGCTGGCCCTGGGCGCCTGCCTGGTGGGCGACGTGATGCTGATGCTGCCCGGCCTGTTCCTGCCCGGCCTGGCCGCCTTTCTGATCGGCCACCTGGCCTACCTGGCGCGCTGGCGCCAGGACGCCTCCTGGCTGGCCAGCCGCCCGGCCCTGCTGGGCTGCGCCAGCGCCGGGGCGCTGATGCTGGCCGTGCTGTGGCCGCATCTGGACCCGGTGCTGCGCGTGGCCGTGCCGGCCTATGTGGGCGTGATCGTGCTGATGGCCGCCCAGGCCCTGGGCCGGGCCACCGTGCTGCGCACCCCGGCCGCCTGGGGCGTGGCCGCCGGCAGCCTGTGCTTCATGGTGAGCGACTCGCTGCTGGCCCTCAACCGCTTCGTCAGCCCGCTGCCTCAGGCCACGCTGTGGGTGCTGGGCAGCTATTACCTGGCGCAGTGGCTGCTGGTGAAAAATGCGGCCCCGGCCACCGACCGGGCAGGCTGATCAGGCCCCCGACAAGTCGCTCGCGTTCTTCGAGGGCGTCACCCCCAGGTGGCGGTAGGCGGCCAGGGTGGCGATGCGGCCGCGCGGCGTGCGCTGCAGGTAGCCTTGCTGGATCAGGTAGGGTTCGATCACGTCTTCGATGGTGCCCGACTCTTCGCCGATGCTGGCGGCGATGTTGTCCAGCCCGACCGGGCCGCCGTCAAAGCGGTGGATCACGGCCTCCAGCAGCTTGCGGTCCATCACGTCAAAACCCTGCGGGTCGACGTCGAGCATGGTCAGCGCGCGTTCGGCGATGGCGCGGCTGATGCGGCCATCGCCCTTGACGTCGGCGTAATCGCGCACCCGGCGCAGCAGGCGGTTGGCGATGCGGGGGGTGCCGCGTGAGCGGCGGGCGATCTCGAAGGCGCCGTCATCATCGATCGGGGTGTTGAGCAGGCCGGCGCTGCGGCGCACGATGCGGGTCAGCTCTTCGGCGGTGTAGAACTCCAGCCGCGCCACGATGCCGAAGCGATCGCGCAGCGGGTTGGTCAGCATGCCGGCCCGGGTGGTGGCCCCCACCAGGGTGAAGGGCTGTAGATCCAGCTTGATGCTGCGCGCCGCCGGCCCCTCGCCGATCATGATGTCGATCTGGTAGTCCTCCAGGGCGGGGTAGAGGATTTCCTCCACCACGGGCGAAAGCCGGTGGATCTCGTCGATGAACAGCACATCGTTCTTCTCGAGGTTGGTCAGCAGCGCGGCCAGGTCCTTGGGCTTTTCGAGCACCGGGCCACTGGTCTGGCGCAGGTTCACGCCCAGTTCGGCCGCGATGATGTGGCTCAAAGTGGTCTTGCCCAGCCCGGGCGGGCCGAACAGCAGCACGTGGTCCAGCGCCTCGGATCGCTTGCGTGCGGCGCCGATGAAGATGTCGAGCTGCTCACGCACCTTGGCCTGGCCCACGTACTCGTCGAGCAGCTTGGGGCGCAAGGCGCGTTCGATGGCCTCTTCATGGGGCGAGGTCGGCGCCGCCGACACCACGCGCCGGTCAGGGGCGGGAACAGGGGCGAAATCGTCGGTCTGGATGGTCACGGCGGCTCAGGACAGGTCAGGGCTTCAGAAAAAACCGGGCGAGGCGTCAAGCCGGCTCACCCGGGTGCTGACTATATAGCGCTGCCCCGGCAAAGACAGCGTGGCCGGCTCAAGTGAGGGCGTCGGATGCCGATAAAGCAAGTAACCTTTACTGACATTCAAATCAGAACGGTCACAAACCACGGGTCCGATGATGACGAAGAACCAAGAACACACCAGAACCCTCCTGCCGACGGACCGACCCGGCATGAATCGACCCTTGACCCTGTCTCTGCTCGTGCTGACCTGCGCCCTGGGTCTGGGCATGGCGGGCACCGCCCGCGGGGCGGACGACCATGGCGATGCCCATGGCAAGCCCCCCGCCAAAGCCACAGAGAAGGCTGAAAAAGCCAGCCCGGCCGCCAGCCCGGCTGATGTGGCCGCCCGGATCCGCGAGGGCGTGGAGCGCAACAACCAGGCCGGCCGCGGCGCCAAGGGCGAAGGCGCCACCGTGATCGAGGTGCGCATGCCCAAGGCCACGCCCACCAAGCCTTCGGGCGCCCTGGCCAACCCGATCGATGCGCGCAGAATCGCCGCCGCCGACAAGGAGGGCAACAGCCGCGAGTACATCCGGGCCAAGGCCGCAGCCATGGCCGGGGGCGAGGATGGGCACGGCAAGGCCGAAGGGGCCGCCGCCGAGGTGCACGGCCAGCACGGCAGCGCCCACTGGGAGTACGAGGGCGAGAACGGCCCGGCGGCCTGGGGCAAGATGCAGCCCGAGTTCAGCACCTGCAGCCTGGGCCGGCGCCAGTCGCCGGTGCACATCACCGACGCCGACACCCTGGTGGGGCCGGCCGAACCGCTGCAGCTGCGCTACATGCCCAGCACGGCCTCGGTGGTGAACAACGGCCACACCATCCAGGTCGACCTCGACCCGGCCAGCCCCAACACCCTGACCGTGCGCGGCTCGACCTACAAGCTGCTGCAGTTCCACTTCCACCACCCGGCCGAAGAACGCATCAACTACAAGGGCTACTCCATGGTGGCCCACCTGGTGCACAAGAACGACCAGAACCAGCTGGCCGTGGTCGCCGTGCTGATGGACCCGGGCCCGACCAGCGCCTTCATCAACAAGGTCTGGACCTACATGCCCCTGGACAACCAGGACCGCGTGCAAATGCCCCCCGGCGCCCTGAACGTGGCCGACCTGCTGCCCCCCGACCTGCGCTACTACCAGTTCCTCGGCTCCCTGACCACGCCCCCCTGCACCGAAGGCGTGCTGTGGCTGGTGCTGAAAACCCCCGTCACCCTGAGCTCAGAGCAACTGCGCCTGTTCTCCAAACTGTTCCCCAACAACGCCCGCCCCACCCAACCCCTGAACAACCGCGTGGTCCGCGAAGTGCAATGACACCCGCAGCAGCGTGAGAAGAAGAAGGGGGCCTGGCGCCCCCCTTCTTTTTCCAGCACGTCAAAAGGTCCAGCGCAGGACTGAACAGGGCGAAGAGCGTCCGCGTCTCGCGGCTGCACGTGGGAGTAAAACGAAATTTGGGGGCCACCAGGCCCCCTTCTGAATTCAGCCAGCTTTAAACGAAGAGGTCAGCCCGCCGCCCGGCCGCCCGAAGGCGGGCTGCGGCCCCCTTGGGGGGCAGGGAGTGACACGAAGTGCATGACCGTGGGGGCTCACAGCCCAGGCCGGCGCCGGGCCGCCCCAAGGCGGCCTGCGGCCCCCTCGGGGGGCTGAGCCCTGTGGCTCCAGGCCTGCCTGCGCAGGGCTGGACAGGGCGAAGAGCGTCCGCGTCTCGCGGCCGCACGTGGGAGTGACACGAAGTGAGCCCCCAGGTGTTGAGGCCGTCAGGCCTCCAGCAGACCTGAAGCGAAGAGGTCAGCCCGCCGCCCGGCCGCCCGAAGGCGGGCTGCGGCCCCCTTGGGGGGCTGAGCCCTGCGGCTCCAGGCCTGCCTGCGCAGGGCTGGACAGGGCGAAGAGCGTCCGCGTCTCGCGGTCGCACGTGGGAGTGACACGAAGTGCACGACCGTGGGGGCTCACACTCCAGCGAAGCGGATCTGATTCGTCCCGGCTCGCTTGGCCGCGTACATCGCCGTGTCGGCCCGGGCCAGCAGCTGGTCTCGGTCGCGGGCATGCTCCGGGTACAAGGCCAGGCCGGCGCTGGCGCTGATGCGGATCTCCTGCTCGCCCAGGAGGTAAGGCTGGGCCAGCTGATCGATCAGCTTGCGGGCCAGCTCGGCCGCCACCTCACGGCTGGCGACATCGAACATCACCAGCACGAACTCGTCGCCACCGATGCGGGCCACCACATCCGCCTGACGCACACCGCTGCGCAGACGGGTGGCAATGGCCTGCAGCAGGCGGTCCCCCATCTCATGGCCCAGGTGGTCATTGACGGGCTTGAAGCCGTCCAGATCAAAGAACATCACGGCCAGGCGGCGGTCCTGGCGCTGCGCCAGGGCCAGCAACTGGGTCAGGCGGTCCATCAGGCTGCGCCGGTTCGGCAGGCCGGTGAGGGCGTCATGGTGGGCCAGGTGCTCCATGCGGCGCTCGCTTTCCTGCAGCTTTTCCAGCAGGGTGTTGAAGCCCACCACCATCTCACCCACTTCGTCCTGGCGCACCACAGGCAGCGGGGCCAGAGGCTCCAGCCGATCGGCCATGCGGTGCATGCGCCGGGCACTGTCGATCAGCGGTTGAAACTGCCGACGCAACACAAAGGCCAAGGCCACCAACACCACCGAGGCAATCACCAGGCTGGAGCGCAAGGCCAGCTTCTGCACGGCCCCCATCGCCTCGAAGGCCACGTCGGCCGGAATGCCCGCCACCACAAACCAGCCAGCCGAGGGCACGCTGGCCACGCCGACGATCTCCTCGCCGCCCCGGGCGTTGGTGCTGACGCCTGCGCCGCGCCAACCGGCCATGGCCCGGTCGTGCAGCGGGTTGACACCCGCCGTGGGCGTGCGCTGCAGGCGCAGCTCGGGAACCGAGGCCGCCACGAACATCTGCTCGGCCGGTGAAATCAACAGAAAGTCGGCCCCCTTGTCAGACCGGGGGCGCTGGAGCAGGTCCAGAAAACCTGGGGCATCCAGTTCGGTGACGCCGGCCAGCACGGCCTGCAGACGCCCTCGCGGGTCTTGCACCGGCACGGCCATCAGCAGTTCGGCCGCACCGGAGGCCTCCGAAAGCCGGGGCCGAGCCAGCACAAAGCCGGGCTGCTGCACCAGCCGCCGGAACCAGTCGGTGTCATGGAACGCGCTGCTGCGCTGGCGCGGTCGGGGCGGAAAGTCGGCCCAGGCGCCGCGCCCATCAGGGCGGATCACGATGAAGCCGTGCGAGAACAAAGGCGCCAGCATCTGGCGCTCGGCCAGCCAGGCCTGCAGGGCCTCGGGCTGGCCCAGCAGAGCCGGCGGCAGTTCGATGGCCAGCCGCTCCAGCAAGGCTCGACGGGCCCGCACCTTGGCGTCGATGTCGTCGGCCACGTAGTTCGCCAGCGTGGCCTGCTGGCCCATCACCACGTCTTCCAGGCTGCCGCGCACCACCAGAGGCAGCAAGGTCATGCGCATGACCAGGCCCAGAGCGACCGTGGCAATGCTGATGACAATCAGTCGGGTGGCGAGGCTATTGGCGAATCGGCGAAAGGCCATCCAGAGGTTCCTGCTGCGGATTCACGGGGGTGCGATTGAAATGGATGGCCGTCAGTATACGGAGCCATCGCCGTTCGTCAGCCTACAACGCAGCTTTCCAGGAAGGCGGCGATCAGCCGCGCCCCACGTCTGTCGCGCAGGCAATACAGGTACTCGACCAGGCTGGGCACCTCGTCCTCAAACGGCAGCACCGCCAGTTCGGGGTGGGCGCTGGCCTCGTGGCGGGCGAACACGCTCACCCCCATGCGCCGGATCACCGCCTCGCGGATGGCCTCGCGGCTGGCGATCTCCATGCTGCGGCCCACCGCCACGCCGGCCCGGGCCAGGGTCTCCTCGGTGAGCTGGCGGGTGGTCGAGCCGCGCTCGCGCACGATCAGCTCGCAGCCGGCCAGATCGCTCAGGCGCAGCGCCCGCCGGGCCGCCAGCGGGTGGCTGCGGTGCAGGATCAGCACCAGCGGGTCGGAGCCCAGGGTCAGCCGGTGCAGACGCACATCGGTTTCCAGGTGGGACGAGGTGGCCAGGTCCACCTGGTAGGCCAGCAGCGCATCCACCATCTGGCGCGAATTGCCCGCCCCCAGGCTCAGGTCGACCAGCGGGTAGCGCTGGCGAAAGCGCTGCACGATGTCCAGCACGTAATACGGCGCCGTGGCCCCCAGCCGCAGGTGGCCGCGCGGCTGATCGCCCGAGTTTCGCAGTGCGAACTCGACCTGGATCTCCTGCTGCAGCAACTGGTCGACATGGGGCAGCAGTTGCACCCCTTCGTCGCTCAGGCTCAGGCGCCCGCCCTGGCGGCGGAACAGCTCCACCCCGTAGTGCTCCTCCAGGGCCTTGATCTGGGTGGTGACGGTGGGCTGGCTCAGCCCCAGCTGGCGGGCCGCCTGGGTCACGCTGCCCAGGCGGGCCACGGTGAAGAAGGATTTGAGTTGGCTGACGAACATGACCCAAATCTACCAATGGTGGCTTCAGGATTTTGCGGCTTTGTGACACCGGCGTTTCACACAGGCTGCCTAAATTAGCGCCCAGAGCCCCGGCTGGCGGGCTCCACCCCCCGGTCAGGCGTTTCTCGCCACCGCCCTCGCAATGACTTCGCAACGACTTTTCAGGACTCTCACCATGCGCACCACCATCTCCACCTGGGCCCGCCGACTGGGCCTGTTCGGCACCGTGCTGGCCACCGCCCTGGCCGCCTCGCCCGCCCTGGCCAAGACCGAACTGCTGGTCTACACCGCCCTGGAAGCCGACCAGATCAAGGCCTACAAGAGCGCCTTCGAGCAGGACCACCCCGAGATCGAACTCAAGTTCGTGCGCGACAGCACCGGCATCGTCACCGCCCGCCTGCTGGCCGAAAAAGCCAATCCGCAGGCTGACGTGGTGTGGGGCCTGGCCGCCACCTCGCTGATGCTGCTGGACAAGGAGAACATGCTGCAGCCCTACGCCCCCAAGGGCCTGGAGGCCGTGCGCGCCAACATGCGCGACCCGCGCGCCACCCCCACCTGGGTGGGCATGGACCTGTGGTCCTCGGCCGTGTGCTTCAACACCGTGGAAGCCGCCAAGCGCAAGCTGCCCACCCCCACCAGCTGGGCCGACCTGACCAAGCCTGAATTCAAGGGCACCCTGACCATGCCGCACCCCGCCTCCAGCGGCACCGGCTTTCTGATGGTCTCGGCCTGGCTGCAGATGATGGGCGAGGAAAAAGGCTGGGCCTTCATGGACGCCCTGCACCAGAACATGGGCGTGTACACCCACAGCGGCTCCAAGCCCTGCCGCCAGGCCGGCGCCGGCGAGTTCCCGGTGGGCCTGAGCTTCGAATACCGCGCCAACAAGACCAAGAAGGACGGCGCCCCGATCGACATCATCTTCCCCAAGGAAGGCCTGGGCTGGGACGTGGAAGCCACCGGCGTGATGAAGACCACCAAGAAGCTGGACGCCGCCAAGGCCCTGGCCGACTGGTCGGTGACCAAGAAGGCCAACGAACTGTACGCCGCCAACTTTGCCGTGCTGGCCCTGCCGCAGGTGCAGGAGCGCCTGGAGTTCGTGCCCTCCGACCTGGAAAAGATGCTGGCCAAGAACGACTTCGTCTGGGCTGCCGCCAACCGCGACCGCATCCTGACCGAGTGGGCCCGCCGCTACGAAGCCAAGGCTGAGAAGAAGTAATCCCGCCCAGACCCTTGCCTGAGATCCGAGCCCCGCATGCTGTCCATCCAACACATCACCAAGCGCTACCGCGCCCAACCCGTGCTGCGCGGCATCGCGCTGGACGTGGCCGCCGGTGAGTTCATCAGCCTGCTGGGGCCCTCGGGTTGCGGCAAGACCACCTTGCTGCGCATCCTGTGCGGCATCGAGACCCCCGACACCGGCAGCCTGACGCTGCGCGGCCAGGACATCACCGCCTGGCCGGCGGCACAGCGCCGCTTCGGCGTGGTGTTCCAGAGCTACGCGCTGTTCCCCAACCTGACGGCCGCGCAGAACGTGGCCTTCGGGCTGCAAAACACAGCGCGTGCCCCACAGGCCGAGCGGGTGGCCGAACGGGTGGCCGAGATGCTGGCCCTGGTCGGCCTGGGTGAGCAGGGCCACAAATACCCGGCCCAGCTCTCGGGCGGCCAGCAGCAGCGCGTGGCCCTGGCCCGCGCCCTGGCGCCACGGCCCGAGCTGCTGCTGCTCGACGAGCCCCTGAGCGCACTCGATGCCCAGGTGCGCGGCAGCCTGCAGGCCGAAATCCGCCGCCTGCAACAACAACTGGGCATCACCACCGTGATGGTCACGCACGACCAGGACGAGGCCCTGTCGATGGCCGACCGGGTGGTGGTGATGCACGAGGGCCGGATCGAACAGCAGGGCTCGCCCCAGCAACTGTACGCCCGCCCCGAAACCCGCTTTGTGGCCGGCTTTGTCGGTCGCATGAACCTGCTGCCGGCCCGCGTGGTGGCCGCCGGCTGGCTGGAGGCCGGCAGCACCCGCCTGGCCTGCGACACCAGCGCCTACCGCACCGGCAGCCCGGTGCTGCTGGGCCTGCGCCCCGAAGCCGTGGTGCTACAGGCCGCCCCGGCTGCCGCCCTTGCTGCCGCGCCAGCACTGCCCGCCAACACCGTGCGCGCCCGCGTGCTGGAGACCCAGTTCCACGGCCCCACCGCCTTGCTGCGCCTGCACTGCGACAGCCTGCAGGCCACGCTGGACGCCCAATGGCCCACCGGGGCCGATGCCCGCCTGCCCGAGTGGCTGCACGGCGAGCTGCTGCTGAGCCTGCCGGCACCCGCCCTGCACGTGCTGCCGCTGCCCGAATCGGTGAGGCGCGCCGCATGAGCACGCTGCCCCTGACCCAGGCCCCAGCGTCAGCGCCCCCTGCGGCCACGGCCACGCCCGAAAAGCCCTGGTTGGCCGCCCTGCTGGGCGGGGCCTTGCTGCTGCTGGCCGTGGGCATTGCCCTGCCGGTGTTGGCCCTGCTGGGCATGAGCCTGTGGGGCAGCTCGGGCGAGTTCGTGGGCTTGGCCCACTTTGCCGCCTATGCCCGCAGCCCGAATGTGCTGAGCTCGCTGTTCAACAGCCTGTGGCTGTCGGCCCTGAGCGCCAGCGTGTGCGTGCTGCTGGCCTATGGCTATGCCTATGCGCTGACCCAGTCCTGCGTGCGCGGCGCGCGGCTGTTCCGCGCCGTGGCCCTGATCCCGCTGCTGGCGCCCTCGCTGCTGATGGCCATCAGCCTGATCTACCTGTTCGGCAACCAGGGCCTGCTCAAGGGTGCGCTGCTGGGGCTGCCGGCCTACGGGCCCTTCGGCATCGTCACCGGCTCGGTGCTATGGACCTTTCCGCACGCCCTGCTGATCCTCAGCACCGCGCTGGCCACCAGCGATGCTCGACTGATCGAGGCCGCCACCACCCTGGGCGCCAGCCGCTGGCGCGTGTTCTGCCAGGTCACGCTGCCGGGCAGCCGCTATGGGCTCATGATTTCGTGGATCGTGGTGTTCGTGCTGGTGATCACCGACTTCGGCGTGCCCAAGGTGATCGGGGGCAACACCCAGGTGCTGGCCACCGACATCTACAAGCAGGTGATCGGCCAGCAGAACCTGCCCATGGGGGCGGTGGTGGCGCTGATCCTGCTGCTGCCGGCGGCCCTGGCCTTTGCCGCCGAACAGCACCTGCGCGCGCGCCAGAGCGCCAGCCTGGGGGTGCGCTCGGTGCCCTACCAGCCGCAGCCCCAGCCGGGGCTGGACCGCGCCCTGTTCGCCTACTGCGCCCTGATCGCCCTGGCCCTGCTGGGCGTGCTGGCGGTGGCCGTGTTCGCCTCGCTGGCCAGCTTCTGGCCCTACAACCTCACGCCCTCGTTCAAGAACTACGACTTCGACATGATGGACGGCGGCGGCTGGGCCAGCTACGGCAACTCGCTGCGCATGGCCGCCGGCACCGCCGTGCTGGGCAGCGCGCTGAGCTTTCTGACCGCCTACCTGGTCGAGAAGCCACGCGCCTTTGCCACGGCGCGCCAGGTGCTCAACGGCATCGCCTCGGTGCCCATGGCCGTGCCGGGCCTGGCGCTCGGCCTGGGCTACATCCTGTTCTTCAACGCCGGCTGGAACCCCTTGCACGGCCTGTACGGCAGCCTGACGCTGATGAGCCTCTGCACCGTGGCGCATTGTTTCTCGGTGGCCCACATCACGCAGCTGACCGCGCTGCGCCAGCTCGACCGCGAGTACGAGCTGGTGGCCGAATCGCTGGGCGTGCCCTTCTGGAAGACGCTGTGGCGCGTGCACCTGCCGGTGTGCCTGCCCGCGCTGCTGCAGGTGGCGGGCTACTTCTTCGTGAGCGCCATGACCACCGTGTCGGCCGTGGTCTTCATCTACTCGCCCGAGACCACCCTGGCCTCGCTGGCCGTGCTGGCCATGGACGACGCGGGCGACATCGCCCCGGCTGCGGCCATGGCCACGCTGATCTTCATCAGCGCTGGCCTGGGCCGCGCCCTGCTGGGGGCGCTGGAGCGCCTGCTGGTGACGCGCACCCAGCGCTGGAGACGCCGTTGACGCGCCACAGCCCGACCCCCGACAGCAGCTGAACGGCCGCAGCCTCCCCCACGCTGAGCCCCCCCGTTGCCCGCGAATGTCCGCCAATGCCCGTTGAATTGGCCGGCAGGGGCGTGCTCGGCCCATCCCTTTGTTCACAACCCTCAACCTGTCCACTTCACCATGAACAACAACCCCGAATCCTGTGACCTGCTCGTGGTCGGCGCCGGCATTGTCGGCCTGGCCCACGCCTACTGGGCGGCCCAACGCGGCCTCAAGGTGGTGGTGGTGGAGCGCGATGCCCAGTGCATCGGCGCCTCCATCCGCAACTTCGGCTTTGTCACCATCACCGGCCAGAAGGCCGGCGCCAGCTGGGGCCGCGCCCTGCGCTCGCGCCAGGTGTGGGCCGAGGTGGCCCCCCAGGCCGGCATCGAGGTGCTGCACCAGGGCCTGTGGCTGCGCGCCCAGCGGCCCGCCTCGCATGCCGTGCTCGAGGCCTTCATGCGCACCGAGATGGGTGAGCACTGCGAGCTGCTGAGCCCGGCCGAAGCCGCGCGCCGCCACCCGGCGCTGCAGACCGAGGGCCTGCAATCGGTGCTGTACAGCCCGCACGAGCTGCGCGTGGAGTCGCGCAGCGCGATCCCGCAACTCACGCAGTGGCTGGCCGAGGTGCTGGGCGTGCAGTTCCGCTTCGGCGAGACGGTGCAGTCGGTGCAGACGCCGGTGGTCGAGACCTCGCGCGGGCGCTACCGGGCCGAGCGCGTGGTGGTGTGCACCAATGCCGAACTCAACGGCCTGTTCGCCCCGCAATGGACGCCGCACCAGATCCGCCTGTGCCAGCTGCAGATGCTGCGCGTGCAGCCCCAGCCCGGCTTCAAGCTGCAGGGCTCGGTGATGGGCGACCTGAGCCTGGTGCGCTACGAGGGCTATTCCGAGCTGCCCGAAGCCCAGGCGCTGCGCGAGCAACTGCTGCGCGAAGAGGGCTTGAGCCTGCAGCACGGCATCCACCTGATCGTGGTGCAGAGCGCCGACGGCTCGCTGGTGGTGGGTGACTCGCACCACTACGGGCCGGTGCTGCCGCCCTTCGCGCTCGAAGCGGTGGACCAGCTCATCCTGCGCCACCTGCGCGAGGCCTTGCACCTGAGCCAGGCCGAGGTGACCGAACGCTGGGTGGGCACCTACCCGTCCTCGGCCACCGAGCCCTGCATCGTGCAGGCCCCCGACGCCCACACCCGCCTGGTGACCGTGACCAGCGGCACCGGCGCCAGCACCGCCTTCGGCCTGGCCGAAGAAGTCTTCAACGCCTGGTGAACCCCACCGGAGGTAGCGCATGAACCACCCCTCTCTTCCCCTGCAAGCCGTCGTGTTCGACTGGGCCGGCACCGTGATCGACTTCGGCAGCCTGGCCCCCATGGACGCCTTTGTGCAGCTGTTTGCCCGCTACGGCGTGCGCATCGACGTGGCCGAGGCGCGCGTGCCCATGGGCCTGGCCAAGTGGGACCACATCCACGCCCTGGGCCATGCCCCCCGCATCGCGGCAGAGTGGCAGCGCGTGCACGGCCGCCCCTTTGACGACGCCGACTGCGACACGCTGTACGAGGTCTTCACGCCCATGAACGCCGCCAGCGTGCGCGACCATGCGCAGCTGATCCCGGGTGCGCTGGCCACCGTGCAGGCGCTGCGCGCACGCGGCCTGAAGATCGGCTCGACCACCGGCTACAACCGCCCCATCATGGCCGTGGTGCAGCCCCTGGCCGCGGCCCAGGGCTACACGCCCGACAACCTGGTCTGCGCGGGCGACATGGTCAGCGCCCGGCCCGGCCCGCTGATGATGGTGCGCACCCTGTCCGACCTGCAGGTGTGGCCGCCCGCGGCCGTGGTCAAGGTGGACGACACCGTGCCGGGCCTGCAGGAGGGCCGCGCCATCGGCTGCTGGGTGGTGGGCCTGGCCATCAGTGGCAACACCCTGGGCCTGAACGAAGCCCAGTGGCAGGCCACCCCGCCCGCCGAGCAACAGGCCCTGCGCGAACAGGCCACCGCCGAGCTGCTGGCCGGCGGCGCGCACTATGTGATCGACAGCGTGGCCGACCTGCTCCCGGTGCTGGACGCCATCGAAGCCCGCATGGCACGGGGCGAACAGCCCGACTGACGCCCACCGAGGGGCAGCGCCCCTGGCAAAGCCTGCGTGCCTTGCGCCCTCACCAGCTGGCGCGGTATTGCATGCGCTCCTGCCGCCCCAAGGCGGCCGGCAGGTAGCGCCGGCGCAGGGCGGCCACGGTCAGCATGCCCTGGCGGTCCACCGCCAGATCCGGCGTCAGGCCATGGGTCGGGTCCATCAGCAGGCCGTAGGCGGCCCGGGCCAGCGCCGGGTCCAGGCCTGGCACGTGGGCCTGCAACAAGGCGCACGCAGCGGCCGGCTGACGCCGACACCAGGCCAGTCCTTGGCGGTACGCCTGCAAAAAGGCCTTGAGTTCAACCGGGTGCTGCTCGGCCCAGGCCTGGCGCGTGGCGCCCACCGTGCCCTGGTAGTGGGGCAAGGCGTCGGCCGAACGGGCCAGCACCCGGCAGCCCTGCTGGGCTGCCAGCAGCTCGTACGGGGTGCGCAGCAAGGTGGCGGCGCAGCGCCCGGCCAGCAGCGCCTGGTAGCGCTGCTCGGTGCTGCCCTGCGGCTCGATGTGCAGCGAATCCTTCGGCAGGCCCGCCCGTGCCAGCAGCTCGTACAGCACCAGCGCAAAGCCAGTGTCGGGCGCGTCCACCGCCAGCACCCGGCCCTGCAGATCGTCCAGCGTGCGGATGCCGGGCGCCGCCACCAGACTCAGAAAGCCGGCGTCGCCCCCCAGCACGATCACCGCATCGGGCTCACCCGGCACCGGCACCTCGGCCAGGTTCTGCTGGTAGGCCACCACGTTGTCGGCGCTGACCAGGATCAGGGGGTAACGCCCCTCGGCAAAGCCCTGCATCATGGCGCGCGAACTGGGCGTCAGCGTGAGCTCGATGGCCAGCCCCCGCACTTCGAAAAAGCCTTGTTCGATGGCCGCCCACAGGGGCAGGTTCCAACCGCCATCGAACACACACACGGGCAAGGTCTGCAGCGTGCCCATGGCTTCAGAGGGCCTGCAGGTACAAGGCCAGGTCGTGCACCTGCTCGGGCGTCAGCGGGCCGGCCTCAGCCGCCATGGCCGCGCCATCGGCCTGGTCGTGGCCCTTGAACACCGCCAGTTGCTGGGCCAGGTAGCGGGCGTTCTGCCCGGCCAGACGCGGGATGGCGCCCAGGCCCTGGGCCTGCGCACCATGGCAGGCCACGCAGGCCAGCACGCCCCGGGCCGGCTCACCGGCCTGGAACAAGGCCTGGCCGCGCGCGTAGGCGGCCTGCTGCTCAGGGGTGCGGGCCGCAGCGCGGGCGGGTGCCGGCGGCTGGGCCGCGTAATAGGTGGCCAGCGACTGCAGGTCGGCCTCGCTGAGCCAGGAGGCCACGCCCCACATGAAGCGCTGGGCATTCAGGTTGGCGCGGCTGTGGTCGCGGTAGGCCTTCAGTTGCGCCAGCAGGTAGGCCTCGCTTTGCCCGGCCAGGCTGGGGAACTGGCCCGAATCGGTGCGCCCGCCCGGGCCGTGGCAGGTCACGCAGACCTGGCGCGCCAAGGCCGGGGCTTCGGGGCCCGGCACGGTCTGCGCTCCGGCCTGAGCCACCATCCAGGACAAGGCCATCGCGCCGGCGGCCAGAAAATGCTTTTTCATAGGATGTGCCCCCTTCAGAACAGAAACCACAAACCCAGGAACAGGGTGTTGTTGTCGGAGGGCTTGCGGCCCCGGCCATCGATGTTGGCCGTCGCACCATTCCACTTCAGGTAGCCGGTGTACTGCAGCATCAGGCGCATCTGCGGGTTCAGGTTGTAGTCCAGCTCAGCGATGTAGCTGCGGGTATCGGGGCGGTCACTGACCGGGGCACCCGTGGCGCTGTCGCGCACCCGGCCGTACAGGCCGGCATCGCGGCTGCCGCGCACGTCCACATAGGCCAGCGAGGCGCCATAGGTGCGCTCGTACAGGTAAGAGGCCTTGAGCCGCAGGGCCTGCAGGTGGTTGTCGGGGTGGCTGGCCGCGCCGCGGGCAAAGCTGGCGCGCAGGTTCTGCCGCTCATGGCCCAGCGAGCCCTGCAGCGAGAAGATCGACGGGTCGGACAGGACCTGGTACTGCGCATCCAGCCCCAGGTCGGTGAAGCGGTCAGTGTCGCCGTGCGGCGTGCCGGGGTTGGGGTATTTGTCGGCCACCATGCCGTAGTGACCCAGCATCAGCGAATGCGCCCCCCATTCGCGGTTCCAGGCCAGGCGCCAATACGGGTTGTTGTAGCCGCGCAGGCGGTTCATGCTGTCCAGCGACACCCCGGTGCTCAGCACCCGCCAGGTGTTGACCGCGCTGCCGTAGGTGCTGAGTTCGCCATACCACTGGCGATCCCACCAGGCGTAAGCCCCCAGGCCCACCACCTTCTGGCCCAGCCCGCCGTCGAGCAGCATGCTGCCCATGGCCTGGGGCCGCGGCAGGTTGGAGCCCGTGAACGGGATGCCGCGCCACACCGGCGTGCTGTTCCACACGTCCTGCAGGGTCGGGTTGTTGTTCAGGTTGAAGCCCAGCACCAGGTCTTTGCCCCCGAGGCGCAGGCGCTGGATGGCGCGCAGGTCGAAGTCATGGATACCGGCATGCCCCACCGTGCCGCCGTCCTGGCCCGGTACGCGGTTGTTGTTGTAGGCCCACTGGGTGTAGCCGCCCACGTGGTCGTTGATCTTGCCTGCGGCAAACACCGAGAGGCGGTCGAACTGCAGATCGCCTTCGTGCGGCATCAGCGTGCGGCCGCCCGCATCCTGCGACTGGGCCATCTGGGTCAGCGAGGCCTGCATCATCACCGCCAGCGGCACCGCCGCCCGCTCGCCCCAGGTGTAGCCGTTGAGCTTGAACTCGCGTCCAAAGGGCGTCAGCTCGGGGAAAGCGGTGTGGCAGGCCACGCAGTTCTCGCCGGTCTGGCGCGCAAAGGCGGGCACGGCCTGGGCTGGCGTCGCCAGCAAGGCGCACATCACCATGCCCCAAGCCACAAGGAAAGGACGGATCAAGGCAAAGGATGGCCGGTTTGGCATGGGCTGCGCTCCTGTTGTTGCGCCAACGTCGTGACGCAGGGGGCAAGGATGCAAGCAGCAACAGCACCCATGACCCGGCATTTGCAAACAAGCGTTTCATGCACGTGGGCCCGGCCCGGTGCGACCGCCAGCGAAGCCGACGCCGGATTCGACCCCGTGGTGACCCCCAAAGCACACACAAAGGTTTCGTGAAAAGGGGCAAAAGCACAAAATGTGACTTTGCGGCGGGCGTGGCCCGCCCCACCGAGCCCCCCAAGAGCAGGAGACACCATGAAGCTGCGGGTCAATGACCACGAGACCGAATTCGATGCCCCGCCCGACATGCCCCTGCTGTGGGTGCTGCGCGATGAACTGGGCCTGACCGGCACCAAGTTCGGCTGTGGCGTGGCGGCCTGCGGGGCCTGCACGGTGGAGGTCGATGGCGTGGCCATGCGCTCTTGCGTGGTGCCGGCCAGTGCGCTGGCCGGGCGCTCGGTGCGCACCATCGAGGGCTCGCCAGACCGCATCGTGGCGGCGCTGCAGGCGGCCTGGGTGCGGCACCAGACACCTCAGTGCGGCTACTGCCAGGGCGGCATGATCCTGGCGGCGGCCTCGCTGCTGCGGCAGAACCCGGCCCCCGGCGACGCCGACATCGACCAGGCCATCACCAACCTGTGCCGCTGCGGCACCTACCAACGCATCCGCGCCGCCATCCACGATGCGGCCAAAACCCTGCAGGGAGCCCGCGCATGAACCGCAGCCTGACCCCCGCCCTGAACCGCCGCCGCTTCCTGCTGACGGGCGCCGCGCTCGGAGGCGGCCTGCTGGTGGGCTGCAGCGGCCAACGCCTGGGCGAGGGCGCCACCTTCGACCCCGTGGACGGCCAGGTGGCCCTGAATGCCTGGGTCAAGATCACGCCCGACGACCGGGTGATCGTCGCCGCCCCCCGCTCGGAGATGGGCCAGGGTGTGCACACCGGCCTGGCCCAGTTGCTGGCCGACGAGCTGGACGCCCGCTGGGACCAGGTCAGCGTCGAGGCCGCCCCGCTGGCCCGGGTGTACGCCAACACCGCCTTGCTGCTGAATGTGTCACCCCTGCTGCCCGACGACGACGGCCTGCTGGCCCGCCTGACCCGGGCCTCGCTGCAGACCGTGGGCTATGCGCTGGCGCTGCAGGTGACGGGGGGCTCGTCCAGCATCCGCGATGCCTGGGAACCCCTGCGCCTGGCCGGCGCCACGGCGCGCCAGCAACTGCTGGTTGTCGCAGCCGCCCGGCTGCAAGTGCCGCTGGCCGAGCTGACGGTGCAGGATGGCCTGGTGCGCCACGCCGCCAGCGGCCGCACGCTGCGCTTTGGTGAACTGGCCCAGGCGGCTGCGGCCCTGCCGGCCCCCAGCGACGTGAGCCTCAAGCCGGCCTCGGCACGCCGGCTGATCGGCCAGCCCGTGCCGCGCACCGACATCCCGGTCAAGGTCAACGGCCAGGCGCGCTTTGGCATCGACACCCGCCTGCCCGGCCTGCTGTATGCCGCCATCCGGCAATGCCCGGTGTTCGGCGGCCCGGTGTTGGGAGGCCGTCTGCGCCCCTTCGACCTGCAGGCGGCACGCGCCCTGCCCGGCGTGAAAGACGTGCTCATCCTGAACGAACAGGCCGTGGTGGTGCTGGCCGGCAACACCTGGACCGCGCAGCAGGCCGTGAACGCCCTGCCCTTGCAATGGGACGAAGGCCCCCACGCCCAGCTCGATTCGGCCGCCGTGTCGGCCCAGCTGCGCGCCGCGCTGCAAGACAGTGGCCTGCACGGCGGCACGCGCTTCCGCCACCAGGGCGATGCCGACGCCGTGCTGGCCCAGGCCCCGGCGCAGCGCCGCCTGCAGGCCGAGTACGAAGTGCCCTTTCTGGCCCACGCCGCACTCGAGCCCGTGAACTGCACGGCCCAGGTCAAGGGCGGGCAGGTCACGGTGTGGTGCGGCACCCAGGCGCCCTCGCTGGCGCAGTGGCTGGCCGCGCGCGTGGCCGATGTGGACACCGACCAGGTCACGGTCCATGTGCCTTTGCTGGGCGGGGGCTTCGGGCGCCGGCTCGAGTCCGACATGGTGGAGCAGGCCGTGGCCGTGGCCCTGCGCACGCAGGGGGCGCCGGTCAAGCTGACCTGGTCGCGCGAGGAAGACCTGCAGCACGACATGTACCGCCCCGCCGCCATGGCCCGCTTCGAGGCGGCGCTGGACGAGCAGGGCCGCCCCCTGGCCTGGCGCAACAGCGTGGCCGCGCCTTCGATCGGCCTGTCGACGATGCAACGCCTGCTGCCGTCCCTGGCCATGGACATGCCCGACAAGAACCAGATCGAGGGTGCCTTCGAGCTGCCCTATGCGGTGCCCAACCTGGAGGTGCGCCAGTTCCGCTGCGCCACGCCCGTGCCGGTGGGCAGTTGGCGCAGCGTGGGGCACAGCTACAACGCCTTTTTCACCGAATGCTTTCTCGACGAGCTGGCCCATGCCGCCGGGCAAGACCCGGTGGCCTACCGCCTCAGCCTGCTGGCCCAGCAGCCGCGCCACCAGGCCGTGCTGAAGGCCGCGGCCCAGCGCGCAGGCTGGGGCCAGCCACTGCCCGCCGGGCGGGCCCGGGGCGTGGCGCTGCATGAGTCCTTCGGCTCGGTCTGCGCCCAGGTGGCCGAGGTGGCCCTCGAAGGCGGCCGGCTGCGCGTGCACCGGGTGGTGGCCGCCATCGACTGCGGCACCGTGGTCAACCCCGACACGGTGGACGCCCAGCTGCAAAGCGCCATCGTCTACGGCCTGAGCGCCGCGCTGATGGGCGAGATCACGCTGAAGGACGGGCGCGTGCAGCAGCGCAACTTCCCCGACTACGACGCGATCCGCCTGGCCGACATGCCGCGCATCGACACCGTGCTGCTGCCCAGCACCTCGGCACCGGGCGGCGTGGGCGAGCCCGGCACGCCGCCGGTGGCCCCGGCGGTGGCGAATGCCTGCTTCGCCCTGAGCGGCGAGCGCCTGCGCCGGCTGCCGCTGAGGCCCACACAACAAGTCAAGACCACCTGACAAACCCGAAGCTGCGTGGCCCCCAAACCGGGCCACAATCGCGCCATGAAAGCGCACAAGAACCTGCTGCGGCACCTGCTGCTGAGCCGTTACGAATGGGTGGAGCAGCGCATGCTGGCGCGTGCTGCCCGCAACGGCTATGGCGAGGTCACGGCCGCCATGAGCCGCCTGTTCACCCACCTGGGCGGCCGGCCGGTGGGTCTGTCGGAGCTGGCGCGCAGGCTCGGGGTGTCGCGCCAGGCCGTGCACCAGCTGGCCCGCGAGGCCGCTGCCCTGAACCTGGTGGAGTTCGTGCCCAGCGAGACCGATGGCCGGGTCAAGCTGCTGCGCTTCACCCAGCGCGGCTGGGCCATGTCGGACAGCGCGGCCGAAGAGATCGAGGCCATCGAAGCCGAGATCGCCCAGCAGATCGGCGCCCCCGCCCTGCAGGCCCTGCGCGAGCTGCTGTCCCAGCCCTGGGGGCCTGGCGAGCGTTGACGCACCGACCCCGGGTAAACACCCAGGCCAGATCAAGCCCGGCAGATTGACAGCCCTCGGCTGAGGCTGAAGAATCGAATGTTCGTCAATAACATTGACATTCAGCCCCTCCCGCGGGATGCCAGGACGCTGCCAGCGAGGCGCTCTCAGGGGCCATGTCTCGCCGCAGACCTAGGTAGTGATGCCGCCGATCCGGCTGCCGGCACACAGAGGGCCGCTGTGCGGGTTCAATCAGCCGGCTTGTCAGCCATGACCTCAAGGAGATCACGCCGTGTCCAGTAACGCCATGCGGGTTGCCCACCACCAGGGGGCTTACTTCCAGCTGCCCGACGAAGCCCCACGGCTGCACCGCGACGAGCGTGAGGCGCTGGAGCGTGATGTGTGGTTTGCCTCGCTGCCGCCGCTGCTGCGCCACGACATCCTGCGCGTGCTGCAGATCGACCGCTACCGCGATGGCCAGCCGCTGGCAGACCCGCTGGGCGGGCAGCACCACCCCTGGATGGGCTGCGTGCGGGGCGCGGTGCGCATCTGCAGCGAGGCCTTCAGCGACCTGCCCCACACGCTCGACTTCGCCGGCCCGGGCCAATGGTTCAGCCTGGGCCCCGCAGGCGATGCGGCGGGCGACGACCTGGGCCCCGACGAGCCCGGGGTTTACGCCGTGGCCCACCGCGACACCACCGTGGTGCGCATCCCGCGCGCCGCCATGGCCGGCCTGCTGCAGCGCCACCCCAGCTTTGGCCCCTCGCTGCTGCGCCAGTCCGCGCTGCAGACGCGGCGCCTGATGGAGCGCACCGACGACCTCAAATCACTCAGCCTGGGCCAGCGCCTGGCCAAGCAACTGGCCCTGATGGCCGGCCAGGCGGGCCCCCTGGGCGAAGGCGGGCCGGCCCGGGTGGTGCTGGACATGGCACAACACGAACTGGCCAGCCTGCTCGGGGCCTCGCGCCAGCGCATCAACCAGCAACTCAAGCGGCTGGAACAGCTCAACGCCATCCAGGTGGCCACCGGGCGCCTGCTGGTGCGCGACCACCGGATGCTCCAACGCATCGGCGAACAAGGCTGCTAGGCCCCCACGGTCGTGCACTGCGTGTCACTCCCACGTGCGGCCGCGAGACGCGGACGCTCTTCGCCCTGTCCAGCCCTGCGCAGGCAGGCCTGGAGCCGCAGGGCTCAGCCCCCCAAGGGGGCCGCAGCCCGCCTTCGGGCGGCCGGGCGGCGGGCTGACCTCTTCGCTTCAGGTCCGCTGGAGGCCTGGCGGCCTCAAAACACGGGGGCTCACTCCGTGTCGCGCCACCAGACCTGGGGCAGCGGGAGGGGAGCCTTGCGGCTTACCTTGCCAGGGCTTTCAGGGCCAGTTTGATGCCTTCGCTGACGCCGACGTCGGCGGGCAGGGCTTTCAGGGCGGCGGCGGCCTCCTTGTCGTTGTAGCCGAGCGCCAGCAGGGCCTGCTGGATGTCGACCTGGGCATCGCTGGCGGCGGCGGGGCGAAGAAGGTCGATTTCGGCGCCCAGCTTGCCCTTGAGTTCGAGCAGCAGGCGCTCGGCCGTTTTCTTGCCGATGCCGGGCACCTTGACCAGGCGGCCTGACTCCTGCTGAGTGATGGCCTGGGCCAGCTCGTTCACGCTCATGCCCGAGAGCACGCTCAAGGCGGTGCGCGGGCCCACGCCGCTGATCTTGATCAGCTGGCGAAAGGCGTCGCGTTCACCGGCGGTGCCGAAGCCATACAGAATCTGCGCATCCTCGCGCACCACGAAGTGCGTCAGCAGCGACACTTTCTCGCCCAGGCCGGGCAGGTTGTAGAAGGTGCTCATGGGCACGTCCACTTCATAACCCACGCCGTGACAGTCCACCAACAGCTGCGGCGGGTTCTTGTCTGAGAGGGTTCCGGTCAATTTGCCTATCATTGCAGTCCTTGCGGCCCCGTCTCGGGGCCCTTCGGCCGGAATTATCAGCTTGATCGTCAGACACACCTTCACTCCCCACAACAACCTGCGCCTGGGCCACCTGTGCGGCGCGATGGACGAGCACCTTCGCACCATCGAGGCGGGGCTGCAGGTCAGCATCGCGCACCGGCACGAGCAGTTCAAGGTGGACGGGCCCAAAGCCCGCGCCACCCAGGCCATGGAAGTGCTGCAGGCCCTGTACGAGATCGCCGAGCGGCCGATTCCCGCCGAGACCGTGCAGCTGATGCTGGCCGGCGACACCGCCCTTCCCGAGGCCCCGGGCGCATGCGTGGTGCTGAGCACGCGACGCGCCGACCTGCGCGCCCGCACCCCCACCCAGGGCGCTTATCTGGACAACATCGCCACCCACGACATCACCTTCGGCATCGGCCCGGCCGGCACCGGCAAGACCTACCTGGCCGTGGCCTGTGCGGTGGACGCACTGGAGCGCAGCGCGGTGCAGCGCATCGTGCTGACCCGCCCGGCCGTGGAGGCCGGCGAGCGCCTGGGCTTTCTGCCCGGCGACCTGACGCAGAAGGTCGACCCCTACCTGCGTCCGCTGTACGACGCGCTGTACGAGCTGATGGGCTACGACAAGGTGCAAAAGGCCTTCGAGCGCAACGCGCTTGAAATCGCTCCGCTGGCCTTCATGCGCGGGCGCACGCTGAACAACGCCTTCGTGATCCTGGACGAGGCCCAGAACACCACGCCCGAGCAGATGAAGATGTTCCTCACCCGCATCGGCTTCGGCGCCAAGGCCGTGGTGACCGGCGACGTGAGCCAGATCGACCTGCCCAAGGGCGCGCCCAGCGGGCTGATCGATGCCGAGCGCGTGCTCAAGCGCGTCAAGGGCATTGCGATCAGCCGCTTCACCAGCGCCGACGTGGTGCGCCATCCGCTGGTGGCCCGCATCGTGGACGCCTACGACGCCGTGGGCCGCACGGGCACCGCAGCCCGGCGCAATGCCGAGTGAGCCCTGAAGCCCTGAAGCCCTGAATAAGCCCCGAGTGATCCACCGCCAAGCCCCCACCATGTCCCTGCCCGAACTCTCGCTGTCGCTGCAATTTGCGCGCTTCCCCGAGGCCGCCGCCCACCGCGCCGCCCTGCCCCGCGCCCAGGTGGCGCGCTGGATCCGCCATGCCCTGCCGCTGCCCGGCGAGATCACGGTGCGCATCGTGGGCACCGAGGAAGGGCGTGAGCTCAACTTGGCCTACCGCGGCAAGGACTACGCCACCAATGTGCTCACCTTCGACTACGCGCAAAGCCCGGTGGTGATGGCCGACCTGGTGCTGTGCGCCCCGGTGGTCGAGCGTGAGGCCCAGGAGCAGAACAAGCCGCTGCAGGCCCACTACGCCCACCTGCTGGTGCATGGCGCCCTGCATGCCTGTGGCTACGACCACGAAACCAACGAACGCGACGCACTCGAGATGGAAACCCTCGAGATCCTGCTGCTGGGCGCACTGGGCTTCCCAAACCCTTATTGACGCCCCTGGCGCATCGGGCCATCCTGACCCGCACCAGCCCGACCCGACCCGCCCCGATCCACGCCACCCGGCCCGGACCCGTGCCGGGGCGGCTTCCGTTTCCATGCCCACTCCTGATTCCGCACCACCGACCTCGTCCTTGCCCGCAACGCCGCCAGCCCCGGCGGCTGAGGCAGCCCCGCCCGGGCTGCTGCGCCGCCACGGCGCCGACCTGCTGGCCGGCCTGTCGGTGGCCGGGGTGCTGCTGCCCGAGGCCGTCGCCTATGCCGCCATTGCCGGGGTCGAGCCCCTGCATGCGCTGATCGCCGCCCTGGTGGGCCTGTGCATCTACCCGCTGCTGGGCAGCAGCCGTTTCGCCATCGTGGCGCCCACCTCATCCGCCGCCGCGGTGTTTGCCTCGGCCGTGGCCATCGGCGGGCCGGCCATGGGTTATGCCCTGGTGGGCCTGACCGGGCTGATGTTCATCGTGGCCTCGGTGCTGCGTGCCGGCTACCTGGGAGCCTTCATCTCGCGACCGGTGCTGCGGGGCTTTGCCTGGGCCCTGGCGGTGACCATCGTGATCAAGCAGTTGCCCCACATGGCTGGCGTGGCGGCCCATGGCAGCCTGCCGCTGCCCCTGCTGTGGCACTGGCTGCACGAATCCGCCCTGTGGCACCAGGCCAGCCTGGCCCTGGGCTTTGGCGCCCTGGCCCTGTGGCTGACGCTGCGCCAGGTGGCGCAGCGCTGGGTCTTTGTGCCGCCCTCCCTGCTGGTGCTGGGGCTGGGCATCGCGCTGTCGGCGGGGCTGGGCCTGGGCGATCAAGGGGTGAAGCTGGTCGGCGACATCGACTGGCAGGGCCTGGGCTGGCAATGGCCCGAGCTGCGCACCGAACAATGGCTGCGGGCGGCCGAAATCGCCCCGGCGCTGCTGCTGATCCTGTTTGCCGAATCCTGGGGCTCGGTGCGTTCGCTGGCGCTGCAGCACGGCCACACGGTGCGCGCCAACCGCGAGCTGATGGCGCTGGGCGCGGCCAACCTGGTGAGCGGCCTGGTGCAGGGGCTGCCGGTGGGGGCTGGCTTTTCGGCTGCCATGGCCAGCCAGTCGGCCGGTGGGCGCAGCCAATGGGCCGGCGTGGGCGCTGCGCTGGCGCTGGCCTTGCTGCTGTGGCTGGCCCGCCCCTGGCTGGCCCTGATGCCGCTGCCGGTGCTGGCCGCGGTGGTGGCGGCCATCCTGTCGCACAACCTGTGGCCCAAGGCCATGATCGCCACCCTGCGCCTGGGCAGCGATGCCTGGCTGGCGCTGGTGGCGGGCGCGGGCGTGCTGTGGTTCGGCGTGCTGTTCGGCATGCTGCTGGCGGTGGCTCTGTCGCTGCTGCTGGCGCTGCGCCGCTTTGCCCAGCCCCTGGTGTCCGAGCTGGGCTTGCTGCCCGGCACGCGCGACTACCTCGACTGCGAGCGCCACCCCGAAACCCGGGTGCAGGCCGGCATCCTGGTGATGCGGCCCGAAGAGCCACTGTTCTTTGCCAACGCCGAGCAGGTCTTCAGCCTGGTGCGCCAGCGCGCCGGGCAGCGCCAGGCCCGGGTGGTGGTGCTGAGCCTGGAGATGAGCGACGACTTCGACACCACGGTGATGGAAAGCCTGGCCGAGTTCACCGCCGGGCTGAACCAGAACGGGGTGGTGCTGCTGCTGGCGCGGGTCAAGGACAAACCCCGCGAAGCGCTGCTGCGCCAGGGCCTGGCCGATGGCCGCCAGGGCCACCCCACGCTGTACTGGAGCGTGAACGACGCCATGAAGGCCGCGCAGCGCCTGCTCCAGAAAAACGGCTGAGTCAGACCATGCGCAAGGGGATGGTGATCGGTCCGTCGTTGACCAGGTGCACCTTCATGTCGGCGGCAAAGATGCCCGTGGCCACCTCGGGGTGAAGGCGGCGCGCCTGCTGCACCAGGTGTTCATAGAGGCGGCGCCCCTCATCGGGGGCCGCGGCCTGGGTGAAGCTGGGGCGGTTGCCGCCGCTGCAATCGGCCGCCAGAGTGAACTGGCTCACGATCAGCAGGCCGCCGTGCCGGCCCTGGCCATCCAGGTCCTGCACCGAGCGGTTCATCTTGCCGGCCTCGTCGCTGAAGATGCGCAGTTTGAGAATCTTCTGCAGCAGCCGGTCGGCCACCGCCTCGGTGTCGCCGCGCTCGGCACAGGCCAGCACCAGCAAGCCCGGCCCGATCTGCCCGACCGCCTGGCCATCGACCACGACCCGCGCCTCGCTGACACGTTGAATCAAACTGATCAAGAACTCACCCTTTCAAGCTCACTGCTGACAAAAATCGAAAAAAACAGCTGCAGTTAACATACCGTTAGTCGGAAATGTTACTGTTTGCTTTATTTTTCAACACTTATTCCAAAACCTGCCGCAGTTTGCCACTGCGCGCCCAGGCCTTTTCCAACAACAGCCTCAATGATCAAGCCTCTCCAATCCCATGCTTGGCCCGTCTGGGCCTCACTGCTGACCCTGTTGCTGGGTCTGGGCCAGGCCCGCGCGCAAAACACACCGGCAGCGGCCAGCCCGGCCACCGCCAGCCCCGGCGCTGCCGCGGCGCCCGCCGCCCGCGAGCGGGCGGCCACGGTCAAGCTGGTCAACGGCCCGGTGCTGGCCCGGGGCCCACAAGGCGAGCGCGCCCTGAGTTCGGGTGACGAGGTCGCCGCCAGCGAGCGCGTGCTGACTGGCAAGGGGGCCTCGGTCAGCCTGGTGCTGCGCGACGGCAGCACGCTGATGCTGGGCCCCGACAGTGCGCTGGACCTGAAAGAGTTCCGCTTCAACCCCACCACCAACGAAGGCAGCCTGGTGCTGTCGGTGCTCAAGGGCACGCTGCGCATGATCACCGGCCTGATCGGCAAGACCCGCCCCGAGTCCGTGCGCATCACCACCCCGACCTCGACCATCGGCGTGCTGGGCACCGACTTCATTGTCGAAGTGAGCGAGGAGGTGCAGCCATGATCGCCCGTCGCCTGGCCCTTTTGTCGCTGCTGGCCCTGACCGCCCTGGCCGGCTGCTCGACACCGCCCCCGCCCAAGCCCCTGGTGCCACGCGTCCAGGTGGTGCTGCTGCCCCAGGAAGACGGCCGCCCCACCGGCGTGGTGGTGCAGTCGGGCAACGCCAGCCAGACGCTGGTGGAACCCTTCCAACGCGCCAGCAGCCGGGCCAACCAGGCCCCGGTGGTCGACCAGGCCGACCCCGAACAGGTGCGCCAGGCCTACGACCCGCTGTTCAAGATCGCGCCCCCGAAGCCGGTGCGCTACGTGCTGTTCTTCCAGCCCGGCGGCACCCGCCTGACCGGCGAATCGCAGGCCGAGCTGCCACGCATCCAGGCCGAATCGGCCCGCTACCCCGGGGTGGAGATCCTGGTGGTGGGGCACACCGACACCAAGGGCAGCGGCGACGGCAACGACACCTTGTCGCTGCGCCGTGCCCAGCAGGTGCGTGATCTGCTGGTGCAGCAAGGCCTGCCGGCCAACCGCATCGAAGCCGTGGGCCGTGGCGAGCGCGAGCTGGCGGTCTCCACCGGCGACGAAGTGGACGAGCCGCGCAACCGCCGGGTGGAAATCCAGCTGCGCTGAGGCATCAGGCGTACAGCCGCAGCCCGGCCTCACGCACCGCCTGCGCCACGGCCGGGCCCAGGGCCTGCAGCACCGGCTGCCACACGCTGTCGTAGGCCGGCAGCGCATCAGGGGCAAACGAGGTGTGCGGCCAATCAGAACCCCAGACCAGGCGGGGCGCCTCGCCCGCTGCGGCATGGTGTGCCGCCCGCTCGGCCACCCGCCGGATGGTGGTGAACAACGCTGCATAGGGCGCTTGCGCGCCCAGTCGGTACCAGCCAGAGAGCTTGACCCAGGCCCCCAGGGCCAGCAGGCGATCCAGCGCCTGCCACGCGGGGTCATCGCCCGGCAGGTCGGCGTGCAGGCCCGCCAGGTGGTCCAGCACACAGGGCAGGCCCGTGCGCTGATGCCAGGCCAGGATGGCCGGCAGATCGCTCGCCCGGGCATACCACTGCACATGCCAGCCCAGGGCAGCCAGACGGGGTGCCAGAGCGCTCAGGTCTTCGGCGCCATTGCCCAAGCCATTGCCCACCGGCGACACCAGATTGAAACGCACGCCCCGCACGCCCAGTTGCTGCATCTGCGCCAGCGCAGCGTCGGTGACCGAGGCATCGACCACCACCACGCCCCGGTGCCGGCCTGGCTCGCGCGCCAGCGCCTGCAGCAGCAGCTGGTTGTCGCAGGCATACACACTGGGCTGCACCAGCACCAGGTGGCCCACGCCGTGGGCCTGGGCCAGGGCCTCGATGTCTGACAAGGGTCGGTGCACCGGCTGGTAATGACCGGCAGCCACCGGCGCGTGGGCGTCAAACACATGGACATGGCCGTCCCAGCCCGGGGCGGGCGGCTGCGCAAGGGAAAGTGGCAGAGCAGAGACCAGATCCATGGCGCTCAACCTACCGAAATCTTGCGCTCGCGCACCACCTTGGCCCACAAGGCCTGCTGCTCGCGGATGAACCGGCCCGCACTCGCCTGGCTGGCATCGGCAAACACATCGCCGCCCAGCTGGCGCACCCGGCCCAGCACCTCGGGGTCGGCCAGGGCACGGCGGATTCCGGCCACCAGGGCCAGGCGTGTGGGCTCGGGCAGGCTGGCGGGGGCCAGCACCGGGTTCCACTCCAGCACCTCGTAGCCGGCCACACCGGCCTGCTCCATCGTGGGCACATCGGGCAGGGAGCGCGTGCGCACCCGGCTGGTCACGGCCAGGGCGCGCAGCTTGCCGGCCTGGATGTGCCCCAGCGACGAGGCCACATTGGCAAAGAACAGCGGCACCTGGCCACCCATCACATCATTCAGAGCCGGGCCACCGCCCCGGTAAGGCACATGCGCCAGCTGCACCCCGCCACGGGCTTCGAACAGGGCCCCCGCCAGGTGCTGGGCCGAGCCATTGCCCGAGGAGGCATAGGCCAGCTCGCCCGGCTTGGCCCGGGCCAGGCGCAGCACGTCACGCACCGACTGGGCCTCGAAGCTGGGCGTGCACACCAGCACGTTCGGAAAGGTGGCCAGCACCGCCAGCGGGGTGAAGGCCTTGGCGCTGTCGTAGGGCAGGCGCGGGTACAGCGAGGGGTTGACGGCGAAGGACGAGGCGTCGAGCAGCAGCGTGCTGCCGTCGGGGGTGGCGCGCGCCACCTGGCTGGCCGCGAGTTGGCCGCTGGCGCCGGGCTTGTTGTCGACCACCACGGTCTGGCCCAAGGCCTCGGCCAGGCGCGGCGCCACGATGCGCGCCATCAGGTCGGCGCCACCACCGGCCGGGTAGGACACCACCAGGGTGATGGTGCGCCCGCCGGCAATGGGCTGGGCGGCGGGTTGGGCCGCCCTCAGCCCAGGCGCCGCCAGGGTGGCCGCAGCGCCCAGACAGAAGTGGCGGCGTTGCATGCCGGCGAAAGAGGTGGATTCGGTCATGGTCTTGTCTCCTCGGTGGATGGGGTTCGGATCAGGTCAGGGTCACGGTGTAGTGAAATGCATGGGCATCGCCCCGGGTGCTGCGCCATTCGACACAGCGGCCGCTCAGGTCGTAGGCCTGGCGGGTCACCACCGCTGCGGGGTGGCCGGCGGGCAATTCCAACAGGCGGGCCTGGGCGGCGCCCAGCAGGCCGAAGCCGATGTCGTCGACGGCGCGCTGCACATGCACGCCGCACACCCGGGCGTACATGGGGTAGAGCAAGGCGTCCCAGTCGGCGCAGTCGCCCTGGGCCAGGGGCGCGAACAGGTCCATGGGCAGCCACAGGTCTTCCAGCAGGCAGGGCTGGGCGTCGATCAGGCGCAGGCGCTGCAGGCGCAGCACCGGCTCGCCCGGCGCCAGCCCCAGGGCCCGAGCGGCCGCCGCCGAAGCCGCCACCCGCTGGCGCGACACGATGCGCGAGGCCGGCACCACGCCCGCGTGCTCGCCAAAACGGAAGAAGCGCAGCATCGAAGCGCCGGCAATGCCCTGGCGCACAAAGGTGCCCTTGCCATGCACCCGCTCGATCAGCCCCTGCTCGGCCAGCAACTCCAGGGCCCGGCGCAAGGTGCCCAGGGCCACGCCGTGCTCGGCGGCCAGCAACTGCTCGGCCGGCAGGGCGCTGCCCGGCGGCCACTCGCCCGCCACCACACGGCTGCGCAAGGCCGCAGCCAGGGCGCCATAACGGCTTTGCCCGGGCACCGGCGCCGCAGCGCTCACGCCGCCAGGGGGCACAACCGTCAGATGCTGTTTTTTCATTTTTCCACCAACTCATCTAGAGGACCAGAAGTCTAACCGAGTTTGAAAAACGCACTCTTGCGCGTTTCGGCCACCTGTTGAGGGTTGCCATCAATCTGTTCAAACCGCCCGGGGCCGGGCCCAATGGCAGCCATCAGCCCTTCTTGATCAACTCGATGCCCACCATGAGCCTCTCACCGGACACCTTTTTTCTGCAACAGATCTGGCAAGCGGCCGGCGGGGCGCCCGCCGCCGTGGAGCGCGTTCGCTTCCAGGGCGAGGGGGCCCTGGCCTCGGTTTTCGAGGTCACGCCCCTGGCGGCGGCCTCGATGGCGGCCGCCGGCCTGGCCGCAGCCACGCTCGAACAGGTCTTGCACGGGCTGGACACCCCCCCGGTGGTGACGGTGGACCGGCGCCTGGCCTCGATGTGGTTTGCGCTGTCGGTGCGCCCCCAGGGCTGGGCCCTGCCCCCGGCCTGGGACGCCGTGGCCGGCGACTACCGCTGCGCCGATGGCTGGATCCGCCTGCACACCAATGCCCCGGCGCACCGGGCTGCCGCCCTGGCCGTGCTGGGCGTACCGCCCGACCGCGCCGCCGTGGCGCAGGCCGTGCGGGCCTGGCCCGCCGAAGCCCTGGAGAGCGCCGTGGTGGCGCAAGGCGGCTGCGCCGCCGCCCTGCGCAGCACCCGCCAGTGGCAGGCCCACCCACAGGGGCAGGCCGTGCGGGGCACGCCCCTGCTGGAGCAACTGCCCGGCCTGCCCGGCCTGCCCGCAGCGCAGCCCGGCTGGCAGCCGGTGCGCGGCCGCCCGCTGCAGGGGCTGCGGGTGCTCGACCTGACCCGCATCCTGGCCGGGCCGGTGGCCACCCGGCTGCTGGCCGCCCTGGGCGCCGAGGTGCTGCGCATCGACCCGCCCGGCTGGGACGAACCCTCGCTGGCGCCCGAGGTGACGGTGGGCAAGCGCTGCGCCCGGCTGGACCTGAAAAGCCCCGAGGGGCAGGCCCGCTTCCAGGCCCTGCTGCAGGGTGCCGACGTGCTGGTGCATGGCTACCGCAGCGATGCACTGGAGGCCCTGGGCCTGGGCGCCGCCCAGCGCCAGGCCTGGCGCCCCGGGCTGGTCGATGTGGCGCTGGACGCCTATGGCTTCACCGGGCCGTGGGCGCAGCGGCGTGGCTTTGACAGCCTGGTGCAGATGAGCCTCGGCGTGGCCGATGCCGGCCGGCGCAGCCAGGGCGACGACACGCCCCCAGCGCCGCTGCCCGTGCAGGCCCTGGACCACGCCACCGGCTACCTGCTGGCCTGCGCCGCCTTGCGCGGCCTCACCCAGCGCCTGCAACACGGCCAGGGCAGCCTGTGGCGGGCCAGCCTGGCGCGCACCGGGCAGTTGCTGCTGGAGCGCCCCAGCACCAGCCCAGCCGCCCCGCTGCCCCCCGAAACCGAAGCCGATTTCCTGCCCACGCTCGAAGCCACGGCCTGGGGCCCGGCACGCCGACTGCGGCCCGCCCTGTGCATCGACGGCCTGGTGTTGCAGCACGCCCTGCCCGCAGGCCCCCTGGGCAGCTCGCCCGCACGCTGGCACGATGGCGGCTGACGCCATCACCCCCTGAGGAGCCCATGGGCTGGATCACCGCCGAACAGGCCCTGCACGTGCTGCAGGTGCGCCCGCAAACCCTGTATGCCCAGGTCAGCCGCCACGCCATCCGCAGCCGCCCCGACCCGGCCGACCCGCGGCGCAGCCTGTACCACGCGCAGGACGTGCAGCAGCAGGCCGCGCGACGGGCCGGGCGCCGCCGTGACCAGGCGATTGCCGCCGCCACCATCCGCTGGGGCGACCCGGTGCTGGACACCGGCCTGTCCACGGTCAGCCAGGGACGGCTGTGCTTTCGCGGGCGCGACGCCGTGGCCTGGTCGCACAGCGCCACGCTCGAAGAAGTGGCCGAACTGCTGTGGCAGGCCCGCCCGGCTTGGCCCCCGGCCACCCCACCATGCCGACCAGCGCCGGCGGCCCCCGCCCTGACCCGGGCCCTGCAGGCCCTGGCCGAACGCGCCGCGCACGACCCGGCCACCCTGGGCGCCCAAGCCGACACCCTGGCGCCCCAGGCCGCCTCGGTGCTGATGACTGTGGCCGAGGCCCTGATGGGCGACACCCCTGCCCCAGCCCCGGGCCACCCCCTGCACCTGCGCCTGGCGCGCCAATGGGGCTGCCCCCAGGCGGCCGAGCTCATCCGCCAGGCCCTGGTGCTGCTGGCCGACCATGAGCTGAACGCCTCCACCTTTGCCACCCGGGTCACGGCCTCGACCGGGGCCGCGCTGAGCGCCTGTGTGCTGAGCGGCCTGGCCACCCTGTCGGGCCCGCTGCATGGCGGCGCCGTGGCGCGCGTGCAGGCCCTGGTGGACACGGCCCTGGCGCACGGGGCCGAGGCGGCTTTGGCACCCGCCCTGCAAAGCGGGCGCCTGTACCCGGCCTTCGGCCACCCGCTGTACCCCGAGGGCGATGTGCGCGCCCAGGCCTTGCTGGCCAGCCTGATGGCCGCCAGCGGGCGGCTGCCGCCAGGCTTTGCCGAGCTGCAGGCCCTGGCCCTGCAACGCGCCGGCGAACACCCCACCGTCGACTTCGCCCTGGCCGCCCTGGCCCGGCACCACGGCTGGCCGGCCGACGGCCCCTTCACCGTGTTTGCGCTGAGCCGCTGCGTGGGCTGGCTGGCCCACGCCATCGAGCAGGTGCAGCAGGGCGCACTGATCCGCCCCCGGGCCCGCTATGTGGGGCCGCCCCTGGTCAAGTCACCCGAGGCGTCAGAGCCCAGAGATACCGACCCCAAGCCTCGGCCAGTCAGCCGCTGGCATCCCTGAGCCGCGCCTTCTGGCCCCAGCCCCTACCAGGGCACCGTGCTGCCGTCGTAGGCCCGAAAGCCGCCGTGGTCGGCCGGCCCCAGAGCGGCCAGGGTGTCGAGCATCTCGGCGGCGGCCAGCTCGGGCGGGCGCACGCGCAGGCCCTGCTTGGCGAAGGGGCGCGACAGGCCGGTGTCCACCGTGCCGGGGTGCAGGGCCACGCAGACGGCGTCGCGGTTGTGGCGGCGCAGCTCGATGGACGCGGTGCGCACCAGTTGGTTGAGGGCCGCCTTGGAGGCCCGGTAGCCGTACCAGCCGCCCAGGGCGTTGTCCTCGATGCTGCCCACGCGGGCCGACAAAAAGGCCGCCAGCACCGGGCCGCTGCGCGCCAGGTGCGGAAAGAAGTGCTTGATCAGCAGGGCCGGGCCGATGGCGTTGATGGCAAAGGCCTGCTGCAGGTAGGCCGCATCCAGCTGGCGCCAGCTGCGCTCGGGCCCGCTGCCCTGCTGGTGAAGAAAACCGCTGGCCACCACCAGAGTGCGCAGGCTCTGGCCCCGCTCGGCGCACTGGGCGGCCAGGGTGTGGGCCGCGGCCTCGATGCTGGCCTCGTCCTGCAGGTCGATCAGCAGATCATCGGCCAGGCTGTCTGCGCCCTTGGGGCCGCGCACCGACACCCTGACCGCAGCCTGCGGGTGGCGTGCGCGCAGGCCGGCCGCCAGGGCCGCCCCCACACCGCCCTGCCCGCCCACCACCAGGGCGGTGGCGCCGGGCAGGCCCAGCGCAGGCAGGGTGCGGGCGACCGGGCTCAAGCCTCGTCGCCTTCGATCAGGCGCACCTTCACCACCTTGCCCTTGATGCGGCCGGCCGAGAGGCGGCGCACCGCCTCGCGGGCGATGGCGGCATCGACCGCCACATAGGTGCTGAACTCGTTGACGTTGATCTTGCCGATCTGTTCCTTGGCAAAGCCAGCCTCGCCGGTCATGGCGCCCAGCACGTCGCCGGCGCGGATCTTCTCCTTGCGCCCGCCCACGATCTGCAGCGTGGCCATGGGGGCCTTGAGCGGGCCCTTGCCGGTGGGGGTGAGGCTGTCCAGCGGCTGCCAGTCGGACTCGCGGCCCTGCATCTGCTCGATGCGGCCCACGTAGCCCATCTCGTCCATGCTGACCAGGGTCAGGGCCAGGCCCTCGGCGCCGGCACGGCCGGTGCGGCCGATGCGGTGCACATGCACCTCGGGGTCGGGGCTGACGTCGACGTTGATCACGGCCTGCAGGTTGGCCACATCGAGGCCGCGTGCGGCCACGTCGGTGGCCACCAGCACGGAGCAACTGCGGTTGGCAAACTGGATCATCACCTGGTCGCGCTCGCGCTGCTCCAGCTCGCCATACAAGGCCAGGGCGCTGAAGCCCTGGCTTTGCAGCAGGCTGACCAGGTTGCGGCACTGCTGCTTGGTGTTGCAAAAGGCCAGGCTGGATTCGGGGCGGAAGTGGTTCAGCAGTTGGGCCACGGCCGGCAGGCGCTGGGCGTTGGTGGCCTCAAAGTACAGCTGGCGGATGGTGTTGCTGTCGTGCTGGGCCTGCACCTTGACCTCTTTGGGCGCGCGCATGAATTGCGCGGCCAGGCGGTCGATGCCTTCAGGGTAGGTGGCCGAGAACAGCAGGGTCTGGCGCTGCGGTGGGCAGCGGCGCACCACCGAGGCGATGTCTTCGAAGAAGCCCATGTCGAGCATGCGGTCGGCCTCGTCGAGCACCAGGGTGTTGACGTTGTTGAGCAGCAGGCTGCCGCGGTCCAGATGGTCCATGATGCGGCCGGGCGTGCCGACCACCACATGGGCGCCGTGCTGCAGGCTGAGGGTCTGGCCGCGCAGGGCCACGCCGCCGCACAGGGTGACCACCTTGATGTTGTCGACCGAGCGCGCCAGACGCCGGATCTCCTGCGTGACCTGGTCGGCCAGCTCACGCGTGGGGCACAGCACCAGGGCCTGCACATCGAGCCGGCCGGCATCGAGCTTCTGCACCAAGGGCAGGCCGAAGGCGGCGGTCTTGCCGCTGCCGGTGCTGGCCTGGGCGATCAGGTCGTGACCGGCCAGGGTCAGGGGCAGGCTGGCGGCCTGGATGGGGGTCATGGCGGTGTAGCCGAGCTGCACCAGGTTTTGCAGGGCGGCGGGGGGCAGGCCCAGGGAGTCAAAGCCCTGGTTGCCCGGGGCGGGGGTTGAACTGTTCATTGGGGGATTATCCCGGCTATGGGGTTTGGGGGGGGATTTGGCTGCTACTGCGCCTTGGCTGGGGGGCAAATGGCTTGTGTGCTTTGTCCACTTGCTTGTGGCTTTGTTGTGCCGCTTCGCTCTGAAGTTTCTGCTGGTTGTTTCAGGGCGGAGGCCGGGATTGCGCCCCGGCGGGCGCCTCACTTTCTTTGTCTCGCCAAAGAAAGTAAGCAAAGAAAGGCGACCCGACGTGCACGCCCTGCTGCGCAGGGTCCGCTGCGCTGCTCAACTTGGGCGGGGTCTCGCTAAACTCGCTGCGCTCAAACAGACGCGAGCCCTTTATCCGCCCAAGTCTGCGCTGCTCGCCGTGCCCGACGGGAGGGTGGG
>NZ_KB906264.1 GCF_000381265.1 Curvibacter lanceolatus ATCC 14669
TAGCCGCTTGAGCTTGGCGTTCTCAGACTCCAGCTCTCGCAGGCGTTGGGCCTCCGAGACCTGCATGCCGCCGAACTTGGCACGCCACTTGTAGAAAGTCGCATCACTAAAGCCGCCGTTGCGGCAGAGTTCCTTGATAGGCATGCCTGCCTCAGCCTGTCGAAGGAACCCAATGATCTGTTCCTCGCTGAATCTGCTCTTCTTCATATCCGTCATTCTCCAGTTGGTTGACGGACTTCACTAACTTCAGGTTGGTACGGCTGGGAGGGGGCAGGTCACTCACATGGAGACGTTGCCAGGCAATCACAATTTAATCACTAGTGACATCATGATTGATGTGTGATGCCTTGTTGCTCAATATCGTCTGGGGTGAAAGTGTTACCTCCTCCGCCCACGGCACCCGCAATTGCACACTTAGCTGCATCGTGGGCCAAAGCAACTGCGACGAACAATGGCGGGATCCCGGATTCACACTGCACAACTCAGATGCTGGGATTCGGGTCGTCTGACTGCAAGTGCAGATAAAAGGCGCCGGTGAATTGCCCATTTGATCTGGCGGTGGTCCGCACATCAACCCTACTCGCGAGGTCAACAGTCTGGATCGCGTTGATCCATGCCAAGAGTCTTCGCCCCCTTGCATCCGCCGATCGACTGTCGCGTCATCTCAATGCACCGAAACGCTTTGATCTGGGAGCTAGGTGCTGCCAAGCACTCAGACCACTCACTGTAGAAGCGCAGGCTTGTTGACTGAGCAGAACCCAGTACCTGGCGGCACGTCGGTCTTCCGCGAGGTGGATTGGTGGGTTGAAGTGATTCACCATGCCCAGCAAACACGCTCACGGTCGTGGAGCTCGTCCATCCAGGCTTGCCGCAACCGAACATCTGGTCCCTCTAGCGGGTAACGAAGGTCCCATCAGCAATGAGTTCGCAGCCGCGCAAATGGGATCTGAGGGACGAACTTTACTTGCGTGCACAAATATTTTTTGTGTTTCCGAGCTTGCTTCGTTGATGGCGTTGAAAACCGTCCATTCCCCAATTCGCGACGGCACTTCAAACTTTGCCTTGTCAAGACTCATCCTCAAATGCTTAGCCGCGTACGGAGTGGGGATTGGCATATTTCAAAGGCCCTCAAATCCTGACCACTTTGGTTCCGATGGGCCTGTCGCATTCAACGCACTGAAAGGATCATTTCCATGATGTTACGAACCAAGCCCATTGCCAAATACATGGCCATGACGGAGTCCATGACGAACGAGTATTTCCTGAAGGTTTTGCCAGATCAGGCGGGCGAAAAGGCCTATGAGATCGCCTCCCGCCACTTGAACTGGACGGATATCTGTCGAGACTTGATTGACTCGCCCGACCCCATCACCAAGGTCAACAAAGTCCACGGCGCAACGCGCCTGAAGATGAAGAAAGCCGCCATTGAGTTGCTGCAGAACAGCAGCTCAATGGTGAACATGATTACACCAATGGGGCGCATCCCCTTCGCACTGCAACCCGACGTTGAACACATGCTGATTGAACTCAATCAGCGCCGCGAATTCTTCGGCCTCGCGCCAGAAGAGCTCGAAGCGATGGTTCGCACGAACCCCAAAATCGTTCACGACTGCATCGAAGGTTTCATGGTGGATTTCCGCCGCAATGCCGGTACAACCCGCCAGCGTTTGGCTGCGTACGAACACCGCCGCAGCCATAATGCGCACTACACGGAAATCCTCAAGACCTTCAAAGCGCAGGTCAAACTCCACGCTGGCGCGCGCATCGTCCAGGTCGATCTGATGGGACCGCCCCTCGAACACTTCCCTGCACCACCTCTGCACCAAGAAGTAGCCAAGATTTTTTCCGCCCACAAAACTTGGCAATCAGACGTTCAAGCACGCTTGGCAAAGGACCGCCTGGTGGAAGCCTACCAATTGATGGTTTCACCTCGAGGCTTGCGCATCCATTGCGCCTTCATGGTCAACAATCACAGCGCTGACGAACTCGTGCACTTGATCGAATTCATGCGGCAAGCATGGAGCAAGAACTATCCAGATGCGGAGTTCTTCAACCCGAATTTTCCGGGGTCCCCATTTGAATTCCGTGGCATGTGTCCCGAAGTGGCTGAAGGCTACCCCTTGACCAACCGTATCGAGAACGTCGCGGTGTACCTGGTTCGGCCGGTTGAAATGATCGGTTGTGAGCAGTTCGCAGGATTCAAGTACTGCGGCCTGCAAAGCCGCGACATGGACCGGAAACCCAAACTGGGGCACACCAAGCCGCGCTCGTCGGCCTATTCCGAATTCATGGCCAAAGCTGCCTACCCCCTGCCCAGCCTTGGTAATGCCAATGGTGTTGCGGCCAAGCGCGAAGAAGCTGCCATCGAGCAGACTTGCTGAGGGGTCTTGTCATGACGGACAAAGCCACACGGCGACAACCATCGCTTGTCAAATTGAGCCCCCCAGCCGAAGGTCCGGCAATACCCGCCCAGAAGACCATCAACGGCGCTGCTCTTGGCGAGCTCTGGCGCAGCCGCACCATACTGGACGAGCTCAGTCAGACTCACCAGCACGTGCCGTCTGAACCCACCGGGCCCCGCAGTGCAGACCACACCGCGGCGTATCCGGAACAGTTGGACAGCAGCGACGGCCTGCCGCGCAAGCGTACTTGGTACAACCACCGGGACATGCTGGACGAGACGCCGTTATTTCATGCCGTGTCCATACTGGAGTGGGCCATTGTGATCAAGGGTGCACCCACGTCTGCAGGCACGTTGATCAAAAAACGGCACATCATGAATCGGTTGGACAAGCGCTTGTTGGGTTCAGACACCGATTATCAGTACACGAACTTGGGCCCGCAGCTGTTTCGGTCCATGCGTTACCTGGTGTTTTTTCAAGACTCACACCAAGCGTATCACCCCTATGTTGACCTAGTGCTCGAGTGCGCCTCGTCCACCGGTATGGCGGAGTTGGCCAAGGATATTCAACCGAACCATTGGATTAAACTGAATCCGACGGTTCAGGATCCTACGAGGGAGGATAACGACAAGCGTATCAACACCCAGTCCAACGGAATTACTGAATCCCGAGAACAGCCGCTGATCAGGCAGTTTGGGCACTGCGTGGAGGCTTTCACAGACCTGATTCGCGACAAGCTGAACAACAGTTCGTTTGCAAATCGAATTCGAGATCGCCAGCGACTCTTCGCAGCCCGAGAAAGCGGTGCGCTGAAGTGGCTTGATTCGATTTTTCGGGCGAATGAACACGTTAAAGTCGAACACTTGGAGTTGGCATTTGAGCTCGAAAACGATCGTCAAATGGCGTATGAATTCACCCGCTCCGTATGGACAGGTTTTTGGAACAACTTGCGTCATCAAGATGTCGGCAAGCGCCTAGTCGGCAGGCAGTGGACTTTGCATTGGATCAAAGGGCGAGGACTCGTCTACCGTTGCTTGCTGATCTTCGACACCACGGCTCAGCCCGCTGACATTGAAACGTTCAAGGTCTGCTGGATTCAGCGCTTTCCTGGCGTGACCCGGGTTGCAGAAAGCAATCCCGATGATTCGTTCAGATCAATGGTCTCGATCTGCGGAAACTTGCCATCCCAGCGGGAACGCCTGGAACGCGCAGTGCGTTTGCAATGCTGGTATGGCTGGCTTTTAGAGATCAAAGGGACCAAGCCCAGCCAAACCTACGGGCGCTCGGAGTGCTTGCGGCAAACGGGCAGCAAGCGCATCGCACAACTCAGTACAGCGCAGGCTCTGCACGCCTACATGGAGATGGTTGCAATGCGCCTGTGCGAATGACGCCCCGACGTGCGATTTGGTTTGTCGCAATTCTTGCCAAAACAAATTATGTACAGGACCAAACACGGTGATGGAGTACCTAACTTATGAGCGTATCGGAGACGTTCGAAACCATCTCCACTATATGAAAGGCAGCGGAGCGTCCAAGGCCACAGATAAATGGGGGATTTATGGTATCTAAGAGGTGCAACGCTACCACCTTCAACTGCCCGAGCTTGCCAGTCATCAACTATTGTCAATCCAGTCCAATGTTCGACACCTCGCGCCGTGTTCCAGTCCAACTGATTTGCACCATCGCAACGAGAGGTCCTGCTGAAGCCTTCGACCAGTCCCGTTCAGGTTTTTTACTAACCAGTAGCAATTGTCTGTTGGGTACTTCCGCACCGAGTTCGGATCCAGCAAACAAACGCAAGGTGACAAAGTGGATTCAATTCACCCAAGTGACTGTGTGATTGCCCTCCCATTGACTTGAATCGAGTTCGAACATGACAACTTTTCAACCGCTGGCCGACGCTGAGGACCTGCACTCCCTGCTGTGGCACCGCACTTTGATGGGCGGCCAAGGTAAAGCCGAGGTCGTGACCACGCATCGCCTAGATGCTGTTGTCGCGCTAGAGCACATCGAACGTCTGATGCCCAAGCTTGCTCAAAGCGGCGGGCAATTGTTCCGGACCGTTTCAGAGACACCTGGTGCGTGGCGGGTGTCTTCCAGCCCGTTGGGACGCAGCCTCATGACCCGCCTGTTCTGCACCGATCGGAAATTGCCCAGTCGATTTCCAAAGCACGAACTGCACCCCTACCTCAAGCTGTACTTCTACTTGGTCTGCCTGGGTCAGGTCGGCTCCGAACTGATTTCAATGAAGCTGGACGAGAACATGCCGCTCGAGGCAGCTCAGTATGTTGAAAGCCAATTGAATGCCTTCGTCGATGCAGTGAGGCGCCACTGCAATTCAAAAGCGTTCCGCAAGGCCGTTAAGGCATTCCACCATGCCGCGCGCAGAACTGAGCGCAATGTTCAGAACTATGTTTGTGCGCTGTTTGAAGCGCGCAGCCGGATGCTGGTGATCCGCATCGATCTGACCTACAAACATGACCTTGAAGCAGAGCACGATACGTCAGACGCCATCGGTTTTGAGACCGTTTACGCTGACAAAGGCCAGATCCTGAAGTACCTCAGCAAGAAGTACGGCAAGGCCCTTCTGGGCTATGTCTGGAAGATAGAGTTCGGCTGGCTCAAGGGTTTTCACAACCACGTTTTGCTGTTCCTGGATGCCAAGCTTCACATGAACGATATCCTGATCGCCAAGGGCATTGGCGAGTACTGGACAGGCGAGGTCACAGGAGGCCAGGGGCTGTACTTTAATTGCAACGCTGAAAAAGAGAAGTACGAACACTGCGGGATCGGTGAGGTCAAGTACCACGATGTCGACGCACTGTGTGGTCTTCAAATTGCAGTGCGGTACATGTGCAAGTCGGATTACTTGGTGCGGGGTGTGCTACCCAGGGGGGCGCGTGCGATGACCAAGGGAGGAATGCCGAAGCACAAGGGTGAAAAGCGGGGGCCCAAGCGCCAGCATGAACTGCATTGGCCAGACTGGAAGTCGTTGACGCTAGATCCCTTGGGTGAATGGCATAGGAAGCCACGAGCGAATCGTGGCTTCTTGACGCGTATGGGTTCAGGTCGGTGAGGTTACGCATCGCTGCCTCAGATGGTTAGTCGTCTGCTTCACGTGGCGGCCGGTCAACCCGAAAAACCGCATGACCGCATGACCGCAGCCGCTGCAGAGCTGCCGGCCGACTTGTGTCGGACGGCTTCAGGCTGAGAGCAGACACCCAGGTTCTGCTACTGAAGGTCAGCAACCGTCGGAAGCGGTCTTCCAAAAAGGCAAACCTCCGGAATCGGGATGTTCCCGCGGACCCGTGGGGTTGTTCCTGTGGCTTGCCGGGGGCAGCTCTGTTGCATCAGGCGGCACGGTAATGACATATTAAATTATTTTCCGCTTTATCAACCTCGTTCTGAGGTAGACTTTCCGGAAAATTGAAAGGATTCCCCGTGCGCAAGTTTGAGCTGACCGCCCCCAACGCCTTCGTTCGCCGTGCCACGATCGTGGATGATTTGGCGCTTGTGGAGGCACGACTGCAGGCACTGCATCCGGACTTGAAAGCCATTCTCTTCAGGAATGCCATCAGGGGTGGTCTGGGAGGGCGCAACGAAGTCACGCCCGCGTCGGCACCGACGGCAGCGGGCGTGCTGCAATGGCTGAAAACCGTTGAAGATCTGCGCACTTTGCTCGCGGCGCACCAGTGGCATATCCACGAGCAGCAGAACTGCCCCTTCATCAGTTCGCCCGATCGCTCGATCTCCATTGTGGTTATGACCGGTAATAGCGAAACGGGGAAGAACGGTTTCGAGGATCCCACGAACCAGGCCGAGAAGGGGGCCGTGGCGGAGAACTTCATTCATAGGAACAGTCAGTTGGAGCTTTTCAACCTTGGCTCGTTCAAGCTCGCTAAAGAAAAGCAACAGAAGGAAACCCAGGTTTGGGCTCTGCTGTACCACTACGACAAGGTGTTGAACGAGGTTCGCTTCGAGCTGTCTCTGCCGACCGGTTTCGACAACAAGAAAATCACTGAGTGGGGCGTTCGTCTGATTCTGGGCAGCATCCACAACAACCCGGCTAACTTCACTATTCGCAAGGACGAGCCTAACGCGCCTGCCACGGTGGAAGTCGAGCCCAAGACAGGTACGTTTTGAGTAGTTGACCATGCCCGAGATCAACCCCAAGCAAATCACATTTGCCAGGGTCAGAAGGCGCTTGACCAAGGCGCAGTTAGCCAAGGAGTTGGGTGTTACCAGCCGTAGCCTGCAGAACTACGAGACTGGCGCATCTGCTCCTGACCTGGAACTTCTTGCCCGTATCGCAGAACTACTGAACTTCCCTCGGCAGTTTTTTTTCATTGACGAAGACATGCCGGAGATCAATGAGCATGCGGTGAGTTTTCGCAAGCTCTCGAAAATGACGGACGGCGTGAAGGCGTGCGCCTTCGCGGCTGGCGCGATTGCCTTCAAGGTCAACCAATGGGTCGAAGACCGCTTCAGCCTGCCGCAGGCGGATTTGCCGGACTTGAGCGACCTGGGCCCTGAGGAGGCTGCGGCTACCCTGCGCAGGGCCTGGGGCCTAGGCAATGCGCCCATTCCCAACATGGTCCATTTGCTGGAGTCCAAAGGCATCCGTGTTTTTTCTCTGACAGAAGAAACTCGAGAGGTGGACGCCTTCTGCACCTGGTACGAAGGCAAGCCCTTCGTCTTTCTCAACACCATCAAGTCTGCCGAGCGCAGCCGCTTCGATGCTGCTCACGAGCTCGGTCATCTGGTACGGGACATCTACTCCATGCAACATGGTCAGGCCCATGGGCCGGAGATGGAGCGCCAGGCCGATGCATTTGCCTCAGCTTTTCTCATGCCGAAGGAAAGCGTGGAAGCCAACCGGCCGCCCGCCTACACCACCAAGTACCTGATGAAGCTGAAGCACTATTGGGGGGTGTCACTGGCTGCGCTGGCCTATCGATTCAACTCCCTTGAGCTGGTCAGTGAGTGGAACTATCGAAGCTTGTGCATAGAGATTGCCAAGAGTGGCTATCGCACGAACGAGCCAGAGCCGATGGAGAGAGAAATTTCTCAACTCCTCACCAAAGTGTTCGACATTCTGCATAGCCGAAAACAGGGACGCCGTGAAATCGCAGAGAGTCTTAGTATCAGCGTGGATGAGATCAATGCGCTGACCTTCCAGCTGACCAACCTGTCCGTGGTTTCGGGGACTGCTGATGTGGTTTCAGCGCCGAGAGTGCCGGCGAAATTGCGCTTGGTGTAGTCAGTTCAAACTGGCACTCGGCCATGCCGAAGCGGCTCATCATCTTGTTCACTCAAATCTTGTCGCCCGACGCAACGGCAGGCCCTAGGTAATCACAAGCATGGTTAGCACAGAACCTTCCGGAAGCCTGATCGACTGCGACCATACTTCCATTCGATATACGCCTGGGCCACTGATCCAGCGTGAAGCACTCTCTCGCTTCGGACGGCTCAGACCTTTGGCTGCCCCAAAGGCCATCTCGAAAGCACCTGTGTCTTGATGCAGCTCGTTGAGGATGTAGAAGTCGGTTGAAAAGTCTCGACTGCGCCGGGACCACTTCAACCTCAGCTGATCATGGCAGGTGATAGCGATAGGAACTTTGGTGCGTTGGAGCAACTTCAGGGCTGATGCAGTCAGACTGGCCTGAAAATCCGCGCCCATTGCGCTCGCAAGATCAAGGCTGGGTTTGCGCTCAGCGACCCATGGCCAGACCAGATAGTCCGGAAGGATCAGCTGACTGGCAAAGCTATTGGCGTCGGCCTCAATAGACTTGGCTTCAGCATTTTGCGGACCAATGTCCGTGCTGGAGCACTTGAATGATGCCCGCTGGGCATCCTGCATCCAGTGGGCCAACTCATGCCCTAGCGAGAATCGCCTTCGTCCGAGGTTGTCATCCATCGCGACGCTGATGACGGCATGATCACCGGCAGCCACCAAACGTGCTGCGCAACCGTCGAGCTTTCTGTATATGACGTGAGCACCCCTGGCGCTGGCAATGGCCTCCAGATCAATGTGCTCGGGCCTCCTGACGCCATGCTCCCAGAGCAAGCGCTCAGGACGGCTGAGCCGATCGACATCAACGGCCATCATCGGCGTCGGGGATCTTGCCCATCAGCAAAAGATCGTCATAGAGTGTTTCTAGATCGGCATCGCTTTGGCGGCTTCCTTCTCGGAATGCAGTAGCCAGTTGTGGCTCGGCCGCGAAGGCTTGCGCGATGCGTTCTTTGATTCGATCCAGCGCAGGTCGTCGTGACGTCTTGGGAATCGCTCGGACCTGCATGGCCGCCTTGGCGGCCGCAGCTTGTTGGCGAAGGCTGGCTGCGAGAACGCCGTCGAGACTCACTGCAATGCTGACTGCCAGCTGATCGGGATCAATGCCCTCAGCGGCGAGCTCGGCCCGAATGTCTTCGTCAGACGTGGCTTCGAGGTCTTTGAGTGCCAGAGCTCGCACTGCGGCGAGCGTCTTCTGAGATTCGTTGGTCATCGCTGTTTCCGTCCTGGCATCAATTTGTCCACCTGCCTCCTCAGTCTCCGCCGTGCCGTGTCATAGGTCTTCTGATCAAGATCGAACAAGGCAAGTACCTCCGCTACTGACATGTCAGCCTTCTCCCCCTCGATGACCGCAAGCACCTCTTGATCTTCTTTGAAGTGGGCCTCAATGAATTGCGCGTCCGCCCGAGCCCGCTGCTGCCTATCAGCTGCGTCCTCCACCTCAATGGCTTGCTCCACGACGTCAGTGTTCCAGCCACCAGCGCGGTAAATCATCGTGTCAACGTCCCTGACCTCGCCCGCCAGAGCTTCCAATCGGTCGGTCTGGGTTTGCCCAAGCGACTCCCGGGATGAATCGGCGATGCTCTCCATGCAGCCAGACAGAAATGCCGGAAGCGGCACCCGGTCAATAGGCCAAGGACGTCCGCGTTCGCCGTCATGTTTGGTCCCGCTTGCTGCAATGAGGGCGCGTTTCACTGCTTCATTGAGCAACTCCTGGGGATCGGTGTACTCAGTACCCCAGAGAAGCAGCCTAGCTCTTGCGAACAGGCGTAGCCGCTCGGCGGAAGTCAGCATCATCAGCGAACGGGATAACTCCTCAACACTGGCATGTCGTTCTGAAGGCAGTTTCGGTGGCACGGCTCCTCCCTGGGCTTTTATGTGTGCGGTCTTCATTTTCTATGCGGACAGCGATATGGCTATTGTCCGCGCCGGATTTAGCGACCGCACACCTATTTAGCGGCAATCACGCCGCAACAAGGAGCCTCGATATGAGCAAACGCAATCAACATGTGGTGCCCCGTGAAGATGGCTGGGCCGTCAGGGGGGCTGGAGCCCAACGCGATACGCAAGTTTTTGACCGCAAGCAAGACGCGGTGGATCGCGCCCGGGAGATCTCACAGAATCAGAAGTCCGAGTTGGTGGTCCATGGCCAGAATGGCCGGATTCAATACAAGGACAGCCACGGCAACGACACTTTTCCGCCAAGGGGGTAAGCATGGCTCGGTGCACAGCTCCAGTCGAAGGCCATCGCTCGTCTAGCGCTGCGGCGGCCTGTCCCGCCTGCCGTGGCAGCTATGGTCGTCGGTACGGTGGTTACACTGGCTATGGCAGTGGCAACAGCTCTTCCTACTCGTCGGGCGGCAGCAACGGCAACAGCTATAGCGGTGGAAGTCGATCTAGCGGAGGCGGCGGCTCGCGGCCACGCTGGTCCCGCGCCAGTTCAGCTGTCTTGTATACGCCAGCACAGGTGGTGTCCCTCACGCCGGTGCGGGAAGCAATTGAAAAAGAGGCGGCGGCGAGGCCTGACCTTCGGGATTGCTTTCTCTGCCACGCATGGGATGACCGACAGGGAGCCGCCAAACAACTGCATGATTTGCTCGAAGCAGCGGGTGTCAGGGTTTGGTTCAGCGAAAAGGATCTTGGCCTTGGTGTACCAATGATGCGCGCAATCGACAAGGGTCTGGCCGCCTCCAAAATAGGACTAGTCCTTGTCACCCCTGCATTGCTTGCGCGTCTACCGAAAGAGGGCGTCGCCGACAAGGAGCTTTCAACGCTTCTGCAGGGCAACCGCCTCGTTCCTATCGTGCACGGCACGACGTACACCGCGCTCCGCGATGTCAGCCCCATGCTGGCGTCGAGAAGCGGACTTGATACATCAGAAGACACCATGGCGGTCGTTGCAACCAAGATTGCCGAGCTGGTATCCATCTGGAGTTGACAGGGACGTCTAGTTTGCCCCGCAAGTTTTTCGGTCTAAATTACATCAGCCCTTCAGGCCATGTCCGAATATCAATTGACCACAAATCTAATTTCTCTCAGTGTCGCCGACACTTGGGACGAGGCAAAACTCGAATGGGTTCTTGACCATGTCTGGCGGGAAGATGAACCCGAAACCTGCCTTTGTGGGCATTTCCCAATCATCGAAATATGCCTCCTCAGGAACAGAAGAAACGCCAGCGTCGCAATCGTTGGAAACTGCTGTGTCAAGAAGTTCACTAACCTACCTTCTGACCTCATTTTCCAAGCCGTCAAAAGAATCGAAAGTGACGTTGAGCGCGCCATCAACGCTGAGACCATTGACCACGCACACGAAAAGGGCTGGATCAACGACTGGGAGAGACAGTTCTATATGGATACTTGGCGAAAACGGAAGCTCTCTGGTGCTCAGCATACGAAGCGCGTCCAAATCAATCAGAAGGTCTTGGCAAACATCGTGAGGGCGCGTACCTGATAGCAGTCGCAGGTGACCAGCAGCTCCTAGCCGCCTGCGGAACTTGGTCAACTCCAGCGAGGCTGGTCAACGAGAACCGGCACGAGTGATCAGTTGAACCGGCATTCGCACTTGGAGCTGCAGTGGAAAATCCCATCGATCTCCACGGCCAAACTCACGCCGTCGGCCACTTCCAGACGTTCTCAATCGACTGCTGTAGATAGGCATGTTGGAAAGATGCAGGCCCCCGAGCCAAACTACCCTTCTTCTTCGTCTTCAGCGACATCAAAGTTAAAGGCACCGCCAAACCGCATGCGGACTTCATCGCTCATGTAGAGGCCGTCAATCCTGCTGTAGGTTGTGGCCTCGGTCGTGATGGCCTTGACCTTGTGGAAGCGAAGCGAGTCTTTGATGACAGCAAGCTTTTCTTCGGGGTTGAAGACCTGTGGCGGCTTGTCCCTGAAGGCAATATCCATCTCAGTTGGCCGCTCAAAATTCGTGGCACTGATGACACTGGCTTCAGGGAACAGGACAAGGTTTGTGCCCTTCTCTCCAGTCTGCACAGATGGGAAAACAAGACCGTCAACCTGTTGGCCGAATCGAAGCCGTAAGTACTCAAAAACAACCTGTGTGGACAAGTAGCTCAGCTCATCATTTCGCCCCTTGGGCTTGGACATCTTCTTCACCAGAGACTTCAAAAAAGTCTTGAGGTGCTGGGCATCCAAGTAGCCTTTGTCCAGCAGTGTCAGCATGGGTGGCTCGACCTGCTCTAGCTTAGTCAAGTCCAAGAGCTTCAGGCTGGTGGTCGGAGTCATCGCAACACTGACAACATCGTCCCCCGTGATTGAGCGGATCTCGCTCAGGCAAGTCTTGCGTTCAAGAGCACAGTACAGAGCAGGAATGCCGTTGGGGGTCATCCGTTGGCTGCTGGCTCTGTCCTTGGGTGTTGGGCCAAGCTGTGAAGCTGGGTTGTCGGCAATCTCCTTGGCCTTCTCGTAGTTCGCGGCAGTGCGAGCACGGAACAACTCGGCGCCCTGATCGAGGGTGCGGATTACTTCGGGCTTCAAGACCTCGCCAGTCGTTACCAGCAGCTTGAAAACATCGTCAAGAAAGCCACGGGCGTTCGGATTAAAGAAGCGATGGGCATGCTTAATGCCGTTGATGAACTCGGCCCATCGGTCCTCATAGAAGTTCCGCTCCAAGAGCCCATCATCGTTGTAGAAGTGGGTTTCCTTCCCTCGAATGTTGATTTTGAAATCGGCGGGAACAGCATCGCAGAGGTCGTCAAAATACACCTCGTCCCCGAGGTTGAACCACTCAGACAAAACAATGTCGTAGCTGGTCACATTGATCTCATCGGACCCCAGCTCGTAGATCAGGTCATGCTCGTAGTTGGAGAGGTCGTCTTCGGCGGCCACGTTCTCCCTGACCCGCTCGAAGATGTAGTCAAAGAGGGCTGACTTTGAAACGGTGGTGCCCACCTTGTTGCAGTAGCTGCATGGGCCAAGTAGCCCGTTGCTGTTTACCAAGTCTTTGAGGGTCTGGGGTGTGACACAGGCCGAACAAATCATCTTCTCCTCCCTGATGGTTTGGGCCAGTGTAAGAGGCGGTTCAAAGCCTGTGCCTGATGGGCTCGTTCTTCAGCCAGCCGGTCATTTTCTTGGGCTGCTGCTGGTCATGAGTAAGGAAGCTCTCCAAGGACTTGATGGGATCTTCGTCGCGGCACAAGTCCTGAAGTTTTCCGATCAGCAGCACCTTGCAGCAGTCGCAGGATGAGATGCCCAAAAGCTGCCCGTCGCAACAGACGGCTGATGGCCGATACCAGCCTACTGCAAGTATAGCGCCAAGGTCAGCAACCGCTGCAGAGCGGAATCTCTCTGCTGAGAGCCTGCTACTCGCTGCAAGCCACCCCATCAAAAGCCCCGAAACATCTGCGCAGCTCAGTCCCCCCCCCAGAACCAAGGACATAAAGTCCGGCAAGCTTGCCGGACTTTATGTCATCTGGCGCTCAGTACAACACTCAGAATTTGGCTACACAGTGGCTACACGCCTCTGAAAAACAAAAACCGCGCTACCCATTCGATAGCGCGGTTTCTTTATCTAGCTTGGTAGGGCGTGAGGGACTTGAACCCGCGACCAAAGGATTATGAGTCCTCTGCTCTAACCAACTGAGCTAACGCCCCCCCCAACCTGAGCCCGTGACCGGGTCAGGATCTTTGTATTGTAAGAGGCTACTTGTTGTGGCTCAGGGCGTTGGTGACCAATTTCGCCGTGATGTCGACGATCTGGATCATGCGGTCGTAGGGCATGCGGGTGGGGCCGATGACGCCGAGGGTGCCGACGATCTGGCCATCGACCTCGTAGGGGGCGCTGACAACAGAGAGTTCTTCGAAGGGCACGGTCTTACTTTCGCCGCCGATGAAGATGCTCACGCCGTCGGCCTGGCTGGAGATGTCGAGCAGGCGCATGAGCTGGGTTTTCTGCTCGAACAGGTCAAAGGCCCGGCGCAGGTGGCCCATGTCGCCCGAAAAATCACTGACCGACAGCAGGTTGCGTTCGCCCGAGATGACGACCTCGTCCTGGGCCTGGGTGAGGGCGTCCGAGCTGACATTGACGGCGGCCTGCATGAGGGCCGCGATTTCGGCGCGCAGGCTTTCGACCTCGCCCTTGAGCCGTTCACGCACCTGCTCGATGGCCAGGCCCGCGTAGTTGGCGTTGAGGAAGTTGGCCACCTCCAGCAGCTGAGACTGGGTGTAGTCGGCCTCGGTGAAGATGACACGGTTTTGCACATCACCGTCGGGCGAGACGATGATGACCAGCAGACGGCGGTCGGACAGGCGCAGAAACTCGATGTGGCGAAACACCGAGGTGCGCCGGGGTGCCATGACCACGCCCACAAATTGAGACAGGTTGGACAGCAGGTGGGCCGCATTGGCGATCACCTTCTGGGGTTGCTCGGGGGCCAGTTGGGGCGTCAACAATTGTTCACGTTGCACTGTCAACATGGTGTCAACGAACAGCCGATAACCCCGCGCCGTGGGGATGCGACCGGCCGAGGTGTGGGGGCTGGCGATCAGGCCCAGATCCTCGAGGTCGGACATGACGTTCCGGATGGTGGCAGCCGACAATTCCAGGCCCGAGGCCTTGGACAGCGTGCGTGAGCCGACCGGCTGACCATCGGCGATATAGCGCTCGACCAGAGCTTTCAACAACAACTTGGAACGGTCATCGAGCATGGCGCGATTTTAATGATGTAATTTATCGAATGAAGTCCAAATTCCACCACGTTGCCCTGATCGGCAAGTACCAGACTCATGGGCCTGGCGCCAATGCCGTCAACTCGCGTCAGGTGCTGGATGACATCGCGCATTTTCTGGCCCGTCAAGGCTGCGAGGTGGTGCTGGAAAGCGAGACCCAGGCTAACACGGGCTTGGGCTCTTACGCCACGCTCAGCGTCGAAGAAATCGGCACGCGCTGCGACCTGTGCCTGGTGGTGGGCGGCGACGGCACCATGCTGGGCATAGGCCGCAGGCTGGCCTGCCATGGCGTGCCCTTGATCGGCATCAACCAGGGGCGGCTGGGTTTCATCACCGACATCCCCCTCGAAAACTACCAGACCACGCTGCACCCCATGCTGCGTGGCGAGTACGAAGAAGACCACCGCAGCCTGATGCACGCACAGGTGATGCGCGACGGCCATGTGGTGTTTGATGCCTTGGCCCTGAACGATGTGGTGGTCAACCGGGGCGGCACCTCGGGCATGGTCGAGCTGCGGGTGGAGGTGAACGGTCATTTTGTGGCCAACCAGCGCGCTGACGGCTTGATCATCGCCTCGCCCACCGGCTCGACCGCCTATGCGCTGTCGGCCGGCGGGCCCTTGATGCATCCGTCCATTCCGGGCTGGATCCTGGCGCCGATTGCCCCTCATACCCTGTCCAACCGGCCCATCGTGCTGGCCGACACGGGCGAGGTGGCGATCGAGATCGTGAGCGGGCGCGACGTGAGCGCCAATTTCGACATGCAATCGCTGGCCTCGCTGATGCTGGGCGACCGGATCATCGTGCGCCGATCGGTGCACCGGGCCCGGTTTCTGCACCCACGCGGCTGGAGCTACTTTGACACCCTGCGCAAGAAAATGCACTGGAACGAGGGAGGTTCCTGACCGTGGCGCTCAAACGCATAGCCCTTCGCGACTTCGTGATCGTGGAGCAACTCGAACTGGACCTGGCGCAGGGCTTCACGGTGCTCACCGGCGAGACTGGCGCCGGCAAGTCGATCCTGATCGACGCGGTGCAACTGACGCTGGGCGCACGGGCCGATGCCACGGTGGTGCGTGACGGCGCGGCCCGTGCCGACCTGTGTGCCGAGTTCGACCTGACACCCGAGGTGCGCCAATGGCTCGAAGAAGCCGCCCTGGAGGGCGACGACCACAGCCTGCTGCTGCGCCGCACGGTGGATGCCCAGGGCAAGAGCCGCGCCTGGATCAATGGCACCCCGGCCACAGCCACCCAGCTGCGCCAGCTGGGCGACCTGCTGCTCGACATCCACGGCCAGCATGCCTGGCAGAGCCTGACCCGACCCGAGTCGGTGCGCAGCCTGCTGGATGCCTATGCCCAGATCGACACCCGCGCCATGCAAACCTGCTGGCAACAGTGGCGCACGGCACTGAGCGCGCTGGAGCACGCCCGCGCGGCCCAGGCCACGCTGCTGCGCGAGCGCGAACGCCTGACCTGGCAGATCGGCGAACTGGACAAACTGGCCCCTGCGGCCGACGAGTGGGATGAACTGAGCAATCAGCACACCCGCCTGTCCCACATGCACACCTTGCTGGAGGCCGCCCAGGGTGCCATCGAAACCCTGGAAGCCGAAGACGCCGGCGCCGTGGCCCTGCTGGCCCGCGCCCAGGCCCGCCTGCAAGACCATGAGCACCTGGAACCCGAATTCAAGGCCATTGCCGATGTGCTGGCCTCCAGCCTGGCCCAGGCCGAAGATGCGGCGCACTCGCTCAACAGCTGGCTGCGCCGCACCGACCTCGACCCCGACACCCTGGCCGAGCTCGACCAGCGCCTGACGCAGTGGATGGGCCTGGCACGGCGCTACAAGCGCCCCCCGGCCGACCTGCCCGCCCTGCTGGCCGACTGGAAGCGCGAGTTGCAGACGCTGGACGCCGCGGCCGATCTCGACAAGCTTGAAAGCGCCGCCGCGCAGACCGAAAAAGCCTTTCTGGCCGAAGCGCGGCAGGTCTCGCGCCAGCGTGCCGTAGCCGCGCCGCAGCTGTCGCGGGCCATCACCACCGCCATGCAGTCGCTGGGAATGAAGGGGGGCCGCTTCGAGGTGGCCCTGCCCGCCGCCGCCAGCCCTGGTGCCAGCGGGCTGGAAGACGTCGAGTTTCTGGTGGCGGGGCATGCCGGCACCACACCCCGGCCGGTGGGCAAGGTGGCCTCGGGCGGCGAGCTGTCGCGCATTGCCCTGGCGATTGCCGTCACCACCAGCCGCCTGGGCCAGGCCCAGACGCTGATCTTCGACGAGGTGGATTCGGGTGTGGGCGGCGCCGTGGCCCAGACCGTGGGCCAGTTGATGCGCCAACTGGGGCAAGACCGGCAGGTGTTGGCCGTGACCCACCTGGCCCAGGTGGCCGCCTATGCGCACCAGCACCTTCAGGTGTCCAAGCTGTCGGTGGCCCGTGGCACCCGCAGCAGCGTGGCCCCCATCAGCGCCGATGCCCGCGTGCAGGAGGTGGCCCGCATGCTGGGTGGCGACGCACAGTCGGCCGCCTCGCTGGCCCATGCCCGCGAGATGCTGGACCTGGTGCCGCCGGGCGCACTGCCTGAGCCCGTTGCCGTCGCTGCGCCTGTGGCGCGCAAGAAGAGGGCCTGACCCATGGAAATCGTCCTCATCACCGGCATGTCCGGCTCGGGCAAATCGGTGGCGCTGCACGCGCTCGAAGACGCCGGTTTCTACTGCGTGGACAACCTGCCCCCCGAGTTGTTGCAACCCCTGGTGGCCTTGGAACAGGAGCACCATGCCCACAAACTGGCCATTGCCATGGATGTGCGCAGCGCCACCTCGCTGCCCCAGGTGCCGCAGCAACTGCGTGCCCTGCGCGACGCGGGTATCACGGTGCGGCCGCTGTTTCTCGATGCCACCACCGACATCCTGGTGCGGCGCTACTCCGAGACCCGGCGCCGCCACCCGCTGTCGCAGGGCGCCACGCAAGAGCGCGCCCTGGTGCAGGCCATCGAACTCGAGCGCGAGTTGCTGGCCGACCTGCGTGAGCAGGCCCATGTGATCGACACCAGCTTCATCCGGGCGGCCCAGCTGCAACGCCACGTCAAGGACCTGGTCTCGGCGCCGGCCAGCCAGCTGACGCTGGTGTTTCAATCGTTTGCGTTCAAGCGCGGCATTCCGGTCGATGCCGATTTTGTGTTCGACGTGCGCATGCTGCCCAATCCGCACTACGAGCCCGAGTTGCGCGCCCTCACCGGCAAGGACCAGGCCGTGGCCGATTACCTGGCCGCCAGCCCACCGGTGCTGGAGATGCAGCGCCAGGTGGCCGAATTTGTGGCCAACTGGCTGCCCTCCATGGCCAGCGATCACCGCAGCTATGTCACCGTGGCCGTGGGCTGCACCGGGGGCCAGCACCGTTCGGTGTACCTGGTCGAGCAACTGTCACGGCATTTCGCGGCCGACTGGGTCACCCTGACCCGGCACCGCGAACTCGACAGCCACTGAACCACTGAGCCACCCAGTCACTGGGTCACTGCGCCTCGAACAGGCGCCGCACCGGCGCCGGCAAGCCCAGGGCAGGCCAATCGCCCGCGGCCACCCAGCGCCCCTCCAGGCCCGGCACCGGGGGCTGATCGGCCTGCTCGCAGCGCCATTGCACCGGGTGCAAGTACAGATCGCGGTGGGTGAGCACATGCAGAAAAGCCGGCAGCGCCTGCGCCGACAGGCCGGCCGGGCTGGCCGGCAGAGCGGCCTCGCTGTCAAACACAGGCAGGCACTCCAGCCCCGCCCAGATGCCTTTTTGCGGGCGCCGCTGCAGCCACACCTGGCCCTGCGGGCCCACCAGCCACAACAGCCACCAGCTTTCAGCACGCCGCTTGAGTTTGCGGGTGCGCACCGGGTAACGCTCGGGCTCACCCTCGGCCAGGGCCTTGCAGGCGGCCTGCAGCGGGCACAGCAGGCAGGCCGGCTTGCGCGTGGTGCAGACCGTGGCGCCCAGGTCCATCAGGCCCTGGGTGTAGGCCGGCATGTCGGGTGAGCGGCCCGGATCGGGGCTGCCTGCGGGCGCATCGGGCACCAGATCGGTGGCCAGGTCCCACAGGCGGCGCTCGTGGGCCGCCACGGCCAAGTCGTCGCCAAAGCCCAGGGCCCGGGTCAGCACCCGCTTCACATTGCCGTCCAGGATCGCCACCCGCTCTTCAAAGCAGAAGGAGGCGATGGCCGCCGCCGTCGAGCGGCCAATGCCTGGCAAGGTGGCCAGCAGCTCGGCGCTGCGCGGAAACGCCCCGCCGTGCAGGTCAACCACCTGGCGCGCACAGGCGTGCAGGTTGCGCGCCCGGCTGTAATAGCCCAGGCCGCTCCACAGGCCCAGCACCTCGTCCTGCTCGGCCGCGGCCAGCGCGGCCACGTCGGGAAAGCGCACCAGAAAGCGGTCGAAGTAGTCCAGCACGGTCGACACCTGCGTCTGCTGCAGCATGATTTCCGACAGCCAGACCCGATAGGGGTCGCGGGTGTTTTGCCAGGGCAGATCATGGCGCCCATGCTCGCGCTGCCAACGGACGACCCGTTGGGCCAGTGTTTCGGTCATTTGCTCACCCGGTGATGGTTTCAGGGCGCTGAGGCACCTGGTCGACTGCTTCGAGCAGGTCTTCGGTCAGGCCTTGCAACTGGCGCGACTGGCGCTCAAGCTGCTGCTCACTGGCCTCGATTTCGGCAATGCGGTCGGCCAGGCTGGTGGCCGCCTGCTGGATGCGGTCGATCGCCTCCAGCCGGCGGATGAAGCTGCGCCGGCGCTCACGCACCTGGGCGTCCATCTGCGCCATGGCGGCCCTGCTCCAGAGCTCCAGGTCGTTGGCGGCAGACTCCAGCACCACGCGCAGGCGCGTGCCCAGGGCCCGCACCAGGCGCTCGCCAAACGCTGGCTGGGCCAGGCGCAGCACATTGCCCAGGCTCAGGTACTGCAGGTGATTGCTCTCGATGCGCAGCAGCTCGGCCTCGTAGCGGGTCATGTCGGGGGCGGTGGGCACCTGCAGCGAAAAGCCGTATTCGGCATTGAACTGCTTGAACGAGCTCGACAACATGGTCTGCAGTTCACCGCTGGCGCTGATGGCGCTTTTCAGCACCCGGCGCAACTCAGCAAAGGTGTCCAGGTAGGCCTTGCGCGCCCCCAGCTTGATGCCGGGCTGGCGCAGCGCCTGCGCCAACTGGCTGAGGATGATCTTCAGGTTGCTGGCCGACAAAGTCTGCAAGGCTTCGCGCTGCAGCTTCAGGTGCACCGATTTGACGGCCTGCACCCGGGCATTGCTCTCGTCGAACTCGCCCTGCTCCTGCTCGATGCGGATGCGCATGCCATGGATCACCGAGGCGTTCTTGCCACGCAGGCCGTTGAGTTCGAGCATCTGCTCGGCCAGATCGCGGCGCCGGATGTTGAACACGCGCCCCAGCTCGGTTCGCAGATCGCCCACGCCCTGCGCCACCGCCTGCTGAAGAATCGCCCGGCGGCTGCCCAGCAGGCCTTGTCCCAGCGCGTCCTCCAAGGCGGGCAGGCGGCTGGCGGCCAACAAGGATGCGTCGTTTGACACCTTGGCCACCAGGCCCTTCTGGGCCGACACGGCCAGCACCTGCTCGACCGGCACGCCCAGCATCTCGGCCGACTGGGCACGCTGGCGCTGGATCTGGGCTTCGATCTGCTCGGGGCTGCTCAAGGCATCCCACAGGGTGTCGATCTTGTTGAGCACCACCAGGCGCGACACCGACGAGCCCTCGGGCGGCGCCAGGTGATCACGCCACATGGTGAGGTCGGAGCGGGTCACGCCGGCATCGGCGGCCAGGATGAACACCACGGCGTGCGACTGCGGGATCAGGCTGACGGTCAACTCAGGTTCGGCCCCGACCGCGTTCAGCCCCGGGGTGTCGAGGATCACCAGGCCCTGCTCCAGCAGCGGGTGTGCCAGGTTGATCAGCGCGTGGCGCCAGCGGGGCACCTCGATCAGGCCGGCAGCATCGGGCAAGGGGTTGTCTTCAGGCGTTTCGTCATGCCAGAAACCCAGCGCCCGGGCCTCGTCCTGGCTGACCCGGATCACCTCCGAGACCTTCTCCAGAGTTTGCGCCAGGGCTTCGGGGTCTTGCAGGTCGAGGTCGATGCGGGTCCACTGTGCGGCCCGCTCGCGCCACTCGGCCAGGGCCAGGGGCTCGAGCCGGGTCTGTACCGGCAGCAGGCGCAGGCAGGCCGGCAGATCCGGTTCGTAGCCCAGCTCGGTCGGGCACATGGTGGTGCGGCCGGCCGCGGCCGGCATGATGCGGCGGCCGTAGCCCGCAAAGAACAAGGCGTTGATCAGCTCCGATTTGCCACGGGAGAACTCGGCCACAAAGGCCACGGTGACCTTGTCGGCCCGCACCTGGGCCTCCAGGCGCTGCAGCTGGCCCTGCACGGCGGCATCTGCCAGGCGGTGCGTGCGCGCCCATTCGCCCAGCTGCTTCAGGCGCAGCGCGAAATCACGCCGCCAAGCCCCATGCTGGTCAAATTGTTCATTGAAAGTTGTGCCCACGGCGGCCCCGAAACGATGTGCGATTGACTATAGCATCGGCCCCCGTGGCGCCAAGGCATGCCCTCAGGCCCGCACGCTCAGGCATGCTGGCATTGCGGACAATAGAAAGTGGAGCGCTGCCCCTGCTTGAGCTGCTTGACCAAGGTGCCACAGGCCCGGCAGGGTTGCCCGGTGCGCCCATACACCATGGCCTCAAGCTGAAAATACCCCGACTGCCCCTCGGCGTTGCTGAAGTCGCGCAAGGTGCTGCCCCCTTTTTCGACCGCCCGCGCCAGCACATCCCGGATGGCACCATGCAGGCGGCGCGCCCGCGTCAGGCTGATGCGATCGGCCCGGGTGGTGGGGCGGATGCCCGCCAGAAACAGGGCCTCGGACGCATAGATGTTGCCCACGCCCACCACCACATCCCCCGCCAGCAGCACCTGCTTGATGGCCGAGCGCCGCTGGCGCAAGCCGGCGTGGAAGTTCTCCACCTGAAAATCATCGCCCAGCGGCTCCAGGCCCAGGTGGTCCAGCAGCTTGCGGGCCACAGGGTCCGACTCATCGCGGGCATGCACCACCGCACCAAAGCGGCGCGGGTCGTGCAGGCGCAACAGGCCCTGGTTGGTGAGCAGGTCGAAGTGGTCGTGCACGCCCGCCGGGGTGGCAGCCGCACCGAAAGTCACACTGCCCGACATGCCCAGGTGCAGCAGCAACAGGCCCTGATCCAGATCGAGCAACAGGTATTTGCCGCGCCGCCGCACCCGCAGCACACGCCGCCCCACGAGGGCGGACGGCTCGCAGCCCAAGGGCCAGCGCAGCGGCTTGCCCAGGCTGGCAGACAGCACCTCTGCGCCGGCGATGCGATCGGCAAAACTGCGTCGGGTGACTTCAACTTCGGGTAATTCGGGCATCACACATTTCGTTTGCAAGCATGGATTATTATGAGTCGATGAAGCCTTTTCGCCGCTTGGTTCCTGTTGCCGCCGCCGTCCTGCTGGCCCTTGTTCAGCCTGTCCAGGCCCAGATGCCTCCCTCGCCCGAGCGCGCGGCCCCCGAGCCTCCGTCGCTCATGGACGCCCAGCTGTTCTACGAGATCCTGCTCGGCGAGATGAATGCCAAGGGCGCCGACCCGGCCACCGGCTTTGCCTTGCTGCTCGACAGCGCCCGCCGCACCAACGACAGCCGCCTTTACCAGCGCGCGATGGAAATTGCGCTGCAGGCCCGCTCAGGCGAGTCGGCCTTGCAGGCCGCGCAGAACTGGCGCCTGGCCCAACCCGAGTCCCGCGAGGCCAATCGCTATGTGCTGCAGATCCTGCTGGCCCTGAACCGGGTGAGCGATTCGATCCCGGCGCTGCAACGCGAGCTGGCCCTGGCATCAGCCACGCAAAAACCCCAGTTGCTGGCGGCCATCCCGGCCCTGTACGGCCGGGTTGGTGACCGGGCCCTGGCCGCCAAGGTGGTTGAAGAGGCACTCGACAAAGAACTGCGCGACCCCGAAATCGCTGGCGACGCCTGGGCAGCAGTGGGCCAATTGCGCCTGGCCGCCGGGCAGACCCCGCAGGCGCTGGAAGCCGTGCAGACCGGTTTGAAGCAGCAACCGGCCTCCGAGGCACCGATTCGGCTGGCCCTGCAGATCATGGGCCCCAAGACACCCGCGGCAGAAACCCTGATCAGAGGCTACCTGGACAGGTATCCCCAGAAGGGTGACATGCGGATCGCCTACGCCCGCACCTTGCTGGATGCGCAGCGCTACAACGAAGCGCAGCAGCAACTCACCACGGTCACCATCAACCAACCGGAGCTGGCCGAGGCCTGGCTCATCCTGGGCGCCCTGCAGACCGAGGAGAACCAGCAGGCCCAGGCCCAGAAGTCTCTGGAGCGCTACCTGGGCCTGGCCAGCGCCCAGCCCGAGGGCGAGGCACGCCAGCGCGGGCTGTCGCAGGCCTACCTGTCGCTGGCGCAACTGGCCGAGAAGCGACAGGACTACGCGGCGGCCAACGCCTGGTTGAGCAAGATCGACAGCCCTTCGCTACAGACCACGGCGCGCACCCGGCGGGCCGCCATCCTGGGGGCCCAGGGCAAGGTCGACGAGGCCCGTGCGCTGCTGCAAACCCTGCCCACCAACACCCCCAGCGAAGCGCGCACCCGGCTGATGGCCGAAGTGCAACTGCTGCGCAGCCAGAAGGCCTACGAAGCCGCCCTGCAATTGCTGGACTCCGCCCTGCAGTCCAACCCGGACGACACCGACCTCATGTACGACCTGGCCATGATGGCCGAGAAGCTGGGGCGCTTCGACCAGATGGAAAAGCTGCTGCGCGACATCATTGCGCAACAGCCTGAAAACCAGAACGCCTACAACGCTCTCGGCTACTCGCTGGCCGATCGCGGCGTGCGCCTGGACGAGGCACACCAGTTGGTGACCAAGGCTCTGGAGCTGGCCCCCAATGACCCCTTCATCAGCGACAGCCTGGGCTGGGTGGAATTCAAGCGCGGCCGCTTGCAGGAAGCCATCCAGATCCTGGACAAGGCGTTCCAGAGCAAACCCGACCCGGAGATCGCCGCCCACCTGGGTGAGGTGTTGTGGGTCGCCGGCCAGCGCAGCCGTGCCACCGCAATCTGGAAGCAAGGCCTTGCACTGAGCCGCGACAACGAAACCCTTCAGGACACGATGCGCCGGTTCAACGTCAAGCCATGACAGCCGAACCCCGCCGCCTGCGCAGGCGCCTCGTCTTTGCGGGCGTGCTGTCGCCGCTGGGCTTGCTGGGCTGCGCCAGCGGCAGGCGTGCCTCACCCGACGACGGCAGCCCGCGCCCGGCCCACCTGTGGAGCGGGCGCCTGGCCTTGAAGGTGGATGGGGACGCCCCCCAATCCTGGTCAGCCAGCTTTGAGTTGCTGGGCACGCCCGAGCAGGGCTCGCTCGATCTGTTCAGCCCGCTGGGCAGCACGGTGGCCCACCTTGAATGGACGCCCGATCAGGCACTTTGGCAGGCGCGTGGCGAAACCCGCCGTTACACCACGCTGGCGCAACTGGCGGCCGACGCCACCGGCACACCCGTGCCGATCGCGGCACTGTTCCATTGGCTGCAAGGTCAGCAGCCCAACCTGCCCGGCTGGCAGGCCGACCTCAGCCAGCTCGACAACGGACGCCTGACAGCCCGGCGCGACCAGCCTCAGCCCGCCCTCGAATTGCGCATCGTGCTGGACCGCTGAACCGCAGCGGGGCCGGATAATGGCCCCATGAAGGCGATTTACGACGTTCCGGCCCCCGCCAAACTCAACCTGTTTCTGCACATCAACGGGCGCCGCCCGGACGGCTACCACCTGCTGCAGTCGGTGTTCATGCTGATCGACTGGTGCGACACCCTGCATTTCGAACTGCGCCACGATGGCCGCATCGAACGCACCGACCTGACCGAGCCCCTGCCCGCCGATGACCTGGCGGTGCGGGCCGCCCGCTTGCTGCAACAAGCCGGCCAGGTTCAGGAGGGGGTGCACATCAGCATCGACAAGCAGATCCCTGCGCAAGCCGGCATGGGCGGTGGCTCATCCGACGCCGCCTCAACCCTCTTGGCCCTCAACCGGCTCTGGAAGCTCAACTTCAGCACCGAACGCCTGTGCGAGCTGGCGATCCGGCTGGGAGCCGATGTGCCTTTCTTCATTCGAGGGCGCAACGCCTGGGTCGAAGGAATTGGTGAGATAATCCGCCCGTTGGAAAATTCTGCGCAGTGCCCGCCGGCACGTTTCATCGTGGTGAAACCCCAGGCCGGACTGGAAACTGCAAAAATTTTTTCATCGCCTTTGCTGGAGTGGTCAAAAAACGCTGCTACAATCGAAGGCTTCGCTGCTGATCACTACCGGTACGGTAAAAATGACCTGCAGTCAGTTGCTCAGCAACTTTGTCCTGAAGTTTCAAATGCCCTCAGTTGGCTGAAACAACAGAATTTAGATGCTAGAATGACGGGCTCAGGAAGTGCTGTGTTTTCACACATCACTCACTCGGTAGGTTTGAAGGATGCGCCAGGCATCTGGAAGATCCGAGAGTGCAGCAACATGGAAGTTCACCCTTTGTTGGGTTGGGCTTCCAGCGAAAAGTTGTCGGTGGGTGTCTGACTTCAGACATCAACCTGTGTAGGGGAGTCGCCAAGTTGGTTAAGGCACCGGATTTTGATTCCGGCATTCGAGGGTTCGAGCCCTTCCTCCCCTGCCAAATTCTTTGCACGCACAGGCCAATTTCCTTCAGACCGCTGGACGCTCATGCAAGCCACCCCTCCTGATTTCATGGTTTTCACGGGCAACGCCAATCCTGGTCTGGCCGCTGAAATTGCTAAAAACCTCGGCACCACGCTCGGCGCGGCCCATGTGGGTCGTTTTTCCGATGGTGAAGTCACTGTCGAGATCAACCAAAACGTTCGCGCCCGTGATGTGTTCGTGGTTCAGTCCACCTGCGCTCCGACCAACGAAAACCTGATGGAACTGCTCATCATGGTCGACGCACTCAAGCGTGCATCGGCCGAGCGCATCAGTGCCGTGATCCCCTACTTCGGCTATGCCCGCCAGGACCGTCGTCCTCGCTCCACCCGCGTACCCATCTCCGCCAAGATCGTTGCCAACCTGCTGCAGACCGTGGGCGTGGCCCGCGTGCTGACCATGGATCTGCATGCTGACCAGATCCAGGGGTTCTTCGATATCCCGGTGGACAACATCTACGCCTCGCCCGTTCTGCTGGGCGACCTGCGTCAAAAGAATTACGAAGACCTGATCGTCGTGTCACCCGATGTGGGTGGTGTGGTGCGTGCACGCGCCCTGGCGAAGCAACTGGGTTGCGATCTGGCCATCATCGACAAGCGTCGGCCCAAGGCCAACGTGAGCGAAGTGATGCACGTGATCGGCGAAATCGAAGGCCGCAACTGCGTGATCATGGACGACATGATCGACACCGCGGGCACCCTGGTGAAGGCCGCCGAAGTTCTGAAGGAACGTGGCGCCAAGAAGGTGTATGCCTATTGCACCCACCCGATCTTCTCGGGCCCGGCCATCGAACGCATCTCCAAGGGCTCAGCCCTGGACGAAGTCGTGGTCACCAACACCATTCCCTTGAGCGATGCCGCCAAGGAATGCAGCAAGATCCGCCAACTCTCCGTGGCTCCGCTGATCGCAGAAACGATCCAGCGCATTGCCCGCGGTGAGTCGGTGATGAGCCTGTTCTCCGATCAAGACGGTCAGAACTGAAACTGAACGTTCCGGTCGATAGAACACACAGAGGGCTGACGGCAGCATGCCGCCAGCCCATTTTCAAATCAGGGTCGCACTGGTCGCGGTCGACCCCATCAGGAGTTCACTATGAAATTCGTCGCTTTTGAGCGCGCCAAGCAGGGTACGGGTGCGAGCCGCCGTCTGCGCATCACGGGCCGCACGCCCGGTATCGTCTACGGTGGTGAGGGCAAGGAACCCCAGCTGATCGAGTTGGACCACAACGCTCTGTGGCATGCCCTGAAGAAGGAAGCCTTCCACGCCTCCATCCTGGACATGGAACTGAACGGCCAAGAAGGCAAGGTTCTGCTGCGCGACGTGCAATACCACCCGTTCAAGCAACTGGTTCTGCACATCGACTTCCAACGCGTCGATGCCAAGACCCGTCTGTCTATGAAAGTGCCTCTGCACTACAGCGGTGAAGAAGAATCGCCTGCTGTGAAGGCCGACAAGTGCCTGATCAACCACGTCGTCTCAGAACTCGAAGTCGCCTGCCTGCCGGCCGACCTGCCTGAGTTCATCGCCGTGGACCTGAAGGACCTGAAGAAGGGCGTGTCCCTGCACCTGAACGACATCCAATTGCCCAAGGGCGTGACCGCCGTCACCCACGGCAAGAAGAACCCGGTTCTGGTGTCGGTCGTGGCCCCGGTGGAAGAAGTCATCGCTCCGGTGGCCGCTGCTCCTGCTGCTCCCGCCAAGAAGGGCAAGAAGTAATCTCAGGCCTGGCCTGTTTTTACCTCCCCTCGGATGGCTGGCCTTCAAGCCTGCCCTCCCTGCAAAACGGCCCACCTCGGTGGGCCGTTTTGCATGGCGCCCCTCGAATCAGACCCCGCAGATAATCTCACCCCATGATCAAGCTGTTTGTAGGCCTGGGCAATCCCGGCACCGAATACGAAGCCACCCGCCACAACGCCGGCTTTTGGTGGATTGACGAACTGGCACGCACCCTCAAGGTCAGCCTGACGCCCGACAAGGCCTACCAGGCCAAGGTGGCACGGGCCAATGTCAATGGCCAGACGCTCTGGCTGCTGGAGCCGCAGACCTTCATGAACCTCTCGGGCCGGTCGGTCTCTGCGCTGGCGCGCTTCTACAAGATCCAGCCCGAGGAAATCCTGGTGGTGCACGACGAGCTCGACGTGGTGCCCGGCGAAGCCAAGCTCAAACTCGGTGGCAGCCACGCCGGCCACAATGGGCTGCGCGACATCCATGCCCAATTGGGCTCCGACCGCTATTGGCGGCTGCGCCTGGGCATCGGGCACCCGGGCGTGAAATCAGAGGTGGTGAACTGGGTGCTCAAGAAACCCGCACCCGAGCAACGCGACGCCATCGAGACCTGCATCGAGCGCACGCTGAAGGCCGCCCCGGCCCTCATGGAAGGGCAGATGGAGAAGGCCACCCTGCTGATCCACACCAGCAAGCCGCCTCGCCCCAAGCCGCCCAAGCCCGCCGCGCCGGCTCAGCCCCCGGCAACAACGCCAGCAACACCGGCCACGCCGGCCGATCCTCAGGCCTGAGCCGAAGCCTGCAGACGCAAATACTTCTGCATCAGCGTCTCGCGGTTCTCCACGTGCTGCGGGTTCACCGGGATGCAGGCCACCGGGCACACCTGCACACACTGGGGCTCGTCAAAGTGTCCCACGCACTCGGTGCACTTGGCGGGGTTGATCTCATAGATCTCAGGCCCCAGGAAAATGGCCTGGTTGGGGCACTCGGGTTCGCACACATCGCAGTTGATGCATTCATCGGTGATCATCAGTGCCATGCGCACTCCTTGGCGCATCGCGTGGACGGCTGTTTCAACGGTAGACAGGGCTTGCAAAGCATAGGCTGCATTATCCCGCGATCGCCCCGGCCACTCTGCGGCCGCAGGCATTCACCGATACGCCACGGTCAATGCCGTCCGGTTAAGTGAACACTCCATTCATTTGTCGCTTTTCTGCGGCACTCCGCCAGCGCGACAACCGGATGCGGCAGTTTCCGATATGCTGGTCTGCTTTCACGGAAACAACCCCAACGCCATGGCCCTGCCCTGGCAGCCCAGCGGCCCATGAGTCTGTTCCTGTTCAAACGCTTTCTGACCTTTCTGGCCACCCTGGTCGGCGCGTCCGTCGTGATCTTCACTGTGCTGGAGGTCCTGCCGGGCAACGCGGCCCAGATGCTGATGGGGCCAGACGCCGCCCCCGAGGCCGTGGCTGCTCTCACCACCCAGCTGGGGCTCGACCAACCCGCACTCACACGTTACGGCCACTGGGTGAGCGGCATGCTGCAGGGTGATCTGGGCAACAGCTACACGTACAGCACCCCCGTGCTCGAGCTGGTGCTGGAGCGGCTGGCCCTGACCGTGCCCCTGGCGCTGCTGGCCATGCTCATCACCACGGTGATCGCCTTGCTGGCCGGCCTGTACGCGGCCTCACACCACAACAAGGCGGGCGATGTGGGGGTGATGAGCCTGGCCCAGATCGGCATCGCCATTCCCAACTTCTGGTTCGCCATCCTGCTGATCCTGCTGTTCTCGGTGCACCTCAAATGGTTCTCGGCCGGCGGGTTTCCGGGCTGGGAAGACGAACCCCTGGAAGCCCTCAAGTCGCTGCTGCTGCCGGCCCTCTCGCTGGCCGTGGTGCAGGCCGCCATCCTGGCGCGCATCACACGCTCGGCCGTCCTGGAGGTGATGCGCGAAGACTTTGTGCGCACCGCCCGGGCCAAGGGCCTGAGCCGGCGCGCCACGCTGTGGCGCCATGTGCTGCGCAACGCCCTGATCCCGGTGATCACCGTGATGGGCCTGCAGTTTGCCAACCTGCTGGCCGGCACCATCGTGGTCGAGAACGTGTTCTTCCTGCCCGGCCTGGGGCGCCTGATCTTCCAGTCGATTGCCAACCGCGACCTGATCGTGGTGCGCAACTGCGTGATGCTGCTGGCCAGCATGGTGGTGGTGGTGAACTTTGTGGTCGACCTGCTGTATGCCGTGATCGACCCCCGCGTGAAAGCCAGCGACATATGAGCCCGCAGCCCCATCCGGCCCCCTCCGCCGCCGCCATCACACCCCCCGGATTCCTGAAGCGGGCCGCCCGCCACCCCAGCTTTGTGCTGGGTGGTGTGCTGACCGCGCTGCTGATCCTGGCGGCCGCCCTGTCCTACGCCTGGACGCCCTGGTCGCCTTATGAGGTCGACCTCAGCCTCAAGTTGCAGGGCCCGTCGTGGCAGCACTGGCTGGGCACCGACACCTTCGGGCGCGATGTGGCCTCGCTGCTGCTGGTGGGCGCCCGCAGCTCGATTGCGGTGGGCCTGATCGCGGTGGGCATCGGCATCGGCCTGGGCACGGCCCTGGGCCTGCTGGCCTCGGCCCGCCGCGGCTGGACCGAAGAGCTGGTGATGCGCCTGGCCGATTTCACCTTCGCGTTTCCGGCCATCCTGTCGGCCATCATGCTGACGGCCGTGTTCGGCGCCGGCATGGTCAACTCCATCATCGCCATCGGCATCTTCAACATCCCCACCTTTGCCCGCGTCACCCGGGCCTCGGCCAATGCGGTCTGGTCACGCGAGTTCGTGCTGGCCGCCCGGGCCTGCGGCCGCAGCACCTGGCAGATCACCCGCGACCACGTGCTGCCCAACATCGTGTCGGTGCTGGTGGTGCAGGCCACCATCCAGTTCGCCCTGGCCATCCTGGCCGAGGCCGCCCTGTCCTACCTGGGCCTGGGCACGCAGCCCCCCCAGCCCTCCTGGGGCCGCATGCTCAGCGAGGCGCAGAGCATGCTCTTTCAGGCGCCGCTGCTGGCCGTGTTTCCGGGCCTGGCCATTGCGCTGGCCGTGCTGGGCCTGAACCTGCTCGGCGACGGCCTGCGTGACCTGCTCGACCCCCGCCTGGCGCGCAAACGCTGATCAACCCGCTCCACCTGCAAGCACCGATGGCCCTGCTCGACGTTCAAGACCTCCACATCCGGCTGCAAACCCCACGGGGCCCGGCCGACGCCGTGCGCGGGCTCAGCTTCTCGCTCGACAAAGGCGATGCCCTGGGCCTGATCGGCGAATCAGGCTGCGGCAAGTCGCTCACCGTGATGGCCTTGATGGGCCTGCTGCCCGAAGGCGCCCAGGTGCGCGGCAGCATCCGCTTTGAAGGCCAGGAGCTGGTGGGCATGGACGAAAACCAGCTGTGCCGCCTGCGCGGCGACCGCCTGGCCATGATCTTCCAGGAGCCCATGACGGCACTCAACCCGGTGCACACCATCGGCCACCAGGTGGCCGAGCCCCTGCGCCTGCACCGCGGCATGGGTGCCAGCGCAGCACGCGCCGAAGCCATCGCCCTGCTCGACCGGGTGGGCATCCCGAACGCGGCCCAGCGCGTGGACGCCTACCCCCATCAGTTCTCGGGCGGCCAGCGCCAGCGCATCACCATCGCCATGGCCCTGGCCTGCAACCCCGATCTGCTGATAGCCGACGAGCCCACCACCGCCCTCGATGTCACGGTGCAGCGCCAGATCCTGGACCTGATCAACGAACTGGTGGACGAACGCGGCATGGCCTTGATGCTGATCTCGCACGACCTGGGCGTGATCGCCAACAACGTCGACCGCATGCTGGTGATGTATGGCGGCAGCGTGGTCGAAAGCGGCCCGACCGAGGCCGTCTTCGCCCGCATGGCCCACCCTTACACGCGCGGCCTGTTCGCCGCCCGCCCCCGCCTGGGCCCCCGCCCCCCCGGGCCGCGCCCGGCGCTGGCCACCATCGCCGGCACCGTGCCTGAGCTTGTCGACCTGCCTGCGGGCTGCGCCTTTGCCGGCCGCTGCGCCCTGAGCACAGCGCAATGCGAACAGCAACGCCCTGTCGCGCGCCAGGTCAGCAGCCCCGAAGCAGCGGATGAACTGTCCCCCCACCTGGTGAGCTGCTGGCACAGCCCCGAACTGCCCGCAGAGGCCCAGGCATGAGCGCACGCGCCCCCATCCCGCCAAGCCACGCCCCCTTGCTGCGAGTGCAGCATCTGGTGCGTGAGTACACCCTGCCCCGCGAAAGCCTGTGGCGTCCGCCAGCCAGCGTGAAAGCCCTGCAAGGCGTGAGCTTCGAGATCCAGGCCGGCCGCAGCCTGGGCATCGTGGGCGAATCCGGTTCGGGCAAATCCACCCTGGCCCGCCTGGTGATGGCGCTGGACCAGCCCACCGCGGGCACGGTCGAGCTGGAAGGCCAGAACCTGCACACGCTGACGCCGGCCGCACTGCGCCAGGCCCGCCAGCATTTCCAGATGGTGTTTCAGGACCCCTATGGCTCGCTCGACCCGCGCCAGACGGTGGAGCGCATCGTCACCGAACCCCTGTACGGCCTGGGTGTGGCCAACGGTGTCAGCCGCGAACAAGCCCGGCAGCAAGCCGGTGAGGTGCTGCGTGAGGTGGGCCTGCGCCCCACCGACCTCGACAAATACCCGCATGAGTTCTCGGGCGGCCAACGCCAGCGCATCGCCATCGCCCGGGCCCTGATCACCCGCCCGCGCCTGATCGTGGCCGACGAGCCCGTCAGCGCGCTCGATGTGTCGGTGCAGGCGCAGGTGCTGAACCTGATGCAAGAGCTGCAGACCCACCATGGCATCACCTACATGCTGATCAGCCACGATCTGGCCGTGGTCAACCACCTCTGCGACGACGTGGCCGTGCTGTTCAAGGGGCAGATCGTCGAACAAGGCACGCCCGATGTGCTGTTCAGCGCCGCCACCCACCCCTACACCCAGACCCTGCTTCAGGCCGTTCCGCAGGCCCGGCCCGGGCAGCGCCAACGCAAGCCGCGCCGGGTCGATGCGGCATGACAGCCGATATGACGATGCCGCATATCGCCGCCCGGCGGCAGGCTTCTACAATGAAATTTCCATCGGCCCATCCGCCAGCGCCTGCCCCCCGGGGACGCTGGTGTATGGGTGTGATCCCAGTCCATTCCCGGCTTTTTCTGGCTTTTTCTGGAGCATGACCCCATGATCAACCGCCGCACCGTCCTGAGCTCTGGCGCCCTGGCCGCCCTGAGCGCAAGCACCTCCCTGGAAGCCCTGGCCCAAAACCGCAAAGATTCGGTGGTGCTGGGCATGACCCTGGAGCCGCCAGGCCTGGACCCCACCGCCGGCGCCGCCTCGGCGATTGCCGAGGTGGTGCAGTACAACATCTTCGAGACCCTCACCAAGATCAATGCCGACGGCAGCGTCACCCCCCTGCTGGCCGAAAGCTGGGAGGTGTCGCCCGACCTGAAGACCTACACCTTCAAGCTGCGCAAAGGTGTGAAGTTCCAGAACGGCGAGCCCTTCAATGCCGCCGCCGTCAAGTTCTCGTTCGACCGTGCCGGCGGCGACAAGAGCACCAACAAGGACAAGCGCACCTTTGCCGAAATGAGCACCCAGGTGGTGGACGACAGCACGGTGGTGGTCCTGCGCAAGGAGATCGATCCCGACTTCCTGTTCGTGCTGGGCCAGGCCACGGCCATCATCGTCGAGCCCAAGAGCGTCGACACCAACGCCACCAAGCCCATCGGCACCGGCCCCTACAAGCTCGATGCCTGGAACAAGGGCGCCAGCGTGGTGCTGGGCAAATGGGACGGCTACCGCAATGCGGCCGCCATCAAGATCAAGAAGGCCACCTTCCGCTTCATCGGCGACCCGGCGGCCCAGGTGGCGGCCTTGCTGGCCGGCGATGTGGATGGCTTCCAGCGCGTGACCCAGCGGGCCGTGCCTCAGTTCAAGGGCAACCCGCAGTTCCAGGTCATCGTGGCGGGCTCGCGGGCCAAGACCATCCTGGCCATCAACAACAAGAAAAAGCCGCTCGATGATGTGCGCGTGCGCCGTGCCATCGCCGCCGCCATCGACCGCAAGGCCGTGATCGAAGGCGCCGTGGACGGCTACGGCGTGCCCATCGGCAGCCACTACGTGCCGGGCGCCCTGGGCTATGTCGACACCACCGGCATCAACCCCTTCAACCCAGAGAAGGCCAAGGCCCTGCTCAAAGAGGCCGGCGTCACCACGCCACTCGAGCTGAACCTGTTGCTGCCCCCCGTGCCCTACGCGCGCCAGGGCGGTGAGGTGATCACCTCGCAACTGGCCAAGATCGGCATCGTGGCCAAGACGCAGAACGTGGAATGGGCCCAGTGGCTCAGCGGCGTCTACGCCAACAAGAACTACGACCTGACCATCATCTCGCACGTCGAACCCTTCGACCTGGCCAACTTTGCCAAGCCGGGCTACTACTGGAACTACGAGTCGCCCAAGTTCAACGAGCTGTTCAAGAAGATCAACAACACCCCGCGCGAGGCCGACCGGGCCAAGCTGCTGGGCGAAGCGCAGAAGCTGCTGGCCGAAGACTCGGTGCACGCCTTCCTGTTCCAGCCGCAATGGATCACGATCGGCCACAAGAACCTCAAGGGCCTGTGGAAAGACATGCCGGTCTTCGTCAACGACCTCTCTGCCCTGTCCTGGTAAACCATGCCCACTGCCGACCTTGCTGGCCAGCCCCTGCACAGCCTTGAAGCCCACACCCTGATCGCGGCCTACCGGCAGCGAACCCTGTCACCGGTGGAGGTGACCGAGGCCGTGATCCGCCAGATCGAGCGCTGGGAGCCCGCCCTGTGCGCCACCTGGCTGTACCGGCCCGAGGCGGCCCTGGCCCAGGCCCGCGCGGCCGAGGCGCGCTGGCTCAAGGGCCAGCCCCTGGGCCTGCTCGACGGCGTGCCGGCCACCCTCAAGGACAACATCGCCACCGAGGGCGACCCCACCCCCCTGGGCAGCGCAGCCGTCAGCCTGAACCCGGCCGCCGCCGACGCCCCCCCTGCGGCCCGCATGAAAGAAGCCGGCGCGGTCATCGTCAGCAAGACCACCATGCCCGACTACGGCATGCTTTCCTCGGGCCTGTCCACCTTCCATGCCCTGGCGCGCAACCCCTGGGACCTGAGCAAGGGCCCGGGCGGCTCCAGCTCGGGCGCAGGGGCTGCAGCGGCCGCTGGCTATGGCCCGCTGCACATCGGCACCGACATCGGCGGCTCGATCCGGCTGCCTGCCAGTTGGTGCGGCATCTTCGGCCTCAAGCCCAGCCTGGGCCGCATCCCCATCGATCCGCCCTACACCGGCCGTGCCGCCGGCCCCATGACGCGCAGCGTGGCCGATGCCGCGCTGATGATGCAGGTGCTGTCGCAGCCCGATGCGCGCGACAGCATGAGCCTGCCCTGGCAGGACATCGCCTGGTCGCAGTTCGACACCGGGGTCGACGCCTTGCGCGGCCTGCGCATCGGCCTGCTGCTGGACGCCGGCTGCGGCCTGCCGGTCGAGCCCGAAGTGCGGGCCGCCGTCGAACGCGCTGCGGCCCTGCTGGCCCAGGCCGGTGCCCACATCGAGCCCCTGCAACCCTTCATGACCCAGGCCATGCTCGAGGGCATGGACCACTACTGGCGCATGCGCTCGCACATCGACCTGTCGGCCCTGCCGCCGGCCCAGGCCGACAAGGTGCTGCCCTACATCCGCCGATGGGCCGACAGTGCTGCCGGCCTGAGCGGGGTCGAGGTCTTCAACGCCAGCCACCAGTTCCACCAGACCCGGCTGGCCAGCGTGAAGGCCTGCAGCGCCTTCGACTACGTGATCTCGCCCACCGCGCCCATGCCGGCCTTCCCGGCCGAACTGCCCTCGCCCACCGACGACCCCCTGCATGGGCTGGAGCACATCGGCTTCACCGTGCCCTTCAACATGTCGGAGCAGCCCGCCGCCTCGATCAACTGCGGCTACACCCGCGCCGGCCTGCCCATCGGCCTGCAGATCGCCGGCGCCCGTTTTGACGACCTCGGCGTGCTGCGCGTGGCCCGCGCCTTCGAGTTGATCCGCGACCCGCAACGCCCCTGGCCGGAACCGCCGCAAGCATGACGCAGTTGCCGCCCGCCACCACCGACAGCCTGGGCAACCCGGTCACCCTGCATGACCCGGCCAGCCTGGGGCCGCTGAATGACTTTGTCGAAGGCTTCATCGCCTGCGAGGCGCGCTGTGTGAACGTGCTGCAGGCGGTGCAGGACGACAGCCCGCTGGTGCAAGCTTATGCGGCGGCACTGCACATGTTTGCCGAGACGGGCGACGCACCGGCGCAGGCCCGGCCCTTCATCGAACGGGCCGAGGCGCAGGCGCCTGGCGCTACCGAGCGCGAGCAGCGCTTCATTGCCGCAGTGGCGGCCTGGGTGCGGGGGGATCTGGCCCGCGCTGTGGCCCTGCACGAGGAGCAGGCGCGCCAGTTCCCGCGCGATCTGGCCTCGCTCAAGCTGGGGCAATACCACCTGTTCAACCAGGGGCAGTCGCCCGGCATGCTGCGCCTGGCGCTGGCCGCCCTGCCCCACGCGGCCGATGTGCCCCACCTGCATGGCATGGCGGCCTTTGCCTGGGAGCAATGCCATCTGCTGCGCCAGGCCGAGGCCGCCGCACGCACGGCCCTGCGCCTGAGCCCCAAAGAGCCCTGGGCGCAGCATGCGCTGGCCCACGTGATGCTGACCGAAGGGCGTCTGGAGGAAGGGCGTGGCTTCATGCGCGAGGCCAGCGCCAGCTGGGTGGGGCTGAACTCCTTCATGCAGACCCACAACTGGTGGCACCTGGCCTTGTTCGAACTGGAGCGAGGCGACTTCGACGAGGCTTTGCACCTGTTTGACGAGCAGGTCTGGGGCGTGGTGAAGGACTACAGCCAGGACCAGATCAACGCCATTTCGCTGCTGGCACGGCTGGAGCTGGCCGGCGTCGATGTGGGCCCACGCTGGCAGGACTTGGGGCAGCATCTGCTGCGGCGCCAGCCCGACCACGTGCTGCCTTTTCTCGATCTGCAATACCTGTACGGCCTGGCCCGCGCGGGCCATCGGGGCGAGGCCCGGGCCCGGCTGCAGGCCTTGCACCACCATGCGGAGCAGGCCACCGGCCCGCTGCGCCCCGCCTGGCAGCAGGTGGCGGTGCATGCCGCCGAAGCCTTGCTGGCCCATGCCGAGGGCCAGTACGAGCGCAGCGCCCAGAGGCTGGGCCAGGCGCTGCCGCGCCTGAGTGAAATCGGTGGCAGCCATGCGCAGCGCGATCTGTTTGCGCAGATCCACCTGGATGCGCTGTTGCAATCAGGCCAGTGGGTGGGCGCCCAGAACCTGCTGCAGCCGCTGTGCAACCAGCAGCCCGAATCGCGTCGCCTGGCGGCCTTGGCACGCCAGCTCTACCAGGACCTGGATCTGGCACAGGTAGGTGTCGCGGTGACTTCCGTGCCAGGCTGACTCACATCGGCAGCAGCCGCGGTGGCAGCTTGCGGCAGTCGGCGTCCAGAAACGGCCCGCCTTGCTGCGCCCAGCCCGCACCGGGTGAGGCCTGGGCGCAGATCTCCTTGCCGTCGAGCTTGCTGCGCCACACAAACCAGGGGGCGGGGCCCGCCTGCGCCAGGCCGGCGAGCAGACAGGCCGCCAGGCCGATCCCCAGGAACCGCGGGCCTGACAGCGGAAATCGCAGCCTGTTCATGCCTTCACTCCACCAGGTAACGCCCGGGCAGCAGATGAACCGCCTGCCTCAGGTGTTGAAGAATGCTCTCGTGCTCGCGGGGTGTCAGCATGCGGGCCCCGAACGGGGTATCGACCGTGGACAGGCGCTCGGCCTCCAGCACACGCAGGCCGCGCGCCACATCCTGCACCACCCGCACCGGGACATGCATGTTGCCGCTTTGGTACATCAAGGTCTCGGGACTGCTCAGGTGAATCGAGTAGTCTGGGCCGGTGATACGCCCATCGGCCTGGAGCTCGGGTTGCGCCGGGTGTGGCCCATCGCGCTCATCGGGATGAGGTTTGATGGGAAAGGACACATCACCAAACTCTGGCGCCACCATGGCGAGCTTGTAGCCACAGCGCTCGCATTGGTAGTGGTCGGTGCCCGCATCACGCAACATGAAGCGCAGGCTGTCAACGCGGCAATGCGGACAGAGCCGGCGCCCCGCCAGCAGGGTCGGATCCGGTGGCGCAGGGCGAGTTGAGAGCGGCATGGCCTCGGTCTGGGGTCGCGCTGGTGGGGCCACGCTCGGGCTCACCCCTGCCTGCGGCTGCAGAACGAACGGGTCATCCAGCCCAGGCAGCCCCGATCGGTCCAATGCCGCAGTGACCGCGCCTGCCGCCGGCAAAGTCGGCTTGGGAGCGGTCAGAGGGGCCCCCCGGTCAGGCGTCAGGTCCAACTCGGGCGCTCCATGGCTGGGCGTGATTCGCACCCGCACCCCCCAACCCACCGACTTGCGGAAAAACCCGATGCGGCAGCCCACCCAGGGCAGCCCATCCTGCGTCAGTGCCTGGGCCAGGGCCTGTGCCGCGGCCTGCACCCGCGCAGGGGCGGGCTGCTCTGGCTCCACTTCGGAACGCCGAAGCCGAGACACCAAGGCCGGTCCATCCTGCACCAGGCACAACTCGCCCTCGGACCAACCTTCGGGTCGATCAGCGATGGCGGCCTGGGCCAGGACTTTCAGCAAGGGCTGATAAGACGAGTATCGGGTCGATTTCATGGTGTTGTTCTCCCACCGCGGGGCCTGCTCAGGCCTGCGGGGTGAAGCACAGTGATGTGGCAAGTGTAGCGAGGGCCCCTGGCGGGTGTCGATGCGCCGGTCGCGCGCGGCTCAGCCGGGCCAGGCCGCACTGACGATCCAGCCCTCCAGCGGGTCCAGGCCAGGCGGCAAGCCATACAGCGGGGCCCCCGCAACATGACGGCGCTGTGCCCAGGCCGCCTGCAGCAGGCACAGCACGGCATCCAGGCTGTCGCCGCTGGCGTCGTCCACCAGGGCGTCGCGCTGGGCGTGGCTGAGCTTGAGGCTCAGCCCCAGGCGGGTCTGGCCCTGCTCCAGCGCGGTGATCAGGTCTTTGCGCGCAATCAGGCGCTCGGGCGTCTGTTTGGCCGGGTCATCGCTTTTGTACGAGCGCTTGCCCAGCACCTCGCGGGCCAGCAGGCCAGGGTAAGCCTCCAGCGCCACCCGGGTGGGTGCGCCGAGCGATGCCGCAGGCTGCCACAGGCCCGGCAATTGCACCCCGGCGGCCAGCAAGGGGGGCACGCCCGCATGCATCATGTAGGCCACGGGTGGGTTGACCCATTTCATCGACGGGCTGGACCCGGCCGGCCCGTCCGTGGCCCGATGGGCGAACTTGCCCCCCACGGGGCGGGCATCACAAAAGGCCGAGAATTCGGCCCGGATCTGTTCACGCGACAGGCTGGCATAGTGCGCCATGCAGGCCGCCCAGTCGGTGGGCCAGCCCAGGGTGCAGACCAGCTCACGCGGCAGCCCGAAAGGCAGGTCAAAGCCGCCCACCCATTCACGGGGCTCGGCCAGCCAGGCGGCGTAGGCCTCCAGCGTCTGCAGGCGCTCCAGGCGGCTCAGCACCACCCGGCCGGCACGCTCATGGCCCAGGGCCAACAGCACCGGCTTGCGCCGCGTCGGCCGGCTGCTGAAGTCGCAGCCCAGCAGCAGCATCGGGGAGGTGGGGTCCGCCATGTTCAGCCCAGCCCCAGCAAGACCACACCAGCAGCGATCAGCACGGCCCCGCCCACGCGGGCCAGGCGATCGCCCTCGCCCAGCAGGTGCCCGCCGATCAACGCGGCAAACAGCATCGAGACCTCGCGCGCCGGGGCCACATGCGACAGCGGCGCTGTCTGCATCGCATACAGCACCAACACGTAAGAGACTGGGCTGATGCAGGCCACCAGCAGGGCATGCTTCCATTGCAGGCGCCACAGTCGGGCAGCCTCGGGCCGGTCCCGCCACACCTGGGGCGCCAGCGCGGCCACACGCACGAAATTGCCCATGTAGTCGATCAGCACGGGCGACATCAGCATCACCTTGACAGCATAGCCGTCGACCACGGTGTAGCTGGCGATGAAGGCGCCGGTGAGCAGCCCGTACACCAGGCCCAGGCGCACCCGCGCCTGGTGCTCGGCACTGCGGCCAGCCCGCCACAGGCCCGGGCCACCCGCCACCAGAAACACCCCCAGCACCACGCCCAGCAGGCCCAGCCCGCTGGAGGCCGTCAACTGCTCACCCAGCAACAACAAGGCCACGGCAGAGGACAGCAAAGGCCCGGAGCCCCGCGCCAATGGGTACACCACGGTGAGGTCGGCACGCTGGTAGCCGCGCAGCAGGGTGACGTAATAGACCACGTGCAGCAACCCGCTGAGGGTGATCAGCCCCCACTCGGCGGCCCCCCAGCCATTGACCACGCCCCAGCCCATCCACAGACCGGCCGGCGCCCACACCCCCATCATCAGAAAGGAGGTGAAGAAGGCGAAGCGGGAATCACCCCCAGCCCGTTTGGCCGCGATGTTCCAAAGGGCATGGATGAGGCCGGCCAGCATGACCAGCGAGAAAGACAGAAGACTCATGAAGCCAGCCCGGCGCTGCTCAAGCGCCGTGGGCGAAACACCAGACCGTGCTCAGGCCCGGCCGATGATGGCGGCGGTGGCCATCAGCTCTTCGAGCAGGGCCAGAGAGACCTGGCCAGACACGGCATAGGGGTCGAGTTCGGGGCGCTCGGAGTACTTGAGCAGGATGGAGGTGTTGAGCTTGGACAGGTTCACCAAACCCATGGTCCAACCGCCGAAATGGCGCTCGGAGATTTCTTCATAGACCAGCAGCTCGACCTGGCTGTGTCGGGTGTCGCGCAGGATATGACCGTAGAGTTCATTGACGGCAGAACGACCGCCTTCGATGGCCTGCAGAAAAATGCCGCCGCCGTAGCACAGCACGCCCGTGATGCCCGAACCCGGGTTGTGTTGGCGCGACTGGGCCAGGATGGCGTCGATCGCGGCCGGCGAATTGTCAACCACGCGGCTGGCGTAGAGCAGACGAACAAGCATGGTCAGTCCTTGCGAGGAATCAGGGAGAGGAATTCACGGCGCAGCGCGGAATCCTTGAGGAACACGCCACGCATCACCGAGTTGATCATTTTGCTGTCCATTTCGCGCACGCCGCGCCAGGACATGCAGAAATGACTGGCCTCCATCACGATGGCCAGGCCATCAGGCTGGGTCTTCTCCTGGATCAGGTCGGCCAGCTGCACCACAGCTTCTTCCTGGATCTGGGGGCGCCCCATCACCCAGTCGACCAGTCGGGCGTACTTGGACAGACCGATCACATTGGTGTGCTCATTGGGCATCACCCCGATCCAGATGCGGCCCATGACCGGGCAGAAATGGTGGCTGCAGGCGCTGCGCACCGTGATCGGGCCGACGATCATCAGCTCGTTGAGGTGTTCCGCATTGGGGAACTCGGTGATCGGCGGGGCCGCCACGTAGCGGCCCTTGAACACCTCGTTCAGGTACATCTTGGCCACCCGGCGGGCGGTGTTGTTGGTGTTGTGGTCCCGCTCGGTGTCGATCACCAGGCTGTCGAGCACGCCTTGCATCTTGTGCTCGACTTCGTCGAGCAGCTTCTCGAGTTCACCGGGCTGGATGAACTCGGCGATGTTGTCGTTGGCGTTGAAACGCTTGCGCGCTGCGGCCAGGCGCTCACGGATTTTCAGCGAGACGGGGGTGCCCTCGTCCGGGTTGATTGGGTTCATTGCGGCTTGTACTCTGTCCAAACAGCCAAGGATGGTAACAGCGATTGAATTTTGGGGTTTATAGGCCGATAGCCACTGCGGAACAAGGGTTTCACGCTACACAATAAGTAGCAATGAAGCCCTGTTGAACGGACCTGTGCTCAGTAACGATGGCCGGTCAGCCACAAGGCCAGCCGCATCAGACCGAACGCCACCCGGTCCAGCACCCGCAAATGCCAGGAGCGCCGCGCCAGTAGCTCGGGCTGCACCGGGCGCCCGGCCTGCCGCATGGCGGCGTGCAAGGCACTGCGCAGGCCAGCGGCAAACTCGCGGTCGTCGATGACCACATTGGCCTCGCGGGCCAGCAACAGGCTCAGCGGATCGAGGTTGGACGAGCCCACCGTGCTCCAGCAGCCGTCCACCACCGCCACCTTGGCATGCAGAAAGCTGGGCTCGTACTCGTGGATCTCCACGCCGGCGGCGAGCAAGGGGCCGTACACCGGACGGGCCGCGTGGTGCTGCATGAAGCTTTCATAGCGCCCCTGCAGCAGCAACTGCACCCGCACGCCGCGCTGAGCCGCCATCACCAGGGCGCGGCGCAGCTTGCGCCCGGGCAGGAAGTACGCGTTCGCAATCAGCACCTCCTCGCGCGCTGCCCCGATGGCCCGCAGGTAGGCCTTTTCGATGCGCGCCCGATGCCGCAGGTTGTCGCGCAGCACCAGGGCAGCGCGCAGGCCCTGGGGCCCGTTGCGCAGGGTGCCAGAGGCTGGCGCCGGCAGCGCCTGGCGCCAGTCCTCCAGGGCCCGCGGCAGGCGCCGCGACCGGATGGCCTGCGCCGCTTCCAGGCGCCACCACAGGCGCGACATGGTGTCCATGGCCTCGGCCACCACCGGGCCGGACAGACTCACGGCCAGATCAAAGCGCGGCTGCCGCAGCGCCCCATGGTGCGGGTCGTACCAGTCATCCAACACATTGATGCCGCCGCAGAACAGACGCTCGCCATCCAGCACGCACAGTTTGCGGTGCAGGCGGCGCCAGCGGTTGGGGATCAGCAGACCGCCCGGCCCCAAGGGTGAAAAGACCCGCCACTGCACGCCCGCAGCCTGCCAGCGCTGCCGCCAGAGCGTGGGAATCGCATCGGTGCCCACACCATCCACCACCACGCGCACCGACACGCCGCGCAGTGCCGCCCGCGCCAGGGCCTGGGCCACGTCCTGCGCGCTGCCGGTGAAATCAAAGATGTAGGTCTCCAGCCAGATGCTGTGGCGCGCCGCATCCATGCCGGCGATCAGGGCCGGAAAGAACTCGGTGCTGCCCTGCAGCAACTCCACCTCGTGGCCGGCGCGGTAACTCAAGCCATGGGCCCGCGGCATGGCTAGAACCTGAAATCGGTGATCAAGGGCAGGTGGTCGGACATGCGGGCCCAGGCCCGCCCATGCGGCACTTCGGCACGGATCGGGGCCAGGCCGCGGGCGTAAATGTGGTCCAGCTGCGCCAGGGGCAGGCGCGACGGGAAGGTGGGGTGACGTGTGGCCTCGAACTCGATCAGGCCATCGTGGCGCAGCGTGCGGCTCAGCGTGCCGCCAAACTCATTGAAGTCACCCGCCACGATCAAGGGCTCGCTGACCCGCACTTCGCGGGCGATGAAGCGACGCAGTTGCTCCACCTGCCGCACCCGGCTGCCTGGAATCAGCCCCAGGTGCACCACGATCACATGCACCGGCCGATCCGCCACCATGATCTCCACATGCAGCAGGCCGCGCTGCTCGAAACGGTGGTCGGACATGTCCTCGTGCTGGTGGTTGACCACGGGCCAGCGCGTGAGCAGGGCATTGCCGTGCTCGCCATGGCGGGTGACGGCATTGGTCCGGTAGACGGCTTCATAGCCCTCGGGGGCCAGGTAGTCGGCCTGCGGCATGGCCGGCCAGCGTGCAAAGTGGCTCTGCTCACGGCGATGCACCTTGCGCACCTCCTGCAGGCAGACCACATCGGCGTCCAGTTGCTCCACGCCATGGCCAATGTCATGAATCTCAAGCCGGCGCGTCGGCCCCATGCCGCGCACGCCTTTGTGAATGTTCCAGGTGGCCACCCGAAAAACGCCGTCTTTGTCCATGCTGGAATTGTGGCCCATCCCTCGGCAGGCGCGTGCCGCCTGAAACAGACACGGACTAGGTAAATTTTCTGATTTCGCGGCGTAACACCCGTTCTAAACTATCTTCAGGCAAAAATCGGTGCTTGGTCAGTACTACAACGAACACAACACATGGCAACAGCCCCCCAACGCGACATTGCCGATTGCCTGGCCCTGGTGATCGACAGCAATGCCACTTCGCGCAGCATCCTGGCTGGCCAGTTGCGCGACTACGGCGTGGGCAAGGTGGTGCAGTGCAGCCGGGTGCGGGATGCCCGCAACCGGCTGGAGCACACGGTGTTCGATTTTGTGCTGTGCGAGCAGTACTTCGACGAAACCAACGAATCCGGCCAGACCCTGCTCGATGACCTGCGCCGGGCCCACCTGCTGCCCTTCTCGACTGTTTTTTTCATGGTGACCGCCGAAGCGTCCTACGCCTCGGTGGCCGAAGCCGCGGAATCAGCTCTGGACGGCTACCTGCTCAAGCCCTTCACCCCGGTGGCCCTGTTCGACCGGCTCAGCCTGGCGCGCCTGCGCAAAGTGCACCTGATGCCGATCTTCAGTGCCATCGAAGACGAGAACTTCGAGCTGGCCGCCAGCCTGTGCGTCCAGCGCTTCGAGGCCCAGCAGCCCTATTGGCTGTACGCCGCTCGCATCGGCACCGAATTGCTGCTGCGCCTGGGGCGCCATGACGAGGCCCGCACCCTGTTCGAAGCCGTGATTGCCGCCCGTGCCCTGCCCTGGGCCAAACTGGGCGTGGCCCGGGCCCAGGTCGAATCTGGCCAGGCCACCCGCGCCATCACCACCTTGATGGGCCTGATCGGGGAAGACGCCAGCTACACCGACGCCTACGACGTGCTCGGGCGCGCCCAGGTCGAGGTGGGCAATTTTGCCGAGGCCCTGGAGACCTACCGCACCGCCAGCTCGCTGACCCCCGATTCGGTCGGGCGGCAGCAGAAGTTCGGCATGATGGCGTTCTACATGGGTGACCGCGTCACAGCGACCAAGGCCCTGGCCCGGGCCACCATCCTGGGCATCGACTCCAAGCTGTTCGACTTCCAGTCCATCGTGCTGCTGGCCTTTGCCTATTTTGCGGACAACGACCGCAAAGGCATGGAACGCTGCATGGCCGACTGCGCCCGCATTCTGGAACGGCACCCCGACAGCCCCCGGGTGCGGCGCTTCGCCGAAGTGACTGGCGCACTGCAACAGATTCTTCAAAGGCAATTTGCCCGTGCGGTCGAGATGGTGCGCAGAATGGCCGCCCAATTGAGCGATGTTGATTTTGATTTCGAGGCCTCCTGCAACCTCGCAGGCCTGCTGTCGGTGTTGGCCCACACCTCGATCGACCTCTCCGAAGGCAGTGGCTGGATCAAACAACTGGGCATGCGCTACGCCAACACCCGGGGCCTGAGCGAATTGATGGCCAACGCGTGCCACCTGCACACGCCCTATGCAGACACCATTCGCGCCTGCCTGCAAGAGATCAACGGCACCGCCGAGCGCGCCATGGGCCTGAGCCTGTCAGGCGATCCGGCCGGCGCCGTGCGCAGCCTGCTGGAGCACAGCGAAGCCACTCTGAACGTCAAGCTGCTCGACATGTCGCAACAGGTGCTGTTGCGCCACCAGGCCCGCATCGCCCAGGCTGAGCCGCTGCAACAGCAGATCGACGCCTTGCGAAGCCGCTGCGGCACCACCCCGGCGCGGGCCGTGCTGGGGCAGGACAGCGAACGCCAACCCGGTGGGGTGACGCTGCGCCTGCGCAAACGCGCTGAGGCCAAGGCCCAGGCGGCTGAAAGCCTGCAAGCCGCCCAAGCGCCAGCAGAGGCACCACCCATGCCTCAAGCCGAATCGAAATCAGAGGCTCTGACCCAGGGCCTGGACGCGCTGCGTCTGCGCCCAGGGCGCTGAGGCGCAGGCGGCGGTCACGCCAGAAACCGAGGCAGCATCAAGCAGGCCTCGGCATTGGACGCCGAAAAACACCGATCCGCTGCCGCCAGCCAAGGCAGCCACTGGCTGGCCGTGTGTTCGCGGGGGCTCAGGCGCACGGACAGAGGACTGGGTACGGTCAGGCCGAACACGCGCTCGCGATTGCGCTGCACACCGGGTGCGTAGCGATGCTGCCACTCGGGCCAGATGTCATAGACATTCTCCAGCCCCCAATCCAGCAGGCGATGCCCTGGGGCCAGGGCGTCGATGCCGGTCTCCTCCATCACCTCGCGCACCGCGGTGTCGAGCCAGCTTTCGTCCACATGGTCCTTGCTGCCGGTGACGGATTGCCAATGCTCGCCAGCATCGGCACGCCGGATCAGCAGCACCTGCCGGTCGGGTGTGTGGATCAGCACCAGCACCGACTCGGGAATCTTGTGGGCGCGCGACTCGGGCATGAGAATCTCCGGGGCAAAAAGAAAAGCGGCCAGGGCTTGCGCCGTGGCCGCTGCGGTCCTGATCGTCCGGTGATCAGGGGATTTGCCGGCCTCAGGCGGCGGGCGTGGCGTTGCGCAGGCGGATGTGCAGTTCGCGCAGCTGCTTTTCGTCCACCGGGCTCGGGGCCTGGGTCAACAGACACTGGGCGCGCTGGGTCTTGGGGAAGGCGATCACGTCACGGATCGACTCGGCGCCGGTCATCAGCGTCACGATACGGTCCAGGCCGAAGGCCAGGCCACCGTGCGGAGGTGCACCGTACTGCAGGGCGTCGAGCAGGAAGCCGAACTTCTGCTGGGCTTCTTCGGGGCTGATCTTGAGGGCGTCGAACACCTTCTGCTGCACATCGGCGCGGTGGATACGGACCGAGCCGCCACCCATTTCCCAGCCATTGAGCACCATGTCGTAGCCCTTGGAGATGCACTTCTCAGGCGCGGTGACCATCCAGTCCTCATGACCGTCCTTGGGCGCGGTGAAGGGGTGGTGCACGGCGTTCCAGCGCTGAGCATCTTCGTCGAACTCGAACATCGGGAAGTCGACCACCCACAGCGGGGCCCAGCGGTGCTCGAACAGACCGTTCTTCTTGCCGAATTCGCTGTGCCCGATCTTGATGCGCAGGGCTCCGATGGAGTCGTTGACGATCTTTTCCTTGTCAGCACCGAAGAACAGCAGGTCGCCGTCCTGGGCACCGGTGCGGGCCAGGATCTCGGTGATGGCCTTGTCGTGCAGGTTCTTGACGATGGGGCTTTGCAGGCCGTCGCGGCCCTTGCTCAGGTCGTTGACCTTGATCCAGGCCAGGCCCTTGGCGCCGTAGATCTTGACGAACTCGGTGTAGCTGTCGATCTCACCGCGCGACAGGCCCGAACCTTCCTTGGCGCCGCCCGGCACACGCAGGGCCACCACGCGGCCACCCTTGGTGGTGGCGGGGGTGGAGAACACCTTGAAATCAACATCGGCCATCACATCGGTCAGCTCGGTGAACTCGAGCTTGACGCGCAGGTCGGGCTTGTCAGAGCCGAAACGGAAGGCCGCGTCCTGGTAGGTCATGACCGGGAACTCGCCCAGGTCCACGCCCAGGGTGTTCTGGAACACGGTCTTGATCATGCCCTGGAACATGTCACGGATGTCCTGCTCTTCCATGAAGGACGTTTCGATATCGATCTGCGTGAATTCGGGCTGGCGGTCAGCGCGCAGGTCTTCGTCGCGGAAGCACTTGGTGATCTGGTAGTAGCGGTCGAAGCCGGCCACCATCAGCAGCTGCTTGAACAGCTGGGGCGACTGGGGCAGCGCGAAGAACTGGCCGTCATGCACGCGGCTGGGCACCAGGTAGTCACGCGCGCCTTCGGGCGTGGACTTGGTCAGCATCGGGGTTTCGATGTCGATGAAGCCGTTGGCATCGAGGAACTTGCGCACTTCCATGGCCACGCGGTAGCGCAGCATCAGGTTGTTCTGCATGTAAGGGCGGCGCAGGTCCAGCACGCGGTGGGTCAGGCGGGTGGTTTCGCTGAGGTTGTCCTCATCGATCTGGAACGGAGGCGTGACCGAGGGGTTGAGCACCTTGAGCTCGTGGCACAGCACTTCGATCTGACCGCTCTTGAGTTTGTCGTTGGTGGTGCCGTCCGGACGGGCACGCACCACCCCCTTGACCTGCACGCAGAATTCGTTGCGCACTTCTTCGGCCACCTTGAACATCTCGGCACGGTCCGGGTCGCAGACCACCTGCACATAACCTTCGCGGTCGCGCAGGTCGATGAAGATCACACCACCATGGTCACGACGACGATTGACCCAGCCCGACAAGGTAACGGTTTGGCCCAGCAGGGCTTCGGTCACGAGACCGCAATAGTGTGAACGCATAGCCATAAGAAACATCCAGCGCCAAGGGGCGCATTACTGAGAAGATTGAGAGAGGATGGCCGGGCCCGCAGGAGCGACCACGCCCATGGAAACGATGTACTTGAGCGCCTCGTCCACGCTCATGTCGAGTTCGATGCAATCACTGCGTCGCAACATGACGAAATAGCCCCCGGTGGGGTTGGGCGTGGTGGGCACGTAGACGCTGAGAAAGTCGTCCTTGAGGTAGGTGAGCACGTCACCACCCGGGGTCCCCGTGACGAACGCCACGGTCCAGACGCCATCGCGCGGCCACTGGATCAGCACCGCCTTGCGGAACGCGTTGCCGCTTTCCGAGAACAGCGTGTCCGAGACCTGCTTGACGCTGGAATAGATCGAGCGCACCACCGGGATGCGGTGCACGATGGCATCGCCCAGCTTGACGAGCTTGCGACCCAGAAAATTGCTGGCGACGGCACCGACCACCAGCAAAATGAGCAGCGTGAGCACCACCCCGAAGCCCGGGATGTGGAAACCCAGCAACTCGTCCGGCCGCCATTTCTGGGGCAGGATGAGCAGGGTCTGGTCCAGGGTGCCGATGATCCAGTCGAGCACCCAGATGGTGATGGCCACCGGCACGATGACCAGCAGACCCGCGAACAACCATTTGCGCATGGCAGCCATGGGGGTGGTCATCCGTGACAGGCGCAACCGCCACCGCACGAGCCACCCGAGGCGGTGGGGGCGGAGTCGGCCTTGGCCGTGCTGGACGACGACGACTCGGCCGGCGCGCTGGAGGAACCGGTGTCAGCGCCCGCTGCGGGGGCGGTGGCCGGGGCACTGGTGCCTGCGCTGGCACCATTTGCGCCGCTGTTGCCGCCCCGGAAATCGGTCACATACCAGCCCGAGCCTTTAAGCTGGAAACCGGCCGCGGTGATCTGTTTGCGGAAGGCCGAGGCATGGCAGGCGGGGCATTCCGTCAGCGGGGCGTCGGAGATTTTTTGCAAGACGTCTTTGCTGTGCCCGCAGGACTCGCATTTGTAGGCGTAGATTGGCATGGCTTTCTGAGCTTGGAAGGGGGTTGCAAAACCCTCAATTATAGGCGGGCGGTCATTCTGCAAGAGCCGCCCGGTGGATGAACACAGGTGCCCTGGCCTCAAAGCCCCGGCAAGACATGGTGCGAGGCGCGGCTGTTGCGGATGCCCTGCGGCCCCAGCGAGCCGATCAGCATGCCCAGCAGTGCCGCCACAAAGCCGGCCAGTTGGGCCGGCACCTCTTCACCGGCGGAGGTCACGATGAACATCAGCCAGCACAAAATACCCAGCACGATCGAGAACAAGGCGCCCTGGGTGGTGGCCCGCTTCCAGTACAGGCCGGCCGTCAGGGGCACGATGGCCCCCACCAGCGTGACCTGGTAGGCGCCCGACACCATTTCATAGATGGGCTTGTCCTTGGACAGGATGGCATAGGTGCACACGAAGACGCTGAAGATCAGCACCGTGATGCGCATGGTGCGCAGCTCCTGCTGGTCGCTCTGGCGCGGAAAGAACTGGCGCCAGATGTTCTCCACAAAGGTCACCGACGGCGCCAGCAAGGTGGCCGAGGCCGTGCTCTTGATGGCTGACAGCAGTGCACCGAAAAACAGCACCTGCATCACAAAGGGCATGTGGGTGCGCACCAGGGTGGGCAGGATCATCTGACTGTCCACCTTGCGGCCGGTGGACAGAAGCTGCTCGGTGGTCTCGGGCATGATGATCAAGGCGCTGGTGACCAGGAACATGGGCACGAAAGCAAACAGGATGTAGCAGATGCCGCCGATCACCGGGCCCCGGGTGGCGGCGCGCTCGTCCTTGGCCGACATCACCCGCTGGAACACGTCCTGCTGCGGGATCGAGCCCAGCATCATGGTCATGCCCGCGCCGATGAAGAACAGGATGTCCTTGAACTGCATGGGCGGCCAGAAGGCGAACAGGTCTTTTTCCTGGGCATAGGCCAGTACCTTGTCCACCCCACCCGCCTGTTGCCCGGCAAACACGGCCAGGATCAGCAGGCCGCAGACCAGAATGATCATCTGGATGAAATCGGTCACCGCCACCGACCACATGCCGCCGAACAAGGTGTAGGCCAGGATGGAGGCCGTGCCGATCAGCATGCCCGCCGGCTGCGAGATGGCGCCTTCGGACAGCACGTTGAAGACCAGCCCCAGCGCCGTGACCTGGGCTGCCACCCAACCCAGGTAGCTGATGAGGATGATCAGCGAACACAGGATCTCGATCACCCGGCCATAACGTTCACGGTAGTAATCGCTGATGGTGAGCAGCGACATCTTGTACAGCCGCGCCGAGAAGAACAGCCCGACCAGGATCAGGCAGAAGCCCGCCCCAAACGGGTCTTCGACCACGCCATGCAGGCCTTCCTTGATGAAGGTGGCCGGAATGCCCATCACCGTTTCCGACCCGAACCAGGTGGCAAAGGTGGTGGTCACGATCATGAACAAGGGCAGATGGCGCCCGGCGATCGCGAAATCGGCGGTGTTTTTCACCCGCTTGGCCGCCCACAGGCCGATGGCGATGGTGACGAGCAAGTAGATGATGACCAGGGTCAGCAGCACGGAAACCTCCAGGAAGACGGCGGATTATCCCGAAATCGGGCCCAGGCGGGCTGCTGGCCGTCAGAACAGGCGGATTCTGATCACCAGTTGCAACACCAGCAGACCCAATACAAATCCCATGCCACCGTAGACGATGGACTGCAGCAGGCGGTTGGTGCGCCGCTGCTCGGCCAGCAGCAGGGCCAACTCCTTCTTATGCCCGGACGGCCCCTGCTCCAGGTAACCGGCCAGCAGGCGAGGCAGCTCGGGCAGCAGCTTGGCGTAGCGCGGAAACTCATCGCGCAGCTGCTTGAACAGGCGCTGTGGGCCCACTTGGTCGAGCATCCACTTCTCCAGGAAGGGCTTAGCCGTGCTCCAGAGGTCCAACTCGGGGTCCAGTTGCCGGCCCAGGCCCTCGATGTTGAGCAGGGTCTTCTGCAACAACACCAGCTGGGGCTGGATTTCGACCTGGAAGCGGCGCGAGGTCTGGAACAGGCGCATCAGCACCATGCCCAGCGAGATTTCCTTGAGCGGACGGTCGAAATAGGGCTCGCACACACTGCGGATGGCGGCCTCCAGCTCGTCCACCCGGGTTTCCGGGGGCACCCAGCCGCTTTCGATGTGCAGCTCGGCCACCCGTTTGTAGTCGCGACGGAAAAAGGCCGTGAAATTCTGCGCCAGGTATTCCTTGTCGTACTCGGTCAGGGTGCCGACGATGCCGAAGTCCAGCGAGATGTAGCGCCCGAAGGTGCCGGGCGCCAGGCTGACCTGGATGTTGCCCGGGTGCATGTCGGCGTGGAAGAAGCCATCGCGGAACACCTGGGTGAAGAAGATGGTGACGCCATCGCGCGCCAACTGGGGAATGTTGACCCCGGCGTCGCGCAGGCGCTCGAGCTGGCTGATGGGCACGCCCTTCATGCGCTCCATGACCATCACCTCGGGGTGGCAGAAGTCCCAGAACACCTCGGGGATCAGCACCAGATCCAGCCCGCTCATGTTGCGCCGCAACTGGGCGGCATTGGAGGCCTCGCGCACCAGGTCCAGTTCGTCGTGCAGGTATTTGTCGAACTCGGCCACCACTTCGCGCGGTTTGAGGCGCTTGCCATCCGAACTCAGGCCCTCAACCCAGCCGGCCATCATGCGCATCAGGGCCAGGTCCTTGTCGATCACGGGCAGCATGCCGGGGCGCAGCACCTTGATCGCCACCTCACGCTCCACCCCGGCGGCCGTGCGCACCACGCCGAAGTGCACCTGGGCAATCGAGGCGCTGGCCACGGGCTCGCGGTCAAAAGCCAGAAACACCTCGTCCACCGGACGACGGAAGGCCCTCTCGATGGTGGCGACGGCCACGTCGGAGCTGAACGGAGGCACCCGGTCCTGCAGATGGGCCAGCTCTTCGGCAATGTCAGGGGGCAGCAGGTCGCGCCGGGTGGACAGCACCTGGCCGAACTTCACGAAGATGGGGCCCAGTTGCTCCAGCGCCTCACGCAGGCGCTGCCCGCGCGGTGCATCCAGCGTGCGGCCGATGGTGATGATGCGCGCCAGGCGGGTCATCCAGGGCCTGCCGAAATGGGTCAGCACCATCTCGTCGAGGCCATAGCGCAAGACCACCCAGAGGATGTAGCACCCTCGCAACAGACGGCTCATAGACCGTCCTTGTCACGCACGATGGAGGTGGCGGGGAAGCGGGTCACAAAATCCTTCAGACCGCGCGCCAGGTTTTTGACCGCCTGCACAACCGTGTGGGCCGGGCCGTCGCCCACCACGCGGGCCAGGTCTTCTTCGAGATCCCAGCGCACGTGATCGACGATCCAGTTGATTTCGGCGGCAAATTGCACATCGCCCTCGATGCGCACCGGCGGCTTCTCGCCCGCCACGACCGCCTGCACCAGGGAGGTGGGCGAGCTTTCGGTGACGGCCAGGTGCAAGTCGGAGTTCGCACCCGGCTCGGCCAGGTCGATCAGCCCTGCCGGGGTGATGATCAGTTTGATGTCAAAGAGGCGCCATTGCACGCTGGCCACGCGGCCCTTCTGGCGCGCAAGCCGGGCCATGGCCTCGGGCTCTTGCATCAACACGTGGTTGATGAGCAGCACACCACGGTGCTGCAACTCGCTCACCAGCCAGGCAGGTGGCTGGAAGGTGCTGGTGACGCGGTCAAACAGTTGATCGATCAGAGAGAAAGGGGATGCTTGGGCCATAGCCGGCGATTATTCCCCGAAAGTGAGGCGCCAGCCCGATGACCCTGCACAGGCCCGGGCAGGCGGCGTGTTTATTGCAGCGCCTGCACGCCGGCCACCAGCCAGCCCGCACTGCCGTCCTTGGGCTTGGTCATGTTCCAGACCTCACGGAACGGATTGGGGCCCGCCGAGGGCTCCTCGCGGATCATGCCGGAGAACTCGACGCTGGCCATGTAGCCCTCGCCCAGGTCTTCGATGCCCAGCAGCTGCGCCTCGATCATGACCACGTCGGTCTTGTTCTGCTGCCCCGGGCGGTGGGCTTCGCGCTCGTTGAGCTGCACACGGATCTCGTCGAGCATGCCGTCGGTCATCATGGCGCGCAGGGTCGGGATGTCGGAACGGTCCCAGGCGGCCTGCAGGGCCACGAAGTTGCGCTTGGCCGCGCCAAGGAAACCCTCGGTGTCGAAACCGGCCGGAATGCCCCAGCTCTGGCTGCCGCCCAGCGCCGTGCCGATCATGGCACCGCCAGACTGGCGGCCCGCGGCCTCGGGGCCGAACTGGCTTTGGCGCTCCCAGGGGCGAGCCGAGGCGTCGTTGCCGACGTGATCGGGGCTGTACTGGCGCAGGGCCGGTGCGGCGGCGGGCGAACCCGCGCCCTGGAACGCGTAGGGGCCGGAGGCCGCAGCGACACCCCGGCGGCTGCGCATGAACCAGCCGATCACGGCCATGGCCACCATGGCCAACAGGGCCACCATGAGGATCTGGCCAAAGGCCTCACCAAAGCCCAGCGAGTGCGCCAGCCAGGCCAAGCCCAGGCCGGCCGCCAGGCCACCCAGCATGGCGCCCCAGGGGCGGCGCGGAGCCTGGGCAGCGGCCGGGGCAGGTGCAGGTGCGGGTTTGGCCACGGAGGACGCGGCGCCAGCCGGGGCCACCGATGGCGAAGCGGGCGTTGCCGGAGCGGGCGAAGCCCCCTCACGCTGAGTCACATTCGAGGATTGACGCCCGATCGATTGGCCGCCACCCAGCCTGCGTGCGGCCTCGGCCTCCTGGCCAGCCATCACCAGTGCCAGCGCCAGCACCACGGACCAAAGCTTCATCATGTCATCTCCATCTTCTCGTTCAGTGGGGGCAAGCCCCGTTCATTCGCTTGGGACGCGCACGCCCCTCAACACTTGATGCCGACGTGCAGAGCCACCACCCCACCGGTGAGGTTGTGGTAATCCACATGACCGAAACCCGCCTGCTTCATCAGGGCCTTGAGCTCTTCCTGCCCAGGGTGCATGCGGATCGATTCGGCCAGGTAGCGGTAGCTTTCGGCATCGCCGGCCACCATCTGCCCCAGCCGGGGAAGGATCTTGAAAGAATACCAGTCGTAGGGCTTGGCCAGCGGCGCTGCCACCTTGGAGAACTCGAGCACCAACAGCTTGCCGCGCGGCTTGAGCACGCGGTTCATCTCGGCCAGGGCCTGGTCCTTGTGGGTCATGTTGCGCAGGCCGAAGGCCACGCTGACCACATCGAAGTGGTTGTCGGGGAAAGGCAGCTTTTCGGCATCGCACACCAGGGTGGGCAGCACCACGCCGGCATCGAGCAGGCGGTTGCGCCCGGTGCGCAGCATGGCCTCGTTGATGTCGGTGTGCACCACCCGCCCCGTGCGGCCCACCTTCTTGGAAAAGGCCATCGCCAGGTCGCCGGTGCCACCGGCGATGTCGAGCACCTGATCACCTTCGTGCAGGTTGGCCACCATGACGGTGTAGGCCTTCCAGGCCCGGTGCAGGCCCAGGGACATCAGGTCGTTCATGATGTCGTAGCGTGACGCGACCGAGTCAAAGACCCCGCGGACCTTGCGAGCCTTCTCCTGCTCGTCCACCGACTGAAAACCGAAATGTGTCGTGCTCATGGCTGAATGCTATACGTTAGTGCCTCTGTCACCGGCGACAACCCCGCTTGCGGCAGGGTGGGGCCCGGTTCGGGCGGAGTGGTTCAGTGGCTGGAGCAGCCATGCCCGCCCTTGACGGGCATCGGGTCATCGCGGCCGCGGCCGGCCGCCTGCAGGCGGGCCTCGTACTCGGCCCAGAGTTCGGCCTGGCGGCTGCCCAGCGAATAGAGATAGTCCCAGGTGAAGATGCCGCTCTCATGGCCATCGGTGAACAAGGGCTTGACGGCATAGTTGCCCACCGGCTCCAGGCCCAGCAGGCCCACCTCACGCTTGCCGGTCTGCAGGGTTTCCTGGCCCGGGCCGTGGCCCTGAACTTCGGCCGAGGGCGAATAGACGCGCATCAATTCGAAGGGCAGGCGGAACACGGCGCCATCCGAGAATGCCACTTCCAGCACGCGCGACTGCCCGTGCACCGTGAGCGCCGTGGGGGTCGGGGCGCCTGCCGTGAGTCCTGCCATGAAAATCGTCCTGCCTTGCTTGAGGGTGAAAGCGCCCGGAGCGCTGCATCGCGCATTGTCCCACCACCCGCAGGAAGCCTGCGACAAGAAGGGGCAAATCAGCAAGGCCTGGGGGACTCAAACCTGACGCGTGTCAAGTCTGTGCCCCAGCACAAAGCATTTACTGAGGTTGGAAACCGCTGGATTTGATGATGCGCGCCCAGGTCTGGGCGTAGCTGCGCTCGCGCGCTGCCAGTTGCGCCCCGGTGGAGTAACCCACGCTCAGGCCCATGGCGGTCAGGCGTTCGTGCACATCGGGCTGGGCCAGCACCTTGGCCAGGGCCGCAGAAAACGGGTCCAGCGAGGCCTTGGGCGTGCCGGCCACGGTAAAGATGCCGTAGTAAGGCACGTCTTCGAAACCAGCCAGTCCCAGCTCGGCAAAGCTGGGCACATCGGGCAGGGCCGCCTGGCGCTTGTCGCCCAGCACCGCCACCACGCGCAGCTTGCCGGCCCGGTGGTTCTCGATGAAATCGGGCACCGAAGCCACGCCGGCACCGATCTGGTTGCCCAGCATGTCGGCCAGCATGGGGGCGCTGCCCCGGTAGGGCACCGAGACCAGGTCCAGCTTGTTCTTCTCGCCAATCACCTTGACCAGGAATTCCGGCACCGAGGCCGGCGCCGGCACCCCGACGTTGCCCTTGCCGCCCGCCGCTTGCACTGCCGCGACATAGTCCTTGAACGACTTGGCCGGTGTGCCGCTGGACACCGCAAAGGCATTGACGAAGGTGGCCAGACCGCCCACCGCCACGAAATCGTGCGCCGGGTCGAAGCCCGGGTTCTTCACCACCAGGGGCAGGATGGAGATGGTGTGGTCATGGCTCAGGAAATAGGTGCTGCCATCGGGCGGCGAGGCCTTGAGGGCCTGGGCCGCCACCTGCCCGCCCGCGCCGGGGCGGTTGTCCACCACCACCGGCACGCCCAGCTCGTCCTTGAGTTTGTCGGCCAGGGTGCGGGCGATCACGTCGGTGCCGCCGCCGGCCGGAAAACCCACCAGCAAACGGATGGGCTTGGCGGTCTGCGCACCCACCAGGCCCGCGGCCGTGAGGGTGGCGGCAGCCACCAGGCCGCGCAGGGTGTTGACCATCAGGGCTCGGCGAACGATCGACATGAAAGGCTCCACAACAAAGTTGACGATGAAATCAGACCAGCACGCGCTCGATGCCACCGGCGTTGGCGGCAGACACATACTGCGGCAGCCAGTCGGCCCCCAGGATCTGCTGCGCCATCTCGACCACGATGTAGTCGGCCTCAAGCAGGCCGTTGTTCAGGTCGTCGCCATAGCGGGTCAGGCCCTGCAGGCAACTCGGGCAGCTGGTGAGGATCTTGACATTGTCCTTCGGCCCCACGGCACCCGAGGCACGCAGCTCGGCCTCACCCTTGCGGATTTCTTCTTCCTTGCGGAAGCGCACCTGGGTGGAGATGTCGGGCCGGGTCACGCCCAGCGTGCCCGACTCGCCACAGCAGCGCTCGCTCTTGAGCACCTGGTCGCCGATCAGGGCCTTGACGGTCTTCATCGGGTCCTGCAGCTTCATGGGCGTGTGGCAGGGGTCGTGGTACAGGTAGCCTGCGCCACCGCCCGAGGTGTCGAGCGTGATGCCCTTCTCCAGCAGGTACTCGTGGATGTCGATGATGCGGCAGCCCGGGAAGATCTTCTCGAACTCATAGCCCTGCAGCTGGTCGTAGCAGGTGCCGCAGCTCACCACCACGGTCTTGATGTCGAGGTAGTTGAGCGTGTTGGCCACGCGGTGGAACAACACCCGGTTGTCGGTGATGATCTTCTCCGCCTTGTCGAACTGGCCGCTGCCACGCTGCGGGTAGCCACAGCACAGGTAGCCCGGCGGCAGCACGGTCTGCACCCCGGCATGCCACAGCATGGCCTGGGTGGCCAGGCCCACCTGGCTGAACAGGCGCTCCGAACCGCAGCCCGGGAAATAGAACACGGCCTCGCTGTCCGCCGTGGTCGCCTGCGGGTTGCGGATGATGGGCACGTAGTCCTTGTCCTCGATGTCGAGCAGCGCGCGGGCCGTCTTCTTGGGCAGGTTGCCCGGCATCTTCTTGTTGATGAAGTGGATGATCTGCTCCTTGATCGGAGCCGCACCCACCGTGGCCGGCGGCGCACCGGTCTGCTTGCGCGCCATGCCCTTGAGCAAATCATTGGCCAGGCGCTGCGCCTTCATGCCCACGCCCACCATGGCCGAGCGGGCCAGCTTGATGGTCTCGGGGTTGGTGGCGTTGAGCATGAACATGGCCGCGGCATTACCGGGGCGGAAGCTCTTCTGCCCCATCTTGCGCAACAGGTTGCGCATGTTCATGGTGACGTCGCCGAAGTCGATCTTCACCGGGCATGGGCTGAGGCACTTGTGGCACACCGTGCAGTGGTCGGCCACGTCTTCAAACTCCTGCCAGTGCTTGATCGACACACCGCGGCGGGTCTGTTCCTCGTACAGGAAGGCCTCGACCAGCAGCGAGGTGGCCAGGATCTTGTTGCGCGGGCTGTACAGCAGGTTGGCGCGCGGCACATGGGTGGCGCACACGGGCTTGCACTTGCCGCAACGCAGGCAGTCCTTGACCGAATCGGCGATGGCGCCGATGTCGCTTTGCTGCATGATCAGCGACTCATGGCCCATCAGGCCGAAGCTCGGCGTGTAGGCATTGGTCAGGTCGGCGTGCAGGGTCTCAGGGGTGCCGGCCGGGGCGCGCAGCAGCTTGCCCTTGTTGAAGCGGCCCTCGGGGTCCACCTTTTGCTTGTATTCGGTGAACGGACGCAGTTCGGCGTCGCTCAGGAATTCGAGCTTGGTGATGCCGATGCCGTGCTCACCCGAGATCACGCCGTCCAGGCTGCGTGCCAGCACCATGATGCGGGCCACGGCCTCGTGGGCGGTCTGCAGCATCTCGTAGTTGTCGCTGTTGACCGGGATGTTGGTGTGCACATTGCCGTCGCCGGCGTGCATGTGCAGCGCCACCCAGACACGGCCCTTGAGCACGCTTTGGTGGAGGGTGTTGACTTCGTCCAGGATGGGCTTGAAGGCCGCCCCCGTGAAAATGCCCTGCAGCGGGCTGCGGATCTGCGTCTTCCAGCTGGCGCGCAGGCTGTGGTCCTGCAGTTGCGGGAACAGCGTGTCGACGTTGTTGAGCCAGCCCGCCCACAGGTCGCGGGTTTCCTGCAGCACGGCAATGGCCTGGCCCACGCGCTGTTCGAGCAGTTCGGGCGAGGGCATTTCGCTGGCGTCATCGGCCTTGCCCAGGGGCAGCTTGCCCTGTTTGAAGAAGGTCTCCAGCTCGTGGCACAGCTTGAGCTTGTTGCGCAGCGACAGCTCGATGTTGATGCGTTCGATGCCGTCGGTGTATTCGGCCATGCGCGGCAGCGGGATCACCACGTCTTCATTGATCTTGAAGGCGTTGGTGTGGCGGCTGATGGCGGCCGTCTTTTTGCGGTCGGCCCAGAACTTCTTGCGGGCGTCGGCGCTGATGGCAATGAAGCCCTCGCCGTTGCGTGAGTTGGCGATGCGCACCACTTCGGAGGTGATGCGGGCCACGTCGTCGGCGTTGTCGCCCGCGATGTCACCGATCAGCACCATCTTGGGCAGGCCGCCGTTGCCCTTCTTGCTCTTGGTGGCGTAACCCACCGCCTTCAGGTAGCGGTCGTCCAGGTGCTCCAGGCCGGCCAGCAAGACGCCGCTGCGCTTTTGCTCGGCGAACATGAAGTCCTTGATCTCGACGATGCTGGGTACGGCATCCTTGGCATTGCCGAAGAACTCCAGGCACACCGTGCGGGTGTGCTCGGGCATGCGGTGCACCACCCAGCGTGCGCTGGTGATCAGGCCGTCGCAGCCCTCTTTCTGGATGCCTGGCAGGCCCGCCAGGAACTTGTCGGTCACGTCCTTGCCCAGGCCTTCCTTGCGGAAGGTCTTGCCCGGAATGGCCAGGCGCTCGGTGCGCACCGGGGTCTTGCCATCGGCTTCGAAGTACTTCAGCTCGAAGGTGGCGACCTCGGCATCGTGGATCTTGCCCAGGTTGTGGTCCAGGCGCGTCACCTCCAGCCATTGGGCGTCGGGGGTGACCATGCGCCAGCTGGCCAGGTTGTCCAGGGCCGTGCCCCACAGCACGGCCTTCTTGCCGCCCGCGTTCATGGCGATGTTGCCGCCGATGCACGAGGCCTCGGCCGAGGTGGGGTCGACCGCGAAGACGAAACCGCCCCGCTCGGCGGCGTCGGCCACGCGCTGTGTCACCACACCGGCTTCGGTCCAGATGGTGGCCACCGGCTCGGCGATGCCGGGCAGTTGCACCTTCTCGACCTCGGTCATGGCTTCGAGCTTTTCGGTGTTGATGACCACGCTCTTCCAGGTCAGCGGGATGGCGCCGCCCGTGTAGCCGGTGCCGCCCCCACGCGGGATGATGGTCAGGCCCAGCTCGATGCAGGCGCGCACCAGGGCGGCCATTTCAGCCTCCGAATCGGGGGTCAGCACCACAAAGGGGTACTCGACACGCCAGTCGGTGGCGTCGGTGACGTGGGCCACGCGCGACAGACCATCAAATTTGATGTTGTCCTTGGCCGTGACCTTGCGCAGGCGCTTGCTGACCTGGGCGCGCAGGGTGGCGGCCTCCTGGAAAGCCGCGTCAAAGGCCTTCACGGCCTTTTCGGCCATGCCCAGCACCTCGCCCACCAGGGCGTCGCGGGCGGCGTCGTCACCGGGGGTGCGGCGGCGCTCGATCTCGCCCAGGCGGTGGCGCAGAGCCTCCACCAGCAGGCCGCGGCGCTTGGGGTTGTCCAGCAGGTCGTCCTGCAGATAGGGGTTGCGCTGCACCACCCAGATGTCGCCCAACACTTCATACAGCATGCGGGCAGAACGGCCGGTCTGGCGCTCGCCGCGCAGCTGGCTCAGCAGATCCCAGGCCCGCGAGCCCAGCAGTCGGATGACGATTTCCCGGTCGGAAAACGAGGTGTAGTTGTACGGAATTTCGCGCAGTCGGGCAGGCTCTGCGGCCTGCGACAAGATGGCGGCCAACGCGGTGGGTGCATTCATGGAGTAAACCTGGGGGGTGGGCATGGACATGCCCATGGACCTTGGGGCCCGGATTTTACGGTACCGGGAAGAATGGCTCGGATGGAAGGCCGGAAAGCCCGCCTCCAACACGGCCGGGGCGTCAAAGCCAGCGCCGGGATCGCCAGGACGGCACCCGCACCGACGCCATGGCCCGGGAGGGCGGTTGAAGCAGGTCGGAGAAAAGCAGGGGCATGTGGATCATGGCGGGCATCAGGGTCAGGCGGGGCCTGATTCAGAACTGTTGCAATGCACAATTTAACGCATCCACCCATTCCTTGACGAGCCTCAGGGTTATCCGGAAATGCGGGGGGACAGGGAATCCCCCGATGGAGCGATTGCTACACGTATGACACAACCGACTTCCTTTTGTCACACCACGCGATTAGCATCCGCGCTTTTCGTACCCCCGCAGGAGATTGCATGAAATTCCGCAACCTGGCCCTCGTGGCCGCGCTGGCCACCGTGATCGGTGCACCCGCCCAGGCCCAGACCGAGATTCAGTGGTGGCACTCGATGGATGGCGCCCTCAACGACTGGGTGAACGACTTGGCCAAGCAGTACAACGAAAGCCAGAGCGAGTACAAGGTGGTGCCCACCTACAAGGGCGAGTACGACCAATCGATGGCCGCCGGTATCGCGGCCTTCCGCGCCGGCAATGCCCCCGACATCCTGCAGGTGTTCGAAGTGGGCACGGCCACCATGATGTACGCCAAGGGCGCCGTCAAGCCGGTGGCCGAGGTGATGAAGGAGGGCGGCGTCAAGTTCGACCCCAAGGCCTACATCCCGGCCGTGGCAGGCTATTACACGGCCCCCAACGGCCAGATGATGTCGCTGCCCTTCAACAGCTCGACCACCGTGTTCTATTACAACAAGGACGCTTTCAAGACGGCCGGCCTGGACCCTGAAAAAGCCCCGGTGACCTGGCCCGATGTGGTCTCGGTTGCCGCCAAGCTCAAGGCCAGCGGCAGCAAGTGCCCCTTCACCACCTCGTGGATGACCTGGGCCCAGTTGGAAAGCTTCTCGACCTGGCACAACACCAGCTACGCCAGCAAGGGCAACGGCTTTGGCGGCCTGGATGCGCGCTTGGAATTCAACTCGCCCCTGCATGTGCGCCACTTCGAGAACCTGGGCAACATGGCCAAACAGGGCCTGTTCGTCTACAAGGGCCGTGCCAGCAAGGCCATCACCTCGTTCACCTCGGGCGAATGCGCAATGTTCGTGGGTTCGTCGGGCAGCTACGCCAGCATCCAGCGCGACTCCAAGTTCAAGTTCGCCGAGTCCACCCTGCCCTACTACCCCGATGTGCCGGGCGCACCGCAGAACACCATTGTGGGCGGCGCCAGCCTGTGGGTGTTGTCCGGCAAGCCGGCGGCCCATTACAAGGGCGTGGCCTCGTTCTTCAACTTCCTGTCCAAGCCTGAAGTGCAGGCCGCCAGCCACCAGCGCACCGGCTACCTGCCCATCACCACCGCGGCTTTCGAGCTGACCGAGAAGTCGGGCTTCTACAAGAAGAACCCCGGCACCGACGTGGCCGTGAACCAGATGATCCGCAAGACCACCGACAAGTCGCGTGGCGTGCGCCTGGGCAACTTCGTGCAGATCCGCGCCATCCTGGACGAGGAAACCGAACAGATCTGGACCGGCAAGAAGACGGCCAAGGAAGCCCTGGACACCGCTGTGACCCGTGGCAACGAACTGCTGGCCAAGTTCCAGGCCGCCAACAAATAAGCTGCTCAGGCGACAAGAAGGCCCGTCAGGCTGCGTTATGCTGCCTGCCCTCGCAAAACGTGCCCGCCCCCACGGGGGCTGCACGCCACTCGACAGCCCGCCCGCCACCCGCAGGCGGGCTGTTTGACTCACCAGGGCACCCTCCATGGAAAAAAGAGTTTTATTCAGGTCAGGCTGGCTGCCTTGGGCGCTGCTGGCCCCCCAGTTGATCATCGTCGGCGTGTTCTTCTTCTGGCCCGCAGGCCAGGCCCTGATCCAGTCGTTGCAGCAGCAGGACGCCTTCGGCACCACCGTGACCTGGGTCGGGCTGGACAACTTCCGCACGCTGTGGGCCGATGCCACCTATGTGGAGTCGTTCGAGACCACGCTCATCTTCTCGGTGCTGGTGACCGTGCTGGGCCTGAGCCTGGCCCTGCTGCTGGCGGTGTTCGCCGACCGCATCACGCGCGGCGCCACGTTCTACAAGACCGTGCTGATCCTGCCCTACGCCGTGGCGCCCGTGGTGTCGGGCCTGCTGTGGTCGTTCATGTTCTCGACCTCGATCGGGGTGGTGAGCTACGGCCTGCACCAGATCGGTTTTGAATGGAACCACCTGCTCAACAGCCAGCACGCCATGGCCCTGGTGGTGATGGCCTCGGTCTGGAAACAGATCTCTTACAACTTTCTGTTCTTCCTGGCCGGGCTCAGCGCCATCCCCAAGTCGCTGATCGAGGCTGCGGCCATCGATGGCGCAGGGCCGTGGCGGCGCTTCTGGAGCATCCAGTTTCCGCTGCTGTCGCCCACCACCTTCTTCCTGGGCGTGATCAACATGGTCTACGCCTTCTTTGACACCTTTGCCATCATCGACGCCACCACCCAGGGCGGGCCGGGCAAAGCCACCTCGACCCTGGTGTACCGGGTGTACTTCGACGGCTTCCGCGGCATGGACTTCGGCGGCTCGGCCGCCCAGTCGGTGGTGCTGATGGTGATCGTGGTGGCCCTGACCGTGGTGCAGTTCCGCTATGTCGAAAAGAAGGTGCAGTACTGATGAAACCCACCCGCCCTGCCCTTTTCGCCCAGCCTGGAGGCCGCCATCATGGTTGAACGCAATCCGGCCCTGAATGTGCTGGCCCACCTGGTGATGATCGTCGGCGTGCTGATCGTCGCCTTTCCGATCTACCTGGCCTTTGTGGCCTCCACCCACACCGCGCCCGAGATCATGCAGGCCCCCATGCCGCTGTGGCCGGGGCATAACTTCTGGGCCAGTTACGAGGCCGCGCTGCGCGGCTCGGGCCGCATCAGCGCCACGCCCCCGGTGGCCCGCATGATGTGGGTGAGCCTGGTGGTCACCATGATCATCACCGTGGGCAAGATCAGCATCTCGCTGCTGTCGGCTTTTGCCGTGGTGTATTTCCGCTTTCCGCTGCGCAACCTGTGCTTCTGGCTGATCTTCATCACCCTGATGCTGCCGGTGGAAGTACGCATCGGCCCCACCTACCAGGTGGTGGCGGATCTGGGCATGATCAACACCTATGCCGGCATGTCGGTGCCGCTGATTGCCTCGGCCACGGCCACGTTTTTGTTCCGGCAGTTCTTCCTGACCGTGCCGGACGAGCTGGTCGAGGCCGCCCGCATCGATGGCGCCGGCCCGATGCGCTTCTTCAAGGACATCCTGGTGCCCCTGTCGGCCACCAGCATTGCCGCGCTGTTCGTGATCCAGTTCATCTACGGCTGGAACCAGTACCTGTGGCCCCTGATCGCGGCCACCAGCGAAGACATGTACCCCGTGGTGGTCGGCATCAAGCAGATGATCGGCGCGGGTGAATCCCCCGTGGACTGGAACGTGGTCATGGCCACGGCCGTGCTGGCCATGCTGCCGCCCGCTGTGGTGGTGGTTCTGATGCAGAAATGGTTCGTCAAGGGCCTGGTTGATACCGAGAAATAAGAGAGCAACACGATGGCTTCCATTTCACTCCGCAACGTCGTCAAACGCTACGGCCACGGCCCCAAGGCCAACCCCGTGATCCATGGCGTGAACGCCGAGATCGCCGACGGCGAGTTCATCGTCATCGTCGGGCCTTCGGGCTGCGGCAAATCCACCCTGCTGCGCATGGTGGCCGGGCTGGAGGAAATCAGCGGTGGCGAGATCGCCATCGGCGCCCGGGTGGTCAACCAGCTGGAACCGGCCGAGCGCGACATCGCCATGGTGTTCCAGAACTACGCGCTGTACCCGCACATGAGCGTGTTCGACAACATGGCCTACGGCCTGAAGATCGCCAAGGTGCCCGTGGCCGAGATCAAGCAGCGCGTGGACAAGGCCGCCGGCATTCTGGAGCTGGGCCACCTGCTGCAGCGCAAGCCGCGAGAGCTGTCGGGCGGCCAGCGCCAGCGCGTGGCCATGGGCCGGGCCATCGTGCGCCAGCCGCAGGTCTTTCTGTTCGACGAGCCGCTGTCCAACCTGGACGCCAAGCTGCGCAGCCAGACCCGCCTCGAAATCCAGAAGCTGCACCGCGAACTGGGCATCACCTCGCTGTTCGTGACCCACGATCAGGTCGAGGCCATGACGCTGGCCCAGCGCATGATCGTGATGAACGCCGGCGTGATGGAACAGTTCGGCACGCCCGAGGAGATGTACCACCGCCCGGCCTCCACCTTTGTGGCCAGCTTCATCGGCTCGCCCTCCATGAACCTGCTCAAGCACGCGCCCGGCACCCGCGAAGGCGTGATCACCGGCATCCGCCCCGAGCACCTGGACGTGCGCGCCGAGGGCTGGGCCGTGACGGTCGAGACCACCGAGCTGCTGGGCGCCGAACGGCTGATCTACGGGCGTCTGGGTGCCGAGGGGCTGATCGTGCGCGTCGAGGAAAACGCGGCGGTGCCCGCGCCGGGCAGCGTGATCCACGTGAGCCCACGCGCAGACCGCATCCACCATTTCGACGCGGCCACCGGCAAACGCGTCTGAGCCCCACTTCCGACTTCGCTCCACCATGAACCCCAGCCTTCCCCACTGGCCCTACCCGCGCTGGATTGCCCACCGTGGCGCCGGCAAGCTGGCCCCTGAAAACACCCTGGCCGCCTTCCGGCATGGTGCGAGCTTCGGCTACACCATGTTCGAGTGCGATGTGAAGCTGAGCGCCGACGGCGTGCCGTTTCTGCTGCACGACGCCTCGCTGCAGCGCACCACCAACAGCCGTGGCATCGCCGGCGACCTGAGCTATGGCGAACTGGCCCAGCTGGATGCCGGCAGCTGGCATTCGCGCACCTATGCGGGCGAAGTCATCCCGAGCTTCGAGAATGTGGCGCGCTACTGCCTGCACAACGGCTTCTTTCTGAACATTGAGATCAAGCCCACCCCCGACACCGAACGGGCCACGGGCGAGATCGTGGCCGCCTATGCCTCGCACCTGTGGGCCTCGGCCTCGGTGCCACCGCTGCTCACCTCGTTCAAGATCGAGGCCCTGGAAGGGGCCGCCGAGGCCGCCCCGCACCTGCCCCGCGGGCTGCTGGCCGACACGCTGTTCCGCGGCTGGCTGGAAAAAGCCGTGGAACTGGGCTGTGTGGCCGTGGTGCTGAACCACGCCCTGTGGGATGCCGACACCGTGGCCAAGGCCCAGGCCGCCGGCCTGCGCACGCTGAGCTACACCGTGAATGACGAATGGGCCGCACAACGGCTGATCGAACTGGGCACCGACGGCATCATCACCGACCGGGTGGACCTGTTCAGCCCGCAGGGCTGAGGCCAAGCCGGAAGGCCCGACCAGGGCCTCTGGGCTTCAATTGACCGACATCAAGAAAACCCGTTTTCCTCAGCGGCGCCAGGCGCCCTGCAAAAACCACTGGCTGGTGGCCACCGCCAGCACCAGCAGGCCATAGCCCGCCACCTTGCCATCTCGCCCCAAAATCAGCACGGCCAGCATCAGAGCCAGCACACCAACAGCAAAATTGATAGCAAGCTTCCAATGCCAGGCAAGGCGCAAGGGGCTTGCACCGCCCAGAATCGGCCCCGCCAGAGTGAGCAGCACCGAGACACAAAGTGCCGGTGCAACAAAGTTGGCAAGGTGAAGAAACAACTCGATAGGGCCCATGTTGGATAGCGTTTGAGGCCAGGCAGCGGGGTACCCAGTGCAATGGCGGCCATAGGAAAGGGCAAAGATAGCGTGCCCGCCTGGACCTCGATCAATTTTATAATCACGCCATGGCAGCAGTCTGGGCATTGGGTATCAACCACACGACGGCACCGCTCGATCTGCGCGGTCGCTTTGCCTTTGCCGTCGATCAGATGGCCCCCACGCTGCACGGCCTGCGTGAATCCTTTGGCACCCAGCGTCACCCTGATGTCGAGGCCGCCATCATCTCCACCTGCAACCGCACCGAGATCTACTGCGCCGGCGACCAGCAGGCGCTGGACCACACCCTGGGCTGGCTGGCCCAGACCGGCGGCGTGAACCCGTCCGTGCTGCGCTCCCACGCCTACCTGTTGCAACACGACGAAGTGGCCCGCCATGCCTTCCGCGTGGCCAGCGGCCTGGACTCGATGGTGCTGGGCGAGGCCCAGATCCTGGGCCAGATGAAAGACGCCGTGCGCGCCGCCGAAAGCGCCGGCGCCCTGGGCACCACCCTGAACCAGCTGTTCCAGCGCAGTTTTGCCGTGGCCAAAGAGGTGCGCAGTTCGACCGAGATCGGCGCCCACTCCATCAGCATGGCCGCCGCCGCCGTGCGCCTGGCCGGCCAGCTGTTTGAAGACCTCAGCAAGATCCGCATCCTGTTTGTGGGCGCCGGCGAGATGATCGAACTGGCGGCCACCCACTTCGCAGCCCGCAACCCCAAGGCCATTGCCATTGCCAACCGCACCCTGGAGCGTGGCGAAAAGCTGGCCGGTCGGTTTGGCGGCGAGGTGATGCGCCTGGCCGACCTGCCCAGCCGCCTGCACGAATTCGACGCCGTGATCAGCTGCACGGCCAGCACCCTGCCCCTGATCGGCCTGGGTGCGGTGGAGCGCGCCCTCAAGCAACGCCGCCACCGCCCCATGTTCATGGTCGATCTGGCGGTGCCCCGCGACATCGAGCCTGAGGTCAAGGCCCTGGAGGACGTCTACCTCTACACCGTGGACGATCTGGCCACCGTGGTGCAGACCGGCCAGGCCAACCGGCAGGCTGCCGTGGCCCAGGCCGAAGCCATCATCGACGCCGGCGTGCAGAGCTTTCTGCACTGGATGGACCAGCGCGGCACCGTGCCCCTGATCCGACAGCTCAACAGCCAGGCCGAGGCCTGGCGCGAAGCCGAACTGGCGCGTGCCCGCAAGCTGCTGGCGCGCGGCGAAGATGTCGAGGCCGTGTTGCAGGCCATGGCCAAGGGTCTGACGCAGAAGATGCTGCACGGCGCCATGGCCGAGCTGCACACGGGCGATGCCCCGTCGCGCGAACGCGCCAGCCAGGCCATCCAGCACTTCTTTCTGCGCAAAGACCGTTAGCGACGCGGGTGTGGCCGGGCCACTGCGCCCAGCCTGCTTGCCCCTGCACCTGACCGGGTGCAGCCCTTCTCCAGCCTGCCGCCTCTGATGCATCAGCCTGCGGCCTTGCAAAGTGCCCCATGAAAGACTTCCTACGCCAGCAACTTGAACGCTATGTCGCGCGCCTTGAGGAGCTCGACTTTCTGCTGTCGCGCGAAGACATCATGGGCGACATGGCGCAGTACCGCACGCTGTCGCGCGAGCACGCCGAAGTGACCCAGGTGGCCGGGCGCTACCAGCGCTATCGGCAATGCGAATCCGACCTGGAAACCGCCCGCGAGATGCTGGCCGACCCGGACATGGCCGACATGGCCCGCGAAGAGATCGCCAGCGCCAGCGAGGAACTGCTCAAGCTGGAGAGCGAGCTGCAACGCCTGTTGCTGCCCAAAGACCCCGATGACGCCCGCCACGCCTTTCTGGAAGTGCGCGCCGGCACGGGCGGGGATGAATCGGCCCTGTTCGCCGGCGATCTGGCCCGCATGTACACCCGCTACGCCGAGCGCGCCGGCTGGCGCACCGAGATCGTCAGCGCCAGCGAAAGCGAACTGGGAGGCTACAAGGAAGTGGTGTTGCGCCTGGAGGGTGAGCAGGTCTATGGCGCGCTGAAGTTCGAATCGGGCGGCCACCGCGTGCAGCGGGTGCCCGCCACCGAGACCCAGGGTCGCATCCACACCAGCGCCTGCACCGTAGCCGTGCTGCCGGAGCCCGACGAAGCCCAGGCGGTGCAGATCAACCCCGCTGACCTGCGCATCGACACCTACCGCGCCAGCGGGGCCGGCGGCCAGCACATCAACAAGACCGACTCGGCCGTGCGCATCACCCACCTGCCCACCGGCATCGTCGCCGAGTGCCAGGACGACCGCAGCCAGCACCGCAACAAGGCCAAGGCGCTGCAGGTGCTGTCGGCCCGCATCCAGGAAAAGGAGCGCAGCGCGCGCGCCGCCAAGGACGCCGCCCTGCGCAAGGGCCTGATCGGCAGCGGCGACCGCAGCGACCGCATCCGCACCTACAACTTTCCGCAGGGCCGCCTGACCGACCACCGCATCAACCTCACGCTGTACAAGCTGGGCGCCATCATGGAAGGTGACCTGGCCGACGTGCTGGAGGCGCTGCGCGCCGCCCATGAGGCCGAACAGCTGGCCGAACTGGAAGTGGGCTTGTCGTGAGCGCGCCGACCACCCTGGCCACCGCCTTGCGCGAGGCCCAGGCCCAGGGCCTGCCCCGGCTGGAAGCCCAGATGCTGGTGCTGCTGGCCGTGGCCCGGGCCCCGCATGACCGCGCCTGGCTGATGGCCCACGACACCGATGCGCTGACGGCGCCCCAGCAAGCCCATCTGGCCAGCCTGGTGGCCCGCCGGCTGGCGGGCGAGCCCATGGCCTACCTGACCGGCCGGCACGAGTTCTATGGCCTGGACCTGGCCGTGGACGCCCGGGTGCTGGACCCGCGCAACGACACCGAGACCCTGGTCGACTGGGGCCTGGAAGTGATCACCCCCCTGCCCCGCCCCCGGGTGGCCGACCTGGGCACCGGCAGCGGCGCCATCGCGCTGGCCGTGGCCAGTCAGCGCCGCGATGCCGAGGTGAGCGCCGTGGACGCCAGCGCCGACGCCCTGGCCGTGGCCCAGGGCAATGCCGAGCGCCTGGGGCTGGCCGTGCGCTTTCTGCAGGGCGACTGGTGCGCCCCGCTGGCGGGCGAGGCGCCCTTTGCCTTGCTGCTGTCCAACCCGCCCTACATCGCCGACCACGACCCCCACCTGCCGGCCCTGCGTCACGAGCCCTTGCAGGCCCTGGTGAGCGGGCCCGACGGCCTGGATGACCTGCGCCGCATCATCGCCCAGGCCCCGGCGCATTTGCTGGCCGGCGGCTGGTTGCTGCTGGAGCATGGCTGGGACCAGGCGGCCCCGGTGCGCGAACTGCTGCAAGCCCAGGGCTTCGAGCAGGTGCAAAGCCGCAAAGACCTCGCCGGCATTGAGCGTTGCTCCGGCGGACTCTGGCCAGGGCTGAGATAATCGCCCCATCGCCGGCTGCGCGCCGGGCCCAGCCCCAAGAGGAAACTTCATGAGCAACACCCAACAACGCATCGATGACCTGGTCAAGAACAGCCCCGTGCTGCTGTTCATGAAAGGCACTGCCAGCTTTCCCCAATGCGGCTTCTCCGGCCGTGCCGTCCAGATCCTCAAGGCCTGTGGCGTCGACCCCAAGAGCCTGAAGACCGTGAACGTGCTGGAAGACCCGGAGATCCGTCAGGGCATCAAGGAATACAGCCAGTGGCCCACCATCCCGCAGCTGTACGTGAAGGGTGAGTTCATCGGGGGCTCGGACATCATGATGGAGATGTACGAATCGGGCGAGCTGCAACAGGTGCTGGGCGGCCAGCCCGGCTGAGCCCGCGACGCACTCCCCGAAAAAGCCACTGCCTGCAGTGGCTTTTCTGCATCTGGGCCGGGCGTGTGCGCTTGAGGCCGGGCATGGCTTGTGCTTGAATCAAAGCGTGTGTCCTGATCTGGAGAGCGTCATGGAATCCCGCAGCCTTGTCCCCCATTCGACCACGTTCCAACTGCCCATTGCCCAGATGCGCAGCGTGTTCGAGCCCGCTGAAGTGGAACGCAAGCTGGCCAAACTCAGCGAGCGCGAACATGAATCCTTGCGCAGCACCTACCAGCGCATGCTGGAGCGCGGCCCCGATCGCTTCGAGGTGCGGCCCTGCGGTGTGCCCGAGATGGCGCCTCTTTATGAGGCCTTGCCCAACTTCACCGAGGTGCTGGATGACGTCAAACGCCACCTGGCCCTGTCTCAAGACAGCCGCGACGGCCTGGAGGTGACCCCCATGCTGCTGCTGGGGGCCCCGGGCATCGGCAAAACCCATTTCGCCCGCCAACTGGCCGAACTGCTGGGCACGGGCATGTCGCTGGTGCCGATGAGTTCGATGACCGCCGGTTGGCTGCTCTCGGGCGCCTCGTCCCAATGGAAGGGGGCCCGGCCTGGCAAGGTGTTTGAAGCCCTGGTGGAGGGTCAGTACGCCAACCCGGTCATCGTCGTCGACGAGATCGACAAGGCCAGCGCTGATGCGCAATACGACCCCCTGGGGGCGCTCTACAGCCTGCTCGAACACGACACGGCCGGTAGTTTTGTGGACGAATTTGCCGAGGTGTCGATCGATGCCAGCCGCGTGGTCTGGATCACCACCGCCAACGATGAGCGCGGCATTCCCGAGCCCATTCTCAACCGCATGAATGTGTTCGAGATCGAGCCGCCGACGCTGGAGCAGGCGCGAGAGATCGCCCGCCGGCTGTACCTGTCGATCCGCGGCAGCCACGACTGGGGCCGGCGCTTCGCCGACGAGGCCCCGGCCTCGGTGCTCGATGTGTTGGCCGAACTGGCCCCGCGGGAGATGCGACGCGCCCTGATGACGGGCTTTGGCAACGCCCGCCTGGATGGGCGCGACGAGTTGCAGGTGGATGACTTGCCACGCGGCGGCTCTCAGCGGCTTCGCATGGGCTTTGTCCAGTGAGGCAGGCGGCCGCGCTGCGCACGGCCGCTAAACTGGAGGCACGGCGGTCACCGACCGCTGCAAAGCCTTTTCCATGACCCAGAGCCAAAGTCTGCTGCTCATCCTGGCCTTGATCGCTGCCAGTGCCTTTTTCTCGATCGCCGAAATCTCGCTGGCGGCCTCCCGCCGTCTGCGCCTGCGTCAGATGGCCGATGCGGGTGACCTGCGCGCCGAACAGGTGCTGCGCCTGCAGGACCATCCCGGCCCCTATTTCACACTCGTCCAGATCGGTCTGAACGCGATCGCCATCTTGGGGGGCGTGGTCGGTGAAGGGGCCTTGAGTCCCTTCTTCAGTGAGGCGCTGACCCTTTGGCTGCCGGGGGAAACGGCCTCCAGTCTCGGCGCCGTGCTGTCCTTCGTCGTGGTCATCGCCCTGTTCATCGTCTTCGCCGACCTGCTGCCCAAGCGCCTGGGCATGAACGAGCCCGAGCAAGTGGCGGTTCGACTGGTCGCGCCCATGCAGGGCCTGATGACCCTGCTCAAGCCGCTGGTCTGGCTGCTCAGCCGCATCACCGATCGCCTGTTCTCGTTGCTGGGCCTGCCGGCGGCCCGGGACGAGCGCGTCACGCCGGCGGACATCCTGGCCATGACCGAGGCCAGCGCACGCTCAGGCCTGTTGGCCGAGCGTGAACACCAGATGATCACCAATGTGTTCGAACTCGACAGCCGCAGCGTCACCAGCACCATGACGCCGCGGGAGCGCATGGCCTGGTTCAGGGTGGACGACCCGGAGCCGGTGATCCGGGCTCGCATCCTGGCCCAGCCGTTTTCAAGCTACCCGGTCTGTCAGGGGGGGCTGGAGCAGGTGCTGGGCTACGTCGACGCCAAGGACCTGTTCCAGCGTGTGCTCAACGGCCTGCCACTTGACCTGTCCAGCGAGGGGCTGTTGCGCAAGATCCTGGTGGTGCCCGACCGGCTCAGCCTGGGCGAAGTCCTGGCCTTGTTCCGGGAGGCCCACGAAGACTTTGCGGTGATCGTGAACGAGTACAGCGTGGTGATGGGGCTGGTGACCCTCAACGACATGATGAGCACGGTGATGGGCGATCTGGTGGACCAGCAGGATGAAGACCTGATCGTGCAGCGCGATGAGAACTCCTGGCTGATCGACGGCATGACGCCGATCGCCGACGTACAGAGGGCACTTGAGCTGGACAGCCTGCCCCACGCCGACCAGTACGACACTCTGGCGGGCTTTCTGATGGAGATGCTGCGGCGCATTCCCAAGCGCACCGATGCCGTGATTTGGGAGGGCTTTCGCTTTGAGGTGATGGATGTGGACAGCTACCGCATTGATCAGGTGATGGTCACGCGCCTGCCCCCCGTGGGGCCGGCATGAGTCAGTGCCGGCGCTACGCGCCCCTCAGGCCTGGGCGGGCGACTTGACGGGGTCGGCGAACACCCAGTGGCGCTGGGCCCCGAACACGGCATCGGGGTACTGCGGCTTGCCGCGGCTGCCGTTGTAGCGGCCCAGGGCCATGTAGAGATCGCCCCGCTCACGGTCCAGGTAATGGCGCAGGATCACGCAGCCAAAGCGCAGGTTGGTCTGCAGATGGAACAGCTTGCCCGGGTCACCATCGCCGATCACACGGGTCCAGAAAGGCATCACCTGCATGTAGCCACGGGCCCCCACAGGCGACACGGCAAATTTGCGGAAGTTGCTCTCCACCTCGATCAGGCCCAGCACCAGGGAGGTGTCCAGGCCGGCCCGACGGCTTTCGTACCAGACCGTCTGCAGGAACTCCTTGCGCACCAGCCACTCCGGTTTGCGGCGCCAGAGGCGGTCGCTCATGGCCGCCAGCCAGCGCAGGTAGACCAGGCGACCATCGGTATCGACGAACTCAGGCACGGGCGGTGCCTGCTGGGCCACCGCCGAACTCAAGGCCGTGCGCACGGAGTCAATCAGGGGCTCTTCCGCCTGGGCTCCGGCACGCGCCGATTCAGACCACAAGAACAGAGAAGGCCCGGCGGCCAGGGCGGCCAGGCTTTTTCGCCTTGAAATCAACATGCCATCATCCTCAACCCTGCGCAACGCTCACAGAGCCAGTCGTTCCTTCAGGTGCGCCAGCACATCCGCCGCCCCGATCTTGGTGGCGGCCGTGTCACGGCGGTGCTGGTATTCGACCTGGCCTTCCTTCAGGCCCCGGTCCGACAGCACCACGCGGTGCGGCACACCGATGAGCTCCCAGTCGGCGAACATGGCGCCAGGGCGCTCACCCCGATCGTCCAGCAGCACATCCACCCCCAGCGCCAGCAGGTCGGCATGCAACTGCTCGGCGGCCGCCTTGACCTCGGCACTGCGGTCCATGCCGATGGGGCAGATCACCACCGTGAACGGGGCAATCGCATCGGGCCAGATGATGCCGCGCTCGTCGTGGTTCTGCTCGATGGCCGCGGCAGGCAGGCGGGTGACGCCAATGCCATAACAGCCCATTTCGAAGAACGCCGGCTTGCCGTCTTCACCCAGGAAGGTGGCATTCATGGCCTTCGAGTACTTGGTGCCCAGGTAGAAGACATGCCCCACCTCGATGCCACGCTCGATGGCCAGCACCCCCTTGCCGTCGGGCGAGGCATCGCCCGCCACCACGTTGCGCAGGTCTGCCACCAGCTCGGGCTCAGGCAGGTCGCGGCCCCAGTTCACGCCAGTGATATGGAAGTCGACTTCGTTGGCACCGCAAATCCAGTCGGCCAGCACGGCCACTTCGCGGTCGGCCACCACCTTGACGGGCTTCTTCAGGTTCAGCGGGCCCAGGTAGCCGGGCTTGCAGCCAAAGTGGTCTTCGATCTCAGGCACGGTGGCAAAGCGGAAGCCGCCTTCCATGCCCGGCAGCTTGCCGACCTTGACTTCGTTCATGTCATGGTCGCCGCGCAACAGCAGCAGCCAGATCTGGCTGCGTGTGATCTCGCCGTGTTCGTTCAGCGTGTCGGTGGCGAGCACCAGGGATTTGACGGTGGTCGCCAAGGGAACATTCAGCAACTCGGCCACATCGGCACAGGTGCTCTTGCCCGGGGTGGCGGTCTTGGTGAGCGCGCCTGCGGCTGCGGGCCGAGGGCCCGCCGGTGCCAGGGCCTCGGCCTTTTCGATGTTGGCGGCGTAGTCGCTGTCAGGGCAATAGACGATGGCGTCTTCGCCCGTGGCGGCGATCACCTGGAACTCTTCGCTCAGGTCGCCACCGATGGCACCGCTGTCGGCGGCCACGGCACGGTAGGTGAGGCCGAAACGATCGAAGATCCGCCGGTAGGCCGCGGCCATGACCTGGTAGCTGGCCTTGGCCGCCGCCTGGTCGCGGTCGAAGCTGTAGGCATCCTTCATGATGAACTCGCGACCGCGCATCAGGCCGAAGCGCGGACGGCGCTCATCACGGAACTTGGTCTGGATCTGGTAGAAGTTCTTGGGCAACTGCTTGTAGCTGCGCAATTCCTGGCGAGCAATGTCAGTGACCACTTCTTCGGAGGTGGGCTGAATCACGAAGTCGCGGTCATGGCGGTCCTTGATGCGCAACAGCTCAGGGCCCATCTTCTCGAAGCGACCGGTCTCCTGCCAGAGCTCGGCAGGCTGAACCACCGGCATGGTCACCTCGACGGCGCCGGCCCGGTTCATCTCTTCGCGCACGATGGCCTCGACCTTTCGGATGACACGCAAGCCGATGGGCATGTAGTTGTACACACCGGCCCCCAGCTTCTTGATCATGCCAGCTCGGGTCATCAGTTTGTGGCTGACGACCTCCGCATCGGCAGGCGCTTCCTTGAGGGTGGAAATGAAGAATTGGGAGGCTTTCATCTGGGGGAATGCGGAAAGTTCAAGAGAAGTCCTCTTGTGACACGTGCGGTGCCGTGCATAATGGACTCAGTTTAAAAATTTGGGGTTTGATTATGCTTGACCGGGACGGCTTTAGGCCGAACGTCGGCATCATCCTGCTCAACCATAAAAACCAGGTGTTCTGGGGCAAGCGCATCCGGACCCACAGCTGGCAGTTCCCTCAAGGTGGCATTGATCGTGGCGAAAGCCCTGAGCAGGCCATGTTCCGGGAATTGCACGAAGAAGTGGGGCTCCATCCGGAGCATGTGCGAATTGTGGCCCGAACGCGGGAATGGTTGCGCTATGAGGTGCCAGACCGGTACATTCGGCGAGACGCTCGAGGCCACTACAAGGGCCAAAAGCAGATCTGGTACCTGCTGCAACTGCTGGGACACGATTGGGACCTGAACCTCAGGGCCACCAACCACCCAGAATTTGATGCTTGGCGCTGGAACGATTACTGGGTACCGCTCGATGTGGTGGTGGAGTTCAAGCGCGGCGTCTACGAGATGGCTCTGACTGAACTGGCACGCTACCTGCCGCGACCGGAACCGCGCAACCGCTTTCTGAGAGGCGGCATGCGCACCCGGGACAACGAGGGCGGATCGGACAACCACATGTCGAGACTGCCACCTTCGGGCAGCTATGAACTGCCCCCTGGGGCCAGCTTTGAACCGGAACCCAGGCCGATGCACCCCAGTCATTCGGGCCTGCAACTTGACCCGATCAACAAGCACTGATTCCAGACCATCCGACCCTGACCCGGTCGGATTTTTTCTGGGGCCAGCCGATGCAGATCAACGGTGAAGCACCAGGTTGTCCCGGTGCACCATTTCAGCCTCGGCCACATAGCCCAGCAGGCGCTCGATCTCGGCAGAGGCCTTGCGGCACATCAGGCGAGCCTCGGCACTCGCGTAGTTCGACAAGCCGCGGGCCACTTCGATCCCTGATGAGTCCTTGATGGCAATCACATCGCCCCGAGAGAATTCCCCCTCGACCGCCGTCATGCCGATGGGCAAGAGGCTCTTGCCCTCGTCGCGCAACTTGGCCACCGCACCATCATCCACCACCACGGCGCCACGCATCTGCAGGTGGTCGGCCATCCACTGCTTGCGGGCCTGATTCTTGGCTGTCTGCGCCACCAACAGGGTTCCGATCGACTCCCCCTGGGTGAGCCGCACCAGCGCGTCAGGCTCGCGCCCCCAGGCGATCACGGTGGAAGCGCCCGAGCCCGCCGCACGTTTGGCAGCCAGGATCTTGGTGATCATGCCCCCCTTGCCGATGCTGGAACCGGCGCCCCCCGCCATGGCCTCCAAGGCCAGATCGCCGGCACGCGCCTCATGCACAAACTGCGCGGCAGGGTCCCGCCGCGGGTCCGCCGTGTACAAGCCTTTTTGATCAGTCAGGATGACCAGCGCATCGGCCTCCACCAGGTTGGCCACCAATGCTCCCAGGGTGTCGTTGTCACCAAACTTGATTTCGTCGTTGACCACCGTATCGTTCTCGTTGATCACGGGGACCACGCGGTGACGCAGCAAGGTCAGCAAGGTGGAGCGGGCATTCAGGTACCGCTCGCGATCAGCCAGATCTGCGTGTGTGAGCAAGACCTGGGCGCTGCCCAGGCCGTTTTCACGCAACTTGGTCTCATACATCTGGGCCAGGCCCATTTGCCCCACCGCAGCGGCGGCCTGCAACTCATGCACTTCTTTGGGGCGAACAGGCCACCCCAGGCGCTTCATGCCTTCGGCAATGGCACCACTGGACACCATCACCACCTCGCGCCCGGACAGAACCAGTTGAGCCAACTGACGGCACCACTCACTGATGGCAGCCTCGTCCAGTCCACGCCCTTCATTGGTCACCAGGCTGGAGCCCACCTTGACGACGATGCGGCGGGCATCCGCCAGCACCCGTGATTCATTTTTAGCAGTCATTTCAGCATCGGCCAGCCATACCGGCCCCAGGGCACAGGAACATTCAGGAATCAGAGGGTTCGGCGAAACGCGGATCCACCTCGACCGGGGCCTGCTCGGCGACCTGCTGCGCCTTCACGTGCTGATAGATCGCCTTGATCAAGGCCTCACAACCTTCACGCGTCAACGCAGAGATCTCGAAAACCGGGCCCTTGTACTTGTAACGCTTGACGAAATCCTTGACCAAGGCAGCCCGCTTGTCCTCCGGCACCATGTCCAGCTTGTTCAGAACCAGCCAGCGCGGCTTCTCATAAAGCGCCTGATCGTACTTCTTCAGTTCACCCACAATGGCCTTGGCCTGAGCAACCGGATCAACGGCCTCATCAAAGGGCGCCAGATCCACCACGTGCAGCAGCAGACGCGTGCGCTGCAAGTGACGCAAAAACAGATGCCCCAAGCCAGCACCCTCGGAAGCGCCCTCGATCAAACCCGGGATGTCGGCCACCACAAAGCTCTGTTCGGGGCCGACGCGCACCACACCCAGATTGGGGTGCAGTGTGGTGAAGGGGTAGTCAGCAATCTTCGGACGAGCGTTCGAGATCGCGGCAATCAGCGTCGATTTGCCGGCGTTGGGCATGCCGAGCAGACCCACATCGGCCAGCACCTTGAGCTCCAGCTTGAGGCTCTTCTTCTCACCCGGCCAACCCGGCGTCTTTTGACGCGGCGCCCGGTTGATCGCGCTCTTGAAGCGCAGGTTCCCAAAGCCCCCATCCCCACCTTTGGCGATCGTGATGGTCTCACCCGGTGCCAACAGTTCGTACAGGACTTCACCCGTCTCCGCGTCGGTGATGATGGTGCCAACCGGCATCTTCAAGGTGATGTCGTCACCCGCTGCACCGAACATGTCCGATCCCATGCCGTGCTCGCCACGCCGGGCTTCGTGCCGGCGGGAGTAGCGGAAATCGACCAGGGTATTGAGGTTGGGATCTGCCACGGCATAGACGTGACCACCGCGCCCGCCATCGCCGCCATTGGGCCCGCCAAACTCCTTGTACTTTTCATGACGAAACGAGACGCAACCGTTCCCGCCATCGCCCGCAGCAATGTCTATATAGGCTTCATCAACAAATTTCATGTCATGTCCAGTCTAGAAAAATGGGGACCCAACGAAAAAAGCCCCGACCAAGCGGGGCTTCGACAGGTCGCTGAGTGACCGCGCCGTCAGACTCAGGCTGCGGGCGTCACGTTGACCGTGTGCTTGTTCAGCGCGCCCTTGGTAGCGAAGGACACATGGCCCTCGACCAGAGCAAACAGAGTGTGATCCTTGCCGATGCCGACATTGGAGCCAGCATGGAAGCGAGTGCCACGTTGACGAACGATGATCGAGCCAGCGCTGATCAATTCGCCACCGAAGGCCTTCACACCGAGCATCTTGGGCTTGGAATCGCGCCCGTTTCGCGTAGAGCCGCCGCCTTTTTTCTGTGCCATGACCCGTTCTCCTTAGCCTGCAATCGCGCCGATTTGCAGTTCAGTGAACTGCTGACGGTGACCTTGACGCTTTTGATAGTGCTTACGACGACGCATCTTGAAGATGCGAACCTTGTCGTGCTTGCCATGCGCCACGACAGTTGCCGTGACGGTTGCGCCGGACACCAGGGGCGTGCCAACCTTCAGTTCAGCGCCGTTGCCGACAGCCAGAACTTGGTCAATCACGATTTCCTGGCCTACGTCCGCAGCAATCTGTTCTACTTTGATTTTTTCGCCAGCAGCAACGCGATATTGCTTGCCGCCGGTTTTTATGACCGCGTACATGTAAACCTCTTTGAATTGAAGCTCCGCCGGAGAATTCCGCAGAGCCCGAAACTATAGCAAGAAAGTCAGCCACTGACAAGCGGGGCCCTCAGCATGCTCAAGTGCAGGCAAGGCGCATTGCACGCCCTTCCTATAATTTCGCAACTTGAAAGAGCTCGCCACCTTGACCGCCCCCACCGCATCCGCCTCCCAAGCCCTCGAATTGATCGCCCTCGACATGGGTGAAGTCGACAAGGTCATCGCCCACCGACTCAACTCGAGCGTGCCCCTGGTCGGGCAGATTTCTCAGTACATCATTGCAGCCGGCGGCAAACGTTTGCGCCCGGCGCTGCTCCTGTTGATGGCGGGCGCCCTGGGCTACAAAGGCACACAGCATCACAATCTGGCCGCGGTCGTCGAATTCATCCACACAGCCACCCTGCTGCACGACGATGTGGTGGACGAATCCACCCTGCGCCGGGGCCGCGCCACCGCCAATGAGGCCTTCGGCAACCCGGCCAGCGTCCTTGTGGGTGACTTTCTTTACTCGCGTGCCTTCCAGATGATGGTGGACGCCGATGACATGCGGGTGATGGAAGTCCTGGCTGACGCCACCAACGTGATCGCTGAAGGCGAAGTGCTGCAATTGATGAACATGCACGACGCCTCGCTGGACGAAGGGGCCTATCTGCGCGTCATCAGATCCAAGACCGCCAAGCTTTTCGAAGCCAGCGCACGCCTGGCCGCCATCCTGATCAAGGCCCCCAGCCACATTGAAGAGGCGTGCGCGACCTACGGCCAAGCCCTGGGCACCGCCTTCCAGGTCATCGACGATGTGCTGGACTACGCCGGCAACACCGCCGAAATGGGCAAGAACATCGGCGACGACCTCCGCGAAGGCAAAGCGACACTGCCTTTGATCATCGGCATGCAGCGCGGCACGCCCGAACAAGCCGCCACCATCCGCCACGCCATCGAACAAGGCGAAACCGAAAAGCTGCCCCAGATCATCGAAATCGTGCGCAGCACCGGCGCACTGGAAGCCACCCAACAGGCCGCCGCCACCGAAGCGCAACGCGCAATTTCTGCCTTGAGTGCCCTTCCTTCAAATTCTTACACCGAAGGTTTGCTACAATTAGCGGCTCAATTACTTCAGCGTCGGAATTGAAAGATGGCGACAAGCCTGAAGAGACATTGAGATCACTGCGCTTCATGCATTGAAGCACTGTTTGACAGTCGGGGTGTAGCTTAGCCTGGTAGAGCGCTACGTTCGGGACGTAGAGGCCGGAGGTTCGAATCCTCTCACCCCGACCATGATCAAACATATTGCACATTTCTGGCAGCTTTCTGCCACGACTTCCCCTCGGTACGTTTCATTTACAGACAGTTGCTCCTGAGCGATGATAGGATGCATTTTTTCATTCTGAGCATCCCTCACCCGCCTCATGGCCGCTGTTGAACCAGCCAATAAATCGTCATCCGTTGCGCTGCCCGGATTGGGGCGGGCACTGATCACAGCGGGCAAATTGGCCCAAAAAGCTGCCGAGGACATCTACCAGAAGGCGCTGGCACAACGCACCAGTTTCATTGTCGAGTTGATGGGCTCGGGTGCCGTGTCCGCAGCTGATCTGGCCCACACGATGTCACAGGCATTCAGCGCACCCTTGCTGGATCTGGACGCCATTGATCCTCAGCGCCTGCCCAAAGACCTGCTGGACCCCAAGATCTGCCAAGCCTATCGGATTCTGGTACTCAGCAAGCGCAGCAATCGCCTGATCATCGCGACCGCCGACCCGTCAGATCAGGAGGTGGTTGAAAAGATCAAGTTCTCGACCCAGATGGGCGTCGACTGGATCATTGCTGAGTACGACAAACTGTCCAAAATGGTCGAGGCCACGACCACTTCTGCGGCTGAGGCCATGGACACCATCATCGGTGGCGGTGACTTCCAGTTCGAAGACGAGCCACTCATCACGGAGGATGTGGCCGAAACCAACAGCGCCGAAGTTGAAGACGCCCCGATTGTCAAGTTCCTGCACAAGATGCTGCTGGACGCCTTCAACATGCGTGCATCAGATTTGCACTTCGAGCCATACGAACACTATTACCGGGTTCGATTTCGCATCGACGGCGAATTGCGGGAAATTTCCACCCCACCGATCGCCATCAAAGACAAGCTGGCCTCTCGAATCAAGGTGATCTCTCGGCTGGACATCTCCGAGAAGCGGGTGCCTCAGGACGGTCGCATGAAGCTGAAGATCGGGGCCGATCGGGTGATTGACTTCCGGGTCAGCACCTTGCCCACTCTGTTCGGCGAAAAAATCGTGATCCGTATTCTTGACCCCAGCAGCGCCAAGCTGGGCATCGAAGCCCTGGGCTACGAACCCGAAGAGAAGGAGCGCTTGCTCCATGCCATCGGGCGCCCCTACGGCATGATTCTGGTCACGGGGCCAACCGGCTCGGGCAAGACGGTGTCGCTCTACACCTGCCTGAACATGCTCAACAAGCCGGGGGTGAACATCGCCACGGCTGAAGACCCCTCGGAAATCAACCTTCCAGGCGTCAACCAGGTCAACGTGAACGAGAAAGCCGGCCTGACGTTCGCGGCAGCCTTGAAATCCTTCCTGCGGCAGGATCCGGACATCATCATGGTCGGCGAAATCCGCGATCTGGAGACGGCTGACATTTCCATCAAGGCCGCCCAGACGGGCCACTTGGTGCTGTCGACTCTGCACACGAACGACGCCCCCACCACACTGACCCGGATGCGCAACATGGGCATCGCCCCATTCAACATCGCATCCAGCGTCATTCTCATCACGGCTCAGCGTCTGGCGCGGCGACTCTGCCCCAACTGCAAGGCACCAGCCGACATTCCGCGCGAAGCGCTTCTCGACTCCGGCTTTCGGGAAGATGAACTGGACGGCAGCTGGGTGTCCTACCGGCCCGTGGGCTGCTCAGCCTGCAACAACGGCTACAAAGGGCGGGTTGGCATCTACCAGGTCATGCCGATTTCGGAGGAAATCCAGCGCATCATCCTGCGCGATGGCAGCGCACTGGAAATTGCCGAGCAAGCCCGCCGTGAAGGGGTGCGCAGCCTGCGTGAATCCGGGCTGTACAAAGTAAAAATGGGCTTGACCTCGCTGGAGGAAGTACTGGCCGTGACGAACGAATAAACCGAAGCGACAAGCCAATGGCAAGCACAAAAAAAGACATCAAAGAGTTTGTCTTCGAGTGGGAGGGCAAGGACCGCAACGGCAAAGCCGTGCGCGGCGAATTGCGTGCGGCCGGCGAAAATCAGGTCAAGGCATCGCTGCGTCGTCAGGGCGTCTTCCCGACCAAGATCAAGAAGCGCAAGATGCGTTCGGGCAAGCGGATCAAGCCCAAGGACATCGCACTGTTCACCCGCCAACTGGCCACCATGATGAAGGCGGGCGTGCCTCTGCTGCAGACTTTCGACATCGTCGGCCGCGGCAATGCCAACCCGAGCGTCACCAAGTTGCTCAACGATGTCCGCTCCGACGTGGAAACCGGCACCTCGCTGAGTGGGGCATTTCGCAAGTACCCGATGTACTTCGATGACCTCTACTGCAACCTGATCGAAGCCGGCGAGGCCGCCGGTATCCTGGAGTCCCTGTTGGACCGACTGGCGATCTACATGGAAAAGACCGAGGCGATCAAGTCGAAGATCAAGTCGGCCTTGATGTACCCGATCTCGGTGATCATCGTCGCCTTTGTCGTGGTCGTGGTGATCATGATCTTCGTGATTCCGGCCTTCAAGCAGGTGTTCTCTTCGTTTGGAGCCGACCTGCCCGCCCCCACCCTTTTCGTGATTGCCATGAGCGAGTTTTTTGTTCAGTGGTGGTGGCTGATTTTCGGGCTGATGGGTGGTGGCGGCTACTTCTTCATGCAGTCCTGGAAGCGCAATGAAAAAATGCAGATGGCCATGGACCGCCTGATGTTGCGCATCCCCATCTTTGGTGACTTGATCAACAAATCCTGCATTGCGCGCTGGACACGCACGCTGTCCACCATGTTTGCCGCCGGGGTGCCTCTGGTGGAAGCCCTGGACTCGGTGGGGGGCGCATCAGGCAACTCGGTCTACGCGATTGCCACCGAACGGATCCAGCAGGAAGTCTCGACCGGCACCAGCCTGACGGCCGCCATGACCAACGCCAACGTGTTTCCGTCCATGGTGTTGCAGATGTGCGCCATCGGCGAAGAATCCGGCTCCATCGACCACATGCTGGGCAAGGCAGCCGACTTCTACGAGGCCGAGGTCGACGACATGGTGGCGGGCCTTTCCAGCCTGATGGAACCCATCATCATTGTGGTTCTGGGCACCATCATTGGCGGCATTGTTGTGTCGATGTACCTGCCTATCTTCAAATTGGGGCAGGTGGTTTGATGACTTGGTTTGGTGTCTGGGACCCCGTTTGGGTGGGTCTGGTGGGCTTGCTGTTCGGCAGCTTTTTGAATGTCGTCATCTACCGACTGCCCAAAATGATGGAGGCCCAATGGGACCGCGACTGCGCTGAGCACCTGGGGCAAACACCTGCGACACAGGCCCCAACCTTCAATCTGATGGTGCCCCGCTCGCGTTGTCAGGCCTGCGGACACACCCTGAGTTGGTACGAGAACATCCCCGTATTGAGCTATGTCGCCTTGCGCGGGCGTTGCAAGGCCTGTAAGACCGCCATCAGCCCGCGCTACCCCCTGATCGAAATCGCCACGGCAGGCCTGTTCGCCTTGTGCGCCCAGCGCTGGGGCATCAGCTTCAGCACGCTGGCCTGGTGCGGGTTTGCCGCCACCCTGCTGGCGCTGGCCATGATCGATTGGGACACCACGCTGCTGCCTGATGATCTGACCCTCCCCTTGTTGTGGGCAGGCCTGATCGCGGCCGCAGCGGGCTGGACCCAGGTGGACTTGCGCACGGCGCTGTGGGGCGCTGTGGCGGGCTATCTGTCGCTGTGGCTGATCTACTGGGGCTTCAAGCTTCTCACCGGCAAAGAGGGCATGGGGTATGGCGACTTCAAACTCTATGCCGCCCTGGGTGCCTGGTTCGGCTGGCCGGCGCTGCTGCCCATCATCCTGATCTCATCCGTGATCGGCGCCGTGATCGGCATCGCCCTGAAGTTCTCCAGCGGTCTGCGCGAGGGGGGCTACATCCCGTTCGGCCCCTTTTTGGCAGGCGCCGGCTTTGCGGCCATGATCTGGGGACCAGACCGTCTGCAAGCCGTTCTGCTGGGCTGGATCGGGGGCTGAACGTGATGCCACTGGCCCGCCGCAAGGTCCGGCACCTCGGATTGACCGGAGGCATAGGCTCTGGCAAAAGCACGGTGGCCAAACTGCTGTCGGGTCATGGCGCGGGCGTGATTGATGCCGATGCCGTGGCCCGTCAACTGACCCAAGCCGGCGGTGCGGCCATGCCCGCGATCGAGGCCAACTTTGGCCTCGGCGTGATCACGGCGGATGGCGCTCTGGACCGCGATGCCATGCGGGCACTGGTCTTCAGTCAGCCAGATGCGCGAGCCCGACTCGAAGCCATTGTCCACCCCCTGGTCGGCCAGAGCCTGCAGGCCGAAGCCTCGGCACATGAAGCGGCGGGTGCGCCCTTGGTGGTCTACGACATCCCGCTGCTGGTCGAATCCAAGCGCTGGCCCGCCGAACTCGATGGTGTGGTGGTAGTCGATTGCCAGCCCGAAACCCAGATCCGCCGGGTCCAGCAACGCAGTGGCCTCAGTCGTGAAGCAGTACTGGCGATCATGGCGGCGCAGGCCAGCCGCGAGCAACGCCTGGCCTGCGCCGACGCGGTGATTTTCAACGAGGGTTGCACCCTGGAGGCCCTGGGCCTGCAGGTGGCCGATTTGGCCCATTACTTCGGGCTATGATGCGCGCAACGGAACGAGCAGTGATCCTCTACGAATACCCCTTCAACGAACGCATACGCACCTACCTGCGCCTGGAGCAACTCTTCCGGCGCCTGGGTGAACTGGTCTTGCGCGATGCCGCCCTGGACCACCATTTCGCCCTGGCCACGATCTTCGAAATCATGGACGTTGCCGCCCGCGCCGACCTCAAATCGGACGTGCTCAAAGACCTTGAGAAACAGAAAGCCGCGCTCAACAGCTACCGGGGCAACCCCTCCATCTCGGAGCAGATCCTGGATGGCGTGATCGCCCAGATCGATGCCGACTTTGCGGCCCTCAATGGGCAGCCCGGCAAGGCCGGTCAATCACTGACCGAAAACGAATGGTTGATGAGCATCCGCAGCCGCATCGGCATCCCGGGGGGTACCTGCGGCTTCGACCTGCCGGCCTACTACGCCTGGCAACACGCCGATCCGGCCAAGCGACGCGATGACCTCCAGGGCTGGGCCGGCACCCTCGGGCCACTGGCCGAGTCCATTTTTCTGCTGCTGAAAATGCTGCGCGATTCCGGCACCCCCCAGAAGGTGGTGGCGGAGCGCGGTCAATTCCAGCAGACCCTGCCTCAAGGGCGCACCTTCCAGTTGCTGCGCCTGCGCCTGAATCCGGCTTGGGGCTTGATTCCGGAGATCAGTGGCAACCGCCTGCTGGTCTCGGTGCGGCTGATGCGCCAGGAAGCGGATGGGCGTCTGCACGCCTGCGGCGAGGACGCCAATTTCGAACTGGCCCTCTGTGCCTGACGCCTGACCTGCCTGAGCGCGGGGGAGGCCTGCACTCAACGCGCTCCCTGCCGAATCCCATGAGCACCGACAACTCTGACACCCCACCCCAAGGCGCTCGCGTGGTGCGATGCCCCGCCTGCGGAGGCCCCAGCCTCTACCACCCCAACAATGCCTATCGCCCGTTCTGCAGTGAACGTTGCAAGAACCTCGACTTTGGAGCCTGGGCAAGCGAAACCTTTCGCATGCCCACCGAGGCACCGCCAGACGACGCCCCCTACGGCGATCCGCGCCTGCAGTGAACGGCGTGATGCGCCAGCATCACACAGGCGCTGCCGCGGTGACCACGACGGGCCCGACATGGCCTCGTTCGGCCGCCAGCCAATCCAGCACCGGGAAAGCGCCAGGCAGAACCGGTGTCACCGTCAGCGGAAACTGCTGCCACGCCATGCTCTGGCCCTCGCGCATTTCAAAGTCGCCCTGCCAGTCGCGCACCTTGCACCAGTGCAGGCGGACCAAGGCATGCGGGTAGTCGTGCTCGGTGACCTTCCAGGCCTGCGCCACACCGATCACCACGCCCAGCTCTTCTTCCAGTTCGCGGCGCAAGGCCTGCTCCACCGTTTCACCGGCTTCGAGCTTGCCACCTGGGAACTCCCAGTACCCGGCATAGGGCTTGCCTTCAGGGCGGGAACTCAACAGCAAGGCACCATCGGCTCGGATCAGGATGCCGACGGCCACTTCGGTGTGTTGGCGTTCAGCCATGGGCACGCCCCGCAAAGTCACGTGCAAACTGATAGGCCACACGGCCACTGCGAGAGCCGCGCTCCAGGGCCCACACCAGGGCTTCAGGACGGGCCGCCTCACGCGCCGCCTCCGAGACACCGAACGAACTCAGCCACTGCCCCACGATGGTCAGGTATTCATCCTGCGAGAAGGGGTAGAAGCTGACCCACAGGCCAAAGCGCTCAGACAGCGAGATCTTCTCCTCCACCACCTCACCCGGATGCACTTCGCCATCCTCGGTGTGGGTGTAGGTAAGGTTCTCGGTCATGTACTCAGGCAAGAGGTGGCGCCGGTTGCTGGTGGCATAGATCAGCACATTGGGCGTTGCCGCCGCCACCGAACCGTCCAGAATCGACTTCAGCGCCTTGTATCCCGCCTCACCCTCTTCAAAGCTGAGGTCATCGCAAAAGATGACGAACTTCTCGGGGCGCGCAGAGACCACATCCACGATGTCGGGCAAATCGATCAAATCGGCCTTGTCGACTTCGATCAGGCGCAAACCCTCGGGGGCGTATTCGTTCAGGCAGGCCTTGATCAACGAGGATTTTCCGGTGCCCCGAGCCCCCGTCAGCAACACATTGTTGGCCGGCAGGCCGCGCACGAACTGCTGGGTGTTGCGCTGGATCTTCTCCTTCTGGGGCTCGATCTCCTTCAGGTCATCGAGCTTCATCACGGCCACGTGGCGCACAGGCTCCAGCACGCCATGCCCTGAACCCCGCCGGCGGTAGCGCCAGGCGATCGATGCGTTCCAGTCGGCCGGTGCCGACAGGGGCTGCGGCAGCACCGATTCGATGCGCGCAATCAGCTGCTCGGCGCGCAGCATCAGGTGTTCAAATTTCTCGTTCATGGGCATCGTGCCTGGGGTTCAGGACCGGTAATCGGCGTTGATGCTCACGTAATCGTGGCTCAGATCGCAAGTCCACACGGTGTCCGCCGCCGTGCCACGGCCCAGCACCACGCGCACGGTGATTTCGCTTTGCTTCATCACACGCTGGCCATCCTCTTCACGGTAGGCCGGATTGCGCCCGCCCTGCACCGCCACATGAACATCGTCCAGGTACAGGTCGATGCCAGTCTGGTCCAGGTCAGCAATGCCTGCATAGCCCACTGCAGCCAGGATGCGGCCCAGGTTCGGGTCGCTGGCGTAGAAGGCCGTCTTGACGAGCGGCGAGTGAGCAATGGCATAGGCCACCAGGCGACACTCCTCGGAAGTCTTGCCGCCTTCGACACGCACGGTGATGAACTTGGTGGCGCCCTCGCCATCGCGCACGATGGCCTGGGCCAGCTTTTGTGCCACCTCCAGCAAGGCAGCCTTGAGCAACGCCCCGTCACCCGAATCCAGCGACTGGATGACCGGGTTGCCCGCCTTGTGGGTGGCCATCAACACGAAGGAATCGTTGGTGGAGGTGTCACCGTCGATGGTCACGCGATTGAACGAGCCTTCGGCCAGGTCGCGCACCAGGCCTTGCAGCAAGGCCGGATCCAGCGCCGCATCGGTGGCCAGAAAGCCCAGCATGGTGGCCATGTTGGGGCGGATCATGCCAGCCCCCTTGCTGATGCCGGAGATGGTCACCGTCACACCCGACAGGGTGATGCGTCGGCTGAAGGCCTTGGGCACGGTGTCCGTGGTCATGATGCCTTCGGCGGCACGCGCCCAGTGGTCTTCACGGGCATCGGCCAACGCGGCGGGCAGCCCAGCCTCGATGCGATCCACCGGCAGGGGCTCCATGATCACGCCCGTCGAAAACGGCAGGATCTGTTCGGGCGAGAAGGTGAGTTGGCGTGCCAGGGCGATGCAGGTGGCGCGGGCACGCACCAGACCATCGTCCCCCGTGCCGGCGTTGGCATTGCCCGTGTTGATCACCATGGCGCGCACGCCAGCACCGCGGCTCAGATGCTCGCGGCTGACCTGCACAGGCGCTGCGCAAAAGCGGTTCTGGGTGAACACACCGGCCACGCTGGTGCCTTCGTCCAGCAAAAAGACCGTGAGGTCCTTGCGGTTGGCCTTGCGCACACCAGCCTCGGCCACGCCGATGCGCACGCCGGGAACCGGAAAAATATCTTGAGGAAGCGGAGCAGAAAGATGAACGGGCATGGTCGACTTTCAAAATAAAGGCCCTTGCCGGCGGCGGCGTGCCATGCGCCAGCGGGCCCCGAATGAACAACACGGGCCGCAGCCCGTGTCAGGAGTGTGCAGGGCTCAGGCCAACTTACCGTGACACTGCTTGAATTTCTTGCCACTGCCACAGGGGCAAGGATCGTTGCGCCCCACCCGCAGCAGCGCATCGGCGGGCAAGGGGGCCCCGGACTGGTCGGCCACCGTCTCAACCTCACCGGTCTCGGTGGGGGCCGTGTAGGTCACGTTGGAGATGTGCTCGGCACGGGCCTCCAGCGCCTGGGCGGCTTCACCGACCTGGTCGTCAGATTGCAGACGCACCGTCATCAGCAGGCGGGTGACTTCGTTCTTGACCGAGTCCAGCATCTGGCCGAACAGTTCGAAGGCCTCGCGCTTGTACTCTTGCTTGGGTTGCTTCTGGGCATAGCCACGCAGGTGGATGCCTTGGCGCAGGTGGTCCAGAGAGCTCAGATGCTCGCGCCAATGGCTGTCGATGGTCTGCAACAGCACCACACGCTCGAACTGGGTGAAGCTCTCGCCGCCCACCACATCCACCTTGGCCTGGAACACTTCGCCAGCCGACTTCTGCACGGCTTCGAGGATGTCGTCATCGGTGATGGCGCTGGACTTCTCGACCAGGGCCTGCAGATCGACGTCGATCTGCCATTCGTCTTTCAGGACACGTTGCAGACCGGGCAGGTTCCACTGCTCTTCCACCGACTCGGCCGGCACATAGGCCCGGACCAGATCGTCGAAACAGCCTTCGCGCAGGCTGGCGATCTGAGCATCGAGGTTGCCGGCATCCAGGATGTCGTTGCGCTGCTGGTAGATCACCTTGCGCTGGTCATTGGACACATCGTCGTATTCCAGCAATTGCTTGCGGACGTCGAAGTTGCGGGCCTCCACCTTGCGCTGGGCCGACTCGATGCTGCGGGTGACGATGCCGGCTTCAATGGCCTCACCTTCAGGCATCTTCAACCGATCCATGATCGCCTTGACACGGTCGCCCGCGAAGATGCGCATCAGTTGATCGTCCAGGCTCAGGTAGAAGCGCGAAGAGCCCGGGTCACCCTGACGGCCCGAACGGCCGCGCAGCTGGTTGTCAATGCGGCGCGACTCATGGCGCTCGGTGGCGATGATGCGCAAGCCACCCTGCTGCTTGACGGCCTCATGGTCACGTTGCCAGGCCTCGCGCACCTGCGCGATCTTCTGTTCGCGCTGCACCGCATCCAGCGATTCATCAGTCTCCACCTCAGCCAGTGCAGCTTCGATGTTGCCGCCCAGCACGATGTCAGTACCCCGGCCGGCCATGTTGGTGGCGATGGTGATCATCTTGGAGCGACCAGCCTGGGCCACGATGTCGGCCTCACGGGCGTGCTGCTTGGCGTTGAGCACCTGGTGAGGCAGCTTCTCGCGGTCCAGCAACTGGGAGATCAGCTCGGAATTCTCGATCGAGGTGGTGCCCACCAGCACGGGCTGACCGCGCTCATAGCAATCGCGGATGTCCTTGACGGCGGCGTCGTACTTTTCCTTGGTGGTCTTGTAGACCCGGTCAAGCTGATCATCGCGACGGCTGGGCTTGTTCGGTGGGATGACCGTGGTCTCCAGACCATAGATCTCCTGGAACTCATAGGCCTCGGTGTCGGCCGTACCCGTCATGCCCGACAACTTGTTGTACAGGCGGAAGTAGTTCTGGAAGGTGATCGACGCCAGGGTCTGGTTCTCAGCCTGGATGGCCACACCTTCCTTGGCTTCGACAGCCTGGTGCAGGCCATCGCTCCAGCGGCGGCCCGACATCAGGCGACCGGTGAACTCATCGACGATCACGATCTCACCGTCCTGCACCACGTAGTGCTGGTCACGGTGGTAGAGATGATTGGCCCGCAGCGCTGCGTACAGGTGGTGCATCAGCGAGATGTTGGCCGGGTCGTACAGCGATGCCCCTTCGGGCAGCAGACCGGCGCTGTACAGAATGCGCTCGGCATTTTCATGGCCTTGCTCGGTCAACACCACCTGATGGGTCTTTTCGTCGACCGTGAAGTCACCGGGCTTGGTCACGCCTTCGCCGGTGCGAGGATCGGCCTCGCCTTCCTGGCGGACCAGCAAGGGCACTACACGGTTGATCGCGATGTACTGAGCCGTGTGATCGTCGGCCTGGCCACTGATGATCAGTGGCGTGCGCGCTTCATCGATCAGGATCGAGTCCACCTCGTCCACGATGGCGTAGTTGAGGCCACGTTGCACGCGATCCGTGGTCTCATAGACCATGTTGTCACGCAGGTAGTCAAAGCCGTATTCGTTGTTGGTGCCGTAAGTGATGTCGGCACCATAGGCCGCCTGCTTTTCAGGACGCGGCATCTGCGGCAGGTTGACCCCCACGGTCATGCCCAGGAAGTTGTAGAGGCGCCCCATGTTGGCCGCGTCCCGCCCTGCCAGGTAGTCGTTGACCGTGACCACGTGCACGCCCTTGCCGGACAGTGCATTGAGGTAGACCGCCAAGGTCGCCGTCAGCGTCTTGCCCTCACCGGTGCGCATTTCAGCGATCTTGCCGTTGTGCAGGGCCATGCCGCCCAACAACTGCACATCGAAGTGGCGCATCCGCATGACCCGTTTGGAACCTTCGCGGACCACGGCAAACGCCTCGGGCAGGAGCGCATCAAGGCTTTCTCCCTTGCTCACCCGTTCACGGAATTCATCAGTCTTGGCCCGCAGCGCCTCGTCCGACAACTTTTCGTACTCAGGCTCCATCGCGTTGATGCGATCCACCGTCTTGCGGTACTGACGCAGAAGCCGATCGTTGCGGCTGCCGAAAATTTTGGTGAGGAAATTAGTGGCCATGAAAACAAGACCGTTCTGCCTGCTGTGCGCCATGACAGAACGACCAAAATCCCTAAAACAGTGCTGAATTCAGGTGGAGCCGACTTCCTGGATTGCAAGCGTGCGTGCAACAACGCACCAAGCCAGAATACCGGCACAAGAACGAGATTCTACCTTTTGGCCTCTACTGCGCCGTGACAGGGCCACGCCGGTCTGCCAGCGTGGTGGCGGCCCCTGATCCAGCACGCAGAAAGCGGTTCGGATCCTGAGGAACGCCCTGCACCAGTAACTCGAAATGCAGGTGTGGGCCGGTGGAGCGCCCGGTGGTGCCCACCTCGGCGATGCGCTGGCCACGCTTGATCAGATCGCCCTTGTGAACGAACACCTTGGAGGCATGGGCATAGCGGGTGATCAGGTCGTTTCCGTGATCGATCTCGATCATCTGGCCATACTCGGGGTGGTAGGTCTGGGTGACCACCACACCGCCAGCTGCAGCCAGGATCGATGTACCCACATCGGCCTGGTAGTCCTGACCTGTGTGCAAGGCCGAACTGCCCGTGATCGGATCGATGCGCCAGCCGAAGCCCGAACCCAATGGGCGCCCCGGCACAGGGGTTTGGGTGGGCACCATCATCTTGCGGATCTTCTGGTCGAACAGCCGGGATTCAATCACCGTCATGAGGTCGACCCGCTGGTCGGCAACGCGCTCAAGATCATCGAGCGTAGCCTGCAGCTCTTCAAAGGACAGGGGGCGTGCGGCCACCAGGGCACCGCCACGGCCCGGCGGCGTCTTCAGGTCTGCATTCACACCGGCAAGACCGGAAACGCGCTCCCCCAAGGATTCCAACTGCATCATCCTGGCCTGCATTTCACCGACCCGACGGGCCATGACGTCCAGGTTCTCGCGCAGGTAGCGGTCACGCTGCTCGTTCTCGTCCTTCACAATCAGCTTGACCACCGAACCGATGACGGGCCAACCTTCACGAGCGCCTTTGAGAAAGACCCAGTGGTAAAGCCCCGCGGCAAACAGCATCAACGCCAAGGAAGCCAGCAGCGTTGCCACCAGCAAATGCCAGCCACTGAGGTGCAGCGCCCTGCTCTTGGCCAACCAGGCATCCGTGATAATCAGTTGCAATTCAGTACCTCTCCAGCAAACCAGGTCCCCACATGAACCGTCGACATCAAGCAGTGACCCTCGCCCAGGCGTCTATGGAGTCACCCACGCTGGCTCGACTGTCAGAATTGGTGCGGGATTCGTCTTTGCGCCTGAAGGCCGTCGAACCCCTGATCCCGCCCTTGCTCAGATCGGCCATCAAAGCCGGTCCCATTGATGGGCCGACCTGGTGCCTGCTGGTTGAGTCCAACGCGGCCGCGGCCAAGCTCAAGCAACTGCTGCCTGCCTTGCAGGCGCATTTGCGAAGTCGGGGGTGGGAGGTTACCGCAATCCGCTTGAAGGTTCAAACAACGAACCGTTGAATGGGCGGAGCGATAAAAGAGAAGATGGTGCCGGTTGTCGGATTCGAACTGACGACCTACCGCTTACAAGGCGGGTGCTCTACCAACTGAGCTAAACCGGCTGACCCCGGAGGGTACGGGCAGGATTCTAACTGCCAGAAACCCGGGGACCCATGAAAAACGCCTACTTAATTCGCTTCAATGCCGGCCTTGCACCCGCAGGCGATGCAGGCTTGGGCGGCTCGGGCGGCGTATCGGCAGACGGCGCTGAAGCATCCTCTACCGACACCAGCTGCACCACACGATCCTCAGACGAGGCTTCGGGCAGCACAGGCTTGGACTCGGCCTTGGGCTCAGACACCGCATCGCTGACCGGGAAAGCCATGCCCTGACCGTTTTCACGGGCATAGATGGCCATCACGCGTTCGATCGGCACCAGGATTTCACGCGGCACGCCACCGAAACGCGCCTTGAATGCGAGGAAATCATTGCCGATGTTGAGACCGCTTGTGGCGTCGTAGCTGACGTTGAGCACGATCTCACCGTCCTTGACGAACTCACGCGGCACCTGCACGGACTCATCCACGGCGACAGCCACGTAGGGCGTGAACCCGTTGTCCGTGCACCACTCGTAAAGCGCTCGGATCAGGTAAGGACGGGTGGATGGAGACTCCTGGGCATTCATGGCGTTCTTTCGCAAACGGGATGCTTACTTGCGCATGACCTTTTCGGACGGCGTGAGTGCTTCGATGTAGGCCGGGCGCGAGAAGATGCGCTCAGCGTACTTGAGCAGCGGCGCGGCGTTCTTGCTCAGTTCAATGCCGTAGTAATCCAGGCGCCACAGCAGCGGCGCAATGGCCACATCCAGCATGGAGAAGTTCTCGCCCAGCATGTACTTGTTCTTCAGGAACACCGGTGCGAGTTGGGTGAGGCGGTCACGGATGTGCGCCCGTGCCTTTTCCAAGGCTTTTTCATTGCCCTTGGTCAGACGCGACTCCAATGCGCTCACGTGCACGAACAGTTCCTTCTCGAAATTCAGCAGGAACAGACGGACGCGTGCACGGTCCACCGGGTCGCCAGGCATCAGTTGAGGGTGGGGGAAGCGCTCATCGATGTACTCATTGATGATGTTCGATTCGTACAGAATCAGATCACGTTCAACCAGGATAGGCACCTGACCGTACGGGTTCATCACGTTGATGTCTTCTGGCTTGTTGTAGAGATCCACGTCGCGAATCTCGAAGTCCATGCCTTTTTCAAACAAGACAAAGCGGCAGCGGTGGGAAAAGGGACACGTGGTCCCCGAGTACAACACCATCATGGTAACGGCTCCTCAAAATCAAAAAGAGTGGGGCGCCCAAGGCGGACCCACTCTGCGGGCCTGATCGACACAGTCGATCAGGCAGGTGACGGAATTACTTGACGTCTTTCCAGTAAGCAGCGTTCAGACGCCAGGCGATCAAGGTAAAGAAAGCCAGGAAGATCAAAACACCCACGCCCACCCGGACACGCGTATTTTGCGCTGGCTCACCCATCCACTGCAGGTAGGCCACGAGATCCCCCACGGCCTGATCATATTGCAGGGGCGTCATGGTACCCGGAGTCAGCTGCTCCCAGCCCTTGAACACCTCAACCTTGTGGCCATGTTCTTCGGTTTCTTCGTAAACCGGACGGCGCGCACCCTGCAGTTCCCAGAGCACGTGCGGCATGCCAACACTCGGGAAGACCAGGTTGTTCCAGCCCGTGGCCTTGGTCTCGTCACGGTAGAACGTGCGCATGTAGGTGTAGAGGTAGTCAGCCCCCGTGCCGCCGTGACCGGCGCGCGACCGGGCAATCACGGTCAGGTCGGGCGGGTTGGCGCCGAACCATTCCTTCGCCTGCTTCGGATCGATCGCAGCCTTCATGGTGTCGCCGACCTTTTCGGTCGTGAACAGAAGGTTGTCCTTGATCTGCTGCTCAGTCAGGCCGATGTCCTGCAGGCGGTTGAAGCGCATGAATGCCGCCGAGTGGCAGTTCAGGCAGTAGTTGACGAAGATCTTGGCGCCATTTTGCAGGGCAGCCAGATCGTTGGTCTTGTTGGGCGCCTTGTCCCAAGCCACACCACCCTCGTTGGCCTGCGCGCCAGCGACCAGGCCAACAGCCATGACCAAGCCAACGATCAGGTGACGGGCGAAACCCAGGTTTGCAAGCTTTTTCATTGTTTTTCTCTCCAGCAAATCAATGGGCAGCAAAGGTCACGCGATCAGGAACCGGCTTGGTTTCACCGATCTGACTCCACCAGGGCATCAGCAGGAAGAAGCCGAAGTAGAACAGGGTACCCACTTGGGACACGCGCTCACCAATCGGCGACGGCGGTTGAACGCCCAGGTAGGCCAACACCACGAACACCACCACAAAGACGGCGTACAGGTACTTGTGCCAGCTCGGACGGTAGCGGATGGACTTCACAGGGCTCTGATCCAGCCAAGGCAGGAAGAACAGAATGACCACAGCGCCACCCATGACCACCACGCCCCAGAACTTGGCATCGATGGACAGCATCAGGGCGATGACCACCACAGCGGCGCCCACGACACCCGCCTTCAGGAAAGCTGGCAGCTTGGACTTGACGGCACCAAAGAAGGCACCGGCGGCCACACATGCGATCAGCGCATACATCATTTCACCCGTGATGGCACGCAGCATCGAATAGAAAGGCGTGAAGTACCAGACCGGAGCGATGTGGTTCGGCGTCTTGAACGGATCGGCCGGGATGAAGTTGTTGTACTCGAGGAAGTACCCACCTGCTTCAGGGGCGAAGAAGATCACAGCCGTGAACACCATCAGGAACACACTCACGCCCAGGATGTCGTGAACGGTGTAGTACGGATGAAACGGAATGCCGTCCAAGGGGTGACCATTGGCATCGCGCGGCGCCTTGGGGCCCTTGATTTCAACGCCATCGGGGTTGTTCGAACCCACTTCGTGCAAGGCGATGATGTGCGCAGCCACCAAACCCAGCAGCACCAGCGGCACGGCGATCACGTGGAAGCTGAAGAAGCGGTTCAGCGTGGCATCGGACACCACATAGTCACCGCGGATCAGCAGGGCCAGATCGGGGCCGACGAATGGAATGGCGGAGAACAGGTTCACGATCACCTGAGCACCCCAGTACGACATCTGACCCCAGGGCAGCAGGTAGCCCATGAAGGCCTCGGCCATCAGGCACAGGAAGATGGCGCAACCAAAGATCCAGACCAGTTCACGCGGCTTGCGGTAAGACCCATACAGCAGCCCTCGGAACATGTGGAGGTAGACCACGATGAAGAATGCCGAAGCACCGGTGGAGTGCATGTAGCGCACCAACCAGCCCCAGGGCACATCACGCATGATGTACTCGACCGAGGCAAACGCCAGCGTGGCATCCGGCTTGTAATGCATGACCAGGAAGATGCCGGTCACGATTTGGATCACCAGCACCAGCATGGCCAGCGAGCCAAAGAAGTACCAGAAGTTGAAGTTCTTGGGTGCGTAGTACTCGGAGAGGTGCTCCTTGTACAGCTTGGACGCGGGGAAGCGGTTGTCCACCCAGTTCAGCAGCTTTTCGCCAGCCGGGGCATTGGGGGAGATTTCCTTGAATTCAGCCATGATGTGTTCCCTCAAGCCTTCTTGTCTTCACCGATCAGCAGGCGCGTATCGGACAGGTACATGTGGGGAGGCACCGGCAGGTTGTCCGGCGCCGGCTTGTTCTTGAACACACGCCCGGCCAGGTCAAAGGTGGAGCCGTGGCAAGGGCACAGGAAACCGCCCTCCCAGTTGTCCGGCAGCGAGGGCTGCGGACCCGGGGTGAACTTGTCAGACGGCGAGCAGCCAAGGTGGGTGCAGATGCCCACCACCACCAGCACTTCGGGCTTGATCGAGCGATTGGTGTTGCGTGCGTACTCGGGCGTGAACTCCTCCGGATGCCGTTCCGACTTGGGGTCGGCCAGTTGGCCATCGAGCTTGGGAAGCTCGGCCACCATCTCCGGCGTGCGCTTCACAATCCACACGGGCTTGCCCCGCCACTCGGCCGTCATCTTCTCGCCGGGCTTGAGGTTGGAAATATCCACCTCCACAGCGGCACCCGCCGCCTTGGCCTTTTCGGAAGGAGACAAAGTACTCACGAAGGGAACGGCGGTTGCAACGCCGCCCACAGCACCAGCACAGGTTGAGGCGATCAGCCACGTCCTCTTGCTGGAGTCGATCCGCTGGGTGTCGACTGGGGTGTCACTCATGGGGTTGTTCCTCGATGAACATCGCTTATTTGGGTCAACCGCCGATTGTACCGGAGGGCCTCTTGTAAATTCAACGCGCTTTTCCCGAGTGCTCGGCCCCTGCGAATGTGCATAAATACCGAGAAATCAGGGCAAACCCTTGGATTACCCCTTGCTTATCGTAAAGACTGTGCAGAATTGATACTCGGCCGATCACGGCAAAACCATTCATACAAAGCAAACAAAGGAAACTTTCCATGAGCATCGTCAAGGAATTCAAAGAATTCGCCATCAAAGGCAATGTGATTGATTTGGCTGTCGGCGTGATCATCGGCGGCGCCTTCGGAAAGATCGTCGACTCCGTGGTGGCCGATCTGATCATGCCGGTGGTGGGACTGGTGTTTGGCAAACTGGATTTTTCGAATCTCTATATTGCCCTGGGTCAAATTCCGGCAGGCACTGCCGACACACTGGAAGGCCTCAAGAAAGCCGGTGTGCCGGTGTTTGCGTACGGGCATTTCATCACCGTGGCGGTGAATTTCGTGATCCTGGCTTTCATCATTTTCATGATGGTCAAACAAATCAACCGCCTCAAGCGAGAAACACCGGCCGAAGCGCCCGTCGAAGCCGCACCTGCAGCGCCAGCCGAGGATATTGTGTTGCTGCGCGAAATTCGCGACAGCCTGCGCAAGTAAGCAGCCACGCAACACAGGGCGAGGCTGTCGGCTCAGGCGTGGATCAGGCGCCTGGCCATGCGCAGCGCCTCGATCAGGCTGGCCGGGTCGGCCTGCCCCGTGCCGGCAATGTCGAATGCCGTGCCATGGTCGGGGCTGGTGCGCACCAGGGGCAGGCCCAGCGTCACGTTGACCCCCTCTTCCACCCCCAGGTACTTGACCGGTATCAAGCCCTGATCGTGGTACATCGCCACCACCACATCGAACTCGCCTCGCCGGGCTCGCATGTACACCGTGTCTGGCGCCACCGGCCCCGTCACCTGCGCCCCCAGGGCCCGAGCCGCCTGCACGGCCGGCTCGATGATGTCCAGCTCCTCACGGCCGAACAAGCCACCCTCCCCCGCATGCGGGTTCAAGCCCGCCACCGCGATGCGGGGAGGCCGCCCCAGCACGCGCAGCAATGAGTCCTGGGTGATGCGCAAGGTGTCCAACACGTTGTCGTAGGTCACGGCCTCGATGGCCTGACGCAGCGACACATGAATGCTCACCAGCACCGTCCGCAACTCCTGGTTGGCCAGCATCATGCGAACCGGCATGGCCTCCAACCCCACCCCTGCGTGTGCCGCAGCCTCGGCCTGCAACAGCTCCGTATGCCCCGGAAACGCCACACCGGCGGCATGCAGCGCCTCTTTGTGCAGCGGTGCGGTCACCAACGCGGCCACCTGCCCTCGCAATGCCGCCCTCGCAGCCCATAGCACCGCATCGGCCGCCTGACGCCCTGCCTGGGCGCTGACCTGGCCCCATTCCGGCAGGCCGTTCGGCATGGCTGTGCCTGGATCCAGGACGGGCAGGCAGCGCGGCGGACACGAGGCCAGATCGGCAGGCTCGGTGAGCACCACCACCGGCAGCGGCAACTGCCCGCCACCCTGCGCCTGCTGCACCACGCGGGCGGCACGGCGCAGCACCTCGGGCTGCCCCACCACCAACACGCCAGCCATGAGCTCGGGCTCGCTCCAGAACGCCTTCACGATGGTCTCGGGGCCGATACCGGCCGGATCGCCCTGCGTCAGGGCCAGCCAGGAACCAGAGGCAGCACCGGCGGCTGCGGTATGGAGCAAGTCAGACATGTGCAGGCGTCTTTCAGGCGGGGTTGTCAATGTCGATGAACTCGTGCGGAACACCCAGCTGGCGGGCCACCTCCCCTGCCAGCGCCGGGGCACCATAGCGCTCGGTGGCATGGTGACCGGCCGCCAGGAAGGCGACCCCCATCTCTCGTGCGTAATGCGCCTGCGGCTCGGAAATCTCCCCCGTGATGAAGGCATCGGCCCCGGCGGCAATGGCGGCCTCGAAATAGCCCTGCGCCCCACCGGTGCACCAGGCCACCCGCCTCAACGCGCGACCATCGCCCGGCACCGAGGTCACGGAGCGCCCCAGCGCGGCTTCCACCCGCTGGGCCAGGGCGGGCACATCCAGCCCCTCCAGCGGCGCCATCCACCCCAGATTCTGCTCACCGAAGCAAGGGGCACCCCCCTCAAAACCCAGCACCCGCCCCAGTTGGGCGTTGTTGCCCCACTCCGGGTGGGCATCCAGTGGCAGGTGGTAGGCGAGCAGGCTGATGTCATGCGCCAGCAGCCGCTGCAGTCGCTGCTTCATCCAACCCGTGACCCGACCGTCCTGCCCACGCCAGAACAGACCATGGTGCACCAGGATGGCGTCTGCGCCCGCGGCGATGGCGGCCTCGATGAGGGCCAGGCTGGCCGTGACCCCGGACACCAGCCGCCGCACCTGCAGGCGCCCCTCCACCTGCAGGCCATTGGGGCCGTAGTCCTTGAAACGCTCGGGCTGCAGCAAGGCGTCGCAGGCCTGCAGCAAGGTGTGTCGGTCAGTGCTCATACCCCGGATTGTCTCAGTTGCAGCCCCTCCTGCCGCCCGCCGCTTGAGTGACAATAGCCATCTACCACCACCGGCCAAGCCGGAACCCGCCCATGCCAGCTTGATCTGGCGGGCCCCGGTCGACACCCACCAAGCCCCTTTCATGAAGCGCATCTGGCAGCTCTTTTCCCAAACCGTCACCGTGGTGCTGGCCGCCTATTTTGTGGTGGCCACACTCCAACCCCAGTGGGTGAACCGAAACGCCCTGCGCATGGGCAGCATGGGCGTCGCCTTGCTGGAGGCCCCGCCCACCCCGGCCGGCAGCACATCACCGGGCAGCCTCAGTGGCGCCGCCCGCAAGGCCTCGCCGGCGGTGGTCAGCATCAACACCAGCAAGATCAGCCGACAGCCTCGCAACAGCGACCCCTGGCATCAGTTCTTTTTCGGTAACCAGGGCGCGCCCCAACAACAGAGCGGACTGGGGAGCGGCGTGATCGTCAGCGCCGAGGGCTACATCCTCACCAACAACCATGTGGTCGAATCGGCCGACGAAATCGAGGTCACCCTCAACGACAGCCGCACCACACAGGCACGGGTGATCGGCACCGACCCTGACACCGACCTGGCGGTGCTGAAGATCGACGTCGACAGGCTGCCGGCGATCGTACTGGGCAACTCCGACACGCTGCAGGTCGGCGACCAGGTGCTGGCCATCGGCAATCCCTTCGGCGTCGGGCAGACCGTGACCAGCGGCATCGTGAGCGCACTGGGCCGCAATCAGCTGGGCATCAACACCTTCGAAAACTTCATCCAGACCGATGCCGCCATCAACCCCGGCAACTCGGGTGGCGCGCTTGTCGATGTGAACGGCAATCTGCTGGGCATCAACACGGCCATCTACTCGCGCTCCGGCGGCAGCATGGGCATCGGCTTTGCCATTCCCGTCTCCACCGCCCGCCAGGTGCTCGACAGCATCGTCAAGGATGGGCGTGTCACGCGGGGCTGGATCGGGGTGGAGCCCAACGAGCTGTCGGCCGAGTTGGCCGAAACCTTCGGCATCCAACCCGTGCCAGGCGTGATCATCACCGGCGTGCTGCAAAACGGGCCCGCGGCCCAGGCTGGCATCCGGCCGGGCGATGTGATCGTTCAGGTGGCCGGCCAGGCCGTGCACAGCGTGCCTGAACTGCTCTCCCGCGTCTCAGGGCTCACACCAGGGCAGGCGGCGCCCTTCAGCCTGCTGCGCCAGGGCAAAACGCTGCAAGCCGAGGTGACCCCCGGTGTGCGCCCCAAGGCCCACCCCACGGCCCGGCGTTGAATCCCCAGGCTGATTGGCGACACGAACCGACAAAAAGAAAGGGGCCGCTATCGGCCCCTGTTCATTGACTGGCTACCAACCGCCAACCCGGCCTCGGATCATGTGCCCCCGGAGGCAGCCGCTTCGTCTTCAGACTCCGGAGCCTTGGTGGCCCGCACAAAAGCCTGAGCCGCCAGAATGCCCACCTCGTAAAGACCGCCGACCACGCCGAGCAGGATCAGCATCGAGCCCGCATCCGGTGGCGTCACCAAGGCCGTGCCCACGGCAGCGGCCACCCAGAAGTAGCCGCGGTACTGGCGCAACTGCGCGGTGGTGACCACACCCATGCGAACCAGCAGAATCACCGCCACGGGCACCTCAAAGGCCAGACCGAAGGCCAGGAACATGCCCAGCACAAAGCTCAGGTACTCCTCGATGTCAGGTGCGGCCGTGATCGATTTCGGCGCAAAGCCCTGGATGAAGGCGAACACCTTGCCAAACACGAAGAAGTAGCAAAAAGCCACCCCGACCAGAAACAGCACCGTGCTGGAAATGACCAGGGGCAAGACCAGCTTCTTCTCGTGCGAGTACAGCCCCGGCGCCACAAAGGCCCAGACCTGGTAAAGCACATAGGGCAGCGCGATCAGAAAGGCCGCCATGAACAGGATCTTGATCGGCACCACGAAAGGCGACACCACGTTGGTGGCGATCAGGGTGGCCCCCTTGGGCAGATAGGCCACCAGCGGCGCCGCCAGCAGGTCGTAAAGCTCGCCGGCACCGGGGTAGAACGCCAGCGCCAGCGCAACCACGCCGACAGCGATCAGGGCGCGCACCAGGCGATCGCGCAACTCCATCAGGTGCTGCACAAAGGGCTGCTCGGTGCCAGCCAGCTCGTCATCTTGTTGGGGGGATTCGGACATGGTGGGTGGTGATAGGGAGAAGGACTCCCGGACCGTGAAGCGGGCCGAGCAGAAGATTGAATGCACCGGTCAGGTTTGCCGGCACGGGATCAATTGAACTTGCGCGGCCGGTACCGGGCCACCCGGGCTGCCCCTGACAAGGCCTTGGTACGCACGCCGCTGCGCGCCTTGTACCACTGCGGCGTGGCACCGCGCTTGAGGCGCCAGTTCTTGCCAGGATGCCGGTACACCGGGGCCGCCGGCTCCACTGAACTCTCAAGGGCGGCATCGGTGGTTTCGCGCCAGCTTTCCTCGAACTCGCGCGTGCTGGTGTGGATCGTACTCTCCACATCCCGCGCAGCGCTCTCGACGGTGTCCTTCATCTTGCGAAGCTCGTCGAGCTCCATCGAACGGTTGACCTCGGCCTTGACGTCGTTCACATAACGCTGGGCCTTGCCCAGCAGTGTGCCCACAGTGCGCGCCACGCGCGGCAGCTTCTCGGGGCCGATGACGATCAAAGCCACCGCGCCGATCAGCGCCATTTTGGAAATGCCAAGGTCAATCATGAAGGGATCTGTCCATTAAAAAGCGCTAGCGCCCAAGGCCGGCAGGGGCTGACACAGCCCGCCGGAAGGTCCGGGAACAGCCCCGGGCAAGCACTTGAAACTCAGGACTTGGTCTTGGCTTCAACGTCGATCGTGGTCTTCTCAGCAGCGCCTTGGGCCACTTGGGCGGCCGGAGCGGCGGAGGCGGGCTGGGCCGCATCGGTGGTGCCACCCTCCTTCATGCCATCCTTGAAGCCCTTCACGGCGCCCCCCAGATCAGAGCCGATGTTCTTGAGCTTCTTGGTGCCGAACACCATCACCACGATCAACAGCACGATCAACCAGTGCCAAATAGAAAACGAACCCATGGATTTCTCCTGAAGAATTGACTGGATTTTAGACGCCGATGGCCGCCCACTGGGCGCAGGGGCTCAAGTATCACCCCCGCAGCCAAGGCCGCGGACCACCCATGACATGGACATGGAGATGATGCACCTCCTGCCCACCCTCGGCACCTGTGTTGGTCACGATGCGGAACCCACCCTGAGGATAAGGGTTGCAGCCCTGCTCCAAGGCCAGTTGGGGTGCCAGCGTCATGATCTTGCCAAGCAAAGAAGCATGTTCCGCGCCCACATGGGCCATCGACGGAATGTGCAACTTCGGGATGATCAAAAAATGCACAGGCGCCCAGGGCGCAATGTCATGAAAGGCAAACAGGTCTTCATCCTCGAAAACCTTGCGCGACGGGATCTGACCCGCAACGATCTTGCAGAAAATGCAGTTGGCATCCACCGACATCCGAGCACTCCATGGGTTGCTGGGAGGCACCATGACCTGATGGATGACCAGGCAACACGACAACCGCCCCAAAAATCAGCTCCACAGCCTCCTTGGCCGAGAGCGGGAACACATTCATGGCCAGGGCCAGGCCGAGGGCACGTCCCACCCGCCAGGTTCAGACCTGGCCGGCCTCACGGGACTGCACCTTGCGCAGCGCCTTTTCCTCGATGCCACTGGTGCCTTCACGGCGCTCCAGCTCGGCAATCACATCCAGTGGCGACAGGCCATAGTGGGCCAGCGCGATCATCGAGTGAAACCACAGATCGGCCACTTCGTAGACGATCTTGCTGCGGTCACCACCGTGGTCTGCGTCCTTGGCAGCCATGACGGTCTCGGTCGCCTCTTCGCCGATCTTCTTCAGGAAGGCGTCAGGCCCCTTGTGCAGCAGGCGCGCCACATAGCTTTTGTCCGGGTCGCCGCCATGGGCGGGCTTGCGGCTTTCAATCACCGCGGCCAGACGAGCCAGGGAATCATTGGAACTCATGGGTACGCACGTCACTTGTAAATGGATTCAGGGGCTTTCAGCACCGGATCAACCGCCGTCCAGCCCGCCTTGTCGGCATCGTATTGCTGGAAGAAACAGCTGTGCCGCCCGGTGTGGCACGCAATGCCGGGCTCATGGCCTTGTTGCGTGACCTTCAGCAGCACCACATCGTTGTCGCAATCCAGGCGGATGTCATGCACGGTCTGCACATGGCCCGACTCTTCGCCCTTGAACCACAGGCGCTGGCGCGAGCGGCTGTAATACACCGCCCGACCCAGCTCAGCCGTCTTCTGCAGGGCTTCGCGGTTCATCCAGGCAAACATCAGCACATCGTTGCTGCCTTGCTCCTGGGCGATCACGGGCACCAGGCCCTGGGCATCCCATTTGACTTCATCTAACCAGTTCATGGGGTCCATTGTCGGTGATTTGGAAATGCCCACCCCCAGGTGCGGGCGGTGGGCCGGTGGTTGAGACCGCAGACAGCCTCAGAGGCGCACGGGAATGCCGCGCTCAGCCATGCGCGCCTTGGCCTGGGCGACCGTGTACTCACCATAGTGGAAGATGCTGGCCGCGAGCACCGCATCGGCGCCGCCCTGCTGCACGCCATCGGCCAGGTGATCGAGGTTGCCCACGCCACCCGAGGCGATGACAGGCACGCTGACCGCATCGGCGACGGCACGGGTGAGAGCCAGGTCGAAACCCGCCTTGGTGCCATCACGGTCCATGCTGGTGAGCAGGATCTCGCCCGCACCGCGGCGGGCCATTTCGCTGGCCCAGGCCACGGCATCGAGGCCGGTGTTCTTGCGACCGCCATGGCTGTAGACGTCCCAGCCCTCGCCGCGCGCCAACAGGTCGTCGCCATGGCGGCGCTTGGCATCAATGGCCACCACGATGCACTGCGCGCCGTAGCGGGCCGAGGCGTCGCTGATGACTTGTGGGTTGGCAATGGCCGCCGAGTTGAAGCTGGTCTTGTCGGCGCCCGCGTTGAGCAGGCGGCGCACATCTTCCACCGTGCGCACGCCGCCCCCCACCGTGAGGGGAATGAACACCTGGGAGGCCACGGCCTCGATGATGTGGAGAATCAGATCGCGACCATCGCTGGTGGCGGTGATGTCCAGAAAGGTCAGTTCGTCGGCGCCTTGCTCGTTGTAGCGGGCTGCGATCTCCACCGGATCGCCCGCATCGCGCAGTTCGACGAAATTGACGCCTTTGACGACCCGGCCACCGGTCACGTCCAGACAGGGGATGATGCGCTTGGCCAGCATCAGCCGCGCCCGTTCAGTTCGTCGGCACGCGCCTGGGCGGCGGCAAAGTCGAGGTCACCCGAATAGACGGCACGACCACAGATCACGCCCTCGATGCCTTCGTCCTCGACCGCGCACAACTGCTCGATGTCGGCCATGTTGGACAGACCACCCGAAGCAATGACCGGAATGGTCAGGGCCTGCGCCAGCTTGACGGTGGCGTCGATGTTGATGCCGGAGAGCATGCCATCGCGCCCGATGTCGGTGTAGATGATGGACTCGACGCCCCAATCTTCGAACTTCTTGGCCAGGTCGACCACTTCGTGGCCGGTGAGCTTGCTCCAGCCATCGGTGGCCACCTTGCCGTCCTTGGCGTCCAGGCCCACGATGATGTGGCCGCCAAACGCGGTGCAGGCGTCTTTCAGGAAGCCGGGGTTCTTCACGGCCGCCGTGCCGATGATCACGTAGCGCAGACCGCCGTCGATGTACTTCTCGATGGTGTCCAGATCGCGGATGCCACCACCCAGTTGCACCGGAATGTCGTCACCCACCGCCTTGAGGATGGACTTGATGGCCGAATAATTCTGGGGCTTGCCGGCAAAGGCGCCATTGAGGTCGACCAGGTGGAGGCGGCGGGCGCCCTTGTTGACCCAGTTCAGGGCCATGGCGGCAGGGTCTTCACCAAAGGTGGTGGCCTGGTCCATGTCACCTTGCTTGAGGCGCACGCAGTGGCCGTCTTTGAGATCGATCGCGGGAATGAGTTGCATGGTGCTGTGAGCAGCGAATGGTGCAGCGGAAAGGTCAGGGATTCCAGTGAAGGAAGTTGTGGTAGAGCGTCAGGCCGTGGCTCGCGCTCTTTTCGGGGTGGAACTGGGTCGCAAAAATATTATCGCGGGCAATGGCTGCGGTAAAGCGCCCGCCGTAGTCTGCTTCGCCCACACTGTGGCGCCCGTCGGACGGACGCGCATAGAAACTGTGCACGAAATAGAAATAACTGTTGTCGGGCACGTCGGCCCACAGCACGTGAGGCTGGGTCTGGGCCACCTGGTTCCAGCCCATCTGGGGCACCTTGAAGCGGCTGCCATCGGGTTGCAGACGGCCAGCGAGGTCGAATTTGACCACTTCGCCGTGGATCAGCCCCAGACCGGGCGTGTCGCCCTCGGCGCTGTGGTCGAGCAGCATCTGCATGCCCACGCACACGCCGAACAGCGGCTTGGTGGCGGCCGCCTCCAGCACGGACTCGAGCAGGCCCGATTCGCGCAGCTCACGCATGCAGTCGGGCATGGCGCCCTGTCCGGGCAGCACCACGCGGGTGGCAGCGCGCACCTCTTCGGGGCGCGAGGTGATGATCACCTTCACGCCCGCACGGTCGGCCGCAGCCTGAACGGCCTGCGACACCGAGCGGAGATTGCCCATGCCGTAGTCGACGACGGCCACGGTATTAGCGACTGGATTCATGACTCAATTTCTTTGACAAGGAGATGGCCGCGGCAGTGTGTGCCTGCAGCCGGGTCATCACATCAGAGCGAACCCTTGGTGGACGGGATCACACCTGCCGAGCGCGGGTCCAGCTCAAGTGCCGAGCGCACCGCCCGGGCAAACGCCTTGAAGATGGTTTCGCATTGGTGGTGAGCGTTGACACCCTTGAGGTTGTCGATGTGCAGGGTCACGCCGGCATGGTTGACAAAGCCCTGGAAAAACTCGAAAGCCAGTTGCGTATCGAAAGCACCGATCATGCCACTGGTGAACTTCACGTCCATGTGCAGGCCGGGCCGCCCTGAGAAGTCGACCACCACGCGGGACAAGGCCTCATCCAGGGGTACATAGGCATGGCCATAGCGGCGGATGCCCTTCTTGTCGCCCACGGCGCGGGCAAAGGCCTGCCCCAGGGTGATGCCCACGTCTTCGACGGTGTGGTGGCCGTCGATGTGCAGATCGCCACCGCAATCGATGTCGAGGTCGATCAGCCCATGGCGGGCGATCTGGTCGAGCATGTGGTCAAAAAAGCCGATGCCGGTGTTGAGCTTGGACAGCCCCGAACCGTCCAGGTTGACGCGCGCACGAATGCGCGTCTCGGCGGTGTTGCGGGTGACTTCGGCGGTGCGCTCGCAGGAGGCGGCAGGAACAAGTGCGGAGGAGGTCATAGAGAGGCCTGGAAAGCCGACAGCATGCGTGCGTTGTCGTCGGCAGAGCCGACCGTCAGGCGCAGGCAGTTGGCCAGCAAAGGATGCATTTTAGAAACGTTCTTGATCAGCACGCCGAGGGACCGCATGCCTTCGAAGGTTTTGCCCGCGTCGGGTACCCGCACCAGGATCATGTTGGCATCGCTGTCCCAGGCCCGCACGCCGGGCAAGGCACGCAAGGCCGCCAGCAACAGGCCGCGCTCACGGCGCAGCGTGGCCGCCTGCTCGGCAAAGACCTCGGCATGCTCCAGCGCGAACAAGGCGCACTCACAGTTGAGCACGCTGATGTTGTAAGGCGGCCGAACCTTGTCGATTTCCGCGATCAGCTCAGAGCGCCCCAGCATGTAACCCAGGCGGATGCCGGCCAGCCCGAACTTGCTCAGGGTGCGCATCAGCAGCACATGGGCATTGGCCTCGGGGTGGGCCGTGATCTCGCTGAGCCAGCTGTGGCTGGCAAAGGGCTGATAGGCCTCGTCCATGACCACCAGGCCGCCCTGCTCGCCCACCGCAGCAATCAGGCGACGGATGGTTTCAGCGCTCCAGAGGTTGGCCGTGGGGTTGTTGGGGTAGGCCAGGTAGGTGATGGCCGGTCGGTGCTCGGCGATGGCGGCCAGCAGGGCGGCTTCATCGAGCTCGAAATCGGCCGTCAGCGGCACGCCGACAAAACGCAGCCCTTGCAGCTGAGCACTCATGGCGTACATGACGAAGCCCGGCAAGGGCGCCAGAATGGTCGCACCCGGCACATCGCAGGCCAGGGCGAGCAGCGAGATCAGCTCGTCCGAGCCATTGCCCAGCATCAGGGCGTGCCCTTCGGGCAGGTCCACGTGGCGGGCCAGCGCGTCCTTGAGGTCGTTCACGCGCTCGCCCGGGTACCGGTTGATGGCCAGGCTGCCCAGGCGCTGCCCCAGGGCGGCCTGCAGCGGTGCGGGCAGGGTGAAGGGGTTCTCCATGGCGTCCAGCTTGAGCTGGCCGCGCGCGTCCTGCACCGCATAGGCATGCATGGACTGCACGTCCTGACGGATGTTGGCCAGGGCGCGAACGAGGGTGGGCGTGGTGGCAGTCATGGGGTCAGGCTCGAGGAGTTTTGAGGCGCATCTCGGCGGCCTGGGCATGGGCCTGCAGCCCTTCGCCATAGGCCAGCTCGGCGGCGATCAGGCCCAGGGTCTGGGCACCGGCTTCGCTCACCTCGATCAGGCTGCTGCGCTTCTGGAAGTCATACACACCCAGCGGCGAGCTGAAGCGTGCCGTGCCACTGGTGGGCAGCACGTGGTTCGGCCCGGCGCAGTAGTCGCCCAGCGACTCGCTGGTGAAGGCGCCCAGGAAGATGGCACCAGCGTGCTTGAGCAAGGGCTCCCAGCGGTGCGGGTCGTTGCTGGAGACCTCCAGGTGCTCGGGCGCGATGCGGTTGCTGATGGCGCAGGCCTCTTCCATGCTGCGGGTCTGGATCAGGGCACCCCGGTCGCTCAAGGACTTGGCAATGATCGCGGCCCGCGGCATGGTGGGCAGCAGGCGATCGATCTCGCGCTGCACCGCCTCGATGTAGGCGGCGTCAGGGCACAGCAGGATGCTTTGCGCCAGCTCGTCGTGCTCGGCCTGGCTGAACAGGTCCATGGCCACCCAGTCGGCCGGCGTGCTGCCGTCGGCCAGCACCAGGATCTCGCTGGGGCCGGCAATCATGTCGATGCCCACGGTGCCGAACACCCGCTTCTTGGCGCTGGCCACGTAGGCATTGCCCGGGCCGGTGATCTTGTCGACCTTGGGCACCGTGGCCGTGCCATAGGCCAGGGCCGCCACGGCCTGGGCGCCGCCGATGGTGAAGGCCCGGCTCACGCCGGCCACATAGGCGGCCGCCAGCACCAGGGGGTTCTTCTCGCCCTTGGGCGTGGGCACCACCATGATGATCTCGCCCACCCCGGCCACGTGGGCCGGGATGGCATTCATCAGCACGCTGGAGGGGTAGGCGGCCTTGCCGCCGGGCACATAGATGCCCACGCGGTCCAGCGGCGTGACCTTCTGGCCCAGCAGGGTGCCGTCCTCGTCGCGGTAGCTCCAGCTCTCGCCCGAGGCCTTCTTCTGCGCCTCGTGGTAGCTGCGCACCCGGCGGGCCGCCTGCTCCAGCGCCTGGCGCTGGACTTCGGGCAGGCCGTCGAAAGCAGCTTTCAGTTCAGCCTGGGTCAGCTCCAGGGCCGCCATGCTCGCCACGCTCAGGCCGTCAAAGCGCTGGGTGTACTCGATCACGGCGGCATCCCCGCGCTGCTGCACGTCGGCCAGGATGTCGGCCACGCGCTGCTCGATGGCCGCGTCGGTGTCGGCAGACCAGTGCAAGCGGGCCTTGAAGTCGGCCTCGAAGGTGGCCGATTCGGTCGACAGGCGAAGGGGGGCGGCTTGCAGGGTCATGGCGAGGGGCTCCGGGGCGAGGGGTTCTTCTTCAAGGGGTCAGTCGGCTTTCACGGCGCCGGCAAAGGCGTCGATGATGCGGCGGATGGGGGCTTGCTTGAGCTTGAGCGCGGCCTGGTTCACCACCAGACGCGAGCTGATGTCCATGATGCGTTCCACCTCCACCAGGTGGTTGGCTTTGAGCGTGCTGCCGGTGGACACCAGGTCGACAATGGCGTCGGCCAGGCCCGTCAGCGGCGCCAGCTCCATGCTGCCGTAGAGCTTGATCAGATCGACGTGCACGCCCTTGGTGGCAAAGAAATCACGGGCGATCGAGGTGTACTTGGTGGCCACACGCAGGCGCGAGCCCTGCTTGACGACGCCCGCGTAATCGAAATCGGCCCGCACGGCCACACTCATGCGGCAGCGCGCGATGCGCAGGTCCAGCGGCTGGTAAAGGCCCTGGCCGCCATGCTCGATGAGGGTGTCCTTGCCGGTCACGCCCAGGTCGGCGCCACCGTATTCCACATAGGTGGGCACGTCGGTGGCGCGCACCAACACCACGCGCACATCGGGCTGGTTGGTGGGCAGGATGAGCTTGCGCGATTTTTCGGGGTCTTCAGTGACCTCGATGCCGGCGGCTGCCAGCAGCGGCAGGGTTTCGTCAAAGATGCGGCCTTTGGAGAGGGCGAGCGTAATCATGTGTCTGGTCTTTCCCGGGGTCAGCGGATTCGTTCGATGTCGGCACCCAGGCCGCGCAGTTTTTCTTCCATGCGATCGTAGCCACGGTCCAGGTGGTAGATGCGGTCCACCACGGTCTCGCCCTCGGCCACCAGGCCGGCGATCACCAGGCTGGCCGAGGCGCGCAGGTCGGTGGCCATGACCTGGGCGCCGGACAGGCGCGGCACGCCCTCGATGATCGCCAGCTTGCCGTCGGTCTGGATGCGGGCGCCCAGGCGGACCAGTTCGTCCACGTGCATGAAGCGGTTCTCAAAAATCGTCTCGGTCACCGTCGACACACCGCCCGAGACGCAGTTGAGCGCCATGAACTGGGCCTGCATGTCGGTCGGGAAGCCCGGGTATTCGGTGGTGCGAAAGCTCTGCGCCTTGCAGTAGCTGGCGGCCGGCCCGGGGGCCTGGATGCGGATGCCGCCCTCGTGCGCCGTGACCGTGGCCCCGGCCTGGATCAGCTTTTCGATCACCGCATCGAGGTGTTCGGCCCGGCCATGGCGCAGGAACACGTCGCCGCCCGTGGCCGCCACGGCGCACAAGAACGTGCCGGCTTCGATGCGATCGGCCACCACCGCGTGGCGTGCGCCGTGCAGGCGCGGCACACCCTGGATGCTGATGCGGCTGCTGCCGTGGCCTTCGATGCGGGCACCCATGGCGATCAGCATCTCGGCCAGGTCCTGGATTTCGGGCTCCTGGGCGGCGTTTTCAAGCACCGTCTCGCCCTCGGCCAGGCTGGCGGCCATGAGGAAATTCTCGGTGCCGGTGACGGTCACCATGTCGGTGGTGATGCGAGCGCCCTTCAGACGGGTCTGCCCCGCAGGCAGGCTGGCCACCATGTAGCCATGCTCGACCTGGATGTCGGCCCCCATGGCCTGCAGGCCCTTGATGTGCTGGTCCACCGGACGCGAGCCGATCGCACAGCCCCCGGGCAAGGACACCCGGGCCCGACCGAAACGGGCCAGCAAAGGCCCCAGCGCCAGCACCGAGGCGCGCATGGTCTTGACCAGTTCGTAGGGGGCTTCAAGCTGCGTGAGCGCGGACGCATCCAGGCGAACGGTGCCCTCCTCGCCCTGCTCGGCCTGCACCCCCATGTGGCGGATCAGCTTGAGCATGGTGGCCACGTCCTGCAGGCGGGGCACGTTGTCCAGGGTGACAGGCTCCTCGGTCAGCAGGGCGGCACACAGCTCGGGCAGAGCCGCGTTCTTGGCGCCGGAAACAAGGGCTTCACCATTCAGGGAACGGCCGCCACGGATGAGGAGTTTGTCCATCAGGGATTGAAAGGGTCAGAGGGCGTGAAGGTCGCTCCGGGGTGCCGGTGGCGGCAGCCGGGGCTCAGCGCGGCTGGGCAGCCCACTCCGCGGGTGTGAAAGTCTTCATCGACAAGGCATGGACCTCGTCGGTGCGTATTTTCTCACCGAGCGTGGCATACACCCGCTGATGGCGCTGGATCGCGCGCTTGCCTTCGAATTCTGCCGACACGATGGTGGCATACCAATGGCGGCCATCGCCCTCGACCACGAGGTGTTCGCAGTTCAGGCCGGCGGCAATGAGGGTTTGAAGATCGTCAGAAGTCATGGTGCGGGGCGAATGGGTTGGAGACAACGACCCGGACGGCCCGAAGGCACGGGTCGCCGGAACGCGGTTCAGCTTCGAATCTTGTAACCGGTGCGCAACAGGTGCAGCGCGATGCCACAGACGACCAGCCAGGCGCTGCCCACCAGGGCCAGGCTGAGCCAGGGCGACACATCACTGACCCCGAAGAAGCCGTAACGGAAGCCGTCGATCATGTAGAAAAACGGGTTCAGGTGGCTGACCTGCTGCCAGAACGGAGGCAGCGAATGGATCGAATAGAACACGCCCGACAAAAAGGTCATGGGCATGATCACGAAGTTCTGGAAGGCCGCCATTTGATCAAACTTTTCGGCCCACAGGCCGGCGATCAGGCCCAGCGCACCCAGCATCGAGGCGCCCAGCGCCGCAAACACGAGGATCCAAGCCGGTGCCACAAAGCCTGGCACGGCAAACAGCGAGGTCACCACGAGCACGCCCAGCCCCACCACCAGGCCGCGCACCATCGAGGAGCCGACATAGGCCACGAACCAGGCGCGGTGCGACAGCGGCGTGAGCAGCAGAAACACCAGGTTGCCCATGATCTTGCTCTGAATCAGCGAGGACGAGCTGTTGGCAAAGGCATTCTGCAGCACGCTCATCATCACCAGCCCCGGGATCAGGAAGGCGGTGTACGACACCCCTTCATGCACCTGGACGCGCTCGTCGAGCACGTGGCCAAACACCATCAGGTACAGCACCGCCGTGAGCACCGGAGCGGCCACCGTCTGGAAGCTGACCTTCCAGAAACGCAGCACTTCCTTGTAAAGCAGGGTTTGCCAGCCGTTCATGCTGCCACCTCTTGGCCTGCCTGGCGGCTGCCCGCCATGACGCTGATGAACACATCCTCCAGGTCGGCCTTGCGCACCTCGATGTCTTCGACCACCAGGCCCGATTCGCGCACCAGGGCCAGGCTGCGTTCGATGTCGGCCGCATCATGCACCGCCAGTTGGACGATGCGCCCGGTGACCCGGGCCTGCGCCTGCAAGGCGGCCGGCAGTTCGCCATCCACCTTGAAGCGCAGCACATTGCCCGAGGCCCGGCTCAGCAGCTCCGAGGTGCGCTCCAGCGCCACCACCTGCCCCTGCTTGAGCATGGCCAGGCGCCCGCACAGGGCTTCGGCTTCGTCGAGGTAATGGGTGGTCAGCAGCACGGTGTGGCCCTGTTTGTTGAGGCGGGCAATGAACTGCCACAGGGTCTGGCGCAATTCGACGTCGACACCGGCCGTGGGCTCGTCGAGCACGATGATGGGCGGGCGGTGCACCAGGGCCTGGGCCACCAGCACACGGCGCTTCATGCCGCCCGACAGCTGGCGCATATTGGACTTGGCCTTGTCGGCCAGGCCGAGGCTCTCCAGCAGTTCATCGATCCAGGCGTCGTTGTTCTTCACACCGAAATAGCCCGACTGGATCTTCAGCGACTCACGCACCGAGAAGAACGGGTCGAACACCAGCTCCTGGGGCACGATGCCCAGGCGGCGCCGGGCTTCGGCATAGTCGGCCTGCACGTCCGCCCCCTGCACCAGCACCCGCCCCGAGCTGGCACGCGCCAACCCAGCCAGAATGCTGATCAAGGTGGTCTTGCCCGCGCCGTTGGGGCCGAGCAGGCCGAAGAATTCCCCTTCTTCGATGTCGAAGCTGACATCGTTCAAGGCCTGGAAGGGCCCGCGGGGGGTGGAGAAGGTCTTGGAGACCGATTGGAATGAGACTGCAGGCATGGAGACTCGGGATTTTAAGCCCTGGGCTCACAATGCCTTTTGGAGAGACCTGCGTCCCCGACAGGACGCAGGGTCATGCCAGACCGGAATCAGGCTGCAGGCAGCAGCTCGCTGACGCCGTAAAGCTGGGCCAGGGTGGCCAGCCGGGGGTGCAATCCCTGCACCGCAAAGGTCTTGCCCAGGGCCAGCGCCTCGCGCCGGCAACCCAACAGCACCGCCAGTGCCGATGAATCGAACACCGTCGTGGCCGAGGCATCGGCCACCACCTGGGGCTCCGCATGCCGGCGCAGGGTCTGCACCAGCATGCCCAGGCAAGCGCCGGCCTGGGCGTGGGTCAATTCGGCAGGCAGCACCAGCACGATCAGCCCTTCTTGGCGTTGTTGGCCTTGTTGCGCTCGGTCAGCGTGGCGATCAGGCCATCAATGCCCTTGGCATTGATTTCCTGGGCAAACTGACTGCGGTAGGTCTCGACCAACCACACGCCCATGACGTTGAGGTTGTAGATCTTCCAGCCGGCACCCACGCCCGGGGTCTTCTCGAGGCGGTAATCGAGCTGGATCGGATCCCCCTTGCCACGCACCTCACTGCGCACGACCACATCGGTGTCGTCAGCAGCAGCGCGCAGCGGCTTGATGGAGATGGTCTGATCCGACACCTGGGCCAACGCGCCCGAGTAGGTGCGCACCAACAGGGTCTTGAATTCTTCCTGCAGACGGGCCTTCTGATCGGCCGTGGCCTGGCGCCAGGCCGGCCCCACCGCAGCGGCCGTCATGCGCGGGAAGTTCACGTTGGGCATGATCTTGGTGTCGACCAGGGCGATCAGCTTGCCCGTGTCGCCGCCCTGGATGGCCTTGTCGGTCTTGATGGTGTCGAGCACGTCGGTGGACAGCTGCTTGATCAGCGCATCGGGCGCCTCGTCGGCCGCCAGGGCCGTCAGGGGAAGCGCGAGAGACAGGGCACTGGCCGCAGCCATCAGCCATGCGCCAAGAGTACGTCGTTGCATAGAAATCCTTTCAAAGCGGCATCAGCCACGGGGTGATAACGGTTCAGACCCAGCAGCGGACGACAAACGGCCTGCTCGCCAGGTCAACCTCACGGAAGCGGTTCGGGCGGCAGCGCGCCATCGTCCTCGTCGGGACGGCCCCGGCCATGCAGGCGCTCGTTGTCGCGCAATTGCAGGTAGACGTCACGGGTGAAGGAATATTTGTCCAGCGCCGCTTCGTCGAGCACGCGGCTGGCCCCGAGCAGGTTGGAGCGGATCGACACCACACGCATGGCGTACAGCGAGTTGCGGGTCGGCACGTGATCGATGTGGGTCACGACGTCGCCCTTCCAGATGATGGGCAGGGCCACGGTGTCACGCAGCGTGGACGGCCCCAGGATGGGCAGCACGATGTAGGGGCCGGTCGGCACGCCGTAGCGCGCCAGCGTCTGCCCGAAATCCTGCTTGTGCTGCTCGATCTGCATCTCGCTGGCGATGTCCAGCGTGCCAGCCAGGCCGAAAATCGTGTTGAAGCCGAAACGCAAGGCTGTATCGGCCGAGCCTTTCAGATCGAGCTGCAGCACGTTGTTGACGAAGGACCAGACCTCGCCCAGGTTGGAGAAGAAGTTGTTCACCCCGGTGCGCACCACCGAGGGCGTGACCTCCCGGTAGGCGGTGGCCACGGGCTTGAACACCGCACCATCCACAGCCTCGTTGAAGCGTGACATGTCGCGGTTGAAGGGCTCCAGCGGGTCACGCGGGTTTTTTCCCGGACCGGAGGCACAACCGGACAGCACAGCCAAGACCACCGCGGCCATGGCCAGGCGCAGCCATCCTCCGGCGCGGCACAAATTCATTTGATTTCGATCGTCACTCATTTTTACTTTTTAGCTCCGTTGGCCGGGGTCGTGGGACCGTCTGCAGCCTTGCTGTACAGGAACTGGCTGATCAGGTTCTCCAGGACCACGGCCGATTGCGTTGTTCCGATCTTGTCGCCGGGGGCCAGGTTCTTCTCGTCGGCGCCCGCCTCGATACCGATGTATTGCTCACCCAGCAGGCCCGCCGTCAGGATCTTCAGCGAGCTGTCCTTGGGGAAAGCGTAGCGGTTTTCCAGGGCCAGGGCGACCTGGGCCTGGAAGGACTTGTCGTCGAAAACGATCGACTCCACACGCCCGACCACCACCCCCGCACTCTTGACCGCGGCCTTTGGCTTGAGCCCGCCGATATTGTCGAACTTCGCAGTGACCCTGTAGGTGGACTGGAAATTCAGGCTCAGCAGATTGGCCGACTGCAGGGCGAGAAACACCACTGCGCCCAGGCCCAGAAGCACAAACAGACCGACCCAGATATCATTTTTGGAGCGTTGCACAACACTCTCCTTTGCTACATCGAGGGACGGCCTGTCGGCCATCCCGGTTGAATCTCAAACACTGAACATCAGCGCGGTCAGGATGAAGTCCAGACCCAGCACGGCCAGCGACGCCACGACCACGGTGCGGGTGGTGGCGCGCGACACCCCTTCGGGTGTGGGCATGGCCTCAAAGCCCTGCAGCAAGGCCGTGAAGGTCACGGTGAAGCCGAACACCACGCTCTTGATCACGCCATTGCCCACATCGGACCACACATCGACCCCACCCTGCATCTGACTCCAGAACGAACCCGAGTCGACACCGATCAAGGGCACGGCAATCACCCACCCACCGATCACGCCCACCGCGCTGAACACGGCCGTGAGCAGGGGCAAGGTGATGACGCCCGCCCAGAAACGGGGTGCCAGAATGCGGCGCACCGGATCGACCGCCATCATCTCCATGGCACTGAGCTGCTCGCCTGCCTTCATCAGGCCGATCTCCGCCGTGAGCGAGGTGCCCGCGCGCCCGGCAAATAGCAAGGCGGTGACCACCGGGCCCAACTCACGCACCAGGGAGAGCGTGACCAGTTGGCCCAAGGCTTCGGACGAGCCATAGCGCTGCAGGATGTTGAAGCCCTGCAGCCCCAGCACAAAGCCGATGAACAGGCCCGACACCGCGATGATGGCCAGCGAATAGTTGCCCAGGAAATGGATCTGGTCACGCACCAGGCTGAAGCGGCGCATACAAGCGCCGAAATCGAGCACCAGGCGGGCAAACAGACGGGCGCCGTGGCCGATCCCGGCCAGTTGCCGGCGCGTGGCCAGCCCGACATCGGAAGGATTGAACCAGCTCATGCCCTGCCCTCCTGGCCGGGGCCAAAGTCATCCGCCACGCTGGGGCCCGGGTAATGGAAGCGCACCGGCCCCTCGGGCAAGGCGTTGACGAACTGGTGCACCAGCGGATCCTCGCTGTGCCGCACCTCGTCGGGCGTGCCCTGGGCCACGATGTGGCCATTGGCCAGCACGATCACCTTGTCGGCGATGTGAAAAGTTTCGTCGAGGTCGTGCGAGACGATGATGCTGGTCAGGCCCATGGCGTCGTTGAGCTCGCGGATCAGACGCGCCGCCGTGCCCAGCGAGATCGGGTCCAGCCCCGCAAAGGGCTCGTCATACATGACCAGCTCGGGGTCGAGCACGATGGCACGGGCCAGCGCCACGCGCCGGGCCATGCCGCCCGAGACTTCGCTGGGCATCAGATCGCGCGCACCGCGCAGGCCCACGGCATTGAGCTTCATCAGCACGATGTCGCGGATCAGGGCTTCGGGCATGTCGGTGTGCTCACGCAGCGGAAAGGCCACGTTGTCGAACACGCTGGAGTCGGTGAACAGCGCCCCGAACTGGAACAGCATGCCCATGCGACGACGCACCTTGTACAGGCCCGCCAGATCCAGCTGGGCCACGTTCTGCCCATCAAAGCTGACCTCGCCCGCCTGAGGGCGCACCTGGCCGCCGATCAGACGCAGCACGGTGGTCTTGCCACCACCCGAGGCGCCCATCAAGGCCGTGACCTTGCCGCGCGGAATGGTCAGCGAAACGCCGTCCAGAATGACCCGCTCCCCGTACCCGAAGGTCAGATCGCGCAATTCGACTAAAGAAGGGGTAGGTGTGGAAGACATGAAGCAAAAACGCCGGACGGTGCCCGGCTGTTCTGAATCATAAAGGATCCGGGTGAACACTTGGTCAAGCCCGGATTGACCCTCAGATACAACAACGCTCCCACCAGGGGAGCGTTGTTGTGCTACCCCGGTGCGACGGGGCCGGGCGAGGCCGGGGTTCAGCGTGGCAGGTCGCTGAAGCCCATCAGGAACTCGTCCACGGCGCGGGCGGCCTGACGGCCTTCGCGGATGGCCCAGACCACCAGCGACTGGCCGCGGCGGATGTCACCCGCCGCGAAGACCTTGGTCACGTTGGTGGCGTAGCCACCGGTGAACTCGGTGCTGGCCTTGGCGTTGCCACGGGCGTCCTTGTCGACACCGAAGCCGTCCAGGATGGTGGCCACCGGGTTCACAAAACCCATGGCGAGCAGCACCAGATCGGCCTTGTACTCTTTCTCGGTACCCGGGATCTCGACCAGCTTGCCGTCCTTGAACTCGACATGCACGGTCTTCAGGCCGGTGACCTTGCCCTTTTCGCCCACAAACTCCTTGGTGGAGATGGCGAACTCGCGGGTGCAGCCTTCGTCGTGACTGGAGCTGGTGCGCAGCTTCAGCGGCCAGTAAGGCCAGGTCAGCGGACGGTTTTCCACTTCGGGCGGCTGGGGCATGACCTCGAACTGGGTCACGCTGGCCGCGCCATGGCGGTTGCTGGTGCCCACGCAGTCGCTGCCGGTGTCGCCGCCACCGATCACGATGACGTGCTTGCCATCGGCGCGCAGCTGGCCCTTGAGCTTGTCGCCGGCATTGACCTTGTTCTGCTGGGGCAGGAATTCCATCGCGAAATGGATGCCGTCCAGATCACGGCCCGGCACCGGCAGATCGCGCGACTGCTCAGAGCCGCCCGTCAGCAGCACGGCATCGAAGTCTTTCTTGAGCTGCTCGGGGCTGATGGTTTCCTTGGCCCAGTTGGTGACCTTGGAGCCTTCGGGCAACTTGCCCACCAGCACGCTGGTGCGGATGGTCACGCCTTCGGCCTCCAGCTGCTTGGCGCGGCGGTCGATGTGCGACTTTTCCATCTTGAAGTCAGGAATGCCGTAGCGCAGCAGGCCACCGATACGGTCATTCTTCTCGAACAGGGTCACGTCGTGACCGGCGCGGGCCAGTTGCTGGGCCGCGGCCATGCCGGCCGGGCCGGAGCCCACGACCGCCACTTTCTTGCCGGTCTTGTGCTTGGCCGGACGCGGCTGCACCCAACCCTCGGCCCAGGCGCGGTCGATGATCGCGTGCTCGATCGACTTGATGCCCACGGCGTCGTCATTCACGTTCAGCGTGCAGGCCGCCTCGCAGGGTGCGGGGCAGATGCGGCCGGTGAACTCGGGGAAGTTGTTGGTGCTGTGCAGCACTTCGATGGCGTTTTGCCAATCGCCGCGGTACACGAGGTCGTTGAAGTCCGGAATGATGTTGTTGACCGGACAGCCGTTGTTGCAGAAGGGCGTGCCGCAATCCATGCAGCGCGCACCTTGCACCTTGGCTTGCGATTCGTCCAGGCCGACGACGAATTCCTTGTAATGCTTCAGGCGCTCGGCAACGGGCTTGTAGCCCTCTTCGATGCGCTCAAATTCCATGAAGCCAGTGACTTTTCCCATGATGTCTGAGTCCTTGATTCGTGTGGTCGGTCGGATTACTTGGCTGCGGCGGCTTCTTTGGCCGAAGCCTTGGCCTTACCGGTGGCGGCAACCGCCTGTTTCTTGGCGTTGATCTCGCCCAGGGCGCGCTTGTATTCGGTCGGGAACACCTTCACGAACTTGGCGCGTGCTTCAGCCCAGTTGTCCAGCAGTTCGCGGGCGCGCTTGCTGCCGGTCCAACGGTGGTGGTCTTCCAACAGCTTCTTGAGCTGGGCTTCGTCGGTCTGCTCACGGTGCCAGATGGCGCGGTCGATGCTGGCTTCCTGCTCGGCCGCCGGCAACACCTTCTCGAGGGTCACCATGGCGGTGTTGCAACGGCTGGCAAAGCTGGCGTCGTCGTCATAGACGTAGGCAATGCCGCCGCTCATGCCGGCTGCGAAGTTGCGGCCGGTCTTGCCCAGCACCGCGACGGTGCCGCCGGTCATGTATTCGCAACCGTGGTCACCCGTGCCTTCGACCACCGCCGTGGCACCCGACAAACGCACGGCAAAGCGCTCGCCGCCCACGCCGCTGAAGAAGGCCTCACCGCTGGTGGCACCGTACATGACGGTGTTGCCGACGATGATGTTGCGCGACGATTCACCGCGGAAGTCGATGCTGGGGCGAACCACCACGCGGCCGCCCGACAAGCCCTTGCCGGTGTAGTCGTTGGCGTCACCGATCAGGTACATGGTGATGCCGCGGGCCAGGAAGGCACCGAAGGACTGGCCACCCGTGCCCTCCAACTGGATGCGGATGGTGTCGTCCGGCAGACCCTCGGGGTGCACCTTGGTCAGGGCCCCCGACAGCATGGCGCCGACCGAGCGGTTCACGTTGCGGGCCACTTCGATGAACTGGACCTTCTCGCCCTTGTCGATGGCAGCGCGCGACTTGGCGATCAGCACGTTGTCGAGCGCCTTGTCCAGGCCGTGGTCCTGGTTTTCGATGTGGAAGCGGGACACTTCCGGGCCCACCTGGGGCACGGCGAACAGGCGGCTGAAATCCAGGCCCTGGGCCTTCCAGTGCTCCACGCCCTTCTTCATGTCGAGCAGGTCGACGCGGCCGATCATGTCGTCGAACTTGCGGATGCCCAGTTGGGCCATGATCTGGCGCACTTCTTCGGCGATGAAGAAGAAGTAGTTCACCACGTGCTCGGGCTTGCCCGAGAACTTGGCACGCAGCACCGGGTCTTGCGTGGCCACGCCCACCGGGCAGGTGTTCAGGTGGCACTTGCGCATCATGATGCAGCCCTCGACCACCAGCGGTGCGGTGGCGAAACCGAACTCGTCGGCGCCCAGCAGTGCGCCGATGGCGACGTCGCGGCCGGTCTTCATCTGACCGTCGGCCTGCACGCGGATGCGGCTGCGCAGACGGTTCAGCACCAGGGTCTGCTGGGTTTCGGCCAGGCCGATTTCCCACGGGCCGCCGGCGTGCTTGATCGACGACCAGGGCGAGGCACCGGTGCCGCCGTCATGGCCGGCGATCACCACGTGGTCGCTCTTGCACTTGGCCACGCCTGCGGCGATGGTGCCCACACCCACTTCGGACACCAGCTTGACGCTGATGCTGGAGTGCGGCGCCACGTTCTTCAGGTCGTGGATCAGTTGGGCCAGATCTTCGATCGAATAGATGTCGTGATGCGGCGGGGGCGAGATCAGGCCCACACCCGGCACCGAGTAACGCAGCTTGCCGATGTACTCGGACACCTTGCCACCGGGCAGCTGACCGCCTTCACCGGGCTTGGCACCCTGGGCCATCTTGATCTGGATCTGGTCGGCCGACGACAGGTATTCGGCGGTGACACCGAAGCGGCCCGAGGCCACCTGCTTGATCTTGGAACGCAGCGAGTCGCCCGGCTGCAGCGGCAGGTCGACTTCAACCTGCGATTCGCCGATCACGCTCTTGAGCGTGGCGCCTTGGGCAATCGGGATGCCCTTGAGTTCCTGGCGATAACGCGCCGGGTCCTCACCGCCTTCACCGGTGTTGCTCTTGCCGCCGATGCGGTTCATGGCCACGGCCAGGGTGGCGTGGGCTTCGGTGGAGATCGAACCCAGCGACATCGCGCCGGTGGCAAAACGCTTGACGATTTCCTTGGCCGACTCGACTTCTTCCAGCGGAATGGCCTTGCTCGGATCGACCTTGAACTCGAACAGGCCGCGCAGGGTCATGTGGCGACGCGACTGGTCGTTGATGAGCTGGGCGTATTCCTTGTAGGTGTTCCAGTTGTTGGCGCGGGTGCTGTGCTGCAGCTTGGCAATCGCGTCAGGCGTCCACATGTGCTCTTCACCGCGGGCGCGCCAGGCGTACTCGCCGCCGGCGTCCAGCATGGTGGCCAGCACGGGGTCGTCACCGAAGGCGGCCTTGTGCATGCGGATGGCTTCTTCGGCGATTTCGAACACGCCGATGCCCTCGACGCGGGTGGCCGTGCCGGTGAAGTACTTGTTGATGGTCTCGGTGTTCAGACCGATGGCCTCGAACAACTGGGCACCGCAGTAGCTCATGTACGTGCTCACGCCCATCTTGGACATGATCTTGGACAGGCCCTTGCCGATCGCCTTGACGTAGTTGTAGATCGCCTTGTCGGCCGACAGGTCGCCCGGCAGATCCTTGTGGATGGCCTGCAGGGTTTCCATGGCCAGGTAGGGGTGCACGGCTTCGGCGCCGTAGCCCGCCAGCACGGCGAAGTGGTGCACTTCACGGGCAGTGCCGGTTTCCACCACCAGGCCGGCGGTGGTGCGCAGGCCCTCGCGCACCAGGTGCTGGTGGATGGCCGACAGGGCCAGCAGCGCGGGGATGGCCACCTGGTTGGCGCTGATGGCACGGTCGCTGATGATCAGGATGTTGTGGCCGCTCTTGATGGCGTCCACCGCTTCGGCGCACAGCGAGGCCAGCTTGGCTTCCACGCCTTCATGGCCCCACACCACGGGGTAGGTGATGTCGAGGGTGTAGCTGCGGAACTTGCCCTGGGTGGTCTTCTCGATGCTGCGCAGCTTGGCCATGTCGGCAAAGTCGAGCACCGGCTGGCTCACTTCAAGGCGCATCGGCGGGTTGACCTGGTTGATGTCCAGCAGGTTGGGCTTGGGGCCGATGAAGGACACCAGCGACATCACGATGGCTTCGCGGATCGGGTCGATCGGCGGGTTGGTCACCTGAGCGAACAACTGCTTGAAGTAGTTGTACAGCGGCTTGTTCTTGCTCGACAGCACAGCCAGCGGGCTGTCATTGCCCATCGAGCCGATGCCCTCTTCGCCATTGGTGGCCATCGGGCTCATCAGGAACTTGATGTCTTCCTGGGTGGTGCCGAAGGCTTGCTGGCGGTCCAGCAGGTCGGCGCTGAAGGTTTCAACGCCGGCGGCCTGGGGCTCGGTCGATTCGGCAGAGCCCTGGGTGGCGGATTCGCCAGCCACCGGCGCGGCCACATCGTCGAGGCGGATGCGCAGGTTCTCGATCCACTGCTTGTAGGGCTTGCTGTTGGCCAGACCGGCCTTGAGCTCTTCGTCGTCGATCATGCGGCCTTGTTCCAGATCGATCAGGAACATCTTGCCGGGCTGCAGACGCCACTTGCGCACGATCTTGTTCTCGGGCACGGGCAGCACGCCCGACTCGGAACCCATGATCACGAAGTCGTCATCGGTGATGCAGTAGCGCGAGGGGCGCAGGCCGTTGCGGTCCAGGGTGGCGCCGATCTGGCGACCATCGGTGAACACGATCGAGGCCGGACCGTCCCAGGGCTCGAGCATGGCAGCGTGGTACTCATAGAAGGCCTTGCGGCGCTCGTCCATGGTGGTGTGCTGTTCCCAGGGCTCGGGGATCATCATCATCACGGCCTGGCTGATCGGGTAGCCCGACATGGTCAGCAGTTCCAGGCAGTTGTCGAAGGTGGCGGTGTCGGACTGGCTGGCAAAGCTGATGGGGTACAGCTTTTGCAGGTCGGCGCCCAGCACCGGCGAGGACATCACACCTTCGCGGGCCTTCATCCAGTTGTAGTTGCCCTTGACGGTGTTGATTTCACCGTTGTGCGCCACATAGCGGTACGGGTGGGCCAGCGGCCACTCGGGGAAGGTGTTGGTGGAGAAGCGTTGGTGCACCAGGCCCAGAGCCGAGACGCAGCGCTCGTCCTGCAGGTCCATGTAGTAGGTGCCCACCTGGTCGGCCAGCAGCAGGCCCTTGTAGACCACGGTGCGGCTGGACATGCTGGGAACGTAGTATTCCTTGCTGTGCTTGAGACCCAGGGCCTGGATGTTGGCGCTGGCGGTCTTGCGGATCACGTACAGCTTGCGCTCCAGGGCGTCCTGCACGATCACGTCGTTGCCGCGGCCGATGAAGACCTGGCGCAGCACGGGTTCTTTTTCGCGCACGGCGGGCGACATCGGCATGTCGCGGTTCACCGGCACATCGCGCCAGCCCAGCAGCACCTGGCCTTCGGCCTTGATGGCGCGCTCCATCTCCTGCTCGCAGGCCAGGCGGGAAGCGTGTTCCTTGGGCAGGAAGATCATGCCCACGCCGTATTCGCCGGGCGGAGGCAGGGCCACGCCTTGCTTGGCCATTTCTTCGCGGTACAGGGCGTCAGGCAGCTGGATCAGGATGCCGGCGCCGTCGCCCATCAGCTTGTCGGCCCCCACGGCACCCCGGTGGTCGAGGTTCTCGAGGATTTTCAGACCCTGCTGAACGATGGCGTGGCTCTTGACGCCTTTGATATGGGCCACGAAACCGACGCCACAAGCGTCATGCTCGTTGGTCGCCGAATAGAGACCGTGTTGTTGGAGATGCTGAATCTCTGCAGCCTTCGTCATGGCATGTCCTGATCTGTGGGGCCAGTCGCTGGGCCTGCCTGCAAAGGCAGGGCCGGCGCGACCCGGGTTACACGATATTTCGCGGGGAAGCGAAGGATAGTGCAGTGCAATAAAAATGCCAAGAAAATTAAATTGGGGTCAGATACAAATTTAAAAATCAGACAATTTCTAGGTCATTAATTAGGGACAGATGAAATCCATCAGGGTGTTGTCTTGCGCGGTCCTGGCGGGCGCCCGGCCGGCACCCGGGTCAGGCGCCGCTGCGCCTGGGGCTGCAGCTTCTGTACAAAGGCGGCATCACCCAACACCCAACCATGCTGGGTGGCCTGGCCCAAAGCCTGCTGATCGGCCACCGAAACCCCTTCGGCCACCTTGCCGGCATAGGCCGCCTCACGTGCAAATGGTGTGTTGCCCAGTTGCCAGTAGACCGGATGGGCCACCAGGCGGCGATCCGCCTGGCGCCCAATGTGGTGCTGGTGGCTGGACCAATCGTAGGCCTGGGGCTCGGTGACCAGGCCTTCGCGCACCGGCATGGTGTCCATGCTCACCATGCAGGGGATCAGGTAGCGCTCGGGCTGCAGCACGGTGGAACGGTAGCGCCCTTCCCACAGCGTGCCGCTTCGCCCATGGCGCAGGTTGAACTGGCGGGTGTATTTGCGCCCCACCGCCTGCATGAAGCGCGACAGGCTGTCGGCGGCGGCCGGGGTCAGCAGCAACTGCACGCCCTGCGGCAACAACACCCAGGCATGCAGCGCCACCCCGCACTCGGGGGCATAGGTGGCGAGCGCCTCCAGCCATTCACGCCGGTCCACGTCGTCGACAAACACCGCCTGGCCATTGTTGCCGCGCAGCAGCACATGGTGCGGCAGGCCCGGAATGGACAGGCGAGGCAGGCGGGCCATGAGGGGGGCTCGCGCCGCTCAGGCGGGCAAGGGGTAGCGGCTGGCCTGCAAGGCCTCCAGGCCGAACTCGGCCAACAAGGCCTGCAGACGCTCGGCCGCGCTGCGCTTCTTCTGGCCGGTGTAGCGGGCCAGGATCAGCTCGTTCTTCATACTGTGCTCCCAACCCACCAGTTCGGTGACGGTGACCTGGTAGCCACAGGCCTCCAGGTACAGGCAGCGCAGCACATTGGTGATCTGGCTGCCCATTTCACGGGTGTGCAGCGGGTGGCGCCACAGCTCGGCCAGCGGGGTGCGCGACAGCGACAAGGCCTTGCTCTCGCGCAGGCAACTGGCCACCTCGGCCTGGCAGCAGGGCACCAGCACCATGAAGCGGGCTTTCTTCTGCAGGCCAAAGGCGATGGCGTCGTCGGTGGCCGTGTCGCAGGCATGCAAGGCGGTAACCACATCGATCTGCTCGGGCAGGCGCTGGTCGGTGGTGGCCTCGGCCACGGTGGTGTTGACGAAGGCCATGCGCTCAAAACCCAGGCGCTGCGCCAGGTCGTGCGAGCGCTGCACCAGCTCGGCCCGGGTTTCCACGCCATAGATGTGACCGCGCCCCAACGCCTTGAAAAACAGGTCGTAGATGATGAAGCCCAGGTAGGACTTGCCGGCGCCGTGGTCCGCCAGCGTGGGGCCTTGCTCGGAGGCAGGCAGTTCCTGGAGCAGCTTCTCGATGAACTGGAACAGGTGATAGACCTGCTTGAGCTTGCGACGCGAGTCCTGGTTCAGACGCCCCTCGCGGGTGAGGATGTGGAGCTCCTTGAGCAGCTCGATCGACTGCCCGGGCTTGAGCTCGGCCGCCAGTGCGGCATCGGCATCCACCGACTTGCCCCCCTTTTTCGGGCGGGAGGCGTCGGGGCGTGAGGATTTCTGGGTCATGGGGTTTCCGGGCTGGCGCCCACATTCAGGGCGGCCCAGCCGTCGTGGCCGAGTTTTTCCAGGGTTTCGATGTTGCGTTCGTAAATCATTTCCGCCTCGGGGAAGACGGCCACCGCGCGGTCAATGCTGGCTTCACGCAACAGGTGCAAGGTGGGGTACGGCCCGCGGTTGGTGCAGTTGCTGATGTCGTCCGCCTGGGTGCCGGCAAACTGGAACTGCGGGTGAAAACTGGCCACCTGCAGGATGCCATCGAGCTCCAGCGACTCCAGCACTTCGTCGGCCAGGGCACAGAAATCGTTGAAATCGAGAAAGTCGGCCAGCGCGTCGGGCATGACCAGCAAGGTGGTGTCGCGCAGCTCGGGGTCGGCATCGGCCAAGGCCTGCAGCTCGGTGGCCACCGTGGCCAGCAGGGCCTCGGCGTCGGTGCCGAAGTCGACCACGTAGTGGACCTGGTTCTTCACATGCACCGATTTGGCAAAAGGGCACAGGTTCAGGCCGATGACGGCCCGCTCCAGCCAGCGCCGGGTATCGGCCACCGCCTGTTCACGGCGGGTTTCAAGGGAATTCATAAAAAGGCTCCGGCCTGGCCGACGATGAGGCGGGCCAGTTCGTCCAGCAGGACGCTGTTGATGCGTTGCACCGGGTGGCGCACCTGCGCCACCTCGAAGCCACGCAGGTTGGCGGCGCGAAAATGAACCTCGCCCGCCTCATGATCGGCCGTGGCACGCACGCTGCCAAAGGCCTGGGTCTGGTAATCGAAACGCAGTGCCAGCAGGCTGCTCTTCTCGGGGTGGCGCACTTCGTGGCGCTCATGCCGGATCTGGCCCAGCGAGAGCCGGTGGGTCACCCGCTCCAGATCGGGCGGAAAGTTGACGCTGACCGAGGTGGCCAGGGGCTTGCCTTCACGCGGGTTGATGGTCCAGCCCAGGGACAGGTGGTCGTACACCTCGCGGTTCATCCAGAACTTCTTGCGTGCATCAGAGCGGAAATCCACCAGGCACATCTCGGGCCAGGCCTGGCGGTTGTCCAGCGACAGCGTGGGGCCCGGCGGCACGATCACATTGAGCTGCCGCGCCAATTCATTGAAGTAGCGCCAGATGGTCTCGCAGGCCTGCTCGGTTTGCGCGATGCGGCCGGCCAGATCCTGCTGCTGGGTGCTGCGCTGGCTTTGCAGGGCGTTGGCCTGGGATTTGAGTTGGTCGAGAAAACTCACCGTTTCACCGTGATGGGGCAGAGCCGGCCATTTTAGGGTGCTGGCCCGTGCACAGGCGGCAATCCCGACTTCAGCGGCGCGGCCGCAAGCGGCTCAGGCCCTGGGCCAGTGCGATACCGGCCAGCGAGCACAGGCCGGTGATCACCCAGGTCCACTGCCAGCCGCCCACCCGGGCCGCCAGCAGCCCGACCAGCGGGGGCGACAAAAACTGGCCCAGCGAGGAGCACTGCTGCATCCAGCCGACGGTGGTGGAGATCGTGTCGTCGTCGGGGGCATGGCGCACGGCCTGCGCAAACAGAGTGCCCGGGATGATGCCGCCGACCATCGAGAAGCACAGCACAGCCCCCATGCGCGCCGGCAGGCCCAGGGGCCAGACATCCTGGAACGCCAGCCAGGCCCCCAAGGCCATCACCGCGTAACCGGCGCTGAGCAGGCGCGCCGGCGCCACGCCCCGGGCCTGCAGCGGCCCCGACGCCAGGTTGCCCGGCATGTTGACCGCGGCCAGACCGGCCGTGATCCAAGCCACCGCAGCCGGCGACCAACCCGCCTGATGCACGATGGAGGGCAGAAAGCCGATCACGGCCAGCCATTGCCCTGAATACACCGCAAAAGCCCCCGCCACCAGCCAGGGCCCGGCACTGGTCCAGGTGCGGCGCAGGCGCGCGGCCAGTGCGGGCCATTTCAGGCCGGCGCCTGCCAAGGGGTCTCGCGGGACCACGGCGAGCACCCACCCTGCCATGGCGCCGGTACACGCCGCCGCCAGCCACCACCAGGCGGCCCAGCCCAAAGCCGGAATCAGCGCCGGCCCGAGCAGCAAGGCCATGGCTGTGGCCCAGGGCATGTACGTCCCCCAAACCCCCAACATCAAAGGCATGCGTGCCGGCTGCACCAGGCGCCGCACCAGGGCGGCGGCAGGCATGGTGGCCATCAGAAAACCAAAGCCCTCCAGCGCCCGCAAAGCCAGCAAGGCCTCGAAACCCGGGCCCAAAGGCCCCAGGGCGCTGGCCAGCGTGAGCACCAGCAGACCGGTCAGCATGCAGCGGCGCAGGCCCCATCCATCGGCAAACACCCCCATCACGGCGCCCAGCAGCATGCCCGCCCCCTGGACGGTAGACAACAACCAGCCCGCCTGGGCCAGGGACAGGCCCAGCGATTCGCGCAGCGTGGGCAAGGCCGGGGCCAGCTTGGCGACGTGCAGCGCCGCCGCCACGCCGGCCAGAATCACCACCCCAGCAGGCGCGGGCAGCCAAGACCGTGGCGCACTCATGAGAGCAGACGCTGGCCGGTCAGGCGTTCGTGCTCACGCAAGGCGAATCGGTCCGTCATGCCGGCAATGAAGTCGGCCACGGCCCGCGGCACATCGGGGCGCCGCGCAAAGCGTTCGCGCATCTCGGCCGGTCGGGCCAGGTAGATGTCGAAGAGCTCGCGCACCACCTGTCGGGCCCGGCCCGTGGTCTCCATCACACTGGGGTGGCGGTACAGGTTCTTGAACAGAAACTGCTTGAGCTGGGTGGATTCGGCCCGCATGGCCGGTGTGAAGCACAGCAAGGGTGGCAGGTGCCGGACCGCGTCGACGCTGGCCGGTGCGCTGTGGGCCAGGGCCGCACGGGTGGCATCAATCACGTCATACACCTGCTGGCTCAGCATGCGCCGGATGGCCTCGTACAGCAGACGCCGCCCCGCCCCAGGCTCGGCCAGGGTCGGGAACTCATCCAGCGTCTGCTGGCGGAAGCGTTCGAACAGCGGCACCGCCTGCAATTGATCGAGGGTGATCAGGCCCGAGCGCACGCCATCGTCGATGTCGTGGGCGTTGTAGGCGATCTCGTCGGCCAGGTTGCACAACTGGGCTTCCAGGCTGGGCTGGGTGCGCTCCAGAAAGCGGTGCCCCACCCCACCGGGCTCGCGCTGCTCCAGCTTGCGCGCATTGGCGGCCGAGCAGTGCTTGAGAATGCCCTCACGGGTTTCGAAGCTGAGGTTCAGGCCGTTGTAGCGCGGGTAACGCTCTTCCAGTTCATCGACCACGCGCAGGCTCTGCAGGTTGTGCTCAAAGCCGGCCTCAGCGTCTGGCCCCTGTTGAGCGCGCACGCACTCATCGAGCGCATCCTGCCCGGCGTGACCGAAGGGGGTGTGGCCCAGGTCATGGGCCAGGGCGATCGCCTCCACCAGGTCTTCGTTCAGGCCCAGAGAACGCGCCACCGAACGCCCCAGCTGCGCCACCTCCAGTGAGTGCGTCATGCGGGTGCGGAACAGGTCACCTTCGTGATTCAGAAACACCTGGGTCTTGTAGACCAGGCGGCGAAAGGCGGTGGAGTGGACGATGCGGTCCCGGTCGCGCTGGAACTCCGAACGCGTCGGAGCCGGCACCTCGGGATGCAGGCGTCCCCGGCTCTGGCTGGGGTGACAGGCATAAGGTGCCAGGGCCTGCTCCCCAGGCGCTGGCAGGCTCAGGGGCAGCGCCGACATGGCTCAGGCCACCACGCAGCTGGCGTCAATCACCTCGCGCACCAGGGCGTCGGGTGCGCCACGCACCGTGGCCTGGCCCGGGCCGTCGATCAGCACGAACTTGATCTCGCCGGCTTCAGACTTCTTGTCGACCCGCATCAGCGCCAGGTAACGCCCGGCGTTGTCGGCCGCATCCAGCACCGGCGCCACCACGGGCAGGCCGGCAGCGGCAATCAGGGTGGTCAGGCGGGCCACCCAGGCCGCATCCACCAAGCCCAGGCGTTGCGACAGGCGCGCCGCCATGACCATCCCGCAACCCACGGCCTCGCCGTGCAGCCATTCACCATAGCCCAGGCCCGCCTCGATCGCATGGCCAAAAGTATGGCCGAAGTTGAGGATGGCACGCAGGCCCGATTCACGTTCGTCCACGCCCACCACATGGGCCTTGATCTCGCAACTGCGGCGCACGGCATGGGCCAGCAGGTCGAGCTCGCGGCGGCGCAGGCCCGCCATGTGGGCTTCGATCCAGTCCAGGAAGGCGGTGTCAGCAATCGGGCCGTACTTGATGATCTCGGCCAGGCCGGCGCTGAGCTCGCGCTCGGGCAATGTGGCCAGGGTGGCCAGGTCGCAGATCACACGCTGGGGCTGGTAGAACGCGCCGATCATGTTCTTGCCCAGGGGGTGGTTGATGGCGGTCTTGCCGCCCACTGAAGAATCGACCTGCGCCAGCAAGGTGGTCGGCACCTGCACAAAGGGCACACCGCGCATGTAGGCCGCCGCAGCAAAGCCGGTCATGTCACCCACCACGCCGCCACCCAGGGCGTAGACCACCGTCTTGCGGTCGCAGCCATGGCCCAACAAGGCGTCGAAGACCAGGTTCAGGGTTTCCCAGGTCTTGAAGGCCTCACCATCGGGCAGAACCACCTCATGCAGTTGAGCATGGTGCCCAGCCAGGGCCTGCTTCAGTTGGGACAGGTACAGCGGCGCCACCGTGGTGTTGGTGACGATCAGGGCCGAGCTGCTGGCCGGCAGGCCTTCGTAGGCGTCGGCCCGGCCCAGCAGGCCGGAGCCGATCAGGATGTCGTAGCTGCGATCGCCCAACTCAATCGAAATACGGGCGGCAGGTGCGGGCTGAGACGTCATCGGAATCCATCCAGGAAAAGTCGGTGAGAAGGCGATCAAAAAGGCCGAGAAACAGCGGCGGTCGGACCGCAACAAGCACGTTGAGCGCCCGCGCAGGCGGTTGAACCACCGCCGGCCAGCCTCAGAGTTTAGGCGCTGAGGCGGAAACCCCAGGGGACGCGAGGTCGAGTTGCATCGAAATCATGTTGACCAGGGCGGCCACGCTGGGTCGCCCGGTCTCCACCACAAAGCCGGCCGCTTCGCGGTAAAGCGGGTCGCGCTCGGCATAAAGCTCCTTGAGCTTGCGCAGCGGATCGGCCACCTGCAACAAGGGGCGGGTGGTGTCGTGGCGCAGGCGGCGGTAGATGTCTTCGGGGCTGGCGCGCAGGTAAATCACACAAGGCGCGGCACGCAGCAGCTCACGGTTGGCCGGGCGCAGAACGATCCCGCCGCCAGTGGAAACCACGCCGTGCTCATTGGACAGGCATTCAGCCAGGGCCTGCTGCTCGCGCTCACGAAAGGCGGCCTCGCCCTGGGCTTCGAAATACTCGCGGATCGAACACCCTAGCCGCGACTCCAGCAAGTGATCGGTGTCGAAAAAGGACACCCCCAGCCGCCGCGCCAGTTGGCGCCCGACAGTTGATTTGCCGGAGCCCGGCATGCCGATCAGGACACAAAGCATGAGTTTCGAAGTTGGCCCGGGCCCGCACCAGCGCAAGCCGCAAAAATGAAAACGCCTGGCAACCGAGGTTGCCAGGCGGTTGGATGCCCTGAGTTTAGTGGCTCGCGGCAGTCTTCAGAACTTGTAGGTCCCGGTTGTGACCGACCCGGCGGGCGTGGTCACCGTGAAAGACAAAGTGCAAGAAGTGGGGGAATCAGAAAACGACACCGCCACAGTGACCGGATAGATCGAGTCAGGCGTCTTGCCTCTGGACAAGGTGACCTTCGGCGTCGTGGTCACGGTTGAAGGGCAGGACATCGAACCGGTCAGCACGCTGTTGCTTGGCATGGCGTTGCCCAAGTCATCCGCAACCTGAATTGTGATACCTGATGTGGACGAATTGGAAGATGTCAGGGTCGCATAGGAACTGGACCAGTTCATGGTCACCCCAAGACGGACTCTGATGGAACTTGTCCAGGCGTTGTCGCAGGTGTTCGGAATCATGTAGGGAATGACCGTGGAATTGGTCACCGCGCAGGCGACCGTACCAATGGTTCCTCCCGCGATGGGTTGATCTGTCGCAGCGCTGTAGGCCGAGGCCTTGGCATCCTTGGGCAGGTAGGCTTGGCCTTCGTCGTAGAAAGACTCCCCGAGGTCGTATTGGTTGTTGCCGTTCGCATCCACGAAGTCTTCTTCGCCATCGAGGTAGGCCAGCACCGTGAACCAACCGTTGGAAGGCCGCGCCGCCGCGGAGGTCCATACCGCGGTGCACTGCGAGGCACTGTTGACGATCGCCACGGTACAGGCCCCTGAGATTTGACCATGCGAGGCAATCAGATTCACCACCGTGCCAGCGGGAATCGGATTGCCCATGCGATCAGACAAAAGCACCGTGATGGTGGCCTGAACACCCTGGATGATCGACGCTCCCCCCGGAGATGCCTCAACACTCAGAGGCGCCGAAGCAATGGAGGAGCGCAACTGGGTCGGCCGACCATTGGTCACAGCCAGCCCCACGGATGTGGCCGTGAGACTGCTGTTGGAGGCGGCGGTCGCCGTGACCAACACGGGGGTCGGCAAGGTGCCTGAGGCGACGTTGATGGAGACCAGGCCATTCTGATCCGTGACCAAGGTCTGAACGCCGGTGCTGGTCGTCCCATTGACGACAAAGGCAACGCCAGCGCTGATCGATTGAGCGTTCAGGCTCAAATTGACCGACTGCCCGGACACGCCCACACCCTGGCCGTTCGCCAGTTTGAAGACGACGGTCGACAGTTTGGTGCCGGTGCTCGCATTGCTGACCACGATCGAGGTGGGTGTCGCAGAGACGAACGACAGCGAGGCAGCCACGCTGGCGGAAGTGACTTGATAGGACACCGCAGAAGAGGAGTAGGAGGTGCCGTTCACCGACGCAGAGGCCTGGACGCTGCCCGCCCCTGTGAGAGTCAGCGGCACGATCTGTACCGTGGCCACACCATTGGCATCCGTCAATGCGCTGGTCGGCGAAATGGTGGCCAGCGTAGCGTCGGTCGTGAAGTTCACCACCAGATTCGAGATTGGCGCGCTGGTGGCATCCAGCACTGTCACCTTGGCCTTGTAGTTGGAGCCCGTCAAGAAAGTACGAGGCGTGGACAACGCAACACCGGATGAATCCGTCAGCGCCAAAGACAGCGTCGGCGTACCGGTCGCCGCGGACGGGGTGACCTGGTAGGAGGCAGCCGTCCCGGTGATGGCGGTCGCCGTGGTCGAACCTGAAGCCATGTAGGACATCGAAGCCCCCACCGATCCTGCTCCTGCAACGGACAAGGGGGTCATCTTGACGCTGGCCACACCCGTCGAATCCGTCAGCGCCGTGGGAGCTGCCAGGGTCACCAGAGTGCTGTCAGTGGTGAATGTGATCACTTGGTTGGCAATCGGGTTGCCCGACGAATCAAGCGCCTTGGCCTGTGCCAGGTAGAACAGGCCGGCCTTGAGTGTGTGCGGCGTAGCCAGCGCTGCGCCCGACGAATCCGTGAGCGTGACCACCAAGGTGGCCTTGGTGGTTGAACCCGACGAACCGCTGCTGGCCGTGCCGGCACTGCCACCGCCACCGCCACAGGCGGCCAGCAAGGACGCCGTCAGCAGAACAAAAAGAAATTTCAAATACTTCACAAACATACCTCCATCCCCAAATCAACGGTTGGTCGCACGATCGGACACCATCTTCGGGGTGATGAACACCAGCATTTCCTGCTTGTTGACCGACTTGGTTTTGGTCTTGAACAGATTCCCCATCACAGGGATGTCACCCAGGACTGGCACCTTGGCCTCGCTATCCGACTCGGTCAATTCAAAAATGCCGCCGATGACCACCGTGCCGCCATTCTCGACCAGCACCTGGGTCTTGATGTGCTTGGTGTTGATGGCGATGCCTTGGGCGGTTGTTTCACCCTTGCTGTCCTTGTTGATGTCCAGCTCCAGAATGATGTTGCCTTCGGGCGTGATCTGGGGGGTCACTTCCAGCTTCAGGTTGGCCTTGCGGAAGGCCACCGACGTGGCGCCGCTCGAGGTCGCCTGTTGATAGGGGAATTCCGTGCCTTGCTCGATCAGCGCCTTGGTCTGGTCGGCCGTGATGACACGCGGGCTGGACACCACCTTGCCCTTGCCATCGGCCTCCAGGGCCGAGATTTCCAGGTTCAAAAAGCGATTGGCGGCCGAGTTGAAGATCGACAGCGCAAACGAAGAGGCTGTATAGCCACCCTGACCCGTGGCGGGCAGATTCACAAAGCTGGTGTTCGTGGTGGTCATGACGTTGGAGCTCTCCGTGGTGGTGGAGGACACCGCGTCATACGATCCCCCAATGGCCACTCGATTACCGTTGCCAACCGAGTAACCAGCATCGCCGCCACGCACGCCGCGCAAGTCACTGCCGCCCAAGCGGACCCCCAGAGAACGGCCAAAGGTATCCGACGCCTCGACGATGCGGGCTTCAATCAGGACCTGCCGCACCGGAATGTCGAGCTTGGTCAGCAACTCCTGAACCTCATTGAGCTTCTTGGCAGTGTCGGTCACGAACAACTGGTTGGTGCGAGGCTCGGCAATCACACTGCCGCGTTCAGACAGGAAACGGGTCACGCCACCAACGGCGCCCCCCCAAAGCAGCGCCGACAGCGGCGCCACGCAACTGCACCACCATGTCGGTCGCTCGGGCGTAATTGAGCTGGAACGACTGCGTGCGAAGTGGCTCCAGCCGTTCGATGGCCTGCAGCGCCTCCAAGTCTTTCTTGGTGCGGGCATCCAGCTCATCCCGTGGCGCGATCCAGAGCACATTGCCGGCCTTGCGCATGCCAAGCCCCTTGGAGTCCATGATGATCTGCAGCGCCTGGTCCCAAGGCACATCCTTGAGCCGCAGGGTGAGGTTGCCCGACACGGTGTCGGAGGTGACGATGTTGAAATTGGTGAAATCTGCGATCACCTGCAGCAGAGATCGGACATCGATGCTCTGGAAGTTGAGGGACAGCTTCTCGCCCGAGTAGGCAGGCCCCTGCAGCAGCTTGCTGGTGTCCACTTTCTTGAGCCGCACCTCGACCACGAACTGGTCATCGCTCTGGTAGGCCGAATGCTCCCAGTCGCCCTTGGGCTCGATCAGCACACGTACGCGGTCGCCCACTTGGGTGGAGGTGATCAGTTGCACCGGCGTGCCAAAGTCCGACACATCAATGCGCCGACGCAGGCCTTCCGGCAGCGAGGATTTCTGGAACTCGACCACCAGACTCTGACCTTGTACCTTGAGATCCACCCCGGTCTGGTTGTTGGGCAGACTGACCACCACGCGACCCGCACTGTCATTTCCGCGGCGGAAATCGATGTCCTTGAGCGGCAGCACGTCGGCGTTGTGCGACTCCGCAAAGGCCGACGAGACCGTGGTGCCGGACGGCGTGCTGGACGCCGCCGGTTCAAAGGTAACCAGAACCGACTTGCCCACCACCTGGGTGCTGTAGGCCTGATACCGCTTCAGGTTCAGGACCATCCGGGTGCGATCCGAGGCCTGGATCACATTGACGGACTTGATATTGCCCTGGGTGAATTCGACCACGTTCTTCTGCAATGCACTCCCGACCACGGGCAGGTCGAGTGCGACGCGGGCCGGCGACTGGATGCCAAACCCGTTCAGGCGGAAAGTCACAGCTTCGGAAAAATCAAATCGGACCACTTCGGCGCCGGAGTGGGAGGAAACCGATATGGCCTTCAGGGTCTGAGTCTCCTGGGCCCTCAAACCGCCAACCGAAGCCACCAGGCCCAGCGAGAAAATCAGCCGTAGCGCCAACTTTATAAATTGATTCATTTTCATTTTCCCCGCTCCTGCAATTGCAGAGAGGCCGGTCGCTCGATCCAGTCACCCGAGGAGGAGTCTTGGACCACCTCACGCAGTTGGACTTCGGTCTCGGTGATTTTCATGATTCGGCCAAAATTCTGCCCCAGATAATTGCCGACCTTGACTTGGTACAAGAGGTTGTCGATGCGCAGCAGTGCCACAGGCACGCCCCCTTTTTGCATGCTGCCCACCATGGCCATCGAATCCAGCGGCATCATCTCGAGCGCCTCTTTGCGCCGAGCCATTTCAGGCGCAATGATGGCCATATTGCCCGGCGACGCTGAATCACGTTTCAGCGCCTGAGTGAGTTTCTGGGCATTGAACGGGTCCATAGCATCCGCTCCCAGGTATTCCTGGGGAATGAACTTCTTCGGCTCGGAGATCGGCGCCACCTTGGGTCGGCTCTGGGCTCTTTGCTCAGCCATCCAGGTGCTGATTTCAGACTCATCCGAACCGCACGCGGCCAAGACCGTTGTCGCCACGACCAGCATGGGCCATAAAGATTGCAGGGACCGGTTCATTTGCCCCCCTTGGCCTGCCGCTGGCTGGCCACTTCATCCGGATCCAGATAACGGAAGGTTCGGGCCGTGGCATCCATCACCAATGTCCCATCCTTACCCGGACCCAAGGTCAGGTTGTTCAGGGTCACGATGCGTGACAGATGAGCCACATCGGAGGCAAAAAAGCCGATGTCATGGTATTTGCCCGTGACGCGGATCGAGATCGGCAACTCAGCGTAATACTCTTTGACCGCCATCTGCCCGGGGCGGAACAACTCGAACTGCAGACTGCGCCCCAGACCGGCCTGATTGATGTCAGATAACAAGGCCGACATTTCCGCCTTGCCCGGCAATTGCTTTTCCAATTGATTCACATACTGCAGAACCTGCTCGCGCTGCTTTTTCAACGCATCCAGATTCACCGCTTTGGTCAACTTGGCACTGAAATCAGTCTTGAGTTTTTCTTCAGTCAGCACTTCTTGTTCCAGCTCTGCCTGGAAATCGGTGAGCCAAGCGAACCACGCCACGATGACCACCGCAGCGGCGGCACACACAAAAGTCAGATAACGCGGAAACGCCGGCCACGCCGAAGGATCTTTGGGGTCGAGGTCGGAAAACTGGGACCTCGCCTGCTCCAACAGAGCAGGAAAATCGATTGAAAGCTTGGTGTTGATCGCCATCGTGAGACTCACTTCTTCGCCGCCGCTTCGGCGGCCTTCTCAACATCCGAGGCTCGCAGCAACTGGAATCTCATACCGAAATTAGCCACCCGGCGTTGATCCCGGGGGCTCAGATTCACGGTGCCGGCTTGAATTTCAAGCAATTCAGGCCGGGCAAACCAAGGAGAACCCGAGGAAAAATTCTTCAGCACCTCAGAAACGCGCTGATTGGACTGGGCCACTCCCTGAATCAGGATGGTCTGGCCCTCCTGCCGCATGCTCGTCACATAAACCCCATCGGGCAATTGTTTGACCAACTCATTCATGAGGTAGGTCTGGGCATTGCGATCGGACTGCAGGTCTTCCACCGCCTTCTGGCGAGCCTTCAGCGCGGCAATCTCGGCCTCGATGTTCGAGATCTCCTTGATCTGCACTTCAAGCGACTTGATCTCGGCCTTCAGCGTCTCGTTGCGCTCACGCTGGTCCGTCAGGCTGGACTGGTACACCAGGTACACCACCGCCACCAACAGGGCCCCGAGCATCATCGACCCCACCACAGCCACTTTGAAGGCTTCCTTGCGCTTGAGGCGGGCCTCTTCGCGATGAGGCAGCAGGTTGATCAGGATCATGTCAGGAACCTCCGCATGGCCAGTCCACATGCGGTGAGGTAGGCGGGCGCCTCACGGGCCATTTTCTTCAGGCGCACGGAGTCTTGAATCTGCATGCCCTCGAAAGGGTTCACCACACTGCAGGCAAACGAGGTCTGTTGCGTCACCGCTTCAGCCAGGCCCGGCAGGGCCGCAGAGCCCCCCGCCAGCAGAATGTGATCCACGCGATTGAACGGCGTGCTGGTGAAGAAGAACTGGAGCGCCCGGCCGATTTCCTGCGCCACGCTTTCCACAAAGGGCCGCAGCACCGACGAGGCGTAATCGTCAGGCAACTCGCCAGAGCGTTTTTTGGACTCCGCCTCTTCCGGCGAGAAGCCATATTGGCGCACGATCAACTGGGTCAGTTGTGCGCCGCCAAAGGCCTGATCACGCTCATACAAAACCTCACCGTCCTTGAGCACCTGCAGGCTGGTGGTCATCGAGCCCACCTCGAACAAGGCCACCATCAGACCGGTGCCCTGCCCTGGCAGCTGCTCGATCAGGCGGCCAGCCGCCAGGCGGGAGGCAAAAGATTCGACATCGAGCACCACCGGCTTGAGGCCGGCGGCCTCGGCCAGGCCCTGGCGATCCTGCACCTTTTCCTTGCGCGAAGCAGCAATCAGGACGTCCACATCGCCCTGCGAACTCAGGCTGGGGCCGATGACACAGAAGTCCAGGCTGACTTCATCCAGCGAAAAAGGAATGTATTGATTGGCTTCGGATTCGACCTGAACTTCCAGTTCCTGGTCCGAGAGACCCCCTGGAAGAACGATGCGCTTGGTGATGACGGCCGACGCGGGCAGCGCCATGGCCACGTTTTTGGTACGGCTGCCACAACGCTTGATCAGGCGTTTCACGGCATCAGCCACCTCATCGAACTTCTCGATGTTGCCGTCGATGATCCAGCCCTTCTCCAGCGGCTCCATCATGCAGCGCTCGAGAACATACCCTCCGGACTTTTCGCGACCCAGCTCAACCAGCTTGACGCTGGACGAACTGATATCAATGCCGAGCAGGGGCGCCACCTGCCGGCCAAACAATGATCCTAAAGAGATCAAGATGGTCCCCCGTAACACGCCCGGACGGACGCTTCTACTTCACACTTTGCTTGAATGCTATCAGCAAGGGTGTTGTCAGACCAAGGAATTCCACCCGGCAGCGTTCACCTCTCGTTGTCAAAAGCAGACGATTTGTGACTATTTTGCAATAAGTTACGGAACCCGCTGATGTGGCAGGTCAGGGCAAGCCACCCTGCGCGTGCTCAATTTCTATAATTCGCAATTCACTTCGCAATCGACCATGGCACGCTCCACCCCCAAGAACCCTCAGGAGTCCCCTCGCACCGGCTCGCCAGCGAGAACTCACTGGGCGGTACGGGTGCTGCTGTGGCTGGCCGGGTTGGCGCTGGCAGGCTTGCTGAGCGTGCTGATGCTGGTGGCCGTGGCCCTGGCGGTGGCCTACCCCAACCTGCCCGACATCACCGACCTGTCTGACTACCAGCCCAAGCTCCCCTTGCGCGTCTATTCGGCAGACGGCGCGCTGCTGGGTGAATTCGGTGAGGAGCGTCGCAACCTGACGCCCATCAAGGACATCCCGAAGATCATGAAGGACGCCGTGCTGGCGGTCGAAGATGCACGCTTCTATCAGCACGGCGGGGTGGACTACATCGGCATGTTCCGCGCCGGCCTGGCCAACCTGGGCCGGGTCAAGAGCCAGGGGGCCTCGACCATCACGATGCAGGTGGCGCGCAACGTCTACCTCTCCTCCGAGAAGACCTTCACCCGCAAGATCTACGAAATCCTGCTCACCTTCAAGCTTGAGCACATGCTGAGCAAGGATCAGATCCTCGAGATCTACATGAACCAGATTTTTCTGGGCAACCGCGCCTACGGCTTCTCGGCCGCGGCCGACACCTATTTTGGCAAGCCTCTGAAAGACATCACGGTGGCCGAGGCCGCCATGCTGGCCGGCCTGCCCAAGGCCCCGTCGGCCTACAACCCGATCAGCAACCCCAAACGGGCTCGCATCCGGCAGCAATACATCATCGACCGGATGGAAGAGAACGGCTTCATCACCAAAGCGCAGGCCGATGATGCCCGCAACGAGGCCTTGCGCATCAAGTTCGGCCCCGACAGCTCGCGCATCCACGCCGAGTACGTGGCCGAAACCGTGCGCCAATTGGTGCTCACGCAATACGGAGCCGAGGCCTACACGCGGGGCCTGAACGTCTACACCTCGATCAATGCAGCCGACCAGGACACGGCCTACCGCGCGCTGCGCAAGGGCATCATGGACTACGAGCGGCGTCAGGTGTACCGGGGCCCCGAGCGCTTCATCAACCTACCCGGCAACCCCAAAGAGCTGGACGAGGCCATCGACGACGCCTTCTCCGACCACCCTGACAACGGCGATGTGATGGCCGCCGTGGTGTTGGATGCCAACCCCAAGAAAATCACCGCGGTACGCCCCAACGGCGACAGCGTCGAAATCACCGGTGATGGCTTGAAACCCGCGCAATCGGGCCTGTCTGACAAAGCCCCTCCCAACATCCGGCTGCGCCGAGGCGCTGTGATCCGTGTGGTGAAGACGCCCAAGGACACCTGGGAGATCACCCAGTTGCCCGAGGTGGAAGGCGCTTTTGTGGCTGTGGACCCGCGCAGCGGGGCCATCAAGGCCCTGGTCGGCGGCTTCGATTTCGACAAGAACAAGTTCAACCATGTGACCCAGGCCTGGCGCCAGCCAGGCTCGAGCTTCAAGCCCTTCATCTATTCGGCCGCGCTCGAAAAGGGTTTTGGACCGGCCACCGTGGTGAACGACGCGCCGCTGTTCTTTGATGCCGGCACCACCGGCGGGCAGCCTTGGGAACCGAAGAACTACGACGGCACCTTCGAAGGCCCGATGACCCTGCGCCGGGGTCTGGCCAAGTCCAAGAACATGATTTCGATCCGGGTGTTGCAATCGATTGGCGCGCGCTACGCCCAGGACTGGATCACCCACTTCGGCTTTGAAGCCGAAAAGCACCCGCCCTACCTGACCATGGCGCTGGGTGCGGGCTCCGTCACGCCGATGCAGATGGTGATGGCGTACTCGGTGTTCGCCAACGGGGGCTACCGGGTCAACCCCTGGGTGATCGATCACATCACCGACCAGAAGGGCAAGCTGCTGGTGCAGAGCAAGACGCCCGCGCTGGACGAAAACCCGCGCGCCATCTCCCCGCGCAATGCCTTCATGATGGACAGCCTGCTGCAGGAAGTAGCCCGCTCGGGCACGGCGGCCAAGGCCCAGGCCACCCTGAAGCGCCCCGACATCTACGGCAAGACCGGCACCACCAACGACTCCATGGACGCCTGGTTTGCGGGCTTTCAACCCACGCTGGCGGCGGTGACCTGGATTGGCTACGACACCCCGCGCAAGCTGGGGGATCGAGAAACCGGGGGCGGCCTGAGCCTGCCGGTGTGGATCACCTTCATGGAACGCGCGCTCAAGGGCGTGCCGGTCAGCGAGCCCAGCGCCCCCGAAGGCGTGGTCAACGTGGGGGGTGAATGGTATTTTGAAGAGTTCGCCCGCGGCAACAGCGTGAGCAGCCTGGGCCTGGACGACAAGGGCGGCAGCGCCGGGGTGGCCCCGCCTGCGGCAGCCACCGGGGGCGCCCACCCGCCTGCACCGGCAGACGAGCGCTCACGCATCCTCGACCTTTTCAGGAACTAGGGCCCCCACGCTCCCTCACTTCGTGTGGTCGCTGCCCCCCAAGGGGGCCCAGCCCGCCTTCGGGCGGCCGGGCGCCGGGCTGATCTCGGGCCCCCACGGTCGCGCACTTCGTGTCACTCCCTGCCCCCCGGGGGGGCCCAGCCCGCCTTCGGGCGGCCGGGCGGCGGGCTGATCTCGGGCCCCCACGGTCGCGCACTTCGTGTCACTCCCTGCCCCCCGGGGGGGCCCAGCCCGCCTTCGGGCGGCCGGGCGGCGGGCTGATCTCGGGCCCCCACGGTCGCGCACTTCGTGTCACTCCCTGCCCCCCAGGGGGGCCCAGCCCGCCTTCGGGCGGCCGGGCGGCGGGCTGATCTCGGGCCCCCACGGTCGCGCACTTCGTGTCACTCCCTGCCCCCCAGGGGGGGCCAGCCCGCCTTCGGGCGGCCGGGCGCCGGGCTGACCGCTTCGTTGCAGGTCTGTGGCATCAAGAAGGGGGCCTGATGGCCCCCTCACTTCGTGTCTTTGACTGGTGCGGCCGCGGACGCAGACGCTCTTTGCCCTGTCCAGCTCTGCGCAGGCAGGCCTGGAGCCGCAGGGCTCAGCCCCCCCAAGGGGCCCAGCCCGCCTTGGAGCGACCCGGCGGTGGGCTGATCTGAGGCCGGAACCCTGCAGCGCAGGCCTCAGGGCGCTGGGAATGCCAAGTTCTGGCCGGTCTGGGCCGTGGCGTCGAGGCTCAGTTGCTCAAAGAATGAGCCCGTGCCCTTGGTGTCACGCCACCCCCCCTCCACCCAACGGTAGTGGTAGCCGCCGCTGCGCGTGGCCAGCCAGACCTCATGCAAGGGCTTTTGCAGGTTGATCACGATCTGGCTGCGGTTGGGAAAGGCCATCGTGATCATGCCGCCGCTGCGCTGGGCGTCGATATCGGCATCGGTGCTGTCGTTGAGGGCATCGCAACGGAGTTCCACCGCCTTGAGCAGGGTTTCGGCACGGTCCATGAATTCAAGGTCGGTCATTACAATTCGCTGATGTTGAGTCGAATCCAAATTCTAGTCAGGCTGATTGCCCTTGTCGCTGCGGGTGCCTTGTCGAGCGCTTTGTGCGGCTGCGGCCAGCGCGGCCCGCTGTACCTGCCGCAAGACCCGGCCGCAGCCCAACGGGCCACCCTGCCCCAGGTGCTGACCCCCGACTCGCTGCGCGCCACGACGGATCGCAAACAGCCCGCGGATGCCACGCCAACCGCCCCGGCCACCCCCCTCACGCCCACCACAACCACACCATGACCCAAGCCCAGTTGCCCGGCCAGCCCCATATTTCGTACCGTGATCAGGTCCTGACCGTCGAAGGCCTGGCCAGCCCCGAGCTCGCCCAGCGCTTCGGCACCCCCCTGTTTGTCTACTCCAAGGCCTCCATGCTGGCGGCACTGGCCGCCTACCAGCGTGGCTTTGCCGGTCGCAAGGCGCAGATCTGCTACGCCATGAAGGCCAACTCGTCGCTGGCCATCCTGCAACTCTTTGCCCAGGCCGGCTGCGGCTTCGACATCGTCTCGGGCGGCGAGCTGGCCCGGGTGCAGGCTGCGGGCGCCGATGTGTCCAAAGTGATCTTCTCGGGCGTCGGCAAGACCCGCGCCGAAATGCGCCTGGCCCTGCAGGCCGGCATCGGCTGCTTCAACGTCGAAAGCGAAGCCGAACTCGAAGTGCTGAACGCGGTGGCCCTTGAACTGGGCACCACCGCGCCGGTGAGCATCCGCGTCAACCCCAATGTCGACGCCAAGACCCACCCCTACATCTCTACGGGTCTCAAGGGCAACAAGTTCGGCGTGGCACACGACCGGGCTCTCGCCACCTACCAGCGCGCCGCCAGCCTGCCCGGCCTGAAGGTGGTGGGCATCGACTGCCACATCGGCTCGCAGATCACCCAGGTCGACCCCTACCTCGATGCCATGGACCGTGTGCTTGATCTGGTCGAAGCGATCGAGCGGGCCGGCATTCCCATCCACCACATCGACTTCGGTGGCGGCCTGGGCATCAACTACAACGGCGACACGCCGCCCGAGGCCGATGCCTTGTGGGCCCAGTTGCTGGCCAAGCTCGATGCGCGCGGCTTTGGCCAGCGCCAGCTGATGATCGAGCCCGGCCGCTCCCTGGTGGGCAATGCCGGCCTGTGCCTGACCGAAGTGCTCTACCTGAAGCCCGGCGAGCAGAAGAACTTCTGCATCGTCGATGCGGCCATGAACGACCTGCCCCGCCCGGCCATGTACGAGGCCTACCACGCCATCGTGCCCGTCCAGGCTGACGACACCGCCACCGCCACCTCCTACGACGTGGTGGGCCCGGTGTGCGAGAGCGGCGATTGGTTGGGCCGTGACCGCACCTTGGCCGTGGCCCAGGGCGATCTGCTGGCGGTGCTGTCCACCGGGGCCTATTGCATGAGCATGTCCAGCAACTACAACACCCGTGGGCGCCTGGCCGAGGTGCTGGTGGACGGCGACCAAGCCCATCTGATCCGCCGCCGCGAGACCGCTGCCGACACCTTTGCGCTGGAAAGCCTGCTGCCTAACGGCTGATCAATACGGATCAAAGGCATTGATGTGCATCAAGTCACAGAAATGCCACTTCCGTACAGTGCAGGTTCCGGCTGTGTCGATGGCCGCAGGGAATATGCATGCCTTTGGAACTTTACCGCGACGCTGACCACGCCTGCCTGATGTTCACCGACCTCATCGAGGAGGGTGGGCAGGCGGTGCAGGCCAACCAGTTCCTGATCGTGGACGATGGCACGGGCGCCATCATCGACCCAGGTGGCAACCTGGCGTTCAACGAGCTGTTCCTGGGCATGTCCAAGCACTTTCCACCCAGCAAGCTCAGCTACCTGCTGGCCTCGCACGCCGACCCCGACATCATCGCCTCGCTGGACCGCTGGATGACCTCCACCCGCGCCAAGCTGGTGATTTCGCGCATCTGGGAGCGTTTTGCACCCCACTTTGCCAAGGTCGGCAAGACCGAAGACCGCGTGATCGGCGTGCCGGATGGCGGCGGCAAGCTGCGCATCGGGCGCCATGAAATGTGGCTGCTGCCCGCGCACTTCATGCATTCCGAGGGCAACTTCCAGTTCTATGACCCGGTCAGCCGCATCCTGTTCACCGGCGATCTGGGCGTGTCACTGACCACCGGCCAGCAGGCCCAGAAGTTCGTCACCGACCTGACGGACCACATCCCCTTGATGGAGGGCTTTCACCGGCGCTACATGGTCTCCAACAAGATCCTGCGCCTGTGGGTGCGCATGGTGCGCCAGCTCGACATCAGCATGCTGGTGCCCCAGCATGGCGCCCCCATCGTGGGCCAGGTCGCCATCAACCAGTTCTTTGACTGGCTGGAGAACCTGATGTGCGGCATCGACCTGTTTGATGACCGCGCCTACCAGTTGCCGACGCTGCAGATCGACCCGCTGCGCGGCGCCCAGCCGGCCCTGCGGGCCGTGGGCGGGCACTGATCAGTCGCCCGGGCTAAGCAACACGCCCAGCCCGGCGACGCTTGAGCCAGGCCTGCTGCAGGCGCCAGCCCAGCAGCGCCGCGATCACCGCCGCATAGAGGGCCACCTCGGCAAAATTGTGTTTGCCGGCCCGCATCCAGAAGAAATGCAGCAGGCCCAGCAAGGCCACGGCGTACACCCCCCGGTGCAAGGCCTGCCAACGCCGCCCTCCCATGGCTTTGATGGCGGCATTGAACGAACTCAGGGCCAGGGGCAGCATCAACACACAGGCCGTGAAGCCCACCAGGATGAAGGGCCGTTTGAGGATGTCACGCCCGATATCACCCCACTCCAGGCCCATGTCGAACAGGCTGTAGCAGGCCAGGTGCACCAGGGCATAGAAAAAGGCGAACAGACCCAGCAGGCGACGAAAGCGGGCCAGCGCCGGCAAACGTCCGATCACCCGCAGCGGCGTCACCGCCAGCACCCCACACAGCAGGCGCAAGGTCCAGTCGCCCGTGGCGCGGATCAGGGCCTCGGCCGGGTTGGCCCCCAGGCCATCGGTGGCGGCCAGCGCCACCAGCCAGGCCAGGGGCAGCAGCAGCAACACCCAGGCCACAGGCTTGGCCCAGGCCGACAGCAAGGCCGCCGACAGGCTGGCGCGCACACCGCCCGGCCCGGCGGCGCGGCCTGTCGAAACAGTGGAGGCAGAACGCATGGGGGCGGCGCTCAATAGAACTTCTTCAAGTCCATGCCGGCATACAGAGACGCCACCTGGGCCTCGTAGCCATTGAACTTGAGGGTTTTGCGCTTCTTGGCAAACAAGCCGTCCTCACCGATGCGGCGCTCGGTGGCCTGGCTCCAGCGCGGGTGGTCCACCTCGGGGTTCACATTGGAATAAAAGCCGTACTCGTTGGCTGCGGCCTTGTTCCAGGCCGTGCCCGGCTCTTTGTCGGTGAAGCGGATGCGCACCAGGCTCTTGGCGCTCTTGAAACCGTATTTCCAGGGCACCACCAGGCGCACCGGGGCCCCGTTCTGCTTGGGCAGCACCTCGCCATACATGCCAAACGACAGCAGGGTCAGCGGGTGCATGGCTTCGTCCATGCGCAAGCCTTCGACATAAGGCCAGTCCAGGATGCGCGAGCCCACGAAGGGCATGGTCTTGGGGTCGGCCAGGGTGTGGAACTCCACGTACTTGGCGCTGCCCAGGGGCTCCACGCGGCGAATCAGCTCGGCCAGCGAATAACCCACCCAGGGGATCACCATCGACCAGCCCTCCACACAGCGCAGGCGGTAGATGCGCTCTTCCTGGGCGCTGAGCTTGATCAGGTCTTCCAGGTTGATGGGGCCCGGCTTCTTGACCAGGCCGTCGATCTCCACCCGCCAGGGCGAGGTCACCAGGGTGTGGGCATTGCGCGCCGGGTCGGCCTTGTCGGTGCCGAACTCGTAGTAGTTGTTGTAGCCGCTGGCGTCCTTGTAATCGGTCACCTTGTCCATCGTCATGGCACCGGCCACGGCCGACTTGGCGCCCGCCAGTGCCGGCAGCTTGCCCGGGTGGGCATAGGGCGTGGCCTGGGCCAGCGCGTCGCGTGCGGCCCAACTGCCCAGCGCGGTGCCGGCGCCGGCCAGGGCCAGTTGCCGCAGCCACTGGCGGCGACCGGCATAGACGGAAGCGGGGGTGATTTCGCTGGCGACCCGGTGTTGGAAACCGTCGTCGCGCGTCTTGATCAGCATGGAAGCTCCTTGAAGTTATGCGTTGGTCGGAGTACGACCCGCATTCTTTCAAGGATTCGCGAAATTCACCGAAAGTTCACAATGTCCCGTAACTGTGAAGGCCACTGAGGAACATGTTGACACCCAGGAAGGCGAAGGTGGTCACCACCAGCCCGCCCAGGGCCCACCAGGCCGACAGCGTGCCGCGCAGCCCCTTCATGAGCCGCATGTGCAGCCAGGCCGCGTAGTTCAGCCAGACGATCAGGGCCCAGGTTTCCTTCGGGTCCCAGCTCCAGTAGCCGCCCCAGGCCTCGGCGGCCCACAAGGCGCCCAGCACGGTGGCGATGGTGAAGAAGGCAAAGCCCACGGCGATCGCCTTGTACATCACGTCGTCCAGCACCTCCAGCGGCGGCAGACGGCGCGCAATGCGCTCGCGGGCGAACAGAATGCCCGCCACCACCAGCGCCGAGATCGCAAAGTACACCACCCAGTAGCTGCCGCCGGCCTCATTCGTGCTGCGACGGAACACCATGGGCTCGAAGCACAGCACAATGCCCAGCAGCCACAGCGGGGTCAGCTTGTACCAGCGCTTCTCGCCCGCCTGCTGCTTGATCAGGTAGGCAAAGGCCACCATCGCCGACAAGGCAAAGGTGCCGTAGCCGATGAAATTGGCCGGCACATGCAGTTTCATCCACCAGCTTTTCAGGGCCGGCACCAGGGGCTGGATCTCATGCGCCTCGCGCACCACCGTGTACCACAGCAAAAAGCCCACGGCGGCGCTCACCACCAGCATCACAAAAGCGCCCAGGGCCCGGGTCTTGTACTGGGCCTCGAAGTAGAGGTAGAACACCGTGGTGATCCAGCAGAACAGCACGAACACCTCGTACAGATTGCTGACCGGGATGTGCCCGATGTCAGCCCCCAGCAGGTAGCTTTCATACCAGCGCACCATGGTGCCCGTCAGGGCCATCACCACCGACGCCCAGGCCAGGCGCGAGCCCGTCAGCTCCATGGTGGCCCCATGCTGGCCACCGACCAGGCCCAGCCAGTAGAAGATGGTGCTCATGAAGACCAGCATGCTCATCCACAGGATGGCCGACTGGCTCGACAGGAAATACTTGAGCCAGAACACCGTGTCCGCCCGCGCCAGCGTGGGCGCCTCGCCACTCGCGTGGTAGGACGAGATGGCCAACAGGCTCAGGCCCGCCACCCCCACCATCAGCACCGCCAACGGGCGCCAGAACCAGCCCAGCCAGATCGCGGCCGGCACGGCGGCGATCAGGATGCCGGTTTCATAGACATCCATGGCCTGCCCGTACATCGACAGGGTGGCGCCCCCGGCGGCCAGCACCAGGGCAGCAAACAGCCAGTCGAGCCAGGATCGGCGTGAAAAAAACCCTTCGCTCAGGGTGATGCTCGTCGTGGGACGGGTCGCGGTGTTCATGGGGTCGACTCCGGTGGTCAGTTCGGGGCGGGGCCCTCGGCAGCGTCACGCGACGCGGGTGCCAGGCCCAGCAGCTTGATTTTCAGGTGTTCGAATTCACGGTCGCCATCCATGGTCTTGCGATTGCTGGACAAGGCCATCGTGGCACGCGTGCCGTCAGACTCGGGGCGCACCCAGATCCAGACGCGGCGTTCGCGCACGTACAGCATGGCAAAGACCCCCAGAATCAGCAAGGCGCAGCCCAGATAGACCACCGTCTTGCCAGGGGCACGCGCCACCTGGAACACGCTGGCCTGCACCTGGGTGAAATCTTTCAGCACAAAGGTCAGCGGCACCGGGTAGGCCTGCACGTCGCTGAGTGACAGCACGGCCTGGGTCATGAAGGCCTGGGTCTTGGCTTCGTTGGGCCAGGGTTTCAGGCCGGCCTGCTCGCGGCTCAGTTGCTCCAGCTGGAACAGCACCCCGTTGAGGATGCGGATCAGCACCTCGCCCGCGCGCGGGCGCTCGGCCTCGGGCACGTTGGACTCGATGAAGTCGGCCACCGCCTGCAAACCACCCGCTGGTCGATCAGAACCCTTGGCCGCCGCCGGGTTGCCGACAAACAGATCGAGGGCCCGGCTGGCCGAGGCCTGCAACTGGCGCGCCAGCTCCGGCTTGCTGGGGTCGATGGCCAGGGCCACATAGCGGGCCACGGCCTGCTCGCGCAGCTTGGGCTGGCCCAGGGCCTTGCGCAGGCGCAAAAAGCTGTCCATGCCGCCTTGGTCATCCACCGGCACCCGCAGGTAGCGGAACGGTTCGGCTGGCGTCTCGCGCATGCCCAGCAGCATCACCGGCGCACCACCGTCGCCCATGTCGACCGGCAGCATGTAATTGTGGAACTCGCGGGCCTGGCCGGCCGCGTCACGCAGCTTGTAGGTGATGCTGGGGCCCACGTTGCGCAGCTCCTTCTTGGTCATCACCTTGTTGGCCGCACCCAGGCGAGCCTCCACCGAGTCGCGCAAATCGACCTTGCGCACATCCACGCCCGAACCGGAGGGCCCGCCCTGGCCGGCAAAATTTTCCACGTTGATCACGCGCAGCGCGCTGAACTCGAGGTTGAACTTCTCGCCGGTCTGGCTGCGGGTCAGGCCGGTGCTGCCGCCGATCACGCCCTCGACCTCGAAGCGGGCACCGTCCGAGTCCAGCGGCAAGGCCTGCAGGCGCACCTTGGAGCCGCCGTCGTCAAAGCTTGATTGGTAGATCTCGATGCCGTGGTAGTTGACGGGGTGGTTCACCTCCACCCGCGCCTCGGTCAGCGCGCCGGTGGCCTTGTCATGGATCACGATCTCGCTGGCAAACAGCTTGGGCATGCCGGTGGAGTAGTGCTCGACGATGAATTTCTTGAGCTCCACCGCAAACGGCAGCTCCTGCAGCAGCACGCCATCGGACTGGTTGAGGATGGCAGTGCTCGACTGCGTGCCCTCAGCCACCATCAGGTTGCCGCGGAAGGTGGGGTTGTTTTCGCTCAGGCGGTGGCGGGCGGGCACGTCGGCTATCAGGCCGGCACCGGCATAGGGCGCCTTGCCGTTGAACCACATCTGGGCGCGCACGATCAGGTCGCCGTCCAGCAAGCCGCCCAGGCAGATCAGCACGATGGCCGAGTGCGCGGCGATGTAGCCCAGCTTGTTGGCCGCCCCGGCCTTGGCCGCCACCATCCAGCCCGTGCCGGGGCCGGCCGAGGTGTCGCGCTGCTGCAGGCGCACCTTCCAGCCGCCTTGCACCAAGCCCTCGCCCAGGCGACGGGCCAGCCCCTCGGGGGCCTCAGAGAAATCGGCCTCGGCATGCTGGCCGAAGGCGCGCAGGCTCTGCTCGCGGATGTTTTCCTTGAAGGTCTTCAGGTCGACCAGGATCTTGGGGGTGTTGCGGGCGATGCACAGCGAGGTGCTGACCACCAGAAAGCCCAGGATCAGCAGAAACCACCAGGCGCTGTACACCGAGTAGAGGTGCAGCTCGCCAAACAACTGGGCCCAGAAGGGGCCGAACTGGTTCACATAGTTGACCGCCGGCTGGTTCTGCTGCAGCACGGTGCCGATCACCGAAGCAATGCAGATGACGGTCAGCAGCGAGATGGCAAAGCGCATCGACGACAGCAGGTCCACCAGCACCTTGAGGCGCTCGGGGCTGCTGCGCGGGGGCTGCGCCTGCGGGCCGGTTTCAGCAAGGGGAAGAGACATGGTGTCGCCAGGGCCTGATGCAAACAAAAAGGGCGGGCCGCAGATGAGGCCCGCCCTGCTGAGGGAGAGAAAACGGGCAGAGGTTCCGTGAACCTCTGCCCGGGTATCAATGCAGGCCGGCGATGTAGTCGGCCACGGCCTTGATTTCGCGGTCGTTGAGCTTGGCAGCCACACCCGTCATCTGGATGCTGTTCTTGCGCACACCGTCGCGGAAGGCGGTCAGCTGGGCTGCGGTGTACTCGGACTGCTGGCCTGCCAGGCGCGGGTACTGGGCCGGGATGCCGGCGCCGTTCGGGCTGTGGCAGCCTGCGCAGGCAGCGATCTGACGGTCGGCGATGCCACCGCGGTAGATGCGCTCGCCCAGGGTGACCAGGTCTTTTTCCTTGGCAAAGCCGGGCTTGGCCTTGTTCTTGGAGACCCAGGCAGAGATGTTCTTCATGTCGTCGTCGCTGAGCGCGGCAACCATGCCGCTCATGACGGCGTTGGCTCGCTGGCCCGACTTGAACTCACGCAGTTGCTTGACCAGGTAGTCGGGGTGCTGTTGCGCCAGCTTCGGGTAGGCCGGGGTGCCCGAGTTGCCGTCAGCCCCGTGGCAGGCGGCGCAGGTGGCAAAGCTTGCCTCGCCCTTGACCAGATCAGGCTTGGCCGCTGCAGCGGGTTTTTCTTCAGCAGCACAGGCCGAAAAAGCGGAGGCGGCCAGCACGGCGGCGCTGAGCAAGGTAGCGATCAACTTCATATCGTGGCTCAATGATGTTAGGGGCGCAAAACCACTCGATTCTACAATGAGGCTTCAGGAATACTTCCATTTTGATGACAAACCGCTCCACATCCGCCCCGGCCAAGGCCGCCCGTCCCTCTGCGCCGACCCCCTCCACCGAGGCCAAGGCGGCCCTGGGCTGGATGCACACGGCCCGCTTTCTGACCACCGCTGCCCAATTGCACCACCTGCCGCCGCTGGAGGTGCCCGAAATCGCTTTCGTGGGCCGCTCCAACGCCGGCAAGTCCACCTGCATCAACACCTTGACGCAGCAAAAGCAACTGGCCTTCGCCTCCAAGAAACCGGGTCGCACCCAGCACATCAACCTGTTCTCCCTCGGGCGCCAGGGTGAGACCGATGCCGTGCTGGCCGACCTGCCCGGCTACGGCTACGCCGCCGTGCCCAAAGATGACAAGATCCGCTGGCAACGCGTGATGGCCAACTACCTGGTCAGTCGCGAGAACCTCAAGGGCATCGTGATGATGTGCGACCCACGCCTGGGCCTGACCGAGCTGGACGAAACCCTGCTCGAAGTCATCCGCCCGCGCGTCGAAGAGGGCCTGAAATTCCTGGTGCTGCTGACCAAGGCCGACAAGCTGACCCGCTCCGAAGGCGCCAAGGCGCTGTCGATTGCGCGACTGAACGCGGGCGGCGGCGAGGTGAAACTCTTCTCCGCGCTCAAGCGCATCGGCATCGAAGACACCGCGCACCTGCTGTGGCAGTGGGCCCACCCCCCGGTGGCCGCCACTGATCTGGCAGATGCCACGCCCGAACCTGCCGCCGAGCCCCCAGCCGACACCCCGCCCGCCGAGCCCGAAGTGGACTGAGCACAGGGCCAGGCCAGGGGCCCCCATCGCCCCAGGAGCCTTCGCCCATGATCGACACCTTTGAACACGCCCTGCCGCATGGCATCACCCTGAGCTGCCGGGCTGCCGGCCCGGTCGGCGCGCCCGTGCTGCTGTTCCTGCACGGTTTCCCTGAAGCCGCCTTTGTCTGGGACCCGCTGCTGCTGCACTTCTCCCGCCCCGAGAACGGCGGCTGGCGTTGCGTGGCGCCCAACCTGCGCGGCTACGAACAATCCAGCCGACCGCCCGAAGTCGAAGCCTACAAGGCCCGCCTGCTGGTGCAGGATCTGCAGGCGCTGATCGCCCGCGAATCGCCCAAGGCGCCGCTCGGCGCCCTGGTGGCCCACGACTGGGGCGGCGCCGTGGCCTGGAGCCTGGCCAACCAGGCCCCCGAACTGATGCAGCGCCTGGTGATCATCAACTCACCCCACCCCGGCGCCTTTGTGCGCGAACTGCGCCACAACCCGGCCCAGCTGGCGGCCAGCGCCTACATGAACTTCCTGATCCAGCCCGGGGCCGAAGAGCGCCTGGCCGAAAATGATTTCGCGCGCCTGTGGGGTTTCTTCCAGCGCTTTGGCGCCCAGGGCGAACCGGCCTGGCTCAGTGAAGACGTCAAGAACCAGTACCGCACGGTGTGGCGCACCAGCCTGCGCGGCGGCTGCAACTACTACCGGGCCTCACCGCTGCGCCCAGGCGATGCCCACCACCCCGGGGCCGCCGCCCTGGAGCTGCCTGAGAGCATGCTGCAGGTGAGCTGCCCCACCCAGGTGCTGTGGGGCCTGGGCGACCACGCCCTGCTGCCCGGCCTGCTCGACGGCCTGGACGCCTGGGTGCCCCAGCTGCAGGTGCGCCGGCATGACACCGCCAGCCACTGGATCGTGCATGAGGACCCGATCTGGGTCATGCAGCAGATCCAGGATTTTCTGGGCCAGGCGGTTCAGCGGTAGACCGGGGGCTCGCCCGGCGGGCGGGTCTTGAAGCGCTTGTGCACCCAGTAATACTGGTCGGGCATGGTGTCGATCCAACCCTGCAGGCGCTGGTTCATGAGGGCCGTGTCGGCCTCCACATCGTCGGTCGGGAAGTTCTGCCAGGCTGGCATCACCTCCACCTCGTAGCCCTCGGGCGTGATGCGCGACACCACCGGCACCACCTTGGCCCGCCCCAGCCGGGCAAAGCGCGACAGGCTGGGCACCGTGGCCGCCAGGTGCCCGTAAAACGGCACGAAGATCGACTCTTCGGGGCCGAAATTCATGTCGGGCAGCAGGTACAGGGCCCCGCCCTTGCGCAGCGTGTTGATGATGGGCTTGACGCCATCGAAGCGACTCAGCATGGTCACCTCGCCGAAACGTGAGCGCCCGGCCTTCATCCAGGCGTCCACCGCCGGGCTGGGCTGGGGCGTGAAGATCGAGGTGAACACCCGATCCACATTCATGGACAGCGCCATGCCGCCGGCTTCCAGGCCGAAGAAATGGGGCGAAAAGATGATCGTGGGCGTGTCGCCCTCGAACTCCTGCCACGGCCCCACCAGGCGGATGCGACGCGCCAGCACCTCGCGCGGCGCGTGCCAGAGCCAGCCCCGGTCCAGCCACGACTGGGCAAAGTGGATGAAGGCCCGCCGCGTCCAGGCCTTGCGCTGGGCCAGCGGCGCGTCAGGAAAACACAGCTTCAGGTTCACCGCCACCACGCGCCGCCGCGGCACGGCCAGCCCGTAGAGCACCCAGCCCAAAGCCACGCCCAGGCCCCGCACCCAGGACAGGGGCAGGTGGGCCATCAGCCGCATGAATGCAATTCCGAACCGACTCCACATGCTCAAAACTCTCCGCGCGGCTGCTTGTAGCGCGCATAACCCCAAAGGTACTGGGCCGGGCAGGCCCGGATCATCTGCTCCATCTCGGCATTGATCTGGGTCACCGCCTGCGTCATGTCAGCCGCCAGCGGCGACTGCATCTCGTGCACATGGATGCGCACCCCTCGCCCCCACGACAGGCGCTCGCTCCAGGCCAGCAGCACGGTGGCCCCGGTCTGCTGCACCAGGCGCACGGCCAGGGTCATGGTGTAGGCCGGCTGGCCAAAGAACGGCGACCACACCCCCATGCCCTCCGGCGGCACCTGGTCGGGCAGCAGGCCCACGGCCCGCCCCTGGCGCAGCGCCTTGATCAGTTGCCGCACGCCGGCCAAGGTGGTGGGCACGGCCTGCAGCCCCGGTCGCTCACGCACCGAGGCCATGGTGTGCGCCAGCCAGGCCTGGCGGGCCGGCCGGTACAGGATGGTCATGGGGCCGAAGCGCTCGGCATAGTCGCGCGCCAGGGCCTGCGGCGACAACTCGAAGCAGCCCATGTGCGGCGTCAAAAAAACCACCCCGCGCCCGGAGGCCAGGGCCCGTTCGATGCACCCGTTGTCCGCCCACACCGAGGGCAGGGGCCGGCCCAGCCACAGCCGCGGCAGCTCGGCCACCATGCGCCCGCCATGCCCGATGGCCGCGATCCGATCGCGCAGGCCCACCCCTGCCAGGGCGGCATTGGCCAGAAAGCGCCGGCGATAGGATGGTGAGGCCAGAAAGGCCAACCAACCCAGCAGCCAGCCCATGACCTGGAGCAACCCCAGGGGAAACAGGGCAAAGACCCGGAACAACGAGAGCATGACGTGGGTAGAATAAACGGGTCGCTGAGTTAAATGAGCAACTTGCAGGGCGACGTAAAACACAACTGCTAAAGCGTTCGCCAAAGCTCCCGAGTCCGAGGCAACGCCCCCAGAACTTGAAACGTGGAGTTTATTCAAATGGCGAACGATTTTCTTTTCACCTCAGAATCCGTCTCTGAAGGCCACCCCGACAAGGTGGCCGACCAGATCTCCGACGCGATCCTCGATGCCATCTTCAAGCAAGACCCGCGCAGCCGCGTGGCCGCCGAAACCCTGACCAACACCGGTCTGGTCGTGCTGGCTGGCGAAATCACCACCAACGCGCACGTTGACTACATCCAGGTCGCCCGCGACACCATCAAGCGCATCGGCTACGACAACACCGAGTACGGCATCGACTACAAGGGCTGCGCCGTGCTGGTGGCCTACGACAAGCAGAGCAACGACATCGCCCAGGGCGTGGACCAGGCCAGCGACGACCACCTGAACACCGGTGCCGGCGACCAGGGCCTGATGTTCGGCTACGCCTGCGACGAAACGCCCGAGCTGATGCCCGCCCCCATCTACTACGCCCACCGCCTGGTCGAACGCCAGGCCCAGCTGCGCAAGGACGGCCGCCTTCCCTTCCTGCGCCCGGACGCCAAGAGCCAGGTCACGATGCGCTATGTGGACGGCAAGCCGCACAGCATCGACACCGTGGTGCTGTCCACCCAGCACAGCCCCGACCAGAGCGAAACCGCCAAGAAGATGAAGGCCAGTTTCACCGAGGCCATCATCGAAGAGATCATCAAGCCCGTGCTGCCCAAAGAGTGGCTGCAGGACACCAAGTACCTGATCAACCCCACCGGCCGCTTTGTGATTGGCGGCCCGCAAGGGGATTGCGGCCTGACCGGGCGCAAGATCATCGTCGACACCTACGGCGGCGCCTGCCCGCACGGCGGTGGTGCCTTCTCGGGCAAGGATCCGACCAAGGTCGATCGCTCGGCCGCCTACGCCGCCCGCTATGTGGCCAAGAACATCGTGGCCGCCGGCCTGGCCCGCCAGTGCCAGATCCAGGTCGCCTACGCCATCGGCGTGGCCCGCCCCATGAACGTGACCGTGTACACCGAAGGCACCGGCGTCATCCCTGACGACCAGATCGCCCGCCTGGTGCAAGAGCACTTCGACCTGCGCCCCAAGGGCATCATCCAGATGCTCGACCTGCTGCGCCCCATCTACGAAAAAACCGCCGCCTACGGCCACTTCGGCCGAGAAGAACCCGAGTTCACGTGGGAAAGAACGGATAAAGCTGCCGCCCTGCGGGCGGCAGCCGGGCTGTAAGCCCGCCGCGCGCAAGCGCGGTATCCGTTCTTGGGCGAAGTTCATATCGCGCCAGCGATGTGAACGCAGACCAAAGAACCGACAAGGCCGCAGCGCTGCGTGCAGCGGCTGGCCTGTAAAGGCCAGCATTCGCCACAGGCAAATCTGCAGCCTTGCGGCGCAGGCTCACATCGGCACTGCCGATGTGAAGGCGCAACGCGCCGGGCCGGAGCCATAAAGCTGCAGCCCTGCGGGCTGCAGCCGGGCTGTAAGCCCGCCGCGCGCAAGCGCGGTATCCGTTCTTGGGCGAAGTTCATATCGCGCCAGCGATGTGAACGCAGACCAAAGAACCGACAAGGCCGCAGCGCTGCGTGCAGCGGCTGGCCTGTAAAGGCCAGCATTTGCCGCAGGCAAATCTGCAGCCTTGCGGCGCAGGCTCACATCGGCCCTGCCGATGTGAAGGCGCAACGCGCCGGGCCGGAGCCATCAAGCCGCAGCCAGGCAGTCAACCCGCCGCGCGCACGCGCGGTGTCCGTTCTTGGGCCAAGGCTCCAAAAGCCCTCGGCCGACTTTTTACATTCGTAACCCTACGTACCCCCCGGCAGGCCAGCCGTGAGACAATTCGCGCCGCTTTGGCGCAGCCGGTCGGCTGCAGTCGACCGGGCCCAGGGACCACCGGCCCACGCCGGGCGCCCCGACAACCCAAGGCAAGCCTGACCCCGCCTGCCACGCCCGACGGTGTCCCCCCCCAGCCCGCCCTTTCCAAACTGTTTCCTGCCGTGCCTGCCGCCCCCTTTTCAGCCCAGCCCCCCGGCCAGCACAGCACGCGCCTGCTCATCGTGGCCTATTGCCTGGTGTGGGCCCTGGTGCACTGGTTCGCCTACCCGAACCTGGACCCCTACAACGACATGCTGGAGAACTTTGCCTGGGGGCAGACCTTCGAGTGGGGCACTTTCAAGCACCCGCCCTTCTTTGTCTGGGCGGTCGAACTCTGGTTTGCCGCCATGCCGCGCAGTGCACTGTCGTACAAGCTGCTGTCGTATGTGAACGTGGCCATCGGCCTGTGGGGGGTGGCGCATCTGGCGCGACTGCTGGGCTTGCGCAAGATGGCCCCCAGCGCCGTGCTGCTGCTGATGTGGACCCTGCCCTACACCACGCTGGCGGCCAAATTCAATGCCAACGCCATATTGCTGTCGGTCTGGCCCTGGACGGCCGTGGCCTGGCTGGCCAGCCTGCGCCAGAGCGGGCGCCCCGGCCTGACCGCCTCGGTGTGGTTGGGCTTTCTGGGCGCGGTGTGCATGCTCAGCAAATACTACAGCGGCGTGTTCCTGTTCTCGCTGTTCGTCACGGCCCTGCTGCGGCGTGACATGCGCCGCTGGTTCGGCAGCCTGCGCCCCTATGTGGCCCTGCTCAGCCTGGCGGTGTTCCTGCTGCCCCATGCCTGGTGGTTGTGGCAGCACGACTACCCCACCCTGCGCTATGCCGCCGACCAGGGCGGCGGCCATGTGGAGTGGCACTTCCTGCTGCATTTCGCCCTCACCCCGCTGCTGTTCGTGCTGCTGGCCTGGCTGCCCTGTGTGCTGGTGTTTGCCTGGCAGGCCAGCCTGGCCGGCCCCGGCCGCTGGCTCAAGCTGCTGCGCCTGATCCCGCGCCTGGCGTGGCGCAGCTGGCTGCCCCTGCACTGGCAGGACACCGTGTTCTGGCTGGCGGCCCTGCCCGGCGCCGTGACCTTGCTGGCCGGCATCGCGGGCATGGCCGAGCTGTCCAGCCCCTGGGCCATCCCCATCATCTATGCCTTCCCGCTGCTGTGGCTGCGCAACCTGGAGCAGGCCACCACCCCGACCACCGCCACCGGGTCGGACACGGACACCCCCACCACACGCAGCCTGCAGGCCCTGCAGGGCTCGGCCTGGCCCGTGCTGGCCGGCGTGCTGCTGGTCGGTTTGGTGCTGGCCGTGTCCCAGGCCAGCCAGGGCAAGCGCAGCTATTACGAGGCCAATGAAGTGGCGGCCGAGCGCATGGTGCAGGGCTGGCAGCAACGCCACCCCGACCTGCCCCTGGGCTGGACCGGCGGCGAATGGGCCGAGAACGCCATGGTGGCCTTCTTTGTGTCCGACCAGGTGCGCGCCCTGCCCGGCATGCCCGACGAGTGGCCCACCACCCTGGCCCCCCACCCCGGCTGGGAGCACCAGGGCGGGCTGATGATCTGCCCGCGCGGCCCCTTGAAAAAGGCCCAGGTCTACGAGGCCAGCAACTGCGAGGTCGAAGTGCAGGAATGGCTGGAGAAGACCGGCCGCCCCATCCGGCCGCTGTGGGTGACGGCGGCCCGCTCGGGCTGGCGCTTCCCGCACCCGATGGAGTTCGCCTGGGTGGTCTACGACGTGCTGCCCACGCCCTGATCGCCTGCGGGCAACGGATCTTCCGGCAGGTGCATCAAGGGCTGCCCGGCCCGCACCCGCAGGCCCGTGGCCACGCCCTCGACCAGGCGGAAGCCCTTCGGGGCGAACACGATGATGGTCGAGCCGTGCTGGAACCAGCCCAGCTCCTGCCCCTTTTCCACCGGCGCATCGCAAGGCAGTTCGTGCGGGCCTGGGTAGCGGCCATGCAGCAGCAGGTCCAGTGCGTGCAGGCGCAGGCTGGCCACCAGGATGGCCGCCACCGGCACCAGGGCCAGCGGGTGCCCGCCCCGCTCCAGCCGAAGATGCAGGGCCGCGCGCTCGTTGCGGCAGAACAGGCGCTCCACCCGCTTGAGCGCGATCGGGTTCACGTTCCAGGTGTCCCCCGTCAGGTGCGTCACGTGCTGCAGACGGGCGTCGTGCGGCGCATGGAAGCGGTGATACATGGCCGAGGTCAGGCGCAGCGTCACATAGCAGCCATCGCGAAAAGCCTCGGCGCGGGCCGGGTCGCCGAACAGATCCTCCAGTCGGTACGGAAAGCCCTTGGCCTGCCACACCTGCAGCCCGGCCACCTCGCCACAGGCGCCCACGATGCCGTCGCAGGGGCTGGCCAGCACCTCGGGGTCAGGGTCGAAGGGGCGCGCACCCGGTTTCAGCTCGCGGGTGAAGCAGTCGTGCAGGCTGTCAAAGCGCGGCTTGCGCGCCTCGCTCAGGTCCAGCTCGGTGAACAGGCGCCACACCGCGATCGAGGCGTCGCGCACCAGGGGCTGGCGGATCTGGCTGAACCAGCCCATGAAGCGCGTCAGCGCGATGCGCGGCACGCGGTTGGTGAGCAGAAAGTTCAGGTCTTCCTGCTGCAGCAGGCGATCACGCAGGTTTTGGAGTTTCATCAAGATGTCAATCAGTCAAGTTACAGATGAGGCATCGCGCTTTCGCGATTTGGAAAATCCGGACCTCTTCAAATGGACGAAACACTGGCTTTCTGGGCCCTGGGCGGCGCGGCCTTTGCCGCCACCCTGCCCCGGCTGATCCGCCGACTGGAACTGTCGCGGGCCAAGCACCCCTCGCTCACCGGCCATTCGCGCATGGCCAAACGGGTGGCCTCGTGGCTGCCCGGCTACGCCTACGGCGAGGAGCGTTTCTTCAACTCCGACGGCGCGCCGGCCGAGGTGGCCGCGCAGCGGCGCCTGGCCCTGCAGCAGTTGGGCGACACGCTGGTGGCCCGCTGCCCGCGCACGCTGGCCCTCACCGCCAGCGCGCGCGACGGCCTGCCCGACCTGCAGTTCACCGGCGCCTACCGCGTGCCTTTCCAGTACAGCCCGCTGCTGCGCCAGCATGTGCAGGTGGGTGCCTTCATGGAAGCCTCCGAAGGCGTCACCCTGACCGACCTGGACGGCAACAGCTACTACGACCTGACCGGCTCCTACGGCGTCAATGTGTTCGGCGTCGACGTGTACCGCCAGTGCATTGCCGAGGGCAGCGCCCGCGCCCAGGCCCTGGGCCCGGTGCTGGGCAGCCTGCACCCCAGCGTGGCCGCCAACGTGGCACGCCTGCAGCGCATCTCGGGACTGGACCAGGTGTCCTTCCACATGTCGGGCACCGAAGCCGTGATGCAGGCCGTGCGCCTGGCCCGCTACCACACCGGCCGGCGCCACCTGGTGCGCTTTTGCGGCGCCTACCATGGCTGGTGGGAAGACGTGCAGCCCGGCCCCGGCAACCCCCTGCCCCCGCGCGAGACCTACACCCTGCGCGACATGCACGAGAACAGCCTGCAGGTGCTGCGCAAACGCCGCGACATCGCCTGCGTGCTGGTCAACCCGCTGCAGGCCCTGCACCCCAACAAGGCGGCGCCGGGCGACTCGTCGTTGGTGGACAGCTCGCGCAGCGCCGGCTACGACCGCGCCGCCTACACCGAGTGGCTCCAGCAGCTGCGCGAGGTCTGCACCGAGCGCGGCATCGTGCTGATCTTTGACGAGGTGTTCCTGGGTTTCCGCCTGGCCCCGGGCGGCGCCCAGGAATACTTCGGCGTCAAGGCCGACATGGTCACCTACGGCAAGACCCTGGGCGGCGGCCTGCCGGTGGGCGTGGTCTGCGGCAAGCGTGAGCTCATGAAGCGCTACCGCGAAGATCGGCCGGCCGACCTGTGCTTTGCCCGCGGCACCTTCAACTCGCACCCCTATGTGATGGGCGCCATGGCGGCCTTCCTGGATTACCTGGAAACCCCCGAGGCCCAACTCATGTACGTGGAGCTGGACGCCACCCAGAACCGCCGCGCCGCGCAGCTCAACCAGCGGCTGCAGGCCATCGGCGCCCCGGTGCAGGTGGCCAACATGTCCTCGGTGTGGACCGTGAGCTACACCCGCCCCTCGCGCTACAACTGGATGCTGCAGTTCTACCTGCGTGAACAGGGGCTGGCCCTGAGCTGGGTCGGCACCGGCCGGCTGATCTTCAGCCTGAACTACACCGAAGCCGATTTCGAAGAGGTCTGCCGCCGCTTTGTCGCAGCCTGCCAGGCCATGGAGGCCGGTGGCTGGTGGTGGCAGGACGCCGCGCAGACCAACAAGTCGATCAAGCGCAGCATCTTCAAGGAGATGCTGGCGCATCGTCGCGGCTGAGCAATGGCCAAAGAGCCGTACTGAGCCAGTCGCCTCAGTGCTGCTTGCGGGCGTGGGCCATCGGGTCCAGCAGCTCGCCGCGCAGCAGGTAGAGGGGTGCCTTGTGGTACAGGTACACGTCATGGAAGGGGTCGGTCAGGATCTTGGTCATCCACACCAGGCCGGTCTGCACGTCCTTCAGGAAGAACAGGTGCACGGTGCGGAACAGCAGGCCGCCCACCCCCACCACCAGCCAGGCCCAGCCCACCTGGTGCCAGAAGGCCGAGAACGATTCGGCCGGTGCGATCAAGCCGCCCAGGCTGGGGCTCAGCCACAGCGCCACGGGGGCAGCCACCCACAGGGCCATCAACACCACCTTGCGGCGCAGGTTGTAGCCCACCTTGATCTCTTCCTTGTGCTCATGCGTGGCCTGGTTCACCTCGTCATAGCCGCGCGGCTCGAAAAAGAAATGACCCGACTGGCGCGACACCATGGACACGCCCCAGGCCAGCAGGGCGGCGCCCGCCGGGTCGCTGAACAGCAGTCCATAGGCCACCAGAAAACTCAAAGCGCTGATCAGGTGCAGGGTCTGGTTGATGCGGCTGTGGTGGTAGTAGCGGTGGTCGTCCCAGCGCTGCGTTTTCAAGGCACTCAGAAAATCTTTCACCTTCGATCCTTTGACGTGTGAGCAGGCCCGGTGGGCCGGTGGGTGGTTTTTTGTGACGGCCCTCAGGCGGGCGCGTGACCGGATGGTGACCAGCGAATATGAAAGTCCGGTGACGCACTTCCTGAACGCAGGGCTGTCACACAACGGTTGCAATCGGGCCCCACCATCAGCGCATGAACGCCCCGGCTGAACACCCCATCGTGGTGGACGAATTCCCTGCCCTGCGGCGCTCGCTGCGGGTCTCGATCGTCACCGAAACCTACCCGCCCGAAGTCAACGGGGTGGCCCGTACCCTGGCCTGCGTGGTCGAGGGCTTGCGCGAGCGCAACCACGAGATCCAGCTGATCCGCCCCAACCAATCGAAAGCCGAGACCCGGGGCGAGCAGGCCAGCGACGACGTGCTGTTCCACGAGGTGCTGATGCGGGGCCTGCCCATTCCGCGCTACCCGCACCTGCGCATGGGCCTGACCTCCAAAAAGACGCTGGTCAGCCTGTGGGCACGGCGGCGGCCCGATGTGGTGCACATCGCCACCGAAGGCCCCATGGGCTGGTCGGCCCTGCAGGCAGCCGTGCAGCTCAAGCTGCCGGTGTGCTCCGACTTTCGCACCAACTTCCACGCCTACAGCAAGCACTACGGCATGGGCTGGCTGCACAAGCCCATCATGGCCTACCTGCGCAAGTTCCATAACCTCACGGCCTGCACCATGACCCCCGACGAGGGCCTGCGCCAGGAGCTGACCGACTACGGCTTTCACAACGTCGAGGTGGTGTCGCGTGGCGTGGACACCCGCTTGTTCGACCCGGCGCGGCGCAGTGCCGCCCTGCGGCAGAGTTGGGGCGTGGCCCCCGACGACCTGGTGGTGCTGCACGTGGGGCGCCTCGCACCCGAGAAGAACCTGGGCACCCTGACCATGGCCTTCGAGGCCATCCGCCGCGTGCAACCCCGCGCACGCCTGGTGCTGGTGGGCGACGGCCCCTCGCGCAAGGAGCTGCAGGCCCGCTGCCCCGATGCGATCTTTGCCGGCATGCGCCATGGCGAAGACCTGGCCGCCCATTACGCCAGCGGCGACCTGTTCGTGTTCCCCAGCGTCACCGAGACGTTTGGCAACGTGACCCTGGAGGCCCTGGCCAGCGGCCTGCCGGTGCTGGCCTACGACTACGCCGCCGCCAGCCAGCTGGTGCAGACCGGGCGCCACGGCGCCCTGGCCCCCTTTGGCAACATGAACGATTTCGTGCAACTGGGCGCCCGGCTGGCCGCCGACCCGGCCGCCCTGCATGAGATGGGGCGGCAGGCCCGCGAGGCCGCCTGCCAGGCCAGCTGGGAGCGCATCATCAGCCGCATCGAGGGCCTGTACCACGCCCTGACCGAAGGGCGCCCCCTGCCCCAGCCGGAATCGGCACCGGCAAGGCCGCGCCTGGCCGTCTGACCTCCTCTTGCCGCCCCCTGCGGCCGCCCCCTCTGGCCGGAAGAACTTCAGCCGGCAGGCAGGGTCAGCACGCGGTGCCGGCAACGCCACCACAACACGGCCATGCTGGCCGCGATCAGCAGGCCGAACACCCCCATCAGCGGCACCACCGGCAACTCCAGCGCCAGCAGGCCGGCATAGCCCGCCAGCATCACCAGGATGCTCAGATTCTCGTTGTAGCCCTGCACGGCAATCGAGCGCCCGGCCGTCAGCAGCTGGTGCCCGCGGTGCTGCAACAGCGCATTCATGGGCACCACCAGCACGCCCCCCACCAAGCCGACCAGCGCCAGCAGGGGCAGGGCCACGGCAAAGCGCTGCGTCAGCGACACGGCGGTGATCAGCAGCCCCAGCAAGACCCCGGCCGGCAACACCCGCACCGCCTGGTGCAGCGCCACCCGGTGGCCGGCCACGCCGGCGCCCAGCACCACGCCCACCGCCACCATGGCCTGCAGGTAGGCCGCCTGGTCCAGCGGCAGGCGCAGCGACTCCTGGGCCCAGCGCAACACCGCAAACTGCAGCGTGGCACCCACGCCCCAGAACAACGTGGTCACCCCCAGCGACAGGCCGCCCTCGGCATCGCGCCACAGCAAACGGTTGCTGGCGGCAAAGTCGCGCAGCAAGGCCAGGGGGTGGATCTCGCGTCGGGCGTAACGGGCGCCGCTGTCCGGCACCCCCAGTTGCAGCAGCGCGGCCACGCCATACACGCTGAGCAACAGGCCCAGCGAGCCGGCCAGGGCCGAATCCAGCGGCAGCCCCCAGGCCAGCAAGCCCTGCCGGGCCTGGCTGGCCAGCGCCGAGCCACACACCAGGGCACTCACCAAAAAGCCCCCCGTGACCGCCCCCAGCAAGGCGGCGCAGACGATGGAGATCTCGATCCAGCTGTTGGCCACCACCAGCTGCCGCGCCGGCACCATCTCAGTCACCAGCCCGTATTTGGCCGGGGCGTAGCCCGCTGCGCCGAGGCCCACCACCGCATAGGCCAGCACGGGGTGCACGCCCACCAGCAGGCCCAACACGCCCAGCACCTTGATGGCGTTCATCCAGGCCATCAGGCGGGCCTTGGGCATGGCGTCGGCCAGCGGGCCCGCCACCGGCGCCAGCACCACATACGACAGCGTGAACGCGAACTTCAGCAAAGGCGCCCACCAGCCCGGCACGCCCTGCTCCTGCAGCAGGGCCATGGTGACGATCAGCAAGGCGTTGTCGGCCAGGGCAGAGGTGAACTGGGCCGCAATCAACAAGGAGAAACCGGTGGGCATGCGCGTGAGCCTGAGCGGCCGTGGAGACGGCCTGATGGAGTGAATCCCCCATTGGGACCGGAGGCGATGACGCCGCCATGACGTCAACATGACGCGGTCATGACGCCTGCATGAACCCGCAGTGAGGCGGCATCCCGATGCACCGGTTTGGCGCCACCCGGAAAGAAAGCATCACTCCGGTGCACGCCAACACCAAAATGCACCACATTGAGGCAGCAGAACGCCCAACCCTGGGGCAGCCGCCGACCGTGGCGGCACGGATCCTGCTGTGACAGCCGCTGCAGCAGCTTGAGACCCATGTCAGACCTGAATCAAAAGAGCGGCCACCTTGCCCGCACGGTGATGCCGCCCCCCGCCCCCTCCCGCACCCAGGCGTACCCCTCCGCGCGCCCCTCGGCGCGGGCCTTCGCGCGCACGCCCCAGGTCCTGGAAGCCGCTGCGGGCTTTGGCCAGTGGGCCCATGCCGAAGGCTGGCTGAGCCTGTCGCCCCAGGCGGCCGAATTCTTCGATGCCCAGGGCCAGCTCGAAGGCCCGCTGGACGACGCCCTGACCCAAGTGGTGATGGACGACCTGGTGCGCCTGCGGCCGCGCTTCAAGGCCCACGCCGGCCAGCTCTGGCAACAGGACCTGCGCGTGATCAGCCGCACCCAGGGCCTGCGCTGGCTGCGCATGACGGCCTTGCCGGCCGACCCCGACCAGCCCGACCTGCAGCAAGGCATCGTGCAGGACGTGACCGAACTCAAGCACGCCCAGATGCGCGAGCGCCTGGGCTTCGAGCTGACCGAGTTCCTGGTCGGCTCGCACTCGCTGGGCAGCGCCATCCTGAATGTGATCCAGGGGGTGTGCAACAGCCTGGGCTGGGATTGGGGCGCCTACTGGGCCCTGGAAACCGACCCGGCAGGCCAGCCCCAGCTGGCCTGCCACCAGTTCTGGCACCCCAGCGAACACGACATGAGCGCCTTCAGCCAGGCCAGCCAGCAACTGCGCCTGCGCCCCGGCGAGGGCCTGGTGGGCCGGGTGTGGCAAAGCGGCCAAGCCACCTGGGTGGAAGACATGGCCACCGACCCGGGCTTTGTGCGCCGCGCCAGCGCCCGCGCCAGCCACCTGCGCTCGGGCTACATCTTTCCGGTCACCTTCCAGAGCGGCGACGGCTCGGACCACCGCCCCGGGGTGCTGGAGTTCTACAGCAGCCTGGCGCGCCAGCCCGATGCCCAGCTGCCCCTGCTCTCGGGCACCATCGGCGCCCTGCTGGCCCAGACCGCGCAGAAGCTGGAGCAACAGGCCACGGTGCTGCACCTGTCCCAGGTCGATGGCCTGACCGGGCTGGCCAACCGGCGCCACTTCTACGAGGTGCTGGGCGCCACCTGCCGCCAGGCCGAGGCCCTGGGCCAGCACTTCGGCCTGATGTTCATCGACCTGGACCGCTTCAAACCTATCAACGACGCCTTCGGCCATGACGCCGGCAACACCGTGCTGCGCGAGTTCGCACAACGCCTGCAGGCCCTGGCACCCGCCGGTGCCACCGCCGGACGCCTGGGCGGCGATGAATTTGCCCTGCTGCTGCCCGGGGTCGACCTGCAGGCCTTTGCCGAGACGGCTGAGCGGGTGCGCCAGGCCGCCCGGCGCCCCATGCTGCACGAAGGCGTGGAGCTGAGCCTGAGCGCCAGCGTGGGCATCAGCCTGTTCCCGGAGAACGGGCGCACCCCGCCCGAGCTGCTGCGCAGTGCCGATGCGGCCATGTACCGCATCAAGCAAAACGGGCGCGACGGCAGCGACTTCTTCTCGCAGACCAGCCCGCACGCCCTGGCCGAACAACAGAACATCCTGATGCAGCGCCTGCAGATGGCGCAGGACCTGCACCTGGCCCTGCAGCGCCAGGAGCTGTTCCTGCACCACCAGCCCATCTTCGACCAGGCCAGCGGCCGCCTGCACGGCACCGAGGCCCTGGTGCGCTGGCGCCGGCCGGATGGGCAACTGGTGCCGCCCGATGTGTTCATCCCGCTGGCCGAAGAGGCGCACCTGATCGTGCAGATCGGCCAATGGGTGGCCGCCCAGGCCTGTACCGACCTGGCCACCCTGGAGGCCGCCGGGCTCAAAGGGCTGCGGGTGCATGTGAACATGGCCTCGCCCGAATTCCACCGCGATGCCCTGCCCGAAGAGCTGCTGGCCCTCACGCGCCGGCACGGCCTGGCACCGGCCCAGCTCTCGCTGGAGCTGACCGAAACCCTGGTGATGGAACAGCCCGCACAGGTCACTGCCGTGATGGGCCGGCTGCGCGCGGCCGGCTTCGAGATCAGCCTGGACGATTTCGGCCAGGGGCATTCGGCGCTGTCGCTGCTCAAGCAACTGCCGCTGAACACCCTGAAAGTCGACCGCTGCTTTGTGCGCGGGCTGGGCGAAGACGTTAGCGACGAGGCCATTGTGCGCACCATTCTCGACCTGGGCCGGCACCTGGGCCTGCGCGTGATCGTGGAGGGCGTGGAAACGGCCGCCCAGCTGCAACGGGTGCGCGCCTGTGGCGGCCAGTTCGTGCAGGGCTACCTGCTGGCGCGGCCGATGCCCTTGGGCGATCTGCTGCAGCGCTTCGCGCCCCCAAGCTGACGCTACATCGTCAGGCCACCGCTGCGCACGATCTGGCGCTCCACCGAGCGCAGCAACACCGGCACGGCCGGTACCGCCAGGGTCAGCCGGGTCTTGGCGCGGGTGATGCCGGTGTAGAGCAACTCCCGCGTGAGCACGGCCACGGGCTGCTCGGGCAGCACCAGGCAGACATGCTCGAACTCCGAGCCCTGCGATTTGTGCACGGTCATGGCGAACACGCTCTCCACCGCGTCCAGGCGCGAGGGCTGCACCCAGTGCACGCCCCCCGCCCCATCGGGGAAGGCCACCCGCAAGCCCTTGGCATGCGGCAGGCACAGGCCGATGTCGCCGTTCATGAGCTTGAGGGCGTAGTCATTGCGCGTGGCCATCACCGGCCGCCCCGGGTACCAGCCCTCGGGCGGAAAACCCAGCGCCAGCGCGATGCGCCGGTTCAGCGCCTGCACCCCCCAGGCCCCCTCGCGCACCGCACACAGCACCTGAAAGCGCGCCAGCGCGGCCAGGGCCTGCAAGGCCTGGGCGTCGCTGCTGCCGCCGGCACCGATCCGGGCCAGGGCCTCCAGCCCCGGTTGCCAGCCCTGGCGCCACAGCGGGGCCAGGGCCGGGTCGCCCCCGGGGCGCGGCTGCAGGCGCTGCACCGAGGCGGTGCTGCGGCCCGCCACCGGGGCCTGCTGCCAGAGCTGGCGCACCGAGCCCACATCGCCCGCATTCACCGCCCGCGCCCATTGGCCGATGGGGCTGTCACCGGCAAAACGGCGGCTGTGGCGCAGCATCACCGTCTGCTGGGCCAGCACGCCGCCGTCGCCCTGCCAGGGGCGGAGGTCCACCTGGGCCACCTCGGCCAGCCAGGCCACGGTGGCCGCGCTGTAGCGGCCGGCCTGGGCGCCGTGGCACAGTTGGCCCATCACCGCGCCGGCCTCGACCGAGGCCAGCTGGTCTTTGTCGCCCAGCAGGATCACGCTGGCGTGCAGGGGCACGGCGCGCAGCAGGCGGGCCATCATCTCCAGGTCGATCATCGAGGCCTCGTCCACCACCACCAGGTCCAGCGCCAGCGCGGGCAGCGGGGCCGCAGCGCCGCCACCGGGGCGCACCTGCAGCAGCTTGTGCAGGGTGGCGGCATGGGCCGGGATGTCGGCGCGCAAGGCCTCGGGCAACGAGGCCAGGGCCGAGGCGATCGATTCGCCCAGGCGCGCCGCCGCCTTGCCGGTGGGCGCGGCCAGCGCCACGCGCAAGGGCCGGCCCAGCTGGGCCCGCGCATGCGACTGCAGCAAGGCCAGCAGGCGCACCACGGTGGTGGTCTTGCCGGTGCCGGGCCCGCCGGTGACCAGGGTCAGGCGCTGGCGCGCCGCCAGGGCACAGGCCACCTTCTGCCAATCGGGCCCGGGCACCGCCGGGTCGGGCGGAAACAGCTGGGTCAAGGCCTGGGCCAGGCCTTCAGGGGCCTTGGGCGGCAGGGCCAGGCGCGCCTCGATGCTGTGGCGGATGGCCTGCTCGGCCTCCCAGTTGCGGCGCAGGTACAGGCGCTCACCCTCGCGCACCAGGGGGCTGCTGGGGCCGTGCACCCAGGGCAGGTGCTCGGCACCAGCGGCCAGGTCGGGCGGCAGGGCTTGCAGGGCGGGCTCCTCCCAGCCCAGGGTGGGGCCGGGCTCGCGCTGCAGTGCTGCCAGATCCAGGCAGGCGTGGCCGCGGCCGTACTGGTGGCTGACCAGGGCAGCCAGCCAGGCATGGCGTGGGTCATCGCTGGGCTGGGCTTGCTGCACAAAGGCGGCCAGGGCCCGATCCAGGCGGTTCAGCGGCGTGGCTTCAGCGGCATCGACCGTGCGGGCCAGGAGAGAGGTCGTCATGCGGGCTGCTCCGGCGGGTGGGTCACAGGCGCGGGCACGGGCGCCGCAAAGGCCTGGTCCAGCGATTCGATGAGTTCGTGCGGCGGCCGCTCGAAGAACACGCCCTGGCCGGGCTGGTCGATGCCGCGCGCAAACAGGTAGAGCGCGCCGCCCAGGTGGCGCTGCGGGCTGTAGCCGGGCAGGCGCCACTTGAGCAGGCGGTGCAGCGCCAACAGGTACAGGCAGTACTGCACGTCGTAGCGGTGGGCCAGCACCGCCTGGGCCAGGGTGGCCGGGGCGTAGTCGGGCAGGCGGTTCGACTTGTAGTCGAGCACGTGGAAGCGGCCCTGGTGCTCGAGCACCAGGTCCATGAAGCCGGTGAGCATGCCTTCGAGCTGGCGCGGCTGCAAGGCGGGCCGCGGCTGCCCCGGCAGCACCTGGGCGCTGATCAAGGCATCGAGCGCCTGCGCCGACAGCGAGCGCACCGGCAGGCTGAAGGCCATTTCGGCCCAGTACTGCGCCGGCGCCAGGGCCCCCAGCACCAGAGGCTTGGCGTTGCCCGGCCAGTGCAGCTCGGCGCGGGCCAGTTGCTGCACCCAGGGCGCCAGGGCGGCGGCCTGGGTGTCGTCGAGCTTCAGGGCCAGGGCCTGGCGGGCCAGCAGGGCGGCCCACTCACGCTCGACCTCAGCAGCCTGCGCCCCCTCCTCGCCGGCCTGGGCGATGGGCCAGCCGCGCTGGGCCTGCCACTCCAGCAGGTCGTGCAGCAAAGTGCCGTAGCGGCTGCCGGCCGGGAAGTCATCCCAGGCCCCGGGCAAGGCCGCCTGGCCACTGTCGGCGGCGGCCAGTTCGGGGCTGAGCAGGGGCAGGCTGTCGGCCTGGGCGTCTTCCAGACGCGCCTCTCGCTCGGACGGGGGCACGGCCGATTCGGCGCTCAGCGGCACCAGCTCACGGGTCAGGGCGCTGAAGCTGGCCGTCCACCAGCCGCTGCGCAGGGCACGGCGGGCCTGCAGCGCGGGCTGGCGCGCCGGCTCGGCGGCGGGTGGGGTGTAGGCCTGTGCGTCGGGCGCCGGGGCCGGCAGCACCGCGATGTCGGGGCACAGGCCCCAAGCCTGCAGCGCAGGGCCCAGGTCGTCCGGGCCCTGGCGCCCCAGCAGGCGCGACAGCGCGCTGCGCAGGCGCGGGCTCTTGCCGTCCAGGTCGCCCTTCACCGGGGTCACGCCCAGCCACAAGGCCTGCTCGGCACGGGTCAGGGCCACGTAGAGCAGGCGCACGTCTTCGGCCAGGCGCAGGGCGTCGTCCTCGTCGTCACCTTGCTTGTCTTCGCGGAAACCCGCCGCAAAGGGCAGGAACACCAGCGGGTACTGCAGGCCCTTGGATTTGTGCATGGTGACCACCTGCACCAGGTGGGCATCGCTTTCGAGCCGGGTCTGGGCGGCTTCACCGCTGGCGCGCGGGTCGCGCAGCTGGGCCTCCAGGTGGCGGATCAGGGCGCCCTCGCCTTGCAGGCCCTGGCTGGCCTGCTGCAGCAGGTCGCCCAGGTGCAGCAGGTTGGTCAGGCGGCGCTCGCCCTGCGGGCCTTCCGGTGAAGCCTCGGCCAGGGCCGGGTCCATGAGGCGGCGCGGCACCTGCAGCTCGTGCAGGCAGCGGTGCAGCAGCGGCAGCACGCCCTGCTGCTGCCACACCTTCTGCCAGGCGTGCAGCTGGTCGATCAGCGCGTCCCAGGCGTCTTCGTCGTGCAGCAAGGCCTCCAGGGCCGACCAAGACAGGCCCCAGAGCCGCGTCAGCAAGGCGGCCTTGACCGCGCTGACCGAGCGCGGCTGGGCCACCGCGCGCAGGATGCGCCACAGCTCGTGCGCCTCGGGGGTGGCGTAGACGCTGTCGCGGTCGGACAGGTAGACACTGCGCACGCCGCGCCGCGCCAGCTCGGCGCGGATGGCCTGCGCCTCGTGGCCGCTGCGCACCAGCACCGCCATGTCGCCCGGCTGGGCCACGCCCTGCTGCAGCAGGCGCACCATCTGGCTGGCGAACAGGGCCGCCATGTCGCTCAGCAGGGCCGACTTGGTGGCCGGCTCGGCGCGCTGCTGCCACCACACGGTGAGGGCCGGCTGGGCCTGCCCGCCGCATTGCAGGGGCTGCACCTGGGGGTTGCGCGCTTCCACACAGTCGAAGGGCACGGCGCCAAAGGGCGCCTGCAGGCGCGAGAAGATGTGGTTGACCGCCGCCACCACGCCCCGGGTGGAGCGGAAGTTGCCCGACAGGGTGTGGATGGCCTGGGCCTGGGCGCGGGCCTGCAGGTAGGTGGCCAGGTCGGCCCCGCGGAAGCTGTAGATGGCCTGCTTGGGGTCGCCGATCATGACCAGGCCGGTGCCCAGCGCCCGGGCCTCGGGGCCCTGGTAGATGCGCGCCAGCGCGCCGTACTGCCAGGGGTCGGTGTCCTGGAACTCGTCCACCAGGGCCACCGGAAACTGCTGCCGGATGGCGGCGGCCAGGCGGCCGTCGGGGGCCTGCAACGCGTGGTACAGGCGCTGCAGCAGGTCGGAGAAATCAAACTGCGCCTGCTGCGCCTTGGCGGCCTGGTAGGCGGCACCGATCTCGCGTGCGGCATGGGCCAGCCAGTCGGGGCCGATGTCGGGCTCGGCCTGCAGGTGCCCGCACAGGGCGTCGATGTCGGCCAGGGCCGCGTGCGCCTCGGCCTGGGCCCAGCCCTTGTCCATCAGGCGCGGCAGCGCAAAGCGCTCCAGCACCTCGAGCTTGATACTTTCGCCCTGCACCCAGGCCGCCATCTGGGCCAGCCAGCCGGCCAGCCAATCGGGGCGGTAGTTCTTGAGCTGCTTGGCTGCGGCGGCATCGCTCACGGCCTGCACCAGCTCGGGCGTCCAGCCGGCGCGGGCGCGGGCCTCCAGGGGTTCGCGCCGGGCCTGCCACTCGGCCCAGCGGGCCACCAGGGCATCGGGCTCGGGGCCGGCATAGGGCGCCTGGCCCGGGGCCCGTTCGGCCAGCGACCACAGCGGCTGCAGGCGCTCCAGCAAGGCCTGAGGCGTGCCGCCCAGGGGGGCGATGGCGCCGATCTGGCTCAGCGCCAGCGGGTAACACCAGCGCCGCCAGTAGTCTTGCGCGGCGGCCAGGCGCAGGGCATCGCCGTCTTCCACCCGCTGTTGCTCGAACAGGCTGGCGCTGTCGAAGGCGTGCTGGCGCAGCATGCGGCTGCTCCAGCCGTGGATGGTGAAGATGGCGGCGTCGTCCATCCACTGGGCCGCGATGTCCAGCCGGGCCGCGCAGGCCGGCCACTCGGCCTCGGGCACCTGCTCGCGCAGGCTGAGCAGAAAGGCGTCGGCCTCGGCCCGCCCGGCTTCGGTGTCGGCAAAGCAGCGCGCCGCCTGGGCCAGGCGTTCGCGCACCCGGCCGCGCAGCTCGGCGGTGGCGGCGTCGGTGAAGGTCATCACCAGGATCTGCGGCGGGAACAGCGCCCGCTCGGGGTTCAGCCCCGCCTCGGTGTGGCCCAGCACCAGGCGCACATACAGGGCGGCCACGGTCCAGGTCTTGCCGGTGCCGGCCGAGGCCTCGATCACCTGCAGGCCCTGCAGCGGCATGGTCAGCGGGTCCAGGCGCTGCAGCTCGGGGGCCGGGTTCATGTCGATGGCCGTGCTCATTCAGCGTCTCCGATCGGGCCCAGGTGCAGTTGGCGGGCCAGCTCGCCATACAGGGCTTCGCCCCAGCGGGGCAGCTCGGCCTGCAGCTCGGCATAGCCCTGGAAGCAGCGTTGCAGGTAAGGCGAGCGCGCGGCCTCGCCCTCGCGCTGGAAGTCGCCCTCGTAGGCGGCGCGGGCCAGCTCATGGGCCTGGGCCTCGTCCTTGCCACGGCGCAGGGCCTGGCCATAGGCCCAGGCACTGAGGCAGGCCACGGGCAGGGGCTGGGCCCAGGCGGCGCGGTAGACCTGCACCAGGCCGCTCAGCACCGCCAGCGCCTGCGCGGGCGCCAGCGGGCGCAGCACAATCTGCCCGTCCAGCCCCAGCACGGTGCTGGTGAGCGCCAGGCCCTGGGCGCAGCCGGCCAGGTGGTTGACCCAGACCGCCGCCACCACCTCCACCCGGGCGCCTTGCTCCTTGCCCTTGCCTTGCAGCACCGCGCCCGGGCGCATCACCCGCTGCAGACAGGGTCCGCGCCACAGGCTGTCGCCCCCCTCTGCCGGGGCCGGAGCGTCCGCCGACCCGAACAGGCCGCCGAGCGAATCTTGCAGCCGCAGGCCATCCACCACCAGGTCGATGGGCTGCGCGGGCAGGGTCTGGGGGTAGCGCTCGGCCCAGGGCGCCAGGCGCTCCTGCACCACGGCGACGCGGCCCTGCAGCTCGTGCAAGTCGCGCTGGCCGAAGGCGGCCAGGGGCAGCAGGCCGCGCAAGGGCAGCTCGGCCAGGGCCTGCACGGGGTCGGCCGCCTCCAGCACCGACTGGCCAGCCAGGTACTTGTCCAGCCCGTCGAGGGCAAAGGGCTCGGTGTCTTCGCCGGCCTCGTCCAGCTCGCTCAGCACCACGCCCAGGCGGGCCTTGAAGAACACCTCGACCGGCTGGCGCAGCAACTGGCGCAGCGCGTGCAGGCTCAAGGGGTCGGGCACGGGCACGAGCACGGGCACCAGGGAGGCTGGGGGCGGCAACGCGACCTCGGCCACCACCGTGCTCTGGTGCGCCTGGGCCCAGTCGCTGTCGTAGGTGCGAAAGCCCGAGCCGGCGCGAAAGTAGGCCTCGGAAAACGGCTGCAAGGGCTGCTGCCGCACAGGCCGCGCCGGGCGCCAGCCACTGTGCAGGTGCTCGATCAGCTGCGCCACCAGCACGGAAGGCGGTCGCTCGGCGTTGTCGGTGGCGCGGCGGCCCTGCCAACTCAGGTAGAGGCGGTCGCGGGCCGACAGCAAGGCCTCCAGGAACAGGTAGCGGTCGTCTTCTCGCCGCGAGCGGTCACCGGCGCGCCAGCTGCTGGCCATCAGGTCGAAGTCGCGCGGCGCGGTCTGGCGCGGGTAGTCGCCATCGTTCATGCCCAGCAGGCACACGGCCCTGAAGGGGATGGAGCGCATGGGCATCAGGGTGCCGAACTGCACGCCGCCGCCCAGAAAGCGCTGCTGCAGGCCACTGTCCTGCAGCTGGGCCAGCCAGTGCTCGCGCGCCACCTCCAGCGGCAGTGGGCTGTCCAGGCCGGCCTGCTCGCAGGCCTGCAGCCAGGCGTCCAGGGGCGCCAGCAAGGCCTCGATCTGGCGCGCCTCCAGCTCGTCGGCGGCCTCGAAGAAGCGCTCGACCACGCCGCGGAACACCTGGCCCCATTCGGCGGGGGGGCGCTCGCACGCCAGCGCCTGCAGCGTTTCAGTGACCCCATCGACCCAGTCGAGCAAGGCGTCGGCCACGGTGGCATCCAGGCCGCTGAGCGCGGGCTGGGCCAGGGTGTCGGCCCAGACCTGGCCGTCGCCCTGAGCGCCCCCCTCGCCCAGGGCATAGCCCAGCAGCAGGCGGCGCAAACCGAAGGCCCAGGTGTTGTGCCCGGCACCGGCCACCCCCACCGGCAGGCCCCAGCGGCGGCGGTGCGGCTCGTCCAGGCCCCAGCGCACGCCGGCCTGCTGCAACCAGGTGTGCAGCTCGTCCACCTCGACCTCGCCCAGGCCGAAGCGCTGGCGCAGCGCCCGCACCTCGAACAGGCCCAGCCAGTCCGACAGGGTGAGGCGCGACTGCGGCAGCGACAGCAGGGCTTGCAGCGCCTGCACGATGGGCGACTGGCGCGGCGAGCGGTCGGCCACCGAGTAGGGGATGTGGCGCGGCTGGCCCGGGGCAAAGCGGCCGAACACGGCCTGGATGTGGGGCGCGAAGACGGCGATGTCGGGCACCATGACCATCACATCCCGCGGGCGCAAGGCCGGGTCGGCATCGAACCAGGCCAGCAATTGGTCGTGCAGCACCTCGACCTCACGCTGCGCCGAGTGGCAGGTGACCAGGGTGATGGAATGATCGTCCGGCGGCAGCGGCCAGGGCTCGGCGGGCGTCTGCAGGTGCAGCATGCCCGACTGCAGCTGGGCCAGCTGGCTGGGCTGGGCCAGGCCGGCCAGCGGGTCGACAAAGGCATCGACGCGCACAAAGCGGTGGCGGTAGCCCTCCACGTTGTCGAACTCGTCAAGCATGTGCAGGTAGTCGCGCCCCTGCTTGCCCCAGGAGGCCAGCAGTGGGTGCCCCGGGCGCGCGGCCTGGGCGGCCTCCAGCTGGGCCGGCTTGACGCGCTGGCGCCGCCGCAGCACCTGGCGCAGCTGGGCGTGGCCCTCGACCAGATCGCCCCAGTAGTACTGGCTGGGGTTGTGCACCAGCATCAGCACCTGGCTCAGTTGGCCCAGCGCGGCCAGGGCTTCGACCGCCTGGTGCGACATGGACGAGATGCCGAACACCACGATGCGCTCGGGCAGGCCGGCCGGGCGTTCGCCCCCCGCGGCCAGTTGCTGCAGCCGCGCCATGAAGCGGGCGTGCACGGCGGCCCGCGAGGCCTCGGCCAGCGCCTCGCCCACATCGGTGCGCAGATCGCGCCACAGGGCCGGCTGCCAGGCCTGGGCCGGGTCCAGCGGCAGGTCGGGGCCTTGCGGCTGGCTCAGCACATCGCGGCCCTGGGCCCAGGCGGCCAGCCAGTCGGCACGGTAGCTCTGGTAGCCGTCGAACACATCGGCCAGTTGCAGGGCCAGCTGGTAGAGCTTGCGCCCGTCCGGCGCCTCGCTGAGGTAGCGCTGCAGCGGCTGGTACACCGGGCGCTGCTCGATCAGCGCCGGCAGCAGGCGCATCAGCCGCCACACCAGGCTGGACTTGTCGAAGGGCATGTGGGTGGGCACCTGCTCGGCGCCCAGCACCTGGCGGTACACCTGCCACAGAAAGCCGCTGGGCAGCTCCATGCGGGTGGCGGCAAAAATGCCCAGGGCAGTGTCGTCGGCCAGCGACACCTCCAGCCAGTGCTTCATGCCGGCGCTCTGCACCAGCAGCACCTCGGGCGCCAGCGGCGCCAACGGCTGGGCCCGCAGAAACTGCACCAGCAGATCGCGCAGGTCTTCCAGGCGATTGCCGTGCAGCACCATGAAGCCGGGCGGGTGCGAAGGCCGGGAAAGGGTCGACATGAGCAGAGACGGCGCAGTGGAGGAAAAACCAGGGTCCGCCGCGGCGCGGGCCACGGCGCCGGCAGTATGACATGCGGGGGCGGGCCAACCAGCCACCGGCCCCCTACCGGCGGCGTCAGGCGATCAACCAGGCGGCAGCGCTTTGAGGCGAGCGGAAATCCTCCAGCGCACGCACCGGAATGGCCGGAAACTGACGCGACCACATGGCGCTCAGCGCGCGGCCGGGGCCGATCTCGATCACGCGATCGACCTGGCGCTCGGCCAGGGTTTCCAGGCAGGCGGACCACTGCACCGTGTGGTCGATCTGCTGGCTCAGGGCGGGCCGCATCTGCTCGACCCGGCGCAGGGCACTGCCGGTGGCATTGGCGGCCACCGCGCAGCGCAGGGGCTGCCAGGTGATGCCGGCCAGGGTGTGGGCAAAGGCCTCGGCGGCCGCACGCAGGGCCGATGAATGCGAGGCGATGCGGATGGGCAGGGGCTTGCAGTGCACCCCTGCGGCCGCCAGCAAGGCCTCGGCCTGCTGCAGCAGCGCCACGCTGCCGGCCAGGATGAGGTGGTCCGGGCCGATGCGGATGGCGACCTCGAGGGGCCAGCCCGCCAGTTGGCGGGCAATGCTGTCCTGGTGCAGGCCCGACACCGACAGCAGCCCGCCGGGCACGCTGCCGGCGGCGGCGTCCATGGCCTGGGCCCGTTGCGCGGCCAGGGCCACGGCGACGGCCGGGTCGAAAGCGCCGGCACAGGCCACGGCCGCCAGTTCGCCGACGCTGTAGCCGGCCACGATGGCCGGCCCCTCGGCCAGGTGGGCCGACACCGCCCCCCAGGCAGCCAGTGAGACCCCGGTGATCAGCACCTGCGCAAAGCGGTTGCGCGACAGTTCTTCGGGATCACCCAGCCGGGCCCGCCAATCGGCGCCCAGGTGCTGGGCCATGGCCTGCAGCGGTGCGGCCACGCTGACCTCGACCCGGGCCTCGGCCTCCAGCCAGGGCAGCATGTCAGCGTGCTGGCTGCCCTGGCCCGGAAACAGAACGGCGTAGCTCATGACCCGGCTTCCAGCACCGGGGAAGGCATAGGCTCGCCCAGCGGGCGGGCTGTCACGGCATCCAGCCAGCAGGCCGCGCCCAGCAGGTCGGCCGCGCCGCCGGGGGAGAGGCGGCGCGCCACGAACTGGGCGTGGATGGCCCGCGCACGCTCGGGCCAATCGGCCCCCTGGGCGCCGCCTTGGTTCAGAAAGCCGCGGGCCTGTTGGCGCGCGAAGTGCAGGCCCTCGATACCCCCGCGGTGAACCAGGTTGGTGTCGTCCAGCACCGCCAGGGTGGCGAACAAGGCCTGCACCCGGGCCCGGCGGTCGGGCCAGCCCGCACGGCGGGCTTGTCGCAGCGCCGGCAGGCTGTGCTCGAACAGCACCGGAAAGCCCAGCGCGGCCTCGTCGCCCGCGCTGCGCAGCCCGTGTGCGCGGGCGGCGCGCTGGCCGTTCGAGGCTGGGGGGCGGCGGCGCACCTGGGCGGCGCGCTCGCTCAAGGCCGGGCCCCAGCAGCGGCGCAGGGTGGCACGCAGGCCCTCGGCGTTCAGGGGCTGGCCCTGGGCCACCCGCCAGCCCGCGCTGGCGCACAACAGGCCCAGGCAGAACACCGCGCCGCGGTGGGTGTTGACGCCCCCGGTGGCGCGCAGCATGCGGGCCTCGGCCTGCAGGCCCAGGGCTTGCAGATCATCGAAGGCCGCCTGGCGGGCACCAGCGCGCACCATGTGAGCGAAATAGTGGCGCAAGGCAAACAGGCTGCGCACGAAATGGCTCGCGTCCATGTCGCGGTGGCTGCCGGTGTCGCGCAGCGAGACCAGGCCGGGCTTGGGCTCGAGCACCAGCTCGGCGTAGAGGGCGCGCACGGCTTCCCGGGCCAGGCGAAACGCGGCCGCCTCGATGGACTGGGGGGGCTGGCAGGTCGAGGGCATGGCGTCAGGCCGGCAAGGCTTCAGCCCTGGGCTGCAGCGCGTCGAGACCGATCAGGGCGATGCCATCGAGCCGTTTGGCCAGCACCTGGGGCACCTGCCCTTGCAGCAGCTGGGCCATTTCGCGCCAGGCCACCGCGCAGCCCCCGGGAAACACCAGCTCGCCATCGATGCGGCAGGGCAGGCTTTGGCTGGCCAGCAAGCGGACCACCGCTTGCGCGGCCGACAGATCGGGCACCGCCAGGCGGAGGTCCAGGTCGGATTCCTCGCGCACATAGCGCAGGCCGGTCAGGCATTGCCAGCCGAAGGAGCCATAGACCTGCACCGCGCCCACGGCGTGGCCCAACAGCTCGCCCAGCGCCAAATCCAGGGCCTGCGCGCGGCGCCGCCAGCGTTGCCGCACGGTGGCCTCCGACAGCCTGGGAAAGCGGCCGCTGTAGGCGAGCTGGCTCAGGGGCAGCGCAAATGCCAGGCGGCGGCGCTCCCATTGGGCGGGTGCGGGCAGGCCCAGGGTGACGGCATCCTGCAAGGGGACACAGGGCTGCCGGCTCACCACCAGGGGCAGGCGCTGCGCGTGCCAGTGCCGGACGACGGCCTGGGCCACGGGGTCTGGCAAGGCCTGAGCGTGCAGCGTGGCCCAGCCCTCGGGCGTGGGCCAGACCAGGCTGTTGCGTTCGAGTTGCAGCATGACCGGCTCCTCGGGGGGGTCAGGCCTGGGCAGGATGCTGAGCCACACGCTGGGCCACCTCGGCCGCCAGCCGGCGGCCACCGCGCTCGGCCCCATCGCGGGCGCGCTCATCGGTGATGGGGGCCTGGGCCAGTGCCTCGCGCAGCTGGGCCGCCAGATCGCCGCGCCACAAGGCCCGCACGCCGCCCATGGCCACATAGTTCTCCACCCCCGGGGCGAACACCGGGTTGGACTCGGCGAGTGCGGCCAGGCGGGCTTCGTCGATCTTGGTCACCCGGGCCATGGCGGGCAGGCGCATGACGCGGATCTCGGCCTCCGGCAGGGCGTAGCAGGCGTCGGCAATCAGGCCCGAGGTGATGAAGCCGCCCGACAGCGCCTGGTCGTACACCAGGCCGATCACGCGGTGGCCGCGCTGGCGGGCCAGTTCGATGCACAGGCCCAGGTGGGCCATGTAGCGGTTGATGCCCAACAGCTCGTCGCGCCGGCGCAGGCGCTGGCCTTGGGTGTCGACCAGCAGCAGGATGGGGCGGCCGGGGTGGTCGCGCACCGTGTCGAGCACCGCACGGGCCTGGGCCAGGGCCAGCTCGATGCCGATGGCGGCGTGGTCGGTGGTGCCCACCACGGCCAGGGTCCGGCCATCGAGCTGGGCGGTGCCGCGCAGCAGTTCGCCTTCGCGGCTGACCTGATGGTGTTCACCGAACAGGCCTGGAAGCAAATCGGTCCAGATCATGGCTGGGCTCCTTCTTGGACAGCGTGTTTGAGCAAGCGCACATCGGCCGCATCGAGGTTGACCACCGACGGCGCGTCGGGGATGCCCAGGTGGCGCCAGATGTCCACCGCGTCGGCACAGTCGCCATGGTCGGCCAGCCGTGCGGCCAGCAAGGCGTGCTCCTGCTCCAAGGCCTCCAGGGTCAGGGGGCGGGCCTGGCCCAACAGCTGCAGCGCAGCCTCGCGGAAGGCGCCCAGTTGATCGTCCACCAGCACGTCGCAGTCGCCCATCAGGTAGCGGTGTTTGCCCCCGGTGGTGCGCCACACCAGGGCCCGGTCCTTGGCATCAAACTCTTCGACGCCGTGCGAGGATTCAATCACCTCGGGGCCCGACATGGACAGGCGCGCCGCGTCGCTCATGACCACGTGGTCGGCGCAGCGGGCCACCAGGCCCATGCCCCCAAAGCAGCCATTGGCGCCCCCGATCAGCATCAGCGTGGGGATGCCCGCCGCCCGCGTGGCCAGCAGGGCCCGCATGACCTCGGACACCGCGATCAGCCCGGCATTGGCCTCGTGCAGGCGCACGCCGCCCGATTCGGCCAGCACCAGCACGGCGGCCGGCCGCTGGCGCAGCGCGCGCTGGAACAGGCCCACGAGCTTGGCGCCATGCACCTCGCCCACGCCCCCGCCCATGAATTCGCCCTCCTGGGCGGCCACGAGCACGGGCTGGCCGCCCAGCCGGCCCTCGCCCACGACCACGCCGTCGTCAAAGGACGAGGGCACGCCGAGCTGGCTCAGGTGCGGGCTCATGACGCGGGCCGAGGGGCCGAGGATCTCGGTGAAGGAGCCCGCGTCCAGCAGTTGCAGCACGCGCTCGCGCGCAGTGGATTCGGCGAAGCTCGCCTGCAGGGGGTTGGCAAGGCTCATGGCTGGGCGCTCCGCATCTGGGCCACGGCCTGGTCCAGCCGCAGGTTGACCACGGCGGGCGTGGCCCCCATGTCGTTGATGGAAATGAGCACGCCGCCCAGGGGGTGGCGGGCATGGAAGTCTTCGGCCACGGCACGCCAGATCGGGGCGAAGCCGCGGGCCGAGGTGCTGACCTCAAGGCGGCACTCGCTGACCGCGCCGCTGTCGGCAAGCGGCTCGATCAGCACTTCGAGGTTGCCCGAGCCGACCACGCCGACCAGCACCGGCGCAAAGCGGCCGGCCGGCTGGGTGCCGGTGAATGAGAAATGGAGGGTTTCAAGCCCGTGGGGAATGCTCATGGTGTTGGCCTTGTTCGCTGTGGGTTTCGCCGTAGATTGCGCATCACCAGTTGCGGAAGCGCTTGGGCGGCTGGTAGAGGCCACCCGAGGCCCGCACCAGGTCGCGCATGGAGCGCGCCGCCAGCAGGTTGCGGGTGGCATCGCGCTGGTCGATGCCCAGGTCTTGGGCGCGGCGGATCACGCCGCGGTCGCGCAGGTTCTCGACCATGCGACGATCGCGCCCCAGGCCGATGGGGGTGTAGCCGGCCACGCCGCGGATGGCCTGCTCGCGCTCCTCGTCGCTGCGGCACAGCAACAGGTTGGCAATGCCTTCTTCGGTGAGGATGTGGGTCACGTCGTCGCCATAGATCATCACCGGCGGGATCTCCATGCCGGCCTGTTCGGCCAGTTGCCAGGCGTCGAGCTTTTCCACGAAGGCCGGCTGCATGTGTTCGCGAAAGGTCTCGACGATCTGCACCACCAGCTTCTGGCCACGCGGCATGGCGGCCACGCCGCCGCGCCCCTGGCGGGCCTGGGCACCGGCCTTGAGCCAGGCCGGCGACACATGGCGGCGGCCCCGGGCGTCGGCGCCCATGTTGGGGGCCCCGCCAAAGCCCGAGATGCGGCCCAGGGTGGCGGTGGAGCTGTGGCCGTTGAGGTCGATCTGCAGCGTGCTGCCGATGAACATGTCGCAGGCATAGTGGCCCGCCGCCTGGCTGAAGGCCCGGTTGCTGCGCATGCTGCCGTCCGGCCCGGTGAAGAACACATCGGAGCGGGCGCGGATGTAGTCCTCCATGCCCAGCTCGGAGCCGAAGGAGTGCACGCTCTTGACCCAGCCCGCTTCGATGGCCGGGATCAGGGCCGGGTGCGGGTTCAGCGCCCAGTGGCTGCAGATCTTGCCCTTGAGGCCCAGCGACTCGCCATAGGTGGGCAGCAGCAGCTCGATGGCCGCGGTGTCGAAGCCGATGCCGTGGTTGAGGCGCTGCACCCCGTATTCGGCATACAGGCCCTTGATGGCCATCATGGCCATCAGCACCTGGATCTCGCTGATCTGCGCCGGGTCGCGGGTGAACAGCGGCTCGATGAAGTTGGGCTTGGGGGCCAGCACCACGAAGTCGACCCAGTCGCCCGGGATGTCGACCCGGGGCACGGCATCGACCAGCTCATTGACCTGGGCGATCACGATGCCGCTGCGAAAGGCGGTGGCCTCGACGATGGCGGGCGTGTCTTCGGTGTTGGGCCCGGTGTAGAGGTTGCCCTGGGCATCGGCGGCCTGGGCACACACCAGCGAGACCCGCGGCGTGAGGTCGACAAAGTAGCGCGCAAACAGCTCCAGGTAGGTGTGGATGGCCCCGATGCGCAGCTGGCCCGCCGACACCATCTTGGCCAGGCGGGCGGCCTGCTGGCCCGAGAAGGAGAAATCGAGCCGCGAGGCAATGCCGTTCTCGAACAGGTCCAGGTGCTCGGGCAGGGCCAGCACCGACTGCACCATGTGCAGGTCGTGCACCCGGGCCGGGTCGAGCTGGGTCAGCGCACGGGCCAGAAAGTCGGCCTGCTTCTGGTTGTTGCCCTCCAGGCAGACCCGGTCACCGGGCTCGATGACCGCATGCAGCAGGGTGCCGATGGCCTGGGCCGCCACGGTCTTGCCCTGCAGCCGGGGGCCGAGGGCCTCGGCCGCCCGGACCTGCCGCGCCCGGCGGTTGCTTTGTTGGGTGTTCCAGTTCTTTTGTTCCATGGCAATGGCTCAGCCCACGAGGGCTTGGGTGGCAAAAAACAGCAGCGAGGGCCCCAGCAGGCAGCCCAGGCCGGTGTGAAAGGTGGCGACCAGCGCGCCATAGGGCACCAGCTTGCGATCGGTGGCAGCCAGCCCGGCGGAGACGCCGCTGACCGTGCCCGCCAGACCGCCGAAGACCATGGCGGAGCGCGGTGTCTTGAGGCGCAGGAAGCGCGCCGCCACGGGGGTGCCGACCATCACGAGGATGGCTTTCACGAGGCCGGTGGCGATGCTCAGGGCCATCACATCGGGGCTGGCGCCGATGGCGGCCCCGGTGACCGGGCCGACGATGTAGGTCACGGCGCCGGCGCCGATGGTGGTCATGCTCACGGCATCCGAGTAGCCAAAGCCCCAGGCGATGGCCGCCCCGACGATGAAGGGCAGCACGGTGCCCAGCAGCAGGGCCACCACGCCGATCAGGCCGGCCTTGCGCGCCTCCAGCGGCTGCACTTCAAAAGCCGTGGCAACGATGGCGAAGTCGCGCAGCATGGCGCCGCCCATGAGGCCGATGCCACCGAACAAGGACAGGTCGGCCAGCCCCTTGTGCCCGCCCGTCTGGGTGCCGCCCCAGTAGGCCAGCGCCAGGCCGATGACGATGGCGATGGCCGAGCCGTGCACCCGGCCGAAGGTCAGGTGCTTGGAGATCTGCCCGGCCAGCAGGACGATCAGGCCGACCACGGCAAAGGCGGTGACCAGACCATTGTGAAGCGCTGCTTTTTCGAGAATTTCGAGCATGGTGTCACTCCTCGGCGGCCACGAGCGGGTTGTTCAGCTGGGCCGCGTCGGGCGCCTGCGGGCTGAGCACCTCGGCCCGGTTGATCAGGGTGATCACCACGGCACACACGGCCACCGCCGCCACGGCCGACAGCAGCGCGACAGGGCCGCCACGCAGCGCCGAGACCATGTCCTGTTGCGCCGCCATGGCCACCACCACCGGGATGTACATGGCGCCCCAGTATTCGACGCCGAGCTCGGTGAGCTTGGGCAGCTTGTTGTTCTGAAGCATGTAGAGCCGGGCCGCCATGAGCAGCAGCATGGCGATGCCCACCCCGCCGACATTGGTCTTGACCCCGAGCAGTTGCCCGAGCAGGTCACCGATGAAGATGCCCAGCAAGTGGCAGGCCGCCAGCAGCGCTGTTCCGTAGATGATCATGTCTGTCTCCGTTTTTGTGATGTGCAAGGGTGAATCCCTTGGCGTGCATCGTAGGAAGGCAGACCGGCTGGATCAATTAACCTGGGCAGCGAACGTTTTCACGGTGCGCAACGGTTGCGGCGTGAGCCCGCTGGCCCCTGTCGGTGCCGCTGGCCGGGCGGGTCGGCAAGCCGGGCGGATCGGCCCGCTGCGCTCAGCGCAGCGCGGCCTTGGCGCCGCGGCAGACGGCCAGCAGGGTGAGCAGGTTGGGATCGCGCTCGCGGGTGCGCAGGAAGTTGAGCGCGATGGTCTGGCGCATCAGGAACCGGGGCTGCAGCGGAATGAAGCGCACCTTGTCAGGAAACACATCGCGCACCCGGCCGGGCAGCAGCGTGCAGCCCAGCCCGCCGCTGACCAGGTTCATGAGCGAGAAGATGTCGCCGGTCTGCATGACCACGTTCGGCGTGAAGCCGGCCACGCTGAACGACTGCAGAAAGCCGTTGTAGGTGGCAAAGCCCTCGCCCAGGCTGACAAAGCGCTCGGCGGCACACAGGCTCAGGTCCACCTCGTCCAGCGCTTCGTAGCGCGAGCCCACGGGGGCCGCGAAATAGATTTCGTCTTCGAACAAAGGCTCGGACTCGATGTCGGGGGAGGCCGGCGGCAGGGCCATCAAGGCGGCATCGATGGCACCGTCGCGCAGCTTCTGCTGCAGATCGTCGTTGGAGCCGAGCACCAGTTCGGCCATCAGCTCGGCCCGGCGCACCTTGAGCGCGATGATCACCTCGGGCACGGTCTTGACGGTGAGCGAGTAGAGCGAGCCGATGCGGATGCGGCTGGCCGAGTAGCCGGCCACGTTGCGGGTGGTGTTGATGCCCTCGTTCATGCGCCGCAGCACATCGCGCGCCACCTCGGCCAGGGCGTAGGCGGCTTCGGTGGGGTGCAGGTTGCGGCCTTCGAGGCGGAACAGGCTGCAGCGCAGGCCCTCCTCCAGCGAATGCAGCGCACGGTGCACGCTGACCGTGCTCACGTCGAGCAACTCGGCCGCGCGCGTGAGGTTGCCGGTTTCCATGAACGCCAGCAGCACCTCGAGCTTGCGAAAGGTGATTTCTTCATCAACATGGAGACGCATGGGGGCCTGGCGGTTCGTCGTGGATCGCGCAATGGTAGTGCCTGGGCCGAGGCCCCAACCCCTGCGGGCGCCGGGCCCGGCTCATCGCTGAGCCTGGTCCATGCAGGACTGCACCCAAGTCTGCAACTGCTCCAGGCTCGGTGGCGCGGGGCCGAACAGGCCCCGGAAGATGATGGGCGCCACCACGCTGTCCATCAGGGCTTGAGCGGTGGGCAGCACCTGACCCGACGACCTACCGCGCTGCAGGATCACGTCCAGCTGGCCTTGCAGGTAGGCCGCGCACTGGCTGGGAGGGGCCGGCACGGTGCGCGACTGGCCTGCCAGAACATCCCGCATCAGGGCCCGACCGGGCTCGGAACTCATCTCTTCGAGGTACTGCTCGGCCCAGGCCAGCAGATCACCCTGCACGCTGCCCGTCTGGGCCGGCTCGGCATCGGCACGCCAGCGGTCCAGCGCCACATCGGCCAGCAGATCAGCCAGTTCGCCCCAGCGGCGGTAGAGGGTGGACGGGGTGACGCCGGCGCGCGCGGCGATCAGAGGCACGGTCAGCGCCGCGCGCCCTTGTTCGGCGATCAGGTCGCGCACGGCCTGGTGCACGGCCGCTTGCACACGGGCACTGCGTCCACCAGGGCGAAGACCGGCTTTGGGGTTCATGGCGCGATGCTAAAGCAAAAAATATGCGTTAGTGCTCTAATGCTTTAACGCAAAAAATTTGCTTTAGAAGACTGCCATGGCCGCCCTCCCCCATCCCCCCGCCGCAGCCCGCCACTGGAGCCCCCGAGCCGCCTTGTGGCTGCTGGCCTCCATCGTCGTGAGCTTTCTGGCCGCCTCCAGCGCCCCCTCGCCTCTGTACGCGCTGTACCGCGAGGCCTGGGGGTTTTCGGCCCTGACCCTGACCCTGGTCTTTGCCAGCTACGCCGTGGCCTTGCTGGGCGCCTTGCTGGTCCTGGGCAGCTGGTCGGACTACCGTGGTCGGCGCAGCGTGCTGATCGGGGCCCTGGTGCTGGAGATGGGCGCCACCGTGCTGTTCTGGTGCGCCGACTCGGTGCCCTGGCTGCTGGCCGCCCGCGTCTTGCAAGGGCTGGCCACCGGCATCGCCACCAGCACGCTGAGCGCCGCCTTGATCGACCTGGACCGCGACCGCGGTGCCTTGCTCAACAGCGTGGCGCCCATGGTCGGCATGGCCCTGGGCTCCCTGGGCAGCAGTGTGCTGGTGCAGTTCGCGCCCGCACCGACCCAGTTGGTGTTCGAGTGCCTGCTGGTGCTGTTTGCCCTGCAGACCGGGGCCGCACTGGCCCTGTCTGAAACCGTGACGCGCCGGCACATGCCCTGGCGCACGCTGTGGCCCCGGATCGCCCTGCCCGCGCAAGCGCGCCCGACCCTGCTGCGCATCCTGCCGGTCAACACCGCCCAATGGGCCCTGGGCGGCTTCTACCTGTCGCTGGGCCCCAGCCTGGCCCGCCTGGTGACCGGCAGCCAGCAACCCATCGTGGGGGGCGCGCTGATCACCTGCCTGGTGCTGACCGGCGCCGTGGCCATCCTGCTGGTGCGCCAGCGGCCGGCGCACACCGCCTTGCTGGGCGGGACCCTGGCCCTGGGCCTGGGGCTGGCCATCACCCTGATCGGCATGGTGCTGCCCAGCGGCGCGGCCTTGTTTGGCGGCACCGTGGTGGCCGGCCTGGGTTTTGGGGCCGCCTTCAATGGCTCGGTGCGCAGCCTGGTGAGCCTGGCGCAGCCCGAAGAGCGCGGGGCCCTGATGGCCGGCTTTTTCTCGCTGAGCTACCTGGCCTTCAGCGTGCCCGCCGTGCTGGCGGGCCTGGCCGTGGGTGTGTTCGGACTGGCCGCTGCGGCGCTCGGGTTTGGCCTGGCGCTGCTGGCCCTGTGTGGGATCGCGGGGGGGCTGATGCTCAGGGCTTGAGCGGGGCGCCCCCTGCAAGAGCTAGAGCAAGGGTGGTGGAGGGGTTCTGGAGGCGACCCCGAGGGTCCGCAGCATCGTGACTGAAATCAGAACCGCGAGCCGAGAAAAAAGCGCTGGCGTGGCCGAAGTGGGAGAGGCCTTGCAACACTCAGGGTGCAACAGCCTCCACCCCCTTGAAGACGGTACTCATGGGCAACTTGCAATCAATGCTTTCCAGCCCCAGAACCTCGGCCCCCGTCTGATCCTTCAATATCCATCCGCCGCCTTCGGTCAAGGTAAACACTTCGACCTCACGTTTGACAGGATCAATCAACGCGTATTCACGCAAAGATTTCAGGGTGCGGTAAAGGATGAATTTTTCGCGCTTGTCGTACCCTTTGGTGCTGGGGGACAAGACCTCCATGATGAGCGTGGGGTCGGTGATGGTCTGCTCATCTCCCGCTTCAGCCTTGCCGCAGGTGACGAGCACATCGGGGTACAAGACCCCGTCTGCGACCTGCACTTTCATGCTCTCGGCGAAGACCTGACCTCCCGTGCCATCCAGGTGATCGGCGATCCGGCTGACCAAGTTCAGGATCACCCGGTTGTGCCTCGCAGTGCCGCCCACCAGGGCAAACACCTCGCCCTGATGGAACTCATGCCGATCTGCCTGGCTTTCCTCCCACGCCATGAACTGGGCCAGGGTCATTTTTTGCAATGGGACTGCCATGTGCGCACCTTGCATCAAAAACTCAATGGGTGCCATGGTACCCATGGGTCATGTTGTTTCAAGCAACATGGCCTCCCAGTGGCCGGGGCATGGTTCCCCTATCGCTGCAAGCTGTCGATCGAGCCATGGCCCAACAGAACAGCCACGGCGTCCATCATGTCGCCGGTGACTGTCGATTCTCATTCAGATCTGAACTGACCATCACGATGGATCAACGACTTAGAGAACAGTGGGATGATCAGCTCTGAATTTAGAAATCATCTAAGTCTGAACTTCTTGCTTTTGTAGTCATTTAAGTCTGAATTTTTGACACGAACTGCCGCAAGAAGTGAGCAGCACCCACTCGATAGGACACCAACGCCGAGCGGGTCAACAGCTCAATTGACACTAAGGGAAAACAGGGACGGTCAACCCAACCCTGGATGAACTTGGACCTGAACTGACGCGCGCGGGAGGATCTAAAGGGATTCATGAGCCAGGACTCTGAGCTGGCACGATGCGGTTCAAGGTGCAACACAGTGTCACGCTGAACCACGCCTACATGGCCCCACTGAACTGCCACGTCATAGCCGTAACAGTACCGGTTACCAAGCATTTGAGCCTGGAGGTGCCCAAGGGCTTAGCAAAACGCGCGAGAAAAAAGTAAAGGCCATAATGTCGTATGACCGCCAATGACCTGCGTACATGGCAAAAGATCATGAACTTCGACAATGCAGCTGCAGCAGAAGCGCTTGGGCTTGCTGTCGATGACTACTGCGATCTTCTGAAAGGTTCAGTCGCGATTGAGCAACGAACGGCACTGGCCTGCTCTGCGCTTGCTGCTGGACTGGGTCCATGGAATTCAACGAGCGTCAGGGAGCAGGTCCCTCCGGGGCGGCAGATTCGTGCAAAGCGGCAGCTCCTGTTGCCAGTTCACGATTGATCCATTTTCCTGACAAGCGGCCCAGGCACGCTGGTTTCCACCAGCTCATCCCTCCACGGTTGTCATCTCTACGATCTTGCCGAATTCCTCCAGAACCTCTGGGAAGTGACGCTGCATGTAGCGTAGTACTCGGGAGTTGTCGATCAGCTTGACGATGTACCCGCGGGCCAACATCAGGTTGAGCATGTCCTCGCTGTGCGACTGCTCGGCTAACTTGTACTGGCCGAGCAGATTGGACATCTCGTTTTCCATTCGTGCCACCTGTTCGCGCGAAAGAGCGGCAGTACGGTGCGTCTTTTTGCCTCCAACCAACAACTCCTCAGGCGTCGCGGCCAACATCGCGCGTGCATAGCTGGAAGTGACAGTATTGGCAGCAATCATGAGTTCAGCACATTCGACTTGGCGGGTTGGCTTCATGCGTCGCAACACAACCGTCAATTCTGTCGAGAACTGGCGGTCCTTCAGGATTTCTATGACCTCGTCACAGATTCCTGCCAGAAGATTGCCTTTCTTCTGGAGCAAACTCACGTCGATGCTCAGCCCTTTGGCCAATTTGGCTGTCGAGATGCCGCGGTCGAGCGCTCGGCGGATCATGAGGTGTTCCTGAATCGTCGAAAGGCGGTTGAGTTGGTTGTTGTAGGTGAAAGACTCGTCGTCGGTAGAGACCAGACATGGAGTCTCCGTGAGCCCTAGCTCCTTCATCGCCATCAAGCGGAGATGGCCATCCAGGACGAGGTGGTGCGACGTCTTCTTGTCCACAGCAGTCACGATCAAAGGCTCTATGAGCCCGATCTCTGCTATCGATTCCTTGATCTGCCGGTATTTGTGCGTTGTCGTTATCCGTTGGTCAAGTTTGACCGACGGCAAGATGCTCGTGATTTGGATCAGAAGAGGTTTGGGTAAAAATCCTATGGTGGGTGATGTCATATACCACCTCCTCCACGCGAAACGCGTTCAGCAAGATATTTGGGCAGCGTGTCCAGCCCTTCCAATCGAAGAACGTTGACCAAGTTCTCATCAGCTAGCATCTTCCTCAGGGCGCCGTAGACAAAAAAAAGCCGCTGCTGCACCAGCGACGATTTCCGGATCATGATGCGTTGGCGCTCAACCTCCGTCTTGTACGCCCTGACTAGGCTGGAGGATGTGACGTTTGGTGTCTTGCTAGAAGGGGCTCGCGCAATAGATTTTCCAAGGAACTGACGGCGTTCCACCAGTTTCCTCACGTACATCAACTGCTGACCACGGAGCTCTCCCGACTCGTAGGCCTCCTGCATCGCCACCTGCACGGCTTTATCGTCTTCACCCGCCCCAACGATGAGAATGGCAATCGTGATGGGCATTTTGCCCAGTTCGACAGCAGCCAGTAGGCGCTCCTCTCCTTTGTCGACCAACTCCAGGATGTGCCGCACGTAGGTTTCGTGCAGGTTGGTCTTGCTCGCGATGTTATTGATTGAATAGCCCTTGTCCCTCAGCAGCGATATCCCCCTCAATAGTTCCAGCGGCTGGTGCCGACGACGGGCCACATTTTCGGCAAGACTCATAACGAACGCGTCTTCATCAGAAACAATGACGACGAGTGCTGGGATTCTTGCCTGCCCCAACCGCTGGAATGCTTTGAAACGACCTTCACCGCAAACTAGCGTGTACCGTTCTGCCCCGTCCTCGCCTGGGCGGGGAGTGACGGTGATGGGCTTTTTCAAACCAATGGCACTTATGTTCTCTACGATGGCACTGAATTTTCGCTGATCGCGTTCACGCGGATTCAGAACATCGATCCGGTCCATCGGGATCATGCGCAACTCTGGCAGTGTCAACGCATGGGTCATGCTGCTCTCCGCAGGCGCGTACGGGCCGCCATCCCATAAAGGTAATCGAGGTTGTCAAACCGATAGTTCTCCAACTCCACTGGATTGCATTCACCCAAGCTGATGCGGGGACAACCGAAATCGAGCCGTGGCAACAGGTAGTAGTCCAGTGCAGAGGTATTTGCAGGTGCAAGGCGAACAGCAACCGTGAGGTCTGGCGCTAACCCAGTGTCGAATCGCATTTTCCAGAAGAGTTGACCCGACTCGCGCTGTCTGCAACGCGCCAGAACGATGGAGACGCTGAACTCCTCGTTTACGAAGAGTAGGTCGGTGGCCGGATCTCGCTTGATATGGCCGCCCAGATCGGCCATCTTCTCCTCAGTTTGAAGCACGATGGTAGGGTGGAGGCGGCGTAACTCTCGGTTAATTTCGATGTACTGGAAGTCGCGGGAGGGTACGAAGCCAACGAGCTGGTAAGCACGAACCAAGCTACCGAAGCGTTGGGTGTACACGGAAGATGAAGGCATGCCCTCCGTCGAGTTGATGATCAGCCCCGATAGCGCCTGGCGATGCTTATAGAGATGCCGCAGCCGATCAATTAACTCTTCATCGGAAATTCGACGTGAACGTGCCCGAATGATCCCCTGCGCGGTGTAGAAGTCTTCCTTTGCCACGATGGCGGGAAAGGCGTCCTCTTTGCGAATCCACATATCCGATGGGTTGACGATCCTTTGCTTGTGCAGCTTGAAGGACACCCGGTTGTAGACATTGCTGCCGATGTATTTTTCGTTAATCAGAATTTCGTGTACTGTTGCCCGGCTCCACTCCCTCCCCAGATCGCTCAGAATCCCTGAGCTGTTCAGTCGTGCCGCAATTGCTGCTTCAGATAGGCCGTCGTTGACGAACCATCGATAGATGCTTTGAACGGCTTGCACCTCCTCGGCCGGGCCTGGGACGAGCACGACGCGGTCTGTCTGCAAGCTCTTGTGTTCGCCTCGTGCCAGCTCTGCCTTGTGCGCCCCTGTCTGGTCCACCAACAGTCGGCGTAGCCCGAAGCCAGCTGGGCCGCCCTGGCGATAACCAAGCTCGATGAGCCGGCATTGACCTGCAAAGACCTTGGTGGAGAGCTCCCGGCTGTATTCACCTGCCATGGTTCGCTTGACACCTTTGACGATGGTGGAAATGGGGGAGCCATCGTTCTCAAACTGCTCGGCGCAATAGATCACCTGAATGCCCGCGCGCTTGCACAAGTACTCGTAATACGCGCTTTCATCGGCGTCCTGAAAGCGCCCCCAGCGACTAACGTCGTAGACGAGCACCATGGTGAAGTCCACGGTACCCGATTCCACATCTTTGATGAGTTGTTGCAAGGCAAGCCTACCGGCAAGTCGAAGGCCGCTCTTGCCTTCGTCCGCATAGGTTTTCACAACCTCAATGCCACGGTGTTGCGCGTACTCTCGAATGCGGGCGACCTGGTTGTGTGTCGAGTATTGCTGATGCTCGGTTGACATCCGGACATACTCCGCAGCTCGGAACATCGGTTGACCGGTTTGCGGCGATTGCAATGGGCCCGTTTCCATAGTGCAGCTCCTCAGCACGCTTGTGGTATCGAGCTACCAAGTCTCCGACCTCCTGACATGAGAGGTTCAAGAATGGTAGTGGCGGAGTAACGCTACCAGCACATCGCCGTATTGGCGATGAAGTCCTCTCTTTGCAATCACCTTGCGGCGCTGTGTTCAGGACATCAAAGTCATCTGAACAAGCCACTCTTGGCGTCCTCCCCATGTGTTTGGGGTGATAGCTACGAGCTTGAAGAGTCCGGTCACAGGCAAGCCAGTGGGTGACGCGTCACTGTTTGCAATCAACGGATTGCCCTGTGTCGGCCGTCTCGCATTCCTCTGACTCTGCTTTTGCCTGTTCTTCGCGGTGTAGTCTGGGTGGGCTTCGCGGTATTCACGCCAGTAATCAGGATGATCCTTGCGCCAGTTCAACTGCGCTTGAGCCTGATTCTCATGGTAATCGTGGTCGGTCTTGCGCTTGGTCTTTTGCCACAAGCGTTTGCGCGACTTTTGGCAGTCGGACTTTTCGCAATACGACTGCCGTGGGGCTTGAGGTCGGGGCTCGAAGGCCTCCCCGCATGCGCTGCACCACCGTTTTTCCATGGAGAAACTCCGTTTGAGGGCGGACTCGATATTTCGTCAGGTGCCACCTCAAACTTTGATTCTTTTATTCAAGCTCAATGCGCGTTTTGTTAGGTAGCTGGCAAACGGATGACGAACAGTCGTCTTTCCAATGACCAAAGCGTCAATGGCGATGGGTGCTTGCGTCAGACAGCGGTAGCCGTCCTCGGTCAAGAGGACGGTATCGGAATTCCGGTAACCACCGACGCCAGCAGTGTAGATCCCGGGTTCGATTGAGATCAACATGTTCTTCCTGAGCACATGCGGGCTACCCACTGCAATCCATGGAGGTTCGTGATTTCCCAGGCCGAAACCATGCCCACATCGATGTAGCCTTGTCCGCCAATCGCCAAAGCCCTCTGCGTTCAAGAACACGTTGACTGAAGCGTCGATGTCCTGACAGGCCACACCGGGTTGGATCATCTGGAACGCAATTTCCCGAGCACGTGTCATGGTCGCAAACACCTCGCGCTCCTCGGTGGTTGGGCCGATCGTGAAGAAGGCGCGTTCGCATTCCGCGGCGTACCCATTGACGCGCGTAAGTACCATCGCCACATGGGGTCCCGCACCCAGGCGGTCATCCATGCGCGGAATGGAGTGAGGTTCGGCACTGAGCGGTGCTGGCCATGCGGCTGCAATCACCTTGGTTGCCAGTGCGTCCCAGTCTGGTACCTCTCGGATGATCTTTCGCATCAAGGTCTGGGTGGGGGCGTATGTTTCTGCCACGGAGCCGCCGTGCCAAGCGGCACGCATGACCTGCAGAACACCCCAATCGACATACCGCGCGGCGCGCTCAATCTGCTCAATCGCCCACTCCGACTTCACCATTCGAATTTCAGCCAGAAGGTCTGATGGGTGATCTTCTGCATTACTCAGCACCTCACCGACCATGAATGGAGTGCCGTCATCAAACAAGAACGAACCTGAAAGCAGATTGCCATCCAACAGCCGCTCGGACCAACCCTCCCCAGAGGGCGCAGGATACTCCCTGTAAAAACGGAGGGCTTCACGGCTCACCGAGCTTTGTTCGATGCATGTACGGCTCCACTGCTGCAAACCATGTTGGAGACGATGATCGACATGCCAATCATCGTGAGATCATTTTATTTGTCCACTCGCAGCGAGTTGGAGCAAAGCTTGCACCACCAACAGGATGTGACGGTGGCCGCAGAGGCTGGCGATGGTGAGTTGGCTCGACAAGTCATGCGATTGCACTTGCGCATTTCCTACCATCGATTCATGGTGCACCGCGATCAGTACCGTGATAGCTCGAGGGTTGCCATAAACAACGCGACGCCAAATTGACGCAACATTCAGGGGAGGCACACACGGCCCAGGTATGTCAGTACCGAATTTGTCCGTCTGCGCCTATGCCTACGCTCGCATTCGACTCGCAGCCATCAGGCAAATCCCGTCGGACAGCGCCTTAAGAAGGGATTCTTGCCCAACTTGGGAGGTTCATTCCGACATGGCCGGAACGCAAGGCTTCTGCGTGGCTACACGGCGAAATTCTCGGGGTGCGACCCCATAGCGTTGCTTGAACGATCGACTGAAATGAGCCACGTCGTTGAAGCCCCAGGAATAGGCTATTTCGCCTATTGAGCGCGCTCCCAGCGTAGGTGAAGATAGGTCGTTCCGGCACTGCTCGAGTCGCTGAGACCATACACGCTTCATTAAGGACTCTTTGTCGCCAGCAAACAATTCATACAAGTAGCGTGTGGACAGGCCGACCGCTTGAGCCACGCTATTGGCATCCAACGCGCTGTTTCGCAAATTGTCACGCAGGTAATCCGATACGCGCTGACGGTGAAGCGCTCTAAGGCGCGAGGGCGTGGACGCCAACTGGCGAGCCGTCGAGCTGAACGCAGCCCCCAGCATAAACGGCAATGCATTTGCCAGATGGTCAGCCTGGAATTCATCAAGCGTGCTTGCGCTGGCGAACAGGTCATCGACGAAGTTGGCCAAGACGTGAGCAGCACCGCTGCTGCAGGACACGGCTGTAGCTGTCAGGTTGTCAGCTTCCGGGATAAGCCGGCGCAAAGAGTCAGGCTCCACATACATCGATTGGGTGTAGATGTGCTCGGTCTCAATGGAAAAAGGTCGGGCCGGATCGATCATGAAAAGATCACCCGCGCGGATTTCAGAGGAACGTCCTCCCTGCGCGACATAGGCGACGCCCTCGCGCTGCAAAGTTACCAGCCAACGGGTAGGACGCAGGAATTGCTGCGACCGAGTGAGGTGTGGAGAAAAGCGCAGTGCGGCGAACCGCAGAAGGCGGCCGCTGTAGGCGGTGATCTGCGAATGAAAGGCAGCAAAATCCTGTTGCTCGACCGCCAGATCGACTGCAAAGAGCTTATGCATGGCATCCGCAAAGACGCCTGGCCCGGGGGCGCCCTCAAATGAGAGACTTTGATAGGGACTCATGCGAGCGGGTACGGACAAAATTTTTAAAACTGGCTCTGCGAAGTGTGCAACTTACGCAGTAACGGCGATACCTTGTAAACCCTCGGTTGCTTCATGCGTGCGTCCCCGCTTGGCCCCATCAGCAAGGAAGAGGGATACGACAGTGCACGGGAAAATGAGTGTTGACTTCCTCACCCGATGAATAAGCTGGATCACGTTCGTCTCCCTGACGCGAATGCCTTGAGTTGTGGGACAACTTGGCCAAGGAGAGCCTCTTCAGTTGCATGAGGACCGAGCGAATTGCCACGAAGGTCTGCCCCGACCGCGAGCAGACAGTTCTCACCTGAATTGAAGGCGGATACACCCCGGCGCCGCCACAACAGCCAAGGCGACATCTCCCTCCTCAACCTTGAACAGAGCAAGCAGACCACGCTTCATGCTATGCAAGATTGCGGTGTGCAGGCGCAGAGAACAACCGAAGCGGCCTGCCCATCAAACCCGAACCCGTCAAGGGAATCGGCTCAGCGCCAGACCGATCAATCGTTCAAGCTCAGCATGTTCCAAGCCAGGCACGATATCAATCACCTGCAGGCCGTTGGGAGTACAAGCCAGTGTGGCCAGATCGGTATATACGCGCTTCACGCAACTGATGCCAGTGAGTGGATAAGTACAGGTCGGCACGATCTTGCTGGCCCCTTGCTTGGTCAGCAAATCCATCATCACCCAGGTCTGCTTGGCGCCCACGGCCAGGTCCATGGCCCCGCCCACGGCCGGAATGGTGCCGGCCTCGCCGGTGCTCCAGTTGGCCAGGTCGCCGTTGGCCGACACCTGGAAGGCCCCGAGCACGCAGATGTCCAGGTGGCCGCCGCGCATCATGGCAAAGCTGTCGGCGTGGTGGAAGTAGGCCCCACCCGGCAGCAGGGTCACGGGCTGTTTGCCGGCATTGATCAGGTCATAGTCCTCCTGGCCGGTGGCGGGTGCCGGGCCCATGCCCAGGATGCCGTTCTCGCTGTGCAGCACCACCTCGATGCCGGCGGGCAGGTGGTTGGCCACCAGGGTGGGCTGGCCGATGCCCAGGTTGACATAGGCACCGTCGAAGATGTCTTGCGCCACGCGGCGGGCGAGCTCGTCTTTGCTGCGTCGTGTGTAGGGGCTCATGGGGGATGTCCTCGGGTTCAAAGGGCGGCTTTGAAGCCACCGGCCTGGGTGGCGGTGCGCGCGATCTTCACGACGTGCGAGACGAAGATGCCGGGCGTGACGATGGCCTCGGGGTCCAGCTGGCCCAGCTCGACGATCTCGTGCACGGTGGCCACGGTGCGTTGGGCGGCGGTGGCCATCACGGGGCCGAAGTTGCGCGCGGCCTTTCTGAAGCAGAGGTTGCCCCAGCGGTCCCCGCGTTCGGCCTTGATGAGGGCCACATCGCCATGGATGGGGTACTCCAGCACATAGGGCTTGCCGTGGATCATGCGGGTCTCCTTGGGGCCGCCGTCGGGGTTTAGGGCCAGTTCGGTGCCGAAGCCGGTGGGGGTGAAGAAGGCGCCCACGCCAGCGCCTGCGGCGCGCAAGCGCTCGGCCAGGTTGCCCTGGGGAACCAGTTCGAGTTCGATGCGGCCGCTGCGGTAGAGCTC
>NZ_KB906265.1 GCF_000381265.1 Curvibacter lanceolatus ATCC 14669
CGCCTTCAAACACCCACGCTTATCGGCTGTATATTTTTAAGGATCAAACTACTCAGAATCTCTTCTTTTCGCCTCAGCTCGCTGCGATCAGCGAAGCCCTCTATCTTAGCACAGTTTTTAAGTAACTGGCAAAACTTTTTTTCTTTTCTACCTCAGCAGCACTACCAACTTGGCAGCACCGCTTTCTGCAGAGCCTCGAATTATACATCGCTTTTTACAGCAGCAAACTCAAAACCAGAAAACTTCTCAAACCACTCACAACAACCAACCCAACCAAGCACCAGAGGCTTCTCACCCCTGCCACTCGTAGAGCACCGTTCTGTGCAGTCGAGCCCGCTAGTATACACAGAAATTCAGACCACAAACAAGAGAAGCTTCCCGGATCATCTTTTGTGCTTCGTGGCAGAAGCTGCCCATGGTGGAGAGGCACGCAACAGCAAGCCCACCGATAATCTGTGCCCAATGGCACTCCTAACCTTACTTGACGCCCATCTGGCGTTTGGGCACGTCGCTTTGCTCGATGGCGCCACCTTTTCACTTGAGTCGACCGAACGTGTCGGTTTGATCGGTCGCAATGGCGCCGGCAAGTCTTCATTGCTGAAGATCTTGGGAGGGCTCGAAAAGCCCGACGACGGCTTGCTACAGATACAGCAAGGTTTGCGGATCGCCTATGTGGCGCAAGAGCCGCTTCTCGAGCCCGATCACACCGTTTTTGAAGCAGCCAGCGTAGGGCTCTCGCCCGTGATCGCACTTCGAGACCAATATCTGTCTGGGGCGGAGGGCGTTGACCTCGACGCACTGCAATCCCAGATTGAAGCGTATGACGCCTGGAATTGGGAGCAACGCGTCTCGGAGACGCTGGACCGCTTGCACCTGGCGCCCGATGCCAAGGTCGGCACCCTGTCGGGGGGCACCAAAAAGCGTGTTGCTCTGGCGCAAGCGCTGGTCGCCAAGCCCGATGTGTTGCTGCTGGACGAACCCACCAACCATCTGGACCTGGACTCCATCGAGTGGCTGGAAGGACTTCTGAAAGAGTTCAAGGGCAGCGTCATCACCATCACGCACGACCGGACGTTCCTCGACCAAGTGGCAACCCGTATCGTTGAACTGGATCGAGGTCACCTGCGCTCCTATCCTGGCAATTTTGGCCAGTACCTCATACAGAAAGAGGAGCAGCTTGCCCAGGAAGCGGTCATCGCAGCGAAAGCAGACAAGTTGCTGGCCCAGGAGGAGGTCTGGATTCGCAAAGGCGTTGAAGCCCGACGCACTCGCAGCCAAAGTCGTATTGGACGGCTTGAAAAGCTGCGCGCTCAGCGCAGCGCTCGCCGCGAAGCATTGGGCAGCGTTCGAATGGACGTCGCCTCCGGCCTGCCATCCGGCAAGATCGTTGCCGAGCTCACCCATGTCAGCAAATCATTCGGTGACCGCACCGTCGTGCGTGATTTCACCGGCACGATTTTGCGAGGCGACAAAGTCGGGCTCATTGGCCCCAATGGGGCCGGCAAGTCCACCTTGTTGAAGATGATTCTGGGCGAACTGCAGCCCGACTCGGGCGGGGTTCGCCAGGGCGCCAATCTTCAGGTCGCGTACTACGATCAAATGCGTCGGGCCATTGACCTGGACGCCACCTTGGCCGACTTCATCAGCCCAGGTAGCGAATGGATCGAGATTGGCCAACAGCGAAAACACGTCAAGAGCTACCTGGGCGACTTCCTGTTTTCACCAGCCCGAGCCAATTCTCCGGTGCGAACCCTCTCCGGCGGCGAGCGCAACCGCTTGTTGCTAGCCCGCTTGTTTGCCCGGCCAACCAATGTGTTGGTTCTTGACGAACCCACCAACGACTTGGACATCGACACGCTGGAATTGCTGGAAGACCTGCTCCAGAACTTCGATGGCACCGTGTTTCTCGTCAGCCACGACCGCACTTTCCTCGACAACGTGGTCACCAGCACCATTGCCTGGGAAGGCGAAGGTCAGTGGCGAGAGTACGAAGGCAGCGTGCAAGACTGGCTGATTCAGTCCCAAAGGTCGCGCCAGATCCTCGCCAGCGCGAACAAAGAGGCTGGCAAAGTGGCTACAGCAAAAAATGAACCTGCAGTTGCTGAAGCGCCGACGAGCAGTGCGACCGCGCCACAGGCCACGACACGCCGCAAACTCAGCTACAAGGAACAAAGAGAACTTGATGCGCTGCCCGCTTTGATCGAGCAATTGGAGACGGAACAGTCCGCCCTGCTCGCGGCCCTGGCTGACGGGCAGCTTTATGCAAACGACCCTGGCAAGGCCATGCAACTTACCCAGCGCAACACAGAGATCGAAGAAGCTCTGATGAATGCACTTGAGCGTTGGGAAACGCTGTCGAATTGAACCAGAGCCAGAGTCCCCGCGGCGTGACTGGACTGCAGTTCACGCCGGGGGCCCCCACACACCCCTCAGATGCGGTGGTGCAGGCGGTCGGTGGTCCCACCCAATCGGGCCAGCAATGCCCCTGCAATCTTGTCCAGTGGCAGAACCTCATCGGCAGCACCATGGGCAATGGCTTCACGAGGCATGCCAAACACGATGCAGCTGGCTTCGTCCTGCACATAGTTGTAGCTGCCAGCATCCTTCATCTCACGCATGGCCTTGGCTCCATCATTGCCCATGCCAGTCAACATGATGCCGAAGGCATTGCGCCCCACCACCGAGGCGGCCGACTTGAACAAAACCTCAACCGAAGGCTTGTGCCGGTTCACCGGCTCCGTGTCCTCAACCACCGCGACGTAGTTGGCGCCACTGCGATCGATTCGGAACTGGCGCCCGCCCGGGGCGATGTAGGCGTGGCCAGGCAGAATACGCTCGCCATTTGAAGCTTCCTTGACCGTGATCTGGCAGAGCCCGTTGAGCCGCGCGGCAAAACTGGTGGTGAAGCCTGGCGGCATGTGCTGCGTGATCACAATGGCCGGAGAGTCCGCCGGCATGCGTACCAGAATCTCCTTGATGGCCTCGGTTCCCCCTGTGGAGGCTCCGATAAAAATAATCTTTTCTGTGGAGAGACGGCCGAGTAATGTCGGCGTCGGGCGAGCCGGCGTCGCAGTGCCCCCCCCGCCAGAAGGTGCATTCGCAGCCCCCGCCACGTGCAGATCCTGGCGTCCCCGATGAACATGTGCCACGGACGCCACACGGATCTTGTCGACGATCTGATTGGCCAGTTCATTGATGCCGTTGGCCAGGCCGACACGCGGCTTCGCCACGAAATCCACAGCGCCCAGTTCAAGCGCCCGAAGCGTCACTTCGGCGCCCTTTTCAGTCAGCGTCGAAATCATCACCACGGGCGTGGGCCGCAAACGCATCAGTCGCCCCAAGAAGTCGATGCCGTCCATGCGCGGCATTTCGACATCCAGGGTGATCACGTCCGGATTCAGCTCACGAATCATCTCGCGTGCGATCAGGGGATCGTTGGCGGTGCCTACACACTCCATGTCGCGCTGGCGATTGATGATCTCAGAAAGCAGGCTGCGTACCAGCGCTGAGTCATCGACCACCACCACCCGGATTTTTTTTGACATCCCCATTTTCTCTTCTATTCCATCGAAATCAGAACAGGTCCACAGAACCACCCGCCGTCGTCTGCACGACGGTCGCCACGCTGCCACGCTTTTCCTGTGCCATGGTTTCGGGATGGGCATGGGCCAGCCTCTTGACCATGGCCTTGCCAGTCACCGGAAAGAAACAGACCTTGCGTGGATAGATGTCCAAAACATCCTCGGACACCACCGGAATGCGCTCAGTCTGCAAATAGTCGCGCACGAACTTGGTGTTGCGCTCACCGACATTCATGGTCGTGAAGTTGGCCATCACCGCGCCACCGCCAAAGATCTTGGCCTGCATGGTTTCACGACGGGCACCTTGCTTCATCAACTCGTTGATCAACAATTCCATCGCATAAGAACCATAACGCCCAGAGGAATCCCCACCTTCGCCCTCAGGCAGCATGAAGTGGTTCATCCCCCCGACCAGGGAACGGCTGTCCCAGATGCAGGCGGCAATGCACGACCCCAGCACCGTCATGATCACCAGATTCTCATCCGCCACGAAATACTCACCAGGCAAGACTTTCACGGCGTTGTACTGGAAATGGTGGTCGAAGTAGAAAAAGCTGGCCTCCCCGGCTTTGCGGGACTTTTGCTTCAGCTCGTCCAACGTCGACGTCCGCGCTCCCATGGCCCCCGCCGTGTTGTAGGCGTTGGGAGACACAGGCTGAATGCGTGGCGCCTGCCGCCGATCAACGCCGGCCGGCAAAGGCGTGCCGCGAGGCGATGAAAACGGGTTGTTTGGCGTAAGTGTCATGATCGACAAATCATCAATAGGTTGGCGTCAACGACGCTCATAGACCGTCTTGCCACGCAAGGTAAACAGGTCACGCGACTCACTGAAGTTCTCGGCGTGACCGACAAACAACATGCCACCGGGCTTGAGCACTCGGTGGATCCGCTCCAGCACCTTGCGCTGGGTTGGTGCATCAAAGTAGATCATCACGTTGCGGCAAAAAACCACGTCAAAGGGCTCCTTGAAAGGCCAGTCATCGCGGATCAGGTTGACGCTCAAGAACTCGATGGCCTTGCGCAACTCGGGCTTCACCCGGATCAGGCCCGCGTTGGAATCCTTGCCTCGCATGAAAAAGCGTTGCAACCGATCCTGTGTCAGCCCCTTGAGGTTGTCCAGTCGGTACACACCCTGAGCCGCAGAGGCCAAAACCTTGGAATCAATGTCGCTCGCAGTCAGCTTGAAGGGCGCGTTGTTGCCCAAGGTCTCGAAAGCCGTCATGACAATCGAGTAAGGCTCTTCCCCGGTTGACGCCGCGTTGCACCAGACTTTCCAAGGTGAACCTGCCGGACGCGACTTGAGGTGCGCAGCAAAGATCTCAAAATGGTGCTGCTCACGGAAGAAGGCCGTCAAGTTGGTCGTCAAGGCGTTGACGAACTCCTGCCACTCGGGGCCGTCATGCGTTTCCAGCCAACTCAGGTAGTCACGAAAGCTGGTGTGCCCCGTCTCACGCAAGCGCCGCGACAGACGGCTATAGACCATCGCGTGCTTGCCGTCATGCAGGTTGATACCAGCACGCTGGTAGATCAACGACTGCACCCGGGAAAAGTCGGCATCGGTCCAGACGAACTCACGCCCCTGCATGACCGGGCCATTGGAAACGGGCACAGCGGGCGCCCTGTCTTTGACAGGTGAACTGCCGGCATCAGCTCGGTGCATGCTGGACATCATGGGCGATCCTTCTCTGTGAGCACAGCCCGGACGGGACCATGGCTCTGCGCGGCAGTCTCAATCGAGAACGAAAAAAAGTTCAAATGGCAGCCACCAGGCCCATGTCCACACCCGACATCAGCTTTTCGATGTCCAGCAGGATCAACATGCGCTCGCCCACCGAACCCAGACCCAAAATGCAGCCGTTGTCGATGACGCTTTCGATGTCGGGTGCGGCCTTGATGTTGTCAGGGGACAGCTCCATCACATCGCTCACCGAATCCACCACGATGCCCACGACACGGGTGCGCAGGTTCAGGATGATGACAACAGTGAAGTTGTTGTATTCGGCATTGGCGCAGTTGAACTTCAGACGCATGTCCACGATAGGCACGATCGTGCCGCGCAGGTTCACAACGCCCTTGATGAATTCAGGCGCATTGGCAATGCGTGTCGGGGGCTCATAGCCACGGATTTCCTGCACCTTCAGGATGTCGATCCCGTACTCCTCCTGATCCAGGCGAAATGTCAGGTACTCACGAGCACCGGCCGGGGCACCTTCAGAAGTTTTACCGATCACACTCATGATGTTCTCCTTCAAAGACTCTCAGACTCAATGACGCGCGCGCCGCACGAGGCCCGCCGTATCCAGGATCAAGGCCACCTTGCCGTCGCCCAGGATCGTGGCGCCCGACACATTCGGAACCTTGCGGTAATTGGTTTCCAGGTTCTTCACCACCACCTGATGCTGGCCCAGCAACTCATCCACCAGCAGCGCCACACGGCTGCCCTCGGCCTCGACCACCACCATGATGCTGCTGCTCTTCTCGAAGTCGAAGCGCGGCACCTGGAACACCTTCTCCAGTTCAATCACCGGCATGTACTCATCGCGCACCTTGACCAGTTGCGAGCCCTGCGCCACGGTACTGACGGAGTCGTCATTGACCTGGAAGGATTCCACCACCGACGACAAGGGCAGGATGTAGACCTCATCGCCCACACCCACCGACATCCCATCCATGATGGCCAGGGTCAGCGGCAGCCGCACCGACACCTTCATGCCGTAGCCTTCAGCAGAGTCGATCTCGACCGTCCCGTTCAAGGCCAGGATGTTCTTCTTGACCACATCCATGCCCACACCTCGACCGGACACATCGGTCACGACCTCGGCTGTCGAGAAACCTGGGGCAAAAATCAGCTGCCAGACCTCGGCGTCGCTCATCTGGTCTGACACATCCAGGCCACGCTCACGCGCCTTGCCCAAAATCTTCTCGCGCGACAGTCCACGCCCGTCATCGCGCACTTCGATCACGATCGAGCCGCCCTGGTGAGCAGCAGACAGCGTGATGGTGCCCTGCGCCGACTTGCCCTTGGCCAGGCGATCCTCGGGCAACTCGATGCCGTGATCACAACTGTTGCGAACCAAGTGGGTCAGCGGGTCGGTGATCTTTTCAACCAAGCCCTTGTCCAACTCGGTGGCCTCACCCTGGGTGATGAGATCCACCTTCTTGCCCAGCTTGTTGGCCAGATCACGCAGCATGCGCGGGAAGCGGCTGAAGACGATGGACATCGGGATCATGCGGATCGACATCACCGATTCCTGCAGGTCACGGGTGTTGCGGTCCAGATCAGCCAAACCCGCCAGCAACTGCTGGTTCAGCGCAGGATCCAGGCTGCGGCTGTTCTGTGCCAGCATCGCCTGGGTGATCACCAATTCGCCGACCAGGTTGATCAACTGATCCACCTTGTTGACAGCCACGCGGATCGTTGCAGCCTCCAGCTGAGCCTGCGTGTGCGCCTTGGGTTCAGCAGCCTTGGCTGGCACGACGGCCTTGGTGGCTTCAGCCTCGACCGCCTTCGCAGCAGGGGCGGCAGGTGCATCGGGAACACCGGGTGCTCCAGCAAAAAAACCGAAGCCGGACGCGGGCGCAGCCGAAGCAGACGGCGCCACGGCTGGCGCCTCGACCGGATCGAACAAACCAAAACCAGGGATTTCAGGCGCTGGTGCGGCCGCAGGGGCGGCAGCCAGATCGCGGATCTTGACCTGGTCCTTGGCCACGTGGAAGACAAACAGATCCAGCAGTTCGTCGTCCGACGAGGCGGTTTCCACGGCAAACACGCGCAGATCAGCCTGATCGCTGGGGCGAGCCTCGATGGTTCCCAACCCGGGGATGTCGCGGAACAACTCGGGAATGGCATCGGCCTGCTCTGGCCGACCCAGAGGACCGATCACGATTTCGAGCGAACGGATCCCTCCTGCAGCCACGGCGGCAGGTGCCGCAGCCGGTGCGGGGGCAGCCACGGGAGCGGGCGCGGGGGCCACAGCGGCCGCCGGGGCGGGAGCAGGTGCCGCAGGCACACCGCCCGAAGCCAGCTCACTGATGCGCCGCACCAGATCTTCGGTCGACGGAGGGGTTCCTTCGCCACCGGCCTGATGCACGGCCAACAGCCCGCGAGAGGCATCCGCCGACTCCAGCAGCACATCCACCATCTGGGGAATGGGCTTGAGTTCCCGACGCCGCAGCTTGTCGAGCAAAGACTCCATGTGGTGAGTCAACTCGGCCACATCAGAGAAACCAAACGTCGCGGCTCCCCCCTTGATGGAGTGAGCGCATCGGAAGATGCCGTTGAGCTCTTCGTCGTCGGCGCTGGCCAGATCCAACTCCAGAAGCATCTGCTCCATCAAGTCGAGATTCTCACCCGCTTCCTCAAAGAAAATTTGATAAAACTGACTCAGATCGAAGTCTGCACCAGAACTTCCACCGTCATGCACTTCAGCCATGCCTTGCTCCTGAAAACGTCAACTGAAGAAAGTGTCGGCTCATCGAATGACTTTCTGGATGACTTCAATCAAGCGATTGAGGTCGAACGGTTTGACCAGCCAGCCGGTGGCTCCCGCACTGCGCCCGGCCTGCTTCATCTGGTCGCTGGACTCGGTGGTGAGAATCAAGATCGGGATGGTCTTGAACTTGGGGTGCTCACGCAATTTGCGGGTGAGGCCGATGCCATCGAGACGGGGCATGTTCTGATCAGCCAGAACCAGGTCGATGTGATGGGTTTGAGCCTTCTCGAAAGCATCTTGGCCATCCACGGCCTCCACCACGTTGTACCCGGCGCCAGTCAAAGTGAACGACACCATCTTGCGCATGGACGGAGAGTCATCAACGGCGAGAATCGATTGCATTTAGGGCTCCAGCAACAATATTTATCAGCTTGGTTAGGGGTAACAGGCGCGGGCGTCAGAAAAGGTCGATCGACCCTGCGTCCATTTCGCTCTGAGTGACGGGATTGGGCCGCTCCGGCATCTGATCGGCATAGGGGGCTGCTTCTTCGCCCTCGTCGTTGCCCATGGATTCGGAGGCCAGTCGGAAGGCGCAACCTTGCAAGATCTTGGTGGTGTGCGTGATCAACTGGGTTGCCATGTCATGAAACTGCAGCTCAGTGACGGCGCTCTTGAGCGCGTCCCGCACCTGACGTATCGATTCCGAGCTTTCCACATCCAGCCCCAACAGGCCTTGATTGGCCACGCCGAAGCGGTCCAACAGGTTGTCCGCCGCGTGGTTGAGCAAGCCTTCAAGGCGGTGCAGGTCATGCATCACGACCAACAATGAATCCTGTATCTCGGCCACCGCCATGACGGGGAGGTGAACAGCCGGTTCATTGGAATTTTCTAGCGCTGGTTGCATTTTTTCTCCGTCGCCATGAACACACTCTTTAGCGTTTGCAATTCACCGTTACTGTGGAAGCATTTTGCAATAGGCAGGTGACGCACGCCTGAGCAAGTCCACAAAAAAGCCAGGGGACCGCCCTGATTTTGCAAAAAAGCTGCGCAAACTGCCCCCCGGACATACACCCATGAAGGCGTTCATGCGTGCTCTATCATATTGACCATGTCTCACGAATCGACCGGCCAAGCCCTGCACATCCTCCATCTGGAAGACTCCCCGGTCGACCACGAACTGGCCCGCCTGGCCCTGCAGCGCGCAGGGCTGCAGTTTTCCATTGAGCGGGTGGACACCCTGGAAGACTTTGACCGAGCCCTGGCCTCGTGCCCGGACATCGTGCTGGCCGACTATCAATTGCCCGGCTTCAACGCGCTGGACGCGTGGCAACACGTGCAAGAAGCAGGCCTCGCCAGTCAGATGCCGGTGATCTTGCTGTCTGGCGCCATCGGCGAAACAGCGGCGGTCCAGGCCATTCAGCAAGGCATCAGCGACTACCTGCTCAAGGACAGCATCGGCAAGCTGGCCCACACCATCACCCGCGCGCTCGAGATCCACCAAGCCCACCGCGAGCGCGAACACGCAGCGCGTGAACTGGCGGCATCCCAGCAAAGGCTGGCCGAACTGGCCGAACACCTGCAAAGTTCGATCGAACAGGAGCGCAGCGCGATCGCCCGCGAGATCCATGACGACATTGGCGGCGCGCTCACCGCGGTGAAGTTCGACCTGGCCTGGCTGAGCCGACACAGCACTGGCGAGCCCATGGACGGTCATATCAGAGCGGCTTCGGACATGCTGCAGCACGCCCTGGGCGCCAGCCAGCGCATCATGCTGAACCTTCGCCCGCCCATCCTGGATCAGGGGCTGCTGCCTGCCCTGCAATGGCTGGCCGACAGCTTCACCCGACGCACGGGCATTCCCGCACGCCTGCAAGCGAGACTGGAGGGAGGCTGCAGCAGGGCGTCCCGCGATGTTCAACTGGTGGCCTACCGCACCGCCCAAGAATCCTTGACCAACATCACCAAATACGCGCAGTGCAGCCGGGTCGACATCGATATTGCAGAAGACCGGGCCGCCTTGACCCTGGAAGTCTCGGACAATGGGCGAGGCATCCATGGCGACGAACTCGAAAAGCCCAAGTCCTTCGGACTCAAAGGCCTGCAGGAGCGTGCCAGGATGGCGGGTGGCTGGCTGGACATCAGCAGCCAGCCCGGTCGCGGCACCGCGATCACACTCACCGTGCCCATGGGCGATTCGCCCGACCTGACCCCCAACGAAGAGGACACCCCATGATCCGCGTGATGCTTTGCGATGACCATGCCATGCTGCGCCGCGGCATCCGCGATACGCTGGCAGAGGCGGTGGACATCCAGGTCACGGCCGAAGCGGGCAGCTACCCCGAATTGCGCGAAGCGCTGCGCAACTCGCCGTGTGACGTACTCCTGCTCGACCTGAACATGCCTGGCCGTGGTGGCCTCGAAGTGCTCGCCAGCCTGAAAGAGACCCACCCTGACATCAAGGTGTTGATCGTCTCGATGTACCCCGAGGACCAATACGCCTTGCGATGCCTCAAGGCGGGCGCCCAGGGCTACCTGAACAAGGCGGGCGACCCCGAAGACCTGATCAAGGCTGTGCGAACCGTGATGGAGGGCCGCAAACACCTCACGCCCGAAGTGGCGCAGTTGCTGGCCGACAGCCTGTCCCGCCCCGCCCACGAGGCGCCGCACGCCACGCTGTCCGAGCGTGAACTGCAAACCCTGCTGAAGATCGCCTCGGGCAAGCGCCTGTCCGACATTGCTGAAGAACTGATGCTGAGCCCCAAGACCGTCAGCGTCTACCGGACCCGGGTGCTGGAAAAGCTGAGCCTCAGCAACAATGCCGAACTCACGGTCTACGCGATACGCAACAACCTGGTGTGAACACGCGGGGCTCAAGCGACCCTAGTGCACCCCAAACAGGTCCATGACGCGCTCCAGCAAGGCCAAGACCGGTTGATCCAGCATCGGGGTGATGAGCGATACGCCCAGCAAGCCAATGCTGAGCGTGACGGGAAACCCCACCGAGAAGATGTTCATCTGCGGGGCCACGCGCGAGATCACCCCCAGCATGAGGTTGACGAACAACAGCAACCCGATCACCGGCAAGGCGATCCACAAGGCGCTCGAAAACAGATCGGCCCCCAGCTGATACAACTTCAACTGCGCCAGGGCCTCCAGGAAATTGCCATCGGCCGGAAATGCATCAAAGCTTTTGATCACGGCCATCAGCAGCATCAGGTGGCCGTTGATGACCACAAACAGCAAGGTGGCGATGTTGCCCATGAAAGAGGACACCGCACTGGATTGCCGATTGGTCATGGGGTCAAAGAAAGACGCGAAGCTCAGTCCCATCTGCAGACCGATCAACTCACCCGCCAACTCGACACTGCCGAACACCAGCCGCGCCGCAAACCCGATGGCCAAACCCACACCCACTTGCTGCAGCACCGCGCCCAGAGCCTGGGTGCTGTTGACCGAGATCATGGGCTGATCGACCAGCACGGCCTGGGCCGACAAAGCCACCAAAAAGGCCAGACCGATCTTGGCGCGCATCGGGATCGATCGAACCGAATAGACCGGCGCCACCGAGAACATGGCCAGCACACGCAAAAAAGGCCACAGGATGGGCGACATCCAGGCGACGATTTGCGCCTCGGAAAACGAGACCACGCCTAGCCCGCCATGGTCGGGATCGACTCGATCATGCGCCGCAGATAGTCCACCAGGGTGGTCAACATCCATGGCCCACCCACCAGGAACACCGCCACCGCAGCCAACAGCTTGGGCACAAAGGTCAGGGTGGTCTCATGGATCTGCGTGATGGCCTGGAACACGCTCACCACCAGGCCCACCACCATCACCACCAGCAAGATGGGCAGTGACACCAGCAGCATCAACTCCATCGCTTCGCGCCCGATGGTCAGCACCATTTGAGGATTCATGGCAGTCCTGTCCTTCTCTCAGTTCGCAAAGCTGGCTGCGAGCGAGCCAATCATGAGGTTCCAGCCATCGGCCAGCACGAACAGCATCAATTTGAATGGCAAGGCCACCAACACCGGTGACAGCATCATCATGCCCAGAGACATCAGGATGCTGGAGACCACCATGTCGATCACCAGAAACGGGATGAAGATCATGAAGCCGATCTGGAACGCGGTCTTCAGCTCACTGGTGGCAAACGCCGGCACCAGGATGCGCAAGGGAGCCGTCTCTGCCGTCACGCTCGGATCCAGCTTGGCCAAGCGGGCGAACAGCGCAAAGTCGGACTGACGGGTCTGCTTCAGCATGAACTGTCGGATCGGCGGATCAGCCTTGGCCATCGCCTGCTCAAAACTGATGGCATTGGTGCTGTAGGGCAGATAGGCGTCTTCGTAGATGCGGTCAAACGTCGGCCCCATCACAAAAAAGGTCAGGAACAGCGACAAGCCCACCACCACCTGGTTCGGGGGCGCTGATTGCGTTCCCAGAGCCTGGCGCAGCAGCGACAACACGATCACGATGCGCGTGAAACCCGTCATCATCAGCAAAATGGCTGGCAGAAACGACAGCGCCGTGAAGAAAAGCAGCGTCTGGATGGGCACTGAAAAACTGGTGCCGCCGGTACCCGAACCCACCAGCAGCGGCAATTGCCCGGCCGGTTGCGCCTGCGCGCACCAGGGCAACAAGCCGATCAATGCCAGCGCAGCGCTCGTCAACACCCCCGCCCGGCTCGAAAATGAGCCACGCAGCCACAGCGCACGGGCAAAGCCCCTCAAATCAACGCCCATCGTTCACCGATCCAGCAGGAGAGGCGGCCAGTGCCGCGGCAAAACTCACAGGCGCCGCATCCGGCGATGCCGCCCCTGCGGCGACCACCGGGAAACTCTGCAGACAGGTGACTTGCTGCGCCGTCACCCCCAGCACCAGCCAGGTCCGCGCATGGGGTGGGCCGACCTCGACCGTCACCACACGCTGCTGCGGGCCCACGGCCACACTGGAGATCAGGTCCGAAGACAGCCAGACCCCGCCCGCCTTGCCACGCTGCAGGCGCTGCAACCAGCGCAGGCCCCAGGGCAACAGGGCCAGCAGCCCCACCAGCAGGGCCAACGGCCCGATGGATTGCCACATGCGTTTACCCCTTGCTCACACGACGCAGGCGCTCTGACGGCGTGACCACGTCGGTCAGCCGGATACCGAACTTGTCGTTCACTACCACCACCTCGCCCTGCGCAATCAGGTAGCCGTTGACCAACACATCCATGGGCTCACCCGCCAGTGCATCGAGCTCAACAACCGAGCCTTGGGCCAGTTGCAGGATGTACTTGATCGGCACTTTGGTACGCCCCAACTCCACCGACAACTGCACCGGAATGTCCAGCACCATGTTGATGTCGTTGAGCGAACCATCGCCTCCAGGCGAGCCGCCGTAGGACGATCGCGATGGCTCGCCGCCCGACAAGGGGCCTCCGGGCTCATGCATCGGACCTTCATCAGCCCGCTTCTGCTCTTCCAGCGCCTCGGCCCAACCCGCCATGGGATCGTCAGCTGGATCCTGGTTTTCTTCAGACGACATTCTTATCTCCAATCCAGTTCAGATCGTGGCTGCGCAGGCATTCCTCGATCCGGATCGCATACTTTGAGTTGTGAGTCCCGTATTGGCACTCGAAAATCGGCACGCCGCCGATCGAAGCGCGGATGCGGGGCTGACGGTCCAGCTCGATGAAGTCACCGGGCTTCATGGCCAACAATTGTTCCACGGTGGCATCAGCACGTGCCAGCTCGGCCACCAGCGTCACTTCGGCCGCCTGGATTTCACGCGTCAGCACCTTCACCCAGCGGCGATCGACCTCGATCGAATCCCCCTGGGTGGAGGAATACAGCACATCGCGGATCGGCTCCAGAGTGGCATACGGCATGCACAGGTGGATGGCGCCCGACAACTCGCCGATTTCCAGCTGGAACGCGGTGGACACCACGATCTCACTGGGCGTGGCGATGTTGGCAAACTGAGGCTGCATTTCCGAGCGCTGATACTCCAGCTCCAGCGGGTAGATGCCCTGCCAGGCTTTCTTGTATTCGGTGCAGATCACGTCCACCAGTCGGTTGATCACGCGCCGCTCGGTCGGGGAGAAATCACGCCCTTCGATGCGGGTCTGGAACTTGCCGACACCCCCATACAAGGTGTCGATGATGCCGAACACCAGCGCAGGCTCGCACACGATCAAGCCACTGCCACGCAAGGGGCGGATGGCCACAATATTGAAGTTGGTCGGCACGGCCAGTTCACGCAAGAAGGCGCTGTATCGCTGCACGGCCACGGTGCCCACCGAGATCTCAGGGCTGCGGCGGATGAAGTTGAACAGGCCGATGCGGAAGTTGCGGGCAAAGCGCTCGTTGACGATTTCCATCGTCGGCATGCGCCCGCGAACAATCCGCTCCTGGCTGGAAATGTCGTAGCTGCGAACCGCCCCCGCCTCGGGGATGTCCTCAACAATCTTCTGACTCTCGCCCGTGACCCCCTCCAGAAGCGCATCGACTTCTTCCTGGGAGAGAAAGGATTCGCTCATGAGGGCTCCTTACTGGACGATGAAGTTGGAAAACAGCACCGCCGTGAGCGGGCTTTCAGCTCGTTTGACCTTCTTCTTTTTCTTGGCTTTGGGCGCCTCTTCCTCTTCTTCGACTTCGTAGCCCAGAATGCGCGAAGACTCCTTGAGGATCTCGCCGGCCAGTTTTTCCTTGCCGTCAGTGGTCAACAACTCTTCCGAGGTGCGCTGGGAGGACTGGCGAAGAATCATGTCGCGGATCTTGGGCAGGTAGGCCTTGACCTGATCGGCCGCATGCGCATCCTCGATCTCGAAGGTCACGCCGATCTGGGCAAACCGGTCGCCCCCCTGATCGGCCAGGTTGACCACCATGTTCTCCAGCGGCAGGTAGGTGGGCGGCGTTTTCTTAGCGTCATGCGATGCCGCTGCGGCCGGCTTTTCATCACCGTCCTCGTCGGCATTCTTTTTCATCAGAAAAAAGTAGCCCGCACCGCCACCGCCCAGCAACAACACGGCCGCGACGATGATGATGAGCATCTTTTTGCTTTTGGGCTTTTCCTTGGCATCGGCTGCGGGAGCATCAGACACGTTGTTTCCTTCTGGCGATCACCCTGCTGCATGCCGGGACGGCTGGCAGTAGATGCATGTTGGTGATTATTGGGTCAATCGAGCCCAATAATAGCCAGAATAGAAGCCCTAAAACGGGGTTAAACAGGCTCAAGCCCCTGGGTCAGGGCGGGCGATCCAAGCCGCTGCGGGCCAAACGGCCCACCGAGCTCAGACAAACAGATCGAGCGTGCGGTTGGTACTGACCGCACGCCGCACCACAGTGGCTGGCGCGTCGGAATCCTGTGCCGCCGAGGCCCGCGCGCCCACCCGACGGATGCCCGAGGCAGCATCGCTCCCCGGGCGAGACGAGGACGAACTGTCTGACTGTCCGTTGCCAGCGCCCACAGACACCCCGGCCAGGACCAGGCCCTCGCCCTGCAGCAGGGTCTTCAGCTCAGGCAAGGCCCCGTTGAGCATGTCGCGGGTAGCGGCCTGATCGGAGCGAAAGGCCACGCTGGCCTCATTGCCGTTCATGGAAATGCTCACCGCCACCGGCTGTCCATTGCCACCATCGAGGGTCAGCTCGGCGGCCTGGCGCTTCTGGTGGATCCAGTAGCTGACCTGCTCAGCCACCACCTCCTCCGAACTGCGCGCGTTGGAGTCGTTCAGACCTCCGCCCGCCGCACCGGGCGTGGCCGCGCTCACGCCCAGGCTCTGGCTTCGGTCCTGCCCGTCCGAAAGCGGCTGCAGGCTGACACTTTGCCGATCATCCTGCGCCTGCAAAGACTTGTGCTCACTGGATGAGCTTGAATCCGCACCAGCCAGGCGGCCCAGCAGTTTGCCGGCCTCCTCAGCGGCGGCGGCCAAAGGGGTGTTGTCAAGCACTCGGGTGGCCATGTCCTTGAAATCGACGTCGGCCTTGGCCAAGGGCACCAACTGACCTGCAGCGCCGGTATCCGAGGTCAAGGCAGCCTTGCCGACCTCGGTGCCGCCAGCGGCCTGCGCCTGCAATTGCGCCAGCAAATCGCGATGGCCCTTGCGCGCCATGGCGCCCGACTCCAGCGAAACCCGGCCCGCGTCACCCGGCACACCGGGGCCTGCCGCCGAAACAGCGCCCGCGCCAGCGTCCTTCTGTGCCGCAGCAGCCATTTGCGCCAACACGGCCGGGTCGGTCGTGGCCTTGGTCACATCCGCCACGCCCGCAGGCAGCCCGGCGCCCGCGGACGTTCCGGTGGCTGGCTCCTTCGTGTCTGCCGTTGCCACCGCCGCAGCCTGGCGCGCCGATTCGGCCAACAAGGCCATTTGAGAGACCAAGTCTGTGGGCAAGGCCCCATCCCCCAGAGTCAAGGCATCGCCGTCGTCGCCCGGCACCTGCACCCCCGGCTTGCGTCGGGCCTGACCTTGCCCGCCCGGCAGCAGCGCCCCCAGGTCGCCCAGCCCGTCGGCCCCCAAGGCTGTCGAAGCGTCGGAGCCGTCGGCCAAGGCCGTCGAAAAATCGTCCAGCAGTCCGGTGAATCCGGCGCCAGCGCCTGCCGCAAGCTTGCCATGCCCCCTGGCATGGGTTGCGGATGCCGACGCAGGGGCCGATGTGCTGCTGGATTTGACTTGTTCTACCATGGTCTACCTCGTCAGGCTGTGGGCTGAATCTTCAGGCGGTGGCGCGATGCTGCCAGCTCGTCCACCTCTTTCTGTTCGCGGCGCTGCAAAACCACCGCCGCATCGTGCTGGCGACGCTGCACCACCTGGCGCAGGCTCACCAGGCGCAGTTCCGCCTGGGTCAGCTCGCGCTCGGCGTCTTGCACCAACTGGTCATGGCGCGCCATCTGGGTCTTCTGCAATTCAATCGTCTGGTCCAGGCGGTCCATGAACTGGCGGTGATGGAACATCACCTCTGGAGCGATGCCCAACTGCCCCCGGATCAGCCACCGCTGCTCGGTCTCGCCAGAATAGCCGGTCAACTGGTCCATTTGCTGCTGCGCCCGCTGGCGGTTCAGGCGGGCCTGGGCCAGGCGCTGGACAGCCGCATCGCGCAGCCGTGTCGCATGCTCCATGGCCACTTGCAATCCGTGAGACGCTGCCATCGTGGTGCTCCTGGGTCAGGGGTTGATCTGCAGGCCCAGGCTGGCTGCCATCTGGTCCAGCGCCTGTTGCAGGTTGACGGCATCGTGCATGTCCTGCTGCAAAAAGCTGGCCATGCCCCGCTGCAACTGAATGGCTTCATCCAGATCGGGGTCGCTGCCCTGTACATAGGCGCCGACCTGGATCAGATCGCGGCTCTTCTGATAGCGCGAATACATGGCCTTGAAGCGCCGGGCCACCTCGATGTGGATCGGGCTGACCACGTTGTGCATCACGCGGGAGGCCGACTGTTCGATGTCGATGGCCGGGTAATGTCCGGCCTCGGCCAAGGTGCGTGACAACACAATGTGGCCATCCAGAATGGCCCGGGCCGCGTCGGCGATCGGGTCCTGCTGGTCATCCCCTTCGGACAGAACCGTGTAGAAGGCCGTGATCGACCCCACCCCATTGAGGCCATTGCCACTGCGCTCCACCAACTGGGGCAACTTGGCAAAACAGGAGGGCGGGTAGCCCTTGGTGGCCGGCGGCTCGCCAATGGCGAGTGCGATCTCGCGCTGCGCCATGGCATAGCGGGTGAGCGAATCCATCAACAACAGCACATGCTTGCCCTTGTCGCGAAAGTGTTCCGCTACCGCGGTGGCGTAGGCGGCCCCCTGCATGCGCAGCAAAGGCGGCGCGTCGGCCGGGGCCGCCACCACCACCGAGCGGGCGCGCCCATCGTCGCCCAGGATGTCCTCGATGAACTCTTTCACTTCGCGACCGCGCTCACCGATCAGGCCCACCACGATGACGTCGGCCTGCGTATAGCGGGCCATCATGCCCAGCAACACGCTCTTGCCCACGCCAGAGCCCGCAAACAGGCCCAAGCGCTGACCACGGCCCACGGTCAGCAAGGCATTGATGGCGCGCACACCGGTGTCCAGCGGCTCACGCACGGGATCGCGGTCCATGGCGTTGATCTGGCGCCGGCCCGGGGGTTCGGCCACCACATCGAGCACCGGCCCTTGGTGATCCAGGGGTTGACCCGAGGCATCCACCACGCGCCCCAGCAGACCATCGCCCAGTGGCAAGCGCAACACCCCCAGCGACAAGGCGGAGGCGGGCAAGGGCTCGTCGCCCAGGCGAGGCACAGGCACAAAGGGCAAGGCCGGTGTCACCACCGCACCGCTGGACAAGCCGTGGATATCGCCGGCCGGCATCAGGAATGCCCGCTCGCCCGAAAAACCCACCACCTCGGCCAGCACGGGCTCCGAATCTTTCTGGGTGATCCAGCACTGCGAGCCCACCGGCACGCGGATGCCCGTGGCCTCCAGCACCAGGCCGGTCAAGCGGGTCAGCGTGCCGCGGCTTTCCAGCGCCATGCCCCGCGAGACCCGCTGACGCAGGTCCTGCATGTAAACGTCCCAGCGCGGCAGGCTGTCGTGCTCAGTCGACATCGGCCACCTCCGCATCATCGACCCAGGGTCGGTCCAAACCCAGATTCGCCACGGCACGGGCCCAGCGACGCGACAGGCTGCCATCCACCTGGGCCCCGGCGGCCTCCAGCAAACAACCACCGGGCTCGACCGCAGGGTCGGCCACCCACTTGATCTCGACACTGCCGAACTCGCCCGCCGGGGCATTCGCCAACACCTCGTGGTCTGCCGGGTTGAGCCGGACAACCGCGGTGCGGGCGTCCACCGACAACAACCCCAGGGCTTCCCGGATCACCGGGCGCAAAGCCTCGGCATCCTGGGCCAGTTCGCGCCGCACCACCTGGCGGGCCAGTTCACAGGCCACGTCCAGCACGCCCTGCGCCACCACCTGCTCAGCATCGGCAAAGCGCTGCTCCAGCGAGGTCAGCAAGGCCTCGACGCGCTGACGCGCCTCGGCCCCCTGTTGGGCGATGTATTCATCGAGCCGGCGCTGCCCTTCCAGCGAGGCTTCCAGCCGGCCCTGCTCCAGGCCCTGCTGAAAGCCCTCCTGGCGCGAGGCCTCCAGCATGGCCGGGCTGATCACGGGCTCGGCAGGGGTCTGGGCGGCCAGCATGGCGGCGACGCGCCGGTTTTCATCCACCTCGGTGAACTGCCATTGGGCGACGTCGCCAATCTCCTCGCTTGGGATGAAGCGGGCGTACTGACGGGAGCGATTAGACGAGTTGGTCGTCACCGCCGCCTCCGATCACAATCTGGCCTTCGTCGGCCAGACGTCGCACGGTCTTGAGGATTTCCTTCTGCTGGGCTTCGACCTCGGACAGCCGCATCGGGCCACGGGACTCCAGGTCTTCACGCAGCGTTTCAGCAGCCCGCGAGGACATGTTCGACAGGAAACGCTCCTTGAGCTCGGGCGCCGCGCCCTTGAGGGCCACGATGAGGGTCTCCGAGGCCACTTCCTTGAGCACCATCTGGATGGCCTTGTCGTCGAGCTTCATGACGTCGTCGAACACGAACATCTTGTCCATGATCTTCTGCGCCAGGTCGGGGTCGTAGCCCCGGATCGACTCGAGCACGGTGCCTTCGATGTTGCTGCCCATCAGGTTGATGATTTCGGCCGCCGTCTTGATGCCGCCCAGCGAGGTCTTGCGGATCTTGTCGCCGCCAGCCAGCACCTTGAACAGCACCTCGTTGAGGTCTTTCAACGCCGTCGGCTGGATGCCCTCCAGGGTGGCGATGCGCAACAGCACTTCACCGCGCTGGCGCTCGGTCAATTGGGACAGCACGGCCGCGGCTTGTTCGTAATCCAGGTGAACCAGGATGGCCGCCACGATCTGCGGGTGTTCGTTGCGCAGCAACTCGGCCACCGACAAGGGGTCCATCCACTTCAGGCTTTCGATGCCGGAGACATCGCCCCCTTGCAAAATGCGATCGATCAGCAGCGAGGCCTTGTCGTCACCCAGGGCGCGGCGCAGCACCGCCTTGACATAGTCACCCGTGTCAGACACCAGCAGGCTTTGCTGGGCTGCGGCCTCGGTGAACTTGTTGACCACGTCGTCCACACGGTCGCGCGAGACGGACCGGGTGCGGGCAATGGTCTCGCCGAGCTTTTGCACCTCTTTGGGCGACAGGTGCTTGAACACCTCGGCCGCCTCTTCCTCACCCAGCGACATCAGAAAAATCGCTGCGTCGTTCAGACCTTGTTCGTCCATATCATCTCTCCGGAGAGTGCCTGATCATGCCGGCGCTTCGCCGTTGACCCAGGTCTTGATGATATTAGCCACCGCAATCGGGTTCTGCTTGGCCAATTGGCGTGCATCCTCAAGACGCAGCTGCTCTTTGGTCGGCGGTACCGGCGAATTGTCTGCAACCGGAGCGGGCAGCAAGTCAGGCCGGTTGGGGGTCTCGGACTCGATGGCATCGAGCTGGGTGCCCGCCACGGCAGGCACCACGGGTTCGACCTTGGGCGCGTTCATGGCCTTCACAGCCGGGCGCACCATGCCCATCAGCACAATCAGCCCAAACAAGACCATGCCCACGGGCCAGGCAAAGCTCTTGGCCAACTCCAGCATCTCGGGCTGCTTCCACAGCGGCACCGGTGTGTTGTCCGTGGCCATGGCCATGAAGGGGGTGTTCATCAGGTTGACCGAGTCGCCGCGCTCCTTGCTGAAGCCGATGGTGTCGCGCACCAGCGCCGTCATCTGCTCCAGCTGCTCGGGTGTCAAGGGCTTGTTCACGGGCTTGCCCTTCTCTTCCGGGCCGCTCTGGTAATTGACCACCACGGCCGCGCTCAGGCGCTTGACCGCCCCCGTGCCGCCCTTGACCACCTTGACCGTCTTGTCCACCTCGTAGTTGGTGACCGACTCCTTCTTGCTGGGGGTGCCGCTGCCGGTGCCTGCGGCGCCGGCCGAAAGGGTCGGGGCGGCCCCGTTGATGGGGGCATTGGCCTGGGCAGCCGGCTGGTTGCTGGTGGCGCCAGGCACACCGGTGGGCGGGGTGGCGGCACTGCCGCCACCGCTTTCCACCACCTGCTGGCTGCGCACGGCCGCCGTGTCAGGGGTCTGGTTGGGCTTGTGCAACTCCGAAGTCGATTCGGTCTGCGAAAAATCAACTTCAGCCGTCACCTGCGCCTTGACGTTCTGCCGCCCCACCACCGGCTCGAGGATGTCGATGATGCGCTTGCTGTAGAGCTGCTCGATCTGCTGCACATATTGAAGCTGTTGAACATCTCCACCAGCGCCGGCGGCCTCAGGGGTGGCCGACAGCAGCTTGCCGTTGTCGTCGATCACGCTCACGGCTGCCGGGTTCAGATCTGGCACGCTGGACGCCACGAGATGCACAATGCCCGCCAATTGCGCACGGTCCAGGATGCGGCCTGGGTACAGGGTGACCAGCACCGACGCCGAAGGCTTGAGCTGCTCACGGAAAAAACCATTCTGATTGGGCAGTGCCAGGTGCACCCGGGCGCTCTGGATGGCCGCCACCGCCTGGATGGAGCGGGTCAACTCGCCTTCCAGGCCACGCTGGAAATTCAAGCGCTCCTGGAACTGGGTCACGCCAAAGCGGTTGCCCTCCATCAACTCAAAGCCAGTCACCGACCCCTTGGGCAGACCCTGGGAGGCCAGGCGCAGGCGCAGGTCATGCACGCGGTCTGACGGCACCATGATGGCACCACCGCCCTCGGAATACTTGTAGGGCACATTCATCTGGGCCAGTTGCGCCACCACCGCACCGCCATCCTTGTCGCTGAGGTTGGCGTAAAGCACCTTCCAGTCGGCCTGGCGCGTCATGAAGGTGCCCGCCAGGGCGACCACCACCAGCAAGGCAATGCCCAGCGCCAGCTTGATCTTCTGCGACCGATCCAGCTCGGCGAGCTTTTGTGTCCACGATGGGGCCACTGGGGTAGCGGTAATTTCAGCGACGGCAGACATCTTGTTTCCAGGTCAAAGGGGTGGCAATACACCTCAGGTTGGAGACGATTATTCAGCCAGACCGCCACGCCATCGCCAGGATAAACCAGCTCTTTGGACCTCAATTCAAAGGTCTGCCTCCTGGCCGAGCCCCTAACATCGGCGCCAATGATCTCACCGGAGAAGCGCCATGGATCTGCGATTCCCCTCAACCGCCACCCTCAGCCCACTCAGCCCCCGTACGCCGCAAGTCGGCAAGGCAGCCACCGGCACGGCAGGCCAAACCTCGTCCACCGGCAGCGCCGGCTTTTCGGGTGAGTTGAGCAACGCCCTCAAATCCGTGAGCGCCGCCCAGAACAAAGCCACCCAGATGCAGCAGGAAGTGCAGATGGAGAACCCCAACGTCAGCCTGGAAGACACCATGATCGCCATCCAGAAGGCCCAGATCGGCTTTCAGGCCACCATGCACGTGCGCAACCGCATGGTTCAGGCCTACACCGACATCATGAACATGCAGGTCTGAGCACGCCGGCCCAGCCCACCCCCCAAGCAAAAAGCCCGCTTCGTTGACCGAAGCGGGCTTTTTGTCATCGAGGGCCCGGTTTCAGGCCCCAGAAGCATCGATGGAGCCCGCCGAAGCAGGCCCACCCCATCAGTGGAGCAGTCGGGAACCGCCATCCAGCAGGCGCTGAATGTCAGAAAGCCGAGGCTCGGCCAGATTGCGGATCAGGGCGTCATTGCGCAGGATGCGCAACATGATCTTGCCCTTCTCGCTGCGATCCTCGCTGGCCAGAGGCTCCACCTGGGACTGGTGGTGCAATTGCTCGATCAGCACCGCACAGGCACCCTCGAGTTGCATCACCTGCTCCCAGTCTTCACGCTGTGCGGCCATCAACATGCGCTGGCTGGCGCCCTCGATGGCCTTGTAGTAATCAAGCAGAGATTGTTGCTGCACGTTATGCCCCCTTGCTATTCAACGTGTTTGAGGTCTGATGGCCTTCCAGGCCTCAGCGACGGGTCGGATCAGTTCGATCACGGATTGGACAGCCTCGGGACTGTTGCTCAAATTGGCCTTGGTCAGTTCAAACACCGCGTAGCTGTAGAGCGAATCGAGGTTCTTGGCCACATCGCCACCTTCCTTTTCATTGAGAACAGCCCGAAGACCGTCTTCGAGGATCTGGATGGACTTGTTGAGATACCGGGATTTCTCCTGGATATCGCCGCGGCTCATGGCACCCGCCACCTTGGTGAGGCTGTCCAGCAAGCCATCAAACAACAGCACCACCAACTGATGCGGATCCGCACCAGTGATACTGGTTTCGACGCCAACACGTTGATAGGCAGATGCAGCTCGGGTACTCACGGGTGTAAACATTCTTTTGGCCTCGCAAATTGTCGCACGGTACAAATGGTGTATCGGCAGCCCAGCCCGGTTCTGAAGGCCTCAATAGCAAGACATTTGGCAGGCTATTCCCAGAGGCACCCGCAAACCCTGGAACAAGCCGGATTCACGCTCTATATAGAAGGATCAAGAACTCCCCGGATCCCACACGCCCCCCTGGGCGAGACCCGCCTGCACCCCGATTGCCAACTTGTTTGCACTCTCGCTCACAAGTAAACCTAAAGTTTTCTGCGCCCGACCCGAAAAACAATGCAACGGGCTTCAAGAAGGGTTCGTTGCCAAGCCTGCGACACCGCAGGTTTGACATCAGCGATAGGCTGATTTTTAACTTGAAGGAGCTTCAAAATGGCAATGACCATCAACACCAACGTCAACTCGCTGACGGCGCAACGCAACGCAGCCACCAATCAGTCGAGCCTGTCCACCTCCATCGCACGTCTGTCTTCGGGTCTGCGCGTCAACAGCGCCAAGGACGACGCTGCCGGCCTGGCCATCGCCACCCGCATGGATGCCCAGGCCCGCGGCATGACCGTGGCCATCCGCAACGCCAACGACGGGGTGTCCATGCTGCAGACTGCTGAAAGCGGCATGCAGACCGTCTCCGACATGCTGCAGCGCATGCGTGAACTGGCCGTGCAGGCCACCAACTCGACCAACACCTCGTCCGACGTCGCCTCGCTGAACCAGGAATACACCCAGCTGGCTTCGGAAATCGGCCGCACCATCAGCGCCGTGCAGTTCAACGGCACCTCGGTGCTGACCACCACCGCCGGCTTCGACTTCCAGGTGGGTGCCAACTCCGGCCAGACCATCACCATCGCCTCGGGCACGCTGAACCTGGATCAAAGCTCCAACGTGTCGGCCGTCGTGGGTGGAGCCACCAGCGCCCTGACCACGGCTGCCGGCAGCAACAGCTCCAACGCCGCCAACATCGACGCCATCGACAAGGCCCTGCAAACCATCAACGACAGCCGCGCCCAACTCGGTGCTGCCCAGAGCCGCTTCCAGAACACGGTGAACTTCCTGCAGAGCGCCGTGGAAAACCAGACGGCTGCCAAGGGCCGCATCATGGATGCTGACTTCGCCTCTGAAACGGCCAACCTGAGCCGCGCCCAGATCCTGCAGCAGGCTGGCACCGCGATGATCGCCCAGGCCAACCAGTTGCCGCAGGGTGTGCTGTCTCTGCTGCGTTAAGCCATCGCCCGCTTCAAGTTGAACCTTCAAACCCCGGCATAAGCCGGGGTTTTCTACTGGAGTTGTGGCTTTTCATTTGGAGGTTCGCTTGCTAGAGTAGAAGAGCGCAGGCTCTCTGTCTGCACCAGGGGATACCAACATGACCATTTCTTCACCCGGCATTGGCAGCAACGGCCTTGACGTCAATTCGATTGTCACCAAGCTCGTGGCGGTTGAGAGTCAGCCTGTCACCCTGCTGCAGCAAAAGGGAACCAAGATCCAGAGCACGATTTCGACCTGGGGCTCGGTCAAATCACAACTTTCGGCCATCCAGGATGCCGCCTCGGCCTTGCTGGACAAGGCCACCTGGGCATCGCGCACGGTCAGCTCCAGCAACAGCAGCGCCGTGACCGGGTCCGTGACCACAGGCGCACTGGCCGGCAACTACAGCGTGTCGGTGACCCAACTGGCGCAATCGCAAACCACGCTGTCCAGCGGCATCACCTCCGGCAGTACCTTCGGCTCGGACGGGCGCCTGGACATCCAGGTCGGAACCTGGAGTGGCAACACTTTCACCCAGGGCAGCGGCTCCACGGTGAGCGTTGCGGTGAACGCCACCGACACCCTCAGCGACATCGCCACCCGCATCAATGGCTCCAACTCGGGCGTCAGCGCCTCGGTCGTCACCTCGGGTGGTCAGGACAAGCTGGTGGTGCGCGGCGCCAACACCGGTGAGAGCAATGGCTTCCAGATTCAGGCCTTCGACAGCGGTGGCACGGCCATCACCGATGGCAGCACGGGCACGGGCAAGCTGGCTTATGCCAGCACCGGCAGTGCCATTGTCGGCATGGGCCTGTCGCAGGCCGCCAAGAATTCAGCCGCCACGGTCGATGGCGTGGCCGTGAGTTCGGCCAACAACCAGATCACGGGCGCGGTCACCGGGCTCACCCTCAATTTGCAGCAGGTCACCACATCGCCCGTCACCATGAGCGTGACGGCAGACACCACCACAACCACCAACAAAGTCAACGCTTTCGTGACCGCCTACAACCAGGCGATCGCGACCATGCGCAACCTCACCAAGTACGATCCAGGCACCAAGACAGCTTCGCCCCTGCAGGGCGACAGCACCGCCATCGGCTTGCAGAATGCGCTGCGTCAGCTGGTGGTGGGCAATGGCCCCGCCAGCAGCAGCTACAGCAGCCTGAGCGCCGTGGGCATCTCCATGCAGCAAGACGGCACGCTATCGGTCACCAGTTCCAAGTTGAGCACCGCCATCACCACCAACCCCAGCAATCTCGAGTCCCTTTTTGACGCCAATGGGGGCAGCAGCGCCACCAATGGAATCGCCCGCCGCATCCGAGACTTCGCCATGGCAGCCAACAACGTGGGCGGAACGGTCTCCAATCGGACAAGCGCATTGCAAACTTCGTTGACTCGAAACAACACCGATGTCACCAAGATGCAAGACCGTATCGCGGTGATCCAGGCCCGCCTCTACAAGCAGTACAACTCGCTGGACACCAACCTGACCAGCCTCAACAGCCTCAGCAGCCTGGTGAACCAGCAGATCACCACCTGGAACAAATCGTCCGCCTGACCCTGGCTCAGCCTTCCTTTTTCAGCCAAGGCGGCAACAGCCCGCCTGCGCCTCGCTTCTTCAGCCCCATCGCCCGATCTGCCCCGGGCGATACACAGGCCGTGCCCTCAGCAGACGCCGATATTCGGCAAAAGTCCTGAACTGAGCGGCCAGAAGCCCGCTTTTCCAAGCTTCTGTTTTTCTCCCAAGCCGAATAATTTTCCTAACACTCGGCTGGGATCGGTCGCTGTATTTCGTACAGACATCGCACCGTGTGGATCGTTCATCTTGCATTCATTGAAGGAGCCGTCCCATGGCAATGACCATCAACACCAACATCAACTCACTGAACGCCCAGCGCAATGCGCAGGCCACCCAGATGAGCCTGTCCACCTCGATCCAGCGCCTGTCCTCCGGCCTGCGCGTGAACAGCGCCAAGGACGATGCCGCCGGCCTGGCCATCGCCACCCGCATGGACGCCCAGGCCCGCGGCATGGGCGTGGCCATTCGCAATGCCAACGACGGCATCTCGATGTTGCAGACCGCAGAAAGCGGCATGCAGACCGTCTCCGACATGCTGCAGCGCATGCGTGAACTGGCCGTGCAGGCCACCAACTCGACCAACACCTCGTCCGACGTCGCCTCGCTGAACCAGGAATACACCCAGCTGGCTTCGGAAATCGGTCGTACCATCAGCGCCGTGCAGTTCAACGGCACCTCGGTGCTGACCACCACCGCCAGCTACGACTTCCAGGTGGGCGCCAACTCGGGTCAGACCATCACCGTGGCGTCGGGCACCCTCAACCTCGACCAGGCTGGTAACGTGTCGGCCGTCTTCGGGGGCACCACCAGCGCCCTGACCACGGCCGCTGGCAGCAACAGTTCCAACGCCGCCAACATCGACGCCATCGACAAGGCCCTGCAGACCATCAACGACAGCCGCGCCCAACTCGGTGCTGCCCAGAGCCGCTTCCAGAACACCATCACCTTCCTGCAAAGTGCAGTGGAAAACCAGACGGCTGCCAAGGGCCGAATCCTGGACGCCGACTTCGCGACGGAAACCTCGAACCTGAGCCGCGCCCAGATCCTGCAACAGGCCGGCACTGCGATGATTGCCCAGGCCAACCAGTTGCCGCAGCAGGTTCTGTCGCTGCTGAAGGGCTGAGGATCAATCACCCTCTGGGTGATTGAAACCTGGATCCACAGGATCCGCCCAGCCCTGTCCAGAACACCCTACGCCACACCCCTGACTGACTGCCGCGGTCTGAAGGCAGGCTTAAACTCACCAGCTGAAGCTGCGAGTATGGCCAGGTCACCCGCGGACCGGCTCACGGTCTCATGGATGTCCGCCCCTTGCCTCGACGAACTCCTTGCCCAGGCTGCCCATGGGCTCAAGCAGAAAGTGTTCACCCACCATGCATGCGCACGGAACCTCACGCACCGCCGCCGAGAAGCACCCCTATTACATTGCCACTGCTGATTACGACGGCCGCCAGATCCACGTCCGGCAACTGCATCAGTTGTGCCATGAGCTGAACACCCGAGGCTTCGAAGCCTTTGTCTGGGGCGCGAGAACCCTCAATGGCCACTTGTGGACACCCCAGCTGTCGCTGGAGCAGCGAGCCGCACACTACAAGGCGGGCAAAAAGCCGGTCTGGATCCATCTTGCCCTCGACGGGGTACTGCGCCAGCAATCCCACCGGACACTGGCCTACAGCCCCGAAATCCATGCCAGTGACAAATCGCAGATGGGCAAGGGGCGGATCGAATTGGCCCAAGGCGACAAGGCCGCCAGCCTCAGCCTGCCCCTGGCCCTGCCCTGGGTGGACAGCACCGTCTTCAGCCCTGCGGCGACCCGACCCGACGGCCCAGCCTTGGTCTACGCCGACAAATACCTGAAGGCCGGCGGCAGCCTGCAAGCCAGCCATGCCGACCTGGTGAACCTGGGCGCGCCGTCCAACGCCTTCACCAAGGCCGAAGACCGTGCCGAGGCCTTGCGCTCGGCCAGCCTGATCTACTGCTATGAGGCGGGTGTCATCACCGCCGAGGCCTTGCTGTGCGGCTGCCCAGTGGTCTACATCCAGAATGACCGCACCTTGGCCCTGCCTGCGGCATCGCCCTGGCTGAGCCTGGCCACGGCCTGGGGCGACGACCCGGCCGAGTTGGCCAAAGCCCGCAGCGAACTCCCGAGCTACCAGCAACAGCACCTCGCCAATTTCCGCGACAGCGCGGCCGAACTGGACCAGTTCATTGAAGCCACCCAGCGTGCACTCAGGGACATGCCCTTCGAAGACGCCTGGTCCCACGAGTCCGTCACGCTGATGGGCGAGCTCGTGATCGATGGCAAAGACCTGGCCTCCCACGCGGATCAGGCGAAATACACCCGACTGCAGCGACAGTTTCAAACCTGGAGCAAACGCAGCACCCTGCGGGAAATCGATGGCGAGATCTACGGCGAACATGTGGCCCGCGGTGATCTGCCCGCTTTGGCAGTCTATGTTTACGTTCGCGAAGGTGACCTCGATGGCCTGGCCCAGACGCTGGACAGCCTGGAGCAGAACCTCTACCAAGCCAGCCAGTTGCACATCCTGGCGGGCTTCGACTGCCCGATCAACCCGGCTGAGTTGGGCCCCCAGTGCGTTTGGCACACCCTGCCCACCGCGCAGGATCCCTTTGCGCACACCCTGCCGCAATGGCTGCTGCTGATCGAGTCAGGCACCACGCTGGCCACCCAGGCCCTGGTCGAATTCGCCCTGGCCGCCAAAAACCCGGAGGCCCGACTGGTGTATGCCGACGAGGCCTTCATCGCAGCCCATGGCCAGGAAACCCCTCATTTCAAGCCCGACCTCAACATCGAGTGGCTGCGCAGCACCAACTACCTGGGCTCGGCCGTGGCCGTGCGCACGGCGGATTGGCGTCAACAGGGCCTGACGCTGGATTTCGACCGCCTCTACGGCCTGGCGCTGAACCTGTCGCAGAACAGAGGCAGCATCCACCATGTCGACACGGTGCTTTTCAAGAGCGACGGCCATGTGTCCCCGGCCCGTGAGCTGGCAGAGCTGCAGCAACTTCAGGCGCACCTGAACAGCCGTGCCTTGCCCGCCCGTGTGCAGGCCCAGAAGATTGCCGGTTGCCGGCAACTCGATTACCAGGGCGCCCAAGCACGGCGCGTCTCGGTGATCATCCCGACGGGCTACCAACTCGGCTACCTGCGCTGCCTGCTGAGCTCGCTGCAGCTCTTTGCCGAGCCCGAGTTGCACGAGATCATCCTGGTCACCCAGCCTGAACACGAGGCCGCCGCACACAACGCGGCCACCTCCGTCACCTTGCCGGTTCCGCTGCACATCGTGTCCACCCCGGCCGGCCCCTACCAACACGGCCTGGCCCTGAACACCGGGGCCGCAGTGGCCACCGGCGACGTGCTGCTGTTCGCCGACGACGACACCGAGGCCATCCAGCGCACCTGGCTGAGCAGCCTCACCGCTTACCTGGATCAAGCCGACGTGGGTTGTGTGGCCCCGCGTCTGGTGCTGCAGGTGGGCGACAAACCCACCTTGCAAAGCGGTCCCATGACCCTGGGCATCGGGGATTGGGCGGCCAGCTACAACGGCGAGCGCCGGCTGCTCGACGAGCAAGGCGTCTTCTCACGCCTGCAGACATCGCAGGACGTGTCCACCGTGGCGGGGCATTTCTTCCTGCTGCAACGCTCTCTTTGGCAGCAAATCGGCGGCTTCAACACCGACGACTGCCACACCTTCACCACGGTGCATGATTTCTGCATCCGCGCCAGCCAGGCCGGGCGCCGGCACATCTGGACCCCGGTCAGCAACGTGCTGCACCAGGGCGGCAAGACGGTGGAGGCCCTGGGCCGCGAAGCCGGCCGAGCCTACGAGATCAAGTCGGCAGCGCTGCGCGAAAAGCAGTCCTTCCTGACCCGCTGGGTCCAGCACATTGCCCACGACCGAGGCTACAACCGGCACCTGTCGCTGCAGACCCCCTACGACGTCGAAGCCGATCTGGTGGTCGACTGGATGAGCTCGCGCAAGGACCGGCCGCGGGCCATGGCCTTCCCCATCTCGAGCGGCTCGGGCCAGTACCGCGTGGTCGAGCCCTTGAACGCACTGCAGCACGCCGGCTTGGCGCAGTCCTGCATTGTGTTCCCGGTCACCCACAGCCTGTACCGCACACCGACAGCACTCGAGATCACGCGGGTCAATCCGGACCGCATGATCGTGCAGCACTCGATCGGCGACGCCCACCTGCAACTGCTGCGCGACTACCGCAAGACCAACCCGAACCTGTTCACCATCCAGACGGTTGACGACCTGTTCCACGACCTGCCGCAGAAGCACCACCTGCACAACTACCATCAGCGTGAAGGCTATGTGCGCATGCGCGAGGCCATGAGCCTGTGCGACCGCGTGATCGTCTCCACCCAGCCCCTGGTCGACGTCTATGGTGACTACTGCCGCGACGTTCGCGTGATGCCCAACTGCCTCGATGACCGGGTCTGGGGCCAGTTCTACAAGGCACCAACGCCTCGGTCACGCCTGCGCGTGGGCTGGGCCGGCGCAGCGCAGCACCTGGGCGATCTGGAGATGATCGGCGAGGTGGTGGCCCGCTTCAAGGACGAGGTCGACTGGATCTTCATGGGCATGTGCCCCGACAGCCTGCGCCCCTACATCAAGGAATACCACCCCTTCGTGTCGTATGTGGACTACCCGGCCAAACTGGCCTCGCTGGACCTCGACATTGCCATCGCCCCGCTGGAGGACAACCCCTTCAACCGCTGCAAGAGCAATCTGCGCCTGCTGGAGTACGGCGCCATGGGCTGGCCGGTGGTGTGCTCGGACGTGTACCCCTTCCGCACCGAGAACCCGCCGGTGATGCACGTGCCCAACGAAAAAGAGGCCTGGATCGAATCGGTGCGGCGCCTGATCGACGACAGCACCTTGCGCCATCAGATGGGTCGGCAATTGAATCAGTGGGTCAGCGACAACTTCTACTTGTCCAAGAACACGGACAAATGGTTTTCAGCCATTTTTGATTGACCCATTTGCACCGGGAATCAGCCCTTCCATTCGGAGCGAAGTCAGGACGGGGCCCCTAGAATTGATCAAAGCGCTGTGCTGACGGCGCACATCAATTTCCATCTGCCTGGAGCATCCGACATGAAAGCAGTCATCCTGGCCGGCGGGTTGGGCACCCGCATCAGCGAGGAAACCCTGACCCGCCCCAAGCCGATGATCAGCATTGGCGGCAAACCCATCCTCTGGCACATCATGAAGATGTACTCCAGCCATGGCATCAACGACTTCGTGATCTGCTGCGGCTACATGGGTTATGTGATCAAGGAGTACTTCGCCAACTACTTCCTGCACACCTCGGACGTCACCTTCGACATGACGACCAACCAGATGGAGATCCACGAGCACCATGCCGAACCTTGGCGCGTGACCCTGGTGGACACCGGCGACAGCACCCAGACCGGGGGACGTATCCGGCGCATCCGCCGCTATGTCGAGAACGAGCCCTTCTTTTGCATGACCTACGGCGACGGGGTGTCCGACATCGACATCAGCGCCGAGATCGCCTTTCACCGCAGCCACGGCAAGCTGGCCACGGTGGCCGCTGTGGCGCCTCCGGGTCGCTTCGGCACGCTGGAGATCGCCGATAGTCAAGTGCAGGCCTTCACCGAAAAGCCCCTGGGCGATGGCAACCTGATCAATGGCGGCTTTTTTGTGCTGTCGCCCCAGGTGCTGGACCTGATCGAGGGCGATGACAGCATCTGGGAAGACAAGCCCGTGCACGCCCTGGTGCACCAGCAGCAGCTCGCCGCCTACCAGCACACCGGCTTCTGGCGCCCCATGGACACCTTGCGCGACAAGACCTACCTCGAAGAACTCTGGGCCAGCGGAGCCGCGCCGTGGAAGAACTGGTGAACCGCCGCTTCTGGGCCGGCAAGCGCGTCTTTCTGACCGGTCACACGGGCTTCAAGGGCAGCTGGCTGAGCCTGTGGCTGCAGGCCCTGGGGGCCGAAGTCTGGGGCTTTGCCCTGCCGCCCGGCACCCCCATCAACCTGTTCGAGCTGGCCTCAGTGGCCCAGGGCATGCAGTCCCGCTTCGGCGACATCCGCGACCTCGATGCGCTGAGCCAAGCCATGGCCCAGGCCCGACCGGACGTGGTGCTGCACCTGGCCGCCCAGGCGCTGGTGCCCCTGTCGTACGAGCAGCCCCTGGACACCTTTGCCACCAATGTGATGGGCACCGCCAACGTGCTGGAAGCCGTGCGCCGCACCCCCGGCGTGCGCGCGGTGGTGGCCATCAGCAGCGACAAGTGCTACGAAAACCAGGAGTGGGTGTGGGGCTACCGTGAAACCGACCCCATGGGCGGGTACGACCCTTACTCGGCCAGCAAAGGCTGCACCGAATTGGTGGTGGCCTCGTACCGGCGCTCCTTCCTGAACGCGGCCAACGTGCCGGTGGCCAGTGCCCGCGCCGGCAATGTGATTGGCGGAGGCGACTGGACGCCCACCCGCCTGGTGCCCGACGTGCTGGCGGCCTTCTCGGCGCAACAGGCCGTCACCCTGCGCCAGCCGGGTGCGATCCGGCCCTGGCAGCATGTGCTGGAGCCCCTGAGCGGCTACCTGGCCCTGGCCCAACGCCTGCACGAGCAAGGCATGGCCTGGGCCGAAGGCTGGAACTTCGGCCCGCACGAATCCGACGCCCGCACCGTGGGCTGGGTGGTGCAGGAGCTGGCACGCCGCTGGGGCCCGGATGCGCGCTGGCAAACGGAGACCCAGGCCCAGCCCCATGAAGCCCACACCCTGAAGCTGGACTGCAGCAAGGCCCACAGCCGCCTGGGCTGGCAACCCCGCTGGCGCGCCGACACCGCCTTGCAACGCACCCTGGACTGGCACCGCGCCTGGCAGGCCGGCGCCGACATGCGCCAGCAGACCCTGGACCAAATCACCGAATTCGAAAGCGCCGCATGAGCCTGACCCGACACCAGCTGACCGCCGCCGCCGATGGCCAGGTCCACCTCAACCTGCCGGAACTGGCCGGCCAGGAGCTCGAAATCATCGTGCGCCCGGCCCGCGCCGCAGCCACAGCCCCGGCCTGGCGCGCCGGCATCGACGCCATCCCGCCCTCGGGCAAGGTGGTGGGCGATCCCGAAAAAAACGCCATGATCGATGCCGCGCTCGACGCCTGGCTGACCACGGGCCGATTCAACGACGCCTTCGAGAAACGCCTGGCCGATTTTGTCGGCGTCAAGCACGCGCTGACCGTCAACTCGGGCTCCTCGGCCAATCTGGTGGCCTTCTCCACCCTGACCTCGCCACGCCTGGGCATCCGCGCCATCCGCCCCGGCGACGAGGTGATCACCGTGGCCGCCGGCTTTCCGACCACCGTCAACCCCATCATCCAGAACGGTGCCGTGCCGGTGTTCGTCGATGCCGTGCTGCCCACCTACAACATCGACGTGTCGCAGCTGGAGGCGGCCCTGTCGCCCCGCACCAAGGCCATCATGATTGCCCACACCCTGGGCAACCCCTTCGATCTGGATGCCGTGTGCGCCTTTGCCCAAGCCCATGGCCTGTGGCTGGTGGAAGACTGCTGCGATGCCCTGGGCTCGACCTGGAAGGGCCGCAAGGTGGGTACTTTCGGACACCTGGCCACCCTGTCGTTCTACCCCGCCCACCACATCACCATGGGCGAAGGCGGCGCGGTGCTGACCAGCGACCCGGAGCTGCGCCAGATTGCAGAATCGTTCCGCGACTGGGGCCGCGACTGCTGGTGCAAGCCCGGCTGCGACAACACCTGCGGCAAGCGCTTCAATTGGCAACTGGGCAGCCTGCCGGCCGGTTACGACCACAAGTACACCTACAGCCACCTGGGCTACAACCTCAAGATCACCGACATGCAGGCCGCCTGCGGCCTGGCCCAGCTGGATCGCCTGGAGGGCTTTGTGCAGGCGCGCAAGGACAATTTCGCCTACCTGAGCGAGCAACTGAAAGACTGCGCCGACCTGCTGGTGCTGCCCGAGGCCACCCCGGGCAGCGACCCGTCGTGGTTCGGCTTCCCGATCACCCTGCGCCCCGAGGCCGGGCTCAACCGCCAATACCTGCTGCAGTACCTGGACGAGCACCGCATCGGCACGCGTTTGCTGTTTGCCGGCAACCTGATCCACCAGCCCTACATGCAAGACCGGAACTTCCGCGTCGTGGGCTCGCTGAAGGCCGCCGACCAGATCATGAACGACACCTTCTGGATCGGTGTCTGGCCCGGGCTGAGCCGGGCCCAGCTCGACTACATGGTGAGCCAGCTCCGGCAGGTGCTGGGCCTCAACTTCTGAGCACCAGGTCATGTCCACCCTCGACAGCGCCCCGACCGCAACAGGGCCAGGCCTTCCTGGTGAGGACCGGGCCTGCCTGCGACCCTGTCCGGTCTGTGGCAGCACCGAGGCGCAAGCCCTCAAAACGCTCTCCCTGCCCCAGCCTTCGGGCTCGCCACTGCCCGGCGGCTACCGGCTGATGGCCTGCCACGCTTGCGATCTGGTGTTTGCCGAGACGCCGGCGCCGCAATCTGCCTACGACCTCTACTACCAGCGCTGCGCCAAGTACGGCGGCCCCACCGGCACCGGCGCCGGCCTGCACCCTGCCGACCAGGCCCGGCTGGAGCAATTGGCCGATCGGCTGCTGAGCTGCCTGCCTCGGCCCCAAGCCCGCGTGCTGGACCTGGGCTGCGGTGCGGGCGGTCTGTTGGCGGTTCTGCAGGCGCGAGGCCTGTTTCAGGTCGAAGGCCTGGACCCCGACCCCAGTGCCGTGCAAGCGGCGCAGGCCCGCGGCCTGCGCCTGCGCGAAGGCCTGATCCACGAAGCCGCCACGCGCTGCGTCGGCGAGCGCTACGACCTGATCGTGCTCTCACATGTGGCCGAACACCTGCGCGACCTCCAGGGCCTGCCGGGCCTGGCCCGGCTGCTGACGCCTGAGGGCAAGCTCTACATCGAGGTCCCCCACCCGGTGGGCTACGCCTGCGGCGAGCGCCCGCCCTACTACTACTTCGACAGCGAACACATCAACCACTTCAGCGCCCAGGCCCTGGCCCGGCTGCTGGCCCCGGCGGGGCTGCAGTTGCACAGTGCCGAGGCGGTGAGCCTGACCCTGTCCGACGGTGGCCACTACCCGGCGCTGGCCGTGGTGGCCGGCCGGGGGGCCACGCCAGCACTGCCCCCTCAGCCCTCGACCGTGCATGCGGTTCAGCGCTACCTGGCCGACTGCGCCCAGGGTGCCACCCTCGTGCCCCAGCCGCCCCTGCCCGCCCAAGGCCCGGTGCTGGCCTGGGGTGCGGGCTCCTGGGCCCAGCGCCTGCTGGGCCAGGGCCAGTTGCCGCGCGATCGCCTGGTGGCGTTTCTCGACAACGACCCCAACAAACAAGGTCTGCAACTCGACGGCCTGCCCATCGTGCCTCCTGCGCTGGGCCTGCAACAGCACCCGCAGGCGGCCATCCTGGTCTGCGTGGCCATCGACCCGCAGCAAATTGCCACTGCCCTCGACGCCTTGGATCCCGGGGCCCGGCAACGACTCCACTTTCTGAGCGACCCGCTATGAACCTCTCCGAACGCATCGCCGACTGGCTGGTCCAGCAAGGCATCACCCAGGTCTTTGCCGTCACGGGCGGCGGCGCCATGTACCTGAACCAGGCCCTGGGCTCCCACCCGGGCCTGCAATGCACCTACCTGCACCACGAACAGGCCTGCGCCATGGCCGCCGAGGGCTACGCCCGCATCGCCGGCAAGCCGGCGGTGGTGATGGTGACCACCGGGCCTGGCGGCATCAATGCGCTCAACGGTGTGTTCGGGGCCTACACCGACTCGATTCCCATGCTGGTCATCAGCGGCCAGGTCAAGCGCGCCACCTGCCTGGACTACACCCCGGTGCCCGGTCTGCGCCAACTCGGTGACCAGGAAGGCCCGGTGCTGCAGATGGCCCGCCCGGTGACCAAGCTGGCCGAAGGCGTGGGCAGCCCCGAGGCCTTGATGACCCTGCTGCCGCAAGCCCTGGCCACCGCCGTGGGGGGGCGCCCCGGCCCGGTCTGGCTGGACATTCCCCTGGATGTGCAGTCGGCCGAATGCGGCCCCATTCCAGCCCCTGTCTTCACCCCGCCGCTGACGCCGGCCACCCTGGAGGCCGATGGCGATCAGATCGCCCAACGCCTGGCCACCGCCCAGCGCCCGCTGATCCTGGCCGGCACAGGCGTACGCCTGGCCCAGGCCGAACAAGACCTGCTGGCCTTTGCCGAAGCCCACGGCATTCCCGTGGCCACCGCCTGGACGCACGACCTGATCGCCAGCGACCACCCCCTGTTTGCCGGCCGCCCCGGCACCATCGGCACCCGACCCGGCAACTTCTGCCTGCAGGCGGCCGACCTCGTGATCGTGATCGGCTCACGCCTGAACATCCGCCAGGTCAGCTACAACTGGGACACCTTCGCCAAAAACGCCTACGTGGTGCAGGTCGACGTGGACCCCGCCGAGCTGACCAAGCCCCTGGTGCAGGCCGATCTGAAAATCACGGCCGACGCGCGCGTCTTCCTGCAAACCCTGCGCGAGCGCTGCCAAGGCGGCTTGCCCAGCTATGCGGCCTGGGTCGCCTGGTGCCAGGACATTCGTCGGCGTTACGGTCTCGCAGCACCTGAGCCCAAGGGCCCCGCCATCCACCCGTATGCGCTGGTCGAGCGGGTTTGCGCCCAATTGCGCGAGGACGACATCCTGGTCTGCGGCAATGCCTCGGCCTGCATCCTGCCCTTCCAGCTCGCCCCGCTCAAAAAAGGCCAGCGCCTGTTCAGCAACTCGGGCTCGGCCTCCATGGGCTACGACCTGCCCGCAGCCCTGGGGGCCGCCACCGCAGCCCCCCAGCGCCGCGTGATCTGCTTTGCTGGCGACGGCAGCCTGCAGATGAACCTGCAAGAACTGCAAAGCCTCAAGAGCCTGGGTCTGAATGTGCTGGTGGTGGTGATCGACAACGGCGGCTACCTGTCGATCCGGCTCACGCACGACAACTTCTTCGGCCGCATCGTGGGCGCCACACCGGCCTCGGGCGTGGCCTTTCCCGACTTCGCCCGCCTGGCCACGGCCTTCGGCCTGCGCACGGTCGACGTGCGCAGCAGTGCCGACCTGCCGGCCCTGGACGCAGCCTTGCAGCAGAACGGCCCGCAATTGCTGGCCGTGACGGTGGACCCGGAGCCCGGCTTCGAGCCCCGCATCAAGTCGCGCGCCCTGCCCGAGGGGGGGTTTGCCACCCCCGAGCTGGACGACATGTTCCCCTTCCTGCCCGCAGAGGAAGTCGCGGCGGTACGCGCCGAGGCCGCCCGCCTCGTTTCTCATGGAGGGCACTGACCCATGAAAACGACCTCATTCCCATCCCTGGAAGCCGTGGGTCAGGTGGACTTGGAGACCGTGCAAAGACAGGGTCTCCTCATTTTCGGATATGGCTCGTTCGCCCATGATCTGGCTGCGGCAGCGCAGAAAAACGCAATACCTGTCCTGGGCTTTGTCGTTTCTGGGGTTCCTCCCGCTGCCCGCAGCGCACTGCCGGTCTGGCAGCTCAGCCAATTGCCCGAGGCCTACAAGGACAAGCCGCTGTGGGTCGGCGTCTACAACCACCTCGCCCACTCAGACTACCCACTGATTGATCAGACCTGTCGCGCGGCGGGATTTGCAGCGCAATTTCCTCAGCACTATTTTGAGGTGGTCGCTGACGCGCTGGGGTGGCGCTATTGGCTCACGCCCAGAGCAGATTACGCAGCCCACGCAAGCGATTTGCGCGCCGCATTTGATCAATTGGCTGATGAGCCAAGCCGGCAAGCCATGGCACAAACCTTGGCCTTTCGGCTGGGGCAGACCTTGGCTGCGCCCTTGCCCGACGCCGGGGTAGTGCACTACTTTCCGGATTTTGCCGTGGCGGCCTGCCGGGCGCGCGAGCGCGGTGCGCAGGCTTTTCTGGACGGTGGCGCCTACAACGGCGACACACTGGAAGCCGCGCTGAGCCAGTTGCCGTTCCAGCAGACCTATGCTTTTGAGCCCGACTTGGGCAACTATGAGCTGCTGACCCAACGAACCAGGCAACTGGGGCTCCGTGCCACCAACTACCCCTGCGGCCTCTCAGGACGAAACGAACAACTGCGCTTTTCCACCGGACAAGGTGAAGCCAGTGCCGTCAAGGAAGACGGTGACAGCATCATCCAGGTGGTGCGCCTCGACGACTGCCTGCAAAACGTGACCATCGACTATCTGAAGCTCGATGTCGAAGGTCAAGAAATCCCCACGCTTCACGGGGGCCGGGATTTGATCCTGAAAAGCCGGCCTATTTTGGCCATCGCTGCCTACCATCGCTGGGATGATATGTGGCGTATACCGGCTTTTGTGGCCGCACTGGCCTTCGACTACAAGCTAGCGTACCGCAGCCATTCCAGAAACTCATTTGACGGGGTTTTTTATGCCTATTAACACCCATCCCAACAGCATTTTCGAAGACCTCTTCATTCTGGAGCTTGCCAACAACCACTGGGGGCGGCTGGACCGGGGCCTGCGCATCGTGAATGACTTTTCCCAGGTGGTGCGCTTCAACAATGTGCGTGCCGCCATCAAGCTGCAGTTTCGCGAAGTGGACCATTTCATCCACAAGGATTTCCGCGGCCGCGAAGACATCCGCTACATCAAGAAGACCGAGGTCACCAAGCTCAGCAAGGCCGAGTACAAGACCCTGACCCGCACCATCAAGGAACGTGGCTGCATCCCCATGGCCACGGCCTTTGACGAGCGCTCGGTCGATCTGTGCGAAGAGCTGGACCTGCCCCTGATCAAGATCGCCAGTTCGGACATCAACGACTGGTTCCTGATCGAGCGCATCGCCGAGACCAAGAAGCCCGTGATCGTCTCCACCGGCGGCTCCAGCCAGAAGGACATCGACGACATGGTGACCTTCTTCGCCAATCGAAACATTCCGCTGGCCATCAACCACTGCGTGTCGCTTTACCCCAGCGAGGACGACGAACTGGAGATCAACCAGATCGACTACCTCAAGAAGCTCTACCCCAAGAACGTGATCGGCTTCTCCACCCACGAGTACACCGACTGGACCTCGTCCATGCTGCTGTCTTATGCCAAGGGTGCGCGCACCTGGGAACGCCACATCGACATCGAGGAAGGCGGCATCCCGGTCTCGCCCTATTGCTCGCTGCCGCACCAGATCGACGCCTGGTTCAAGGCCTACCACAAGGCTGTGGCCATGTGCGGCGGTTCGGGCCAATCCAAGCGCCTGCCCAAGAAGAAGGAAACCGAGTACCTCGACGGGCTGGTGCGCGGCGTCTACGTCAAGCGCGACCTGCCGGCAGGTTACGAGTTCAAGCACCCGGGCAATGACGAAGACTTCTACCTCGCCATCCCGCTGCAAAAAGGCCAGCTGTCCTGCCGCGAAACCATGAACGGCCTGAAACTGACCCGCCCCGTCGCACGCGACTCGGCCCTGACCATCGACGACGTGGACAGCCCCTACGCCCAGCACGAATCGCTGCGCCAGGCCATCTACGACCGAGGCCTCTGACGCCAGACGTCGAGCGCCCTGTGAGCAAGCCCTACCCCGCCCCCGGGCTGCCCGCCATCCAGGGGCGGCTGACCCAATTGCTGCCGCACCTGGACGCCTCGGCGCTGGAGGGTAAAACCCTGTTCATCACGGGCGGCACCGGCTTTTTTGGCTACTGGCTGCTCAGCCTGCTGGACCTGTTGCAGCAAGGTGGCCATCGCTTTCAGGTGCGCCTGCTGTCGCGCAACCCGGGGCGCTTCCAGGCCGTGGCACCCTTCTTTGCCGGCCAGCCCTGGGTCGACTTCGTCACCGGTGACGCGCGTCACTTCACGGACCAGCGCCAGGCCGACTTGCTGATCCACGCCGCCACGGACACCCACACCCAGGCCCACACCCGGCCGCTGGCCATCATGGACGATGTGCTGCTGGGCACCCGCAACACCCTGGAGCAGGCCCTGGCCCAGGGCGTCAAGCGGGCCTTGTTTGTCAGCTCTGGCGCGGTCTACGGCCCGGCCGCGCGTGCCGCCAGCCACACCCCCGAGACCACGCCCTTGCAGCGCAGCCTGGAGCAGCCCGACCCCTATGGCGAAGCCAAGGCCACGGCCGAGCTGTGGAGCCAGCATTTCGGTGCGGCCCATGGCCTGTGCATCCCGGTGGCGCGCTGCTTTGCCTTTGTGGGCGCGGGCCTGGATCTGGACGGGCACTTCGCGATCGGCAACTTCATCCGCGACGGCCTGGCCGGCCAAGGCGTGCGGGTGCAAGGCGACGGCACGCCGGTGCGCAGCTACCTGTATGGCGCCGATTTGGCCGTGTGGCTGCTGCAACTGCTGCTGCGCGGCGAGCACGGCCGGGCCTACAACGTCGGCTCGGACCAGGCCATCACCATCGAACAACTGGCCCGCCAGGTGAACCGCCAGCTCAGCCCCGACCAGGCCGTCACACTGGCGCGCCAGCCCGTCGACAACCCCCTTCGCTCTTGCTACGTGCCCTCCATCAAACGTGCCCGTCAGGAGCTGCAGCTGGACGTCTGGACCCCGCTGGCCCAGGCCATCGCGGGCACGGCCGACCCCAGCCAGCCACTCGCCCAGGACTGACCATGCCCCAACTGTACGAATCGCTGCGCCGCCCTTATTACATCGAGACGCCGCCGTATCGGCGCTCCTCGGCCGGCATCCGCGTCATGCACATGCTCTGCCACGTGCTCAATCGCCTGGGCGAGGAGGCCTATGTCTTCACCTCGGAGGTGAACCCCGATCTGAACACCCCCACCGTGACCGAAGACGTGGTGCGGCGCCACCTGCAGGCCGGGCGCGAACCCATCGTGGTCTACCCCGAAATCGTCAGCGGCAACCCACGCCGCGCCAAGTCGGTGGTGCGCTACGTGCTCAATGTGCCCGGGCTGATCGGGGGCGACAAGACCTTTGCCGACACCGAGCTGATCTACGCCTACGGCCAGAACCTGCTGCCCGCCAACGCACCGCCGGACAACGTGCTGTTCTTCCCCTCGGTGGACTCCAGTCTGTTCAACAACCGCGACAACCCGCTGGACGCACAGCGCCAGGGCATTCTGGTCTACCCTGGCCGCCATCTGAATGCGCTCAAGGAGCACCCCGAGCTGGCCCACGGCACGGTGATCACCTCGACCTGGCCCGCCAGCCGCAGCGAGTTGGCGGCCCTGATGCGGCGCAGCGAAATGCTGTACTGCTTCGAGTCCACCGCCATCGCCCTGGAGGCCGTGCTGTGCGGGTGCCCCGCCGTGGTACTGCGCTCGCCACTGTTTGACGGAAACGCCATCAGTTCGGCGGAACTGGGCCGCGAAGGCATGGCCTTCAGCGATGCGCCCGAAGAAATCGACTATGCCCGCCGCACCGTGGGCCAGATGCAGGCCACGTACCAGCGGCTGGAGGAAGCGTTCTGGGTCAAGCTGCAGCAGTTCATCCGCGACAGCCAGGCCCTGCCGCTGATCGAGCCTGCGCCTCAAGCTGCGGTCTACCAGCCCAGCGCCGCCGACGTGGCCTTTGTCCAATGGCGCCAGGCCCAGTCACTCAATGAGTTCACGGCCCAGGCGCTGGCCGAACGCATGATGGTGGACTGGCCGCACAAACCCCGTTTTCACCTGCTGCTGAACAGCACGCCCAACGAGCAGAACGCGGTGCAGGCCTTGCTGGCCAGCCTGGATGCCCAGCTCTACCCCGAATGGATCCTGACGGTGCTGAGCACCGCCGATGCGCCCGGCGCCATCGCCGCCAACCCGCGCCTGCAATGGCTGTGCCTGCGCGAGGCCAGCTCCGCCCCCATCGTGCTGCAGGCCCTGGCCGAGGCCTCGCCAGCCGACTGGCTGGGCCTGTTGCCCGCGGGGGTGACCCTGGCCGAGCCGCAATCCCTGCAGGTGCTGGCCGACCAGCTCAATGCCCAGCCCGCCTGGCGTCTGGTCTATGGCGACGACGCGGTACAGCAGGCGGGCCACTCGCCCGACCCGCACTTCAAGCCCGACTTCAACCTGGACCTGCTGCGCTCCAGCGCCTACATCGGGCGCGCCGTCTTCGTGGAAAAGCAGGCCTTGCTCGCCTGTGGCGGTCTGGGCGCCCAGGCCGGCGCCACGGCCTATGACCTGGCCTTGCGCCTGCACGACCAGGCGGGCGCTGCTGCCATCGGTCATTTGAGCGAGCTGTTGTGGCTGTGGCCCAGTGCCGAGAGCCGCCACGGCGACGGACAGGCCGAGCGCACCGACCTGGCCGAGCATCTGGCCCGCCAGCGCCTCGCTGCCGAGGTGTTACCCGGCCTGAGCCCCCACACCCACCAGGTGCGGTATGCCGCACCCGAGGCCAGTGACCTCACCGCCCTGATCGCGGTGCGCCACGACCGCCAATACCTGCAACCTTTGCTGGCCAGTTGGCAACAACTGCGGCCTGACGACCGCACGACGATCCTGCTGCTGGACCTGGGCTGCGAAGACCCCGATGAAAAGGCCTACCTGGACAGCCTGGCACAAGACGCGTTCTGGCAAGGCCGCGTGCACCGGCTGGACGCGCGCGGCCTGAACCCTGCCCAGGCGCTGAACCTGGGCCTGCGCCACAGCAGCGCCGAACACCTGCTGTGCCTGGATGTGCGCAGCCACCTGATCCAGGCCGACTGCCTGGAGCGCCTGCTGGGCATCGCCCAACGCCCCGAAGTCGGTGCGGTGGCCCCCCCGACTGGTCAACCCGGCCAACTCACTGCTCATAGAAAGCTACTGGGTGGGCGGCCTGCAAGGCCTGGCCGGCCCCGCTTTCCGCGACCTGGCGCTGGACGCGCCGGGCCTGCATGAGCGGGCCCTGTGCGAGCAAAGCGCTCTGGCCGTGAATGCCTCGGTGCTGCTGGTCAAGCGTTCGGCCCTGGCCGGCCAGCCCTGGCTCAACGAAGCGCTGCCCGAGCGTGCGGCCTGGATCGAGCTGGGTCTGCGCCTGCGGGCCCAGAACAGGCTTGTGGTCTGGACCCCGCACTCGGTGGTGCTGCAGCATCCGCGTGCCCCCACCGAATCGGCCACCTTGAACCAGACGCCGCCCGTCTGGCCGGCATTGCCCTTGCGCGCCCTGGCCGAGGACCCAAACCACCACCGCCAGCTGAGCCTGAGCCAGCCTGGCCTGCCCGAGACCGCTCGCCAGGCCCACTGGGTGCGCACGCACACCCGGCGCCAGCGCTGGCTGCTGGTCGGCCCGGCCGCCGGCCCGCTGTCGGTCGTGCACCGCGTGCAGCAGAGTTTGCGTGGTGCCAACGACGCCCAGCTCAGCCGCTTCGAGATCGGTGCCCAGCCCGGGCCGCTGGCCGAGTGGCTGATGGACGTGTTGCGTGCCGCCCCGGAGCGGGTGCTGATCCACGGCATCCACCTGCCGCTGGCCCAGGCCCTGCTGGCTGCGCTGGCCCAACACCTGCCTAGCCTGCCCTGTCTGGTGCTGCTGGACGAGCCCGAGAAGTTCAACCAGCCCGACAACTTCCTGTGCCCGGCCCACCCGGGCCTGCTGCGCAGCCGACTGCGCCCCCTGCTGGCCCCGGCCCACACGGTGCTGCTGAGCAGCGCCAGTGATGCCATCGCATTGGAGGGGGTACACCCCCGCTTACGCCTGCTGCAAACCGATCCGATCCGCTTTGGTCAATTCAACACAGACGGGTGGCTCAACTGAGCCCCGCAGCGCCACGACTTAGAGAACGAGCCGCACCATGACACACGCCGTCGACATCCTCATCACCTCCTACTACCAGCCGGAATACCTGGACGAGTGCCTCGAATCCGTCGCCCGTCAAACCTGGCAAGACTTCAGAGTCCATGTGGTGGATGACAGCCCGGGCAACCCTGTGCAAGCCGTGATCGACAAATGGCGCGGACTGGGCCTCCCCATCGACTTCACCCAGAACGAGAAAAACATCGGCGCCGTGCGCAGCCTGCAGAAAATCTACGCCCAGACGCAGGCCGAATATGTCGTGTGGCTGAACCACGACGACGTGATCAAGCCTCAGTTTCTGGAACGACTGGTGCTGAACGGCATGATGCAGCACCCTGAATGTGGCTTCGGTTACAGCCTCTACGATCGGTTCCAGAACGGTCAGATCTTGCCCGACATGGGGGTCTATCGACCGGATCTGCCCACCGGCCCGCACCAGTTGGTCAACTCCCTGTGCATCACCAACTGGATCATCACCTCGTTTGCCGTGATCCGGCGCTCGACCTTTGACGAGGTGGGAGGCCTGCTGCGCCACATCGCCCGCAATGAACTCGTCGGAGAGCCGGCTTACGGGTATGTGGACCTGTATATCTTTGCCCGGCTGGCAGCCCGCTCGGCAGGCTATGTGCTGAACGAGTCCCAGGGCGTCTACCGCATCCATGGCTCCAGCAGCACCGCGCAGACGGTGGGGCTGTCCAGACGGGCTGAAGAGACCGTGCGCACCTACGACTTCATCTTTGACGAGCACACCTTCTTCACAAAACCCCAGCGCTACCTGAGCAAGGCCAACTGCACGGGGCGCCTGCTCAGCGACATGGGCGTCATTCAGGCGGTATTGACCATGCTCCAGTCGAGTGAACTGGGCCGGGAATTGCGCCCGATTGCCAAAGAACTGCTGCAATGCACCTATGAGGCGCTGAGTACCTTGATATTTGATTTGGCCGACCGGGGTCGCCCTCTTGTGACACCCCAAGCGCATCTGGAAGAATTGCGTGGATTGATCCAGAAGTTATAAGCTGGATACCGATATTCCAAAAGCAGGCCAGAAGGCAGGCGACACCTACAAGGTTTGACGATGAGCAACCATAAGATTTACGTCACCCGCCCCTTTCTGCCGCCGCTGGAGGAGTTGATTCCGCACCTGCAGCAAATCTGGGCGAGCGGCCAACTCACGAATGGCGGCCCGTATCACCAGCAACTGGAGGCTGAACTGGCCCGGTATCTGGGCGTTCCCCATGTGGCGCTGTTCGCCAACGCAACCATTGGCCTGGTCACCGCGCTGCAATCGCTGCGCATCACCGGGGAGGTGATCACCACCCCGTACTCCTTTGTGGCCACAGCGCATTCGCTGCTCTGGAACGGGATCAAGCCGGTGTTCGTGGACATCGACGAAAAAACGCTGAACCTGGACCCGAGCAAAATCGAAGCCGCCATCACCCCCCAGACCACGGCCATCTTGCCCGTGCACTGCTACGGGCACCCCTGCGACGTTGAAAGCATCCAGAAAATTGCCGATGACTACAACCTCAAGGTGATTTACGACGCCGCCCATGCTTTCGGCGTGAAAACCGGAACCGGCAGTGTGCTCAAACACGGCGACCTGTCTGTCTTGAGTTTTCATGCCACCAAGGTTTTCAATACCTTTGAGGGTGGAGCCATCGTCTGCCCGGATGCCAAGACCAAGGAGCGCATCAACCACCTGAAGAACTTTGGCTTCGCCAACGAAACCACCGTGGTGGCCACCGGCATCAACGGCAAGATGAGTGAGTTCAATGCCGCGCTCGGCCTTTTGCAACTGAAGTATGTCGAGCAGGCCATCGAGCGCCGGCAGGCCATCGATCAACGCTATCGAGAACTGCTGAATCGTTGCCCAGGCATCCAGTGTGTCGACGGGGTGGCCGGCGAGACCGCCAACTATGCCTACTTCCCCATCCTGGTCGGCAGCGATTTCCCGATCAGCCGCGACGCGCTGTATGACCTTCTGGCCAGTCGCGGCATCCACGCCCGGCGCTACTTCTACCCCTTGATCAGCGACTTTCCCATGTACAAAGGGCTGCCCTCGGCGCAACCCCATCTTCTGCCCGTGGCCCGCAGAATGGCCAGCCAGATCCTGTGCCTGCCGATCTACCCGGATCTCAGCGATGCCGAGGTAGAAACCATCGCCGGGATCATCACGCAAGCCTGAACGCTTGGCCAGGCGCGCACCCAGGTTCAGGCCAGAAACTCACGCACCCGCGCCGCGATGGATGCGCCGACCAGGCCGTGCCTTTCCAGCATGAAGCGATAGTCGGCAGCCGCCACGAACTCATCCGGAAGACCCAATGCCAACTGGGGCGGGCTTTGGCGAAGCGGGGCCTTGTGCTGGGCCACGGCGGCGCCCAGGCCACCGATGAGCGAATGTTCTTCCACCGTCACGATGGCACGCGAACCCGCCAGGGCCTTGTCCAGCGCCTCGGTGTCCAAAGGCTTGAGGGTGTGCATGTTGAGTACGGCGGCCGACACCCCCTCGGCCTCCAGCAGCTTGGCCGCCTCCAGCGACTCGTAGACCATGGTGCCGTGGGCGATCAAGGTGACATCGCGCCCCTCCCGCAACCAGATCGCCTTGCCGATGGTGAATTCGTAGTCTTCCGAATAGACCACCGGGTTGTTGACCGCGCCGGTGAGCCGGATGTACATCGGGCCCTGAAAGTGGGCTGCCGCCTGCACCGTCTTGACGATCTCTGCACAATCCGCCGGGCACACCACGGTCAGGTTCGGAATCGCGCGCATGACGGCCGCATCTTCGATGCCGTAATGGGAGTTGCCCAGAAAGGCCATGGCCAGACCGCTGCCGATGGCGACGGCCTTCACGTTCAATGCCATGTAGCCCAGGTTCATACGCACCTGTTCGGCAGCTCTCATCGAGATGAAGGGCGCAAACGAGGTCACAAACACGTTGTAGCCCTCCTTGGCCAGACCGCCGGCCACCCCGACCAGGTTCTGCTCGGCGATGCCGATGTTGAGGAACTGATCCGGGTAGGAGGCCTTGAAACGGTCCAGACCCGAGGAGTTGCCCAGATCGGCCGACATCACCATCAGATCGGGGTGATCCGCCCCCAAAGACAGGATGGCTTGGCCGAACACGCCACGGGAACCCAGGCGAGACCACTGCCGGGCATTGCTGGGAGTGATTTCAAGCATGTCCGCCCTCCTCCAGTTCGGCCAGGGCACGCTCGTAATTGGCCTTGGTCAATCGGTTGTGGTGCCACTCATTGTTGTTTTCCATGAAGGAAACCCCTTTGCCTTTCACGGTGTGCGCGACCAGGACCTTGGGAAGGCCGGGCGGCGTGGGCGCAGCAAACGCGGCCTGCAAGGCAGGCACATCGTGGCCGTCGACCTCCAGGGCATGCCAGCCAAAGCTGCGGAACTTGGCAGCCAGGTCCTGCAGGTCAAGAATCACCCGGCTGTCGCCGTCGCTTTGCAGCTTGTTGTAGTCAACGATGGCCACCAGCGTGTCCAGACGCAGTTGCGCGGCCGACATGACCGCCTCCCAGACCGAGCCTTCGTTGCATTCGCCGTCGCCCAGCATGACGTAGGTCTTGTAACCCAGCCCCTTCTTGCGCCCCGCCAGCGCGAGGCCAACGCCCATGGACAGGCCCTGCCCCAGGCTGCCGTTGGACGATTCGATGCCCAGATCGAGGTTCATCACCGGGTGGGCGATGAGGTCACTCTCGTTGGTCTGAAAGGACTGGAACTGCGCCTCGGTGATGAAACCGGCGGCCAGCAGCGCACTGAAAAACCCCAGCACCCCATGCCCCTTGCTCAGGATGAAACGGTCGCGCTCGGGCCACCGGGGCTGGGCCGGGTCGACGCGCAACACCGATCCGTACAGGGTGGCCATGATGTCCACCATCGACAGCCCGCCGCCCAGATGGGCGCTCAGGTTGCAGCTGTGGCTGATGTCCAGGATCTTGCGCCGCATCAGGCGGGCCATCTGCTCGATGTGCTCGGTACTCATAAGCTTTCCAGGGTCAAACCAGGCCCCCGTCCGCACGGATGACCTGGCCGGTCACGTACGAGGACAGATCGGAAGCCAAAAACAAGGCCACATGGGCAATTTCTTCGGGCGAGGCGGGGCGCTTCAGGGCACTGGCCGCCAGCAGCGCCTCGCGGGCAGCGGGGTCCATCTGCTCGTACATGTCGGTTGTCGTGAGGCCTGGCGCGATGGCATTCACCCGCACGCCCGAAGCCCCCAGTTCCGTGGCCATGCTCTGGGTGGCGCGGGCCAGCGCGGCCTTGCTGCTGCCATAGGCCAGCGTGCCCGCATCGGCCACGAAGGCCGCCGTCGATGCCAGGTTGATGATGGAGCCGCCGCCCTGGCGCGCCATCCAGCGAGCCAGCCCCTGGCTGAACTGCAAGGGGCCGAACAGGTTGACCTCGAAGGTCCGCCGCATTTCGGCCATCGTGGTCATCTGGAACAAAGCGCCGCTGGCGGTGCCGGCATTGTTCACCAGCACATCGATCTTTCGCTTGTCGGCCAGGATGCGCCGGGAGGCCTCACGGATCGACGCCTCCGAAGCCAGATCGAGCGCCACCCATTCGAGGAACCCGGCGTCGGCACCCAACGGCGGGTCGACCGGGATGTCGGGCAGCGCATCCAATTGACGCGCACAGGCATAGACACTGCATCCATGGGCGCGAAAACACGTCAGGATGGCGCGGCCGATGCCCCGATTGGCACCGGTCACGACGGCCACTTTTCCTTGCAGCAGAAGGGTGTTCATTTCAATGGGGTGTCCACAGGACGGTCAATGGGGCCACGCAAATAGACCGGTTCCAACAAAGACCAGTCATCCTCAGGCATGGGGTTGCCCTCGGGAAACGGGGGCACGGCACCGGACGGTAGGCCGCGCAACACCCGCTCGCTCGAATAATAGGCGCGCAGGCAATGGGTGACCACACTGGTGAACAAGCGCAGGTCCTGCCGACGCAGTGCATCGACCAGCTTCAGGCGCTGTTCCATGTCCAGCGCTTCAAACCGCTGTGCATGGTGCTGCTGCGCCAGATCACTCAGGCCCTGCAGAAAATCGGCCACCTGCTGCTCGATGCCGAAGCGCTGCTGGTAGGCCGCAAAGTCGATCGACGACGCAGGCGGTGCATGGAGCGCCTCGTCGCCTGGCAGCAAGGTGTCAAGAACCAGATTCAACATGATCGTTAACCCAATTCGTGGAGTTGCCGTTTGATGTGATCGCACAGGTACAAGGTGAGCGCCTGCGAGGTGGCCACCGGATTCACGGCGGCGGCGGTGACGAAAATGCTGCTGTCCACAATGAAGAGGTTCTTGACGGCATGCGCCTGCCCGCAGGGGTTGACCACCGAGGTGGCGGCATCCTGCCCCATGCGTGCCGTGCCCATGATGTGCCAACCCGCATGCCTGATGGGCGCAAACGAAGCGCTGATCCGGGCCCCGGCAGCCGTCAGCAACTGCTTGCTGGCTTCCACGCCGTGCTTGAGCATGCTGCGCGTATTGTCGCTGAGGGTGTAGTGCACCTTGACCCCCGGCATGCCGCTGCTGTCGCGGTGCTCGGGGTCCAGCACGATGCGGTTGTGCGCCTCGGGCAGGTCTTCTGTGATCACGGCCAGCCCGGCGGTGTGGTTGTAGGTGCGCATGAACTCGCGGTGATGGTCCGGGCCCAGCGGAATGCGGCGCATGAAATACCCGTTGACCGCGGTCTCCACAGGCGGGGCCCCCCGCAAAGCCTGCAAGGTGTAACCCCGCACAAAGCCGCGCTGGGCGTCGGTTTCATAAAACTGCTGACTCAGCAGACAGCAACCATGCGGGCCGATGCTGGAACGCAGGTCCTGCTCGAACACCCCCTCGACATAGGCCAGCGGGTGCAGCATCAGATGCGTGCCCACCAGGCCTTGCTCATTGAGCAGGCCGTCCGGGAAGGCCGTGGACACCGAATTGAGCAACAAGCGGGGGGTGCCCAGACCGCTGGCGGCCACGACGACCACACGGGCCCGAAGCCGGTGCAAGGCGCCTTGCTCATCCAGATACAGCGCCCCGTTGGCGGCGCCCGTGCTGTCCAGGCAGATCTCGACGACACGGCAACCCGTGCGGACCTCCACCCCCTGGCGCAGAGCCTGAGGCCAGTAGGTGACATCGACACTGGATTTGGCGCCCTGGGCGCAACCCGTGTTGCAGGGCCCCAGGTTGACACACGGGGCCCGGTTCAGATGCCGGTGGGTGTTGATGGCGCTGTAGGCCGGCCACCAATGCCAACCCAGTTGATTGAAGCCCCGGGCCAGCGCCCGCCCCATCTCGCCCAGCGGCACAGGTGGCAACAGGGACTCGTAGTCGGGATAGGCCGGATCACCCACCAGCCCCGCCACACCCATCTGCCGCTCGTTCTCCGCAAAGTACGGCCGCAGTTGCTCGTAGCTCAGCGGCCAATCGTCGGCCACACCGTCCAGCGAACGGACTTTGAAATCAGAAGGATGAAATCGCGGGAAGTGCCCCGAGTACAGGATCGTGCTGCCGCCAAAACCATTGAAATTGGCCAGCGAAATGGGCGATTGCGAATCATCGACGGGGTAGTCGCCAGGCCGCTGCCGCACGTTGGGATTGGGGCTGAAATCAGCTTGTCGGCTCAGCTCCCAGCTCGCGGTGTGCGAAGGGTAGCGCTCGGGCACCGACGCAGCCCCCTGCTCCAGGCAGACGATGCGCAAGGCCGTCCCCTGGCTCAAGCGCCAGGCGGCGGCGGCCCCGCAGGCGCCGGAGCCGATGATCAGAACGTCCGCCTCTTGCACCACGCAGCCTCAAGCCGGTCGAGTCGGCAGGTACTGTTTGAGGATGTCCGGGATGGTGATCATCATCTCGGCTTCGCAGGCCACCTCCTGGTCGACATAGGCCACGCCCTTGCCCTTGCAGATGCCGCGCTTCCAGGACAACACCTCGGTGTGGATTTCAAACTTCTTGCCGGGCAGGACTTCCTTGCGGTAACGCACCGTGTGCGACAGGGCATGGGTCACCTTGCCTTGCAAGCCCGGCAAGGTGGTGATCGCCACCGTCAACATCTGGGCCAGGGCCTCGAGTTGCAAGGCCCCCGGCATGTTGGGCGCGCCCGGAAAATGCACGGGGAAATACCACTCGTTGAGGCTCAGGTTCTTGTAGCCGCGGGCGTACTGACCCGGCACCACCTCGTCGACATGGTCGATCATCAGGAACGGATAGCGGTTGGGCTGGTAGGCCTGCAGCTGCACGCAATCAAGACTGAATTTCTCCACGGAAAACCTCATTTCATTCATTGAATATCGACCCATCGGGACAGGGACGACATCAGGTCGTAGCCATCCCAATGCATGCCCATGTCCAGGGCCCGCCCGACGGGAACCACCCGGTCGATGCCCCGCAGCCGATGGCGCACGACAAACGACCTCAGCAGTGCGACGTCCAGGCCGAAGTAGGTGAGCGTCTGAAAGCGCGGATCCACCCACGGGGCCACCGCGTCAATCGAATCCACCGCCACCTCGTACACCATGCCGTGGTGCCCCCGGCGCGTGGTGGGTGAAGAGTGAAGGCCGCTGAGCGCCAACCGATACAGGCCATTGCCATGACGATGGATGCGCAGCACCTCCTCATCCTGGACACTGCGGGCGCAGGCCTCGACAAACTTGTCCATCGCCGCAATCGGTGCCAGGGTGTAGCGCGCCAGTGCCTCGCGCTCAAACGCGGCCCACAGGCGCGCCTGGGCCGCCTCGACCTCGGAAGCCGTGCCCACCCAGGCCAGCAGGTGCGGCGACGAGCAGGCGTTCTGGTCCATCAGGTACAGGTCGTTGAACAGGCGCGAGCACAGCCCCTTCAGCTCGGCCTCGGGCAAGGCGTTCAATGCCGGCGCCCCCAGCGCGCAAAACGAGTACCGGTCGGCGAAGGCGACCTCGCGTGAGCGTGCCGGGGTGGGGAAGCTGCGCATGTGCGCCACCGTGGCATCGCCCCCCCAGATCACGCGGCCGTCGGCCTGGGACAACCACCAGGCATTGATGTCATCGTCATGGGCGTAACGCAACAGCGCCACGGCCGAGCGCACCGACTCATGCTCGGGGCGGGCCAAGGTGGTGGCGATCGCCGCCAGCAACACATCCAGCGTCGGGCTTGCGGCCGAGGGCAGGCGCAACACACAGCTGTTGCCGCTGAGCAGCCCGAAGGCCAGCGAAAAGGCCGTGTTCACCGGCACGTTGGACGGACAGATGTGAAAGACAAGGCCCAGCCCGACGCGCAAACGATCGTCCTGCGCCGCCAAAGCCAGGCGCGCCAGATTCGCTTTGCGGCACCAGAAGGCAAAGGTGACCACATCCGGCAGATCGAGATGGCGCACGTCCTGCATCAACTGGCTCGACAGGTCGGCCAGAAACGCCAGCCGCGCCGGATCGAACACGGGCACCGGCAGCTCACACAGGCTGTCGGGCTGCCCGACCAGAAAATCGATCCGGGCACGCAATTCAGCGGGTATAGGTGTCACTGCAACCCCTGACTTCGGCCTGCTGGATGCGGCCATGAACCTTGAAATGACGCCCCATGCGGCCGCAGGGGCAATCGTCCTCACCGCCCCACTCGCCCAGGTCTTCGCTCAGCAGGATGTGGCCGGGGTAGCTGCGGGGGATCACCGACAGCACTTCAATCAGCCCCGTCTTGCCCGGGCCCAGCGCTGAAAAATCATGCGGGTCGCGAATGATGAGCTCGGAGTACGACGAAGCATGCAGTTGCCCGGCCTCACACTCCATGAAGATCGAGCCGGTCTGCTCGACCATGCCGTAGTAGTTGTGAACCCGACGCAGCCCGGCGACCTGGGCCAGCCGGGCCTTGAAGACAGGCGCATCGACGGCCTGGGCGAGCATTTGCTTCCACCCCCCGCCATGGATCAACACCCCACGCTCCAGCGGCAGATGCTGTGCCTGGTCCTCCAGCGCCAGCACCAGGTGCTGCCAGACCATGAAGGTGAAGCCGAACAGCAGGATCGGGCCGTCCGGGTACTTCTCGAGAAAGCGCATCACCCGCGGCAGATTCAGCTGCATGTCGTCGTCGAGCGCAAACTCCACCTCGCGGCCGAACATGGAAAAGCCCAGGATGCCGGCAGTGCGCGCCGAGAACTTGAGCCGGTCCGACACGGTGGAGCGGCTGTCGATCACCAGCATGGGCAGGCGCTGGGGGCCGATGAAGTCGGCCATGATCTTGGCCAGCACCTTGATTTGCAAGGCGGCCGTCGCCTTGTCCAGAAAGATCCTGGACAACTTCCCCCCCGTGCCCGACGAGGTCATGGTCTTGACGATGTCGCTGTGCGGCACGCTCAGAAGCTCCATTTCCTTGAACAGTCGAACCGGCAGGAAAGGCAGATCCTCCAGGCTTGGAGCGACGGGAGACGGTGACCACAGCCGGTCGAGCACCCTGGCGTAGGGCTCGCAGTGCGCACGGTGCCAGTCGAGCAACTGCTGCAGTTGCCCGCCCAGGAACTCGCGCTTGGCCGCCGAGGCCAAGCCATAGGGTGGGATTGAGGACAGGTCCATCAAACTGCCGCACTCAGGCGTGGATAGTCGATTTTTCCCGAGTCCAGGCGTGGCAACGCGGGCAGCGCGTGCAGCGACAAGGTCGAGCGATTCACATTCAACAGGCCGGCCAGCTCATCACGCAGCACCGGCAGCCCGGCGGCATCGGGGGCTTGAACCGAAATGCAAAGGCGATCATCCACACCCCAGGCCGCCGCGGCCAGCCCACGCTGCTCCAGCAACTGTTCAACAGCCGCCAGCGACACACGCACCCCATGGATCTTCAGAAAACGATGCAGGCGGCCTTCGATGTAGAAGCAACCTTCTGCGTCAAAGCGAGCCAGGTCGCCCGTTCGCAAAACACCCTGGTGGGTGTCGCCCAACTGAAGATCCGCCCTGGATTCGGCGTAGCCCAGACTGACATTGGGCCCCTGGTAGATCAGCTCCCCCGTCTTGCCCGCCTCCGACACCGCCTCGCCCTGTTCATCGATCAAACCCAGCTGGCCACCGGGAATGGCGCGTCCGATGCTGTCGGGCTTGAGCCCGACCTGCGCCGGCGGCAGGTAGGCCATGCGCGCCGTGGCCTCGGTCTGCCCGTACATCACGTAAAAATCGATGCCCTTGGCCTGACAGCTTTGATGGACCTGCAACACCCGCTCGGGCGCCAGCCGGCCACCGGCCACGGTCATGCTGCGCACAGAGCCCATGTCGAGCCGGTCCAGCCGCAACTTGAGCAGCATCTCGTAGGTGAAGGGCACGCCTTGGAAACGGGTCACCTGCTGCTGCCTCAGCAAGGGCCAGAACGCCCCATCGAACAAGCCCAGGCGTGTCAACACCACACAGGCCCCCACGCGCAGGTGGCTGTGGATCACGGACAGCCCATAGGAATAATTGAACGGCAGGGTGGTGATCGCCCGGTCATGCTCATCCAGCTGAAGGTATTGCGCGATCGAGTCCGCGTTCGACAGCAGGTTCTGCGCCGAAAGCCGGACCAGCTTGGGGGTGCCGGTCGATCCCGAGGTGGCCAGCAACAGCGCCAGATCGGGGTGGAGCGGCCCCGGTGGGGGTGACATGGGCTGGCGCCGCCGCCACAAGCCATAGCCGCCCTGCGACAACACGGCGTCGAAGCCTGGCAGTTCGGCCTGCCGAGAGGCCGCAAGCCAAACGCACTCAGGCTGGTACCGGTCAAGCAGGCTGCGCAACGCATGCTCAGGCAAGCCCGCCGCCAGCAACAAGGGCACCGCCCCGGCGGCCAAGGCAGACAAATAGCTCACCATGGAGCTCAGGTCGTTGTCCAGCAGCAGAAAAACCAGCTCTCGGGCTTGCCAGTGCAACTTGAACGATTGCACGGCCTGCTGCAGCTGCGAGTAGCTCAGCACTGCCCCCCCGTCCAGCACCAGCGCTGGCCGCTGCGGAAAGCGGGGGCAAAGCAGGTTCATGCCGAAATGTCGACGCCGTACTTCTTCAGCTTCTCGATGCCCACGGTGTAGGAGCCGAACTCGATGATGTCTTCCGTGTCCATCATGATGTCGAACTCTTCTTCGAGCGCCGCGATCAGGCCCATGTGGCCGACCGAGTCCCAGGCGGGAATGCAGTTGTAGACAAACTTCTCATCCAGCACACCCGGCTGGACAGAAAAGCACTTCTCGAACACTTGGTCGTACCGTTCTTTGTTGGACATCGTCCACCTCGTTTCATTTGAAAGCCACGCGATCGCTGCATTGGCGCCCGGAATCGCCCCGACTTGATCGCATGGATGCTAGCAGAGCGCTCAGGCCCCTAAGAGCCGTAATGACACCGATTTGCGTCGCAATTAAAGCCAGAAAGAACGCCTGAAAGGCCGGCACGAAAACCGAGGTGCCGCACTCTCAAACGGGCCACGGCATCAAGGATGGAGATTGGGGCGCAACCAACCCTGCACGGCACAAACACCCCACGCCAGACAGTCGCATCGGGCACGCCACTCAAGACTCCGGACCAAAGAGGCATTCGGCCAGGGTTCCTGCCCTCCGAGATCCGGCGTAGCATCTGGCGCACAAACGCCGCTTTACCCACGAACAGCCAGCCGTTCCCCCCCCAATTTGCCCCTTTTGACATCCAAGCCATCGTCGATACTGACTTGGCCCAAGGCGTCCGAGTGAGTACGCTGGCAGGCCGGTGACTCTGGCGACACTGGCTCAGCAGCGCCCCACAACGATGGGCCCGGAATGCATGAATATTTTTCTCAGCCGTTGAATCCATAAACAACCCACGCCCGAACAACCTCGCCGCCACGGAGATCCGTCATGCTTCAACAAATTTCCCCACAGATCATCTTCCACAACCCTTCGACGCAGCACATCAAACAGCACGTCAAGCACAAGGTGACTGCCAACGGAATTTGTTTCACGGATCAGCGCGAACAGATTGAAGACCTGGACACCCTGCCATTGATCGACCGGTCATTGATTGATTACAAAAAATACCATCAATTCATCGGGCAAAGTGGCATTCGAAACTGCATGACGATCCAAGGCGGTCGTGGTTGTCCCTACCGCTGCTTTTACTGCGATGTGCAGAAGCTGACGCCGAATTTGTACCGCAGGACTTCCGAAAACATCTACGCCGAAGTTGAGCACCTGGCATCACTCGGCGTGCGTGACATTGAATTTGTGGATGACATCTTCAACATCAACAAAAAGGAATTCATCAATTTCTTCAAGATGGTGAAAGACAACCGCTTGAACATGAATTTCTACTTTCAAAGCGGATTGCGTGGGGATGCACTGGATGCGTCGGCTGCCGACGCCATGGTGGAAGGCGGCGTCAAAAGCGTGAACATCTCTTTGGAGAGTGCTTCTCCGCGTCTTCAGAAGATGATGAAGAAATTTTTGAACATTGACAAGTTCCTGAAAAATCTTCAATACATCGCCACACAGTACCCCCATGTTGTTCTCGGTTTGAATGCGATGCATGGCTTCCCGACCGAAACCGAGGAAGAGGCCCGCTCCACGGTTGACTTCATCAAGGACATCAAGTGGCTGCACTTCATCGGCTTCCACAATGTCAGAATATTTCCTGGTTCCTTGTTGGAAAAGGTGGCCCTCGAGAATGGCGTGACCCCTGAGCAAATCAATGAGTCACTGACCATTCCCTACCACCTGATGCCGACAACGATGCATTTCGACCCGGCATTTTCGATGAAGCTGCGACTGGACCTGGTAAGGAATTACGTTCTCAACAAGGACCGCCTGAAGTACATCATCCAGAAGCAATTGTCGACGTTCAACGAAGAAGAGTTGATCTTCAAGTATCAATCGTATTTTCCAAGCCAGATCAACACGATGGATGACATCCTGCGGCTGGCCAAAATCGATCGCTCAGAAATCGATTTTTCGGTTCAACCCAGCCCGAACCCCTCTAGGATTGATTATGAAACCATGCAGGGCGCGCCTGTCGAGAAAAAGCCCGACGCACTGAACGTGCTGTTCATTGATGCCACGCAGTTTTACTCCAAAGACGACAACGCCGAACTGAAGATTGTCGAAGCGCCCCTGGGCATGCTGGCACTCCAGTCGTACATCGACCGGGACTTTGGCGACAAAGTCAACGGCAAGATCATCAAATCCTATGTTGACTTCGACAGCGATGAAGGCCTGAAGACCCTTCTTGCCGACTTCAAACCCGACCTCATTTGTGTTCGGACCATGTCGTATTACAAGAACTTCTTCGTGTCCGTGGTCAAAGCCGTTCGAGAGTTCGACTCGGCCGTTCCCATCATCGCTGGCGGCCCCCACCCCACCATTGCGGCCGAAGACGTTCTTCTGAACAACAACATCCAGGCCGTTTGCGTTGGAGAAGGCGAGTTGACCTTGTCCGAACTGATCAAGAGGATGCTCGAGCGTGACAAGCAGTTTCCGCCGCCCAGCGAACTCAAGGACGTCAAAGGCATTGCCTTTCCCTGGCACCAGAACCACTGAAGTCATTCAACATGGACCTGATGATCTACGGCTCGGGCAGCACCGGGCGAGAGATCGCCGACATGGCGCAACTGATCAACCGCTCAGAAAACAGATGGGGCACCCTTCATTTTCTGGATGATCTGCGCCAGGATCAGGAGCATTATGGCCTTGGCGTTCTTAAAATGACAGACTTGAACGCTTGGCCAGCATCTTTCGAGTGCGTTATTGCGATTGGCGAACCACAATTTCGCTTGGAAATGCATCAACGACTGAGCCAAAAAAACTTCACCTTGGCGACCCTTATTGACCCCAGCGCACGCATTTCACCCACGGCCAAAATCGGACCTGGGTGTATTGTTGGACCAGGCTCTTTTGTCTCCAGCAACACGATTCTCGAAGAGAATGTGATGCTGGAGATCAACACCATTGTGGGCCACGACATTGTGATCGGCAGCCACTCCGTCATATCCAGTTGCACGGTGCTCGGTGGTGCTGCAAAGATTGGCACCTGCTCATTCATTGGGCTGAACTGCGCAGTCAAAGAGAGAACCGTCATTGGAAAAGGCGTTGTGATTGGAATGCAATCCGCGGTGTACAACGACATTCCCGACGAAGTGATTGCCCTTGGCAATCCATGCCGAGTACTCAGGAAGAATGAGTCTGGTCGTGTTTTCAAGCCCTTGGCTTCTGGCTCCTGCGGCCCATCAGACACTGACTCAACGGGGCGCACATCTGCCGTCCCTGCAAACCACCATGCCATCCCGCTCGAGGGTGACAGGCTGTGAAATTACCCCACTCCGACCAAGACAAGGGTTGTAAAGACTGGGATTGACCCGGCTGTTGTGCACATCACCCGTGAGGCTCTCTCGATACATTAGTGTCAAGCCTTGGCGTTTCCCCAAGGCAACGGCCTCAACAGGAGCAGCCCCCATGTTCAATGCCCTTCCCAGTACCAGCCAGGATTTTTACGTCTCCATCCTCTCGGCCTCCATCCAGGCTTTGAAGATGAACACCTATTTCGATAACTTCGACAAACAGCGCTACAACTCGGATGGGGTTGATCGATCGGGCGTTTTTGAAGTCGGTCAGCGCACTTTTTATTTCGATTGGTTCTTCCGGCACCACGATGATTTGTTCAGGGCGTATGCCGCCTTGGGCAACGACGACTCCAAACTCCTGTATTTATTTTTGATCGGTTACCGTCTGGCGGGTCACCACAGCGTCAAAATACCGGTGGATTTTCTCTTCAAGCCTCAGGAATATGCAGCCTATCAAGCGCTTGAACAAGGATCTGAAAGCCAGCTCGCCTTGACCGGCATGTTTGGCAAACTGAAGCATTTCGACTTTCAGTATGAAGGGCATCCATACAAGATCGACTGTCTGGGGCTTGAATATTATTTGTTCCGCCGCCAGTACTTCTACGACAAAAATGGCATCGTGGTGGCTCCCCAAACAGGGGATTACGTCATCGACGGTGGCGCCTGCACCGGAGACACGGCCCTGGTGTTCTCCAACGCGGTGGGGCCCACGGGCAAGGTCTTCGCTTTCGACCCGGTGGCCGAGCACCTGGAATTGATGGAGCACAACCGCCAGCAGTTTCCGATCGCCAACGTGGAACTGATGCCCTACGGCCTGGCCAACATCGACGTCGATTGCGCCCCCATCGTCGTGAACAAGTACTCGCCGGGTTTCCGCGTCGATCAGCAGCAAGTGCCTTTGCGAAGCATCGACAGCCTGGTGAAGTCGGGAGGCATCCCTCGTGTCGACTACATCAAGATGGACATCGAAGGCTCCGAGATGGATGCCTTGCGAGGTGCCCACGAGAGCATCCTGCGCTTTCAGCCCAAACTGGGGATTTCCCTGTACCACAAGCCCGACGACCTGTTCGAGCTCGTTCTCCACATCCAGCAGACCTACCCCTTCTACCAGCTCTACGTGGACCACTACACCATCCACCAGGAAGAGACGGTTCTGTACTGCATCGCCCCACAGCGGGTGCAACAGGCCTGAACGGGATCAACGAAGAGGAGAAAGGCCCCGTTCCGGCCTCTGTTGCCCCCCTTAGCCCCGCAGCAATCCGATACATTTAGCGCTGTCAATGGTGCCATCCGCTCTGCAGCGGTTGGCACCAACCCGACCAACCGGCCCTGCCCAGCCGCAAAAACACCTGACCCCGCATGTTCGTCATCATCGGCTACGTCGTCTGCCTAGGCTGCATCTTTGGCGTCTACATTGCCCACGGCGGCAATATCGGCGTGATCTTGCATGCCCTGCCCTTCGAGATGATCACCATCTTTGGCGGCGCCCTGGGCGCCTTTGTGGTGAACAACCAACCCAAGGTGCTCAAAGCCACCATGAAGGCGCTGCCCGATGCGCTCAAGGGCTCGAAGTACACCAAGGCGCGCTACATGGAGTTGCTGACCATGCTCTATGAAATTCTTCAGAAGGCGCGCAAAGAGGGGCTGATGGCGATCGAAAAAGACGTCGAATCGCCGCACGACTCGCCCATCTTCAGCAAATTCCCGGTGGTGGGCCATGACCACCATGTGATCGAATTCACCACCGACTACCTGCGCATGATGGTGTCGGGCAACCTGAATGCCCACGAGATCGAAGCCCTGATGGACTCCGAAATCGACACCCACCACGCAGAAGCCCATGCCCCGGTGGCGGCACTGGGTCGCTTGGCGGGCGCCCTGCCGGCCTTCGGGATTGTGGCAGCCGTGCTGGGGGTGGTGAACACCATGGGCTCGGTGGGCCAGCCGCCAGCGGTTCTGGGAGGCATGATCGGCTCGGCACTGGTCGGTACCTTCCTGGGCATTTTGCTGGCCTATGGCGTGATGGAGCCCTTGGGCGGCCTGCTGGAGCAGAAGATGGAAGATGCGGCCAAGGAACTGCAGTGCATCAAGACCACCTTGTTGGCCAGCATGCAGGGGTACAACCCGACCACCGCGATCGAATTCGGGCGCAAGGTGCTGTTCTCGACCGACCGGCCCAGCTTCTCCGAGCTGGAATCCCACGTGCGCGGCAAGAAATAAATAACAGGCAGGCAACCGTTCTCCCATGGCAGACGCCAAAAAGCTACAGCCGATCATCATCAAGCGGGTCAAGAAGGGTGGCCACGCTGCGCACGGGGGCGCCTGGAAGATCGCCTACGCCGACTTTGTGACGGCCATGATGGCGTTCTTCCTGCTGATGTGGCTGCTGGGCTCGACAGCCAAGGGCGAGTTGCAGGGCATCGCCTCCTACTTTGCCTCCCCCATGAAGGTGGCCATGGCGGGTGGCTCCGGGGCGGGCAACAGCTCCAGCATCATCCCGGGCGGGGGCACCGACCTGAGCAAATCGGTGGGCCAGGTGATGAAAGCCGACCAAGCCGCCGATGCCAAATCGGCCGCCAAGAACCATCCTGAGGCTGTCCGCGCCGAACTGGCCAAGCAAGATGCCAAGCGCATGGCCAACCTGAAGAACAAAATTGAGGCGCTGATCACGGACAGTGTCAAACTCAACGAGTACAAGTCGCAGATCAAACTCGAGATCACCCCCGACGGGCTGCAGATCCAGATCGTCGATGACCAGAACCGCCCCATGTTCGACAGCGGCAGCGCGCTGGTCAAACCTTATATGCGCGACATCCTGCGCGAGATCGGCAATGCCCTCAACGGGGTGGAGAACCGCATCAGCCTGGCCGGCCACACCGATGCCGCACCCTATGGCAATGGCGAACGGGGCTACAGCAATTGGGAACTCTCGGCCGACCGGGCCAACGCCTCGCGCCGCGAATTGGTGTCAGCAGGCATGCCGGACGACAAACTGGCCCGGGTGGTCGGCTTGGCCGCCGTCGACCTGATGGACAAGAACAACCCTAGGGCGCCGGTCAACCGGCGCATCAGCATCACAGTGATGACGCGAGAGGCTGAAGAACGACTGTTGAGTTCAATAAAAGTGCCTCCCAACACAACAGAAACCGAGAACGGGAAAGAAACTGAGGTTTTGAGCGGAAAAAAACCTTAACATCCCGGTAGCGCTCCCAAAGACTTTTTACACAGAATTTCAAGATCGAAAGGGTCACCTGTGGCAAACACCCTTCGCTTTCTCATCGTCGACGACTTCTCGACGATGCGAAGAATCGTGCGGAACCTGCTCAAAGAAAGCGGGTACACCGAAGCTGACGAGGCCGAAGACGGCGTCGCGGCACTGAACAAATTGCGCAACAGTCGTTTTGACTTTGTGGTCACGGACATCAACATGCCGAACATGAACGGTTTCCAGTTGTTGGCCGAGATCAAGTCGGATGAAAAACTCAAGCACCTGCCGGTGCTGATGGTGACGGCAGAAGCCCGCAAGGAAGACATCGTGGCAGCGGCCCAAGGCGGGGCGGCCGGTTACATCGTGAAGCCCTTCACGAAAGCCACTCTCGAAGAGAAGGTGGCCAACATCCTCAAGAAAATGGGCCTGTGAGATCACCATGGATACCAGCGACTCCACCCAGTCTGCGAGCCATGGCGACGTCACAGACGTCCATCAAAAAATCGGCCACCTGACCCGGCAGCTGCACAACGCGCTCAACGAGTTGGGTTACACCGAGCGCCTGCGGGGCACCATGGGTGAACTGCCGGACGCCAAAAGCCGACTGCCTTACATCGCCCGCCTCACCGGTGAGGCCGCCGAAAAGGTGCTCAACCGGGTGGAGCTGGCCAAGAGCGAACAGGATGAGCTGGCCAGCGATACCCAGGCCGTGAAGGCCGCCCTGATCAAGGACCCGGTTCGGGCCGTGGCCAGCGGGCGCCTGCTCAACTACCTGGCGGATGTGGAAAAGCGCACCCGTGTAGCCGACAGCCATCTGACCGAAATCATGATGGCCCAGGACTTTCACGATCTGACCGGACAGGTGATTGCCCGCGTGGTCAGCCTGGCGGCCACCATCGAAGAGCAATTGGTGCAACTGGTGATACAGACAGCCCCCAACTCGGTGGCCCTGCAAACACCGGTCGCTGCGCCGCGTGAACATCTGGCCGGGCCGGTGGTCGACCCCGAGCACACAGCCGACATCGTCACCGACCAATCGCAGGTAGACGATCTGCTGGCCAGCCTGGGCTTCTGAACTTTCAGGGGCCCGCCGGACACAGGGCCACCCCCGGTGAGCGGGGGTGTCATTTTTGCCAGCCAAAGCCACGGGCACGAACAGCAGCCCGCCCTGCAGGGAACAAGCCAGAATGTCCCTGCTTTTCAGACTTTAGATTTTTCTGCGGGCTTTCAGAATGACGGTTACAGCCTCGTACCGTCACCATGGACAACCAAGACCGCCCCCTACCCGCCTCCCAGCGCAAGCTCAGCCAAGCGCGTGGTGATGGTCAGGCCTCGCGCTCCAAGGACCTGTCCCACATGGTGGTGTTGGGTGCCGGTGCCGCCGCCCTGTGGGTCATGACCCCTCCGCTGGTGCAACACCTCAAGCAGGCCCTGATCCAGCAACTGACCTTCAATGCCGAGACCCTGCTGCGGCCGGCCAACATGATCAACCAGCTGCAGCACATGACGGCCATCGCTGTCGGGGCATCGCTCTTGTTTGCGGCTGTCATCGCCTGTGCAGCCATCGCCAGTGAAGTGGCCTCGGGCGGCTGGGTCATGAGCTTCAAGCCCATGATGCCCGACCTGAGCCGCCTCAACCCGATCTCGGGCATGGGCAACCTCTTCTCCAAACAGCAGGTCGTCAACATCCTCAAGCTGACGCTGCTGTCGACCATCATGGGCTGGACCGGCTGGCACTACCTGTCCAACAGCTTCCAGGAAATCGCCTCTTTGCTGATGCAACCCTCCGCCGCCGCCGTGATGCACCTGGTCAACTGGATCGTCAAGGGCCTGTCGCTGCTGCTGCTGATCGTGTTCGCCGCGGCCGTGATCGATGTCCCGCTGCAAAAGCACTTCTTCATGGACAAGCTGAAGATGTCGCACGACGAAGTCAAGCGCGAAAACAAGGACGCCGAGGGCAACCCCCAGGTCAAGAGCAAGCTGCGCGCCAAGCAACGCGAAATATCGCATCGCCGCAGCATCTCCAACGTACCCAAGGCCGACTTCGTGGTGATGAACCCGACCCACTTTGCCGTGGCCCTGAAGTACGACGAAGCCACCATGGCCGCACCGCAAGTGATCGCCAAGGGTGCCGACCTGCTGGCCTTCAAGATCCGCGAAGTGGCCAACAGCCACTCGGTGCCGGTGCTGCAGTCGCCCATGCTGGCGCGCGCCCTGTACGCCCATGCCGAGCTGGACCAGACCATCCCCTCCAGCCTGTATGCCGCCGTGGCCCAGGTGCTGGCCTATGTCTACCGCCTCAAGGCCGCCATGCGGGGCCAGGGCCCGATGCCTCAGCAGCCCGATCCGCACGTGCCGCCTGAACTCGATCCGCTCAACAAGCCCACCCGGGCCGGAGCTGACGCATGAACGAACTGCTCAAAAACCTGCAACAACGCCTGGGCCCGCACGCCCACCTGATCCAGGGCCTGTCGGCCCCGCTGCTGGTGGTGATGATCCTGTCGATGATGGTGTTGCCCATGCCGGCCTGGCTGCTGGACACCTTCTTCACGCTGAACATCGCGGTGGCGCTGATGGTGATGATGGTGGCGGCCTACATGGTGCGCCCGCTCGACTTCATGGCCTTCCCCTCGGTGCTGCTGCTGACCACGCTGATGCGCCTGTCGCTCAACGTGGCCTCCACCCGGGTGGTGCTGCTGGAGGGCCACACCGGTGCAGGCGCGGCCGGCGCCGTGATCGAGGCCTTTGGCCACTTCCTGATCGGCGGCAACTTTGCGGTCGGTCTGATCGTGTTTGCCATCCTGGTGGTGATCAACTTCGTGGTGGTGACCAAGGGTGCCGAGCGGATTGCCGAAGTGTCGGCCCGCTTCACCCTGGACGCCATGCCCGGCAAGCAGATGGCGGTGGACGCCGACCTCAATGCCGGCCTGATCGACGAAGCCGAAGCGCGCCGCCGCCGCCTCGAAGTGGGCGAAGAAGCCAACTTCTTCGGCGCCATGGACGGTGCCTCCAAGTTTGTGCGTGGCGACGCCATGGCAGGCATCCTGATCCTGCTGATCAACATCGTCGGGGGTTTCACGGTCGGCATGGTGCAGCACGACCTGAGCGCCGGCCAGGCTGCCAATTCGTACATCCTGCTGGCCGTCGGTGATGCGCTGGTGGCGCAGATCCCGGGCCTGCTGATCTCGGTGGCCGCAGCCATGGTGGTCTCGCGTGTGGGCAAGGAACACGACGTCAGCAATCAGATCATGAGCCAGATGCTGGGCTCGCCCCGTGTGCTGGGCATCACCGCCGCCATCCTGATGCTGCTGGGCATCGTGCCGGGCATGCCCCATGTGGTGTTTCTCAGCATGGGCTCGGCCATCGGCTACGGCGCCTGGCGCCTGTCGCGCCGACTGGAGCGCGAAAAGAACGTGCCCCCGCCCCCGCCACCCGCCACCAACGATGGCGAGGCCAGCTGGGACGATCTGCAGCCCATCGACCTGCTGGGGCTGGAGCTGGGTTACCGCCTGATCTCCCTGGTGGACAAGAAGCGCCAGGGCGACCTGCTGACCCGCATCAAGGGCGTGCGCCGCAAGTTCGCCCAGGAAGTGGGCTTTCTGCCCCCGGCCGTGCACGTGCGCGACAACCTCGAACTCAAGCCCAGCGCCTACCGCATCACCCTGCGCGGCGTGATGGTGGGCGAAGGCGAAGCCTTCCCCGGCATGTTCCTGGCCATCAACCCGGGCGGCATCACCACCCCCTTGATCGGCACCGCCACCACCGACCCGGCCTTTGGCCTCCCAGCACACTGGATCGACGATCGCCAGAAGGAAGCGGCGCAAATGGCCGGTTTTACCGTGGTTGATTCAGAAACCGTGGTGGCCACTCATTTGTCACACTTGATGCAAACACAGGCCGCCAGGTTGTTGAGCCGCACGGAGACCCAGCAACTGGTCGAGCATGTGGGCAAACTGGCCCCGAAACTGATTGAAGAAGTCGTCCCCAAAATGGTCACCATCGCCAACTTCCAGAAAGTGCTGCAGCTGCTGCTGGAAGAGGCTGTGCACATCCGGGACATCCGCACCATCATCGAAACCCTGGCCGAGTACGCCGGCACCATCACCGACCCGGTCGAGCTGGCCCGCCGCGTGCGCATTGCCCTGTCGCCGGCCATCGTGCAACAGATCTATGGCCCGGCGCGTGAACTCAACGTCATCGCCATCGAACCCGGCCTGGAGCGCCTGCTGGTGCAGGCCCTGGGCAACAACAACGGCACCGCCCTCGACCCGGGCGTGGCCGACGCGCTGACCCGCAGCGCCGCCGAAATCGCCAACAAGCAAGAAGAAATGGGCCTGCCCGCCTGCTTGCTGGTCCCCGATCAGATCCGCGGTGCGATGGCTCGCCTGGTGCGCCGACTGGCGCCCCGCATGCAAGTCCTGGCGCACAGCGAAATCCCTGAAACACACACGATCCGCATTGGTCCCATCCTGAGAGGTGCCGCATCATGAACATCAAGCGCTTTCACGCCGCAACGTCCCGCGAAGCACTGGCCAAGGCACGAATGGCTTTTGGTGAGGGCACGCTGATCCTGTCCAACCGCCCCACCGCCAATGGCGTCGAGGTGATGGCCACCGGCGAAGACGCCCTGTCGGCCCTGGAACAGCACACCGAAGGCGGCCCCTCGCAAGGCCACGGCCTGACCCAGGTGCCCGGCTCCAGCCTGAGCCGCAAGCTGGCGACCATGAACCCGCCCGAGCTGGGCCCGCGCGGCGTGCGCGAAGACACCGCCGAACTGGCCATGAGCACCCTGTCCTTCCAGGACTATGTGCGCGAACGCATGCTGCGCCGTCGTCAGGAGGCCATGGCCGCCGAAGACAATGCCCCCATGGCCCCGCGCACCCAGCGCGAGATGCCCGCCCCGGCCCCCAAGGACATCCAGCCGATCGCCTTCAAGAAGGCCCCGGCCCCGCGCCCCGCCGTCACCCGTCCGGTGTTCGAAGACGTCACCCCGTCCCGTGCCAAGGCCCCGGTGGCCCAGGCCGCAGCCCCGGCCGTGAACCAGCAAGGCATCGTCAACGAGCTGCAGGCCATGAAGGAGCTGATCGAAGAGCGCTTCAACACCCTGGCCTGGCTGGGCCAGGCCAAGCAGGACCCGATCCAGTCCAACCTGATGCTCAAGATGATCCGCGCCGGCTACTCGCCCGCCCTGGCCCGTGCCATCCTGGAGCGCCTGCCCGCCGAGACCGGCCCGGCTGAAGCCGTGCGCTGGCTGATGGAGGTGCTGGAGCGCAACCTCAAGACCGACGCCGACAGCTACCCGCTGTACGAAGAAGGCGGCATCTTTGCCCTGGTGGGCGCCACCGGTGTGGGCAAGACCACCACCGCCGCCAAGCTGGCCGCCCTGTGCGCCCGTGTGCATGGCCCCGGCAGCGTGGGCCTGATCACGCTCGACACCTACCGCATCGCCGCACACGAACAGCTGCGCACCTACGGCCGCATGCTCGGCGTGGTGGCCCACCTGGCCCACGACCGCGCCGCTCTGCAAGACCTGCTGGGCCTGCTGGGCAACAAGAAGATGGTGCTGATCGACACCACCGGCCTGGCCCCGCGCGATCCGCGCAAGCGCGAGATGCTCGACGTGCTCGATCTGCCCGGCATCCAGAAGCTGCTGGTGGTCAACGCCGGCAGCCACGGCGACACCATCGATGACACCCTGTCGTGCTTCAAGACCACCGGCGTGCAACAGACCATTCTCTCGAAGGTGGACGAGGCCGTGAAACTGGGCCCGGCGCTCGACGCCCTGATCCGCCACCAGGTGGTGCTGCGCGGGGTCACCAATGGCCAGCGCGTGCCTGAAGACTGGGAAGCCGCCGACGCCGGCAAGCTGGTGCGCGCCTCCATGCGCACCCCGGGCAAGTCGGCCTTCGACCCCAAGGCCGTCGACCTGAACTACTTCTTCTCGAACAGCAACATGGCCGTTTCGGAGAGTGCCCATGTTTGAAGCGGGTCTTGACCAAAGCGCCGGCCTGCGCCGGCAGATGCCCCAGCCGGTGCTGCGTCTGGTCCCGGTGATCCGGCACAGCAGCGGCGAGGCCGAACTGCGGCTGCTGTGGCAGCTCTGCCAGGGCTTCGTCGAACAAGGCCTGTCGGTGGCGGTGCTGGACACGGACAGCCTCGAAACCGAAGAGGCACCGGGCCTGCAGCAGATCCTCGTCGACCAGTGCAGCCCCTCTGAAGTGGCCGACCTGGAACTGCCCTGGACCATCGTGCCCGCAGCCCTGGGCTGGCATGAGCTGACGCGCAGCGGCCAGCTCGATGCCCACGCTCGCGCAAGCCTGGGCGAGCACTTCAGCCCCTTCGGCATGCTGCTGGTCTATGGCAGCGCCGCCCGGCTGGGCCCGGCGCTGGCCAGCACGGGCGTGCGCCCCCTGGTGCCCGTCGCCCCCGAGCCGCGCCACATGCTCAGCGCCTACCAGGCGATGAAAGTGTTGATGGAGCAGGCCTTGCTGATGCCGTCGGTGGCCGTCATGGTGACGGAACCCACACAAAACATGGTGATGCGCGCCTTGCAGGCCCGCAAAACACTGCAGAATTGCTTCACCCGTCACATGGGTTGCTACCTCGATTCAATGACAGTAAAGTCTTTCACTGACGATGAGGTGGCAGGGCGCGACATCCAGATGCTGGCCCTGCGACTGATGGAGAATGCGATTCCCCTTGGCGCAGCCCCGGCCTCCCTGCTTCACCGCCCCGCAGACGAAGAGGTTCAATTGGTTCGGAGCCACTGATGTACACGGCAAAAGGTCAGCTCAACCGGGACGCCCTGCTCAAGCAGTACGTGCCCCTGGTGCGCCGACTGGCGCACCACATGATTGCCAAGCTGCCCCCCAACGTGGAGGTGGACGACCTGATCCAGGTTGGCATGATCGGTCTGACCGAGGCCCTGACACGCTACCAGGCCAGCCAGGGCGTGCAGTTCGAGACCTTTGCCACCCAGCGCATCCGCGGCGCCATGCTCGATGAGCTGCGCGAAGGCGACTGGATGTCGCGCGGTTCGCGCAAAAGCCAGAAGGACATCGAGCACGCCGTGCACCGGCTGGAGCAGAAGCTGGGCCGCAGCCCGATCGAATCCGAAATCGCCGCCGAGCTTGACATGAGCCTGGGCGACTACCAGAGCCTGCTCGGCAAGGTGCGTGGCACGCAGTTGGTCTACATCGAAGACATGACCGGCGGACACGACGACGACGACAGCTTTCTCGACCGCCACGTGGCCGACGAAGACGCCAACCCGCTTGAACTGCTGCGCAACCAGCGCCTGCGCCAGTCCCTGGTCAGCGCCATCGAAGGCCTGCCCGAGCGCGAGCAGTACATCATGAGCATGTACTACGAGCAGGACATGAACCTCAAGGAAATCGCCGCCGTGCTGGGCATCACCGAATCGCGCGTGTGCCAGTTGCACAGCCAGTCGATCGCCCGGCTGCGCGCCAAGATGCGCAGCCACTGAGGCGGCACCCAGCCCTCTTTCAGGCCACGCGCGTGGCGCAACGACGCATCAGGCCTGGCCTGAGCGGGCTCACAACAGCCCGCGCGTCATCGAATTCTCAGGATTTATAGGCTTTGGTCAGGCCCGCAGGGCCCCGACCCAGGGATTTGCCGTAGGTGGCCCCGTCGCCCGCACGGGGCAGCAGCGTGGTCACAGCCCGTTCTGCATGCACCGCCAAACGCTGCAGACTCTCCCGCAGCACGGCCAATCGAGCGCTGATGGCTTGCATGCGCTGGTTCAGCTCCGGGCTTCTGTCCTGCGCCGTGGGCAGAGCAATCCGGGTCAACTGCAGGGTGACATCACGCAAGGCCTGCGAACTGGCCTCCAGCTGATCAGGGTCTTGCCCACCCAAGGCTTGGGCGATCGCGTCCAGCTGCACCTCCACACCGGAGAGCAAGGCGTCAAACGCAAGCCGATTCGTCACCGCGATTCCAATTCAAGTTAAGTAAGCATGTGCTTACTGAGAAGCTCCACGCTGCAGGACTTCCTGCGCGTTGGACAACAGTTTGTCTGCGATCGCACCGGCGTTCACCTTGTAGGTGCCGTTGTCGATGGCCGAGCGCACTGCGTTGACCTTGTCCATGTCGATGTCACCGTCGGTCGAACCCGACCCCAGTGTCTGAGCCAGGCTGGACACCGAAACCGAGGTTCCCGTGGTCGAGTTGCTGGGCTTCTTGACCGGAGGGGCCGCCGACCCCTGACCTGTGACTTGCGTCCCTGTTGATGTGAGTGCAACAGGGATGTCTGGCGTTTGACCAATTTTCATCGTTCTCTCCAAGACCCCTATTGATGGAGTACCGTGGCCTTTTCTTCGACCTGCGGCAGAGAAACTTTAGCCCAATTGTCAAAATCGCCTGAAAAAAGAGTGCAGAAGACCTTCAGATCTCAACCTGAACGGTGTTTCGATCCAACACCGTGCCATTCATGATACGGCCGTTCTCCATGCGAACGCGGACCAACTGCCCCACCACCCCTGCACCCAGGGCCTGGCCATCGGCCGTGACCTGAAACCCCGGGCCTTGGGCCACCACGCGCACCTGGGTGCCCGCAGCGAAGGCCTGCGGCGGCTTGACCATGGACTGGCGCAACGCCTGCCCTGGCAGCAGCATGCGAGCAGCCACCTGACCCACCCACTGCGCAGGGTCGGACACGATGGCGGCGTTCTCGGCCGCCCAGTCGACCTCAGCCTCCATCGCGTCACCGGGGTTGAGCACGGCGCCCGAAGCCACATTGCCCTTGAGAACCCAGCCCGGCCCGTAAGCCTTGACCTGCACCGGCAGGAACACATTCCAGCGCACAGCCCCATCGGTGCAGCGCAAACCCAGGCGGGTTCGCCCCCACAGGCGCTGCCCCGCCGGCAGATAGGGCTCCACCTTGGCGCAGGGCGCCAGGCGCAGACGTTCATCGAGCGAGCCCACCACCACCTCCATGCGCAAAGGCATGGCCTGGGTGGACTGGCTGCGCGCCAGTTCCTGGTCGATCCATTGCTGGGTCAGGCGGGTGGCCTCGCTGTCCAGATTGGCCTGCGCCCCGGCCGGGGCACTCCAGGCCCCCAGCAGCAGGCCGGCCAGGGGCAGCACACAGGCGGCCAGCCGTTGCAGACAGCTGCGGGTGACTCGGGGGCTGAGGGCTGGGGATGGGTTCATGGCGTTCTCCGGACACGGCCTGACGGCCTTTTGACACGGCAACTGTAGGGCGCGGCCCCGGCACGGATCGATCAAACAACAGGCCTTTCCGCGGCTTCATCGGCTGATCGGCAACAGGCCGGATTTCCATAATCGACAGCAACCCGGAGAACCCACCGCCACCCAGACCGCCAACCCCGCGAGACCCGACATGCTCAACAAGATCACCCAACCCATCGACTTTCAGGCCAAGGCACTGTCCCTGCGCTCCGAACGTCAACGGACGATCGCGAGCAACATCGCCAACGCGGACACCCCCGGCTACGTGGCCCGTGACTTCAAGTTCGCCGATGCCATGCGTGACATCAACGCCATGTCGGACCTGACGCTGAAGATGAGCCCGTCGGGCGACGCCGCAGCCAGTGCCGGCAGCGCCGCCGCCGCGGCCGGCATGAGCCAGCCCGGGCACATCCCGCTGCCTGTGTTGTCGACCACCTCGCTGCAACAGGGATACACCGTGGCCTCGCAACCCGCCATGGACAACAACACGGTGGACCTGGACCGCGAACGCGCCAACTTTGTCGACAACTCGGTCCGCTACGAGGCCACGCTGCGTTTCATCAATGGCTACACCAAGACCATTCTGAGCGCCATCCAGGGCCAGTGAACGGCTGAACTGAACAGGAAAGACCACCATGTCGATGTTCTCGATCTTCAACGTCTCCGGCAGCGCCATCAGCGCGCAGTCGCAGCGCCTCAACGTGGTGGCCAGCAACCTGGCCAACGCCGATGCCGTGGCCGGACCCGATGGCCAGACCTACAAGGCCAGACAGGTGGTGTTCCAGACCGTGCCCATGGCCGACAACGGCACCACCGCCGGGGTCAAGGTCACCTCCATCACCGAAAACAACACCCCGGGCCGCAAGGATTTCGACCCCTACCACCCGATGGCCGATGCCGAGGGCTTTGTCGCGCACTCCAACGTGAACCCGGTGGAAGAGATGGTCAACATGATCTCGGCCTCGCGCGGCTACCAGAACAACGTGGAAGTGATGAACACCGCCAAGTCATTGCTGCTCAAGACCCTGCAAATGGGTTCCTAAACACCGGCCAACAGGACTTTCACCATGACCATCTCCTTTGACGCCACCAACGGCTACTCGTACGCCACCAGCACCGGGGCCAAGGCCACCAGCGGAACGTCGAGCAGCACCAGTGCCAATGGCATCAACACCACCAGCGCGGCCGACCAGCAAGACCGCTTCCTGAAGCTGCTGGTGGCCCAGATGACCCACCAGGACCCGATGAACCCGGTGGACAACGCCCAGATGACCTCGCAGATCGCACAGATCAACACCGTCACCGGCATCCAGCAGCTCAACACCACCATGCAGACCATGGCCAGCCAGTTCTCGTCCATGCAGCTGATGCAGGGGGGTGGCCTGATCGGCCATGAGGTGCTCACGGCAGGCGACACCATGACGATCACCGCCGGCACAGGCACAAGCGCAGGCAAGGCCACCGCCACCGGCACCTTCGATCTGCCCAGCAATGCCGCCGATGTGAAAGTGCAGATCACCGACGCCAGTGGCTCGCTGGTGGCCACGGTGCCCATGGGCACCCAGAGCGCCGGTCGCCACGACGTGACCTGGGATGCCTCTTCCTACAAGGGCACCGGTCCGTTGAAGTTCTCGGTCACGGCCAAGAACGGCAGCGCCAGCGTCACCCCCACCACCTACTCGCACGACGTGGTCAGCTCAGTGGGCACCAGCAACGGCGCCCTGGCCATCTCGCTGCAAAACGGCGGCACGGTGAGCTACGACAAGATCGTTTCGGTCTATTGATCCACGTCCCCCCTCTCGCATCCAAGGAGCACAACATGGGCTTTCAAGCAGGACTCTCGGGACTCAACGCCTCTTCCAAGGGCCTTGACGTCATCGGCAACAACATCGCCAACGCCAACACCTACGGCATGAAGGCCTCGCGCGCCGAATTTTCGGAGCTTGTCTCTTCGGCCATCGGGGTGTCGGGCGGCGACAACGCAGGCATCGGCGTCACCGTGGGCGCCGTGTCGCAGCAGTTCTCGCAGGGCACGCTGAACATCACCGGCAACAACCTCGATGCCGCCATCAACGGCAATGGTTTCTTCCAGTTGCAGGAGGCCGATGGTTCTGCCGGCTATACGCGGGCCGGCAACTTCAAACTCGACAAGAACGGCTACATCGTCACCAACAACGGTGCCAAGGTGCTGGGCTACCAGACCAACCCCACCACCGGCAAGCCCCTGAGCACCAGCCCCACCCCGCTGACCCTGCCCACCTCAGGCTCGATCGCAGCCAAGGCCACGGCCGACGACACCAGCACCTCGCCCACCACCTACGGCGCCACGGCCAAGTTCAACCTGCCGGCCAACGCCACGGTGGACACCACGCTGACCGCAGCCGACCCCCTGCTGGGCCAGTACAGCACCACCTTCAATGCCTACGACTCGCTGGGCAACACGGTGCCGGTCTCCGTCTACTTCCAGAAGACCGCCACGGCCGGCACCTGGAACGTCTACACCAAGACCGACACCGGCGCGATCACCGCCGCCACCCCGGCCACCCTGAAGTTCACCGCCAGCGGCGCGCTGGACACCACGGTGGCGGGCAACGGCCAGATCGCCATCAGCGGCCCGGCCACCCCGGCCGATGGGGCCAACCAGGTGCAGTTCACCCTGGATCTGACGGGCACCACCCAGTTCGCCTCGGCTTTCGCCACCAACAACGTGGCCCAGACCGGCTATGCCGACGGCAAGCTCACGGGCGTGAAGATCGGTGCCGACGGCACCCTGACGGCCAGCTATTCCAACGGCACCACCCAGTCGGCCGGTCAACTGGCCCTGGCCAGCTTCCGCAACAACCAGGGCCTGATGCAGGTCAATGGCGGCGACTGGAAGGAAACCTTCGCCTCCGGCCCACCCACCCAGGGCACCCCTGGCAGTGGCAACTTCGGTGCCCTGCAGGCCGGCGCCCTGGAAGAGTCCAACGTCGACCTGACCCAGGAGCTGGTCAACATGATGACGGCGCAGCGCTCGTACCAGGCCAACGCCCAGACCATCAAGACCGAAGACCAGATCATGAACACCCTGGTCAACCTGCGCTGATCCTGACGTCAGCGCTGCCACCCCGCCCCCCTGAGAGCCCACCATGGACCGTTTGATCTACACCGCGATGACGGGCGCCAACGCGGCCACGCAGTTGACCAGCGTGCTGTCCAACAACCTGGCCAACGCCTCCACCAACGGCTTTCGGGCCGAGATGACGGCGTACCGCTCGGTGCCTCTGGAAGGTTCGGGGGCCAGCACCCGGGTGTTCGCCCTGGAAACCACCACCGGTTACAAGAACAGCGCCGGCCCAGCCCAGCGCACCAACAACACCATGGATGCCATGACCCAGGGCAACTCATGGTTCTCGGTTCAAGGGCTCGATGGCACCGAGGCCTACACGCGCAACGGCGCCATGCAGATCTCGTCCACCGGCACCCTGGTCAACACCGCCGGCCTGCCCATCCTGTCAGACGGGGGGGCCCCCATCGACGTACCGCCGAATGCCGAACTGTCAATCGGCAACGACGGCACCATCTCGGCCAAGACCGCCGGACAGCCGCCCAACACCCTGGGTCGGCTCAAGCTGGTCACGCCCACGGCGGACGACCCCTTGCGCCGCGGCGCGGACGGCCTGTTCCGTGCCGCCTCCGGCAACCCGCTGAACGCCGACGCCACCGCCAAACTGCAGACCGGCGCCCTCGAAGGCTCCAACGTGAACTCGGTCGAAGCCATGGTCGGCCTGATCCAGGCCGCCCGCCAGTTCGAAAACAACATGAAATTGCTGACCAGTGCAGAGAGCAACGACAAGGCCGCCAGCCAGTTGCTCAACGTGCAAGGTTGAGCCGACAGCGCACCAGGAGAACCCTCATGATCAATTCGCTCTGGATTTCAAAGACCGGCATGGAAGCCCAGCAAACCCAGCTGGACGTGATTTCCAACAACCTGGCCAACGTCTCCACCAACGGTTTCAAGCGCGCCAACGCCGTGTTCGAAGACCTGATGTACCAGAACCTGCGCCAGGTCGGCTCCAACAGCACCGAACAATCGCAACTGCCCACCGGCCTGCAAGTCGGCCTGGGGGTGCGCACCGTGGCCACCGCCCGCTCCTTTGCCCAGGGCAGCATGCAGCAGTCGGGCAATTCGCTCGATGTGGCCGTCAAGGGCAATGGCTTCTTCCAGGTCACCATGCCCGACGGCACCATCGGCTACACGCGAGACGGCTCGTTCCAGCTGGATTCGCAAGGCCGCCTGGTCACCTCGGCCGGCCTGCCCATCGCCAACGGCATCACCATCCCGGCCACAGCCCAAAGCGTGTCCATCAGCGCCGACGGCGTGGTCACCGCCACCATCCCCGGCAACACGGCGCCCCAACCCATGGGCACCATTGCCCTGGCCAACTTCGTCAACCCCGCCGGCCTGGAGCCCAAGGGCGGCAACCTGTATGCCGAGACGGCCGCCTCGGGCCAGCCCGCCACCGGCACCCCGGGCGCCAACGGCCTGGGCACCGTGATGCAGGGCTTTGTCGAAACCTCGAACGTGAACATCGTGCAAGAGCTGGTCAACATGATCCAGACCCAGCGCGCCTACGAAATGAACTCCAAGGCGGTGCAGACCACCGACCAGATGCTGCAAAAGCTCAGCCAGATCTGAGTCTGAGCCTGCGCCAAGCCCTCTGCCCCGCCTGAAGGACTGCCATGAACACCCCCCTTTCCGCCCTGGCCCGCCGGCCCACCCTGCGCCTGACCCTGCTCGCCTGCGTGGCCGCCCTGTGCACCGCCTGCGAAACCCTGGCGCCCGTGCCCAAGGTCGATGTGCTGCCCACCACCCCACCCGACCTGGCCCCCATGGCCCACGCGGCACCCGCCTCGGCCGGCAGCCTGTTCCGCACCTCGGCCTACCGCCCCGCCTTCGAAGACCGGCGCGCCCGTCTGGTGGGCGATGTGGTCACCGTCCAGATCGTCGAGAGCGTGACGGCCAGCACCAAGGTGTCCACCGACACGGCGCGCAAGTCCAACACCTCGTCGGGAATCTCGGCCTTCCCGTTCCTGTCCAGTTCCACGGCCGGCAAGCTCAACCTGGGCGCCACCACCGACAACACCTTCTCCGGCAAGGGCGATGTCGAAGCCGCCAACACCTTCACCGGCACCATCACCACCACCGTCATCGACGTGCTGCCCAACGGCCACCTGGTGGTCAGTGGCGAAAAGCAGATCGGCCTGAACCAGACGGTCGACGTGATGAAGTTCTCGGGCACGGTCGATCCGCGCTCGCTGCAGCCGGGCTCCATCGTGGCCTCCACCCAGGTGGCCAATGTGCGCATCCACTCGCGGGGCCGCGGCGGCGCCGACGAAGCCCAGACAATTGGCTGGTTGTCCCGATTCTTTTCGACGCTTAGCCCGTTCTGAAAGCTCCCAGAATGTGAAGCATGAACTCCATGCTCGCATTCACAAGCGCCAGGCCAGACGCCCGCCCCTGGGTCCGCGGCTTGGCGACCCTGGTTCTGATCGCCCTGGCCCTGACCGGCCTGCCCGCCCAGGCGGTGCGCATCAAGGAAGTGGCGGCCATCCAGGGCGTGCGCAGCAACTCGCTGACCGGCTATGGCCTGGTGGTGGGGCTGGATGGCACGGGTGACCAGACCACCCAGATGCCCTACACCACCCAGAGCCTGTCCAACTACATGCAGCAACTGGGCATCACCCTGCCCGCCGGCTCGGCCCAGTTGCAACTCAAGAACGTGGCCGCGGTGATCGTCACCGCCCAGCTGCCGGCCTTTGCCCAGCCCGGCCAGACCATTGACATCAACGTCTCTTCCATCGGCAACGCCAAGTCGCTCAAGGGCGGCACCCTGGTCACCACCCCGCTGCGCGGTGTGGACGGCGAGATCTACGCCCTGGCCCAGGGCAACCTGGTGGTGGGCGGCGCTGGCGCCTCGGCCGGCGGCAGCAAAGTGCAGATCAACCACCTGAGCGCGGGTCGCATCCCGGGCGGCGCCCAGGTCGAACGCTCGGTGCCCACCCCGCTGCAGGATGGCGACACCATCAGCCTGGGCCTGAACGCCTCCGACTTCCAGACCGCCCGCCACGTGGCCGCGGCCATCAACAACAAGCTGGGCAATGGCATCGCCCGCGCCCTGGACGGCCGCACCGTGCAGGTCAAGGCGCCCAACGACCCCAATGCCCGGGTGAACTTCATCGCCGATCTGGAAGAGCTGTCGATCGAATCCATGGTGCCCGCCGCCAAGGTGGTGATGAACACGCGCACCGGCTCCATCGTGCTCAACCAGGCCGTGACCCTGGGCCCTTGCGCCATCGCGCACGGCAACCTGTCGGTCACCATCAGCTCGACCCCGGTGATCAGCCAGCCCAATGCCCTGTCGGGCGGCCAGACCGTGGTGGCCCAGAAAGCCGATATCCAGATCAAGCAGGATCCGGGCATCATCATGAACCTGCCGGCCTCGCCGCAACTGGCCGATGTGGTGCGCGCCCTCAACGCGTTGGGCGCCACCCCGCAGGACCTGCTGGCCATTTTGCAAGCCATCAAGGCCGCAGGGGCCCTGAACGCGGAGCTGGAGGTGATCTGACATGGCACTCTCGCCGCTGGTCAACAACCAGCTCGCCACGGACTCGAGGTCGCTCGACAACCTCAAGCTCCAGGCCGGGCAAAAAGATCCTGCCGCGATCCAGGAGGCGGCCAAGCAGTTCGAATCGCTGTTCATGCGAGAGATGCTCAAGAGCATGCGCGAGGCCACGATGAAGTCAGGCATGCTCGACAGCGCCCAGGAGAACATGGGCACCGACATGCTCGACCAGCAGTTCTCGGTGCAAATGTCGGGCAAGCCCGGCGGCCTGTCCGACCTGATTGCCAAGCAGTTGTCGCGCCAGATGGGCGTGCCCGAAACCCCGGCCTTCGAGACCCCCAGCACGCTGTCGCTGGGCAACCGCATGAGCGGCGTGCTGCCCGGCAAGTCGCAGGGCGCCGCCCCGGCCTCGGCCACGTCAACGACCCCGGTCAAGACCACCGCCAGCCAGGCCGCCTTCGTGCAACGCCTGCAGGGTGCCGCCGCCAAGGTGGAGCAGCAAAGCGGCATTCCGGCCAGCTACATGCTGGGCCAGGCCGGCCACGAGACCGGCTGGGGCAAGCACGAGATCAAGAACGCCAACGGCAGCCCCTCGTACAACCTGTTCGGCATCAAGGCCGGGCCGGGCTGGACCGGCAAAGTGGCCACCGTGACCACCACCGAGTACGTGAACGGCGAGGCCCGCAAGACCACCGCCAAGTTCCGCGCCTACGACAATTACGAGCAATCGTTCCAGGACTACGCGAAGCTGATCAACCAGAGCCCGCGCTACGCCAACGCCCGCCAGCAGACCGGCTCGGTGGTCGCCTTTGCCAACGAACTGCAGCGCGCCGGCTACGCCACCGATCCGTCCTACGCCAGCAAGCTCAGCAAGGCCATCAACACCACGCAGCAACTGCAGCGCAACCAACCCTGGCGAGGTGTCGCATGAGTGGCGGCCTGCTCAACCTGGGCGCACGCGCCCTGATGTCCAACCAGGTGGCCCTGCAGGTCACCGGCAACAACATCTCCAACGTCAACACGGCCGGCTACTCACGCCAGACCGCGGTGATGAGCGCGGTGCAAGGCGACTTCACCGGCAGCGGCTACATCGGCAAGGGCGTCGAAGTCTCGACCGTGCAGCGTGTGTACGACGAGTTCCTGACCAAGCAGGCCACCGCCACCGCCTCCATCAAGTCGCTGGACGCCGCACGGGCCGACAAGGTGTCGCAGATGGAGAACATCTTCCTGGGTGGCACCAATGGCCTCGGGCAGGCCATCAACAACACGATCAACGCCTTCTCTGACGTGGCCAACGCGCCCACCGACCTGACTGCCCGCACCGTGGCCATCACCCAGGCCCAGGAAATGGCTTCGCGCTTCCAGAGCGCCAGCACCCAGCTCAGCGACCTGCAGCAGAACACCCAGCTGCAGCTCAAGGATGACCAGACCGTGATCAACTCGCTGGCTCAGCAGCTGGCCAGCCTGAACGCGCAGATCTCCTTCGCCCAAAGCTCGGGCCAGCCGCCCAACGACCTGCTGGACAAGCGCGACAACCTGCTCACCCAGCTCAACCAGAAGGTGCAGACCACCACCGTCAAGGTGAACGACGGCACCCTCAGCATCTTCCTGGCCAACCAGCCCCTGGTACTGGGGGCCCAGGCCGCGACGGTGAACTTCACCCAGCCCAATGAATTCCCGGGCGATGGCAACACACTCAAGCTCAAGATCACCCAGGCTGGCAACGGTCAGACCACCGAGGTCGACGAGAACACCCTGGGCGGTGGCGAGGCCGTGGGCCTGCTGCGCTTCCACAACACCGACCTGGCGGAGGCGCGCAACCTGCTGGGTCGCATGGCAGTGGCGGTGACCACCGACATGAACGAGCAGCACTTTGCCGGTGTGGACCTGAACGGCAACACCGGCAAGGCCTTGTTTGCCCCGATCACCATGACCGCCATCGCGGGCGCCAACAACAGCGCGCCTGCGGCGGCACTGGGCGCCTATGTGGCCAACGACCAGACCCTGGACGTTGCCACCTACTCCATCACGCTGGGGGCCCCCTCCGGCGGCAGCCCGACCATCGCCAAAGTGATTGCCAACACGGCCAACGGCCCCATCGACGTCACCAGCAGCATGGTCACCACCGCGGGGCCACCGCCCTCCTACACCGTGGGCGGCCTGTCCATCAATGCCCTGCCCAGCAGCGCCGGTGGTGCCGCCGGCGACACCTTCCTGCTGCGCCCCTATGACACGGCCGCCAGCGCCATGAGCGTGGCCCTGTCGTCCCCCGCATCGCTGGCGGTGTCCAACCCGGTCGTGGCCACACCGGCAGCGGCCAACCAGGGCACGCTGTCTGTCAAGACGATCGCGGCCTCTCCGGCATCGCCCGCCAGCTGGGCCTTGCAGACGGGCAGTCCGGCCAGCTACTACAGCAACAACGCCAACCTGAACGACACGGTGCAGATCACCTTCACCAGTGCCAACCAGTACAACGTGGTGGACACCACCACCAGCACCACCCTGGCCACGGGTGCCAGCTACACGCCGGGCCAGCCCATCAGCTGGAACGGCTGGAACCTGACCCTCAACGGCACGCCGCAGACCGGCGACAGCGTCACGGTGAAGCAGCCCACCACGGGCATCCAAAAGAATGACGGCGGCAACGCCAAGTCCATGCTGGGGCTGTCCTCGCGCAGCGTCACGGCCGACAAGACGCCGATGTCGGACCTGTACGCCGGCCTGATGGCCCAGATCGGCGTTCGGGCGCAAAGCGCCCAGTACGCGGCCGATGTGTCAGGCTCGATCGCAGCCAACGCCGAAGCCGCGCGCACCTCGGTCTCGGGCGTCAATCTGGACGAAGAGGCCGCCCACCTGCTTCAATACCAGCAGGCCTACCAGGCTTCGGCCAAGATCGTGTCGACCGCCCAGAGCATTTTCGACACCCTGTTGCAGGTCATGCGCTGACCCAACCCACTGAGTGGCTGAAAGGCAGACACCATGTCCAACTTCTTCGCCCGCGTCGGATCTGCCGACGCCTACGCATCCGCCATCAACAACATCGGCGGGCGCCAATCTCGCCTGACGCAACTGCAAGGCAACCTGACGGCCGGCAAGCGCGTGCTCAAGCCCAGCGACGACCCCACGGCCGCCGCCCAGGCCGAGCGCGCCATCACCCGCTCAGCCCAGGTGACGATCCAGCAACGGGCCCTGTCGTTGCAAAAAGACAATATGTCGCAGGCCGAAACCGTGCTCGGCCAGGCCAGCGATGCGATCCAGTCCTTCCGCGAACTGCTGGTGCAGGCCGGCAACGGTGCCAACACCGCCAGCGACCTGGGCACCATCACCTCGCAGCTGACCACGCTGCGCAACCAGCTGCTCACCTACGCCAACAGCACCGACGCCAACGGCCAGGCCCTGTTCGGCGGGCTGGGCAGCACCAGCACCCCCTTCATCGAACCCAACGCCACGGCCGGCGTGGTGTTTGCGGGCCTGGGCGGGCAGACCAACGGCACGGACCTGACCATCCCCAACACCATCGATGGCCAGGCCGCTTTTGCCAACGTCACGCCCACCACAGGCGCCTTTGCCATCAGCGCGCAGTCCGGCAACACCGGTACCGCCACGGCCAGCGCCGGCACCATCCTGCTCCCCACCTCGCCCAATGTGCTGGCCGGCAACAGCTACCAGATCAATTTCACCTCCGGTACCAACTACACCGTCACCAACCTGTCGACCAGCCCCCCTACCACCTCCGGCAGCTTGACCATGTCAGGCAGCACCGTGACCTTTGGCGGGGCAGGCAATGCTGATCAGCAGATGACCCTGACCGGGACGCCGGCGGCCGGCGACAGCTTCACGGTCAAGCCCAAGGCCTCGATCTTCGACGTCATGGACAGCGCCATCGCCGGCATCAAGCACGCCAGCAGCGGCACCAGCGCCCAGGCCTCGGTCAGCGGCTCGCTGGCCTCGCTCGACAACGCCTATGTGGCCGTGCAGGCCGCTCGAGGCCTGGCCGGCGACTACCTGAACCAGGCCGATGTGATCGACTCGAACCAGCAGACCAAGGCGGTGCAGTTGGAAGGGGACCGCTCAAGGGCCGAAGATCTCGATATGCTTCAGGGCATCTCGGATTTCCAGAACCAGACCACCGGCTACCAGGCGGCGCTGAAGTCGTATGCGCAAATCCAGAGCATGTCCTTGTTTGATTTTCTGAAGTAACACACCGAATGGTCCAATCCGTCCTCGGCAGCATCACCCTCGGCTACCGACCCCTGTGGGGCCGCAACCGCGAGCTGGCGGGCGTGCAGCTGCGCGTGGCGCCCGAGCCGGCCATGCCGGTCGATGCGCCGCACCTGCTGCGCACCCTCGACGAACTCTGGAGCGCCGACGCCCCGCCCCTGCTGCTGAGCGCCGAAACCCCGGCCCTGCTGGCGGGCCTGCTGGAACACGGCGACGCCCAGTCGCCCCAGATCGAGGTGTCGGGCGACTGGCTGGAGGCCGATGCAGGCCTGCAGACCCGCGTGGTACAGGCCCACCGCCGCGGGCTGCGCGTGATCTGGCGCGGCGATGTGCGCCACATGCCGCCGCCGGCCCCCGACCGCCCCGTGCACCGCTGCCTGCTGAGCCTGCAACCCGAAGACGCCGCCGCCGCCCTGCAAGCCGCGCTGCAGCAAAAGCGCCAGCCCAACGCGCCGTCCACGGCTTTTTTGCGCAGCCCGGTGCAGCCCGGGCATTACTACGAGAACATCGCCAGCGCCGCCCTGATCGACCACTGCCTGGACCAGAAGCACGGTCTGGCCCTGCTGGGCTGGCCCGACGACGACGTGCTGTACGGCCACCGCGGGCGTGAACTGGCCCCCGCGCGCAGCATCATCGAGCGCCTGTTGCGCGCCATCGGGCAAGACCAGTCCATGGACGTCATCGAAGACATCCTGAGCGAAGAACCCATCCTGAGCTACCGCTTCCTGACCCTGACCAACTCGGCCGCTCTGGGCCTGCGCACCGGCATCGACTCGCTGCGCCGGGGGCTGATGATGATGGGCTACACCCAGCTGGAAAAATGGCTGGTCGGCCAGTTGCCCCACGCCGGCACCGACCTCAACCTGCAACCCGTGCGCCAGGGCATGGTGCTGCGGGCCCGCCTGATGGAACACATCCTGGATGCGGGCATCGAAGAAGACCTGCGCCGCGAGGTCTACCTGTGCGGCCTGTTCTCGCAGCTCGACGTGCTGATGAACGAGCCCCTGGGCACCATCTTGCACCGGCTGCCGCTGTCCGATCGCATCTACGCGGCCAATGTCACCCAGTCGGGCCCCTACCAGCCGGCGCTCGACCTGGCGCGCGCCATGGACAGCGCCGACACGGCCACCGTGCGCGCGCTGCGCCACGCCCATGAACTCGACACCGAAGACCTGAACCGAGCCCTGCTGCACACCTTGCTGAGCCAGCACGTGCCGGCCAACGCCGCCACCCGCACCTGAGGCCTCAGCGCCTCAGCGCGTCAGCGGCTCTCACCCACCACGCGGGCAAACACCTTCCAGAACGCCGCGTCCTGCGCCGTGGCAAAGTTGATGCGCATCAGTGTGCCCGACTTGCGGCTGGCGTGGAACAGCGCCCCCGGTGCCAGCAGGTAGCCCTCGTCCAGCATGCGCTGCGCCAGCACGTCGGTGTCCACCCCCGTGTCCACCCAGCCGAACATGCCGGCCGGCTCGGCCACAAAAGTGCAGCCGGCCTGCAGCGCGAGCTTCACCGTGCGGGCCCGGGCCGCATCCAGCCGGGTGCGGATGCGCTCGGCATGGCGGCGCAATTGCCCCTGCTCGATGCACAGGGCCAGCGCCTTCTCCAGCAGCGAAGGCGTGGTCAGCGTGGCCAGCAGCTTGGTATCCAGCAGGCGCTCCACCAGATCCGGCGGCGCGGCCAGAAAACCCACCCGCCAGTTGGGTGCCAGGATCTTGGCAAAGCCGCTCACGTAGATGCTGCGCTGCAAGCCATCGAGCACCGTGAGCCGGGTGGCATGGTCGGGTGCAATGTGGCCATAGGTGTCGTCTTCGACGATGTGGAAATCATGCTGGGTGGCCAGCTGCAGCACCCGGTGCGCGCTGCCCGGGGTCAGGCAGTGGCCGGTCGGGTTGTGGAACACGCTCACACTCACGAACAGCTTGGGCGCGTGCACCTCGCAGTAGCGCTGCATCACCGCCAGGTCGGGGCCATCGGCCAGGCGCGGCACGGGCAGGATGCGCATGCCCAGGGCATCGAGCCGGGCAAACTCGACCGACCAGCCCGGCTCTTCCACCATCACCGGGTCGCCTGCCTTGAGCAGGGTGCGGCTCACGATGTCGAGTGCGTGCGTGGCCCCCACCGTGGTGATGATCTGCTGCGGCAGCACCCGGATGTTGAGCGCGGCCAGTCGCTGCGCCAGCACCCGGCGCAGCTCGGCATCGCCCATCGGGTCGCCGTAGCGCAGCGAACTCTCCTGCAGCGCGCGCGTGCTGGTCACCTTGCGCACGGCCGCCGGCATGAAAGTGGTCTCCAGCCAGTCCGGCGGCAGCACGCCCGAGCCCGGCTGGGGCTTGTTCGAGGCCTGGTGGAACATGCCGCGGATCAGCGCCGCCGCATTCACATGCGAGCCCGAAGGCAAGGCCTGCACCCCCTCACCCAGCACCCCGGCGGCCACACTGCGCTGCGGCGTCGGGCCCGGCGGCTCGGGGCTGACCAGATCGCGCACAAAGAAGCCGCGCTGGCGCCGCGCCTCCACCAGGCCCTGGGCCAGCAGCTGGTCGTAAGCGGCCACCACGGTGTAGGCACTGACACCCTGCTGGCGGGCACATTCGCGCACCGAAGGCAGGCGTGCCCCGGGCGCCAGCAGGCGGGCGCGGATGCGCTCGGCAAAGCGCTCGACCAGTTGTTCGGTCAGGGATTGTTGGGCGTGGCGCGTCAGCATGGGCAAAACTGTATTGAAGGTTTGACCAATACAGATTGTGAAAATGTCAGCAAAACTGTATTGGGTCTGTGTTGGTCAAAAACTATAAAGTGACCGACATGAGCTGGCAAGAATTTTCCGCATTGCTGCTGCTGGCCACCGCCAGCAGCTTCACCCCCGGGCCCAACACCACGCTGTCGACCGCCCTGGCCGCCAACTTCGGCCTGCGCCGGGCCATGCGCTTCGTGCTGGCTGTTCCGGTGGGCTGGTCGCTGCTGCTGGCACTGTGCTCGGCCGGGGTGGGCGCCGTGATCCTGGCCCTGCCGGCCTTGCGCTGGGCCATCCTGGCCACCGGTGTGGCCTACCTGCTGTGGCTGGCCTCGCGCCTGATGAACAGCCGCCAGCTGACCCAGGCCGACGCCTCGCGCCTGCAGGTCACCTTCGGCCAGGGCGTGATGCTGCAGTTCCTCAACATCAAGGCCTGGATGCTGGCCCTGTCCATCGTGGCGGGTTTTGTGGCCGGCCAGGCGCAGCCGCTGCAGCGCTTTTTCCTGATCCTGCCGGTGATGCTGTGCTTTGCCTTCTTCAGCAACCTGGCCTACGCCCTGGTGGGCTCGATGCTGCGGCACTGGCTGGCCCAGGGCCAGCGCCTGCTGGTGTTCAACCGCATCATGGCCACGGCCCTGGCGGGCACGGCGGCCTGGCTGCTCTGGAGCGCGCTGTGAGCAGCCCCACCGCCCAACCTGATCTGGCCTTGCGCCGCGGCCTCTGGCTGGGCGCCCTGGGCGTGGCCATCTTCGCCCTCACCCTGCCCATGACCCGGCTGGCCGTGGGCAGCCCCGAGGCGCCCCTGATGTCCGGCCTGTTCGTGGCCATGGGCCGCGCCGTGGTGGCGGCCGCGCTGTCGGCCCTGTACCTGCTGGCCACCCGGGCGCGCTGGCCCACCGCCGCACAACGCGTGCCCCTGCTGCTGACGGCGCTGGGCGTGGTGTTCGGCTTCCCCCTGTTCACCTCGCTGGCCATGCGCCATGTGCAGGCCGTGCACGCCAGCGTGATCGTGGGCCTGCTGCCCCTGGCCACGGCCGCCGTGGGCGCCGTGCTGCACCGGCAGCGCCCTTCGTGGCAGTTCTGGGCCTGGGCCGGCCTGGGCAGTGCCCTGGTGGTGGTGTTCGCGCTCACCCATGCCGGGGGATCCGGCCTGGGCCTGAGCCCGGCCGACGGCCTGCTGCTGCTGGCCATGGCCTGCGCCGCCGTGGGCTATGCCTATGGCGGGCGGCTGTCGCGCCAGATGCCGGCCGAGCATGTGATCTGCTGGGCCCTGCTGCTGGGCCTGCCCCTGACGCTGCCGCTGGCCTGGGGCAGCCGGCCCGAGCAGGCCCTGCCCACCTCGGCCTGGCTGGCCTTCGGCTACGTGGCCCTGTTTTCGATGTGGCTGGGCTTTTTCGCCTGGTACCGCGGCCTGGCCCTGGGCGGCACGGTGCGCGTGAGCCAGGTGCAGCTGCTGCAACCCTTTTTGTCCATGCTGTTTGCCGTGCCTTTGCTGGGCGAGCGGCTGGACCTGGGCACCGCGCTGTTCGCCGCCGCCGTGGTGCTGACCGTGTTCCTGGGGCGCAAGTCGCCGGTGAACGCGCCCACAAACACCGACAATCACGTTTTGAGCTCCCTGCCAACGAAAGGAAACGCCTCATGAGCACCCCCAGCTGGACGCTGTCCACACGCGCCCAAAAGATGAATCCCTCGGCCATCCGTGAAATCCTGAAGGTCACGGAAAAGCCCGGCATCATCAGCTTTGCGGGTGGGCTGCCGTCGCCCAAGACCTTCCCGATCGAAGCCTTTGCCGCCGCCAGCGCCAAGGTCTTGCGCGAAGATGGCGCCGCCGCGCTGCAATACGCCTCCAGCGAAGGCCTGCCCGTACTGCGCCAGTTCATCGCCGACCACCTGCCCTGGAACGTCGACCCCGACCAGGTGCTGATCACCACCGGCAGCCAGCAGGGCCTGGACCTGGTGGCCAAGATCCTGATCGACACCGGCAGCCGCATCCTGGTCGAAACCCCCACCTACCTGGGTGCACTGCAAGCCTTCACGCCCATGGAGCCCCGGGTGGCCAACGTGGCCTGCGACGATCAAGGCCCAGACCCCGAAGACCTGGCCCGCCAGGCCCTCGGTGACGGCAGCGCGGCCGACCGCGCCCGCTTTGTCTACCTGCTGCCCAACTTCCAGAACCCCACCGGCCGCACCATGACCGAAGAGCGCCGCGCCGCCCTGGCCGCCAAGGCCGCCGAGATCGGCCTGCCCATCGTCGAGGACAACCCCTACGGCGACCTGTGGTTCGACGCCCCACCGGCCCTGCCCCTGGCCGCCCGCAACCCCGACAACACCATCTACCTGGGCTCGTTCTCCAAGGTGCTGGCCCCGGGCCTGCGCCTGGGCTACATCGTGGCGCCCAAGGCCATCTACCCCAAGCTGCTGCAGGCCAAGCAGGCAGCCGACCTGCACACGCCCACCTTCAACCAGCGCATGGTGGCCGAGGTGATCAAGGACGGTTTCCTGGACACCCACGTGCCCAAGATCCGCGCCCTCTACAAGGCCCAGTGCGAAGCCATGCTGGCCGCCCTGGACCGCGAGTTCGCCGGCCTGGGCGTGCAGTGGAACCGCCCGGTGGGTGGCATGTTCCTGTGGTTGCGCCTGCCCGAAGGGCTGGACAGCGTGAAGCTGCTGCCCCTGGCGGTGGAGAACAACGTGGCCTTCGTGCCCGGCGCCCCCTTCTATGCCGACCACGGTGACCCGCGCACGATGCGACTGTCCTTCGTGACCGCCAGCGTCGAGCAGATCAACATCGGCGTCGCCGCCCTCGCCAAGACCCTGCGCCAGGCGCTGGGCTGACGTGACCACCTGGCCTCGGGGATGAAGCCCCTGCCCCGAGGCAGGCACCTTCTCACCCCAAGAATCCCCGAGTGCCCCATGAGTCAACGCCCTTTCCAACAAGTCGACGTCTTCACCCAAACCGCCGGTTACGGCAACCCGCTGGCCGTGGTGCTGGATGCCCGCGGCCTGGACGACGAAGCCATGCAGCGTTTTGCGCGCTGGACCAATCTGTCCGAGACCACCTTTCTGTTGCCCCCCACCGAGGCGGGCCGCGCCCAGGGGGCCGACTACCAGGTGCGCATCTTCACCCCCGGCGGTGAACTGCCCTTTGCCGGCCACCCCACGCTGGGCAGCTGCCACGCCTGGCTGCGCGCCGGCGGCCAGCCGCGCTCGGCGGCCCACGTGGTGCAGGAATGCCGTGTTGGCCTGGTACGCATCCGGCGCGAAGGCAGCGGCGCCGAGCAGCGCCTGGCCTTTGCCGCCCCCACGTTGCGCCGCAGCGACCCCAGCCCCACCGTGCTGTCCCAGGTGGCCCGGGCCCTGGGCCTGAAGCCCCAGCAGGTGTTGGCGGCCCAGGTGCTGGACAACGGCCCGGTCTGGATGGGCCTGTTGCTGGACCACCCGCAGACCGTGCTGGGCCTGCAGCCCGACCACCTCGAACTCAAGGCCCTGGGCCAGAAGGTGGGGGTGGTGGCCATCGACCACCCCGAGGTGCGCACCGGCCTGATCGCCCGCTCCAACCGCGAAGCCCGGGCCTTTGGCGCCACCCCGCGCAGCAGCCCGGCCCCCGCCGGTGATGCCACCGCGCCCACGCTGGAAGTGCGTGCCTTTGCCGCCCCCATCGGCATCCTGGAAGACCCCGTCACCGGCAGCCTGAACGCCAGCCTGGCCCAGTGGCTGATCGCCGACGGCCATGCCCCGCGCCACTACGTGGCCGCCCAGGGCACCTGCCTGGACCGCGCCGGCCGGGTGCACATCGACTGCGACGACCAGCAACAGGTCTGGGTCGGCGGCGCCAGCGTGACCTGCATCGAAGGCACGGTGGACCTGTGAGCACCGCCCTGCACCCCACCGGGTTGCCCAGCCTGGCCGACATCGAAGCGGCCGCCGAGGTCGTGTACCGCGCCTTCCCCGCCACGCCCCAATATCAGTGGGGCCTGCTGAGCGAGCGCCTGGGCACTGCCTGCTGGCTCAAGCACGAGAACCACACGCCGGTGGGCGCCTTCAAGATACGGGGCGGCCTGACCTACTTCGACCAGCTCGCCCGGCGCGGCGAACTGCCGCACGAGGTGATCAGCGCCACCCGAGGCAACCACGGGCAGAGCATCGGCTGGGCCGCCCGCGCCCATGGCGTGCCCTGCACCATCGTCGTGCCGCATGGCAACTCGACCGAAAAGAACGCCGCCATGCGCTGCCTGGGGGTGAACCTGATCGAGCACGGTGACGACTTCCAGGCCGCGCGCGAACACGCCATCGCCCTGGCGCAAACCCGCGGGGCCCACATGGTGCCCAGCTTCCACCCCGATCTGCTGCGCGGCGTCAGCACCTATTGGTGGGAGTTCTTGCGCGCCGTGCCCACCCTGGATGTGGTCTATGTGCCCATCGGCCAGGGCTCGGGCGCCTGCTCGGCCATCGCCGCCAAACAGGCCCTGGGCCACCCGGTGCGCATCGTCGGTGTGGTGAGCGCCCACGCCACCACCTATGCCGACTCGCTGGCGGCCGGCCGGGTGGTCGAAGCCCCGGTCAGCACCGTGCTGGCCGACGGCATGGCCTGCCGCGTGGCCGATGCCGCCGCCCTGGCCGTGCTGGCTCCCGGCCTGGACCACCTGGTGCAGGTCACGGATGCCGAAGTGGCCCAGGCCATGCGGGCCCTGTTCACCGACACCCACAACGTGGCCGAAGGCGCCGGCGCCGCGGCCCTGGCCGCTGCCCTGCAAGAACGCAGCACCCTGCGCGGCCAGACCGCGGGCCTGGCCCTGTCGGGAGGCAATGTCGATGCCGGTGTCATGGCTGGGGTGTTGGGCAGCGCTTGAGACCAGCGTCAGTCACGCCGAGTCAGCCGGAGATCGGCCGACCAAGGGCCACCTCCCGAAAAGGGGCTTTGGCCATGTTGCAGTGCTGGGCATGTCACAACGGCCCATCCACTTGCCACAGGAACGCAGGATCGCCCCCTCGAAACTGACCGGGTACCTGCTCCACCCCAGCAACAGCCAGGGCAAAGCGGCCTTCTTCCAGCGGATGGGCTTCAGTCTGGAAAACTGGCCTGCACTGCAGCAGGCCTTGTTGATGCATGCCGAATCAGCCACCCTGATCGACGTGCTTGCCGGGCCGTATGGGGAACGCTACATTCTTAGCGGTCCACTGCTGACACCCATCGGACGTGTGCCGCCCCCCTTGCTGACCGCCGTCTGGATGCGTGAACACAGCCAGCACTGGGCCAAACTCATCACGGCTTACCCCAGCTAAGCCCAACAGGAGCCATCCATGTTCAAGGAACACAGTCAGGTTGCCCTGTCCAGCCCACTGCCCCACCTGGGCCTGCCTGCAGGCGCTTTGGGGGTAGTGATCCATGTGCATGGCCAGGGCGTGGCCTACGAGGTGGAGTTCTTCGACGCCAGCGAACGCACCCTGGGCGTTGAAACCCTGTCGGCACAACAGTTGAAGGCCACGGCGTTCCCACCTGGGGTGCACCCGGCCCACGCGTAGTCCCACCCAGTGCCGTCACCCAGGTGACGGTTTTCCGACGAATCGGTCGCCGCGGCGACTGTGCGGTCTGAGGGCGCTTGACAGAATCCGCCCATGGGAACCCTCTACCTTGTGCGCCATGGCCAGGCCTCGTTTGGTGCCGACGATTACGACCGCCTCAGCGAGCTCGGTCACCGCCAAAGCGAACGCCTGGGCGAGTACTTCAAAGGCAAGGGTCTGGAATTCCAGGCCGTCATCACCGGCACCTTGCGCCGCCACCAGGAAACCTTTGCCGGCATCGCCCGCGGCCTGGACTGGCAGGCCCAGCCCGTGCTCTGGCCCGGCCTCAACGAGTACGACAGCGAGGCGGTGATCCACGCCATCCACCCCATGCCCCTGCCCAAGCCGGACACGCCTGAGTTGTACCGGCACCACTTCCGCCTGTTGCGCGATGGCCTGACGCAATGGATGGCCGGCGTGGTCAGCCCGCGCGGCATGCCCAGCTACAACGACTTCGTGCACGGCGTGAGCAGTGCCCTGGACCACGTGCGCCAGAACTGCGAGGGCAACGTGCTGCTGGTCTCCAGCGGCGGGCCCATCTCGACCGCGGTGGGCCACATCCTGGGCACCACACCGGAGGCCACGATCGAGCTCAACCTGCGCATCCGCAACAGTTCGGTGACCGAATTCCACTTCAATCCCAAGCGGCATTCGTTGGTCACCTACAACACCCTGCCCCACCTGGACCACCCCGACCACGCCAGCTGGATCACCCACGCCTGAGCGTGTGTTCGAGCGCTGAACACGCCCCCCGGGTTTGTCCGCGCTCGGCGGCGGGTTTTCACGGTTGTACGGCGGCGACCTGCCTGCCGATACTGAAAGCATGTTGAGCGCCCCTGCCCCCCTCACCCCACTGGCCCCTGAGCCGTCCGGTGCTTTGCCGCCCGGGGCCTGCGGCGTGGTGTTTCAAGGGGGCAGCAAGGCCGCCTTGCAGCAGGGCCACTGGCAGTTGATGGAACAGCTGCAGCAGCTGGGCCTGGCCAGCCTGGTCGACGTTCAATTGCTGCCTGCCGACGCCACCACGGCGCCCGCACTCCAGGTGGCGCTGCAACCCACCCTGATCGAGCACTGGGCCCCGGGCCATGACACCCGGGCCCTGTCCAGAACCCTGGCGCTGGACACCCGGCACGCCGACGACTTGGCGCGCGAGATCATCGTGGCCTTGCTGGCCAGCCCGGTGGCCTTCGCATTTCCCAGCCATGCCGAGTGGGCGGCTGCCGTGCGGGTGCGCCAGGGCATCGTGCAGGCGGCACGCGACACCCGGCTCCACCCCGACCCGACCGGGCCGCGCCATCCCGCCGAGGATTGGCTGCTGCAGCCGGGCCGCCCCCCTCTGCTGCGCCCCGAGCGCCCCTTGACGGCCGCCCTGCAGGCCCTGCTGCAGCCCGCCCAGGGCCCGGGGTTTGCGCTGTCACCCTACCGCGCCTCGGAGTACGTGCTGCTGCTGGGCCTGGCCGAAGAAACCCGGCGCCACCACCCGGCGCTGTACAGCCGCCTGCAGACCCGCTTCCAGCATCGACCGGTGCGCGATTGCGATTTCCACCAGGCGCTGATGCGCCAGATCGGCAGCCCGGACGCCCCCCTGCCCAGCGGCTTTGCCGTGCCGGGCGACCGCGTCTGGCTGCGCCCGCCACCCGGCCCCGGGGGGCTTGAAACAGACCGGCCCATCGGCGGGCGCTGGGCCATCTACCTGGGTCAGGGGCATTACCGTGAGTTTGAATTGCCGGTCAAACTCAGCGAGCAGCGCCCCTGGCACAGCCCGGAGCACACCGCCCACTGGCAACCCATGCGCGAGTTTCCGCGCCTGCTGTGCCCGGGCAGCAGCGACATCGCGCTCTGAGCCCACCCGGCGGCGTTGAACCTCTGCGGGCTGGCACGGCAACTGCATGGCGACCGGCATGGCCCAGCCTCCCCAACCGCCCCCTCCTTCCAGCCGGGCAACGGCCACCGACTGGCACGCCCAGGAACTGCTGCTGATGCACGAGGTGATGCGCCTGGTAGGCCGCAGCCTCAGCCCCGAGACCGTGCTGCGCGAGATGCTGCACCTGATGAGCGAGCTGCTGGGCCTGAACCGGGGCCGCATCGTGCTGCGCGAGCCCGAATCGACTCAGGCCAGCATCCAGCATGCCTACGGCCTGACAGCCGCCGAATGTCAGCGCGGCCAATATGCGCTGGGCGAAGGCATCACCGGGCGGGTGCTGGCCAGCGGGCAAGCCGCCATCGTGCAGGACATCGACCATGAGCCCTTGTTCCTGTTCCGCTCGGTGCAACGCGCCGAACTGCCCCCCGAAACCGTGGCCTTCATCGCCTTGCCGATCACGGCCAACGGCCAGACCCTGGGCGTGCTGGCCTGCCACCGGCTCCGCAGCCGCCAGCGCCACCTGAACGATGACCTGGCGCTGCTGCGCGTGCTGGCCACCCTGGCCGGGCAGCTGCTGCAGTTGCAGCAACTGGTGAGCGAGCAGACGCGCCAGCTCGAAGCCCGCAACACCCAGCTGGCGCGCGCCCTGCAAACCCAGGCGGCACGCTACGGCCTGATCGGCAGTTCACCCGCCCTGCTGCAGGCGCTGGGTGAGCTTGAGCAGGTCTCGCAGGCCAGCGTGAGCGTGCTGCTGCTGGGTGAATCGGGCACCGGCAAGGAGCTGTTCGCCCGCGCCGTGCACCTGGCCAGCGGGCGGCGTGACCAGCCCTTCATCAAGGTGAACTGCGCCGCCATCCCCGAGACGCTGTTCGAATCCGAGCTGTTCGGACACGAGAAAGGCGCCTTCACCGGCGCCGTGGCGGCGCGCCCGGGCTGGTTCGAGCAGGCCGATGGCGGCACCCTGTTCCTGGACGAGGTGGGCGAGCTGCCCCTGGGCCTGCAATCCAAACTGCTGCGCACGCTGCAGGAGGGCACCCTGGTGCGCCTGGGGGGACGGCGCGAACAGCGGGTGGACGTGCGCCTGGTGGCCGCCACCCACCGCGACCTGTCGGCGGACGTGCAGGCGGGCCGCTTCCGCCAGGATCTGTATTACCGGCTCAATGTGATCCCGATCCGCTTGCCCTCGTTGCGCGAGCGGCGCGAAGACATCCAGGCCCTGGCCCTGCATTTCGTGAGCCGCGCCAACCAGGCCCACCAGCGCAACGTGAACCTCACGCCCGAGGCACTGCAAGCCCTGGCGCAACAAGACTGGCCCGGCAACATCCGCGAGCTGGGCAATTTCATTGAACGCCTGGTGCTGTTGAGCGGACACAGCTCGGTGAGCCAGGCCCAGTTGCTGCGCCTGCTGCGCCAAAGCCAGAGCGGGGCCCAGGCCGACAACACCCCCGCCCTCGCCCCGGCACGGGCCTGGCCCGGCAGGCCGGCCGACGATGCCGCGCCCGCTCCATTGGTGCGCGACTACCAGAGCACCCACGCCCACCCGGTGGCCCAGTTGCAGGAGGCCCTGCAGCGGCACCACGGCAACCAGTCGCGCGCGGCCCAAAGCCTGGGCCTGACCCTGCGCCAGTTTGCCTACCGCCTGCGCAAGGCCGGCTTGCGCTGAACCAGGGTCGACAAATTGTCGACATTGGGTCGACACAGGCGCAATGTCAATCAAGGTATCGCGCCTGCATTTGCTTCTCTATTGATAGCAAACTTACCAATCTCGTCAATACCCTCAGACGATTCAGCCGCTGCCAGGCAAGGCTTGACCAGGCCTGGCACAGCGGTTGCAAAGAAGCAGGCATGCCTGGGCTGTCAGCCCTCCGCTTTCCCCCCCACCAAGGACCTGCACCATGACCGAAGCCTCCGCCCTCGACACCCCCACCACCGTCAAGGCCTACCTGCGCCCCATCGACAGCGAAGGCCTCGCCGCCTTTGCCGCCAAGGGCCGGGCCAATCCCGCCAGCCGCGGCACCAACAAGGTCCACACCGTGATGGAGGGGCAGTACCGCTCGCTCAGCACCGTGGGCCAGCACACCCCGGTGGTGGTGGACGAGCCCCTGCACCTGTTCGGCCAGGACACCGCGCCCGCCCCGGGCGAGATCGTGCTGTCGGGACTGGGCGGCTGTCTGGCCGTGGGCATCACCGCCGTGGCCACCTGGAAGCAGGTCAAGCTGAGCAAGCTGGAGGTGTTTCTGGAGGGCGACATCGGCAACCCGGCCGCCTGGGGAGCCGGCGGCGCGCTCGAAAAAACACCCCCCGAAATGGGCTTCCAGGCCATCCGCGTGAAGGTGGTGGTGGAAGGCGACGCCCCGCGTGAAGTGCTGGACGAGATCGTGCAGCACGCCAACTTCTACTCGCCGGTGGCCAACACCTTGCGCAACCCGATCCCGTTCACGATCAGCCTGGCTGATTGAGCGATCGCCCTCCGCCGGCGCCCATCCGCTGCCCCCACCCCTCCAGCCACCCAAGGACTTGAGCATGAACCCCGCTGACCTGCCCCCCGAAGTTCGAGCCGGCGACCTGCTGGCAGCCACCCGCGTCCTGGCCCAGGGCCCGCTGCGCGAGCAGGTCCAGGCCATCGACCGCGAAGGCCTGTACCCGCAGGCACTGCTGCAGGCCCTGGCCGCCGCCGGGGCCATGAGCGCCCACCTGGACAGCGACCAGGGCCCCGGCGACTACGCGCTGGCCATCCAGGCCATGGCCGAGGTGTCGCGGGTGTGCGGCGCCACCGGCTTCATGATGTGGTGCCAGGCTGTGGCGGGCCTGTACCTGCAGCAGTCGGGCCAGCCGGCACTGAGCGGCGAGGTGCTGGCGGCCCATGTGAGCGGCAAGCGCCTGGGTGGCACCGCCCTGTCCAACCCCATGAAAAGCTTTGCGCAGATCGAAAGCCTGCTGCTCAAGGCCACCCCGGTGCCCGGCGGCTACCGGGTCAGCGGCACCCTGCCCTGGGTCAGCAACCTGGGCCCAGACCACTACTGCGGCGCCATCGCTGCGGTACAGACCGGGGATGCCGCCGCCGCCGCGCCGCACGAGATCATGTTCCTGCTGCGCTGCGATGCGCCCGGAGTGACGCTGCGCGAGTGCCCCTCGTTCTCGGGCATGGAGGGCACGGCCACCTATGCGCTGCGCGTGAAAGACCTGTTCGTGGGCGAGGGCGAACTCATGGCCGACCCGGCACGCCCTTTCATCGCCCGCATCCGGGCCGCCTTTGTGATGCTGCAATGCGGCATGGCCGTGGGCATCACCCAGGGCGCCATCGACTCCATGTGGGAGGTCGAACCCCAGCTGGGCCACGTCAACCAGTACCTGGAAGACCGGCCCGACGCGCTGCAGGCCGAGCTCGACGGCCTGAGCCAGCGTGTCATGCAGCTGGCCCGCACCCCCTACAACACCGACAAGGACTTCTTCATCGACGTGCTGGATGCCCGCGCCCATGGGGCCGAACTGTGCCTGCGTGCGGCCCAGTCGGCCCTGATGCACCAGGGCGCGCGCGGCTACCTGATGAGCTCGGAGGTGCAACGCCGGGTGCGTGAATCGCACTTCGTGGCCATCGTCACGCCCGCCATCAAACACCTGCGCAAGGAAATCGCACGGCTGAGCGCCGAGGAGCTGCCGGCATGATCCCCTCCGGCCCCACCGGCCCCTCCGCCCCCACCGCCCCCCGGCCCGACGCCCGCCCCAGCCCCGTGGGCCTGGCCATCGAGGCCCTGGCCCCGGCGTGGCAGACCTACATCTGCCACGCCTGCGGTTACCTGTATGACGAAGCGCTGGGCGACCCGGACAGCGGCCTGCCCCCAGGCACCCGCTTCGCCGACATCCCGGACGACTGGGCCTGCCCGCTGTGCGGGGTGACCAAGAGCGACTTTTCGCCCTACACCGCCCCCAGCCCGGAGCGCCTGCGTCAGCCTCTGCCGCAGCCACCTGCCCCCCAGGGCCGTGCCCGTCGGGGCGATGCGGGCATCGTCATCGTGGGCGCCGGCAAAGCGGGCTGGCAACTCGCCGAAACCCTGCGCCAGCACGATGCCAACCTGCCCATCACCCTGGTCAGCGCCTGCGCCGGCGACCGTTACGACAAGCCCCTGCTCTCGGTCGCCCTGGCGCGCCAGCTGCCCCCCGAAGGCCTGGTCAAGGAAAGCGGGCCCGATGCGGCCCGGCGCCTGAACCTGCGCCTGCTGCCCCACACGCAGGCGGTGCGCATCTGCGCCGAAACGCGGCAACTGCGCACCACCCGGGGCAACCTGGGCTACCGCCAGCTGGTGCTGGCCCATGGGGCCGAGGCCGAGCTGCCGGCGGGGCTGGCGCCCGGTCTGTGCTGGCGCATCAACCACCTGGCGGCCTACCAGCGCCTGCGCCAGGCCCTGGGCGACAGCCCGCGTGACGTGCTGGTGCTGGGCGCCGGCCTGATCGGTTGCGAACTGGCCAACGACCTGGCCCTGGGCGGCCACCGCGTGCGCCTGCTGGACACCGCCAGCGAACCCCTGGCCCGCTGGCAGGCCCAGGCAGCCGGGGCCCAGTTGCTGGCCGCCTGGCAGGGCCTGGCCATCACCTTCGAGGGGGGGCAGACCGTGGCCAGCGTGACACGCTCGGCCGACAGCGGGCGCTACCACGTGCACACCGCGGGCGGCCAGCACCACGAGGTGGACCAGGTGGTGGTGGCCGCCGGCCTGCACACCCCCGGCCGCCTGGCACGCAGCGCCGGGCTGCAATGGCGCGATGGGATCGCGGTGGACCCGGCCACACTGGCCACCAGCCAGCCCGGCATCCACGCCCTGGGCGACTGCATCACCGTCGAGGGGGTGGCCAGCCGTTACATCGAGCCGATTGCCCGCCAGGTCAGCACCCTGGCAGCGGCCTTGCTGGGCCAGGCCGCCGTGCCTTACGAGGCCAGGCCGGCGCTGGTGCGGGTCAAGACCAGCTCGCACCCGCTGACGCTGCACTGAAGGCCAACGCGCACGGGATTCGATCCAGATCAAGGAACAGCGCCGTGACACGGCCCGGCCACGCCGCTGTCAAATCACTTTCATGCGGGCCGGTCACGCTGCGGTCATTCCTTTTTCATGACCTAGGAGTTTGCCGTGCGTGATTTCCTGCAGAAAGTCGACACCCTGCGCTGGGACGACCACCGTTACTACCACCAGTGCCGCATCAACCAGACGCTGCACCTGATCAGCGCCATCAGCTTTCTGTGCGCCTACGCCTTGCTGTTCGTCGACCCGGCGGCCGCCGCGATGGTGGGCTGGCTGGTGGGCATGGTGACGCGCCAGTCGGGCCATATCTTCTTCGAGCCGCGCGGCTACGACAGCGTCAACCAGGCCACCGACGCCCACAAGGAGGCCATCAAGGTGGGCTACAACATGCGCCGCAAGGCCATCCTGATCGGGGTGTGGCTGGCGCTGCCGGCCGTGCTGGCCTGGCGCCGCGACCTGTTCGGGCTGATCCACCCCGATGCCGGCTTGGCCGGCTACGCCCACGATGTGGGCCTGCTGTGGCTGGCTCTGGGGGTCACCGGGCTGCTGCTGCGCACCCTGCACCTGTTCGTGCTGCGCAGCCCGGCCTGGGGCCTGGCCTGGGCTTTCAAGATCATCACCGACCCGATCCACAACGTGCAGATCTACTGGCGCTCGCCGGTGGCCCTGCTGCGCGGCGAGCGGCTGGACCCGATGCAGGCGCCACGCCACTGAACGCGGGCCGCGCTCCGCCAGATCGGTTCAGCCGGGGCCCGCTGCGCCCCCGGCACGGGGTGCCCAATGAATTGGCACGTCAATGGCAGGCGCTTCAATGGCAGGCGCGTCCTGGCTGCGCGCCCGCAGCTGGCCGCAGCCGCCGTCCACGTCCTGCCCGGCCGACTGGCGCAGCTTGGTCAGCACGCCGCGCCGGTGCAGCTGGCGGGCGATCTCGGCGGCGCGCTCCCAACTGGGGCGTTTGAAGGCCAGATCGGGCACGCTGTTGTAAGGGATCATGTTGAGCACGCCGTACTTGCCCTGCAGCAGGCGCACGATGCCATCGAGCTCTTCCTCGCTGTCGTTGATGCCCTCGATCAGCGTCCACTGGTACTGGATGGGGTAGCCGGTGGTGCGGGCATAGTGCTCGCCCTGCGCCACCAGCTCGTCGGGGCTGATGCGGGGCGCGCGCGGCAGCAGTTGCTCGCGCAGCTCGGCCCGTGTGGTGTGCAGCGACAGGGCCAGCGCGGGTTTGACCCGCCCCTGCGGCAGGCGCTCGAACACGCGCGGGTCGCCCACGGTCGAGAACACCAGGTTCTTGTGGCCGATGTTGCCCACCGTGCCCAGCAGCTCGATGGCTTCGAGCACGTTGTCCAGGTTGTGGGCCGGCTCGCCCATGCCCATGAACACCACTTTCTTGACCGGCCGCAGCGTGCGGGCCAGGGCCACCTGGGCCACGATCTCGGCGCTGCCCACCTGGCGCAACAGGCCTTCGCGCCCGGTCATGCAGAACACGCAGCCCACGGCGCAACCCACCTGGGTGGACACACACAGGCCGTCGCGCGGCAGCAGCACGCTCTCCACGGTCTGGCCGTCGGCCAGCGCCACCAGCAGGCGGGCCGAGCCGTCTTCGCCCGGGTGCTGCGAGCGCAGCGTGGCCAGGCCGGCCAACTCGGCGCTCAGGGCGGGCAGCCTATCGCGCACCGTGGCGGGCATGAAGTCTTCCAGCCGCCGGCGGCCGCTGTCCTGCGGCTTGGCCTGGGCCCACAGGCGCAGCACCCGCTGCTCGTGGGCGGGGCCGGCGCCGTGGGCGCGCAGTTGCTGGCGGATGGATTCGATGCGCATGGAGAAAACCGGGGCCTCAGAAGAAAACGGCCCCGAGCTTAACGCCTGCGCCCGCCCCGCGGGCGGGCTCAGTAGGTCTTGTAGGGCAGGAACTTGCCCGACAGCACCACGTTCACACGGTCGCCCTTGGGGTCGGCCTGGCGCTGGATGTCCATGCTGAAGTCGATGGCGCTCATGATGCCGTCGCCGAACTCTTCGTGGATCAGCTCCTTGATGGTGCTGCCGTAGACGCTCACGATCTCGTACCAGCGGTAGATCAGCGGGTCGGTGGGCACGGGGGTGGGCAGCGAGCCCTTGTAGGGCACCACGCACAGCCATTTCTGTTCGTCGGCGGTGAGGCCGAAGATCTTGCCCAGCACCTTGGCCTGTTCGGGCGTGGCGGTCATCTGGCCCAGGCACAGGGCGGTGGTCCACTCCTTGGACTGGCCCAGCTTCTTGGCCACGGCCTCCCACTTGATGCCTTTTTGCACCTTGGTGCCGATGATTTTCTCGGTGACGTCATTGCGGTTCATGTTGGCTCCTTTGAAAAGAACGGGGTGAGCAGGTTGAAAAATCGGGGCCGAGCCCCGCCCCGGCCGCAGCCCGGCGGGCGGCGGTCTGAAGGGCTGGTCGGCGAGGGAAATCAGTGCGCCTTGGCGCGGCTGACCAGAAAGTCGACCACGTGGTTGCGCAGCTCGTAGTAGCCGTCGAGGTGGTGCAGGCTGGCCCGGTTGCGCTCGCGCGGCAAGGGGTTGACCACCACCTCGGCCAAGCCGCCCGGGCGGTAGCCCTGCGGGGTGTCGTTGCCATTGCTCATGAGCAGGATGCGGTCGGCCAGCAGGATGGCTTCGTCCACATCGTGGGTGATCATGAACACGGTCTGCTGGGTCTGGCGCACGATGCCCATCAGCTCGTCCTGGATGGTGCCGCGGGTGAGTGCATCCAGCGCGCCGAAGGGCTCGTCCAGCAACAGCATCTTGGGGCTGATGCTGAAGGCCCGGGCAATGCCCACGCGCTGCTTCATGCCGCCCGACAGGGCCGAGGGCTTCTTGTCGATGGCGGCGCTCAGGCCCACCATCTCGACGAACTTCTCCAGGTGCACATTGACCTTGGCGGCGTTCCATTCGGGCCAGCGCGACTTGACCGCAAAGGCGATGTTCTGCCGCACGGTGAGCCAGGGCATCAGGGCGTGGCTCTGGAACACCACGCCACGCTCCAGGCTGGGCCCGGCGATCTCGCGCCCATCCATGTAGGCATAGCCTGAGCTGGCCTGGTCCAGCCCGGCCAGCACGTTGAGGATGGTGGTCTTGCCACAGCCCGAATGGCCGATGATGCAGACAAACTCACCCCGCGCCAGCGAGAAGGACACGTCCGAGAACACCGGGCGCGCCGGGTCGTAGGCCTTGCTCAGCGCTTCGACTTTTAGAAATCCGTCCACCTTGGGGTTCCTTTCAGAGGGCTGGGGGATGGCCAGCGCCGCGGTCGCGGCACGGCTGCCGGAATCACTCCACATAGGTCACCGCCTTCTGCAAGCGGCCAAAGGCCAGGTCCAGCAACATGCCGACCACGCCGATGACCAGCACCGCAAAGATCACGCTGGTGAGCGACAGGTTGTTCCACTCGTTCCAGACGAAGTAGCCGATGCCGGTGCCGCCCACCAGCATCTCGGCCGCCACGATCACCAGCCAGGCGATGCCCATGCTGATGCGCATGCCGGTGAGGATGGTGGGCGCCGCGGCCGGCAGGATCACCAGCAGGGCGCGGCGCAGCGGGTTGACCTCGAGCGTGGCCGACACATTGAGCCACTCGCGCTTGACCGAGGCCACGCCGAAGGCGGTGTTGACCAGCATGGGCCAGATCGAGCAGATGAAGATCACGAAGATGCCCGAGATCGACGAGTCCTTGATGGTGTAGAGCGCCAGCGGCATCCAGGCCAGGGGGCTGATGGGCTTGAGCACCTGGATGAAGGGGTCGAAGGCCCGGCGCAGCAGGGGCGACATGCCGATCACAAAGCCCAGCGGGATGGCCACCAGACAGGCCAGGCCAAAGCCCAGGCCGACCCGCGCCAGCGAATAGGCCAGCTGGATGCCGATGCCCTTGTCGTTCGGGCCCTTGTCGTAGAACGGGTCACGCAGATGCTGCCAGGCCGCGGTGGCGGTCTGCAGCGGGGTCGGAAAGCCACCCGACCTGGTGCTGCCCCCGGCCTCGGCCGGGGCCGGCGCGCCGGGGTCCTTGCCCATCATCTTGAGGTACTCGATCTGCTCGGCGCTGAGGGTCTTGGCGGGGGCTGGCGCCGGCGCATCGGGCAAGGTGGCCGTGCGCCAGACCGCCAGCAACACCACCAGCATCAGCACCGACAGCACACCGGCCCGAAAGCCCAGGGATTTGAAAGGGCTCATGGCTCACGCCCCCTTGCTGATGGCAAAGCTCTTGGCGTAGGCCTCGGCCTTGGCGGCGTCGAACTCTTTGCCCATGATGTTGAACTTGGGGTAGGCGCTGCCTTCGGGCACCTTCTGGTCCAGGGCCTTCATCTGCTTTTTGGCGTCGGTCAGCAGGAACACCTTCTCGGCGATCTGCTTGTAGTTGACCGCCCCCTTGATGTAGCCCCAGCGCTGCATCTGGGTCAGCATCCAGACGGCCATGCTCTGCCAGGGCATGGGGTCGAAGTCGGCCCGGTCAGGCACGTTGCGGATGTTGCCCAGGCCGTCGGCGAACTTGCCGGTCAGCACCTGCTGCAGCACCACCTCGGGCTGGTTCAGGTAGGCCTGCGGGGCGATCACCTTGGCGATCAGCTCGCGGTTCTTGGGGTCGCGGGCCATGGCCGCCGAGGTGAGCACGGCGCGGTACAGGGCGGCAAAGGTGTTCGGGTTCTTCTGGATGAACTCGGCGCTGGTGCCGAAGGCACAGCAGGGGTGGCCGTTCCAGAGATCCTTGGTCAGCAGGTGGATGAAGCCGGCCTCTTCGTACACGGCGCGCTGGTTGAACGGGTCGGGGCCCAGAAAGCCGTCGATGTTGCCGGCGCGCAGATTGGCCACCATCTCGGCCGGCGGCACCACGCGCAGCTGCACATCGGTGTCGGGGTTGAGGCCGGCCTCGGCCAGGTAGTAGCGCAGCAGGAAGTTGTGCATGCTGAACTCGAAGGGAATGGCGAACTTGAAGCCCTTCCAGTTCTTGGGGTCGCGGTTGTCCTTGTGCTTCAGGGCCAGGGTGATGGCCTGGCCATTGATGTTCTGGATGGTGGCCACGTTCATGGGCGTGGCGTTGGAGCCCAGGCCCAGCGACATGGCCAGGGGCATGGGGCTGAGGAAGTGGGTGGCGTCGTATTCCTTGTTGATGATCTTGTCGCGGATCAGCGCCCAGCCCGCGGTCTTGGTGACCTCCACATTCAGGCCCTGCTGTTTGTAGAAGCCCAGGGGGTGAGCCATGATCAGCGGGGTGGCGCAGGTGATCGGGATGAAGCCGATCTTCAGGTCTTTCTTCTCAAGGTTGGTGCCGCCCTTGCCGGCCTCCTGGGCCATGGCCTGCAGGCTGGCCACCGGCAGCACGCTGCTGATGGCCGCCATGGCCGTGCCCTTGCCCACCGCGCGCAGAAAGCGCCGGCGCAGCGCGTCTTGCGGAAACAAGGCCTTGACCAGGGTGGCTTCGATGAACTCGTTGCTGTAGGCCTCGAACTCGCTGCTCAGGCTGCGCTGGCGCAGCGTGGCAGCTGCGGCCTCGGCGCTGAGCTCGGCCTGGTGGTCGGCCGCGCTGTGCTCGCGCCCGCAGCTGCACTTGAGCATCAGGGGGCGGTCGGCATCGTAGGGCGAAAAGAATTCGGACATGGCACACCTCGTTGATCAGGACGCCAGCCACCACGCAAAGCGCGGGCCAGCTTGGCGCCTGGAAGCGCCCAGTACAGCGTCAGGCCGCATTTCGTGCCCGGCATGTCGACACCGTGTAGGGGCAGCCCTACACAGGAGGTGATGCCGGCCCTGTTTTCAGCTGCCCGAGGCGCTGCGCGCCAGCAAGGCCAGCTCGACATCGTTGCGTGCCCCGGTCTTTTCGAGGATGCGCGCCCGGTAAGTGCTCACGGTGTTGGGCGCGAGCTTGAGCTGTGCACCAATTTCGCTCACCGAATGGCCGCTGGTGAGCAGGCGGAACACCTGGTGTTCGCGGTGCGACAGGGCGTCGATGGCCGCCATCACCGCCGCCGGCGTGCTGGGCGCCAAGGTGGTGCGCGACAAGGCGCCGGCCAGGGCCTCGGCCGTGGCCTCGCTGAGGTAGCGCCCGCCGGCGGCCACCTTGCGCACGGCCGCCACCATGTCGTCGGGGTCGGCACTCTTGTTGAGGTAGCCGGCCGCGCCCAGCTTGATGCAGCGCACGGCGTACTGCTTCTCGGGGTAGGTGCTGAGCATCAGCACCGGCAAGGCGGGCCACAGGCGGCGCAATTGCTGCAGCACCTCCAGCCCGTCCAGCCCGGGCATGGCGATGTCCAGCAGCACCAGGTCCAGCCCGGCCGGGCCCTGCAGCGACTCGACCTGGGCCAGGGCCTCGGGCCCGCTGGCGGCCTCGGCCAGCACGGTGATCTCGGGCTGACCATTGGCCGGGTCACCCAGCACCTGCTTGAGGCCCTGGCGCACGATCAGGTGGTCATCGGCCAGCAGCACGCGGATCGGGGCGGGAACGGTCGCAGCCGGGTTCATGGGGTCTCCAGAGGAATCTGCAGGTGGAAACACGAGCCCTCGCCTGGCGCGCTCTGGATCGACAACACGCCGCCCAGGTGGCGCGCCCGCTCGCGCATGCCCATGACGCCATAGGCGGTGGGCGCCTCCAGGGCCTGCGGGCTGGCGCCCACGCCGTTGTCCTGCACGCGCAGGTGCAGCTGGGCGTCGCGCAGCTCGATCAGCACGTCGATGGCGCTGGCCCGGGCGTGGCGGCCCACGTTGCTCAGCATCTCCTGGAAGATGCGGAACACCGCCATCGCGGCCGGCTCGGGCAGGCTCAGCGTTTCGGGCACGCTCATGCACCACTCCAGCGCCAGCTCGGCCGACTGGGCAAACTCATGGGCCTGCCACTCCAGGGCCGCCCACAGGCCCTGGTGGTCCAGGATGCTGGGGCGCAGGTCGGTGATGATGCGGCCCACGTTGTCGACCGCGTTCTCGATCAGGCGGCTCATGTTCTGGCACTTGCAGCGCATCTGGCCGCGCATGTCCTGCGCCGCCTCGGGCTCGCGGGCGGCCTGTTCGCCCAGGCGCTTGTGCAGCCAGTTGACGTCCATCTTCAGGGCCACCAGCAGGCTGCCGAGTTCGTCGTGCACCTCGCGGGCGATGCGGGTGCGCTCGTCCTCCCGCACGCGTTCGGAGTAGGCCGAGAGTTCACGCAGGCGGCCCAGGGCCTCGCTCAGCGCCAGGGTGCGCTCTTGCACGCGCTGCTCCAGCACATCGTTGCTGCGCTGCAGGGCGTCGTGGGCGCGCTGCAGCGCCTCGGCGGCCCGGCGCCGCTCGGTGATGTCGACAAAGGTGATGACGGCGCCACGCACCTCGGTCCCGTCGAGGATGGGCTGGCTGGAGTACTCCACCGGGAAGCTGCTGCCGTCGCGGCGCCAGAACACCTCGGAGTCGATGCGGCAGGGCAGGCCCTGGCGAAAGGCATTGAAGATGGGGCAGTCGCTGTCGAGGTAAGGGCGGCCGCCGGGGTGGCTGTGGTGGGTCAGCGCGTGCATGTTGCGCCCCAGCAGCTCGGCCGGCTCGTAGCCGATCAGGCTGGCCCCGGGGCGGTTGATGAAGACGCAGTCGCCCTGCAGATCGATGCCGAACATGCCTTCGTCGGTCGAATCCAGCAGCAGGCTCAGGCGCTGCTGCCACAAGGCATCGGTACCGGGGGGGATGTTGAAGCGGGCGACCATGCCACGGCATCAAGCAACGCCTGTGCCAATCTGGTGCATGGTCACCCGCCGGCGTTCCGGCTCAGAGCCCCAGTTCGCTCAGGCCGGGGTGATCGTCAGGCCGGCGGCCCAGCGGCCAGTGGAACAGGCGTTGATCCGCCCGGATCGGCAGGTCGTTGATGCTGGCAAAGCGCCGCTGCATCAGGCCCTGGGGGTTGAACTCCCAGTTTTCATTGCCATAGCTGCGATACCACTGGCCCGAATCGTCGCGCCACTCGTAGGCAAAACGCACGGCCAGGCGCTCGCCGGTGAAGGCCCACAGCTCCTTGATCAGGCGGTAGTCCAGTTCGCGGGCCCATTTGCGCTCCAGGAACTGGCGGGCCTGCTCGCGCCCCACCGGGAACTCGGCGCGGTTGCGCCACACCGTGTCTTCGGTGTAGACCTGGGCCACACGGGCCGGGTCGCGGGAGTTCCAGGCGTCTTCGGCCAGGCGGACTTTCTGGGCCGCGGTCTCGGCCGTGAAGGGGGGCAGTGGGGGCTTGGTTTCCATGAAAGGGCTCCGTCGGTGGAAAGGTCAGGCAGGAAATCCTGCATGTAGACAGATCTGTCTACGCGCACTCTAAGCCATGTAGACAGATCTGTCTACAATCACCTCCATGACCGACGCCCTTTTTTTCACCCCCTTTGTGCTCGACCCCAGCCTGCCGGCCCGCGAGCGGATTCTGCTGGCGGCTCATGAGCTGTTCTATCGAGAGGGTCTGCGCGCCACCGGCGTGGACCGGGTGATTGCGGCGGCCGGGGTCACCAAGGTCACGTTCTACCGGCACTTTCCGGCCAAGGACGAGCTGATCCGCGCCTTTCTGGCCTACCGCCACGAACGCTGGATGGCCTGGTTCCAGGCCGCCCTGGCCCGGCACCAGGCCGCCCAGAGCACCGGCGAACGCCAGCGCCAGCCCCTGCAGCCGCTGGCCGGCGCGCTGAGCGAGTGGCTGCGTGAGCCGGGTTTCCGGGGTTGCGCCTTCATCAATGCGGTGGCGGAACTGGGTGGGGGCCTGGGCGATGCTCTGGCGATTTCAGCGGCCCACAAGCAGGACATGGTGGGCGCCATCGAAGCCCTGCTGCCGGGCCAGCCCGAGGCCCGCGCCCTGGCCGAGGCGGCCGGGCTGGCGGCGGACGGGGCCATCGTGCGGGCCCAGACCGGCGGCGCGGCCGTGGAACAGGCGCTGACGGGGCTGGAGCGCGTGCTGGCGGCCCTCACTGCAGAGAAAACCCCAGCCTGAAACGCGGGTCAGCCGCTCAGCGCTGGGGCATGTCCTTGGCGCCGTAACCCAGGCTGACGGTGGCGTCTTCGGGGATGGGGGGCATGGTGGCCTCCCAGGCCTCCCAGGCGGCGCGCAGCTCGGCCAGGCGCTCGGGCTGGCGGCTGGCGTGGTTGGCGCGTTCGCGCTCGTCGGCCGGGATGTTGAACAGGTAGTCGTGCCCATCCACCCGCAGGTATTTCCAGTCGCCCAGGCGGGCGGCGCGTTGGCCGCGGTGGTTCATGCGCCAGAACATGGGGCGCTCGAACTCGCCCCCGTCGCCCTGCAGCACGGGCAGCAGGGAGACGCCATCGAGCGGGTAACTCGGGTGGGCCGCCACGCCGGCCGCGGCCAGCATCGTGGCCGACCAGTCCATGGTCAGGCAATGCTGCTCGCTGACGCGGCCCGGGGCGATGGCGGCGGGCCAGTGGGCGATCCAGGGCACGCGGATGCCGCCCTCGGTGAGGTCCATCTTGCCGCCCACCAAGGGCCAGTTGTCGGAGAAGCGCTCGCCGCCGTTGTCGCTGGTGAAGACCACCAGGGTGTTGTCCGCCAGCCCCTGCGCGCGCAGCGCGGCCATCACGCGGCCGATGCCTTCGTCCATGTGGTGGATCATGCGGCGGTAGGTGTGGATGTTGCCGCCATGCAGGTGGAACAGGTTGTCCTTGACCTCTTGCGCCAGGGCCTCGTCGTCGCGCGTCTCCCAAGGCCAGTGCGGCGCCGTGTAGTGCAGGCTCAGGAAGAAGGGCTGGCCGGCCTGGGCCGCCGGGGCCATGCGGTTCACCCAGTCCACCGCCCGGTCGGACAGCAGGTCGGTGAGGTAGCCCTCCTGCTGGTGTTCCTCCTCGCCAAACCACAGGTCGTGCGTGCCGCGCGAATCGCAGTGGGTGAAGTAGTCGACGCCACCCGACATGGGCCCGAAGAACTCGTCATAGCCCGAGCGCAGCGGGCCGAACACCGGCGGGTAGCCCAGGTGCCACTTGCCGATCAGCGCGGTGTTGTAGCCGCTGGCCTTGAGCAGCGAGGGCAGCGTGGGGTGCTCGGTGGGCAAGCCCAGGGTGGTGCTGCCGCGGCTCTTGCTGTTGATGGGCTCTTCGGCCGCCCCGCGCAACCGGTACTGGTAGCGCGCCGTGATCATGGCAAAGCGCGTGGGCGAGCACACCGGCGAGTTCGAGTAGCCCTGGGTGAAGCGCAGGCCCTGCGCGGCCAGGCCGTCGAGCACGGGCGAGACGGGCTCGCGGCCGCCGTAGCAGCCCAGGTCGGCATAGCCGAGGTCGTCGGCGACGATGAAGATGATGTTGGGGCGTTGGGACGAAGCAGACATGGAGGGGGTCATTCGGTTGGGGTGGATCAGGTGGCGCTCAATCGGCCGCCACGAAGCCAACCGACTTCATGATACGGCCCCAGCGGGCGCTGTCGTCGCGCATGGTCTGCAGCAAGGCCTCGGGGCCTTCGCCCACCGGGTACATGCCGTTGGGCAGCAGTTGCTGGCGCACTTCGCGGCTGTTGACGGCCTTCAGCAGCTCTCGGCGCAGCAGCTCGAGCACGGGTTGAGGGGTGCGTGCCGGCGCGTAATAGGCAAACCAGGCCGAGGCAATCACATCGGGGTAGCCCAGTTCGACAAAGGTCGGTGCGCTGGGCAAGGCCGGTGAGCGGCGACTGCCGCTGGTGGCCAGCAGCTTGACACGCCCAGAGGGCAGCATCGACAGCGCACCGCCCACCGTGTCGAAATAGACCGGCACCGTGCCCCCCATGACGTCTTGCCGGGCCGGCGTCGAGCCTTTGTAGGGCACGTGCAGCATGCGCAGACCGGCCGCCCGGTTCAGCATCTCGCCCAGGAAGTGCGAGGGTGTGCCCGACCCGTATGAGGCAAAGCTCAGCTGCTCACCCTGCGAGCCCTGGGTCTTGGCCCAGGCCACAAACTCCGCCACGGTGTTCGCCGGCACGGATTGGTGAACCACCATGGCCAGATCGAAGCTGGCGGCATTCACCAGCGGCGCGAAATCCTTGAAGGGGTCGTAGGCCAGCTTGGGGTAGGCATGGGGAAACATGGTCATGAGGCCTGCGGTGCCCAGCAACAGGGTGTGGCCATCGGGCTCGGCGTTCTTCACGGTCTCGACCGCAATGCGCCCGGCCGCCCCGGCCTTGTTCTCCAGCACCCAGGGGCCCAGGGTGCCTCGCACCGCCTGGGCCAGCGCCCGTGTCAGCACGTCCTGGGTGCCGCCGGCCGGAATGCCGACCAACACCCGGGTGGGGCGAGACGCGAAGTCGCTGCCCTGAGCCCTCGCCGCAAAAGGCAAGGCCGGGAGCATCCCCAGCAGATGTCGGCGGCTGAGCGCCAGGTGGGGCGGGGTGGCTTGAGAATTCGGCATGGGCAGACTCGGCGTCAGGGGTCACGGGGCCGCGGAGCGGGGTGCCTGTACTGTAGGAGGGCGCCCATCAGTTGTTGAAATCAATCCATGCCCCGGAAAACCCTGAGACTGCAGCGCCAGCCGGGCCAACCCGCCTTGGGGCCCGCCCTGAAACACTCGACAAGTCTTTGATTTTGTGAGGTTCTCGGTATGTTTTCTGATTTTCGCTTCGGCAACCGAAATAATCGCTGCTGATGCCTGCCACTCCCCCCACCCCCGCCCCCACCCGCCTGCGCCAACCCCAGGCCATCGACGACATGCTGCTGTTTCGCCTGAGCCGCCTGCTGGCGGTGGGCGGCGCGGCCGTGGTGCGCCTGTGCGAGGGGCGCTACGGCATCACCCGGCGCGAGTGGGCGGTGTTGTCGCTGCTGTGGCAGCAACAGGGCCTGGGGCCGTCCGAACTGGCCGACCGGGTGCAGCTGGACCGGGCCCGCACCTCCAAGGCGCTGGGGCAGTTGCTGGCCAAGCAGCTGGTGCGGCGCGAGCCCCGCCCGGGCGACCGCCGCCGCGCCCTGCTGTGGCTCACACCGGCGGGCGAGGCCCTGGTGACCGAGTTGCTGCCCCAGGTGCACCAGCTCAACGCGCAGTTGCTGCAGGTGCTCAGCACGCCCGAGGTCGACGCCCTGGACCAGGCGCTGGCCCGCCTGCAGCAACAGGCCCTGGCGCTGAACCAGGCGCAGGACCCCGACCGCCCCAAGGCCGACCGGCGCCTGGGCCGACGGCGCGCCCCAGGGGCGCCAGACATACCCTGACTTCGCAAAACGCGAACAGGGCTTGCAGCAACAGAAATGGACAGGGCCGCCCGGGCGGCGGCACACTGCGCGCCATGACAAGCCCCTCTGAATTCCTCCCGGCCACCGGCCCGCTCGCCGGCCTCAAGGTGCTGGAGCTGGGCCAGCTGATTGCCGGCCCCTTTGCCGCCAAGACCCTGGCCGACTTCGGCGCCGACGTGGTGAAGATCGAACCCCTGGGCAGTGGCGACCCGCTGCGCAAATGGCGCCTGCTCAAGGACGGCACCTCGGTCTGGTGGCAGGTGCAGTCGCGCAACAAGCGCTCGCTGGCCCTGGACCTGAAGGCCGCCGAGGCCCAGGCCATCGTGCGCCAGCTGGCCGCCGAGGCCGATGTGCTGATCGAGAACTTCCGCCCCGGCGCCATGGAAGGCTGGGGCCTGGGCCCTGACGAGCTGCTGGCCTTGAACCCGCGCCTGGTGATGCTGCGCATCAGCGGCTACGGCCAGACCGGCCCCTACCGCGACAAGCCCGGCTTCGGCGTGGTGGCCGAGGCCATGAGCGGGCTGCGCCACCTCACCGCCGAGCCCGGCCGCGTGCCGGTGCGGGTGGGGGTGTCGATCGGCGACACGCTGGCCTCGTTGCATGGCGTGATCGGCATCCTGATGGCCTTGCAGGAGCGCCAGCGCAGCGGCCAGGGCCAGGTGATTGACGTGGCCCTGTACGAGGCAGTGTTCAACTGCATGGAAAGCCTGCTGCCCGAGTACAGCGCCTTTGGTGCGGTGCGCGGCCCGGCCGGCAGCGCCCTGCCCGGCATCGCGCCCAGCAACGCCTACCGCTGTGCCGACGGGGGTTACGCCCTGATCGCGGGCAATGGCGACAGCATCTTCAAGCGCCTGATGCACGAGATGGGGCGTGACGACCTGGGCCAGGACCCGGCCCTGGGCGACAACGCCGGGCGCGTGGCCCGGGTGGCCGAGATCGATGCCGCCATCGGTGCCTGGACAGAGAAGCTGACGGTGGACGAGGTGCTGGCCGCGCTCGACCGGGCCTCGGTGCCGGCAGGCCGCATCTACACCGTGGCCGACATCGCCGCCGACCCGCATTACCAGGCACGCGGCATGATCGAGCAGGTGCGGCTGGACGATGGCAGCACCCTGGCCGTGCCCGGCATCATCCCCAAGCTGTCGCGCACCCCGGGCGGGCACCGCCGCAATGCGCCGCTGGGCATCGGACAGGACACCGACGCCGTGCTGCGCGACATCGGCCTGAGCGCCGAGCAGATCCAGGCCCTGAAAGAGCGGGGCATCGTCGCCGGAGAACCCACATGACACGCCCCATGACCCGCATCCACTTCAACGAAGTCTCCACGCGCGACGGTTTTCAGATCGAGCCCAAGTTCATCCCCACCGACACCAAGGTGGCCCTGGTGGACGCGCTGAGCGAGTGCGGCTACGCCAAGATCGAAGTGACCTCGTTCACCTCGCCCAAGGCGATCCCCATGCTGCGCGACGCCGAGGAGGTGATGGGCCGCATCCGCCGCGTGCCAGGGGTGGAGTACACCGTGCTGGTGCCCAACCTGCGCGGCGCCGAGCGCGCGCTGGAATCGCGGGCGGACGAGCTGAACCTGGTGATGTCCACCTCCGAGACGCACAACCTGGCCAACCTGCGCATGCCGCGCGAGCACAGCTTTGCCGCACTGGCCGAGGTGGTGCGGCGGGTGGACGGCCGCACGCCGATCAATGTGTCGCTGTCGACCTGCTTCGGCTGCCCCATGGAGGGCGAGGTGCCACTGACCGAGGTGCTGCGCTTTGCCGACCGCTTTGCCGACCTGGGCGTGCGGGGTCTGACGATCTGCGACACCACCGGCATGGCCCACCCGGCCCAGGTGCAGGCGGTGTGCGAGGCCCTGCAGGCACGCTTTGCCCACCTGCAACTGACCCTGCACTTCCACAACACCCGCGGCATGGGGCTGGCCAATGTGCTGGCCGCCGTGCAAAGCGGCATCACCCGGTTTGACGGCTCGCTGGGCGGCCTGGGGGGCTGCCCCTACGCCCCGGGCGCCAGCGGCAACATCAGCAGCGAGGACGCGATCCACATGCTGGACGCCATGGGCTACGACACCGGCATCGACCTGCCGCGCCTGCTGGCCGTGGCGCGCCAGATGCCCGCCATCGTGGGCCACGAGGTGCCCGGCCAGGTGGCCAAGGCCGGCCGCATTTCCGACCTGCACCCCGCCCCCCCTAGCGTGGCCGAGCTGCGCCAACACTTCAACACCAACCAAGGAGCCTGAGCATGATCGACCACCTGGACCACCTGGTGCTGACCACCCACGACGAGGCCGCCTGCGTCGACTTCTACACCCGTGTGATGGGCATGCAGCTCGAGAGCTTCATCGGCGGCACGCCGCCGGTCGAACGCAAGGCCTTCAAGTTCGGCCAGCAGAAGATCAACCTGCATGTGCGGGGCCGCGAGTTCGAGCCCAAGGCCCACCTGCCGGTGCCCGGCGCGCTGGACCTGTGCTTCATTGCCACCGTGCCGCTGGCCCAGGTGATCGAACGCCTGCAGGCCGCCGCCTGGCCCATCGTCGAAGGCCCCGTGATGCGCACCGGCGCCACCCAGAAGATCCGCTCGGTCTATGTGCGCGACCCGGATCTGAACCTGATCGAGATTTCAGAGCTGGCCTGACGGGGCCAGTGCAGCGACACAGAACAAAAACGGAGACAAGACCATGCAAAGACGCCATGTCCTGGGGCAGATCGCCTCACTCACTTCACTGTCGGCCCTCTCGGGCCTGGGCACAGAGGCCTGGGCACAGAGCCGCTTCCCGCAGCGCCCCATCACCCTGGTGGTGCCCACCGCCCCCGGCGGCACCACCGACTTCACGGCACGGCTGATCACCGAGCCCCTGAGCCGAGCCTTCGGCCAGCCGGTGATCGTCGACAACAAGCCCGGGGCCTCGGGCAACATCGGCAACCAGATCGTGGCGCGGGCCCGGCCCGACGGCTACACCCTGCTGGTGTCGTACAGCGGCTACCACGTGGGCAACCCGCACCTGTTCAAGCAGGCGGGCTGGGACCCGATCAAGGACTTCACACCCGTGGCCATGATGACGCGCGCCCCGCAGGTGATCGCCATCAACCCCAAGCTGCCGGTGAACAACCTCAAGGAGCTGATCGCCTATGCCAAGGCCAACCCGGGCAAGCTGAACTTTGCCTCGTCGGGCAATGGCTCGATCCAGCACATCGCCGGCGAGTTGTTCAAGCAGCTGACCGGCACCTTCATCACCCACATCCCCTACCGGGGCTCGGGCCCGGCGGTGCAGGACCTGATGGCGGGCCAGGTGGACATCTTCATCACCACCCCCGCGGGCGTGGTGAGCCAGATCCAGGGCGGCCGCCTGAAGGGCGTGGGCGTGACCAGCAAGAAACGCCTGAGCTCCCTGCCCGAGGTGCCGACCACCACCGAGGCTGGTCTGCCCGGCTATGAGCTGGATTCGTGGTTTGCGCTCTACGCCCCGGCCGGCACGCCGGCGGAGGTGGTGCAGACCCTCAACAGCGAAGTGAACCGCATCCTGGCCAGCGGCGATGCCCGCAAGAAGGCCGAGGAGTCGGGCACGGATGTCGAACAGATGAGCCCGAAGCAACTGGCGGACTTCACGCGCTCAGAGCTGGAGCGCTGGGGGCGGATCATCCAGACCGCCCACATCACGCTCGAATGAGCCGCGCAGGCACCCTGCCCTGCATGGCTTAAAGTCCAGGCCAGTGGCCCATCCCGGGCCGCCCCAGCCGGAGCAGTTCCATGCGTTTCGAGATCCGCGAGGACGACCTCAGCGGCCCTGAGATCCAGGCCTTGCTGCGCGAGCACCTGGCCGGCATGCAGGCCGACACCCCGCCCGAGAGCGTGCACGCGCTGCCGCTGGAGGCATTGCGCCAACCCGGCATCACGCTGTGGTCGGCCTGGCGCGGAGACCGGCTGTGCGGCTGTGGCGCACTCAAGACGCTGGCCCCCCTGCATGGCGAACTCAAGTCCATGCGCACCCACGGCGCGTTCCTGCGCCAGGGCGTGGGTCAGGCCGTGCTCGACCACATCCTCGCGCAGGCTCGCGCACGCGGCCTGCTGCGCCTGAGCCTGGAGACCGGCACCGCCCCTTCGTTCGCGGCGGCCCATGCGCTGTACCGGCGCAATGGCTTTCTGCCCTGCGAGCCCTTTGCAGACTACCGACCCGACCCGCACAGCCTGTTCATGAGCCGGCTGCTGTGAGGCGCCGGCCCCCCGGCGATGACAGACCGCCTCAGGCGATGCTGATCGTCATGTTGGCGCTGTAGCCCGTGCTGAGGTCGCCGCTCAGCGTCAGCATCTCGGTGCTGGTGCCATCGCTGAACACGTTGTCGGCCGAAAAGCTGGTGACCGAGGTGTTCTGCCCCTTGGTGTAGAGCGCGCTGTTGTAGACCGCGGTGGTGATGGTCTGCGGAAAAGCCAGCTGGGTGGTGGCCGTGGCCGACACCGCCAGGTTGTCGTTGAGGTACACCTGGACATGGATGTGGGTGATGCGGCCCGCATACCAGCCAGGGTAGATGGTGGTGAACGTGACCTGGCCGTTGCTGTCGGTCACCTGGATGCCGCGCAGGTAGGTCAGACCGCTCTGGCCGGCGTTGTTGCTGGTGCTGTAGCCTGAGTACAGGCCATCCTTGTCGCAATGCCAGATGTAGATGCCTGCACCGCTGATGGCGGCGCAGTTGCTGCCGGTGCTCAGAACCGTGAGGGTGAGCGTCAGCGGGACGCCGGTCTTGCTTTCGCGGATGTCGCTGCGCACGATGGCCGAATTGGTCAGGATGGCGTAGAGCGGGTACGGACCATCGGTCTCGGTCGCAGTCAGCGTGCAACTGCCGGCAGCCGATCGGGTGACCGTCAAGGTGTAGGTCTGGGTGCTGACGCCATCGGCCGCCGTCACCACCACGGTCACGGTATTGCTGCCCACCGACAGCGCGATGCTGCCCGAGGCCGCACCGCTGCTGACCGTGCTGCCATTGATCTTGAGCGAGCCCGAGCCGGCCAGCGTGGCGCTGACCGTGAGGCTGCTCACGCTGTTGGCCACCGTGGCGGTGTAGCTGGTGGTGGTGGCCGCAAAGGCCGGCGAAAGGCTGCCCGCAGACAGGGTGAGTGCGCTGAGCGTGGCATCCGACGACAAGGTGGCGGCCGCCCGTGTGACCACCACCGTGTAGGTCTTGGTGGTGCTGCCATCGCTGGCGGTGACCACCACCGTCACGGTGTTGGTGCCCACACTGAGACTGATCGCGGCCGAGGCGCTGCCGCTGGCCACCGTGCTGCCATTGACCTGGATGGTGGCGCCGCTGTCGGTGGCCGTGGGGCTGACAGTGAGGCTGCCGACCGCATTGCCGACGCTGGCGGCATAGACGGTGGTGCCACTGGCAAACGCCGGCGACAGGCTGCCAGCGGACAGGCTCAGGCCGGCCAGAGTGGCCACCGAGGACGTGGCGGCCGTCGAGCTGCTGCCACCACCACAGGAGCTCAGGGCCAGGGCACCCAGCGTGCCCACCAGGGCGAAGGCATGGCGGCGCCCCAAGGGGTGGGAACCGGACGAATGATGGGGCATGAGCACCTCTGCAGAGAACGACAGAGGCATTCTGTACACGCTCATGTCACCGGATCACGGCCCCAAAGTCACCACTTTGTGAAGCAGCCTGAGGGGCTGGACAGCGCTCAGCTGAGCGACTGGATCAGGTCGATGTAGAGCTGCTTGGCCTCATCCTGGGTCTTGCCCTTGAGCTTGTCCCAGGCGTCCCACTTGAAGCGGCCCACCTGGTCGGTGAAGCCGGGCTTCTTCTCGGTGTTGTCACCCTGGGTGGCCTGTTTGTACAGGGCGTAGATCTTCAGCAGGGTGGGGTTGTCGGGGCGCTCGCTGAGGTTCTTGGAGTTGGCCACGGCGGCTTCGAACAAGGTGTTCAGATCGGACATGTCTCGGATTTCCTGGTTGGGGTTGTCGTCATGGGGCGGGTCAGGCGGGCCAGCAGACCCACCGGTCGGCCCGGCAGACATTCATCTTAAGCGGCGCATGCCTGCATCGCTGGCTTGGCCAGGCCATCCGCGTCCACAGTGTCGCCAACTGTTCAATCTGCGCCCGCCACGCGGCCGGCGGCAAAGTCACCGATCAGGCGCAGGCCCAGGTACAGCCTGGGCTGGATGGAATCGAGCAGCACGTACTCGGCCTTGTCGGAGTGCGCGCCAAAACCCTGCAGGCCCAGGCGTTCGAGCACCGGGGCGCGGGTTTCGAGGGCGGCAAAGGCGGCATCGGTGCCGCCGCCTTCCGGGCGGTCGTCGATCTGCAGCGGGTGTCCGATCTCGCGGTAGATCTGCTGGGCGTGAGCCCCCACGCGGCGCGCGGCATCGCTGGGCTCCAGGGGCGGGCGGCGGTTCTCCAGCGTCACGCTGACCTCCGAGCCGGGCAGCAGGTGGCGCTGGATGCGCGACTGCAACTGGCTGTCCAGGGCCTGCAGGTCGCTCACGCGCAGCAGGCGCACATCGGCCTGGGCGCTGGCCTCGGGCGGGATCATGTTGCGCACCACACCGGCCTTGGCGACGGTCCAGTTGACCTTCAGGCCGCGCTCGGGCACGGACAGATCCCGCAATTGCAGCAGCTGGTGCGACAACTCGTACAGCGCGTTGATGCCGGACTCGGGGGCACCACCGGCGTGCGAGGCCCGACCCACCACCTTGAGCGAGGCCATGGCGATGCCGCTGGTGGCCAGCGACAGCTTGTCGGCCCCGACGCGGGTGGCTTCGTAGGACAGCACCAGATCGTGCTCACGCCCCAGTCGGGCCAGGGTCTTGCGCGAGGCGGGCGAGCTGATCTCTTCATCGCCGTTGATGAGCACCGTCAACTGGCCGTAGCTCTGGACCCCCAGGCGCTTGAGCAGGGCCACGGTGTGCAGCACGGTGGCCACGCCCTGCTTGTCGTCGGCAATGCCCAGGCCATAGGCGCGGTTGCCTTCCACGCGGTAGGGTTGCTGGGCCAGCATGCCCCGGGGGTAGACGGTGTCCATGTGGGCGATCAGCAGGATGCGGCGCTGCCCGCCGCCCTTGAACACCGCGTGCACCATGCGACCGGGCCGGGGCGGCGTGTCTTCCATGCGGTACAGGTCGGCCGGTGCCGCCTCGATGAAGTTCACCTCACCCCCCAGTTCGCGCAGGCGACCGGCAATGAGTTCGGAGATCTGGTCCAGGCCTTCGCGGTCGCTGCTGCCGCTTTCGATGTTGACCAGGGCGCGCAAGGTCTCCAGCAGGGCCGGCTGCTCCTGCCCAGCCGCCGCCCACAGCGGGGCCTGGGCGGCCGGCGGGGCCACGGTATCGGCCCGCGCCGCTGGGCTCAGCCAGGCGGCTGCCAGCAGGCTCAAGCCCAGCAGGGCGGCCCGGCGGTGGATGTTGCGGCCACAAGGGTTCATCGGGTTCATGGTGCTTCTGGACTGTGGGAGTGAGAAAGGCCGGCCCTCGGCTCAGGCCAGGCCGTCGACCGCCTGGAACAGGGCCTGCCGGGCCTGGCTGATGATCTGGCCTTTCCAGGCATCGGTGTCGGTGTAGAAGGCCGCCAGCACCTGCTGGCGGATGGCCTCGGCCAACGCGGGCGGCGCCTCGGGGTGCCCGTTCAACCAGTGTTCGGCCCGCAGGGCGTGCAGCACCTGCAGCACCGGCTGGGTGCCGTACTCCAGGGCGATGCCGGTGACCTCGGCCTGCGGGCATTCCTGGTAGGCACTCTCCCACATCAGGCCGGTGAGCAAGGGCGAGGTGGAGGAGCCGTCGTAGATCGAGGTGACCGGCGTGGCGCCGCCGCCGCCCCACCAGGCCCGGGCCCGGGCCACGGCCGCCGGTTCATTGCGGCCGGCAAAGATGCGCTCGCCCAGGCCACTGGGCCCCAGGCCGGTGTGCAGGTCGATCCAGCCCAGGCGGCGGGCCTGACGGCCATGCTGGCGCAGCACGGCGCGCAGGGTCAGGTTGCTCCAGGTGGGGGCCTGGCCGCCGAAGAACAGGCCCTGGGGGAACTCGTGCTGGCCACGCGCCACCGCGGCCTGAAAGGCGGCCTCGCCGCGCCGGGCCAGGAAGTCGGCGATGGCGGCCTGGTTGGCCGCATCGGGCGGCCACACCTCGGGCAGCAGCAGCGGGGCCAGTTCGCGGTAGGCCTCGTTGAGCGGCAGGGGCTGGCTGAAATCGTGGAAGTTGCGGTTCAGGTCGACGTTCTCGTGCGTGACCCGGCGCAGGTGCGAAAACCCGTAGGGGTTGAGCGCGTGCACATACAGCACAGCCACCCCGGCCGCCTGGGCACGCTCACGCCATTCGGCGTCATGCAGGGCGAACACCTGCACACCCGAGCCGCAAAAACCCTCCAGCCCATGGCAGCCGCTGCTGACGATCAGCAGGGCCTGGGCATCGGGCGGGCCGTCGCGCGCCACGTCCATGGCCAGGGCCTCGCCGTCGCGCCCCGGCAAGGGGTGGGGGTGCGACTCGATGGGCAGGCCAGCCGTGGCCGCTGCCTCCAGAAACAGCCGACGCGCCTCGGCGTAACGGCTGGCAAAGGCCTGCGGCACCGCCAGCATGATCAGACCCCTTCAGGCTGTTGGGCAAACCACTTCTGCACCAGGCGCACCCACAGCGAGCCCCCCAGCGGGATCAGGTCGTCATTGAAGTCGTAGCTGGGGTTGTGCAGCATGCACGGGCCGCCGCCATGGCCCATCTCGCGGTGCGCGCCGTCACCGTTGGCGATGAAGAAATAGGCGCCCGGCTTGGCCTGCAGCATGTAGGCAAAGTCTTCCGCGCCCATGGTGGGCTCTTGCGGCAGCACCTTGTCGGCCCCCACCAGATCGACCATCACGCTGCGGGCGAACTCGGCCTCGGCGGGGTGGTTGATGGTGGGCGGGTAGTTGCGCACGAACTCGAAGCTGCACTCGGCCCCGAAGGCGGCCGCCACGCCGTGTGAGATCTCGGACATGCGGCGCTCGATGAGGTCAAGCACCTCGGTGGTGAAGGTGCGCACCGTGCCCTGCAGCTCGCAGCTGTCTGGGATGACGTTGGTGGCCTCGCCCGCATGGATCATGGTGACCGAGATGACGCCGGCGTCGACCGGCTTCTTGTTGCGGGTGACGATGGTCTGGAAGCCCTGCACCATCTGGCAGGCGATCAGCACCGGGTCGATGCCGGTGTGCGGCAGGGCCGCGTGGCCGCCCTTGCCACGCACGGTGATCTTGAACTCGCTGGTCGAGGCCATCACCGGGCCGGGGCTGACGGCCATGGTGCCCACAGGCATGCCGGGCCAGTTGTGCATGCCGAACACGGCCTGCATGGGGAACTGCTCGAACAGGCCGTCGTTGACCATCTCGCGGGCGCCGCCACCGCCCTCTTCGGCCGGCTGGAAGATCAGGTACACCGTGCCATCGAAATCACGGTGGCGGGCCAGGTGCTGGGCCGCCGCCAGCAGCATGGCCACGTGGCCGTCGTGCCCACAGGCGTGCATCTTGCCGGGATGCCGGCTGGCATGGGCGAAGGTGTTGAACTCCTGCATGGGCAGCGCGTCCATATCGGCGCGCAGGCCGATGGCACGCGGGCTGCTTCCGCCCTTGACGATGCCGACCACACCGGTCTTGCCCAGGCCACGGTGCACCGGAATGCCCCACTCGGTGAGCTTGGCCGCGATCAGGTCGGCAGTGCGCAGTTCTTCAAAACACAACTCGGGGTGAGCATGGATGTCGCGGCGCACCGCCGCGATGCCGGCCGCCTGGGCCACGATGGAGTCAAGGATTTGCATGGTGATGTAGTGGGCGCTTAATGGATCAGTCTAGCAATGGGCAGGGCTTTGCCGCAAGTTCTGCGCCATCCGCGCACATCATCCACAATGCCAACCATGATTTCCGAACGAGCCCTTGCACTGGCGCAGACCCTGGTCCGGATGGACACGGTGAGCCGAAACTCCAACCTCGAGTTGATCCACTTCGTGCGCGACGAATTGCAGCGCCTGGGCGTGGCCAGCCGCCTGACCTGGAACGCCGACAAGACCAAGGCCAACCTGTTTGCCACGCTGGGCGAGGGCAAGCCCGCGGGGGTGATCCTGTCGGGTCACACCGACACCGTGCCCTGGGACGGCCAGGCCTGGAGCCTGGAGCCACTGTCGGCCACGGTGCGCGACGGCCGCCTGTACGGACGGGGCTCGGCCGACATGAAGGCCTTCATCGGCATCGCACTGGCCCAGGCCCAGCACTTTCTGGACAGCCCGGCCCCCTTCGCCATCCACCTGGCGCTGAGCTTTGACGAAGAAGTGGGCTGCCTGGGCGTGAAGGAGCTGATTGCCGACCTGCGCGACGCCCACATCCAGCCCCTGGCCTGCATCGTGGGCGAGCCCACGCTGATGGTGCCGGCCATTGCCCACAAGGGGGTGTACCGCTACCGCTGCTGCGTGCGCGGCAAAGAGGCGCACTCGTCGCTGACCCCGCGCTCCGTCAACGCCATCGAGATGGCGGCCCGGTTGGTCGGCACGCTGCGCGACATGGCCGAGGGCTTCGAGCGCGACGAACCCCGCTACACGGGCTTTGACGTGCCCTACACCACCGCCAGCGTGGGCCAGTTCCACGGCGGCATTGCCGACAACGTGGTGCCGCGCGACGCCGAGTTCCGCTACGAGTTCCGCAACCTGCCCACCGTGGACGCGCTGGCGCTGCAGTCGCAGGTGGTGGCCGCCGCCCGTGCCCTGGAGCCCGGCATGCAAAAGGTGAGCCCCGAGGCGGGCTTCAGCTTCGAGCCCATCTGCGAGGTGCCGGCCTTCCTGGGCTCGGCCGACGATGCCGTGACCCGGCTGGCGCAGCGCCTGGCCGGCGCATCGGGCACCACCCTGGTGGCCTTCGGCACCGAAGCGGGGCTGTTCAAGCAGGCCGGCATCCCCACGGTGGTGTGCGGGCCGGGCAGCATCGAGCAGGCGCACCAGCCCGATGAGTACGTGAGCCTGGAGCAACTGGGGCGCTGCGAGCAATTTCTGCAGGGCCTGGGCGGGGTGCGCGAAATCGCCTGAGCTCAGGTGCGGATCGTGCCGTCGCCCACCAGGGTGGAGAGCTCGACGAAGTCGGAGGCCACATGGCGCGCCGGCCCCAATTCAATCGGAAAGCCTGCGATCTCACGCCGCCCGAGCGACTCCAGCCCCTCGACCAGGCCCTCGCGGCTCAGGCGCCCCATGCGCTGGGCCGCCTGCAGCCCGGCCACCAGCACCGAGGCGGCCAGATAGCCTTCGATGGCGGAATAGGTGAGCGCCACACGCCCCCCCGCCTTGCGGGCCGCCGCCCGGAACTGGATGGCCAGCGGATGGCCGTCGACGTAGGGTGAAGGCATGACCTGAGAGATCATCACGCCAGCCCCTTCGCGCCCCAGGGTGTCGATCATGTCCTGTGTGCCCACAAAGGACACCGCCGCGAACAAGCCGGCAAACCCGGCCTTGCGGGCAGCCCTGATGAAGGCCGCCGCCGCCTGGTAGGTGCACACCAGCACGATGGCCTCGGGCCGCAGCGGTGCCAGGGCCCGCACCGCAGCACTGACGTCAAGTGAGTTGCGCTCGATGCTGGCCTGCCCCAGCAGGCCCAGGCCCTGGGCCGCCAGGGCCCGTGTCAACGCATCCAGCCCGGCGTCACCATAGGAGTCACCCTGGCGCAACAGGGCCACCCGGCGCACCCCTCTGGCGCGCAGCGTGGACACGACCAGAGACAACTCTTCTCGGTACGAGGCCCGGAGGATGAAAACCTGCTGGTGCAAAGGTTCACGCACGGCCTGCGCCCCGGTTCGGGGGGCTATGAAGGGCACCCGCGCCTGCAGGGCCAAGGGCATGGCAGCCAGGCTGGTGGGTGTGCCCACGTAGCCGAACAGGGCAAAAACACCCTCGCGAATGAAACGGCGTGTGTTGTCGGCGCAACGGTCTGCCTCATAACCATCGTCCTGGATGCGCAACTCGAGGGTGCGCAAGCCGATGCCACCTGCTGCGTTGACCTGGTCGAACACCAGTTGGGCCCCTTGCACGTAGTTGCGCCCCAGGTGGGCGGTGGGGCCGGTCAAGGGAACCGACTGGCCCAATATCAGCGGGCCGTCACCCGGGCTTTTGCCTGGGCTGCTGCCAGGGCCACGCGCCCAGGCCGGACTCCCCAGCGTCGCCGCACAGGCCAGTTGGACCAGCCGACGCCGGGTCGGCTGCTGCGGGGGTTCACCAGAAGGAAACGACGATGGTGCAAGCATGGACTTTCGACGTTAACGCTTGTCACGCTGTATGACAATGCGTTCAAACACAGTGGCCCATCGGGCCCATCCGACCACGACCGCCCCATGAACCAGCCCATCGACGACACCCAGGTGCTTGGCGCCTGCCCCCACGACTGCCCCGACACCTGCTCGCTGCTGACCACCGTGAAAGACGGCGTGGCCACCCGCGTGCAAGGCAACCCGGCCCACCCGCTCACCGGCGGCGTGCTGTGCGCCAAGGTGTCGAAGTACCCCGAGCGCACCTACCACCCGGATCGCCTGCTGCACCCGATGAAGCGCGTGGGGCCCAAGGGCTCGGGCCAGTTCGTGCGCGTGGGCTGGGACGAGGCGCTGAGCGACATCGCGCAGCGCCTGTCGGCCATCGCGGCACGCGCGCCCGAGGCCGTGCTGCCCTACAGCTACGCCGGCACCATGGGGCTGGTGCAGGGCGACGGCATGGCGGCGCGCTTCTTCCACCGCCTGGGCGCCAGCCGGCTGGACCAGACCATCTGCTCGTCGGCGGGCACGGCCGGGCTGGTGCACACCCTGGGTGGCAAGGTGGGCATGAAGGTGCAGTTCTTTGCCGAGGCCCGGCTCATCGTGATCTGGGGCAGCAACTCGATCGGCAGCAACCTGCACTTCTGGCGCATTGCGCAAGAGGCCAAGCGCCAGGGCGCCCGCCTGGTGTGCATCGACCCGCGCCGCAGCGAAACCGCCGAGAAGTGCCATGAGCACATCGCCCTGCGCCCCGGCACCGATGCGGCGCTGGCGCTGGCCCTGATGCAGCAGTTGATCGTGCACGACTGGCTGGACCACGACTACATCGAGCACCACACCCTGGGCTGGGCCGAGTTGCGCGAGCGCGCCCTGCAGTGGCCGCCCGAACGCGCGGCCGAGGTGTGCGGCGTGCCGGTGGAGCAGATCACGCGCCTGGCGCACGACTACGCCCACACCCGGCCCGCGGCCATCCGCCTCAACTACGGGGTGCAGCGCGTGCGCGGCGGCGCCAATGCCGTGCGCGCCATCGCCTGCCTGCCCGCCCTCACGGGGGCCTGGCGGCAACGCGGTGGAGGCATTCTGCTGTCGAGCTCGGGGCAGTTCCCGGTGCAGCGCCAGACCCTGCAACGGCCCGATCTGCTGGGCGAACGCCGGCCGCGGCTGATCAACATGTCCACCATCGGGGATGCGCTCAACCAGCCGGCTTCGGCCGCCTTCGGGCCGGCCCTGGAGGCCGTGGTGGTCTACAACAGCAACCCGGTGGCCGTGGCCCCGGACTCGGCCCGGGTGGTGGCCGGCTTTGCGCGTGACGACCTGTTCACCGTGGTGCTGGAGCATTTCCAGACCGACACCGCCGACTACGCCGACTACCTGCTGCCCGCGACCACGCAACTGGAGCACTGGGACATCCACCTGGCCTATGGCCACACCGATGTGCTGCTGAACCGCCCGGCCATTGCCCCGCTGGGCGAAGCCCTGCCCAACAGCGAGATCTTCCGCCGCCTGGCGCAGCGCATGGGCTACAGCGACCCTTGCTTTGCCGAAGAGGACGAAACCCTGTGCCGCCAGGCTTTCGGCGACCGGATCGACTACGACCAATTGCTGAGCCAGGGCTTTGCCAGCCTGCCGCTGGCCGACGCCCCCTTTGCCGAAGGCGGGTTTCCGACGCCGTCGGGGCGCTGCGAATTCCTCAGCCCCGCTCTGGTGGCGCAAGGGCTGGACGGCCTGCCCGACCACCTGCCCAACCACGAACTGCCCGACCCCGCTGGGCCCTGGCCGCTGGCCATGATCTCGCCGCCGGCGCGCAACTTCCTGAACTCGACCTTCGTCAACGTGACCAGCCTGCGCAACATCGAGACCGAGCCGGTGCTGGAGATCCACCCCGACGACGCCGGCCCGCGCCAGATCCACAGCGGCGACGTGGTGCGCGTGTTCAACGCCCGAGGCAACTACCACTGCAAGGCCGAGGTCAGCGAACGGGCCCGCCCCGGCGTGGTCAACGGCCTGGGCATCTGGTGGCGCAAGTTCGGGCTGAACGGCACCAATGTGAACGAACTCACCAGTCAGGCCCTGACCGACCTGGGCCGGGGCCCGACCTTCTACGACTGCGCCGTGCAGGTCAGCCGGCTGGGCTGAAGAGGGGGCGGAAGGAGGGGCCTGCTGCGCGGGCCGAGCGGCCGCCATGGCGACGGCAGGGTTGATTGAATTTTTTAATGAGATTCATTCTCATTTGAGTGCATAATCCACCCATCAGCCAGTCTGCGGGGCCGCCCATCGGGCCCGCAGACCCAGCCAGCCCCATTTCATCGACTTGCCGCCATGACCCAACTCACCGCCCTGTCCACTCCGTTTCAGACCGCAGCAGCCCCGTCGCGTGGCCCCTCGGCCTCGGCCGGCTCGGCGCCCCGGATCGTGCCCAGCCAGGAGCTGCTGGCCGGCCAGAAGACGGTCGAGATCCTGCACAACGGCCTGCTGTACCGCCTGCAGGCCACCCGCCTGGGCAAGCTGATCCTGACCAAATAAAGTTTCATCGTGGGGCGACCCTTGCACGGCCACAGCCGTGTCTCCAAGGTCGTTTTGGCCAGCCATCGGGAGCCGTCATGCGGCCCACCCGACCAGCCAAGCCTTTTTTACCCCGCGACCCGCTCCCCGAGCTCGCCCGCCGCCGAGCGCGCAAACAGCTCGGCCAGGGCCTCCACCAGGGCCGTCACGCGTGGCGGCACAAAGCGGTTGCTGGGCAGCACCGCGTACAGCGGCGCCGCCGCCCCCAGCCAGTGGGGCAGCACGCGCTGCAATCGCCCATCCGCCAAGGCCCCCGCCAGTTGCAGGGCCGACTGGTAGACCACCCCCTGCCCTTGCAAAGCCCAGTCCAATGCCACCGAGGCATCGTTGCAGCGCAGCGCGCCGCGCACCGGCACGGTCACGGCCTGCCCTGCCCCATCGACGGGGCTGAACGCCCAGTCGCACAACAGACGCCCGCGCACTTCATAGGTCAGGCATTCGTGCTGTGCCAGGTCCTGCGGCTGCTGCGGCCAACCCCGGCGCCGCAGGTAGGCCGGGCTGGCGCAGGCGATGCGGTGCGAGGGGGCCAGCAAGCGGGCCGCCAGCCCAGAATCGGGCAAGGGCCCATAGCGCACCGCCACATCGATCGCCTCGCGCACCAGGTCGACATGGGTGTCGGTGACGCGCAGGTCGATCTCCAGCCCGGGGTGTTGCGCGGCAAAGCCGGGCAGCCAGTCCAGCAACAGGCCGCGGGCCAGCGCCGATGAGGTGGTGAGGCGCAGGCTGCCCGTGAGGGCCGCAGACCCGCCCCGCACCAGGGCCTGACCTTCGGCCACCAGCTCCAGGGCGCGGCGTGCGTGATCGATCATCACCCGCCCCTCCTGGGTGGCTTGCACGCTGCGCGTGCTGCGCTCGAACAGGCGCACCCCCAGGCTGGTCTCGAGTCGTTTGATGGCGGCGCTGACCGCGGCCGTGCTCAGGCCGCAGCGGCGGCCCGCCGGGGTGAAGCCGCCGGTTTCGGCCGCCGCCACCAGCACCTTGAGATCGGCCAGATTGTCAAATTTCATGAAACAGTCATTTCGCCGCCAGCGGCAAATTCCCTGATCATAAATTGAGCAACGGCCCCTAAACTGCCCCGACCCGGCCCCTGGAGGCCGGGATTCCCCCCCCCGCAAGACATCAACGAGGAGAAGCCGGATGAATTTCCCCCGACGCCTGCCCCGCCTGCGCACCACGGTGCTCACGGGCTGCCTGTTCCTGAGTTTCCACTGGGTCGCGCACGCCGCCTCGGTGGCCCCCGTGGCCGCCGAGAACGGCATGGTGGTGGCCGCCCAGCATCTGGCCACGAAAGTGGGGGTGGACGTGCTGAAACGCGGCGGCAACGCCGTGGATGCGGCCGTGGCCGTGGGGTACGCGCTGGCCGTGGTGTACCCTGCCGCCGGCAACCTGGGCGGTGGCGGCTTCATGACGCTGCAGCTGGCCGACGGACGCAAGACCTTCCTGGATTTCCGCGAGAAGGCCCCGCTGGCCGCCACGCCGAACATGTACCTCGACAAGGACGGCAACGTCATCAAGGGTCTGAGCACCCACGGCCACCTGGCGGTGGGTGTGCCCGGCAGCGTGTCGGGCCTGGAGTGGGCGCGCGAGAAGTACGGCACGCTCAAGCGCCAGGAGCTGCTGGCCCCGTCGATCACCCTGGCCGATCAGGGCTTTGTGCTGGACCAGGGCGACATCGACATGTTGCTCACCGCCACCGGCGACTTCCGCAAAGACCCGGCCTCGGCGGCCATCTTCCTCAAGGGGGGCGAGCCCTACCAGGTGGGCGACAAGCTGGTGCAGAAAGACCTGGCCCGCACCTTGAAGGCGATCAGCGACAAGGGGCCTGAAGGCTTTTACAAGGGCCCGGTGGCCCAGGCCCTGACCCAAGCCAGCCAGGCCGGGGGCGGCCTGATCACCCAGGCCGACCTGGACCAGTACAAGACCCGCGAAATGCCCCCGGTCGAATGCGATTACCGCGGCTACCACGTGGTGTCGGCACCGCCCCCGAGCTCGGGCGGGGTGATCATCTGCGAGATCCTGAACATCCTCGAGGGCTACCCGCTGAAAGACCTGGGCTTTCGCTCGGCCCAGTCGGTGCACTACCAGATCGAGGCCATGCGCCACGCCTATGTGGACCGCAACAGCTACCTGGGCGACCCCGACTTTGTGAAGAACCCCATCGCCCGCCTGACCGACAAGGCCTATGCGGCGCAGATCCGCGCGGTGATCGACCCCAACAAGGCCGGCGTGTCCAAGGACATCAAGCCGGGCGTGGCGCCGCACGAGGGCAGCAACACCACCCACTACTCGATTGCCGACCGCTGGGGCAATGCAGTGTCGGTCACCTACACCTTGAACGACTGGTTCGGTGCCAAGGTGACGGTGCCGGGCACAGGCGTGTTGCTGAACAACGAGATGGATGACTTCACGGTGAAGATCGGCGTGCCCAACATCTACGGCCTGGTGCAGGGCGAGGCCAATGCCATCGCCCCGGGCAAGCGCCCGCTGTCGTCGATGAGCCCGACCATCGTCAGCAAGGACAACCAGCCCGTGATGGTGGTGGGCACGCCCGGCGGCAGCCGCATCATCACCGCGGTGCTGCACACCCTGCTGAACGTGATCGACTACGGCATGAACGTGCAGGAAGCCGTGGATGCCCCGCGCTTCCACCAGCAATGGCTGCCCGATGTGACCAACATGGAGAACTTTGCCATCTCGCCCGACACCCGCAAGCTGCTGGAGGCCGCAGGCCACAAGCTGGGCGCACCGCAGCCCGCCAACCACCTGGCCGCGGTGCTGATCGGCGCGCCCTCGCTGGGCGGCAAGCCGGTGGGCAAGAACCGCTTTTATGGCGCCAACGATCCGCGCCGCAACAGCGGCCTGGCCATGGGCTATTGAGCTGTTGAGCTGTTGATTGGGGTTCTTCGAACCCAGTCGGCACAGCACCACACACAAAAGGGGCCGTCACGACGGCCCCTTTTTGCGTTCTCGGTCAGCCCTGTTTCAGCGGCTGCCCACCACGGTGCCATCGCGCCAGCCGCCACCCAGGGCCTGGTGCAGGGCCACGGTGTCGCCCAGGTAGACCGCCTGCGCCGCCAGGTGGGCCAGGCGGGCCTGCAGCCAGGCCTGGCGGGTGCTGAGCCACTGGGGCTGGGCGACATAGCCCTGGTCGAACTGCTGGCGGGTCAGGCGCAGCAGATTTTGTGCAGCGGCTTCGGCATCGCGGGCCACGGCCAGCGCCTGGCCGTCGTGCTGCAAGGCCACCAGGGTGTCGGCCACATTCTGGAAAGCGGTCAGCACCACGCCCTGGTACTGCGCCTGGGCGGCTTCGGCCCCGGCCTCGGCCGCGCGCTTGCGGGCCGACAGGGTACCGGCCGAAAACAAAGGCGCACTCACGCCGCCCAACAAGCCCCAGGCCTTGTTGCCGGCCGACAGCAGGCCTCCCAGGCCGCCCCCCGAATACGCCAGGTTCGCCGTCAGCGACAGCTGGGGCAGCATGTTGGCCGTGGCCACACCGATTTGCGCATAGGCCGCATGGTATTGGGCTGCGGCGGCCTGCACATCAGGGCGCCGGCTCACCAATTGCGAGGGCAAGGCCTGCGGCAGCGCGGCCGGCACGCGCACGGGCGCCTGCTGCACCGTGCCCAGATCGGCGGCCGGGAACTCGCCGCACAGCACGGCCAGCAGGTTGCGCGTCTGCTCCAGCTGCTTGCGCAGGGGCGGCAACTGGGCCGCGGTCTGGGCGTAGGCCGATTCCTGCTGGGCCAGATCAAGGCCGCTGGCGTAGCCTTGCGCCTTCAGCCCACGGGTGTGCGCCAGTTGCTGCTGTGCCAGTTGCAAGGCTTCTTCAAGCACAGCGATCTGCTCGACCAGCATCTGCTCCTGAATCACGGCGGTCGCCACATTGCTGGCCAGGGTGACACGCAGGGCCTCCAGCTGCAGGCGCTGACTGTCAGCCCCCGCCTGCAGGGACTCGACCTGGCGTTGGTTGCCGCCAAACACGTCCGGAACAAAGCCCACGCTGAGCTGGGCCGTGTTGAGTGTGAACAGGCTGGCATTGGAGGCCAGGGGCGAGGCCAGCACCTGACCCGAGTTCTGCCGATTGGCGCTGTAGCCCGCCTGCACCTGCGGGAAGAACAGGCCACGCTGCGCCGTGACCAGCTCCTGCGCCTGGCGCAGATTGGCCAGGCCCGCATCGATGCCCGGGTTGTGCTGGAGCGCACGTTGCACCAGGCCGTCCAGCCGTGGCGAGCCGTAGGCGGTCCACCAATCGGGGCGGATGTCGGCCGTGCCGGCGGTGGCCATCGGTTCAGCCTGGCGGGTGAAAGCGCTCACCTCAGGCGCCTTGGGCGCGTGGTAGTCGGGGCCGACGGCGCAGGCCGACAGCAGGCCGGCGCCCAGCAGGCAGCCCGCCAGGGTGCTGAGCGAGCCCCCCATGCGAATGCGACACAGTGAATCAAGCATGGGCGTCCTCCTCGTGGGCCAGCGCATCGCCACCCAGGCCTTTGCGGCGTTTCTTGAGTTTCAGGTGGCGCAGCACGGTGAGGCGCATGGCGGGCACCACCAGCAGCAGGAACACCGGCCCCAGCAGCATGCCGCCCACCACCACGGTGGCCAGCGGTCGCTGCACCTGGCTGCCGATGCCATGGCTGAGCGCGGCCGGGAACAGGCCGATGCAGGCCGACAGAGCCGTCATCAGCAGCGGCCGCATGCGGTGGATGTAGGCCTCGTAGATGGCGTCTTCGGCGCTCTGCCCGGCCAGGCGCAGCTCCTTGAAATAGCTCAGGATCAGGATGCCGTCCATGACAGACACGCCAAGCAACGAGACAAAACCGATCACGGCCGAGATGCTGATCACCTGGTCGGACACATACAGGGCCAGGATGCCGCAGGCCACGGTGAAGGGCACGGCCGCCAGGGCCAGCAGGCTGTAGGCAAAGCTGCTGAACAGGGCATACAGCAGCACCAGGATCAGGGCCATGGCCATCGGGATCAGAACGCCCATGCGGGCCTTGGCCTGTTGCAGCGACTCGAACTCGCCCGCGTACTGGATGCGGTAGCCCTCGGGCAACTTGACCTCGGCGGCCACGCGCTGCTGCAGTTCGGACACGGTGCTGCCCAGGTCGCGGTCGCGCACGCTGAACTTGATCGGGATGTAGCGCTCGTTGCGCTCGTGGTAGATGTAGGTGGCCCCGGTGTCCAGCGTGATGTCGGCGATGTCGCGCAGGGGCACAAAGGCGTTGCCCCCGCCCGTGGTGGTGTAGCCGATGCGCAGGTCTCGCACGCTTTGCAGGTCGCGCCGGTTGGCCGACAGGTAGCGCACGCTCAGGCCGTACTGGCGCTCGCCCTCCAGCACCGTGGTGGCCACGGTGCCGCCCATGGCCGCCTGGATGGCGGTGTTGACGTCGCCGGTGTTCAGCCCATAGCGGGCCGCCTTCTGCCGGTCGATCTGGATGTTGAGGTTGGGCTGGCCCAGGGTGTTGAAGATGCCGATGTCGGCCGTGCCCTGCACCTTGCTCATCACGGCGACCACGTCGACGGCCAGCTTCTCGAGCGTGACGAGGTCGGGGCCCATGATCTTCACGGAGTTGGCGCCCTTGACGCCCGACAGGCCCTCCTGCACGTTGTCCTGGATGTACTGCGAGAAGTTGAAACCCACGCCCGGGAACTCGCGGGCGAACTTCTCCTGCAGCTCGGCCACCAGTTGCTCCTTGCTGACACCGGCAGGCCATTCGTCAAAGGGCTTGAGCGGGGCGAACAACTCGACGTTGTTGAAGCCTGAGGCATCCGAGCCGTCGTCGGGGCGGCCGTGCTGCGAGACCACGGTGATCACCTCGGGGTAGCTCTTGATGATCTCGCGCATGCGGTTGGCCTTGGCGGTGCCAGCCTCCAGCGAGATGGTGGGCGGCATGGAGGCCCGGATCCACAGGTTGCCTTCTTCCAGCGCTGGCAGGAACTCGCTGCCCAGGCGCGAAGCCAGCACCCCGACCGCCAGCAGAAACACCACACCGCCGATGCACACGGCCAGGGCATGCCGCAGCGACCAGCGCAGGGCCGGCTCGTAGGCCTTGCGCACGAACTCGACGATGCGGGTTTCGTGCTCCTGGATGCGGCGCGGCAACAGGTAGGCGGCCAGCACCGGGGTGACGGTGAAGGTGGCCAGCAGCGCGCCCGCCAGCGCGTAGCCGTAGGTGCGGGCCATGGGGCCGAAGATCTGCCCTTCCACCCCGGTCATGAGGAACAGCGGCGAGAAGGCGGCGATGGTGATGACGGTGGAGAACAGCACCGAGTTGTCGACCTGCAGCGAGCTCATGAAGATCATGCGCAGGCGCTGGGTCCAGCCCAGGGCCGGGTCGGTGACCATGCCGTGCGGGCCGCGGGTCATGGCGCGCAGCGCATTGATGCGTTCGCGCGGGCTCTTCTGGAAGTTGCGAAAGATGTTCTCAACCAGGATCACCGCCGAGTCGACGATGATGCCGAAATCGACCGCGCCCAGCGACAGCAGGTTGGCCGACTCGCCCGTGAGCACCAGCATCATGATGCTGAAGAACAGCGCAAACGGGATGTTGACGCTCACGATCACCGCGCTGCGCAAATCGCCCAGGAAGATCCACTGGATCACGAACACCAGCAGGCAGCCGAAGATCAAGTTGTGGATGACGGTGTGGGTGGTCACGTTGACCAGGGTGGAGCGGTCGTAGTAGGGCACGAGTTGAACACCCTGCGGCAGGCTGCCATCGACGTTGAGCTTGTCCACCGCCTCCTTGACGCGGGCGATCACGTCCTTGGTCTGCTGCAGGCGGTTCATCACCACCACGCCGGTGACGACATCGCTCTCTGCGTCGCGACCGGCCTCGCCCAGGCGCGGCACGCTGCCCACGCTGACCGAGGCCACGTCCTTGACCAGCACGGGCAGGCCGTTCTGCTGGGTGATGACGATGTTGCCGGCGTCGGCGGCGTCGCGCACCAGGCCCAGGCCGCGCACGTTGACCGACTGCTCGCCCACGCTGAGGTTGCGCCCACCCACATTGCTGTTGGCATTGCCCACGGCGCTGAGCACCTGCTGCAGCGTCAGGCCGTAGCTTTCGAGCTTGGCGGGGTTGATTTCGACGTGGTATTCCTTGGTGGTGCCGCCCCAGGTGACCACCTGGGCCACGCCTGGCACGGTGAGCAGGCGGCGCTGGATGATCCAGTCCTGGATGCCGCGCAGGTCGGTGAGGCTGTAGGTGGACGGGCCCTTGACCTGGTAGCGCAGGATTTCACCCACCAGGCTGGAGGCCTGGATCTGCGGCTGCACGCCGCCGGGCAGGTTGACGTTCTGCTGCAGGTTGAGCGCGGTCTGGGTCAGGGCGGGCACGTACTCGACGCCGTACTTGAAGGTGACGCGCACGAAGGCCAGGCCATAGAAGGAGGTGGAGCGGATGTTGTCCACGCCCATGGTGGTGGCCAGGCCGATCTCCATGGGGCGGGTGTAGTAGCGCTCCATCTCTTCGGCCGACAGGCCCGGGGCCTGGGCGGTGATCTCGAGAATCACCGGGGCCGGGTTGGGGTAGGCCTCGACATTGAGTTTGATGAAGGCCAGCACGCCGGCGGCCATGAAGGCCAGCAGCCCGAGCAGCACCACCGGGCGGCGCGTCAGGACGAACGCCAATAAGGAACGGAACACGGCAGGGCCTCTTTCAGTTCGTGGTGATGAGGTAGAGGTTGCTCAGAAACAAGCCCTTGTCGCGTGCGATCTTTTCGCCCGGATTCAGGCCTTTCGTGATCTGCACCAGGCCGTTTTGCACCAGACCGGTTTCGACCACGCGGCGCTTGAAGCGCACGCCATCGGCGGTGACCCAGGCCGACATGCTGCCGTCGCCCTCGCGGGCCAGTGCGTTTTGCGGCACGGCAGGCGATTCCACCGGAGCGCCGACGCGAATCACAAAGTTGGCCAGCATCTGCGCCTTGAGCAGGTGCTGCGGGTCGGCCACGTCAGCACGCACGGTGAGGCGGTGGGTGGCCGGGTCGGCCACATCGCCGATGTAGCTGACCTTGCCGCTGAAGCTCTTGTCAGGGTAGGCCGAGACGCGCACGGTGACGTTCTGCCCTTTCTGGTAGGCCGACAGTTCGGACTCCGGCACGCTGGCCACCATCCACAGCTGTTGCAGGTTGGCCACGGCCACCGGGGCGGTGTTGTTGCCGGGCTGCACCAACTGGCCCGGGGCACCGGCGCGCGCAGTGACCCGGCCCGACAGCGGGCTGCGCACCGGCATCTCGGTGTCGACCTTGCGGGTGGTCTCGAGGGTGTCGATGTCCTGCGGGCTGAGGCCGAACAGTTCAAGGTTCTTGCGGGCGGCACGGTAGGCCGCATCGGCCGTCTGCTGGTCGGCCTGGTTCTGCTGCAGTTCCTTTTGCGGAATGCTCTGGGCCTCGGCCAGGGCCTGGGCGCGGCGCAGGGTTTCGTTGGCCACGCGCAGGTTGCCACTGGCCGAGATCAGGGCCGAGGCGGCCTGGGCCAGGTCGGGGATCTGCACGGTGTAGAGCACCTGGCCCCTGCTCACATCATCGCCCGCTTTCACGCCGATCTGCCCGATGCGGCCCTGGTAGGGCGAGAACACCTGCACCGCATTGTCCTGGTTGAGGTCGATGATGCCGATGGCTTCGCGCTGCTGCTCGAAGCGTTGCGTCTTCACCCCGCCCACCTGGAGTTCGGTCACTTGTTCTGGGGCCATCTGGAGCTCATCCACGCCGGTGCGGGTGGCCAGCACCGGGCCACTCTCGCTCGCGGCCTTGGTGGGCGCCGGCGCCCTGAACAGGTAGACCGCCCCGCCTGCAGCGGCCAACAGCACCAGCCCCACGATCAGACCCATGACCGGGCTGATACGCCCTTCGTGCCGCACGGCGCGCCCACGCTTTTCTTGCTTTGCCATCACTGAACCTCTTCTCAACCCGTCGACGACCGAGGGTGGTCGCCGCATTGCGTGGTGGACTGTAAGAAGAAGCACCTGACCTGAGACTGACCTCCACCCTGCGCAGTACTACGTACAGATGCCACGCCGCAGACACGCCAGCGGGGCAAAATGCGCCATCCCAAGGACAACCGGACACTCGCCGATGCAAGCCCTGCAGAACATCAACCTCGCCTCTCTCGCCGACTCGGTGCTGAGCCTGAGTTCCGCCTTCATCATGGGCGGGCTGATCGGCCTGGAGCGGCAGTACCGCCAGCGCACGGCCGGCCTGCGCACCAATGTGCTGGTGGCGGTGGGGGCGGCAATCTTCGTCGACATGGCCAACCGCCTGGGTGGCAGCGATGGCGCCGTGCGGGTGGTGGCCTATGTGGTGTCGGGCATCGGCTTTCTGGGTGCCGGGGTGATCATGCGCGAGGAAGGCAGCGTGCGTGGGCTGAACACGGCCGCCACCTTGTGGGCCTCCGCCGCGGTGGGGGCCTGCGCCGGAGCCGATCTGGTGGTGGAGTCTTTTGTCGGCACACTGTTCGTGCTGGCGGCCAACACCTTGCTGCGCCCGGTGGTGAACCGCATCAACCGCCAACCCATGGGCACCGCCTCGGTGGAAGTGAGTTGCACGGTCTATGTGATAGCCCCGCGCGAGCATCAAAAGCTGGCCATGTCGCAGCTGCACACGCTGCTGGAGCAACTGCATCACCCTGTGCGCGACCTGGCCGTGCACGCCTTTGGCGAACACGAGGTGGAGATTGAAGCCACCTTGTCGGCCACCTCGGTCGACGGCAGCGAGTTGGATGGGCTGGTGGCCCGCCTGAAGAGCGAGAGCTACGTGCAGCAGGCCTTCTGGAGTCCCAGCACCACGGAGTGAGCCGCGTCCCGAACGGCGACCAGGGCCAGGGTCATCCCTGTGGCGGACGCCAGCGATGTCAGCAAGAGTTGCCTCAAGTCAAGTCTTTGTCGCCCGGCGGGGCCTAAAGTGGTAACAAAGAGAGGCCGGATGTGCCGGTCTCCGACGGAGACCGTTTTGCTGGCAGCGTACATCACCCACACCGACTGTTCCCGTCATGAGATGGGCCCCCACCACCCGGAATGCCCCGAGCGGCTGGCCGCCATCCATGACCACCTGCTCATCAAGGGCCTGCTGGACTACATGCTGCCCTATGACGCCCCGCTGGCCACCGAAGAGCAACTGGGGCGGGCGCACTCTTCTCTGTACGTGAGCGAGATCCTGGCGGCCTCGCCCACCGAGGGCTACCACCCGGTGGACCCGGACACCAGCATGAACCCCCACACCGTGACCGCCGCCCTGCGTGCCGCCGGTGCAGCGGTGCAGGCCACGGACCTGGTGCTGGGCGGTGAGGTGAGCGCGGCCTTTTGCTGTGTGCGGCCGCCCGGGCACCACGCCGAATACCGAAGCGCCATGGGCTTTTGCTTTTTCAACAATGTGGCGGTGGGCCTGCGCCATGCGCTGGATGTGCACGGGCTGGAACGCGTGGCCTTGATCGACTTCGATGTACACCACGGCAACGGCAGCGAAGACATCCTGCGCGATGACGAGCGCGTGCTGATGTGCTCGATCTATGAAAAAGGCCTGTACCCCTTTCCCGACGGCGACGACAAACGCCCCGGCATGGTGAACGTGGGCCTGCCCTCGCGCTCGGGCAGCGAGGCCTTCCGCGACGCCGTGACGCAGCGCTGGCTGCCGGCGCTGGAGGCCTTCAGGCCCCAACTGATTTACATCTCGGCCGGCTTTGACGGTCACCGCGACGACGACATGGGCAATCTGGCCCTGCTGGAATCCGACTATGAATGGGTGACTCAGCAATTGATGGCGGTGGCGCGGCGCCATTGTCAGGGCCGTGTCATCTCCTGCCTTGAAGGTGGCTATGTGCTCAGCCCCCTGGCACGCAGTGCCGGGGCCCACGTGAAGGTGCTGATCGGCGCCGATTGAAGACCATGGACAAACACTACCTCACCCCCCTGTTCTCTCCTGAATCCATCGTGGTCTTCGCCAACCCGGCGGAGACGGGCGAGGCCACGTCTGCGCTCAACCAGGCCTTGCTGGAAGCGCTGAAGGCCCAGCGCTTTTCGGGCACCCTGCAGTTTGTCGATATCCACACCACGGGCACCCTGGCCGATCTGGCCCAGACCGTGGCCGACCTGGCCATCATCGCCCTGCCGGCGCAGGACATGAATGCGGCCCTCGAATTGGCGGCGCGGCTGAGCTGCAAAGCCGCCTTGTTGATCTCGACCGGTATCAGCGCCGACAAGGCGGCTGAGCTGAAGAAGATTGCCCGCCGCGAAGGCATTCACTTGCTGGGGCCCAATTGCCTGGGCTTTCAACGCCCCTCGCTGCAGCTCAATGCGAGCGCCAGTGGCGGCCTGGCCCGCGCTGGCTCGCTGGCGCTGATCTCGCAATCGGGCGCCCTGACGGCCTCGATGCTGGACTGGGCCAGCAACAACGCGGTGGGCTTTTCGACCGTGGTGTCGCTGGGGCCCAACACCGTGCTCGACATGGCCGATGTGCTGGACTTTCTGGCTAACGATGCCAAGACGCACAGCATCATCGTCTACCTGGAGGGGATCTCGAACGCCCGCCGCTTCATGAGTGCGCTGCGCTCGGCCGCCAACGCCAAGCCGGTGGTGGTGCTGAAGGCGGGCCGCAAGCCCGCCGGCAATGAAGCCGCCCAGACCCACAGCGGTGCCATCGTGGGCAGCGACGACGTGTTCGACGCCGCCCTGCGCCGCGCCGGTGCAGTGCGAGTGCGTTCGTTCGTGCAGTTGTTCTCGGCGGCCAAGTGCCTGGCCTCGCGCTACCGGCCGGTGGGCAAACGCCTGGCGATCGTGACCAACGGCGGCGGGCCGGGCGTGCTGGCGGCCGACTGGGTCAATGAGATCCACCTGCATCTGGCCAAGCTCTCGCACGAGACCGTGCAGGCCCTGAAGCCCCAGCTGCCGGCCCTGGCCTCGCTGACCGATTTGATTGATCTGTCGGAGGAGGCGGGCCCCGAGCACTACGCCGCGGCCATCGAGGCCGCGCACAAGGACCGCGAGGTGGATGGCGTGCTGGTGATCTGCTCGCCCAAGGTGGGCATGGACACCAGCGCCATCGCCCAGGCCGTGGCGGCGCTCAAGCCCAAGGTGGGCAAGCCGATGCTGGCCTGCTGGATGGGGGATCGTTCGGTGGTGCCGGCGCGCGCCATCCTGAACGAGGCATCGATCCCGAGCTTTCGCACCCCCGAGGCGGCCGTGGGCGCGTTTGGCAACCTGGCGGCTTTCTACCAGAACCAGCAGTTGCTGCAGCAGACGCCGCCCCCCCTGTCCACCCTCGCCAAGCCCGACATCGAGGGCGCGCGGCTGGTCATCGAAAGCGTGCTGGCCGAGCGCCGCAAGGTGCTGACCGAGATGGAGTCGAAGACGCTGCTGTCGGCGTTCCACATCCCGGTGACCGAAACCTTGCTGGCCCGCAGCGCCACCGAGGCCATGATGATCGCCACCCAACTGGGCTTTCCGGTGGCTTTGAAGATCGACTCACCCGACATCAGCCACAAATCCGATGTGCAAGGCGTGGTGCTCAACATCATGAGCGGCTCGGCCGCCCGCGACGCCTACAGCGACATGATCGAGCGCGTGACCCGCCTGCTGCCCCAGGCCCGCATCAACGGCGTGACGGTGCAGCGGATGGCGCGCAACCGGCGCGGCCGAGAGATCTGCGTGGGCCTGGTGACGGACGCCCCCTTCGGCCCTGTCATCACCTTTGGCGCGGGTGGCACGATGATCGAGCTGATCGATGACCGGGCCATGGAGCTGCCTCCGCTGAACCTGTTCCTGGCCCGGCGCATGATCGATCGCTCCCGGGTGGCCGAAACCCTGGGCGAATGGCGCGGCGCCACTGCAGCAGACCGCGACGCACTCGAGCAGGTGCTGTTGCGCGTGTCCGAAATGGTGTGTGAGCTGCCTCAGCTGCGAGAGATGGACATCAACCCCATCATCGTGGACGAAAGCGGCGCCGTGGCGGTGGATGCCCGCATCGTGATCGACAGCGCCCCGCAGGCTGCCAGCGGGCGCCTGAGCAATTACCACCACCTGTCCATCCTGCCCTACCCGGCGCGCTACGAGCAGGTGCTGCCCTTGCGCGGCGGTGGCGAGTACACAGTGCGGCCGATTCACCCCGACGACGCCCAGATGCTGCAGGACTTGATGCACCACCTGTCGCAGGAGAGTCGCTATTTCCGCTTTGTGTCGTCGATGGCGGAGTTGCCGCCGCAGATGCTGGCCCGCTTCACCCTCATCGACTACGACCGGGAAATGGCGCTGGTGGCCGTGGTGAAGGAGCGCACGGCCAACGCCGAGGGTGAGATCAGCGAAACAGAGCGCATCGTGGGCGTGTCGCGCTACATCACCAACCCGGACCAGACCAGCTGTGAGTTCTCGCTGGTGGTGGCCGATGACTTCAACGGTAAGGGGCTGGGGTCGCGGCTGATGGAATGCATCATGGATGTGGCCCGCGAAAAGGGGCTCAGCGAGATCGACGGGCTGGTGCTGGCAAACAATCAGCCCATGCTCAAGCTGATGCGGGGCCTGGGCTTCAGCGTCAAGGCGTTTGCGGAAGACCCGGAGTTCAAATTGGTGACGCACCCACTCTGAGCACCGCAGGCTTCTTCATGAAATGAAGCGGGCAATGCTGGCGGCACCGCATGAAGCAGCTGCAGGTGGGGCGTCATCGGGGCTTCACGCAAGGACTCTAGCCTGGAGGCTTTGCCCATTTTTGCATGTCCCCCGATCCATCCGGTGATGAGCTGGAAGCGGAAGACGGGCACCCTGCGAAAACCTGATGAACCCTCGCGTGATTGGAGCCCAAAGTGTCCCTGAGCCTGCCCGATATCTCTGCCCTGTTGCTGCGCAGGGGCAACGCCCAATATGGCGATGAGGCGGTGTCGCAACTGCAGCACGCCCTGCAATCCGCCGCCTTGGCAGAGCAAGCCGAGGAAAGCCCGGAGACCATCGTGGCAGCGCTGCTGCACGACCTCGGGCATTTGATCGTGGCCGAGCGCGATGGTGTCGATGAGCCCGACAACAGCCGCGATGAACTGCATCAATTCGTGGTTGTGCCGTTTCTGCGGGGCACCTTCCCTGAGGCGGTGCTGGCGCCGATTCGACTGCATGTGGACGCCAAGCGCTTTCTGTGCGCCACGGAAGCCGGCTATGAAGCCGGTTTGTCACCCGCATCCAAGGCCAGCCTGGCGCTGCAAGGCGGTGCTTTCAGCGCCGAAGAGGCTGCACGGTTCATCACCCAAGCGCATGCCGCCGAAGCGGTGCGCCTTCGCCGCTATGACGACCAGGCCAAAGTGCCAGGCTGGCAGGGCCCCGATCTGACGCATTTCGAGCCCTACATGGCGCGGGTCGTGACGACCGCCATGGCATCGCAATAAGCCCATCCCCGCTCGCAGGCGGTTCAACACATCCCAGCACCACTGGCAAAGAAGATCCCCGTAGCGCTATCACCAGAGATCGGGGTACGCCATCTCACCATGGAACGCCAGAAAACAAAAAAGCCCACCGAAGTGGGCTTTTTGCAAACAACTCTAGGAGCTGCTTTGGATTGGTTGCGCGAGAAGGATTTGAACCTCCGACCTTTGGGTTATGAGCCCAACGAGCTACCAGACTGCTCCATCGCGCGGCAAGATGGAATTATAACTTATTCTGCAGCTGCTTGAGCGGCTTCGGCAGAATTATTTGCTTCAGCACGTTCAACCAACTCCACCAGGGCCATCGGAGCGTTGTCGCCCACGCGGTAGCCCATCTTCAGGATTCGGGTGTAACCACCAGGACGAGCGCTGTTGCGCTTGCCCAGGTCGTTGAACAGCTTGGTGACGCTGTCGCGGTCGCGCAGACGGTCAAAAGCCAGACGACGGTTGGCCACAGTGTCAACCTTGGCCAGAGTGATCATGGGCTCGATCACGCGGCGCAGTTCCTTGGCCTTGGGAACGGTGGTCTTGATGACTTCATGCTCGATGAGCGAGTTCATCATGTTCTGCAGCATCGCCAGGCGGTGCGAGCTGGTGCGATTCAGTTTACGAAGGCCGTGTCCGTGACGCATAGTGCTTTCCTTTCTTTATTGATGACAACCAGCCGGATCAGGTACTGGTTGATGCACTTTTCTGACTTTTCCGATTGCTCGGATTTCTCAGATTTCCCATCCATCCCATGACGGATGAGGCAGGCTCGCTGAAAAAGCGAAGCCTGCGATTATAACTTAACGCTTGTCGAGACCAGCGGGCGGCCAGCTTTCCAGCTTCATGCCCAGAGTCAGGCCGCGAGAGGCCAGAACTTCCTTGATCTCGTTGAGCGACTTGCGACCCAGGTTCGGGGTCTTGAGCAGCTCGTTTTCGGTACGCTGAATCAGGTCGCCGATGTAGTAGATGTTCTCTGCCTTCAGGCAGTTGGCCGAACGCACGGTCAGTTCCAGCTCGTCCACAGGACGCAGCAGGATCGGATCGAACGAAGCGCCACCGCGCGGAGCCGGCTGATCGAACGCAGCCAGTTCGCCGCCTTCGAGCTGAGCAAACACAGCCAGCTGTTCCACCAGGATCTTGGCCGAGGCACGCACTGCGTCTTCAGCCGTGATCGCGCCGTTGGTTTCGATTTCGACCACCAGCTTGTCCAGATCGGTACGCTGCTCCACACGGGCGCTTTCGACGGTGTAGCTCACGCGGCGGACCGGCGAGAACGATGCGTCGAGAACGATGCGGCCAATCGACTTGCTGGGCTCATCGGCGAAGCGACGAATGTTGCCAGGCACATAGCCACGGCCCTTTTCGACCTTGATCTGCATGTCGAGCTTGCCACCGGCCGACAACGTGGCGATCACGTGTTCGGGGTTGATGATCTCGACATCATGCGGGGTCTGGATATCACCGGCAGTGACAACGCCTTCGCCATCCTTGCGCAGGCTCAGAGTAACTTCGTCGCGGTTGTGCAGCTTGAACACCACGCCCTTCAGGTTCAGAAGGATGTTGACCACATCTTCTTGAACGCCGTCGATGGAGGAGTACTCGTGCAGAACACCTGCAATCGTGACTTCAGTCGCTGCGTACCCCACCATGGAGGACAGAAGCACTCGCCGGATTGCGTTGCCCAGCGTATGGCCATAGCCACGCTCGAACGGTTCCAGGGCGACCTTGGCGCGGTTGTTGCCAAGCTGTTCCACGGTGATTGCTTTGGGTTTCAGCAAGTTGGTTTGCATTCAGACTTCCTCTCAATACCCCCGGCTCGTTACACCGGTAAGGCTGGTGAAGCACCTATACCGCGGTGCCCCGCGGTATAGGAACGATTTCAATTGAACGGACGATTAACGCGAATACAGTTCAACGATCAGCGATTCGTTGATGTCTGCACCGAATTCATCACGATCCGGGGACTTCTTGAAGGTACCTTCCGCCTTGTCCGCATTGACTTCAACCCAAGCCGGAATGCCGACTTGTTGAGCCAGTTGCAAAGCTTCGACCACACGGCCTTGCTTCTTGGACTTTTCGCGCACGGCCACCACGTCACCGGCCTTGACCAGGTACGACGGGATGTTGACCGATTGACCATTCACGGTGATGGCCTTGTGCGAAACCAGCTGACGAGCTTCAGCGCGGGTCGAACCGAAACCCATGCGGTACACCACGTTGTCCAGACGGGACTCGAGGATGAACAGCAGGTTGGCGCCGGTGTTGCCACGGCGACGATCGGCTTCTTCGAAGTAACGGCGGAATTGCTTTTCCAGCACGCCGTACATGCGCTTGACCTTCTGCTTTTCACGCAGTTGCAGACCGAAGTCAGAAGTACGGGCACCCGAGGTGCGGCCGTGCTGACCAGGCTTGGAGTCGAACTTGGCCTTGTCCGCGATCGAGCGACGAGCGCTCTTCAGGAACAGGTCGGTGCCTTCACGGCGGGAGAGTTTGGCCTTGGGGCCGAGGTAACGTGCCACTTGAGCTTCCTTTTATGTCATCTTCCACACGCTTGAACGTGCGGGAGCCATCGGCGCGATGCCGATGGCGGTGGGCTTAAAAAATCAGATACGACGACGCTTTTGCGGGCGGCAGCCGTTGTGCGGCACCGGCGTCACATCAGAGATGGACGTGATGCGGATGCCCAGGGCACCCAGTGCACGAACGGAAGACTCGCGACCCGGGCCGGGGCCCTTGATCTCAACGTCGAGGTTCTTGATACCTTGCTCAATGGCAGCACGACCAGCCACTTCCGACGCGACCTGGGCCGCAAAGGGCGTGGACTTGCGGGAGCCCTTGAAGCCTTGACCACCCGACGAAGCCCAGGACAAGGCATTGCCTTGGCGGTCGGTGATGGTGATGATCGTGTTGTTGAACGAGGCGTGAACGTGGGCAATACCGTCAGAAACGTTCTTGCGGACCTTCTTGCGCACACGTTGTGCTGCGTTATTGGCGGGTGCTTTTGCCATATTGATCTCTCAATTATTTCTTCAGAGCGGCGGCTGCCTTGCGCGGACCCTTGCGAGTACGAGCGTTGGTGCGGGTACGCTGACCACGCATCGGCAGGCCACGACGGTGACGGAAGCCACGGTAGCAACCAATGTCCATCAAGCGCTTGATGTTCATGGTGGTTTCGCGACGCAGGTCACCTTCAATGGTGAACTGCTCGATTTGTTCGCGAATCTTTTCCAGATCGCCGTCCGTCAGATCCTTGATCTTCTTGGTGTAAGCGATACCAGTTGCTTCGCAAATCTTGCGAGCGCGGGTGCGACCAATGCCAAAAATGGCGGTCAGACCGATTTCCGCATGCTTGTGCGGCGGAATGTTAATCCCAGCAATACGTGCCATGTGCGTCCTCTATAACTTGTAAATCAGCCTTGGCGCTGCTTGTGACGTGCATCCGTGCAGATCACGCGCACCACACCCTTGCGGCGGATGATTTTGCAGTTGCGGCAAATTTTCTTGACCGAAGCCGAAACTCTCATTTCATTCTCCTAAAACTCTTCAAACCGCAACCATCACTTGGCGCGGAAAACAATACGTGCCCGAGACAGATCGTAGGGCGTCAATTCAACAGTGACTTTGTCACCGGGAAGAATGCGGATGTAGTGCATACGCATCTTGCCGGAAATATGCCCGAGGACGATATGGCCGTTGTCCAGCTTCACGCGGAATGTCGCGTTCGGTAGGTTTTCAACCACTTCACCCTGCATTTGGATGACATCGTCCTTAGCCATGTCAAATCAACCACCTATGGATGTCTTGAAGTTGGCTTTCTTGAGCAGTGACTCATACTGCTGCGACATCATGTAGTTCTGAACCTGGGCCATGAAGTCCATGGTCACCACCACAATGATCAGCAGCGAGGTGCCACCGAAGTAGAACGGAACGTTGTACTTCAGGATCAGGAACTCCGGCAGCAAGCACACGAATGTGATGTAAGCCGCGCCAGCCAGTGTCAGACGCACGAGAATCTTGTCGATATAACGCGCAGTTTGCTCACCAGGACGGATTCCCGGAACGAAAGCTCCACTCTTCTTCAAGTTATCTGCTGTCTCACGGCTGTTGAAAACCAGCGCCGTATAGAAGAAGCAGAAAAATACGATCGCGGCGGCATAGAACATCACATAGATGGGCTGACCAGGGGTCAACGCTCCAGCGATATCCTTCAACCAACGCATCGAATCACCAGTGCTGAACCAGCCCACCACCGTTGCCGGCAGCAGAATGATCGACGAAGCAAAGATCGGCGGCACCACACCGGCCATGTTCAGCTTCAAGGGCAAATGAGAGGATTGGCCCCCATAAACCTTGTTGCCGACCTGACGCCGCGCATAGTTGACCAGGATCTTCCGCTGACCACGTTCGACGAAAACGACGAAATAGGTCACCAGGATCACCACAGCCACGATGAACAGCGCAACCACGATGCTCATCGCACCGGTGCTGACCAGTTCCAGCAAGCCGCCGATGGATTTCGGAAGACCTGCTGCGATCCCAGCAAAAATCAGGATCGAAATACCATTGCCCAAACCGCGCTCAGTGATCTGCTCACCCAGCCACATCAGAAACATGGTGCCGGCAGTCAGGCTCACCATCGCGGTCAGGCGGAAGCCAAAACCGGGAGAGATAACCAGACCTGCAGTGCCTTCCAATGCCACAGCAATGCCGAGCGACTGGAAAAGCGCCAGCCCCAAAGTCCCATAACGGGTGTATTGGGTGATCTTGCGACGCCCTGCCTCACCTTCCTTCTTGAGCTGCTCCATGGCAGGAAGGACGTAAGACAGAAGTTGCATGATGATCGACGCCGAGATGTACGGCATGATGCCCAGTGCGAACACCGTGAACCTCGACAGTGCTCCACCGGAGAACATGTTGAAAAGGTTCAGAATCCCACCCTGCTGACCCTGAAAGAGCTGCTGGAGTTGTGCCGGGTCAATGCCAGGCACAGGGATATGGGCACCAATGCGATACACCACGAGCGCGAGCAACAGAAACACCAGGCGTCGACGCAAGTCGCCGAACTTCCCGGTCTTTGCCATTTGTGCTGCGCTAGTTGCCACGATGGACGTCTTTCAGACCGCTCAGGCGAAGCTGCCGCCGGCAGCTTCGATCACAGCCTTGGCACCAGCGGTGGCGCCAATGCCGTTGAGCTTCACAGCCTTGGTGAGTTCACCGGTCTTGATGACCTTGACCACCTTGGCCAATTCGCCAATCAGGCCAGCGACCTTCAGAGCAGCCACGTCAACTTCGGCTTGGCCCAATGCTTCCAGATCAGACAGAGTGATCTCGGCATTGAACTTCAGCAGATGCGACTTGAAACCGCGCTTCGGCAGGCGACGTTGCAGAGGCATTTGACCGCCTTCGAAACCCACCTTGTGATAGCCGCCAGAACGCGACTTTTGACCTTTGTGACCACGGCCAGCGGTCTTGCCCAGACCGGAGCCAATGCCACGGCCAACGCGACGCTTGGCGTGCTTGGCGCCAGCAGCGGGCTTGATGCTATTGAGTTCCATGTTCTTTCTCTCAGAGCACTTTGACCAGATAGCTGATCTTGTTGATCATGCCGCGCACTTCGGGGCTGTCCTTGAGCTCGCTGACACTGTTCAGCTTGCGCAGGCCCAGACCACGAACGGTCGCGCGGTGCGATTCCTTGGTGCCGATCGGGCTGCGAACCAGCTGGATCTTCACGGTATTTTGGGTCGTCATGAAATGACTCCTTCTTAGGCGAAGATCTCTTCGACAGACTTGCCGCGCTTGGCAGCAATGTCCGACGGAGTGGTCGAGTTCTTCAGCGCGTCAAACGTGGCGCGAACCATGTTGTAAGGGTTCGACGAACCATGGCTCTTGGCCACGATATCGGTGATACCCATCACTTCGAACACAGCGCGCATCGGGCCGCCAGCAATGATGCCGGTACCCTTGGGAGCCGGTGCCATCATCACAACAGCCGCGCCGTGGTGGCCGGTCACGTTGTGGTGGATGGTGCCGTTCTTCAGGGAAACCTTGGTCATGTTGCGACGGGCTTCTTCCATCGCCTTTTGCACGGCAGCAGGCACTTCCTTGGACTTGCCCTTGCCCATGCCAACGCGACCATCGCCATCGCCGACCACGGTCAAGGCAGCGAAACCGAGAATACGGCCGCCCTTGACCACCTTGGTCACGCGATTCACGGCGATCATCTTCTCGCGCATGCCGTCGTCGCGACCTTCGTCTTGAACTTTGGGTTGAAACTTAGCCATTTTTTATTCCCGTCCGCTTAGAACTGCAGGCCTGCTTCACGGGCAGCGTCGGCCAGAGCCTTGACGCGACCGTGGTAAGCGAAACCAGCGCGATCGAATGCAACCTTCTCCACGCCAGCAGCCTTTGCCTTTTCAGCAATGCGCTTGCCGATGAGGGCTGCAGCGGCGGCGTTGCCGCCCTTGCCGGAAGCACCCAGCGAGCTGCGCACTTCGGCTTCGGCAGTCGAAGCGCTGGCCAGCACCTTGGTGCCGCAGCCAGAGATCACTTGAGCATAGATGTGCAGGTTGGTGCGGTTCACGCTCAAACGCGCAACGCCTTGATTGGCAATGCGGATGCGAGTTTGACGTGCACGACGCAGACGCTGCTCTTTTTTGGTCAACATGCTGCAGCTCCTTACTTCTTCTTGGTCTCTTTGATCGTGATCTTTTCGTCCGCATAACGGATGCCCTTGCCCTTGTAAGGCTCGGGGGGACGAACAGCACGGATCTCAGCAGCGATCTGACCCACGCGCTGACGGTCAGCGCCCTTGATCAGAATTTCAGTCGCGGTCGGAGTGGCCACGGTGATGCCTTGCGGCATTTCGATGTTGACGGGGTGCGAGTAGCCCACCGCCAGGTTCAGCTTGGTGCCTTGAGCAGCGGCCTTGTAGCCCACGCCGATCAGAGTCAGCTTCTTCTCAAAACCCTTGCTGACACCCACCACCATGTTGTTGACCAACTGGCGCAGCGTGCCGGACATGGCATTGGCTTCGCGAGAGTCATTCACAGGGGCAAACGTCAGCTTGCCTTCTTCATTAGAGATCTTGACCAGGGCGTTTTGCGCCAGCGACAGGGAACCGCCGGTACCCTTCACGCTGATCTGGTCTTCTTTGATCGACACATCCACACCTTGGGGGATGGCGACCGGTGCTTTGCCTACGCGGGACATTTCAGTTTCTCCTCAATGTCACGGTTTAAGCCACATAGCACAGCACTTCGCCACCGACACCGGTAGCACGTGCTTTGCGATCAGTCATCACGCCCTTGGGAGTGGTGACGATGGCCACGCCGAGGCCATTCATGACTTGGGGGATGGCGTCACGGCCCTTGTAGACACGCAGACCAGGGCGGCTGACGCGCTCGATGCGCTCAATCACCGGACGACCAGCGTAGTACTTCAGGGAAATTTCAAGTTCGGACTTGCCTTCGTTGGTCTTCACTTGGAAGCCGTCGATATAGCCTTCATCCTTCAGCACTTGCGCGATGGCAACCTTCACTTTGGACGAAGGAACCAACACGGTAGCCTTAGCCACCATTTGTGCGTTGCGGATGCGGGTCAGCAAGTCAGCGATGGGATCACTCATGCTCATGTTTAATCTCTCCTGCCTGCTTACCAGCTGGCCTTGGTGATACCGGGGATATCACCTGCAAAAGCCAGTTCGCGAATCTTTGCACGGCCCAGACCGAATTGACGGAAGGTGCCACGCGGACGGCCCGTGATTTCGCAACGGTTGCGTTGACGGGTGGGGTTGGCGTTGCGCGGGAGCTTTTGCAGACCCAGACGGGCAGCAGCACGCTCTTCATCGCTACGCTTGGCATCGTTGGCAACAGCCTTCAGTTCAGCGTATTTCTTCGCGAACTTGGCTGCCAGTTTTTCACGCTTGAGCTCGCGCTCGATCAAAGCTACTTTAGCCACACGACACCTCAGTTCTTGAACGGGAAACGGAAGCCGGCGAGCAGTGCCTTGCACTCTTCGTCCGTCTTGGCCGTCGTGGTGATGCTGATATTGAGACCGCGCAGGGCGTCAACCTTGTCGTACTCAATTTCCGGGAAGATGATCTGTTCTTTGACGCCGATGTTGTAGTTACCACGGCCATCAAAAGCGCGACCCGAAATACCACGGAAGTCACGGACGCGGGGCAGAGCCACGGTCACGAAACGGTCCAGGAATTCGTACATGTGCACGCCACGCAGGGTCACCATGCAACCGATGGCCTGGCCTTCGCGGATCTTGAAACCAGCGATAGCCTTCTTGGCCTTGGTCACCACAGGCTTCTGGCCAGCGATCTTGGTCAGGTCAGCCACGGCGTTGTCCATGACCTTCTTGTCCGACACAGCTTCGCTCACGCCCATGTTCAGGGTGATCTTGGTCAGACGCGGCACTTGCATCGGAGAGGTGTAGCCAAACTTGGCCATCAACTCCGGAGCCACTTTTTCACGGTAGTGTTGTTGCAGTCGTGCCATGGTCATGCCACCTTGATTTCTTCGCCGCTGGACTTGAAAACGCGAACGCGCTTGCCGTCAGCCAGGAGCTTGATGCCGACGCGGTCAGCCTTGCCGGTGGCAGCATTGAAAATGGCCACGTTGGACTGGTGGATGGGCATGGATTTCTCCACGATGCCACCGGTCGTACCCTTCAGGGGGTTCGGCTTGGTGTGCTTCTTCACCAGGTTGATGCCTTCCACGATCAGGTGGGAGTCATCCTTGCGCAGCACCACTTGGCCGCGCTTACCCTTGTCGCGCCCTGCGAGCACGATCACTTCATCGCCTTTGCGGATCTTGTTCATGATTCGCGTCCTCAGAGAACTTCAGGAGCCAGGGACACGATCTTCATGAACTTTTCGGTACGCAGTTCACGCGTCACGGGTCCAAAGATGCGGGTGCCGATAGGCTCCAGCTTGGCGTTCAGCAGCACTGCTGCATTGCCATCAAACTTAACGAGCGAGCCATCGCCACGGCGGATGCCCTTGGCGGTGCGAACCACCACTGCGCTGTAAACCTCGCCTTTTTTGACGCGGCCACGCGGAGCGGCTTCCTTGATGCTCACCTTGATGATGTCGCCGACACTGGCGTAGCGACGCTTGGAACCGCCGAGCACCTTGATGCACAGGACGGACTTGGCGCCAGTGTTGTCGGCAACCTCTAACCGAGATTCTGTCTGGATCATTTCAATATTCCCAACTTGTACCAGGGCTCTTGACCATCAAAAGCACCAGTCAGTCTTGGGCCCGTCGTCCGCGCCGCAAACCATTTTGATGCGCTTCCGTTGGGCAAGAAACTTCACTTTTTACAGCGAAGCCTGTGAGTATTGCAAACTATCCAGAAGATGTCAATTGTTTTTGACGGTCAGGCAGGCAGGGTGCCGTAGCGTTCAGCCAACGCCAGGAACGGAGCCGTCGGCTGCGGCATGCCCAGCTCCTGCTCCAGGATGCGCGCCACTGCTGGGGCCGCGGCTGCAGCGGCCCGGGCGTCGAGGAACAGCAGGCGATTGCGCCGAGCCAACACATCCTCGATGCTGCGCGCATATTCATAGCGTGCCGCAAAACGAACCATGGCTTCGGTCAGGTTCGGCGCCACGAGTACGTCCGCCCCCGGCAGGCCTGCCAGCAGGGCGGCTTCATCGCCGTACAGATGCGCCCCTGGCGCGTCGCTCAAACGCACGGTGGCCGAGCCGGGCACAGGCGCACCGATCAACCGGTGGTGATCCGTGCTCGAGGCCGCCAGCTTGGGCAGCAAGCCGGCCTGCTGGATTTTACCCAGCACATCCTCGGCCATCGCCCGGTAGGTGGTCCATTTGCCGCCCGTGACGGTGACCAGGCCGCTTTTGCTCACGGCCACGGTATGTTCACGGCTGATGCCCTTGGTGTTGCCGTCGTCTTCCACCGGCTTGACCAGGGGACGCAGCCCCACCCAGACGCTGCGCACGTCTTCGCGGCGCGGTGCGCGCTGGAGGTAGCGCGCCGATTCGTCCAGGATGAACGCCACCTCATCGGCAAACGGCTCTGGCTCGCGCGCCAGATCCTCACGGGGCGTGTCGGTGGTCCCCAGGATCACCTTGCCGAGCCAGGGCACGGCAAACAAGACACGCCCATCGGCCGTCTTGGGCACCAGCAAGGCGTGGTCGCCCTGCAGGAAATCACGATCCACGACCAAGTGAACGCCTTGGCTGGGCGCCACCATGGGCTTAGTGGCTCGGCCGCTGGCCTGGCCGTCGAGCTCGCGCAGCGCATCCACCCAAACCCCGGCGGCATTCACCACGCAGCGGGCGCGGAGCTCGAATGAACGACCGCTTTCCTGGTCTTCGCAGCGCAGGCCAGCCAGTCGGCCCGCCTCGTGCACCAGGCCGGTGGCCTTGCAGTAGTTGACCAGCAAGGCGCCCTGCGCGGCCGCCGTGCGCGCCAGCACCAGGGCCAGGCGCGCGTCATCAAATTGGCCATCCCAGTATTTGACCCCTCCCCAGAGGTGCTCCTGGATGATGGTGGGCAGGCACTCACGGGTGCGGGCCTTGCCCAGGAATTCGGTGGCGCCCAGGCCGGCCTTGCCAGCCAGCGCGTCGTACATCATGAGGCCGATGCCATAAAAGGGCGACTCCCACCAGTGGTAGGACGGCATCACAAAGGGCAAGGGCTGCGCCAGATGCGGCGCGTTGTGCAGCAAGGTGGTGCGCTCATGCAACGCCTCACGCACCAGCGACACATTGCCCTGAGCCAGGTAGCGAACACCACCGTGCACCAGCTTGGTCGCCCGCGACGATGTGCCTTGGGCAAAGTCGTGCGACTCGACCAGCACCACGCTCAAGCCCCTCAGCGCGGCATCGAGCGCCACGCCCAAGCCCGTCGCCCCACCGCCGATGACAGCCAGGTCGTAGGTGCGTGGCTCGGCCAAGCGCTCGATCAGCCGGGCTCGGTCAGTCGTTTGGGGCAGTGCAGTTTCGCTCATGATCTTGGGGCGGGCCGGTGCACCCTGTGCCACCGACGCCGCCATTGCTTCAGGGCCTCCCGGGTGCCCTGTTGGATATCAAACCGGCGGGGCTGGAAGCACACCGCCGGAACCTGTTCGCTGCGCGGGTCTCAGCGAACCTTGCCGTCCTTCCAGGCCTGCAGCAGCTTGTCGTAGTTGATGGTCTCGCCCTTGGGCTTTTCGTTGGCCAGCTTGGCCCACGGTGCACCCTTGTCGCTCAGCCACTTGGACGGATCGCTCTTCGGGTTCAGCTTGGGCGCGCAGTGGCTCATGCCCGCACGCTCCAGACGACCCATCACCTGGTCCATCTCGTCAGCCAGCGTGTCCATGGCGCCTTGCGGGGTCTTTTCACCCGTCACGGCCTGGGCCACGTTCTTCCACCACAGCTGAGCCAGCTTCGGGTAGTCGGGCACGTTGGTACCGGTGGGGGTCCAGGCCACACGGGCCGGGCTGCGGTAGAACTCGATCAGACCACCGTACTTGGCGGCGTTCTTGGTGAAGTACTCATGACGGATGTCGCTGTCGCGGATGAAGGTCAGGCCCACCACCGACTTCTTGGCCGACACGGTCTTCGAGGTCACGAACTGAGCGTACAACCAGGCAGCGGCCGTCTTGTTGGCGTCATGGCCCTTGAAGAAGGTCCACGAGCCCACGTCCTGGTAGCCGTTCTGCATGCCTTGCTTCCAGTACGGGCCGTTCGGGCCAGGGGCCATGCGCCACTTCGGCGTGCCGTCGGCGTTCACCACCGGCAGGCCGGCCTTGGTCATGTCGGCGGTGAAGGCGGTGTACCAGAAGATCTGCTGCGCGATCTGGCCCTGAGCCGGCACCGGGCCGGCTTCACCGAAGGTCATGCCCATGGCTTCCTTGGGCGCGTACTTCTTCATCCAGTCGACGTACTTGGTCAGTGCGTACACGGCAGCGGGCGAGTTGGTGGCCCCCCCGCGAGAGACCGAGGCGCCCACCGGCGTGCACTTGTCATCCGCCACACGAATGCCCCACTCGTCCACCGGCATGCCGTTCGGGATGCCCTTGTCGGCCGTACCAGCCATGGACAGCCAGGCATCGGTGAAGCGCCAGCCCAGCGACGGGTCCTTCTTGCCGTAGTCCATGTGGCCATAGATCGGCTTGCCGTCGATGGTCTTCACGTCGTTGGTGAAGAACTCGGCGATGTCTTCGTAGGCGCTCCAGTTCTGCGGCACGCCCAGGTCGTAGCCATACTTGGCCTTGAACTTGTCCTGCAGATCCTTGCGGGCGAACAGGTCGGCACGGAACCAGTACAGATTGGCAAACTGCTGGTCGGGCAACTGGTACAGCTTGCCGTCCGGTGCAGTGGTGAAGCTGGTGCCGATGAAATCCTTCAGATCCAGGTCGGGGTTGGTGTATTCCTTGCCGTCGCCCGACATGTAGTCGGTCAGCGACATGATCTTGCCGTAGCGGTAGTGCGTGCCGATCAGGTCCGAATCGCTGATCCAGCCGTCATAGATCGACTTGCCCGATTGCATCGAGGTCTGCAGCTTCTCGACCACGTCACCTTCCTGGATCAGGTCGTGCTTGACCTTGATGCCGGTGATCTCTTCAAAGGCCTTGGCCAAGGTCTTGGATTCGTACTCGTGGGTGGTGATGGTTTCGGACACCACCGAGATCTCCTTGACGCCCTTGGCCTGCAGCTTTTTGGCCGCATCCATGAACCACTTCATTTCGGCCAGCTGCTTGTCCTTGGACAGCGACGAAGGCTGGAACTCGGTGTCGACCCATTTCTTGGCTTCGGCTTCACCAGCCTGGGCATATTGGCCAGCCACCAACGCGGCAGCGATGGCCAGCGCTGTGTAACGCAGTTTCATGAGATGTCTCCTCAAGTACAAATCCCCGGCTTTTTGAAAAGGTGTCCGGCCCCGGGGAAAGGTCGAGCCGAATGCCTGTGATGAATCACGTTGAAAACTCAGCCCTTGCGCATGACCAGGGCCAGCACGGCCATGGACAGCACGAAGCTGATCCACACCGAAGGCTCTGCCTCCAGGTGCAACCACCCCTGCAGCTTTTCACTCAGGCCGACAAAGGCCAGGTTCACATAGGCGGCCGACAGCAGCCCGATGAACAGGCGATCCCCCCGCGTGGTGCGCAGCGGCAAAAAGCCCTTGCGCTCCACCGTGGGAGAACGGATTTCCCACACCGTCATGCCGATCAGCATGAGCACGATGCAACTGAAGAACACGGCGACCGGCAAGGTCCAGGCCATCCACTCAAACATGCCCATCTCCTCAGACTCGACCCATCGCGAAACCCTTCGCGATGTAGTGACGAACAAACCAGATCACGATGGCACCCGGCACGATGGTCAGCACACCGGCCGCTGCCAGGGTGGCCCAGTCCATGCCCGAGGCCGACACCGTGCGCGTCATGGTGGCCACGATGGGCTTGGCGTTCACGCTGGTCAGCGTGCGCGCCAGCAGCAGCTCCACCCAGCTGAACATGAAGCAGAAGAAGGCTGCCACCCCCACCCCGGCCTTGATCAGCGGCAGGAAGATGGTCAGGAAGAAGCGCGGGAAGCCATAGCCGTCGATGTAGGCGGTCTCGTCGATCTCGCGCGGGATGCCGCCCATGAAGCCCTCCAGGATCCACACCGCCAGCGGCACGTTGAACAGCAGGTGGGCCAAAGCCACGGCGATGTGCGTGTCCATCAAGCCCACGGTGGTGTAGAGCTGGAAGAAAGGCAGCAAAAACACCGCGGGCGGGGTCATGCGGTTGGTCAGCAACCAGAAGAACACATGCTTGTCACCCAGAAAGCGGTAGCGCGAGAACGCGTACGCCGCCGGCAGGGCCACCGCCACCGAGATCACGGTGTTGATGGCCACATAGATCATCGAGTTGATGTAGCCCGAGTACCAGGACGGGTCGGTGAAGATCAGCCCATAGTTGGCCCAGGTGAAATGCACTGGGAAGAACGAAAAGCTCGACAGGATCTCCTCGTTCGTCTTGAAGCTCATGTTGATCATCCAGTAGATGGGCAACAGGGCAAACACGATGTACGCCAGCAGGAACAGCGAGCGCTTGTGAAAGCGGTTCTCATGCATGACCGGTCTCCTCCGGGTTCTGCGTGCCCACGCTTTGCATCCAGTTGTAGAGGATGAAGCAGAGCAACAAGATGATCAGGAAATAAATCAGCGAGAAAGCCGCCGCCGGGCCCAGGTCGAACTGGCCCACTGCCTTCTGCGTCAGGTACTGGCTCAGGAAGGTCGTGGCATTGCCAGGGCCGCCCCCGGTCAGCACAAAGGGCTCGGTGTAGATCATGAAACTGTCCATGAAGCGCAGCAGCACCGCGATCATCAGCACGCCGCGCATCTTGGGCAGCTGGATGTAGCGAAACACCGCCAGCTTGCTGGCCCCATCGATGCGGGCCGCCTGGTAGTAGGCATCCGGGATGCTGCGCAGCCCGGCATAGCCCAGCAAGGCCACCAGCGGTGTCCAGTGCCACACATCCATCACCAACACGGTGATCCAGGCATGCGTCGCATTGCCGGTGTAGCTGTACTCGATGCCCATCTGCTGCAGCGTGTGCCCCAGCAGGCCGATGTCGTCACGGCAGTAGATCTGCCAGATGGTGCCCACCACGTTCCAGGGGATCAGCAGCGACAGCGCCACCGCCACCAGCACGGCCGATGACTTCCAGCCCTGGGCCGGCATCGACAGCGCCAGCAGCACGCCCAGAGGCAGCTCGACCAGCAGCACCGACAGCGAGAAGATCAGCTGGCGCAGCAAGGCCCCGTGCAGCTCTTCGTCGCGCATCACGGCAGCAAACCATTCAGTGCCCACGAAGACGCGGCGCTCGGGCGAGATGATGTCCTGCACCGAGTAGTTCACCACCGTCATCAGCGGCACGATGGCCGAAAACGCCACGCACAGGATGACGGGCAGGATCAGGAACCAGGCCTTCTGGTTCACGGGTTTGTTCACGGCACTCATGACACCAGTTCCTCATTCACATAAAAGCAGGTGTGCTGCCCCAGCAATTGCAGCCAGACCTCGTCGCCTGCCGCCAGCTTCAACCACTCCACCCCCAGCCGGGCCTTGAGCACCGTGCCTTGCACCTCGGCGCTCAGCATCAGGTGGGTGCCCACGTCCTGCACCTGGCGCACCCGTGCCGGCACTGCGCCCGGCGCGCCGGGGCTGGCCAGGTCCAGGTATTCCGGGCGGATGCCCAGCTTCAGCGCGCCATCCGGCAAGGCCTTGCCCACCGGCAGCGGCAGGTGCCGGCCCGCCAGCTCCAACTTGTCGCCAGCCACCTCGGCGGCCAGGAAGTTCATGCCGGGCGAACCGATGAAATGCCCCACAAACGTGTGCTGAGGGCGCTCGAACAAGGCATCTGCCGGGCCCACCTGCACAGCGCGGCCACGGGTCATCACCACCACCTGGTCGGCAAAAGTCAGGGCCTCGACCTGGTCGTGCGTCACGTAGATCAGGGTCAGCTTGAGTTCGTGGTGGATCTGCTTGAGCTTGCGGCGCAGCTGCCATTTCAGGTGCGGATCGATCACCGTCAGCGGCTCATCGAACAGCACGGCCGACACGTCGGGCCGCACCAGGCCGCGGCCCAGGGAGATCTTCTGCTTGGCGTCGGCGGCCAGGCCGGCGGCGCGCTGGTTGAGCTGGCCGCTCATGTCCAGCATCTCGGCAATCTCACCCACGCGCTTCTTGATCTGCGCCTCGGGCACCTTGCGGTTGCGCAGCGGGAAGGCCAGGTTCTCGGCCACCGTCATGGTGTCGTAAATCACCGGAAACTGGAACACCTGCGCAATATTGCGTTGCTGCGGGCTCAGGCGGGTCACGTCCTGGCCGTCGAACAACACCTTGCCATGCGAGGGCACCAGCAGCCCCGACATGATGTTGAGCATGGTGGTCTTGCCACAGCCCGACGGCCCCAGCAGCGCATAGGCGCCGCCGTCGTCAAAAGTCATCTTGAGAGGCAGCAGCGCGTAATCGCTGTCCTGCTGCGGGTTGGCGCGGTAGGCGTGCGCCAGATCGAGTTCGATGCGGGCCATGCTCAGTGTCCTCCTGCGCGTTCGGGGGCCAAGGCCAGCTGGCCGCTGCCGTCAAAGACATAGGCCTGTGCGGGGCTCACGTACAAGGTGATCGGGGCACCCAGCTCGAAGTAATGCACCCCCGTCAACTGGGCCACCAGCTCACCCACCAGCGTGTGCACGTGCACATAGGTGTCCGAGCCTGAGATTTCGGCCAACTCCACCGTGCCCGGCAGACTCACATCGCCCGGGCGGCCATGCACGCGCAGTGCGCTGGCGCGCAAGCCCACCGTCATCTGGGCGGCACCGGCCGATGCCGGCAGGGCCAGGGTCAATTCCGGGCCGCCGCGCAGGCGCACGCCGCCCTCGCAGGCATCGGCCTGCAGCAGGTTCATCGGCGGATCGCTGAAGGCCCGCGCCACCCGCAGCGAGCGCGGGCGGTGAAACACCTCGGCCGTGGGGCCGTACTGCAGCAACTCCCCCTCGTCCAGCACCGCGGTGTAGCCCCCCAGCAGCAGGGCCTCGCCCGGCTCGGTGGTGGCATACACCACGGTCGAGTCGCCGCTGGCAAACAGCGAGGTCAGCTCTTCGCGCAGCTCCTCGCGCAACTTGTAGTCCAGGTTCACCAGGGGTTCATCCAACAGCATCAGCGGGGCCTGCTTGGCCAGTGCGCGGGCCAGGGCCACACGCTGCTGCTGCCCGCCCGACAACTCGGCCGGCAGGCGCTCCAGGAACATCTCGATGTGCAGCTTGGCCGCCAGGTCACGCACCCGCTGGTCAACGTTGGGCGCCTTGCGCAGCAACAGGGGTGACGCGATGTTGCGCGCCACCGTCATCGACGGGTAGTTGATGAACTGCTGGTACACCATGGACACGTCGCGTTCGCGCACCGGCATGCCGGTCACGTCCTTGCCATCGACCAGCACCCTGCCCTGGCTCGGTGTGTCCAGGCCCGCCATGATGCGCATCAGGCTGGTCTTGCCGGCCTGGGTCGCCCCCAGCAGCACCGTCACAGCGCCGCTTCGCAAGGCCAGATTCATGGGGTGGAGCCAAGTCTCCGCCCCCATTTTCTTGCCAATGCCTTCCAATTCAAGCTGCATCACGCAACCTTTCCACTTGTTTGTCTCGGGTCCCGCTACCAGTTGTTGCGCGCTGGCAGGGGCTTCGAATGTTCGCAACTTTTCGATTATTGTTCCTTTTTTTTCGTTTTTGATTCTGGTTTTCCCCTAACGCGTTCCTTTTTTTTCCCTTTAAAGTCGCTGGCTCGAACACTGGCAGACTGCGCACCGTGAACTTCAACCCCAGACAACTCAAACTCATTGAAGTGGTCCGCGAGCGCGGCTCGGCCACGGTGGAAGAACTGGCCGAGCAACTGTCGGTCACCCTGCAGACCGTGCGGCGCGACGTGCAGAAAGTGGCCGAGAGTGGCGCCCTGCGGCGCTTCCATGGCGGCGTGCGCGTGCCCAGCTCCACCACCGAGAACATCGCCCACCCGCAACGCCAGGGCCTGCATGCCGAGGGCAAGGCCCGCATCGCCCGCGCCGTGGCCCAGCAGGTGCCCGACGACTGCTCGCTGATCCTCAACATCGGCACCACCACCGAGGCCATTGCCGAAGCCCTGCTGCAGCACCAGGGCCTGCGCGTGATCACCAACAACCTCAATGTGGCCACCATCCTGTGCCGCAACCCCAGCTTCGAGGTGATCGTGGCCGGCGGTGTGGTGCGCCCGCGCGACCGCGGCATCGTGGGCGAGGCGGCGGTCGACTTCATCCGCCAATTCAAGGTCGACCTGGCCATCATCGGGATCTCCGGCATCGAGTCCGACGGATCATTGCGTGACTACGATTACAGGGAGGTGAAAGTCGCCCAGACCATCATCGAACACGCACGCGAAGTCTGGCTGGCGGCCGACGCCAGCAAGTTCAACCGCCCCGCCATGGTCGAGGCCGCCACCCTGTCGCAAATCGACCGCCTGTTCACCGACGCCCCGCCCCCGGCGCCCTTTCCCCAATTGCTGGAAGACGCCGGCGTGCGCCTCGACGTCTGCCTGACCTGACACCCCCGCCCGACCGGATCTCCAGGACCCCTGACATGACCTACCTCTTGGCCCTCGACCAGGGCACCTCCAGCTCACGCAGCATTGTTTTTGACGCCCAGGGGCATGTCGTCGCCCAGGCCCAGCAGGAGCTGCCCCAGATCTACCCGCAGCCCGGCTGGGTGGAGCACAACCCCCTGCTGATCTGGCAGACCCAGCTCGACACCGCCCGCGCCGTGCTGCAGAAGGCAGGCCTGCAGGCCCGCGACATCCATGCCCTGGGCATCACCAACCAGCGCGAGACCACCGTGGTCTGGAACCGCAAGACCGGCCAACCCATCCACAATGCCATCGTCTGGCAGGACCGGCGCGCCGAGCCGGCCTGCGCCCTGCTGCGCGAGCAAGGCCATGCGGAGCTGATCCAGCAACGCGCCGGGCTGCTGGTGGATGCCTATTTTTCGGGCACCAAGCTGCAGTGGATCTTGAACAACGTGCCCGGCGCCCGGGCCCAGGCCGAGGCCGGTGAGCTGGCCTTCGGCACCGTGGACAGCTGGCTGATGTGGCAGCTCACGGGCGGCACTGTGCACGCCACCGATGTCAGCAATGCCTCACGCACCATGCTGTTCAACATACGCACCAACCAGTGGGACGATGAACTGCTGGCCCTGCTCGACATCCCGCGCCAGCTGCTGCCCGAGGTGCGCCCCTCCAGCGCCGACTTCGGCCAGGTGCGCCCCGAACTGCTGGGCCAGGCCATCCGCATCAGCGGCGTGGCCGGCGACCAGCAAAGCGCTCTGTTCGGCCAGGCCTGCTTCAGTGCCGGCATGGCCAAGAACACTTACGGCACCGGCTGCTTCATGCTCATGCACACCGGTGAGCGCTTCCAGACCTCGCAAAACGGCCTGCTGACCACCAGCGCAGCCCAGACCGGCCCGCGGGCCGAGTTCGCCATCGAGGGCAGCGTGTTCGTGGGCGGCGCCGTGGTGCAGTGGCTACGCGATGGGCTCAACGCCATCCAGTCCAGCAGCGAGGTGCAGCAACTGGCGCAGAGCGTGCCCGATGCCGGCGGCGTGATGATGGTGCCTGCCTTCACCGGCCTGGGCGCCCCTTACTGGAACCCCGAGGCCCGTGGCACCATCACCGGCATCACCCGCGGCACCACCCTGGCCCACATTGCCCGGGCGGCCCTGGAGAGCATCGCCTTCCAGAGCACCGCCCTGCTCGAAGCCATGAGCCTGGATGCCGTAGCCGCCGGCGGCAGCCCCGTCACCGAACTGCGGGTGGACGGCGGCGCCTGTGTCAACGACCTGCTGATGCAGATGCAGGCCGATCTGCTGGGCATCCCCGTGGTGCGGCCCGCCGTGATCGAGACCACCGCCCTCGGGGCCGCCTACCTGGCCGGCCTGGGCTCGGGCCTGTACGCGGGGCTGGACGAACTCAGCCAGCAGTGGCGTGCCGAGCGCACCTTTGTGCCGCAACTGGCACGCGACCTCGCCCGCGAACGCATCGCCCACTGGGAGCGCGCCGTGCGTCAGGCGACTGCCACCTGAAAAGCGCTGCGGCCACCCTGACCGCGGGCAGAGCGTTTGAAAAAACGCCTAGACTTCTGCCCGTGAAAATCCCCAGCAACACCTCCCTCCCAGGTGCCCAGGTCTTGTCCCGGCGCCAGTGGCTGAAATGGGGCGCTGCCCCTCTCCTGGCCAGCGCCCTGCCCGGCTGCACCCCCTTGGGCCTGCGCCCTGGCAACGCCGGCCTGCGCCCTCAGTTGCGCCTGCTGGGCGAAGAGCGCCTGCCCTACCACCTCCAATTTCAAGACACCATGGTGGGTGGCCTGTCCGGCCTCGACCACGACCCGGCCAGCGGCCGTTGGTTTGCCCTGAGCGACGACCGCTCCGACCGCAACCCGGCGCGTTTCTACACCCTGGCCATGAAGGTGTCTGAAGCCGGCATCACCGGCCTGTCCGTCCAGAGCGTGACCCTGCTGCGCGACGCCCAGGGCCAGCCCTACCCCAATCGCAAGCAGGCCGACGCCAGCCGGCCCGACATCCCCGATCCCGAGTCGATCCGCTTCCGCCCTGAAACCGGCACCCTGCTCTGGACCAGCGAGGGCGATGTGAACCGCGGCCTGCCCCCCGCACTGCGCGAAATGTCGCTGGACGGGCGCCTGCTGCGCGAGTTCACCCTGCCCGAGGTGCTGAAGCTGGGTGCCGACGACGCCCATGGCCCGCGCAACAACCTCACGTTTGAAGGCCTGGCCCTGAGCCCCAGCGGCCGCCACGCCTGGGTCTCGATGGAAGCCCCGCTGGCCCAGGACGGCCCGCTGCCCACCGCCGGCCAGCGCGGCGGACCTTGCCGCCTGACCCGCTTTGACCTGAGCACCGGACAGGCCGACCGGCAGATCGCCTACCAGCCCGATGCCGTGCCCCGCAGCCCGCTGCCGCCGGGCACGCCGGCCGACAATGGCATCAGCGAGATCCTGATGATCGACGAGCACCACCTGCTGCTGCTTGAGCGCGCTTACATGACCGGTGTGGGGGTGTCGCTGGCGCTCTACCGCATCGACACCCGCCAGGCCCCCGACACCCTGCACCAGCCCACCCTGGCGGCGGGCACCCCGGTGGCGGCCAAGACCCTGGTGGCCGACTTTGCCAGTTTGGGGATCAGCCGCCTGGACAACAGCGAATGCCTGTGCTGGGGGCCCACCCTGAGCAACGGGCGGCGCAGCCTGGTGGTGCTGAGCGACGACAATTTCAGCCCGATCCAGATCACCCAATTCCTAGCTTTCGAATACCAGGACGCATCCCAATGACCTCAAAAATCGCATTCATCGGCGGCGGCAACATGGCCAGCGCCATCATCGGCGGCCTGCTCAAACAGGGGCGCCAGGCCTCCGACATCCTGGTGGTCGAGCCCTTTGCCGAAGCCCGCGAGCGCCTGGCCCGTGATTTCGGCATCCAGGCCTTGGAGGCGGCCGATGCCCGCCTGGCCAGCGCCGCCCTGGTGGTCTGGGCCGTCAAGCCGCAGACCTTCCGCGAGGCCGCCACGGCGGTGCAGGCCCATACCGCCCAGGCCCTGCACCTGAGCGTGGCCGCCGGCATCCGCAGCGACAGCATTGCCCAATGGACCGGCACCGAGCGTGTGGTGCGCTGCATGCCCAACACGCCCGCCCTGGTGGGCAAGGGCATGACCGGTCTGTTCGCCCGCGCCGCCGTGACCGCGGCCGACCGCGGCCTGGTCGAACAGGTGATCCAGACCACCGGCGACTCGCTGTGGGTGAGCGAAGAAAGCCACCTCGACGCCGTCACCGCCCTCTCGGGCTCGGGCCCGGCCTATGTGTTCTATTTCATCGAGGCCATGGCCGCCGCAGGTGCCCAGATGGGGCTGAGCGAAGCCCAGGCCCTGAAGCTGTCGATCGGCACCTTTGTGGGGGCAGCCGAGCTGGCCCGGGCCTCCACCGAGCCGCCCGAGGTGCTGCGCCAGCGCGTCACCTCCAAGGGGGGCACCACCTACGCCGCCCTGTGCTCCCTGGAAGAAAACCAGGTCAAGGCCCATTTCATGCAAGCCATGGAAAAGGCCCGCGCCCGCGCCCAGGAACTGGGCGATGAATTCGGCGCGGCCTGAACCCGGCAACCGCCCAACTTCAGCGAAAATACGCCCGTCAAGGCGCCAGCAGCCATTCGGCACGGTGCCGTGGCGGCCAACCCTCAACCAACCAAGACACAACATGAAAAAACTACTGACTGCGATTCTCTCGGCCGCCCTGGTGGTCATGCCCCTGGCCCTGACCAGCACCGAAGCCGCTGCCAAGACGCCGCACAGCGTCAAGGCCTCGGGCAAACATGCCAAGAAGGCCGGCAAGCACGGCAAGAAGGCCAAGAGCAAGCATGCCAAGCACGCCAAGAGCGCGCACAAGGCCAAGGCCCACACCTTCTGAGCGGCCCAGCGCCCCTCAGCGATCAGGCCCGCCGCGTGCGGGCCTTTTCATTCAGGCCGGAATTCAGGTCGAAATTCATGCCAGCCAGCCGGCCAGCAGCAGGCTGGCGAACAAGGTGGCCCCCAGCCAGTGGTTGGCTCGGAAGGCCTTGAAGCAGCCGTCCCGGCTGCGGTTGCGGATCAGGCCCACATGCCAGCCGACCTGGGCCAGGGCCAACAGCAGCCCCCCGCCCAGGAAGACGGCCGGCACGCGCTCCCGCAGCACCAGCCCCCAGATCAGCAGGCTCAGCCCATAAAAGGCGGTGACGGCGGCCACATCCCAGCGACCCAGGGTGATGGCCGAGGTTTTCATGCCGATCTTCAGGTCATCGTCGCGATCCACCATGGCGTACTCGGTGTCATAGGCCAGCACCCACAACAGATTGCTCAGCACCAGCCAGCCCACCAGCGGCGACAGGGGTACGCCCTGCGCCGTGAAGGCCATCGGAATGCCAAAGCTGAACGCCACGCCCAGCACGGCCTGCGGCATGGACAGCAGGCGCTTGGCATACGGGTAGAACAGCGTCACCGCCAGGGCGCCAAAAGACCACAGGATCGTGAGCCCGTTGGTGGTCAGCGCCAGGCCAAAGGACAGCAAGGCCAGCACAGCCCCCAGCGCCAAGGCCTCGCGCACCGAAACAGCGCCCGAGGTGACCGGCCGGTTGGCCGTGCGCTTCACATGGCGGTCAAAGCCGCGGTCGGCCACATCGTTCACGCAGCACCCGGCACTGCGCATCAAGATGGTGCCCAGCGTGAACACAATGAGCAGATGCCAGCCCGGGAAGCCGCCCTTGGCCACCCACAGCGCACTCAGCGTGGGCCACAGCAGCAACAGCCAGCCGGCAGGCCGGTCCCAGCGGATCAGGCTGAGGTAAAGCGCCAGACGGCTCGGAGACGGTGTGGCAGAGGAAGGGCTGGAGGAGGCGGTCATCGCAGGCGGGCTCGGTCAAAGAAGGGCGGTGGCAATTTTCGCAGCAAGCCGCCCCGGCCCGAAGGCACCCGGGACCGTTCAGAACCGCGAAATCACTCTTCGAGCAGCGAACGCAGCATCCAGGCGGTCTGCTCGTGCACCGTCAGGCGCTGGGTCAGCAGGTCGGCCGTGGGTTCGTCACTGGCCTTGTCGGCCAGCGGGAACAGCTCGCGCGCCGTGCGCGCCACCGCCTCGTGGCCGGTGACCAGAATGCGCACCATCTCCAGTGCCTTGGGCGGGGTGCCCGGGGCGTCGGGCACGGTGGCCAGCTTGCCGAAGTCGGCGTACGAGCCCGGCGCCACATGGCCCAGCGAGCGGATGCGCTCGGCAATCGGGTCGACCGCGTTCCACAGTTCGGTGTACTGCACCATGAACATGGTGTGCAGGGTGTTGAACATCGGCCCGGTCACGTTCCAGTGGAAGTTGTGCGTGGTCAGGTACAGGGTGTAAGTGTCGGCCAGCAGGCGCGACAGGCCCTTGGCGATGGCCGCACGGTCCTTGTCACTGATGCCGATGTTGATCGCGGGCGCCGTCTTGGGGGTGCTGCGGGGGGCTTTGGCCATGGGGTCACTCCTTCAGTGTTGAAAAACAAACCATCCACAAAGGCTTGAGTCGACGCGTCCATGTGGCAGACCTCAAGCCTTTTGTAATCAGAAGATTCAATGTAACTCCGCCAGACGGTCAAGCACGTAGGACGATCGCTCAAGGAATCAAGACAGACGTTTGACACCGGGCAACTCGCAGGCATAAATCGAGTTGCGCAGGGCGGCAATCGCCTCGTAACGGGTGAAGCTGCGGCGCCAGGCCAGCACCACGCGGCGGTAAGGCACATCGCCCTCGAACGGCAGATACACCACATGGGCCTCATCGTCGCTCTTGCGGCGGCGCGTGCGCGGGGTCAGGGCGTCCTTGGGCACGCTCAGGCGGGGCACCAGGGTCACGCCCATGCCGGCGGCCACCATGTGCTTGATGGTCTCCAGCGACGAGCCCTCGAAGCTCTTGCGGATGCCCTCGGCATTGCTTGAAAAACGGGCGAACTCCGGGCACACCTCGAGCACATGGTCGCGAAAGCAATGGCCGTTGCCCAGCAGCAGCATGGTTTCGCTCTTCATCTCTTCGGCCGTGATGCTCTTGCGCGCGGCCAGCGCGTGGGTGCTGGGCACGGCGGCCATGAAGGGCTCGTCGTACAGCGGCGCCAGCGCCAGCCCCGTGTCGGGGAAGGGTTCGGCCATGATGGCGCAGTCGATCTCGCCGGTGCGCAGCATCTCCAGCAGCTTGACGGTGAAGTTCTCCTGCAGCATCAGCGGCATCTGCGGCGTGCGCGAGATGGCCTGGCGCACCAGATCGGGCAGCAGGTAGGGGCCGATGGTGTAGATCACCCCCAGCTTCAAGGCGCCGGCCAACGGGTCTTTGCCGCGCTTGGCAATCTCCTTGATGGCGGCGGCCTGCTCCAGCACGCTTTGCGCCTGGCGCACGATCTCCTCGCCCAGCGGGGTGACGCTGACCTCGTTGGCGCTGCGCTCGAACAGCTTCACCTCCAGCTCGTCTTCGAGCTTGCGGATCGCCACCGACAAGGTCGGCTGCGAGACAAAGCAGGCCTCGGCGGCTTTGCCAAAGTGCTTTTCGCGCGCCACGGCCACGATGTATTTGAGTTCGGTCAGGGTCATGAAGGTCTTTGCTGCATGCCGGGCCCGAAGGGGCCCAGCCGGTCCTCAGGCTTTGAGGAACTCTGATTTTCCTCCCAACCAGCGGCTCACGTGCGCCTGGGCCATTTCGGGGTAGCGGTCCAGCATCAGGGGTGCGGCCTCGCGGGCCCAGTCCAGCAGCACGGTGTCGGTGGCCAGATCGGCAAAACGCAGCAGCGGCGCCCCCGACTGGCGCGCGCCCAGGAACTCGCCGGGCCCCCGGATCTCCAGATCGCGCCGGGCGATCTCGAAGCCGTCGGCGGTCTCGGCCATGGCGCGCAGGCGCTCGCGGGCCGTCTCGCCCAGGCGCCCGCTCTCGTTGGTGGCGTACAGCAGCACGCAGGCCGAGGCCGCCGCGCCCCGCCCCACCCGGCCACGCAACTGGTGCAGCTGGCTCAGGCCAAAGCGCTCGGCGTGCTCGATCACCATCAAGGAGGCATTCGGTACATCCACCCCCACCTCGATCACGGTGGTGCTGACCAGCACGCCCATCTGGCCGCTGGTGAAGAGCTCCATCACCGCCTTTTTCTCGGCCGTGGGCATGCGCGAATGCAGCAGCCCCACCATCACGCCGGGCAAGGCATCGCTGAGGTCGGTATGGGTGGCCGTGGCGTTGCTGAGGTCCAGCGCCTCGCTCTCCTCAATCAAAGGGCAGACCCAATAGACCTGGCGCCCTTGCGCAATTTGATCGGCAATGCGCGCCACCACCTCATCGCGCCGGCTGTCGGACACCAGCTTGGTCACGATGGGCGTGCGGCCGGGCGGCAGCTCGTCGATGGTGGACACATCCAGGTCGGCGTAATAGCTCATGGCCAGGGTGCGCGGGATGGGCGTGGCGCTCATCATCAGCAGGTGCGGCTCGCGCCCGCTGCCGTCATCGAGCTTGCTGCGCAGGGCCAGGCGCTGGGCCACGCCGAAGCGGTGCTGCTCGTCGATCAGGGCCAGGGCCAGGTTCTTGAACTTGACCTGGTCCTGGATCACCGCATGCGTGCCCACCACCAGCGCCGCCTCGCCGCTCTCCACCAGGGCCAGGGCAGCGCCCCGCTCCTTCTTCTTCTGGGCCCCCGCCAGCCAGGCCACTTTTTTGCCCAGCGGTGCCAGCAGCGGCTCCAGCCAGCCGACCAGCTTGCCGAAGTGCTGCTCGGCCAGGATTTCGGTCGGGGCCATCAAGGCGCATTGCCAGCCCGCATCGATGCAGATCGCCGCTGCCAGCGCCGCCACCACCGTCTTGCCCGAGCCCACATCGCCCTGCAGCAGCCGGTGCATGGGCACGCCGCGCGCCAGATCGTGGGCGATCTCTTCGCACACCCGGCGCTGGGCCGCCGTGAGCGCAAAAGGCAACACCGCCAGCAACTGCTCGTGCAGCGACAGCACGCCGCGCTGGTGCCGCGGCTGCAGGGCCGGGGCGCGCAGGCGCGCGCGCTCGCGCTTGGATTCGAGCTGCGACAGCTGCTGCGCCAGCAGCTCTTCGGCCTTGAGGCGTTGCCAGGCCGGGTGGCTGTGGTCCTCCAGCGCCGCCAGCGACACATCGGGCGTGGGGTGGTGCAAAAAGGACAGGGCCGAACGCAGATCGGACAGGCGCAGAAAATCAATGCCCTGCAAGACCTCGGGCGGGATGGTCTCGCTGAGGTCGGCGCGCATCAGGCCCGACTGCACGGCGCGGCGCAGGTAGGGCTGTGGCAACTGGGCCACGGTGGGGTAGATCGGTGTCAGCGCCGTGGGCAGCTCGCCGCCGGCCAGGCGGAACGCCGGGTGCAGCATCTGCCGCCCCCAGAACCCACCCTTGATCTCACCCCGCACCCGCAGCAGGGCGCCCACCGCCAGCGTCTTCTGGTGCGAGGGGTAGAAGCTGAAAAAACGCAGCTCGCAGCTGCCGCTCTCGTCCTCTACCGTCACCACCAGCTGGCGGCGCGGGCGCAGGGTGATCTCGCTCTTCACCACCGTGGCCTCGATCTGCACCGTGTCGCCATCGCGGGCGTTGCGCAGCAAGGTGATGCGGGTCTCGTCCTCGTAGCGCAGTGGCAGGTGCAGCGCCAGGTCGATGTCACGGCGCAGCCCCATCTTGAGCAGGGCTTTTTGCGGCGGCGAGAGTTCACGCCCGGCAGGAGCAGCCATGTCTGGCTTGGCAGACTTGGGCGGAGAGGGCGGTGTGGCGGGGGGCTTGGGGGCCATGACTGTATTTTTACCCAGTCTTTCAAAGGCCAGGCGCTGCGCACTTCAAAAATGCTGGCCTTTGCACTGCGCCGAGACGGTGAATGCCCCCTCAATCCCCTCAACAAGCCCTCGTGATGCTTAATATGATGCAATTCAGCATCCAAATTGGTGAGGCCCTCATGCGAACCACGGTGACCATCGACGATGCCCTGTACGAACAAGCGCTTGAAATGGCCGATCCCGGCATGGACAAATCGGATTTGTTCCGTGAGGCGATCAAGGCCTTTGTGCGGCTGCAGGCCGGCAAGCGCCTGGCCGCCCTGGGAGGCAGCCAACCCGAGGCCGCAGACATCCCCAGGCAGCGCGAAGCCCCCGCCACGCCATGACGGTGCTGGTCGACACCTCGGTGTGGGTGGCCCACTTCCGACAGCGCAATGAGACGCTGGTGCAGCTGCTTCTGACGGATCAGGCGCTGACCCACCCGCTGGTGCTCGGTGAACTGGCCTGCGGCACGCCGCCCGAACCCCGCGGTCGCACCCTGGGCGACATCGGCCTGCTGCGCGCGGCCCAGCAAGCCAGTCTGCAAGAGGTGATGGCCTTCATTGAACGGGAACATTTGCATGGCTTGGGCTGCGGCATCGTCGATCTGCTGCTGTTGACCTCCACCCTGCTGACCCCGGGCGCCACGCTCTGGACCCTGGACCAGCGCCTGGACACGCTGTGTCGGCGTTTTCAGGTGAGCCACGCGGCCAAACTGCATTAAGCTGCGCGCCTGATCTTTCACAACCCCTTGGCACGGGCCTGTCAGGCCCTCAAGCACCATGACGCTTCACCCCGCTTCCCGTCCGTTCACCCTGGCCGATTTCGACTTCGAACTGCCGCCTGAACTGATCGCCCAACACCCCGCTGCCGAGCGCAGCGCCTCGCGCCTGCTCGACGGCACCGGCCCGGCCCCCATCGACCGCATCTTCAAAGAGCTGCCCAGCCTGCTGCGTGCCGGCGACCTGCTGGTGTTCAACGACACCCAGGTGATCAAGGCGCGCCTGTTCGGCGAGAAGTCCACCGGCGGCAAGGTCGAACTGCTGGTCGAGCGCGTGCTGCAGGACCACGAGGTGGTGGCCCACATGAAGGTGAGCAAGAAGCCGCCCGTGGGCAGCACGCTGGAGATGGTGGGCGGCTTCAGCGCCACCCTGCTGGGCCGCTGGCCTGACGAGGACGGCGCGCTGTTCCGCTTCCGCTTCAGCGGCGAACCCCATGCCCTGATGGCCGCCCACGGCCACGTGCCCCTGCCCCCCTACATCGAACACGGCGACTCGGCCGAGGACGAGCAGCGCTACCAGACCGTGTTCGCCCGCCACCCCGGGGCCGTCGCCGCACCCACGGCCGCCCTGCACTTTGACGAGCCCCTGCTGGCCGAACTGGCCGCGCGCGGCATCGAGCGCGCCAGCGTCACCCTGCACGTGGGGGCCGGCACCTTCCAGCCCGTCAAGACCGAGAACCTGGCCGAGCACAAGATGCACCGCGAGTGGTACCAGGTGCCGCTGGACACCCTGGCCGCCCTGGAGCGCTGCCGCCAGCGCGGCGGCCGCGTGGTGGCCGTGGGCACCACCACCGTGCGCACCCTGGAATCGTGGGCCCAGTCGGGCCAGACCTCGGGCGACACGCAGATCTTCATCACGCCCGGCTTCAGCTTCAAGGTGGTCGACGTGCTGATCACCAACTTCCACCTGCCCAAGAGCACGCTGATGATGCTGGTCAGCGCCCTGGCCGGCTACGAGCCCATCATGGCCCTGTACCGCCACGCCATCGCCCACCAGTACCGCTTCTTCAGCTATGGGGATGCGATGCTGCTGGAGCGCCGACCCACTGGCTCACCAGCGACCTGATCAAGAGGCACAGGCCGGGAAGCGCCGGGCCTGCTCCTCCTTGGGCAGCAGGGTGGCCAGATCCGCATCGCGCAGCACGGCGATGTAGTCGCCCTGGGCGTTGAAGCGCAGCAGGGTGCTCACCCGCAGACTGCGCGAGGCCCCGGGCGGCTGACAGCCCTCAAAAGCCAGACCCAGGCCGAGCCGGCGCTTGCCCTCACTGCCTTTCCAGCCCAGGGCCCGGCTGCGCAAGGCCTGCAGGCGCGCCAGGCTGGCCGGTGCGATGCGCCAGACATGCAACTGCAGCCCCGGGCCGGCCTCCCCCGCCAGAGGGCTGAGTTCGGCCGCCCCCCTCATTTCTTCGAGCGGCAGCTTTTCCTCCAGCGTTTCCCAGGTCGTCTGCCCGTTCACGGGGGGCAGCTCACGCGCCACCGTCACATCCAGGGTCATGGAGGACGGGTTCAGCCGCAGCGAGGCGGGGGCCACCAGGGCCGCACGCAAAGCGCCCGGGTCCAGGTCTTCCAGCTGCAGCGCCCGCAGCTTCCACAGCGAAGCCAGGGGCACGCTGCCGCAGCCGGCCAGCGCCCCGACCAGCAAGGCAGCCAGGCAGGCCCGCCCAAAACGCACAGAAAGACCCACAAAAAGACGGACAAGAGACATCACGGCACCCTTCTTTGTTTGACTAATTTTCTGCAATTCAACAAAATATTATTGTTTTACAGAAATTAAATCCTGTCTACCGCCATGACAAACGATCTTCAATCCCCGGCCTTCCAACGCCTATCGCGGCTGCTCAACGGCCTGACCTGGGCCTGCGGCCTGCTGGGAGTCGGCTTTTCCGTGGCCCGCTGGGTCGGCCTGGGCCGAGGCGGCGAAAGCGCCTGGCACAGCCTTTTGCTGCCCCTGCAAGCCCAGTTGGCGGGCTTGAAGCCGCCCCCCAGCTTGAGCTGGCCCTGGCAGTTGGCCGGGCTGGGCCTGGAGTGCCTGCCACTGGCCGCCCTGGCACTCAGCCTGTTGAGCCTGCGCAGCATCTGCGCCGCCTTCATCGCCGGCGAGGTGTTCTCGGGACAGGCGGTGCGCGGCTTCAAGCGCCTGGGTCAGGGCCTGATGGCCATGGCCTTGCTCAGCGTGCTGTACGGCGCGGGGGTGACGGCCTTGCTGTCCTGGCTGGCCTCGGGGCAGCACGGCGGCCTCGTGGCGGTCTCGCTGGGCTCGTTCGAGATCAGCCTGCTGATCCTGGGGCTGTTGATGCGACTGCTGTCCCAGGTGATGGCCGAAGGCCAGCGCCTGAAGGCAGAAACCGAAGCCTTTGTCTGAGGATCAGGACAGCCCATGCCCATCCTGGTCAAACTGGACGAAATGCTGGTGCGCCGAAAGGTGAAGTCGCGCGACCTGGCCGCCCACATCGGCATCACCGAAGCCAACCTCTCGCTGCTCAAAAGCGGCAAGGTCAAAGGCGTGCGCTTCGACACCCTGGCCGCCATCTGCGAGTACCTGGCCTGCCAGCCGGGTGATCTGCTGGCCTGGTCACCGGGCACAGAGGAGCCCACCGAGCCGGATGCTGCGAGCGATTGAGCGCGGGCCATCGCGCCAGACCGCCTGGGCCGTGGGCCTGGCCATCTTGCTGCATGGGATGCTGCTCATGGCATGGCGGGCCCCTTCTGGCCCCGCCCCCTCGCCACCGCGCGCTGAACAGCTGGTATTGCAGGCGCAATGGCTGACCGAAGCGCCCAAGGCGTCACCCCCCACTTCCGTGAACAAACCAAGCCAGGCAGCCAACCGAGCAACGGGTGGACAGCGGGCACCTGCACCGATCACGCCTGCACCACCGACCGCCATGGAGGCCAGAACGCTTTCAACGCCTGACACGGCGGCTGCCAGCAGCGCCCCACCCCGGCCTGGGCCCGACAGGGCTGGCCACACCTCGGCCCCCCAGACCCTGCTGCTGAGCCCCGAAGCCCTGGCCAGCAGCCTGCAGCGCGAGCGCCGCTGGCAACAGCAGCACGGGGATGGGCGCCGCTTCCCGGATCGCTTGGAGGCACCTGGCCCCGGCGACTCGCCAGGGACTGCAAGCCTTCAGGAGGGTGCGCCCGGCCCGGGCGGCCGGCTGGCGCGCGTGCAGGGCGCGCTGGGCACCTACTGCGTGCGGCTGCCGCCCCCCGATCGCCCCCTGCCCGATGGCCCGGCCCCCCGCCTGGCGCTGCCCGGCAATTGCCCCTGAGGCCAGGCGCTGCGCGCCCCCTGGCGCGCCACCCCTCCTACAATCCCCGCCATGCTGAATTTCGACCTCCTCGCCACCGACCCCGACAGCCACGCGCGCCGGGGCACGCTCACGCTGAACCACGGTGTGGTGCAAACGCCCATCTTCATGCCTGTGGGCACCTATGGCACGGTCAAGGGCGTGATGCCGCGCAGCCTCGAAGACATGGGCGCGCAGATCATCCTGGGCAACACCTTCCACCTGTGGATGCGACCGGGCCTGGACGTGATGCAGAGCTTTGGCGGCCTGCACCAGTTCGAGAAGTGGAACAAGCCCATCCTCACCGACTCGGGTGGTTTTCAGGTCTGGAGCCTGGGGGCCATGCGCAAGATCAGCGAGGAAGGCGTCAAGTTCGCCAGCCCCGTGAACGGCGACAAGCTGTTCCTGACGCCTGAGATCAGCATGCAGATCCAGACCGTGCTGAACTCCGACATCGTGATGCAGTTCGACGAATGCACGCCTTACGAGACCAAGGGCCATCTGACCACCGAGCGTGAGGCGCGCAGTTCGATGGAGCTGTCGCTGCGCTGGGCCCAGCGCTGCAAGACCGAGTTCGCGCGGCTGGAAAACCCCAACGCCCTGTTCGGCATCGTGCAGGGCGGCATGTTCGAGAACCTGCGAGAAGAGTCGCTGGCGGCCCTGGTCGAGATGGACTTTCCGGGCTATGCGGTGGGCGGCGTCAGCGTGGGCGAGCCCAAGGATGAGATGCTGCGCATCATGGCCCACACCCCGCACCGCCTGCCGGCCCACAAGCCACGCTACCTGATGGGCGTGGGCACGCCGGAAGACCTGGTCGAGGGCGTGGCCCAGGGCGTGGACATGTTCGACTGCGTGATGCCGACCCGCAATGCACGCAACGGCACCATCTTCACCCGTTACGGCGACCTGAAGCTGCGCAACGCCCGCCACAAGAGCGACCCGCAGCCGCTGGACGCCACCTGCACCTGCTACGCCTGCGCCGGCACCTCGGGCGTGTCGTGGGCCGATGGCGGGCGCGACGGTTTCAGCCGCGCCTACCTGCACCACCTGGACCGCTGCGGCGAGATGCTGGGCCCGATGCTGACCACGGTGCACAACCTGCACTACTACCTGAACCTGATGCGCGAAGTGCGCGAATCCCTGGACCAGGGCCAGTTCACGGCCTTCCGCGCCCGCTTCAAGACCGAGCGCGCCCGGGGCGTCTGAGTGGCGCAGGGGTAAGCAATTGCTTACCCCTCTTGCACCTGGCTAAGCCCGCCCTCCGCAGGCTCTCTATGCTGCCCAGCCCGCAGCAGCAAGGAGAGCCCCGTGAACCCCGAAGTCGTCTGGCAGTTTCTGACCACCCAGGGCCTGGAACTGGCCCTGAAGGTGCTGGGCGCACTGGCAACCTGGGTGGCCGGGCGTTGGCTGATCGGCCAGCTCACCCGCCTGATCCACCTGACCCTGCTGCGCGGCCACATGGAGCCCACCCTGGCGCAGTACCTGACCTCGATCAGCAAAGGCCTGCTGCACGCGCTGCTGGTGGTGCTGATTCTCGACATCTTCGGCATCAGCACCACCTCGCTGGCCGCCTTGCTGGCCGGCGCAGGCCTGGCCCTGGGCGCCGCCTGGGGCGGTCTGCTGAGCCACTTCGCCGCCGGCCTGTTCCTGCAGGTGCTGCGGCCCTACCGGGTGGGTGACCACGTCAACTTGGCTGGCATCACAGGCCGCGTGCGCGAACTGGGCTTGTTCAACACCCAGTTGATCAGCACCGACCACGTGCTGACCCTGGTGGGCAACAACAAGGTGTTCTCGGAGGTGATCCGCAACTACAGTGCGCTGCCGGCACGCCGGGTGGATTGCCAGCTCAGGCTGGCCCACGGCGTCGATGCGGACGAGGCGATCGCCCGCATCCGGGCCGCGCTCGCCACCGTGCCCCATGTGTGCAGCACACCGCCACCCGAGATCGGCATTGCCGAATTCAGCCCCGAAGGGCCGGTGCTGAACGTGCGCCCCTTCACCCACACCGACCACTACTGGCAGGTGTATTACGACACCCACCGTGTGGTGTTGGGTGCCGTGGTCGACGCGGCCTATCCGGTGCCGGAAACGCCCATCCGCCTGCGCGAAGGGTGATGCGGGCAGCCCCCCGGCCCAGCCGATGCCGGACCTGCGGCTTCGTCGCTCAAGTGCCCTCAACCCCTGGGCATCTGCCAACTTTTGACGTTTTCGAGAACTTTCACGAAGTTCCGACCGCTCCTGGAAACGCTACAAAAAGTAAGCTGCGCGCAGGAGGTTTACACACATGAACACTGAAGCCATCTGGCATTTCTTGAGTACGCAAGGGGCTGATTTCGGCCTCAAAGTCCTGGGGGCCCTGGCGGCCTGGATCATCGGTCGCTGGCTGATCGGCCTGGTGGTGCGCTTGCTGGGCACCGTGCTGGCGCGCGGCAGCAAGGTCGACGCCACGCTGGCCGAGTACCTCAAATCCATCCTCACGGTGCTGTTGAACATCGTGCTGGTGATGGCCATCCTGGACATCTTCGGCGTGAGCACCACCTCGTTTGCCGCCCTGCTGGCCGGTGCGGGCCTGGCCATCGGCACCGCCTGGGGCGGCTTGCTGACGCACTTTGCGGCCGGCGTCTTTCTGCAGGTACTGCGGCCCTACAAGGTGGGTGATTTCGTCAGCGCCGGCGGCGTGACCGGCACGGTGCGCGAACTGGGTCTGTTCGGCACCACCATCGTCACCCCCGACAACGTGGTCACCATCGTGGGCAACAACAAGGTGTTCTCGGACACCATCCAGAACTTCAGCACCCTGCCGGTGCGGCGCGTGGACTGCGTGGCCAAGGTGGCCAACGGGGTCGATGTGCAGGACGCCATCAACCGCCTGAAGACCGCCGTGAGCAGCATCCCCAACGTGGCGGCCACCCCGGCGCCCGATGTGGAGATCCTGCAGTTCACCCCCGAAGGCCCCTTGCTCTGTGTGCGCCCCTACACCCACACCGACCACTATTGGCAGGTGTATTTCGACACCCACAAGGCCGTGGTCGCCACCTTTGGTGCAGCCGGCTACCCGGTGCCCGAGACCCCGGTGGCGCATCGCAACCTGCCGGCCTGAGCGGCACCAACGCCTCAGCCTCTGCCCCCGCCTCAGGCCGGGGCCTGCGGTGGCCGGGCTGGCGCGCCGCAGCTGATGCAATAGCGCACCCAGGCGTTCTTGCGGGTGTGGCACTGGCCGCAATGGTCGTGCAGGCCGATGCCGCAGTGGGGGCAGAAGTCCAGGCCCGGCTGCTTCAGATCGACCGGTCGTTCGCAGCCCGGGCACACGTTCTTGGCCAGTCGCCCCAGGGCCTGGTCGTAGTCCAGGGTGTCACGCCGGCGCTGGTCAGGCTCAGCCTCGGCCGCCTGCTGGGCCGCCAGGTAACGGTTCAGCGCCACGATGGCGTAGCGCCCCACCAGCACCGTCACCACAATGCCCACGCCATAGCGCACATAGCCGCCGTAACTGGGCAAATAAGGCACCAGTTCCACAAAGAAGGCCACCAGCGCGAAGCCGATGAAGCCCCACACAAAAGGCCAGGCGCTGCTCTTGCGCTGCTTCACAAACAACCAGCCTGCCAACACCAGCAGGGGCAGGGTCAAGGCCAGGCGGTACAGGAACACGCGCAGTTCCTGCTGTCGGCTGGCGGCCTGCCAGCCGGACTGGGCGCTCCGTTCGAGCTCATTGAGCTGCTGCTGGGCCTGGTTCTCGTGCTGGCGGGCGTCGAGTTCGGCCTGCTGCTGCGTCTCCACCGCCGCCAGGGCCTCGCGTTCGCGCTGCTTGAGCCCGTCGAGCTCCTGGGTGCGCTGCACCAGGGGCGGGTCTTGTTCAGGCCGGGCCGTGGCGTGGCGCGTGGACAACCAGTTGTTGAAGGTTTCGCGCGCAGCCTGGTTGTCGGCCTGGGCCCGGGCGTGGGCCAGACGCGCCTGCTCCAGGGCCTGGGCGGCATCCTCACGCGCCTGGCGGGCCTGCTTGAGCTGGTCGCGTGCCCGGGCGGTGGCCGCGCGGTCCATGAAGTCGGCCACTTGCACGCGCTGCTCGACCTTGGGCAGGTCGTCGACGATGGCACTGCCCAGGCCGGTCAGGAAGCCACCGAAAACCAGGGCCACCCCCCACAGGCCACGGCGAAACCATTTTTCGGAAAGACGAAGCGATTGAGACATGACGGAACTCCCTTCTGACAGCGGTGGATTTTGAGGTCGGCAGCCAGCTCAAGGCCAGCGTTCAAGGCAGGGTTGCCCGAAGCGGCGCCCCGGCCAGGCCGGCACGCGGCAGCCAGGCCAGCACCGAGTCCACCGTGACGGTGGCGATGCGGTCGCTGAAACGCTGCTCGGCAGGGTGGTCATCGAAGGCCACCTGGGCCCGCGAGACCCGGGCCCCCAGCCGGGTCAGCGGCCCCAGATGCAAGACCGTGGGCTGGTAGCCCTGCAAGCGCAGCCAGGCCTGGGCCTGGGCACGGTCATGCACCTGGGGCGCCAGGGCCGCGGCCAGGAGCTCGATCGCCCACTGGTTGCTCTGCTGGTAACGCTGCCCCCAGGCGTAGCTGACCAGGTTGTAGGCCGGTTCGTGCAGCCAGGCCGTGCGCTGCGCGTTCTGCAGCCAGGGCAGCAAGGCGGCCTGCGCCTGCGGCGTGGGCACGGCCCACACCGCCTCGTAGCGCCACAGACCATCCAGAAAGAATTCGCCCAAGCCCTGGCGCATGACCACGGAACGGCCCGTGCCGCAGGTGTTGAGTTTGTGCAGCACCCGCCACGGGCCTTCGGCACTTTTGTACGCCCAGCCCAGGTGCGAATAGCGCAGGCCGTAGGCGCTGAGGTCCTGCCCGGCCCGACCCAGGACCACCACCTGGGCGCCACTGGCATCGAGGGCCTGGGCCACGCGGGCGGCCAGTGCCATGCCCTGGGTGACCGAGGCCACGGTGGGCCCGCGGTCCTGGCAGTCCTGCCCGGCCCACGCCGGCAGGGTGCCCAGCCCGCAAGCCAGGCTGGCCGCCGCGAGGCACCGCATCCATGTCCGGTTCAGGAGCCAATTCAGAAGCATGATCAGCCCCCTCACAGCACGCGCTCGTCATGCAGCAAGGCCCGGCCCAGCGCATTGGGCACAAAGGCCAGCAGTTCACCCGCCACCGACAGCAGCACACCGGTGCCGATCACACTGCACACCACCCCGGTGCCCACGCTGTAAGCCACGCGAGCCCCCGCCTGGCCTGCCAGCTGCAGGCTGACCTGGGCGCCGTCCGAGGCCCGCTCCAGCACGATCAGCGTGCCACGCGCTGTCGACTGGACGGCCTGGACAGTCAGCACCGCGCCTCCGACCGACAAGGCCACAGGCAGTGTCGCGGCCGCGCCGGCCGCCACCGAGGCGCCGCCGGCCACGGCGACCACGGAGGCCAGCGGCATCAGCGACATGGCCGCCGAGACCTCGCTCTGGGCGCGGGCCGTGCCGGTGCCCAGCGCCAGCAGGGCGCACAGGGCCAGGGTGGCCCGGGCATGTTGAACCAAGGGTATGAGGGGCATGGAAATCATGGTTTCTCCTGAAAAGAACATCGGGATTCGTTCAGGGCTCATTGCGAATCAGAGCTCTGCCCTTGCTGCAGGTCGCGGCGCAGCTGGGCGCGGGCTTCGGCACGGGCCTGGGCCAGGGCGGCTTCGTGGGCATCGCGCAGCGTCTTGGCCAGCGTGAAGGCCGAGCTCACCAGGTAGAGCCAGCTCACGCCCAGGTAGGCCTTGTAGGTTTCGCTGATGTTCATGCGCAGCAGGCCCCAACCGGTCAGGCCCATGGCCACGGCAAAACCGCCCCAGACCACCAGGCGCCACAGGGGCGACTCTGCGGCCGTGCTCTGCTGGTCGCGCACCGACTTGGACAGCACGAACACCGCCGTCAGGCAGAACACATAGCCCATCACCATGAAGGCGCGGTCCAGGTCCTGCCCCGGCAACCAGGCCAGGCCGGTGCCGCACAGAGACACGGCCAGGGCAAATGAAACCCAGACTTGCAACTGCCAGCCGCGGGAGTCACGCCCCACGGCGGCAGGGTGGCTGGAAACAGGGGCTTGGCGTGAAAACATGAAAACTCCGGGGTGGTGTTGAAGATGGGCAAATGATCCCGCCACAACGCTCCGCAGGCATCGATTTTCATGACCGGTCAGCTTTTGAAGAACAACAGGTATCGATATTCGATACCTGACACCCGATGAAGGGAAAACACCCGGACAAGAAAAAAGCCACCCGAAGGTGGCTTTTTGAGTGGGGCGAAAGCCGCTGAAGATCGTGGGCGATCAGTTCAAAGCGGTCTTCTTGCCATCCTTGTAGGTGTACAGGGTGATGGCCGGGTTCTTCAGCTCGCCGTTGGGCTCGAACGCGATCTTGGCGGTCACGCCCTGGAAGTTGGTTTCGATCAGCTTCGGGGTGTAGACCTTCGGGTCCACCGAGTTGGCACGCTTCATCGCGTCAACCAGCACGAAGGTCGCGTCGTAGGTGTAAGGGCTGTACACCTGGAACTGGTTGGGGTACTTCGCGTCGTAGCGCTTCTTCCAGGCTTCGCCGCCAGGCATCTTCGACAGCGAGGCACCGCCTTCGGCGCACACCACGTTTTCCAGCGTCTTGGCACCAGCGGCCAGCTTGGCCAGTTCGGACGTGCAGATGCCGTCACCACCGAAGTACTTCACGTTGCCCAGACCCAGCTGCTCCATCTGGCGCAGCATCGGGCCGCCTTGCGGGTCCATGCCGCCGAAGAAGATGCCGTCCGGGTTCTTGGCCTTGATCGAGGTCAGGATGGCCATGAAGTCGGTGGCCTTGTCGGTGGTGAACTGCTCGTCCACCACGGTGATGCCCTTGCTGGCAGCGATCTTCTTGAACACATCGGCCACGCCCTGGCCGTAGGCGGTGCGGTCGTCGATCACGGCCACGCGCTTGAGCTTCAAGGTGTCCGCAGCGTAGAAGGCCAGGCCGGCGCCCAGCGCGTTGTCATTCGAGATGATGCGGTAGGTGGTCTTGTAGCCAGGCTTGGTCAGGTTGGGGTTGGTGGCGGCACCGGTGATGTGCGGGATGCCGCAGTCGTTGTACACCTTGGCGGCCGGGATGGTGGTGCCCGAGTTCAGGTGGCCGACCACGCCGGCGACCTTGGCGTCGCACAGCTTCTGTGCCGCGGCCGTGCCTTGCTTCGGATCGGCTGCATCGTCTTCAGCGGCCAGTTCCCACTTGATCTTCTTGCCACCGATCACGATGTTTTGCGTGTTCAGGTCTTCAACGGCCATGCGGGCGCCGTTCTCGTTGTCCTTGCCGTAGTGGGCCTGGGCACCCGACATCGGGGCGACGTGGCCGATCTTCACGACCTGGACGTCTTGTGCCGAGGCAGCGCCTGCCAGAACTGCCAG
>NZ_KB906266.1 GCF_000381265.1 Curvibacter lanceolatus ATCC 14669
AATCCAATTCAAAGTCTGGTTATGCCAAGACGCAATACAAAAAATAAAATCTGATTCCAAACTCTATGAATTCGCCAGGCTGTTGCTAACCAACAGCCCAGCACCAAGTTATGCCTGATGACCATAGCGAGTTGGTCCCACTCCTTCCCATCCCGAACAGGACAGTGAAACAACTCCGCGCCGATGATAGTGCGGGTTCCCGTGTGAAAGTAGGTCATCGTCAGGCTCTTACAGCCCTCAAAACCCCCTCCAGGCAACTGGCGGGGGTTTTGTCTTTGGCGCGCTGAAAAATCATGCTCCTCTCGATCCAAGCACAGTCAACATCGCTTCAAGGCATCAAGCGCCACACGCGGTGGGAAATTTTGCCCCTAATTCCGCCCATTGGATGAGCGTGCGTCTATGTGGCTCTTGCCCTTAAGTAAATTGCACGACAGGCAAATTCCTGAAAGTGGCCATAATTAGGTCCATGAGCTTCCTTGCTATAGATGTCGGAAACACACGCCTGAAATGGGCGCTGTATGAGGCCCCTTACCGGGGGGCGACCGTGTTGGCGCAAGGCGCTGAGTTCTTGGAGAACGTCGACAAGTTGGCCGACCATGCATGGGCGTCATTGACGCCCCCGGATCGCATGCTGGGGTGCATTGTTGCGGGCGAGGCCGTGAAACGGCGGGTCGAAGAGCAGATGGAAATATGGGATGTGCCTCCCAAGTGGGTGGTTTCGACTCAGGCCGAGGCAGGACTGCAGAACGGGTATGACCACCCGACCCGCCTGGGATCTGATCGCTGGGTCGCCATGATTGGCGCACGGCACCGGATGTTGAGCCGTGGAGAGCGATCGCCCCTGATTGTTGTCATGGTCGGAACGGCGGTGACCGTGGAGGCGATTGATCCTGATGGCGTTTTTTTGGGAGGTCTGATCCTCCCAGGGCATGGGATCATGCTCAGAGCGCTTGAATCGGGTACGGCTGGCCTTCATGTCCCAACCGGTGAGGTCAAGCTCTTTCCAACCAATACCAGTGATGCCTTGACCAGTGGGGGGACCTATGCCATCGCGGGAGCCGTGGCACGCATGGTCGATCACCTAAGAACCCATTGTGGACAGGAGCCGCAGTGTGTCATGACTGGGGGGGCGGGTTGGAAGATGGCGCCCAGCATGTCCGTTCAGTGCGAGTTGGTTGACAACCTCATTTTCGATGGACTGCTGGAGATTGCTGCGCGGCGCTTTCCGCCAACAGAACAGGCTTGATTGGTGCAGATGCGCTGTTCAGTGCGCCGTCAATTCGGTTTTGGCCAATTCGCAATAGAGCTGTTCAGAGGCATCGGCCGGAACACAGCTGGCGGCACGTTCGTAGAGCTGGTTTGCTTGATCATGGCTTGCATCTCCGTTTAGCATGACGAGGGCATTTGCATACTCAACCAAGCCGGCAGCAGAGTCCGGATTGTGATGAAGCGCTTCCGACAGAAGCTGCAAGCCCACATCTTTGCGCGCACCGTAGGTCATGCCGCCGATCAATGCCCCAACCTTGTCAATCACTTCGGCGTGAAATGCGCCTAGTGCAATGCGCGCTTCTACATGCTGTGGGCAGATTTGCAGGGTCCTCTCCAGAGAGTCCTTGACCTTGCTGCCCAGGCCCTGAGCCAAGGCTTTGGCCACACTGATGGCTTGGCTGTACCGGCCAAGCGCATAGGCCTGCAGAAACCACCCATTTTGATTGTGAGGTGTATGAACAGTTTGTGCGCCAGCACGCTGGGCGACATCCATGAACAGGTCCAGCCGGGCCTGTTCACTTTTTTCCAGGTAGCAGGCATATATGCAGGTCGCTTTGTTCGCAACGGTCATGCCACTTGATTCGCCTGCCGCTGCCGCTTCAAGGCCCAAAGTCCTGGCTTCAGCAAAATCGCCGTTGTGGAAGTGCACCCATGCCTGCTCCAGTAGCGGATGTTGGGGGTAGGGCTCTGCATCACCCGCATGCAGGCGAACCCAGGACTTCTTGAGTGACTCGACAGTGAAATTGAAGAGGCCCGGATGCGGAAAGGGTGACCAAGTTGCCATCGCTGTCTCCTCAGGAGGTCGTTGCTTGAAGTGGGCCGCAGTGCTCGCCCAATGAAAGTTCTTGCAGGAGCAGACGATCGTCAGCCTCAAGCCAAGGGGCGAGCAAGCTCAGCGCTTGGTGTGTTCCTCGCGCTGAATCGAGCTTTCCCTGCTCCGTGCTCGCCGCCAGACGCGGTGCTTGCACATACACATAACTGAACCAGTAGCAGAGCAGCACCATGAGATTCGATGCAGTCGTTGACACTTGGCTGGCGTCCATGTGAAGAACATTTCCAGCCCTGAGTCGCTGTAGAAGACTCGTCAGCGCGCCTGTTAAATCGATCTGGATCTGTTGGAAGTGGGTCTCAAGATGCCGGTTCTTACTCAGCAAATCGTTGAGGTCGCGGAAAAGAAAGCGATGCGACCAGTTCATTTCAAAAAGCCTTTGAAGCAGTTGCCACGAACCTTCCAGGTCATTGACCGTGATTGCATCCAGCAACAGTGGCCGGAGTTCGGCCTCGTAGCGGTCGAACAGGGCGTTCACCAATTCGTCTTTGGCCGGGTAGTGGTAGTACAAGTTGCCGGGGCTGATGCCCAAAGCTCCGGAAATCAGCGTCGTCGAGACATTGGGTTCACCGAACTTGTTGAACAGATCGAGCGAGACTTCGAGGATTCGCTCGGCAGTCCTGCGAGGCGCCTTTTTCACCATGAAGTCGTCTCCCAGTATTTTTTTTGAACCTGAATCCACTCTAGCCTAGCGACCCGAGCCCAGCTACTAGGGATCTTGCTAGCCTGTACAAGTGTGAACACCGCCGGGAAATCGAATGGTTCGCATTGATGGGGGCGAATGAAGCTCTGTAGTCGAATGAGATAATCCACGACTTTGGCTCCGGCTGAGCCGACTCCATCCAGGGCAGACAGATGATTCTCGTAACCGGCGGCGCTGGCTTCATTGGCGCCAATTTCGTGCTCGATTGGCTGGCTCAGAACGATGAGCCCGTGATCAACCTCGACAAGCTGACCTATGCGGGCAACCGCGAGAACCTTGCATCACTCGAAGGCGACGCTCGTCACCACTTCGTGCACGGTGACATCGGCGACAGCGCCCTGGTGGATGAACTGCTGCGGGTGCATCAGCCCCGGGCCGTGATCAACTTTGCCGCCGAGTCGCATGTGGACCGTTCCATTCACGGCCCCGAGGATTTCATCCAGACCAATGTGGTCGGCACCCTGCGCCTGCTCGAATCGGTGCGCGGCCACTGGAACGGTCTGGGTGCCGAGCAAAAGTCCAGCTTCCGATTCCTGCACGTGTCGACCGACGAAGTCTACGGATCCCTGTCCCCCACCGACCCGGCCTTCACCGAAGACCACCCCTTCGAGCCCAACAGCCCCTATTCGGCCAGCAAGGCCGCCAGCGACCACCTGGTGCGGGCCTGGCACCACACCTACGGCTTGCCGGTGCTGACCACCAATTGCTCCAACAACTACGGGCCGTACCACTTTCCAGAAAAGCTCATCCCCCTGATGATCGTCAACGCCCTGGCCGGCAAGGCCTTGCCCATCTACGGCGATGGTCAGCAGGTGCGTGACTGGCTCTATGTGAAAGACCACTGCAGCGCGATCCGTCGCGTGCTCGAGGGCGGGCGTGTGGGGGAGACCTACAACGTGGGTGGCTGGAACGAAAAGCCCAACCTCGAGATCGTGCACACCGTGTGTGCGCTGCTCGATGAACTGCGCCCGCGCAGCGATGGCAAGCCTTACCGCGAGCAGATCACCTACGTCAAAGACCGGCCTGGCCACGACCGCCGCTATGCCATTGATGCCCGCAAGCTCGAACGCGAACTGGGTTGGAAGCCGGCCGAGACCTTCGAGTCCGGCATCCGCAAGACCGTGCAGTGGTACCTCAGCCATGAAGACTGGGTGAGCCACGTGCAAAGTGGCGCCTACCGCGACTGGGTGCAAAAGCAATACGCCAGCGAAAGCGCCGCATGAGCCTGCACATCCTGCTGCTCGGCAAAAACGGCCAACTGGGCTGGGAGCTGCAGCGAGCCCTGAGCCCGCTGGGCCGGGTCACGGCGCTGGATCGCCACAGCACTGAACACTGTGGTGACCTCAGCCGGCTCGACGAGTTGGCTGCCACGGTGCGCACCTTGTGCCCTGATGTCATCGTCAACGCGGCCGCCCACACCGCAGTCGACCGCGCAGAAAGCGAGCCCGAACTCGCCCGAACCCTCAACGCCCTGGCCCCAGGCGTGCTGGCCCGTGAGGCGGCTCAACTGGGCGCCACCCTGGTCCACTACAGCACCGACTACGTGTTCGATGGCAGCGGCGAGGCCCCCTGGCAAGAGGGTGACGCCACCGGCCCGCTCAGCGTCTACGGCCGCACCAAGCTGGAGGGCGAGCAGTTGGTCCAGCAAAGCGGTGCACGGCACCTGATCTTTCGCACCAGCTGGGTGTATGCCGCGCGCGGTGGCAACTTTGCCAAGACCATGCTGCGCCTGGCCGCAGAGCGCGAACGCCTGACCGTGATCGACGACCAGTTTGGCGCGCCCACTGGGGCGGATTTGCTGGCCGACCTCAGTGCCCACGCCATCCGCGCCGTACAACAGCGCCCCGAGTTGTCGGGCCTGTACCACGCCGTGGCGGCAGGCCAGACCACCTGGCATGACTACGCCCGCTATGTGATCGACCATGCGCGCCGTGCCGGGGTGCCCCTCAAAACGCCTGCTGACGGCATCGCCCCCGTGCCCACCAGCGCCTTCCCGACGCCGGCCCGGCGCCCGGGCAACTCGCGCCTGAGCACCGCCAAGCTGCAGGCGGCGTTTGAGCTGGTCTTGCCTGATTGGCAGCAGGGCGTGGCCCGCATGCTCGACGAAATCCTGCCTGCGACACAGGCCCCCAAGGGCTGATCAAGCTGCCAAGAACATCAGGGAGAAACACACATCATGACCACGCAACGCAAAGGCATCATCCTGGCCGGTGGCTCCGGCACCCGGCTGCACCCGGCCACGCTGGCCATCAGCAAACAACTGCTGCCGGTGTACGACAAGCCCATGGTGTACTACCCGCTCAGCACCCTGATGCTGGCGGGCATGCGCGACATCCTGCTCATCAGCACGCCGCAAGACACGCCTCGCTTCCAGCAGCTGCTGGGTGATGGCAGCCAGTGGGGCCTGAACCTGCAATACGCCGTGCAAGCCAGCCCCGACGGCCTGGCCCAGGCCTTCATCATCGGCGAGCCCTTTGTGGGCAACCACCCCAGTGCCCTGGTGCTGGGTGACAACATCTTCTACGGCCACGACTTCGTGCCCCTGCTGGCCAATGCCGATGCCCAGACCGCCGGCGCCACGGTGTTTGCCTACCACGTCACCGACCCCGAGCGTTACGGCGTGGTGGCCTTCGACAAGAGCGGCAAGGCCAGCAGCATCGAAGAAAAGCCCCCCGTCCCCAAGAGCAACTACGCCGTCACCGGCCTGTACTTCTACGACCAGCAGGTGGTGGAGATTGCCAAGAGCATCCGCCCCAGCGCGCGCGGTGAGCTGGAGATCACCACCGTCAACGAAACCTACCTGCAGCGTGGCCAACTCAACGTGCAGATCATGAAGCGCGGCTACGCCTGGCTGGACACCGGCACCCACGACAGCCTGCTGGAGGCCGGCCAGTTCATCGCCACCCTCGAGCGCCGTCAGGGCCTGAAGGTGGCCTGCCCCGAAGAGATTGCCTGGCGCAATGGGTTCATCAACAGTGAACAGCTCGAGCGCCTGGCCCAACCCCTGGCCAAGAACGGCTACGGCCAATACCTGCTGCGCCTGCTCAAGGACGAAGCCCAATCATGAACGTCATTCCAACCGCCATCCCTGAAGTCCTGATCCTCGAGCCCAAAGTCTTTGGCGACGCCCGAGGCTTCTTCTTCGAAAGCTTCAACCAGAAGGTCTTCAACGAGGCCACCGGCCTGCAAGTCGAATTCGTGCAGGACAACCACAGCCGCTCCACCAAGGGCGTGCTGCGCGGGCTGCACTACCAGCTGCAGCAGGCCCAAGGCAAGCTGGTGCGCGTGGTGCGCGGCTCGGTGTTCGATGTGGCGGTGGACATCCGCAAAAGCTCAGCCACCTTCGGGCAATGGGTGGGGGTGGAACTCAGCGAGGACAACCATCGCCAACTGTGGGTGCCGCCCGGTTTTGCACATGGCTTTGTGGTGACCAGCGACAGCGCCGACTTTCTGTACAAGACCACCGACTACTACGCGCCGCAATACGAGCGCTGCATTGCCTGGAACGACCCCGCCCTGGCGGTTCAATGGCCCGATGTGGGTGAGCCGCCGCGGCTGTCGGCCAAGGATGCACTCGGTGTGCCCCTGGCTCAGGCTGAGGTATTTGCCTGAACCCGCTCGCGCACTTCAGACTGGTACCGCGCTGAAGCGGTAGATGCCATCCGCGTCCAGCGTGCGCTGCAGCAGCCCCTGAAACCACAGCGCGTGCAGGTGGGCCACGGCCTCACCCATGGCAAACGAGGTCTGATGCAGATCCAGCGGGCGTTTGAACATCACGGGCAGGATGTCCGCCCCGCAGCATGGCCGCTCTTGGCAGGCCTGCAAGACCTCGGCCAGGCGATCGCGGTGGTGCTCATGCAATTGCCGGATGCGTTGCTGCAGGCCGCGAAACGGCTTGCCGTGGGAGGGCAGCGTCAAGGTGTCCGCCGGTAGCGTGGCAAATCGATCGACCGAATCCAGAAACAGCTTCAGCGGGTTCGACTCGGGCTCGATGTCGAACACGCTCACATTGGTCGAGATGCGCGGCAGCATCATGTCGCCCCCCAGCAGCAGGCCCAGCGTGGGGCAGTGCAGGGCAATGTGTTCCGGGGCATGGCCATAGCCGCTGATGCACTGCCAGTCGTGGGCCCCGATGCGCACGGTGGCACCGTCCATGAGGCGGTGAAAGCGGGCCGGCATGGCCGGCACCATGCTGGGGTAGTAACGCGTGCGGCCCCGGATCTTGTCCACCGCCTCGGGGTCGCTCAGTCCGTGGGCGGCAAAAAAGCCGGCGGCGTCCGGCCCGCCGAAGCCGGTCGTGCTCTGCGACCCCAGTCGGGCCGCGTAATAGTCGGTGGCACTCATCCACAAAGGCGCGTTCCAGCGTTCACACAGCCAATGGGCCAGCCCGACATGGTCGGGGTGCATGTGGGTGACCAGCACCCGCAGGATGGGCAGTCCCTGCAGTTGTGTGGCAAAGATCTGCTCCCAAAGGGCCTTGGCGTCGTCACTGGCGATGCAGCAGTCCACCACGGTCCAGCCTTTCACACCATCGAGCTCGTCGGCCAGCAGCCACAGGTTGATGTGGTTCAGCGCGAAAGGCAGCGCCATGCGGATCCAGCGCACCCCGGGAGCCACCTCCAGCGTGTGGCCGGGCTCCGGCAGGGCCTCGCCAAAAGGGTAGTCCAGTTCCAGTTCGAGTGCGTTCATGGTGTGGGGCCTTCGTCCGGGCTTGTGGGGTGGTGTTGCCGCTGTGTGCGCCAGGATTGACGTTGACGTAAGCGTCAGATGTAATCGGCCCATTCTAGGCAGGCGTGCACAGGGCAGATGTCACCGCCGTGCTACCGATTCCACCCGTTTTTTCCATGGCCACCACCTACACTATCAGCGACCTCGCCCACGAATTCGACCTCACCACCCGCGCCATGCGCTTTTATGAGGACATGGGGCTGCTGCAACCGCTGCGCGAGGGGCCTGGCGGGCGCACCCGCATCTACACGGCCCGCGACCGCACCCGGCTCAAGCTCACCCTGCGCGCCAAGCGATTGGGGCTGTCCCTGTCGGAGGCGCGTGAAATCATCGACATGTACGACAGCCCGCGCGACACCGGGCCGCAGCTGCGCAAATTCCTCGATGTGCTGGCCGGCCACCGCCGTCAGCTCGAAGAACAGATGGCCGATCTCCAGGCCAACCTCGAAGAGGTCAAGGTGCATGAAAAGGAGGCCCGCGCCCTGCTTGCCAAGGCCAGCAAGGTGCAGGGCGCCGAGGCGGACACCTTGCCGCCGGCCCCGCCTCAACCCGCCGCCACAGCGGCACCGACCCGCAAGCGCCGCGCCGCCTGATCCAGTGGCGCCCTTCAGGGTGTCTGAGGTGGTCTTTCACTAATTGACGTTTACGTAAACGTCAATTAAGCTGCCGGCCCATGAACCGATCCACTTCCGACCAGGCCGCAGGTGTCCACGCGCTGGAGGCCCTGCATGCCCGCATCGAGGCCAGTCTGGCCCGCCAGGGGCTGATGCAGCACCTGGGGGCGCGCCTGCTGCGGGTCGAGCCCGGCCTGTGCGAAATCGCCTTGCCCTATTCCGAGCGGGTGACCCAGCAGCAAGGCGGCTTTCATGGCGGTGCCATGGGCGCGCTGGCCGACATCGCTGGCGGCTACGCCGGCCTGTCGGTGCTCGACGAGGGGCTGGAGGTGGTCACGGTCGAATACAAGATCAACTTCCTGGCCAGCTTCCACGGGGGTGAACTCCACGCCCTGGGCCGGGTGGTCCGCCCCGGCAAGCGGGTCATCGTGACCACGGCCGAACTCTTTCACGTGGCGCCCGACGGGCGCCGTCAATCCTGCGCGGTGATGCAGCAGACGCTGGCACCGGTCCCTCAAAAATACTGAATCTCAAGGAGACTCCCATGAACCTGCCCGGCCTCAATTTCCAACTGGGTGACGACATCGATGCCCTGCGCGACGCCGTGCGCGACTTTGCCCAGGCTGAGATCGCTCCCCGCGCGGCCGAGATCGACCGCAACGACCAGTTCCCCATGGATCTGTGGCGCAAGATGGGCGAGCTGGGGGTTCTGGGCATCACCGTGCCTGAAACCTATGGCGGCGCCAACATGGGTTACCTGGCCCACATGGTGGCCATGGAGGAAATCTCCCGGGCCAGCGCCTCGGTTGGCTTGTCCTATGGTGCGCACAGCAACCTGTGCGTGAACCAGATCAACCGCAACGGCACCGAGGCCCAGAAGGCCAAGTACCTGCCCAAGCTGATTTCGGGTGACCACGTGGGCGCACTGGCCATGAGCGAGCCCGGCGCCGGTTCCGACGTCATCAGCATGAAGCTCAAGGCCGAAGACAAGGGCGGCTACTACCTGCTCAATGGCAACAAGATGTGGATCACCAACGGCCCCGATGCCGACACCCTGGTGGTCTACGCCAAGAGCGAGCCCGAGCTGGGCGCCCGTGGCGTCACCGCCTTTCTGATCGAAAAGGGCATGAAGGGCTTCAGCATCGCGCAAAAGCTCGACAAGCTCGGCATGCGCGGCAGCCACACCGGCGAGCTGGTGTTCAACAACGTCGAAGTGCCGGCCGAGAACATCCTGGGCGGCCTCAACATGGGTGCCAAGGTGCTCATGAGCGGGCTCGACTACGAGCGTGCCGTGCTCACCGGTGGCCCGTTGGGCATCATGCAGTCGGTGATGGACAACGTCATCCCCTACATCCACGACCGCAAGCAGTTCGGTCAGAGCATCGGCGAGTTCCAGCTCATCCAGGGCAAGGTGGCCGACATGTACACCGTGCTGCAGGCCGGCCGCTCGTTTGCCTACACCGTGGCCAAGAACCTCGACCTGCTGGGCACCGAGCACGTGCGCCAGGTGCGCAAGGACTGCGCCAGCGTCATCCTGTGGTGCGCCGAGAAGGCCACCTGGATGGCGGGCGAGGGCGTGCAGATCTTCGGTGGCAATGGCTACATCAATGAATACCCGCTGGGCCGCCTGTGGCGCGATGCCAAGCTCTACGAGATCGGCGCCGGCACCAGCGAAATCCGTCGCATGCTGATTGGCCGCGAGCTGTTTGCGGAGACTTGCTGAGCCTCAAGCAACTGACATGCACAGCCGCTAACATCGCCGCATGACTTCTCCCTCCAGCCTTCAGCATCTGATCGACAACAACCGCGTTTGGGCGGCCCGAATGGAGCAGGCCCGCCCCGGCTTTTTCAGCCAGCTGGCCCAGCAGCAAAATCCCAAGTACCTCTGGATCGGCTGTTCCGACAGCCGTGTGCCGGCCAATGAGATCACGGGGCTGGATCCGGGCGAGGTGTTCGTGCACCGCAATGTGGCCAACGTGGTGGTGCACTCCGATCTGAACGCCCTGTCGGTGATCCAGTTCGCGGTCGATTACCTCAAGGTTGAGCACATCATGGTGGTGGGCCACTATGGTTGCGGTGGCGTGTTGGCCACCTTGCGTGGCATGCGTGTCGGCCTGGCCGACAACTGGCTGCGCCATGTGCACGATGTGAAGGTGCGCCATCGTCGCCGTCTGGATCACCTGAGCATGGCCGAGCAGGAAGATGTGCTGTGCGAGATGAACGTCATCGAGCAGGTCGGCAACGTCGCCCTGACCAATGTCGTGCAAGACGCCTGGCACCGGGGCCAGAAGCTGGCCCTGCACGGCTGGTGCTATGGCCTCCAGGACGGGCTGGTCAACGACCTGCATGTCAGCATGCAAGGCCCCGACGATGTGATGCCCATGTTCCGCAACGGCCTCAAGCGCTACCCGCGCGGCGTGGCCATCTGAGTGTCTGAGCGGCGGGGCGTGAGCCATGTTTCCATCCCGGCTTGACGCTCCCCAGGCCCATGGCATCGCCCGGGCCATGATGGACGGTTTTAACCGCCATTACCGTCTCTTCCGCACCGAGTCGGCCCGCGCCAAGCACCGCTTCGAGACCTGCGACTGGCATGGCCAGCAGCGTGCCCAGCGCGAGCGCATCGAGTTTTACGGCCTGCGCGTCAAGGAATGCGTGATGCGCCTTGAGAAAGAGTTCAAGGCCGGGGCCCAACCCATGGACGTGTGGCAGCAGGTCAAGCTGCACTACATCGGCCTGCTGGTCGATCACCACCAGCCCGAGCTGGCCGAGACCTTCTTCAACTCGGTCACCACCAAGATCCTGCACCGCACCCATTTCCACAACGACTTCATCTTTGTGCGCCCGGCGGTCAGCACCGAATACATCGAAAACGACGAGCCCGGCGCCCAGCCCAGCTTCCGGGCCTACTACCCCTCGCGCGCCACGCTGCCCGAGGTCCTGACCCAGCTCATCGAGCATTTCCGGCTGCAGCGTCAATTCGAAGACCTGCCCCGCGACGTGGCCAGCGTGCTGCAGGCCCTGCACCAGCGCCTGGGCGATGTGAAGCTGCGCACCAACTTCCAGATCCAGGTGCTGTCCAGCCTGTTCTTCCGCAACAAGGGCGCGTATGTGGTGGGCAAGCTCATCAATGGCTTCAACGAACTGCCGTTTGCCCTGCCCATCCTGCACAACAGCCGGGGTCAGTTGCGCATCGACGCGGCCCTGTTCGGCGAAGACGATCTGCAGATGCTGTTCAGCTTTGCGCGTGCCTACTTCATGGTCGACATGGAGATCCCCTCGGCCTACGTGCAGTTCCTGCGCTCGCTGATGCCGCGCAAGCCGCGCGCCGAGATCTACAACGCCCTGGGCCTGGCCAAGCAGGGCAAGACCCTGTTCTACCGCGATTTTCTGGCCCACCTGCGCCACTCCACCGACCGCTTCCGCATCGCACCCGGCATCAAGGGCATGGTCATGCTGGTGTTCGATCTGCCCTCGTTTCCCTTCGTCTTCAAGCTCATCAAAGACTACTTCCCGCCGCCCAAGGACACCACGCGCGAGCAGGTCAAGGGCAAGTACCTGCTGGTCAAGCAGCACGACCGGGTGGGGCGCATGGCCGACACGCTGGAGTACAGCGAAGTGGCCTTCCCGCGCGAGCGCTTCAGCGACGAACTGATCGCCGAAATCCAGAAGTTCGCCCCCAGCCAGCTCGAGATCAGCGACCGCGATGGCGACGGCCGCACCGAGGTCATCATCAAGCACCTCTACATCGAGCGCCGCATGATCCCGCTCAACCTGTACCTGCAAGAGGCCTTCGACCAGGGGCTGGAGCACCCGGCGGCGCGGGCCCAGATCGAGCGCAGCGTGATCGAATACGGCAACGCCATCAAAGACCTGGTGGCTGCCAACATCTTCCCGGGCGACATGCTGTGGAAGAACTTCGGCATCACGCGCCACGGCAAGGTCGTCTTCTACGACTACGACGAGATCGAGTACATCACCGACTGCAACTTCCGCCGCGTGCCTGAGCCCCGCAACGAAGAGGACGAACTCTCGGGCGAGATCTGGTACAGCGTCGGCCCCCGCGATGTGTTCCCCGAAACCTTTGCGCCTTTTCTGCTGGGCCACCCCGCGGTGCGCGAGGTCTTCATGCAGCACCACGCCGACCTGTTGGAGGCGGGCTTCTGGCAGCAGCACCAGGAGCGCATCCAGGCCGGCCACGTGCACGACATCTTTCCGTACGAGCGCAGCCGGCGCTTCTCACCCTCGCAGGCCAGCCAGGCCTCATGAAGGGCCACCCCCATCCCAGTCAGCCATTCCAGTCAGTCATACCAACACCAGGAGATCACCATGTCCGAATCCATCGTCATCGTCGGCGCCGCCCGCACTCCCATGGGCAGCTTCCAGGGCGACTTCAGCAGCCTCGCGGCCCACGACCTGGGCGGCGTGGCCATCCGTGCCGCCGTCGAGCGCGCAGGCGTCTCGCCCGATGCGGTGGGCGAGGTGCTGTTCGGCAACTGCCTGATGGCCGGTCAGGGCCAGGCCCCGGCGCGCCAGGCCGCGTTCAAGGGCGGTCTGCCCAAGGGGGCGGGGGCCGTCACCTTGTCCAAGATGTGTGGCTCGGGCATGAAGGCCGCCATGTTCGCGCACGACATGCTGCTCGCCGGCACCCACGAGGTGATGGTGGCCGGCGGCATGGAAAGCATGACCAACGCCCCCTACCTGCTGCAGAAGGGCCGTGGCGGCTACCGCATGGGCCACGACCGCATCTTTGACCACATGATGCTCGATGGCCTGGAAGACGCCTACGAGCCCGGCCGCTCCATGGGCACCTTCGGCGAAGACTGCGCCGCCAAATACAGCTTCACCCGCGAGCAGCAGGACAACTTTGCCGTCACCAGCGTGCAGCGTGCCAAGGCGGCCACCGAGTCAGGCGCCTTCGCAGCCGAGATCGCACCGGTCACCGTCAAGTCGCGCTCAGGCGAGACCGTCATCTCGGTGGACGAGGGCCCCGGCAAGGTCAAGCTCGACAAGATCCCCGGCCTCAAGCCCGCGTTCAAGAAAGACGGCACCATCACCGCCGCCTCCAGCTCGTCGATCAACGACGGCGCCGCCGCCCTGGTGATGATGCGCGAGGCGACCGCCCAGAAGCTGGGCTGCCAGCCCCTGGCCCGCATCGTCAGCCACGCCACCCACGCCCAGGAGCCCGAGTGGTTTGCCACCGCCCCGCTGGGCGCCACCCAGAAGGCCCTGGCCAAGGCCGGCTGGTCGGCCGCCGACGTCGACCTCTGGGAAATCAACGAGGCCTTTGCCGTGGTGCCCATGGCGCTGATGACCGAGCTGAAGCTGTCGCACGACATCGTCAACGTCAACGGTGGGGCCTGCGCCCTGGGCCACCCCATCGGCGCCAGCGGCGCCCGCATCATCGTCACGCTGCTGCACGCGCTCAAAGCCCGTGGCAAGAAGCGCGGCCTGGCCACCCTGTGCATCGGCGGCGGCGAGGCCACGGCGCTGGCGCTCGAGCTGCTTTGATGAACCCCTGAGGCGGCCCATGATCAGCACCCTGGAGCAACTGCGCGCCCTGTACCCACCGCCGGCCGAGCGCCCGCGCCTCAAGCAGATGGCGCAACTCGACCGGCACGCACGGCGCTTCATCAGCCTGTCGCCCTTTTGCGTGCTGGCCTCGGCAGGGGCTGCGGGTCAGTGGCTGGACGCCTCGCCGCGTGGCGGAGCCCCTGGCTTTGTGCACACCCCCGACGAGCACACCCTGCTGTTGCCGGATTCCTCGGGCAACAACCGCCTCGACACCTTGCAGAACCTGGTGCAAGACCCGCGCATCGGCCTGCTGTTCATGATCCCGGGTGTGGACGAAACCCTGCGCGTCAACGGGCAGGCCCGGCTGCGCGACGAGGCCGAGTTCACCCAGCGCTTTGCCGAAGGGCGTCAGCCCCCGAAGCTGGTCATTGAGGTGCGGGTGCAAGAGGCCTACCTCCACTGTGCCAAGGCCTTCATGCGTTCGCGCCTGTGGCGGCCCGAGGCCCAGCAGCCGCGCAGCGTGCTGCCCACCCTGGGCGAGATGCTGCACGACCAGATCGGGCTGGCCACGGCGCCCGAGTCACAGGCCCAGATGGTGGCGCGCTACCAGGCCCAACTGCAACAGGAAGGCCTGGGCTGAAGCCCGAGGCCTGTTTCACGGAGCATCCCCATGAGCACCACTTTGATCATCGGCGCCTCGCGCGGCCTCGGCCTGGAACTGGCGCGCCAGGCGCTGGCCGCCGGCGAGCGCGTCATCGCCACCGTGCGCAGTGATGACGCGCGCAGCCAATTGCAAGACCTGGGCGCCCAGGTGCTCAAGCTGGACGTGGCCGATCCGGCCAGCGTCAGCGGCCTGTCGTGGCAGCTTGATGGCGAAAAGATCGACCTGGCCCTCTATGTGGCCGGCGTCATGGACCGCGGCAACGCGCTCTCCCCACCCACGCGGGAGCACTTCGATGCCGTCATGCACCCCAATGTGCTGGGGGCCATGCAGGTGCTGCCCCAGATCATGCCCATGGTCGAAGAGGCGGGCGGTGTGTTTGCCGCCATCTCCAGTTCCATGAGCCAGATCGGCAGCGTGCCCAACAGCAGCGCCTGGCTGTACCGTGTCAGCAAGGCCGCACTCAACATGGCGGTGGCCGCGGCCCAGCACGATTACCCACGCGCCACCCTGGTCACCATCGACCCGGGCTGGGTGCGCACCGACATGGGGGGCGAGTCCGCTCCGCTGACGGTCGAGCAAAGCGTGCAGGGCCTGCGCCGCACCCTGGCCGGCCTCACCCCGGCCGACCGTGGGCGCCTGCTGCACCACGATGGCCGCCGCGCCAGCCACTGGTAAAGCCTGCGCAGGCCGAAGCCCCCTCAGAACAACGATCCAGGAGACCCGAATGCTGTTGACCCAAGACCAGGAAATGATCCGCGACGCCGTGCGCGACTTCGCCCGCGAGCAACTCTGGCCCCATGCCGCCCGCTGGGACCGCGAGCACCACTTTCCCAAAGAAGCCCACCAGGGCCTGGCCGCACTGGGAGCCTATGGCATCTGCGTGCCCGAGGCCTATGGCGGCGCCGAGCTGGATTACGTGAGCCTGGCCCTGGTGCTTGAAGAGGTGGCCGCTGGCGACGGCGGCACCAGCACGGCCATCAGCGTCACCAACTGCCCGGTCAACGCCATCCTGATGCGCTATGGCAACGAGGCCCAGAAGCAGCAATGGCTGGTGCCCCTGGCCCAGGGCCGCATGTTGGGCGCCTTCTGCCTGACCGAGCCCCACGTGGGCAGCGATGCCTCGGCCTTGCGCACCACGGCGGTCAAACAGGGCGACGAGTACGTCATCAACGGCGTCAAGCAGTTCATCACCAGCGGTCAGAACGGTGACGTGGCCATCGTGATCGCCGTCACCGACAAGGCCGCCGGCAAGCGCGGCATGAGTGCCTTTCTGGTGCCCACCGCCAACCCGGGCTATGTGGTGGCTCGGCTGGAGGACAAGCTGGGCCAGCACAGCAGCGACACGGCCCAGATCAATTTCGACAACTGTCGCATCCCGGCCGAGAACTTGATCGGTGCCGAGGGCGAGGGCTACAAGATCGCCCTGTCGGCCCTGGAAGGCGGCCGCATCGGCATTGCCGCGCAAAGCCTGGGCATGGCGCGCAGCGCCTTTGAAGTGGCCTTGGACTACGCCCAGCAGCGCGAGAGTTTTGGCACCGCCATCTTCAACCACCAGGCGGTGGGCTTTCGCCTGGCCGACTGTGCCACCCAACTGGAGGCGGCGCGCCAACTGATCTGGCATGCCGCCGCCCTGCGCGACGCCGGCCGCCCCTGCCTCAAGGAAGCCGCCATGGCCAAGCTCTTTGCCAGCGAGATGGCAGAGAAGGTCTGCAGCGCCGCGATCCAGACCCTGGGCGGCTATGGCTACGTGAAAGACTTTCCGCTGGAGCGCATCTACCGCGACGTGCGCGTGTGCCAGATCTACGAAGGCACCAGTGACGTGCAGAAGATCATCATCCAGCGCGCCCTGGCCTGATTGGGCGGGCCGCCCCGGCCGCCGTCTCGTAGAATCCGGGCCTTTGCCCCGGCCGGCAACGGCCTGTCTGCGTGATGGCTCCTTCTGACCCCTGCCCCTGCGGCCGCCTGGACGCTCGCCGCCGCCCCTTGGCCTGGGCGGATTGCTGCGGGCGCTTTGTCGACCACTTTGATCACACGCCCGCACCGGACGCCGAAAGCCTGATGCGCTCGCGCTACAGCGCCTTCGTGCTGCAGCGGCGCGACTACCTGCTGGCCACCTGGCACCCCGACACCCGCCCCAGCGAGCTGAGCTTCGAGCCCGCACCGCGCTGGCTGGGCCTGGAACTGCGCGGTCACTGGCCCGATGGCGAGCGCGCCCAGGTCGAGTTCGTGGCCCGTTACCGGGAGCAGGGCCGCGCCGTGCGCCTGCATGAACGCAGCCGCTTCGTGCGCCAGACCCGGCCCGAGGCCGACGGCCAGGGCCTGCCGCGCTGGTACTACGTGGACGGCGAGTTCCCTGCCGCCCGCCCTTCTTGAAGCCAATCTTGAATTCTGGAGTTCAACCATGATGCGATTCGATGCGGTGCTGTTCGACTGTGATGGCGTGCTGGTGGACAGCGAACCCATCACCAACGGCCTGCTGCGCGACATGCTCGAAGAGTCGGGCTGGGTGATGAGCGCCGAGGAGTGCTTTCGCGTCTTTGTCGGCAAGGCGGTGCGTGACGAGCGGGCCAACATCGAGGCCCGCACCGGCAAACCCTTGACCGATGCCTGGATGGCCGAGTTCTACGCCCGTCGCAATGCGGCCCTGAACGAGCGCCTCACCGCCGTCGAGCATGTGCACGGCGCGGTCGAGCGGGTGCATGCCCACCACCAGGGGCGCATTGCCTGCGCCTCGGGGGCCGACCGGTTCAAGGTCAATCTGCAACTCGACAAGGTGGGCCTGAGCCCCTACTTCGAGGGGCGCATCTTCAGCGGGCACGAAATGCCGCGCAGCAAACCCGCCCCCGACGTGTACCTGGCCGCGGCCGACTTTCTGCAGGCCGACCCGCGCCGCTGTGCCGTGGTCGAAGACACCGTCACCGGGGTCACGGCGGGCGTGGCGGCCGGGGCCACCGTGTTCGCCTACTTGCCGTCTCAGACCCTGCACGACAGCCGTGGCGCCCTGCTGGCCGCGGGCGCCGTGCAGGTGTTCCGCAGCATGGCGGAGCTGCCCGCCTTGCTGGGCTGCTGAACCAGGGGCGTGGCTGGGTCTTGAAGCGGCCTGGCTTCAGGCCGGTGGCCCGGTGTCCGGCGCCGGGGTGGTCGGCACGCCCTGGTCCAGGGCGGCCTGGTGCTGCGCGGCCAGCGCGCGCATGAAGGCCGGCCGCTGCTGCAGGCGCTGCCAATAGGCCTGGATGGCCGGGCTCATGCGTTCCAGCAGGCCCAGGTGACCGGCCACCATCAAGGCGTAGCCCACCGACACATCGGCGGCCGTGAAACGCCCGCCGCACAGCCAGGGCGCGCCCGTGGCCAGTGCCGCGTCCACCGCTTTGAGCCGGGCCAGAAACCAGCGGCTGTAATCCTCCGCCACCTGGGGTTGGCGCCGCTCGGGCGGCTCGAAGCGGCCATAGCGCAGCACCAGCGTCTGCGGAAAGGTCAGGGTGGCCTCGCCCTGGTGCAGCCAGTTCAGCCAGGCGGCGTAATCCGGCTCGTCGGGGGCCACGGCCAGCGGGGTGCCGGGTACCCGGCTGCTCAGGTACTGGCAGATGGCGGCCGACTCGGTCATGCGCACGGCGCCGTCCTCCAGCAAGGGCACGGTGCCCAGCGGGTTGTCGGCCAGAAAGTCACGTTGCCAGACCCGGGGCGGAAAGGGCAGCATGCGCAAACGGTAGGGCAGGGCCAGCTCCTCCAGCATCCACAGGGGGCGGAATGAACGGGCACTGACGCAGTGATGCAGCGTGATCATGGGGGCTTGTCTCCAGGGGGTGATGCGGTCGCTGCCCACAGCGTAGCGGCACCGGCCCGCCGGGCTGTGCCACGGCCGGTGCAAATTCGGCCACGGTGATCCGGCCAGGCTGGCGTTGAGGCTTCAGCCGGCGCCGGCCTGGCGCCGGAACTCCGCGGGCGACTGCCCCGTCCAGTCGCGAAAGGCCCGCATGAAGCTCTTCTCGTTGCGAAAGCCTGCCGCCTCGGCCACCTGCTTGATCGGCCGGCCCGTGCGCAGCAGCAGTTCGGTGGCGCGCTCGCGGCGCACCTCGTCCTTCAGGGCCTGCAAGGTGGCGCCTTCGTCCTTGAGCTGCCGGTGCAGGGTGCGCGGCGAGATGTGCAACCAATGCGCCAGGGCCTCGGCGCTTTGCGTGTCCTGCGGCTGGCGGGCCAGCAGCTGGCGCACCCGCTGCACCAGCAACCGGTCGCGCCGGTACTGCAGCACGGTCAAGGGCAGGGCGCGTTGCAACATCTGCTTGAGTGCGGTCTCGTCGCGCCGCAGCGGCATCTCCAGGTAGCGTGCGTCAAAGTGGATGCCCGCCTGCGCCGCCCCGAACACCACCGGCCCCGGAAACAACAGCGGATAGACCTCCGCATGGGCCGGTGCCGGCAGGGGAAAGGCCGCCTGCTGCAGCGGCAGGCGCGAGTCGATCAGCCAGCAGGCCAGGCCATGGATGTTGCGCAGCACCGACACCAGGCAGAACTCGCGCAGCTCACCCAGGTCGCGGTGCTCGGTGATGGTGATGCTGCTGTGCCGGCCCTGCACATTCAGGCTCAGTGTGATGTCGTCGGCAATCAGGCCATGGTGCCGGCACCAGCGCTTCAGGGCCACGCCCAGCGACGGGGCGCTGATCGAGGCCCGGGCCAGCATGCCGTAGCTGCCCCAGGGCAGGCGCCGCCCGAACCAGCCCAGGGCCTCGTCGTCCAGCTCCTGCATGGCGGCGCCCGACAGCAACTCGAACTGCAGGGCCGTGACTTTTTTTTGCGCATCCAGAGTGTCTTCTGGCGTGATTTGTGCCGTCCTCAGGGCCTGGTCCGGCGCCAGTCCCCGTCGTTCGTAGGCCTGCAGGATGGCCTTGACAAAAGCCATCGGCGTGGCGGCTGGCTGGGGCGTTGGAAGAGGGGGGCGGCGGGGCTCGGGCGACATGCGGCAAGTGTGCCGGCCTGTGGCGTGATTTGCAACCTTCTTGGCCTCGGCAATTTCGGGCCGCCGACGTATCCTGCGGAGCAACGCCCCCCGAGGGCGACGCCCCGTCAGAGGAGACAAACACATGGCCCCAGCCGATTCCGCCGCCCCGGTGGCCCTGAGCTACGCCCAGGGTCGCACCGACATCGCCCTCATCGAGGACACCCTCGGTGACTTCTTCGACGCCATGGTCGAGCGCCACCCCGAGCGCGAGGCCCTGGTCAGCCTGCACCAGGGGCGCCGCTACACCTACCGCCAGCTGCAGGGCGAGGTGAACCAGCTGGCCAGTGCGCTGCTGGGGCTGAACCTCACCGTGGGCGACCGCATCGGCATCTGGTCGCACAACAACGCCGAATGGGTGTTGATGCAGCTGGCCACCGCCAAGGTGGGCCTGGTGCTGGTCAACATCAACCCGGCCTATCGCACCTCCGAGGTCGAGTACGCGCTCAACAAGGTGGGCTGCAAGGCCCTGGTCAGCATGGCCCGCTTCAAGACCAGCGACTACCTGGGCATGCTGCGTGAGCTGGCGCCCGAGCTGGCCACCAGTGTCCCGGGCCAGTTGCAGGCGCAGCGCCTGCCCGAGCTGCGCAGCGTGGTCTGGATCGATGTCGAGGGCGAGGGCGCCGAAGAGCCCGGCATGCTGCGCTTCTCCAGCCTGCTGGCCCGCGGCGACCGCTTCGACCCGCGCCTGCCCTCGTTTGCGGCCACGCTCAAGGCCACACAGGCCATCAACATCCAGTTCACCAGCGGCACCACCGGCTTTCCCAAGGGCGCCACGCTGACCCACCGCAACATCCTGAACAACGGCTTCTTCATCGGCGAGGCCATGAAGCTCACGCCCGAAGACCGGCTGTGCATCCCCGTGCCGCTGTACCACTGCTTTGGCATGGTGCTGGGCAACCTGGCCTGCCTCACCCATGGCGCCACCATCGTCTACCCCAACGACGGCTTCGACCCGCTGACCGTGCTGCAGGCCGTGCAGGACGAGCGCTGCACCGGCCTGCACGGCGTGCCCACCATGTTCATCGCCGAGCTGGACCACCCCCGCTTCAAAGAGTTCGATCTGCACACCCTGCGCACCGGCATCATGGCCGGCTCGCCCTGCCCCATCGAGGTGATGAAGCGCGTGGTGGCCGACATGCACCTGGGCCAGATCACCATCGCCTACGGCATGACCGAGACCAGCCCGGTCAGCTGCCAGAGCAGCACCGACACCCCGCTCGAAAAGCGCGTCAGCACCGTGGGCCTGGTGCAGCCCCACCTGGAGGTCAAAATCGCCAACCCCGAAACCGGCGAGACCGTGCCCCGCGGCAGCTCGGGCGAGCTCTGTACGCGCGGCTACTCGGTCATGCACGGCTACTGGGGTGATGAAGAAAAGACCCGCGAAGCCATCGACCCCCAGGGCTGGATGCACACCGGCGACCTGGCCACCATGGATGCCGAGGGCTATGTCAACATCGTCGGCCGCATCAAGGACATGGTCATCCGCGGCGGCGAGAACATCTACCCGCGCGAGATCGAAGAGTTCCTGTACCGCCACCCCAAGGTGCAGGATGTGCAGGTGGTCGGTGTGCCCGACCGGCAGTACGGCGAGCAGCTGTGTGCCTGGGTGGTGGTCAAGCCCGGCCAGACCCTGTCCGAAGACGAGCTGCGCGCCTTCTGCAAGGGGCAGATCGCCCATTACAAGGTGCCGCACTACATCCGCTTTGTGTCGGGCTTCCCGATGACCGTCACCGGCAAGATCCAGAAGTTCAAGATCCGCGATGAGATGAAGACCCAACTGGGTCTTGAAGAAACCAAGACCGCCTGAGGCCCCCATGATTCTTGAAAGCAAACTCAACCCCCGTTCGGCCGAGTTCCAGGCCAATGCCAGCGCCATGCGCGCCGTGGTCGACGACCTGGCCGTGCAGGTCGCCAAGGCGGCGGCCGGTGGCGGCGAGGCCGCCCGGGCCAAGCACACGGCGCGCGGCAAGCTGCTGCCGCGCGAGCGGGTTCAGATGCTGCTGGACCCCGGCACGCCTTTTCTCGAACTCAGCCCGCTGGCGGCCCACGCCATGTATGGCGATGCGGCCCCTTGCGCCGGCGTGATCACCGGCATCGGCCGCGTCAACGGGGTGGACTGCCTGATCGTCTGCAACGACGCCACCGTCAAGGGCGGCACCTACTACCCCATGACGGTGAAAAAACACCTGCGGGCTCAAGAGATCGCGGCACAGAACCACCTCACCTGCCTCTACCTGGTCGATTCGGGCGGCGCCAACCTGCCCAACCAGGACGAGGTGTTCCCCGACCGCGACCACTTCGGCCGCATCTTCTTCAACCAGGCCAACATGAGCGCCCAGGGCATCTCGCAGATCGCGGTGGTGATGGGCAGCTGCACGGCCGGCGGTGCCTACGTGCCCGCCATGAGCGACGAGACCATCATCGTCAAGAACCAGGGCACCATCTTCCTGGGCGGCCCGCCCCTGGTGAAGGCCGCCACCGGCGAGGTGGTCACGGCCGAAGACCTGGGCGGTGGCGATGTGCACACCCGCCTGTCGGGCGTGGCCGATCACCTGGCACAGAACGACCTGCACGCGCTGGCGCTGGCGCGCCAGGTCGTGAAGAACCTGAACGCCCGCAAGGCCGACCCGGTGCCCGCTGACGTGGCCAAGCCGCCGCGTTTCGAGGCCAGCGAGCTGTACGGCGTGATCCCCACCGACACCCGCAAGCCTTTCGATGTGCGCGAAATCATCGCCCGCATCGTGGACGACAGCGAGTTCGACGAGTTCAAGGCCCGCTTCGGCACCACCCTGGTCACCGGCTTTGCCCGCATCGAGGGCATGCCCGTGGGCATCATTGCCAACAACGGCATCCTGTTCTCCGAATCGGCCCTCAAGGGCGCCCACTTCATCGAACTGTGCTGCCAGCGCAAGATCCCGCTGGTGTTTTTGCAGAACATCACCGGCTTCATGGTGGGGCGCAAGTACGAGAACGAAGGCATTGCCCGCAACGGCGCCAAGATGGTCACGGCCGTGGCCACGGCCAGCGTGCCCAAGTTCACCATCATCATCGGCGGCAGCTTCGGCGCCGGCAACTACGGCATGTGCGGCCGCGCCTACAGCCCGCGCTTTTTGTGGATGTGGCCCAACGCCCGCATCAGCGTCATGGGGGGTGAGCAGGCGGCCAGCGTGCTGGCCACGGTCAAGCGCGACGGCATCGAGGCCAAGGGTGGCCAATGGAGCGCCGACGAAGAAGAAGCCTTCAAGGCCCCGATCCGCCAACAGTACGAAGACCAGGGCCACCCCTACTACGCCACCGCCCGCCTGTGGGACGACGGCGTGATCGACCCCGCCGACACCCGCCGCGTGTTGGCCCTGGGCCTGTCGGCCGCCCGCAATGCGCCGATCGAAGACACTCGATTTGGCGTCTTCCGCATGTGATGTGTATATTTTTCTAAATCTATACACATCCGAGGTCTGCTGTGCGCACCAATATCGACATCAACGACGAGCTGCTGGCCCTTGCCATGGAGGCCGGGCAGTTCAAAACCAAAAAAGAAGCCGTCGAAGCTGGTTTGCGACTGCTGGCGCGTAAAAAAATCTACGACGGCTTGCTGGCTCTGCGAGGCCAGTTGAACTGGGATGATTCCGACGAGGGCTGGGCCGAGGTTCAAGCCCAGACGGCAAGCCAGCAAGACGCCGCCATGGCGCTGGCGCAAGAGCCTGCCCCTGGCTACAAGGCGGAATCTGCAGTGGCTCGTCCAGCCAAAAGGCGGCGCCCGTGATTCTGGTGGATTCCAGTGTCTGGATCGACTTCTTTGCGGGGCGCAGCAACCGGGCTGTCACGGCATTGGGGGCATTGCTGCAAGGCAATCGCGGTGACATCGCGGTGGCCGATCTGGTGATGTTCGAGGTACTGCGTGGTTTCCGCTCCGGCCGCGCGCTGGACCTGGCCGAGCACTACCTGGGCAGTCTGCCGCAGGTCCAGTTGGGTGGTTCATCAGCCGCTCTGCTGGCGGCCCGCGAGTACCGCGAGCTGCGTGCACAAGGCGTCACCATCCGCAGCCCCATCGACATTCTGCTGGCCAGCTTCTGCATCCACCAGGGCCATCAGCTGCTGCACCGCGACGCAGATTTTGACCTGATCGAAACCTTGAGAGGACTTCAAACATGGCCGAGTTGAGCACCATCACCGTCGACACCGGCCCCGTGGCCCGTGTCACCCTGAACCGCCCTGAAGTGCGCAACGCCTTCAACGAAACCGTGATCGCCGAACTCACCCAGGCCTTCCGCGATCTGGGGCAACACCCCGAGGTGCGGGCCATCGTGCTGGCCGGCCTGGGCCCGGCCTTCTGTGCGGGCGCCGATCTCCACTGGATGCGCAGCATGGCCGATTACAGCCGCGAGCAGAACCTGGCCGATGCCGGGCAACTGGCCGAGATGCTGCGCGTGGTCTACGCCTGCCCCAAACCCACCGTGGCCCGCGTGCAGGGCGATGTCTATGCCGGTGGCACCGGCCTGGTGGCCGCCTGTGATGTGGCCATCAGCGTCGACACGGCCCATTACTGCCTCAGCGAGGTCAAGCTGGGCCTGATCCCCGCCACCATCAGCCCCTATGTGATCCGGGCCATGGGCGCGCGTGCGGCGCACCGTTACTTTCTGACCGCCGAGCGCTTCAACGCGGCCGAAGCCCTGCGCATCGGCTTCATCCACGAGGTGGTGGCCGCCGAGGCATTGGACGCCCGGGTGGATGCCGTCACGGCGGCCCTGCTGGCGGCCGGCCCCGAGGCCGTGCGCCTGAGCAAGCGCCTGGTGCAGGACGTGGCCGGGCACGACATCGATGCGGCCCTGATCGCGGCCACCGTCGAGCGCATCGCCGATGTGCGCGTCAGCCCCGAAGGGCGTGAGGGCATCCAGTCCTTTCTGCAAAAGCGCAAGCCGAACTGGTTGCAGGGTTGAGCCATGCGCAGCCTGTCGACACGTTCGCGTCTCCTGGGCCTGGCCGGCTTGCTCATGCTCGCCCTGGGCCCGCTGGGCCAGGCGGGGGCGCAGAACCCCGCCGCAACACCGCCCGCCGAGCCTGTGCTCGCGGCCGATCTGCGCGAGGAGATTCAGCACATCCCTGTCACGGTGAGCGATCTGTATGCACGCCAGGAGACGCGTCAGATCCCCATCACGGTGTTCCGTCCCGCCGGGGCCGGCCCGCACCCACTGGTGATCCTCAACCACGGCCGGCCCACCCGGGACAAGCGCGCCCAGCAGGGGCGCCAGCGCTATGAGCACATGGCGCGCTACCTGGTCGCCAAAGGCTTTGCCGTGATGCTGCCCACACGCCTGGGTTACTGGGAAACCTACGGCGACTTCGACCCCGAAGACAGCGGCGCCTGCAATGCCATGCGCATCGAGCCCATGGCCAAGGCCGCTTCGGACCAGGTGCTGGCCACCCTGGCCTATGCCCAGAGCCAGCCTGACATCGACACCTCGCGCTGGCTGGTCATGGGGCAGTCCGTCGGCGGTTTGACGGCCGTCGCCACGGTCGCGCGCCACCCCGCCGGGCTGGTGGGGGGCATCAACTTCTCGGGGGGGACTGGCGGCGATCCTGAGCGCCGGGCCGGCAACCCCTGCGGCCCGGCTGTGGTCGCCAAGGCCTGGGAGGCCCAGGCCAAAGAGGCCCGGGTGCCCATGCTGTGGCTGTATTGGGCCAACGACCAGTACTGGGGCGAGGACAACCCCCGCCGCTGGCAACAGGCCTGGACGGCGGGTGGCGGCCTGGCTGAATTCCACACCTTGCCCGCGTCGGGCAAGGACGGCCACAACGGCATGAATGCCGACATGGACCATTGGGTGCCCCTGGTGGAGGCCTACCTGGCCCGGCTGGGTTTCACCCGGCCCGGTGTGCCCACCGTGCCGCCGGCCCAGGGCCAGCGTCGCATCGATGCCGTCAACGAGGTGCCCATCAGCGAGAGCGCCCGCGAAGGCTTCTACCGCAAATTTCTCGCCGCCCCTGCACCCCGCGCTTTCGCCATCGGCCCCTCGGGCAACGTGGGCTGGGCCACCGGCGACTGGGCCGTGGGCCGCGCCCTGGGCTTCTGCCAGGCCCGAAAAGGCCAAGCCTGCAAGCTGTACGCCGTGGACGACCAGGTCGTCTGGGCACCGTGATTTTGGAGACCACCGTATGTTCAAGAAAATTCTGATTGCCAACCGTGGGGACAAGCCGCAACGCGGCGCAGCGGCGAAGCCAAATTGCCTGACACGCGCAGCGTGTGCAGGGTATTGAGACGCGAGGACACCATGTTTAAAAAAATCCTGATTGCCAATCGCGGCGAAATAGCCTGCCGGGTCGCCTCGACGGCCCGCCGCATGGGCATCAAGACAGTGGCGGTCTACTCGGATGCCGATGCCCAGGCCAAGCATGTGGCCGCCTGTGACGAGGCGGTGCATGTGGGCGGCAGCGCCCCCAAGGACAGCTACCTGCGCTGGGAGCGCATCCTGGAAGCCGCCAAGTCCACCGGGGCCGAGGCCATCCACCCGGGCTATGGCTTTCTCAGCGAGAACGAAGACTTTGCCCAGGCCTGCGCGGCCGCCGGCCTGGTCTTCATCGGCCCGCCGGCCTCGGCCATCAAGGCCATGGGCCTCAAGGCCGAATCCAAGCAACTGATGGAGAAGGCGGGCGTGCCTCTGGTGCCCGGCTACCACGGTGCCGACCAGAACCCTGAGCTGCTGCAGCGCGAGGCCGACCGCATCGGCTACCCGGTGCTGATCAAGGCCAGTGCCGGCGGCGGCGGCAAGGGCATGCGGGCGGTCGACCGGGCCGAAGACTTTGCGGCGGCCCTGGCCTCGTGCCAGCGCGAGGCCATCAACAGCTTTGGTGACGACGCCGTGCTGATCGAGAAATACGTGCAGCGCCCGCGCCACATCGAGATCCAGGTCTTTGGTGACACCCACGGCCAGTGCGTCTACCTGTTCGAGCGTGATTGCTCGGTGCAGCGCCGCCACCAGAAGGTGCTCGAAGAAGCCCCGGCCCCGGGCCTGAGCGAGATCATGCGTCAGCAGATGGGCGCTGCCGCCGTGGCCGCGGCCAAGGCGGTCCAGTATGTGGGCGCCGGCACGGTCGAATTCATCGTCGAGCAGCGCGCCGACGGCAGCATGAACTTCTTCTTCATGGAGATGAACACCCGCCTGCAGGTGGAGCACCCGGTCACCGAGGCCATCACCGGCCTCGATCTGGTCGAGTGGCAGCTGCGCGTGGCCAGCGGCGAGCCGCTGCCCCTGCAGCAGGCCGACCTGCGCATCCAGGGGCATGCGATCGAGGCCCGCATCTGTGCCGAGACCCCCGACAAGCAGTTCCTGCCCGCCACCGGCCGCCTGGACATCTACCGCAAGCCCGCCAGCACCAGCTTCGAGCGCGGCACGGTGCGCATCGACGACGGCGTGCGCCAGGGCGATGCCATCAGCCCGTTCTACGACTCCATGGTGGCCAAGCTCATCGTGCACGGCGCCACCCGCGAAGAGGCGCTGGCGCGGCTCGACGCCGCACTGGCCCAGACCCACATCGTGGGCCTGGCCACGAATGTGCAGTTCTTGCGCCATGTGGTGCGCAGCCCCTCGTTTGCCGGGGCCCAGCTCGACACGGCGCTGATCCAGCGCGAGCAGGCCGTGTTGTTCCAGCAAGAGGTGCTGGGCCTGCCCCTGGTGGCGGCCGCCGTGGTGGCCCAGACCCTGGCGGCCGAACAGGCCCTGGCCGGTGCCGACCCCTTCAGCCGCCGCGACGGTTGGCGCTCGCACGGCGAGACCGTGCGCCGCTTTGCCTTCGAGTTCCATGGCGAGCGCTGTGAGGCCCGCCTCACCTACGGGCACGATGGCCAGCTGCAACTGGCCATTGGCGAGGCCGCCGGCCCCTTGAACTGGCGCCACGCTGATTCGGGCCTGCTGCTTGAGTTTCAGGGCCAGCGCCTGGGCGTTCAGGTCGATGTGCTGGGCGAGGTGGCCCATGTGTTTGCGGCGGCCGGCGCCTCGCAGATCACCGTGATCGACCTGCTGGCCCACGCGGGCGATAGCCAGGGCGAAGGCGGGCGCCTCACGGCGCCCATGCCGGGCAAGGTGGTGTCCTTTGCCGTCAAGGCCGGCGATGGGGTGCGCAAGGGCCAGCCCCTGGCCGTGATGGAAGCCATGAAGATGGAACACACCATCGCCGCGCCCGCCGATGGCACGGTGCTGGAGCTGCTCTACGCCCCGGGCGATCAGGTCAGCGATGGCGCCGAGTTGCTGCGCCTGGAGGTCGCGGCCTGACCGGCCTGCGACTGCAGAAACGGGCACTTGATGGCAGACTGCGGCGCCATGAACATCACACTCTGCCTTACCGACACCAAGCCTGAGCCCTGGAAAGCCGGCCTTCAGGCCGCTTTCCCCGACGCCCGCATCACGAACTGGCAGCCCGGCGACCCCCAGGCCGACTACGCCGTGGTCTGGGCACCCCCCCAGGCCTTTCTGGATCAGCAGGCCGGCCTGCGCGCGATCTTCAACATCGGCGCGGGCGTCGATGCCCTGATGAAAAGCCGCCTGCCCGCTGGGGTGCCGGTGGTGCGCCTGGACGATGCCGGCATGTCGGTGCAGATGGCCGAGTTCGTGGCCCATGCCGTGATCCGGCATTTCCGCGAGCTCGATGGCTATGAGGCCGACGTGGCCCTGGGCAAGTGGTCCTACCGCAAGCCCCGCCTGCGCAGCGACTTCACTGTGGGCGTGATGGGTCTGGGCGTGCTGGGCCAGCGGGTGGCCCAGGCCTTGCGCCTGTTCGAGTTTCCGGTGCGTGGCTACAGCCGCAGCGCCAAACAGGTCGAGGGCATCGAGTGCTTCTCGGGGCCGGTGGGCGGCGAGGGCTTCCAGGCCTTTTTGCGCGGCACCCGGGTACTGGTCTGCCTGCTGCCCCTCACCCCCGAGACCGAAAACATCATCGACCGCAACACCCTGGCGGCCCTGGCTCCCGGCGCTTATGTGATCAACGTGGCGCGGGGCGCCCACCTGGTCGAGGCCGATCTGCTGGACGCCCTGGCCCGTGGCCAGGTGGCCGGCGCCACCCTGGACGTGTTCCGCACCGAGCCGCTGCCCGCCGGCCATGCCTTCTGGCAGCACCCGCAGATCACGGTCACACCGCACACCTCGGCCCGCACCCTGCGTGAAGAAAGCATGGCCCAGATCGCCGGCAAGATCCGGGCGCTGCAGGCCGGCGCCCCGCTGGACGCCATCGCCGGCGTGGTCAACCCCGAGCGCGGCTACTGAAGCCGGCGCGCACTTATCCCCGGAGACACCCCCATGACACTGCCCACCCGCGTCAAACTGGTCGAGGTCGGCCCCCGTGACGGCCTGCAGAACGAAAAACAGCCCGTGCCTGCCGAGGTCAAGATCGGCCTGGTGCACCGCCTGCAGGACGCCGGCCTCACGCACATCGAGGTCACCAGCTTCGTCAGCCCCAAGTGGGTGCCGCAGATGGGCGACAACGCCGAGGTCATGGCGGGCCTGCAGCGCCGCGCCGGGGTGCAGTACTCGGTGCTCACGCCCAACCTCAAGGGCTATGAGGCGGCGGTGCTGTCGCGGCCCGACGAGATCGTGGTGTTCGGCGCCGCCAGCGAGGCCTTCAGCCAGCGCAACATCAACTGCTCGATCGCCGAGAGCATCGAGCGCTTCGCGCCCGTGGTGGCCGCGGCGCTGGCCGCCGGCATCCGCGTGCGGGGCGCCATCTCGTGCACCGTGGGCTGCCCCTATGAGGGCGACATCGCCCCTGAGCGCGTGACCCAGGTGGCCCGGCTCATGAAAGACATCGGCGTGCAGCACGTGGGCGTGGCCGACACCATCGGCGTGGGCACGCCGCTCAAGGTGCAGCGCGCCATGGAGGCCGCCCTGCAGGTGTACGCGCTCGATGACGTGTCGGGCCACTTCCATGACACCTACGGCCAGGCCCTGGCCAACACCCTGGCCACACTGCAGATGGGGGTGTGGCAGTACGACACCTCGGTGGCCGGCCTGGGCGGCTGCCCCTATGCCAAGGGCGCCACCGGCAATGTGGCCACCGAAGACGTGGTCTACATGCTGCACGGCATGGGCATCGACACCGGCATCGACCTCGATGCCCTCATCGACGCGGGCGACTTCATCAGCCGCCACCTGGGCCGACCCACCGGTTCGCGCGCCGGCAAGGCCATCCTCAACAAACGCTCGGCTTGAACCCTGCGGGTGCCTGGACATCGCTACAGCGGCACAATGCTGGCCGTGATGAACCCTGAGGAAGCCAGAACCATGTGTGGTGCCGAATTGAAACCCCTGCCTGATGGCGTGCAGCGCGTGGCCGCTGCGCTGCAGGCCAAGGGCCATCCCCATGCCCCGCAAATGCTGGGCGAATCCTGTCGAACGGCCCAGGAGGCCGCCGACACCCTGGGCGTGGCCGTGGGCCAGATCGCCAAGAGCATCATCTTCAAGCGCAAGAGCGACAACCTCGCCGTGCTGGTGATCGCCTCGGGCGACCGCCGGGTGGACGAGAAAAAGGTCGACGCCCTGGTGGGCAAGACCGGCCGGGCCGACGCCGATTTCGTGCGCGCCAGCACCGGCTTTGCCATCGGCGGCGTGTCGCCCGTGGGCCACCTCAACCCCCCCGTGACCCTGATCGACCGCGATCTGTTCCGCTTCGAAGAGGTCTGGGCCGCGGCCGGGCACCCCAATGGCGTGTTCCGTCTGCGCCCACAGGATCTCGAATCGCTGACGGGTGGCGCCCCGGTGGCCGATGTGGCCCAGGCCCCGGCGCCATGAGCTCCACGCTCGAGCTGCTGGCCGCCAAGGCCGAGGCCGCCATGGCGGCCGAGGACAACGTGCCCTCGCCCTGTGTCTCGGTGTGCCGCATGACGGCCGACCGCAGCCTGTGCCAGGGCTGCTACCGCACGCTGGACGAGCTGCGCGCCTGGAGCGGCGCCTCCGACGGCTACAAGCGCAGCGTCTGGCGCCAGGTCTTGCTGCGCAGCGGCCTGGTGCGCGAGCCCCAGGCCTGAGTCCTCACCCCGTGGCCCCAGCACCGCATGAAACACATCGATTTCTACCTCGACTTCGTGTCGCCCTATGCCTGGCTGGCGCTGGAGCAACTGCCCCAGGCCTTGCAGGGCCTGAGCTACCACGTGAGCTACAAGCCCGTGCTGCTGGGGGCCCTGGTCAAGCAATACGGCCACGGTGGGCCGGCAGGCATCGCGCCCAAGCGTGACTGGACCTACCGCCACGTGGCCTGGTTGGGGCACAGCCTGGGCGTGGGCCTGCAGATGCCGGCGCAGCACCCGTTTTCGCCCGTGCCCTTGCTGAGCCTGGCCCTGGCCACCAGCGTGGACGGCTGCATCAGCCGCCATGTGGCGCGTGAAGTGATGCGCCATGTCTGGCACGGCGGCCAGGATGCGCTGGACCCCGAACGCCTGCAGGCCTTGCAGCAGCGCCTGACCTTGCGCCACGAGCCGGGCGCCGATGCGCTGCGGGCCCGGTTGCGCCAGAACACCCAGGAGGCGCTGGCGGCAGGCGCCTTCGGTGTGCCGACCTGGGTGGTCGATGGGCGCGTGTTCTGGGGCCTGGACGCCTTGCCCCTGCTGCGGGCCTGTCTGGCCGGTGACCCCTGGCTGCAGGACCACTGGGACACGGTGCCCCAGGTGACGAACGGTCTCAAGCAGGACCTCCAAAGCTGAACCTGGGTCAAGTCGCGGCGCCCTGGGCGGCGCGACAATCTCTCGACAACACCGCAGCCCGCCTCGGCGCCGCGGCCCCTGATCGGAGACAAGCGATGCCCAACGCCTTCAATTTCTCGGCCTCGCCATTCGACTGCCTGAACCCCGACGAGCAGCGTCTGGTGCGCAACAGTGTCGATGTGGCCTACTTTCGCGCCGGCACCCCCATCCTCGAGGTGGGCTCGGCGCCCACCCACCTGTTCGTCATCATCAAGGGCTATGTGACCCAGCTCGATGGCGAGGAGGTCATCGGCAGTTATGGCCCCGACGACTGCTTTGATGGCCGGGGCCTGGTGGCGGGCCGTGTCAGCCACCGTTTCGTGGCCTCGGAAGAGGTGGTGGCCTACCAGCTGGCGCACCAGGCCGTCAACGAGCTGATCGCCTCGAACGCCACCTTTGGCGCGCTGCTGTTCTCCGACCTCAGCAACAAGCTCAGCACCCTGGCCCAGCGCCAGGGCAGCCACGAGCTGCACTCGCTCACCATGGCGCGGGTCGACGAGGCCTTTGTGCGCCCGGCCCCCACGGTGGAGGCCGACACCGACATCGTCACGGTGGTGCGCCGCTTCCAGGCCGAAAAGACCTCCAACGTGCTGGTGCGCGACAGCCGCAGCGACCCGCCCCGGCTGGGCATCTTCACCGCCACCGCCTTGCAGCGCGCGGTGCTCGACGGCCGCCCGCTCGACCAGTTGGCCGTGGGCGAGCTGGCCAGCTACCAGCTGGTCACTGTGCGCCCGGGCGATCTGCTGGGCGACGCCATGGCCCTGATGCTGCGCAGCCGGGTGCACCGTGTGGTGGTGGCCGAAGGCGGCGAGGTGCGGGGCATCCTGGAGGCCCTGGACCTGTTCAGCTTCCTGGGCAACCACTCGCACCTCATCACGGTGCAGATCGAGCAGGCCCGCGATCTGGCCGGCCTGGAGCAAGCGGCCGCCCAGATCAACCGCATGATCGGCCTGTTGTCGCGCGGCGGCACCCGGGTGGGGCTGATTGCGCGCCTGGTGCAGCAGCTCAACCTGCGCCTGTTCGAACGCGCCTGGGACATGCTGGCGCCGCCCGAACTGGTGGCCAACAGCTGCCTGTTCGTGATGGGCAGCGAGGGCCGCGGCGAGCAGCTGCTCAAGACCGATCAGGACAACGCCCTGGTGCTGCGCGACGGCTATGTGCCGCCGGCCGATCTGCAGGCCCTTTGCGAGCGCTTCTCGGCGGCCCTGAGCCGATTCGGCTACCCCGAATGCCCGGGCCACATCATGCTGAGCAACCCCGACTGGCGCGGCAGCGTCAGCGAGTTCAGCCAGCGCGCCCGCGACTGGCTGCTGGTGCCCGATGGCGACAAGCTCATGAAGCTCGCCATCTTCATGGACGCCCATGCGGTCTGCGGCGACGCCCATTTGCTGACCCGGGTGCAGGAGCAGGTGCAGGCCCTGTCGCTGGACAATGAGGCCATGCTGAGCCGCTTTGCCTCGGCGCTTGATGCCTTCGGCGAATCTTCCAATGGCTGGCTGCACCGGCTGTTCTCGCTGGGCGAGGATGATCGTCAGCTCAACCTCAAGAAAGAAGGCATCTTTCCGCTGGTGCACGGGGTGCGCAGCCTGGCACTGGCCCACCGCATCACCGAGACCAGCACCAGCGGCCGCATCACGGCCCTGGTGGCCACCGGGGCCCTGAGTGCCGACACGGCCACCGAGCTGACCGACAGCCTGCAGGTGTTCATGGGCCTCAAGCTCAAGGCCGGCCTGGCCGAGATCGACCTGAAGCGGCCGGTCACCGGCGCGGTCGACTTTGCCCAGCTCAGCGCCCTGGACCGCGACCTGCTCAAGGATTCGCTCAGCGTGGTCAAGCGCTTCAAGGTGCAGCTGCGCCACCGTTTCCGCCTGGACGCCCTGTCATGAGCACCCTGCCCTTGCCCTCGGTGGCCAACCGCTGGTTGCAACGCCTGCGCCGTGACTGGGCCTTGCGCCGCCTGGCCGACCCCTCGTTTGCCTTTCTGTTCGACGACCCGCCGCCCGATGAGTGGGTGTCGCTCGACTGCGAGACCACCGGCCTCAATGTGCGCAGCGACGAGATCGTCTCCATCGGGGCCGTGCGCATCGTGGGCGACCGCCTCATGACCAGCGAGCGGCTGGAACTGCTGGTGCGCCCCGAGCGCGGCGTATCGGCCGAGAGCGTGCGCATCCACCGCCTGCGTGAGCGCGACGTGGCCGAAGGCCTGCCCGCCGACGAGGCGGTGCGCCGCCTGCTGCACTTCATCGGGCCGCGCCCGCTGGTGGGTTACTTTCTGGAGTTCGATGTGGCCATGCTCAACCGCGTGGTGCGGCCCCTGCTGGGCCAGCCTTTGCCGCAGCCCAAGATCGAGGTGTCGGCGCTGTACTACGACCACAAGTTTCGCCAGCTGCCGCCCTACCAGCAGCACGACAACGCCGACATCGACCTGCGCTTTGCCACCCTGATGGCCGATCTGCAGCTGCCGCTGCGCGATGCCCACGACGCCATCAATGACGCGGTGATGGCGGGCCTGGCCTTCATCAAGCTGCGGGCGCTGAAGAGCGGCTAGCGCTCGCGGCGCAGAAAAAGAAAAACCGGGCCTAGGCCCGGTTTTTTCATGGGGGGGAGACGGGGCGCGTCAGGGCGACCCGATTCCGCTTCAGTGACCCGAGGCGCCGGAGGCACCCAGGCCGGTTTCCGAGCGCACCTGCTGCGAAGCGAAGGCGGCACGTTCCTTGGTGGCCTGGGCGCTGCGGTCCAGCACCGAGAACAGCCACACACCGAAGAAGCCGATGGCCATCGAGAACAGGGCCGGCGACGAGTACGGGAACCAGGCCGAGCCCTTGGGGTAGCCCAGCGTGGCTTCCCACACCGAGGGCGACACGATGGTCAGGCCCACCGAGGAGATCAGGCCCAGGAAGCCACCGATCACGGCCCCCTTGGTGGTGCAGTCCTTCCAGAGCACCGACAGGAACAGCACCGGGAAGTTGGCCGAGGCGGCAATCGCGAAGGCCAGCGACACCATGAAGGCGATGTTCTGCTTCTCGAAGGCAATGCCCAGCACCACGGCGACGATGCCCAGGGCGATGGTGGTCAGGCGCGACACCTTCAGTTCGGAGGCGCTGTCGGCCTTGCCGTTCTTGAACACGGTGGCGTACAGGTCATGCGACACGGCCGAGGCACCCGACAGCGTCAGACCGGCCACCACGGCCAGGATGGTGGCGAAGGCCACGGCCGAGATGAAGCCGTAGAACACGTCACCGCCGACCGACTTGGCCACCAGCACGGCCGCCATGTTGGCGGTACCGGCACCGCCCTTGATCACGCCCTTGGCCACGTCGGCCATTTCGGGGTTGGTCAGCACCAGGGTGATGGCGCCGAAGCCGATGATGAAGATCAGCACGTAGAAGTAGCCGATCCAGGTGGTGGCCCACAGCACCGACTTGCGGGCTTCCTTGGCGTCGGGCACCGTGAAGAAGCGCATCAGGATGTGGGGCAGACCGGCGGTACCGAACATCAGCGCCATGCCGAAGGAGATGGCCGAGATCGGGTCCTTGATGAAGCCCCCTGGGCCCATGACCGACAGGCCGATCTTGGCCGCCTCTTCAGGCGATTTGCCAGCGTTGGCGGCGATGGCGGCTTTCACCTTCACGCCTTCAGCAAACAGCGCTTCGGGGCTGAAACCGTACTTGGCCAGCACCATGAAGGCCATGAAGCTCACGCCGGCCAGCAGCATGCAGGCCTTGATGATCTGCACCCAGGTGGTGGCGGTCATGCCGCCGAACAGCACGTAGACCATCATCAGCGCGCCCACGATCACCACCGCCAGCCAGTAGTCCAGGCCGAACAGCAGCTTGATCAGCTGGCCGGCACCCACCATCTGGGCAATCAGGTAGAAGGCCACCACCACCAGGGTGCCCGAGGCCGCGAAGGCGCGGATCGGGGTCTGCTGGAAGCGGTACCCGGCCACGTCGGCAAAGGTGAACTTGCCCAGGTTGCGCAGGCGCTCGGCCATCAGGAAGGTGATGATGGGCCAGCCCACCAGGAAGCCGATCGAGTAGATGATGCCGTCATAGCCAGCGCCCATCACCATGGCCGAAATGCCCAGGAAGGAAGCGGCCGACATGTAGTCGCCCGCAATCGCCAGGCCGTTCTGGAAGCCGGTGATGCCGCCGCCCGCGGTGTAGAAGTCAGAGGCCGACTTGGTCTTGGCTGCGGCCCACTTGGTGATCCACAGCGTGCCCGCCACAAAGGCGCCGAACATGAGGATGGCGGTCCAGTTGGTGGCCTGCTTGGCGGCTTCGCCCAGGTCCCCGCCAGCCGCGAGGGCCGAGCCGCTGGCCGCCAGTGCCAGGGCGCCCGCCAGTGCGAATTGGAGTTGCTTTGTCATTTTGTGGCGTCCTTCAGGATGTCCTTGGTCAGCTGGTCGAATTCACCGTTGGCGCGCTTCACGTAGATGGCCGTGATGATGATGGTGAAAATGATCACGCCCATGCCGATCGGCACGCCCACAGTGGTCACGCCGGTGCCGATGGGCTGCGCCAGAAAGGCCTTGTCAAAGGCGATCAGGGCGATGTAGCCGTAGTAGACGACCAGCATCAGGATGGTCAGCAGAACGCCCAGGCCATTGCGCTTGCGGCGCAGTTCCAGGTACTTCGGGTGGGTTTTTATCTTGTCGACAACGGGGTCGCTCATGTCTCTCTCCAGTTGGTGGAATGGATGCAGGGCGTGGCCCGAAAGCCACCGGCCACGAAACAATTCTGGGTAGCCTCCCTGACCAACTGCTTACGTAAGCCAGCGATAAGCCAGCCCCGTCGGCCAAGACCCGAAAATCCGCAAACCCAAGCCCCATGCGGGTTCCAGCGGTTTTCTGGCGCGCTGAACGGTATGAGATCGACCGTTCAGCCGGCGACAGGCGGCATGGGGATCGGGTAAACCCCTGACCCGTGTTTACCCTTGCATCAGGGCATGTCCCGAGCCTGTTTGTCAGGGTTCGGTCAGAGAAGCTTCTGATAGTGGCTGCAAGTGCCCAAGCAGGGCACGCTGCACCCACACGACTGGAGACAAAACATGGCAGCCTCTGCACGCCCCATGACGCCCGAGGAGCGCCGTGTCATCGTTGCATCCTCACTCGGAACCGTCTTCGAGTGGTACGACTTCTACCTGTACGGATCGCTGGCCGGCATCATCGCGCAGCAGTTCTTCTCGGGGCTGGACCCGAGTTCGGCCTTCATTTTCGCCCTGCTGGCCTTTGCGGCCGGCTTCATCGTGCGGCCTTTCGGGGCCCTGGTGTTCGGGCGCCTGGGCGACATGATCGGGCGCAAGTACACCTTCCTGGTCACCATCCTGATCATGGGCATGTCCACCTTCATCGTGGGCATCCTGCCGTCGTACGCCACGGTGGGGCTGGCGGCGCCGGTGATCCTGGTGGCCTTGCGCATGTTGCAGGGCCTGGCCCTGGGCGGTGAGTATGGCGGGGCGGCCACCTATGTGGCCGAGCATTCGCCGCCCGGGCGGCGGGGCGCCTACACGGCCTGGATCCAGACCACCGCCACGCTGGGGCTGTTCCTGTCGCTGGTGGTCATCCTGGGGGTGCGCAGCCTGGTGGGCGAGGCCGCCTTTGCCGACTGGGGCTGGCGCATTCCCTTTCTGGTCTCCATCCTGCTGCTGGGGGTGTCGGTGTTCATCCGCCTGTCGATGAACGAGTCGCCCGCCTTCAAGCAGATGAAGGCCGAGGGCAAGACCTCCAAGGCGCCGCTGACCGAATCCTTCGGCCGCTGGAAGAACCTGCGCGTGGTGCTGCTGGCCCTGTTCGGCCTGGTGGCCGGGCAGGCCGTGGTCTGGTACACGGGGCAGTTCTATGCACCTTTCTTCCTGACCAATGTGCTGCGGGTGGACGGCTCGACCGCCAACATCCTGACCGCCGTGGCCCTGCTGCTGGGCACGCCCTTCTTCATCGTGTTCGGCACGCTGTCCGACCGCATCGGGCGCAAGCCCATCATCCTGGCCGGCCTGCTGTTGGCCACCGTGAGTTACTTCCCCCTGTTCAAGGCGCTGACCCAGGCGGCCAACCCCGATTTGGCGGCGGCCCAGGCGCGCAACCAGATCGTGGTGATCGCCGCCGCGGGGGATTGCTCCTTCCAGGGCAACCCGGTGGCGCGCGAGATCGACTTCTACCGCTCCTGCGACATCGCCAAGCGCTTTCTGGCCCAGAACGCGGTGAGCTACTCCAACCAGGTGTCGGCGGCTGGCGGCCCGGCCCGGGTGCGCATCGGCGAGCAGGACATCCCGGCCCCGGTGGGCCGGGTGGTCAACCACAAGTTCGACGACGAGAGCTTTCGCGCCATCGCCGCCTTCAAGAAGCAGGTGGGCGAGGCCCTGAAGGCCGCGGGCTACCCGACCCAGGCCGACCCTGCCAAGGTGGACCACGTGACCATCGTGCTCATCCTGACCTTGCTGGTGATCTACGTGACCATGGTCTACGCGCCCATTGCGGCCATGCTGGTCGAGCTGTTCCCCACCCGCATCCGCTACACCTCGATGAGCCTGCCCTACCACGTGGGCAACGGCTGGTTCGGCGGCCTGCTGCCCACCATCAGCTTTGCCATGGTGGCGCAGAACGGCAACATGTTCCACGGGCTGTGGTACCCGGTGGTGATCGCTGCGGCGACCCTGGCCATCGGCCTGGTGTTTGTGCCGGAGACCCGGCAGGTGGATATCTACAGCGCTGATTGAGCTGCTGTCGGTGCGCCCGGCCAGGGCGCACCGACTTTGAAGGGCTTTGGCTGGCGTCATGCTGGCTTCGCGGCGGGCTGCCTAGAATGTTTGGCCTCCACAGGAACCAGCCGACCATGACCCAGGGAATCATCAAAATCCGCGGTGCCCGCCAGCACAACCTCAAGAACCTCGATCTGGACATCCGCACGGGTGAGCTGACCGTGGTCACGGGGCCCAGTGGGTCGGGCAAGTCGAGCCTGGTGTTCGACACCCTGTATGCCGAGGGGCAGCGCCGTTACGTCGAGACCTTCTCGGCCTATGCGCGCCAGTTCCTGGACCGCATGGACAAGCCTGCGGTGGACCGGGTGGAGGGGGTGCCGCCGGCGATTGCCATCGACCAGACCAACCCGGTGCGCAGTTCGCGCTCCACCGTGGGCACGATGACCGAGCTGAACGACCACCTCAAGCTCTTGTTTGCCCGTGCCGGCGCCCTGTTCGATCGCCAGACCGCGCAGCCCGTGCGCCACGATTCGCCCGAGACCATCTACGCCCAGTTGCTGGCGCGGGCCCAGGCCGCCAGCGTGGACGGGGTGGAGCCGCGCCTGATCCTGACCTTCCCGGTCGAGCTGCCGGCCAGCGCCACGGCCGACGAGGTGGGCCAGTGGCTGGCGGCCAGCGGTTTCACCCGCGTGCAGGCCGAGCGCGAGGTGGCCACACCCACCGGCCCGCGCAAGGTACTGGACGTGGTGGCCGATCGCCTGCGCGTGGGCAACGCCGAGAAGGTGCGGGTGGTCGAGGCCATCGAGACCGCGCTCAAGCGCGGCAGCGGGCGTCTGAACGTCTATGCCCTGGCGGGTGACGATGCCGAGCCCGAGCTGTGGCGCTTTTCCACCGGGCTGCACTGCCCCGACAGCGACCAGCGCTACAGCGAGCCGATCCCGTCGGCCTTTTCCTTCAATTCGGCCGTGGGCGCCTGCGAGGTGTGCCGTGGCTTCGGGCGCGTGATCGGGGTGGACTACGGCCTGGTGATCCCGAACGACAAGCTCACGCTGCGCGCCGGTGCCATCAAGACCCTGCAGACCCCGGCCTGGGCCGAGTGCCAGGACGACCTGATGCGCCACGCCGAGGCGGCCGGCATCCCGCGCGACACGCCCTGGTACAAGCTCACCCCCGAGCAGCAGAAGTGGGTGATCCAGGGCTCGCCCAACTGGAACGGCAAGTGGAACCAGCACTGGTACGGCGTCAAACGCTTCTTCGAGTACCTGGAGACCAAGAGCTACAAGATGCACATCCGGGTGCTGCTGTCCAAGTACCGCAGCTACACGCCCTGTGAGACCTGCGCCGGCGCCCGCCTGAAGACCGAAAGCCTGCTGTGGCGCATCGGCAGCCGCGAAGCCGCCGACGCCGTGCTGGCGCCTGCCAAACGCTTCATGCCGGCCGGCGTGGCCTGGTCGCGTGAGCAGCTCGAGGCCTTGCCCGGCCTGTGCCTGCACGACCTGATGCTGCTGCCGCTGGAGCGCCTGCGCCGCTTCTTCGATGCCCTGCACCTGCCGGGCCATGGCTCGGACGGTGAGGCCCAGGCCCTCAAGCTGCTGTACGAAGAGATCACCACCCGCCTCAAATACCTGTGCGACGTGGGCATCGGCTACCTCACGCTGGACCGGCAAAGCCGCACCCTGTCGGGCGGCGAGGTGCAGCGCATCAACCTGACCACGGCGCTGGGCACCTCTCTGGTGAACACGCTGTTCGTGCTTGATGAGCCCAGCATCGGCCTGCACCCGCGCGACATGAACCGCATCACCGAGGCCATGCACCGGCTGCGCGACGCCGGCAACACCCTGGTGGTGGTCGAGCACGACCCGGCCGTGATGCTGGCGGCCGACCGCATGATCGACATGGGCCCGGGCCCGGGCGAGCGTGGCGGCCAGATCGTGTTCGACGGAACCACCGACGACCTGCGCCGTGCCGATACCCTGACCGGCCAGTACCTGGGCGCGCGCAAGCAGGTGGGCATGGGCTTCAAGCGCCTGGTCAGTGACAACACGCCGCGCCTCATCCTGGAAGGGGCGCGCGAGCACAACCTGCAGAATGTGTCGGTCGAGATCCCGCTGCAGCGCCTGGTCTGCGTGACCGGCGTGTCGGGGTCGGGCAAGTCCTCGCTGATCCAGGACGTGCTGGCGCCCGCGCTGCTGCGCCATTTCGGCCGCGCCACCGAAACCCCGGGCCTGCACGACCGCCTGCTGGGCGCCGACCACCTGGGCGATGTGGTGTTTGTCGACCAGTCGCCCATCGGCAAGACGGCGCGCTCCAACCCCGTCAGCTATGTGGGCGCCTGGGACACGCTGCGCGAGATCTTCGCCACCGCGCCGATGGCCCGCCAGCGCAGCTACACCGCCAGCAAATTCAGCTTCAACAGCGGCGATGGCCGTTGCCCCACCTGTGGCGGCTCGGGCTTCGAACACGTCGAGATGCAGTTCCTGTCGGACGTGTACCTGCGTTGCCAGGATTGCGATGGCCAGCGCTACCGCCCCGAGATCCTGGAGGTCAAGATCGAGCGCGGGGGCCGCCACCTGAGCGTGGCCGATGTGCTGGACCTGACCGTCAGCGAGGCGGCGAGCCTGTTTGCCGGCGACCGCGAGGTGCTGCGCGCCCTGCAGCCCATCGTGGATGTGGGCCTGGAGTACGTGAAGCTGGGCCAGCCCGTGCCCACTTTGTCGGGCGGCGAGGCGCAACGCCTGAAGCTGGCCGGCTTTCTGGCCGAGGCCGCCAAGGCCGGCAGCTCCAGCCGCCAGCCGGTGGCGCGCAAGGGCACGCTGTTCCTGTTCGACGAGCCCACCACCGGCCTGCATTTCGACGACATCGCCAAGCTCATGCGCGCCCTGCGCAAGCTGCTGGAGGCCGGGCACTCACTGCTGGTGATCGAGCACAACCTGGACGTGATCCGCGCCAGCGACTGGCTGATCGACCTGGGCCCTGAAGGGGGCGATGGCGGCGGCCTGGTGGTGGCCGTGGGCACGCCCGAAGACGTGCGGGCCCACGCCACCTCGCACACCGGCCAGGCGCTGCGCGAGTACGACCGCGCCATGGGCCTGGGCGCCCATGCCGTCGAAGAGGGCACGCCGCTGCAGGCCCTGGTGCGCCCGCGCCGCCAGGTGCCGGCCCACGGGGCCGATGCGATCCAGATCGTCAACGCCCGCGAGCACAACCTGAAGGGCCTGTCGGTCGACATCCCGCGCGGCAAGTTCAGCGTGGTCACGGGGGTCAGCGGCTCGGGCAAATCGACCCTGGCCTTCGACATCCTGTTCAACGAAGGGCAGCGCCGCTACCTTGAAAGCCTCAACGCCTATGCGCGCAGCATCGTGCAGCCGGCCGGGCGGCCCGAGGTGGATGCGGTGTATGGCATCCCGCCCACGGTGGCGATCGAGCAGCGCCTGTCGCGCGGCGGGCGCAAGTCCACCGTGGGCACCACCACCGAGCTGTGGCACTTTTTGCGCCTGCTCTATGTGAAGCTGGGCGTGCAGCACTGCGTGCACGACGGCGCCGCCGTGCAGCCGCAGACGCCCGACAGCATCGCCTCGCAGTTGCTGCGCCAGTTCCGCGGTCAGCACATCGGCCTGCTGGCGCCGCTGGTGATCAACCGCAAGGGGGTCTACACCGAGCTGGCCGACTGGGCCCGCCCGCGCGGCTACACCCACCTGCGGGTGGATGGACAGTTCCTGCCCACCACGGGCTTCCCGCGGATCGACCGTTTCAAGGAACACACCATCGAGCTGCCGGTGTGGAGCTTGATGGTGCGGCCCGACAACGAGGCCGAGTTGCGCCAGGCCCTGGCCACCGCGCTGGAGCATGGCAAGGGCGTGGTCCATGTGCTGAGCGACCTGGCCGGCCTGAAAGAGGCCATGGCCGAGGGCCGCGACACCTCGGCCATCGGCCGCCTGACGCAGTACAGCACCAAGCGCGCCTGCCCCGTGTGCAGCACCAGCTACGCCGAACTCGACCCGCGCCTGTTCTCGTACAACAGCAAGCACGGTTGGTGCCCCGATTGCGTGGGCACCGGCGTGCGCCTGAGCAAGGAGCAGCGCAAGGCGCTCGACGATTCGGTGCGCGACGACGACAACAAGGGCCGCGAGCAGACCTTTGCCGAGCCCGAGGTGGAAGACCTGAGCGACGAGGCCTGCCCGAGTTGCGAAGGCACCCGGCTCAACAAGGTGGCGCGTGCGGTGCGTTTTGCCCAGGTGGGCATCACCGACATCGCCCAGCGCTCGGTGCTGCAGGTGCGCGACTGGGTGGCCTCGCTGGCCCTGCCCGACGAAATGAGCGCGCGTGAGCGCGACATCGCCCGCGATCTGATCCCCGAGATCGGCAGCCGCCTCGACTTTCTCGACGAGGTGGGCCTGGGCTACCTCACCCTGGACCGTGGCGCCCCCACCCTGAGCGGTGGCGAGGCCCAGCGCATCCGCCTGGCCGCCCAGCTGGGCAGCAACCTGCAGGGCGTGTGCTATGTGCTCGACGAGCCCACCATCGGTCTGCACCCGCGCGACAACCAGATCCTGCTGAAGGCGCTGCAGAACCTCAGCGACAAGGGCAACACCCTGGTGGTGGTCGAGCACGACGAGGACACCATCCGCCACGCCGACCACATCATCGACATCGGCCCCAGCGCGGGCAAACGCGGCGGCCGTCTGGTGGCCCAGGGCACGGCGGCCGAGATCGGGGCCTGTGCCGAATCGGTCACCGGACGCTACTTGCTGCACGCCATCCGGCACCCGTTGGCGCCGCGCCGTGAGGTGCTGAGTGCGCCCGAAGGTGGTCAATGGCTGAGCGTGGAAGGGGCGCGCCTGCACAACCTGGCCAACATCACCCTGCAGGTGCCGCTCAAGCGCCTGGTGGCGGTGACCGGTGTCTCGGGTTCGGGCAAGTCGACCCTGGCGCGTGACGTGCTGCTCACCAATGTGCAGGCCCTGGTGCAGCAGCGCAGCACCCAGGCCGGGCGGCTGGCCCAGGCCGAGGGGCGCCGTGTGGGCCTGGTCGGCTGCGCCGATGTCCAAGGCTATGAGGTGATCGACCGGGTGCTGGAGGTGGACCAGACCCCCATCGGCAAGACCCCGCGCAGCTGCCCGGCCACCTACATCGGCTTCTGGGACACCATCCGCAAGCTGTTCGCCGAGACGCTGGAGGCCAAGGCCCGGGGCTATGCCGCCGGCCGCTTCTCGTTCAACACCGGTGAAGGGCGCTGCCCGGCCTGCGAGGGGGCCGGTGTGCGCACCATCGAGATGAGCTTTCTGCCCGACGTGAAGGTGCCCTGCGAGACCTGCCACGGCGCGCGCTTCAACCCCGAGACCCTGGCCGTGACCTGGCGCGGCAAGAGCATCGGCGATGTGCTGCAGATGGAGGTGGACGAGGCGGTGGATTTCTTCGCCTCCATGCCCAACATCAGCCACCCGCTGCAGTTGCTCAAGGACGTGGGTCTGGGCTACCTCACGCTGGGCCAGCCTTCGCCCACGCTGTCGGGTGGCGAGGCGCAACGCATCAAGCTGGTGACCGAGCTCAGCAAGGTGCGCGACGACGTGACCCGGCGCGGCAACAAGGCGCCGCACACCCTCTACGTGCTGGACGAACCCACCGTGGGCCTGCACATGGCCGACGTGGAAAAGCTGATCCACGTGCTGCACCGGCTGGTCAACGGTGGTCACAGCGTGGTGGTGATCGAGCACGATCTGGACGTGATGGCCGAGGCCGACTGGATCATCGACCTGGGCCCCGAAGGCGGGCAGGGCGGGGGGCGCATCGTGGCCGCCACCACCCCCGAAGGCCTGGTGCAGCGCGCCACCCACACCGGGGTGGCGCTGGCACCGGTGCTGGCACGCGGGGGACAGGCGGCAGAGGTCTGATCGTTTACGGTCATGGGACAAGGCTGCGCAAAAGCGCAGCCTGAGATTCGGCGCGCGGCGCCATTTCACTGGAGACACCCCCATGCAAAGAAGATCCCTGCTGAAGCTGGCTGGCAGCACCCTGGCCCTGGGCCCGCTGGCGGCCCACGCCCAGGCCTTTCCGGCCCGACCGGTCAAGCTGATCATCGCCTTTCCGGCCGGTGGCCCCACCGACATCACCATGCGCCAGCTGGCCGACAACGCCGGCAAGATCCTGGGCCAGCCCGTCATCGTCGAGAACAAACCTGGCGCTGGCGGCACCCTGCCGGCGCAGGCCCTGCAGAGCTCGGCGGCCGACGGCTACACCGTGGCGCAGATCCCCCTGGGCGTGTTCCGCATGCCCTACACCACCAAGATCAACTGGGACCCGGTGAAAGACATCAGCTACGTGATCAACGTCACCGGCTATGCCTTTGGCCTGGTGGTGCCCAGCAGCAGCCCGATCAAGACCTGGGCCGACTTTGTGGCCTATGCCAAGGCCAACCCGGGCAAGCTCACCTTTGGCTCCACCGGCACCCTGACCAGCCCGCACCTGACCATGGAGCAGGTGGCACAGAAGCTGGGCCTGGAGCTGACCCATGTGCCCTACAAGGGCAGCGCCGACCTGATGCAGGCCGTGCTGGGCGGGCACGTGATGGCGGCCGCCGATTCGACCGGCTTTGCCCCTCAGGTCGAAAGTGGCAAGCTGCGAGTGCTCAACACCTGGGGCGAGCAACGCCTGGCCAAGTTTCCCGATGCCCCCACGCTCAAGGAGCTGGGCCTGGACCTGGTGCAGAACTCGCCCTTTGGCATCGGTGCCCCCCGCGGCACGCCGCCCGAGGTGGTCAAGCGCCTGCACGACGCGTTCAAGAAGGCCATGGAAGAGCCCAGCTACGTGCAGGCCCTGGGCCGTTACGACATGCTGCCCAACTACATGGACAGCACCCAGTACCAGAAGTTTGCCCAGGACACCTTCAGCCGCGAGAAGGCCTTGATCGAGAAGCTGGGCCTGAACAAGCCGTCCTGATCGCATGGGCTTCTGGCCCGGGCTGGCATGATGGCGGGGCCCTCAGCGCTGCCCATGTCCGAACACCGCGTCATCGAGATTCACCCCCAAGCCCCGGCCAAGCCGGCCTGGGGCCAGCCCTGCAATGGTTGCGGCGTGTGCTGCCTGGCCGAGCCCTGCCCCTTGGGCGTGCTGGTGTCGCGGCGCCGCCGCGGTGCCTGCCAGGCGCTGCAGTGGGCGCCTGAGCTGTCGATCTACCGCTGTGGCATGCTCAGCGCCCCGGCGGCCTATCTGCCATCGCCCCTGCGTTGGGCTGCGCCGCTGCTGGCCCGCCTGGCCCGGCGCTGGATTGCGGCGGGCGTGGGCTGTGATGCCGCCATCGAGGTGCCCGGCTCAGCCCGGCGAGACTGAACGTGCCGCCAACAACACCTGGGCCAGTTCGGCAAAACCCGCGCCGCGCTCGCTGGGGGTGATGTAGCGCGGCAGGTGCTGCAATTGCGGCACGAAGCGGCGCACATTGGCCACTCCCACACTGAGCGGAAAGTGCTGGAACATCAACTGGTCGTTGGTCGAATCACCCACATACACCCAGCGGTCCAGCTCCTCGTCCAGCTTGCGACCCCAGAGCTCGCGCAGAATCCAGCGCGCTCCTTCGAGCTTGTTGTGCGGGCCGTACCAGCCGTTGATGTGGATGCTGCTCACCGTGGCGTTCATGCCCGCCGCCCGCATCCGGGCCACCACCTGCTCGATGGCCTGAGGCGGCAGTTCGGTGAACTCGCTGTGGTCGATCGCGATATCGGTTTCGCGCCCGGCCGAGTCGGTGGCCCGCCTGGCGCCCGGCACGGTGGCTTCAATCTCCTGCAACACGGCCTGCATGCGCTGGTACTGCTGTTGTCGCAGGGCCTCATCCTGCTGGTAGCAGCGCCGCAGGCGGCCGTCGGCTTCGGGGATCAAGGCCACGGCCCCGTTTTCAGCCACCAGGGCGTCGAGCGGCCAGACCGGGGCAAAGGGCTCGCTCCAGCCCACCGGCCGCCCGGTGATGGCGATCACCCGCAAGCCGGCCGCCTTCAGATCATGCAGGGCCTGCAGGGCTTCAGGCGCGATGGCACCCTCGGTGGTGAGGGTGTCGTCGATGTCGGTGAGGAGCCCGTGCACCCGGGGCTGAGCCGTGGCTGGGAACTGGTGCAGTGCTTGCAGAAATGATGGGCTGATCATGGGAGCTGGGCGCGCAGAACATAGAACGCGATGGGGCCATCAAGTTGTCGGAAGGTCTGAACCCCCAGTAGCTGCAGGTTCAGGTTCTGCAACTCGGCCTGGTACTTGGCGAGTTGCTGCTCGTTCCAGATGGGCAGACGCAGTTCGGTGTTGCGCCCTCGAAAGCGTTCCAGCCATTTTGTGTCCAGGCTGGTACGCATGGGCACCTGGTTTCCGGTCAGGAACATCAAGGGCATCATGAAACCCCATTCGGGCAGCACATAGACGGCCCTGTCCTTGTCGGTGAGGGCCTGCTTGGCCATCAGGTTGATGTTGTGGCTCATCATCCCGACACCACCGGTGCGTGCCAGGGCGTCGAAGACGTGCTGTTGTTGAATGATGTTGCCACCCAGCAGGGCCAGGCACAAGGCTCCGGCAACCCAGGTGCCGCTACGGCCGGGGCGTTCGCTGCTTGTCCAGGTGTTCAAGACCAGGTTCAGCGTGCAGGCCAGGCACAGGTAGAACAAGGGGACCAGCACGGTGAAATGGTGAGCCCAGAGCCGGTGCCCAAACACCATGCTGAAGGCCCCATAGCAGATGGGCAGCATCAGCACCAGCCAGGCAGGGGTCTGTTGCCGGGATCCGATAGGGGAGCGCCTCCAGGTCAGCAGGCCGGTGCCCAGCAGCAAACACAAGGCCAGTAGGTCCAGCTTGTGGTCGGCCCACGGGCCGCTCACCCCTTGCCGAAACATCATGTACTCGTTGCCGCCATTGCTCAAACCCAGGCGGGCGATGGTCAAAAGATAGCTCAGCGTGTCTGACCAGGTGTAGCCGGTAGCCATGGGAGCCAGGCCTCGCACCGTGTGATCGAGGTGCGTCACAAAGGCGTTGGGGCCACCCAGGGCGATCATCATCGAGGCGTAGCCGATGACATAAGGCATCAATCCCAGGCACACGCCCAGAGCCCAACGCATCAGACTGCGGCAGCGTTGCCCAGGCGAGGCCAGTGCCAGAACCCCCAGCATCAGCACCGGCATGAAGAATCCCAGCACAAAGTAGCCGTAGATGGCCAGGCCTGCGAACAGGCCGGACCGGAACCAGCGGGGGGCGGGCGCATCCACCTGTTGGCGATTCATCACTGGAAGCAGGCTGTCCACGGAAAGCAGCAACCAGGTCATGCCGCCCTGGATGATGTAGTTCTGCGTTCGAAACGACATCACGAATGCCGCGTCACAGGCCAGACCCAGGGCTGCGGCCGTGGCCAGCCAGCGGCGTTCACTCAGGCGCCAGGTGATGCGGTAGACCACCAGCACGCTGATGGCACCAAACAAGGCCTGTGCCAGCCGCAAACCGGCGACGGAGAAATCTGTCAGCCAGAAGAAGGGCAAGCCGACATAGGTGTTTTGCATGCCGTGATAGATGCCTCCCAGCAAGGGCAGGCCTGCGAAGGGTTGGAGCCAGACCGGGTTGTCCAGCTCGGGGTGCAGCATGCGCGCCGCCACGTAGTCGGGGTTGACCCCGTCCATGTAGATGCCCGGCCATTCGATCATCCGCAGCACCCCCAGCAGGAAGACGCCGACGGCCAGGCAGCCTCCCCACGAGCGGTACCAAGGTTCGGATCGATGTGTCATGACAGACCTTGCCAGAAGGGAATGCCCAGGTAAACCAATTGCTTGGCTTCGCGGCGCCCGGTGGTCACGGTGTGCAGAATGGCTCCGCACACCAGCGACAGCCCGGCGCACATCATGATGCCGGTGGCCAGCACGCCAGTGGGCAGGCGTGGTACCAGTCCGGTCTCGGCGTAGGTCAGCAGCAGGGGGATCGCCAACCCCAGGCCCAACAAGACCAGCAGCAGTGCCAGCAAGCCGAAGAAGGCCAGCGGTCGCTCGCTGATGAACAGCTTCAGGATGGTGCCCAGAATGCGCCAGCCATCACGCAGGGTCGAGAGCTTGCTGGTCGAGCCCTCGGGGCGGGCGCGGTAGATGATGTCGGCCTCGGCATAGGGCATGCGCAGTTCGAGGGCATGCACTGTCAGCTCGGTCTCGGTCTCGAAGCCTTGCGACATGGCCGGGAAGGATTTCACGTAGCGGCGCGAGAACACCCGGTAGCCCGACAGCATGTCGGTGAAACTGCCCCCGAAGATCCAGGCCACCGAGCCTGTCAGCATGAGGTTGCCCAGGCGATGGCCGGGCCGGTAGGTCTGCGGGTTGGATCCATCGTCGCGTCGGCAACCCACCAGCATGTCCAGGCGTTGCGCCAGCAATTGGTCGATGTGGGCCCGGATGTCGCGCAGGTCATAGGTGGCATCGCCATCGACCATCACATACACGTCGGCCTCGACGTCGGCAAACATGCGCCGCACCACATTGCCCTTGCCGCGCAGTTTGACCGGGATCACGGTGGCGCCGGCCCGGCGGGCGATGCCAGCCGTGTCATCGCTGGAGTTGTTGTCGAAGACAAACAACTCGGCTTCGGGCAGGCAGGTCTTGAATTCGTCGATCACCAATTGGATCGACAAGGCTTCGTTGTAACAGGGGACGACGACGGCAATGCGGGGCTGGGTCATGACCATGGGTGGCAGTTGTGGCAGGTAGCACCCAGTTCAGGGATAGCACTTCCCTTTTCCTCCCTGGGTATCCTATTGTTAACAAGGAGAGCAATCTTGCCACAGCCCATCGGGGCAATCCCGAGAAGCTTGTCTGAGGCGTTTAACAGCGGTTTTGGGGCCGCTGCCGTTCAGAAAAAGCGGCCGGAACCTTGTGACAGAGGCTCGACTGCCAGCGCAACGGCGCGGGTTCAGGATTTCGACTGCTTGGGTCGGGTCCGAAAAATCAGAAAACGGGCGCTTGCAAAGTTGAATCCAAGCCCGGCCAGACTCCCCACGGCAACGCCCCACATGGCAAAGCCGGGAAGTTCGGGGAAGTGGTGAACAAAGCCCACGTAGGCGCTGTAGTTGACTGCGCCGCCCACACTCATTGTGCCCAGGTAAGCCAGGTATTCGGCCACCAGCGTCCTGCCTTGCCGCCCCGTGGGGGCGAAGGTCTGGCGCCGGTTGAAGGCCCAGGTGCTGGTGGCGGCGCACAAAAAGGACAAGACCCGCCCGCCATACAGGCCCAGCCAGGGAACAGCCAACCACAGCACCCCCATGTCGACCAGCAAGCCCAGCACCCCCGAGACCCCGAACCAGAACAGTTGATGGATCACGGAACGTGGCGGGGCGGTCGATGCGCCGGTTTCGGCTGTCATGGTCCTCAACCCGCCGTCTGCAGCGCCAGGCCGGCGTGTTCGCGCAGCGGGTGGAAATGGATCTTCGGGAAGCGCTCCTGGGCCAGGCGCACGTCATAGGGCGAGGTGCACAGGTAGGCCAGGGTGTTGGCTGCGTCGTGGGCCAGGCGCAGCGGGTAGGCGTCGGTGAAGGCCTTCAGTTCGGCGGGTGTGTCGGCGGTGATCCAGCGGGCGCTGGTGTACTGGCTGCTTTCCAGTCGCACGTCGGCGTCGTACTCGGTCTTGAGGCGGTGCTGCACCACTTCAAACTGCAGCTGGCCCACGGCGCCCAGCAGCATGGCCCCGCCCATGTCGGGCTTGAAGACCTGGATGGCGCCTTCTTCACCCAGCTGCGCCAGGCCTTGCTGCAACTGCTTGGTGCGCAGCGGGTTCTTGAGGATCACGTTCATGAACAGCTCGGGCGCAAAGAAGGGCAGGCCGGTGAACTGCAGGCTGGCGCCGTCGGTGATGGTGTCGCCCAGTTGCACGCCACCGTGGGTGGTGAAGCCGATGATGTCGCCGGCATAGGCCTCGTCCACCGCCTCTCGACGCTGCGACAGAAAGGTCACCACGCTGGTGGGCCGCAGTTCCTTGGCCGTGCGCTGCACGCGCAGCTTCATGCCCGGCGTGTACTTGCCCGAGGCCATGCGCACAAAGGCGATGCGGTCGCGGTGGTTGGCGTCCATGTTGGCCTGCACCTTGAACACGACGCCCGAAAACGCCTCGTCCTCGGGCTGGATCACCTTTTCGACCGGCTGGCGGTTCACGATCACCGTGCTCTTGCGCGATTGCGGGGGCGGGGCCAGATCGACCAGGGCGTCGAGCACCTCCATCACGCCGAAGTTGTTCACCCCCGAGCCGAAGAACACCGGGGTCTGCTTGCCCGCCAGGAAGGCGTCGTGGTCGTAGCTGGGCGAGGCGCCAGTGGCCAGCTCCATGGCTTCCACCGCGGCCTCAAACTCGCTGCCGAAACGCTGGACCAGGGTGCCGCGCTCGGACAGCGGGATGGATTCGAAGTCATGCGGCAGGCGTTCGCTGCCGGCCTCGAACACCGTCATGGCCTGGGTGCGCAGGTTGATGATGCCGGCAAAGCTCTTGCCCTGGCCCACCGGCCAGGTCATGGGCACGCAGGGCATGCCCAGCTCGCGCTCCACCTCGTCGAGGATGTCCAGCGGCTCGCGCACTTCGCGGTCCATCTTGTTGACGAAGGTGAGGATGGGGGTGTCACGCTGACGGCACACCTCGATCAGCCGGCGGGTTTGCGATTCCACGCCGTTGGCGGCATCGATCACCATCAAGGCCGAGTCGACGGCGGTCAGCACCCGGTAGGTGTCTTCCGAGAAGTCCTTGTGGCCGGGGGTGTCGAGCAGGTTGATCACATGATCGCGGTACAGCATCTGCATCACCGACGAGGCCACCGAGATGCCGCGCTGCTTTTCGATCTCCATCCAGTCCGAGGTGGCGTGGCGGCTGGCCTTGCGCGCCTTCACCGAGCCGGCGATCTGGATCGCGCCCGAGAACAGCAGCAGCTTTTCAGTCAGCGTGGTCTTGCCCGCGTCCGGGTGGGAAATGATCGCGAAAGTGCGACGGCGGCGGGTTTCTTCGAGAAAGCTCAAGGTCTTTGTCCGAGTGAGGCAGAGGGTTGTCGTGGCCTGGCCGGCAAGCGCTCAGGGCTGGCCGACAGCCGCCAGGGGCGGCGGATCCAAGTTGGGAGCCAAGGGCGGTGGCCTGAGCCTGGCCCGTGGGTGCCGATTTTACCGGCTTGGCCCGGACAGTCGTCGAAAGAGGCACTCTTGTGTCCATGTGTTGCGAGCCACAAGTGTTTGAAAATCCCGCACGCGAAACGGCTGCCATCGCCAAGAATCCGAGCTAGACCAGGATTGACGATGACCACTGCAGCCCTCTTTTCCCAAAATCACCTGAACTTCGACACCAAGGGCCTGGGTGCCGCACCTGACGGATGCACGCTGGCCCAGCTCAAGGACCTGCAATGGCGCATTCTTGACGACGAGGTGAGCCTGCCGGTGGCCGTGCTGCGCGAAAGCTGCATCGAGCACAACCTGCGCTGGATGAAGACCTTCATGGCCCGCTATGGGGTCAAGCTGGCACCGCACGGCAAGACCACCATGAGCCCGGCACTGTTCCATCGGCAACTGGAGCACGGCGCCTGGGGCATCACGCTGGCGACGGCCTCGCAGGTCAACGCCGCCTACCGCCATGGTGTGCACCGCATCCTGATGGCCAACCAACTGGTGGGGCGCGGCAACATGGCGCTGATCGCGCGCATCCAGGCGCAAGACCCGGATTTCAGCTTTTGCTGCATTGTCGATTCGGCGGCCAACATCGATGCGCTGGGGCATTTCTTCACCGAGGTGGGGCAACGCCTGCGGGTGCTGATCGAGTACGGCGTTCCGGGTGGCCGCACCGGGGTGCGCGATGCCGCCCAGGAGGCCGAATGCCTGGCCGCCCTGGCCCGCTGGCCCCGCGCCCTGGCCCTGGTCGGGGTGGAGGTCTACGAAGGGGTGTTGCAGCAGACGGACGCAATCCGGGGCTTTTTGCAGCAGGTGCTGGAGCGCACGCGGGCACTGGCGGCCGAGCAGCGCTTTGCCGAAGACACGGTGCTGCTGTCGGGTGCCGGCTCGGCCTGGTTTGACGTGGTGGCCGAGGTGTTTTCGGGGCAGGACCTGGGCTGCACGCTGGACGTGGTGCTGCGCCCGGGTTGCTACCTGACCCACGACGTGGGCATTTACCGCGCCGCCGAGCGCCGCATTCGGGCCGACAACCCGGTGGCGCGCGAGATGGGGCAAAGCCTGTTGCCGGCCCTGCAGCTGTGTGCCCATGTGCAGTCCTTGCCGGAGCCCGGGCGCGCCATCATCGCGCTGGGCAAGCGCGACGCGGCCTTCGATGCCGGCCTGCCCACCGTGAGCCTGCAGGCCCGGCCGGGCGGCTTTGCCGGGGTGCGACCCGCCCCCGAGGATTGGGTGCTGACCGCGATGATGGATCAGCACGCCTTCATGAGCGTGCCCGAGGGCGCCGACCTGCGGGTGGGCGACATCCTGATCTTCGACATCTCCCACCCCTGCCTGACCTTCGACAAATGGCGTCAGCTGCTGCTGGTGGACGAGCACTACCAGGTGCTGAGCGCCGTCGAGACCCTGTTCTGACGCCCAGGCCCTGACCCGCTGCCAACGTGCCTGAGCGCAACGCGGGACCTGCATGCCAGGCCGCGCTGGGTCGGCACGTCGACGCCGCCTTGCGGAGGGCGCCCATTGAACCGTTTGAAACGCTTGCCCCAAGAAACAACAACCAAGGAGACCCTGTGCCTGCTGTCGCCAACCCGTCTTTGCTGCTCTATGCGCTCATCGCCATCGTGGCGCTGGTGCTGCTGATTGCACGCTACCGCATCAATCCCTTCATCGTGCTGACCCTGGTCTCCCTGGGGCTGGCCCTGGTGGCCGGCATGCCGGCCAAGGACATCATGGCGGCCTACGAGACCGGCGTCGGCAAAACCCTGGGGCACATTGCCCTGGTGGTGGCCCTGGGCACCATGCTGGGCAAGATGATGGCCGAGTCCGGCGGTGCCGACCGCATCGCGCTCACGCTGATCGACCGCTTTGGTGAGCGCAATGCGCATTGGGCCATGGTCTGCATCGCGTTTGTCTGTGGGCTGCCCCTGTTCTTCGAGGTGGGCTTTGTGCTGCTGATCCCGATCGCCTTCACGGTGGCCCGGCGCACAGGGGTGTCCATGCTGATGGTGGGGCTGCCCATGGTGGCGGGCCTGTCGGTGGTGCACGGCCTGGTGCCGCCTCACCCGGCGGCCATGATGGCGGTGGGCGCCTATGGTGCCGAAGTGGGCAAGACGGTGGCCTACGCGATCCTGGTCGGTGTGCCCACCGCCATCATCGCCGGCCCGCTGTTCGCCAAGTTCATCGCTCCGCGCATCGTGCTGCCCAGCCACAACCCGATGGCCGACCAGTTCACCGACCGCGACGCCGGGGCCCGCTCGCTGCCGGGTTTCGGCATCACCATGTTCACCGTGCTGCTGCCGGTGGCGCTGATGCTGCTGGGCGGTTGGGCCCCGGTGCTGGCGCCGGCCGGCACCCCACTGAGCGGCTTTCTGCTGTTCATCGGCAATTCGGTGATCGCCTTGCTGATTGCCACCGTGGTCAGTTTCTGGACCCTGGGTCTGGCGCGCGGCTTTTCACGCGAAGACGTGCTCAAGTTCTCGCAGGAATGCCTGGCGCCGACGGCGGGCATCACCTTGCTGGTGGGGGCGGGTGGGGGCCTCAACCGCATCCTGGTGGATTCGGGCGTGACCACGCAGATCGTGGCCCTGTCGGCGGCCTTCCAGCTGTCGCCCCTGCTGCTGGGCTGGCTGCTGGCCGCCTTGATGCGTGTGGCCACCGGTTCGGCCACCGTGGCCATGACCACCTCGGCCGGCATCGTGGCGCCGATCGCGCTGGCCATGCACTACCCCCACCCTGAATTGCTGGTGCTGGCCACCGGTGCCGGCTCGCTGATCCTGTCGCACGTCAACGACGGCGGCTTCTGGCTGATCAAGGAATACTTCAACATGAGTGTGGGGCAGACCCTGAAGACCTGGACGGTGCTCGAGACCTTGATCTCGGTGGTGGCGTTTGGCCTGGTGTGGGCCCTGGCTGGGGTGCTGTGATGGAGGCCCTCGACACGCTGATCCGCCACGCCACGGTTTACGACGGCACGGGCCGCCCGGGCGAGTTGGCCGATGTGGGGGTGGACTCCGCCGGCCGGCTGTGCCTGTTCCGAGGCGACGAGCCCCGTCCCGCCGCCCGGGTCGAGTTCGATGCCCAGGGCCTGGCGCTGGCGCCCGGCTTCATCGACGTGCACACCCACGATGACACCGTGGTGATCCGCCAGCCCGAGATGCTGCCCAAGATCAGCCAGGGCGTGACCACGGTGGTGGTGGGCAATTGCGGCATCAGCGCATCGCCGGTGCGCCTGCGCGGCAGCGCGCCCGACCCCATGAACCTGCTGGGGCCGGATTCGGCCTTCCGCTACCCGCGCTTTGCCGATTACCGGCAGGCCATCGAGGCGGCGCAGCCGGCGGTCAATGTAGCCGCCCTGATTGGGCACACGGCCTTGCGCAGCAACCACCTGGATGACCTGGACCGGGCGGCCCGCCCGGCTGAAATCGAGGCCATGCGGCTGGAGCTGGCCGACAGCCTGGCGGCCGGGGCCCTGGGCTTGAGCACAGGCCTGGCCTATGCCTCGGCCTTTGCCGCCAGCACCGACGAGCTCAAGCGTCTGGTGGCCGAGGTGGCGGCCCATGGCGCCCTCTACACCACCCATTTGCGCAGCGAGTTCGAGCCCATCCTGGCGGCGTTGGACGAGGCCTTTGACGTGGCCCGCCACGGGCCCAGCCCCCTGATCGTGTCGCACCTCAAGTGCGCGGGCGCCCGCAACTGGGGGCGCAGCACCGAAGTGCTGGCCGCCATGGACGGCGCCGCCCGCCTGCAGCCCGTGGGTTGCGACTGCTACCCCTATGCCGCCAGTTCGTCCACGCTTGACCTCAAGCAGGTGACCGACGAGTTCGACATCTTCATCACCTGGTCCACGCCCCACCCCGACATGGCCGGGCAGACCCTGGCCTCGATCGCTCGGACCTGGCAGGTCGGCCTGCTGGAGGCGGCGCGTCGGCTGCAGCCTGCGGGCGCGGTGTACCACGGCATGAACGAGGGCGATGTGCGTCGCATCCTGTCGCACCCGATGTCCATGGTGGGTTCGGATGGACTGCCCGAAGACCCCCATCCGCATCCACGGCTGTGGGGGGCCTTTCCCCGGGTGCTGGGCCACTACGCCCGCGAGCAGGGCTTGTTTGCCTTGCCGGAAGCGCTGCGCAAAATGACCGGCCTGTCGGCGGCCCGCTATGGCCTGGATCAGCGCGGGCGCCTTTTGCCGGGGTATTGGGCCGACCTGGTGCTGTTCAACCCCCTCACGGTGCGAGACACCGCCACCTTCGACGACCCCCAGCAGCGTGCCGCGGGCATCGAGGCGGTGTGGGTCAACGGCGTGCTGTCGTACCGCCAGGGGCAGGCGACCGGCGCCCGCGCCGGTCGCTTCCTGCCACGCTCGTCCGATCTGCCCGCCCGTTTTGCTGCCGCACCGCAGCGGCTTGAGGCCCAGGCCTGACAAGCCGCTCAGCAGCCCCCAACCAGAGCTTCACAGCGCTTGACAGCGCGTCATTGAATTCAAGAAAGAAGGAGTTTTCTCATGTCCGATATCCAGCGTTATGGCGTCGCCGATGGCACAGGCGGCCAGAAGATGCCGTTTGCACGCGCTGCCCAAGCTGACGGGTGGTTGTTTGTGTCGGGCCAGACCCCGATGCGCGATGGCGAGGTGATCGACGGCGGCATCGTGGCCCAGTCGCACCAGGCCATCCGCAATGTGCTGGCGGTGCTGGCCGAGGCCGGCTATGGCCCTGAGCATGTGGTGCGCTGCGGTGTCTGGCTGGACGACCCACGTGATTTCGCCTCGTTCAACCGGGTGTTCATGAGCTATTTTGGCGAGCACCCGCCGGCGCGCGCCTGCGTGGTGTCCCCCATGGTCATCGACTGCCGGGTTGAGGTGGACTGCGTGGCCTACCGCCGGCCCACAGCGGTCTGAGCAGGGGTCTGGCGCCATGAGTTCCCATTTTCCGGCCGCTGCCAGCGCCGGGCCCGTGCATATCGTGTCGCTGGGCGAGTGCATGATCGAGTTCGGGGGGGCAGCCCCTGATGCGTCGCTACGGGGGGGACACCCTGAACACGGCGATCTACCTGGCGCGGCTGTTGCAGGGCTGGCCCGCCGAGGTGCATTACGCCACCGCGCTGGGCGACGACCCGCTGAGTGAGGGCTTGCTGAGCCAGTGGCAGGACGAGGGGCTGTTCACCGAGCGGGTGGCCCGCCTGCCCGGGCGCATGCCAGGCCTGTACCTGATCGAGACCGATGCCGGCGGGGAGCGCCGGTTCTTTTACTGGCGCAACGACAGCGCTGCCCGTCACTACTTCAGTGGCGAGCTCGATTTCGCCACCCTGCTGAATCCGGGCCAGATCGATGTGCTTTACCTGTCGGGCATCACGCTGGCGCTGTTTCCACCGGCGCGGCGCGAGGCCTTGTTCGAGGCCCTGGCCGCCTTCCGGCGCGCCGGCGGGCTGATCTGGTTTGACAACAACTTCAGGCCCACACTGTGGCGCGCAGACCAGGCCCGTGAGGCCCATGAGCGCGTGCTGGCCCTGGCCGATGTCGCTCTGCTGACGCTGGACGATGAAACTCTGCTGTACGGGCCGCACCCTGCCCAGCAGACGGTACAGCGCAGTCTGGGCCTGGGATGCCGCGAAGTGGTGGTCAAGCAAGGGGCCCGCCCCTGTGTGGTGGCCACCGAAGCCGGCCAATGGCATGTGCCGACCCAGCCGGTGGCTCGGGTGGTCGACACCAGTGCCGCAGGCGACTCCTTTGCGGCGGGTTATCTGGCGGGGCGCTTGCGCGGGGCTTCGATCCCGGAGGCTGCGGCCCTGGCGCACCGGGTCTCGGGCGCGGTGATCGGCTGGCCCGGGGCCATCATCCCGCGAGAGGCCATGCCGGCGCTGTAGTCGGGACGGGGCGGGATGGCTCCGATGGGCATCCGATAGGCGTCTGGTTGAGGCCGATTCGGGGGCATTGGGTGACAAACGGCGTTTTGCAACTAAAATGCCGCCATCCGAGGAGCGTTGCAGCGCCCCCAGCACAGCGGGGCGTGAGGCTCGGACCATCTACGCAACGACGCTCATCCACTTCCCGTGCGATGAGTCTTTTTCGCCCCGGCAAGTGGTTTTTTCAAACATGTTTTGGAGCAAACCATGAACGCACGCAGCACCCCCGCACTCAACGCCGATTGCGCGATCACCGACATCGGCCTGGCCGATTGGGGCCGCAAGGAAATCAAGATCGCCGAGACCGAAATGCCCGGTCTGATGGCCATCCGTGACGAGTTCAAGGCCCAGCAGCCGCTCAAGGGCGCCCGCATCACCGGCTCGCTGCACATGACGATCCAGACCGCGGTGCTGATCGAAACCCTGCAGTCCCTGGGCGCCACCGTGCGTTGGGCGTCGTGCAACATCTTCTCGACGCAGGACCACGCTGCCGCCGCCATCGCCGCCTCGGGCACCCCGGTGTTCGCCATCAAGGGTGAAAGCCTGACCGACTACTGGGATTACACCCACCGCATCTTCGATTTCGGCGCTGCCGGCACCGAAGGCGAAGGCCCCAACATGATCCTGGACGACGGGGGTGACGCCACGCTGCTGATGCACCTGGGCAAGCGTGCCGAGACCGATCCGTCCCTGCTGGCCAACCCGACCAGCGAAGAAGAAACCTGCCTGTTCGCCGCCATCAAGGCCAAGCTGGCCCAAGACCCGACCTGGTACAGCCGCAAAAGCGCCCACATCATCGGCGTGACCGAAGAAACCACCACCGGCGTGCACCGCCTGAAGGAAATGTCGGCCAAGGGCAGCCTGATGTTCCGTGCCATCAATGTGAACGACTCGGTGACCAAGAGCAAGTTCGACAACCTGTACGGCTGCCGCGAGTCGCTGGTGGACGGCATCAAGCGCGCCACCGACGTGATGATCGCCGGCAAGGTCGCCTGCGTGGCCGGCTACGGCGATGTGGGCAAGGGCAGTGCCCAGGCCCTGCGCGCCCTGTCGGCCCAGGTGTGGGTCACTGAAATCGACCCCATCAACGCGCTGCAGGCCGCGATGGAAGGCTACAAGGTCGTGACCATGGACTACGCCGCCGACAAGTGCGACATCTTCGTCACCTGCACCGGCAACAAGCACGTCATCACGCACGACCACATGGCCAAGATGAAGGACCAGGCCATCGTCTGCAACATCGGCCACTTCGACAACGAGATCGACATCGCCTCGGTCGAGAAGTACGAATGGGAAGAGATCAAGCCCCAGGTCGATCACATCATCTTCCCGGACGGCAAGAAGATCATCATGCTGGCCAAGGGCCGCCTGGTGAACCTGGGCTGCGCCACCGGTCACCCCAGCTTCGTGATGAGCTCCAGCTTTGCCAACCAGACCATCGCCCAGATCGAACTGTTCACGCACAGCGATTTCTACGAAAGCGGCAAGGTCTATGTGCTGCCCAAGCACCTCGACGAAAAGGTGGCCCGCCTGCACCTGAAGAAGGTCGGCGCCATGCTGTCCGAGCTGACCGACGAGCAGGCCGCCTACATCGGCGTGCCCAAGCAAGGCCCTTACAAGCCCGATACCTACCGCTATTGATCGGTCCGTGATCGATCTGTGATCGGAGGATGCCGCCAGCCCCGGCTCGGGGCCGTGGCATTCTTGCGATGGGGCCTGCCCGGCTTTTTGGGCGGGCAGGGCGGGCGGCCCTGGCCCACGGTGTTTCATTTTTAAGGATTTCATGCGAGCTGATCAGTTGTTGGTGGAGCGCGGCCTGGCCGTTTCCCGGTCGCAGGCCTCGCGCCTCATCGCGGCGGGCGTCCAATGGCGCCCCAGCGAGGCCTCGCCCTGGGTGGCGGTGCTGAAGAACGGCCAGGAGCTGCCCGACAGCGCCCTGATCGAGCTGGTCGACACCGCCGAGGCGCGTTACGTGTCGCGCGGCGGTCTGAAGCTGGAAGGCGCCCTGCAAGCCACCGGCCTGTCGGTGGCTGGCAAGCTGTGCCTGGACGTGGGCCAATCCACCGGTGGCTTCACCGACTGCCTGCTGCAGGCCGGCGCCGCCCATGTGGTGGGCGTCGATGTGGGCCAAGGGCAGTTGTACGAGCGCCTGCGCTTCGACGAGCGCGTCACCTGCATCGAGCAGGTCAATGCCCGCCACCTGACCACGCTGGAGCTGATGGAGCACTGCGAGGGGCTGGAAAGCCCGCGCGGCCCGTTTGATGGCCAGTTCGACTTCATCACGGGTGACCTGTCCTTCATCTCGCTGACCCTGGTGCTGCCGGCGCTGATGCCCATGCTGGGCGTGGGTGGCGAGCTGCTCATGCTGGTCAAGCCGCAGTTTGAACTGCAACCCGGCCAGGTGGGCAAAGGCGGCATCGTGCGCGACCCGGCGCTGTTCGCCGTGGTCGAGAAGCGCCTGCGCGACGCGTGTCAGGAACTGGGGCTGCAGGTGCTGGCCTGGTTGGACAGCCCGATCAGCGGCGGCGATGGCAACCGCGAATTCTTCATTCACTCAAGGAGGGCGGCATGAGCGCGTCCACATCCAGTGCAGCGGGCTCGGCCCTGCTGCCGGTCAGTTTCGAGTTCTTTCCCCCCAAGACGCCCGAAGGGGCGGCCAAGCTGCGCACCGTGCGTCAGGCGCTCTACAGCCGCCGGCCTGAGTTCTGCTCGGTCACCTACGGGGCGGGTGGTTCCACGCAAGAAGGCACTTTTGCCACCGTGCGCGAGATCCTGTCTGAGGGCTGCAGCGCGGCCTCCCATTTCTCGTGCATCGGCGCCACACGGGCCTCGGTGCGCGAACAACTGGCCACTCTGAAGGCCATGGGCGTGAAGCGCCTGGTGGCGCTGCGGGGCGACCTGCCCAGCGGCTACGGTGCGGGTGGCGAATTCCAATATGCCAGCGATCTGGTGGCCTTCATCCGCGCCGAGACGGGACACGACTTCCACATCGAAGTGGCGGCCTACCCCGAGGTGCACCCCCAGGCCCGTTCGCCCGAGGCCGACCTGCAGGCCTATGCGGCCAAGGTGCGTGCCGGTGCGGATGCGGCCATCACCCAGTACTTCTACAACGCCGATGCCTACTTCCGCTTTGTCGACGAAAGCCGCAAGCTGGGCCTGCAGGTGCCGGTGGTGCCGGGCATCATGCCCATCACCAGTTCGACCCAGCTGATGCGTTTCTCGGACGCCTGTGGCGCCGAGATCCCGCGCTGGATCCGCCTGCGTCTGCAAGGGTTTGGCGACGATGTGGAGTCGATCAAGGCTTTCGGTCTGGATGTCGTGACCCGACTGTGCGAGCAACTGCGCCAGGGCGGAGCCCCGGCGCTGCACTTCTACACCATGAACCAGAGCGTCAGCACCCTGGCCTTGCTGGATCGGCTGGGCCTGGTGGCCGATGCGGCGCCTGCAGCGCGCTGAACCCATGGGGGTGCCGGGCTGGCTGCGCGGGCTGACGTTGGTGGTGGCGCTGGTCGCTCACCCGTTGTCGGCCTGGGCGGCCCAGCCTGGTTTTGCCGGGGTGGAGCTGCCGCTGGCCACTCGGCTGGAGGCTGCAGGCAGCTCATCGGAGGAGGAGCCGGACGAGCCGCCCGGCGACCCTTTGAGCACCTTGATGGCACCCGATGAGGTGTATTTCGAGCGCGGTGGCGCATCGTGGTACGGCATCGAGCTGCACCGCCGTCGCACCGCCAGCGGTGAGCGTTTCAACATGAACGCCATGACCGCCGCGCACCGCACCCTGCCCTTTGGCAGCCGGGTGTGCGTGCGCAACCTCAACAACGGCAAAGAGGTGCTGGTGCGCATCAACGACCGCGGGCCCCACACCATGGGGCGCATCATCGACGTGAGCCGTGCGGCGGCCATCGCCCTCGATCTGATGGGCGTGGGCATCAAGGAAGTGGCGCTGTCGCTGCCGGTGGTGACCGGTCTGCCCTGCGGCAACTGAGGCCCCGCAGGGCCTTCGGTGGGGCGAGGAGGGCTCAGCCCCCGCTGTCCAGCGTGAAGCCCGCACCCCGGTCCTGGCCCATCAGCTCCACCATCTGCGGCAGGGAATCCTTGAGAATGGCCTTGAGCGTGAAGGGCGGGTTGATCAGGAACATGCCGCTGGCCGGCAGCCCGGAGCCGGCCTTGCCCGATTTCACCGTCAGCGTGGCGTGCAGCCAGGCCTTGCCGGCCTTGTTGGCCATGGTCTTCAGGCGCTTGGGCAGGTCGTGCGCCTCGGGGCGCGGGATGATCGGGTACCAGACCGCATAGGTGCCGGTGGCAAAGCGCTTCAGGCAATCGGCGATCAGGTCCTGCACCCGCAGGTAGTCGGTCTTGATCTCGTAGCTGGGGTCGCACAGCAGCAGGGCGCGCCGTGCCGGCGGCGGCAGAAACTTCTTCACGCCCTCAAACCCGTCTTCACGCAGCACCGCCACCTGGCGGCCGGCTTCCAACTGGGCGATGTTGCCGTCCAGCGAACGGGCATCGGTGGGGTGCAACTCGAACACCTTCAGGCGGTCGTGGCTGCGCAGCAGGCGCTGGATGATGAAGGGCGAGCCCGGGTACACCTTGAGCGAGTTGCCGCTGTTGAAGGAGCGGATCTGGTCCAGGTAGCTTTGCAGCGCCGGGGTGAGGGGTTTGGCGGCGGCTTCGGGCGCTGGTTTGGCTGCAGCCTGCTTGACGGCCAGGGCCGTGTTCTGGGCCGAGAAGGGGCCGTCGACGAGGCAGCGGATGCCGGTGTCGGCTTCACCGCTGGTGCTGGCGTAATCACCGTCCAGTCTGTAAAGACCCGCGCCCCCATGGGTGTCGATCACGGTCAGGGCCGCGTCTTTCTCGGTCATGTATTGGAGCGCGGACACCAGCACGGTGTGCTTGAGCACATCGGCGTGGTTGCCCGCATGGAAGGCGTGGCGGTAACTGAACATGGCGCCAATGGTAACGGCCCAGGCCCGGAACCGGGGCTTGAACGGCGGCCTCGCACCGGGTATCTGAAGAAATCCCACCCCAAAATTTCGACGATCGGCGCGAAATTTGCCCGTTTTGGCCGTTCGTCGGACAAATTAAGGACAATTGGCGGTGCGAGCATGTCCATGCCTGCCGCAGACCGCGCAGGGGAGTCCTTCCCCACCGTCGCGGCAGCGCAGCCCCGCCCAGACCCATTTCCGCCATGTCTTCACCCGTTCCGCCCGAACGCTCCGCTCAGGGGCCCAGCCATGCCGACGCCCTGCCGGCGGGCACGCGGCTGGCCGAGTTCGACATCGAGGGCCTGCTCGGCGTCGGCGGATTCGGGCTGGTCTACAAGGCTTTTGATCGCTCTCTCCAGCGCTCGGTGGCGATCAAGGAGTACCTGCCGGGTGCCCTGGTCGGTCGGGGGCAGGGGCTGTCGGTGGCGCTGCGCTCGCCCCATGAGGCGCCGGCTTTCCAGCGCGGGCTGCAAGGCTTTCTGAACGAGGCGCGCTTGCTGGCCTCGTTCGACCACCCCTCCCTGGTCAAGGTGTTCCGTTTCTGGGAGACCCATGGCACCGCCTACATGGTGATGCCGCTCTACCAGGGCATGACCTTGCAACAGGCGCGCTCCCAGATGCGTGGGCCGCCGCCCGAGGCCTGGTTGCGCAAGGTGATCGGGGGGCTGCTGGGGGCTTTGCAGTGCCTGCACGAGCACCAGACCTTGCACCGGGATGTGTCGCCCGACAACATCTTTTTGCAGGACATCGGCCCACCGGTGCTGCTCGACCTGGGCGCGGCACGCCGGGCCCTGGCCGGCCAGGGGCACCAGCACACGGCCATCCTCAAGGTGCATTACGCGCCGATCGAGCAGTATGCCGACACCGAAGACATGCAGCCCGGGCCCTGGTCCGACCTGTACTCGCTGGCCGCCGTGGTGTACGACTGCCTGTGCGGCCAGGCGCCGACCCCGGCCACCTTCCGCATCATCAAGGACCGCATGCAGCCCTTCCACGAGGTGGCCCGCGTGTTGACGACCGAGTTCGGCCTGCGCTATTCGGCTCCTTTTCTGGACGGTTTGAGTCAGGCGCTGGAGATCCGGCCCGAAATGCGGCCCGCCAGCACACGGGCCCTGGCTGAGTGCATGCAACTGAACCCCGATGACGAGAACCTGGGCCGCTTCGACTGGCGCAAGGAGCTCGGGGACCTCTGGTTGCCAGCGGCCCGTGCCGACGGTGTGTTGGCGCGGACCGAGCCCGAGGCCGTCACTCAGCGCTTGCCGGAACGGGGGCTGCCGGGCGAGGTGACCGTGGACATGGCCAACGAGGCGCCTGCCCATGGGGCCGCCTCCGTGCCCGCCGTCCCTGATGCAGGCGGGCCTGCGCCGACGCTGGATCTGTCGATCGACCCGGTGCGCCAGGCCCCCGTTCGCCAACCCGTGGTCTGGTCACGGCGGCTTGGATGGGGCGGGGCGGCCCTGGCCCTGGTGTTGACCGGCGGTGTTGGCTGGTGGGGCTGGCGGTCGCACGAGGCGGAGCCTGTGGCCCCTGTGGTGGAGAGGGCCCCGGGCCAGGGGTTTGAAGAGGTCTTGCCGTCGCCGCCAGCGGCCCCCATGGCCCCTGTCGTGTCTGGTGCACAGGGGCGCCCGGCCGGCTCAGCCACTTCCGCCACATCTGCCAGTACCGCTGGTTCGACCTCGCCGCCTGCCGCGCAGGCTCCGGCCAGCCACCCGGGGAGGGCTGCCGCGGCACCAACACCTTCAGCAACGGCGCGCCTGAAGCGCAACGAGCCCGTCCCCAAAACCGCTGAAACGGGCTCTGCGACAGAGGCCGCCCCCCGTGGCGCCGCCCCCTTGGCAGATAAAAATCACCAAAACGGTGCGCTTTTGTGTGGCGATGTTGGCATCCTGCTGCGCACACTGTGCATGCACCGCGAATGTGCCAAGCCCAACAACACCGATACCCAGGCCTGCGTGGACTACCGGCGCGGCATGCAGGAGCGCGCGCGGCGCCCGGACACCCTGTGATGTCGCCTGCCGGCTGTCGCCCAGGGCTGGGCGGCGGCCTGAGCTTGGATACATTTCCTAGCTGAAAGCCGTTCAAGTGGGTGTAACGGTTTTCATATGGTCACTATTTGACCTTCAGGATGGCCCGCCAATTGCTTGTCACTAAATTGAAACGGTCTGTTTCATTCGTGTGCTGACAACAGAATGTCAACAGACCCCACCCCTGAGTTTGCGATCGTCAGGTGGCCCATGCAGGCCACCGAGCGGGGGAGCATGGAGCCGCTGCGATGGCACAGGGATGCCCAGGTAGTCACCGGGTCTGATTGATTTTCATGGCGTGCTGTTTTTTAAACCTCTGGAGAAAAACTTGAAAAAATCTCTTCTGTCGATGTTGGCGCTGGCGGCTGTGGCCGGTGGCGCGCAGGCGCAAAGCTCGGTTCAGGTCATGGGCCTGATGGACGGCTTTGCGGGTTCCATTCGCATGGCTGGTGACTCTGGCGCCACCAAGCAAGTGGGCAGCGGTGGCATGACCACCTCGTGGGTCGGCTTCAAGGGCACCGAAGACCTGGGCGGCGGCCTCAAGGCCAACTTTGCGCTGACTTCGTTCATGCGCATCAACTCGGGCACCCCGGGCCGTTTCACGGGCGACAACTTCTTCTCGCGTGACGCCAACCTGGGCCTGTCGGGCGATTTCGGTGCCGTCACCATCGGCCGCGGTCTGGCACCCAACTTCCTGCCCACCGTCATCTTCAACCCCTTCGGTGACTCCTTCACCTTCTCGCCCCTGGTGCTGCACGCCAACGTGGGCCTGTTCAACGGCACGGGCTGGACGGCCACCACGCCGTCGGACACCGGTTGGTCCAACGAAATCATCTACAGCACGCCCAAGTTCGGCGGCCTGTCGGGCAACGTGCACTACCAGTTCAGCAACCTGGCTGACACGGGTGGCAACTCGGGCAAGAAGAACGTCGGCGCCAACGCCCTCTACTTCAACGGCCCCTTGGCACTGACTGCGTTCTACGAACGTGACCAGTTGAACAACCCCACCGTCACCACCTTCAGCCCGCTCAACACCAAGACCGACTGGATGCTGGGTGGCTCGTACGACTTCTCGGTGGCCAAGGCTTTCCTGACCTACGGCCAGGCCAACAACGACCTGACCCCCAAGGCCAAGACCACCTCCATCGGCGCTTCCGCTCCGGTGGGGGCCGGCAAGTTCCTGGCCGCCTATGCCCAGACCAAGATCGACGGTGGCGCCTCGCGCAAGACCGCCAGCTTGGGTTACGACTACTTCCTGTCCAAGCGCACCGATGTCTATGCGGTGTACATGAATGACAAGATCACCGCCAAGTCGACTGGCAACAGCTTCGGCGTCGGTATCCGCCATTCTTTCTGATGGTTTGAGCGAGCGAGTTTCTCCCCAATTCAACGCAGCCTTCGGGCTGCGTTTTTTTATGGGGTGCTCTGAGCGGCCTCGGCGGCTGCGCTGACCAGCCGGAACTCCCGGCCTGGCCCGGGCAGTGGCTCCAGTTGCCAACGGTGGTCATGGAAGGCGGCCAGCGCCGGTCGGTGGGCAATCGACACCAGGCCTCCGCCACGGCGTTGGGTGAGTGCCAGCAGTCGCTGGTAGATCAGTTGTTCGCTGGCTTCGTCCAGGGCGCTGGTGGCTTCGTCGGCCATCACCCAGGCGGGCTGTTTCAGGAACACCCGGGCCAGGGCCAGTCTTTGCTGCTCGCCGCCGGAGAGTTTCTGGCTCCAGGCGTCTTCCTGGTCCAGTGCGTCACCCAGGTGGGGCAGCAAGGCCTGCGCCAGGGCCTCGCGCAACTGAGCGTCGTCATAGCGGCTGGCCACCTCGGGGTAGGCCAGGGCATCGCGCAGGCGGCCGTTGGGAAGGTAGGGCTTCTGGGGGATGAACATCACATCGGCCGGCTGGGTGATCGAGCCCTGGGCATAGGGCCACAAGCCCGCCAGCGCACGGAACAGCGACGATTTGCCGCTGCCCGAGGGGCCTTGCAGCAGCACCCGAGCCCCCGTCGCGACCTGGGCGGAACTGGCGGCCAGCAGAGGGGCACCGTCGGGCAGCGTCAGGCTCAGCCTGTCGACGCGCAGGCCTTCCCCGGTCTGCGTTGTGAGGCCCTGGGTTGGTGCCTCCTGGGCATTCAGGTTTTCTTCAAAGCTGGCCAGCCGCTCGGTGGTGGCCCGCCAGCCGGCCAGGGAGTCGTAGTTGTCTACCAGCCAGCTCAGCGAACCCTGCACCCGGTCAAAGGCCGAGGCAATCTGCATCAGCTCACCCAACTGGATGGCGCCGCTGAAGAAACGGGGCGCCGCGACGATGAAGGGGAACACCACGGCCGCCTGGCCGAAGAAGGTGGTGAACCAGATCAGCCGCTTCTGGGCCCGCATCAGGTCCAGGGTGTTGCGCATGACGTGTGAGAAACGCAGGTCCAGTTGCTGGTTCTCCACCGCAGCGCCGCGGTCCAGCGCGATGGATTCGCTGTACTCGCGCACCCGTCCCATGTGGCTGCGGAAGTCGGCCTCCAGCTTCTGCTGCCCGAAGTTCAAGGCGATCAGGGGCCGGCCGATGTAGTGCGTGGCCACGCTGCCCGCCACGCAATACAGCACCGCCATCCAGACCATGAAGCCCGGTATGCTGTAGTCGCTGCCCTGCCACGAGAACCCGAAGCTGCCCGACAGCCCCCACAGAATGCCCACGAAACTGGCCAGCGTGACCGCGGCATTGAGCAGGCCCATGCTGAGCGAGATCGAGGCCGAGGTGAACAGGTTCACGTCTTCCTGGATGCGCTGATCGGGGTTGTCGGGCGAGGTTGCGCCTTGGGCATGCGCGCGGGCAAAGCGGCTCAGCTCCAGCCGGTAGAACAGGTGCTGGCCCAGCCAGCGCTGCAGGTAGTGCCGGGTCATCCAACGCCGCCACTGCAACTCCAGCCATTGGGTGAGGTAGAACTTGTAGACCGCGATCACGATGTAGACCGCCGCCAGCACGGCGAAGCGCCCCAGCTGCTGCCAGAACACGTCGGCCTGCTTGTTCTGCAGTGCATCGTAGAAGACCCGGTTCCACTCATTGATCTGCACCAGCATGAACACCGCAGCCAGGTTCAGGCCCACGATGGCGGCCAGCAGGCCACGCGCCTTCCAGCGCTCCTCGGACTTGAAATAGGGCAGGGACAAGGCCCAGACGCGGGCGGTGACGGCGCTGAAGGATTTCAGTTGCTGGAGCATGGGCGCTGGGCTTGGCGGGATGGGGCTGTGATCTGAGCGCAGCAGGGATCAGGGCTTGGCAGCGCCCGTGTCGGCCTTGCTGCTGGCTTCGGCCTTCTCTTTCTGGGCGCGCACTTCGCGTGCGTAGGCGCGGATTTCCTCGAAACTCACCTTGCCGTCGTGGTTGGCATCGGCGGCGTCAAAGGCCTTGGCCAGCTTGGGGAACAAGGCCACCTCGCCGCGCGACAGGTAGCCGTCGCCGTTGAAATCGAGCATGCGGAACTGGCGGGCCGCCAGGGCTTCGCCCTCGCTGGGTTGCTCGTCCGAGGGTTGGGCGGTGGTTGTGGTTTCGGCGCTGGCGCCCAGCGGGCCCAGGCACAACATCAAGCCCAGGCAAGCGGGGGCCCAGGTGGATTTCAAAGCTGCGGCCAGAGCGCGCAAACGGTCAGTAGAACTCATGCTGATCCTTTCGTCGGGGACAGATGGTGGCACAGGGCACGGACTTCAACGCCTGAAGCCTCGCCATGGCGGCCGGTTTTTCGCAGTGTTACGCGGCCTTTACAGAGGCTTCACCCCGCGGGGCGCCGGCGTTCAGGCGGCGGGCGGTGGGTTGGACACACCGCTGTTGACATGCCCGGCGGGCACATGGCGCGCCGCCGAATTGACGTGGCCTGTCTGGTCGTCAAAGAAGAAGTCGGGCTCGAACTCGCGCAGAAACCCGCCTTTTTCGAGCCCGCCGAGAAACATGGCCTCGTCCACCGCGATGTTCCAGTCCATCAGCGTGCGGATGGCGCGCTCGTGCGCCGGGGCGCTGCGGGCCGTGACCAGGGCGGTGCGGATGCGCATGTGCGCCGTGCCCGCTTGCTGCAGGTGGTGCAGCGCGGCCAGCAGGGGTTTGAACGGGCCGTCGGGCAGCGGGTGGCTGGCCTTGCTGCGCTCGTGCTGCTGAAAGGCATCCAGCCCGTGGCTCTGAAAGACACGCTCGGCCTCGTCCGAGAACAGCACCGCGTCACCGTCAAAGGCGATGCGCACCTCGGTCGGGTGGCTGTTGCTGGCCTGCACCGACTCGGTCAGCACCCGGGCCGCCGGAAACCCCATGGCCAGCGCCTGGCGCACGTCGCTCTCGTTGGCCGACAGGAACAGGTGCGCCCCCAGCGGCCGCAGGTAGCAAAACGGATCACGCCCTTGCGTGAACACGCCGCGCTGCATCGGAATGCCGCCAGCCTGCGCCGAGCGGAAGATCCGCATCCCGCTGACCGGGTCATTGCGCGACAGCATCACCACCTCGACCAACTGGCGCCCCGGCTGGTTGAAGGCCAGCAGCTTCTGCACCAGCGAAAACGCCACCCCCGGCCGCGCGGGCTGATCCAGCCGCTCCAGCTGCAGCCGCATGTAGGCCTGGTCATCGCCCTGCTCGAAAATCCGGTTCTCTTCCTCGAAGTCGAACAGCGCCCGCGAAGAAATCGCCACCACCAATTGCCCCTCCAACGAAACCGGCATACCGAATCCTTACTTGACGAACTGGTTGAGCTGGATGATGGGCATCAGCACGGCCAGCACGATCAACATCACCATCAGGCCCATGCCCACGATCAGCAAGGGCTCAAGGATGGTGGCCAGTTGCATGGCGCGGCGCTGCACCTCGGTCGAGAGCTGCACCGCGGCGCGTTGCAGCATCACCGGCAACTGGCCCGTCTGCTCGCCCAGGCGGGCAAACATGGCCACCAGGCCCGGAAAGCGCTTTTTCTGCGCCAGGGCCGAGCCCAAGGGGGCCCCTTCGCGCACCAGCACCAGGGCGTCCAGGGCGTCGGCCCGCATGGCACGGTTGGACACGGTCTCGGCGGCGGCCTGCAGCGCGCGCAGGATGGGCACGCCGGCCGCGGCCAGCATGGCCAGGGTGCTGGCAAAGCGTGCCGCGTTGTAGCCGCGGCTGAGTTTACCCACCAGGGGCAGGCCGAGCCAGGCCGCGTCAAAGCGCAGGCGCCAGGCCTCGATCGTGAGCAGGTAGCGGCTCAGCCCGCCCAGCAGCACCAGCATCAGGCCGATCAGCCAGCCCCAGTGGCGCACCAGCTCGCTCACGCCCAGCATGATCTGGGTCAGCAAGGGCAGGGCGCGCTTGGTGCCGGCAAACACATTGGCCACCTGGGGCACCACGTAGCCCACCAAAAACAGCACGATGACCACCGCCACGCAGGTCACGATGGCCGGGTACAAGGCCGCGCCGATCAGCTTGCTGCGCAGGGCCTGGCGCTCTTCCAGGTCATCGGCCAGGCGCTCCAGCACCATGCCCAGGTGGCCGCTTTGCTCGCCGGCGGCGATCACGGCGGTGAAAATGTCCGAGAACTCGCCTGGGTGCTGCGCCAGGGCCCGGGCGAACGAGGCGCCGGCATTGACCTCGGCACGCAGGCTGGCCACCAGGTGGTGTTGCGACTCGCTGTCGGCCTCGTCGGCCATCGCGGTCAGGGCCCGCTCCAGCGGCAGGCCCGAGCTGACCAGGCCGGCCAGCTGGCGCGTCCAGATCGCCAGCGTGGTGGAACTGAACACGCGCTTGCCGAACAGGCCGCGCCGGTGCACCCCATCGGCATCGGCCTGGCTGCCCTTGACGGGCTCAACCGACAGCGGCACCAGGGATTGGGCCCGCAGCTGGCTGCGGGCGGCACGGGCCGTGTCGGCCTCGATCACGCCTTTGCGGGGCTGGCCTTGGGGGTCGACGGCTTCGAAGGAGTAGGCGGGCATGAAAATGGGCGCTCTGGAGGGTCAGGGCTGTCGCGCCTGGATGTGCAGTCGAAGCCAGGCAGCAAATTGGTCTTCGGTCAGGTCACCCCCAGCCAAGGCAAGCATGGCTGCGGTGGCTTCGGCCTGGGTGGCCGTGAGTTTGTAGCGGTTCAGGTAGAGAAACATACCGACGGCCAGGAAGGCGGCCCGCTTGTTGCCGTCCACAAAGGGATGGTTCTTGGCCAGGCCGGTTCCGTAGCTCGCCGCCAGGGCGGCCACATCGGGTTCACCATAGTGGGCCAGGTTGGGGGCCCGGGCCAGAGCCGAGTCCAGCAGGCCCTCGTCTCTCAAGCCACTGCCTCCGCCATGTTCCACGAGGCTTTCGTCGTGCAGAAGGATCAGGGCTTGCTTGCTGATCCAACGCCAGGTCGGGGCGGCGCTCACTTGGCCAACTGGTGAAAGGTGTCTCGGAATTCATGCATGAATTCCCGTCCGGCCTGAATCTCGTCTTCCAGTGTCGGGTCATAGGGCGTCAGGGTGTAGCCCGCCGGGGTTTCCGTCAGGAACACGCTTTCTCCCTTGCCCAATTTCAGACGGGCAAGCGCCTCCTTGGGCAGGATGACGCCCACGGAGTTTCCGATCTGGGTGAGTTTGAGCATGTGCATGGCAGTCCTTCGTTATAACGTTGGTTATATTAGTTGGCGACCCGTACTTGTCAACTCAATCCCGTGTCACCCGCAACACCTCTTCACGCGAGGTGATGCCGGCGGCGATCAGGCGTTCGCCGTCGTCGCGCATCAGCGTCATGCCCGAGGCCAGGGCGGCGTGGCGGATGTCGGCTTCGGCGGCCTGGCCGTGGATCTGGGCGCGGATGGCTTCGTCGGTCACCAGCAGTTCGAACACGCCGGTGCGGCCGGCGTAACCCGTGTGGCCGCAGTGTTCGCAACCGGCGCCGTGGCAATGGCTGCAGTATTTGCGCACCAGGCGCTGGGCCAGCACGCCCAGCAGCGAGGACGACAGCAGGAAGGGCTCGACCCCCATGTCGGTCAGGCGGGTGATGGCGCTGGCGGCATCGTTGGTGTGCAGGGTGGCCAGCACCAGGTGGCCGGTGAGCGAGGCCTGGATGGCGATCTGGGCGGTCTCGAAGTCGCGGATTTCGCCGATCATGATCACGTCCGGGTCTTGCCGCAGGATGGCGCGCAAGGCCTTGGCAAAGGTCAGGTCGATCTTGGCATTGACCTGGGTCTGGCCCACGCCGGCCAGCTCGTATTCGATGGGGTCTTCCACCGTCATGATGTTGCTCTGCGTGGCGTCCAGCCGTTGCAGGCCGGCGTACAGCGTGGTGGTCTTGCCCGAGCCGGTGGGCCCGGTCACCAGGATGATGCCGTGCGGCTGGCCGATCAGCTTCTCGAAGCGGGCCAGCACCTCGCCCTGCATGCCCACCGATTCGAGGCTGAGCTTGCTTTCGCTCTTGTCGAGCAGGCGCAGCACCGCGCGCTCGCCATGCGCGCTGGGCAGGGTGGACACGCGCACATCGATGGCGCGGGTGCCCAGGCGCAGGCTGATGCGGCCATCTTGCGGCAGGCGTTTTTCGGAGATGTCGAGGTCGGCCATGATCTTCAGGCGTGAGATCAGGGCCGCGTGCAGCGCCCGGTTGGGCGTGACCACCTCACGCAAGGTGCCGTCCACCCGGAAGCGCACGCTGGAGTGGCGTTCGTAGGGCTCGATGTGGATGTCGCTGGCGCCGTCGCGCGCGGCCTGGGTCAGCAAGGCATTGAGCATGCGGATGATGGGCGCATCGTCCGAGGTCTCCAGCAGGTCTTCCACCGCGGGCAGCTCTTGCATGATGCGCGACAGGTCGGCATCGGATTCGACCTCGCTGACCACGCTGGCGGCACTCGATTCGCCCTGGGCGTAGGCCGCCGAGATGCGCTGGGCCAGTGCCTGCGGCTCCAGCCTTTGCAAGGCGTGCACGGCATGGCGTCGCATCACCTCGGTGCAGGCTGCCTCGTCGGAGTTGCCGGAGCGCACCAGGGTGCAACGTTGGCCGTCGTCCTCCAGCAGCAGCTGGAAGGTGCGCGCAAAAGCGTAGGGCAAGGGGTAGCGCATGGCGGGGGTCAGGGCTTCTTGTCGGTGACGGGCAGGGTGTCGGTGGTGAGGTTGTTGGCCGGGGCCTGGGCGCCCTCTTTGGCGCTGTCCCTGGCGGTTCCCTTGGCTGTTTCCTTGCCGGTCAGGGCTGGCAGCACCGGCGCGCCGGTCACGCTGGGCAGCATGGCGTTGGGCGTGGGTTGCACGGTCTGCTGCACGCCGCGCAGGCTGTCGTAGCGGCCGGCCGTGATGGCGTCGGCATCGGCCGCGTCACGCACCACCACCGGGCGCAGGAAGACCATCAGGTTGGTCTTTTTGCGCGTGCGGTTTTCGCTCTTGAACAGGTTGCCCACCACGGGCAGGTCGCCCATCAGGGGCACCTTGTCGGCCGAGCCGGAGTATTCGTCCTGCATCAGGCCGCCCAGCACCACGATGGAGCCGTCGTCGACCAGCACGTTCGATTCGATGGAGCGCTTGTTGGTGGTGGGGCCGTTGGTGTCCTTTTTGGTCGACGCGTCGATGCTCGACACCTCCTGGTAGATGGCCATCTTGACGGTGCCGTTTTCGCTGATCTGCGGCTTCACCCGCAGCGTCAAGCCCACGTCCTTGCGCTCCACGGTCTGGAACGGGTTGACGGTGCTGGTGCTGTTGTTGGTGCTGGTGTAAGTGCCGGTCACGAAGGGCACGTTCTGGCCGATCACGATCTTGGCTTCTTCGTTGTCCAGGGTCAGCAGGTTGGGGGTGGAGAGCACGTTGCCGTCGCCGTTGTTCTCGAGGAACTGGGCCAGGAAGCCCAGCACATACTGCCCGTTGATCTTGCTGCCGATGCCGAAGTTGAAGCCGTTGCCCGGCAGTACCGAGCCCAGGGCGCTGGTGGACAGGCTCAGCAGGTTGGCGCCCGCGGCGCTGGAGTTGGTGCCCAGCAGGCCCACGGTGCCGCCGGCACTGCCCAGCAGGCCTTGCCACTGCACGCCGAACTGGGCGACCTTGTTGGCGTTGACCTCGACGATCAGGCTTTCCACCAGCACCTGGGCACGGCGGCCGTCGAGCCGGTCGATGACCTCGCGCAGCTGCCGGTACTGCGGCTCGGGGGCCGAGATGATCAGCGAGTTGGTGGCCGGGTCGGCCTGGATCTGACCGCCGGTGGAGGGTTGGGCGCTGTTGCCGAAGCTGCTGGAAACACCGCCGCCCAGGCCGCTGGTGCTGCCCGTGGTCGTGCTGCCTGTGGTGCTGCCCGGTGTGCCCAGGTTGCTGCTGGACAGGTTGGTGCCCGTGCTGCCGGTCAGCGAGCCGGTGTTGCCGGCACCGCCGCTGGCGGCCACCAGGGCGGCGCGCAAGGTGGTGGCCAGCTTGGTGGCGTCGGCGTTCTTCAGGTAGACCACATGGATGTTGCCGGAGGCGCCACCGCTGGCGTTGGGCTGGTCCAGCTTGGCCACCAGCGAGCGCACCAGCGCGGCCCGGGCCGGGTTGGCGGCGCGCAGGATCAGGCTGTTGCTGCGCGGTTCGGCCAGCAGCGTGGTCTTGAACGAGGTGTCGGCCTGGCCCTGCGCGGCTGCACCGGCGGCACCGCTGCCCGGGTCGATCAGGCGGTTGACCAGCACCACCAGGTCGCTGGCCAGGGCGTGGCGCAGCGGGATCACGTCGACATCGCTGGCGTTGGGCACATCCATCGAGGCGATGATGCGTGCCAGCCGCTGCAGGTTGTCGGCGTAGTCGGTGATGATGATCGAGTTGTTGCCGGGGTTGACGTTGATGGTGTTGTTCGGGCTGATCAGGGGGCGCAGCACGGGCACCAGGTTGTTGGCGGTCTCGTAGTTGAGCCGGAAGATCTGGGTCACGATCTGGCTGCCTGCGGGGCTGCGCTTGTCGGTCTCGCTGCTGGAGATGGTCACGGGGCCGCCCTGCAGCTTGGCCTCGGCCTCGGGCACCACCTTGTACAGGCCGCTGGCCTCGACCACGGTGAAGCCCTGCAGGCGCAGCGTGGCCAGGAACTGCTCCCAGGCCACGGCGGGCGAGACCGGCTTTTCGCTGGTCAGGGTGAGGGTGCCCTTGACCCGGGGGTCGATCACCAGGTTGCGCCCGGTGATCACGCCCAGGGTGCGGGCCACGCCTTCGATCTCGGCGTTGGTGAAGTTCAGGGTCACGGGCTCGCCGGGTTTGGGCGAGGCTGTGTTTTGCGCCACGGCGGGCACGGCGCCCAGCAGGATGCTGGTGGCCAGCGAGAGGCAGGCCAGTCGAACGACGGTGCGGGTCGGGTGTGTCATGTCAAGAGCCCAAGGTGATGATGGAGCGCGCGCCGCGGCGCCGCCCGATGATGTTCAGCAGATTGTCCAGTGCCGCTTCGTGCTCGGGGGCCGCCTGGGCCGCGCCTTCGAAGCGCAGGCGCGAACCCACCCACTGGCCCTGGCCTTCGAGCAGCAGGCTGCCCTCCAGGGTGTTCAACTGCAGGGTGGGGCTGTCGCCGCCTTGCAGGGTGACGTGGTAGCTGCCCATTGGCTTGAGGGTGGACAGGCGCGAGGAGACGTCGCGGGCCTCGATCTGCAGCTGACCGTCGAGGTGGGCGCGCCCTGCGATCCATTGCAGCTGCAGGCCCTGGCTGGCCAGCTCAAGCCGGCCCTGCACCTGCAAGGTGTTGAAGGGCGTGCCCAGGCCGTTGAGCAGTGCGGCCGGCCAGTGGGAGTGGTGGTCTTGCACCTGCACCGTGGCGCCTCCCCAGTTCGGGCTGAGCCGGATCTGCAGGGTGGGCTCGGTGCAACAGGGCAGGCTGAGCGACAGGCCCAGCCCCTGCAGCGAGGGCTGAAGCTGCCATTGCAGGCGCCCGGGCAGGGTGCTGCGGTCCTGGCTGCCGCTGCCGCCGGTCAGCACCAGCTGCGCCGAGCCGTTCCAGACCGTGCCACGGGGCAGCAGCAGTTGCACCTGGTCATGGCTGAGCTGTTGCACGGCGTCGGCCAGCCAGCGCGCCGGCGCGCCCAGCACGGCACTGAGCAGGGCGCCGCACAGGGCACCGGCCCAGGCCCAGCGCCGGCCGGGGGAGGGGGTGCGCGCCGGGGCCCCGGCCCGGCGGGGGCGGGCAGTGGTGGGCGTCAGTGGTGGGCGAAGGCGCATGGGAACTGAAGCAGCAGGCGCTCAGGCCGGGGGCAGGGCGAGTACCAGGCTGCCGTCCCAGGCGGGTTCGGCCACGGTGGGGGCTGGTTTGCCGGCGGGTGCGCCGTTGTTGTTGGCGTTGGCGGGGGCGTTGGTGGCCCCATTGCTGCGGCTCAGGCGCACCTCGGCGGGCAGCACGCGGGCATTGGCCCGGGCCTGGCTCAACCACTGCGCCAAGGCGGTGGCGGGCACGGCCTTGAGCACCAGGGTGGCGCGTTCGCCCTGCACCGTGAGCTGGCCGCCCGTGCCCAGGCGCTGGCGCACGCTGGACTCCAGCGCCTGCAGGGCCTCCTGGCGCGACAGCCGGGTCTGCTGCTGCAGTTCGCGGGCCTGGCTTTGCAGGCTCTGCATCTGCTGCCATTGGGCGTCCAGCCCCTGCTGGCGGGCTTCGGTGCTGCGCAGGGTGCGCAGGGCCGGGGCCAGACCCACCCACCAGAACAGGGCCCCTGCCAGCACCAGGGCGGCGGCGATCAGGGCCTGGCGTTCGCGCGGGGCCAGGGTCTGCCAGCGTTGCTGCAGGGCTTTTTTCAGGGTTTGGGGGGTCATGGGCGGGCCTCCTGGCGGACGATCCATTGCTCGCCTTCAGGCTGGCCGCCATAGCCGCGCTGGCGCAGGCGTTCGCGGGTCTGCTCGGTTTCTTCGGCGCCCAGGTTGAGGCCGCGCAGGCGCAGTTCGCCGTTGGCATAGTCGATGTGGCTGGCCTGGCGCCCGGGGGGCAGGGCCAGGGCCAGGGCGGCGATCAGGGTTTCAAAGTCGTTGCCGGCGGCCTGGCCGGCGGCCTGGCGCAGGGCGCTGACCTCGCGGGCCATCTGCACCGGGGCATCGACCACCACGGTGACCGAGGGAAAGGTGCGGGTCAGGGTCTGGCGGATGTCGGCTTCGCGCTGGCGCAGGTTCTGGCTTTCCTTCCAGGCCCAGGCATTCAAGCCGGCCAACTGGGCCAGCAGCAGGGCCGCCACCCCCCAGCGCAGCGGGCGCCAGGCGGGGGCTTGCCAGACGGCCTGCAGGGCGCGCACGCCCTGGCGGGTGATGCGGTTGCGCTGGCTGCTGGCAAAGCTTTGCTGGGCCAGCTCCCAGGGGCCGGCCGCGGCCTCGAGCCAACGCGTGGCCGGTGGCTCCAAGGTGACGGCCTGGCCCAGCACGGCTTCGGCTTGCTGGGCCAGGGCCGGTTCGGCGCACAGCCGGGTGCCTTCGGGCAGGGGAGGCAAGACGGGTTGCGGGCTGTCGACGAGCCCCAGCAGGGGCCAGCTGATGACGGGGCTGCTGGCGTCCAGCCCGGTCAGCACCCAGCGTGGGCCATGTTCGTCGGGGTTGGCCGCCTGCACGGCGCGCAGCACCGGGGTGGCCTCGGCGTGGGCGGCGGGCCAGAGTTCGGGGACGATGCGGGTCACACTGCGGCCCGCGGCTTCGAGGGCCTGCAGGGCCGCGCCCAGCCAGGCCCGGTTGCACACGGCCACCCATTGCGGGCGGCCAGCCTCGGGCGCCGGGCCCAGCGCCAGGTGCAATTGCTGGGGTTCATCCAGCAAGCGTTCTTCAAGCAAACCCTCCAGCACCGCCTGCAGGCGCGCACTGCCCGGGCCGGTGCCGCGCGGCAGCTCGACGGGCTGCCACGAGAGCTGATGCAGTGGCACCACGGCCACCACCTCGACCGGCCGCGTGGGTTGAGGCAGCAGGGCGGCCGTGGCCGTGCCCTGCTGCAGCACGGTGCGGCCATCGGGCGTGAGGAGGTAGGCCCATTCGGTGCTGGCGCCAGGTGCGCCATCGGGCAGGTAGACGATCAGGGTGCTCATGGGAGATTGTGGCGGCCCATTGTAGAGAGGAGATGTGAAGGTTCGGCGGCAGCCGCTCGGGCCGTGCCGGTGGGTTCAGGGTGGCGTCGGGTTGGACGCCACGGTATCGAATTGACCGCGTTCGCGCCACAGGGTTTGAACCTCCATGTTGGTGCGGCGCACCAGAGAGCGCTCCTGCACCCGGGTGTCGCCCAGGCGCAGGCGGCCCAGCACCTCGAAATAGCGGCTGCTGATGCTGTGCTCGGCCTCGCTGAGCTGGCTGACGGCATCGCCCATCAGGGCGCCGGCATCGCTGATGGCCTTGAAGGGGGTGCGGGTGCGTTGCGTGACCACGCGTTGTGCGGTGGCCATGTCCAGGGTGCGCACGCTGGCGTAGATCACCTCGGCGGGCGCGGTGTTGAGGTTGACCGGGGTGCGCTCGGGCAGCAGGGTCACATAGGGGCGCAGCCGGGCCAGGGTGCTGGCGCTGAGGCCGTAGGTGAGCAACTGGTCGAGCCGCTGGGCGGGCAGGGGGGCGCTGGTTTCCTGGGCTTTCTGGGCCAGCAGCAGGTTCTGCTCCAGGGTGGTGAGCTGGGCTTCGGGCAGGCCCAGCAGGTCAAACAGCTTGCTGGTGGCGCGGTGCGCCGATTCGCTGAGCTGCTTGTTGTTGATCAGGTTCTGCAGGTTGAGGCGGCCTTGCTGGTCGGTGATGGCGCCCGACAGAAAAGCCTCGGTGAGGTCCTTGTCGTCGCTGGCCGTGTTGCTCTGGTCGGCGGCCAGGAAGCTGGACAGCCGCGCTTCTTGCAGCGGGATGGCCCAGGGCTCGGACAAGGTGTCGGGGCCGCCGCTGCGGGCATCTTCGCGCAGGATCAGGCGCGACCAGTCGAGCGCCCCGGTCAGGATCCAGCTGGATTGCACGCGGGCGCGCTCGGCACTTTCCACCTCGACGGCGCGCCATTGCTGCCACAAGGCGCCCGCGGCCAGGGTGGCGACCAGGGTGACGGTGAGCATGGCGGCCAGCAGGGCAGCGCCGCGCTGCCGTGCCGCCAAGTTGTGGAGGGGGCTGGGGGGCTGGTGGCGCAGGCTCATGACTTGTCTCCGCCCAGGATGGGGCGCACCCAGTCGCGCGTGATGCGCCCCGACACGGCCTGGCCCGGGGCCAGCGTGATGACCAGGCGCACGCCCTGGGGCAGTTTGCTGTCGCCTCGGCCATCCGCCGCCTTGCCATCCGGGGTGGGTGGGGTGCCTGTGTTGCCGCCTGGGTTGGTGCTGGCATCGCTGGACATGGGGTTGGTCCAGGCGTCCTGCCGGTAATAGAAGATCTGCCAGTCGTTGGCGGGGGTGATGAGCACCTCGCGCTGGCGTTGGGTCTGGTCGGGGTTCTGCCCCCACAGGGCGGCCATCTGCCAGGCGTTCTGCCAGTCGCCCCGGGTGCTGAGCGGGGGCGACTGCCAGCGCAGCCATTGGCCACCAGCGCCCGGGTTGCGCAGGGTCCAGCCCACCACCAGGGTGGCTTCGGGCTGGCTGGGTGGGCCCTGGCGGGTGAGGCGCAGCACCCGGCCGTCCCAGTCGATGGCGGTGATGTCGGGCAGGTCGACCAGGGATTCCAGGTCGGCCTGCCACTGGCCCAGGCCCGATTGCAGGGCCAGGGTCTGCTCGCTGTGCTGGTCGGTCTGGCGCAGGGTGCGCATCATGCCGTCCAGGCCCTGCCAGCTCAGCAAGGCCATGATGGCCATCACCGACAGGGCGATGAGCAGCTCGACCAGGGTGAAGCCCCGGGGGCGGTGTCTGCTCCCAGGAGGGGAAAGACGATGCAGGGGGTATTTCATGTCAATAGCGCCCCACCACGGTGGAGAGTCGGACCACGGGCTGGCCGTCCTCATTGAAGGTCTGCACATCGACCCGGCGAAAGCTGGGGTTGGGGGTGGCGCGCACGGTCACATGCACCGGCAGGACACGGCCGCCCTGTTCGCAGCTCAGGTCGCTGTCGCCCACGCTGGGCATCTGGCGCGACAGGCGTGTTTTCACCAGTTCGTTTTCGGCGCACAGGTGGCCCAGCAGGGTGTCGACTTGGCGGCTGGCGTTGCGTGTCAGGGCGGAGCTGGCCTGGGCACCCGCCAGCAGGGCGATGGCCACGATGCTCAGGGCCACCATCACTTCGATCAGGGTGAAGCCCTGGGCCCGGCCGGGGCGCTGGATGGGTTTCATGGCTCGCTGCTGACGGTGAAGGGGCGCAGGCCATCGGTGGCCAGGCGCAGGCTGCGTCCGGGGGCTTCGCTGTTGACCAGGGTGACTTGCTGGGGGCCGATCACGGGCTCGGGGCCCAGGTTCAGGCGGCCCTGCGCGGGCAGGGCCTGGGTGCCGGGCGACAGCCATTGCTGCGGCATCGAGCCCTCGGGCAGGCCGGTGAAGGTGAAGCCTTGCGGGGTGGGCATCCATTGCACGGCCACGCCGCTGGCACGCGAGCGCGCCCGGGCCGTGTCCAGCAGGGCGGCCAGGCGCTGGGCCTCACGCTCCAGCTGGGTCTGGCTGTTGTCGCGCAGGGCCATCGAGACGCCGGCACTGGCCAGGGCCATGATGCTGATGACGATCAGCAACTCGATCAGCGTGAAGCCTCGTGGCGGGCGCCCTGCGGTCGCCAGGGTGTTCATGGGGGCGGTCGGCAAGGGTGCTGCGGCAGGCACCCCGGCGGTGTTCACTGCCAGCTGCCGATGTCGGCGTCTTTGCCCTCGCCACCGGATTGGCCATCGGCACCGAAGGACATCACGTCGATCTCACCTTTGATACCCGGGTTCAGGTACTGGTAAGGACGGCCCCAGGGGTCGTTGGGCAGCTTTTCGAGGTAGGGCTTCCAGTTGGGTGGCACCGGGGCCGTGGTGGGGCGGGCGATTAACGCACGCAGGCCTTGTTCGGCCGTGGGGTAGCGCTGGTTGTCGAGGCGGTACAGCTTGAGGGCCTGGACCAGGTTGTTCACGTCGGTGCGCGCCGCGGTGGCGCGGGCGTCGTCGGCCCGGTCCAGCACGTTGGGCACGATCAGCGCGGCCAGCACGCCGATGATGACCAGCACCACCATCAGTTCAATGAGGGTGAAGCCGGCCTGGACGCGACGGCGAAGGTGGTTGAGGGATCGGTTCATGGGCGAAGTGGGCAAAAACACCGGTTGGGCTGGAGGAGCAGAACTTGAGGAACTCGGAATCGCTTGAATCATAATCCGCGCATGATGACATCTTCGACCTTGTCCCCGGCTCAGCGCTGGGTGATCCGCGGCTCGTCCTTTACAGTCTGGGCGCTGGCCGCGGCATCGGCCGTGTTCTGGGGCCTGAGGCTGGCTCAACCGGCGCCGGTGCCCTCGGTCGAGGTGGCAGCAGGCACCACGCTCGAGGCCGACCCGGCCGCGGTGGCCCGTTTTCTGGGCGCCACCCAGGGCCCTGTGGCGGTGCTGCCCGGGGCGCCCGCGCTGGCCAGTCGCCTGAGCCTGATCGGTGTGGTGGCGGATGGTCATCAATGGGGCGCCGCCCTGATCTCGGTGGACGGCAAGCCAGCCCACCCCTACCGGGTGGGGGCCACGCTGGAAGACGGCGTGGTGCTGCTGGCGGTGGATCGCCGCCGTGCCTTGCTGGGCCCCTCGCGCGATGCCGCGCCCACGCTGACGCTGGAGCTGCCGGCGCTCAAGAAGCCTTGACCGGCGCCTGATCCTGACCCGGGCTGGGCGGACCCAGTTCAATGCATTCGATCTGGCCGTAGCCGATGGTGTGGCTGGGCCAATCTCTCGCTTCGTGCAGGGTCTGAACCCCCTGGAGCAGCAGGTGCACGGCCCGGATCACCCCAGCGTGGGTGAGCCATACCGCATGCCCTTCCGCCGAGGTTTCCGCCCGGGTGCGTTGCAGCGCATGGGCCACCCGGCGCATCACCTCGTTCACGCTTTCCCCTCCACCCGGCCGGTGCCGGCCGAAGTCCTGTACCCAGGCATCGAGCGCGGCGGCGCCCAGGGCGTCCCAGCGCTGGCCTTCCCAGGTGCCGAAATCCATTTCGGCCAGATCGGGATCGGTGCGGGCTATCAGATCCGGCCGGGCTTTGCACAATTGTTGCGCGAGCTTTTCGCATCTTTGCCGCGGCGATACGCGCAATCCAGCGCCCTGGGGCAGTTGCCGTGAGAGCGTCGTGGCCAGTTCGGCGGTCTGAGCGGGGTCGACCTCGATCTCCAGCCGGCCGTAGCACAGCGAATCGGCTGCGATGGGTCGGGCGTGCCGCACCAGCCAGAGCTTCATCGGAGGCTCGAGTGCGCCAGGACGCAGGCCAGGGCCAGGTAGCAGGCCAGTTCGCACACCTGTTGGGTGGCCCCCAGGCAGTCGCCTGTGAAGCCTTGCAGGCGACGGGCAAACAGGCGCCACATCCAACCCAGTGCCAGTGCGCTGCCCAGCAGGGCGGCGCCCACGAAGGCCGGGCCGAAAGCCCAGGTGCACAGCGCCAGGGGGGGCAGGCACCACAGCCCGGCCACCATCAGGGCGCCCGTGCTGATCTGGTCGGCCAGCGGCTTGCTTTTCGAGCGGGCCGTGTCGCCCACATGGGGCAGCTGGCGCACCAGGATCAGGGGCCAGAAGCGCGACAGCACATGCCCCAGCAGCAGGGCGGCCAGGGTGTTGTTCAGGCCGCTGTGTCCCAGCCAGGCCAGCAGGGCCACCTTGGCCAGCAGGGCCAGCTGCAGTGCCATGGCGCCAAAGGCGCCGACGCGCGAGTCCTTCATGATGTCCAGTGCCCGTTCGCGGTCGTAGCTGCCGCCCAGGCCGTCGGCCACATCGGCCAGGCCATCTTCATGGAAGCCGCCGGTCATCAGGATGGTGGCCAGGGTGGCCCCCACGGCGGCCACCAGGGGCGTGCCGGCCTGGGGGCCCAGGGCGGCACTCAGCGCCCACCAGGTGGCCGCGGCCAAGCCCGCGGCCAGCCAGCCGATGGAGGGGAAATGGGCCGCGCTGGCGCGCAGCATGGCCGGGCTGTAGCCCACCCAGTCCGCCAGCCGCCCCGTGACCGGAATGCGGGTGAAGAACTGGACGGCCAGCAGCCAGTGGCGCAATCCCGTCATGCCTGGTGCCGTGGCAGCCGCTTCATTGCTGCAGGAACATGCGGTAGACCGGGTTCTGGGTTTCCTCGATGCAGGGGTAGCCCAGGCTGGCCAGGAAGCGGTCGAAGGCCTTGTGATCGGCCGCAGGCACCTGCAGGCCGACGAGGATGCGGCCGTAGTCGGCGCCCTGGTTGCGGTAGTGGAACAGGCTGATGTTCCAGTTGGGCTTCATCAGGCTCAGGAACGTCAGCAGGGCCCCTGGGCGCTCGGGGAAGACAAAGCGCAGCAGGCGCTCGTCCTGGGCCAGGGCCGAGTGGCCGCCCACCATGTGGCGGATGTGCTCCTTGGCCAGCTCGTCGTGCGTCAGGTCCAGGGCTTCAAAGCCCTGTTTCTTGAAGTTCTTGGCGATCTTGGTCGATTCGCCGGGGCCGGTGGTGGTCAACCCCACAAACACGTGGGCACGGGCCGAGTCGCTGATGCGGTAGTTGAATTCCGTCACATTGCGCGGGCCACCGGGCAGGTTGCCCACGGTTTCGCAGAAGCGGCGGAAGCTGCCACGCTCTTCGGGGATGGTGACGGCAAACAGGGCCTCGCGTTCCTCGCCCACCTCGGCACGCTCGGCCACGAAGCGCAGGCGGTCGAAGTTCATGTTGGCGCCGCACAGGATGGCGGCGTAGGTCTCGCCCTTGGTCTTGTGGGTGGCCACGTACTGCTTGATGGCGGCCACGGCCAGGGCGCCGGCCGGCTCGACGATGCTGCGCGTGTCGACAAAGATGTCCTTGATGGCGGCGCACACGGCATCGGTGTCGACGGCGATGTAGTCGTCCACCAGATTCTTGGCCACACGGTAGGTTTCTTCGCCCACCAGCTTGACGGCGGTGCCGTCCGAGAACAGGCCCACGTCAGGCAGCGTGACGCGCTTCTTGGCGGTCACCGACTGCATCATGGCGTCCGAATCGTTCATCTGAACGCCGATCACCTTGATCTCGGGGCGAACCGCCTTGATGTAGTTGGCCACGCCCGAGATCAGGCCGCCGCCGCCGATGGCCACGAACACCGCATCGAGGCGCCGCGAACCCAGGCCTTGCAGCTGGCGCAGGATTTCCATTGCGATGGTGCCCTGGCCGGCAATCACGTCGGGATCGTCAAAGGGGTGAACAAAGGTCAGGCCCTGCTTTTTTTCGAGTTCGACGGAGTGGCCGTAGGCGTCGGAGTAGCTGTCGCCGTGCAGCACCACCTCGCCGCCCAGGCCGCGCACCGCGTCGATCTTGAGTTGGGGGGTGGTGGTGGGCATCACAATCACGGCCCGGGTGCCCAGTTTGCGGGCGCTCATCGCCACGCCTTGGGCATGGTTGCCGGCGGAGGCGCAAATCACACCGCGCTTGAGTTGCTCGGGCGTGAGGTGGGCCATCTTGTTGTAGGCCCCGCGCAGCTTGAAGCTGAAGACCGGTTGCTGGTCTTCGCGCTTGAGCAGCACGGTGTTGTGCAAACGCTTGCTGAGGTTGCGCGCGGGCTCCAGCGCGGACTCGACGGCGACGTCATAGACGCGAGCAGTGAGGATTTTTTTGAGGTAATCGGCCGGTTTGAGTGCTTTGACGGTCATGGCGCTTGAGAGTGTAGATCGCGCGGGGCCTCAGACTGGCCGCATCTGACGTCAGGAAAGCCCCCGGGCGGGCCCAGATCATAGGGCACCAAGAAAAAAGCCCCGAGTCGTGAGACTCGGGGCTAAATCCACCAAAGGAGGAGGTGGAGGAGACAATCGGTGCGTGAAGAACAGAGTTCGTTACGCGATGTAGGAAGTGTAGCGATAATTTGTTGCGATGCAACAAGGAATTTGTATCAACTTGCTGCGGGCACAGAACTAGTAGCGAGATTGATCCTGTATTAGCTGATTTGATGAGGTGATCGGATGGAATGCACAGTGAGTTGGACCGGCGCGGCAGGCACGCGCTCAGGCATGGGCTTTGTGGCGGAAACCGGCAGCGGCCACGCCGTGGTCATGGATGGCGCGCCGGATGCGGCCAAGCCCGAGAACGGTGGCCAGAACCTGGCCCCACGCCCCATGGAAATGGTGCTGGCGGGCACCGGTGGGTGCACGGCTTATGACGTGGTGCTGATCCTCAAGCGCGGTCGCCACGATGTACGCGGTTGCTCGGTCAAGCTCAGCAGCGAGCGCGCCGACACCGATCCCAAGGTGTTCACCAAGATCCACATGCAGTTCACGGTGACCGGTCGGGGCATTCCTGCTGCGGCGGTCGAGCGGGCCATCGCCATGAGCCACGACAAATACTGCTCGGCCAGCATCATGCTGGGCAAGACCGCCGAAATCACCACCGGGTTCGACCTCGTCGAGGTCTGAGCCCCGCTGCAGCGCCCGCTCAGATGTAGTGGGCGGTGCGGGTCATCACCTTGGCGGCCAGGCGCATCAGTGCCTTGGCCGGCGGCGGTAGTTCCGCAGCGCCCGCCATCTGGGCTTCGTGGGCATGGCGTTCTTCGTCCACCTTCATCTGGGCCACGATGGCACGCGATGCCTCGTCGTCGGCGGGCAGGCGGTCCAGATGGCTTTGCAGGTGTTCGGCCACCTGTTTCTCGGTTTCAACCACGAACCCCAGGCTCACCGCATCGCTGATGCGCCCCGCCACCAGTCCCAGGGTGAATGCGCCGGCGTACCAGAGCGGGTTCAGGATGCTCACGCGGTCGCCCAACTCGTCCAGGCGCTGTTTTGTCCAGGCCAGGTGGTCGGTCTCTTCATGAGCCGCGCGTTCGAAATGGGCCTTCAGCGCCGGGTTGCGCGTGGAGGCCGCCTGTGCGGTGTAAAGGGCCTGGGCGCAGACTTCTCCGACGTGGTTCACCCGCATCAAGGCTGCAGACAGGGCCTTGTCTTCCGGGCGTTCGGGGCTGCGGTCCTCTGCACGGGCCGGGTGGGGGGTGGCGCTGTGATGCTTGGCATACAGCGTGCGCAATACCGCGTCTGCGGTGCTGAGGAAACGATCCATGGATAGTGTCGGCCTGAGGTATCAGGACGTCCCAGTGTTGTCGGCAATTCGGGCCTGAAGTTTAGTCTTTCGAGGGGTCCCGGTGTTTGATCCTGAGCAGGAATGGGCTTCGCAGTTTTGTTGCACAGGTGCAACGAAATCGCCAGACTGGGCCGGTTTGGGGGTTATTTCCTTTGCGTGGATGCCGCACGTCTGTTGCAATAGCGAGAACTTCCATCAAGGAGGTTGGCCCGGGGAACCGGCGGATCGCAGTTGTGGCAGCACCCTGCGGTTCTTCGAACCGGCGCCCTATGTTTAACCTTGGAGAAACTCGCAATGAAAAAATCCCTGATTGCACTGGCAGTGCTGGCTGCTTCCGGCGCCGCTATGGCTCAATCTTCTGTGACCCTGTTCGGCGTTCTGGACCTGGGCTACGAAAACGTCAAGACCCAAGCTGGCCGCATCTCCGGCATCTCCCCCTCGGCTAACAGCTCCAGCCGTCTGGGCTTCAAGGGCACCGAAGACCTCGGTGGCGGTCTGGCTGCTTCCTTCCACCTGGAAGCCGCTCTGAACCCCGCTTCGGGCATCGGTTCTTCTGGCACCACCGCCAACAACCAATCCACCACCACCGCCGCCGGTGGCCTGACCTTCAACCGTCGTTCGACCGTCAGCCTGTCGGGCAACTTCGGTGAACTGCGCGTTGGCCGTGACTACGTGCCTTCGTTCTGGAACACCGCTGTGTTTGACCCGTTCGGTGCTAACAGCGTCGGCGCTACCCTGGCCAACTACACTCTGAGCTCGGGCACTGGCGTTCGTGCTTCGAACGGCATCGGCTACTTCCTGCCGGGCAACCTGGGCGGCTTCTACGGCCAAGGCACCTACGCCTTCGGCAACCGTGCTAACACCGAAACCGCTACCGGCTACGCTGGCACCGTCAACACCCAAGACAACGGTCGTTACGTCGGCTTCCGCGTTGGTTACGCTCAAGGCCCGCTGGACGTTGCTGGCGCTTACGGCAAGACCAACTTCGCTGCTGGCACCCAAACCACCACCCTGGCTGGCTTTGCTGCCACCCACGGCGATTACACCGACACCAACCTGGGCGCTTCGTACGACTTCGGCGTGGCCAAGGTCATGGGCACGATCACCAACCAAAAGTACAACGACCTGGGCGCTCTGGGCAACAACAAGTCCGTCAAGGGCTGGTCGCTGGGTGTGAACGCTCCTCTGGGCGCTGGCAACGTGCTGGCTCAGTACAGCGCCATCAAGCTGGACTCCGCCAAGTCTGACAAGTGGTCCTTCGGCTACACCTACAACCTGAGCAAGCGCACTGCCGTGTACGGTATCTTCGCTCGCGTGGGCAACTCGGGTGGCGCTGCTTCCACCGCTGCTTCGTTCAGCTCCGGCTCGATCGGCGCTGTGGCTGGCGCTTCGAACGTCAACCAATCGTCGACCGGCTTCAGCGTTGGTCTGCGTACCTCCTTCTAATTGGTGGCTGGCGTAAGCCAGCTTCTGATCAGAGATCAACCCCGCTGCGGCAACGCAGCGGGGTTTTTTTATTGCTTGAGCGCGATATCGGGCGCAAGGATCGAGGCGTATGCCTTCACCTGAAGGGGGTTGGATGCTTGTTCTCATGGACTCGGCCAACTGACGCCATTCCAGCTGCGCCAGCTGGGGGAGCATGGAGCCGTTGCCCCACCTCCCAATGCCGTGAGGACATGAGGACGTGCGGTGCACCGATGCCGATCTGATCGGCTGCAGTTCTCAAACTTGGTTTTTAGAGCCGGTTTTCAGCCACGGCATGGCATGCCACCCAGTGGCCTTCGCCCTGGGTTTGCAATGCCGGCCTTTCGCTCTTGCAGCGATCGTTGGCATGCGGGCAGCGGGGGTGAAAAGTGCAGCCACCCGGTGGGTTGAGCGGGTTGGGGACCTCACCCTGCACAGGGGTGCGGGCGCGCCCGGTTTGCCGCATCTCTGGAATGGCATCGAGCAGCATGCGGGTGTAGGGGTGGCGCGGCGTAGCAAACAAGGTGTGCTTGTCGGCCCGCTCCACCAGGCGTCCCAGGTACATGACCCCCACTTCATCGCTGACATGGCGCACCACGGCCAGGTTGTGGGAGATGAACAGGTAGGTCAGCCCGCGCTCACGCTGCAGGTCTTTCATGATGTTCAGCACCTGGGCCTGCACGCTCACGTCGAGGGCTGATGTCGGCTCATCGCACACCAGGAACTCGGGCTCGGTGGCCAGGGCGCGGGCGATCGAGATCCGTTGACGTTGCCCGCCGGAGAACTGGTGTGGGTATTTGGGCATGTCCAGGGCGCTGAGTCCGACCGACTTCAGCAAGCCGCCCACGCGCTCTCGCAGTTCGGCGGCATCGGTGACCAGGCCGTGTTCCCGCAGGGGCTCCCCAATGATGGCCTCGACCGTCCAGCGCGGGTTGAGGCTGGCGTACGGGTCCTGGAAAATCATCTGGATGCGCCGGCGCAGCGTGCGCCCCGAGGGCTTCTTGAACTCGGCATGGGCATCCTGCCCGTCGAAAGTCATGTGGCCGCGGGTGGGCTCGTACAGCCCCACCAACAGGCGGGCCACGGTGCTCTTGCCGCAGCCTGATTCACCGACCAGGGCCAAGGTACGACCGCGTTCGATGTCAAAGCTCACGCCGTCGACTGCGTTCAACAATTGCCTGGGCTTGCCTTCCAGCACCCGATTCAGCCAGGGCGGAGACACATCAAAAGTCTTGGCGAGGTCATGGGCCTGCACCAGCGGTGCTGAGGTGCTTGGCGTTTGGGGGCGAAGGCTGCTCATGCCGGATCTCCGTGGGGCGCTTGCGGTGCATGCAGCCAGCAGGCGGCCTGGGTGCCTGCGGTGGACATCAGTTCGGGGCGTTCAGTGCGGCAGCGGGCCATCACCTGAGGGCAGCGCGGGTTGTAGGCGCAGCCGGTGGGAATGGCATTCAACCGGGGCATCGCCCCGTCGATCTGGTTAAGACGCTCGCGATCCACGGCCATGTCCGGGATCGAGGCCATCAGGCCCGCGGTGTAGGGGTGGTTCGGGTGGTTGATGACCTGGTGCACGGGGCCAGTCTCGACAATGCGGCCGGCATACATCACGGCCACCCGATCGCAGGTTTCTGCGATCACGCCCATGTCATGGGTGATCAGCATCACGGCGGCGCCGCGGTCATGGCAGATGTTCTTGAGCAGGGTGATGATCTGGGCCTGGATCGACACATCCAGCGCGGTGGTGGGCTCGTCGGCCACGATCAGCTGGGGTTGCGCCGCCAAGGCCAGGGCGATCACCACGCGTTGCCGCATGCCACCGCTGAACTGATGGGGGTAGTGTTCGATGCGCTGTTCGGCCGCCGGAATGCCTGTGTCCTTGAGCAGATCGATGGCTCGCTTGCGGGCTTCTGAATGGCTGACCGGCAGGTGGGCCTGGATGGTCTCCATCAGCTGGTGCCCTACGGTGTAGAGCGGGTTCAGCGAGGTCAGCGGGTCCTGGAAGATGGCCCCAATGCGCCGCCCCCGGATGCTGCGCATCTGGTCAAAATTGAGGTTGTCGATGCGTTCGCCCTGCAGGATGATCTGGCCCGATGCAATGCGCCCCGGCGGCTCCAGCAACCCGATGATGGAGGCGCCGGTCAATGACTTGCCGGCCCCTGATTCGCCCACCACGCCCAGAATTTCGCCGGGGGCGATCTCGAAAGACACGTGGTCCAGTGCGCGCAAGGTGCCGCGCCGCCCGGGGAATTCCACCACCAGGTCTTTGACTTGTAGAAGACTCATGTTTGCCTCGGCCTTGGCCAGCTCATCGCAGGCGCGGGTTCAGCGCGTCGCGCAACCAGTCGCCCAGCAGGTTCACGCTCAGTGCAATCAGCACCAGCATCAGACCGGGAAAGACGGTGATCCACCATTCGCCAGAGAAAAGATAGTCGTTGCCGACACGGATCAAGGTGCCCAGCGAGGGCGAGGTGGGCGGGGCACCCACCCCGAGAAACGACAGCGTGGCTTCCGTGATGATGGCGGTGGCCACCTGGATGGTGGCCAGCACCAGCACCGGGCCCAGCACGTTGGGCAGCACATGGCGCACCATGATGCGCCAGGGTGCCACACCCGTCACACGGGCGGCCTGCACGTACTCTTTGTTGCGCTCGACCAGGGTCGAGCCGCGCACCGTGCGGGCGTACTGCACCCAGCCTGTGAGCGAGATCGACAGAATCAGCACCCCGAAAGCCAGCGACTCGTGGGCGTTGGGGAACAGTGCCCGGCCCACACCGGCGATCAGCAGGGCCACGAGGATGGGTGGAAACGACAGCATCACGTCGCACAGCCGCATCAGCAAGGCGTCGATCCAGCCGCCGCGAAAGCCCGACAACAGGCCCAGGGCCACGCCCAGCGCCATTGACAGCATCACCGAGGCGATGCCCACCACCAACGAGATCCGGGCGCCATAGATGACGGCCGACAAAATGTCCCGCCCCTGGTCGTCGGTGCCCAGCAGGTACTTGGAGACCCCATCGGGGCGCCAGCTCGGCGGGAGCCGGGCATCGCTGAGCTCCAGCGCGCTCAGATCAAAGGGGTTGTGGGGCGACACCCAGCCGGCAAACGCGGCACAAAAGACGCAGACAAAGGCGATCAGCGCCGCCACCATGGCCACCGGAGAACTCCGGAAGCTGTGGCCGACGTCGCTGTCAAGCCAGCGTGCCAGGGGATTTTTCATGTTCTAACGCTCTGAGCCCCAGCCCGTGCAAGGGGCTGGGGTGGTGCTGAAGACCGGTGGCTGACCTGATTACTTGGAAATGCTCATCCACTTGAAGGGCATGAAGTTGTCGGCCAGTTGCACCAGCTGCACCTTCTTGCTCACGCCCCAGGCCAGTGATTGCTGGTGCAGCGGGATGTGGCCCACATCGGCGTTGTGGATCTCAAAGGCCTCGCGGATCATCGCGTTGCGCTTGGTCTTGTCGGTCTCGGCCTGGATCTTCTTGGTCAGCTCATCGACCTTGGGGTTGCAATAGGCCCCCAGGTTGAATTGGCCCGCGCCCTTGTCGTCCACACAGGCCACCAGCGCATTGAGCGCGTTGTGCGAGTCGTAGGTGGAGGGCGTCCAGCCCAGCATGTAGAACGAGGTGTCGCGGCGCAGAATCTTCGGGAAGTAGGTGCCCTTGGTCTCGGCCTGCAGATTGATCTTCACGTTGATGCGGGCCAGGTTGGCCGCCACGGCCTGGCAGATGCGGGCGTCGTTCACATACCGGTCATTGGGGCAGTTCATCGACACTTCAAAACCGCTCGCGTAGCCGGCCTCGGCCATCAGCTTCTTGGCGGCTTCCACGTCGTAGGGCAGGCGCTTCATGTCGGGCTGGAAACCATTGATGCCGGGGCCCACCAGCAAGGCCGAGGGGTTGGAGGCACCGCGCATCACCGTCTTCTTGATGCCGTCGATGTCGATGGCCTGGTAGAAGGCCTGGCGCACACGCTTGTCCTTGAAGGGGTTCTTGCCCTTCACGTTGGAGTACAGCAGCTCGTCGCGCTTCTGGTCCATGCCCAGGAAGATGGTGCGCAGTTCGGGGCCGGTGATGGCGCGGGTGTTGGGGCTGCTGTTCACGCGCTCGATGTCTTGCACCGGCACGGGTTCCATGACATCGACCTCGCCCGACAGCAGGGCCGCCACGCGCGTGGCATCGTTGCCGATGGGGGTGTAGATGATGTCGGTGGCGTTGCTCTCGTTCTTGCCCCAATAGCTGCCATTGCGCGAGAAGGTGGTGCGCACATTGGGTTGACGCTCGCGCAGGCGCCACGGGCCCGTGCCGTTGGCGCGGAACGAGGCCGCGTTCTCGATGCCCTTGCGGCGGTCCACCGGGCCCACGGCCTGGTTGGCCTCACACCACTTCTTGCTCATGATGTAGACCAGCGACACCACGTCGGGCAGGATGGGGAAGGGCGTCTTGGTCTCGATCTCGACCACATGGTCGTTGATCTTGCGCACCTCCTTGAAGTCGTTGGTGTAGCTCTTCATGTCCGAGCCCTCCATCTGGGTGCGCTTGAACGAGAACAGCACGTCGTCCGCCGTGAAGGGCGAGCCATCATGAAACTGCACGCCCTGGCGCAGTTCAAAGCGCCACACGGTGGGCGAGGTCTGCTTCCAGGCCGTGGCCAGCATCGGCGCCAGGCTCAGGTCCTTGTTGCGGCCCACCAGGGGCTCGTAGACGTTGCCGGTCACGCTCAACTGCAGCGACTCGTTGAGCGAGTGCGGGTCCATCGACAGCGAATCCCCCTGGTTGGCGACACGGATGGTCACGCTCTGGGCAGCCACGGAACTGGCCCCCAGGGCCAGGGCGGCGGCCAGCGACAGGACTTGAAGATTGAATTTCATCGGGAGCTCCTCGGATAGAGAGTCTTGGAACGCAGTTGCGGGGGGTGAAATCAGGGGGCAGGCGTCAATCGGCAGCCGCCAGCGGCATGCCCTGTTCGATCAGGCCGGCATGCAGGGCCGAGCCCAGCGGCAGGATCTCGTCATTGAAGTCGTAGCGGTTGTTATGCAGGTAGCCGCTGCTGTGCGAGGTGCCCTGCCCGATGCGAAAGTAGGCACCAGGCTTGACCTGCAGCATGAAGGAGAAGTCTTCGGCCCCCATGCTCGGCTCCAGGTCGCGCACCACATGGTCCTTGCCGACCAGGTGCTGGGCCACGTCACCGGCAAAGCGGGCCTCGGCCTCGCTGTTGATGGTGGCGGGGTAGATGCGTTCGTAGTTCACGCTGGCCGTGGCGCCAAAGCCCATGGCAATGCCGCTGCACAGCTCGTTCAGGCGGCGCTCCACCAGGTCCTGCACCTCGGGCGAGAAGGTGCGCACCGTGCCCACCAAAGTGGCTTTGGAGGGGATCACGCTCATCGCGCCCAGGTCGCCGGCCTGCAGCGCGCACAGGCTGATCACCGCGCTGTCGATGCCGCGCACATTGCGCGACACGATGCTTTGAACCGAGGTGATGATGTGGCCGGCCACCAGCACCGGGTCGATCGTCTGGTAGGCGTGCGCCCCGTGGCCGCCCCGGCCGTTGACCTCGATGGTGATGCGGTCAGCCGCCGCCATCATGGGGCCGGGGTTGATGCCGATGGTGCCTGCCGCCATGCCGGGCCAGTTGTGCATGCCGTACACCGACTCGACCGGAAAACGTTCGAACAGGCCGTCATCGATCATGGCCTTGGCGCCCGCGTAGCCCTCTTCGCCGGGCTGGAAGATCAGCACGGCCGTGCCATTGAAGCGCCGGGTCTCGGCCAGGTAGCGGGCCGCGCCGATCAGCATGGCCGTGTGGCCATCGTGCCCGCAGCCGTGCATCAGGCCGTTTTTGGTGGAGCGCCAGGCAAAGTCGTTGTGTTCGGCCATGGGCAGCGCGTCCATGTCGGCGCGCAAGCCCATCAAGCGGCCGCTGTCGCGGCGCTGGCCATGGATCACGGCCACCACGCCGGTCTTGCCCAGGCCTTCATGGATCTCGTCAACGCCGCACAGCTTCAGGGCCTCGCGCACGCGGGCGCTGGTGTAGACCTCTTCAAAGCCCAGTTCGGGGTGGGCGTGCAGGTCGCGGCGGAAAGCCGTCAGCTCAGGGTGGAAGCGGGCAATGTGCTCAAACGCACGGCCGGTGGCACGCAGGCGCGGTACGCCGGTGTCGGTTTTCATCAATGACCTCCGGAGCGGCCGGTCCGCAGGCGCGGATCAACCAGAAAGTACAACAGGTCCACCACCAGGTTGATCACCACAAAGATCAGGGCGATCAGGCACAGGTAGGCGGCCATCACCGGGATGTCGGCAAACGTCACGGCCTGGATGAACAGCAGGCCCATGCCGGGCCACTGGAACACCGTCTCGGTGATGATGGAAAAAGCGATCAGCGAGCCCAGTTGCAGGCCCGTGATGGTGATCACCGGCACCAGGGTGTTTTTCAGCGCGTGGCCGAAGTGGATGGTGCGGTTGGACAGGCCGCGGGCGCGCGCAAACTTGATGTAGTCGGTGCGCAGCACCTCCAGCATCTCGGCCCGCACCAGGCGCATGATCAGGGTCAGCTGAAAGATCGCCAAGGTGATCGAAGGCAGCACCAGGTGGTGCCAGCCATCGGCCGTCAGCAGGCCGGTGCTCCACCAGCCCAGGCTCACGGTCTCGCCGCGCCCGAAACTCGGAAACCAGCCCAGCCCCACCGAAAACCCCAGGATCAGCAGGATGCCGATCAGGAAGGTGGGCAGTGACACCCCCAGCAGCGACACCGTCATCAGCAACTGGCTGCCGAAGCTGCCACGGCGCAGGGCTGCATAGACGCCCATCGGCACCCCCACCGCCACCGCCAGCACCGCGGCGACCATCGCCAGCTCCAGGGTGGCCGGAAAGCGTTCTCCGATCAGGCGCGATACCTTGGCGCCCTGGCGCAGGCTCAGGCCGAACTCGCCCTGGGCCGCGTTGAGCAGAAAGCGCCAGAACTGCACCACAAAGGACTGGTCCAGCCCCAGAGATGTGCGCAACTCCCGAATCTGGTCAGGCGTGGCGTCCTGCCCCAGCAGGAACACCACCGGATCCCCGACGAACTGGAACAGCATGAAGGCGATCAGGGCCACGGTGATCATCACCAGTACGGCCTGGGCCAGTCGACGCAGAATGAAGGCGAACATCAGAAATTGGTAACAACCAGCGTGTATTGAATGAACATGCTAGCAGAGCAATTCCTGTGCCGATACAGGGAATCCCATCACGCAAGGCGGCCCCTGTTGCGCTTTATGATGCCGCCCCCTGAGCCATGGAGCGCTCACTGAACGAAATGTTCAGTACCGGGTGTTTTCAGGGTTTGGCGGCGGGCTTCAGCTGCAGGTGCACCGGCCCATACCAGGCCTGGCTGTGCGAGCGGGTGTTGTCGGTGTCGGTCATGAGGGCCACCCCGATCAAGGGGCCCGGGGCCTCGCCGAAGCAGCGCAGGTAATCGGCCCGGATATCCCGCTCGTAGTCCAGCCATTGGCCCAGGTGCTCCGGGCCGGATTCGAGCACGATCTTGCGGATGCGGTCTGAGCGCGGGCTGTGCAGGGTGCTGTCCTGCGGCAGCTTGTTGCTCCACACATAGATCAGGGTGGCATAGGGCAGGTCTTCGCCCGTCAGGGCGCGTGCCAGCTCGGACATCATCGCGTTGCGCGTGGACAGCTTGCTGCGGTCGCCGTCAAAGGCCAGCATCACGCGCACCGGCGAGTCGTCAGCATCGCGCTGGGTCATGTCGGCGTCGGTGATCAAGGCCGGCACCTTCCAGGAAAACTTCAACGACCCCAAACGCTCAGGCTCCACCCGCAGCACCTGGCGCAGCAGGCTGGCCGAGGCATCGGCCTGGGCTTCCACCGCATCGCGCCCGTCCAGGCGCTGGTACTGGAAATGGGTGATCTGCTTGCCCGGGAAGTGGTGGTTGTGCCAGGGCAGGGGGGGCAGCCCATCAGGCTGCGAGGCCTTGGCCCAGGGCGATTGGGTCACGGCTTCGGCCGGGTAATCGTGCTCATGGCCGTGCTGAGTCGGTGCCAGGCTGCAGCCAGTCAGTGCACTGATCAGTGCGCTCGTGAGTGCGGCCACCCCCCACACCCGGATCGACTTCTGTCTGAACCCCAGGGTTGATCCTGACCCGATGCACCGAAGAAAATTGTTGTCCACGCCACACACTCCGTTGAGCCGGAAGACCTTCCAGCGGCTCCAGTTTATGACGGCTGCTTGAAGACCGTGTGACGGCCTCAGACCGCTTTCCGTGAATCGGCGCTCAGGCGTAACGCTTGTTGCGCAGATTGTTCTTCATCTCCTTGAGCAGGGGCTGCAAGGGGCTGCCGATGCGCAGCGCCACGCAGGTGGCCACCACGTCGATGATCATCAGGTGCAGCAGGCGCGACACCATGGGGCTGTAGCGGTCATAGCCCTCGGGGTGGTCGGCGGCCAGGTGGATGTGCCCGGCCGAGGCCAGTGGCGAGCCGCTGGCCGTGATCACGATGGTGGTGGCGCCGTTCTTGCGCGCAATGTCGGCCGCATCCATCAGGTCACGGGTGCGGCCCGAGTTGGAGATGATCACCACACAGTCGCCCGGGCCCAGCAGCGAGGCGCTCATCACCTGCATGTGGCCGTCGCTGTAGGCAATCGAGGTGATGCCCAGGCGGAAGAACTTGTGCTGTGCGTCCTGCGCCACGATGCCCGAGTTGCCCACGCCGAAGAACTCGATGCGGCGCCCCGTCTTGTAGGTGCCGGCAATGGCCTCGGCGGCGCGCTCCAGGGCCGTGGTGCTGGCGTCGTTGCGGTACTTCAGAAAGGCCGCCACGGTGTTGTCGATCACCTTCACCAGCACGTCGCTGGTCTTGTCGTCGGCGTCCACGCTGCGGTGGATGAAGGGCACGCCCTCGCTCACGCTGCCCGCCAGCTTGAGCTTGAAATCCGACAGCCCGTCGTAGCCCATGCTGCGGCAAAAGCGCACCACCGTCGGTTTGCTGACGTGGGCGCGGTACGACAACTCACTGACCGGCAGGTTGGCGAAGGCCCGTGGGTCGCTCAGAACCAATTGCGCCACCCGCTGCTCTGCCGGCGCCAGAGAGGACATGGAGGCTTTGATGCGGTCTAGCATGGCGGTGGACTTTCAAGGAGCAAAAAAATAGCAGATTCATGCCGTCAACCGTTCAGGGTACAACAAGAATCCGCCTTCCATCCCTGCGTGGGCCGGCTTTTGCGCTGGATCATGGGCGCTCAGAACCGTTGTCAGGCCTCTTCGCTCCAGCAATGCCCGTCACGCGCGATCATGGCGCTGGCGGCACTCGGGCCCCAGGTGCCGGCGGCATAGGGGCGCGGCGGCATCTGGCCGGCCTGCCAGTGTTCCAGGATCGGTTGCACCCATTGCCAGGCTTCCTCTTGCTCGTCGCTGCGCACGAACAGGTTCAGTCGGCCATCAATCACGTCAAGCAGCAGGCGTTCGTAGGCCCCCACCCGCTCGTTGCCGAAGCGCTTGTCGAAGTCCAGGTCGAGTTGCACCGGTGCCAGCGTTTGTGTGGCCCCAGTGCTGGAGGCGGTGGCATTGCGTTGGGTGCGCCCCTCGGCCAGCAGGTGCAGTTCCAGCCCGTCACGGGGCTGCAGGTTGATCACCAGCTTGTTGGCCGCACCGATGGGCGCCTTGAAGATCGGGTGCGGCGTGGGTCGGAAGTTGACCGTGATGTGGGCCTCCCGTGCCGCCAGCCGCTTGCCGGTTCGGATGTAGAACGGCACACCGGCCCAGCGCCAGTTCTCGATCTCGGTGCGCAAGGCCACGTAGGTCTCGGTGTCGCTGTCGGCCGGCACGCCCGCTTCGTCCAGGTAGCCCGGAACGGCTTTACCGTGGCGCGAACCGGCGCTGTACTGGCCCCGGATCACGTGCTGCGTCAGGGTCTCGGGCGTCCAGGCCTTGAGCGAGCGCAGCACCTTGAGCTTTTCGTCGCGGATCGCATCGGCGTGGGCATTGATTGGCGGCTCCATGGCGATGGCGCACAGCAGTTGCAAGGCGTGGTTCTGCACCATGTCGCGCAGCGCGCCCGTGCTGTCATAGAACTGACCGCGCTTTTCCACCCCCAGGTCTTCGGCGATGGTGATCTGGATGTTGGCGATGTTCTCGCGGCGCCACAGGGGCTCGAACAAGGCGTTGCCAAAGCGCAGCGCAAACAGGTTTTGCACCGCGGGCTTGCCCAGGTAGTGGTCGATGCGGAAGATCTGCCGCTCGCCAAAGGCTCGCCCCACGGCGGCGTTGATGGCGCGGTTGGAGGCCAGGTCGTGACCCAAGGGCTTTTCGAGCACCACCCGGGTGCGCGGGGTGTTCAGGCCGGCTGCGGCCAGTTGCTCGACCACGGTGGTGAACAGGGCCGGGGCTGTGGCCACGTACATCACCACGGTGGCCGCATCGCGCTCGGCCAGTGTGCTCGCCAGCGTCTGGTAGTCCTCGGGTTGGGACGGGTCCATGCGCACGTAGTGCAGCATGGCTGCAAACCGCGCGAACTCGTCGGCGTTGGGCTGCTTGGGGCCGTCAACTTCGCGAAAGCGTGTCTCGATCAGACTGCGATATTGTTCGTCTGTGAGCTTGTCACGCGCCACGCCGATGATCCGTCCGCCCTCTGGCAGCGAGCCATGCCGGAACGCCTGGAACAGGGCGGGCATCAGCTTGCGCCAGGCCAGGTCGCCGGTGCCGCCAAACAGGATCAGGTCGAAGCTCGCAGGCTTCACAATGTCAGGGGTGCTTTGCATGGCTCGGTAATGTAATTTGGTTTCGTAACTGAGTTTCTTGTTTTTTCCGGAAAACACCAGGAAATTTTCAGTTCTTGTATTTTGTATTGAGATGTCGATGTAATCAAGTTACCATTTCGGCTTTGCGGGCATGAACAAGATCATTTTTTCAGGATGCCATGAACCAACTCGACGCACTTCGCCAGTTCACCACGGTGGTGGCCGATACCGGCGACTTCAAGCAACTGGGCGCTTTCCGCCCGCAGGATGCCACGACCAACCCTTCGCTGATCCTCAAGGCGGTGCAAAAGCCCGAGTATCAGCCGCTGCTGGCCCAGACGGTGCAGCATTTCCGTGACCGCCCCCTGGACGAAATCATGGACCGCCTGCTGGTGGCCTTCGGCCGCGAGATCCTGGCCTTGATCCCTGGGCGGGTCTCCACCGAAGTCGATGCCCGCCTGAGTTTTGACACGGCGGCCACGGTGGCCCGCGCCGAACGCATCATTGAGCTCTACCAGGCCGCCGGCCTGCCCACCGACCGCGTGCTGATCAAGATTGCCGCCACGTGGGAAGGCATCCAGGCCGCCGCCCAACTGGAGCGCAAGGGCATCCACACCAACCTCACCCTGCTGTTCTCGTTCTGCCAGGCCGTGGCCTGCGGCCAGGCCCGGGTGCAACTGATCTCCCCCTTCGTGGGCCGCATCTACGACTGGTACAAGAAGTCGGCCGGCGCCCAATGGGACGAAGCCGCTTCTTCGGGTGCCAACGACCCGGGCGTGCAGTCGGTGCGCAAGATTTACGAGTACTACAAGCATTTCGGCATCGCCACCGAGGTGATGGGGGCCAGCTTCCGCAACCTGGGCCAGATCACCGCGCTGGCTGGCTGTGATCTGCTCACCATCGCCCCGGATCTGCTGGCCCAGTTGGCCGCCAGCGATGCGCCGCTCGTCCGCGCGCTGGATGCCGAAGCCGCCAAATCGCTGCCGCTGAGCCCGATTCAGTACGACGAAGCCAGTTTCCGCTTTGCCCTCAATGAAGATGCCATGGCCACCGAAAAGCTGGCCGAAGGCATCCGGGCCTTTGCCGCTGACGCCGTCAAACTTGAAAAGTTGATGCTGGCGGTCTAGACGGCCGCGAGAGATGGCACGCCCCCGCAGCGTGGCCTGGCGCCGCGTTGCCTGATGTTCGACCCGACCCACTCAAGGACTGTATGAAACAGCGACTTCGCTGCGACGAGACCCCTGCCTGGACCCAACTGCTGTCGCACTTCGATCAGCACGGGCGCCACTTCGATGTCCGAGCCGATTTCGAGCGCGATCCTGATCGCTTCTCGCGCTTCAGCCAGAGCGCGCCGCATGTGTTCGCCGATCTCTCGAAGAACCGCATTGATGCCCAGGCCGAGGCCTTGCTGATGCAACTGGCGCGCGAGACTGGGCTGGAGGCACACCGCGATGCGATGCTGGCCGGTGAGGCCATCAACAGCACCGAGGGCCGGGCGGTCATGCACCACCTGCTGCGCAACCAGGCCTGCCGCGATGGCCACGGGGGCTCCCTGCCTGTGTTCCATGGGGCGGTGGCCGATGCCGCCATGCCCGACGTCAATGCCACGCTGCGCGACATGCTGGCCTTTGCCGAGAGCGTGCGCGCCGACGCGCAGATCACCGACATCGTCAACATCGGCATCGGTGGCTCTGACCTGGGGCCGCAGATGGCCGTGGTGGCCCTGCAGGCGCATGCACTGCCGGGCAAGCGTTTCCATTTTGTCTCCAATGTCGATGGCGATGAATTGGGCGAGGTGCTGGAGCAGATCGACCCCGCCCACACCCTGTTCCTGGTGGCCTCCAAGACCTTCACCACCCGCGAGACCATGACCAACGCGCACAGCGCGCGGCGCTGGTTCCTCGAGCAGGGCGGGGTCGACCTGGCGCGCCATTTCGTGGCCCTCACCACCCACCTGGAGGCCGCCCAGGCCTTCGGTATCCGTACCACCTTCGGTTTTCGCGATTGGGTGGGCGGGCGCTATTCGATGTGGTCGGCCATTGGCCTGCCGCTGGCCATCGCCATCGGGGCCGAGGGCTTCCGGGCCCTGCTGGGCGGCGCCCACGCCATGGACCTGCACTTTGCGCACACCCCGCTCGAGCGCAACCTGCCGGTGCGCCTGGGCCTGCTCGATGTCTGGTACCGCAACTTCCACGGCTTTGCCAGCCGCAGCGTGGCGCCTTACCACCATGGCCTGCGCCGCCTGCCGGCCTACCTGCAGCAGCTCGAGATGGAGAGCAATGGCAAGCGGGTCGACCTGCAAGGCCGCAGCCTGGGCTACAGCACTTCGCCCGTGGTGTGGGGCGAGCCCGGCACCAATGGCCAGCATGCCTTCTTCCAGATGATCCACCAGGGCACCGACATCGTGCCCGTTGAGTTCATTGCCGTGCGCGAGCCCGCGCACGACCTGCCGGGCCATCACGCCCAACTGGTGGCCAATGCCCTGGCCCAGGCCCAGGCCCTGTTGCAGGGGCGCAGCGATGCGGGCGGGCACCGGCACTTTCCGGGCAACCGGCCCAGCACCTTCTTTGTGCTGGAGCGCATGGACCCGACCACCCTGGGCGCGTTGGTGGCCTTGTACGAGCACCGTGTCTTTGTCAGCGGCTCGGTCTGGGGCATCAACAGCTTTGACCAATGGGGTGTCGAGCTGGGCAAGCAGCTGGCGCAAGACATCCAGCCCCGGCTGGCCACGGGCGATGTGCGTGGGCTGGATGCCTCCACCGCCGGCCTGCTGCGCCAGTTCAGGCCGCGCTTCTGAACCTCAAGGGCCTGTTGACAGGCCCTGGTCCAGCGGCAGGCGCAAACCCACCTGCAGCCCGTGCGGCTGCAGCGCCTGGGCAAAGGCCTGGCCGCGGTGGCGCTGGGCAATCTCTTCGACGATGGCCAGCCCCAGGCCGCAACCGCCGGCCTTCTCGCTGCCGCGCCAGAAGCGCTGGAGCAGATGGGGGAGTTGTTCTTCCGGCACACCGGGCCCGTTGTCCTCGACCGACAGTTCGACCTGGGTGGTGGTCAGTGGCCGCACCCGCACCGTCACCATGCTGCCCGGCCCGGCGTAATGCAGGGCGTTGTCCAGCAGGTTGCTCAAGGCCTCGCGCAGCAGCAAGGCGTTGCCCTGCAGCTTCAAATGCTCCTCGCCCTCGTAACCCAGGTCCACACCGGCGGCCAGGGCCCGGGCGGTCCAGTCACGCGCCACCTCGCGGGCCAGGCCGGGCAGGTCCAGCGGCTGCAGTTCCACTGTGGTCTCCGAACGGGCCAGTTGCAGCAGTTGGTGCACCAGGTGCGCACTGCGCTGGGCGGCGGCACGCACTTTGATCAGGCGCTCGCGGGCGGGCGAGTCCTGCATCTCGTGCAGGGCCAGATCGGTCTGCCCGATCAGGCCGGCCAGGGGCGTGCGCAGCTGGTGGGCGGCGTCGTTGAGAAACTGCTTCTCCTTGACCTGGCCCTTGGCCACCGCCGCCAGCAGGCGGTTGATGGTGCTGGCCAGCGAATGCACCTCCTGGGGGGCGGTGCTCAGGGCCCCGCTGGGCAGGGGCGCATGGCCGGGTTGCGGGCTGGCGCCGATCAGTTCGATCTCTGCCTCCAGCCGCTTCAGCGGTCGCAGGCCGCGCAGCACGCCGGCATACACCAAGGCACTCAGCACCAGCCCCATCAGGCCCATGGGCAGCAGGATCTTCTCCAGCAACTCGTGGGCGATGCGTTCGCGCACCGTCAGGCTTTGGGCCACCTGCACGCGCAGGCGCTGCTTGCTGCCCGGTGAGCCGTAGTCCACCTCCAGCGACACCACGCGCACCGGGCGCTCGTCCACCACCCCGGCGTAGAGCACGGCTTCGCCGGGCTCGGCCTGGGCCTTGTCGGCCGGGGGCGGCGGCAGCTGGGCATTGCCCAGCAGAAAGCGGCCCGGGGGCGAGGACACCATGTAGCTGATGCGGTCGGCCGGGTCCTGCTCCAGGATGTCCTGGGCTGCCTTCGGAAAGTCCACCAGCAGGCCGTCGCCGATCGGCTTGATCTGGCGCGCCAGGGCCTTGACCGACTGGGTCAGGCTTTGATCGATGCCGCGTTCGCCGTTCTCCAGGGCCACGCGCCAGGCCAGCACGCCCCCGGTCAGCCACAGCACCAGCTGAGGCAGCAGCAGCCACAGCAGCAATTGGCGTTTGAGGGAAACCCCGGGCAGGGGCGGTGGTCGTGCCATGGGGGACTGCGGTTCAGGCCGCGGGCTTTTCCAGCATGTAGCCCAGGCCCCGGATGTTGCGGATGTTCAGGTTGGATGGGTCCAGCTTTTTGCGCAGCCGGTGCACATACACCTCGAGCGCATTCGAGTTCAAGGGCGCCGCGGCCTGACCCGGCTCGGGCGGCACGGCGCGCCAGGCGGCCAGCACATCGTCACGGGTCACCACCTCGCCGCAGCGGTTGACTAGCAGCTCCAGCAGCTCCCACTCGCGCTGGGTCAGCTCCAGGGCTTCGTCGGCCAGGGTGGCCTCGCGGGTCTGCGGGTCGATGCGCAGCGGCCCCACGGTGCTCCAGTGGCCCGTGGCGCCGGCCGTGGCTTGCGAGAAGGCCGGCAGCCGGGCCCGGCGCAGCATGGCTTGCAGCCGGGCCTGCAACTCGACCATGTTGAAGGGCTTGGTCATGTAGTCGTCGGCCCCGGCGTTCAGCCCCTGCACGCGGTCGTCCAGGCCGTCACGCGCGGTCAGGATCAGCACCGGCAGGCCGCTCAGCTTCTTGCGCGCCCAGGGCAGCAGGGTCAAGCCGTCTTGTCCGGGCAGGCCCAGATCGAGAATCATGCCGTCAATGCCCTCGCGCCCGAGCACGGCCTGGGCTTCTGCCACGCTGCCCGCGCTGCGCACCGCATAGCCCAATTGCAGGAGTTGCCCCGTCAGGGCATCGAGCAGGAGTTCGTCGTCTTCAACGATCAGGATCGTGATCATCGTTTGAGCATAACAAAGGCGCCGCCTGGAGGCGGGCGCTTGCCTGGCCTGTCGCTCGCCCCCAGAGGATGCTTTGATGCCAGTGCGACGCTGTTTAGGGGTAAGTCCTGATGGGGGCATTCATTATTTTAATTAAATTAATGAACGCGATGCGGCGAGTGACACGCCCACGTGTGAGCGATGATTCAACACTACAAGTAGGAGATGAGGGCATGTTCAAGTTGTCAAAACTGGCCGCGCTGGCAGTGGCTGCCGGCGCCGCACTGACGGCACAGGCCGGTGAGGTGGAAGTCCTGCATTACTGGACCTCCGGTGGCGAGGCCAAGTCGGCCGCCGAACTCAAGAAAATGATGCAGGCCAAGGGCCACACCTGGCGCGACTTTGCCGTGGCCGGTGGCGGCGGCGACAGCGCCATGACCGTGCTCAAGAGCCGCGTCGTGTCGGGCAACCCGCCCTCGGCGGCCCAGGTCAAGGGCCCGGCCATCCAGGAATGGGCCGCAGAAGGCGTGCTGGCCAACATGGACAGCGTGGCCAAGGCCGAGAAGTGGGACGAATCCCTGCCCAAGGTCGTGGCCGACGTGATGAAGTACAAGGGCAGCTACGTGGCCGCGCCGGTCAACGTGCACCGTGTGAACTGGCTGTGGGCCAGCTCTGACGCCCTCAAGAAGGCCGGCGTGGCCGCCATGCCCAAGACCTGGGACGAGTTCTTTGCCGCGGCCGACAAGCTCAAGGCGGCCGGCCTGATCCCGGTGGCCCACGGCGGCCAGAACTGGCAGGACTTCACCACCTTCGAATCGGTGGTGCTGGGCGTGGGCGGTGCCAAGTTCTACCAGGATGCCCTGGTCAAGCTCGATGACAAAGCCCTGGGCAGCGACACCATGAAGAAGTCGCTCGAAACCTTCCGCCGCGTCAAGTCGTACACCGACCCGGGCTCGCCGGGGCGCGACTGGAACCTGGCCACCGCCCTGCTGATCCAGGGCAAGGCCGGCTTCCAGCTGATGGGCGACTGGGCCAAGGGCGAGTTCGTGGCCGCAGGCAAGGTGCCCGGCAAAGACTTCATGTGCGCCGCCGCCCCGGGCACGGCCAGCAGCTTCACCTTCAACGTCGACTCGTTCATCCTGTTCAAGCTCAAGGACGCCAGTGCCCAGAAGGCCCAGAGCGATCTGGCCGCGGCCATCATGAGCCCCGAGTTCCAGGAGGTGTTCAACCTCAACAAGGGCTCGATCCCGGTGCGCCTGGGCATGAAGATGGACAAGTTTGACGACTGCGCCAGGCTGTCGTCGAAAGACTTTGTCGAATCGGCCAAGACCGGCGGCCTGGTGCCCAGCATCGCGCACGGCATGGCGGTGGCTCCGGCTGCCGAAGGCGCCATCAAGGACGTGGTCAGCCAATTCTGGAATGACGACAAGATCAGCGTGGCCGATGCGATGAAGAAGATCGCCCAGGCCGCCAAGACGCGATAAGCGCCCGGGGCGCCTCTCGCCCCATCTACTTTCCCCCTTTGTTGCCCGACAGACCCGGCGGCCTTTGCCAAGGCCAGCCGGTCGGGCGAAGCCATGCCCGGGCATGGCCAGAACACCTCTTGAAATCGGAGACCTAGACATGAGCAAGCATTCCTCTTCCCTGCATTCCGCCCGCCTGTGGCAACTGGCCCCCGCGGCCTTGCTGGCCTGCAGCGTGAGCGCCCAGGCGGCCGACCCGGCCCCGCTGTCGGAAGCCACCACCCAGCAGATCGAGGCCGTGGTCAAGAAGACCCTGGACGACAACGGCGTGCAGCTGTTCGGCTACGGCCGCGGCGGCTTCTACTCGGCCTCGGGCAACCAGCAAAAAGGCCAGTACCAGCTCGGTGGCGACCTGCAGCATTACCGCCTGGGCAACGAAGGCGACAACTACATCGAGTTCGGCATCGGCAAGAAGTGGGACCTGGGCGGCGGCCTGAAGTGGGGCACCTACTACATGCCCAAGGTCTACAACGGCAACACCGGCACGGCCCAGGTCTATGCCGACATCACCGGGCTGGAGTTCGCCCCCGACCTGACCCTGTGGGCCGGCCAGCGCTACCACCGTATCCAGGACATCCACATCCTGGACAACTGGCTGATGCAGGACGGCGACAACTACGGCGCCGGTGTCGATGGCATCCGCATCGGCTCCAAGGCCCGCCTCAACCTGGCCGTCTACACCCAGGGTTCGTCGGACAACAGCAACGCCAGCAGCAACAACGCCCGCCGGGCCAACTTCCAGCTGCGTGATCTGCCGGTCAACCCCGGTGGGCGCCTGACCCTCACCGGCGCCACCATCAACGGGCGCTTCGGCATTGGCCAGAACGGCAACGCCCTGGGCCTGCTGCACAACCAGGCCGACTTTCTGCTGCCAGGCATGAACAACTCGCTGTTCGTGCAGACCTCCACGGGCCACGCTGGCCTGGATGGCAAGTTCTACGGCCTGGACAACGCCGGCGTGGCCCAGGCCGGCGCCAAGCAGACCCGCATTGCCGAGGTGATCGACTGGCAACTGGGCGCCTTCGGCGGCCAGGCCCTGGCCAGCTACCAGACGGTCGAGCCCGACAACGCCGCCAAGTACAAGGACACCTCGATCGGTGGCCGCATGTCCTACGGCGTGGCGCGCAACGTGAAAGTGCTGCTCGATGTGGGCATCACCTCGCGCGCCATCGACGGCCAAGCCACCCAGCACCTGAACAAGGGCACCCTGGCCGTGGCCTTCTCGCCCGACAACAAGTTCTGGACCCGTCCTGAGTTCCGCGTCTACCTGAGCCGCTTCAACTGGAACACGGCCGCCGGTGCCGCCAATGCCGCCACCTTCGGTGCCGGTGGCCGCAGCAGTGCCACCACGGTGGGGGCGCAGGTCGAGTACTGGTGGTAAGTGGGTCCGCCGGGGGGGCGCTGCGTGGCGGCCCCCCGGCCTGCGGGTTGGTTCTCCAAGGCGTGATCCGCCTTTTTGATGCGGGAGCGCCTGGTGCTCCCGCCTTTTTTGCTTGAAGGGCCTTTGGCATGTCGATGCCCCGTGAGTCATGAAAAATTCCTTTGAAAACTGGCTGCCCCGTCTGGTGGTGGCCCCCGCCTTCGTGCTGGGCTTTGCCTTCATCTACGGCCTGATGGTCTGGAACGGCCTGCTCAGCCTGTCGGCGTCACGCATGCTGCCCAACTACGAGTGGGTGGGCCTGATGCAGTACGACAAGCTCTGGGCCATGGACCGCTGGTGGCTGGCGCTGCAGAACCTGGCCATCTTCGGCGGCGGCTACGTGCTGGGCTCGCTGGCCATCGGCGTGCTGCTGGCCGTGCTGCTGGACCAGAAGATCCGCGCCGAAGGCGCCTTGCGCACCATCTACCTCTACCCCATGGCGCTGTCCTTCATCGTCACGGGCACGGCCTGGAAGTGGCTGCTCAACCCCGAGCAGGGCCTGCAGCAGCTGGTGCGCGGCTGGGGCTTCGAGCATTTCACCTTCGACTGGCTGGTCAGCACCGACCGGGCCATCTACTGCGTGGTGATCGCCGGCATCTGGCAGAGCGCGGGCTTTGCCATGGCCTTGTTCCTGGCCGGCCTGCGAGGCGTGGACGACAGCATCATCAAGGCCGCCCAGGTGGACGGTGCCTCGCTGCCCCGCATCTACTGGCGCATCGTGCTGCCGGCGCTGCGCCCGGTGTTCTTCAGCACCCTGATGGTGTTGTCGCATCTGGCCATCAAGAGCTTCGATCTGGTGATGGCTCTGACCGCTGGCGGGCCCGGCTACGCCAGCGATGTGCCGGCCACCTTTATGTACACCATGTCCTTCTCGCGCGGCCAGATCGGCCTGGGCGCCGCCAGTGCCACCATGATGCTGGCCACCGTGGCCGCCCTGGTGGTTCCCTACCTCTACAGCGAATTGCGGAGCAAACCCCATGAGCGCTAAACCCCTGCTGGGGCGGCTGCTGGTCTACCTGACCCTGTTGGCCGCCGCCGTGTTCTTTCTGTTGCCGCTGTATGCCATGCTGGTGACCTCGCTCAAGACGGCCGAGGAGATCCGGGCCGGCGACCTGCTGGCCTGGCCCCAGGCGCTGAACTGGGACGCCTGGTCCGTGGCCTGGTCGCAGGCCTGCACCGGGGTCGACTGCAATGGCTTGCGGCCTTTCTTCTGGAACTCGGTCAGCATGGCCGTGCCCGCCGTGATGATCTCCACCGTGTGGGGCGCCCTGAACGGCTATGTGCTGAGCCTGTGGAAGTTCCGCGGCAGCGACACCTTGTTCGGCCTCTTGCTGTTCGGTGTGTTCATGCCCTTCCAGGTGGTGCTGCTGCCCATGAGCCAGGTGCTGGGCTGGTTGGGCATCTCCAGCTCGATCGGGGGCCTGATCCTGGTGCACTGCCTGGCCGGGTTGGCCGGCACCACGCTGTTCTTCCGCAACTACTACAGCGCCATCCCGGCCGAGCTGGTCAACGCGGCGCGCATCGATGGGGCCAGCTTCTGGCAGATCTTCTGGCGCATCGTGCTGCCGCTGTCCACCCCCATCGTGATGGTCACGCTGATCTGGCAGTTCACCAACATCTGGAACGATTTTCTGTTCGGCGTCACGTTCTCGGGCACCGATTCCAAGCCCATCACGGTGGGCCTGAACAACCTGGCCAACACGTCCAGCAGCGTCAAGGCCTACAACGTGGACATGGCGGCCGCCATCATCGCAGGCCTGCCGACCATGGCCATCTACGTGCTGGCAGGCAAGTTTTTTGTGCGCGGGCTCACGGCCGGCGCGGTCAAGGGTTGAGAGGTAAGGCAAATGGCTTCATCGTTGCAAATTTCGGGCATCAACAAACGCTACGGCCGGGGCGACAACAGTGTCGAGGTGCTCAAGCGCATCGACATCCACGTCGAGCCCGGTGAGTTCCTGATCCTGGTGGGCCCCTCGGGCTGTGGCAAATCCACCCTGCTCAACATCATTGCCGGGCTGGACGACCCCAGCGAAGGCGAGATCCGCATCGGCGATCGCAACGTGGTGGGCATGCCGCCACGCGACCGCGACATCGCCATGGTGTTCCAGAGCTACGCGCTCTACCCCACGCTCAGCGTGGCCGACAACATCGGCTTTGCCCTGGAGATGCGCAAGATCCCCAAGGCCGAGCGCCAGGCCCGCATCGCCCAGGTGGCAGCCATGCTGCAGATCGAGCACCTGCTGGACCGCCGGCCCAGCCAGCTCTCGGGCGGGCAGCGCCAGCGCGTGGCCATGGGCCGGGCCCTGGCCCGGCAGCCGCAGCTGTTTCTGTTTGACGAACCCCTGTCCAACCTGGACGCCAAGCTGCGTGTGGAAATGCGCGCCGAGATCAAGCGCCTGCACCAGACCAGCGGCATCACCAGCGTGTACGTCACCCACGATCAGGTCGAGGCCATGACCCTGGGCTCGCGCATCGCCGTGATGAAGGGCGGCGTGGTGCAGCAGCTGGGCACGCCCGACGAGATCTACAACCACCCCGCCAACACCTATGTGGCCACCTTCATCGGCTCACCGACCATGAACCTGGTGCGCGGCCGGCACCACGGCGCAAGCTTCGAGATGCTGGGCATTGCGGTGCCCCTGGCGGGCCCGGTCGATGCCCCTCAGCCAGGGCAGGAGCTGCTGCTGGGCGTGCGGCCCGAGCACCTGCTGCTGGACGACGCCTCCCCCTGGCGCGGCGAGGTCAGCGTGGTCGAACCCACCGGCCCCGATACCTATGTGGTGGTCGACACCTCTTCAGGCACGCTGACCCTGCGCACCGGCGCCCAGACCCCGGTGCGCCCGGGCGACCGCGTTGGCATCTCGGTCGCGCCCGGCCATGCCCACTGGTTCGATGGTGCCAGCGAGATGCGTCGGGCCTGACATGCCGACCGTCCCGCCCGCATCGACCGCCCCGAGCGCACCGCCTCTGCTGGGCCTGCACCACGTCGCGCTGATCTGCCGCGACGTGCTGCGCTCGCGCGACTTCTACACCCGCGTGCTCGGCCTGCCCGTGCTGCATGAGCAGTACCGGGCCGAGCGCCAGTCGCACAAGATCGATCTGGCCCTGCCCGATGGCAGCCAGCTGGAGTTGTTTTCGTTCCCGTCTCCACCTGCGCGGCCTTCTCGGCCCGAAGCCTGCGGCCTGCGTCACCTGGCCTTGCGCGTGGCCGACCTGCCGGCCTGGGTGGCGCACCTGCTGGCGCAGGGCGTGGCGGTGGAGCCGCTGCGAACCGATGAGGTGACCGGCGCCACCTTCACCTTTTTTGCCGATCCCGACGGCCTGCCGATCGAGCTGGTGCAGTCGGGCGCGTAGCTGGGGCGGGGCCGATGGCGCAGCCCGATCGGTGGAGCAACCCTGATCGATCAGGCATGAAAAAAGGGCCGCATCACTGCGGCCCTTTTTGTTTGGAGCTGGAAGGCTCAGGCAGGCATTACATGCCCATGTCGCCCATGCCACCCATGCCGCCCGGCATGGCCGGAGCGCCGGACTCGTCCTTCGGAGCTTCGGCCACCATGCACTCGGTGGTCAACAGCAGCGAAGCCACCGATGCGGCGTTTTGCAGCGCGGTGCGGGTCACCTTGGTCGGGTCCAGGATACCCATTTCGATCATGTCGCCATAGGTGTCGTTGGCAGCGTTGAAGCCGTAGTTGCCCTTGCCATTCAGCACGGCGTTCACGACCACGCTCGGCTCGCCGCCGGCGTTGTACACGATTTCGCGCAGGGGGGCTTCGATGGCCTTCAGGATCAGCTTGATGCCGGCGTCTTGATCGGCGTTGTCGCCCTTGATCTCGCCAGCAGCTTGCTTGGCGCGCAGCAGAGCCACGCCACCACCGGCCACGATGCCTTCTTCCACAGCAGCGCGGGTGGCGTGCAGGGCGTCTTCAACGCGGGCCTTCTTTTCCTTCATTTCGACTTCGGTGGCAGCACCCACCTTGATCACGGCCACACCGCCGGCCAGCTTGGCCACGCGTTCTTGCAGCTTTTCGCGATCGTAGTCGCTGGTGGCTTCTTCGATCTGCACGCGGATTTGCTTCACGCGGGCTTCGATGTCAGCAGCAGCGCCGGCGCCGTCGATGATGGTGGTGTTTTCCTTGCCCACTTCGATGCGCTTGGCTTGGCCCAGGTCAGCCAGGGTCACCTTTTCGAGCGACAGGCCGACTTCTTCAGCGATGACCTTGCCACCGGTCAGGATGGCGATGTCTTCCAGCATGGCCTTGCGACGGTCGCCGAAGCCAGGAGCCTTCACAGCCACAACCTTCAGGATGCCGCGGATGGTGTTCACCACCAGGGTGGCCAGGGCTTCGCCATCGACTTCTTCAGCGATGATCAGCAGCGGACGGCCCGACTTGGCCACTTGCTCCAGGGTCGGCAGCAGGTCGCGGATGTTGCTGATCTTCTTGTCGAACAGCAGCACGAAGGGGTTGTCCAGCAAAGCGGCTTGCTTTTCCGGGTTGTTGATGAAGTAGGGCGACAGGTAGCCGCGGTCGAACTGCATGCCTTCAACGACGTCGAGTTCGTTGTTCAGCGACTTGCCGTCTTCCACGGTGATCACGCCTTCCTTGCCGACCTTGTCCATCGCGTCAGCGATGATCTGGCCGATGGAAGCATCGCTGTTGGCCGAGATCGAGCCGACTTGAGCGATTTCCTTGGAGGTGGTGGTGGCCTTGGTGGCCTTCTTCAGCTCTTCGACCAGGGCTGCAACAGCCTTGTCGATACCGCGCTTCAGGTCCATCGGGTTCAGGCCGGCGGCCACGTACTTGGAGCCTTCGCGAACGATGGCTTGGGCCAGCACGGTGGCGGTGGTGGTGCCGTCACCAGCGTTGTCGCTGGTCTTGGAGGCCACTTCCTTCACGAGCTGGGCGCCCATGTTCTGCAGCTTGTCCTTGAGTTCGATTTCCTTGGCCACGGACACACCGTCCTTGGTCACGGTCGGGGCGCCGAACGAGCGTTCCAGCACCACGTTGCGGCCCTTGGGGCCCAGGGTCACTTTGACTGCGTTGGCCAGGATGTTCACACCCTCGACCATGCGAGCGCGGGCTTCACCGCCGAAGACGACGTCTTTTGCTGCCATGTTGATTTCTCCGAATTCAGTAAATAAATTGAGCGGGGGTGAGGCGAATTACTTTTCGACGACGGCGAAAAGGTCTTCTTCCTTCATGACCAGCAGCTCATCGCCGCCGACCTTGACGGTCTGGCCGCTGTACTTGCCGAACAAGACGCGGTCGCCAACCTTGACGGCCATGGCGCCCAGTTCACCCTTGTCGTTCTTCTTGCCGGGGCCGACGGCCAGCACTTCGCCTTGATCAGGCTTTTCAGCGGCGTTGTCGGGAATCACGATGCCGGAGGCAGTCTTGGTTTCGTTTTCCAGGCGCTTGACGATCACGCGATCGTGCAGAGGACGAAGGTTCATTGCATCTCCTGAGAGCAAAAAGGGGTTTCACAATCGACAGGTGCACCGCCCACGACGGGCACCATCAACTCAGCGAGCGGCCGGTGCTGTCAACACTCAGCTGTTAGCACTCAACCGCTTCGAGTGCTAATCATAAGGGCTTTTGGGTGGGTTTCAAGAGGGGGGGATGCGGGATGAGGCCGCAACGGGTTCGCAGCTGGCAGTCACTGTCGAGATTCGGCTAACTGTCGAGATTCGGCTAACTCTGAACTTTTCTCATTCAGTTCTGAATTCATCAACTGATCCGCAGGTCAGCCTCTCCCTATGACCTCAGGCGGTTGGCGTACGAATCAATGGAGTCACCGCAGTGGTTGGGTTTGGTGCGTATGGGTTGGTTGTTGTGTGTGTACGACAGGTGGGTATTAATGAAAGTTAGTGCCTACACTTTTCTGATCGATCTGTCCGCTGTGCAGCGGGAGCCGGCACTCGCCGTTTCCAGGCCAACGACTGCTGTGGATGCGTTCAGGGTCGTTCGTGTGTTCGGTGCTCACAGTTCTCCGTCAGGCCGGCGCATACGTTCGGCTCTATATCCAGATTGCTAGATCCTTGGGCCGATAGTCGGCTGCGTGCTGAAGTTCTGGAGCATCCCAGTCCACGGCTCGCAATGCGCGCCGGATTTCCTGCGGTACCAGGTCCGGGTCTCCGTTGGAAATGAAGACATTGGGCAGCGCATGCTCATCACCAAAGTCCAAGGCATGCGCTCTCTCCTCAAGTGCGTGGTCTCCGGTCGCCCTATACAGATAGTTGAGATGCCGTAGCAGCACGACGGCATCGATGTGCGGGTAACTAACCGCCATGCCCGCTTCATCCTTCCAGTACGAGTTGGGCGTAAGCAGACCACATTGCTCATGCTTCAATACCGTGATTGGCTCGTAGATGAAGTCGTCCCACACGATAATCAACACGGAGGTTTCGTCCTGAACCGCCTTAAATTGTGCGAATTTCTTTTCCGCATCGAGCAAGAAATCTTTGACCGGGTTGTCTCTGGGTAGCGTCAACCCCGCATCGCCCACGAGCATCGCGAGTTGGTGTTGTGGCAACACGCGTCCTGCCGCTTGAAACGGGTTAGTCTTTCGATTCTCAATGTGGGCCAGCAGCGCGGGCGTCTTCACCTCGAAAAGGAAGCTTCTCTCCGGTGTCGTAACCCGAAGCTCGGGCCTCTTCCCCTTAACAGCCACAGCAGGCTCATGCTGAAACGTCGTATTCTCGGGCCAGGAAATGGTCAGCAGTTGCCGGAGTACCAGTAGCTCCCCCAGCTTCTGAATCAACTGCTCAAAATCAGGCAGGCACCTCTCCCGACCTGAGATCGCAGCCAGATCCTTTAAGAACTGGGACCCAAGGCTTGGCAACTTGGCCTCGCAATCCGCGCACGCGTCAATGATGCTTTTGGCCAGCGGATGTGGTGGCAGTCTAGAGAAGTGGTACGCGAACCAATGCCAGGCAGCAGCGTTGCCAATCGTCGTCATACCCTGCTTCAGGAGAGCAACCCAGGTCGATGGATTCATTGGCGAACTCTACATCGAACTCGGCGTGCGCGACGGTCCCGGCTAACTGTAGGCAGCGATCAATATCCAGTCAGCGCGATGGCCGGCGAATGACCGGCAGTGATCGCAGCGGTCACGCTGACTGCCGGTCGCGAATGATTCAGCCCAGACTGAAGCCGTCCGACAACAGTCGGCCGGCAGCTATTCAGCGATTGCTGCCTGCTGGGGCTCCAACTTGCTCGGCAGGTTTCTAATACTAAGCCGTCGTCCACATGAACTTCACACCCAACGAACGCTTCTCTAGGTGTCTGCCGGGGCTGGCCCACGACACAAACACAACGGCCATACATCAACCGGGCGCGATATTTGCGTAGATTCACTGTCCCCTAGGACGGCAATTGCGCGGTGGTAGCAGAGGTACGCGGCACAAATTCAAAGGGAGGCGATCGGCAAAGAAGTTACCGGCGAACACCGGCAATTAGCTCTCTTTGGGCAGAAATTCCAATCTGCGTCGCTCCAGAAAGCAAACAAGCTTGCCCGCTCACGTCCTGGGTTGACCACGACCGCCGAAAGCAGTGCCTGGGCGACCTAGATTACTCGCTTTCGAACCGCCAGCGTCTCAGCAGATGCCTGCATCCAGGATCCAGGACGAATGGTCGGAGATCCTGGTTACCTGTCGCTGGCTGGCCGCGTCGTATCCGAGGGCGCGAATCAGTGCAGGGTTTGCCCACATGATGCCAGGCAAGTCACTTCGGCCACGTAACGCGTTCAGTTCATCGATCTGCTTGGGGGTCGGCACCAATTCGAACAATTCGGCGATCAGCACTTCAAAGCACTGAAAGTGGTTGGTCCAACGGATACCCTCGACTCGCCGCCCGACATAGTTGAACGCGGGGGCTCGGAAGTTTCCGGAACTCAGAATACCCGTTTCTATAAGCTCCTCGTTAAACTCCCGCCAGGGGGACGATTCCCTGCCGCTGCCCTTCAGGTACCACTGAACAAATGCCTCGATGGACCGCCGGGGAACGAAGACTCGAAGGTCGTCTCGGCTGTCCTGATCGATGGGAATCTTACTGTCGGCCTTCACACCGAGGTTGGCGAGATTCGCGCGCGCGGCGCCGTAAGTCTTCAGCACTCCTCCAACGGGTTGAAACTGGTCGATGCGATTGCCCTTGGTCAGCAGGTACTGTCCATCGACCTCGACGCGCACAAGTGCAGAGATGGAGAAGCGGATTTCCGTCCCGTCGTCAATGCCTGCGGGGACGTTCAGATGAATTTTGGCTGTGGCGCCAAGGACGGAAAACTGCTGCGCGCGGTGCATGTTGGCCGGTTCGACAAAAAAACGATTTCCGGCCGAGACACCTTGTTCGTAGAGGTCGGCCTTCTCTCTGTCGTTCAAATTGAACTGAGTGCTCGAGATATGTCCCGGGTCGATCTCGATTAGGCCTGCCAGCTTCTTTGTCTGAACGTCGTAATTGTCGCGCCCATCCAGCATCGCACCCACGATTGCCAGCAGGTAGTCGCGGTATCCCTCCGGAGCGAACGGGAGTGGCGCTGACTTGGCACACAGTCTGAAGCCGAGGGTCTCATTTCCGTCAAACAACGACAAGGGAAAGTTGCTCAACACGCCGCCGTCGACCATCAAGTTCCGGCCTAAGTGCACCGGCTCGAACACCAGCGGGATACTCATCGACATCCGGATCGCCTCAGCAACCTCGAGACAGGGGTGGCTATTGGAATCCAAGACGACGAGCGTCCGCTCAGTGAGGTTAGTTGCAACAATGCGAAGCTTCTTGGGGCAATCTTTGAAGAATCGAACGTTCTTCTGTGCAAGAAGCTTATAGATCCAATCTTGGAAGCGCTTTCCCCTGTAGAGCCCCAGTGTTCTGGTCAAGGCGAGGCGAGGCAGACTGCTGCGATCAAGCAGGGAGTCGAACTGAATATTTTCTAGGATCAAGCGCATCTCTGAGGCGCTAAAACCGGCCGCGTAAAGCGCCGCGACGATCGCGCCAGCCGATGCCCCGCCAACGCCCTCGAACGAAATACCTCGGCTCTCAACCACTTGCAGGGCACCGACGAGTGCGATGCCCTTGACGCCGCCACCTTGAAAAACTCCGTACTTGTACATTGCTGAGTCCTAGCTCTACACGTTGTCTAACTATGAGGCTGCGCCGGCATCGCCTTTAGCGGCATCGAAGTTGTCGATGACTGCGGTTGCGATTCCTTTCGAATGCACCATCAGCCCTATCTCCCGTCGAAGATTCGACTCGCCCGGATCAGCGGAAAGCCAATTCTGGCTAGTGATCAGGACATGGTCATCGTCCCAGGCAAGTATTTTGGCGTGCAGCTTGCTCATGAGAACTGGCAGCACAGATGAGCCTGGATGACCGTTGTGCGAGGTTGACGCACCAACCGGCGATTCGCTTGCCAAGCCATAGAACACGCGCGCCTCGATACCATTCTCGCGCACTGCTGTGATGGCGGGCAAGACGACAGATGGGCGGGCGGCTGCGCCGATCCGATGACTCGTCACGAACATTCGGCGACGGGCTGCGTCTCGAGCAATGCGTGCAAACTGGGCATGCTGCGGACCAAGCACCAAAGTAACCTTCGCTTTGACACCGGTCGGTGGTTTCTGGAGGCGCGCATCGGAGGCCAGTCTGGCCATCTCGCTTGTCAGCTCCGTCCAATGCCGATCACCGCCCCGTGTAAGGTCTGCGACCTGCTCGAGAATAGCCGAGACAACTCGGGGGTCGCTGAAGCGTATAGACGCTTCGTAGTTCTGGAATCCAGACGAGAGCCAGTTGCAGGAACCGACGGTTGCGGAAAGACGCTCGGATCTCCCATCGTCGCATACAAGGATCTTCGCATGAGATCGCGTAGAGAAAGGATGAACGCGGATACTTAAGCTCAGCCCCTCAGCCTCAATGCTCGCGCGAACCTTCGCTATGGTCTTGGCCGTGGTCACCGCATCCGTCTTGTTCTCGTCTTCTCCCCACAGGACGTCGATAACCGCCCCACGCTTTGCAGCTGCGATAAGCGGAGCTTGCACGAGCGCGAATCCTTGCTCGGAGATGAACGTCGAATGGATAATGATCCTGTGCTTGGCCTTCCTGATGGCCTCGTGGAGCACACTTTCATGCATCGCTCCGCCGAGAATCAGGTCCTCGGGTCTGTATATGGCATCTATGGAACGTGGCGCAGGCCTATCTACAAACGAGACCTGACGCCCCGTGTCATGATGGGGTGAGTTCTTGGCCATTGGCTCTGGCGGAGCGTTGCGCGCTGCCCGCTTGACGAGCTCGATGAGCTCGGCTGGTGCACGCGGAGGTAGTCCCTCGACGCTCGTCCCCCGGACCGTAGCGATCGCAAAGCGATTGACCATCTTCTCCGCAGAGGGCTCGATTCCGAGAAACTTCTCGTCGTCCTCGAAAAGTGTTGCGAGAACGCCGGCAGTGTCGTCAAAGGCGTCGAGGTCGCGCGGCCTCAGCCAGACCAGTCGCTCACGAGCGGCGCGCCTCTCGACGATACGCTGCTCCAAGAAGGGCATCTCGCGGCTTCGATAAAGTGTTCCGGTTATCTTGTCGATGACGAAGTTCATCCAGCGGCTTGTGCTCTTGGCCAACTTTGGAAGCTCTTCGTCTCCCACAACGCTGCGGCCAGCCGCGGTCGCACTGAAGACGACGCCCTGGCTCTCCTGCTGCAACGTGACCCAACCTGCACGCATCAGCCGAATGAGCGCCTCTAACACAAGCCGCTGCGGAACATCGCCGGCTACGGCGAGCTCGCCAACGGTCCTCGGCTTATTTATCAGTGCCGCGAGGAGAACGTGTTCAGCAAGGCTCCAAGGCCTTCCTTTCTCGAGGAAAAACTTGCGCTTTCCCTTGAGCAAGGGGATAGCGACGCGCACGACACTCATTTGCGACTCCCGAGCAAGGTTTGGACGGGAACGCGTTTGACGTCACCCTTGTTTTGTCCGTTGTCGAGGCCCTCAAGTAGCTTTTTCAAGAACTCAACACGGTTCTCGTCCGGCTTGCCTCGAACCGCTTGCAAAACTTCCCTCAGGAACTCCGTGCTAGTGATCAGTACGAGCTGCCACTTCGCGCGGCTCAGCAGGACGTTCATTCGCCTGGCATCGCTCAGGAAGCCGAGTGCGCTCTGCACCGTTGAGTGGTGGTTGTTGCGCACGAGCGAGACCACAACAATATCTGCCTCGCTGCCCTGAAACGAGTCTACTGTGTGGCACCACTGGCCGTTAGAGGAGGGCGAACGAAACCCCCTAAGGCAGCTAAGCTTCTTATTCAGTTCTTCGCTGATGGTTTCGTCGATTATGCGGCGTTGTCGACCATACGGAGAGAGGATTGCCAGCGTTGGCGCTTCCTCGGCGTCCTGTTGAACGCTCCTCAATAGACTTAGAACTTCGATAGCGGCGCGCACTTCCGCTGGGTTGTGCCAGGCTGGGTACTGATCGCCTTGCTTCTGGTTCTGCGTCGTCTGGACATAGGGCATGTCGATTACCACGATTGGAGCCAGGGGAAGTCGGCTTTCATCTACTGAGGCAAACGGCCTCGGTTCGACGGCGAAACGCTTTTCACACATCGGATCGGTTCTGAGGTCTCCATAGAAGCAGCCGGAGACGAGTTCTGCGATCGAAGGGTGCATGCGGTGCTGCGCAGTCAATTTTTGAGCGATCGGGCGCCCGCCCCGGCCTTTGGCCTGTCGCCTGAACTCAGCTTCAATCGCAGACTCGAAGAAGGTGAGAAGCCGCAAGGCCTCGGAGCAAAGAGCAGGTAGCTGTGATTTGTCCTCAGCGACGTCCTCTAACAATTCCTCTGTCGTTACATCCCTGATGGACCTACCAACAAACTCTTCTCCGAGCTTCATCGCTTCGTGAATCCGCTCGGGTTGCGCGAGCAACTGTTTCAGTTGGTCGGACGCAAACGCTGGAAGCTGTTTATGGTCGCCGATCATGAGCCTGCGATGCGAGAGAAGCAAAGGAGATATGAGCTCACTTCCCGTTGCCTTGGCAGCTTCCTCTACGATGGCCCAGTCGAACTGTCCGCGTTCGTCGATCAAACGCTCCAACTCTCCCGAGTTGGTCGTCGCGAAGACCACATTCGCCGCGCGTGCGACGACGCCCTCAAAGGCTCGAAGCGACTGTTCTGAGCCTCTGCCAGCGACCGCAGCAGTCCTGCTTCCAGCGCCCTGGGCAGGATTTGCAGCCTTCGCGAGATCTGAAAGGGACTGCTGCAGCCTCAGCGGAACTTCCTTGGAAAGTGGGCTGGCTGCAAGTCGCCGAACCAGCCGACGGGTCTGTTCTCTAATGTCGAACTGGCTGGGAGCCTCAATGGCATCGCGCTTGCTGGACCGAACGACGAGCGGACCAGAAGGGTCATTTGCTCTCAGGACACCAGCCAGCTCGTCCATCAGATGGTCGATTGCTGCATTGCTTTGGGCAGTCAGAAGCAAGCGGGAGGTCGGTTCGTCAGCGAACCGTCGCGTCACGAGATCCCGCACAAGGCGGGTCTTTCCCACCCCTGGAGGACCTTGCACGAGGAAGAAGGGCAAAGTGGATGTGAGTTGCTTCAACGCCAACTGCTTTGGCTCGTCCAGCTTCGCGAATGCATCATCCTCGACTACCGAGTCGTGACTATCTAACACGTGGTGTCGGGGATCCACGATCATCTGCAGCAACTCGTGATGGTTCTTCAACGCCTTGAGTGCCTTGAGCCGACGACGAAACTGCACGTCCCGGCCGACCGACGCGGGAACCAGGACAGGGTCGTTAAGGAACGGGATTGCATCGGGGCCGTCGAATAGAAATACGTCTGGACGACCTGGCCGCTGGACGACCTGTCGAAAAGTCCAATCGGTGTCCGTCGGATCTCTTTCGCCGAGCGAGTGTCCATCTGCGAGGATCCACTCCTCGGAACCGAGCCCGTCGGCTTCCAGTCGTTTCAAGAATCGATCGGAGGGTGGTTTGAGGTCTAAAGCGGTAGAAAGAGCAGATCTCTCTGGATCCGACCGAAGTTGAACGCAAAGGCGGTCGCGGCCATGCTCTGTGGATTCGCGCAGGTCGCCTGGCAAGGGCTGGAGCTCCACAGCGTAAGCATCAGCTGCAGCGTAGACCGCTTCCAGTAACTGGAGCAGCGTGAGAGCTCTGTGAGCCGTCTGCTCGGGGGAGAGCGGTACATTCTGCTTGCCGAAGTCCTGTCGCACCTCATCCCAGGACATAAGCTTTCCACGAATGCGTGGAAACAAGTCGGACGCATCTCGCAGTCCCAGTATCTCTAGCGATTCCGGCTGCAGCCTTCGTTGGTTGAGCAGATTGACTGGGGCTGGGGCAGTGGTATCCACGGCTTCGCAGTAGGCGAAGTCCCAGCTGAGAGCCATGGTCTTGGGCGCGCGGAATTCCTGCAGGCGGTACAGGAGGTGCTTGCCGCGCAACACAAGGCGAAACTCTTCCGAGCTATCTTGTAGTCGAACGCAGAGCAGCAGCGGCTCACTGGCCAGATCGTCCCTGACAAATTGGAGCTGCGCCCGGAGATCGTCCATTTCGATGTCGAGTCTGGAAGCGTGGCGGATACGCTCGCCCAACCGGCTGCCAGGCCCAATGCGGAGCGCGAGATGAAGCTTGGCTCTGCGGTTGGCCGCCTCCGCTTTCAATGTCCCTAGTACGCCGTCAATCCTTGTGGCGATTGCATCTCCATCGAGCGGCTGTTTGGGATTCAGTTGGACGATGAGCCGTAGCAGTCGTGCCTCTTCAAGTGTCAAATGTTCCGCGATCTGGAATGGGGCGATCGCTGGGTCGAGAACGCGCGCGCGCTTGGCCCCTAGAAGGTCGGTAGCGAGAAGTCCGAAATCGATCCAATCCTGCGAGAACGAATCGAAGGACCGGGTTGCACCCGCCACCGTGCTGCGGCTTGACACACCTTCCACGCTGGCGATACGCATCGTCCATTCAAACCCCGTGAGCTGGAAATCCGGCTCTGCGCCTCCAGCGGTGAGCACCGACCAAGCATCCACGCTGCGATGGAGCATCCCCTGTGCGTGCAGTGTCTCCAATCCGTGGGCGAGCAGCCTTAAATTGGCCCACACACGCAATCGGTTTGTCGTGCTGCGAGGCTGGCGCAGCCAGTGGTCAGCGGGCACGTTCTGGAGCAAGGATGCGAGCGGCTGTCTCTGACCGGGCGCGATGACTAGATAAAAGCCTTTGTTGTCGAACCCTGCATCGTGAAGATGCGCAATGCAGGACGCAGAACCCGGATAGCCGGCCAAACGGTGCAACTGCCTCAGCTCGTGGCGCCAGATCTGTTCCAAGTCGCCATCGGGTGCTTTGGCATTCCTGCGCCACTCGCGGATGAGGACAGGGTTGCCGTCGGGATCTCGTCCTCCAACGACGCCGGGTCGGCCACTCGCTAAGTCGGGCTTCTGCTGGTAGTCTTCATCGACGGTATAGGCAGCCAAGAAACCATCTTTGCGGCGACGCCTAGCATTTGAATTCATAGGATTCCCCCTCTTCATTGCAAGCTTACGGCAAATCATCTTGATAGTTGAAGCACTTCGAGATTGGAGATCTGTAGGGCCAGTATTGCGAACCCTTTGTAATCACATGCTCAAGCCGCCCCGCGGCATGCCGCAGATGTGACGCCGCTGTTCCGGGCTATTGCCCGAAACGTCCTCAATTTGATCGAATGAGGGATGAAGTCGTAACGTGCGGCGTGCTTTGGGGGATCTTGCCGATCGTCCCGATGACCTGCCTAGGCGATCGGGACGTGTCGTTGCCAGAGCTGCGTGCAAAGGAGCGCGGTCATCTGCTGACCGCAAAGTCGAATTTTCACGTCGCGTCGCACCAGTCCCTGAGATTCCATAATGCTCAGCCAACGGAAGGTCAAGGTCGCAGTGACTGCACGGACCCGCCCAGCCGCGTAGTTAGGCGAACCTATGCGATATCGAATGACTCGATTGCCGCGCATTACTGCCTGCGCCGCCATGGAGCGGGCAACCTCAAATGCCCTCAAGCCCCAGCAGCCTGTGTTGGCCTACAAGGCCTATAAGAGCTACGAGCCAGACTACTTTCACTTGGATGTGAAGTACCTGCCCCAGATGCATGTTGAGAGCAAACAATTGATGAACAGCACCGTAGACTAGGGCTCCTTGAAAAATAATGCATTCCAGAGGGCTGTTCATTGGGCCTGTTCGTAGAGTTGTTCACGCATCAAGAAATCATCACGAACGAGAAAATTCTGCTTTAAGAAAACGAACCGTGTCGTGAAACCCAACATACCACCCTTCTGGGAAGGGTCGATTTCCGACAATCACAAAAGCGAACCCGTTCAAAACAGAAATAGCAGCCCGCGCATGATCTGCCGCAAGTCTCTCATCTGTGCCGGAGGGGGTGGGCATCGCCTCAGGGTGGGTATGCCAAAGGCCAATGCAATACAAACCCTCCTGAAGCAAATCCTGTCGTTGCCGCATCGCCTCGATAGGATCGAACGCCACGCTTGCCCAAGACGCACGCCGCGCCTTGAGCGAGGTGACTTTTGAGATCACGATGGTTGACGCCGTGAGGTCATTTGTGAAGAGCTGACCCACGGACTCTTTTGAACGTGACCAGCGCTGCATCCTCCTCTGCAGCATCGAGACTGCGGTTTCGTCAAACTTAAGACTCCATTCCGCGCCCGGGAGTGCAAACTTCACTAGCGGCTCAGGCACGTTGCAGTATCTCTGCCAACGGGCGATGCTCAATGACCGAATCTACCCCCACGGGAACCGGAGGGGGACGATTGAAAGTCGCGGAAGGTGACATGCTATTGAAGTAGCTTTCATGACGAATCATGGACCATACCCCAGAGGACACATGTTCGCCGTTCAGAACTTGCAGTACGCGCTCAGACACCATGCCTGCAGCTGCCCAGGCGTCGGCAACACCATACGGATGGAAGCCCTGGCCACATCCTGGAAGATCAACCTGCACGTCATCTGGCCAAGTCGCGACATTGACCGCTGTATCGGCGGGGTCCGAAGCAGGCCACACATCACTACCAGAAATCAAAACTGCATGAGCGGCTGCGCCAAATGGCTCCATCCATGCCATCATCACTGGGACGTCTTTCAGCACATGCTCCCGAAGCAATGAAGTGCCAATCCTTACGGAGCGCTCGCCCGTGCAATCCACGATGAGATCCGGCAGCTGCCGTTGATCCGCCTTGGCGCACCACTGCATGGCTTTTTCACCGAAAGCGTCGAGTTGCGCCCCTGGGATGGCCTGCCGCAATCGAGCGCATAGTGATGCAGCTTTCCCAAAGCCTATGTGTGGCGCACCGAGCACATGGCGCGAGATATTTTCAGGCTCGAATGTTTGGGGATCCACTACCTCAAGGGAGCCGACGCCTGCACGTGCCAAGAGTTCGATCAACGGCGCACCCAGCGAGCCACTTCCAAATACCACCACCTTCTTGGCGGCAAGATGAGCCAAACCCTCAGCCCGATGATCTCGGGACAGGCTCCATTGCCTGTCAACACGGGTGACGTCGATGGGCACAAGGGCCGGCTCGACTTGACGTGCGACCTGCGGCGGCACTATCCGCCATCCGTACACGGCCGGGCCCTGCAAGAGCACCACGAACACGGGCGCCTTGTTCGGCCAACGGCGCGCCAGGTACCAATTCTGCAGCTTTCCCGCGGAATCACTGAGCTGCGAAAGAAGCTCATCAAGATCATGAAAACTCCTCGGCCAAACACTGGGCGTCCATCGTTCGGCAGTAGGCAGCTTCATCACCAGCGCGCCGCCACGAATGATGCCGCCCAATGGCCATGCTCTGGCCTTTGCCACACGCTCCGGCTCCGTCGTAGACGTCGTGGCGAGGGCCCTACCGTCCCCAAGAGAAAGCGCGGCAGCCTCCTGTGGTTCATCAATTCTCACATCGGCATCCAGCAATAGCTCTACCGTGCGATAGCTGGCTGGTACTTTGGCCCCAGCCGCATAGCGGGCCCAGTAATCTTGACGTTCCCGACTGAATTCAGCCTCTACCCAACCTGGATCGGCGCATCGATCGAGGAAGTCGGAAAACCTGGCCAAAACACGACCGACTGCCGCCACCGGGGCGGCGACGTCTGCCGAGTCGAATTCGACACCGTGGCAGAAATGGCCATCTACCTCGATGTGGGGCAGCTGCAAACAGAACTTCCGGTCCAATTCGATGCGGGCAGGCGTGAGCGGAAAATCGTGCTGAAGCACCAGCAGTGGCGCGGCGCCATTCAGTACCGGCGCACCTTCTGCCAAACGCCAGACGCGACAACGCTGCTCCGACTCCTTGTCCGGGCATCGCGTTGCTGCGCTGGGCCCGAGTCCGTCAAACCACGCCGTGACCATGCCGATCGCGGCTAAAAATAATGGCATGGTCGGCACCTTGACCCCCTTACGCCAACGTGTTGGTGCGATGGCTGACGGGCGTTGCAACATTTGGATTGGCCACCTGCCCCCCGGATGCCACAACCAAGCTCTTGAGCAGCGGCGTGGACTCGGTCGAACTGCCGAGACTGTCGCGCCACGCATCAACCCCGGCTTGCCCGAACACGCCGCGCAGCTTCTCTTCAGCGCTCCTGGAATACTCATCTGTGAGCAGTGCCTCGAGGTGCGTCTCCAGTTGCTTGTGCCAACGCTTGAATTCGCGTGCACGGGCCCCTTGATCACTATTCCAACGATCCGCGAAATTCTCCGTGGAAAGCTTCGGGTTTTCCACATAGAAGCGACCTGCTGCATCACGCTTGATGTAGTCGGGCATCTCCTCCACGATGGCAAGCACCACCTCAATAGGCGAATTGAAGCTGTGACGCCTGGTTCGCCAGATGTTCTCAAACGCTTGGGTCGCCAGGGTCACGATGATGACCGAGATCGGCATCGTGTCTTTCTGATCTGGGCTCGCGTAGAAGTAGAAGTTGTCACGATGCAGCTTCATCAACTGGACGGCTCGACGCAGGATGTCGTCTATCCCAACAGGGGCGCTGGGAAGAGGGTCGACTGACTTACGGGCCTCGACCACCGAAGACAACACTGCTTCTTGCTGAAATTCAAACCGCAGGTCGGCGCGTTCGCAAAACCAGTCAGCAAACTCCTTCGGATTCGACGGACTCCAGACTGTATCGGGGTCTCTTACCCGCAGGCCTGCGCCATAGGTTTTGTACATGTCCGCCACTGCCGGCGTCACGTCGAAATAGAACGCCTCTCCCGGGTACTGCAATCGCCAGCAACGACGCCGTGGATCTGGGGCACCGGTAAACTCTTCGTTGCCCTCAAGGGCTTTCCCAAACTCTTCAAACATCGCTTCTGAGTCCGGGTTGTTGTACTTCGGCCCGGACAGCTCCACCATGATGTCGATATCAAACTTCGCATTGCCTCGAGGGCGGATGGTGGTCTGTGTGCGCATCGACCCCTGCGAATAGACATCAACGTTATGGCGCGGAATGTCCAGCTTGGTGGCGATGTCATCTGCCAAGAGCTCGTATTGCTTGATGGCCTTGGCGCGATCGACCTTGTCGAGCTCAAGTCGCCGAAGCAAGGACATGATGAGTTGCTCCCAACGGCCGGCATCTCGCGTCATGCCCAAAGACTTCTGCAAGCGAGTGGTGAACGTAATGTTGTTTGGCGGGTTCGCAGTCATGATGAAGTACCTTTGTGCCGACCTTGTCTACGAGATGGAAAGGGACTCGCCGGTCGACAGCAGGGTCACCTCGGTGGGAGAAATCGCAATCGTCTTGGCAAACTCACCGCGCGCACCGGGCGTAGTGCTGGGCTTGCGTTCGTACAGGATGAACTCGGCGTGGTGACGGGCTTGCATCTTTTGCCCAACACGGCAACAAGCAGACACTGGCGCGATCAGCACCAGATGTACTTTTGACACCCGCCATTCATCCTGGAGCTTCTGCAGCGCCTGGTCGACAGCGCGTCCAAACAGATCAAGATCGGCGGGGTGCCCCATGACACGGTGATTCGGACTGTCAACCGTGATCTCAATCGTCGGCACTTCGTGTTTCCCATCGGAAAACAAGTGTGCAGGCAAATCGGACGCAGGGACCGCTGCAGTCAAATTGATCCGCAGGCATGCCTCGGCTTCACCGCCGTTGGCATGACGGTGAACCCGAACCTTGAATTTATCATTGGCTGGTACTGGCTCTGCCTCTGGCCAAGTCCACTGTCCACCGCGTTGGCCGCTCACTTGATCGCGATGAAACTGGAAAATGTGGGCACTGCTGGAGTCTCCGATGAGCCGCCCCGACAGGACCAAGACCGAGGTGCCATGCACAGGAAAGACCGCGAGCGGCGGTCGTGGCGCACCACCGTACACCGTCCCGTCCAGCAGACCCGCCAATCTCGGCCTGTCATTCTTGAGCAGTTGGAACAGGCTCAGCCAGTAGCCATCCGAGTTCGATGCACCGAGATGCGGACCATTGCGCGCGAACCATTCAGCACGCACCCCTCCGGTGCGCAGCTGACGCAACCACATGGCCTCTTCCGCGATCCGCTCATCAAAAGCGAATGACTGCCCTTCGATGTTGCCGCCGATGACCAGCATCTGGGCTGCCGGGTAGCGAAGCGTGTTCAGCAGCCGACGAACTTCATCGACGTTGCGCTGACGCATCTCGTTGAGATAGTCAGCGCTGTATCGCTTCGGAGCTACGCGGTCGATCAGGCGGTGGCATTTGTCGCACATCAGCATGATGTTCGACGGGGCATTCGCCAGAAGCGGTGACTTCACCTTGTCCCCACGAGGACCGTCGGCCGACGAGGCCACGATGTGCGCGAAGTAGCTGTAGTTCCCCGTGGCCCCTGGCACAAAGTGATGGCGCAGGTCCTCTCCGCAACCATCGAACTGGCACCGCCAGCTGGCCAGCGATGCAACTTCAAAGCGCGTTGCGGTATCCACCTCCCCATGGCGGCAGGACGTTCCTGTGATCTTGTTTCGCTCCTTGCACCAAGCACGCATCTGGGCGGGAACAGCCCGAATGACTGGGCCTGACGCAACGTGGTCCACCTCACCCACATCCGATTCGGAGGTCTCGATCCATTGGACTTGCTGCGGCTTAGCAGCCGCCTCCAACGCCTTCAGCGCACCTGGACCGATGTCCCCAACGCCCAGATCACTCCAGGCAGCAGGCGACGCAGTCGCGGCTGTGAGCATCCGGGCGCTGAATTTGTTGGCAATCACCCGGACATGAGGCTCTCCCGCCGCCGCTCGGGCGCGCAAGGCCGCGGCCAACTCGTCATCGGTCAAACCTCCAACCATCGGCGTGCTCATTCATTACCCCAGGAATCGAACCACGGCACAGCATAACAGGAAGTTCGGTATAGCGAACTTTTGAAGGCGCAATTTTGATCGGGATTTGCTTATGGAAAGTTCGGAGTAGCGATATAATTGAAGGCTGTCTAGAAAGAGAGCGCAAGATGGCGTCAAAACTTGGCGAGAAACTTCGAGCGTGCCGGACTTCGCCGAAGGTGAACCTAACGCTTGAAGAGGCAGCCCGTAGAGCCGGGCTGAGCAAGAGCTACCTCTGGGAGCTGGAGAACCGTGAATCCCAGAAGCCGTCAGCAGAGAAGCTGCAGGCGATAGCGGACGTGCTTGGACAGGATGTGTCCTTCTTCCTGGACGACACGGTGGATACGCCGCAGGAATCCAACAAGGACAAGGAGTTCTTCCGCAGCTACTCCAAACTGGAACCTGAAGCTAAGGAAAAGCTACGGCAGATCCTGGACGTGCTGAAAAAGTCCTGACATGACCGAGGCGACTTTCACGCCCGCGACCGCCGCGATACGGCTCACGCATTGGCTTGACGCTGCTGCGGCAGCCGGCTTACAGCGATTTCCTATCGATGTCGAGCAGCTTGCGCTTCATGTAGGCAAGGAGCTCAAATGGCCAGATCCCATCTTCAAAGTCGTGGCGGCGGACATCCCGTCATTTGAAGGTGGCCTCTTTCACGTTGAGGATCAAGGCTGGGCGCTTCTGTACAACCGCAACATGACGTCTGAAGGACGGATTCGGTTCACCCAAGCCCATGAACTTGGGCACTACCTTGTCCACCGCCTTGCACAGCAGGAATTTGAATGCTCTCAGGCAGACATGGTGCACTGGGGGCCCGAAATGAGGTCGATCGAAGCAGAGGCCGATGACTTCGCATCAAACCTGCTGATGCCCATGAAGCAGTTCCGTGCGTGCACTTCGACTTCGGATATTGACTTCGACATTCTTTCCGACGCCTCAAGCAAGTTCGGCGTGTCCTTGACCGCAGCCGCGCTGCGTTGGATACGCTCAACGGAACAATGCGCCGTCCTCATCTTGTCGAGGGATGGGTTCATGGATTGGGCGATCTCGTCCGACAAGGCCAGAGCCAATGGCGCGTTTTACAGAACCAAAGGCCGCGTAGTTGAGCTTCCTCCAGGGTCCCTCGCCGCCGATGAGACGATTGCGTCCAACCGCAGTGGTGACCCAATCAGCTTGAACACTTGGTTTAAGCACGCACATCGCGACGCCGTCGCCAAGGAAATGAAGCTCGTTTGTGAAAACTATGGTTACACGCTGACCCTATTGAGTTTGTCTAACGGTGACAAGGTATGGGAGCCCAAGGAGTGGGGCAATGCTTGAAATGAGCCGCGTGAATCACCAAGTGAATAGTTCAAAGCCTTCGACCAGTCTCTAATCCAGTGGCCTTTAGGTGCAGACCACTACTTCAGTCAAAGCACCTTGCAGTGAATGCTGTGTTCATCAGCGGTCATTTGTGCGCAAAAGTTGAGCGACTGCATCCAGCCTGTTCCTGACATGCGTAGGCGTGCCGCTTGCACGCTTTTTGCGCGAGGAGGATAATTCACCCCTATGAAAATTCTCACCAACGTGATCAAGGCATTGCTCGCCACCTAGTTGCGCCCCTCGATCGCGTGTCGGAGGGCTTTGCGCCTTCCGGTCCCCAAAACCCCGGCAGGCTCCACCTCCGGGGTTTTTTGTTTTCAGACCTGCTTCCTCCCTACCTCTATGCGTACCTACGACAAGTTGATTGCCACGATTCGCGACCGCCGGAGCTTGAGTTCCGTGCGCCCGGGCTTCGGCGACAGCACACAACACATTCAACGCTAGCCTGAAGGCGAATCCATCTCGCCTGGGCTGGCAAACAGCCAACCAGGCGGCAGCTGCTCGCAGGACCGAGTGCAGCCGCAAGAAAGATTGATTCGCCATGACCAAGAACTCACGCAACCACAACAGCAACGCGCAACTGCGCAATATCGGTGTCATCGCCCACGTCGACGCGGGCAAGACCACGACCACCGAACGCATCCTCTTCTATACCGGCGAAAGCCACCGCATTGGCGAAGTGCACGACGGTACCGCCCAGATGGACTTCGACCCGCAAGAGCAGCAGCGCGGCATCACCATCAACAGCGCGGCCGTCACCGTGCACTGGAAAGGCACGCAGCTCAACCTGATCGACACGCCCGGCCACATCGATTTCAACATCGAGGTGAACCGCTCGCTGCGCGTGCTCGATGGCGCAGTCGTCGTATTCGACGGCGTCGCTGGCGTTGAGCCGCAGACCGAGACCAACTGGCGACTGGCTGACAAGTACCGTGTGCCCCGCATCGCCTTCATCAACAAGCTCGACCGTGTGGGTGCCGATTTCCACCGTGTGGTGGCCATGATGGAGGAGCGCCTGGGCGTGCGGGTTGTGCCGCTGCAGCTCCCGATCGGCGCGGAAAGCAACTTCCGCGGCGTGGTGGACCTGCTCACCCTGAGGGCCCGTATCTGGGACAAGGACGATGCCAGCATCCCGTACCGTGAAGCCGACATTCCAGCCGACCTGCTTGAACAAGCGCTGCACAGCCGTGCCCGCCTGGTCGAAGCCGCCGTGGAGCAGGACGAAGCCGCCCTGCAAGCCTATGTGAACGGAGACGAGATCGCCGTGACCGTGCTGCGAGCCAGTATCCGCAAGGGTGTCCTGGCGGGTGCCTTCGTGCCCGCCTTGGCCGGCTCGGCTTTCAAGAACCGCGGTGTGGAGCCCCTGCTTGATGCGGTGGTCGACTACCTGCCCTCGCCCGATGACATTGGGCGCAACGGCAGCGATGGCCAACCTGCGTCGTCCAGCGATCCGTTCGCGGCCCTGGCGTTCAAGGTCGTCACTGACGACCATGGAGCAAAGGTGTTCGTGCGGGTCTACAGCGGCCGGCTAGGGAAAGGCGACGTGGTGCTCAACACCAGCACGGGCAAAACTGAGCGTGTGTCGCGCCTGTACGAAGTGCATGCCGACAAGCACATCGAGCGCGACGAATTGGTGGCGGGTGACATCGCGGCTGTCGTCGGTCTCAAAGATACGCTGACTGGGCACACCCTGAGCGATCCAGCCCACCCTGTGGTGCTGGAGCAGATCAGCGTGCCCGAACCCGTGATTCACATGGCCATCGAGCCCAAGACGAGTGCGGACCAGCAAGGCCTGTCCAAGGCCCTGCAGTCCTTGCTGCGCGAAGACCCGAGCCTGCGCCTGCAGCACGACGCCGAATCCGGACAGACCATTCTCTCCGGCATGGGCGAACTGCAGCTCGAAGTCTCGATCGAGAAGCTGCGCGCACGCCATGGCGTGAACGTGTCGGTCGGCCGCCCCCAGGTGGCTTACCGCGAAACCATTTCGCGAAGTGTGGAGGTGACCCATGTGCACAAGAAGCAATCGGGCGGCCCCGGCCAGTTTGCCGAGGTGAAGCTGCAGCTGGAACCCCTGCCCAGGGGCGAAGGCATCCGCTTTGAAAGCCGCATTGTCGGTGGTGCCGTGCCGCGTGAGTTCATCCCCGCCGTGGAGGCCGGCATTCGCCGCGCCGCCTTGACCGGCGTGGTGGCGGGCTTCCCCGCTGTGGACTTCGCGGCAACGCTGGTGGACGGCAACTTCCATGAGCGCGATTCCTCCACGCTGGCCTTCGAGCTGGCTGCCATGGCAGCCTTCCGCGAAGCCTTTGCCAAGGCTGGGCCCCTGGTGCTCGAACCCGTGATGGCCGTCGAGGTCATCACGCCGGCTGAGTACTTGGGCGACACCATTGGCGACCTGAACCGCCGTCGCGGTGTGGTGCGCGGTCAAGGCCAGCGCGGCAATGCTGCCACGATTGAAGCTCAGGTACCGCTGAAAGAGATGTTCGGCTACATCGGAAGTCTGCGCGCGCTGTCATCTGGGCGGGCGCAGTATTCGATGCAGCTGGACCACTACGGAGTGGTGCCGACAGGGGAGATGGCTGCATTGATGCCGTGAGGTGCACGGTGCCGACCGGGGCCGGAATGATGATGTGGGCCCGGTGGCCCGCATCAAATTGAAGAGGCGCTGACGCAAGTTGGCGCCTCTTTTTATTTGCCGATGACTGGTGGGGGTGCTACTTTCAGCTTAGCCGTAATGCCGCCGTCGGAGGCGCCGCGCGTCTTTACGACCTCCGCGCAAATGCCACAGTGCCGCCAACCATTGCATACACCCTTGGTAAGAACGACGGGGTTGAATTTAGGTCGCAACTTGATATTTAGTTGCGACCTAAAAACAGCTAGCGTGCTGGCGAACGATCACGATGCAGGGCATCGGGAATGCCGATAGTGATGACGGTGATGGATAATTTGCGACGAATTGGTTTCCTTGACCGGAGTCGTCATGTCTATTGCCTCGAATACCTTGTCTCATCTTCAGGCCGCTGGTATGGCCGTGCACATAGCTGCCGAGGCTTTGCAGCAAGAGCTTCAATCTCACTCTCAAGCCCTGATGGAGCAGATGGCCTTGCAGCCGTTTGGCGTTGAGGCTGACGGTGCTTATCAGCAGATGCGCCAAGTTGCGCGACTGGCCCACGAGATCAACTCATTGGAACAGCAGTTGAGCGCAATCTATCAAGAAGCCTCGCAAGTAGTTGCGGTGGATACCCCAGTCCTTCCTGCTCTTCCGTCGGCTCGTAGGGGGCGTCGTATCAAGCCGGCTGTCGGGGGCGACTCAGTTCAATCCAGAGATATCGAAGATGCAAGCGTCGTCGAAGGCAAGCTGGCTGTACCCAAAGTGCCCCGTAATGTATCAAAGCGACCTCTCGCCAAATCCACCAATGGGGCAACGCTGCCCAATGCGGATCGCTTGCTCAGAGCTCTGCAAAAGATCTTGAAGGGCAAGGTCAAGCCTGTTGGTCACGCGGAGATGGCACAAGTCAGTGGGCTGCCCCGAGGCTCGGTTGGTGCGTCGATTAAAAAGCTCCTGGAAACCGAAAAGCTGGCCATCGACGACGACGGTGCATTCAGGCTGATCTGACGAGACCTGACCTTTCCAAGCCTGCACTGCCGGGGCACTCCTGGACTACCAGGCAAGGCTCAGCACTGCCTGAAACCTTGGTCTTGCCCGCGGTGGCTGATAATCCCCGCGGGGTTCAAGCAATGCGGCCAAGGTTTTGCTGGCAAGGGTTCGTCCCCATGTGACCGTGCTGCACACAGAGGAGAGCATAGTCAGCAGCACGAAAATAAAGAGCGAGCCTAGCGCGCCGCAGCCCTGACCACCACACTGCCCCACGATGTACGTGACAAATTGAAAAAGGCAAACGAGCGCTGCCAATGCAAAGACCACCGAGGTCACGCCTCCAATGTACAAAGACGTTTTGGAGGCCGGACAGGGTAGCAACTGCTCGTTGCCAACCTTGCACCCAGAGGATCTTGTCAAACGCCGTGCCTCTCTCGGTGTGAGTGTCCCTTCTCTGATCCACTGCCGCAGGCGTGTTCTAAACGCTTGTGGAACTGGAATTCCGAACTCGATGCAAGCCAGAAGTGCGTCGAGCTCTTTGAGCCGCACTAACGGCAATTGTTGCCAATCGAACTTACGGCGTAGACGTACGAACGCAACCACATGAAATGGCCGTTCGATCACGTTCCACCAAGAGATGCGTGCCTTCAAGACGTGGTCGAACTGTTTGCGAATTTCTTTCGCCCGCAGTTCTCTCAATCTGGCTGCAAATACCAGCTGACTTTCGAGATCACTGCCTACCTTCTCTGAGGCGTGGCTGGTCAATTTGATCAAGTCCAGGGTTAGGGCCGCAATACCAGCCGCATCCGCAACCTTGCCGCTGCCGTGCTCCGACGTACCAGTCATTTCTCGCCTACATCGACGGCAGTCAGGAGATCATGCATCGTCGGAGGTTGAGCGTGACCACCTCCGTTCATCAGTCGGTGATAGGCCCAAATTATTGCTTTGATCCGAAATGCTGGTGGGAGAGTCATATCGTGCCGTACTGCAAGCTCATCGATCAAGTCAATTGCCTCATTGAGGATGATTGGTGACGTCACCTCCATAAATGAGCTCGTGCGTTTGCCAAAGATGACAAACATCACGTCGAACCCCAATCCCCCCAGGCGTGCCAAGTAGTCAAGGCCAGGGGTTGATGCGCCGGTCTCGTAACGCGATTGAGACGGGCGAGTGATGGCCGTGAGCTCACTGCATCTTTCCTGGCTGAGGCCGAGTCGCTCGCGCTCCTGTTTGAGGCGCTCTCCAACTTGTGCCGTGTCGATCAATAGATCCATTGTGCTCTGATGCGTTTCGGTACAGAATAATTGAAAATTGTAATTAGAAATTTACAAAAATATGGGGCCAGACCGTCGCGAAACCTTAAAGAAAATGTTCGTTGAGGATGGCCTCAGCGTTGCTCAATGGGCTCGTGAGCATGGATTTTCTGCGCCCCTCGTATACGCGGTACTCAATGGACGCAATCTTGCATCTCGAGGTGAGAGCTTTCGGATTGCGGTAGCGCTTGGGCTACGTTCCGCACCCAAACACCAGAGTTTCTTTCAGACCGGCCGAGTTGAGAGCAACGTCATTGAACCAACCAACTCTCCCCAACTTCCCTTCGTAGAACGAGGAGTCGTCATGTAGAAAAAACAAACGCCAGCCATTCCAAAGAATGCCGGCGTTGTTCGGACAAAGTGAGATGTCCTAAGGATTTCGCGGTCCCCTGCGGTAAGTATCTCTCTGTGGTCGAGCAACGTCAACCCCGTAGCTGTCGGGGCTGGGCGGAGCTTTGCCTCGCCCCGACCAAGGAGAGAAACAATGACCCTTGCTGCCCGTAAGGTGGTCACGCGTTCGCCCAAACGAACCGTTGGCCGAATCAATTGTCGATGGTTCCAGGACGAGCCCATCGAACATGAAAGTCGACTGGAAAAGCGCTTCCTGCTCCGCGCGATTCTCTTTCCGTCCCTGGCTCACATACAGCACCAGCCGTTCAAGCTCAATCTTGGTGGGCGTGAGCACTACACGCCCGATTTCCTGCTGGAGTTCAGCAACGGCGAGCAATGTGTTGTTGAGGTCAAGCGAGCGGAAAGGATCAAAGAACTCATCAGCCGGTTTGATCGAATCGCCCAGAGGTTGGCCGAAGATAAGTTGCGCTTTTTCGTCATCCACAACGGTCAGATCGAAGGGCAGTTGCGAGCCCATAGAGCTGGCTTATTGAGGCGTTACGCCACGATGCTCTTGCCTTCATCGATTCTCCAAGCGGTTCAACTCTTGGTGGAGAAGCACGCCAAGGGTGTTTCCATCAAAACAGTGATGGATCAAACGGGCGCCTCACCCATTCAGCTCTATGCGCTCGTCGCAAGGCGGGTGGTCACCGTCTCTCCTGGGTTGCTTTTGAGCGAAGACGACTTGCTTTTCCCTGTAAACAAGGAGGTGCAGCATGGCGCTGATCAGTTTGGAAACTGGTTTGGTTGTGCGCCGTGGCGCGCGAACGCTTGAATTCGTTCGTCTCCTGGAGGGCAACAAGGTCCAGTTCGAGGATCAGCTGACCAGGCAGGTGCAAACGTTCACACTGGCTCGGTTTTATCAGGGCATCGTCGCTAAGCAGCTGATACCTGTTTTGGTCGAAGAACCGGAGTTGGTCCACACGCACACACCGGTGGCGCTCACCGACATTTCGTCTTTGGATCAAAAGTACCAAGCGGCCCTTCGGCGTCGGATGGGCTATGTGACCGCGATGCGGAAGCGGTCAATTCTTCGAGGGCAGCGCAAGCGAGTCCAAGAAGCGATTCCTGCTATTGCAAAAGCGCTAGAGGATTCAACTCCGCCGAGCGCCTCTTCGGTCATGGAGTGGATGCGTCGATTTGAGACCTCGTCCCGAAGTGCGGCGAGTCTGATCACCGGCAATCGTAATCGTCGGAGATCTAGGCGCATCAACGACCAGGTCGAAGGGGTGATCACTCGCAAACTGAAGACGGTCTACATGACCAAAGCCCGGCATACGCTGCAGATCACCCTGCATCACATACGTGATGAGGTTGAGACGCTGAGGTTGGCGGGAAAAATCACGGCAAATGAGTCGGTGGTGAGCCTTGCTACCGTTCAACGACGACTCAAGGAGTTTGACCCCTACGAGGTCACAAAGGCTCGGTACGGCACGCAGTACGCAAGGTCGAGTTTTCGGACCTCCGTGGAGGGCACGGTCTCGGCGCGGATCATGGAACGCCTTCAATGCGACCACACGCTGCTGAACTGGGTGGTGGTGTGCGACCGAACCGGACTGCCGCTTGGACGTCCGACGCTAACCATCATCGTCGATAGTCTCAGCGGCTATGTGGTTGGTCTTTATGTTTCGTTTTACGGCCCAGGCGTGGGAAGCGTACTCAATGTTCTCAAGAGCGCCATTCAGCCCAAGGACGACATAGTCAAGGCGGCCGGCGCTAAGCGTCCCTGGATCGCTTTTGGCATCGGCGAAACATTGGTGCTGGACAACGGCATGGAATTCCACGCGAAGCAATTTCAACTCGCTGCCTGGGAGCTGGGTATTGACTTGGAGTACTGCAGGGTCCGTACCCCTTGGTTGAAACCCAAAGTCGAGAGGTTTTTCCTCAATCTTGACTTCTTGGCAGGAAGAGGTCGTGTCTTCAAGCCGCTGCCAAATTCTCAGGCCCTCGACCCGATCCAGGATGCCGCCATCACGTTCTCCGACTTCTTGAGTGGCCTGGTCCGGTTCGTCGTGGACGTCTACCCGTTTGAAGACAACAGCCGAACTCTGGAGATGGCATTCGATAGGTTCAAAGCAGGGCTCGATGAACTGCCTCCGCCCGTGTTCCCGACCTCCTTGGATCAACTTGACCTAGTCCTTGCGCAATCGAAGGAACTGACGGTCGGCCCTGGTGGTGTGGAGATGCTCGGGTTGTCTTACTCCAGCCCAGATTTGGCGCTCATGAAAAAAGTGGTCGGCAGTAAGTTCAGGACACTGGTCAAGTGGGATCCGGATGACCTTGGGAATGTGTACGTTCAGAACCCCAAGGACAAATCTTGGTTAACTGTGCCGAGCCTCATGCCCGAGTACACCAATGGTCTGTCCTGGATTCAACACAACATCATCCGAAAACATGCCCGAGAAAAGCGGATTGAAGGCGGCTATGAGGTAGCTCTTCGCTGTGCTCGCTTGGACATCCATGAGCTCTGGATGAACCCTTTGGCCCGAATCAACCGTAGTGCTGACCGACGCAAGCTTGCTAAGTTCACTGGCCTCTCTTCGAGCACGATTTTGCGCTCAGACGAAGAGATTCCAGTGCCTGTGTCGCCCCAGAAGCTGATCTCCAAAGCAGAGGTCATCGCAGCTCGGCAAGCTGAGGTCGAGGAAATTCCTGACTATGAATCCTTCAATTTCTGACACGTGGGACACCACGCACGAAAGTTGTCATGGCTGAAAAAATCAATGAACCCACTGTTGAATTCGACGCACCCGAAGTGGAGGACGTAGCCATCGCCTCGCGCCGGTTGCAGGAATACTCAAAGCGTGCTTTGCAATTGGCTGTCGAGGTTGATCGCATTCACGTCAACCACGATCGATTTGCCAAAGGGCTTGGCGCGCTTGATAGATTGTTCCAGATTGGTCCTGAGTTTGAAATGACCCACGGCATGCGCTTGGTTGGGCCGCCAGGAAGCGGGAAGAGCGCTTTGTTCAGGTACTTCAGGGACAGCCTTCCTCGTTCCAATCTCTTTGCTCCGGGGTATGGGGCCGTCGGGATTCGTGCAGGTCGGAGACCGACTGCGGGTCAGATGGTTGGGGCCTTTTTGCGAGCTTACCGGTACCCGTTTAAGTACGGCGGAAGCGCTACTGTCTATGCCCGAACTGGCATCGTCTTTGACCTTGTTCGAGAAAAAGGAACGCGCCTGATCTTTGTGGACGAGGCCCACAACCTTATGCGCCAACTCAAGCGTCGTGACCAGATCGACGATGAGCCAGAGGCTACGGACTTGCTACGGGAGTTGATCGATACGACCAAAGTCTCTTTGGTCATGGCGGGAACAGACCTGTTGGACCGTCTGCATTCCGTCGATTACCACCTCAATGATCGTGTCACGGTGCGGCATGCGCTCGGGCACTTTGATGCCGGTGCTAAATGGCGTGGATTCCTTCGGGCCATGTACAAGAAGGCCCAAAGTTTTGATCTGGCGGTGATCGACTCGAAGGAAGAAGCCGATCGTCTGCACGCGGCGACCGCTGGGAATCCCCGCAGCCTCAAGCGGCTGGTGACCGAGGGCGTTCTAGTCGCGGCAGACGGTGGCAAGGCTGCTTTGGATACAGAGAGTCTGGCCAAGGCATTTCAGATCGTCTTTGGTAGCGACACGTTGATGCGCAACCCCTATGTCGGATGATGCGCTGTCGTTGCCTCTCACCTCGGCACCGTACTCGCAAGAGTCCGGGACCGGGTACTGTTTGCGGGTGCTCGCTCGCAATCAGTACAACTTGAATTGGCTTAGGCGCACAACAGGAATGAGTGAACACGCCATGCTCACGGCATCACATGCCGCAAGAATCTCGGGTGTCTTGGGGTGCGAGGCCACCTGGCTATCAGAGGCACTGCCTTTCCTCCAAGACCGCGGTAAGTCGAATGTGTGGCACATCTATGGGCAGCGCGTTGATATTCGAAGTCATCTCCGCGGAATGCATCCCCAGGTATGCCCACGGTGTATACATCATGATGGCTACTGCCGCAAAGAATGGGACCTCTCGATCACGGCCATTTGCCGCCGGCACAAGTGCTCTTTGGTTGATCAGTGCCAAAGGTGTCATGGCCGTCTGCGATGGGATCGGCCAGACCTGGGTGTGTGCCACTGCGGTGCCATTTTGCAAAGTACGACAGGGCAGGATATCAATCCCGGAGTGCTAATGATCCTGTCGGCGGTGGAAGTCCTGATGATGGGAGAACCTTACGCGCCAGTGACATGGTTGTCGGTTGGGCTTCCTGCTATCGCCTCAGATCTCTCTCTCAATGGTCTGATGGCCCTGGTTCATGCCTTCGGTGTCAACGACGCAGCTCATCAAGCGGGCCGCACTCAACAGTTCACACGCGTTGCTCGCACCCATGAATGGGTTGGCATTCTTGAACGAGGTTCTGAGCGCCTTCGTAGGTTTGAAGCGGCCAACAGATCCCAACTGCAGGAGCTGGCTGAATTGGTGAGTCAGTCGTTGCTAGTGCGGTTGGCAAAAGCTGGTTCCAGAGGGGCGGATGCCCAAGTTGGGCTTCACGTCTTGGAGCAATTGTTCGGAAAAACCGAGGCGCGGCGACTTCATTCGAATCATATCCAAATGGAGCTGTTTGAATGAACGTCTCAAAACATGAGCAGGAGCTGGTCGGCGTTCCTGAGCCATTTCTTACTGAGTCACCCAGCTCCTGGTTCACACGTGTCGCGGTGAGTCAGGCGGTGACACCGATTGAGCTACTGAGATATTTTGGCTTGGCCCGAAGAGCAGATCCAGACCTCCTCCTGGAAGGGCCGGTGATACGCAGGATCTCGGGCCTTTGTGGACTGCGAACTAAGCAGTTCCACCTGATGCGGGTCATGCTCAATCGGTTGAGACGCTTGGATCGAACTGGAACGACCTACTTGTTGAGTCATCAGGGCGCAGCGAAGTACCGATTTTGTCCGTCGTGCTTGGCTGAGCGAGGTGAGAAGTACTTTCCGATTCACTGGCGATTTCGTAGTTGGCGTTGGTGTCCGAATCACCGTTGCCTGATGGAGGACGTATGCCCAAAGTGTTCTTCACCAGTCTTACTTCCGGGGGACATTTTGAAAGCCGGAGCAAACCAGGCAGGTGTGTCTTCGCTGGGCAGGTGCATGGTCTGCTCATCAAGTCTTGCTGCGGGCATTTGGTCGAAGGGAGGCGCCATAGACAGTCGTTTGCTAACGAGCTGGGAGCGTACGCAAATGGCTAACGGAAGGGCGGTTCTTGCCGGACTTTTCTTGGGCTACGTAAGAAGCACCGATTCGGATGTTCGCCAGCCCCTGGTTCGAATCAAACGTTTTGAACGCCTTGGACTGCTGCCACACGGAACGTTCAAACTTGATCGGCAGATCTTGGAGGAACGACGTCGCGAGAAAGGAATTTTTATGTTGACATCAGACATCAAGGCGCTGCTTGACAGCCAAAGGATTGGATCTGGACTTGCCATGCCAGAGGACTGACCCAAGCACAGATGCAATACCCAATTCACTACACAACTGCCCGGTTCATGGAGATGCTGCATGTTTCCTGTGTTCAAGAACGATCGTTTGGCGCCTGACGTCCTGTCCCAACTAGAGGTCCATCTTCATCACTGGCGAATCGTGCAGCGTCCCAATGGAGATTTGCACATCACCACCCAAATCGCGCCCGGGGTCCTTAGAGTGACCTCGAGGTTGCTTGCCATCGATCTGTCGAAAGCGCTTTTGAAGACTGAGTCTGGGCGCAGCTACCACTTGTGTGCGCCGCCTGAGCTGGATCAGGTGATGTGGTCTCTGCTGTCTCTCAACGGTGTTCGCGGGATCGGAGTTGTTTCTGGCGATGTAAGCGAGGCGGTCTGGGGGGCTATATCGTCTGGCGCTTGGGCGAACGATGAAATGACCTTGCTACCTCCAATCCAATGATAGAGCCAAGAAGTTGTATCTGTGATCGATGGGACTGAGCCAGTCCATTGTTGCGGGATGTTGGGTGCATGCTGCGCTCAGCAATGCCGGCCCGCTGTTTACCAACCCACGGATGCTACTTGCGAGTGGCAAACAAAACATGCCGAAGAAAAAGGACCGGAAACATCGATTGAGCCCAACTCTGCAGACAGTGCATATTCCGATCAGCTCAACCAGTGGATCCGATCCAAACCTGCCACCAACCCCGATTCAAACTAGGCCACTGATTATGATTCGATCCAGCCACTTCGGTGACTACATCTCCATGGGACGCTGCCTGATACCAGGTCCGAGAACGGCCATCTGCAGACACAGCGTTACTCGCTTCATTGCTGCCGGTCAGGCCTGGCCGGCAAAGCGGCGTATCAGTCGATCAGCGAACAGATACCTCTACCGCCAGGGGGGCGTTCATGCTGCTGGAGCCTGCTCGAAAAGACGCAAGGTCAGCAATCCGTGGCCCATTGTGGCCCCGGCACGCACCGCTGCGGCAATCAGCACGATCTCGGCCAGTTCCTCCTGCGTGGTGCCAAGACTTTTGGCCGCCCGGGCGTGAACGTCAAGGCAGTAGCCACACTGCGTCGTCAGTGCGACGGCCAACGCGATCCACTCACGAATCTTGGGTGGAATCTCACCGTCGGCGCGCTTGGCAGCATGATCGAAGGCGAGAAAGGCCTTCGCCTCTTTGGGTGCAAGGGCAATCATCCTCTGCGCCAATAGCAAGTCGTTGGGTGATTGATAGGAGTTCATGAATCGGATCTCGAAAGAGGTTGATGACTGTGCTTGGCTCGGCGGGTGACAGTCTGGAGCAGGCCGATGAGCCAACACATCGGGCAGCCCCGCATCAGCAGGATTGCAACTGCACCCGCGGCAATGCGCAGCAAGGCGGGAAATCCGGTGGCAGACACCGCTGACAAAAGCAGAACGAAGGCGACCCCGCCGCGCAGCAGGTGACGAGTGATCGATGTGCTGCAGAACATGGCTCAGGCCTTCGGACGAGTGGCTTCGGGAACGCCGTCTTTGAGCCAGTAACCACTGACGAGCAGTCGCTCGCGAACAGTCGCCCGCGCGCGGTGCAAGCGGCTCTTCACAGCTTCCACGCTCAACCCCAACTGCTGCGCCACCTCTGGGGCGGTAAGTTCATGCACGTCGCGCAGGATCAGCACTTCGCGGTAAGCTGGCTGCAGCTGTTCAATCGCATGTGCCAAGTCGATGCGCAGGTCCATGGGCACGCTTGCCGCCTCCGGCCACGCGCTTTCGGGCAGCTCGTCGAGCCCTTCAGCAATCTGGCCTCGCCTGAAGAGGCGGTAACACTCGCGTTCGACAATGCGGAACAGCCAGCCAGCCAGGGCAGCCACCGTGCGCAGAGCACCGATCTTTCGGTACAACTGCCACAGTGCGATCTGCACGGCATCCTCCGCGTCCTCGGTCGTCGCGCAAGTGCGACGGGCGAAACGTTTCAGGTCGGGCTGGCAGACCCGGATCAGTTCGAGCGCTGCGCCGGCTTCGCCGCGGCGGGCGGCATCAACAAGCTCAATTCTGGGTTGCAGCATCGTTTCACTCCTTGACTGGCCGACGTCCGACCATTGCGCAGGCTGGGCAGAAGCCGATGGCCGCCGTCATGATCAAAATTGCAGCGGTTGCCCAGGCAAGCCAAGCCAGGCCAGCCGTCAGCCAGCTTGAGAATGCCAGGCCAATCAGGATGACGGCCAACGCCAGGCGGCAGGCCCGCTCCCACATCGGCAGATTTCGTTTCGAATAAAACATTCGACAGCTCCATGAATGACTTCGATACTGACTAGAGGTGCCAGAACCAGAAAAGGATTCATCTCGCAGCGATTAGATGCCGGTAAAGCCGCTCGTCGGTCAAGATCGAGTCGGTGCGCAATGTTGCCATCGCTTTCGCGCTTTCGCCGTGGTGCTGTTCCAGTGCAGCAAGCGGAGCGCCCGGGGTGATCCGAGAGTCACCTTGGGACGGAGCCGCACTGGCGGGTATGGGCCCTTTGCAGTCCCTCGCTGCGCCACAGCAGTGGTAACCCCATACATAGATACTTCTCACCTGCTCCCGGCTGATGTCGCTTGACTGCGCAAGGGAAAATTTCCGTCAAATCCCGTCATCCAGTCGGGCCAAAAAATCGGCCGCAGGTTCGCACTAGGCCTCGCACTGCCCAGGGTCGGCAGGTCCATCAAAAGAGGTCCATTAAGACCGAGGGCGCGGCGGGGTCTCGACCGCGCGCAGAAGCGTTGACCCACAGTTCACACGGGGAAATGCATGCAATTGAGTTTCAATTTCAGTCCACCGCCAAGAGCGCTGCGCCTCGTGGGTGCGCATTCGTCGAGCGATGGTGAGCAGCAAGGGGGCAAATTGCGTCAACACCAGGCGCTGGTGGCGGAGTGAGTTCAGGAGCGGCTTGAAAGCGTGGGCCTAAGCTGCCCTGATGGATCGCCGATCCAGTCTGACGCACAGCGCAGGCGGTGGTCTCGTTCTAATTGAGAACAAAAATATCAATAAAGCTATTTAAAGGGATTCAACAACGAAGAAAGTCTCGATTTCGTGAGAAATCCGGCACACAAATACCCAATCAATCATTTTAATTGATATTAATGCTTGCGGATCATTGATTGCTGGCTATGATCGAAAGTGATTTTTGAACATTTCCATGAACGAGAGAGGCAATCATGAACTCCCTGAGACAACTGAAGATTGGCGCCCGACTTGGCGTGGCATTTGCCGCTGTGCTGTTGCTGCTCGCCTTGCTTGGAGGTTTTGGCACCTACCAGACCAGCCAGGCCAACTTCTATGCCAAGGACCTAGGCACCAATTGGTTGCCCAGCATCAAAGTGATTGGTGACATTCGCGCCTCATTGAACCGGGCCCGTCGCGCTGGGCTGCGCCACCTGCTGGAAAACAGCCCTGAAGGCAAGCTGGCGCAGCAAAAGCTGAGCGAAGACGAGCTGATGCAGAAGTTGCCCAAACTCCTTGCGCAATTCGAGCCCATGATCGCTACAGCCGAGGAAAAGCAGGCCTACGAAAAAATGCGCAGCACCTACGAGGAATGGCATGCTCTGGAGAAGAAACAGCTGCAGTTGTCTTCTGGCAGCGCAAGCGATCAGGAGGCTGCACGACAGATGGCGGTGGGTGACAATGCCCGGGCTTTCTCAGCGATCACAACTGCGGCAGAGAAGCTGGTGGCCATCAATGTCGAAGGCGCCGACAAGTCGACCGCAGCGGCGGCCGCCAGCTACCAGCAGGCACTCATCGTGTCCATTGGCATGATCGCTCTGGCGGTGCTGATGGGTGCCGCGCTGGCCTTGGTGGTCACGCGCTCCATCACCCAACCGCTTAGCACTGGCGTAACGGTGGCAGAAGCGGTGGCCCAGGGAGACCTGACCTCGAAGTTCGACATTCAGGGCCGCGATGAGCCCGCCGACCTGCTGCGTGCCCTGCAGCACATGAACGACCGCCTGGTCGACATCGTGGGGCAGGTGCGCCTGAGCAGCGACAGCATCGCCACCGGCTCGGCCGAGATTGCCACCGGCAACGCCGACCTGAGCCAACGCACCGAGCAGCAGGCCAGCAACCTCGAAGAGACAGCGGCCTCAATGGAAGAACTCAACAGCACCGTCAAGACCAATGCCGACACGGCCCAGCAGGCCAGCCGCCTAGCCACCGAGGCCACGCAGGCCGCGGAGCAAGGTGGTGCCGTGGTGGGCCGCGTGGTGGCCACCATGCAGGACATCTCGGCCTCGTCGAAGAAGATCTCGGACATCATCGGCGTGATCGACGGCATTGCGTTCCAGACCAACATTCTGGCGCTGAACGCCGCCGTGGAAGCGGCCCGTGCCGGTGAACAAGGCCGTGGCTTTGCCGTGGTGGCCAGCGAGGTGCGCAGCCTGGCTGGGCGCTCGGCCGAAGCGGCCAAGGAGATCAAGAGCCTGATCAGCACCAGTGTCGAAACCGTGGAAAGCGGCACTGTGCTGGTCGACGAGGCTGGCCAGAGCATGGAAGGCATCGTGGATCAGGTCAAGCGCGTGAGCCAACTGATCAATGAGATCTCCAGTGCCTCGATGGAGCAGAGCAGCGGCATCAGCCAGATCGGCGATGCGGTGAACCAGCTCGATCAAGTGACGCAGCAGAACGCGGCGCTGGTCGAAGAGAGCGCGGCGGCCGCCGACAGTCTGAAGAACCAGTCGCAGCGCTTGGCCGAGCTGGTGTCGGTGTTCAAGATCGATGGCCAGCCTAACCGAGTCGGGCAGGCTAGCTCGGCAGCTTTGCCTTCGCGCCAGTTCGCCAAGGCCCCGGCCATTGCACCCCTGCCCAAGGCCGCCGCGCCCAAGAAACCCAGCCTGGCCAAGGCGCACAATCCAGCCTTGACCAGCTCGGCGAAGGCCCAGGCCACCGCAACTGCCGGCGGAAATGACGACTGGGAGTCGTTCTAACAGGAGCTTATGTTGGCAATCTTTGCAGTCGTTCGTGCTCGGTAGAGATTTGCGAGCGGCTGCTCCTGGCCGTTCTCAGACATCGTATCAGGTGCCCACTAGGTGTGATGAAGGCCCGAGTTGGCAGGTTTGAGTCGGAATCAGTGGCAGGTTTGGATCGGACAGACTGGCGGGTTGAAATCGTAGCTGGTGGCGGATTTCATCGGAATACGCAGACAGAGAGTGGAGATCGAGAATGGCTTGATATGCCTCCGATGGGCCGTGAAATCGGGAGCCCGGACTATGAGCGATTGACAGCGTTCGATCAAGCCGCATTTGCGGTCTTCCAGTCGTGGGACAAGGTAGAGCTCTGGTTGACAGCACCAAATTCGCAGCTTGATGGAGCATGCCCAAAGGATATGGCGCGAAACTCTGATGGACTTAGCAAAGTTATGTCCATCCTCATGTTCGCTGGCGGACATGCAAGTGAGGATTTCATGCGTGAAATTGAGACATTGGCTGTTCAGGATCGAGCCGCGCTGAAGGAACGTAAGTAGCGCCAAAATTGCATTCGTCGAGCATGGGTAGGTCTCGCTGATATGGAATGGCGTGGGTGTATGGGAGAAGACTGTCACGTTCAATCAACAACCCGTCAGAGAGGCCGCGTGGAGTAACCCTTATGGAACATGTTCTTGAGCATCCAGACGCTGGCATGGCCTTAGCTCAGGCCACGGTGCGGGCCAGTCTGTTCCTCGGCATGAACGAGGCCATACTGGCAAGAACCCTGGGATTGCGTGAGCCTGCGGTGGCGCTGATTCTCAACTCTGAAAAGCCGATCAATCCTGAGAGCAAGGAAGGCGAACTGGCGCTATTGCTGGTACGTTTGCATCTTTCGTTGAATGCGCTTGTGGGTGCGGACGATCGCAAGTGGCAGTTTTGGATGGAGGGGTACAACAAGGCTCTCGAGGGCGTGCCGCTACAGCTTATTCAGAGGGTAGACGGTCTGGTGACCACGCTTGCTTATCTCGATTCCATGCGTGCATCAAGATAGGCACCGGATATCTGAGGTATTGATGAGGGCGTTTACATGGGCCTTTTCCGGTCTTGCTGGGGGAACCGTCTGGGGATGTGGCAGCAATGACGATGCTGTTGAGGCGATACTCTTGTATGGTGAGTCCCACCGTGGTCAAGGCCACCGACTATAGCTTTTGCCCTCGAACTCCAGCATCGCGCAGCGGTGCATCAGCCGGTCCAGGATGGTGCTGCCCATGGTGGCGTCACCCAGGTATTTGCCCCAGTCCTGCACCACACGGTTGGAGGTGATGACGATGGAGCGGCGCAGCTTGTAGCGCTGGTGCACGATGGCCTGCAAGAGTTCGGCACTGACATCGGCAATGCGCCTGGCCAGGAATAGGTCGTCCAGGATCAACAGATCCGGCTCGATCCAATCCTTGAGCTGACGGGTCACCGCGACAGAACCGAATGGACTGCACCATGAAGCCGTGGCCTACCTGAACCGGATGGGGCAGTTTTTCTGTGGGCCGACCTCCTTTGCGACGAGCGCCTTGGAGCCTCAACTTACAGCGGTGAAGCCGAGGGTGTTTACGACATCTTTCCAGCGGGCGGTCTCCATTCGCATGCGTTCTGCCAGCGCTTCGGCCGTACTATGGGTAACCTCATAGCAGCTTGCCGCCATCGCATCCTGTAGCTCTTTGTTTGAAAGCGCACGCATGAGTTCCTCTTGCGCACGCCGGAACTGCGCCGTGGGCGTTTTCGCCGGAAGGAAAAATCCGACCCAGTCTTGGATCACGACTTCTTTATATCCTTGCTCTAGGAAAGTACCGACCTTCGGAGTAAATATGCTCCGCTTGCTACCTGTCGTGCCAAGGATTCGGCACTTATTCAAATTGGCGAAAGTCTGAACGTCACCGAGCGGAACACAGGCTGCAGAAACATGCCCGCCCACCATGTCGAGCACAGCAGGGCCCGGTCCTCTGTAAGCGATGTGAGTCAACTTAAAGTTTCCCGCCCTCGCTAGCATGGCCCCTGCGAAGTGTGGCGTCGAGCCCGCAGCTGGTGAGCCAAACTGAGCTTTGTCGGGATTGGCTTTGCACCAAAGGACATATTCATTCAACGTTGTGATCTGCTCGGGAACTGCCGGCCCGACCGCGAAGGCAAGGTCGAAAGTCGCACCGATCGATACCGGCATCAGGTCCACTGCTGGCTTATACGGAAGGCTCTGAAAAGTGTAAGGGTACAGCACCATGTGCGGCGAAGGCGTTAGCAGCAGGGTGCCACCGTCGGCTGGTGCGCCCTTGACGAAACTAACAGCAAGCTGTCCAAAGGCACCGGTGCGATTGTCGACGATGGCTGAAACAGCATATGCTGGCTGTAATCGCTCGCCAACACGGCGTGCCAGGTTGTCAATGACTGACCCAGCGCCTGAGCCCACCACCAAGCGCACGAGCGGAAGGCTTTGGGATTTTTGTGCCCAAGCCAATCGGGGAGGCGCAAGCAGGGGCAGAGTGCTGAACACTGTTGCGTTACGAATCAGCTCGCGACGGCTTTTGAGGTATGGTTTCATGCGGACTCCTGAAGATGGCTGCGCGTTGAGTGCGCAGCGTTTGTTGTGGACTTTTTTGAACGCGTTCACTCAAAAGCTGTGGCGCAATCCAACCGCTAAACCCAATTGGTTCATGCCGACGCCAACAGTGGAAGCCGCACTGACAGAGACAGCGGCAGCGCCTGAATTGCGTACATATCCCGAACTGATGTAAGCCACTGTCCGGGGCGAGAAAGCATGACTAATCCTCAGAGCCAGCATCTTGGCGTCGTTAGGGCTGCCCTTGACGTCGTAGCGATAGATTTCGGCATCCATGGTCCAACTTGGCGCAAAGCCATAACTGGCCCCCAGATAGGCGATATCGCTGCGGAACTCGGTCGCTGTACTGCGCTCACGATGCAGAACGCCCCCGAACAAACGCACTGCATCCATCTGTGTACTGCCCGACAAAAGGGTTCGGCGATCACGGTAATTGGGGTTGTTGAGGCCGAGGGTTGCATTGGGGCCGCCGTTCATGACATCGCGGCTGATCGCAACGTTGAATGCCTTGCTGGTGTACTTGGCCATGGCGCTCCACTGTTTGCAGGCCTGACTGCTAGCGTCACCAGGACAGTTGGTCGCGGTGGGCCCGACGCCTGCCATGACATCGCGACCAAAACTGTAGGTCGCGCCGACGGCGACGTTGCCGAAGGTACCCAAGTAACCCAATGCGTTATCGCTTAAAGCAGCGGGAATGTAGGGGTCGATTGAACCTATAGAGTGCAGACTGGGGCCCATGGCTGAAAAAATGGCCTGCGTTGTCATGGTGGGGAGCCGGCCAGCCGTCACGGTGCCATAGGGAGTGGCAAGTCCGACAAAACTACCGCGGCCCCATGCGCGACCGCCGAAATTCATGCTGCCAGTACCCGGCGCAAATCCCATTTCCATCTGAGCCAGGGCAAAGACCCCCCCCCCAAGTCTTCCCGTGTACGAAATCCCAACCGCGATGGCAGCGAGCCGGTCAGGGAAGGCTGTCGGATTTGGCTACCTCCTGCGCTGTCGACATTGGTCAGCCGTTCGAATGCCACATCCACCACACCGTAGATCGTGACACTCGATTGCGCTTGCGCTGCATATGCCCCGCCGGCCAAGATGGCCATGCATGTACCACGTTGAAGAATTCTTTGTGCGTTCATGTTTTGTCTCTTTTGCGGATTTATCTCCGCTTTGTAGTGCGCTACCGAGGAGGCGATGAACGGCGAGATGGCCGCTCATCATTGAACTTAAATTTCTTCAGCTAGTGCTGACAAGCTACGTGCCAGGATGGCTGTTTGCTCCGCTGAGGATGCACCGCTGCGCTCTTTGTCGCCGATTTCGAAAGAACTCTCGACTACAAGCTGACATCTCTCATGACGCCGTCTCATGAAGTTGTGCAATGCTTCAGGCACAGAGTCCGCAACATCCAGTTCGGCCGCAAGCACGAGGGCATCTTCTATGGCAAGTCCGGCGCCCGAAGCCAGTTGCGGCGTAGTAGGGTGAGCTGCATCACCAATCAACTGGACGTGGCCGCGTGACCAAGGCTGCGGCAGGCGGAATGCTTCGAGCGGTCGTACGATCACGGCTGACTCCTGTGACAGACCCTCACGGATCGCCTGCAGCGGCCCGCCGTAGGATTGCAACAAATTCGACAGCGTTGGAGCCAGATCTACGTCCTTGACGTGGTCACGCCCTTCGCAGGTTTCCAGCAGGAACATGTACATGCTGTCAGCAGAAACCGGCGTGAGGCCGACCTTGTGTGGGCCACCAAGGAAGAAGTGGCGTTGATTCAATCCAGGAGGGCGTGGCGCGACAGTTCGCCAAACATATTGGCCCATATAGCGCGGCTTCTCTGCCTCAGGAAACAACAAACTGCGTACCCTTGAATACAGCCCATCGGCGCCCACTACCAAGTCGAAGTCAGCCTCGGTACCGTCGCTGAAGCTGACCTGGGCACCCTGCTCAAGATCTTTGACGGCTTCCACCGTCAGACCTAGCCCCACCTCTGCACCAGAGGCAAGTACCTGGGCCGACAAGATTTTGTGCAGCGCGGGGCGCATGATGCCGCCGCAACCCTCCACACCGGCAGTCGGCGAGATTGGCGTGGGCACTTCGTGGAGGAACCGGCCATGTATATCGCAGACCCTGATCCCATGGCCAATGTAGGCTTGCGCAGCTACCTCGTCGTAGATGCCCAACTGTTTCATGGCGCGTAAGGTCGGACCAGTGATCGTGATGCCCGCGCCATAAACCCGCCAGCCTGGGTCTAGATCGATCAGTCTCACTGTGTGGCCAGCTCGCCTGAGCATGAGCGTCGTGGCCATACCCGCGATGCCACCGCCGACCACGAGAACGCGTCGCTTGTGTCTCATTTGTTTGTTCTCCGCTTTAGATGGGAGCCGATTAAAGCGGCCCATCTGCGCTGGCGTCAACGGTCAATCAGGCTGATCGCCGTGCCGATCAAAGACGAGTTCAGAGCCAAACAAAAGCAAGGGTTTACGCGTGCAACACGTGGCTTAGGGTCGGTGTTCACGCACGCTGAGTTCGACGCACACATGGTCAATACCAAGTGCGTTTGTAGCCAAACGATTCAACAGTGAATCGACTTAGCATCACCAAAACCGCAGGCAGGCAGCAGATTGCGCGAGCCGCCAACCACTTCAATGGAGACATGATGGTAGACAGCAAAGACGTCCCACAGGCCGAAGTCCAAGGACGGCCTAAGACATTGGAAGAAGCACGTGCGTGGATGAAGACGCGGCTTGCTTCGCGCACTCACCCGATGAATGCGCTGGACCCTCATGAAGGGGCTGCATTGATCGACGCGTTGCCTGGCCTAGACGGCCAAAGCTGGTCTGACCATTGGCGCCGCCATGGCGATCACGTCTATCTCGAAGCGGAGAAAGCACTGAACAATGGTCGCACCGCTGACGCCAGTAGTCTGTTCATGAAGGCCAGCGGCCTGTACTTCATGGGCCGCTTTCCTTGCCCCGACCACCCTGGAAAGCTACAAAGCGCAGAGCTGGAGCGGGCGGCCTATATGAAGGCCGCGCAACTGTGGGTACTTCCCGCCGAACGGGTCAGCATTCCCTTTGCCGGTCGCGCGGACGAGGGCAAAGAGGTGATCGTGCTGCTGCGAAAGCCGGTGAACGTGGCGTGTCCGCCTGTGGTGGTGATGTGGGGCGGCGTGGATGCCTGGAAAGAGCAGATGACGCAAGCCTGCGATGCGTTGCTAGCGCTAGGTGTGGCGACGGTAGCGATGGACAACGCCGGCACGGGTGAATCTCCAGTACGCGGTGTTCAGGACGCCGAGAGGCAATTCGTGACTGTGTTCGACTGGGTCGACTCGCGCCGGGACCTCGACGGCAACCGCTTGGCCTGTCTTGGTCGTTCATTCGGAGGCTACTGGGCAACCAAGCTGGCTTTGCTGTATCCCGATCGGCTCAGAGGCGCAGTCAATTGGGGTGGTGGAGCCCACCACATGTTCCAGCCCGAGTGGATCGGTGCCTCTCGCTATCCTGACAGCTATCTCATGAACTTGGTGGAAACCCGCTGCCGCATGCTCGGTGCCACAAACGATCAAGAGTATCTTGCTTTCTTCAAACGCTTATCGTTGCTCGACCAGGGCTTGCTGGACCGACGCAGCGCCCCCTTGCTGCTGGTCAATGGACGAGAAGACAAGCAATGTCCTATTGAGGATTTGCACTTGGTCAGCTCCTACGGCAATCCAAAGCATGTCCGCCTATTCCCCGGGGGGCACATGGGGCTAACGCCGGAGACCTTGCCAACTATCGTGCGCTGGCTGGCCGATCAGGTTGAGGCAGATGGAGGTCCGAAATGACCGCGCGCAACTGGCAACTGTCGATGCCAACCCAAGAATGCTATTGGATCGACAAAATTTTGTTCGACGTGCATCACAAGGAAGGTCACCTGCAACGGTATGTGGAAGATCCCATGACCTACATGGAGAGCTTCGCACTCTCTCACTCAGTCAAGGCCCAGATCCGCGACAACGATATCGGCGCACTGTACTTGGCTGGCGCCAATCCCTATCTTTTACGTGCTCACGCGCTCGGAGTCCACATGCTCGAACAGGATTTTCTTCTCTCGCTGCGCAGCGTTAATCAGAAGGTCGCCCATGGCTAAATTTGTTGGTGCCTTCGCTGCAAGTCATACGCCCGTGATGTTGAACCTACCACAGGCTGTGCATGACGACGTGCGTATGCGGGTGTATGCCGCCTTCAAGGATTTGGGGGCGCTCATTGCTGCCACTCGCCCGGACGTATTGGTGCTGGTGTCGGACGACCATCTGCACAATTTCTTTCTAGACAACTTCCCCGCGTTCTGCGTGGGTGCCGGCGACCTGTATCCGGTACCGGCCGAACACTGGCTCAAAGCACCTAAATCTGTACTACCGGGTGACGCTGGTTTCGGTGCGCACCTGCTGGGTGAGGCATTGAACGCTGATTTCGATCCTTCGTTTTCTATGCACCTCACGCTTGATCACGGCGTCCTCACACCGCTTCTGCTCGCTGGGCTTCACGAGAAGGTGCGGATCGTGCCTTTGTTGATCAACTGCGTACAACCGCCATTGCCTACCATGCGCCGCTGCCTGCAGTGGGGTCGCATGCTTCGTGAGGCCATCGAGTCATATGAGCCTGACCTACGCATCGCCGTGCTCGCGACCGGCGGTATCAGCCACGACGTGGCGACGCCGCGCATGGGCATGGTCAATGAGTCTTTCGACCGAGAATTCATCCGCTTGTTAGAGAGCCGCGATGAATTCGCTCTGGAACAGTTCGCGACCCATCGGGTCAACGAGGCAGGGAATGGGGCTGAAGAAATAAGGAACTGGCTGGTGGCCCAGGGGGTATCACGCGGTGCTGCTTTTCACAACCACTTCTATGAAGCTGTGCCGGAATGGTACACAGGCATCGCTCTAGCATCCTGGGCGGGTGAAAAATGAGTGCAGATAGCGAGGCGCTGCATTTGCGCATTTTCGGGAGTGGTGGCAAACCGCTGCTGTTGCTTCATCCGATTGCGACCCGTGGCGATGTATGGAACCTGCAGGTGCCGGTGCTGGCATGTGATCGCCAAGTCATAGTGCCCGACCTTCCCGGGCACGGTAAGTCCAAGCGATTGCATGACGGCGCAAATGTCGGTGACTATGCGCGCGCAGTGTTGGGCGCCATCGAGAATCTTGGTCTGTCTGAAGTCGATGTGGTGGGCTTGTCTTTTGGCGGCATGGTGGCGCAGGCCATCGCGCTGGCATCGCCTCAAAAAGTCCGGCGACTGGTGCTGGCGCACTGCGGTGCTGCAACGCCATCAGCGGTGGTGGAGGTATGGCGTCAGAGGCTTGAAGAGGCAACAGAATTCGGCATGTCGCAGCAAGTCACCTCCACCCTCCACAGGTGGTTCACGCCAGACTTTCGGCAGCGTGCAAGTGCAACATGTGCGTGGGTGGCAGACATGATTGCAATGACCCCGGTGCAAGGGTATGCAGCCGCCGTACAGGCTATATGTAGGCTGAACCACACCGCGCAGCTTGGTGGTCTTCAAATGCCCGCTTTGGTCATTGGCGGTGCTCTCGATCAAGCCGTGCCATTAGCGACATCTGAATCCATGGCCGGCCTGTTGAGTCATGGAGAATTCATTGCTCTGGCCGATGCGGCTCACCTCGGGAACGTTGAGAAATCGACCCAATTCACCGAAATACTGCACGCCTTTCTTCGGTGAACAAGATCATGTCAGACCCTCACGCCAAAAAGTCAACGCGCCGCCAATACCTTCGGTATGCCGTGCAAGTGTCTTTGGTTCCCGCACTTCTGCCTTTGCCAACGACTGCAAAAGAAACTGGGGCCATTCGGATCGTGGTGCCCTTCAGTTCGGGAGGTGCTCCAGACTTCATTGCGAGATTGCTTTCCCTGACCTGGAGCGCACAGACTGGCAAAGTCATCATTGTCGAGAACCGAGCAGGTGCAAATGGGATCATTGGGACTGACGTGGTTGCCAAAGCTGCCGCAGATGGGCGAACCTTGCTACTCCAAGGGCCATCACTTGCAATTAATCCGTCGATTTATCGAAAGTTGCCTTTTGATGCCGAGCGGGATCTCAGGCCCGTAGTGACGGTCTGCACAGCGGAAAGTTTACTGTTTGTTGTCAATGCGCGAAGCCCGTTCACGACCCTCGATGAATTTTTACGGCACGCGAAGAACCGGAATGCCAAAATTGCATATTCATCACCTGGGACTGGGAATGCACTGCACTTAGCCTCGGAGAGTTTTTTGGCAGCTGCAAGTCTTAATGCAACCCACATTCCCTACAAAGGGGCAGGTGAAGCGGTGGCAGCGCTGCTGGCCGAAGAGGTGGATTTTATGTTCGCTTCCGTACCCGCGGTCAAACAGCAAATTCAAGCAGGGAAACTCAGACTGTTAGCGGTTGCAGGTTCAACGCGAAGTGCTGATTTTCCATCCATTCCAACTTTTAATGAGTCTGGACTTCAATCAGTCAACCTAATGTTGTGGTATGGACTATTTGCTCCGAGTGCTATCGCAGATCAAGTTGCAGCAGATGTGCAGTCTGAAGTTCAGCGTGCAATCCAGGACGAAAAGCTTCGAAATCTATTGTCGGCGCAGGGTATGAAGGGGTCGGGTGCCAGTGGACAAATATTGCGTGAGATAGTCCATGCCGATATTGCCAAATACCACGCACTTACGATCAAGGCTGGAATTATTCCCGAATAGAGCCCTGCATATTTTTGGAGATATTAGAGATTTCAAAGACGCAAATGATCGCTTTTCTCTCAGATGGTCACCCTGATTTCCCTACGTCTGGCTATCTCTCCTCCAGTCGCCATCTGAATTGATTGGATACTGCCGATGATTTCTGCTCAGTTTCTTGAAAGCTGCTCGCTTCTTTCTTTATGAAGAGACGCCAAATAATCTGACTTCGGGGCGGTTTTGCCTGTTTACGCTCCAGTACTTGATCAGCCATGCAGAGCTGACTCATGTCTGTTGACATGGCTGACCGCACGCAGGCTAATACGACTGTGGGCACGATCACACTGCACACGCACTAAGCAAAATACTAGGAGACTACTTTGTCCGCAACGCGAAAAAACATGCATCTATCTTCTAACGTCGATGCTACACACTCTCTCGATGGTATCAATATTCGCCGAAGGGAATTTATAGGTGCCACCCTTAAAGGTGCAGCAGCGAGCGCTTTGCTCACAGGAGGTGCTGTGGGCCTTACAGGATGCGGCAGTTCTGAAGCCCATGCAACACCTTCTTTGCCATCGCAGGGCGAGTTTATTTTTCGGGGCGGCTATGTCCTATCCATGGATCCTGGAGTTGGCGATCTTGCGAATGGTGATGTCCACATTAAAAATGGTGCCATTATTAATATCGCCCCCTCAATCTCAGCTTCCTCTGCAGAAGTGATTGATGCTAACGACTGTATTGTCATGCCGGGTTTCGTAGATGGTCATTGGCACATGATGAACGCTTTGTGGAGAGGCTTGGTGAACGATAAGGCCGGTTTCACATACTTTGAGGTTTTCGGCAGGTTAGGCCCCGCATATACGCCGTCTGATAGCTACACCGGCGTGAAACTTGCCTTGACCGAGGCAATTAACGCTGGCATCACCACCGTCCATAATTGGTCTAATAACAATCGTTCTCCTGCGCACGCCGATGCTGAGCTTGCTGCACACACAGAGTTGGGTGTTCGGACGCGTTGGAGCTATGGCGCGCCCTTTGGATTGTCCGAAATTCCGTGGAGCGATGTGCCTCGGGTACGTCAGAGGTGGTTTGCTGCAGGAGATCGGATGATGACGCTTGGGATCGGTGCTACCCAGGTGGGTTTAGGTTCGCAAACGATCCAACAGACTGCGGATCAGCTTTCTAAAGCCAGAGCTCTCGGCCTGCCTGTCTCGCTCCATTCGCTGGCGACGCAACCAGACAGCCCGGATTCGATTCGATTCCTGATTGACAACAATTTGCTCGGGTCGGACCTGCAGTTGCTCCACGGTATCAGTTCCGAGCCTTATTTGGCGGCAATCGCTGCAGCAGGGACTAGCCTGGCAATAAGCCCCGCTGTAGAGCCTTTAACCACGATCCTGGTACCCCCGGTCCCTGCAGCGATGACCGCGGGACTCAAGCTGTCCATTGCTGTGGACACCTCAGCGCTTGCGAGCGCGGATATGTTCATGAACATGCGATTGGTTTGGGCGTCTGCCCACGTGAGGTCCGACGGGAGCAACTTGCCTTCCGCGCGTCAGCTTCTTCAAATCGCAACGATTGGGGGGGCCACGGCGCATGGTCTTCAAGACGTCACCGGTTCGCTCAGGCCGGGAAAGCGGGCCGATCTGATCATGGTTCGCAAAAGCGACATCAACATGCAGTTGGCTCAAGACATTGACCCCGCCTGGCTGCTGGTCTCCTCTGGCCGGCCGGAAAATGTAGACACTGTTATGGTGGACGGCAGAGTGCTAAAGAGACGAGGTGCGCTGACGACGGTCAAGGTACCCGAGGTGATGAAGGCGGCAAAAGATGCGCTAGAGGGACTCAGGACACGCGCCGGCATGCCAGTCTTAGGTAAACCCGCGATCTAGCAAGACAGCTGCCGTAGCGCTTGTCGGGGAGGGCCGGTTGTTTAGGTACTTCTGCTGATCATGTGCCTGGGCTTCGTTCACTTCACCGTGCCCGCAGTCAAAGGCCGCCATGCCCCCGGCGTCGAATATCTATGGTGTTTCCTATGTATGACCGGACACGGTCTATTCGAAATGGAGCGCCTGGCCCTTCAATTGCCCATGCTGTCGCGTACCAGCGCTTTACTGCATTTGGCATGCGGGGCTGCCAGTCACGCAGGCGGGGTGAGGCTGGACTGACCCACAGTCGGTCACTGGTCGAGCCAGAGCGCATGGCCAGGGGCCGTCGCCATTCAGACTGCGTGGGTGCGGATCTCCTGCAGTGCGCTCTGGCACTGAGCAGCGGCGGTCACGGGTCAATGGAGGTTGACGAGGCGACCGTCCCTGTGCGGTTCTAGACCGACACACACCATCGCCTGCTCGATCCATTGGGCCTATCCTGTCCACAGAAGTTGCGCCAAACTACGATGGGCAACTCCCCGGTCAAAGCACCTCGGTAGTGGCTTGACTCAATCCAAACTGCCACCGTGGAACCCGGGGCGATTCAGAAAGCCCGATTGTGGATCGTTTACAGAACATAGAAACATTTGTCCGAGTTGCTCAGACGCAAAATTTCAGCGAGGCTGCGAGGCAGTTGCGCGTTGCTAAGTCTGTGGTCACTAACAGGATCCAACAATTGGAGGAGTACGTTGGTGCTCCGCTGTTTCATCGCAGCACACGCGTCGTGAGATTGACAGAAATAGGGCAAGCCTTTCAGCGGGATTGCACTGAACTGGTTGCTCGGGCAGGTGACCTGGTTGATCAGATGCGTGACGTCAAAGGGTCGCCATCCGGCACACTCACCATCCATGCCCTGACTGGGTTGGTGCTGGGTCACTTCGCGGCTTTGATACATGAGTTCCAAGAGCGCTACCCTGACATTCGCTTAGACCTGAACGTGAGCGACTCAGTCGTGGATCCAGTGAAAGCCGGGGTGGATTGCGCGCTGCAAATTTTCCCGGCCACATCGACTGAATTGATCGCACGCCCCTTGTTTCCTGTGCGCAGGGTCTTCTGTGCCTCTCCACAGTACTTGGAGGCCAGTAAAGAGCCCAAAGACCCACGGGACCTACACGATCACAAGCTCGGTCTTTACTCACGCTACCCCAGTCGCGACCGGTGGACGTTCCATCATGAAGGCAAGGAAATCACCCTTTACCTGCATGCCAAGTTGCTGACTAACAGCGTTCACCTGTTGAGGGAGTACGCCATGGACCACGCTGGTATTGTGTGTTTGCCAACCCTGGTGGCCTCCGAGGCCATTAAGAAGGGGCATTTGAAGGTGGTCTTACCGAATCACTTGCTTTCATCGTTTTGGCTGTCTGCCGTGTACGCCGGCACGTCACGCAACGCTTTCAAATTGCGACTGTTCATCGAACACATCTCTGACCGGTTCAAGCGATTGCCACCTTGGGATGCCGAGTTGATCGAGCGAGGTCTGATTTCAGATGTGCTGATTCAAGGGTAATCCCGTACTATTGTTTGGTGTTGTCGAACAATGCATTCCGCCTGTGCTGGCTTCTTAAAACAGATCTCACGGCATAAAGTCCCGACCACTCCAGCGATCTGGCTGGCTCACCAACGGAGACGAAGATGACCGTGAAATACGAAACCAAGTTTGGCTCTATGAAGAGCTATGAAAAAGGGCGCGTGGAGCCCATTTCGGATGATGTCAAGCACTACGCCTTTTCCAATTGCTTCGATATTGCGAACAAATCCAAGCCCTATGAGAAGGTTGTCTTTGGCAAAAACCAGATCTATGTGCTGGAGGCCATCCGTGCGGAAGGCGTGTCTCCTTGGTTTACCTGCGCCCATGATGAGTTCGCATTGAACATGGACACCGACGTCGAGGTTCATTTGATCAAGCTCGACGCAGCCCAGACGGTGCCGAACACGGAGAAAAACGGAGCGGTTTTGGTGCAGGGTGAGCCCCAAGGTCAAAAGATGGGGTGGATGAAACTGAAGCGCGGCCACCAAGGCATGCTTCCGAAAAACACGGCTTATCAATTTCGTGCTGCCGAACCGAGTGTTTTGGTATTGCAAACCTGTCAAGGGGACCTCTCGGTGGAGAAGTGGGCGGATATTTGCCAGTCTGCGTAATCGATGGCCCAGCACTTCCGAACTTCTTTTCCTTTCACCTTGCACTGGACACGATCATGAACGCACCTGTTGATTTTGCTAAAAGTTATTCTTCTGCGGCCGACTCGCTGACGGGCTACCGGTCTTTCAAATTGGGCTCATTCGGCTTTCGCCGAGACGAGTACTTTGCTCACATCACTTGGACAACCCGCGACGGTCGCCCGCTGTCCCACACCATGGACGTGGGTGCCTTTCTCAGTGCGCTGATGCGCGATGTGGCCTGGGGCTTCTTTTACGGTGGCGTCAACTTCGATGACGTGATCGGCACTGTGAACCACTACAGTTCGGTTGACCTTCAAGCTGGGCACTTCAATGGCACCATGAAGGAGGCCGGTGTAGACCTGCTGGAGAACTTCCCGACCGACCAGATCCGAGTTGTTTTTGAAGACATGCTGGACGACTGGACCAACGCGGGTTATGACCCGTTCGCAGCGCCTCAAGAAACAGGGCAACCTTATGGCCGCAAGAATGGCCACAACAAGGCTGCGATCACACGTGCACGTGAATTGGCGACCCGCTGTGTGGGGCTGAAGGACGATTTGGCACTTCGCACGGACGATCGTGGTGCACCGGTCAATCGTCAATTTGCCGATGTACCGCAAGACGCGCCCGAGTTGCATCCCGAGCCCGGCTTTGAGTCTGAAGTACACGCCTTCAATTTGTTTGCGTTCCTCAGTCGTTCCCAGGTGACCTGGAACCCCTCATTTACCAGCGTGGTTAAGCACAGCTACATGTGCCCGACCACAGAGGAACACATCCTGCCCATCATGCACTCCAACGATCGGGTGGAATGGTTCTTCCAGATGAGCGACTCCATCGACTGGGATTGCGCCGACAAGACGACGGGCAAGCCATTGGCCCGAGTCATCATGAAGGCCGGCGACATGGCCGCCATGCCGGCTTACTGCCGCCACCAGGGCTACAGCCCCAAGCGCTCGATGCTGCTGGTTTGGGAAAACGGATCGCCCAAACTGGTCTACGAAATCGCCAATGGCGAAGCGCCTGAAGTTCCAGTCGCATTCTGACCTCACTTTCCCCCTGAACACCCCGCCCCGGCGGGGCGGAGATCTCCATGAACCTCGCAGACATCGCGGCTGCGGCGGGCTTGCGCACGCCTATTCGCCACCAACTATTCATCAACGGTCGCTTTGTCGACGCCGAATCGGGTGAGACCCTGGGCACCCTGAATCCCCACGATAACTCGGTGATTGCCGAGGTCTCGATGGCTGGCCAGGCGGACATTGACAAAGCCGTTCACGCAGCTCAACAAGCGTTGCCTGGTTGGAGTCGGATGGCTGCCATGGACCGCGGTCGCATCCTGCTGCGACTGGCTGACTTGATCGAACAAAACGCCGAAGAGCTGGCACGGCTGGAGTCATTGGATACCGGCCATCCCATTCGGGATTCGCGGATATTGGATGTGCCCCGTACGGCAGTCACTTACCGCTATTTCGGTGGCATGGCCGACAAGTTTCAGGGCGAGCAAATTCCAGTTGAGGCTGGCTTCCTCAATTACACCTTGCGTGAGCCGGTGGGTGTCGTCGGGCAAGTAGTCCCTTGGAACTTTCCTTTGATGTTCACCAGTTGGAAGATGGCGCCTGCATTGGCTGCTGGCAACTGCGTGGTCATGAAGCCCGCGGAAATAACCCCTTTGTCCTCTCTCAAGATCGCTGAGTTGATGGTTGAGGCTGGCATTCCCGATGGGGTGGTCAACATCCTGCCTGGCCTGGGTGCCGTGGCCGGGCAGTACATCGCCGAGCATCCCGGCATCGCCAAAGTAGCCTTCACTGGCAGTACCGCCACTGGGCGTCGGATCGTACAGGCCAGCGCGGGCAATCTCAAGAAAGTTCAGTTGGAGTTGGGCGGCAAGGGTGCCAACATCGTGTTCGAGGACGCCAATTTGAATGCAGCGGTGAATGGCGCCGCTTGGGCCATCTTTCACAACCAAGGGCAGGCCTGCATTGCAGGGTCCCGCCTGGTGTTGCACGAGAAGATTGCGGACGCCTTCCTAGAGAAGTTCATTCCCTTGGCCAAGAGTATTCGCCTGGGTAATCCGCTCGATCCCAACACCGAGATGGGGCCACTCACCAGCTTGCAGCACCGTGATCGGGTGTTGGCCTACGTCGACATCGCGCGTTCGCAAGGCGGTGAGGTGCTCGCAGGTGGCAAGGCACCTACAGGCGATCTGGCCTCAGGTTGCTACGTGGAGCCCACCATTGTTCGGGCTCAGTCCTGGACCGACCGAGTCGCGCAGGAGGAGGTGTTTGGCCCCTTCGTCACAGTCATCACCTTCAAAGACGACGCTGAAGCACTTCAGATTGCTAACGGTACAGAGTACGGTTTGGGTGGCGGATTGTGGACCAACAACCTTCAGCGCGCGCATCGCTTCGCTCGGGAAATGAAGAGTGGGATGGTATGGATCAACTGCTACAAGCGGGTGAACCCCGGCTCACCATTTGGAGGGGTGGGGGTCTCTGGCTATGGCCGCGAAATGGGTTTTGACGCCATGCGTGAATACACCCAGGTGAAGAGCATCTGGGTGAACGTGGACGCCCAATTGGCACCTCATTACGTGCGATGAGCAGGGAGCAAGCCATGAGCATTCGTACCTTGTTCCATTTGTGCGTTCCATTGTTGCTTGGTGCTCTGTCTGCACTGACGAGTAGTTCGGTGCTTGCGCAGTCAGCTGCCTGGCCCAGCAAGCCTGTTCGAATCGTTGTGCCCTTCCCGCCAGGCGGAATCGTCGACGTGGTCGCACGACAGATTCAGAGCCGATTGCAAACCGCGTTGGGACAGCCGCTGATCATTGATAACCGCAGCGGCGCCGGCGGATCCGTTGGCGCTGCGGAGGTCGCTCACGCCGTGCCTGACGGTTACACCCTGCTCATGGTGTTTGATAGTTATGCGACCTACCCTTTGGTATATCCAAAGCTGGGCTTCGATGTCGCTCGTGATTTGGTTCCGGTGACTCAGTTGGTGACGAATCCATTGATCCTGGTTGTCAACCCGAAGGTTCCAGCCACTGATGTTCCCTCATTGGTGAAGGAGCTCAAGGCCAATCCAGGCCGGTACAACTATGCAAGCGTCGGAGCAGGTTCAAGCAATCACCTGACTGCAGAGTACTTCAAGAGTGTCAGTGGGACCTTCATCACCCATATCCCATACCGGGGCGGTGGCCCGGCACAGCAGGATTTGATGGCTGGGCAGGTGGAGATGATGTTCTTGTCCGCTGTGCTGGCTCAGCCTCACATCAAAGCAGGCAAGTTCAAGGCCCTGGCTCAAACCGGGGTAAATCGGATCCCATCGCTGCCTAGCGTGCCGACGGTGGATGAGTCGGGCGGGGTTTTCAAGGGCTTCGAAGTCAGTTCTTGGGTGGGCCTGCTGGCTCCAGCCAATACACCCAAGCCCATCATCGATCGACTCCAGCTTGAAATTAAAAACATCCTCAATGCTCCGGATTTTTCTAACCGACTGACTGAACAGGGACTGACTGCAATTGCCAGCACCCCATTTCAGTTCGGTGCGTTGTTGAAGGCTGAGCAGGCCAAGTGGACCCGCCTGGTTCGCGAAAAAAACCTGAATCTGGAGTGACCATGCGTTCCTTCATTTTTGCGACGCTGCCCGCACGCGTGATCTTTGGCGCCGGTAGCTTAATTCAATTGCCGGCGGAGCTCCATGCGTTGAAGGCCAAGCGTGCCCTTGTGCTTTGCACTCCTGAGCAACGTGGGCTCGCCGCCCGCGTCTCTGACATCTTGGGTGCGGCCGCGGTTGGGATCTTTGATCGTGCCGTGATGCACGTTCCAGTCGAGACAGCTCACGAGGCTTGCCAAGTCGCCAGAAGCCTGGAGGCTGACTGTGCCATTGCGATTGGAGGGGGCTCCACGATTGGACTGGGAAAGGCCATTGCCTTGGATTCCAGTCTGCCAATTTTGGCCATCCCCACCACGTATGCCGGCAGCGAAATGACGCCGATCTATGGCATCACCGAGGCCGGTCTCAAGAGAACCGGCAAAGACTTAAGAGTCTTACCCAAAACAGTTATTTATGACCCCGAGTTGAGCTTGGGCCTGCCCGTTCATATGAGCGTGACAAGCGGAATCAATGCGATTGCACACGCCGCTGAAGGCCTGTATTCCCACGATGGCAATCCCATCACGAAATTGTTGGCAGAAGAGGGCATTGCGGCGCTGGGCCGGGCCTTGCCCCAGTTGAAACAGCACCCACAGGACCCAGCCGCACGAAGCGATGCGCTGTATGGCGCCTGGTTGTGTGGCTCCGTGCTCGGCAGTGTCGGAATGGCCTTGCATCACAAGTTGTGCCACACCTTGGGCGGCACTTTCAACTTGCCTCACGCCGAAACTCACACCATCGTTTTGCCGCATGCGTTGGCTTACAACGCCACCGCAGCACCAGAGGCCATGAGCAGGATTGCCCGCGCATTGAATGCATCGAATGCGCCAAGTGCTGTGTACGACCTCGCCCAACAAAACGGTGCGCCGATCGCCTTGCGTGACATTGGACTGAAGGCCCAAGACTTGGATCGGGCCAGCGAACTTGTCATGCAGAACCAATACCCGAATCCCAGACCCCTTGAGAGGGCGGCTATTCGTGCGCTTTTGCAAAACGCCTTCGATGGCGTCAGACCCTGAGTGCCTTTCCGATTGATCCTGACAACAACTGGAGACAAAAACATGACATCGACACGCAGAAGCTTCGCGCAGGGCATCCTGGCCGTGAGCGCATTAGGCCTGAGTTCCACGGCTTGGGCCGTTGACACCCTCAAGATCGGCTACGTCTCACCTCAAACAGGTCCGCTCGCGCCTTTTGGTGAAGCGGACAAGTGGGTAATTGACCAAATGAAGACAGCCTTCAAGGATGGGATCGTGGTGGGTGGAAAAACTTACAACGTCCAGATTGTTCTTAAGGACAGTCAGTCCAATCCCAACAGAGCTGGCGAGGTGGCCAACGATCTGATCCTCAAAGACAAAGTGGCTTTGATCCTGACGGCAGGTACGCCAGAGACTGCCAACCCAGTCAGTGATGTGGCTGAACTCAATGAGGTGCCCTGCATTTCCAGCGTGGTTCCTTGGCAGCCCTGGTTCTTTGGACGCAAGGGCAACCCTGCGACTGGTTTCAATTGGACCTTTCATGTCTTTTGGGGATTGGAAGATGTGATCGCCAATTACACCAATGGTTGGAAAAGCGTTCAGACCAACAAGAAGGTCGGGGGCTTGTTTCCGAACGACGGCGATGGCAATGCCTGGGGCGACAAAGAACTTGGCTTTCCGAAGCCACTGCAACAGATGGGCTTCACGCTCACAGATGCAGGTCGCTTCCAGAATGGCACCCAGGATTTCAGTGCCCAGATCGCTGCCTTCAAAAAAGAGGGCGTCGAGATTGTCACCGGCGTCGTGATTCCGCCAGACGCCAAGACCTTTCTGACCCAGGCCAAGCAACAAGGATTCAAGCCAAAGGTCATCACGTTGGGTAAGGCGCTTCTTTTCCCGGGGGCCATCGAGGCCTTGGGTGAGCTGGGTGATGGTTTGAGCACAGAGGTTTGGTGGAGCCCTGCTCACCCATTCACCTCGAGCCTGACTCAGCAGTCAGCGAAGGCATTGGCCGATGCCTATGAAAGCAGTACCAAAAAGCAGTGGACTCAACCCATTGGGTTTGCACATGCCTTGTTCGAGCTTGCCTCGGACTCCCTGAAGCGGAGCAAGTCGTTGAAAGCTGCCGACGTGCGAGATGCAGTGGCCGCGAGCAAACTAAAGACCGTTGTTGGCGACGTTGCCTGGGGTGGTCAAGGCCCTTTCAAGAACGTCAGTAAGACGCCTCTGGTTTTGGGGCAATGGGTCAAAGGCAAGAAGTTCAAGTATGAGCTCAACATCGTGAACAACGACGCCGCCAAGGTCATCCCAACGAGCGGTGTGCTCAAGCTGAATTGAGGTCTTCGGACAGTCAATATGACGCTGCTTGCACTCCATTCAGTCAGCAAGTCCTATGGGGCACTCAAGGTCACCGACGGCATCACCTTGTCGGTGGCCAAGGGTGAGACCCTTGGCATATTAGGCCCCAACGGGGCCGGTAAAACCACTCTGTTCAATCTGATCTCTGGCGATGCGCGTGTGAACTCAGGTCGAGTGGAGTACCAAGGCCGTGATATCACCGCTTTGCCACCACATTTGCGCTGTCGTTTGGGCATTGGGCGCAGCTATCAGGTGCCGCAGCCTTTTGGCCACATGAGTGTGTTCGAAAACCTGGTGACAGCGGCTTCATTTGGCGGGGAGCAAGCTGAACACGAGGCTTGGGATACCGCTGTGAAGGTTCTGGAGCAAACCGGCTTGATGGCTCACGCCAACAAGCCTGCAGGCTCACTGACCTTGCTCAATCGAAAACGGCTTGAGTTGGCGCGTGCTTTGGCCACTCGGCCCGAGTTGCTGTTGCTGGACGAGATCGCCGGGGGCCTCACCGATCATGAGGCTCACGAGCTGGTCGATGAGCTCAAGCGCATCAAGTCCGAGGGGGTGACCATGATCTGGATTGAGCACGTGGTTCATGCACTTTTGTCGGTCGCGGACCGCCTCTATGTCATCAATTTCGGTCGTGAGTTGGCACAAGGCCTGCCTCAAGACGTGATGAACGACAACGAGGTGCGACGGGTATACATGGGCATGGAGGCGTGAAGATGAGCCAGATATTGTTGCGGACCGACCATCTTCAGGCCTTTTACGGAGATGCTCAAGCGCTGTTCGGGATTGATTTTGAACTGCGCGCTGGTGAACTGGTCGCCATCATCGGTGCCAACGGCGCGGGCAAGTCCACCTTTCTCAAATGCCTTACTGGGTTAGTCAAGGCCAAGCCTGAATCGGTGATTTGGAAAGGTCAGCCTGTCGGGGGGCGCGCACCCGGTGACATCGTTCGCTTGGGCCTGGCCATGGTGCCGGAGGGGCGTCGCTTGTTTCCTTCGCTTTCAGTTGAAGAGAACCTGCTGATGGGGGCTGTCGTGTCTCGCAAAGGTCCTTGGTCGCTGGACAGGCTGTATGCCATGTTTCCAATTCTCAAGGAGAAACGCCATCAACCCGGCACCTCTTTGTCGGGTGGGCAGCAACAGATGGTGGCGATGGGCAGAGCCCTCATGAGCAACCCCGAGGTCTTGCTTTGCGACGAACTATCGCTGGGCCTTGCCCCGATTGTCATTCGTGAGATCTACAGCGCCATGCCCACGATCACGTCTGAGGGAATGACCGTGGTGATCGTTGAGCAAGACGTGAGCATGGCCCGCAAGGTTTCTGATCGGCTGTATTGCTTTCAGGAAGGCGTCGTCTCACTTCAAGGGGCGTCGGCCGATCTGACACGCGAACAAATCAGTAAAGCCTATTTTGGCTTGGCAACCGGAGACTGAGACCGTGGAAACTCTATTGCAAGGCCTTCTTTTGGGAGGGCTTTATGCCCTCTTCGCGCTCGGCCAATCTTTGATTTTTGGAGTCATGCGGCTAACGAATACTGCGCATGGTGATTTCATTATTTTGGGTGCCTTCATCGCGCTCAGCCTGACCATCTTGGGTGTCCCCCCTTGGTTCGCCTGGCTGATCACGTTGCCGGTGGCTGCGGCTTTAGGCTATGCCCTTCAGTGCTATGTCTTGAATAGCACCTTGGGTCGGGATCCGCTTCCATCTTTGGTGGTGACATTTGGTTTATCAGTCGTTGTACAGAACATGTTGCTAGAGATGTTCTCGGCGGACCCGCGTTCGATTGATACCGACGGATTCAACACGCTGAGTTGGAGCCCCATGGCTGACTTGTCGATTGGGGTTCTTCCCTTGTTGATTTTTGGCTTGGCGTTGGCCGCAACGGTGGCGCTTCAATGGCTGTTCAACCACACGGCGACGGGCAGGGCTTTTCGCGCAGTGTCCGATGACCGTGAAATTGCAGAGTTAATGGGTCTCAAGGCCAACAAGGTGTATGCGCATGCGACGGCCTTGGCTTTTGTCTTGATTGGGGTGGCGGGCGTACTGCAGGGAATGCGTACGACCGTCGCACCTTCGGACGGACCGATGCTTCTGCTATTCGCATTTGAGGCTGTGGTCATCGGTGGGATGGGAAGTTTCTGGGGTTGCTTGGTGGGCGCTTTGTTGCTGGGGCTGACCCAGCAGGTGGGATTCCGACTTGACCCCGGTTGGGGCATCTGGGCAGGACACGTGATGTTTCTCATGGTGTTGGTTTTTCGTCCGCAGGGCTTGTTTCCCAAGACCAGAAACTGACAGGTGACTCGATGAGCTTTCAGGACACACCTTCAAATTCGGTTTCACTCAGTTTCATGACACACCCTACTTACCGAGTCGTCCGCAGCACAAAGGCCAGTGCCCCTTTGTTGTCGATGGCTGCCCTTTTGACGCTATTCGCGGCCAGCATTCCCTTTTGGGGCGAATCCAGTTGGATGCGTGAGTTCGTTGAAATTGCCTGCTATTTCATTTTCGCCATGATGTGGAACCTCATGGCCGGTTATGGCGGCATGGTGTCGATTGGGCAACAGGCCTTCTTTGGTCTTGGCGGTTACACGATGCTTGTGTTGGGCAATTTTCTCCAGATCAACCCCTTTGTCGCGGTTGTGCTTGGAGCGATCATGGCGGGGATGGTGGCCTTGCCGGTTTCCAGGATCGCCTTTCGTTTGCAGGGGGGCTATTTCGCCATCGGTACTTGGGTGATCGCCGAAGTTTTCCGGCTGACTGTGGCCAATATCTCTGTGATTGGTGGGGGATCGGGCACCAGTCTGACCGCTTTGAGAGGAATCGATAAAGCCACGCGTGAATCGATGACGTACTGGATGGCACTCGCCTGTGTCGTGGCTTCGATCAGCTTGGTGTACTTTTTTTTGCGCAGCAAACCAGGTCTCGCTTTGATGGCAATCCGTGACAACGAGGTGGCGGCTCGTTCGCAAGGTATTGCGGTCGGACGTATGAAGCTGGCCGTCTATGCTGTTTCTGCCTTTGGTGCAGGTTTGGCCGGTGCCCTGTATTTCGTTGGCAACCTGCGCATCAGTCCGGATGCTGCGTTTAGCGTGAATTGGACAGCTTTTGCCATTTTCATGGTGGTGATTGGCGGTATTGGTCGCATTGAGGGGCCTTTGATTGGTGCCCTGGTTTTTTGGGCGCTTAATAAGATTTTCAGTGATTACGGAACTTGGTATTTGCTGGGGCTCGGTTTACTCGCCGTTTTTACAACAATTTATTTCAAGCATGGTCTTTGGGGCTATGTTCAGCAACGTTGGGGTTGGACCTTGTTTCCAACTTCTCGTAAGTTGTATGTGACTCCTTGAGTTATGTGCATCGGGGATGCTCAATCCCGAAATCTCATCATTATTCACAACGAGGAGACAATATGTTTAAAAGGATTGCTATTGCTGGTTCTATGGTGTTGGCTGGTATGGGGTGTGCTCACGCTACAGAGGGGGGCGGTTCTATATTCCCTCATGGCGTTGAAAACTTCATGGCAGGTGCACTGCCGCCTCCTGGCTTATATGGAATGGTTTTTGGGAGTAGTTACACGGCAGATCGTGTTAATGATGGTAATGGGGAAAGTCTCAATGTTCCTGGTTTCAAAGTCACGGCAAACGTGATCGCACCCCGTCTGGTGTGGCGTCCGAATATGCAAGTCCTGGGGGGGGATGTTGTCGCCCATGTGATTGCCCCATTGGTCGATTTAAAAGTAAACACACCTGGCGGATCACAGCATAAGTCGGGCTTGGGTGATCTCACAGTCGGTGTTGGCTTGGGTTATCACCACAGTGAAAGCTTGCATAGCGTGGTAGCTTTGGATGCCTACTTGCCTACCGGCGGATACACCAAGGGTGATATTGCAAACATCGGGCGTAACTACGGTGCGATTGAACCAGTATTTGCCCTCAGTTACATCAATCGGACTGGATTCAATGGCGATGTCCGAGTGGGGTACATCATCAATCAAAGAAATACTGCAACGGATTATAAATCTGGAAATGAATTGCATTTTGACTATGCAGCTGGTTGGGGCCTCGGTAATGGATGGACCCTTGGCGTAGGTGGGTACGTAAAGCAACAAGTGGCGCTTGATAAACAAGTTGGTGTCGCCTTGGCCAATAGCAAGACCAGCGGCGTGGCAATTGGTCCTAATGTGAAGTACGACAGCGGAAAGGGTTGGTTTGTCACTGTCAAATGGCAAAACGAGAGCAACGTCAAAAATGGTACTCAGGGCAATGCACTGTGGTTGAAGGCGGTTTTTCCGCTGTAAGTAACCGCAGAGACTTTTTGCAGATCCAAGGGCCTTTGCGACGGTGCTAACCGATACAGAAGGATTTGCCGCTCCGATGGGTATCTCCATTAGGGCGGATTTTTTCAATTGATCATTTTTATTCATGAGTAATATGAGTGTGCCTATCGTCCACGTTGTCACGTGGCGATTGAATGGGGATCGCCCTGAAGTACGTGCCACTCAGGCGGCCAAAATTGTGGCTGCATTTCGGGCTTTAGAACACGACGTTCCAGGCATGGTTCGAATGGAAATCGGCGCCAACGTAACTGAGGCTGATGACGCGTGGGATTTGGCTCTGGTGTCGGTGTTTCGCACACGAACTGATCTCATGGCTTACCAAAGCCATCCGGCTCACTTGGCTTTGAAGCACTTGGTCGCCCCGCTTCGGTCACAGCGTGCACAAGTTGACTTCGAGTTGCCTGAGTGAATTGAGAACCGGCAAGTAACTGCCACCAAGGAATTCCTATGACCAATTTGGATACCCAAGAACTGACTCGTGAGGTCGTTGGGCGTTTCACCGACACGCCGGACCAACGCTTGCGCACAGTGCTCAGCTCCCTTGTCAAACACATGCATGCGTTTGCCGTAGACGTTCAACTCACGCAGGAGGAGTGGCTCGCAGGCATTAACTTTCTCACCGCTACGGGTCAAAAATGCACCTCCACCCGACAAGAGTTCATTTTGCTAAGTGACGTATTGGGCTTATCGATGCTGACCGTTGGTTTGCAGGCAAAGCAGCCTGTGGGTGTGACCGAGGCCACCGTATTTGGTCCATTTTTTGTGCCCGATGCCCCGGAACTCCAGAATGGTGACGATGTTGCGCAGGGAGCACCAGGGCGCCCTTGTACGGTATCTGGTTCAGTGCGAGGTGTTACGGGTGAGCCTATTCGAGGCGCCGTCATTGATGTCTGGCAGGCCGACGAAGAGGGCTTCTACGACGTGCAGAAATCTGATCTGACAAAAGCACAAGCGCGAGGCCGCCTGCGCAGCCGAGACGACGGTAGTTTTGAATTCCGGTCGATCGTTGCCGAGGCTTATCCAATTCCAACCGATGGGCCCGTTGGCACACTCCTCGAGGCGACCAAGCGTTCTCCGTGGCGGCCAGCACATCTCCACTTCATGATCCAAGCGGAGGGCTACGAAACCTTGATTACTCATGTTTTCAAAATGGGCGACCTCTATCTTGACTCCGACCCCGTTTTTGGCGTTCGTCCTTCCCTGGTGGCTGATTGGGTGCCTCAAGCGGACGGCACAACTGTCCTTCATTACGACTTTGTTCTGGCCCCTGCACAGAGTCGCCCATCTGTTCGATAGGACAAATCTTGATCAACAAATTCAGCGAATCGGTGGGTGAGGCTTTACAAGGCACGGCTGATGGTGCCACTATTCTGATCGGTGGCTTCGGTACCGCCGGCATCCCCAACGAACTCATCGACGGCCTGATCGAGCAAGGCGCGCGTGAGCTCACCGTGGTCAACAACAACGCCGGCAACGGCGACGCAGGCCTGGCCGCCCTGCTCAAGACCGGTCGCGTGCGCAAGATCATCTGCAGCTTTCCGCGCCAGGCCGACTCGTTTGTGTTTGACGAGCTCTACCGCAGCGGCCGCATCGAACTCGAACTGGTTCCCCAGGGCAACCTGGCCGAGCGCTTGCGCGCCGCAGGCGCTGGCGTGGGCGCCTTCTTCACCCCCACCGGCTTCGGCACCGAACTGGCCCTAAACCCCGACGGC
>NZ_KB906267.1 GCF_000381265.1 Curvibacter lanceolatus ATCC 14669
GCTCCAGTTCCTTCATCCGCTGGGCCTCGCCGGTCGTGACGCCTTCACGCACGCCAGCATCGACCTCGGCACGCTTGACCCACTCGTTCAAGGTCTGTGGCACACATCCAATCTTCGGCGCGATGGACTCGATAGCCGCCCACAGCGACGGGTACTCCCCACGGTGCTCCTGCACCATCCTCACCGCGCGCTCACGCACCTCGGGTGAGAACTTGTTCGACTTGCTCATGGCTCAATCCTCTCAGAGTGTTGAGCCTCCTCAAAATCCGGGGCGATTCAACCATCAACCAGCCGACAAACGGCCGGGACTGCTCTCCAAACGCTCCCTCGCGAAACGCCACGTTCAAGTCATGCGAAGTGCCAAGGGCTTCTTCGGTCCGATTGTTGAAGTTGTTGCCAAAAGAAGGCCCAACCTGGCTCTTGAATTCGAGGGCCGCGATAAGGCGGCCACGATCCATCACCAATAGGTCCCACAGCTTCGTCGGTCGAAAATAGCCTGGTAAGGTCAGGGCTTTTCTCTTGAGGTGAATGTCTGCATGAGGTAGGCCGTTTGCCCTCACAATATCAATGGTCAACTCAGCAAAGGCATCCATGTTTTTGCCTGCCGTGACACCTGCACGCTCGCCTTGATCGGACTTGCCGGAGGCAGCCTGTTTGGCTTTTGCAGCCTCCCGACTGCTCCAAAAATTCTTGATAGCCTGCTTGGCCTTGTTTTCGTAGTCGCAAAGATCGAGCGGCATGATTCTCCTTTGGTGTCAGCCTTTGAGCTCCCTCATTTCCTCGTCTGAGAGCTTGTAAAGTTTAGCCGCCGCCGCATTGCACTCCGACAGATCCAACACTTCTGCAGCCCGGATCAAACTGGCCCGCAGTTCCTCGGAGACATCTGCCCAACGAGGGATCCGAATCCGCCTCAAGTATTGAGCTTGGAAGCGGAGGAAACCACCACGCATGGCTGTCGAATAGGATCGAATGAACTCCCTGGTGACGCAGGAGAGTAGAACAGCCTGCAATGCATGCAGGTTCCAATCTGTTGAGGTCACAAAATAGAGGTTGTGGTGGGGATAGAGATGGCCGGCATCGTAAGCAACCTGAGCCTCGCCCTTGATGTCAGGAATCAACAGTTTGGGCACAGCCGCAAGCGAAGGGGTGATTCGATCAATTGTGCGATACCAGCGATCTGGTGCTTTCTTCGCAACGTGGCGTTGCGAAATAGCGTCCCGATGTGTATCAAGGTGTTTGGCGAACTTGGGGTACCTCGCCAAATCAACCAACGTCCCATCATCTTCAAAAGGATTGATGACACCGAGTCCCTTCCAGACAACGTGCCCACTGGCAAGATCCTTGGTGGTGACCAATGGCAATTTTCGAGATGGCTCGACGTCGAGTTCGTCGAAGGGCGCAATAAACGCACGGTCAGCTCCAGTGGCAACTCCGATGCCCACCTTACACCCGACCTCTTCCAGCGTCGGCAGTTTCGCCTCAAGTCGTCGAATGATGTCGAGCTTGGTGCCCGAGGTCAGCAACCATGGAGAACTGCCTTGGACTGCGTTCGGAACGATTCGGACATACGGCAAGTCAACCTGCCCTCTTAAAGCTCCAGCCAACTCTGCCAACATCGGCGGTGAGATGGCAGGATTCTCCGCCACCATGGTCGGCTGTGTTGTCCTGCCTCGTTCGATCAAGGTGATGGCCGGGTAGGCAACCACATCGGTGTCAAAAGCTTGGGTCTCAGTCATATTGACAAAGGCTCGCAATGAGAACCCGCTGGAGACTTGGCACGCAGCGGACCGCCATACTTGTTCTTGGTCCAGCGATCGGCACAGATGAAGGTCATCTGTCCGCTCTCAGCCAGCAAGTTCAAAGATCGTTCAATGAAAGGCACATAGAGGTCGGCTCTGTCGTAGAGGGTAGAGAACCTGCGGCGATACTCCTCAAGCAAGGCCGCAGGAATCAATTCTTGGCGAACGTAGGGTGGGTTACCGACCACAAAATCAAATCGACCTGGTATCGGTGCAAGCAAGAAGTCGCCAAAGTGCAGCCACGCCTGCGTCAGTCTCGCGGCCTCAGCCGCCTCAAAGCCAAGCTCTTTAAGCTTAGCCCTGACCGACTCCCTGGTTGCCTCGAAGGTGCTTTGATGCAGCTCGACGGCATAGATGCACGCTGCCAGGTCCGCGACACATCCCCTCCTCTTCCAAGACTCCACAAGCCGAGCCACTGCTGCGACGACGAACTCGCCACCACCGAATGAAGGTTCTAACAACCTGGCAGAGGTTAGATCTTGGTCTGCACTGTAGCCAACGAGATCCAGCATGAAGTCAACGACTTCTTTGCGTGTGAAGATCGCGCCTCGCTCATCACGCCCCGAATCAGTAGCGAGTTGCTGCACAGCCTCTGCGATAGGACAAAGACCCGGCAGCGAGGTTTGCCCTACAAGAGCGATGTCGAGATCATTCATAGGGTTGAATTATCCTTCCTCACTCTGCTTTCAATCTGGCCGCCTATGCATGCGAAGTTCGATGTAGCAAGTGAACCCTGGCCTAAAGTCTATAGGCCTGTGCAAGCATCTCCCGTCCTGGCATTTCAGGGCGAGAAGTTCAGCTTGTCCTCGACTTGAGCCTAGCTTTTCACGCTCTCTGGCTCAATTCGGAACCTTCACTCGCATTTACCCCAAGGTGCGCATGCGCACCAGGTTGTAGGTTGCTTCAGTTGGCGTGTCAGACCCACCGTCTTCGCCCAACCAAAACCTTGTTCGATGAGCTTGTGCTTTCTCTGCGATTGAACTCAATCATCCTGCTTCGGGTCCAGCCCCGGAAACAGCACCTCGGTGAAGCCGAAGCGCGAGAAATCGCGCACCCGCATGGGGTAGAGCTTGCCAATCAGGTGGTCGCACTCGTGCTGCACCACCCGGGCGTGAAAGCCCTCCACCGTGCGTTCGATCGGGTCGCCATAGGGGTCCAGGCCGCGGTAGTGCAGGCGTTTGTAGCGGGGCACCACGCCGCGCAGGCCGGGCACCGACAGGCAGCCCTCCCAGTCGTGCTCTTCTTCGTTGCCCAGCGGGGTGAGCACCGGGTTGCACAGCACAGTGCGGGGGACAGGCGGGGCGTCGGGGTAGCGCGGGTTGGGGGCGTCGGTGCCGAAGATCACCAACTGCAGGTCCACACCGATCTGGGGTGCGGCCAGGCCGGCGCCGTTGACGGCGGCCATGGTCTCGAACATGTCGCGCACCAGCAGGTGCAGGGCGTCGCTGTCGAAGTCGGCCTCGGCCAGGGGTTGGGCGATGCGCAGCAGGCGCGGGTCGCCCATTTTCAGGATGTCTCGGATCGCCATGTTCAGTCTCCAGTCAGGGTGAAGGGCAGTTCGCCCTGGGGGGGCTCGGCGGAAGGGGGCGGCGCAGCATCCGCCACGGCGGGTGTCGCTGGTTTCGCTGGTGTTTTGGGCTCCGGCCCCGCCTCGGTCGGGGCCAGCAGGCTCAGCATGCCGGCCTCGTCAAGCACGGGCACGCCCAGGCTCAGGGCCTTGTCGAGCTTGCTCCCGGCCTCGGCGCCGGCCACCAGGTAGTCGGTCTTTTTGCTCACCGAGCCGGTCACCTTGGCGCCGGCGGCTTCCAGCAGATCCTTGGCCTGGTCGCGGCCCAGGGTGGGCAAGGTGCCGGTCAGCACCACGGTCTTGCCGGCCAGGGACGAGCGCGGGCCGGTGCTGGGGGCCGGCAAGGCGGCCAGCAGCTCGGCCCGGATCTGGTCCAGGGCCTGCAGCACGTCGGCCTGGCCGGGCTCGGCCACAAAGGCTTGCAGCGATTTGAGCACTTCGGACGGCAAATCGGCGGCGGTCTGCCAGGCGCCCTGCGGGTCCAGCAGATCGCCCAAGGCCTGCAGATGCGGGGCCAGCTGCTCAGCGCGCAGCGGTGTCAGCTTGGGCACCTTCAAGGCCCCCAGCAGGCTGGGCAGGCTGAGCTTGTCGGCCAGTGCCGGGTTGGGCAGGCCGGTGTCGGGCGGCACCACGCCTTGGTCGATCAGGGTGTCGATGACCTTGCGGTTGTGGTCTTCCTGCAAGAACTCATAGATCGAGGTGGCCACCACATCGCCCACGTCGGGCAGCACCCGCAGCAGGGGTAAAGGCGCGCGCCGCACCCAGGCCAGGCGACCCAGCCAGTCGGCCAGGGTCTTGCCGGTGGATTCGCCCACATGGCGGATGCCCAGGGCAAACAGAAAGCGGCCCAGCGGGCGCTGCTTGCTGGCGGCAATGCCGTCCAGGATGTTCTGCGCCCACTTGGTGGGCACCTCGTCACGGCCTTGCAGCTCGGCAGCCACGCCGTCGCGCTCGTCCACCCGGCGCTTCACGTCGAGAAACTGCTGCAGCGTGAGGCCGTACAGGTCGGCCACGCTGTGAATCTGGTCGTACTCGACCAGGTTGTCGATGTGGCGCTCGCCCAGGCCCTCGATGTCCATGGCGCGGCGGCTGGCAAAGTGGCGGATCGACTCCTTGCGCTGCGCCTTGCAGAACAGGCCCCCGGTGCAACGGGCCACCACCTCGCCCTCGTCGCGCATCACGTGCGAGCCGCACACAGGGCATTGGGTGGGCATCACAAAGCGCTTGTAGGGCTCGGGCAGCGGCTCGGCCGCCACGTCCAGCTCGGCCGGGCGGCGCTCGGTCACCACCGCCACCACCTGCGGAATCACGTCGCCGGCGCGGCGCACGATCACCGTGTCGCCCACCAGCAGGCCCAGGCGGGCGATCTCGTCCTGGTTGTGCAGGGTGACGTTGGACACCATCACGCCGCCCACAAACACCGGCTCCAGCCGGGCCACGGGGGTGATGGCCCCCGTGCGCCCCACCTGCACGTCGATGCCCAGCACGGTGGTCAGTTGCTCTTGCGCCGGGTACTTGTGGGCCACGGCCCAGCGGGGCTCGCGGGTGACAAAGCCCAGTCGGCGCTGCAGGGCCAGGCTGTTGACCTTGTAGACCACACCGTCGATGTCGTAGGGCAATTGGTCGCGCAAGGCGCCGATCTTCTGGTGGTAGGCCACCAGTTCGGCCGCGCCACGGGCCGTCTGGTCCAGCGCCTCGACCGGAAAGCCCCAGGACTTCAGGGTTTGCAGAATCTCGAAATGGGTCTGCCAACTCGGCCCGCCCTGCTCCGGCGGCGTGACCTCGCCCAGGCCATAGGCAAAAAAGCTCAGCGGCCGCTGCGCCGCGATGTTCGAATCCAGTTGCCGTACGGCCCCGGCCGCGGCATTGCGCGGGTTGACGAAGAGCTTGTCGCCACGGGCGCGCTGGGCCTCGTTCAGGCGTTCAAAGTCGGCGCGCCGCATGTAGACCTCACCGCGCACCTCCAGCACCGCGGGGGCGCTGGCTGGCAGGCGCAACGGAATCTGGCCGATGGTGCGGATGTTGCTGGTCACGTCCTCACCGAGTTCGCCATCGCCCCGGGTGGCGGCCTGCACCAGCACACCGGCTTCGTAGCGCAGGTTCATGGCCAGGCCGTCGAACTTGAGTTCGGCCACGTACTCGACGAGCTCGCCGCCCTCCCCCAGGCCCAGCTCGCGCCGGATGCGGGCGTCAAAGGCTTCGGCGCCACTGGCTTCGGTGTCGGTCTCGGTGCGGATGCTGAGCATGGGCACGGCATGGCGCACGCTGGCAAAGGCATCGAGCACACGCCCGCCCACGCGTTGGGTGGGCGAATCGGGCGTCAGCAGCTCGGGGTGGGCCGCCTCCAGGGCCTGCAGGGCCTGGAACAGACGGTCGTACTCGGCATCCGGGATCTCGGGTGCATCGAGCACGTAGTAGCGGTGGGCATGGTGGTGCAGCTGCTCGCGCAAGGCCTGGGCCTGCGCCACGGTGGCGGCGTCCGCGGGCGCCGTGGCAGCCCCGTTCGGGTCAAGGGTGGTCATGAAAAACGTCCGGCGGCGGGCCCAGACGCTGGGCCGCATGCGGCAAAAATTCTATACAAGATGGGGGCGGCTCAGGGCTTGGTGCCGGCTTGCCCGGCCACGGCTCAGGCCATCGCCCAAGCGGCCACCCATCCTAACGCAGCGGCGGGGCCTTCTTCCTGCCAAAGGCTTGTCAGCTCCTGTTCGATCAGCGCTGCCGGCTGCTGCGACAAGGCGGTGCGTTCATACAGCATCGAATCGATGCGCCCTCTCAAGGTGCGCACGCTCCAGCGTTCGGTGCAGGCCATCTGGGCGTAGAAATCACGTTGCAGCGGGTCTTTGAGGGGCAGCAAGGCAATGAAATGGGTCCAGCTCAATTGTCGTATCAGCGATACGACAATCTTTTCATCGCTGAACTGACTTGCAAACTGCACCATGCGGCGCAGGTTCTTTTCAGAAAAGCTCTGGCCATAGTCGCGCACCAACTGCAGGGCCAGTTTGGGCAGTACCTCCTGCCCGTATTCCGCACGTCGGCCCACCAGCACATGGGCATGGATTCTTTGCCCAACAGACCAATACAACAAAGTCAACTCGATGTTGACCGCTGCCGCAGCGCGTTGCCTGGAGCCATCGATCAGGTTTCTCAGGTCGGTGAGCAGGGAATCAGGCAGGTCGACCGATGTGGCTGAGGGGGTGGGCAAAGGCATGGAATGCGTCCTTCGGCAGGCGCCGCGGGCGCGGCGGGAAGAACAGCATGCAAGCCACCAGAGACCGGTGAGGGCCGGCCTGGCCAGAAGCTGCATCAATGCAGCCCTGCAATAGCCCGGCGGCAGGGCTGATCGGCTCAGCTGAAAGGACTTAGCTGAAAGGACTTAGCTGAAAGGACTTAGCTGAAAAGACGCCGCGCCTGGGGCGAGCCGGCGGCCAGGTCGCGGCTGTCGAGGGCGTCGTACAGCTGCTCCAGATCGACGCCGATGGCGTCCATGGCCTGGTCGGGGATCAGGTTGCCGTTCTGGTCGGTGACCACGCCGTCCATGGCTTCGGCCAGGGCCTGAGCCACCTGGCGCAGTTGGCGGAAAGGCTGCTCGCTGCGCGGCACCTGGGGCACGTCCAGGTGCAGCGAGATGTCGCGCAGGGCCGATTGTTCGGGGTCGTCGGCCATGGCGGCCTGGGCGTCGTAGGTCAGACCCAGCATGGGCGGCAGGCCAGCCACGGTCGAGGGCAACACCATGCGCCCCGGGATCACGCCGGGCACAAAGCCCAGGCGGGCCGCGTTCTGCTGCACATAGCCGGGGCTCCAGGCAGCCTGGCGGGCGCGCAGGCTGAAGGTCAGCTGGGCGTCGTGGTCGCTGGCGAACTGGTCCAGTTCGCGCCCGCGGGCCACCTCGTGCAGCATGTCGGGGAACTCGGGCAAGGCATTCACCGCATCGGCAAAGGCCTGGGCCTTCATCACGAACTCGGAGAACTCGATCTCGTTGAGCGCCCCGGTGCGGTTGGCCAGTTGCACGCCGGCCTGGAAGGCGCCATAGCGTTGGCCGGGCACGGGGGTTTCCCAGTGCTGGGTGGACTCGTTCAGGCCCTCGATGGCAAAGGGCTTGCTGCCGGCGCGGCGGGTGTGCGGCGAGGCGGCCAGCGCGGCATCGCCCGACACCACGCCCTCGAGCGTCATGGGGGCGATCACGTCGATCAGCGAATCCAGGCCGGGCTTGCGCTCGGGCACGGGCAGCGGCACGCCGAGGCCGGTCGGGGCTGCCCCTGCCTGGGCAGGCTCCAGCGGGTCGACCAGGGCCGCATCCAGGCCGGGCTCGCGGCGGGCCAGCGGGTCGGTCAGGTCGGTGCCGGCGTGCTGGCTGTCGGGTTCGGGCTCGGGCTTGCGCGGTTCGTTCTTTCGCGAAGTCCAGGTGTTGTAGGCCACCACCGCCGCCAGGATGGCGCCGCCGGCAATGGCCAGGCTGATTTGCAAATTGCTCATGGTTGCTTGGGGTTCCTGAGTCTCTGGGCGGGGTCAGGCGTGGTCGGCCATTGAGAGGGCCGACTCCATGTCGACCGCCACGATGCGCGAGACGCCCTGCTCCTGCATGGTCACGCCGATCAGTTGTTCGGCCATTTCCATCGCGATCTTGTTGTGGCTGATGAACAGGAACTGGGTTTCCTTGCTCATGCTGGCCACCAGTTTGGCATAGCGCTCGGTGTTGGCGTCGTCCAGCGGGGCGTCCACCTCGTCGAGCAGGCAGAACGGCGCGGGGTTGAGCTGGAAGATGGCAAACACCAGGGCGATGGCCGTCAGGGCCTTCTCGCCCCCCGACAGCAGGTGGATGGTCTGGTTCTTTTTGCCTGGCGGCTGGGCCAGCACCTGCACGCCCGAGTCGAGGATCTCCTCGCCGGTCATCATCAGCTTGGCATTGCCGCCGCCGAACAGCTCGGGGAACATGCGCCCGAAATGCTCGTTGACAGTGTTGAAAGTGCCGGCCAGCAGCTCGCGGGTTTCGCCATCGATCTTGCGGATGGCGTCTTCCAGCGTGTTCATGGCCTCGGTCAGGTCGGCCGACTGGGCGTCGAGGAAGGTCTTGCGCTCGCGCGCCACCGTCAGCTCTTCGAGCGCGGCCAGGTTGACCGCGCCCAGGGCGGCGATCTCGCGGTTCAGGCGGTCGATTTCGGACTGCAGGCCGGTCAGGCGCACGGCGCCCTGCTCGATCGAGGCGGCCACGGCAGCCAGATCGGCCCCGGCATCGGCCAGCAGGCCCTCGTACTGCTCGAAACCCAGGCGCGCGGCCTGCTCCTTGAGCTGGAACTCGGTGATGCGTTGGCGCAGCGGCTCGAGTTCGCGCTCCAGTTTCTGGCGCATTTCGTCGCTGGCACGCAGCTTGGTGGTCAGGTCGTCGTACTCGCTGCGCTTGGCCCCGAGGTTCTTCTCGCGCTCCAGCTTGAGGTGCAGGGCATCCTGCAGCCCGCCCTGGGCGGCGGCGTCGGACAGGCGGGCCAGTTCGTCGTGGGCACGCTGCTGCTCGGCCACCAGGCTTTCGGCCTGCTGGCGGGCGGTGTCGATGGTGCGCGAGAGCTCGCCGCGCCGCGCTTCGAGCGAGCGGCGGGCAAAGGTGGCTTCTTGGGCCTGGCGCTCCAGGGTGCGTTGCTGCTCGCGGCTTTCGGCCAGCTTGCGCTCGGCTTCGATCACACGTTCGTCGAGCTGGGCATGGCGCTCCTGGGTGTCGGCCAGTTGCAGGTCCAGCTCCTCGAAACGGGCCTCGGCGGTGATGCGGCGCTCCTGCAGTTCTTCCAGGGCGGCATCCACCTCGGCCAGGTCGGCCTGCAACTGCTCGCTGCGCTGGCGGGCCTGCTCGGCCTGCTGGCTCAGCCTCAGGGTTTCCACTTCGAGCTCGTGGCGGCGCCCCTGGGCCTCGGCGGCCTCGCGGCGCACGGCGACCAGGCGTTGCGAGGCATCGGCGTAGGCCGCCTCGGCACGCACCAGGGCGCTGCGGGCCTCTTCGCCCAGCAGCACCTGGGCACGCAGTTGTTTGTCGAGGTTTTCGATCTCCTGGGCCCGGGCCAGCAGGCCGGCCTGCTCGGAGTCGGGGGCATAGAAGGTGACGCCGTGGGCCGACACCGCGTGGCCACCGGCCACGTAGACCACCTCGCCCGGCTTCAGGCTGGCCCGCTGGGCCAGGGCTTCGTCCAGGCTGGGGGCGGTGTAGCAGCCGTGCAGCCAGTCGGCCAGCAAGGCGCTCAGGCCGGCATCGTTGAGGCGCAGCAGATCCGACAGGCGGGGCCAGGCACCGGCCGGTGCGGGCACGGCCGCGGTCGGCGGGCTGAAGAAGGCCAGGCGGGTGGGCGGCGCATCGGCCGGGCCCTGGCCCAGAAAGCCGCGCACCAGCTCCAGGCGTGAGACCTCCAGGGCGCCCAGGCGCTCGCGCAGGGCGGCTTCCAGGGCGTTTTCCCAGCCGGCTTCGATGTGCAGCCGGTTCCACAGGCCCTGCAGGTGGTCCAGCCCGTGTTTGGCCAGCCAGGGCTTGAGCTTGCCGTCGGTGCGCACCTTCTCCTGCAAGGCCTTGAGGGCCTCCAGGCGGGCCGACAGGTCGGCCTGGCGCGCGCTTTCGCTGTTCACGGCCTGCTGGCGGTGGCGCCGGTCTTCATCGAGGGCGGGCACGCTTTCCTGCAGCTCGTGCAGGCGGGCCTCGGCCTCTTCGGCCACGGCCTGGGCCTCTTCGAGTTCGGCGCGGCGGCTGTTCAGCAAGGCCTCGTCGGGCGCGGCCAGCGCCTTGCGGTCGGTGCTGAGCTTGTCGTGGCGCTGGTTCAGGCTGCGGCTTTGCTCATCGAGGCTGCGCTGCTCTGCGGCCAGCACCTGGATCTGCTGCTGCACCTGGCTGACCAACCCACGCTGTTCGTTGGCGCGCTGCTGGCTCAGGCGCAGGGCGTCTTCCAGCTCGGGCAGGCGCATGGCCTGCTCTTCAACCTGGGCGGCCAGCAGTTCGGCCTTTTCTTCGGCGCTGATGTCGTCCTCGGCCAGGGTTTCCAGTTGGGCTTCGGCGTCTTCACGGCGCAGCGACCACTGGCCGATCTGCTCGCGCAGCGTGGCCAGGCGCTGCTCCACCCGTTGGCGGCCTTCCACCACGAAACGGATCTCGGCCTCCAGGCGGCCGACTTCGGCACTGGCCTCGTACAGCGCGCCCTGGGCCTGGTTGACCTGGTCGCCCGCGGCGTAATGGGCCTGGCGGATGGTTTCCAGATCGGCTTCGATGTGGCGCAGGTCGGCGGTGCGCGATTCGAGGTCGTTCACGGCCTGGGCCGCGTCGGCCCGCACCTTGGCCTGATCGGCCTCGCTTTCGCGCCGCTTCAGAAACCACAGCTGGTGCTGCTTGAGGGTGACATCGCTCTGCAGCGCGTTGTACTTGCGCGCCACCTCGGCCTGCTTCTCCAGCTTGTCGAGGTTGGCGTTGAGCTCGCGCAGGATGTCTTCGACCCGGGTCAGGTTCTCGCGCGTGTCGGACAGGCGGTTTTCGGTCTCGCGGCGGCGTTCCTTGTACTTGGACACCCCGGCCGCCTCTTCGAGGAACAGGCGCAGTTCCTCGGGCTTGGATTCGATGATGCGGCTGATCGTGCCCTGGCCGATGATGGCGTAGGCGCGCGGCCCCAGGCCGGTGCCCAGGAACACGTCCTGCACATCCTTGCGCCGCACCGGCTGGTTGTTGATGTAGTAGCTGCTGTTGCCGTCGCGCGTCAGCACGCGCTTGACGGCAATCTCTTCGTACTGGTTCCACTGGCCGCCGGCGCGGTGGTCGATGTTGTCGAACACCAGCTCGACACTGGAGCGGCTGGCCGGCTTGCGCGTGGTCGTGCCGTTGAAGATCACGTCCTGCATCGATTCGCCGCGCAGCTCGCTGGCCTTGCTTTCGCCCAGCACCCAGCGCACGGCATCCATGATGTTGGACTTGCCGCAGCCGTTCGGGCCCACCACCCCCACCAACTGCCCGGGCAGCAGGAAGTTGGTCGGCTCGGCGAACGACTTGAACCCTGATAGCTTGATTGAATTGAGACGCACGAGAAACCCTGTTCGGCCTGTCGCCACGGGGGCGCCGCAGGCAGCTTGATGGCATGGGACCGACAGCACCCCGCAGGGCTTCGGTCCGGATGATCCGCGGGGCACGATGTTACCCGAGCGCACTCCTCTTCCACGGTGCAGCAGGCCACAGCGCCCATTTTTGCGCCCTCGCCCGCGTGATTTGGGTCACGGGCCCGCGTTTTTGCCCGGGGCCAGGCCCGGTGGCCTCGACCAAGGGCGCGTTGCAGCAGGCCACCGGCATCTCTAGCGCGCTCAGCTCATAAGCATATAAATATTGAATGATTGACCTGCATTAATGCGCAATGTAGATTCTTGGCATGGAAACTCGCCACCTCGAGGCCTTTTCGGCCGTCATGTCCAGCGGCAGCATCACCGGTGCTGCACGCTTGTTGGCGCGTTCGCAACCAGCCGTCACCCGGCTGATCCAGGAGCTGGAGGCCGAAATCGGCCACCCTCTCTTCCAGCGCCATGGCCCCCGCGTCACGCCCACCGAGCACGGTTTTGGCCTGCGCGGCGATGTGGAACGGGCCCTGGCCGGCCTGCGCCAGGTCGGTGAACGGGCGCGCCAGATCGCCAGCCGCGAGCTGCCGGCCCTGGAAGTGGCTGCCACCTCCGCCCTGGCCCTGGGCCTGCTGCCCCCCGCCCTGGCCCACCTGGAGCAAGGCCTGGGCCCCAGCCCGCTGCAATTGCGCACCAGCGTGCCCGAGCAGGTGCTGCAGGCGGTGCTGGGCGGCGAGGTCGATCTTGGCCTGTGCAGCCTGCCCCTGGAGCACCGGGGCCTGCAGGTGCACTGGATCGGGCAACTGCCCTGCGTGGCGGTGTTGCCGGCCGACGATGAGCTGGCCCGGCTCGCGGTGGTGCCCTTGCAAGCCTTGGGGCAGCGCCGGCTCATCACCATGGGCAACCCTTACCGGCTGCGCCATCGCCTGGAACACGCGCTGGGACCGACGCAGCAGCCTGCACTCATCGAAACCAATGCCTCGGCCAGCGCGCTGGCCCTGGTGCAGGCCGGGCTGGGCGTGGCCGTGCTGGAGCCGCTGACCCCGCACGGCCTGCAGTCGGCCGCCGTGGCCGTGCGCCCGCTGGACACAGAGGTGCCTTTCTTCTTTGGCGTGATCACCCTGCCGACCCGCCCGGTGGCACCGGCCCAGCAGCAGCGCACCGAAGCGCTGGTGCAGGCCCTGCTGGAGCAGGCCCGACGTCTGCCGGGCTTCCAGGAACACCCGCCCTCGGCCCACGCCCACCTCCTCGACGCGGACCATGGCCTGCCGGCCAGGACCACAGAGCCTGTTTCACTTTGACAAGAAGGTTTCAAATATGAGCACCTCAACCCCCTCTCTCGCCGGTTCCGGCGCAGCTTCACCCACCGGCCTGCCCGCCCTGGAGGCGCGCCTGAAGCAGGATCTGCAGTGGCTGTGCCTGCCCGCCAAGCCCTGGGTGCCCCAGCAGGCTGACCCCGAGGTGCTGGACGTGGCCATCATCGGCGGCGGCATGGCCGGCTTGGCCCTGTCGGCCTCGCTGCGCCACCTGGGCATCCGCAACCGCATCTATGACCAGTCGCCGGCCGGCTTCGAAGGCCCCTGGGCCACGACGGCGCGCATGGAAACCCTGCGCTCGCCCAAGGAGCTGACCGGCCCGGCGCTGGGCCTGCCCGCCCTGACCTTCCGCGCCTGGTTCGAGGCCCAGTTCGGCCTGGACGCCTGGAACGCACTCGACAAGATCCCGCGCCTGCAATGGGCCGACTACCTGCGCTGGTACCGCCAGGTGCTGGATCTGGAGGTGCTCAACCAGCACCGGGTGAGCGATGTGCTGCCGCAGGCCGACGGCACGGTGCAGATCGAACTGCAAGACCAACGCCAGACACCCGCCCGCGCCCTGACCGTGCGGGCCCGCCACCTGGTGCTGGCCACCGGGCGTGACGGCCTGGGCGGCGCCTGGGTGCCGGCCTGGGCGCACCAGGTGCCGCGCGACCGCTGGGTGCACTCCTCCGACGTCTGGGACGGCGAGCGCATGCGCGGCCTGCGCGTGGCCGTGGTGGGCGGCGGCTCGTCGGCCATGGACGTGGCCGCCACGGCGCTGGAATCGGGCGCACAGCGGGTCGACCTGCTGATCCGCCGCGCTGATCTGCCCCGCATCAACAAGGGCAAGGGCGCCGGCCACCCGGGCATGGTGCATGGCTACCCAAGCCTGCCGGACGAGTGGAAGTGGCGCTTTCGCCACTACATCAATGTGCAGCAGGTGCCGCCGCCGCACGGCAGCACGCTGCGGGTGTCGCGCCACGCCAACGCCCACTTCCACCTGGGCACGCCCATCCAGGGCGTGAGCCAGCGCAGCGACGGTTCGCTGCGGGTGGACACGGCCAAGGGCCCGCTGGCGGCCGATGTGCTGATCTTCAGCACCGGTTTCCGCACCGACTGGAGCCTGCGCCCCGAGTACGCCCGCCTGGCGCCCCATGTGCGCACCTGGCAAGACCGTTTCACCGCCCCGGCTGGGCAGGAAGACAGCGAACTTGACCAATCGCCCGACCTGGGCCCGCTGTTCGAGTTCCAGCAACGCACGCCGGGCAGCCTGCCGGGCCTGGAGCGGGTGCACTGCTTCTGCTATGCGGCTGCGCTGTCGCAAGGCGCGGGCGCGGGCGACATCCCACAGATCAGCGAAGGCGCCCAGCGCCTGGCGCGCGGCCTGGCCGCGCAGTTGCTGAGCGAAGACGCCGCGCAACACTTTGCCACCATGGAGGCCTTTGCCGACCCCGAGCTGGACGGCCAGGAATGGACCCCGGCCCCTGCCCTGCCCCCGTATGAAGAGGTGGACAGCGCGGCCGCCCCCAGCGCGCCTTCAGCCTCGGCGATCCCGGCATGAGCGGCTGGCTGCTGCGCCGCGTCGGCCAGGCCGCCTTGGTGGTGCTGGCCATGACGGTGATCGTGTTCGTGGGCCTGCACGCCGTGGGCAACCCGGTCGACATCCTGATCGGTGACGACCTGAACCAGCAGGAACGCCTGCAGGCCATCGCCCGCCTGGGCCTGGACCAGCCGCTGTGGCGGCAGTACCTGGCCTTTGTCGACGGCGCCCTGCATGGCAGCCTGGGGCGCAGCTTTGTGTACCAGGAAGACGCCTTCCACCTGATCCTGCAGCGCCTGCCCGCCACCCTGGAGCTGGCAGTGTCGGCCTTGCTGCTGGCGGTGCTGATCGGTGTGCCCCTGGGGCTGGTGGCCGGCATGTGGCCCGAGCACCCGCTCTCCAAGGCCTTGATGGCGGGCTCGATCGTGGGCTTTTCGCTGCCCGCCTTCTGGGTGGCGCTGATGCTGATCATGGTGTTCAGCGTGCAACTGGGCTGGCTGCCGGCCAGCGGCCGCGGGGCCACCCGGGAGTGGCTGGGGGTGGCCTGGTCCTGGCTCACGCTGGACGGGCTGCAGCACCTGGTGCTGCCGGCTGTCAACCTGGCGCTGTTCAAGATCTCGCTGGTGCTGCGCCTGACCCGGGCCGGCGTGCGCGAGGTGCTGCCGCAGGATTTTGTGAAATTTGCCCGCGCCAAGGGCCTGTCGCCCGCCCGGGTGCTGGTGTGGCACGTGCTGCGCAATACCCTGATCCCGCTGGTGACGGTGCTGGGCCTGGAGTTGGGCTCGACCATCGCGTACGCGGTGGTCACCGAAAGCATTTTTGCCTGGCCCGGCGCCGGCAAGCTGATCCTGGACAGCATCAACTCGCTGGACCGCCCCGTGGTGGTGGCCTACCTGATGGTGGTGGTGCTGATCTTCGTCACCCTGAACCTGCTGGTGGACGTGCTCTACAAGCTGCTGGACCCGCGCGTGCGGCTGGAGGGCGCGGCATGAGCCTCATCACACGCCAAGTCACCTCAACATCGGCCAGCCCACGGCGCGAGCACTCGATCTGGTGCCGCATGGCCGCCGACTTTGCCCGCTCGCGCATCGCCCTGGCCGGCCTGCTGTTGCTCGCCGCCGTGCTGCTGGTGGCCCTGGTGGCCCCCTGGATCACGCCGCAGAACCCCTACGACCTGATGCAGCTCGACGTGCTGGACGCCCGCCTGCCCCCGGGCAGCCCGCAGGGCAGCGGCCAGTACACCTACTGGCTGGGCACCGACGGCCAGGGGCGCGACCTGTACTCGGCCATCGTCTACGGCCTGCGCATCAGCCTGCTGGTGGGCGTGGGCTCGGCGGCCGTGGCGGCGGTGGTGGGCACGCTGATGGGCCTGCTGGCCGCTTACGCGGGTGGGCGCATCGACGCGCTCATCATGCGCCTGGTCGACCTGCTGCTGTCTTTCCCCACCCTGCTGATGGCCTTGATGATCCTGGCCTGGACCGGCAAGGGCGTGGGCAATGTGGTGCTGACCTTGGTGCTGCTCGAATGGGCCTATTACGCCCGCACCGCGCGCGGCCAGGCACTGGTGGAGGCGCGGCGCGACTACGTGGAGGCGGCGCGCGGCCTGGGCCTGCCCGACTGGCGCATCCTGCTGGGCCACATCCTGCCCAACTGCCTGCCACCCCTGCTGGTGATCGGTGCGCTGCAGGTGGCTCGCGCCATCACGCTGGAGGCCACCTTGTCCTTTCTGGGCCTGGGGGTGCCGATCACCGAGCCCTCGCTGGGGCTGCTGATCTCCAACGGCTACCAGTACCTGCTGTCCAATGAATACTGGATCAGCGTGTTTCCGGGCCTGGCCCTGCTGGCCACCATCGTGGCCATCAACCTGGTGGGGGATCAGTTGCGCGATGTGCTCAACCCCCGCCTCATGAAGTGAACGCCATGGCTTCCAATCATTCGACAGACGCCGGCGACATCACGCTGGAGGTGCGCGACCTGCACACCTGTTTCCACACCCGCGAAGGGGTGCTGCCGGTGGTGGACGGGGTGTCCTTCACGCTGCGGCGCGGCCAGGTGCTGGGCCTGGTGGGCGAATCGGGCTCGGGCAAGTCGGTCACCGGCTTTTCCATCATGGGCCTGATCGACCCGCCCGGCCGGGTGGAAAGCGGGCAGTTGCTGTTCCAGGGCCGCGAATTGCGCGCGCTGAGCCCGCGCGAGCGGCGCAGCCTGCAGGGCGACCGCATGGCCATGATCTTTCAAGACCCCATGGCCACGCTGAACCCGGTGCTGGACATCGCCACCCAGATGATCGAGGCAGTGCAGGCGCACCGCCGCGTGAGCCGGGCCCAGGCGCGGCAACTGGCCCGCGACACCCTGGCCAGCATGGGCATTCCCAGCCCCGACGAACGCCTGGACGCCTACCCGCACCAGCTCTCGGGCGGCATGCGCCAACGCGTGGCGATTGCCATCGCGCTGCTGCACGGGCCCGACCTGATCATTGCCGACGAACCCACCACCGCCCTGGATGTGACCCTGCAGGCGCAAATCCTGTCCGAGGTGCAGGCCCTGGTGCGCGAGCGCGGCACGGCGCTGATCTGGATCAGCCACGACCTGTCGGTGGTGGCCGGCCTGGCCGACCAGATCGCGGTGATGTACGCCGGGCGCATCGTGGAGCACGGCACGGTCGACCAGGTGCTGGACCACCCCCAGCACCCCTACACCCAGGGCCTGATCGGCAGCCTGCCCAGCGCCAACCAGCGCGGCACACGGCTGCGCCAGATCAGCGGCATGGCCCCCAGCCTGCTCGACATGCCCGCCGGCTGCGCCTTTGCCCCACGCTGCCCCCGAGCCAGCGCCACCTGCCAGCAAGCCCGGCCTGACATCAGCCAGCCGCGCCCCGAGGCGGCGGACCACGCCGTGCGTTGCCACCACCCAGGCGCCGCCCCTGCGGCCAGCCTCTCTCCCGAGGTCGCTGCATGAGCACACCGTCATTCAACATGCCTCTTGAGACTCCGCCGCCCCTGGTCGCCCTGCGCGACATCCGTCAGCACTTCGGCCAGCGCGCCCCGCGCGGCTGGCTGGGGCGTGGCCTGGACCGCCTGCTGCCGCCCGCGCCGCCCCGCATCACCCGCGCCGTCGATGGCGTGAGCCTGAGCGTGCAGGCCGGCGAGGTGGTGGGCGTGGTGGGTGAATCGGGCTGCGGTAAATCCACCCTGGGCCGCATCGCGGCCGGCCTGCTGCGGCCCACGGCCGGCGAGGTGCAGGTGCTTGGGCAATCGCTGGAGGCCCTGAACCCAGCCGAGCGCCTGGCCGCCCGGCTGCGCGTGCAGATGGTGTTCCAGGACCCCAACGCCAGCCTGAACCCGCGCCTGCGCGTGTCGCGCATCGTGGGCGAGGCGCCGCGCCACCACGGCCTGACCGATGCCGCCGGGCTGGACGACTATGTGTGCGCCCAGTTGCAGCGCGCAGGTCTTGACCCCAGCCTGCGCCACCGCTACCCGCACCAGTTCAGCGGCGGGCAGCGCCAGCGCATCGGCATCGCCCGCGCCCTGGCGGTGCAGCCGGCCATGCTGGTGTGCGATGAGGCGGTGGCCGCGCTGGATGTGTCGATCCAGGCCCAGATCCTGAACCTGTTCATGGACCTGCGCGACCAGCTGGGCCTGGCCTACCTGTTCATCAGCCACGATCTGGGCGTGATTCACCACCTGTGCGACCGGGTGGTGGTGATGTACCTGGGCCGGGTGGTCGAGACCGCCTCGGCCGAAGAGCTGTTTGCCCGGCCGGCCCACCCCTACACCCAGGCCCTGCTGGCCGAAATCCCTGACGTCGCCCAGCGGCGCACCCGCTTCACCGCCCTGGCTGGCGAAATCCCCAGCCCGCTGGCACCGCCGCCGGGCTGCCATTTCCACCCGCGCTGCCCCCAGGCCACCGAGCGCTGCCGCACCGAAGCGCCCACGCTGCGGGGCATTGCGGTGCGCCATGAGGTGGCCTGCCACCTGCACGACACGGTCTGAACCACCCACCCCACCCGGAAAGACGCCCATGAAAACCACCCTCACCGCCTTGGCCCTGGCCGCCAGCCTGGCCGGCCCCCTGGCCGGCGCGCAAACCCTGTCGATCGGCTATGCCGACCCGCTGTCGTCGCTGGACCCGCAGCTCAACAACCACGCGGGCGACCGCTCGCTGGCGCTGCACTTCTGGGATTCGATCATCAACTCGCGTGATGGCGGCAAGCTGGAGCCCGCCCTGGCCAGCAGCTGGAAGAGCCTGGACGAGCGCACCTGGGAGTTCAAGCTGCGCACCGACATCAAGTGGCAGGACGGCACGCCCTTCACGGCCGACGACATCGTGTTCTCGTTCCAGCGCGCCCGCAACGTGCCGGGCAGCGTGGCCTCGTACACCGGGGCGCTGCGCTCGGTCGAATCGGCCACGGCCCGCGATGCCCACACCGTGGTCATCAAGACCACCACCCCCAACCCCATGCTGCCGCTGGAGATCGCCTCGGTCTACATCGTGAGCAAGCACGTGGGCGAGAAATCCAAGACCGAGGACTACAACGCCGGCCGCGCCATGGTGGGCACGGGGCCGTACAAATGGGTCTCGCACGTGCCGGGCGACCGCACGGTGTTCGAGCGCAGCCCCAGCTACTGGGGCCCCAAGCCTGAGTGGGAGAAGGTGAACTACCGCTTCATCAACAACGGGGCGGCACGCACGGCCGCCCTGCTGGCCGGCGATGTGGACGTGATCGACAAGGTGGCCGTCACCGATGTCGAGAAGCTGCGCAAGAACCCGGGCTTCAGCGTCTACACCTACCCGGGCCTGCGGGTGCTGCTGGTGCAGCCCAGCTTCCGCGCCGGCCCCAATGAGTTCATCACCGACAACGCCGGCAAGCCGCTGGCACAGAACCCGCTGCTCGATGTGCGGGTGCGCCAGGCCCTGTCGCTGGCCATCAACCGCAAGGCGATTGCCGACCGCATCCTGCAAGGCACGGTGACAGTGGCCAACCAGTGGATGCCCAAGGGCAGCTTCGGCTTCAACCCCGACATCCCCGAGATCGCCAATGACCCCGAGCAGGCCAAGAAGCTGCTGGCCGCGGCCGGCTTTCCGCAGGGCTTCCAGATCAGCATCCATGTGCCTGGCGACCGCTACCCGCAAGGCCCCGAGACCGCCCAGGCGGTGGCCCAGTTCTGGAGCCGCATCGGCGTCAAGACCAAGGTCGAGGTGGTGCCCTGGTCGGTGTACGCCGGCAAGGCCAACAAGAACGAGTACGCGGTGAGCGTGCTGGCCTGGGGCAACGGCACTGGCGAAGCCAGCTACGGCCTGCTGAACGCCTTTGCCAGTGCGGACGCCAAGCGCGGCCGTGGCGCCTCGAACTGGGGCCGTTACAGCAATGAATCGGTCGACAAGTCGCTCGATGCCGCCACGGTCGAATTCGACGCCCGGCGCCGCGAAGCCATCCTGCGCCATTCGGCCAAGCTGGTGACCGACGATGTGGGCGCCATCCCGCTGTTCCACTACCAGAACATCTGGGCCGCCAAGAAGGGCCTGAAGGTGGTGCCGCTGCTGAGCGACCGCACCACCGCCATGCAGGTCAGCCGCGTGGGCAAGTAAGCCATGAGCGCCCCCGCCTGCCTCCACATCAGCCCGGCCGAGGCGCTGATCGACGTGCCGCGCCAGATCCAGGTGCAGGGCCTGCGGCCCGGCGAAGCCATCACGCTGCAAAGCCGCACCGTGCGCGGACCGGGTGTGGCCTGGGTGGCCACGGCACGCTACCAGGCCGATGCCGCCGGCCAGGTCGACCTGGGCCGCGATGCCCCGCTGCCCGGTTCGGCCTATGAAGGCGTGGACCCCATGGGCCTGATCTGGGCCCAGGCGCCCGAGCAGCCCGGCGCCTCGCGCGAGGTGTTTGGCACCGAGCCCGGGGCCGCGCTGCACACCCGCATCACCCTGCTGCGCGAAGGCCAGCCGGCCCTTGAGGCCTCTCTGGTGCAGCAGTTGGCGGCCCCCGGCGTGCAACGCCGCGAGATCCGCGAGCAAGGCCTGGTGGGCAGCCTGTGGACGCCCGCCGGCCCGGGGCCGCACCCGGCGGTGCTGGTGCTCAACGGCTCGGGCGGCGGCATCAACGAAGCCCGGGGGGCGCTGTACGCCTCGCGCGGCTACACCGCCCTGGCGCTGGGCTACTTCAAGGCGCCGGGCCTGTCGGACTACATCTCGAACACCCCGCTGGAGTACTTCGAGACCGCCCTGCACTGGATGCATCGCACGCTGCAGCCGGCCCACGGCTTTGTGGCCTTGAGCGGCCAGTCGCGCGGCGGTGAGCTGGTGTTGCTGTTGGGTTCGATGTTCCCGGATCTGGTGTCGGCCGTGGTCGGCTATGTGCCCTCGGCCGTGGTGAACTGCGCCCAGAACGCCTGCGACCCCGCCCTGGGGCGCGAAGGCTGGGCCTGGCTGTACCAGGGCCGCCCGATACCCCATGTGTGGGAGAGCAACCGCCATGCCACTTGGGCCCCCTGGGACGAGGGCCCCGAGCCGCGTCGCCACACGAACGCCTTGCTGACCTCGCTGCGCGACGCCGAGGCCGTGGAACGCGCACGCATCCGGGTGGAACGCATCCAGGGCCCGGTGTTGCTGCTGACCGCGGGCGACGATGGCTCCTGGCCCTCCAGCCTGTATGGGCGCATGGTGGTGGATCACCTGGCCCAGGCCGGGCACCCCTGGCCGGTGCAACAACTGGACTGGCCCGGTGCGGGCCACAGTGTGCTGTTTCCGACCGTGCCCACCACCCAGTTGGTCTATGCCCACCCGGTGTCGGGCCGGCTCAGCACCACCGGCGGCAGCCCGGCCGCCAATGCGCAGGCCGACCAGGCCTCCTGGGCCGGCGTGCTGGCCTTTTTACAACAAGCCGTGGCGGCCCAGGCCGACCACGCCCACCCCTGAGAAAGCCCCCTATGAGCACTGATCTGATCGACACCCTGGTCCCCCTGGCCCCCCAAGAGGCCCTGCACACCACCCGCCACCAGCGCGACAAGGTGGTGGCCGCCACCCAGGGCAGCCACGAGGCCTTGTTCGACCCTGCCCTGCCCGGCCTGAGCCTGGGCGAGCGCCTGCACGTGGCCTTGTCCATGGCCCAGACGGTGGGCCATGAGGGCCTGACGGCCCACTACGCCCAGGCCTTGCGTCAGCACGGCCCGGTGCAGGACTCGGGCCGCCTGGCCGCCGCACGTGCCTTTGCCCACACCCTGACCGTGAACCCGGTGGCCGGTGACCGCGGGGCCCTGCTGAGCCTGCCGGCGGCGGGGTTTTCGACGCCGGAAGCCATTGCGCTGGCCCAACTGATCGCCTATGTGAGCTACCAGGTGCGCGTGCTGGCCGGCCTGCAGGCCATGAAGGCCCTGGGCGCCACCGAGGCCCAGCCCCCGGCGGCCGACGAGGCCCCCTTTGTGCACCCGGCCAACCTGCCGGCCCCGGGCGAACCGCTGAACATCAAGGGCTTCACCAGCGCCACCCTGGGCTGGAAGGCCTGGCTGCCGGTGCTGGACCTGGCCCAGGCCACACCCGAGCAGCTGGCCGTGCTCGACAGCAGCCACCCCAAGGCACGCAGCTCCGACTACTACCTGCTGCTGAGCCAGCAGCCGCGCATCCTGCAGGAACGCTCCACGGTGTTCAACGCCATCATGTACGCCCCGGGTGGCTTGTCGCGGGCCGAACGCGAGCTGGCCAGCGCCGTGGTGTCACGCGTGAACGGTTGCGTCTACTGCGCCTCGGTGCATGCCCAGCGCTTTGAGCAGCTGACCAAGCGCAACGACGTGATCGCCCAGGTGTTCGAAGACCCCGACACCGCCGGCACCACACCGCGCGAGCGCGCCATCGTGCGCGCCTCGATCGCCCTGACCCGCGCCCCCGCCGATTTCGGCCCGGCCGCCATCCAGTCGCTGCGCGACCAGGGCCTGAGCGATCTGGAGGTGCTGGACATGCTGCACGCGGTGGCCATCTTTGCCTGGGCCAACCGGCTGATGCTGAATTTGGGGGAGCCGGTATGAGGGGGCGGTGAGTCTCGCTGTCGCGAGCTCACGCCGAGTGCGTTTCAGCGGCCACTGAATGCCGCTGGATGCTGGCCAGCACATCGGCCATGTCTTGCCGGGCAAGCGTCAGGTCGTGATCCGTCTGCAGATGGATCCAGCTTTGGGCATCGGTGCCAAAGAACACCGCCAACCTCAAGGCCATGTCGACCGTGATGCCACGCAAGCCCCTGACGATCTCATTGATGCGGCGAGGGGGCACGCCAATCGCCTTGGCCAGGGCATATGGGTTGATGCCCTTCGGCTCCAGATAGTCATGCAAAAGAATCTCACCCGGATGGGGCCAGGGAATCTCACGGGCCATGGCTGGCAATCCTTTCAGTGATCGTCCACGATCTCGACAGCACGGGCATCGCCATTGCACCAGATGACACTAAGCCTTCACTGATTGTTGATCCGAAACCAGATTCACGCCACCCGTTTAGCCCCCACCGCGGCCTCCAGCGGCACGCTGGGCGCGCGGCTGTATTCGTTGTTGCCGTCCACCAGCACCTTCAGCATCTCCATGAACTGCCCCCGTTGCTCAGGCGGCAGGGGCTCGAGCATGCGGGCCTGGGCGCGCAGCATGCCGGGCTGCACCTCGGCCAGCAGGGTACTGCCCTCCGGGGTGAGCGTCAGCAGGCGCACGCGGCGGTCGGTGGGTGAGGCGTTGCGCAGCATCAGGCCACGGGCTTCCAGCCGGTCGATCACGCTGCCGATGGTGGAGGTGTCAAAGCCGATGGTGCGGGCCAGCGTGCGCTGATCCAGCTCGGGTTGGCGCTGCACGGCGGCCATGGCCGCGTACTGCACCGGGGTCAGGCCGTGCTCTTGCGTCTCTTCAAGAAACACCGCCACGGCGATCTGCTGCAGGCGGCGGATGTGGAAGCCGGGCAGGTCTTCCAGGTCGGGACGGGGGCTGGGCTGGGCAGCGGGCATCGGGAGAGGTACCTAGGGTTTGCACGAATGATCTGCGTCAAATTCTAACCCTACACTTTTCGTCAGCACACTGTTTATCAGTATGCATTTGAAATAGTTGCGGCCTCTTGAAAACAGGCCGCCCACCTGCCCTGCCCGGAACCCGCCATGAATGAACTTGGACGCCTGGAAGACCTGCCCCAGGACTACCGCGACGCGCTGAAAGCGCAAAACCTGGTACCCCTGTGGCCCAGCCTGCGGGCCGTGCTGCCACCGGGCAAGCCCAGGCCCCAGACCCGCGCCACGGCCTGGTCTTACCAGGCCCTGCGGCCGCTGCTGCTGCAGGCGGGCGAACTGACGCCGATCGAAAAGGCCGAGCGCCGCGTGCTGGTGCTGGCCAACCCGGGGCATGGTCTGGAAAAAATGCAGGCCAGTGCCGCCATGTACCTGGGCATGCAGCTGCTGCTGCCCGGCGAATGGGCCCCCTCGCACCGCCACACGCCGAACGCGGTGCGCATGATCGTTGAGGGCGAAGGCGCCTACACCACGGTCGATGGCGAAAAATGCCCCATGAGCCGGGGCGATCTGATCCTGACGCCCACCGGCCTGTGGCACGAGCATGGCCACGACGGCGACCAACCGGTGGTGTGGCTCGATGTGCTGGACCTTCCGCTGGTCTACTACATGGAGGCCTCCTACCACGTGGATGGCCCACGCCAGGCGGTGAAGCCGGGCCACGGCGAGCGCACCCATGCCCGCGGCGGCCTGCTGCCCACCCCCGTGTTTGAACGCAGCAGCAAGGCCTACCCCATGCTGCGCTACCCCTGGGTCGAAGCGCGTGCCGCGCTGCTGGCCCTGGCCGACGACCAGCCGGCACTCGAGGCCGTGCAGCTCACCTACACCAACCCCGCCACCGGGGGCCATGCCGAGAACATCCTGGGCTTTTACGCCCTGATGCTGCGCCCAGGCCAGACCCTGGCTTTGCCGGCACGTTCACCGGCCAGCGTGTTCCATGTGATTGAAGGCGCGCTGGAGGTGCAGGTGGAAGACCCGCACGCCCCCCAGCACTTCCAGCTGGCCGAGGCCGACACCTGCTGCGCGCCGGGCTACACCCCCATCACCCTGATCAACCCCCGGGCCGATGCCCCGGCCTTTGTCTTCATGGCCGACGAGTCGCCCCTGCACCAGAAGCTGGGCGTCTACGAGGTGCGTTGAACACGCCCTTCATCTACTTCACGCAACACACCCACCCAACGATCCGCCATGAGCTCCAATCCCTCCTACCTCTGGAACCCACCTCCCGTGATGTCCCTGCCCGTGCAGGGCAGCACCCAGCGCCTGCCGATCAACCGCCTGTTCTTCGTGGGCCGCAACTACCACGCCCATGCGGTGGAAATGGGCAAGCCGGTCGACAAGCGCGTGGAGCGCCCTTTCTACTTCACCAAGGCTCCGCAGACCCTGGTGCAAAGCGGCGCCACCGTGGCCTACCCACCCGGCACGGCCAACTACCATTTCGAGATGGAACTGGTGCTGGCCATCGGCAAGCCGGGCTTTCGGGTGAAGGCGGAAGACGCCCATGAGCTGATCTATGGCTACGCCCCGGGCCTGGACATGACGCGCCGCGATCTGCAACTGGTGGCGCGTGACAAGGGCCGCCCCTGGGACCTGGGCAAGGACGTCGAAGACTCCTCGGTGTGTGGCGAGATCGTGCCCCGGCCGGGCCAGGTGATCGAGCGCGGTGAAATCGCCCTGAGCGTGAACGGCGAGAGCAAGCAGCAATCCGACGTGGACAAGCTGATCTGGAACCTGCGCGAAATCATCGCCGACCTGTCGCAGTTCTACCACCTGCAGCCGGGCGATCTGATCTACACCGGCACCCCCGAGGGCGTGGGCGCCGTGCTGCCGGGCGACCGCATCGAGGGCCATGTGGCCGGCGTGGGCCGCGTCGCCCTGACCGTCGGCCCCGCCGCCTGAGCGAGCGCACATGAAGCTCTACAACTTCTTTCGCAGCGGCACCTCGCATCGCCTGCGCATTGCACTGAACCTGAAGGGCCTGAAGCCCGACTACGTGGCTGTGGACCTGCGCCGTGAGGCGCACCTGGCCCCGGCTTTCAAGGCCCTGAACCCGCAGGGCCTGGTGCCAGCCCTGGTGCTGGACGACGAGCAGGTGCTGATCCAGTCGCCCGCCATCATCGAGTGGCTGGAAGAAACCCACCCCAAGCCGCCACTGCTGCCGGCCGACGCTGCCGGCCGGGCCCGTGTGAGGGCCCTGGCAGCCATCGTGGGCTGCGACATCCACCCGGTGAACAACCGCCGCATCCTCGAAGCCCTGCGCCACCGCTTCGGGGCCGACGAGGCCGCCATCAACACCTGGTGCGGCACCTGGATCGCCGATGGCTTTGACGCGCTGGAAGCCCTGCTGGCGGCCGACACGCGGCGCGGCCGTTTCTGCCATGGCGACGCGCCCACACTGGCCGATGTCTACCTGATTCCGCAGATCGAAAGCGCGCGCCGCTTTCAGGTGGACCTGACGCGCTGGCCCCTGATCAGCGCCATCGACGCCGCCTGCGCACCGCTGGCAGCCTTTGCCGAGGCGGTGCCGGGCCGCCAGCCTGATGCCGGCTGATTCCGGCTGAAGCCGGCCAGCCCGTCCCCACATCCCAGACACAAGAAAAGAGACAAACATGACCCGCTCCACCTCACTCGCCCTTTCACGCCGCAGCGCCCTGGGCGCGACGCTGGCCTTGACCGGCCTGTGCCTGAACGCACCGGCAGCCGCCCAAAGCGGCACGGACTTCCCGAGCAAGCCCGTCACCGTGTTCACCGCCTTCGCCGTGGGCAGCGGCCCCGACGCGGTGCTGCGCCTGGTGGCCAACCGGCTTTCCATCCAATGGAAGCAAAGCGTCACGGTGGACAACCGGCCCGGTGGCGGCGGCTTCATCGCCATCGAGGCGGCGCGCCGTGCCGCGCCCGATGGCTACAGCCTGGTGCAGCTCGACAGCGAACACCTGGCCGCCCTGCCCTACCTCTACAAGTCGCGCAACTTCGACACCCTCAAGGCCTTCGACCCGGTGGCGCCGCTGTTTCGCACGCCGTTCATGGTGGCCGTGTCCGCCCAGTCGCCCTGGAAGAACATGAGCGACCTGCTGGCCGCCGCCAAGGCCAAGCCCGGGGCGGTCAGTTACGGGTCATGGGGGGTGGGCAGCCCGGGCCACCTGGGGGCCGAGTGGCTGGAGTCGCTGACCGATGTCCAGATGGTGCATGCCCCCTACAAGGAGGTCAGCCAGCTCTACACCTCGGTGGCCAACGGCGATGTGGCCTGGAGCTTGGCCAGCATCCCGTCGAGCCAGGGCGTGTACAAGGCCGGCAAGCTGCGCTACCTGGCGGTGGCCGCGCCCAAGCGCATCCCCCAACTGCCCGAGGTGCCCACGGTGGCCGAAGCCGGCGGCCCGGCGGGCCTGGACGTGAACTCCTTTGTCAGCCTGCTCAGCCCCAAGGGGGTGCCGGCCGCCGTGCGCGCCAAGATCCATGCCGATGTGCTCAAGGTGCTGGCCGAGCCCGAGGTGCGCGAGCGCTTCAACACCTTTGCCTTTGAGCCACTCAACTGGTCGGTGGAAGAGATCCTGAAGAACGCCGAGGCCAAGTCACAGCAATACCAGGCCCTGATCAAGAAGGCCAACATCAGCCTGGATTGACCCCATCGCCCAGGCGGCGCTACAGGCCCGCCGGCAGGTGCTGCTGCAGGGCCTCCTGCATCACACGGGCCATCAGTTGCTGGCGGGCCTTGGGCAGGCGGGCCAGGGTGGTGGCCACGCTGATGCCGGCCACGGGCTCGCCCAGGGCATTGCGCACCGCACAGCCCACGGCCAGCACACCGCGCGTGGCGTGGTTGCCCACCACCGACCAGCCACGCTCGCGGCTGGCGGCCACCAGCAGGCGCAGACGCTCGGGGCTCATGCCGCCATAGGCCGGCAACTGGTCGGCATTGGCCGCGATGCAGGCCTCCACCTCGGCCTCGGGCAAGGCCGCCAGCAGCGCCAGACCGGCCGCCCCCACGCCCAGCGGCTGGGCGGTGCCCACCTGGATCACCAGGATCTGCACCGGGTGGGTGCCCACATGGCGGGCAATGCAGCGTGACTGGGCCCCCTCACGCACGATGGCAAAGGTGGCATCGCCGCCACTGGCACTGACCTGGGCCAGCACCGGCTCCAGGCGCACGGCCCAGTTGGCGCTGCCGGGCTGCGGCTGCAACGGCGCCAGGCGCAACCCGGGCTGGTAGCGGTAGCGGCCCTGCCGGGCCACATAACCTGCATCGATCAAGGGCCCCAGCAAACGGTAGAGCGTGGCCCGCTCCAGGCCGGTGGCACGGCACAGGTCCACCACCCGAACACCTTCCCGCACGCCTTCACGGCTGGCCGCCAGCACCTGGTCCAGCACCTGCAGGCCTCGCCGCAGCGTGCGGTTGCCCACCTCTTCGGACAGGGTGCCACCCGGCCCTTCAGCAGGGGCTGGGCCGGTCATTTCGTCCGCTGGGTGTACTTTTTCATGCGTGCGTTTGGTGGACATTCAGAACAATCCGGTGTTGAACCCAGCCGCGCAGTGTGCCCCAGACACGCCAGCGGCCCCTTTGACCCCTTGGAGACAAACCATGAAACCCCAGCCCTCCCGACGTCTGGCGATCGGCCTCATTGTTCAGGCCAGCCTGGCCAGTCTGGCCCTTGCCCAACCGGGCTCCCCCAGTCCCGCCTCGGCCTGGCCCGTCAAACCCATCCGCCTGGTGGTGGGCTATTCGGCCGGTGGGGCCACCGACCTGATCGCACGCCAGGTGGGCATGCGCCTGAGCGAGCAGCTGGGCCAGCCGGTGACCATCGACAACCGCACCGGCGCCAACAGCAATGTGGGGGCCGAGGTGGTCAGCCACGCCCCGCCCGATGGCTACACCCTGTACGTCTTCACCATCGCCAACACCATCAACGCCTCGCTGTACCCGCGCCTGGGCTACGAGCCACAGAAAGACTTTGAGCCCATCGGCCTGATCGCCAGCATTCCCAACGTGCTGGTGGTCAACCCCAGCCTGCCGATCAAGTCGGTGGAGGACTACCAGCGCTTTGCCAAGGCGAACAAGGACGGCATCACCTTTGCCTCCTCGGGCAGCGGCTCGTCGATCCACCTGTCGGGCGAAATCTTCAAGATGCAAAGCCGGCTGAACCTGCTGCATGTGCCCTACCGGGGCAGCGCCCCCGCCATCAGTGACCTGATCGGGGGGCAGGTGCAGTCGATGTTCGACAACATGCCCTCGGCCCTGCCCCATGTGCGCGCCGGCCGGCTGAGGGCCATTGCCGTCACCAGCGCCCAGCGCTCCCCCCTGCTGCCCGACGTGCCCACGCTGGCCGAATCGGGTTACCCCGGCTTCGAGGTGCAGTCGTGGTTCGGCCTGGCCGCGCCCGCCGGCACCCCGGCCACCGTGCTGGAGCGCCTGAACCAGGCCCTGAACAAATCGCTGGCCCAGCCCGAGCTGCGCCAGCGCCTGCAGGAGATGGCGGCCACGCCCCTGCCGGGCACGCCGGAGCAGATGCGCAACACCATCGCCAGCGAAATCAAGCGCTGGCGCGACGTGGTCAAGGCCTCCGGGGCCAAGGCCGACTGAGCCCCGTTCATCGATCCCTGTTCACGAGAACCCAATATGTACCCCATCGATTTTTTCTGGCGCGCTGCCCGGCGCTGGCCCGAGCGCATCGCCATCGACACCCCGGATGAGCGCATCGCCTATGCCGAGCTGGCCCGCCGTGTGCGCGCCCTGGCCGCGGCCCTGCAGGCCGCCGACCCGCAGGAGCAAAGCCGGGTGGCGATCTGCGCGCACAACAGCGCCGCGCACATCGTGGCCTTGCTGGCGGTGCTGGCCAGCGGCAAGACCTGGGTGCCCCTGAACCCCAAGAGCACCGCCCCCGAGATCCGCCGCATCGTGGACGCCACCGAGCCCAGCGTGCTGGTGCTGGACGAAGCCGGCACCGCGCTGCTGGGGGACGCGCCGGGCCAGCGCATCGCCTTGGACGGGCCTGAGCTGGCCACCTTGATCCAGCGCCATGCCCAGGCTGCCGAGCCGCGCTTCACCCAGCCCGAGCAGGCCACCCAGGCCATCAAGTTCACCGGGGGCACCACGGGCCTGCCCAAGGGCGTGATGCAGCCCTACCGCGCCTGGATGGCCAACATCGTCAACCAGATCCAGGCCTGGGGCTTTGACGAGCACACCCGCTATGTGGTGGCCGCCCCGATCACCCACGGCACCTCCACCTACCTGCTGCCGGTGCTGGCCCAGGGCGGCTGCCACGTGCTGCTGGCCCAGGGCGGGGCCGAGGCGGTGCGCCAGGCCTTTCGCGAGCGCGGCGGCACGGTGTGCTTCATGCCGCCCACCCTGGTCTACATGCTGATGGCCCTGCCCGGCAGCAGCCGGGCCGACTACCCGCAGCTGCGCCAGCTGATCTATGGCGGCGCCCCCATGCCGCCCGAGAAGATCCGCGCGGTGCGCCAGTTCTTCGGCCCGGTGCTGGGCACCACCTATGGGCAGACCGAGGCACCCCAGATCCTGACGGTGATGCGCCCCGACGACTTTGAAGACGAGCGCCACTGGGCGGCCGTCGGGCGCACGGCCTGGTTCAGCGACGTGGCCATCATGTCGCCCAGCGGCGAGATCCTGCCGCCTGGCGAGATCGGCGAGGTGGTGGCGCGCGGCGACCTGCTGATGAGCGGCTACTGGCGCCTGCCCGACAAGACGGCTGAAACCCTGGTGGACGGCTGGCTGCACACCGGCGACCGGGGCCTGATCGATGAGCAGGGCTACCTGTTCCTGAAAGACCGGCTGCGCGACGTGGTGATCACCGGCGGCTTCAATGTCTACCCGGTGGACGTCGAAAACGCCCTGGGCCAGCACCCGGCCGTGCACGAGTGCGTGGTGTTTGGCGTGCCGGACGACAAATGGGGCGAATCGGTGCAGGCCGCGGTGCAACTGCGCCCCGAAGCCGGCCCCCCGCCCGCCGAGGCCGAGCTGATCGCCTTTGTGCGCGAGCGCCTGGGCCCGGTGCAGACGCCCAAACGCATCCACTTCCATGCCAGCCTGCCGCGCTCGCCCGTGGGCAAGGTGCTCAAGACCGAGGTGCGCCAGCAAGCGCTGAGCCCCACCCCCTGAAACATTTGCCCAAGGAGACCCCATGACGAACCCCACTGCACAGAACACCCCGACCACCCACCTGTGCCGCCACACCCTGACCAGCCTGCACTACCGCGAAGCCGATCTGGTGCAAGACCTGATGGGCCGCAAAGGCTTCACCGAGGTGATGCTGATGCAGATCCTGGGGCGGCCGCTGCGCCCCGTGGATGTGCGCATCACCGACGTGGTGCTGGTGGTGCTGATGGAGCACGGCCTGACCCCCAGCGCCATCGCCACCCGCCTGATCTACATGAGCGCGCCTGAGAACCTGCAAGGCGCCGTGGCCGCCGGGCTGCTGGCCGTGGGCAGCTCTTTTGTGGGCACCATGGAAAACGGCTCGCGCCTGCTGGACCGCATCCTGGCCGCCCCCGACGCCCAGGCCGAAGCGCTGGCCATCGCCCGCGAGCACCGCGCGCGCAAACAGGCCGTGCCTGGCTTTGGCCACCACCTGCACAAGCCGGTGGACCCGCGCGCCTACAAGCTGATCGAGCTGGGCCGGGCCGAGCCCGAGCTCAAAGGCGCCCACCTGGACGCGCTGATGAACTTGTCCCAAGCGGTGGACGAGGTCTGGGGCCGCCCGGTCACGATCAACGCCACCGGCGCCGTGGCCGCCCTGCTGGGCGAGCTGGGTGTGCCCACCGCCGTGATGCGTGGCTTTGCCGTGATCTCACGCGCCGCCGGTCTGGTGGCCCACATCGTGGAGGAGCAGAAGTCGCCCTCAGGCCGCTTCATCTGGGACACGGTGGAGCACGCCATCCCCTTTGTTCACGAGGAAGCCGGGCCTGGCGTCTGATCTGCGGCAGGGGAGCCCGCGCCGGCCTCAGGCTCTGGCTCGTTGAGGATGGCCAGGGCGCGCTCTGAGAACTCGCACCACATCGATTCCATCAGGATGCCCGCCTGCAGCACCAAGTGTTGCAGGCGCTGGGCCCGCTGGTCGTTGCCGGGCGCAAAGTCACGCTGCTCGATGGCCTGGTACACCGCCAACTGAGCCTGGTGCAGGGCCAGCCGGCGGGTGATTTCGTGCTGCAGGCCACAGGGGCCAACCGCCGCATCGGCCCGCAGGCGCACCATCAGTTCCTCACGCAGCGGCCGCGGGTCGGCCGGCTCGGCCACCCAGCGGCGCAATTCCTCGCGCCCGGCCGCCAGCACCTCATAGACCTTGCGCCCGCCCCGGGCGCTTTCATCGGCACTCGACTGTACCCAGCCCGCCTCTTCGAGCCGCGCCAGTTCGCGGTAGATCTGCTGGTGGGAGGCCTGCCAGAAATAGGCCATGGATTTGTCAAAACGCGCGGCCAGGTCAAAGCCCGAACTGGGGCGCTCGATCAGGGCGGTGAGCAAGGCGTGGGGCAGCGACATGGGGAAGATTCTGCCTCAAGCCGGCCAGGGCCTTGGGTTTGCAAGCATTTGTGCAACCGGTTGCATAAAACTCGGTTTTGCCTCTAGAATTTTATGCAACCAGTTGCAATTAAAACGGAGACACCCGATGAGCCCCCCCTATCCCCACCTGCTGCAGCCCCTGGACCTGGGCTTCACCACCCTCAAGAACCGCGTGCTGATGGGCTCGATGCACGTGGGCCTCGAAGAAGTGCCGAACGGCTTTGAGCGCATGGCCGCCTTCTATGCCGAGCGCGCGCGCGGCGGCGTGGCCCTGATGGTGACGGGGGGGATTGCCCCGAACGAGGCCGGCCGCCCCATGAAGGGCGGGGCCAAGCTCAGCACCGAAGCCGAAGCCCTGCAGCACCGCACGGTGACCGAGGCGGTGCACGCCGCCGGCGGCAAGATCGCGATGCAGATCCTGCACTTTGGCCGCTACTCGTACCAAAAGAACCTGGTGGCCCCCAGCGCACTGCAGGCCCCCATCAACCCTTTTGTGCCGCAGGCCCTGACGGGTGAAGAAGTCGAACAGACCATTGCCGACTTTGTGAACTGTGCCGCGCTGGCCCAGCTGGCCGGTTACGACGGGGTCGAGATCATGGGCTCGGAGGGCTACCTGATCAACGAATTCATCGCCGCCCGCACCAACCACCGCACGGACGAATGGGGGGGCGCCTACGAAAACCGCATCCGCTTCGCCGTCGAGATCGTGCGGAGGGTGCGTGAGCGCGTGGGCCCGAACTTCATCATCATCTACCGCCTGTCGGCACTCGACCTGGTGGAAGGCGGCTCCACGCTGGCCGAGGTGATCACCCTGGCCCAGGCCATCGAGGCTGCCGGCGCCACGATCCTCAACACCGGCATCGGCTGGCATGAGGCCCGCATCCCCACCATCGCCACCAAGGTGCCGCGCGCGGCCTACGCCTGGGTGACCGGCAAGCTCAAGGGCCATGTGGGCATTCCGCTGGTGGCCACCAACCGCATCAACACGCCCGAGGTGGGCGAGCAACTGCTGGCCGAGGGCTGCTGCGACATGGTCTCGATGGCCCGCCCCCTGCTGGCCGACCCCTTCTTTGTGCAAAAGGCGGCCGACAACCGCGCCGACGAAATCAACACCTGCATCGGCTGCAACCAGGCCTGCCTGGACCACACTTTTGGCGGCAAGATCACCTCCTGCCTGGTCAACCCCCGGGCCTGCCACGAGACCGAGCTGCTCATCACCCCCAGTGCCCAGCCGCAGAAGATTGCTGTCGTGGGCGCCGGCCCGGCCGGGCTGAGCTTTGCCGTCACGGCCACCGAACGCGGGCACCAGGTCACCTTGTTCGATGCGGCAGCCGAGATCGGCGGCCAGTTCAACATCGCCAAGCAGGTGCCGGGCAAGGAAGAGTTCCACGAGACCCTGCGCTACTTCAAGCGCCAGCTCGAGCTGAAGAAAGTGGACCTGCGCCTGAACACCCGCGTCGACGTGGCCGGCTTGCAGGCGGGCGGCTTCGATCAGATCGTGCTGGCCACCGGCGTGGTGCCGCGCACCCCGGCGATCGAGGGCATCACCCACCCCAAGGTGCTGGGTTACCTGGACGTGCTGCGCGATCACCGCCCGGTGGGCCGCTCGGTGGCCGTGATCGGGGCCGGGGGCATCGGCTTTGATGTGTCCGAGGTGCTGACCCATTCGGGCGACAGCGCCAGCCAGAACCCGGCCAAGTTCTATGCCGAATGGGGCATCGACCCCAGCTATGCCCAGGCCGGCGGCCTGGCCCGACCGCAGGTCGAGCCCTCGCCCCGCCAGGTGCACCTGCTGCAGCGCAAGGACAGCAAGGTGGGCGACCAACTGGGCAAGACCACGGGCTGGATCCACCGCAGCGCCTTGAAGGCGCGCCGCGTGGCCATGACGAATTCGGTGGCCTACCAGAAGATCGACGACGCCGGCCTGCACATCACCGTAGATGGCCAGCCCCAGCTGCTGGCGGTGGACAACGTGGTGGTCTGCGCCGGCCAGGAGCCCCAGCGCGAGCTGCTCGAAGGCCTGCAGGCCGCCGGCTGCCGCGTGCACCTGATCGGGGGCGCCGATGTGGCCGCCGAACTGGATGCCAAGCGCGCCATCCACCAGGGCACCACCCTGGCGGCCCAGATCTGATGCCAGAAACACCCCCACGAAGGAGACACCGATGATCAACACCCTGACCCACCTGAACCCCGCCGTGCAAGCCTCTCTGGCCCGCTGGCACACCATGGTGCAAGCCAAAAACCTCAGCGGCCTGAGCGCCCTGCTGCACCCCGACGCGGTGTTCCGCTCGCCCATGGCGCACACGCCCTACGGCCCGGCGGCCGCCCTGGAGCTGATCCTGGGCACGGTGATGCAGGTGTTTGAAGACTTCACTTACCACCGCGAACTGGCCAGCGACGATGGCCTGAGCGTGGTGCTGGAGTTCAGCGCCAACGTGAGCGGCAAGGCGCTCAAGGGCATCGACCTGATCCAGTTCGACGCCCAGGGGCTGATCACCGAGTTCGAGGTGATGGTGCGCCCGCTCAGCGGCCTGCAGGCCCTGGGCGCGGAGATGGGGGCGCGACTGGCGGCGCACTTGCCGGCGCACAAACTGAAGACCTGAGTCACTGAAGAGCCGACGGGCGGAGGGCACCTTAGCCACCTCGACAGTCACCTGCCGATAAACTATGACCCTTCTGGTCAGATCACAAGGAGGCGCCCATGTCTGTCTGGCAAGTACAAGAAGCCAAAGCCCGCTTTTCCGAAGTCGTCAAGAAAGCCGAAACCGAAGGCCCGCAAGACATCACCTTGCATGGGCGGCCGGTGGCGGTGCTGCTGTCGCAAAAGCAGTACGAATCGCTCTCAGGCCGCGATCAGTCCCTGGTCGAGTTCATGCGGCAGGCCCCGTTTCCCGACCTTGAGCTGGATCTGACACGGCAACAAGACACGGTGCCGGAGACCCCCTGGTGAGTTACCTGCTCGACACCAACGTGCTGTCCGAATTGCGGCGGAAAACCCCAGAGCCGGCCGTTGCCGCCTGGATGTCACAGCGCCCTGCCCGCTCGCTGTTCCTGAGCGTGCTCACGCTGGGGGAAATCCGCAAAGGCATTGACAGCCTGCAGGACATTCCGAAACGGCAGGTCTTGAGCGACTGGCTTGAAGCCGACCTCCCCGCCTACTTTCAAGGGCGCATCCTGCCCGTTGATCAGTCCGTCTGCGAACGGTGGGGCCGCTTGCTGGCAAGGGCCGGTTGCCCCTTGCCGACCATCGACTCGCTGCTGGCAGCCACCGCGGCCACCCATGGCCTGTGCATGGTGACCCGCAACACCCGGGATTTCGAAGGCCTGGGGGTGGATCTGTTCAACCCCTGGCAAAGCCCGGCCTGAGCCCACCTCAGCAGTGAAAATGCCCCACCGTGCCGGTCAGCCGCTGTGCCTGATCCTGCAGGCTGGCGGCAGCGGCGGAGCTCTGCTCCACCAGGGCGGCGTTCTGCTGGGTCATCTGGTCCAGCTGCGACACCGCGCTGCCGATCTCGCCCAGGCTGCGGCTTTGCTGGGCGCCAGCCTCGGAGATGTCCTGGATCATGGTGCTGACCTGCCCCACCGCACGCACGATGTCGTCCATGGTGCTGCCCGCCTGTTGCACCAGCTGGGTGCCGTTCTCGACCCGGCTGCCCGAGTCGGCGATCAGGGCCTTGATCTCACGGGCCGCCTGGGCACTGCGGCCGGCCAGGCTGCGCACCTCGCTGGCCACCACCGCAAAGCCGCGCCCTTGCTCACCGGCCCGGGCAGCCTCGACCGCGGCGTTGAGGGCCAGGATGTTGGTCTGGAAGGCAATGCCGTCGATGACGCCGATGATGTCCCCGATGCGGCGCGACGAATCGTTGATATCGGCCATGGTGCTCACCACCTGGGCCATCACCGTGCCGCCCCGAGTGGCCACGTCGCTGGCCTGCAGCGCCAACTGGCGGGCCTGTTGGGCAGCCTCGGCGTTGTGCTGCACGTTGTCGGTCAACTGCTCCATCGATGAAGCGCTCTCCTCCAGGCTGGCCGCCGCCTGTTCGGTGCGGTTGGACAGGTCCAGGCTCCCCTGGGCCACCTCATCGGCCGCCTGGCGGATGGTGGATGCCCCTTGCTGAACCTCTTGCACCACCTCGCGCAAGGAGCGCTGCATGGTCTGCATCTGGCCCAGCAGGCTTTCGGCCGGGCCATCGAGCACGATGGGCTGATCCAGCCGGCCGGAGGCGATGCCCTGGGCAATGGTGGCCGCGTAATCCGGCTCGCCACCAAGCTGCCGCTGCAGCACGCGGTGGGTGCGCCAGCCCAGGCCCAGCAACACCGCCAGCACCAGCCCGCTCAGACCCAGAAAGCGCAACAGGTAGCTGCGGTAGAGCGCGTCGATGTCATCGATGAACACCCCGTTGCCGATGACCCAGCCCCAACGCTCGTCCAGGATGGCCCCCAGCAGCTTGGGCACCTCGCTCTTGTCGGTGGCGGAAGGCCGGGCCACATAGGCGGTCATGAACACCTGGCGGGCTTTGCTGAGGCCATCGCGGTAGATCTCCGAGGTCAAGCGGCCGTCTTCAGTGCGTGAACCCTTGTCGACCTGGCCCACACGCTTGGGATCGGCATGCACCAACATCACGTTGTCGAGCGTGCGCACAAACAGGTAGTCGTCCTGAAAGCGCATGCCTGACAAGGCCTCACGGGCCTGCGCCTGGGCCTGCTCGCGGCTCAGCTTGCCCGCGCCTTCCAATTGCTGGTAGTGCGCCACCACCCCCTGGGCCAGGCGGGCTACCTTCAGGATCTGCTCCTGCTTGCCCTCCACCAGGGTCTGGCGCAAGGCCTGCAGACTCATCGCACTGATCAAGGCCATGCCCAGCAGCGAGGCCAGGCTCATGAGAAGGATTCTCTGGCGGGTTTTCATGGCCGAGGTTCCTGTCTTCTTTTGGGGTGACACGCGCCGCAACACCGCGGCGCGTTGTCACAAGATGTCACGACCGAGGCCGCCTGTCCACTAGAGGCAAACCCTCACAGAGCGTCCACACAGCGGTCTTCAACAGCGCAAGCCCTACGCTGTGAACACTTCGCGCAGTGTGGACAACACTTGGGCCAAGGTCTCGGGCGACACGGCGCCCAGCCGCTTGACCAGACGCAGCTTGTCCACCGTGCGCAATTGATCCAGCACGATCAAGCCCTGGGTGCCGGCGTGGACCAGCGGCACCCGAAACGGCGCAGCAAACCCCTTGGAAGTCATCGGTGCCACGATGACGGTGCGCAGGTGGTCGTTCAACTCGGCGGGGGACACCACCACACAGGGGCGGGATTTCTGGATCTCACTGCCCACCGTCGGATCGAGGTTCACCAGCCAGATGTCGCCGCGCTTCACCAGTCCAGCTCCGCGTCTTGCGCGTTGCCGAACTCCCCCATGAGCAGTGAGTCATCGCCATGGGCTGCCACTGCCGCTGCGGCCTCCGACCAGCCTGCACGAACCGCCTTGGCCGGCTTGCGCAGGACGATGGCCCCGTTTTCCACCTCGATGCTGGCGGTGGCCAGGCCTTCCAGGCCCGCCTGGATCAACAAGGGCTTGGGCAAGACCACGCCTTTGCTGTTGCCGATGTTGCGTATGGTGACTTCCATGTGCTTCTCCCGCCTTTGTTCACCGCGTCTGTTCACCGCTTCAATTCAGTTGCAACAATGTTATTCCTTGGGCCACCCTGCGTCCAGACGCGGCATCGACAGCCAGCAGCCATGGATCGGGATCAGAACACCGTCAGGAAGGATTGATCCAATCCTGCAAACCCTGCACCGTGTCGCGCAAAAAAGCCCAGGTGGCCTGCATGCGCGCCTGGTGCTTGGCCTCGGCGGGCATGGACATCCAGAAGGTGCGGGTGAAACGCGCCTGCCCCGGCAGCACAGGCACCAGCGCCGGGTCGCGTGCGGCCACAAAGGCAGGCAGCACGGCCAGGCCGGCGCCGGCCTTCACCGCCTCGTACTGGGTCAGGATGCTGGTACTGCGCAGGGCAAAGCGCTCGGGGCGGTACAGCTCATCGAGCAACTGCAGCTCTTTGGTGAACAGAAGGTCGTCCACATAGCTGATGAAGGTGTGCGAGCGCAGGTCATCGCGGCTTTCGATGGCCGGCTGACGGGCCAGGTAGTCGCGCGAACCGTAGAGCTGCAGCACGTAGTCGGTCAGCTTGGTCACCACCACCGGGCCCCGCTTGGGCCGCTCCAGCGAGATCACGATGTCGGCCTCGCGCCGCGACAGGTGCACCAGGCGCGGCAGGGCCAGCAGGTCGATCGACAAGGCCGGGTACTGCCGGCTGAGCCGCGCCAGTTGGGGCGCCAGCACCACGGTGCCAAAGCCTTCGGTGGTGCCCAGCCGCACCTGACCCGAAGGGCCTTCGGCCGCCGACAGCGAGGCGCGCTCCACCTGGGCCACGGCCGCCTCCATGGCCTCGACCTGGGGCAGCAGTTGCCGGCCGGCCTCGGTCAGCCGGTGGCCGCCGGCCTCGCGGGCAAACAAGGGCGTGCCCACCTCTTTTTCAAGCGCCTGCAGGCGCCGCGCCACCGTGGTGTGGTCCACCTCCAGTCGCCGCGCGGCATTCACCAGGGTGCCGGTGCGGGCCAGTTCGAGGAAATAACGCAGGTTGTTCCAGTCCATGGTGCGATTGTCATCCGCTGACAGGATGACAGAACCCAGCTCACTTCTGGAAATAGCGCGGCGCCCGTCTTTGGTGACGCACCAGGAGGATCAGCAGCCCTTCGTCGGTACCTCGGTAAACCACGGAATAAGGGAAGAAGCGAAGCGGAAAGATCCGGCGTCCTTGCAGCAAGGGTGTGCCCAGCGCAGGATGCTCAACCAGCAATCGGGCCACACGCTCAAATTCGTCAAGAAAGCGACTGGCCAGCGCAGCGCCCGCTTTGCGTCGGTAAAAAGACGCAGCCTCGGTGAGGTCCGTGGCCGCGTCCGGGTGGAGTGAATAGCTCACGAGCTCAATTGAGCACGAATCTTCTGCAGGGTCTGAGGACCATCCAGAACGCCGACCTGACCCGCCGCCCATTCAGCATCGCGCCTCTCAGCCTCCCGCTCCCATGCCTGCTCGCCATCAAGGTCAGGCTCCAAATCACCCATCAAGCGCTCAAGCAGCCGAATGCGATCGGCGGGATCCAGTTTCATGGCTTCTGCATGGACGAGTTCCAGATCTACCGGCATGGTGGGCTCCTCTGCGATGGCACAAGGCCGCTAGCTTGCCACAACGCCTGAGCCGGCTCAATGGACCTCCAGAACGGCGCCCGTACAGCCTGATATTGATCTGCATAAATGCAATAGAAGAATGCATTTTTATCTATTGCATCAACAATTTCGCACACATAACATGAGCCCGATTCCATCAGACCCCCCAGGAGACACTCAACCATGACCGCCCCCACCGTCAAGCTGCTGATCAACGGCGAATTCGTCGAATCCAAGACCACCCAGTGGCGCAATGTGGTCAACCCGGCCACCCAAGAGGTGCTGGCCCGCGTGCCCTTTGCCACGCCCGACGAGATCAACGCCGCCGTGGCCAGCGCCAAGACCGCGTTCAAGACCTGGCGCAAGACGGCCATCGGGGCTCGGGCCCGCATCTTCCTGAAGTACCAGCAGCTGATCCGCGAGAACATGGCCGAGCTGGCCGCCATCCTGACCGCCGAGCAAGGTAAGACCCTGCCCGACGCCGAGGGCGATGTGTTCCGTGGCCTGGAGGTGGTGGAGCACGCGGCCGGCATCGGCAACCTGCAGCTGGGCGAACTGGCCAACAACGTGGCCGGTGGCGTGGACACCTACACCCTGCTGCAGCCGCTGGGCGTGTGCGCCGGCATCACCCCGTTCAACTTCCCGGCCATGATCCCGCTGTGGATGTTCCCGATGGCGATTGCCACCGGCAACACCTTCATCCTCAAGCCCTCCGAGCAAGACCCGATGGTCACCATGCGCCTGTGCGAGCTGGCCCTGCAGGCCGGCATCCCGGCCGGTGTGCTGAACGTGGTGCACGGCGGCGAAGAGGTGGTCAACGCGATTTGTGATCACCCCGACATCAAGGCCATCAGCTTCGTGGGCTCGACCAAGGTGGGCACCCATGTGTACAACCGGGCCAGCCTGGCCGGCAAGCGGGTGCAGTGCATGATGGGCGCCAAGAACCACGCCATCGTGATGCCCGATGCCAACAAGGAGCAGACCCTGAACGCGATTGCCGGTGCCAGCTTCGGCGCCGCCGGCCAGCGCTGCATGGCCCTGTCGGTGGTGGTGCTGGTGGGCGAAGCCCGCCAGTGGGTGAACGACCTGGCCGACAAGGCCAAGACCCTGAAGGTCAACGCCGGCACCGAAAAAGGCACCGATGTGGGCCCGCTGGTGTCGTGTGCCGCCCGCGACCGGGTAGAGAGCCTGATCGAACGCGGTGTGGCCGACGGCGCCACCCTGGTGCTGGACGGCCGCAAGCCCCTGGTGCCCGGCTTCGAGCAAGGCAACTTCGTGGGCCCGACCATTTTTGACGGTGTGAAGCCCGGCATGAGCATCTACGACCAGGAGATCTTTGGCCCGGTGCTGTGCCTGGCCGGGGCCGACACCCTGGACGAGGCCATCGAACTGATCAACAGCAACCCGAATGGCAACGGCACGGCCATCTTCACGCAAAGCGGTGCTGCGGCGCGCAAGTTCCAGGAAGACATCGACGTGGGCCAGGTGGGCATCAACGTGCCGATCCCGGTGCCCGTGCCCATGTTCTCGTTCACCGGCTCGCGCGCCTCCAAGCTGGGCGATCTGGGCCCCTACGGCAAGCAGGTGGTGCTGTTCTACACCCAGACCAAGACCATCACCGCGCGCTGGTTCGACGACAGCACGGTGAGCCAGGGCGTCAACACCACCATCAGCTTGAAGTGAGACCACCCTGTTGGAACTTCCTCACAGGAAAACGCCGGGCCGCCCCAAGTTTTCCTGTCCCCCTCGGGGTAAAACCGTATTTTGGGTTTTGAAAGTCTTCCATGGATTTTGAACTGAGCGAAGAGCAGCGCGCTTTCGCGCAAACCGCGCGTGACTTTGCCGAAGCCGAGTTCGCGCCGCACGCGGCGCACTGGGACGAGGCCGGCATCTTTCCCAAAGAGGCCATCGCCAAGGCCGGTGAGCTGGGCTTTTGCGGCCTTTATGCCCCCGAGGCGGCGGGCGGCTTGGCCCTGCCCCGGCTTGATGCCACCCTGGTGTTCGAAGAGATGGCCGCGGTCGACCCGTCCACCACGGCCTTCATCAGCATCCACAACATGGCCACCTGGATGCTGGGCACCTGGGCCACGCCCGCGGTGCGCGAGCACTGGGGGCCCCTGCTGTGCAGCGGCCAGAAGCTGGCCTCTTACTGCCTGACCGAACCCGGCGCCGGCTCCGACGCCGCCTCGCTCAAGACACGGGCCGAGCGGGTGGGCTTCGAGTATGTGATCAACGGCGGCAAGGCCTTCATCTCGGGGGCGGGCAGCACCGACGTGCTGGTGCTGATGGCCCGCACGGGCGGGCCCGGCGCGGGTGGCGTGTCGGCCTTTGTGGTGCCTGCCGATGCCCCAGGCATCAGCTACGGCAAGAAGGAGCACAAGATGGGCTGGAACAGCCAGCCCACGCGCACCATCAGCTTTGACAACGTGCGCATCCCCACCGACAACCTGCTGGGCGCCGAGGGCGAGGGCTTCAAGATCGCCATGAAGGGCCTGGACGGTGGGCGCATCAACATCGCCACCTGTTCGGTCGGTGCGGCCCAGGGGGCCCTGGCCCAGGCCCAGCGCTACATGCAGGAGCGCCAGCAGTTCGGCAAGCCGATTGCCAGCTTCCAGGCCCTGCAGTTCAAGCTGGCCGACATGGCCACCGAGCTGGTGGCCGCACGCCAGATGGTGCGGCTGGCCGCCTTCAAGCTCGACACCGGCGCCCCCGACGCCACCACCTACTGCGCCATGGCCAAGCGCTTTGCCACCGATGTGGGCTTCACGGTCTGCAACGAGGCCTTGCAACTGCATGGCGGCTACGGCTACATCCGCGAATACCCGCTGGAACGCCTGCTGCGCGACGCCCGGGTGCACCAGATCCTCGAAGGCACCAACGAAATCATGCGCGTGATCATCTCGCGCCGCATGCTCGACGGCGACGCGCCCGACGCCATCCGCTGAGCCCCCCTTTTTCACCCCAAGGAGACAAGAACATGAACATCGCCTTCATCGGCCTGGGCAACATGGGCGGCCCGATGGCCCTGAACCTGAAGAAAGCCGGCCACGACGTGCAGGCCTTCGACCTGTCCAAGCCCGCCTGCGACAAGTTTGCGGCAGAGGGTTTGACGATTGCGGCCAGCGCCGCCGAGGCCGTGCGCGGGGCGCAGGCCGTGATCAGCATGCTGCCCGCCAGCCAGCATGTCGAGTCGCTGTACCTGGGCGAGGCCGGCCTGCTGAAGCTGTTGAGCCCCGGCACGCTGGTGATCGACTGCTCGACCATTGCCGCCGCCAGCGCACAAAAGGTGGCCCAGGCGGCCACGGCGCTGGGCCTGCCAAGCATTGACGCCCCCGTGTCGGGTGGTACTGGCGGCGCCATTGCTGGCACCTTGACCTTCATGGTGGGCGGCGACGATGCGGCGCTGGCCCAGGCCCGGCCCCTGCTCGAAAAAATGGGCGCCAACATCTTCCACGCAGGTGCGGCGGGTGCGGGCCAGACGGCCAAGATTTGCAACAACATGCTGCTGGGCATCCTGATGATCGGCACCAGCGAGGCCCTGGCCCTGGGCGTGGCCAACGGGCTGGACCCCAAGGTGCTGTCCGAGATCATGCGGCGCAGCTCGGGCGGCAACTGGGCCCTGGAGAAGTACAACCCCATGCCCGGCGTGATGGACACGGCCCCCGCCTCCAAAGGCTACGCGGGCGGCTTCGGCACCGACCTGATGCTCAAGGACCTGGGCCTGGCGCAGGAAAACGCCACCGCCGTCAAGGCCAGCACCCCCCTGGGCGGCCTGGCACGCAGCCTGTACGCCGCCCACAGCCTGGGCGGCCAGGGAGCGCTCGATTTTTCGAGCGTGATCCGGCTGTTCCAGAAGGGCTGACGCGCCCGCGGGGGCCCTCCCCCGCGCCCCCCTCCGCCTTCTATCGCCACGGTGCGGGCCACCTCACCCTTGATCGCACAGAGGATCTGGCCCCGTGTTTTCCCTAGCGGGAAAAAGAGGTCTTGCGCGCAGAATTAATTAATATATTCAATATTGACTTGCCTCGCAGACGAGTCTCACCGTGCGATCCCACCTTTTCTCCACCGATGCCGACTACGCGCCGCAACAGGCGGGTTATTGGCATGAGGCGATTTCCCGCTACTTTGGTCATCTCGATGCGCACTGCGACGCGCCGGATGCCTTCGAAGCGCAGATGCAGGCCTATGAGGTGGGGATGCTGCGCGTGTTCACCATCAGCTCTTCGGGCAATGACATCGAGCGCTCCCCCCGGCACCTGGACGACCACGGCTCGGACTACTACAAGCTGTTGCTGCAGCTCGAGGGCCGCAGCGAAATCGTCCAACGCGATGACCGCGTGGCCCTTCTGAGCACCGACTGGAGCCTTTACGACCCGCGCCAGCCCTATGTGATCCAGAGCCCCGGCCCCTACAGGCACCTGGTGGTGCAGATTCCCCGCGCCAACCTGCAAGGCCTGCCCATACCCAACCTGCACACCTCGCAGATCGCCAACCCCCAGATGCAAGGCCTGTTCCGTCTGCTGGCCTCGTTCCTCGAATCGCTCTCCGTGCAACTGCCGCACCTGCCCGAGGCCTGTGCCGCCCCCCTGTCGGAAACCCTGATCGGCCTGCTGAGCTCCACCCTCGCCTCGCTGCGCCAAAGCCAGGGGGATCACCAGGGCCTGCCCGCCGTGCTGCGCGCCCGTGTCAAGCAGCATGTGCAGTCCTGCCTGACGGACCCAGGCCTGTCGCTGGATCAGATTGCGCAGCAGATGCGCTGTTCCAAACGCTATTTGCACCGGATCTTTGAAGAAGAAGGCATCACCCTGGACCGCTACATCTGGCAGAGCCGGTTGGAGCGTTGCAAGGCCGAGCTCGAAGCCCGCCACGACGGCCCCGAACAGGCCGGCGGCACCATCTCCGAAATCGCCTTCCGCTGGGGTTTCAACAGCACCGCGCATTTCAGCCGGGTGTTCAAGAGCCGCTATGGCCTGACCCCGCGCGAATGCGCCAGCCGCGCGCTTCAGCACGGCGCATCCCCTCAGCACTCCACGCAGCACCACTGAGGCCTGCCGCCTCGCGCTCGCGCTGCGCATCGCTCAAAAGCGCCTTCATGTTGAATTCAGCCGGAGGCACCCAACGCCAAGGCCTGTGGCTGCTCAACCCGCGGCCAGATAGCTGCCATGCAGGATGTCGGGCCGCTCCTGCAGTTCAGCAGCAGTGCCGGCATAGGCCACCCGCCCCCGCTCCAGCACAAAGGCCTGCTGCGCCACGGCCAGTGCCACGGTGGTGAACTGCTCGATCAGCAGCACCCCGGCCCCCTGCGCCACCACCTGTTGCAGCACCGCCACCAGGCGCTTGACCACCATCGGTGCCAGCCCCAGCGACAGCTCGTCAACAATCAAAAAACGGGGCTGCACGATCAAGGCCTGGGCCACGCAGACCATCTGCTTCTGCCCCCCGGAGAGCGCGCGCCCGGGAAGGGCCAGCTTGGGAATCGGTTCCGGGAAGATGCCCAGCACCTGTTCCAGCGCGGCGGGCAGGCGTGCGCCGGGCAAGGCCGTGGCGGCGGCCAGCAGGTTGTCGCGCACACTCAGATCGCCCAGCACCCGATGGCCTTCGGGTACCACCGCAATGCCGGCAGCGCGCACCTGCTCGGCGCGTACTGCCGCCAGCGGCACACCGTCCAGCAGGGTTTGGCCCGCAATCCGGGGCAGCAGACCGGCCAAGGCCATCACTGTGCTCGATTTGCCTGCCCCATTGGGCCCCACCAGGGCGGTGATCTCTCCGCGCCGCACGGAGAGGCTGACCCCGTGCAGCACCCGCTTGCCGCCGCGATCCAGCACCAGCTCGTCGAGTTTCAGTTCTTGGGCCGTGGTTGGATTCATTCCGAAACTCCCAGGTAGGCGGCCTGGACCGCCGGGTCTTGCAACACTTCGCGTGTGGGCCCGAGGGCGAGCCGCCGGCCAAAGTCCAGCACCAGGGTCTGGCTGCAGGTGGCGGCGATCAGGTCGACATCGTGGTCGATCAGCAGCACCTGGGCGCCGCAGAAATCAGGAATGCCACACAGCAGCTCGCGCAAGCGCGCCGCCTCGTGTTCGGTGAGTCCGGCACCGGGCTCGTCCAGGAGCAAGAGCCTGGGTTGTCCGACCAGGGCCTTGCCGATCTCGACCAGGCGCCGCTCAAACAGGTTCAGGCGCAAGCCCATCCGGGTGGCCACCGGCAGCAGGCCGACATAGTCGAGCACCCGGGCCAACTGCTCCAGGCGCGGGCCTGAACCGGCAGGGACATGGTCCAGCACCGCCTGCAGGTTGTCCCAGACGCTCAGGTCCTCCACCACCTGCTCGGTCTGGAAAGACCGGCGCAGGCCGAAGCGCACCCGTTGCAAGGGGCTCTTTTTCAGCAGATCGCTGCCGTCCACCCTCACCGTCCCGCTGCGCGGCTGGACCAGGCCGCTGAGCACATTCACCAGGGTGGTCTTGCCCGCCCCGTTGGGCCCGATCAGGCCGCAGACCGGCGCATCCAGGGTGGCCGACAGCGCATCGATCGCCCGCACGCCACCGAACTGCACGCAAAGCTTGTCCATCTCGATCATGCGGTGCCTCCGCGCTGCAAGCGCCACCGGCCCAGGGCCCCCAGGGCGTCCTGGATCTGGCCGATCACCCCCCCCGGGGCCGTGATCAGCGCGTGCAACAAGGCCGCGCCAAAGACCATCTGAGCGACAAAACCGTTCACGCCCCAATCGGTCAGCAGCGAAGGTACCGCCCTCAGCAGCAGGCCGGCCACCAGGGCGCCGCCCCAGTGGTAGGCCCCGCCCACCACCGTCAGCGCAAACACCATCACCGAGTCGCTCGCACCAAAGCCCCTGCCATCGAGCTGGCCCACTGCACCGGCCAGCAAGGCCCCGCCCACCCCCGCGCAGAAGCCAGCCAGGCCAAAGGCCCAGGTCTGGTAGAGCAGCACGTTCACCCCCGCCCCCAGGGCCGCGGCCTCGCCCCGCCGGATCAAAGCCCAGGAGCGGCCAGCCCGGGTGCGCCGGTGCAACTCGATCAAGGCCAGCACGGCAGCCAGCCAGGCGGCGGAGTAGGCCAGGTAGGCGCCATCGCCAGAGGCCCAACCGGGCCGGGCCATCAACAGGCGTTCGCTGCCCATCATCCGGCCCAGCCATCCGGGGCCGCCATCCGGGAAGCCGATGGCGGTGATCAGCACCTGAAAGCCGCCCGCCATCATCAAGGTCACCAGGGCCAGGTACAGGCCCTTGAGGCGCAAGGCCGGCAGCCCGGCCAGCATGCCGACCAGGGCGGCGCTCAGCCCCCCAGCCAGCACGCAAAGTTCAAAGGGCCAATGCCAACCATGGCTGACCCGCAGGGCCACCCAGCCCCCCGCGCCCAGCAGGGCGTATTGGCACAGGCTGACCAGGCCCAGTTGCCCATACAGCAGGGCCACGCCCGCCACCGCCGTCGACAGGGCCAGGGCCGAGGTCAGCGTTTTCACCCAATAGGCATTGGCCAGCCAAGGCAACAGCGCGGCGAGCAGCAGCACCAGTGCCACCATCAGCCACAAAGAGCGGCGGCGCTGAGCGGCCATTTCAGCCAGGGCCAGGCGCACAGCGCCCAGGTCCGGGCCCGACGACCCGGCAGAGACAACAAGGGACATGGATCAAGCCTTGCGAGTGGTGTTGCGAAAGAAAAGACAGGCCAGCAAAGCCACCAGAAACGGGGTGGCACTGCGGTAGGGGGCGTAGCCGGGCCAGGTGATGGACACCGCCTCCAGCACGCCGATCGCCAGCCCCGCCAGCACGGTGAGGGGCAAGGAACTGAGCCGGCCCAGGATGGCGGCGGCAAAGGCCGGGATGACCAGAAAGGTCAGCAGGGTGGCCTGCAGGCGCACCATATTGGCCAGCAACAGGCCGCAGACGCCAGCAAAAGCGCCACTCAACAGCCAGGCCACGCCATCGACCTGCAACACGCGGATGCCCAGCAAGGCGCTGAGTTCGCGGTCATTGGCCAGGGCGCGCATCTTGAGGCCGATGCGGGTGCGTGACAGCAGCAGCCCGATGCCCAGCATCATCAGGGCCGCCAGCGCCAGGCTGAGCAGGCGCGTGGTGGTCAGGCGCACATCGCCGATGGCGGTGCTGAACTCCAGCCCACCGGCATCGGTGGGCAGGTTCAGGCGGCGCGGCTGCTCGTCCCAGAGCCAGTCGGTGAGGCCCATCACTACCAGGGCAAAGCCCAGGGTGGCGATGCTGCGGATGCTCGGGTCACGGTGCGCCAGGCGCGGGGCCAGCAGTCGCCCATAGCCCAGCGACAGGGCCATGGCCGTGGCCACGGCCGCCAGGCAGGCCCAGCTCAGGCCGAGGCCCTGCTGCAGCACCGACCAGGCCACGTAGGCGCCCATGGCCCCGATGGCCCCGAAGGCAAAGTTCAGCACCCCGGAAGAGCGGTACAGCAGCACCAGGCCCATGCCCGACAGCGCATACACCGCCCCCAGGCCCAGGCCCGAGACCAGAAAAGGAAGCAAGGTGTCCAAGCGGCGCTCCAGCTTATTTCTGGCCCAGCTTCTGGGCGTCGGCTCGCACATCGGCGAGTTCGGGGTCATCGGCCTGCAAGCAGGGCTCGGTGGGCGTCCAGCCGGCCCCGTTGGAGCGGGCCATCGGGCCGCTGTTGTTGGCGTTGTGGCGTTGACCGGCACCGATGTGGAAGGGCTTGCACAGGATGTCACTGCGGAAGTCGGCCACCTGCCGCAAGGCTTCGGTGACCGAGGCGCGCTCGATCTTCTGCGGGTCCATCTTCAGCAGGGTCTCGGTGAGCAGCCGCGCGGCCAGGTAGCCGGCCTGCGAGAAGGTGTCACGGGGGTCGTCCTTCTTGCCGTATTTGTCCATCACCGCCAGCCAGTTCTGGTTGTCCGGCCCCTTGGACTCCAGAGGCTGGAACTCCAGGTTGGTGTCGAAGTTGTCCTTCCAGTAGGCGCCAATGGACTTGGGCACCTCGACGTTGTAGGCCGGTGCGGCCGACAGAAAACGGATCTTGCGGCCCAGGCCCTGCTGCTCGGCGGCCCCCAGCATGGGCACCAGCAGGCCTTTGGGCACGTCGAACAGGATCGCATCAGGCTTTTGCGCGGCCGCCTGCAGCACCACCGAGGTGGGATCGGCCGAGCCCGGGTCGATGGTCAGGGTCTGTACCTCGACGCCGTTCTTGCGGCCCCACTCCTTGGGGCCCTCGCAGGCCCAGTTGCCCAGGCTGGGGATGTTGGGGATCACGCAGACGATCTTCTTCGCCTTGTACTGCCGGGCGGCGTACATGGTTGCGATGGTGGCCGAGACCCGGGGGCCGGCGTTCAGCGGCACATAGTTGCGCGCAAAAAAGCATTCGCGCGGTACCCCGGTCCCGGCCACGACCATGACGTTTTCCTGGGCATACAGGCGGGCGTTGGCCCCGCATTCGACAAAGCTGGTGTTGCCCGCCATGGCCACCACCTTGCGATCCTTGACCAATTTGGAGGCCACCTGGGCAGCCACCTCGGGGTTCCATTGGTCATCGGCAACCTGGTAGTCGACGGGGCGGCCGTGGATGCCGCCGTTGCTGTTCACACAATTGAAGTAGGCGGCCGCGGCACCGGCTGAGGCGCTGAAGTCGTCCGGGCCGGTTTTGCCGACCACGGCGCCGACCGGGATCGGCTGCCCCGTGGCTTTCTTGCCGTTGTTGAGACCGCAAGACTGCGCCTGGGCACTGACACCGCAGAGCGAGGCGGCGAGGCCCAGCGCCGTCAGCGCCAAGGCGCGGGTACGGGTACGGGTACGGGTACGGGAAGGGGTCTTGAAAGAGGTCATGGGGTGTCTCCGTTTTTGCTTTGGTTGGGGGCTCGGGGTCGACGGCCGCTCAGTAAGCGATGCAGACCGACTTCAACTCGGTGAATTGCTCGATGGCGCTGCGGCCCAGGTCACGGCCATAGCCCGACTGCTTGACGCCGCCGAAAGGCAGGTTGTTGTCCAGCATGTTGTGGGTGTTGACCCAGACAATGCCCGCCTGCAGGCGGGGCACCACCCGGTGCACCAGGGACAGGTCGTTGGACCAGACGCTGGCGGCCAGCCCGTAATCGCTGGCATTGGCCAGGGACACCGCTTCGTCGACGGTGTCGAACGGCATCACGCAGACCACCGGCCCGAAGACCTCCTCGCGCACGATGTGCATGCCGGCGTGGGTGTTGGCAAACACCGTCGGTTGCATGAAGAAGCCGCTGTCCCGCCCGCGCTGGCCGCCCGCCACCAGTTGGGCGCCCTCCTCACAGGCCTGGGCCACATGGGCCTGCACCCGCTGCAAATGCCGCGCCGAGATCAGGGGGCCGATCTGGGTCTCCGGGTCAAAGCCCGATCCGAGCTTCATCTGCCCTGCCAGCGTGCCCAGGGCTTCGACCACCGCCCCATAGTGGCGGCGCTGCACATAGACGCGGGAGCCGGCCGTGCAGACCTGCCCCTGGTTGAAAAAGATGCCCATGGCCGCGCCCTGCGCAGCTCGCCAGGGGTCCATGTCATCCAAGATGATCAGCGGCGACTTGCCGCCCAGCTCCAGGCTGAAGCGGGCCATGCGGTCGAGGGCGCTGTGCCCGATGGAGCGCCCCACGGCGGTCGAGCCCGTGAAACTGATCTTGCGCACCCCCGTGTGGGCTACCAGGGCGGCACCCGCCGCCGGCCCGCCGGTGACCACGTTCAGCACCCCGGCCGGCAGGCCGGCCAGCTGAGCCAGTTCGGCCAGGCGCAGCGCCGTCAACGGGGTTTCCTGGGCGGGCTTGAGCACCACAGTGCAGCCACAGGTCAGCGCCGGCGCCACCTTCCAAAGCGCGATGGCCAGCGGAAAGTTCCAGGGCACGATGGCCGCCACCACCCCCACCGGCTCCCGCCAGGTCGAGGTTTGGTAGGCCACGCCGGGCGGCCCGCCGATCGAAGACGCCAGCGTGCTGCCCTCGATCTTGGTGGCCCAGCCGGCCATGTAGCGCACGTGCTCGGCGCCCGCGTCCACATCAATGGCACGGGCGATGCTGAGCGGCTTGCCGGTCTCCAGGGTTTCCAGCGCCGCCAGTTCGTCGCCATGGGCTTCGATCAGATCGGCCAGCCGGCACAGCATGCGTTCACGGTCGGCCGGGCGCAGCCCGGCCCACTCGGCCGATTGAAACGCACGTTGTGCCGCCGCCACGGCCAGGGCCACGTCGGCGGCGTCGCTGTCCGCCACCTCGGCCACCACCAGCTCGATGGCGGGGTCGCGGACCGGCGAATAGCGCCCACCCACGGGGGCAACGCTCTCGCCGCCGATCCAGTTGGCCAGCGGGCCACGGTCCAGCAGGCTCAGTGTGCGCAGGCGGTCTTGGTTCAGGGAGCTCAAATTCATGGTGCTCTTCTCGTGAAGGTGAGGGGCTCAGCGCGTCATGGCCTGGTGCACGAGCAGGGTGTCGGTGAACTGCTCAAAAGCAACGATGCGCCCCTGCTCGACCTGCCAGACATGGGCCACCCGGGCCTGGAAGGATTGGCCGGTGGCACGGCAGGTGCCGGCGTAGTCCCCCGTGGCCACCACGGTGGCCCCGGCGTCGTACAGCTTGCCGAGCCGGAAGGTGTAGCCGTCCCATTCGGTGGCCAGGCGCTGGAAGACCTGCTCGACCACCGCCTGCGGACCGATGTGGGTCCCGGCACAGGGGAAGCCGGCCATCTCGGTCCAGCGCACCTGGGGCGAGACGTCGGCCAGCATCGCGGCCAGGTCTTGCTGGTCCGAAGCGGCATAGTGTTCGGCAACGATTTGGAAAGGGGTTCTCATAGGGCTCCAGGTTTCAGACAGGTTGCAAGCCATCGGGGTAGACGCTGCGCGACAGCTCGCGCATGAAGGCCCCGGCGGGTCGGTTGGACACCGCGCCCGCTCCCGTCAAGCCCAGGAACTTGCCGGTGGAGCGCATGTCCGCGAAATTGAAGAAGAAGGTCGAGGCGACCGGGATCAGGAACTCGCGGAAGGTGAACAGGTACTGCTGCTCGGCGAAGCGGTAGACGGTGATCAGGTCCACATCCCCGTGGCCGCGCTGTTCGCCGTGCAGGCATTGCCAGGCGTAGCGGGTGCTGCTGAGGTAGGTGTGCTCGTAACAATGGTTGGGGCTGTAGGTCTGCAGCGTGCGCAAGCCAATCAGGTCGCGCGACGGGGCTGGCACCTCGCCTTGCGCGGCAGCGGGCTCATCACCGAGGGTGCCAACCGAAAAATCCTGCGTGACGCGGGGCTCGGCGCCGGCCTCCTCCACCGGGCGCACCCGGGCTGGCACGGCGAGCACCCGCAGGGTGCGCCTGTTGAGCACCAGGCTGAGCGCCTCCAACGGCCGGTGAGCGAACACCAAATCGACAAAAAACGTGTCGGGAGCCACCTCAATAGCTTCGGCCTCGTCGTGCCCCTCTTCGCCACGCCACTGCCAGCGCGCCCTGTCCGGGCCCGTGAACTCAAGCCGCAAATCACCCTCTGGCAGTTGCAGATGCAAGGCCTGGCCCAGCAGAGCAAGGCTGCGCGGCAACCGGTTGGTGTCGATGCCCGCCGCAAAGTCTTCGTAGTTCTTCCAGCCGGCCGGCCGGGCTTGAGGGGTGTTCATCGGGGTGTCTCCCAAGGGATTCAAGAGGTTCAAGAAGCAAAATCAAGAGGCAAAAGCCAGGGTCGGCAAGTCCACCGCACTGGCCCCGCCATCGACCAGCAGCGAGGTGCCGGTGACCATGCGCGCCTGCGCCGAGGCGAGAAACAGCACGCCATCGGCCACATCGCCGGGGTCGGCCGGGCGTTGCAGGGGCACATCGCGGCTCACCAGGCGGTAAGCCTCGTCCACGCTGCTCAGGCCTTTGACGCGGCACAGGGCCTGCATCTGCTCATCGGCCATGTCGGTGCGCACCCAGCCAGGGCAGACCGCGTTGACGCGCACGCCCTGCCGGCCATAGTCACGCGCCAAGGAACGGGTCAATCCGATCAAGGCGTGCTTCATGGTCACGTAGCCCACCACATCGGGCCCGGCAAAATGCCCGGCCAGCGAAGAGAGGATGACGATGTTGCCGCGGCGCTCGATCAGACCCGGCAGCAGTTCGCGGGCGCAGACGAAGGCGGTGTCAAGGTTCAGCCGGGTGGCCAGAGCCCAGGAGGCGTCATCGGTCTGCAAGGCATTGCCGATGCCATGCCCCCCCGCATTCGCGACCAGCACATCCACCCCACCCCAGGCCTGCTGCACCACCTGCAGCGCGCGCTGAACATCGGCCGCCACCGAGGCGTCCCCGGTCAGCACCAGGCCGCCCAGACCGGCCGCCACCGCCTGCAGCGGCTCGGCGCGTCGGCCCATCAGGGCCACCCGACCGCCTTCGGCCACAAACCCGGCGGCCACCGCGGCACCGATGCCGGTGCCACCGCCGGTGATCAGGGCCACCTTGCCTTCAAAACGCTTCATTTCACAGGTCTCCTTGCTGCTTGATCAGGATTGCCCTGCCAGCACGAACTCCGCGCAACGCTCGGCGATCATGATGGTGGGCGCATTGGTATTGGCCGAGATGAGGCGCGGCATGACCGAGGCGTCGGCGACACGCAGCCGCCCCACCCCGCGCACCCGCAGCTGCAGGTCGACCACCGACGCCTCGTCGCCGCCCAGGCGGCATGTGCCCGCGGGGTGGTAGACCGTCTTGGCAAACTGGCGCACGTGCTCCTCCAATGCGGTGTCGGGCAAATCGGCCTGAGGCCCGGGCAACAGTTCGCCGCTCAGCACCTGCTGCAAGGCCGGTGCGCGCAGGATGCGGCGGGCCAGCTTGAGGCCACGCACGAGGGTGTCCACATCCTCCTGGGCCTGCAGGTAGCCGCCGTCAAAATCGATCGGTGTTGCCGCTTGCGCGTCCCGCAGCCGCACCCGGCCCCGAGATTGAGGCCGCAAAAAGCAGGGGTTCAGTGAGATGCCATGCCCCGGCAAGGGCTCGCGATGGACATCGCCCACCAGCACCGGTAACACATGGAACTGCACGTCGGGGCGGCCACTGCCCGAGGTGTCGAAGAAACCACCGCTTTCCACCACGGTGGAGGTGAGCAGGCCGCTCTTGAAGCATTCGTACTCCAGCCCATGGCGCAACGCGCTCAGGCCTTCGTCCTGCCCCAGCAGGCTGATGGGCTCTCGGCACCGGCCGTAAACGCTGACCTCCAGGTGGTCCTGGAAATTGGCGCCGACCTCGGCGGCGTGGGCTCGCACCGGCAGCCCCAGTGACTGCAAATGGTCCGCCGGCCCGATGCCCGACAGCATCAGCAGCTTGGGGCTGGCCAGGGCCCCGGCACTCAGCAGCACCTCGCAGCGGGCCAGCGCATGCCCCTGGCTGCCATCGGCGGCCTGGTAACTCACGCCCACCGCGTTCCCCTGCTCGATCAGCACCTGCTGCACCAGCACCCCGGTCAGCACTTTCAGCAAGGGGGAAGACCGCACCGCAGCCAGGTAGGTCGCGGCCGTGCTGCCACGGCGGCCCTCGAAGGTCGTGCTCTGGTAGAAGCCCACGCCTTCCTGGCGGCGGCCGTTGAAGTCATCGTTGTAGGGCAGGCCGATTTGCTGGGCTGCCTTCACAAAGGCCAGCGACAGCGGGTGACGGTGGCAGGCATCGCTGACGCGCAGCGGCCCTTCGTTGCCATGCAGGGGCCCGGCCAGGCGCTGGTTGTCCTCAGCCTTGCGGAAGGCAGGCAGCACATCCGACCAGGCCCAGCCTGCACAACCGGCCTGGGCCCAGTCGTCGTAATCGGCGGGTGTGCCGCGGGTGTAGACCATGGCATTCACCGAACTGCCGCCCCCCAGGGTGCGCCCCTGGGGAACATGCATGACCCGGCCCGCGGCAGCCGCCTGGGGGCTGGTTTCGTAAAGCCAGGTGCGTTCGGTGCCAATGACGCGCACAAACGTGGCCGGCATGTGCACAAAACGGCTGTTGTCAGCCGGGCCAGCCTCCAGCAGCAACACGCTGCGCCCCGCCTGAACCAGGCGGCAGGCCAGCACGCAACCGGCCGAGCCAGCCCCGACAACGATGTAGTCAAAGCTGCCCGCGCTGGCGCCAGGGCGATGGGACTTGTTGGGGTCGCTTGTTTGCATGGCCACGAGTCTCGGGCCCGTGGGCCTGGACGCGACGGCCAGGACGCTCCGAGTCAATTGAATGTGCGCACGCAGTTAAAGCCCATGTCGCCACCGGACAGCGTCATCGACTCAACGGCCTGCCGACACATCCCACCCCACGCGATATCAGCAAACGAAACCAAGCGATGGGTTGTGGAATGCCCAACCGGCAGGGTGCGCTCCCCCGGGCGTTGGGATCATTGTTCAATAACAGCAAAAGGCAGTGCGGTCATCGAGCGTCCACTTCTAAAGTGGGCCCTCCTTCATTGCGCCGCCTCATGTCCGATCTGCCCCCCCAACTCCAGCCCGAGGCTGACATCGCCCGCCAGGACACGGTCCTGATGATCTGGATCACCGGCTTGCTGATGGTCTCGTCCTGCCTGGCCATGAGCTATGTGTACGACACCCGCTTCTTTGAAGAGGTGGTCCGCATCCGACTGGCCATCCTGCTGGTTCTGCCAAGCTGCCTGTTGCTGGTCACAGTGGGCCGTGTGCGGACGGCCGCTCATGTGCTGATCTGGGGCCAATGGTTGATCTCACTCGAGGTGGTCTTCAACAACGGCGGCCTGAACGGGCCTCTGATCCTGTCGCTGCCCATCCAGGTAGCCAGCGCCGCATGGCTGCTGGGGCCCCGCAGTGCCCTGGCGGTGGCAGCACTCAACACAGCCTACATGCTGGCCCTGCCGTGGTTCGAAGCCCAGGGGTGGATGCCCCAGGCCCGCTTCCAGCGGGAATACGCCCCGCATCTGGTGGTGCTCACCAACATGGCTGTGGCATTGAGCATCGCTTTGCTGTCGCGCTGCAGCTATCAGCGCCAATTGGTGCGGGTTCAGGCCACCTTGACGGCTTGGCAAGCACAAGATGAAGAACTTCACAAACTGGTCAGCCTGATCGAGCAATGCCCGATCGGCATCGTGATCACCGACACCCAGCGGCGCATCGAGTATGTCAATCCCGCCTTCATTGGCCGAGCCGGCCTGAATGCGGCCGCCTTTCTCAACCTGCCCGCGGACCTGCTGTCCACCCCGGGCCTGAGCGCCCAGCAACGCAGCAGCCTGCAAGAGGCCATGGCCCAGGGCCAAACCTGGCGGGGTGAGCAATCCGTGCTGCTGCCCGATGGTCGCCGGGTGGTCGAAGACATCGAGATCGGCCCCATCCGACGCGCCAATGGCGACATCACGCATTGGTTCGAGCTCAAGAAGGACATCACGGCCAGCCGCTGGGCAGCCGACCAGATCGAGCGCCTGGTGTATGTGGACACCCTGACCGGTCTGCCCAACCGCGCCGCCCTGCAAGATCGCCTCCTGCTCCAGGCGGCGCAGGGCCGAGGCTGGAACCTGCTGATGCTGAAGCTCGATGGTCTGGGCCAGCTCAATGAACTGCGCGGCCCGCAAGCGGGCGATGCCTGCTTGAAGCAACTCGGTCAGGCCTTGCGCCAGCACCTGCCCGAGGCGGGCTCTGATGTGTTTCGCCTGGGCGGCAGCGAATTCGTGGCCCTGCTGCCTGCCCACCTGACAACGCATGAGGTCGAAGCCTGCGCCGGGCGTGTGCACCAGAGCTTGACGGGCTACACCGGCCAGCCCATGCACCCCCTGAGCGAGGTCCGACTGCTGTTGGCGGCCACCGTGCTGGTCGGCGATGACGAAGACCCACTGACCCAAGGCCTGCGCCGCACCAGTCTGGCCGTGCGCCAGGCCCGCCATGAAGCACCGGGCCGCCCCTGCTGGTATCGACCCGGGCTGGGCCAGCAGGCCAGGCAAAGGCTGCTCGCCCGCAGTGATCTGGGCCTCGCGGCCCTGGCCCCCCTGCTGAGGCTGGACCTGCGTCATCGCCAAAGGCCCGACGGCCAGGGCTGCGGCCACTGGGCCGCGCTGTGCTGGGCCCCCGGATCGGGCCCGCGCGCACCCCTGCAAGAGGTGGCGCGCCGGGCCGATCTGAGCTTTGAGCTCGACGAGGAGTTGATCGCCCAGCTGGGCCGATGGCAGCAGCACCAGGGGGCCCCGGTCACGGGCGCCCCCGGTGCATCGCCGCTGACACTGGCCTTGCTCACCCCCCTGCTGCGCCAGGACAACGCGGCGCAGTGGCTGCAGGACTGCCTGCAGCGCCACCCGATCCAGCGGCAGGCGCTGGGCCTGGCGCTGAGCACCCACGACCTGGGCTGGGCCGCAAGCGACCCCACAAGCGCCCTGCGCCGCCTGCAAAGGCTGCGGGAGGCCGGCTTTCACCTGTGCCTGCAAGACGTCGGGCGGGGCTATCCAGGTGTGCTCGAACTGCCCGCGTGGCCGGTGCATGAATGGCTGCTGGCCCCCAGTCTGCTGAGCACAGACCAGGGCGATGGCCCCGCCCAGGCCTTGCTGCAGGCCATTTTGGCGGCCGCGCGGCGCCACGCCATGCCGCTGGTGGCCGAGGGCGAGGTACCCGCCAGCCTGCTCGACGCAGCCCCCCATCTGATCCGGCAAGCCCCCATCCGCCTGCCGGCCCCAGCCACCTGAAACGCTCCTGGCGCCAGGGCGTCATGGCGATTTCAAGCGGGGTTTGAGCAGAGGCCGGCAGCACTCCGGGATAATGTGGTGCCATGAACCCACTGCTCTCCAAACTGCAGCCTTACCCGTTCGAGCGGCTGAGGCAACTTTTTGCCGGCGTCACGCCCAGCCCCTACCACAGCCCGATCAGCCTGGGCATTGGCGAGCCCAAGCATCCCACGCCCGAGTTCATCAAGAGCGCCCTGGTCAACAACCTGGAGGGCCTGGCCGGCTACCCGGCCACCGCCGGTGAGCCCCGCTTGCGCGAAGCCATGGCCGCCTGGGTCAAGCGGCGTTACGACCTCGACCTGAACCCGGCCACCCAGATCCTGCCGGTGAACGGCTCGCGTGAAGCCCTGTTTGCCTTTGCCCAGACCGTGATCGACCCGCGCTGGCCCACGCCGGCGGTGGTATGCCCCAACCCGTTCTATCAGATCTACGAAGGCGCAGCCCTGCTGGCCGGGGCCGACCCCTACTTCGCCCCCAGCGACCCGGCACGCAACTTTGCGGTCGACTGGGACAGCGTGCCGGCTGACACCTGGGCCCGCACCCAGCTGCTGTTCGTGTGCTCGCCCGGCAACCCCACCGGCGCGGTGATGCCTCTGAGCGAATGGCAGAAGCTGTTCGAGCTCAGCGACCGCCATGGCTTCATCATTGCCTCGGACGAGTGCTACAGCGAGATCTACTTCCGCGACGAGCCCCCGCTGGGCGGCCTGGAAGCCGCCAAGAAGCTGGGCCGCGACGATTTCCGCAACCTGGTGGCCTTCACCAGCCTGTCCAAGCGCAGCAACGTGCCTGGTCTGCGCAGCGGCTTTGTGGCCGGCGATGCGGCCATCCTCAAGCAGTTTCTGCTCTACCGCACCTACCACGGCAGCGCCATGAGCCCGGTGGTCCAGGCCGCCAGCATCGCCGCCTGGAACGACGAGACCCATGTGGTTGAGAACCGGGTGCTGTACCGCAAGAAGTTCGCCCAGGTCACCCCCATCCTGGCCGGCGTGCTGGATGTGGCGCTGCCCGACGCCGGTTTTTACCTCTGGGCCCGGGTGCCCGAGGCGCTGGGTCTGAGCGACACCAGTTTCGCGCGCGAACTGCTGGCTCAATACAATGTGACGGTGCTGCCCGGCAGCTACCTGGCACGTGAGGTGGGCGGGGTCAACCCGGGTGCCCAGCGCATCCGCATGGCCCTGGTGGCCGATGCGGCCGAATGCGTCGAAGCGGCCCTGCGCATCGTCAACTTCGTCCAGTCACGCAGCCGCTGAACCGTGCACCCCTGGGCTGCCACTCCACCCCGCACTTCGAAAGCCAGTCCATGAGCGCCAACATGAGCATGATGGAACGCATCCTGCGGTTGATGGGTGAAAAGGGTGCATCCGACGTCTACCTGTCGGCCAATGCACCCGCCCTGATCCGCATCAACGGCACCTGCGTGCCCATCAACAACCAGCTGCTGCCCTTTGATGCGCCGCGCAGCCTGCTGGCCGAGATCCTCCCGGCCAGCAACATGGAAGAACTGCAGGAGACCGGTGAGCTGAACGTGGGTTATGCGCTCAAGGGCATCGGGCGCTTCCGCATCAGCGCCATGCACCAACGGGGCAGCGTGGCCGCCGTGATCCGCTACATCAGCCACGAGATCCCCAAACTCGCCACGCTGAACCTGCCCGACATCCTGACCGAGCTGATCATGGAAAAGCGCGGGCTGCTGCTGGTGGTGGGTGCCACGGGCTCGGGCAAAAGCACCACGCTGGCCTCGATGCTGGACAACCGCAACGAGCACAGCACCGGCCACATCCTGACCATCGAAGAGCCGATCGAGTTTCTGTTCAAGAACAAGAAATCGATCATCAACCAGCGCGAGGTGGGCACCGATACCCAGTCGCTCCAGATCGCCCTCAAGAACGCGCTGCGCCAGGCCCCTGACGTGATCCTGATCGGCGAAATCCGCGACCGTGAAACCATGTCGGCGGCACTGGCCTATTCGCAATCGGGTCACCTGGTGCTGGCCACCATGCACGCCAACAACAGCTACCAGGCCCTGAACCGCATCCTGAGCTTCTACCCCGTCGAGGTGCGTCAGACCCTGCTGGTCGACCTCAGTTCGGCGCTCAAGGCCATCATGTCGCAACGCCTGCTGCGCAGCAACCACGGGGGCCGCATCCCGGCCTGCGAAGTGCTGCGCAACACCAAGCTGATTGCCGACCTGATCGAAAAAGGCGACTTCAACGGCATCCAGGAAGCCATGGAGAAATCCATGGCCGAAGGCTCGCAGACCTTCGAGGAAGACATTGCCCGTCTGATCCATGCGGGCCTGATCGACCGCAAGGAAGGCATGGCCCATGCCGATTCGCCCACCAACCTGATGTGGCGCCTGCAAAACGACTTCGACCAGTCCGGCAAGGCCGCGGCCGAGGCCGCCAAGTCCCGGGCCGAGCCCGAGGACGAACCCTCATTCACAGAAATCGTCCTCGACGTGAAGCACTGATGTCCCGTACCCTGCACCTCACCGAACAACTGATCTCGCGCCCCTCCGTCACGCCCGACGATGCCGGCTGCCAGGCCCTGCTGCGCGAACGCCTGGAGGCCCTGGGTTTTGCCTGCGAAACCCTGGTCAGCGGGCCGGAGAACTTCCGCGTCACCAACCTGTGGGCCAAGCGCCCCGGCGCCACGCCCGACGCCCCCACCCTGGTCTTTGCCGGCCACACCGATGTGGTGCCCACCGGCCCGCTGGAGCAGTGGAAGAGCGACCCCTTCACCCCCACCCACCGCGACGGCCGCCTGTACGGCCGTGGGGCCAGCGACATGAAGACCTCGATCGCGGCCTTTGTGGTGGCCACCGAAGAGTTTCTGGCGGCCCAGCCCCAACCGAACCTGGCCCTGGCCTTGCTGATCACCAGCGACGAGGAAGGCCCCTCGGTCGACGGCACCGTGGTGGTCTGCCGCACGCTCAAGGAACGCGGCGAGAAGCTCGACTTCTGCATCGTGGGCGAACCCACTTCGGTGCAGCGCACCGGCGACATGATCAAAAACGGCCGCCGCGGCACCATGAGCGGCAAGCTCATCGTGAAGGGCGTGCAAGGCCACATCGCCTACCCGCAACTGGCGCGCAACCCCATCCACCAGGCCATGCCGGCCCTGGCCGAACTGGCCGCCATCGAATGGGACCGGGGCAATGCCTACTTTCCGCCCACCAGCTGGCAGGTCAGCAACATCCATGGCGGCACCGGCGCCACCAACGTGATCCCCGGCCAGGTGGTGATCGATTTCAACTTCCGTTTCTCCTCCGAATCCACCGCCGAAGCGCTGCAGCAGCGCCTGATCAGCGTGCTGGAGCGCCATGAACTGGAGTACGAACTGCAATGGACGCTCGGCGGCCACCCCTTCCTGACCACGCCGGGCAGCCTGGTGACGGCCATCCAGGGCGCCATCCGTGACGAGGTGGGCATCGAGACCGAGCTCTCCACCACCGGCGGCACCAGCGACGGGCGCTTCATTGCCCAGATCTGCCCCCAGGTGATCGAATTCGGCCCTCCCAACGCCACCATCCACAAGATCGACGAGCACATCGCCGTGGCCGACATCGAACCCGTGAAGAACATCTACCGCCGCACCCTTGAGAACCTGAACGCCAGCCTGATCCACGGGGCCGCCGCATGAGCATCGCCAACCCGCCCCAAGCCCAGAACACCGTGCTGGGCCTGATCGAGCAGGCCCGGCAACAGCTGGAAACCGCCGGCGTGGCCTTTGGCCACGGCACCACCAACGCCTTTGACGAAGCCGCCTGGCTGGTTCTGTGGCAACTGGGCCGGCCCCTGGACAGCCCCCTGGGCGGCGAGCCCGAGGGCGAACCCTCGGTGGCCGATCAAGTGGTGCTGCCTGAAGACGCCGCCCGCGTGCAGGCGCTGATCGAACGCCGCATCAGCAGCCGCCAGCCCGCGGCCTACCTGACCCGCGAGGCCTGGCTGCAAGGCGTGCCCTTTTATGTGGACGAGCGTGCCATCGTGCCGCGCAGCTTCATTGCCGAGCTGATCGCCGACGGCAGCATCGACCCCTGGCTGGATGCCAACACCCACCGGGTGCTCGACCTGTGCACCGGCAACGGCAGCCTGGCCGTGCTGGCCGCCATGGCCTGGCCCGAGATCGTGGTGGAAGGCGCCGACCTGTCGGCCGATGCGCTGGCCGTGGCCCGCATCAACGTGGACCGCCACGGCCTGCAGGACCGCATCACGCTCAAGACCAGCGACGGTTTGAGCGCCCTGCCCGGCCCGTATGACCTGATCCTGTGCAACCCGCCCTACGTCAACGCCCAGAGCATGTCCGAGCTGCCCGCCGAGTACCAGGCCGAGCCCGAAATGGCCCTGGCCGGCGGCAGCGACGGCATGGATTTCATCCGCCAGTTGCTGCGCGATGCCCCGGATCGGCTCAGCGAGCAAGGCGTGCTGGTGCTGGAGATCGGCAACGAGCGGGCCTACTTCGAGGCGGCCTTTCCGGACCTGCCCGTGTTCTGGCTCGAAACCAGCGCCGGCGATGACCAGGTGCTGCTGGTCACCCGCGAAGCCTTGAGCCCGGCGGACTGAGCCTGCAGGGGCCGCCCCGGCCTGGGCGGCCTAAGGGCAAAGCCGTAGCCCGTTGTCACACGGATGTGTCAAACTTTGTCACATCTGACAACAACCAGAAACGAGCAGCCCGCCTCACACGCCTGCCACCCAAGGTGCCCCAGAGGCCTAGGCTGCTGCGCCCTTGCATGGGCAAGGGCCTGGGTCTGAGGGTCATCGGGGGGGCGCGACAGGGTGGAGCCTGCCCGGCTCAAGCTCTTCGAAGGACCGGCCATGTTCCACAGCATCCGCCAGAAGTTGATCGCCACCAGCGTGCTCATTGTGAGCGCCGCCATCGTGCTGGTCAGCGCCGTCAGTTATTACTTTGCCCGCGGTTTCATCCTCGATGACCTGAATGAGCAACTGACGCGGATCAGCCAGTCCGAGGCGCGGCAACTGGGCCAGTGGGCCCTGGCGCAAAAGCAGATCGTCGAGGCCCTGGCACCTGCCGTGGACAGCGCCGACCCCAACCCGGCCTTGCAGCAGGCCCTGGTATCGGGCAAGCAAGACCTGGCCTACATCGGCAGCGCCGACAAGAAGATGGTGTCGGTGCCCAGCCGCAACCGCCCGGCCGACTACGACCCCACCTCCCGCGCCTGGTACAAGCTCGCTGCCCAGAGCGGCAAGGCCATCCTCACGCCACCCTACATCGCGGCCTCCAGCCAGAAACTGGTCGTGACCTTTGCCTTCCCGGTCAAGACCGGCGGCCAAACGCGGGCCGTGACCGGGGCTGACGTGACCGTCGAAGACGTGGTCAAGGGCCTGGGCCAGATCCACCCCACCCCCAGCGGCTTTGCCTTTCTGCTCGACAAGGAGGGCCGCATCCTGGCCCACCCCGACAAGCAGTTGATCCTCAAGCCCATGGGCGCGCTGTCCAAGGACATCACCCCCGATCTGCTGGGCCAGGCCAGCCAGGGCGAGCACGAGCCCGAGGTGGCCGGCATCGGTGGCGAGGCCTACCTGCTCAAGGCCGCCCCGGTGCCCGAGACCGACTGGGTGCTGGTGACCGCAGCCCAGCGCCGTGAAGCCCTGAGCCGGCTCGACCGCCTGCTGCTCAGCGTGGCGGGCGCCCTGGTGGTGGTCGGGGTGCTGGCCGGTCTGATGGCCATGGGCACCGTGCACGCCCTGCTGGGCGGCCTGACCCGCGTGCGCAACGCCATGCGCCAGATCGGCTCGGGCACGGGCGACCTGACGCAGCGCCTGCCCATCAAGGGGCGCGACGAGATCGACGAGATCGCCACCGCTTTCAATGACTTCGTGGGCAAGATCGAGGCGGTGATGCGCGACGTCAGCCACACCAGCGAATCCATCGCCACGGCCTCCAGCGAGATCGCCCTGGGCTCGCAGGACCTGAGCAGCCGCACCGAACAGACCGCCAGCAACCTCGAAGAAGCCTCGGCCTCGATGGAGCAGCTGACGCAACTGGTCAACCACAGCGCCCAGAACGCGGCCCATGGCCGCGATCTGGCCACCCGCTCGGTCGACATGGCCGACCGCGGCGGCCTGGTGATGGGCCAGGTGGTGGAGACCATGAGCGACATCTCGAACAGCTCACGCCGCATCTCGGACATCACCTCGGTGATCGACGGAATCGCCTTCCAGACCAACATCCTGGCCCTGAACGCGGCCGTCGAGGCCGCACGGGCCGGCGAGCAAGGGCGCGGCTTTGCCGTGGTGGCTTCCGAGGTGCGCTCGCTGGCCAGCCGCTCGGCCGAGGCCGCCAAGGAGATCAAGACCCTGATCGGGGCCAGCGTGGAGCGGGTGGAAGACGGCGGCCGCCTGGTCGGCGAGGCCGGACAGGCCATGACCGAGATCGTGCAGAGCGTGAAACAGGTCACCACCATCGTGCAGGAGATCAGCACCGGCACCACCGACCAGAGCCGCGGCATCGGCGAGATCAATGCCGCCGTGGCCCACCTCGACCAGATGACCCAACAGAACGCGGCCCTGGTCGAACAATCGGCCGCCGCGGCCGAAAGCCTGAAGGAACAGGCCGCCCACCTGGCCGCCGTGGTGGCCACCTTCAAGATCAGCCGCTGACCCCGCGGCTGCCGGGTGGGGCCCGGGCATGCGAAAATCGCCGGCTTTGCCTTCCAACACCGGCACCGGCCGGGACTTGCCATGATCACGCTCAAGAACATCGTCTTGCGACGCAGCGCCAAAGTGCTGCTCGACAAGGTTTCCGTCACCCTCAACCCGGGGGAGAAGGTAGGCCTGGTCGGTCGCAACGGGGCCGGCAAGTCCACCCTGTTTGCCTTGCTGAACGGCAGCCTGCATGAAGACGGCGGCGATTTCTACATCCCCGCCCAATGGCGCATGGCCCAGGTGGCCCAGAACATGCCCGAGACCGATGAAAGCGCGACCGATTTCGTGCTCAATGGCGATACCCGTCTGGCCGAATTGCGCACGCAGTTGCGGGCGCTGGAAGACGCCGATGCCTCTTACGACGACCACGACCACGGCATGGCCATGGCCCAGCTCTACACCGACCTGGCCGACGCGGGTGACCACGACGCCGTGCCGCGCGCCCAGTCGCTGATCCTGGGCCTGGGTTTTCAGAGCCACGAACTGGACCGGCCGGTGAACAGCTTCTCGGGCGGCTGGCGCATGCGCCTGCAGTTGGCCCGGGCACTGATGTGCCCGTCCGACCTGCTGCTGCTGGACGAACCCACCAACCACTTGGACTTGGACGCCCTGGTCTGGCTGGAGGCCTGGCTCAAGCGTTACGCGGGCACCATGATCGTGATCAGCCACGACCGCGAGTTCCTGGACGCCGTGACCAATGTCACCCTGCACATCGACAACGCCCAATTGGTGCGCTACGGCGGCAACTACAGCGCCTTCGAAACCCTGCAGGCCCAGCAGATGGAGCTGCAGGCTGCGGCCTTCTCCAAGCAGCAGGACAAGATTGCCCACCTGCAGAAGTTCATTGACCGCTTCAAAGCCAAGGCCAGCAAGGCCAAGCAGGCGCAAAGCCGGGTCAAGGCCCTGGAGCGCATGGAGAAGATCGCACCCATCCTGGCCAATGCCGAGTTCACTTTCGAGTTCAAGGAACCGACCAACCTGCCCAACCCCATGCTGGCCATCAGCGATGCGGCCTTCGGCTACCAGACCGACGAGGGCAACAAGTACATCCTCAGCGGCGTCAACCGCTCGGTGCTGGCCGGTCAACGCATCGGCATCCTGGGCGCCAACGGCCAGGGCAAATCAACCCTGGTCAAGACCATTGCCCGCGAGATGAAGCCCCTGGGCGGTACCGTGACCGAAGGCAAGGGCCTGTCCATCGGCTACTTTGCCCAGCAGGAACTGGACGTGCTGCGCAGCGGCGAGAACCCGCTGGAGCACATGATCCGCCTGGCCAAGGAGCTGGGTCCGAACGCCCGCGAATCCTCGCGCGAGCAAGACCTGCGCAACTACCTGGGCACCTTCAACTTCAGCGGCGACATGGTCAAGCAGGCCGTAGGCACCATGAGCGGCGGCGAAAAAGCCCGCCTGGTGCTGGCCATGATCGTGTGGCAGCGCCCCAACCTGCTGCTGCTGGACGAACCCACCAACCACCTGGACCTGGCCACCCGCGAGGCCCTGGCCATGGCCCTCAACGAATTTGAAGGCACCGTGATGCTGGTCAGCCACGACCGTGCCCTGCTGCGCTCGGTGTGCGACGAGTTCTGGCTGGTGGGCCGTGGCGTGGTCGGCCCCTTCGATGGCGACCTGGACGACTACCAGCGCTACCTGCTCGACGAATCCAAGCGCCTGCGCGAAGTGGCCAAGGAAACGCAACGCACCCTCGAAGCCGAAGCCCAGGCCAGCCAAGCCGCTGCCGCCGAGGCGGCGCGCGCCGCCGAAGCTGCAGCCAAAGCAGCAGCGCCGGCGCCTGCCATCGCCTCACGCGACCAGCGCAAGCTCGACGCCCAGGCGCGCCAGGCGCTGGCCGAAAAGACCCGCCCCCTCAAGAAAGAGCTGGAGCAGGTGGACCAGCGCATGGCTCAGCTTGGCCAGGACAAGACCGCCCTGGAAGAACGCCTGAGCACCCCCCTGCCCCCGGCCGAGATCGCCGAAAGCGGCAAGAAGCTGAAAGCCATCGGCGATGAGCTGGAACGGCTTGAAGAGCGCTGGCTGGCGCTGAACGAACAAATCGAAACCCTGACGCAGGCGGCCTGAGGCGCAGGTCAGGCTTCGGTCGTCGCACAATGGCGCCAGTGACCTGCCTGGAGCCCCCATGCCCGACAAAACCCTGGCCCTGACCCATGGCCAAGCCGATCTGCAGCGCGCCGTGCTGAACAGCCGGCGCCTGCTGAACAAGCGCGCGCTGTGGGCTGCAGCGGCCGCCGCCCTGCCCGTGCCGGGCCTGGATTTCGCGGTGGATGCCGCCTTGCTGTCGCGCCTGATTCCCCAGATCAGCCATGAATTCGGTCTGTCGGGCGTGCAGCTGGACCGCCTGTCACCGGACCGGCGAGAACAGGTCCAAAAAGCGGTTGCGGTGGTGGGCTCGTTGCTGATCGGGCGCTTTCTCAGTGCCGAGCTGATGCTGACACTGGCCGCCAAGGCCGGTCTGCGCCTGACCGCAGGCCAGGCCGCCCGTTATGTGCCCATTGCCGGCCAGGCCTTGTCGGCCGCCATGGGCTATGCGGCCGTGCGGGCCCTGGGTGAGCAGCACATTCGCGAATGTGTGCTGGTGCGTCAGGCGCTGCCACCCGCGCCTGAATGAGGCGCTAAGGGATCCCCGGCGCCGAGGGATCAGGGGCGGTACAGGGCGCAGAGCTTGTGACCGTCCGGGTCCCGCACATAGGCCAGGTACATCGAACCCAACTTGCCTTCGCGCAGACCCGGTGGGTCTTCGATCGAGATGCCGCCATGGGCCACGGCGGTGTCATGGAACTGCTTGAGTTGTTCGGGCGAGTTGCACTTGAAGCCCAGGGTGAAGCCGTTGGATGCGGTGGCGGGCTGGCCATCGATGGGCTCACTGAGGCCGAAGGTGCTGCCGTCGTGGCGGTAGAACAGGCGGGTCTGGCCGGTGGCGTTCACATTGCGCATCGGCTCGCCGGCGCCCAACACGCCGAGCACCGCGTCATAGAAACGCTTGGACCGTTCGATGTCGTTGCTGCCGAGCATCACGTGGTTCAACATGGGGATTTCCTTTTGGTTTTCACGGGGGTGAGGGATGCTAGCGCAGGAATGCGCCCTGGCCGGGCCCGCTGGAGTCGCCTGTGCGGCAGCTGAGTGCCAGCCCGGGGTTCACCAGCACTCAGTCCAGCGCCGCGTGCACCAGCGTGCGGGTGTAGTCGCTTTGCGGCTGCTCCAGCACCTGGGCCACGGGGCCGGATTCGACCACCTGGCCGTCCTTCATCACCAGCACCTCGTGCGCCATGGCACGGATGACGGCGATGTCGTGGGTGATCAACAGGTAGCTCAGGCCACGCTCGCGCTGCAGCTGCTGCAGCAATTGCAGCACCTGCTTCTGGATGCTCACATCGAGCGCGCTGGTGGGTTCGTCCAGCACCAGCAGGCGCGGGCCCACGATGAGAGCCCGGGCGATGGCCAGGCGCTGGCGCTGCCCGCCCGAAAATTCATGCGGGTAGCGGGCCAGCAAGCCGGGGAACTGCGCCTCGCCCAGGCCCACATCGGCCAGGGCCTGGGCCACGCGGGCACGGCGCTGGGTCTCGCTCAAGCCGGGCTCGTGCACCAGCAGGCCTTCGCCCACGATCTCCTCCACCGTGAGACGGGGCGACAGCGATGAAAACGGGTCTTGAAACACCACCTGCACCTGGCGCCGCAAGGCCCGGTGGGCCGGCGTGTTGCGCGTGCCCAGGCCTTGCCAGCCCTGCTCGCCCGCGGCGCCAAAGCGCAGCGTGCCCTGGCTGGGCAGCAGGCCCAACACGGCCTGGGCCAGGGTGGACTTGCCCGAACCCGACTCGCCCACCACGCCCAGGGTGCGGCCCTGGGGCAGGCTGAAGCGGGCCCCCTGCACGGCCACGAACTCACCGCGCCCCCACCAGCCGCGCCAACCCGGCAGGGCCACCGGGTAGACCACGCGCAGGGCCTCGGCCTGCAACTCGGTGGGGGGAGCCGGCTCGGCAGGGTTGGCCTCCACCACATCGCGGCGGGGCAGGCTGTCGAGCAGCTTGCGGGTGTAGGCGTGCTGGGGCTGGGCAAACACCTCGTTGACGGCGCCCTGCTCCACCAGCACGCCGTTTTCCATCACCGCCACCCGGTCGGCAAAGCGGCGCACCATCTGCAGGTCGTGGGTGATCAGCAGCACGGCCATGCCGGTGCGGCGCTGCAAATCGGCCAGCAGATCCAGGATCTGCGCACGCAGCGTCACATCCAACGCGGTGGTGGGCTCGTCGGCCAGCAGCAGGCGCGGCTCTGTGGCCAGCGCCATGGCGATCATGGCGCGCTGGCGTTGGCCGCCCGACAACTGGTGCGGGTAGCTGCGGGCACGTCGCTCCGGCTCGGGGATGCCAGTGTCGGCCAGGGCCTTCACCGCCAGAGGCCAGGCCTGCTGGCGGTTCAGGCCCTTCTTGAGTTGCAGCACCTCCACGATCTGCTCGCCCACCGTGAACAGCGGGTTGAGGGCGGTCATGGGCTCCTGGAAGATCATGGCGATGTCGTCGCCCCGCAGGCCTTGCAGCTCGCGCTCGGGCAGGCTCAGCAAGTCGCGCATCGGCGCGCCAGGGGCGGTGTCGCGCAGCAGCACACAACCCTGGCAGCGGGCGTGTGCGGCCAGGCGCAACAGGCTCAGCGCGGTGACCGACTTGCCCGAGCCCGACTCGCCCACCAGGGCCAGTTTCTCGCCCGCAGCCAGGTTGAAGCTGATGCCATGCACCACCTCCTTGCCGTCAAAGGCGATGCGCAGGTCCTGCACCTGCAACAGCGGTGCGTCGGTGGTCGGGGTGTTCATGCCTGGGCCTCCGCCTGACGCGGGTCGAGGGCATCACGCAGCGCGTCGCCCATGAAAGTGAGCAGCAGCAGGGTGATCACCAGCACGCCGAAGGTCGACAGCGAGATCCACCAGGCGTCGATGTTGCTTTTGCCCTGGCTCAGCAACTCCCCCAGCGAGGGCGTGCCGGGCGGCACCCCCAGGCCCAGAAAATCGAGCGAGGTGAGCGCCAGGATGGCCGCACTCATTCGAAAGGGCAAAAAGGTGACCACCGGGGTCAGGCTGTTGGGCAGGATGTGGCGCCAGATGATCTGGGTGTTCGACACCCCCAGGGCACGGGCGGCCTTCACGTAGTCGAGCTGGCGGTTGCGCAGAAATTCGGCCCGCACATAGTCCGACAGGCCCATCCAGCCGAACAGGCTGAGCAGCACCAGCAGCAGGGCCACACTGGGCGCGAACACCGCGCTGAAGATGATCAGCAGGTACAGCTCGGGCATGGAGCCCCAGATTTCGATGAAACGCTGGAAGGCCAGGTCGGTGCGCCCGCCAAAATAGCCTTGCACCGCCCCGGTCAGCACCCCCAGCAGCACCCCCGACACCGTGAGCGCCAGGGCAAACAGCACGCTGACGCGAAAGCCGTAAATCAGCTGGGCCAGCAGGTCACGCCCCCGGTCATCGGTACCCAGCCAGTTGTCGCGGCTGGGGCCGGAGGGGTTGGGCTCTTTGGCGAAGTAGTTCAGGGTTTTGGGGCCGTAGGGGTTGGGGGCAAACACCGCCCAGTTGCCGGGCTGGGCCAGTTGCTGGCGGATGAAGGGGTCGAGGTAGTCGGTGGGGGTTTCGAAGTCGCCGCCAAACACTTTCTCGGGGTAGTCGTTCCACATCGGGAAGTAGGTCTGGCCGGCATAGCGCACCACGAGCGGGCGGTCGTTGGAGATCAGCTCGGCGCCCAGGCTCATCAGCACCAGGGCTGCAAACAGCAGCAGGCTCCAGTAGCCCAGGCGGTTGCGCTTGAAGCGCAGCCAGGCGCGGCGCGAGGGGCTGAGGCTGGCGGGCACAGACACGGTGGGTGATTCAATCGAATTTGACACGGGGGTCCACCCAGACATAGGACAGATCAGAAATCAGCTTGGTCACCAGGCCGATCAGCGTGAACAGGTACAGCGTGCCCAGCACCACTGGGTAGTCGCGCCGGATCACGCTCTCATAGCTCAGCAGGCCCAGGCCGTCGAGCGAGAACAGGGTCTCGATCAGCAGCGAGCCGGTGAAGAAGGCGCCCACAAAGGCCGCCGGAAAGCCGGTGATGATGGGGATCAGCGCGTTGCGGAACACGTGCTTCCACAGCACCTGGCGCTCGCTCAGGCCCTTGGCGCGGGCAGTGACCACGTACTGCTTGCGGATCTCTTCGAGAAAGGCGTTCTTGGTCAGCATGGCCGTCACGGCAAAACTGCCCAGCACCATGGCCGTCACCGGCAGCGCGATGTGCCACAGGTAGTCGGTGATGCGCGCCGGCCAGGCCAGATCGGCCCAATTGCTGGAGGTCAGCCCGCGCAGCGGGAACCACTGCAACTGCCCGCCAAAGATCACCAGCAGCGCCACTCCCAGCACAAAGCCCGGAATCGCATAGCCCACCAGGATCAGCAAGGTGGTCACCAGGTCGAAGCGCGAGCCCGCACGCACCGCCTTGGCCACCCCCAGGGGCACGGCCACGCCGTAGCTGATGAAGAAGGTCCACAGGCCCAGGCTGGCCGACACGGGCAGCTTGTCGAGGATCAGTTGCCACACGTCCTTGTTCTGGAAAAAGCTCTTGCCCAGGTCGAAGCGGGCAAACTGGCCCAGCATCTGCACAAAGCGTTCGGCCGGCGGCTTGTCAAAGCCATACAAGGCCTTGATCTGCTCCAGCCGCTTCGGGTCCACACCCTGGCTGCCACGGTAGCTGCCACCGCCCTCGGCCCCGCGTTGGGCCCCGGCCTTGGCCTCGGCCAGGTACTGCTCGACCGGGCCCCCGGGCACGAACTGGATCACGGCGAAGGTCAGCAGCAACACCCCGAACAGGGTGGGCACCATCAGCAGCAGGCGTTTGACGATGTAGGCAAGCATGGGTGGGCTGGTGGGTGAGCGGGTGGTGACGGGGTTCAGGGCTTCTGGCCCGACGCTGGGCGGGCCCACCAGGTGTCGATCACCCACTCTTCCCCTGGGGCGTAGGGCGGCATGGTGGCCGGGCCCTGCAGGCGCCAGGCATCAAACACCAGGCGATGGGTGACGGCGGTGTACTGCGGAATCAGGTAGTGGCCGTGCATGATCACGCGGTCCAGGGCGCGGCAGGCCGAGTGCAACTCGGCCTCGCTCTTGGCGGCGGTCATGCGGGCGATCAGGGCATCGACCGCCGGGCTCTTGACGCCGGCCATGTTGCCCGAATCCTCGGTGTCGGCGGCCTTGCTGCCGAACAGGTCGGCGTACTCCTGCCCCGGGGTGTGGGTGCCGGGCACGGCCAGCGTGATCAGGTCGAAATCGAACTTCTGGATGCGCTGCAGGTACAGCGCAAAGTCGACCGAGCGGAAGTTGAGCTTGACGCCCAGCTTCTCCAGATTGCGCCCCCAGGAGGCAAACGTGGCCATCTTGCCTTCGCTGCTGTCCAGGTACTCCAGCACCAGGGGCTCGCCCTGGGCGTTGCGCAGCGCGCCGTCGCGGTAGCGCCAGCCCGCCTCGGCCAGCAGGGCCTGGGCCCGGCGCAGGTTGCCGCGCAGCGACTGGTCGCCATCGGTGCGCGGCGGCTGCGCCATGGGGCCGAACACGGTGACCGGCAACTGCGCGCGCCAGGGCTCCAGCAAGGCCAGCTCGTCGGGGCCGGGGCTGCCGGTGGCCGCGCAGGCCGTGTTGCCGAACAGGCCCGTCACGCGCTGGTAGCTGCCATAGAAGAGCTGACGGTTCATCCATTCGAAATCAAGCGCCATCCCCAAGGCCTGCCGCACCCGGATGTCGTCCAGCGGCTTGCGCCGGGTGTTGAGGAAAAAGCTCTGGAAACCCGAAGGCAGCTGGTGCTTGAACTCGCGCTTGACCAGCTCGCCCGAATCGAAGCGCTTGCCATTGACGCGGCGCGCCCAGTCGCCAGCCGAATAAAAGCGCATCAGGTCGAACTCACCGGCCTTCAAGGCCTCAAGCTTGGCGGTGTTGTCCTTGTAGATCTTGACGGTGATGCGGTCGAAGTTGTCGCTGCCGCGCTTGACGTTGAGGTTGCGCGCCCAGTACTGCGGGTCGCGCACATAGCTGATGTCCTTGCCGAAGCGCACCGGGCCGATGCGGTAGGGGCCGCTGCCGATGGGGATGTCGGTCACCACCTCGCTGAAGCGTTTGCCCGCCCCCCACTGGTGGCTGAACACCGGCAGCCCCCCCACGGTCAGGGGCAGTTCGCGGTTGGGCTTTTTGAAACGGTAGCGCACGGTGCGCTCGTCCAGCACGTCCAGGCCCGCCACGTCTTCGAGTGTGGTCTTGTAGGCGGGCGAGGTGTCCGGGCCCATCAGCATGTCGTAGCTGTATTTCACGTCGCGGGCCAGCACCGGGTCGCCGTTGTGAAAGCGGGCCTCGGGGCGCAACTGGAAGGTGGCACTCAGCCCGTCGGCCGCCACGCTCACATCGCCCGCCAGCAGGCCATAGCCCGAGCCCACCTCGTCCATCGCGCCGGTGAGCAGGCTGTCGAACATCAGCGCGCTCAAGTAGGCCGGGGCCGAGCCCTTGAGGGTGAAGGGGTTGTACTTGTCGAAGGTGGAGGCACGGCTGTTGCTGACCAGGCGCAGTTCGCCGCCTTTGGGCGCCTGCGGGTTGACGTATTCGAAATGCGCAAAGCCGGCCGGGTACTTGGGTTGGCCCCACAGGGCGTAGGCCTGGCCGGCCCCGGCCGGGAAAGCACTCAACGCCGAAGCGGCAAGCAGGAAGCAAAAGCTCAAAGCACGCATGAGACAATTCTGCCCTAGTCCGGGTGCTGCTTCAGGTAACCGGGCCTCTGCCGGCGCCACCGCCGCCAGGGGCCTGCCCAAGCGCCCCGGCCCCTGAACCCCGCCCGGCACCGCTGCCCGGGCCCCGATCTGGAGAACAAAAATGGGATTTCTCACCGGCAAGAAACTGCTGATCACCGGCGTTCTGTCCAACCGCTCGATCGCCTATGGCATTGCCAAGGCCTGCCACGCTCAGGGCGCTGAACTGGCGTTCAGCTATGTGGGCGAGCGCTTCAAGGACCGCATCACCGAATTTGCCGCCGATTTCGGCTCCAAGCTGGTGTTTGACTGCGACGTGGCCGACGACGCCCAGATCGACAAGCTGTTCACCGACCTGTCTGCCCACTGGCCCCAATTCGACGGCTTTGTGCACGCCATCGGCTTTGCCCCGCGTGAGGCGATTGCCGGCGACTTTCTCGATGGCCTGAGCCGCGAAGCCTTCCGCATCGCGCACGACATCAGCGCCTACAGCTTCCCGGCCATGGCCAAGGCCGCCCTGCCCTACCTGAACGACAAGTCGTCGGTGCTGACCCTGAGCTACCTGGGCGCCCTGCGCACGGTGCCCAACTACAACACCATGGGCCTGGCCAAGGCCAGCCTGGAAGCCTCGGTGCGCTACCTGGCCGAGTCGCTGGGCAGCCAGAACCGCGGCCTGCGCGCCAACGGCATCTCGGCCGGCCCGATCAAGACCCTGGCTGCCAGCGGCATCAAGGGCTTTGGCAAGATCCTGTCGGTGGTGGCCGAGAACTCGCCGATCCGCCGCAACGTGACCATCGACGACGTGGGCAATGTGGCCGCCTTCCTGCTGAGCGACCTGGCGGCTGGCGTGAGCGCCGAAATCACCTATGTGGACGGTGGCTTCAGCCAGGTGGTCGGCGGCATTGCCGAACCCGCCGTGGCCGGCTGAGCGCCAAAATTCAAGGCGGCCCCAGCGCCGCTCTGCCGCGCCCGGGCAGAAGCCCACCGCGCCCGTGCCCTGCCGGCACCGGTGCGGTGCCGATCGACACGGATCCCTTCGCACCGGACGCTGCCACGCCCTCTGCCTCTTTCCTCCCCCCAGCCCTCGGCCCTGCCGCTGTCTCACGCCATCCGGCCCGACGCCAGACCCTGTTGGCACTCGCCGCGCTGGGCTCCATGGCCCCGCAGGCCCGGGCCCTGAGCCCTCAGCCCACCCCAGGCCCCCTCATGAAGGCGGGCCGCTACCAGGCAGGCCAGCCGGTGGAGGGCTTTCTGGTCAGCGAAAAACTCGACGGTGTGCGAGCGCGCTGGGACGGCCAACAACTCTGGACCCGCAGCGGCCGCCGCATCCATGCACCTGCCGAATTCACCGTCGGCTGGCCCTCCCTGGCCCTGGATGGCGAGCTGTGGGCCGGCCGGGGCCAGTTTCTGCGTGCCGTGGCCGCCGTGCGCGAGGGCGCGGGCAGCGAGGCCTGGGCCGGTCTGCGCCTGATGGTGTTCGACACCCCCGACCCGGTGCGGCCCTTTGGCGGCCCGGACGGTCGCCTGGCCTTGTTGCAGGCGGCGCTGGCTGCGCCGCGCCCGCCGGCACCGACGGGGCCGACGGGGCTCCAGGCCCTCCCCCAGCACCCGGTGAGTTCGACCGCCGACCTGCAATCCTGGCTGGACGAGGTGGTGGCCGCCGGCGGTGAGGGCTTGATGCTGCACCGCTCCAGCAACCTGTACCGTTCGGGCCGCTCCAACGACCTGCTGAAGTACAAGCCCTTTCTGGACGCCGAAGCCCGCGTGGTGCAGATCCTGCCCGGCAAAGGCCAGTGGCAGGGCCTGGCCGGCGCCTTGCTGGTGCAGACCACCGACGGCCATCGCCTGCGCCTGGGCAGCGGCCTGTCGGAGGCCCAGCGGCATGAGCCGCCGCCTGTGGGCAGCTGGGTCAGTTTTCGCTACCAGGGCCTGCACCCGGGCGGCATGCCGCGCTTTGCCAGCTTTGTTCGGGTGATCCCCGACATCGACCTTTGACGTTCTGAGCGCCCCACGAAAAATGCCCCGCCTCCTGACGGAGGGCGGGGCATTTCTCATGTGCGGCAAGCCGGCCGCTCAGCCGGCCAGTCTCACCAATCTCACGCGTCCTCTTTGACGCAGTCGGCAAAGTAGCGCACGTGGCCGCTGGCGTCTTCTTCCTCGACCAGGCCGTGGATGTCGGTCTCGAAGCCGGGGCATTGGGCGTTGAACTCGCGCGAGAACTTGAGGTAGTCGACGATCTTCTTGTTGAACACTTCGCCCGGGATCAGCAGCGGGATGCCCGGCGGGTAAGGCGTGACCAGGCTGGTGGTGATGCGGCCTTCGAGGTGGTCGATCTCCACGCGCTCGGTCTTGCGCTGGGCGATGTAGGCAAAAGCGTCCGAGGGCTTCATGGCCGGGGTCAGGTCGCTGAGGTACATCTCGGTGGTCAGGCGGGCGATGTCGTACTTGGCGTACAGCTCGTGCACGTGCTGACACAGATCGCGCAGGCCCATGCGCTCGTAGCGGCGGTTCTTCTGGCAGAACTCGGGCAGGATGCGCCACATCGGCTGGTTCTTCTCGTAGTCGTCCTTGAACTGCTGCAGCGCGGTCAGCAGCGAGTTCCAGCGGCCCTTGGTGATGCCGATGGTGAACATGATGAAGAAGCTGTACAGGCCGGTCTTCTCGACGATCACGCCATGCTCGGCCAGGAACTTGGTCACGATGCTGGCCGGGATGCCGGTCTTGGCGAACTTGCCGTTCAGATCCAGGCCGGGCGTGACGATGGTCGACTTGATGGGGTCGAGCATGTTGAAGCCGTCGGCCAGCTTGCCGAAGCCATGCCACTTGGTGGACTTGGCGTCGGCCTTGATGATCCAGTCGGTGGCGCGGCCGATGCCGTCGTCCACCAGCTTGTCGGGGCCCCAGACCTTGAACCACCAGTCTTTGCCGTACTCGTCATCGACCTTGCGCATGGCGCGGCGGAAGTCGAGCGCTTCGGCAATGCTTTCTTCCACCAGTGCGGTGCCGCCGGGCGGCTCCATCATGGCGGCGGCCACGTCGCAGCTGGCGATGATGCTGTACTGAGGGCTGGTGCTGGTGTGCATCAGGTAGGCCTCATTGAACAGGTGGCGATCCAGCTTGGTGTTCTGCGAGTCCTGCACCAACACGTGGCTGGCCTGGCTGATGCCGGCCAGCAGCTTGTGAATCGACTGGGTGGCGTAGACCACGCTTTCCTTCGGACGCGCGCGCTTCTTGCCCATGGCGTGGTAGGGGCCGTAGAAGGGGTGGAAGGCCGCGTGGGGCAACCAGGCCTCGTCAAAGTGCATGTTCTCGACGTAGCCGTCGAGCATGCCCTTGATGGTCTCGGTGTTGTACAGCACGCCGTCGTAGGTCGACTGGGTGATGGTCAGGATGCGCGGCTTGACCTTCTTGGCGTCCACGCCCTTGAGCAAGGGGTTGGCCTTGATCTTGGCCTGGATCGACTCTTTGGTGAACTCGCTTTGCGGGATCGGGCCGATGATGCCGAAGTGGTTGCGCGTCGGCTTCAGGAACACGGGGATGGCCCCGGTCATGATGATCGAGTGCAGGATGGATTTGTGGCAGTTGCGGTCCACCACCACCACATCGCCGGGCGCCACGGTGTGGTGCCACACCATCTTGTTGCTGGTGCTGGTGCCGTTGGTCACAAAGAAGCAGTGGTCAGCATTGAAGATGCGGGCCGCATTGCGCTCGCTCTCGCCGATGGCGCCGTTGTGGTCCAGCAACTGGCCCAGTTCTTCCACGGCATTGCACACGTCGGCGCGCAGCATGTTCTCGCCGAAGAACTGGTGGAACATCTGGCCCACCGGGCTCTTCAGGAAAGCCACGCCACCCGAGTGGCCCGGGCAGTGCCAGGAGTAGGAGCCGTCTTCGGCGTAGTCGAGCAAGGCCTTGAAGAACGGGGGCTGCACGCCCTCCAGGTAGCTCTTGGCCTCGCGGATGATGTGGCGCGCCACGAATTCGGGGGTGTCCTCGAACATGTGGATGAAGCCATGCAGCTCGCGCAGGATGTCGTTGGGCAGGTGGCGCGAGGTCTTGGTTTCGCCGTAGATGTAGATCGGCACATCGAGGTTCTTGCGACGCACCTCGTCGATGAAGCTGCGCAGATTGACCACCGCCGGGTCCAGGTCGGGGCCTGGCGTGAACTCTTCGTCGTCGATCGACAAGATGAAGGCACTGGCCCGGCTCTGCTGCTGGGCGAACTGGCTCAGATCGCCGTAGCTGGTCACCCCCAGCACCTCGAATCCCTCGGACTCGATCGCCTGCGCCAGGGCGCGGATGCCCAGGCCCGAGGTGTTTTCAGAGCGGAAGTCCTCATCGATGATGACAATGGGGAAGCGAAATTTCATGCAGACCTCCGGGAGCGGGGATGGGGGCTAAAAAGGGTGTGGATCACGGAAACAGGCGCGAAGTGTAAGGAATATTGAGGTCGCCCTTTTGACACCCCCTGTTTTTCACCCAGAATGTGGTGCCAGCAAGACAACATCATGGCTGGCCTGGGAGAAGAAATCATGACCCCGATCACCCTGTGGTGGATTCTGGCCGGTGCCGCCGTCGTGGCCGAACTGCTGACCGGCACGCTCTACCTGTTGCTGCTGGCTGCCGGCCTGGCCACCGGGGCCCTGGCAGCCCTGATGGGCGTGAGCACCACCGGCCAGCTGCTGCTGGCCTCGGCCGTGGCGGGCGCGCTGATGGGGGCCTGGCACCTGTGGCGCCGCCAGCACCCCAAGGACCGCCCCGCCAGCCAGAACCCCGACGTGAACCTGGACGTGGGCCAGACCGTGCAGGTGGAACACTGGCAGGCCGATGGCAGCGCCACCACCCATTACCGGGGCGCACAATGGGCCGTGCAGTTGCAGGCCGGGCAAAGCGCCCGCCCCGGGCCGCAGCGCATCGTCGAGGTGCTGGGCAGCCGCCTGATCGTCGCCCCCGTCTGAAGTGCAACGCCGCCGCACTGAACCACCATTGCCCTCCACCATCGCCCTCCACCACCCCAGGGAACCCCATGGAATTCGCCCTCGTCATCGCGGTCATCGTGGCCATCTTCATTGCCCGCTCGATCAAGATCGTGCCCCAGCAACATGCCTGGGTGGTTGAACGCCTGGGGCGCTACCACAGCACCCTCACGCCCGGACCCAAGCTGCTGATCCCCTTCGTGGACAACGTGGCCTACCGCCACAGCCTGAAAGAGATCCCGCTCGATGTGCCCAGCCAGATCTGCATCACCCGCGACAACACCCAACTGCAGGTGGACGGCATCCTGTACTTCCAGGTCACCGACCCGATGCGGGCCAGCTATGGCTCGTCCAACTACATCATGGCGGTCACGCAACTGGCCCAGACCTCGCTGCGCAGCGTGATCGGCAAGCTGGAGCTGGACAAGACCTTCGAGGAGCGCAACATCATCAACGCCCAGGTGGTGGCCGCCATCGACGAGGCGGCCCTGAACTGGGGCGTGAAGGTGCTGCGCTACGAGATCAAGGACCTGACCCCGCCCAAGGAGATCCTGCATGCCATGCAGGCCCAGATCACGGCCGAACGCGAAAAGCGGGCCCTGATTGCGGCCTCGGAAGGCCGCCGGCAAGAGCAGATCAACATCGCCACCGGCGAGCGCGAGGCCTTCATTGCCCGCTCTGAGGGCGAGAAGCAGGCCGCCATCAACAAGGCCCAGGGCGAGGCGGCCTCCATCACGGCGGTGGCCGACGCCACGGCCCAGGCCATCGAACGCATCGCCACCGCGATCCGCCAGCCCGGGGGCGAACAGGCCGTGCAGCTGAAGGTGGCCGAGCGCGCCGTGGATGCCTACAGCCGCGTGGCCACCGACGCCACCACCACCCTGATCGTGCCCAGCCACATGGGCGAGCTGGCCAGCCTGATTGGCTCGGCCATGGCCCTGGTCAAACAGAACAAGGGCTGAGCCCCTCCAGATTGGGCTGGCAGCGTGTGGATGGCTGCGGCGGGTTTTCCCCGCCGGCACTGAACAAACCTGTGGACAAGCCGTGCCCTTTGGCTTGAAAGCACACGCAAGTGATTGATTTGATTGAACTTGGCTTGCACTGCCTGTTTTCAAGGCAGTGGTGTGACAGCCGCACGTTGTGGAGGGCCCGCGGCCTTGAACGAGAGCCAGAACAGCACGATGGCCACGGCTGAAAAGGTCCAGTAATCGGTCGGGGCCCACCACCACCAGTGCTTTTGCCAGGGCACGTTCTGCGGATCGAAACGGGCCAGGCCGAAATCGGGGTTGAGCACGAACCACAGAAAATCTTCCATCACCCAGAACTGCATGATGCAGGCCAGTGCCCGGGCCTGCAGGCGCCACGACCAGGTCTGCAAGAAGGCCAGCGGAAAGTGGAACATCAGCACCATGAAGGAAAAGATCCAGGCGTGGTAGCCCGTCATGGCCCGCCCGCCCCAGAAGATGTCGAGCAGCCAGTGCTGTTCGATGCGCCAGGTGGGCAAGGCCGCTGCCCAGCCCGCGCCGCCTTCGATCTGGATCTCGACCTGGGCAAAGAAGAAGGCCAGCACGGCCACCCAGGCCACGGTGAGCAGGGGGCGCTCGGCGCTGGGGCCTGTCGGCACGGCCGGGGCCCTCATGCCAGCACCCTGGCCAGCACCCGCTGCGCGGCATCGGGCCGGCCCAGCGCGCGGCTGCGTTCGCGCATGGCCGCCAACAACGCCGGCTGATCGAGCAGGCGCCGCACCCGGTACTCCAAGGTCACCCCATCAAAGGCCTTGAGGGCCACCCCCTGCTCCAGCAGGTAGTCGGCGTTGCGCTCCTCCTGGCCCGGAATGGGCGAGTTGACGATCATCGGCAGCCCCATGGCCATGCATTCAGAGGTGGTCAGCCCCCCGGGTTTGGTGATCACCAGATCGGCACAGGCCATCAAACGCTCCACGAAACCCGTGAACCCTTGCGGAAACAGCCGCCCCGGGTGCTCCAGGGCCAAGGCCTGCAGGCTGGCCAGGGCCTGTTGGTTGCGACCGGCCAGCGCCAGCAACTGAAAGCGTTGCTCCAGGCGCATCAGGCGCTGGGCAATCGTCTCCAGGCTGCCCACCCCGGCCCCGCCGCCCATCAGCAGCAAGGTGGGCTGGGCCGGGTCCAGGCCGTACTCGGCCGCACAGACCGAGCGGCTCAAGGCCTGACCGAAGGCCGGCATGATGGGGATGCCCGTGACCTCGATGTTGCGCGCCTCAATGCCTTGGGCCTGCATGCGAAATGCCACCTCGTCGTTGGCGGCAAAGTAGCCCGCCATGCCCTGGTGCACCCACAGGCGGTGCAGATCGAAGTCGGTCACCTGCACCCACACCGGGCAGGAGAGCTCGCCCAGGTGGATCTGGCGCGCCAGCATCTCGGCGGGCAGAAAGTGGGTGCAGATGATGGCGTCGGGCTGCAGGGCCCGGATCTGGCGGCGCAAGGCCCGCGCGTTCATGCGCTCCAGGGCGCGGCGCAGGCGCTCCAGCGAGCTGTCGGCCTTGGCCTCATGGGTGTGGTTGTACAAATAGCCCCAGAGCGTGGGCGCCTTGTCGACCAGCTTGACGTAGAAATCGGTGTAGACCTTGCGAAAGCCGGCCGTCACGAAGTCCATCGCATCCAGGTGCACCACCTCGGCCACCTCGGGGTGCTGCAGGGCACAGGCCCGGATCGCCTCGGCGGCCCGCACATGGCCCATGCCGGCTGACACACTCATGATCAACAGTTTCTTGGCAGGCATGGGAGTTCAGGATCGACAAACCCTGAAGCCTATTGCCAGTACATGACAGGCACATTTCGCCCGGCTGACCGGCTTCAGCCCCTGGAATACCCCAGCGCAGGCCCGGCCCCCTCCAGCCGGAATACGGCCACCAAATCGGCCAGATGTTCGGCCTGGCGCTGGAGGGCTTCGGTCGCCGCTGCCGCCTGCTCGACCAGGGCGGCGTTCTGCTGCGTCACCGAATCCATCTGGGCGATCGCCTGGTTGATCTGCTCGATGCCCAGGGTCTGCTCCTGGCTGGCTGAGGCGATGTGGGCCACGATGTCGGCCACCTGGCGCACCCCGGACTCGACCTGGGCCATGGTGCTGCCAGCCCCCTCCACCAGTTGATGGCCCTGGTCCACGTTCTCGACCGAGGCCGAGATCAGGCCCTTGATCTCCTTGGCGGCCTGGGCGCTGCGCTGGGCCAAGACACGCACCTCGCCGGCCACCACCGCAAAACCTCGCCCCTGCTCGCCCGCACGGGCCGCCTCGACCGCGGCATTGAGCGCCAGGATGTTGGTCTGGAACGCAATGCCGTCGATCACACCGATGATGTCCACGATGCGCCCCGACGAGGCATGGATCTGGCCCATGGTCTGCACCACCTGCCCCACCGCCTGCCCGCCCGCCGTGGCGCGCTCTGACGTGGCCTGCACCAACTGCTTGGCCTGGCGGGCGTTGTCGGCGTTCTGCCGCACGGTGCTGGTAATTTCCTCCATCGAAGCGGCCGTCTGCTCCAGGGCACTGGCCTGCGACTCGGTCCGTCCCGACAGGTCCAGGTTGCCCTGGGCGATTTCGCTGGAGGCATGCAGCATCGCGTGGGTGCCCTGACGCACCTGGTTCACGATGTCGCGCAGGCGTTCGTTCATGGTGCCCAGCGCGTTGAGCAACTGCCCGACCTCATCGTTGCGGTCGCTGCTGATCTGCCTGCGCAGGTCCCCCGCGGCCACCAGATGGGCCACCTCGACCGCCTGAGACAAGGGCTGGGTGATGCTGCGTGTGATCAGAACGGCCAAGGCCCCGGCCAACACCACCGCCAGCGCCCCCAGCACCAACATCTGATTGCGGCCACTGCGGTTGTTGTCCTCAATCAGGACCGCGGTCTGGTCGATGGCCCGGCGCTGTTGATCCAGCAAGGTTTGCAGACTGCCCAGGTAGTTCGCGCCAGCCGGCTGGAAATCCTGTCGAAACAGACGCTCGACCTCCTCGTCCTGCCCTGCCGTCTTGCTCGCGGTGATGGCATCCCGGGCCTTGACATAGGCGATGCGGTGGACCAGCAACTGTTTGAAGACGGCCTGCTCGTCAGCGGTTTCCAGCAGACCTTCGAGGTCTTTCTGCTGCTGCGACGACACCTTGGACGCGGCCTGGTTCTCCTCGGCAAAAAAGGTGGCCAGGGCGGGATCGGCACTTTTCACCACGGCGGTGGTTCTGCGCACACTGGTGTGGATGGTGCGGTACCAGTCCGACACCAGGCGCTCCTTGGCCAGGGGGCGCTCCATCATCTGGTGCGTCTGTGAGGCGATGTCCTGCAGGCGCCACACCCCCACGATGAGCATGACCACCATCATGAGAATGAGTGCCGCGAAAGCCAGAGCCAAACGGGCTCCAATGCGTAGCCTCTGAAACACGCTCATTTCGGTTCCTTCACAGATGGATCACCAATCGCTGGCCCGGACGCACAATCGGTCACATAAGTGACACTTTGGCCAGTATAGGGTTAACAAATGACGTCCGAAAGTCGCAAAAAGCGCATGTGAGCCCCCAATGCCCGCGCATGGCGAGGCATTTCAAGGCCCTGGCCCCGCGACGGGATAGGGCGCCGCCCCCTCGGAACCGACCCGCCACTGCCCAATGACCGCTTCGACATCGTCAATGCCCTGGATGGCCTGTTCGATCGCCCTGCCCTGCGCCTCAGAGCCCACACAGCCCAGCACGAACACCCAACGGTGCTGACCGAGAACCCAGAGGCTGGTGCCCGCAAAACGCTCGTCCTGCTGCGCGAACAAGCGCACCCTGGGGATGATCTCGGCGTCGTACAGATAGGCGTTGGGCAGGCGGCAACGGCCCGAACGGTAGCAACTGGTGCCGCGCTCTGCGCGCCAGTGGGCGGACTCGCGGGCCTGAGCCGGGGTCTCCAAGGGAATGGCCGGCACGGGGCAGCCTGCGATCCCCTCGCTGATCTGTAAAAGAGGGTCGTCGGCGTGCCGGGTCTGCTGCGCGCCCACAGGCCTAACCCCAACCCCAAGCATGGCGGCCAGGCACAGCAAGCCGCCAAGGCGTCGCCCCTCTGCGTTGAACGCGGCCCGGCGCAAAGCCAACCCCACCCGCGCCATCAGAGTCCCACCCATGTCTTCCCCTTGTCGGCCGACACGCTTGGCCTGGCCCTTGGAGCGCCCGCCAGAAGGCTAGCGGGCGTGCCGCCGCTGCGAAGGCCCCTCTTCGGGCTTGGCGCATCAAATTTGAACGCCCTGCGCGGCATCAGCCCCATTTGTGTTCGCCAATATTGAACAATGACGCAATAACATCTACTTACAATCAGAAAGCCCATCTTTGCACCGCAGACACCTGTCTGCCCATCAGGAGCCTCGCATGATCCGTCGCCCATCTCTCAATACCCTGTCCGCCAGCCTGCTGGCCCTCGCTGCCTTCGCGGCACACGCCTCCGATGCCGCCCCCCACTGGGGCTACGCGGGTCATCACGGCGCCGCACACTGGGCGGAGATGGACCCGGCATTTGAAACCTGTGCCAAGGGTTCGCGCCAGAGCCCCATCGACATCAGCAGCACGGTCAAGGAAGCCTTGCCGGCGCTCGAATTCCAGTACGGCAGCGCGGCACCGACCCTGGTGAACAACGGTCACACAGTGCAAGTGAATGTACCCGCCGGCAGCAAACTGAGCGTGGGCGACAAGAGCTATGAACTGCTGCAATTCCATTTCCACACCCCCAGCGAAGAAACCTTGAAGGGACGCCACACCGCGATGGTGGCTCACTTCGTGCACAAAAGCACCGCAGGTGAGTTGGGCGTGGTCGGTGTGCTGATCCAACCCGGCGTGCCCAACAAGGCTTTCGAGCCGGTGTTTGCCCACCTGCCGCGCCCGGGCGAGAAGATCACCGTCGAAGCGCTGGAAATCAAGCTGGCGGACATGCTGCCCACCAACCTGGGCTACTACGCCTTTGAAGGCTCGCTGACCACACCGCCTTGCTCTGAAGGGGTCAACTGGATGGTGCTCAAACAACCCATTACCTTGGCACCGGCTCAGATCAAGGCCTTCCGCCGTCTGTTCCCGGCCAATGCCCGGCCCGTGCAGCCCCTGCAGGGTCGGGTGGTGCGCGAAAGCCTCTGAACCACGGTCCCCACTCACGAGGTGACAGCATGGGGGGCAGAACCCTCCCGGCCTGACACCTCGCATGGCGCCATGAACTGAGCGCAATCCGGTACAAGACGCCGGGCCCCCTGGCACCTATTCTTGCCTCGGGCCCGCCGCACGTTGCGGGGGCCAGACCGGACCCCAAGACACCCGATGCCTACATCAGACCTGCACCAGCTTGCGGCCGCGCTGCCGCAACCTTGGCGCTCCCACATCGTCGCGCGGCTGGGCCACAGCCAGCTCAAAGTGCTGCGCATGGACGGCCAGCCCGCCGAAGACGAGACCCACCCCTACGACGAAGCCTTTGTGGTGTTGGCAGGCGAACTCCGGTTGGTGGTTGCAGGGCAAGCCCTGCGTGTGCAAGCCGGCGAGCTCTACACGGTGGCCGCCGGCATTCCCCATGCGGTGGCCGCGGGCAGTTGGGGCACCCTGCTCATCATCGACCCAGCGGCTTGAACCCACCGGACTGGGGCATCGGGACGGCAGTGGCCCTCACAGCGTCAGGACTAGGCCTGCACCAGTGCCTCGACCAGCGCGGCGGTTTCTGCCACGCAGGCCTGGGCGATCGGCTCGGGCCAGGCACTTTGCAGCACCAGCACCCTGCGCGAGGCCGGGTGGATGTGGATCTGTTGGCCAAAAATACCCAGTGCCGCAAACAGCCCGGCACCGCGCTGACCGGGCGCGGGGGGCGGATCGCCAAAGGTCCACCATTGGTAGCCATAGCCCCGGGGGGCATAGCGGGGGATCTGCCCGGGTCGCAGGTGGGGGTGGCTGATCACGTCGGTCGAGTCGGCCACCCAATCCGGTGGCAGGACGTTGTGCCCGTCGATCACGCCCTGGTTCAGCATGAACTGCCCAAAGCGCCCGACGTCGCGCAATGTGGCATTCAGACCGCTGCCGGCGAACTCCAGCCCCTCCGGCGCATCGAGTTGCCACAGCGCGTCGCACTCCATGCCCAGCGGGCCCCACAGCTTGTCCGATAGATAGTCGCTGAGCGGGCGCCCCACGGCGGCGGCCAGAATCTCGCCCACCAGGTAGGTTTCACCGGTGCTGTAGTTGAAGCGCGTGCCCGGCTCGGCCACCCGCGGCAGAGCGGCCATGAACTCCAGCACCCGCCCCTTCTGGCCGGCCGCCTGGGCGGCCAGCATGCGCCGGCGCTCGGATTGGGGGTCGAGGTAATCCTCGTTCCAGCCCACGCCGGAGCTCATCTGCAGCACCTGGCGGATGTTGACCTGCTCGTAGGCCGAGCCCGAGAGCTTGGGCACATGGTCGGTCACGGGCTGGTCCAGGCTCTGGATCAGGCCCTCGTGCAGGGCCATGCCCAGCAACACCGAAGAGATCGACTTGGCCACAGAAAACGACGGCCATCGGCTTTGGGCGTCGCGGCCCGCCGCATAGCGTTCCAGCCGCACCTGCCCATCCTGCAGCAGCAAGAGACCGGTGCAGCGGTTGCGCTGCATGAACGCGTCGATGCCCCGGGTCTGCCCTTCATGGCGGTACTGGAGCGACAGGGCAGGCCCCTGCGGCAACGGCCGCACCTCGGGGCCACGGCGGACGCGGCGCGTGGGGTAGACGCGCTCCATCTGCCGGTAGCTGGTGAGCTGGACGTCTTCGGGCCAGGTCATCATGTCTTCAAAACGGCCTATTGGCGGCGGCACACCAGGCTCGTCAGGGCTCAGGAACCCGCAATGATCGGAAGCAGTGCGCATGGGTAGGTCAGGCAGCAGATGAAGAAGGCCAGATCATCCATCGCCGCATTTGATGATTCAAGCGCAAAATAATCATTCAATTTTTGCAATTTACTCATACAAAGACCTTCAAGCATGGAAAGCCGCAAGTTGCAGCACTTTCTGGCGGTGTGCGAGCAGGGATCGATGCAGCGGGCGGCCGAGCATTGCCACCTGACCCAGTCGGCCCTGAGCCGCAGCCTGGCCGCGCTGGCCCAGGAATTGGGCGTGCCCTTGTTCGATGGCGGCAAACGCCGGCTTCAACCCAGCCGCTTCGGCCTGGCCTTGCTGGCCAAAGCCCAACGCCTGCTGGATGAGGAGCGTGAACTCAAGCGCGAACTGGCCCTGATGAACGCCGGGCTGGCTGGCGACTGCGCCATCGGCTTCAGCCCGACCCCGGCCGAGCTGGGCATGGCCCACTGCCTGGCCTGGCTGGCCGACCAGGCACCGCAGGTGCGCGCCCGCATGGCCGTCGGCAGAACCGACGCCTTGCTCGAAGACCTGCGCCGGCATGTGTTGGACCTGGCGGTGGTGGACGCCAGCGCCATCCGCGACACCGATGGCCTCAGCATGGAGTTGCTGCCCCCACTGGAGGGGGGCTTCGTGTGCCGCGCCCAGCATCCGCTGAGCGCCCTGCCCCGGCCCAGCCTGGCTGACCTGCGCCCTTATGCCGTGGCCTGCTCTCCTTTGAGCGAGGCGTTTGAACGCGAGATCAGCCAATCCCTCGGCAAATTGCAGCCCAGCAGCCATTGGCCGAGCTTGCAGGCCGACAACTACCAGGCGCTCAAAAGCGCCACCCTGGCCTCCGACATGGTGCTGCTGGTGGCCCATGCGGTGGTGCGGGCCGAGCTGGACGACGGGCGCCTGATCGCCCTGCCCCGCCACGCTCTGCCCACCCCCGTTGGCCGCTATGCCTTGGTGCGCACCACGCACCGGGTTCAACTGCCGGTGATGGCCTCTTTGTGTGACGTGCTGCGCCAGCGGCTGGCCCAGGCTTGAACCGAGGGCACTGGCCAGGCGCCGACACCCGCCTCAGGCGCAGCAACTCAAGCAACCATTAGATAGGCACGCCCAGAATTAACTTGATGACCGTTCTGTCGGTATTGGCGACAGCAGAGCCATAGGAACGCCCCACCCCCAGGTCGAAATCCCACCCACCCAGGTTGAAGTCGGCCACCACAAAGTTGCTGGTGGTGTGGGGCGATGCCACTGCCGCATTGCGATGCAAGAGGCCCAGGGTGTCGTAGCGTTCAAGACCCAGGCGCAGGTCACCTTGATCCTCGCCTGTCACCTGGTAGCTGAGTTTGTAGTCCAGCTCGGTCGACGAGGACTGCTGCGGATGGCTTCTGAAAGACCCATTGAGGTTGAAATTGACCCCTGCCAGCCAGGGCCCCTGGCGGTAGGTTTCAATGAACTTCAGCTGGGTGGAACTTTCATCGGGATCAAAGCGCTGGGCCAGGTGACCCACTTCCCAGTTGACGGCGAAATACCAAGGCGAATCGGCGGAAGGCGCACGGGGCCGCCACTTGAGCCGAACCTTGGCCCCATCGGTGACGGGGTGCCCATGTGAGATGTCCGGGGCCCCCGAACTCAGAACATACAGGCCGGCCTCCCAGTGGTTGTTGATGCCGTAACTCAGTTCAGGGGTGAGTCGCCACTGGCGAAAGGTGGGCGAGCCGGGCTGGGCCGAGGGCACCAGGTTGGTGTGCAGATCCAGGCCGAACTGGCCCGGCTCGGCAAATTCATCGAGGTAGACCTGGATCTCCTCAGGGGCCGCTTGACACAGCCCGGTGCTCACTGCAGCCGCTGTGACCAACATCCATTTCGCCAGGGGAAGCAGTTGTAGCCTCATTCGGTAAGGTGCTCCATCGAAAAGAGAACAGAAAAGATCGAACGATCCTCAAGCCGGCCATCTGCCCGCCGGGAACCAGCATGCATCAAGCGGCAAATCCCAGGGATGTGCTGGGGTTCAAAGAAGGTCGGCTTGACGGTGAACAGCACACAGGTGTGCTCCTCAAAACAGGGCTGCGGCGAGATGGCGTCGCTCCGGCGCAACGGCCACCAGCCGATCTCAACGGCCGATCTTCAAAGCCAGCTCGTGCCCAAATTTGCGGCACGGCGTCTCTACCAGGCGACAGGACAGCTCCGCCACCACGAAACTCATGGTCAAGACTGCGACCCGGGCCCAGGGACTGGTCCACCCCAAGTTGTCGAATGTGGTCAGTATCAAGAAATGAAACAGATAGAGTGAGTAGCTGATTCGACCGATCCAGCGCATCGGCGGCGACTCCAGGAATTGGCGCACCATGTTCGGCCCCGTCTGAAAGACAACCAGTTCACAGAGCACCATAAAGAGGCCCAGGCCTTGCAGGCTGTACCTGAGGGTCTCACGAAAGGCCTCCGAACGGATCACAAAAGTCGCCAGCACCAGGGCCCCTCCCAGGTAAAACAACGGCATCTTTCTCAATCGCTCCAGGGCCCCCCCTTTGGAACCAGCCAGCACCGCCAAGAGACAGCCCCAGGCGATGGAATCAATTCTCGTATCCGTCGACAGGTAGGTTCGGTAGTGATCCACATTCAACTCGAAAACCAAATAGCCCCGCCATGCGAGCGTCAGAACGATGACCACCAGCAGCACGTTCAAAAGCCTCCGGCCCGCCAACATCATCAACGCCGGATACACCATGTAGAAATGCTCCTCCACGGCCAGAGACCAGGTGATCACCAAGGGGGAGTTGGCGGCAGGCAGCGGATGAAACTCATGGTAGTTGGCGAAATACAGCAAAACCGCCAGCACGTCCGATCGGGGGATGGCCGAGCCCATCCAAAGCGCCAGGCCACAGGCTGTCAACAGCAGGAGAAGAAGCGCGGGATAAAGTCGAAACATCCGACGCACATAGAACTGCGCCATCGCCACGCCGTTGTGGGGCTCCGCCAGCATCATGCGGGTGATGATGAATCCTGAAATGAAAAAGAACAGGGTGACACCAAATCCACCCGGTACCCAAGGCGTGACAACGTGGCTGACCAGGACGATCAGGATGGCGACAGCACGAAGACCATCAAGAATTGGGATGTATTTCATTGCTTGATGGACGGCACAGGCATCCCACTTCATAAAATTGTTCTCGAATTGCAATTGTCGCAAATCATGGCGTTCAACCCGGGCGCAAGACCGCAAAAGTGCGACCTGATAGGCCACGGGGCATTGCATCGGAGCGCACGATGTCCGCGCTCAACCCCACCCGCCGCAGCCTCAGGCGCAGATGCGCAAGAACGCATTCATGAAGTGCTTGGCGACAGAAATATCCCCTCTGTCGCCCAACCGGCCTCTGCTCTAGGGCGAAGCAACACCCGATGCGAGCCCTTGCTCGGCGTCGAAATATTTGAACCCTGCCCAGCGCCACGGCAAACCCCTCCGTTTTTCCTGCTATAGTTGAGGGCTTCCGGAGAGGTGGATGAGCGGTTTAAGTCGCACGCCTGGAAAGCGTGTGTGGGTTAATCCCCACCGCGGGTTCGAATCCCGCCCTCTCCGCCAAATGCAAACCCAAGTGACTCACGTCACTTGGGTTTTTTTGTGGGCAAACATCCAACGTGCAGCTCAGCACACGGCGCCCTCATCAAGCCAACAGGGGCACAGGCGCAGATGCCTGACCGGCCGGTACCACGACCCGGCCCTCATCAACTCGCGCACTCTTGGAGCTGCATTGCCTCCCGCCCTTGCGTGGGCCCGCGCGTCTCGAGTTGGGGCAGGCCACTGGCCAGGCGGACCAGCCAGCCGGGCACCTCCTCGGCAGGCATGGCCTTGGCAAACAGGTAGCCCTGCAGCTTGTGCAGCCCGATCTCACGCACCACGTCCAGCTCTTGCGGGGTTTCTATGCCTTCGGCCGTGACCTCCAGGTCGAAATCACGGGCAATCGCCAACACATGGCTCAGCAGGCGCTGCCGCCGAGAATCCACCAGCAGGTTTCGCACAAACAACCGATCGCACTTGATGCCCCGGATGGGCAAATCGGCCAACATGGCCAGCGACGAATAGCCAGCACCGAAATCATCCATCACCACCGCGATGCCCACCCCGGCCAGCGCCCGCATGGCATCCAGCATGGGGGCGCCGCTGGCGATGATGGCGTGCTCGGTCAACTCCAGGGTGAGCTGCACGGGCTTCACTTCATGGGCATCCAGGGTCTGCGCAAGCCAGTGGTTGAAGCCGGGCTCCATCAGCGTGGTCGGAGACAGGTTCACTGACACCCTCAGGCCCAGCAGACCAGCACGGGCCCACCGTTCCATCTGCCCGATTGCCTGCTCGAGAATCAGGCGATCCACCAGCGTCGTCTTGCCCTGCAACTCGCACACCAGCAAAAAGACCTCGGGGTTGAGGCGCCCGAGCACTGGGTGCTGCAGACGCAGCAAAGCCTCAAAAGCTGGTGGCGGCCCCTTTTCCAATTGCACGATGGGTTGGAAATGCAAGACCAGCTGCTGCGCCATGAGCAACTCCGGCAAGTGATCGGCAATCAAGGCCATCTGCACATCGTGCTGCGGGTTGGCCTCGGGCGTAGCCACCCGCATCATCGACAGGCCTTGCCGCAGGCGCAACTGCAGCCCCTGATCCAGACGCAGATTGCCCATGTGCTCCAGCGCCACCACCAAGGCAAACAAGGCCACCACTCCGATCGCGCCAGCCTGGCCGCCCCCTGCCGCCGCCAGCATGGTCGGAGGAAAGGTGTTGATCAACAGGCAATGCAAGACCACGATGATCAAGCCCCCCATCAACACATCGGGCCAGCGCTGCATGACATGGCTGCGGATCAGCAAGCGCCGTTTGGCGACGCGGTGCCGAATGGACAAGCCCACGGTCAGGCACACCGCCACGCCGATGGAGGCCAGCAGCGGACCGGTCTCAACCTGCTGCAGGCTGGCGCCATAGCTCATGGCCAGTACGAAGTGCCCCGACAACATGCCCAGCGCCATGAAGGTGCCCGCCACCGCCGTGCGCCTGCGGCTCACGCCGGAACTGAGCTCCGGCAACGTCAGCCGGGCGCTGGCGATCATCAACAGCAAGGCCAGCAGACCGTCATGCAGACTCGGCGACAAGCCATCCAGGTGCGGGTACATGAAGAAGCCCCCAATGTCCAACGCCCAAACGATGCAGCCGATGATCAACGCCGCATGCGACGCACTCAGGCGCCGATTGCCTGGATCGACCGACCAAGCCGTGTGCTCGACCAGACGATTGCACACATGCACCACCAGTGTCGCGAACACGGCAAAAAACAGCACGGGCAGCAGCGAGGGGTAGTCCGCCACCCGGGGCAGCATCACCCCCGCCACCCCGTGCAAATAATCATTGACGATCATAAATTCTTCACCCCCATCGCGCTTCTCAATGGTCACCAGAGACGCCAATTAGAAGCTTCAGCGGACAAAGAAATGATTCGAGTCAATTATTTGACACTTTGTAACATTTAATGTTGCATTTTTGAAACAACCCGATCAAAACCGATGCGGCACGACAAGGGCACAGACAGCAGCGATTGAGCGCATGCGGTCTAACTCCGCAGGAGCCTGCACAGGAGTCACCCGCAGCCTGGGCCCAGGACTTCACCCGATCATCAGACCCGCACGGCAACAAGGCTTGCCTCGGCAGACGATAATCAAGGGCTGCGCGCCACCCGCCCCGCGATGCGTGCAGCTCGACCCCTACGATCTGGAACGACCCCAAGGACCCCTTCATGCCAGCTTACCGCTCCAAGACCTCCACCTCCGGCCGCAACATGGCGGGCGCTCGCTCTCTGTGGCGCGCCACCGGCATGAAGGACGACGATTTCAGCAAGCCCATCATTGCGATCGCCAACTCGTTCACCCAGTTCGTTCCGGGGCACGTGCACCTGAAGGACATGGGCCAGTTGGTGGCGCGCGAGATCGAGGCCGCCGGTGGCGTGGCCAAAGAGTTCAACACCATTGCCGTGGACGACGGCATTGCCATGGGCCATGACGGCATGCTGTATTCGCTGCCCAGCCGCGACATCATTGCCGACTCGGTGGAGTACATGGTCAACGCCCACACGGCCGATGCGCTGGTGTGCATCTCCAACTGCGACAAGATCACGCCCGGCATGCTGATGGCCGCCATGCGCCTGAACATCCCGGTGGTCTTTGTGTCGGGCGGCCCGATGGAAGCCGGCAAGGTGCGTCTGGCCAACCCGGTCACCCAGACCATCGAATTCAAGAAGCTCGATCTGATCGACGCCATGGTGATGGCCGCCGACAGCAATGTCAGCGATGCCGACGTGGCCGAGGTCGAGCGCTCGGCCTGCCCCACCTGCGGTTCGTGCTCGGGCATGTTCACCGCCAACTCGATGAACTGCCTGACCGAGGCCCTGGGCCTGAGCTTGCCGGGCAACGGCACCGTGGTGGCGACGCATGCCGACCGCGAGCAACTGTTCAAGCGTGCCGGCCACCTGATCGTGGACCTGGCCAAGCGCTATTACGAAGGCGACGACGAGACCGTACTGCCCCGCTCGGTGGGCACCAAGGCCTTTGAAAACGCCATGACGCTGGACATCGCCATGGGTGGCTCGACCAACACCATCCTGCACCTGCTGGCCATCGCGCAAGAGGCCGGCATCGACTTCACCATGACCGACATCGATCGCCTGTCGCGCGTGGTGCCCCAGTTGTGCAAGGTGGCGCCCAACACCAACAAGTACCACATTGAAGACGTGCACCGCGCCGGCGGCATCATGGCCATCCTGGGCGAACTGGCCCGTGCCGGCAAGCTGCACACCGACGTGCCCACCGTGCACAGCAAGACCTTGGGCGACGCCCTGGCCCATTGGGACATCGTCACCACCACCGACGAGGCCGTGCGTACTTTCTACATGGCAGGCCCGGCCGGCATCCCGACCCAGGTGGCCTTCAGCCAGGCCACCCGCTGGCCCAGCCTGGACACCGACCGAGCCGAAGGCTGCATCCGCTCTTACGACAACGCCTTCTCCAAGGAAGGCGGCCTGGCCGTGCTGCGCGGCAACATCGCCATCGACGGCTGCGTGGTCAAGACCGCCGGTGTCGACGACAGCCTGCTGGTCTTCGAAGGCCCGGCCCATGTGGTCGAAAGCCAGGACGAAGCGGTCGAACACATCCTCAACGACGAGGTCAAGGCCGGTGACGTGGTGATCGTGCGCTACGAAGGCCCCAAGGGTGGCCCGGGCATGCAAGAGATGCTTTACCCCACCAGCTACATCAAGTCCAAGGGCCTGGGCAAAGCCTGCGCCCTGCTGACCGACGGCCGCTTCTCGGGCGGCACCTCGGGTCTGTCGATCGGCCACTGCTCGCCCGAAGCGGCGGCTGGCGGCACCATCGGCCTGGTGCGCCATGGCGACCGCATCCGCATCGACATCCCCAACCGCACGATCAACGTGCTGGTGAGCGACGAAGAGCTGGCTGTGCGCCGTGCCGAGCAGGATGCCAAGGGCTGGAAGCCCGTCAAGCCGCGCCCCCGCAAGGTGTCGGCCGCGCTCAAGGCCTACGCCCTGCTGGCCACCTCGGCCGACAAGGGCGCGGTGCGCGATCTGTCGCTGCTCGGCGACTGAACGACAAGGCCCTGAACGCAAAAAAGCCCCGAAAAGGGGCTTTTTTCATGGAGGCCCCCGCAGGGGCCTTGGGGATCTCAGACTTGATCTGAGCTGTGGCGCTCAGGCCAGATCGAAGCGGTCAGCGTTCATGACCTTGGTCCAGGCCGCCACGAAGTCCTTCACGAACTTCTCGCGGCCGTCGTCCTGGGCGTAGACCTCGGCGTAAGCGCGCAGCACCGAGTTCGAACCAAACACCAGGTCCACCCGGGTTGCAGTCCAGCGCACAGCACCCGACTGGCGATCGCGGATCTCGTACAGGTTCTTGCCCGCCGGCTTCCAGGTGTAGGCCATGTCGGTCAGGTTGACGAAGAAGTCGTTGCTCAGGGTACCCACCCGGTCGGTGAACACGCCATGGGTGCTGCCGCCGTGGTTGGTGCCCAGCACACGCAGCCCGCCGATCAGCGACGTCATTTCCGGAGCCGTCAAGCGCATCAGTTGGGCGCGATCCAGCAGCAGTTCTTCGGCGCTGACGGTGTAGTCCTTCTTGAGCCAGTTGCGGAAGCCATCGGCCACCGGTTCCAGCACCTCGAACGATTCCGCATCGGTCTGTTCGGCCGTGGCGTCACCCCGACCCGGCGCAAACGGCACGGTGATGTCGAAGCCGGCGGCCTTGGCGCCCGCCTCCACACCCACGTTGCCGGCCAGCACGATCACGTCGGCCACGCTGACGCCGAACTTCGCGGCGATGGGCTCGAGCACCGACAGCACACGCGCCAGGCGAGCCGGCTCATTGCCTTCCCAGTCCTTTTGCGGGGCCAGGCGGATGCGGGCTCCGTTGGCGCCACCGCGCTTGTCCGAGCCACGGAAGGTGCGGGCGCTGTCCCAGGCGGTGCTGACCAGATCGGCCGTGCTCAGGCCGGCGGCGGCGATGGCAGCCTTGACGGCGGCCACGTCGTAGTCACGACGACCAGCGGACACGGGGTCTTGCCAGATCAGGTCTTCCTGCGGCACATCGGGGCCGATGTAGCGGGCCTTGGGGCCCAGATCGCGGTGGGTCAGCTTGAACCAGGCCCGGGCGAACACTTCCGAGAAATACGCCGGGTCCTTGTAGAAACGCTCGGAGATCGCGCGGTAGGCCGGGTCCATCTTCATGGCCATGTCGGCGTCGGTCATCATCACGCGGGTGTGCCCGTCAGAACCTTCCACATCCGTCGGACGGTGTTCATCCTTCAGGTTGATAGGCTCCCACTGCCAAGCCCCGGCCGGGCTCTTCTTGAGTTCCCATTCGTGATTCAAGAGCATTTCAAAGTAGCCGTTGTCCCAGCGGGTCGGGTGGGTGGTCCACGCACCCTCGATGCCACTGGTCACGGTGTCCCGCCCGATGCCGCGGCCACTGTGGTTGATCCAGCCCAGGCCCTGCTCTTCCAGGCTGGCCCCTTCGGGTGACGGGCCGAGTTTGCCGGCGTCCCCGTTGCCGTGGGTTTTACCCACCGTGTGTCCGCCAGCCGTCAAGGCCACGGTCTCTTCGTCGTCCATGGCCATGCGGGCGAACGTCACACGCACGTCGTGGGCCGTCTTCAGCGGATCGGGCTTGCCATCCACGCCTTCCGGGTTCACGTAGATCAGGCCCATCATGACCGCGGCCAAGGGGTTTTCCAGATCGCGCTCGCCCGAATAGCGGCTGTTGGGGCCGCCGCTCGGGGCCAGCCATTCCTTTTCGGAACCCCAGTAGATGTCCTTCTCAGGGGCCCAGATGTCTTCGCGACCGAAGGCGAAGCCAAAGGTCTTCAGGCCCATCGATTCATAGGCCATGTTGCCGGCCAGGATCATCAGATCGGCCCAGCTCAGGCGGTTGCCGTACTTGCGCTTGATTGGCCACAGCAGGCGGCGGGCCTTGTCCAGGTTGCCGTTGTCAGGCCAGGAGTTCAGGGGGGCAAAGCGCTGGTTGCCGGTGCCTGCGCCACCGCGGCCGTCGGCGATGCGGTAGGTGCCGGCCGAGTGCCAGGCCATGCGGATCATCAGGCCGCCATAATGGCCCCAGTCAGCCGGCCACCAGGGCTGGCTGTCGGTCATCAAGACCTTCAGATCGCGCTTGAGGGCTTCGACATCCAGTTTGCTCACTTCCTCGCGGTAGTTGAAGCCCTCGCCCAGGGGCTGAGTCTTGCTGTCGTGCTGATGCAGGATGTCCAAATTCAGGGCCTTCGGCCACCAGTCGACATTGGTCTTGCTGACCGAGGTCATTCCACCGTGCATGACCGGGCATTTGCCGGCGGTGTTCGCGTTGCTGCTTTCCATTACGAGCTCCTTTGAAAAAGATGACGATCCGGATCGACCTTGATTCGATGCGATAACCCAGGAATTCCACTCAGTGGAGGGGCGAGCTGCGTCTCATTGATCACTATCCAGCGGTCTCCATTCTGAATCAAACGGGGCGAGAAATCACAAAAATATCATTAAACAATCATTATCATCACAATAGAAAAATACGAACGACTTTCCTTTTTGATAGTTTTGTTCACCTTTTGTCCATGAATGGCGACCGCTCAGGGTCTATCGTGCCCCGCGAAAGCCCGGGCGAGTGACGCTTTGCCAAGCGCGGGCTCAGCTATCCGACGAAAGGACGCGCGCCCATCGCCGGTCCGGCCCGCGAAAGGGGCCGGCAGGCCAGGAAATGCGAGGTCGCAGGCGCGTTCTCAGGCTTTTTTGTAGCAGTCCATGGAGGCGACCAGCGGTATGTCCCGGGTGGGCAAACTGATGTGATAGCCCTGGGCGTAGTTGATGCCCATCTCACGCAAGGCCTGCAGGATCTCGTCGCTCTCGACGAACTCGGCCACGGTCAGGATGCCGATGTCCTGGCACAGGCGAGACAGGTTGTGCACCAGGGCGTAGTCGATCTTCGAGTTGAGGATGTTGCGCACAAATGCGCCGTCGATCTTCACGTACTCGAACTTCAACTCACGCAGGTAGTGGAATGAGTTGTAACCGCTGCCGAAATCATCCAGCGCAAAGGCAAAGCCGCGGCTGCGCAACTGCGTGAGAAAGGTGCGCATGTTGGTCATGTCGCCAATCGCGTCGCGCTCCAGGATCTCGAACACGATGCACTGTGGCGGGATGCCCAGCGTGTTGCACAGGTCTTCGGCATAGGCCAGCACACCACGCCCCTGGATCTCCTGGGCCGACAGGTTCAGGAACACCTTGATGTCGGGCGCACCGCCGGCCATGCGCTGGCGCTGCGCCTCCAGGGCCTTGCGGATCACGATGCGGTCCAACTCCCGGCCCATGCCGTATTTCTCGATGGTTTCGATGAACTGCCCGGCCACCACGATGTCGCCATTGGGTTCGACCATGCGGGCCAGGGTCTCGCAGGCAAACAGCTCGCCGCTGTGGCAGTCCACGATGCTGTGGAAGTACGGCACGATGCGCTCCTGGTGCAGCGCCACCCGCAGCCGCTCGGCGTAGTCGCGGGTCTGCCGACCGGCCTGGGTCTTGCCCTTGAGCGAGTCCAGCGTGCAGGCGCCGTCCTTGCCCATCTCCTTGGCCCGGTACATGGCCTGGTCGGCCCCGGCCAGGATGTCGGCCTCGTTGCCGGCGTCGCCCGGGTACACCGCGATGCCGATCGACACCGTGAGGTGAAAGTGCTTGCCATCCGGCGCGGTGAAGCTGCGCTCGCGCAGCGCCTGCCCGAGCAGATGGGCCACCGTGCTGGCCCCGCTGCGGCCGGTTTCCATCAGCAGCACTGTGAACTCGTCGCCGCCGATGCGCGCCGCGATATCGCCCTTGCGGATCTGGGTGCGCAGGATCTCGGCCACCCCGCGCAGCGCCTCGTCGCCCACCTGGTGGCCATACGAGTCGTTGATGTCCTTGAAGTCGTCCAGATCCAGCATGAGCAGCGAGAACTCGTGCCCGTGGCGCTCGGAGCGACCGAACTCGTACTCCAGCACGTTGCCGAACTGGCGCCGGTTGTACAGGCCCGTCAAGGGGTCGTGCATGGCGTAGTACTCCAGCTCGGACAGGGTGCGCGACAGCAGCTTGCTGGAGCCCACCACCATCACCATCACCGACAGGATGGAGCGCACCACGCTCTCCTCTTGCGGGGTGAGCTCGTTGCTGCCCACATAGGCCACGCCCAGCAAGCCGGCCAGGCGCGGCGTGTGCTCGGGCACCGCCACGGTGATCATGCGGATGTCATCCACCGCGGCGTCGTTCTCGGGCACGGCGATCTCGAACTCGTCGATCTCCAGCAGCGTGTCGGCCGGCAGATTCAGCCCGGCCAGCATCTGGCGCGACATCATCTCGCGCGCACTCTTCTTCATGTCCTCCGGGTACTGGCCCAGGTAGTACAGGTACAGCGACAGGCCGTGCTCTTCGGCAAAAGCGATATAGAAGAAATTGAACGGAAAAATGGCGTGAAAGTCGGCCAGGATTTCCTGCACAAAGGCCTTCCACTGGGCTACATGCTCATGCGAGAGGATGATGCGCTCCAGCACCCGGCTTTGGCGCTCGAAGAGGTCTTTCTCGATCAGCGTCGAGGCCAGTTCGGTCACCGTCTGGTTGAACTCCAGCAAGGTGGTCTTGGCGTGCTCGGCGTTGCGGCTCCACTGGCGCTGGCGCTCGCCCAGCAGCAGGGCCATGGTCTGCTCCAGGCTGCGGTAGGTGTCGATCACATGGCGCAGGCGCAGCGCCAGGTTGTGCGGCATGGCCTCGGCCGACAAGGCCTCCAATTCGGCCATGACCTCGCTCTGCACCTGCCGCACCAGCGACCCCAGGTTGCTGGCAAAGGCCCGGCTTCGCGTCTGGCTCTCCAGCAGGGAGGCCATCCGGTCCATCACCCGCAGGCGCAGGCACTCCAGGTGGTTGGTGAAGGCGGGGGCGCTCATCGGGCGAAACGCCCACCGCTTTGCAGCAGGTCGATGCCGCATTGCAAGTCGCCCAGCCAGGCCAGGAACTGCCCCACCGCGGCCCCGCGGTACACCGGCCCGTGCTGGGGCGCGATCATCTCGATGTCCAGGTGGGCAATCGTCTCCAGCCAGCAGCGGATGGCCCGGTTCGAGCCCATGTAGCGGCGATGAAAGCCCTCGATGTAGGGCAGGTGCCCGGCCAGATCATCCACAAAGGGCGTGTCCTGCTCCTGCGGCAACATGGCCGCGCCGATGTCACCCGAAAACAGCACCTTGGCCAGCGGGTCGTACACATTGATCTGCCCCTCGGAGTGCAGAAAGTGCGCCGGCACCACCTCAAGACCAAAGCCCTCGGCCACCTCGCACCGCATGCCCTCGTCGGGCACCCCCACAAAATGGGACATGTCCTTGAGCCCGTAATGCGGCAGAAAGCGCATCCAGATGCTCGACACGTAAACCGGCGCGTCCAACAACTCCAGCCAGGTCGACAGACCGCCCACGATGTCCGGGTCCTGGTGCGACAAAAACACACCCTTGATGTCGGCCGGCTGCACATAACGCAACATTTCAGCCAGCACCCGGGGCATCACGCCAAAACCACCGGGGTCCAGCAGCACCCCCTGCCCCTCATGAATCACCAAGTATTGATTGGACCTGATCCCATCTTCTTCGCCCGGTTCACTCTCATTCAACAAAATGAATTGATGTTGGTCTGATTCATGGAGCTTGATATTGCGCATAACCTTCCGAGAGCTTCAATGGGCTGAGCCGATGATCGGCGAAAGCGAAAATCATTTCGCAGTAGCCAAGCAATCCTTTTGCGTTACGTCAAAGAATCGGGATTGGATTTTTGCTCCAGGGAAAACCCGGTATTCCGCGTGGTCCCCGCGACACAAATCATGGTAATTGAAGGCCTGGAAAATGAACTTCTGCGCGCATTTTCTTCATCTGTGATTTTCAACCGTACCCCATGAGCCCGACGTGATCTCTTCCGCCTTGCAAAAATCCCTGGCCTTGCTGACCAGCCGCCGCTTCGGCACCTTCTGGGTGGCCAGCCTGCTGGCCAACATCGGCACCTGGGCGCAACAGGTCACCCAACCCTGGCTCATGCTCAGCCTGGGCGCCTCGCCCCTGATGCTGGGGCTCGATGCCTTCGCCCTCAGCGCGCCGGCCCTGCTGCTGACCCTGGTGGGCGGCGAATTGGCCGATCGGGCCGACCGGCGACGCACCATCGCCTTGTTCCAGTCGATCCAGATGCTGTGCCCCTTGCTGCTGGTCGCAGGGGTGCTGGGTGGCTGGATCCAGGCCTGGGAGGTGGTGCTGCTGTCCTTGGTGGTGGGCGTGACCGATGCCTTGTCCATGCCGTCGTTCCAATCGATTGTTCCCTCCATCGTCCAGCACGAGCAGATCCCGGCAGGCATCGCCCTCAACGCCAGCCAATTCAACCTGTCACGCATCCTCGGGCCTGCCGTCGCCGGTGCGCTCATGGCCAGCATTGGCATGGCAGGCGCCTTCGCCGTCAGCGCGGCCTCCTACCTGCCCTTCATCGGCGTGGCTCTGTGGGTGCTGCCACGGCGCTTGCAGCCGACCCTGCCTGCAGCGCCCCCCAGCGGCCAGGCCCAGGGCAGCCGCCAGAACCTGTGGCTGGGGGTGCGCGAGGTGCTGGCGCAGGCGCGGCTGCGCTCTGCCTTGCTCACAGTGTTCCTCAATGCCTTGCTGTGCGCCCCGCTGATCACCTTTTGCCCGGTGCTGGTCAAACAGGCCTTTCAGGGAGATGCCGCCCAGTTCAGCCTGAGCGCCGGCGCGCTCGGGCTGGGCGGGCTGCTCGGTGCTGCGGCCTTGCTGGGTTTCGATGCCCAGCGCGACCGGCGGCCATGGTGCACCGGCTTTGCCCTGGCCTATGCCGCCATCGTGGTGCTGGCGGCGCTCAACCCCTGGGCCGAGGCGCTGGCCCCCTTGTTCGTGCTGGCCGGGGTGGCCATGACGGCCAGCAATGCCTCGGCCAACACCTTGCTGCAATCCAGCGCGCCCGATCACCTGCGAGGCAAGACCGTCAGCCTGTTCATGCTGGCCATGCGCGGCGGCCTGTCCCTGGGCAGCCTGCTCACCGGCTTCAGCGTGCACCTGATGGGCGTGCGCAGCGCACTGGCCCTCAATGGGGTGCTGGCTTTGGTGAGCCTGTCGGCCTTGGGGCTGATCTGGCGCCGGGCAGGCCAGCCGCCTCATGGGTAAGCAACCTGCAAAGACACGGTATCAAGCCTGCCAAAAAAGTTCATTTTTGGCGACAAACGCCGATACACAAGGCATGCAAGTCACCTCCAGCACCACCAGCAGCGCCGTCACAAGCACCTCCAGCTCGGGCGGTACCGACAATGCCAGCCAGATTGCAGCGCTGCAAAAGCAGTTGCGGCAACTGACCCAGCAGCTCAAGGACGTCGCCAATTCAGAGGGTGACGCCAAGACCAAGCAAAAGCGTGCGGCCTTGCTGCAGACCCAGATTCAGGTGGTTCAGGCCCAGATATCGGCCTTGCAACAACAACAGCAACAAGAAAAAATCGACAAGGCGGCGAAGGCGCAGCAAACCCAACCCGCGGCGGCCACCAGCCCAAGCCAGCAGGCCCGGAAAAAAGACAAGGATGAGCAAAACACCCTGGGCCAACAGATTGACGTCTACGTCTGAAATAACAAGGCTTGCAAAGCACGGCCACTCGCCAGCCACCGAATAAAACGTGATTTTCCGGCGCTCCCGCATCCAAGCCCCGTCGAATCCTTGAGATTCGGGCTGGATAATCCAGGCGCTTCGTGTATCTTCCTGTGTCAGACCGACGATTGAATATCCCTGGTCTACCGGCGATGCCCATTTACGACGCGACCCTCACCCAGAATCCAGGTGCCCAGACCCCTGAGGCCCGGGCTTTGCCCACGATTTTGCTGGTGGACGACACCAAGGAGAACCTGTCCGTCATCGGCCAGATGCTGCGCCCGCTCTACCAGGTGCGGGTCGCCAATTCAGGGCGGCGCGCCTTGCTGGCCCTGCAAAACCCTCCCCGCCCCGACCTGATCCTGCTCGACGTCATGATGCCCGACATGAACGGCTACCAGGTGCTGGAGCAACTGCGGGCCGACCCGCTGTGGCGCGACATCCCGGTGATCTTTGTCACCGCCCTGAACGCCGATGACGACGAAGAGCACGGCCTGGCCCTGGGCGCGGTCGATTACGTGACCAAGCCGGTCAAGCCGGCCCTGCTGCTGGCCCGGGTGCATGCCCAGCTCGAACTCAAACAGGCGCGCGACCGGCTGACCCACCAGAACGCCTTTCTCGACGCCGAGGTGCGGCGCCGCATGGCCGAGAACGAACTGATCAAAAACCTCAGCCTGTTCGCCCTGGCCACGCTGGCCGAAAAGCGTGACAACGAAACCGGCAACCACCTGCGACGCACCCAGGCCTACATCGAGGTGCTGATGAACCAGCTGCTGGATCACCCCCGTTTCGCCCAGGCCCTGGCCACCCCCGACGTGCGTCAGCGCATCGCCAAGGCAGCGCCGCTGCACGACATCGGCAAGGTGGGCATTCCGGATGCCATCCTGCTCAAGCCCGGTCGGCTCACGCCCGACGAATTCGAGATCATGAAGACCCATGCGGCCATCGGGGCCCAGGCCCTCGAAGAAGCCATCGAACGCGCCCGCGAGCTGCAGGCCACGCCGGCTGCAGGTCGCGATGCGCCGGGTTCCCCGGACAGCCGCCCCTCGCTCGATTTCCTCGAAACCGCCCAGCAGATCGCCGCCAGCCACCATGAAAAATGGGACGGCAGCGGCTACCCCCTCGGGCTGTGCGGCGAGGCGATCCCTCTGCCGGCCCGCCTGATGGCCCTGGCCGATGTGTTCGACGCCCTGATCTCACGGCGCCCGTACAAATCCCCCTTGTCCATGGACACCACGCGGCAGATCATCACCGAGGGCCGTGGCAACCATTTCGACCCCGACATCGTCGATGCCTTCCTGGCCCGTTTTGATGAATTCAGGACCATTGCCGAACACTATGCCGATCAAGCCTGAATCCGCCGCGCTCAAGCCCCATGGGCAGCAACGCGCCGGCTGCACAGCCCTGTTGACTCTGGTCTTGCTTGGCTGCACCGCAGCCCGTGCGGCAGACATGGCCCCCCCACCGGCCCCCCCGCCCTTCCAGGAGGTGATGGCCAGGCCCGAGCTGCTGGGCCAGCTGCGCGCTGGCGGCTACGTGCTCTACATGCGCCACGGCACCACCGACAACAGCCGGGCCGACGCCGTCACCGGCCTGCGCCTGGACGACTGCAGCACCCAGCGCGTGCTCAATGACGAAGGCCGCCGCCAGGCGGTCACCCTGGGCAACACCCTGCGCCAGGCCCGCATCCCGGTGGCCGAGATCTTCCACAGCCCGCTGTGCCGCACCACCGAGACCGTGAAGCTGGCCTACCCCGACTTCAAGGGCCCGGTGCACGCCGACCCGGACCTGATGTACACCGCCAACCTGACCAGCGAGCAGAAAAAGCCGGTGCTGCAAGCCACCCGGCGCCTGGTCAGCACGCCGCCGGCGCCGGGCAGCAACCGGCTGATCGTGGCCCACGCCCCCAACATGGCCGATTTGATGGGCTATTTCGTCAAGCCCGAGGGCACGGTGGTCGTGCTGCGCCCGCTGGGTGCCAACGGCTTTGAATACCTGGCCAGCATTCCGCCGGCCCTGTGGCCCCAGTTGCTCAAGGCGGCCCCGGCGCCATGAACTGGCGCAGCAACTCCAAGCAGCTGCAGTTCCTGCTGCTGCTCTTTCTGCCTGTGGCGCTGGCCTTGCTGCTGGGCGGGGTGCTCAACCGGGTGACCGAGCAGCAACTGCAGCAGACCCGCGGCGAGTTCGACCTGGCGCAGGCGCGCGACCTGGCCTCCGCCAGCGAGGCCTCCTCGATCAGCCTGCAGGCCTTGGTGTTGCAGCAGGAGTTGACCGAGGCCCTGGGCCAGGCCCAGTCCGGGCGCATCGATGAGGCGGGCGCCTATCGGCTGCACACCCGCATCGTCGACCAGGTGGCGCAATTCGAGCAGCGTTTGGCCCGCCTGGGTCAGGCCGAGCTGGGCGGCGCGCAGGCCCAGGCCCTGCGCGCCGCCCAGGCCGAATTCGGCAACTTCAAACGATTTGTGCTCATGAGCACCGACCTGGCCTCGATCGACACCCGCCTGGCCGGCCAGCACCTGCTCACGGCCCATGAGCACTACGTGAAACTGGCCCTGCAGCTGCAGGCCATCGACGAGCAACTCACCCAGCAGGCCCAACAGCGCAACGCCGAGGCCAGCACCGCCCTGGAAGTCATCCGCAGCCGCATGCTACTGCTCAGCGCCACGGCCACCGGCTTGGTGCTGGCGCTCTGGCTGGCCGTGGCCTTTCGCCTGGCCCGACGTCTGGGCCGACTCAATGCGGCCCTGAGCTACCTCAGCGAACACGGTGACGAACCGGCAGAAACGCCCCTGTTCACCCACCTGGCGGCCAGTGCCCGGCGACACGGCCTGCTGGGCGACATGGCCCGTGCCGTGCTGGCCTACCGAGATGCCCGTTGGCAACGCCGTTCGGCCCAGGACGCACTCGATGCCGAGCGAACCCAGCTGCACGCGCTGATCCAGGGCATGCCCGACCTGGTCTGGTTGAAGGACCCGGATGGGGCCTACCAGGTGTTCAACCAGCGTTTTTTGCAACAAACCGGGCGCAGCGCCGAGGCCCTGCGGGGGCTGCGCGATCAGGACCTGTTTGCGCCTGAGGAGGCCGCGATGTACCGCAGCGGCGACGAGATCGCCATCGACACCGGCCGCTATGAGCTGCCACCCCATTGGCGACAATTTGCCGACGGCCATCGCGAACTGGTGACCGCCATCAAGACCCCCATCCGGGATGCCCAGGGCCAGCTGCTGGGCGTGCTGGGCGTGGGGCGCGACATCACCGCCTTGCACCAGACCCAGCAGGCCCTGGCCGACCGCGAGCGCCAATACGCCAGCATCGTCAGCCAGGCCCCCATCGGCATCGTGCTGGTCGATCTGGCGACCCTGGGCTTCATCAGCTTCAACGACGCGGCCAGCAAGGCCATGGGCTACGAGCGCGACGAATTCGCCCGCCTCACCATCTACGACCTGCAGGCCCACCTGAACCCCGCCCAGGTGGACGCCATCGTGCAACGCATCGTGGCCGAGAACGGTCTGGAGTTCGAGAACCAGCGCCGCAACAAGCAGGGCCAGGTGCGCGAGTTCTGGATCTCGATGCGCCCATTGCAACTCGACGGCCAAACCTGCCTCACCGGCGTCTGGATGGACGTGACCGAGCGCAAGAACGCCGAGCGTGAACTGCAGCGCCACCGCGAGCTGCTGGAACAGCGGGTGATCGAGCGCACCGCCAGCCTGGAGGAGGCCAGCCGGCGCCTGTCCGAGCAGACCCTGCAACTGCGCTCGGCCAACAGCGAGCTGCGCGGCATCTTCGACCACGCCACCGTGGGCATCGTCATCCTGCAGTCGCGCCGCGTGCTGCGCTGCAACCGCAAGGTCGAAGAGATCTTTGGCTACCCACCGGGGGCGCTGCTCAACCAGAGCACCCGGCTGTGGTACGGCAGCGATGCCGACTTCGAAGCCGCCGGCCAGCTGATCGAGCGCCGACTCGACCAACCCGGGCCCCATGTGCGCGAGCACGAGATGCGCCGGCGCGATGGCAGCCGCTTCTGGGCGCGCCTGACCGACGCCCGCATCGACATCCCCGAGTTCCCCAACGCCATCATCGGCATCATCGAAGACGTGACCGCCGAGCACCGCAACGCAGAAGAACTGCGCCGCGCGCGCGACATGGCCGAGAGTGCCAACCGGGCCAAGAGCAGCTTCCTGGCCAACATGAGCCATGAGATCCGCACCCCCATGAACGCCATCATCGGCCTGGCCCACCTGGTGCGACGCGCCCCCTTGAGCGAACGCCAGAGCCAGCAGCTCGACAAGCTGTCGGACGCCGCCATGCACCTGTTGTCCATCATCAACGACATCCTCGACTTCTCGAAGATCGAGGCCGGCAAGATGACCCTGGACCCGACCGATTTCCAGCTGGAGCGGGTGGTCTCCAATGTGTTTGCACTGGTCACCGAGAAAGCCGAGGCCAAGGGGCTGGAGCTGGTGGCCGAGATCGGCAGCCTGCCGCGCATGCTGCATGGCGACGGCGTGCGCCTGGGTCAGGTGCTGCTCAACTTTGCCAACAATGCCGTCAAGTTCACCGAACACGGCAGCGTGCGCCTGCGTGGCAGCGTGCTGCCCGAGCGGGGCGACGGCCACCTGTGGCTGCGCTTCGAGGTGCGCGACACCGGCATCGGCATCAGCGCCGACCAGCAGGCCCGCCTGTTCAACGCCTTTCAGCAGGCCGACGTGTCCACCACGCGTCTGTATGGCGGGACCGGCCTGGGCCTGGCCATCAGCCGGCGCCTGGCTGATCTGCTGGGCGGCCAGGTGGGTGTCAGCAGCCAGCCGGGCCTGGGCAGCACCTTCTGGCTGGAGGCGCCCTTTCAACCGGCCCACGACAGCCCTGTCAACGCCACCATGCCCTTGCCGGCCCGCAGCCGCGTGCTGGTGCTCGACGACATGGAAGAAGCCCGCGAAGCCCTGGCCGACCTGCTGCAAGGGCTGTCCGCCCGGGTCGATCGGGCCAGCTCGGGCGCCCTGGCGCTGGAGATGGTGGCCCAGGCCGACGCGCTGGGCGATCCCTACCTGATGGTGTTCTCCGACTGGCTCATGCCTGGGTTCAATGGCTCGCAGACCTGCGAACGCATTCAGCAACTGCCACTGCGCCAGCAGCCGGTGTGCATCCTGGTCAGCGGCAGCAGCGGCTGCCCCAGCGAGGTCAAGGACGACGGCATCTTTGCCGCCTTCATCCCCAAGCCGGTGCTGCCCGCCTTGCTGGCCGATACGATTTCGGTCACCCTGGCTCAGGGTCGCAGCTGCCCGGGTACATCGCCGCACCCGGTCCAGGCCTTGCCCCAATTTGCCCAGGGCCACCGGCTGCTGCTGGCGGAAGACAACGCCATGAACCAGGAAGTGGCCCTGGAACTGCTCAAAGACCTGGGCTTTGCCGTGGACCTGGCCTGCGACGGCCAGCAAGCCCTGGATCTGGCGCGGCGCCAGGCTTATGAACTGGTGTTGATGGATGTGCAGATGCCCGTCATGGACGGGCTGGAGGCCACGCGCCAGATCCGCCAGTTGACCGGCTGGGCGAACACCCCCATCCTGGCCATGACGGCCAATGCCTTTGCCGAAGACCGCGCCGTGGCCCTGGCCGCGGGCATGAACGACCACATCCCCAAACCGGTGGACCCGACCCTGCTGGCTCGGACCCTGGCCAAATGGCTGCCCCAGGCCCTGCAGGCACAAGCCGAAGACAAGGCGGGCACGCAGGCCACACGCACCAGCGCGTCAGCAACGCCGGCCAGCGTGGAAGCCCAACTGCGCCAGCGCCTGCACCTGGTCGAAGGCCTGCAACTGGAGGCCGGCCTGCGCTCGATGCGCGGTGACCTGCAGCGCCTGCGCAATTTTCTGCTGCGCTTTGCCGCCGAGCATGGCCAGGACCTGCTGAGGCTGCACGACGAACTGCAACAGGGCAACCACGAAGCCGCACAGCGCAGGCTGCACACGCTCAAAGGGCTGGGGGGCATGCTCGGCCTGGAACGGGTCCAGCGCCTGGCCCAGGCGGCCGAGCAACAGCTCAAGCACCACCCCGCGCCCGCCCCGGCAAGCGAAGCGGCCGACACCCAGGCTGTGCTGCACGCGCTGCAACAGGCGCTGGAGGAGAGCTGCCAATCGATCATCCAGCGCCTGGGCCCGGACGGGCACGCCAGCGCGCCTGCCGCCCCCCCACCAATGCCAGCCGATGCTGATGCGGGTGCGGGCTCGCTGGCCCACCTGGCCGAGCCCTTGGCCCGTTGGCGCCGGCAACTGGCCCGTGATGACCTCGATGCCGCCGACACCTTCGAGGCCCTGCGCCCCGCCCTGCAGCAGGCAGATCCCAGCCTGACACGCCAGTTGGCCCAGGCCATGGATGCCTTCGATCTGGCCGAAGCCCTGGCCCTGCTGGAGCGCCACCCGAGCGCACCAGCACCAGCACCAGCACCAGCACCAGCACCAGCACCAGCACCAGGCTGACGCCCTGGCCCCCGGCCTCAACCCAAGGCCAGCACCCGCTGCACGCGCACCAGCATGTCATCCGGGTCAAAGGGCTTGGTGGCGTAATCGTCCGCCCCCGCCTCCAGCCCGCGCAGACGGTCGGCCTCCTGCCCCTTGGCGGTCAGCATCAGGATGTATGTCGAGGCCAGCGCCGGGTTGGCACGCACCTGCTGGCACACCTCGTAGCCGCTGAGCTCGGGCATCATCACATCCAGCAGCACCAGGCGTGGCCGGTGCGCCTCGATCATCGCCAGCGCCTCGCGCCCATCGCCCGCGCTCAACAAGTGGATGCCCTGGTCCTCCAGGTCGACCAGGCTCTCCTCCAGCAGCATGCGGATATGAGGCTCATCATCCACAATCAGTACAGTGGTTTCCATCGTGTTCCTTGTTCAAGTCGCGGCCCCGTGGCTGGGCCATTCCACCCCCACCCGAAACCAGAAACGGCTGCCCTGACCGCGCACGCTGTCCACGCCCAGTTCGCCCCCCATGCGTTCGACCAGGTACTTGCAGACGGTCAGGCCCAGGCCCACCCCTTCGTGGCGGCGCCCACGCTCGCCATCGCCTTGCTCGAAGCTGGCAAAAATGCGGGCCATGTGCTCCGTTGAGATGCCTTCGCCCTGATCCTGGACGCTGAACTCCAGTTGCGCCGTGCCTGCCCTGCCCCCTTGCAAGGTGGCCGCCACGGTGATCTGCCCCTGGGTGGAAAACTTGACGGCATTGCCCAGAAGGTGGCGCAGCACCTGACGCAAACGGCTCACCTCGCCCAAGGCGCCGGCTTCCAGCCCGTGATCGATCCGGGTCTGCAGCAGCAAGCCCTTGGCCTGCGCCGCTGGCCGCTCGGCAGCGGTGACGGCCTGCAGCAGATCCAGCACGCTGAAGGCACTCAGGCGGCGCGGCCCATCGTCGTCACCGCGCGAAATCTCCAGGATGTCGTTGAGCATGCCGTGCAGGTGGCGGCCAGAATTCTGGATGCTGCGCGCAAACTCCAGGGTCTCATCGTCCCGCAGGCGCAGGGCCAGCAGGTCTGAAAAGCCCAGGATCGCACTCATCGGCGTGCGCAGTTCATGGCCCATGTTGCGCAGGAAAGCGTTCTTGGAGCGGTTGGCACTCTCGGCCCGGTCCAGCGCGCCGCGCAGCTGATCGGTCAGCAGTGCGTTTTCCAGCACCACGGCGCCATGGGCGGCCAGGGTGGCCAGCAGTTTGAGGTGGTTGGCCTGGAACACCACGGGCTGGCGGCAGCCCACCAGCAGCGCGCCCAGCTCGGCGCGCGGGGTGACCATGGGGGCCACCATCAGACTGCCCATGGCCGGTGCCTCTGGAGAGGCGTCGCCCGCGTTGACGATGTCAGCCTGGCGGATGGCACAGGCGCGCTGCGCCACCGCACCGCCCCAGGGCGCCGCAGCGGGCGTGTAAAGCCCTTGCTCGGGGCCCAGGCCCTGCGCCAGCAGGCTGGCGTCGGTGCTCAGCAGCAGTACCTCGAGCGGCAGGGTAGGGATCAGGCGCGCCGCCTCGTGGCGCAGCGCCTGCAGCACCTCGCGGGCGGGCATGTTGTGGTTGATGACTTCATGCACCCGGAACAACAGGTTGATCTCGCGGTACTTGGCCAGTGCCTCGTCCACCAGCAGGCGACGCTCCTCCTCCTGCATCCACAGGCCGGTCAGCACGTCTGCGAGAGATTGCGCATGCCCGGGAGCCGCCAGCCACAAGCGTTCGGGCAGCAGGCATTCCAGTGGCACGCGGGGCCAGTCGGCCTGCGGGGGGGGGCCGCCAGCCGCACCGGCAACCTGCTCGCCCGGCTCGTCCAACACGCACCAGCTGCTCTGCAGCGAGCGGGCCACGCGGTCCATGGCCTGCCCCAGGGACGCGCGGTTCAGGGCCCGGCGGGTCGCACGCGCGGTCATGGGGCAGGCCGGGCCAGCCCAGCGCCGGTCACCACCAGGTACACCCGCTCGCCTTCACGGGCGGTCTGCATGGACGACGCCACGTGCAGGGGGTCTTCGGCCGGCGAGAACACCACCATCATCTCCGGCAGGGCCGCCGCCCGATCGCCGCGCTGCATCTCAGGGTCCAGCACCTCGACCTGGTAGCCCTTGGCACGCAGCATCTGGGTCACGGCCACCACCGGCGCGTCGCGATCATCCACCAGCAGCATGCGCTTGGTGGATTCACGCCGACGCAACAGGCCATCGATCTCGGGCAGCAGCACCTCCATGTTGATCGGTTTGGACAGGTAGCTGTCGGCCCCCACGGCACGGCCGCGGGCCCGGTCGTCCACGATGCTCAGAATGACGATGGGAATCTTGTTGGCCTCGGGGGTGGAGCGCAGCACGGCCGCCACCTCGAAGCCGCTCATGCCGGGCATCATCACGTCGAGCAGGATCAGATCGGGCGGCGACTGCTTCACCTGCTGAATGGCCTGAACACCATCAGCGGCCTCGCGCACCAGATAGCCCACGGCCTCCAGCTCCAGCCGCAGCAAGGCGCGGATGTTGGTCTCGTCGTCCACCACCAGAATGGTTCGCGGGTGTCCGCTCAAAGCTGTCAGGGCCACAGCAGGCGCGGTGTCGGTGCCCACCACGGCACCCTCGGCCACGGCCTGTTCGGGCAGGGGCAGCGCAAAGCAGAAGGTGCTGCCCTGGCCGACCTGGCTCTCCACCCAGATCTCGCCACGGTGGTGTTCGATCACCTGCTTGCAGATGGCCAGGCCCAGGCCGGTGCCGCGCGGCTTGTCGGTCAGCGTGTTGCCCACCTGGCGGAAGCGTTCGAACAGCTGCTGCTGATCGAACTCGCTGATGCCGCAGCCTTGATCGGCCACCGCCACCGTGAGGCGACCGCCCTCCAGCCGCGCCCAGCAATGCACCTCACCCTGTTCGGTGAACTTGGCGGCATTGGACAGCAGGTTGATGATCACCTGCAGCAGGCGGTCTGGATCGCCCCGCAGCAAGGGCAAGGGGTGCTGAACCTCCAGCTTCAGGGGCAGCTCGCGCGGCTGGTAGATGGCGGCGGTGGCGTCCACCGCACGCTGCAGCAAGGCCCCCATGTCCACCGGTTCATCGCGCCACTCGATCTTGCCGGCTTCGATCTTGGTCAGGTCGAGCACATCGTTGATCAGGTTGGTCAGCCGTTCGCCCTCGGACACGATGATGTCGAGCTGCGACTGGATCTTCTCCACCACCGAGATCGTCTTCGTGTCCTGTGGGTTCAGCGCCGGCAGCACGCTGCGCTGGAACTGCTTGCGGATCACCTTGGCAAAGCCCAGCACCGAGGTGAGTGGGGTGCGCAGCTCGTGCGACACGTTGGCGATGAAATCGGTCTTCATGCGCGACACCTCCACCTCATGGGTGATGTCGCGAAAGGTGATGACCAGACCTTGCGAGCCCGCCTGGGGCCCAGCGCTGTCCTTGCCCAGCACCGTGGCCACGACCCGCGCCACCCGGCTGTCCAGCACGGCCACCTCGGCCGTCAGCGACAGCGCCACGCGCTGCCCGTCCAGGGCTTTGGCCACAAAGTCACCCACCTCGTCGCCCAACACCGCACGCACAGGCATGCCCGGCAAGGGTTGGCCACCGCCCGCCTCCTCATCTAGCCGGTACAAGGCCAGCAAGGCCGGGTTGAGCTGGGTGATGCGGCCCTGGCCATCGGTCACCAGCAAGCCATCGCCCATGTTGTCGAGCACGGCCGTCACCTTGCGCAACATGGCTTGCATGGCCTCGGCGCGCTGGCGTGCCATCGCGATGCGGGCCGAGGCCACCAGAAACGCCAAGCCACCCAGCAGCAGCAACAAGGTCAGCAGGCCCACGACCGTGGCCAGGGCGGTCGGGTCGGTGAACCCGGTCGCCTCAGTGCCCGCGCCCGCGCCGGGCAAAAAATACGCCCCCGCCATGGCCGTGTAGTGCATCGCCGAAATGGCCAGCCCCAGCACCCCACCGCCCACCAGCGAGCCCAGAAATGGATGGCGCCCCAGGCGCGTACCGAGCAGGCGCTGGCGCAGCCACAGCGCCCCGATGGCCAGCAACACCGCCGCCACGATCGACAACAGGAACAGCCGGCTGTCATAACGCAACGCCCCGTCCAGACGCATGGCGGCCATGCCCAGGTAGTGCATCAGGCCCACCCCGGCGCCCATCACGGTGCCGGCCAGCAACAAGGTGGCCAGGCCGGCTCGGTCACGCGCAGCGAAATGTAAGGCCACCGCAGCCGCGGCCACCCCGGGCAGCACCGACAGTGCCGTCAACCAGGGCTCGTACTGGATGCCGCAATCGATGCGCAAGGCGGTCATGCCGATGAAGTGCATGGCCCAAGTGCCCAGGCCCAGCATCAGGGCCCCCAAGGCAATCCAGCGCGGGCGGTGGGTCTTGTGGTTGGCCATTTCCAGCGCGCAGCTGGCCGCAAAGACGGCCAGCAGCACCGAAACCAGCACCTGGGTGGGCTGGTAGTGCATGTCGTAAGCCCCCAAGGCCTCGTCGGACGAGTGAATGAAGACCAGGGGCAAGGCAGTGGACAGGTTCATGAGATGCCTTCGGTAGGAAGCAGAACGGGGGCACCGAGTCCCACACGGGAAGACGGCGCGGCAGACGATGCCTGAGGGTCCAGCGGCAACTGCAGCACAAAGCAGGCGCCACCCTGCTCGCGGTTGTGCGCCGTCAGCTGGCCTGCGTGCCGATGCACGATGCCCCAGCTGATGGACAGGCCCAGGCCCATGCCCTGGCCCACCGCCTGGGTGGTGAAGAAGGGGTCGAAAATGCGGCCCAGGTGCTCGGCGGCAATGCCGGGCCCGCTGTCCTCGAAGCGCAGCTCGACGCGCGACTCGTCCAGCCGGCGCGTGGCGATGCGGATGCAGCCACGGCCCTGCATGGCCTGCACCGCATTGGTCAGCAAGTTCATGAACACCTGGTGCATCTGCGGGGCGATGCACTTGACCAGCGGCAGTTCGGGCGCCAGATCCAGCTGCACCTCGCAACCCGGCGGGCGCTGGCCAGCCATCAAACGCAAGGTGGCGTGCAGGCCTTCGTGCAGATCGACCCAGGCCCAATCCTCTCGGCCGAAACGCGAAAAGTTCTTCAGGTCGGCCACGATGCGGCTCACGCGGTCCAGGCCTTCGCGGCTTTCGTCCAGCACCTGCACCAGGTCCTCGCGCAGATAGGGCAGGTCTTTGTCCTGGCACAGGCGCTGGTAATCGGCCACGGCGGCCCCGGCGGGCCCGGCCCCGGCCTGCCGGCACACGGCATCACCGGCCTGCACCACGGCCATCACATCCTCGAAATAGGTCTTGAGCGTGCCCAGGTTGGAGCGCACAAAACTGATGGGGTTGTTGATCTCATGCGCCACACCGGCGGCGAACTGCCCCAGCGAAGCCATTTTTTCGGACTGCAGCAGCTGCAATTGCGCCTGCTCCAGCCGCTGGTTGAGCTCGCGCTGATGCGCCAGGGCCTCGGACAGGCTTTGCGTGCGCTGCTGCACGGCCACTTCCAGGCTGTCGTTGCGCAGTTGCAGCTCGTCGCGGCCCTGCTTGAGCTCCAATTGGGTGCGCACTCTGGCCAGCAGGATCGGCGATCGAAGGGGCTTGGTCAGGTAATCCACCGCACCCAGGGTGAGCCCGACGCGCTCGTCGTTCTCCTCGGTCATGGCGGTCACGAAGATCACCGGAATCTCGCAGGTGGCAGGCTGGGCGCGCAGGCGGCGCAGCACTTCGTAGCCATCCATGTCGGGCATCATGATGTCAAGCAGGATCAGGTCGGGCCTGGGGTCGGCCGCGGCCAGCGCCAAGGCCTGGGCACCGGAATCGGCCTCCAGCAAGTGGTAATCCGGGCTCAGCAGGCCCCGCAACAGGATCAGATTGACGCGCTGATCGTCCACCAGCAAAACCACCGGGGCGGCAGGTCGAGTCGCAGGCTCACAGGGGATCGAGGTCATCAAGGTCTCCGTGGGCTGGCAGCCCAGGGCCAGCAAATGCGCAGGGTCGTTTGAAGCGCCTCACACCCCATTGGCGTGGCATCCTCAAATGATCAGATCAAATGAATACGCTCATCAAAGAACGCATTTCACGGCCCCGTTTATACCTCGGAAATACTTTTTTACCACATTAAAACCGCATAAATAATTTTGAAATATCATTTATGCGGATTCAAAGGCGCCCCCCTGGATCAGGCGCGCTTGGCTCGTCGCGGCCCCGACGCGGGCTTGCTCTTGCCTTTGCCCTTCACCGGGGCGGGCTTCTGGCTGGCCTGATCCAGCCACAGCAAGGTGTCCACATGCGTTACAAAGCGGCGCAGGTAGTCAGGCGACAGGCCCCGCATCAGGTCGAGCGAGCGCAGCAGCAAGGCATGCGAATTGAGCGGGCCGGCGTTCTCAGGCTTGCGCCCCAACGCTTCGGTGACGCGGGTTTCGGCCCGCAGGCGGGACCAGCCTTCGCGAAACCGGGTCACGCTCTTCATCTCAGGCCGGCCCGCCGGGCTGCGCACGGGGGCGGACGCGGCCTCCTCGCCATCGAGCACCGGTGCGGGCGCGCTGGCTTCACGCAGCAGGCGGTTCAACTCGGCCAGCATCGCCGCGGCTGCGGGGTGCGCCGGGGCATGGCCGGCGTCGGGCGCGCTTGCCGCCGTCAGGGACGGGGCCCGGGCCTGCTCGAAACGGTCCAGCGCCTGGCCCAGGCGCAGCTGCAAGCGGGCCTGCAAGGGCCCATAGTGGGCCGCGGCCTGTTGTGCCAGGCGCTCCAGATAGGCCAGCCCGATCGGGTCGGCCTCGGCCGCCCCGGCCTCGCGCAAGCCCTGCAAGCGGGCCAGGGCTTGAGCCAGTTCGTCTGCAGGTGCCGGAGCGGGAACCATGGGCACACTCACGAGCGATTGTGGCGAGCGTCCGCCGTCGGGGCCGACTTGGGCACCGGTGCCATCTCGACGCGCCGGTTCAGCACCCGGCCCGCCTCGCTGGCGTTCGAGGCCACCGGCTGCTCGGCACCGAACGCGGCGGCAAAGGTCAGCGACGAGGGCATGCCCTCCTCCACCAGCGCGCGGGTGACGGTCAGGGCGCGCTGGGCCGACAGCTCCAGGTTGTCGGCAAAGCGGCGGTTGCCTTCCTGGATCGGGCGGTCATCGGTGAAGCCGCTGACCATCAGCATCTCATCGCGCTCGGCCAGGTACACCTTGAGCGGCTGCACCAGGCTCTTGAGCAGGGCCCGGCCTTCGGGGCGCAGCTGGTCCGAGTTGAACGGAAACAGCACGCTGCCGCTGATGCCGATGCGCCCGTTGTTCAGCGTCACCCGGCCCGAGGCCAGGGGGCCAGCCAGGGCTTTTTCGAGCGTCATGCGGCGCTGCTCCTCGACCTGGCGCTTTTGCACCTCAAGCTGCAGGTGGTCCACCAGGTCCATCTGCACCACCAGCACGCCCAGCAGCACCAGCACAAAGGCGCCCAACAGGCCCGTCATCAGGTCGCCGAACACGGCCCACACCGGGGCGGTCTGCTCCAGGCCTTCGTCCATCTCCTCGAGCTGGCTCATCAGGCGCTCCCGAGCGCCGCGGCCTGGGCCTGAGCCCCGGCCTGCAGGCGCCGCAGGTCGTCAACAATGCCGCGCTGCGCGCTGATGCTCAGGTCGATCACCTCGCGCGCCTGGGCCACGTAGTAGGCCAGTTGCTCGTCGCTGCGCGCCATCGACTGGGTGATGGCGGTCTCGACGCGTTGCAGGCCTTCGGCCAGCTTCTCGTTGCTGCTGCTGAACAGCTGCACCCCCTGGTGGAAGGCCTCGCCCAGGCTGGACAGCTCGATCGCCCCGCCGCGCAGGTGCACGGCCAGATCTTCGGCCCGCACGGCATGGCTGCTCAGGGTCTCGGTGAACTGCTGGCCGGCCTGGCCCAGCGTGCCCAGCGCCTGGCCCAGCAGGGCCTGCACGCTGTCGCGCTGCTCGGCCGAGGCCTGCTCCAGGCTCAGCAACAGCTGGTTCAGGCGTTCCATCAGGCCGCTGCGCTCTTGCAGGGCCAGTTGATCGCGCTGGTCCAGGGCGCCCATCTGCTCGCGCACCTGGGCCAGCAGCGCGGTGGCGGCCTGCGGCACCTCGGCGGCGCTTTGCATCAGGCGGGCCATCGGGGCCTCCAGGGTCTGGCCCAGGGTGGCCAGCTGGCTGGCCAGGGCCGCCTGCAGATCGCCCAGGCGCTGCACCGCGGCGTCGCCGCGGCGCGCTTCGTCGTCGCGCAAGGCGCCCAGCTCCTGGCGCCACAGCGCCGCCAGTTGGTCCATGCGTTCGCCCTGCTGCTGCAGCCAGCGCTCTTCGGCGGCGCTGCGGGCCAGGCTCAGTTCGTCCTGGCGGGCCACCAGGGCCGTCATGTCGGCCAGGGTGCGGCGCGCCTGCTCGGCACTGCGCTCGCCCAGCTCGCCCGCGGTCTTCTCCAGGGTCTGGCACAACTGCTGCTGGCCGACCAAGGCCTGCTCGCCCACGCGCTGCCACTCGGCCTGCAAAGTGCCGGCCATGCTGCCCAGGGCCTGCGACCAGGCGGCCAGGCGTTGTCGGTCTGCGGCCTCTTGCTCGGCCTGGGAGCGGATCTCGGCCTCGGAACGGGCCTGCGCCAACGCATCCAGGCGGCTCAGCAGGCGGCTGGTCTCGGCCAGGGTCTGGCGGGCTTGCTCGGCACTGCGTTCGGCGATGGTGGCCGCCGTCTGCTCCAGCGTGTGGCTCAGGGCCTGTTGCTGCGCCAGGGCTTGTTCGCCCACACGCTGCCATTCGCCCTGCAGGCTTTGCGCCACCGAGCCCAGGGCCTGTCCCCAGGCCTCCAGCCGCTGCCGGTCAGCCGCCACCTGCTCGGCCTGGGCCTGGGCTTCGGCATCAAGCCGGGCCTGGGCCAGCTGTTCGAAGCGGGCCACCAGCTGCTCCAGGTCGGCCCGGGTGCGGGCGGACTGTTCGGCGCTGCGCTCGCCGATGGCGGCCGCCGTCTGCTCCAAGGTGTGGCTCAGGGCCTGCTGCTGCGCCAGGGCCTGTTCGCCCACGCGTTGCCATTCGCCTTGCAGGCTTTGCGCCACCGAGCCCAGGGCCTGGCCCCAGGCCTCCAGCCGCTGCCGGTCGGCCGCCACCTGCTCGGCCTGGGCCTGCGCTTCGGCATCGAGGCGCGACTGGGCCAGCTGTTCAAAGCGGGCCACCAGTTGCTCCAGGTCGGCCCGGGTGCGGGCGGCCTGCTCGGCGCTGCGCTCGCCGATGGCAGCGGCCGTCTGCTCTAAGGTGTGGCTCAGGGCCTGTTGCTGCGCCAGGGCTTGTTCGCCCACACGCTGCCACTCGCCCTGCAGGCTTTGCGCCACCGAGCCCAGGGCCTGGCCCCAGGCCTCCAGCCGCTGCCGGTCGGCCGCCACCTGCTCGGCCTGGGCCTGGGCTTCGGCATCGAGCCGGGCCTGGGCCAGTTGTTCAAAGCGGGCCACCACCTGGTCCAGATCGCTGCGGATGCGGCTGGCCTGCTCGGCATGGCGCCCATCCAGGCGGGTGGCAGTGCTCTCCAGGGTGCTGCAGACCGCTTGCTGCTGGGCCAGTTGCTGGGCCCCCAGTTGCCGCCACTCGGCCTGCAAGGCCTGGGTCATGCCGTCCAGGCCCTGGGCCCAGGCCTGCAGGCGCTGTTGGTCGGCCTGGGTCTGTTCGCCGCGCGACTGGCGCAGGGCCTCGTGCACGCCGTCGACCAGGCCCAACGAGCGCTGCTCGAAAGAGGCGGTGAAGGCATTCAGGCTCTGGTCCAGCCCCTGCATCAATTGGGCGCCGGTCTGGGCCTGCTGCTGCAAGGCCTGCTGCCAGTGGGCGGCCACCTGGCCCACGGTGGCACTGAACTGCGCCGACAGGCCCTCGGCCTGCTGTTGCGCCACCTCGCCCAGGCGCTGGTGCAGTTGCCCGGCCTGCTGCGCGATGTCGGCCATGGCGGCCTGCACCACGGGCTGGATGCTTTCGCCCGCCGCCCGGGCGCCGGCGCTCAGGCTGTCCTGCAGCGAGCGGCCCACGGCCTGGGCCAGGTCGGTGTAGGCCGTGCCGGCCTGGCGGTGGAACTGGTCCTGCCGCTCCAGCAGTTGCTCGTTCAGGCGCTCGCTGCGCTGCTCGAGTTGCTCCATCAAGGCCTGCAGGCGATCGGCCACCACGGGCAGCGCCTGGGATTGGCCTTGCAAGGCCTTGTAGGTCTGCTCGCGCTGGTGGCTGAGCGAGAAGGGGCGCAGCACATCGGCCACCCGGCTGTCCAACAGGCGCGACACCTGCAGGCGCTCGCGCCGGCTCAGGGCGGCCAGCAGGCCCAGCATGGCCGAAGCCGCCACGCCGGCCACCGAGGTGCCAAACGACAGGCCCAGGCCCTTGATGGGCGCGGCCAGGGCGCTGCGGATGGCCTGCAGGTCGGTCGAGCCCTCCAGGGCGAACACGGCCCCCTTGAAGGTGATCACCATGCCCAAAAAGGTGCCCAGCATGCCCAGCATCACCAGCAACCCAACCAGGTAGGGCGTGAGGGCCAGGCCCGGCAAGGCGGCGCGTTCGCCCTCCACCCGCAGGCGCACGGCCTGGCGCAAAGCCAGCGGCAGCTGTTGCAGCCAGCCGGCCAGCTCGGCCGGGGCCTGGCTCAGGCCCGCCAGCGCCTCTTGCAGCGCCTGCGTGGCGGCCCTGAAGCGGCGGATCTCCAAGGCACCCAACAGGTACACCGCGGCGATCACGCCGGTCATCAACAAAGCCACCCAGCTCGACCCGACAAAACCCCAGGCCACCCAGCCCACGCTCAACAGCCCCGTGACAAAGGCCAACGCAAAAACAAACCTGTTCATTGAATTCTTTTCTCGATCTCGTTGCCGAAAGCTTCCATCAAGCCCACCACCGGCTGGAGCCGGACCTCCAACTCAGCCACCAGGGCCTCCTGCCACTCGCGGCTGAAGCCATGCAGCCAGCCGCCCGGCCGCCATTCAGCGCCCGGCGCAGTGGCCGCATCCGGCGGCTGCGCTGCCCGGCTGGCCTCATGGGCCTGGCGCAACTGGTCAAAGCGGCGCTCCAGCAGTGGGCTCACCCGACCCAGCAGTTGCTGCCGCCGGGCGTCAATCATCTTGTCCATCGCAGCGTCCAGCGCGGCCAGCTGTTGCAGCCGCGGCGTGGAGGCGCTCAGCACTTGGCGCACATGGGCCCGCAGGGAGGCGATTTTCGTCTCCATCTGGCGCTGTTGATCGAGATAACGCTGCTGAAATGCGGCATAAGTACCCTCCCCGCCCGGCAAGTCGGTCTGGTCAACGTACTTGCTCATGCCTGCCGGCAGGCGCATACCCGGCAGCGAGGCCGGCCCCTGGCCGGCCGCGGCCGACGCCACGGCGGCGGCATTCACATCGGCCAAGCCGCGCATGAGGCTGCCACGCACCCGCTCCAGCAGCTTCTTGAGGGCCGCCAGCTGGGCTTCGGTGGGCGGGGTCGCGGGGGCACCGGTCCCGTCGGCCAGGGCCTGGAGCTGCTGCTGCACACCGCGCAGGGTGATGGCGTCGAACGCGCTGAGCCACTGGCTCAGGCGCTCGGCAAAATCGCGCTCTGCCCCCCCGGAAACAGGCCCTGGCACGCCGGCACGCTCGGCCAGCAGGCGGACCAGCGCAGCGCTGGTGAAATTCGTTTGCAACTGAAAAAGTCTCGTCTTCTTGTGTGGCCTGCACCCGGCAAGCCCCTTGGGGACGCAGGCCGAACCGGGCCCTTGCCCTGCCCCGCACCCGGGCGGCAAAAAGGTGAGATTGTCTTACAGACTGCGCCCCGGCCCGCCAAGCCGGGTTCGGGCAGGCGCGAGCCCGGCTCAGACAGCGGCCAGGCGGAAGCGGTCCACCGCCTCGGCCAGGTGGTGGGCCTCGTGCTGCAAGGCTTGGGCGGCGGCCGTGCTGTCCTGCACGCGGCGGGTGTTTTCACGGGTCACCTCGTCGAGCTGGCCGATGGCCCCATTGACGCTCTCGATGCCCTGGCTTTGCGAGGCGGTGGAATCGCTGATCTGCCGGATCGCCTCGGACACCTGGGCCACGCCGGCCACGATCTCGCGCATGGTCTGGCCGGCATCGGTCACCAGGCGCGAGCCGGCCTCCACCCGTTCCACACTGCCGCCGATCAGGCTCTTGATCTCGCGCGCGGCGGCGGCCGAGCGCTGGGCCAGGGTGCGCACCTCGCCCGCCACCACGGCAAAACCGCGCCCGTCCTCGCCCGCACGGGCCGCTTCGACGGCAGCATTGAGGGCCAGGATGTTGGTCTGGAAGGCGATCCCGTCGATCACACCCACGATGTCGGTGATGCGGCGGCTGGCCTGCGTGATCTGGTCCATGGTGCTGACCACCTCGCCCACCACCGCACCGCCCCGGTTGGCCACCTCGGAGGTCTGCTCGGCGAGGTGGCGCGCCGTGACGGCGGCATTGGCGGCCTGCTGCATGCCCTGGTGGATCTCGTACATCGCATCGGCCGTGGTCTTGAGCTCATCGGCCGCTTGCTCGCTGCGCTGGTGCAGGTCCTGGTTGCCGCTGGCGATCTCGCGGGTGGCGGTGGCCATCTGGCCCACCGAATGCTGGATGTCGCGCAAGGTGCCGCCCAGGCCCTGGCGCATGCGCTCCAGCGCACGAACCAGGTCACCCAGCTCGTCTCGCCGCTGCGATTGCACCGCCTGGCCGAGGTCGCCCGAGGCAATGGCCTCGGCGGTGCGCAAGCCGGCCTCGATGTCGCGCGCGATCTGGCGGCTGATGCGCAGGCCCAAGCCCAGGCCCAGCGCCACCGCGACAGCGGCACCCGCCAGGGCCAGCCACAGCACCTCACGGCGTTGGGCTTCATAGGCCTGGGCCTGATCGGCCGTGGCCTGGGCCACCTGGGCGCTGTAGGCCTGCAGCGATTTCAGTTGCGCTTCGACCAGGGGTTTGAGCTCGCGGTTCACGCCCAGCACCGCCCGGGCCAGCTCGCCCGCGGCCTTGGTCTGCTGCAGCTGGGCGATGGCGGCCGCCACCTGGCTGCCCTGCTGCTGGACCTGGTCCATGGCCTGTTTTTCGGCCTCGCTGGCCTGCGCCCGGCCCAGTTGGGCACTGAGCTCGGCGATGGCGGCCGCCCCGGCCTGCACCCGCTGGTCCAGCACGCCTTGCGACACCGGGTTGGTGTTCATCACCGCCGACAGGGCCGCATCGTTGGTGATGCGGATCTCGGCCTGCCAGCGCAGCACCAGCTGGTGGCGCTCGGCCAGGGCCTGCTGGGCCTGCAGGGCTTCGCCATCGATCCAGGTCACAGCGGCCAGGGCCAGGCCGCCCACGGTCATGCAGCCCAGGACCAGCGCCCCCATCAGGGCAGACAAGGTATGACCGAGCTTGCGGCTCGAAGAGGCGGAGGCGGAGTGGTTCATGAGGTTCGTGCAGAGCGTGATCTGAGCAAGGACGAGGTCGCGGCGAAGTCACCGGGCCTGTGCATACTAGTTTCCGAATGTAACGAAAATGCGCAAAATGCCACCAGGCCGGCAAGCTCCAGCTTGACGAAGATCAAAAAAGCAACAACTCTGCCGCCCCCAACGTGACCGGATCGGCACGGGCGCAGGCACGTCAACTCAAGCCGCGGCCGCTTTGGCGTGGCGTTGGCTGTTGCAATGCCCATGGCTGATGGCCAGGTTCTCCAGGTGGCTGTTGCCTCCTTCGCACAGGGGCTGGATGTGCTCCAGCGTGGCCTGCTCATGGGGCACATGCTGGCCGCACACCCAGCACGGCACCTGGCCGTGCAGCTGGCGGGCCACAGTCTTGTAGATTTTTTCGCGGGTCAGGCCCAGTTTGCTCATGTCAGATTCCGTCGAGGCGCCGGCACCTGCCGGGCCCGGGGATCATACGAAAAGCCAGGTGGCTCCAGCCTCTGCGCCGACCCTCAGCTTTCGTCGCGCAACCACACCACGCCGCCCGAATGGGTGACCGCCCCTTGGTGGGCCGGGCGCACGGTGGCGGCGTATTTCTCCAGCACGCCGCCCAGCGGCGGGCGCTGGTGGCGGGCGGCGGCGGCGGCGCGGCGGGCCAGTTCGGCCTCGCTGAGGTCCACGCTGATGCTGCGCGCCTCGGGTCGGGCGTCGATGCGCACGATGTCGCCGTCCTGCAGCAACCCGATCGGGCCCCCGGCCACGGCCTCGGGCCCGGCGTAGCCGATGCACAGCCCCCGCGTGGCCCCCGAAAAGCGCCCGTCGGTCAGCAAAGCCACCTTGTCACCCACGCCCTGGCCGTACAGCAGCGCGGTGATGCCCAGCATCTCGCGCATGCCGGGGCTGCCCTGCGGGCCTTCGTTGCGGATCACGATCACGTCGCCCACCTGGTAGCGCAGGGCCTGCACCGCGGCCTGGGCCTCTTCCTCGCTCTCGAACACCCGGGCCGGGCCGGTGTGCACCAGGGTCTTGAGCCCAGCCGTCTTGAGCAAGGCCCCATCAGGGCACAGATTGCCCTTGAGCACGGCCACGCCACCGTCGCGGCTCAGGGCCTGGTCGATCGGCCGCACCACGCGCCCGTCGGGAGCGCCCGCCGTGGCCAGTTCTTCGGCCAGGGTGCGCCCGGTGTAGGTCAGCGCCTGGCCATGCAGGTAGCCGCCCGCCAGCAGCTCGCGCAGGATCACCCCGGCGCCGCCGATGTAGTGCACATCGCGCGCCAGGTAGCGCCCGCCGGGGCGCAGATCGGCAATCAGCGGGGTGCGGGCAAAGACTTCGGCCACGTCGTCCAGATGGAAGCGGATGCCGGCCTCATGCGCAATGGCCGGGATGTGCAGGGCCGCATTCGTCGAGCCCCCGGTGGCCGAGACCACAGCACAGGCATTCTCCAGCGCCTGGCGCGTGAGCACCTCGCGCGGCAAGGGCCCGCCGCCGGTGAGCGAGGCCTGCACCGCCGCCATCAGCTGGCGCGCCGTGCGCCGCATCAGCGGGGCGCGCTCGCTGAACACCGCGGGCAGCATGCTCGATCCGATGGGCGCCAGGCCCAGGGCCTCGCTGACCATGCCCATGGTGTTGGCCGTGAACTGGCCGGCACAGGCCCCCGCCGTGGGCAGGCAGGCGTGGCTGACCTGGGCCAGTTCTTCGGTGCTGGCCTGGCCGGCCAGCACCTGGCCGATGGTCTCGTAGGTGTCGACCACGTTCAGGTCGCGGCCGTCGGGCCCGGGCATCTGCCCCGGCAGGGCCGAGCCGCCGTGCACGAACACGCCGGGCACATTGCAGCGCACGATGCCCATCATCAGCCCCGGCAGGTTCTTGTCGCAGGCCCCGATGGCAAAGATGCCGTCCCACTGGTGGCCCCGCACCGAGGCCTCGACACTGTCGGCAATCAGCTCGCGCGAGACCAGCGAGAAGCGCATGCCCGAGTGGGCCATGGTGAGCCCGTCGCTCACCGACACCACGGGGCACTCGTGGGGGGTGCCGCCGGCGGCGTAGATGCCGGTCTTGGCGTGCTGGGCCTGCTCGCGCAGGTTGAGGTTGCAGGGGCTCATCTCGCCGCCGGTGTGGAACACACCGATGTGGGGCCGGGCGATGTCCTCGTCGTCCTGCCCCAGGGCGTACAGAAAGCTGCGCGTGGTGGCGCGGATGGTGCCTTCGACCAGGGTGGCCGAGCGGTAGCGGGGCGGCTTGGCCGCGGGTTGGTCGCTCATGGTGTGCAGTCTCCGGGGCCCCGTTCTGCGGGCGGCGCCCTGCGGGGTGGCTGGCACTTTAGCACCGGGCTGCCCGGGCTGCAGGGCGGCCGGGTGTTGCCCGCCACAAGCCGGCTGCTAGCCCCCCACCAGCCCGCTACAAGCCCAGCCCTCAGGCCGCGCGGCGCCGGTCAGCGTGCGGCGCGGCCTGGATCAGGCTGCGGGTATACGGATGCTGGGGGTGTTCCCAGATCTCGCGGTGGTGGCCGGCTTCGACGATGCGGCCCTGGTTCATCACCATCACCCGGTCGGCGATGTGGCGCACCACCGACAGGTCGTGCGAGATGAACAGGTAGGACAGGCCGAAGTCCTGCTTGAGCTCGACCAGCAGGTTCAGGATCTGCGCCTGGATGGATACATCGAGCGCCGACACCGGCTCGTCAAGCACCACCAGCGCGGGCCGCACCACCAGGGCCCGGGCGATGCCGATGCGCTGGCGCTGGCCGCCCGAAAACTCGTTGGGGTAGCGGCTGGCGGCCGAGGCCGGCAGGCCCACACGCTCCAGGATCTCGCCGATGCGGCGGCGGCGCTCATCGCGCGAGGCCACGTCGTGCACCTTGAGCACGGTGTCCAGGATGTCTTGCACGCTGCGCCGTGGGTTGAGCGAGGCATACGGGTCCTGGAACACCATCTGGATGCGGCGCCGCCAGGGCTTGAGGGCGCGCTCGGGCAGGCGGGCGATGTCAGTGCCGTCGAGCACGATGCGACCCTCGGCCGGGTCGACCAGGCGCAGCAGGGTTTTGGACAAGGTGGACTTGCCGCAGCCCGATTCGCCCACCAGGCCCAGGGTCTCACCGACGCGCAGCTCGAAGGACACGCCATCCACCGCGTTCACCAGGGCGCCATCGCGCCCCTTGTAGGCGGTGCGCAGCGCCTGCACCTGCAGCAGCGGCTGGCCGGTGGGCAGCACCACGGGCTGCGGGGCCCGGGGCGCGGGCTGCACCAGCTCGAAACGGCGCTGGCCCGTGACGGGGTCGAGCGCGGTGTTGATCTCGGGCAGGCGGCGCTCGCTGCTGTGGGGCACCTGGCCGGCATGCAGCGAGGCGCCCAGCAGGCCCCGGGTGTAGGCGTGGCCGGGTTGGGCAAACAGGGTGGCGGTGTCGGCCTCTTCGACCTTTTCGCCGCCGAACATCACGGCCACGCGATCGGCCCATTGCGAGACCACCCCCAGATCGTGGGTGATCAGCAGCAGGGCCATGTCCAGCTCGCGGCGCAGGCCGTCCAGCAGCTCCAGGATCTGGGCCTGGATGGTGACATCGAGCGCGGTGGTGGGTTCATCCGCCACCAGGAGGCGCGGGCGGCAGGCCACGGCCATGGCGATCATCACGCGCTGGCGCTGCCCGCCGGACAGCTTGTGCGGGTGGTCGTCGATGCGGCGCTGCGGCTCGGGGATGCGCACCAAGTCCAGCAGTTCGATGGCGCGGCGCCGTGCCGCCAGAGGCGACAGGCCTTCGTGCAGGCGCAGGGTCTCGGCGATCTGGGCCCCGATGGTGTGCACCGGGTTGAGCGAGGTCATGGGCTCCTGGAAGATCATCGAGATCTCGCGCCCGCGCAGGGCCCGCAGCTCGGGCGGGCGCAGTTGCAGGATGTCGCGCCCCTCGAACAGCAGCCGCCCCGTCACCTCGGCCCCGGGGGCCAACAGGCGCAGCAGCGACAAGGCGGTGGTCGACTTGCCGCAACCCGATTCGCCCACCAGGGCCAGGGTTTCGCCGCGCTGCAGGCTGAGGTTCAGGTGGCTGACAGCGCTGACCCGGCCCTGTGAGCCGCGAAACGCGATGCTCAGGTCCTGGATGTCGAGCAAGGGGGCCTCGGGCTGAAGGGGTCGCTGGGGGGAGGTGATGGTGCTCATGGTCAACAAGGGGTGAAGTCAGATTCAGCGGCCGCGCAGACGGGGGTTGAAGGCGTCGTTCAGGCCGTCGCCCAGCAGGTTCAGCGCCAGCACGGTCAGCACGATGGCGGCGCCCGGCAAGGCGGTCAGGAACCAGGCGGTGCGCAGCAGTTCGCGCCCCTCGCCGATCATGCTGCCCCAGGACACGGCATTCGGGTCGCCCATGCCCAGGAAGGACAGCGCCGACTCGATCAGGATGGCGCTGGCCACCAACACCGAGGTGGTGACGATCACCGGCGGCAGCGCGTTGGGCAGCATCTCCTGCGCCATGATGCGCAGGTGGCTGAAGCCCTGGCTGCGCGCCGCCAGCACAAACTCGGCCTCACGCAGGGTGCGGAACTCGGCGCGCACCAGACGTGCGATCACCGGCCACGAGGCCAGCCCGATGGCCAGCACGATCACACCCACCGAGGGGCGGCCGATGGCGACCACCACGATCACCAGCAAAAAGGTGGGCACGGTCTGCACCAGCTCGGTCAGGCGCACCAGCACATCATCGACCACGCCGCCCAGGTAGCCCGCGGTGGCGCCCACCACAATGCCGATGGCCAGGCTGAGCACCGCCGCCACCACGCCCACCGCCAGCGACACGCGGGCGCCATGCGCGATGCCGGCCAGCACGTCGCGGCCCAGCGAGTCGCTGCCCAGGGGGTAGGCCGCGTCCTGCCCCGGCCACAGCAGGGGCTGGGCCACCATGTCGAGCGGGTCGCCCGGGAACAGCCAGGGCGCCAGCAGGGCCAGGGCCGCCATGCCCAGCAGGATCAGCGCGCCCAGCACGGCGGCCGGGTTGCGCAGCAGCGCCTTCAGCGCCACGAAGCGACGCGGGCCGGCGGCTGGCAAGGCCCCAACCGATACCACGGACGTCTCAAGGGGCAATTGGGGAACTTGGGGGCCTTGGGGTACTTCGGCCACATGGGCCGTCACGCCGGTACTGGCAGACAGAGGAACAGACGACACGTTGGGAATCTCCGAAAAACAGTTTCAGGGCCTGAGCCAGGCGACAGGCCTCAGCGCACGCGGATGCGCGGGTCCAGCGCCGCGTGCAGCAGGTCCACCAGCAGGTTGGCCAGGATCACCAGCAGCGACGACATCAGCAAAATGCCCAGCAGCACGGTGTAGTCGCGTGCCATCACCGACTCGAAGGCCAGCCGGCCCAGGCCGGGCCAGCTGAACACGGTCTCGACCACCACGGCGCCGCCCAGCAAGGTGCCGAAATGCATGCCGGCCACCGTGGTGACGGGGATCAATGCGTTGCGCAGCACATGGCGCAGCGTGACGGCCAGCGGGTGCAGGCCCTTGGCGACGGCGGTGCGCACAAAGTCCTGCTGGCTCACCTCGAGCATGGCGGCCCGGGTCAGGCGCGAGAAGATCGCCACATAGAAGCCCGCCATGGCCAGCGCCGGCAGCACCAGGTGGCGCAAGGTGTCGAGCACGCGGTCCAGCCCGCTGAGGCCGGCGCCGATGCTGCCACTGCCCCCGGTGGGCAGCCAGCCCAGCTTGACCGAGAACAGCACGATGGCCATCAGCCCCAGCCAGAAGCCGGGGGTGGAGTACAGCAACAGGGCCAGCACCGACAGCACCCGGTCGGGCCAGCGCCCCACCCGGCTGGCCATCACGGTGCCCAGCGCAATCCCCAGGGCCAGGGCCAGGCTGAGTGCGGCCAGCATCAGCAGCAAGGTGTTGCCCAGGCGGGCGCCGATCAGCTCGGTCACCGGCAGGTTGTAGCGCGGCGAGGTGCCCAGACTGAAATGGGCCAGGTGGCTGAGGTAGTTGGCCAACTGGTGCAGCACCGGCAGGTCAAGCCCGAAATGGTGGCGCAGCTGCTCCATGGTCTCGGCCGTGGCCGAGCCCGATTCAGCGGCCACCACGTCGGCGGCGTCGCCGGGCACCAGCTGCATCAGGAAGAAGTTCAGCACCACCACGCCCAGCACGGTTGGAATGGCCTGCCAGGCCGTGCGCCGCAGGGTGCGCGCGACCTCGCGCCAGCGCTCGTTCAGCACGCTCATGGCGCGGTCTCCGGGTGGGGAGCTTGAAAGGCTTGGGGCAACATGCAGCAGCTCTCGGTAGGTCAGAAAGCTGGCGATGCTAGTCAGCCCCAGCGGGCGGGACAACGAACAAATCGTTCTATGCATGCACGTTTCATGAACGTGGCAGCTGGCGCTCAGGCCCGGCCCTGCTGCACCGGAAATGTACTTAGCTAGCGCTGAAAGATTCGTTGTCAGGCGCCCTGGTTGCGGCAGACCATTCACCGGTCCAAGACTTTTGCACCAAGAGAAACCGCGCATGTCCGCTCGCCATCCATCCCTTCTTCCCCGTGGTACCTCCCTCAACCGCCGCCTGTTGCTGGCCCTGTCCGCCGCCGGCCTGCTGACCCTGGGCGGGCCGGCGGCCCTGGCCCAGGCCAAGGCGGGCGGCACCCTGAACTGGGCCGTGAACCCGGTGCCCTCCTCCATCGTGCCCCTGACCACCACGGCCGGCGGTAACACCGAGATCGGCCCCAAGATCGTGGAAGGCCTGCTGACCTACGACGAAGAGCTGCGCCCCAAGCCCCTGCTGGCCACGGCCTGGACCGTCAGCAAGGATGGCCTGCAGTACAAGTTCGAGCTGCGCCGCGGCGTGAAGTGGCATGACGGCAAGGATTTCACCTCGGCCGACGTGGCCTTCTCGATCAACACCCTGAAGCAGGTGCACCCGCGCGGTCGGGCCACTTTTGCCAACGTGACCGAGGTGCGCACCCCGGACGCCCACACCGCGGTGATCGTGCTGAGCAAGCCCTCGCCGTTCCTGCTGACCGCGCTGGCCGCGGCCGAGTCGCCCATCGTGCCCAAGCACCTGTACGAAGGCAGCGACGTGGCCGCCAGCAAGTACAACAGCGCCCCGGTGGGCACCGGCCCCTTTGTGTTCAAGGAATGGGTACAGGGCAGCCACATCATCCTGGAGCGCAACCCCAACTACTGGGACAAGCCCAAGCCCTACCTCGACCGCGTGGTGGTGCGCTTTGTCACCGACTCGGCAGCGCGGGCCGCAGCACTGGAATCCGGCAGCCTGGACCTGGGCGCCGGAGGCGGCGGCATTCCGATCACCGATGTGGAGCGCTTCAAGAAGCTGCCGAATGTGAATGTCGAATCGCGCAACTGGGCCTATGTGGGCGACCACCAGCAGATCTACTTCAACCTGGACACCCCGGCACTGCAGAAGATCGAGGTGCGCCGCGCCCTGGCCCAGTCCATCGACCTGAATGCCTTCAACCGCACGGTGTGGCTGGGCCTGGGCAAGCTGTCGGCCTCGCCCATCGGCACCCTGCAAAGCCGCTACCACGACAAGAGCATCCAGCCCTACCCCTTCAACCCCAAGCAGGCCGAGGCCGATCTGGACGCCGCCGGCTACAAGCGCGATGCCCAAGGCACCCGCCTGAAGCTGCGCCTGCTGTTCAACCCCTTTGTGGACCGCCGCGCAGTGGACTTTGTGCGCCAATCGCTGGGCCGCATCGGCGTGGACGCCAACATCGAGGCCTACGACTTTGCCACCTACGTGACCAAGGCTTACACCGACCGCGCCTTTGACATCACGTTCGAATCGCTGACCAACATCTTCGACCCCTCGGTGGGCGTGCAGCGCATCTTCTGGTCCAAGAACTTCAAGGTGGGCCTGCCCTTCTCGAACGCACCGCATTACGTGAATCCCGAGGTGGACCGCCTGCTGGAGGCCGCCGCCGTCGAGGTGGACGAAGCCAGGCGGCGCGAACTGTTCGTGGCCTTTCAGCAGCAGGTGCACAAGGACATTCCCTCGATCGAGGTGGGAGCCAACCCGAACGTGACCGTGAGCAACAAGCGCGTGCACCAGTACGCGCCCACCGGCGAAGGCATCCGCGGCAGCTTCTCCGAACTGTACCTGGCACCCTGATGCCAAGGCGGCCAAGGGCCGCCCTCTTCCGCTCCAAAAAATCAAGCACCCACAAACCACACACCGGCATCACCCCTTTCGATCATTTTTCAGACACAAGGAAAAAGAGAAAACCATGAGCCTCGACATCTTCTGGTTCCTGCCCACCTCGGGCGACACCCGCTACCTGGGCAAGTCCGACTTCGGCCGCCCCGCCACCAACGCCTACATGCGCCAGATCGCGGTGACGGCCGAAAATCTGGGCTATGACGGCCTGCTGATCCCCACCGGCAGCTCCTGCCTGGACCCCTGGGTCACCGCGTCCAGCCTGGTGGGCGCCACCCAGCGCATCAAGCTGCTGGTGGCTTTGCGCACCTCGCTGTCGGGCCCCACCGCCTCGGCCCGCCAGGCCGCCACGCTGGACCAGGCCCTGGGCGGCCGCCTGCTGCTCAATGTGGTGCCCGGAGGGGACGCCACCGAACTGGCCGCCGACGGCGTGTTCCTGGACCACGACGCCCGCTACGAGGCGGCCGACGAGTTCTTGACTGTGTGGAAGCGCCTGCAACAGGGCGAGACCGTGGACTTCAAGGGCCAGCACCTGCAGGTGCAAGGCGCCAAGAACCACTTCACGCCCGTCAGCCAGCCCTACCCGCCCCTGTACTTCGGGGGCTCGTCGCCGGCAGCCCACGAGCTGGCGGCCAAGCATGTCGACGCCTACCTGAGCTGGGGCGAGCCGCCGGCCCAGGTGGCCGAAAAGATCGCCGACGTGCGCGCCCGCGCGGCCAAACATGGCCGAACCGTGCGCTTTGGCGTGCGCCTGCATGTGATCGTGCGCGAAACCCGGGCCGAAGCCTGGGCCGAAGCCGACCGCCTGATCAGCCGCCTGAGCGATGCCGACATCGCCGCCGCCCAGCAGAACTTCAACCGCATGGACTCGGTCGGCCAGCGCCGCATGGCCGAACTGCACGGCGGCCAACGCGACAAGCTCGAAATCAGCCCCGATCTGTGGGCCGGTGTGGGCCTGGTGCGCGGCGGCGCCGGCACCGCCCTGGTAGGCGACCCCGAGACCGTCGCCAAGCGCCTGCAGGAGTACGCCGACCTGGGCGTGGACAGCTTTGTGCTGTCGGGCTACCCCCACCTCGAAGAGGCCATCCGCTTTGCTGAGTTGGTGTTCCCCCTGCTGCCAGGCAAAAAGCCGGTCACCCTGCGCGATCAGGTGCTGACGGGTGGGGCGTTTGATGGGCGGGCTGTGGCGGCTTCGTGAAGCGGCGATCCGCAGGCCCGGCTCCGATGAACTTGGCGTGTTCCGCTGCGAGGTGGGAACGCACCTGGTCGGCGCAGGCAGCCAGCGATGGATTGGCTTTCAGAGCGTCATAGGCAGGGCCCACCTGTTGATGCAGCCAGTCATCCATCACGCGATCCCGGGCCATCATTCGCCCAACTCCCCATACCGCTGCCGAACAAAAAAGCCATTGATCCGGTGCGGTGCCTCCGCCTCGACGCTCAGGTCAAGGGCCTGGATGCCGCGCTCGCAGCGCAGCAGCACGCTGGCCGACGACGGGGTGCTGCCAGGGGCCAGGGCCAGGGGGCGGCAAGGGCCCAGGCGGGTGCGCAGATCGGTCAGCAAGGCCCCCAATGACGAGGCGCTGACCTGTTCGCGGAACACCGGCGCAAAGGGGGCCATCAGCTCGGGTTGGGGCTGGTTGATGCGGCTGACCAGCTCGGCCAGCCGCTGCTGCAAGGGGGTCTTAAGGCCCTGGGCCTGGGCGGGTGAAAGGCCGAAACAGCAGGCGGCCAGACCGAGGAAGGGCAAGGGTTTCAACAAACGCATGGGCATCTCCGCCTCTGATGAACGCCAAAGTCTAGCCACAGGGCCCCCAACGTCAGAGGTCACCCATCCAACCCAGGTGACCGCTGCGGGGCCAATGGCCGAGTCGATCCTCGGGCAGCCCGGGTGCGGGTCTTGTCCTCATCCCCTGCCCGAAAGCAGCCCGAGCCCGCAGCGCGCAGGCCGGCGGCCACGCTCAAGCCTGGGCCCGCAGGCTGCGCAGCCCTGCCGCCAGTTCGACCACCTCGGCCGTGATGGCCTCCTGGCGCAGGCGGCGTTCGTCGGCCTGCAGGGTCTCTTTCATGTGCCCGATGTTGTCTTGCGCGGCCGCCATGGCCTGCAGGCGCGACAGGTTTTCGCTGGCGTGGCTGTGCAGCACGGCCTGGGCCAGGCGGGCGGCCACGTATTCGCCGGCCAGGCCCTGCAGCAGGCGCTCGGGGCTTTCATGCACCACCGGGGTGGCACGCACCGCGTCGGGCATCGCCTGCCAGTCCAGCGGCAGCAGGCGGCGGCACACCACATGAAAGTGCTGGCCCGCTCCCAGTTCGGCATAGACCATGTCGACCGCGTTGCTGGGCTGCCGGTGCAGCGCCTCCAGCAACAGGGCATGGATGCGTTCGCCGGCCGCCAGAGCGGATTCGGCATGGGCTACCAGGGGCGCACCGCCTTCGACCGGAAGACCGCGCGTGGCGGCCAGCCGCTGGGTTTGCGAGCCCAGCACCAGACAACGAAGGCCGGGTGCCCCCGGGGCCGGCCGGGGGACGACGGCCAGCACCTGCTCGGAAAACCCGCCATTGAAGCCTTGCTCGGCCCCAAACGCCAGGCACAGGCCCTGCGCCTGTGCGGCGGCGCTGCCGGGCAGGCCAGCCCGGGCATCAGGGGCCTGGTCGGTCGGCAGCAGGCTCAGCACCTGGGCCATGGCCTGGGCCACGGTGTCGGCGTAGGTGTTGACGCCTGCGATGAGGGTGCGGGCCTGTTGCGCCCGGGCCGCCGCCATGCCCCGCATGGCGTTGACCAGACCGCCAAAGCCCGACACCGTGGCCAGGCGAGCCTGCACCTCAGCCTGGCCCGCCTGACTCATGCCGGGCCTCCGGCGGGCACACCAGCGATGGGGCGGAACCAGCGCGCCAGGTCCTGACGCAGGCCCTTCAAGGCCGCCTCATCGAGGGCGCTGCGAGAGGCCAGCCGCGCCGCCAGTTCAGGCGCGCCGGGCAAGCCACTGCGCAGCCGCTCCATCAAGGCGGGCAGGCCCGCCGGGCTCAGGCCGTCGAGCAAGCCGTCCTGCAGGGCCATCAACAAGGCCACCTGCAAGGCCGCCGGCTGGGGTGCCAGCCGGGGCTGGGCCAGCACGGCCCGGATGCAGCGGCCGCGCGCCATCTGCTGCTGCACGCGGGCATCGAGCTCGGTGCCAAAGCGGGTGAACATCTCCAGCTCCTGGAACACCGCGTAGTCCAGGCGCAGCGAGTTCACCGACTCGCGCATCAGGGGCGCCTGGGTCTTGCCGCCCACGCGGCTCACGCTGAGGCCGGTGTCCACGGCCGGCAACTGGCCCAGGTCGAACAGGCGGCTGTCCAGCACGATCTGCCCGTCGGTGATGGAGATCAGGTTGGTGGGGATGTAGGCCGACAGGTTGCCGGCCTCGGTCTGAGCAATCGGCAAGGCGGTCAGCGAGCCGCCGCCGCGCGCCGCCGAGAGCTTGGCGGCCCGCTCCAGCAGGCGGGCATGCACATAGAAAATGTCGCCAGGATAGGCCTCGCGGCCCGGGGGCTGCTGCATCAGCAAGGCCAGTTCGCGGTGGGTGGCAGCGTGCTGGCTGAGGTCGTCGACCACCACCAGGGTGTGGCCGCCGCGGTCGCGAAAGTACTCGGCCATCGAAAAGCCCGCAAACGGCGCCAGCCACTGCAGGCCGGGCGCGTCGGTGCCACTGGCCACCACCACGATGCAACGCTCAAAGGCGCCATGGCGCTTCAAGGCCGCGATCACCGCCGCCGCCGACTCGCTCTTCTGGCCCACCGAAATGTAGACACAGACCAGATCGGTATCGCGCTGGGACAGCAGCGCATCCAGCGCCAGGGCGGTCTTGCCGGTGCCGCGGTCACCGATGATCAGCTCGCGCTGGCCGCGGCCCAGGGGAAACAGGGCATCCACGGCCAGGGTGCCGGTGTGCACGGGCTCGTGCACCAGGTCGCGATCGAGGATGCCCGGGGCCGGGCGCTCGGCGGGCAGCCATTCGCTGGCCTCGATGGGGCCGCCGCCGTCCAGGGACCGGCCCAGCGGGTCGACCACCCGGCCCAGCAGCGCGGGGCCCACCGGCACGCGCACCACATCGCCGCTGCGCAGCACCGCCTCGCCGGCGCGCAGGCGGCGGCTGTCGTCCAGCAGCACACAGGCCAGGCTGTCGGCCTGAAGACCGGCGGCGTAGCCCAGGCGCCCGTCGTCAAAATGCAGCAACTCGTTGAGCCGCGCACCGCGCAGGCCCGTGACCCGGGCGATGCCATCGGCCGCGCTGAGCACGCGGCCGCGCTCCTCAAAGCGTGCCTGCGGCTGCACACGGCCCAGGTGCTCGCTGGCACGCTCACGCCAGCCGACCAGGCCCTGGGTCAGGTCGGTGCTCATGGCCGCGTTCAGTTCTGGGGCCATCATGCGCCCTGCTCCGCTGCGGGCTGGGCTGCCAGTTGCTGCAGCTCGGCCCGGGCCGCCTGCAACTCGGCCGCCCAGTTCAGGCCCAGCACACCGTGGGCGAAGCGCAACTCCAGGCCGCACAACAAGGCGGCATCGGGCTTGAATACGCAGGCCAGTTCAGCCCCCTCCACGGAGTCACCGTCGAGGTTCAAGACGCCCTGCAGGTCCTGGGTCAGCTGCGCCTGCACCGGCGGCGGCAAGGGGTGGGCGCTGGCCACTTCCAGGGAGGGCGCACCGTCGCCTGTGGCCAGCCACTGCGCCCGTTGCCCGGCCGGGGTGGCCTGCAGGCGGGCCAGCAGGGCCGGCCAGAAGGCCTCGTCGGGCACGGGGGTGAGGCTCAGCAGGCGCTGCGCCAGCTCGGTGGCCAGCGTGGCCGAGGCCTGGTACAGGGCCGTGCCGGCCTGCACGCGTTCACGCTCGATCTGGGCCTGGGCCTCTTGCAGGCATTGGCGCACGGCGACACGGGCGGCCTCGAGGCGGGCCGCGCTGTCCTGCTCCGCCTGCTCGCGGGCGGTTTGCAGCGTGACCTGGGCCACGCTGTCGGCGGCCTGGCGCTGCTGGGCCAGGGCCTGGAGCTCGGCTTGGGCCTGCTCGCGGCGGGCCTGGGCCTCGGCCAGGGTCTGCTGCACGGTCTGGCGGCGCGCCTCGATCACGGCCAGCAAGGGGCGGTAGAACAGCCAGCGCAGCAAGAGCAGCAGCACCACCAGGTTGCAGGCCTGCAGCAACAGGGTCCAGAGGTCGATGTGCATGGGCGGTCTTCAGTGCATTCAGTGCACAAAAGGGTTGGCAAACAGCAGCAGCAAGGCGATCACCAGGCAGTAGATGGCCATGGTCTCGATCATGGCCAGGCCCACGAACAAGGTGCGCGAGATGGTGCTGGCGGCCTCAGGCTGGCGGGCCAGCGCGTCCATGGCCGCGGCCACGGCCCGGCCCTCGGCCAGCGCGGGCCCGATGGCCCCGAAGGCCACCGCCAGGGCGGCGCAGATGATGCTCACGATTTGAATCCAGCCAGTGTCCATGTGAAAACTCCAGTAGAAAGACGATCAGTCGCCGTGGTCGCCCGCCGCGGCAGCGATGAAGACCATGGCGAGCACGGTGAAGATGTAGGCCTGGATCAGCCCGGTGAGCAGCTCCAGCGCCATGAAAGGCACGGGCACCAGCAGCCCGGCCAGCCCCAGCACCACGGCCGAAATGAACATGCCGCTCATGATGTTGCCGAACAGGCGCACGGTCATGGACACCACGCGGGTCAGGGCCTCGATCAGGTTCAGGGGCAGCATCAGCAAGTTGGGCTCGGTGTAGGTCTTGAGGTAGCCCCACAGCCCATGGCGCCGCACGCCCCAGCCCAGCACGGCCACAAAGACAGCCAATGCCAGGGCCAGATCGGTCTCCAACGCGCCGGTGGGCGGCTCCAGGCCCGGCATCAGGGAGCACAGGTTGGCGCTCAGGATGAAGATGAACAGCGTGGCGATCAGCGGCAGAAAAGGCGCCGGGTCGGCCCGCATGGTGGAGCGCATCTCGCCCTGCAGGGTGTCCAGGGCCATCTCCGCCAGCAGCTGCACCCGCCCGGGGCGGTGCACCGACAGGCCCCGGCGCAGCCAGGCCGCCAGCACGGCCAACACGGCGATCAGCCCCCAGGTGGTGATCACCGGGCCGGTGATGCCCACCGGGCCCAGTTGCCAGACCACCTCGTGCAGAAAGGGCTGGGCCTTCATGGCTGCCCCTCCTGCGGCGCCGCAAGGCCCCGCCGCACCCGGCCGACCAGCCACTGGCGCGCCAGCAGCAGCCCCAGGCCCAGGGCCAGCAGTGCCGGCGCCCCCTGGCGGGCCGTGGCCCAGCACGCGCCGCCCAGCAGGCCCAGGCGCAGCAGGTGCAGGCCCGCCAAGCGGCCCCAGCGTGGCGCCCGGTCGGCTTCGACCAGTTGCCGGCTGAGCCAGCGCAGCGAGCCGAAGTGCCAGGCCCCCAGGGCCAGGCCCAGGGCAAAGTACAAGAGCAGGATCGGGTTCATGCGGCAGGGGTCCTCATCTGTGGTGCATCCAGCGCCAGGCGGCCACCGCGCCCACCGCCACCCCCAGCAGCAGCAAGGCCGCACTGAAGGTGATGCCCGTGCCCAGGCGGTGGTCCAGCCAGCGGCCACCCGCCAGGCCCAGCAGCATGGGCAGCACGATCACCCAGCCCAGCACGCCCAGGGTGGAGAGCTGGCGCAGCAGCGTGGGCTCGCCCTCGCGCAGGCTGCGCTGGCGCCGGCCGGCCTGGCGCTGCACCTCTTCCAGCAGGGCGGGCGTGTCGGTGTCATGCGGGGCGCTCGGCCGTGGATCCTTCATGGGGTGCTCCAGGGCACTTGGGGGTGCCGTTGCAGCGGCCGGATCAGCTCGCGCAGCACCTGCACCTCCAGGTGCCGGCTGTTGCGGCGCGCGGCCTGCTCGCGTTGCTCTCGCTCACGCAGGCGGGCCAGCACCTGGTGCTCCAGCTGGTCCAGGTCGTCGCCCAGCACGGCCTCCCGGGCGGCCACATGCAAGTCGCAACCGCGCTGCAGTGTCAACACGCCGCCGCTCACGGCGCAGTAGTGCCAATGTTGCTGCGCATCGCGCCAGCTCAGCACGCCCACCCCCAGCAGTGACAGCAGATCCGCGTGGCCCGGCCACAGGCCAAAGCCGCCGCTGGCATCCTGGGCCCGCACCGAGCGCACGCCGGCCTCGTCCACCAGCACCGAGCCCAGGCTGCTCAGCACCAGGTGCAGCCCGGCCACATGGGGCCAGGCGGGCAAACGGGCGTCAGCCGTGCCGGGCTCACTCATGCGGCCCCCTTCTGCTGGGCTTCTTCAAAACTGCCCACCATGTAGAAGGCGCTTTCAGGCAAGGCGTCGCCCGCCCCGTCGAGGATGGCGCGGCAGCCCTTGAGCGTGTCGGCCAGGCGCACCTGGCGACCGGGCTTGCCCGTGAAGGCCTGGGTGACGGCAAAAGGCTGGGTCAGAAAGCGCTGCAGGCGCCGTGCCCGCGCCACGCGCTGCTGGTCTTCGGGGCTGAGTTCGGCCACGCCCAGCAGGGCAATGATGTCCTGCAGCTCGCGGTAGCGGGCCAGGGTCTCGCGCACCTCGCGGGCCAGGGCACAGTGCTCGGCCCCGACCACGGCCGGGTCGAGCAGGCGCGATTGCGAGGCCAGCGGATCGACCGCCGGGTACATGCCCTCGGCGGCCAGGCTGCGCGACAGCACGATGCGGCTGTCCAGGTGGGTGGCGATGGCGGCCACGGCCGGGTCGGTGAAATCGTCGGCCGGCACGTACACCGCCTCGATGGCGGTGATGGCCGCGTGCTCGCCACAGGCGATGCGCTCCTGCACCGCCGCCACCTCGGTGGCCAGCGTGGGCTGGTAGCCCACGCGTGAGGGCAGCCGCCCCAGCAGGCCCGACACCTCGGCACCCGCCTGCACAAAGCGGAACACGTTGTCCATCAAGAGCAGCACATTGCGCTGTTGCTCGTCGCGAAAATACTCGGCCAGGGTGAGTGCGGCCAGCGGGGTGCGCCAGCGCGCGCCCGAGGGTTCGTTCATCTGCCCGAACACCAGCACGCTTTTGGCCAGCATGCCCGAGTCGCGCATGTCCATCAGCAGCTCATGCCCCTCGCGGCTGCGCTCGCCCACGCCGGCAAACACCGACAGGCCCTGGTAGGTGTCGGCCATGGCGTGGATCAACTCCATCACCAGCACGGTCTTGCCCACACCCGCGCCCCCGAACATGGCCGCCTTGCTGCCCAGGGCCAGCGGGGCCAGCAGGTCGATGACCTTGATGCCGGTCTCGAACACCTCGGCCACGGCCCGGCGGCGCGACAGCGGCAGCGGCTCTGCATGGATGGGGCGGCGCGGCACCTGCGGCCCCAAGGCCGGACCGCCGTCTCCAGGCTCGCCCAGCACATTGATCAGGCGGCCCAGCAGGGCCTCGCCCACCGGCACCATCACGGGCGCGCCCGTGTCGAGCACCGCCGTGTCGCGGGCCAGGCCCTGGGTGTCTTGCAGGGCCACGGTGCGCACGGTGCTGGCGTCAAGTTGCGCCTCCACCTCCAGGATCAGGGTCTGGGGCTGGTCCCACAGCACCTGCAAGGCGGTGGCAGGGGCCGGCAACAAGCCGTCTTCGAAACGCACATCGACCACCCCGCCCTGCACGGCGAGCACGCGACCGCGGGCCAGGGTGGGCGAGACAAGGGAAGGAACAGTGGGCATGGGTGACTGGAACGAGGCAAGCCCGAGGGCCCCATCGTCGCCGGGCAGCATGGCGCGGCGATGACAAAGGGCGCTTGATCAGGCTTGATCGGTCAGCTCATTGAAGCCCAGCAGGCACCCCAAGCCATTGACCCAGGTCAATCAGCGAGGCCCGCCTTGCGTAAAGCCCGCGCCTCAGCAGACCAGATCGTCAGGGCTGGCGTAGCCGGTCTGCTCCAGCAACTGGCTGACAAAGGCGTCAAAGTCAGGCAACTCGGGGCGCTGCAGGCCGCTGGGCTGGGCCACCCAGCCTTCGGCCTGCCCGAGCAGGCGCAGCGCGTCAAAGTGAGGCTCGGCCCCGGCATCAAAGCTGTGGGCCAGGCCGGCCGGCAGGGCCACCCAGTCGCCGGCCTCGCACAACAGGCCCACAAAGCCCTCGGGGTGGCGCACGGTGAACAGACCGGCGCCGGCCAGGAACACGCGCAGCTCGGCCTCGCTGTGGCGGTGCTCCTGGGTGAATTGTTGGCGCAGTGCGGGCCAGCCGGGCTGGCCAGGGTTCACCCGCACCCGGTCGATGCGGTGCAGGCCCAGCCCCTGGTCCAGGCTGGCCAACGGCACCTGCTGAGCCTGCAGCCAGGCCTGGGCGCCTGGCGCGTCGGGCTCGGGTGCAGGGCCCAGATGCAACACGCCCCAACTCACCCCCAGGCCCTGCAGCCAGGGGGCGATGCGGTGCTCGCACACCAGGGTGTCCTGCCAATGCCCGGCGGCATCAAAGAGTGCCAATGCGGCCATGCCCTGCCCCGTCCGTTTACTGCAGGAAGGCCGGCTTCGCGTAGCCGGCGAAACGGCTGTCCACCACGGCCTTGAACTCCTTCGAACGGTAAGCCTCGGCGATGTCGCGCGCCCAAGGTGTGTCTTGATCGGCGCGCTTCACGGCCACCACATTCAGGTAGTGGTCGGGGGTCTTTTCCAGGGCCACGGCTTCGGTCAGCTTAAGGCCCGAGGAGATGGCAAAGTTGCCGTTGACGATGGCGTACTCGGCATCGCCCAGCGAGCGCGGCAGCTGGGCGGCCTCCAGCGGGATCAGCTTGAGCTTCAAGGGGTTGGCCTCCAGGTCTTTTTCGCTGGCGCGCAGCGGGTCGATGCCCGCCTTGAGCTTGACCAGGTGGTTCTGCTCCAGCAGCACCAGGGCACGGGCCAGGTTGCTCGGGTCGTTGGGCAGGGTCACGCGGTCACCCTCACGGGCTTCGGCCAGGGTCTTGCGGCGGGTGGAGTACACGCCCAGCGGGGCGATGGGGCCCTGCACCAGTTCGACCAGATCCAGCTTCTGATCCGCCGCAAACTTGCGCAGGTACACGCGGTGCTGGAAGAAGTTGGCATCGAGCGAACCCTGGGCCAGGGCCAGGTTGGGCTGCACGTAGTCGTTGAACTCGACCAGCTTGACCTGGTAGCCCTTCTTTTCGAGCAGCGGCACGATGCCGGCCTTGAGCTGGTCGATGTTGGAGCCGGCGGTGCCGCCGATCACCAGCTCTTTCTTGCTGGCGCTCTGGGCCAGCGCGGCGCCCGGGCCCAGCAAGGCCAGGGCGGTGGTGGCGGCCAGGGCCGACAGCCAGGCACGGCGGGGAAGAAGGCGTTGGAATGCGGTCATGGGAATGCTTTCAAAAATGGGGGAAAGGTCTCAGCGCTTGTCGAGGCGGCGCGCCACGGTGTTGCCGGTGAACTGCACGGCCTGCACCAGCAGCACCAGCAGGGCCACGGTGAGCACCATCACATCGGTCTGGAAGCGGTAGTAGCCGTAGCGGATGGCCAGGTCGCCAATGCCGCCGCCGCCCACCACACCGGCAATCGCCGAGTACGACAGAAAGCTCACGGCCAGCACGGTCAGGGCCAGCACCAGGCCCGAACGGGCCTCGACCAGCAGCACACGCCAGACGATCTGCAGCTCACTGGCGCCCATGGCGTGGGCCGCCTCGATCACCCCGCGCGGCACATCGCGCAGGCACTGGTCCACCAGGCGGGCCAGGTAGGGGATGGCGGCAAACGACAGCGGCACGGCCGCCGCCAGCGGCCCGATCGAGGTGCCGACGATGGAGCGCGTGAACGGCACCAGGGCCACCAGCAAGATGATGAAGGGGAAGGAGCGCACGGTGTTGACCAGCCAGTTCAGCACCAGAAAGGCCGGCTTGTTGTCCAGCGACTGGCCCGGCCCCAGCAGAAACAGCAGCACCCCCAGCGGGCCGCCGATCAGCACAGCGGCCGACAGGCCGATGGCCAGCATCAGAAAGGTCTGGGCGGTGGCCACCCACAGCTCGGGCAGGATGGCGGCGATGTTCTCAGGCATAGGCCAACTCCTTGGCGTGGACAGAATTCAGGGAAGCGCGGGAGGCATCACGGGAGGTGTCTCGTGCCGCATCGCGGGCCGGGCGGCTGCGCACCAGCTCGGCCAGTTCGCGGCCCAGCACGGTCTGGCGTTCCACGCCCAGCTCGTCCACCGCAAACTGCTCCACCAGGCGGCCCTGCTCCAGGATGGCGACATGGCGGCACAACAGCTCGACCACCGACAGCTCATGGGTGACGATGACGATGGTCACACCCACCTTCTGGTTGATGTCACGCAGGGTCTCCAGCAGCGAGCGGGTGGTCTCGCTGTCGAGCGCCGAGGTGGGCTCGTCGCACAGCAGCACCTGGGGGCGCGGCGCCAGGGCGCGGGCAATCGCCACACGCTGCTTCTGGCCGCCCGAGAGCTGGGCCGGGTAGCTTTGCGCCTTTTCGGGCAGGCCCACCAGGGCCAGGCATTCGTGCACACGCTCGGCGATCTCTGCACGGCTGTGGCGACCGTGGATCTTCAGCGCAAAGGCCACGTTGTCGAACACGGTGGCGTTCTGCAGCAGGTTGAACTGCTGAAAAATCATGCCGATGTTCTGGCGCGTGTCGCGCAGCTCGCTGCGCGTCAGTGCGGTCAGGTCGCGCCCGGCCACCAACACGCGGCCGCCATCGGGCTTTTCGAGCAGGTTGATCAGGCGCAGCAGGGTGGATTTGCCAGCGCCGCTCTTGCCGATCAGGCCGAACACGTCGCCAGCCTGGATGCTCAGCGACACCTCGCGCACCGCATCGAAGGCGGCGCCGCCGGGCAGGGCAAATGATTTGCGCACCGCCTCCAGCCGGATCACGGGGGCCGCCTCGGCGGCCGGAGAAGTTAAACCAGTCATGGGTTGGGGGGTGATGAAGAAAGGCCGCAGTATCTGCAAGCCCCCGCCGAAGCGGAACGAATGAAACAGCCGACGCTTATCCGGTTTGCGCATAAGCCGGCCCAGCGGCCATCGCGTCGCGCCCACCCGATAAGCACATGCGAATTGCTTCCTTGGCAGCACGCGCCAAGGCTTGCACAGTGGGCCGCCTGTCTGAACTGAAAAGGCGGCCCGCGCCGCCCGCATTTGCCATGTCCCTGTTTTCTGCACGCCCCACCCGTCGCCACGTCACCCGTCGCCACCTCGCCCTGGGCCTGAGCGCCCTGGCCCTGTCGCTGGCCGCGCTGAGCCCTGCCCTGGCCCAGGACAAGAAGACCCTCAAGGTGGGCATCTCGGTCGGCCACGCCGAAGAGATCTTTGCCGTGGTCAAGAAGGTGGCGGCCCGCGACGGCCTGAACATCGAAGTGATCACCTTCAACGACTACCAGCTGCCCAATGCGGCCCTGGCCGCCGGCGACCTGGACGCCAACGCCTTCCAGCACAAGCCCTTTCTCGACAACCAGATCAAGGCCCGCGGCTTTGACCTGGTGCCGGTGGGCCTGACCATCACCGCGCCGCTGGGCTTTTACTCGCGCAAGATCAAGTCCATCGCCGACCTGCCCGAGGGCGCTTCGGTGGGCATCCAGAACGACCCGAGCAACGGCAACCGGGCGCTGCTGCTGCTGCAGTCGGCCGGCCTGATCACCCTGAAGCCCGAAGCCGTGAAGAACAACAATGCCACCCCGCTGGACGTGGTGAGCAACCCGCGCAAGCTCAAGCTGGTGGCGCTGGACGCCGCCCAGCTGCCGCGCTCGCTGGACGACCTGGTGATCGCCTCGATCAACAACGACTACGCCTCGCAAGCCGGCCTCTCGCTGCAGCGCGACGCCGTGATCAAGGAGGCCCCCCAGGGCCCCTACGCCAACCTGATCGCCGTGCGCCGTGCCGATCAGAACCAGCCCTGGGTGAAGCGCCTGGTCGCGGCCTACCAGTCGCCCGAAGTGAAGCAGTTCATTGAAAGCAAGTTCAACGGCGCCCTGGTGCCGGCCTTCTGAAGGATGTCCCATGAGTACCGCCACCGCTGATCACAACGACACCCAGGTCAACCCCCACCCTGCCCCGCTGGGCCACGCCCTGCCCCCAGCAGCCGATGCCGCCATCCTGCATGCCCGCGCCCAGGCCCTGCTGCCCGAGATCGCGGCCGGTGCCGCCGAACGCGAGCGCAAGCGCGAGCTGCCCTATGCCCTGGTGCGCCGCATCGCCGAGGCCGGCTTGCTGACCTGGCGCATCCCCAAGGCCCAGGGCGGCCCAGGCGCCTCGGTGCACGATGTGATCCGCTTTGTGATCGACCTGGCGGCGGCAGACTCGAACGTGGCCCAGGCCCTGCGGCCCAATTTCGGCACCGTCGACAGCCTGCTATACGGGGGCACCGAGGCCGAACAGCGGCGCTGGTTCCCACGCCTGCTGGCCGGCGAGATCTTCGGCAATGCCGGGCTGGAGCGCGGGGGCGCCCATGGCGCCAACACCGCCCAGTTGCGCCGCGAAGGCGAGCACTACCGCATCAGCGGCAGCAAGTACTACAGCACCGGCGCCCTGTATGCCGACTGGATCGGTTCGTTGGCCCTCAATGAGGAAGGCCGCGAGGTCGCCTTCACCGTGCCACGGCACCGCCCGGGGCTGGAGCTGGTGGACGATTTCGACACCACCGGCCAGCGCCTGACGGCCAGCGGCAGCACGCACTTTCAAAACGTGCTGGTGCGGGCCGAAGAGGTGCGGGTGAACTCCTTCCCGCGTGACCGCCGCAGCCCGATTGCACCGCTGTTCCAGCTCTTCCTGGCCGCGGTGCAGGCCGGCATTGCGCGCAACGCCCTGAACGACGCCGTGGCCTTTGCCCGCCACAAGGCACGCCCCATCCGCCACAGCACGGCCACCCGTTCGGTGGACGACCCCTATGTGCAAGAAACCGTGGGCCAGATCGCCGCCCAGGCCTATGCCGCCGAGGCCACCGTGCTGCGCGCCGCCGATGCGATTGACGCGGCCTGGGCCGACCAGCTCAGCAACAGCGCCCTGACCCAGGCCTCGATCGAAGTCGCCCAGGCCCAGTACTTTGCGGCCGATGCGGCCCTGAAGGCCTCCGAACTGGCCTTTGACGTGGGCGGCGCCTCAGCCACCGACCGCAACGTCAACCTCGACCGCCACTGGCGCAACGCCCGCACCGTGGCCAACCACAACCCGCGCCAGTGGAAGGCCGCCGCCAGCGGGGCCTGGCACCTGAGTGGGACGGCACCGCCGACCACTGGGTTGTTCTGAGTCACCGTTGCGGACTTGCAGCCCGGTCGGGCTGCAGCCTCGCACCCCAAGGCCATGGCCCCGAAAGGGCCATGGCCTTTGTCATTGGGGGCGTTTACTTGCCCGCGGCCGGCTGCAGCCAGGCATCGGCATACGAGGCAAACAGGCCGTCGCCCTGCGCCACGGTCTTGTGAAAGCGCGCGGTGGAGACGGTGACCCAGGTCTGCTCGATCAGGTCCAGCACGGGCAGGTCTTCTTGCACGATCTGTTGCCACTGGGTGATCAAGGCCTTGCGCCGGGTCGGGTTGGCCTCGTCGGCGGCGGCTTCCATGATCTTGTCCAGCGCGGGGTTGGAGTAGCCCGAGCCATTGGTCCAGGGGGCGCCCTTGATGATGTTGCGGGTCCAGAACAGGCGCTGCACGCCCAGGGTGGGGTCGGGCAGGCGGTGCAGGCTGGAGATCATCAGGTCGTAGTCCTGGTCGGTGAACACGCGTTTGAGGTAGCTCACCGTGTCGCCGCCGCGCAGCACCACATCCACCCCGACGCGCCCGAGGGATTGCCGGATGAACTCGGCCTCACGCGACGCGGTGCCGCCACCACCGTCGTAGTCCAGCGTGACCTTCAGGCGCTTGCCATCGGGCCCCTTGCGAAAGCCCGCCTCGTCGAGCAGGGCCTCGGCCTTCTTGAGGTCATAGGGGTATTGGCGGGTGTCGGGCGAGTAATAGTTGACCACCGACGAGGGCACGGGGCCGGTGGCCGGCTTGCCATAGCCCCAGAACACCACCTTGAGCAGCGCGTTCTTGTCGATCGCATGGGCAAAGGCCTGGCGCACCCGCTTGTCGCTCAGGTAGGGGCGGCGCACGTTGAACTGGGTCAGGAAGATGGTCGACAGGTAGCGGCCATCATCGAGATTGATGGTCCATTTGGCCGGGTCGCTGAAGCGCTCGAGGTTGGACAGCGGGATGCTGGAGCCCAGGGCCACGTCGATCTCGCCCACCTCCAGGGCCACAGCGCGGGCCGCTGCGTCGGGGATGAACTTGAACACGATGCCCTGCAGGTAGGGCTGGCCCTTTTGCCAGTAGTGGGGGTTGCGCTCCAGCCGCACGTGGCTGCCCTTGACCCATTCCTTGAACACAAAGGGACCCGTGCCCACGGGCGCCAGGTTGGCCGGGTTGTTCTGCACGTCGGTGCCGGCATACAGGTGCTTGGGCAGGATCTGGGCACCGTAGCTGTTGATGTAGTTCAGCAGGTAGGGGGCCGGCGAGGACAGGTGGATCACCACGGTGGATTTGTCGGGGGTGTCGACCTTCTCGACGTTGGCAAAGGCAGCACGGCCGAAGGGGTGCAGCTTCTTCCAGACGTTGAGCAGGGTGTATTCGACGTCGGCCGAGGTGAAATCCTTGCCGTCATGCCATTTCACGTTCTCGCGCAGCTTGAAGCGCAGGGTCAGGCCGTCTTCCGATAGCTGCCACGAGGTGGCCAGCGCCGGCACGGGCTGCAGGTTCAGGTCAAAGCTGACCAGGCCTTCGAGCACCTTGCTGGAGACCTGGCCGATGTTCATGGTGGTGATGAAGGCCGAGGTCAGCAGCGTGGGCTCGGGCGACACAGCCACGTTGAGCACGCCGCCGCTGACCGGGGTCAGCTCGGCGGCTTTGGCCCCGCTCGCGGGCTTGGCGCTTTGGGCCAGGACGGGCCCCTGGGCGACGCCCATCAAGGCAAGGGAGGTGGCCAGGGGCACGGCCAGGCGGCTCAAGGCGCCGCGGGCAAGAAGGGTTCTGCGCTTCATGTTGTAGGGAGGGGTGGGTTGAGAAAACGTGACAAAGCCAACAGCGGGGCCCCAAGGCTCCGCTGCGGTCAAAAAATGCAGGGGGCAAGGCCCCGCCGCTCGGGGTCTCAGGCGGCCTGCAGGCGCGGGCGGCGCTCCACCGCCGGCCGGGCCAGGCCCAGGTGCTCGCGCAGGGTGCTGCCTTCGTAGGCGTGACGGAAGATGCCGCGCTGGCGCAGCAGCGGCACCACACCATCGACAAAGTCCTGCAGGCCGCCGGGCAGCACATCGGGCATCAGGTTGAAACCGTCGGCGGCCCCGGCGCGGAACCAATGCTCGATGTCGTCGGCGATCTGCTCGGGTGTACCCACGATCACGCGGTGGCCACCGCCGCCGGCCAGGGCCCGGATCAGCTCGCGCACCGTGTAGTTGTGGCGGGTGGCCAGGGCACGCACAAAGTTGAAGAAGGTGTGGTTGCCGTTGCCGCCACCGGGCAGGGGCAGGTTCTCGGGCAGGCGCTCATCGAGCTTCAGGCGGTCGGCGCTGATGCCCAGGGTGCCGGCCAGGCGGTTCAGGCTGTAGCGCCAGGGGATCAGGTCGACCAGTTCGTCGCGGCGGCGCAGGGCCTCGGCCTCGGTGCTGCCGATGATGGTGGTCAGGCCGGCCAGCACCTTGACGGCGTCGGGGCCGCGGCCCAGGGCCTCGGCCCGGCTCTTGAGCTCACGCCCGTAGGCCAGCGATTCTTCAAAGGACTGCGAGGCCGAGAACACCGCCTCGGCATGGCGGGCCGCCAGTTCACGCCCATCGGCCGAGCCGCCGGCCTGCACCAGCACCGGGCGGCCTTGCGGGCTGCGCGGCAGGTTCAGCGCGCCCTGCACCGAGTAGAACTCGCCCTGGTGGTGGATGGGGTGCACCTTGTCGGTGTCGACAAAGCGGCCCGAGGCCTTGTCGCCCACAAAGGCGTCGTCGTCCCAGCTGTCCCACAAGGCCTTGACCACCTCGGTGAACTCGCTGGCCCGGCGGTAGCGCTGGGCGTGCTCGGGCACGGCATCGCGCCCGAAGTTGCGTGCCGAGGGCAGATCGGCCGTGGTGACGATGTTCCAGCCGGCGCGCCCGCCGCTCACGTGGTCGAGCGTGGCAAAGCGGCGTGCGATGTTGTAGGGCTCGTTGTAGCTGGTGGAGGCGGTGCCGATCACGCCGATGCGACGCGTGGCCGCGGCCACGCTGGCCAGCAGCACGGTGGGCTCGAGTGCGGTGATGGGGCGGAAATCGATCTGATCGACGATGGCGGCGTTGTCGGCCAGGAAGATGGCGTCAAACGTGCCCAGCTCGGCCAGCTGGGCCGCCCGGATGTAATGCTGTACATCGATGAAGGCCTTGGGGTCGGCCTCGGCCACGCGCCAGGCCGAGGGCAGAAAGCCCGAGTGCAAGGCATTGAGGTTGATGTGCAGTTGACGGGGCGGGCGGGCAGCAGGTGCGGTCATGGTGGGTTGCTATGCAGGTGGCGGCCAGTGGCCTAGGCCCTGATTGCACCGGAGGCCCGCCCTCAGGCCAACAAAGCTTTCCGAATTTGCATCCTCAGAAAACGCACCCGCCCTGCCCCGCCGCCGTCAATGGTCCCCATCCGACAGGCTGATCGCGATGCGCCGGAAGTCGGCCTCGACCTCCAGGAAGACATCGAACACCTCGGGGTCGAAGTGCGTGCCACGGCCTTGGCGCAGGATGATCATGGCCTCTTCGTGGCTCATGGCCCCCTTGTAGACGCGCCGGCTGATCAGCGCGTCGTACACATCGGCGATCGCCATCAGGCGCGCCGACAGCGGAATCGCCTCGCCCACCAGGCCTTCGGGGTAGCCCGAGCCGTCCCATTTCTCCTGGTGGTAGAGGGCAATCTCCTTGGCCGGCTGCAAAAAGGGCAGGTGCATGTCCATGGATTTTTCGGCGCGCTCGATGGCCTGGTAACCCAGCGTGGTGTGGGTCTTCATGATCTCGAACTCTTCGGGCGTGAGCCTGCCGGGCTTGAGCAGAATGCTGTCAGGGATGCCGACCTTGCCAATGTCGTGCAGCGGGGCCGACTTGTACAACAGGTGGATGTAGGCATCGGTCAGCACCGGGGCGTACTTGGGCAGGGCCTGCAGCTTCTGCGCCAGGCAGCGAACATAGCGCTGGGTGCGCAGGATGTGGTTGCCGGTCTCGTTGTCGCGGGTCTCGGCCATCGACGACATGGCCAGGATGGTGACGTCCTGCATGGCCGAGAGCTCGCGTGTGCGCTTGCCCACCTCTTCTTCGAGAAAGCCGTTCTTGTCGCGCAGGAAATCGGCCATGCGCTTGAGCTGCAACTGCGCCTGCACCCGGGCCAGCACCACCGGCGGGCTGATGGGCTTGGCGATGTAGTCCACGCCGCCCACCTTGAAGCCCGCCGACTCCGACTCGATGTCGGTCTTGGCCGTGAGGAACAGAACCGGGATGTGGGCGCTGCGCGGGTCTTGCTTGAGCCGGCGGCAGACTTCGTAGCCATCCATCTCGGGCATCATCACATCGAGCAGGATGATGTCGGGCGCCGGGCTGGCCTGGGCGATCTGCAAGGCGCGCTCGCCCTTGCTGGCCACGCGCACCTTGTAGTGGTCCTTGAGCACGGCGCTCATCAGCGACAGGTTCTCGGGTGTGTCGTCCACCACCAGCACCACCGGGCGCTCGGCGCTGGCGTCGGGGCCCACGGGCGGAGCAGTTGCAGCGGTCCCAGTGGCGGACAGCGCAGCATTCAACGCAGGCGCCGAATGCGCGGCCGTGGACGGCGAAGTCGCCAAGGGCTGCGGGGACAAATGGGCCTCGATGCCGGTAATCAGTTCAGCCAACTGCCGGGCCAGCACCCCCGCCTGGGTCAGCGCGTCGGGGCGGCGGCTCGGCTCACGCAGCGCCTCTTCGAGACGCCCCGCCTGCGCCTGCAGGCCATGCGCGCCGATGTTGCCGGCCACCCCCTTGAGGGTGTGGGCCACCATTTCGGCGGCACTCCAGTCCTGGGATTGCACCAGGGCCAGGATCTCGTCGCCCATGCTGCGCTGCCCGGCCACGAAACGGCGCAACAGCGACAGGTACAGGGGGATGTTGCCAATGGCGCGGCGCAGGCCTTGCGCCACATCCAGGCCCGGGATTTGCAGCACGGCGCTGCCCACCAGGCCGCTGCGGCTCTCGCTGGCCTCGGGCGCACGGGCCCCTTCGGCCTCGCCCCGGCTCGGAATCCAGCGCAGCAGGGCACGCCACAGATCATCGGGTTCGATCGGCTTGGTGATGAAGTCGACCATGCCGGCGGTGAGGCACAACTCGCGGTCAGTCTGGCGGGCGTTGGCCGTCATGGCGACGATGGGCACGTGCTGGTACTCGTCGAGCTTGCGGATTTCCTGGGTGGCGGTGACGCCGTCCATGACCGGCATCTGCATGTCCATCAGCACGATGTCGTAGTCGCTGCGCCGGATCTGGTCCAGGGCCTCCTGCCCGTTCTCGGCGATGTCCACCACCAGGCCCGACAGGCGCAGCATGCCGGCGGCCACTTCCTGGTTGATGTCGTTGTCCTCGACCAGCAGCACACGGGCGCCGCGCAAGCGCTCCAGCGCTTGCGGCTGGGGGCTCTGGTCCATCTCGCGCGAGGCGGCCACGGCCGAGGCCACCTTGCGCAGCGTGCGGCTGCCCAACACCTGCATGACCGTGTCAAACAGCACCGAGGGGTTCACGGGCTTGAGCATCACAGCGTTCACGCCGGCACCGAAGGCCTCCATGCGGATGTCGTCGTTGTTGTCGGCGGCCACCAGCACGCAGGGCGGCACCTTGCGCAGAACCTGACGGCGCAGCTGATCGGCGACCGCCAGGCCATTGAGGCCGGGCATCTTCCAGTCCAGAAAGACCAGCTCAAACGGGGTCTTGTTGTCGTCGTGCTCCTGGATGAGCTGCAGTGCCGCTTCGCCCGAGGCCGCCTCGTGCACCACAAAGGTCTGCTGGCGCAACATCTGGCTGAGGATCTCGCGGGCGCGGGCGTTGTCGTCCACCACCAGCATCTTCTTGCCGCGCAGATCGGGTTCGGGTTGGGGCAGGTTGCGTTGCTCGCTGCTCTTGCCCAGGCGGGCGGTGAACCAGAAGGTCGCCCCCTGCCCCAACTCGCTGTCCACCCCCACCTCGCCACCCATCAGCGCCGCCAGCCTCTTGCTGATCGCCAGCCCCAGCCCCGTGCCACCGTACTTGCGCGTCGTCGACGAATCCGCCTGCTGGAAGCTCTCGAACAAGCGGTCCTTCTGCTCTTCGCTCAAACCGATGCCAGTGTCCCGCACCGCCAGGTACAGCAACACCTCCCCTTCGCTCTCCTCGCGCTTTCTCACCTGGATCGTCACCTCGCCACGCTCCGTGAACTTCACCGCGTTGTTGG
>NZ_KB906268.1 GCF_000381265.1 Curvibacter lanceolatus ATCC 14669
CTGAAAGCGTCGGAGTACGCTGAAATGCAGGAATTTTCAGCGACAGCCGAACGTCAACTGGGAGAATTACCTGACCAGACCGACAAGGGTCGCTTGTTGCAACAAGCGACCGCTTTGCGTGCTGCGGTAGCTGCCAAAGCCGATCCGGCCAGCGTAGCAAAACTGGCGCACGCGCTGTCCAGTGCGGTGCAAAAGGCGTACCCGTTTCCAGTCGCACCGACTGCCATGCCGGTCTTAGCGAAGGGAGGGCAGTTGTTTCAGGCCCAGTGTGCGGCCTGTCACGGTCAGCAAGGGCGCGGTGATGGCCCCCTAGCGGCATCCCTCAACCCCAAGCCGACCGCGCTGGCCGATCACATGCGGGCGCGCGAGCGCAGCTTATTCGCGCTACACCAAATTATCAGCAACGGTGTCCAGGGCACCGCTATGCAGGGCTTTGGCGCGTTGTCGGATGAAGACCGATGGGCATTGGCGTTCTTTGTTGGCACGCTACCTTATACGCAAAGCGACAAGGACGAAGGAGCCAAGCTCTGGCAAGCCAACGCGCAGGTTCGCCAGACGCTCGCCAGTCTGGATGTGCTGACGCAAACATCTGAGCATGTCTTGGCGGACAGGCTGGATGAGCCTTCCGCCAGAGCCCTGACGGCCTATTTGCGCGCCAATCCGAGCGCGCTGAATATCAGCAGTCCGAAGGGCACCGCGATTGCCAAAGCCAAACTCAGTGAGAGCGTGACGGCATTGCTGGCTGACGACCGTGCAGGTGCGACCAAGCTAGCCTTGTCTGCTTACCTCGATGGCTTCGAGCCGGTCGAACCGGCGTTGGCCACTCGCAATCGGCCGCTGTTCGAGAAGATCGAAGCCGCGATGGTGTCCTACCGGGCATTGATAGCCAATGGTTCGCCTGCCGATGTGCAGACAGCGGAGCTGCATTTGCGCGGCTTGCTGGATGAAGCGGACAAGGTGCTTGCCCCCTCCGACGACGATGCCGTGGCGGCCTTCATCGGTGCGTTAACCATCTTGCTACGTGAAGGATTGGAAGCCCTGCTGGTGGTCGTTGCCATGCTGGCGTTTCTCAAGAAAGCCGAACGGAAAGACGTATTGATCTACGTGCATGCAGGCTGGGCATCCGCGCTGGCCGCAGGCGGCATTACATGGGCAGTGGCAACTTACTTGGTCGGCGTCAGTGGGGCAAGCCGGGAGCTAACGGAAGGCTTTTCGTCACTCTTTGCCGCCGTGGTCTTGCTGGTTGTGGGCATGTGGATGCACCAGAAGAGCGTTGCCGGTCGTTGGCAGGTCTACCTCAAGGAAAAGCTGTCTTCGGCGCTCAACAAGCGCACGGCATGGTTCTTGTTTTCGCTGGCCTTCGTCGCCGTCTACCGTGAGGTGTTCGAGACGGTGCTGTTCTACGCAGCGCTCTGGACAGAAGGAAATGGCTGGCCCCTGCTGGCGGGCTTGGGCACTGGCATGGGAATCCTGGCCCTGCTGGCAGTCGTGCTGCTGCGCACCAGTGCGCGCCTGCCGATTGGCCAGTTCTTCGCTGCCAGCTCACTGCTGGTGGCCATACTTGCCGTGGTCTTGGCAGGCAAGGGCATCGCAGGTCTGCAAGAAGCAGGGTTATTGCATACCAGCCCAATATCGATCCCACGCATTGATCTGCTGGGCATCTATCCGTCGTGGCAAACACTCTCAGCGCAATTCGCTGTGTTATTCATCATTGTGGTGGTTTTTACGATCAATTCGCGGTCATCGCGTCAAATGGCAGTACAAAAAAGCTGATTTGACGGCGTGAATAGGTGAATTGATGCCGCGATGAGCGCCGTCATCCTCGAATCCGTGCTGACCATGTAGAGGCCAGTTTTTCTTTTACATCTTGGACAGCAGTCGTATTCCATCTGCGCGCAATTCCCCCTTGGGAGAAATATGCCGGTACAAGGTCTGTCGCGTGATGCCGAGCTCTTGGCACAGGTCGCCGACCTTAGTTTCAGTCTGCCCCATTGCCGCCATCGCCAGGCGCAGCTTGGCGGCGGTCATCTTGAAAGGCCGACCACCTTTCCTACCGCGCGCCCGCGCCGAGGCCAAGCCCGCTACTGTGCGCTCTGCGATCAGCTCGCGCTCGAATTCGGCCAGTGCGGCGAAGATGCCGAAGACCAGTTTGCCAGCAGCGGTCGTCGTGTCGATGGCCGCACCGTGGCCGCTCAGCACCTTGAGACCGACGCCACGCCCAGTCAGATCGTGCACGGTGTTGATCAGGTGCCGAAGGTCGCGCCCGAGCCGGTCGAGCTTCCATACGACCAAGGTATCCCCTGAACGCAACGCCTTCAAACAGCTCGCCAAGCCGGGACGATCCTCGCGCTTGCCGGATGCCTGGTCTTCGTAAAGATGCGCCGGGTCGACATCGGCGGCGATCAGCGCGTCGCGCTGCAAGTCAGTGGCCTGGGAGCCATCCGCCTTCGATACCCGCATGTAGCCGATTAGCATGTCATACCTGTCACATATACGTTCGATTATGTGACAGTATGCGCCGGAAAGTTCTAACCGTCAAAAGTTGTCACTTAACCCGTCACTCTGTCTAAGACATGCAAAGGGCCCATTAGGCTCGTAATGTGACAAAAATTCCGGGGGGATGCCTTCCTTTGCAAAGGTGGTGCGCAACTGTTCCAGGGAAGCGGGATCGCGCCGACCATAGGAAGCCAACGCGAACAGCGAGCGTGCCGTCTCGGGGTCGTGCCGCGCTTCAATGATCGCCTCACTGATAGCTTGGACCGCCCGTTGCCAGTGATTGACGGGTTCGGGCTTCGGCGCTTTCGCCGGCAGACCACTGGTGAACCCGGTTTGGGGCTCGGACCAGAACAGCTTTGCATGCTCGCCTGGCGGGCTGATATCCCTCACCTCGATCAAGCTGATTGCCGTTGCCGCTGCCTCCAGCATCTGCAACCGTATTGCCGGGTTCAGGGTTTCATACGGTCGCCACAGACTTTGCCCAGCACGCAGCGGATGCCCGCAGCCTTGCCAGACTTGGCGAAGATACCCCGCGTAGGTTCCGCACGCCGAAAGCGGGGTGTTCAGCTCATCGAGCAGCGTGCGTAGCAGTCGAAACCACAAACCAGCGTGGATGCGTCGGCGCGGCAGTTCCACATGGCCGGTCGTCAGTGCCTGCCAGGTACGCCGGTCCATCACTGCAATCGCGTCGCTGGCGGTGCGCGACGCAGTGTCGGCGTTCTCCCAGCCGAGAAACCGCCCAGGCACGCCCCAATAGGATTCCAGCCAGCAGCCATGCAGCGGGCAGCTCAGCATCAGGGGCAGCTTCCATGCAAGCAGTACGGCGTGGTTTGCCGGGTCGTTCAGACAGAGCGGACAGGCGCGATGTATCGGCTGGCTGGGCAGCCAGGCACGCCAGCTCGTGATGGATCGCGTCCTACGGCGGAGTTTCGGCAGCAGCACCGAGAGCTGGAACGCATAGGTTTCCAATGCGTCTGGAATCTGATCATCAAGGCTGTCCAGTAGCCAAGGCACCCAGCCGGCGAAACTCATGCAACGCAGCCGGTCCGGCTCGATGCCGCTCCGCTGGGAGAGCATCGCCAACAGCGCCAGTGGTGGCGCGGTATCCAGGTCATCAACCTGAGCGTGACCAAGATCGTGCTCCAGCAGCTCGGACACCTCCATGTGATAGCAAAGGGCCACGCGGTTGAGCCACGAAGACAAGGCTTCGCCTTCTCTGGGGGCCGGATGCAGTGGCCAGCGTGGCGCTGGCTTCACATCAGTTCCCGCTCGAATTGCCGCCGCCGCTCGCTGGGGCCGGTGTAGTCGGCCATGCTGAGCGTGCGGTGGTTGATCGCTTCCTCTCCGCTCTCCACGGCGACGATGGCCGCCGCCATCAGCAAGTGCGCCAGTTCGCCTATGGTGCCCTCGCTGCGTGTGAGCAGGTAGCGGGCCATGTCCAGCGTGGCAATCGACGAGGGTCGCCGCAGTGGAAGCGAAGCGGCGAAACTGGCCAGCAGTGAGCAGCAATCGTGATTGGCCTCCCATACCGGCAGCATCATCGGCTCGAAGCGATTTTCCAATTGGTCATCGGAGCGGATGGCCAGGTAGGCGTCGCGCATGCCGACCCCGACCAGTGGGATGCGCAGTTCATTGCCGAGGAAGCGCAGGAGATTGAGGAATTCCCGGCGATTGACGCTGTTACCGGCCAAGACGTTGTGCAACTCGTCGATCACCAGCATGCGCACGCCGACCTTGCGCAGCAGTGCCAGCGCCAGTTGTTCCATTTCTGGCAGCCGTGGGCGCGGTCGCAATGGCGCACCCATCGCCGCGAGCAGCGCGACGTAGAAGCGGATTACCGACGGTTCGGATGGCATCTGCACGACCAGTACCGGAATGTGCTCCTGGTCGGCGTCGGCTCTGGCCGGATGCGTGCGCCGGAACTTCTCGACGATCATCGACTTGCCGTTGTTGGTCGGGCCTACCAGCAGCAGGTTGGGCATGCGTTGCTTGTTTGGCCACGCATACAGGGTTTCCAGCCGGTTCAGCGCCTCGACTGCTCGCGGATAGCCGATCCAGCGGTCGGCGCGAAGGCGATGGATGCGTTCGTCCGCCGGGAGACGGGCCAAGCCCTGGGCCGCCGGCAGCAGGTGGGACAAGTCGATGATGGGATATTCTTCCACGGCTACCACTCCTCAATCTGGTCGAACGGTTTGGCCGGCAACTGGTTGTCTGCCTGCTGCCCATCCATGTCAGCGCCCGGTGGTGGCGTGGTTTTGACAGGCGGTGCCGTTGCCTTGAGATGCTGGCGTCGATCCGCGTCGCGCCGCGCCTTGCGCGTAGCCTTCTGCGCGGTGGTAACGATTTCGCGCATCTGGCCGATCATGCGGAACAACGCCGACTCATCCACCTGTTCGCGCCCTTGCTGCCGCAATTTCGCCAGCGCCTGTCGTTGTTCCCAGAGGGTGACAGCCGGGTGCGACAAGGTACGGTAGGGAATTTCCAGGTAGTGCTGCCCCTCTGGTTCCAGCACCCATATGCGGCTGATGTCGCGCGGGTCGCGCCGGATCAGGAACGCAGGCAAGCGGTCCCGCCGAGCTATCCACGGCTTGAGCGCATCGGCGTAGTAGTGGATGTGGTCGATGACGAAGCCGGTGCGGGTCAGCGTGCGGCGGATGATGGGCAGAAAATCGACCAGAAAAGCCGTAGCGCGAGTGATGACGGTTGGCACGCCGGTCCGCGTGATAGCTTCGGCCCAGCGCGCGGCCGGCGGTTGGAGCAGGCCGTTGTGCACAGAGCCGTGATAGGTGCCGACCGCCAATGTGAGCCAGCGCTCCAGCTCGCGCAGTGTCAGGGCGGCCATCTTCTCGGAGGCGTATTCCCCGCGCTGGTCAGGATTGGAGAAGGTCGTCCCCGGCAATTCGTCGTGGATCATCTGCATCGCCGTGCCGATGATCCGTTCCACGATACCGCCGTAGTGCGGCTGCCCGAGCGGGCGATAGTCCAACCGGATGCCATGCTGCTCGCAGCCACGGCGCAGCGCCTCGCTCTTGAACTCAGCCGCGTTGTCCAAGTAGAGCAGTCTGGGCTTGCCGCTCATCGGCCAATCCATCTCTACGTTCAACCCTTCCAACCAAGGGCGCTTGTCGCAGGCGGCATGCACCAAGCACAAGCCGACCGAGACGGCGGACGGGGCTTCCAGCGTAACGACCATGCCAACCACGCAGCGGGTGAATACGTCGATGGCGAGGGTCAGGTACGGACGGCCAATCGGTTGCCGGTCGCGCTCGTCCACCACGATCAGGTCGATGACTGTGTGGTCGATCTGCACCTGCTCCAGCGGCGCGGAGACGGGTGGCGGAACACCACCAACACCTTGCAGGTCGCGGGCGGCATCTTGTCCTTCCCGGCGGTGAGTGACCTCGCGCGGATCGAGGCCGGCGATCCGCAGTGCCACCGTGTTGCGCGCCGGCACCCGCAGCTTTTGCAGCTTGCACGCCCGCACAACTTCGCGGTGGAACGCCGCCAAGCTACGCTTCTGCTTGGTCAGGAAGCGCTTTTGCAGTAACTCGCGGATGATTCGTTCGACCGACTCCGGCAAGCGGCCTTTACCTTTGCCACCGCTCGACTGCCCAAGAGCCAAGTCAGTGACCAGCCCCGAACCTAGCCGGGCACGGCGGATCAGGACGTAGACCTGCCGCCGGGACAGCCCCAATGCCTGGGCTGCCGCGTCGGCCGCTTCATGCCCAACCGTCTCCGACTGCGCCAACGGCCCAATGATCTCCGCACGACGACGCGCACGCTCCCATGCCTGTTCTGGCAGGGTGGCCACGCCGTGCTCGGTAATCGGTGCGGTATCGGTCGCCATGCTCACCTCGCTTTGGTGCACACGAGTATTGAGCATAGACGAGTTTTGTGCAGAGGAATCCTGATATCGGGTTATCAGGAGCCGTATGCACAACAGGCTTCAAACCGCGCTGAATGGTGCAGTCGTCTTCTGAAAATGACATGCAGACTTGCTGCGATCTCACAGCTTCGGCTCACCCGCGCCACGCGCTCGAAACGCCTGATCACTGCAGGTTCCAGAATTTTGGTGAGAACGCTTGGCGACGTCTGAGCACTCAGCTGAAGGTTGGACATTTTTTCTCCTAGGCCTTGATGGGCAATCCCCTTGGAGGCAACGGGTGCGGCTCCTTCGCCCCCAAGGAAGCCTTCATTTTATTTGATTTGCAATTTAATTGCAATTGAATTGCATTTAATTTGGCCTCAATAGCAAATAAACAACCCCTACAATTTTGACTTTTATTGACACCATGCAATCCAAAAAGAGACAATCTAGTCTTCTGCAAAATTGAAATTTCATGCATCAATCCAAAGCTCAAACCGTCACATTGGCAACTGGACGTGGTGAAGTTGAAAAAGAGCCAACTGAGTTCATTTCCTCAGGCCGCAATGACGAAAGAACGGCCCACTTCCTCAATGACCTCTTCCGCACTGCTGCCCGCCAAGGTGTCAGTGATGTTCACTTTGATGACGAGGAGGATGGCTGCACAGTTCGGTATCGACTCGATGGTGTCTTGCGTGTGATGCATCGCGTAAGCCCCGCCGACTCAAGAGAGATCGACGCCAAAATTCGCACCAAGTCCAAGCTCGGCACCATCGAACGCCAAGCCCCTTTGGACAGCAAATTCCGCTTCGACGTGGATGGCCGTTATGTTGATGTGCGCGTCAGCATCTTGCCTCTCGGCAAGGGCCAATCGATCGTGTGCCGCTTGCTGGATCAATCCTCCAACCTTCTCAAGCTTGACGATCTGGAGATGCCCGAAGACATCAGGGCCTGCCTACGCCACATCATCGCCATGCCTCAGGGACTGCTGCTGGTCACAGGCCCCACTGGCTCTGGTAAGACCACCACGCTGTACGGCCTCCTGCAGCAACTCAACACCCCTGAGCGGAAGATCATCACCGCAGAAGATCCCATCGAGTTTCGGGTTGCAGGCATTTCACAGGCCCAGACCAACCCACGGCTCCCCTTCTCTCTCGCCCTCAAGGCAATGCTCCGCCAAGACCCGGACGTGATCCTCGTCGGCGAGATCCGCGACTCTGAAACAGCGAAGCTGGCCAACCAAGCGGCACTGACAGGGCACCTGGTGCTTTCCACGTTGCACACCAACTCGGCCCCTCTGACCCTCACCCGCCTGGTGGATATTGGCGCTGACCCCAACATCATGGCCGCTGCCATGGGTGGCTACATGGCCCAGCGCCTTGTCCGAAGACTTTGCCCGCTCTGTCGTGTGCCTCAACCCATGAATGAGTACGTGGCCAAGCAGATGCTGAAAGTGGAGGTGCCGCAAGAAAAGATCGACGCCGTTTCCACTATCTACGAATGGAATCCAAACGGCTGTGACAGCTGCCGCAAAGGCTGGGTAGGTCGAACTGCAGTCTTCGAACTGATCATGCCTACTGCCGAGGTCAAGCTTGCGGTTGAGGAGGCCAACCTCCGCGCCCTGGAGCGCGCAGCCCGCCTGCAGAACCAGTACCGAACACTTGCCCATGACGCGATGCTTTGCGTTCTCAATGGAGTGACTTCAATTGAGGAAGCCGTTGCTGTCACTGGCGACATGTCATTCGAGGGATAGAAATGAAAAACCAAACAGATTTCGAACGCCGCAGCCTTCTGGCCATGTTGGCGGGACTCTCCACCCTTGGGTCCCTCCCTGGACTGGCGCTCGCCAGCTCCACAAAGCCAATTTCCGGCACAGCTCCGCAGGCCCATGCTGGAGCCGAAGCCAAGGCCTACGAGGTTCTAAACCCTCCTATCGCGGCAGACACCAATCGCGTGAGATTTCTCTTCAGCTACGAGTGTCCGTTTTGCCGCCAGTACCACAATGGCATGCACCAATGGGGGGCCAGCCTACCCAAGCCTCTCGTCTTTGAGGCAACCCCGGTGCTCACGAGCGCTAGCGACAACCAGTTCGGGGCCGTGCTGGGCAGACTGATCGCCCAAGCCGTGGCTCCGCAAGTCCTACAAAACTACGACTTCCTGACCTACGGTCTTTTGCAGGGCGATCCCGACACGGGTCAGAACCCAACCGCGTCACTGAGCTTCGAGCGTGTGCTCCAGACCATTGTCCAGGCAGGAGCGGACCCCAAAGCCGTCCAGGCCTTCCTCACTGGCAAAGGCAAAGGAATCGAAAAGCGGGTCCCCGAGCACGCCAAGTTGGTGAAAACCTACAAGCTCACAGCAACGCCCTCGGTCGCACTCATGGGCCGATACGTCACAACCCCAGACAGTGCCCAGGGCAACCCACAACAGTTTCTTCTTCTGCTCAATGGCATTGTCAGCCGCTACATCCAAGGAGGCGCCAGTGCGCTCTAACAAAATCACAGCCGTGGCTATGGCCATGGCCTGCCTGGCAACCATTTCGGCCCATGCCGGAGCCATTGGGGACTTCATGAAGTCCAGCAAAGCGTCATCAAGCTCGTCAGCAGCTGCAGATGAAAAGGCGAGCATCAAGGCGACCCCCATCGACCCCAAGAACAAGGAAATTCCGGACTGGCTGCGCGATAGCGACCGTCTCAAGTCCATGCTCGGCGCCGAGGCTGACTTCAAAGTCGAGAACCCCAAAGTCGTCAGACGTGTCGAAGCCCCCTTCCCAGGCCTTGAAGGCTACGTGGTCGAAGCAACCACCATCAGCGAGGCCAACCCCGAGGGTAAGCAGGAACTGTTCGTTTTCTACACCGACAAATCCAAGCGCTACCTCATGGTCGGGATGATGATCGACATGAAGGCGAATCGCGACGTGAACGTCGATGTCGAACGCTACGTTCGGGGCGAGCTGGCTGATAACCCGGCTAAAGCGCTGCGGCCACAGGACATGAACAGCATCAACGTGGCGGGCACCATTGGCTCCCCACTCACATTTGTGGTGGACCTCGGCAAGCAAGCTGGGCGGGAAAGCACCCTCAACTTACTCCGTTTCCACCAGACCTTGAAGGGTACGGGCGCCGGCGTCAGGCCAATACGCCTGGTGCTGGTATCGGCGGGGGACGACGAGTTCGCAACAGCGGCCATGGCCATGGCCTATGGCGACGAGGTGAACTCAGGAACGGGCCTGGCCAAAGTGATCGATTTCTCCGAGAAGTACCGAGATGCCCGATGGCTGCAACCCAGCAGCATGGGTAAGGATCCCGCACTCAAGCGAACCCTGGGCACTGGGATTTTCAAGATGGAAAACAACAGCACCCAGGCGTTGCTGGCGCGAATTGACACACTGCCACTGGTCTATGAGGGTGCAAACGGCCGAACACTCAACATCCCCTTGCCATCTACTCAGGCCCAATGGAAAGCCCTGCTGACCAAGAAATAGGCTGGTCCAACCCTGAGCATCAAGCGCCCTCCGGGCGCTTTTCTTTTGTGCGTGTTAGACGATGCGTGGGCGATGGATGTACTTGCCAGCGGCCAGATGGGCCGAGTCAGAGCAAGCCATGGCCATCTCTTGGACTGGATCTGGCTTCCCACCATTTCGAAGATGGACTGCATACCAGGTGGAAATGAGCAAACCGACCTGATCGAGGGGCAAACGCTTGAACAGATCAGGATCAAGACTCGATGCCTCGCAAAGCCGCTCGATGGCGCTCCAGTCGAAATAGATCAATCCATCATCTTCCAGCCGCAGGCGCAGATCCGCAAATCCCAGGCCTGGGGGGATCTGGAACGCGACATCGAAGGTAGCTGGCGTATGGCACATAGTTAAGTATTCTGCGTTCATCCAAACTCATTTGTAAAGAAGAAATGAGGTCGTAATGCACAGATATATCATTTCTACAAATCTGAAATTGACCGTTACCGAGCAGTCATTGCGATTTCACCAGAGCAAAGTGATTTCGTAAGCAAGAAAAAGGCCCCGAATCGGGGCCTGAACTCACTGCCCTGGATCGCCCAAACAAGTAAGCGAGGGGGCGCTCTAGGAATCAAGATCCCTGCTGGAGGGTGCGCAACAGCTCAGGAGCTGACATGTATCCAGAAGCCGAATACCCGCTGTCACTCACGATGTGAGGGGTACCCTTGAGGCCAACTTGGTTGGCGGCCTTGTTGATGCGCTCCAGGCCTGCAGCTTGTTTGCATTCGGCGCCTGTCGCGTTGAGGTGTGAGTTCGCAAAGAAGCGTTCCAGCGCCGCCTTCTTGTCGTTGGCGCAGAGAACCTCCGAGAGTTGGCGCGAAGTCAGTGTGCCGGTGCCAGACCTCGCGTAGAGCGCGTAGCGCACAGTGATTCCCATGTCATTGAGCTGAGCAAGGTCCGAGTGAAGCTTGTGGCAGTAAGGGCATGACGGATCCGTGAACACCGTGATGACATGTTTTTCCTTGCCCTTGGCTGGATAGATCACGAGCGTCGAGGGATCCAGGCTCTTCATGGCCTTGGCTCGCTCCACCCCCAAGGTCTTCTCAGAAAGGTTCCGACGCTCGGGAACGTTGAAAAGGGTTCCTTGAACCATGTAGACCCCATCAGCCGTGACATAGGCCACATCGCCACCTGAGACGATCTCGTACAGACCCGGAATTGGCGAAGGGCTGATGGCTTCGATCTTCAAACCTGGCATGGATTTCGTCAGGCGGTCAGACAAGGCATCGGTTTCAGGTGTGGCATGTGCAGCAGCTGCGAACAGGATGGCAACACAAAAAGACAACTTCTTGAAGTTCATTTAGCCTCAATTCCTTCTAAATTGATTGCAATTATTTGCAAATTATAAAAGCAATTAGATTGCATTTCTCAAACAATGCGAGCAACTCAACTACAAACAATTAATTGAGCACCCTTGTTGCCTATCGATCAAGATAGTTTTTGTAAATTTCCAGCGTCCCGTCAATCGACCTCAGTCGCTTCAGAATTGCTTTCGACGTGAAGGTAGAGGACACGTATGTGCCGTGCTGGGGGAGCCGAACCTCGACCACGAACTTGCCAATTTCAAATAGAACAACGCGATCGCGGGCTTCACTCTCAGGATCGCCAAGCACGGTTGGAGTGGCCAAGTTCCCATACCGCCTCGACATGCGCTCAAGCAGCGGGGAGATGTTCTTGTCATTCCATCCTCGGTCGAATCTCAACGTCACCATCTGCAAGCGACGGCTCTCGTTGAAGTCCAGGGTGATGAACTGCAGTCCTGGCTCGTTCAACAGGCCACCCTTTGCGATCGTTGAAAGGTTGATGAACGTTCCACCCGTCTCGGCCGATGGACCACTACTGACCAAAAGAGCCCCGCCGTACTGACTCTTCATCGCCTGGATGGGCGCCTGGACATCGCTGAACAAGGTTTCGTCCACACTCGCCCATGGCAAAACAGGAAGCGACTGAATGAACTGATTTCTGGCCATCTGTGCGTCAGAGGGTTCGGCACAGGAAAGCCTGGGGAACACCACTGCACAACCCAACATGACCAGGACCGTCAGCGCGAAACGCAAAAGTGAGTTTCGCAGCCCCATCTCAATGAATTCACTCTGCATGGCTTACTTGACCTCTTCAGCGAAGCCGATCCCAGAGCCGCCATTCATCTGCACACCAAAGCGCCCAATGGAGGTAGCGTCTTGGCCGTTCACAGCTGGTGAGCCGTCGTAAAGGATGGTCAGGGTCTTCACTGTGATGGAGGCCCTATTGAGAGTGAACGGAAGATCGTAGATGCGCGATGCATTCAGATCCACACCCGGCGATATCAAGCCAAGATGGAAGACGTGAGCCCCGTCAACCAAATTGGCATCAAGAGGGAAGGAGAAGCTGCGGTAGACGGTTGTACCCTGGATGGGGAGGTCTGCGGCTGCTGCGGCATCGACCGCACCAGTACCTGTCACGGCGGGCAAGCAATCCATCTTCTCAATGAGCCCATTCATCGCTGACATGTCCGCGTTCATCGACGCACCGATCAAGCGAGCAGCTCTACATGCCGGCACAAACCCAGTGTCAGAACCCTGGCTATCGCTGGTGGTGGAGTTGAGGACCGATTTCACGCTGTAGGTATAGGTCACACCACGTTGCGGGGGAACATCAATGAACTCCAAGACCGATTGACCACCAGCTGCAGAGATTTCGGTCCCGTCACGAAACACCCGATATTTGAGAGTTGAAACAGGCGAGACCCAGGTAACACGAACGTCGTCTTCACGAGTTCCGTCCGTCGCATCAACAGAGGTCGGGGCCTGCACAGGCAGAGTGAAGGCCGAGCTGAGGTACTCCCAAGGGGCAATAAGGGAAACACCAGCGGGTGGCACTGCCCTCGCAACAGCAATCAGGGACACGTTGTACAGCGTCGGGTAATCCAAACCCGAATTGGACCAAGCTCCTGTTGAATCGACCGAGACCAATGCAGCCACCGTGGACCCATCGGAGGCATTGCGCAGACCCGCACTGAAGTTGCCGCTCGCGTTCGAGTCATAGCCACCAATCTTGCCAACAACCGTCACAGGCATGCCAGCAGTCCCCTGTGCCGATACGGTCAAAGCACCAGGCGTCGTCATCCATGCGATTGGGATCGTGGCCACCTTGCCCTGAGATGCTGCTCCACTGTCGGAATAGCTGACTCGGATGGTTGCAGGGGTGGCCTGCCAGGCCGATGCCACACCAGCCATAGCTGAAGCGGACATGGCCAAGTTCGTCGGCGTGGCCGCGCTGATACTTGGCAGCACGGGAACGACCGCGTTGCTGGCGGCATCCAGAACTTCGATCTTGACCTTCAAGGCGTTGAATGCACCGAGGTCAACACTTGCACTAGCAAATCCACCAGTCAAGCGATTAACTACGAGACCCTGCGCACCTGATGCCGTGAAGGAGCCAACCGTGGGGGTAATGGTCACGGCCGGTACGGGTAACTGCTGAAATGTGACAGTGCTGGTCGCACAGGACGCAGGGGTCGTAAACAGGCTATTGGCAACAAAGGCCTGAATGTTTACTGTAGTTTCACTGCTGCTCAAATGATTGGATATTGGAAATGTAGCGCTCCAGGTCGAACCACTGAGGGTCATCGAATAATTCTGCGCGCTAGAGAGGCCCGCGATACTACCCCACACCTTGATGGATGCAGATTCGACCGAACTAGCCCCTTGAAGCGTGACCGTCACAGTAGCGTTCGTGTTGTAAGTCGTCGTCACATCAGGAGATGCCGAGGTGCAAGTTGGCGAACCGATCACCTGCACATTTGCAACGGTCGAGGCTGTTCCATAGGCAGTCCCGCTCTTTTGCATGCTCCGTTGAAGTGGGTATGTCCCAGGTGTTGTGGGGGCAGTAGCTGTGATCGAAGTCGTGGTGTTGCCACCTGTGGCAACAGAACCTGTGAAGGCTACGACGCCGATTCCCCAAACAGAAGTATTCGCGGGGTTGAAGGGGCCAGTTCCATACGCGCCACCTGACCAAGTCTCCGCTCCGTTGTTAGTCCATACCTGAGAGAAAGTGAATGACTGTCCAACACCGATTTTTGTGGGAATGCCAGACTGAGAAACAAAGGCTGGATCCAGCAGCTTACGAATATATCCCGTTGTAACAGTGCTCCACGCAGATGATCCTAGAGTGTTTTCAGCACGGACCTGGAATTCAAATGTGCTCTCATCACTCAAACCAGTAAGACTGTATGTTGTTGCGGATCCAACATAGGCGTCGGTCCATACAGATGTCCCCAGCTTTCTATACTGAAGGCGATAGGTGCTCGCACCGCTTACTGAGCCCCAAGATGTATTAATGGCATAGCTGGCTGTGCCAGTTGTAGCAGTTAATGACGCAGGTGCAGCCAACGAAACAGAGCACGAACTCGAACTTATTGACCAAGCAGATGAACTACAGACCGCTGTAGCAGACCCAGATGCCCCCGGTTTTGAGTTTGTGATAGTGATTGAGCTTCCATTATTGGTCGTGGCTGCACTTCCAGAGCAAAAACTTCCGGTACCCCAAGTGAGACTTTGTGCAGCACATGAGGGCGGGCTATATTTAGATAGTGTCACATTGGCACCGCCGCCGATCCACATATCAGCGCTTGCACCAGGCGACAGAATATAAGAGCAGTCAGTCGATGAAACATCATAGGCAACACACATAGTTGCCGGTCCATTATTTACCACATTCCACGAACCAGCATAGTAAGAACTACCGTTCATAGTCAACTGCTGCCCAGCTGATAAAGTAGTAGGGGAAGTAATGTTAAAAAGCGGGCCAGCGGATGATGTTTCGGCCTGCCCTGTAACTGTTGCAGTCAGCCCCGCAGCCGTATCAACATAAATTGTCGAATTCGGATACATATTAAAAGCATTGGCAGACCCAGAGGCAAGAAATACCAAGGCCCAGAATACGAAAATAATTCTGGCTGCAAATTTGCTTGCATTAAAGATAAGGATTGAGAATTTTTTCATGTCATTCCTGCCTTGAATTATTTATTCAAATCTGAGTTTGAAGATTTGGAAAGCATTGATGCTGCACTTTGGCTTCCAAGCCTGGCCGCTTTCAAATAGAAGTATTTTGCTTCCTCTGGATCCTTAGTAGCACCTTGACCATTCTCAAGTAGCCAGGCATAGGCAACCATACCGTCAACATTTCCAGAAATTGCAGACTTGTGATACCAATGAACAGCAGCAAGTTCATCCCTGACTCCGTGAATCCCTTTTGAAAAATAATACCCAACCGCATTCATTGCACTGGGATTACCCTCCATAGCTGCCTGGTAATACAGCTTGAATGCCTCCATGACATTTTTTGAAAGACCCAGCCCCCCTCTTTCATACTGTTCAGCAAGAATAAAGGTGGCCTCAGTAATAGACCTTTCCCGAGCCTGCCCAATAAGATCCAACGCTGCCGATGAATCCCCAGCATCAATACTGCGACGTATCAAGAGGAGCAATGCCCGGTTGTTCCCACATTCCATTGAGTTTTTTGCCCAAAAGTCACCATCTTTCGGAAACCCCCTCGCGTAGAAGATCTCGGCAATGCGAACCATTGCCTCAGGATCGCCATACTGGGCACCCATCCAATACATATGGCGCGTCATGAACGGGCTGGGTGCAACCCCGCGACCCTGCTCATACATGTTGCCCATGAATGTGAACGCACCACCGCTACCCTTGTCTGAGGCGGAGAGCATGGCTCCGTAAGCCTTGACGGGATGGTTTGTGGAAAGAAGTGCGTTTGCCTTTGCAATCTCAGAGGCGGAGAGGTTCGCAGAACACAGCTCAGCCTGAGCTTGTCCTGAGAGGAGAAAGACAGCGCTGATCAGAAGGAGCTTCTTGACGACTGCGCGGTTGATCGAGGGTGACATAGGGATGATCTGGGTGGGGACTCCCTAAGGATGCTATCGGCTCATCCTTCATTTTTTGGGCCGAAAGACTGCGTTAGACATCGCCATTCAAGGAAAGAAAGAGTACCAATTGCACCCTCACCATTTCCAATTTTCGGAAAAATAGAAATTAATATTGCAAAGAAATCGGACAGAGATTATAATAAATCAAAGAGGAAAATACCATGATTGAAGTCATTTCAATATTCGGATTCATTGCAGCCGCCTTCATTGCATCGGTCGGGCTCGATAAGCTTTCCGGATTCTTTTCTCGCCATTACGCCGAATTAGTATCAAAGGCGGATGCCAAAAAATCAAATACCACCACCAACGACAGTAGCGATATAAGGAAAGTACGCTTCTACTCTGGTCTTCCGAGCGAACAAGGTAAGGCAAATATGTTTGACGATGAACACATCTAAAATATATCTATTTACTCAGCTTGAGCCCCATACAAAATAACGGCCCCTCGGGGCCGTTATTTAATTGGGCTTCTGTATTATTGGTTTTGATGATGCAGTCGAAGAGGGCGACATTGCATTCGGCTTTCCTACCTGAGTTGCCTGTTGACCATCACCAGATGATCCAGATGATGGAACTGTGACAAATTGAGCCACGCTGCCTGCACTACCAAGCCCTAAGTCGCTGGCCTTTCCCAGGACTTGCGCTAACTCGGTAGTTACCGGGGCACTGACGTTGAGTGCACCTTGCATGAGGCCTAGAGAAACACTTGAACCTGACGCTGTAGATGCTGAAGGGCTATGTGAGCTTGAAGCAGGTGGAACGCTATTCGGCCCGCGAGCATCTTCTGACCGAGCGATTGGCACATTTGCACCCGTGGTGTTTTTAATATATGAAGCTGCATCATCAGGTTGAGGATTGATTTTAGCCTGGCCATCAACCCCTCTTCTTTGCGCCTCGATCAACTCGGGATACGTATTCTTGCCTTCTGGATGCGCACGCTCAAATGAGGACCGTGCTGCAGCCTGCTCTTCAGGCATTCCTACATTACCACTAGCGGCTGATCCGATATTTCTTTGAGCAGTGTTAGCACCACTATCAATGAGCTTGCCGACTCCGCTCTGGACCGCAGCAACATTCTTATTGGAAAGCCCGGAATCGACGCGTGAAACAGCATTACCCACCCCAGAGGAGACTTCACCCTTCTGGGCCATGATTGCCTTGCTGACATCAGCAGACAAGTTGGCTGCCTTTGCAGCGGCACCCAGCGACTGAGTAAGGTCTCCAAGACCAGCTGCTTTAGCCATATGTGCCATGCCGTTAAGGGCATCGATGCGTTGATTCATATCTCCACTACCACTTTGCTGGGATAATGTTCGCCAAGCAGCGGCTGCAGCTAATTGATCTTTATTCGCTCCAGATCCAAATGACTGAGCAAGTTTTTGATACTCAGAGGACATTGCAGATTCGAACTGCGACCGTTTAGCTGGATCGATAGCGCTACCCAATGCGTCCATCACGCGAGCTTGTGCTTCATTTTGATTGACAGAGTTACGACCACCATTTGCCATTTGGGTTGCATCACCCCAGTTCTGAACTACATCTGAGCCTTTAATTTTTACGCCTGCCTCTCCAGAAGCAGTGTTGGAAGCGGATGTTGACATCTTGTCCGAGTCATCCAAGCTCTTCATCTGTGAAGCAAGTTTCGTAAGATTATCTGAAATTGATTTAGCACGTTGCCCCGTATTGGAGTAATTGCCACCCTCACCGCCACTAAAGCCTGCACTCGCAGTCTTACCATCTTTAGAGGCGAATGTTTCACCTTGTTGCTGTGCATTCTTTTTCTCAGCGCTCATTCCACCAGCAAGCTTTACATTCTGAGAATCAGCAGTTTCAGTGGCAAGAAATCCAGAAAGAGTTGCCCCCAACTTGATACCAGCTGCGGCAGCAACCGCACTTGCGGCTTGGCCTGCTGCAAAACCACCTGCTACAGCAGCAGGCCCGGCACCCAGGCCGCCAGCAAGCGCACCACTCAAACTTGGAATAGCTTTCAATGCATCAGCTTGCAAACTAACTGCTGCTTGCCCACCTTTCGTTGCTTTGGTCGTTCTATCTTGTGCTGAATCTAAAGAAAACTTTTGTCCATTTATCGACATAGAGTTATCAGAGGCGTTGTAGCTCGCGTCGTACCCCTGATTTCTCATATAAGACTGGAGCTTCTCTCCGTGTTTTGAAAGGCCACCCGACTCAATCATGCTAGATAAGTCGGAGAGGCTTTGTTGCGCAGACTTGGCAATTTGATTTCTTGTAGCCGCATTTGCTTCATGTGTAGCAGATTGGGCCATAGATACCCCGCCACCAGAACTCAATTCAGCAAGACCACCAATATTCGCGCCAACATCTGCACGTGGGCCGGAACTACCGTCTGCCATACCTCCTGAGACAAAATTTGAGGCTGACATAAGCCCAGCTTGTTGACCCATGATTGGACTCCCTCCAGCACCCTTACCGCCAATCAAACCACCGCTACCGGAACCACTAGAACCCCCTCCTTGCAGATCAGATCCACCACCACTCGGCATGGCCTTACCAATCATGTTGCTCATCGCGAACATGGAACCGCTCAAGATGGCGAACATTAAATAAGGAGCATTTTGAATCATGTTTCCCGCTGCAATCGTCGTAGTCATAACGTGTTGCATCATGGTTGACATGTATTCAGGAGTTATCGAACTTGAAGTTTGAATTACGCCAAAACTAGGTGGAGCAATGCTAAGTAATTCGCGCTGGTACCAAGCTGTCACAATTGCCATCATGGGAATCCAACTTTGGGTCCACAACCCAAAAAGCGCATAGCTCCCAGCGACTTTGAGCCCTGTTGATGGATTAGCAATCACAACGAACATAACGATCGGTGTACAAGCAACAAATATAAAGAAGAGCACATCCATGAATTTAGGGGCGGCTGTACTCATTAACATGGCTTGGTTTGCTTCGGTCTTTGCCCATGCAAAGAGATTTGCGTCGCGCCGCGCGGCGATCAAGGTATCAATAGGCGAGTCTGCATTCTCCTGGAAGGCATCGGCCACAGAGTAAGCCATGACATTGAACAATGCCAACTCATCAACTCTAGTTGAGGAATCAGTCAACATGTTCACCATGTTCAACGCCTGATTCAAATCAATCTGACCAGAAGCACGGGTGGCCGTTTTATTATTGACGATCATTGCCCTCTGTGCGAGATCGGTCAAATTATCATTGATTGCGGCCTGTGTTCCAGAAATCACCTGACCTTCATAGCCGGCAATGAAGGCTCTTGCTTCATCGCATGATGCTGAACGACCACCACCGCCACCCGAAAGGTAGGGATTAGTTGAGTCGTAGATGATGGTGCTACCTTGTTGAGTGAAGGTGGCAGCAATGTCAGAGAATACATGGTTCGACTTCGCGAAGGTAGTATTGTTAGAGCTTGTAAGCGATGGGCCTGCACAATAACGAACACCAAGCCTCAATGTTTCAACTATATCTCGGGGGAGACAAGCTAATGGTGTCTGAGCACAAGCAGTAAAGGAAAGCAGGACGCGAGCAGGGGCAAATGGATTCACATCTCCTGATACTGTCAAATAGTTTCCATCCGTGTTGACCATGACCGTTTCGATTTTTTGTGTCATGTACATCGCAAATGCACCAGCCATCGTCGCAGGGAGCGCTATGGCATATGGAACGCCATCAACCACCCTCGGAGGAGCGGAGTTATCGAACTGCTCTATTTGCACTGTAGCTTTGGGAATGAACATCACCCATACGACTAAAAGTTGCAGGAGCATCACGTCCAGTCGAAGCTTCTGCGATGAGACAGACTGAGCCAGGATGACAATTAGCGAGATGATTAGACCCGTCTTAATGGCTCCTGCAACCCAAGAGTCCTGGCCAAAAAACATGGCCATAGAGGTCATAGCACTGCCGATCACCATCGGATCGGACACGGTGTAGATGGTAAATGTGCTCATTTCAATACCTGACTCTATTAATCGCGCTCGCGGGATGTAGCTCCGCGTAATTTCGAGGACGTTATTCTCTGATTGATAACAACAGAGTCATAAATCCCCTTCAGCATATTGCTGGCTTCCGCAGGGTCAGGCTTGTACTTCATCAACATTTGAGCTTTGGAGTTCAGCTCATTCGCATAACTCTCAGGCATGTTTGCCTTTGTCTGCGCATTGAATGCAGCATTGCCGGTTGACAACAATTCAATTCCCAACTGATATGAAAAGTACCTTGGAAGAAATTGCCCCAAAATTACGCCAATCTGTTCGGCAGCACCGGGGATCTTCTGGACTTCCAGCAAATACGGCATGATGGGGAATGGCGACAGATTAAGAATCTGCTGCGACCTAGCATCAAGCTGATTACCGCTCCCCAACGGACGTTTGTTGGCAAATGAGCCAATAATTGAATTGTCCGTCCACGTTGATCGCGTCTCTGGCGTTGTCGTCCCATATAGCGCATTGTTAATTGTGTCCTGGACGCCCCCCATTCAGAATAGGGAATGGTTCTTGGCTGGATCTTGTCGCAGCCATCGGACTCATTGAGGCATTCGTAAACTTGGAGTCCACCGGCAGTCGTTCCTCGTGGATTGAATACTTGGTCCCACACTGTGATTGTCTTTGTGAATGGCAATGAAGGCAGGTCACAGCCGATATCAGACGCTCCGTCGTCACATTTAGCGCCGTCATCCTTTGCGCGCATGACATTGGTGCCAAATAAACCCATCACCATCTGGATTGCATCCCGTTCTGTCATGAAAGCACGCAACGTATTGGCACCGGACTGCATGGTTTGCTTCGCTGCCTTGTAGACGATGTTTCCCAACATCGGATTCATATCCTTACCATTCGGACTACCGCCTGTTGCTGTCTCGGTTGACGTTTGAGTCTGTGCCCTGCTATTGCTTGAATACCAATCAGAGGCACGATTGGTAACGTTCGACATAGCCTGTCCAAATCGGCTGGCCTGCTCTTTCAACTTATCCTCAAGATTTCCTGAGTACATCGCAGTTGCAATTGCGCAGGTATTTTTGGCCATTGCGTTCAACGAATTCATTGCATCGGACAAGCTATCGATGATCTCAGCGCAGGGCGCACACATCCCCTTGATTGCCGCCTTGATTGCAAAGCCTGTTGCGTTTGCTGCGATCGAGCGTATCAACTGCTCAAACTGAGCGCCGTTGATGAAACTAAACGAGCCAAAGGTCATGTCAATCCCACCACATCCTGCATCGATTCTCGGTGGTGAAAACTGCAAGACACTGATGCTGGAGCCGGGACTGCGGAGTGATATTGCCCCGCCGTATACACCCATCAATCTCTGAGAGTTGTAAACCTGCGGATCAGTAGAGGTTGAAATGAACATTGAGTTCATCGCCTCCTTCAGACCCGCTTCAGCCGGACTGGGCCGAATAAAAAACAATGTGGTAAACAGTACAAGGCTAAGAATTCGGGCATTCGACAACACAGGACGAATAATTTGGGCAGTCATTATTAATACCTCTTCTGAATCCGCTCTTGCGTACCTGGAACAATTGATTTGGGGTCTTTCTGTATGGACTCCCCAATTTCTCGAATATCTTCGGGTGTAAGAATTCCCCGCTCTTCAGGAAACGCTTGCTTGCGAACTTCACCAGTGATCAACCCTGCAGCATCCCCAGCGACCAGAATTCGTTCCTCAAGCAGATCCTGTGACAGCATCCCCTGGGTGAGCACGGTGACCTTCTCAGGCGGGATTACCAGAGCTACTGCTGGGCGCACCTGGATCTTCAGGTTGCGGCCCTGCCCCATGTCTTTGCGAACCTCGTCGGCACCGAGCATCCACGAGGGCCGGTTTCCATCAGGCGTGATGTAGACCACCTCGATGCCACGTTCCTTCGCTGTACGGGCCACCAACGGATACTGCATCGCGCAATACGGGCACTTGTCATCCAGAAAGACCCAGAGCCCCGCCTTTTTGGCGACTGCGTCTGTGGCCTTCTTCTTCTGCTCGGTCGTCATTCGCATGAACGCGCCGCGCATCGCGCTGGAAAATGGCATGCGATTGGACTCATCCAGCATTGGATCTAGCAATGACTGGCGTTGAAACGTTCTCGTGAAATTACTCGCTTTATCGAGCAATACCCTGGTGGCGTACCGATACGCCTTCACGTTCTCATCAGTTGGATTGTCAATTGCGGTGTTCAGTATTTTCGGGTACTCGGCATTGAACCATTCGACCGATAAAGCCTTGGGCTTTGGCTTCTCCAGTTTGATGATGGTTAGCATTTCTTTTGCAACTTCAACTTTCTTTGGTTCAGGCGCCTTTGGCTCAATAGGCTCGGGCTCCACCTCATACCAGAACCAGCCTTCCTCTTTACCCCTCAGAAAGCTTCCAGGCGAGTTGATAGAATTTCCTTGCGCCACAGCAAATGAAGACAAACAGAGGAGGAATACTCCTATTAGATAATTTGAGATTCTCATTTCACTCAACGCAAAGGTCGGAATATTCAAGGGTGTGCTTCACCTGCATGGTGTTTCTCATCCCGGCCTCAACGGATTCGTCAAGACGCTTTTCCATCTCAGCAGGTAGCTTCTTAATGCGGGTATTCAGAGCGCCAGCCATATCGCCAATCTCTTCTGACGCACCCATCTTTGCCGCCATCCGCCAGTGGTACTGGGCCATGAACCCGTGGGTGTCCGGATACCACCTCGCTGAATAGGCATCCCCGGCAAGCAACATGATTTCAGGGGACTGCCATTTCCACCGATTGATCATCATCCGCATCTCTTGGAGAACGACCCCACGCTCACCCTCAGGCAACTTTGGCACCGAGCGCATCAGCAGGCGCATGTAGTGGTAGGCGCCTGGCACGTAGGCGTTTCTAGCTGATGCTCGATAGTGGATGAATGCCTGCTTCTCGTCAGCTTTGCCCGCAATGCCGGATTCCAGCAAGCGACCAGCGATGTAGTGCGAGTACCCGCCGATGATCCCCCGCGAGTTCATGGCTGATGCCCCACTTTTCTGCAGCACATCCAAGATGGCCTTTGCGTCGGTTTGGGAGGCTCCGCTTGGATCCCTCTGGTACAGCATCAACGCCGCATTCCATCCGGCTTCTGCTGATTTGGCCGCCTTGGCGTACATGCGATAGGCCAAATTCGTGTCCTGGGGGTAACCAAACAGGCCTTTGCGCGCAACGTCGGCCCGCGCCCTCAACATGTTCACATCTTCATGCTTGAGCTTTCCAGTGACCGTTTCAATGGCCTTTTTCTGCGCAGCACGATCCTTACTGGTATTTGCCTGCGCCAGCAGGATGCATGCATTCAACCTAGAGTTGTCTTGGACCGATTCCTTGATCGCCTGGACGACCTGATCGCCATCCTCTGCAGCCGCAGTTGAAATACAAATAATTGCGCCAAGGACGACCGTAAGCGCTCGTGACATCCGCATTTCGTTAACCTCGAATCACGGGGTCACTTTTGGGGGCGACTGCTTCGATACGAACCTCATCGGGCGGTGGGACCAGCAGACTCGATAGGCGGGCCTGCTCTTCCAAATCCTCAGGCGAGCCAGCAAAAGTCACTTTTCTGGCCATTGAAGCTCCACCAGAGGATCCAGAGGGGCGTGAGGCTCCCTGCGCTTTCGTGCCCTCGCGCCTTTGCCCCTCGGGCTTGGAGGATGAAACCAAGATGACAGCGATGACAGTGCAGATGAGTGCACCACCAACCAGTGGGTAGCTCGGGTCCATGTCACCCCCCTTTCCGGCACGTTGCAACGGAATCCAAGGAGTGACAATGGTTGAATGCGTAGGTCATAGGGCTTGCGTAGAAGAGCCCTCTATGAGGGCGAAATGCAAGACCTATGGTACGAATGAGGGGCTTATTTTTTCCCCCGAAAGACTTCCTAAATGATGGCCTTTCGGGGAAATGATCGAATCATCCAACTCGTGCTGACTGAAGCCCGATCAAGGTGGGGTTGTATCGCAACCAGGATACGTGAAAGGCATTTTCTTCTTGTTCTGGTCGTAGCACTGCTCTGACACATCATCCTTCAACGCGTGGTTGTATTCGATAACCTTGTCCATATTGTCTGACATCACCTGCGCTGATTTGACTGCCGGCACTTTGTTGTCATACTGACTCGCGGCATCAGGCGTTCTCGTAATGGCCATGGATGACTGAATAGTGTTCTTCGAAATCCCGTAATTTGTTCTCGGATCGGCTGTATTCAACATACCTCCCTCGATTAGAACGTCAGTCCACTCGGTCAAATCGACCTTAGACCAATCGACGGCGGCCAACTCCAGGGCTGAGAACCCACCACAATTCACATCACACCCGCCAAGCGAGGAAACATTCCCGAACAGGCCACGACCAGTTCGGAATCCAAATGGTCTATTTCCTGTCAAGTTCTTGGTCATGATTTGCGTGCTAATGATTCTCGAAACAATCGATTTGTAGCAGCAATAAAGTTGACGCTTTTCAACACATCCAATCAAGAATACCTTTTTTGAACAACAGGACCCGACTTCTGTACATAGTCGCCACTTGTCATTCATACCCCATTCAAACTCCTCTTGTTTGCAAGCGAAGATGATGTGGCCGATGATCTTCGCGATCGAGTAGACCATCATGACTGTTTGAAAACCCTCAAGGAAGGGCGTCAGTTCGAGTTGGCCTGCGGCTCCACCAGGAACTTGCTGGAAAATCATCCCCGACAGTTCATCCCCGCCAATCTTCTGCAGGACATCGTTCAACCCGCTGTACAGCGTCTGCTCGAAGTTCTTGATCATCTCCCCAATCGCGCCTGACTTCGCGCCAGCATCGGGGGCCAGGCGCGCTATATCTGATTGAGCATCCATACCGAAGAGACCATCAAAGCCAGCTCGGAATGGGGACGTGATGTTCTGGGTCACCCAGCCAGAGGCTGATTGATAGAGGTCCGTGACCGGCGCTGAGATCTCCCCCAATGAGTGGGATATGCCGTTGTAGACATCGCTGTTGGCCAGGGCCTGGCGGACTGGGCCTGAGCGGATCAACTTGTTCAAACCGATCATGGCTGACATGTAGTCCATCCAGTTCGGGGCATCAGATGCGCCTTTTCTGGCTTCCTTGCAGCAGTTTGGAGTAATCCCGATCGAGGAACCAATGGGGATCTTGCAGTACATAGCCTTTCCGCCAAAGATGTATGGGGTGCACGCTTGATCCACACTGGTGGGCACCTCACCGGTCTCGGCGCAGACCATTTCGCTCACCATCTGATTGACCGCTTCCATTGCGGATGCTGACTTTGCAAAATCGACTGAGCCGGTGCCAGACAGATTGGGTCTGTGGCATTCCGTGCCCAGGCAACGCATCGCCCCAGAACACGAGTCCCCCTGTTCCTCCACGACAACTGGGATCTGCACGTTCTTGGTGATGCCACAGTCGTATGCAATGGAAGGGTTGTAGCACTGGCCGGTGAAAAGACCCTTGAACCGGTTATCGCATTCGTCATGGGCGGTATCACGCCGGCACGACGGGGATGTTTCAAGCGGAACATCGTTTTGGTCTGTGGTCACATTGCAATCTGTCGCCCACTTCTGGCCATCCCGCATGAACTGACGCAGGCCTCCTGATGAGACATCCATGGTCGCGCAACTCGTGAAGGGCTGCGCATCGGCCTGCCAGCACATCTGGTCATCCAACATACTGATCGGAGGTCCATTCGGACTTGGGTCAGCGCTCACGCCATCTTGGTAGTCGGTGGGAACAATGGCCGAGCCGTCAGTACCCCACTTCTTGAGCAAATCCACAATGCCATGGTTTGGCAGGCCTGGGCCGAATGTCACGTCCCCAACTGTCCGTGTCGCTGCGGTATCGGTACAGGACAACTTGGCGCCCTGGCAGTACCCGTCAGCTGCGTACTGCATGTAACGTTGACACCCCGCAAACTCGTTGATCGTGATGCTGTAGACCTTTGCCATTAGACGGACCTCGTGGAGAGTTCCATCACCTACAAGCGTGCCTGTAGGGGTCCAAGAGCCCACCGAGGTTCCGTAGTCCGTGAAGTTGCCCGTAGCGCCGCCTTGGGGGTACACACCGTTGACCACAAACAACTTCGGGTCGCCTCCCATGGGGATGTGTTGATACTCAACGTAGGTTCCTTCCGAGGAGCCGCGCGGATCGTCAGGCAACTTCTCAGTCGAGCAGTTGCTGCCAGCAGGACAGGTAGCAGCGCCCATGATGGAAAAGTCGGTTCGCAGCGAACCTGAGACGTTGATCGGCACCTTGCTGTATGTGTACAGAGGGTAGCCCTGCGCATCCACCACCTGCTTGTTGGTCTTGGGGTCCATGATCGCAACCTTGACCTTGTTGAAGGCCTGGACGGTCATGTAATTTTGCTCACCCACATAGCTGAGGCCGAAACTTCGCTTGATCCCCTGGCAACCATCCGGGAACGGATTGACCAACGTTTCCGAGCACATCTGGATGTCGGGGATGCCGTAACTTCCACCCTGAACTTGCTCGATGTGCGATACCGAGTCTCGCCGGCATGAACCGATCAACTCTTTCGCCTTGTCACTGTTGGTCGCATTCACGCCACGGATCACGCCAGCTCGAATGGCCAGGTCTGTTGAGTAGTCCTTTCGCTGAGCGTTCGCCACCGATTGGTCGTTCACGTCCTTGCCATAGCGATCAGGGCTGGGATTGGCTGTGTCGTTGTACATGTTGACCACGTTCGCACCAGGATTCCCAGGACACCACCTGATGAGGTCGCCGTCGATCGAGGAAACCTCACATTGCTGAGGCGGGTCAGATGCACAGGGCACACCGTCTGCAGGAGCCGAATACGTGACCTGTGTCTGATAGAGATCTGCCGACAGGTAGACGGCGGTCACACCCAACGGGATCGAATACCCGATCGCGGGCTTCCATCCATCACTGGGAGTACCGAAGCTGGCGATGGCATTGGGAATGCGCTGAATTGCCCCACCAGTCGAGATCCCGAGGACATGGTTGTAGGTGAAATAGTTTCGGCTCTTGGGCTGGGTAAATGGGGTGTATGTGTACCGAATGGCATAGGTGTCATCCACCTGCTTCCAGATCACATTGCTGGTGCCGCCCAATGTCTGGTACTGGAGATCAACAGACCCGCGCTTGTAGGTGCTTGGTGTGGTGATGGTCTGATACTGCACCGGATTGGTATTCGGAATGGCCACCTTCTGGATGTCAAAAAATTCGACTTTCAGAATGCGGTGATCAGCAGATCCAGGCGCCAGCTCAATGGTCTGACGCGACTGCATCACGAAATCGGTTCTGCGACACCCATCGTGTCGAAGGTTGCGCCGGTTCTGCGCCGCAACGGCTTCCATTTGCTCCGGATTGCTATACAGAGAGGATCCGAGTTGGCGTAGTTCATACCCCTTCTTTGGGGAGTATCCAGGCATGACTTCAGTGATGTTCACCCGAGTCCCTGAAGTTTGATTGACACCGGGTTCTACGCGTTGGTCATTGAGTTGATTGTTCGCAGCATCGACGCGACCGTACGTCTGCTGCGCAATACCGTTTGCGCTTTGGGCACTGTTCACCATTTGCTGACGCGTGAGCTGCTGGATCCGGCCTGCGGCCTGTGCAGCACGGGCCGCATCGCCTGGATCATCAACAATTTTGGGCAAACGAACCGGGGTGGTGGTGTCCGATGTCAAGTTGGGGGTCCGCACCGAACCAGCGTCGTACTGGCTTCTCATCAACTTCGCTGCGCGATCGTTCATCAGCTTTGCTGCAGTGTTGTCATCCACTGTGCGCGCTTGCGCTGCCGCCTTGAGCTGGTCATCCGAAGCTGAAATCGGAAGTCCCTGCGCATAGGCAAACATTGACGTGGTGGGAAGACCAAACATGGCCCAGGCCACCATCAAGCGTCCACCAATGATGAGCGCAGGATGACGCGAAAAACCCTGCTCCTCGGTGCGTGTGCTGGATGTCATTGGGTGCTTCAGTTGGGAGTGATGCCAATGCAGCAATCAGTCCATTGGAAAATCAGATAGGAATGGTCCTCACCGGTCGCAGGCACATCACGCCACATGCCCCAACCAGCTGACGAGGCCCCCGTGGCGTGATTGCAAGAGCCAAACCGAGTCGGCGGATTGACCTCACGCACCTGGGAGGTGGTGTCAGCTGGTGGCGCGGCCCCTGGCATCGGGCCGTTCGTCTCAGGCGAAGGTGCAAGGAACTGCCATCGATATGCGTCTTTGCGGATGACGTAGCGAGGGTTTCGCTCGCACATGTTCGACTTGCCAATTGTTTCGTTGAGCAGGCCCAGCCGATGCAGCAAGCTGATGCCCCGCACAGCGGTCAGACTGCTCAACGTCACCGGGTCTTGCTTGGTCTTTTGACTGCCGTAGTAGAAGCCCGTGATGGGGTACATGGGGCCCCAGGCGCCAGCCGTCCAGAACAACTCGTTGATCGGCTTACCTGCAGATGAGCTGACAGCATCGATTGGCAGCGCCACCAGTGATGTCACCCCGGTGAATAGGAGCATCTCCGGATTGATGAATGTTGTGTAGCGGCCAAGGACATCGTTCCAGTTTGGAAACGAGGGGCTGGCCTGCAGCAGGTCGAACTCGGTCATGCCGTCAGGCGGGCACGCCCCATCGTCAATCAATCGCAGCATGTAAATCAGGGGAAAGGAATACAGCACCCAGTTGCCAAAGTAGTCCCCCCGCCCTCCCCGCCCAGAGTTGGTTCCCCCATTGAGAAACTCGACATCTCCGAATGGGAGTTGAACCCCACCAAGAGACGGCATGCAATACGGCTTTCGAGTCACGTCCATGATCTTCGAGGGTGCCCAAAAGCCCAGGGTGAAGCCGATCCGAGGCAATTGCCCCTTGCTCAGATCGCCACCACACTTGCAGAGAATGTCGGTATTTGCGTCCTCTGGCACACCGGACTTCCCGTCCATGAAAGTAGCGCCCATCAATCGAAATGGGAACATCCCGGACCAACACACGTCCTTGAACATCGTTTCCAAGGGGCTGTAGTTGTTGCAGGACAGGTTCTTGGTGACTGAACCATCATCGGCATGGGCCGCATGTGATGAAAGGACCAGGCACAACAGACACGTGGCGCAGAACCGCACGATGAGCTTGAACAAGATCATTTCCCCTTCCCTTCCGGGCTGAAATAGCGAATGCGCAGGTTGCTCGCCTCCTGCTCAACAATGGCTGGTACCGCCTCTACGCCAAAGCGCTCATTCAGGCGCTGGGGCATTGGGTAGATAGGGCGCTTCAAGTACCTGTTCAGGTCTTGCGTGACGGGGGTTCGCGAATCGCTGGGTTGGACACTTCTGCCAACCACAAACAGATCTGCATCCTTGTATTCAGCGCGCTTGAGCCACTGCGCAACCATCTTGATCTGACGAGGGTCGCCAGCGTCGAAGATGATCACAGGCACCTGCAATCGTGCGTAGTCGAGGAGCGCGAAGGTCTGGCCAGCACGAGCAATCAGAACTTCCACCTTACCACCTGGTGCAGGACCAGAGATGTCGTGAGGGGCCGTGAATGTGGGGGTAAACAGGGTCGTGTAGTCCTTGTTGGTCGTGGGCAAGTCGAAGCCGGGTCGCAAGTTCTGTGCGATTCGCCCACGTGCACGTTGAAGCACCGGTTCCCAGTCGTACTTTTTGGCGCGATCTTCGATGACCGCCAGGATGTCTGGCTCAGCGATCGGAAATAGATCACCCTGGACGTACTTGCCACGCTTGCGCGCAATTTCTCTGGCGCCATCAAGGCTGGCCACGCCACGGACCTGGAACCACTTGGTCTCTTGCTTCACCAGGAAGACCGGGACTGCCTCAATGGCGTATGTGCGAAACGCATTGGGATCAACCTCGACCAGCACGTCATCCCGGTAGGGATCGGGAAGCAGCTTGCGAAGCTTGCCCAGAAGAACACCCACCTTCTGGGGTTCAAACCCACGCACCACGAATCGAATACGTTTCACATCCTTTTCGGTGAGGGCCTGCTGGAACAAGGCGCGCAAAACACCATCGGGCATCCCGGTAGAGATGAACACCTGGATGTCGAAGTCGTCTGCACCTGTACCGGCCTCGCCCTTGGGGGCTACGCTTTGCACTCGCTCAGTGACGCCCTTCATCCACGGCTTTTCAGCACCGCCCAGCATCTGGAAGTCCCTGACTGCGCCCTGCCCCTGCTGCTCCCTCAATGCGGGCTCTACGCGGCTCATGGAGGCCTCGCTGGGCACATTGTTCAACCAAGGGGCCTTGTTGGAAGCCTGATCCGCATGCGCGAAAGCCCCGATGAGGCTAAAACAAAGGGATAGCGCTACCGATGATTTGTTCACGTTCAATTGCTCCCCAATACCTGGAATCGAATGACTCTTGTGTGGTGCCCATGAGGAACAGCTGTCCCTCCCGCAAGGTAATGTCCACATCGAAATCGCCGGGCGCCTTTCCCGGGATGCTCTTGGCCAACCACAAACGATCGACATGCTTGCCGTTGATGAACAACTCGGTGCCAGATACCTTCACCTGGTCCCCTGTGACGGCCATGATCTTTTTGACAATGCGATCCCCAGGCCTAGCCCCTATGGCGTAGCCACGATCCGGCATTCGAGCGACGACGTACTCACCGACCTTCGGAGGGCCTGCCATGCCGTTGCGCCACAGATAGACCGTGGTGGGCATGCAAGCTGGCTGACCGATCAGGCGTTGCACATCGAGCCCGATGTGAGCGCCAAGCAACCACAGTCCCAAAACGATGAATCCAAGAGAAACGACGTTGGTGACCATGAACCACTTGACCCAATTGATCAGGCGTAGCTTGATCCTTTGCCAGGGCCGAACTGCTGGCGCGGCGGGCTCCGGAAAAGTCACTTTGCGTCCTTGGACTTGGACGATTCCTCGCTGCGGCGCTCCATGACCCCTTCACTGCGCAACTCTTTGCGGAGCTTGTCCGTGAGGTCTGGAATGTTGGCTGGTGCAGCAAGCACCTGATCGGCGCGCATGACGATCTTCCCCTCGCTTGCCTGGGCGTTGATCTTGTCCATGAGCGCGAGAGTGAACTTCTCTGTTCGGGCCGGCATATCGGAGGCCTCGATGTCACCGTTGCGCACCCGCTCGGTCAATGCCTGCATCTGCTCTTTGACGATGGCGTCGAAGTTGACCGTCACCAGAATGTCCTCAATGGCCAACTTGTCACTCGGTGGCGCAACCCACTTCGGCGAGACGTAGGACATGCCCACGGAAACCAGAGCGGCGATCACCACCATGACCAGAATGTCCACAAAGAAGCCACTGCCTGAACCTCCTACTGCCGCAGGCACTGGAGCTTGTGGGGCTATGCCGCTAACTGAGCGGTCTGCTTCTACAGGCAAAGCTGCTTGAGCTGGTACTTGAGGTTCAGGGGATGGATTGGAGGAAGGATTGGGATTCATGATTGATCGCATTTGTGGGGCGGCTAGAACTCTCGACGTTGCGAGAAATGCCAACCGCCCCATGTTCAAAATGGCGAATCAATAGTACGAATCCAACCTAGAAAATATGCCCTGAAAGAATTCGATTAACGTCTCCATTCGAGGAAATTCACTCTCGGAATCAATGGAGAGCTTTGGAGGCAGACTCATCCGTGACGGGCAATGTAATTGTCGATCGCAAGGACAGGATCCACACCGGCCGCAATCGAATCAATCACCTCTGTTCGTTCCGTCCCAGAAGTGGAAAAGAGCACCTGTGACCAACGATCAAGAACAAGCCGAGCAATCCCCACCCCCTGGTTTGCGTACACCATCACCTCGGAGTATTTGCCCGGAATGGAGTGCACCGTCTTGAGTTGGTGATAGCCATAGGAGCCGATCGCCAGGTAGCCCTCCTTCTCGCATTGTTCAATCGTCTCCTGCGTTTGTCGCAGAATGAACTTGAAGGCACTGTTCGCTGCGATGGCCTTCCCTGAAGTAGAGCCATACAAGTCGGCAATGCTCTGCGTGACGATGATGGCCGACCCACCATACTTCCGGAACCGACGATAGGCGTGTTCCAAAAATCTGGCCACCATGGGGTCATCCAGCATGTCCCAGGCCTCGTCAATGATGAGCACCTTGGGGCGCCCATCCTTTGACATGAACATCTCGCGCTGGATTGCGGCGATCAGTTGCATCAGGACCACCTGCTGCAGGGTCTTCTTGCTCTTCAGCTCTTCAAGCTCCAAGACCACAAAGTCCTTATTGAGGTTCAAGTTGGAGCGGCCATCAAACCACGCTCCTTCGCTACCATTTCGTGTGAACCGGTACAGCATGTGGCCAATATCAACAACACGCTCATCGGGCTGGTTGATCATGTAGTCGGCCACGTCAGAGATCGTCATCGAGTGAGCCAGACTCCCCCAAACGGCCTTGATGGCCTCTTCAATTCGAGATCTGCGGTAATCATCAAGGCCATCTTCAGGGGCGGCCATTTTCTCGATGATGGCCTGCAGGAGACCGACTTCATCGTCCAGATCCTCGACAGTCGAAAACGGGTTCAGGCACATAGTCGATTCATGGCCAAACTCGATGAACGACCCATCCAACCATTTGCACTGCTTGTAGTAGGACTTGCCCACGTCGATCGCGAAAACCTTGGCACCCATGGACAAATACTCAGCAACCAGAAACTGGGTGAAGAATGACTTGCCGGCACCAGACTCTGCGAAGACAACGCCGTTCATGTTGGTGGCACTGTCGTACAGGTCAAAGCCCATGAGTTGCCCACGGCGGGACTGCATCATGAAGCCGAACCCGCCCTTCTGACCAGGCCTGGAGGTGCCTTTCCATTCACCCAGCATTGGGAGGAAGGTTACGGCTTGCTCTACCGCCAGTGTCTTGAAGCGAAACAGGTTTTTGATGGACTCGACAGTAGGGAACAGCGGGAACGCATTCCAGAACACCGGAAGGAGCACGAATTTCTCCTCACCGGTTGAAAAGTCGAAGGACTGCAAGTAGGTTCGCAGCGCCGCCAGCTGGCGCGAACCTTCTTCGCGCTCCTTGCTGTAAACGGTGACCGTCAGGCTCGCTTCGATGACAGTGGCTCCACGCTCAACTGCATTCACCAGTACATCCATGCCCTTCTTTTTGAAGGCGAGCTTGGGCACGAAGCGCAACATCGGCCCGAAGGCCTGGTAGTTGATCAGCCCCGCCTTTTGCTTGGTCGCGCTGGTTTTCGCGAACTGATCTGGGTAGTGCAGCGTGAGGTTGATGTGATACGGCAGCTTGAGCTGATTATTGGCCCCAAGCGGATCGCCGATGATGTAGGCCATGGTGCTGAAGGCATTCTCATTTGGCCAGCGGCCTACGCTCAGAATTTGAGCGTGCGTGCCGTCTCCAAATTCCAGGGCATCCTTATGAACAGTGATGGACTCGCCAGGAACAAAGACCTGGGTCTTGAGCATCTCGTCATCTCGCGCCGAATCCGTTTTTGGCGGATCAAACGGGTGCGTCAAGCGGTGGGCCACGCGCAGGTAATCGTCTTGGTTCATGCGGCGCATCGCCAAACCGACCGTTTGCAGCGACTCGGACAGCTTGGCACCAGACTCAGCAATGGTGTCGCATTCCATCTCCGATGGCAGCTTGCCTTTGAATGGAATTTTGAGCGTCACGATCACGATTCGATCCAACATCTTGACGCCGATATTGGGCAGGTTCGATTGATGCCGTGACTGCGACAGAAATTCTGCCCGTCGCTCGTAGTAGGCCGTCAAGGCAGAACGAGCAATGGGGCTTTCAATTCGGTTGATACCGTCTTCTCGCCTGGATCGATACAGGGTCAAAGGCAGATCGATATCTGGCATCCCCAGCAGAGACACCTGGATAAAGGATCCAGCCGGGAGCGACATGGACAGTGCTCCCTTGAGCATGTCCACCGTCGTGTCATCCGCGCCGTTGATGGGGTTCCCCCAGTAGCAAACTCCGAGATACCCATCATCACAGAGGAACAGTCCCCTCTCCTCCTCGTAGGCCATCACCGGAATGTACTCATCAGGCGAAGTGCGTTGACCCGCCTGTTGCATCGCTTTTAGAACGGCTGACATTCAACCCCCTTACTGCTGGTTTTCGACGATCAGATGGGGTTGGAAATGACCACAGCTGCAGAGATCACGCCATCGATCACGCCAGGCCCGAAACCTGCGGTGAGCGCCATGGCAATGCCGACCACAGCAGCGATCACGCTTTGCTTGATAACGCCAACGCCGAGGCCGACCAGCAATGCAGCAATGCCCAGCACCTTGCCCAACGTGCCGTTGGACCAGCCGGTGAGCTGGTCGTAGACCTGGGTAAACTCGGTGCCGCCCGCACCGGCCAGGGCAGTCATCGGCGCAGAGGCGGCGGCCACCAGGGCGACTGCGAGAACGAGGTTGGATGCCACTTGAGCCTTGTTGGCGCGCAGCTGGCTCTTGAAGCCGGAGAACATGGATTTCATGGGAAAGACTCCTTTGGAGGGTTGAGGAAAATGAAATTAGCGGGGGAGAAAAGCGGGAGAGGCGCTCTGGTGGCGAACCTCTTGCTCGCCATAGCTCCAGCGTTTGGGGGTCACTTCGGTGTAGACATAGCCAGACCAGTTCAGGTTGTCCTGACCATCAACCCATGGGGCAACCCAGATGCGCATGACCTGAGAGGCTTCGCGCAGAGGGCGCGCACCGGGCTCTCCGGCCACATTGAATTCGCCCTCGGAGCCGAGGTTTAGAAGATCCGCGCGAAGCGCCTGCAGCTGCTTGTTTGCCTTCTTGCCATCACCCGCTTTCCAGTTTTCCGGGGTACGGCCATCCATCACCGATCCAGGCGTTGAATGGGTGTCGGAATAAACCTCAAGGGGCGTCGGGCAGGTCTTGTTGCGGTCGCAGGCAAAGTCAGAGGTGCCTGCCGTGTTGAGTGAGCTGGCGCACCCGCCCAAGGCGGCAACTGCCAACAGCGAGAAACTCAGAGAGGCGATACGAAAAGTTGATTTCATGGCGCTTACCAGTTGAGGCCGTTTGAGAAGTTGGGGGCTTCGCCGCTGCCGTGGATCGCCGATGTCGTGGCTTCACGAGCTGCATCCATGACTTGGGTCATTTGCTTGGTGGCGGCTGTCTGCGGAATACCAGTGGTGTGCTGAGTTGCGCCGGGGTTGTTGGCCCCCACGTGCTGGGCGCCGCGCTGGCGCTCACTGGGATCAACGTAGCGCTGCAGGTTCGTGGAGCCCTTCAAGGGCAGGCTCACGCCGCGCGTCACCACGACAGTGACGGCCTCACCGGCAGGGATCTCGACCACAGGGAATGTTTCCTTGGCCATGTCGAGGTAGAACTTGGCAATCATGTTGGTGGCAGAGCCAACCCCACCGGCAACTCCGGACTGCAGAATCCGATCGATGGATTCAGACTGGTAGAGCGTTCCCTCTTGCGTTGGGTTGATGTTCAACGCAGGGACACGGGTACGGTTCAAGGTCTGGCCAATGCCGCCCAACATGCCCGCCATCAGCGAGCGAGCGATCATCTGCCCTTGCTTGGAGACCAGCGTGCCAGGGATACCGACCTTGCCATCGGTGCCAACGATGTATGCCTCCAGCTTGCTCTCGATGACGTTGCCGTCGTTTCGCACGCAAGACAGGGCTTCGCTGCGCATCATGGCGCGCTCGGATGCGAGCTGGCCCCAGCCAGCGACCATCAAAAAGCATTCGCGAACGTCGATCGACGCATAGTTTGGGAGCACGGCCTCGCGCTTGACCCGCACGACCACGGGCATGGGGTTCTTCTGAGCAACAGCAGATGTCGGTGCATCCAAGCCGTTGAGCAGCACACCCGTGAACATCGACCCGGCAGGAATGAATGCCGACTGGGGCCCAGCTGGCTTCTTGGTGCCCTCTTCAGGCTTGTTCAGCTTTTCTTTGGCGTCATCCTTCCCCATGAGCCCTTCTTCGGAAATCATGCGAATTCCGCGCTTCTTGGCCGGAACAGCTTCGGGCTTCACACCCGGGTCACCCGGTTGAGTTGAGCCAGCCATTTTTGGAGCGGCAGGGGTTGCACCAGCCCCTGCGGGCGTGGCAATGGGCGGCGGCGGTGGAAGCGACGGAGCTTTGACGGCCGGAGCGTCGAAGACAGTTGTCGTGGCCGTCAATTCAGGCGGAGAGTCGTCCTTCTTTTCCTTGAACTCTGCAGGCGACCCCTCTGGTCTTTCGGCCTTGCGCTTTTCCATGTCACTGATGAAATGCTCAATCCGACTCTTCAGCTCCTCCTGCTGCTTCTCCATCGCATTCATCTTTCCGCTGAACTGCTCAACCCCAGTGCTGCGCACAGGGGCAACCACGGTGACCTCTGGCTTCTCGGCACGAGGCACTCGTGACGATTTGCGCTGCGTGGCGGAGCTGAGAAACCAGCTCACAGACAGAACGATGAAGATCGCACCCCCAACCATCACCAGTCGGCGGGTGTTGGGCTGCAGATTGTTGAATTTCGCGGCAAAGCTCATTGCGCCACCCCAGAGTCGTATTGAGCGGACTTGGGCTTGTCGGCCAAGAGGAAGACGTAACTCCCTTCACCCGGCTTGAGCGAGATGTTCGGGAAGAAGGAGACGGCCTTGACCCCCTTGCGATAGAAGGCCGTTTCGGCCAGGTCAACCACCTCGCCACTGAGGTTCTTGATGGAATAGCGGTAGATGTCCACCGTGGAGCCGGTGAATGCGTATTCAGGAGTGACCTGAATCGATCCCATCTTGGCGACACCACCCTCAATCGGAACCGTCGCGAAGCCCTTGATCTTTCCACGCACAGCCTGGGTCAGCACGGAGCGAATGTTGCTCACGTAGTCATTCGAACGAGGCTGGGTGATGTCTTGCTCTTCACTTGACGCAGGGGTCTTGACCAGCGAATCGACCGTGCGCAGATCTTCGAGCTTGATGATCACGTTCTGGCCAGGAATGTCCTGGGCCGGAATGATCGTCAGGGAGATGGACTGCGCAGTGTTTGCACTGTCAACGATGAACAGGCCGATCGGGCCATCGCCTTGGGGCCGCAGGTAGACATCACTTCCAACCACCTTGGCCGAGCCTTCGTCGTCAGAGGACTCATCGAGCACGACTGGCTTTGCGAACGGCGTAGCGATCCGGTTCGGGAGTCGGCCTGACAGGCGAATGATTTCGTTGACACCATTGCGGGTGTGAAGCACGAAGGGCCGCGTGGAGGGATCGTCCTTCTTCAGGCCTGGCAGATTGATCTCACGCTGGAAAGCATCAAGGGGCTGACCACCAGCCTTCTGCGCCTCGCCAATCAGCTTATTAACATCGGCGGGGGCTTTCCCAAGAGGCCCCTCGGGAAGGTTCACCAAGGGGGCCGTGCGGACCTGCTTGCTGCCACCCGTACCCGGTCTCGTGATGAAGCGGTTTGTGCCGGCGCCTTGGCCACCATCAGCGCCCGTTGCGCCTTGAGGTGCAGGCGCCTGGACGGGTGCCTTTGCGGGGGCGCTGGCCGCCAGAGGGGCCGAAATTGGCTTGGAAAGCTCTGCTTTGATTGCAGCTTCGGTCTTCTGGACCTCGGCCTTCGCCTTCAGGGCCTGAGCTGCGCTGTCCTGGGCGAAGGCAGTGCCGAAAGTGAAAGTGCTTGCCAGAACGGCCAGCACCAGGTTGCGTCGAAACATCAGCGGGACTCCTTCGATTCAATGACTTCTTCTTTGCCCTCAGCGCGATTGGCTGGCATCACTGCACTGCCTGGATCTGCAGGCACAGCCTCCCAGGCCTGCCCTTGCTTGGCAGCGTCACGCATGACGGAGAGGTCCGCTGGCTGGGTATCGGTGTCTGTGGCCGCCTTGGACTTGCGCTGGTTGATCGGGATGGCGTAGTCAGGGATGGGCTTGCCTGTGTGCTGGCTGTTGTTCACATGCCAGCCCACGGAGTGAGGGACGCTGCCCTCGTAAGACAAGAAGTGAGTCACCCACGGGCGACCTTCTCGGATATCTGCCCCAATTTCATAGACAACCTGCTTTTGGTATTTCTGGTTTCCAGAATTCGAGGTGATCAATGAGCCCGTGACGAAGACGCGGCCCGTTTCAGGCTCGTATTGAATCGACCCAGGCAAAAAGCTGATGGTCGAATTGGAAGCCTTGAAACCCGGATCTTCAATAAGCGTCAAGAGCTGGCGCCGAAATTCATTGAAGATGGCGGGATCCATGAATGCAGAAACAGACTCCAAGATCACGCTAGATGATTTGGGCTGAATATTTCCGACCAGTGTTGCGATGTACAGGCCAAAGCTCTTGAGGTATTCCTTGTCTGCACTGCGCCAGCTGATCTCGGCCTTCTTGTCCATGGATGGGGGTACCAGAATCACTCTGTCACGCTGCCCATTCAATGCGACGACTGAATAGATAAGCCCAAAGGACATGATCACATTCGAGATGACCAATGCCTTCGTCATGGCCTGAAGTTGGCCCATATTGCGCATTGCCGTGATCATCTTCATTTGACTGCCTCCCGGATAGAACCGTTATCAAATCTCTTGTTCATTGACATCGAACCTACCCACCAGACCATGTGAAACAAAACCCCGGGCATGCGATTGTTTTTAAAGCGACCGAAGAGTTTCACGAACACAAATGTGAGAACCATTCCGAGCAGGAGTTGATCCCACATAAACATCACAATGAAGATGACAAGCGCAGGAAAGAACTCATCCACCTCCCAAAAGAAGATCTGGAGTTGATCATCCACGTAATTTGGAATCGGCTTTTCTGTCATTTACTTACCCACGCGAATCAGGACAATTTCATTCACACCTTGGCCGTACTTGGAACCGCCCATGACGACGTTTGACATATCCATACCACGATCCTTCAGCTTCTTGGACAGTCCTCTCCAGGCGCTCATCATTTCGTCAACACCGGATTCCGACATTTCTTCCTTGTTCAGGAACTCAACGTAGTACCGCGCCTTGGGCAAGGGCTTGAATTTTTCGACCTTTAACAGTGAGTCGATACTCACTTCAGCGCCATCAACCGCGAATTCGTAGATATCCACGACGCCATTGCTCTTTCGGGATTCAGCTCCATCAATGGAGATAGGATCAGCGGTCCCACGCTGCTGACCGCGCTGCAGACGACTATTCGAAATATCGATTCCCGAAGTCCAGATGACACGCTCATCAGGACTCAAAAATTGATTTTTCGTCTCGGTAGCAAGCACAACCTCACGCCGATCGGTACTTCCGATAGTGGAATGAGTTTCAATGACATCACGCTGAACCCACGTCTTTTTGATTACCGGAGATGGAACATCAATATATTGAGGAGCGCACCCCGCAATGAGGCAGCACACGACAACAGATGACAAGGCGTTCCATTTCACAGGAGGATCTCCATACACAAGTCCTTGAATTGATGTATGAAATGGTAACGAGCGAGCCACAAAAAAATCAGGCGAAAAACCTCGTATTTCGAAGTCTTTCGCCAAAAGTTATCCCGACATGCCCCGCTCGCAGGGGCATCGGTCTCTTACTGAATTGGAACCAACTCCTCTGTTTTGGCACCCAGGTCCGTCTCAATCGCAAGCCGCAGATTTGAAATCCGATTACCTGTTATCCACGCCTTGCTGACGAGGAATGTCTTTGCCGTGACCTTCTGGTCGGTTCCGTCAAGCGTGTAGCTCCAGGTCAGGGACTTGATGTACCCAGCAGCAACCGTGCACGACGGCGACAACAGCAGGCCGCTCGTGGTGGAAGATGTCTTCATTTCGCACTGGGGCATAGGGGCATCCTGAACAGTCACATTGAGCAGTTTTTCACCGTAATTCCCCGCCTTGGTGATTGTGCGCAACAAGACATCGTAATTCCCAGGGTCTGCAAATGACACGTAGTTACCGGACCCTGTGAATTCACCCACCTTGGTCCCGTTGATTAGCACATCATTTCTCAAGAACGAGTCACCGCGAGGCAGTTGCGAGATTTTCAGACTGACATAGTAGGTGCCTGGGGCGTAATAGCTGGTCCCATACTTCGAGATCATCGTCGCGTCGGTCACCACCGTTGCGGGGGGCAGAATCGTGAACTCGTCTGAATTCACGTTCACCACGTTTCCGCGCTGATCGGACACCTGCAGCGCCAGCTGATAGCTGCCTTGGGCGGAAACCAGGAAGGTACCGGCCACATCATTGCCACTTCCGCGCTGGACACCCGATGGGAGGGACCAGGTGTAGGTGAGTGGCTCACCATTGAGGGTCTTGATATCAAACCCGGGCGTCTCCACCAGGTACTTGATCGTGGCAGGCACATCCGTCTGTTGGGCAGACAGAGAGATCTTCCAGTTGCTTGGCCAGGTGTAGGTCCAGGTCTTGAAAGGCAGCGTCGCCACCGTCGTTTCGTCCGGGTACCCTTCCACGTAGGTGTAGAAGCTCAACAGCTTGTCTTCAGGCCGGGGCGTGTAAATCAAGTCCGTGCCATCTACCCGAGTGCCATCAGGAAGGCTCCAGTACCCAAGCACCTTGTACGCCTTGCCTGCCGTCGTCGGCACAACATCGTTGATCTGCGCCGTGAACGTGTAGGCCTTGCCTGATTCCAGGTAGGTCGGCCCCTTCAGGGATGCACGGGCAGCAAGAGGATTGACCGCCTTCACGCCGAGGGTCTTCGTCACATTGGCGGCCGGATTTTCTGGCGCCGTTGCAGATCTCCCGCTCACCTCAATGGCGTAGTTCTTGATCTCTGTCGGTGTGAAAGTGAATGTAGCGGTATCAGCTCCGCTCACATCCTGGTAGCCACCAGAGGTGATCAGTCGCCACGTGTAGACCGCATTGAAACCCGGATCCGCCTCGACACTCAGCGACACGGGGTGACCAACCTGAACGACACCGGGTGCATTCACCCGGAATGATGGAACGTCAAACGCCGTCAGCATCAATGGATCGGTCGTGAAGACGGCGCCCGAATACTTATTGGTCAGCACGGCCCGGTAGGTCACACTGCCAGCCTGATCAATTTTGGCTGTGTAGTTGATGCCTGTTTGTTCTGCAGCGTCATCGTGCATCACTCGCGCCCACGTGCCGTCGTCCTTCAGGTACTCCCAGTTCACGGCCTTGACACTCGAAATCAACTTCGAGTTTTTCAGGTTCACGTTGATCGTTTGAACGAAGGGGGCCTTGCCGCTGGCAGCTCTGCTGCTCAACGAGGCCTCGATCATCGTGCCAGCTGCGGTGACCAATGCCCGCGATTTGGAAGCAACCGAGCTATTGGAAATCAGCCCAGATGAATCAACCATTCGTGCTTCAGCGACGATGTAGCGAGTGCCGGCAGTGAGCGTACCCATGTTGGCCGTGAATGTGCCGTCGTCTGCCACAGGCACATAGTCAGACAAGACGTTGCCAGTCTTGTCTTCGATGATGCGTACCTGCCATTTGCCCATGGAGGCCGGGTCAAACACAATGGACTGGCCTTTCGACACGCCGACAACGCCGTGGATCAGCGTCTCCGCCTTGTCGTGTGAAGAAAATGACTTTTCTAAATCGACCAACGGACCAGACGGGACGCCAACAAACTCCATGGTCTGTTCGGTCTTGAACTCTGGGGCACGCTGGTACCACGCTTCAACCTTGACGGCGTACGACTTCCAAGGCACATCCGCCTGCATGATCAGGGGAACGTTGTTTTCTGCCGTCGAACCGAAGGTGTCTTTGGTGTTGTCGCCAGGGTAGGTCACGCGAGTCATGATCTCCCTGTAGCCGCCCTTAACGTTCATGACCCCCAAGGACCTGGCCTGGGTCAGATCCACCGTTGCGAACATCTTGCCGGGGTATTGGCTTTGGTTCTTCTGATAGAACGTGTCGAGGAGTTTGTCGTTCTTGAAGGTCAGTGCGATGGGAGTTGGCTCTGTTCCTGCGAGAGTGAGTGACGAGTCCCCTTTGCGCGACGGATAAAACGAAGTCTGCCGTGTCGCTGGGTCGGTGTAGACCACCCCGGGGGTGTATGACAGTACGTTATCGCCGACGACAGGAATGGAGCCGCGCAGAGCGTTTGTGGCGTACGGGTTGTACTTCATGCCATCTGGCAGTGTCCCGTAACGGATCGCGCAATTGATGCCCGCAGTTTGCGAGAGCATGAAGCCCTCTCGGATCATGGTCAAGACTCCGCACAGGTCCTTTGCGGTCGTGTCGAGTTTGGCGTTGATGTCCAGGTCCTCGACCTTGATCGCAGCGGTACTTTTCGATGGCGCCACCTGTATTTTCGCGCCCGGATCCCAGCGCTGCGCATTGAGCGTCAGGTTCGGCGCATCAGGCAAATTCACCCAGAGCTTCACAGGCTGGGCTAGGTCATCCGTGCCCGTATCGTTGATCAACGCAGGATAGACGCCCGCCAGGTTTGCCTGCCGGGTGAGCGTGATGGAGGCACCAGTCGTGATGTCGGAACCGTTGAGCTTCATTCCCGCTACGTCTGCGGAGTCAACGACCACAGGCAATGAGGCCAGATCCAGCGAACGGTTTGTCAGTGGATTGGTCGGCGCCAGCTTGACCGTCATCCCGGGAAACCCATCGACCATCGGCAGCGATACCGGCAATGCCAGTTCAGGCCGCTTGTAGTTGAAGGCGACTGACTTCACCACATCACCACCGACGCCTGGCAGTGAGGCTTGAATCGTGTAGCCTCCGTTGCGCAGCGCAGGGTAGCCCGTGGCAGTGATGTTGCCCCCGCTGGCGCGGGTCATCTTCAGAGCCACAGAGGAGCCATCGCCCTTGACAAGGGTGAACGGGCTGCTCGCATCCGACAGCATGAAGCTGCCTCGACTGTCAGCAGTGGTCATCGGCAGGGATGTCATACCCCCCACCTTCATGCTCACCTTCGCTTCTTGAATCGAATACTGCCCAGGAGGCAAGGATGCGGCAAAGACCTGAGCGATGAAGCCCGCATTGAGTACAGGGTATTGGTCGGCAGTGAAGTTGGCCCCAAGCTTGTCGGCCAATACATCAGGCCTGGCCTCAATACGCTGGATCGCAAGCTTGTACGACACCAGGGTGTCTTCGTTGCGCACCGTCACATAGCCACTCGCAGGGTCAACCGGTCGATCGTTTGTCGCCAAGTCAAAAGCGAAACCTCGGATCGTCAAGACGCCCTTAGGCGTGATGGTTGGTGCACCGCCCCCACCGCAAACGGAGATTCCATTCACATCGCAGACCCCGGAAACGAGCGTAGCGTATGACATTGGGGCCAATCCCGTCATGAGTGCGACCGCCGCAGCGATTTTGCTCAAATTGTGTTTTGAACGCATTACCTCTCCAGGGTGAAATTTCAGTTTTGAATCTTGCCGAGCACACTTGCGACCTTGCGTGCGTAGAGCAGTCGCTTTGACTCAGAGCGTGCGTTGTAGGCTCCTACTGCGTTCCAAGTCATGCCCATGCGGTACACGTTTTCCGCAAGCAACCACGCCCCGACATGCGTATTGATGCAAGGGTCTAAAAGCTTGCTTTCATCAATCCCGTACTTGGCCAATCGCGGTAGCCACGAACTGTTGATCTGCATGTGACCAATGTCGTAACTCCCATCCTTGTTTGGTTTGCTGATGGCCCGTGGATTGCCATCGGACTCAACCTGGGAGATGGCCTTCAACACATCAACGGGCAGGCTGTATCGCTGCGCCGCGTCTTCAAAACAGGACGCGTACGCACTTGTGCCGATGATGAAAATCAGGGATGCGAGAACCTTCCACATGGTCATCGATCCTACGGATGCAAGCGCTTCAGAATGGTCCGAAAGACACGCGTAAAGAGAAGAGTTCAAGGATTTCCTTGAATCTCGGTCTCTACCTCAGTGCAGGCGCTATCCGGAAGCGCTTCCTGGTCCAGGTCGGCTACGCGACCATGGCATGCGGCATGAATGCCATCGAATCGCGAGCCATGACGCCCGGAGGAGTAAAGGCAGCTGGCAAGTCGTGCTCGACCAGCAGGTCGCACCAATAGCCTTGCAGCTCTGTCGCCCCAAACGCTTGGGCCATAGATGCGGCTTCGCGTGTTTCGATCTGCTCCACGACCAGCGCTGTTCTTGGGTGGATGCCATGGGATGCCAGCAAACGCAAGGCCTCTGGCTCATTCACCTTGACTATCTCAGGCGTCAGATCTTTCAGCATTCGGCATTCAATCTCTGTTCCTGTCCAGTCGTCCAGGGCGATTCGGGCCCCCACACGTTTCAGGACCATCATCGAGATCGAGAAGCGCTCCATGACAAACTTGCCATCCAGGTTCTCGTTGCGCTCCACCAGCTCCACCACCACCCCCGGCTGGATGTTGGCCAGCATTGCCTCCATCCATTCGGCAGATTGGAGTGAGGGGATTTCAGCGTTGCAATGGATCCGCATCTCTCCCTTGTAGTGCTTGGCCAGTAGGGATGCCATCTCCATGGCGTGAATGTCGGCCGCAAGCATGACGTTTGGATCACTGAAATCAAGCCGATGTCGCGCCAGCAATTCAAGGCCCCTCACCTGCTTCGTAGATGCACAGAGAATTGGCTGTGCACGGAAGTTGCGCATAGCGATGTCGATTGGGGATTTCATTGCTGTAACTCCATCAGATGCGCTTTTGAAGATTCGCCATCCAGACCCACCACGAAAAGGAAAGCACCGCGATCGCTACAGGGGCCACGATGGTCGATACGAAAATCGGAGCAAACAGCCACACCACCAGACATATCGCCACGAGCTTGGCCAGGTCTACCCCGGCCTTGTGCAAGCGCGGGCTTTGAGAGGTAAAGGAGGCCTTGGCAATCTCACGTTGGTAGTAGCCGTCAATGAACGCAGCCAGCAGGCATGGCAACGCGAAGACGAGCCACATCCCGATCATTCCTACGCGGTAGAGAAAGATGTGCGTCCATATCGCGGCGGCATGGACCCGTTCAACGACCCAGGTGTCAATCTTCTTGTTGCCGCTTTGTGCGGCCTGTTCCATCGCGTCTCCAGCCTCATGATTGACGACCGTCAGTGCATCAAGAATGCGCTCCATGATCCACTGATCAGTGTCCTCTCCAAGCCATGCAACGATTTGCCTTTGCTCCTTTGAGCGCAGTTCATCAAAGGTCTTGACGGGAACGAAGGCCATCACCGCCAGAGATCCAAAGAGGACGATGACGAGCAATAGCGAAGCGAACGAATGCTTATTGCCGTCTGATGAAGATTTGCTTGCCATGCTTGCTCACTGCAGGATTGGAATGCGCGCCTTGAAGGTTCGCCCCCAGACATGCGCGCGTAGTAATGCAGTGGGGGCAGCTCGCTGAGAACCCCTGGAGGAATCAGGTCAGCCTCTTCCGCCGTTGACTGCTCCTGGTAGGCCGCTCCGTACTCTTCACTGATGGTGGTGGTCAGACTGTGGCCGTATCGAACGGACATCGACTGCGCCTTGATCTTCGGGATCCCCTCGGCCAGGTACTGTTGGGTCTCAGCATCGAGAACCCGCAAAATGAACTTGTTGTTCGTGTTGGCAAGCACCTGGCGTGCCTTGTTTTCGTCGCCTAAACGAGCGGCGAAGTCAGCGAACGTCTGGGTCGCCACATACAACTTGAAGCCAGCTCCACGGCCTTTGTTGAGCAACTGGATCGTCGGCCCGTTGATGACCTCTGCAGCCTCGTCAACGAAGACGTTGATCACCTTCTTCTCGTCAAGGCCGTAGTTGTACCGGTCGCCAGCGACCGCGGTCATGTCCGCAAGCATCACTGAGCCAATGGCACTACCCACTGTCGCGTCTGCCAGTGAGTCCAGGCCCATGTAGCAAACCATGTCGTTGCGCACAATTCGAGCGGTATCCATCACCACCTTCCCTTCGGAAGCCTCGAAGTCTGGTGACAGGAGCTGGTCCAACGGCTCTGTCGTGAGCATCGACAAGATCGGAATGAGTGAGGCCACCATCTTCGAGAAGTGGTCACGGTTGTGCTCGAACGTTGAAATCAGGCCTGAAAGGTCTACGTTGGGGGTTTCGTGGATCACGACCTGCTTGTAGAACTGGATGTAGCCCTTGACCACAGCCTGTGGGTCTTTGTTGCCTTGGGCCTTGATGTGTGGAGCTACCTTGGACTCCCAGTTGTCCACGTGGTTGCGGAAGTGAACACGCAAGGCCTTCACAAGCAGATCATCAGGACCACCCTCGATGTACCTCCTCAGTGCAACCAGGTTGGGACGCTCGCCTGTGGCGAGCAAGCCGCCGCAGATGTCTTGCAGAACCTTCCAGCCGAAGGCCACGAATGCATCGGTCCCCGTCTCAGACGGGATCAAGGCAGAGACACGGGATGCGAGTTCGGTCTTGCGGTTGAAGTTGCGCAGGGGGTCAATGCAGGCCGACTTCGTTGGGTGGGCTGGATTGAAGTAGACGAATCGCTCTGGTTGGCCCATGGCTTCGCATACCCTACGGGCGTTGTTGGCCAGGCCATGATCCCCTTTGGGATCGATGATGAACACGGCTTCTCCCCGCAGGATGCATTGAGCGATCAACAAGTCAAAGAGTCGTGTTTTGCCCACGCCGGTAGACCCAACGATCAGGGTGTGACCTTCGAGCAGTTCCAACGCGGCGCCTATGTGTTCCTCTTTGGCCAAGCCATGAAGCCAAAAGCTCCCATTGGCATGCAGCCCATCCTTTCCGAGGACTTTCGCCACGCCGGCCCCCATCAGGTTGTGCATCTTGTTGGCTTCGATGTCGGTCCAATGAAAGCCCTTGCCAAGCCACATCTCTCCCTTCTTCTTGAAGGTCTCTGTGATCTTCTGCATCTCGGGGATGGTCGTGAACTCCTTTTCAGCCAAGCCTGTACGCCACTTGTCTGACGCCCTTTCCCAGGCTGTGTAGGTCCGCCACATACCGACCAGGCCGCAGGCCGAGGCCGTGATCATGCCGAAGCTCGTCGGCGGGGGCAGCCACGTTGCCGTGGCCACGCATCCCACAGTACCCATGAGCCAAGAGGCCGCTTGGCGCCCTTCATAGATGGGCCGCCAAGGGTTGTCGAAGTCGAACAGATCCTTGGCCATACCTATTTGCTGATCTGGGTTGATGCGGCGGCCAAATTGGAATTACTAGCTGGCGCGATGGAGAACAAATGCGCAGCCTTGCTCATGATGGACTCAACAGTCACTTCGCAAGCTGGCTCGTTCTCAGATGCTGGCACCATGCTGTTGGCCAGCAAGCGCTTGATCTTTTCGTAGCGAGGGTGAGGCTTGGAGATCAGCACCCTCGTCAGACCCGATCCATCGTGCCGTTGCGTGCTTGTCCTCCAACTGCCGATGTACTTGACCGGGTATCTGGTGCCAAGGATTCGAATCGCGCCACTTGCCAGTTGGAGCAGCACAACGTAGCCCCCTTCGTCTGAATTGGCGTCCCTGACAACCAATTCCATTTCCTCCGGCCTTCCGTCGTACAGCCACACTTTTTGCTCTCCTCACAACACGTTTGATGCAGTGAGAATAGCAACTGACTTTCAGCAAATTTGCCGTAAAAGTTCGTGTTTACGTCGCATTTCGCAGAAATTTCCAAACAATGGGGTCCACAAACAAGAAAGGCCCCTTAGGGCCTTGATGCTTGAAAGTGACTTATGGCGCTTGCTTGATCCGGTAGGTCTCAATGCTCTCACCCCTGCCCTCGATCGCCAACACCCACTTGGGCTTGCGTCCTGGCCCACCAGACCACTCCTCACCGGTTGCAGGATTTCGATACTTCATGACGCGATCTTTGCGCGGAGGCCGGCGAGGCGATGTCTCGCCTGTGCCCTTGCGAGCCATCTTCAGATTGGGAAACAGTTCTTCAGGCGAAATATCGAATTCCTCAATTTTTGTTTGCATTTCCGCAATTACGGTGGCGAGCAAAGCATGCCGTGCAGCCGCAACTTTTTCGCGCAAGGCATCGTATTGTTCTTTGAGGCTTCGATAGTCTTCCATTGCAATTCCTGACTGGGGCTCGCTCCATTATAGGCAAATCAGTTTCTTGGCCTCAATCGAATTGTTGCCCACCTCAAATTTCGCATTTGTGAATTATTTGCACAATTCAATTACTGAATTGATTGCAATTCTGCTGCCATCTGCTTTGATCTTCATGCATCGTCTTTCACATCAGCATTGCCAGGATTGCAATCACGCTCTGTGTATACCGATGCCGTCGCGGTCCTGGGTGCTCAGAGACGACCCGACGCACGACACCGGAGAACCCAACCCCCAGTTAACTGTATTTAATTACAGTGTCAACCAGTAGGGAGCACTTTTCTGCGAATGCCTCACTAGAACGAAGTTTCTCGCCCAATTCTTGGGTTTCACAATTTTTACAATTTGCTAGCTGGTGCTGACCGAACTCACCGCGAGGACAGCGCTTCGCAAGTCGTGATCGGCACATCCGGCCGCAATCTTCTGAAGTCTTCTTTGCTGCGGATACTTTTTATCTGCTTTTTTCAAAAAAACTTGTCAAAGTTCTATCCGTGCTGTATCTTCGCTGCCATCCACAGTCTCGGCCCTCAGCATGACACGTCCTATCGAATTCAAAACCTCAGTCGCAACCCAACTTTGCGGTCTGAACCTGACCCCAAAGAAGTTGCTGGAACTGGTGGGACGTGACAAGCCAGCTGGACAACATCACATGCGCTACACCCCCAGTGACATGCGCGCAGTGTGGTTCCGCTCCCAGGACTTGCCTGTTCCTGACCGTGATCAAATTTCGATCACAGACACGGCCAAATTGCCGCCGGTCATCGTGACCCGCATGACAAAGGGTGGCGTTGGCAAAACCAGCGTTGCAGTCAATGTCGCAGCAAGTCTGGCGATGATGGGCTATCGCATCCTGGTGATCGACGCAGATCCGCAGGCCTCGGCTAGTAATTTGCTCGGGATCGAGACATCCGCTTACGACAGCAATCTCACCCACATTGGTGACTTCCTGAAGCTGAGTACAAACACCCCGGACGAGAACCTTCCTTCTGCTATCAAGCAGATCTATGAAGGCGGCTTCCTTGACCTAATTCCTGCCGACATCACGCTGGCTGAAGCCGATGCATCGTTGGTAACTGCGATGAGTTCGCATTCCCGTGCGGAGCTATTTTTCTCTCGCAATTCCTCGTTTCTTGGTCAACGCTACGACGCCATCGTTGTTGATACAGCACCTGGCACAACACCCATTGGCTTGGCATTCACATACGCAGCTCGCCAGGCCGGAAAGGTGCTGACCGTAGTCGAACCAGAAGGTAGCTGCTTGCGTGCGCTGGACTCGTTGGCGAGCAACCTTGAAGAGATCAAAGCGCTGACCCATGCCATTGTTGGCATGGAGGTTGTCATCAACAAATATCACCCGTCTCTTAAGCACGTCCGAGACTCAATGAGTTTCCTGTACGCCAAGTATGGGTCGATGCTCAACGACACGATCATCCCGCAATACTCTGGTTTTGCCAGGCAGATCAACCCAACCAACAAACTCCCGGCTCCTCTTGTCGAGCTGGAACCCTCCTCTTCTGGATCGAGCGCAATGTTCGAAGTTTCGAAGAGCCTCATCACCAGCTTTGGCATTCGGATGGCCTAAGGATCACTATGGCTGCTCGTCAACCTATCAAACTTTCTGGACTTATCTCCAAGGGTGCCATTGCGCCACTTGCGACCCCTCCTACTTCGGAGTCGGCTGACGCACCTCAACCGAATCCGATCAAGTCCGATCCGGCATTGCCCGCACAACGTGCGCACGCGCCGTTTCTCAGCCCAGTCAATGCAACTGAGAATCATTCAAACAATGATGCGAATCTTCGCAGCGTTGGCCCGCACAAGTTCTATGAACAGCTGATTGATGTGTCGCTCATTGATGCGAATCCATTCGCACCGCGAGAGATCTACACATCGGAAATGTTGCTCACAAGAGCCGAGGAACTTCGGACTCAGGGGCAACATGATCCCATCCATGTCATCCCGCACCCTGTTGACGCTGGTCGATTCATGATCGCGGACGGCTGGACGCGCGTGCAGTCCTGCCAACTTCACCAAGCGCTTCCGCGCCTTCGTGCACAGGTCTACCTGGACATGACACCGCTTCAGGCTGGGTGGTTCGGATACGAGTCCAACGAGGGTCGTGAGGCGGCCAGTGACTATGACAGAGGGATGTTTTACGCCAAGCTCCTTGCCGAGGGTGAGTCTCAGACAAGCGTGGCCGAGCGCGTGGGCATTTCGAAGACAGCACTGACCATGTTCCTGGCCTTCCACAAGCTTCCCGATGAAGTTCATTCAATCATCACGGAGAATCCGAGGAAGTTTTCATACAAGGCCACCTACGAGATCAGTCGCATCTACGAAAAGGCTGGCGTTCGAAAAGCACTGGCCGTAGCGATCAAATTCGCAGCAGAGGATCTGCCTCTGAAGTGGCTGCTCAACCAGACTCAGGCTGTGCTTCATCCTACAAAGAGCACGCAGCCGCCTACTCAAAAGTACCTCCGGTATGCCAACGGCGTTTACAAACAACGTGGCGACACATTTGAGGTTTCAATGCAAGTGGCCCCCGAAAAGCGTGACCTTTTCGCATCCGAACTTGAAAAGCTTTTGAGCACCGTCGCAATCGACGCGCCACCAGCTGCAGAAATCGCCGACGACAAGCAGGGCAAAGAACCCCAGGCCAACGAGGAGAACAACCCGTGACCTTCACGTCACGTCAGACTGCAACAGTGCCCCTGATTCGCGAAAGCGACAGGGGCACTGGCACATTTGAGGCCCACTTTCGCCAACTTTCCGGCCAGCCGCCAATTTTCATCAACGATCTCCACAGCGTGCTTTCTGACGCCAATTCCTTCAATCCCACCAAAACTTTCGCCGCCCCTCACATTCCCCACAATCAACCCAATCACGGCGACTTTAATTTTTCTACACCCAAAGGGCAAAACAGCTCGGACGCCGCACCCCCCGACCTCTGTACTGTTTACACGAGTAAACAGCACCCCGCACACATCGTCTCTGCCCCACTGTTTACACACGTAAACACCCAGCCAACTCTCCCGAGCCCACCCGGTGTTTACACGAGTAAACACACAGTCACAGCCACCAACCCCGGCAACGTGTTTACACGCGTAAACACCCAACTCGCCATGCACTACCCGCATAGTGTTTACACGAGTAAACACACCACCAAACCAGCCGCGAGATCAACTGCGCCATCATCGACGCAAGCCAACACCACTCACTCCAAATTGGATGATGGTGTTTACTCGTGTAAACACCCAGCCGTAGAACCCAGCACTGGCGCCGTGTTTACACGAGTAAACAGCACCCCACACACACCAGGCAGCACCACCGTTTACACGCGTAAACACACTGCCTCAGGATTAGCCAATGCGGCGACGCCATGCGCACATCAGTCGCCAACCACGAATCCACCAATCACCGATCGAATGCGCAATTCGGGGCTGACCAGATTCGCCAAGGCCACGGCGTTTACACGAGTAAACACATCACACAAACCAATCGTTACTCAGCCGGGTCGCACTAGCACCCGAATCACAGGCGCACCATCGCTCAGGGACCCTGAAATCAACGTGAGGGATGCACTGTTTACACGAGTAAACGCGGGCACTCAGAGATTCCTGCGCCTGGGGGTTTACGCGTGTAAACAAGAAACATGCGAAAACCTGGGCTTAGGTTTATTCACACCCGATCCATCAGGGGTGTTTACACGTGTAAACGCGAGCGCTCATGCACTAGTGGCTGATCGTGTTTACACGCGTAAACAAGGGTGGCAGGCAAGTGCGGATGACGCTGCCTCAAAAGAATGCACGGCATTCGCAGCAGTCATTCGCTTGATGCCAGCGATCCCCGCCCTCCAGAGATCTGCGCCCGGTGCTGCTAGAGAAATGCAATGTCCCGATGCGGGCGAGAGACTCAAGAGATCTGTACATCAGAACCGTATTGATCAAGCGGCCATGCTGCATGAAAGGTTAGCCATGAGCTAGCAGTAAGAAAACAAAAAAGCCCTCAGGTCGCCAAACCTGAGGGCTCTTCCGGATTCTTGAGGAATCCACTCAAAACGACCTAACCGGCGCCAACCGGAAAATCGCAGATCAACGAGCGAATATTAGGTTTTCGAGTGGTTTTCGTCAAGGCTTTCGTGTCTTTTTCGGAGACTGCGATGAGTACGCTCACGCCTAAATATTTCCCAGCACCCATCACGCGCGCCGTGTTTCGCCTGCATGACTCAGATTCGTTCAAAGACCTCCCGGACGGATTTATTCGGATCGTCATCAGCATCATCAAGAAGATTGACCTTTCTTCGCCACGCAAGTCGATTTTTGCGAATCGAACCACCATTGCGGAAGAATCCGGAAAATCCGTAGAGACAGTCCAAAGAGCCATCAAGTGGCTTGAAGACAAGGGTTTCTTTGAACGCCAGCAAATTGCCAACCCTGGCCAGCGTGGCAGTCGTTCGCCCCTTACGCCTACCGACCTTTTCCTTGAGGCGGTGGAGTTGCATCCGGAAGGCCTGCGGTTTTCGCCTGGGCAGCATCAAGCGAACAATGCTAGCGCCTCCAGCTCGGCCCGAACATCGAGCAGCCTAGAGGGAATACCGACAGCAGGAACCCCCTCACAAGGCCGTTTCGTCCGACATGAAGGCATGACCATCCCAGCCGACCTGGTATGGCTCTGTAGGGGGCATGCATTGCGCCCATCGGCCGTCCTTCAACTCATGGGCCTTGCCTCCAAAGCCGGCAAGCGCCTGTCTACTGTGATCGAGGCAACAAAGCAGTACCTGTTGGCCCTCCATGGACGAGAGCTGTATGCCTACATCAAAGCTCTTCTGTCCAAAGATCGGGATTTTGGTCAGGTCTTGAAGGAAAAGTCGGCAGAGCTGGAAAGTTCTCAAACCAGCGAGTTCTTGAGAGAAAAGGCGCAAATTTTGGAAGGCCGATCTTTTACCAATGCAGATGGCACCACAAGGTACGCCATTGAAGGCGGGCTGCTGGTGGTCCTCAAAGACGGCCGACGCGCTGTGGCCCAACTGACAGAGAAGTTCCTCGACTCGATCAATTGCGGGCGAGTGCGGGAGCGGTGGATAACTCGTGCGCAGGCCTCCTAACACCTGTCAAAGATGACGCCTCTGTATCCATAGATTTAACAGTCTTTCAGAAAACAGTCGATGCCGACTTTTTGTTATCCACAGGAATGGAAAACTTCGTCAATAGGTCAAGTCCACTGTAATTTTTGGCAGTAATACACTACATTACAGGCCATTACTACATCCATTACAGATGGGGCACACACCATGTCCAAGCGAGACAGCGTTTTTGCAGCGGCTGATGAAATGGCCAAACGTGGCGAGAAGCCAACCGTCGAGAAGATCAGAATGGAAACCGGAGGTAGCTACACGACGTTGACGCCATTGCTTCGCGAGTGGAACGAACTCCAGGCAGCGAAGAAGCTTCAGACAGCACCGCCGCCGGAAGATCTTCACCAGGTCGTCACGAATGTGCTGAACGATTTATGGATCCGGGCCTGCGCCAGTGCGGACGCACGACTGAATCTAGAGCGGGAGAGCATGACCAAGCAGGCAGAACAGGCCAGAAAAGAATCTGAAGAACTGCAGTCGCTCGCTGATCGCCTCGAAGAAACGGTGGAGCGCCAGCAAGGCGTTATCAAGGACCAAGAGGCTTCGATGACAGAACTGAAGTCCAGCCTGCTTGCAGCCCAGCAAAAGCTAAGCGAGGTAGAGGCGGCACTCAGCGCACCGGGGCAAGGCCTTACCGTCTCCTGCTGGCGCCTCAGGTGCCGAGTGGAAAAGGCTGTTGAACCAGATGTTCGACCTCTCCATGGAGCAGGACTCCCGAACTGCGGAGGTGGAGGCCTTCGTGCGTACCCATGGCTACGCGCCCTTGCGCTTGGTGCTGTCGGGCACGGCCAAGCTCGTGGTCTACATGGCCCCCAAAGACGAAGAGCGTGATGACCGCCTGCTGGAACACACGTGGGTGCACCGCGTCACGCTGGCGCGCGGCAAAGCCGGGTATGTCGAAGAATCGCGGCGTTGGGCCACCATGACCGTGAAGTCTGCGGCCGAGACCACGCTGCACGAATGGCCTGGGGCTGCTGAATGGCTGAAGTCGTCCCCATTCGATACCTTTGAGCGCAAGTCACAGCTGCTGGGCCGTTTGGACCAGTTCCATGAAGCGATCAAATCCTTCACAGGGCCGATGAGCAAGCAGACGTTCGACGTTCTCATGGGGCGCTTCAAGACGGTCATGGACGCCGCCAACAACCCAGGAGCCAGGTTGCGGTTTCCCGTCCTGGCGTTCCCGGTTGGCCTGGTCTTCCATCCCAGAAGCGGTGAGATGAGCTACCTCTGTGTCGGTACCCGCAGGCCGTATCGATTTCTGGCAGCGCTGGCGCCGGATTTGAAGGGCTCAATGCAGGTGGTCGAGTCGATGCGCTGGTGGTTTTCGAACGAACGTCAGTTCCAAAAGCGCTGGAATCAGGCCCCGGACGCTCGCAACGACTGGCGCATCCTGCAGTGCCCGATCGACGCGTTCTCGACCGAGTTCGGAAACTTTGTGAAGCCAGCAAAGCTGGATCATGCGGTGAAGGTGGTGGATCCCCCTGTGAGCGCCTTGCTGGCTGATTGGTATGAACTGGGGGTGCAGTCACTGGAGGGCTCCGCGAAGATCCTGACATCTCCAGCGCTGCTGGGGGCAGATGGTCGGCTCGATGTTGATCAGCTGCTCGGGATCCGTCAGATTGAGGGCCTGGACCCCATGGAGACCCTGGTCATTCGAATCCGTGGTGATGGCGCTCCTAGGCTGAATTGGTGCTTTGATGTGGCCACGGTGGGCACCCCCATGCCGAGCTTTGGTGGACTCAGTATCCCAGAGGGGTGCTCCATGAGCAGCTCGTACGAAACGTCGGTTCACGCAGCAGCTGCGCGGGAGTTCCGAGAGGCGCTCACGCTGAAGGAGTTTGGGCCGGGGGCCCGACTCGTGAACGCCAGAGATCTGCCCGACGCGCCGCAAGCCAGTGAGGGGGTGGAGCGGTGGTTTGTTGTGCATGATCGATCAGAATGATTAGGATGGGTCGTTTTTGGAACAGGGACATAGCAACATATGAATGACATTGGTAATAAATCACCGAAGTCTCAAGCAGATATTCGATCGATTGGGGATGGCCGTGGATCTATTCGGCAATTGGCTGGTGCCATCGAAGAGACTGGACGGCAAAGAGGGCTGTCAAGATCCGAGATTGCCGGAATTCTTGGAATAACAATTGGATATTTCAACGCGCTGCTTGCTGACTCGGGAGATAAAAGCAGGGCTCTCGGTCGTCCGCTTCTTGAGGCGAGCGCGGGCTTCCTCGGTCAAAGTGTCATCGGGGTCATGCTGATGGCGGGGCTTCTTGATTATGAGGATCTAGTGTTTACTCCCAATCATGAGGAAGCACTAGATTCTTTCTACTCTCGATTTAGCGCAGATCCGCTCTTGTGTGGGATGCTGCCGACCTGGGCTGAATGGAAGGGGGGATCAGTTCTCTCTGATGCAAGTAAATACAGACTTGTACACCTTTTTTCAATCGCATTGGGTCAAAAGATATTGGAGAGTGAAGAATTCAGGCATGCACGATTCCGTGTTGATTAATGAGTGTGAAAGTTCCTTCTGAGATTTGTTTCTGTTTGTTGAGTTGGTTCTAAAGGTGGGCGGGCTGGTTCATGAGGTATGTTTTATATCTGATTGTTTTGGTGCTTGGATTTACCTATGGCTGGGTTTCCTTCATGGAGCCTGGAAATGTTCGTGAAGATGCATCCTTGTCTTGCCTGGAGCAAATGAAGATTTCGACTGGGGACAAGGAGGCGGAGGCGAAAGCTGATAAAGCATGTCGGCTCGCGAATGAAGTCCGGAGTGGACATCGCTGAAATACCATTCCTAGAATTTGTTGCTACAGACTATAGCCAGTCCTTCACATTTTCGATTCCTATGAATTCACCAGTCTCCGTAGATACCAGTTCTCTCTTGACAATGCTTGGGCTGTTGGCTGCGGTTTGGGCCGTCATTCCTGTTAATTCCAAGCTCGGCTTTAGGTTGAGTCTTCGGTGGTTTGAGCGGATTTTCATTGCTGCCATGCTGGTGGTGATCCATCTTGTAGTTTTTGAGTCGCTTCTTTTGTATTTTGCGGGTTTTCCTATAACGCCTGCCTGGTGGCCTTTGGATAAAAATACAACCTTGTATTTGCTCTGCCTTGTTTTGGCGCTGTTTGTTTATGGCAGAAATAGCGGCTCGAAAATAACAAAGTGGAATATTGGTGTTTTTGACGAGTTGACGACTTCGCTCTTGCACGCAGGGAAATTCGATGAGCTTTCTGAGTTGCTTCAGCGCTACTTGGAATCGGTGCTGGATCTGGCGTCTTCTGATGGTGTTCGTTCCCGGTTGGCCGCTGCAATTCGGTCTTCTCGTGGTGATTTCCACATCACGTTTGAAGATGATGGGCGGGTCACCTTGGGTAGAAATGACCCAGTGAGATGGTATTCCCGGCAGTTGTTCTCAATACGTGACTGGCTTGCAGATGTGATTGGTCCATCAGAACGGGCCAAGCGTCGGGCAAGAATTGTTGCGCATCGACTGTTATCTTCAAGAAAGCTCACAGCCCGCTTGGCTATTTCGCAACCCTACCTCTGTTTGCGAATCATGGAGCGGGCTATTCAGGTTTTTGATGGATTCCAAGATAACTTTTTTGAAGAACTTCTTGCCAATGATTCGAGTATTTTGTACAGCGAGGTGATGGGTAACGATAACTTTGCCGGAGGTCAAGGTCGTCGGCTGAGGTTGCCAGAGGAGAATAGGCTCATTCGGTTTTATTGTGCTGATGTTGCCGTTGCAGGTAAGTTCGGGGTATACAAGTCTATAGGTGAGGCTGTATTTAGGCGAATCGATGAAGATGATTCTTTCGTAAGAAGGCTCAATGGAAGATTGCTGACTTTTGTTGAAACCAGCAAGAAGCACGATCCGGTCTATATTGGTGTTTATTTTTTCAGGATAATGGTTTTTGAAGGCCTGCATCAGCGCTCGAATGACCATTTGTGGCTTCATTACATGCCGCTTTTTGCTGGGCGCCTTGTTGATCGCGCTCGTGCAGTTAGGCCGGGGGATGAAGTTGAAGAGTTTCCAACACCCCTGGCATATCTGCTCTATGAGATCACCTCAACAACCTGTGATTGGATTAGAGAGGCCGAGAATTTGGTTGAGCCTGGAGATGTGGTTTCAAGGGATGGCGATGTTGGTCCTTGTATTTACATTTGCTTCGAAGCTTCAGAGGCTATAGGGCGGGTTTTGAAGCATGTATTGATGAGTGAGAAATTTACCGATCGGTTTAAGACGATGATGCTGTGTACGGTTCTGCATGCATATCGTGACATCAGTCGCTGCAGTCATTTGTGGCTGCTTTCGTTGTCTTTGCAGAGGTATGTGATTTCTCCGTATGAGTTTTTTAGAGATGATGAGTATTTGAGTCTGTTGATGTATTATTATCGTTCTCAAGACCATGTGTTAACATCGGAAACCAAGAAGTTTGGCGATGCTATTGATGCTGCTCTGACGCAAAAATCCGATTAATGAATGAAATGATGCCTTCAATTTTTTGTTTAGCCTCCGTTCTTGGTTGAAGTGTTAATCAGGAATTCTGAATGCCCATCACCAAGCGCCCTTGTTCTAACTGCCCCTTTCGACGTGACGGTGCCGGCGTCGAGTTGCGCGAGGGCCGACTCCAGCAGATCGTCACAGGACTTCTGGCGGATGACACGCAGACCTTCGTGTGTCACAAGACATTGGATTCGGAACGCATGACCTGTGCTGGCGCCGTGGGCGTCGTGAGCAAGGCAGGGCGCCTGCCGGTGATCGCTCGACTGGGCCTGGTGTACGGCGTCATAACCCAGAACGACATTGAGGCTTCCGCTGCCATGGTGATTGACTCCCAGGCATTGGGGATTGGATTGGAGAGCCTTGATGAGTCAAAGGAGGCCCACCATGGATCAGCTTCCTGATCAAGTTCAGGTGAGCCAGGACGGACAAACAGTGTGGGTCCACAGCGCCGATGGAAGCACCGTGGGGCGCTTTTCAAAGCGGTTCGGCCTCGACGTGCATCGGACGGTGACGGAGCAGCTGCAGGGCGCATCCCAATGCTTGCACTGCACCCATGAGCCACCCAACCACGCTGAATGGGTGCTCTTCTGTCACCTCATGCGTGAGCATTTCGGAATTCAGGTGGACGTGGGCTTGCTGACCATGGCGCCAGTTTGACCCTCGCACGGCTTGTAATGGGAGAAAAGAGATGGTGAGTGCAGCCCTACAGCACAAGATCGACCAGCAGAGGGCTGCAGCCCCTTTGGAATTGCCCAAGGCCCGCCTCTGTGCTCGCGTGGTGCTGGCCGCCCTGGCAGAGGATCCTTCGGCCTCGGGCGGAGCGGATTTGGTTGCAGCCCTGGCAGCATTGAAAGCGGATCTCGGCCAAAGGTGGTCTGCGGTGACCGCGATTCAGTACATGTCCGGGCGCCAGGCGGAGTTCGCCGCTGAATGCGGGTTGCCGCAGGAGCGTGCGGGGCTGCTTTGGGCTCATCTGGTGGCCAAGGCCTTGGTTGATGGCGCGCAGCCTCTGGGGGGCCTCAGCAGCGCTCACGTGAATGCCTTGCAGGGACAGGCGCAGATGCTGGCGCAGGGGCTGTTTTCAGAGGAGAAGGTGCAATGAGTTGTGTGTACGAGGACATGGCTGACCTCATGGTCGCCTCGATGTCCGGGGCTGCTACCGGGATGAGCCGCGACGAGTTTGTCGCCTTGTTCAAGACCCGGTTTCCTGACGAGGCTGACTTCCGGGTCTTCTTGGCCCAGATGCGCGCTCACACCGCACAGATCCTCGGTTCAATGGCCACGGCTGGCGCCGCAAACGACCAGGGCCAGGCGCCAGCTGGTTCCCCGGCCAACCGTTCGCAGTGATGGCCGATCGCCGTAGACATACCTTCGCCCCCCACCGCTTGAAAGTCCACCCTTGAGCAGCTCTGAACTCGACCCGAAAATTCTGGCCAAGATCAAAAAGTGCTTGGCCCTGGCCACCTCTGACAACCCCAATGAGGCCGCCACAGCCATGCGTCAGGCCCACGCGCTCATGAGCAAGCACGGGTTGACTGCAGAGGCGATCACGCAGGCAGACATTGGCGAGGCCCAGACGGCCAGCCGAACGATGGCGCGCAACAAGCCCTCCAAGTGGGAAGCGGCGCTGGCTGGATTGGTCGCAAACGCCTTCGGCTGCAGGATGCTGATCGCGAGCATGGTGCCCAAGGAGGATGCCGAGCTGCCCAAGCGCAGCCAGGGCATTTTCAATGTCGGCAAGTACATCTTTGTCGGCCTCAAGAATCAGGTCGAAATCGCCGCGTACACGGCCCAAGTCCTGACCCGCAAGTGCCAGAAGGCTCGGGCCGCTTGGATCAAGGAGAAGTGCTCGGGCCTCTCGAAAAAGCCTGGGGGACGCAAGAGGACCACCGCCCACGGCGATGAGGGCGGGAGAACGTCGCCGAGATGCTCGTTGGTGGACGAGCTGAGAGGAGAGGGCATGGATTCAGGACGAGAAAGGCGATTGGCGGTGGTGGGTTTTATCGTGGGCGCACGTGGGGCCAGGTGCCCACAATAGGTTCTGAAAACCCCTTTGACCGCAGTGTGGTGATGGCAAGAACGATGTTTGATGTCGAGTAGGCCTGTAGCTCAAGGTCGGGCATGCCGCACTCAGGAGGGAGGGCCTTCTCCCACCCCTCGAAGACCGGCCATGGCGCCAGCTTTTGGCTTCCGTCCTGGGCCTGGACGCGCACCCAGTGTTGGCCCTCAGGCGAGCGTAAAACCGCCACGGAGAAGTTTCTGGTGTGCTGCCATGGCCAAGGTCGATTGGGAGCGGCCAGGGGCCTTTCTTGGGGCTTGCTGGGCTGCTCTCTGGTCTGGGAAAGCTTCTCCATGCGCTCAAGGAAACCCATTTTGGGCTGGCCCCGGTGCTGGCCAGCTGCATGAGCGCGCAGCGCCCGCAGCTTGGCGACGGCTTCGGCCCTTGCCTGCGCTGCCTGGACCTTGAAGCGCTCGATCAGCTCTGCTGTGTTGTCGATCAGCAGCTGGCGCTCTTCGTCTGTCAGTCGGCGCCCAGACCCTGAGGCGCCAGCATGCAGCGGCTGGCCAAGAGCCTTTGCAGATCCGTATCGCTTCGCAAAGCAGCTCGATCCCAGCGCCAGCAATTGGCCTCCTTCGTCCACCACGTGAATGGCAGCGTAAACACTGTGCTGGCATCCTGGCTGCTGACAGAGCACCCGGTTGGTTTGCGCGACGGCCACGATGGCCAGCAACTTGGCGTGCACGGGAGCCGAGGAAGTTGGGTTCGTTATTTGATATGTCATCTGAGGTGATTGTGTGGTGGTGGATCCGCTCTTGTCGTGCTCAAGGCCGTGAAAACCACCGGGGTACGGGTTTTCCAAAAGTCGTACCCTTTGACCGAGCACGAGTCCCATTGGTGCCCCTGACTCGACCCAGGCCTGAGCGCTTAGACTTCCCCCATATAAAGGGAGAGAGTGGATGGGAAACTGGAAGGCGGTCATCGCGAGCGTCCTGGTGCTTTGCGCGTTTGGGAATGAGGCACCAAACATTGATGCCCCGTCACTGCTTCAACGCCCCTTACCTGCAGGTGGGTGATTGCCACGGCCACCACCCGAGGGGTGCCCAGGAACTTGGCTGGGCCCATTCGGCACGGGGCCACGGGATGCGTTCAGTTCGAAATTTGTCATGTCATTTCCTATGAAGTTGATTTGAAATCGTCCCGGGGGACAGGCGATATCCTCCCCGGCCAGGTGACCCCTTTGGTACCGCAACATGGAAAACTTAGCGCGCCAGCATCATTCGAAAACGACATCCTCCGCCGTGCAACAGTCAGGCTCGTTCATATCTCCCTTTGAGCCGGTTGCTGTTCAGCGAGAGCTTGGCACCTATGGCAAGTTTCTGGATCTGACCCCGGGTCTTTTCAGTCCACCACATCCCGAGTTCATGGTCAGACTCGTGACTGATGCCGTAAGTCATCAGGCCTATTTGAGAGATGCCTTGGGTGGTCAGTTCAAGAACTTTGAAAATCATGTAAGAGGCAAGCATAAAGCCAGCGAGATAACTCTAAAGTCGATTGGGAGTGTGTCCAGATTGGACGTTGACCTTCTCAGAGGCCTTGGCGGCACCGCTCCTGATGGCCCATTGCTTGTCAACCTTTTAAATATATTCCAGGCAATTGAGGCACTTCCTGCATCCTTCGCAATTGGGATGCATCGCACTGAAATTCGGTGCAAATGTTGCGGCCATAACATCGTGGATGATGTCGCGCAGTGGTGGACGGAAAACGGGGCTGGTATACGTCAATCCGAATTCATTTTTGCTGAGCGTCTTTTGAAAGCCTTGGTGATGGTTTGTTGTCTGTGTTATTTTCCAATATTCACCTCACTGTCTGGCGCGAATCTCGTTTCAGAGTTGTTTGAAATTGCAGATCCCAAGCGGCATGCAATTGGCAACTGGCTATCGATGGTCCAGAAGTCAGCCTCCGCTAAGTCGCTTGTTGAATTGCATAAATTCATTTTTCGTGAGTCATCCCCTTCTGATTCCGAAATTGCCTATGGCAGGCTCAAGAAATGGGCGTCAGGACAGGATGTGATGCCATTTGAGGCGGCAGAGAGAGTTGCCAAGGCTGGTCGCTTAGGTGACGGATGGCGACCTCAACTGGTCAAAGCCAGATCGGTTGCTGTGATTGTCGATTTTGTTCATTCTTCACTGCCAGATTCTGGCGATGATCTTCAGATTCTTGCGCGGCAGATTGTGTTAGAACGAATCAAGAAAATCGACTTGAATTTTGGAACTATTGTCAGGCAGCATTACCTCAATAGGAGGTAATGTTCTACAATTAGGGGTAGGGTACTTTTTATTCAATCGATTGGTGGACTTTGTTTATGGGTGATTTGATATTTTTCGGTGCTCTGACTTGTATGGTGCTTATTGGGTTTGTATCTCTTGCATTTAGGGTTTTCCGTGGAAGGGATGTGAGTTCAAGCACTCAATCAATTTCGGCTGATTCTGGAGTTTCCATTCCTGACGGCGGGGTACGGACGTTCGGTCAACTTGATGACGTGGATGAATATACAAAGCTTTCTTGTGATCCGACAAGACTGCCTGGTCATTCGCATCTCTTTGATAGAGAATGAATTTCTATTCGCATCGGCGCATCTACTGGGTATGCGTATCTGCAAATTTGTTTTAACTCAGTGGAAAATTGGTGTGAAAATGCCTATTGTTTTTGTCCGACAACTCTTGTCTCGCCTCAATGGACCGGAGGGTAAGCAGCCTATTTCTAGTACAAAAACTTCTAAGTTAGGAATTAACGCTAGGCCATTAGAGCGATTGCCTGCGTTGGGTGTTGTTTTTCTGGATTTTGATGGGGTTCTTCATTCTGGGACAAGTGGGACCTTTGCCCTTTTGCCAAAATTCGAAGACTTACTGACTATTCATCCTGGCATAGATATAGTAATTTCATCGACTTGACGCAATGCCGAAATTGAATATCTAAAACGCTATTTTTCAATTGAAATTTCGACAAGAGTTATAGGTGTCACTCCTGAATTCGATGGACTCGCTGCGCGTGGGCGGGAGATCATGCATATTGTCAACACCTACCAAATCAAAAATTGGATTGTGCTTGATGATGATCCTAGACTGTTTGATGTTGATTTTCAAAACATCATATATACAGAAGGGCACACAGGCATTACCGATGCACATCTTGAGCCCTTGGCGAAGCATTTCAGATCCTGGAAGACTGCTTGATTCCTTAGCGTAAGACGTTTTGATGAGGTAAGCAATTTTTTGTGTTTAAGTGCCCTTGCCTAAAGTTATTAGATCAGCCCTTCGCGCATTTCGTTCAATTAGGTACTCATAAATCGGTTCAACTTACATCACGAGCATCATCCATGATCCGTCAACAGGGTGGTTCTTTTAATCGATAACGAGCGAATTTCGAGTTCAAGCGCCTTGGAAGGGTGCTGGCGCCCCAAAAAGAAAACCCCCGGCCATTGCTGGCGCGGGGGCTCGGGGTTGATCAGGCTCAGGCCTGATTCACCGTGTGAAGGTCAATGCCTTCAGGCGGATGGGTTCGCAAGCTCTGGGCAACCTGGGGGCTGCTCAGGGCCGCATGGTGCAGCGCCAGCGAAGCGTGCTTGATGAGCTGCTCGTGCTCGGCCTTGGTGCCCTCGGGGAGGGTGCCCAGTGCCGCCAGAGCGCGGATCAGCAGTTCGCCGGCCTCGGCGACCTTATCGGTGCAGCTCTTGAGACCGTGCATCTCTGCGTAGCGCAGGATCCACTCCCGCTTTTTGGGAGCGGACTCGGTGTAGAAGCCGCGCCCGTAGTGCAGGCCAACCCACTCCGCGACATCATCAAGGTCAATGGAGTATTGGGCTGCGAGGGCCTTGGTTTGGGAAGTCATTTTTTCTCTCCTGAAAATGTAGATGGGCCCTCCCCGATGGTGGTTCCCATCGGGTGGATGATGATGTTGTGGATGGCGATCAGGTCAGGTGATCGTGGGCCTCGGTGACCAGAGCATCAATGTCGTCGCCGACGATGCAATAGCCATCCGAATCCTGCTGATCTTTGACCATGAATGCGCCAGCATGTCCAGGCCTGACGGCCGGGTCACGTGGCCCCACCAGGTAGCCAGCTTGCGCCAGCTGAATCTGCTTTTTCTGCAGGGCATCAGATGGTGTTGCCAGCCAGACAGCCTGGTGACTTGGCAAGACGAAGGGGGAGTACGCCTGCCGGCGTTCGTCCTCGCTCGCATAGGTGCGCACGACGGGGACAAACGTGTCCTCGGCCTTGGCGGGGTCGCCGTAGCGCCACCACACGATGTAGGAAAGCCCGTTGAGCGTTCCCCACTCGCCAGGTTTCCAGCCAGAGGAGGCATCGAACTCGACCAGGTTGTCCAGACGGGAGCCGATCGACACCCCAGTGAGTTCGTCCAAGGTGAAGTAGCCCATGATGTCGAGCGACTCTTCCAGCTTCGGCTCAAACGGGCCGTCCAGAACGGCACAGGCCTCCTCAGTGCTCGGTGCATGGGATGCCCAGATGAAGTAGGTCGATGCACCGAAGCGGTGCTGGTGAGTGACGGCGTAGGGCTTCAAGCCATCGAGGGCTTCGGCTTTCTGCAGCAAGGCCAGGGCCTCGATGCGCAGTTTCAAAGCCTGGAGGGCGTTGGAGTGGTTCATGGTGAATTCCTTTGGGTAAAAGGATGGCACCAGCCCCGTGAGGGCAATAGGTGCCCTCCGAGGGTTAAAGAGGATGTATCAGAGCGGTGTGACGGCCACACGCAAACCCATGGCCGCCAGCAGGGCTCGAAGGCTTTTCAGCTCCGGATTGCCAGCGGTGGACAGGGTGCGGTACAGAGATTGGGTATTGAGCTTCGCACGCTCGGCAACGGCCTGGACACCACCGAATGCGGCAGTGACCCGACGAATCGCCAGCATGACCTCATCCCGGTGGCCATCGGCCAGCACAGATTCAATTTAGACGGCCGCCAACCCGGGGGCGGTGGCCATTTCTTGAATCAGTGTGTCTTCGTGTGAAACACAAGCTGGGTGAGTCATGCCTTGACCGACTCTGCAACATAGCGCGTCACAAGATCAATCACTTCACGCGCAGATTTGCCAGGAGCGACATCAGCGCCCATGCCCTTCTTTGACGGAGGAAACCACACGTCGAAGGAGTCACGATTGTTGATTTTCGCCAAAGGCGATCGAGCAATTGTGACGACCTTCCCGCATGGGAGTTCAATCGTCATCCGCTCATCTGTATCGTCCTGCCCAACCTTCACATTGAGCTTGAGTTGAGACAGTTCGGATCGCAGTGAAAGAGGCATATTTTTCCTTGATTAAAAGGAGAGTACCAGCCTCTGAGGGCTGGATCCCTCAGAGGGTTGAAAGGGTAGGGAAGTGATCAGGCGGCGCTGAAGTCACCATCGCCCAGCTCGTCTACCAGCAGGCCAATTTCGTCCCAGAGTCGGTCCACGTCGCACGTGGCGTGCAAGCGGTGGATCTCACTGGTCTCCATCTCGCCGCGATCGTGCAGCACCTTGAACAAGGCCCCGACGACGCACCCGTTTTCAGGATGGTTCTCGATGGGGCTCAAGCAGTTGCCGCAGAGGGCGGGGGAGGTCTTGGCCGCAGGGGCCTGGGTGGTTTGGGTCATTTCCTGTGCTCCTGTTGAAAGAAGACAGGCACCGGCCCAGACGGGCAACAAGTGCCCGTCATGGGGTGGTGGTGGATCAGCTGACCATCAAGGTCATGGCCCAGGTTGGAATTTCGCTTACGTCCAGCTCAGCATAAAACTGATGCCCGGATCCCATGCACAAAACCAGTTTGGGTTCGCCGTAGGGGGCGCTGTTGTCAAAGATCATGGCTTGATCGACAAGCGCCAGCACTTCGGGAAGAAATGCGTGTGTCTTGTGATATCGGTTGATGATCTTCTCCGGGGGCACGTCATGCCCACCAGAAGAGACTCTCTGGGCAACACGACCCACGTTGATGGCTGGATTCTCGGTCGAGATAAAGATCAGCTGGACTTGGAAGCCCGCCGCCTTTGCTCGCATGAAGAAACTCAGCCACCGGCTCCGATCCGACATGACCGTTTCGGTTGCAAACGACTTTCTTTGCTCAAGAAGTTCGTGTCGTCGTCTTTCAGCAGCATGCGCCGCTTCAAGAACTTGCTCATTGCTGGCGCTGGTTTGACCCAATGCGCCAGCCATATCCGCCGCCATCACATCAGCGTTCACCAACGGACCCATGTTGGCCATGTGTTGGATCAGCTTTCGCGTGAGCGAAGTCTTGCCTGACCCGTTAGGGCCTGCAAAGACTGTCAGTGTTGGCGGAGATGTGGGCTTGGTTGACTCAGACCCGTTCGACATCGCTCACCTTCGCCAAGCGCAGATCGCTCTTGGAGACAACAGCAAGAATGCGAGGATCGGTGGGGGCCAGCGTCTGAACACGGCCATCAACGAGCCCAGTGATGGGGATCGAGGCCTTGGCATTTGCTGCAACAGCATCCTCCATCGCTTCTTGAGCGATCTTGGCCATCTGTTGGGTGGAAAAACCAAAGAAGGTAGGACGTGTCATGGAAGAAAGCCTACTCCCAATCCCCGGAGGGGTCAAGGTTGCGGGCCGATGAGTCACAAATGTCAGCATGTGAGTTCCTTTCGGTTTGCGACAGGCCCAGCCCCAGAGGGCATTGGTTGCCCGTCTGGGTGGTAAAGCCCCGAGGGGCAGAGTGAGGTTCAGGAGCGGTAAACCGCCGCCATCACCGTTCGTTACTCAGGGTCGCCTTCATCCGTCTTCGCCACGTGGGCGATACATCCGAAGTCGGCCGCCACAAGCAATTCGGCCTTGTAGCCCGATCCATCCAAAGCGTACGCCTTGAATCTCAGGTACTCAGGCTTGATTGGCCCGCGATCAAGTCCGTCCATGAAGCCCTCCGGCTCCGGCTTATCTGCACGTTCCTCTGTAGCGTCGTGGTACTGAGGAACGTTCAAGCACTGGCCGAGACCTTGGTTGAAGCCTTCAGAGCCTTGCTCTCGCTCTTCCCACAATTGGCACGAAGCACAAGTGCGAGGTTGCTGAGCAGCTGGTGGATTTGAAGTGGTGTTCATTGCGAAGCAGTTCTATGAAACCGAGGACAGGCCTGGGCGTACTTCGGTGGCTCCACCCGTTACGTGGTGCTCGACAACCTCAAGGAGGGGGTCTTGAAGCCCGACCTGTACGAGCCCGCCCTCAACCCGGTCTACGCGGCCACCTTGGCCCACTACGAGGTGGTGGCCGACCCGGCCCGCGTGCGCGACCCCAACCGTAAAGGCACGGTAGAGAACGCGATTCAGCACACCCAGGCCACAGCCCTCAAGGGTCGCCGCTTTGAGACCCTGCAAGAGCAGAACGCGTTCTTGGAGCACTGGGAGAGCAAGTGGGCGGCTTCGCGTATACACGGTGCCGAACGCCGTCAGGTGCAGGCCATGTTCGAGGAGGAGCGCGCTCACCTGCAAGCCCTGCCGGCCAGCACCATGCAGTACTTCACCGAGGTGCAGCGCACCGTGTGCGACGACAGCTGCATCCGTGTTGATCACAGCAGCTACGCAGCCCGCCCGGCCCGCATCGGCTCCAAGGTGTTGGTGCGCCTGTTCGAGCGTCGCATTGAGATTCGGGAGCTGGGCACCCAGGCCTTGCTGCGCACCCACGCCAGGGTGGATCGTCCTGGCACCGTGGTGCTGCCCATGGCCGAGCGGGTGTTCAACCCCTCGCGCGAGACCCGCCTCATCCTGGCCCAGGCGCGTGCCATCGGTGCTCAGGCCGATCGGTTGTGCCAGATGCTGTTTGCCATTGAGGGCCGAGTGGGTCAACGCAAGCTGTGGGGCATCGTGAACCTGGCCAAGCGCTACCCCCACCACTTCATCGATGCGGCCTGCGCGGCCGCCATGGAGCAAGGCGTCACCAGCTATGGCCATGTCAAGGCGCTGACCGAGCAACTGGTGGTCAAGGCTTTGGCCGATCTGCAAACCGCATCAACGCCCACGCCTGAACCTGCATCACCTCAGGCCGACTTGTTCATCCAACACCACGAACTCATCCGCAGCGCTGACGAATACGCGGACCTGTTTGCCCAGGCAGTCAGCACCACCACCTCGGCCCCGCTCAGCCAAGAAAGCACCCAGCCATGAACATGAACGAGATTGAACGCGCCCTGCGCGAGTTGCGCCTGTCGGGCATTGCCGAGACCCTGTCCACCCGCGTCATGCAGGCCCAGGCGGCCCAGCAACCCTTTCTTGAAACCTTTGCCGCCGTGCTGCAAGACGAACTCGACCGGCGCCGCTCTCGCCTGATGGAGCGCCGCTTCAAACGCTCGGGTCTGAGCGAGAGAGCGACTCTGGCCGACCTCGATTGGCGCTTTAACCCCAAACTTCCACGCCAAGCCTGCTTCGAATTGCACACCCTCAAGTTCATCGCTGAAGGGGCCAACGCGCTGATCATCGGCAAGCCCGGAACGGGCAGCTACCGATTCAAGAACAGTTCTGCCCAGCAACCCCAATCTAAAAAGGAAAGGAACGCCAAGAACTTATCCACAACGTGAGCTTCAAGTTCACGCAACAGGGTGGGTCAGATCGAGATGGAATTGGTGGGTTCGGATTGCATGGAAATCAACACTGATACATCCCAAAGTTCATCTAAGCCACAAGCAGATGGCCGAACGAAGCCTTCCGGCACACGCTCACTGGAGTTGACCCGGTTCCGTGGAAACATGCCACTTGATGTCCATGCCTGCCCCGTTCGACAGTTACGTCGAGTGGACCGCTCGGTTGTAGCCACGAGCCAATACAGCGTGACAAGGTGATCGCCTCGGCGCAGTCCGACTCGGATGCTTCTCCACGCTTGCTCATGCCAAACAAGTTCGACTCGCCACCGGACTACTGCTGCTTGGGCACCAAGCCCAGCAACGCCGTAAGGTGGTAAGCGCTCAATAAACCACGCACTTGCGTGGTGGGCGCAAGCCCTGCCCGACCTGTTGGCCTACTTGGATTCCAAACCAATGTTCCAGGGCAACAAAGCCTCGTAGTCATCCACGGTCTGCGCCAGAGGCAGGCGCTTGAACAGCGCGACGAGGTAGTGATACGGGTCGATGCCGTTGGCCTTCGCTGTCTCGATCAGCGAGTACAGATTGGCGCTGGCGTTGGCACCGCCCACGGTATCTGCGAACAACCAGCTCCTCCGCCCCACCACGAAGGGTCGGATTGCGTTTTCCACTGGGTTGGAGTCCAACGGCCAGTTACCGTTTTCCAGGAAGCGGATGAGCTTGGGCCACTGCCCGTGCAGGTAGTGCAGGGCTTCGCCCAATAGGCTCGATGGCGCCACTGCGTGCAGGTGCGTGAGCAGCAGTTGCTCAATTTCACTCACGATCCTCGCGCTGTAACGTGAGCGCAGGCGCAGCCTCCTGGTCGGCGTCCAATCCTTGGCTGCACTTTCTGCCCTGTACAGCTTGCCAATGAGCCGCACGAATCGACTGGCAAGCTGATCGGGTGAGCGAGCCGCTTTCGGAATGGCTTCCTCCGCCTTAATGAAGGGGCGCCTCGCGTGGACCCAGCACCCCAGATGCGTGAGCTTGCCCGTCTTTGCAATGCCGTTGTAGACCTCGTAGCCGTCGGTGATGAGCGTGGCGCCAGTTCGGATTCCGGCATACAGCTTCTCGGCATGCACAGCGCCGCGCCCGGGTGCATAGGCGAACAATCGCACCGGCCGCCCGTCACCATTCATCTGGGCCCACATGTAGCTCTTGGTCTGAGCCTTGCGTCCAGGCTCCTTGAGCACCTGTACCGTTGTCTCGTCGCCGTAGATCAGATCCGAGTCCAGCAGGTGATCGCGCAGCAAGTTGATCACCGGCTGCACGGCTTGACCGATGCGTACGCCCCCTGCGGCCAAGGTGTTGCTTGCCAAGTCACCACCGAATCGACGCAACAAGGCCGCGGTGCGGTACAGCGGCATGCCGAACTGGTACTTGCCGGTGATGACCCAGGCCTGGGCTTGCTCCGAGAGCAACCCGCGCGGGATGATGCGTGACGGCGCTGGTGTGACCTTCAGGCTCTGGTCACAGCAGGGGCAGGCGTACTTGATGCGGTGGTGCTGGAGCACCCGCACCTGCTCGGGGATGACGTCAAGTTGTTCGCTCACGTCCGCACCGATCTCCACCAGCGCATGACCGTCATGGGCACAGATTCGCTCGGACTCTGGCAGCTCGTGGCGCACGATCTCGCGTGGCAGTGCTGGGTCCAGCGGCTTGCGGCCGGGCTTCTTGCGCTGGTGGCCGGTAACCGGGGTCGACTCCTCTGGCTCGGCTTGCGCCGGCGCCGTTTGGTCAGTAGGTGCGAGGGCCTCGGCCTCGTTGAGAAACAGGTCCTTCTGATCGGTACTGCGGGCCTCACTCTTCGCCGCAAACAGTTGGCGCTGCAGAGCGCGGAGCCGTTCCAGGGCCAGGTCCCGCTCGGTGGTGGCCACCCGCAGTGCACCAGCAAGCGCGTCACGCTCAGCAATGAGTGCGGCGAGTTCTTCGGCAGTGATGGCGGCAACAGAGGACACGGCAGCTTGGATTGACATGTCCCATCATTGTTCCTTCACGCCACGCTGGCGTAGCGAATTTGTGCGTGGCGTTGCACCACGGCGATGTCGATGCCCTCGAGCAACCAGTGCAGTTGCTCGACCGTCAGCGTGGGCACCGCATTGGCCGATGGCCAGATGAATCGGTCCTTCTCAAGGCGTTTGAGGAGCAGCCAGAAGCCGTTGCGATCCCAACCCAAGACCTTGACTCGGTCGCGCTTGCGATTGCTGAACACGTAGACGCATCGGGCAAACGGATCCAGGCCCAGCGCCTGCTCCACCAAAACGGTCAGACCATTGATGTTCAAGCGGAAGTCCACGGGATCGCGATGCAAATAGACCTTCAATCCTTCGTCGAAGCGGAACATCGCAACCTCCCCAACGTCTCGATCACAACGCCCAGTTGCTGGGCTTCAATCTCGTGGAGATCGACCAGTACGCCATTGGGCAACGTGGCTTGAATGGCGAATGTTGAATTGCCAACCAAGTTGCTCAGCGTCTGCTTCGGAGTAACCTTCACAGGGATGAAGGCTGGCAGCACCGACGCTGCTTCCGGCACAGGTTCAATGGTGACCTGGTTGACTGGAATTGGCTTGGCGCAATCGTTGGCCTCGCGTTCGTGGCGCCGAATCCAGCCACTGAGTTGATTGGAGTTGATCCCGCATTGGCGGGCCACCTTGGACACAGAGATTCCTGGCTGCTGACAGGCCAGGATCAACTCACGTTTGGCTTGCTCGTCATAGACGCAGCGACCATCTCTTTTACGGCTGACGACAAGGCGCTGCGCCAAATCTGAAATCCACTCTGACATCACGTTCCCACGTAACCTACATGGGAACGTAGCCTCTCAGCTTGTGCAGGTGGTGCAAAGGGCGGGGTTTATTGACCGCATACGTAAGGTGCCGACATCCATCGAAGTTCTTCACATCCCCAATGGAGACCACCAACGCGCTCGCCGGGAGCGGACCAATGCCTGGAACTTGGGTAAGCTTACTGCTTCGTTCGCTACTTCGATGCCACAGACGCATCATGAGCTCGTGGCCAAACTGTGGCCGGCCCGTAGGATTGCGCGGTGCCGCAGTTTCAATCAGCACCGTCAGTTCGCGCAGGGCACCATCGCTTCCATCTCGTCGAGAATTTGCGCTTTACTTGTGCGGCCTGTCGACAGGTTCAGGCCGAGGTCATGTTGCCTCTACATGCCCCGATGGACTGCAGACGCCGCAACGCAGTTATCGGATCCGCAGCACTTTTGAACACAACATCTTTAGCGCAAGATCACCAAAGGTACCGACTCGTGCTCATCAGGGCCACTTAGCGATCATTGGTTCCAACCGTTCGCTAGGTCACTTCCAACAGTCCGCGGCGCTCATGCTGCCCCCGCTGATTCCCTGAACGCCCAGGCTGGTCAGGGTGTAAGAGCCACAGGTGTCCTGGGTCTGGTTGCCCGTCGGGGTGGCCGTCAGGGTGTAGCTGCCATTGCTATTGCTCAAGGTCACGCTGAGTGTGTAGGTGGCGGCACTGCCCGAGGGCACGCTAACGGGAAAGTCACTGCTAAAACCCAGCAGGGTACCGTTGCTGGCATAGGCTTGATTGGTGCTCATGTAGCGCTCTTCGCGCGAAGCCAAGTCCAACAGAGCCGTCTTGGCGTCGGTGCGGCGAGACTTGAGGATCTGCTTCTGGTAGGCGGGCAAGGCCACTGCCGTGAGGATGCCAACAATGGCGACGGCAATCATCAGCTCAATCAGGGTGAAGCCGGCAATCATAGAGCGGTGGGTGTTTCGATGGGGCATGGTTCTCTCGGGTGAAGGGGGCATCGTGCTCATTACCGGATTTGTTGCCAGGTGACCCGAGCGCCGGTGGTGCCGCCCGGGGGGTTGATCTTGCGCACGTCGCCGGTGCCAGAGCTGGTCTGGTTGACGATGTAAGGAGTCTTGGTGCCGCCACTGGGGCCCGCTGTCACCACAGAGGGGCTACCCACGGCGGAGAGTTGCAGGCCGCTCACGACCACACCAGCATAGTTCACGAACTTGCCCGTGCTGTCCGCAAAAAAGGACTGGACGAACGAGCCCCCCGAGCCCATGGAGATCGCCATGGTCCAGCCCGAATCAAGGTTGCTGGCACAGTTCAGCGGCGTGTTGTTTGCCGGAATAGTGGTGTTCACGATCAGGGCACCCTGATACAGGACTGGGCTGTAGACCACCTGCTCGTTGGTGGTGGGCAGGTTCAGGTACCAGCCGTACTTGTTGTTGCCGGAACTGCAGTCGCTGGCGCCCTGCCAGCACACCTTGGTACTGGACACCGTGCGGTAGCTGGTGCTACTGATCAGGGAGACCGTCTGCACCTGCAGATTGGTGGTGCTCAGCGTCACCGGGCCTGCCAGGCTGTTCATCTGGGCCGTGGAGCCAGCCTTGCCGTTCCAACCGCTCATGTCCCAGTCCCAGATGCCATACAAGCTCTGGGTGCCGCTGGCATAGACGGCGGCCGAACTCGTGGTCTGGGGCGTCTTATTGCCGGTGCCGAACGACACGATCACTCGCGGATTACCAGACAGGGCCGGCACGATGGCGACCACAGGCTTGGTCGTGATCGGCTGCGCGCTGGGGGTGCTAAAGAGGGCGGTGGCCGTCGAGCGACCGAACTTGGACACGGCCCAACTCGAGGGTGTCGAGCTGGTCATGTCAAAACGCCAGATGTTGCCTTTGACATCGCCGGCATACACGTAATCGATGATGTGGTCCCCATCGAGATCAGCCGGCGTGACATAGGCAATGCCATTTTTGGCGCTGCTGGAACCACTGCCCGTGTCGAAGTAATAGACCGTCTTGGCGCCGGTGCTGGGGCTGACCAGCACCACGAAAATGCCGGCAGTGCCATTGCTGCTGTTGAATCCGTTGCCCAGCACAAAGCCCCACTGGCCATTGTGAAAGCGCCGGATCTGTGGCGTGCCGAAGGTATAACCCAGGTAGTTGCCGCAGTTGCTCACGTTACTGCAACTGATACTGGAGTTGGTCCAGTCACCGATCACCAGGCTGCTGGCATTGCTTTCGCTGAACTGCGTGGGGTCGGTGACATCCAGGGCGTAGAAGCCCTGCCCGCCCGCGCCCAACCCGCCGACCAGCCAAGTGTGCCAGGCGCTGTTGTAGTACAGGTCGCCGGTGTAACCGCTGCCATTCACATTGAAGGCATGCGCGTACTGGGTGTTGCTGTAGTCGAGCGCAGCCGTGGTGCTGTGGATGCTGCTAAGCACGGCCGCAGGCATGTAGGCAAGCACCTCCTGGCCATCGTTGGGTGTGGTGCTGTTGTTGACATAGTTGCCGCTGCTGTCGTAAGAGCCCGATCGGAAGCCATGCATCAGACCATCGTTGGCCCCCACATAGACCACGTTCTGCCGCGTGGCGGCAGCGGTCTTGAAGCTGGAGTAGCTCTGCACACCCGTGGTATTTTCGGGCAGGGACCCCGAGGCGTTTAGCTTGTCCGACCAGGTGTCGGCATAGGGTGCAGCCGGAGGGCCCACCCATGCGGGGGCCGAGTCCTGGATGTCGGCCAGCACGCTGGTGCGTTGGCGGTACAGGCCGGTGCCACTGGTGGTTAACTCGTTGCTGCGGTCGCCACGCAGGAAATTGAGCCGATTGGCATTGGCCGTGCTGTCGCCTTGGGTCAGCGCCGTCTGCTGGCTGGAGCTCAGGCTGTTCCATTGGAAGGGGATTCCAGCGCTGCCGCTCCAGGTCAGGATGTTGCGAGCCGAAGAACCCTGGGCGGTGTTGGTGCTCCCGGTGGCCGTACAGGTGCCGCCGGTGAGCACGCACGACGCATCCCAGTTGGCGACCGAGGCGATGCTGACCGAATCGGTGCTGCTGTTGTAGACCAGGTTCTGAGAGGTCATCTGACCCCACCAGTTGTTGGTGTGGTAGTAGGCCAGATAAACCTGCGTGCCAGTCTTGACCTGTCCCGTCTGCTGGGTGTTGATGCCTGAGGAACTAGCCGACTGCGAGGCGGGTGCCGCCTGGAAGCAGGTCACTTCATGAATGTTGTTCGATCCCCCGGTGGAACCCGAGAATCCGAATCGGAAAGTGCTGGGCAGTGTGCCGTTAGCGCTGGCAATCGACTGGTTGGTCAACACCGGCTGGTACACCCCGCCGTTGTAGCTGTAGGACAGGCTGAGCAGGCTGTCCTGGGTGATCTTGAGCTGGTAGGTGATGGGCACCGCACTGGGGCGGGTGGTCGCGTTGGTGTAGAGCGGCGTGTTCGAGGGCAAGGTCACATAGCCCCCAGTGATCAGGTTGTAGTTGTAGGTGATCTGGGTCTTCTTGGTCGGGTTGTAGACACTTTTTGAGAAATCCCAGAGGTAGCCGCTGCTGCAGGTCGTCTGCACGGCCGTCTGCTGGTTGCTGCTGGACAGGCTGGAGGGGTACCAATTGGGGTAATTGGCATTGAGCCAACTCCACGCCGTGTTGCCCGAACCACGCAGGCCGATACGCCCCGCCTGGAAGCCGTTGCCGGTCGAGGCGTTGTCACCGGCATTGAGGAAGTTGCCGTACTCGTCGATGCCCAGGCCGATGTAGGCGCCGACCAGGCCGTTGTACTTGCTGTTGACGTTGGAACACGAGTAACCCAGGCTCCCCCCGAGACCACCCACGGCACTGGGCGTCAACGAGCCATCCATGAGAAAGAAGCTAATGCCGTCAGCCCCAGTGCCGCCATAGGTGACTGTAGAGAAGGTGACGGCAATGCCGCTGCCTGACGGGAAAGTGAAATTGGAGACGATCGCACCCGTCTCGTTGTTAGTGTTGTTGGTGAAACGCAGCGCACCGTTGCCCGTGGTGTCGGGCAACGTGCCAGTCTGCCCCCCCGAGAGCGTCACGCCGCTGTAGTAGCTGTTGCCATAACAGGCAGGTATGGAGCCCGAGCCATTGCCAGCCGTGAGGCAGGCACCGTCGAAGACCAGCCAGTTCTGCGAGGCCGTGGCCCCGGTGAAGTTGTCCTGGACAATCACGTTCTGCGCATGGGCTGCCACGCTGAACAGCAAGCCCGCCACAAGCAAGCCCGACAGCCATTGGCGATATGTGTTTGTCTTCATCACAGGCCTCCTGCATCGACCACATTGCTTTTGACACCGAAGACACTTTGCACAACGGCAATCGTGTCAGCGGTAGCGCCCTCGGCCATGGCACTGACCTGATAGAGCTGTACGATCCCGCTCGGATCGGTGCCCAGCGGACTCACATAAAAACGGGGCTTGATGGCCACAGCCCCACCACCCGGCGTGCTCGAGACGGTCAGGTTGGGTGGGGTGTAGGCCACGCCCAGATCAGTGCCCCCTGAGGTCTTCCAGGGCACCGCAGACACCTGGGCCTGAGTGCTGGTGGCCGCAGTGCTGAGCAGGCCATTGCTGCACACCTGGGTTGTGGGCGGGCTGGCATCAGCGCTCAACAGGGACGAGCAACTCGATCCGGCTCCGCCATTGCCCTGGCTGACCCACCACTCGGCATATTGAAGAGTGTTCTGGGCCACATTGAAAGTGCGCTGCTTTTCCATGCTGCTGCCCGACATGCGCTCCAGCACACCAAAGTTGCGGAACATCGCAACAGAAAGCACGGTTGTCACCACCAGGATGATCATGGCGGTGATCAGGACAATGCCCTTCTGGGCGCGCTGGCGACGGCCGATCGATGGATGAGCTTTCATCAGGCGTGACTCATGAGGTTGATGACGCGCACCGAGGTGATCGGCTGGGTGCTGTCCAGGGGGTTGGTGAACGTGAGGGTCACCTGCACGGAGACCACCGTGGCCCAGGTGGCGTTGGTCATGGCGGATGCGGGGAAATAACCGTTGACCGAGCCGTTGCCATCCGAGTCCACCCCATAGAGCACCGAGAACCCTGTTATCCCTCCAACCAGGGCCCGCGCCGTCTGCGTGCCAACCGCACAGGTCAGCTCGTTGCTAGAGTTGAGCGCGAATGTGTTAATCGACATTGCCGTGCTGCTGCTGCCGGCGATGCCGCCATTGCAATCCTCCATGAAGTCAGAGGTGCTGCCGCCAGAGGTGGATGGAAAGTAACGCACGGTGACGGTGTCGTTGCCCGCGGTGCTACCGGAGGTGCCCGTGACGACCTGGCCGGCCGTGGGAAACTGGGTGGTCGCCGGGAAGGCCGTGGTGGCCAGTTGGCTTTGGGGGTTGTAGTAGTACCCCGCGTGCTCGATCACCGTGGTCAGCAGGGTCATCGCGGTCCGCTCGTTGTCCTGCCACTGGCTCATGCCGGTCTGGGCAGTGAAGTTCTGGCGCGTGCTGCCAAAGACCGTGACGATGCCCGCCAGGATGAACAGGCCGATGGTGATGCCGATGAAGGTCTCAAGCAGACTGAAGCCCGCCTGGCGCGCTTTGCGTGAATGGGGGGAGTAGCGATGGATCATGGTTCCACCAGGGCGATGAAGGTCTTCGTGGCCGTCTGCTGGCTGCTGTTGAGGGTGCCTGTGTTCAGGCCCACATACTTCTCGTTCCAGCTCACCTTGACCGTACAGGTGACCGGCAGCCCCACGGTCGTCGAGCAGGCGACCAGGCCATTGCCGCCCGGCAATTGCAGCAGGCTCTGGCCCCAGGTCTTCAGGTCGGCACTGGCCATCTGCACCGGCGTGCAGCTGGGACTGGTATTGGCGCTGGAATAGATGCAGTTGGCCGTCTGCCCATTGAGGGTGGCGTCGCCGATGGTGGTGCCCACCACCGTAGTGCTCGCCGGTGCCAGGCCCGCCTGCCAATAGGCCCGATTGGCATGCATAGCCGACGACAGGCTGGCGGCATAGATCGAGGCCAGCGCGCGGCTGCCTGCCACCTGGGTATTGCCGATGGCTAAGGCATGCATCTTGGCAATGCCCAGCAAGCCCACGGAGACGATAAGCAGCGAGATCATCACCTCGATGAGGGCGACGCCGGCCCTGGCCCGGGTGTGTCGTGATATGGAGAGATTCATTATTAGCAGCCTCCGACGCCGGGCAACTCGACCGTCATGCGCCCAGCGGCGCCCACTGCCAGGCAGCGCTTCTGGGTGCTCGCGTTGCTGGGCGGCGTGAAGGTGAAGGTCACCGGGTCGGCGGGCAGGCCGGCCGCTATGCCCTCGCGATTGAAGCGCACGGTGCTCACACTGTTGTCTGCGACCACGGTGTTGGCTGAGGCCAGGGTGGCCTGCTGACGCAGGACGGTATCACCGGCGTCCAGCGACGCATTGTTGTTCACGTCCACGAACACCAACCATCCGGACTTCCAATTGTTCGTGCTTGAGCAACTCGTGCCATTGGCACTGCTGCACACAGTGACAGAGAGCCCGCGTCTGACCGCCTCGGCCCGGGCAAACTGGAACGAGGTGAGCAGACCATTCAGCTCGCCTGATATGCGGCTGCTGTTGATGATGAATTGATAGGACGGCACTGCCAGCCGAACCATGATGGCCACGATGGCGATGCTCACCAGCAATTCAAGCAACGTGAAGCCTTGTTGCAGCCTCATGATGGGGATCCTGTTCTCTGGCTCCCTGCTTTGTCGTTTTTATTTTCAATTGGACAACCGATCGTCTGAATCCAATCACCACTCATACTCGGTATATGACCGTTTATCGGTTTTGAACGGTTATTGACTTGGCTTCAACACGGCGACTGAGGTAACGCTGCCAGGACAGCGCTGGCCGCAGCACGGTGTGCACCGCCATCGCGCATACCTCGCCCATGATCTGCGCAACGCCGGTCCTGAGCTGTTCGCCCAGAGTTCGGCAAGTACGCTGGCGAATGAGACGCACCAAGGCTGGGACATCGTCAACGGCACTGTTATAGGGGATGTGCCGCTTGCTGTGAGTTGGAGGCCACTACCCAAGCCAGGCTCAATGAGGCAAAGACTGCATGCACCAGAACCGAGGTCAAGGCCGGCGCATGGAACTGCCCGGCCAACCAGACGGCTGGCCCAACCAAGGCCAGGGCCTGAATGCCGATCAGAACGCACCATGAGAGCGGTGATGACAGTAACTCTCGGAACGCCTTGCTGAGTGCGATGAGAGGGTCTTTGTCGTCAGCGGCGAGATGGGCCGAGCAGATCGCCACATAGAGCACAGCGATTGCGTCGCTGAGACTGAAAGGCAACAGGGATGCCGTGGCGCCAGGAAACAGCGGGGAGACTGAGGGCAGGATCCTGAGCGCTTCGGCGCTACCTCTCTGAACCAGCAGGCCCAGCAGGCCGTACAGAAACAGGGCGTAATTGCTTTGATGGCGCCGCAGCTGGCTTGCCAGAACGCCTGTCAAAACGCTCCGGGAGCTCGTGCCCACAACTGCCTTCGGGCTGGTGCAGGCGTGCCAGGCAGAGAGGCCGCAGAACACCACCCAAGGCCATGTTAACCAGTTTAGCCAAGGCAACAGGCTGGCTATGCCCTGGATCAGCGCAGCCAGCGCCAACAAGGTCAACAGGATGTTGCGCTCCTGTCGCTTGAGCCCGTACAGCCGGCGGGCCCGGGTCAGCACCTCAGGGACGAGCCATAAGATGCGCCACTTTAAGCTTCTCGGGCCTGGGGCGCCTGCAGGGTATGAGAAATCATTCATGGCGTCATCCTAGAAAGACGAGGTTCGCTGAGCAACTGTCACAGATCACAGTAGACGCTGTAGGGCTGCCTGCCGAAGATCGAGCCGAACTGGCATCGGAGTGTAGGAATGCAGCGCAGAGCATGGATCGGAGTGGTGATGGGCTTGGCCTTGGTGGTCGGTCTGGGGGGCGTGTACCTGTTCGGACGGAACAAGGAGGGGCCCGCGGCGGTACAAGGTGAAAATGCTGGCGAGTCGCGGCCCGGAGGCCGCAGGGACACCGTGGACGTGAATGCAGCACAAGCGGATCTGCTTTCGATCCAGCCGATCGGGACGCATGTCTTCCAGCTTCAACGTTCAGCCCTGGGCAGCATCGACTTCAATGAAAACTTGACGACGCAGGTGTTCACGTCCTACCAGGGCAAGATCATCGCGGCCATGGCAGATATTGGAGACCGGGTCAAGCGGGGGCAGGTTTTGTTCACTCTGGACAGCCCCGATCTGGCGGCCGCCGAATCCACCTTGCTCACGACGCGCGGCGTCTACGATCTCACGACTTCCGCCTTGCACCGGGCACAGGCCCTGTATGCCGTCCAGGGGCTTGCACAGAAAGACTATGAGCAGGCGGTATCGGATCAGATGAGTGCCGAGGCCAGCCTCAAATCGGCGCGCGAGGCGGTGCGCATCTTCGGCAAAACGGATGCCGAGATTGAACGCATCGAAACCCAACGCAAGATCGATGCCACCCTGACGGTCCGCAGTCCGGTCGCTGGCTTGGTGACGGCGCGCTCGGCCCAGCCTGGCTTGCTGGTACAGCCGGGCAACGCACCGGCGCCCTTTGTGGTGGCTGACACCTCGATCAAGTGGTTACTTATCAATGCCACGGAGGCCGACAGCCCGGCCCTGCGTGAGGGGCAGACCTTGGAGGTCACCGTGCCCGCCTTGGGTGGCAAGACGTTCAGTGGAAGGATCAAGGTCGTCGGGGCCAATGTCGATCCGGTCACCCGTACGGTCCAGATGCGTGCCGAGGTGCCCGATCCCGGACAGGTGCTGAAGGCGGGCATGTACGCCGCTTACCGGATCAGGACGGGTGCGCCGGTGACCGCCCTGGGGGCCCCTCATGAGGCCGTGGTGCGTGAGGGCGATGGTTCGATGTCGATCTGGGTCACAAAGAATGGCCGCCATATGGAGCGCAGGACTGTCCATCTCGGTGCCGAGGAAAACGGCTTCCTCCAGATTCTCGATGGCCTGCAGGCTGGCGAAATGATCGCTACCAAGGGAGCCATCTTCCTGAGCAACATGCTGGCGACCGCCAACTGAGCATCCAGGAACTGGCAACACCGCGGGGCTGCGCCCTGTTTGTAAGCCTGTTCCAAACCGAGAGAGATCTGTTGTGATCAAAGCCATCATTGCGTTCGGACTGTCGCGCCGACCCATCATCTTGCTGAGCCTGCTGGTCTTCCTGGGCGCCGGCCTGATGAGTTTTACCCGGCTCAACATTGAGGCCTATCCCAATCCAGCCCCGGTGATTCTCGAAATCACGGCCCAGGCCCCGGGGCTGTCCGCGGAGGAAATGGAGAAGTACTACACCATCCCCATGGAAATCGGCCTGTATCCAACCCCGGGTATCCAGAACATCCGCTCGACCTCGTTCTACGGCCTGAGCTTTGTACGCGTCACATTCAAGTACGGCGTCGACTACTTTTTCGCCTACACCCAGGCGGCGTTGAGCCTGCAGCAGAATGTCTCGCTGCCCCAGAACCAGGTACCCCAGATTCAACAGTCGTCCCTGGTCGGTGAGGTCTATCGTTATCAGGTGGTTGGCCCCAAGAATTTCGGACTCAGCAACCTGCGCACCGTACAGGATTGGATGATCGTCCGTCGCCTGAGCACGATTCCGGGTGTGGTTCAGGTCAACAGCTGGGGGGGGACCACCAAGGACTTCGAAGTATCGATCGACAATCAGAAATTGCAGGCCTATCACCTGACCTTGCAGCAGGTGGTTGCGGCATTGGGCAATGCCAATGTCAATGTGGGTGGGCGTGAGGTGAGTTTTGGGCAGCAGTCGGTCAACATTCGCGGCCTGGGGCTGATCGACAGCGGTGGTGCCGATGATTTGACGCAAGGTCACCGGATTGACGACATCAAGAACGTCGTGTTGACCCAATCCAACGGTGTCCCGATCCGGGTCGGGGATGTCGCCAAGGTCCAGGTCGGGTACGTCCCTCGCCTGAGCATCGCTGGGCGCGACCACGAGGATGACGTGGCTGCTGCCATCGTGGTGATGGGGCGGACCCAACACACCAACGACATCGTGCCCAAGATCCAGGCCATGGTCGAGCAGATGAACTCTGATGGCAGTCTGCCAGCGGGGGTGAAGATCGTTCCTTACTATGACCGAACCGGGCTGGTTGCGGTGACCACCCGGACGGTGCTCGAAAACCTGATCTTGGGCTGTCTGCTGGTGTTTTTCATCCAGTGGATTTTCTTGGGGGATCTGCGCAGCGCAGTGATCGTGGGGGTGAACATTCCCTTTGCCTTGCTGTTCAGCATCATCATCCTGGTGTTGCGCGATGAAGATGCCAACCTGCTGTCCATCGGCGCGGTGGATTTCGGGATCATCGTCGATTCGGCCGTGATCCTGGTGGAAAACGTATTCCGTAATTTTCAGTCACCGCCGGCTGAGCGGGTTGCCTTGCTCAGCCAACTTGCAGAAGGCCGTTTGGGCGCCGATCCCTCGCGTGCAGTGGGGGCTGAGATCAAACCCTCCTGGACAGACCGCCTGCGCATGATCTACATCAGTGCGACCCAGGTAGACCGCGCCGTTCTGTTCTCTGTGGCCATCACCGTAGCGGCCTTCATTCCTCTGTTCACCATGCAAGGGGTCGAAGGACAGATTTTCGGGCCAATGGCCAAGACCTATGGCTATGCCCTGTCTGGTGCGCTCATCGCCACATTCACGATCACCCCTGTGCTGGCCTCGATGCTGTTGCCCGAGCACATCGAAGAAGCTGAAACCTGGTTGGTCCGCACGTTGCGCAGAATCTACGCGCCGATACTTCGCTGGGCACTGTCCAATCGCCGGTTCATGGTCGGAGTCGGTGCAGTGTTTCTGCTTCTCTCCGGCTTGCTGGCACAGCGTCTCGGCTCCGAGTTCTTGCCCGCGTTGGAAGAGGGGAACCTGTGGATCCGGGCGGCCATGCCAATGACCATGACTCTGGACGCAGGTACGGATGCAACCCGCACCATGCGCGAAATTCTCTTACGTCATCCGGAAGTGGTCACGGTGGTTTCGCAGCATGGAAGGCCCGACAATGGCAGCGATGCTGCACCATTGTCCAATGTCGAGCTCTTCGTACCGCTCAAGCCCATGGATGAATGGCCGCGGGGTGAAACCAAGGAAAAACTTGTTTCGAACATCCAGCGCGAGTTCAATGATGAACTGCCTGGGGTCGTTTTCAACTTCTCGCAATACATCCAGGACAACGTCGAGGAAGCCCTTTCCGGCGTCAAGGGGGCCAATTCCGTCAAGATCATCGGTCCCAACCTCGCCAAACTTGAGGAGCTCGCCGTGCAGGTCCGCGACCTGATGTCCACGGTGAGAGGGGTGGAAGATCTGGGCGTCTTCAACGTCCTGGGCCAGCCGAACCTGAACATCAAAATCAACCGGGAGAAAGCCGCTCGCTATGGCCTCAACACAGGCGACGTGACCACCGTGATCCAGGCCGGACTGGCCGGGGCGGTGGCAACCACCGTCTATGAAAACGACCGTCAATTCAATCTCACGGTGCGGGCTGACAAACCATTTCGTGACTCGATCCAGGCCGTGCGCGAATTCCGCGTTGGGTATCAGACCTCCAGCGGTTCCACAGCCTACATTCCCCTGTCTGATATCGCGGAAATTACATTGGACACCGGCGCCGCCTACATCTATCACGAGTCGACAGCCCGCTTCATCCCCATCAAGTTCAGCGTGCGGGGGCGGGATCTGGGTGGGACGGTGTCCGAAGCCCAGGAATTGATTGCGAGGAAAATCGAGTTGCCGCGCGGCTACCGCATCAGTTGGGCCGGAGAATTCGAGGACTTGCAGAAGGCGAAAGAACGCCTGTTGGTGATCGTACCGTTGAGTATGGTGCTGATTCTGGTGTTGCTCTATGGCTTGTTCAATTCCTGGCGAGACAGTTTCCTCGTGCTGGCCGGCCTGCCATTCGCCATCAGTGGTGGCATCATTGCACTCAGCGTCTCAGGCTTGGATTTCAGCATCTCTGCGGCCATCGGTTTCATCTCGCTGTTCGGGATCACCGTCATGGATGGGATCCTCATGACGACCTACTTCAATCAGACCCGAGAGCAGACCCAGCTCAACGCACTCGATGCGATGTTCCACGCTGCCAGCCAGCGGATGCGGCCCATGTTGATGACCGCTCTGTCGGCCTGTATCGGGCTGTTCCCGGCGGCGATTTCCCACGGCATCGGCAGCCAGGTGCAGCGACCATTGGCCACTGTTGTGGTTGGTGGTTTGCTGATAGGACCTGTCATGTTGTTGGTGGTGGTTCCGGCGCTGCGGACCTTGTTCATCAAGAACGCCACAATGACGGATGTCGTGGCAGGGGTGGACATCCATTCGGGTCGATGACATGCGGTGCAGTTCAAATTGTTGGCCAGTCCCCTTGATGGGGAAATACAGAGCACGGCGATGGGGTGTGCGAACCATTGCAATCGTCGGCGCCCTCTCTCCCTTGTGGTGCTTGGCAGTGTCGCCCGCTACCGGGGCGCTGCTGGTGCGTCCCGCAAATCGCATGATCGCGGGATCGGGCGCGGGGGCCATTGATGGACAAAGCCGAGTGCTGGGGTATGCGTCAGCTGGTGTTGTCGGTGGTGGCGCCACGGTCCCTGGAGCCGCAATTGGAGGAGCCGCCGTCCCGCCGCCCAACTCCATGGTGCGGGCCGGAGCAGTCCCTGCCACGGCGAATGCGGCCCAAAATCCTGCAGGAGTCGGCGGCGTTGTTATGGGCAACGGCGCAGCAGCCCCGCCCAACACAAATTCATCAACGCCCGTGCCATCGATCCCATCCGCTGGAAATACGGGTAATGCTGGCTCAGTCAACCAGCCACAGCGATCAGTGGGGACAAGTACAGCGACGAATCGTGTCACAGGGCTTTTCCAGCGTCCGTCGGTTGCGGCCGGTTCCGGGCCCAGCGCCACAGATTCAGGCGCATCCTCTGCGACAGCGGCGTCACCTTGAGTGGGGTGTGACCTCAGCCTTTGTACTGATGGATGATGCCGCTCGCGGCTGCTTTCACCACCGCCTCGATCCGTGTTGCGACTCCCAGTTTGGTGCGCGCGTTGTCGATGTGGAAATCAATGGTCCGTTTGGACAGGCCGAGGATGATCGCGATCTCACTCGAGGTCTTGCCCCGAGCAGACCATGTCAGTGCCTCTATTTCGCGTTCGCTCAACTCCACGCTCGGCGCCTGGGCTCGTTGGCCTTGCAGTCGGGCCAACCGCGTGCGGATGATCGACAGGAGTATTTCGAAATCGACGGGTTTGGTCAGATAGTCATCCGCCCCCATCTGCCGGCCTTTGAGCTCTGCGGTGCGTTGCCCCAGGGCGGTCAGGAAGATGAACGGGAGATCGATGAATCGCGGAGCCAGGGCATTGATTTGCTGCAGCAATTCAAATCCATCCATGCCCGGCATCGTCACATCGCACAAGACAAGATCCGGGCGTTGCCGCAGCAGGCTGCTCAGGGCATGAAATCCATCCCGGGCGACCTCGACCTGGAAGCCCTGATCTGTCAGTTCCTCAGCGATGAGCTCGGCGGTATCCTGATCGTCTTCAACACACAAAATACGTTGCTGAGGATGGCCGATTGGGTCTTCCATGCCGAAAACTCCATGGCTGTAGATCTTGAAATGTTGCCCCTGACAGGGCGCCAGGCTGACTGCAAATGATAGCAAAGCTCAATCTCCAGTTCGCGGCCATCATCCGTTTTTTCTTCGGGTCTGGCGACCAGTTGCAGACGGTCCGATACATCTATTCCATCCGGCTGCGCCTGTTGGTGATTTTTCTCACTTTCCTGTTTCTGGTGCTCGGGGTGGGCCTGGTCGGCGTGTACCGCCTGAGCGAGTTCAACGGGGTGTCGCGCGAGATCAGTGCCCACTGGCTGGAGAGCACGCGCATCATGGGCGACCTCAACAATTTCATCTCCGATCTCAGGACCGCCGAAGGCGATCTGATCATTTCCCCCGCCCCGAGGGACCGGGTGAACGCTGTAGGCCAGTTCCGGGAGCTCGACCGCACCGTCAAGCACAGCCTCCAGGAGTTCGGACGCATCGTGAACGATGCCAGCGAGGCCCTGCTGTACGAGGAGTTCCAGCGTGAATGGCGGACCTATCGCGAACATGCCGATGAGGTCGTCTCGCTGACACTGCAAGGGAGGGTGGAAGATGCCAGGAACTTGTACCGCGGCCCTTCACTGCAGGCCTACAACATTGCCAACCACAGCTTGCTGCAGTTGATGAACAACAACATCAAAGGGGCACGGGTTGCGGTCGATCGACAGTCGGCGGCCTACAGGCAGGCCTTCGGAATGATCCTGATGGTCATGTTCGTGGCCCTGTTCCTAGTGCTGACCGCAATTGCCGGATTCGTGTCCGTGGTTTCCAAGCCCATGCTGGATCTGGTGGACATCATGAACAAGATCGGGGCGGGCCAGTTGCAGGTCCAGGTGCCGGGTCTGCAGCGACGTGATGAAATGGGTGAGATGGCCCGGGCCGTGCTCCGATTTCGTGACAACACCGAGGAGTTGAACCGAAGTCGCCAGATCCTGGCCGCCCAAGCGAAGCGTCTGGGACAGAGTCTCGACATCGAACGGCGCATGGTGGCTTTGCAGAGCGATTTCATTTCGACCGTTTCACATGAATTCCGCACCCCTCTGAACGTCATCGATGGTCATGTCCAGCGCTTGCTGCGGACCAAGGATGCAGTCGATGCTGAGGTCCTTGCGGCGCGTTGCCTCAAGATCAGGTCGGCCGTTTCGCGCATGACCGACCTCATCCATCGTTTGCTCGACTCCGCGGATGCGCTGGAATTGCAGATGCCCGAGGCGCTTCAAATGGGAGCTTTCTCATTGCGTGGCATGCTGCACGAGCTGGCCGACATGTACCGTGACTCTACCCAGCCAGAACGCCTGATCCACGAAGACTATGAGTCCGGTGTCCCGGACACGTTTCGTGGTGATGAACGCCTGCTGTCGCAGGCGGTGAGCAATCTGCTCGACAACGCTCTCAAATATTCGGCCTCGCCGCAGCCGGTCGTGCTCCGTCTGAGGGCCAACGAGCGCGAATTCCTCATTGAAGTGATCGACTGCGGCATCGGTATCCTGGACAAGGACCGGCAGCGCATTTTTGAGCAATATACGCGAGGTGAAAATGCCAATTCGGTTGCCGGTGCCGGGGTCGGCCTGAGCCTGGTGAAATGGGTCATGCGGCTTCACGGCGGAGCCGTCATGCTGGATTCCATCCCCGGTCGGGGCGCGACATTCAGCCTCAGACTGCCCAAGCCGCCTGTTGCTGGTGCCGTATCGTCAGCGCCGACCGAGGGGCGCGCGCCGGCCTGATGGGCCCGTTTCACTCGGTGGCCTTGGGCCTATTTCGGGGCGGCTTCAGCCCGCTGTTCGCGCCCACGGTTCCACCATCCGCCTCCAAGTGCCTGGAACAGGGCCACGGAGTCGCCCAATCGTGACGCTTGGGCTTGGATCAGTGACAGCCGGGCTTGCTGATAGTTCTGTTCGGCAGTGAGCAGGGTCAGGTAAGACACATAGCCCAGTCGGTATTGCTGTTCCGTCAATTCGAACGACACCCGTGCCGCCGTGACGGCTCTCTCGGCTGCGGCATGGGTATGGGCGTCTGCATGGATGGCGTGGAGCGTGTCGGCCACGTTTTGGAAAGCCGTCAGCACGGTTGACCGGTACATGGCCTGTGCCTGGTTCAGTCCTTCTTCGGCGGCTCTCTGACGTGCCTTCAGCGTGCCTCCATCGAACAGGGTTTGGGCAACGTTGCCTGTCAGGCTGAACAACTTGCCAGATGGCCAGAACATCTGACTAAACTCCGAGGCGTTGCCTCCCAAGGTCGAGTTGATCGAAAACTGGGGAATGCGCGCCGCAATGGCCACGCCGACCTGCGCGCTGGCGGCATGCAGCTGCGCCTCGGCGCTCAGGATGTCAGGTCGCTGAGAGACCAGCTCAGAAGGCAGGCTCAACGGCAGCTCGGCCGGCAGAGTGAGAGATGCCATTGTGAAGTGCTCATTCAAATCTTGGTCTGGGGTCGTACCGGCCAGTACACGGATCAGATCGCGGGTTTGTTCCAACTGCTTTTCCAGCGGGGGGAGTGACTGCTGCGCCTGAGCCAGGGCCAGCTCCTGGGCGGCCACATCAATGCGCATGGCATACCCCAGACGGAATTGTTCCCGCAGGACCTTGAGTGCCCGCTCGCTGGAGTCGATCAAGGCTTGCACCGTCCGGATCTGATCCCGTGTCGAGGCTTCCTGGATGGCCGCGGCCACCACGTTGCTTGCCAGGGTGAGGTAGGCTGCTTCCAGTTGATAGCCTTGGAATTCAGACTGTGCCTGCAAGGATTCGACCAGGCGCCGATTGGCACCGAAGACATCGGGAACGTAGCCCACGGTCAAGGTGGCACTGTGCCAGTTGTAAATCACTGCCTCGTTAAATGGGGCAGTTCCTCCTTGGCTGGCGGGGGTGTTGGAGACAGTTGAGATCACGCTGCCGTTGCCCTGAATGCCCGGTGAGTTTCCTCCGGTATTGCCTGACAGCTTGGTCCGAGAGGGGGCGTAGCTGGCTTGTATCGTCGGGAAAAAGAAGCCTTCCTGAGCGGTGGTGTTGTAGCGGGCCTGGCGCAACGAGGCCACAGCGGCATCAATGGTCGGATTGGCTTGAAAGGACCGGCGTACCAGCCGGTCCAGGTCCGGTGAACGGAACTGTTCCCACCATTGAGCAGAGATCCTGTCCCCGATCCGCAGCGTTTGAGACGGTGCGTCACCGGCCATCGTTGGCGCCGCGTGATCCGGTCGTGATTCAGGGCTGTAGCGCGTGGCGGTCGGTGGTGTCGGCCGGGTGAAATCGGGCCCCACTGCACAAGCTGTAAGCAGGCTTGTCGCAACCAGTGTGCCCGCAAGGTACAGACGATCAATTCGAGGTGATGGATGCATGGCTGTAAGACCGTCAAGAACGACAACAAAAATTCTAGGAAGCATAGGGCTTGTCGCCTACTGTGACTTGTGACAGCCGTGTTCGATTGGCTGGGGTTACCTGCACCGGGGCCTGCTGAACGGCGCCCAGATCGGCTGCCGGGAAGTCGCCACACAGCACGGCCAGCAGGTTGCGGGTCTGCTCCAGTTGCTTGCGCAGCGGGGGCAGTTGGGCGGCAGTTTGGGCGTAGGCCGATTCTTGCTGGGCCAGGTCGAGGCCGCTGGCGTAGCCGCGGGCTTGCAGGCCACGGCTGTGCTCAAGCTGTTGGCGGGCCAGTTGCAGGGCTTCATCCAGCAGGGCGATCTGCTCGACCAGCATCTGCTCTTGGATGACGGCGGTGGCTACATTGCTGGCCAGGGTGACGCGCAGGGCCTCCAGTTGCAGGCGCTGGCTGTCGGCGCTGGCCTGCAGCGATTCGACCTGGCGCTGGTTGCCGCCAAACACGTCGGGCACAAAGCCGACGCTGAGCTGGGCGGTGTTGAGGGTGAACAGGCTGGCATTGGAGGCCAGCGGCGATGCCAGCACTTGGCCAGAATTTTGCCGATTGGCGCTGTAGCCCGCCTGCACCTGCGGAAAGAACAGGCCGCGCTGGGCGGTGACCAGCTCTTGGGCCTGGCGCAGGTTGGCGAGGCCGGCGTCGATGCTGGGGTTGTGCTGCAGGGCGCGTTGCACCAGGCTGTCGAGCCGGGGCGAGCGGTAGGCTGCCCACCAGTCGGGGCGAAGCTCGGCCGTGGCGGCGGTGGCCGCTGGATCAGCCTGCCGCGTGAAGGCACTGACCTGTGGCGCCTGGGGCGCGCGGTAGTCGGGGCCGACGGCGCACGCGGACAGCAGGCCGGCGCTGAGCAGGCCCAGTGCCAGGGTGCGCAGCGGGCCACCAATATGGCGCGATGAATCAAGCATGATCGTCCTCCTCATGGGCCAGCGCATCGCCACCCAGGCCCTTTCGACGGGTCTTCAGTTTGATACCACGCAGCACGGTGAGGCGGATGGCAGGCACCACCAGCAGCAAGAAGACCGGTCCGATCAACATCCCGCCGACCACCACGGTGGCCAGAGGGCGTTGTACCTGGCTGCCAATACCGTGGCTAAGAGCGGCCGGGAACAGGCCGATGCAAGCGGACAGTGCTGTCATCAGCAGAGGGCGCATACGGTGGACGTACGCGTCGTAGATGGCGTCTTCAGCGCTTTGACCGGCCATACGCAGTTCTTTGAAATAACTCAGGATCAAGATACCGTCCATCACCGAGACCCCCAGCAGCGAGACGAAGCCGATCACCGCTGAGATGCTGATCACCTGGTCAGACACATATAGCGCCAAGATGCCGCAGGCCACCGTGAAAGGAACAGCAACCAATGAAAGCAGGCTGTAGGCAAAGCTGCTGAACAGCGCATACAGCAGCACAAGTATGAGGGCCAGGGCCATCGGGATCAAAATGCTCATTCGAGCCTTGGCCTGTTGCAGCGACTCGAACTCGCCCGCGTACTGGATGCGGTAGCCTTCCGGCAGTTTGACGTCAGCGCTCACGCGCTGTTGCAACTCGGACACGGTGCTACCGAGGTCACGGTCACGTACGCTGAACTTGATCGGAATGTAGCGCTCATTGCGCTCGTGATAGATGTAGGTGGCTCCTGTGTCTAGCGTGATATCAGCGATGTCGCGCAGCGGAATGAACGCATTGCTCCCTGAAGACGTGGTGTATCCAATCCGAAGATCTCGAACGCTTTGGATGTCGCGTCTGTTAGCGGACAAATAGCGCACACTCAATCCATACTGGCGCTCGCCCTCGAGCACGGTGGTGGCCACAGAACCGCCCATGGCGGCCTGGATGGCGGTGTTGACGTCGCCGGTGTTCAGCCCATAGCGGGCCGCCTTCTGCCGGTCGATCTGGATGTTGAGGTTGGGCTGGCCCAGGGTGTTGAAGATGCCGACATCGGCCGTGCCCTGGACCTTGTTCATGACGGCGACCACGTCTACGGCCAGCTTCTCGAGCATGACCAGATCGGGCCCGATGATCTTCACCGAATTGGCCCCCTTGACGCCCGACAAGCCCTCTTGCACGTTGTCCTGGATGTATTGCGAGAAGTTGAAGCCCACGCCCGGGAACTCGAGAGCGAATTTCTCCTGCAACTCTGTTACCAACTTCTCCTTCGTCATGCCTTCAGGCCACTGATCAAAGGGCTTGAGCGGGGCGAACAGCTCGACGTTGTTGAAGCCCGAGGCATCTGAGCCGTCGTCGGGGCGGCCGTGCTGCGAGACCACGGTGATCACCTCAGGATAGCTGTCGATGATCTCGCGCATACGGTTAGCCTTAGCGGTACCGGCCTCCAGCGAGATGGTGGGCGGCATGGAAGCCCGGATCCAGAGGTTGCCCTCTTCCAGCGCTGGAAGGAATTCACTACCGAGGTGTGACGTCAACACCCCTACGGCTACCAAAAACACCACACCACCCACACAGACCTTGCGGGAGTGTGTCAGTGTCCATTTCAGCGCAGGCTCGTAGAGGTGACGAATGAACTCGACGATGCGAGTTTCGTGCTCCTGGATGCGGCGCGGCAGCAGGTAGGCAGCCAGCACCGGGGTGACGGTGAAGGTGGCCAGCAGCGCGCCCGCGAGGGCGTAGCCATAGGTGCGAGCCATGGGGCCGAAGATCTGGCCTTCGACACCGGTCATGAGGAACAGTGGCGAGAAGGCGGCGATGGTGATGACGGTGGAGAACAGCACCGAGTTGTCGACTTGCAGCGAGCTCATGAAGATCATGCGCAGGCGCTGCGTCCAGCCCAGGGCCGGGTCGGTGACCATGCCGTGGGGGCCACGGGTCATGGCGCGCAGGGCGTTGATGCGTTCGCGCGGGCTCTTCTGGAAGTTGCGGAAGATGTTCTCGACCAGGATCACAGCCGAGTCGACGATGATGCCGAAGTCGACCGCCCCCAGCGAGAGCAGGTTGGCCGATTCGCCGGTGAGCACCAGCATCATGATGCTGAAGAAGAGCGCAAACGGGATGTTGACGCTGACGATGACGGCGCTGCGTAAATCACCCAAAAAGACCCACTGGATGAAGAACACCAGCAGGCAGCCAAAGATCAGGTTGTGGATGACGGTGTGGGTGGTGACGTTGACCAGGGTGGATCGGTCGTAATAGGGCACCAGTTGCACGCCCTGCGGCAGGCTGCCATCGGCATTGATCTTCTTGACAGCCTCTTCGACGCGGGCGATCACGTCTTTGGTCTGCTGGGTGCGGTTCATGATGACCACGCCTGTGACCACGTCGTTTTCGGCGTCGCGGCCAGCCTCGCCCAGCCGGGGCACGCTGCCCACGCTGACGGTGGCCACGTCCTTGACCAGCACGGGCAAGCCGTTTTGCTGGGTGATGACGATGTTGCCGGCGTCGGCCGCATCGCGCACCAGGCCCAGGCCGCGCACGTTGACCGATTGCTCACCCACGCTGAGATTGCGCCCACCCACGTTGCTGTTGGCATTGCCCACCGCGCTGAGCACCTGCTGCAGGGTGAGGCCATAGCTTTCAAGCTTGGCGGGGTTGACCTCGACGTGATACTCCTTGGTAGTACCGCCCCAGGTGACGACCTGGGCCACACCGGGCACGGTGAGCAGGCGGCGCTGGATGATCCAGTCCTGGATGCCGCGCAGATCGGTGAGGCTGTAGGTAGCGGGGCCCTTGACCTGGTAGCGCAGGATCTCGCCGACCAGGCTGGAGGCCTGGATCTGCGGCTGCACGCCGCCGGGCAGGTTGACGTTTTGCTGCAGGTTGAGCGCGGTCTGGGTCAACGCGGGCACGTACTCGACACCGTACTTGAAGGTGACGCGCACAAAGGCCAGGCCATAAAACGAGGTGGAGCGGATGTTGTCCACGCCCATGGTGGTGGCCAGGCCGATCTCCATGGGGCGGGTGTAGTAGCGCTCCATCTCTTCGGCCGACAGGCCAGGGGCCTGGGCGGTGATTTCAAGAATGACCGGGGCCGGGTTGGGGTAGGCCTCGACGTTGAGTTTGATGAAAGCCAGCACGCCGGCGGCCATGAAGGCCAGCAGCCCGAGCAGCACCACCGGGCGGCGCGTCAGGACGAACGCCAGTAAAGAACGGAACACGGCAGGGCCTCTTTCAGTTCGTGGTGATGAGGTAGAGGTTGCTCAGGAACAAGCCCTTGTCTTGAGCCACCTTCTCACCGACCTTGAGGCCTTCGGTCACTTGCACCATGCCATTTTGAATCAGACCAGTCTTAACGACACGGCGCTTGAAGCGAACACTGTCGGTGGCGACCCACACGGACATACTGCCGTCGCCCTCGCGGGCCAACGCGTTCTGCGGCACGGCGGGTGACGTCACAGTTGTGCCAACGCGGATGACGAAGCTCGCCAACATCTGTGCTTTGAGTAGATGCTGCGGGTCTGCAACATCCGCGCGCACGACAATCCGATGTGTCACTGGATCCGTGGTGTCGCCGATGTAGCTCAACTTACCGTTGAAGGTCTTGTCGGGATATGCTTGAACCTTGACTTTGGCTTCTTGACCCAGGCGATAGCTGGCCAACTCCGATTCCGGCACGTTGGCAACCATCCAGAGGTGCTGCAAGTTCGCGACGGCAACAGGCGCTGGGGCGTTGCCTGGCTGCACCAACTGCCCGACGGCTCCCGCACGTGCAGTCACCCGTCCGGCGAATGGGCTGCGCACGGGCATTTCTGTGTCGACTTTGCGGGTGGTTTCGATGGTGTCGATGTCGTGCGCACTCAAGCCGAACAATTCGATGGTCTTTCTGGCTGCACGATACGCAGCATCGGCTGCCTGCTGATCCGCTATGTTTTGCTGCAACTCCTTTTGAGGAATGCTCTGGCTTTCGGCCAACGCCTTGGCACGGCGAAGGGTCTCGTTGGCCACGCGCAGGTTGCCACTGGTTGAGATCAAGGCCGACGCGGCCTGGGCCAGATCGGGGATCTGCACGGTGTACAGGACCTGGCCTTTGCTCACATCGTCGCCAGCGCGGACGTTGAGCTGCCCGATGCGACCCTGGTACGGCGAGAACACCTGAACCGCGTTGTCTTGGTTGAGGTCAATGATGCCAATGGCCTCACGCTGTTGCTCGAAAGCCTGCGCCTTGACTTCACCAACCTTGAGTTCTGCGACCTGCTCAGGCACCATTTGCAGCTCGTCTCGCCCGACTTTGGCTGCCAAAACTGGTGGGGTTTCAGAGGCCTGGCGAGCAGGGGTGCTGGGGGATTTGAAGTAGTAGATGCCTGCTACGACACAGCCAACGAGCGCAACTCCGAGAGTTGCCAGCAATGCAGGCCGAGTGCTTCCGGCGTTGAGCGGAGCATTTTTGACCTTGTTGTTTCCGGACATGTGAAGAACCTCGAGCGTATGGAACTGAGTTGATTGGGCCGTCAGCGACGGCCGAGACTGTACGAGTGAGTTACTGACCACCAACTGACCCAACCTGTCAGGTCAAACCTAGGTCATGTTCCTGGCAGCTTGCTAAAGCCCCCAATCGGGTCACATCGGCAGCGTGGGGCCTTCCAGGTGATACACACGCCCAAGCAGACTCCCTGCATTTGAGTCAGGTGTCAGTTCACGTTGAGCAATGCCCCTCGTGACGTGAAGTCAAAACCGAGCAAGATGCGCAGGCGTGGCGGTCATGGCTGCTCTTTCGGCACAGCATCTAAGTGATCCTGAATCGTCTGTACTATTGATCCGAGAGTGACAGCCTCATGCTTGAGGTCAAGTTGATCCTCGGGTATCCGTACCTTGAATTCATCTTCGATAGCGAAGACGAACTCCATCAATTGCAACGAGTCCAAGCCCAACTCGTTCAGGTGTATATCCGGCTTGATCTGATCTTGGTTCACATGGAACTTCTCCATCAGAACTCGAGCCACTGCAGTCAGCACACGGGTGTTGTGCATGATGACTCCTTGAAAAGTCATGTTCGGATGTGAGGATTTTTCGGCCAGGAGTATTTCGTTTTGCCGGCGTGTATGGCTTCCAAGGAAGCCTGCGGAAAGTGTGCGGCAAGTACCTGAATGCAACATGAATCGAGGTCTATCGCCGGTTGATGGTCATCCTGTCGAGGCGTCACGTACCCCTCACGCTCTCAATGGATCGGTAAAGCATGCTTCGTACGGCGGTTTGCCCGTTCAGATCGTCCTCGCCCAAGGAGCACCGACTAACAGACCCCGTGCGCCGACATGCGGTGCTGGATGACCTAGCGCTTACCGCAATGTGTTAGGGGCGTGGAGGAATTACCCATATTCAGGCTCCCTTCATCTCGCCGTGGAAGGATTCTTTGATCTTCTCGGGTTCGCTCTTGCGCCGTGCGGCGCTAGGATGAACTCGACGACAAAGGAGCCTCCCATGCTTTACAAATCGTGTCTCAAGTCTTTCGTGCTCATAGCGATCAGCACGGCTCTCGCAACTTCCTTTGCCATGGGGGTTCGAGGCCATGGCAAGCTTTGTCCGTATTACAAGAAGTCGCCTCATGAGTGTTCAATACCTGCGACACAGACGCAGGCGCCCTCCGAAGAAAAGTTGACATCGGGGCAGGACAAGTAGTTTGAGTCTGCAGCCACTAGCGGCGAATTGTTTCGCTTGCTGGTTTCTTCGGTCCTGTCCTAAGGGACTGTGAGTGAATCCATAGGTCCGCCTCAGCGGCGACTGTGGTCCTCACACGTACTTTGTGATTTCCTTGAACTCGCGCAAGGCGTCCTCGGCGGCAACTGCGCCATCTCGGGCCATGTGCTCTAGGCAATGATCGATGTGATCATGGATCAGGGCCTTGCGGGCGTTGCCGATGGCGCGCTCGACCGCCAGTAGTTGCTGGGCCAACTCCAGGCATCCCCGCCCATCTTCCAACATCGCGATCGTGCTCTTCAAGTGCCCGTGTGTGCGCTTGAGTCGGACGAGTACGTTTTGATGGTCTCTGCGTTCGTGTTCCATACTTTGCTTGCATCCCCCCTGGGGGGTTGTTGTCTGGATGTTTCTTTCCTGCTACATTTCGTGCTGCGTTGCACAAATGTTGCTGCTCATGGTAACGCGGTTGCTGACCAGACAGCCGTGTCATACCTGAGTCACGTCAGATAACTAGGGTGTTTCACGAGGCGCCCTTTTTGAAAAAGTTCATTTAACTCGGACGTCATTTGCTTGCAAGCATTATCTTGATGCGTGCAGTTTTTGACTTCTGCACAATTCGATATGAAAGCGGAAGAGGTTTAAAATTGTTGATCAGAAAAAAAACTGAAAGCATCATCTCACAGAAGCTTGTGTTGCTGGTGTTGGGTGTTTGTGCTGGCTTCTCGAACGCTGCCTTTGCTGCAGAAGAGGACTTTGAAGAGACTCAAGCCAAGTTCCAGGCTACCTGGATCTGGCAGAGGCATGGGAACTTTGCTTCCAATCCCCCCGCTGGGCTGGATTCTTCAAAATATTCTGGTGGATACCCGATCTACAGTTTGCCCGGTGGTCGAGATGTGACCTATACCAGTACGGTCACAGGTTATTTTGGCTTTCGACCATGGGCTGGTGGGGAATTCTATTTCGACCCAGAGATTACGCAGGGTGTGCCATTTGCAAGTTATCTTATCGGCATGGGCGGATTTTACAATGGAGAAATCACCAGAGCATCTGGCTCCAACCCCACGCTATATCGTCAAAGACTTTTTTTAAGGCAAACTTGGAACCAAGGCGGGGGCAGTGAAAAAATTGAATCCGACCTCAACTGGATGGCTGGTACTGTTGACAAAAATAGGTTTGTCCTAACGGCTGGAAATTTCTCCACGCTGGATGTTTTTGACAAAAACAAATATGCTGGGGATCCACGCCGCCAGTTCATGAACTGGGGCAATATGACCTCGACCGCCTTTGATTATGCGGCCGATGCCAGGGGCTGGGGTTGGGGTGCAACGGGCGAATGGTATCGAGACGACTGGGTTATTCGTTTTGGCCGCATGACGGGACCCGTCCGCCCCAATGAGTTGCCCATGGATCTGAGGATCTTCAAACATTATGGCGATCAACTTGAGATTGAACATGATCACGAGGTAATGGGGCAACCGGGTGCTGTGCGGGTCATGCTCTGGCGCAACAAGGGGTATCTCTCAAGATTTCGTGATGCCATCAATTACGGCAATAGTGTGAACTGGCAACCGGGCGCAAATGGTATGGAATACATATTGGATGTGCGCAAAGGCGATAATGTCAAATACGGTGCTGGCTTGAATTTCGAACAGGCACTCAGCGATGACAGTGGTATCTATGGTCGCGCCATGTGGGCGGATGGCAAGACCGAGACCTTCGCGTTTGCAGAAGCGGACCGGTCGTTGGCTGTTGGTGCGTCTTTCAAAGGCACTTCCTGGGGGCGAGCGGAAGATACCATTGGTGTTTCATACATGCAGAATTTTTTATCGAAAGATCGGCGAGAGTATCTTTCCAAAGGCGGTATTTCATATTTCATAGGGGATGGCTGGCTGAATTATCATCCTGAGAAGATTATTGAAATGTATTACAGCGTAGCTGTGCGAAAAGATCTCTGGATCACGGCTAACTTGCAATACGTGAAAAATCCAGCCTACAACGCTGATCGTGGGCCATTCACCATCGGATCGATTCGGGTACATGCAGAGTTCTGATCGAATTCCAATGGGGGGTGACCCAGGGGGGGCCTCTGTCCGCGCCCCTGAGTAGCCTTCATCAGTTGCGTGACGTTGGTCTTCATTCCTTTCGCAATCTTCACTGTGTTGGGGGAATTTCGTGCAGATCATTGAAAATCTGAATTTCATATCAGCCCTCGATACCCTGGTGAGTTTGGCTGCAGCCTTTATTTTGGGAGGGCTCATAGGGCTGGAGCGCCAGTATCGACAACGGACTGCCGGGTTGCGGACCAATGTGCTGGTGGCGCTGGGAGCGGCTATTTTTGTGGATATGGCCAATCGCCTCGGAGGGCATGAGGGTGCCGTCCATGTCGTCGCCTATGTTGTCTCAGGCATCGGCTTTCTCGGGGCCGGAGTGATCATGCGTGAAGATGGTAATGTCCGCGGCCTCAATACGGCCGCGACATTATGGGGCTCTGCTGCTGTAGGGGCGTGTGCTGGGGCCGACCTGATCGTCGAAGCGATTCTCGCGACGGTCTTTGTCCTCGCGGCTAACACCCTTCTTCGACCCGTGGTGAATCGGATCAATCGTCAACCGATGGATACACACGGTGTTGAGGTGACAAACACCGTTTACGTCATTGCTCCGCGATCGCGGCAAAAAGAGGCATTGCTGCGCTTGGAGGCGGAGTTGGAAGCAGCGTCATTCCCCACGCGTGGACTGGTTGTCCACGCTTTCGGTCAGGATGCCGTCGAGATTGAAGCTGTACTGACTGCAACCGAAATCGAAGGGGAGCATATGGATGTGGTCATCCAAAACTTGTCATCCAGTGATTGCATAAGCCAAGCATTCTGGAGCCCCAGCACCACTGAATGACGAAATTGGGCTTCATGAGTCGGGTGCATATCCAGATTAACCAGTGAATGTGCCAAGTCAAGGGTTGGTCGAAGCCCTTCTGTTAGAAGGTTTCAATTTTCTAATTTGTGCAAGTGTTGACCAGAGCAGGGTAGCGTCAGGACTTTTCCTATAGTTTCGGTGGTGGGAATGTCCACAGATCTTTCCGGCGTTTCCCTCGAAATGAAATTGTTGCTACCGCTCGCAGCGATGATTTTTATGAACGAGGTTCTGCAGTTTCACATGCCGAGGAGAACTGTGCATGAAGAGCGATTTCTTTAAGAATTTTTTTGTTCGCTTCGTCCGGTCTAGGGGATTAGGCAGGCATTTCCGACGTTTGGTGATGCTTGATGCGGTCATGCGGGATGCTGGGAGCCGCGAGATGCCTCCGGGCATTGCCAAAGGTCTTTGTGATGCATCTGCAAGCGGATCTGACCGGCTTCTCGAGCAACTCCATTCCCATCCGAGGGGATTGACCAGCGTTCAAGCGGCTGCCATTCGCGAAAAGCTCGGCGCCAATGTGATCGAACAAGAACGCCCCCCGTCTTGGTGGTTACATTTATGGCAATGCTACAAAACGCCATTTGATCTCTTACTGACCTTGCTCGCCTTCATTTCCTTCGTAACAGAGGATCTCAAAGCGACCATCGTCATTGGAGCGATGGTGGTGCTTTCAGTATTGATCCGGTTTTGGCAAGAAACCAAGTCCAACCAAGCCGCGGACAAGCTCAAGGCATTGGTTGGTAACACGGCGACTGTCGTCCGTCGTGATCTGGCCGAAGAGGTTTTGGAGGAAGCTCGCATCTACTTCGAGGTCAAGCTCCATCCCAAAGCACCCGAGTATGTAGAGGTGCCGGTTGACCAATTGGTTCCAGGGGATTTGATCACATTGTCTGCTGGTGACATGATTCCCGCAGATTGTCGAGTGCTCACTGCCAAAGACCTCTTCATCAGCCAAGCCGCAATGACCGGCGAATCCTTGCCGGTTGAAAAATATCCTGATCAGCAAGACGGCGGAGCCAGTAGCCCCTTGGATCTGCAGAACATTCTTTTTATGGGTACCAATGTGGTGTCGGGTTCGGCGCTCGCAGTAGTTGTACATACGGGTAGCAGAACCTATTTCGGGGCTCTCGCACAAGGGATAACTACAAGCGACCAAGCGCCCACCCAGTTTCAGGCAGGGGTAAACAAGGTAGCCTGGTTGCTGATTCGATTCATGTTCATCATGGCCCCGCTGGTTCTTTTCATCAATGGGTTCACCAAAGGAGATTGGACTGAAGCATTCCTTTTTGCCATGTCCATTGCTGTAGGGCTGACCCCCGAGATGCTACCGATGATTGTGACATCGACGCTTGCCAAAGGGGCCGTTGTCCTTTCACGTCAGAAAGTGATCGTGAAGCGACTGGATGCGATCCAGAACTTCGGGGCGATGGATGTGCTTTGCACTGATAAAACAGGGACCTTGACGCAAGACAAGATCGTGCTGGCTCAGCATACCGACATATGGGGTAATGAATCAGATGCGGTACTGGAAGCCGCATACCTCAATAGTTTCTACCAGACGGGTTTGAAAAATCTGCTTGACGTTGCGGTGCTGGAGCATATTGATATTCACAATGAGCTCAATCCAGTCATCAATTACCGCAAAATTGATGAGATACCTTTCGATTTTCAGCGTCGTCGTATGTCGGTTGTTGTTGCACAGGGCCAAAGCAGGCACACCCTCATATGCAAAGGTGCCGTCGAGGAGGTACTGGCTGCATGCACGCATGTTCGCCATGGAGAAGTCGATGAGCCTGTTGACGCAGGTTTGCTGGCAAGGATTCGCAAGGTGACTGCGTCCTTGAATGAGGATGGCCTGCGTGTGGTCGCCGTGGCCTCCAAAGCAATACCCGTCGATCAGGATGCGTACGGTGTGGCGGATGAAGTGGAACTGACCCTCATTGGGTATGTGGCATTTCTTGATCCGCCCAAAGACTCCGCGGAGCCAGCGTTGAAGGCCCTGGCCGGTCACGGCGTGACGGTCAAAGTGCTCACAGGAGACAATGAACTCGTGACAGCGACAGTTTGCCGCCAAGTAGGTCTGCAGTCCGACCGAATTCTTCTAGGGTCCGACATCGAAATTATGACCGATGACAAGCTGGCGAAGGCAGTTGAGAAGTACGCCCTTTTTGCCAAGTTGACTCCAGCTCACAAGGAGCGTGTCGTCCGCACACTCAAGAACAACGGTCATGTTGTTGGGTTCATGGGTGATGGGATAAACGACGCACCTGCGCTGCGGACCGCGGATATCGGCATCTCAGTCGATACGGCCGTCGATATCGCCAAGGAGGCAGCGGACATCATCTTGCTGGAAAAAAGCTTGATGATTTTGGAGGAGGGTGTTATCGAGGGGCGAAAGACTTTTGCAAACATGCTCAAATACATCAAGATGACGGCCAGCTCAAACTTTGGCAATGTCTTCTCGGTACTCGTTGCCAGCGCCTTCATTCCATTTCTTCCGATGCTGCCGATGCATCTTCTGGTGCAGAACCTACTCTACGACTTCTCACAGATCGCCATCCCTTTTGACAAAGTTGACGAAGAACTTGTCAAATTACCGCAACGCTGGAACCCGTCAGATATCGGGCGGTTCATGCTCTTTTTTGGCCCGGTGAGCTCTATTTTTGATATCGTCACGTTCTGCGTGATGTGGTTTGTCTTTGGTGCAAATTCAAGTGAGCATCAAACGCTTTTTCAATCTGGCTGGTTCGTGGAAGGTCTGATGACACAGACATTGGTGGTTCACTTGATTCGCACGCAAAAGATCCCATTCATCCAGAGCCGTCCTGGGATAGCACTGATGTTGGCTACAATTACAATCATGGCGATTGGGATATTCATTCCGATGGGGCCATTTGCCGAATATTTCAAGCTTCAGGCGCTTCCAACAAGTTACTTTTTGCTGCTGGTAGTAATCTTGCTGGCCTACATGACACTTGTGCAACTTATGAAGCATTTTTATTCGAGTAAATATGGATGGCAGTGAAATAAAAATCATTTATTGTCGATGTCAAAAAAATAAGACTGCCTAGCAGGCTGAAGAAATGCTTCGCCGACCAGTGCAGTTGATTAGTCCGCCCTGAACGACGCGCAAGTCCTTGATGTATCTTGAGATTGGCCGGGTTGCTAGGCGCAGGATTTGCAAGGTATGGTTTGCCAGCACCTGTTTTCTTGCAAATTTATCCGAGCAATCCCATGGGCCCGAAGCCTTCACAACCTCAGTCCGGTGAGTTGTTTCGTCCACGGCTGGACGAGCAGATTGTTGATTTCCATGCAATCCGAACCCACCGGGGGGGGGTGGATTGCATGGAAATCAACATCTTTTGGATGGAATGCTCGTCGGCATGAATATTTTATGCGTGTTAAGGTTCCCTTCAGGTAAAGATGTACCATGTGCATGGTGTCTGAGAGAGGGTATGAATTCATACACCCATCAAAAAAATTAATACCAAGTTGGCGTTGCAATTTCCTTTGATTGGCGGATATGCCAATTTGATAGGTTCGATCGTGGTTGACGAAAACACTAGGCTGGTTGCGTGGGATATAGATCGGCATTTTTTCTCAATAGGAAATCCTAGCAAGACGCTTAGATGTTTTTGCAATTTCTTCTCGCAATTGAGAAAGGTCAGTTCGCATGACTCAAAGTCCGTCTCAATCTTCACTTTTCAAGCAAATCCCTTTGATATTGCGGCCCGTTATTGATCAAGCCATCAATGAGACGTTGGAGGCATCAGCTCAAAAATCCTCTCTTCCGCTGGGTGTTGTTGGTCGGTGTGCTGATTTTGCAATTGTAGGGGCAAGATTGTTATCAAAAATAACAGGCCACCCCTACCGCTCAGTCAGTGGAGGCGCTGTTGTTGATTGCGGAAATAATACTTGCATGATCATCAACCCCTCTCGAAGAAATAGGCGAGACGCACGTTTTTTATCGAGTCTAAGGGACTATCATTGCTGGATTGAGTCTGTGTATCGAATGGCTGATGGCCACGCTCGAGTGGAAGTTGTTGACTTTACACTTCGACATGATGCAGAGTATGTGCATGCACACAAAAAGATGTTTTTCAATGATAGCTATCCTTCTTACCGATGGGATTTCAAGGATCTTATAGTACCTCCCCCAGAGGATTTCATCAAAGGCATTCAGGGTGCTGAAAAAAGTCAATTTTGGACGTGGGAAATTGCGGATTGCACTCGATTGCTGCACGCCTACGAATGTAGTCATGAAATTAATTTTCAAGTCTTAACGAATAATGCATTTTTGAGATTTTATCAGTCATTGGAGCTGCTTCATAAAGATTTATCCTCCGAAGCCCAACCACCCAAAGATCTTTAAATTAGTCAACTCAGCTTGGTTTTACCAGAATTTCATTAATTAACTTCGACGCCCAGCCGATAGGAGTCCGGCATACAAATTGAGGCGTACGCCAAAATGTAATAAGAGGTGTGCTGCAGTTATTGATTGAATTAATTGTTTAATCTCCAAGAGGTAAATCTCGAAAAGTAAATTGCGGGACTTAATGTGCAATTGATTAGTCGTCCCTGCCAAACCCCACCAACTCGCATGAACATTGGCCTCGCAAGCTATTGCCTCATCCCAGAACTCCCAATTTAATATTCACCAAATCCCAATTCCTGGGAGTTTTGCCTGAGGCCCGATCAACCATGACCGCTGACTTCTTCTGCAACCGTCTTGATCAGATGATTGATATGCACCATCCGTTGGTGGTGTTGGCCAACCGGATGCCCTGGCAAGAACTGGAGGCATCTTTGGCCCACCGTTTTGCAGGTCAGGTGCGCGCCGGCAACTGTCAGCGCCAAGCCGGTGCGTGTCAAAGTAGTTGTCGCCTGATTCGTGCGCACCGAGGCGCTTTATCCAGTGCTGATACCGGCGTTTGGATGGTAAGCAACCGGCCAAGTCATCTATCCAGGGCCCTCGCCATAAGGTATTAATGTCCACGCCAATCAGCGCGGACATGAGTCCACTTCAATTTCTCTCTTGAATTCAGCCTTCGCGTACACCAGCCCACCTGTGGGGCAGTAATTCCGCAATCCGATTGGCCTTGTGCGTGGCTGTGCGTGTCAAGACAGTTGTCGCCTGATTCATGCGCGCCGAGGCGCTTTATCCAGTGCTGATGTCGGCGTTTCGATGGGCGCCGAGTCCCGCTCCGGATTGAGCTTGACCACCGCGATGTGATCCCAGTTTCGGGTGTGTCTGGCCCACCTGGCCGGATGGCATCGCCGGGCCTGCTGGTACAGCTCATCGCGGCGTTTCAATATCTCCACGTCCTGCCCACTGTGTCGCTGCGCTGGTGTCACGTATCGAATCCCGCTGTGGCGGTGCTCCAAGTTGTACCAATGCACGAATCTCGAAGCCCAGGCCCGCGCATCACTCAGGCCCGCAAACCCGCTCTTGGGGTATTCCGGTCGGTATTTGGCCGTTCTGAACAGCGCCTCGACAAACGCGTTGTCGTCGCTCACCCGGGGCCGCGAGTAAGAGGGTTTGACGCCCAGCCAGTGCAGCATGGCCAGCACCGTCGTGGCTTTCAGCGTGGCGCCGTTGTCGCCATGCAGCACGGGCTTACTGTCTTTGGCTGCAATCCCTTCGGCCAAGGCCGTGCGCTGCACCAGGCGGGCTGCGTGGTCTGAATCATCCTCGGCGTGCACCTCCCAGCCCACGACCTTTCGGCTGTACAGGTCCACGATCAGGTACAGGTAGAACCAATGCCCAGCAACAGTGGCTGGCAGGTAGGTCATGTCCCAGCACCAGACCTGGCCCGGTGCTGTGGCGATGTGCGTGGTCGGTGGCCGTTGCGCTCTTGGCGCCCTGGCACGGCTGCGGTGGGCGTTTTGCCCAGCTTGGCGCAGCACCCGTGCAAAGCTCGATTCGCTGGCCAGGTAACGGCCTTCGTCGGCCAACAGGGGCACGATGCGCGCAGGCGGTAAGTCCGCAAAGCGCGGCTCGTTTGCCACGCGCAGCAGTTCGGCACGTTCAGCTGCACTCAAGGCGTGTGAGGGGCTTGGGCGATGACTGCATGCGGGCCAGTGCACGCATCAGCATCGCGCTTTCATCGCTGCCGGTCACTACAGGGTGTTGTTGAAGGTCGCCCGCCGCCATGGCATCGAGGTGGTGGATCACCGCAGCCAGTCCGCTGTCCATCACCCGCGCGAAGCAGTAGAAGAAGTAAAGGCCCAGGCACAGGCTCAGGATGGCCAGTACAGCTTTCCAATTGCGTGCTAGGGTCAGTGCGGCTTCACGCACCTCTAATTGCTGGTCCAGCACCGGCAGCCCCTTGTCATAGAGCGACATGAATTGTTGCAGGGCCGCCTGCCCGCTTTGATACGCCTCCTTGGGCTCCAGCGCGGCCTTGATCATCTGGGTCGGGTCTGCCGTCTGCAAGTAGCTGCGTGTGAGCTCGAAAGCTTGGCTGTCGAGCGCGCCTTTCTGTCCGGGCAGGGCCTCCAGGGCCTGGGCCCAATTCAAAAGCCCTTCGTTCACCCCGCCCTCGGCGCGGGCGTTCCACACGGCAAAGCGGCGGTATTGGGCTGGGTTGTCCAGTCCACCCTTGGCCAGACCGTAGGTGCTCCAGCCCCAGACCAGGCCCAGATCTTCGCCGGCCTTGGGCAGATCGGTGAACAGTGGGGCAATCAGGTCACGGGTGCGCAGGTCGACATCCATGCCCAGTTGTGCCTCGGCATAGAGATGCCTCAGAGCCTGTTGCAGCGCCAGACTGACCACCGGTCGCTCTTCAACGGTCGTCTTGTCTTGTGGGCCTGCCCCAGTTTGCCAAGCCGTTTGCAAGTCCTTGATTTTGGGTGTCAGCACCAGCCTGTCGCCGGTGTTGCTCAGGTGCTCCTGCAGCTTGACGAGCGCCGCATCCGCTCGTTGGCGCGCCACCGCGCCCAACGCGGCAGCTTCTGTGAAGCCGCCATCGACTGCGCGCTGAGCCGCCCGGGCCTCGATCTGGGCCCTGAGAAAGGGCACCAGTTGCTGCATGGCAGCCACCCCGGCCCGTTCTTGTCGCACTTGATCGAGTTGTCCCTGCACACCGGCCAGGTAGGCACCTCCCAGGACAATCGAAGGCAGAACCAGAACGGCTGAAATCAAAAGGGCTTTGGGGCGGAAGCGCAGTTGCCTGAACAGGCGCATCACCGGGTTGCGTTCATCGGACTGGTTCGTCTGAGTCGGGCCAGCGCTGGCGGGTCGCGTGGCGATGGTCGGCCAATGCGTGCTCATGATAAAATGATAAAAATAAATTTAGAAACAATTTAATACGATAAAAATCATATTTTTGCGATCATTGACCATTTGAATGTCATTCATGATGACATGACCCTGCCGCGTGATCAAACCGCCATGCACAGCACCGGGCCCGCACGGGGTAATGGTCTTTCAAGACCATTGGGGGCTGTTGGACTCAGATTGGCTCAGACGGGATTGGATGACACGGCGCGGTCAATCCAATCAGGCGCAGGTGAGCGCCTAACTGTGACAGGGCGCTCCACGAAGGGCGGGCGTCAGTGTCGGGCCAAATCGCGCAAATCGTCGCGCAGTTCGCGCGGACGCCCTGCCTTGTTGTGCAAGGCCACCAACAGTTCCAGGCGGCGCTGCAGTGCGTAAAGCATCTGGGTTGCTTGGGTGAGTTGTTGTGCCTGAGTGTCACCGGGCTCCAGCGCTGGGAAATGCCACAGCGCCTGTTCGGGTTGCCCGGGCCAGAGAGGCAGGGGCAGGCCAAGCGTACCCTCCAAGGTGATGACGAAGTCCATCTTCGGCGCCCCGGGTTGGACCAGGGTCGACCAGTCTTTGGGCTTCAAGCCTTCGCTTGATATGCCAGCCTTGTGAAGAACCTGCCGGGCCACTGGGCTCAGTTGGTCTGCAATCTGGCCTGGTACACCACAGGAATAGGCTTTGATGGCACTCCCCCCCAGCTCACGCAAAAGTGCTGCTGCCAACTGACTGCGCGCGGCGTTGCGCGACGAGACAAACAATATACGGGTCACGTTGGGTTCAAGCTAGGGTGCTGTGCGCCATTAGATCCGCGTCCGACTGGCTTTGAAAATGGATTGGGCTTGGGCAAAGAAAGGTTGGCCAGAGGCCTCTTTCAAGGGGCAGTAATGGATGGCGACGCTAGTGCTGCCATCGGGTCGTGCGATCTGGGTGGCGTGCACGTACAAAGCCGCCGAGGGGCGCTCGAAAATTTCGACGTAGTAGTCGTGCAAACCTTGGTCCCCCTGATTCTCGGAGCCGATGTAGAAACGAGAAGTCACCGTGAAAACCCTGACGAAAAGTTGCCTTTCTTGCAATGGTAGGACATTTTTCTGTAATGAAGGGGGTGGACATCAATCCAAAGAATTACCAAGCGCAGAGCGAACGCCCTAAGCGCCCGCTTTGTCATGACTTCATCACGCAATCGGCCTAAAGTGTCTCCCTAGCGGGGCGTGATCGTCGCGCCCAGGCTACGCACGCGACCACTCAAATGACACTCAGCGCCCTCAAAGCGCAGATCCAGCAGCGGCTTCCCTCGTCCAGCCTCGGATGGCGCCTGGCCGGTTCGACCTTTGCGTTGGCCGTGTCCCTGTCGTTTCTGGCCACCCTGGCCGACTACATGCTGTCCTATCGGGTAGACGAAGCCCAGACCCGTGAGCAGGTCTCGCAGCAGGTGCACCCTTTGCTGTCCAGCCTGGGTCTGGCAGTCTGGAACTACGACAACGATGCCTTGAAGCTAGTGACCCAGGAGCTGTTCAAGCTGCCGGATCTGGCGCTGGTGCAGGTCATGGAGGCCGGCAAGGTGTTGTCCGAGCGGGGGCGCATGCCTGAGCGCGCGCTGTCCAACGAGTTTTCGATCACCTATGCCTTGCCCAACGGCCCTGCCCAGGATGTGGGCAAGCTGGTGGTCGTGCTCGACTTCGGTGCCGTGCGATACCGTGCCATGGGTCGTGCCCTGGAAGTGTTTCTGAAGTCGCTGTTCATTTTCGTGCTGATCATGGGCGGCTTGCTGTACCTCATGGAGCGACATGTGCTGCGCTACCTGCGGCAGGCGGCTCATTTTGTCGAGGGACTGACCAGCGAGACCCTGGACACCGCCCTGGTGATGGAGCGGCCGACGCCACCCGCCACCAAGGACGAATTGACCCAGCTCAGCGACGGTATCAACCGCATGCGTGAGACCCTGTTGAAGTCGATCGATCAGTTGCGCGCAGATTTGACGCTGCGGGAGCAAGCCCAGGCCGAGATCGAGGCGCTTAACCACGCTTTGGAGTCGCGGGTGGAAGAGCGCACCCGAGAATTGGAGACGGCACGTCAGCTCGCCGAGGCCGCCGCCGAGAGCAAGTCGCATTTTCTGGCCAACATGAGCCATGAGATCCGCACGCCAATGAACGCCATCTACGGGATGGGACATCTCTTGCAGAAGACCCCTTTGTCATCACGTCAGCAGGACTACGTGAGCAAGATGCAGCAGGCCGCCGAACTGCTGCTGGGCATCATCAATGACATTCTTGACCTGTCCAAGGTCGAGTCGGGCAAGCTCAACATCGAGGCCGCCGAGTTCGAGTTGGACCAGGTGCTGCGTAACGTGGTGGCCTTGATCGGCGAGAAGGCCGCGGGCAAGGGTCTTGAGCTGGTGTTCTCTGTAGCACCCGATGTCCCTGGCACGCTGGTGGGCGACCCCTTGCGCATCAGCCAAATCCTAGTGAACTTTGGCAACAACGCGGTCAAGTTCACGGACCATGGCGTCGTGTTCCTCCAGGTCAGCCTGCACAGCCGGGTCGAAGACCGAGTGACCTTACGCTTTTCCGTGCGTGACACCGGCATTGGCCTGAGCGATGCCCAACAAGGACGGCTGTTCCAGAGTTTCGAACAGGCAGACAGCTCCATCACGCGCAAGTACGGCGGAACAGGCTTGGGGCTGGCCATCTCCAAACGCTTGGCTGAGTTGATGGGTGGCGAGGTCGGGGTTGAGAGCCAGGAAGGTCAGGGTTCGCTGTTCTGGTTCACTGCCGAGCTGGGCCTGAGCGACAAGTCCAAGGTGTCAGCCTTGCCCAGCGTTCAACTGCGCGGGCTCAAGGTCCTGGTGGTCGATGATGTAGAGTCGGCGCGCACGGCACTGGCCGACAACCTCGCGCGCCTGTCGTTTGTACCGACCAGTGTGGGTTCCGGGGCGGAGGCCATCGATCGCGTGCGAGCCGCCGACGAGGCGGGTGTCCCGTTTGCCGTGGCCTTGCTGGATTGGCGCATGCCTGGCCTGGATGGGCTGGAGACGGCCCGCATATTGCAGGGGCTTGCCTTGGGCAGGCCGCCCGTTTTGATGCTGGTGAGTGCCCATGGGCGAGAGGAGCTTCAGCAGCTGGCCCTGAACCTGGGGGTTGCGCACGTGCTGGCCAAGCCAGTCACGTCTTCAGGCCTGTTGGACGCGATGATGCGGGCCTTGCATCAACCCCAGGTGTCTCGGGCCGTGCCGCCGCCTTTTCCTAAGGCCGTCGAGTCCAGCTTGCCAGCGGAGGCTGGCGCCCGTTTCAACGGCTACAGATTGCTGCTGGCCGAAGACAACCCCGTCAATCAGCAGGTGGCTACCGAAATGTTGCGTCTGGAGGGCTTTGAGGTGGACGTGGCAGGCGATGGCGAACAGGCGCTGGCCTGCTTGGCCCGGCAGCGCTATGACGCGGTACTCATGGACATCCAGATGCCGAACTTGGACGGGGTGGCTGCCACCCTGGCTTTACGCCGGCAGACCCACCTGAATGATCTTCCAGTGATCGGGTTATCGGCCAACGTGCTTGCTGAAGACCGCAGGCGCTGCCTGGCAGCGGGCATGAGCGATTTCGTGGCGAAGCCCATCGAGCCCCAGGAGCTTTTTGCCGCCTTGGGCCTTTGGCTCCCGGCTCGCCCCCCAGCTGCACCGGCGCCCGAGCCTGCTGCGGCGCCGGCTCAGGAGGTCAGCGACCTCACGCTAGCCGACACCGCTCGGCCTGTCGCGTGGGCTGCTGCAGCGCCGACGGACTGGTATGTGGAGGGCCTGAACATTCAGGAAGGCTTGCGCAGAATGGGGGGGCGAGTCGAGAGTTATCAGCGGCTGTTGACCGCCTTCGTCAAGCACCAGGGCCCTTGCGTGGAGCGGGTGGGCTTAGCGCTGGAGCGGGGCCATTGGGCTGATGCTCGGCGCGAAGTGCATTCGCTCAAGGGGCTTTCGGCTCAGATCGGTGCGGCCCGCTTGGCCCACTTGGCGCAAGAGTTCGAACTCTGGCTGCACGAGGGGGTGTCGATGTCTGAGTTCGCCCCACGGGTTGCCGAACTCAAGGCGTGCCTGCAGGATTGTTGTGAGGCCATTGTGCGGGCGCTCCCCGACCAGATTGAGGGTGGGCAACCCGGCATTGAGCAGACCACAGACTTGCAGTCATTGCTCTCGCATTTGCTGGGCCTGCTGCAATCCAGCGATGCCAAGGCGGCTCGTTTCCTGACCGACAACGCCGTGGCTCTCCAGGCCGGGCTGGGTCTGCGCCGTTTCGAGCGCCTGGCCAAAGCCATCAGCGATTTTGATTACGACACGGCTTTGCAATGGCTGGAGCTGTCCTCGCCAACCACCCCCACGTCCCATGAACCCTGAAGTGCCAACCATTCTTGTCATCGATGACGCCCCGGCCAATCTGGAGCTGATGGATGCGCTGTTGTCTGGCCACTACCGGGTGAAAGTGGCCTCGAATGCCGAACGGGGCTTGAGAATTGCTCGGGAGCGACCTGTGCCCGATCTCATATTGCTGGACGTGGTCATGCCCGGTGTCGATGGCTACGAACTGTGCCGTCAGTTGAAGGCTGAGGTGCTGACAGCGGCCATTCCGGTGATTTTTCTGACGGCCCGCAGCGATGTGGCGGACGAGCAGCGAGGGCTGGAGCTCGGCGCTGTCGACTACATTGCGAAACCCATCAGCGCGCCCATTTTGCTGGCCAGGGTACGCAACCACCTGACGCTCAAGGCGGCGGCAGACTTTCTTCGGGATCGCAACGTGTTTCTCGAGGCTGAAGTACAAAGGCGCGCGGAGGAGGCGACCCAGCGGGCCCATGAGGCACAGCTTTCCAATGAGATGACCATGGTGGCGCTGGCCTCGATTGCCGAGACCCGGGACAACGAGACGGGCAACCACATTCTGCGTACCCAGCACTACGTTCGCACACTGGCCGAGCAGGTACAGTCTCACCCGCGGTTTCGTCACCTGCTCAATGAGCGCACCATCGAATTGTTTTTCAAGGCAGCGCCCCTCCATGACATCGGCAAGGTGGGCATACCCGATCGGATCCTGCTCAAGCCCGGGCGCCTCACGCCGGAGGAGTTCGAAATCATGAAAGGCCACACCACGCTGGGGCATGACGCGATTTCCAAGGCCTTGCAGCGGGTGGGTGGACACATGCCGGTGCTCGAGATTGCACGCGACATTGCCCTGTCCCACCAGGAAAAATGGGACGGAAGTGGATACCCCAACGGCCTGGCGGGGGAGGCCATTCCGCTGTCCGCCCGACTGATGGCCATCGCCGATGTCTACGATGCCTTGATTTCACAACGCGTCTACAAGGCGGCCATGAGCCACGAAGAGGCGCTTGCCATCATGCGGAACGGTCGTGGCACCCATTTCGACCCCGATCTGCTCGACGAATTCTTTCGGATAGAGGAAGTCTTCCGTGAGATTGCCCAGCGCTACCTGGACTGAACAGGCTGGGGTGCGACCCATTGCCTGTAACGTTCATCGATTGTGTTTGCGCTGCCGTCCTTAAGCATCTGCTGCCAACTCTCTCGCAGCGATCGCATCCAGGGCTCAGGGAAGTTGCGATGGCAGGCGAGGTAAAGGTCTACCCGGTTGAATTGCAACACCGGCACCACCTTGTCCTGCCATCGGTACTGCTGGATTAGCACGGTAGAGGAGTACTGGCTGGAAGCCCAGTACTTGACCCGCCCAGACAACAACTTGCGCGCGCCAGCCAGTTCGTTGCTGCTGTAGTCCACCGAGTAGCCTCGTGCCGACAGGTGCTCTGCCACCGCATCCAGATGATAGCCGGCGATCAGTTCGCCACGGGCCTGCTCGAGAGACTGAAGCGGCACGGCTTCTTCTTTGCGCGCGTACAGCAGCCAGGCTGATCGGGCCAGCGGCCCGACCCACTTGAACAAGCCCTCCCGTTCTGGGGTGCGGGTGGTTGAAAACACGCAGGCCTCGGGTTTATCAAGCGCATACTGATAGGCTCTGGCCCAGGGCAGCAGCTCAAGCCGCTGTTCGATTCCGGCCAGCGCGAAGATCTGGACCACCTTTTCAACCGAGCTGCCGATGATGCGCCCGTTGGCCAGCATGTTGAGCGGCGGAGAATCCTCGGTGTAGAGCGCGACCACGGACCGCCCCTGGGCCTGCACAGTGCTGCTCGACGCCCAGCTGGCCAGCGCGATCCACAACAGGAGCCCGCCACGCCCTGCGTGCCGAAGGCCGACGGTGAACTTGCTTGTGCTGGCCAACATGATTCACCCCTTGCACCCATGGACGGGCTGTCTTGCCAGTCGTTGCTCGCCCCGTGACCGGACGGCGACCAGACCATGAATCCCTGTGCTGCAATAAGCTAGCACAGTGTCATGCCGTGCGTGTGACAGAGTTGAGCATAGGCCAGCCACGCATGGGCGTTGCGTTCGGAGAGTGCAAACAAAAACCCGGGAGACCAAGAGGTCATTAATGTCTTCCTAAGAAGACGAGATATGAGCTGTTGAGCTTTTCACACGCTAGGTCAGCGAATCAACCCTCCGTCGGTACATCACGTCTTTGGGCTTCCATAGCACTTTCTTCCCAACGATCTTGCCCTTGGCTCACCGGGGCAAGCCGGGCTCAGGCCCCGAGGCCCAGTTGAACTTGCCGTTGTGCAAACGGCGCGCAGCCAGCCACAGGCCCTGGCCGTCGTGCACCAGCACCTACATGCGGGTGGCTCGGGCGTTGGCAAACGCATAGGCGTGGTGAGGCTGGGCTGAGCCAAAGACGGCCATCACCCGGGCCAAGGCGGTGTCGGGGCCAGCTCGCATGTCCATGGGGGCGACCCCGCCAGCCAGACCGCGTCGATGCGGATCACCGCAGCCAGTCCTGCAGCGCGCCCAGGCACTGACCGGCCGCGGCTACGGGCCAATACAGGGTGACAAGGTGATCGCCACGGCGCAGTTCGATGCGGATATCCGCGCTGGGGGTGGCAAGCGGTATGGAGACAAACCCGGGCGTGGAGACAGAGGTGGTCAATGCAGGAGAAGCCTGAACCGAGGATGTAACCCGAGCCAATTGAACAGCAGCCTTGTAGGCGGGATCACTCTCGGCCACCCAGCGGCGCACAAGGTTGGCGTTGAGGCTATTGGCCAGGGCCACCGCAGCGGCTGAAACGCCCGGGGCTTTGCAGGCCGCGACGATGTCGGCCTTGAAGGAGTCGCTGTAGCGGCCGCGGCGCCGGCTGGGGGATGGGAGATTGATTGCTGAAGAGTCCATGTGTCCACCAAGGGGAGTGATTGGTGGGATGGATCCTCAGGGGGCGGCGCAGAGTTGGGTAGATGACTTGCTGAGACGCTTACAGTCAAAGGATGCTTGCTGCCGAATGTTGCTGACAACCACTATGCATTGGCTAGGGCCCAGATTCACCAGCAGAGCATTCATGGCCTGGGCTCAGACTCACGGAATTCGTCACATCCTGATTCAGCCAGGACGCCCGATGCAGAACGGATACATCGACAGCATCAATGGCAAATTCCGCGACGAGCAACTCAACGAGAGTTGGTTTGAGACCTTGCATCAGGCTCGAACATCCGTGGCCATCTGGCACACGGGTCACAACGACGTCAGACTGCACAGCAGCTTGGACCTCATACCACCGGCTCGTTTTGCCGAACTGCATCGCCACCGCGCTGGCGATGCAGCTCAACCCCCATTCAACTCAAAAACAAATCGATTAACCTTGAACCTGAATTTCCACTTCTGATTGGTACGTCTGCAAGGGGCGGGGCAGATTAACATTACTTCCGTCAATCGCAGGTCTGCGATGATTATTTATGCGCGATATAAATTAATATTTCCCAGTCAATTTGATTGATTTTATTTAAACCCCAAACGCAACGACGCTTAGTCAACCTCGATAATCATGAACATCGACCCTGGCCATCAATTCACTGGAGAGATTACTAACAGCCACATATTCCCGCCAGAGACGCAGCGCCAAATCCAAATGCTCAATACGACTCTTTGCCTTTTCACAACTCAACAAATCATCACTAGCCAAATCATGTCTGGCAATAAATTTCTCAGAGAGCAGCCACTCTTCAAACTCCTCCGTGTGCAACTTTTTCATTTAAATTCCTTTCAAGAAAATCTGTCGCATTCTCCGATTACCGTTGAGCCAATAAATTTCACAAAATAAAATCAAATTTCCATACACCACAATGAGATGCTTCGGATGTATGAATTCATACGATACCACTCTCGCATTGTGTCGCCAAATGTACGGACGTGCGAATGCAAAAAAACCTTCCTGCACACTGTTCTTTAAAAATTAATTTATGCCTCTGACTCTACTTAACTGAAGTTATTTGCTCCAATGAAACGAGAAACTCTGATGCATTTTGAAACCCAATCACCTTCTTGACCGGATCGGTACCGCCATACTGATTGAAGAACAAGACCCCAGGTGGGCCAAACAAGCCAAACCGCTTCATCAACGCCCGGTCGTCCTTATTGTTGGCCGTGACGTCAGCTTGCAAAAGACGTACTTCACCAAGTCTCATTTGTACCGAAGGATCACTGAAGGTGAGTGCCTCAAGTTCTTTGCAGGCAACACACCAATCTGCGTAAACATCCAGCATCACAGCCTGTCCACGTTGGCGCGCTGCCTGCACCTCAGCCTCAAGTTGCTCAAGGGAAGCAACTTTCTTGAAACGCAAGGCTTTGCCTTCATTGGTCGGCACGCCTACTCCACCTTGGGTCGATCCAAGGCCACGCAAATGAACCAGTGGCTGAACCACGGATTGGCCTCCCGATGCAGCCCCAACCAGCAGTATCGACGCAACAGCAATCGCAGCAGCCCCCCCGTTCTGGCTGCGACGGGAGTCGGTTTGTGCGAAGCAGTGCTCAGAGACGATCCCCCACGTGCACCCCACTGCAGTGTGGGTTGCTTTAGGCGCTTTGGCTGCCAAAGAACTGCTGTTCCGCTACATGCTTGAAGTAGCCAAAAGAGTTAAATCAAGTCTCTTGGTGGCAAACGCTTGGCACGCACGTTCGGATGCCGCATCCTCACTTATTGTCGGCGTGGGCATCGCTGGAAACTTACTTGGCTTTCCGATCCTGGATCCTATCGCTGCCGCCCTCGTCGGTTTCATGATAACCAAAATGGGATGGAGTTTTGCTTGGGATGCATTTCATGACCTGATGGATCGGGCCATCGATGAACAGGAGGTGATGACCATACGCGCAACCCTTCTGGAGACACCGGGCGTCCTCGGTGTTCACGACATTCGCACCAGAAAGATGGGAGACATGGTGGTCGTTGACGCCCATATTGAGGTCGACGAGACGTTGACCGTAAAGGAAGGCCACGACATAGCGCTCGAGGCTCGGCATCGTGTGATGCAGCGGCATCGTGTGTTGGGTCTGATGACCCATGTCGACCCCATCGAGGCCCTGAGGACTGTGGATCAAAATTCGCCGGCAATAAATGTGAGTAGCAAACAAACGAGACGATCATGCTGACGTTCGTGAGATTCACTCGCTAGCTGCTGTTGGCCAAACGGTAGCCCAGGCCACGCAAGGTCTGGATGCGCTCGCGCCCGATCTTGCGCCGCAGGTTACTGATGAACACCTCCAGGGTGTTGCTGTCGGTGTCGTCGTCAAAGCCGTACAGGGCATCGAGCAGGCTTTCGCGGCTGTGGATGCGCTCGGGGCGGCTGGCCATCACGCGCACCAACGCCCATTCCTTGGCCGTGAGTTCCACCGGCTGGCTGTTGACGCACACTCGGTTACGTGCCAAGTCGATGCTCAAGGCACCCAGGGTGAGCGTGGCTCCTTGGCCATGGGCCCCCCCACGGCGACGCTCCACGGCGCGCAGCCGGGCCAGCAGTTCCTCGGGGTCAAAGGGTTTGACCAGATAGTCGTCGGCCCCGGCGTCCAGGCCCTGGATGCGGTCAGTGATCTGGTCGCGGGCCGTCAACACAATGACGCTGCTGTCGGCATGCTGGCGTTGCAGCAAGGGCAGTAGGCCCAGCCCATCGCCGTCGGGCAGATGCAGATCCAGCAGCACGGCACCCCAGTGTGCCGCCGGTAGGGTGGCACGGGCCTGGGCTAGCGTGCAGACGGTGTCGACCACGAAGCTCTTAGCGCGCAGAAAGCTGACCAGAGCCTCGCTCAACTGGGGGTCGTCTTCGATCAACAGGATTCTCATGAGGATCGGATTCTGAACCAGTGAGCGCGATAGATGTCAACTCCTTGACCTCCTAGACATCATGGTCGCAACAGGCAATGGCAGGGGCCGACCTGTTCCTGAATGGGAAGTCCCTGCAGCAGTTGGAGAGTTTGGCTGGCCTCTCGCCTCTGAACCGGTTGGGCGAGGCTGCGGATGTCGCCGAATTGGTGTCGTCCTCGTCGGCAAGCATGGTCGATGGATCAACGCGCAGGTCATGAAGACCAACGGGGGATTTTCATGAACCAGTTGCACGCTGGATCTAACAAGTGTGTATCCCTCTTGGTCTGACCATCGAGGGGAAAAGCTCCCATTGGACAGACCCAAAGATTAACAACGGGTATCTCTCACTATCCCTTGCGGCGCCCAAACAAGCGGTGGATGACCTTCGCAATGGCCAATCCACCAACCCCGACAAGGATTGCAATGACCACGAGCCCCAGCGCGCCGACCCTACGGGGCTTTTCGGATTTGGCTCTGGACTTGGAGTTCTCCCCCTCGGGGAAAAGTTGGGAAGGAATCGTATCTTCGTGCACGGGCACCCCTACTGTATGTCAAGCTCAGAGTCGCGCGCATTTTCTTGGCAAGGATCAAGCCTCCTGCTGGCATTTGCGACAATGAGCAGTGCTCTCGAGTAACACTTTGACACATAAACCTGAGTAGAGCCTGAGTTTTCCTCGTCCGGCCGCAGTGCTTAGCCCCTTAATCACAATCCGCCTTGCAGACAGTCCCCGGGTTCAAAATCGACTGTGTTCACGGCACCACTGTGATGCATCCGGCATCGGTGGCAGCGATCAGATAGCCTCGTGGATCGTAGCCCATCACCTGGTAGCAATAGGTTTGGTTGACATAGACCGAGTTGTCGATCAGGGATGTTGAATTCACGGTGGTCAGCCGGTAACCATCGCGGAGCACATCGAAGCTGGCCACCCCGGGGTGGTCGCTCCAGCCCACCTGGATCGATTGCGGACCCACTCGGGTCAGGGCCAGGTTCAGCGGGTCCACCGGGGGCGGTCCGCCCGAAACGACGACATCGGCGCCGCCACCGCAGCCGACGAGTCCGGCCGTGATCACCAGGGCTATCGCGCCGCGCGCCAGCCAACGGCGGGACAGGGGGGTGTGGGAGTGCTGCATCTGGGGCTCCTCAGGGCGCGGTGAACGGGCTGGAGGTGACGCTGGGCTGCGAGGTGCTCAGGTAGAACAGCGGCGCTGCGTTGGTGGCGCCAGGCTGATCGATGCGCAGTTCCAGGAATCGGTCAGCCGCGTTGGCAACAGTCAACTTGGCCATGGAGGCGGCGGCAGGCATCGCATCGCTGCGCAGGACGCCAGTGGTGCCCCGCAGGTCAGTGCCGGCTGGCTGCTGGTTGAGTTGCACCCAGGCCACGCGCAGCAGCCCAGCGGCCACCGGGGCCTTGACCTCCAGGCGGATGGATTCACGCTGGGTGAAGCCCTGGCCGCCGTCGCTGACGACGGTCTCACTCTGGCTCACGGGCAGATCAATGGCTGTGCTACCGACCACCAGGCGAAACGCCTGCACTGCGCCCGTATAGCGGCCCACGTAGGCGTCCGGATCGGAGTCGGGCACGCTGTCATCGTAGCGAGCCTGGAACGACCAGGTGCCCGAGGCAAGGTCAGCGCGGGTGAATGGCAGGTTGGCTGGCAAGGCCGCCAGTTGGTCCGCTGTTGGTGGCTTGAAGTGGCCGCCGCCAGACAGGGCGAACGACGCGGCGTTGCAGGCCAGGGGCTGGTACAGAAGGGATGCCAGGGCCAGCGCTGCAGGCGAGAGCATGGCAGCCAACAGGGAGCGGCGCACTGGGCGCTGTGGAGGGCATGAATGAAGAGGCATCGTGCTTTCCAAAAACACCCAAGCGGGTGGTAGTGAACTCAACGAATACCTCTTGCGGCGTGCTGACGCCCGACACAAAAAGTAGCAAATCAACCTGTCCGCCGTGTATCCAGCTGGGCTCGGGCGGCACGGAACATTTGGGTCTCAGCGATACCGAGGTGATACCGACCATGGTGGATCGGCGCGCTGAGCGCGGTCAAGGCCTTTGAGGTCGTTCTTGCGTCTGCGGCCTGGCCAGACGTGCTGCCGTTCACCTGCCTTTGCGGTTCCGTCGCCTTTCAGATCGGAGGCCTCCAAACGGATCAACCACCTGGCGGGGGAGCTTCGAGCCCCCTGAGTTCAAACGCGCGAGGACTCGACAGCTGGCCCGCCGAGGGCCAGGAATACAAAACTCAGTGAACAAAGTACAAGACTCGATGCGAATCGACATCGACAACACCAATCGGCACGAATCGCCAGTGGCAGTTTCAGGGCAAAGGTGGGCCCAGAGCCTGTTACAAACCGCCCTACTCGCCTCTTACATATAATTTTTACTTGGCGATAATTATAGTTATCGACAGTACATAAATTAGAATTGGGCTTTTGGGGGTAGGGCGCGGGAGAAACCGTGCACAACAGAGAGGTTGTGTGCGACTTGGGGGCTGTCCGGCCGTGCCGGATGGTCAAAACGGCGGCCGGCAAAACGGCAGCCTCAATCGCCTGTCGGTCGAGCCTGGTCCGCGGACCTTCCAATTCAAGTGCTTGGCCAGCCGCCTGGCTTGGCCAAGCGAACGGCACCGGCTTGCAAGCAAGCATCCCCTGTAGGAGAGGCTGCGTTGAACCATGAATGAAGAGACTAGCAAGGAATCCGGGTTCTTACAGGCCAGGCCCGAGGCGTTGGGCCCGCAGCACCCGGCGCAGAACCTCGGCGATGTCGGACATTCTTCACGGGCTTCGCGCCAATTCACCACCGTCGTGATCGATGAGGAGCCGCAGGTCGCCCCCGAGCCAGGTAAGCCCGACAAGCCCAAGCGTCGGCGAGGCCGGCCACCGGGTGCCAAGACCCAGGTGGCTCACGAGCACGTGACGGCCGATGAGTTCGCCGTCCTGCGCGCCGTCGCCCAGGGCATGGACATTGCCGCGGCCGCTCGACAATTCCTGCGCTGGCCAGGTCGGGCCCCCGAGCGGCCGGACCTGCTGCAGATCTACAGCGAATTGCTGAGCCGTGTCGAAGCCGGGGCGCAGGCGTTTCTGGATTCCAAGCGGGCCAGGCGCATGGTTCGTGACCTGCTCAACCACCAGACCGTGGTGCCAGAGGCGACAGTGCCCGTGGCGGCTGGGTCCGCAGAGGCCCACCCGTCCGCCCACGTTGATGAGGACGCGCCCCTACCCGTGATACCCCCCTCGCCGCTCAACCTCCCCCGAAAACCCTCACGTCTGACGCTGGAGGAGTTTTCTGCCCAGTTCGATGAGGACATGTACAGCGAGGCCGAGTTGATTGAGCTATACGAGGAGGCGTATTCCGATGAGCGTGAGGCGTCTGTCTCTGAAGCTGTGCCTCAGTCCCTGGTCGAGTTGGACATTGAGCAACTGCTCAGTGCGGAACCCACGCCCACGCCATCCCACGATTCCGGGGTAGCCGCTGGGGAGACGGCCAACCAGGCCGTGTTCGCCGAGGCCTTGGCCGCAAAGTCACTTTCACAGCGCGTGGAGATCCAGCTCGCCGCGATCAAATGGCTCGAAGAACGGCTGGGCAAGCGCCCTGTACGCAATCATCAGGTCAGCCAGTGGGTCAAACTCGACAGTGCTCAACGCCAGGCCTTGCGTGAGGTGGGCGTTGTGAGTCTGGGCGACCTGGTGGACTGGATGTCGCTGCAGGGTGAGCGTTGGGTCAAAAAGTTGCCAGGCTATGGGGTGTCCCGGGGTCGCAGTCTGGTGCAGTGGCTCAGCCGTTGGCCCATAGAGCCAAGACAAGGCTTAAAGCCGCTGCCGTTTTTGCAGGGAAAATCGACCCAATCGACGGGGCGTGCGTTGTCCGCCGTCGCGGGCACCGAGATAGGGGCCGGCGGGGGGCTTGCGCCGCTCATGGCCATGGACTGGCCGGTGTCGCTCAATGGTGCCTCCGGAGAGTTTCGCAGCCCAAGCGCCAACAGCCTTTCCGCTCACAACGATCAGGAGGCCGTGCACGCGTGGTTTCGTCTGCTCAAGGACAAGTCGCCCCACACTCAGGCGGCCTACCGTCGCGCCATCGAGCGATTGATTCTCTGGGCCGTGCATGAGCGTGGACTGGCCCTCTCCTCCCTGACTGAGCTGGACATGCAGGACTTCAAGGAGTTCCTGTGCCACCCTCCTTTGCACTGGGTTCAGGAACCCAAGGCTGATCGCGGACGCGAGGCCAGAACATGGAGACCGCTCAAGGGTCCGCTGAACCAGGTCAGCTTGAACGTGACCTTTGCGGCGGTCAGTGCGATGTACGCCCACTGGATGGAGTCACGCTACACCACCCTCAATCCCGCCCGAAAACTCATCGGCAAGCGAACCGATGAGTTGTCCATGGATGTGAGGCGCTCGTTCACGGACCAAGACCGGGAGGTGATCACCCGGACCTTCGGCAAGATGTCCGATACCCCGGCCAAACGGCGCCTACGGGCCATCCTCCTGTTGTTGGAGATGGGGGGATTGCGCCGAGAGGAAGCTTGCAAGGCGACCTGGGGCCAGGTGCAGCCCGTGCGAATCGATGGCCGGCTCACCAATGACATGTGCATCGAGGTCGTGGGCAAGGGCAATCGTCAGCGCTTTGTGCCGCTGCATGACGACGTGGTGGAGGCCTTGCGCGAGCACATGAAGGACCGAAAGGCGCTCATGGAACAGCGCAAGATGCTTCAGTTCAAGTCCATTCCCGACAACGAACAGCCGCTGCTTGGGGTGCTCGATGACCGTTGGATCTTGGCGCAAGACAAGCAGCTGGCAAGGCGGAGGGTGTCGGATGCACCGGACATCCTTCCCATGGATGCCAGGGGGGTGCCCAAGTTCACCGTCAACAAGAACGGGTCGCTGTCGGTGCAGTCGATCTATCAGATCCTGAAGGATTTCTTCAGCGACTGCTCGGAGATGGCGGGCGAGAGCGTGACGGATAAGCGGGCGATTTTCAGGAGGGCATCAACCCACTGGCTTCGCCACACCTTCGCACACCATTTGCTCAAGGAGACCGATCGAGATCTTGCCCTTGTACAGACTGTGCTGGGTCACAAGTCGATCACCACCACGGCGATCTATGTGAAGGCAGATCTGGAAGAGCGGGTGAAGGGGGTAAAGAAGCTGCGTGGCAGCGTGTAGTGCGCAGCCAATCCGGTCTCTACGCCGAGTGGACCTGACAGCGATAAGACTTTGTGGAAGCTGCGTTCCCAAAGGTCTCCAAGCAATTGGATCGCCAGGCGATGTGCCACCAGGTGTGCACGAGTTCGAGGTCGCCAGCGACTTCGAGGTTGCCTGACAGGTTGGCTTAAACTTCTTGTTCATTTATCATTCGTGTTCATTTTTATTGAACAAGCTCATTAAATGAACGGCGACAGCATTCTCACCAAGGCGATGGAGGCCACGAGCCCTCCCTTGAGCTGGAGCATTTGTGAGCATGAAGCTCTCGGATCAACAGCCGATGCTGTGCTCGACCTGCGAATCAATGAAGGGTCTGTCCATCGGTTCACGGTAGAAGTGAAAGCCGTTGTCCGCATCGAAACCCTGAAGGCACAAGAGGCCAAGCGTTCAAAGAACTCCCGTCATCCGCGTAGGCTGCTTGTCGTACCCTACCTCTCAAAGCACAATGCCGACCTTTTTCTTGAGGCTGGGTTGAACTTCATAGACACAGCAGGCAACGCATTCATTGACGTTCCTGGCTGCTACGTCTTTATATCTGGTAAGCAAAGGCGTGAACAAGAGCCAACGAGCTCTGGACACGAGGTTATGGGATCGGCAAGCGGATTACGGGTCGTTTTCACTTTGCTGACAGAACCCGACATGCCGGGAAGCCCGATACGAGACATCGCCACGAAGGCGGGGGTCTCACTAGGATCGGCAGCCAAGGCGATGGAAGGCCTTCGACGCCTGGGCCACTTGAGCCCTGGCGACAGCAAAAGCCGTAGGCTGCTTGCCGCTGACACCCTGCGGACGGAGTGGGTGCGCAACTACCCCATTACACTGAGAAAAAAGCTCAGGCCTCAGCGGTACACACCTCAAGCCAGAACGTGGTGGAAGAATTCCGAACTGCAGCCTGAAGAAGCTGTCTGGGGGGGCGAGGTCGGCGCCGCTCTCAAAACTTCATACCTCCAACCTGAACTCGCTACCGTCTACTGCTGGAAGGACCGAGGGAAGTTGTTGATGAAGCATCGCCTGCGACCTGATCCCAATGGAACGGTTGAAATCCTAGACGCCTTTTGGGCACCTCTCACTTCAAGCGCCGAACCGATCGCACCTTTGCTGCTGATCTATGCGGATCTCATGACCAGCCTGGATAGCCGCAATCGTGAAGTGGCGCGCATGCTTGAAAATGACATTTTCGATGCTAAAACGACTTCCTGATCGCGATATTGATCCCACGCTGCGTGCGATCCTAAAGCAGGCGTGCATAGCCACCGAGGCCCTGGAACTCCCGTTCTTTGTGGGCGGCGCCATGGCTCGGGACATCACCTTTGTCCACGTATTCGGACAGGAGGTTAAACGTGCAACACGTGACGTGGACCTTGGGATCTACCTTGATGGATGGGAACGCTTTGAGCAACTGAAGAATGTTCTTATTGGTACAGGTATGTTCCACGCGGTAGATGGAACGCCCCACAGGCTACATTACGAGCGGCAAAACGGAGTACCTCTGGATCTGATCCCGTTTGGTCAAATCGAGCATCCGGCAGGCGAGATTGCGTGGCCTCCAGGCAATGATGTGGTGCTAAACGTGGCAGGGTTCGAAGACGCGTTTCATAGTGCCCTGACGGTCGACCTAGGTGAGGAGCTAGTAGTCAAGACGTGCTCCCTTCCTTCTCTGGCTGTGCTCAAGCTCATCGCATGGTGTGATCGAAGGAAGCTTACTGGCAAAGACGCAACAGATCTGCTGTTCATCGCGCAGCACTACGCCGCGGCTGACAACATGGATCGACTCTATGAGCAAGAGTCGGAGCTGATGGCGGCTGCTGGATACGACCCAGACCTAGCAGGCGCCTTTCTACTTGGCAAGGACGCCGCTCTCCAGTCGGGACGCGACACGGCGGCGAAGGCCAAAGAGATCCTTGAAAACGAGGGGTTACTACAAGAACTTAGCGACCAGATCGTGCGAGCAAAAGCAGCGATCCACAGCAGCGAGGACGTTCGAAGGGAAATACAGTCCCTAGATGGTTTCAGCGAAGCATTCCTCAATCAACTGAGGGTGACCGGCTGATAGAAGTGCGGAAGAATGTGCTGCTGCTTCGGGCCCGTGAGCATGGGCGGGCGCGGATTTGCTTCGGCCTCAGCGGCTGCAGCTTGCGCCTGAGCCCAGCGCCTCGAGGTGTTCTGGCCGCGCTAGCTGCGCCATTTCAAAGTCATCTGTCATGCTGTGCTGGTGGCAAGCCACTCCTCTAGGTAGTTGACAGCGTTAGCTGCTTTTGCTTACGATTCTTATGCGGTTCAAGCCGAACCGTGGGCAAGTTGGCGCCCGTCAGTGCACGCACCGGATCCTGTCCGGCATGGCAAAGCCAGTTGGATTGCGAAATTTCTTTCCCCGGCTCGATGACCTCCACTTGGAGAGCCGGACAACGCGTGCCGTCCCTCGATGCTCTCCAGGAGTTCATCAATGACAGCTACTGCTGCGCCGTCGGCGCAATCCGCCTCCCCTCAAGACCTGCAGGCTACGGCCGCATCCCTCTGGACGTTCATCCATCTCAAGGTACCACGCTTCACCTCGGAGGCCGCGCTCAAGGTCGTCGAAGGCCTTCAACCTCAGCCTGACGAAGACCCCAAAGCACTGGCCAAGCGACTGCGCAAGGGGCTGAGCGATGCGGGCGTATCGCTCAAGCACACGGCAGCGCTCGATGCGGCGTCTCGCATCCTTGGCCGCACCAGCTGGCACGCTCTCAACCGGGAGCCCGCTGCTCCGAAACTCAAGTTGCAGATGGTCGTTCAGACCCCCGAAGAGCAGTTTTCGAGTTGGCACGAGCTCGCGCCACGGTTGGCCGAATGGCTTGATGCCTGGCAGCAATTCAAGCACACCAAGGTTTTCGAGGTCAACACACATCACGGGGTCTCCTCGTTTTCAGTGCAATAAGTGACGGTACGAAAAGCTAGCACTGGCGCGGAGGTGGTGTTGGTAGATCGTTGATTTCATTGACTTTCCTGTTCACTTTCAAATCTGCGATTCGTGGCGTCAAACCGTGGTCGGTTTCATCCATTGGTGCCAGTTATCGATGCATTTGGCCGCGAAGGCAGGATTTGGTCAGCATAGCGGTCAACCGGGAAGCGAAACACACCCCGCAAGTTGATGCTCTCCAGCCTGGTGGGCGCAATCTTCCCGATCAGTTCCGGTGGAATGACCTGGCGGCGGTTCGACCAGCGATCCAGGACCGCCTGCATCTGTGAGGTATTCCACGCCATCACGATGTTGGCCATCAGGCTCAACGCATCGGCCACAGCCTGCATTTCATCGACACGTTTGGCCTGCGCCGGGCTGATCCGGCCGGTATAAATGGCGCGCTTGAGGGCGTTAACAGCCTCGCCCCGATTGAGCACCCGGCGCAACTCGTTCCTGAAAGCGTCCTTGACAAAGTAGTCAGCCAAAAACGCCGTACGCAGCAACCGCCCCAATTGCACGCCAGCCTCATAGATTGGATCGCCCTGGGCGGCAGAACCGAACCGCGCAAGAGCTGCCACCGCACTGGCATGTCCGCTCATGACCGAGGCTGCCAGGTGCACCAGACTATCCCAATGCTTTTCGATCAAAGCGACGTCGACATTGGCTTCGCACGCCGCAGCGATTTCTGCGGGCACTTTGAGGGTCGGCAGGGATTCATGTAAAAAACCGCAGAAGCAAGCTTAAGGTGTTGTTTTTGTTAGCTTTTTTACGTCTTCCTTGGTCGAATATTTGACCCCTTCGTCCAAGGTCTTTGTCGTGCTATGAGGGCCGAGTGCCGGCGCACTAAACCGCTCCAGCATGCTGGCCACTATCTGTTTTTGTGCTTCGGCAGATGAACTGGCCGTCGCCAACGCCAGTTCCAACAGCTGCTTTGTGGTGAGCAGTTCATCGACCTTGGCCTGCAACCGCTCATTCGAGGAAATGAGCTTCTGGACCTCCGCATCCTGCTCTACCAAGCGCCTGCCCAATTCCTCGGTGCGCCTTTGCGCAAACCCCAGCTCGTCCTTCAGTGGTCGCAGGCTCCGCACCTCTTCTTGAACCAAGTGCAGATCTCCTTGAGCGCGAGATAGATCGCCCAGCAGGCGCGCGTTTTCTTGAAGGGTGTGGATGGCTTCCTGCCGCTTCGCAGCCAAAGTCTCGTTCACTGTGCGCAACTCAGCTTGGTGGTATTGGACCTGCTGCTCGTGCTTGCGCTGGTCCTGTTCGCGTTGCTCCCTGGTGGCTTCCCTAAAGTGTTCCAAGGCCTGGCGGGCATGCTGGTGCTTCTCTTCCAGGGAACTGCGATGTCGCTCTTCGGCCGCGATGCGTTCCTGCAGGTCCACAACCTGCTGTGCCAGCTGCGTGCACTCCAGGGTCTTGCTGGTCAGCGCTTCGCTGGTTTTACCGTGGTTGGCCTTTTCGTCGGCCAGTGCCCGCTGGCTTTGTTCCACCTGCTGGCGCGCGGACTGCGCCTCCGTTTTCAAGGCAGCTGCGGTCTGCTGGTGCTGGCTGATCTGCTCTGCGTGCCTGGCCTGGGCAGTCGTGACGCGCTCTTCGGCTTCCTCGTTGACCCGGGCGGCCAGGCGCCCCACCAAGTCCTGGATTGCCTCGCTCACAGCCACCTTGCTGCCGGTGGCTGCACCCTCTTCCTCTTCGATCTCCTTGAGGTAGCGATGGATCGTCCCCTTAGAGCCGGTATTTCCCAGTTCTTCCCGGACCGCATCGATGGACGGGTAGCGCCCGGCGGCCAGCAGCCTATCGCGGGCGCGCAGCACTTCCGACTTGTAGATTCCAGCTCTTGCCATGGTTTGCCTGACTATTTCGTACCGTAGTACGTAATATGATATTACGTACTATTTCACGAGTCAAGAAATTCAAATTTTTGTGAAAACTGGCAATGGATAATGGTGGATTATCTGTTGTGATGGCTGCGAAATGCCGCCAAAGCCGGGTTGGCGCCATGTAACGCGTCGGGAGGGGGTGTTTTTACAAGGAGGCTACGTCCACAGGTGGCCCCCCCTTTGTGATCTGGGGTCCTCTTGTTTTTAGTGCAATTTGGGACGTTTCAGAACCCAGCATCCATGCGGGTTCCCAGAGGGCGCCCTCTTGGAACCCGCATGAATACTGGGTTCTCTGACCCCCCTCTATCCAGAAATCCCGCCACGCTGCGGCTGACCCACAAGACTGCCCACTTTTTCATCAGTCTTTCCTGAGCCCATGTTTGAGGCCGGGGATGGAGCGCATCAATAATTGCTGCCCCACACATCAATCGCCTGGAGTCCCCGATGGACCATTGGAGAGCCCCTTACCTGGGACTGCGTGAGATCCCGCCGAGTCTTGACGACTTCGAGCTGACCACGTTCTTCTCCTTCAGTGCGGCTGAGCTGGCTGCAATTCGCTCCCTGCGCAAACCCCTTCACCGCTTGGCGCTGGCTCTGCAAATCGGCTTCCTGCGCATGACTGGGCAGACGCTGAGCGCCTTTGAACAGGTTCCAAAAGAGCTGTGGACTCATCTGGGACTGCAACTCGGTGTTGATGGGGTTCTAAGCCCAAACCGGCGGAAATTTCAGACGCCGATCCGACACCGGTATTGCAAGGTGTTGATCTACATTTTTGGGCTTTGTACAAAATCTGGTGGAATCGGCAGTGGGCGGATTTTTGTGCCGATCCTGGGAGGCTAAAAGCGCCCAAACCCTCGAATGGTCAACTGACAATAGCATCACCTTTGAAAGTGGGCTACGCGTTCCTTTTTCAAGTATTCCAACACTCTATGTGCTGTGAACTACTTAGGCCAGAAATACCCGTGTGATATCATTTACTCATAAGTCAGTAATATAGGAGACAGATGGATGTCTGAAAAATGACTTGACCAACGCGCTGTCGTTGGCGATATTTTGTAGCTGCTCATCGACACGGCATTGCAGCTTTTCACCCGCCTTCAACGGTGAACGCGCCACCCCGGTGCGTTTGGCATGACTCCAAACCAACTCATCGGGATTCAAGTCAGGCGCATAGCCGGGCAGGAAGTGCAGCGTCAGTTTGCCCTCTGTACTGGCGACGTATTCCTTAACGATTGCCTTTTTGTGCGCTGGCAACCCATCGACCACCAGACGCACAGGTTTCTTGCGCCGATGCATCATCTTCTTGAGTAGCTCGACAAACAGCTCTCCCGTCAACCCGCCCTCATAAGTTGCAAACCAGAAAGCACCCTTGGCGCTGACGGCAGATGCTGCGCTGATGCTTTGACGCTGGCCGGGACGTTCAATCACCGGCGTCTGACCTCGTGGCGCCCATGTCTTTCCGTGCACCGCGTCAGCACGAAAACCAGACTCGTCCCAGAACATTATTTCGGCACCGCTGCTTTTCGCCTCTGTAGCTATTGCGGGAAATGTTTCATTTTTCCAAAGTTCGACCGCAGCAGGGTCGCGCTGGTACGCGCGTTCAAGTGGCTTCTGTGCGGTCAGACCCAGTCGGGCCAGCAGTGCCCCGATCGATGCCAGCGAGAGCTTCACCTCAAACCGGGAGAACAGTAACTCTTGAACAATCTGGCGCGTCCACAAACCGAAGTCAAATCCATACTGGTCCGGGCGCTTGCCGTTGACCCACTGGAATACTTGACGCTCTTGAGCGGGCGTCAGTTTTCGGGGTCGTCCCGTGCCCTTGGTCGAACGCAGTGCTCGAAGTCCACGACCACGCCCCTTGGCTGCGGCTCGGCACTTGTATCCCCATGACCGATGCATTCCAAGAGAAGCGGCCACCGCAGCAGGATGCTCGCCCTCGTTCATTCTCTTTACAGCCAGAACACGCATTTCTTCGAGCGTGTTGTGGGCCAATTTACGTCCATCTCGTTTCATGCAGATTTGGAGAATACAAAAGCAAAGTAGTTCCCTAAATTGTCCGCTAAATTACTGACCTATGAGTAATGGTCTCGGCGCCCGTGCTTGGCGCAGCGTTGTTGGTCGGCCTGCTGGTTAGCCTCTTTCAAGCCGTAACTCAAATTAACGAAGCGACATTGGCATTTGTGCCAAAGCTAATTGCTGTAGTTGCCGTGCTGGCAATTGCCGGCCCCTGGATGTTGACGATGATGGTGGAATACATCCGCCGGACCATCGAAGCAATTCCTGCATCGGTGATTTGAGGGCGTGCTGGTTTGCGATGCCACGCATCGATTCGCCCCAGTTTGACGTCAACTGAAATAACAAGACCCGTCAAGATAGGGGCGTTTTATGCATTTTTTGGCAAATAGCCAGAAACATCAGAGACCCTAAAGTCAGTTGCAAATAATCTGAGTCGGAAAAGCCGCTGATTGCAAGTCGGACGGGTTTCAAACGCGAGTCACTACACCTACCATAGCTTGACATCCTCACCGCCCTAAAGAGACGGTGACATCGAAAACGTGGCATGGACAAATTCCGCTGGTTTGGGCGTACAACCCCAATTTACAGCGGTGCACTAAAAGCTTTGAGCCCTAACAGGCTGAAGAAATACTCCCCAGACTCCAATCACGACCTGCCCCACAGCCGCAGGCTGGCGCGCTTTTTTCACATTCCGGGATTAGCGTGCCCAATTGGGCGTTTCATTGCACTTCAGAGGCCGCTTTTGTCCCCGTTTGCTCTCAATGCGCCCCCTGCAGACGCACCTGTCCCATTTGCTCCAGCGTGCGCATGCGCACCAGGTTGTAGCCCGCCATCGTCAGCACGAACATCTGGTCCACGCGTTTGATTTCTCGCACCATCACCTGCCTCATGCCGCCCACCGTCTTGGCCCAGCCAAAGCCTTGCTCGATGAGCTTTCTCTTTCGTTGCGATACCGCGTAGCCTTCACTTTGCGCTACGGCTTCGGGCACAGCTGAGCTTCTGCCTGACTTGTTCTGGGCCACGTGGGGGATGACGTTCATGGCCTGGCAGGCCTCAATGAATTCCCGTGCGTCATAGCCTTTGTCCGCCCCCAGCGTGATGGTTCGCGTGGGATCAGGCTGCGCCTGTCGGGCGTCATTGACCATGGCCTTGGCCGCTTCGCGCTCTGCGTAGCCATCGGCCAGCGTGACCACGGCATTGGCCAGCAGGCCGTGGCGGTTGTCGCTCAGGGTGTGTCCCATGTAGCGCAGCTCGCTGGCGGTTTTGCCTTTGCAGTACAGCCGGGCATCGCCGTCCGTTGTGGATTCATGGGTATCGTTGCTGCGCCGCTGGCCCTTGAAGTTGCCGCCATCGCTGTGGGCTTTGGCATCTGCATCAGGGCCATCATCGGCGCCGTCACCATTGCCATCACCACCCGCGTCATCGTCGCCTTTGCGCACAAAGCTCTTGTGACCCGCCCAGGCCTGGATGAGCGTGCCGTCCACGCTGAAGTGCTCGCCCGAGAGCCAGTGCTTTTTGTCGGCGATCTTGAGCACTTCGTTGAAGAATTCGATCACGGCGTCGTGTTCGATCAGCCGCTCGCGGTTCTTGGTGAATACGCTGGGTACCCAGACCTCGTCGTCCATGGACAGGCCGATGAACCAGCGAAACAAGAGGTTGTACTGCACCTGCTCCATCAACTGGCGTTCCGAGCGCACGCTGTACAGCACTTGCAGCAGCATGGCGCGCAGCAGCTTCTCGGGGGCGATGCTGGGGCGCCCGCCCTTGATGTCTGCTTCGTACATGCGCGAGAACAAGGCATCCATCTTGACCAAGGCGGTGTTGACCATCTTGCGGATGGGGCGCAGGGGGTGCGAAGCTGGCACGAAGTCGTCGAGCTTGCGGACAGAGAACAGGCTCTCGGTGAAGGTGTCGGCGCCGCGCATGGGGGTCAGGGTCAAGTGATGTGGGAGGCTCCGCTGAGCTTACCGGGGGATGGGCTGCTGGGCTGGATGCGTGGGAGGTATTTCTTCAGCCTGCTAGGGCGAGCAGCCCGCATTGGCGTAATTGGCGTAATTGGCGTAATATTAGCTGACTGATGGAGTAGTCTCATGGGATTTTTGGACAGAATTTTAGGTGGGCATGGCGGTGGACATCATGGCGGAGGCCATGGAGGCGGCCATGGCGGGTATGGCTACGGCGGCGGCATGCCTCCAGGCGGTGTTCCGCCGCCACCTCCGGCTGTGCCACGCGTGGCGTGCCCAACATGCCGCACTGCCAACGCGCCTAGTGCGCGTTTTTGCCAACAGTGTGGTGGGTCCTTGACTGCCATGGCGTGCACCCAGTGCGGGACTGCCTTGCAGCCGGGAGCCAAGTTCTGCGGGCAGTGTGGAAAGACGTCCGCCTGAGTAACCGCTTATGTCGGACCCCGCAAAGTTTTTGCCCCTCAATGGATCTGGAGGTGCAGGTGCGTCGCTTGATGAGGAGTGGCGCGGCAGGGCGCTGATTCTGCGGGCTCAAAGACAGGCCTTGCTTGCCAGCAATATTGCCAATGCGGACACCCCTGGCTACAAAGCGAAGGACATCAATTTCTCTGAAGCCATGCAAGACGCCATGGGCAAATTGCCCGCGCTCACCCTGCAAATGACATCTGTGCGGCATGTCAGTACCGCTGATTCACAGTCATTCGCTCCAAGCACGCTCGACTTTGCCCGCTATGTAGTGCCATCTCAACCCAGTATGGACAACAACTCGGTAGATATGGACCGTGAGCGGGCCGCATTCACGATGAATTCCATCCTGCATCGTATGGCCATCGATACGTTCGATGATGAATACAAAGAATTCAAGCAGGCGGCATCGGATCCGCGTCGTTAGGTGAACGTGGTTTACAACGAAGGAAATACCGCCTCGGCAGGTTCGCAGGCTGCCCGCGACTTTGTTCACTCTCACAGCTCACGCCATACAGGCGGCTCCACATAACTATCGGAAGCATTTGGGGCAATGCATGAGGTCAACAATGAGCGGTAAGTATTACCTTCTGGGCGACGAGGAATCCGGTTCAGAGTCGTTAAAACCGCATACCAATTCCCACTGACAGGAATGTGCCTGGTGGAGTAGACCCTACGGCTCCAGTGCCGACACTAAAGTCCAGCTGCGTATCACGACGAATCAGATACGCCACACCGACATCATAAATAATGGCGGGTATTCCGTTTTTTTCCTCTGGCGATTGCACTCCTGTGTCCACAAAGAAATTCAATACTTTGGTGGGGTTGTAGTTGAGGGTCATAGCGAACAGGCCGGCGGTGAATGTCTAATTTTGGCTATCTTCGTAAACCGCCACACCGACGTTAGGGTTCAACGACCAATTGGGGGCGAAATCCCAATCTGCCGCCACTCTAATATCGCCAGTGGCTTGGCGCGTGCGGAAATTATTTGAACCGGAGGCAGGAAACACGCGGAGAATGGCACCCAACGAAGGCTGCTTTACGCCATTAGAATCTTGAAAATGAAATTTCA
>NZ_KB906269.1 GCF_000381265.1 Curvibacter lanceolatus ATCC 14669
CGTTCTGACGCACCGAGCTGCTCAGTTGCTCCATCGAGGCCGCGGTTTCTTCCAGCGCACTGGCCTGGCTTTCTGTTCGACTGCTCAGATCCTGGTTGCCTTGAGCGATTTCGATGCTGGCCGTTTCCAGGTTCTCAGAGGCCTTGCGTACCTGGGTGACCAACTGGTTGAGCGAGGCCTGGGTGGTCGACACCGATTCCATCAAGCTGCCAGGGCGATAGGTCTCATGGTTCTGGCGACGCAGGTCGCCATTGGCGATCGACGCCGCAATCTGGGCGGCCTTCTGGGGTTCCCCTCCCAACGTCTTGTAAATGCCTTGGCTGACCCGCACGGCCCAGAAGGCCAGGACGACAAAGACGGCCAGGCTCAGACCGATGACGCTCCAGGCGGTGCGCCAGAAAATATCGTCCACATCGTCAACCCAGACGCCAAAGCCAATCACCCAGTCCCAGCCCGCAATTTTGACGACCCCATTGATTTTGGGCACCTCCACATCGGTGCCAGGCTTTTTGACCATCAACTGCACGTAGGCAATCTCTTGATTGGCCAGGCCGTCGAGGTAGCGTTGAAAATCAAATCGCCCATCGGGTAATTTTTTTCCGAAGTCCACCTTGCCAACATCCGCCTGATTCGGCAGGACCAGGCCCAAAGCCCCCGTGGTGCGCACCCAGACGTAGGCTGCTTTGCCATTGCGCAGTGTTTTCAGCACATCAACGGCCTTGGCCTGGGCCTCATCGCGTGACAATTTGCCGCTTTGCTCTTGCGCCTGAAACTCTTTGACCGATGCCGCAGCCAAGCCCAGCACCGTCTGGATTTCTGCCCGTTTGTCGTCCAGCAGCAAAGACCGCAGCGTCAACAATGAAAAAAACGCGATCACTATCAGACCGAGTACGGAACAAGCCACCAGTCCTGCCAGCCGTGTCGATAATTTCATGGTTGCTCCTCGTCTCCGACGTTACAAAGTTCAAAAGACCTGCCCCTGCATTCTGGCAGTGCCACTGGCCGCTTGAAGGATGTTGTCTCTGGTATTTTTAGAGCTCGAACGCACAAGCACCCAGGTGGCAAGCTCAGTGCCAATTCAAGCTCGAGGCCCCACGGGCATCGGTGAATCGGCAGCTCCCCTCTCGGGATGGCGTGCCGGTGAGAAGGCGCCGCACCGCTAAACGCAAAGGGGCTGCAACAGGGACAGTCACCGCGCACCGACGGCGGAACAACCGAAGAAGCGGCCCCATGCAGGTGCAGTGCCGTTGAACGAGGGTCAGCTCGCTGAAGCGAGAAGTGGGGTGCCTGCGCAGCTGAGGAGACCCTGTCCCAGTTCAAAGCCAATTTGCAGACGAATATCAGGAGAGCACCAAGCGTGAGACAACAAAAAACCCGCTGCCAGAGGGAGGTCAGCGGGTTCTGAGGTGGCCTGAGGCCGTATGAGACAGGAATCTGGAGCGGTGAAGGGAAGCAAATAACCACCCTATCCCATTGTTTTTAAATGTTTTTCCCGATCACGGTTGATCTCCGTACCAACAAATGAACCAACAAAATCTTTCGTCTCACCTGATGTTGTGAAAAAGCCAAAAGAAAACCCGGCACTTGGCCGGTGAAGCGGCTACGGCATCCCCTGCACCCACTTCTCCACCGCCTGCATGTCAATCCAGATGCGGCCGTCTTCAGCGCGGCGCCATTGTCGGCCCTCGATCCAGTAACCCCGGCCCATCCGTTTGTTGATGGCGCTGCGGGTCAAGCCTGTGATGGCCGCACACATTTCGATGGTCACGAACCTGGCCGCGTTGATGATCACCGGTTGACCCGCCCCGATTGAAGAGCTTCGGAGCGCCAGTCGATTCGGTGCCGGCCTGGTCAGGCCATCCCCGGCAGGTGGCGTTGATACCCTGCTCCCGTCGGGCTGGGCCTGCGATCGCAGCGCAGTGGCCATCAAAGCAAACACATCAGCCAGTTGGGCCGCATTGATTGTGGTGTCCATCTGAACCTCCTGAAGGTTCATCCAGTGTGTCTCTAGCCCGTAGACAATGGAAGGTCAGAAAACCGCTCACGGATGCATGTTTGCCAAATTGGCATTTGGACACAGATCATGATGCTGACTCGACCTGCCCAAAATTCGTATCGATTCAACACCCGATTCGACGCGTACCTATGACTCTCAATCTTGACGCTCTAATTCCAAGCAAAAAGCCTGTTGACACCTCGATAGGCACTCTCTATGTACGCATCCCGTCCAACAAAGATCTGGAGACGCTCGTCAAACATGCCCCTGGCAATATTGGGTCTGAAGCGATAAAAACCCTAGTTAATCGCATAGAGAAAAAGCGGGACAGATCTGAAATTAGCGAACAAGACCTGGAAAATTTGACGGATGTCGACAAAGACAAACTGGCCACCGCGATCAGCCAAGCGAACAGCATCCAACCAATGCCCCTGGCCCATCAATTCAGCGAACTAGAGGCCTCCATCAAGGCTGCTCACTCGATAGCTTTGGAAGCCGCAGTACAACGCCAGGATGAATTGCGCCAATCAATTGAACGTCAATATTCATTCCTTAACGACTCCACTCGCCATAAGTTACAAGAACAAATGACCGGCTTAGCAGCGTTGAGGGACAACGGGTACACACAAGAAATCAGGCAAGCGATCAAAGACATGGGACCCAACGCTGAAACCATGTTTGCCCCTCAACAAGAGATCACACGGTTCGTTGAAAAGGCGAGAGAGTGTGCCGCTGGAGAGTACCAGCGCCATCTGGAAAAGGCTGGCGAGCAAGCAAAAAACGATGCACTCGCGCAACTTGATTTACCAGCGCTTGAGGCAGCCAAACTGGTGCAGCAGATCTCAGACCAATATCCTGGGCACTGGTCCCCGAAGGAGGTGAAGACCTATTCAGAAGCCCCAAGAGCTTACTTTCCAGATCCAGAGAAATCCAAGCTGGGAAAAGCAGCGATAGAAAGTGCGGAGCATTCGAGAAGAGCCGCAGAGCAAACTGCCGCCTTGGTTCAGTTGGTAGGCGACTTGAATACGACCATGGTAAGGGAAATCCTTCCAGCATGGATGGATAAGGATAAATCAGACCGACAGCAGCAAATCGAGGCAAGCGAACAAGCCCAGAAGAGCTTAGGTCTCGCCATTACCGGCTTGTACTTGGCAATTGGCAGCATTGCAGTTTCAATAGGAATGACCTTCTGGCAAGTCCAGGTTTCTCGAGAAATAGATAACCAAAACAGCGTTCAGCAACAAAAGACTGAAGATTTGATGCGAGACCAATTGGCCGCACAAAAGAAACTGCTCGAGCAGCAAGAAAAACTTCTAATCGAGTTTCAAAGAAGAAGTGTCGTACAGCCTTCGACAACCGCGCCCCCTCGACCACAAAAATAGAGTGCCGAATATTCGCAACGCTCTAACAGCACTTCAACTACTTCCAGAGCTCAAGCCCTGCCTTCGGCACGACCAAGCCAGGCGCCGCCGAACGCTTGAAAACGAACGGCACTGACACGGCCTCAAAGTGGTCTCTCATGGCCCTTGTGACCTGCACGGCGAAATGCAGGTGGGGTGCCGATGAGTACCCTGTGTTCCCAGAAAGCCCAAGCATCTGCCCTTCGGCGACCCGGGCACCAGGCCGGACCAGCACGCCGTTCTGTTTCAGATGCCAGTACAGGGCCTGGGTGCCATCGTCGTGCAGCACTCGGACATAGTTGGCCTCGCCCGCATAGGTTGGCTCCATACCGCCTTGGTTGCTACCCAGTCGCGTGTCGATGACGGTGCCGGCCCGGGCTGCCAGGACGGGCGTGCCGATGGGGACGGGAATGTCCACGGCGTGCCTCGAGTAGCCGTTGTCGTGACTGGTGAGAGGTCCACCTGGGCCCTGGCTTATGCGTGTGCCTTGCACCGGGTCAACGGGTATGCGGTAGGGCCACTCCCCGGCGGGCTGGGCTTTGAAGTCGCCGACGAAGTGGTGATAGATGTACCGAAAACCCCAAGGCGCTTGCCGATTGGCCGCGGTCAGGGTGGTGACGACCTCCGTTGATCGCGGGGGAATGACCGCAGCGATGGGCAGCGGCCGAGATGCAGTGACGTTGCTGCTTTCCGTGAGCCGCACCATGATCGAAACGGGTGCAAATCCTTCGTTCTCGGCAACCAGGCGCTTCCCGTCAATGACGTCGACCTCTCGCACGAAGAACGGGTACGGGATGTCTGCCCAGGCCGTCTGTGAGCAGCACAGGCAGATCAAGACCGCCAGCGCAGCCAGAGCCGAACGCACAGGCGGCAGCAGCCCTTGTGGCCATGGGCGAACCCCAACGAAGCACACCAACACGATCACCCTCTCTGAACGTCGCCCGGCGCCTGGTTGACCGTAGTTTCCGGCTCATCTGCCGCCGGCTCCGTGCTTGCTAGGCCATGCAGCTCGTAGACGATCCACAACAGGGCCAGCACCTGGGCAATTCGAATCAAGCGGTCAATCAACGACTCACCTCTATCAATTTAGCCTCGGTACTTTTTTGGGATGGGGTGGGTGCGGCAATCGAAAGGTCCATCGGTTCCGTTGCCCTTGATTCGTGTTGCAAAGAACTGGCGCTTCGAACCGGCACCCAGCAGGCCCTGCACAGTGGCTGGGTCAATTTCGCAGTAGTGGTAGTAGACCGTTTTCAGTCGGATGACCATGTACCGCTCGGCTTTGTCGTAACAAATCCGAGTGACGTCGCTGCCCTCGTTGACTTCAGAACAGGCGAACGAATCGAGCGAAACAGCGCCGTGGTACTTCACCTGCACGGTTTCAGCGTTGGCGACTTGGCTCATCAAGACGAGCGCTGCCAAGATGAATGACTTCAAAACGTGACCTCCCTATTTTTCTGAAGGTCACATCCTACCCAGGTTTGTTACAACCTCCCTCGACTCCTGCTCCCCATCTCCATGGCTGCACGACAGTGCCGAACCGACATGCCGAGGGCCCACATTCGATGTCCCATCACCTCAGGGGAACGTCGCCACACGTATCGGAAACTACCCCGTATCCGTATGTCTCGAGCTTGCGTGAGACAACAAAAAACCCGCTGCCAGAGGGAGGTCAGCGGGTTCTGAGGTGGCCTGAGGCCGTATGAGACAGGAATCTGGAGCGGGTGAAGGGAATCGAACCCTCGTATGAAGCTTGGGAAGCTGCCGTTCTACCATTGAACTACACCCGCGGCAGGCGGGATTATAGGGGCAGAACTGGGTCGGCCGGGGCTCATCAGCTCCAAAGCAGCTACCACGCGCAAGGTGGATAGCTTGGACGCCGAGGCTTGCATCACATCGGCTCGTAAAGCACCGGCAATGCACAACAAACGCTTCGTAAAACCAGGTATCGACCCGAATACATGACGCTGCGGGGGCTCAAGAGCGCTTGTAATCGCGGCCAGCAGGACGTTTTTGCTTGCTGTCTCAACTGGCCTGCCCATGCCCCGTCGCTCCTTTTTTTCGCTGTCGTCACGCCGCCTCCAGGGCTTCACATTGATCGAGCTGATGATCACCGTGGCCGTGGTGGCCATCCTGTCGGCCATTGCCCTGCCGGCCTATGTTTATTACATCCAGCGTTCGCGCATCCCTGAAGCGACCGCCGCGCTGGCGGCCAAGCAGGTGGCGATGGAGCAGCTGTTTCAGGACAGCCGCAGCTACTACGCGCCCAACACCAGTGCCTGCAGCACCAGCGGCATGGCCAGCAGCAGCTATTTCACCTATGCCTTCAGCACCTGCACCACCTCGACCTATGTGCTGAGCGCCACCGGCAACACGGGCACCAACATGGCGGGGTTCGTCTTCACCATTGACCAGAGCGGCAACCGGGCCACGACCTCTGTCCCCACGGGCTGGACCACCTCCACCACCTGCTGGGTCACGGCCAAAGGGGGGCGTTGTTGATGGGGCCAGGCCGCAGGCCACGGGGGATACAGGGCGTGACGCTGATCGAATTGATGGTGGCGCTGGCCATTCTGGGGATCAGCCTGTTGATGGTGATCCCGGCCTTTTCAACCTGGTTGCGCAACGCCCAGGTGCGCAGCCAGGCCGAGAGCCTGCAAAGCGGGCTGCAGATGGCCCGTGCCGAGGCCGTGCGCCGCAACGCGGCCGTGCGGCTGCAGATCACCAGCGACCTCAGCGACAACTGCACCCTGGTCACGGCAGGCACCCAATGGGTGAGCAATCTGGGCAGCAGCGTGAGCCCGGCCTCGCACTGCGCCAGCGCCATCAGCGACAGCACCAGCCCCTACCTGCTGCAACGCAGCGCCGGCAGCAGCTCCTTGAGCAACGCGTTGATCACCGCCAGCCAGAGCGCCTTGGCCTTTGACAGCCTGGGCCGCCTCACGGCCACCACCAACCCGACCACCACGGTCAGCGCGAACGTGACGTTTCAGATCACGGCCCCCAGCGGCACCTGCATCGCCGCTGCGGGCGACACACGCTGCCTGAACCTGGTGGTCAGCCCAGGCGGGCAGATCCGCCTGTGCGACCCCAGCCTGAGCAGCACCCAGGCCGCCGACCGTGCACGCGCCTGCTGAAACTCGGCCGCCCCGGCACGCCCTGCCCCGCTCTGCGCCCGCCCATGCGCGGGGATCGGCACTGATCGAATCGCTGGTGGCCGTGCTGCTGTTTTCGGTCGGCCTGCTGGGCCTGGTCGGCATGCAGGCCGGGGCGGTGCAGCAGGCCAGCCAGGCCGAGTACCGCAGCATGGCCAGCTTGCTGGCCAACTCGGTGGCCAGCCAGATGTGGGCCAGTAACCGCACGGCCAGCACGCTGCAGACCCAGTTTGCCAGCCCCAGCGGCAGCGCCTACCTGCTGTGGCTGGCGCAGGTGCAGGCCAGCGGGCTGCCCGGGGTCTCTTCGGCCAACAGCACCTTGCCCACCATCAGCTTCAGCACGCTGGCAGGTGGCGGCAGCAGCGCCACCGCACGCAGCCAGGCCACCATCACCGTGTATTGGCGCGCCCCGGCCGACACCCAATCCCACCAATTGGTGACGTTGGTTCAATTGAAATGAAGGCTTCTTTGCATATCAACCGGGTCGGAATGACGCGCCAGCAAGGTTTCGGCCTCATCGAGGTGATGGTCGGCATCCTCATCGGCCTGGCGGCAGTGATCGTGATGATGCGCCTGATGCTGGACTCTGACACGGCCCGCCGCACCACGGCGGGTGGCAACGACGCCCTGGTCAACGCCACGGTGGCGCTGTACGGCCTGGAGCGGGACGTGCGCAGCTCGGCCTTCGGGGTCAATGCCTTCGCCATCCTGGGCTGCAGCCTGAGCTACACCACCAGCCAGGACAATGCCTCGGTCAGCCTGCCCCTGAGCCCGACCACCATCAACCCGGCGACCAGCCTGGTGCCAGCCGGCGACAGCAACACCGACACCCTGCTGGTGATCACCACCACCAACAACGGCTCCTCCGAAGGCGATGCCCTGATCGCCACCTCGGTGGCGGGTACCTACCAGGTCACCTCGCCGGGCAGCTTCGCCGTCGGCGACTACGTGGTCGCGCAAAACAGCACCCGCCCCAGCCCCTGCACCCTGCCGCTCAACCAGGTCAGCGTGATCGACAGCAGCACGGCCAAGCTGACGGTGGCCAACAACACGGTGGGGCTGGGCGCGGGCAGCCTGGTCTTCAACCTGGGCAAAACGCTGTCACTGCATGCCTATGCCGTGCGCAATGGCAACCTCACCCAGTGCGACTACCTGCGCTACAACTGCGGCAGCAGCAGCTACACCAGCACACTGGACAGCACGGTGTGGGTGCCCGTGGGCAGCAACATCGTGGCCCTGCGGGCCCAGTACGGGCGCGACACCAGCACCGCGCTGATGGACGGCACGCTCGACACCTACGACCAGACCACCCCGGGCAGCAGTGCCGACACCAGCGGCCTGAACCTGTACTGCGCCTGGTCGCGTGTGCTCACCCTGCGCATGGCCGTGGTGGCGCGCAGCCCCCAATACGACAAGGCCCTGCCCACCAGCAGCGCGCCGGTGTGGGACGGCAGCACGGTCAGCACCAGTGCCCCCACCAACCCCAGCGCGGCGCCCATCGTGCTCAGCGGGCTGACCGACTGGACGGCTTACCGCTACCGACTGGCCAGCACCGTGGTGCCGCTGCGCGACATGATCTGGTCGGGCTCGCAAATCAACTACCAGGGCGGGACCACCGGATGCTGAGGCGCCCGCTCCCTCACGGCCGCCCCCCGCGCGGCGTGGCCCTGATCATGGCGCTGATCGTGCTGGTGGCACTCACCTTGGGCGCGCTGGCGCTCACGCGCTCGGTCTACACATCCAACCAGATCGCGGGCAACCTGGCCTTTCAGCAGGCGGCCACCCACTCGGCCGACGAAGGCGTGGAGGCCGCCATCGCCTGGCTGGAGAACAACAACGGCCAAAGCACCAGCAACACGGCCAGCACCTGTGCCACCTCGGTCGGCAGCACCGTGCTGGCCTGTGACCAGACCGCCTACGGCTACCTGGCCACACGGCAAGACCCCGGCAGCAGCCAGAGCTGGGCCGACTTCTGGAGCGCCACGCTGGACAGCCAATCGCTCAAGCTCAGCACCGACAGCGCTGGCAACACCGCGGCCTATGTGATCCTGCGCCTGTGCAGTGCCGCGGGCGACGCCAACTCAACCAGCGTGGACTGCACCCAGTCGCCCAACGCCAACTCGGGCACCTGCGCGGGCGGCAGCAGTTGCGACTCGCAAAAGATCAACCTCAAGAGCAGTGGCGGCAGCGGCCAGAACGGCAGCCAGGTGTACTACCGCATCACGGTGCGGGTCAGCGGGCCACGCGGCACCCAAAGCCTGGTGCAGGTCGTTGTGGCGCTTTAGGCGCCGGCCCTTGCTCCCATTCGCCATCGCCCTCCAACCAGGAACAGCCCCATGCGCAGCCCCCGCCATGCCCTGACCCTCTTGCTGGTCGCGGCCCTGCCACCCCTGAGCCAGGCCACCGTGACGGATCTGGCCAGCAGCCCCCTGGAGACCGCCAGCCCCGGCCAGGTCAAACCCAACATCCTGTATGTGCTCGATGACTCGGGCAGCATGGGCGACACCTACCTGCCCGACTGGGCCAGCACCAACACGGCGGCCCTGTTCCGCAACAGCCGCTACAACGGCCTGTACTACAGCGCCGCGGTCACCTACAGCCCACCGGTGTACTACGACGGCAGCAGCTACCCCAGCATGAGCTCGAGCAACACCAGTGCCTGGACCAAGGTGCCCGACGATGGCTTTGGTGTGCAAAGCACCTCGACCAGCAACCTGGTCGGCAACGCCTACTTCTACACCTTCATCGCCGGCGAGTATTGCAACGATGTGCACCAGGCCAACTGCAGCACCCTCAGCGCGGCCACAACGGCCTACCCCTACCCGGCTTACCTTCGCTGGTGCTCGGACACCGCGCTCAGCGACTGCCAGGTCACCTACGTCGACACGGCCCCCACCGGTGGCAAGACCTACACCCGCCCACGCTACCCCACGCTGAGCTACAACCCAGGTACCGGCACGGCCACCGTGCCGGGCTCCAACATCCTCACCAGCATCGTCTCGGGCACCACCTCGTACAGCTTCCCCGGCACCTCGGCCAAGGCGGCCACGCGCACCGACTGCGCCAGCACCACCTGCACCTATGCCGAGGAGATGACCAACTACGCCAACTGGTGGGCCTACTACCACACGCGCATGCAGATGATGAAGACCGCCGCCACCCAGGCCTTCAGCACCCTGGGCACCAGCTACCGCCTGGGCTACATGAGCATCAACAACAACACCGGTTCTGATTTTCTGAACATCGCCGACCTGACCGCCGGCAGCAGCGGGCAGAAAGCAGCGTGGTTCAGCAAGTTCACCAAGGCCACGCCCAACAGCAGTACGCCGCTGCGCACGGCGTTGAGCAAGGCGGGGCGCTACTACGCCGGCAAGCTCAGCAGCATCAACAACGTGAGCGCCACCGACCCGATGCAGTACGCCTGCCAGCGCAACTACACCATCCTCTCGACCGATGGCTACTGGAACGAGACCGCCACCCCCACCCGCATCGATGGCAGCACCGCCATCGGCGACCAGGACGGCAGCGCCGCCCGCCCCTACCTCGACCCCAACGCCACCGCCAACACCCTGGCCGATGTGGCTTATTACTACTACACCACCGACCTGCGCGCCTCGGCCTACAGCAACACGCTGAGCGCCAGCGGCGTCGACGTGGCCAGCAACAGCGTGGCCGATGGTCAGCAGCGCATGTACACCTCCACCCTCGGGCTGGGGGCTTCGGGTTACATGTTGTTCCAGGAGGGCTACACCTCGCTGACCTCAGGCGACTACTACGACGTGAGCGTGGGCACCACCGCCAGCACCAGCAACGCCGGCAACGGCATCTGCAGCTGGCAGACCTCGGGCAGTTGCGGCTGGCCCAAGCCCACCAACAACACACAGACCACCATCGACGACCTGTGGCATGCCGCCGTCAATGGCCGCGGGGTTTACTACAGCGCCAGCAACGCCAGCAACCTGAAGACCGGGCTCAGCACCTTTCTGTCCTCCGTGCAGGCGGCCACCTCGAACTCGGCCACCGCCACCACCAGCACGCCCAACGTCACCTCCAGCGACAACTACGTCTTCAAGTCCACCTTCCGCTCGGTCGACTGGTATGGCGAACTGGCCCGCTACACCATCGATGTGAGCACGGGCGCCCTGTCGAGCTATGTGGATTGGTCGGAGTCGGGCACCGTCAACAGTGCCGCCAGCACGGCCGCCACCGCGCTGTATGACAAGCTGATCGCGGCCTCGCGCAGCATCTACACCTACAACGCCACCACGGGCGCGCTGCAGCCCTTCACCTGGGCCTCGCTCACCAGCACCCAGAAGGCCTACTTCCAGATCACCGGCGGTGCGATCTCGGGCCTGTCGCAGCTGTGCAGCAGCGGCACGCTGTGCATTGCCAGTGCCTCGCAGGTGGACAGCACCACGGCGGGCACCAGCACCGGTGCCGGCGGCATCAACCTGGTCAATTTTCTGCGCGGGGACCGCAGCAACGAATCCAGCGATGCCAGCAAGTACTACCGGGCCCGCACCCATGCGCTTGGCGATCTGGTCGACTCGACTCCGGTGTACGTCACCACCCCGCTGTTCAGCTACAAGGACTCGGGCTACGCGGCCTACAAATCGGCCCAGAGCGCGCGCCAGGGCATGGTCTACATCGGCGGCAACGACGGCATGCTGCACGCCTTCAACGCCAGCACCGGGGTTGAATCCTGGGCCTACATCCCGTCGGTGCTGCTGCCCAATCTGTACAAGCTGGCCGACAAGAACTACAGCAGCAACCACGTGAACTACGTCAACGCCACCCCCAAGACCGGCGACGCCTACTTTGACAGCGCCTGGCACACCATCCTGATCGGTGGCCTGGGCGGTGGCGGGCGCGGCTTCTATGCACTCGACATCACCACCCCGGCTTCGCCCAGCGTGCTGTGGGAGTTCAGCTACGACACCAGCAAGACCACCGGCTACACCACCGATGCCGACCTGGGCTATTCGTACGGCATCCCGGTGATCACCAAGCTGTCGGACGGCACCTGGGTGGTCATCGTGAGCTCCGGCTACAACAACGTCTCGCCCGGCACCGGGCACGGCATCGTCTGGATCCTCAACGCCAAGACGGGCGCCATCATCAAGAAGATCGACACCGGCGCCGGCAGCAGCAGCGCCGCCGTCAGCGGCTGCAGCACCGCGCCCTGCCCGGCCGGCCTGGCCCAGCTCAGCGCCTATGTCGACAGCGCCAGCACCAACAACCTGGCCCTGCGCCTGTATGGCGGCGACCTGCTGGGCAATGTGTGGCGCATCGACATCAGTGCCCTGACCGCCGCCAACGCCGCCAGCACCACGGTCACGCCCCAGCTGCTGGCCACCCTGGCCGATGCCAGCGGCACCCGGCAACCGGTCACCACGCGGCCCGAACTGGGCTACAGCAATGGCAACTACCTGGTGTTCGTGGGCACCGGCGAACTGCTGGGCCTGAGCGACCTCAGCAGCACCCAGACCCAGTCGATCTACGCCCTCAAGGACCCGCTCACCACCTCGACCGCCACCACCGGCCTGTACGGCAGCCCGCGCAGCAACCCCTGCTCCAGCAGCACCAAGACCAGTTGCTTCGTGAAGCAGACCCTGAGCGACACGGGCGGCGTGCGCACCGCCACCAGCACGGTCAGCTACGCGGTCGACCTGGGCACCATGGATGGCTGGTTCGCCGACCTGCCCGAAAGCGGCGAGCGCATGACCACCGACATGGACCTGCAACTCGGCACCCTGGCCTTCACCACCAACATCCCCACCACCAGCACCGGTTGCAGCGTGGGCGGCTCCAGCTACCTGAACTATTTCAGCTACACCACCGGGCTGGCGGTGGGCACCAGCACCAGCACCGGGGTGTTGCTAACCTCCGGCACCACCACCGGCCTGTCCAGCGGCGTGAGCCTGGTGCGCCTGGCCAATGGCAAGGTGGTGGCCATCACAAACCTGTCGGACGGCACCAGCCAGACCACCAGCATCCCGGTGTCCAGCACCAGCACGAGCACTCGGAGGGTGTCGTGGCGTGAGCTCAGCGTGCAGTGAATCCATGCCCGACGACCCGGGTAAGATCCGCCCCAACTCCACCCATCGCCACCCACCCCGCCACCGCCATGACCACCCGCCAAGCCCGTTTCGAAGCCGCCTGTGCCCCCTGGGGCGACGCCTTTGCCGGCCCCATCGTGATCGGCGGCAACTACCAACCCGTGCTGTGCCATGGCGACACGGTCTACATCAGCGGCCAGGTGCCCCGCGTGGGGACCACGGTGCAGGTCACCGGGCGCGTGGGTGCGGGCACCTCGCTGGAGCAGGCACGCACCGGCGCCCGCATCAGCGTGCTGCGCGCCCTGGCCCTGCTGCTGCAGCAACTGGGCAGCCTGGACCGCATCCAGCAGGTGCTGCGCGTCACCGTGTATGTGCAATGCGCCGACGACTTCACCCAGCACAGCGAGGTGGCCGATGCCGCCTCCGACCTGCTGGTCGAGGTGCTGGGCCCAGCCGGCCGCCACACCCGCACCTCGGTGGGCGTGCTGCAACTGCCCAAGAACGCCTCGGTCGAAATCGATCTCGTGGCGGCCTGGGGCTGAACCCCAGACACTTCGCCCTCAGGCCTCCCCAGGCCAGCGCAGCCGCAAGCCGCTGCGGAACTGCCGCGGCTGGCCCGTCACCGGGTCGTCAAAAGCCAGGGCCCGCGCCAGCAGGCGCAGCGGCTGGGAGTAATCGCCCTCGGGCGGGTCGTTCACCACGGGGTAGAAGTGGTCGTCCTGGATGGGCAGGCCCAGCGCATTCATGTGCACCCGCAGCTGGTGGCGCTTGCCCGTGACGGGGCTGAGCTGGTAGAGCGCCAGCTCGCCACGCACCTCCAGCACCTCCACCGTGCTGTCGGCATTGGGCTCGCCGGGCACCTCGCAGCAGCGGAAGAACTTGTCTGGGTCTTCCACGATGCGGCTTTGGCGCCGGATCGGGAACGCCAGCTCGGGCCGCCAAGGCGCGATCGCTTCGTACTGCTTGCCCACCTCGCGCTCGCGGAACAGCGCCTGGTAGGCGCCCCGGCTGGCCGGGTCGACCGAGAACAGCACCAGGCCGGCCGTCTCGCGGTCGATGCGGTGGATGGGCGAGAGGGTGGCGATGCCCAGCTGGTGCTTCAAGCGCACCAGCAAGGTCTCGTGCAGGTAGCGCCCGCCCGGGGTGACCGGCATGAAATGGGGTTTGTCGGCCACCAGCAGGTGCTCGTCCTGGTACACAACACCCACCTCGAAGGGGATCTGCGGCTCGGTGGCCAGCTCCCGGTAGTAGAAAAGGCGCAGGCTGTGTTCGAAGGGCCGCTCAGGCGTCACCACCTGGCCACGCTCGCACACCACGTCGCCACGGGCCATGCGCTGCACCCAATCCTCGCGGCTGACCTTGGGCAGGCGGTGCACCAGAAAGTCGAGCAGGGTGGGCCAAGGGCCGGCCGGCACCGCCACGCAACTGGGGCTGACGCCTTGGCGGATGGGCAAAACAGAGGGGCGGTCGGGCTTGTACATGGGCAAACAGGTTCTGGTGGCCTCCAGGTCGGGTTCAGGAGCCCCGGGGCAGGCGGGCGAACTATAAGCGAGCGCGCGCCCCCGGGCAGGGTCCGAGGTCCGCAAGCGGCCAGCAGCCTGGGGCGGAAGCTGCGAGACTTGCCGCATGACCGATTCCAAGCTGCCCGCCGCCTTCAACCGCCTGGCCTGGGCCAACCTGGCCGCCCAGGCCGCAGAACAACTGAGCCTGGCGGCCACGCCCATCGTGGCGGTGACGCTGCTGGGGGCCGGGCCGGGCGAGACCGGCCTGCTGGCCACCTTCCAGACCCTGCCCTTTCTGCTGTTCTCGATCCCGCTGGGCCTGCTGGCCGACCGTGGCTCGCGCCTGCGCCTGATGGTGGGGGCCGAGCTGTTGCGGGCCATCTCGCTGCTGGCCCTGCTGGGGGCCTTGCTGACGGGTCATGCGAGCCTGCGCTGGCTGCTGGCCATGGGCTTCATCGGGGCCCTGGGCACAGTGGGGTTCAGCGTGGCCGCCCCGGCGCTGGTGCCTTCGCTGGTGCCCGGCAGCGCGCTGGCGCGGGCCAACGGGCGGCTGGAGCTGGCGCGCAGCCTGGCCTATGCCGGTGGCCCGGCCCTGGCCGGCAGCCTGGTGGCCTGGGCGGGCGGATCGACCGCCTTTGTGGTGGCGGCTGTGGGTTCAGGCCTGGCCGTGGCGTGGATGCGCGGCCTGCACGAACCCCGGCGCACCCCGGCCCCGCCACGCCACCCCTGGGCCGAGCTGCGCGAGGGCGCCCGGCAGGTGTGGCACCAGCCCCTGCTGCGCCCCATCTTCCAGACCGCCGTGATCTGGAACATCGGCTGGTTTGTGCTGCAGGGCACCTACGTCTCGTATGCCGTGCGCCACCTGGGCCTGAACGCGGCCAGCGTGGGCCTGACGCTGGCCGGCTTTGGCGCTGGCATGGTGTGCGGCGCCCTGCTGGCCAGCCGGGTGCTGGCCCGCCTGCCCCTGGGCCGGGCGGTGCAGTTCGGGCCGGCCATGTCGCCGCTGGCCTGCAGCACACTGGCCGCCACGGTGTTGTGGCCTTCGGCCGCGCTGGCCGGGCTGGGGTTCTTTGTGTTCGGCTGCGGCGCCATCATCTGGACCATCAGCTCCACCACGCTGCGCCAGACCGTTACGCCCGGGGCCCTGCTGGGCCGGGTGTCGGCCATCTTTCTGACCGGCAATGCCGGCGCCCGCCCCTTGGGCGCTGCGCTGGGCGGGCTGGTGGGCGCGCAATGGGGCGAGGCCGCCTGCCTGGGCCTGGCGGTGCTGGCCTTTGCCTGGCAGCTGCTGCTGATCTCGGGGCCGGCCATCAGCCGCCTGCAAGGCTTGCCGCCGCAAGAGGTGTGAACAAGGTGGTGCCCATGCCCCGGCCCTGTGCTGGGTCAAGCACAAGGGCCGGCCAGCAGGCAAAATCGGCCCATGAGCAACAAAACCAGCCCCTCGGCGATAGCCGACCTGCGCAAGAGCTACGAGCGCGCAGAACTCAGTGAAGACGCCTCGGAGGCGCAGCCCCTGCGCCAGTTCGAGAAATGGCTCAACGAGGCCATCACGGGCGAGGTGCCTGAGCCCAATGCCATGACCCTGGCCACCGTGGGCCACGACCTGCGCCCCAGCACCCGCATCGTGCTGATCAAGGGCTATGACGAGCGGGGCATCGTCTGGTACACCAATTACGAAAGCCGCAAAGGCCACGAACTGGCCGGCAACCCGTTTGCCGCCCTGCAGTTCCACTGGGTGGAGCTGGAGCGCGTGGTGCGGATCGAGGGCCGGGTCGAGAAGGTCAGCGATGAAGAAAGCGACGCCTACTTCAACAGCCGGCCGCTCGATTCGCGCGTCGGCGCCTGGGCCAGCCCGCAAAGCCAGGTGATCAGCGGCCGCAGCGTGCTGGTGGCCAATGCGGCGCGCTACGGCGCGCAATTCATGCTCAAGCCGCCGCGCCCGCCGCACTGGGGTGGCTTCCGGCTGGTGCCTGAGCGTTGGGAGTTCTGGCAGGGCCGCAAGAGCCGCCTGCACGACCGCCTGCGTTACCGGCTGGAAGACAACGGCAGCTGGGTGCGCGAGCGCCTGGCCCCGTGAGAATCTGCGGCTGGCCTGAGGTTCAGACCAAGCCGCGCACCAGCAGCATGGCCAGCGGCAGCGTGATCAGGCCCATGACGGTGGTCACGGCCACGCTGGCGGTGATCAGCTCCTCGGCCACGCCATAGCGCTGCGAGAACAGGTAGACGTTGGCGCCGATCGGCAGGCCGGCCGTCACCACCATCACCGCCAGAGGAACCCCCTCCAGGCCCAGCAACCAGCCCAGGGCCAGCACCACGGCCGGGTGCAGCAGGTTCTTCACCCCGGCCATCGCCAGCGCCCCTTTGAGGTGGGTGCCCACCGAGCCATAGGCCAGGGTCACGCCCACCAGCACCAGTGCAATCGGCCCCATGGCATTGCCCAGCAGCTGCAAGGGCTGGTCGAGCAAGGGCGGAATGCTGAGGCCGGTGCTGCCGAACAGCAGGCCGGCCATGATGGGCAGGGGGATCGGGTGGATGATGCCTTTGCGCAAGGCCCCGCCCACGGTGGCCCAGACGCTGCGGGCCGGCGCCACACCGCGCCGCGCGTCCTCCCGCTGGGCCGCCAGCTCCAGCACGATGTTGCCGGCGGTCAGCAGCACCAGCGAGTGCAGCGAGATCAGGGTGAACAGGGTCACCATGCCGGGCTGCCCATAGGCCAGGCCGATCAGCGGGATGCCAATCATGCCGGTGTTGCTGAAGGTGCCGGCCAGGGCCAGCACCGCCCCGGTGGGGTTGTAGCCCTTGACCACGATCACCAGCGCATAGACCAGGGCTGCAGCGCCAAAGTACATCGCAATCGGCTTGAAGTCGAGCTGGCCCAGGTGCACCGCACTCATGGTGCGAAACAGCAAGGCCGGCAGCAGCAGCATGAACACCAGGTTGGACAGGTCACGCACCGCCCCACCCCCGATCCAGCGGCGCCGCCCGGCCACATAGCCCGTGAGAATGAACAGGACGACGGGCAGCAGGGCAACAACAACGGGATGGTTCACGGCAAGGCGGTCTGAGGGGCCAAAACACAGCGGCCCGCACGCAGCGGGCCGCTCTCAAGCTGCTGATTGTCGCCGCTTTGGCTCAGGTTGTCTGACAACCCAAGCCCTGAGGCTTAGAAAGCGATCTGCAAGCCGACCTTCAGGCTGCGCCCCGGCAGCGGGGCCTTGGGGAAGGCCGTGGTGGTCAGGATCGAGGTGGCGCTGTAGGCCAGCTGGTTGGTCAGGTTGTCGAGCCGGGCATACCACAGCATCTGGGTCGTCTGCCCACCCACACGGGCCGTGGTCTTGTAGCTGCCCATGGCGTTCCACAAGGTGTAGGCCGATGTGGCGCGGCTGTCGCTGGGCACCCGGGCCTGGGCGGCCGAGTGGTCAAAGCCGCCGCGCAGCGACCAGGGGCCGCGTGTCCAGGCCAGCGAGGCACCCAGGCGGGCCGGGGCGATGCGCGGCAAGGGGTCCAGCGTGTCGGCATTGATGGCGCGCACCAGATCACCGCGCAACAACAGATCCAGGGCGCCGGCGCTGCCGCCGGCCTGCAGGCCGCCGGGCCCCATCAGGCGCACCGTGGCGTTGCCCTCCAGCCCGGTGAAACGGGCGCGGATGCCGCTGTAGCGGTACTCGGGGTAGGTGGTCAGACTGCTGTCGCTGGGGTTGCGCTGGCCGTCAGCCGTCAACTGATCGCCGGTGGCCAACAGGCCGATGAAATTGCGAAAGCGCGTCTGGTAGGCATTGACGGAGGCCTTGTGGGCGCCCTGCTTCCACTGCAGGCCCAGTTCGGCGCTGGTGGAGCGCTCCTTGCCCAGCGAGGAATCCCCCGTTTCCCAGGCCACGGTGGCCATGTGGGGGCCGTTGGCAAACAGCTCGTAGTCCTTGGGCGCGCGCTCGGTGTAGGCCAGGTTGCCCGTCATCTGCCAGGCGGGGCTCAGCTTGACCAGCGCGCCCAGGGCGGCGCTGTGCGGGTTGAAGCGGCGCTCGCCAGATTCGAAACGGGCGGTCTCGGCGCTGCCCAGCGAGCGCACGGTCACGCTCTCGGTGCGGGCACCCGCGCTCAGCTTGCCCCAGGCGGTGGGCAGCTCTTCGTGGATGAACAAGGCCTGGCTGCTGCTGCGGCTCATCGGCGCAAAGGCTTCGTCGCCCAGGGCCGCAAAACGCCCGGTTTCGGCCTGCAGGCCGATCACACCGTCCAGGCCGGCAAAGCGCTCATGCCGCGCCTCCAACCGGAAGTCGTTGCCCTGGTTGGTGAAGCGCGTGCCCGCCACCCCCGATTCGTACTCGGTGTGGGCGTAATCAGAATGGCTGAACTGCCCCTTCAGGGATTGGATGAAGGCCACGGGGTAGCGCCACTCGCCTTCCAGCGCGTAGCGGTTGCTGCGCATGCCGATGGTCACGTTGTCCTCGGCCACCGTGCCATAGGTGGTCTGGTAGGTGGCGGCCGAGGCGCCCAGGTAGCCCTTGTCCCAGAACAGGCTGCCGCCGACGGACCCGCCCTGCGCGTCGCTGGCCGAGTTGCAGATGCGGCTGGCCTGGGGGCTGGCCCCGGTCTTCTCGCAAGGCAGGCTGACTGGCACATTGACATCACCCGTGCGCCGCTTGAAGCCGTCCACATGCAGGGCATAGCGGTCGTTGCCACCTTCCACCATGGCGGCCGCGCTGCGCTCTTTGTTGCCGCTGGCCAGGCCCAGGTCGACCTTGCCGGTCACGCCGTCCAGGGGCTCACGCGGGATGCGGTTGTCGATCACATTGACCACGCCGCCCACGGCGCTGCCGCCGTATTGCAAGGCACCGGGGCCGCGCAGCACCTCGATGCGGTCCACGGTGATGGGCTCCAGGGGCACGGCATGGTCAAAGCTCAGCGCCGAGGCGTCGACGGTGGCGCCGCCGTTGTTCAGCACCCGGATGCGGTCGCCGTCCAGGCCCCGGATGATGGGGCGGCTGGCGTTGGGGCCAAAGTAGGTGCTGCTCACGCCAGGCGTGCCGTCCAGGGTCTCGCCCAGGGTGCCGCGGGCGCGCTCGGTCAGATCGTCGCGCTGCAGCACCGTCACGGGCACGGTCAGCTCGGCAGCACCGAGCGGGTTGCCGGTCACGGTCACTTCACGCAGGCTGGGGCCGCTGGGTGTGGCCTGGGTGGCGGCCTCGGAGCTGGTCTGGGCCTGGGCCATCGGCACCGAGGCAATCAAGGACAGGCAGGCCAGCTGCAACAGACTGGGGCGGATCGAAGGCAGGCGCGCCAGACGCGCAGCGGGGGGCAAGGAAGTCATGGGAAATCTCGTTGAAACAGGGTCGAACACACGCTGCGTCGCCCATCAGGCGACGCAACGCCGGACAGCCAGACAGGCGGCCCGATCAGGCAGTCATCAACGAGAAAATGGAGGCGCCCTGGCCTGGCAAGGGGCGGCGGTGGCGGCCACCAGGGTGGCATCGAGCCACCAGGGCATGAAATGGCTCAGCGCCGGGCCCAGATCGGCCACGGTGAGCGCCTGGGGTGGGCCGTCGTGGCCCAGTTGGTCGTACACCAGGCAGTCCGCATCGCTGCTGTGATGTGAAAACAGTCGATCCAGCCAACGCTCGGCACTGACCTGGGCCGAGTACGCAGAAGCGGCTTCAAGCGCCGGTGAGGCCGAGGCCGGCACAGCCCCTGCGCGCCAGGCGGGGTGGTGAATCCGGTGCATCTGCCCCAACACCGGGGCCAGCACCAAGACCAGCAGCAAGGCGGCCCACCCCAGGCGCAGGCCTGTGACGGGCAACACCCTGCCCCACCAGGCGGCAAAGCCGGGCGCAGTCAAGGTCTTCATGGCGGATCGGGCGGACATCGTGAAAGGCGGGAGCGGCCTACAACAGGCTCAAACCAAGATTGTGTAATCGCTGTGACTCAGGATTGTGACAAAAACCCGCTCAATCTTTCAGAAACCGGGCAAAGGTTTTCTGGAACTTGGCCACTTTGGGCCCCACCACAAACGCGCAGTAGCCCTGGCCAGGGTGCTGCTCGAAGTAGTCCTGGTGGTAATCCTCGGCCGGCCAGTAGTTGTCCAGCAACGCCAGCTCCGTGACCACGGGCTGGGGCCAGGTGCCGCTGGCGTTCACCGCGGCCACAAAGGCCTGGGCCTGGGCCAGTTGGGCGGCATCCTCGGCGTAGATGCCGCTGCGGTACTGGGTGCCCACATCGTTGCCCTGGCGGTTGAGTGTGGTGGGGTCGTGGATCGAGAAAAAGACCTGCAGGATCTCGTCGAGCGAGATCATCGCCGGATCGAAGCGCAGGCGCACCACCTCCGCATGCCCCGTGCTGCCGCTGCACACCTGCTCGTAGCTGGGCTGGACCACCTGGCCATTGCAGTAGCCCGACTCCACATCCAGCACGCCGCGCACGCGCACATACACGGCCTCGGTGCACCAGAAGCAGCCGCCACCCAGGGTGATGGTCTCGATCGTCATGTTTTCCACCTTTTTTTGCACAACAACACAGACCGGCAATGTAGCCTGAGCCCAATGGGCACGCTGGCCCGGGGTCATCGGCCGCACGGGTTCAGTGTGGCCTGCTGGCTTGACGCGCGGCAAATGCGAACGTTACATTACTAACCAATCAGTCATTAGCCGCCCATGCCCCTGCCCAAATTCAAGCTCTGCTCTGCCGGCGACAGCCACAGCAAGCGCGAGCGCCGCAAGGAAGCCCGACCCGGTGAGTTGCTTGAAGCAGCGCTCGACCTGTTCGTGGAAAAAGGCTTTGCCGCCACCCGGGCGGAAGAGGTGGCGGCACGCGCCGGGGTGTCCAAGGGCACGCTGTTTCTGTACTTTGGCAGCAAGGAAGAGCTTTTCAAGGCCGTGGTGCGCGAGAACATCTCGGGCCGCTTCACCGAATGGGAGGGCGAGTTGAACACCTTCACCGGCACCAGCGCCGAACTGATGGCCTATGCCATGCGCAGCTGGTGGGAGCGGGTGGGCATGACCAAGGCCTCGGGCATCACCAAGCTGATGATGAGCGAGGCGCGCAATTTCCCCGAGATCGCCGAGTTCTACCAGCAAGAAGTGATCCTGCCGGGTCGCCAGCTGATCCGGCGCATCCTGGAGCGTGGCGTGGCCCGTGGCGAGTTCCGACCGCTGGACATGGACCACGCGGTGTACTGCGTGATGGCCCCCATGATCTTCCTGATGATGTGGCGCCACTCGGTCGGTGCCTGCGCCCCCACCGACTTCGAAATGTCCCCCGAGCGCTTCATCGACCAGCAGATCGACCTCTTGGTCGATGGCCTGCAGACACGCGCCCCGGGCGCAGCCCCCTCTTCCCCCGCACCATAAGAAACAACGAGACAAAGATGACGCAAACGCAAGCGCCCTCCGGGAAACGCCGGTGGATCAAATGGGCCGTGCTGGCCCTGGTCGTGCTGGCCCTGGGCTTCAGCGTGCTGCGGGCCCTGTCGGCGCGCAAGGCCCAACAGGCGGCCGTGGCCGAGGCCAGCCAGCGGGCGCAACCCGTGATCGAACTGGCGCCCACCGACCTGGTGGCCGCCAAGGTGCAGAGCCTGAGCCAGGGCCTGCCGGTGTCGGGCAGCTTGCGGGCGGTGAATTCGGCCTTCATCCGCACCCGGGTGCCGGGCGAATTGCAGCAACTGACCGTGCGCGAGGGCGACAGCGTCCAGGCCGGCCAGGTGCTGGCCCGCATCGAGGTGACCGAGTTCCAGTTCCGCCTGCGCCAGACCCAGGACCAGGCTGACTCGGCCAAGGCCCAGATCGACATCGCCCAGCGCCAGTACGACAACAACAAGGCCCTGGTGGCCCAGGGTTTCATATCGCAGACCGCGCTGGACACCTCGCTGGCCACGCTGAACTCAGCCATCTCCACCTACAAGGCCGCGCAGGCCGCCGTCGAAGTCACCCGCAAGACCTTCGAAGACACCGTGCTCAAGGCCCCCATCAGCGGCCAGGTGGCACAGCGCCTGGCCCAGCCCGGCGAGCGCCTGCCAGTGGACAGCAAGGTGCTGGAGATCGTCGATCTGAGCCGGCTGGAGCTGGAAGCCACCTTCAGCCCGGCCGATTCGCTGAGCTTGAAAGTGGGCCAACGGGCCCGCCTGAGCATCGAGCAGAACGGCCAAGGCAGCGCCACCGTGGGCGCCACCGTCTCGCGCATCAACCCCAGCGCCCAAGCGGGCAGCCGCAGTGTGCTGGCCTACCTGACGCTGGACACCCCCGGCAGCGCCGGCCCGGTGCTGCGCCAGGGCCTGTTTGCCCAGGGCATGCTCGACACCGTGCGCGTGAACGGACTGGCCGTGCCGTTGTCGGCCGTGCGCACCGACAAACCCAAGCCCTATGTGCAAACCGTGCAGCAGGGCCAGGTCAAGCACCTGGCCGTGACGCCGGGCCTCCGCGGCGAAGTAGGTCAGGACCTCTGGGTGGCCGTGCCCGACCTGCCCGAAGGCACCCAGGTGCTGCGCGGCGAACTGGGGCCGCTGCGCGAGGGCACGGCGGTGCGCCTGACGACATCGCCTGCACCTGCCGCCACCTCGGCCCCACCCGCCACTGCGGCTGCGGCTGCACGGAACTGAAGCGCCATGTGGTTCACCCGCGTCAGCCTGAAAAACCCCGTCTTCGCCACCATGGTGATGCTCGCCATCGTGGTGCTGGGCCTGTTCTCGTACCAGCGCCTGCAGGTCGATCAGTTCCCCAACATCGACTTTCCGGTGGTGGTGGTCACCACCGAATACCCGGGCGCCTCGCCTGAGATCGTCGAGAGCGAGGTCACCAAGAAGGTCGAAGAAGGCGTCAACTCAATCGCCGGCATCAACAACCTCACCTCGCGCACCTACCTGGGCCAGTCGGTGGTGATCATCGAGTTCCAGTTGCAGATCGATGGCCGCAAGGCGGCTGAAGACGTGCGCGAAAAAGTGGCCTCGATCCGGCCCAACTTCCGCACCGAGGTCAAGGAGCCGCGCGTGCTGCGCTTCGACCCGGCCAGCAAGGCGGTCTGGTCGCTGGCGGTGCTGCCCGAGGCCACTGCAGGCGGCGGCCAGGGCATGAGCCCGGTCGAGCTCACCAACTGGGCCGACCAGGTGCTCAAGAAGCGGCTGGAGAACGTGCGCGGCGTGGGCTCGGTGTCTCTGGTGGGCGGCACCAAGCGCGAGATCAACATCTACCTGAACCCGGCGGCGATGGAGTCCTTCGGCGTCACGGCCGATCAGGTGGCCACCGCCGTGCGCAACGAGGCGCAGGACCTGCCCGTGGGTTCGGTGCGCTCGCTGGCCCAGGAGCGGGTGGTGCAGATCGACGCCCGCATGCAGCGCCCCGAGGATTTCGGGCGCCTGATCGTGGCGCGGCGCGGCGGCAGCCCGGTGCGGCTCGAACAGGTGGCCCGCGTGGCCGACGGCGCCCAGGAGCTGGACAGCCTGGCGCTGTACAACGGCCAGCGCACCCTGCTGCTGTCGGTGCAGAAGGCGCAGGACGAAAACACCATCCAGGTGGTCGACGGCCTGTACAAGGCGATCGATGAGATGAAGGGCCAACTGCCACCGGGGCTCAGCCTGCAGCCCATCCTGGACGGCTCGCGCCCGATCCGCGTGGCGGTGGACAACGTGCGCCGCACCCTGATCGAAGGCGCGGTGCTGACCGTGCTGATCGTGTTCCTGTTCCTGAACTCCTGGCGCTCCACGCTGATCACCGGCCTGACGCTGCCCATTGCGCTGATCGGCACCTTTTTGTTCATGAACCTGTTCGGCTTCACCATCAACATGATCACGCTGATGGCGCTGTCGCTGTGCGTGGGCCTGCTGATCGACGACGCCATCGTGGTGCGCGAGAACATCGTGCGCCACGTGCAGATGGGCAAGACGGCCTTCCAGGCCTCGCTCGACGGAACACAGGAGATCGGCCTGGCGGTGCTGGCCACCACCTTGTCGATCGTGGCGGTGTTCCTGCCCATCGGGTTCATGGAAGGCATCATCGGCAAGTTCTTCCACGAGTTCGGCATCACCATCGTCGCCGCCGTGATGATCTCGATGTTCGTCAGCTTCACGCTCGACCCGATGCTGTCCTCCATCTGGCACGACCCCAGCATCCACGCCCATGGCGAGCGACACGCCCCGGTCACCCTGTACGACAAGACCATCGGCCGCGTCACCGGCGCGTTTGATGATGCCACCGAGTGGCTGGCCGAGGGCTACCAGACCCTGCTGCGCTGGTCGCTGGGGCACCGGCTGGCCACCCTGCTGCTGGCGCTGGCCATCTTCGTGCTGAGCGTGGTCATGGTGCCGCTGCTGGGTACCGAGTTCGTGCCCAAGGCCGACTTCTCCGAGACCACCATCAATTTCTACACCCCGGTGGGCTCGTCGCTGGAGGCCACCGAGGCCAAGGCACGCCAGGTCGAGGCCATCGTGCGCGAGGCGCCCGAGGTGCGCTACACCCTGGCCACCATCAACACCGGCACCGCCCAGGGCAAGATGTACGCCAGCCTGTACGTGCGCCTGGTGGACCGCAAGCAGCGCAGCCGCAGCGTGGACCAGATGTCGGCCGCACTGCGCGAACGCCTGCGCCAGGTGCCGGGCATCACGGTCACCCACGTGGGCCTGCTGGACTCAGTAGGCGGCAGCAAACAGGTCGAGTTCTCGCTGCAAGGCCCGGACCAGACCGAGCTGGAGCGCCTCAGCCGCCTGGTGATGGACAAGGTGCGGGGCATCCCGGGCCTGGTCGACCTCGACTCCAGCGTGAAAGACCCCGCCCCCCAGATCTCGGTGCAGCTGCGGCGCGACGCAGCCTCCGACCTGGGCCTGAGCGTGGGCCAAGTGGGCCAGTCGCTGCGCCTGCTGGTGGCCGGCGAGACCGAGGGCACCTGGCGGGCGCCCGACGACCAGACCTACGACATCAACGTGCGCCTGGCCCCCGATGCCCGCAACAGCCCGCAAGATCTGGAGCGCCTGCCCTTTGCCCTGGCCACCGCGGCCGATGGCAGCACGCGGGTCGTGCGCCTGAACCAGGTGGCCCAGGTGCGCGACTCGACCGGCAGCAACCAGATCAACCGGCGTGACCTGACGCGCGAGGTGGCGATCAATGCCAACGTCTACGGTCGCTCGGCCGGCGAGGTGTCGGCCGACATCCAGAAGTCCATGCAGGGCGTGCAATTGCCGCCGGGTTACCGCTATGCCTTCAGCGGCTCGACCAAGAGCATGGCCGAGTCCTTCGGCTACGCCGTGTCGGCCCTGGCGATGGCGGTCATCTTCATCTACATGATCCTGGCCAGCCAGTTCAAGAGCTTTCTGCAGCCCCTGGCGCTGATGACCTCCCTGCCGTTGACCCTGATCGGCGTGGTGCTGGCCCTGCTGATGTTCGGCTCGACCCTGTCGATGTTCTCCATCATCGGTGTGGTGATGCTGATGGGCCTGGTCACCAAGAATGCAATCTTGCTGGTCGACTTTGCCATCCGCGCCCGCGAAGGCGGCCTGGATGCGCAGGGCCAGTCCGTGGCCGGGCTGCCCCGTGCCGAGGCCCTGCTGCTGGCGGCCCGGGTGCGGCTGCGCCCCATCCTGATGACCACGCTGGCCATGATCTTCGGCATGGTGCCGCTGGCCTTTGCCATCACCGAAGGCTCCGAGCAGCGCGCCCCCATGGGGCAGGCCGTGATCGGGGGGGTGATCACCTCCTCCTTGCTGACCCTGGTGGTGGTGCCGGTGGTGTATTGCTACCTCGACGACCTCGCTGCATGGCTGCGCCGTTCGCGCCAGCGCGGCCAAACGCCGGCCAGCCCGCCTAAAATCGATGGTTTGTCCTGATCCACCGCCGGAGAACCCCAACATGTCCATGCCCCAGAACCTCGAGCAAGCCCGTTTCAACATGATCGAACAGCAGATCCGCCCCTGGGATGTGCACGCGCCTGAGATCCTGGAACTGCTCAACACCCTGCACCGCGAAGACTTTGTGCCCGAAAGCCAGCGCGCCATCGCCTTCGTCGACATGGAAGTGCCCCTGCCCGGCGGCCAGGTGATGCTGGCCCCCAAGTACGAAGCCCGTGTGATGCAGGAGCTGAAGGTGCAGAAGAACGAGAAGGTGCTCGAGATCGGCACCGGTTCGGGCTACATGGCCGCCCTGCTGGCCCACCAGGCACAGCGTGTGGTCAGCCTCGAAATCAACCCCGAACTGGCCGAGTTCGCCCGTGGCAACCTGCAGCGCGCCGGCATCCACAACGTGGAAGTGCGCGTGGCCGATGGCGCCCGCACGGTGCAGGCCGACGGCCCCTTCGACGTGATCGTGCTGAGCGGCTCGGTGGCCGAAGTGCCCCCCGCCCTGCTCGACCAGCTCAAGGTCGGTGGCCGCCTGTTCGCCATCGTGGGTTACGAGCCTGTGATGCGTGCCCACTACATCACCCGCAGCGGCGCCAAGACCTTCGAGACCAAGACCCCCTGGGACACCATCGCGCCCCGCCTGCAGAATTTCCCCGAGCCTTCGCGCTTCCGTTTCTGACCCTCACCGGAACCCTTGCATGATCGACCAAGTCCGACCCGCCAGCCTGAATGACTGGCTCCAGTCCCACCCCGGCGTCCAGCCCATCGTGCTGGACGTGCGCGAACCCTGGGAGCTGCAGACCGCCAGCATCAAGCCGGCGGCGGACTACCGGCTGGTCAGCATTCCGATGGGAGAGATTCCGGCGCGACTGGCCGAACTGGACCCCGCCACCCCGGTGGCCTGCCTGTGCCACCACGGGGCCCGCAGCCAGCGCGTCGCTGCCTTTTTGGCAGCAAACGGTTTTGAATCGGTCGTCAACCTGGCCGGCGGCATCCATGCCTGGGCTCTGGAGCGCGACCCTGAAGTGCCCGTTTATTGATGAACCTCCCCGGAGTGCCTTTTCCATGCCTTCCATGCAAGATTCTTTTCATGCCCTGCGGCGGCTGCCCGCTCTGCTGACCCTGATCGGCCTGACCACGGGCCTGAGCGCGCTCAGCACCCCGCTGCACGCCCAAAGCCTGGACGAGTTGTACCAGGCCGCCCGCGACTACGACGCCAGCTACCGCGGCGCCCGCTCGCAGTTCGAGGCCACGCTGGCCCGCGCCGAACAGGCCAAGGCCAATCTGCGCCCCACCATCGGCATGCAGACCTCGATCACCCGCAGCACCGTGTCGGGCAACATCGATTCGGTGCCTTATTTCAAACACCCCTATGGCGTGCGCCAGAACGGTGTCAACCTGACTCAGCCGCTGTACCGCCCGGGCAACCTGGCCTCCTACCAGCAAGGCGAAAAGCTGCTGCTGCAGGCCGATGCCCAACTGGCCCTGGCTGAACAAGACCTGATCGTGCGGGTGAGCCAGGCCTATTTCGACGTGCTGGCCGCGCAAGACAGTCTGGTCTTCGTGCAAGCCCAGAAGGTGGCGGTGGAAGAACAGCTCGCCTCGGCCCAGCGCAACTTCGAGGTGGGCACCGCGACCATCACCGACACGCGCGAGGCGCAGGCCCGGCGCGACCTGGTGCTGAGCCAAGAGATTGCGGCCCAGAACGACCTGCGGGTGAAACGCCTGTTCCTGGATCAACTGGTGGGCCGCAGCAACACCACGCCCAAGCCCCTGCAGCCCAACGTGCCCATCAGCGCGCCGCCGGCCGAGCAGATCAGCCAATGGATCGAAGCCACCAGCGGGCACCCCAGCGTGCAACTGGCCCAGACCGCGGTCGACGTGGCCGAACTGGAAGTGCGCAAGGCCCAGGCCGGCGAAAAGCCCACGGTCGACCTCACGGGCAGCTATGGCTTTGCCCGCAATGAGAACGGCTCCAGCCTCTCGCCCACCAGCACTGTGAGCTCGCGTATCTACCAGGGCTCGATCGGGGTGACCATGAACATCCCCCTGTACGCCGGTGGTGCGCTGCAGAACCGCATCCGCGAAACCCTGTCGCTCGAAGACAAGGCCCGCAGCGACCTCGAAGCCGCCCGCCGCAACGTGGCCCAGGCCACCCGCAGCGCGTTCTACGGCGTGGTGTCCGGGGCCAGCCAGGTGCAGGCCCTGCAGGCGGCCGAGGCCTCCAGCCAGGTGGCGCTGGACGCCAACCGCCTGGGCTACCAGGTGGGTGTGCGCATCAACATCGATGTGCTGAACTCGCAAAGCCAGCTCTACCAGACCAAGCGCGACCTGGCCCAGGCCCGCTACAACGTGCTGCTGGGCGGCCTGAAGCTGCGCCAGGCCAACGGCAGCCTCAAGCCCGAAGACCTGCAGGCGGTCAATCAGTTGCTGCTGCCTTGAGTCCAGGGCCGGGGCCCAGCGCTGCCCCGCCGTAGAATCAGCCTTCATTGTGGGAGCCGACCTGATGAGACCCTCTGAAGCCCTGGCCTTGAACCGAGCCGCCATTCGGGAAGTCGTCGCCTCTCACCGCGCCGGCAATGCCCGCGTGTTCGGCTCGGTGCTGCACGGCCACGATACCGACAACAGCGACCTGGACATCCTGATCGATCCGACGCCGCAGACGACGCTGTTCGATATTGGCGCCATCATGCACGACCTGCGCAAACTGCTGGGTGTGCCAGTTGACGTGCTCACGCCCAATGCACTCCCTGAAAGTTTCAGGGCCAGGGTCCTGGCGGAGGCTCGTCCGATATGAGTCGGGATCTCCAGCGTTTGCCAGACTACCTGGCGCACATCCTGGAAGCCATAGAGCGCATCGACAGCTATACCCGACACCTGGACGCCAAGGCCTTCACCAACGAGAAGTTGGTACAGGACGCAGTGATCCGCAACCTGGAAGTCATCGGCGAGGCGGGTAACAACATTGAAAAGCACCACCCAGGCTTTGCTGCAGCGCACCCGGAACTGCCACTGTCGATTGCCTACGACATGCGCAATGCCCTGGCCCATGGTTACTTCAAGGTGGATCTTGCAGTCGTCTGGCAAACGATCCAGAGTGACCTGCCAGAGTTGAAGGTGCGCATCACCAGGGCCCGAGAAGACCTTCTCGACGGTCAGGATCCAGCGATTTTGGGGCCTTGAGTTCGGCGGCCCCCCTCAGCCCACCCCATCAAGCACTCCCTGCAGCCCACAACCCGGCCGCCGCCTCAGCCGTGCGCTGCGCAGCCCCCCGATGCGCCTGGGTGAACGCCACCGCAGCCTGCGCCGCATCCAGACAACGGCGCTCGTCGGCCAGCAAAGCCTGGGCCTGGCCCACCGCATGGGCCATGTCGCTGACGCGCCATGCGGCGCCCGCCTCCAGGGCCAGTTCGACCGCATCGGCAAAATTGAAGGTGTGCGGGCCCACCAGCACCGGGCAACCGCTGGCACAGGCCTCGATCAGGTTCTGCCCCCCCAGTGGCTCGAAACTGCCCCCCAGCAAGGCCAGGCGGGCCAAGCGGTAATACAGGGCCATTTCGCCGAGTGAATCGCCAATCCAGACATCGGCCTGGGGTGGCAACACCGGGGCCGCCAGGTCGCCCCATTGGCTGCGCCGGGCCACTGTCAGGCCGGCGCTCTTGAACAAGGCCGCCACCTCGTCAAAGCGCTGGGGATGCCGCGGCACCACCAGCCACTGGATGGCCGCATTGCCCACACTGCCTGCATTGCTGCGCCAGCTTTCGATCAGGGCGGCCTCTTCGCCCTCGCGCGAACTGGCCAACAGCACCACGCGCTGACCCCGCTCGTTGTCCAGGCGGCGAGCCAAGGCCCGCCCCAGTGACTGCTGAGCCTCATCGGGCTGGGCATCGAACTTGACATTGCCGAGCACCGCTTGAACAGGCGCCCCCACCGAGCGCAGCCGAACGGCGTCGTCCTCGGTCTGGGCCCAGACGGCGCTGAAGCCTCGGTAGGCCGGCCCGCTGAGCCAGCGCAGGCGCTGGGCCGCAGCACGTGAGCGCTCGTTGAGCCGGGCATTGGCCAGCGCCAAAGGGATCCCGGCCCCCTGACAGGCCGCGATCAGATTGGGCCAGACCTCGGTTTCCATGATCAGCCCCAGCGCGGGCCGGAAATGGCGCACAAAACGCTGCACCGCCGCTGGCGTGTCCCAGGGCTGCCAGACCTGCACATCGCCTTCGCGCAGCAGGCGCAGCCCTTCGGCCCGGCCAGTGGCCGTGCCATGGGTCAGCAGCAATCGAAACGGCCAGCCGCGGCGCGCCCATTCCGAGCGCAGCGCCGCGATCAGGATGCCGGCGGCCCGGGTCTCGCCGAGCGACACCGCGTGCACCCAGACAAAACCTTGCCCGGGCGCGTGGCTGTAGTGACCGAATCGCTCTTCGATCGCCTCCAGGTAACCCGGCTCGTTGACCCCGCGGCGCGCCAGCTTGCGCCGCAACAGGGGTTGAGCGGCCACCAGGGCGGCCGAATAGAGGGTGCGCGCCAGGGTCATGCGCGGCCGGCGTGAGGATGGCGGTGGGATGCGGTCAATGCCGTGGCCGTCGGTGGGTCAGTGGGCCGCGCTGCCGACCTGGGCATCGGGCTTGATCTGGCGCAGCAGGGCCAGCATGTCGCCCTCGATGCGGTGCAGGGCCTCGGCGTTCTGTCCTTCAAAGCGCAGCACCAGCACCGGCGTGGTGTTGGAGGCACGGATCAGGCCAAAGCCATCGGCCCAGTCCACCCGCAGGCCGTCGATGGCCGAAATGGCCGGCGTGTCACTGTCGCCGCGCACAGCGGCCCGTTGCGCCAGGAAAGCGGGCGCTGCGGCCTGCAGTTCGGCCGTGACGCGGTGCGGCTCGCCTTCGGCGCAGGCCACATTCAACTCAGGCGTCGAATGGCTTTGCGGCAGGCCGTTGAGCACCGCATTGGCATCAGGGTGGCGGCTCAGGATCTCCAGCAGACGGCAACCCGCATAGGTGCCATCGTCAAAGCCGTACCAGCGCTCTTTGAAGAAGATGTGGCCGCTCATCTCGCCGCCGAGGGGAGCGTTGGTTTCGCGCATGCGGGCCTTGATCAGCGAGTGGCCGGTCTTGAACATCACCGGCACCCCGCCAGCGGCCGCGATCTCGGGCGCCAGGCGCTGGGTGCATTTGACGTCGAACACGATCTCGCCGCCGGGCACCCGCGACAGCACGTCGCGCGCAAACAGCATCATCTGGCGGTCGGGGAAGATGTTCTGACCGTCCTTGGTGACGATGCCCAGGCGGTCGCCGTCGCCATCAAAAGCCAGGCCCAGTTCGGCGTCACCGGCCTGCAAGGCGGCCATCAGGTCGCGCAGGTTTTCGGGCTTGCTGGGGTCGGGGTGGTGGTTGGGAAAGTCGCCATCGACCTCGCTGAACAGTTCGGTCACCTCGCAACCCAGGGCGCGGAAGATGGCCGGCGCCGACGCACCGGCAATGCCGTTGCCCGAGTCGACCACGATCTTCAGCGGGCGGGCCAGCTTCACATCGCCCACGATGCGGTCGCTGTAGGCGGGGCCCACGTCGGCCTGGCGCACGCTGCCACCGGCCAGGCGCGGAGCGCTGTCGGCCTCCATGGTGCGGCGCAGGGCCTGGATTTCATCGCCGTAGATGGCCTTGCCGGCCAGCACCATCTTGAAGCCGTTGTAGTCCTTGGGGTTGTGGCTGCCAGTGACCTGGATGCCGCTGCGGCACAGCGTGCTGGCGGCAAAGTACAGCATGGGCGTGGTCACCGCGCCCACATCGATCACCTCGATGCCCGCCGCCACCAGGCCACGGATCAGCGCCTGCACCAGGGACGGGCCGCTGAGGCGGCCATCACGCCCCACCGCCACCGTCTTTTCACCCAGGGCCTGGGCCGCCGCACCGAAAGCCAGGCCCAGGGCCTCGGCCACCTCGGTGTTCAGGGTCGTGGGCACAATGCCCCGGATGTCATAAGCCTTGAAGATCGCTGCATTCACTTGCATGGATAGAGCCCGTACGGAGGATGTGTCACTGGTGAAAACCGGCACACCGTGTGCCGGAACTTCGCCCGATTGTAGTGAGGGGAAAGCCTGAGTTGACAATTTCTTACTCATCCGTTTAGGGGAAGGATGGGGTCCGAAAACGGCCAGCACATCCCCCTGCGCTGCGTATCATGCCGGCATGCCCTCGCCATCAGCCCCCGCCACAGAACTGCCTGAAAGTCATCTCCGACCGCCCGGGCAAATCCTGCACAGAGGGCTGAGCGCCGACCCCGACGCCTGCTACCTGGCACTCAGCACCCGCGATGCGCGCTTTGACGGCCATTTTTTCACGGGCGTCACCAGCACCGGCATCTACTGCCGTCCGGTCTGCACGGTGCGTGCGCCCAAACGCGAAAACTGCCGCTTCTTTGAACTGGCCGCCCAGGCCGAGCAAGCGGGGTTTCGGCCCTGCCTGCGCTGCCGGCCCGAGCTGGCGCCCCAGACACTGGCCTGGTCCAGCACCGACGCACGCCGGATTCTGGCTGCCGAGGCCGCGCGCTGGCTGGACGACCCCAGCCACTGGCCCCAGGCCGGCGGCCCCGGGGCTGCACCGGTCATGACGCGCCTGGCCCATCATCTGGGGGTGAGTGACCGGCACCTGAGGCGCGTCTTTGAAGCCAGTCTGGGGGTGCCCCCCTTGCGCTACCTGCAGACCCGACGCCTGCTGGCCGCCAAGCAGTTGCTGACCGACACCCCCTTGCCAGTGACCGAGGTGGCGCAGGCGAGCGGCTTTGCCAGCCTGCGCCGATTCAATGCCGCCTTTGTCGAACACTACGGCCTGAACCCCAGCCAATGGCGAAAGAGCTCGGATGTCGCCGGCCATGCGCAGGCCGCCATCCGCCTGGCCTACCGACCTCCCTACGATCAGAGCGGGTTGGCGCGCTTTGTCACCCAGCGGGCCTTGCAAGGGCTGGAAACCGTCGAGTCGACGGTTGATGGCCTGCGCCTGGCGCGCACGCTGCGCCTGCCACCGCTGCGCAGCGGCGCCGCCCCCCTTGTGGGCTGGGTGCAGGTGCATTGGCCAGCAAAACAGCATCAGGTGTTGCTGCATTGCAGCGAAAGCCTGAGCCCCGCCCTGCCCTCACTGATCCGTCGGGTGCGCCAATGGCTGGACCTGGACGCCGATCCGGGCGCCATCGACCAGGTCTTGGCGCCGCATTTCGGATCACTGAACGGCCTGCGCGTGCCGGGCACGCTGGACGGGTTCGAGCTGGCGGTGCGCGCCATCCTGGGCCAGCAGGTCACCGTGGCGGGCGGGCGTACCTTGTGCCAGCGCCTGGTCGATCTGCTGGGCCCGGCCCTGTCCACCGATGCCAACGCCCCCACCGGCCTGAACCGGCTGTTCCCTGACGCTGCCACCCTGGCCGCCCTGGATGATGGCCAGGGCCTGGCGCCCTGCCTGGGCGAGCTGGGCATCGTGCGGCAACGGCAGCGCGCCCTGCTGGCCCTGGCGCAGGCAATGCACACAGGCCGTCTGGCCCTGGATGGCAGTGCCCCACTGGCCCAGACCTTGGCCACTCTCACCGCCCTGCCCGGCATCGGCGACTGGACAGCGCAATACATTGCCCTGCGCGCCCTGCGCTGGCCCGATGCCTTCCCGGCCGGCGATGGCGTGCTGCAGGAACGCCTGGGCACCCGCCCGCCCGGCAGCACACCACGCCAACGCCTGCTGGCCACCGAGGCCGCATCGGCCGCGTGGAAACCCTGGCGTGGCTATGCTGTGCTGCGCATCTGGGAACACGGCCCACCCACGGTGGCTGGCACCGACTGAAACCGGCGACAAGCGCCCCGCCCCTTCCCACCTTCACCCCACAGGATCTGCTGATGAACTCCCCCTCCGAACGGGTTCAGCTGGTGTTCGACACCACGCTGGGCCCCATGCACCTGGCGGCCAGCCCACGCGGCCTGGCTGGCGCCTGGTTTGCCGGCCAGCGGCATGCCCCGGCCCAGCTCGATGGGCCCTCCGCCTGGCCCCTTGCCCCCGGTCACACGCTGTTGCTGCAGGCCCGGGATGAACTGCAGGCCTACCTGCAGGGCCGCTTGCACGCGTTTTCCGTGCCGCTCGATCTGAGCAGCGGCACGCCGTTCCAGCAGGCGGTGTGGCAGGCCCTGTTGGGCATTCCCTGCGGCCAGCTGCGAGGTTATGGCGCACTGGCAGCCCAGCTGGGGCGCCCCGCCGCGGCGAGGGCGGTGGGCGCGGCGGTGGGCCGCAACCCGGTGTCGGTCATCGTGCCCTGCCACCGGGTGGTGGGCGCCGACGGCAGCCTGACCGGCTATGCCGGCGGGCTGGAGCGCAAGCAGGCGCTGTTGCGCCTCGAAGGCGTCGCCCAGAGTGCGCTGCGCGCCAGCCAGGCCTCGCTGTGGACCGAGGTGACCGCATGAGCGCAGCCTGGGTGTTGGAGTTTGTCTTGCTGGCTGCGCTGTGGGGCGCGTCTTTTCTGTTCATGCGCCTGGGGGCCTCGGAGTTCGGCCCGCTGGCCACGGCGGGGTTGCGGGTGATCCTGGCCACGGTCTTTTTGTGGCCCATCATGGTCTCGCGAGGGCAGTGGCCCGCCCTCAAGGCCCAGTGGCGGGCCATTTTGCTGATCGGGGTGGTGAATTCGGCGCTTCCGTTTGCGCTGTATGCCTGGGCCGTGTTGTCCATCAACACCGGGCTCGCCGCCATCCTGAACGCCACCACACCGCTGTGCGGCGCCTTGCTGGCCTGGTTGTGGCTGGGCGAACGCCCGGGTCGCATGAAGGCACTGGGCCTGGCCATCGGTTTCACGGGGGTGGTGCTGCTGGCGGTGGACAAGGCCAGCTTCAAGCCCGGTGGCAGCGGCTTTGCCGTGCTGGCCTGCCTGGCCGCCACCTTGTGCTACGGCTGGGCCGCCAACCTGACGCGGCGCTACCTCAGCGGGGTGCCCGCCCTGGCCAACGCCACGGGCAGCCAACTGGGTTCTGCCCTGGTGCTGGCCCTGCCCACGGCCTTGTCCTGGCCATCGCAGGCCCCCAGCCTGCAGGCCTGGGCCGCCATCGCGGCGATCGCGGTGTTTTGCACCGGCATCGCCTACATCCTGTATTTCCGTCTCATCCTGCATGCGGGCCCAGCCCGTGCGATGACGGTGACCTTCGTCACCCCCCTGTTTGCCGTGGCCTACGGTGGCCTGTTTCTGGGTGAACAGATCACGCCCTGGATGGTGCTGTGCGGTGTGGTCATCGTGTGCGGAACCGCACTGTCCACCGGCCTGATCCAGATCAAAAAATAGGCAAACGCTGCTCAAGAAGGGGGCCTACCCGGGTTTGCCCCCCCTCTGACACGGCCCGGCGCGCCCTGAGGCGGGCCACCAGCCCTCTACACTTGTATCCAGTGATGCAGTCCGGCGCCGTGCCTCACGGCTGAAGGCCCTTACCAAGGCCTTGGGGTTTGTGCCCGGATGCCCGGCTTCAAGACAGGAACGAGGTGATGGGTTGATTGACTTTCCGCTTGACTTGGCGGTGAACAGCGGTATCACGGCGGCAGTGGTCGGCGTGTTCCTGCTGCTGCCACCCGGCTGGCTGTTGACCCCTTCCCCGCGACACCGGCTGTTCACAGGCGCCCTGTTAGGCCTGGCCTCGGTCGTGGCCATGTACTGGAGCCTGCTCGCGGGGCTGTCCCCCGTGGCCGAACTGCGCCCCGCCTACCTGACCCTGGCACTGTTCATCATGGGGCGTCGGGTCGGCCTGATCGCGCTGGCCCCTGCCTTGCTAGCCGCCCTGCTCCTGCGCCCCCCCGCTGCCGGGGCACAAGTGTTGCTGACCGTGATGCTGATGGTCTGGGCCGATGTGTGCCGCCAGGTGTTACGGCGTGAGTTGTCCAAGGTGTCACCCCGGGTCCGGGTGTGGCTGTCCTTGCTGATGCTGGCCGCGGGAGTGCAGGCCTTGATGCTGCTGGCCAGCCAGTTGGGCTGGGTGAGCGATCAATCGCATGCCCAGTTGTGGCGCTACGGGGGGAGCACCCTGCTGCTGGGTTGCTGCCTGGAGTTGCTGCTGGGACGGGCACGTTACGAACTGCAGCTCCAACGGCGTGAAAACGAACTGCTGCAGGTGCTGGATTCCTCCGGAGGGGGGCGCTGGATCTGGGATGTGCCCAGGCACTGGACCACCTTCCAGGGCAGCTTTTACGATCAGTTCGATCTGATCGGCCCCCGTGGCACCGACCCCTGGCAGGTCTGGTTCCAGCACTGGCATCCCGATGACGCCCAGCGACTTGAACGCATCCGACAAGACCTGCTGCGCAGCCCCGACGATGCCTTCGAGACCGAGTTCCGGGTGCACGACCGCGAGGGCCGCTGGCATTGGGTGCTGGCCCGCGGGCGCATTGTCGAGCGCGATGCACTGGGCCAGGCCACGCGGGTGGTGGGCATGCACCACGACATCACGGCCAGCCACCAGGCCAGCGATGCCCTGCAGCTGTCGCAGGCCAAGTTTCAGACCATCTACGAGGCCTTGCCCGACGCGGCGGGAATCACCCGCATCAGTGACGGCACCTACCGGGAGGTGAACCCCGCTTTCTGCCGCCTGCTGGGCCGCCAACGCGACGAGATCCTGGGGCACACCTCGCTGGAGCTCAACATCTGGGCCAGCCCTGCAGAACGCGACAAGCTGCTGAGCAGCTTCCGTGAAAAGGGGCGGGTCGACAGCCTGCCCCTTCTGGCGCGCAGTGTTCACGGAGCGACCATCCCGGGGCGCATGTCGGCGCGCCAGATCAACATGGATGGAGAGCCCTGCTTCATCTTCCTGTTCCATGACATGAGCGAGCACCAGTCCATGCAGGATGAACTGGTGCGGGTGAACGCCCTGCTGCAGCAGGCTGGCCGCATCGCCCGACTGGGGGTGTGGGAAGACTCGCCCGACCCAGCCGAGCGGTATTGGTCGGACGTCTGCTACGAACTGCACGGGTTGGCCGCCGGGTCGGGCGTGCCCGAGCACTATGTCGATCAGTTCGTGGCCCCACCCTACCGCGAGATCTTCCGCGAGGCGATGCGGCTCGCCGTGCTGGAGCAAAAGCCTTTTGAACACGAGATTCAGATCGTACGCTATGACCAGCGAGCGGTCTGGGTACAGGCCATGGCCGAACCCGTGGTGCAGGACGGCCGGGTGCGGCGGGTGCGCGGCGTGATCCGCGACATCGATGAGGCCCGACGCAGTCGTGACCGCCTGCGCGAATCAGAGGAACGGTTCTCACGCATCTTCCAGGCCATTCCCGACCCCATGGGCATCTGCAGCAAGGCCAGCGGGCGCTACCTGGAAGTCAACCCCGCCTGGGAGCAGGCCACCGGCATCAGCCGAGCCGAGGCCTTGCAAGACAGTTCACCGACCGGCCTGGGCCTGTACACCCCGGCCGATCGGGATGCCCTGCTGGCCACGGCCAACGCGCAGGGTGTGCTGAGCGCCTATGAGGTCGATTTCAAACCCCGGGGCCAACCGACGCGCACCGGCCTGCAATCCATGCAGACCATCGAGTTCGATGGCCTGGCCTGCTGGCTGTTCGGCATCAAGGACATCACCGAGCGCAAGCAGGCCGAGCGCCTGGTGCAAGAGCGTGAGGCGTTGCTGTCGCTGACCATCGAGGCCGCAGCCCTGGCGCTCTGGGACCTGAACATGCAGACCGGCGAGGTGGTGGGCGACCGCCAATGGCTTGAACTGCGGGGCCTGCCTCCTGCCATTGCGGGCGCGGCCCCCGAGCGCTGGAGTGATGTCATCCATCCCGACGACGAGGCATTGGCTTTTGACGCCCTGGACCGCCATCAAAAACACCCCGACCAGCCCTTCGACGTGACCTTGCGCCTGCAGCATGTGGACGGCAACGTGCGTTGGGTGCGCAACCTGGGCCGCGTGATCGCCCGCCAGGCCGACGGCAAACCCCTGCGCATGGTGGGCGTGGGCCTGGATGTGACACGCCAGCGCGAGCAGGAAGCCCAGTTGCAGAAGCTGGCCCACTTCGATGCCCTGACCGGCCTGCCCAACCGGGTACAGCTGGCCCAGGCCCTGGAATCCGCCATGCAGGAGGCGCGCCAGAGCGGCCACCTGCTGGGGGTGGCCTACCTGGATCTGGATGGTTTCAAGCCGGTCAACGACCGCCTGGGCCATGGGGTTGGCGACCGCTTGCTGGTCGAGATTGCCCGCCGCCTGCAAGGCGCCATCCGGGCCAAGGACCTGGTGGCGCGACTGGGGGGCGACGAGTTCGTGATCCTGCTGACCCAGCCCGAGTGCCGCAAGGATTGCGAATCCACCCTCAGCCGCCTGATGCAGCGCATGGCCGAGCCGGTGCGCCTGGAAGGCGAGGCCCTGACCGTGACCGCCAGCATTGGCCTGACGCTGTACCCCGAGGACGATGCCGACGCCGACACCCTGCTGCGCCACGCCGATCAGGCCATGTACCTGGCCAAGCAGGCCGGGCGCAACCGCATCCACCTGTTCGATGCGGAACGCGAACGGGCCTCGCGCGAGCACCACACCCGACTGGACCGCCTGGCCACAGCCCTGCAGGCGGGCGAGTTCTGCCTGTATGTGCAGCCCAAGGTGGACATGCAGGAAGGCACCTTGGTGGGGGTTGAAGCCCTGGCGCGTTGGCGGCACCCTGAGCAAGGCCTGCTGGGCCCGGGCGAGTTTCTGCCACAGATTGAGGGCTCCGCCCTGGAAGCGCCCTTTGGCGAATGGGTGCTCACGCACTCCCTGACGCTGCAGAGGCAATGGCTGGCCCAGGGCCTGCGCGTGCCCCTGAGCCTGAACATCTCGGCACGGCACCTGCAAATGGCCGACTTTCCGCACCGTGTGCAGCATCTGCTGGGGCAGTATGCCGACGTGCCCACCTCGCTGATCGAAATCGAAATCACCGAAAGTGCCGCCCTGACCGACATCAACGCCGTATCGGCCACCCTGGTCCAGTTGCGCAACATGGGCCTGTCGATCGCCATCGACGACTTTGGCACGGGCTATTCTTCGCTCACCTACCTGCGCCAGCTGCCGGCCGATACGCTGAAGATCGACCGCAGCTTCGTGATGGGCATGATGAGCGACATCGGCGACATGGCCATCGTGGACGGCGTGATCGGCCTGTCACGCTCCTTCGGGCTGACCTTGATCGCCGAGGGGGTGGAGACCACCGAGCAAGGCCTGCGCCTGCTGCAAATGGGTTGCCTGCTGGGCCAGGGCTATGGCATTGCCCGGCCCATGCCGGCCCACGAGCTGCAGGCCTGGGCCGCCCAATGGCGCGCCCCCGAGGCCTGGGCTCAGGGCTTGGCGAAGCCGTAAGTGCTCAGAATCTCCTGGGCGGGTGCAGAACGCACATAGCTGATGAAGCTCTGAGCCAGGGCCTGGTTCTTGCCCGCCGCCACCGGGGCGATCGGGTAGCTGACCCGCGTGTTGGTGGGCACGGTGAAGGCAATGCGCACGCGGTCTTTCTCGATCAAAGCATCGGTGCGGTACACAAAGCCCGCATCCACCTCACCGCGCGCCACATAGGCCAACACCTGGCGCACGCTGTCGGCATAGATCCAGCGCGGCTGCAACTCGGCCTCCAGGCCGGCGGCCTTCACGGCTTCCAGGGTGTAGCGCCCCACGGGCACGCTGGCGGGGCTGCCGGTGGACAGGCGCTTGAAAGCCGGCGCGGCCAGATCGGCCAGGGCTTTGGGGCTGGGGCTCGCCGCAGCGGGTTGGACCACCACCAGGGTGTTGGCCGCAAAGTCGACCCGGCCCGGTGCCAGCAGCTGGGCCGCGGCCGCCTTGTCCATGGTCTCCTGATCGGCCGAGGCAAACACGTCCACCGGCGCTCCCTGCCGGATCTGCTGCAACAAAGGCCCGGAGGCGGCAAAGTTGAGCACCACCTTGCTGCCCGGGTGGGCCCTCTCAAAGGCCTTGGCAATGTCCTGGAACGCGTTGGTCAGGCTGGCCGCCGCCGACACGGTGAGCTCCTGGGTGGGTGCCTGGGCCAGGGCAAGGCCCGGTGCCAGGCCCATCAGAGCCAGCAGAACAAGCCTTCGGGGAGCGCGGATGAGGGGGTGGTTCATGATCGCTATTCCGTAAATGAATAGCGAATGTTACGACCATCGGCACCATTCAGTGTGAATTCACCCAGTTCTCGACCACCAGGCCCGGGAAAGCCAGAAAATCAGATTCGTTGTTGGTGACGAGCACCACCTGCAGCGCCATGGCGTGCGCGGCAATCAATTTGTCCAGCGCATTCCTGTTGCGCTCACGGTGTTGAGCCCGCAAAGGCCCGTAAGCGCGTGCCGCAGCAGCCTCAAAGGGCGCCACCTGGATATCTTCGAGCAAGCTGGCCAATGCAGCCTGGTTGCGTGCCTGAGCCTCTGGGGAACACGCGACACCGAACTCCAGTTCGGCCAGGGTGATCGCCGAGATCACGACATCGCCCACATAGCAGGCGGCAAAGCGCTCACGCACCTGCGGCGGCTGGTGCTTCATCAAGTAGACGCAGATGTTGGTGTCGAGCATGTAACGAGGCATCACAGAGCCTCACGCTCAGCGGCTTCGTCCTGAGCACGGCCATCGGCCATGAAATCGGGTGAAAACTCAGCAAACTTGCCCAGAACATCGCCCATGCGGCGCCGCGCCGGCCGAATCAGCAACTCATCGCCTCGGCGCTCGATGACCAGATCGAGGTCCCATTGGGCATAGGCCAACTCGGCGGGAATGCGAACGGCTTGTGAATTGCCATTCTTGAAGAGCTTGGTTTGAATCATGGCCGCCTTGAAAACAAAATAGGATGTACATGTACATCCTATTTGGAATTCCCAGGTTGTCAAATCCGGGCCAGACAAAGGGCTCAGATCACGCTGGGGCCTGCCGCCGCCGCGTAGCGCCGTTCTCAGCCTGGCTGCACCATGTCACGCACCTGTTGCAGCGCAGCCGGGTCGTCCATGGTGGTCAGGTCACCCGGATCGCGGCCTTCGCACACGGCCTGCAGGGCCCGGCGCAGCAGCTTGCCGCTGCGGGTCTTGGGCAGCACGTTGACGATCAGCACGCGCGAGGGCCGGGCCACGGCGCCCAGTTGGCCGTCCACCACCTTCATGATCTCGCCTTCCAGCTTCAGACGGGCCGCGTCGCTGTCGACCGAGGCCGCGTCCTTGGGCACCACAAAGGCCATGGCGACCTGGCCCTTGAGGTTGTCGGCCACCCCGACCACCGCCACCTCGGCCACATTGGGGTGGCTGGAGATGCTCTCCTCGATCTCGCGGGTGCCCAGGCGGTGGCCCGCCACGTTGATCACGTCGTCGGTGCGGCCCAGGATGAAGAAGTAGCCGTCTTCGTCGCGGATGCCCCAGTCGAAGGTGCTGTACACCAGCTTGCCCGGAATGCTCTTCCAGTAGGTGTTCACAAAACGCTGGTCATCGCGCCAGACGGTCTGCATGCAGCCCGGCGGCAGCGGCCCTTCGATGGCCACCACGCCCTTCTGGTTGGGCCCCTTGAGTTCTTCGCCGGTGGACTCGTCGAACAGCTTGACGTCGTAGCCATACATGGCCAGGCCCGGGCTGCCGAACTTGCTGGTCTGGGCCTGCACCCCGTTGGCCAGTGTGAGGATGGGCCAGCCTGACTCGGTCTGCCAGTAGTTGTCGATGATGGGCACATTGAGCGCACTGCTGATCCATTGCGCGGTCGGCTCGTCCAGCGGCTCGCCCGCCAGGTACAGGGCCTTGAGGCTGGACAGGTCGTACTTGCTCAGGTAGGCCGGGTCCTGCTTCTTGAGCACGCGCACGGCCGTGGGGGCGCTGAACATGCGGGTGACCTTGTATTTTTCGACCAGCTGCCACCAGATGCCGGCATCGGGCCGGGTGGGCAGGCCTTCGTAGACGATGGTCGCCATGCCGGCAATCAAGGGGCCGTAGACGATGTAGCTGTGGCCCACCACCCAGCCAATGTCGCTGGTCGAGAAATACGTTTCGCCAGGGTTGCCCTGGAAGATGTGCTTCATGCTGGCGGCCAGGGCCACGGCGTAGCCGCCCGTGTCGCGCTGCACGCCCTTGGGCTTGCCCGTGGTGCCACTGGTGTACAGGGTGTAGCTGGGGTGGGTGGATTCGAGCCACTCGCAGGGCACCCGGGCGTCCAGGTACTTCTGGCGCAGATCAACCCAACGGTGGTCGCGGCCGGCCACATAGGTCAGCGGCACCAGGCCGCGTTCGACCAGCAGCACGGCGCTGGGTTTGTGCACAGCCAGGCTGATGGCAGCGTCCAGCAGGGGCTTGTAGGGCACGGGCTTGCCACCACGCGACCCGCCATCGGCGCTCACGATCACCACCGGCTCGGCGTCATCGATGCGCGAGGCCAGGGCCCCGGAGGCAAAGCCCCCGAACACCACGGTGTGCAAGGCCCCGATGCGGGCGCAGGCCAGCATGGCAAAGGCGGCCTCGGCAATCATGGGCATGTAGATCAACACCCGGTCGCCCTTGCCCACCCCCAGCGATTTGAGCGAGGCCGCCATGCGCTCCACCTCGCGCTGCAGTTCGGCAAAGGTGTAGACCCGCTCGGTGTCGGTCTCGGTCGACACGGCGATCAGCGCTGCCTGGTCGCCCCGGGTGGCCACATGGCGGTCCACCGCGTTGTGGCACAGGTTGGTGGTGCCACCGACGAACCAGCGCGCAAACGGCGGGTTGCTGTAGTCACAGACCTGCTGGGGCGGCTGTTGCCAGTCGATCAGGGCGGCCTGTTCGGTCCAGAAGGCGTCGCGCTCTGTCAAGGAGCGCTGATGGAATTGTGCGTATGTCATCTGATTGATCTCCTCTCACCGACTCCGGGACCCCACGGCGGCAAGCCAGGCTGGGGGCTTGGGTCCATTCAATTGAATTCATAATTATTCATCAGGGGCTTGCTCAGACCTGACAGGCAGGCGGCGGCACAAGCGAGACCAGCCGCCGCGTTGCTTGTTCAATACACGAACTTGATTTGTATCAAGATAAAACGATACTGAGGCCCTTGGGGCCCAGCCTTCGGTGTTCCAATCTCGGCGGCGCGCACCATGACTGAAATACCCATTCCCCACTTTGTCGACCTGTTTGCCGGCGCCCGCAGCCTGAGCGAGCGACTGAGGCAGATGCACGAGCAGTTGCGTGCCGCCGTGCCCCTGCTCGACCGCGTGGCCTGCGCGCTCTATGACGAGAGCGAAGACCGGCTCAAAACCTTCTTGCACAGCACCCTCACGGGCGAAGCCTTGCGCGGCTACGAGTTTCCCCTGCACGAAAGCCGGTCGCTGTTGGCACTGGCGCGCAGCGGCGAGATGCGCGTGCTGGACCATATCCCGAAGGTCATCGGCCAGGGCAGCGAGCATGCCCGATGGCTGCAGCAGCAGGGCTACCAGTCCTCCTTCACCGTGCCCATGTACGGCCAGGGCACGCTGCTGGGTTTCGTGTTCTTCGACTCGCTGCAGCCCGAGGTCTTCAACGCCACCGTGCAGCGTGATCTGGTGCTGGCCTGCAGCCTGATCAACATGATGATCAGCAGCGAGATGGCCACCGTGCGCATGATGCTGGCCTCGACCCAGATCGCGCGCGACTTCGCGAACCTGCGTGACTTCGAAACCGGCGCCCACCTGGAGCGCATGTCACGCTACGCACGCCTGATCGCCCGAGCCGTGGCGCCCCGTTGCGGCCTGGACGATGAGTTCGTGGAGAACATCTACCAGTTTGCGCCGCTGCACGACATCGGCAAGATCGGCATCCCGGACCGCATCCTGCTCAAGGAAGGATCGCTGGACGAGGCCGAGCACACCATCATGGAGAGCCACGTCGAACTGGGCTGTACCCTGGTGGGCAAGATGATGGGCGACTTCAGGCTCAATGACCTGCCCCATTCGGCCATGATCCACAACATCGTGGCCTACCACCACGAATTGCTTGACGGCTCGGGCTACCCGAAGGGCGTGAAGGAACCCGATATCCCGATCGAGGCACGCATCGTCACGGTGGCCGACATTTTTGACGCACTGACCAGCCCGCGCCCCTACAAGGAGGGCTGGCCCACGGATCGGGCCCTGGCCGAGTTGCAACGCATGGCCGAAGCAGGCCAATTGGACCGGCATTGCGTGGCGGCCCTGGCGCAAGAGCGTGCCACCATCGACGACATCACGCGCCGCTTTTGCGACACGCTCTGAGGCCACCGGCCTGAGGGCCTGAGGGCCTGAGGGCCTGAGGGCCAGGCTTGCTTACTTGATCAGCTCATGCACCGCCTTGAACTGGGGGTGCTCGGCAGTGCGCAGCCATTCGAACAGCACCATCTCGGTGGTCACCAGCTCGGCGCCGGCACCGGCCAGGCGGTCAAAGGCCGCGTCGCGGTTGCGCTCGGTGCGCGAGCCGCAGGCATCGGTCACCACCCAGACATCGAACTCGTCTTCCAGCAGATCGAGCGCGGTCTGCAACAGGCACACATGGGCCTCGCAACCGGCCACCACGATGGCGCTGCGGTCGGCCTCGCCCTGGGCCGGCTTTTGCAGGTGCTTGGGCAGGCTGCGCGCATTGCCCTGCACCGCCTTGGCGGGCGGGCGCAGCCATTCGGACAAGCCTTCTTCACAGGCGCTGAAATGCATCTTGGCCAGCGTCTTCTGGCACAGGGCCTTGAGCTCGGGCGGGTTCTCGCCCAGCTTGGACGGGTTTTGCTCGGTGCCGAACGCGGGTACCTGCAGCAGGCGGGCCGCACGGGCCAGGCGCAGCGCGTTTTCGAGCACCAGCGGGCCTTCGTGGATGGCGGGCATCAGGCGGGTTTGGTAATCGACCAGCACGAGCTGGGATTCCTGGGCGTCAATCAACACGGGGCTTTCTCTCATCATGCTGGCCTACAGCAGGCCACGGCCCGTATTAGAACCCAGTCGCCCGCCCCAGAAGCCACCCGGCCATGCGGCAGGTCAATGCAAACTCAAGTGCATGCGCTTTCTCGCGAATCCCCGCTTGACTTGAACCTGACAGGTCGTTAACCTCTGCGCCCATGTCTCGTTGGCTCTGCCTACTCCTTCTCGGCCTCACGATCTTCGGTTTAGCCCTTCGGGCTCAGGCGGCGCCATCGACCCAGCCGGTCGACGACGTGGAACGCTTGCTGGCCGACCGCGGCCTGCTCACGCAACTGAGTTACGTGCGCCAAAGCCTCAGCAGCCGCGCCTCAGAGCTGGTGGTCAACGCCATGGGTTTTCTGGGCGTGCCCTACCGCCGCGGCGGCAACAATGCCGAAACCGGCTTTGATTGCAGCGGCTTTGTCCGCGCCATGTACGAACAGACCGTGGGCCTGGTGCTGCCCCGCCGCGCCGACCAGCAGGCCGCCGCCACCCAGACCATCGACAAGCAAGAATTGCAGCCCGGCGATCTGGTGTTCTTCAACACCATGCGCCATGCCTTCAGCCACGTGGGCATCTATGTGGGCGACGGCAAGTTCATCCACTCCCCCCGCACCGGCAGCCAGATCCGTGTCGAAGACATGCGTGACAGTTACTGGCAGCGCCGCTTCGATGGCGCCCGCCGCGTGAACGTGCCCTCGGTTTCGGCCTCCACCGACAACGTCAACCCGCGTTGAAACGTCTGGGTGCCTGACGCGGCGCCCCACGTTGGGGCAACGCCACCCTCCCCCTCTCAAAACACAAACAGCTTCACCCCCACGGTGAGGCGGCTGCGCACCAGGCTGCCGAACTCGGTCTGAACACCCCCGACGGTGCGGCTCAGCACCACAAAGCCCGACAACTGGCGCCAGAAGTTCTTCTCGCCGTACAAGAGCAGCTGCCCGCTGTGGTCGGCCAGCTGCGTGCTGTATTCGGCGCGCCAGTACAGGCCGCTCTCCTGCGGGTTGCTCTGCAGGCCCAGCCACAGGTAGTCGCGCCCCAGCAGACGGGGTGCCTGGCCCAAGGCCTGGCCCAGGCTGGCGTAGCCCAGGGCCGGGTTTTGGGTGGCCAGGGTGTTGGCCCGGCCCGCCTGGGCCCAATAGGCGCCCTGCCCGGCCTCGCTGTAGCCGCCTCCGCTGTGCAGCCACTCGCCGATCAGCACATGGCCGCTCTCCAGCGTGTAGCTGGCCCCCAGCAAGGCGTCGGTGCTGCGCGGGGCCGGCTGCTGCCAACGGTAAAGCGGGCCATTGCCGGGCCCGGCCACCTGCAGCTGGCCAGGCTGCCGGTTGCTGCCCACCTCCCCATAGAGCAGCCAGGCGTCATCTGGCGTCCATTGCGCAAAGCCCCCGACAAAGGTCGCGCCCCCGCGCTGCTGGCTGAGCACCAGACTGGCCAGGTGCGCCTCGCCCTGGTTGTCGATCTTGAGCCAGCTGCTGTGGCCCAGATCGGTGGCCGGCGTGATCTGCGAGGTCGACAGCACATAGCCCCCACCCACTCGCCAACCCGGCGCGACCTGACCGGTGTAGCGCAGCACGTCCACGCCGGGCGTGGACGCCAGCGGATTGGTGCGGCCGGCATCAAAGTAAAAGGGGTTGCTGGGCGAGCGGAAATTGGCCGGGCCCCAGCTCAGCAACTCACGCCCCACCGTCAGCACGCCTTCGCCCTGCCGGTAACGCGCAAAGGCCTGGAGCACCTGCTGGGTGTCGTCGCTGTCACGCCGGTCCGGGCGCGCCGCCAGTTCGGTCAGGCTGCGCTGCGAGGTCAGCCGGGCGGAGCCCACCAGCGCCAGCGGCCCATGCTCGGCACGCCCGTTCAGGCGGATGTCCAGCAGGTCCAGGTCGCGCGGCAAGGCCGCCACCCGGTTACCCGGGTTGAGCAGGCTGGTGCTCAGCACGCTGTTGCGGGTGCCGTACACCCAGGCCTCGCCCGAGCCGCTGAGGCGCCAGGACGGCTCGGCCTCCGGGCCTTCGCCCGCTGGCGCCGCCGGCTCTTGCGCCATGGCCGGCTGAGCCAAGACGGTCGCCACGGCCCAGGCCACAGCCCGCCATCGGATGCGGCCGGCACTCATTGCAGGTTCCCCACATCAAACTCAGAGCTGGGGATCGCCTGAGCCGAGATGCGGCTGTAGACCAGCGTGGTGCGGGCATCGCTGAGCGCATCGGCAATCGCCATGCGGCTGACGAACAGCACCGTCTTGCCGTGGATGTTCAGGCTGTTGCCGTACTCGAATTGCGCGCTCTTGAGCTTCTTGCCCGACAGCGACAGGAAATCCGCCTGCACCCCCACGCCCCGACGCACCGAGATCCAGTAGGTGATGCGGTCGTAGGTGGTCTGGCGGCTGGAGGCGGTCAACTCCAGCACATGGCAGGGTTCGTCGCCCACGTCTTCCTGGCGCAGGTAGCGCGCCTGGTAGTCTTTGGCGTAGTTGGTGGCGGCGATGTCGCCGATGGCCGCCTGTCCGGTCAGGCGCTGGCGTGGCGAGATGGCCACCGGCTTTTTCAGGCCGGGCTTGGTCAGCCACATGTTGCGATCGACCTGCAGCATGCGCGAGCCCTTGCTGCTCAGGGGCTCCAGCACCTCGGCCACGCTGGCGTTGTCGATGGCCTTGATGCGCAAGCGCTGGTCGGGCTGGTCATCGGCCTGGCTGCCGCTGTTGTGGGCATGCACCTCCCAGATCAGGCCCGGAAAGCCGCCGCCACGCGCCTGGTCGGCCTGGCGCAGCAACTGGGCGGCATCGGGCTCGGCCGCCCAGGCTGACGAGGCTAGGGAGGCCCCCAGAAGACTGCCAACAGACAGGAGCAATGCGCCGCGGCGGGTGAAACAGGAAAAGCCAAGGTGGTTCATACATGCCCCAAAGAAGCGGTGATGGAATGGTGCGCAGCACGGCGGGCCGGCCAGTAGGCGGCAAACACCGCCAGCACGGCCAGAACAAACGCCGCAAATGCGGTGCGCGGCAGGTCAAAGCCGATGTAGATCGGCACGCTCTGGGTGTTGCTGGGCGGCACGTAACGGATGTCGGCCACGTTCACGCCCCAGCGCACGGCGGCCGTCAGCAGCAGGCCGGTGACGGTGCCGACCAGCACCAGCATCAGCGCCTCATTGACGAACAGCCGGGCAATGCCGCTTCGGCGCACGCCGATGGCGCGCAGGGTGCCGATCTCGCGGGTGCGTTCCACCACCGCCATGCTCATGGCGTTGGCAATCGAGAGCACCACGATGGCCAGCACCACCGACAGCATCAGCGCAAAAATCATGTCGTACATGCCCTTGACCTGGCGGAAGAAGGCCGACATCTCCTGCCAGGTGCGCACCTCCATGTCGAGGCCGGCGGCCTTGAAATCGGCACTCAGCTGATCCCGCACGGCCACCGATTGGGCTTCGCTGGGCGCTGGCCGGGTGTACATGTCGCGCAGGCGGCCTTCCACATCGGCGCTGTCGGCATGGCCCTCGCCGGGCAGCAACACGGTCAGGGTCTCGGCCCGCCCCTTGGCGTCCATCAGGTCCTGAACCAGGGCCAGCGGCATCAGCATCAGCTTGTCGTTGGTGGCCACGTTGCCGGTGTTGACGGCGTCGGTCATGTCCACGTCGGAGGCATTGGCCTGGCCGTGCAGCGTGCTGGCCAGCACCGAGGCGCTGTCGCCCATCTTCAGGCCCAGCACGTCGGCCAGGCCCTGGGCGGCCGTCACGCCCTGGGGCTGGTCTTCTTTCAAGGCGCCGGGGGCAAAGCGGAAGGGGCCGCGCAGCAGGTCCAGATCGGCCGGGGCAATGCCCGCGCCCACAAAAATCGTGCTGCTCTTGCCGTTGGACAGCAGGCCGGTGGCGCTGAGCTTGGGGATCAGGCGGGCGCCTGGCAGGCGCTTCTCGACGATGGCCTGCACCTGGCGGATCTCATCGGCGGTCAGCAGGTACTTGTCGGGGTGCAGCTTGCCCTCGGTCTGCCAGCCCTGGCGGTTGATGGTCAGGTGGCCGATCAGCTCGGCATGGATGGCCGCGTTGCTGAGCGCCACATACACCGCGCTGGTGTAGCCCGCGAACAGGGCCACGGCGGCAAAGCCGAAGGCCAGGCTGAGGATGGTGGCGGCGCTGCGGCGGCGGTTGCGCCACAGGTTGCGCCAGGCGAGCTGGATGTTGCCGATGCCGGTCATGCGGCCTCCTGGTAGCTGTCTTGTGAGATCAGACCGTCCTGCAGGCGCAACTGGCGCGGCACGCGGGCCAGCAGGCGGGGGTCGTGGGTGGTGAAGATGCAGGTCACGCCGGTTTCGCGGTTCAGGCGTTCGATCAGGTCGATCACCTCGCGGCTGGTCTGCGAGTCGAGGTTGGCCGTGGGTTCATCGGCGATCAGCAGGCGTGGCGCCCCCACCAGGGCACGGGCGATGGCCACCCGCTGGCGCTGGCCGCCGCTCAGGCGATCCGGGCGAAAGTCGAGGAACTCGCCCAGGCCCACGTGGCCCAGCCACTCGGCGGCGCGGCGGCGCACCTCCGCGGCCTTCACGCCCTGCACCTGCAGCGGCAGGGCCACGTTTTCAAGCGCGGTCAGCACCGGCACCAGGTTGAAGCTCTGGAACACAAAGCCGATCTTGTGGTTGCGGCAGTCCGACAGGGCGTCGTCCGAGAGCTGGCTCACATCCTGCCCCTCGAATCGCAGCACGCCCTTGTCGGCCGCATCGATCAAGCCCAGCAGGTTCAGCAGCGTCGACTTGCCACTGCCCGAGGGGCCCCAGATGGCCATGAACTCGCCCGGCGCCACGTCCAGGTCGATGCCGCGCAGCGCGCGGATGCGGGTCTCGCCCAGCGCAAACTCGCGCTCGATGCCGCGCAGCGACAGCAAGGGGGCAGGCGTTTGGTTTGCAGTGCTCATACCACCCACCTCACTGGCCCGACAGCTTGAACTGGATGCGCTGGGCTTCGGCACCCACCTTGACGACGGCATCGTCGAACTTGGGCGGCCCGAACTGCCCCTTGGCGTCGCGCGAGAAGCCGTAGGGTTCGGTGGGCATGCCCACCATGTTGGCGTCCAGGCGCTGGTTGCCGTTCAGGTCCTGGTAGGCCGACACGGCATAGCTGCCGGGTGCCAGGTCCTTGAACACCACCTCGACCTGGCCGGGTTTGGCCGGGGTCATCTGGCCATTGAGCACCTTGCCGCGCGGAAAGCCCACAGGGTCGTTGAACAAGGCCACCATCACCTGCCCTTCGGCCTTGGTCACCCCGGACACCACCACCGTCAGGTCACCCGCCTGGGCCAGCCCGGCAAGAAGAAACAGCGAAAAACCGCCCGCGGGCAGCACACGAAGGGCACGTTGCAAGATCGACATGGTTCCGACTCCTGGTTGAACAAGTGTCGGCAGTGTCGGCCGGCCCTCCGTCGTCGGCCACCGGGTTGCGACAAACCAGCGTCAGACGGGCGCGAAATGCAGCTTGCCGGAGCCAAAAGCAGGCTCTGGGCGAGAGGAACTCAATCGGGCGTGACCTTCGCCTCGCGGATCACCTTGCCCCATTTGCTGGTTTCGGCGGCCACAAAGGCGTCGAACTCCTCGGGCGTGCCGCCCCCCGGGAAGGTGCCCATGGCCTCGAGACGGGGCCGCATCTCCTCGCTGCGCACGATGCGGGTTACCTCCTCGGACATGCGGCGCAGGATGTCACGCGGCGTGCCGGCCGGGGCGATCATGCCGGCCCAGGTGCTGCCGGTGAAGTTCTTGAAACCCTGCTCCACAAAGGTGGGCACGTCGGGCAGCACCGGCAGTCGGCGGTCGCTGGCCACGCCGATCAGGCGCACCTTGCCCTGCTTGCCCATGTTGATCAGCCCTGTGGCTGCATCGAAGAACAGCTGGATCTGCCCGCCGATGAGGTCGGTCAGGGCCGGCGCCGCACCCCGGTAGGGGATGTGCACCATGTAGGCACCGGTCTGCATCTTGAACAGCTCGGTGGTCAGGTGCACGGCCGAGCCGTTGCCCGACGAGCCATAGCTGACCTTGCCCGGGTTGGCCTTGGCGTAGCGGATCAGCTCCTGGGCCGTCTTGAACGGTGCATCGAGCGGCACTGCGGCCACCAGGGGCGACACCCCCATCAGCGCCACGCCGGTGAGGTCTTTGCGGGCGTCGTAGGGCAGCTTGGGGTAGAGCGTGTTGTTGGCGGCATAGGCGGCGATCACCACACCAAAGGTGCTGCCGTCGGGTGCCGATTTGGCGACCGCATCGACCCCGATCACGCTGCCGGCGCCGGGCTTGTTGTCGATCAGCACGGTCTGGCCCAGCCGGGTCTGCAGACCGTTCTGGATCAGGCGGGCCATCTGGTCGGTGAAGCCGCCGGGGGTGTAGGGCACGATCAGGCGGATGGGCTTGTTGGGCCAGCCGCCCGCGTTCTGGGCCCAGGCCGGCGCGGCCAGCGAGGCCACCGAGCCCACGGCAGCCGAGAGCACCTGACGGCGGGAGGGACGGACAAGAGAGGTGGGGGACGAAGGCATCAGGCCAGACTCCGGCAACAGGACAAAGCCCGATTCTGGGCAGGCTGGGTGCGCAGCGCATTGGGGCAAGCCCGGCCGGGCGGTCGCCTCGGTGACCCGCCGCCGGGCCTGTGGCGGCCCACGCCAAGGCCCAGACCTCAGCCCTTGAACAAGGGGCCGACCAGCCTGGCGGCCGCCTGCAGGCTGTCCGGCGCATAACCGGCATAGCCGAACAGCCAACCCCGGCGCGGCGACGCCACCGCGTAGCGCGACAGGGGCGTCAGCACCACGCCCAGCGCGGCAGCGCGCCGGCTCAAGCCCTCGTCATCGGTGCCGGCGGGCTGCTCCAGGCACAGGTGCATGCCTCGGTCACTGGCCTGCAGTTGCAAGGCCCCCTCGCTGGCCTCGGCCAGCGCCTCGATCATCACCCGTTGCCGGGCCTGATACAGCTCACGCATGCGCCGCAGATGGCGCAGCAGGTGCCCCTGGGCAACGAAGCTGGCCAGCACCGCCTGGTTGTCGCCGGGGGCGTGGCGGTCGCTCAGCGCACGGGCCATGGCAAAGGACGGTACCCAGGCGGGCGGCAGCAGGATGAAGCCCAGCCTCAGGCCCGGGTGCAGGGTCTTGGAAAAAGTGCCCACATACAGCACCCGCTCCGACTGCGGCAGGCTGCACAAGGCGGGCAGGCGGTGGGGGCCATACTGAAACTCGCCGTCGTAGTCGTCCTCGATCACCCAGGCTTGCTGGCGGTGCGACCAGTCCAGCAAGGCCTGGCGGCGCGCCAGGCTCATGCGCACCCCGGTTGGAAACTGGTGCGTGGGCGTGACCACGGCCAGGCGTGCCCGGGGCCATTGCTGCTCGGCCTCGGCAATGCACAGGCCCTCCTCGTCCAGCGGCACCGGCCGCGCCTGCACCCCATGGCCCAGCAGGCTGGCGCGGATGCCGGGGTAGCCCGGGTCTTCGACCAGCACCTCGTCGCCCACATCCAGCAGCAGGCGGCCCACCAGGTCCAGGGCCTGTTGCGAGCCCGCGCACACCAGCACCCGGCTGGCGTCGCAGCGGATGCCGCGCGAAGCCCACAGCCAGTGCGCAATCGCTTCGCGCAGCGCCGGGTCACCGGCCGGGTCCAGGTACTGGGCGCCCGCCTGCCGCTGCAGCGGCGTGCGCTGCCGGCCCAGGCGGTCCCAGGTGCCATAGGGAAAGCTGGTCACATCGGGCGCTCCGATGCGAAACGGCGTGGCCGCCTGGGTGGGGGGGCTCCAGTGCCGCACCGTCTCGGCGATCAACTGCCCTCGCCGCGACAGGCCCAGAGGCAAGGCGCTCAAGGCCCCCGCCGCGGTGGCCGGGGCCAGCTTGGCGCTGACGTAGCTGCCGTCCCCCACCCGGGCCATCACATAGCCCTCGGCCTGCAGGCGCTCCATGGCCCACAACAAGGTGTTGCGCGACACCCCCAGGGTGCGTGCATGGTCCCGTGTGGCCGGCAGCCGGCTGCCCGCGGCCAGGGTGCCCTGCTCGATGGCCAGACGCAACTGCTCGTACACCTGCTGCCGTCGGGTGAGCCCCCGATGGGTCCCCTGCTTCATGGGCAATTGGCTCCTTGAATAGCTATTTTTCAAAATAGACTGAGGGATCATTCCACAAGCCAGAGCGAAACGGAAACCCCCATGGCCCACTACACCGCCAGCGTGCGCTGGCAACTCGATGACGGCAACTTCAGCCAACGCCGCTACAGCCGGCGCCACCAGTGGCAGTTCGATGGCGGCGTGAGCGTGCCGGCCTCGTCCTCGCCCCAAGTCGTGCCCCTGCCCTGGTCCGACCCGGCGGCGGTCGACCCCGAGGAGGCCTTTGTGGCGGCCTTGTCGAGCTGCCACATGCTGTGGTTTCTGGACCTGGCCGCCCGCGCAGGTTGGGCCATCGAGTCCTACGACGATGAGGCCAGCGGTGTGATGGCCGCCGATGCCCAGGGGCGCCAGGTGATGACCGAGGTGACCCTGCGGCCGGTGGTGCGGCTGGCAGCAGGCTGCGAGCGCGACCAGGCCGCGCTGATCGCCTTGCACCACCAGGCCCACGAGGCCTGCTTTCTGGCCAATTCGGTGCACACCCGCATCCATTGCGAGCCCCGCTTCGCGTCGGAGGCTGCATGAACACCCTCGTCATTGCGCCCTTGCAACCCGCAGACCTGAGCGACTGGCTGCCCCTGGTCCAGGCCTACAAGGCGTTCTACAACACCCCGACCAGCGAGGCCGAGTACCAACAGGCCTGGGCGCGCCTGCTGGCCGGCCAGGGTTTGCATGGCCTGGGCGCGCGCGTGCAGGGGCAGCTGGTGGGCATCACCCACTACCTGTTCCACGGCAGCACCTGGGCCCCCCGGGTCTGCTACCTGCAGGATCTGTACGTGTCGGAAGCCCACCGCGGCCAGGGCACGGCGGCGGCGCTGATCGAGGCTGTGGCCCAGGCGGCGCGCGAGGGCGGTGCCCAGCGGCTGTACTGGCTCACCCAGACGGACAACCTGCGGGCGCGCCGCCTGTATGACCGCGTGGCCGAGTACCGGGGCTTCATCCGCTACGACCACCCGATGCCTGGCTGAAGACAGGGGGCGGAAGACACCCGACTGACAAGACGTTCAGGCCGTCTGCACAGCACGGGTCAATTTGCTCAAGGCCTCCAGCACGCCTTGCACGGCCTGGCGGGTCTTGTCGTCGCTCAGGGCGCCTTCGGCCGTGAAGGCCTCACCCGCGCGGCCCAGGGCAAACTGCTGTGGCACGACCAGCGAGGCAAAGTTCATCTGCAGGAACTGGCGCACGTAGTTCAGGGCACGCAAGCCTCCCATCGGGCCGGGCGAGGCCGACAGCAGCGCCGTGGGCTTGTTGGCCGTGGCCGCCACGCCGGTGGGCAGGCGCGACAGCCAGTCGAAGGCATTGATGAACAGAGGCGTGGGAAAGCCGTTGTACTCGGGCGTGACCACCACCAGGGCATCGCTGTCGATCAGGGCCTGCTGCAAGGCCGTGGCCCCGGCGGGCACACCCGAGGCGGCCTCGGCGTCGCCGTCGTACAGGGGCAGGTCCAGGGCGCGCAAATCCAGTTCGTGGGGCACAAAGCCGGCCTGGGTGGCCCCCAGCGCCACGGCGTGGGCCAGACGGCGGTTCAGCGAACCCTGGCGGGCGCTGCCGGAAATGATCAGAAGACGCGGAGAATGAGTGGACATGGACAGGGCTCCAAGGCGGTGATTGGCGACAATGCCAGACGGTGCACAGCACGTGTTCACACACTGAATGCACACGGGGCTGCGCCATTGTGCCGCCCCAGCCAACATCCGTCTGTCAGACAAACCACATCGTTGATCACAATACCGCCCATGAGCCCTGCCCGCCGCTATTGGTTGATGAAATCCGAGCCTGAAGAGTGCTCGATCGACGACGCCCTGGCCGCCCCTGAGGCCACCGTGCCCTGGACCGGCGTTCGCAACTACCAGGCACGCAACTTCATGCGCGACCAGATGCAAGTGGGCGATGGCGTGCTGTTCTATCACTCGAGTTGCGCCGAACCCGGCATTGCCGGCCTGGCCCGCGTGGCCTCGGGCACCCGGCCCGACCCCACGCAGTTCGATGCAGCATCACCCTACTACGACCCGAAATCACCGCCTGCGGCGCCGCGCTGGCTGCTGCTGGATGTGCAGGCCCTGCGCAAGACCCGCGTGATCAGCCTGGCCGAACTGCGGGCCCAGCCCGAGCTGGCTGACATGACGGTGCTGCAGCGCGGCAACCGCCTGTCCATCACCGAAGTCACGCCGGCGCAATGGCAGTTCATCGAAAGCCGCCTGCTGTCAGGCGCCTGAGTCCTGAGCCCCCAGTGCGAAACGCTGAAACAGCTCGATGACCTTCAAGGCCATCGGCGACGGCGTTCGATGACGCAGGCACACGATGCCCATCTCGGCATGCACCACGGGCAATTCGGGCAAGTGCAAGGCGCGCAGCAGGCCTTGCTGCACCAAATCGGCCACCGCCAGTTCGGTGGTGGCGATCACGGTGTCCGTGCTCAGACCGATCTGATGCAGCAGCCGGGGGTCATCGCACTCCAGCGCAGGCTGGGCCAGCGCGTCTTCGGACCCCAGGCGGCCCAACACAGCCTTGAGCGCTGCCGGCAGGCGGGTGGTGCCCACGCCATAGGGCCAGACCTCGGCTAGGCGATGCTCACCCGGGCCCAGCGGGTGGTCGGCACGCACGTAGAAGCGCCCGGCCTGCCGCATCAAGGGTTCGACCTGCAAGGCGGCGTCCTGCGGCAGGTCGCGCACCTCGGCCACAAAAAACTCGATTTCCTCCAGCTGCAGGCGCTCCAGCAGCAAGGCCCAGTTGCTGATCTCCAGCCGCATCCGGATCTGGGGGTAGGCCTGGCGGACCTCGGCCACCACCTTCGGGCCCAGGGTCACGTTGGGCATGGGGCCCATGCCGAAGGCCACGTCGCCGAGCTGATGGTCGAGGTAAAGCGCCAGATCGCGCTCCAGGCAGCGGGCCTCGAACAGCAGGCGGCGCGCGCGCTCCACCAGAAAGGCACCGGCCGGGGTGGGCCGCACATCACCGGGTTGGCGCTCGAACAGCCGCAGGCCCAGTTGGGCTTCGATGGCCTGGATGCTGCGGCTGAACGCCGGCTGGCTCAGGTGCACGCGCTCCGCCGCACGCGCGAAATGACGCTCTTCGGCCAGGGTCAGCACATGGCGGTATTGGTTCAGGTTGATCATAGGCAATGCACCAGTCACATCAGGACCATGCGGACAATGCAATAGACACATTAAAACACCGGGCTTACATTCGCAAAAAAAATGAATGGAGACCTGCCTGTGACCGCCAACCAATTTCAGAACACGCTGATTCTGTGCTTCATGAGCGGCTTCGCGCTGATGGAGTTCGTCACCCGACGCTACCAGCGCACCGTGACCGCCAACGCCAACGACACCAAGCTGGAACTGCTGATGTTCCTGAGCCTGGTGGCCATCACCCAGCCCCTGGCCCTGCTGGCCACGGCGAAACTCGGCACCTGGCTGGCCCCGACCTGGCAGAACCGCCTGGCCGACCTGCCGGGGTGGGCCATGGTGGGCCTGCTGCTGGTGGGCGACGACATGACGCAGTACTGGTGGCACCGGCTGTCGCACTCGCCCCTGATGTGGCCCCTGCACCGGGCCCACCACTCGGCCAGTTACATGAGCATCCGCATCACCTACCGCAACAACTTCTTCTACTACCTGATGATGCCGGGCCTGTGGATCGGGGGCGCCTTGCTGTACCTGGGCGTGGGCGGCATGGTGTATGCCGGCTACATGGTCGTGAAGCTGCTGGTCATCCTGGGCGCCCACTGCGCCTGGCGCTGGGACGAGCCGCTGTACCGCATCCGCGCCCTGCACCCGCTGGCGTGGGTGCTGGAGCGCACCCTCTCCACCCCGGCCACGCACTGGGCCCACCACGCCATCACCAACGAAGACGGCATCGGCCACTACAAGGGCAATTTCGGCAACCTGCTGTTCTTCTGGGACGTGCTGTTTGGCACCGCCCACATCACCCGCCGCTACCCGGCCCAGGTGGGCCTGATCGATGACCGACTGTTTGGCGAAGAGAAATGGCAGCACCAGATGTTCTACCCGGTGCTGCAAAGCCAGCGGGCGCACAGCGCGCTGAGGCTGGGTGGCAAGGCCTATGAGGCGCCACCAGAGACCCACGAGGTGCGCTGACCCAACGCAGATGCCCGCGGCCACGCAGCGCCAACGCATTGAATCGAGAGCAGACCTTGCCGAACTCAGGCGCCGGTTCCCAGCGATCGCTCCAACTTGATCACAGCCCGGCAGCCCAAGGCTTTCGCGTAGCGTTGCACAGTTTGCATCGAAGGCTGGCGCCCGCCACTCTCCAACCTGGCAACCGTGCTTTGGCTTGTTCCCATCCGCTTGGCCACCTCGGCCTGGGTCAGGCCTGCACGATGCCGGGCGGCGATGAGTTCCCGCGCCACTTCGAACTCATCCGCCAGCGCGTCGTACTCGGCTTGAGCGTCCGCGTCAGAGAGCAAGCTGGGTTTGAATTCTTTCAAGCTTTTCATATCGACGCCTCCAATCGGCCCAAAGCCATCTCAATCGCTTTGCGCGGTGTGGCCTGAGTCTTCTTCACAAACACATGCAGCACGATCAGTCTTTGCCCACTGATCGCGGCATAGACGGCCCGAGCAATGCCATCGCGCCCACGCAACCGCATTTCCCACAGTTTGTTTTCAAGCGGGCGCACGTGCGGCAAGCCGACTTGCTGGGGCCCCAGGTCCTCCAGCAACTCGGCAATCCGCAGGAAGCGGGCCTTCATGTCCGCGGGTAAGGCTCCCAATTCGGGCTCTGCCTGCGGATGAATAACAACGGTCCAAGCACTCAAATTATATCCTTTTGGGTATTTTTTTGAGGTTGCGGTCAACACCTGTGCCAGAAGGCTTGCGTCAGAACCCCCATGAAAAAAGCCTCATGGGACGAAACGTCGCATGAGGCTTAGGAGGCATTTTCAGACGCGGGGCTGCGCGGCGGCCGGAGCCCAGGCCGCATCCCGCCCTGACGGTCAGGGTGGAAGGGCGAAGCGGGGCGGGGCCAGAAGGCCCCTGTCCCTTACTTGCGTGCCGGCGGCAGGTCGGTGCAGCTGCCGTGGGCGGCTTCGGCGCACAGGCCGATGCTTTCGCCCAGCGTGGGGTGCGGGTGGATGGTCTTGCCGATGTCGATCTCGTCGGCACCCATCTCGATGGCCAGGGCCACCTCACCGATCATGTCGCCCGCGTGCGTGCCCACGATGCCGCCACCCAGGATGCGGTGGGTTTCAGCGTCGAACAGCAGCTTGGTGAAGCCTTCGTCGCGGCCGTTGGCAATGGCGCGGCCCGAGGCGCTCCAGGGGAACAGGCCCTTCTTGACCTTGATGCCCTGGGCCTTGGCCTGGTCTTCGGTCAGGCCCACCCAGGCCACTTCGGGGTCGGTGTAGGCGACGCTGGGGATCACGCGGGCATTGAAGGCGGCGCTGGCCAGTTCCTTGTCGCCCTTGAGTTCGCCGGCAATCACCTCGGCCGCCACGTGAGCCTCATGCACCGCCTTGTGCGCCAGCATGGGCTGACCCACGATGTCGCCGATGGCGAAGATGTGCGGCACGTTGGTGCGCATCTGGATGTCGACATTGATGAAGCCGCGGTCGGTCACGGCCACGCCGGCCTTGTCGGCACTGATCTTCTTGCCGTTGGGCGTGCGGCCCACGGCCTGCAGGACCAGGTCGTAGGTCTGCGGTGCCGGGGCGGTGCCGCCCTCTTCGGCCGCGGCAAACGTCACCTCGATGCCTTCGGGCGTGGCCTTGGCCGACACCGTCTTGGTCTTGAGCATGATGTTGTCGAAGCGGTGGGCGTTCATCTTCTGCCAGACCTTGACCAGATCGCGGTCAGCGCCCTGCATCAGGCCGTCCAGCATCTCGACCACGTCCAGGCGCGCGCCCAGGGTGCTGTACACCGTGCCCATTTCGAGGCCGATGATGCCGCCACCCAGGATCAGCATGCGCTTGGGCACTTCCTTCAAGGCCAGGGCCCCGGTGCTGTCGACCACGCGCGGATCATCGGGCATGAAAGGCAGGCGCACGGCTTGCGAGCCCGCCGCGATGATGGCGCGCTGGAAGCCGATGGTCTGGCTCTTGCCGGTGCGCACCTGGGCTTCGCCGCTGGTTTCTTCCACCTGCAGCTGGTGGCTGCTGATGAAGTTGCCGTAGCCGCGCACCACGGTCACCTTGCGCATCTTGGCCATGGCACCCAGGCCACCGGTCAGCTTGCCGATGACCTTTTCCTTGTGGCCCCGCAGCTTGTCGATGTTGACGGTGGGGGCGCCGAAATCAACGCCCAGATCGGCCATGTGGCTGACCTCGTCCATCACGGCGGCCACGTGCAGCAGCGCCTTGGAGGGGATGCAGCCCACGTTCAGGCACACACCGCCCAGGGTGGCGTAGCGCTCGACCAGCACCACCTTGAGGCCCAGGTCGGCCGCACGGAAGGCGGCCGAGTAACCACCGGGGCCGCCACCGATCACGACCACGTCGCAATCGATGTCGTTGCTGCCCGTGGGGGCTGCGGCCACCGGGGCCGGGGCGGCCGCCACCGGAGCGGCGGCTGGGGCTGCGGGGGCCGCGGCAGGAGCCGCAGGGGCGGCAGCGGCTGCGGCGGCACCGGCCACTTCGAGCGACAGGATCACCGAACCCTCGGCCACCTTGTCGCCGAGCTTGACCTTGAGTTCCTTCACCACGCCGGCATGCGACGAGGGGATCTCCATCGAGGCCTTGTCGGACTCGACCGTGATCAGCGATTGTTCGGCCTTGACCGTGTCGCCGGGCTTGACCAGCAGTTCGATGATGGCCACTTCGGAAAAGTCACCGATGTCGGGGACCTTGATGTCTATCAGGCTCATACGGAACCTTTCAATTTGATCGTGAAGATGTTGATGGGCGCGGCCGAGTTGCGGTCGAATTCGCAACTGGCGGCCAGGCCGGCCTCGGCCACCTCGCGGGCCGTCTTGGCCCGGGTGTAGGTGGCGTGCATGGCGCCGAGGGCAAAGCTGCGTCCGGAGCCAATACCCCAGAACTCCTTGAACTCGAACACCTCGCGGTAGCTGTACAAGCCATAGATGCCGGTTGCGTTGGCAATCAGCACGCTGAACTGGCTGGACTCGTAGGGGTCGTTGTCGTCTTCCTTGGTCTGCAGAAAGAAGGTTTCCTTCAGCAGCGGGTGCAGACGCGTGAAGGTGTCAAACACCTCGTCGCGGCTGCCCAGACGCAACTGGTCCTTGGGCAAGGCATTCAGCGCCTTGCGCAGCACCGGGAAATGCGCCACGGTGCCGGCCATGCCGATGTAGCTGGGGCCGCCCATCGCATCGACCTTGAAGAGCTTTTCGTTCTCTTCAAAGCGTTGCGACAGCCGGGTATCGCCAAAGGTGACCAGGGTATCGGCCGCAATGGCCACCTGCCCACCCTTGCGCACAACGACCACGGTCGTCATGCGCTGGCCCCCTGCCCCATCGGGCACACGCCGGCCTGCCGGGCGCCGCCAGCCCACACCACAGCGTGCGTGGGGTGCCGTGCCATCACAGCAGGACGCGACGGAAGTCGGCCAGGATCTGACCCAGGAAGGCGTTGAAGCGCGCGGCAGCAGCCCCGTCGATCACGCGGTGATCCCAGGTCAGCGACAGCGGCAGCATCAGGCGCGGCTGGAAGGCCTTGCCGTCCCACTTGGGTTCGATCTGGCTCTTGCACACGCCCAGGATCGCCACCTCGGGCGCGTTGATGATGGGCGTGAAGTAACGCCCGCCAATGCCGCCCAGGCTGGAGATGGTGAAGGTGGCACCGCTCATGTCGGCCGGGCCCAGCTTGCCGTCGCGCGCCTTCTTGGCCAGTTCGCCCATTTCCTGGCTGATCTGCAGCACGCCCTTCTTGTCTGCGTCCTTGATCACCGGAACGACCAGGCCGTTCGGGGTGTCGGCGGCAAAACCGATGTGGTAGTACTGCTTGTAGACCAGCGAGTCGCCGTCGAGGCTGCTGTTGAACTCGGGGAACTTCTTGAGCGCGGCCACCGAGGCCTTGATCAGGAAGGCCAGCATGGTCACCTTGACGCCGCTCTTCTCGTTTTCCTTGTTGGTGGAAACGCGGAAGGCTTCGAGGTCGGTGATGTCGGCATCGTCATGGTTGGTGACGGCCGGGATCATGATGGCGTTGCGCAGCAGGTTGGCGCCGCTGATCTTCTTGATGCGACCCAGTTCCTTGCGCTCGATCGGGCCGAACTTGGAAAAGTCGACCTTGGGCCAGGGGATCAGGCCCAGCTCGGAACCACCACCGCCGGTCGAAGCCGGGGCCTTGGCGGCTTGCGCCTTGGTCTGCGCCACACCGGCCATCACGGCCTTGGTGAAGGCCTGCACGTCGGCCGGGGTGATGCGGCCCTTGAGGCCGGTGCCCTTGACCTCGTCCAGCGGCACACCCAGTTCGCGGGCGAACTTGCGCACCGAGGGCGATGCATGCGGCAGCGCAGCCGAGGGCGTGCCCGGCTGGTGGGCCGGCACGGCCAGGGCGGCCGGAGCGGCAGCCACGGCAGCAGCCGCCACCGGGGCAGCGGCAGCAACAGCCGCAGCGGGCGCAGCCACCGGGGCCGGGGCAGCGGCAGGGGCCGCAGCGCCCGCGGCGCCTTCGAGCACGGCAATCAGGTCACCGATGTTGACCTTGTCGCCGATCTTGACCTTGAGCTCCTTGAGCACGCCGGCGTGCGACGAAGGGATCTCCATCGAGGCCTTGTCGGATTCGACGGTGATCAGCGATTGCTCGGCCTTCACGGCGTCGCCAGGCTTGACCAGCAGCTCGATCACGGCCACGTCCTTGAAATCGCCGATGTCGGGCACCAGCACATTGACCGGGCCGGCGGCCGCCGGGGCGGCCACGGGTGCGGCCACCTGGGCCGGCGCAGCCGCGGCAGGCGCCGGGGCGGCAGCCGCAGGGGCCGCTGCGGCGGGGGCTTCGGCGGCACCCGCCACCTCCAGCGCCACCACCACCGAGCCTTCGGACACCTTGTCGCCGAGCTTGACCTTGATTTCCTTCACCACGCCGGCATGCGACGAGGGGATCTCCATCGAAGCCTTGTCGGATTCGACCGTGATCAGCGACTGCTCGGCCTTGACCGTGTCACCCACCTTGACCAACAGTTCGATGACGCCCACTTCGTCGAAATCACCGATGTCGGGGACCTTGATATCTACCAATGCCATGTTGTGTCTCCTGGCCGTATCAGGCGTACAGCGGGTTGATCTTGTCGGCCTGGATGCCGTACTTGGCAATCGCCTCGGCCACCTTGGCCACCGGCACCGTGCCTTCTTCGCTCAGCGCCTTGAGCGCAGCCACCACGATGTAGTGGCGGTTGATCTCGAAGTGCTCGCGCAGCTTGCTGCGGAAGTCGCTGCGACCGAAGCCGTCGGTGCCCAGCACCTTGTAGGTGCGGCCCTTGGGGACGAAGGGGCGGATCTGCTCGGCATAGGCCTTCATGTAGTCGGTCGAAGCCACCACCGGGCCGCTGTGAGCGGCCAGTTGCTGGGCCACGAACGGCACGCGCGGGGTTTCCAGCGGGTGCAGCAGGTTGAAGCGCTCGGCTTCCTGACCGTCGCGGGTCAGTTCGTTGAAGCTCGGGCAGCTCCAGACGTTGGCGGCCACGCCCCAGTCCTTTTCAAGCAGCTCTTGCGCGGCAATGCTTTCGCGCAGGATGGTGCCCGAACCCAACAGTTGCACGCGCGGGGTCAGCTTGGCGCCTTCCTTGCACAGGTACATGCCCTTGATGATCTGCTCTTCGGTGCCGGGCGTCAGGCCGGGCATCGCGTAGTTCTCGTTCAACAGGGTCAGGTAGTAGAAAACGTTGTCCTGCTTTTCAACCATGCGCTTCAAGCCATGGTGCAGGATCACGCCCACTTCGTGCGCGAAGGTCGGGTCGTAGCTGACGCAGTTCGGGATGGTGCCGGCCAGGATGTGGCTGTGACCGTCTTCGTGCTGCAGGCCTTCGCCGTTCAGCGTGGTGCGGCCCGAGGTGCCGCCCAGCAGGAAGCCGCGGGCCTGCATGTCGCCCGCCGCCCAGGCCAGGTCGCCGATGCGCTGGAAGCCGAACATCGAGTAGTACACGTAGAACGGCACCATGATGCGGTTGCTGGTGCTGTAGCTGGTGGCCGCAGCGATCCAGCTGCTCATGCCGCCGGCTTCGTTGATGCCTTCCTGCAGGATCTGGCCGGCCTTGTCTTCGCGGTAGTACATCACCTGGTCCTTGTCGACCGGGGTGTACTGCTGGCCTGCGGGGTTGTAGATGCCCACTTGGCGGAACAGGCCTTCCATACCGAAGGTACGGGCCTCGTCCACCAGGATCGGCACCACGCGCGGGCCCAGGGCCTGGTCACGCAGCAACTGGGTCAGGAAACGCACATAGGCCTGGGTGGTGGAGATCTCGCGGCCTTCGGCCGTGGGTTCCATCACCGACTTGAACACCTCCAGCGAGGGCACGGTGAACTGCTCGTCGGCCTTGGTGCGGCGGTGCGGCAGGTAGCCGCCCAGGGCCTTGCGGCGCTCGTGCAGGTACTGCATTTCCGGGGTGTCGTCGGCCGGCTTGTAGAACGGGATGCTCGGCAGATCGCTGTCCGGGATCGGGATGTTGAAGCGGTCGCGGAAGATCTTGATGTCTTCGTCGGTCAGCTTCTTGGTCTGGTGAACGTTGTTCTTGCCTTCACCGGCCTTGCCCATGCCGAAGCCCTTGACGGTCTTGATCAGCAGCACGGTGGGCTGGCCCTTGTGCTTGGTGGCGGCGGCGTAAGCGGCGTACACCTTCTGCGGATCGTGACCACCGCGGCGCAGCGCCCAGATCTGCTCGTCGCTCATCTTGGACACCATCTCGAGGGTGCGCGGATCGCGGCCGAAGAAATGCTTGCGCACGTAGGCGCCGTCGTTGGCCTTGAACGACTGGTAGTCGCCGTCCAGGGTTTCCATCATGACCTTGCGCAGCGCGCCGTCCTTGTCGCGGGCCAGCAGCGGGTCCCAATCAGAGCCCCACAGCAGCTTGATCACGTTCCAGCCGGCACCGCGGAACTCGCCTTCGAGCTCTTGCACGATCTTGCCGTTGCCGCGCACCGGGCCGTCCAGACGCTGCAGATTGCAGTTGACCACGAAGATCAGGTTGTCGAGCTTTTCGCGCGCGGCCAGGCCGATGGCGCCCAGCGATTCGACTTCGTCCATTTCACCGTCGCCGCAGAACACCCACACCTTGCGGTTTTCGGTGTTGGCGATGCCACGGGCGTGCAGGTACTTCAGGAAACGGGCCTGGTAGATGGCCATCAGTGGGCCCAGGCCCATCGAGACGGTCGGGAACTGCCAGAACTCGGGCATCAGCTTGGGGTGCGGGTAGCTCGACAGGCCCTTGCCGTCCACTTCCTGGCGGAAATGCAGCAGCTGCTCTTCGGTCAGGCGGCCTTCCAGGTAGGCGCGGGCGTACACGCCGGGCGACACGTGGCCCTGGATGTACAGGCAGTCGCCGCCGTGGTTTTCGCTCTCGGCATGCCAGAAGTGGTTGAAGCCGGCACCAAACATGTGGGCCAACGAGGCGAACGAGCCGATGTGGCCGCCCAGGTCACCGCCGTCCACCGGGTGGTGGCGGTTGGCCTTGACCACCATGGCCATGGCGTTCCAGCGCATGTAGGCGCGCAGGCGTTCCTCGATTTCGATGTTGCCAGGGCAGCGCTCTTCCTGGTCAGGCTCGATGGTGTTGACATAACCGGTGGTGGCCGAGAACGGCATGTCGATGCTGTGCTCGCGCGCGTGTTCGAGCAGTTGCTCAAGCAGGAAGTGGGCGCGCTCTGGGCCCTCAGCTTCGATCACGGCGGACAGGGCGTCCATCCACTCACGGGTTTCTTGGTTGTCCAGGTCTTGTGCCGGGTTGGCAGCAATGCCGGGCACGTGCTCGGGTTGGGCTGACATGCTTGTCTCCTGCTAAAGGGGTTGCGTCATGGTTTTTGACCGGGCGAGTGTCGCATAAAAATGCCATATTTCAAATGATGACCTTCAATTTCGCATTATGAACTTACATGTTTTCCACCTCCGATACATGACCTGACACTTGAGCCCCCTCCCCTACACTTGAGGGCATGCAACCGTCTGATTCCGCCGTGCCGTCCAGCGCCGGCAAACTGCGCACCGTCGCCTGGATCCGCCACTGGTGGGGTCAACAGTCCCCCAACCGGCAGGACCGCTTCGCCATGCTGGCCCCTCTGGTGGCCGTGGTGTTGTTTCTGGCCGCCATCGGTTCTGCATTCTGGTACCTGCGGGCCGAGGAAATCGAGCGCGAACACGAAGCCGTGAAACGAGATGTGGAATACGCCCAGCAGCGCCTGCGCCTGCGCCTGCTGGAGCGCCAGGAGCAGTTGATGCGCCTGGCGCGGGATGTGTCCAACCGCGAGCTCAACCGCAACGACTTCAATGCCCGCGCCGACAACCTGATCAACCAGTACCCCGAACTGCAGACCCTGAGCTGGATCGACGAAAAGCGCCGCGTGCGCGCCTCGCGCGCCGCCCCCACCGTGCCAGCCTCACGCCTGCTGACCACCGGCGACACCCTGCACGCCGGTGAAACCGACGACACCTATGGCCTGACCAAGGACCTGCAGCAGCCCGTCTACTCGCAACCCCTGGGCAGTGAGGATTCGGCCCTGCTGCAACTGCACGTGCCGCTCAATGAGCAAGGCCGTTTTGCCGGCGTGGTGGCGGCGGAGTACTCGGTGGATGGCCTGCTGCGTTACGGCGCCCCCACCGAGGTGCTGGCCAAGTACGCGGTGTCGCTGATCGATGCCAAGGGCCACCTGCTGGCCGGCGCCGTGCTGCCGCCGCACAGCAAGGCCAGCCGCCTGCTGCCCTGGACGGTCAAGGCCAATGAGTTCGAGGTGCCGGTGTCCCCGATTGGCAACAGCCTGCTGCTGCGCGCCCAGGGCTACCGCACCTCGTTGGGCCTGATCGGCAGCGGCCAGTTCTGGCTGGTGGGCGTGCTCAGCGTCATGACCGCCTGGATGCTGATCGCCAACTGGCGCCACACGCGCCGGCGCGTGCGCACGCAAGAGGCCCTGGTGGCCGAGACCAATTTCCGCCGCGCCATGGAAAACTCCATCCTCACCGGCATGCGCGCCATGGACATGGACGGCAAGGTCAGCTACGTGAACGCGGCCTTCTGCCAGATGACGGGCTGGACGGCCCAGGAGCTGGTCGGCCAGACGCCCCCTTTCTCGTACTGGCCTGAAGAAGACCATGCCGCACTCGCTGCGCGCCTGCGCGATGAGCTGTCGGGCAAGACCATCCAGGGTGGCTTCCAGGTCAAGGTCAAGCGCAAGAGCGGGGCCCTGTTCGACGCCCGGCTGTATGTGTCGCCGCTGATCGACGCCCATGGCCACCAGACCGGCTGGATGACCTCGATGACCGACATCACCGAGCCCAACCGCATCCGCGAGCAACTTTCGGCCTCGTACGAGCGCTTCACCATCGTGCTGGAGGCCCTGGACGCCTCGGTGTCCGTGGCCCCGCTGGGCAGCGAAGAGCTGCTGTTTGCCAACAAGCTGTACCGGCTCTGGTTCGGCGCCCACACCGGCGGCCACCTGCAACTGGTGGCCCAGGCCGGCGTGCCCACCACCCAGTCGCAGGAGCAGTCGCTCGACGACGTGGACGGCCTGGCCGGCCTGCCCACCGAGTCCCTCACCACCGCCCAGGCCGAAAACGCCGAGATCTTCGTGCCCGAGCTCGGCAAGTGGCTGGAAGTGCGCTCGCGCTACCTGAACTGGGTGGACGGCCGCCTGGCCCAGATGGTGATCGCCACCGACATCACCCCGCGCCGCCAGGCCGAAGAACAGGCCGCAGCCCAGGCCGAACGCGCCCAGAACGCCAGCCGCCTGATCACCATGGGTGAGATGGCCTCCAGCGTGGCGCACGAACTCAACCAGCCGCTGACCGCCATCAACAACTACTGCAACGGCATGGTCTCGCGCATCAAGGACCAGCAGATCACCGAGGAGGCCTTGCTGGCCGCCCTGGAAAAGACCTCCAAGCAGGCGCAGCGCGCCGGCCAGATCATCCAGCGCATCCGCTCCTTCGTGAAGCGCAGCGAGCCCAACCGCACCCTGTCGGACATCGGCGGCATGGTCAGCGAGGCGGTCGAGCTGGCCGAAATCGAGCTGCGCCGGCGCAATGTGCGCCTGAGCTACTACGTGGCCGCGCGCCTGCCGCGCCTGCTGGTCGACCCCATCCTGATCGAACAGGTGCTGGTCAACCTCATGAAGAACGCCTCCGAATCGATCGACGCCGCCGACCGGCCCTCGCCGCGGCGCAGCGTGGAGCTGCGCGTGGTGCCGCGCCAGGTGGATGGCCAGAACGCGGTCGAATTCTCGGTGGTCGACACCGGCCAGGGCCTGGCCCCCGAGGTCCTGGAGCGGCTGTACGAGGCCTTCTTCTCGACCAAGGCCGAGGGCATGGGCATCGGCCTCAATCTGTGCCGCTCCATCATCGAGTCGCACAGCGGCCGGATGGAGGCTGAGAACCTCTACAATGGCGCCGACATCACAGGTTGCCGGTTTTCCTTCTGGTTACCTGTGTCCCAACAGCCCATTGAGGGCGCTGCACGTTCTGCTGAACAGACAAGGATCCCGGGGTAACGCATGAGTTTGATTCCTAAGAAGGGCACTGTTTACGTTGTTGATGATGACGAAGCCGTCCGTGATTCCCTGCAATGGCTGCTCGAAGGCAAGGACTACCGGGTTCGTTGCTTCGAATCCGCCGAAGCCTTTCTGAGCCGCTACGACCCGCGCGAAGTCGCCTGCCTGATCGTCGACATCCGCATGGGCGGCATGACCGGTCTGGAGCTGCAAGACCGCCTGCTGGAACGCCGCTCCCCGCTGCCCATCGTCTTCATCACCGGCCATGGTGACGTGCCCATGGCCGTCAACACCATGAAAAAGGGCGCCATGGATTTCATCCAGAAGCCCTTCAAGGAAGAAGAGCTGCTGGGCCTGGTCGAGCGCATGCTCGAACACGCCAAGGGCGCCTTCAGCGAGTACCAGCAGGCCGCCAGCCGCGATGCCCTGCTGTCCAAGCTGACCTCGCGTGAAGCCCAGGTGCTCGAACGCATCGTCGCCGGCCGCCTGAACAAGCAGATCGCCGACGACCTGGGCATCAGCATCAAGACGGTCGAGGCCCACCGCGCCAACATCATGGAAAAGCTCAATGCCAACACCGTGGCCGACCTGCTGAAGATTGCGTTGGGACAAAACGCCCCGAAAGCCTGATCACCCCCCTTTTTGCTATCAACGTCATAGCCAACTTCGCCCGCCTGAATGCTTCCAGCGGGCGTTTTTACTTGAGAATCCGAAAACATGACCGCACAACTCATCGACGGCAACGCCCTCTCCAAGCAATTGCGCGCCCAGGTGGCCGAACGCGCCACCGCACTGAAGGCCCAGGGCGTCACACCCGGCCTGGCCGTGGTGCTGGTGGGTGACAACCAGGCCAGCCAGGTCTATGTGCGCAACAAGGTCAAGGCCTGCCAGGACAGCGGCCTGCACTCGGTGCTCGAAAAATACGAAGCCGACATGAGCGAGGCCGAACTGCTGGCCCGTGTCGAAGCCCTGAACAACGACCCCAGCATCCACGGCATCCTGGTGCAACTGCCCCTGCCGGCGCACATCGACGCGCAAAAGGTGATCGAAGCCATCTCGCCCCTGAAAGACGTGGACGGCTTCCACATCGCCAGCGCCGGCGCCCTCATGACCGGCATGCCCGGCTTCTGGCCCTGCACACCCTACGGCTGCATGAAGATGCTCGAATCCATCGGCTACGACCTCAAGGGCAAGCACGCCGTGGTGATCGGGCGCAGCAACATCGTGGGCAAGCCCATGGCGTTGATGCTGCTGCAGAAGAACGCCACCGTCACCATCTGCCACAGCGCCACCCGCGACCTGAAGGCCCAGACCCTGCAGGCCGACGTGATCGTGGCCGCCGTGGGCAAGCGCAACGTGCTGACCGCCGACATGGTCAAGCCCGGCGCCGTCGTGCTCGACGTGGGCATGAACCGCAATGACGAAGGCAAGCTCTGCGGCGACGTCGACTTCGACGGCGTGCGCGAGGTTGCCAGCCACATCACCCCCGTGCCCGGCGGCGTGGGCCCCATGACCATCACCATGCTTCTCGTCAACACCCTGGAGGCCGCAGAACGTGCGGCTGCAGGGGCTTGAAGCCAGCCTTTTCGGCGCCACCATCCAAAGCATGAGCAATCCACTCCTCGACTTCTCCGACCTGCCCCTGTTCGACCGGATCCAGCCTGACGACGCGGCCCCGGCCATCGACGTGCTGCTGGCCGATGCCAACCAGGCCCTTGAAACTGTCACTGCCCCCGAGTTTCCGGCCGACTGGCTGGCCATCGCCCGGGTGCTGGATGTGGCCACCGAACGCCTGGGCCGGGCCTGGGGCGCCATCAGCCACCTGAACGCCGTGGCCGACACGCCCGAACTGCGCGCCGCGTACAACGAGGCCCTGCCCCGCGTCACCGAGTTCTGGACCCGCCTGGGTGCCGATGAACGCCTGTACGCCAAGTACAAGGCCATCGACGTGGCCAGCCTCAACCCCGAGCAGCGCCAGGCCCACCTGAACGCCGTGCGCAACTTCGTGCTCTCCGGTGCCGAGCTGCAAGGCGCCGCCCGCGAACGCTTTGCCCAGATCCAGGAGCGCCACGCCGAGGTCACCCAGAAGTTCAGCGAGAACGCGCTCGACGCCACCGATGCCTTCGCCTACTACGCCAGCGAAGACGAGCTGGCCGGTGTGCCCGCCGATGTGGTGCAGGCGGCCCGCCAGGGCGCCGAGGCCGAAGGCCAGGCCGGCTACCGCCTCACGCTCAAGATGCCGTGCTACCTGCCGGTGATGCAGTACGCCCACAGCAGCGCGCTGCGCGAAAAGCTCTACACCGCCTACGTCACCCGCGCCAGCGAACTGGGCGATGCCCGCTTTGACAACACCCCGCTGATCCGCGAGATCCTGACCCTGCGCCACGAAGAGGCGCAGTTGCTGGGTTATGCCAACTTCGGCGAGGTGTCCCTGGTGCCCAAGATGGCCCATTCGCCCACCCAGGTCAGCGAGTTCCTGCGCGACCTCAGCCGCAAGGCCCGCCCCTACGCCGAGCAGGACCTGGCCGACATGCGCCAGTTCGCCGCCACCGAGCTGGGCCTGGCCGACCCGCAACCCTGGGACTGGCCGTACATCGGCGAAAAGCTCAAGGAAGCCCGCTACGCCTTCAGCGAGCAAGAGGTCAAAGAGTACTTCACCGCCCCCAAGGTGCTGGCCGGCCTGTTCAAGATCATCGAAACCCTGTTCGAAGTCAGCATCCGGCGCGACCAGGCCCCAGTGTGGAACCCTGCGGTCGAGTTCTACCGCATCGAACGCCAGGGCCAGTTGGTGGGCCAGTTCTACCTCGACCAGCCGGCCCGCACCGGCAAGCGCGGTGGTGCCTGGATGGACGATGTGCGCGCCCGCTGGCTGCGCCCCGACAACGGCCAGCTGCAGACCCCGGTGGCCCACCTGGTGTGCAACTTTGCCTCGGGCGTGGGCGACAAGCCGGCCTTGCTCACGCACGACGACGTGATCACCCTGTTCCATGAATTCGGCCACGGCCTGCACCACCTGCTGACCCAGGTCTGCGAGCGCGACGTGTCGGGCATCAGCGGGGTCGAATGGGACGCCGTCGAGCTGCCCAGCCAGTTCATGGAGAACTTCTGCTGGGAATGGGATGTGCTGCGCCACATGACCGCCCACGTGGACACCGGCGAGCCCCTGCCGCGCGCCCTGTTCGACAAGATGATCGCCGGCAAGAACTTCCAGAGCGGCCTGGGCACCCTGCGCCAGATCGAGTTCTCGCTGTTCGACATGGAGCTGCACACCCGTGCCGACGCGCCCGACGCCTTCATGGACGTGCTGGCCGCGGTGCGCCGCGAGGTGTCCGTGCTGCAGCCGCCGGTGTTCAGCCGCACGGCCCACACCTTCAGCCACATCTTCGCGGGCGGCTATGCCGCCGGCTACTACAGCTACAAGTGGGCCGAGGTGCTGAGCGCCGACGCCTACGCTGCCTTCGAAGAAAGCGTGCTGCCCGACGGCAGCCCCAACCCCGAGACCGGCCGGCGCTATCGCCAGTCCATCCTCGAGGCCGGTGGCAGCCGCCCGGCCATGGAATCGTTCAAGGCCTTCCGAGGCCGCGAACCCAGCCTGGATGCGCTGCTGCGCCACCAGGGCATGAACTGAGACCGACCCCAGCCAGCCGACCGACCATGGCCGCCCACACCTCAGCCCTCCAATCCCCCACCCCGGCCACGCACCTGCGGGTGTCCGGGCCCCTGTTGCTCGGCGCCCTGCTGGCCCTGGGCGCGGGGCTGATGGCGGCCACGCCGGTGCACGCCCAGCAGGTCTACCGCATCGTGGGCCCTGACGGCAAGGTCACGTTCTCGGACCGACCGCCCGAAAAACCGGATGCCAAAGTGGCTACCGTACGCTCCGGCAGCGGTCAGGCTGAGGCGAACAGTGCGCTGCCGCCGGAGCTGCGTCGTGTGGCCAACCAGTACCCGGTCACGCTCTATGTGACCCGCGATTGCGATGTCTGCAGTGCGGCACGTCAACTGCTGGTCAGCCGCGGCATCCCATTTGCCGAAAAAATCATCGTTTCCAACGCCGACATCAGCTCGTTCAAGCAGTTGAGCGGCAGCGACACCCTGCCCGCGCTGAGCATCAGCAGCCAGTTCCTGCGCGGCCTGCAGGAGAACGAATGGAACAGCTACCTGGATGCGGCCGGCTACCCGGCCCAGATCCAGTTGCCCGCCACCTACCGCCGGCCAGCCCCTGAGCTGCTGGTGCCCGCGGGCGATGCCCCGGCCAAGGCCCCCGGAGACGCCAAGCCCAAAGCCAAGCCCGCCCCTGAACTGCCGGTAGCCCCCAGGCGCGCCACTGAAAACAACCCCGCGGGGCTCCAGTTCTGAGACAGCGCTTTTGAGCCAGCGCATTGGAGCCAGCGATGCCGCTTCGGCGCACGCTGATTTCAAGCGCCTCAGGACGACCTTGATCAACTGCAGGGCCCTGCAAAACGTGCCAAGGGCGCACGATGCCACTAAACTCGGAGCCCGTCCGTCGTCAGAAATGACCGGTCGGTGCCGCCTCGGCAGGTTCACCGCTGTCGGCTGTCTTCTTCAAGGTTTCTCATGCGCACTTTTCTGCGGGCGATCGCCCTGCTCATGCTCCTTCCCATGCTGGGCCTGGCCGGCGTGGCCTCGGCAGCCCAGGGCCCGGCAGCGGCAGGCCCCTTCCGCATCGGGGTGGCGCCCCACTCCAGTGCCCGGGTGATTCTGGAGATGTACCAGCCCCTGCGCCTGTACCTGGAAAAGGCCCTGGGCCATCCGGTCGAGATCGTGACCGCCCCCGACTTCACCGAATTCGCTCGTCGGGCCATGGCCCAGCAATACGACATCGCCATCACCACCGGCCACCAGGCCCGGCTGCTGCAGACCGACGCCGCCTACCGCCCCCTGGTCACCTACCAGAACGATTTCAAGGCTGTGGCCCTGGTCGGCCCTGACAGCGCTTACCGCAACCCGCAAGACCTGAACAACAAGCCCGTGATCGGCCTGTCGGCCAGCTCGCTGGTCACCCTGTGGGGCCAGCACTGGCTGATCCGCAACAGCGTCAGCAACACCACCATGCGCTATGTCAGCGCCTCGGACAGCGTGGGCCAATTGCTGCTCAAGGGCGAAGGCAGTGTGGGCTTCATGTCGCTGGCGAACTTCCAGAGCCTGCAACCCGCCGTGCGCGACCGCCTGCGCGTGGTGGCCGAAAGCCTGCCCATGGCGGGCCGCGTGTACGTGCTGAACCAGCGCCACACCAAACGCTACGACGACATCCTGGCGCAACTGCGCGCCTTTGCCGACACCCCCGAAGCCAGGCAGTACTTCAGCCACTACAACCTGGGCGGCTACCGCGCACTGGAACCCCGAGAACTGGTGGCCCTGGAGCCCTACGCCAACGAGGTCAGGCTCACCCTCAAGCAGGGCAAATGATGCGCCTGCACCTGCCGTGGCGCACTGTGCGCGGGCGCCTGCTCATGGCCGCCCTGCTGGTCGAGATGGTGATGCTGGCCCTGCTGGTGGGCAACAGCCTGCGCCTGCTGCACGACGCCATGGGCGATCAGGCCCGCGAGCAGGCCGATCAGATCGCTCCCGTGCTGTCGGCAGCCCTGGTGGCTCCGTTGGCCCAATACGACTACGCCACCGTGCAGGCGGTGCTCGATGAAAGCCATGCCATCCATGGCATCGAATACCTGGCGGTGACCGATGCCAGCGGTGAAGTGGTGGCCACCAGCGGCTGGCCCACCGGCAAGGCGCTGCCCCCCGGTGACAGGCGATTTCAACCTCGATGGCGACAACAACCCGCCCCGCTACGACATGGCGCTGCCCATCCGCCAGTCGGGCCAGACACTGGGCAATCTGCAGTTCGGTCTGGACCTGACCCGCATCCTGGTGGCGCGCAAGCAGCTGGTCACCCAAGGCGTGCTGATCGCCCTGTCCGAGCTGCTGCTGTCGGCGGGCCTGTTGACCCTGCTGGGCCTGTTGATCACGCGACAGCTGTCGGTGCTGACCACGGCCAGTCTGCGTGTGGCTCAGGGTCAACTCACGATGGCGCCCGTGCCCGAGGGCCAGGACGACGTTGGCCGCCTGGGCGCCGCCTTCAACGTGATGTCGAGCGCCATTGCCGAGCGGGTGGAGCAACTCACCCGAGCCAATCAGGAGACCGCCGACATCGCCGCCTCGCTGCAAGAGCGCAACCGGGAGCTGGCGCTCAGCCACGCCCAGCTCAGTGCCGAGAATGCCATCCGACTCCAAACCCAGCAGGAGCTGGAACAGGCCCTGCAGCGCGTTGGCGACCGCAACGAACAGCTCAATGCCATCTTCGAGCTGAGCCCCGATGGCTTCGTGGCCTTCGACAGCCAGCAACGCGTGAAGTACGCCAACCCGGCTTTCCACCGCCTGACCGGCCTCAGCGCCAGCGAGGTGGTGGGCTTGGACGAAGCCTGCTTCTCCGAGCGCCTGGCCCAGGCCTGCCAGCCCAAGGCCCGCTTCCCTGGACTGGCTGCATTGCCAGAGCCGCCCAACACCGGGCGAGGCACGGGCCATGGCTCACGCCATCAGATCGAACTGGCCGCCCCGATTCACCGGGTGTTGCAGGTGGCGCTGCGCGAGTCGGCGGCCGAATCGGTGTCGCAGATCCTGTACCTGCGCGACGTGACGCACGAGACCGAGGTCGACCGCATGAAGAGCGAATTCCTCTCACACGCGGCGCATGAGCTGCGCACCCCCATGGTCAGCATCTTCGGCTACACCGAGCTGATGCTGCACATGCCTTTCAAAGAGGACAAGCGCAAAGAGGTGCTGGGCATCATCTACCGCCAGTCCGAGCTGATGATCGCCATCATCAACGAACTGCTCGACCTGGTGCGCATCGAGGAGCGCCGCGGCCAGGACTTCGACTTCCAGCCCGTCGACGCCGATGCCCTGACACGCCAGGTGGTGGTCGATTTCGGCGTGCCCACGGGGCGCCAAAGCCCCTCGATGCCGGCCACCACCGGCCCCCTGTGGGTGCGGGCCGACCGCAAGAAGCTGATGCAGGCCGTGCGCAACATCGTCTCGAACGCCTACAAGTACTCGCCTGAAGGTGGCGACGTGATCGTGAGCCTGCTGCCAAGCCATGCCGATCAACCTGGCCGCCTCGGCATCCGCGTGCGGGACGAGGGCCTGGGCATGACGCCCGAGCAGGTCAGCCGCGTGTTCGAGCGCTTCTACCGCGCCGACACCTCAGGCCAGATCCCGGGAACCGGCCTGGGCATGAGCCTGGTCAAGGAGATCATTGAGCTGCACGGCGGCACGGTCGAGGTGCACAGCGAGGTGGGGCAAGGCACCGAAGTCACCCTGTGGGTGCCGGTCACCACAGGTCCGGCCCCCGCCCTGCCTCTCACAGCGGCCTGAAACAAATGCCCAGAAAAAAGGGCCCCGCAGCGCGAGGCCCTTTCATTGACAGAGCAAATCGCCGTGCCGCTCAAAACCCCAGCACGTGGGGCAGCCAAGTCGAGATGGCCGGCACAAAGGTCAGCAGGATCAGCACAATCAGGTGCGCCAGCAAAAACCAGGGCAGCTCGCGGGTCAGGTCCTTCAAGGGCACCTTGGTGGCCACCGAGGTCACAAACAGCAGCCCGCCCACCGGCGGCGTGATCATGCCCAGCGTCAGGTTGACGATCACCACCATGGCAAAGTGAATCGGGTCAATGCCCAGGGCCGCCGAAATCGGCGCCAGGATGGGCACCAGAATCATCACCCCGGGCAGCGGCTCCATGAATATACCGAACAGCAGCAGCAACACGTTTACCGCAATCAGAAAGGTGACGGGCGAGAGGTTCCAGCCCACGATGGTCTGCGCCAGCTGCTGCGGCACCCCCTCCACCGTCAGCACCCAGGCAAAGGCGGCCGAAGCCGCCACCACCAGCAGCACCGAGGCCGTCAACAAGGCGGAACGGGCCGCGATGTGGGGCAGCGCCTTCCACTCGAGCGTGCCGTACACCCACTTGCCGCAGACCAGGGCATAGAACACCGCCACCACCGAGGCCTCGGTCGGCGTGAAGATGCCGAAGCGGATACCCACCAGGATCAGTACCACCAGCCCCAACGCGGGGATGGCCTTGAAACTGTTGAGCAGCATCTCGCGGCCCGAGGGCTGCGGCTCACGCGAGCGGTAGTCGCGTTGGCGGCACACCCGCCAGTTCACCACGGCCATGGCCAGGGCAATCAGCAAGCCCGGGATGAAGCCTGCAATGAACAGCCCGCCCACCGACACCTGCTCGTCCTGCAGGGCGTAGATGATCATGATGATCGACGGGGGGATGATCGGCCCCACGATGGCCGTGCTGGCCGTCAGGGCTGCCGCATAGGCGCGCGAGTAGCCAGCCTTTTCCATCATCTTCACCATCATCGAGCCCGGGCCGGCCGCATCGGCCAGGGCCGAGCCCGAGATGCCCGAGAACAGCGTCAGCGACAGGATGTTGGCGTAACCCAGGCCGCCCCGCAGATGCCCCACAAATTGGGCGGCAAAGCGCAGCAGCACGGTGGTCAGCGCACCGCCCGACATGATTTCGGCAGCCAGGATGAAAAAGGGCACCGCCATCAACGGAAAGCTGTCGATGCCGGTGAACATCTCCTTGAAGACGATCAGCTGCGGGTAACGCCCGCCCACCAACACGGCCAGCGAGGCCGACATGGCCAGCGCAAAGGCCACCGGAAAGCCGAGTGTCATGAAGACCACGGCGGCAATGAAAAGGGTCAAGGTCATGGGTGTTGTCTCCGGCAGTTCACAGCGAGGCCGCCGACTCGGCGTCCATCTCGTCCGACTCTTCAAAGCGGCCTGCCGAGATGTAGCCCCGCGCCACAAACGCCAGGTGCAGCAGCATCAGCACAAAGCCGATCGGCATCGCCGTGTAGATGTAGGCAATCGGGATGTCGGTGGCCGCCGTGGTCTGGAACCGCGTGGCCCACACATACAGAATGGAGAAATACGTCATCACCGCACAGAACAAGGCCATGCCCACCACCACCACCGTGCGCAGCAGCCGCGCCAGCGGGGTGCTGACCACCTGATGCAGGTTGTCGATGGCCACATGGCCCCCAAAGCGCAGCACCAGGCCAGCGCCCAGAAAGGTGCCCCAGATCATCAGGTGGCGCGCCACCTCTTCGGCCCAGACGATGGAGTCGCCCGTGGTGTAGCGCAGCACCACGTTGGCAAACACGATGCAGGCCATGACCAGCAGCAACAGAATCAGCACCCAGCGGTTGCAAGCCACCAGGATGCGTTCAAGGCGATTGAACATATGCAATGGAACAGGTGAGCACGGCGCCACTGGGGCGCCGTGAGGGTGGAGGGAAACACAGACCCGGGGCGCCCGAGGCGGCCCGTCGAGCCCGGCTTACTTGGCGTGGCTGATCTCGTCCAGCGTCTTCTGGCCGAACTTGCTGGCGTACTGCTTGTAGGCCGGTGCCAGAGCCGCCTGGAAGGCCGCGCGATCCACCTGGGTCACCACTTGCACGCCGTGCGACTTGATCTCTTCAACGCCCTTCTTCTCAACCTCGTCCACAAACTTGCGCGAGGCCAGCGCGCCGGCCTTGGCACCCTGGGTGAAGGCTGCCTTCTGGGCATCGTTCAAGCTGCCCCAGAAGCCAGGCGACACGATCAGCGCCATCGGGGCGTACACGTGCGAGGTCAGGGTCAGGTGCTTTTGCACCTGCCACAGTTTGGCCGACACAAACACCGAGATCGGGTTCTCCTGGCCATCGATGGTGCCCTGCTGCAGGGCACCGATCACTTCGGGCCAGGCCATGGGGGTGGGCGAGGCGCCCAGGGTGCGGAAGGCCGTGATGTGCACGGGGTTCTCGGTCACACGGATCTTCAGGCCCTTGAGGTCTTCGGGCTTGCTGACCGCCACCTTGTTGTTGCTAAGGTGGCGAAAGCCCTGCTCACCCCAGGCCAGGGCGATCAGGCCGCGGGCCTTGAACTTGCCCAGCAGGTCCTGACCGAAGCTGCCGTCCAGCACGGCACGGGCGTGCGCCGTGTCGCGGAACAAGAAAGGAATGTCCACCACGCCCACATCCGGCACAAAGTTGCTCAAGGCGCCCGTGGAGACGATCACCGCCTCGACCGTGCCCAGCTGCAGACCTTCAATCAGCTCGCGCTCGCCGCCCAGGGCGCTGGAGGGGAACTGCTTGAACTTGAAAGCGTTGTTGGTGGCCTTTTCAACCGAGTCAGACCAGGCCTGGGCGGCCGCACCGTAGTGCGAGTTGATGGCCAGCGCATAACCCAGCTTCACTTCCTTGGCCTGTTGGGCCCAGGCCATGCCAGAGCAGGCCGCCAGGGCCGATGCCACGCAGGTGGACAGAATCGTGCGACGCAGAAACATGGTGTTTATCTCTATGTTGTGAATATGTTAAATAACCTGTAATTGTAGGTTTCACATCCACAAGCATCGGGTCCCACGGGGCTCACCCAGGGCTGGCCCGCCCTTGCCCAAACGACATGGCGGCCATCGTCAATGCAGATTGCAGCCGCCAGGCTGCGGGGCTCAGTAGGTCAGGGTTTCCACACCGCGCGGCGTGCCCAACAGACACACAGCCGCCTTCTGGTGGGCAAACACGCCCACGGTCACCACACCGGGCCACTGGTTCACTTCCGACTCGAAGGCCAGCGGGTCGCTGATCTTGAGGCCACGCACATCCACGATCACCTGGCCGTTGTCGGTGATCAGGGGCTGGCCGTCCTTCAGGCGCACGCTGCCTTCGCCGCCCAGGGCAGCAAACTGGCGGATGATGCGCTGCGCGGCCATCGGGATCACCTCCACCGGCAGCGGAAAGCCGCCCAGCACCGGCACCTTCTTCGACTCGTCGGCGATGCAGACAAAGCGCTTGGACAGGCTGGCCACGATTTTTTCGCGGGTCAGGGCCGCGCCACCGCCCTTGATCATGTAACCCTTGCCATCGATTTCGTCGGCACCGTCGATGTAGACCGACAGGCTGCTGACCTCGTTGGCATCCAGCACCGGGATGCCCAGGGCCTTCAGGCGGGCCGTCGAGGCCTCGGAGCTGGACACCGCACCCGGGATCTGATCGCGCATGCTGGCCAGCGCGTCGATGAACTTGTTGACCGTGGAGCCCGTGCCCACGCCCACGATTTCGCCGGGCACCACGTAGTGCAGCGCAGCCTGGCCCACCAGGGCCTTGAGTTCGTCTTGGGTGTAGGAGGTGGTGCTCATGGGAATCCGGGGAAGTGGGGTGAGGGAGTTGGGGGAAAATCGGAGAAGACTTACAAAACGCCCGAATTATCCAATGTCGCTTCTGCCCTACGCCCTCGCCCGTCCTTTTTTGTTCAGCATGGACGCCGAAAAGGCCCATGAACTGACCCTGAACGCGCTGGCGCGCACGCAAGGCACGCCCCTGCAATGGGCCTGGGCTGGCAGCCGCGTCAGCGACCCGGTGACCGTGGCCGGCCTGAACTTCCCCAACCGCATCGGCCTGGCCGCGGGCCTGGACAAGAACGCCCGCTGCATCGACGCCCTGGGCGCCCTGGGCTTCGGCTTTGTCGAAGTGGGCACCGTCACCCCCAAGGGCCAGCCCGGCAACCCCAAGCCGCGCATGTTCCGTCTGCCCGAGAGCAATGCCCTGATCAACCGCCTGGGCTTCAACAACGAAGGCCTGGACGCCTTCATCGCCAACGTGAAGCGCGCCCGCTTCCGCCAGCAAGGCGGCAGCACCCCCATGCTGCTGGGCCTGAACATCGGCAAGAACGCCGCCACCCCCATCGAGCAGGCCACCAGCGACTACCTGACCTGCCTGGACGGCGTCTACCCCCATGCCGACTACGTGACGGTCAACATCTCCAGCCCCAACACCAAGAACCTGCGCGCCCTGCAAAGCGACGAGGCGCTTGACCAGCTGCTGTCGGCCCTGTCGGCCCGCCGCGCCGAACTGCAGGCGGCCCAGAAGCGCCGCGTGCCTCTGTTCGTGAAGATCGCCCCCGACCTGGACGAGGCCCAGATCGAGGTGATTGCCGCCACCCTGCAGCGCCATGGCATGGACGGCGTGGTGGCCACCAACACCACCCTGAGCCGCGATGCCGTCCAAGGCCAGGCCCATGCCGAAGAAGCCGGCGGCCTGAGCGGCGCCCCGGTGCTGGAGGCCAGCAACCGCGTGATCCGCCGCCTGCGCGCCACCCTGGGCCCCGACTACCCCATCATCGGCGTGGGCGGTGTGCTGAGCGGCCGCGACGCCGTCAGCAAGATCGAGGCCGGCGCCAGCCTGGTGCAGCTCTACACCGGCCTGATCTACCGCGGTCCCGCCCTGGTCAGCGAGGCGGCCGCCGCCCTGAAGGCCCACCGCCAGCGCTGAGCTTGCAGAGCACTCCCCGGTGCCGACAAAGGGACCGGCACCCAGCTCAGAAATAACGCAACCAGCGCACAGAAGGTTTGTTTCTCTTGACCCGCGCAAACCAGCGGCAGGGGCCGTACAGCACGGCCACCACGCCAGCCGCCAAAGCCCAGATCTGCCAGACCTCATCGAGCCCGAAGCGGTCCCCATGGTTGGGGCCGACTTGATGGAGCAAGACCCAATGCAGCAGGTGCAGCAGGTAAAGATGAACCAGGTAGAAGAACATCGGCGCGCCCCCGATGTCGGCCAGCGCACTCCCCCAGGCGGTGCGCTCGAACAAGGCCAGGGCCAGCAAGCCAAGCCCCAAGGTCAGCAACAGAAACTGCAGCGATGGGGGGTACTTGGTGACGTTCAGAAAGGCCATCAAGGTGTGCAGCGGCGATGCACCCGGCACCCAGGCGTGGTCCCCATAGCCGTTCAGCTGCCGCAACACCCCAAAGCCGAGCAGCGCCAACAGGCCCAGGCCCGTCAGCCAGGCCCGGCGGCTGCGGCTGGCCACCTGGGTTGAATACAGCGGCCCCAGGGCATAGCCCAGCAGCATCACGCCGATCCACGGCAGCACCGGGTAGGAACTGCGGGCGCGCAAGCCCCAGCCCAGCAGCATCACGCTGCGGTCGTGCAGGATGGCCCAGGGGATGAACGCGGCCTCATCCGGCCGGAAGTGCAGCCCGTCGAGCGCGTTGTGGCCCGCGATGATCAGCAGCGCCAACGCCCACTGCAGCGGCCTGGGCAGGTAGATCAGGGCCGCCAATGCCAGCATGGACAGGCCAATGGCCCAGATCACCTGCAGGTAGATCATGGGGGGCGGCAGGCTGAAGGTCCAGGCAAAGTTCACCAGCGTCAGCTCCAGACCGATCAGGATCGCCCCGCGCTGGGCCAGAAAGACCGCCGTGTCGCGCCGGCTTCCGCCGGGTCGACTGCCCCTCAACCAGGCGCTCAGCCCGGTCAGCAGCACGAAGACCGGTGCGCAAAAATGACTGCACAGGCGGGTGAAGAACAACTCTGGCGAGGTGCTGGCCAGATTCATCGGGTCGGCCACCTGTTGATGCAGAAAAAAGAACTCGCGCACATGATCGACGGCCATCAAGGCCATGACGGCCCCACGCAGACGATCGATGCTGCTCCAACGGTGCAGCGACTGGGCCAAAGAGGTCATGGTTCTGCCATTCAGATAAGGACTGTAGAAACGCCCCGAGGCCAGGCCCGGGGCGCACGAACAAGCGCAACAACAGGCGCGATAGCAGGGGCGATAGCAGGGGCGATAGCAGGGGCCGATCCATGCCATGCGCACGATCAGCCCCCTGGCCTTCACATCTTCACGTTGAGCGAAACAAAGGCGGTTCGCCCGGCGCCGGGCGAATACATGGGCTGGGCGCTGCCCGAGGGCCAGAAGAAGTTGTCGTACCAGACATAAGCGCTGTTGCGGTTGGCCAGGTTGCGCACCTGAAGGTCCAGGCTCATCGAGGCACTCAGGGTGTAACGGACATTGGCGTCCCACTGCACAAAGCTGCCGAACTTGCCCTGCGCATTCAGGTCGTCGATGAAATACGAGCCCTGGGCCCGCCCCTGCAGACCCAGCCGCCACTTGTCATTGGCCTGGTACTCGGCCCCCACCGTGCTGATGTGGCGCGGGGTCGCAAACACCTCCTTGCCGGCCAGCGAGACGCCCGAGGCCGTGAACGCGCTCACCACCTTGGCCTCCTGCACCGAATGCGAGGCCCACAACTTGAGCTGGCTGCCCAGGCGGGTCGACCCTTGCAGGTCCAAGCCCTTGCGCCGGGTCTGCCCCAGGCCCACGGTGGTCCCGGTGCTGGGCATGTTGGCCACTTCGTCGGTGGCCTCCTGCAGCCACAGCGCCACCCGCAGATCGGTCTGGGCATCGGGCTTGTACTTCACGCCCACTTCGGTGCCGGTGTTGATGGAAGGGTTGAACCGGCCCTGTGAGGCCGAGGTCAGGTAGGCCGGCGCACGCGAGCCCGTCAACACCTGAAAGGTGCGGCCCCAGTTGGCATACAGGCTGGTCTCCTTGTCCAGGCTGTAGACCAGGCTGAACTTGGGCTGCTTGATCCAGCCGTAGTCCTGCAAGGGCCCGGTCACGCCGCTGGTTCGGATCAGCGTGTCCCCCGTGAAGCGATCCACACGCAAGCCCGGGATCAGATTGAGCCGGTCGCTGGGCTTGATGATGGCCTGCACGAAGGCCCCCACGTTGTTCAGCGTGTACTGGTCGTCGTTGGACGTGGTGGTGGGCCGCGAAAAATCCGTGGGCAAGGCATAGGCATAGCGGTAGCGCTGGTACAGGTTCTTTTGGCGCTCCACGTTGAGGCCACCATCGAGCACCCATGCCGGGCTGGCCCGCCAGGTGAGCGTGCTCATCAGGCCGCTCTGGTGTTCATCCCAGAAGCGGCGCTGCCGGGGCAGATTGTTCAGGCTGGTGGCGGCGCTGTTGGTGAAGGTCACCCGGCGGTCATCACTGTATTGGTTCATGTACAGCTTGTGGCTCACAAACAGCTCCGGTGCCAGCTGCCAGTCCAGATGAAAGCTCAGATGCTTCATGTCACGGTCGTCGCCGTCGTTGCCGTTGTGGGCGCCCGACTGGGATGGGTTCTGCGCCATCTGGGCTGCGGTCAGAAAGCCAGGCTCCTGGGCCTGGTGTGAATACAGCCGCGCCACCACGCCCGCCTTCATCAGGCCATCGGGCGAGGTGACAAACCACTTGCCCGCCAGGCTGTATTTCTCGGACTGTGAATGGCTGCGCGCACCGTTGGAGTCTTGCTTGGCCAGAAAGTAGTTCTGTGCAAAGCCCCCCTCCTCGCGGCCCAGCGCCAGCTGCACCTCACGCGTGTCATGGCTGCCGTAGGTGAAGCGACCCTCGGTGTAATTGCCCCCTTGGCGGGTGCCGAAGTTGATGTTGCCGCCGATGTTGTGCAGGCCATAGCGGGGATCGTTGGTGCCACGCACCACCTCGATGTAATCCAGCTCCAGCGGGAAGATCATGTCAACGAAACGCTGGTTGCCGCTGTTCACATTGCTGGGCACGCCATCGATCAACACCTTGATGCCATTGATGTAGCCCTCGCCATTGAAGGCCCGGAAGGTGGCCTTGCCCGACTCGGCGCCCATGCGGGTTTCGGTCAGCTGGATGCCGGGCAGTTGCCCCACCAACTCCCAGCTGTTCATGACGCTCTGGTTCTCGATCTTGTCGGCCCCCAGGATGTCGACCGAGGTCAGCACACTGCCCGGGGACAGTCCGCCATCACTCTGGGCATGCACGCTCACCTCGCCCAGCACGATCGCCGGGTCAGCCTTGGCCCTGGCAGCAGGCACCAGGCCCGACAGGGCGGATGCCACCGCCAGTGGCAAAAAATTCTTGTCAATCAAAAACACAACGCTCTCCACGGGGCACAGCCCCATTGCTCGTGAAAAATCAACGGCCTGTGCTGCCAACGTGCGCCACGCACGGGCAAGCGGCCGCAGGCCTGCAGCGCCAAGGCAGCAGGCCAGACCAGGGGTCAGAGACAGATCAGAGAAGAGCGGAGAGAGGTGGCGCTCTGGGCGCCGGCGTCAGCCAGGCCACCTCCAGCGGCACGCTGGGCAGGTCGCGGGGCAAAAGGCTGGGCTGGGCGGCGGCGAACCGCACTGGCACCGGTGGCTCGCCCGGCACGTCGATGTGCTGGCTCGCCAGGTGCGCGCAGACCACGCAGATGTCGGTCTCGGCGTCGGGGCTGGAGTCACCGTCAGCGGGCGTGGCCACTCCCTCGGTCGACAGGGCCGTGGGAGCCAACATGCGCCAGCCATTCCGGTGCGACAGATCGTGCGCCATCGGCAGGACCGCCGTGCCGGCCGCAGCCAGCAACAGCATCCAGACGAATCGAACTATCCAGGATCGGTGCATCCGGCGATTCTAGTGGGATGCCCAGCCGCCAAGACCGACACGGCGTCGCTCAAGGCAGGGCACGGGGCCGCCGCCGAGCCACAGGCTGTGACAGCAAAACCTGACCTATCTCAGTGAGACACACCGCCGAGTTGTGCACAATGCCCGCTGGGTCTGCCAAAGTACGGACCCCGTGCGGGGCCCGCAAGGTGTCGCCCTGGTCAGCATGGCGCCTGACCCCGTCCCGGCGCCCGCCCTGCCGCACGCCCTCTCCAACCTCAGCCCTGCTCACCGTTCTATGCTCAGTTTTCTCCCGCCCGTGCTCAGGGGCGTCATTGCCTTCGTGCTGCTGGTCCTCAACACCTTGTTCTGGTGCGCCCTGCTGTTCATCCTGGCGCTGTTCAAGCTGATACTGCCCTTTCAGGGCGTGCGCACCTTCATCGATCCCTGGCTGAACCGCATCGCCACCGCCTGGATCAGCTGCAACAGCGGCTGGATGGCCCTGACCCAGCGCACCCGCTGGGATGTGCAGGGCGTCGACCAGCTGCCCTACAAGGGCTGGTACCTGGTCAATGCCAACCACCAGAGCTGGGTCGACATCTTTGCGCTGCAGCACCAATTGAACCACCGCATCCCGATGCTGAAGTTCTTCATCAAGCAACAACTGATCTACGTGCCAGTGATCGGCCTGGCCTGGTGGGCGCTGGATTTTCCGTTCATGAAACGCCACTCGCGCGACGCCCTGCGCAAGAACCCGGGCCTGCGTGACCAAGACCGCGAAACCACCCGCAAGGCCTGCGAGAAGTTCGCCCTGGTGCCCACCAGCATCATGAACTTTGCCGAAGGCACGCGCTTCACGCCCGAGAAGCACCGCCGCACCTCCTCGCCCTACCGCCACCTGCTCAAGCCCAAGGCCGGCGCGCTGGCCATGTCGCTCAATGCCATGGGCGAGCGCTTCCACTCGCTGATCGACGCCACCATCGTCTACCCCGCTGGCGTGCCCAGCTTCTGGGAGTTCCTGTGCGGGCGCTGCCCGCGCGTGATCATGCGCGTGCACCAGGTGGCCATTCCGCCCGAGTTTGCCCAGGGCGACTACGACAAGGATTCTGAATTCCGCGGCACCTTCCACCGCTGGCTGGGTGATCTGTGGGAGCGCAAGGACGCCGAGATCGACACCTTGCTGCAAGCCAAGCCCACGCAAGGCAAGCGCCGCTGAGGCCGGGCGGGCCACCGGCCCGTCAAACACCTGCCACATCCGGCAGGCCACAATCCCCCCGTCGGGCTGCAACCGCAGCCCGCACCATCCACTCTGGAGCCACCATGCCCAACACCCGGGACACCGACAAGTCCATTCCCCTCGACCAACCCCTGGTCAACGGCCTCACGCCGGCTGAGATCTTCACCAGCTGCGTCGAAGGCTTCAACTTCGGCGCCGCCCACCAGGAGAGCTGGATCGAACGCTTTGGCGAACCCGAGTGGGATGCCGAGTTCGTCAACGAACGCACCGGCTTCACCTGCCGCATCGCCACCTTCTTCGAACTGCTCGAAGACGAAACCGGCGACGCCGAGGCCGAGGACTACACCGTGCTGCGCTACGTGGTCGAACTCCAGCTGGGCGATGCCCAGTACATCTCGGTGATGTGGGAAGCCCACAACGCCGGCCCGGCCGACGCCGAGTTCATGAAGCAGTGCGCCCACAAGACCTTGATCAAGATGAGCGCCGTGATCGGCGTCAAGGTCGGCTACGAGCTGATGCAGGATCCGTCGGAGTACTGATCCACGGGCCCGAACAAGCCCCCCCCCTGCCCTGTATGGACGGTTGGGTGAGCACCCCATTTTTGTCACTATGATCAAGTGCTAAAAATGACCATCAAGTAAAAGGGGTGTAATTTAATGGGGGTTTGTTACATGAGTCTCAAGGCTCCGGGTCGATCGCTCGGCCCGATGATCCTGGCAGGGGCGCTCGCGATCGGGCTGAGTGCCTGCGGCGGGGGCAGTGGCGGTAGCAGCGACATCGGCACCGGCGGTCAAAGCACCAGCAGTGCACCGTCAGCCCCCACGGTCGCCATCACGAACGGCAGTGCGGCCTACGCGCAAAATACGGTCAAGTTCACCGCCAGCAGCACCGACCCGGCCGGACGCGCACTCAGCTTCACCTGGGATTTTGGCGATGGTTCATCCGCTGTGAGCGGGGCCAGCGTGGCGCACGTTTTCGCCGCCGCAGGCACCTACAACCTGAAACTGACCGCCACCAACACGGCCAATGTCTCGGCCACCAGCACCCTTCCCATCCAGGTGCTGTCCTCGGCCCCCTCCGCGCCCCAGCTGACCCTCAACAACGGCGCGGCGATTTACGCCACCACGCCCGCCAGCCTGAGTGCCAGCAGCACCGACCCCCTGGGTCTCAACCTGGGCTACAGCTGGGATTTCGGCGATGGCCAGGGCGCAACCGGCGCCAACGTCACCCACACCTTCAGCTCCGCTGGCACCTACACCCTCAGTGTCAGGGCCACCAACACGGCCAGCCAGTCGACGACCACCAGCCAGCAGATCACGGTCCTGACCCCTGCCGTGACCACGCCCACCATCAGCAGTTCGTCCACCTTGCCCTTGGTGGGCCAGGCGGTCAGCTTCACGGGGAGCGCCACCAGTGCCAAGGGCCTGGCCCTGAGCTACCAATGGGCCTTTGGCGATGGCAGCACCGGAACGGGCAGCCGTGTCACCCATACCTACACAAACGCCGGCACCTATTCGGTGAGCCTGACGGTTCAAGACAGCAATGGCGCCAGTGCCAGCGCAACGCGGCAGCAAGCCGTTGCAGGCACGGCGGCCAGCAATGCCCTCAGTGTGGATTGCAGCGGCAGCAATTGTGGTGCACTCAGCCCCAGCAGCTACTCGGGCAACGGCGTCGGGGCCTGGCGCTTCGTCAACCCCGACAACGCACCCGCCGTGCTCAACATCAACATCGCGGGGGTGAAGTCCGGGCAACAGGCGACCCTGGTCTTTGCCAACACCGGCACCACGACCACGGCCCAAAGCCCGTCCGTGGGCACCTTGAGCAGCCCGATACTCAGCAGTCCTGTGACCCGTGCCACATCGGCGGCGCCGGTTGCAGAGCGCCTGCTCAGCACCGATACCGAGGCCCATTCCCACAACGACCTGCTCGCCAAGAACCGCGCCTTGTCGGCTTTGTTGTCGAATGGCAAATCGAATGGCAAGGCAGCGCCCATCGCCGGGCGGGCCACTCAGGCCAACCCGACCCCGGCTGTCGGGGCAACGCGCACCTGGAACGACCTCTACGACAGCGTGACCGCCCCCGTGCCCTACGCCACCACCGCGGCCGCCACCTGCACCCTGCCCTCCGGGCGGGGCGTGGTCTTCTGGCTGGACCCGAACGCCACGCTGGCGGGCTCCACCAGCGCCAGCGACATCAGCGCCATGCAAGCGGCCGTCTGTGGGGCCTCAGGTGGCTTTGATCGCATGAGCGCCCTGCTGGGCGATGTGTGGGGGGCCGCGGCCAATGCCTACGCCAGCCAACTGATCCAGGACGGCAGCAACCTGCAAGACATCAACATCGTCATCGTCAATGCCCCCGATGAAACGGGTTGGGCCGGCTACTTTTATGGTCTGAACAACTTTCTGAAGACGGCAGCCACCTCGACGGTCAACTCGAATCAGGCCCTGGTGTTTTTCATCAATGCCAATCAGATCCGGGTGTCGCGGGCTTATGCGATTTCGTCCTTGCTGCACGAAGCCACCCACATGACCAATTTCTACCAGCGCGCCGTGGCCCGCGACACGGCCCACGACACCTGGCTGGAGGAAACATCGGCCATGATGACCGAAGACATCGTGGCCCCGGTGGTCAACGCTGGCTACAACCCGATCACATCGATCCGGGTACCCAGCTACATGGCAACAGGTGGTGGCACGTCCTACATCAACTGGACATCGCTGTCGGCCAACAACTACGCCATTGGTGGCGCCTTTGGGGCCTACCTCAATCGTCGCTACGGACTGGCGGTGTACCAGCAACTGATCACCACCTGCAACGACGGCGGCACCGCCAGCAACGGCAGCCACACCTGCCTGGATGCCCTGATCAAGGCCAACGGTGGATCGGGCTTTGCAGATGACTTCGCCCATTTCGGGGCGGCGCTGTTCGCCCCGTTGCCGCTGGCCCAGGCCATCGACCGCTACGGCCTGCCCAGCAAGACCGATGGCAGCTACACCCTGGGTGCGGTGGACACCACGCTGTACGCCAGCAAGCTGCCCACCCAAGCGACGCCCATCGGCGCCACGGGCTTCACGGCCACCAGCCACTATTACAACGTTGACACCCTCGCGGCCGGCGCCGTGAGCTATGTGCGCAACAACGTGATCGTGCCCGCCGGCAGCACCCTGACGCTGGTGATCCGCTGACATGACGCACCGCACCACCGCGCTGCGCCTGGTTCTGAGCCTGGGCTGTAGCTTGGGCCTGGCGGCTTGTGCCAGCCCGGGATCCACCACCACGCCAGGCCCGTCGCCTGCACGGGAAGGCCAAGATTCGGCCATCCCCTGGTCGGGCGTGGGCCTGTTGACGCTGAAGGGCAGCGCCCCTTTCTCGTGGTGGGCCTTGCAGACCGATTCGGGCCAGGTCTGGCGGCTTGAGCTGCCCGCCACCCTGCCCATGACCGCGCTGGAGCCCAGGCAGAACTGCCAGGTGAAGGCCAGCGGCGACGCATCGGATGGCCTGCTCGGCACCCGGCTGTTGCAGCTGCGCAGCCTCGTCGGCTTGCAACGCCCCGAGCTGGGCGCCCCGGAAAACCTGCGCTGCCAGTTCTCATTCACGGCGCCCTGACACCCCGGGCTGGGCCCAAGCCGCGCTGAAGCGCCACGGTGCCGCGCCAGGATTGGCGCGCAAAAAAAGCCCGCTCTGCGCAAACGCAGGCGGGCTGGGTGGGTTGGGCTCGGATGGCAGGCTCTTAACAAGGGCCCGCCGCCTCAGCAAGCCCTCAATTCTTGTGCAGATCGCCGTTCAGGATGTCTTCGCCGTTGTCGAGCTTCTTGGCGAAATCGATGTTGCGGCGGGTGCGCACCACTTCCAGGCCACCGGTCTGGTTGTGGCGGCGGAAGGTCACGGCATTGATGCCCACCAACTCGATGGCCTTCACGGTCTTGCCGTTCAGCGGGTGGCCTTCAATGTCCACCTTCACCAGCGACGAGGCCATCAAGGCCACTTCAGCGGCCAGGATCACAGCGTCGCCCACCGGAATGCCCAGAGCCGAGTTCACCTCCAGCAGGCAGTTGCGGCCCACCGAGATTGGCGTGTTGTTGCCGCCCGAGAGGACGCCCAGGGTGGAAGCACCACCACCCAGGTCGGTGCCCGCGCCCACGAACACCGACGAGCTGATGCGGCCTTCGACCATCGACGGGCCTTCGGTGCCGGCGTTGAAGTTGATGTAGCTGGCACCCGGCATCAGGGTCGTGCCCTCGCCCAGGTAGGCGCCCAGACGCACCTTGTGCTGGTCGGTGATGCGCACGCCCATTTTCACGGCATTGATGCGGTGCACATACAGCGGGAACTTGTCGACCATGTGCGGCGCAAATTCGGTGTTGCCGAATGCAGCACCCAACAAAGCCTGATCGATTTCAGCCGCGTCCATCGGAACATCACCCACCCAGGCCACATTCGGGAACTTGGTGAAAATCTTGGTCAGGTTCAATTGATTCGGCTTGAAATGGCGATTGCTCAGGCCATAAAGCTTCAGGGTGCTGTCTTCAACGCCTTGCGGCTCGATATCGTCGAAGATGAACGTGGCCACGATTTCAGAAACCGCACCCGCCGGGGCTGCGGCCAGTTGGGCCGCCGCCTGCTGCAGCGCCACCAGGTTGGGGTGCTGCTTGCCGTCGTTCACGAATGGGGCGAAATAGCGCAGGGCCTCAGCCAGCTGTGCAGCGCTCAGCACCACGTTCTGCACACCGGTGGGCTCAATGCCCAAAACCTTCATCAAAATGGCGGCGCTGCCAGTATTCTGGCCCGGGCCATTCACCACCGGATAACGCACCGAGGCCAGCGTGCGATTGGCTGTATAAACCTGACGCCCCACCGCAAACAAAATCGGATTTTTATAGGCCGCAGTGGCTTGATAATCGCTGACAATGCGCTTGAATGCGTCGGCGTCCTGCGGATAATCTTGGGTGGTCTGGCTCATTATCTGATTCCTTCGCCCCGGCTCGGGCTGATATTGACGAAAAATGTCCAAAATTATAAGGGGGATGGCCCCCTGCCCGCCTCGGGCGGCACCGATGGCCGTGGGCTGCAGGGGGTGATGTGCAGGGGTAACATCCGGGCGCACCCCTGAACCCCATCGGAGCCCGCTTGACCTCCCCGACCTCCCCGCCCTTCCTGCGCATGCCCGCCTTGTTCCTGCCCCACGGCGGTGGCCCCTCGTTTTTCATGACCGGTGAGCGCAAAGAGCGCTACCAGGCCACAGAAGACTTTCTGCGCAGCGTCGACAGCCTGCTGCCCGCCCGCCCCCAGGCCATCCTGATCATCACCGCCCACTGGGAAGCCGAGGTGCCCAGTTTCACCGGCGGTGCCCACCCCGGCCTGATCTACGACTACTACGGCTTTCCGCCTGAGACCTACGCACTGCAGTATCCGGCACCCGGTCTGCCGGCGCTGGCGCAGCGGGCCAGTGAACTGTTGCTGGCCGCCGGCCTGCCCGCCCAGGTCGATGCCGACTACGGCTGGGATCATGGCGTGTTCATCCCGCTCAAGGTGATGTACCCACAAGCCGACGTACCTGTGGTGGCCATGTCGCTGCAAGCCAGCCTCGACCCCGCCCTGCACTGCCAACTGGGGGCCGCCCTCAGCCCCTTGCGCGACGAAGGCGTGCTGATCGTCGGCTCAGGCATGAGCTATCACAACCTGCGCCAGTTCGCCCAGGCGGCCCCCCTGTCGCACGATTTTCACGACTGGCTGGACAGCGCCCTGCAAGGCACCCGGGCCCAGCGCACCGAGCAACTGGCGCAATGGCGCCGAGCCCCGGGCGGCCTGGCATCGCACCCGCGCGAGGAACACCTGCTGCCCCTGATGGTGGCCAGCGGGGCTGGCTCTGATGGGCCGGGCCGCAGCCTGTGGCGCGGCGCGGTAGGCCCCAGTGCCCTGGGAGCCTGGGCTTTTGATTGAGCCTGGCAGGGCCTTCGCTCAGCGCATGCCGGCGCCCAGGTGGGGCAAGTCGGAAAGCTCTGCCAGATCGGCCACCACCGTGGCATTGAACAGCGAGTCGCTGAAGCCCGGCCCGCGCCGTTCGCTGGGGGCCGCCAAGGCCAGTCGCTCCATCTCGGCGGCCGGAATCGGGCGCGAGAACAGGTAGCCCTGCAATTCATCGCAGCCCATTTGCATCAGCCAGTCGCACTGCTGCTGGGTTTCCACCCCTTCGGCCACCACCTTGAGGTTCAGGGCCTTGGCCAAGCCGATGATCGAGTTCGCAATCGAGCGGGCATCTTCGCTCTCCGCCAGATCAGACACAAAGGCCCGGTCGACCTTGAGCTCCGAGGCTGGCAAGCGGCGCAGCGTGGCCAGGCTCGAGTAGCCGGTGCCAAAGTCGTCGATCGACACATGCAAGCCGATGGAGCGCATTTTTTCAAAGGTCTGCTGCGTGCCTTTGGTGTCTTCCATGGCCACCGATTCGGTGATCTCGCAGGTGAAGCGACCTGGCTGCAGGTGGTAGCGGTGCAGCGCCTCCTGAATGCGTTCCACCAGGTCGTCCTGCCGCATCTGGTAGCCCGAGATATTGACGGCCACACGCATGCGCAGCCCCAACTCGCGCCAATGCCCCGCCACGCGGCAGGCCTCTTCGATCACCCAGTTGCCAATGGTGCCGATCAGGCCGTTGCGCTCGGCCAGCGGGATGAACACTGCCGGGCTCACATGTCCCCGCGTGGGGTGATGCCAGCGCAACAGGGCCTCGGCCGCGGTGATGTGCAGGGTGCGGGCGTCCACCTTGGGTTGAAAGTAAAGCTCCAGTTGCCCTTGTTCGATGGCCTGGCGCAAATCGGCCACCAACAGGGTCTGCTCGCGCAGATCGGCACTCATCTGGGGGTCGTACAGGCAGAAATCACCGCCCCCCTGGCGGCTCATCTGCCGCGCCGCAATCGATGCGTTCACCAGCAGGCGCGAACGGCCGCCATGTTCGGGGTAGATCGACACACCGATCGAGCAGGTCAGCACGGTGGTGCCATGGTCGTGCGACAGTGGCTGGGCAAATCGGTCCAGCAGCAGGCGCGCGGTCTCCAGGCCCACGCTCCCATTGCCCGACAACAGCAGCACAAATTCACCGTCGTTGAAACAACTCAGATCGGCGCCCTCGGGAAGCAGGGCCTCCAGTCGCTGCGCGCTCAGCTTGATCAGCTGGTCACCAAACTCCTGGCCAAAGGCCTGGTTGTGCGACTTGAACTCATCGATGCTCAGAAACACAGCACAAAAGGCGCTGCCGTCTCGATCCGCCCGCACAGTCCAATGACCCAGCGCAGTCTCGATGCCATGCCGGTTGAGCAAACCCGTGTTGTTGTCGTACAGCGAAAGGGCATCCATTTCTTCAGACACCGTCGCCAACTTCGCCCGGATGCGCCTGGAACGCCAACGCTCCCGCAACAACAAGCCCAGAGCCACAAAGGTGCACAGCAGACTGAAGGCGAGGATTTCCAACGAGATTTGAAAGTCTGCCATGCAGACGATGATGCGTCAGGTTTGCGGGCGCACTACCCCAGTAACGTCAATTACTTCTCGAAAAGCCATAAATGATTCATTGAATCATCACCCGGGGCCTGTCCATCACCCGGCTGGCACGGTGCATGCGCTTGGCGCCGCGCCCGGCGCCAAGCCCATCAGGCTTGGGCGTACCCCATCGGGTTGCGATGCTGCCAGCGCCAGCTGTCTTCACACATTTCTTTCAGGCCCCGCTGCGCCTTCCAACCCAACACGCGGTTGGCCAGGCTGGGGTCGGCGTAGTAGCTGGCCAGGTCGCCAGCGCGGCGCGGTGCCACCTCGAACGGTATTTTCTGCCCCGTGTACTGCTCGAAAGCCTGCACCATCTGCAGTACCGAAATGCCCTGCCCCGTGCCCAGGTTGGCCATCAGGCAGTTGCGGCCCGTCAGATCGCCCTGCAGATAACGCAGGGCGGCCAGGTGGCCATCGGCCAGGTCCATCACATGGATGTAGTCACGCACCCCGGTGCCATCAGGGGTGGGGTAATCGTTGCCAAAAACGCTCAGTTGCGGTCGGCGCCCCACGGCCACCTGCCCAATGAACGGCATCAGGTTGCCCGGCACGCCCCGCGGGTCTTCACCCAGCAGGCCGCTGATGTGCGCCCCCACCGGGTTGAAGTAGCGCAGGCAGGCCACCCGCCAATCGGGGTTGGCGGCGGCCACGTCGCGCAAGATGTATTCGACCATCAGCTTGCTCTGGCCGTAGGGGTTGATGGGGGCCAAAGGCGCCGACTCGGGCAGTGGCGAGGCATCGCTGTTGCCATACACCGTGGCCGACGACGAAAACACCAGGGTCTTCACGCCTGCGCGTTGCATGGCCCGGATCAGGGTCACCGAACCCGACACATTGTTCTCGTAATACAAGGCCGGCTCGGCCACCGACTCACCCACCGCCTTGAGGCCCGCAAAATGGATCACACCCTGGATCGGGTAGCGGGCAAACAGCGCATCGAGTGTGGCCGCATCACGCACATCGCCCTGCACCAGGGTAGGCTTGAGCCCCCCCACCTCATGCATGCGCTCCAGCACGGCCGGCACGCTGTTGCAAAAATTGTCGAGCACCACATACGGTATGCCTGCCAGGGCCAGGGCCACACCCGTGTGGCTGGCAATGTAGCCCGCACCACCCGTCAACAAAATCATGATTCCATCCCTTTTTCTTTATCAAACCGGCTCGGGCTTGCCAAAGAAGTAGCCCTGCCCCGCATCGTAAATGCCCACCAGACGCTGGGCATCCATCTCGGATTCGATGCCTTGTGCCACGATCTGCACGTCCATCGAACGGGCCAGGGCCGCAATGGCATTCACCCAGTCACCAGACACCTCTTCGCCCTCCACCTCATGGATCAAGGCGCTGTCGAGCTTCACGTAATCGGGCGGCACCTGGCGCAGCACGCGGGTGGACAGCGCATCCAGGCCCAGGCGGTCAATACCAAAGCGAGCCCCCTGCTCACGCACCATCGACGCAAAGGCCCGCGCCGCCTCGATGTCTTGCGAGCAGCCAAAGCACGTCAGCTCAAACGACAACAGCTTGGCCTGCTGGCCTTGCTCACGCAGCACACCGCGCAGCCAATCCACAAAACTGCGCTGCCGCACGCTTTGCAGCGACACATTGATGGCCATCGGCATGGCCGGGGCACCATGGCCGCGCAAACGGGCCACCGCCAACAACACCACCGCGCGGTCCACCTCGGGCATCAGCTTGTGGCGCATGGCCATGGGCACAAAGCTGGCGGCCGGCACCAGGCCGTTGTGCTCGTCAAGCAGTCGCACCATCAGCTCCTGGTGCAACAAGCGCCGATCGTCCAGAAACACCACCGGCTGGGCCAGCAGGCGCCAACGGTTGTCGTTCAGGGCATGCTGAATCAGCGCACGCCAGCGCTCGGAGCCCAAGGCGTCCAGATCGGTGCCCAAGTGGTTGCTGGCAAACACCGAGTTGCGGCCCTGTTGGCGCGCCGCCTCGATGGCCAGATCCAGCCGGGCCATCAGATGGCTCTTCTGCTCGCCGGGGTTGAAAGGCACCGCCCCCACGCTGCACGACACGCCAGCGTCTTCTACGTCAGCCAGCACCTCGTGCAGGCCGGCCAGCAACTGGTGCGCCAGATGGCGCCCTTCCTCAAACCCCACATCCACCAACACAAAACCAAAGCTGGCACCGCTCAACCGAGCTGAAATGCGGGCATGCCCCTGCAACACCTCGGCGCTGATCCGGGCCACCGACTGCAGCAAGGCATTGCCGCGCAGGTAGCCGCCGCCGGTGTTCAGGTCTTTGAGGCCGTTCAACTCCAGGCCCACCAGCACGCCATGGATGTGCGGCTCGGGCCCCGACAGCAACTCGCCCAGGTGCAGGTCAAAACTGCGCCGGTTGTCCAGGCCCGTCAGCTCATCGTGCAAAACCTGCTTGCGAAAGCCCTCCACCTTGGCCGTTTCTGCGTCCAGGATCTCGGCAATGCGCCTGGCCATGTCGTTCATGGCACGCACCACCCGGGCCAGCTCACGCGCTGCGGGCTGGGTCACGATCTGCTCGAAACGCCGCTCCTGGATGGCCCGGGCCGAGCGCTCGATGGCGTACAGCGGGTTCAGGATGATCTGCAGCAACAGGTGCGACAAAAACAAGGCCACCAAGTAGGCCAAAAACACCCACAGCGCCACTTCTCGGGCCGACTTCCAGAGGTATTGGTAAGCGTATTCGGGCTGGCTTTGCACGATCACCTTGCCCAACTGGCGCCAGCCCGACGACACAAACGCCTCGCCCCCCGGCGACGCCAGAGGAAACGCCCGGGTGAACCACTGCGGCACCTCGGCCACCTTCTCGGGCAGCTCCCGCTCCACCAGCACCTTGCCCTTGGCATCGGTGACCACAATGCGCTTGAAAAACCCGCGGTCGAACACACTGGCCACATTCAACTCGACCAGCACCATGTCGTCGCGCCCCATCGACTGCGCCAGGGGCAGCGACAAAGCCGTCGCCGCATCCTGCGCATGCGAGGCCAGTTGCTGCTCCAGGTAATCGCGCGTGCCGCGCACACTGAACACCAGCAAGCCCGCCAAAATGCCCAGAAACACCAACGAAATCACAGCCAGAATCTGACGACGCAAAGTCATGCCTGCTCCCCTTCGTCACCTGATTGATGTCGCCCCGAGGGCAGCGCGTGCGCCACCCACCCCATGGCCATGATCACCATCAAGGTGAGCACGTTGGCCGGCAATTGCAAATTGAAATCGACCCAGCTGTGAATGGCCAGCGCGGTGATGGCCATCATCACCCCAAAGGCAATACCGCGCGGCAACGAGGTGCGCCGGCGCGCCATGGTGCGTGCAGCCACCCCAAAAGTCATCAGCACAAAGCTGCCCAAAATACCCAAGCCCACCAAACCATAATCGCAGGCCAGCTCGATGTAGTCATTATGAGCATGGTCAAAATAGTAGGGACGGGGCGTGCGATAACGGATATAGCTGCCGTAAAAACTGCCGCCCCCGGTGCCAAACACCGGAAACGCCCGCGCCAAATCCAGCGCATGCATGGCCGCATCCTGGCGCGCTTCTATCGACTCTTCGGTTCCACCGGCCTGATCGGTCACCGCGGTTTCCTGCACCCGGTGCACCACTTTGTCCAGCCCCACCCACGACCCCACCACCACCACGTCCACAATGATCAGGCTGATGATCAGCGTGACCATGGCCGGAGCCGAACGCCGCGTGAGCGCCAGCGTGATCACCCCCACCACCAACAAGGCGGCAAAAAAGCCGGCATTGCCCATGCGCGAACGGGTCAGCACCAGCGCGATCACCATCACCACCAGCAGCAGGCGCAGGCGCATCTTGGGGCTGAGCACAAACTGCATCATGCGCGCCAGCCGGTGCTTCCAGCCCGAACCCTGCTGCCGCTCATTGCCCAGGCGGGCCAGCATCAGGCCCACCCCCACGGACAGGCAAAGCTCCATGTAACCCGCAAAATGGTTGTGGTAGCCAAAAGTGCCCTTCACGCGGTCGTGAATCACCTCAAAGAAATAGATCTGGTAATGCGCCCCGGCCGAGAACAGCATCACGCCAATCACCGCCTGCACCACGCCCGCCACCACCAAGGCCATGGCCAGGGTGTCCAGCCGGGCGCGGTCGCGCACCGTCAGCAACACCAGCAGAAAAGCAAAAAAGTACCCGGTTGAAAGCGACGCGTAAATGCGGGTCTGAAACACGTCCAGCGAAATACGAAACGGCGCCACCCCATCCTGCACCCGCCAGGTCTCGGGTGATATGAGCTGCAGCCAGGCCGACGGCAGCTCCCAGGTCTGAAACCAGACCAGCAAGACAAACAGGGCCAACACCCCCAGAGGCCACCGGAAGGCGTACAGGCGCTGCCAAGCCTGGTCGGCCTGGTGCCGCCATGCCCACACCGCCCCCAGCAACAGCAAGGCCACCCACAGCACCAGAATGCCCACGGCAAACGTGCGGTTGCTGCCCAAAGGCAAAGGCGCCCAGAATAACAAGGCGATCAGGCCGCCAAAAATCCATCCATCCCTGACAACGGTGGTGCCGCCTTGATGGCTGCTGCGCACCCCGCGATTTGTGCTCTTTTTGATTCGCGCCATCCCTGATCCGAACCGGCTGACTAAAAAAAATGGCAGCGCGCAGCTGCCATTTCGGGGATTTTATGCAGTCAATCAGCTGCGGCTTGCGCCACCGCCGCCGCCACCACCAAAGGTGGAACCGGCCGAGGAACCGAAGCTGCTGCCACCGCCGCCAGCACCGGTGCCGCCACCGGTGTTGCCACCACCTGCACCCGTTGCGGTGTCCAGCGAAGCGACGTCCACACCACGCACGCTCTTGGCGGCGGTGATGATGGAAGCTTTGTCGGTGTCAGATGCGCCGAGGGTCAGTGCGGCCACCACAGCGTTGGCAGACGACGGAGACACTGTCAGCACGGCGGTAGTAACAGCCGTTGCCGATTGGCCTTGAGCGACCAGTTCGACAGCCAGAGCGGCGGGCGAAACGCCTGCGGCAAGGGCGGCTTGGACAACGTCTGCCAGGCTGCTGGTCGCCAGCGCCGAGCGAACCTGATCGGCCAGCGCAGTGCCGGTTTGGCCCGGAGCGAATTGAGCGTTTGCTGCGAAGCCGAGGGCTGCGATGCCCAGTGCGACCACAGCCTTCTTGGTGAAACTGTTCATAGTGACCTCTCTGCTTTGGTTGAAAGTGCTGCCAGTCTAGCAAAAGCCGTTCATTGGAACAACTTTTTTGTGCGGAGCAACAAAGTGGTGAAACTGAATGATCTGATGAAGTTGCTGCACGGATTCACCAAGTTGGGGAGAATTCTCTGAAATTGTCGTCTCAATGCCCGAACCAGCGACAGAAATCTGCTGCCAATTCTGTTTTTGGTGCATTGAACAAGGCTATTAATTAGAAAAAAATTTTTGCTCCCGCCTCCGGCGGACAACAAAAAACCGCTCATCCCCCGCTCGGAATGCGCCCCCGGCAGGACCCCCCGTCTTGTTCGACAGGTCTTCCAGCCGCGTGACCGTGCTGTTGGCCCGCACCAAAATCCGCGCCCCCACGATGAAATGCGGCACCGTGAACGCCACCTTCTCGCGACGCTCTGCATGGTGGGTGGTCGAGTCGCACACCAAGTTGGCCTTGTCTTGCGCAATCACATCCATGCGGTCGGCCGCCGTCACCTTCACATCGTCGATCGGCAGGTCGCGCACACCGGCCTTTTTGTGGATCACTTCCGCCAGCCGCAAGCACCCGTCAATGACATAGCCCACCGGCTTGGCGTCGGCATCGATGGGTAAGAAACGACATGGACGGACGCCTCACGGTGCGCCACGCCACGCCACGATGCTGCTCAGTGCTCGGCCCTGCGGGCCCACCTGGATCGAACTCTTCGCCGTCAAATGATGCCCCAAGGCCGGCCGCTCATCTTGACTGACGCGCTCCAAGTGCACCCAGATCGTGCCCATGCTGACCGACAGGGCGCGAGACCTTACAAGTGTCGGTGCGTGCCAGCGGCATTTTGAATGCCCTCATGCTGGGGCTAACCAGCATTTACAAGATCACTGCGCACTCAATTTTTAAAAAATAGGTAGGTTGCCTGCAACCTGACTCAGCTGAAAAATGAAAATCAATAAATACCAAGTCTCATTGACGCATTTTGGAAAAATCAAACTTCTGTCCTCACCCCACACCCCGCATTTAATCTGACGCCATCACTGGGTTGCATCCAATGTCATCGCTTGCGCGATATATCATCTCGTTGCAAGAAATTGCTTTTTTTACTTCCAAAAGAGGCTTCCATGACATTTTTCGCAACAACAAAGCGCCAGTTTTTGGTCTTGATGCTGGGCGTTGCATCGTTTGGTTTGGCCCAAGCGGCCGACCAGGGCACAGCGGCCGAGGCTGAGGCCATGGTCAAAAAAGCCGTGACCTATATCAAGGCCAATGGCCCCGAGAAATCGTATGAAGAATTCACCAACGGCAAGTCTTTCAAAGACCGTGACCTGTACATCGTGGTGTATGACCTCAATGGCAAGAATCTCGCACAAGGGGCCAACCCCAAACTGGTCGGCAAAGACCTGATCGGTTTGAAAGACCCGGACGGCAAACCCCTGATCCAGATGTTTGTTGATCTGGCCAAAACAAAAGGCAAGGGCTGGGTCGAGGGCTATAAGTTTCTGAACCCAGTCACCCAGAAAATCGAAAACAAAGCCATGTACCTGGAGCGCCTGGGCGACACCTTGGTGGGTTGCGGCATTTACAAAAACTGATTTTCAACCACCGAGCGCGGCCTGCTCCGCACTCTGCAGCAACAGGCCTTGTATTTCATGGGGAACGCACGATGAATTTGCGCGACATCAAAACGGGCACACGCCTGGGCTTGGGCTTTGCGCTCATTCTGGGCGCTTTGGCGGTTCTGCTGGCAGGTGCCTTGATCAGCAACAGCGTCAGCCGCGACGCCTTGCTGCAAACCCTGTCCAGTGCCTCCATGCGTGAGGACTTGGCGCAAGACATGCGCCGGGCCCTGCTGAGCAGCGCGGTATCGGTGCGCAACATGGGCCTGCAGACCAAAGTGGAAGCCGTCCAAAGCGACGAAGCCGAGGCCAAGAACCAACGCGCAGCCTACCTGGCCGCCAAGGCCAAACTGGAAGCCAACAGCCTCAGCCCCCGTGAGCGCGAGATCTTCGGCCGCCTGATGGAGATCGACCGTCAGATGGACACGCATTTCAAAGAAGCTGTCGACCTGGCCGCCCAGTTCAACACCGAGCAGGCGGGCAACATCATCACCGGCAAGATCGACCCGCTGTTGCTCAAAGCCACGGCAGAGCTGGGCGACTTCATTGCCCTGCAAAAACTGCACACCACGGAGGTGACCGAACAGACCAATGCGAGCAACCAGGCCACCGTGACCGTGATCGTGGTCGCCGGCGTGATCGTGCTCGGCATAGCCGCCCTGCTCGCCTGGCGCCTCACCATCAGCATCACGCAACCGCTGCAAGTCGCCATGCAAGCCATTGGCCAGGTTGCTGCCGGCGACCTGACCAGCCCCATTGAAGTGAGCGGCCGCGACGAAGGCGCCCGCATGCTCGCCAGCCTGCAAGACATGCGCGACGGGCTCGCCCGCATGGTCCGCGAAGTGCGCGCAGGCGCCGAATCGATCTCTGACGGCACCCACGAAATCGCTTCAGGCAACGCCGACCTGTCCCACCGAACCGAAGCCCAGGCCAGCAACCTCGAAGAGACCGCAAGCTCCATGCAAGACCTGGGCAACGCGGTCAAATCCAACGCCCACACCGCCCGCCAGGCCAATGAAATGGCCGGCACAGCCAGCCAGTCGGCCGAACAAGGAGGCGAGGTCGTGGGCCGCGTGGTGGCCACCATGGACGAAATCAGCCACGCCTCACGCAAAATCGCCGACATCATTGGCGTCATCGACGGCATTGCGTTTCAGACCAACATCCTGGCGCTCAATGCCGCGGTTGAAGCAGCCCGCGCCGGAGAACAAGGCCGAGGCTTTGCCGTCGTGGCCAGCGAAGTGCGCAGCTTGGCCGGGCGATCGGCTGAGGCGGCCCGTGAGATCAAAAGCCTGATCACGGCCAGCGCAGAACGCGTTGAACTGGGCAGCCGCCTGGTGACCGAAGCGGGCACGTCCATCCAGAGCATCGTGGCCCAAGTGCGCGGTGTGGCAGAAATGATTCACCAGATCAGCGTCTCGGCCGACAGCCAGACCGGCGGCATCGACCAAGTCAACCACGCCCTGGGCGAGCTTGATTCGGTCACCCAGCAAAACGCTGCCCTGGTCGAAGAGGCTGCCGCCGCTGCCGACAGCCTGAACCGCCAGGCCGCCCGCATGGTGCAGGCCGTGAGTGCCTTCAAACTGGCAGACCAAGGACACCCACCCTTGGACAGCAACTTGCGGCTGAACCACGCCAACGGCGCGCCCAGCCCACGCCAGGTACCGCGGCTGACGTGATTGACGTGATTGACGGATCTCAGCCCTTCAGGCGGTGCAAGCGGCTCAGAACGGAACCTGATCCGTCGGGTACTTCCAAAAATCCTTCAGCAAATAGCTCACCGGCAGGTTCAGCGCCACATTGCCGGGCGGGATCGGGCGCATGAACCAGCGCTCATACACCGGGTAGATGTCGCGGCTGACGATCAGGCGCTTCATCTCCTCATCCACCAACTGCTTCAGCGCCACATCGCCCTTGGGCAGCATGATGGCCAGCGGCTCGGTGGTCAGGTAACGGCCCACCACCTTGAAGTCGGCCGGCGTGGGGCTGCTGGCCACCAGGCCAAACAGCAGCACATCGTCCATCACAAAGGCATCGGCCTTGCCCTGCGCCACCATCTGCAGCGCCTGCTGGTGGTCGGAGGCCTCGGTGATCTTCAGGTTCAGCAGATGCTGCCGGTTCAGCTGGTCCATCACCTTGAGCGGTGTGGTACCACGGGTAGAAACCACCGTCTTGCCCGACAGGTCTTCCAACCGCGTGACCGTGCTGTTGGCCCGCACCAAAATCCGCGCCCCCACGATGAAATGCGGCACCGTGAACGCCACCTTCTCGCGACGTTCTGCATTGTTGGTCGTCGAGCCGCACTCCAGGTCGGCCTTGCCTTGCGCAATCACATCCATGCGGTCGGCCGCGGTCACCTTCACATAGTCGATCGGCAGGTCGCGCACACCGGCCTTTTTGCGAATCACCTCCGCCAGCCGCAAGCACAAGTCGATGGCATAACCCACCGGCTTGCCATCGGCATCGAGGTAAGAAAACGGAATGGACGCATCGCGGTGCGCCAGCACCAGGTGCCCGCCCGCCTTGATGCGATCCAGCACACCGGCGGCCTGGGCATTGAAAGTGGCCAGGGCCAGCAGCACGGCGGCGACACTTGAGCGGCCAGGGGTAAAAGACATCATGAAGCGCACAGCAACCTCGGCTACAAACGACCTCGCCGCAGCAAGCAGGCTTCATGCCCACCTGCCGGGGAACACCCGGCTCGGCGGCCTGCAAACTGGCGGGTTGGCAAAGAGAAACCCCGTGTCCCTGATCAAGCAGCGCCCTGAGAGGCCCCCGGTGGCTGCGCAAGCGCTTCTGTGTGAGCACCTTTACCACCTGAATCATAAGACACCGCTTGTCGCAAAATCCAAATGACGGTGGGGGCTTGTGCCGAACCTGAATCTCGCGCCCACCCAGCCCACCGGGGCCTGCCCCGGGCCTACCCTGCTTGCGCAGCGCCTGATCGAATGCTCACCGTCAACGCCAACCCGATCTGCGCGCCCCTTCTCCAAACCAGCCACCCGCAGGAACGGCACACCCAGTGGGGTCGACAAGGGCGCAGAGCGCTGTATGCACAGCAAGACAACCAGGCGCCACACCCAGTTCATGCATCCGCCCAAGCCCATCATTGGTGATGGCCCAAGCAAACTTCACCATTCTGCGGAAATCAGTTAATCTCACTGTTACAAATTTCACATTCTGTATTGCCGGAATTCTCATTGCAGTGGGTTGTTGTTGCTGTCACGGCGACACCTCTGCGGAATTCTGATCCAAGCAGCCCATCACTGGAGATTTGTAGGGGGGTCTTCCTGGGTGCCTGTTGGAAGATCAGTAAATGCCAAGAACACGAAGTTTTTGCAATGTCCACGCCAAAAGCCATTCAGCCGCCGCTGAGGATCATGGTCGTAGAAGATGATCCCGGCATCAGACGCTATGTTGAAGCCGCCATCAACTGCCAGCCGGACCTTCGATGCATTGGCAGCTTTGACCGGATCCAGCCCAGTCGGCTCGCTCTTGCAACCAACGCCCCAGACATATTGCTTCTCGATCTTGGCCTACCCGATGGGCATGGCATTGAGCTGATTACCTACTGCAAACAACGCCACCCTCAGTGTGAAATTCTGGTCATCACCCGTTTCGGCGATGACGCCAATATCATCCGTTGCCTTGAGGCCGGTGCTCAGGGCTACATACCGAAAGACGCTTTCGATCCGGACATCTCGCGCTTCATTTCAGAACTGCGACAAGGCGGTTCACCCATCAGCCCCCGCATTGGCCGAAAGCTGTTTTCGCTGCTTCGTCAGCAAAGCGCCCCCTCCCAGTCATCTGGAACAACAGCACGCTCCACGCCTGACGAAACAGGCCTCAGCAGCCGTGAGGCCGAGGTCTTGAACCTGATCGCCCGTGGCTATTCGTACCAGGAGATATCGGGGCACTTGACCATATCTCTCAACACTGTGCGCACCTACATCAAGCAGATCTACCAAAAGCTTGCCGTGCGCAGCCGCAGCGAAGCCGTGTTTGAAGCCGCCAAAATGGGTTGGCTCCCTGCGCAATTGATGCGCCCTGACCGCTGACGACACTAAGCCCGACATGGCACGCCAGAAAGCAAACGATGGGCGCAATGGGATTGAAATCAAACACAGCGCCGCCATACCCATCTATGCCTCGCAATGGCTGCTGGTTGGCATGTTGTTGTTCGGGCCCCTTCTAGCCCATGCGCAACAAGCCATCATCCTGGACACCGCCAGCGTCAACATTCAGTACAAAACTCAGGGTCATGTGCAAAAAACTGTCGCCCTGCCCTACTACTGGGATTTCAAGGAACCCGGCAAAAGCGGCATTGCCGTATTTGACCTGGGCACCGTAGACAACCGTGATGGCCAGATCGACAGCATTTACATACCACGCATCGGCAACCACCATGCCATCACCCTCAACGGGCATGACCTGGACAGCGATCTGATCGAAGAACCTGTCAGCGGGACTCATGTCAGCGGCCCGAGGCTTCTCAGAATCCCGCCCATGTTGCAGGCTGACAGCTTGAACGTGCGGATCACCCTGTCTGCTGAACAGATGACCAACGCGGGTCTGTCTCGCGTCACCCTGGGTCAGGCCAAAGAACTGCGATCCACCTACCTGTTGCGAAAATTCTGGGACATCGATTCGCGCTGGATCGCCACGGCCATCAGTGCCCTGCTGACCCTGTTCTCTTTCGGTCTCTGGGCTCAACAGCGAGAGGCTGGCATTCTTTACTACTGCCTTTCAGAACTATGCTGGACCATCCTGTCGGCCCGGATGATTGTTCCCGACCCGCCACTGAATCAGGCGCTGTGGCAGGTATTGACGTTCATCAGCCCCATATTCATCGGCGGCGCCGGTTTATGCCTCTACCTGTACAGCCTGCAGCCCTCCAGCCAAAGAAGCAATTTCGCCAACGGAGCTTACCTGATGCCTATGGCTGCAGCCTCTATCGTGCTTTGCAGCCTGACTGCCAACAGGTACCTGATGGGCATCCTGCTTCTGCCCATCGCGGCAGCACTTGTCCACCTGGCTTATCTGAATGCCCGTGCCCTGGCGGCATCGCAAGACAAGAACTCAATCCACGTTCTGGTCACTTTCACTGTCGTCGTGGTGCTGGTCACGATCGAGCTGTTCATCTTCACCCTGTCCAAAAGCGCTTACGAACACATCAACCTGCTGCGCCTGGTCTGGGTGTTTGTGGGCATCAGCTTTGCAAAATCAATGCTCGACCGCGTTGTGCACGCCAACCTCATGCTCAGCACCGCTGCCAGGGTATTGCGGCAACCACTTCCCCATCGCCCAACCGAGTTGGCGGAAGCCTTTGAAGCCTCCCATCGGCAGCACCTGATCGACGGCGCCGCCCAGGAGCGCCTGCGCCTGATTCACGATCTGCACGACGGCGTTGGCAGCCAACTCAGCAGCACGCTGGACATGGCGCAACAGCAAGGCGCAAACAGTTCAGACATGGTGCCCCACCTGCGCAAAACCCTTGAACAACTCAAACTGACAGTCGACGCCCTGGAGGAAAGCGACGGCAACCTGGAATCCATCATTGCCTCGGTGCGCTACCGACTCGCCCCCCGCATCGACGCCATGGGTGTACGACTGCAGTGGCATGTGGATCCCCTACCCATCTTCGAGCATTGGAGCAGCCAGCATGCGCTGCACTTGCAAATGCTTCTGTTGGAGGCCTTCGATAACTCTATCAAATACGCCAAGACCCACTGCATCGAGTTCACAGCCACCCCCCTCACCGAACCCGACGCAACCGGCGTCACCCTGACCTTGAAAGACGCTGGGCCGGGATTTGTCTGGCCACCGCCTGAAAGCAAGCAGCTCAGCAACAGGGGAAAAGGAATGGGCATCATGTTTTACCGGGCCGAGAAAATCGGTGCGCATCTCGGCATCAAGTCAGGCCCCGGCGGCACCACGTTGACTCTTCAATTAATCAAAAAGAGTACCCAGGCGTTCAAATAAACAGGCGGCCTCCTTCTATCCCGTCCCTCTGAAGAGAGAGCCTTCATCGGGCTTGATCATCCATGGCGGAGCAGCGCAGTACCATCACATGTTCATGTGAAGCAGAAGGCAAACACGCAGTGTTCAATCAAGCTCAGACCGTGACAGCACGGTTGCCTTTGAATGGGAGCTTGTATGACCATCGCACAGCGCGATTGCCGATATTCGCGGATGCCCATCGCCACCGGGCACATCAGCACAGCACCACCGACCGCGCTGTTGAATAGCAAAGTGGCAAAGCAGGCCCACTCGCGGCTCAATGCGGATGCGACCCAGGTTGGCGGGCGCTCAAGACCGCGCTGGGCATTTGAGGTCTTGACGCCTGCACCGCATAAGGGCCATGCGGTACCGCCCGCGTTGACCCGGCTACCGGGTGCCCCCTCCACCTCCAGCTTCTGAGCAGGCCTTGAGCCATGGATTCATCCCCAACGCAATGCCGGCATTGGGACATCCGGTCGGTGCGGCGCGTTGACGACCGCCATACCGAGTTACTGCCATCCCACGCCCATCCAGCGCACTGAACGGAGCGATTCACATGTCAAACCAAAACGGGGTGAATGAATCTCAGAAGGCCCCTTGGCAAGAGAAGAATGACACCTGGGCGCTGGCCCTGTCCGGAGGGGGCATACGCAGCGCCACATTTGCGCTGGGATTGATCAGAGGCTTGGCCAAGAACGGCCTGTTTCACCAATTTGATTACCTTTCCACCGTTTCAGGCGGTGGCTACATCGGTTCGGCCATCGGCCGTCTGTATCAACAAGGTCAAACCGCCAGCCAGGTAGAACAAGGCTTGGCGGCAGACGACACCCTCCTACTCTGGTGGTTGCGCCGCAACGGTCGTTACTTGGAACCAGCAGGCGCACGCGACATTCTGCAAGCCGCAGCCAGCCAACTGCGAGGCTTTGTCACCGCCCAGATTGAGGCGGGCATATTGCTGGTCGGCGTCGCACTGCTTGCCGTTGCACCTAACGTGAGCTGGGGTAGCGCATCGCAAACCTTTCCGTTGCTCTGGTGGCTGATGGGTATAGCCGCCTTGATCGTCAATTTTTTCGCAATTCTGGGTTATTGGCTTCGTGGCGGCACCGCGGTCCAACGGATACGGTGGACCAATCTGCTGGCCAATTCATTGCTGCTCACGCTGGCTGTCTTAACCCTGGCGGCACTGCAAGAAGCCTCTTATCGCATCGCCCATTTTTGGATCGCCAACGGTCACTTCAGATCTCCAGCCAACCTACTGCCGCCAGGAATGCTTGCGGCACTGATGTTTGCTCGCAAGCACATACGGCTACAGGGCAACTCGGTCATCAAAGTAGCCAAGGTCAGCATTCAACAATGGTTGCAGATCCTGGGCCTGGTCATGCTGGCCTTCATCGTGCTGGCCTGGGCCACATTATTTCAGGTGGTGTTTCAGTCCTTGCCCACCTGGGGCATTGTCGCCGTCAAAGACGCGGCACTCTGGTGGTGCGCGTTCGCCGGGCTCACCCTGCTGGCTGTCGCCTGCAGCCAGTATGCGGGGCTGGAGAGCCTCAACCTCTCCAGCCTGCATAACTTTTACAGGGCACGCCTTGAGCGAGCCTACATATCGGTCGGCAACTACACGCCTCAAGCCAACAACGCTTCAGGCCAGAGATTCCAACAATCGCCACTGCAGCCATCGACCTCCCCCAAGCCTCTGATGCGCCTGAACGAGGCCTCGGATGCCGACGATATTCAGATCCAAAGCTACCGTCCCGAGCAACACGGCGGCCCCATCCACCTGATCAACTGCACCATCAACCAGACAGTGGATGACCGAACTGGAAGTTACAACGCTGATCGCAAAGGCGTCGCTCTGACGATCAGCGCTACCGGCTTTGAAATCGGCACAGGCTGCCCCCAAGAACTGCCCCCGGCGTGGAAATCCATTGGCCTCTCGCGTTGGATTGCCATCTCAGGCGCTGCCGTCTCGACCGGCTTGGGCTCCCTCACATCGACCGGCCTCGCCATACTGCTTTTTCTCGGGAATATCCGACTGGGCTACTGGATCAGCTCACCACCACCGCGCACTGGCGATACAACTCATAGCCCCTGGCGTTCAAAGATGAAGGGCGTATGTGCAGAGTTATTTGGTCATTTTCCAGGTCTGAAGTCATCAGCTTGGTACCTGAGTGACGGTGGTCATTTTGAAAATACGGCTGTTTATGCACTGATCAAACGACAATGCAAATTGATAATAGCTACCGATGCAGGCGCTGATCATCAATATGAATATGAAGATCTGGCCAACATGGTCAGAAAAGCCCGCATCGACTACAACGCGCAGATAGATTTTATTGAACAGCCCTGCACGCCCCATTCCGGCTCGCTGGCAACACTCAAAACAAACCCACAACAACCTCAATTACTCTTGGCGCGCATTACATACGCCGATTGCAGCCTAGGCACACTGATTGTAGCCAAGCCCCATCGCTTCAAAAACTGGCCATTGGATCTGAACGAGTATGCAAAGAAAGATCTCGAATTTCCACAAAATACCACTCTAGATCAGTTTTTCAGTGAATCCCAATGGGAAGCCTACCATCAATTGGGGCTGAGTTTTGGGCACCGTATTGATGCCAGTTTTATTGAGAAGGCCATTGAATGTACAAAAAATCGCAACAACATCGTACCCAACCAATTCGCCAAATAACGCAAGCCACAAAGCTACGATCGAAATCAAATATCTACAGATGGTCTAAAAACTCGACGACAAGCCATCAAAGAAACCCTATTGCAGCCATGAATAAAAATAAATCCCATGAGAAAGAAAAGGCTCAACCAGAGGAGGAAGTATGTGAATGCTGCATCAACATCAGAGCCCTCATCAGTCTGGGGATATTATTAATCGTTGGCTACATCCTAATCTGGTCAATCATGCCGGTAGATGAGGGAGAAATACCTAAGCAGCTGCACACGCCAGTAGAAACACTAAAATCCATTTTCCGATGGCCTCTTTTGATATCAATGGCCTTAGGCGCTTTCATTGGCATTGGCCAATCAATCAAATGCGCGGCCCCCCTGATCGAAGAAATGATCAAAAAAATCTTTGGCACAGAGGATGAACGCCATCCAGCAGAGGTCAAAAAACTGAACCAGATCAGCGACCTGATCAAATCAAATACGTTTACCACAGTGGGGGCTACGGGTGTCGTGCTTGGCCTGGTTTTAACACCCGGCCTACATGCACCCAAAAAACTTGAAACAGATTTACCACTCACCATCGATCTAAAACCCACCGTAAATGAAGGGCCTGCCCCCACGGTCTCACTATCCCCTCAGATTTTAGTCGCAGAGGCTCAAAAATCAGAAATACCGGTCACACTCAACATAAAAACAAAGTTTGAGGGAACTGGTGAAAATAATCAAACAGTACCCAGCACAATAAAAATCACGGTGGATGACGATGCCAAAAAATGGTTATCCGAGCTGAAAATTGCGATTGCCACATCCAAGCCTGACGATCAACTGGTCCAACTTAGTGCCGCCACCACCGATCTATACCTATGGAGTGCACTCAAAGAACAGTCAATGACTAAATACCAGGCGCAGATTCAACAAATGAGTGCCGAATTGATTCGCTTGGCTGTCGAAACCAACTTTGCCCAGCGCACCGCCTTCTCTGCGGTTCAAACCAGCCAATCCAGTACTGAAATTTGCCAGACAGCTGAATGGCGACCCCCTGAAGAAATAGATGCCTGCTCAAAAGCCTTGGAATCTTACAAGAAATTCAAGGCACACATCTCAAATACCAAGAAAAACTAAAAGCATACATAACCACCCCGCAAGGCATATTTTTAAAAAATCAGTCAATTCATCATCTTTGCGCACCCTTAAAAAACCAAAATTTCAAGCAAACTTCAAAGGAGAGAAAATGCAATTCAAGCAAAAAAAAGCCAAAATCAGCGCATCGTGTCTATTGCTAATATTTTCTCATGCAGCAATAGCCCAAGACACCACCGCTCAAGCCTCTCTCGGGATAGCCCAGTATGGAATTCACATACAACATGAAAAAGCAATCAGCACAGAAAATACATCCATCTTCAATACACCGCACAAAAACATCAACATCAGGTTGAGTTCATATAATAAAAATGCCTTACAACCCATTGAACAGGTCTGCGATCTTGTTCCATTCGAGACCGATGGTTCAGAGGACAGTAAAACCGAAAACAACATACCAAGTTGGCGTACTTGCGCGAACTTGATGAAATCAGCCGTTTCTGAGTTTTGCACGATTGCGGGTGAACGCTGGACAGACAAAGCCGATCGCAACAACACATACATCAAAACCCTGATGGGGTTGACCGCCTTATTCAGTGTTGCGGCGGCTTCAAACCTGGCAGCCAAAACACTTTACTCAACCGCAGCGGGTGCGGCGGGCGTGGGGGGTATTTCTGCAGCCTCAGAACATGATGTATCAGTCGAGCAAGCCATCTCACAACAAATTTTGGCCAGACTGACAGACTGGGAAAGTTACAGAGTCGTCGGGACTGACGGTAAGGCAACAGTCATTCCGACGGCATTTCAAATCTATGATCATGCGAAAACCGTTGCTGCCAGCTGCGCCACAGGATTCACGTATCAGCTACCTGCTGTACAAAAAAATTAGAAGGCACGTACATCAATTCGTCAAGAGCCCTCATGAGCTACTCATGATGGAAAAATATCAATTTTCAAAAAATTTCTAACGCATAGAGATGAAAAACTATATTCTAACCACCCGAAACATCGACAAGGCCACGGCTTCATTTGGGGACATACAAGCTGGCCCCAGCTATTTGGAAGTGGAGGACACAAAACCCATCCCTACCGCGAGTGACATAATTTCAGATTTCTCAACATGGGCAGGAAAAATAATTTCGGAACTGAAAACAAAAGCAGGGCAAAATCCCGCTTCACTCGACGTTGTCTTCTTTATCCATGGCTACAACACCAACAGTGAAGAGTCGTTGAAGCGGCAACGATTGCTTGAGAAACGTCTCCATCAATCGGGCTTCACAAGCACCGTGGTCGGCTTTGACTGGCCTTCAGCACATGTCGCGGTCCTGTATGAAACGGATCGACTGGAAGCCATGCGTGCGGCGGCTGAACTGGTGACGGCAGGTATCGCTGAGTTCATCAGTTATTCACGGCCAAGCTGCACCGTGAATTTGCACATCGTGGCCCATTCGATGGGAGCGTATGTGGTGCGCGAGGCTTTCCGGCAAACGGCAAAGGCGCGTCTCAGCGACCTGGCCACGCAATGGAAAGTCAGCCAAATCGCCCTGTTGGCAGCCGACATCTCATCTGATTGTTTTGCAACCGGTCACGCAGACATGGACCCGGTTTTCAACCACTGCGGGCGCTTGACCAACTACTACAGCGGACATGACATGGTGCTTGAGGTCTCCAACGTCAAAAACCTGGACATCAGTTCACGGGTTGGGCGGGTCGGCATGCCATCAGACGTCGACACAAACCCCAAGGCTGTGGATGTCAACTGCACCGCCCGCTACACGGCCGTCGGCGAAGACGCCCGAAAGGCCAGCATGGCCAGATGCATGGACGGAAGCGTGACCCACTCATGGTATTTCGACGACGACAACTGGTACCAAGACTTGGCATTGACCCTGGCAGGGAAGATCGATCGCAATTACTTCCCCACCCGGGATCGGCTGGCCACCAATGATTTCGTCTTGAAATAAAAAGCGGCCTGAGGTCATTGACGAACAGCCCAGTATGGACACCTTGGCAGGTGGTCGCGTGACCTGGGCTTACCCTTCCCTCCACCGCCTCAACCCCAGGCGCCGTGAGCTGTGCCGCAATGGGTCTGCTTCCGATGGCTATGCTTTCAAGCCCGCCCAGGCGGCCTGTGAGGCCCGTCGTGTTGCGGCCCGGCCCTTGCCCAAGCTGCACCCACACAGCGCCCTGTGGCGTGTGGCGTGTGGTCTGCGATCTTTTGCTGTGGCGTTGGTCTCCCCAGCAGATTGCCCGCTCACTGCGGGGCATGCACCCCGAGGACTCCAGCCAGCATGTGTCTCACGAGACGATCTACAACGCCATTTATGCCTACCCGCGCGGGGAGCTCAAGAAGCAACTGATCGCGCTGCTGCGCCAGGGACACGGTGGCCGCCGGCCTCGTTCTGCGGGGCAGGATCGGCGAGGCCAGATTCCTGAGATGGTCAGCATCCACGTACGTCCTCCCGAGGTCAATGACCGGCTGATGCCTGGGCACCGGGAGGGGGACTTGATCAAGGGGGCCAAAAACCAGTCTGCAGTCGGTGTGCTGGTCGAGCGCAGCACGCGCCTGGTGCTGCTGTGCAAGATGCCTGATGCAACGGCCCAGAGCGCCCTGGCGGCCTTCACGGCCAAGCTCAACCAGGTGATTGAGCCCATGCGTCAGACGCTCACCTACGACCAGGGCAGGGAGATGGCGCGCCATCGGGAGTTGGCCAAGGCCACGGGAGCTCGGGTCCACTTCTGTGATCCGCACAGTCTCTGGCAGCGGGGCAGTTGCGAGAACACCAATGGCTTGCTGCGCCAGTTCCTGCCCAAGGGGACGGACCTGAGCGTGCACGATCAGGATGCGCTGGACTCCATTGCGGACATGATGAACAACCGGCCGCGCCAGACACTGGGATGGAAGTCACCGTACCAGGCGTTCCAGCAATTCATGCAGGCCATCGCGCAGCGCCAGGACACGACCATTCACTGAATCTCAATCGAACCGTTTCAACAACTGGTGTTGCGCTTCGGATTTGAGATCGCCCCTATCAAGATGGCCGGATGCCTGATATTTATGCACAAGGAACCGATGTATTGAGCATCATCTATGCGTTAGGGATGGTCTGCACAAATGTCCCGTTGCTGTGCTTGCAAGCTCAGTGAACGACTGAGACGATCACACTCATGAAGCAACAAAGCCTGGGCCTGGGCCACTCGAACAAGCGCACGCGGCGGCGAGAGTTTCTTGGCGAGATGGAGCGCGTGGTGCCGTGGACCGAACTCGTGGCGCTGGTGGCGCCCTACATGCCTGAAGGCCGCCGGGGCCGCCCGCCCTTTGCGGTGGAACCGATGCTGCTTACCTGTGTCTCGCCTGAACCATCTGCAGGCGCGTCTGCTCATGCCGAGCGGTAGCGCTATGACCCCGTCCGAGCAACACGAAACACGGGGAGCATGAAAAACCATACAATGATTTCACGATTTAAAACCAGTTCAATGAATATTGTCAGTTACACATCGAAGAAAAATAGGGGGCCAATATTTAAATATTGGGAGGAAAACAAATGCATCCAATCTCAAAAATTAATATCGTCGCAACCCTTTTAACCTCATTATTACTGACTGCGTGCGGTGATGGGTTTAGTGCCATAACTGGTGCTCCGGCAACTGGCACCCTGAGCGGTGTTGCCGCAGTCGGCAAGCCGATTATTGGCGGGAACATCAGCGTTATTTGCGCATCAGGCAGTGTGCTTATACCCACCACCACGGACCAAAACGGCTATTACTTTATCTCTCTGCATGATCAAAATCTACCCTGCGCGGTACAGGTATCTGGCGGCACCATTAATGGCGTAGCCAATACCACGGATTACCATTCCATTGCTACAAGAGTAGGTACAGTCAACGTTACTCCGCTCACGGATCTGCTCATTGCCATCCTAACAGGCTCTGCCACGCCCAGCACATGGTTCAGTAAGTTGAACAGCACACCGTTCACAGGGGTATGGGAAGGCGGTTATGGTGGGAGTTCTATTGTTTTTTATATAAATCAAAAAGAGAGCGGTCTTACCATCTTTGGAAAAAACGAAAATACAGGAATCAAGTATGCCGGAACAGTAAGTAAGGATACCATCTCAGTTAATGAATATCTTGACGGGAATAAATTTGCGACTCTGAAATTCAAGTTAATTAACAGCACGACTATCAATGTCATTAAAATAGACGGAAATCCATTTCAAGATTATACTGATACAAGCCAGGGATCAAATTTCATTCTTGCTAGTGACGGAAATGCACAGCTCATAGATGTTAGCCAAACGCAAATAAACACGGCTCTCGGCCACTTGAGCACTGCCCTCCCCGCACTGACCTCACTCAGCGCCATCAACCCAATTACCACCGCATTTACGCCCGTATCGGGCAACGTGATTGATGATATGCTGACTGCTTTGGCTAGCACGGGTATCACACACGCATCGTTGCTGAGGAATGTAACTGACTCATTGCTAAGCGATGTCTCTGAAAGTCAGCAATTAAAGATACAAAATATAATCGACAGTATCGAAGCTGCAAGTGGAAAAATTCTCACCCAAGAGCAGCGAATTGTTTATTTTGAAGGAATAAAGTCCCTGGTTCGAATAAATACCGATCTATTAAACCAAAACAACCTACCTAGGATAGAGTCTAACAATCAAGTTTTCCTAGAAAATGTGGAGAGCACGTTGCATATTATTTTCAATGAAGGTGATATGCGCATGCTGAATCGCGCACTGATACGTATCATTGTTTTGGGATGACGTCGTCTAAATTGATAACTGCGAAATGCATGGATGCCTTTCGACATGCCAATTGCAAACGCCTGCCTTGAAAAATATTGATCTCAGCTCATTTGGTCCTTTGCGGCGATAAATTCAGAAACACAACCGACTAAGACCGGCCAACACGACTCGTCTCTGACGACCTGCAGAGCAGTTATGCTCTGCGCCCCAAAAGGCCGATCGCGGCGTTGCCAATCCTCGCTGGGTTCCCGACCCAGCTGCGGTTGGCGCCTGGCGCTAGGCCTTTTGGATCTCCAACGCATCCGGCGAAATCAGTGTTAACAGGCCCCTGGCTCAAGAACGCTCGCTTTGACACCCTGGAGCACATCAACGCCAGCTATGTGAGCGAATCTGAGCAACACCGCCACAACGACATGGTGTGGCGCCTCAAGGCGGGCACCCGCTGGGTATGGGTTTACCTGTTGCTGGAGTTTCAGAGCAAGCCCGACAATTGGATGGCCGTGCGCATGATGGCGTACGTCAGTTTGCTGGCCCAAAGCCTGATCAAGCAAAAGCAACTGCAGCAGGGCCAACTGCCGGCCCTGATCCCCCTGGTGCTTTACAACGACCCGCGCAATGCCCCCGGAATCGAGGGGGATGGGCTTTCATCTCGGGTGCTTTTCGCTGAACAGCGACATTTCGCGCGGCACAACCGGGGCGTTGATTTCCCGCATCACCAGGCCCAACGGCCATGCCAGTTCAACGAGGACTTGCCGACTCACAGAGATTTGCAGCGACTTGCAGTGGTCTGAAGTAGCCTGCCCTTACACGCCAGGCCTGCGCGCAAGGCCTGCACACCGGCCAAAAGCCCACGCCCCCGTCAGTCTTGGGGATAATGCCCAGTCTTCAATTTTCAACACCCGCAAACACAGCAGGGGTGACCTGTGGCCGCCCCCTCCAAAAACAACAAGAACAACAACGACCCCAGGCCAACAAATTTGTGATGGCCCCCGCGTGCAGATGCGCCCCCTGAGGTGAGCCCCTTGAGCTGAGCCCCCGGCTCACCAGAGGCTGATTCAAGAGCCCCCTGCCCTGCACATCGGTCGGCCCCCATCGACTGCCCTTGCCCCACCACCCGCCGCACCGGCGGCGGCCCCTCTTTCTTCACGGCGGGCTGCTGTTTCGTTCTGGCATCCACGCCCCACGCCCCACGGCTTGGGTTTCCAACGCTCTGCAATGCCCCCGGCCTGCCGTGGGCCGCTGTCCCTGCCTGTCAGGGTGCCCTGTCGAGCAACCGCCCTACCTCAGCCCCCCCGATGCAGTTGCCATCCAGAAAAGACCTCAAACCCTATGCGCAAGAGGATGTACGCCGTTCAAAGATCGAGCTCTTTGCCACCCTGACCAGCATGCTGGCGGCTTGCGTGCTGGCAGCCCTGCTGAGCGGGCCGCTGGCCTACCTGGTGGCCGTGTTGGCGGGGCTGGCCGCCACCCGCCTATTTGTGCTGCTGCACGACCACGTTCACGGCGCGTTCTTGCGCAAGCCGCGCTGGGCCAAGCTCGTTTTTTGGTGGGTGGGCCTGCTGCTGGTCACGCCATTGAGCGTCTGGCGGCAAAGCCACACCTACCACCACCGCCGAACCGGCCTGTACCGCAGCGCCCAGATCGGGTCTTTTCCGGTATGGACGGTGCAGCGCTGGCGGCGCGCCTCGTTGCTTGAAAAGTCAGCCTACCGCTGTATTCGCCACCCCGCCAACGCCGCCCTGGGCCTGTTCACGGTCTTTGCCATCGGTATGGTGCTCAGCCCCTTGCTGCGCCGCCCCAAGGCCCACTGGGATGCCGCCGCCTGTTTGATGCTGCACGGCTCGGTGCTCACCCTGGCTTTGACATCGGGGGCGTTTTTGCCCTGGTGCCGCGCCTTGCTGATCCCACTGGGCCTGGCCGCGTTCATCGGGTCGGTGCTGTTTTATGTGCAGCACAACTTTCCGGGTGTGGCGTACCAAAAGCAGCGCGCCCGCCGTGGCGAACCCGCCCCGCTCAACTGCACATCACACCTGCAATGCCCCAACTGGGCCCACAGCTGGCTGGCCAATATTGGCTACCACACCATTCACCACCACCACGAGGCCATTCCGTTTTACCGCCTCCCCGAGGTGTGGCGAGATTTTCCGGAGTTTCAACAATCGCCCCGCGTGGCCCCCACCCCCTGGGCCCTCAAGGCCTGCTATGCCCTGGCCCTGTGGGACGACGGGCAGCAGCGCATGCTCACCTGGCAAGAACTCAGCCGCCTGTGAAGCCCACCATCGACGCCACCCCCAAGCCCGGGCGCTGAAAAACCAGCCTGCAAAAAGCCCCCGTCCGGCAGCACGCAGGCACACCGACACCCCGCGCGTCATCAAGGCCGCCGGCCAATCAGATACAAACAAGCCCTGTCCAACAACAAAACAGGGAGCGGATAGTCATGAGCGCATTGGTCATCAAGGCCTGGCAGGCCGAGAGCAAGCCCATCGATCAACATCAAAATTTTGTGCGTATCACCGGCCGCGAGGGGGGCCTGATCGCCTGGGTGCTGTCATTGATGCGCATCGACCCCGTCACCACCCTCAAGGTGGGGCTGGACCGCATTGAGTTCACCAGCGCCTCGCTTGCAGGCATCGAATCTCGGCTGATCCCGCTGCAAAGCATCTGCTCGTCGTACTACGGCTACCACAAGCCCTGGAAGCAGGCCCTGTCGATTTGGGTGGCCTTTGTGTTTGTGGGCACCTCGATCGGGTCGGCCATGGCCGAAGGCAGCGGCCAAAGCGCCGGCTTAATGCCGCTGCTGGCCTCTGCCGGCCTCGGCCTGGTGGCCGCCCTGCTCTATTATTTTTTGAACCGCACCCTGACCCTGGGCTTTGTGGAGGCCAGCGGCGTGATCAGCGGCATCCGCTTCAAACGCTCGGTGATCGAAAACCTCGACATCAACCAAGAGCAGGCAAAACGGGTTTGCATCATCGTGCAGCGGCTGATCGAGGCGAAAGAGAGGCGGGCTTTGCAGGCGCGGCCGGTGCAAACTGGGTGAAGCCCACAGAGGCCAAAATTTCGGCAGCCCTGGGCCCAGTAGAAGATCGGGGGCCAGTTTACTTGGGTGAATGGCGGGCTGCGGCGTCAACCCAGGCGCTGGCCGCGTGCTGTGCCTCAGCCTTCAAGCCCTCACGCCTCATGGCCTGAAGGCCTTGCGGGCGCCGGCAATTGTTCGGCATGCGCTGTCTTGGCCGGCACTTTTCGCTAAACTGTTGAGCAACTCTTCACTTGGTTTCAGCCATGGCCCCCCACCCCACCAACGCCCGCAAGAAGCCCAGCATGGCCGCAGTGCGTCGGGCCGTGGCCAGTTCAACCGCCATCGAAACGGGCCAGAACATCCAGAAGCTGGAGCAAAAACTGCAGCAGCCCAGCCAGCAGCGGTTTGCGCACATCAAGCTGGCGGCCTAAAGGTTCATGGCGGTTCGAACCCAGAACTTCATGGGTTCGTAGTTCATGGCCAACCCGGCATGGATGGCCGTGACATACCCCGTCTTGTGGGTTTCCCAACTGCTGTAGTCCAAGGGGTTGTACCCAGCCTGAACAGCCATCACATCGGCCAGCAAGCGTGAGAGCCGGCCGTTGCCCTCACGAAACGGGTGGATCAAGATCAACTCGACATGCGTCACGGCAATGGCTTCGACCAGGCCCGCTGGCGCAAGGTCGTAGCAAGGTGTGAAGCGCTTGAGCACATTTCTTTCAAAGCCCGCCATCAAGCGCGGAATTTGCCCAGCCGCCGCAAAGCTGAAGCCCCCCTTGCTCATGTTGACCGAGCGCTCTTGCCCCGCCCAGGCATACACATTGCCAAGCCAGCGCCGGTGCCAGCGCTTGATGTCGGCAACCGACAACGCCCGGTCTGGCAGCTCGTCAACCAGCACGCTTTGATAGAGTTGGGCCAGCAGCTCCAGCTCCAGGTCGTTGATATCGTCGACGGCGGTGATGCCCGCCAGATTGCGCAGCACCAGCCCGCCCGACCCTGGCTGGGCCTCGTTGTCAGCAGCATGTAGCGCGTACCGGCCCATGCGGCCAGTATCTGCAAGCAGTACGAGCCTCAACCGGCCCCGGATTACCGTTCAGGGTTGCATCTGCCCAGCGGCGTGTTCAGGGGTATTGTGCGGGGCCTGAGGCTCAGGCCCACGGGCCAAGCCGCAGCGCTGGCCTGCACGATACCGGCCCATGAGCAGCGACGCCCCGCCCCACAACCAGCACAGTGACCCAACTCATTGAGCCCCGTTTTTGCTGCCCTCTACGCCAACAGCTGGCAAGAGCCCATCACCTGAACGCCAAGGTTGCGCGAGAAAATCGACATAAGCCCCCCACTCAGGCACCCACGGCAAGCAAGCAGCACATTTGATAAGCTGTTTTGAAAGAATTTTGACCTATAAAAATCAATAGGTTTTCGCCCCACTCACCGAGCCTCTGCTTTCTTTGTAGGCCATCACTGATGGTTTTTGTGCCACGCGGCCAAGACATTGGCAATAATGACAAAGCGTGAAGTAATAGACAAAAAACAGGGAAATCAGGGATGAGTTCTAACAACAAACCATGTATAGGTGCGCCTGCCCACCGCCGCGTACAGGGCCATGCGAAGGGCCTGCCGTGGGCCATGCGCCCTGGTGCCGCAGGGCCCGCCAAGCCAAGTGAGCCCAGCAGCAACGGCCACAGCGCTTTGTGGTGCCAATGCATGGGGCAGCCGGCACACACCCATTGCCCTGCCCACCGCCCAGCGGCTGCGCAAGCCACTCCGTGGTGTGCGCAGCCGGCTACCGCAGCAGGCCCCGCGCCACACACCAGCCACGGCCAGCGTGGCCCCAACGATTCATCAACTCGCCTTGCCCCCTGCACGCACCAGCCGCCCGGCAAAGCAGGCAGCAGCGACATCACCCCGGCCCGCCATCGCCGAAAGTGAAAATGGAGTAGACCATGACAATGCATGCCATGTTGATACTCTATGCAGCCATCGGGCTGCTGGTTTCGATTGTGGGTATCGTTCTAGAGGCCAATAACCATATCAACGAGTGGAAGCACTCGTCGATTGACCTGCCCGACGATTTGAAAGAAAAGCCCGGCAAACTGCTTTTTTTGAAAATACTCAATAAAGTAGTTTCATTGGTGTTTCAGGTGGTGCTTTACACCATTTTCTGGCCTGTCGTATTGGTGCTTTATATCGCTTCAAAAATGCGGTCGGCAAAGCAAGAGAAAGAATATCAAGACACCACTTTTCTTGAAGACTGATGGCTCAAGCCAAAACAATTCAAATTATTGTTGGCCACCATTCAACAATCAATGGCGTCTGGGGCCACAACCCTGCTTCGCAGTTGTGTGCACCGCCCACCCGCCAACCCGCCGGCAACCCACCAGCGTTGGTTGAAAGCCCCAGCGCCTGCCCCCCTCACCACTTGGCCATCTTGTTCTGGTAGAACATCACCATGACCGCCCCCACCCCAACAGCTGCCACCATCGCCTCGGCCCCACCAATCGGCGCCCCTCAAGGCCCCATCCTGGGTCATCTGCCCTTGGGCGACTTTGCCACCGTGGTGCGGTCTGCACCATTGGTGTCGATCGATCTGGTTGTGGTGCGCAACCACAGCCAAGTGTTGCTGGGCCAGCGCAACAATCGACCTGCCCAAGGCTACTGGTTTGTGCCCGGGGGCCGAATCTATAAAAATGAAACCATGCAGCAAGCCATGCAGCGCATTGCTGAATCTGAAATTGGCATTACGCCCGATTTGATACAAAACAGCCTTAAACCGCAGTGGCTTGGGGCATATGAGCATTTTTATGCTGATAGCTTTGCTGCCCAAGAGGCAGCCAGCACGCATTATGTGGCGCTGGCCCATTTGCTGCATGTACCCGAAAGCTTTGAGCCCGCCCACCGCGACGCCCAGCACCAAGCCTGGCGCTGGTGGCCGCTGCAGCAGGCCCTGGCCAGCAGCGAGGTGCACTACTTCAGCCAAAGTTACCTGCGCGATTTACAACAACCTAGGGTTTGTAAGTAAGAGTGCGCAGACTTTGGTAATAATGGCGCAGCGTGAAATTTTCAACAAAATCAAAGGAATCAGGGATGAGTTCTGGCAACGAACAGCGTATTTACGTGGCGGGCCACCGTGGCCTGGTGGGCTCGGCCCTGGTGCGGCGCCTGCAGGCAAAAGGCGAGCAAGTGCTGGCCCGCACCCATGCCGAGCTGGACCTGACCCAGGCCGACCAGGTAGAGGCCTTTTTTGCCACCGAAAAGCCCACCCAGGTGTACCTGGCCGCAGCCAAGGTGGGCGGCATTGTGGCCAACAACAGCTACCCTGCCGAGTTCATTCGCGACAACCTGGCCATCCAAACCAATGTGATCCACTCGGCCTGGCGCCACGGCGTGCAGCGCCTGCTGTTTTTGGGCAGCAGCTGCATTTACCCACGCGAGTGCCCGCAGCCCATGCGCGAAGAGTACCTGCTGACCGGCCCGCTGGAGCCCACCAACCGCCCCTACGCACTGGCCAAAATTGCCGGCATCGAGATGTGCTCGGCCTACAACCGCCAATACAGCACCCGCTTTTTGGCGGCCATGCCCACCAATCTGTACGGCCCGGGCGACAACTACCACCTGCAAAACAGCCATGTGCTGCCCGCACTGATCCGCAAGTTTCACGAAGCCAAGCAACGTGGCGACGCCACGGTGCCCGCCTGGGGCACGGGCACGCCGCTGCGCGAGTTTTTGTACAGCGACGACATGGCCGACGCCTGTGTGTACCTGATGAACCTGCCCGATGAGCGCTTTGACAGCCTGCTGTCGGTGTACCCGCCCCTGGTGAACGTGGGCTGCGGGCACGACCTGAGCATCAAAGCCCTGACTGAGTTGGTGCGCGAGGTGGTGGGCTTCAACGGCGAGGTGGTGTGGGACACCACCAAGCCCGACGGCACCCCCCGCAAGCTGATGGACGTGGGCCGCCTGACTAGCATGGGCTGGCAGCCCCAGGTGGATTTGCGCGCCGGCATTGCCCGCGCCTATGCCGACTTTTTGCAGCGCCAGGCCGCTGGCGAATTCAACAGCTGAGCCAGGCCCAAGCTTTCGTGACCAAGGCCAAGCCCTGGCAAATAGACAGCCAAAGGCAGCCGCCAAGCAACACTTGGCCGCCGTGAACCACAGCGGCCCCAACTTTTGAATCAATCAAAGAGAGAGAACACAAAATGGCAAATCAGGGTCAAACCCATCGCAAAGTAGCGCTGATCACCGGCGTAACCGGCCAAGACGGCTCTTACCTGGCCGAGCTGCTGCTTGAAAAAGGCTACGAGGTGCACGGCATCAAACGCCGCAGCAGCCTGTTCAACACCGACCGCATTGACCACCTGTACCAAGACCCGCATGAAAGCAACCGCAAGTTCATCTTGCACCATGGCGACCTGACCGATTCGACCAGCCTGATTCGCATCATTCAGCAGGTGCAGCCCGACGAGATTTACAACCTGGCTGCCCAAAGCCACGTGGGCGTGAGCTTTGAAGAGCCCGAGTACACGGCCAACGCCGACGGCATTGGCGCCCTGCGCATTCTGGAGGCCATTCGCATCTTGAAGCTGGAGAAGAAAACCCGCTTTTACCAGGCCAGTACCAGCGAGCTGTACGGCCTGGTGCAAGAGATTCCGCAAAAGGAAAGCACCCCGTTTTACCCCCGCAGCCCCTACGCAGTGGCCAAGCTGTATGCCTACTGGATCACGGTGAACTACCGTGAGGCCTATGGCATTTACGCTTGCAATGGCATTTTGTTCAACCACGAAAGCCCCGTGCGTGGCGAAACCTTTGTTACCCGCAAAATCACCCGCGCCATTGCCCGCATTGCCCTGGGCCTGCAAGACTGCCTGTACCTGGGCAACATGAGCGCCCTGCGCGACTGGGGCCACGCCAAAGATTATGTAGAAATGCAGTGGCTGATGCTGCAACAAAACCAAGCCGAAGACTTTGTGATTGCCACCGGCGTGCAATACAGCGTGCGCCAGTTTGTAGAGTTTGCCGCCGCCGAACTGGGCGTGACCCTGCGGTTTGAGGGTGAAGGCGAAGCCGAAGTGGGTGTGGTAACTGCCGTGACGGGCGACAAGGCCAAATGCAAGGTGGGCGATGTGGTGGTGCGCGTCGACCCGCGTTACTACCGCCCCACCGAAGTGGAAACCCTGCTGGGCGACCCGAGCAAGGCCCATGAAAAGCTGGGCTGGAAACCCAAGATCACGCTGGCCGAACTGGTCAAAGAAATGGTGAATTCAGACTACGACTCGGCACGCAAGGATGCGCTGGTGAAGATGGCTGGGTTCAAGGCATACGATCACCACGAATAAACCTGCCCTTAATTGGTTCAAAGCCAGCGCCAGATAAATTATCTTGGCCTGGCTTTTTTTATGCATAACCGCCATTCATAGAAAATATCAAAGATGAGTATTGATCTTTCTAAAGCCGGCAAAGGAAACTACGTTTCACGCAGGCCTTTCTGGGTGCAATTGATTTGGTTCTTCATTGAAGCCACCGTCATAGACAACCGCCTCATACCAAGCTCAGCCGTGCGGATATTTTTGCTTAGGTTATTTGGGGCCACGATCGGTGAAGGGTGTCTCTGCCCACATGCTATCAGAGTCAAATATCCATGGAACCTTAAGATTGGGGACAGGGTATGGATTGGTGATGGTGTTTGGATCTACAACCAGGATCAGATCACGATTGGATCTGATGTTTGTATTTCACAAAAAACTTTTCTAACTTGTGGATCGCATGAGTACAAAACAAACATGGATCTAAAAGTCGCCCCAATCGTGATAGGAGATGGAGCATGGATTAGTTCGATGTGCGTCGTACAGATGGGGGTCACCATCGGATGCGATGCCTTGGTTACACCACTTTCCGTCGTTCATCGATCACTTGATGCAAATGGTATTTTTTCTGGAAATCCATGTAAACGCATTGGAGATCGTTTCCCCTTAGGTCAAGATTAATAGCCAAGGATAGCTCTGACGCTGCACCGGGCTTAGGTAATTGATGGCACCACTATGGCCAAAACTATCGATTACAGCATCAACCGCTAGGAAAGGTTCATGAGCTTCTTGACTGCCCCTGCCTTGCCTATCAAAAATAATCTCAACGAACAACAGATATGATCCTGGGCGATGGGCCGAGAGAACTAGCTGTTTGTAGGCACCCAACTGGCATACCATAGACCAGCGGCCATCATGCGCCTAACCCATGAGCACCAAACTAACCCGGCTTAACCCGTACGAGTATCTGCGCGATGTGTTGACATCGACTACCCACGTACAAGGCTAATCGGATTACGGAATCACTGCCCCACAAGTGGACCGGTGTACCCGAAGGCTGAATTCAAGAGAGAAATTGAAGGCGACTTGTATTGACCCAGCAGTTTCTGCACAGGTCAGGCCGCTAACGCATAAGCCTCAGCGGGGGTCTTCATTTTCAGCGCCTGGTGAGGGCGCCGATGGTTGTACCAACTGATCCAGTCCGCAATCACTCGGCTGGCGTGCTGCAGGGTTTCAAACCTGTGGCGATGAACGCATTGGTCCTTGAGCGTGCGGATCACGCGCTCAACCATGCCATTCTGCTCAGGGCTGTAAGGCGTGATGAACTCCTGCTGCAGGCCGTAGCTTTTGACCAGGGCC
>NZ_KB906270.1 GCF_000381265.1 Curvibacter lanceolatus ATCC 14669
CCTCCCGTCGGGCACGGCGAGCAGCGCAGACTTGGGCGGATAAAGGGCTCGCGTCTGTTTGAGCGCAGCGAGTTTAGCGAGACCCCGCCCAAGTTGAGCAGCGCAGCGGACCCTGCGCAGCAGGGCGTGCACGTCGGGTCGCCTTTCTTTGCTTACTTTCTTTGGCGAGACAAAGAAAGTGAGGCGCCCGCCGGGGCGCAATCCCGGCCTCCGCCCTCAAACGAAGCGCAAAGGGACCAGAGCGAAGCGGCGCAACAAGACCACAACCAAGTGGACAAGGCACATCATCCAGATGCAGCCCGCCTCAATCCGCAGGATGAAAAGTTACCCCTTCTCACCCACAAAAATCTCCACCCGCCGATTCCGCGCCCGCCCATCCGCGGTGTCATTGCTGGCCACCGGCTGATGAGAACCCCGGCCCTCGACCATGAAGCGGTCGAAGGGCACGCCACGGGCCACCAGGTAGTCGCGCGTGCTGGCGGCACGGTCTTGCGACAGGGGGTTGTTCACCGCATCGCTGCCGGTGCTGTCGGTGTGGCCCACGATGCGCACCTCGGCGCGCGGGTTGTTGCGCAGGCCCTCGGCAAAGCGGTCCAGGATGGGGCGCAGGTTGGGCTTGACCACGGCGCTACCGGTGTCGAACGAGATGTCGCTCGGGATGTCGAGCTTGAGCTGGTTGTCTGCGGTCTGCACCACCGTCACGCCGGTGCCCTGCGTGGCCTGCTCCATGGCGCGCTTTTGCTCGTCCATGTGGCGCGACCAGATGTAGGTGCCCAGGGCGCCGATGCCGGCCCCTACCACGGCCCCGGTGCCGGCGTTGCCGCCGGTGGCCGAGCTCAGCACCGCGCCGGCCAGGGCGCCGATGCCGGCACCGGCGCCGGTGCGGCGCTGGTTCTCGCTCATGTCGGCGCAGCCGCTCAGCAGGCCAACGGCCAGCACGGGGATCAGAATCAATGAGGATGGGGTGTTCTTGCGCATGATGGGTTCTCTCCTGGATCCAACAGACCGATGTCCGGCCAATCTACAGACCGCCCTGAAACGGACGGCGAACCCGCGTTGTAAGCGCAATTGCGGCGCAGTGCCGTGCCCAAAGTGCTATTTTTTGTGTGGTTTTTCGGCTTCAGCGCTCTCGGCACGCGCCGGTTCGCCGCCGCGGCGGCCCGAAAACATGGTCCACCAGACAATCGCCACCAGCACCAGCAAGGCCAGCAGGGCTTCAAGCAAAATCAGACCCATGATGAAAAGACTCCTGTGGAAGGCGGTGATGGCCGTCATTGTAGGAATGCTGGCTTCGTGCGCGAGCCCACCCCCCAGCAGCCCGACGGCCCCCGCCACCCCCCCGGCCACGCCCGGCGAACCCGCCACCCCCCTGCCGGGCTGGACGCTGAGCGAAGACGAAAGCCGCCCCTTGCCCCCGCCGCGTGTGCAGGGCAACAGCCGCTGGGTGCCGGTGCGCTGGGCCGAGCTGCCCGGCCTGGGGCAAGACCCGCTGTTCGAGGCCTGGAACGCCTGGATCAAGAGCTGCGAGCGCCCCGGCCCGGTGTTTGCCCCGCTGTGCGGCGAGGTGCGCCAGCTCAGCATCGCCACGCCCGAAGAGCAACTGGGCTGGCTGGTGCGCCGCCTGCAACCCTACCGGGTGGAGAGCCTGGACGGGCAGGCCGAGGGCCTGCTGACCAGCTACTACGAGCCCGTGATCCCGGCCAGCCGCCTGCCCGGCAACGGCTACAACGTGGCCCTGTACCGTGCCCCTGCCACCCTCAACCAGCGCCGGCCCTGGTACACGCGCCAGGAGATCGACACCCTGCCCGAGGCCCAGGCCGCGCTGCGCGGGCGCGAGATCGCCTGGATCGCCGACCCGGTGGAGGCCCTGGTGCTGCACATCCAGGGTTCGGGTCGGCTGCGCATCACCGAGCCCGATGGCTCGCAACGCCTGGTGCGCCTGGCCTTTGCCGGCACCAACGATCAGCCTTACAAGAGCGTGGGCCGCTGGCTGCTCGACCAGGGCCAGACCCGCGACGCCACCTGGCCCGGCATCCGCCAGTGGCTGGCGCAGAACCCGCAGCGCACCAACGAGCTGCTGTGGAGCAACCCGCGCTATGTGTTCTTCCGCGAAGAGGCGCTGTCCACCAGCGACGCCAGCCAGGGCCCGCGCGGCGCCCAGGGTGTGGAGCTGACGCCGGGCCGCTCGATCGCGGTGGACCGGCAGAACATCCCCTACGGCACGCCCATGTGGCTGGCCTCCAGCGGGCCCACGGCCCAGCTGCAGCGCCTGGTGCTGGCGCAGGACACCGGCAGCGCCATCATCGGCGCGGTGCGGGCCGACTACTTTGCCGGCTGGGGGGCCGATGCAGGCGAGCTGGCTGGGCGGCTCAAGCAGCCGCTGCGCCTGTGGGCGCTGTGGCCGCGCTGAGGCACGCGGTGCGGTCTTTTCGGCTGTGCTCGTCATGAAGTTGTCATGACCTCGGCCTAGGCTGCCCGGCTTGGCTGGGCTCGTCTTGGCCCGCGCTCTTGCTCTCGCCAACCCCTACCGGAAAGTTTGCCCCATGTCTGCAGATTCACACACCGCTTCACGCCGCCAGCTGCTGCGTGCCCTGGCCGCCGCCCCCCTGTTCCCCCTGGGGGGGCTGGCGGGTTGCGCCAGCGCCCCGGCGGCGCGCCCCGCGGCCTTTCGCTCGGTGCGTTTTGAAGGCATGGCGGCGCCCACGCTGGCCAACCCCCAGGCCATGGCCACGACCACGGTGCAGTCGGCCCTGAGCGTGACCCTGGCCGACGGCAGCCAGCGCACCCAGGCCCTGGCCTACCAGCCCTTTTTCATGACAGGCGAGATGCTGCCCGACGGGCAGGGCGGCCAGGTGCTGGCCGGCGGGTACTACGACATCCGCAACCAGCCCATCCTGGACCGCTCGCTGCCCGGGCGCGAGCGCCATTTCTACTCTGACTGCCCCGATGGCTCCTCGCTGCTGACCCTGCCCAAAGCCCAGGTGGCAGGGGTCAAGGGCAACACGGTGTTTGCCGTGGTGCAGTTCGAGTACGCCACGCGCAACCAGGCCGGCGCCGCCACCTACGGCCAGCTGCCTTCGCCCATCGCCGTGATCACGCTGGACCAGAACCCCGCCACCGGCGCGCTCAGCGTGGTCAAGTACCACAACGTGGACACCTCCTCGGTGCAGGGCCTGTGGATCACCTGCGGCGCCAGCCTGTCGCCCTGGAACACGCACCTGTCCAGCGAAGAGTACGAACCCGATGCCTTCGCCCTGGCCAGCAACGCCCAGTTCAAGGCCTTCAGCCAGAACCTGTATGGCGACGCCGCCAAGGCCAACCCCTACCACTACGGCCACCTGCCCGAGGTGACGGTGCTGCCCGATGGCACGGGCCGCATCGCCAAGCATTACTGCATGGGCCGCATCTCGCACGAGCTGGTGCAGGTGATGCCCGACGAGCGCACCGCCCTGATGGGCGATGACGCCACCAACGGCGGCCTGTTCATGTTCGTGGCCGACCGGGCCCGCGACCTCTCGGCCGGCACCCTGTACGTGGCCACCTGGAAGCAGACCTCCGGCGTGGGCGCGGGTGCGGGTGACATCGGCTGGATCCGCCTGGGCCATGCGACCAGCGCCGAGATCCGCGCCCTGGTGGACGGCGGCATCCGCCCCGGCGACATCATGGACGTCAAGACCAGCGACCCGGCCGACGCCAACTACACCCGCATCCCGTTCAACGGCAAGTTCAACTGGGTCAAGCTCAAGCCCGGCATGGAGAAGGCCGCCGCCTTCCTCGAAACCCACCGCTACGCCGCCCTGGTGGGCGGCAGCCTGGGCTTCACCAAGATGGAGGGCACCACGGTCAATGCCAAGGACAAGCGCGCCTACTCGGCCATGTCCTACATCCAGACCAGCATGCTCGATGGTTCGGGTGGCATCCGGGTGCAGGGCCCCAAGGCGGGCGCGGTGTACGAGCACGTGCTGCAAGGCGGCCAGAAGGACAGCAGCGGCCAAGCGATCGACAGCGAATGGGTGTCCACCCACATGGAGCCGCCAGCCGCCCTGGTGGGCGTGGACCTGAAGACCCCCGATGCGCTGGGCAACCTGGCGCACGCCGACCACATCGCCAACCCCGACAACATCAAGTTCTCCGAGAAGCTGCGCACCCTGTTCATCGGGGAGGACAGCGGCATGCACGTGAACAACTTCCTGTGGGCTTACCACGTCGACACGAAGCAGCTCACGCGCATCCTGTCGTGCCCCTCGGGGGCCGAGTCGACCGGCCTGCATGCGGTGGACGAGATCAACGGCTGGACTTACGTCATGAGCAACTTCCAGCACCCGGGCGACTGGGAAAAGCCGCTGCATGACAAGGTCAAGGACACGTTGGACCCGCTGGTGCGCGCCAATTTCAAGGACCGCTTCGGCGCCTCGGTCGGCTACCTGACCGGGTTCACGCCCAAGGCCTGATCAGCCATTTAGACGGACCTTCTCGGCGGGCGCTCTGGTTGGGTCAGCGCGGGCTGCTGGCCTTGCCGCCGGCCGGTGTCAGGTGCCCCAGGGGCAGGGCACTGCTGGCCTTGACCTCGCCCAGCGAGAAGCTGGTGTGCAGGTCTTTCACATTGGGCAGGTTGATCAGGCTTTTCAGCGCAAAGCGCGAAAAGCTGTCCAGGTCTTGGGCCACCACCTGCAGCTCGAAGGTGCCGGTGCCGCTGATGTAGTGGCAGCTGATCACCTCGGGCAACTGGCGGATTGCGTCCTCCAGCTTTTTGGTGGCGTCGCCGGTGTTGCGCTCGGCATCCAGCCGCACAAAGGCCAGCACGCCCAGGCCGATTTTTTGCCGGTCGATCTCGGCCCGGTAGCCCTTGATGAAGCCCGCCTCTTCGAGCGCCCGCACCCGGCGCCAGCAGGGGGCCGCCGACAGGCCCACGCGCTGCGCCAGCTCGGCGTTGGTCACCCGGGCATCCGATTGCAGTTCGTTCAGGATGGCGATGTCGAATTTGTCGAGGGAGTCCACGGGCTGAGGGGGCGAAAAGGTCGATCGGTTGGGGTGAGGGCCGCAGCATAGCCGACAAACAAAAAGAAAGGCCGGCGCAGGGCGCCGGCCTTCGGGGGCTGAATCCAGGGGCTCAGTCGAGGTAGTCGGAGTAATCCTTCTTGCCGTAGCCATCCAGCCGCGTCCAGGGTGGGGTGGCGGGGGCCGGGATGGCCTGCACCACGGTCTTGCGCGAGCCCTGGGGCCCGCTGGACTCCACGCTCACCGGCACCATCAGCTTGTGGTTCCAGACCACGGTCAGGCGGTTGTTGGCCTCCTGGCGTGTGTAGGTGGTGGTGTCGCCCACCGGCGCGGCGGCCTTGAGCTGCTGCAGCACGGCCGGGTCGATCAGGTGCCAGGCGGCGGGCCAGGAGCCATCGAAGCCCACGTTGCCGTAGTCGGTGCGGGCGATGTCGATCACCACCTTGTCTTCGGCCGACACCAGGCGCAGGCGCGGCTCGCCGCGCTCGTCGCGGGTGACCCAGCGTGCGGCGGCGGCCACGTCCAGGTGCTTGTGGGCCTTGTGGCCCTTGGCGTGCTCTTCGTCCGAGTGGGCGTGCGGCGGGATCACACGTTCGATCCACACCATCTGTGGGCGGCGGTGCACGCGCTCGCTGAACTCGGCGGTGCGCTTGACGCCATCGGCGCCCAGCGACACGCTGGTGTGGCGCACCTGCAGGTCCAGGCTGGGGCCGGAGCCGACGGCCTGGGCCCCACCCTGGGCCCCAGCTTGTGGCGTGCTCTGGGCCGTCGCCCAGGGCGCTGCGGCGGCCAGGCCGCAGGCCAGTGCGGCCTGCAGCAGGTGGCGGCGCGATGCGGTGTGGGTGCGCATCAGAAGCCGAAGGCCTGGCGCACCAGGGCGTTCACGCGGGTGTTGTCCAGCGTGCCCTTGAACGGGGCCTTGCCGGCGCCGGTGGCGAACAGCATCACATCGCCGCCGCCGTGGGTTTCCGAGCCGGCGCTGCCCAGCTGCACGCCCACTTCCTGCAGGTAGTCCTTGTTGCCCGAGGTGTCGACGTTGCTCAGGTCGTCACGCACCGACTTGCGCGGGCCGCCGCCGTTGCCGAACACCAGGGTGGTGTAGGGCTTGCCGTCGGCCGCCAGGGCGGTCTGCTTGGTGCGGTTGTTGGTGCTCTTGCCCAGGATGTCGTTGCCCTTGTGCGAGTAGCCGTTGAAGGCCATGGTGTGGTCGTGGTCGGCCGTCACCACCACCAGGGTGTTGCTCAGGTCGACCTTGGCCAGCACGGCCTTGATGGCGTCGTCGAAGGCGATGGTGTCGGCCAGGGCGCGCTTGGCATTGGTGCCGTGCAGGGCGTGGTCGATGCGGCCGCCTTCGACCATCAGGAAGTAGCCGCTGCTGTTTTTCGACAGCACGTCCACCGCCTTGGTGGCCATCTGGGCCAGGCTGGGCTCCTTGGCCGGATCGCGGTCCAGTTCGTAGGACATGTGGCCTTGCGACAGGGCCTGATCAAACAGGCCCAGCAGGCGGCCGTTGGGGGCTGCGTTGAGGCTGGCGAGGTCGTTCACGAAGGTGTAGCCCTGGCCCTGCATCTCGGCCACCAGGTCGCGCCCGTCGGGGCGGCCCTTGGGCGTGGTGCTGGCGTTGAAGGGGCGCCAGAAGTAGCTGATGCCGCCCAGCATCACGTCCACGCCCTTGCCCAGCGCGGTGTTGAAGCCGGCGCCACCGGGCACGGCCTGGCGCGAGATGTGGTACTCGGCATCGCGGTGGCAGATGTGCGAGTAGGTGGCGGCCGGGGTGGCGTGGGTCAGGCGGGCGGTGGTCACCACGCCGGTGGCCTTGCCGGCGGCAATGGCCTGTTCCAGCAGCGTGGGCACGCTGGCGCCGTTGCCGCTGGCCGGGCAGTTGTTGATGGCGTTGCTCACGCTGGGGCTCACGCTGGTGTCGGCGCCGGGCTTGATGGCCTGGGTGTTGCCGTCCATGGACAGCACTTCGTTGCGCATCTTCACGCCGGTCATGTAGGCCGCCATCGAGGGGGCGCTGTCGGTGGTCTGGGCGTCCAGCGAGTAGGTCTTGATGCGGGCGGTGCGCGGCAGGGTTTCCATGGTCAGCTGGCCCGACTCGCCGTATTTGTAGATGCGGCTGGCGGTGACGGTGACCGGGCCCATGCCGTCACCGAGGAAGAAGATCACGTTCTTGGCTTCACCGGCGGCGAAGGCCTGGCCGGCGCACAGGGCGCCCAGGGTGAGGGCCAGCAGGCGGTGTGCAAAGCGCGGGCCACGGGGCAGGGAGAGGTTCAACGGGTTCATGGCAGTGTTTCCAGATCTGGGGTGTGTGGCGGCGCTCATCAGAGGCCCATGGCGTTGCGGATCAGGCCGAACACGGCGGTGTTCTCGATCACGCCGGTGAAGCTTTCGGCGCCCTTGCCGATGGCGCCCAGGAACACGTCGGCGCCGCCGTGGGTCTCGCTGCCGGCGGCCACCGGGATGGTGGCTTCCTGGTGGTAGGTCTTGTCGAACACCTGGGCGTCGGTGAGCGCGGTGCGGGTGGCCTGGCGGTTCTCACCGTTGCCGAAGCCGATGATGGTGAAGGGGTTGCCGCCGGTGTCCTTGGCCAGCAGGCCGTCCACATAGCTGCGCAGCAGGCCCAGCACGCCAGGGTTGCTGTCGGAGGTCTTGCCGGTGCGGGCGGCGTAGCCGTTGAGCACCAGGGTGTGGTCGTGGTCGGCGGTGACGACGATCAGCGTGTTCTTCAGGCCCGGGTCCAGGGCCTGCATCTTGTCGATGGCGGCCTTGATGGCGTTGTCGAAGGCCACGGTGTCCTGCAAGGCCTTGCGGGCGGTGGTCTCGTGCAGCGCATGGTCGATGCGGCCGCCTTCCACCATCAGGAACATGCCGTTCGAGTTGCCCTTGAGCTGGTCGATGGCGCGGGTGGTCATTTCGGCCAGGCTGGGTTCCTTGCTGCTGTCGCGGTCCAGGTCGTAGGACATGTGGCTGGACGTGAACAGGCCCAGCAGCTTGCCGCTGGCGGGCAGGGCGTTGAACTCGGTGCGCGAGCCGGCAAAGTTGTAGCCGGCCTTCTTCATCTCGGCCACCAGGTCGCGGCTGTCGCTGCGGCTGCTGCCGGTGCTGCCCTTGGGCTGGAAGTGGCGCAGGCCGCCACCGAAGACCACGTCCACGCCGTCACCCAGCGCGGTGTTGAAGCCACTGCCGCCGGGCACCATCTGGGCGGCGATGGCGTTTTCGCCGTCGCGGTGGCAGATGTGCGAGTAGGTGGCGGCCGGGGTGGCGTGGGTGATGCGGGTGGTGGTGACCACACCCGTGGCCAGGCCCTTGGACTTGGCGATCTCCAGCAGCGTGGGCACGCTGCTGCCATTGCCGCTGGTGGGGCAGGTGCTGTCGGCACCCGACACGTAGTCGGCAAAGCTGGTCTTGTTGTAGGCCGAGGTGTCCGGGCTCATCGAGATGACTTCGTTGTTCATCTTCACGCCGGTCATGTAGGCCGACATCGAGGGGGCGCTGTCGGTGACCTGGGCATCGGCCGAGTAGGTCTTGACGAAGGCGCTTTCGGGCAGGGTGTCGATGGTCAGGCTGCCGTCTTCGCCGGCCGCGTAGATGCGGGCAGCGGTCAGGGTGGTCAGGCCCATGCCGTCGCCGAGAAAGAACAGCACGTTCTTGGGCGGGGTGCTGCTGCTGCCGCCGCAGGCCGTCAGGGTGGCCACCGCCAGGGTGGACGCGATCAACCAGGATTTCATGAGGTACTCCGCAAGGGGTCTTTACAAAGTCTTCAAATTTGTAACTTCTTCATGAAAGCCCTGTGACAGCCTTGGCCCGTGTGTTGGTATTCGGTGAATCCAGGAGCGTCGTCATCATTTTGTAGATTGCTGACTCTTTTCTGATTTTGAAATAATCTTTCTTTTAAGGCGATATTTAGAAAGATATTGAATTTTAAAAGCCTTTCCTGGGCACTATTCGCAAAGACTTATCAGGGCAGGCCGCATACACTTTCCCGAGCCGGCGGTCGCGTTTATTACCGCCTGTCACCCTCTGACAAATTCCCGCCCAGGGCCGCCCGAGTCGGCCCGCCAGGAGACAAGCCATGAATGCCCCTTTGCCCGAACACATCCGCCGTGCGCTCGAAACCGTGACGCTGGATGACAAATACAGCCTGGACTACGGTCGGGCCTTCATGAGCGGGGTGCAGGCCCTGGTCAAGCTGCCCATGCTGCAGCGCCTGCGCGATGCCCAGATGGGCAAGAACACGGCGGGCTTCATCAGTGGCTACCGGGGCTCGCCCCTGGGGGGTTACGACCAGGCCCTGGTCAAGGCCAGCCCCTACCTGAAGGCGCAGAACATCGTGTTCCAGCCGGGGGTCAATGAAGAGCTGGCCGCCACCGCGCTGTGGGGCACCCAGCAACTGGGTTTTGCCCCCGCCGGCACGCAGAAGTTCGACGGCGTGTTCGGCATCTGGTACGGCAAGGGCCCGGGGGTGGACCGCTGCTCCGATGTCTTCAAGCACGCCAACATGGCGGGCACCACGCCCTGGGGGGGGGTGATCGCCGTGGCCGGTGACGACCACATCTCGAAAAGCTCCACCGCCGCCCACCAGAGCGACCACATCTTCAAGGCCTGTGGCTTTCCGGTGTTCTTCCCGTCCACGGTGCAGGAGATCCTGGACCTGGGCCTGCATGCTTTTGCCCTGAGCCGGTACGCCGGCGTGTGGTCGGGCCTGAAGACCATCCAGGAGATCGTCGAGTCGAGCGCCACCGCCATGATCGACCCGGACCGGGTGCAGATCCAGATCCCCACCGACTTCGAGATGCCCCCGGGCGGCGTGCACATCCGCTGGCCCGACCATGCCCTGGACCAGGAAGCGCGCCTGTTCGACACCAAGTGGTACGCCGCCCTGGCCTACATCCGCGCCAACCGCCTCAACTACACCGCCGTGCAGGGAGCCAACGACCGCCTGGGCATCATGGCCAGCGGCAAGGCCTGGAACGACACCCGCCAGGCCCTGCTGGACCTGGGGCTGGACGACAACGCCTGCCGCGCGCTCGGCATCCGCCTGCACAAGGTGGGCGTGGTGTGGCCACTGGAGGCCCAGCTCACGCGTGAATTCGCCACCGGCCTGCAGGAGATCCTGGTGGTCGAGGAAAAGCGCCAGGTCATCGAGTACCAGCTCAAGGAAGAGCTGTACAACTGGCGGCCCGATGTGCGCCCCAACGTGGTGGGCAAGTTCGACGAGGGCGAGGGTGATTTCAGCGGCGGCGAGTGGGCCCGCCCCAACCCCACGGCCAACACCTTGCTGCGCGCCAATGCCGATCTGACCCCGGCCCTGATCGCCCGCGCCATCGCCAAGCGCCTGCGCCGCCTGGGCCTGCTGCCCGCCGGCGCCGACCTGACGGCACGCATCGACGCCCAACTGGCCATCCTGGAGGCCAAGCAGAGCGCCTTGAACGTGATCGAGGTGGCAGGCGTCAAGGGTGCTGACCGCCAGCCCTGGTTCTGCTCGGGCTGCCCGCACAACACCAGCACCGTGGTGCCCGAGGGCTCGCGCGCCATGGCCGGCATCGGCTGCCACTTCATGGCCACCTGGATGGACCGCGCCACCGTCGGCTTCACCCAGATGGGCGGCGAGGGCGTGCCCTGGACGGGCCAGCAGCCCTTCAGCACCGAAAAGCATGTGTTCGCCAACCTGGGCGACGGCACCTACTTCCACAGCGGCCTGCTGGCGGTGCGCCAGAGCATCGCGGCCGGCGTCAACATCACCTACAAGATCCTCTACAACGATGCGGTGGCCATGACCGGTGGCCAGCAGGTGGGCGAGCGCCCCGAGGGCCACTCGGTGGTCCAGATCGCCCAGAGCATGCGCGCCGAAGGGGCGCAGAAGATCACCATCGTCACCGACGAGCCCGAGAAGTACGAGAGCGTGCAGGGCCTGCCCGCGGGCATCGCCATCCAGCACCGCGACACCCTGGACGCGGTGCAGCGCGAGTTCCGCGAGCTCAGCGGCACCACCGTCATCATCTACGACCAGACCTGCGCCACCGAGAAGCGCCGCCGCCGCAAGCGCGGCAGCCTGGTCGATCCGGCCAAGCGCGTGGTCATCAACGAGCTGGTCTGCGAAGGTTGTGGCGACTGCGGCGTGCAGTCCAACTGCCTGAGCGTGGAGCCGCTGGAGACCGAGTTCGGCCGCAAGCGCACCATCAACCAGAGCAGCTGCAACAAGGACACCTCCTGCCTCAAGGGCTTCTGCCCCAGCCTGATCACGGTGGAGGGCGGCCAGCTCAAGAAGAAGGCCAAGGGCCAGGCCCCGTCGCCGTTCGAACTGGCCCAACTGCCCCAGCCCACGCTGCCCACCCTGACGCCCGAGCACGGTGGCGTGTGGGGCATCGTGGTGGCCGGTGTGGGGGGCACCGGGGTCATCACCATCGGGCAACTGCTGGGCGTGGCCGCCCACCTGGAAGGCAAAGGCATCGTCACCCAGGATGCGGCCGGTCTGGCCCAGAAGGGCGGCGCCACCTGGAGCCATGTGCTGATCGGCGAGCGCCAGGACGACATCCGCACCACCCGGGTGGGCATGGCCGCGGCCGACCTGATCCTGGGCTGCGACCCCCTGGTGGCCGCCGGCAAGGAAACCCTGATGCGCATGCGCGAGGGCCGCACCCATGTGGCGCTCAACTCGCACAGCACGCCCACCGCGGCCTTTGTGCGCAACACCGACTGGCAGAACCCGGCCGAGGCCTGCGCCGCCCAGATCGCGCGGGCGGTGGGCGAAGGCCTGGGCGCCTTCGACGCTGAAACCCTGGCCACCCGCATGATGGGCGACAGCCTGTATGTGAACCCCATGATCCTGGGCTATGCCTGGCAGCGCGGCTGGATTCCGTTGGGCCTGGCCTCCCTGACCCGCGCCATCGAGCTCAACGCGGTGGCGGTCGAGGCCAACAAGACGGCCTTCCACTGGGGCCGTCTGGCCGCGCACGACCCGGCGCTGGTGCGCCAGGTGCTGGCGCCCAGCCAGGTGGTGCAGTTCAAACCCCGCGAGACGGTCGAGTCGCTGGTGGCGCGCCGGGTCGAATTCTTGACCGCCTACCAGAACGCCGCCTATGCCGAGCGCTACCGCGCCCTGGTGGGCCGGGTGCAGCAGGCCGAGGCGGCCCTGGGCAAGACCGCGCTGAGCGAAGCCGTGGCCCGCCAGGCCTTCAAGCTGATGGCCTACAAGGACGAGTACGAGGTGGCCCGCCTGCACAGCGATCCGGCCTTCCTGGCCCGCATCGGGGAGCAGTTCGAGGGTGATTACAAGCTCAACTACCACCTGGCGCCGCCGCTGTTCGCCAAAAAGGACGCCAAGGGCCACCTGGTCAAGCAGTCTTTCGGGCCGGCCATGCTCACCGGCTTCCGCCTGCTGGCCCGGCTCAAGGGCTTGCGCGGCACGGCCTTCGATGTGTTTGGCCGCACCGAAGAGCGCCGCACCGAGCGCGCCCTGATCGCCGAATACCAGGCGCTGGTGGAGGAACTGTGCGCCGGCCTGAGCGCCGAGCGCCATGCCCTGGCGCTCGATCTGGCCCAGGTGCCCGAGCAGATCAAGGGCTATGGCCACGTCAAGGAGCGCAACCTGGCCGCGGCGCGCCAGCGCTGGAGCCAGCTGTTGGCTGAATGGCGCCAGGGCAGTGCCGCACGCAAGGCGGCCTGAGCTCTCCTGGGTGCGAGGGGCCCTCGCCCTGGCCACCCTGGCCGAAAGGCCCTCAACCCGGCTCGGCTTTGCGCCGGGCCGGCCTGTGGGCGCGGCCCGGGCCGGCCATGCCGTGGGGGCATTGGCGCCCCGATTGCCGCCGCAGCGGCCCGACATACAATCTTGCCAGCACCCGCCTGCCCGCCTTGCTGCGGTCAGCCTGCGGGCTTTCCTATTTATTTGTTACCCCCTGTGGAGTCTTCAGTGTTCATTTCTTCCGCTTTTGCCCAGACTGCCCCCGCTGCTGCCGCCGGTGGCGGCGACATCATGTCGTCGGTGACCAGCATGCTGCCTCTGGTGCTGATGTTCGTGGTGCTGTATTTCGTGATGATTCGCCCCCAGATGAAGCGCCAGAAGGAACACCGCGCCATGATCGACGCGCTGGCCAAGGGCGACGAGGTGGTGACCTCGGGTGGCCTGCTGGGCAAGGTGTCCAAGATGGGCGAAACCCATCTGAGCCTGGAAGTGGCCGCCGGCGTTGAAGTGCAGATCCAGCGCAGCGCTGTGGTGCAGGTCTTGCCCAAGGGCTCGGTGAAGTAAGTCTTACCGTGCGATTCCGGCAGTGGCCCAGCCCCAGGCGGGCGGTCACTGCGTCTCTTCATTAGTCAGGTACCAGCGCGATCATGAACCGTTATCCGGTCTGGAAGTACGCGATCATCTTGATCGTGTCGCTCTTCGGGGTGCTCTACACCCTGCCCAATTTCTTTGGCGAGTCGCCCGCGGTGCAGGTGTCTTCGGGCAAGGCCACCCTCAAGCTGGATGCCTCCATGCTCAAGCGGGTGGATGAGGTGCTTGGTGCGGCCGGCCTGAAGGCCGAGGCCACCAGCTTTGACGGCAACTCCGTCAAGGCCCGCTTCAACACCACCGACGATCAGCTCAAGGCCAAGGATGCGCTGCAGCACGCCCTGGTGCCCGATGCCAACGACCCCTCCTATGTGGTGGCGCTGAACCTGTTGTCGAGCACGCCCGAATGGCTGCGTGCCGTGCGCGCGGCCCCGATGTACCTGGGCCTGGACCTGCGCGGTGGCGTGCACTTCATGCTGCAGGTCGACATGGAGGCGGCGCTGACCAAGAAGGCCGAATCCCTGTCGGGCGACATCCGCACCCTGCTGCGCGAGAAGAACGTGCGCCACGGCGGGATTTCCCGCAACGGCCAGACGGTCGAGGTGCGCGCCCGCGACACCCAGACCCTGCAGGCCGCCCGCGCGGTGATCGCCGACCAGCTGCCTGATCTGCAGATGGTCGAGTCGCCCGATGGCAGCGATTTCAAGCTGACTGCCACCCTCAAGCCCGAGGCCGCGCGCAAGGTGCAGGAGATGGCGCTCAAGCAGAACATCACCACCCTGCACAACCGGATCAATGAGCTGGGTGTGTCCGAGCCGGTGATCCAGCAGCAGGGCCAGGACCGCATCGTGGTGCAGTTGCCCGGCGTGCAGGACACGGCCAAGGCCAAGGACATCCTGGGCCGCACTGCCACCCTGGAAGTGCGCATGGTCGACGAAAGCTCGGACGCTGGCGCCGCCGCCATTGGCCGCGGCCCGGTGCCTTTCGGCAGCGAGCGCTACCCCGACCGCAACGGCCAGGCCCTGGTGGTCAAGAAGCAGGTGGTGCTGACCGGTGAGAACCTCACCGACGCCCAGCCCGGCTTCGAGAGCCAGACCCAGGAGCCCACCGTCAACCTGACGCTGGACGCCAAGGGCTCGCGCATCTTCAAGGACGTCACGCGTGAGAACGTGGGCAAGCGCATGGCCATCATCCTGTTCGAAAAGGGCAAGGGTGAGATCGTGACCGCGCCGGTGATCCGCTCCGAAATCGGGGGCGGCCGGGTGCAGATCTCGGGCCGCATGACCGCCATGGAGGCCACCGACACCTCGCTGCTGCTGCGTGCCGGTTCGCTGGCCGCTCCGATGGAGATCATCGAAGAGCTGACCATCGGCCCCACGCTGGGGGCTGAGAACATCGCCAAGGGCTTTCACAGCGTGACCTGGGGTTTCCTGGTCATCGTGGCCTTCATGTGCCTGTACTACATGATGTTCGGCGTGTTCTCCTGTCTGGCCCTGGGCCTGAACCTGCTGCTGCTGGTGGCGGTGCTGTCGATGATGCAGGCCACCCTGACCCTGCCGGGCATTGCGGCCATGGCGCTGGCGTTGGGCATGGCCATCGACTCCAACGTGCTGATCAACGAGCGCGTGCGCGAAGAGCTGCGCAGCGGCGCCTCGCCGCAGGCGGCCATCCATGCCGGTTACGACCGTGCCTGGGCCACCATCCTGGACTCCAACATCTCCACGCTGATCGTGGGCCTGGCCCTGCTGGCCTTCGGCTCGGGCCCGGTGCGGGGCTTTGCGGTGGTGCACTGCATCGGCATCCTGACCTCGATGTTCTCGGCCGTGTTCTTCTCACGTGGCCTGGTCAACCTCTGGTATGGCCGCAAGAAGAAGCTCAAGTCCGTGGCCATTGGCACGGTGTGGCGCCCTGATGGCGACGGCACGGCCGTGGCCCAGGCCGATTGAGCCCGCAAGACTGATGAACGGCCAGCCCCGGGGTCGGGTGCTGGCCCAGCAAGGACAAAGCGATGGAATTTTTCAAGATCCGCAAAGACATCCCGTTCATGAAGAACGCGCTGGTGTTCAATGTGATTTCCTTTCTCACCTTCGCCGCGGCGGTGTTCTTCCTGCTGACCCGGGGCTTGCACCTGTCGGTGGAGTTCACCGGGGGCACGGTGATGCACGTGGCCTACGTGCAGGCGCCCGAGCTCGAGAAGGTGCGCAGCACCGTCACCGGCCTGGGCTTTGACGATGTGCTGGTGCAGAACTTCGGCAGCTCCAAGGACGTGATGATCCGCCTGCCGGCCCAGAAGGGCGTGAGCTCGGCGCAGCAAAGCGACAAGGTCATGGGCGCCCTGAAGGCGCTGGACGCTGAAGCCAGCCTGCGCCGCACCGAGTTCGTCGGCCCACAGGTGGGCGAAGAGCTGGCGCACGACGGCCTCAAGGCCCTGGGCATGGTGGTGCTGGGCATCATGGTGTACTTGGCCTTCCGCTTCGAGTGGAAGTTCGCGGTGGCCGCCATCATCGCCAACCTGCACGATGTGGTCATCATCCTGGGCTTTTTTGCCTTCTTCCAGTGGGAGTTCTCGCTGGCGGTGCTGGCCGCGGTGCTGGCCGTGCTGGGTTACTCGGTCAACGAGTCGGTGGTGATCTTCGACCGGATCCGTGAGAACTTCCGGCGCTTTCGCAAGATGAACACGGTGCAGATCATCGACAACGCGATCACCTCCACCATCAGCCGCACCATCATCACCCACGGTTCGACCCAGATCATGGTGCTGTCGATGCTGTTGTTCGGTGGCCAGACTTTGCATTACTTTGCCATGGCCCTGACCATCGGCATTCTGTTCGGCATCTATTCTTCGGTGTTCGTGGCCGCGGCGATTGCCATGTGGCTGGGCATCAAGCGCGAGGACCTGATCAAGGGCCCGGTGCGCAAGGAAGGCGACCCAGACGATCCGAACGCGGGTGCCACGGTCTGAGTTCCCGTCTCTGAGTTCCTCACGGCCCTGCGATGGTCTTCAGCCCCTCTCCACCCCCCCCAGAGCTGGGCGCCCAGGTGCGCCGCCGCTTTGTGGATGTGCTGGTCCAGGGTCTGCCTGCCTTGGCCGAGGGCTGCGAAACCCAGTTGCTGGCACTGGCCAGCCAGACCGGCACGGCGCGCGACATGCAGATGCACCGCGATGCCTGGCTGGGTTGGCAGCAACACCGCAAGGCCTTCGTCGAAGGCCTGCAGGCGGCTTGGCTGAAGGCCTTGCATCCGCCCGGCTCGGCAGCACCGCGTGCCGAGCCGCTCGACATGATGAACCTGCAGCTGGTGGGCGACGATGTGCTCGACAACCAGATCACCGCCTCGCGCATGGCCCAGGCCCTGTCTGATCGTGTAGGTGCGGGCTTTCAGGAGTTGCGTGGCAAGCTGCAGGAGCTGCCGCGGGGGGGGGATCTGAGCGCCGACGACGTGCTGCGACCCGAAACCCTGTGCCAGCACCTGATCGAGCAATGGGTGGCCAGCGGCTTGAACCGCGAGGTTCTGCTGCTGCTGTCCGAGCGCCTCAAGGAGAGCCTGGCGCCCCAGATCCAGGAGGCTTACCGCCAGGCCAACCAATGGTTGCAGCAGCGTGGCGTGGTCGCGTCCGATGATCTGCGCAGCCGCGTCAAGCGTGCGCCCGCCTCACCTGGGGTGATGGACGCGGGTGCTTCGGGCGCGGTCCCGGTGTCGGCCAATGCTGAGCTGAGCGGCCGGCCCGGTGCTTCCGGTGACGGCTCGGCCCGCATGCAGGCGGCTCGCGCCACCGGTGATGAGACCCAGTTGCTGTCCGGCAGCTCGCCGCTGATGCGCGCTCGGGCCCGGGCACATGGCTTGATCGGCCAGTTGCAGCGCCTGCTGGTGCGCTCTGTGGGCGATGTACCCGCCGTGGCCGCCTTGTCCTCCCAGGGCTTCAGCCTGGGCTCTGTGGAGGCGGGGGGCGGTGCGGGCCTGGCGCAGGGGCTGATGGCGGTCCGTGGCAGCGCACCGGCCAGCGAGGCTCTGGCCCAGGCCCTCACGCCCATGCTGACCACTGGGGCCAGCATGGGGGGTATCGGCCAGCGCATGGCTGCGGTGCAGAACCTGTTCATGATGGAGGCCACACCGGCCGGAGTGGCGGCTGCAGCCGGCGCCTTGCGCGACAAGTCGGCCGAGCTCAAGAAGAAGACGGCCAACCCGGCTGAAAAAGCCACCATCGAGATCGTGGCCTTGATGTTCCAGAGCATTCTGTCCGAGGAGCGCCTGCCGCCGGCGATCCGGGTCTGGTTTGCCCGGCTGCAGGTGCCCGTGCTGCGGGTGGCCCTGGCCGAGCCCGAGTTCTTTGACAACCTCAGCCACCCGGCGCGCCTGCTGATCGACCGCATGGGCTCGTGCGTGCTGGGCTTTGACGACAACGCAATAGCCGACTCTGCCCTGGAGGCCGAGATCCGGCGCGTGGTGCAGGTGATCGAGCAGTACCCCGAGACCGGTCGTCGCGTGTTCCAGCTGGTGCACGATGAGTTCCAGAAATTCCTCAACCGCTTCCTGACCGAAAAAGGCAAGACGGCACGTCTGGTGACCGTGGCCCAGCAGGTCGAGCAGAAAGAGGCGCTGGCCATCCAGTACACCATCGAGATGCGCAACATGCTCAAGGACATGCCGGTGCGCGACGAGATCCGCGATTTCCTGTTCAAGGTGTGGTCCGAGGTGCTGGCCCTGTCGGCGGTGCGCAGCGGCCCGCAGCACGAGAGCACGGTGGCGTTCAAGAAGGCTGCGGCCGATCTGGTGTGGGCCGCCAGTGCCAAGCCCAACCGGTCTGACCGCGCCCGCGTCATCCATGACCTGCCCATGCTGCTGCAGCACCTGCGCAAGGGCCTGGCCATGCTGGGGGTGACCGGGGCGCCGCAAGAGGCGCACATCAAGATCCTCAGCGAGACCCTGGCCGATGCCTTCCTGTCCAAGACCGAGGCCATCCCGCAGGCCACCATCGATGCGATGGCCAAGCGCCTGACCCACCTGGAAGACTACGTCACCGAAGAGGGGCTGGACGAGCTGCCGCTGGATGCCGAAAGCCTGGAGGTGATGCTGGGGGTGGATGGCGCCGCGCTCACCGTGGTGGCTGGCGGAGGCACCCAGCCCAGCGAGGACATGCTGGCCTGGGCTCTGGAGCTGCAGACCGGGCTCTGGTTCTCGCTGGACCACAACGGTTCGGTCAAGCAGGTGCAGTACGCCTGGCGCAGCGACCGGCGCCAGTTGCACCTGTTTGCGGCCATGGATGGCACCAGCTACCTGATCCAGCTGCGCCGCCTGGCGGCCTACCTGCAGGCCGGCCTGATGGTGCCCCAGGAGGAAGAGACCCTCACCTTGCGGGCCACCCGCGACGCCCTGGCCAAGCTCGACGCCAATCCCGAACGCCTGCTCAACTGAGGCCGGGGCTGGCCGCGTTGGCGGCCCTTTCAAGACGTCAATGCGCTTTCAGTGCAGCGTCTGCGTGCTGCGGTCGTGGCACAGCTCGTCGAGCACCAGGGCGCAGGGCTCGTGGTCGAACTGCCAGAACACCATGCGGATGATGATCTTCAGCTCGTCCAGGGTCAGCGGGCGGTCGTGCGCGGCGGTGGCGCGGTCCATCACCACCTCGTGCAGCTCGGTCGGCAGGGCCTTGGCGGCCTGCAGGAACAGCAGAAAGCCCAGGCCTTCGGAGCCCAGGTGCTCGATCTCGCGCGGCAGGTAGGCGCGCACGCTGTCGTGGCGCGCCGCCTGCACGCGGGGGCGGGTGAGCGGGGGTGTGCTGCTGCCATGGCGCGGCACCACGGCGCGCATGCCCGCGGCGGTCTGTTGCAGATCCTCCAGCCAGTCGAGTGCCTGCTCGATCTCCTCCGACTCGAATCCGACCGCTGTCAGCTTGTGGCTCAGCTGCGTCAGTTCGGGGCAGGCGTCGCTGCGCCCATAGTTTTCGTACACAAAGACCAGAACATCCATCATCCGGGCAATATAGCCGAGTTCGCCAGACGGCCCTTGGGGCCTGCCGAGGCTGGCGCTTTCGTTGCCTTTCAAGCCATGCCGATGCGCTGAAAGCGCCCACCCGGCAGGCGGCTGAGCTGGCCGTTGAGTTCCAGCGTCAGCAGCCGGGCCTGCAGCGCCGGGGTGGGCCAGCCGCAACGGGCTTGCAGGGTGTCCAGCGTGCAGGGCTCCTGGCCCAGGGCGACCAGCACCTCGTCGGCGCTGTCGGCCTCAGCATCGCTGTCGGCCTCTTCGCTGCTGGGAGCCATCGGCAGGCCCAGCTGCACGGGATGGCTTGAGGCCGCGGGCAGTTCTTCCAGGATGTCGTGCACGGTCTCCACCAGTTTGGCGCCTTGTCGAATCAAGGCATGACAGCCTTTGGACTGAGGTGAGTGGATGGAGCCGGGGATGGCAAACACCTCCTTGCCCTGTTCTGCAGCCAGCCGGGCCGTGACCAGTGAGCCCGAGGCGAGCGCGGCCTCCACCACCAGGGTGCCGCGCGACAAGGCCGCGATCAGCCGGTTGCGTTTGGGGAAGTTGGCCGCCAGGGGCGGGGTGCCCAGCGGGTACTCGCTCAGCATCACCCCCTGCAACGCCACGCGGTGGGCCAGGTCGCGGTGCTGGCGTGGGTACACGCGGTCCAGGCCGGTGCCCACCACGGCCAAGGTGGGCCACAAGGCGGCGTCTGCGCTGCCGGTCGCGGCGCTCAGGGCCCCTTCGTGCGCTGCCCCATCAATGCCCAGGGCCAGGCCGGACACCACGCAGAAGCCCTGGCCGACCAGGCTGGGGGCAAAGGCCTGTGCATTCTCCAGGCCCTGGGCGCTGGGGTTGCGGCTGCCCACCACCGCCACGGCCTGCAGCGGCCCGTCGCTGCGTGGCAGCGGCTGGCCACTCAGGGCATACAGCATCAGAGGGGGATCGGCCAGTTGCAGCAGGTCGGCCGGGTAGGCCGGGTCACCCAGGGTCAGCACCTGGTGGCACAGGCCTTCGGCCGGGGTCTGCAACCAGCGCCAGGTGTGCTCCAGCAGGGCCTGCAGGCCTGCGGGGGGCTGGCTCAGGGCCCGGGCCTGGGCGGGTGTGACGAGTTCGTTCAGGCGGCTGGGCGTGACCTCGAACACGGCCTCGGCCGAGCCCAGGGCCGCCAGCAGGCGCCGGGCGCTCTGGTTGCCCACGCCCGGGCTCAGCGTCAGGCGCAGCCAGGCTTGGAGTTCTTCGCGTTGCAGCGCCATGGCGGGTACACGGGCACCGACGGTGGGGGGCCGCGATCAGCGCGGGTTGACCAGGCGGTCGCCCACCCGCACGGCCTGCTTGATCTCCAGGATCAGCGCGTACGAGATGCGGTCGAAGCAACGGAACACCATCAGCAGGCCGTTGCGTTCGTCGGGCAGCTTCATCTTGACGCGCGAGCCGTCGCTGGTGTCCAGCAGTCGGGCCCCTTCGCTGAGGATGGCCAGCACATGGCCGGGTTCGATGCCGTCGCGCGTGCCCAGGTTGATGGCCACGATCTGGTTCTGCGCCGCATTGGCCACCGCGCTGCCATAGATCGAGGCCACGCGGCCGCGCTCGGTGGGCACCAGGGGGGCGCGTGGCACGTAGTTCATCAGCTGGCGGGGCGGCTCGGGCAGCAGCCGGTCGCCAGCGCGGATCTCTTCCTTGATCGAGGTGATGTCGATCGAGGCGGGGATGACCTCGGTCGGTGGCGGCGGCTTCTTGGCGGCCGGGTAGCCGCCCTCGCTGACGTTGCTGGCCGGGAATTCGCGCAGGACCGGGGTGTCGTCGGGCTCGTCCTGTGCGCCTTCGGCGCGGATCAGGCGGGCGCGGCCCAGGTACTGGGCCTCGTAGCCCAGGATCTTGCCGTCGTTCGGGTCCTTGATGGGGGTGGCGCTGCGGAACACCCGGAAGTCGCGGGGCATGCCTGGGTTCATCAGCAGTGGGGTGCTGGCTTCACCCCGGGCGTAGGCGCGGTCGCCACGGCTCATCAACACCCGGTCGTCCTGGGCGGCCACGATGTGGGGCGCCTGCAGCAGGGTGTTTTCGTCGACCACCACGGGCTCGGCCAGAAAGGGCTCGATCAAATGGCTGCGCAAGGTGGGCAGGGCGTTGTCGGCCAGCGATTCGTAGCGCGAGCGCGGGGACACACGCACGGTAGGGATGTCGGCAGAGCCGTCGGCGGGACTGAGGCTCAGGCGGGCCAGGCCGTTCTGGCGGATCAGGTAAAGGGTCTGGCCGGGGTAGATCAGGTGCGGGTTGCTGATCTGTTCGAAGTTCATGCCCCACAGCGCTGGCCAGCGCCAGGGCTTTTTCAGGAACACGCCCGAGATGCCCCACAGGGTGTCGCCGCCTTTGACGGTGTAGGTGTTGGGGGCGTCGGTGGCCAGTTCGCCTTCGGGAACGCCGTTCTGGGCGGCTTGTTGGGCACTGGCTTTTTGGTCGCTGGTGATGGGGTAGCGCTGCGCCCAGGCGGGCGCAGTGGCAAGGCCCAGCATCGAGAGGGCGGAGAACGTGATCAGCCGTCGGTCGCTGCGCACGGGCTGATGGTGGTGGTCTTTTGGCATTCCTGCAGCTCCCGGGGTCCGCCGTCAAAGCTCGGCTTTAACCCGGCGGAACGTCACAAAACGGGTCAGATTTTGCGCCCAAGCCCTTGATTGGGCAATGAAAAATGAACCCTGGCCCGGAGGGGCCAGCCAAAAGTGGCGAAAATAGCGACAACTGCTGCGAAACGCCATGGCTCTTCTACCTATTCTCTGTTACCCCGACCCCCGCCTGCACAAGGTGGCCAAGCCCGTCACCGTGTTTGACGAGCGCCTGCAACAACGCGTTGCCGACATGTTCGAGACCATGTACGACGCCAAGGGCATCGGCCTGGCCGCCACCCAGGTGGATTTCCACGAGCGCCTGATCGTGATCGATGTGTCCGAGGACCGCGACCAGCCCCTGGTGCTGATCAACCCCGAAATCACCTGGGCCAGTGAAGAGCACCACGTGGGTGATGAAGGCTGCCTGTCGGTGCCGGGCATCTACGACGGCGTCGAGCGCTCGGCCGCGGTGCGTGTGAAGGCGCAGGACGCCCAGGGCCAGTCGCGCGAGATCAGTGCCGAGGGCCTGCTGGCGGTGTGCATCCAGCACGAGATGGACCACCTGCTGGGCAAGGTGTTCGTGGAATACCTGTCGCCGCTCAAGCGCAACCGCATCAAGACCAAGATGCTCAAGCTGCAGCGCGAGGCCCGCTGATGAGGCTGCTCCGGGCTTGGCACGGTCTGGCTTCGTGCCTGCTGGCGCTGGGCCTGGCGGGCTGCGCCGGCGGGGTGGGGCCGCGCTTTCCGATGTCGCAGCCGCTGGGCTCGACCCGGGCTGAGGTGCTGACTCGCTTGGGCGCGCCCACGGCCAGCTACCCCCTGCCTCAGGGCGAGCGGCTGCAGTACTCGTTTCTGCCCGCCGGGGTGACGGTCTACAACCTGGACCTGGATACCGAAGGCCGGCTGCAGCGTGTGGACCAACCCCTGCTGAAAAGCCGCATCGACACTGACATGGTGATCGACCAGACCCGGGCCGAGGACATCCGCCTGCTGTATGGCCAGCCCTTGCGCGTCGACCAGGTGGCCCGCTTCGAGGGCACGGTCTGGGTCTACCAGTTTCTCGATCTCAACGAACCTTTCTATGCCTACCTGCACCTGGATCCCCAAGGCGTGTTGCGCCGCGTGGTCTACCAGCCGGTTCGCAACCCGCCCAATGGGCACCACCGTGGATGACACCCGCCCTCGGGCGGCGCTGAACGCATGAGAGTGATTTTTGCCGGTACGCCGGAGTTTGCCCGTGTGGCACTGGAGCGGCTGCATGCCGCCGGGTTCGAGGTACCGCTGGTGCTCACCCAGCCCGACCGGCCTGCCGGTCGGGGCCTGAAGCTGCAACCCTCACCCGTCAAGCAATGGGCGCTGGAGCAGGGCGTGGCCGTGGCCCAGCCGCGCAGCCTGCGGCTCGACGGCAAGTACCCCGATGAAGCGGCGGCGGGACGCGAGGCCATCCTGGCGGCCCAGGCCGACGTGATGGTGGTGGCCGCCTACGGCCTGATCCTGCCGCAGTGGGTGCTGGACACCCCGCGCCTGGGCTGCCTGAACATCCACGCTTCGCTGCTGCCGCGCTGGCGCGGGGCCGCCCCCATCCACCGCGCCATCGAGGCGGGTGACGCCGAGACCGGCGTCACCATCATGCAGATGGACGCCGGCCTGGACACGGGCGACATGCTGCTGGTGGAGCGCCTGCCCATCACCGACACCGAAACCACGGCCGGTTTGCACGACCGCCTGGCCGCCCTGGGCGGCCGGATGATCGTCGAAGCCTTGGAGCTGGCCGCCTGTGGCGGCTTGCGCGCCGTGCCGCAACCGGCGGAGGGCGTGAATTACGCGCACAAGATCGAGAAGGCCGAGGCCGCGATCGACTGGGCTCTCCCGGCCGAGGTCATTGGCCGCCGGGTGCGTGCCTTCGATCCTTTCCCGGGCGCCCAGACGGTGCTCGGGGCCGAGGTGATCAAGGTCTGGTCCGCCACGCCAGAGGTCGGCGAGGGTGACACTCCGGGGCGCATCCTGGCGGTGGATGAGCGCGGTGTGCTGGTGCAGTGCGGTAACGGCCGGCTGCGCCTGGACGTGCTGCAGCGCGCCGGCGGCAAGCGCCTGCCGGTGGCTGATTTTCTGCGCGGCTTCCCCTTGCAGGTGGGTGCCGTGCTGGGCGCGGCTGCCTGAGTCCGGACGCCCCGATGTTTCTGCGCCCCACCCACTACCGCCACCCGGCCTTCTCGGCCGGCATGGCCCAGATGTGGCCCCAGGCCCCGGGCATTGCCGCCTGGGGGCTGATGACGGGCGTGGCCATGGTCAAGTCGGGCATGAGCGTGTTCGAGTCGGTGCTCATGACCCTGCTGGTGTTTGCCGGCAGTTCGCAACTGGCGGCCATTCCGCTGCTGGTGGCCGGCGCGCCGGCCTGGGTCATCCTGGCCACGGGCTTTTGCGTCAACCTGCGCTTTGTGGTGTTCAGCCTGCACATGCGCCCGTACATGATGCATCTGCCGCTTTGGGAGCGCCTGATGCATGGCTACCTGACGGCCGATCTGACCTATGTGCTGTTCACCCGCCAGTACCCCAAGCCGGGCGCGACCGCTGATGAGCGCCTGGCCCAGACGGCCTATCTGGCCGGCAACTGCGCAGTCAACTGGGGCAGCTGGATCTCGGCCAGCCTGGTCGGTGTGGTGGCGGCCAATTTCATTCCCACCCAATGGGGGCTGGGCTTTGCGGGCATTCTCTGCCTGATCGGCATCCTGTGTTCGCTGGCCAGCACCCGCTTGCGGCTGGTGGCGGTCGGCGTGGCGGGCGTGGCGGCCGTGGTGGCCTATGCCTTGCCGCTCAAGCTCAACATCGTGGCGGCCATCGCGATCGCCGTGCTGCTGTGCCTGAGCCTGGAGCGTTTTGAACCCCAGCGCCCGGCCGGCGCCCCCCACTGAAGCGCATCGCTCGAAAGCACCTGATGGGTACCACCGACCTCTGGACCGTTGCCGTCATCATCGGCCTGGCCTGCGTGACCGTGATCGCGCGCAGCTTCTTCTTCATGTCGAACAAGCCCTGGGGCCTGCCGCACTGGGCCCAGCGGGGGCTGCAGTACGCGCCCATCGCGGCCCTGGCTGCGGTGGTGGTGCCCGAGGTGGTGATGGTGCAGGGCCACCTCACGCCCTCGCTGCAGGACGCGCGCCTGTATGGCGCCTTGGCCGGTGCGGCGGCCTACTACTGGAAGAAGAACGTGCTGCTGACCATCGTGCTGGGCATGGCGGTGTACCTGCCGCTGCACATTGGCCTGGGCTGGTAAGGGGCAGGCCTGGCCGATGGCCAGTGCTCTGTCAGTTTGGCGAAGCCCATGCTTCTAGAATGGAAGGGTTTTGTCCAGAACCGAAGCCAAGCCATGAACGTCATCCGATTTTCCGACCTGTGCGCCAGCGGCCAAGCCCGCGACAAGCGCGTCTTCATCCGAGCCGACCTGAACGTGCCCCAGGACGACGCCGGCCACATCACCGAAGACACCCGCATCCGCGCCAGCGTCCCCTGCATCCAGATGGCGCTGCAGGCTGGCGCCGCCGTGATGGTCACCTCGCACCTGGGCCGCCCGACCGAGGGTGAGTTCAAGCCCGAAGACTCGCTGGCCCCCGTGGCCAAGCGCCTGGGCGAGTTGCTGGGCCGCGACGTGCCCCTGGTCTCCAACTGGGTGGATGGCGTGACCATTGCCCCGGGCCAGGTGGTGTTGCTGGAAAACTGCCGCCTCAATGTGGGCGAGAAAAAGAACAAGGAAGAGCTGGCCCGCAAGCTGGCCGCCCTGTGCGACATTTTTGTGCACGATGCCTTTGGCACCGCGCACCGCGCTGAAGGCACCACCTACGGCATCGCCCAGTACGCCCCCGTGGCCTGTGCCGGCCCGCTGCTGGCCGCCGAGATCGATGCCATCACCCAGGCCCTGGCCAACCCCAAGCGCCCGCTGGCGGCCATCGTGGCGGGCAGCAAGGTCAGCACCAAGCTGACCATCCTGCAAAGCCTGGCCAAGAACGTCGACCAGCTGATCGTGGGCGGCGGCATCGCCAACACCTTCATGCTGGCCGCCGGCCTGAAGATCGGCAAGAGCCTGGCCGAACCCGATCTGCTGGGTGAGGCCACGGCCGTGATCGCGGCCATGAAGGCGCGTGGCGCCGAGGTGCCGATCCCTACCGATGTGGTGGTGGCCAAGACCTTTGCCATCGATGCCCCGGCCACGGTCAAGAAGGCCACCGAGGTGGACGATGACGACCTGATCCTGGACATCGGCCCCGAGACGGCTGCCCGCCTGGCCACCCAGCTCAAGGCCGCCGGCACCATCGTCTGGAACGGCCCGGTGGGCGTGTTCGAGTTCCCGGCCTTCGAGAACGGCACCAAGGTGATCGCCCAGGCCATCGCCGAATCGAGCGCTTTCAGCATCGCCGGCGGTGGCGACACCCTGGCCGCGATCGCCAAGTACGGCATCGAAAAGCAGGTGGGCTACATCTCCACCGGCGGTGGCGCCTTCCTGGAAGTGCTGGAGGGCAAGACCCTGCCGGCCTTCGAGATCCTGGCTCGCCGCGCCAGCGAGCAGTGATTTCCCGGCCCGAACCTGAGCCCTTCCAGGGCCAGGGTCGGACACAAAAAAGCCCCGTCATCGACGGGGCTTTTTGTTGGGCGGGCCGGAGGTGATCAGGCCGGCATCGGTTGCGGCACGCTGGTGGCCTGGCCCTTGAAGTCGGTCCAGCAGCGGCGCGTGAAGTCGTACAGCTTGCAGGCGCGGGCGGTCTTGAAGTACCAGCTCCAGGAGAAGGGCTGGATGATGATGCGGCCCGGCAGCAGGTCTTCCAGCATCTTTTGCGCGTCTTTCAGGCGGTACAGCGGGATGCTCATGTCCACGTGGTGGGCGGTGTGCTCCATGATGTGGTGCAGCACGGCGCCGATCTGCAGCGGGAAGGTCAGGTGCACGGTGGTCGACACGAAAGGCTGGGCGCGGGTCCAGGCTGCCTTGTTGTCATGCCAGGACACCTTCACGTGGGTGTGGTGCACGTACACCACGAAACCGATCATGGCGAACCAGAACATCATCGGCACCACGAAACCCAGCAACAGCAAGGTGGTGATCGATTGGCCGGTGCTCAGGGCCGAGGCCACCAGGGCGCCGATCCAGGCCACGCCGTAGGCCGACACGCCCACGCAATCCCAGAAGAACAGCGGGCGGCGCGTGCCCATGCTCGACTTGGATGGGAAGAACATCTTCTTCCACCAAATTTCGATCATGTAGTACAGGCCGGGCGCCCAGCCACTGCGGTACAGGCGCTCCATGAAGCGACGACCCGGGGTCATGGCTTCAAACTCGGCCTGGGTCTTGGGTTCCCAGACGAAGTCCACACCCTTGAGATTGGTGAAGCCGTGGTGCACCACGTTGTGGCCCACGTCCCACAGGCTGTAGGGGGTGATCGAGGGCAGGAAGGCAATGCGGCCCAGCCATTTGTTCAGGCGGCGGTGCGGTGTGAGGCTCTGGTGGCAGGCATCATGGCCGATGATGAAGAGGCGGCCCAGCATGAAGCCGGCGGCCAGGCCGCACAGCAGCTTGAGCCAGACCGAGCCCAGCAGCACCACGCCGCTGAGGAAGGCGCCCAACACGGCGTAATCGAAAGCCAGCAGCACAAAGGCCCACAGTGTGGTGCGCTCGGACAGGGGGATCAGCCACGAGCGGATGATCTTGCGATGCGGCAGGGGGACGTCCGGAGCCAGCGGCGCGGGCAGCGGTTGAGGGGAGTTCTGAGTGACGTTCATGGTCGCCTAAAGGATTCTGCGAATTTAGCGGCAGGTGCGGATGGTAGGGCTTTGTCAAGACAGGCCGTTGACGCGCCTCAAAGCCGGTGCATTTGTCCTGTGGCAAAGCCCCCAGGAACGACTGGGGATTGCCGAGGGGGGCCGGGCTTCGAAACCGGAATTTTGAACCATCCGCTCCGGCCGCTGAGCCGTTGATCGAGACCGATGGGTTGTCCCGCCCAGCCGAGGCCCGGGCGCCCCGCGGCCCGCCAGTGTTCTGCCGCCCGGCCTGTCCGGGCCCGCGCACAATGCAGGCCGGATCGAATGTCCCGGCCCGCGAGGCGGGCATTGCGGGCGGCATGTTCCGCGTTGGTAACTCGATCCGTGTGAAAATAGAAACTAAGTTACAGGAGACACTGCATGAGCACCCGCCGCGCCACCAAAATCGTCGCCACCCTTGGCCCCGCTTCCAGCGATCCCGACCTGCTGGAGAAAATGATCCGTGCGGGGGTCAATGTCGTGCGACTGAACTTCAGCCATGGCAAGGCCCAGGACCACATCGACCGCGCCACCCTGGTGCGTGCCGCCGCCCAGCGCGCCGGGCGCGAAGTGGCCATCATGGCCGACCTGCAAGGCCCCAAGATCCGGGTCGGCAAGTTTGCCGAAGGCAAGGTGATGCTGGAGCCGGGCATGCCCTTCGTGCTGGATGCCTCGCGCACCGAACTGGGTGACCTGCAGGGCGTGGGCCTGGATTACAAGGAGCTGCCACGCGACGTCAAGGCGGGCGACGTGCTGCTGCTCAATGACGGCCTGATCGTGCTGACCGTCACCGCCGTGCGCGGCGAGCAGGTGCACACGGTGGTCAAGCTCGGTGGTGAGCTGTCCAACAACAAGGGCATCAACAAGCAGGGCGGCGGCCTGACCGCCCCGGCCCTGACCGCCAAGGACATGGAAGACATCCGCACCGCGATGAGCTTCCAGGCTGACTACGTGGCCGTGAGCTTTCCCAAGAATGCCACCGACATGGAAATGGCCCGCCAGCTGTGCAACGTGGCGGCCGCCGAATACCGCCACAAGCCGGGCCTGATCGCCAAGATCGAACGGGCCGAGGCCATTCCGCGCCTGGAGGAAATCCTGGCCGCCAGCGACGGCATCATGGTGGCGCGCGGCGATCTGGCCGTCGAAGTGGGCAATGCCGTGGTGCCGGCGCTGCAAAAGCGCATGATCCGCCTGGCCCGGGACAACGACAAGGTCGTGATCACCGCCACCCAGATGATGGAAAGCATGATCACCAACCCCGTGCCCACCCGCGCCGAGGTCAGTGACGTGGCCAACGCCGTGCTCGACGGCACCGATGCCGTGATGCTCTCGGCCGAGACCGCCGCCGGCAAGTACCCGCTCGAGACGGTCGAGGAAATGGCCAAGATCTGCAGCGCCGCCGAAGCGGCCGAAGAGGTTGAGCTGGAGGCCGACTTCATGGGCAAATCGTTCAACCGCATCGACCAGTCGATTGCCATGGGGGCGCTGTTCACGGCCCATCACCTGGGCGCCAAGGCCATCGTGGCCATGACGGACAGCGGCTCGACCGCGCTGTGGATGAGCCGCCACCGCATCCACGTGCCCATCTATGCCCTCACCACCAAGGTGGCCACCCAGCGCCGCATGGCCTTGTTCCGCAATGTGCGCCCACTGCTCATGGACACCAGCGGCGACCGCGACACGGCCCTGGTGCAGGCCGAGGCCCACCTCAAGAAACGCAGCATCGTCGGCAGCGGCGATGTCTACGCCATCACCTGTGGCGAGCCCATGGGCGCACCCGGCGGCACCAACATGCTGAAGATCTGCCGCGTCGCCTGACGCGCGGCTTGTCAGGCACCGGCGCCCTTGAGGGCGCCAGCTTGCCGCCCTGGGAGCCCGTCTGGGCATGGCGTGGCGTGGCGACATCCGGCTAAAATCGCCGCAGTTACAGCGGGGTTACCAAGCCGGGGCTTGCCCGCGTTCACCGATTCATCATTACCTCCCAGGGATCTACACCATGTCTCTCGTTTCCATGCGCGAACTGTTGGACCACGCCGCGGCCAACGGCTATGGCATTCCAGCCTTCAACGTCAACAACCTGGAGCAGGTTCAGGCTGTGATGGCTGCGGCCGACGAAGTGGGCGCCCCGGTCATCCTGCAGGCCAGCGCCGGTGCCCGCAAGTACGCCGGTGAGTCTTTCATCAAGCACCTGATCCAGGCCGCCACCGAAGCCTACCCCCACATCCCGCTGGTGATGCACCAGGACCACGGCACCAGCCCCAAGATCTGCGCCGGCGCCATCGACCTGGGCTTTGGCTCGGTGATGATGGATGGCTCGCTGCGTGAAGACGGCAAGACCCCGGCCGATTTCGCCTACAACGTCGAGGTGACCCGTCAGGTCGTGGCCCTGGCCCACAAGGTGGGTGTCACCGTTGAAGGCGAGCTGGGCTGTCTGGGTTCGCTCGAAACCGGCGAAGCCGGCGAAGAAGACGGCATCGGTGCCGTCGGCAAGCTCGACCACAGCCAGATGCTGACCGACCCGGAAGAGGCGGCCCGCTTCGTGCAAGAAACCCAGCTCGACGCGCTGGCCATCGCCATCGGCACCAGCCACGGCGCCTACAAGTTCAGCCGCCCGCCCACCGGCGACGTGCTGGCCATCAGCCGTGTCAAGGAAATCCACGCCCGCATCCCCAACACCCACCTGGTGATGCACGGCTCGTCGTCGGTGCCGCAGGAACTGCTGGCGCTCATCAACCAGTACGGCGGCAAGATGAAGGAAACCTACGGCGTGCCCGTCAGTGAAATCCAGGAAGCCATCAAGCACGGCGTGCGCAAGATCAACATCGACACCGACATCCGCTTGGCCATGACCGGCGCGGTGCGCAAGTTCCTGGCCGAGAACCCCGACAAGTTCGACGCCCGCGAATGGCTCAAGCCCGCCCGCGAAGCCGCCAAGGCCGTGTGCAAGCAGCGTTACCTCGAGTTCGGTTGCGAAGGCCAGGGCGCCAAGATCAAGGGCAGCAGCCTGCAGATCCTGGCTGCGCGCTACGCGGCCGGCGAACTCGCTCAAGTCGTGAATTGAGGCTGTGTGGCCCCTTGGGGGCCACACCCATCAAGGGGCCCTGCGGGGCCTTTTTTCATGCCCGGCCCCGGGCTTGAGGCCGCCTGCCGGGCCGCTTCGTGGCGTGGCCGGCCGACTCTTGCGATAATCGGGCCGAATAGCGCGGGCCCGTTGACTGTTCAGCGGGCTTTTTCATTTCCGGGTTTCCGCCGTTTTCTCTGAAGTCAAAACCATGTCCACCGCCTTGCACACCTCTGCCCTCCATTCCCTCTCCCTGCTGGCCCGTGGCAAGGTGCGCGACAACTATGCCGTGGGCACCGACCGCATCCTGATGGTGGCCAGCGACCGCCTTTCTGCCTTCGACGTCATCATGGGCGAGCCGATTCCGGGCAAGGGCGAGCTGCTGACCCAGATGGCGCTGTTCTGGTTCGACAAGCTGGGCCACCTGTGCCCCAACCACCTGACCGGCGACGCCCCCGAGAGCGTGGTGGCCGCCGACGAAGTGGCCCAGGTCACGGGCCGTTCGATGCTGGTCAAGCGCCTCAAGCCCATTCCGGTCGAGGCCGTGGTGCGCGGCTACCTGGCCGGCAGCGGCTGGAAGGAATACCAGGAAAGTCGCTCGGTCTGCGGCGTGCCCCTGCCCGAAGGCCTGAAGAACGCCTCGCGCCTGCCCGAGCCCATCTACACCCCCGCCGCCAAGGCCGAGATGGGCGAACACGACGAGAACATCACCTTCGAGCGCACGGTCGAGATGATCGGCCTGGACCTGGCCACCCGCATCCGCGACATCAGCATCGCCATCTACAAGGCCGCGGCCGAGATCGCGCTGACCAAGGGCATGATCATTGCCGACACCAAGTTTGAATTCGGCCTGGACACCGATGGCACCCTGGTGCTGATGGACGAGGTGCTGACCCCCGACAGCTCGCGCTACTGGCCCGTCGAAGGCTACGACGCCGCCTTTGCCGCCGGCGAAAACCCGCCCAGCTACGACAAGCAATTCGTGCGCGACTGGCTCGAAGCCGTGCGCGTCAACGGCGCGCCCTGGAACAAGACCGCCCCCGCACCACGCCTGCCGCGTGAGGTGATCGAGAACACGGCGGCCAAGTACCGCGAAGCCCTGCAACGCCTCACGGCCTGATCCCGGGCCTCGTGCGAGCGGGGCGCGCAACCGCCCCCTCGCTTGGCCTTGTAGTAACCCGATAACACCCGCCCATCGCGGGTAGCCCGAACAATCAGGTCGCCTCAATCAACACAGGAGACCGACATGGCGGGCAAGAAGATTCTCATGATCTGCGGGGATTACTGCGAAGACTACGAAGTGATGGTGCCTTTCCAGGCGCTGCTGGCGGTGGGCCACACCGTGCATGCGGTGTGCCCTGACAAGAAGGCGGGCGACGCCATCAAGACGGCCATCCATGACTTCGAGGGCGCCCAGACCTACAGCGAAAAGCCCGGGCACAACTTTGTGCTCAACGCCAGCTTTGCCGAGGTGAGCCCCGAGCAGTACGACGCCCTGGTCGTGCCCGGCGGCCGCGGCCCCGAGTACCTGCGCACCTACCCCGCCGTGGTGGCCGCCGTGCGCCATTTCTTCGACACCGACAAGCCCGTGGCCGCCATCTGCCATGGCGCCCAGCTGCTGGCTGGCGCCGGCGTTCTGAAAGACCGCACCTGCTCTGCCTACCCGGCCTGCCGCGCCGAGGTCGAACTGGCCGGTGGCCATTACGCCGACATCGCCGTCGACAAGGCCCACACCGACGGCAAGCTGGTTTCCGCCCCCGCCTGGCCGGCCCACCCCGACTGGATCGCGCAGTTCCTGCACGTGCTGGGCACCCGCATCACTCACTGAGACCACACACTGAGGTCGCCCACTCTGCAGCAAGGGCCGTCTCTTGACGGCCCCGCCGGCCCGCCGCCAAGATGCAGGCCTGCCCAGGAGACAACAACATGTGCCAGGTGTTCATCAGCGCCGACCCGCGCCTGTACGACAACCGTGCCCGATCCGTGCGCCTGCACGGCGTGGCCACCAGCATCCGGCTGGAAAACCTGTTCTGGCAGGTGCTCGAAGAAATCGCCGCCCGCGACGGCATGAGCGTGCCCCAGCTCTGCGCCCGCCTGCACGACGAGCTGCAGGCCGAACGCGGCAGCGTGGAGAACTTTGCGTCCTTCCTGCGCGTGTGCTGCGGCCGCTACATGGCCCTGCAACTCAGCGGCGGCATCCCCCAGGACACCAGCATCCCCATCCGCAGCCTCAACCCAGAGCGCGTGCTGGCGACAGAGCACCTCCGTCCCACTCTACCTGCCGCCCGCCACGCTGCCTGACCGCCCCTGGGCCCAAGGGCGCGACACGCAGTAAGCGAACGTGGGGCCGTCAGGCCCCGGTCTTCCTTCAGCAGGCCAGCAACGAAGTGAACAGGCCGGCACCGGGCCGCCCCAAGGCGGCCTGCGGCCCCCCGGGATCAACGGAGCGACACGCAGTGAGCGAGCGTTGGGGGCCGCCAGGCCCCGGTCTTCCTACAGCAGGCCTGCAACGAAGTGATCAGCCCGCCGCCGGGCCGCCCCAAGGCGGGCTGGGCCCCCTCGGGGGGCAGGGAGTGACACGAAGTGCATGACCGTGGGGGCCGTCAGTTCAAGGACATGCTCAGCTTGCGCCGGTATTTCGACACCAGCTCGGCCTGCGGGTCCAGCTCGGCCACCGATTTGCCGGCCAGTTCGATGCCGCCCGCGCTCTTGCCACTGCCATCGGCCGCGCTGGCCTTGGGCTTGGGCGGGGTCAGCAACTCCAGGATGGCCACAAAGGTCTTGCGCGCCGCTTCCTGGTTCCAGGTTTTGTCGCGCATGATGATCTCCAGCAGCTCGTCCATGGCGCCGGTCCAGTCGCCCAGCGCGATCAGCATGCGGCTCTTGGCAAAGCGGGTGTCGAAGTCGCGCTTGTTCTCGGCGATGCGGGCGTCGAAATCGGCCAGTGCCCATTGGCCACGCTCATCCGTGCCCACGAACTCCAGGGCTTCCATCCAGTGCAGCAGGGCCTCAAAGCGCAGCGGCTTGGGGATGCGGGTCAGCGGCTCGGCCAGCAGGGCTCGGGCTTCCTCAAAGCCGCCCTCGGCGATCAGCAGGCGGGCGTAGTCGAAGCGCGCCTCGTCATTGCCCGGGTCGGCGGCCACCGCGTCGGCCAGCTTGGCCATGGCGGCTTCGGTGTCGCCCGATTCGAGCAGGGCCTCGGCCTCTTCGGTTTCGCTTTCGGCCAGCAAAGCCTCTTCAGAGGGGATGTGCTTGTCCAGAAAGGCCCGCAGTTCTGCAGGGGGAATCGCGCCCATGAAGCCATCCACCGGCTTGCCGCCCATCAGCAAAATGCAGGTGGGCAGGCTGCGGATGCCGAAAGCCCCCGCCAGCTGCTGTTCCTCATCGGCGTTGATCTTCACCAGTTTGAAGCGGCCCGCGTAGTCTTCTTCGAGCTTTTCGAGCAGCGGGCCCAGCTGTTTGCAAGGCCCGCACCAGTCGGCCCAGAAGTCCACCAGCACGGGCGTGCTCATCGAAGCGGCAATGACTTCGGTTTCAAAGTTTTGGATCGTGACGTCAATCATTTCGTAGCCTTCTGGGCCTAAAAGTAAAATTCAGGGTTGCAACCCGGTGTCCCCGGCTGTGGCGGGCCCAAACGGACCCGCTGGCCCGCACCGAACCTTACAGCCTATGACAAGCAGCAGCATTCAAATCGGCGTGGTCATGGGTTCCAGCAGTGACTGGGACACCATGCAGCATGCAGTCCAGATTCTCCAGCAATTCGGCATCGCCCACGAAGCCCGGGTGGTTTCGGCGCACCGGATGCCGGACGACATGTTCGCCTACGCCGAAGCCGCCGTCGGCCGCGGTCTCAAAGCCATCATTGCCGGGGCCGGGGGCGCTGCCCACCTGCCCGGCATGATCGCCGCCAAGACCACCGTGCCCGTGCTGGGCGTGCCGGTGGCCAGCCGCCACCTGCAAGGCGTGGATTCGCTGCACAGCATCGTGCAGATGCCCAAGGGCATCCCGGTGGCCACCTTTGCCATCGGCACGGCGGGTGCCGCCAATGCGGCCCTGTTCGCGGTGGCCCTGCTGGCCAATGAAGACCCGGCGCTGCGCCAGCGCCTGGAGGCCTTCCGCGCCGAACAAACCGAAGTGGCCCGCGCCATGACGCTGCCGCCTGTCGCAGGATGATGATGACGAACACACCACGCCAGCCCCTTCTGCCTGCCTCCCAGGGCGAAACCACCCTGGGCGTGCTCGGCGGCGGCCAACTGGGCCGCATGTTCGTGCACGCCGCTCAGCAAATGGGGTATTTCACCGCGGTGCTGGACCCGGACCCGACCAGCCCGGCCGGCCGCGTCAGCCACCACCACATCCAGACCGATTACCTGGACCCGCAGGGCCTGGCCGAGTTGAGCCGCCTGTGCAGCGCGGTGACCACCGAGTTCGAGAACGTGCCGGCGCAGGCGCTGGCCACCCTGGCCGAGCAGCTGCCGGTGGCGCCGGCCGCCTCGGCCGTCTCCATCGCCCAGGACCGGGCCCGCGAGAAGGCGCACTTCGTGCGCTGCGGCGTGCCCTGTGCCCCGTATGCCGTGATCGAGACCGAAGCCCAACTGGCGGCGCTGGATGACGCGGCGCTGCTGCCCGGCATCCTCAAGACCGCCCGCATGGGTTATGACGGCAAGGGCCAGGTGCGCGTCAAGACCCGCGCCGAGCTGGCCGCCGCCTGGCAGGGCCTGAAGCAGGTGCCCTGCGTGCTCGAAAGGATGCTGCCCCTGGCGGCCGAATGTTCGGTCATCGTGGCGCGTGATGCAGCCGGTCAGCAGGTCAACTTCCCGGTGCAGCGCAACCTGCACCGCGACGGCATCCTGGCCGTCACCGAGGTGTTCGAGGGCAATGTGAGCGCCGCGGTGGCCGCACAGGCCGTGGCGGCCGCCCGTTCGGTGGCGCAGGGCCTGGACTACGTGGGCGTGCTGTGTGTCGAGTTCTTCGTGCTGCAGGACGGCTCGCTGGTGGTCAACGAGATCGCCCCCCGCCCGCACAACAGCGGTCACTACACGATCGACGCCTGCGACCTGTCGCAGTTCGACCTGCAGGTGCGGGCCATGGTCGGCCTGCCCCTGGTGCAGCCGCGCCTGCACAGCCCCACCATCATGCTCAACCTGCTGGGCGATCTGTGGTTCGAGCCCGGCGGCGACCAGCAACGCACCCCGGCCTGGGACCGCATCCTGGCCTTGCCCGGCGCGCACCTGCACCTGTACGGCAAGCTTGATGCCAAGCGGGGCCGCAAGATGGGGCACCTGAACTTCACCGGCCCCAGCCCCGAGGCGGTGCGCGAGCAGGCCTTGCAGGCCGCCGCCATCCTGGGCATTGCGCCTTTCTGAGCCGGCCGGAGTGCGACACCATGATTCTTGATGGGCAAGACCCCGCCGCGGTGCTGAGCGCCGCCCAGGCGCTGGCGCGTGGCGAACTGGTGGGCCTGCCCACCGAGACGGTGTACGGCCTGGCGGCCGATGCCGGCAGTGACGCGGCGGTGGCCCGCATCTTTTCGGCCAAAGGGCGGCCCAGCGACCACCCCCTGATCGTGCACGTGGCCGGGGTCGAAGGCGTGAACGCCTTTGCCCACGATGTGCCGGCCTTTGCCCAGCGGCTGATCCAGGCCTTCTGGCCCGGCCCGCTGACCCTGATCCTGCCGCGCCGCCCCGAAGCCGGTGCGGCCGCGGCGGCCGGCCAGGATTCGGTGGGCCTGCGTTGCCCCTCGCACCCCGTGGCCCATGCCCTGCTCAAGGCCTGCGAAGCCCTGGGTGTGCACGGGCTGGCGGCGCCCAGCGCCAACCTGTTCGGCCGGGTCAGCCCGACCACGGCGGCCCACGTGCAGGGCGAGTTCGGTGACGGTCTTCTGGTGCTCGATGGTGGTGCCTGCGAGGTGGGCATTGAATCCACCATCGTCGACTGCACCCGCGGGGCCCCGGTGCTGCTGCGCCCCGGTGGCGTCACGCGCGAGCAGATCGAGGCCGCGTGCGGCCAGCCCCTGCGCACGCGCGAAGAGCTGGCCAGCCCCGATCCGCGAGCCTCAGGCACCCTCGAGGCCCACTACGCCCCCCAGGCCAAGGTGCGCCTGATGGAGGCCCAGGCCCTGCAGACTGCTCTCGACGTGCTCGGCCCCCAGGCCAGTGCGGTGGCGGTCTATGCCCGCAGCCCCTTGCGCACGCCTGCGCCGGGTGTGCTGCTGCGGCCCATGCCCGCGCAGGCCGAAGACGCCGCCCGCGAGCTGTTTGCGGCCCTGCGCGGCTTCGACGAGGCTGGCGTGAAACTGATCTGGGTCGAAACCCCACCCGCCACCCCGGCTTGGGAAGGGGTGCGCGATCGCTTGCAACGGGCTGCTGCGGCCTGAGGCCGGCCCTCGTTAAACTACCCGCTATCTTTTGGAGATTTCAATGACTGGAAAATGGTTGCGCCGCGCTGTGTTGCTGGCGGCTTGTGCATCGGCCGCCGTGCTCTCGGCTTGCGGCTCCAGCACCATCGAGTCGGCCTTGGCGCCCTCGCGTTTCATCGCCTTCGGTGATGGCCTCAGTGATCTGGGCCAGTCCGGCTCGCGCTACACCGTCAACGACGGCACGGTCAACGTCTGGACACAGCAAGTGGCCACCAGCTATGGCGGCACCCTGGTCACCCAGGCCTCGGGCGGCACCAGCTATGCCCGTGGCCATGCCCGCATCGTGGGCACGCCCGACGACGTGAACGGCAGCACCCTGACCGTGGTGCAGCAGGTCGACAAGTTCCTGGCCGCCGACAAGTTCGGTGCCAATGACGTGGTGCTGCTCAACGGCGGCCTGGGTGATCTGCTGGTCAGCTACAACGCCAACAGCAGCAACTCGGCCAGCTTCGCGGCGGCCATGACCCAGGCCGGCACGGACCTGGGCACCCAGGTGCGTCGACTGGTCACGGCGGGCGCCAAGTACGTGGTGGTGTCGGGCATGTACGACGTCAGCAAGTCGCCCTGGGGCGTGGGCACCGGCCAGGCCAGCATGATCAGCAACGGCGTGCTCAAGTTCAACAGCGCGCTGCTGCTGGCGATCAACGACCTGGGCGCCAACGTGCTCTACATCGACGCCGCCTACTACTACAACCTGGTCATCGCCTCGCCCAGCAGCTACAGCCTGACCGATTCGACCAACATCGCCTGCACCTCGACCGACAGCGGCGCGGGCATCGGCATCGGCAACGGCCAGGTCAACTCCAGCCTGTGCACCACCAGCACCCTGGCCAGTGGCGTGGATTACACCAAGTACACCTTTGCCGACAAGCTGTACTTCACCCCTGCGGCCCAGACGCTGTACGGCACCTACGCCTACGGCCGCATGAAGTCGCGCTGGTAAGTCAGTGCACGCACACGGCGCGCTGCGCAGGCAGCGTGGCCGGCACAGAACAGGGGGCTCAGGCCCCCTTTTTCATGGGCCAGCCGATGGCTGCGGCTGGCCCATGAAAAAGGCCCCGCAAGCGGGGCCTCAGGGCGTGGGGCCGTTCAGTCTCAGAACCGGTAGCCTGCCGTCATCGTGAGCACCACGGGGTGGAAGGTGATGTCCATCACGCGGGCGGCACCCGCGGTGGTGGCCGTCAGCGTGGTCTTGACGCGGGCGGTGGCCACCGAGCCATGGAGCGACCATTTGTCATTGATGCGGTATTCCAGGCCCACCTGGGCGGCCAGCCCCCAGGAGTCGCTGAGCTGGATGTCGGTCGGCCCGCCATTGAGCGAGTTGCCGATGCTGGTGGAGCTGCGTTGGTCGAACTTGGTGTAGTTGACGCCCACCCCGACAAAGGGGCGCAGCGCGCTGCTGCTGTCGCCAAAGCTGTAGTTCAGGAACACCGTGGGCGCAAACTGCCTGATCTTGGCAATCGTCTGCCCCTGGTAGGCCGAGACGATGTAGCCCGGCACGATGGCCGGGTTCAGCTTGGCCGCGATGTCGTGGGTGGGCGGAACGCCCATGGCCAGTTCCACTTCCAACTGATCGTTGAGCTTGCGGGCGTACGAGAAGAACAGCGTGCTCTGGTCTTTCACGGTCAGGCTCACGCCCGAGTTCGGCTTCAACAGGAAGGGGCCGGTGGCATCGGTGGCGGACGAGTTGGGTTGTACCTGGGTGTAGCCCACCCTGAAGATGTTGTCCTGGGCCCAGGCCGTTGTGCCACCCAGCAAGAGGGGGGCGAGGGCCAGGGCGAGAGGGTTCAGCCGGAATGTCATGTTTGTCTCCTGCGTCTTGGGTGGGGCTCAGAGGCCGGCGGCCAGCACTTGCTGGAAGAAGCCGCGCGCAGCGACCGTGCAGAACGGCGGCACCAGGCTGCCGTGGTAGGCCTGCACCACGGCGCTAGCACCCCCATCGGTGGCCCCGGCGGCCACAGCGGCCGCGGCGGTGGAAGCCTTCAGGGTGGCAAAACCCACCTTGGCGGCCGCGAACGGGTCGCTGGCGCTGGTCACGGCCGAGTCCACGTCGAGCACATTGAGCAGGCCGGTGCCCATGGCCATGGGCGACGGTGCGCTCCACAGCTTGGCCAGCAACTGGGTGTTGACGCTGTAGAACACGGTGGGGTCACCATTGCCGCCGCACATCAGCACCGGGCGCGTGGGCGTCCAGTTGCGCAGGTCGTTGGTCTTGAAGGCCTGGCGCATGGTGTTGGTGGGGGCACTGGCCGGCAGGCCGGTCGTGGTGTTGGGCACGGCGCCGTCCGGGTTGGCCATCGCATCCAGCAGGAAGGCCAGGCGTGCGTTGTTGGTCACCAGCGGGTTGCTGCCGAAGCCCAGCGCAAACAGCGGCGCCTGAGCGGCCGGGGTGGTGGGCGGTGTGATCGCGTTCAGGGTGGCTTGCAACGCAGCCGGGGAGCCGGCCGGTGCGGTGGGGGGCGTGCTGCTGAACAGGGCCGTCTGCGGCAGCTTGCCCTGGCTCAGCAGGGTGCTGATCGAACTTGTCGACGGCAGCAATGATTCGATGCCCGTGGCAAAGTTGCTGCTGTAGATGTCGCTGGGGGTGCTGTAGATGTTGCCGTAGGCCTTCTGGTAGCTGGTGCTCAGCATCGGGGTGAAGATGGTCGAGCCCAGGTTCACATTGCCGTAGTACACCGCGTCCACCAGCGCAGCCAGGGCGTAGGGGCCCGACAGCGGTGCCGAGGCGGTCACGCTCTTGCCCTGGGCTTGCAGGGCCCGGTGGGTGGCCATGGCCACGTGGCCGCCTTGCGAGTAGCCGGTGATGAACAGCTTGCCGGAATCGCTGCCGCCCACATTGGGCAGGGCGGTGCGGGCCGCGGTCAGGGCGTCGATCATGTCCTTGGACTCTTGATCGGCGTTCAGGTAGGGGTGGTAGCTGAGCTTGGAGGCGTCGTAGCCGGCGTAATTGGGGGCCACCACGATGAAGCCCTGTGCTGCAAAGGCCGCGGCCACCAGCACGCTTTCGCCGTAGGCGTCGTTGCTCGAGTCCAGGATGTTGGCGATGTTGTAGGCCTTGGCCGTGGTGGTGCCGTGGGCATACAGCACGATGGGGCGGGCCCCGGAGCAGGCGGGGTCGGTGCCTGTGGGCACCATCAAGGCGCCCGTGCCATTGGTGGCTTCGCCCGCGCCGCCCACGGTGCCGTACTGGATGTAGTGGAAATTGATCCCGCATTTCGGCGTGCCGGCCACCGCCAGCAGGCCCTTGCCCGTGCTGCTGGCATTGAGCTGCGCCTGGAAGTCGGTGGCGCTCAGGCCGGTGACGCGCAGGGGCGGGTTGTACTGCAGCGAGCCGCGGCTGCCGCTGTTGTCCGTGGTGCTGCTGCCCCCCGAGTCAGAACCGCCCCCGCCGCACCCTGCCAGCAAGAGGGCCGCAACAATGGGCGCAAGGCCGATGAAATGGCGCATGGATGTCTCCTGTTAAAAATAGAACGACCGTTCGTTTTTGCGTCGCTCCATCGTAACGCTGGCGATACTTGCGCCGTCAGCGGGAAACTACCAAGCCCTTTGCGGCCGTTGTCAACGCCGCCCAGGTGTGTCTGTCGACCTACCGGTAGCGCAGCTTCATGGCCAGGATGCTGGCGGCCAGGCTCAGGGTGACCGCATTGGCCGCGACGATGGGCCAGGCCTCCAGGGCCAGGCCATACAGCAGCCACAAGGCCACGCCGCAGGTGAACACGCTGTACATGCCCAGCGAAATGCCGCGCACATCACGGGTCTTGAAGGTCAGCCAGGCCTGGGGCACAAAGCTGCAGGTGGTGAGGCAGGCGGCCAGGTAGCCGATCAGATCGGTGAGTGACATGGGGTGAGGCCGGTTCAGGGCAGGTTCTGATCCCGCGCGGTCCAGGCGATCAAGGCCTCGATCACCGGGCGCAGGGCGTTGGCATTGGGGTGGTTGGCCATGGCCACCAGGGTGTAGCGGCGGCCGCTGGCGCCGTGCACCACGCCGGCCACGGCGGTCACATCGCGCAGGCTGCCGGTTTTCAGGTGGGCAGCGCCCTGCACGGCCGCGTTGTCCTTGCCCAGCCGCCGCAGCGTGCCGTCCACCCCGCTGAGCGGCAGGGACGACAACAGCTCCGGCATCGTGCCGCCGGCCCAGGCGGCCTGCAGCAGCCGGGTCAGGGCCTGGGCGCTCACGCGGGTGTCTCGGCTCAGGCCCGAGCCGTTCTCGAGGCTGGGCAGATCGGCCTCGCCAAAGCGCCGCCGCCACCACTGGCTCAGCACCTCACGCGAGCCCGCCGGCGTGCCCAGCCCTTTTTGCTGCAGGCTCAGCGTCAGGAACAACTGCTGCGCCATCACGTTGTTGCTGTACTTGTTGATGTCACGGATCACTTCGGCCAGCGGGGGCGAGGCCAGGCTGAAGACAGGCTGCAACCCGGCCGGCACCAGCCCGTCGCGCACCTGGCCGCCCAGTCGGCCGCCCATGTCCTTCCACAGGCCTTCCAGGGCACGGGCGTTGTAGCTCGCCGGCTCGGCATAGGCCAGGGGCCAACTGCGCTCGCCGCAGCTGGCCGGGTAGCCACCGGCAAAGCTCAGGCGGTTGGGGTCGGCCAGCTGGGCCTTGAGCTGGGTGCGCCAGTCGCCGCATTCGCCGGCCAGCAGCGGCACGCTGGGGCTGAACTGCACGCCGGCCATCGGTGGGTCGAGCTGCACCCGTGCCAGGCCGGCGGCCGGGTCGGGCACCCAGGTCAGCACCAGCGAGCGGAAGTTGATCAGCAGCGCGTCGGCCGCCGCGTTGTAGGGCTTGAGCGGCTCGCCATCAAAGTCGGCCGGGTTGACCGCGGGCAGCTCGAAGGCGCTGTGGTCCAGCACGATGTCGCCACTGATCTGGCGGATGCCCAGGCCCTGCACCCGGCGCAGCAGCAGCCACAGGCGCTCCAGCACCAGCTTGGGGTCGCCCTGGCCCTTGATGACCAGGTTGCCCTGCAGCGTGCCCTCGCGAATCGGGCCATCCAGGTACACCGGGGTCTGCCAGCTGAAGGCCGGCCCCAGCAGCTCCAGGGCCGCCTCGGTGGTGATCAGCTTGGTCACCGAGGCCGGGTTCATGGGGGTGGCCGGGTTCAGCGCCAGCCGGGGCGGGCGCTGGCCTTGCACCTCGCTCACCAGCAGGGTCACAGAATCCCGTGGCAGGCGCGAGCGTTGCAGCGCAGCCTCGATTTCGGGGGGCAGGGCGGTGGCGGCGTGGGTGCACAGGGCATGGGCCAGCAGGAGCGTGCCGCCCAACAGTGAACGCAGGCGGGCGCGGGCCAGGGGGGAGAAGGTTGACGGCGGCATCAAACGGCTTGGTTTCATCGCAAGGGAGATCAGTCTGGCCTCGGATATTGACATGGCACCGCCTGCCTGGAGCCATTTCGGGATAATCCCCCCATGCGTTTTTCTCCGCGAGCGGTGGGCCTGGCGTCCGCCCTCGTCACGGTCCTGATCTGGACCGCCTTCATCGTGATCGCCCGAGCCTCGGCCCAGCGCACCCTCAGCCCCTTCGACATCGCCTTTTTGCGCATTGTCGGGGCCTCGGTCGTGCTGATGCCCTGGGCGCTGTGGCGCGCCCGGCGTGAGCGGCGCAGCCCGGCGGGTTTCAGTGGTTCGCTGGGCGGCTTGTCGCCACTGCCGCTGCGGCCCACGCTGGTGCTGGGCCTGTTCGGCGGGCTGGCCTATGCCGTGCTGGCCTACAGCGGTTTCTTTTTTGCTCCGGCCGCCCACGGCTCGGTGCTGATGCCCGGCAGCCTGCCTTTGTGGGCCTCGCTGCTCAGCATCTGGCTGCTGGGTGATCGGCCACCCGCGGCGCGGGTGTTCGGCCTGGGTCTGATCCTGCTGGGCGACCTGCTGGTGGGTGGGGCCAGCCTGCTGGGCGCCTTGTCGGGCCAGGGCACGGTCTGGAAGGGCGATCTGCTATTCATGGCGGCCAGCAGTTGCTGGGCCACCTACAGCGTGCTGGTGCGCCGCACTGGGGCCGATGCGGTGCGGGCCACGATGGCCGTCACCGCCCTGGCCCTGCTGAGTTTTGTGCCCGTCTTTGCGCTGCTGACGCAGTCGGGCCTGCTGCCCACCCGCCTGGGCTCGGCACCCTGGGGCGAAATTGTCTTTCAGCTGCTGTTCCAGGGTGTGGGCTCGGTGGTGATCTCGGGCATCGCCTTCACGCGCATGATCCAATACTTCGGTCCGGTGCGCTCCACCATGATCACGGCCCTGGTGCCGGGGTTGTCGGCCCTGGGCGCGGTCTGGCTGCTGGGCGAGCCCATGCACTGGAACCTGATGCTGGGCCTGGCCCTGGTCACGGCGGGCATTGCAGCCGGCGTGCTGCCGTCGCGGTCGGCCGGGTGGCTGCCACTTTTTTCCAAGCCGGCCAAAGGCCTGCGTTGAACCCTTTCCCTGATTATGAATTTTCTTGCTTTTGACACCAGCACCGAACGCCTCTCGCTGGCCGTGGGGCGGGGCGAGGTCGTGTGGCAGCAGGAGGGGGCTGGCGGCGCCCAGTCGTCGGCCACCCTGATCCCGGCGCTGCTGGCGCTGCTGGCCCAGGCCGGGCTCACGTTGCAACAGCTCGATGCCATCGTGTTCGGCAGCGGCCCGGGTTCGTTCACCGGCCTGCGCACCGCCTGTTCGGTGGCCCAAGGGCTGGCCTTCGGGGCCGGTCTGCCGGTGCTGCCGGTCAGCACCCTGCTGGCGGTGGCCGAAGAGGCCCGCCACCAGCACGGCTGCACCCGCGTGGTGGCCGCGCTGGACGCCCGCATGAACGAGGTCTACAGCGCGCCCTGCGAATGGCAGAACGGCCAGTGGCAGGTGCCTGCCGACTTCGCCCTGGGTGCGCCCGAGAGCGTGGCCGTGCCCCCGGGCTGGACTTTGGCCGGCAGTGCCGCCGCGGCCTACCCCGGGCGGCTGGCCGGTGCGCCGGGCCTGGCGCTGTTGCCCACCGCCACGGCGCTGCTGCGCCTGGCTCCGGCGCTGTGGCAGGCGGGGCAGGCGGTGCCGGCCGACCAGGCCCTGCCCCTGTACATCCGCGACAAGGTGGCCCAGACCACCGCTGAGCGTGAGGCCGACAAGGCGGCCCGCCAGCCCCAGGCCTGAGGTGCCCCATGTCCGTGAGCGAAGCCCGATTCGAAACCCTGACCGAGGCCTGGATGGACGCCGTGCTGGCCGTCGAGCAGCAGGCCTACACCCACCCCTGGAGCCGGGGCAACTTCCTGGATTCGATCCGTTCGGGCTACCAAGCCCAGGTGCTGGTGGGCGATGACCAGTTGATCGGCTACTTTGTGGCCATGAAAGGGGTGGACGAGGTCCATCTGCTGAACATCACCGTGGCCCCGGCATTTCAGCGCCAAGGCTGGTCGCGGGTGATGCTCGATGCCCTGGCCACCTGGTCGCGCGGGCAGGGCGCCCAGTGGCTGTGGCTGGAGGTGCGCGTGTCCAACACCCGGGCGTATTCGGTGTACCTGGCCCATGGCTACCAGCGGGTGGGGGTGCGCCGGGCCTACTATCCAGCCTTTGAAGGGCGTGAAGACGCGATTGTGATGAGCCTGAAACTATGAGCCTGAACCTCGACGCGCGCCAGCGCGCCATGCTGGACGAGATGCACATCCCCTACTGGTGGCCCGAGCCCCCGGTGGTGGGCGAGCTGCTGGTGCGCGCGCCGGAGCAGGCCCCGGTCCAGGCACCGGCCCACACACAGGTCCAACCATCGGTCCAAACACCGACCCTGGCACCGCAGCGCATGAGTGCGCCCGCAGCCCCCCCAGCAGCCGCCTCGCAGGCGCCGTTGGCTCGCCCCACCCCGGCCCCTGGCCGCGTGCTGGCCGGCGCGGCCAGCACCTGGCGCCTGCTGCCGGCCCAGGCCTTGTATGCCAGCCCCGCCGCCCCGGGCGGCTGGCTGGTGGTCACCGAGGCGATCTGGCCGGGGGACGACCCGCTGGCCGAAGACGGCGGCCCGGCGGCCCGCCTGCTGGACAACATGCTGCGCGCCATGGGCCTGCACAAGACGCCCCAGGTGTGGGTGGCCGGCCTGGCCCGGCGTGGCGCCGACGAGGCGGCCGAACCCCTGGCCTGGGCCGAGCTGCTGCAGGCCCGCCAGCCGCAGCGGGTGCTGCTGATGGGGCGCACCGCGGCGCGCGAAGCCCTGGGCACCGATGAGCCGCTGGGCCGGCTGCGCGGGCGCGTGCACGATCTGCACGGGGTGCCCGCCGTGGTCACCTACGACGCCCCCTACCTGCTGCGTGCCCAGGCCGACAAGGCACGCGCCTGGGCCGACCTGTGCCTGGCCCTGGGTTGAGCTTTCGTTGCGCCAGATCGCCCGTCGATCGAACTTAGATCGGGCACCTCTTTAAAATGGCGCCCATGACCTTCCTCGACATGCTCCGCAACGCCGAGCAACAAAACGGCTCCATGCTCTGCGTGGGCCTGGACCCTGAGCCCGCCCGCTTCCCGGCCCAGCTCAAGGGCGATGCCAACAAGATCTACGATTTCTGCGCCCGCATCGTCGATGCCACGGCCGATCTGTCGATCGCCTTCAAACCCCAGATCGCCTACTTTGCCGCCCACCGCGCCGAAGGCCAGCTGGAGCGCCTGATGGAGCACATGCGCCGTGTCGCGCCCCACGTGCCCATCATCCTGGACGCCAAGCGCGGCGACATTGGCTCGACCGCCGAGCAGTACGCCAAAGAGGCGTTTGACCGATACGGCGCCGATGCCGTCACCCTGTCGCCCTTCATGGGCTTTGACTCGGTGCAGCCCTACCTCAAGTACGAAGGCAAGGGCGCCTTCCTGTTGTGCCGCACCTCCAACCCCGGCGGTGACGACCTGCAGAACCAGCGCCTGGCCTCGGTCGAGGGCCAGCCCCTGTTGTACGAACACGTGGCCCGCCTGGCCCAGGGCCCCTGGAACCTGAACGGGCAGCTGGGCCTGGTGGTGGGCGCCACCTACCCGGCCGAGATCGAGCGCGTGCGGGCCCTGGCCCCTACACTGCCGCTGCTGATCCCGGGCGTCGGGGCCCAGGGGGGCGACGCCGTGGCCACGGTGCGCGCCGGCTGGAAGCCCGGTGCCCCCATCGTCGTCAACTCCTCGCGCGCCATCCTGTACGCCTCGTCGGGCGATGATTTCCAGGACGCGGCCCGCCGCGAAGCCCTGCGCACCCGCGACCTGCTGCAAGCCGCGCGCGGCTGACCCCCCGTCCGGCCGCTGATCACCGCCCATCGCCATGCAGGTCAAGTGGCTCGAAGACCTGGTGGTGCTGGCGCAGACGCGCAGCTTCACCCGCGCCGCCGAGCTGCGCCATGTCACCCACCCGGCCTTCGGCCGGCGCATCCGGGCGCTGGAGGAATGGGCCGGCACGCCCCTGGTGCAGCGCGGCCCCGGACCGGTGGCGCTGACCGCCGCGGGCGACAGCCTGCTGCAGGATGCCCGCCACCTGCTGCAGGGCCTGAACCAGGCCCATGACGCCCTGCGCGGCGCGGCCGGGCGCGAGCAGCAGACCCTGAGCCTGGCCACTGGCCGGACCCTGGCACGCACCCTGGTGGCCGATTGGCTGTGCCGGCTGCAGCCCGAGCTGGGCCAGGCCGAGGTGCTGATCCGCACCCGGGCCCTGGCCGACACCACCCGCCTGCTGGAGCGCGGTGAGGTCGACTTCATGCTCACCTACCACCACCCGCTGCTGGCGCTGCAGATCCCGGCTCGCCAGTACAGCCACCTGACCCTGGCACGCGACGAGCTGGTGCCGGTCAGCCAATGCGATGCCGGCGGCGCGCCCCTGCATGCCTTCGCCCCCGGCATCGCCAGCCCCACCCCCTACCTGGCCTATGCCGACAGCCTGGCGCTGGGTCGCCTGGTGCAGGACCACCTGGCCCACCACCCGCAGGCCCCGGCCCTGCGCCGGGTCATCGAGTGCGACTCGGCCGATGCCTTGCTCGAGTACGCCCTCAAAGGCCTGGGCGTCGCCTGGCTGCCCGTCTCGCTGGCGGCCGGGGCGCTGCAGGAGGGCCGCCTGGGCCGGGTCGGCGATCCGCGCCTGAGCGTGCGTTTCGAGGTGCGGCTTTACCGCGCCAAGCGGCGCCTGTCGGACCTGGCCGAGCAGGTCTGGCAGCGCAGCGAGAGCCTGCTCTGAGGGGGGGATGTTAAAAACAGCACCACCTGGTGCTGCTTCGGCACCGGAGGTCGGTCTGCAGGCCGGACAATCGTCGGGCTGCAGGCGATCGTTGCACGGGCCTCACTTGCGCGGCCCTTGCCTCTGCCCCTCTCCTCTGCCCCTCTCCTCTGTCACGTTTTGTCTTGTCCGGAGCCTGTCGATGAACACTGAATCTCCCCTGTCCTTGCGCCGCCGTGCGCTCTGGCCCTTGTTGAGCACGCTGGGTGCTCTGACCGCGCTGGCTCCGCTGGCCCAGGCCGAGGGCTATCCCGACAAGCCTGTCACCCTGGTGGTCGGCTACCCGGCCGGTGGCAGTACCGACCTGATGGCGCGTACCATCGGCCCCGAGCTGTCGCGCCGCCTGGGCACGCCGGTGGTGATCGAGAACCTGGGCGGCGCCGGTGGCGCCATCGGGGCCCAGAAGGTGGCCAGCGCCGCGGCCGACGGCTACACCTTGCTGGTGGGTGCCAACAACGAGATCGCCATCAAGCGTCTGGTGGCTCCGGCCTCGGTCAAGTACGAGCTGCGCGATTTCACCCCCCTGGGGCTGATCGCCTCGCAGCCCATGGTGCTGGTGGCTTCGCCGCGCACGGGGGTCAAGACCGTGGCCGACTTCATGAAGCAGGTCAAGGCCAACCCGGGCAAATTCACTTATGGCAGCTCAGGCGTGGGCACGGCCTTGCACCTGGCCGGCGAGATGATCAAGGACCAGGGCGGGTTGTTCATGACCCACATCCCCTACCGTGGCGTGGCCCCGCTGACCACCGACTTGCTCGGCAGCAATGTGGACTACGGCGTGTTCGTGCTGTCCAGCGGCCTGCCGCTGATCAAGAGCGGCAAGCTGTTGGCCCTGGGCACCACCGAGCGCAAGCGCTCGCAAGCCACCCCCGACGTGCCCGCCGTGGCCGAGACGCCTGCGCTCAAGAACATCGACATCAGCTCCTGGTTCGCCTTGCTGGGCCCGGCCCGCCTGCCCGAGCCGGTGGCTGCCCGCCTGAAGAAGGCCCTGGCCGAGACCCTGCAGGCCCCCGAGGTGCGCAAGAAGCTCGAAGAGACCGGCTCCACCGTGGCCAACCCGCAGCTGGACCTGGCCCGCTTCATGGCCGAGGAAAGCGCCAAGTACAAGCGCATTGTTGAATTTGCCCGCATCGAGGAGTGACCCCGTGACCGCATCCCCTGAATTCGCATTGCCCTGTCCCGACCTGGGCCCCTGGCGCACCGGCAACACCGGAGTCGAAGGCGTGTGGCAGTTTGACGGCGACCAGCCCGGCCGCCACGTGATGATCAGCGCCCTGGTGCATGGCAACGAGCTGTGCGGTGCCTGGGCCCTGCTGGGCCTGCTGCAGGCCGGTCTGCGGCCGCAGCGCGGCCGCCTCACGCTGGCCTTCTGCAACCTGGCCGCGTTCGACCGTTTTGACCCCCTGAACCACGATGCCTCGCGCTTTGTCGACGAAGACCTGAACCGCCAGTGGCTGGTCGAGCGCATCGAGGCCGGGGGCAGCCAGGAGCGCCGGCGCGCCGCCCAGCTGCGCCCCTTTGTCGAACAGGCCGACTGGCTGCTCGACCTGCACTCCATGCACGAGCGCGGCCAGCCCCTGCTGCTGACCGGCGTGCAGCCGCGCAACCGGGCGCTGGCCCGCGCCCTGGGCGCGCCTGAGCACATCGTGGTCGACGCCGGGCACAAGGATGGCGTGCGCATGCGCGACTTCGGCCGCTTCGGCGAGCTGGCCGACAACGGCACGCATTCGCTGCTCATCGAGTGCGGCTTCCATGGCGACCTGTCCAGCCGCAGCGTGGCCCAGGACGCCTGCCTGCGCTTTCTGCGCGAGTCCGGCACGGTTGATGAGGCCGTGCTGCTGGCCGCCCTGCCGGGTTGGCTGCAGCCGCCCGCCCCGCGCCAGTGGGCGCTGGAGGTGACCGGCCCCGTGGTGGCCCGCAGCCCGGCCTTCCGTTTTGTCGAGCCCTTCCAGGGCCTGGAGATGATCGAGAAAGCCGGCACCGTGATCGGCTGGAACGAGGGCGAGTCCGTCACCACCCCCTACGACGACTGCGTGCTGGTGATGCCCTCGGTGCGCCAGGCCCGCGCCGGCGTCACCGTGGTCCGCTTCGCCCGCCGCAGCCCCTTGTGAGGCGGTGAGTCAGCGCAGGCGGCGGTTTTTCAGAAGACCATCGCCGCCCAGCACGCAAGCCAGGGCCATCACCACCAGCGTGATGCCGCCCCATTGCCAGGGCGTGATGCCCTCGCCCAGCAGCAGCATGCCGGCGCTCAGGCCCACCACCGGCACCCCGAGGCTGAAAGGGGCGACGCGGTTGGCCGGGTGGCGCTGCAGCAGCCGCGTCCACAGCGCATAGCCCAGCACGCTGGCCATCCAGGCCAGGTAGGCCACGGCGGCCCAGGCCAGCAGAGGGGCCTGCAGCCAGTGCCAGCGCAGCTCGGGCGGGTCCTGCCACCAGGACAGGGCGGCAAACGGCAGCACCGGCACCAGGCAGCTCCACACCACAAAGCCCAGCGGGTCCATGTCGGGGCTGTGTTCGCGCGCCTTGCGGATCACGATGTTGGAGCTGGCCCACATGGCCGCAGCGCACAGATTGAGCACAAAACCCCAGAAGGTGGTGGCCCCGGCCCCGCCGCCCGGCGCCAGGTAGTTGAGTGCAAAGCACAGCAGGCCGGCGCAGGCCAGCAGCAGGCCCAGCTGCAGCGCCCGCCCGGCGCGCTCGCCCAGCAGCACAAAGCTCAGCACGGCGGTGATGAAGACCTGGGTCTGCAGCAGCACCGAGGCCAGGCCGGCGCTCATGCCCACCTGCATGGCGCAAAACAGAAAGCCGAATTGGCCCACGCCCTGGGTCAGGCCATACAGCAGCAGCCAGCGCCAGGCCACCTGCGGGCGCCGCACCAGCAGCACCAGCGGAAAAGCCGCCACCAGGTAGCGCGCAGCGCCGAGCTGGAAGGGCGTGAAGTCACGCAGCCCCACCTTCATGGCCACAAAGTTCAGCCCCCACACCACCACCACGCACAGCGCGGCCAGCAGGTCGGTGCGGCTCAGGCCCGCGGCGGGGATGGGGGCAGGGGCCGCCGTCAATGCGGCGCCTGGGGGTTGGCCTTGGCGGCCTCGATGTGGGCCTTGGCGCGCTGGGCCAGGGCGATGTCGCCCGGGGTTTCGGGCGAGAAGGTGTCCACCGGGATGGTGTGGCCGTGCGAATCGAGGGACACGAACACGATCAGGCATTCGGTGGTCTTGGCCATCTGGCCGCTTTTCATGTCACCGCTGCGCACCTCGACCGAGATGTTCATGCTGGTGGTGCCGGTGTAGGCCAGGCGGGCTTCGACCTCGACCAGGTCGCCGATCATGATCGGGCGGTGGAAGCGGATGCCGCCCACGAAGACGGTCACGCAATAACGTTTGGACCAACTGGTGGCGCAGGCATAGCCGGCCTCGTCGATCCACTTCATCACGGTGCCACCGTGCACCTTGCCGCCGAAATTGACGGTGCTGGGTTCGGCGAGAAAGCGCAGGACGATGGAATGCATGGTGGGGGTAAGGAGTCGCTGAAAGTCGCATTATTCCCGACCAGCGGTTGTCTTGCTGGGGCGCTTGTGGTGGGGCGCGCCACAGCGGGGCCCGCTGGTCGGTTGGCCGTGTGAAAAAACGAGGGGTGGTGTCAAAAATCCACCGGCGTTCCTTTGAAGCAGGCCGTTGGTCCTGATTTCGGAGGGCGTGCCTGGGCTGTTTCCCTGCTGCCAAGTTGGTCAAGCGTGCGGTCCTTTCTTCTACCCGACCTGGAGCCCGAATGGCCACAGCCCTGTATGAATTGCTGCAGCAGCCGCTGTCCGGCCTCTTGCGCCTGCTGCCGCCCGACACCCCGCTGCTGTGCCTGCAGGGTGCCGCCTTGGTGGGCTTGCTGGCCGCGGTGCTGCTGGTGTGCCGCCGCCATGGGCTGCCGCTGCGCCAGCGCAGTCTGGCCCTGGGTCTGGCCGTGGGGAGCGCGGGCTATGTGATTGGGGCGATGGTGTCCAACTACGGCGAAAGCGAAGTGCGCCCCACCCTGGTGATCGACTTTCTGTACCTGGGGGCCTACCTGGGAGGCTGGCGCGGCGGGCTGCTCAGCTTTGCCATGGTCGAGTTGGCCCGCTGGCAGTACGGCGGCATCATGCACCTGGGGGCGGCACTCGCCGATGGTTCGATCCATGTGCTGTGCGGCTGGGTGTTGCGCCTGCTGATCGATCCACGTGCCTTGCTGCACCTGCAGGCCCACACCGTGCTGTGGGTCTGGGCCGGTCGCCTGCTGTCGACCGCTCTGGGGGCCTGGGTGGGCATGGTGCTTTCCGACACCCCCTTTGAGACTCTGGTGCTGTTGTGGCAGGGGCGTGCCGCGGTGTTGCCCATCTCCTTGCTGGTCATTTACTGCACCTTGCTGCTGCTGGCCACCGATGCCCAGATCGATGCCCAGCAGGCCCGTGAGCACGCCTTGCTGCGCCGCGATCCGGTCAGCGGCCTGGCCAATCGCCGTGCGCTGAGTGAGTGCGTGCAGGCCCATTGGCGCCTTGAACCCTCCCGGGCGGCCTGCCTGGTGGTGGTGGAGCTGGGCAATCTGAGCGACTTCCTGTCGCGCCATGGCCATGAGCGGGCCTGGCAGCTTTGGAAGAGCGGCGGGCTGGAGCAAGGGGGGGCCTTGCTGCGCGAGGTGCTGGCGGCCCTGAGGGACTACCGGCCGACCCCCTTTCAATACAGCGATTTCTCGTTGGCCCTGTTCCTCGAGGGGGTAGCACTGGCCGAGCTGGAAGACCGTGGCGAGCTGGAGGCTGCGCTGCGGCGTTGTGAAGTGGGCCTCAGTCGGGCCTGGCCAGGCTATCGGGCCGCCGTCCGCTGTGCGGTGGTGGATCTGGCCCCGGCCCACGAGGCACCAGCACCGCACCTGCCCTACCGCGAGATCACCCTGGCGCTGAACTCGCTGCCGCGCGGGGTGGCGTATTTCAACAGCCTGATGCGCCAGGACCAGGCCCTGGATGCCTTCATCGAAAGCCAGATCAACCGCTGGGCGGATCCGCGCACGGTGCCGATCTGGCTGCAGCCCAAGCTGCACCTGGCCAACGGCCAGGTGGGGGGGGCCGAGGCCTTGTTGCGGCTGAATGAGCCCGAGGGCCGGTCCGTCTCACCCATGCGGGTGATCACGGTGGCGCGCCGCTGCGGGCGGCTGGCCGAGGTCGAATGGGCCACCGTGGCGGCCACCGCGCACCTGTTGCAAGGTCTGGCAAATCGCTTGCCCGGCGTGTCGATGGCGGTCAATGTCTCGGCCGAGTCGCTGCGCATCCCTGGGTTTGCACAGCAGGTGCAGGCCTTGCTGGCGCAGTGCCGGGTGCCGTCCGCCCTGTTGCGCCTGGAACTGGTGGAGTGGTCGGATCTGGTCGACGATCCCCTGGTGCAAGCCAATCTGGCGCAACTGACGGCCCTGGGTGTGCCCTTGTCGATTGACGATTTCGGCACGGGCTACTCCAACCTGCTGCTGCTGACCCGCTTCTCGTTTTCCGAGGTCAAGATCGACCGCAGTCTGGTGATCTCGCTGGGGGAGCTGAAGTCGCTGGTGGTGGTGCAGCACATCGTCGAGCTGGCCCACCGCTGCGGTGCCACCGTGGTGGCCGAGGGGGTGGAGACCACCGCCATGGCCACCCAGGTGCGAGATCTGGGGGTGGACATGGGGCAGGGCTACCTGTTCTCGCGCGCCTTGCCGCCCGAGGAGTTCCTGGCCTATTGCCGCAGGCCGCGGCTGGTGTTGCCGGTCTGAACGTTGACGCGTGTGTGGAGGGTGGCGGCGGCCTCAGGCGTGGGGCGTCAGCAGCCGCGCCAGGTAGCGCCCGGTGTGGCTGGCCGGCAGGGCGGCCAGGGCTTCGGGCGTGCCCACGCCCACCACGGTGCCGCCGCCGGCGCCGCCCTCGGGGCCCATGTCGATCAGCCAGTCGGCGGTCTTGATCACGTCGAGGTTGTGCTCGATCACCACGATGGTGTTGCCCGCATCGCGCAACTGGTGGATCACCTTGAGCAGCAGGTCGATGTCGGCAAAGTGCAGGCCGGTGGTGGGCTCGTCGAGGATGTAGAGCGTGCGCCCCGTGTCGCGCTTGGACAGCTCCAGCGCCAGTTTGATGCGCTGGGCCTCACCGCCCGACAGGGTGGTGGCCGACTGCCCCAGCTTGATGTACGACAGGCCCACCTCCAGCAGGGTGTGCAGCTTGCGGGCGATGGCGGGCACCGCCTTGAAGAACTCGTGGGCCGTCTCGACCGTCATGTCCAGCACCTGGGCGATGTTGCGGCCCTTGTACTGCACCTCCAGGGTTTCGCGGTTGTAGCGCTGGCCTTGGCACACATCGCAGGGCACGTAGACGTCGGGTAAAAAGTGCATCTCCACCTTCACCACGCCGTCGCCCTGGCAGGCCTCGCAGCGCCCGCCGGCCACGTTGAAGCTGAAGCGGCCCGGGCCGTAGCCGCGCTCGCGTGCGGTGGGCACCTCGGCCATCAGTTCGCGGATGGGGGTGAACAGGCCGGTGTAGGTGGCCGGGTTGCTGCGCGGCGTGCGGCCGATGGGCGACTGGTCGACGTTGATCACCTTGTCGAACTGCTCCAGCCCCTCGATGGTGTCGTGCTCGGCGGGTTCGTCGTGGGCGCGGTGGATCTGGTGAGCCGCCGCGGTGTACAGGGTCTCGTTGACCAGGGTTGACTTGCCCGAGCCCGAGACCCCGGTCACGCAGGTCATCAGGCCCACCGGGAACTCGACCGTCACGTTCTTCAGGTTGTTGCCACGCGCGCCGGTGATGCGGATCACCTGGGCCGGGTCTTTCTGCACGTGGCGCTGGGTGGGCACCTCGATGCGGCGTGCCCCGCTGAGGTACTGGCCGGTGAGCGACTGCGGGTTGGCGCGGATGTCGTCAAACGTGCCCTGGGCCATCACGCGCCCGCCGTGCACGCCCGCGCCCGGGCCCATGTCGATCACGTGGTTGGCGGCGCGCATCATGTCCTCGTCGTGCTCGACCACCAGCACGCTGTTGCCGATGTCGCGCAGGCGTTGCAGGGTGCTGATCAGGCGGTCGTTGTCGCGCTGGTGCAGGCCGATGCTGGGCTCGTCCAGCACATACATCACGCCGGTCAGGCCCGAGCCGATCTGGCTGGCCAGGCGGATGCGCTGGGCCTCACCGCCCGACAGGGTCTCGGCACTGCGGTCCAGGCTCAGGTAGCTCAGGCCCACGTCGTTGAGGAACTTGAGGCGCGAGCTGATCTCGCGCACCACCTTGTCGGCGATCTCGGCCTTGGCGCCGTGCAGGTGCAACTGCTGAAAGTACTCGTGGCACTCGCGCAGCGTCAGGTGGCTGACCTGGAAGATGGCGCGCGCCTCGGGCCCCTCGCCCAGGCGCACGTGGCGTGCCTCGGTGCGCAGCCGGGCGCCGCCGCAGTCGGGGCAGGGCTGGGTGCTGCGCAGGCGGGCCAGTTCTTCGCGCACCACGGGTGAGTCGGTCTCGCGAAAGCGCCGCTGCATGTTCGGGATGATGCCCTCGAAGGGGTGCTTCTTGGTCACCTTGCGCGGCGCCTTGCCGGCGGCGCCTTCGAGCTCGTAGCTGAAGCGGATCTCGTCCATGCCCGAGCCATAGAGAATGGCCTGGCGGGTGGCCTCGGGCAGAGTCTCGAAAGGGCTGTCGATGTCGAAGCCGTAATGCTCGGCCAGGCTTTCTAGCAACGCGAAGTAGTGGGCGTTGCGCCGGTCCCAGCCCTTGATGGCGCCGCTGGCCAGGCTCAGTGTCGGGAAACCCACCACGCGCTGCGGGTCGAACACATCGGTGGCGCCCAGGCCATCGCAGGCCGGGCAGGCGCCCACCGGCGAGTTGAACGAGAACAGCCGCGGCTCCAGCTCGCTGAGTGAGTAGCTGCACACCGGGCAGGCGAAGCGGGCGTTGAACAGGTGCTCGGCCGGGCGCAGCGCGGCCGGGTCGGCGTCCATCTCGAGCGCGATGGCGCGGCCATCGGCCAGGCGCAGGGCGGCTTCGAAGCTTTCGGCCAGGCGCTGCTGCATGTCGGGGCGCACCTTCAGCCGGTCGATCACCACGTCGATGTCATGCTTTTCGTTCTTCTTGAGCGCGGGCAGCTGGTCGAACTCGTGCGACACGCCATCCACCCGGAAGCGCACATAGCCCTGGGCCTGCATGCTGGCAAACAGCTCGACGAACTCGCCCTTGCGCTCGCGTGCCACCGGGGCCAGGATCATCACCTTGGTCTCTTCGGGCAGGGCCAGCACGGCGTCGACCATCTGGCTCACGGTCTGGGCCTGCAGCGGCAGGCCGTGGGTGGGGCAGTGCGGGGTGCCGGCGCGGGCGAACAGCAGGCGCAGGTAGTCGTGGATCTCGGTCACCGTGCCCACGGTGGAGCGCGGGTTGTGCGAGGTGGCCTTCTGCTCGATCGAAATGGCCGGCGACAGGCCCTCGATCACGTCCACATCGGGCTTGTCCATCAACTGCAGAAATTGCCGCGCGTAGGCCGACAGGCTTTCCACATAGCGGCGCTGACCTTCGGCGTACAAGGTGTCGAAGGCCAGGCTCGACTTGCCCGAGCCCGACAAGCCGGTGATCACCACCAGCTGGTTGCGCGGGATGTCGAGGTCGATGTTCTTCAGGTTGTGGGTGCGCGCCCCGCGAACGCTGATGCGCTGCTGCCGCTGCTCGTTGACGAGGCTGGCCAGGTAGGGGCCGTCGGTAGAGGCGCTGTCGGGGGCAATGGGGTTCACGGTGATCCGGGCTGGGAAAAACCCACCATGATAGACACCACGTCACCGTTTGGCACAGGCCGGCTTGGCGGGCTTCGCTGACAATATGGCTTTTGTGCCTGAATGCCACGCGCATTCGCTTCTCTCCCCCTTTTCACACTCCATGACCGCATCAACCGCTATGACAGCGCTGGAGCGCCGCTCCACCCAGTCGCTGGCGTTCATCTTTGCCCTGCGCATGCTGGGCCTGTTCCTGGTGCTGCCCGTGTTTGCCCTGGAGGCGCGCAAATACCCAGGGGGCGATGACCCGGCCCTGGTGGGCCTGGCCATGGGCATCTACGGGCTCACCCAGGGGGTGCTGCAGATTCCCTTCGGCATCGCCTCCGACCGCTTCGGGCGCAAACCCGTGATCGTGGTCGGCCTGTTGCTGTTTGCGTTGGGCGCCTTCATCTCGGCCGGTGCCAGCACGCTGCACGGCCTGGTGCTGGGGCGGGCCCTGCAGGGCGCCGGGGCCATTTCGGCGGCGGTCACCGCCTTGCTGGCCGACCAGACCCGCGACGAGGTGCGCACCAAGGCCATGGCCCTGATCGGCGCCAGCATCGGGCTGATGTTTGCGCTGTCGCTGGTGCTGGCGCCGGTGCTGACGGCCTGGCTGGGCCTGTCGGGCCTGTTCGTGCTGATCGCCCTGCTGGCCTTGAGCGGCGTGGCCGTGGTGCTGTGGCGTGTGCCCACGGCGCCGCCGCTGCCGGTGGACGCGCCCCGTGGCAGCCTGCGCGAGGTGCTGGCCCTGGGCTCGCTGCTGCGGCTTGATTTCGGTGTGTTCGTGCTGCACGCGGTGCAACTGGCCATGTGGGTGGCCGTGCCCTCGATGCTGGTGCAGGCGGGCCTGGAGAAAAGCCTGCACTGGCAGGTGTACCTGCCGGCCGTGCTGGCGTCTTTCGTGGTCATGGGCGGCACGCTGTTTCCGCTGGAGCGTCGAGGCCACCTGCGCCCGGTGTTCCTGGCCGCCATCGTGCTGATCGGCCTGGTGCAACTGGGCCTGTGGGCGGTGGTCGATCACCAGCCCGGCTTGCTCACCCTGGGCGGCCTGCTGTTCATCTTCTTCTGCGGCTTCAATGTGCTGGAGGCCAGCCAGCCAAGCCTGGCCTCGCGCCTGGCGCCGGCGCGCCTGCGCGGCACGGCGCTGGGCGTCTACAACACCCTGCAATCCCTGGGTTTGTTTGCCGGTGGCGCCCTGGGGGGGCTGCTGGCTCGGTCGGTGGGCCTGCATGGCCTGTTCCTGGTCAGCACCCTGGCCAGCGCCGTGTGGCTGCTGGTGGCCTGGCCCATGAGCACCCCGGGGCGTGTCGCCGCGCCCAGTAACGCCATAATCTCGCCCTGAATCGGAGAATTGAGCCATGGCATCTGTCAATAAAGTCATCATCGTCGGCAACCTGGGGCGCGACCCCGAGATCCGCACCTTCCCCAGCGGCGACCAGGTGGCCAACGTCACCATCGCCACCACCGACCGCTGGAAAGACAAGCAGTCGGGCGAGATGAAGGAAGCCACCGAGTGGCACCGCGTGGTGTTCAACGGCCGCCTGGCTGAAATCGCAGGCCAGTACCTGCGCAAAGGTTCGCAGGTTTATGTGGAAGGCTCGCTGCGCACGCGCAAGTGGACCGACCAGGCCGGCGTCGAAAAATACAGCACCGAAATCCGCGCCGACCAGATGCAGATGCTGGGCAGCCGCCAAGGCATGGGCGGTGGCGGCGGTGACGAGGGCGGCAGCTATGGCGGCGGTCAAGGCGGTGGCTACGGTGGCGGTCAGGGTGGCGGCCAAGGCGGTGGCTACGAAAGCGCCCCGCGCCGCGCCCCGGCTGCAGCCCCTGCCGCACGCGCCCCGGCCCCACGCCCGGCCCCAGCCCCAGCCCCCATGGCCAGCCGTCCGTCGTCGGGCTTTGACGACATGGACGACGACATCCCCTTCTGAGGATGAGCTTTACCGCACCTTGATGAGGTGCGCCGACAGGGCCTCATGCCGGCAACGGCTGGCATGATGAGCCGCTGGGCCCCATGGTCGCGGGGCCGTTTTTGAACGTGGGGCGCCGACTGGATTCGACATGGGTGACAACCCATCCACTTGGTCCACAAGGGGGCTGTCTCTGCCAAGGGACGATGGCCTCGTGCGCAGGCCAACGTGCCAGAAGATCCACCTGACCCGCTTTCACATGCGGGTTGCAAGCCCGGCCTGTGGTTTCGCGACACCCGCATCGAAGGGTGTGGCCCCCCCCGGCGGGCCGGGCACCGTTCTGCACTTTCCAAGCTCTCAGGCCATCGGGCCCGGTTTGTCCCCGATCTCGGTGGCAGTCGATCAACTTCTGGTTCCTCCTGCGCGGGTCTTCTTGTCTGGCGAAAGAGCCCGCGCTGTCCCGGGCGGGTCGACGCCCTGACCATGCCCCCCGTGCGTGCCTTGCTGCGCCACCCGCCGGTCTCCCAGGCAGGGGTGGGCGCTCGCTGGAGCGTCGGCCGGCCAGACCCCACGCGTGCGACACCTTCATGAAAACCATGTTTCCAGTCGTCACGCCCATGGCTATTCTTTGAATGCATTGGCAAATTTTTACTTTTCCACCTCAATTTCCGCAGTGATTGAGTGCTTGTATTTGATAAATATGTAAAAAAATATCAATTTAAAGATGAAAGGTATAAAATATGCGCGTGAAGCATCAGTGAGTGGTCTTCTTGACAAGGAAGGAAGCAAATTGTTACATTCTGTAAGTGACCGTGCTGATGACGGTGGCACCGGGGCCTCAAAGCCCGATGTCTGCGACGCCGGTCTGAGTTCTCCGGCCCGGTGTAAGGGGATGGACGTGGCTAGAGGGCTCGTCACACCCCTTGCCCCATCAACTGATTCGGCTGACAGACTGATGGCACAGGAGGCGGTGATCGCCGCTGGAATCCATGACTGACATGAAGAGCGTCGACAGGCTCTTGCCTGGGCTGGATACGGCATCGACCACGGGGCTGCATTGGAGCCCGGTGCAGCCTGAAGTTCTGGATTGCATGACGCGGGATCACGGTCGCGCCGAACGGCCTCCGCGAAAGCCCGGGTGCCGTGTGGGCCCTGCCACCGCACAGTCTGCTTCAAAGCAGCATGGCATTCTCCCATCGGTGCCGCTTTCATCTCCAGAACTGGAGTGCGGTCCGTGGTCATCGGGTGTGTGTCCGGCGACCCGGGCTGGCTGCCGCGATGCCGCTCGCCGTGAGCCTGGCGCGCGCGCCCCCCGCCAATCAGTGAACTATTACCGTATATGAAAAGATTGATACATCATTTATTCCCCCCCTCATGACGGCATCCGTCTGCGTTTCTAGAATTCGAGACAGTTTGCTAAAACCATCGGTCGGCCACGGGGTCGAGGTGGTCTGTCGATCCCTTGGCAAGGCCCGAAAATGCCCCATATCCCGAACGAACCGCGACAGCCTCCCAGCATCGGATCCACCATGAGTCAACGCACGTATGCCAGCGCAGCCTGCGCCATCAGGATGAAGCGCCTGCCAAGTGACCTCCGGGCAGAAGGCCTTCTGCCGGGGGGGGCTCGCCTGCGGTCTGGGATGGCTTCGGTTGGGGTGGCGACTGGAGTCTGCATACAGGTTCATGGTGACCATGGGCTCCGGCGCGGCGATGTCCTAAGGAGGCAGTCGGATGAGCACGCCAAGAATCTCGAGATAGGCGGAAGAACAGAAAGGGCAGCCGAAATGACAGGCGGTGGGAATGCACGACATCCATCGCCGCGGCGGCTGCTTGCTCAACTGCGTGCCACATTGGCTGCACACCGTGAAGAAGCTGGCTCTTGACAGTTCTGCGTCATACATAAAACCCTCCAATCATGGAATCCATATACCCTTCGAATTGTGATGACCCACTGATGCCTGTATTAATAAGTCAACCCGGCCAGTCCTCGGAATTCACATCGACCAAAGCATCAAATGGTATGGATGAGAATCCCAAAAAACCGCTGTCTGCCGCGTATTTCCGTTTTCTTCAAGTGGCGCGGGTCATTCAGTCAGAAACCTTGTCGAATCATCTGGATGTCAATTCATTGGCGCTTCTGGAGACAATCACCCTGTGCTGGTTCGAGGGCAAGCCCCTGACGATCAGCCAGGTCATCGGCCTGAGCGAACTGGGTTCGCCGGCCACTTTGCACAAGCGCCTGGCCAAGCTTCGGGAAAACGACCTGGTCATTGCCCAATCCATCGAAGGCGACACCCGCTCGAAATTGATTGTTCCGTCCGAAAAATCGATGGCTTATTTTGAGCGGCTTGGTTATTACTTCAATAATTGATTTCTTGGATGTGATTCGGAGTATGAATATCAAAAAACGAAGCTGAATAACCGCGAGTCCGATTCCAAGCAGATTGCTGATCAAATCTTGGCGAAAATAATCGGTATACGACAACGGTCCTTCGATGATTTTATTTATTGCGCTGAATAGCAGCGATTGAAAGAGCGAATAGCAAAAGGCCAGACTGGAAAATTTTCCAATGCTGAGTCGGATCAGGTTCGGGTCGATTTCGAGCAGTTTGAATGACGCCATTCGGCACACCAATGGTGTCACTGCAAGCAGGATCTGAGCCCATTGCTGGCTCATGAGGGGCAGTGCCTCGTGCACGCCCTGCGCCATGTAGCCCTGCGCCACGCCGATGGCGATGGCACCGCTTTTCGAAAAAATAACCACCAGGATGAAGCTGATGCCGCGATTCAGGGTGCTCAGCACCAGTTCCGCATCGCTGTGCTGCACCGAAAGAAGGGCTGCTGAGTGCTCCAACACACAGGCCAGCATGAAGATGACGCTGCAGATGCAGAAGTGCTCAAGACCAAAGCGCCAAAACTGGGGCCCCTGCTCCCTCGCCCATTCGAGGTAACGCTTCATCGCCGGGCCAGGGAGGAGGGGGGCGTGTCACGCGTTGGGGCCTGACGACCCTCTGCCGCCGTGAGTCTGTTCCAGCTGGGGGGGGCGGGTGAGCCATGAGTGGCCCGATGTGTGTGAGTTTGTTTTTTTCATTTCCCTCTCCTGTGCTCTGGATCCTCCGTGAAGCTCTGCCGGAACTCCAGAGGTGCATGGCTGCTTGGCGCTCAGGTCTCGGCTTTGTCCAGGCCGTAGACCTCATTGAAATACTGACGCAAATCTTCGTCGGTCTTGATGTGGCTTCTCTTCTGCTTTTCCGCTTCCATGACGGAATGTGTGACGTCGCGGAAGAACAAAATGCCGGAGATGGATTCTGAACGGATGGTCATGCGTGACAGTTGAACCAGCGTCTTCCGGGGCCAATCGATCTCGATGATGCATTGGTAGTTGGGTGTATTCAAAGATGAGTTCAGCATCTTCTCGTAGAGGTATCCGAATTGTGGAAACGGCTTGAGCGGTTGGCAGTTCAATTGGACGGCGGCCAGGATTTCCGCCGGTGGCATGTGCATCAGATCCTGGATGTGCAGGTCGAAAAGTGTGCTGAAACTTTCGTTGATGCGGGTGCATTCTCCGTTGGCATCCAGCAGAACCCAGGCGTCCAGGGCGGGCTCGCTGGCGGCGACAGGCCCTTTGGTCTTGGTGTTGTGTCGCACCTGACCACGCATGGGTCGCGCGACGATGGCTTCTTCAGGTGCGTGTGCTCGACCTGGTTGTCCTAACCACGAGGTCTCTGGTGCCACGAAGGCCGTGGCGTTGGGTGAGGGCTGGATCCGCAGGTGCGCGGAGAGCCACTGCAACACGGCCCTGATGGGGTGGATGGCACCCCTGAAGCCTGGTTTCAGGGGGACCTCGAACGAGGGCCAGTGGAATTCTGAATCGGCAAAAAATGGTTTGGAGCGCTCTTTGGCACGGCCGATCCTCCCGCTTCTGGCCGCGGTCTCTTCCCGGGTGAATGGGTGAAGGCGCGTTGGTGTCTTGGCAAAGACGTGCATAGGAACTCCAACTCTTGGTATTTATTGTTTACAACCCTCAAGCACACTGGCATATATATCATTTATAATATTTAATCATTTTTTCAAATGACTAAATTGATTTTCCCCCGTCGCCAATAGTGCTTGTTTATATAATTTATAAGTAAAATCGGGGCTTGTCAAACGATCTTTGAAAAGCGCGGCACAGCGTCAGGGCGCGGCCTCAATGCTGGCTGGGGGATGCTTCCACCGTGCCCTGCGATGCGGGGGGATGGTGCTGGCATGGAGCCGCTCTCGGCGGCGTTCGCCGCGAGCTTTATTGGGGAAGCCCGCCAGCGCTGGGGGCCGGTCTTTGCGGTACCCGCGCCTGTCCATGCAGCTCGCTGAAAGTTGGGACAGAATCAGACCGTGTTTTGCTGTGATTCAAGAGTCCGGCGAGCAAGTGTTGGAGATTCCCGGTTTGGCGAATGAGCATTTCGGGCCGGTGAGGCACCTCTTTTCGCATTGGAGGAATGGGTTGAACCTCGTGAGCAAATATTTCATATTTGATTTTTGAGTGTCACTTTCATTCACTCGGAGCAAAACTTTCCGGTGAAAGGCCCCCGCCGACCTTTGCTTCGAATTTGCCGTGGAAAAGGCCTGCTGAGTTGGCAGCGCCATGGACTTCGAGGCGAGGCTGGGCCCCTCAGATTCACGGCATGGGGCCTTGGTTTCGCTTCCATTCTGGCGGCGTCTCCAGGCGCGTTGGTGTGCGAACCGCCGTTGCGCAGGTTGTGCAACCGCTGCGCGGTGTCCTTTGTGGTGGGGCTTTCGTGACAATGTTGTCTCAGCGGGCGGGCGTGCGCGGGTGGGCCGGGCCAAAGCCTGTAACATCGCGTAAGTTTGCTTTGGGGCGGCCTGTGTCTGCGCCAAGGTCGGGGGCTGCGGCTGTCACGAGGATCACGCAATTGAAGTTACTGAAGCTAAAACATTGGGTTCCTGCCCTTGGCCTGTTGGCCCTGGCGGGTTGCGGCGGCGGCAGCACCGGGGACACCTCCAACGTGGGGGCGGTCACGGGCACGCAGCAGTTCATGGACGGCATCTGGACCGGTACCACTGGCACTGGCTCGGCCCAGCGCAATGTGGTGGGCTATGTCAGCGGTGGCAGCGATGGCAAGGGCGGAGATTTCTACCTGGCCAAGGGCGCTGCCGGCACCTCGGGCTATGACAGCATCTACGGGCTGCTGCGGGTCGATGTGGCCTCGGTGGCGGCCACGAATGTCACCTATTTCTCGGTGCAGGACGGCAAGTTCGCCACCGGGCTGAGCCTGGCCGGCACGGCCAGCACCAGCACGGGGGCCGCGCGCACCGACACCTTCAGCGGCAACTACAGCAACCCGGCCAACACGGCAGCGGCCACCGGTGCGGTCACCTCGATCAAGATGACCTACAGCACCTTGAACAACTTTGGTGCCACCTACGCCAAGCTGCAGGGTAAATACACCGGTGGCGCGCTGTTCGGCGGCAGCTGGGTGCTGACCGCAGACGCGGTGGGCAACCTGAGCGGCACGGTGTCGGGTTGCACCGTGGCCGGCACGGCCACGCCCCAAACGGTGGCAGCCAACAGCACGGCATCCCCTGCGATCTATAACGTGGTGCTCAACCTGTCGGGCGGTATTACCACCTGTGCGGCCACCGGAACCACCCAATCCGGTGTTGCCTTCCTGAAATACGACACGGTGGGCAACAAGACCGGCATCTGGATGTTCACCCGCAGCAGTACCACCACCCTGAACACCTATGTGCTCGATGGCGTGCTGGTGGCGGGCAGCACCTCAACGCCGGCGACCACCCAGCAGGTGGCGGCGGGCTTCTGGAAGAGTTCCACCAGCACCAGTTCGGGCGATGTGTTCGCCATGGTTCTGCCGGACAACTCGTATTTCTTCTACAAGCGAGTGGGGGGCGGCTATGACGCGCTGTATGGCAATCTGGTCGTCGCCACTGGCACCAGCATCCTGAGTTCGACCGATGGTGTGTACTTTGCCAACCAGAACCTGGCGTCGACCCAGTACACGGGGGGCATCCTCATCAGCGGTGATGTGCGCACCCAGAGCAGCCTCACCGGCACGTACACCGACCCGACGGCCTCGAGCGCCCAGACGGCCTTCAGCATGGTGCCCGACACCACCAACCTGTACACCTCACCGATCCTGCCCACGGTGTCGGCGCTGTATGGCACCTACACCAGCTCGACCATCGGCTTCGGTGGCACCGGCCTGACCCTCAAGATCGCCGCCGACACCACGGATGGCACCAAGAGCGTCATCACCGGCACCACCACCACGGGCTGCACCTTGACGGGCAACATCTCGGCCTACAGCAGCACCAACACCACGCTCAATCTGTACCGCGTCGACACCCTGACTTTTGCCGGCACCTGTGCCCTGGCCGGTCTGCCGGTGCAGTCGGGTGCGGCCTCGGCGGTGTTTGACGGTGCCAACAACGTGGTCGGCCTGCGCATCGGGGCCGCGGGTTACAGCGGGGCCGCCACCCGGTCCAACCTGGTGTTCATCGGCTCCAAGTCCTGAGCGGACCGACGCCCACTCTGAAAAGGCCCTTCGGGGCCTTTTTTCTTGGGCGCACGGGCTGGAGGGTCGATGGTCGGGGTCGCTGTGGATCCCCAGTGTCTGGAGCCTCAGGGCTGTTGTGAGGGGAAGACGGGCTCACGGTGGGCGAACGCGGCGGCCCCGGCGGTGGTGCGCAGCCCCCTGCGGAATCGGCCCTGGGTGCCGAAAAAAAGCCCGCCACCCTTTCGGGTGCGGGCTTGATTCAGTCTGCGGCTGTGCTGCGCGATCAGTTGCCGTAAGGCGATTTCACCGTGTTCACGGGCAGGGCTTGCAGGCCCGAGTAGGGTTGCAGCGCGTAGCGCAGGTAGATGCCACCGATGAACTGACGGTAATCGCGGGCATTGTCCAGCGCCAGCTGGCCACCCACAAACAATTGCGGGTGCATCTGGAACTCCATGGCCGCACCCAGGTTGTAGCCCAGGCCGGTCTTGGTCTGGCCCGGGTACACGGCGCCGGTGGCCGTGGAACCGGCGGTGCCAAAGGCAAAGGCGTCGTTGGCGGCCTGCACGGCGGCCGCCTGGCGTGATGAGCTGGTCGGGTAGTAGGCGGCAGCTTCCTCCCGGAAGGTCTGCACGCCCAGAGATCCCTTGAGTTGGTAGGAGAACCGATTGCTGCGCTGGGCCCATTCCAGAGGCACGCTGAGCGACAGGAAGCGTTGCGGGCTGAAGTAGCCACCATGCCCGTAGGTGAAGTAGCGCAGGTTCTTGTCGTAGCTCAGCGCGGTCACGTTCAAGCCCGTCGTCAGCGACGAGTTGGCGCTGCGGTCCAGGCGCCAGTACAGACCACCGCCGCCCTCCACGCGGGTGTTGGTGGCCACGTTGGTGCCGGTCAGGCCGTACAGCGAACCGTAGGTGTACAGGCCGAAGTCACCGCTTTCCCAGTTCAGGTCCAGGCGTCCGCCGGTGGAGGACACGCCACCCCAGTTGTCGCCGCTGCGCGGGTCTTTGGTGCCGGCGAAGGACAGCAGGCTGTCCGTCACGGGGCGGCGCGAACCGTCCACGACCAGGGTCAGCTCGTCGTTGAGCGGGATGCGGTACTTCACGCCCCCGGTCACGTCGGACTTGTTGAAGCCCAGCGGCGTGGTGCCCACGTCCATTTTCAGGTTGGCCGACTCGTAGCCCACACTCAGCCCCACCCCAGAGGCGCTCTGGCCTCCAGCGGAGCGATCGGGCAGGGCCAGCGAGCTGACTGGCCCCCCGCCGAAGCGGCTGAGGGTGCCGTAGTCGAGGTCGGGCGTGCCCGCGTTCAGCGAGGTGGGGGTGATGCCCAGGGTCATCTTGCCGTCGCCAGCATCGAACTTGAGTTGCAGGGGGGCTTCGATGTCGGTCAGCTGGCTCAGGCCGGATTCACCCTGGCGCACACGGGCCACCAGGCCCAGCGACACCACGGGAATGCGGTCTTGACGGATGTCGTTGAGCTCGTCCAGGGCCGCACTGCGCGGGCGGCCGCTGGTGGCGGCCGACAGGCTGGTGGCCTGCGCAATCTGGCTGGGTTGGGCGAAGCCGTTGTTGGCCGGGGCCGGGGCCCAGGCCGTGGCATTGCTCGGGGCCGGCGGCACGCTGCCGCTGTAGATGGCGGCCGGCTCGGGAATCGGCTGCGCGGCGTAGATCGGAGCCACTGCCGTGCTGGCGGGCACAGGCTGGCTGCGCGAATAGGTGGCTGCGGCGGCCTCGGCCGGGCTGATCAGGCTGTTGCCGCCCTGCTGGGTGGCGACCCGGTCGGCGACATTGCGGCTGCTGGCATTGCCTGCATTGCCTGCATTGCCCGCACTGCCGACGTTGCGGCTTCGGCTGCCGATGGCCGGCTCGGTGTTGCTGACCCCATTGCGTGTGCTGACCGCGGTGCTCGTCGGGGCGGCACGTTCGTTCACGCTGCTGCTGGAGGGCACCACGGTGCCCAGCGGGGCGGGCTTGTAGGTCTGGGTCTGGTAGTTGTTGGGGTTGGGGGCTTCCGCGACCAGGGCGGGAGCCGTGCCGGCACCGGTGGGCGGGTAGGTTGACAGGTTGGAGGCCGCGCCTGCGCCGACTGTGTTGCGTGCAGCACCAGCGGGTTCGGGGATCAGCGTGGCTGCGCGCGGCGTGGCCACGACGGCAGGGGGCGTGCCCAGTGCGGCCACCGGAGCAAAGCGCAGGGGTTCGGCGACCGGGGCCATCGAGCTGGGGCCATACGAGGTGCCCACTGGCACGGCGGTGGGCATGGCCCCCGGTGTCAGCGGGGCAAAGGGCTGGCGTTGCGGCTGGTTGCTGCGGTTGGCAAAGGGGTTGGACGAACGGGCCTGTACCAGGGCACCGCTGGCGGCGAGTTGGGCGTTGCGCTGTTGGTTTTCAGCCGCCACGGCGGCGGTGAAATACTCGGTGGCCTTGCTGGTCTTGCCCTGGGCCCGGTACAGGCGAGCCGCTGCAGTCAGCACCTCGGGGTTGTTGGGCGCACGCACCAGGGCGATCTGGATCGCCGATTCGGCATAGGCGTACTCTTTGGCCGAGATGGCCAGCGAGGCCGCCGGCAGCAGCAGTTGCAGGTTGTTGGGGTCTTTTTCGAGCAGGCGGTTGTACAGGGTGATGGCCTGCACATAGTCGTTGTTGGCCGCGTACATGCGGGCCAGCGCGCCCATCACCAACGGGTCATTGGGTCGCTCGGCCAGCACCGGGGCCAGCGTGTCGTAGGCGGCGGCCAGATCACCCGCTTCTCGCAGGGCTTCGGCCTGGCGCAAGGTGTAACCCACGCGCAATTCGTCGAAGGCGGCGCGCTGCTGCAGTGTCATGGGGGTGCCCTGCAACTGGCGCAGGATGCCAGCCAGTTCCACATCCTGCTTGGTCTTGAGCAGGATGGCCGCGTACTGCAGGCGCAGTCCAGGTTCGGGTCGGGCCGAGCGTGCCAGCAACTGGCGGATGGTGGCCATGGCGCGGTTGGCATCACCGGCATCGGTGTAGGCCAGGGCGACCGAGCCGAGCAGTTCGGGGTCTTGCCCGGTGAACGGCTCGACCTGGGCCAGCTTGGCCAGCGCTTCAGCCTGGCGGCCTTGCAGGGCCAGGGCCGAGGCGCCGTCGGCCTGCACATGCACCCACACCCGCTTGTACAGCGCGGCAATGTCACGCGTGCGGTTGGCTTCGGGGACGCGCTCCAGGGTGGCCATGGCACCGGCCCAGTCCTGGGTTTCGGCCGACAGCAGGGCGTGGGCGTACAGCGCCTCAGGCATGTTGGGGTTGGAAATCAGCAGCCCGTCCATGATGCCGCGGGCTTCAGCCTTGGCCCCCAGCTTGATGTACAGGCGGGCCAGGTCCAGTCGCACCCAGGCGTTGGCCGGGTCGTTGAGCAGCGCGTTTTCCAGGGCCACGCGGGCACCGGTGTCGTCACCACGGGCTGCGGCAGCCTTGGCCTGGCCAAGGGCCTGTGTGGCGCGCAGGCGGCCCAGGGCGCCCACTTTCTCTTGCTGGGTCGGGCTCATGCGCTCGACGATGCGCAGGGCTTCGTCAGCCTTGTTGTTCTGGGCCAGCACGCCGACCAGGCCGCGCACGGCATCCGGGTTGTCGGCCTGGCGGGCCAGCACGCGGCGGTAGGTGGCCTCGGCGGCGTCGTACTGGCCTTGCTCGACCAGCACATCGGCCAGGTCGTTCTCGGCCGTGGTTTCCTTGGGGTCCAGGCGCACGGCCTGCTGCAGGGCTTGGCGGGCGGCGTCGAGGTTGCCGTTTTCACGCGCGGTGGTGGATTGGGCTACCAAGGTCCAGTAGGTGGCGCTGTCAAGCGCGCTCTTCCAGCGGCCGGCCTGGCCTTGACGGGTGGCGCGTTCGAGGTAGTCGCGGGCCTGAGAAAAGTTCTCCTGGCGCAGGCGCAGCACGCCAAAGCCACCCAGGGCATCGCCGTCGGTGGGGCGGGCTTCCAGCACGCTGCGAAAACCGGCTTCGGCGGCTTCCAGGTCACCGTCGTCCAGGGCCCGGAAGGCCTCCTGGGTGCGCTTGCGCAGCGGGTCGGCGCCCGGGCCTTCGGGGCTGCGGGCCTGTTTCTGCTGGCGCTCGATTTCGCTCAGGCGGGACTGCACGGCGGCGTCGCCCGGGAAGGCGCGCAGGAACTGCTGGTACAGCGGGATGTCGGCGCTGCGGCTGCCGGTCCAGACCAGCGCTTTGCGCCAGCTCTCGATGGCGGCGCTGCCGACATCGGGGTGGCTGGCCAACCGGGCCAGTTGGGCAATGCCTTCGCGGCGGGTGGCATCGCGGTAGGTCAGGTGCTGGGCCAGGGCCAGCGCGATGCGGGCGTCGTCGGGTTGTTCTTGGGCCAGTTGTTCCAGGCCTTTGCGGGCCGACTCCCAGCCTTGGGCGGTGCCGCCCAGGGTCTGGTAGTACTCCAGGGCCAGCGGGCCACGCGGGGCCTGGCCGCCCAGCGCGTTCTGGTAGGTGCTGACCGCTTCGGCCGGCTTGCCGGCCTTGGCCAGTTCGCGTGCGTTCTGCAGTTGCGGCCCGTTGCGCATCACGTTGATCGACTGCTCGATGTTGGCCAGACCCGGGTAATTGGGGGCAGCCTTCTTGAGCTGCGCGACGTACTTGGCGGCTTCGTCAAAGCGCTTGTTGCTGGCTTCGACCACGGCCATGCCGCCCAGCGCCTCGGGCTGGCTTGGGTTGAGCTTGAGCAGCTTCTGCCAGGCTTCTGCGGCGCGTTCGGTGTTCTCGCGCGATTGCCAGTACTTGCCCTGCTCCAGCAGGGCCTTGACAGCGGGTTCCTGGGCGAACACGGCCGGCACACTCAGTGCGGCCAGCAGGCTCATGGCTAGCGTTTGGTGGCGGTTGAACATGCCTTCTCCCAGCGTAATTGCAGTCTGCCCGTGGGCAGGAATTGGTAGCGTTTCTCGATCCAGCCTGTACCGAACAAACCGAGCACGTGATCGTAATAGGGCAGACGGGCGGCCGGATCAAACAGCCGCGCCTGCACCCGCTTGTGTTGCAGCAGCAAGGCGGTGTTGCGCCCGTCTGTCTGCAGGTAGGGCAGCAGGGCAGCCGCAAAGCCGATCGGGCCCATGCCCTGCACGGCACCGGTACTGGTCTGTACTTTTTCAGGCGGAAACTCGGCCTGCTCGATGGCCTGTGCCATGCCGCCCAGGGCTCGCCGCAGCGGGGTGGCGGCCGGGTCGGCGGGCGCGGTCATGCCGGCCCACAGGTAGGTGCGGATGGCGTCGTAGCTGCCCACGTCACCCGTTTGCGGGTCGGCCACAAAGCCGCCCCGGCCGTTGTCGGCCAGGCGCCAGGCCACCCAGTCGGGCGAGTACCCACGCGGGGCCGTGTCGCTGATCATGCGCACCGTGTTGCCCGCCAGCACGCTCCAGGGGCCCTTGGGGTCGAACTGGGCAAAGCGGCGCAACAGCGGCAACGGCAGGTAGCTGGGGTTGAAGCGCCACAGTTTCTGCTCAGGGAAGCTGAAGCCGACCGGGCCGGGCAGCAGCATCTTCCCGAAGCCGGGCAGGTCGACGAGTTCGTCCTGGATCACCCGCGCCAGCAGCGTGCGGGCATCGGCTTCGTAGGCCGGCTTCTTCCACACGCGGGCGGCCTCCAGCAGGGTGTAGGCCAGCCAGAGGTCGGCATCCGATGCGGGGTTGTTGTCGATCACCCCCCAGGTGCCGTCCTTGCGCTGTCCCCATTGCCAGGCTGGCAGCCGGGCCGCGATGTTGCCACCGGCCAGGTTGGCCACTGTCCAGCGCCAAAGGCGCTCGAAACGCTCGGGCTGGTTGGCGACCAGCGCGAAGAACATGGCATAGGACTGGCCTTCCGAAGTGGAGTGCATCTGGGCGACGTTGAAGTCGACGATGCGGCCATCCTCCTGGGCAAAGCGCTCGTTGAAGCCATCCCATAGCGGCCAGTCGGTGCTGGCCCTGCAACTGGCCGTGGGGGCCTGGCTCTTGCTGGTCTGGGCCTGTGCGGCCAGGGCTTGCCCCCCCAGCAAGACCAAAGGCGCCACGGTCAGTGGCGCCAGGACATGTGTCAGGAAGCTTCGTCGGGGCCCTGCCCCCGAAGGCGTGGGTCGCGTTCGGGAGGGGCTCCAAGGGTTGGCGTGGGGCAGGTTCTGCATGGACCTGAGGATCATCCCTGATTCTTGAGTCGGGCACGTGCACGGGCACGCAGCGACAGGAACAACAGCACGGCGATCAGCAGGGCGGCCAGGATGCCCAGGCCCAGCAGCAACAGCGGGTTGCCGGCGAGGAACCATTGCACCCAGGTCAAGGGGTCCAGGTGGCCGACGTAGTAGCTTTGTTCGGCCACCAGACTGTCCACCTGCTTGCCGCGGATCACCGAGGTGCTGCCCTGGATCTCCTTGACCAGATCGGCGTCGAGCAGGGCGTCGACGATCTGGGTCATGCCTTCGGGGTTGTTGCTGGACAACTGCACCACGCTGCGGCCGGCGCTGACGGGTGACTCGAAGCCGGCGATCACGCCATCGTTGCTGTTGCTGTTGAAGGCCACCTGGTTGCGGCCCGGCTTGGCGCCGTCGCGCTGGCTCGGATCCCACCAGCTGAAGACCCGGTAGGCAAAGTCGGAAATCTTGAAACGGCGCGCGCCGGTCTGGATGTTGACCGGACTGGCATCCGCCCACTGGGTGAGCAGGGGCTGGTTGGAGGCTGAGCCGATCACGACCACATCCTTGCCGGCCAGGGCTTCGACCTGCTTGGGCGCAACCACACTGACGGCGGTGGCCGGGTAGCCGGTGGAGCGGCCGAACACGCCCAGCAGGCTCAGGTAGCTGCTGTAGTCGCTGGTCGTGGGCTTTTCGGGCAGTACCACGGCGGTTTCGGACAGGTCGGCCAGGCGGGTGAACGGAAAGCCGCTGTTGCTGAAGGCGGCCAGGTCGGGCATGGCCAGGAAGTGCGAGAAGCCGGAAATATCAACCGTCGAGTCGGGCTCGACCGTGCCCCGCACGTTGTCCAACACCACGTCCTTGCACGAGCCTTGTTTGACCATGTCGTGGAAGTAGTGGAACTGCAGCTGGGTCTGGGCTGGCAGTTTGAACAGCGGGATGTGGAACTGCTCGCGGGCCGGGATCAGCTCGCCGGTCGGCAGCACACTGTCCACCACGCGTTCCACGGTGCCCGGGGTTTCGTGGCTGATGGCCAGCAGGGGCAGCGAACGCAGGAACTGCTGGTTGACGTTGATGTTCAGCGTCGATTTGTCCAGGTTTGGGCGTGGGGTGTAGCGGTACTTCAGGTCGACCGGAATACCCTTGGTGCGCCAGCTGAACAGGTCGGGCGGCAGGTGGAAGTTGACGCGGATCAGGTCGGGAGAATAGCCCGAGACGTTGAGGTTTTCCTCTTGCACCAATTCGCCGAATTTGACGGGGCGGTCGCTGGCCAGCCAGTTGGGCGCGTCATAAGGCTTGCGTGGCTTGAGCTCGGTCAGGCTGGTGATGGTGGCCACCTGGCCCGACAGGGCTGGCGAGCCCACCGCCACGGCATTGGCCGCGATCTTGAGTTCCTTGCCGTCACGGCCCATCACCAGCAGCAGCTTGGCGGTGGCGTCGTTGGGGTTGGGCACCATGGCCACCGTGGGGCCCTGCAGGGCCGGCAGGCTCAGGCCCCCCGGGATCTGCTGGTTGCCGACCGCGAACACGATGGCGTTGCCTTGGGCTGGAATCTGATCCTGCATGGCCGGGAAGCGTGCGCCTCGGTAGCCGGCCAGGGCGCCAAACCAGGACGACAGTGCGCCGGCGGCCTCCAGGGTGGACGCGGCGGGCGTGCCAGCAAATACCATGGGCAGGGCCAGTGGCAGTGCGTCGCGGCGGTCGAAGAAAGGCTGGGGCAGCAGGGCCAGGTCATTGGCCTGGGCAATGGGGGTGAGCGTCAGCTCCAGCACGCTGTCGTTGCCCACATTGGCCCACAGGCTGGAGTGCGTGGGGTCTTCGCAGTCGCGCGTGTAGTGGCCGATCAGCTCCAGGTTGAGTCGGTTGAACTCGGTGATCAGGCGCGGCGGGATGATGACTTCACGCTGCAGGTTCTGACCCGCCTGTTCGGTGGGCACGGGGATCGTGGCGGCCACCTGCTCGTTGATCATCACGTTGATGTGCGAGAGCTGCGGGATCAGGGACGGCGAGTAGGCGTAGTTGATCTTGAGCTTGGCGCCGGTCACCACCTGGTCAGCCCGAATGCTGAAGGTCACGCCACTGTTGCCGCGGATGCCACGCAGTTGCAGTGGGAACAGGGCCCCGAGTTGCTTGAGCGAGAAGGTGGCCGTGCGCGCGTTGGCCAGCCGTGCGCCTGGGGCATCGCCTGCTTCCGCCGCGGTCTCGGTGATGATGCGCCCCGCCCCCCCTGCGTCACGGGCGGTTGCCGCGGCCCGTGCCTTGGTGGCCGCCTCGGCGGGCTGCAGACCGGGCGCGGCCAGCAGCAGTGCAATCGCCAGGATGACCGGTTGCAGGGGCACGCGGTGGGCGGCGCGCAGAGAGAGGGCTTGAGAGGTGGAGTTCTTCATGATCTGTGGGCGTAAGGTCACTTGGCGTTGGAGGTCCGGCGCAGGCGCAGCGACTTGACGATGTTGCTCGCCAATTCATTGATGCCGCGCACACCGATGGCGAGCACGCCGCCGAGGGAGCTGAGGGGTTTGTCCTGCTGGCGCTGGCCCCACGTGCTGACCCAGGCATCGGCGCGGGAGAAGGTCAGGGCCGCCAACTCGGCTTGCTGGGCCAGGCTCAGGTTGTCGAAGCGCACCCCCAGCCGGCCCTTGCCGCCGAAGGTGACGACCGCAGGGAAAACCCCCTCCTCGTCCGAACGGAACAGTGACACATGCAGCCTGGTGCCGGTGGGGATCTGGACCCCGTCCGGCACGGTCAGGCCCAGGCCCTGTTGCGAGAAGTCGTCGGTCTGGCAGGTCAGCACCTTGCCGTTGTCCAGGCGGATCGCGGCGGGCAGTGCGGCCGCCACACGGGGCGTGACCCGCACCTGGCGGCTTTCGCTGGCCACGGCCAGGCTGGCACTGGACAGCACGATGTTGTAGGCCGTCCACAGCATGTTGATGAACAGGGTGGTGATCTCGGGGTTGTCCTGAAAGACCATCTGCCACACGCCGATGGCGAAGCCGAAGAGGTTGGCAATCAGCAACACCAGGTAAGGGCGGGCGATGCCCCAGTCAAAGTAGGCCTCTTCGATCACGCCGCCTTTGGCGGTCACGTTGAACTTGCCCAATTTGGGGTTGATGAAGGCCATCAGCACCGGGCGCATGATGTACCAGGCCAGCACGGACTCGTACACCTCATTCCAGAAAGAATAGCGGTAACGGCCCTGGATGCGCGAGTTGGTGATGCTGGCGTGGGCCAGGTGAGGCAGGGCGTAGGCCGAGATCATCAAGGCGGTGGCCTGGAACACGTGGGCCCCGAACAGCAGGTAGGCCAGCGGCGCGGTCAGAAAGATCAGTCGCGGCAGGCCGTAGAAGAAATGCAGCAGAGCGTTCAGGTAGCACAGCCGCTGGCCGAACTTGAGGCCAGGGCCGAACAGGGGGTTGTCGATGCGCCCGATCTGCGCCATGCCCCGCGCCCAGCGGATGCGTTGTCCGATGTGGCCCGACAGGCTCTCGGTGGCCAGGCCGGCCGCCTGAGGGATTTCGAGGTAGGCCGTGTTGTAGCCCTTGCGGTGCAGTTTGAGGGCGGTGTGGGCGTCTTCGGTCACGGTCTCGATGGCCACGCCACCGATCTCCATCAGCGGCGCGCGCTTGATGATGGCGCAGGAGCCACAGAAGAACGAGGCGTTCCACAGGTCGTTGCCGTCCTGCACCACACCGTAGAACAACTCACCCTCGTTGGGGGTGCGGTGGAAGGTATCGAGGTTTTTCTCGAATGGATCGGGCGAGAAGAACACGTGTGGCGTCTGCAGCATCGCCATCTTGTCGTCCTTGAGGAACCAGCCCATGCAGACCTGCAGGAAGGAGCGGGTCGGGATGTGGTCGCAGTCGAAGATGGCCACGTACTCGCCGTCGGTGCTGGCCAGGGCCGCATTGATGTTGCCCGCCTTGGCGTGGCGGTTGTTGCCGCGGATCTTGTAGCCCACGCCCACTTCCTCGCAGAACTTGCGGAAGTCGCTACGTCGGCCATCGTCGAGCACGTAGACCTTGAGGCGGTCGGCTGGCCAATCCAGGCTCATGGCCGAGAACACGGTCTGCTTCACCACATCCAGTGGCTCGTTGTAGGTGGGGATGAACACATCGACGCTGGGCCAAGTCGACAAGTCGGCAGGCAGCGGCACCGGCTTGCGGCCCAGAGGCCAGATGGTCTGGAAATAGCCGATCAGCAGCACGGTGAAGGCATACAACTCGGCGGCCACCAGGCCAAAGCCGAAGAAGGCATCGAGCGGGTTTTCAAACCCCACGGTGTCGGTCAGGCGCCACCAGATGTAGCGTGTGGAGGCCGAGATCGACAGCGTCATCATGGTCAAGGTCGTCACCCGGCCCTTGGTCTTGCGCAGCAGCAGGGCCACGGCAAAGGTGGTGCTCGCAAAGATGACCTGCTCGGTCAGGTCCAGCGGCACGCTGATCACCAGCAGGAACAGCAGAAAGGCCAGGATCCCGGTGGCGTACTGGGCGGCAGGGTGGTTCCAGACCGGGGATTCCGTGACGCTGTTCAGAAAGCGACCCCAGCGTTTGCTGGGGTCGGCCTGGGTGTCTTCGATGGAGCCGGGTGCAGCCGGTCTCGAGGGCGAGGAGGTGCTCATGCGGTGGCGGTCCTGGTGAACAGGCGCTGGGCGATTTTCTCGGCACAGGCCCGGAAGTCATTGGCGGCCTGGCTGCCCGATTCGTAGTCGAGGACGCACAGGTCGTTGGCCAGGGCGTCGCCCACCGACTGATCCTGGTGGATGGTGCCCACCACGCGATCGCCGAAGCTGGAGCGGATCACGTTGGACACGTCCTTGGAGAGCTGTCGGCTGTTGTTGACCTGGTTGACCACATAAAGCGCATCCGAGAAATTCGGCTGGTCTGTGCAGTAGGTCTGCACCAGCCGCTGCATCAGGGGCAAGGCGGCGTAGGAAGCCGCGTCGGCCAGCACCACCACCAGGGCCAGGTGGGCTTCGGCCAAGGCCTGCTTGAGGTAGACCGACGGACCCGGCGGGGTGTCCAGCAGCACCACGGCATCGGGGGGCAGATTCAAGGCCTGCAGGTGATCGCGCAGCCAGAAAAGACGCGTCTCGATCAAGTGCTCGAAGCGGTCACGGTCGTCCTCGTTGACCACCCCGTAGGGCAGCACATACACGCCGGTGCGGCTCTCGAACACCACGCTTTTCCAGCTTTGCTGGGCCAGCGAGGCGCGCGAGATGCCTCTGAGCTCACTGGGGCTGACGCCGAAATGCAGGCCCAGCGCGTTTTGCGGATCCAGATCCAGCACCACCACGGTGCGCCCCTGGCGTGCCAGCGCACAGGCCAGGTTGGCGGTGACGGTGGTCTTGCCGACCCCACCCTTGGACGAGACAACGGCCAGAACCTTCATGCGCCACCTCGCAGGTTCTGCCACAAGGCAGCCAGGCCAGACGGTGAAGGGGGGGCGCGACCTCGGCGCGACCGGCCAGTCGGGCAAAAATGTCCTGCAGCTCTGTGCTCGGTGCGGGGGCGGCAACAGGTGCCGGCGCCACCTGCGCAGCTTGGGCCAGACTGACCAGCGGTGACGTGCTGGCCAGCGCGTTGGGCGTCGGCAGCGGGGAGGGGGGCGAAGTCGGTGCCGCAGGGCTCGAAAACACAGGTGCTGCCACGGGCAGCGCGGCGGGTTCGGGTGCGCGCACAGGGGCCGCCGGCGCGGCCGGTGCCCACATTGCCGGGCTCGCCGCTGCCACCGTGGGTGCCGCGGTCCAATACGTGGGCGCGGAGGCTGGGACAGGGGCGACTGTTGGGGCAGGGGCAAGCGTGGCCTGCGTCACGGCTGCTGCGCCCATCCCGGTGGCGGACGGTGCTGTCTGAACGGGCGTTGAGGGCTGGGCAGGTACCGAGAAAGATGCAGGTGCAGGTGCAGGTGCAGGTGCAGGTGCAGGTGCAGGTGCAGGTGCAGGTGTCGGTGTCGGTGTCGGTGTCGGTGTCGGCGGTGTACCCAATGCCAGTTCGGCCGCGCTCAGGTGCTGGCCGGTTGGCGCCAGCACCTGCACCGGTGGTGCGACGGGGGCAGGGCGGAACTCGATCGGGCCGGTGGTCACGGGGGCTTCGGCTGCGGCCACCCCGGGGGCCGTGGCGGCCGTGGCCTGGCCCAACTCCAGCGCCGACAGCAGTGGCCAGCGCTTCTTGGCCTGCTCGGCTGATTGTTGGCGACTCAACTCCTGGTAGTCGTCAACTTGTCCGCCGAACTGTTGGAACAGGTTGACGATGTCTTCAGATTTGGTCATTGGGGCACTCTTTGACAGGCTTCATGGCCATGGCTGGCTCAACGGCCAAGCCGGAAACTGACGCTGCCCCAGGCGTCTGAGGCCTGGGTCTGGCTGACGACAAGGCCCGGTGCACCCTGCTGGTCAAACCACTGCTGGTAGACCCCTTCGAGAAAACCGGTGGTCCAATCCGTGGCCGAAGCACCGAAGGCCGAAGCCAATGGCGAGCAGAAGTGGGCAATTTCCACATGGTCAGCCTGCTGCACCAGGTTCACCCAGCCCCAGTCCAGGTCTTGCCATTGGCGTGACATGGCCGCTTGCACCCCTTCCAGGGTGGGCTGAGGGGGCAAAGGCAGTTCGGTGGCGAAGCGAAGCCCGATGCGTCGGCTCAGTGCGCGCAGGTCGGCGGGGGGGAGTGCAGCGGCGAATTCAGCTGCCAGCGCATGAAGGAAATGGCGCCACTGGCGAGCACACTGCTGACGTGCCAAATGCTCAGACACGTCTGTCGGGTTACCCGAATTGACATCGCTCATGGCAAAAACCTGTTCTCAAATGTTATTAGGTGTATCCGGCACTGGGACTCTTGTCGATGCCTCGACCCAAATGGTTGCTAAATGTTAACAAAACATCCTGTTGCCACGGTGTGAAATTGGCCACGTTCTGGGCATCAGTCCATATGGCTTTTTTGCTCATTTAGGCGATATGTGATTTTCAATACTGTTTAGTGTTGATTTTCTCTTTTTGTGGGGTCTTGTCGAGCCGGTGACGGGGCCAGTCGGTATCAGGTGCCTTGACTGCGGGAGTTCATCGGCGACGGACCGACCGGTGGTCACCCTTTGCGGGGCGATATGACGCAAGTCAGTGCCCAACTGCTGAGTGCCGCGACGGGTTTTGGTGCAGTGGGTTGTGACGAGCAGCTCTTTCTGCCCGGTCTGGTGCATTTTTCCTGGCATGGATTTAGCTTTGGGTTCTCTGAAATTGACCATTTGGTTAGGTTTTGGATTGCCCCATGTCGTCTGTTCTGATCGAAACACCTGCTGCCCCCCAGGCCGTCGTGCCCACGGCGCGCCGCGCTGTGGAAGTGCGTGCCGCCAGCGTGATCTACCCGGCCGCCGACGCCCCCGTGCGGGCGCTGCAGGAGGTGGACCTCACCATCGCCCAGGGTGAGTTTGTCTCGCTGATCGGGCCCTCGGGCTGCGGCAAGACCACCTTGCTGCGCGTGATCGCCGATCTGGAGCCGATTTCGGGCGGCGAGGTGCTGGTCAATGGCGTGAGCCCGCGCGAGGCGCGCCAGGCCCGGGCCTATGGCTATGTGTTCCAGGCGCCGGCCCTGTTCCCGTGGCGCACTGTGCTGGCCAATGTGATGCTGCCGCTGCAGATCCAGGGGCGGGCCAAGGACGAGGCCCTGGCGGTGGCGCGTGAGCAATTGGGGCGGGTGGGCCTGGCCCAGTTCGAGAACAAATACCCCTGGCAGTTGTCGGGCGGCATGCAGCAGCGGGTGTCGATTGCGCGGGCCATGGCCTTCGAGCCGCGCATCCTGATGATGGACGAGCCCTTTGGCGCCCTGGACGAGATCACCCGCGATGGCCTCAACGAGCAGTTGCAACAGCTGTGGTGCCGCGAGCGGCGCACGGTGGTGTTTGTCACCCACTCGATTTCCGAGGCGGTGTACCTGTCCACGCGCATCGTGGTGATGTCACCGCGCCCCGGCCGCATCGTGAAGGTGATCGAGTCGCGCCTGCCCGATGAGCGCCACCTGGGCCTGCGCGATACGCCCGAGTTCATGCAGATGGCGCACGAAGTGCGGGAGGCACTGGCCGATGGGCACCACTGACGCAAGGCGGGGCGGCTCGGTCGGGCCGGTGGCGGTGATCGTGGCGGCCATCGTGCTGCTCTGGTACGGCCTGGCGGTCTGGCTGAATGCCCCCGGGGCCATCGAGCGGGTGCTGAATCCGCGCGGCGCCTGGGACTGGACCGATCTGGTTCAGACCACCTGGGCCCTGCAGCGCCCGGTGCTGCCCGCGCCGCACCAGATTGCGCTCGATTTCTGGTCCAGCCTGGTGGACTGGCCGCTGGATTCACCGCGCAACCTGATGTTCCATGTCTGGGTGACCGGCCAGTCGACCCTGTTGGGCTTTGTCATGGGTACGGTGCTGGGCGGGGTGCTGGCGGTGCTGATCGTGCATTCGCGCACCCTGGACCGGGCCTTGCTGCCCTGGGTGGTGGCCTCGCAGACCATTCCCGTGCTGGCGATCGCACCCATCGTGCTGGTGATCCTGGGCAGCCTGGGCTTCAGCGGGGTGCTGCCCAAGGCGGTGATTGCGATGTACCTGTGCTTTTTCCCGGTCACGGTGGCGGCGGTGCAGGGCCTGCGCTCGCCGCAGCGCATCGAGACCGAGTTGATGCACACCTACGCGGCCAGCCGCTGGCAGGCCTTGTGGCTGCTGCGCCTGCCGGCTGCCTTGCCCTTTGTGTTTCCGTCGCTCAAGGTGGCGATTGCCGCCGGCCTGGTGGGGGCCATGGTGGCGGAGTTGCCCACCGGGGCCCAGGCCGGCCTGGGGGCACGGCTGCTGACCGGCTCTTACTACGGCAACACGGTGCAGATCTGGTCGGCCCTGCTGATGTCGGCCCTGCTGGGCCTGGCCCTGTCGGGCGCGATGGCGGGCCTGGAGCAATGGGTTTTGCGCAACAGGAGGCGCTCATGACAAGCAGTGCAAGCCCCGAAAAAATGCGCCAGGCCGGGCAGTTCACTGCCGTGGCCGCGCTGGCTTTTTGGCTGCTGTGCGGGCTGCAGCCGCTGATGGTGCTGGAGGCCGAGGGTGCGGCACCGGCCATGCAATCGCTGCTGGCCCAGCCTGCGGGCTGGCTGGCGGCCTTGCTGGGCGTGCTGGCCGCTGTTCTGGGGCTGCGCCCCAGCGGCCGTGGGGCCTCGCTGGGCCTGAGCGCTCTGGCCGGGCTGGCCGCCATCGGCTGGTTGCAACTGCCGCCGGCCCAGGCGGCCGCACCGGCCGCGGCCGGCTTCTGGCTGGGGGCTTTGGGCCTGGGCGCGTTGGCGATTTTGACCATCCAGCGTTGCGCGGCGCTGGAAGGGCGGCGCTTCGATGCGGCGCTGGCGCCGCTGCTGTTCGGCCTGTGGGTGCTCTATGCCTGGCAGTTGCTGACCGTGGCACTGGAGGTGCCGCGGGTGCTGCTGCCGCCGCCAGCCTTGGTGCTGCAGGCCTTGTGGACCCATGCGGCCACCCTGGGTGGTGACTTTGTGCAGACCGTGCTCAAGGCGGTCGTGGTCGGCTGGCTGCTGGGTTCGGGCCTGGGTTTTGCCGTGGCGGTGGCGATCGACCGCCAGCCTTTCTTGCAGCGTGGCCTGCTGCCGATTGCTTCGCTGACCAGCACCGTGCCCCTGGTGGGGGTGGCGCCGATTGCAGTGATGTGGTTTGGCTTTGACTGGCCGTCCAAGGCGGCGGTGGTGGTGCTGATGACCTTCTTCCCGATGCTGGTGTCCACGCTGGCCGGGCTGCAATCGGCGGGCCGCCTGGAGCGTGAGCTGATGCACAGCTACGCCGCCAGCTATGGCCGCACGCTGTGGAGCCTGCGCCTGCCGGCGGCTTCGCCCTTTGTGGTGGGGGCGCTGAAGGTGAATGCCACGCTGGCCCTGATCGGTGCCATCGTGGCCGAGTTCTTCGGCTCGCCCACGGCCGGGCTGGGCTTTCGCATCTCCACCGAGGCGGCGCGCATGAACATGGCCCTGGTGTGGAGCGCGATCGCGGTGGCGGCGGTCACCGGCTCGCTGGCCTACGCCTTGCTCGTGCGCCTGGAGCGCCGGGTGGCGTTCTGGCATCCCTCGGTGCGGGGCTGAGGCGGCCAGGCCGGCTGCGCATCGCTTGTTTGTTTGTTCTGTGTTCTTTCACCCCTGTCTGTCTTTTTTCATCACAAGGAGCGTCCCATGAAGAGTTCTTTTCGCTTGTCCGGTTGCGTGCTGGCGGCCTTGCTGGCCTTGGGCGGTGCGGCCGCGCAGGCGGCCGACAAGGTCGCGGTGCAACTGAAGTGGGTGCCGCAGGCCCAGTTTGCGGGCTATTACGTGGCCCAGGCCAAGGGCTTCTACAAAGAGGCGGGGCTGGACGTGACCATCAAGCCGGGCGGCCCCGACATCTCGCCGGTGCAGGTGATCGCGGGCAAGTCGGCCGATGCCATCGTCAACTGGATGCCCGACGCCCTGGCCGCGCGCGAGGCCGGCGTGCCCCTGGTCAACATCGCCCAGGTGTTTGACCGCTCGGGCCTGATGCTGACCTGCAAGAAGGCCAGCGGCGTGAGCAGCCCGAAAGACCTCAAGGGCAAGACCCTGGGCGTCTGGTACGGCGGCAACGAGTACCCCTTCCTGAACTGGATGGCCAAGCTGGGCTACAAGACCGACAGCGACATCAAGATCCTGAAGCAGGGCTTCAACGTCGACCCGCTGCTGCAGAACCAGGCGGCCTGCATCTCGACCATGATCTACAACGAGTACTGGCAGGTGGTGGATGCCGGCGTCAAGGAAAGCGATCTGGTGACCTTCTTCTATGAAGACCAGGGCGTGGCCTCGCTGGAAGACGGCCTGTATGTGCTCGAATCCAGCCTCAAGGACAAGGCCTTCGTGGCCAAGATGGGCAAGTTCCTGAAGGCCACCTTCAAGGGTTGGAACGAGGCCGTGAAGAACCCCGAGGAAGCCGCCAAGATCGTGGTGGCGCAAGACAGCTCGGGCAGTGCCACGGTGGCGGTGCAGAAGCGCCAGATGGAAAACGTGGCCAAGCTGATCACCAAGGCTGGCACCGACAAGATCGGCTACCTGGACCCGGCCGCCTACGAGCGCACGGTCAAGGTCTTGCTCAACGGCGGCAGCTCGCCGGTGATCAAGAAAGACCCGGGCAAGGCCGCTTACAGCCATGTGGTGTGGGAGGCCGCCCAGCATTGACCGGGGCGGCCAAACTGGCCGAAGCCGGCCCGCCTGGTGCGGGCCTTCGGGGCCTGCTCTTGACGGCGGGCCAGCCTGGCGGGCAGCGTATCCTTGACCCCTGTGTGTTTGCGCAGGCGTCCGATGGGGCGCTGCCCGTTTTTTCTTCCGAAGAGATCCCATGCCTCCCGTCCCCAAGCTCCCCTCTGCCCAGGTGGCTTCTGCCTCCACGGGCACCGCTGCCGAGGCTGCCAAAGGCCAGATCCGACAGGCCAACGAGAGCCTGATCCTGGAGGCGGCCGAGCGCGTGTTTGCCGGCGCCGGCTTCAGCGGCGCCACCATGGCCGCCATTGCCGAGGCCTCCGGCCTGCCCAAGGCCAACCTGCATTACTACTTCGGCAACAAACAAGAGCTGTACCGGGCCGTGCTGGCGCGCACCCTCAGCGACTGGCTGGCGCCCACGCACGGCATCACGCCCGAGGCCGACCCGGCCATGGCCCTGGGCGACTACATCCGCGACAAGATGCGGCTGTCACAGCAGCGCCCGCATGCCTCCAAGGTGTTTGCCAACGAGTTGCTGCACGGGGCCCCGGTGTTGCAGACCCTGCTGGAGACCGAGCTGCGCGATCTGGTGCTCGAAAAGGCCGCGGTGCTCGACGGCTGGGTGGCCCAGGGTCGCATGGCGCCGGTCAACACGGTGCACCTGTTCTTCACCATCTGGTCTGCCACCCAGACCTATGCCGACTTTGATGTGCAGATCGCCTCGGTGCTGGGGCGCAGCGCCCTGACCCCCAAGGACTACGCCCAGGCCACGGAGCATGTGGTGGGCTTGATCTTGCGGGGGTGTGGATTGGCCACCTGAATGGCCCCCTGCGCCTGCGGCGCGGAGGGCACAAAGGTGTGGTTCAGCCAGCCCGCTCCAGCATGGCCTGCAGCAGCACGTTGCAGCCGGCGGTGATGTGCTCTGGCTTGGCGTCTTCGATCTCGTTGTGGCTGATGCCGTCTTTGCAGGGGATGAAGATCATGCCGGTGGGGGCCAGCTTGGCCATGTAGACGGCGTCGTGGCCGGCGCCTGAGACGGCGGGCATGTGGCTGTAGCCCAGGCGCTCGGCAGCGCGTTGCACGGCCTGCACGCAGTCGGCGTGGAAGGGCTGGGCCGGGTAGTGCGAGACCAGCTCGATCTCGATCTTGAGACCGGTCTCGGCGGCCACCTGGGCTGCGTAGGCGCGGATGTCGGCGTCCATCTGGTCGACCAGGGCGTCGGTGCTGTTGCGCAGGTCCATCGAGAACTTGACGCGGCCCGGGATCACGTTGCGGCTGTTGGGGTGCACGTTGACCATGCCCACGGTGCCGCGCCCGTGCGGGGCGTAGCGGTTGCCAATGGCCACCACCTCCTGCATCACGCGGGTGGCGACCTGCAGCGCGTCCTTGCGCAGGCCCATGGGGGTGGGGCCGGCGTGGGCTTCCATGCCGGTCACGGTGCAGTCGTACCAGCGGATGCCCAGCACCGCGCTGACCACGCCGATGGTCTTGTCGTTGTCTTCGAGCACCGGGCCCTGCTCGATGTGGGTCTCGAAATAGGCGCCGATGGGGTGCTGGCCCGGCACTTCGCTGCCGACATAGCCGATGCGGGTGAGCTCGTCCTTGACGCTCTTGCCCTCAGTGTCGGTGGCGGCGTAGGCGTGCTCCAGGGTGAAGGCGCCGGCGAACACGCCCGAGCCCATCATCACGGGCACAAAGCGCGAGCCCTCCTCGTTGGTCCAGAAGGCGACCTCGATGGGGGCCTCGGTCTGAATGCCGTGGTCGTTGAGGGTGCGCACCACCTCCAGGCCGGCGAGCACGCCGTAGTTGCCGTCGAACTTGCCGCCGGTGGGCTGGGTGTCGATGTGGCTGCCGGTCATGACCGGGGGCAGGCTGTTGTTGCGGCCGGGGCGGCGCATGAAGACATTGCCGATCTGGTCGACGGTGATGCTCAGGCCGGCGTCACGGCCCCAGCCCACGACCAGGTCACGGCCCTGGCGGTCGAGTTCGGTCAGGGCCAGGCGGCACACGCCGCCCTTGTCGGTGCCGCCGATGCGGGCCAGGGTCATCAGGCTGTCCCAGAGGCGCTCGCCGTTGATGCGCAGGGCCTCGGTGGGGGGCGGAAGGTCTTTCGGGTTCATGGGGGGTACTCCTTGGGGGTCAACGGGTCACAGCGGTGGGCTTGGCCAGGGCGGCCTTGCGGCCCAGGGCGTCGAAGGTGGGGCCGAAGGGCGGGCGCTTGAGGTAGCGGCCGCTGCCGCGCTCCACGCGCAAATCGCCCTGCACATAGACCAGGCGGCCCTGGCTGATGGTGTGGCTGGGCACGCCGGTCACGGTCTTGCCTTCGAAGATGTTGTAGTCGCCCAGCGAGTGCTGGGTCTTGACCGACAGGGTCTTGGTGGCGCTGGGGTCCCAGACCACCAGGTCGGCGTCGGCGCCGGCGGCCACGCAGCCCTTGCGCGGGTACAGGTTGAACAGCTTGGCCGCATTGGCCGAGGTGACGGCGACGAACTCGCTGGGGGTCAGGCGGCCGGTGTTCACGCCCTCGTCCCACAAAACGGCCAGGCGTTCCTCGACGCCGCCGGTGCCGTTCGGGATCTTGCTGAAATCGGCCTTGCCCATGGCTTTTTGCTCGGCGCAGAAGGTGCAGTGGTCGGTGGCGGTGGTGTGCAGGTGGCCGGCCTGCAGGCCCCGCCACAGCGCTTGCTGGTGGCTTTTTTCGCGGAAGGGCGGGCTCATCACGTGGGCGGCGGCCACGTCGTAGCTGGGGTGGCGGTACACGCTGTCGTCCACCACCAGGTGGCCGGCCAGCACCTCACCGTACACGCGCTGGCCCTTGGCGCGGGCGCGGGCGATGGCCTCGGCCGATTCGGCACACGACACGTGCACCACATAGATCGGCACGTTGAGCACGTCGGCGATGGCGATGGCGCGCTGGGCGGCCTCGGCCTCGACGGCGGGTGGGCGCGACAGCGGGTGTCCCTCGGGGCCGGTGATGCCCTGGTTCTTCATCTCCTGCTGCAGCAGGAACACCAGTTCGCCGTTTTCGGCGTGCACGGTGGGCATGGCGCCCAGCTCCAGCGCGCGGCGGAAGCTGTTCACCAGGGTTTCGTCGTCACACATGATGGCGTTCTTGTAGGCCATGAAGTGCTTGAAGCTGTTCACGCCCTCCTCGCGCACCAGGGTGCCCATGTCGGCGTGCACGCTGTCGCCCCACCAGGTGATGGCCACGTGAAAGCCGTAATCGGCGCAGGATTTTTCGGCCCAGCCGCGCCAGGTTTTGTAGGCGTCGAGCAGGGGCTGCTGCGGATCGGGGATCACGAAGTCGATGATGCTGGTGGTGCCGCCCGCCAGCGCGGCCGCGGTGCCGCTGAAGAAATCGTCACGCGTGACCGTGCCCATGAAGGGCAGCTGCATGTGGGTGTGCGGGTCGATGCCGCCCGGCATCACGTACTGGCCGCCGGCGTCCACCACGGTGGCGCCAGCGGGGGCCTGAAGGCCTTCACCCACGGCCACGATCTGGCCGTCCTGGCACAGCACATCGGCACGGAAGCTGCGGTCGGCGTTGACGACGGTACCGCCGCGGATCAACAAGGCTGAGGTCTGGGCTGTGTTCATGAGCAAGTCTCTCCATCAAAAATGCCGCACGGGCTGGCGGCGTGCCAGGCCGGGGCAGGCCCCGGCAAGAGGGGCCTCAGACCCGGCGGCGCACCAGACCCACGGACTGGGTTCTGCCTGCCATGCCGAGTCGGTAGACCACGGATGCAATTCCCAGGCCTGCAAACCAGGCATAGGCATAAAGTTGTTTGAAGCCCTCGGCCACATCGGGGAAGGTGCTGGGGAAGGCCGCATTCAGAAAGCCAGGCACATTGGGCGCCACGCCGGCGGCAAAGGCCAGCACGGCGATCCAGTTCCAGCCGCCGCTGTAGTGGTAGCGGCCGTTTTCGTCGTACAGCTCGCTCACCGCGAGCTCGGTGCGGCGCAGCAGGTAGTAGTCGACCATCAGGATGCCAGCCACCGGCCCGAGCAGGGCCGAGTAGCCGATCAGCCAGGTGAAGATGTAGCCCTGGGTGGATTCGAGGATCTTCCAGGGCATCATCACGATGGCGATGCCCACCGTGATGTAGCCGCCGGTGCGGTAGCTGATGCGGGCCGGGTGCAAGGCCGAAAAATCGTAGGCCGGCCCCACCAGATTGGCCGCCAGGTTCACGCTGACGGTGTCGATCAACAGCACCAGCAGGGCGATCAGCACGGCCGCACCCGTCAGGCGGCTGGCCAGGTCGACCGGGTCCCACAGCGCCTTGCCATAGATGACCACCGTGGCCGAGGTGACAAACACCGCCATGGCCGCCAGCAGGCCCATGGGCAGGGGCAGGCCCAGGGCCTGGCCGATGACCTGGTCGCGCTGGGTGCGCGCAAAGCGGGTGAAGTCGGGGATGTTCAGCGCCAGGGTGGCCCAGAAGCCCACCATGGCGGTCAGCGAGGGCCAGAACACGGCGTGGAACTGGCCCGCCTTCTTGCCGCCGGCCTCGAATTGCGAGGGCTGGTCCAGGATGGGGCCGAAGCCGCCGGCCTTCTGGTAGGCCCAGACCAGCAGCACGCCGCAGATCACGATCTTGATCGGGGCGGTCCAGGTCTCCAGCTTGCGGATCGATTCGATGCCGTGCACCACGAAGTAGAACTGGATGGCCCAGAACAGCAGGAAGCACACCAGCTGGCCCAGGTTGATGCCCAGGCCGGGCAGCTTGTCGCCCTCCAGCGGGTGGCCGATCAGCACGCCCGCCAGGGTGTAGATCATCATGCCGCCGAACCAGGTCTGGATGCCGTACCAGCCGCAGGCCACCAGGGCGCGCAGCAGGGCCGGCAGCTTGGCGCCGCGGGTGCCGAAGGAGGCCCGTGCCAGCACCGCGTAGGGAATGCCGTGCTTGGCGCCAGCGTGGCCGATCAGCAGCATGGGCAGCAGCACGATCAGGTTGCCCAGAAACACCGTGCCCACGGCCTGCGACCAGGACATGCCGGCTTCGATCAGGCTGGCGGCCAGGGTGTAGGCGGGGATGCACATCACCATGCCCACCCACAGGGCGGCAAAGTGCATCCAGCGCCAGGTGCGCTGGTGCGCCTGGGTGGGGGCCAGGTCTTCGTTCCACAGGTCGCCCGGGTGGGCGTCGGCTTGTCGGGGGTTCATGCGCTTGTCTCCTCGTGGGGGTGGATGGGGCGGGTGCGGCGGGCCGCTGGGCCTGGGAAGGCCCGAGCCAGCCTGCCCCGCCTGGATAAATCCGTCTTCGGGAATGGACTCAGGCTGTGACGCGCATCGGGTTGTTCGGATGCGCGGTCCAGTTCAGCGGCTCGGCACTCACGGGCTTGCCGGTGCGCAGGTCGATCTCGCCGGGGGCCAGGTCGCGCAGTGTGATGCAGTCGTCCACCGGGCACACCGACACGCACAGGTTGCAGCCCACGCATTCCTCTTCCTTGACCTCGAAGTGGCGCTTGCCGTCCTTGGTGGCGGTGATGGCCTGGTGCGAGGTGTCTTCGCACACCACATGGCAGCGCCCGCATTCGATGCACTTGTCGGTGTCGATGACGGCCTTGCTGATGTGGTTGAGGTTGAGGAAGCGCCAGTCGCTGACCGTGGGCACGGCGCGGCCGGTGATCTCGGCCACCGAGGCGATGCCCATGTCGTCCATGTAGTTGGACAGGCCGCTGGCCATGTCCTGCACGATCTTGAAGCCGTACACCATGGCGGCGGTGCACACCTGCACGCTGCCCGCGCCCAGGGCCAGGAAGTCGAGCGCGTCACGCCAGGTGCCGATGCCACCGATGCCCGAGATGGGGATGCCGGCGGTCTCGGCGTCGCGCGCGATCTCGGCCACCATGTTCAGGGCGATGGGGCGCACCGCCGTGCCACAGTAGCCGCCGTGCGAGCCCTTGCCCGCGGTGCTGGGCACCATGGTCAGGCTGCGCGGGTCCACGCCCATGATGGAGTTGATGGTGTTGATCAGCGACACCGCATCGGCCCCGCCGGCCTTGGCGGCCCGCGCCGGGTAGCGCACGTCGGTGATGTTGGGCGTGAGCTTCACGATCACTGGCAGCTTGGAGTAGTGCTTGCACCACTCGGTGACCATCTGGATGTACTCGGGCACCTGGCCCACGGCCGCGCCCATGCCGCGCTCGCTCATGCCATGCGGGCAGCCGAAGTTGAGTTCGATGCCATCGGCCCCGGTGTCTTCCACCTGGGGCAGGATCGCCTTCCAGGACGACTCCTGGCAGGGCACCATCAGCGACACCACCATGGCGCGGTCGGGGAAGGCGCGCTTGACCTCGCGGATTTCGCGCAGGTTGGTGGCCAGCGGGCGGTCGGAGATCAGCTCGATGTTGTTGAAGCCCAGCACCTTGCGGTCGGGCGAGAGCAGGGCGCTGTAGCGCGGGCCGTGCACGTTCACCACGGGCGGGTCTTCGCCCAGGGTCTTCCAGACCACACCGCCCCAGCCGGCCTCGAAGGCGCGCAGCACGTTGACGGCTTTGTCGGTGGGCGGCGCAGAGGCCAGCCAGAAGGGGTTGGGGCTCTTGATGCCCGCGAAGTCAATGCTCAGGTCAGCCATGTCGGTTTCCTTGGGGCTCAGGCGTTGGAAGAAGAAAGGGTGTGGTGGATGGCGAGGGCGGCCTGTTTGCCGTCCTCCACCGCCTCGACCGTGAGGTCGCGGCCGCCGCCCACGCAGTCGCCACCGGCCCAGACGCCGTCGAGGCTGGTGCGGCCCTGGGCATCCACGGCGATGCGGCCGGCTTCGAGCTGCAGGCTTTGCAGCCAGGGGGCTGTCGCCAGCTTCTGCCCGACGGCCTGCAGCACGGTGTCGGCGGCCCGGGTTTCAAAGACGCCCGTGCCTTGCAGGCGGCCATCGACCAGCTGCTGGCGCTCGAAGCGCACGGCCCGCACGGCGCCTTGTTCGCCCTCGAAGGCCACCGGGGCCAGCCAGTGCTCGATCACCACGCCATTCGTCTTGGCCCAGGTCTGTTCGTCTTCCGAGGCGCCCATGGCCTCGGGGCCGCGGCGGTACACCATGTGCACCTCGCTGGCGCCCAGCAGGCGCGACTGCACCGAGGCGTCGACCGCAGTCATGCCGCCGCCGATCACCACCACGCGGCTGCCCACGGGCAGGGAGGAGAGATCGGTGCACTGGCGCAGTTCTGCGATGAAGTCGACCGCGTCTCGGATGCCGGCCAGCGTGCTGCCGGGCAGTGCGGGCTGGTTGACGGCGCCCAGGCCGATGCCCAGGAAGACCGCGTCGAAGTCGGCGCGCAGGGTGTCCAGTTGGGCTGCCGATTCGAGCTTCCAGCCGGTCTGGACCGTGATGCCGCCGATGCCCAGCAGCCAGTCGATCTCGCGCTGGGCAAAGTTGTCGGCTGTCTTGTAGGTGGCCAGACCGTATTCGTTGAGGCCGCCGGGTTTGGCGTGGGCATCGAACACGGTCACGTCGTGGCCCTTCAAGGCCAGGCCGTGGGCACAGGCCAGGCCGGCCGGGCCCGCGCCCACCACGGCCACCTTCTTGCCGCTGGTCGGGGCGCGCTGGAACAGGGCGCTCTGCGGCAGGTGCATCACGGCGTCCACCGCGTGGCGCTGCAGTTTGCCGATGGCCACCGGCACGCCCTGCTGGGTGTTGCGCACGCACACGGCCTCGCACAGTTCTTCGGTGGGGCAGACGCGGGCGCACATGCCACCCAGCGGGTTGGCGCTGAGGATGGCCTGGGCGGCGCCGCGCACATTGCCCTGGCTGATGCGGTGGATGAAGCTGGGCACATCGATGCTGGTGGGGCAGGCGGTGGCGCAGGGGGCGTCGTAGCAGTAAAGGCAGCGCTCGGCCTCCAGCACGGCCTGCTGTGCCGTGAAGGGTTCGCCCGCGTCCGCAAAGCGCTGGGCATAGTCGGCCGGGGCGAGCCGCCCTGCCTGGATGTCGGGGCCGGTGGTCGGTGTCTGGGTCACGGGGGCAACTCCTGTTTTGATCGTCAAAAGCTGATCAAATGGTCAGCTTTTTTCATGATGCAACAGGTGTGCCAGCTTTGTGATGCGGGTTTGCACCATGTCGGCGCGGCCCTGGGCCCCTGGTTTCTGCCTTGGGCGGCGGGCGCGATTGAAGTTGGGGCGCGCAGCACCGCGCCGGTGCGCCGGTGGCTTGTCCGTGGGGTTGGGGGAGGGGGCGGCCGCGTGTTGCGACCGTTCAGGGGAGGCGTGTGCCGGTGGAGGGCGCCGCCCGGCGAGCCGTCCGGTGGATCAGGCCTGCGCTGCGGAGATGATGCCGCCGCCCAGGCAGACCTCGCCGTCGTACAGCACGGCGCTCTGGCCCGGGGTCACCGCCCATTGCAGTTCGGTGAAGTTCAGGCCGAAGGTGTCGGCCTCGGCGCCGGGCTCGAAGGTGCAGGCGGCATCGGCCTGCCGGTAGCGGGTCTTGGCGCCCAGCCCGGTCTGTGCGGGGGGCTCGCCGGCCACCCAGCTCGCGTTGTCGGCCTGCAGGCTGCGGTATTGCAGCCAGGGGTGCTCGTGGCCTTGCACCACCCACAGCGTGTTGTTCGGGATGTCCTTGCGGGCCACGAACCAGGGCGAGTGGTCGCCGCTGCCGCGTTGGGCGCCCTTTTCTTTGACGCCGCCAATGCCCAGGCCCTGGCGCTGGCCCAGGGTGTAGAACGACAGGCCCACGTGGGTGCCCAGTTTGCGGCCGCGCTCGTCCTTGATGGGGCCGGGCTCGCGGGAGATGTAGCGGTTCAGAAACTCGCGGAAGGGCCGCTCGCCTATGAAGCAGATGCCGGTCGAGTCTTTCTTCTTGGCATTGGGCAGGCCGATCTCCTCGGCGATGCGCCGCACTTCGGTCTTGTGCAGCTCGCCCACGGGGAACAGGGTCTTGCTGATCTGGGCCTGGTTCAGGCGGTGCAGAAAGTAGCTTTGATCTTTGGCCGGGTCCAGCCCCTTGAGCAGCTCGTGCTTTTGCGTGGCCGGGTTGAAGCGGGCGCGTGCGTAATGGCCGGTGGCGATGCGGTCGGCCCCCAGGCGCATGGCGTGATCGAGAAAGGCCTTGAACTTGATCTCGGCGTTGCACAGCACGTCGGGGTTGGGGGTGCGGCCGGCCTGGTATTCGGTCAGGAACTCGGCAAAGACGCGGTCCTTGTACTCGGCGGCGAAGTTGACGTGTTCGATCTCGATGCCCAGCACGTCGGCCACGCTGGCCGCGTCGAGAAAATCCTGCCGGCTGGAGCAGAACTCGCTGTCGTCGTCATCTTCCCAGTTCTTCATGAAGATGCCGATGACCTCGTGGCCTTGCTGTTTGAGCAGGTGCGCCGTGACAGCGGAGTCCACCCCGCCACTCAGGCCCACCACGATGCGTTGTTTGTTCATAGCCCCGGGATTATCCCAGGCGGGCCCAAACGCTGCCTGCGCCAGGGTCAAGGCGGGGGCGTCTGCAGCACCGTCTCGTCGGTGTAGACCATGTCCAGCGGGTAGCGCTTGCCGGCCAGGTAATCATCCAGGCAACGCAGCAGCAGCGGGCTGCGGTGCCGGTGCTCGTTGGCGCGGATCTCCTCGGGCGTCATCCAAAGGGCGCGCACGATGCCGTCATCGAGCGCCATGCCGGGGACTTCGTCGCCGACGGTGCCACAAAATGCAAAGCGCATGTAAGTGATGTCTTCACCAGTGGATTGTTTGCGGAAGCGCGAGAGGTAGATGCCCACCAGAGCGGTTGGTTTGAAGTGGTGAGCGGTCTCTTCCAACGCTTCACGGGCGCAGCCGTCGGCCGGTGATTCCCCGGGGTCGAGGTGCCCTGCGGGGTTGTTCAGTTTGAGGCCGGAGTCGGTGTGTTCTTCGACCAGCAGGAATTTGCCGTCGCGCTCCATCAGGGCGGCCACCGTGACACTGGGTTTCCAACGGATTTTCATGGCGCACATTATTCACGCTTGGCATGACAGGGCCTTGACGTCAGGGGCTTGAGCTCGGCCGACGCACCGGGATTGGGTGCCTGGAGGTTCGAACAGCCGGTCTCTGCGTTGACACGATCGGCGCCCAGGCATCATGTAAGCTCCGGTCAATTCATAAAAAGCTGGTCAATCATCCACGAGGAGATTCTCATGTTCATTGGCGTTCCTGCTGAAACTGCGGCGGGGGAGACCCGGGTGGCGGTCACCCCGGAAACAGTGAAGAAACTGAAAGCCCAAGGGCACGAGATCACTGTGCAATCGGGTGCCGGCGTCGCTGCCAGCGTGACCGATGAGGCCTATGTGGCGGCGGGTGCCACCATCACCGATGCCGCGGGTGCCTTCGGCGCTGGCCTGGTGCTCAAGGTGCGGGCGCCCTCCGAGGCCGAGCTGCCTTTGCTCAAGCCCGGCACCACCCTGGTGGGCATGCTCAACCCATTCGATGCCGAGGGCTTGCAACGCCTGGCGACGGCCGGCCTGACCGCCTACGCCCTTGAAGCGGCGCCGCGCACGACACGGGCGCAGAGCATGGACGTGTTGTCCTCGCAGGCCAACATCGCCGGCTACAAGGCCGTGATGATCGCGGCCGACAAGTACCAGCGATTTTTCCCGATGCTGATGACCGCCGCCGGCACCGTGAAAGCGGCCCGCGTGGTGATCCTGGGCGTGGGGGTGGCGGGCCTGCAGGCCATTGCCACGGCCAAGCGCCTGGGGGCGGTGATCGAGGCCTCGGACGTGCGCCCCTCGGTGAAGGAACAGGTCGAATCCCTGGGCGCCAAGTTCATCGACGTGCCCTATGAAACGGATGAAGAAAAGGAAGCTGCCCAGGGCGTGGGCGGCTATGCCCGCCCCATGCCACCGAGTTGGCTGGAGCGGCAGAAGATCGAAGTGGCCAAGCGCGTGGCCCAGGCCGATGTGGTGATCTCCACCGCCTTGATTCCGGGCCGCGCCGCCCCTGTGCTGGTGACCGAAGACATGGTCAAGGCCATGAAGCCCGGCTCGGTGCTGGTGGACCTGGCGGCGGGCAAGGGCCCGCAGGGCCCGCATGGCGGCCCGGGCGGCAATTGCCCGCTGACCGAAGCCGACAAGATCGTGCAGCGCCACGGCGTGACGCTGGTGGGTGAAACCAACCTGCCGGCCCTGGTCGCGGCCGACGCCTCGGCCCTGTATGCCCGCAACGTGCTCGACTTCCTGAAGCTGGTGCTGAACAAGGAAGGGCAGTTGCATGTGGATTTGGAAGACGACATCGTGGCAGCCTGCCTGATGACACACGAAGGAACGGTGAAGCGCGCATGAGGATGAAGAGTGAGACCCTGAACCTGCACTTCGGTGCCTGGGCTGTGGCCGCTGCGGTGTTGGGCCTGACGGCGTGCTCTGTCGTGCCGGAGGGCAGTCCCTCGGCCGGCCGGGCCAAGGTGAGTCTGCCGGCGGCACAAGCCGGTGGGCAGTGGGTGGATCTGGGCGGTGGTGAAGAGTCGCTGGACAGCCTGGATCCGACCCTGACGGCGCCGACCCTGCCCACCCGGGTGGTGGGTTTGCGCGGTGCCGACCAGTCCTTGCTGGCCGTGATGGTGGTGCAGTCCAACCGCAGCGGTCTGTGGCCGGATCGCCAGGCCGTGCGCAATGCCTGCCCGCAGGAGCGCGGTGTGCATGTCGAGGATGCCACCGCGGGCAGCCCCACGCGCACCGATTGCCTGCGCTACAAGCGCTGGGCCGATGGCCACGATTGGCTGGCGTCGCGTTATCCCAAGCTCAACACCTACCTGGGCGGCCGCCAGAGCCTGCCTGTCAAACCGTTCGGCGCGCTGGACTTCCGCTACAACACCGAGGGCGGCGGTTACGTGCTGGTGCAGGTGCTGGCCAACCGCCGGCTGACCGAGCCGGTGACGCGCAGCAACAGTGATTTCCTGGTGGCCGGCCGGCCAGCCGAGGAATGGGCCCGCAAGGTTGCACAGGCGGCGCGTCTGAGCGCGGTGTCGCTCGATGGGGCCTTGAACCTGCCGGATTTCCCGATGGCTTTGCCTCAATAGGCCTCAATCGGCCTCAATACAAAGGAGACAGTCGTGGATGTTGTATCCCCAACCCTGATCAACCTGATCATCTTCGTGCTGGCCATCTACGTGGGCTACCACGTGGTCTGGACGGTGACACCGGCCCTGCACACGCCCTTGATGGCGGTGACCAATGCGGTGTCGGCCATCGTGATCGTGGGCGCCATGCTCGCGGCCGCCCTGACCGAAACCCCTCTGGGCAAGACCATGGGCGTGCTGGCCGTGGCGCTGGCGGCGGTCAATGTGTTCGGCGGCTTCCTCGTCACAAGGCGCATGCTGGAGATGTTCCGCAAGAAAGAAAAGAAGGCCCCGGCGGCCCACGGAGACAAAGCATGAGCATGAACCTCGTCACCCTGCTGTACCTGGTGGCCAGCGTCTGTTTCATCCAGGCGCTCAAGGGCTTGTCCCACCCCACCACCTCGATCCGGGGCAATCTGTTCGGCATGATCGGCATGACGATTGCCGTGCTGACCACGGCGGCCCTGATCGTCAAGCTGTCGGAAACGGCGGGCCTGTCCACCGTGGGCGGGCTGGGTTATGTGCTGGCCGCCCTGGTGGTGGGCGGCGGCGCTGGCGCCCTGATGGCGCAGCGCGTCGAGATGACCAAGATGCCTGAACTGGTGGCCTTCATGCACAGCATGATCGGCCTGGCCGCGGTGTTCATTGCCGTGGCCGCCGTGGCCGAGCCTTACGCCTTCCAGATCGTGCACACCAAGGGCGAACTGATCCCGACCGGCAACCGGCTGGAGCTGTTCCTGGGCGCGGCCATCGGTGCCATCACCTTCAGTGGCTCGGTGATCGCCTTCGGCAAGCTGTCGGGCAAGTACAAGTTCCGCCTGTTCCAGGGCGCGCCGGTGCAGTTCGCGGGCCAGCACATGCTGAACCTGGTGCTGGGCCTGGCCACCGTGGGCCTGGGGCTGGCCTTCATGGTCACAGAAAACTGGACGGCCTTTTTTGCCATGCTGGCGCTGGCCTTTGTGATGGGCGTGCTGATCATCATCCCGATCGGCGGGGCCGACATGCCGGTGGTGGTGTCCATGCTCAACAGCTACTCGGGCTGGGCAGCGGCCGGCATCGGCTTCAGCCTGAACAACGCCATGCTGATCATCGCGGGCTCGCTGGTGGGCAGCTCGGGCGCCATCCTGAGCTACATCATGTGCAAGGCCATGAACCGCTCGTTCTTCAACGTGATCCTGGGCGGCTTTGGCGGTGAGGCCACCACGGCTGCGGCCGGTGGGCAGGTGCAGCGCAACGTCAAAAGCGGCAGTGCCGACGACGCGGCCTTTGTGCTGTCCAACGCAGAGACCGTGGTCATCGTGCCGGGTTACGGCCTGGCCGTGGCCCGGGCGCAGCATGCCGTGAAGGAACTGGCCGCCAAGCTGACCGAGAAGGGCGTGACCGTGAAGTACGCCATTCACCCGGTGGCGGGCCGCATGCCAGGCCACATGAACGTGCTGCTGGCCGAGGCCGAGGTGCCCTACGACCAGGTGTTCGAGATGGAAGACATCAATGGCGAATTCGGCCAGGCCGATGTGGCCATCATCCTCGGGGCCAATGACGTGGTGAACCCTGCTGCCCATGTGAAGGGCAGCCCGATCTACGGCATGCCTATCCTGGAGGCCTACAAGGCCAAGACGGTGATCGTGAACAAGCGCTCGATGGCCGCAGGCTATGCGGGCCTGGACAACGAACTCTTCTATCTGGACAAGACCATGATGGTCTTCGGCGACGCCAAGAAGGTGGTCGAAGACATGGTGAAGGCGGTGGAGTGACCCCGCTTCAGAAGTGTGCAATTGTGTGATTGCATACTTTTGCGTTGGGCCCTGCGTGGCAGGACGTCCTGATTGAGTGTCGTTTTGTAAAAAAACGAATCAAAATAGGAGGTTGTGCTGACGCAGGCCTGACTTGACTCGAAGGACTGCGCATATTCCCAAGCAAGAGTCTGGAGAGACAAGAAATGACCGACCGCCCATGGCTCGGCAGCTACCCCCAAGGGGTGCCCGCCGACATCGATCCTTCGCATTACGCCTCCTTGGTGGCTTTGATGGAGGAGAGTTTCGAGAAGCATGCCAGCCGGGTGGCCTACAGTTTCATGGGCCGCGACGTCACTTACGCGCAGGCCCATCGCCAAAGCCTGGCGCTGGCCGCCTACCTGCAGGGGCTGGGCCTGGCCAAGGGTGACCGCGTCGCTCTGATGATGCCCAACATCCCCCAGTACCCGGTGTGCGTGGCCGCGGTGTTGCGTGCCGGTCTGGTGGTGGTCAATGTGAACCCGCTGTACACGCCACGCGAGCTGGAGCACCAGCTCAAGGATTCGGGCGCCAAGGCCATCATCCTGATCGAGAACTTTGCCACCACCTTGCAGCAGTGCCTGGCCCACACGCCGGTCAAACATGTGGTTTTGTGCGCCATGGGCGATGAGTTGGGCTTCCTCAAAGGCGCCTTGGTCAACTATGTGGTCCGAAACGTCAAGAAGATGGTGCCCGAATACCACCTGCCTGGCGCTGTGCGGTTCAAGGATGCGGTGCGTCAGGGTGCCCGGCGCTCATTCAAGCGCCCCGACATCAAGGCCGACGATGTCGCCTTGCTGCAGTACACCGGGGGGACCACCGGGGTGTCCAAGGGCGCGGTGCTGCTGCACCGCAACGTGATTGCCAATGTGCTGCAGTCGGAGGCCTGGAACTCGCCCGTGATGAGCCAGGTGCCCGCGCACGAACAACCCACCAGCGTGTGCGCCTTGCCGCTGTACCACATCTTCGCCTTCACCGTGGGCATGATGCTGTCCATGCGCACGGGCGGCAAGCTGATCCTGATCCCCAATCCGCGCGATCTGCCCTCGGTGTTCAAGGAGTTGCGCCGCCACACCTTCCACAGCTTTCCGGCCGTCAACACGCTTTTCAACGGGCTGGCGAACCACCCGGATTTCGGCACCGTGAACTGGAAGAACCTCAAGGTGTCGGTGGGCGGCGGCATGGCGGTGCAGGGCGCGGTGGCCAAGCTGTGGCTCGACAAGACGGGCTGCCCGATCTGCGAGGGCTATGGCCTGTCAGAAACCTCGCCCACCGTGAGCTGCAACCCGGTGACGGCCACCGAGTACACAGGCACCATCGGCGTGCCCTTGCCCAGCACCTTCCTCAAGCTGCTCGATGACGACGGCCTGGAGGTGCCCCTGGGCCAGCCCGGCGAGATCGCCATCAAGGGGCCGCAGGTCATGGCCGGCTACTGGCAGCGCCCCGATGAAACCGCCAAGGTCATGACGCCCGACGGCTTCTTCAAGACGGGCGACATCGGCGTGGTGGACGCCAAGGGCTTCTTCAAGATCGTCGACCGCAAGAAGGACATGATCCTGGTCAGCGGCTTCAACGTCTACCCCAATGAGGTGGAAGAGGTGGTGGCCGATCTGGACGGGGTGCTGGAGTGCGCCGCCGTCGGGGTGCCCGACGAGAAGACCGGCGAGGCGGTGAAGCTGGTGATCGTGAAGAAGGACCCGGCGCTGACCGATGTGCAGGTGAAGGAGTTCTGCCGCGCCAACCTGACCGGCTACAAGCAGCCTCGCATCATCGAGTTTCGCACTGATCTGCCCAAGACCCCCGTGGGCAAGATCCTGCGCCGCGAATTGCGCGACAAGGCGTGACCCCCGGCCCGTGAGCGGGTCTGGACACGGCACAATGCGGGCGGCCTTCGGGCCGCTTTTTCGTGGGCAGTGCCTGGGGGCGCTGCTCGAATGTTCTGGAGTTGGATGGATGACGCTCGCTATTCTCAGTGCCTTGCCTCAGGAGCAGACCGGTCTGCGCGCCTTGCTGGACCAACCGCGTCTGGAGCAGCACGCCGGCCGTGAGTACTGTCTGGGACTGTGGGCCGGCCGGCCGGTGGTGCTGGCGTTGTCACGCATCGGCAAGGTGGCCGCAGCCACCACGGCCACGGCCCTGATCGAGCGCTTTGGCGTGACCGACATCGTGTTCAGCGGGGTGGCCGGCGGCCTGGGCGAGGGCGTGACGGTGGGCGATGTGGTGGTGGCCAGCCATTGCCTGCAGCACGACATGGATGCCTCACCGCTGTTCCCGCGCTATGAGGTGCCGCTTTACGGTCAGGCGCACTTCGCCTGCGATCCCGTGCTGGCCGAAGGTCTGCGGGTGGCGGCCCGGGCCGTGCAGGCGCGGGTGGAGAGTCATTTCGATGCGTCAGTGCGGCGCCAGTACGGGCTTGATGCCATGCAGGTGCACCAGGGCTTGCTGATCAGCGGGGACCGGTTTGTCTCGGCTGCCGACGAGGCGCTGGGCCTGCGGGCCCGCCTGCCCGAGGCCTTGGCGGTGGAGATGGAGGCCGCCGCTGTGGCCCAGGTCTGCCACGATTACGGGGTGCGCTTTGCCGCGCTGCGCACCATCTCGGACCGGGCCGATGACCAGGCCCATGTGGATTTTCCGGCGTTTCTGGAGGCGGTGGCGGGCCGCTGCACCACCTTGATCGTGGGCGGCCTGCTGGACCATCTGAGCCAGCAGCCGTCCTGACGGCCAAGGGCTTGGCTTACTGCAGCCAGCCGCGGCGGCGGAAATACAGCATCGGCACCACGGCCGACGCCGCCATCAGCGCCAGCGCATAGGGGTAGCCCAGTGACCAGTCCAGCTCGGGGATGGCCTTGAAGTTCATCCCGTAGATGCTGGCGATCAGCGTGGGCGGCAGCAAGGCCACGCTGGCCACCGAGAAGATCTTGATGATCTTGTTCTGGTTGATGTTGATGAAGCCGACGGTGGCGTCCATCAAGAAGTTGATCTTGTCGAACAAAAAGGCCGTGTGGTTGTCCAGCGACTCGATGTCGCGCAGGATCTGGCGGGCTTCCTCGAACTGTTCGGCATTCAGCATGCGGCTGCGCATCATGAAGCTGACGGCGCGCCGGGTGTCCATCACATTGCGGCGGATGCGTCCGTTCAAGTCTTCGTGGCGGGCGATGGCGCCCAGCACTTCGCCGGCCAGGGCGTCGGTCACGTCGCCAGACAGCACCTGCTTGCCGGCCTTCTCCAGTTCGTCGTAGATGCCTTCGAGCGTGTCGGCCGAGTATTCGGCGTCGGCATCGAACAGCTTGAGCAGCACTTCCTTGGCGTCTTCGATCAGGCCCGGCGCGCGGCGGGCGCGCATGCGCAGCAGGCGGAACACCGGCACGTCTTCGTCGTGGATCGAAAACAGCACGCCGCGGCTTTTCAAGTCGGTGTTGTGCTGGTTCAGGATGAAGGCCACGCGCACCGTGCGCGGCGCATCGTCGTCGGCGATCAGGAAGTCGCTGCGGATGTGGAGTTCGCCATTGTCTTCTTCATAGAAGCGGGCGGATTCCTCGATGTCCTCGTCCATCGCGTCTTCCGGGATGGAGAGGCCGTAGTACTGCTTGATCCAGCGCTTTTCTTCGACCGAGGGGGATTCCAGGTCCACCCAGATGGGCTGAAACTTGGACAGTTCCTCCAGGGATTCGATTTCTTCCTGGAACAGCCGGCCGTTGGCCAGCGTAAAGATATTGAGCATCGCGCGCTCCGTGGGTCAGGGTTGCAATCGGTCGGGAATGGGGTGCTTTCAACCCCCGATGCGGCCACGGGAATTGAAAGCTACCAACTGGGGTAGGTTTCCAAGGCGGTCTCTCCAAAATTGAATTGGGCGGATTATCGCACCGCAGCAACGCGGGTCGGATCATTTTGAGGTCCTTGTTCAAGCCTGCGTCTTGAGGCTTTACAGCCACTTGTTGTGGCCTGCTTAGGGTTCAGGTGCTGGTTGGGTCAAACCGGGTTTGCTACATTGGGTCAGGTCTGTGGCAGTCCTGATCGGAGGTTCGCGCAATGAGGGGTTACGGCGTTCCTGCCGATGAAGTGCAGCGCTTGCAGGTGCTGGAGTCTCTGGCCGTCTGCGATCTGGTGTCCATCCCTGAGTTGGACCGCATCACCCGCCTGGCGGCCCGGCATTTCCGGGTGCCAATGGCCATGGTCAACCTGGTGGATGCGGAGCTGCAGTGGAGCAAGTCAGTGCAGGGGGGCGAGCGTCGTACCTTGCTGCGAGAGCACTCTTTTTGCGGCCACACCATCCTGTGTGATCAGCCTTTTGTGATCACCGACGCGCGTGAGGATGCGCGCTTTGTCGCCAGCCCCCTGGTCGCGCAGCCTCCGGGTCTGGTTTTTTATGCGGGTTACCCCATCCGGTCCCTGGCGGGTCACGCTTTGGGGGCGTTGTGCCTGAGCGATCACCAGCCACGGGAGTTCAGCGAGGCTGATGCGCAGGACCTGCAGGATTTCGCCGGCTTGGTGGAGCAGTACTTCCGAGGGGTGGAGGTCGATCGACGCGCCAGCCTCTCGGTGACGCAGTTCGAGCGCACTTTTGCCCAGGCTTCGGTCGGCATGGCCCTGGTCTCTCCCGAGTGGCGTTGGCTGCGTGTGAATGGGCAACTGGCCCAGTTGCTGGGTCGTTCCGCCGACAGCCTGGCCGGCGAGCCCCTGGAGTCTCTCCTGTTCACACCCGACAAGGGCCGGGTGATGCGCCATTTGCAGGATCTGTTGACACACGATCTGCAGGCCCCTGAAACCACCGCGCCGCCTCAGGAGTTGCTTTTTCTGCGGCCGGATGGGTCGTTGGTGTGGTTTCTGGTGGGCGTTTCGCGCCTGGCGGCTGATGAAGAGGCTGAGGCGGCCTTTGTGTTGGTGGCGACGGACATCACCGCCCGCAAGGCCTCTGAGCAGGCGCTGGCGGTGCTGCAATTGGAGCTGGAGCACCGGGTTGAACTCCGGACCCAGGAACTCAGCGAGGCCAACGCGCGCCTCAGCACCGAGGTGGCGCAGCGCCAGGCGGCCCAGGTGGCGCTGGAGCATGAAAAAGAGTTGTTCCGGGCCACGCTGGCCCACGCCACCGATGCCTTCATCGAGGTCGACCCCGCGGGCCGGGTGACCGCATGGAACGAAGCCGCCACAGACACCTTCGGCTGGCGTCGTGAAGAGGCGATCGGGCGCAGTGTTTTCGATCTGGTGGTGGCGCAGGGGGCGGTGAAGCGTTACCACGCAGCGTTTGAGCGGCTGCGAAATGAAGGGTTGGACCGCACGACGGGCGGGCGGCTGGAGGTGCAGACCCAGCATCGGGATGGCCGTTTGTTCCCCTCCGAGGTTTCGCTCGGGGTGAACCGCTTTCAGGGGCAGGTGCGTCTGCACGCGTTTTTGCACGACATCTCCGCGCGCAAGGCGGTTGAGCGTGAGTTGCTGGAAAGCCGCACCCGGTTGCGCCTGCTGGCCGACAACATGCCAGCGTTGATCGCCTACGTGGACGGGAACCGCGTCTACCAGTTCAACAACCAGGCGTATGAAGATTGGTTTGGCGTGCCTGTGGCGCAGATCGTGGGCCGTTCAGTGGATGGCTTCATGGAAGATGCCTTGCTGGCGACCAGGGATGCGCCCCTGCAGCGTGTGCAGGCCGGCGAGGTGGTCAGTTTCGATTCGCGCTTGAACACTCTGCGGGGAGAGATACGGGTCCACACGAACTTCATCCCGGACACCGCCATGTCGCGACCGCCTTACGGCTTCTACATCCTGGCCCAGGATGTGACGGAGCAGTATCAGCTGCAACAACGCCTGCAGCATGAGGCCAGCCATGACGCGCTGACGGGATTGCCCAATCGGCGTGCGTTCCTGCAGCGTCTGGTCGAGGCGCTGGCCCGTGTGCGGCGTCAGGGGACAGGGCTGGCGCTGATGTTCCTCGACCTCGATGGATTCAAGCAATACAACGACACCTACGGACACGACTTCGGCGATGCCGTGCTGCGCCACTTTGCCCGCACCGTGCAGTCTGCCGTGCGTGAGACCGATTCGGTGGCGCGTCTGGCAGGTGATGAGTTCACCATCATCCTGGAGGGCTTGGCCCATCCTGCGGAGCACGCCACCCTGGTGGCGCGCAAGTTGATTGCGGAGCTGGCCACCCCTGTCGTGCTCGGAGGGCGCGAATTGACGCTGGCCGCGAGCATTGGCGTGGCCATCACGGGCGGAGATTCAGGGGGCTTGGCTTTGTCAGCCGAGTTGCTGCTGTCGCGGGCCGATGCGGCCATGTACCAGGCCAAGGCCGCCGGCAAGGCGCAGTTTGCACTGAGCTGATGGTGGGCGGGCATCGCCCATCCTGCATGCTGCCTGGCCCTCGGGCACGCAGTCAGATTGGGCTGTCGTCGGGTGGCGCACTTTGCGTACTTTTGTGCGCAACCCCCACTCTTGAGCAGCGTTTTCTGGTGGGGAAAACCTGCCTAATTTGCCGCCCTTCTGTGGCGGCGTCAAGGCCTCATCCGTGTGCCACAAAGGGGTTTCTGAGGGCTTTCCCGAGTTGGCTCAAAAACCCATGACGGCTTGATGAAAAGCCATTGCAATTCGGGTTTGGCGGGCGCATAGTGAATTCAGCTTCATCGAATTTGAGCTTCGCCATCCACCCTGAACGGTGGCGTTTTCAACCCAGAGTGCACAGGAGGCTACTCATGAACTTGACGATCAGCGGTCATCACCTCGAAGTTACACCCGCCTTGCGTAGTTATGTGACGACCAAGCTGGACCGGATCACCCGACATTTTGATCAGGTGGTTGATGTGAAGGTTTTGCTCACTGTTGAAAAGCAAAAGGAAAAGCAGCGCCGCCAACGCGCCGAGTGCAATGTCCATGTCAAGGGCAACGACATGTTTGCCGAGAGTTCCCATGAGGATTTGTATGCGGCCGTGGATGAGTTGATGGACAAGCTGGATCGTCAGGTCGTCCGTCACAAGGACCGGGTGCAAGATCACCACCACGACCCGGCCAAGCGCCTGATGTGATGTTGCTTGCCAGACATTTCGTGTGCTGACAAGCTCCCCGAAGCCGCTGTTGCAAATCAGCGGCTTTTTTCTTGTCAGTTGCAGGCCGATGGCGGTTTTTCGCCGATGCTGGGCGACCGGTGCATAATCCGCCCTAACTCACCATGAACCGTCTCGCGTCCATCCTCCCCGCTGCTCAAGTGCTTGTGTGCGTCGACGCCACCAGCAAGAAGCGTGCGTTTGAAGAAGCCGGCTTGTTGTTCGAGAGCCTTCATGGCCTCAGCCGAGCATTGATCACCGACAGCCTGTTTGCGCGCGAACGCCTGGGGTCCACAGGGCTGGGCCATGGCGTGGCCATCCCTCATGGGCGCATCAAGGGGCTCAAGTTTCCGATGGCTGCGGTCTTTCAGTTGGCCAATCCGATCGGCTTTGATGCCCCTGATGAGCAGCCTGTGGGCTTGTTGATCTTTCTGCTGGTGCCCGAAGCGGCGACCCAGAAGCACCTGGAAATCCTGTCCGAGATTGCCGAGCTGCTCAGCGATGCCCCGCTGCGTGAGCGGATCAAGGCCTGTACCGATGCGGCTGAATTGCATCAGATGATCGCCACCTGGCAATCCACTCAGCCGGCCTGATGTCTTCGAGGCAGGCTCTGTCGTGAAACCCAACGTCGTCAGTGCGGATGTCCTCTTCGAGGAGTTCCGCTCCGTTCTGAAATGGGAATGGGTGGCGGGCCTGGGGGCCTCGGAGCGGCGTTTTGACGAGGTGGTGGTCCGGGCTGCCCGCTCGGGCGCCGATCTGGTGGGTTACCTCAATTACATCCATCCTTACCGGGTCCAGATTCTCGGTGAGCGTGAAATTGCCTACCTGACCAATGCCACGCCAGAGGACTGCGCCCGCCGCATCTCCCGCATCGTGACCCTGGAGCCGCCGGTGCTGGTGTTGGCTGACGGCCAGGCAGCGCCCGATGCGCTGCTGTCGATGTGCGAGCGCGCACAGATCCCGATGTTTGCCACCCAGGAGTCGTCGGCCTTCGTGATCGATGTGCTGCGGGCCTATCTGTCCAAGCATTTTGCAGACCGCACCTCCATGCATGGGGTGTTCATGGACATCCTGGGGCTCGGGGTGATGATCACTGGCGAGTCCGGCCTGGGCAAGAGCGAACTGGGTCTGGAGCTGATCTCGCGGGGCAACGGTCTGGTGGCCGATGACGCGGTAGATCTCTACCGCATCAATCAGACCACCATCGAAGGGCGTTGCCCGGAACTGCTGCAGAACCTGCTGGAAGTGCGCGGCATCGGCTTGCTCGACATCCGGGGCATCTTTGGTGAGACGGCGGTGCGGCGCAAGATGCGGCTCAAGCTCATCGTGCACCTGGTCCGCAAGGAAACCCTGGAGCGCGATTACGAACGCCTGCCCTATGAGCCCCTGACCCAGGACGTGCTGGGTGTGCCCGTGCGCAAGGTGGTGATCCAGGTGGTGGCCGGTCGCAACATCGCGGTGCTGGTGGAGGCTGCCGTGCGCAACACGATTCTCCAGTTGCGCGGCATCGATACCTACCAGGAGTTCGTGGAGCGGCACCGCCGCGCCATGGAGCAAGAGGGCTGATCGGGGCTGGCGCCCTAAGGCCTCAGGCTGAGGCTCAGCGTTTGTCGCTGGCGCAGTTGGCGCACAAACCGTACAGCGACATGGCGTGGTCCTGCAGCAGCCAGTGCTTGGCCTTGGCCACCATTTGCTGGCGCCGCTCGATTTCGGCGTCATAGAACTCTTCGACCTTGCCGCAACTGGTGCAGACCAGGTGATCGTGGTGCTGACCTTCGTTGAGTTCGTAGACCGCCTTGCCACTTTCAAAGTGGCTGCGGCTCAGGATCCCGGCCTGCTCGAACTGGGTGAGCACCCGGTACACGGTGGCCAGTCCGATGTCGGACTGCTCCTGCAGCAGGACGCGAAACACGTCTTCAGCCGTCATGTGGCGTTGCCGCCCCTTCTGGAACAGCTCCAGGATCTTGAGGCGGGGCAGCGTTGCTTTGAGCCCGGTATTTTTCAGTTCTTCGATATTGGCCATGCAAGGGTCCTTCCGCCAGCGTACCAACCCGCTCTGACAGGCCCAGCCGCTACAATGGGCCGATCATATCGCTACCTCCCGACCCATGTCTGCTTATTCCCCTCGAAGCGCCCGGCTGAGTTTGTCGCTGGCATTGTGTGCCGGTGTCGCGGCCTGTGGTTCGTTCGACGGCGCCAGCAGCCGCATCGCCACGGCCATCACGCCTTATCGGATCGAGATCGTCCAGGGCAATTTCGTCTCCAAGGAGCAGGTGGCGGCCCTGCAGCCCGGCATGACGCGGCAACAGGTCAAGGAGGTGCTGGGCACCCCACTGGTCGTCAGCGTCTTCCATTCCGATCGCTGGGATTACGTGTTCACCCTGCGCCGCCAAGGCGTGGAGCCGCAGTCGCGGCGCCTCAGCGTCTATTTCAAGGGCGATGCCCTGGATCGTTTTGAAGGCGACGAAATGCCCAGCGAGGCCGAGTTTGTGGCCACGCTGGATTCGCGCACCAAATCGAAGAAGATCCCGCCCCTGGAGGCCACCGACGAGCAACTGAGCAAGTTTCCGGTGCCCAAACGCAGCGTCAGCGCCAGCTCCCAGGTGGATGATTCGCCTTTGCCGGCCACCTACCCGCCGCTGGAGCCCACCCGCCGCTGAGGCGGCCCGGTGCCCTGGGCCCGAGCTTCTTTTTTTCGACCGACAGGATATTCAGAAGATGAGTGCTGCTTTGCACAAGATCGCCATTGCTGGCGCTTCGGGCCGCATGGGCCGCATGTTGCTGGAGGCGGTTCAGGCCGCCGATGACTGCGTTCTGGCAGGTGCGCTGGATGTGCCCACCAGCCCGGCTCTGGGCACCGATGCGACGGCCTATCTGGGCCAGAGCAGCGGTATCCACATCACCTCGGATCTGCGCGCGGGCCTGCAGGGCGCGCAGGTGCTGATCGACTTCACTCGCCCCGAAGGCACGCTGGCCCACCTGAAGGTCTGCCGCGAGCTGGGGGTGAAGGCCGTCATCGGGACCACAGGCTTTTCTGACGCCCAGAAGGCGGAGATTGCCGAAATCTCGCGCGACATCGCCATCATGATGGCGCCCAACATGAGCGTGGGCGTGAACGTCACGCTCAAACTGCTGCAGATGGCCGCCAAGGCCCTGTCGACCGGCTACGACATCGAGATCATCGAGGCGCACCATCGGCACAAGGTGGATGCCCCTTCGGGCACGGCACTCAAGATGGGTGAGGTGATTGCCGATGCTCTGGGGCGCGACCTCAAGGATTGCGCGGTCTACGCCCGTGAAGGGGTGACCGGCGAGCGCGACCCGTCCTCCATCGGCTTTGCGACGGTGCGCGGTGGCGACATCGTCGGCGACCACACGGTGCTGTTTGCCGGCATCGGCGAGCGCATTGAAGTCACGCACAAATCGTCCAGCCGATCGACCTATGCCCAAGGCAGCCTGCGGGCGGTGCGCTTTCTGGCCACCCAGCAGGCGGGCCTGTTCGACATGTTCGACGTGCTGGGCCTGAACTGATCGGCCCCCGCCATGGGCAGCCTGCAATTGCTTGGCGACGGCGACCTGCTCACGCGCGGGGTCGCGGCCTTGCTTTTGCTGATGTCGGTGGCCAGCTGGGTGGTGATTCTGCGCAAGAGCTGGGTGCTGTGGCGTGCCCGGGCGGATGTGCCACGGGCCACGGCCCTGTTCTGGCAGGCGCAGGGCATGGAGCAGGCCTTGGCCCATTTGGCGGCGCTGGACCGTGATCGGGCCCTGCTGCCCTTGGTGGAGGCGGCTTCTTCCTTGAGCCATGCGGGCTCGCTGGCGGGCGCTGGCTCGCGCGAACAGCAACTGACCCGCCACCTGCGCGATGCCCTGCATGGGGTGCTGCGTCGCCTGCAGTGGGGGCAGGTGCTGCTGGCCACGGTGGCGTCCTCGGCTCCTTTCGTGGGCTTGTTGGGGACGGTGTGGGGGATTTTCCATGCGCTGACCGCTCTGGCCGGCGTGCGCACCCTGACTCTGGACCAGGTGGCCGGCCCAGTGGGGGAGGCCCTGGTGATGACTGCGGCGGGGCTGGGGGTGGCGATTCCGGCGCTGCTGGCCTACAACGTGATGGGCCGCCTGATTGCCGCCATCGAAGCCGATCTGGAAGGCTTTGCCCGCGATCTGCGTGAATTGCTGCTTGAGAAAGCACTGCCGTGAGTTTCGGGCGCCTTGAGCGGGGCGATACCTCCCGGCCCCTGAGTGACATCAACGTGACGCCGCTGGTGGATGTGATGCTGGTGCTGGTGGTGATCCTGATCCTGACAGCCCCCTTGCTGGCCAGCAGCCTGCGCCTGGATCTGCCGCACGCCGAGGCGGCGCAGCCGGTGCAGAGCCATCGCTCGGTGTCGCTGGCCTTGGACACCGGTGGCCAGATCTACCTCAATGAGGCCCCCTTGACCGACCTGGCTGCGGCGCAACGGCTCAATGAACTGGCCCAGGAGGACCCGCAGATCGAGGTGCAGTTGCGCGCCGACGCCCGGGTTCCTTATGGCCGGGTGGTCGAGTTGCTGGGCCTGGCCCAGAAAGCCGGCTTGAGCCGCATTGGCTTTGTGGCGGATCCTCGCCCGGCGTCCCCAAGCAGCCCTGCAGTGCCCGGCGGCCCGGGCCCAGCCCGCTAGCGCCTAAAATCCACCCATCGCAAGCCGCTGGGCTTGCTCCTCCAACCGGCGGCAACCGTGGTCGCCACAGAGTATTCCATGCAAGAAAAGTACAACCACATTGAGGTTGAGCGCGCCGCGCACGACCATTGGACCGCCCGCGACGCCTACCGTGTGACCGAACAGGCCGACAAGAAGAAGTTCTATGCCTGCTCCATGCTGCCTTACCCCAGCGGCAAGCTGCACATGGGCCACGTGCGCAACTACACCATCAACGACATGCTGACGCGCTACCTGCGCATGAACGGCTACAACGTGTTGATGCCCATGGGCTGGGATGCTTTCGGCCTGCCGGCCGAGAACGCGGCCCTGAAGAACGGCGTGCCGCCCGCCCAGTGGACCTACGACAACATCGCCTACATGAAGAAGCAGATGCAGGCGATGGGCTTGGCCATCGACTGGAGCCGCGAGGTGGCCACCTGCGATCCGAGCTACTACAAGTGGAACCAGTGGCTGTTCCTGAAGATGCTTGAAAAAGGCATTGCCTACCGCAAGACCCAGACCGTGAACTGGGACCCTGTCGACCAGACCGTGCTGGCCAATGAGCAGGTGATCGACGGCCGTGGCTGGCGCACCGGTGCCCTGGTGGAAAAGCGCGAAATCCCGGGCTACTACCTGAAGATCACCGATTACGCAGGCGAGTTGCTGGACCAGGTGCAGAACCATCTGCCGGGCTGGCCCGAGCGCGTGCGCCTGATGCAGGAGAACTGGATCGGCAAGAGCGAAGGGGTTCGCTTTGCCTTCCCGCATGACATCCGCGGCGATGACGGTCAGTTGATCGGCGACGGCAAGCTGTATGTCTTCACCACCCGGGCCGACACCATCATGGGCGTGACCTTCTGCGCCGTGGCCCCCGAGCACCCCTTGGCCCAGCATGCGGCGCGTGGCAATGCGGCGCTGCAGGCCTTCATCGAAGAATGCAAGTCGGGTGGCACCACTGAAGCCGAATTGGCCACGCAGGAAAAGAAGGGCCAGCCGACCGGCCTGAGCGTGATCCACCCCCTGACCGGCGAATCGGTGGCCGTGTGGGTGGGCAACTACGTGCTCATGAGCTACGGCGACGGCGCAGTGATGGGCGTGCCAGCTCACGACGAGCGCGATTTTGCGTTTGCCCTCAAGTACCAGTTGCCGATCCGTCAGGTGGTGCAGGTCGAGGGGGAGGCGTACGACTTCACCCAATGGCACGACTGGTATGGCGACAAGCAGCGCGGCGTGATGATCAACTCGGGCCCATACGATGGCCTGAAGTTTGCCGACTGCGTGAATGCCGTGGCCGCCGCACTGGCCGACAAGGGACTGGGCGAGAAGAAGACCACCTGGCGCCTGCGCGATTGGGGCGTGAGCCGCCAGCGCTACTGGGGCACGCCGATCCCGATCATCCACTGCCCGGAGCACGGCCCCGTGCCGGTGCCCGAAAAAGACCTGCCGGTGGTGCTGCCGCAGGATTGCATTCCCGATGGCTCTGGCAACCCGCTGCACAAGCACGAAGGCTTCCACGCCGGCGTGACCTGCCCGGTGTGCGGCCAGCCGGCGCGCCGTGAAACCGACACCATGGACACCTTTGTGGACTCGTCCTGGTACTTCATGCGCTACTGCGATCCGAAGAACAGCGAGGCCATGGTGGCCGACGGCGCCAATTACTGGATGCCGATGGACCAGTACATCGGCGGCATCGAGCACGCCATCCTGCACCTGCTGTACGCCCGTTTCTGGACCAAGGTGATGCGAGACCTGGGCCTGGTGAAGGTCGATGAGCCTTTCACCAAGCTGCTGACGCAGGGCATGGTGCTGAACCACATCTATTCGCGCCGCACCGAAAAAGGGGGCAAGGAATACTTCTGGCCCCACGATGTGGAGCACGTGCTCGACGAAGCCGGCAAGGTCATCGGCGCCAAGCTCAAGAATGCCGTGGGCGACCTGCCCGTGGGCACCGCCATCGATTACGAGGGTGTGGGCACCATGAGCAAGAGCAAGAACAACGGTGTGGACCCGCAGGACCTGATCGAGCGCTACGGCGCTGACACGGCCCGGCTGTACACCATGTTCACGGCGCCGCCCGAGGCCACCCTGGAGTGGAACGATGCCGCCGTGGAAGGCAGTTACCGCTTCCTCCGCCGCGTCTGGAACTTCGGCAGCAAGCTGCTGGCGATCAATGTCGAGGCCGCCAACGCCAGCACGGCCCAGGCCAGTTCGCTGGGCGAGGTGGTGTTCGGCAAGGAGGCCAAGGCGCTGCGCCTGGAGGTGCACACCGTGCTCAAGCAGGTGGACTATGACTACCAGCGCATGCAGTACAACACCGTGGTGTCGGGCGCCATGAAGATGCTCAACGCCTTGGAAGACTTCAAGGCCATGGATTGCCCAGGTGCCCAGGTGGCGCTGATTGAGGGCTTTGGCATCTTGCTGCGCTGCATCTACCCCGCCACCCCCCACGTCGCGCACAGCCTGTGGACCGAGCTGGGCTATGCCGGCTCGCTGGGCGACCTGCTGGATGCCGCCTGGCCTCAGGTGGACGAAGCGGCGCTGCAGCAAGACGAGATCGAACTGATGTTGCAGATCAACGGCAAGCTGCGCGGCTCCATCCTGGTGCCGGCCGCGGCGGACAAGGCGGCCATCGAAGGCATCGCCTTGGCCAGCGAGGTGTTTGTCAAGTTGGCCAACGGTGCCGCCCCCAAGAAGGTGGTGGTGGTGCCCGGTCGTCTCGTCAACCTGGTGGTCTGACGTGCTGCGCCGCACCGCCCTGATCTGGCCTGTGGGCCTGTTGCTGACCGGCTGCGGCTTCCAGCTGCGCCGGGCGCCCGATTTCGTCTTCGAGCGCGTGTTCATCAATGGCCAGCCCAATTCGCCTTTGTCTGAAGAACTGCGCCGCAACCTGGAGTCGCTCGACAAGCTGCAGGTGATCCGGGATGCCCGGCAGATGGAGACGGCGCAGGTGATCATTGACCTGTTGTCGGATCAGCGGGAGAAGGTGGTGGTGGCCCTGAACGCCTCGGGCCAGGTGCGGCAGTTCCAGCTGCGGGTGCGGGTGCGTTTCAAGCTGCGCACCTTGCAGGGCAAGGAGCTGATTGCCCCGACTGAAATCCTGCAGCAGCGCGACATCAACTACAGCGAAACCCTGGCCCTGGCCAAGGAAACCGAAGAAGCCCTGCTCTACAAGAGCATGCAGACCGATGTGGTGCAGCAACTCATGCGGCGCCTGGCGGCTGTGCGCGAGCTTTGAGGGCCTGGTTTCATGCAACTGGCTTTCGCGCAACTGCAGAACCATCTGGCCAAAGGCCTGCGCTCGCTCTACACCTTGCACGGTGATGAGCCACTGCAGCAGCAGGAGGCGGCCGATGCGATCCGGGCGGCAGCGCGTGTGCAGGGCTATACCGAGCGCAGCAGCTACACGGTGGCGGGTGCCCACTTCGACTGGAGTGAGGTGCTGGCGGCAGGGGGCTCGCTGAGCCTGTTTGCCGAACGCCAGATCGTGGAGGTGCGCATCCCCTCCGGCAAGCCCGGCAAAGAGGGCAGCCCGGCGATCCAGCAACTGGCGCAGGCGGCTGTCGGCAACGACAGCACGCTCACCATTTTCGTCCTGCCGCGTCTGGACAAAGCCACCCGGACGGGCGCCTGGTTCACCGCGCTGGAGCAGCAGGGCGTCACCATTGCGCTGGAACCCATCGAGCGCCAGGCCTTGCCGGCCTGGATTGCCCAGCGCCTGCAACAGCAGGGACAGCGGGTGGCGGCGGGTGAAGAGGGGCAGCGAACCTTGCAGTTCTTTGCCGACCGGGTGGAAGGCAATCTGCTGGCGGCCCACCAGGAGATCCAGAAGCTGGCCTTGCTGTATCCCGCTGGCGAATTGACGGCGGCTCAGGTGGAAGGCGCCGTGCTGAACGTGGCGCGCTATGACGTGTTCAAGTTGTCCGAGTCGGTGTTGTCGGGCCGTGCCGGCCGGGTGCAGCGCATGCTGGATGGTTTGCGTGCCGAAGGCGAGGCTGAGGTGCTGGTGCACTACACGCTGGCCGAGGACATCCGGGCCCTCAAACGTGTCAAGGACGCCGTGGTGGCCGGGCGACCCTTGCCCATGGCCCTGCGTGAGCAGCGGGTGTGGGGCCCGCGCGAACGCCTGTTTGAGCGCGTGATTCCACGCTTGGCCTCGCATGAACTGGCTGAGTTGTTGCGGGCGGCGCACCTGGTGGATGGCATTGTCAAAGGCTTGAAACGCCCGGATTGGCCGACCGACAACTGGCAGGCTTTGCAGCGCCTGGCCATGATGGTCTGTTCGCTCTGCCGTCCCTGACCCCGCTCCTGACGGGGCGGCCTGCTGCGGTGCTTTGCGGCAAAATGGGGCTATGAATGCCCTGAACGTTGCCGAATACACCCAGACCCTCGGTTTGCAGGCCAAGGTGGCCTCTGCCAGCATGGCGCGCGCCACGCCTGCCATCAAGAACAAGGCCTTGAAGGCCCTGGCCCGCCTGCTGCGCGAAAACACCGCCGCCTTGGCGCTCGACAATGCGCGCGACCTGGAGCGTGCCACAGCCGCTGGCCTGTCGGCCCCGATGGTGGACCGCCTGAAATTGACCCCCAAGGTGCTCGAGACCTGTGCCGAAGGCTGCGAGCAATTGGCTGCGATGCCCGACATCATGGGCGAAGTGCTTGGCATGAAGCAGCAGCCCAGCGGCATCCGTGTGGGGCAGATGCGCGTGCCGATCGGCGTCTTCGGCATGATCTTCGAAAGCCGCCCCAACGTGACCATCGAGGCAGCCAGCCTGTCGATCAAGAGCGGCAATGCCTGCATCTTGCGCGGTGGCTCTGAGGCCATCGAGTCCAACAAGGCGCTGGCGCGTCTGGTGGAGCAGGCCCTGACGGAAGCCGGCTTGCCCCCCCATGCCGTGCAACTGGTGCAGACCACGGACCGCGAGGCGGTTGGCCATTTGATCGCCATGCCCGAGTACGTGGACGTGATCATTCCACGCGGCGGCAAGGGCTTGATCGAGCGCATCAGCCGCGAGGCCAAGGTGCCGGTGATCAAGCACCTGGACGGCAATTGCCACACTTATGTGGACGACCCCTGCGATCTGGACCTGGCCATCAAGGTGACCGACAACGCCAAGACCCAGAAGTACAGCCCCTGCAATGCCAGCGAAAGCCTGCTGGTGGCCCGCGGTGTGGCCCAGGCTTTTCTGCCGCGCATCGGGGCCGTGTTTGCCCAGAAGGGGGTTGAGATGCGCTGCGATGCCGAAGCGCTGGCGATTCTGGCCGCCGTGCCGGGGGCGAACCTGGTCGAGGCCACCGAACAGGATTGGTCGGAGGAATACCTGGCGCCCATCATCAGCGTGAAGGTGGTGGCCGGGGTGGATGAGGCCATTGCCCACATCAACCGCTACTCCTCGCACCACACCGAGGCCATCCTGACGCGTGACCATGTGCATGCCCAGCAGTTTTTGCGTGAGGTGGACTCGGCCAGTGTGATGGTCAACACCAGCACCCGCTTTGCCGATGGCTTTGAGTATGGTCTGGGCGCCGAAATCGGCATCAGCACAGACAAGTTCCATGCCCGTGGCCCTGTGGGCATCGAGGGCCTGACCTCTCTGAAATGGATTGTGTTGGGGGAAGGCGAGATCCGGACTTGATTCGCTTGTTCGGGTGTTGTTTGGCTGGATGGGGGCTTGCAAAGCCCTGACCCAGCCCCATATCGTTCCAGTTCTGCCTTTCTTCAGTTTCTACACCTTCGCACAAGGGCCCGCATGGTTCCGCATCTCATCACGGCGCTGACAGGCCCGATCAACGAACTCGAGCAGCGCATCCTCGACTCCACGCCGGCCATCGAGCGCTGGTTCCGTCTGGAGTGGATGGAGCACACGCCTCCGTTCTACACCTCGGTGGACATCCGCAACGCAGGTTTCAAGCTGGCACCGGTGGACACCAATCTGTACCCCGGCGGCTGGAACAACCTGACCCCCGAGATGCTGCCGCTGGCCGTGCAGGCCGCCATGGCGGCGATCGAGAAGATCTGCCCCGAGGCCAAGAACCTGCTGGTGATTCCGGAGAACTACACTCGCAATACGTTCTACCTGAGCAATGTGGTGCAGCTTCAGCGCATCTTCCACATGGCCGGGCTGAATGTGCGCGTGGGCTCGATCAGCCCAGAGATCAAGGAAACCACGGTGATCGACCTGCCCGGTGGGGAGCAGGTCACCCTGGAGCCGGTGATCCGCAGTCAGCACCGCCTGGGGCTTAAGGACTTTGACCCGTGCACCATTTTGCTGAACAACGACTTGTCAGCCGGGGCCCCGGGGATTCTGGAAGACCTCCATGAGCAGTATCTGTTGCCGCCCCTGCATGCGGGGTGGTCGGTGCGACGCAAGAGCAATCATTTCCAGAGTTACGAAGACATCAGCAAGCGTTTCGGAAAGATGCTGGGCATCGACCCCTGGTTGATCAATCCGATGTTCGCCAAGTGTGGTGATGTCGATTTCTCGGCCGATCAAGGCATCGAATGCCTGCGCAGCAACGTGGATGCCTTGCTGTCCAAGGTCAAGCGCAAGTACAAGGAATACGGCATCAACGAAAAGCCCTTTGTGGTGGTCAAGGCCGACAACGGCACCCACGGCATGGGCATCATGACCGTGCGTGACGTCAAAGACCTGGATGTGCTTAACCGCAAGACCAAGAACAAGATGAACATGATCAAAGACGGCCAGACCGTCAATGAAGTGATCATCCAAGAGGGCGTGTTGACCAACGAGCGCGTGAACGACAGCGTGGCCGAACCCGTGGTCTACATGATGGACCGCTATGTGGTGGGTGGTTTTTACCGCATCCATGCCGACCGCGGAGTGGACGAGAACCTCAATGCCCCAGGTGCGAGCTTTGTGCCTTTGGCCTTCGAGCACAGCACCCATCTGCCGCAACCGGGGATGAAACCGGGGGCCAGTGCGCCGAATCGTTTCTACATGTACGGTGTGGTGGCCCGCTTGGCGATGCTGGCCAGCAGCTATGAGATGGAGGCCACCGATCCGAATGCCGAGGTCTATGCCTGATTTTTTGTGACGCCGCAACCGATGCGGCCTTGAAGTTGCTGCGCTGCAACAGAGCCAGTCCTTCCCGCTGGATTAGGGGGGATTGACTGCTTGCGCGATCTGGCCTGCAGAGCACAATAGCGATCCCTCAGGCAACCGGCCTCGCCCTTTGCGGGCAGGGCGTTTTTTGTGTCAGCTTCTAAATCCTCTCTCGCGGCGCTCACGCTCGGCGCCATTGGTGTCGTCTATGGCGACATCGGAACCAGCTGTCTTTACGCGTTCAAGGAAGTCTTTATCAGCGGGCATGTGCCCATCACTCCAGACAATGTGTTGGGTGTGTTGTCCTTGTTTTTCTGGACCCTGACGGTGGTGGTGTCCGTCAAGTACGTGGCGCTGATCATGCGGGCGGACAACCACGGCGAAGGTGGTTTGATGGCCTTGCTGGCCCTGGCCTCCCTGTCTGTGAAGGATCGTCCGAAAGCCAGGGGTCTTCTGGTGGCGGCGGGTGTTTTTGGCGTGGCCTTGTTCTTTGGTGACGGGATCATCACGCCGGCCGTCTCGGTCCTCTCCGCAGTCGAGGGCTTGGAGATTCTGACTCCATCGGCCAAGCCTTATGTGGTCCCCATCTCACTGGCCGTGTTGGTTTTGCTGTTTCTGGTTCAGCGGCGTGGCACAGGCGATATCGGCAAGTTCTTCGGGCCGATCACTGTGGTCTGGTTCATCTCGATCGCTGCCATGGGTGTGCCGCCCATTGTCGAGAACCCCTCTGTGCTCAAGGCCGTCTGGCCTGGTTATGCGATCCACTTCGCGATCGAGCATTACGGCTTGGCGTTCATCACCCTGGGCGCCGTGTTCCTTTGCACGACAGGGGCCGAGGCGCTGTATGCCGACATGGGCCACTTCGGCAAGAAGCCGATTCAGATCGCATGGTTCGGTTTGGTGATGCCGGCCTTGATGCTCAACTACTTCGGCCAAGGCGCCCTGGTGTTGCGTGATCCCTCGGCTGCGGAAAACCCGTTCTTCCTGCTGGCGCCTGAGTGGGCCTTGCTGCCCATCGTCGCGCTGGCCACGATGGCCACTGTGATTGCCTCCCAGGCCCTGATTTCGGGTGCGTTTTCTGCCACCAAGCAGACGATTCAACTGGGCTTTCTGCCGCGCCTCACCGTGCTGCACACTTCCATCAAGGACACTGGGCAGATCTATATTCCGGCTATCAACTGGATGCTCCTGGCCGGGGTGATTCTGGCCGTGACGCTTTTTGGTTCGTCCTCCGCCCTGGCGGCGGCCTATGGCATTTCAGTCAGCTTGGTCATGTGCATCACGACCATCCTGACCTTTTATGTGATCCGTTATGGCTGGGGTTACCCGCTGCCGCTTTGCATCGCGTCCACGGGATTCTTCTTCACGGTCGACATCGGCTTTGTGGCCTCGAACTCTCTCAAGATCTTGCAGGGGGGCTGGTTCCCCTTGGCATTTGCGTTTGTCCTGTATCTGGTGATGACCACCTGGAAGGAAGGTCGCCGTTTGATGAGTGCCGCATTGCGGGCGGACTCGTTGGATCTGCGGTCCTTTCTTGAGTCTGTATTTGTCAGCCCGCCCGTGCGGGTTGAGGGCACGGCCGTGTTTTTGACGTCGGATGTAGGGACAGTGCCGAATGCCCTGCTGCACAACCTGAAGCACAACAAGGTTCTGCACCAGCACAACCTCTTTGTCACTGTGCGCAACCATGAGGTGCCTTGGATCGGGTTGGACAAGCGCGTCGAGATCGAGCCCCTGGGGCACGATTGCTGGCAGGTCGTGATCAACTACGGGTTCAAGAACGACCCTGACGTGCCCAAGGCGCTGGCGCAGATTCGGTCCAGGGGTTGCGTCTTTGAAGCGATGGCGACCAGCTATTTCCTGTCGCGTGATACGGTCATTCCAACCATTGGCAGTGGCATGTCGGCATGGCGCGAAAAGCTGTTTGCCCAAATGCACCGCAACGCCAGCGCAGCGGCCGACTTCCTCAACTTGCCTAACAACTCGGTGGTTGAGCTGGGTAGCAAGATCGAAATTTAAGGCTCACGCCTGCATCCGTGCAGACTTTTTGTGGCACTGCCACAATCTGAGACCGGGTTGGCATGCCGAGCAGCTCAGGTTTTTGTCGGTCTGACGAAATGGCCTGCTCGCAAATTGCGCTCTGCACGATGCCAGGGACGTTGCCGTGAGCCGCGTCCCTTGTGTGCTCGGCATTTCAGGAATCCAAAGTGAACATTCTTTTTGTTGCAGACCCCTTGGAGAGCTTCAAGATCTACAAGGACACGACTTTCGTGATGATGCGGGAGTTGCAGCGTCGCGGTCACGTGATTTCGTCGTGTGAGCCGCGCGATATCAGCTGGCGCAGTGGCGGATTGGTCACGGCCAACGTTCGGCAGATTGTGCTGACGGGGCAGGCTGATGCCTGGTTCAGTGCCCAGCCATCGGCAAATCATGCGCTACGCGACTTTGATGCCGTGCTCATGCGCAAGGATCCGCCCTTTGACTCCGAGTATTTCTATGCAACCCACCTGTTGGAGCAGTCGGAGCGCGACGGGGCATGTGTTCTCAACAAGCCGGCTGCTTTGAGGGATCATCCCGAGAAGTTGGCCATCATGGAGTTCCCGCAGTTGATCGGTCCAACTTTGGTCACCCGCGATGCCGCTGAGATTCGGCGCTTTCATGCCGAGCATGGTGACGTGATCCTCAAACCCCTCGATGGCATGGGGGGCATGGGGATCTTTCGAGTTGGGCGCGATGGGCTGAACCTTGGCAGCATCATTGAGACCTTGAATCGTGACGGCGCTGTCTCCGTGATGGTTCAGCGTTATCTGCCCGAGATCGCAGATGGTGACAAGCGCGTTCTCATCATTGGTGGCAAGCCCGTACCCTATTGCCTGGCTCGCATCCCTCAAGGTGGGGAGGTGCGTGGAAATTTGGCTGCAGGTGGTAAGGGCGTTGCCCGGCCGCTGTCGGCGCGTGACCTGGAAATTGCGGAATACCTTGGGCCCATTCTCTTGGCTCGCGGCCTGCTGTTGGTCGGTGTGGATGTGATTGGTTCCTGCGTCACGGAAATCAATGTGACCAGTCCAACCTGCTTCCAGGAGATCGCAGATCAGACCGGATGCGACGTGGCATCGCTCTATGCGGATGCTGTCTTGCAATGGATTGAAAGCAACCCTAAGAAGTCGCGCTGACGAGTCAGGGAAGCTTCTCTTGTTTGCGGTCTGAATTTCTGTGTATACTAGCGGGCTCGACTGCACAGAACGGTGCTCTACGAGTGGCAGGGGTGAGAAGCCTCTGGTGCTTGGTTGGGTTGGTTGTTGTGAGTGGTTTGAGAAGTTTTCTGGTTTTGAGTTTGCTGCTGTAAAAAGCGATGTATAATTCGAGGCTCTGCAGAAAGCGGTGCTGCCAAGTTGGTAGTGCTGCTGAGGTGGAAAAGAAAAAAAGTTTTGCCAGTTACTTAAAAACTGTGCTAAGATAGAGGGCTTCGCTGATCGCAGCGAGCTGAGGCGAAAAGAAGAGATTCTGAGTAGTTTGATCCTTAAAAATATACAGCCGATAAGCGTGGGTGTTTGAAGGCG
>NZ_KB906271.1 GCF_000381265.1 Curvibacter lanceolatus ATCC 14669
TCAACCATGCCATTCTGCTCAGGGCTGTAAGGCGTGATGAACTCCTGCTGCAGGCCGTAGCTTTTGACCAGGGCCGTGTAGCTGCGGCTGGTAAAAACCAGGCCGTTGTCCGACCTCAGCAAGAACGGGTGCTTCACCTTGCCCAGGCATCCATAACGCGCGATCAGGGCTTGCTCTAGGGCCGATTCGGCCGTCTTTGATCGGCCGCTGCGGCTCAGGTGCCAACCCAGCAATTCACGGCTGTAGCAGTCGATCACCAGGGCCAAAGAGGCCCACCCATCGCGCCCCGTCCACACCCGGCACAGATCGGTCGCCCAGCGTTGATCTGGGGCCTTGGCCACCGACGGCAAGGCCTGGATTCTGGGCCTGAAGCCCACCGGGCGCTTGCGTACCTGCCAGCCCCTGATCTGGAAGATGCGCTGCACGGTGTTCTTGTTGAAGCCAAGCAGATGTGCCACCGTCCGATATCCAAAGGACGGGTTCTCTTCGATCATGGCCTTGATGGGCTGAACCAAGTGTTCCTGGACCTTTGGGGCCGATTTGGTGCTGCGGTAATACACCGTGCGCCGTGGGATCTGGAACCACTGGCAAAGCTTCACGAGGCTGACCACAATCCCGTCTTCAGCCAATCCCTGCTGAAGGCTGAGGATCATTTCTCGTCCTCGTTGCCCAGCAGGGAGGCCAGCTTTTTCGAGCGCGCAGCTCCAACATTGCTTCGCCGTAGGCTTGCTGCAAATCACTGAGTTGCCGTTCGTACTGCTCTTTGATTTCCAGAGGCTTGCTGCGCAGCGCGTTCTCCATGCCGCGCTTGCCTTCATCGACCCACTGTTCAACCTCAGAAGGGTTGAGGTCGTAGGCCCGGCTGGCCTCAGAGACCGTGGTCTTGCCTTGAATGATGTCTAGGACCAAAGCCGTCTTTCTCTTGGCCGTCCAACGCTTGATGTCGTCTTCCATCAGGGTGCTCATCTGTGTTTCCTTTCAACGATAACACCTGAGCAGGAAATCACTGGGTCGATACAGACTTGTGTCCGCGATGGGTTGGCGTGGACATGAATACGCCATAGCTAAGGCTCTCGATAGCGGACTTGGCCTGCTGCTTACGTTCATATTGCTCTTTGATCTATAGGGGTATGCTGCACAGTGCGTTATCCATGCCGCACTTGCCTTCATCGAGCAAATGCGCAACCTAAGAATGGATGAGCTCGAAGGCGCAGCTGACCTCGGCGACCGTGGTCATTGCCATGAATCACGTCTAGGACCTGGGCCGCCTTTCTCTTGGCCGTCAACCGCTTGATGTTGTCTTCCATCAGGGGGCTCTTTTCATGCGGCGCTTACTCTCGAACGACACGATACACGACCTCAATGTGCAACAAGAATACCGCCAACCATCTCAATAGCCTTACAAAGCAGAGAATTCATAAGCAATCATTATCGCAATAATCACCCCTTCAAATTCAAATACAGCTTTACCCAACGATCTCCAACGACATTCGACGAATAATTCGACAAAAATAGATTGTAAGCAGAAATTCTCAGATTTTCAGAGAAGGAACAATCACTAACGACCCTCTTCATGGCATCAACAATTGATCCGTAGTCATTAAAAATGCAACAATGAATATTATTCACTACCCCAATCCCTTCCACTGCAGCAACAGAAGCTATCAGGGGAATTTTGCAAATCATCGCATCAATCACTCTATTCTTAAGTCCAGTCCCAGACTTATCCAACAACAAAATAGCAGAATGTTTAATTATTTCCTCATCTATATTAGGCACCCATCTCAAAAATGTAAAATTCAAATAACTCGGAATTGAAGAAACGAGTTCCGAATCAGGCTCAACCCGACCTAAAACATAGAATCTAATCCCCCCCAAAAAGGCACTTTGATCATCAGACAAATTAGCAAAAAATTCCAAAATACCATCACGTATAAATGGAAGCGATATATCCCCCAAAATCAAAATAGATTTCCCCTCTCTGGGCAATGCATCCCTTTTAAAATTGGGAATTTCCCGCATAACAGGAATGTCGATCAGATTAATACGAGAGGATACACCTCTCAAATAAGAACTATCATCCGGGGAAACCAAATGCACTACGTTCGCCTTCGGCAAATAAAATTTCTCAGCATATCTACTCATAGTTGCAGAGAATCGCCTTTGAATCTTCGATATACCGAAAGAAAACTTGGCCAGTCTATTTTGCCGAAGTGACCATGCATCAACAACGCTCATCACTAACGGCTTTTTAACGGACCCGCATAAAAGCGGCACCAATGGTACGCCTTCGGCGTGGATTAAATCAACGTCATTCGACACGCGATCAATTACCTTAAAGAACTTAAAGTAAATCAATCGATGAAGGCGAAAAAGCCTTAAGAAAGAAAAAACCAAAAACCGGTATGAATAAGATCTAGCATCCAAAAAAACAGAGATTACATTCACACCATGATAGCTTCCGTTAAATCCATCCAAATCAAATGACGAGCGATTCTTAAGGAACAAAATCAGGCTTATTTCAACACCCTTTCCCTGAAGAACCTTAATCAAATTAAGTGTTTGCGCATGCGCACCCTCCCTCGGAGGGAATGTCATATTAGACAAGACAAAAAGAGTTCTCATATCAATGAAGCGCCTCCAAAATACCTTGAGCCATCGCTTCAACAGAATAGCGAACAGAACAATCCTCTCGAATTAATCTATTAGAATCATTCCATCGAAGCCTATCCCGATAAAACTCCTCAATTACACGCGAAAGATCTTCAATTGAATCAGACTTAAAAAACATTGAATTAAAATTTTCACGGGCAGCCTCAATTTCTGGAGCGTGATTTTCCTCACGAGCGATAATCATAGGAACACCAAAAGCCAAGCTCTGAGTAATTGATAACCCAACATATCCTGGTGAAATTGAAGCTATAGCCCTTTCATAGTGCACACGCAATTCATCCATTCCTGAAATGTGACCGAAAAAATTGACATCCGCACTCAGATTGAGTTCGCGCACTAAATTCTTTAGATACGGCATTTGGGGACCAGCCCCGACCACCGACAAGGAGCAACTACTCGTTACATTCTCCTTGAATTTAGAAAATGCACGAATCATCAACTCTGGTTTCTTATCCTCAACCAAACGCCCAACGTAAATAAAGTTATTCCGGGGAAAGCCAGAATTTGATTGCATCAAAATATCTTTTTCCCGATACAAAGAATTGGGCGCAGCCCATATAAGCCTATTTAGATTGGCCTCAAGAGCCTCTTGCCGCTGAGTCTCAGTATATACAATCAATCCACTGGCCAGCCTAGATATTAATTTACGCAGGAGAACTCCCGAACCGCCGATCCTTGACCAAGCGTGCCCCCATAATATGGTCCGCTTAGCCAATATTTTTCTAATCAGCAAAAAGAACCAAACATTGATAACTCTTGGATTTAAATCCAAAATAAGAACATCAGCCCTAATAGCATCCAACGCCGAACCAATCTGAAGTAAAAATCGGCGCTTCCAGAGATATTTATTCTTTAAAGGATAAAATAAATTAGTTTCACTTCGAAGAACTTTTATGCTCGGATCAAAAGCCTCTTCACCAGCGTATATCTTAATATTGGAATCAGATTGCAAAAGTTGCTGAACAACGCCAAGCCTATAATCACCAAGCGCAGTGAGATAAATTACTTTAATCATGCTAAACCTTTGATATATCAGCCTTGACAACATTCACAAACTTACTCCAACTATGACTCTCGATTAGATTTCGTCTTTCAGACCTATTTTGAAATCTCTGCGCATTCAACAATTCTTTGATTGAGAATACAGAACAAAAATCCTCATTTAGTAAGTGATCAACAGATGCACCAAAACCATACTGAGAATTAAACCACCCCATCAATCCGTCTGGCGATACAAGGCTAGGTACCCCATACTTTTCTGCTAAAAGAAGTACACCACTCATTCCTAAATGCCCCTCATATCCGACCCAAGACGCATCAGATGCAGAAAATACTATATCTTGAAAATCAATTGATGCACGCCCAAAAAACTCCAAAATACGACCTGATTTTCTTAGAGCCACATATTCTGAATTTTCTGTAAATTGCAAAAATTCAGTATCTGGCACACCAACCAACACCAATTTTATGTTTTTATCGCAAAGTGGATTAACGAGAAAATTAAGCAACTTCGCGATCCCTTTCCTCATAGCCAGTGCGCCATATACAAGTATCAGGAAATCCGAATCAGTAACACTTTCATTCAAATCAAGTCTAGACTTTTCACGCGACAGCAGTTTTATATCCTCAACAGGATCGGCCAAATATCGCAACTTACGATGAAAATCCGAATTAATGTTCCTTTGAGAAAATTCAATTAATAAAGGATCAATCGAATAAACGTTAGTCAACGTTTTGCATTTTAAAAATCTTTTAAAAAGAGCCAACTTTAGAAAATTGGTGAATTTTGACTTGAAATTCCCCCTACTCATACTCCAATGAAATGAACTTCTCATGGTTATGACGGCCCAGGGCGTACGAGCAAATGGACTTCCAAACAATGCCGCAAAATACAAAATCGTATCCCCATACGGCAAAAACACCAAATCAAAACCCTCTTTTACATAACACAGAAAAGCAGCACGATAAAAATAATAGAACTCAAAATATCTCAACAATATGCGCCAATAAGATTCAACCGAACTAGAAAGACGATCAAATCTCGAATACTCAACAACATTAATATCAATATCCGACCCTAATTCATTGCGAAAGCCATCAACAACTATTCCAGACCGCGTCAAAATAGTTAGCTTTATATCACCACCATTCAATCCTTTTGCAATATTCAGCAAATAGTTATAATGATGACCCGTCAGTACGGGCTCAATAATCAAAACCTTCTTCATATACCCCCCTGAAAATCACTCCCTATCGATCTCAGCCAGAACTCCGTCGAAATCAAACGATAGAGCGCATTTCCAGCAGAAAAGTTACCGCGCTTGTGATTATTTATTAACTTTACAATGCCAATCGCGCTGCAATAATCTTGCATCTTGCTATTCGAACTTAGCAAGTAGTCCCGCAAAATTTCAGCATCATTCTCTAGCATCCATTCATATATAGGGGTTGGATAACCTTTTTTATCTCTTCTCTCAGCAATTAGAGGCAGGCCATTTTTTCTCAAATACTGGCGGATTAACCATTTAGTTTTTCCGCCAAACATTTTTATATTTGTTCCCAATTGGAATGCAAAATTCACCAAACGAAAATCCATAAATGGATTCCTGCACTCAACTCCATTACCCATTCCAACAGCATCACCGTATTGTAAAAGCCCGGGTAATATTGCAACGGAATGATCGAAGAACATCCGTCGAGATGTCCGATCATAGTTTGGGGGAACGGCTGGAAAATCTACATCTCTTGGTGTTACTTTACTTAAAAAGTCTTTATTCAGTATTCCGGAAATACCATTTTTTTTCCTATAAATACTCAATAGAAATGGCATACTCTCTCGTAACATGAACAATGAAATATTCTTTGTCCCATGAGTCGCTGAAGCTTCGCGCAAATATTCAAAAAATTGCGAATAGTTCTTTGGAGTGGTACCCAGTTTAAAAATAAGATCTATTAGAAAATCCGCACTATATTGCGCATAGCCCCCAAATATTTCATCAGCACCCTGCCCATCAAGAACAACCTTTACACCTGTTGAACGGGAGTACTTGAGTAATTGCCATAATGGAAAGACAGCAGGCGAATAACCTGGTCCATCCATGCACTGAACAATTCGGGAGAGAGATGGTATCCAGTCTTTCTTTAGTGCAGTAACCTCATGTAATGCCAGATTAAATCTATCAGATGCACATCGGGCCCATGCAGATTCGTCGCCACTACTTTCACCGTATACTGATGTAAATAAGTGGTTCGAGTAATCTGAAAAGTTCGACAATTTTGCGATAGAACACAAGATTGCCGAGGAATCCAAGCCACCAGATAATGATAATCCGACTGGAACATCGCTACGCATGCGTATCTTCACGGCATCATCAAACAATTCCTCAAATTTCTCATATGCTTCATTTGCATTCAAATCCAATAAATTAGTTGGATATGTCCAGTATGATTTAATACTGATACTATTTTTTTCGATATCATATATTAATTGCTGCCCTGGCTGTAAAACCTTAACATTTTCGTAGAATGAATTGGAAGAAGCATGCAAGCGCCCTAGCGCAAGAAATTGGAATAGAACCTGATCATTCACAATTTCGAGTGCTTTGTTTAACTGAAGGAGCGCTTTAGGCTCCGATGCAAATCCAAACTCTTGATTTTTTAAAAAATAATAGAGAGGCTTAACGCCAAAACGATCTCTGACGCAAAATATCTTTTTTACTTTCGGATCATAAATAGAAAATGCAAACATCCCATTTAACTTACCAAGACATAGTTCGCCCCATTCACCCCAAGCCTTTAACAAGACTTCCGTGTCAGATTGTGATTTAAATTGATGCCCTAATTTAATCAAATCATTCCGCAGCTCAATATAATTGTATATTTCACCATTAAAAACCAATACACAACCCGTCCTATCGTCCCGCATCGGCTGTTTACCATCATCACTCAAATCAATGATCGACAAGCGAGCATGAGCGATATTTACTGAGCCATCAGAATAAAATCCATCACCATCAGGGCCCCTGTGCTTCATCGAATCAAGCGCCTTTGAAAAAATATTCAAACTTGATGTGTTCAAGTTGACACCAACCCAACCCAATATTGCACACATAATAAATCACCTTCTTAGGAGCACTTTTTTTAAAAATTCAAGATGCCCTGGATATATCTTACCGGTATCGGGATCAATACCGACCTCGATGGTAAATAAGCCGTTAACCTCAAGCACTTTTTTCATGTAATTCTCAAGAAACTCCGGGCTATAAGCGACAGGATCTGAGCGCATCCATCCAGACGAAATAAAAGAGACGACATGCAAACGCCCCCCATTACTTTGAAAAGGTAATGCAGCTATATCCAGCTTATTTTGCTCACCAGCAGTCATATTCTGACCAGAAACAAGCAACTCAAATGCATGAGAATTTACACCTGGATTGAATGCTATCAACGCAGCATTATTACCACGGCTTATCGCATCCAAATAGAATTTGGACGCACCAGATGACTCGAAGTTCTTGAGGTTGTAAGCACCGTCGAACCACCAACCAGCAATCTGACATCCAAATCTCTGAGCATATTCAGAAATCACGCCACCCCAATTTCTAGCAAATTCCAAATTAATTGGTTGTCGCTCATCTGTATCGCCCAATGCGCCTAACACACCATAATTAGCCTGAGGTCCACGCGTCGGCAAATATAAAAAGAGACTTTTCCCGGTTCGATGAAGTCCATCTGCAATTTCTTTGACTATGTCGCGCGATGGAGTGTAGGCGCGAACTCCATCAGAAACAATATTGTCGTATGCGGCATTTGGCGAGTTCAGATACCCTGAGTTTTGGCCTAGCGTAAAAATTACATAATCCGCACCGCTATCCTCAACATCCTTTAAAAATAAATTCGTATCAAATGAATCTATTTTTTTTTGAAAATCTCGTGCAGGGAGATAGTGGACCATGAGACCTACTGCCCCACGATTATAGAAGGCACTTTCGCAAGCAAAACAGTTTAATAAGCACAATGAAAATATTATGCTAATTACGTATTTTACGACGCGTCGAGATAAAAGCAACATAGGCGCCCAGCCAAAATGAACGAGGAATAACGGTGGCCTGAGCACCGTCAAAAAGCATGATCACCGAAAATATACCTAGCAAGGATATTTTTTCAAAAATATTATAAGATGGATTCGTAATCAAAGAGTATAGAAAATACAGGATTAGTGGCAAACCCACCACCAGGCCATAATGAAAATTAATATAAAAAAACAAAGAGTCAATGGTATTTGCCTCGATTAAGTATTGACCAAACCATGGGTCAATAGCATCGAAATAAGACTTATATCCAAGCCCGTGTGGCAATAATATCTTGTACCAGAACTGCGCCATATATTCAAAATACCCAGCCCGAATGGCATCACTCTCAGACAAGCCTGAATATCCATCAATATAATTCAATAAATCTTGAGTTTTCCCGAATGATTGAATATATAAAGACTCACTTCCTGCTACAACATTAAAGAAAAATTCATAGCCTATCAGCAAAATAGGAATCATACTTAGCAAAAGAACTGGGAATAGATTAAACCTACCAACCTTAAGTTTGGATGAATTCTTAAACAGTAACACCATAACAACTACGACATATAACCAGTATTGCCGATAAAATGCAACAGCCGACATCAAAACAAGAAGAAGAATTGAAGCAACCGCCATCTTATAGTTAAAGTTCTCTCTGTATATGAGTGCGGCGATAACACAAGAAATAACTGGCACGGCGAATTTAGTTTCAATCAGGCCATATTTATACATGTAGGCCCAATAAATTAGTGAACAAACCCCTGTAGCGACCCCCAAAGAGGATAAGTACGAACCTCGTTCATTTCTCAAACAATAAGATGCAAAGAAATATCCAAAAATCACAACGAAATTTGAGCGGAAATCGGTATATGCATTCGCCAAACTTCCGCCCGTAGCCCAACCAACAAGCATGAAAAAAGTCAAGCACAATGCAAGCATGAATAACTCATGTGAGTTTTCACGCAGGCATTCAACAAACAAATAGTAAAGTGAATTTGGAAACAAAACAGAATATATAGCAGCACAAACCAATGCGAGCTCAAATATATATAAGCCTCCAACCTCAAATAATATATTAGAGATACCAGAAAACAGCAGTATTCCATACACAAGAAAGTGCTGCATTCCGATCATGTTAGATTTGGTAGCTGATGTCATTGAAGATTCAAAGTGCCAAAAAGCTCAAGATAATGTTCGGCTGTTTTCTCTATATCGAATCTAGATAAATCCCTCTCATATCGATGAGTGATATCGAGCAGCGTTTCAATTGATTTAGTATATTCATCTGTCTTGCATGGATCAACAAGAATAACTCCCGCGTACGCTGCGGAAAATTGCAATGAATCGATGTCAGAGCACACAATGCCGATACCGGATGCCAATGCTTCGATCATCGCAACACTGTGTGCCTCCATAGCCGAAGGCATTAAATAAAGAGATGCAATACCCAATAGATCTGCGATTTCATCTCGTGGTAAAGGCTTAAGTATTGCCACCTGATCCGAAATATTATTTTCAACGATCATCTTGTTAAGCCGATCGTAGATCTCGATATCCTCTAGCTCACCGACAAAAACCAGCATCAAATCTGGATTTTTTCTTAGAATATCAATTGACGCGCGCAAGGAAAGATCTTGCCTTTTTATTTTCGTAAACCTACCAATTTGCACCATCAAGCGGGCATCTTTTTTTAGGCCATGGCGCTTTCTAAAGTCTTGGTTTAAAGTTGGCCTTTTAGAAAACAACTCCAAGTCGACACCATTTGGAATTATTTTTGCAATGGGAAAACCAAATCTCTTGGTGTAGTTTGATATTGCTTTAGAACTGACCCCAACAACTGCTCTACACAGAAACTGCAACCCTAATTCCAAAAAATAATACAAGGAGCTTTTATGATCATTTTGATTTGCATCATGAAGCACAAAGACCTTAGGCGTTCTAATAAAGAGCAACCGAGCATACAATGCAGGAATCAAGCTGTGTGCAACAATCACACTAGGTTGATACTCCTTAATTACATTATATAAAAAAATTAATCTGCTCAGTTTTCGAGTTTTCTCCGATGGAAATATCCAATTGATCCCCAATTTCTCTTGAAGAGCTATTGTCGATAAAAAATTCTTGTCGGGTGGGGCGATGGCAACGACTCTACTGTCAATGGATTGCTTGTTGTGAGCAATTGTCAACGAGCAGACCAACATCTCGGCCCCAGAAAATCTTGGAGTGTGAATAACATGCAGAACTCTCATGCCATTTTCCTCTCAATAAAAATATACATCACCAAAAATGAAAGGGCTAACGCCGTATCAACTGAAAATGCAACCCCAAGCATTCCATACTTTTCGATCAAAAGAAAAACCAAAAATATAGTTGCGATCAACTGAACTATTGTCGCCATGGTTATTATTCGCGGTGCCCCAACAGCCTTTAAATATGCAACACAAACAGATATCAAAGCGCCAAACCACATACCCACGACTTGAATTTTGACAATTTCAACAAGGGCGCTCCACTCTCCACCCAGAATAATTCTAACCGCATGCTCTATAAGGATCCAAGTTAGCAAAACCAGAATCCCGCACAGTATGGCTATCTTCAATAAAACAATTCTGAAGTCTCTGATTAAAGAATTTGAATTTTTGAGTTTAGCGACAAAACTGGGAAATAGATATTGGCAATAAGCGACAGCAACATCCGAAATTGCCATTTGGGAAATCCTGGATCCCGTCTGATACAAGCCAAAACTCTTTGCACCTAATAAATTGCCCACAAATATTTTATCAAATTGATTAAGAACAGCGGAAAATACACTAGTCGCCCAAATCCACCTTCCATACCTACGTATATCATCGATCATTTTAAAATTAAATAGCGGCCTGAATGGGCGACGAAAAAGAATCCAAGAAATAGCACCTCTAAATAACTCGACAAATATCAACGATGCAATAAATGATATCGGACTTGGGTAAAAATAAATCAATGCGATCGTTAGAGAAAAATCGATGACCGCATAGATCGAATCCAGAAGAGATATCTTTCTAAAGTTTCCATCACGGATAACATCAATATATCCAAGACAATAAAACCCTCGAAACAATGGAATAAATGCCGAAAGCAACACAACATCCACTACCTCCTGGGTAATAGAGTAAAAATAGTTAGAGATCGAAACCCCAATGACTATTAAAGAAAACATTGCGCCACCGCGTAAAATCTGCAATGTCATCACTGCGCGAAACTCAGCATTTAGAAGGTTCTTCTCCCTTTGAATCATTGCCGGTACAACGCCAGTTTCCGTAATCGACTCAAGAATGCTCACTATAAGCAAGCCGATCCCAAGTATTCCAATTGATTCAGGCCCAAGCAATCGAGCACAAACGAAGAATTTTACTAACAAAAATATCTTCGCGTTGAAATATTGAATCATTGGCCATATAGGGTGACCCGCCGCGCCAAGATTTACTTTAATCTTTATCACAAACCTTATTCTCAGTTTAATTAATAGGCATTCTCATCAATAAATCCCTTAAATACAGTAAGGAAAATTATTTTTAAATCCAACCAAAGCGACCAATTTTCTATATAGTAAAGATCAGCTTGTATACGCGCTTCCATCTTTTCAATAGTATTTGTTTCACCCCTCAACCCATTCACTTGGGCCCAGCCTGTGATTCCTGGCTTAACTTTATGCCGCAACATGTAGCGTGGAATCAGTTCTCGGTACTGCATGTTGTGCGCCACCGCATGGGGACGTGGCCCCACGATGCTCATGCGGCCTTGTAGCACGTTCACAAACTGGGGCAGCTCATCGAGGCTGCTACGCCTTAAAAAGGCCCCTAAAGGGGTAATGCGCGAATCGCCCTTTTTGGCTTGTGTTACATGGCCTGTGTGCTCGTTGTGCACCACCATGCTTCTGAACTTGTAAACCTCAATTTCTTCGCCGTTCCAGCCATGGCGCTTTTGTTTGAAGATCACCGGGCCGGGCGAGGTTACTTTCACGGCGATGGCAATCACCGCCAAAATGGGTGATATCAAGATCAAAATCAGGCTGGCCACAATCTTGTCTTCCAGCCACTTCACGATCATGTTGAAGCCCGACATGGGCGAGCTAGAGATGTCGAGCATGGGCATGCCCAGCACCACACTCAGGCCGTTGTTCACCATCTGAAAGGCGCCCATGTCGGGCACCAGGCGGATATTGGCCGTGCTGTGGCGCAGTTCGTTCAACACGGGCTGGATGCTGCTCATGTCGTTGGCGGGCGGGCAAATCCACACCTCGTCGGGGTCTAGCTGGCCCAGTGAGTAATGCAGGGCATCGATATCGTCCATCGACACCACACCTGTCAGGTCGTAACCCGTCCAGGTGCTGGTTTTAACGCGGCGGCGTATGGCGGCCACCGGCCCACCCCCACCCACCAGCAGCACCCGCATGTGGTTCACCTGGCGGCCGCGCATGTAGCTCATGATCAAAAACACGCCCAGGCGGGCCAACCACGAGATGCCGAGTGATGTGCCGGCCCAGGTCAGCAGCCAGATGCGAGAAAAATCAGTGCTGCTTTTAGTCAGCACCAGCCAGGTCATCAGCAGGGCCCAGGTGATGGCCCAGCTAACGCCCACGCGGCCCAGCATGGCCTTGAACTGCCCACCGCGCCAATTGCGGTAAACAGCAGACGACACCAGGGTCATCAAGGTGGCCATTTGAATGATCAGCAAGGCATACACCTGCGGCAGCGGCAACACGGCCTCACCGTCAAAGCGTCACAAATAAGCCACCAGGCCTGCGCCGGCAAAGGCAAACCAATCGACCGCATGCACGGCAAAGCGCATGATCGAAGCTGAACTTCTCATTGAGAACGTAGCCAAAAAATCCCTCCCTCGGTTGCCAGCAACCAGATTCACGCTACAAAAGTAAAAAGGCTGCCCCTATGCAGCCTTGGCACGGGTGTTAGGCCTGCCGGCCGTAAACGTCTTGAAACCGCACAATGTCGTCCTCACCCAGGTAGGTGCCGCTTTGCACCTCGATCATCTCGAGAGGCAGCTTGCCGGGGTTCTCTAGCCGGTGCTTTTCGCCCAGGGGGATGTAGGTGCTTTGGTTTTCGCTGACCAAAAACACCTGGTCGCCCCGGGTGACCTGGGCCGTGCCCTGCACCACAATCCAGTGCTCGGCACGGTGGTGGTGCATTTGCAGCGACAAGGCCGCACCGGGTTTGACCACAATGCGCTTGACCTGAAAGCGGTCGCCCGCGTCCACACTGTCGTACCAGCCCCAGGGGCGGTGCACCTTGCGGCTGCTGCCGGCCTCGGTGCGGCCGGTGGCCTTCAGGTGGTTAACAACGTCTTTTACCTTTTGAATGTGGCTGCGGCTGGCCACCAGCACGGCGTCGGGGGTTTCAATCACCACCGCGTCGTCCAAACCCACACAGGCCACCAGGCGCGATTGCGCCATCACCAGGGTGTTGCGGGTGTCAATGGCCAGGGCGTCGCCTTGCAGCGCGTTGCCATTGGCGTCTTTGGCGCTGATCTCCCACACCGCGTTCCAGGCGCCTACGTCTGACCAATTGGCGGCCAGGGGCACCACCACCACCTCGCCGGTGTTGTGCTGGGCACTGGCCAGTTTCTCCATCACCGCGTAGTCAATCGAGTCGGATGGGCAGGCCGCAAAGGCGGCCTTGTCGGGGCGGATAAAGTCGGCATCGGCCTTGCGCGCGTCAAAGGCTTGCTGGCAGGCTTGCAGCATGGCGAGCTGCAGGCTTTGCATTTTGGCCAGCCACACCGAGGCCTTGATCACAAAAATGCCGCCATTCCAATAAAACTGGCCGCTGGCCAGGTATTGCTGGGCGGTAGGGGCATCGGGCTTTTCTACAAACTCGGCCACGGCGTAGGCACCTGCGCTCTCGGCCAGCGCGGCCCCCTTGCGGATGTAGCCATAGCCGGTTTCGGGGGCCGTGGCCTCAATGCCAAAGGTCACCAGTTTGCCGGCCTGGGCCAGGGGCACGCCCTGCAGCACGGCGGCCTTGAAGGCCACCTGGTCTTGAATCACGTGGTCGGCGGGCATCACCACCAGCACCGGGTCTTGGCCATTGGCCGTGGCGGCCAGCGCCCCCAGGGTCAGGGCCGGGGCGGTGTTGCGGCCCATGGGCTCCAGCACCAGGGCTGCGGGCTCAATGCCCACCTGGCGCACTTGCTCGCCCAGCAAAAAGCGGTATTCGTCGTTGCCCACCAGCACCGGGGCGGCCAAGGCCAGCGCCCCGCCCTGCTCCAACTGGCCCAGGCGCAAGGCCGTGTCTTGCAGCAGGCTGTTGCTGCCCACCAGTTTGAGCAGTTGCTTGGGGTATTGCTCGCGCGACAAAGGCCACAGGCGCGTGCCCGAACCACCGCACAAGATCAAGGGTTGAACCACAGTTGTCACAATATTCCTCCGCTGTTTATATCTATTGAGCACTGCTAGCAGAATCCACACCCACCGGCTTGCCCCGGCCAATGCCGTGGTACTCCAGGCCGGCTGCGGCCACGGCCTCGGGGTCGTATTGGTTGCGGCCGTCAAACACCAAGGGCTGGCGCAGGCTTTGGCGCACTTGCTGCAAATCAAAGCCTCTGAATTCTTTCCACTCGGTCACCAGCAGCAGGGCATCGGCCTGTTGCAGGGCATCGGCGGCTGTGTCTACATAAACAATGCGAGGCAGCAACTCGGGCACCCCCGCAAAATCAAGCGCAATGCTGCGCTGGGCCTCGGCCTTGGCCACCGGGTCGTAAGCGCGCACGCTGGCACCGCGGCTCAGCAGCTCTTTGATGATGTGGCGGCTGGGGGCCTGGCGCATGTCGTCGGTGTTGGGCTTGAAGGCCAGGCCCCAGATGGCAAAGGTTTTGCCGCGCAAATCGTCGCCCAGGCGGGCCCGCAGCTTGCGCACCAGCACGTCAAACTGGTGCTGGTTGGCTTCTTCTACCGCCTCTAGCACGCGCATGGGGTGGCCCCACTCGGCGGCAGTGCGGCGCAGGGCCTGCACGTCTTTTGGAAAGCACGACCCACCATAGCCCGTGCCAGCGTACAAAAAGCTGTAGCCAATGCGGCTGTCACTGCCAATGCCCAGGCGCACCTGCTCAATGTCGGCCCCTACCTCATCGGCCAGGTTGGCCAGCTCGTTCATGAAGCTGATGCGCGTGGCCAGCATGGCGTTGGCAGCGTATTTGGTCAGCTCGGCACTGTGGATGCTCATGCGCATCAACCGGTCGTGGTTGCGGTTGATGGGCGCATACAGCTTGCGCATCACCTCAAAGGCCTGGTCACCCAGGGGGCCCTCGGCCGCGCCCACCACAATGCGGTCGGGCCGCATGAAGTCGTCAATGGCCGCGCCCTCTTTCAAAAACTCGGGGTTCGACACCACAGCAAAATCAACTGCCACACCGCGCTGTTTCAGCACCTCGTCCACAGCGGCAGTCACCTTGCCGGCTGTGCCCACGGGCACAGTCGATTTGTTCACAATCACCGTGAACTCACTCATGTGTTGGGCAATGCTGCGGCCTGCGGCCAGCACATACTGCAAATCTGCGGCCCCGTCTTCATCAGGGGGGGTGCCCACGGCAATGAACTGCAGCGGCGCATGGGCCACGCCCTCGGCCATGCTGGTCGAAAACTTCAGGCGGCCTGCTGCCCGGTTGCGGGCAATCAAGGCGTCCAGCCCCGGCTCGTAAATGGGCACACCGCCGCTGTTCAGCAGCGCCACCTTGGTGGCATCCACATCCACGCACATCACATGGTGGCCAAGGTCTGCAAAACACACACCGCTTACCAGGCCCACATAGCCTGCACCGATCACAGTAACGTTCATTTGAAAACCTCCGGGCAGGAGGATAAAGGTAAAAAAAGGCCGGGCCATGACGACCGACCGCTGTAAACACACACCAATGGCACTGCCATGTCAAACCCTTTCATCGCGCAAAGCGCGATCGTCTGTCACCAGACTGGGTTGCAAGGGTTGGCCCTGAACCAGGGCATGCAAGTGGCCCGCAAAACGCGTCAGCACGGCCGCCTGGTCCAGATGAGTTTCGGCATAGGTACGGGCCGCAGCGCCCATGGCTTGGCGCAAACCCGGGTCTGCAGCCAGTTGCAGCACGGCCTGCGCCATGGCGGGGGCCAGTTCGGGTGGCACCACCAGGCCCAGTGGCTTGGCGCCCGTGCCTGCCCCGGTATCGCCCCCCACCACGCACGCCAGTTCGGTGCCTGCGTGGGCGGTGGCCACCACGGGGCGGCCACTGGCCAACATGCCCGTCAATTTAGAGGGCATCACCAGGTCTGCTGCATCGGCCCGTTGCGGCAGCAAGTGGATGTCGGCCAAGGCCAGCAAGCTGGGCAGCACCTGCAGCGGTTGCAGATCCAAAAAACGCACCTGGCTCAGCCCCTGGCAGGCCTGGCTCAAGGCATCGCGCCCGGCGCCGTTGCCGCAAAACACAAACACCAGCCGTTGCGCCACCGGATCGAGGGCCTGGCTACATTGCTGCGCCACCTCGGCCAAAATCTCCAGGCCTTGCTTGGCGCCCATGTTGCCCGAGTAAAGACAAACAACGGCTTCGGGCGCAATGCCCAAGGTGCTTCGCAGCTGGGCCACGCTGCCATGCTCGCGCGGCAAGCCAATGTGCGAAATGTCCACCCAGTTGGGCAGCATTTCGGTGGCGCGGCTGGGCACACCTTTGTCATGCAGCATGCGCCGCATGTTTTGCGAAATGGTAGACACCACGTCAAAGCCGCGCAGCACCTGGCGCTCCAGCCGCAAGGCCAGGGTTTTGAGCCTGGGGTTTTTGAGAATGCCCAGTGAAAACGCAGCATCCAACTCAAAATCTTGCACATGCAACCAGGCCTTGGCACGGGCCAAGCGGGCCACCAGCCAGGCCGTGGGGGTGCACATCAGCGATGGGGCCACCACCCACACCACATCGGGCCGCCAAAAAAGCTGGCGCAACATCACGGGCAGGCTGCTGGCCGCAAAACTCAGGTGGTGCAGTATGCGGGTGGCCCCCGTTATCCGCTTGGGCACCCACAACGGGCAGCGCCAAACGCCCACCCCGTCTTGCTGTGCGCGGCTGTAGCGGCTGGCCGAAAAGCCTTCGCCCACCTGCCAGCTGGGGTAATACGGTGGGGCCGTCACCACCCGCACATCGTGCCCCTGGGCCGCCAGGTGGCGGGCCAGCTCGCCGGTGTATTTGCCAATGCCAATCACCTCGGGCGAATAATTCAGGCCGTATAGCAATATCTTCATGCAGGCCTCATACCAGGGCGGCTTCGCCAAGGCATGGCTTGCACATTCGCCTTGGGCGTGTGTGCAAGGGTTTTGCGAGCTTGGGTCCGGTCAATGCTTGTGGTGTCATTTTTATATCGGGCCTAAGCCCTCCCTTATTGCCAGGTTGTCATGGGCAAGCCCCGCCGGGCAAGGCTTGCAAATACGGGCTTGGCGTTACCTCCCGGGCTGTGTAGCGCAAGGCACGACAACCCCATGCTGTGCCAGGCCCTTTCAAGGCTGGCTTGCCACTCAAATCGGCGGCCAACGCGGCATTCAGTGCCAGATCAGGCAACATGGGCCGCAAGGTGGCAGCTTGGCTGAAGCTGGTGTAGGCCTGCTGGTAAAACTCACGCGCCAAGTCGGGCGCCGCTTTGGCCTGCAAGGCATAGGTGCCATACAAGTAACCCATCTGGTCGTGCAATTGAGAATCAGTGGGTGTCTGGGCCAAGCCCTTGGCCAGGTCCTCACGCCAGGAGCCCCATTCTTTAAGGGGCACGGGCCGCGGGTGTGTGCGCCACTGCTCTATACCTGCGCGGGCCCGGGCCGTGCCCAGGTCGGCCAGCGCCGCGGGCCACAAGGTGCTACCGGCAGCCACCAGCAGCACCAGGCCCGCCAGCAACAGCGCCCACTGCAGGTATTGGCGGGGGTGGGGCTTGGTCATCGCTCAGCCCAAGCCCAAAATGCTGGCCGGCGTGGCCCGAAATAGGCGGTCGGCCCGGCGAGCGCCGTATTCGTCTTCTACCGCTTGCCGGGCTGCAGACAGTTGTGGCGGGCGGTTTTCCATGTTGTGGGCATCGCTGGCCACCACGGCCACGGCATCTTGCTCCATCAGCGCCCAAGCGGCTTTTTCAGAGTTTTTGCCAAAATCGCCCAGCAGCGACCCGCCAGTGACCTGCAGCCAGCAGCCCGCGGCAATGTAGGGCTGAATGCGGTCCACATCGGCCATCACATGCTTGTTGCGCTCGGGGTGGGCAATCAGGGGGCGAATGCCCTGCTCTAGCAGGTTGTACACAAAGCCCAGGCCCCAGGCCGGCAGGCCCTGGTGCGGAAACTCAAGCAGCAACACCTTCATGCCCTTGTGCTCGCCCAAAAAGGGTACCTCGTGGGCCAACAACTGCTGCAGCGATTCATCAGACGCTCGCAATTCGGCCCCCGGGTACACCGCCAGCGGAATGCCCTGCTCATTCAACACCTGTTGAAAGGCCTGAACATGCAGGGCAATGACCGACTTTTGGTTGGGGTAGCGCCCGGGGTGGATGTGCGGCGTCATGGCGCTGGCCGTGATGCCGTCGGCCACCGCGGCCCGGGCCAATTCGAGCGACTCGGCAAGGTTGCGGGCACCGTCGTCTATGCCATGCAAAAAATGGCAGTGCAGATCGATGATGCCGGTGGATGCAGTCATGGGCTAAATAGGGTCTGTTAATTCACAGCGAGCAGCTCAAGCCGCTTTTTTGCCGGTCTTGCCTTCGGGCTCGCTGCCATAGGCTTCGCCATAGCCGGCCTTGTAGCCATACTTGCCGTAGCCGTATTTGCCATAGCCCGAGTATTCGCCGTAGTACTTTTCGGCCTGCTTGAAGTCGAAGCGGTTCAGCACCACGCCCATGATCTCGCCCTCGGCACGCCGAATGCGTTGCAAGCCCTTGCGTGCCAGCGGGTAAGGCGTGTCTGCCGCCTTAACTGCGTAGATCACGCCGGTGGCATGGCCGCTGATCACCAGCGCATCACTCACCAGCTCCACCGGTGGCGAATCGATCACGATGATGTCGAAAATGGCGGCCAACTCGTCGAGCGTGGACTTGAACTTTTGCGACAGCAACAATTCCAGCGGGTTGGGCGGGATGCGGCCCGAGCCCAGCACACTCAAGCTGCTGCCAGGCACGGCCTGCAGGCAATCGTCCAGTACCGCGGTGCCCGCCACCAGTTCAGACAAGCCCTTGGCCCCCGGAGCCAAATCCAGCCCCTTGGTGATCGCGGGGCGGCGCATGTCGGCATCAATCAGCAAGGTACGCTTGGTTTGCGCGTGGGCCAATGCCAAGTTGATCGAGAAGGTCGTTTTACCTTCGCCCGGCAAGCTGGATGTCACCAGCAAAATGCGGTTAGGTACGTCAATGGCCGACAACAGCACACCCGTGCGAGCGGTACGAATCGCTTCGGAGTAGATCGATTTGGGGTTGTCCAAAAACAAACGAGCGCTTGCCACTCGGTCGGTATCGCCTTTGTCCAGCAGCGGCAATGTGGTCAGCAATGGGGCCTTGAGCTTTGCCTCGACATCTTCCGTCGTTTTAATGGTGTTATCCAGCCTATCGAGCAGCAGTGAAACCAGCATGCCAACGAATAGCCCAAACACAAAAGCAATAGCGATAATCTGCGGCTTTTGCGGCTTGACAGCTCTATGAGGAACAACCGCAGCATCCACCACACGAGCAACAGCGCTTTGTAAATCGCCAGATACATTTGTCTCTTTAGCGCGCTTCATGAACATGTCATAAATCTGGCGGTTTGAATCAACTTCGCGCTCTAACACACCAAGCTCAAACTCTTTACGGTTCAGATTCTGAATACTGCCCCGGGCACTATTCAGAGTGCCCTCAAGCGCGCGCTCTGTACCTAAAGCAACCTCGTACTCGCGAGTTACGCTACCAACTACCGACTCCACTTGGCGCTTGACGTTTTCACGCGCACTCTTAAGGGTAGCCTCAGCAGCCACATATTTAGGATGTTCAAAGCCGTATCGCTGAGCTACTTCCGACATAGTACGCTCAGCTTCAGCTTGCGCCTTCAATGCTTCGGAGACGTTGCTGTTTCGAACTACCGCAGGCAAGCTGCTGTAGTCCCCATTTTTTCCTACAGATTTAATCTGGTTATAAGCATTTTCAGCCTCAGCCCGACGTAAGCGCGTTTCCACCAATCGCTGAGTAACCTCCTCGATTTGTTTACCCGCTCCGCTCTGCGCTGCACTTTTAACATCCACAATTCCTGCTTTTTCACGGTAATTCTGCAGGCTACGCTCCGACTCATCGAGTTTAGTCTTGAGTGAGGACAACCGTTCTTGCAACCACCCGCTAGCCTGCTTGGTCATTTTGTAGCGAGCATCCAAGTCGTTCTCAATGTAGGTGTTGGCCACAGTATTAGCCACCAAAGCCGCCAATGCGGGACTATTTGATTCGAAACTAATTTTCGCCAACTGACTCAAACGAACAGGCTCAATAGTCAGCTGCTTATTGAATTTTACAAATACAGCATCAGCCAAGCTATTGGTCGTCCACTCTTTAGCTTCAAGCTCCTCACTAATTCCCAGCTTTTCTTGCCATTCCTGCAAAAAACTCTTCTCCTTCGAACGCGGATCAAACTCCGGATAATCCCACAGCTTCAACGCATCGATGGTACGGATGGCAACCTCTCGCGATTTAATAATTTCAACTTGGGTCTGAAAATACTCACGATTTTGACTGATACCACTATATACATCCTCAATCGAGAGCACTTTACTTTTATTGGCCTCAATCAAAACAGTAGCGGTACCACGGTACACAGGGGTAAGCACAAAAACAATTACACCAGCCAACAAAGCCACTACGAGGCCAAAGCCCAAAATAGCCCACTTACGCTTTGTTATGCTCCGCCAATACTCCACTAGATCGAGCTTACTAGCCGCATCGTCAGGGTCGTGTAGCGAAATCTGCTTGTGCTTGTGCAATGGCTCAGCATTGGGAGTGATGGTCAATGACATGTGTGACAGACTCTAATGAAGCAGCCCCATTTTTCATACGGCTGCATTTATAACTAACAAATATCAGGCAGGGCTTTAGCCAAAGCCCAGAACATCGCATACCGACAGTTTTAGAAAAAACTTTCCTCAACTGTCAAAATATCCCCAGGCCCAATAAAGGTGTTCAGATCAACCTTTTGAGCCTTTTGACTGGGATCATCTTCGCGAATTACAAAAATCTTGCTGGGAGAAGCGCGCTCTTTAAATCCGCCAGCCAAAGACACCGCCTTCCGCACGGTCAGTCCTGGCTGAAATGGATAGCCTCCCGGCTTATCCACCATGCCATTCACATAAAATGGGCGATATTCATCAATCTGCACCGATACTTTAGGATTGACCAAAATACGGCCCTTCAGCCCTGCAACGACAATCGCCTCCAGGTCTCCCACAGTTCGACCTAACACTTTAATTTCGCCTATAGCCGGAAAGCTAACAGTACCCGCATCAGTCAGCCTGATTTTTTCACGGGTAAATTCATCTTCTCCCAACACACGAATACTGATCACATCGCCCGCGGCCAGTTTGTAACTGGACAAGGCCGATACTCGGACAGAAGCTTGCGGGTTGAGGGCGTATTCACCCACTTGGCTAGCAGGTGCATCTGCTGCAACGACCAAACCCGCGCAACCAAGCAGCAAAACACCAGTCGCAGCCGCTTTGATTGCGCACAAAAATCTAGACAAAGTCACAGGCCGTGCCCCTTCAGCAATTACAGAGTGCCTTGCAGCGAGAAGAAGGTGGAGTTGCGGTTGAACTCAAAATTTGCTTGATTCGACTTGCGCTTGGTATAAGCCCACTGTGCACCAGCACGCCAATTGCGGCCCACCTCGTAAAAAACACCAATAGAGGCATTGTCGACGTTGTCAGTGCGGCCTGCACCGTCGTATTCCGTTTTGAGCGTACCCAAGCTGGCCGTGCTGGTCAGGTTGCTGCGCCATTTATGGTTCCAGTTGACCAAGTTGCCGGTGTTGATCAGGTAGTTACCCAAACCGGTTGAATCGGCCAGCGTGCGGTTGCTGATGAATTCAAAGTTGGAGTAGGTCAACGGCGACCATTTCACAGCACCCTCCCAAGCGGTACCAGTTGCCTTACCAAAGCCGCCATCAGAGAATGTTTTTTGGGCAGAGCCAATCTTGAAGGCACCCGAGGTCTTAGCGGTTGCATCCCACACCACACCCAAATAGATACGGCGATCATTGTTGGTGTAGCCGGTATTGTTGACGTAATCGGCATGTACTTGGTTCAACTCAACCATCATGCTTGTGCGAGGGGCCACGCGATAAAAAAAGCGACCCGCCACACCTGTTTTGTCTTGATTCAAGGCCGAGGTAACGGACAGATTGTTCTGGTAGCGCTTGGAGATGTAATTACCCTCCACCTCAATACGACCTTGCGCTTCTTTGGAACCGTATGCATACAAAACGCGGGCCGTAGGGGCATTCCAACGATTTGGGGTGCTGGTGGTAGCAGTATTGGTAGTACCGCGAGCATCGGACGTTTCAATATAACCCACATCCCAACCCACGCTGGAACGGCTGCTGAGATAATTGTCACCCGCCAAATCAAAATTATGGTGATTAAAATTATCAGCAGAACTGGCGGTGTACTTGGTGTAGTTACCTTGATAACGCAAGGTATAGCGATCACCACGAGTTTTCAATTCACCCACAATATCTGGCTGCAGCGAATACAGATTGGAAGAAACACCGCCGCTGCTAACGCCATTCACGTTACTGTTGTGCCCAAAGCCCGCCAGAGCAGAGGCATAAACAAAAATACCGTTGTCAAAACGAACCGGCAGGCCATTGACGGGGGCGGTCAAGATAGAGGTGTCCGAGCCCCTGTCACGACGGCCAATGCCCGTCAACTCATACGAGGGCGTGGCGGCCAACTGGCTCATGCTGCCGGTCGTGCCCGGCGCACTGAACAACCCACCCATGAAGCCTGCATCACCTGCCGGGGCCGAGGGGGCCGTGGGGGTGTTGGCGCCGTCTGCAGCACCGCTGGCCTTGGTGGCAGCATCGTTGCTGGATTGGGCTTGAGCCGACATGCAGAAGCAAAGGGTTGCAACCGCAAGGGCCAGAGGGTGGGTGTGATGTTTGTTCATGTCCGTGGCACTCTTCAAAAAGTGTTGATAGATGTCGCGGGGATGCCGCGCCTCGCCTGCACGCACTCACCTTGCGCGATGTCAATGGCAAATGTGTGAAGATGTTAACACGAGCCCTATTTTTTGCAGTACTAACCCTAATAATGAGTTCGGAAACTTTGTAACGCCTTGTCCGGTGCTGTGCAATCGAACTTGCGGCTACTCAATCTGTACCACCAAACGGGGCATCCGACCCTCCCTCATTTGAGTGAGGGTCGCGCTTTCTAGCGATGTTCACGATTTAGCTGGGTATTTAAAATCAATATGATCAATTGAGAGGCGATTAATTGAAAAATATGATTACAAACCGTTTCAAATCGATTCTGCGTTGCGGGTGTGGCCCTGCGGGCTGTGGGGCCTGATGGTGGGCTGATAGCGTTGTCTTGTGCGCACAGCGACCAAAACTGCCCAAACCATGCACCCAAGCGGCTGGGGTAGTTGTATCCGCAGTGCAACACAATTTGCCTTGGCTGCCCGCGATCGGGCCGCGGCAGGGGCCGGTATTTGCGGCACTGCACACAAAACACCCTGCCCCTGAGCGCAGGCGCTACCATTTCACCCCGATGCACCTGCCCTTTTTCACCCCTACCCCCCGCCGGGCCCAGGCCAGCCAGGGGCGAGGTGCCTTTGTGCAGGTGGGCCGACTGCGTGCCCTGTTCAGGCCCCGGCGTGCGTTGGGGGTGCTGTGCCTGGGCCTTGTGCTGCTGGCCAGCCAAAGCCAGGCCGATCTGGTTGATTTTTCGCGCAACCTGCTCGGTTGGGCCGAGCAGCGCTGGGGCGCTGGGGCCCCAAGCCGCATGCTGACCTGGCAACGCATGGTGCGCGATGCCCAGGCCCAGGTGGCGGCCAATAGGCTTGAAGCGCCGCAGTTGCTGCTGCGCTCCAACGATTTTTTCAACCAAATACCGTACATGACCGATGCGCGGCATTGGGGTGTGGACGATTATTGGGCCACGCCGGTTGAATCGCTGGGCAGCCTGGCGGCCGACTGCGAAGACTACGCGATTGCCAAGTACCTGACGCTGAAAGAGCTGGGCATACCGATTGACCGCCTGCGCATCACCTACGTGCGTGCGCTGCGCCTGAACGAGGCGCACATGGTGCTGGCCTATTACCCCACCCCCGACGCCGACCCGCTGATTCTGGACAACCTGAACCCCGTGATTCGCCCCGCATCGCAGCGCACCGACCTGGAGCCGGTGTACAGCTTCAACGATGACGACCTGTGGCTGCCCAATGGCACTGCGCGCAGGGGTGGCTCAAGCCAGGTGCGTTTATGGAAAGAGCTGCAGGCCAAGCTGCAGCGCGAGCAGCAGATGTAGCCAGCGGCCGCAAGGCCGCCGGTACGCGCCCGGGCCGCCAAAGCGGGCCTGCGGGCAGGCCCAGGTTGGGCCAGGGGTTCAGCGGCGGCGCAGCAGCATGGGCAGTACCCAGCTGGCCATGCGCATGAGCCGCGATGGGCCCAGCATCAACACCACCCCAACCGCCCCGGCAGCCAGCAGGGGCTGGCCGGTGATCAGGCGCAGTGTTTTGCTGCGAGGAAAGCCCGTGTCGTGTACCGCTGCGCCCTGCTGTTTGGCTTGCAGCTCGGCGATGGCGGCCTGAATGCGGCGGGTTTGCCGCAGCAGGCGTTGGCGCTCGATGCGTTCGACCAGCTGGGCCTTGCGTTCGGCAGGGCTGAGGGATTGGTCAGACACATCGGTGATGGGCATGGCGCTGGCGGCCTCGCCTGCAGAGGCGGCGGCCTGTGCACCGGGGCCAGGCTGGTGAGGGTGATGAGGGTGGGGGCGGTGGTGGGTCACAGGCCCTCCTTGAGGTCGGCCCAGTCGCGGCCCAGCTCGCGCCGGGTCAGGGCAAAAGACTGTTGGCCTTGGCGGGCCACCCGCACCAGCGCCACCAGCACCCAGGCCCAGGCCAGTGCCCAGGCTGCGGCCACGCCCCACGCGGCGCCAAGGCGCCAGGGGGTGTCCCAAAACTGCACCAGCACGGCGGCCGACAGCACAATGAACAGCACCACCGTGAGTGCCGCCGCAGCCACCGCCAGCACCAGCAGGCGGCGCAGGCGCTGCTTTTCTTCGGCCCATTCAATGCTCAGCAGCTCAACCCGGTCTTCGGCCGCCAGGGCGGCCTCGGTGACGGTGTCGCGCAGGCGTTGCAGCGGGGCCTCAAGCCCCAGCAGAGACAACCACCTGAAGCGACCCGCAGGGCGAGCGCCGGGCTGCGCCTCAGCCATCAGCGGCGGCCCAGCAGAAAGCCCACCAGGGCGCCCACAGCCAGAGCAGCACCGGCCACGCGCCAGGGTTCGTCGTGTGCGTAGTCGTTGGCTACGCGGGCCGCCTCGCGGGCTTGGCGGGCAGCCTCTTGGGCCGCGCGCACGGCGCTGACGCGCACGCTTTCAATGCCAGCATCCATGCGGTCACGCAGGGCGCGGATTTCGGGCACGGCATCGAGCTCTTTGCGGCCGATCAGGCTGCGCAGGTCAGCGACCAGGTTCTCGAGTTCGGTCTGGGTAGAGTTGCCGGCAGATTCGGTTGTGCTGGAAGACATGTTCTCTCTCCTGGGTACAAGACTCCGGCTGGGCCATATGCCAACCGACGAGCATGTTCCCATATTAAGCACAGTCGGTGGCACGACATTGAGCGTGGTCAATTGCGAGGTCGCTACCGACCGACTGTTCGTTAACGGATGTAAGCAGCCGATGCGCTGCAACTGCTGCACGCACGCGGGGTGCAGGCGCGCCGCAGCATGCCGAGCCGCCTTGGCAAGCGGGCGCCATGCATGGTTGGCGCAGACACCTCAAGATACAAAAAGGCACCCAGCGAAATGAGCCGCAAGCGGCCTGGCGCCGAGTTGCGCAAGGCAAACTGACGCCATGCCATGCATCGCACAACACCCAGAAAGGGCCCATGAAGCGCCCACTGGCGCCTCATGAATGCCCAACATCAATCGCCCAATATCGATCGCCCGTCGATCGCCCGTCATTGATCGCCCATCGTCGATCGCACTCATGACAGCCCCCCCCAGGCGCCTGCTGCCACGCCAACGCCCACAGCGGCCCATGCATGCCGCAGCAAGCCCTGCACATTGCTGCGGCAGGGGCGGCGGCAGGGGCGGCGGCAGGGGCGGCGGCCAGGGTATAGCGCACCCTTTTTGAAGGGCTGGCTTGTTGGTCAATATTTCAAGATTCTTTTTCTGCCTGTTCCGCGCCGGATGTTCAACACCGACCCAACAACCTGCAAGTAGACCGCTGCGCAGTAATCGCATTCATGTCGTTTGGAACCCGGTATCAATCGCATCCATAAAGGTCTCTTCATTCGCGAAAGTCCGCTGCCACATTGACGGCATACCAGGTGGTATTTGCTGCTGTTTTCAAAATTCATAAGGCTTTCACGTTGATTGGAAATTGAAGAATATTGACTTTGCTTGTTCCACGGCCTTTCAAGGCTGGCATGGCGTGCACAGAAGCACACCGAGCCCAGGGGGTGATCATTTTTTTGAAGAGGCTGATTCGATAAAAAGCGATGTTTGATTCTGGCGGCTCATGACCCCTTCCCCTCGGCCGCCAGGGGGCCCGCAGCGTGCTTGCGACTCACGGCCTGGTTATTTTTGATCAGGTCGGGAATCATTGAATTGGCTTCAGGGCGATGAATGTCGGGCGATAGTTTTTGAAAGTCATTCAACCCCGGAATGGATTGAGCCATCATCACATCAACAATGGGCAAATGACTGACATCACTAAAAAGCAGCAGGCTGCCATATTTGACTGAGCCCAATTCACACCGAATCACTTGCATCAAGCGCTTTTCAGGAATGCTGATTTTAAAAACACAACTGTAGTTTTTATTCTGTGTCGGTTTGTTGAATATGCCCATCGACAGATAGCTGATCTGCGGAAAATCGCCCTGCAGATCGCAGGCAAGGCTGATGGTGGCCAGCACCTCCTCTGGCGAGCACCCGCGAACGTCTTCTTCTTTCAGGCCGAACAGAGAAAAAAACATCCGATTGACTTTGGTGGCCTGGCCCAGTTGGTCAAAAAGAATCCAGCCGTCATAGGCGTTTCTTCGGGTGCGGACGTACTTGAGCAGGCGCTCGGCGACTTCTTTCTCCGACTCGGGCACATCGCCCGCAATGAAAGGCCCGGAGGGTGGAAATTCGCTGTCAGTGGTGTGCAGATGAGTGCCGCGGTCGGCACCCACCGGTGCTGGCGGTGCGGCGCGGCGGGTGAAGCGCGAAAAGAAATGCATCAGAGGCCCCCCTCCAGGAAGCCGCTGCACCACCTTGGCCACGGCGCCCGTGCTGCGACCGGCACCCGACCCGGGCCCAGAAATCAAATTTGACGGTGGCTTGGGCTTCCCCAGTGAGATGTCATCCATAAATGACTTTCAATGCACAAAACAAGCTCTCAAGATCACTGATGATTGTTGTGATGCGTCTTATTATCATTTATATATTTTAGAACCTAGTTGCGAACACGTCAATAAAAGTTCTCTTTGCGCGCAATATTGCACGCAAATGTAAAGAATTTACGTTTCTGAGCGGTGGCGACGTGGCAATCGAAAACAGGGCCCGAAGAAGGGCTGACGAGGCGGTTTTTTTGAGCATGAGAGGCATGTGCCGGCCTGGCAGTTGGGGGGGGTGGCTTACGCTTGGCATGAAGCCGGGGGGGGGAAGCAGGCGGGATCGGGATCGGGCGGGCTTGCGGGGGGTTGCGATTGCCGCTTCGCTCTGATCGTTCTGCTCTTTGGTTGAAGGGCAGAGGCCGGGATTGCGGCCCGGCGGCCGAGGCACTTTTCTTTGCTTCGCCAAAGCAAAGTACCCAAAAGAAAGGCGACCTGAAGTCAGGGCCACTTCGTGGTTCCCTGCGCTGCCCCACGGGGCAAGCGGGTACGGGATCGGGCGGGCTTGCGGGGGGTTGCGATTGCCGCTTCGCTCTGATCGTTCTGCTCTTTGGTTGAAGGGCAGAGGCCGGGATTGCGGCCCGGCGGCCGCCTCACTTTCTTTGCTTCGCCAAAGAAAGTAAGCAAAGAAAGGCGACCCGAAGTCAGGGCCACTTCGTGGTTCCCTGCGCTGCTCGCGCCAGGTGGGGTCTCGCTAAACTCGCTGCGCTCAGACAGACGCGAGCCCTGATCCACCTGTCACTCCGCTGCTCGGCCCTGCCCCACGGGGCAAGCGGGATCGGGATCGGGCGAGCTTGCGAAGGAGCTTTGCTGCCGCTTCGCTCTGGTGGTTCTGTTCTTCGTTTGAGGGCGGAGGCCGGGGTTGCGGCCCGGCGGCCGCCTCACTTTCTTTGCTTCGCCAAAGAAAGTAAGCAAAGAAAGGCGACCCGAAGTCAGGGCCACTTCGTGGTTCCCTGCGCTGCTCGCGCCAGGTGGGGTCTCGCTAAACTCGCTGCGCTCAGACAGACGCGAGCCCTGATCCACCTGTCACTCCGCTGCTCGGCCCTGCCCCACGGGGCAAGCGGGATCGGGTGCGGGCGAGCTTGCGAGAGCACTGACGAAATCAGCAACGCCGGGGCATCCAGCAGCGCTGGTGGGCAGCTGTGTGATGTGTCGGGCAGAGCGCCCACGCCCCACCGCGCTGCGAAGCAGCCGCGCCTTCTGATTGAAACAACACGGCGCCGCTGCGCAGCAGCAGCCGTCGGTTCCCGCTCCCCACCTCCCGTCGGGCACGGCGAGCAGCGCAGACTTGGGCGGATTAAGGGCTCGCGTCTGTTTGAGCGCAGCGAGTTTAGCGAGACCCCGCCCAAGTTGAGCAGCGCAGCGCACCCTGCGCAGCAGGGCGTGCACGTCGGGTCGCCTTTTTTTGCTTACTTTTTTTGGCGAAGCAAAAAAAGTGAGGCGCCCGCCGGGGCGCAATCCCGGCCTCCGACCTGAAACCACCAGCAGAACGAACAGAGCGCAGCGACAAGCACTGCATGGCAAGGCTCCAAGGCAAGCCTGCCTCAATACCCCCTCAAATCCCGAATCCGATGCACCAAGGTGCCCCCACAAATCGTCTGCAGCGTGCTGGTCAGCAACGGAATGTCGTTGTCAAAACAGCCATGGCTGGCGGGCTGCCTCACGTCGGGCAAGGCGGTGAGCACCTTGTCGTCGTGCAGCACCTGCAGGCGGCTGGCCAGTTGGCTATCGGCCACGGCGCGGTGCCAGGCGCGCAGGGTTTCGCCGGTGGCGGCGGCGCCGTCCCAGGCGTGTTCGTCTTGTGCGGTGTCGAACACGCGCTGCAGGCCCAGGATGGGGGTGCGGCGATCGGCCTCCAGGGCATTCGACACCAGGTACAGCAGTGATTTGCGGTACACCAGGGCGGTGTTGTCGGCCCGCTCAAGGGGGTCGCTCAACAGGGCGATGTGGGTGCGCGGCAGGATGTCGGTGCCGGCATAGTGCTGATTGGCAAAGGCCACGGTGCAGGCCGGGGCGTACAGGTGCACGCTGGGCACGGCGTCGAGTGCGGGGCGGCCGGTGGCGGCACGGGTGGCTTGCAAAGCCGTGATGAGGTGGCCCAGCCACAGGCTGCCGGCCGAGTGGCCCACCAGGTGGATCTGCAGTTGATCGCCCCAGAGCTGGATCAGGTCGGCCAGGGCGTGCACCAGTTGGTCGCCGGCGCGGTGGCCTTGCCAGGCGAGCTGGGCGTTTTCTTTGATCTCTGACCAGATGGGGCGTGCCAGGGGGCGGCCCACGGTGGATTCGATCAGGGCATCGGTCTGGGCCAGCACGGCCTGGCCCCAGCCCGTGGCGGCGGGCTGGCGTTGGCGCCATTGGCTGAACAGATCGCCCAGGCTTTCGAGCAGGCCGGTTTTCCAGACCACGAACAGGGGGTAGCAGCCGTTGCGCTCGAACACCTGGCCCAGGGCCTTGCAGCGCTTGAGGCCATCGGCCTCGCTGTTGAGGCCGCCGTGCACGTAGATCAGCAGGCGTTTGGGGCTGTCGGCGGGCTGGGCGCGAAACCAGCGGTCGGGCAGCACGGTGGCCTGGTAGGCGAGGCTGCGGCTGCGCTCGTCGGGGGTGAGGTAGCGGCTCATGCGGCCGTCGTTGCCCACCAGCAGGGCGTGCTCAGCCAGTTGGGCGCTGTTCCAGGGGGTGTTGCCCGGTGTGCCGGCGCCCTGCCCCGGTCGGCCATCGGCAGCGTGGTGGGGCCGGTGCAGGGCCGCGGCGCCCCCGGCCACCAGGCCGGGCACACCCAGCGCCACCACCCAGGCGTCCATGCCATGGGCCAGCCAGTCTTCGTAGCTGATCACGGCAAAGCCATGGGCGCCCCACTCTGCACCCCAGGAGTTTTGCAACACAAAACCGCGTTCGTTGAAGCCCACCAGGGCCAAGGCATGGCCGGCGTCGCGGCGCACCACGCCGTCAAAGGCGATCACGGGCAGGTCGTGGTGGCCCTGGGGCAGTTGCGTGACGGCGGCGAGCCGGGCCCAGCCCTCGTGCACAAAGCACGACGCATACACCGCGCCCACGGTCTGGATGGCCGCCTGCAGGTCGGTGATGGCGCTGATCTGCACCCGGTAGAACACGCCCAGGGTGTGCTGCTGGGCCTGCTGGGCATAGCCAAAATGGGGCGAGCCCTGGTCAAGTGCCTGGTAGGGCCACTGCGCGTCGAGGCACACGCCATGGTTGAACCAGCCGGTGATGGCGCTGCGGCAGCTGGCGCCCTGGTTGGTGTCGCCGCTGTTTTCGTCGTAGCGGCGGGCCATGTTGTAGAGCATGCGGGGGCTGACCGACTCAAACTGCGCGGGGCAGCCGGCCTGCACCCAGCGCAGGTAGTTGACCACGCTGGCCAGGCCAAAGCCGGTGCAGGCGCCCTCGCGGCCCTGGTTCAGGATCAGGCCGGCCTGGGCGTACACGGGCAGCATGCGCTGCACCTCGGCCTGGGCGGGCCACTGGGCCAGCAGGTTGACGGGGGGCGGGGTGTAGGGGCGGTCGTTGAGGTCGGGGGTGTCGGGGCGGGCATTGAGGCGGCGCCGGGCGTGGTGGTGGTGGGCCGAGGCGGCGGGTGCAGGTGCTGGCGCGATGCCCGCAGCATGAACACCAGCCACCGCTGTGGGGCCGCCCTGCCCAGCCCCCAGATCACTGGCCTGGGCCAAGGCAAAGACGCTGCTGAAGCGGTCCAGCCCATGGGTGCCGCCGTTGACCAGACGCCGGGCGGCGGCGTAGTCACCCCGGGCCAGGGCCTGCTCCAGGGTCGTGCGATGGCGCCGCAGAAACAGCGCCAGCAACAAGGCCGCCACCTCGGGGGCGTTGGCCAGATCGGGGTGGGCCAGCAGGTCAAGCTCCAGCTCGCGGCCGTAGCTGTCGTAGTTGCTGCGGCCCGTGAGCTGCACAAAGCCCCGGCCCTTGAACAGGGCGCCCTCGCCGCGCCGGTTGCCCAGGCGCCCGTCGTACAGGCCAAAGGGTGCACCGCCCGGGGCGGTGTTGTACTTGGACGGAAACTCAGAAATGGGCACAAAGCCCGCAGTCTCGGCCCGGATGGTGCCCAGCGCGGCCAGCACCAGGGTGCGCGAGCACAAGCCGGTGGCCCGCAGGGCCGCCAGCACATAGGGCAGAAAGCAGGACACAGCCGCGGCCTTGGCACCCGGAAACAAGGCCTGCGCTGCGGTGGCCTGAAGTTCGACCTCAAGCCGGGGCTGATCGGGTGGCTCCAGGCCCAGCGCATGCAGGTTGCGCGGGCCCACCAGGCCATCGGCCACCAGCCCGCGCCCGGCCTGCCAGCAGCGCAGCGCGCCGCCCAGGGTGGCATCGAACAACTCTCCCCCGGTGGCCAGGCCGGCATAGGGAGCGGCAGCCGGGCCCAGGGCCTGGTGCAGGGTGGCTCGCAGTGCCACCACGCCGGGGTGGGTGCAGCCTTGCTGAAGCAGAACCAGGGACATCAGGGGGCCCTTTGCGCTGGGGGGTGAGACAAAACCGCAGGCATTATTGGCAAGGCTTGGCCTGTGTCGGCGCCCCAGCGGGCTGCACCTTGACCGCGCATTGCCCGCGGCCTGTTCGCCTGAAACCGTTGACTCTGCACGGCCACCCGCCCAGACTCCTAGCCAGCCTGCGGAGCGCGCGAGCAAGCGCGTGATCTGGTCAGTTTGAGTGCCAAAGGGCCGTGCCTGGCGCTGGACGGCCCGGCCTCCCCGCGGATGTGGGGAAGTGCAAGATCAGCGACGCTTTGTGGGTGCCGCGACCGTCGCGCAGCTGGCGGCGCCGAGCGTGCTCAGTTGCGGGCGTGCGAAAGCTGAAAGCGCTCGATGTCGGCGTGGGCCTGAAGGGCGTTGGCCAGCGTGGGCAAAGAAGCCCCAGCGTCGCGGTTGATGGCCACCGCCACGAAATTCCATTCGAACTGCTGATCGCGAACGCCGATGGCAATGGATTTTTCGGCCAGCTCGTAGCCGCTTTGCAGCAGCAGCTGGGCCACCTGGGCCTGGCTGGCCTGGCGGCCCGCCGCAAAATGCAGGTTGACGCCGATGGCATGCCGCGAGGGCAGCCGCGCCTCCAGGGTGGCGCCCCAGAGCATCAGGCTGGACGACAGCAACGTGAGCGAGATGGCCGCCCCATAAAAGCCGATGCCCACCAGCACCCCGATGGCCGACGAGGCCCAGATTGATGCCGCCGTGGTGAGCCCGCTGATGTTGAGCCCTTCTTTCATGATGACGCCCGCGCCCAGAAAGCCGATGCCGGTGACGATGCCCTGCACCACCCGCGTGGGGTCGATGCTGGCCGCATGCTGGCCATGGCCGGCAAACCAGTACTCGGGGTAGCCCACAAACACGGTGAGGGCCGCCGAGGCCATGCACACCATGCCGTAGGTGCGCATGCCCGCGGCACGGCCGTGGTAGGAGCGCTCGTAACCCACGAGCAGGCCCAAAAGCAGCGCCCCGAAGATGTTGCAGAAGATGACGAGGTTGGCGCGCAGCTCGCTGATGGACCAAAAAGCATCCAGCCACTCTTTTGACATCAAGTCCATGTTCGATCTTTGTTGTTGTTCGGGCGCGGATCACAAAGGTGCGCCGAGGTGTGCAGAGATGTGCCGCCGGCTGCCGTGGCCGGGCCTGAAACCAGCCCGCTCAAACCATGACACGCCTTGTCACAAATTTATAACATGGCCCAGGCCGCAAGGATTCAGCCCCCCGGCACCGACCCGAAATCGTTCTCGACCCATGCGCTGGCGCTGCGCTGGTTGAGCTTGAAGTCGGGCCGCACGCGGCGCTGGGCCACGGGCTCGCTGTAGGGGGGCAGATCGGGGTGGGCGTAGGCGGCCAGGGTGGCGTAGGGCTCGAACTCGTCGGGCACGATGTCGAGGGTGACGTGCCAGCGGGCATCGCCCAGGGTCAGGTCCACGTTCTTGTGCAGTTGGGCGCGCAGCTGCTGTTCGTGGCGGCGCAGCACCTCGCTGGCGGTCTTGACCAGGGTGTTGAAGGCGTTGGTGTCGAGCGGCTTGGGGTTTTTCTTGTCGCGCCCCATGGTCCAGGGCCCCACCAGGGCGGGTTCGGGCTCGCGACCCTTGTACATGGCGACAGCCCAGCCGTCGTCGTCTTCGTTCTTGATGACGCGGGCGGTCCAGCCGTTGTCGGCCCACAGGCGGGGCTCTTTCACCACCAGGGTGTCGTCGGAGGCGTCAGATGCGTCGGAGGGCTCAGAGGTGGGGTCGTGCGGATCGGGGAAGGACAAAACAAAAGCCAAGGCAAGGAGAGAAAGCGCAGCATCTTACGCGCTGCGCTCTGGGGGGCCCGGCTTGCCCGGGCCAGACCCGCCAGCCGGTTCAGGCCAGCAAGGCGGCCACGTGCTCCGCAATGGCCAGCGAGCTGGTCAGGCCGGGCGACTCGATGCCGAACAGGTTGACCAGGCCGGGCACGCCATGAACCGTGGGGCCCTGGATCACGAAATCGGGCGCGGGGTGGCCCGGGGGCGCGATCTTGGGCCGGATGCCGGCATAGCCAGCTTGCAGGGCGCCATCGGGCAGCTCGGGCCAGTACTGGCGCACTTCGGCGTAGAAGGCCTCGCCCCGGGCGGGGTCGACCACCAGGTCGTCGGGCGAATCGACCCACTGCACATCGGGGCCGAACTTGGCCTGGCCGCCCAGGTCGAGCGTGAGGTGCACGCCCAGGCCGGCGGCCTGGGGCACGGGGTAGATCAGGCGGCTGAAGGGGGCGCGCCCGGCCAGGGTGAAGTAGTTGCCCTTGGCGTAGTAGGCCTGGGGCACGTGGGCTGGGTTCAGGCCTTCGAAGCGGCGCGCCAGATCGGGGGCGGCCAGGCCAGCGGCGTTGACCACGCTGCGCGCACACAGGGTGGTGGGGCTGCTGCTGTCGGCCGCGTGCAGCACCAGCCCCTCGGGCGTGACTTGCGCGCTGTGCAGGGCCGACTGCACGGCCAGGGCGCCACCGGCGTTTTCCAGATCGCCCAGCAGGGCCAGCATCAGGCCGTGGCTGTCGACGATGCCGGTGCTGGGCGAGTGCAGCGCGGCCAGGCATTGCAGGCGCGGCTCCAGGGCCAGGGCCTGATCGCGGCTGAGCCAGGCCAGGTCGGTGACGCCATTGGCGGCGGCCTTGTCGACGATGCCTTGCAACTGGCCCAGCTGCTCGGGCTGGGTGGCCACCAGCAGCTTGCCGCAGCGCTGGTGGGCAATGCCGCGCTGCTGGCAATAGGCGTACAGCAGCTCGCGCCCACGCACGCACAGGCGCGCCTTGAGCGAGCCCTGCGGATAGTAGATGCCGGCGTGGATGACCTCGCTGTTGCGCGCGCTGGTGCCGGTGCCAAAGGCTTCGGCGCTTTCGAGCACCAGCACCTCGCGCCCCTGCAGCGCCAGGGCACGGGCCACGGCCAGGCCCACCACACCGGCGCCAATGACGACGCAGTCGACCTGGTCCATCACAGGGCCCGGGGGTCGACCGTCAGCAGGCGCTGCACCAGGCCTTGCAGGTGTTCGCGCAACGGGGCAAAGCCCTCGTTCGGGGCCAGGGTGGTTTCGTCCATGTAGAGCTTGCGGTTGATTTCAAGCTGCACGCTGTGGCGCTGGCTGGCCGGGTGGCTGTAGCGGCGCACCAGTTCCACACCCTTGTAGGGGTGGTTCAGTGCCACGCTGTAGCCCAGGGCGCGCAGGTGCTCGCAGATCAGTTCGGCCAGCGCGGGGCTGCTGGTGCTGTGGTCGCGGTTGCCCACCACAAAATCGGCGTGGGCCTCGCCCGGGAACTCGGTGGCGTGGCTGGAGGCCACGGCGGGCATCGAGTGGCAATTGATGTGCACGCTGTAGCCGTGCCGCGCATGGGCGGCATCGATGGCCTGGGCCACGGCCGCGTGGTAGGGCACCCAGCAGCGCTCGATGCGGTCTTGCACCTCGCCCACGCTCAGGCGGCGCTGGTAGATGGGCAGGCCGCCATCGGTGCTGCGCCAGATCAGGCCCTTGCCCAGGCGCACCTTGCTGAGCACCTTGGGGTCGGTGGCCACGGGGCCGGGCCAGGGGGTGTCGAACAGGGTGGTGTCGATCTCGGTGGTGTCGCGGTTGGCATCGAGGTAGCTGCGCGGAAACAGAGCCTCGACCCAGGCCACGCCCAGGGCGGGCGCGAAGTCGTACAGCTTTTCGACATGGGTGTCTTCGGCCTGCCGCAGCAGGGGCAGAGGCACGGCGTACTGAAAGTCGTCCGGGTAGAAAGTGCCGCTGTGGGGCGAATCGAGCACCAGTGCGCTGGTGCCCTCCAGGGTACGGATCAGGTCTGCAGTCATGGCTGGATTGTCTCGCATGCCTGGATACCCTGCCCAGGGGCCCTGACAAGGTTCTTGATTTCGCCACGCCAAGCTGCCTTTAAACTTTGGGCCATGCAATGGCTGCGCTCCACCCGATCACTGACCCACCTGGCACTGGTGTGGTTTGTGCTGGCCTTCGGGGCAGCGGTGGCCTCGCCCTTGGTCAAGCCCGAGGCGCTGACGCTGGTGTGCTCGGCCAATGGTGGCATGAAGCTGCTGGCCAGCAGCCCCGATGCCGACGATCAAGCCACCGGCCAGGCCAATCAAAGTGGCCACGCGCTGGACTGCCCGCTGTGCCTGGCGCTGGACGTGCCCTTGATGTTTGCCAGCGTGTTTGCGCCGTTTGAATCGCCGCTGGCCCCCCAGTTGCAGCCCACCGTGGTGGCGCACCTGGCGGTGGTGGCTGGTGCACCGCTGCCGCCCCGCGGCCCACCGGCCCACGCCTGAGCCGGGCGCACAGGGCTTGACACCCTGTTGCGCCCTGCGGGCCCCTCCCCGTTTTCATTCTTGCCCCAAGGCCGCGGCCTGCGCCGCGCTGGGGGCTGTCTTGTTGGGTGATCTGCTTGCCGAAGGCGCTGGCCTGTGCGGCGGCAGGTCTTGCGCCGGCCATGCCTTGGAGCATGGGCGGCAGCATTGTTGCGAACGCTTTGAAATGACTCCTCTTGAACACAGAAACCTGCGCCACCCGGTGGCGCTCGCCGTCTTGCTGGCCCTGGGTGCGAGCCCTGGCCTGAACGCCTGGGCCCAGACCAGCCCGAACAGCGCCACCGGGGCCACCGGCGAATCCACCCTGACGCTGGGCACGGTACAGATCACCGACAAGGCCCAGGGCCCAATGACGGCGCGCAGCGTGCTGACGTCGGTGGATGTGCTGGGCGGCGCCGCGGTGCAAGACACCTCGGTGGACTACAGCTGGGAGCTGCTCCAGCGCGCCCCGGGCGTGCTGGTGACACCGTTTCGCCAGGGCTCGGATGCCGGGCGTTTTTCGTTTCGTGGCTTCAATGGCGAGGGCCGGGTGAATGCGGTCAAGCTGTTGATCGATGGCATTCCCTCGAACGACAACGCGGGGGGCATGCCGTTTCTGGATGCGGTGTTTCCGCTCAACATCGAAAGCGTCGAGGTGGTGCGCGGCACCAACGACCCGCGCTATGGCCTGAACAACATTGCCGGCAATGCCAATGTGAACACGCGCACGGGCGGCAACGAGACCCAGATCAACACCACGCTGGGCAGCTTCAACACCCGCGAGGTGCAGGTGGCCAAGGGCATCGAGACCGCCAACTGGACGCAGAACTACTTTTTGGCCTCACGCGATTCGGACGGCTGGCGCGACCACGCCAACGCCCGCAAGCTGGCCGTGGCGGGCAAGTGGTTTTACACCACCGATGACGGCCGCTACCGCACCGGGCTGAGCGTGCGCCACTTCGAGAACGACGCGCTTGAATCGGGCTACCTGAGCGCCGCCGCTGCGGCCAGCGCACCGCGCTCGTCGCCCAGCTATGCCTCGGCCGACCGCAGCACGCGCCACACCAACCAGGTGGCCGTGTTTCATGACCAGCAACTGGGCGACCTGTCGTGGAGCACCCGCGTGTACCGCAACACTTACACCAACCAGCGCTGGGTGCGCTTCACGCAAGCGGGGGTGCAGCAAGAGCGCGACTCGGATGAGAACCAGGACGGCGCGATCAGCACGCTGACCTGGCGCCCGCAGGTGAGCTGGGCGCATGAACTGGTGCTGGAAGGCGGGGTGGACTACCAGCGCCAGACCAACCTGAGCCAGCGCTACCGCACGGTGGAGCGGGTGCGCACCTCGCAGATCCGCAACTGGGACTACACGCTCAGCAACCAGGGCGCCTATGTGCAGGCCATGATCCGGCCGGTGCCCGTGCTGAAGATCGTGCCGGCCCTGCGGGTGGACCATTTCAGCGGTCATCTGGTGGACCGACTGGCGGGCACCACCCTGCCCCTGAACGCCTACGGCACGGTACCCCAACCCAAGTTGAGCGTGGTGTACTCGCCCTGGCAGAAGGCCAGCGTGTATGCCAACGTGGGGCGCACCTTCCAGATCGGCACCGGCGTCGACGCCTACCGCGCCAGCACGCAAAAGCGCGATCTGTCGGCCTCGCTGAACGACGGCTGGGAGCTGGGCCTGAAGTTCACGCCCTACGAAGGGCTGGACGGGCGCGTGGCCTACTGGGAGCAAAAAGCCAGCGGCGAGGTGGCCCGCACCCTGGGCGTGGATGGCCTGGTGGACACCGGCGGCCAGGGCAACATCGGCCGCACGCTGCGCAAGGGCTACGACCTGCAGCTGAACCTGCGGCCCACGGGCAAGGTGTCGGGCTGGGTGAGCTATTCGCACCAGCAGGCCACCATCACCGCCCCTGACCCCAGCGCCCCGACCACCCTGGGCAAAGAGATCGAGAACGTGCCGCACTACGTGGCCTCGCTGGGGGCCGACTACCAGGTCAACGGCGACTGGAAGATCTCGGCCTGGGGCACGGCCCAGGGCAGCTACTACGTGGAGCGCAGCAACACCCTGGGCAAGTTTGGCGGCAACGTGCTGCTGAACCTGTCGGCGCAGTGGCGCATCCAGCCCGACCTGACGTTGCAATTGCAGGTGCGCAACCTGGCCAACCGTGCCTATGAGTACGTTTGGTATGACAGCGGCTCGTGGGGCCATTCGCCGGGTGACGGCCGCGCCTATTACGCCACGCTGGCCTGGAAGTTCAAATGAGCGCGGCCACCCCGTTGCCCCGGGCTGAGACAGGTGCCGCGGAGCCGCGTGCAGGCTGGCTGTACCGGCTGCTGTGGCGATGGCATTTCTATGCCGGGCTGCTGGTGTGGCCGTTTGTGCTGCTGCTGTCGATCACGGGCGGGCTGTACCTGTTTCACGACACGGTGGACACGTGGTGGCACCGCGATCTGCTGACGGTGCCCACACCGTCAACCCAGGCCAGCGAGGCCTGGCCGCCGCAGCGGCTGCTGGCGGCAGCGCAACAGGCGGTGCCCGGGCAACTGCTGCGCTGGAACCCGCCCGAAGCCCCCGGGCGCTCGGCGCGCATCGACCTGCTCACAACAACGGGGCAACGCGTGTGGGTGTACCTGAGCCCGGCCGATGGCCGGGTGCTGGGCCAATTGCCCGAACGCGGCACGCTGGGCTGGACGCTGCGGCATCTGCACAGCCTGAAGATCGTGGGGCCGAAGGCCCGGGCCCTGATCGAGATTGCCGCAGGCTGGACGGGCCTGCTGGTGCTGAGCGGCCTGTACCTGTGGTGGCCACGGGGCCGCAAGCAAGGCGTGTGGAGCCTGCGCCGCTGGCACCCGGGGCAACGGGTGTTCTGGCGCGACCTGCATGCCGTGGGCGGGGCGGCGGTGGGCGGGGTGCTGCTGTTTTTGGCGCTCACCGGCATGCCCTGGTCGGGCGTGTGGGGGGCTTGGGTGAACCAGTGGGCCAACGGCGCCAACTGGGGCTACCCAGCCGGGCTGCGGGTGCAGCTGCCCATGTCGGGCCAGCGCCTGGCCGACCAGGCAGACACCAACTGGTCGCTGACACAGGCGCGGCTGCCCCTGTCCACCCCCGGGGGCGAGCACGCCGGGCACGGTGCGGCAGCAGCCCCTGCACGGCCAGAGGGCTCAGCGGCAAGCCCGATGCCGCCGATGCTGAGCCTGGCCCAGATCTGGCCCCGGGTGCAGGCCCTGAACCTGGCGCCCGGGCTGAGCCTGAGTGCACCCAACGGGCCGCACGGGGTGTGGACCGCGTCGGTGTACCCGGCCGACCTGAGCCGCCAGCGCGTGGTGCACCTCGATGCCTACAGCGGCGAGGTGTTGCTGGACATGGCCTGGCCCGACTACGGCGCCGCCGGGCGCTGGATGGAATGGGGCATCAATGTGCACCTGGGGCAGCAGTGGGGCTGGGCCAACCAATGGGGCCTGCTGCTGGTGTGCGCCGTGGTGGCACTGCTGTGCCTGGCGGCGCCGTTGATGTGGTGGTGGCGCCGGCCGGCCGGGCGCCTGGGCGTGCCCCGGCTGGAGGGCACATCGCCGCGGTACTGGCGCCTGCTGGCCTGGCTGCTGCCGGCCTGTCTGCTGTTCCCGCTGGCCGGCGGGGCCTTGCTGGCCGTGCTGCTGCTGGATGCGGCGGTGCTGAGCCTGGGGGAGCGCGCCCAACAGACAAAACAGCGCTGATGCTTTTTTGAGCAGCGTAACAATTGCCTTTGCAAATCAAACACTTGACGCACTGTTCCTGCCACGGCACACGGCTTGTCCACAGGCTTGTCCAGAAAAGGCGGGGATAGATCGGGGAGCCAGCCAGCGCTGATCGGCTCAGGCTGGCGCGGGCTGTTGCGCCAGGTAGAGCAGAAAGTCGTCGAGCTTCATGGGCTTGGCAAAGTGGTAGCCCTGCCCGTAGCGGGCGCCCATTTCGCACAGTTGCCGGGCCTGCTCTGCGGTTTCGATGCCTTCGGCGATCACTTCGCTGCCGATGGCCTTGGCGATCGCGATGATCTCGGGGATCAGGGTGGAGCGGATGGTGGCGTCGGCCATCTCGAAGACAAAGGATTTGTCGATCTTCAGGTAATCGGGTGCCACGCGCTTGACGATGCCCAGGTTGGAGTACCCGGTGCCGAAGTCGTCGATCGAGATGGCAAAACCGTCGGCCTTGAGGCGGGCCAGTTCGGGCACCAGGGCACTGGAGAAGTCGTACTCGGTCACCTCGAGCTCGATGCGCAGGTCGCTGCGTCCGCTGTCGTAAAGGGCGGACGTCAGGTGCGGCAGGATCAGATCGCGGCGCAGGTTCTGCGGAAAGAAATTGAGGGCCACCGAGAAGTGGGTCTGCGGCGGCAGGGCTGCGCCCAGCTCAAGCAAGGCATGGCGGCTGACGGCTGCATCAAAGCGCCAGCCCAGATGCTGCTGGGTGAGCGCCGGGATGAACTGGTCGGGGTACAGCAGGCTTTGGCCGTCTTGCAGGCGGGCCAGCACCTCGCAGCCGATCACGCGCCCGGTGGCCAGCTCGAGAATGGGCTGGTAGTGGCACACCACATTGGCCGGCTGGCACAGGTGGCGGATCAGGAACTCCATGGAGCTCAGGTAACGCCCCAACCGGGCCAGGGCCGCCCCGGCCAGCCAGCCGAGCACGGCGCACAGCAGCACATAGCCGGCCCCGATCCAGGGGTGGCGCTGGGCCAGATCACCCAGGCCCAGCACCGACTGCACCGAGATCGGACTGACCCCGGGCACCGAATTGGTCACGCGCCACACACGCTGCGGCCAATCGAAGCTGACGTGTGGGGTGTCCAGCGAGGCCATCGCGTCGGTCTGGGCGCCACGCGCACCCACATAGGCCCGGCGGCGCTGGTGCACATTGCCGGCCCACACGCCGTCGGCGTATTGGACGAACACCTCGTGCGTGGGGTTGTCGTCGATCAACACCTGGAAGCGCCCACGTTCGATCACGGTGCCGCACAGGTCGGCGGGGGCCTGCGGAGCGTAAAGCTGCAGCGGGGTGTTCAGCAGGTAACGGCCCACCGACCCATCGATGCCCTGGGTGGTGTGCGGCCTGGGCTGGGGCAGCAGGCCCGAGACCGTGCTGCAGAAAAGGCGCCCCTGCTCATCGAGCAGGCCGATCTCGCGCACGTCGCGGTTCTTGAGCAGCAGCACCCGCAATAGGCCGAGGTTGTCGGGCGTGCATTCGGGGCTGTATGAGGCGTTGAGCACATCCAGCATCAACCGCACGTTGTCTTGCAATGCGTGCATGCGCTGCAGCAATTTGGCGTGGCCCTGGTCGATGGTCTGCACCCGCACCTGCAAGGCGCCCCAGGCGATCAGGGCCGCCACAACACTGGCCAGCAGCCCACCGCCCAACCAACCGACCAGCACGGCACGCCGCCCCAGCCAACGGCAGACGGGAACAAGCAAACTGCGCCGGGCTGGGGAGAGGTTCATGGTGGAGCGGCAGGTAATTCCGCAGTATATGAGAGGGCACAACGTGCCACTGAACGGTCGCGTCTGCGAGAAACGGGCCCGTGCCACGGCGGATTCCGGGGGCTGGAGCCTTCTCCAGCCCTGAAACCTGCACCGTGGGTGTTTGTTCAGTCTAGCGTGATCTTGGCGTAGGCGCTGACGCGCTGCATCTTCTCAATCTCGGACTTGATCTCGGCGCCAAACTCTTCGGGGCTGGTGCCGGTGGCAAACAGGCCCTGGGCGGCCAGGCGCTCGCGCACCGCAGGCTCTTTGAGGGCCCGCACCACGGCCTCTTGCACGCGAACAATGGCGGCCTTGGGGGTGCCCGCCGGGGCCACCAGGCCAAACCACGAGGGTTCGTTGCACACATTGAGGCCCAACTCACCGTAGGTGGGCACATTGGGCAGCACCTCGAGGCGCTTGTTCCACGACACCGCCAGCGCACGCAGCTTGCCCGACTGGATGTGGGGCAGCGAAGCCGCCACCTGGTCGAAGTAGACCATCACCTGCCCGCCCACCACATCGTTGAGTGCGGGGCCGGCTCCGCGGTAGGGGATGTGCAGCATGAAGGTGCCGGTGGCGCTCTTGAACAGCTCGCCCCACATGTGGCCGATGGTGCCGGTGCCCGGCGTGGCGTACGAAAGCTTGCCGGGATTGGCCTTGAGGTAACGCAGGAACTCGGCGTAGTCCTTCACTGGCAAGCCGGCGTTGACCACCAGCACGCCCGGGGCCTTGACCAGTTCGGTGACCGGTGCGAAATCTTTGATGGGGTCGTAGGGCAGTTTTTTGTAGACCGCCGGGTTGACACCGTGGGTGGACACGGTGGCCACGGCCAGGGTGAGGCCATCGGGCGCCGCGCGGGCCACTTCAGCCATGCCGATCGAGCCCCCTGCCCCGCCCTTGTTGTCGACCACCACGGGCTGCCCCAGCAGCCGCGCCAGCGGCTCGCTGATGGCGCGCCCCGTGATGTCGGTGGCCCCACCGGGCGGGAAAGGCACCACCAGGCGCAGCGGCCGGGTGTCGGCAAAGGCCGGGGCCTGGCTGGCGGCTGCGGCTGCAGCCAGAGTGAGCAGATGACGTCGTTGCATGAGGGGCGGAGTCCTTGAGTGGGCCTGCAGGGAGGGTACAGGCCGTACGCAAAATGCGAGCCAGATGAGTATGCCGCGCAAAAACCCCTTGTTGCGCGCTGCACGACTGCGGCACCTGGCCTTGCGCCATGTCTTCAGTGGCGGGTCACATTCTTGCTACATTCTGTAACCGCCACGCCATGAAACCACTTTCTGCCGCCACTGGCCACCCGGCCCTGACCCGACTCCACCAGTCGTTGTGGATCACGGTGCTGATGTCGCTGCTTTTTGTGGGTCTGTTCGTGTACTACGTGCAGGCCGAGAAGGCGATCGACCAGGCCAACGAAGAGCGTCTGGAGTCGCTGGGGCTGGCCTCGGAGTTGCGGCAATCGTCGGACGACCTGACGCGCATGGTGCGCACCTATGTGGCGACGGGCGATCTGGTGTATCAGAAGTACTACATGGAGATTCTGGCCATCCGCGACGGCCACAGCCCCCGGCCACTCGACTACCGCAATGTCTACTGGGATCTGATTCTGGGTGACGGGCCCCGGCCACGGGCCGCAGGTGCTGCTGTGCCCCTGCTGACCCTGATGGAACAGGCCCACTTCACGCAGGCCGAGTTCGCCAAGCTGGCCGAGGCCAAGGCCAACTCGGACGCGCTGACCGGCACCGAATTGGCAGCGATGGTGCTCATTGAAGCGTCTGGTGGCGATGTGGCGGCGCGCCGCTTGCGCGCCATCGCGATGCTGCATGACGCGGCCTACCACGAGGCCAAGGCCCGCATCATGCGGCCGATTGCCGAGTTTCAGGAGATGGTGGAGTTGCGCACCACGCAAGCCGTGCGGGAGGCCGCGCACTTTGCGGTGCTGGTGCGTTGGGTGTTCGCGGGCGTGGGCCTGCTGCTGGGCTTCACGCTGTGGCAGACCTACCGGGCCCTGCGCCACACGCTGGGCGGCAAACTGGAGGACATCCACCGCCAGATCGAACGCCTGGGACGGGGAGATTTTGACGAGCCCATCCCTGTGGAGCCGGCCCTGCAGCACAGCGTGCTGGGCTGGCTGGCCGAAACGCAGCGCCAGTTGCTGGCCGCCGACACCGAGCACCGGCGCTCGGCCGCGCAGATCAACAACCTGGCGTTCTTCGACCAGCTCACCGGCCTGCCCAACCGGGTGCTGCTGCTGGACCGGCTGCGCCAGACGCAGGCCATCAGCCAACGCACCGGCCAGTACGCGGCCTTGCTGTTCATCGACCTGGACCACTTCAAGACGCTGAACGACACCAAGGGCCACGACATGGGTGACCTGCTGCTGCAACAGGTGGCCGACCGCCTGCGGCAAGGGGTGCACCCCGATGACACGGTGGCCCGCATCGGCGGCGATGAGTTTGTGATGGTGCTGGGCGGCCTGGGCGAGACCGCACGCGACGCGGCCAGCGCCACCGAGGCGATTGCCGAGCGCCTGCTGAGATCGCTGACACGGGCCTACACCTTGAGGGGCTTCGTGCACCACAGCAGTGCCAGCCTGGGAGCCACGCTGTTTCTGGGCCAGGGCACCTCGATGGACGAGCTGATGAAACAGGCCGACCTGGCCATGTACCGCGCCAAGGATGCGGGGCGCCAGGCCGTGCGCTTTTTTGACCCGGCCATGGAAGCGGTGGTGAAACACCGCGCAGAAATCGAGGACGACCTGCGCCGGGCCTTGCAACAACAGCAGTTTGTGCTGCATTTCCAGCCCCAGGTGAACAGCGCCAGCGAGTTGCTGAGCGCCGAAGTGCTGGTGCGCTGGCAGCACCCCGAACGCGGGCTGGTGCCGCCGGGCGACTTCATCGGTCTGGCCGAGGACAGCGGGCTGATCGTGCCGCTGGGGCGCTGGGTGCTGCAGGCTGCCTGCGAGCAGTTGGCCTGCTGGGCCGGCCGGCCTGGCCTGGGGCAACTGAGCCTGGCGGTGAACATGAGCGCCAAGCAGTTTCGCGACCCCGGCTTTGTGGCCATGGTGCTGGAAGTGGTGCAGCACACGGGGGCCGACCCGCGCCGGCTGAAGCTGGAGCTGACCGAAAGCCTGCTGGTGCATGACGTGGACGAGATCATCGCCACCATGCAAACGCTGCAGGGGCATGGCATCGGTTTTTCGCTGGATGATTTCGGCACCGGCTACTCATCGCTGACCTACCTGAAGCGACTGCCCCTGAACCAGCTCAAGATCGACCAATCTTTTGTGCGTGACATGCTTGACGACGCGCACGATGCGGCCATTGCCAAGACCATCGTCACCCTGGCCCAGAGCCTGGATCTGCCGGTGATTGCAGAAGGCGTGGAAACGCTGGCGCAGCAGCGCTTTCTGCAACAGATCGGCTGCCATGCCTACCAGGGTTATCTGTTCAGCCGACCGGTGCCGCTGGACGTGTTCGAGCCACTGGCGCTGGCGGGCACGCTGCAATCCGTGGCCTAGGGCCACCGGCTCAGGGCGCCTCGCGAGCCAGTGAGCTGGTGCGCCAGCGCGCCAGGTTGGCCTTGATGATCTCGTCGAGCACGCCGCTTTTTTTGAGCTGGAGCAGTTTGGCGTCGATGGCCTCGAGCTTGTCGGCGCAAGCCCCCTTGAGCGTGAGCGCGAGGTAGTTGGGGGTGTCGGCCAGGTAGGTGGAGGGGACCACGAAACTGGCCTCATCGCTGCGCTTGAGGAGATAGGCCATGCCCACAAAGTAGCCGGTCAGAAAGTAGTCAATGCGCCCGACCTTGAGCTTGTTGAAATTGCTTTCTGGCGTGTCGGCCTCCTCGATGTCGAGCGATGCCTTGGCAAAGTCGTCCACATCGGCACCGAAGCGGTTGCCGCGGGTGATGCCGCCGCGGTGACCGATCAGGTCTTGCCGGGCCTGAAAGGCGAAGGCGCGTTCGCGGGACTGGAAAACGGCCACCGGGTTGGACAAGGCCGCGGTCTTGGGAAACAGCAGGAACTGCTCGCGTTCGGGGGTTTTCTTGAGCGTGGCGACCATGTCGATTTCGCCGCGCTCGGCCAGCTTCATGATGCGGGTGAATGGCCCCTGGTAGCGGACTTCGTAGGGGATGTGCAGCTCATCGAGCACGCGCCTGGCAATGTCGACGCTGGCGCCTTGCATCTGGTGGCCGTCGTACCAGTGCAAGGGTGGGTAGGCCGGGTCGGCCCCGATGCGCAGGCGGGTGCAGGCCGCCTGGGCGGGTGCGAGCAAGACCGGGGCGGCCAGCAAGGCCAGCGCCAGCGCATGCAGCAGCATGCCCCTGCTGAAGAGGAGAAAGCCGTGCCGAGGGCCGGGTGCCGGCGGGGTCTGACTGTGCTCCATGTGTGGTCTCCCTTGTCGAAGCAAGCCCCCTCAACGCATCTCGGCGTAGCGGTTGTAGATGCGCTCCAGGGACCCATTGCGCTTGAGCTTGAACAAGGCTGCGTCCAGCCTCTTGACCAGGGCAGGTTCCAGGTGCTTGCCGGCCCAGAAGTGGCTGGGCGTTTCGCCCATCACCCCTGGCACCAGGCCCAGTTCGGCGCTCATGTGCCCGGCCTTGATGTAGTAGACGCAGGTGAGTTCGTTGCCATAGTAGTAGCGCACCCGGCGCCGCACGATGTTGCGCAGCGCGACCACCGTGTCGGTCTCATCCACCGCCACGCCATGCTCGCGCAGCTTGTCGGCATAGCTGGCCCCGGCCTGGGTGGCCACAAGGCCGCCGCTGCGGGCCAGCTCATCGAAGCCCTTGGGGCTGCTGGCATCGTCACGCAGGGCCACCAGGCGCTCGCGCACAGAGTACACCGGCGTGGCGAGGCGGTGCGCGATCTGGTGGCGCCTGGGGGTTTCGAGCAAGGCACAGAGCACATCGAGGCGGCCTTCGTCGAGGGATTTCTCGATGCGGCGCAGGGGGGTGGGGGTGGGGTCGATCTCGAAGCGGATTTCGGGGTCGACGCCTTCAATGGCGCGCAGGATATCGGGGCACAGCCCGCCGACCGAAGCCCCCCCTTTGCCGGGCGGGCCCACCAGGTATTTGGGGGCGGAGCCCTCTTGCACGGCCACACGCAGCAGGAAACCGGCGGCCAAGGCTTTGCCCATGCCACCGAGCATGAGCAGCAATGCCAAAGAAGAAGCGACAAGGTTCATGGCTGGATCGGGTGTTGCTGACTGGCTGACAGGATCTGCAAGAGCCCCTACCGTGGAACACGGCATCCGATGGCCTTGCCATTCAACGCCGCGGCGCCCCATTTGACAAGCAGGGGCAAACGCCAAGGCCGGCCTGTTTGATCAAAATCATCCCGACGCAGGCAGCCCCTGGCAACACCGATTGACCGCACTGGGCCGGGGGGCAACAATTTGCCGATGTCTCCACCACAGGCTCTGGTACCGGATACGCACCGACTGGTGCGGACGCGTCTGCGCACGCCGATCCGGCCATCGTCGCCATGACCGTACGCCAAACACTGGATCCGGCCCAGGCCCCTGCCGCCGCGCCCCGCAAAAGCCTGCGTCGGCCCCTGTTCGTGGTGTTGTTGTTGGCCCTGCTGATCCCAGCGGCTGCGGCCACCTTGATCCTGCTGAGCCTGAACCTGCAAAAGGCGGTCGAGGTGAATGCCCGGGCCCGGGCCGAGCAGTTTGCCGATCTGCTCAAGGCCGGCCTGGTGCTGCCTTTGTGGAACGTGGCCATCGACACGGGCTGGCCTCTGGTGAGGGCGGTGGTGGCCGACCCCTCGATCGTGTCGGTCGAGGTGCGCGATGCCGATGGCGAGCTTTTGCTGTCGTTCCAGCACCCCAACCCGGCCAAAGGCAGCCGCATCGAGGTCAACCGCACGATCGACAAGGACGGTGAACGCCTGGGAGAGGTCAGCCTGTCGTATGCCACGACCTCGGCCCAGGAGGAGGCCTGGAACTCGGCCTGGGTGCTGGCCGGGGTGGTGGGCTGCCAGTTGGTGGCCTCGTCGCTGCTGATCGGGCTGTGGCTGCACCGGCGGGTGTTGCGCCCGCTGTCGCGCCTGGGCAGCAGTGCAGCAGGGATTTCGGCCGGTGACCTGCAGACCGCCTTGCCGGTGCTGCGCCCTGACGAATTCGGGGGGTTGGCCCAGCAGCTCGATTTCATGCGGGCCTCGCTGGCCCATTCGGTCGAGAAACTGGAAGAACGGGTCAACACCCGCACCGCAGAAGTGCGCCAGGCCCATGCTGAATTGCAAGGGGCCATGGACCACCTGCGCCAAACGCAAGAGCGGCTGATCCAGACCGAGAAGCTGGCCTCGCTGGGGGCCCTGGTGGCCGGGGTGGCCCACGAGCTCAACACCCCGATCGGCAACGGCGTGCTGGTGCTGAGCACCATGGCCGACCAGAGCCGCGCATTCAAGGGCACGCTGGCCAAGGGCCTGACACGCGCCCAGCTGGATCAGTTTGTGGGCCATCTGGACGAAGGCATCGGCATCGCCCTGGGCAGCCTGAACCGTGCGGCCGAACTGGTGCAGGATTTCAAGCAGATGGCGGTGGATCAGACCAGCCTGCGCCGGCGCAGCTTTGATCTGAAAGAGCTGGTCAGCGAGACGCTGACCACGATCTCGGTGGTGCACAAACATGGCCCGTCCCGCTACGCCATCGACATACCGGACGGCATCCGCATGGAGAGCCACCCCGGCGCCATCAGCCAGATCGTGGGCAATTTGTACGAGAACGCCCTGATCCATGCCTTTGGCGAGCGCGGCGGCCTGCTGACCCTGTGGGCCCGGCAGGAAGGCACCGAGGTGTTGCTCAAGGTGCGCGACGATGGCGCCGGTGTGGCGCCGGAGAACCTGGCCCGGATCTTTGACCCCTTCTTCACCACACGCCTGGGCCAGGGCGGCTCCGGGCTGGGCCTGAGCATCGTCTTTGGACTGGTTTCAGGCCTGCTGGGCGGCCAGGTGGAGGTGAGTTCAACCTTGGGTGAAGGCACCTGCTTCAGCTTTCGACTGCCCCTGACGGCCCCCCCGCGGGCCGATGGCGAGCCCGACGCCCCGCCCAGCCAACAATGAGTGGGCCCCAGCCGGGGCGCTTGACTCAATTTGTTGCTTTTGGCAACATGATCAAGCCCTAAGCATCACCCATCATGAGCACCCTCCCCAACATCCTTCCCGACCGCATCGTGGCCGTGCGTCAGTTCAACCGCTTTCACACCCGTCTGGTGGGGGCCTTGGGTGACCGGGTGCTGCACTCGGACTACAGCCTGCCGCAGTTGCGCCTGCTGTACGAAATGGCCCACGCGCCGGCGCAGGCGCCGGCCTCGGCCGCGCAACTGGGGCGCGACCTGGGCATGGACCCGGGCTACCTGAGCCGACTCATCAACAGTCTGGAAGAACGCGGGCTGGTGCAGCGGGAGGCGTCGCCCGACCACGGCAAACGCCTGGCCTTGCGCCTGACCGACGAGGGCCGCCGCGTGTTTGCCGAGCTGGAAGCGGCCTCGGGCGCCGAGGTGGCCGCCCTGCTGCGGCCCCTGAGCGAGGCCGATCAGACTCGCCTGGTGGGCGCCATGGCCCAGGTGCGGCGCCTGCTGGGCGACGTGAATGCGGCCCCCAAGGCCTTCATCCTGCGCGACCCGCGCCCGGGCGACCTGGGCGTCGTGATCCAGAAGCAGGCCGAGCTGTACGCGCACGAATATGGCTGGGACTGGACCTTTGAGGGCCTGCTGGCCGAGATCGTGGGACAGTACGTGAAGACCTTCGATGCCACCCGCGAGCGCTGCTGGATTGCCGAGAGCGAGGGCGAAGTGGTGGGCTCGGTGTTCGTGGTCAAGCAAGACGATGACACCGCCAAGCTGCGCATGCTGTACGTGGATGCCAGCGCTCGCGGCCTGGGCCTGGGCCGCAGACTGGTGGATGAATGCCTGCGCTTTGCGCGAGCGCAGGGTTACCGGCGCATGGTGCTGTGGACCAACGACATCCTGGTGTCAGCCCGCCGCATCTACCAGGCCGCCGGCTTTGAGTTGATCGAAGAGGAAAAGCACCACAGCTTTGGCAAAGACCTGGTGGGCCAGGTGTGGGCGCGCGATCTTTGATCAGGCCGCGGCCGGCACCGAGCGCGCCACCAGGCGCACGATGGCCTCACCGGTGGGTGCGGCCACCATGTCAGCCAGGGTGTATTGATTGAGGCTGGCAAAGAAAGCCTGCTGGGCCTGGTCGAGCATGCCCTTGAGCAGACAGCGCCCAGCCAGGGCGCAGGGGGGGTCGGCGCAATCGATCATCTGGGTGACGCCTTCGAGGCTCTGGATCACCTCACCCAGGCGGTATTCGTGCAATGGCCGGGCCAGGGCCAGCCCGCCCCCCTTGCCCCGGGTGGTGGCCAGCCATTGGTTCTGGCCCATGAAGTGCACCACCTTGACCAGGTGGTGGCGTGACACCTCGAACTGCTGGGCGATTTCTGTGATGGTGGCAGGGGTGTCGCGCTTCTGATGGGTGAGGTACATCAGAACGCGCAGGCCCAGGTCGGTGAAGTGCGTGAGCTGCATGGTGGCACGTGGTAAGAGGGCCCAGGCAGCATAACGCGTTCAGACACCCCCGGTGCCAAAGGCCTCGGCATGGATGTGGGCTGCCGGCACACCCGCCGCCTGCAAGGCCTGGCGCTGCGCCTGCATGAAGCCGCGCGGGCCGCACAGGTAGTACTGCGAGCCGGCGCCCAAGGCACTGACCTGCTCGACCGACAGCTCGATGCGGCCGGCCTGGTCGTAATGCTGGCCGAGCTGGTCTTGCGCACGTGGGTGCTCGTAGTGGATGCGCGCCTTCAGGGCACGGTGCCGAGCGGCCAGCTCGCGCACCCGGGCGCCGAAGGCATGGGCACCCCCGTGGCGCGCCGCGTGCAGAAAGTGCACGGTGCGCTGCGGGGCGCGCTGCACCAGGTGCTCCAGCATCGCCATCATGGGGGTGATGCCGACGCCGGCGCTGATGAGTACCGCAGGCGCCTGGGCCTGATCATCGAGCACAAAGTCGCCCATGGGTGGGGCCACGTCGATCAGGTCGCCCTGCTGGATCTGGGTGTGCAGCACGTTCGACACCATGCCGGCAGGCGTGGCCGCCTCGCCGCCCTGCCCGGCTTCGCGCTTGACCGAGATGCGCAGGGCCTGCTCGCCCGGCGCGGCCGACAGGCTGTACTGGCGCGGCTGGTGCAGGCCCAGCTCGGGCACGGGCACGCGCACGCTCACATACTGGCCCGGCACAAAGCCGGGCACCGGGCCGCCATCGGCGGGCACCAGGTAGAACGAGGTGATCTCTTCGCTCTCGGCCACCTTGCGCTGCACGCGAAAGCCGCGCCAGCCCGTCCAGCCGCCGGGCTGGGTGGCGGCGGCCTGGTACAGGCCCTCTTCCATGCCGATCAGCAGCTCGGCCAGTTGCCCGTAGGCGGCGGCCCAGGCGGCAATCAGTTCGTCGGTGGCGGCCTCGGCGCCCAGCACCTCGCGGATCGAGGCCAGCAAGTGTTTGCCGACGATGGCGTAGTGCTCGCGGCGGATGCCCAGGCTCACATGCTTGTGCGCGATCAGCTGCAGCACCGGGGCCAGCACCCCCGGGTTGTCGATGTGCTCGGCATAGGCCGCCACCGCCATGGCCAGGGCCTGCTGCTGGGCGCCCGAGCGCTGGTGGCCCTGGTTGAAGATGGCTTTGAGTTCGGGGTTGTGCTCGAACATGCGGGCGTAAAAGTGGCGGGTCAGCGCCACGCCATGCTCCTTGAGCACGGGGGCGGTGGCTTTGACGAGGGTGCGGGTCTGGGTGTCGAGCATGAAGGCTTCCTTTTAAAGATGCATTTATATTACATTTTAAAAATCACCGGTTCCAACAAGACCCCAGCATCGCTACGGGCACTGCTCTCTCAGGGTTTCCACGCCTCATTGATTACGCATTGCGGACTATATTTACGCTATTCAAAACACCCACGGCGCCATGACCACCCCCCAAGACACTGCGGCCCCTGCCGCCCGCTGCCCCATCGACCACGCCGCGCTGCTGGGCCAGCGCTCGCCCACCCCGTGCCCGGTGAGCCCTGGAGCAGCCGCCTTCGACCCCTTTTCTGACGGCTACCAGCAAGATCCGCCCGAGTACCTGCGCTGGGCGCGCGAGCAGGAGCCGGTGTTCTTCAGCCCGCAGCTGGGCTACTGGGTGGTGACGCGCTATGACGACATCAAAGCGGTGTTCCGCGACAACCTGACCTTCAGCCCCTCGATCGCGCTGGAGAAGATCACCCCCACCGGTGACGAGGCCAACGCCGTGCTGGCCCAGTACGGCTACGCCATGAACCGCACCCTGGTGAACGAAGACGAACCCGCCCACATGGCACGCCGCCGCGTGCTGATGGAGCCCTTCACGCCCGAGGCCCTGAAGCACCACGAGCCCCTGGTGCGGCGGGTGACGCGTGAATACATCGACCGCTTCATCAACGATGGCCGTGCCGACCTGGTCGATCAGATGCTGTGGGAGGTGCCGCTGACCATCGCCCTGCACTTTCTGGGTGTGCCCGAAGAGGACATGGACCAGCTGCGCCAGTTCTCCATTGCCCACACGGTGAACACCTGGGGCCGCCCGCGGCCTGAAGAGCAGGTGAAGGTGGCGCATGCGGTGGGCAACTTCTGGCAGTTGGCCGGCAAGATCCTGGACAAGATGCGGCAAGACCCCAGCGGCCCGGGCTGGATGAAATACGGCATCCGCAAGCAGGCCGAGTACCCCGACGTGGTGACCGACTCGTACCTGCACTCGATGATGATGGCGGGCATCGTGGCGGCCCACGAGACCACGGCCAACGCCACGGCCAACGCGCTGAAGCTGCTGCTGCAGCACCCCAGCGCCTGGCGCGAGCTGTGCGAAGACCGCAGCCTGATCCCCAGCGCGGTGGAAGAATGCCTGCGCCACAACGGCTCGGTGGCTGCCTGGCGGCGCCTGGCCACGCGGGACGTTCAGGTGGGTGGCATCGACATCCCGGCGGGCAGCAAGCTGCTGATCGTGATGGCCTCGGCCAACCACGACGAACGCCGCTTTGCCGATGCTGACCTGTTCGACATCCGGCGCGACGACGCCAGCGAACACCTGACCTTTGGCTATGGCGCCCACCAGTGCATGGGCAAGAACCTGGCCCGCATGGAGCTGCAGATCTTCATCGACGAATTTGCCCGCCGCCTGCCCCACATGCGTCTGGCCGAGCAGCGCTTCAGCTATGTGGCCAACACCTCGTTCCGCGGCCCCGAGCACCTGTGGGTGGAATGGGACCCGGCCGCCAACCCCGAACACCACCGCCCCGAAGTGCACGAGGTCTTGCAGCCGGTGCGCATCGGTGAGCCCTCGCGCCACGCCATTGCGCGGCCGGTGCAGGTGGAGAGCATCACCCCCCTGAGCGCCGACACGCTGCGCCTGCGCCTGCGCTCGGTCGATGGCCAGCCCCTGCCGCGCTGGACGCCCGGCGCCCACATCGACGTGGCGTGCGGCAGCACCGGCCTGTCACGCCAGTACTCGCTGTGCGGCGACCCGGCCGAGGCCGCGGTGTACGAAATCGCGGTGCTGCGCGACCCGGCCAGCCGCGGCGGCTCGGCCTGGCTGCACGAGCAACTGCGCGTGGGCGAGCGTCTGAAGATCCGCGGCCCGCGCAACCACTTCCGTTTTGACGAAGGCGCCCAGCGCGTGATCCTGCTGGCCGGGGGCATCGGCATCACCCCGATCCGCGCCATGGCCCGGCGCGCCTCAGCACTCGGCATGGACTATCAGGTGCACTACTGCGGGCGTTCACGCCAGCACATGGCCTACCTGGCCGAGATGCAGGCCGAGCATGGCCAGCGATTGCAGGTGCACGCCAGCGACGAAGGCCAGCGCCTGGACCTGAGCGCCTTGCTGCGCAGCCCCACCCCCGGCACGCAGCTGTATGCCTGCGGCCCCGAGCGCCTGCTGCAGGCCTTGGCCGAGGCCGGTGCGCACTGGCCCGAAGACAGCCTGCACACCGAGCACTTCCACGCCCAGGCCACCCAGCTGGACCCGAGCCGCGAACACGCCTTCGAAGTGGTGCTGAAAGATTCGGGCCTGACCCTGCCGGTGCCCGCCGACCAGACCGTGTTGTCGGTGTTGCGCGCCGCCAACATCGACGTGCAAAGCGACTGTGGCGAAGGCCTGTGTGGCTCGTGCGAGGTGCGGGTGCTGGGTGGCCAGATCGACCACCGCGACGTGGTGCTGACCCGCAGCGAGCGCGAAGCCCAAGACCGCATGATGGTGTGCTGCTCGCGCGCCTGCGGCGGGCAGCTGGTGCTTGAACTCTGACGATCCGAGCCGCCACCGCCCTTCCCCAAGGCCCTTCGTTGAAGGGCCTTTTTGCTTTCAACGCTTTATCAACGCTTGATCCGAACAATGGCGTGGTGCTCAGGGAGAAAAGTGCTGCCGGCGGCCCCGATGGAGGGCCGCCGGTGGGTGCTGGACGCTGGGCGAATGAACCGGGCGCCAGGACATCCGTCCCGGGCCTGTCCTTGCAATTGCCGAGTGCCTGAAGGAAAGCTCAACGTGTTGAAAAATTTTTGGACCCTGGTCATCGCCTGCTGCATGGCTTCTTCAAGCTGGGCCACAGCGACTTACAGCGGGACCAGTGGGACCTACAACAGCTATGCGACGCTCCTCTACAACAATACGATGTTCGTGACGGGGTCCTTCACGCTGAGCAGTCCCCTGGAGGCCAACCTCACGAACACCAACATCACCTCCCTGGTGCAGTCTTTCAGCTTCAGCGACGGTGCATCGGGCGGGCTGACGATCACCAAGGCCAATGCCACAAGCTATACATTTGATCGCGTGAACACAGACGCCACCGGGGCCATCACCAGTGCAGACATCACCGTGAATGTGGCGGGCAAGTCGATCCGGACCTACGGTGGCGACGGCGTGGAAAGCGGCACCCAGATTTCCAACGCGCCCAACGGCATTGCCAGTGGCTTCAGTGCGGTCACGTTCACCGTGACCATCACCGCCGACCCGGTGAGCAACACCCCTGTCCCCACCCTCTCCGAATGGGCCATGATGACCCTGGCCGGCCTGATGGTGGCTGGCGTGGCCCTGCATCGCCGCCGTCAACTGAGCGGCTTCTGACCGAACAGGCCCCGGCCCGGGCCTGCGCGGCAGGGACCCTTCTGCCCCCCTCGCAAGGATTCACCCCGCCGTCAGCGTCCCCAAACTGAGGCTGATGGCACGGGCCTCGCGCAGCACCAGCGGCGCAATCGGGCCCTTCAGGCCGGGGTCAAAACCCCCGGTGGCGCCCAGGGCGGTCAGCACCGCCACCACCCGGCCGCTGTAGTCGGTGATGGGCGCCGCCACCGCGCTGATGCCGGGCAGCAGCGAATCGCGTGCGATGGCACACCCTTGCAGCCGCACCTGATCGCGCAATTGATCCAGGGTCTGCACGCCCAGGCGGGCACGCTGCTCAGAGCTGGCCTGGGCCAGTTCGTCCTGCAGGCGGCGCCACTGCGCTGCGTCGTCCAGCGTGCTCAGAAACACCTGCCCGGTGGCCGACCACAGGGCGGGCAGCACCGAGCCCGCACGCACATTGATGGTGACGGGCAGCAGCGGCTCTTCGAACCGCATGATGGTGGGGCCCAGATTGCCCATGATGGCCAGGAAGCAGGTCACGCCCAATTCATCGCGCAGGCGGATCAGAGCCGGCTCGCTGCGGCGCACAGGGTCGTTCTGGCGCATCGCCGCCAGGCCGATCTGGATGGCCTCAGGCCCCAGGCGGTAGTGCTGGCTGCTGCTGTCCTGCACCACCAGGTCTTCCTGGATCAGGCTGGCGAGGTAGCGGTGCACCTTGGCGGTGCTTTCGTCCACGGCCGTCGCCACAGCGGTCAGGCTGGCGGTGCCCCCCAGGCGGGCCAACGCCTTCAGGATGCCCATGCCCATTTCGGCCGACTGCACGCGCTGGCGTCGCTCGGGGGTGCGGGGTGGGCTCGGGTCTTCACTCATCAATGGGTTCCTGGCTGTGGGAGGGCAACACGCCATTATGGGCAGGCGCAGCCCCCGGCCAGAGGCCTCCGGCCCCCTGGTGAAAGCCCTAGCAGAAAATTACGCATTGCGAAGTATTCTTACGCATTGACCATTGAGAACCCACAAACTGCCTTTCGGAGCCCCCACTTGAAAAAATTCGTCCGTGCCTGCCTGCTGGCCCTGCCTGTTCTGCTGGGCCTCCAGGCCGCGCCCACCCTGGCCCAGGCCAATTACCCGAACAAGCCCGTGCGCTGGATCGTGCCCTACCCTGCAGGGGGTGGCTCTGACTTTCTGGCCCGCACCATCAGCCAGGCCTGGGCGACCAGCAGCGGGCAGACGGTGGTGATCGACAACAAGCCCGGCGGCAACACCGCCATCGGCGCGGTCGAAACGGTGCGCTCGGCGCCCGATGGCTACACCATCCTGTCGGCCGACAACGGCACCATGGTGTTCAACCCGGCGCTGTACTCCAAGCTGTCGTACGACCCGGTCAAGGACCTGGCCCCGGTGACGCTGATGGGGCGCTTTCCGATGATTCTGGTGGTGGGCCCGGGCTCGGACGCCAAGGATGCCAAAGACTTCATCGCCAAGGCCAAGGCCCGCCCCGGCAGCATCAACTATGGCTCGGCCGGCGCCGGCAGCCCGCATCACCTGGCCATGGAAATGCTCAAGGTCGAGGCCAAGCTGCACCTGGTGCACATCCCCTACCGCGGTGCCGCCCCGGCCCTGGCCGACCTGGTGGGCGGGCAGATTCCGGCCATGATGGTTGACATGGCCGCTGGCGCCGGCTTCATCAAAGCCGGCAAGGTTCGCCCGCTGGCCGTGGCCAACCCGACCCGCCTGCCGCAGTTGCCCGATGTGCCCACCTTTGCCGAGATCGGCCTGAAGAACGTCGAGGCTGCAGCCCTGGTGGGCCTGGTGGCGCCGGCCGGCACCCCGGTCGAGGTAGTGAACTCGCTGCAAAAGCAGATCGCGGCAGCCATCGCCCAGCCCGCAGTCAAACAGCGCCTGATCGATTTCGGTGTGGAACCGGTGGGCAACACGCCGCGCGAATACACTGAACTGCTGCGCAAGGAAACCGTGCGCTGGCACCGCATCATCAAGGACCAGGGCATCTCGCTCGACTGAGGCCTCGGCGCGGCGCCCACACCGAGACCGATATCCCGGCACGGTGATTGCTTGCCTGGTGCATGCCGTCCTAGGGGACTGGTGCGCGCCAGTCACCCCACGCAGCGGCCAGATCGTCTCGGGACGATCTGGTCGTTTTTCATTCCAATTCCCAAACCTGCACGATGTTCACCACCCGCCTGTCGATCGCCAAAAAGCTGGCCTCCCTGCTCTGCCTCATCCTGGCGCTGTTTCTTTGCAGCGGGCTGTACGGCATCTTCAAGCTGCGTGCCATCACACAGGAGATGAACACCATGTTCGACCAGTCGCTGGCTGTCGAACGCATCGCCAGCGACTGGTACCGCAACTTCACCAACGCCGTGCAGCGCACCACCGCCACCGTGAAAAGCAGTGACCCGGCCCTGGCCACGCTGTTCAGCGCCATCGCCATCGAAGGCAGCAAGCAGTCGAGCGTGCAGCAGCAGCAGATCAAGGAGCGCCTGGTGGACGAAGGCGACAAGAAGCTGTTTGCCGAGATCGGCGAGCACCGCAAGGTCTTCCTGTCCGTGCGTGACGAGATCAACAAGCTCAAGGCCGCAGGCGACGCCGCGGGTGCCGAGCAGATGTTCAACGACAAGTACATGCCGGTGTCCACGGCCACCGACGGCAAGATCAAGGAGCTGTTGTCGCGGCAACGCCAGCGCCTGGACGAAGCGGGCGAGCGCATCCGCTCGGCCAGCACCCAGGCCACCACCCTGCTCTCGGTGCTGTGCGCCGGCTCGATCCTGCTGGCGGCGCTGCTGGCCTGGCGCATCTCGCTGAGCATCACCCGCCCGCTGCAGGATGCCCGCGAAGTGGCCCACAAGATCGCCAACATGGACCTGTCTGGCAACGTGATCCAGGTGCACAGCGGCGACGAGACCGGCGAGTTGCTGCAGGCCTTGTCGAGCATGCGCACCGCCCTGGAAACCACGCTGCTCGATGTGCGCCAGGTGGCCGACCACATCGCCACCGCCACGGGCGAGATTGCCTCGGGCAACGCCGATCTGAGCCACCGCACCGAAGACACGGCCACGCACCTGCAGTCCACCGCCAGCGCGATGGAGCAGCTGAGCGCCACGGTGCACCAGTCGGCCGATGCCGCCAGCACCGCCAACCAGTTGGCCAGCACCGCTGCCTCGGTGGCGGCGCGCGGTGGCGAGGTGGTGTCCAAGGTGGTGACCACCATGGACGAGATCAACCAGAGCTCGCGCAAGATCAACGACATCATCGGTGTGATCGATGGCATCGCGTTCCAGACCAACATCCTGGCCTTGAATGCAGCCGTCGAGGCCGCCCGTGCGGGTGAGCAGGGTCGCGGCTTTGCCGTGGTGGCCGGTGAGGTGCGCAACCTGGCCCAGCGCAGCGCCCAGGCCGCACGCGAGATCAAGGGCCTGATCGGCACCTCGGTCGAGAAGGTGAGCGACGGAACCCGCCTGGTGCAAGAGGCGGGCAGCACCATGCAGGACATCGTCAACAGCGTTCAGCGGGTGAGCGACATCATTGGCGAGATCACGGCGGCCTCGGTGGAGCAATCCAACGGCATCCGCCAGGTCAGCACCTCGGTCACGCAGCTCGATCAGATGACCCAGCAGAACGCGGCGCTGGTGGAAGAGTCGGCGGCTGCGGCCCAGAGCCTGCGCGAGCAGGCGGCCCGCCTGGCCGACACGGTGGGCCGCTTCAAACTGCGCCAGGGGGCACCGGCCCTGGCCCAGGCAGGATCACGCCAAGCGTTGCTGCGCTGAAACCCGACGCCGAGGTCAGTCCGGCGATGCCGGGGGATCAGCCGGGGCGGCCGGCGCCTTGTGACGCTGGCGCAAGGCCTTGAAATCACCCAGCTTGAGCCCCTCAGGCAGGCTTTTCAGAACGGGTAGCCGCCACTTGCCTTGCCCGACCCGCTGTGAGCGGTAAATGCCGGTGTGGCCAGAAAACAGATAGGCCGCCACGCAGGCCAGCAGCGCATGGACACCGATGTCGGCACCGAACAGTTCCATGGCCATGAAAGTGCAGGCCAGCGGGGTGTTGGCCGCACCGGCAAAAACCGCCACAAAGCCCAGCGCGGCCAGAAAACCCAGCGGTAGGTGCAGCAGCGGCGCCAGCGCATTGCCCAGCGTGGCCCCGATGTAGAACAGCGGCGTCACCTCGCCACCCTTGAAGCCGCTGCCCAACGAAGCGATGGTGAAGGCCATCTTGGCGGCGAAATCCCATGGCGCCAGGGGGTGTTGGAAAGCCTCGACGATCACTGGAATGCCCAGGCCGGCATAGCGCCAGGCATCCAGCCCCCACAGGGCTGCCGCCACCAGCAAGCCACCCAGCAGCGGACGCAGCGGCGCGTAAGCAATGTGACGCCGGAACCAGGCTGACAAGGCATGCGTGCCGTTGGCAAACACCATGCCCACCAGGCCGAACAGCACCCCGGCCAACAGCACGGCCACCACGTTCCAGCCCCCCAGAGCCGGGATCAAGCCGGCGGCGTAGTGGGTGTGGTGCACGCCCCACAAGGTGGTGACCTGATCGCCCACCACGGCCGCCAGCGCACAGGCCAACAAGGCGTCGTGGCGCAGGCGACCGATGGCCAGCACTTCAAGGGCAAACACCGCGCCCGCCAGCGGGGTGCCGAAGACCGAGGCAAAGCCCGCGCTGATGCCCGCCATCAGCACGATGCGGCGCTCGGCGGCCTCCAGCTTCAGCAGCCGGGTGAGCTGGTCGGCCAGCGAGCCCCCCATCTGCACAGCCGTGCCCTCGCGCCCGACCGAGGCACCAAACAGGTGCGAAATCACCGTACTCAGGAGAATCAGGGGGGCCATGCGCAGCGGCACCACGTGGCGCGGGTCATGGATCTCGTCGATCAGCAGGTTGTTTCCCGCCTCCACGGGTTGCCCCACGCGCAGGTAGACCCAGCCCACGGCAAAACCGGCCAGGGGCAAGCCCCAGACGATCCAGCGGTGGGCCTCGCGCCATTGGGTGGCCGCATCGAGCATGACCAGAAACAGGGCTGAGGCCGAGCCCGCCAACAAACCCACCACACAGGCCAGCAGCAACCAGCGCAGGGTCAGCGGAAAGAGGGCCAATTGCTCATTCATCTTGGGGGCTTCGGTGGGCTGGGAAGGGATGGCCCGCCGCCTGGGCCGGCACCGCGGGATCTTAACAAAGGGTCTGCGCCAATCCGGCGCGCCCCAGGGCCCGGCTTCGAGCGGAAGCCGCACAGCACAGTGTAGGATGCTAGTAACGTCTAATTACAATTTGCGAAGAGGCCGAGCCCTGAAAGCCCCCACGACCTTGACCGCATCCGACAGCCCACAGATCCAGGCGCGCCCCAAGCCGGTTCCCCCAGCCAGACGCTGGCAGGGGCCGGCCAGGACCTGGGGCGCCTTGCTGGTACTGCTGCTGGCCTGCGCCATGTACTGGGTGCAGTTGCTGCACGAACAGTCCGAGCAATTGAACAGTGCGCAAGACCAGATTCGCTTGCGTGCTGCGCAGCTCTCACGCGCCATGGCATCCCAGGTGGGAACGCAGGTGGCAGGCCTGGACTACCTGGCGCGCACCCTGGCCCAGCTGGAGGGCGAACCCGACCCCGGCCACGCCCGCCGCATGCAGGCCGTGCGCTCGGCCATGCAGAGTTACCCTGAAGGCAGCCTGGTACAGATCGCGGTGGCAGACGCCACGGGCCAGGTGGTGTATTCCACCCAAAGTCAGGGTGCTCCACGCCCCGCCGTGTCGATCGCGGATCGTGAGCACTTTCGCGCCCACACCCACGGTGAGCCCCCCACCCTGTTCATCAGTCACCCGGTGTTGGGCCGCATCTCGGGACGTTGGACCCTGCAGTTCACCTACCCGGTGCTGCGTGGGGGGGAATTCAGCGGTGTGGTGGTGCTGTCCGTGCCGCCAAGCTATCTGTCTGGCAAGCTGCGAGAAACCCTGACCGGCGGCCATGACGTTGCCCTGCTGGCCCATCAGGACGGCGCCTATCTGGCCCGCTCGCGCCAGGAAGAGCAAAGCATGACACGCCGGGTGCCCCCAGATCGCGAGTTCATGACAAGGCCTGAGCTCAACCATGGCGAGTACCTGATCACCTCGGGCATCGACGGTATCGAGCGCTTCTATGCCTGGCAGCGGCTGCGTGACTACCCGGTGCTGGTGAGTGTGGGGCTGGAACGTGCCAGCGCGCTGGCCGGGGTGCACCGCAACATCCGCGACAGCCGTTTGCGCAACGGCCTGTCCACGGTCTTGCTTCTAGCCAGTGCCGCTTGGATCGCCTGGTTGTTTACCCGGGTTCAGCGTGAGCGGCACGCGCTGCAGCTGCAACACCAGCGCTATGAACTGGCCCTGGAAGGTGGTGCCCTGGGGGCCTGGGCGCTGGACGTGAAGACCGGCATGCTGAACCTGGATGCCCGCCTGAGCGACGCCCTTGGCCTGGGCTCGGGCGAGTTGGAGCCCAGCCTGCAAGGCCTGTCGCGGCAGGCCGACCCACTCGACTGGAGCCGCTTGCGCACCGCCCTGGAGGCCCACCTGAGCGGCGCCAGCGAACGCTTCGAACACGTGATCCGCATGCGTGGCAGGCATGGCGTGGCCTGCTGGATCCAGTGGCGTGGCCGATGCACGCAGTGGGATGCAGACGGAACCCCACGGAAACTGCATGGCACGTTGCAGGACATCACCCTCCAGCGCGAGACCGAAGCGGCACGCATCGAACTGCAAAGACGCCTCAGCAAGCTGATGGCGCAGGTGCCAGGGGTGGTGTACCAATACCGGCTGGACCCACAGCAACGCGCCAGCATCCCCTACGCGAGCCCGGGCATCGAACGCCTTTTCGGCCTCAGTGCAGAGTCGGTGCTGTACGACGCCAGCCCGTTGGCCAAGCGCATCCACCCAGCGGACCAAAAGGCACTGGCGCAAGCGATTGCCCAGTCGGCGCGCGACCTGACCCCCTGGCATGGCGAATACCGGCTGCTGCTGGACAACGGTGACATCCGATGGCTGGCCGGCAGCGCCAACCCCGAGCGCGAGGCCGATGGTGGCACCCTGTGGCACGGCTACAGCCAGGACGTGACAGAGCGGCACGAGGTGCTCGATGCCCTGCGCCAGAGCGAGGCACGCCTGCGTCTCACGGTGGCCGCCGTGCGCGATGGCCTGTGGCGCTGGGACAGCGTGAAGAACCACATCGAGCTCGATGCCCGTTGCCTGGAAATTCTGGACCACCCGGCCCAGGGCCACCGGATTCGTTTCGATGCCTGGGCAGATCAGTTGCATCCGGACGAACGCGAGCGCGTGATCGAGGAACTGCAGCGCCAATTGGCCCTGGGGGAGGTTTTCGGACTGGAGTTGCGCATGCGCACTTCAGCCGGAGACTGGCGTTGGGTGGAGTTGCGTGGTCGGGTGGCGCAAGGCGGCCGCCAGCCGACCACGCAGGTGATCGGCACCCTGAGCGACATCAGTCAGCGCATGGCCGAGGCCCAGCTGCGCCAGGCACTGCTCGACAACGCCGGGGCGATCCTGTTCATCGTGGGCCCGGATCGGCACGTGCAACTGTGCAACCAACGGGCCGTGGACACCTTCTCGGATGGCTGCCTGCCCCTGGTCGGGCGCGACATTCGCTTTATCCATCCCGATGAGGCCTCGTATGAGGCTTTCGGCCAGCAATACCCAGCGGTTCGCGCCGGCCAGGAGTCGCGCCTGGACAGCCTGCTGCGTGTGGCCGGTGGCGCCTTGCGCTGGTTCTCGATCCGCGGCACCTTGCTGAACCCGCAGCAGCCCCAGGGGGCGCTGATCTGGACGCTGGTGGACACCACCGAGCAGCGCCAGGCCGAGCAGGCCCTGGGGGCGGCGCGCACACACCTGCTGGAGGTGATCCGGCACTTTCCCGGAGGCGTGCTGGTGCAGGATTCGGACGGTTCGGTGCTGACGGTCAACCCCGCCTTGTGCGAATTGATCGGGGATGGCTGCACGCCGGAGGAGCTGATCGGGCTGTCTCGGGTGGATGTGCGCCGACGCGTCGGGCGCTGCGTGCTGCGCAGCCGGCCGCTGCGGCAGACGCTGGAGGGCTCGCTCAACGGGCAGGAGCTGGAATTGCCCGATGGGCGCACGATGAGCATTGAACAGATTCGCCTGGGCGACGAAGGCTCAGAACAAGGCTGGCTGTGGATTGTTCACGACATCACCCGACACCGCCGCCGAGAGCGGGATCTGCGCCGGCTCGCTGCCACGGACTCCCTGACCGGACTGAGCAACCGGGGCAACTTCATCGAGCAGGTGGAACGCGCCGTGACCGACGTGGCCCAAGGGGGCCATGGGGGCTGCTTCCTGATGCTGGACCTGGACCATTTCAAGCTGATCAACGACAGCCGAGGCCATGCCGCAGGGGATGCGGTGCTGATCCACTTTGCCCGCCTGCTGCAGCACAACCTGCTGCGCGAAGGTGATCTGCCCGGTCGGCTCGGGGGTGAGGAGTTCGGTGTGCTGCTGCCCCACACCACCGCCGAGCAGGGCCTGGCCATCGCCGAGCGCCTGCGCGCTGCGGTGGCCGACAGTCTGATCGACGTGGGCTCGGCCGTCCCGGTGCGGCTGACGGTGAGCATTGGGCTGACCCTGCTGCAGCAGGATTCGGCCCACGTGCTGGCCCAGGCCGACAGCGCTTTGTACCAGGCCAAGCACCAGGGGCGTAACCAGGTGGTGTTGGCAGCGCCCTTGTGAACGCCGCGGGTCCCGCACCGGGCGCACCTCACCCGCCCGGTGTTTGTGCGAAGGCCTCAGTGCGGCAGCACCAGGGTGGAGGCCGTGTCGGCGTGCAGCACGGCCTCGCCTTGATCAGGCAGGCCTTGCAGCTCGAAGCGGATCGGCACGATCTGCCCGGCCAGTGACTGGGCGGGCGCCGACGCCATGCGCACCCGCACCGACACGGTCTGGGCGCCAGCAGGCGCCAGCAGCACCGGTTCAGCATCGAGCAGGCTCAAGCCCTCGGCACCGCTGACGTTCAGCACCACGCGGTGCGGCCGGCCACTGGCGTTCATGAGTTGCAGTCGGTACAGGTTTTCCGCCTCGCCCTGCCCCACCTGGCGCGCCATCACGCTGCGGTCGCGCATGGCGTTCAGGCGCAGGGTCGGGCGCTGCAGCCAGCCCACCAGCAGGGCCAGCCCCACCAGGCTCAGCAGGCTGCCATACAGCCAGACACGGGGGCGGGCCAGCGATTGCCACCCTGGGGCCTGCTGGCCAGCCCCGCCCTCGAGCCCGCGTGGCGTGCTGAGTCGGATCAGCCCGCGCGGCGCCTTCAACTGGTCCATCACCCGGTTGCAGGCATCGATGCAGGCGCCGCAGGCAATGCAGGCGGCCTGCAGGCCCTGGCGGATGTCGATGCCCACCGGGCAGACCTGCACGCACAGGGTGCAGTCCACGCAGGCGCCCTGGTTCAGCACCCGGGCATCACTGCCGCGCGGGCGCGAGCCACGGGGTTCGCCACGGCGGCTGTCGTAGGCCACGATCAGGGTGTCACGGTCCATCAGGGCGGCCTGGAATCGGCCGTAGGGGCACATGTGCTGGCATACCTTTTCGCGCAGCACGCCGGCATGCAGGTAGGTGGCTGCGCCATAGAACAGCACCCAGAAGGCCTCCCAGGGGCCCAGCGCGCCCTGGGCCACCGCCGGCAACAGGCTGCGGATGGGTGTGAAGTAGCTCACCAGGGTGAGGCCCGTCCACAGGCCGATCAGCGCCCAGACCATGTGCTTGCCGCCGCGGCGCAGCAGCTTGCGCGGGCCCCAGGCCGCGGCATCCAGCCGCAGACGGGCCTGGCGGTCACCCTCGGTGTGGTGCTCGACCCATTGGAAGATCTCGGTGTACACCGTCTGCGGACAACTGAAGCCACACCACACCCGCCCGGCCAGGGTGGTGGCAAAGAACAGCAGCAAGGCACTGAAGACCAGCAGGCCGGTGAGGTAGATCAGGTCTTGCGGAAACAGCACGGCGCCCAGCAGATGGAAGCGCCGAGCGTCCAGATCGAACCAGACCGCGGGCAGCCCCTCCCAGGTGACCCAGGGCAGGCCATAGAACAGAATCTGGGTGGCCCAGACAAAGGCCCAGCGCCAGCGCGTGAAGGCCCCCTGGACCGAACGCGCCTGGATGCGCAGGCCCTCGGCCAGGCCGGGGATTTCAGGAGGCAGGCCTGGGCCGGCAGAGCGGGCCAGGTGCAGGGTTTGGGCGGGCAGATGAGTGAGATCAGACATGCCCCTGATGGTGCGACGGCCTCATCTGATCTTTAAGATGCAGTTTTATTGAAAATCAACAAGATCAGATTGCGAGACACCCATGCGCGAGCTGCACCGTTACGAACAACTGGCCGAAGAACTGGCCGAAGGCATGCGCAGCGGCGTGCTGCGCGCCGGCGAACGCCTGCCCTCGGTGCGCGAAACCTGCCAGCGCCGGGGTGTGAGCCCCTCCACCGTGTTCCAGGCCTATGCGCTGCTGGAGTCGCGGGGCCTGGTGGAGACCCGCCCCCGTTCAGGCTTTTACGTGCGAGCCCAGGCCCGCGCCGCCCGGGCCATGCCCCTGGCGGCCACGCCCCAGGCCGAAGCCCAGCCGGTGGCGGTGAGCGAGCTGGCCTTTGCCCTGCTGGGCAGCACGCGGGACGCCGAGGTGGTGCCCCTGGGTTCGGCCTTTCCGGCGCCGCACCTGTTTCCGTTTGACAGCCTGGCGCGCTGTGGTGCGCGGGCGATGCGCCGGGTCAAGCCGGTGCAGATCACCAATGCCCTGACCGCCGGCGACGAAGACCTGCGCCAGGCCCTGTTGCGCCGCTACACCCTGCAAGGCATTGCGCTGGCCGACGAAGAACTGGTGATCACCAACGGCGCCATGGAAGCGCTGAACCTGTGCCTGCAGGCCGTGACCCGTCCGGGCGACGTGGTGGTGGTGGAGTCCCCCACCTTTTACGCCGCCCTGCAGGCGCTGGAGCGGCTGAACCTGCGTGCCGTGGAGGTGGCGACCGACCCGCAGCAGGGCGTGGACCTGGCCGCGCTGGACGAACTGCTGCAGCGCCAGAAGGTGGCGGCCTGCTGGTTCATGCCCAACTTTCAGAACCCGCTGGGGGCCCTGATGCCCACCGAGCGCAAACAGGCCCTGGTGGAGCTGCTGGCGCGCCACAACGTGGCCCTGATCGAAGACGATGTGTATGGCGAGCTGTACACCGGGGTGCAGCGCCCGCTGCCGGCCAAGGCCTTTGACCGCCACGGGCTGGTGCTGCACTGTTCCTCGTTCTCGAAGTGCCTGGCCCCGGGCTACCGGGTGGGCTGGGCCGCCGCTGGCCGCCATGGCGCCGCAGTGCAGCGGCTGAAGATGATGAGTTCGCTGGCCACCTCGCTGCCACCGCAGCGCGCCCTGGCTGAGTACCTGGCGCAAGGCGGCTACGACCGGCACCTGCGCCACCTGCGCACGGCCCTGGCCGACCAGCATGAACACGCCCTGGCCTTGATCGACCAGAGCTTTCCGGCCGGCACGCGGGTCACCCGGCCGGCCGGAGGCTATTTTCTGTGGCTGGAACTGCCGGCCCAGGTCGATGCCTTGCGCCTGCACGAACTGGCCCGCCTGCAGGGCATCAGTTGCGCGCCAGGCGTGCTGTTCTCAGCCGACCGCCGCTTCAACCACCACCTGCGGCTGAACATCGGCCACCCGGGCGATGCGCGCTTTGACGGCGCGCTGCGCACGCTGGGGCACCTGGCCACGGGCTTGAGCCGCGCCCGCTCGGGTTGAGCGCACGGATGCGTCTGGCAGGCTGGTCAGGGCCCCAGGCGCTCGATGCCCAGGGCTTTGAGCATGTACTTCTCGTACACCGGCTCGGAACTGCCGGTTTTCATCTTGTACAGGAAGTACTTCTCGAAGGCGATCTTGGCCAGGTGCACCCACTTGCCCTTCTTGAACCAATTGACGTTGCGCGGTGGAATCTGCGGCAGGGCCACAAAGGCGGCCCCGGTATCGCCCATGTCGGCCAGACAGATGGCGTTCCAGCTGCCTTTGGCATTGGCAGCCTGGCCCGACAGGTCGGCAGCGATGTTGTGCACGATGGCGGTCACCATGGTCTCGATCATGTAGCCGGTCTTGGGCGCGCCAGTGGGCACCGGCGTGACCTCGACCGGTGGAATGGCCACGCACACGCCGGCCGAGAAAATATTGCGGTACTTCTTGCTGCGCTGGTGTTCATCGATCAGGACGAAGCCGCGCGGGTTGCACAGGCCTTCGACGGCGGCCACCGCATCAACGCCCTTGAAGGCAGGCAGCATCATGCTGAATGCGAATGGCAATTCGTGCTCTTTCTTGAGCTGCCCCGCATCGTCAAGCTCGCTGACAAACATGCGCCCGGCGTCGACCTTGGTGACCTTGGCGTTCGTGATCCATTTGATGTCGTTGTTGCGCAGTTCGCTTTCGAGCATCGACTTGGAATCGCCCACGCCCCCCAGGCCCATGTGGCCGATGTAGGGCTCGCTGGTGACGTAGGTCATGGGCACTTTGTGGCGCTGGCGGCGCTTGCGCAGGTCGCGGTTCAAGATGAAAGCGAACTCATAGGCCGGCCCGAAACACGAGGCGCCCGGCATGGCACCGACCACCACCGGCCCCGGGGCTTCGAGAAAGCGCTGGTAGTCGCCCCAGGTCTGTTCGGCGTGGTCGATGCTGCAAATGGAGCGGGTGTGGCCTTCAGGTCCGGCGCCGGGTACCTCGTCAAATGAGAGTTTGGGGCCGGTGGTGATCACCAGGTAGTCATAGGCCAGGCATGAGCCATCTGCCAGCGTCAGACTGTTGCCCTCTGCATCGATGCGGGTGACCCGCTGGGCCACAAAATCAATGCCCTTCTTTTCGAGGTAGGGCCGGATGGGAAAGGTGATCGCATCACGCTCGCGCCAGCCCACCGCCACCCAGGGGTTGGAGGGCACGAACTGGAAATAGTCCAGGGCATTGACCACCGTGATGCGGTGATCTGCCGGAAGTTTCTCACGCAGCTCGTAGGCAGCCGGCATGCCGCCGGTCCCTGCGCCAAGAATCACGATATGGGCCATGGTTTGTCTCCTGGTGGTGGTTGCACAGGTCTGTGCGCTGACTGGGCTTCAGCTCTGCGGCTGTTCATCCCGGCTTCTCTCTGATTGCGTATGTACCTATTTGCTTGATTGGTTAAATAAAGACATCAAAAAAGGCACCTGCAGGTGCCTTCAGGCCGTGACTCAGCCAAACACAGGGGCAGCGGGCTTGTTGACCGGCTTGCCGGCCGCAGCCCAGGCGTCAAAGCCGCCGGCAATCGACTTGACGTGGACATAGCCCATGTCCAGCAGCGAGGTGGCGGCCAGCGCGGCGCGGCCACTGGTCTTGCAATAGAGCACGATCTGCAGGTCACGCCGCTGCAGCGAAGGGTCGGCCGCCAGCTTGAACTCGAGCATGCCGCGCGAAAAATGCAGGGCGCCCGGAATGTGGCCGGCGGCAAACTCGTCGGCCTCGCGCACATCGATCAGCACATCGGCGTCACGCAGGGCCTGCTCGGCCGCATCCAGACTGACTTCGGTGATGCGGGCCTTGGCGGCCTGGACCAGATCCAGAGGGGTTTTCATGGGGAACTCCGTTGAAAAAGACAGACAGGAATTACTTGAGGCGCGCGCCGTCGGCGTCAAACACCTGCACGGTGATCGGGATGGCGGCCCGCACACTCTGGGTGACGGTACAGAACGATTCGAACTGGTCAAGGACCCGGTCCAGGTGCTGCAGTTGCGACTGGGGAACCCCCAGGTGCAAGGTGGCCTGCATGTGCAGTACACGCATGCGCCCCTCGGCTGAGCGCCCCACTTCAGCCTGAACCTGGCAGCGGATGGGTTCCGGCGCCTGTTTGAACTTGCGCAGCGCAAACAGCAGCGAATCGCTCAGGCAATTGCCGACGGCAGCGGCCAGCAACTGAGCCGGTGTCGGGCCCGCACCCTGCCCCAGCGGGGGCGGTTCGTCACCGAGCAGCGGCGGTATAGCGGCCCCGAAATGGATCTGGAACTGGTAGTCGCTTTGCTGCTGCAATTCGACGGTGGTCAAGGTGTTGTCAGACATATGAACTCGCCAAAAAAGAGGGGGCTCAAGCCCGCACGATGGGCCTGTGCAGCCGAAGGGCCACGGCACCGGGGCTGCGGCCATTGAACAGACTGCGGTATCCGCTGGCTTGCAGCCACTGCTGCGCACTGCCCGAACGCATGCCGGATTGACAGTACAGAACGAGGGCCTGGTCTTTGTCAGGCAAGTGCCGGGGCGCCAACACCGCCAGCTCGGACAAAGGCAGGTTCAAGGCCCCTTCGACATGGCCTGCCTGGTACTCGCCGGGGCTGCGCACATCGACAATCAGCGCCCCCTCGGGCCAGGGCTCGGCGGCGGCGCTGCCACCCGCGCCGAGGAATTTCGAAAACCAGTTCATGGCGGAGCTCTCCAACACATCAAAGATCGGGGTTGAGGGCCAGGCGGGCATTGACCCGGGCCAGGCTGCTTTCGTCAAGGCGGCCCAACAGGGCCTCCAGGCCCAGGCTCTGCTGCAGCACCTCGATGCGCCCTTGCATCAAGGCCAGTTCGGCCGCAGTGCTGTCATTTTCGGCATTCAGCAGATCCAGGGTGGTGCGGTCTCCCACGCTGCGCCCCAGCCGGGTGGCCGCCAGGCGGGCCCGGGCGGCCTGCAAGCCGGCTTGCAGGGCGGCAAGACGCGCGGGCGCGGTGTTCAAGCTCAACCAGGCGGAGCGGCTTTGCTGGCTGATCTGCAGCCGGGCCTGGTCCAGTTCAGCGCGCGCCTGTTCCACGGCCTGCACGGCCTCTTGCTGGCGCGCATCACGCCAGCCCCCGGTGTACAGGGGCAGGCGCCATTGCAGGCCGATCATCTGTTGGCGGGCATCGTTGCTGGCCTGGCCATAGTCGCCCGACCCTGTCAGATGCTGGCGTGAGGCCTGGGCCACCAGGTCCAGCGAGGCCGAGGCGGCGGCACCGAGGCTGCGCACCTCAGCCTCGGCCACGGCCACCCGGGCCTGCAACAAGGCCAGGCCGGGGTGATCGGCCAGGGCCTGCTCGCGAACCTGCTCCAGCGGGGCTGGCGGGGGCGGCGCATCGGCGGCCGAGGGTGGGGCCAGGGGCAGTTGAAGCCCGGGCAGCCCGCTGGATTCACGCAAGGCGGTGAGCGCCATTTGCAAGGCGTTGTCGGCCTCCAGCACCTGGGCCTGCAGCGCCTGGGCCCGGGCTTCGGCCTCATGGATGTCGGTGACCGGGGCATCGCCCAGCCGAAAGCGGTCGCGGGCCTCGACCAGCATGCGCTGGACGGCCCGCGACTGGCTTTGCAGCAGGCTCAGCCGCCGGGCCGCCAGCACCGCTGCGAAGTAGCGCTGGCTGGTGTGCAGCATCAGGTTCTGGCGCGTGAGGCGGGCCTCCAGTTCGGCGGCCTCGGCGGCCTGCTCCAGCTGGGCGCTGCGGGCACGGCGCTCGCCATTGATCAGGGGCTGCCGCAGGCCCAGGGTCCATTGGCTGGCCCGCCCACTGTCGATCGAGGTACCGAACCAGACCCCGGTGGACTGGCCAAACCCAGGGGCCGAAAAGCCCGCGCCCGTCATGGATGAACTGGCCGTCGTCAGGCCGGCACTGCCTGTGACTTCGACGCCGGGGCGCCACAAGGCACGCGCCTGCTCACGCCGCGGGGCCGCCTGCCCCGCCTGGGCCTGGGCCCGGGTGGCTTCGGGGTCGTTCTGGCCGGCGGCGCGCCAGACCTCCATCAGGTCGGCTGCCGGGGCGGACAGCGAGGCCAGCAGGGCCGCGGCCGCCAGCAGGGTCTTGGCGACTCGCATGGCTCAGCAGCCGCCCGGCACACCCAGCTTGCGCAGGATGCTTTCCATCAGGCACCAGTGGGTGATGGCGCTTTGCAGCAGGTTGAGGCCGACAAAGGCCGTGAACGCCAGCCACCAGGTGCTGAGGAACAAAGGGCTGCCGGGCACGCCCAGGGCCAGTGACAGCAAGATGAAGGTGCCGGCGACCAGGCGCACGATTTGCCACGATTTCATGAAAAGACTCCTTGGGATTCAGGTGGAGGAAGGCGGCGCATGACGGCGCCGGTAGGCCGCGTAATACAGCGTGGGAATGAGCACCAGGGTGAGCAGCGTGGAGACGCCGATGCCGAAGATCAGCGAGATGGCCAGGCCATTGAAGATGGGGTCGTCCAGGATGAAGAAGGCGCCCAGCATGGCCGCCAGGCCGGTCAACAAAATGGGCTGGGCCCGGGTGACGGCCGAGTGGACGATGGCCTGCTTGAAGGGCACGCCTTCGCGCAGTTGCAGGTGGATGAAATCGACCAGCAGGATGGAGTTGCGCACGATGATGCCGGCCAGCGCGATCATGCCGATCATGCTGGTGGCGGTGTACTGCGCCCCCAGCAGGGCGTGGCCAGGCATCACGCCGATGATCGTGAGCGGGATCGGGGCCATGATGATCAGGGGCGTGAGGTAGGAGCCGAACTGGGCCACCACCAGCAGGTAGATCAGGATCAGGCCCACGCCATAGGCGGCGCCCATGTCGCGGAAGGTTTCGTAGGTGATCTGCCACTCACCGTCCCACTTGAGGGCGTAGGCGCGCTGAGACTCGGCGGGCGCCTGGAAGAAATACGCCTGCAAAGCCCCGCCGCCCGGCGGCACCAGGGCCTGGATGTCGCCACGCATCTTGAACAGGCCATACAGCGGGCTGTCGATGCGGCCGGCCATGTCGCCGGTGACGAAGTTCACGGGCTGCAAATCCTTGTGGTAGACCGGCTGCTCGCGCAGGCTGTCACTGAGGCGGACCAGCTCGCGGATGGCCACCGTGCGGCCCGAAGGTCCGCGCACCTGCAACTGCAGCAAGGCGTCCAGATCGCCCTGGCGCTCTGGGGGCAGGCGCAGCAACACCGGTGTGGGGTACTTGCTGGCATCGTGCAGGTAGGTGGCGGCCTCACCGCTGAGGCCGGCGCGCAGGGTGGCCACGATGGCGGCCTGCGGGACGCCTGCGGCAGCGGCCTTTTGACGATCGATCAGCACCAGCTTGCGCGGGGCTGCGGCGATGGAGGAGTCGTCCACATCGACCACCGAATCGGTCTTCTCGAAGATGGCGCGCACCTGCCGGGCCAGGCTGAGCCGGCCTTCGGCCGTGGGGCCGTAGATCTCGGCCACCAGCGGGGCCAGCACGGGTGGGCCGGGGGGCACTTCGACCACTTTGACGTTGGCACCGAAGCGCTGGCCGATCTGCTGCAGCGCCGGGCGCAGGCGGGTGGCAATGGCGTGGCTTTGCTCGCTGCGGTGATGCTTGTCGACCAGGTTGACCTGCAGGTCACCCAGTTCGCTGCTGGCGCGCAGGTCGTACTGCCGCACCAGGCCGTTGAAATTGATCGGGGCCGCCGTGCCGGCATAGGCCTGGTAGTCGGTGACCTCGGGCTGCCGGGCCAGGTAGGCGCCGAGTTCGTGCAACACGGCGGCGGTCTGTTCGACCGGGCTGCCGGCGGGCAGATCGACCACCACCTGGAACTCCGATTTGTTGTCGAAGGGCAGCATCTTGAGCACCACCAGACCCGCCACCGGCAAAGCCACCGACAAGGCGATCAGCCCCGCCACGGCCAGGCCCAGCAGCCGGCGATTGCGGGTGCCCCGCTGCTCATCAAGCAAAGGGGTGAAGATGCGCTGGAAGCCCTGCTCCAGCCGCGCGGCAAGACCGGTGGCCGAGCCATGTGCGGTGGCCCCGGCGCCTGGAGCCTGGGGCTTCATCCACAGGCGCGACAACCACGGCGTGACGATGAAGGCGATCAACAGCGACAGCAGCATGCCCATGCTCGCATTGATGGGGATGGGGCTCATGTAGGGCCCCATCAGGCCGCTGACAAAGGCCATGGGCAGCAGGGCCGCGATCACGGTGAAGGTGGCCAGGATGGTGGGGCCGCCCACTTCGTCCACCGCGCCGGGAATGAGTTCAGCCAGGGTCTTGCCGGGGTACAGCAACTGGTGGCGGTGGATGTTCTCGACCACCACGATGGCATCGTCGACCAGGATGCCGATGGAGAAGATGAGCGCGAACAGCGACACCCGGTTGAGGGTGAAGCCCCAGGCCCAGGAGGCAAACAGGGTGACGGTGAGGGTCAGGATCACGGCACTGCCGACGATGGCGGCCTCGCGCCGGCCCAGCGCGATGAAGACCAGGGCGACCACCGAGGCGGTGGCGAACAGCAGCTTCTGGATGAGCTTTTGCGCCTTGTCGTTGGCAGTGGCCCCGTAGTTGCGGGTTTCGGCCACGTGCACGGCCTCGGGGATGAGGGTGTTGTGCAACTGGGCCACACGGGCCATGACGCCGTTGGCCACGTCGATGGCGTTCTCGCCAGGCTTCTTGGTGATGGCCAGGGTGACGGCGGGGTACTCGCCTGCAGGGGCCGCCTGGGGGCCTGCGCCCTGCCCGACCACGCCGTGCCACACCAGGCTGTTGGCCGCAGGCGCGCCATCGCGCAGCTCGGCCACGTCGCGCAAAAAGACCGGGCGCCCTTCACGCACCGCCACCACCACCTCGGCCACCTCGCGGGCACTGCCCAGATAAGGGCCGGCTTCGAGCGCCAGGGCCCGATTGCCCTGCAGCAGATCGCCCAGGGGCGCGCCCTGGTTGGCGCCTTGCAGGGCGCGGCGCAGGTCGTCCACGGTGACGCCCAGGGCGGCCAGGCGGGCCCCATCCAGCTGCACCTGCACGGCATGCCCCGGGCCGCCCACGGTGCGCACCTCGCGCGTGCCGGGCACGCGCTTGAGCTCCAGCTCCAGGCTGTGGGCCACGCGCTCGAGGTCGTAGGCGCCGATGGCGGGGTCGGGGCTGTACAAGGTCAGGCTGACGATGGGCACATCATCGATGCCCTTGGGTTTGATCAGGGGTTCGAGCACGCCCAGGCCCGGGGGCAGCCAGTCGCTGTGGCTGCGCACGGTGTCGTGCAGGCGCACCAGGGCCTCGGTGCGCGACACGCCCACCTTGAACTGCACCGTGACCACGGCCAGGCCGGGGCGCGACACCGAGGTGACATGCTCGGTGCCCGCCATCTGGGCCAGCACCTGCTCAGCCGGCGTGGCCACCATCTGCTCGACATCGGCCACGCTGGCACCCGGGAAGGGAATCAGCACATTGGCCATGGTGACGTTGATCTGGGGCTCTTCCTCACGCGGGGTGACAAGCACGGCGAACAAGCCCAGCAGCAGCGCCACCAGGGCCAGCAGGGGCGTGATCTGGGCGCTCTGGAACAGCGCGGCGGTGCGGCCTGCCAGACCCAGGCGGGGGGTGTCGTGGGTGGGGCGGTTCATGTCAGCGCACCTGGGCAGCAGCAGCCTGGGGGTCGAGGACCACGGACTCGCCCTCGCGCAGGCCGGTCAGCACCTCCACCTGATCGCCGCGGGTTTCGCCCAGGCGCACCTGGCGCAGCACCGGGCGGCCCTCGGCCGCCATGACATACACCGCCTGCAACTCGGCCCGCCGCAACACGGCGGCTTGCGGCACCAACAGCCTGGCGGGTGCACCACTGAGCACGCGCCCTGGCAGCCACACCCGGGCAAAGCGGCCCGGGGCCAGTGCCGCAGACACGTCGGCGGGCAGCGTCAGGCGCAGCGTGCGGGTATGGCTGACGGGGTCGACGGCGGGCAGCCACTGCCCCTGCGGCGCCACGAAGGCCGGCAGGCCGTCCACCTGCACGCGGACCTGCCCCTGCTGGGAGGCCTGCGATTCGGGCACCTGGACGCTGAGGCGCAGCGAAGCCGGGTCGAACAGGGTGAGCAAGGGCCGCCCGGGCGAGGCCAGATCGCCCAGGGACACGGGCAGCTCGCTGATCACCCCCGCATACGGCGCACTCACGCTGTAGTAGCCCGACTGGGTGTGCGCGGCCGTGGTTTGCGCGGCCGTGGCGCGCACCTGGGCCTGGGCCGTCTGCAAGGCCGCCAAGCTGCGCTCCAGCGCGGCCTGGCTGACGTACTGCTGCTCGAACAAGGCCTGCTGACGCTGGTGTTCGCGCTGGGCCTGGGCCGCCAGGGCCCGGGCCGCCTCCAGTTGGGCCTGGCTCACGTCAACCCCTGATTGGGCCGCCCGCGCATCCAGACGCATCAACAACTGCCCGGCCTTGACTGTGTCACCTGCTTTCACCGGCAGGGCCACGATGGCGCCCTGAACCTGGGCCGCGATCACGGTCTGCCGCCCGGCCTCGACCACCGCGTCCAGAGCGAGGCCCTGCGCTGCGCCGGTCACCACCGTCACCGGAGCCGACCGCAAATTGGCGGGAGCGGCAGCCCAAAGCGGAAGGCTGGCAACCATGCCCAGGGAGAGCGCCAAGGTGGCAAGGGGTTGGAGTTTCATGGACAAAGGCTTTCGACAGAGAGATATCGCTATTTGCTTAATTCATTATTTAGCTATTCAGTTAAATAAGCAAGTGATACCATTCAAAGCCGTAAAGCTGGCCACCATGGCCGGCCGCTAGCCATGGAAGTGCAGACGATGGAAAACATGCCGCAAGAGGCCCTGGAAGAGGTGGCCGCCTACTTTCAGGTGCTGTCGGAACCGACCCGGCTGCAACTGCTGAACCTGCTGCGCGATGGCGAGCGCAATGTGGGCGATCTGGCCCAGGCCTGCGGCTTCACGCCGGCCAACATCTCGCGCCACCTGAGCCACCTGACCAAGCACGGCCTGGTCAGCCGTGAGGCCCGCGGCACCAGCGTGTACTACCGCATCGCGGATGAATCGGTCTACCAGTTGTGCGATCTGGTGTGCGGCAACATTGCGCGGCTGTATGAACGTGCCCAGAAGCGGCACACCGTGTTTGCGCGAGAGGGCGATGGAGGCCCCTGAGCCCCCATCACGTTGAAGCCGACACGAACGGCAGGCAAAATGGCGCGCCCCCATCGGGAGTGGAGAACACCATGGAAAAAAGAGACTTCATGACCCTGGCCGGCCTGACCGGCTTGGCCCTGAGCACCCTGAACGCACCGGCCCGGGCCCAGACCCAGCCGGCGGCCAGTGCAGAGCCTGTGCTGCTGACGGTGACCGGCGCGGTGGGCAAGCCCAACCGCGGTGCGCTGGACCACGCGCTCGACCAGATGATGGCCAAGCAAGGGATCGAGTTCAAACAGGCCACCACCTTCACGGCCAGCAGCCTGGCCAAGCTGCCTGCGATCAGCATCCGACCCAAGCTGGAATACGACAGCAAGCCCCACGAACTGAGCGGCCCACTGCTGACCACGGTGCTGGAAGCGGCTGGCGTGACGCTGCAGCCCACGCGCCCGATCGAGTTGCGGGCCGTGGATGGCTACAACGTGACGTTGACGGTGGCCGAGATCCGCGACCGCCAGATGATCGTGGCCACCCACCTGGACGGCAAACCCATGGGCCTGGGCGGCCTGGGCCCCCAGTGGGCGGTGTACGACCCGGAACACATCCCCTCGCTCAAGGGCAAGCCTTTGAACGAAGGCTTTGCCAAGTGCCCCTGGGGCCTGTACCACATTGGCGTCAAGCCTGCGTGAACGCCAGTGGGCGGGTGCCGGGATTGGCGCCCGCAAGGCGGACGGACGGTGAGATGGCGCAATAATGCAGGATGGGGCTCAGCCCTCCACAACCCGTCGGCTTCACCGTTCCCATGACCCTGTTTTCGTTGCCGTCTGTGCATCTGGCCCGCCGGGCCGCCCTGCCCCTGGTTCTGCTGCTGACCTTGTCGGGCTGCAGTCTGTTGAGCAGCAAGCCCGCACCGGGCCACTCGGCCTACCAGGCCGAGCAGTTCCAGCCGAACGAGAATTTTTCGCGCCTGTTCGACGCCAGCCCGGAAACCACCTGCGAAGCCGCCCGCCGGGCCTTGCTGAGCCAGGGCTATGTGATCACCCAGGCCAAGCCCGCCAGCATCAATGGGCAGAAAAGCTTTCAGCCCGATGGGGACACCCACCTGGAGATCACGTTCACCATCGTGTGTGTGCCCGATGGGCGCGACAAGAACATCGCCACGGCCTACGTGACGGCGCAGCAGGACCGCTATGCCGTGAAGAAAAGCAGTTCGGCCACCAGCGTGGGGGTGAGTGCCATCGGCTCCATATCGCTGCCGCTGTCGTCCACCCAGGACTCGATGGTGAAAGTGGGTTCTGAGACGATCCTGGCCCCCACCTTCTACGACCGCTTTTTTGGCCTGATCAGCCGCGAGGTCAAAGACCTGCCCTGAGGTCGCCGGCCGGCGGGGTGGGCTCAGGCAGATCCACCAGCCCCGGTGTGCCGACCACCGGTGCCTCCAACGGCAGCTCGATGCTGAAGCAGGTGCCCTGCCCTGGCTCGCTCTGCACCGAGATGCTTCCCCCCAGCACGCGGGTGACCAGGGTCTGGCAAATGGACAGGCCCAGGCCGGTGCCGCCGCGCCCCAGGCGGGTGGTGTAAAACGGATCGAAGATGCGCCGCAGGGTGTCGGCCGACATGCCCCGCCCCTGGTCACGCACCTCCAGCCGCACCCGGCCCTGCGACAAGCCCCACGCACTGATCAGCACCTGCCCCGGTGGCAGGTCTTCATAGGCGTGCTCAAGGGCGTTGCTGAGCAGATTGAGCAGCACCTGGCCCAAGGGCCCAGGGTAGCTGTCGAAGTGCAAACCCTCAGGCACCTGTGCCACCACCTGCAGGCTGCCGCGGCGCAGCGTGGGCTGGTGCATCTGCAGGATTTCGCGCACCACTTCGTCGAGCATGAAATCGCGCCGCTGCAGGCTGGTCTGATCGGCCGCCACCTGTTTGAAGGTGGAGATCAGATCGGCGGCGCGGCTGAGGTTCTTGAGCAGCATGGACACAGCCTCAGCAGTCTGGCTGACGTGCAAGGCGAGCCCGCTGCGGGTGAGGCCCTGGCTGGCCACGCGCCCGAACTGCTCCACCTCGGAGCGCAGCGTGGTGGCCACCAGCACGCTGTTGCCGATGGGGGTGTTGAGTTCGTGGGCCACGCCCGCCACCATGCGCCCCAGGGCCGCGTGTTTTTCTGAGCGCAGCAGTTCGTCCTGGGTGCTGTGCAGCGACGCCATGGCCTCGGTGAGTTCATGGTTGGCTTGGGTGAGGGCCTGGGTGCGTTGTGCCACCGCAGCCTCCAGCATGTGGTTCATCTGCTCCATCTGCTGGCGGGCGCGTCGTTGGTCGCTGATGTCCACGATGCCGAACAAATAGCTGCGCTGGCCTTCCAGATCCAGGGTGCGGCCTGAAGCCACACAGTCGAGCACCGCGCCATCGGAGCGCCTGAGCGCGATCTCCAGTTCGTCGACGGCGCCGTCGCGGCGCAGGGTTTCGTACAGGCGATCACGGTCAAGGGCTGAGGCAAACAGGCCGAACTCGTTGGAGCCATGACCCAACACCTCTTCAGGCGCGTAACCGAACAAGCGCAACCAGCTGCGGTTGACGTCGTAGTAGAGGCCATCGTCGCCGATCACGGCCAGGGCAGCCGGGGAATCCTGGAACAACAGGGCCAGGCGCCGCTCGCTGGCCTGCAAGGTGGCCTGGGCCCTCTTCTCTTCCACGATGCTTCGGTTGACGCCCAGCAGGCCGGTGAGTTCACCAGCCTCATCAAAGAGCGGAATCTTAACGCTGTGAAACGGCACCAGGCTGCCATCGGGGCCGGTCAGTTTGGCCTCAGGCTGCACCAGGGTCTGTCGGTTCTTGTAGACCCATTCATCGTCGTCGAGTGATTTGCTGCGGACCCGTTCGCCCACCGGCAATGCGTTGGTGTGCTGCAGCAATTGCTGCTTGGTAGCCCCCATGAAGCTGGCCATCCACTGGTTGACCAGCAGGTAATTGGACGCGGTGTCCTTGACGAAGATACCCATGGGTATGGCGTCAACCACGCGCTCCAACAGGCGCCGGCTGTTGCGCAACTCCTCCTCGACCCGCTTGCGCTCGGTGATGTCCACCAACTGGCTTTGCCACGCGGCCTGCCCCTGCCAGGACACCGGCAGCATGTAGGTCAACACCGTGCGGATCTCGCCGGAAGGGTGGCGCAGATCCATCTCCATGCCTTCGATGCGCCCGTCACTCTGCAGGCGCTGCAGCAGGCGATCCCGCGCCTGGGTGTCGGCATGCAGGTTCAGATCGCGGATGTTGTGGTTGAGCAATTGTTCGCGGGTGTGCCCCACCAGCCGGCACAAGGCATCATTGCAGGCCAGCGTGTGCCCGAAATCGTGGGTGGAGAAGATGCGTGCCGGTGTGGGGCTGCCGTAGAAGGCCGACTCGAAACCTTGCTGCAGCGCACGCAAGGCTTCTTCGGCCCGGTGACGCTCGGTGATGTCGATGCCCATGCACACCAGGCGCACCTGCCCATCGAACTCTGGCAGGCGAAACAGGGAACACAACTGCCAGCGAGGCTCGCCCACCGGGGTGTTGATGCCCAACTCAAAACTTTGCGCCGGGCCCTCGCGACACAGTTGCTCAAAGGCCTGCTGCCATTGGGCGCGGCCAGCAGAACTGTCATCGGCCCAACCCGGCACCAGCGCCGGCAGGGTCTGGCCCAGGGCCTGTGCACTGGCAATGCCAAACAGCTGCTCGGAGGCATTGTTCCAATAGAGCACCCGCCCTTGCAAGTCGTATTGCTGCACCGCCACGGATGGGGTGTTGTCCAGCAAAGCCTGCAAGCGGGTTTCGCTGAGGACCAGGGCTTCTCGAGCCAGTTCAGCGGCTGTGACGTTCTGCCACACCCCGACCATGCGCTCTCCGCCGCGGTCATGCGACACCTGGGCCCTGACCAGGGCCCACTGGAGTTCACCCGTTGGCGCGAGAAGCCGGTACTGGGTATTCAATAGCCCGCTGCGCCAAGCCTCTTGCACCGCCAGTGCAACCCCATCGCGGTCGTCAGGGTGGATGAACTGACGTGAAAAATCCGACCAGCTCCAGGGCGATACCAGGCTGGCCAAGGGGCTGGAGGACGGGCGGGCGGGTGCATCTTCATCGTCGTCACCCCCCCAACGCACCAGGTCGGTGGCGCGGTCAAGCTCCCAGTAGATCAGGCCTGCGACTTCGACCGCCAGACGCCAGCGCTGACGGCTCTCACGCATCAACTGGGCCTGTTGATGCTGGCGAGTGACATCGCGCATCTGCCCAAACCAGCCAATCACCTCACCCTGCTGCTGACCCTCGTCTGCACTGGATACGGCCTGCCAGGTTGCAACGGCGCGCTCGGGGACCAAGTGCAACAGGATCATCCTGTGCTGCCCCCCACCCCAGCGCATCGGAATCTCTTCACGCACCTCTTCGCCCTGCAAGACGCGGTCAATCAAGGGCCGCATGGTGGTGTTGATGGACTCGTCCCAAAGGTCTTCGATGCTGCGCCCCACCAATTGCGCCAAGTCCATGCCCAGGGCACGGGCATAGCGTTGGTTGACCCAGAGACAACGCCTGTCCTGGCCCCAATGCGAGAGCATGGAGGGCACATGCTCGGCGATGTTCTCGAAATGGCGGCTGCGGGCCTCATAGCGCTGCCGAGCCAGGGCCAGCCCGATCAATTGCTGCTCACCATCGCGAAACACCTGATAGAACAGGTAGGCGCTCAAGCCAAATGCCAGCACCCAACCCGCCACGGTGCGTTGCAAGGCGAGCACCGGCAATTCCGCAAAAGAACCCATGCCTTGCAACTCGAGCGCCAGCATGGCACCCAGCGAGAGCAACATCGACAGCAACATGGTGCGCCGACCCAGCATCCATCCACTGAGGGCACCGATCAAGATGTAGGCACCCGCCAGCAGAGAACGGTCCAGTGCCGTGAATGCCGCGGAACAACTCACCCAGGCCATGACACCGAGCCACAGACACCAGGCGGCCGCGCGCCACGCGGCACGGCGCAGACACAGCAGGGTCGCGGCTGAACCGATCAGCGCGGCGATCAGGCCCGGCATGCCCGACGATGGGGGTACCTGTGCGATCCACTGGCTCAGGCCCATCAGCAGCGCGCTGCAGGCCACCAGCCAGGCCAGGCGTTGCAAATGGCGCTTTGCCAGGTCCGCACGCAACAAATCCATGGCTGCATCGGCATCGAACATCCAAGCTTCTTCGTGAGCCATTGCACCGTTCCATGACATGGGCCCAGGCCCAAACAAGTGAAAACAATCTCCTGGCGACCAAGCACACCGGAAGACTGTGTGCTGCCAAGTGGCGGCAAGTAGATGATAGGTGGCCTGACAAAGGGCAACAGCCCGGCACAACCCCAATGCAGCGCCCGTGCAGGAAAATGGGGCAGAAAACAAAAAACCCCGAGAAGTCGTTTAGACTTTCGGGGTTTTTGCGCTGAGGGCATCGGCATGCCATCAGCAATTTTGGTGGGCGATACATGGATCGAACATGTGACCCCTGCAGTGTGAATGCAGTGCTCTACCGCTGAGCTAATCGCCCTTGCCGCTTATCGTGTTGCGCTTTACTTATCGTTTAGTGCTTCACTGCGTCAAGAACTCTATTATGGCACAGTTTTTTAGCTGTTTTCGAAAGTTCGCCAAATTGTTTTGCCGCCACTCGATTTATCGAGCTGGGTCATGACATCGGCGTGCGCGGCCAGCTCTTGCTCGCTGGCCTCCAGCACCGGCAGCTCGATGCCGCTCAGGTCGAAAGCGACCACCTGGGTCTGGGTCTCTTCCTCGGAGCCGGCATCGATCAGCAAGGCATCCTGGCCTCGCGTCATGTACACATAGACATCGGCCAGCAACTCGGCATCCAGCAAGGCGCCGTGCAGTGTGCGGCCCGTGTTGTCGACACCCAGACGTTCGCACAAGCCATTCAGCGAATTGCGCTTGCCGGGATACATCTCCTTGGCGAGAGCCAGGGTGTCGAGAATGCCCGAGACGTAGCTCTTCAACGGGGGGCGGCCCAGCAGCTCCAACTCTTTGTTGAGAAAGCCGACGTCGAAGGGCGCGTTGTGGATGATCAACTCGGCGCCCTGGATGTAGTCCAGGAACTCATCGACCACGGCCACGAACTTGGGCTTGTCGCGCAGGAACTCGGTGGTCAGCCCGTGGATGCGCAAAGCATCTTCATGGCTGTCGCGCTCTGGGTTCAGGTAGTAATGCAGGTTGCGGCCGGTCAGCTTGCGGTTGACGAGCTCGACGCAGCCGATTTCGATCACCCGGTCGCCGTTCTCGGCAGACAGGCCGGTGGTCTCGGTGTCAAAGACGATCTGGCGCGACATCAGTGGTTCTCTTTGGCGTGGTTGATCGTGTACTTGGGAATCTCGATCGTGAGGTTGTCGCGGGCCACGATGGCTTGGCAGCTCAGGCGTGACTGCGGCTCCAGCCCCCAGGCGCGATCGAGCAGGTCTTCTTCGGTTTCCTCAGGCTCGTTGAGCGAGTTGAAGCCTTCGCGCACGATCACGTGGCAGGTGGTGCAGGCACAGCTCATGTCGCAGGCGTGCTCGATGTTGATGTGGTTGTCGAGCAGCGCCTCACAGATGTTGGTGCCGGTGGCCACTTTGATTTCGGTGCCCTCGGGGCAGTACTCGGGGTGAGGCAGGATTTTGATGACGGGCATGGCAATGGATCGGTAAGGGGGTTGGCCTTGGATGGGGGCGTCAGATTCGAGTGTCAGAGCGAGTCGACCTGGCGGCCGGCCAAAGCCTGCTGGATGCCGCGATTCATGCGGCTGGCAGCAAAGGCTTCGGTGCCCTTGGCCAGCGCTTCGGTGGCGGCTTCGATGGACTTGGCCTCATCGAGCGACTTGGCCGCCAAGGCGGCGTCGATCAGGGTGTCCAGGGTGGCGCGTTCGGCATCTGACAACAGGTCGCCATCGGCCTTCAGGGCGCTGCGCGTGGCCAGCACCATGCGGTCAGCTTCGAGTCGGGCTTCGGCCAGCGCACGGGCCTGCATGTCTTGCTGGGCGGTGCTGAAGCTGTCTTGCAGCATGCGGGCAATCTGGTCGTCCGACAGGCCGTACGAGGGCTTGACTTCGATGGCTGCCTCCACACCGCTGATCATCTCGCGCGCAGCCACTTGCAGCAGGCCATCCGCATCCACGGTGAAGGTGACCCGGATGCGCGCGGCACCTGCGGCCATGGGCGGAATGCCACGCAACTCAAAGCGCGCCAGGCTGCGGCAGTCGGCCACCAGGTCGCGCTCGCCCTGCACCACGTGCAAGGCCAGGGCGGTCTGGCCGTCCTGATAGGTGGTGAAGTCTTGCGCCATGGCGGTGGGGATGGTCTGGTTGCGCGGCACGATGCGCTCCACCAGACCGCCCATGGTCTCCAAGCCCAGCGACAGCGGGATCACATCCAGCAATAACAGGTCGCCGGTCTGATCGTTACCGGCCAGTTGATTGGCCTGGATGGCGGCCCCCAGGGCCACGACCTCGTCGGGGTTGAGGTTGTTGAGCGGGGCCTTGCCAAAGTAATCGTGCACGGCCTGCTGCACCTGAGGCATGCGTGTGGAGCCCCCGACCATGACCACACCCTGCACTTCGTCACGCTCGAGTTGCGCATCGCGCAAGGCCTTGCGCACCGCGCTCAGGGTGCGGGCGGTCAGGGCCTCGGTGGCGGCGTGAAAATCGCCGCGGCGCACCGGGTGGCGCAAGGGGCCGGTGCTCAGATCGGCCACGAAATCAACCGTCTCGGCATCCGTGAGGGCTTCCTTGCAGGCCCGGGCAGCCACCCGCAAGCGGGCCAGGTCGTGCGCATCGGCAGCCTGGACGCCCGTCTGGGCCAGCACCCAGGCGGCCAAGGCCTGGTCGTAGTCATCACCGCCCAGGGCCGAATCGCCCCCCGTGGCAATCACTTCGAACACACCCCGGGTCAGACGCAGGATGGAGATATCGAACGTGCCGCCGCCCAGGTCGTACACCGCGTAAATGCCTTCGCTGGCGTTGTCCAGCCCATAGGCGATGGCGGCAGCGGTGGGCTCGTTGATCAGGCGCAGCAGCTTGATACCGGCGAGCTGGGCTGCATCCTTGGTGGCCTGGCGTTGGGCGTCGTCGAAATAGGCGGGCACGGTGATGACCGCGCCGTACAGGTCGTCGTTGAAGCTGTCTTCGGCCCGGTAGCGCAGCGTGGCCAAAATCTCGGCACTGATCTCAACCGGCGACTTGACGCCGGCCACCGTCTGCAGGCTGACCATGCCCTGCTCCGGCTCGCCCACAAAGCGGTACGGCAGGCGCGACACGTCCTTGAGGTCGTTCAGGCCCCGCCCCATGAAACGCTTCACCGAAACGATGGTGTTCTGGGGGTCGGTGGACTGGGCCGGCAGCGCGTCAAAACCGATCTGGCGCCCACCGCCCTCCAGGTAGCGCACGGCCGAAGGCAGGATCACCCGGCCCTGCTCATCGGGCAGGCATTCAGCCACGCCATTGCGCATGGCAGCCACCAGCGAATGGGTGGTGCCCAGGTCGATGCCCACGGCAATGCGACGCTGGTGGGGATCGGGGGACTGACCGGGCTCGGAAATCTGGAGAAGCGCCATGGAATTCTTTTCGGGTTCGGGGGATGTGGCAAACGCCACAAATGCGACAAACGCTTATTGTCCCAGTTGATCCAGCCGGGACTCAATGTCGCGCTCAAATCGCGCAATGAACATGAGGGCTCTGACCTGTTGGGCTGCTGCGGCGAACTGCTGTTCGTCGTCCAGCAGGCGCCGGCAGGCCTCGATGGCCTGGGCCCGGGCGGCCCTCACTTCGGCGTCCAGTCCATTCAGGGCAGCGGCGCTGGTCGCATCATCGAGCGCTTCACGCCACTCCATCTGCTGCATCAGGAAGGCCGCAGGCATGGCGGTGTTGTTCTCTGCCTCGATGGGCGCACCGCGCAGTTCGCACAGGTAGGCGGCCCGGCGCAAAGGGTCTTTCAGGCGCTGGTAGGCCTCGTTGATGCGCACCGACCATTGCATGGCCACCCGTTGAGCCGCGCCGCCTTGTGCGGCAAAACGGTCAGGGTGGGCCTCGCGCTGCAGGTCTTTCCAGCGCTGATCGAGCGCAGCGCGGTCCTGGGCAAAGCGCTCGGGCACGCCGAACAGCTCGAAATCATTGGATTGCAGGTTCATGGCATTCAGTAAAAAAACCGCCAGCACGCAGGTGAAGGCGGTTTCATCAAGCAAGAGGCCGGCCAATGCCGGCCGGCACAGGCCGGTGTCAGACCCGGAAGCTTTCGCCGCAGCCGCAACGATCGCGCTCGTTGGGGTTGTTGAAGCGGAAACCTTCGTTCAGGCCCTCGCGGACAAAGTCGAGCTCGGTGCCGTCAATGTAGGCCAGGCTCTTGGGGTCGATCAGCACCTTGACACCATGGCCTTCGAAGACGATGTCTTCAGGGGCCAGGTCGTCGACGTACTCCAGCTTGTAGGCCAGGCCAGAGCAGCCAGTGGTCTTGACGCCCAGTCGCACGCCGATGCCCTTGCCCCGTCGGGACAGGTATCGGCTCACATGCCGGGCGGCCGCTTCAGTCAGGGTCACAGCCATGGTTTACTGCGTGTGCTTTTGTCGGTAGTCGTTCACTGCGGCCTTGATGGCGTCTTCAGCCAGGATGGAGCAGTGGATCTTCACGGGCGGCAGGGCCAGCTCTTCGGCGATCTGGCTGTTCTTGAGCGCAGCCGCTTCATCGAGCGTCTTGCCCTTGACCCACTCGGTCACCAGCGAGCTCGATGCAATGGCCGAGCCGCAGCCATAGGTCTTGAAGCGTGCATCTTCGATCACGCCGGTCTGCGGGTTCACCTTGATCTGCAGCTTCATCACGTCGCCGCAAGCCGGTGCGCCCACCATGCCGGTGCCCACCGATTCGTCACCCTTGTCAAAAGAGCCCACGTTACGCGGGTTCTCGTAGTGGTCTACCACTTTTTCAGAATAAGCCATGGCCAGGTCCTCAGTTCTTGGTTGGGTGTGCGCTCAGTGCGCAGCCCATTGGATGGTGCTCAGATCGACGCCGTCCTTGTACATCTCCCACAGCGGGCTGAGCTCGCGCAGGCGGTTGACGTTTTCGCGGATGGTGCCGATGGCGTAATCGATTTCTTCTTCGGTCGTGAAACGGCCGATGGTCATGCGCAGGCTGCTGTGCGCGAGTTCATCGCTGCGGCCCAGGGCGCGCAGCACGTAGCTGGGCTCCAGGCTGGCCGACGTGCAGGCCGAGCCCGACGACACGGCCAGGCCCTTGATGCCCATGATCAGCGACTCGCCTTCCACGAAGTTGAAGCTCATGTTCAGGTTCTGCGGCACGCGGCGCTCGAGGCTGCCATTGATGAACACCTGTTCGATGTCCTTCAAACCGTTGAGCAGGCGCTGTTGCAAGGCATAGGCCTTGGCGTTGCCTTCAGCCATCTCGGCCTTGGCAATCCGGAAGGCCTCGCCCATGCCCACGATCTGGTGCGTGGGCAAGGTGCCCGAACGCATGCCGCGCTCGTGGCCACCGCCATGGATCTGGGCTTCCAGGCGAACCCGGGGCTTGCGGCGCACATACAAGGCACCCACGCCCTTGGGGCCGTAGGTCTTGTGGGCCGTCATGCTCATCAGGTCGATGGGCAACTGGTTCATGTCAATCTCGACCCGGCCGGTGGCCTGCGCCGCGTCCACGTGCAGCAGGATGCCTTTTTCACGGCACAGGGCGCCAATCGCGGGGATGTCCTGGATGACACCGATCTCGTTGTTGACGAACAGCACGCTGATCAGGATGGTGTCGGGGCGAATCGCCGCCTTGAGGGCTTCCAGATCGAGCAAGCCGTCTTCCTGGACGTCCATGTAGGTCACATCAAAGCCCTGGCGCTCCAGCTCGCGCATGGTGTCGAGCACCGCTTTGTGCTCGGTCTTCAGGGTGATCAGGTGCTTGCCCTTGCCCTTGTAGAACTGGGCCGCACCCTTGAGGGCCAGGTTGATGGATTCGGTGGCGCCACTGGTCCAGACGATTTCACGCGGATCGGCACCGATCAGGTCGGCGACCTGACCACGGGCTTTTTCAATCGCTTCTTCAGCTTCCCAACCCCAGGCATGGCTGCGGGAGGCTGCATTACCGAAATGTTCACGCAACCAGGGGATCATGGCGTCAACGACGCGCGGGTCGACGGGCGTGGTGGCACCGTAATCGAGGTAAATGGGGAAATGAGGGGTCATGTCCATGGCTGGCTCAATCAAAACTGGCTTGCTGAAACGCAACAGCAATCGGGTAGACCGGCAACGCCCGTGGGGCGTGCCAGCGTTCAAAACATCACGACTTGGCGAAGGCGTTGCCCAGGGCGAACACCGAATTCGGTGCGTTGACACGGATCGGCTTGACCACGGGGGTGCTCGAAATCGCACGGCGCAACACAGGCTTGTCTTCGACCTGAACGCCCTTGGCAATCTGTTCTTCGACCAGCTTTTGCAGCGTGACCGAATCCAGAAATTCGACCATGCGCTGGTTGAGGGCCGACCACAGTTCGTGGGTCATGCAACGGCCGGCTTCACCCAGGCAGTTTTCCTTGCCGCCACACTGGGTGGCATCAATGGGTTCATCCACCGACACAATGATATCGGCCACCGTGATGTCGGCCGCCTTGCGACCCAGGGTGTAACCACCGCCCGGCCCACGGGTGGACTCGACCAGTTCATGCCGGCGCAGCTTGCCAAACAACTGCTCAAGGTAGGACAGCGAAATCTGCTGACGCTGGCTGATGGCGGCCAGGGTGACCGGGCCATTGTTCTGGCGCAATGCCAGGTCGATCATCGCGGTTACCGCAAAGCGGCCTTTGGTTGTGAGACGCATATCAAGCTCCTTCGTCAGGCTTGGTCTTGTTTCAAATACCTCGTGGCAGGGTATGCCGCAGGCTCCGTCCTCACCCCGTTATCCGGCTCTTGGGGCCGGCCCTTCATCGTTCTGGGTTCTTGACTGTTTGCGTCAAGTATATCACTAAGGCCAAATTAAACAGTCAGGTAAAAATACCGATCAGTCACAATTCAATCAATTGGGTCAATAGTACAAACAAATCGGGCTCCTGACCACCGGTTTCTTACGCCCAGGCAAAGGGCAGACTCGATGTTTGAACGGGCTTGCCCCCACAGAGTTCCTGACTACTTTCGCAAAGGCAGAACGACCACGTTGTCTGAGCCTGCCGCCCCGAAAGCCCTCTCCCGCAGCAATGCCAACTGGTCTCGCGCCTGGGCCGCCTTCTCGAACTCGAGGTTGCGGGCGTGTTCCAGCATTTCCTTCTCGAGGCGCTTGATTTCGCGCGCAATATCCTTCTCGCCCATCTCTTCGACGCGGGCTTTTTGCAAGGCAGACTGTTCCAGCTTCTCGGCTTCACGCCCGCTTTTTTCGCTGTAAACGCCGTCAATCAGGTCTTTGACCTGCTTGACAATGCTTCGCGGTGTGATGCCGTGCGCTTCGTTGTAGGCGATCTGCTTGAGGCGCCGGCGTTCGGTCTCGCCCATGGCTTTGCGCATGGACTCTGTGATGCGGTCGGCATACAGGATGGCGCGCCCATTCAGATTGCGAGCGGCACGGCCGATGGTCTGGATCAGCGAGCGTTCGGCACGCAGGAAGCCTTCCTTGTCGGCATCCAGAATGGCCACCAGAGACACTTCCGGGATGTCCAGCCCCTCGCGCAGCAGGTTGATGCCCACCAGCACATCGAACACGCCCAGGCGCAGATCCCGCAGGATCTCGACACGCTCAACGGTGTCCACATCACTGTGTAGGTAGCGCACCTTGACGCCGTTGTCCGACAGGTAATCGGTCAACTGCTCGGCCATGCGCTTGGTGAGGGTGGTGATCAGCACCCGCTCGTTCTTCTCGACCCGGATGCGGATCTCCTGCAACACATCGTCCACCTGATGGGTGGCAGGGCGCACCTCGACCACGGGGTCGACCAGGCCCGTGGGGCGCACCACCTGCTCCACCACCTGGCCGGCATGCTCGATCTCGTAGTTGGCCGGGGTGGCCGACACGAAGATGATCTGGCGCATGCGCTTTTCGAATTCCTCGAACTTCAGGGGCCGGTTGTCCAGCGCCGAGGGCAGGCGAAAACCGTATTCGACCAACGTGGTCTTGCGTGCCCGGTCGCCGTTGTACATGCCGCCCAACTGGCCGATCAGCACGTGGCTTTCGTCCAGGAACATGATGGCGTCCTTGGGCAGGTAGTCCGTCAGTGTGGAAGGCGGCTCGCCCGGCGCGGCGCCCGACAGATGCCGGGTGTAGTTCTCGATGCCCTTGCAATGCCCCACCTCGCTGAGCATTTCCAAGTCGAAACGAGTGCGCTGCTCCAGCCGCTGAGCTTCGACCAGCTTGCCCATGCCCACCAGCTCCTTGAGGCGGCTGGAGAGTTCTTCCTTGATGGTCTCCACCGCGGCCAGCACCCGATCCCGCGGGGTCACATAGTGGCTGGACGGGTAGACAGTGAAACGCGGGATCTTCTGCCGAATGCGTCCCGTCAAGGGGTCGAACAACTGCAGTGTCTCGATCTCGTCATCAAACAACTCGATGCGGATCGCCAACTCGCTGTGCTCGGCCGGAAAGATGTCGATGGTGTCGCCCCGCACACGGAACTTGCCGCGCGAGAACTCCATCTCGTTGCGCTGGTACTGCATGCGGATCAGCTGCGCAATGATGTCACGCTGGCCGAGTTTGTCGCCCACACGCAGCGTCATCACCATGCGGTGGTAGCTCTCAGGCTCGCCGATGCCGTAGATGGCCGACACCGTGGCCACGATCACCACATCACGCCGCTCGATGATGCTTTTGGTACACGACAGCCGCATCTGCTCGATGTGCTCGTTGATGGCCGAGTCTTTTTCGATGAACAGGTCGCGCTGCGGCACATAGGCCTCAGGCTGGTAGTAGTCGTAGTAGCTGACGAAGTACTCCACCGCGTTCTTCGGAAAGAATTCGCGGAACTCGCTGTACAACTGCGCCGCCAGGGTTTTGTTGGGCGCAAACACGATGGCCGGCCGCCCCAGGCGAGCGATCACATTGGCCATCGTGAAGGTCTTGCCCGACCCTGTGACCCCCAGCAAGGTCTGGAACACCTCGCCGTCTAGCACGCCATCAACCAACTGGTTGATGGCGGTGGGCTGATCACCCGCTGGCGGGTAGGGCTGGAACAGCTCAAAGGGCGAGCCGGGGAAAGACACAAACTCGCCCTGGTGTGCCGGCGCGGTATCGGGATGATCAACTTCGGTGGGTTCAGACATGGGCATGCTTGAAAAGTGGAAAAGGCCGTCGTGACAGCTGCCAAGCCGCCCTGGACAACCCAGGTGGCGGCCTGCGGCTAAAATTCAAACCAATCCGCCAGCCTAACCGAGGCGGCCGATTGACGCTACTGACAACCTTCAAGGACTTCTTTCATGTCTCTCTTCACTGCCGTCGAGATGGCTCCTCGCGATCCGATCCTGGGCCTCAACGAGCAATTCGCAGCCGACACCAACCCCAACAAGGTCAACCTCGGCGTGGGCGTCTATTTCGATGACAACGGCAAGCTGCCCCTGCTGCAATGCGTGCAAGCGGCTGAAAAGGCCATGATGGAAAAGCCGGCAGCGCGCGGCTACCTGCCCATCGACGGCATCGCAGCCTACGACGCCGCCGTGAAGAGCCTGGTGTTCGGCGCCGACAGCGAGCCCGTCACCTCGGGCCGCGTGGCCACCGTGCAAGGCATTGGCGGCACCGGCGGCCTGAAGATCGGCGCCGACTTCCTGAAGAAGGTCAGCCCCGATGCCAAGGTGCTGATCTCCGACCCGAGCTGGGAGAACCACCGCGCGCTGTTCACCAACGCCGGCTTCACGGTCGAGAGCTACGCCTACTACGACGCTGAAAAGCGTGGCGTGAACTTTGAAGGCATGCTGGCTTCGCTGAACGCCGCCGCCCCCGGCACCATCGTGGTGCTGCACGCCTGCTGCCACAACCCCACGGGTTACGACATCACCGCCGCCCAATGGGACCAGGTGATTGCCGTTGTCAAGGCCAAGAACCTGACCCCCTTCCTGGACATGGCCTACCAAGGCTTCGGTCACGGCATTGCCGAAGACGGCGCTGTGATCGGCAAGTTCGTGGCCGCCGGCCTGAGCTTCTTCGTCTCCACCTCGTTCTCCAAGAGCTTCAGCCTGTACGGCGAGCGCGTGGGCGCCCTGTCGGTGCTGTGCTCCGACAAGGAAGAGGCCTCGCGCGTGTTGTCGCAGCTGAAGATCGTGATCCGCACCAACTACTCCAACCCGCCCATCCACGGCGGTGCTGTGGTGGCTGCCGTGCTGGGCAACCCTGAACTGCGCGCCCTGTGGGAAAAGGAACTGGGCGAGATGCGTGTTCGCATCAAGGCCATGCGCCAAAAGCTGGTGGACGGCCTGAAGGCCGCCGGTGTACAGCAAGACATGAGCTTCATCACCACCCAGATCGGCATGTTCAGCTACTCCGGCCTGAACAAGGACCAGATGGTGCGCCTGCGCAGCGAATTCGGTGTGTACGGCACCGACACCGGCCGCATGTGCGTGGCAGCGCTCAACAGCAAGAACATCGACTACGTCTGCCAGGCGATTGCCAAGGTGATCTGAAGACGCTGAATCTGCAGGGGCCGAGCTCTCCGCCAAGCCCCTGCCCCTTCTAAAAAACCGCCTTCGGGCGGTTTTTTCTTGGCTGAATCAGCCCCAGACGACCGAGCGCATCGAAATCGAAGCCGATTGGAAATCGGCATTGAACACACGCGGCATCTCGCTGCGCTTGGCCGCCCCTGCGGCATACAGCAATGGCAGGTAATGCTCATGGGTGGGATGCGCGAGACGGGCCACCTCTCCCTGCCCCTGGAAGTCAACCAAGGCATCCAGTTCGCCGCGCTGCAGATGGCCCTGCACCCAGGCATCGAACTCACGCGCCCAATCGTAAGCCTGGGTGGCCGGCGCATCGCGTCGGGTGGCACGCAGGTTGTGCACCACGTTGCCGCTGCCCACGATCAACACGCCACGCTCACGCAAGGCACTCAGTTGCCGACCCAAGGCAAAGTGCTCGGATGCGGGACGCCCGTAGTCCATGCTCAATTGAATGACCGGGATGTCCGCCCGCGGAAACATGGATTTGAGAACGGACCAGGTGCCATGGTCAAAGCCCCAACGATCCGGATCAAGTTGCAACTCCGGTGTCAAAATTCCATCGCGCAGCACCTTGGCCAAGGCGGGAGCACCGGGCGCCGGATACTGCTGATCGAACAAGGCCTGCGGAAAGCCACCGAAGTCGTGGATCGTGCGTGGCCGGCTCATGGCGGTCAGCCAAAAGCCATCGGTCAGCCAATGGGCCGAGATGCATAGGATCAAGTTCGGCTTCGGGTAACGGCGCCCGAACTCCGCCCCCAGCTGAGCCCAGGCACGGCTGTAGGCGTTGTCGCCCAAGGCGTTCATGGGGCTGCCGTGGCCTAGAAAGAGCACGGGCATCCGGGGCGTCGCGGGCAGGGCCGACCATGCCGAAGCCGCGGCCGACCATGACAACAAGGGCGCCGAGGCGCTCAGGCCAGCAAAGGCCGACAAACAGGTTCTGCGCTTCATGGCGCGCTCAATGGGCAGTTCATCTGGAGCAGATTCGAGACCAACAGAACAGTTCCCTACAGAGAAATTTGACGCAATATTGGTGTTTTCACTCCAGACAAGACTACCCGATCGCTGGTATATTTGCTGCAGTGCAACATAACGATCTCAGGTCGCCCCATGCTTTATCAGCTCTATGAAACCCAACGCTCCTTGATGGAGCCGTTTGCCGATTTCGCCCAGGCTGCCTCCAAGCTCTACAGCAACCCGCTGTCGCCCTTGAGCCAGGCCCCCATGGCCCAGCGCGTGTCTGCAGGCTACGACCTGCTGTTCCGCCTGGGCAAAGACTACGAAAAGCCGGTGTTCGGCATCACCACCGTGGATGTGGATGGCGTGGGTGTGGCCATCCATGAGCGCGTCGAGATCGACAAGCCGTTTTGCGAACTGCGCCGCTTCAAGCGCTTCTCGGACGACCCGGCCACCCTGACCAAGCTCAAGGGCCAGCCCGTGGTGCTGATCGTGGCGCCTTTGTCGGGCCACTACGCCACCTTGCTGCGCGACACCGTGCGCACCATGCTCAAAGACCACAAGGTCTACATCACCGACTGGAAGAACGCCCGCCTGGTGCCCCTGAGCGAAGGTGAATTCCACCTCGACGATTACATCAACTACGTGCAGGAGTTCATCCGCCACCTGCAGACCACCTATGGCAACTGCCATGTGATCAGCGTGTGCCAACCCACCGTGCCCGTGCTGGCCGCCGTGTCGCTGATGGCCTCGCGCAAGGAACAGATCCCGCTGTCGATGACCATGATGGGTGGCCCCATCGATGCCAGCAAGTCGCCCACCTCGGTGAACAACCTCGCCACCAACAAGAGCTTTGAGTGGTTCGAGAACAATGTGATCTACCGCGTGCCGCACAACTTCCCAGGGGCTGGCCGACGCGTCTACCCGGGCTTTTTGCAGCACACGGGTTTTGTGGCCATGAACCCCGACCGCCACGCCACCAGCCATTACGACTACTTCAAGGACCTGATCAAGGGCGACGACGCCAGCGTCGAAGCCCACCGCAAGTTCTATGACGAGTACAACGCCGTGCTCGACATGGATGCCGATTACTACCTGGAAACCATCCAGACCGTCTTCCAGGACTTCAAGCTGGTCAAGGGCACCTGGGATGTGCGCAATGAACAGGGTGTGGTTGAACGCGTGCGTCCGCAAGACATCCGCAACACCGCTCTGCTGACCGTCGAAGGCGAGCTGGACGATATTTCGGGCTCGGGCCAGACCGCCGCCGCCCACGACCTGTGCAGCGGCATCGAATCCACCCACCGCAAGCACCTGGAAGCCAAGGGCGCGGGCCACTACGGCATCTTCAGTGGCCGCCGCTGGCGCGAGGTGGTGTACCCCACCGTGAAGCGTTTCATCCTCGACCACCAAAGCGCCGCAACGGCCGCCGCGCAGCCGGTCAGCAAAGCGGTTGTGGTCAGTGCGCCGGCCAAGGTCAGCACGCCCGCCAAGGCTGTGGCAGAAGCCAGCGCCAAACCCACGGCGCGTGCCAAAACGACCGGTGGCAGCGCCAAGCCGTCGTCCAGCAAGGCCGCACGCGGGCCTTCTGCCAAGGGTTGATTGCACGGTGCAGGATCTGATCTCGCGCCTACATGCGGCGCTGCCCCAGACCCAGTGCACCCGCTGCGGCTACCCTGATTGCGAGGCCTATGCCACCGCTGTGGCGCAAGGTGAGGCGGGCATCAACCAATGCCCGCCCGGCGGTGCTGAAGGCGTGGCCCGGCTTGCCGCCATCACGGCCCGGCCGATGTTGCCCCTGAGCGCCGAACACGGCACCGAGGGGCCGCGCACCGTCGCCTTCATCGACGAGGCCTGGTGCATAGGCTGCACCCTGTGCCTGAAGGCCTGCCCCACCGACGCCATCCTGGGCAGCAACAAGCAGATGCACACCGTGATCGAGCCCTGGTGCACCGGGTGTGAACTGTGCATTCCGGTCTGCCCGGTGGACTGCATCGAGCTCGAGGTGGTCAGCGGCGAACGCACCGGCTGGGCCGCCTGGTCAGAGGCCGAGGCGCAAGTCGCCCTGCAACGGTACCGCCAGCATCAAACCCGGCAGGCCCGCGAAAAAGCCGAGAACGATGCCCGCCTGCAGGCCGAAGCCCAGGCCAAGCTCCAGGACATCAGTGCCCACTCGCGCCTGAGCGACCCCACGCAGCTGGAACGCAAACGCGCGCTGATCGAAGCCGCCTTGCAAAAGGCGCGCGCCCGCCGCAACCCAGGCAGCAGCGGCGAAGAATGAGCCCCCTTCGCCACTGAGCCCGCAGGCTCAGGCAGCGGCCAGTGATTTGTAGACCCCGCACCCGATGTAAAGCCCGGGCTGCGGCAAAGCCTGCACAAAAGACATCTTGGTCTGCATGCGCCCTGTGGCGGGGTTGGTGATGTCGTACTCGACCCAACCCGGCGCCGCCCGCGCCCGGTCGATGATGTTGTTGAGCAGCACTTCGCCCTGGATGCCCGGGATGTCTTTCACGTTGCTACCCACCTTGGCCGGATTGCCGCCAAAGGCCCGGTAGGCCCCCGCCTCGTCCAGCACAAACACGTACATGTCACGGTCATGGAAGGGCTGGGCCGGATCGGTGATCTGGCGCATCAGTTGATCCACCGACATCCCCTGCCCCAACTGCACAGCACGCTGCACCAAGGCCTCGGCCTCTTCGGCAGTGCCCTGCTGCAGGGCGAAAGAGGCCACCGAGGCCGACAAGGTGGCAGCCCGGTGCTCCAGCAAAGAGGTCTCCTGCACCGAGGACTCCACCATCTGGGCATTGCGCTGGGTGATCTGGTCCAGTTGCTGAATGGCCAGGGTGATCTCGCTCAGGCTGGCACTTTGTTCGGTACTCAGGGCCGAGATTTCGGCCATGCTGCTGGCCACCGAGCGAATGCCTTCGGTGATGTTGCCGATGCTGGCGCCCGCGGCGCGAATGAGCGAAACACTGCCCTCCACCTGCTCGGACGACGCACTGATCAATTGCCGGATCTCGCGCGCCGAAGCGGCCGAGCGTTGGGCCAGCGACCGCACCTCGGCCGCCACCACGGCAAAGCCGCGACCTTGCTCACCCGCCCGAGCCGCCTCCACGGCCGCATTGAGCGCCAGGATGTTGGTCTGAAAGGCCAGGCTGTCGATCACACCGATGATCTCGCTCATCTTGTGGGCGCTTTGCTGCATGCCCTCGACAGAGGCCACGGCACGCGACATGGCCGAGGCCCCCGACTCGGCATCGTCACGCACCTGCGCCGCGCGGGCGTTGGCCTGCTGGGCAATGCCCGCGTTGTGCTCCACCGTGCTGGCCAGCTCTTCGACGCTGGCCGCCGTCTGTTCGAGGTTGGCGGCCTGCTGCTCGGTGCGGTCCGACAAGTCCTTGCTGCTGACCGCCAGGCTGCCGCCGGCATGGGACACCAGGGCCGAGTTGCTGCGCACATCGGCCACCATGCCCGACAGGGTCTGCGACATGGCCCGCATCAACTGGGCCAGCTCACCCAACTCATCGCGCCCCTGCACGGCCAGCTTGACCTGCAGATTGCCCTCGGCCAAGTGGTGCATCACATCGATCATGGCGCGGAAACTCAGCACAAAGCTGCGGTAGAACGACACCAGCAGGTACAACAACAAGGCAATGCCGAGCACCGTGACCCCAAGCGCCGTGTTGCGCTGCAGGGTCAGGGTACTCACGCGATCCTGGAGCAGGCTGCCAATGGTGCCCAAGACCTTGTTGCCCAGGGCCTGGGCGTCACCAATGGCCTTGGTACCACTGGCAAAGAAATCGCTGGCCTGCAGGCGTGGCTCGCTCAGTTCACCCGAGGCCGGGAAAGCCTGCCGGGCCAGGCGTGCAAAATCATTGCTGCTGGCCAGCGTTTCGCCCACCGGGCCCAGATCAGCCTGGCGCCGTTGCAGGGTCTGCAGGGCAAACTCGACATCCCGCAGCTCCCCTCCCAGGTTGTCCAGCATCATGTGCATGCGCCCGATGCTCAGCGCAGAGGGCTGTGCCTGGGTCAGCAGGCCCGCACCGCTGCCGCGAACCAGACCCAGTCGCTCTGTCCAGGGGATGACGCGCGACACGCTCATGTCGATCAGCAGGTAGGTCACCGGGTCGGGGTCAAACAGCAGGCCGGAGTGTTCGGCCGTCTCATAGGCCATGCGGCGCAAGTCGTCGATCACCGCCGAATGCTCCGCAAAGCTCGCCGCTGCGGCACCTTGGCGCAACTGAGGCAGTCGCTCAAGACGAGGCTGGATGCGGCTCCAGGTGCTGTTCATGTTCAAGGCACCCTGGCTTTGCACGGCGGCATGCACCTCGGCCATGGCCTGCTTCAAACGTTCGGCCGTCTGCTCCAACGCAGGGGTGACCGACGCATTGCCCGACAGCAGGATGTTCATCTGCCCCCGGTGGGTCTGCGTCAAAGTCACCAGTCGCACCACAGGCGCCAGCACCTGAACACCGGCCTGCTCCCCCTGAATGAACTGGATATCGTCATGAAAGCGCTGCAACAACTGCACGCACACCAGCAACAAGGGCACCAGCAGCATGGCGGAGAGCAACAGCAACTTGGCCGGCAGGCGCATGCGCGACATCAAGGCCACACCGGGTCCCCAGAAAGAAAGCGTTCTCATTGCAATGTGTCCCCTTGGTGTGCTGTCACTTTTTAGATGGTCGGATTTTGTAATGCGAGCCTGTGTCCAAACTGACAGAACCTGAGCCAAACTCTCAGGACAAACCCGCGTTCAGTGATTAAATTGCGATCTCAAATGAAATTCAAGTGTTTTTTTATCAATTAAATCTGTTTCTATGGAATCTGAGGTGCTGCTTCGGTGTAAAAAAAAGCCACCCACGCAGGTGGATGGCTTTTGAACTCTGCGCCTGCAGGCGCTACGCGCGATCAGACCGAGGGTGATGCCGCCAGCGCTGCAAAGGCCTTCACCACCTCCTGCGGGGCCTGCACCAGTTCGATCAGCACGCCCTCGCCCGAGATCGGAAACTCCTCGTTGCCCTTGGGGTGCAAAAAGGTGATGTCGAAGCCGGCCGCGCCGCGACGGATACCGCCGGGGGCAAAGCGCACGCCTTGGGCGCTCAACCAATCCACCGCCGCCGGCAGGTCATCGATCCACAAGCCCACGTGGTTCAGCGGTGTGGCATGAACGGCCGGCTTCTTGTCCGGGTCCATGGGCTGCATCAGGTCGACCTCGACCTTGAACGGCCCCTCGCCGATGGCGCAGATGTCTTCATCCACGTTCTCGCGCTCGCTCTTGAAGGTGCCGGTCAGGGTCAGGCCCAGCATGTCCACCCAGAGCTTTTGCAGCCGGGTCTTGTCAGGCCCGCCGATGGCGATCTGCTGGATGCCCAGCACTTTGAAGGGTCGGTTCATGGCTCAAGCCTCCGCTCAGACAAACTCAAGAATGATCTGGTCCACCGCCAGCGACTCGCCCTTGGTGGCCGCAATCTTGCCCACCACGCCGTCTTGCGTGGCAAACAGGATGTTCTCCATCTTCATGGCCTCGATCACCGCCAGCTTCTCACCGGCCTGCACGGTCTGGCCGGGCTGCACGGCCACATCCACCAGCAAGCCGGGCATGGGCGAGAGCAGGAACTTGCTCAGATCGGGCGGCGCCTTGTAAGGCATCAGCTTGTGCAGCTCGGCCGAACGCGGCGACAGCACCAGGGCTTCGATCTGGGTGCCGTTGTGCGACACACGCAGCGCCAGCGGGTTCTTGCCCGAACCGCGCTCCACCTGGGCGGTGAAGGCGGCACCGTTCACCAGGCCCTCGATGCGGATCGCGCCCAGACGGGCACCGCTGCTGAACTGGTAGCCCTTGCCGTCCACGTTCACGGTGCTGGTCAGCGCATCCAGTTCGGTCACCTGCACGGGGTAGTGCACGTGCTGGCCGGCCTTGTCCAGCACCACCACCACGAAGTCTTCACCCAGCTTGGCGCCATGGCCTTCCATCTGCCCGGTGATGCCCGAGGCGCGCTGGCGGTAGCGGCGGTTCTGGAAGGCGGCCAGGGCCACCAGGAAGGCCGGGTCGCTGTGCGGCACGTCTTCGGCGAAGAAACCCTTGCCGTAGTTCTCGGCGATGAAGCCGGTGTTGAAGTCGCCCGACACGAATTTCGGGTGCGCCAGCAAGGCGGCCTGGAAGGGGATGTTGCTGCTGATGCCGCGGATCACAAAGCCGTTCAGGGCTTCACGCATCTTGGCGATCGCGTCGTTGCGGTCGCGCCCATGCACGATGAGCTTGGCGATCATCGAGTCATAGAACATCGGGATCTCGCCACCATCGGTCACCCCGGTATCCACGCGCACGCCGAACAGCTTGTCGGTGTTGCTCTGGAACATGGTCTCCGGCGGGGTCTGGAAGCGCACCAGGCGGCCCGTGGAGGGCAGGAAGTTGCGGAACGGGTCTTCGGCGTTGATGCGGCACTCGATGGCCCAGCCGTCGCGCTTCACCTCGGCCTGGGTCAGGGGCAGCTTCTCGCCGGCGGCCACGCGGATCATCAGCTCCACCAGGTCCAGCCCGGTGATGCACTCGGTCACCGGGTGCTCCACCTGGAGGCGGGTATTCATCTCGAGGAAGTAGAAGCTCTGGTCTTTGCCCACCACGAACTCGACCGTGCCCGCGCTCTGGTACTTCACGGCCTTGGCCAGGGCCACGGCCTGCTCGCCCATGGCCTTGCGGGTTTCGTCGCTGATGAAGGGGCTCGGGGCCTCTTCGATCACCTTCTGGTGCCGGCGCTGGATGGAGCACTCGCGCTCGTTCAGATAGATCACGTTGCCGTGCGAGTCGCCCAGCACCTGGATTTCGATGTGGCGCGGCTCTTCGACAAACTTCTCGATGAACACGCGGTCATCGCCAAAGCTGTTGCGGGCTTCGTTCTGGCAGCTGGCAAAGCCCTCAAAGGCTTCCTTGTCATTGAAGGCCACGCGCAAGCCCTTGCCCCCCCCACCGGCCGAGGCCTTGATCATGACGGGGTAGCCGATGCCCTTGGCGATCTCAACCGCCTGCTCGGGGCCGCTGATGGCGTCGTTGTAGCCCGGGATGGTGTTGACCTTGGCCTCATTGGCCAGCTTCTTGGAGGCGATCTTGTCGCCCATGGCGGCGATCGAGAAATGGCGCGGGCCGATGAAGGCCATGCCCTCGTCTTCCACGCGCTTGGCAAAGGCCTCGTTCTCGCTCAGAAAGCCGTAGCCGGGGTGGATGGCCTCGGCGCCCGTGGCCTTGGCTGTGGCAATGATCTTGTCGGCCACCAGGTAGCTCTCGCGGCTGGGCGCCGGGCCCAGCAGCACGGCCTCGTCGGCCAGCGCCACGTGGCGGGCTTCCTTGTCGGCTTCGGAGTACACCGCCACGGTGGCGATGCCCATCTTCTTGGCGGTGGCAATCACACGGCAGGCGATTTCACCACGATTGGCAATGAGGATTTTCTTAAACACGGGCAGCTCCCTTCGTGGTGAATTCGCCTGCACGCACTGCGTGCGTCAAGCAATTTGCAGAAACGTTTGCTGCGCAACCGTTTTCGCCCCGGTTCGCAATCAGGATTTTTTTAAACATGTTCGGATTCCTTCTTCGTCGTGGCGGTGATCAGAGCGGGATGTTCCCGTGCTTGCGCCACGGGTTCTCAAGCTTCTTGTCCTTCAGCATGACCAGCGAACGGCAGATGCGCTTGCGGGTCTCGGAGGGCAGGATCACGTCATCGATGAAGCCACGGGCACCTGCCACAAAGGGGTTGGCGAAACGGGCTTTGTACTCGGCCTCTTTGGCGGCCAGCTTGACCGGGTCGCCCTTGTCTTCGCGGAAGATGATCTCCACCGCGCCCTTGGCGCCCATCACGGCGATCTCGGCATTCGGCCAGGCAAAGTTGACGTCGCCACGCAGGTGCTTGGAGGCCATCACGTCGTAAGCGCCGCCATAGGCCTTGCGGGTGATCACGGTGATCTTGGGCACGGTGCACTCGGCGTACGCGTACAGCAGCTTGGCGCCGTGCTTGATGATGCCGCCGTACTCCTGGCTGGTGCCGGGCATGAAGCCGGGTACGTCGACAAAGGTCACCACCGGGATGTTGAAGGCGTCGCAGAAGCGCACAAAGCGCGCGGCCTTGATCGAGCTCTTGATGTCCAGGCAGCCGGCCAGCACCAGGGGCTGGTTGGCCACGATGCCCACGGTCTGCCCATCCATGCGGGCAAAGCCGATGATGATGTTCTTGGCGTACTCGGGCTGCAGTTCGAAGAAGTCGCCATCGTCCACGGTCTTGACGATCAGCTCCTTCATGTCATAGGGCTTGTTCGGGTTGTCGGGCACCAGGGTGTCCAGGCTCTTGTCCTGGCGGTCCACCGGGTCGCCGCTCTTGCGCACGGGGGCTTTCTCACGGTTGTTCAGCGGCAGGTAGTTGTAGAGGCGGCGCAGCATCAGCAGGGCCTCCACATCGTTCTCGAAGGCCATGTCGGCCACACCGCTCTTGGTGGTGTGGGTCACGGCACCGCCCAGCTCTTCGGCCGTCACCTCTTCGTGGGTCACGGTCTTCACCACTTCGGGGCCGGTCACGAACATGTACGAGCTGTCTTTCACCATGAAGATGAAATCGGTCATGGCGGGCGAATACACCGCGCCACCGGCCGAGGGGCCCATGATCATGCTGATCTGCGGGATCACGCCGCTGGCCAGCACGTTCTTCTGGAACACGTCGGCATAGCCGCCCAGCGAGGCCACACCCTCTTGAATGCGCGCACCACCCGAGTCGTTGAGGCCGATCACCGGGGCACCCACCTTCATGGCCTGGTCCATGATCTTGCAGATCTTCTCGGCATGGGCCTCGGACAAGGCACCGCCGAAGACTGTGAAGTCCTGGCTGAAGACGAAGACCAGGCGGCCATTGATCATGCCGTAGCCCGTGACCACGCCGTCACCCGGGATCTTGTTGTCGGCCATGCCGAAATCGGCGCAGCGGTGTTCGACAAACATGTCCCACTCTTCAAACGTGCCCTCGTCCAGCAGCAGCTCGATGCGCTCGCGCGCGGTCAGCTTGCCTTTGGCATGTTGCGAGTCGATGCGCTTTTGCCCGCCGCCGAGTCGGGCGGCTGCGCGCTTGCTTTCGAGTTGCGCCAGGATGTCTTGCATGGTGTCTTCTCTCTTTGCTCCGGATGGATTCTGGAAATGAGGGGGTTGGATCGGTTGGATCAGTTGAACTGGAAAGCCTGCAGGGGCTCAGCCACTGTGGCGGCTGGCCGCCAGCAGTTGACGCGCCGCGGTGGAGGCGGGCAACAGCCCCTGGGCCACCTCGTCGGTGAAGCGGGGCAGCAGAGCCTGCACCTGCGGGTGGGCACGGAAGGCCTGCTTGAGGCCGGCGTCGATGCGCTCCCACATCCAGGCCAGCGACTGGCTCTGGCGGCGCGACTGCAGGCGCCCATTGGCACCCTGCAAGCGGCGGAACTCGCTCACCGCGGCCCAGAAGGCATCCACGCCCTGCCCCAGCAAGGCACTGAGCTGCACCACCTGCGGGTGCCACAAGGCCTCGTCATGGTGGGCGTGCTCGGGGTTGCCGTGCAGGCCCAGCAGGCGCAGCGATGAGGTGATCTGGGCCTGGGCCCGGGTGGCCGCATGCACGTCGATGTCGGCCTTGTTGATGACCACCAGGTCGGCGATCTCCATCACGCCTTTCTTGATGGCCTGCAGGTCGTCGCCGGCATTGGGCAGTTGCATCAGCACGAACATGTCGGTCATGCCGGCCACGGCGATCTCGCTCTGGCCCACGCCCACGGTCTCGACGATGACCACGTCATAGCCGGCCGCCTCGCACACCAGCATGGCCTCGCGGGTTTTTTCGGCCACGCCGCCCAGGGTGCCGCTGCTGGGGCTGGGGCGGATGTAGGCGCGCTCGTGCACCGACAGGTGCTCCATGCGGGTCTTGTCACCCAGGATGGAGCCGCCCGAGACGGTGCTGGAGGGGTCGACCGCCAGCACGGCCACGCGGTGGCCCTGGCCGATCAGGTACAGGCCCAGCGCCTCGATGAACGTGCTTTTGCCCACGCCGGGCACGCCGCTGATGCCCAGGCGAAACGAGCGCCCGGTGTGCGGCAGCATGGCCGTCAGCAACTCATCGGCCTGGGCCCGGTGGTCGGCCCGGGTGGATTCCAGCAGCGTGATGGCCTTGGCCATGGCACGCCGCTGCACCGCAGGGGAGCCGCTCAGGATGCCTTCAAGCAAAGGGGTCTGCATGGTGGGGGTCAAAGGTGAAAAAGGGGCGCTTCAAACGCGGGCAGCCACAAAGGGCTCAGTCCTGGGCCGCACCGGGGTCGGCAGGCCGGGGCGTGCCCTGGGCGCTGTCGGTCAACAGGCGGGCGCGCAGCAGGGCTTGCAGCTTCTTCTGCAGCGGCGAACCCTCGGCACCGAGCTTGACGCCACGCTGCGCGCTCAGGCGCAGGGAGGCCAAGGCATCCGCGGCCTGGTGCCGCACCGGGTGGGCCGGTCGGCGCCCCAGCGAGCGCTCGACGGCCATCACGATGTACTGCGACTTCGACAGGCCCAGTCTGCGGGCCGCTTCATCGACCTCGCGCTCCAGCGCCGGGTCCATGCGAACTGCGACATGGCTCATGCGCTTCAGCCCTGCTGTGCCTTGCGGATCTGCTCCAGCACGTCCTTGGCGCTGGCCGGGATGGGGGTGCCCGGGCCATACACGCCCTTGACACCGGCCTCGTACAAGAAGTCGTAATCCTGCTTGGGGATCACGCCGCCCACGAACACGATGATGTCGTCGGCGCCCTGGTCCTTGAGCGACTGGATGATGGCCGGCACCAGCGTCTTGTGGCCGGCGGCCAGGGTGGACACGCCCACGGCGTGCACGTCGTTTTCGATGGCCTGGCGGGCGCATTCTTCGGGGGTCTGGAACAGCGGGCCCATGTCCACGTCAAAGCCCAGGTCGGCAAAGGCCGTGGCCACCACCTTGGCGCCGCGGTCGTGGCCGTCCTGGCCCAGCTTGGCGATCATCACGCGCGGGCGGCGACCCTGCTCGTCGGCAAAGGCGGCGATCTCGCTCTTGAGCTTGTCCCAGCCTTCGGCCGAGTCGTAGGCGGCGGCGTAGACGCCGGTCACCTTCTGCGTGTCGGCACGGTGGCGGCCGTAGATCTTTTCGAGCGCATCCGACACCTCACCCACCGTGGCGCGCAGGCGGATGGCCTGGATGGCCAGCTCCAGCAGGTTGCCGTTGCCGCTTTCGGCCGCGGCCGTCAGGGCGTCCAGCGCAGCCTGCACGGCCGCACTGTCGCGGGTGGCGCGGATCTGCTTGAGGCGCTCGATCTGGCCGTCACGCACCTTGACGTTGTCCACCTCCAGGATGTCGATCGCGTCTTCGGTCTTGAGCTTGTACTTGTTGACGCCCACGATCACATCTTTGCCCGAATCGATGCGGGCCTGCTTCTCGGCGGCGGCCGCCTCGATCTTGAGCTTGGCCCAGCCGCTGTCCACGGCCTTGGTCATGCCGCCCATGGCCTCGACCTCTTCGATGATCTTCCAGGCGGCATCGGCCATGTCCTGGGTCAGCTTTTCCATCATGTAGCTGCCGGCCCAGGGGTCGATCACGTTGGTGATGTGGGTTTCTTCCTGGATGATCAGCTGGGTGTTGCGCGCAATGCGGGCGCTGAACTCGGTGGGCAGTGCAATCGCCTCGTCAAAGCTGTTGGTGTGCAGGCTTTGCGTGCCGCCAAACACCGCGGCCATGGCCTCGATGGTGGTGCGCACCACGTTGTTGTAGGGGTCTTGCTCGGTCAGCGACCAGCCCGAGGTCTGGCAGTGGGTGCGCAGCATCAGGCTCTTGGGGTTCTTGGCGTCAAAGCCCTTCATGATGCGGCACCACAGCAGGCGGGCCGCCCGCATCTTGGCCACTTCGAGGTAGAAGTTCATGCCGATGGCCCAGAAGAAGCTCAGGCGGCCGGCAAACCCGTCCACATCCATGCCCTTGGCGATGGCGGTCTTCACATACTCCTTGCCGTCGGCCAGGGTGAAGGCCAACTCCAGCGCCTGGTTGGCACCGGCCTCTTGCATGTGGTAGCCCGAGATGCTGATCGAGTTGAACTTCGGCATGTTCTGGGCCGTGTACTCGATGATGTCGCCGATGATCTTCATCGACGGCTGCGGCGGGTAGATGTAGGTGTTGCGCACCATGAACTCTTTCAGAATGTCGTTCTGAATGGTTCCGGACAGCTTGTCCTGGCTCACGCCCTGCTCTTCGGCAGCCACCACATAGCCGGCCAGCACCGGCAGCACGGCGCCGTTCATGGTCATGGAGACCGACACCTTGTCGAGCGGGATCTGGTCGAACAGGATCTTCATGTCCTCGACCGAATCGATCGCCACGCCGGCCTTGCCCACGTCGCCCGTGACACGGGGGTGATCGCTGTCGTAGCCGCGGTGGGTGGCCAGGTCAAAGGCCACGGACACGCCTTGGCCGCCAGCGGCCAAGGCCTTGCGGTAGAAGGCGTTCGACTCTTCGGCGGTCGAAAAGCCAGCGTACTGGCGGATCGTCCAGGGGCGCACCGCGTACATCGTGGCCTGCGGGCCGCGCAGGAAAGGCTCAAAACCCGGCAAGGTGTTGGCGTACGGCAGGTCGGCCGTGTCGGCCGCCGTGTACAACGGCTTCACACTGATACCGTCGGGCGTCATCCAGTTCAAGGCATTCACGTCACCCCCGGGGGCCGACTTGGCGGCAGCCTTGGCCCAGGCTTCCAGCGAGCTGGCGGCAAATTCAGGGTGGGACGGCTTGGCAGACTGGGAATCACTCATGACGAAAGCTTCTCCGAAGGGGCTTGGGGTGTTGGCTCAGGGTATCCCTGCTTAATCCAGCAGTTTACATCATTCATAATTATTGATTCAAAATATTCCACGCACCTTACAATCTGCGCCATGTCCGCCCTCACCCTCACGCCCAAAGCCCTGTACGAAGAAGTGGCCGAGCTCCTTCGCCAGCGCATCTTCCAGCGCGAGCTCGAACCCGGCAGCTGGATCGACGAGCTGAAGATCGCGCAAGAATTCGGCATCAGCCGCACGCCGCTGCGCGAGGCCATCAAGGTGCTGGCCGCCGAAGGCCTGGTGACCATGAAGGTGCGCCGTGGCGCCTATGTGACCGAGGTGAATGAAAAAGACCTGCGCGACGTCTACCACCTGCTGAGCCTGCTCGAAAGCGATGCGGCCGGCGAGGTGGCCGACCACGCCACGCCCGCCCAGATGCAAGAGATCCAGGCCCTGCACGACGAACTTGAAAAAGCCGCGGACGACCGCGAGCGCTTCTTTCAGCTCAACGAGCGCATCCACCTGCGCATCCTGGAGATCGCAGACAACCGCTGGCGCCTGCAGATGGTGACCGACCTGCGCAAGGTCATGAAGCTGAACCGCCACAACTCGCTGCTCAAGCGCGGCCGCATTGCCGAATCACTGCAAGAGCACCGCGACATCACCGCCGCCATCACGGGCCGCGACGGCCATGCCGCCGCCCAGCGCATGCGCGCCCACTTCAGCAACGGGCTCGAAGCCGCAGCCTGACGTGGCCTGATGCGGCCGCCCGCCCCTTGCGCCAGGGCCGGGCCACTCCCCCCTCTAGACGGGGTCGATCCTTTGATTTGACAGGACCCGGATCAGACCGGGCTGGCCGCCTCGGCGCCCGCGTGAGCCAACGCCATCACCTCATGGGGCGTGTGGACGCGCAGACGGTGGTCGCTCCAGACCTGGCGCCAGCGCCGCGCCCCCGGCAGGCCATTGCGCAGGCCCAGCATGTGCCGGGCCATGGTGTGCCACGGCGTGCCGTGCTCGGCCTGCTCGCGCGCCATGTGGTCGCACATCAGGCGCTCCACATCTTCGCGGGTCTGCGCGTTGGGCTCGGCCCCCCAAAAGCGCTCGTCCCAATCGGCCATCACCCAGGGGTTGTGGTAGGCCTCACGCCCCACCATCACACCGTCCACCTGCTCCAGATGGGCCTGCACCTGCTCGTTGAGCGTGATGCCCCCATTGACCGCAATCGTCAGGCCCGGAAACTCCTGCTTCAGCCGGTAGACCATCTCATAGCGCAGCGGCGGAATCTCGCGGTTCTCTTTGGGGCTCAGCCCCTTCAACCAGGCGTTGCGCGCATGCACGATGAACACCTTGCACCCCGCCTCGCTCACTGTGCCTACAAAGTCGCGCACAAACTCATAGCTTTCGATGCGGTCAATGCCGATGCGGTGCTTGACCGTGACCGGCACACGCTGCACAGCATCCAGCATGGCCTTCACTCCATCAGCCACCAGACCGGCCTCGGCCATCAAACAGGCCCCAAAAGCCCCGCGCTGCACCCGCTCGCTGGGGCAACCGCAGTTCAGGTTGATCTCGTCATAGCCCCACTGCTCGCCCAAGCGGGCACAGTGCGCCAGATCCGCCGGCTCACTGCCGCCCAACTGCAAGGCCACCGGGTGCTCTTCAGCGTGGTAGCGCAGATGCCGCGCCACATCGCCATGGATCAAGGCGCCCGTGGTCACCATCTCGGTGTAGAGCAAGGTGTGGCGGGTGATCAGGCGGTGCAGGACACGGCAATGGCGGTCGGTCCAATCCATCATCGGCGCGACACTCAGCCGGTGCATGCTGTGGGAGGGCTGTTCTCCTCTGAAAACGTCACCTGGGGTGCCTGTCTGATTCACGTTGAATTACCTGTTTTTGGGGTCTTTTTGGGCTGCCAGTGCTACATTTAGTGCTACAAAAACTTCATGTAGCACTGACAATGGGCTCAATTGTCTCACGCAAGAGAAAAGACGGTTCGGTGGGTCACACAGCCCAGATCCGGCTGAAAGACGGCGGCAAGGTCATCTACACCGAGGCCCAGACCTTTGACCGCAAACCTGCAGCTCAAGCTTGGCTGAAGAAGCGTGAAACCGAGCTGGCGGTACCTGGGGCACTCGTCAAGCCCAGCGACCCGATGCTTAAGGATGTGATCGACCAATACTGCGCCGACACCCTGCGGCCCCATGGCAAGACAAAGGATCAGGTGCTACGCACTATCCGCAATGCCCCAATTGGCGAACTGCGATGCTCCGAGATCACCAGCCAGGAACTGGTCAGATTCGCCCAGTCGATCGAGGCCCAGCCCTCAACCCGCGGCAACTACCTCTCCCACCTGGCCGCCGTCATAAGCGTGGCCAAGCCGGCCTGGGGCTACCCCCTGGAAAAGCAGGCCATTGATGACGCTCGCACCGTACTCACCAAGCTGGGAGTGACCGGAAGGTCAAGACAACGCACCCGCCGCCCTACCCTCGACGAACTCGACCGATTGATGACCCACTACCAAGCCGCCGAGTTGAAGCGCAAGGACATCATCCCCATGACCCGGCTGATCCCCTTCGCAATCTTCAGCACCCGGCGCCAGGAGGAGATCACCCGCCTGCAGGGCAAGGACCTTGATCGGGCCAACTTGGAAATCATCGTGCGAGACATGAAGAACCCCGGAGAGAAGATCGGCAATGACGTGCGCGTCACCCTCACACCCGAGGCCTTGAAATTGATCGAGCTGCAACCCAAGACCGATGGCGTCATCTGGCCTTACAACGCCGAATCGGTCAGCGCCTCATTCACCCGGGCTTGCGCCCTGCTCGGAATTGAGGATCTGCATTTTCATGATCTGCGACATGAGGGAGTCAGCAGGCTGTTTGAGATGGGCTGGACCATTCCTCGGGTAGCGAGTGTGTCGGGGCATCGGTCGTGGAGCAGCTTGAAGCGATATACCCATTTGAGACAAGCCGGGGACAGGTACGCTGGCTGGAAATGGCTCGACCGAGTTGCCCCATGAATACCCTAGGGCCTCAATTGAGGGGCTCGATCTCGGCCAAGTACTCCGTCAACTCGGCGTTGCGTCGGTTGCCATCGAGGCCATGGTGAATCTCTCGATGGCAGGTCGGACAGATCGCACCAACAAACCGGGGATGGTCCAGCCCCCCATCAGAAACGCGCGTCGTATGGTGCGGCTCAAGGTAAGGGCAGCCATCGACGCGCTTGAATGGCGCAGGTTCGTGACAGGACTCACACTCGCCGCGCGAGCGGAGCAGGACATAGTCACGAACAGCTCTGCTGCGAACATACAGCTTCTTCTTTGCCTCTTTGCCACCACCTCCCTCATTGGCACCAAACGCCGATAGAGCTCGCTTCCGGGCGTCCGTTAGATCCGGCATCGGTGAACTCAAGGGAATTTCGTCGACTACATCAAGTGGCACTTCATCGATCTCCCTACCTACCGGGACCAAATGGAACACGATGGTCCGTCGATCGTTCCCCTCTCGATCTAGGCCACGTTGAAAGTTGTGGTTCACGTAGGTGAATTCTCCGACGTATTTCTGCCCCTTACCCTTCCCGAGGGACTCAAACACATGCAGCGCGCGACCATCCCGGGCATGATTGGTGATCGAGAGGTTGCCTTTAGTGATTTGCATATCACCGACCTGCCCTTCGCCGGTGTAGGAGAACACGCCGTCGGCATCAAACGCATCGCGATAGCCGTACTGCTCACCCGAGTCGCCAGTGAACAAGAATATTGCCGGCGTTCGACTAGACGGAGAAATGCCACTCTGACGACTGCCACCATATGGCACGTTGATGTCAGGTAGGCGGTCATAGACCCTTCCGACTACAAATCTTGGGGCCTCCAGCGGACCAACTACCGCATGCTCAATAGCCACAACTTCGAAGCCGCGAGCCTTGAGGTATTCGTTTGATTGGCGCCCCCCCGAAAAACTGCCTACCGGTACACTGGTCGCCATCGAGATGATTTTCTTCGGCGGGTACCGAAGCCCGAGATGCACAAGAGCAAACTTTTGACTTGCACTAGATTCCCAGCCGCTCCACTGAGGCAATGGCCGCAGATTGGCATCAAACAACCGCAAAGCATCTTCCAGCACCACTCGTGCCACATCAGGCAATACCAATTGCTTTCCCCTTTGTTAAATTCCCGACCAGTTCTAAAGGAATCGAAACGATCGACTCGTTCATGCCAACCCCTACCAGTAGTTGGGCGCACTCACCAGAAGGTACCACATTCAAAAGCAGGTCCCCGTAAGCATGAGTGCAACCTCCGCCAACAGCAGTTCAACTCCAATTCACAAGCAACATATGCCTATACCGATGGTTGCAACTGCATGTACGCACTGGAACGTCGGGATCAAAATTTCAAATGCTAGCGCATGCAATCACACAAACCAGAACATCATTTTCAGCATAACCCTCGATATCATAATTCAAATATTAAAATCACAGGCCACCCCCGATGAATTTACGATAATTCTTCACAGGCCCACCCAAATGATCCTAGAATCTTTTGACATCGCCATTCACCTCACCTCCAAGCCGTCGCCTACCCAAAAAAGCCAGCAACAATGAACAGTCAACTTGCGCAGCTGATTTCAGATTATCAAGCAGCAGTCAATTTCTCCGTCCTTCAGATGTCGAAGTCTGGAATAGAGATACCATCCAGCAACACCGAATGGCTTGAGCTCAAAATTCCTGCTCATGGAGAGTTGAAAGATGGCATCAGATACTTTAAACATGGATTCGGTTGTCGAATTTACCTACCAGAAGGCGAGGTAGATTTTGATTTTGGCAAAAGAGGTGAGATTGACGGAATCGATGAATGGCGGCTATGGGACTTTTCACAAAAAAGATTGAAATCTTATGGATTCGAAACAAAGCAAGCTCTCGCCGAATGCTTTTTGAATGCTCTCGAGAAAGGTACGCTTGTTGCGTCAACGCCCACCTTCTGCCACGTAGTTGACTCAGTGAAACTACTGGGTTCAAAAGTGGCAGCCACCTTGACAACAGGTTGTGGCTTACCCCATTGGAACCATGACAGCATACAGATGCTGTCCTCGCAATGTTTTACATCAGCAGACCTAATGCTCGATCACTACAGATCAATTGATGCTCTCTGGACAAAAAATGGTGAACTCAATAGTTCTAATTCACTCAAGTTTAGGGTTTACCTCCTTTCTTGGCTCAGCTATTTAAACACAACAATTGAAGGATTTGAAACTATTAATATCTGGCTTCTTCTTAAACACAAGCGACCCACAATATTCCATGAACTAACTACTAAGTGCGGAAAAATAGGGAAGTTAGTAAAGCGGCATGCCGACGACTTACGAAAACTGCGTAACGACACCTTTCACCTTAAAAATGATAACGACGCCATCACCCGCTTCTTCTCAGACGATGGAGAAAGACTGGAGTGGGCCAAAGAGCTGCACGCCGCTTTCGATTCCTTCCTCTCAGAATATCGATCCCTCACGGAAACATACTACATAATCAATGGACGTTATGGTGAGAGTCAGATGATTCAAGAGGGTAAGAGGCGCAAAAAAAAGAGGATAGAAAAGGCAGCAACAAAACTGAAGGCAATAAAAATCACCCAGTAGCCCTCGATGACACAGGGACGGCGTGGCTTGAGTGTGCGCAGTGGAGCGACCGCAATCGTCGCTATCTACCGTCAAGGTTGTCGGACTGATCCTGGGCTTCTTTTCCGCCAGATTCAAATCGTTCTCGGCCGAGTTCTGACCACCTACCACAGAAGGCGCAAGCAATCTTTGGGTCAACCGTCAGTCAGGTGACATGCATACGATGTTGACAGACTCTCAACCCTTCTCCAAAGGCATGGGAGAGGAAAAAACATCGACAAACAGCACCGCATCGGTATCGCATCCTGGTATGGTTTGAGCTCCGTATCTTGGATGTATCAAGACAATGAAGAGAGCTTTCTTGACTGCCGCCATCGCGGCAATTTCGTTCGGTACCGTTTCAAACGCCATGGCTGAAGCATTTCCCGCTACAGTGGCGTTTCGTAAGGCAGCAACAGGGCCCGGCTATGTACTGGTCATCAATACGACCGTGAAACAAGATGTGCCCGCCACCCTGACTGTTACCAGTGGGGCCTTGGGATCTGTCAATCGACGTACAGTGAATTTAACTTGGCGACATCCCACTCAATTGGGGTATTTAGAGGGCATGACGGTTTATCCCGGTGATCACATCGAACTAGCCAACAACTACTACGAGACACTGGCTGTCGACCTGCCTAGGTGAAGCTATCACGCCCTCGGTTCTGGTCTTCCCACAACATTCGCCCGATTTGTACTTCTGGAGCTCAGAAAAAGGCGAGCGCCGTCAAGGGCTATCCTCCAGGGGAATTCAGCATGTCATATGCGGCCTCACAGGCCAGCCCCCTCACTCGGGCTTCATCAGCCACTGCCGCCAGCTCTCCCGCTCTTTCATCAGCGCGTCTGAACAGCTCGGCAAGCAAATCGACGGCGGGGCTTGCGTCTGCCTGGCACTGGCCGGCAGCGGCGGCCGCTGAGGCGCTGGCACGCTGACGCTCGACGTAGGCGGCAAGCTCGCGCTGCAGCCGCTGGCCAGCATCACGGGCACGGTCCACAGCCACGCGGGACTGCGCCAGATCGGCCTGGGCCCGGGTTTCGATTTCAGAGACTTGATCACGGTATTGCCGCTCCAGTTGACGGTTGGTTTCTGAGGCCACACGGGCCAGGCGTTCGTTTTCAGCCTGCTGGGTGGCTTGCTGGGTCCGAGCCTCAGCCACCTCGAGCTGCGCCCCACGAAGGCGCCAGGTTTGAACAGCCGCAGTGCTGGCCAACGCAAGCACCAGGACCTGCAGAGAGGCCCTTTTGACGCTATCGAGCATGGGCGACCTCCTGCAGTTGGCCGAGGCACACCTCCAGCTCCGCCCCGCGCCGGTCCACCAGGCCGCGCAGGGTCACCAACTCGCCCTGCACCCGGGCCTTGACCCAACGCGAGAGCTGCTCGCACCCGGCCTGGGCCTGCCCCGCATTGAAGAGGCGAGCCAGGGTCGACCCGGCGAGCGCCTCTTCGCCCAGGTTGTAGGTGAAGTCAATCAGGGCGGCCCGCTGCCAGGGCGTGAGCGGCACCCGGATCTGGCGGGACACGGCAGCATCTGCGATGCGCAGGTGCTTGTCGCGCAGCGCGTCGCACTCGGCCGGCGTGTAGGTCTTGCCCAGCACCACGTCCTTGCCCGTGATGCCCTCGCACACCGTCAGGATGCCCACCGGGTCGCGGTACGGCGTGAAGCGGCGGCCCTCGTACCAGGTGGCCAGCACACCAGCCAGGGCAATGGCGCCGCCACTGGCGGCTTGGATCAGGCGTTTCTTGAGAAGGTCGTTCATTTGGGAGGAGCCCCTGTTTTGATGGTCAGGAAGGCGCCCCAGGTGACGGCAGCGAGCGCCACCAGCGCGGTGATGGGCTTGGCCAGGGCGCCGATCCAGTTCAGCACCTTGAAGGCGCCCTTCATGGCCCCGAAGAACTCCACGATTTCGGCGGTGTTGGACTCGGTGCGGATCGTGGCGCTGGTGTTCTCCGCCAGGTCAGCCCGAAGGCTGGCCATGGTCTCGTCCCCGGTGGCCAGGCGAACGCGGATGGTTTGGAGCTCGGCCTCGACGGCTGCCAGGCGCTCGGCTTCGGTGGCTGGGGAAGCGACCGGTGCAGGTAAGGTTTGCTCGTCCAGCATCACACCCCCTTGGCCTGGTCGCAGTGGCCCGCATCGAGCCGGTCCAGCAGCCGGCACAGCACGCAGCCCCACGCCCTGCCCTCATCCCGTGCCCGGGCCGCCCGGCTGCTCACGGTCTCGCGCTCATCGCCATTGGCCGCGACGTTGAACACCCGATCAAATGCCCGCGCAATGCCCCAGGCCCGGCCCGGGTTCGTGGCCACGGCCCAGAGGTAACGCACCAGGGCCGCCAATGGCGCCAGGGCCACCACGGGCAGCAGCATGAGGAGGTACACCCGTTGAGACGCCTTTTGGTTCATGGCCGCTCCCCTGCTTGCACCGGGGCACCCAGGATCTTCTCCACGTCGACCGCGTGGCCTGCTTGCACCAGCAGGGCAAGAGCCGCGGGAAGGTCAGCACGGTCAAGATCAATGAAGCCCCGCACCGAGCAGTCCTTGACCAGGGCCTGCACCGCAGGGCTCGGGTCGGCCAGGATGGCCCATTTGGCGGGGCCGAAGCGATCGAAGAAGCTGCCCACCGCCACATGCCGGGGCACAGCCACCACCGGGTCATCGGGTGCGGGCCCGAGCAACTCGAAGCGCCCCGCATGGTGTTCGGTGACAAACGCATCGTCGGCCACCACGGTGTTCAGGATGGCGCCATCGGCGCCCAGAATGTTGTAAAGGTGTCGCATGGTTCTGCCTTACGAGAGTCAGGGAGTGAGATCAGCAAAGAAGCGAAGGAACGCCAAGCCGCTGCCGCCCGCGCCGCTGCGGC
>NZ_KB906272.1 GCF_000381265.1 Curvibacter lanceolatus ATCC 14669
CGCCAGATCGAGCGCGCCGCCATGCTCATCCGCATGGGCGCCCGCATGCAGGTCCTCGAATCCGAAACCTCCCTCTCCTACGAGCGCCTCATCCGCCTGTACAAAGAGATCGCCGGCAAGTCCCCCTCCAAGGGCCAGTTGCCCTTCTCCACCGACTGGTTCCTCACCTGGCAGGAGAACATCCACTCCTCGCTGTTCCTCAACATCTACGAGTACCTGTCCAAGGCCGCCGACATGGACAGCATCGACCTGCTCACCAAGGCCTGGCGCCTGTACAACGAGCAGGTCCAGGCCGCCGAGATCGAGCCCCTGCTGTCCTTCACCCGCGCCTGGCGCCTGGTCAAGTTCGTCGACGCCGACATGCTCACCATGACCGCCTGCTCGCGCTGCGCCGGCAAGTTCGTCACCGAGCCCTACGAGAACGCACGCCACTTCCTGTGCGGCCTGTGCAACCCCCCGGCACGCGCCGGCAAGAGCAAGGCCAGCGGCGCACTCATGGTGCACTGACACCTCTCCTCCCCACAAGACAAAACGCCCCGCCGGCTTGCGCCGCGGGGCGTTTTGTCGTCTGGGGCGGCGAAATCGATGCCGTCACCTGCGAGTGCGCAGATATTCAAAGCCACTGATATTCAAACCGGCCAGCGCGCGCCGGTGAAAACCTGCCGGCTTGGTCATGGCCGGGCACCGCAGACGCCTACAAAAGCCGTACCGATAAAAATCCGGCTTTATATCAACGCGCTTACATAAACCCTGATACGGGCAACCCATGGGCATCCATCAGGCGATGCTGCCTGGGTGTGCGTCAGTCGTGACGGGCGCCTGGTAAAGAAATTGAATGCAATATGTATCCAACCTGTAAATATAAATTTAATAATTTAAATATGTACCTGGAAAATGTTTGTTTGTATTTTGATACATGCATTTTCATCCGGAATTGAAGCAAATCCAGCGGGTTTATCAAACGCCAGTTTCCGGGTCTGAAACCTACGATTCAGACACCCCAACTCTCTGGAGAAAACCCGTGAGCACCATCAACACCAGCGCCGCCTATTCGGCTGGGCTGAGCCCCTACGAGATCAACAACAAGGCCTATGGGCCGGTCGTCGCCAGTGCCATCGGCCTGGTCGATGGGGCTTCCGAGGCCGCCAGCGCGGTCTACAACTTCAGCGCCGAGAGCCTGCAGGCGCTCAGCGACTCCATCAGCGGGGGCGCGGATTCGGTCAGCGCCAGCTTCAGCGACGCCGCCACCGCCGTCAGCAACAGCGTGGAAAGCGTGGTCAACACCGTCAGCGATGCGGCCAGCGAGGGCCTGCAAGCCGTCGAAGACCTGGGTACCTCGGTGAGCAACACAGCCAGCGAAGTCACCAGCGCCGTCAGCGATGCCTTGAGCAGCGCGACCCATACCGTCACCGACGCCGTGAGCAGCGCTGCCAGCAGCGTGGGCGATGCAGCCAGTTCGGTGGGCAACAGCATCAGCGACTCGGCCAGCAGCATTGCGGCCTACGTGACCCTCGGCGCCCTGGGCACCAAGAGCCTGCTCGACACCACCGCCTGACCCCACCTCACGCAGGAGACTCACCATGAAGGCAAGACTGGCACATCACCGTCCACCCGCACTGCGCCGCAACGCCCGCCTGACACGGACCCTGGCCCGACTGGGCACGCTGGGCCTGGCGGCGGCTCTGGGGGGCTGCTCCATCCTCAGCCCGGTCCCCTTGCTGGAACTGGCCAAGGGCACGGCCAACGTGACCAGCGTGGCCGTTCAGTCGAGCTCCGGCAAGGCCAGCGACACGGTCTATCACCTGCACAGCACGGTCAAGACGGTGTGCATCGAATACAACCCCACGGCACCCGTGGCCGACGTGGTGCCTGCGCTGCAGCTGGAGTTGCGCAAGCACGCGATCGAGAGCCGGGTCTACCAGGCCAATGCCTGGAACCAGCATTGCCCAGTGTGGCTGCGCTACACGGCCTACATGGACTGGGGCACCCAACCCTACAACGACGAGTTGCGGCCTTACGTCAACAACATCTCGCTGACCCTGCACAACGACCGGGGCCAGGTGCTGTCGACCAGCAACTACCGCTTTGATGGCGGCGGCTTCAACTCCAGCAAGTGGGCCTCGACCCGCGACAAGCTGGGCCCCGTGGTGACGGCCCTGGTCACCGGTTTCGAATGACGGCCCAGCGCGGCCAAGGAGCTTCCATGCCTCAACTCTCACTCTCGTCCTCGCAGCGCCTGCTGATCCTGTGCGCGACAGCCTCCCTGCTCGGAGCTTGCAGCACCCCTACCCCGGTCAGCACCGTGCCCGGCCCGCTGACCGCCACCCCGCTGGCCGCGCCCCTGAACATCGAACGGGCCAACACCGGCTCGCTGTTCCAGCCCGGCATGACGACCGCCTCGCTGTTCACCGACCGGCGCAAACCGCGCGCGGTGGGCGACACGCTCAAGGTCGACATCTCGGAAAGCATCAATGCCAGCAATGTGCTGACCACCGACAACAGCCGCAGCAATGCGATGAGCACCAAGGGCCCCGGCGTCAAGGGCGTGGGCAGCGGCATCATCCGCTCGCTGCTGAACCTGGACGCCAGCGCCTCGGGCAGCGACTCGTACAAGGGCAATGGCAAGACCACCGATGTGAGCAGCTTCACAGGCCAGCTGACGGCCACCGTGATCAACGTGCTGCCCAACGGCAACCTGGTGGTGGCCGGCGAGCGCAGCGTGGCCCTCAATGGCGGGGTGCGCACCCTGCGCTTCTCGGGCGTGGTCGACCCCAAGGACCTGGCCTCGGGCAACGTGGTGGCCTCGGCTGATGTGGCCAACGCCCGCCTCGAGGTGGCCGGCCAGGGTGATGTCTCCGAAGCGGCCTCGCGCAACTGGCTGCAACGGGTGCTCACCAACAGCCTGTCGGTCTGGTAAGCGCCACAAGTGCGGCAGACCCAGATCTGCCGCCCGCCAACGCAAGAAAGGAAAGGGTATGAAACAACACTTCATCCGATTGGGCCTGGCCCTCGGCTTGGCCAGCCTGGGGCCCGCGGGCCCGGCCCTGGCGCTCGATGTGGCCGGGGTGCATTTCGACGATCAGATCGTGGTGGCAGGCAAGCCGCTGCGGCTCAATGGGGCCGGCGTGGGCTACCGCTTCCTGTTCAAGGTGTATGCCGTGGGCCTGTACCTGCCCGAGCGTCGGTTCTCAGCCCAGGAGGTGATGGGCAACGACGAACCCCGCCGCATGGTGATCACGGCGCTGCGCGAGCTCAGCAGCAGCGACTTCAACGACGCCGTGATGAACCATTTCGGGCCGCGCGGTGAAGAGCCCGATGCCCGCGCCGCCCAGAAGGTGCTGCACCTGGGCCGCATCATCACCAGCCAGGCCCCGGTGTTGAAAAAGGGCGACAGCCTGACGCTGGACTGGCAGCCCGGTCAGGGCATGAGCATGAGCTACAACCAGAACGTCACCCCCCTGCCCGGGCATGACGTGGGCTTCTACAACACCTTGCTGGCCATCTGGCTGGGCGACAAGGCCTCGGACCCGACACTGCGCAGCCACCTGCTGGGCCGCCCCAGCGCCTCACGCGCCTCGGCCGACTGAAGCCCCCGGCTCGGGCCATTCTCAGCCCGTCACTGGGGGTGCAGCCGCAACGAATCCGCCAGCGCATCAGCCCGGGCCGGCGCTGCGGCGGCCGCAGCGCTCTGGCTGCCCTGGGCACTGGCCAAAGCGCCCTGTCCCGTCTTGGGCTGCGCCTTGGCTGCCTCGCGGTCACGGATGCGCAACACCACGCCCCCAGCCGAACGCTCGCCCTCCTGCCCCAGCATGGCCCGGGCCGGGCCCACGCCGCAGCGCAGGCGCAAGGCATCGATCTGGCCTTGCAACTCGCCCGCCTGCCCCAACCGGGTCTGGTTGCGTGACACGATCTGGTGTGCCAGGTCGATCAGCTTGGTGTTCTGCGTGCGGCCGCCATCGTCCAGCAACTGCGCCACCGCGCCCTCGACATCGCCGCCCAGGCTGCGGCCCATGGCGGCTTCGGCCATGCCGTTGATCTGCTGCAGGCAGTCGCGCACCAGATCGGCATAGGGGGTGTGGCGCACGCAGGCATTGGCGATCAGTTCAGCCAGGCCCCGGGTGTTGGCAAAGCGCAAGCCCACCTGCCGCACCCAGCCCTCGGCCTCGTTGACGCGCAGTTCGCGCTCGGCCAGCACCGACAGCAGATTGCAGACGTTGCAGGCGGCCTCGAAGTCAAAGTCGGCGTCGTGCAGTTCGGCCGCCATGGCGCGCAAGCCCGCCAGCACCTCTTCATGACGGCGGTGCAGCAGGTGGCCCAGGATGTGCACCATGTCGCGGAAGCGGCGCACGCGTGCGCTGCCCGCATGGCGCTCGGCAAAGCGCGCCAGGTCGGCCACACAGCGGTCCAGGCCACGCCGATCGCGCTCATTGAGGTGGCAGAAGGCCAGCAGCACCAGCGACTGGAAGTCGAACAGCTTGGAGTTCACGCCCAGGATGCCGGCGCGGTTCAGGGGCAGTTTGGCATTGGCCAGGTCGCCGACGTAGTAGGCCATCATGCCGGTCTTCTGCAGGCGCGCCACCGACTCGGGGGTGAGGTCACTGGCACGCCGAAAGCTGTCCATGGCGCCGCCAAAATCGGCCATCTCGACCTGGGCCCGGCCCAGCACGTCGTAGGCATCGGCAAAACCGGTGTCGCGCTCGATCAGCGCCTGCAGGCTGGCGACGGCCTTGGTCGACTGGCCGGCCTCGATCTGGGCCCGCGCCACCCCCAGCTCGGCCCAGGGCGCCGGGCGCAGCGCCAGCACCGCCCGGTACAAGGCTTCTGCCTCTTTCGGGCGGCCCTGGCGCAGCAGCAACTCAGCGCCAATGCGTGCCGCGTACAACCAGTAGGGGCCCTGGGTCTCGAAGCGCTGCAGGCACAGGTTGGCCGCTTCGTCGACCTGGCCGTGCTCCAGCGCCTCAAAGATCGGCAACAGGTGGCGCTTGCGCAGGCGTGCCAGGTTCAGGCGCTCGAACAACATGGACGGCGTGAAGGGCTTGAGCAGGTAGCCGTCGAGGGCCGACTCGGCCGCCTCGGACACGGCCGCGTACGACGCCTCGCCCGTGACCATGAAGAACACGGTGGAAAACGGCAGCAGGTGGGCGCGGCGCAAATCGTCCAGCAGGGTCTGGCCCGAATAGTGGTGCTCGGCAAAAAATTGCTCACACAGCACGAAATCGAACACCGTGTGCTCCAGCCGGTTGCGCGCATCCTGGATGCGGCTGCACTGGACCACTTCGCCCACGCCGAAGTCGCGCAGCTGCCGCACCAGGATCGAGCGCGAGGTGGTGTTGCCGTCAATGACCAGCGCCTTGGTGTTGGCAATATCTCGCGGGTTTTCAGTCGCCATGGCTCACAAACAGATGTCGTCACCAGTTGTAACAGGGATCTGGAGCGATCAAGCTGCAAAAGTTTGCCGTTCATGCCCTTCAAACGTAAAAGATCCGCGTTTTTGCGTTCTTTCGAGGCAAGGCGAACATCAGTGAACTTTCTGCTCGGGCCCGCGCGCCGAAGCCCGGCTGGCCGATGCCTGGAGCAGGCAGCTGACGGTGCGCCCGGCTCAGGCCTTGCCGGCTCTGGCCCCGGTGCCCGAACTTCGGCCCGGGCTGGCGTTGAACGGTCGCCTGAAGCTGATGCAGCGGACGACGCTGCAGACCCGGGTTTGGCATCCCAAGCCATGCCGGTGGACGATTGTCAGAAATTTACAGTAATGTTACTTTTCGGTCACAATCGACGCAGATCCCTCCCTCCTTCCCCGGCCTGCGGGCATCCATGCGATACACAGAATCCAAGGCCCGCAGCGCCGAGTTGCTGCGACTGACACTGGCCAACATGGGCCACCACACAGCCGCCTTCAACCCCATCACGTTCACGGTGTGGTACGAGCATGCCGCCGGCATCAACCCCAAGCTGAATGCCGACATGAGCCTATGCCTGAGCAAGGGCCTGGCCATGGACGACGAGATGATGCTGCGCCTGTACCGCGACCACATCACGCCGGCCGACACCGAGCAGATGGAGTTGATTGCCCATGAGATGCAGCGCCTGATGCGCAGCATGGCCGACTCGGCCGCGGCCACAGGCGAACAGGCCGGCACCTTCGGGCAACAGCTGACCGAGCTGAACCAAGCCCTGGCGGCCACCGAGGCCAGCCCCCTGAGCACCCAGGTGGCGCGCGCGCTGGAAGGCACCCTGGAGATGAAGGCGGCCGTCGACACCCTGCAGGTGCGCGTGAACCAGAGCCAAGACGAGATCAAGCGATTGCGCCAGGACCTGGAACGCACGCGTGAAGAGGCCATGCTGGACCCGCTGACCGGCCTGCTCAACCGCAAGGGCTTTGACCAGCGCCTGCAGGCCCTGCTGAGCCAGGCGCCCGACTCCGGTGAAAGCCACTGCCTGGTGATGCTGGACATCGACCACTTCAAGCGGGTGAACGACACCCATGGCCACCTGATGGGTGACCGCGTGATCCAGGGCCTGGGCGAGATTCTGCGCACCTCGGTGACCCGGCCCAGCCACGCCGTGGCCCGCTACGGCGGCGAGGAATTTGCCATCGTGCTGCCCAACACCAGCCGTGCCGAGGCCACCCAGATCGCCGAAACCATCCGAGCCCGCACCAAGGCCATGAAGCTGCGCAATCGATCGACGCAAGAGGTGGTGCTGACCGTCACCATCTCGAGCGGCATCGCCGCCCTGCGCCAGGGTGACGATGCGCACTCGCTGATTGCCCGTGCCGATGCCGCGCTGTATGCCTCCAAGAAGGGCGGACGCGACCGCGTGACCTGCCAGTGAAGGGGGCTGGCGCCCCCTCCAGCCTGCGCTCAGTAGGTTTCGAGGTGCAGGCGGCCACCCTGGCGCAGGGCCGGGCCCACGCTGTCCCAGCTCAGGCCGGCCTGCTGGGCCACATCGCGCAGGGCCAGCACCACGCCCTCCTCCATGGCCTTGAGGCCGCAGACGAAGAAGCAGGTGTCGGGGTCGGCCAGCAACGGCGCCAGGTCGGCAGCGCGCTCGCGGATCAGGTCCTGCACATAGCGCTTGGGCGCGCCGGGCTGGCGTGAAAAGGCGAAGTGGATGTCGATGAAATCCTTGGGCAGGTTCTGCAGCGGGCCGAAGTACGGCAGCTCTTCGGGCGTGCGCGCGCCAAAGAACAGCATCAGCTTGCCACCCTCGAACTTGCCCGACTGGCGCAGCCGACGCCGCCACTCGGTCATGGCGCGCATGGGGGCGCTGCCAGTGCCGGTGCAGATCATCACGATGTTGGAGCGCGGGTGGTTGGGCATCAGGAAGCTGGCGCCAAACGGCCCGATCACCTGCACCTTGTCACCCACCTGCAGATCGCACATGTAGTTGCTGGCCACGCCCCGCACCGGCTGACCCTGGTGGTCTTCAAGCACGCGCTTGATGGTCAACGAGAGGTTGTTGTAGCCGGGGCGCTCGCCATTGCGCGGGCTGGCAATCGAGTACTGGCGGGCATGGTGCGGTCGGCCCTGGGCGTCGGTGCCCGGCGGGATCACGCCGATCGACTGGCCCTCGAGCACCGGGAACGGCAGGTGACCGAAATCGAGCACCACGTGGTGGGTGTCGTAGTCGGTGCCCACCTCGGTGACCCGCACATTGCCGGCCACGGTGGCGGTGATGAACTTCTCGGGCGCCTTGGGGCCATAGAGGTTGGTGTAGGCATGGGCGGCCGACCAGGGCGGCAGGGTGGCGCCATATTGGGCGCTGTTGAAGCGTTCGCCCTCACCCTGTCCGGCCGGCCCGGCGGGCGCGGTGCTGACGGCGGGGCCTTCAGCCGGCACGGCCGCTGCACCGGCGGCGGCCAGTTGTTCGGCACTGAGTTCATCGGGCAGCTCGTCCCAGCCCAGCTGGGCTTCGACCGTGTAGGCCAGCGAGCGCGGCATGTTGCGCCAGTTGTCGATCGACCCCGTGGGGCAAGGCGGCACACAGGCCATGCACAGATTGCACTTGTCGGCGTCGACCACGTAATTGCGCGAATCGTGGGTGATGGCCGCCACCGGGCAGGTGGCCTCGCAGGTGTTGCAGCGGATGCAGATCTCAGGGTCGATCAGATGCTGCCGGATGACTTGGGGTTCGCTCATGTCCATGGCTGTCTCGACTTGTTGTGGGCGTGGGGAGGATCAGGATACTGGGTGCGAAAAAGGGGGCTGACAAGCCCCCTTTTCACAATCCCTCAGGGTCAGGGTGCGTTCAGTTGAAGCGGACGTATTCAAAGTCCACGGGCTGGCGGTTGATGCCCATGACCGGCGGGGCGATCCAGTTGGCAAACTTGCCGGTGTCGGTGACACGGCCCATCAGGCTGGCCACAAAAGCACGGTCTTCGGCACTGGGCAGCCAATCGTTCTTCTTGGCTTGCCATTCGGCTTCGGACACCACGCGGCCATCGGGCGACACCTTCACGCCGGCCAGGGAGCCGATGTTGCGGTGGAAGGCCTTGTGCGGCACGGTCAGGCGGAACGGGATGCCGTTCTTCTCGATCACCTTGTTCCAACGCTCCACACCGCCGATCGAGTCCTTGATGTAGTCGTCGCGCAGCACTTCGTTGAGGGCGTTGAGCATGGGCACTTCCTTCTCGACGAGCTGGCCGTTCTGCACGTTCAGCACCTTGTAGCTCTGGCCACGCAGCTGGTGGTCGTCGGTGCGCTTGCCTTCCTCGAAGCGGCCCTTGAGGCCGGTGCTGTAGAAGGTGGCGGCATTGCTCGACTCGTCGGCACCGAACAGGTCGATGGTCACGCTGAAGTGGAAGTTCAGGTAACGCTGCAGGGTGGGCAGATCGATCACGCCGGCGGCACGCAGCTTGGCCGGGTCGTCGGTCTTGAGCTCGTTCATGACCTGGCAGGTGCGCTGGATCACGCGGCTCACGCCCGACTCGCCCACGAACATGTGGTGGGCTTCTTCGGTCAGCATGAACTTGGTGGTGCGGGCCAGCGGGTCAAAGCTCGACTCGGCCAGGGCGCACAGCTGGAACTTGCCGTCGCGGTCGGTGAAGTAGGTGAACATGAAGAAGCTCAGCCAGTCGGGCGTGGGCTCATTGAAGGCCTGCAGGATGCGGGGGTTGTCCTGCTGGCCGCTGCGGCGCTCCAGCAGGGCCTCGCCTTCCTCACGGCCGTCGCGGCCGAAGTACTTGTGCAGCAGGTAGACCATGGCCCACAGGTGGCGGCCTTCTTCGACGTTGACCTGGAACAGGTTGCGCAGGTCGTACTGGCTGGGCGCGGTCAGGCCCAAGTGACGCTGCTGCTCGACCGAGGCCGGCTCGGTGTCGCCCTGGGTGACGATGATGCGGCGCAGGTTGGCGCGGTACTCGCCAGGCACGTCCTGCCAGGCGTTCTCGCCCTTGTGGTCGCCGAAATGGATCTTGCGGTCCTGCTCGGCCGGGTTGAGGAAGATGCCCCAGCGGTAGTCGGGCATCTTGACGTGGCCGAACTGCGCCCAGCCTTGCGGATCGACGCTGACCGCGGTGCGCAGGTACACATCAAAACCATGGCTGCCGTCCGGGCCCATGTCGTTCCACCAGCCCAGGTAGTTGGGCTGCCACTGCTCCAGCGCCCGCTTCAGGGTGCGGTCTTCGGCCAGGTTGACGTTGTTGGGGATCTTTTCGCTGTAGTCGATCGTGGACATGCTTGTCTCCAGGTAAGTGGTCAGTCAGTCAATCAGTCATCCAAAAAAACTCACACGGTTTGAGGGGTGTGGTTGCCGCAGCGAGCGCGCCGAGGTGGCCTTGAGCACCGCAGCCGTACACCCGTACGGCGAGGAGCACAGAGGTCAGATCGGTGGGCGCAGCCGGCAGACATCCCCTCAAACCCGGTTCCAATCAAAGGCGGCCTTGTTTCCCTTGCCGTAGACCTTCAAGGCGCCGTATTCGCCCACCGCGTTGGGGCGCTGGAAGATCCAGTTCTGCCAGGCGGTGAGGCGACCGAAGATGCGGGTGAACATGTTCTCGGGGCCGTTGAAGCGCAGGTTGGCCTCCATGCCGGTCAGGGCGTCGGGCGACATGGCCACGCGCTCTTCGATGGCGATGCGCACCTCATCGGCCCAGTCGATGTCGTCGGGGTTGCTGGTGACCAGCCCCAGGGCGAAGGCGGCGTCGGCATCCAGGGCGCGGCCGGCGGCGGCGCGCACGGCCTCCATCGGGGCGGCTTCGTCATAGAAGCGGCGGCCCAGGCGGCTCTGGCCGGTGACCATGGGGTACAGGCCGAAGTTGGCCTCGCCCACGGTGATCTTGGGCGCCTGGTCTTCGTCGTCGGGCAGGGCCAGGTGGTAGCTGCGGTCGCAGGCCAGGGCCAGTTCCAGAAAACTGCCGGCAAAGCACGAGCCGGGCTCGATCAGGGCAAACAGGCTGCGGCTGGACACATCCAGGCGGCTGAAGGTGCGACGCAGCAGGCCGATGGTCTCGCGCACCAGCCAATGGCTGGCGTGGGCGCTCAAGACCGCGTCCATGGCCAGCACGGCGGCGGCATCGCCTTGGGTGGTGATCAGCCAGGTGCCGATGTCCAGCTCATTGGTGCGCATGGACAGGATGGCGTCTTCCAGCTGACGCGCCAGGGCCAGCGGGTACCAGGCCGCGCCTGCGGCCTCGATGCCGGCCACATCGGCAGGCTGGGCACCCGCGGGGGCCTTGACCACGAAAGTGGCGGTGCGCTTGGCGCGGTCGATGTTCACGCTGACGTGGTCGTAATGCAGGGCATCGGCCTCGACCCGGCGCTGCAGGGCCACCAGCTCCACGCCCCGGCCATCGGCCGGGCGGTCGCTCTGCGCGGCCAGTTGTTCGGCGCGCTCGCGCACCTTCTGGGCAAACACGGCGGGCTTGGCGATGTCGTCAACCAGGCGCCAGTCCTTGGCCTTCTGGCCACGCACGCCTTCGGTGGTGGTGCAGAAGATGTCGGCCAGGTCGTGGCGCACATGGCGCTTGTCGGTGACGCGGGTCAGGCCGCCGGTGCCGGGCAGCACGCCCAGCAGGGGCACTTCGGGCAGGCTGACAGCGCTGGAGCGGTCGTCCACCAGGATGATCTCGTCGCAGGCCAGGGCCAGCTCGTAGCCGCCGCCGGCGCAGGCGCCGTTCACGGCAGCCAGGAACTTCAGGCCGCTGTGGGCAGAGGAGTCTTCCAGGCCGTTGCGGGTTTCGTTGGTGAACTTGCAGAAGTTCACCTTCCAGCCGTGGCTGGACACGCCCAGCATGAAGATGTTGGCGCCCGAGCAGAACACCTTCTCCTTGGCGCTGGTGACCACCACGGTGCGCACCTCGGGGTGCTCGAAGCGGATGCGGTTGATGGCATCGTTGAGCTCGATGTCCACGCCCAGGTCGTAGCTGTTGAGCTTGAGCTTGTAGCCGGGGGCCAGGCCGCCGTTTTCGTCGAAGTCGGCGGTCAGGGTGGCGATGGCGCCGTCAAAACTCAGCTTCCAGTGTTTGTACTGGCTGGGATGGGTCTGGTAGTCGACGCGGGGCGCGGTGCTCATGGTGTGTCTCCGTCGGTGGAAAGATAATGCATTCGTGCGAAACTGACTGCATGTTAGTACATGCATTAAAGTGCGTCAAGCAAGATGCAATAAATTTCCTATCGGCGGACCGCCCACCCATCACACGGGCAACTTCAAGGCCTCCCGGACCTGGGTGCGCAAGAGCTTGAAGGTGTCCTGCAAGGGCTGCGAGCTGGTGTTCAACCGCAGGTCGGCCTTGGAATAGAAGGCCGAGCGCCCCGCCAGGATCTGGCGCAGGTCGTTCATGGCTTCGGCACTGGCCGCCATGGGGCGCAGGTCGCCCTGCTCGGCCACGCGCTGCATGTGGTCTTCGGGTTCGGCCTGCAGCCACACCGTGGTGCAGTGCGACAGCAACAGGTTGAAGGTGGCCGCATCGGACACCAGGCCACCCGGGGTGGCAATCACCACCTCGGGGTAGATCTGGATGGCCTCTTCGAGGGCCCGGCGCTCATAGCGGCGGTAGGCATTCATGCCATACAGGCCCTGGATTTCGGAGATGCTGCAGCCGGCAAACTTCTCGATCTCGCGGCTCAGCTCGACAAAGGGGTATTCGAGGTCGTCGGCCAGCATCTGGCCCAGGGTGGATTTGCCCGCGCCGCGCAAACCCACCAGAGCCACCCGCGGCCAGGCCGCGCCCGGCGTGTGGCCGCTGACACTGCCGTTGCCCAGCAACTCGCCAATGGCCACGCGCACGCGGCGCAGCGTGGCCTCGTCGCGGTGCTCGAGCAACTCGCGGATCAGCAGCCACTCGGGCGAGGAGGCGGTGATGTCACCAATCAATTCGGCCATGGAGCACTGCAGCGCCCCGGCCACCTGCTGCAGCACCAGAAAAGAAGCATTGCCCGTGCCGTACTCCAGGTTGGCCAGGTGGCGTTCGGACACGTCGGCCGCCAGCGCCACGGCCTTGCGCGTCATGCCGCGGCGCGCGCGCAGGCTGCGCACGCGCTCGCCCAAGGCCACCAGCGAGGCGTGGCGCTCTTCGCCGGCGGCCTCGGCACCCGCCGCAACCGGTGCCACCGGGGTGATGGAATCTTGCATCTTGATGATATGGGTAAACCCTAATTTATGAACTATAGTGCTTGACGCCACCCAGGGCGAGCATTAGCCTTCACGACATGCACAATACTTCACCAGACTTGCCTGTGCAAGCCTGCATGTCAAACGGAGGCCCGACTGTGGCACAAAATGCGTTCCGTCAAACCCTGGCCCAACTCAGCGCCGACATCACGGCTCACTTGGCCGGGCGCCCCCTGGACAGCGCCCTGGACACCTGGCTCAACGCCGAGCATGGGGCCGACAGCCCCACCTTCCAGACCTTGAAGCAACTCTGCCTGACCGGCGTGGAACAGGGCTGGCTGTGCGAGCGCGAGGGTGGCGGCATCCGCTACGGCCGCGTCTTCAAGCCGGCTGAGGACCTGCACGGGTTCTCGGTCGATGTGGTCGACATGCACGACATTGCCGGCCCGCACCACAGCCACCCGCTCGGTGAGATCGACCTGATCATGCCCCTCGAAGGCGAGGCGCAGTTTGACGGCCACCCGGCCGGCTGGCTGGTCTACCCCCCGGGCAGCGCCCACCGCCCCACCGTGAGGCCCGGGCGCGCCCTGGTGCTGTACCTGCTGCCCGAAGGCCGCATCGAATTCACCCGCACGAAAGAAGCCGCCTGATGAGCACCCCCGAACTGCTGCACAACCACCTGGGTGGCCAATGGATCGCCGGCCGCGGCGCGGGCACCGCCTTGTTCGACCCGGTGCTGGGCACCGAGCTGGTGCGCGTGGACGCCACCGGGCTGGACCTGCGCGCCGGCTTTGCCTTCGCCCGCGAGCACGCCGGCCCCGCCCTGCGCGCGCTGGGCTATGCCCAACGCGCCGCCTTGCTGGCAGCCGCCGTGAAGGTGCTGCAGGCGAACCGCGACATCTACTACGAGATCGCCACGGCCAACAGCGGCACGGTCAAGAACGACTCGGCCGTCGACATTGACGGCGGCATCTTCACCCTCGGTCACTACGCGCGGCTGGGCGAAAGCCTGGGAGACCGGCGGCATCTGCTCGATGGCGAGGCCACCCGCCTGGGCAAGGACCCGCTGTTCCAGAGCCAGCACGTGCTGAGCCCGGCACGCGGCGTGGCGCTGTTCATCAACGCCTTCAACTTCCCCAGCTGGGGCTTGTGGGAGAAAGCCGCTCCGGCCCTGCTGTCGGGTGTGCCGGTGGTGGTGAAGCCGGGCACCTCGACCGCCTGGCTGACCCAGCGCATGGTGCAGGACGTGGTGAACGCAGGCATCTTCCCACCCGGTTCACTGTCGGTGGTGTGCGGCAGCTCGGCCGGCCTGCTGGATGCGCTCACGCCGTTTGACCTGGTCAGCTTCACCGGCTCGGCCGACACGGCCGAGCTGATCCGCTCGCACCCTGCCGTGGCGCGGCGCTCGGTGCGTTGCAACATCGAGGCCGACAGCGTCAACTCGGCCCTGCTGCTGCCGGGTGAAAGCGCCGGCAGCGAGGCCTTCGAGCTGCTGGCCAAGGAGGTGACGCGCGAGATGGCGGTCAAGTCGGGCCAGAAGTGCACGGCCATCCGCCGCATCTTCGTGCCCCAGGAACACTACGAGGCCGCCACCCAGGCCATCAGCGCGCGCCTGGCCCGCACCACCGTGGGCAACCCGCGCAACGAATCGGTGCGCATGGGGGCCTTGGTGAGCCGCGCCCAGTTCGACACCGTGCAAGCCGGCCTGGCCCGGTTGCAGCAACAGGGCCAGACCTTGCACGACGGCGCCAGCCACCCGCTGATCGATGCCGACCCGGCCGTGGCCTGCTGTCTGGGCCCGACCCTGCTGGGCAGCCGCGATGCCGAGGTGGATGTGTTCCATGACACCGAGGTCTTCGGCCCGGTGGCCACCCTGCTGCCCTACCGCGACCTGAACCACGCCCTCGCCCTGGTGCGCCGGGGCGAAGGCTCGCTGGTGGCCTCGGTGGTCGGCAGCGACACCCAGGCGCTGCAAGCGGCGGCGCTGGAACTGGCCGACAGCCATGGCCGTGTGCATGTGATCTCGCCCGAGGTGGGCAGCCTGCACACCGGCCACGGCAACGTGATGCCCCAGTCGCTGCATGGCGGCCCCGGGCGCGCCGGCGGCGGCGAAGAACTGGGCGGCCTGCGCGCCCTGGGCTTCTACCACCGGCGCAGCGCCCTGCAGGCCTCGACCAGCGTGCTGCAAGGGCTGTGACACCCGAAAAACCAGACAGGAGACCCCCATGAACACCCCCACAGCCCCGATCGCCAACATCGCCCCGCCTGGACCCAGCTTCAACTTCGCCCAGCACCTGATCGAGCGCAATGCCGGACGCGGCAGCAAGACGGCCTACATCGACGACCAGGGCACGCTGAGCTATGGCGAGCTGACCCAGCGCATCCGCCGCCTGGGCTCGGCCCTGCTGGCCAGCGGCGTGCGCCGTGAAGAGCGCGTGCTGCTGCTGATGCACGACTGCAACGACTGGCCGGTGGCCTTTCTGGGGGCCATGCACGCCGGCATCGTGCCGGTGGCGGTGAACACCCTGCTGACGGCCGACGACTACGCCTACATGCTCGAGCACAGCCGCGCCAGCGCCGTGCTGGTGTCGGCCGCACTGCTGCCGGTGCTGCAATCGGCCATGACCCGCGGCGAGCACGAGGTGCGACGCGTCGTCGCCTCGCGCCCCACCGCCCCCCTGGCCGAGGGCGTGCTCGACTTCGAAGCCTTTCTGGCCCAGGGCGAGGGCCATGCCGCACCCGCGGCCACCGGGCCTGACGACCCGGGCTTCTGGCTGTATTCCTCGGGCTCCACCGGGCGCCCCAAGGGCACGGTGCACCTGCAGGGCAACCCGTACTGGACGGCCGAGCTGTATGGCGGCCCGATCCTGGGCCTGCGCGAAGACGACATCTGCTTCTCGGCAGCCAAGCTGTTCTTTGCCTACGGGCTGGGCAATGCGCTGAGCTTCCCGCTCAGCGTGGGCGCCACCACAGTGCTGATGGCCGAGCGGCCCACGCCGGACGCCACCTTCCAGCGCTGGACCGAGCAGCGGCCCACGGTGTTCTTCGGTGCCCCGACCGGCTTTGCCGGCATGCTGAGTTCGCCCAAGCTGCCGTCACGTGATCAAGTGGCCCTGCGCCTGTGCTCTTCAGCGGGCGAGGCCCTGCCGGCGGACATCGGCGAACGCTTCACCCGCCATTTCGGGGTGGAGATCATCGACGGCATCGGCTCCACCGAGATGCTGCACATCTACCTGTCCAACCGGGTGGGCGCGGTGCGCTATGGCACCACCGGCACCCCGGTGCCGGGCTACGACATCGAACTGCGCGGCGAAGACGGCCTGCCAGTGGCCGATGGCGAGCCGGGCGACCTGTATGTGCGCGGCCCCTCGTCGGCCCTGATGTACTGGAACAACCGCGAAAAGACGCGCGACACCTTCCAGGGCGGCTGGACCAAGAGCGGCGACAAATACCTTCACAACGCCGATGGCACCTACACCTATGCCGGGCGCAGCGACGACATGCTCAAGGTCAGCGGCATCTATGTGTCGCCCTTCGAGGTCGAGGCCACCCTGGTGCAGCACCCGGCGGTGCTGGAGGCTGCGGTGATCGGCGTGGCCGACGCCGAGGGCCTGACCAAGACCAAGGCCTTTGTGGTGCTCAAGCCCGGTCAGAGCTGCAGCGAAGATCTGCTCAAGGCCTTTGTGAAGGAGCGCCTGGCCCCTTACAAGTACCCGCGCCAGATCGAGTTCGTGGAGGAGCTGCCCAAGACGGCGACCGGCAAGATCCAGCGCTTCAAGCTGCGCGAACTGGAAGCCTCGCGCCCATGAGCGTGCAGCACGTGTCCCTGGCCTGGAACGGGCGCCCGGTCGAGATCGAGATCGCCTGGATCCTCCCCGAGCTGAGCACCGCCCCGGTGATGGTGTTCCTGCACGAGGGCCTGGGCTCGGTGGCGATGTGGAAGGATTTTCCGCAGCGCCTGTGCCAGGCCCTGGGCTGGCGCGGCCTGGTGTATTCGCGCCCGGGCTATGGGCGCTCGACGCCGCGGCCGGTCTCGGAGACCTGGGGCCCCGACTTCATGCACCGGCAGGCCCGTGAGCTGCTGCCAGCCCTGCTGCAGGCCCTGGGCCTGAGCGGCCCTGAGGCGCCACCGCTGTGGCTGTTCGGTCACAGCGACGGGGGCTCGATCACCTTGCTGCACGCCTCCGGTGCATCCCCCAGCTTGAGCGGGGCCATCGTGCTGGCGCCCCACATCCTGGTGGAAGACATCTCGGTGCGCAGCATCGAAGTGGCCCGCCAGGCCTACGAAAGCGGCCCCCTGCGGGCCGGCCTGGCCCGCTACCACGACGACCCGGACTCGGCCTTCTGGGGCTGGAACCGTATCTGGCTGGACCCGGCCTTCCGCGACTGGAACATCACGGCCGAGCTCGCCCACATTCACTGCCCGGTGCTGGCCGTGCAAGGGCTGGACGACGAATACGGCACGCTGGAGCAGATCCGGGGCATTGCGCGCCAGGCCCCGCAGACGCAGTTGCTGGAGCTGCCCGGCTGCGGCCATTCGCCCCACCGCGACCAACCCGAGGCGCTGATCGCCGCCGTGCAGGCCTTTGTGAAGCAACAGCCGCTCAGGCCAGCGTGAGGGCGTCGAAAGACAGGTGGTGCATGAACTCCCGCAGGATCAGCACCCCGGCCACAAAGGCCTGGCCTTCGGGCAAGCCCTCGGCGATGGCCGGCCGACCTTCAGACACCGCGCAGACGCGGTTGAACAGGCGCTCCAGCGCGTCCAGGCTCAGGGTGTTGCCACCGCCGGCCTGCTCGACGATCTGGCGCAGCAGGGGGTCGGCACCGTGCAAGGCCGTGCCCACCGGCAGGCGCGGCACCAGGCGCATCAGCTCTTCCTCGACCTCGGCAATGGCGGCTTCGAGCTCGGCGGGCCGGGGCGGGTCATGCCGCCACAGGCGTTCAGGCAGGCTGAGCGTGCCCACAGGCCATTCAAGCGTCTGCGGCGCTTGCTCGCCGTCCCCCACCAGCACCTGGCACCGCTGCGACCCCAGTTGCAACAGGCTGATCAGCCGTGGCGGGCGGGGTGTGGGCAGGGTTTGCAACAGGACCTGCAGGCGGCGCAGGCCGGCATCGGCCTCGTAGCTGCTGCCCAGCGGGCGCAGCAGCGGCAGCAGTTGCTCGGGCTCCAGCGTGCGCGCCGCACCAAAGCCGGCGATGTGGCGGCCCCGCGTGGGGATGAGGCGCACAAAGCGGAAGTCGCCCAGTTCGGTCATGGGGGCCGCCTCGGGAAAGCGGCTCAGGTAGGCCGAGCGGCACAACTGCCAGTCGGCGTGGTCGGGGCCGTCTGGCTGCAGCACCTGGGCCTCAGCCTGCAGCGTGAGGCGCTGCAGATCGTGCACCGGCGCGCCAGCCACCTCGGCCTGCATGATCAGCAAAGACACCGCACTGCGGGCCTGCAGATGGCGCGTGTGGGCCGCCAGCGCACTCACGTGCAGCACCCCCCAGGGCCCGCCTGCGACCAGGGCAAAAGGCACCATGGACACAAAGGGCTCGCCCGTGTCGGTGCTGGTGCCCAGGGCGGCCACACGGCAGTCGGCCAGCAATTGGCGCAGCTCGCCATCGAGCCGGGACTCATGAGCCATGGCAAAGGCCTCGTGCTGGGGGATGGGGGCCAACGCGCATGGGGGTTTCAGCGCTCGGCGTGGTCGTGAAACAGGGGGTCGTCATGGCCGGCCGCCAGGGCACGGCGGCGCTGCACGTGATAGGCCGTCACCACCTGATGGGCCACCATGTCGAGAGAAGGTCGGTGATTGCCTTGCTTGTCGGTCCAGACCCGTGGCGTCAGGCTGCCCGACAGGGCCACCGAATCACCATCGCCCAAGGCCAGCAGGCCATCCACCACCTCGGCGTCGAAAGCGATCACGTTCACGAACAGGTTCTCGCCTTCGCTGGCAGAGGCCCGCACCCGTGCCACCGCAAAAGGCTGGTTGTGCCGGTCGATACGCGACTCAGGGGCACCATGCAGTCGGCCACAAATCAATCCATCAATCATTTTTCTCAATCCTTGCAAGGCATGCGCCACCGCGCCGGTGCCACCCGATAGCTTACCCACATGGGCGCGCCCCAAAAGGCAACGCCGCTGAAGGCGGTGTATTTTTCAGTGTCGTCCGGGCTCTGGCACAATCGCGCCCGGACGGGCTGCCCACGCAGCCAGCATCCCCTGCCCGTGGCTCAGGCCTTCTGACGCCATGCCTCACAGCCTCTGGATATACACCATGAACCGCTGCCTGAACAGTTTTTTACATACCGCCCCTCGCTGGGCTGTGCTGGCCAGCCTGCTGGCCGTCGCAGCCCACGCGGAAGTGCGCGAGTTTCCGGCCTCCGCCCTGCGCGGCACGCTGGTGGTGACCCAGCCCCCGATCGTGACCATGGACGGCGTGCAGACCCGGCTCTCGCCGGGCGCGCGCATCCGCGATGCCAACAACCTGATGGTGCTGTCGGGCTCGCTGGTCAACCAGAGCCTGACGGTGAACTACACCCGCGACACGCACCAGCTGGTGCACGAGGTGTGGATCCTGACCGCCGAAGAGGCCGCGCTCAAGCGGGCCTCGGCGGCGCCGACCACCAACATCATCGTCACGGTCCCGGTCAAATAAGAACGCCTTGGCGTTCTGAACCCGCCCCGCCTGACCGCGCCGCTGCGCACACCGCTTTTTTGAGGCCTGCCGAGCCATGACGGCCCGCCGGCCCACCCCCACGAACGAGAACTGCCATGAGCAAAAAAGTCTTCATCAAAACCTTTGGCTGCCAGATGAACGAGTACGACTCGGACAAGATGGCCGACGTGCTGAATGCCGCCCAGGGCTACGAGCCCACCCAGAATGTGGACGAGGCCGACCTGATCCTGTTCAACACCTGCTCGGTGCGTGAAAAGGCCCAGGAGAAGGTGTTCTCGGACCTGGGCCGGGTGCAGCACCTGAAGAAAAAGGGCGTGCTGATCGGCGTGGGCGGCTGTGTGGCCAGCCAGGAGGGCGCCGAGATCATCAAGCGGGCGCCCTACGTGGACGTGGTGTTCGGCCCGCAAACCCTGCACCGCCTGCCCGAGATGCTGAAGGCCCGCGCGCGCCTGGAGCGCCCCCAGGTGGACATCAGCTTTCCCGAGATCGAGAAGTTCGACCATCTGCCACCGGCCCGCGTCGAGGGCGCCTCGGCCTTTGTGTCGATCATGGAAGGCTGCAGCAAGTACTGCAGCTACTGCGTGGTGCCCTACACCCGCGGTGAAGAGATGAGCCGCCCCTTCGAGGACGTGCTGGTGGAGGTGGCCGGCCTGGCCGACCAGGGCGTGCGCGAAGTCACCCTGCTGGGCCAGAACGTGAACGCCTACCGCGGCCCCATGGGCGACACCGCCGAGATCGCCGACTTTGCGCTGCTGATCGAGTACATCGCCGACATCCCCGGCATCGAGCGCATCCGCTACACCACCAGCCACCCCAACGAATTCACCCAGCGCCTGATCGATGTGTACGACAAGGTGCCCAAGTTGGTCAGCCACCTGCACCTGCCGGTGCAGCACGGCAGCGACCGCATCCTGATGGCCATGAAGCGGGGCTACACCGCCATGGAATACAAGAGCACGGTGCGCAAGCTGCGCGCCATCCGCCCCGACATGGCCATGAGCAGCGATTTCATCGTGGGCTTTCCGGGCGAGACCGACGACGACTTCAGCAAGATGATGAAGCTGATCGACGACGTGGGCTTTGACAACTCGTTCAGCTTCATCTTCAGCCCCCGCCCGGGCACGCCGGCGGCCAACCTGCCCGACGACACCCCGCACGAGGTCAAGCTCAAGCGCCTGCAACAGGTGCAGGCCACCATCGAAGACAACATGAAGCGCATCAGCGAAACCCGTTTCGGCACGGTGCAGCGCATCCTGGTGGAAGGCCCGTCACGCAAGTCGAGCGCCGAGAACCCTGAGCTGATGGGGCGCACCGAGTGCAACCGGGCGGTGAACTTCCCGGCAGGCCCGAACCCGCAGCGCCTGATCGGCCAGATGATCGACGTGAAGATCACCCAGGCCCTGCCACACTCGCTGCGCGGTGAGGTGCTGGTGCGCGAAAGCGCCTGAGCCCAGGCACGCAGGCGCTGAGCGGGCGCCTGCGCAGGGCGCTCAGAACGGCATGCCGGGCATGCCTTTCATGCCCTTCATGCCGCCCATGCGCTTCATCATCTTCATGAGGCCGCCGCCCTTCATCTTCTTCATCATGGTCTGCATCTGCTCGAACTCGTTGAGCAGGCGGTTCACTTCCTGCACCTGAACGCCGGCCCCGTTGGCGATGCGGCGCTTGCGCGTGGCCTTGATCAGCTCGGGCTTGCGGCGCTCCAGGGCGGTCATGCTGCAGATGATGCCTTCCTTGCGGCGGATGTCGCGCTCGGCCTTGTCCATGTCCATCTGGCCGGCCTTGGCGGTGAGCTGGGCCGGCAGCTTGTCCATCAGGCTGGACAGGCCCCCCATCTGCTTCATCTGCTGGATCTGGGACAGGAAATCATTCAGGTCGAAGCCGTCGCCACTCTTGACCTTGGCGGCCAGCTTCTGGGCGGCCTCCAGGTCGACCCCGGCGGTGACCTGCTCGACCAGGGCCACGATGTCGCCCATGCCCAGGATGCGGCCGGCGTGGCGCTCGGCATCGAACACCTCCAGGCCATCGATTTTCTCGGACACGCCGGCAAACTTGATCGGCGCCCCGGTGACCTGACGCACCGACAGGGCCGCACCACCACGTGAATCACCATCGAGCTTGGTCAGCACGATGCCGGTGAGCGGCAGGGCCTCCTTGAAGGCCTTGGCGGTGTTGACCGCGTCCTGGCCCTGCATGGCGTCGACCACAAACAGGGTTTCGACCGGTTTGAGGGCGGCGTGCAGCTCCTGGATCTCGCGCATCAGCACCTCGTCGATGGCGAGGCGGCCGGCCGTGTCGACCAGCAGCACGTCAAAGTAGTGCTTCTTGGCGTAGTCGAGGGCCGCGTAGGCGATGTCCAGGGGCTTTTGATCCGGGCTGCTGGGAAACCACTCGGCACCGGCCTGGGCCGTGACGGTCTTGAGCTGCTCGATGGCCGCCGGGCGGTAGACGTCGCCCGACACGGTCAGCACCTTCTTCTTGCGCTTTTCAATCAGGTGCTTGGCCAGCTTGGCGGTGGTGGTGGTCTTGCCCGCCCCCTGAAGGCCCGCCATCAGAATGACCGCCGGAGGCTGGGTGGCCAGGTTGATGTCGGCGATGCCTTCGCCCATGGTGGCGGCCAGCTCGCGGTTGACGATGCCCACCAGGGCCTGGCCGGGCTTGAGCGAGCCCAGCACGTCCTGGCCCAGGGCCTTTTCCTTGACACGGGCAATGAAGTCGCGCACCACCGGCAGGGCCACGTCGGCCTCGAGCAGCGCCATGCGGACCTCGCGCAGCATGTCGGCCACGTTGGACTCGGTGATGCGCGCCTGGCCGCTCATCTGCTTGACGAGGCGCGAAAGTTTGTCGGTAAGGGCGGAGGCCATGTTTGATGTTCCGAGAGGGTTGAGCGGGCTGGGCCTGCCGGGCTGGTGCCAGGCAAAGACGGCGGGCAGCGCGCCGGGCACCCATGTGCAAGACGCTAAACTGTGATCCATGATTTTATCCAGTGAGTCCACCGGTATGGTGCTGCTGGGCCTGGCAGCCGCCGCGGCCTATGCCGTGCCCGCAGCCGCCGCCTCGCGCATCGCGCCGCGCGGCGTGCGTTTCGCCCTGCTGCTGGCCTGGTTGCTGCACGCCGGCGTGTTGATGCTGGGGCTGGCCGGCGAGCCGCCCCGATTCGGCTTTGCGCCGGCCCTGTCCGTCACGGCCTGGCTGGTGCTGACGGTGTATGCCATCGAAAGCCGGCTGTTTCCGCAACTCCAGGCGCGCTGGGCGCTGGCCGGGCTCGGGGCCTTCACCGTGCTGCTGTCGCTGGTGTTTCCGGGGCAGACCCTGCACGTCAGCGCCTCGCCCTGGCTGCCCCTGCACTGGGCCCTGGGCATTGCGTCCTACGGCATGTTCTCGGCCGCAGTGGTGCACGCCTGGCTCATGACCCGGGCCGAACACCGCATCCGGCAGGCGGCCGACCCCCACAGCGGCGTGCCGCTGCTGACCCTGGAACGCCTCACCTTCCGCTTCGTGGCCGCCGGCTTTGTGCTGCTGACCGCCACCCTGCTGGCAGGCTGGCTGTTCGGCGAGGTGCTGTATGGCCAGGCCTGGCGCTGGAACCACAAGACCGTGTTCTCGGTGCTGTCTTGGCTGACCTTTGCCGTGCTGCTGCTGGGTCGCTCACGCTTCGGCTGGCGGGGTCGTCGGGCCCTGCGCATCCTGTACATCGGCTCAGGCCTGTTGCTGCTGGCCTATGTGGGCTCGCGCTTCGTGATGGAAGTGCTGCTGAGCCGGGGTGGGGCATGAGCAAATACCTGCTGATCATCGCCATCGCGCTGGGCGTTTACTGGCTCTGGCGCCAGGGCCGCATGGCCGAATCCCGCGAGGCCAGGCCCGCGCCGCCCGAAAGCCCGGCAGCCGCACGCAAAAGCACCGTCAAGCCACTGCAGGACATGGTGGCCTGCGCCCACTGCGGCCTGCACCTGCCCCGCAGCGAAGCCCTGGCCGACGGCCCCGGCGGCAGCGCACCGTTCTACTGCAGCGCGGCCCACCGCCAGAGCGGCCGCCAGGCATGAGCACGGACGACGCGCCGCCGTCCTGGTTCAGCGCACTCGACCCCGAATCGTCCGAACTGCTGGCACCGCCAGAAACCCCCTCCCGGCTGTGGCACGGGTTTCTGACCGCCCGGCTGATGCTCGCCCTGGCGCTGCTGATGCTGCAAGGCCTGAGCCACCTGCTGACCCAGCCGATCAACGCCTGGGTGATGGGCCTGGGCGGGGTGTATTTCGGTCTGACGCTGCTGACCCGCTGGCGGGCCACGAAACAACCACCCAGCCCCGAAATGGGAGCGCAGTGGTTGCCCACCATCGGCCTGGACCTGCTGGTGTTCTCGGCCCTGCAATGGCTGCAGTCCGGCAGCCTGAATTACGCCCCCCTGGTGGTGATGCCGGTGCTGATGGCCGCCACCCTGGGCTCGCGCCTGCTGACGCTGTCGAGCGCGGCGGCCGGCACCCTGCTGCTGTTGGTGCAGACCTGGAGCCTTCACTTGCTGACCGGCAACGATCCGGCGGGCCCGCTCATGCAGGCCGGCATCACGGGTTGCGGTTACTTTGTGGTGGGCCTGTTGGTGCACCAGTTGGCGCAGCGCCTGGCGCGCGAAGAGCGCATTTCCAACAGCAGCCGGCTGGCCGCCCAGGTCCAGGCCCAGGTCAACACCCTGGTGATCGACCACCTGCGCGACGGGGTGCTGGTGATCGACGCCCGCGAGGTGGTATGCGCCCTCAATCCGGCAGCACGCGCCCTGCTGGGGCCGGCCGCGGCCCAAAGCGCTCCTGGCTTCTGGCTCGGTGCGCACCCGCAGTGGCAACCGCTGCTGGACCTGGCCCGTGCCACGTTTGGCCAAGCCCAGGCCCAGGTGCAGGACACCGAACTGCGGCTGGACGCCCAAAGCCAGGCCCAGGTGCATGTGCGCACCCGGCTGACGCGCAGTGGCCAACAAGAGGCCGGCAAGCTGTGTGTCATGTTCGTGCACGACCTGCGCGAGCTGGAGGCCCGGCTGCGCACCGAGAAACTGGCGGCCATGGGCCGGGTCTCGGCCGCCATGGCGCACGAGATCCGCAACCCTCTGGCTGCCATCACGCAGGCCAACGCCTTGCTGGAGGAAGACATTCAGGACCCCGCCCAGCGACGGCTGGTGCAGATGGTGCAACACAACGCACAGCGCCTGGCCCGCATCGTCGAAGAGGTGCTGGACATCGCGCGGGTTGAGCATCAGTTGGGGGTTGACCCGGGCACGGCCATGCCCCTGGACGCCAGTGTGGCCGCCTGCTGCCGCGAATGGTGTCAGCGCGATCCGGCCCGCCGCCGTGTGCAACTGGACCTGCAGGCCGGCCAGGTGCAGGTCAGTTTCGACCCCGAGCACCTGCGCCGGGTGTTGGACAACCTGCTGGACAACGCCCTGCGCTACCAGGGGCCACACCCCGACTCGCTGCAGGTGTCGACCCGCCGCCTGGCAGCTCAGGCGCCCAGCCTGGTGGTGTGGAGTGACGGGGCACCGATGGAGCCCAGCGTGGAGCGTCACCTGTTTGAGCCTTTTTTCTCATCCGAGAGCCGGTCTTCCGGACTGGGTCTGTACATCTGCCGCCAGCTGTGCGAGCGCCATGGCAGCCGCATCGCCTACCGACGTGAGCCAGCGGCCACGAGACGCGGCACCTTGGATGGCAATGCCTTCGTGCTTGATTTCACGACCGCCCCATCGGGCGGTGGACAGCCCCAGCTTGCGTTTGACACAATGCCCAGCTGACCATGTCCAGTCCTCCCTCCCCATCGCTGCCAGCCCCGGCCCACATCCTGGTTGTGGATGACGAGCCCGATCTGCGCACGCTGTACGAACTCACGCTGTTGCGCGAGGGCTACCGCGTGGAGGCCGCCGGCAGCCTGGCCGAGGCCCGGGCCTGCCTGGATGAACGCAGCTTCGATGCGGTGATCACCGACATGCGCCTGCCCGACGGGCTGGGCCTGGACCTGCTCAAGCAACTGCGGGCCCGCCAACGCCCCGAGCGCTGCGTGGTCATGACGGCCTATGGCTCGGCCGAGAACGCGGTCGAGGCCCTGAAGGCGGGTGCCTTCGACTACCTGACCAAGCCGGTCGATCTCAAGCAGTTCCGAACCGTGGTGGCCTCGGCCGTGCAAGGCAGCCGGGAGACCCTGGTGATTGCCGCCCGCGAAATGCCCCATGCCGCCGAGACCGGCCTGGGCACGCCCGCCATCGGCCAGCAGGCATTGGACCGGCTGGTCGGCCAGTCCGACGCCCTGCAGGCCGTCAAGCAGCGCGTCGCGAAGGTGGCGCGTGGCATGGCGCCGGTGCTGGTGCGCGGCGAGTCCGGCACCGGCAAGGAGCTGGTGGCGCGGGCCTTGCACGCCTGCAGCCAGCGCGGTCATGGCCCGCTGGTGGCGGTGAACTGTGGCGCCATTCCTGAAAACCTGCTTGAAGCCGAGTTCTTCGGTGCCCGCAAGGGCTCCTACACCGGTGCGCAGCAAGACCGCGAAGGCTACTTCCAGGCCGCCAGCGGCGGCACCCTGTTCCTCGACGAGATCGGCGACCTGCCCTTGGCCATGCAGTCCAAGCTGCTGCGCGCCATCCAGGAGCGCAGCATCCGCCCCCTGGGCTCGACCCAGGAAGTGCCCGTGGACGTGCGCATCGTCAGCGCCACACACAAAGACCTGGCCGCCGACGTGCTGGCCGGCCGTTTCCGCCAGGACCTGTACTACCGCCTCAACGTGATCGAGGTGGTGGTGCCGCCGCTGCGTGAGCGCCGCGAAGACCTGCCCCTGCTCTGCCAGGCCCTGCTCGACCGCATTGCACGCGAATCGGGCCTGGCCGTGCCGCGTCTGAACGAGCAGGCCATGGCCCCGCTGTACACCCTGCCGCTGGCAGGCAATGTGCGCGAACTCGAAAACCTCCTGCACCGCGCCGTGGCCTTGAGCGAGGGTGACGAACTGGCCATGGACCAGGCGCTGTGGCTCAACGGCAGCGCCCTGCCCTGCGAGGCCGAGGCTCCTGCCCTCAGCCCTGGGGTCACCGGAGAAGCACCCGCCCTGCAGGCCACACCGCAGGGGGACGCCGGGACACCGCCACCGGCCCTCACAACAGGGTGCACGCCACCCGCGCCACCCAACCCCCTGCCCTTCGATCTGCAGGCCTACCTCGATGAGCAGGAGCGCTCCATCCTGATGCAGGCCCTCGAAGACAACCAGTTCAACCGCACCGCCACCGCGGCCCGCCTGGGCCTGAGCCTGCGCCAGATCCGCTACCGCATCGAACGCCTGAACATCCCGATCCCGCAAGACAGCGAGAGCCATGAAGCCGGCTGACCCGACACCGCCGCTGTGGCAGGGTGGCTGGTACACGCTGGCCCGGGCTCTGGCCTCGCCCAACTTCGGCCCTCGCCCCGAGCACGCCTGCATCGACCTGATCGTGCTGCACTCGATCAGCCTGCCGCCGGGCCAGTACGGGGGCAACGAGGTGCAGCAGCTCTTCACCAACCAGCTCGATTGGGACGCCCACCCTTACTTCGGGCAGATCCGCGGGCTGGAGGTGTCAGCCCACTTCTACATCCGGCGCGATGGCGAGCTTTGGCAGTTCGTGGATTGCAATGACCGGGCTTGGCACGCAGGCCGCTCTCATTACCGAGGGCGTGACAACTGCAATGACGATTCGATCGGCATAGAACTCGAAGGTCTCGAAGGAAGCACTTTCACGGTGGCACAATACGCGACCCTGAACGGGCTGTGTCAGGCACTGCGGTGTCATTACCCCATCGCCCATGTGGCGGGTCATGAGCACATTGCGCCGGGTCGCAAGAACGATCCCGGCGCCGGCTTTGACTGGCCTGGCTTGATCGTCCAGCTGGGCTGGCCCTCAGGATTTTTCCCTATGGCCGTGGCGCATTCGCCGCAGTCCTGATTTTTTTGCGGCTTCTGTGGCTGCTCAGACCTCGCAAGCAGCCGCAGACACCATGCGGCTCTGCGGCCTGAAACGCCCGGCAAAGCCAGAAAACAAGCGGCTCGCCGCCCTGGAGTGCAGTCCTGGTGCGGCTTTTGAAGCCCCCCTTCTTGCAGTCATCACAAAGTGAAATAAAGCCCCTTCGCCGTCGCTCATCTTTGGGCTTGATACACTACAGGTAGTGTCTTGAATTCACTCAAGGCCCCAGATATAGTGTGTAACGATCGGTTCGATCGAACCACCCCATCACCCGCACGCTCCCACCCGAGCCGTGCCGTCTCCCCTGAAAACAGTTCAAGAAGAGGAATCCATGCAAGTTGCAACGAACGCCCCGGCCTCGGCCTCGAACAGCACCGCCTCCCCCCCCGAAACCGCTGAATCCGGCGTGCCCAGTGTGCTGGCGCACTACCAGATCATCCGCCGCAACGGCGCGGTCGTGCCGTTTGAGCCGCAGAAGATTGCCGTGGCCATGATGAAGGCCTTCCTGGCTGTGCATGGCACCCAGGGCGCGGCCTCGGCCAGCGTGCGCGATGTGGTTGATGCCCTGACCCAGGGCGTGGTGCGGGCGCTGGTGCGTTCGCGTCCCGGCGGCGGCACCTTCCCGATCGAAGACGTGCAAGACCAGGTCGAACTGGGCCTGATGCGCGGCAGCCACCACGAAGTGGCCCGCGCCTACGTGCTGTACCGTGAGCGTCGCGCACAAGAACGCGCCCACCAGGTCGAACAGGCCAAGCCTCCGGTGCCCACCCTGCACGTGACCGAGAACGGCCAGCGCATCGCCCTCAACGAGGCCTACCTGCGCTCGCTGGTCGTCGCCGCCTGCCAAGGCCTGAGCGCCGACGTCAAGCCCGAGCCCATCTTTGCCGAGACCATGCGCAACCTATACGACGGCGTGCCCATGGAAGAGGTCTACAAGGCGTCGATCCTGGCCGCCCGTACCCTGATTGAAAAAGACCCCGACTACACCTACGCCACCGCCCGCCTGCTGTTGCACACGATTGCCAAGGAAGTGCTGGGTCGTGAAGTCAGCCCGGCCGAAATGGCCAGCAGCTATGCCGAGTACTTCCCGAAGTTCATCCAGAAGGGCGTGGACAACGAACTGCTCGATGAAAAGCTGCTGAGCTACGACCTGGTCCGCCTGGGCGCCGCACTGAAGGCCGAACGTGATCTGCAGTTCGACTACCTGGGCCTGCAGACCCTGTACGACCGTTACTTCCTGCACGTGCGCAAGACCCGCATCGAACTGCCGCAGGCCTTCTTCATGCGTGTGGCCATGGGCCTGGCACTCAACGAGACCGACCGCGAAGCCCGCGCCATCGAGTTCTACGAAGTGCTGTCGTCCTTCGACTTCATGTCGAGCACCCCGACGCTGTTCAACAGCGGCACGCTGCGCTCGCAACTGTCGAGCTGCTACCTGACCACGGTGCCCGACGACCTGGACGGCATCTACGAATCCATCAAGGAAAACGCCCTGCTGTCCAAGTTTGCCGGCGGCCTGGGCAATGACTGGACCCGCGTGCGTGCCCTGGGCTCGCACATCAAGGGCACGAATGGCGAATCGCAAGGCGTGGTGCCCTTCCTGAAAGTGGTGAACGACACCGCCGTGGCCGTGAACCAGGGTGGCAAGCGCAAGGGCGCGGTCTGCACCTACCTGGAAACCTGGCACCTCGACATCGAAGAGTTCCTGGAGCTGCGCAAGAACACCGGCGATGACCGCCGCCGCACCCACGACATGAACACGGCCAACTGGATCCCCGATCTGTTCATGCGCCGCGTGATGGAAAAGGGCACCTGGACCCTGTTCTCGCCCTCCACCGTGCCCGACCTGCACGACCTGTTCGGTGCCGACTTCGAACGCGCCTACGTGGCCTATGAAGAGAAGGCCGCCCGTGGCGAGATCAAGCCCAGCCGCACCCTGCAGGCCACCGACCTGTGGCGCAAGATGCTGACCATGCTGTTCGAGACCGGCCACCCCTGGATCACCTTCAAGGACGCCTGCAACGTGCGCTCGCCACAGCAGCACGTGGGCGTGGTGCACTCATCCAACCTGTGCACCGAGATCACGCTCAACACCAGCGACACCGAAACCGCGGTGTGCAACCTGGGCTCGGTCAACCTGCTGCAGCACATCACCGACGGCAAGCTCGATCACGAGAAGCTCAAGCGCACCATCAAGGTGGCCATGCGCATGCTCGACAACGTCATCGACATCAACTACTACGCGGTCAAGAAGGCCCGTGACTCGAACCTGCGCCACCGCCCGGTGGGCCTGGGCCTGATGGGCTTCCAGGACAGCCTGTACGAGTTGCGCATCCCCTACGCCTCGCAAGCTGCCGTCGAGTTCGCCGACCAGTCGATGGAAGCGATCTGCTACTACGCCTACTGGGCCTCGTCCGAGCTGGCCAAGGAGCGTGGCAAGTACTCGAGCTACCCGGGCTCGCTGTGGGACCGCGGCATCCTGCCCTTCGACACCATCGACATGCTTGAGAAGGCCCGCGGCGGCTACATCGAAGTGGACCGCTCGGCCACCCTGGACTGGGACGCCCTGCGCAAGAAGATCGCGGCCGACGGCATGCGCAACTCCAACTGCGTAGCCATTGCGCCGACCGCCACCATCTCCAACATCATCGGCGTGGATGCCTCGATCGAGCCCTGCTTCGGCAACCTCTCGGTCAAGTCCAACCTGTCGGGTGAGTTCACCGTCATCAACGGCTACCTGGTGCGCGACCTCAAGCGCCTGGGCCTGTGGGACGACGTGATGGTGATGGACCTCAAGCACTTCGATGGCTCGCTGCGTCCGATCGACCGCGTGCCGCAAGAGATCAAGGCCCTGTACTCGACCGCCTTCGAGGTGGAGACCACCTGGCTGGTCGAAGCCGCGGCACGCCGTCAGAAGTGGATCGATCAGGCCCAGTCGCTGAACATCTACATGGCCGGCGCCTCGGGCAAGAAGCTTGACGACACCTACAAGCTGGCCTGGTTGCGTGGCCTCAAGACCACCTACTACCTGCGCACCGTGGGCGCCACCCACGCCGAAAAATCCACCGTGGCCTCAGGCCGTATGAACTCGGTGTCTTCGGGCAGCGAAACGGGTGCAGCGATGGCCGCCGCCAAGCCGAGCGCACTGGAAGCGGCAGCCGCTGCAGCCCGTGCCCAGGCCGATGCGATCCCGGCCACGGACATCAAGTTCTGCGCCATCGACGACCCGGGCTGCGAGGCCTGCCAGTAAGGCTTTTGATGAAGCCCCTGCTTCGAGAGTCAGGGGCTTCTTCGACGCCACGGATGCCCCACATGACCCGACCTGTTTCGACAAGAGACAGCAGCGTCATGCAAGGGCCGCAACGTCGATGCGACAGAACAACAAACCTCTCACAAACAAGGCAGCCACGCCCATCGGGTACTTTCCAATTTGCATGGCTGCTTTCATAATCCGGACATTGGAAAACTTATGTTGACCTGGGACGAAGAAGTCAAGCCCTCATCGCAAAATTCACTCGCCGGCGAACTGCAAAACAGCCGCACGGCCGAGGCCGCGTCTCTCACTGAATTCGGCACTGCATCCACCTCGGCCACAGAGGTCGCCGCAGGCGCCAAGCGCCGCGTCAACGCAGCCGACAAGCGCATCATCAACGGCCAGACCGACGTCAACCAGCTGGTGCCCTTCAAGTACAAATGGGCCTGGGAAAAATACCTCGCCACCTGCGCCAACCACTGGATGCCGCAAGAGGTCAACATGACCCGCGACATCGCGCTCTGGAAAGACCCCAACGGTCTGACCGAAGATGAGCGTCGCATCATCAAGCGCAACCTCGGCTTCTTCGTGACCGCCGACTCGCTGGCCGCCAACAACATCGTGCTGGGCACCTACCGCCACATCACGGCCCCCGAGTGCCGCCAGTTCCTGCTGCGCCAGGCCTTCGAGGAAGCCATCCACACCCATGCCTATCAGTACATCGTGGAGTCGCTGGGTCTGGACGAAAGCGAGATCTTCAACGCCTACAACGAGGTGAAGTCGATCCGCGACAAGGACGAATTCCTGATCCCGTTCATTGACGCGATCATGAACCCCGAATTCAAGACCGGCACCGTCGAGACCGACCAGACCCTGCTGAAGTCGCTGATCGTGTTCGCCTGCCTCATGGAAGGCCTGTTCTTCTACGTGGGCTTCACCCAGATCCTGGCCCTGGGCCGGCAAAACAAGATGACGGGTGCGGCCGAGCAGTACCAGTACATCCTGCGCGACGAGTCCATGCACTGCAACTTCGGCATCGACCTGATCAACCAGCTCAAGCTTGAGAACCCCCACCTCTGGACCGCCGACTTCAAGAACGAGATCAAGGCCTTGTTCATGAAGGCCGTCGAACTCGAATACGCCTACGCCGAAGACACCATGCCGCGCGGCGTGCTGGGTCTGAACGCCTCGATGTTCAAGGGCTACCTGCGCTACATCGCCAATCGCCGTGCCACCCAGATCGGGCTCGAGGCCCTCTTCCCGAATGAAGAGAACCCCTTCCCCTGGATGAGCGAAATGATCGACCTGAAGAAAGAGCGCAATTTCTTCGAAACCCGCGTGATCGAGTATCAATCGGGTGGTGCTCTCTCCTGGGACTGATCACCGCAACGCCATGGCCACCCCATTCATGCCCACCGACCACGCAGCGGCCTTTGAGCCGGCCGTGGCGTTGCGCGCCCCCATTCAGACCTGTGGGCAATTGCCCAGAGCCCTGGATCGCTTGACGCCGACATGCGAGCGCCAAGTGTTCATTGCAATCCGACCAAGGAGAAAATGATGGCAACTGCGAAGAAACCGGCCGCCAAGAAGGCCGCTGCACCTGCAAAGAAGGCGGCTGCGCCCGCCAAGAAGGCCGCCGCCCCAGCCAAGAAGGCTGCAGCACCTGCCAAGGCAGCCGCACCCGCCAAGAAGGCTGCTGCTCCTGCCAAGGCCGCTGCGCCTGCCAAGAAGGCCGCTGCACCCGCCAAGAAGGCTGCTGCGCCTGCCAAGGCCGCCGCACCCGCCAAGAAGGCTGCTGCGCCTGCCAAGAAGGCTGCTGCGCCTGCCAAGAAGGCCGCTGCACCCGCCAAGAAGGCTGCTGCGCCTGCCAAGAAGGCCGCTGCACCTGCCAAGAAGGCTGCTGCTCCTGCCAAGAAGGCTGCTGCTCCTGCCAAGAAGGCCGCTGCACCCGCCAAGAAGGCTGCTGCTCCTGCCAAGAAGGCTGCTGCTCCGAAGAAGACTGCGGCCACTGTGGCCAAGAAGGCTCCGGCTGGCAAGAAGCCTGCTGCGAAGCCTGCCGCCAAAAAGGCCGCTGCGAAGAAGGCGCCCGCCAAGCCTGCCGCTGCCCCTGTGGCTCCTGCGACTCCGGCCGCTCAGACCACACTCAACCCTCAGGCTGCCTGGCCTTTCCCGACCGGCAACAAGCCCTGAGCGACACGTTCTCCGACGTGCCAGCCCGACGCCTCACGGCCTCGGGCTTTTTTGTGGGCGAAACCGGCACAAGCGGGCACAGGCCGGCCGCCCTGCCCGATCAGGGCTGGAAGTCGAGCTGGTAGTTCTGCGGCCCACGCTGGGCGATCTTGAGCGCACCGACGCGGCTGCCCAGGGCGGCACAACGCACCAGATCCCAACCCTGCTCCAGACCGAACAGGAGCGCGCCACGCCAGGCGTCGCCGCAGCCCGTCGGGTCCACCACCGCCTGGGCCTGCACCGGCGGCACGTGGGTGCGCTGGCCCGCCACCCAGACTTCACTGCCTTCAGCGCCCAGCGTGATCACCAGCCCGCCCTGCACACGCTGCGAAATCTCGGCCGGCGTCCAGCCGGTGCGGTCACACAGCATCTTGCCTTCGTAGTCGTTGACGGTGACCCAGGTGGCCTGGTCCACAAAGCGCGCCAGATCGGCACCATCGAACATCGGCAGACCCTGCCCCGGGTCGAACACAAAGGGGATCCCGGCGGCCTTGAACTGCGCGGCATGCTCGAGCATGGCGTCGCGCCCGTCCGGCGAGATGATGCCCAGGCGCACATCAGGACGCGCCTCGATGCGGGTCTGGTGCGCCTGCATCATGGCGCCCGGGTGAAAGGCCGTGATCTGGTTGTTGTCACGGTCGGTCATGATCATGGCCTGGGCCGTGTAGGTGTCCGAGACCTGGCGCACATACTCGCCGCTGATGCCCAGCGTGCGCAGCCGCTCCAGGTAGTCGGCGCCATCGTTGCCGACGGTGGCCATGGGCAGGGGCGTGCCCCCCAGCAACTTGAGCGCGTACGCGATGTTGCCGGCGCAGCCACCGAAGTCGCGCCGCAAGGCCGGCACCAGAAAAGACACGTTGAGGATGTGGAGCTGATCCGGAAGGATCTGATCCGCAAAACGCCCCTCGAACGTCATGATGGTGTCGAAGGCCAGGGAGCCACAGATGATTGCTGCCATGTTGTTGAAATCTTTTCTTGAAAGTCGTCAGGGATAAAAAACCAGCACCCGGTAGCCCGCGATGCGCAAGGAGGCGGCCCCGGCCACACGCACGGGCAGGGCCGCACTCCACTCGGCCCCGGGCCCCAGCGTCGGCGGAGCGCCCAGTTCGGCCGGCAGGAAAACACGGCGCAGCACGGCCTGGTCCTGCGAGTCGGTCAGGCTGAGTTCGGCCGCCGGCATGCCCAGCGGCAAGGCACCCGTGTTGCGGATGGCCAGGGCCAGCTGAAAGCCTTCGCCATGGGTTTTGTTGAAGGCCGAGGATTCGATGACCAAGGACTCGATGCGGCGCAGAGGCGCCAACTCACAGCCCGCCACATCACACAAGGCTTGCAAGGCGGGCCGCAAAGCGGGCTCGGCCGCAGCCAGCCGGGCGCGCTCATGCAAGGCCCACTGAAGCACCAGCAAGCCCGACAGCAGCAACACCGCCAAGCCCAGCACGCCCCGCACCAGCGGACGGCGCCAGAAGGCCTCGCGGCGGGCACGGCGCAGAAACTGCAGCCCCTTGAGCACATCGGGGCCAAAGGCATCGACTTCATCCTCGGCACGCCGCGCTGGCGCGGGGGCGGCGGCCATGGCCTGGGCTGGCGTTTCGGCAGCCCACTGCGTGGACAGATCCCCCGGCGCATCCACGGCGGCCGATTCGGACAGCAGGCTGGGCGACACCTCTTCCGTCAGGCCGGCCTCCTGCAGCAAGGGCTCGGTCTTTGGCGTGGCCGGAGGCAGCTCCACGCCAGGTGCAGCGGGCGGCGCTGGATCATCCGGAAAACGCAGGGCCGCCAGCGTGACCCCCGGGGGGTCGGTGCGCGGTGGTCGCGGGGTACCGGGCAAGTCCAGCTCAGGCACCGACAACACGGGAAACCGATCGCCCTGCGGGCGCACACGCGGCTCGGCAGGCTCGGTGACGGGCGCAAACTCGACCTGAACGCGGGGCTCGTCGGGCTCAGGCTGGCGGGTGAACACCGCCCGCAGATCCAGGCCCAGATCGTCCTCGTCCAAGGTGGGCTCGACCTGACGGCGCGCATCGGGCGTAGCCAGATCCAGGTCGAGCCGGGCCAGTTGTTCGGCCAGCAATTCATCGGCGCTGCGCGGCACAGCAGGCTCGACCACAGGCGCTGGGGGCTCAGGTGAAGGGGCACGAAGAGGCGCAGGCGGCGGAGGCAACACCAGGTCGGGCATCACCAACTCGGGCATCACCGGCTCACGACTGGGGCGGGGCGCAGGGGTGGGTGCCGGAGGCATGGGCGCAACGGCCGGTACGGGTGCTGGAACCGGCGCTTGGGCCGGCACCTGAACCGTATCTTGGGGCAGCGGGCGTTCAGCCAGCGAGGCCGGCGTCACCAATGGGCTGGCCGAGGTGGTGCTGGAAGAAGGCGTGACGGCAGCGCGCAGAAAGGCTGGGGGCTCGGGCCGGGGGCTTCGCGAACCCGCTGGCCCTCCCTGGCCGAGCGAGCCGGCGCCCGCCGAGGCAGCGCCTTCCTCCACCAGGTTGGCCGTGGCATCGAACACCTCGGTGCACTGCCCGCAGCGCACCCAGCCGTCGGAAATCCTCAATTGGTCCGGCACGACCTTGAAGGTCGTGGCGCAGGCTGGGCAACGTGTGATGAGGCTCATGGATGCGCCTGATTGTAGAGGCGCGGCCGCATTTTTCAGCGGGTGCGGTGAGGCACCCGTGGCGCAGGCTTAACGCTGCGCGGTCATCAGGATCCAGCCGTCTTCGCTGTCGGCCACCGACAACTGCAGCCAGGGGGCGTAGGCCGCCTTGAGTTCATCGGCCTGGCGCTCCAGGATACCCGCCAGCACCAGCGAGCCGCCTGCCGCCACATGGGCGCACAACAGCGGGGCCAGCACCTTCAAAGGCGTGGCCAGGATGTTGGCCAGCACCGTGTCGTACACACCCTGTGCCCGGTCCGGCAGGCCGGCATTCAGCGCCACACCATTGGCCTCGGCGTTCAGGTGGGTGGACTGCACGGCCGCCTCGTCGATGTCGACCGCGTCAATGGCCTGGGCACCGTGCTTGGCGGCACCGATGGCCAGAATGCCCGAACCACAGCCGTAGTCCAGCACGCGGCCCAGGGCGGCCGTGGCCGGCCGCCGCGCAATCCAGCGCAGGCACATGCGGGTGGTCGGGTGGGTACCGGTGCCGAAGGCCAGCCCCGGGTCCAGGCGGATCACCTGGCGGGCCTGCTCCGGCGGCTCGTGCCAGGTGGGCACGATCCAGAACTCGGGCGTGATCTCGACCGGCGAGAACTGCGATTGGGTGAGGCGCACCCAGTCTTCATCGGGCACCTTGGCCAGCCCCAGCAGGCGGCAGTCGGCAAAGAAATCCTGCAACTGCAGCAGCTTGGCCGCCTCATCGGCGCTGGCCTCGTCGGGGAACAGGGCGATCACGCGCGAACGCTGCCAGCCCTCCTTGGGCGGCGGCATGCCGGGTTCACCGAACAAGGCCTGCTCGGCATCGGTCTGGGCGTCGGCGTCCTCGACGCTGACGCTCAAGGCATCCAGCGCATCGAGCGCGTCGCTCACGGTTTCAACGTGGTCTTCGGGGCACAGCAGCCGGAGTTCAAACATGGCGTTCCTGGGGTCTTGGAAGGCCGGCCGCCCGCAAGGGGGCAGTCCGGCCCGGGCCGATCAGCGCTTGTGGTGGCCCAGCCACTCTTCAAGGTAATGGATGTTGGTGCCGCCGGCCATGAACTTGGCATCCACCATCAGCTCGCGGTGCAGCGGGATGTTGGTGTTGATGCCCTCGACCACGGTCTCCAGCAAGGCGGTGCGCATGCGGGCCAGGGCCTGCTCGCGGGTGTCACCGTGCACGATGATCTTGCCGATCATCGAGTCGTAGTTGGGCGGCACAAAGTAGTTGGTGTAGACGTGCGAATCCACGCGCACCCCCGGGCCGCCCGGGGCATGCCACATGGTGATGCGGCCCGGCGACGGCACGAACTTGTAAGGGTCTTCGGCATTCACGCGGCACTCGATGGCGTGGCCCCGGATCTCGATCTGGCGCTGCGTGAACGGCAGCTTCTCGCCCGCGGCGACCATGATCTGGGTCTTCACGATGTCGATGCCGGTGATCAGCTCGGTCACCGGGTGCTCCACCTGCACGCGGGTGTTCATCTCGATGAAGTAGAACTCGCCGTTTTCGTACAGGAACTCGAAGGTGCCCGCACCGCGGTAACCGATCTTTTTGCAGGCGGCGGCGCAACGCTCACCGATCTTTTCGATCAGCTTGCGCGGGATGCCCGGGGCCGGCGCCTCTTCGATCACCTTCTGGTGACGGCGCTGCATCGAGCAGTCGCGCTCGCCCAGGTAGACCGCATTGCGGTGCTTGTCGGCCAGGATCTGGATCTCGATGTGGCGCGGGTTCTGCAGGAACTTTTCCATGTAGACCGCAGGATTGCCGAACGCAGCCCCAGCCTCGGCCTTGGTCATCTGCACCGCATTGACCAGCGCGGCCTCGGTGTGCACCACGCGCATGCCGCGGCCACCGCCGCCGCCTGCGGCCTTGATGATGACCGGGTAACCCACGGTCTTGGCGATGCGCTTGATCTGCACCGGATCATCGGGCAGTTCACCCTCCGAACCCGGCACGCAGGGCACGCCGGCCCGGATCATGGCCTGCTTGGCCGACACCTTGTCGCCCATGATGCGGATCGACTCGGGCGAAGGGCCGATGAACTGGAAACCGCTTTTCTCGACGCGCTCGGCAAAGTCGGCGTTCTCGCTCAGAAAGCCATAGCCGGGGTGGATGGCCTCGGCGTCGGTCACCTCGGCCGCCGAGATGATGGCCGGCATGTTGAGGTAGCTTTGGGGTGACGGGGCCGGGCCGATGCACACGGCCTCTTCCGCCAGCTTGACGTACTTGGCATCGCGGTCGGCCTCGGAATAGACCATCACCGCCTTGACACCCAGTTCGCGGCAGGCCCGCTGGATGCGGAGGGCGATCTCCCCCCGGTTGGCAATCAGGATTTTCTTAAACATCAGTGCTCCCGGGGCGGCAGAGCCCCGCACGCAGCGCGTGCACTATCTCAGGGATGGGCACCCGACGGCCGACAGCCCCGCAGGCCCGCCGTCCCGGCACCCCCATGCGCTCACTCGATCACGAACAAGGGCTGACCGTACTCGACGGCCTGACCGTTCTCACCCAGGATCTGGGTCACGGTGCCGGACTTGTCGGCCTCGATCTCATTGAGGATCTTCATGGCCTCGATGATGCAGATGGTTTCGCCTTCCTTGATCTGGCTGCCCACCTCGACAAAGGCCTTGGCACCCGGGCTGGAGGCGCGGTAGAAAGTACCCACCATGGGCGACTTGACCGTGTGCCCTGCAGGCACCGCCACCGGGGCGGGTGCAGCGGCGGCGGCCGGTGCGGCAGTCGCAGCAGCCACGGCGGGCTGGGCCAGCACAGGCGCTGCCACCACTTGCTGAACCACGGCCCCGCCCCCCTTCACGATGCGCACCTTGCCTTCGGCTTCGGTGATTTCCAGTTCTGAAACATTGGATTCAGACACCAGATCAATCAGGGTCTTGAGTTTTCGCAGGTCCATGTAAGCTCCAACAGCTGAAACGATAACAGGCGCGAATTTACTGCAAAACAGCGCCAAAAATCATCATCAGCAGACAAATTAATTACAACTTCATTCAGGCACATCAAAGAAAATGCCTTCGAAGTCTGCAGGAAGGCCCCTGAGCAGAAGGGGCCTCAAAGACACCCCGGCGGTCAGCCGGAGCGGGTCCACGCCGCCAGTTCCTGGGGTGTGATCTGGCCCATTTTACGCTGTATTACCCGCCCATCCGCCGCGATCACCACCGAAAACGGCAAACCACCGTTCTCGTTGCCCATGGCCCGCGCCAGCTCGGTGCCCCCCAGCCCGGCCAACCCGACCGGAAAACCCAAGGGCGTACGGCTCAAAAAACGGGCCACGGAACTGGGCTGATCGATCGCCAATCCCAGCACTTGCCAGCCATTGGCCGAAGTTTCGCGCTGGAACCGGTCGAGCATGGGCAACTCCTCCACACAAGGGGGGCACCAGGTGGCCCAGAAGTTGATCAACAGGGGTTTGCCCTTGAAATCGGCCAGCACCAGCTCACCGCCACCGGGGCGGTCGAACTTCAGGCCCCACAGCTCGGACAAGGCCGCACCGGCCTCCCCATCCGTGCCTTGTGGGCGCGTGCGCCACCAGCCCAGGCCGGCGCCGGCCACCGCCGCCGCCCCCGCGGCTGAGGCCCAAAGCCAGCGGCGCCGACCGGCGCCGGAAGAATTGACCACCGGAGATTCGCTCATGCTTCAGCTTTCTTCAACAAGGCCTGGACGGCGGCCAGATTGCCCCGGGGCGCCCGCCCGCGGGCATCGGGCACCAGGGCGCCACGCAGATCGTCCAGGTCATAGATCAACAGATGGACACCGATCACCTCGCCCAGCGCCTTGCAGGACGAGCCCAGCGACAGGGCCTCGACCGGCTCCCCCCGAAAACCCTGAACCGTTTGCGGCTCATAGTCGACGTTGTGGTCGATCAGCCGGATCTCGGCCGACTTGGGGTCATCACAGAACAACTGGATGCGGATGTCGGACAGGCGCGTCGCGGTGCCCTGCCAGACCGCCCCCGTCAGGTGGGGGCGAAACTCCGCCATGCGCTCCATCCAGACCAGGGCCAGTTCGCGCAGCGCACGCAATTCGCCCGGCTGGGTGTCGGCGCAGAACAATTCGATGTACTCCAGCACCGCATCCTCGACCGCGAGGTTGTCGGGCAGGGCCGTGCGGGCCGGCAAACCCAGCTGCTTGACGGCACGGCGCTTGGCCGCGCCATATTCCAGGCCTTCTTCCACCACCATGCGGGCGGCGGTCGCGGCGATTTCTGAGGCGAGACTTTCCATGAGAACAGGCGACACCGGCCGGACGGGCCTTCAGCACGCCGACCGCAGAGATTGCAAAGCGGGCATTTTGCGCTTTTTCGCCGCCCTGCCCCGCCGCTACCAGATTGATAGCTCGCCAGCCCGCCTCCATGCTGCCCCTGGCCGGCACCGCCCATGACCCCACGTAAAATCGGTTTCATGCACATTCACATCCTGGGTATTTGCGGCACCTTCATGGGCGGCCTGGCGGCCCTGGCCCGCGAGGCGGGCCACCGCGTCACCGGCTGCGACGCGGGGGTCTACCCCCCGATGAGCGATCAGTTGAGGGCCTTGGGCATCGATCTGATCGAGGGCTTCTCGGCCGATCAGATGGCCCTGAAGCCCGATGTTTTCGTGGTCGGCAACGTGGTCAGCCGCGCCCGACTGGCTGACGGCAACCCCAAGTTCCCGCTGATGGAAGCCATTCTGGACCAGGGTGCGCGCTACACCAGCGGACCGCAATGGCTGGCCGAGCACCTGCTGCACGGCCGCCACGTGCTGGCCGTGGCCGGCACACACGGCAAGACCACCACCACCTCGATGCTGGCCTGGGTGCTCGATCAGGGCGGCCTCCAGCCCGGTTTTCTGGTGGGGGGCGTGCCGCTGAACTTCGGGGTGTCGGCACGGCTGGGGCAAGGCAGTGCCTTCGTGATCGAAGCCGACGAGTACGACACCGCCTTCTTCGACAAGCGCAGCAAGTTCGTGCACTACCGCCCGCGCACCGCGGTGCTGAACAACCTGGAGTTCGACCACGCCGACATCTTCGACAACCTGGCCGCGATCGAACGCCAGTTCCATCACCTGGTGCGCACCGTGCCGGGCCAGGGCCGCGTGGTGGTCAACGGCCTGGAAGAAAGCCTGACCCGTGTGCTGGCCCAGGGCTGCTGGAGCGAGGTGCGCAGCTTCGGCAGCACGGTGAGCGATTTCTCCGCCGAGGGCGAGGCCCATGATTTCGCCGTGCTGCGCCATGGCCAAACCGTGGCCCGCGTGCAGTGGGCGCTCAGCGGAGCGCACAACCAGCTCAACGCCCTGGCCACCTTGGCCGCGGCCGATCACCTGGGCGTGCCCGCCGAGGTGTCGGCCGAGGCGCTGTCGCGCTTCCAGAACGTGAAGCGCCGCATGGAAGTGCGTGGCGTGGCCGCCGGCATCACCGTGTACGACGATTTTGCCCACCACCCCACAGCCATCCGCACCACACTCGACGGCCTGCGCCAACGCCTGGGCCCTGTGAGCGACGCGGGCGGCCGCATCCTGGCGGTGTTCGAGCCGCGCAGCAACACCATGAAGCTGGGCACCATGAAGGCGCAACTGCCCTGGTCACTGGCCAGCGCCGAGCTGGCCTTCTGCCACACCGGCGGCCTGGACTGGGACGCGGCCGAGGCCCTGGCGCCCCTGGGTGAGCGTGCCCACACCGCCCCCGACATCGCCACCCTGGTGCAGCAGGTGGCCGCCGCGGCACGACCCGGCGACCACGTGGTGTGCATGAGCAATGGCGGCTTCGGTGGCGTGCACCAGCGCCTGCTGCAGGCGCTGACCCGGGCCTGAACAGCCCCCTCAGCGCATCAGGGCACGGCGCGCCAGCAGGCTGAGCGCGTCCACCGCCGCCACCATCAGCAACATGGCGGCCAGGATGGTGGCCGTCTTGCCCATGTGGAACAGGCCCATGTGAAAGGCCAGCAACTGGCCCAGGCCACCCGCCCCCACCACGCCCAGCACAGCGGCAGCGCGGATGTTGTTCTCCCAGCGGTACAGGGTGTAGCTCAGCCACTGGGGCAGCACCTGGGGCAGGCTGGCATAGGCCAGCACCTGCACGCGCCCCACGCCCTGCTGGCGCAGCGCCTCGGCCGGGCCTGTCGGTGCGTTCTCCAGCGCCTCGGCAAACAGGCGGCCCAGCACCCCCAGGGTGTGGCAGGCCAGGGCCAGGGTGCCGGCAAACGGCCCCAGGCCGGCAGAAATCAACAGCAGCGTGGCCCAGACCAGTTCAGGGATGGAGCGCAGGGCATTGAGCAACCAGCGCGTCGGCGTGCGCAGCCAGGCCCGCTCCCCCGCTTGCATGCGGCTTGCCGGCAGCGCCAGCAGCAGGCCGCCAAGCGCGGCCAGCCCGGTGCCCAGCAAGGACATGGCCAGGGTCTCCCAACTGGCCACCAGCACCTGGCGCAGCAGGCCGGGTGACAGATCGGGCGGGTAGAACTCGCCCAGGAACCGGCCCATGCTGTGCAGTGCCTCCAGCGACAGGAACTGCTGCCACTGCAGATCCAGCGAGGCCGCACTGGCCACCACCAGCGCCAGCACCCCGGCGGCAAACCACAGACCGGGCCGACGCCAGGGCGCCGGGGCCCGCAGACCAGAAGGCAGGGCGGGCTTCATCCGAGCAGCTTTCTGAGGCCGGCACTGACCCGGTCGGCCAGGGCCACAAGGGCCATGAACACCAGCAGCATGCTGGCCACCTCGGCGCCATTGAACATCTTCATCGAGTTGTCGAGCTGCTGCCCCAGGCCCCCGGCACCGACAAAGCCCAACACCACCGAAGACCGGATGGCACACTCCCAGCGGTAGACGGTGTAAGAGCTGAGCTCGGCCGCGCAGGTGGGCAACAACGCATGGAAGAAGGCCTGCAGGCGGCCCGCGCCATTGCGCAGCAGGGACTGGGCCGCGTGCTGCTCGCCACTTTCCAGGATTTCGCCATAGACCTTGCCCAACATGCCCGCGTAGGTGAGCGCGATGGCCAGCACACCGGCGGTGGGCCCCAGGCCGACCACCCGCACAAACACCAGGGCCCAGACCAGTTCAGGCACGCTGCGCAGCACAATCAAGAGCGCACGCACAAGCTGGCGCGCCCAGAACGGCCCCCGGGCCATGCGGCCGGACAAGGCCGACACCGACAAGGCCGCGGTCGACAGCAAGGTGAGCGGCACCGCCAGCAACCAGCCCAGCGCCACCCCGACCGTGGCCATGGCCACCGTGCGCCAGGACTCGCGCGCCAGCATCGTCAGAAACTCGGCCCCACCCGCCAAGGGCCAGAAGCTGGCCAGAAAGCGACCGCTGAAGGCCAGCGAGTCGGGCTGCAGCAGGATCCAGGGCTTGAATTCGGTGGCCTGCAGCAAGGGCCACAGCAGCACCAGCACCACGGCGCAAGCGGCCAGGCGCTGCCGCCAGGCCGGGTCGCGCTGCGGGGGCAGGCGTGCCGCCGGGTTCAACGACACGACAGCCCCACCGGCTCCACCAGGGCCTCGGCACCCAGGCCTGGGGCTGGCGGCACCTCGCCACGCAGTTCATGCTCGTGCTGGGCATACAGCTGGGCCAGCCGCTGCGCGCTCACCTCGGCCGCCGGCAGGTCGAACACCAGGCGCCCTTCGCGCAGGCCCACGATGCGCGCAAAGCAGGCCAGGGCCACCTCCACCTGGTGCAGCGAAGCCACCAGGGTGATGTCCCGCTCACGGGCCACCCGCTGCAGGGTGGCCATGGCCTGCCGGGCCCGGGTGGGGTCCAGGGCCGACAGGGGTTCATCCACCAGCCACAGCGAGGCCGGCGCCAGCAGCGCACGGGCCAGGCCCACACGCTGGCGTTCGCCACCCGACAGGCGATCCACCCGCTCGAACAGCTTGTCGCCCAGATCGAAGTGCTCCAGGGCCTCAAAAGCCGCCGGCAGGTCGCTGGGGTGGAACAGGGAGGCCAGGCTGGCCAGCAGCCCCATGGCCGGCAGACGCCCGGCCAGCACCGAGGTGACCACGCGTTGGCGGGGCGGCAGCGGTGGCACCTGGGGCGCCAGGAACAGACGGCCGCGCAGCTGCTGCAGGCGCCCCCGTGGCAGTCCCCAGGGGTCAAGCCCGTCCAGCCTCAGCACCCCGCTCGAGGGCGGCAGAGCACAGGCCATCACCTGCAGCAAGCTGGTCTTGCCAGCGCCTGAGGGCCCGATCACAGCCACCTGCTCTCCGGGCTGGAGGCGCAGACTCACCCCGGCCAGCGCGGCCCGCGCGCCTGCGCGTGCCGCCGGGTGCTGGGCACCGACCTGGTCGAGCTCAAGCATCAGACCCAAGGGCGGCTCCGATCAGAGCAGACCGGCGCTGCGCGCGGCCGCTTCGATGCTCTTGTAGTTCTCGACCTTGGTCGGGATGAAACGGGTGGCGCGCTGCAACTCCAGCACCTCTTTGCCCTCAGGCGTGTTCTTGTTGAGCGCCAGAAAGGCCTGGGTGATCTTGTCGCGCAAGGCCGCCGGCATGTCGGCATGCACCGACCAGTTGTAGTCGTAATACGGCGGCGTGGTGTAGAAGACCTGCACCTTGCTGGTGTCGACTTTCTTGTCGGCGACGAACTTGTCCCACACCGAGATGTTGAGGGCACCGGCCTGCACCTTGCCCGAGGCCACGGCGGCGATGGTGGCGTCGTGGGCGCCGCTGTAGGCCACGCGGCGGAAATCCTGCTCGGGGTTGAGGCCGGCCTGCAACAGAAAGCTGCGCGGCATCAGGTGACCCGAGGTGCTGCTTTGCGAGCCGAAGCTCACATCCTTGCCCTTGAGGTCGGCCAGCGACTTGATGGCCGGGTCGGCACTGATGAAGACCGACTTGAACTTTTCGTCTTCTTCACGCTGCACCAGCGGGATGATCTTGCCGTTGGAGCGCACCTGCGCCTGCACGAAGGTGAAACCGCCGAACCAGGCCATGTCCACCTTCTTGTTGACCAGGGCCTCCACCGAGGCCGCGTAGTCGGTGACCGGCGTGTACTCCACCTTGACCGCCAGCTTGGCTTCCAGGTACTTCATCAGGGGGCCGGCCTTGCGGGCCAGCTCGGTGGGCGACTCGTCGGGAATGGCGGTCACACGCAGCACCTGCTGGGCCTGGCTCAGGGGGGCGAGGCTCAGCAGTGCGCCCGCCAGCAGGGTGCGCAAGGCAGTGGCGCGGGTGACGGAATGGGCTGTGAAAGGGGTGAACAGAGGCATGCAAAGTCCTTGCAGATCGGGATGGCCGGCAGATTACACCGAAAGATGGGCCCGTCCAGAGGAAGGGCAACGGCTATTCAGCCTTTTGGATGCAGCAGCGGGGCCGCATTTTTTTCGCGCGCGTCAGGCAGCCCCAGCACCAGAAAACAGCTGTCGCAGCGCGCATAGGCCACGGGATCGCTCAAGGGCCAGGCCAGGTGTTTGTCCTTGGTGCGGGCGCCACAGTAGACCGCCTCATCGATTTCGCTCAGCCCAGTCTGCCTGCAACGGGGGCAGATCAGCTTGGACAGGTCGATGTTGAATGCAGCAGCTTTGTTCGGCATGGCAGTCCGGAAATCCGTGGGCAGGCGACAGGGTCGCGTGTGAAATGGTGCACCGATCCGACAAAACGGGATCAGGCAGGCCCCTGCACTGCATCTTGAATCAAATGCTGCACCGCAGCAACCCTCCAGTTGTCCGACCTGCGAAATAGTTGACGATGCGGCACAGCGCGCCCGTTCAAACCTCCATTCATGCCGTTTTTGTTCGTCATTCGGACCATGCCACCCCCCCTGCTGTTGCTCAGCGGTCAAACGGTGGCACCGAGCGGATGGGGCACCGTATGATGGCAAAAAGCACCACGCCACCATGTCCGAAGCCACGGCGACGCCCACCCCTCGCAATGCCCCGCTCACCCCCTCCATTCTGATGCGGGGTTTCACCGGCTCGCGCTTGAGTTGGATGGTGGCCCTGTCGGTGCTCGCACTGCTGTCCATCGGCTGGGTCGTGGTGGTGCTGACGCTGGATCTGAAAGCCCGCGATGCCGTGGCAGCCGAAGTGCGACAGAACACCAACCTGGCCCGCGTCCTGCAGGAACAAACGGTGCGCGTGCTGGCGTCGGTCGACCAAGCCACCCTGCGCATGCGCGATGCCGCGGTGGCGGGAGAACTGACGCCGGCCGACTATGGGCGCATTGCCAACGAAACCGGCTTGGTGCCGCAAATCCTGACCCAGCTGTCGCTGGTTGACGCCCAAGGTCGCTTCGTGGGCAGCAACATCGACCCGACCGGTGAGAAGACCGGACACGTGGACCTGTCCTCACGTGAGCATGTGCAGGTTCACCTGGCCTCCGACAAAGTGCCCGATGCATCTCGACAAATGAGCCTCGATGGCCTTTTCATCGGCAAGCCCGTGCTGGGCAAGGTGTCCAACAAATGGACCATCCAGCTGTCACGCAAGATCGAGCGCAGTGACGGCCGGATCCTGGGGGTGGTCGTGGCCTCACTCAATCCGGCCTACTTTGAGCAATCGTACGGCGAGGTCAATCTGGGGCCCCAAGGCGGCGTCACCTTGCTGGGCAACGACCGCAGCGTCCGTGCCCGGGTGATCGGCGGTACGCCGACCGGCATGGGCACCACCCTGTCGAACAACTCGACCATGGCGCGCCTGCCTCAGAACGAGCGGGCGGGCTGGTCCATTGTCACCAGCAACATCGACAAGATCGAACGTGTGGCCGCCTACCACCGGGTGGCCGACTACCCCTTGCGGGTGTATGTGCTGACCAGCACCGAGGGCGCCTTGAGCGACTGGCGCAGCCTGCGCAATGTGGCCGTGACGCTGATGAGCCTGCTGACCCTCGCCTCGCTGGTCGGTGCGGGGGTGTTTCTGCGCGGTCTGCGCCAGTTGGAAAACAAGAACCACGCGCTGCAGATCAGCGAGGCCCAGGCCCAATCGGCCAGCCGGGCCAAGAGCGAGTTCCTGGCCGCCGTCTCGCACGAGTTGCGCACCCCCTTGACCAGCATCCGCGGCTTTGCCGAACTGATGGAGATGCGCCTGGAGCAGCCCCGCTTCAAGGAGCAGGCGCGCATGATCCGCAAGGCGGCCGAGCACCTCAACGAGTTGCTCACCGAAATCCTGGACCTGGCCAAGGTCGAAGCCGGAGCCATGCCCGTCACCCCCGAGGCCGTGGCCTTGACCGAGCTGCTGCAATCCACACTGGATTTCTTCAGTGTCACCGCAGCCCAGAAATCCTTGGATCTGAAATTGCAGCTGGCCCCCAGCACCCCACAGACGCTGCTGTGCGATGGACTGCGACTCAAGCAGATCCTGAACAACCTGTTGTCCAACGCGCTCAAGTTCACCCAGCAAGGCAGCGTGACCATCGAGGTGGATGGCAGTGACGACATGGTGAGCTTCCACGTGGTGGACACCGGCCCCGGCATCGCGCCCGAACTGCATGACACCATCTTCGAACGCTTCCGCCAGGGCAATGACCGCGTCAGCTACGAGCACGGCGGCACAGGCCTGGGCCTGTCGCTGTCGCGCGCGCTGGCCGGCCTGATGGGCGGCACGTTGACCGTGCAATCCAGCCCCGGCCAGGGGGCCCGCTTCACCCTCAGCCTGCCGCGCCCGGCCCTCCCCCAGACAGCGGCCTGAAACACGGCTGACCGGCCTGGCGCCTCGTCATGGCGCCGTCATGCGCTGCCCGAAGAATGGCGCTCGTGATGGCCAACAGCAACTCCATGCAAGCATTCGAACGGCAACTCGCCAGCGCGGGCTGGCGGCCCGGTTTGCCGCCTGCGCACGCAGGGGCCCCGGCACGGCCCGAACCCTCGGCCGCGCGGGTGGCCCAGGATGGCTTTGCCGCAAGCGCCCAACACCCGGGCCTGCTGTTCTTCCATGCCGGCCCCTTCAATGCCGATCTGGCCCAGGCGGCTGCCCAACGGCTGCGCCAGCGCCTCGACGAGCTGGATGCGCCCCGACACGCCAAGGAGCGCCTGCTTCGCGTGTTCAGCGCCCTGGCGCGCCACCTGGCCAGGCCGGGGCCTGATGCGGCAGAGCCCCAGGGGCGCATCGCCGTGGGCGGTCTGGGCGAGCATTTCTGGGTTCTTTGCAGCCGGCGCCTGCCCTCGGACCAAGTGGCACGGGTGCGCGCCCGACTGGACACCCTGCGCCTGCTGAGCGCCGACGAACTTGCCGTGCTCAACCCCAGCGAGCACCGGTTCGACACCCTGAGCGAAGTGGCCGGTGCGCCAGACGAACCAGGGCCTGAAGAGGGCGACTCAGGCTGGTTGCAGGTGGCCTGCAACAGCTCGGCCCCGATCGAATACGGTTTCTCGAGGCCGCTGCCCGATGGCGGCGCCCAGCTTCACGTGCGCGCCTGGATCTGACCCCCCTGCGCAAGCGTCACTCGGCGAGTCGGCTCACCTGCTGGTGCAGATCAAGCGCCCAGTTGCGGCGGTCTCGCCCCAGGGCGTGCTGCAGCTCGCCATAGTGCACCACCGCCACGATGGGCTCGCTGGTCAGCGTGCGCCACAGCGAGCCGACCAGGGTGTCGTCGCCCACATAGCAAGGCGCCAGCGAACGCTGACCACCGGCTGCGGTGACAAATTTCAGCGCCACCGGTTGCACCGGCGCCGCAGCCGACACCGCGGCCTGCAGCAAATTGGCATGGAAGGGCAGCACCTGCAGGCCGTCCCCGGTGGTGCCCTCGGGAAACACGGCCAGCACGTCGCCCCGCTTCAGGCTGTCGCTCATGTCGTGCACCACCCGCATGGCGTCGCGGCGGGAGGCACGCTCGATGAACAAGGTGCCGGCCGCCGAGGCCAAAGCACCGATCAGGGGCCAGCGCCGCACCTCGGATTTGGACACGAAGCGGCAATGCCGGCTGGCGTGCAGCACCACGATGTCGAGCCAGGAGATGTGGTTGGACACCAGCAAGGCCGGCCCCAGGGGGACCGGTGTGCCCCGCACCTGCAGCGCAATGCCCAGCACCTGGAGCAAACGGCTGGCCCAGGCCTGCACCTGCATTTCGCGCTGCTCGGTGCCCAGGCGTGGAAAGCGCAGCAGCACCGTGTGCAGGCCCGCCAGCACATGCAGCAGCACGCGCAACAGGCGCCAGACAGCCTGCGGCGCCCGCAGCCAACGGCCCCGGGCACCCGCCTGACGGTGGGCGGAGAGGGTCATAGCGCCGTAGAGCCCCGACTGACGCGGCGCCTCAGGCGCGCTCGAAGGCCACCTGGCCGCCCACCACCGTGTAGCGCACCTGGCCCGGCATGGCCGTGCCGGTCAGCTCATAGGCGAAGGGGGTGTGCTTGCCCTGGCTGCGCAGCGCCTGCGGCAGCACCTGCCACACGGCTTCGGGGTCAAACACGCACAGGTCGGCCACGCCACCTTCGATCACCTGGCCCACGCTGGCCTGCAAGGTGCCCAACGCCGAGCCCAGCACCTGGGCCGGGTCGCGCGTCAGCACCGACAGCGCGCGCGGCAGGCTCAAGCCGAGGTCCTGGCCCCACTTGAGGGCCAGGCTGAGCAGCAGCTCGAAGCCGGTGGCACCGGGCTCGCTCTCGGCAAACGGCAGGGTCTTGGCGTCTTCGTCGACCGGGTTGTGGTCGGACACCAGGGCATCGATGGTGCCATCGGCCAGTGCTTCGCGCAGGGCGTCGCGGTCGCGCTGCTGGCGCAGCGGCGGCGTGAGGCGGGCGCGGCTGTCGAAGAAGCCGATGTCGGCATCGATCAGGTGCAGCGAGTTGATGCTCACGTCGCAGCTCACGGGCAGGCCCTCGGCCTTGGCCTGGCGCACCAGGGCCACGCCGGCGGCGCTGCTCAGGCGGCACAGGTGGACCCGGGCACGGGTGCTGCGCTGCAGCTCGAAAATGGTGTGCAGGGCGATGGTTTCGGCGGCCACCGGCACGCCGCTCAGGCCCAGGCGGGTGGCCAGGGGGCCGCTGGCGGCCACGCCCTTGCCCAGGTACAGCTCTTGCGGGCGCAGCCAGACGGTGTAGCCGAAGGTGCTGGCGTATTGCAGGGCGCGCTGCAGCACCTGGGTGCTGACCAGGGGCACCTCGGCCTGGCCGAAGCCGATGCAGCCGGCCTCGGTGAGCTCGGCCATCTCGGTCAGCACTTCGCCGGCCAGGTTGCGGGTCAGTGCCCCCAGCGGGAACAGGCGCGACTGGTGCAGCTTCTCGGCACGGAACTTGAGCATCTCGACCAGACCGGGCTCATCGAGCACCGGGTCGGTGTCGGGCAGGCAGACCACGCTGGTCACGCCGCCGGCCACGGCCGCCGCCATTTCGGATTCGAGCATGCCCTCGTGCTCGTGGCCAGGCTCGCGCAGGCGCGCCGCCAGGTCCACCAGACCCGGGGCCACCACCAGACCGGTGGCATCGATCACGCGCTGCGGCGTGAACTCGCCCCGCAGGGCGCCAATCGACACGATGCGGCCCGCGGCCACGGCCACGTCGGCCACTTCGTCACGGCCCGAGGCCGGGTCGATCACACGGCCGTTCTTGATCAGCAGATTCATGGTGTTGCTCTCCCTCAGGCCTCGTTGCCGGCCACGATGCTCATCACGGCCATGCGGACCGCGATGCCGAAAGTGACCTGGGGCAGGATCACCGATTGCTTGCCGTCCACCACGGCCGAGTCGATCTCGACGCCGCGGTTGATCGGGCCCGGGTGCATCACGATGGCATCGGGCTTGGCCAGCTGCAGCTTTTCCTCGGTCAGGCCGAAGCTCTTGAAGAACTCCTGGCTGGAGGGCAGCAGCGCGCCGCTCATGCGTTCGTTCTGCAGGCGCAGCATGATCACCACGTCGCAGTCCTTGATGCCCTCTTCGAGGGTGTGGAACACCTTCACGCCCATCTGCGCCATGTCGCTGGGCACCAGGGTCTTGGGGCCCACCACGCGCACCTCGGCACAGCCCAGGGTGGTCAGGCCGTGGATGTCGGAGCGTGCCACCCGCGAGTGCAGCACGTCGCCCACGATGGCCACCGTGAGGTTGGAGAAATCCTTCTTGTAGTGGCGGATGGTGAACATGTCGAGCAGCCCCTGGGTGGGGTGCGCATGGCGGCCATCGCCGGCATTGATCACGTGCACATGGGGGGCCACGTGTTGGGCGATGAGGTAGGGCGCGCCCGACTCGCTGTGCCGCACCACGAACAGGTCGGCTGCCATGGCCGACAGGTTGGCAATGGTGTCGAGCAGCGACTCGCCCTTGGAGGCCGAGGAGCGCGCGATGTCGAGGTTGATCACGTCGGCCGACAGCCGCTTGGCCGCGATCTCGAAGGTGGTGCGGGTGCGGGTGCTGTTCTCGAAGAACAGGTTGAACACGCTCTTGCCGCGCAGCAGGGGCACTTTCTTGACCTCGCGGTCGCTGACGCTGACAAAGTTGGCCGCCGTGTCCAGGATGTGGGTCACGATGTCCTTGGGCAGGCCTTCGATGGAGAGCAGGTGGATCAGCTCGCCGTTCTTGTTGAGTTGGGGGTTTCGTTTGTGGAGCATGGCAATTCCCGGTGGTTCAGGCGACATCTCAGGCTTGTTCGACGTGGAAGCTGAAGCCACCGGCCTCGCTGCGTGCCAGCGCCAGCGTGCTGGCTGCCGGCAGGGCGACTCGGGCCGCCGCGTAGTCGGCCTGGATGGGCAGCTGACGCCCGCCCCGGTCCACCAGCACGGCCAGGCGCACGCTGGCCGGGCGGCCGTAGTCGAACAGCTCGTTGATCACGGCGCGCAGGGTGCGGCCGGTGTAGAGCACGTCGTCGAGCAGCAGGATGTCGGCGCCATTGACGTCGAAGGGCAGCAGGGTCTGGCCGGCCGAACTCAGGCCGCGCTGGGCAAAGTCGTCGCGGTGCAGGGCCGATGAGATCACGCCCGGCGCGCCGGGCAGGCCCAGCTCTTTTTGCAGGCGCTCGACCAGCCAGGCGCCGCCCGAGGTGATGCCCACCAGGCGGGTTTCAGGCCCCATCAGGGAACGGACACCGCGCACCAGCTCGCGGTAAAGTGCTTCGGCATCCAGGACCAGGCTTCCGGTGGAACTCAAGGCAGACTCCTCAAAAACTGTTCAAGAATGATGCACGCCGAGGCCGCATCGGCATCGGCGGCACCCAGGGAATGGGCTTCGGTGGTGCTGTAGCGCTCGTCCACCTCGAACACCTGCAGGCCGTAACGGCCCTTGAGCTGGCGCGCGAAACGGCGCGCCTTGATGGTGTTCTCGTGTTCGGCGCCGTCGGGGTGGAAGGGCACGCCCACCACCAGGGCGTCGGGCTGCCACTCGGCCAGCACCTTGGCGATCGCCTCGAAGCGGCGGTCGCCTTCGGCGGCAATGGTCTTTTGCGGCGTGGCCGACCGGGTGAACCGATTGCCCACCGCCACCCCGGTGCGCTTGGCACCGTAGTCAAAAGCCAGAAACGATTGGAACTGGGCAGGAACCGCTGGAACGCCGGGGCGGTCAGCAGTGCTCATGCGTGCCCCGCCTCAGGCGACAGCATCCAGGCCTGCAGGCCCAGCAAGGCCAGGGCCTGGTCGTAACGCTGTTCGATGGGGGTGTCGAAGATCACGCGGCTGTCGGCGTCGACCGTGAGCCAGCTGTTTTCAGCCAGCTCGGATTCGAGCTGGCCACCGCTCCAGGACGAATAGCCCAGGGTGACGATGACCCGGCGCGGGCCGGCGCCGGTGGCCAGCGCCTCCAGCACATCGCGCGAGGTGGTCATTTCGAGCCCCCCGGGGATGGTCATGGTGGAGGCGTAGGCCGACTGGTCGCCCTCGGGCGTGTCGGCCACCATGGCGTCGTGCAGCACGAAGCCGCGTTCGGTCTGGACCGGGCCGCCTTGCAGCACCGGGGCGTCGGACAGGTCGGACCGACGCAAAGACAGATCGACCTTGTCAAACAAGGCCTTGAGTGAAAGATCGCTGGGTTTGTTGATGATGAGGCCCAGCGCGCCGCGCTCGCTGTGCTCGCACAGGTAAACCACACTGCGCGCAAAAGCCTCATCCTCCAGCCCGGGCATGGCGATCAGGAAATGATTCGTCAGGTTGATGGGGGCAGAATCAGAAGGCATCCCGCGATTTTAACGGTCCCTATGCCCAAGCCTTACCCGATCGGTCTTTTCTGGTTCCGGCGCGACCTGCGCGCCCACGACAACGCAGGCCTGCACCAGGCCCTGAGGCAGTGCGAACAGGTGCACACGGTGTTCGTGCTGGACACCGACATTCTTGACCCCTTGCCGCGCCAGGACCGACGCGTGGACTTCATCGTGCAGAGCCTGGCCCAGCTCGACGAGGCCTTGCGTGCCCTGGCCGGGCGGGCCGCTGCCGGCCTGATCGTGCTGCACGGCCCGGCCCGGCATGAGGTGCCGGCCCTGGCCCGGCGCCTGGGTGCCCAGGCAGTGTTCACCAACCACGACGACGAGCCCGCCGCCCTGCAGCGCGACAGCGAGGTGCGCACCGCCCTGAGCCGCCAGGGCCTGGCTTTCCACACCGCCAAGGACCAGGTGATCTTCGAGCGCCGCGAGGTGCTGACCCAGACCGGCTCGGTGTACGGCGTGTTCACGCCCTACAAGAACGCCTGGCTCAAAAAAATCACGCCCTTCTACCTGAAGGGCTACCCGGTGGAACGCCACGCCAGCGCCCTGGCCGAGCGGCCGGAAGGCTTGCGCGAAGCACCGCCCAGCCTGGAGGCCATCGGCTTTCAGCCCACCAACCTGGGCAGCCTGCGCCTGCCGGTGGGCCTGGCCGGCGCCCGCGCCCTGCTGGACGACTTCCGGCCCCGGCTGGAGGCCTACCAGCGCACGCGCGATTTCCCGGCCCTCAAAGGGCCCAGCTACCTGAGCACGCACCTGCGCTTCGGCACCGTGTCGATCCGTGAGCTGGCCGCCCTGGCGCACCAGGCCAGCCACCGCGACCCGGCCGACACGGGGGCCGCCACCTGGCTGAGCGAGCTGATCTGGCGCGACTTCTACATGCAGATCCTGGCCAACCACCCGGGGGTGGTGACGAACAGCTTCAAGCCCGAGTACGACGCCATCGAATGGGAACAGGGCCCGCAGGCCGAGGCCTGGTTCCAGGCCTGGTGCGAGGGCCGCACCGGCTACCCGCTGGTGGACGCGGCCATGGCCCAGCTCAACCAGACCGGCTACATGCACAACCGGCTGCGCATGGTGGTGGCGAGCTTTCTGGTCAAGGACCTGGGCATCGACTGGCGCCGCGGCGAGGCCTATTTTGCGCAGCAGCTCAATGACTTTGACTTGGCGGCCAACAACGGGGGTTGGCAATGGGCCAGCTCCAGCGGCTGCGATGCCCAGCCCTACTTCCGCATCTTCAACCCGGTGAGTCAGAGCGAGAAGTTCGATGCCGAGGGCCGCTTCATCCGGCGCTACCTGCCGCAGCTGGCGGGCTTGCAGGGCGCCGCCCTGCATGCGCCCTGGCAGGCCCGCCCCATCGACCTGCAGGCCGCCGGCCTGCGCCTGGGGGCGGACTACCCGCTGCCCATCGTACAGCACGACGAGGCGCGCCAGCGCACGCTGGCGCGTTACGCGGTGGTCAAGAAAACGCCCTGAGCCCGGTTCATCGCGATGAGGCGGATGCCTCACGCGCTCAGGCTCAGGTCTGTGCCGCCTCAGCCACCACACCCTGGCCGGCATAGTGCCGCACCAGGCTCAGCAGCTCTTCTTCGGCGTAGGGCTTGCCCAGGTAGTGGTTGACGCCCAGCTCCAGCGCGTGTTCGCGGTGCTTGGCCGCAATGCGCGAGGTGATCATGATGATGGGCAGCTCGCGCAGGGCCGCATCGTGGCGGATGTTGCGCGCCAGATCGAAGCCGTCCATGCGCGGCATCTCGATGTCGGACAGCACCACCACCGGGCGCTCGTCCTGCAGGCGTTCGAGCGCCTGCAAGCCATCGGCGGCCAGGGTCACACGGTAGCCTTCGCGCTGCAGCAGACGCTGGGTGACGCGGCGCACGGTGATCGAATCGTCCACCACCAGCACCAGCGGCGCCTGGGTGTCAGCCAGCACGGCCGGCTCGGCCACAGGGCCAGACCCATCAGCCGCGGCGGCCGCAGCGCTCGCCGACAGGGCCAGGCGGGCCCGGATCTGCTCGCCATACACGTTGGCCAGCGCCACCGGGTTGTAGATCATCACCACCGCCCCCGAGGCCAGCACCGACATGCCGGCCAGGCCGGGCAGGCGCGAAAGCTGCGGCCCGAGGTTCTTCACCACCACTTCCTGGTTGCCCAGCACTTCATCGACGTGCACCGCGATGCGTTGGGCCGCGCTGTGGAAGATCACCACCGGCCGCGTGCGGGCCGCCGCCTCCTGGCTGTGCGCAGCCAGTTGCAGCAGCGCCCCGCCCCAGTAGAACGGCACGGTCTCGACCCCCAGATCGAACTGCTGGCTGCGGTAGGCTTCGTCCAGTTCGTTCGAGCCCGAGCGGCGCACGATCTCGACCAGGCTGGCTGGCACGCCGAGTGTGGCCTGGCCGATGCGCAGCATCACCACCTGGGTGACCGCCGTGGTCAGGGGCAACACCAGCTTGAAGCGGCTGCCCTGCCCGCTGCGGCTGCGGGTTTCGATGCGGCCCCCCAGGGCGTTGACCTCGGTGCGCACCACGTCCATGCCGATGCCGCGGCCCGCCAGTTCGGTGACCTCGCTGGCGGTGGTAAAGCCGGGCATGAAGATCATCTGCGCCGCCTCGTCCTCGGACAGCACGTGGCCAGGCGCCATCAGGCCCTGACTCTGGGCGCGTTCGCCAATGGCCGCCAGGTCGAGCCCGGCGCCATCGTCGGCGAATTCGACCGACACATCGTTGCCGCTTTGCGTGACCTGGATGCCAATGCTGCCGGTGGCCGGCTTGCCCGCCGCCGCGCGTTGGTCCGGGCTTTCGATGCCGTGGGCCACCGCGTTGCGCAACAGGTGCTCAAAGGCCGGGGTCATGCGGTCCAGCACGCCGCGGTCCATCTCGATGCTGCCCCCCGTGATGTCGAGCTTGATCTGCTTGCCGGTTTCCTTGGCCGATTGCCGTGCAATCGCGTACAGGCGCTCGGCAATGCCGTCGAACTCGACCATGCGGGTGCGCAGCAGATCGCGCTGCAGCTCACGCGCCTGGCGGGCCTGGGCCACCAGTTCGTCTTCGGTGCTGTCCACCGTGCGCTGCAGGTTGCGCTGCACCATGGCCACGTCGTTGACCGACTCGGCCATCATGCGGGTGAGCTCTTGAACGCGGGTGAAGCGGTCGAACTCCAGCGGGTCGAAGCCCGCGTCCGAATCCTTGGCCAGGGCCAGGCGCGACTGCATCTGCGACTCGGCCTGCAGCTCGATGTCGCGCAGCTGCTGGCGCAGCCGATCCAGGTTGCCTGTGAGGTCACCCAGCGAACTGCGCATCTGCCCCACACGCGACTCCAGGCGCGAGCGCGAGATCATGACCTCGCCGGCCTGGTTGACCAGGCGATCCAGCAGTTGCGAGCGCACCCGCACCGACTGGCCAGCCAGTGTCTTTTGCGGCACCCACTGCACGGTGGGCGGCAGGGCCGGCCGCGGCACGGCCGCAGCCGGGGTCTCACCCGACAACTCCTGCGTGGCGGCCTGCAGATCGGCCTCGGTGGCCGCCTCGCTGTAGCCACGCAGCGCATCAAAATTGGCCTGCAGCCCGTCAAAGCGGTTCACCAGGGCCTCAAGCGCCAGGGCGTCCACGCCGGTTTCGGCCAGGCCTTCGATGGCCGACTCCATGCGGTGGGCCATCTCACCCAGGCGCAGCGCACCCGCCAGGCGGGCACTGCCCTTGAGGGTGTGCAACAAGCGCAGCAACTCGGCCCGGGGCGCCTCCTGGGCCGGATCTTCCTGCCAGTGGCGCAGGCTGGCCGCCACTCGGGGCAGCAGTTCGAGCGCTTCTTCTTCGAAGATCGGGAACAGGTCGGGGTCGATCACGTCGACCGCGTCAAACTCGTCGTCGTAGGCCCGCTCGGGAGCGGCTTCGGAGGCCAGAGGCTCAGGGGCCGCCAGCGGCTCGGGCAGGGCCTCGTCGGCGGGCAACTGTGCTTCGGTGAGCTGCTCTTGCGGCAACTCCGGCGCCCCATCCGGCACCGACTCCGACGCCAACGCCGGCGCCAAGTCCTGCGAAGCCTCAGGGCTCAGCGCGGCATCCAAGTCGTCGGTCAGCGCCTCAGGCGCAGCGAAAGCTTCAGGCACCGCTTCAAGCTGGGGCTCGGGCAGGGCTTCTTCATCCATGGCGCCCGGCGCAGCCAGAGGCTCTGCCACAGGGGACTCGCCCGTTTCGGCGAAGCCGGGCTCGTCGAAGGTCAGCTCATCAAAGGCGGGTTCGTTCGACGCCTGGGCCGGCGCATCGATCCATTCCGAGGGCTCTGCCAGGGCCAGGCTCTCCGGCATGGGGACACCTGCCTCGGTCGCCAGAATGGCCTCGAGGGCCTGCACCACGGCCGGTTGCGGCTCTTTGAGGAAGCCTGCGGCAAACTGGTGCAGCAAACGGCGGATGTCATCGGCCGCGTCGACAAAGGCACGGGCATCGGCCTCGGTGCCACGGCTTTGCAGCTGCACGTGCTGCAGCGCATGTTCCAGCGTGCGGGCCAGCGAAGACAAGGCCTTGAATCCCACCGTGGCCGAACTGCCGGCCAGGGAGTGCGCCAGCGCCACCGCCGTGTCGGGCACAGGCTCGTGCAGCTCCAGCGCCCACTCGCCCAGCGAGGTCTGCAGACGTCGCGACCACTCGTCGGCCTCATTGAGGTAGACGTTGTACAGCGGAATGCTCAGGCGCAGGTCGCCGATGACCCGGATCGACTCGTCGTCGCTGGCAGGCGCCAGGAGGCTGGCGGCATCGGCATCGGCATCGGCATCGAGCTCTGGCTTTGGCTTTGGCTCTGGCTCTGGCTCTGGCTCCGCAGGCTGTTCTGGTTGGGCGACTTCGCCCGGCTCGGTCAACGCGGGCTCCAACGCCAGATCGGTCTCGGTCGGCAGCGGCAGCAACTCGTCAAGGCCGTCGGCCTGCAGGCGATCCAGGACATCAAGAGGCAGATCGGGCAGCGGCTCGGCTAGGTTGTCAGCCGGCAGGGCCTCCAGGGCACGCGACAGCTCGTCGTCCAAGGCCGCGTCCACGGCGGCATCCAGGCTGGCTTCGTCCAGGGGGCTGGCAGGCAACGCTGGGCTGACAGGCCCGGCATCGGCTTCCAACGGGAAATCGAGCTCGAAATGAGGCAAGGCGTCGGCCAGGGACGCCGCCTCGGCCGTGTCGCCAGGCAGATCGAGATCCAGCGCCGGCAGGCCAGCGCCAGCCCCATCGTGGGCCGGCAGGCCGGGCTCGGCAGGGGCGCCGGCCAGGGCGGCCTCGAACTGGGCGAAATCAATGTCCTCGACATCAAACGAAGCCGTGGCGGGCTCGGCTTCGGCGGCAGCCTCGACCGGCGCATCCTCGCTGTAGGACATCATCGCCGTCGGAGCGAAGTCGAGCTGGTGAGGCGCATCGTCTGTTGACACCGCTGGCTCTTGCGGCAGCGACAGGCCATCGAATGAGAGGTCGAAATCGGGGCCCAGCCCACCCTCGAACGGGGTTGCGGCGGCCGGTTCAGCCCCAGGCAGCGGCGCAGGCGCTGCGGCTTCGGCCAGGTCCAGGCTCGGCAGCTCAGGCAGTTCAGGCAGTTCGGTCGGTACCGCAGCGGCTTCATGGCCCTCGGCCGCAGCCTGCAGCAGAGGCAGCAGACGGTCCTCCAGCCGCAGGGCATCGGCGGCCTCGCGGAAGGGGGCGGCCCGCCAGGCCTGAGCCTGGTGGGCGGCAATGTCGTCCACCCAACGCGAAAACTGATTCAGGGCCTGGATGGACAAGGTCAGCAAAGGCTTGCTGGCGGGCTTCTGGTCGGCCAGCCAGGCGTTGTGCAACTGCTCCAGCGCCCAGGCGGCTTCGCCGAATTCGCCCAGCCCGACCATGCGCGAGCTGCCCTTGAGGGTGTGGAAGGCCCGGCGCAAGGCGGTCTGGTCGCCCAGCGATGCCGGGTCGTGGTGCAGGGCATCGATGGTGGCGCCCCCCTGGGCAAAGACCTCGCGGGCCTCCTCCAGGAAGACGTCGATGAGTTCATCCTCCTCGATCGCGGGTGCCTCGGTCCGGGCCGGCGGCGGCAGCGAAGGCGCGGCCACTTCGTCACCCAGCGCACCGATGTCCAGCGCACCAGTGTCCAAAGTGGCGGGCTCGGCGGACGTGAGGGACGCTGGGCCAGGGAAGGACGGCGCTGCACCGGGCTGCGCCTCGAGGGGCCGCGGCGGGACCGAGGACGGCGCGCCCAAGGCCAGTGAATCGACAAAAAGCGGGGGCTCCACCAGCGCCTCGCTGGCGTCAGCCGGGCCGAACTGCTGGCGCTGTCGCCCACCCAGGAACTTCAACTCGCCAGCCTCTTCGTCGTACACGAACAGCTTGCGCGCCAGCGTGCGCTGGTAGCTCAGCATGTCGATCAGAAAGCCCAGCGCCCCCAGGCTGTTGCCCAGGCGCTCGAAGGTGCCGGCGCGCAGGGCGTCGCTGGTCACTTCATCGACCATCAGGCGCTCGACGCTGTCGCGCATGCGCATGGCCGCGTGGGCGGCCTGCTCCAGCCCCAGCACCGAGAGCACGCCCCGCATCTGCGACAGGCGTGCCGGCACGGCGGTCAGCACCTGGCTGTCCGAAGGCTGGCGGAAGAAGGTGTCGAGCGACTTCTCGACCTCGGTGAGGGTGGAGCGCAATTCTTCGACCACGCTGCCCATGGTCTGGCGATCGCTGACACGGCGGTACAGCTCTTCCATCCAGGGCTCCAGGGGGCCCACCTCCTCGCCCGCCAGCACCCGGTCCAGGCGCTCGGCCAGCGCGCGCGAGCGCTCGCTCATCTGGGCTTCGTCGATGTCCATTTCCTGGTAGCAGGCCTGCAGGAACAGCACGGCCGTGGCCACCTCCATGGCCAGCGAGGCGCCCGGGGCGTCGCCGCTCAGTGCGGTGGCTTCAGCCGCCCGCTGCAGGGCCTGCCCCAAGGGCTGGCTGCCCGGGTGCAGCTTGGACAGCGATTCACCCACCAGCGCAAACTGGTCGACGGCGCTGCGCAGCTTGTTGCGGTCGCCGCCGGCCAGGGCCGACCAGGTGTCGGTGGCGGTGGCAATGCGCTTGCGCGCCTGCACCAGCACGGCCGGATCGAAACGACCGAACCGGCGCGCCTCGTAATCGGCCGGCGCATGGCGTTGCAGGCCATAGGCCTCGCGGACGGCCCGCAGCAAAGGGGCCGGCTGGCTGTCGGCCGGGCAGGCCTGGGCACAGTAGAAAAGAAGGTCCTGGAACAGGCGCTCCGACACGGCCGCTTCGCCACGGGCCAGGGCCGAGTACTGCACCAGCACGCGTGAGATCACGCGCTTGACGTAGACATCCAGGGGCACCAAGCCCAGCGACAGGCCTTCGAAGAAACCCGCGGCCACCTTCCAGAACAAACGCCCGCCCTGGGTGCCGGCGCTCGCCAGCCCAGAGGCGATCTGGGCCATGGCGCGGGCCCCCGAGGGGCGACCGGTCTTGACCAGCTTGAGCATGGCGTGGTCGAAGCGCGAGCGCACGTCGGGGTGGTAGTCGAGTGGCACCACGCTGTCGGGCAGGGCCGGATCGGCCACCCGGCGCTCACTGCCCCACAGATCGGCCGGATGGATGCGCTCCACGCCCAGCCACTGCTGCACGTCGCGGAACTGAGGGAACAGGCTGACGGCCGACACTTCGTGCCCCGCCAGCACCGCCTCCAGGTATTCGCTGATGGCGAAGCTGGCCCGCTCGATCAGGCCGATGGCGTCGTCTGTGCAGCTTGACGGGGCCTGGATGAACTTCTGCGTCATCGCCTCCAGGGCCCGCATCATCAGCGCCACCGGCGCCATGCCCACCATCTCCAGCGCCCCGGTGGCCTGGTGCATCTGCTGCCGCGCCAGGCGCAGCGCGCTCACATCGGGGCTGGCCAGTTCGGCCCCGTGGCTCTGCAAAGCCTCGCGCACATGGCGGCGCATGGCCTTGATCGAGCCGTCAAGGGATTTGCGCAGTTCGTCCAGCACCCAGGCCAAAGGGCCCAGGTCATGGTCTGCCGCATCCAGGGCAGCAGGGGACACAGCGTCGGTGGGTCGCATGGAAGGTTCCAGTCAGGCGTTGGGGCGACCGGCCCCGATCAGGCGATCTTGAACCGCGCCACGGAGTGACGCAGTTCATCGGCCATCTGCGACAGTTCGCGCACCTGCTGGGCCGTGGTCCGGGTGCCTTCTCCGGTCTGTTCGGTCACGGCAAAAATGTGCTGGATGTTGTCGGCCACCTCGTTGGCCAGGGTGGCTTCCTTGGACGCCGCCGACGAGATCTGCTCGATCAGCTCGGCCAGTCGTTGCGACACGCGGTCGATCTCGGTCAGGGCGGTGCCGGCGCTGTCGGACAGTCGGGCCCCTTCCACCACACCCTGGGTGGAGCGCTCCATGGCGGCCACCGCGTCCTGGGTGTCGGTCTGAATCGCCTTCACCAGCGCCGCGATCTGGCGCGTGGCATCGGCCGAGCGCTCAGCCAACCGCTGCACTTCTTCCGCCACCACCGAGAAGCCGCGACCGGCTTCACCAGCCGAAGCGGCCTGGATGGCGGCGTTCAGGGCCAGCACGTTGGTCTGCTCGGTGATGTCCGAAATCAGCTCGGTGATTTCACCGATCTCCTGCGACGATTCACCGAGTCGCTTGATGCGCTTGGAGGTTTCCTGGATCTGGTCACGGATGGCGTTCATGCCCCCGATGGCGTTCTGCACCGCCTGCAGACCCGAGTCGGCAGCCTGCAGCGATTGGCGGGCCACCGAGGCCGACTCTTGCGCCTGCGCCGACACGCCATTGATGCGCGAGGCCATTTCGAGCACCGAGCGGCCGGTTTCACGGATCTCCCGCAGCTGCTCGGTGGAGGCCGCCAGCAGTTCGGTCGAGGTGTTGTCCACCTGGGCCGTGGTCTGGGCCACCCGGGTGGCCGTGTTCTGCACGTTGCCCACCAGCACGCGCAGTTCTTCCACCGTGTAGTTCACCGAGTCGGCGATGGCGCCGGTGATGTCTTCGGTCACCGTGGCTTCCTGGGTCAGGTCGCCTTCGGCCACCGTCTGCAGTTCGTTCATGAGTCGCAAAATGGCGGCCTGGTTGGCGTCGTTGACGCGCTTGGCCTCCTGCTCCTGGCGCTGGGCTTCGAGCTGCTGCAACTCGGCAGCGGTCTGGCGGTTGCGGCTGTCCAGCAGCTGCACACGGGCCAGGCCGAAGGCACAGATCAACACAAAGAACGAGGCCACCACCAGCGACAGGATGGAGGTCAGGCTCAGACCGGTCTGCGAGGACAGGCGCCCCTGCAGGTCTTCCAGACCCCGGCGCAGCGGCTCGGAGTCGTTCAGGATGGCGGATTGCGCCTCACGGGCCGACACCAGGCCTTGCAGGTTGCCCAGAATGGCACCGGCCTGGCTGCGGGTCTGGTCATAGACCTTGATCAGGCTCTCCAGCTGTTCACGGGTCTGGGCGTCCTTGGAGGCCGCCAGACGCAGCTCGGGGCTGCCATTGAGCAGGCCCTGGGCGATCTCGCGGAAGGAGTTCAAGTCCTTGCCCAGCAGGAACACGGCCTCGGGGCTCACGCCCTCGGTGGTCTGGAACTCGTTGGCCGACTTGCCGATGCGCTGGGTCAGCATCACCAACTGGCCGGCGGCCGAGATCTCGGACGCCGGTGCGTTCTGCTGCAGCTTGAGCGAGGAGATGGTCTCGGCGATCTCCAGCAGGTCGGCAGACTGGCGGTTGATGGTGCGCAGCGCCTCACCCACCTGGGTCAGGATCTTCTGCTGGCTCATCACCACGGCGGCGTTGCGCTCGGCACGCTCCATCAGGGGCATGACCTTGTCCAGATCGGGCTTGAAATCACTGCCCAGCGGATCCAGGCGCATCTGGTCGTCGCCACTGGTCAGGCCACGCACGGTCTTCACGAGCACACCCGAGCTCTCGACCACGTCAGGGAAAGCCTGCGGGCTGCCCACCAGGGCCTGCGACACCGATTTGGCCAGGCGCTGCGACTGCATCAGCGACTGCCCCGAGGCGGCCAGCTGCTGGGCCACCTTGTCGGCCTGGCTCAGCGCCACACCGGCAATGGCCGCGAGCACCAGCAAGGCCACACCCAGCAGGATGAACAGCACACGCTGGTGCCGGGCCACAGTGCCCCGCCCCAGCAGGGGGAGCTCGATCTGGCCCTCGGTGGCGTCCTTGATCTCGGATTCGGCCAGCCGGGTTTCCGAGAAATTGACCTGGCGGTTGTCCAGTTCGGTTTCTGGCGCCAGGGAATCAACCAGGCCACCCGCGTTCTGCCTCAGGTCCTGGGCTGAATCCAGGGGCAACTCGTGCAGGGTATCTGGCCCCCCCAGCCCCACGGCCACCGAAGACTCGGCCTCCGCCGGCGACTTCTTCTTGGCAAACAGCTTTCCGATTTGATCCGCAAATGACATGGAACGACCTTGATGGCTGAGGCACTCAGGCACTGATACTGAGGAACTGCGCGGACTGCGAGAGTGACAGGAGTTGGATTTCCTGCCAGGTCTCGCCATGCGCATCGGTGTGGAGGGCGCCGAAGAAGCCCGGGGCATCTTCGGCAGGGGGCGCACTGGAGACGAAAGCTTCGGGGCTGCGCAAACCGGCCAGGCGGTCGACCACCAGGGCCACGTTCACATCCAGGGCTGCATTGAGCGCCAGCAGGCTGCAATCGGCCTGGGCCAGTTCAGAGCGCGGGCGCAGGGCGGGCGCCGCAGGCCAGACCTCCGCCAGGAAAGCGGCCAGGTCGACCACACCGGACAGATGGCCACGCAAATTGGCCACGCCCCAGAACCAGGGCCGTGTGTAAGGCACCGGCTGCACCGGCGACCATGGAAAGATCTCACCCGCCTGGGCCAGCGGCATCAGGTAACGCCCGGCTCCGGCGTGCACCGCCAGCCAGGCAATCGAGGGCCCTTCGGCTTGCGCAGCTTGCAGTCGGGCAGCCAGACGGCTTTGGAGTTCGCGGAGAGCATCTCGATTGGCCATTGGGGGGTCGCAGGTCTGGGCGATCAGTTCAGCGCGTTGATCTTGGCCTTGAGCTCGGCAGGATCGACCGGCTTGGTGATGTAGCCCCGGGCGCCCTGCCGCAAACCCCAGACCCGGTCGGTTTCCTGGTTCTTGCTGGTGCACATGATGATGGGCACGTCGGCGTACTTGGGGTCGCGGCTGATCGAGCGTGTCAGCTGGAAGCCGTTCTGGCCGGGCATCACGACATCCATCAGGATGAGGTCGGGCTTTTCTTCAGCCAGGCGCTTGAATGCTTCGTCAGCGTTTTCAGCGGTGCGGACCTGCATACCGCTTTTCTGCAGCAAATCAGACAGGAACATCAGTTCCGTCTTCGAATCGTCAACGATCAGCACTTTGTGAATCGACATCACAACGCTCCTAGAGTCGGCATACCGAATTGCCGCACGGCCTGCAGCAACTGGTCCTTGGTGAAGGGTTTGGTGAGGTAGTCCTGACAACCCACCATGCGTCCGCGCGCCTTGTCGAACACGCCGTCCTTGGAGGACAGCATCACGACCGGCGTCGCAGCAAAGCGCTCATTGCGTTTGATGATGGCACAGGTCTGGTAGCCATCCAGCTTGGGCATCAGGATGTCGCAGAAGATCAGCTGCGGCTCGTAGTCATTGACCTTGGCGAGCGCATCAAAGCCGTCGTCGGCCAGCAGGACGTCATGGCCGCCTTGCTTGAGAAAGATTTCGGCGCTGCGGCGGATGGTGTTGCTGTCGTCCACCACCAGCACCTTGAGACCTGAACTGTCAATGGACATCAGTGCATTCCTCGTGTCGCCAGATCGACGCCAGCAAAGGAGTCACGGGTTCAGATCTGGACCATTTCAAAGTCTTCCTTGCGGGCTCCGCATTCGGGGCAGGTCCAGTTCATCGGAACCTTTTCCCAGGGGGTGCCTGGCTCAATGCCATGCTCGGGAGCACCGGTGGATTCGTCGTAAATCCAGCCACAAATCAGACACATCCAAGTTTTGTTATCAGTCACAGCTTAAGGGGCCTTCGAATAGAATGCAATGATTGTATCGAGTCCCGCGGCCGCTTCTGCTACCCTGAGCAGACTGCCCATTTCCGGACTTCATGACCACGCTCACACCCCCCCCCAGCACCCCTGCGGCCAGCGACGAAGACAGCACGCCGGCCTGCGTGATGGTGTTCAACGCCAGCGACCCGAGCGGTGCCGGCGGTCTCACCGCGGACATCACGACGATCGCCTCGGTCGGCGGGCATGCCCTGCCCGTGGTCACCGGCAGCTACATCCGCGATACCTCCGAAATCTTTGACCACGCCGCCTTCGACGACGAGGTGGTCACCGAGCAGGCCCGCACCATGCTGGAAGACGTGCCGGTGCAGGTGATCAAGGTGGGCTTTGTGGGCGACCCGGAGAACCTCAGCGCGATCGCCGAGATCAGCTCCGACTACCCCGACATCCCGGTGGTGGCCTACATGCCCAACCTGTCGTGGTGGCAGGAAGACAAGATCGACAGCTACCTGGACGCGTTTTCCGAACTGCTGCTGCCCCAGACCTCGGTGTTGGTTGGCAACCACAGCACCCTGTGGCGCTGGCTGCTGCCCGACTGGAACAGCGACCGCTCCCCCACCGCACGCGACATCGCCGCTGCCGCCGCCAAACAAGGCGTTCCCTACACCCTGGTCACCGGCATTCCGCTGCCCGAGCAGCATGTGGACAACGTGCTGGCCAGCCCGCAAAGCGTGCTGGGCCATGTGCAGTTCGAGCTGTTCGACGCCGTGTTCGCCGGCGCTGGCGACACCCTGTCGGCCGCGCTGGCCGCGCTGGTGGCCACCGGCATCGACCTGGGCGAAGCCACCAGCGAGGCCCTGAGCTACCTGGACCGCTGCCTGGATGCGGGCTTCCGCCCCGGCATGGGCCATGTGATCCCCGATCGCCTGTTCTGGGCCCAGCCCGAAGAAGGTGAAGACGACAACGAGAACCCCGACGCCAGCGACACGCTGGCCGGGTTTGTGATTCCTCCCCATGACACTCAACACTGACCTGAACCTGCCCCTGTTCGAGCGCGCCAAGCGCGTGATCCCCGGTGGCGTGAACTCACCCGTGCGCGCCTTCCGCGCCGTGGGGGGCACGCCGCGTTTCGTGAAACGCGCCCAAGGCGCCTATTTCTGGGACGCCAACGACCAGCGCTTCATCGACTACATCGGCTCCTGGGGCCCGATGATCCTGGGCCATGGCCACCCTGCCGTGCTCGAGGCCGTGCAGAAGGCGGCCCTCGAAGGTTTCTCTTTCGGCGCCCCCACCGAGCGCGAGGTCGAGTTGGCCGAAGAGATCCTGAGCCTGGTGCCCTCGATGGACATGGTGCGACTGGTCAGCTCGGGCACCGAAGCCGGCATGACCGCGATCCGCCTGGCCCGAGGCGCCACGGGCCGCAGCAAGCTGATCAAGTTCGAGGGCTGCTACCACGGCCATGCCGATGCCCTGCTGGTCAAGGCGGGCTCGGGCCTGGCCACCTTCGGCACCTCCACCAGCGCCGGTGTACCGCCCGAGGTGGTGCAGCACACCCTGGTGCTCGAGTACAACAACATCGAGCAGCTTGAAGAGGCCTTTGCCGTGCACGGCAAGGAACTGGCTTGCGTGATGATCGAGCCGATCGCCGGCAACATGAACTTCGTGCGCGCCTCGGTGCCTTTCATGAAGCGCTGCCGCGAGCTGTGCTCCGAGCACGGCGCCCTGCTGATCCTCGATGAGGTGATGACGGGCTTCCGCGTGGCCCTGGGCAGTGCCCAGAGCGTCTACGCCCAGGCCATCCCCGGCTTCGAACCCGACATCACGGTGATGGGCAAGGTGATTGGCGGCGGCATGCCGCTGGCCGCCTTCGGTGCACGCCGCGCCATCATGGAACACCTGGCCCCGCTGGGCGGCGTGTACCAGGCCGGCACCCTGTCGGGCAACCCGGTGGCCACCGCCTGCGGCCTGGCCACGCTGCGCGAGATCCGCAAGCCCGGTTTCTTCGAGGCCCTGTCGGCCAGCACCCTGTCACTGGTGGACGGCCTCAAGGCGGCCGCCGCCGCCGAGGGCGTGCCCTTCAGCGCCGACTGCCAGGGCGGCATGTTCGGCTTCTTCCTGATGCCGGAGCTGCCGCAGAACTACGCCACCGTCATGAAGACCGACAGCGCCCGCTTCAACCAACTGTTCCACGGCCTGCTGGACCGCGGCGTCTACATCGCCCCGGCGCTGTATGAAGCCGGCTTTGTGAGCAGCGCCCACAGCGCCGACGACATCGCCCAGACCGTGGCTGCTGCCCGCGAGGTCTTCAAGACCCTGGCCGCCGCAGGCTGAGCGCCTCAGGCCGGGCCACGGCCCGGCCGGGTGCGGCCTGGTGCGGCCAAAGCCCTTGCAGATGCGCACCACTGTGCTAAAAATGAAGCACTGACCGCGCCCTGCGGCCATGAAAAGAGGGCGTCATGAGCAACAACAAGCCGCTTCGCTTCTGGGAAGTCGATCTGCTGGAGTGGGCCAAGCAGACCCTGATCGACCTGTTCGTGCTGGCCCAGTTCACCTCGGTGTTCCTGTTCCTGACCCTGCCGGTGGTGATTCCGGGCTTGTTGATGTGGGGTTTCCAGATCCTCACCGGCCGCCCCTGAGTGGCGGCTCAGCCCCCGCCCACGCTGCCTGATTCCCCCTGAACTGCCATTTCTTTGGCAGTATTGGCAGTCACTGCCCAGCCACTGCTTGCTTGCCTGCCATGCCCCGCACCCGCCCCCCGCTCCGCCCCACGGCGGCACTGCCCAGCCCGGACGAGCTCAACGCGCTGCTGTCCTTCCTGGAGCACGACCCTGCGCCCATGATGGTGCTCGACCCGGCCTACAACATCCTGGCTGCCAACACCGCCTACCGGCGCCAGTTCGGGGTGGCCGACGCTTCGCCCCTGGGGCGCAAATGCTATGAGGTGTCGCACCACTACGACGTGCCCTGCGACCAGGCCGGCGAGCACTGCCCGATGCGCCACGCGCTGGAGCGACGCCGCGCCGATCGCGTGCTGCACATCCACCACACCCCGCGCGGGCTGGAGCATGTCGACGTCGAACTGCGCCCGATCCAGGACCACCAGGGCCAGGTGATCGCCTTTGTCGAACGGCTCTCCACGCTGCGCAGTGCCTCACCCCAGGTGAGAGCCGACGGCCTGGTGGGGCATTCGAGCGCCTTCACCCAGGCCCTGGCCGCCTTGCAGCGCGTGGCGCCCTCGAACCTGCCGGTGCTCTTGCTGGGCGAATCGGGCACCGGCAAGGATTTGTTTGCGCGCGCCCTGCATGAGGCCAGCGAACGCGCCCACGGCCCCTTTGTGACGGTGGACTGCTCGGGCTTCACCGAGACCCTGTTCGAGAGCGAGCTGTTCGGCTACGAGAAAGGGGCCTTCACCGGTGCCACCCAGCGCAAGAAAGGGCTGGTGGAGACCGCCACCGGGGGCACGCTGTTCCTCGATGAAATGGGCGATGTGCCCTTGAGCATGCAGGTCAAGCTGCTGCGGCTGATCGAATCGGGCACCTTCCGGCGTGTGGGGGGCATCGAGACCCTGCGCGCCGATTTCCGCCTGGTGGCCGCCACCCACAAGCCCCTGGCGCGCATGGTCGAGCAAGGCCAGTTCCGGCAAGACCTGTACTACCGCATCAATGCCTTTCCGGTGCACCTGCCCGCCCTGCGCGAGCGGGCCGACGACATCCCGCTGCTGGTGGAATCCATCCTGGCGCGCAGCCCGGCCGGCAGTCTGCGCTACCGGGTCGACGCCGAGGCGCTGCGCTGCATGCAGCAGTACGCCTGGCCGGGCAACATCCGCGAGCTGCGCAATGTGATCGATCGAGCGCGCCTGTTCGCCGACGATGGCGTGATCGGCCTGGCCCACCTGCCGCCGGACACACTTCAATCCGGCACCCACACCAGCCCATCGGCTGCCACCGCTGCACTGCCAGCCCCGCCGCCACCGGCCGCTGGCCAGACATCCGACGCGCTGCGCGAACTGGCCACGCGCTTTCAGGGCAGCCGCAAGGACCTGGCGCGCCAGCTCGGCCTGAGCGAACGCACCCTCTACCGGCGCCTCAAAGAGCTTGGGCTGGCCGGCCAGCCCTGATCAGCGCGGCACCAGGAAGGCCGACTTCTCCGACACATGGGCATCGCCGCCTTCGGCGCCGATCGAGAAATACACGGTATGCGAACCCGCCGGGGCCGATCCATAAGGCACCTGCAGGCGCACCGGCACCCAGCGCGACTCGGCAGGGCCCACTTCCACCCGTTCCTCGGAGGCCAGCTTCAAGCCCTCCAGACCCGTGGCGCCGAGCCGGTAGGTCTGGGGCTTTTCGGTGGCGTTCATGATCTGCAGCCGGTACACGTTCTCCAGCATGCCGCCCGGGGCGATGCGCGACAGCGCGGCGCGGTCGCGCACCACATCCACGCGCAGCGGGGTGCGCAGCATCAGGTGGGAGAACAGGGCCACGGTCAGCGCCAGCAGCACCGTGGCGTACACCAGCACCCGGGGGCGCATCACGTGGCGCAGGATCTGCGCCCGCGTCCAGCCGTTGCGCACCGCGTTCTGGGTGGAGTAACGCACCAGCCCGCGCGGGTAGTTGAGCTTGTCCATCACGGTGTCACACACGTCGGCACAGGCGCCGCAACCGATGCACTCGTACTGCAAGCCCTTGCGGATGTCGATGCCCGTGGGGCACACCTGCACGCACAGTTCGCAGTCCACGCAGGCACCCAGCTTCAGCGCGGCCGGATCGGCCTTGCGCGAACGCTTGCCACGGGGCTCGCCGCGCGCCTCGTCGTAGGTGACGATCAGCGTGTCCTTGTCGAACATGGCGCTCTGGAAACGCGCATAGGGGCACATGTACTTGCACACCTGCTCGCGCATGAAGCCGGCGTTGCCATAGGTGGCAAAACCATAAAACAGCACCCAGAAGGTCTCCCAGGGGCCCAGGGTGTTGGTCCAGACCTCCAGGCCCAGGGTGCGCACCGGCGTGAAATAGCCCACGAAGGTGAAGCCCGTCCACACGGCCACCGCCAACCAGACGAGGTGCTTGCCGCCCCGCCGCCACAGCTTGTTGAGCGACATTGGCGCCTCGTCCAGCCGGATGCGGGCCATGCGGTCGCCCTCAAAGCGCCGCTCGATCCACAGGAAGATCTCGGTGTACACCGTCTGCGGGCAGGCGTAGCCACACCACAGCCGCCCAGCGACTGCCGTGAACAGGAACAGTGACAGGGCCGAGATCACCAGCAGCCCGGTCAGGTAGATGAAATCCTGCGGGTACAGCACGATGCCGAACAGGTAGAAGCGCCGGGCCCCCAGATCGAACAGCACCGCCTGACGCTGCCCCCACTCCAGCCAGGGCAGACCATAGAAGACGATCTGGGTGAGGAACACCAGGCCCCAGCGCCAGCGCGCAAACAGGCCACTGACCGAGCGAGGGTGGATCTTCTTGGTGGCGGCGTACAGAAACACCTCGGTCTCGTCCGACGGTGCCGCAACGATGGGGATGACTTTGTTCGAGGAAGAAGGCGTGGAATCCATGGCAACCCGGTTCAGTGAGATGCCCATCCGCAGACACGATGCCACACGGATGAGCCGACACGCGCCCGGAGACGTACCGGGCACTCAGATCAAGGCCTCCTAAGGGCAGTTTTCGTGCCAGGACAATCGGCCAAGAAAAGTACTTTAAATACAAAGGCTTAGGCTTGATGCTTGGATTTTGACCGGCCTCTGGCAGTCATTTGACTGCCATCAACTGCCATTTAAGCGCCAACAAACTGCCAAGCACTGCCAAGGGCAAGCGAACGGATGGGCTGCCCAGCGGATCGCTTCGGAAAGAAGCGCAATGCCAAATATCACATTAATCATATACAGATCAAAAACAGATATTTAATTTCATATAAATCATCTGTTGATTGAAAAATGCTTGATGCATTTCATATTTAGTATATATTTCAAATAAATCAACATCTTCAACGCTTGGGATCCAGACACCGAGGCCGTTGCACACTCCGAGCTTGCCCCATGGCACATGTCAACAGTCCAGAGCATCCGCCCTTGCACACGCTGGCCGCAGCCGACCTGAGCCTCCTGCAGCGTCTGCACCAGCAATTGCTGCAAAACTGCCCCGGGGTGTTCCAGGCCGCTGCAAAGCATCTGCTGCAAGAGCCCATCAGCCAGGCACACCGCCCCGACGACGCCTCGGAGACGCAGTTGCAACAACTGCAAACCGCCTACTTCACCAGCCTCACAGAGGGGCCCTATGGCGAGGGCTATCGGCAAAGCCGGGACCAGATGGGTCTGGCCATGGCCCGCCTGGACCTGCCGCCCAGCTGGCTGGCCGAGGCCTACCGGCACTACCTGCAGACCGTGCTTCCCTGCCTGGTGCAGGCCAACGCCGCGCACCCCGACGAACTGCTGAAGCTGATGTTGGCCCTGAGCAAATTGCTGATGCACGACATGGGCTTGACCACCGACGCGCTGCAACGGCATCGCCAGCGCGCATCACCACGGCTGGGCAGTTACGGCGCGGCCTTTGCCGGCCTGCCCTGCGGCACGCTGGTGCTCACCCCGGACCTGAACGTGGTCTTCGCCAACCCGGCGGTGGAAAGCCTGTTGAACCTGCCTGCGGGCAGCCTCCTCGGAAGCGCGCTGCACGACTGGCTGGACGTGACACCCTTGATCACCCTGGCGGAGCAGGTCTTCCAACAGAACCTGGTCTGCGAAACCCTCACGCTGTGCCGCAGCGGGCATCCCCAGGCCCTGGCCATTCCAGTGCGTGCCACCGCGAGCCTTTTGCGCGATGCCCCAGACGGGGGAGAGCCCCACCTGCTGCTGGTGTTTGAAGACCTGCGTCAGCAGACCCGCCTGACGCGTGACCTGCTCAATGCCCAGGCCGTGGCCAGCGTCGGCACCTGGCAGATCGACCTGGCCACCGACGTGATGCTGCTCAGCGCCCAGGCCTGCAGCATCCTGAACTGGCCTGAAGACGAGGTCTGCACCTTCCAGGGCCTGATGGAGCACATTCATGCCGAAGACCGCGAGAGCGTGGAGAAGGCCTGGCAGGCCGCCCTGAACGGCGCCCCGTTTCGGGTGGAGCACCGCATCCAGATTGGGCAGAGGCTGCGCTGGGTGGAGGCGCGTGGCCGTCTGGAATACGACGCCCACGGCCAACCCTTGAAAGGCCACGGCACCTTGCTAGACACCTCGGAGCGCCACCTGGCGGCCGAACACCTGCAGCGCCTGGCGTTCTACGACGTGCTGACCGGGCTGCCGAACCGGACCCATGGCCTGGTGCTGGCGCAGCAGATGCTGGACCGCTGCGAGCGCGCCGGTCGGCAACTGGCCTTGCTGTTCCTCGACCTGGATCGCCTGCAGGAGATCAACGACATCCTGGGTCACGCCATGGGCGACCATGTGCTGCGCGAGGTGGCGCAACGCTGCCAGGCCCTGCTGTGCAAAGACCAGTTGCTGGCACGCATCGGTGGCGACGAGTTCATGGTGGCCTGTGAAATCGACGGCCTGGAAGACGCCCGGCACATCAGCCGCCACCTGATGCACACCCTGGCCCAGCCGATCGGCACCGCAACGCCCCCGGTCGAGGTGGGTGTGAGCATCGGCATGGCGCTGTTCCCCAGCCAGGGGCACACGGTCGAAGAACTGCTCAAGCATGCCGATCTGGCCATGTTCAAGGCCAAATCGTTGGGTGGCGGTCATTGCCAGTTGTATGAGCAGCAGATGAGTGAACGACTGCACCGCCGCAACACCCTGGCCACGCGCCTGGCCAAGGCCTTGAGCCGCGGCGGCCTGCACCTGCATTACCAGCCCAAGATCGATCTGCACAGCGGTCGGCTGACCGGCCTGGAAGCCCTGGCCCGCTGGGACGACCCGGAACTGGGCCCAATCAGCCCGGGCGAATTCGTGCCCGTGGCGGAAGAGCGCGGGCTGATCGTTCAACTGGGGGACTGGGCGTTGCACGAAGCCAGCCGTCAGTGGGCCGCATGGTCCGGGCCCGCCCTGCGGCCGGCCCCGCCGATCGCGGTGAACGTATCGGCCGCCCAGATGAGCGACGAATCCTTTCCGGACCGGGCGACCCAGTTGGTGCGCGCGGCCGGCGCCCGGCCCGAGGCGATCGAACTGGAGATCACCGAGACCGCGATGATGCTCGACCCCGAGCGCGCCCGGCGCGTGGCCAGCCAGTTGGTGGCCGCGGGCTTCAACCTGACACTGGACGATTTCGGTACCGGCTATGCCTCGATGGCGCAATTGAAGAATTTCCCGGTCGGCAAGCTGAAGATCGACATGAGCTTCGTACGTGACATGCTGCGCGCACCCGCCGACCAGGCCATCGTGACGGCCGTCATCAGCATGGCACAGGCCCTTCGTCTGCGCACCGTGGCGGAAGGGGTGGAGACGCCCGAACAGGCACGCACCCTGCTGGCGCTCGGCTGCGACGAGGCCCAGGGCTACCACTACGCACCCGCGCTGCCCCCCCGTCTGCTGGCAGCTGATTGGCTGCCATAGCCGTCGGGCCAATCCAAGTCAAAATAATCAGTACCAGCATTTTTTTCAGAGAAACCAGCACGAAGCCATGCTGGCCCCGGGCTTTACCGGGCCTGCCATGGCCCGGCACCGGCCCGGGTCATGCTTCTCCTGCAAAATGTTTGGTTACGTTGAGCGTCGGCAGCACCATCAGGGGATGGGCCCGAACACGCCACGCCTGTCTGCCAACCGGATGCCTGCCCCATGTGGATCGTCAATATTGCGCTGCGCCGACCCTACACGTTCATCGTGATGGCCTTGCTGATCGTGCTGGCCACCCCCCTGGCGCTGATGCGCATGGCCACCGACATCTTTCCGGAAATCAACATCCCGGTGATCAGCATCATCTGGAACTACTCCGGCCTGTCCGCCCAGGAGGTGGGCACCCGCATCACCAACGTCAATGAACGCTCGCTGACCACCACGGTCAACGACATCGAGCACATCGAGTCGCAGTCGCTGGCCGGCATTGCGGTGATCAAGGTGTTCTTCCAGCCCGATGCCAACATCCAGACCGCGCTGGCCCAGGTGACCTCTTCGGTGCAGGCCATCGTGCGCCAGATGCCGCCAGGCATCACCCCACCGCTGGTGATCAAGTATTCCGCCTCCAGCATCCCGGTGATCCAGCTGGGCCTGGCCAGCCCGTCCATGTCGGAGCAAGGCCTGTTCGATGCCGCCGTCAACTTTCTGCGGCCACGCCTGATCACCATTCCCGGCGCGGCCGTGCCCTTCCCCTACGGCGGCAAGAACCGGGTGGTCTCGGTGGACCTGAACACCCGGGCCCTGCAGGCCAAGGGCCTGACCCCCTCGGATGTGGTGAACGCCATCAATGCGCAGAACCTGATCCTGCCCGGCGGCACGGCCAAGCTGGGCGACACCGAATACACGGTGTCCATGAATGGCTCGCCCGCCAACCTGGAGGGCCTGAACGCCCTGCCCATCCGCTCCAGCAACGGCACCACCATCACCCTCAGCGACGTGGCCAATGTGCGCGACGGCTTCAGCCCCCAGACCAACATCGCGCGCCAGGACGGCAGCCGCGGCGTGCTGCTGTCGGTGCTGAAAAACGGCAGCTCGTCCACCCTGGAGATCGTCACCAAGCTGCGCGAACTGCTGCCCTCGGTGGCCCAAACCCTGCCGCCCGATCTGAAGATCACCCCCTTGTTCGACCAGTCGCTGTTCGTGAAGGCCGCCATCAGCGGGGTGATCCATGAGGCGCTGATCGCCGCCTGCCTGACCGCCGCCATGATCCTGCTGTTCCTGGGCAACTGGCGCAGCACCTGCATCATCGCGGTGTCGATCCCGCTGTCGGTGCTGTCGGCCATCCTGATGCTCTACGCCCTGGGCGAGACCATCAACCTCATGACCCTGGGCGGTCTGGCCCTGGCGGTGGGCATTCTGGTGGACGACGCCACCGTGACCATCGAGAACATCGAGCGCCACCTGCACCTGGGCACGCCGCTGGAGCAGGCGATTCTGGAAGGGGCGGGCGAGATCGCCGTGCCGGCCTTTGTCTCCACGCTGTGCATCTGCATCGTGTTCGTGCCCATGTTCTTCCTGACTGGCGTGGCCCGCTACCTGTTCGTGCCGCTGGCTGAATCGGTGGTGTTCGCCATGATGGCCTCCTACGTGCTGTCGCGCACGCTGGTGCCCACCCTGGTCAAGCTGCTGATGCGCAACGCCCCGCCCGTGGACGACAGCCGGCCGGGCTTCTTCCGCCGCATCTACCTGAGCTTCGACGCCGGCTTCGAGAACCTGCGCGGCGTCTACGTGGTGATCCTGAGCGGCCTGCTGACGCGCCGCGCCAGCTTCATCACCGCCTTTCTGGTGTTCTGCATCGCCTCCTGCGGGCTGTATGGCGTGCTGGGGCGCGACTTCTTTCCGAGCGTGGACGCCGGCCTGATCCGCCTGCACTTCCGCGCCCCGACGGGCACCCGCATCGAAGAGACGGCCCGCCTGGCTGACCGCATCGAAAACGCGGTGCGTGAGCTGATCCCGCCGGAAGAACTGGAGACCATCCTCGACAACCTGGGCCTGCCCTACAGCGGCATCAACCTGTCGTACAGCAACGCGGGCACCATCGGCACGCTGGACGGTGAGGTGCAGATCGCCCTGCGCCATGGCCACGGCCCCACCGACGAGCACGTGAAGCGCCTGCGCGCCGAACTGCCCAAGCGCTTCCCCGGTGTGGAGATCTTCTTCCAGCCGGCGGACATCATCACGCAGATCCTCAACTTCGGGCAGCCGGCCTCCATCGACGTGCAGTTCAGCGGCGCCAACATCGCCGAAAACTACCGCCTGGCCAGCGTGCTGCAGAGCAAGGTGCGGCAAATCGATGGCGCGGTGGACGTGCACATCCAGCAGCGCATCAACCAGCCGACCAAGAAGCTCGACATCGACCGCGCCCAGTTGCAGCAACTGGGCCTGAACGCCAACAACGTGGCGCAGAACCTGCTGGTCTCGCTGTCGGGCAGCTTCCAGACGGCGCCGGCCTTCTGGCTGAACCCGGCCAACGGCGTGGTCTACAGCATCGCAGTGCAGACCCCGCAGTACCAGGTCGATTCGCTGGACAACCTGCTGCAGATCCCGGTGGGCGTGCCCATCACCAACAGCGTGCCGACGGGCAGCACCGCGGCCGCCCAGCCGCCCGCCCAGCTGATGAGCAACCTGGTCACCGTGCGCCCCACCCGCGAGCAGACCGTGGTGTCGCGCTACAACATCCAGCCCGTGGTGGACGTGTTCGTGAGCGTGTCCGGGCGCGACCTGGGCAGCGTGGCCGCCGAGGTGCAGCAGGCCATCGACAGCATGAAGGCCGACCTGCCCCGGGGCAGCAGCGTGAAGATGCGCGGCCAGGTGGAAACCATGCAAAGCTCCTACCTGGGCCTGGGCGTGGGCCTGATCATGGCCATCGTGCTGGTGTACCTGCTGATCGTGGTCAACTTCCAGTCCTGGGTGGACCCCTTCATCATCATCACCGCCCTGCCGGCCGCACTGGCCGGCATTGCCTGGATGCTGTTCCTGACCGCCACCACGCTCAGCGTGCCCGCGCTCACCGGGGCCATCATGACCATGGGCGTGGCCACGGCCAACAGCATTTTGATGATCTCGTTTGCCCGTGAGCGCCTGCTGGACGGTGCGCCGCCCCTGTCGGCCGCGCTGGAAGCCGGCACCACCCGGCTGCGCCCGGTGCTGATGACGGCCCTGGCCATGATCATCGGCATGCTGCCCATGGCCGTGGGCCTGGGCGAAGGCGGTGAGCAGAACGCGCCACTGGGCCGCGCCACCATCGGCGGCCTGCTGTTTGCCACCGTCTCCACCCTGTTCTTCGTGCCTGTGGTGTTTGCCGCAGTGCACCGCGCCCTCGAACGCCGGGCCGCCCGCCGACTTCAAGCGGCCGCCCCCCTCTCCGCCCAAGGAAATGCCTGATATGAGCCACGCGCAGCGACACTCTTCCATCGGAATCCACGGTCTGCACCAGCACGAAGGGGCCCACAACATCAAGCGCATCCGGCTGCTGCGGCGCGCGCGCTGGGCCGCCCTGGGCGTGCTGCTGGTGCTGGGGGCCGGCGCCGCCCTGGTGATGACCGAGCGGGCCGCCCAGGCCAAGGCCCTGGCGGCCAGCACGCAGGAAAACGCCAAGGTGCACGTCTACGTGGTCTCGCCCCGCCCCGGCCGCGGCCAGCAGACCCTGCAACTGCCGGGCAGCCTGCAGGGCTACATCGAGACGCCCATCTACGCGCGCAGCAGCGGCTACGTCAAACAGTGGTTCAAGGACATCGGCGCGCGCGTCAACAAGGGCGACCTGCTGGCCGAGATCGCCACCGGCGAGATCGAACAGCAATTGGCCGAGGCCCGGGCCAACCGGGCCCAGGTGCAATCCAACCTGCAACTGGCGCGCACCTCGTTCGAGCGCTGGCAGGGTCTGCGCGCCCGCGATGCCGTGTCGCAACAGGAACTCGATGAGCGCCAGAACACGCTGAAGCTGGTGCAGGCCAACCTGGCCGCCAGCGAGGCGGTGGTGCAACGCCTGGAGCTGCAGCTGTCTTACAACCGCATCGTGGCACCCTTCAGCGGCGTGGTCACCAAGCGCAACATCGACGTGGGCAGCCTGGTGGACGCCGGCAACGGCGGCGCGCCCAAGCTGCTGTTCACCCTGTCGCAGACCGATGTGCTGCGCCTGTACGTGTCGGCACCGCAGAGCTTTGCCCCGCGCATCAAGGCCGGTCAGGAAGCCCAAGTCACCCTGTCTGAGCTGCCGGGCCAGACCTTCACCGGCAAGGTGGTGCGCACCGCTGGCGCCATCGACCCCGCAACTCGCACGCTGCAGGTGGAGATCAACCTGCCCAACCCCGACGGCAAGCTGCTGCCGGGCTCGTATGTGCAAGTGGCCCTGCAGGCCGCCGGCGCCGACAAGCCGCTGCTGACCGTGCCCAACAACGGCCTGCTGTTCCGCCCAGAAGGCACGCTGGTGGCCACCGTGGTCGACGGCAAGGTGCAGCTCAAGAAGGTGACCCTGGGCCGCGACCTGGGCGTGCGCATCGAGATCCAGAGCGGCCTGTCGCCGCAGGACAAGCTGATCATCAACCCGCCCGACTCGCTGGCCGAGGGGGACGCCGTGGTGGCCAGCGACGCGCCGGTGCCGGCCAACAACAAGGAAGGCGGCAAGGACGGCGCCGGCAAGGATGCCAAGCCCGACACCAAGCCCGCGACAACCCCCGAAGCCCCGGCCAAGGCCGAGCGGAGCGCTTCATGAAAGCCCCCGCGCTGCACCGCCTGGCGCGGCACGGCGCCTGGCTGGGCCTGGCCCTGCTGGGCGGCTGTTCGGCCGTGGGGCCCGACTATGTGCGCCCAGCCACCGCGGCCCCGGCCCACTGGCAGGCCGAAGCCGGCTGGCAGGCCGGCCAGCCGCGCGACGACGAACTCAAAGGCCCCTGGTGGCTGCTGTACGCCGACGCCACGCTGCAGGGCCTGGTCGACACCGCCCTGAAGCAGAACAACACGCTGGCCCTGGCCCAGTCACGCCTGGACCAGGCCCGTGCCCAGACCGACTCGGCCCTGGGTGCCCTGCTGCCCCGGGTGGGCCTGCAGGCCGGCACCTCGCGCTTTCGCACCTCGGCCAACCGGCCGCTGAGCAGCTACACCAGCGCCAACAGCTCGGTCGAGCAAAGCGACTACCAGACCGCCCTGACCGTGAGCTACGAGGTGGACCTGGCCGGCCGGGTGCGCCGCCAGCTGGAAAACGCCCGGGCCGCCCAGGCGCAATCGGGTGCCGATTTCGAGAACACCCGCCTGGTGCTGACCGCCCAACTGACCAGCAGCTACCTGGCCCTGCGCGGGCTGGATGCCGAGATCGACGTGCTGAACCAGACCTTGAAGGCGCAGCGCCAGACGCTGGACTTCGTCACCGCCCGGCACGACCTGGGCAGTGTCTCGGGCATCGACCTGGAACAGCAGCAAGGCCTGGTCTCGGGCACCGAGGCCCAGCTGCAGGGCCTGCGCGACAGCCGGGCCCGCTTCGAGCACGCGATTGCCACGCTCACCGGCCAACCGGCCCCCAGCTTTCAACTGGCCGCCGACACCCGCCTGCCCGAGCCGCCGCAGCTGCCCCTGGGCACACCGGCCTCGCTGCTGGAGCGCCGCCCCGACATCGCCAGCGCCGAGCGGGCCATGGCCGCGGCCAATGCCCAGATCGGCATTGCCACCAGCGCCTACTACCCCAGCCTGACCCTGAACAGCCTGTATGGCGACGACAGCAACGGCTTCAGCAAGCTGTTCTCGGCCCCCAGCCTGCTGTGGTCACTGGGCCTGAGCGCCACCCAGACCCTGTTTGACGGCGGCCGCACCACGGCGGCGGTGAACGTGGCCAAGGCCGGCTACCAGCAGGCCAACGCCACCTACCGGCAGACCGTGCTGCAGGCCTTCCAGGAGGTGCAGGACAGCCTCACCACCCAGGCCGCGCTGCGCGAAGCCCAGCGCTCGCTGCAGCAGGCCGTGAAAAGCGCCGGCAAGGTGCTGGAGCTGTCGCAGGCCCGCTACCGGGCCGGGGCCTCCAGCCTGCTCGAGGTGGTGCTGGCCCAGCAGACGCTGCTGGGCTACCAGCGCCAGCAGGTGCAGAACCAGAGCCAGCAGCTGCTGACCTCGGTGCAGTTGATCAAGGCCCTGGGCGGCGGCTGGAAAGCCACCGACACCCCGCAGGGCCTGGCCGCTGCCGCCCGTGTGGCTCAGGACTGAACGAGCAGCCCGCCTGAATCAAGACTGGAAGCGCGGCGCGCGCTTCTCGACAAAGGCACGCACCGCCTCGAAGTGGTCTTCGGTGGTGTGGGCCAGGGCCTGGTAGGCGGCCGACAGCTCCAGCAACGACTCCAGCGAGCTGCGCTCGCCCTCGCGCAGGAGGCGCTTGGTCATGCGCAGCACGCCGCCCGGGTTGGCGGCGATCTTGCCGGCCAGGGCGCGGGCCGCCGCCATCAGTTGATCCGCCGGCACCACGCGCGAGACCAGACCACAGGCCAGGGCCTCGGCGGCGCCGATGGCCTCACCCGTGAACGCCATCTCGGAAGCCTTGGACAGGCCCACCACCCGCGGCAGCAGCCAGGCGCCGCCATCGCCGGGCACGATGCCCACGCGCACAAAGCTCTCGGCAAAGCTGGCGCCCTCGGCGGCAATGCGCAGATCGCACATGCAGCACAGGTCCAGCCCGGCACCGATGGCGGGCCCGTTGATGGCCGCGATCACCGGCACGTCGAGCTGGTACAGGGCGCGCGGCAGGCGCTGGATGCCCTGGCGGTATTCCTCGCGGATGGCGTCGGGGGAGGGCCGGTCGCGCTCGTAGCGCTGCATGTCCTTGACGTTGCCGCCCGAGCTGAACACCGGGCCCTCGCCGGTCAGAATCACCACCCGCACGCCCGGGTCGCGGCGCACTTCATCACAGGCCTGCACGAACTCGGCCACCGCGGTGTTGCCGGTCAGCGCATTGCGCGTGGCGGGCTGGCTCATGGTGAGGATGAGGACCGCGCCCTCGCGTTCGGATTTCAGGAAAGGGGTCGAATCAGTCATGGGGAACTCCGGTAACAGGTCATGCGTTGAGCGGGCTGGCATCGGTGAGCTGGCGCAGCAGGTCCAGCGTCAGGCCCTCGTGCCCGTTCACCAGCGCCTCGCCCAGCACGCCCTGCCAGTGCGATTCGCTGCCGCCGGCCTGGCGCCAGGCGTGCAGGCGGCGCGTGTAGAGCTGCAGGTCGAACTCGGCGGTGAAGCCGATGGCGCCATGGATGGCATGCGCCAGCGCCGCCACCTCGGGCGCGGCCTCGCTGCAGCGCGCCTTGGCCAGCGCGGCGCGCAGCGGATCGGGCGCCTGCACGGGGCCCTGGCAGCCCAGGCGAGCGGCCATGCGCGAGGCGAACACCAGTTCGGCCATCACGCTGAGCTGGTGCTGGATGGCCTGGAACTTGCCGATCGGGCGGCCGAACTGCTGGCGCTCGTTGGCATGCTGCAGGCTGCGCTCGAACACCGCCCTCATGGCGCCAGCCATCTGGGCCGCGTACAGCACGGCCTGCAGCTCGCGCAGCGGCGGCAGGGCGCCGGGCCAGGCGGGCGCTGCCTGCCAGGTGGCCAGCGGCCAGCTCAGCGTGGCCTCCTGGGCCAGCCCGGCGGCTTCCACCCGGGCCTCGGCCACCGGCAGCAGGGCACAGCGGTCGAGGTGGCGCAGCAGCACATGGCTGGCCACGCGGGCACAGGGCACGCCGGTGCAGACGAGGCGCTCCCCGTCGTCCAGCGCCTGGGCGGCCAGCGTGAGGGGCCCCTCGGGCCAGGCCAGGCCGGCCTGGGCCAGCAGGCCGCGCGCCAGCAGGGTCTCGCCCAGCGGCACGGGCAGCGCGAACTCGCCGCACAGGGCCAGCAGGCCAAAGGCCTCGCCCAGCCCGAGGCCGGCGCCGCCCTGGGCCTCGGGCAGCAGGGCATCGGCAAAGCCCGAATCGTGCAGGGCCTGCCACAGGGCCTGGGCCGGGCCACCGGCCTCGACGGCGCGCACCACGGCCGGGTCGGCGTGGGCCTGCAGCAGGGTGCGCAGCGAGGCGGCAAAAAGGTCTTGCTCGTCGTTCATCAAACGGCCTTTCTCGATGGGGTGGTCAGGCGGCGCATCAGCGCAGCCCCAGGCCGCGCGCGATCATGCCGCGCAGGATGTCGCGCGTGCCGCCACGCAGCGAGTACGAGGGCGCCACCTGGATCACATAGTTCAGCGTGTGCAGCAGGCCCAGGGGCACGCTCTGGCCCTCGGCCAGGCGGGTGCCCAGGTCGTCGGCCAGGGCGGCCGGGATCAGCTGCTCGACGCCGGTGCCCAGGTCTTTGACCAGGGCCGACTCGACCACCGGGCTGTCGCCCCGCGCCAGCCGCCCGGTGACCGCCACCGACATGGCACGCAAGGGCGCCAGTTGGGCCAGCACCCGGCCGGCCAGCCGCAGGGCCGCCGTGTTGCGTTGCGGGTGGGTGGCGGCGTCCTGCCGCACAAAAGCCAGCCATTCGTCGAACAGCACGATGCTGGAGTACAGGCGCTCGGGCCCGCTGCGCTCAAAGGCCAGCTCGGCCGTCACCTGGGCCCAGCCCTGGCCCTCGGCCCCGATCAGGGCTTCGGGCGCCAGCGCCACCTCGTCGAAGAAGACCTCGCAGAAATGGCGGTCGCCCGATTGATCGGTGATGGGCCGCACCGTGACCCCGGGCAGCGACAGGTCGACGATGAATTGCGACAGGCCCTGCTGGCGGTCGCCGGCCTCGCCCGAGCTGCGCACCAGCGCGATCATGTAATGGCAGTGGTGGGCGTTGGTGGTCCAGATCTTCTGGCCGTTCAGGCGCCAGCCGGTGTCGGTGCGGGTGGCGCGGCTGCGCACGCTGGCCAGGTCGGAGCCGGCGCCGGGCTCGCTCATGCCGATGCAGAAGAAGGCCTCGCCGCGGCAGATGGCCGGCAGGTAGTGACGCTTCTGCGCCTCGGTGCCGTATTTGAGGATCAGCGGGCCGCTCTGGCGGTCGGCAATCCAGTGCGAGCCCACAGGGGCGCCAGCGTTGAGGAACTCTTCCACCAGCACATAGCGGGCATAGGGGCTGCGCCCGCCGCCGCCATAGGCGGTGGGCAGGGTGATGCCCAGCCAGCCCTGCGCGCCCAGCGCCCGGCTGAAGGCCGGGTCGTAGCCCGACCAGGAGCGCGCCCGGGTGACGCCGGGCACGCCACGCAAGGCCTCAGCCAGAAAGGCCCGCACGGGGGCGCGCAAAGCCTCGTCCTCGGCGGGGATGGGGGTCAGGTCCAGAGAGTCGAGGGCACTCATTCAGCAATCCTTGTGAGGTGACATGAGGCGAGGCGATTCATGCCAGCACCCCTTGTTGCGTCAGTTGATCGAGTTCGGCCTCGCCCAGGCCCAGGCGCTCGGCCAGCACGGCACGGGTGTGCTGGCCCAGGGTGGGCGGGGCGTGGCGGTATTGCACCGGGGTGTCCGACAGGCGGATGGGGCTGGCCACCAGCGGGATGTCGGCCCCGGGCACCGGGTGCGGCAAGTGGGTGATCACGCCGCGCGACTGCAGCTGAGGGTCGGCAAACACCTGGGCCATGTTGTTGATGGGGCCGCAGGGCACGCCGGCCGCCTCCAGCCGCGCCACCCAGTCGGCCGTGGTGTGCCTGACCGTGCATTGGCGCAGCAGCGGGATCAGCGTGGCGCGGTGGGCCAGGCGGGCGCTGTTGCTGGCGTAGCGCGGGTCTTGCGCCCACTCGGGGTGGCCGGCCTCGGTGCAGAAGCGGGCGAACTGGCTGTCGTTGCCGATGGCCAGGATCATGTCGCCGTCGGCGGTCGGGAAGTCCTGGTAAGGCACGGTGTTGGGGTGGGCATTGCCCATGCGCTGAGGCAGCTGGCCGCTGTAGAGGTAGTTCATGCCCTGGTTGGCCAGGCAGGCCACCTGCACATCGAGCAGGGCCAGGTCGATGTGCTGGCCGCGCCCGGTCTGATCCCGGGCGCGCAGGGCGGCCAGCACCGCGGTGCTGGCGTACAGGCCGGTGAGGATGTCGGTCAGCGCCACGCCCACCTTCAACGGGCCGGCCCCGGGCTCGCCCTCGGGCCGGCCGGTGACGCTCATCAGCCCGCCCATGCCCTGCATGAGAAAGTCGTAACCCGCACGGGCGGCGTAGGGCCCGGTCTGGCCAAAGCCGGTGATCGAGCAGTACACCAGGCGCGGGTTGAGCGCGCACAGGGTCTGGGCATCGAGGCCGTAGGCGCGCAGGCCGCCGACCTTGAAGTTCTCGATCAGCACATCGCTGCCCTGCGCCAGGCGACGGATCAGCTCCTGCCCCGCGGGCTGGGTCAGGTCGACCGCGATGGAGCGCTTGTTGCGGTTGGCGCACAGGTAGTAGGCCGACTCGTGGCTGGCCTCGCCCAACGCATCCTTCAAGAAGGGCGGGCCCCACAGCCGGGTGTCGTCGCCGACACCCGGGCGCTCGACCTTGATCACCTCGGCACCCAGGTCGCCCAGGGTCTGGCTGGCCCAGGGGCCGGCCAGCACACGCGACAGGTCGAGCACGCGCAGGCCGGCCAATGCGCCCACGTTGGATGGAGCGGGTGTGGCCTGGTCGGTGCTCATTGCAGCTCCACCCGGGCCTTCTGGGCGATGCGTTTCCAGAGCTGGATCTCGCTGGCCTGGAAGGCGCGCATCTCCTCGGGCCCGCCCGACATCACCTCGGCGCCCAGGCGTTCGTAGAACTCGCGGGTCTCGGGCAGGCCTTCGATGCGGGTGAACAGCGCGGCCAGGCGCTCGACCTCGGCGCGCGGGGTCTTGGCCGAGACCATGGCGGCCACCCAGGTGTAGGCGCTGAAGCCGGGCAGGCCGGCCTCGGCGGCGGTGGGGATGGTGGGCAGCGCCGGCACGCGGCGCTCGGAGGCCACGGCCAGGGCCTTGAGTTTGCCGCCCTTGATCAGCTCCTGGGCGCTGGTGGTCTCGGCAAAGGCAAATTGCACGGTGCCGCCCACCACGGCGGTCACCGCCTCGCCCGCGCCCTTGAAGGGCACGTGGTGGGTCTGCACCCGGGCGGCGTCGTTGAACAGCTCGGCCATCAGCTGGTAGCCCGCCGAGCCGGCGCCGTAGTTGAGCGCATCGGGCCGGGCCCGAGCGGCGCTGATCAGGTCGCCCAGGGTCTGCTGCTCGGCCTGGCCGGGCACCACCAGCAAGGCGGGTGAGCGCATCAGCATCGACAGGGGCGCAAAGTCGGCCACCGGGTCATAGGGCAGCGACTTGAACAAGGCGGCATTCACGGCCAGGGTGGAGTTGCTGCCCACGAACACCGTGCTGCCATCGGCCGGGGCCGCCAGCACGGCGCGCACCGCGATGAAACCGTTGCCGCCGGCCCGGTTGTCGACCACCACCGGCTGGCCACTGAGTTCGGTGAGCTTGCGGGCGAAGTAGCGCGCCGAGGTGTCGGTACCGCTGCCGGGCGGAAACGGCACCACGAAGCGGATGGGCCGGTTGGCCGCATCGGGCAAGGGGGTGAGATGGGGCGCGCTCGCCTGGGCGCGCGCCCAAGGGTGGCTCAGCGCCAGGCAGGTGCCCAGGGCCAGGCCCAGGGCGAGCAGGGTTTTGCGTTGCATGGAGGGTCTCCAGAGTTCGGCATCGCTCAGTCGAGGGCGGCGCCGGTCTGGCGCACCACCTCGGTCCAGCGGCGGATTTCGCTGTCGATGTAGGCGCCGTATTCGGCCGGGGTCGAGCCCAGGGGCTCGGCGCCCTGTTGGGCCAGCTTGGCGCGCACATCGGGGCTGGCCAGGGCCTTGAGCAGCTCGGCGTTGAGCCGGCTCACGATCTCGGGCGGGGTGCGCGCCGGCACCAGCAGGCCCTGCCAGGCGCCCACCTCGAAGCCCGGGGCCACGGTCTCGCTGAGGGTGGGCACCTCGGGCAGCACGCTGGTGCGCTTGAGGCTGGTGACGGCCAGGGCGCGCAGGCGCTTGTCGCGGATGAAGGGCAAGGCCGAGTTGACGGTGTCGGTCATGAACTGCAGCTGCCCGCCCACCAGGTCGGTCAGGGCCGGCGCGCTGCCTTTGTAGGGCGCATGGGTGGCCTGCAGGCCCTGCCCCTTGAGCAGCAGAAAGGCGCCCAGGTGGGTGATGTTGCCGTTGCCTGCCGAGCCGAAGGTGAGCCGCTCGCCCTGGGCCCGGGCGTAGGCCAGGAACTCGGCAGGCGTGTGCACCGGCAGCGAGGGGTGCACCACCAGCACCAGGGGGATCACCGCGGTGAGGGCCACCGGGGCAAAGTCGGCGCGCACGTCGTAGCTGAGCTTCTTGTACAGCGCCGGGCTGAGCGCCACAGCCGAGGTGTTGTAGAACAGGGTGTAGCCGTCGGCCGGGGCGCGGGCCACCATCTCGGCCGCGATGTTGCCGTTGGCGCCGGGGCGGTTGTCGACCAGCACCGACTGCCCCAGTTGCTCGCCCAGCTTCTGCGCCAGCACGCGGGCCACCAGATCGGTCGGGCCGCCGGGCGGAAAGGCCAGCACCAGGCGCAAGGGCTTGTCGGGGTAGCGGGAAGACGCCGGGGCCGCCTGGCCCAGGGCCAGGGAGGACAAGCCGGCCAGCGCCAGGCCGGCCAGGGTGCGTCGCAAAAAGGGTCTGGGCTGCATGCCGGGGCTCCTGGGTGTCATTCGATGCGTCATTCGGGTCGCCCGGCCAACAGGCGCTTGGCGGTGTAGTGCATGACCTCGATCTCATGCTGGTTGAAGACCATGATGTCGGAGCTGACCACCGCCCGACCCTTGGCCGAGGTGGGGCGCACCTCGGTCACGGTGATGCGGGCGTGGATGGTGTCGCCCACCCGCACCGGGTGCAGGATCTTCTGGTGCAGCTCCAGCATGGCCAGGCCGGTGCCCTGGATCAGGGTCTGCAGGATGAAGCCCTCGATCAGGGTGTAGGTGAGCGCGCCGGGCACAGGGCGGCCGGCGATGGCGCCGCCGTCGAACTCGGCATCGATGAAGATCGCCTCCAGCATGCCGGTGCACGAGATGAAATTGACCAGATCCGTCTCGGTGATGGTGCGCCGGAAGGTGCGAAAGGCCTGACCCACCGACAGGTCCTGCCAGTGGAAGCCCTGGCCCAGAAGCGGTGGTGGAGGGGGTGGCGATGGGGGCGTGTTGTGAGGCATGGCGAGTCCTGTTTCAAGCATGGGTTGGAGGGGCCTGCACTGCGCCGGTGGCCAGCCAATCGTTCAAGGTGTCGGGTGGCACGCCGGCCTCGCGCAGCACTTGCACCGTGTCGGCCCCCAGGCGCGGTGGCAGGCCGACCGGGGCGCGCTGGCCATCAAAACGCGGGGCCACGCCGGGAAAGCGCAGCGCGCCCATGGCCGGGTCGTCGATCGGCTCGAAAAAGCCGGTGGCCTGCAGGTGCGGGTCACGCTGCAGGTCTTGGAGCTGGTTCATGCGCGCCACCGGCACCTCGATGCGCTCACACAGGGCCAGCCAGTGGGCGGTGTCGTGCCGTGCCACCAGGCGGCCGGTGGTCTCGTACAAGGCCTCGATGTGGCGGGTGCGGGCCGCCATGCTGGCAAAGCGCGGGTCCACCGCCAGAGCGGGCTCGCCCACCGCCTCGAAGAAGCGGCGCCAGTGGGCGTCGGTGTAGGGCATCAGGCAGACGTGGCCGTCGGCCGTGGCGTAGGGGCGGCGCCAGTCGGCCAGCACGCGCGGGTAGCCCGGGGCCGAGCGCGGCGGCTCGAAATGCTCGCCATAGAAGTGCTCGACCAGGTTGAAGCCCACCATGGTCTCGAACATGGGCACCTCGACAAAACCACCCCGCCCCGTGGCCTGCCGCTTGACCACCGCGGCCACGATGGCCAGGGCGGCCACCAGGCCGCAGGTCTTGTCGGCGGCGATGGTGGGCAGGTAGCGCGCCACCCCGCTTTGCGCCTGCATCAGCGCGGCGCTGCCCGACAGGCCCTGGATGATGTCGTCGTAGGCCGGCTTGCCGCTGTAGGGCCCGCCGTCGGCAAAGCCATGCAGGCCGGCAAACACCAGGCGCGGGTGGCGCTGGCACAGCGTGGCCGGGTCCAGCCCCAGCGGGGCCAGCTTCTGCGGCCGCATGCTGTGCATGAACACATCAGCCCCGGCAATCAGGACCTGCAGCGCGGCCCGGCCGCCGGCCTGCTTGAGGTCGATCACCACGCTTTGCTTGCTGCGGTTCACGCCCAGAAAGATCGCCGCCATGCCGGCCTCGGCGGCCGGGCCGGTGTGGCGCGTGGAGTCGCCCTCGGGCGGCTCCACCTTGATCACCTCGGCGCCCAGGTCGGCCAGCCACTGGCTGGCGTAGGGGCCCATCACCACCGCGCTGGCATCCACCACGCGCAGGCCCGCCAGTGGCTGGGCCGCTTTGTTTGTCTCCGTCATGGCGATCGACTGTAGGAATCGCTTGTCAGGGCGTCCAATATTGATTAGCGTCGTTCCAATACCGTTCGAGTATCAAAATGAACCTCAGGCAACTGGCCCAATTTGTCGATCTGGCCGAAACCGGCAACTTCCACCGCACGGCCGAGCGCCTGCACATGGCCCAGCCCCCGCTGTCGGTGTCGATCCGCAAGCTGGAGGACGAGCTGGGCGGCGCCCTGTTCGACCGCACGCCGGCCGGCGTGGTGCTGACGGCGGCCGGCCAGGCCATGCTGGCCGATGCCCGCCAGGCGCTGGCCCACGCGGCCCAGTGCCGCCAACGGGTGACGGCGGCCTTGCATGGGCTGGGGGGGTTGCTGCGGGTGGGCTTCATCGGCACGGCCACCTACTCGCTGCTGCCACGGCTGATCCCGAGTTTTCGCGCCCATTACCCGAAGATCGAGCTGGAGCTGACCGAGTCGACCACCCAGGCCGCACTCGATGGCCTGGCCGCCGGGCGGCTGGACGTGGGCCTGGTGCGCTACCCGGTGCTGACGCCCGGCGACTGCGAATTCACCGTGCTGGAGCGCGACGAATTCATGCTGGCCGTGCCCGGCAACAGCCCGCTGGCCCGGCGCAGCGCGATCGCCCTGTCGGCGGTCGCGCAAGAGCCCTTCATTCTTTACGAGCAGGCCCGGGTGCCGGGGCTGTTTGCGCTGGCCATGCTGCGCTGTCAGCACTCGGGCTTCAGCCCGCGCGTGGCCCAGCAGGCGATGCAGGTGGCCACCATCCTGAGCCTGGTGGAAAGCGGCCTGGGCCTGGCCCTGGTGGCGGGCGTGGCGCGGCACCAGATGCGCCGGGGCGTGAAGCTGCTGCGCCTGACCGACACCCCGGCCGACGCCCGACTCGACATGGCCCTGGCCACCCGCCCGGACCACGGCAACCAGTTGGTGAGCACGTTTGCGGCGCACGCCATGCGGGTGGCCCAGGAAGCCACCGACGCGCCATGAAACACAGGTTTGCGGAATTTGTTCACAGGCGCGTCAAGACCTTCCAACTAGACTGATCTCACGTTAATCAAGCGCCTGCGGGCCAAGAGAGGATCACCATGGGTTTGTTCGATCAGGTACTGAGCACCGTCGGGGGCCTGGCGGCCCAGCAGGGCGGCGGCGCGGCAGGCGGCTTGCCCGAGGTGGTGCTGCATTGGCTCAATGACCCGCAGACGGGCGGCCTGTCCGGCTTGGTGAAGACGTTTGAACAGCAAGGGATGGCCCATGTGGTCGCCTCGTGGATCTCGAATGGGCAGAACCTGCCCATCGATGCCCATCAGCTGCAGGCCGTGCTGGGCAGTGACACGGTGCAGCGCCTGGCCGGCCAGCTGGGCCTGAACCCGGCCGAGCTGTCGGGCCAGTTGGCGCAGTGGCTGCCCCAGATCGTCGATCGGCTGACGCCCCAGGGGCAGTTGCCGGCCCAGGGCGAGTCGCCCTTGGTGGCCGAAGGGCTGAGCCTGCTCAAAGGCCTGCTGGGCTGATCCGTTCTGAAGCCTCAGGCCAGAAACAAGGCCTGCAGGTCGCTCAGAAAATCAAAGCCCCGCTCGGTGGGCTTGACGCGGGCGAAGTCGCGCTCGATCAGGCCCTTGCGTTCGGCCTCGTCCAGGCCGGCAGCGATGGCCGACAGGGGCAGGCCGGTGCGGTCGCAAAAATCCTGCAGGGCAAAACCCTCGCGCAGGCGCAGCGCGTTGAGCATGTACTCAAACGGCAGTTCGCTGCGCTTGACTTCGGTCTCTTGCGCGATGGCCTCGCCGGCCAGGGCCTTGTCCATGTACAAGCGCGGCTCGCGCACCCGCACCTGGCGGACGACGCGGTGGGCGAAGCTGAGCTTGCCGTGCGCCCCGGCGCCGATGCCCAGGTAGTCGCCAAACTGCCAGTAGTTGGTGTTATGGAAGCAGCCATGGCCGGGCTGGGCATAGGCCGACACCTCGTAGCGCTGCATGCCGCGGCTGGCGGTGCGCTCGGTGATCAGGTCCAGCATGGCGTAGGCGGTGTCGTCTTCGGGCACCACGGGCGGGTACTTGGCGAAATAGGTGTTGGGTTCGATGGTCAGGTGGTAGACCGAGAGGTGTGGGGGCGCCAGCGCCAGCGCGGTGTCCAGGTCTTGCGAGAAATCGTCCAGGCTCTGGCCGGGCAGCGCGTACATCAGGTCGAGGTTGAAGGTGTCGAAGGCGCTGCGCGCCTCTTCCACCGCCGCCAGGGCCTGGGCGCGGTCATGCACCCGCCCCAGCGCCTTGAGATGCTGGTCGTTGAAGCTCTGCACCCCCACCGAGAGGCGGGTCACGCCGGCCTGGCGGAAGGCGCGGAAACGGTCTTTCTCGAAGGTGCCGGGGTTGGCCTCGAGGGTGATCTCGCACTCGGCCTCCAGGCGCAGGCGGGCCCGCAGGCCGCTGATGAGCTGGTCGATCGATTCAGGCGAGAACAGGCTGGGCGTGCCGCCCCCGATGAAGATGCTGTGCACCGAGCGGCCCCAGACCAGGGGCAGCGAGGCCTCCAGGTCGGCCATCAGGGCGGCGATGTAGCGCGCTTCAGGCGCGGGCGCGGGTTCACCGCCCTCGCCTCGGAACTCGTGCGAGTTGAAGTCGCAGTAGGGGCACTTCTTGAGGCACCAGGGCAGGTGCACGTACAGCGACAGGGGTGGCAGCGCGGGCAGGCTGAGGGTGCCCGGGCGCATGTAGTGGGCCAGGTCGGGGGTGCTCACGCGGTGGCCTCCGGCAGCCAGTTGGCGCGCATGAGCTGCAGCATCTGCTGGGCCGCCCGGCCGCGGTGGCTGTGGGCGTTCTTGACCTCGGGGGGCAACTGGGCAAAGGTCTGGCCGAACTCGGGGATGAACATCACCGGGTCGAAGCCAAAGCCATGCTCGCCCACCGGCTGGCGGGTGATCTGGCCCACGGCACGGCCCACGGCGATCAGGGGCTCGGGGTCTTCGGGCGAGCGCACGGCCACCAGGGTGCTGACCAGGGCGGCACGGCGTTGTTCGATGCCCTGCATCTGCTCGAGCAGGGCGCGCACATTGTTGTCGTCGCCCTTGGGGTAGCCGAACTGGGTGGCGTAGTAGGCGGTGTCGACACCGGGCAGGCCGCCGAAGGCGTCCACGCACAGGCCGGCGTCATCGGCCAGGGCCGGCAGGCCGCTGTGGGCGCTGGCATGGCGTGCCTTGGCCAGCGCATTTTCGACAAAGGTGCGAAAGGGCTCAGCCGCTTCGGGGATGCCGAGCTCGCCCTGGCGCACCAGTTCGACGCCCAGGGGGGCGAACAGGGCTTGCAGTTCGGCCAGCTTGCCTTGGTTGTTGGAGGCCAGGACCAGTTTCATGACAGCGTTCTCACATCTTGGGGGTATCGCGATTTCAGGCCGCCAGGGCCTGCTTCTGCAGCTGGACCAGCTCGGCGATGCCGGCTTCGGCCAGGCCGAGCAGCTGGTCCATCTCGCGGCGGGTGAAGGCCGCACCTTCGGCGGTGCCTTGCACTTCCACATAGTGGCCGGCGCCCGTCATGACCACGTTCATGTCGGTGTCGCAGGCCGAGTCTTCGGTGTACTCCAAGTCCAGCAAAGGCGTGCCTTCGACAATGCCCACCGAGATGGCGGCCACCTGGTCGAGGATGGGCGACTGGCTGATCTTGCCCGCGGCCAGCAGGCCGTTGACCGCGTCCTGGGCCGCCACGAAGGCGCCGGTGATGGCCGCGGTGCGGGTGCCACCGTCGGCCTGCAGCACATCGCAATCGAGGTGCAGGGTGCGTTCACCGAGGCGTTTGAGGTCGAACACCGCGCGCAACGAGCGCCCGATCAGACGCTGGATCTCCTGGGTGCGGCCGGTCTGCTTGCCGCGGGCGGCCTCGCGGTCACTGCGGGTGTGGGTGGCGCGCGGCAGCATGCCGTACTCGGCAGTCACCCAGCCTTCACCGCTGCCGCGCTTGTGCGGGGGCACTTTTTCTTCGACCGAGGCGGTGCACAGCACCTTGGTGTGGCCGAACTCGATCAGCACCGAGCCTTCGGCGTGCATGGTGTAGCCGCGCGTGATGCGCACCGGGCGCAATTGGGCTGCGGCACGCTGCTGGCTGCGTTGGAAAGAGGTGGGGGTGGCCGTCATGGTGAAGAATCCGTTGAGATGAAACAGGCCGGCCAGGCGGCCGGCAGGGCGTGATTGGAACCCGCCGCAGGCCCGGGTTCAAGCCCGGGCCGGGATGCCCTGCCGTGGCACCGGGGCAATCCAGGGCCATCCAGGGCATTCGTGGCGTGGCTCAGTGCTTGCGCTGGGCCGAGCGGCGGATGGCTTCGTTGATCTCGGCGATGGAGCGCTCGATGGCGGCATCGTCCAGATCGTCGACAAAATTATCCAGGGCACCCGACTGGATGGTCGAGGCGAACACCCCTTCGCTGATGCTGTCGGTCGAGATGCCGCGGGTGGACTCGAAGGTGTCGGGGGTTTCCCACTCGAGCGCGATCACGGTGACGTTGTCACTGCTGTCGCCAGCCTTGCGCAAGGCGGTCTCGACCAGCTCGGGCACCGCCTCGGAAACTGGCAGGCGGCTCAGGTGGCGCACGATGTCTTCGTCATGGACGCTGCCCCACAAGCCGTCGGAGCACAACATGATCTTGTCGCCCTGCTGCAGGATGACCGGCCCGGTGACGTCGAAGACGGGCTTGGTGGGCGAGCCCAGGCAGGTGAACAGCACGTTGCGGTTGATGCGCTCAGGCAACATCATGGTCGGGCTGCGGTGCTCCAGGTAGGAGTGATCGCGGGTGCGGGTGAGCAGTTCGGCGTCGCGCACCAGGTACAGGCGCGAGTCACCGCAGTGCACCCAACTGGCGCTGCCGCTTTGCACCACCCCGGCCACCAGGGTGGTGCGCGGGGTGTCGAGCATGCCCTTGTCGGCGGCGTAGCGCAGGATCTGGTGGTGCGCGGCCATCAGTGCGGTGGTCAGGAACTCGGTCACGTCGGCCAGGCGGGGTTGGGCTTCGCGCTGGAACAGCGCCGAGATGGTCTGCAGGGCGATCTGGGCCGCCACCTCGCCTTCGGGGTGCCCGCCCATGCCATCGGCGAGCACGAACAGGGCCGAGTCACGGGTGTAGCAATAGCCCATGCGGTCTTCGTTCTTTTCACGACCTCCGCGGCGGCTGACCTGGAAAACTGAGAATTTCATTTCGGTTTGACACCCACGTCCGTGGCTTCACGGCCGGATTTCTTCCTGTTGTCGGACACCAGGGTGTCGAATTGCAAGCGCACCTTCTCGCCCACGGAGAGCTTGGTGTAGCGGCGCTCGCCCTCGCGGCTGAGCTCTTTTTGCAGCGCAAACACCGACTGCGGACGGGCCAGCGGATCGAGCGCCATGCACCACTCGACCACCTCGATCAGGTTGTCGGAGTAAACCCCGCGCAGGCGCGACAGGGCCAGCGAGAGGCGGTCTTTTTCGATGCGCTGAGGCGCCTCGTTGGGCGGGTAGCCCTGCATGCAGGCGTAGATGCAGGCGCCGATGGCATAGATGTCGGTCCAGGGGCCCATGGCCGCATCGCGCCGGTACATCTCGGGGGCGGCAAAGCCGGGTGTGTACATCGGGCGGATGAAGTTGCCCTCTTTGGACAGCACTTCGCGGGCGGCACCGAAGTCGATCAGCACCGCCTTGTTGTCGTCGGTGATGAAGATGTTGGCGGGCTTGATGTCCAGGTGGAGCATCTTGTGCTGGTGCACGATGCGCAGGCCGCGCAAGACCTCGTCGAACAGCGAGCGGATGGTCGACTCACGAAACACCTTCTGGGTTTTCAGGTCGCGCGCGGTGATGATGAAGTCCTGCAGGGTGGCGCCCTCCAGGTAGTTCATCACCATGTAGACGGTTTCGTTCTCGCGGAAGAAATTCAGCACGCTCACCACCGAGGGGTGGGAGATCTGGGCCAGCGAGCGCCCCTCTTCAAAAAAGCTTTTCAGGCCGAGCCGGTACAGCGAGAGTTTTTCGGGCTGCACCCGGGGCAGCAACTCACCAGCGCCGCGTGTGGCCAGCGATGAAGGCAAGTACTCTTTGACGGCGACCTGCTGGCCTTCCATGTCGAGGGCCAGGTACACCACACCGAAGCCGCCCGCAGACAGACGACGCACCACGCGGTAGCCACCGATGACGGTATCCGGTGGAAGCGGTGCCGGTTTGACCTTCGACATGTGGAGATAGACGGGACGGGCACCCCGTCCAGGCGGGATAATCCCTGTATTGATTTATGTAATAGAACCCAATGCCAGTTTACAGCATGACCGGTTACGCCACTGCCCAGCAGGACGTGGCCACCCCTGAGGTCGGCGGCGACGCCAAAAGCAGTGCCACCACCCGGTTTGGCCTGGAAATTCGCGCTGTGAACAGCCGCTTTCTGGACCTGAGCTTCCGGCTGCCCGAAGAGTTGCGACAGCACGAGCCCGCCCTGCGCGAGCTGCTGACCGCCAAGCTCAAGCGCGGCAAGGTCGAGGTGCGCGCCGCGCTGGAGCAAGAAGGCGGCGACGGCCTGAAAGAGCCGACCACCCGCCAGCTGCAAAAGCTCAATGCCATCCAGGACCAGGTTCGGGCCTGGCTGCCCCAGGCCACGCCGCTGAGCGTGGCCGACGTGATCCGCCTGGGCGGCTCGGACGCCCATACCCTGCTGCCCAGCGCCGAAGAGGTGCAGGCCCTGGCCGCCAAGGTGGTCAAGGAGCTGCTGTCGGCGCGCCAGCGCGAAGGCGCCCGCCTGAGCACCATGCTGCAAGACCGCATCAGCCAGTTGCGGGCCCTGGCGGCCCAGGCCACCCCGCTGGTGCCGCAGCTGGTGGAACAGCAGCGCCAGCGCTTTCTGGAGCGCTGGAAGGAGGCCATGAACCTGACCGAGGGCAGCACCCTGCCCGAGGCCGCCCAGGACCGCGCCCTGTCCGAAGCCACGGCCTTTGCCATCCGCATCGATGTGGCCGAAGAGATCACCCGCCTGGATTCGCACCTGGACGAACTTGAGCGCCTGCTCGGCAAGGGCGGCGAGCTGGGCAAACGGCTCGACTTCCTGATTCAGGAACTGCACCGCGAGGCCAACACCCTGGGCTCGAAATCGGCCGCCCTGGAACTGACCCGCATCAGCGTGGACATGAAGGTGCTGATCGAGCAGATGCGCGAACAAGTCCAGAACATCGAATAAGCCCCCCGAGCCCAACCCAGACCCTGACCTCATCATGGATTACCCAGGAAACCTGTTTGTCGTGGCCGCCCCCAGCGGGGCCGGCAAGTCCAGCCTTGTGAAGGCACTGCTGGAGCTGGACTCGCGTGTCCAGCCGTCCGTGTCGCACACCACCCGGCCGCCGCGCGGCCAGGAAAAGCACGGACGCGAATACTTCTTCGTGTCCCAGCCCGAATTTGATTCGATGGTGGCCAACAACGCCTTCATCGAGTGGGCCCATGTGCATGGCAACCGTTATGGCACCTCGAAAAAGGCCATCGAAGAGCGCATTGCCGAAGGCGCCGACGTGGTGCTGGAGATCGACTTCCAGGGCGCGATCCAGATCAAGAAGGCGTTTGCCAACGCCATCCTGATCTTCATCCTGCCCCCCAGCTGGGAAGAGCTGCGCTCGCGCCTGGAGCGCCGCGGCGAAGACGCCCCGGACGTGATCGAACTGCGCCTGAAAAACGCCGCGGTCGAGATGGCGCAGGCCTCGAAATTCGACTTCGTTATAATCAACGAATTGTTTGAGCGCGCCCTTTTCGACATGAAAGCCGTGGTGCACGCCCAGCGTCTCAAGTATGCAGCCCAGCGACGCGCCCGGGCTGACACCTTCCACTCACTGAACATAGCCTAGCCGGCGGAGAACCCTCATGGCACGCATTACCGTTGAAGATTGCCTGGTCAATATCCCGAACCGCTTCCAGCTGGTTCTGGCGGCCACCTACCGTGCCCGCATGCTGAGCCAGGGCCACTCGCCCAAGATCGAAAGCAAGAACAAGCCGGCCGTCACCGCCCTGCGCGAAATCGCTCAAGGCAAGATCGGCCTGGAAATGCTCAAGAAGGTTCCCTGAACCTGTTCGCGCCCCTGGCGCCGAAAAAGCACCGCAGCCGCGGTGCTTTTTTTTGCCCTTTCTCCCACTCATCTCTGACAGCGCTACATTAGAAGCATGACTGCGGTGCTGCCCTCTTCCTCTGCCACGCCCCCGAAAAGTGCTGCCGCGGCCGCCGGCTCCGCCACGACGGCTGCCGCCAATGCCGCCGCCGCAAGCTTTGCCGCCCTGGTCGACGGCCTGGGCTACCTCGGCCCCGCCGGCATCGAGCAGGTGCGCCAGGCCTACCGCTTTGCCGACGCCGCCCACCTGGGCCAGTTGCGCAACAGTGGCGAACCCTACATCACCCACCCCATCGCCGTGGCGGCCCAGTGCGCCGTCTGGAAGCTCGATGCCCAGGCCCTGATGGCGGCCCTGCTGCACGACGCGCTGGAAGACTGCGGCGTGACCAAGGCCGAACTGGTCGACCGCTTCGGCCTGCAGGTGGCCGAACTGGTGGACGGACTGACCAAGCTGGACAAGCTGCAGTTCAACACCCGCGAAGAGAACCAGGCCGAGTCCTTCCGCAAGATGCTGCTGGCCATGGCGCGCGATGTGCGGGTGATCCTGATCAAGCTGGCCGACCGCACGCACAACATGCGCACGATGTCGGACATGCCCAAGAGCAAATGGGGCCGCATCGCCTCCGAGACGCTCGAGATCTACGCCCCGATTGCCCACCGCCTGGGGCTGAACCAGACCTACCGCGAACTGCAAGACCTGTCGTTTCGCCACCTGCACCCCTGGCGCTACGCCATCCTGGCCAAGGCCGTGGCCAAGGCCCGCAGCCGACGCCGTGACCTGATCCAGAAGGTGCAGGCCGATGTCGATGCCGCCTTTGCCACGCTGGGCATGCGCATCCGCATGGCCGGGCGCGAAAAAACCCTGTTTTCGATCTACTGCAAGATGGACGAGAAGCACCTGAGCTTTGCCCAGGTGACCGACATCTACGGCTTTCGCATCATCGTGCCGGGCATCACCGACTGCTACACGGCGCTCGGCGTGCTGCACCAGATGTACAAGCCCGTGCCGGGCAAGTTCAAGGACCACATCGCGATTGCCAAGGTGAACGGCTACCAGTCGCTGCACACGACGCTGGTGGGCCCCTCGGGCATCAACATCGAGTTCCAGATGCGAACCGAGGAGATGCACATGGTGGCCGAAGCCGGTGTGGCCGCCCACTGGCTGTACAAGGCCTCCGACCACGAAGGCGATCCGTCCGAGCGCCTGGGCACCCAATGGCTGCAGTCGCTGCTCGACATCCAGAACGAAACCCGCGATGCCGCCGAGTTCTGGGACCACGTCAAGGTCGACCTGTTCCCCGACGCGGTCTATGTGTTCACACCCAAAAGCCAGATCATGGCGCTGCCGCGGGGCGCCACCATCGTCGACTTTGCCTACGCCATCCACAGCAACATCGGCGACCGCACCGTGGCGGGCAAGATCAATGGCGAGCAGGTGCCGCTGCGCACCGAACTCAAGAACGGCGATGTGGTCGAGGTGGTCACGGCGCCCGTGTCCTCGCCCAACCCGGCCTGGCTGGGCTTTGTGCGCACCGGGCGGGCTCGCTCCAAAATCCGCCATTACCTGAAGACACTGGCCCAGACAGAGTCTGAATCGCTGGGCGAAAAGCTGCTGATCCAGGCCCTGCGTGCCGAGGGCATCGACCGCCTGCCGGAAACCCGTGACCCGCACTTCCCGGGCATCTGGGACAAGCTGCTGCGCTTCACCGGCAACAAGACGCGCAGCGAATTGATGACCGACATCGGATTGGGCAAGCGCATTGCCAGCATGGTGGCCAAGCGCCTGACCGTGCTGATGACCGAGGGCGGCGAAAAGCGCGATGCCCTGCTGCTGACGCGCGAACGCTACACCTCGCATGAAAAGCTGTCGCAGGGCGCCGTGCTGCTCGATGGCAGCGAAAACGCCTCGGTCAAGTACGCCCCCTGTTGCCGTCCCATCCCGGGCGACGCCATCGTCGGCTACCTGGGCCGTGGCGAGGGCCTGGTGGTGCACACCGCCGACTGCGCCACCGCCAAGCGCCTGCAGCACAAAGACAGCGAACGCTTCATTGCGGTGGACTGGGCCGACGAACCGGTGCGCCCGTTCGAGACCGGGCTGGTGGTCACCGTGACCAATGGCAAGGGCGTGCTGGCCCGCGTGGCCGCCGACTTGGCCGCCTCCGAGGTGGACATCACCCATGTGGACATGGGCGATGAGGGCCCGGCCAGCACCGCCGAGCTGCGCTTTCTGGTGTCGGTGCAGGACACACCGCACCTGGATGCTGCCTTGCGCCATCTGCAGCGCACGCCCACCGTGCTGCGGGCCGCGCGCATCAAGCCCGGGGCCTGAGGCTTTTCAAGGCCGACTCAGGCGGCCGGTGCCGGCGCCGGGTAGACCACCTGCAGGATTTCGATATCACGCGGCCCCGAGGGCGTGATCAGCTTGACCACGTCACCCTCACGGGCCTTGAGCAAGGCGCGCGACACCGGCGAGATCCAACTCACCTGCCCCAAGGCACTGTCGGCCTCATCGATGCCCATGATGGTGACCGTGCGCTGTACGCCCTCGTCGTCTTCGTAGGTGACCGTGGCACCGAAGAACACCTGATCGCTGCCGTGGTGCACGCTTGGGTCGGTGACCTCGGCGATCTCCAGGCGCTTGGTCAGAAAGCGGATGCGGCGGTCGATCTCGCGCAGGCGCTTTTTGCCGTAAAGGTAGTCACCGTTTTCCGAACGGTCGCCATTGCTGGCCGCCCAGTGCACCACATCGACCACCTTGGGTCGCTCTTCGTCGATCAACTGGAACAGTTCGTCACGCAGGCGCTGGTAGCCCGCGGCCGTGATGTAGTTGCGTGTGCCCGCAGGCAGGGCCGGCAGACCCAGGTCTTCGTCATCGTCTGCCCCTGCATCCGACTCTCGCGTGAACGCCTTGCTCATGATCTCCTCTTCAACCATCGCGGCCATTTCTTGGCCCCAGGCCCGTGCTGGGCCGCATGGGCCCGAGTGTGCACGAATCCACCGCCCGTCCAGAACAATCCACCCGGCCGAGAACGATTTGTCCCGAGCTTGCCCCACATCAATCCGGCAGCCCACACAGGCCGGGCTGCACTCGATACAGTCAGTGCTGACCTTGTCCCTGGATGGCGTTGCGCCCCGGAAAGAACACCATGCCCACCGAAGCCACTCAAGCAGAGCGCCGCGCGCGGGCTGATCTGCGCGTCATCTTCCTCGAAGCCTTTGAGATGCTCACGCCGTTTTTTTCGCAGCAAAATGGCTGGGGCAGCGCCAGTTCCCACGATCACCTGGCCTACCGGGCGCTGAAAGAGCGGTTTCCGATGCTCAGCGCCCAGGACTGCCTGGTGCTGGTGATGACGGCCAAGCGCCTGCCACCTCAGGGGCGCCCCATCGGCAAGCCCTGACCCCCTTCTTGCCCACAGGAGCCTGTCCCGATGTTTGAATCTGCCGAGCTGGGCCACAAGATCAGCAAAGCCGCCTACAAGGCGGCCGTCCCCGAATTGCGCACAGGCCTGTTGCAGGCCCAGGCTGAGCTGTATGAGAAAAAGCCCTTCCCCGTGCTGCTGCTGATCAGCGGTCAGGACGGCGCCGGCAAGGGCGAAGCCATCAACCTGCTGTACGAATGGATGGACTCGCGGTTCCTGTCGACCCTGGCCTTTTCGGAGCCGACGGACGAAGAACGCGAACGCCCCCCGATGTGGCGATATTGGCGCTCGCTGCCGCCCAAGGGGAGGCTGGGCATCTTTGCCGGATCCTGGTACTCCGACCCGATCCGACAACGCATCGCCGGCGAGATCACCCTGCCCGAGCTGGATGCGCGGGCCGCCCAGATCAACCGCTTCGAGGCCATGCTGGCCCAGGAGGGCGCCCTGATCCTGAAGTTCTGGTTCCACCTCACCAAGGACGCGCAGCGCGAGCGCCTCAAAGCCCTGGAGAGTGACCCGCGCACGGCCTGGCGGGTGAGCCGCTGGAACTGGGATCGACTCAAAACCTACGACCAGCTGCAGGATGCCGCTGGCCACCTGCTGCGCATCACCAACACGGCCCAGGCGCCCTGGATCGTGCTGGAAGGCAATGACGACCGCTACCGCTCACTGACCGTGGGGCAACTGGTGCTCAAGGCGCTGCGCAAGCGCCTGGGCCAGCCCGCCGCCATCACCGCACCACCGCCGCCCGCAGCGCCCTTGCTGCGGGTGGACACCGACGGGCGCAATGTGCTGTCGCAACTCGACCTGGCCCGCACCCTGGCCGCCAAGTCCTACAAGACCGAGCTGGCACATTGGCAGGGGCGCCTGGCCGAGCTGGTCCGCCACCCCAGCTTTCGCCAGCGTGCCCTGGTCTGCGCTTTCGAGGGGCCGGATGCGGCGGGCAAGGGCGGCGCCATCCGCCGCATCGGCGCGGCCCTGGATGCGCGCCAATACCAGGTGATCCCGGTGGCAGCCCCCAGCGAGGAAGAGCGCGCGCAACCCTATCTGTGGCGCTTCTGGCGCCACCTGCCCCGCCAGGGCAACGTCAGCATCTTTGACCGCACCTGGTACGGCCGCGTTCTGGTGGAACGCATTGAGGGCTTTTGCAGCGAGGCCGACTGGCAGCGCGCCTACTCCGAGATCAATGATTTCGAGCACGAGCTGGCCGATGCCGGCACCATCGTGGTGAAGTTCTGGCTGCAGATCAGCCAGGAGGAACAGCTGCGCCGCTTCCAAGAGCGCGAATTGATTGACTTCAAGCGTTTCAAGATCACCGAAGAAGATTGGCGCAACCGCGAAAAATGGGATGCCTACCAGCAGGCCATCTGCGACATGGTGGAGCGCACCAGCACAGGCAACGCTCCCTGGACCCTGGTGGAAGCCAATGACAAGAACCACGCCCGCGTGAAGGTGCTGCGGACATTGTGCGAGCGGCTCGAGGCCGAACTGGAGCCGGCCAAAGCGGTGAAGGCCAAGACACGCAAGGCCGAGGCCAAACCCCTGGCCGCTGCCCGCAAGAAACCCAAGAAGGACTGACGCCCGAGAAGCCAGGCCGGGCCGGCCATGCCCGGCCAACGAGCCAAGCCCCGGATGACCCGGGCTTGCACCTGACCCGGGCTGCAGCACAGGGCCCAAGCTGAAGGCAGAAACGAAAAAGCCCTAGAACATTTCTGTTCTAGGGCTTGTCGTTTGGTGCGGCTGGCAGGATTCGAACCCACGACCCCTTGGTTCGTAGCCAAGTACTCTATCCAACTGAGCTACAGCCGCTGAGCTTTGTATTCTAACCTGATTTTTCAGCGTGCTTTGCGAAGTTTGAAAATTTTTTCTTACTTGCTTTGCATCGCGTTGCTTCAGGCCAGAAGCGCTTCGTTGTGCGAAGACCGCTATTATGCACGACTTTCGAGGCCCTTCGGGGAAACCCGAAATTTTTTTGCCCCTCCCTGCCGGCGCCAGTTCGGTCGCAGATGTCACCAGCGATACTGCACCACAAGGCCCTGAAGGCGCCGGAATTGGGCAAAATCGAGCCTCACAAGGAGGTGGCGAAATGAGCCAGACAGGGAGCGGTCGATGGCAACGGTGACTTGCCGTGAATGTGGTACGGAGTTCGCATCCGATGCGTTCGTATGCCCCCATTGCAAAGCCTGGCGTGGGGAAGCCGGCACAGGCGCTCACCCCAGCAACGAGCCGACCAACCGCATTCTTCAGACTGTGGCGATCGCCTTGATGGCCGCCACACTGATGTGCACCGTCGGGCTGATGCTGCTTTGGAACTCAACCCCTCTGCCCTCAGCCCGCCCACCAGAGACCAGCCGCCCCCCTGCCCAGGAACTGGCCCACGCCGACACCGCCCCCGTAGCAGCCTCCAATGGCAAGACAGATGGCAATGGCATGCCGATGTCTCAGCCCAGCCCCGCCCCTGGGCATTCGCCCTGATTGACCGAGCACTCATGCCCCCACGTTTTGTCCGCCACGCCAACGCCCATGCCACCCGCCCCACCAGAACCTGGTTACGCCAAGGGCTCGCCGCCTTGCTCGGAGGCCTGCTATGCACGGGGGCGTGCGCCGAATTTATCGATGGCGCCGAACTCAATCGCTGGTCAGAGGCCTACGAGCGGCAGCGCCAGGGCCTTCAAAGCGCCAAGGATGGGCGCGACATCCTGATGTTCATGGGCTATGTCATGGGCGTCTGGGACGCCACCCTGGGGGACCGCGACTTTCTGTGTACACCCGACGATTTTGCGTCAATGCAGATGTACCAGATCGTCGCCAAACACGTGCGCGATCACCCCGAGAAATGGGGCCTGCCAGCCGACTACCTGATCCGCGAAGCCGCCCTGCGCACCTATCGCTGCAAAAACAAGAACTGAACCTGCCTCAGCGGGGTTCGGATTCAGGTGAAAACGCGCCGGGTTCGGCGCAGCCGGGTGTCGGTGCCAGCGAAGCCAGCACACCACGAACCTGATCAAGCACCTCGTCGGCCAGGGCGCGATCGGCCTTGACCACGCCGCGCGAGATCGCGTTGGCCCCGACAAAGGCGGCCACGAACACGCTGGCCAGCGCGGCCCGCTGGGCTGTATCCATCGTGTCAGGCAGCACCGACTCGACGCCGGAACGGAACTCGACAAAGGCCTCGGCAAAGCTCTGGCTCAGTTGTTCGCCTTGGCGCCCGGTCTCACAGGCCGTGGCGATCAAGGGGCACCCGGCCTCCAGGTCGTCTCGCCGGCGTGGGTTGAGGTAGGCCTTGAGGTAGGTCTCCACATCGCGTTCCGCCCCGGGCCGTGGCGCATTGACCCGGTCAAAGCCCCGCCGGAATGCATGGCTGAAAGCCTGGGCCGCCAGGTCCTGCTTGTCGGCAAAGTGCTTGTACAGCGCACCGGGCGTCAAGCCCGCCTCCCGGCTCACCTCGGCCACGCCGATGCCGTCGATCCCGTGCTTCTTGAACAGCCTGCCGGCCGCATCCAGCAAGGCCTGCCGGTTTTGCTGCGCCTGCTCCTTGGTCACTTTCATGGCTGAACACCTCGTTGACACTTTTTGATATCGACCATTATCATAAACACCCTCAACCCACACAACCTGAAGCCAGCCGCCTCGCTCAACCATCGGCGAAGCAGCCCTTCACCCTGAAGGACGCCACCGCATGCTCGCACCCCGTCTGGCTTTGTATCTGAAACACCTGGGCATCCATTACGCCTGGGTGATCGCGGCACTGACTTTTCTGGCCATGCTGGTCACCTCGGCCGCCCTGGGGCTGCCCGGCGCCTTGATGCAGCCGCTGGGCCAGGAGTTTGGCTGGACCACCACCGAGTTGTCATCGGTCTTTGCCATCCGTTTTGCACTGTATGGGCTGCTGGGGCCTTTTGCCGCCATGGTGCTGATGCGCTATGGCGTGTCGCGCATGGTGGCCATTGCTGCGGCGGTGATCGCCAGCGCCTTGCTGCTGGGGGTGTTCATGCACAGCCTGGGGCAGGCCTTTGCGCTGTGGGGCCTGCTGCTGGGCGTGGGCACCGGCCTGACCGCCATGGTGCTGGGCGCCACGGTGGCCAACCGCTGGTTTGTGCAGCGCAAGGGCCTGGTGATGGGCCTGCTGGCCGGCAGCAGTGCCACCGGGCAGTTGGTGTTCCTGCCGCTGGTGGTCTGGCTCATCGAGCAATACGGCTGGCGTTGGGCCCTGGCCCCGGTGATCGCGGCCTCGCTGGGGGTGTTTGTGCTGATGCTGCTGTTCATGCGCGACCACCCGTCCGACCTGAAGCTCAATGCCTACGGCGCCCCCGCAGGTGAGCCCATCCAGCCCCCTGCAGCCAAAGCCGACTGGGGCCTGCCGCTGCGCACGCTGGCCAGCGCCTCCAGGGTGCCCTCGTTCTGGGTGCTCGCGGCCAGCTTCTTCATTTGCGGGCTGAGCACCAACGGCCTGATCCAGACCCATTTCATCTCGCTGTGCGGCGACAACGGCCTGGGGGCGGTGCCGGCTGCGTCGGTGCTGTCGATGATGGGGCTGTTCGACCTGGTGGGCACCACCCTGTCGGGCTACCTGTCTGACCGCTACGACAGCCGCAAGCTGCTGTTCTGGTACTACGGCTTGCGCGGGCTCTCGCTGTTCTGGCTGCCGTACTCCGAGTTCACCCTGGTCGGTCTGTCGATGTTTGCCGTGTTCTACGGGCTCGACTGGATTGCCACCGTACCGCCCACCGTGAAGCTGGCCGCCGCCGAGTTCGGCCCCGAACGCGCCAGCGTGGTCTTTGGCTGGGTCTTTGCCGCCCACCAGTTGGGGGCTGCTACCGCCACCTACGGCGCGGGGCTGTCGCGCTCGGTGCTCGCCTCGTACACCCCGGCCCTGTTCGTGGCCGGCGGGGCTTGCCTGATGGCGGCCGTGATCATCATGCGGCTGCAGCCTGCGGTCCCGCACGCCAGCAAACCCCAGCGCTGACCCCCGGTTAGGCCAGCGGCAGCGCCCCCGCACCAGGGCCGATCCTGCCCCCCACCCCGGCGCGATAACCAAGGGAGTTCACGCCCACTGTTTCGGCATCTTTTCAGATGTTCGGCATCTCTCAAGAATCCGTCCACTTGCAGGGCACAAGCACCCGAGCAAGAAGACGGAGAGCACACCAGCGGCCAGCCCCACCCGGGCCCGCCCTGGGCCGTGATGCCCGACCACCACAACATCTGAAGAGACAAACATGACCCAGCACTTTCCCTTGCGCACCCTGGCCGGCACCGTCGCGGCCCTCACGGCCGCCGGCATCCTGACCGCCTGTGGTGGCGGCGGTGGCGGTGGCGGCAGCAGCTTGTTCGGCGGCGTCTACGACAGCCAACTGGCCTTCGACAAGTCCAAATACACGACCATCACCGTCACCCTCGACGGCGTGAGCACGCCGGTGCGCTGGTACCGCGAGGTCTGCTATGTCGCCAAGCCCATGCAGTTGGCGCCTACGCAATCTGCCGGTGCGGTCGACAACCTGACCTGCGGCTACCAGAACATGAACATCTTTGTGCGTGAGGTTGATGCCGCCCGGCAGGACAACGCCATCTTGCTGAACGTCAACAACGCCGGCTGGCTGGCCAGCTACCAAGGGGGCAAGGGGGGCTGGAACGGCACGGACGCGATCACCAGCGCCAACTACAGCGGCGCCGACATCGTGAACGGCGGCAGCTACGTCAGCAACAGCGACACCGACAAAAAAGGCGCTGCGCTGGCGCGTGGCTTTGTGTACGTCAACATGGCGTCGCGCAGCCGGGGCGCGCTGGCACCCGCGGGCGTCTACACCGACGGCCTCTACCAGGGCAAGGCACCGGCTGCCATCGTGGATGCCAAGGCTGCCGTGCGCTACCTTCGCCTCAACGACAGCCTGATGCCCGGCAATGCCAGCCGCATCGTGGTCAACGGCACCAGTGGCGGTGGCGCCCAGAGCACCCAACTCGGTGCCACCGGCGACAGCACCGACTACCTGCCCTACCTCAAGGCCGTGGGTGCCGCGGGCATCGACCTCAATGGCAACAGCACCACCCTCAGCGACAAGGTCTACGCCATCGTGGCCTACTGCCCGATCCAGGACTTGGGCAGCGCCGACCTGGCCTACGAGTGGATGTTCAACGTGCTCAACACCCGCAGCCTGGTGTCGGCAGACCAAAAGACTGGACTGATCGTGGATGCCAACGGCAATGAACTGGTGCGCGCCTCCAACCCCGACCCCAGCGGCAGCGCCACCCTCATGAACAAGTTTGTCGCCTACCAGGCCAGCCTGGGCCTGAAGAACGACGATGGCAGCGCACTGACCACCGACAACATGCTGGCCGCCCTGCAAAACGAGATCACGAAAGCGGCGAGTGCCTACGTCAAGTCGGGCAAGACCTTGGTTGCCTACAACGCCAACGGCAGCGCAGCGGCCAATGGCGTGGCCGGCGGCAGCGGCACCCTGTACTACAAGAACGACTTCATCAATGTGGATGCCAGCGGTGCCGTCACGTTCTTCAACTTTTCGAACTACCTGAAGTTCGTCGCCAAGCAAGCCCGCCTCAAGGCCGTACCGGCCTTCGACCAACTGGGCCAGACCCCGGCCCTGGCCACCACCGCGACCAGCGACACCACCAAGGCCGGCGCCACCATCTACGGCAACTACAGCGGCGGTGAATCCAATCTGTTCGGCACGGCGGCCCAGGTGTACTCCAACTTCACCGAGTACGCCTGGAACAACAACAACGGCGGCGACGCCATCAACGCGGCGCAAAGCAACGTGGGCCTGAAAAGCACCGGCTACACCTGGGCCAACAACCCGCAACAGGCCTACCTGCTGAACCAGTACAAGCTGATCAACGCCCTGCCCTACATCGGCAAGACCGACGGCATCACCCCCCACTGGCGCATCCGCGTAGGCGCACGCGATCGCGACACCTCCTTCACCGTGGCCTACAACATCAGCCGCGCCCTCAAGGCCGACACCAAGGTCAAGAACGTGGACTACGCCCTGTTCTGGGACCAGGGCCACGCAGGCAACTACGACGTGCAGGACGCTTTCAGCTGGATTGACCAGCGGCTGGCGACAGGGAACTGAGGCTGGAGTGCGGCGGAGCAACTCAGCCAGGCCGTTGATGGGCCCGGGGCGCCAGCCAGCCCCGGCCAAATCGTGACCAAGTAGCCGCCCTGGACGTTGCCCTGCCACCCCATCCGTCCAAGCAACTTACAAATCGCCTTACACGGCCCACCCAAGAAAAAACCGCGCTACCTATTCGATAGCGCGGTTTCCTTATCTAGCTTGGTAGGGCGTGAGGGACTTGAACCCGCGACCAAAGGATTATGAGTCCCGCTATACCTGTGTTGATAGGCATTCCAATAGATTGATGATATCTATAAAAATCAACACCTTACAAGAAACACCTCATCTAAAGCACAAAATTTTTGTTGATCAATATTCCGCAAAATTGCTGTATTCTGGCTACACAGTGGCTACACGGAACGCCGTGTAGCCAAACACAGCAGGAATCTTCAACATGGCTCGCCCTAGAAACAATGAAGCGCCCGACCTGAGCAAGCGCATCAATCTCACAGTCGGAGTCATCGAGCGACTCACTTGCCGAACAGACCAAAAAGCACAGGCCTTCCTCCGCGACTCGGAGGTCCCGGGCTTGAGGGTCAGGGTCACCAACACCGGTGCCAAATCTTTCGTCTTCGAGGCCAAACTAGACCGTCAGACCATCCGTCGAACGATCGGCGACGTGAAGACATGGACTATCGACCAGGCAAGAGCCGAGGCGCGCCGTCTGGCGGTCACATTGGACAACGGTGACGATCCGCGAGAACTTGCTCGTCAACGCGAGGCAGAAAAGGCGAAGCAAAAGGCTGCAGCGGTAACTCTTGCGACCACCGCGCAAGAAGCCTGGACAACCTACATCGAGGAGCGCAGTCCGCTCTGGGGAGAACACCATCGCAACGATCACCAACGGTTGAGCAAAGCAGGTGGCATCGCAGCATCCCGCGGCACCCGCGGCAGAGGCATTACCCAACCTGGCCCTTTGTTTGATCTCTTGGCTCGCCCACTCAGGACCTTGGACAGTGCGACCATCGAGAACTGGGCAAAAAACGAAGCAACGACTCGCCCCACAACAGCTCGGTTGGCATGGCGCCTTCTAAGAGCCTTTCTCGCTTGGTGCGCCGAACACCCAGAGTTCTCCGCTCTGGTCTCGGAACGCAATCCAGCAAAGACAAAGAAGGCAAGAGAGGCACTCGGCAAACCCGGCGTCAAACAAGATGCACTCTTACGCGAACAACTGCCGGCGTGGTTCGAGGCTGTCCGAGGGATGAGTGGAGCAGCACCGGCGGCTTACCTACAAACTATGCTGTTGACGGGCGCTCGACCGGGTGAAATTCGGTCACTGCAATGGAAAGACCTCGACACCAAGTGGAACAGCCTAACGATCCGTGACAAGGTAGAGGGTGAGCGATTGATACCGTTGACGCCGTATGTCCGAACCCTCCTGGAGGCGCTTCCGCGCCGCAGTGACTTCGTTTTCGCCAGCGGCAAAGTGGATGGCATCCCCATGTCCGAGCCCAGCAACGCGCATGACAAAGCCTGTGCAGCCGCAGGTATCGAGGATTTGACTTTGCATGGCCTTCGCCGCTCGTTCAGATCTCTCACCGAGTGGCTGGACATCCCTGCAGGGGTTGTTGCCCAGATCATGGGCCACAAGCCAAGTGCCACAGCAGAAAAGCACTACACAGTGCGCCCGCTCGATCTGTTGCGGGTTCATCACGAGCGTATCGAGTCGTGGATTCTTGAACAAGGTAAGGTGAAAGCGCCCAATCCGGCTTAACTCGGCGCCCCGGATCATCGCGTCCCTGGCAGCCCAAATCGGACGGCCAAACGTCAGCACGGCACTGTTGGGACAGAGTGGCAGAGGATGCCCCCTAACAAAACCCGAGGCATGTTGGAACCGGCTCGAGTGTCCCCTCAATGTAGGTGGCCACGGGACGAGAAGACTCAGCAGGCGAGATCATGATCATTCTGTCCTGTAGCCGCCCCTGACGCAGCCACCGCGACTCCGTCAAGGCCGACATCGTTGTCGCCAGCAAAGCCACGAAGTTTCCACCGCGAAGGCGGCCTTCGCCAACAGCCTCATTGTCAACCTCGTGTGTCGCCGGGTGTGAGCGCCGACCTGCCCGCCCAAAACAGCAATTCTTGCTCTAGGGGGTAAAACTTTTTAATAACATACAATATACAATATACTTTTACACGCAGGACTTCCGCAATGCCCACCCATCCTTGGCTCCCAACCCCAAACCAAAGACACCTCATTGCGCTGCTGAAACATCGCGTCGAAACGATGCCAGGCACTGTTTTACTGGCACACGGTGACAAAAAACATACTGCAGAAGACCTGCTTGCAGCAGGCCGAGAGTTCAGCCAAGCGTTCAGTGCCAAAGGCCTGCGCACCGGCGATCGCGTGGCGCTTCAATGCACCAACCGCCCCGAGTTCATCGCAGTATTGGTTGGATGCGCTTTGTCTGGCCTGGTACTGGTCCCCGTCAATACGGCATCCCGCGGTTCGCAACTTGCCTACTACCTGAAGAACTCCCGCGCCCGCGTTTTCATCACCGAGACGGCCCTGCTGAACCAGATCGCCAGTGCGCAGTTTGCAGAGGCCGCCAGCCTGGAGAACCTGGAAGCCATCTGGTCACTGGACGGCGGCGACACGAATAACGAGCTGCCGCAGGTGACGGCTTTCCACGACGCGCCTCGCGCACAGGTGCAACCAGCCAATCCGGGCCATGCCACCGATGCCGCGGTGGTGATCTACACCTCTGGAACCTCGGGTCCCTCGAAAGGCGTCATCTGCTCCCACGCTCAGCTTTACTGGTGGGGACACCACTCTATTCTGAACATCGGTGTGAACGCAAAGGACGTTCTGTACACCTGCCTGCCACTGTTCCACATCAATGCCCTCAACACCTTTTACCAAGCCCTCCTGTCGGGAGGACGCATGGTGATTGGGGCCAAGTTCTCGGTATCCCGCTTCTTCAATGACCTGATCGCCGCGGAGGCCACCGTGACCTTTTTGCTGGGCGCTATGGTGCCCATGCTGTTGTCACGCGACACCGACGCATCAGAGCGCGCTCACCAAGTGCGTGTGGCCCTGGCACCGGGGGCGCTAGCACTGCACTACGAACAGTTTGTGGAGCGCACGGGCATCCAGGTACTAGATGGCTTCGGCTCAACCGAGTCCAACTTTGTGATCTGCACGCCGCTCGACCAACCCCGCCCCGGTTGGATGGGCAAAGTTGCAGCGGGCTTTCAGGCCCGCGTGGTCGACGAGTTCGACAACGAAGTTCCGCACGGGACGCCTGGCGAGTTGGTTCTGCGCAACGATGAACCCTTCGCGTTCGCCTCGGGCTACTTCGAGATGCCCGAAAAGACCGGTGAAGCCTGGCGTAACCTTTGGTTCCACACCGGCGATCGCGTGCTGCGCGACGAAGATGGCTACTTCCGCTTCCTGGATCGCATGAAGGACAGTATTCGCCGCCGCGGCGAAAACATCTCGTCCTTTGAAGTCGAACAAGTTGTCAGCGCCCACCCGGCCGTGGCCGAAGTGGCCGCGTTTGCCGTGCCGTCAGAACTGGCTGAAGACGAGGTGATGTGCGCGGTCGTGCTGCGCGACGGTGAGGCCATCGAACCGATTTCACTGATCCAGTGGTGCGAACCACGCCTGCCGTACTTCGCGATCCCACGGTTCCTGCGGTATCAAAAGGAGCTGCCCAAAACTGAAAACGGCAAGGTGCAAAAGTACAAGCTGCGCGCCGAGGGTCGCACCGCCGACACCTGGGACCTCGCCACCACGGGCCATGTGATCCAACGATGAACAAAGCCATCCTCCAAGGTGCCGTCGAGGTGCCATATGTGCGACGGTCACCCGAATCAACGACCGCCTGGCTGGGTAAAGCTTTTGAAGCTTTGCTGACGCAAGAGGGACTCAGTGCGGACCGTATTGACGGCCTGGGCGTAGCCTCTTTCACGCTCAAACCTGACCGCTGTGTAGACCTGTCATGGCGCCTAGGCCTGCAACTATCATGGTTCATGGATGACTCCAACGGGGGGGTGTCGGGTATCAACCTGCTGCAGCACGCTGTGGCAGCCATCGAGTGCGGGCTGGCCCGTAACATTGTCTTGCTGGCGGGTGATTCATTCCAGCCGGCTGATTTCCAGGACCTGGTCGCCAACTACAACCGCACCACCCAAACCCTGCTGCGGCCGCTGCGCATCGCCAACCCCAACTCGCTGTTTGCGCTGCTAACCCAGCGTCACATGGCGCAACACGGACTGACCCGCAGCGACTACGGGCAGTTGGTGCGTGCGCAACGCCGTCAAGCCAGCCGCAACCCTCAGGCTCTCTACCGCAGCGAGATGACGCAGGACGACTACCTGAACGCCCCGCTCGTGGCGGACCCACTGGGCATCTTCGACTGTGTGCCAGTGGTCTCGGGCGCCAATGCCCTTTTGATACGCCATGTGGATGAACTGCCTCCAGGGCAAACCGGCGTGCGGGTGAAGGCCATGCAGACCTGCCAAAACATGGACCATCAAGAAGGCGATGGCCTAAGCACGGGCCTGGCCCACATCCAGGGCCGCCTGTTCAGTCAAGCCGGTTTGCGTCAGCAAGACATCGACCTGATATCCGTCTACGACGACTACCCAGTCATGTCACTGGTGCAATTGCAAGACCTGGGCTTCATCAAAGGCAGCGTGCAGCAATTTCTGCGCGACACCGTGGCAGAAGACCGCCTGGCCCTCAACACTTCAGGCGGGCAACTGTCTGCCGGTCAGGCTGGTACAGCAGGGGGCATGCATGGGCTGGTGGAAGTGGTGCGCCAGTTGACTGGGCGGTGTGGAGTGCGCTCGCAGCCGAACGCCCGAACCGCCATCGTGTCGGGCTATGGCATGGTGGAGTACCGCTATGGCATGTGCGCGAATGCCGTCATCTTGGAGGCCACATCATGACGCTGTTGATGACCGTATGCGCCGACTGTGGCGTCTCGTATTTTCCAGCGCGGCTGCGCTGCCACCGCTGCGGCGGGTACCAATTCCTAGACCAAGCCGTCTACACGGCCCGCGTGAGCGGCGTCGTGCCAGTGCACCGCGTACCCGAAGACTGCCCTTGGCACTGCTTGGTTGAACTTCAAACCGAGGCTGGCGTGACGGTCATGGCAGTGGCGCAAGTGCCCCCAACATTGCACTCCTTGGTGCCCATTACCCAACAGGCCGATGGAGCCGTTTTCATTCCCTCCCATTGAAAAGAGAGCGTTCGTTATGAATCACCTAACTGCCATCAACCCTCAAGGCTTGAGCGCCTACGTGGCGCGTCCCGCAGCGGGCACCGGCCCCTTGCTGCTGGTGCTGCAAGAAATCTTGAGGTTGCCCCTGAAAATCGGAGTGCATAACCGGTCTTCAAGCGGCAGATTTGTGCTGCGCCGCCAACCAGCGATTTTCGTACTGCATGGGGCTCATGTAGCCCAACGTCGAATGTAGCCGGGAATGGTTGTAGAACCCGATCCACTCCAAAATCACCTGCCTTGCTTGGGCTCTGGTCGCGAACTTTCGACCATGAACACACGCCGTTTTCAAATGGCCCCACAGACTCTCAGTTGGGGCGTTGTCCCAGCAATTTCCCTTGCGACTCATCGAGCTGACAATGCCCCACTCCTTGAGTGTGGCCTGGAAGCTATCGCTGCAATATTGACTGCCCCTGTCGCTGTGAAAGATCAGGCCCTTGGCAGGTCGGCGACGCCAGCAGGCCATCAGCAATGCATCTTTGACCAGGCTCGTTTGCATGTGCGTTTGAAGGCTCCAGCCCACCACCTGACGGCTGTGCAGGTCCAGCACTGCCGCCAGGTACAACCACCCCTCGCCCGTGGCGATATACGTGATGTCTCCGCTCCATAAGCGATTTGGGGTCTGTGGATTGAACTGGCGTTGAACCAGGTCGGCCGCCACTGGCAACCGATGTTTGCTGTCGGTTGTGACAACAAATTTGCGCTTCGTCCTGGCTCGGATGCCGTGTCGGTGCATCAGCTTGCGCACCCGGTCTTTGCCGACCCTGATGCCTCTGGCCAACAACTCCTTGTGCATGCGTGGCCAGCCGTATTCGCCGTTGACCTGGGCATGGATGGCTCGCATGTGGGCGAGTAAGGCCTCGTCGCTGTGAAATCGCGTGGGCCCACCGTGGCCTCTCTTGCCAGCCCTGTCCCAGCTGAAATACCCACTGGGACTGACCTGCAAAACCTCACACATCAGCGTGATCGGCCAGCGTTGCTTCATCGAGTGAATCCAGGCGTACTTTGCAGCACATCCTGTGCAAAGTACGCCGCCGCTTTTTTTGCAATATCGCGCTCCATCTTCAGGCGAGCAACTTCAGCCTTCAACCGTGCAATCTCGGCCTGTTCGGGGCTCACCACCGCGGCAGGTTTGCCATCTGTCGACACCCCAAGCTGCCCTTTTGCGTCCGCCCGAACCCAGTTGGTCAAGCTAGCGCTGGGCATGCCCAGGGTCTTGGCCACCACTGCAGCAGGCCGTCCTGCCTTGACCTGCCTGACGGCTTCTTGCTTGAACTCCAAGGTGTACTTGGCTCTGCTCATCACTCCAGCGTTCATCTCTTCTCTCCTTTCCCGGCATTCTCCGGGCTGAGCTATGAACTCCGAAATTCGAGGGCAACCTCA
>NZ_KB906273.1 GCF_000381265.1 Curvibacter lanceolatus ATCC 14669
CCTGGCGCGAGCAGCGCAGGGAACCACGAAGTGGCCCTGACTTCGGGTCGCCTTTTCTTTGGCTACTTTCTTTTGGCGAAGCAAAAGAAAGTGGCTCGGCCGCCGGGACGAACCCCCGGCCTCCGCCCTCAACCAAAGAGCAGAACCACCAGAGCGCAGCGGTACTAAAAAGCCACAAGCCAGTGGACAAGGCACACCCACACCAGAGGCCCCGCACCTCATCGCCAGATGAAAATCCCCCACCAAGCCCAAACCCGTCACAACCCAACGGCACAATGCACTCATGCCGTACTTACCTCCCTTCATCGCCCCGACCCGCCATCTCAGCGCCGAATCGGCGTTGCAACAGGTGCACACCATCTACGACCAGCAGATCGCCCACCTGCGCGACAGCATGCAGCGCTTCGTGCAGGGCGAAACCCTGCCGGGCCATGTGCGGGCCTGCTACCCCTTTGTGCGCATCCACACCGAAACCGTGTCGCGCAGCATGCAAAACCCCGAGATCGCCCACCTGGCCTATGGCTTCGTGGCAGGCCCCGGCCACTTTGAGACCACCCTGACCCGGCCCGACCTGTACCACGAGTACTACCTGGAGCAATTCACCCTGCTGCTGCAGAACCACGGCGTCGAGCTGGAGGTGGGCACCAGCAACCAGCCCATCCCGGTGCACTTCTCGTTCAGCGAGCACGACCACGTGGAAGGCCAGATGAGCGCCGATCGCCGCCAGCTGATGCGCGACGTGTTCGACCTGCCCGACCTGGCCGCCATGGACGACGGCATCGCCAACGGCACCTGGACACCCAAGCCCGGCGAGGCCCTGCCCCTGTCGCTGTTCACGGCGCCGCGGGTGGATTACTCGCTGCACCGGCTGCGCCACTACACCGGCACCTCGCCGCGGGCGTTTCAGAACTTCGTGCTGTTCACCAACTACCAGTTCTACATCGACGAATTCGTGCGTCTGGGCCATGAAGAGATGAAGAAGCCCGACAGCGAGTACGTCGCCTTCATCGAGCCCGGCAACGTGGTGACGCGCCGCGTCGGCCTGGGTGCCGAAGCCGGCGACGAGCTGGGCGCCCCGCCGCCGCGCCTGCCGCAGATGCCGGCCTACCACCTGGTGCGCGCCGACCACAGCGGCATCACCATGGTCAACATCGGCGTGGGCCCGGCCAATGCCAAGAACATCACCGACCACATCGCCGTGCTGCGCCCGCATGCCTGGATCATGCTGGGCCACTGCGCCGGCCTGCGCAACAGCCAGCAGCTGGGCGACTACGTGCTGGCCCACGGCTATGTGCGCGAAGACCATGTGCTGGACGAAGAGCTGCCGCTGTGGGTGCCGATCCCGGCGCTGGCCGAGATCCAGCTGGCCCTGGAGGCCGCCGTCAGCGACGTGACCCAGGTGGCGGGCCCCGACCTGAAGCGCTTCATGCGCACCGGCACCGTGGCCAGCACCGACAACCGCAACTGGGAGCTGCTGCCCGACAACCAGCCGCAGCGCCGCTTCAGCCAGAGCCGCGCCGTGGCGCTGGACATGGAAAGCGCCACCATTGCCGCCAACGGCTTCCGTTTTCGCGTGCCCTACGGCACCTTGCTGTGCGTGAGCGACAAGCCGCTGCACGGCGAGATCAAGCTGCCCGGCATGGCCAACCACTTCTACCGCGAGCGGGTGGACCAGCACCTGCGCATCGGCATCCGCGCGCTGGAGATGCTGCGCGCCGAAGGCATGGCCCGCCTGCACAGCCGCAAGCTGCGCAGCTTTGCCGAGGTGGCGTTCCAGTGAAACCGCCCGCGGGGGCCCCGCGCCCCTGAGACCACTGTCTTGCGCTGGCGCAAGGCCGGCCGGATCAGGGGTTTTGCGGGCGCGCCAAAGCGGTCACAATGCGCCCATCCGGCCATTCACGGAGAACGCCATGGGGACAAGACAAAGCACCATCGACCACCTGTTGGACCAGCTCGCTGCGGCGGGGCCGGTGTCGGTGCGCAAGATGTTCGGCGAGTACTGCCTGTACCTGGCCGGCAAGCCGGTGGGCCTGGTCTGCGATGACCAGTTGTTCCTCAAACCCACCGAGGCCGCGCGCCCGCTGCTCAAGAGCGCCGACGAAAAGCCCCCCTACCCCGGCGGCAAGCCCTACTTCCACATCGACCCTGACCACTGGGACGAGCGCGAGTGGCTGGTGGATCTGGTGCGCACCACCGCACTGGCCCTGCCCGAACCCGCACCCAAGCCGGCGCCGCGACCCAAGGCCGGCTGAGCGCGGCCGACCCGACACGGGTCTGTTTGCGCGGGCCCAACCCGCGCTTGACGTGGCAGACACACGCCGCAGCTAGGCTCGTGCGCACCGCCGCCAGGCCCTTGTCTGATGCTCCCTGGCGGGCGTGAACACGCCTATGAAGATACTTTTTCGCTCCCCCTCCCTGATCTCTTTTGGCTTGGCCCTGTGGCTGGCAGGCGCCACCGCGCACGCCCAGATGGGCGGCATGGGGGGAGGAATGGGCGGTGGCATGGGGGGCGGTGGTGGCCGCGACGCCGGCCCGGGCAGCGAACCCGCTGCCAGCCCCCGAGCCGAAGGCTTTGTGAGCCCCACCGCCCGCCTGAACCAGTTTGCCGACCAACTGGTCACGCTGCGCCTGCGCCTGCAACTGGAGGGCGCCCAGAACGCGGCCTGGAACACCTTCCAGCGCAAGGCCGGCGACTGGGCCGCCGAGGTGTTCCGCAGCCGCTACGCGAACACCGAGGAAACCGCCCTGCAAGCCCTGGAGCGCCGCGCCAACGACGCACACCGCCGCCAGACCCTGCTGGACGCCTTGCTGAACTCGGCCCGCCAGCTCGATGAGTTGCTGCGCCCCGAACAACGCAGCCAGTTCGACCAGCAGCTGCCCGCCCTGCTGCCTTGAGGCCCGCTGGCGCCGACCAGGCGCCAGCACGGCCGGCCGGTCCTTTGCTAGGCTGCGATGACGCCACAGGACCTTGCCATGCCCGTCAGCCCGCACGCCCACCCGCCCCCACTGCCCAACGTCCCCACCGTACCCGCCAGAGCCGGACCACCCGCGAGCCATGCCCTGGCCTTGCACTGGGACATCGGCGCGCACCGCTTTGAGCCTCATTTCCATGAGCAGTTCTTCGTGGCGGCCATCACCCATGGGGCCTGCCACTTCCAATGCGCGGGGCAGACCTGCACCGCGCACCCTGGCGATCTGGTGGTGATCGCCCCGTTCCAGATCCATCAGGCCCTGAGCAGCGAAGGCACCCGCTACCAGGCCCTGTACCTGAACGAGTCGGACCTGTGTCGGTCGGAATCCCCATCCGCGCCCGCTCACACGTCCCTCACTGAGGCCTCGACCGGGCCAGTCTGGCGGGGTGAGCCGGTGCTGCCCAAGCACCCGCTGGCCATGCCCTTGGCCCGGGCCCTGGCACAGCAGGACCTGGGCACCGCCCTGCGCATGGCCCACAGCGTGCTGGGCGCAGGCCTGGGCAGGGCCGATGGGCACAGACTGGCACCCCACCCACTGCAGCGCCCCGAACTGCGCGCCTGGCTGGAAGCCACGCAATGCCAGCCCACCTTGGCCCAGGGTGCCCGGGGCCTGCAACTGAGCCCGACGGCCTTCAGCCGGGCCTTTCAGCACAGATTTGGCATGCGGGCGGTGTTTTTCCGCAACCAGATGCGCCTGCAGCAAGCAGAAGACCTGTTGCTGCAGGCGATCCCGGCCGGCCAGGTGGCCGCACACTGCGGCTATGCGGACCAGGCCCATCTCACACGTGAAATGAAGAAGTACAGGGGAGTGACGCCCCGCCACTACCCGCGGCACTACCAGGCCATGGCATGGCCTGGCCGCTGACCCCCTCGAACCCGCCCGGTTAACCGCTCCCGCAAGAATATTCAAGACCGGGGTCGGCGCCCCTGACAACACTGCTCCCCAGCCGCCCGGCCCACGGTGGGCCAGGGCACCAGCCCAGGGAGACACCCCATGCACACCCCAGCCCCCGCTGCCCGGGCCCTTGCCCCCCAGCACCGCCCCCCACCGGCAGCCAACGCCGCCTTCCGGTCCGCCACAGCGCCCGTTGCCGGGCTGCCCATCACCGGGCCGCTGCACCGCCGCCTGGCCACCCTGGGTGACGAGGGTGCCGAGCTGACCTGCAGCATGCACATCGCCCGGCGCTGGGGCGGTGCCCGCGAGACCGTCGGCTGCGCCTCGTTCGAGGCCGCCCGCGAACTGCTGCGCACCGGCCAGGCCGACGCGCTGCTGGTGCCGGCCGCCTACCCCCGGCTCAACACCTTCATCATGGACGCGGCGCTGAGCGCCAGCCAGGTGTTCATCATGCCCATCCCGGCCCTGGTGCTGGCCACTGGCGCAGGGCCCGCAGCACCGCGACTGCAGCAGCTGATTCACCACGCCGCGGTGGCCCCCTTGCTGCCCGAACTGGGCCTGAGCTGGGCACAGGCCCGGCAGGCCGGCTCGAACGCCGAGGCCTGTCGGCTGTTGCTGGCCGCACCCGAGCCCTCGGCCTGCATCACCAATGCCTTGTGCGCCGCCCACTTCGGCCTGAACGTGGTGCGCGAGCTGCGACCCAAACTGGCCATGCCCTGGATCTGCTTTGTGCACCAAGCACCCTTGGACACGCGCTCGGCGCCTGGCCCAGCGGAGGCCCGACCGTGAGCGGCGGCATGGGCAACACCGGCCACGGCCCAGTCCACGGTGACGGTGACGGCCAGGGCGCACCCGCCCCCTTGCAGCCCTGGGCCCTGCTGGGCTTGACGCTGGGGGTCACGGCCATCGGCGTCGAGGGCCTGGTGATCTCACCCGTGCTGGGCGACCTGGCCAGCACCTTTGAAGCCAGCCCGGCCCAGGCTGGCTGGGCCGTCTCGGCCTACGGGCTGGCGCTGGCGGGGGCCGCCCCCATCGTGGGCCTGTGGGGCGACCGGGTGCCGCGGCTGACCCTGTTGCGGGCTGCGCTGGGTCTGTTCGTGCTGGCGGGGCTGCTGTGCGCCCTGGCCAACAGCCTGGGCGCGCTGGTGGCCGCGCGGGCATTGTGCGGCGCGGCGGCAGGCGCCTTTTTGCCGGCCTGCTACGCCTATGTGGGCGACTGCACCGCCTTTGCCGACCGGGCCCGGGCCATGGGCCGGGTGATGGCCGGCTGGTCACTGGCCCTCACCCTGGGCATCCCGGTCGGGGGGCTGATCGCCCAGTGGTGGGGCTGGCGCCTGGCCTTTGTGGCCGTGGCGCTGCTGGCGGCGGTGGCGGCCTGGCGGGTGAACCGCATGCCGGCCGCCCCTTTGCCGCGCCCAGCAGCGCCAGCCAGCCCAGCGGACACGACCCGGGCCTCGGGTTCGGGCTCTGCCAGCCGCCCACGGCTGGACCGCGCCGCGCTGCCGCTGCTGGCCCTGAACTTCTTCGACATGCTGAGCTTCTACGGGGTCTACACCTTTCTCGGGGTGACGGTGCAGGCCCGGCTGCAACTGGGCAGCGGTGGCTTCGCCTTGTTCGTGGCCTGCTATGGGCTGGGCCTGATGGCCAGCACCCTCAACGCCAGCGTGCTCGACCGCTTTGGCAAGACCCAGGTGCTGCGCGGGGCCTTGCTGCTGCTGGCCTGCCTGCTCCTGGTGCTGGCCCCGGCCACCAGGCACCCCACCACCCTGGCAGCCGCCATGCTGTGCTGGGGGGCGCTGCAGGGGCTGGCCCAGACCGGCACCGCCACGCTGGTCACCCAGGTGTCCGAGCGCGCACGCGGCCTGGCCATGGCCTGCCTGAGCTGCACCACCTACCTGGCGGTCAGCCTGGGTTCGTTCGGCGGGGGCTGGGTGCTGACCCAGCACGGCTTTGACGCACTGGCCCAAGGCGCCGCCCTGTGCGCCCTGCTGGCAGGCGTGCTGCTGCAGGGCTGGGTGCGCAAGACGGCTTGAGCCCCGGGGGCACCCAAGCCCCCCCGCACAGCCCCCGCATCAACGCTCACAGCCCCAGTTCGGCGGCCTCGGCGTCGGTGAACACGCGCGAGCGCGTGAGAAACGCCTTTCCCGTGGGCCCCTCGAGCGAGAAGGTGCCGCCGTGGCCCTCGATCACGTCGATGATGAGCTGGGTGTGCTTCCAGTACTCGTACTGGTTGGCGCCGATGTAGAACGGGATGCCGCCGATCTCGCCCAGGTACACATCGCCCGCGCCGAGGGTCAGCTCGCCGGGCAGGTAGGCATTGGCCGCGCTGTTGTCGCAACAACCGCCCGACTGATGAAAAAAGAAGCTGCCGTGCTCGGCGCGCAGTTGCTCGATCAGCGCCAGCGCCGCGGGCGTGGCGATCACTTTGTCGACCATGGAACACCTCCGTGTCACGAAACAAAAAGCGCCCGGGCACCCGGCCAGGGCCGGGTGACGGGGCGCGTCAAGGAGAGAGAAGTTTCAATCCAGCGTCAGCCGGATCAGAAGAAGCCCAGCTTGTTCTCGCTGTAGCTGACCAGCAGGTTCTTGGTCTGCTGGTAGTGGTCCAGCATCATCTTGTGGGTTTCACGGCCGATACCCGATTCCTTGTAGCCGCCGAAGGCCGCGTGCGCCGGGTAGGCGTGGTAGCAGTTGGTCCACACACGGCCCGCCTTGATGGCGCGGCCCATGCGGTAGGCCACGTTGCCGTTGCGGCTCCACACGCCGGCACCCAGGCCGTACAGGGTGTCGTTGGCAATGGCCAGGGCTTCGGCTTCGTCCTTGAAGGTGGTGATGGCCAGCACCGGGCCAAAGATTTCTTCCTGGAAGATGCGCATCTTGTTGTGGCCCTTGAACAGCGTGGGCTGCACGTAGTAGCCACCGGCCAGGTCACCGGCCTGGTGGGCTTGTCCGCCACCGGACAGCACTTCGGCGCCTTCTTGCTTGCCCAGATCCAGGTACGACAGGATCTTGGTGAGCTGTTCCTTGCTGGCCTGGGCACCGATCATGGTGTCGGTGTCCAGCGGGTTGCCTTGCACGATGGCGGCCACGCGCTGGAGCACGCGCTCCATGAACTTGTCGTAGATCGATTCGTGGATCAGGGCGCGCGAGGGGCAGGTGCAGACTTCGCCCTGGTTGAAGGCGAACAGCACCAGACCTTCGATGGCCTTGTCCAGGAAGGAGTCGTCCTTGTCCATCACGTCGGCAAAGAAGATGTTGGGCGACTTGCCGCCCAGCTCCAGGGTGGCCGGGATCAGGTTGTTGGCCGCAGCCTGGGCGATCACGCGGCCGGTGCTGGTGCTGCCGGTGAAGGCGATCTTGGCGATGCGGCGGCTGCTGGCCAGCGGCATGCCGGCTTCGCGGCCAAAGCCGTTGACGATGTTGAGCACGCCCGGGGGCAGCAGGTCGGCAATCAGTTCGACCAGCACCAGCAGGCTGATGGGGGTGGATTCAGCGGGCTTGAGCACCACGCAGTTGCCAGCGCCCAGGGCCGGGGCCAGCTTCCAGGCCGCCATCAGGATGGGGAAGTTCCAGGGGATGATCTGGCCCACGACGCCCAGGGGCTCGTGCAGGTGATAGGCCACGGTGTTTTCATCGATCTCGCTCAGGGCGCCTTCCTGGGCCCGCACGCAGCCGGCAAAGTAGCGGAAGTGGTCGACGGTCAGCGGGATGTCGGCGTTCAGGGTTTCGCGGATCGGCTTGCCGTTGTCCACGGTCTCGGCGTAGGCCAGCAGCTCGAGGTTGGCTTCCAGGCGGTCGGCGATCTTCAGCAGGATGTTGGCGCGGTCGGCGGCGGGCGTCTTGCCCCACTTGTCGGCAGCGGCATGGGCCGCATCCAGGGCCAGTTCGATGTCTTCGGCGCTCGAACGGGCAGCCTGGGTGTAGACGGCACCCGAGATCGGGGTGATCACGTCAAAGTACTGGCCCTTGACCGGCGGCACCCATTGGCCACCGATGAAGTTGTCATAGCGGGGTTTGTAGACGATCTTGGCGCCAGCGGCGCCGGGTGCAGCGTAAATCATGCGTGTCTCCAGCTGTTGTCAGAAAAAAGTCGCCGGCCCATGCCTGGCGGACAGCACTGCTTCTCAAGAGCTGTGCCACCGGGTGCCGAGAGCGTGCCAAGACCCCGCAAATGCCTGCCCACCCGAACCGCAAGCCCTTGATTGACAATGATTTTTTCCAACGCTTAAGGACAAACCCGAAGCCTCATGAAACGGCCAGGACGGCCTTGCCATGCGTCAAGAAGCAATGCCCGCGGACAACTTGCGGACGTTGCATCCCAAGACACCTGTCCAAAAGTGGAACACTTGGCCCGCGCAAACCCTGGCGTTGTCACACCCGCTGTCACACCGCCTAAACTCCCAGTCCAGAAGCGCTGCAAGCGCCCAGGAGACAGATGACCATGGCGACCACGCATCCCGTACCCGGCCCTGTGCTGCGCGAGGCCCGGCTGCGCCTGCAGCAAGGTGGCACCCTGCCGCTGGAAGCGGTGGATGAGCGCGTGGCCCGCTCGTGGCAGCGCAGCCTGGCGGCGGGCCTCACGCCTGCCAGCGGCATGCACCATGTGGACCACCTGAGCGGCAGCGAGCTGCGCCAGTCGCTGGCCTGCAACATCGACCTCATCAACCACTCGCAACCGGTGATGGAGTACCTGTTCGAGCAGGTGCGCCACAGCCACAGCATGGTGGTGCTGGCCGACCGCCATGGCACGCTGATGCACACCCTGGGGGACGCCGATTTTCTGGGCAAGGCCGAGCGCGTGGCCCTGCAGGCCGGGGCCTGCTGGCACGAAAGCCAGCGCGGCACCAACGCCATCGGCACTGCCCTGGCCGAGGCCTGCGGCATCGAGATCCACGGCCCCGAACACTATCTGGAGCGCAACGACTTCCTGACCTGTGCTGCCTCGCCCATCGTCTCGGCCACCGGCGAGCTGCTGGGCATCCTCGACATCTCGGGCGATCAGCGCAGCCACCACCCGCACACCCTGGGCCTGGTCAACACCGCGGCACGCATGATCGAAAACCGCCTGTTCGCCACGACCTGCCGCCACAGCACCTGCCTGCACCTGCACCCCCAGGCGCACGGCATCGGCACCCTGGCCGAAGGCGTGGTCGCGCTGTCCGAGGATGGCTGGATCATGGGCGCCAACCGGCAGGCCCTGGCCTGGCTGGGCCTGCGCCACCAGGACATCGGCGCCACCCCGATCGCGCGCGTGCTGGACACCCGCATCGACACCCTGCTGGCCCGCGCCGCCAGCCAGCACGACAGCCCCCTGGTGCTGCACCGCAAGGACGGCTCGGTGCTGCACGCCCTGGTGCGCGCCCAGCCCGGACAGCGCGTGGCGATGCGCTCCACAACGGCACCGCGGCGCAGCACCGGCCCGGCCACGCCCCCCGAGCAAGACGCCCTGGCCCAACTGGACACCGGCGACGCCGCCTGGCGAGCCATTGCCGACAAGGCCCGGCGCGTCTGCGGCAAGCCCATCCCCCTGTTGCTGCATGGTGAATCGGGCGTGGGCAAAGAGTTGTTCGCCCGCGCCGTGCACGACAGCTCGCCGCGGCGCCACCGCCCCTTTGTGGCCATCAACTGCGCCGCCCTGCCCGAGCACCTGATCGAGTCCGAGCTGTTCGGCTACAGCCCCGGGGCCTTCACCGGCGCGCGCAAGGAGGGCAGCCTGGGCCGCCTGCGCGAGGCCGACGGCGGCACCCTGTTCCTGGATGAGATCGGCGACATGCCCCTGGCCCTGCAGACCCGGCTGCTGCGCGTGCTGCAAGAGCGCCAGGTCAGCCCCCTGGGCGGCGGCGCTGCGGTGGCGGTCGACTTTGCGCTGATCTGCGCCACCCACCAGCCCCTGCGCGAGGCGGCCGAGGCCGGCCGCTTCCGGGCCGATCTGTACTACCGCCTCAACGGCCTGACCCTGATCCTGCCACCCCTGCGCCAGCGCAGCGACTTCGAGGCCCTGACCCGCAAACTGCTGCGCGAACTCGGCGGCGAGCCCCCGCTGGACATCACCCCCGATCTGCTGCAGGCCCTGGCCGCCTACCCCTGGCCCGGCAACCTGCGCCAATACGCCAGCGTGCTGCGCACCGCCATCGCCCTGCTGGACGCCGGCGAGACCACCGTCGACTGGCCCCATCTGCCCGACGACATGCTGGCCTTGCTGCGCCCCGCCGCCGGCCCCCAGGCAGCGCCCGCATCAAGCCCAGCACTCGCCACGCCCCCCACGGCGATGGCGCCCTCGATGGGCCCCGATCAGAAGCTGGCCGACATCTCCCGCGCCGCCGTGCAGCAGGCGATCCAGAACGCCCGCGGCAACCTCTCGGCCGCCGCCCGGCAACTGGGCATCAGCCGGCAAACGCTGTACCGCAAGCTGGGGTGAGGCGGATTGAAATAACACCAGGAAACAGCTGTCATCGGAACGCTCCAGCCGGCCATCGAACGGCAGGGCAGAGTCCAAGGCAACACCCAACAATCATCGAATTCATGGAGGCATTCGATGATTGCGTTGGACCGATATCCCTACTTCCCGATGCTCCGGACGCGGCAGGCTGAACTCAAAGGCCTGGAACACCTCCGTCCGGAACAAAAACAGGCCATGCTGCCCATGCTGACCCTGGGCAGGTGGCCCAAAGCCACAGACTTCTCCAAAGGCGCCGAGAAAGCGGCCCAGGTCATGGCCGGCGCACCCTACTGCCTGGATCTGACCCAGGACCTCACCCATCTTCCCGATGTCCAACAGCGCTTGCGCAGCCCGCAGCACGGTTTCAAAGCTTGGCGAGACTTCGTCAAGGATTGGCCCCAAGCCCTACCGGTACTTCAAACCCACCCAGAGGCCTCATTGCGTGACTGGCTGCAACAGGCACGTGGGCTGGAACAGCAGGCCGGCCAGGTGGCCTTCCGAATCACGGACTTTGAGCATCATCCCCCGTTGGTCATCCAGGCCCTCAGCGCCATGGACGATCCAGCACGCGCAATTGTCTTCATCGATGCCCAGTTCATCCGCGCAGCGTTGCCAACGTACGTTCAAGCCACACTGCTCACGATCAACCACCTTCGATCAGCCTTTCCGAACCTGTTGATCGTGGTCAGTTCGACCAGTTTTCCGGCCTCGGTCCTGCCATTTGCCGACCCCACTCAAAGCGCGGGAACCATCGACATCCTGGAGCGTGAATTGCACGCACGCATCGGCGGCCATGCCGTGGTGGGCTACGGTGATCATGGGTCAATCCACTCGGTGGTCTACGATGAATCGAGCGCCATGCGCTGGGCAGCCCGTGTCGACTACCCTGGGGAGTTGAGCTGGGAGTTCGCACGCAGCCCGAAAGATCATTCTCGCCAGGGCTACATCATTGCAGCACAAGCCATCGCGGCCTCTGACCCCAGCCTGGGCACGCGGGGTCTGTGGGGTGAGGACATGATTCTGCAGGCAGCTCAGGGCCATCCGCACGGGGTCGCTCCTGTGTCGTGGATCGCCGTGCGTGTCAATCTCCACCTTGCGCGGCAGTTGAGCCTGTCTCAGCGCCTGCTGCAAGCCATCGATCAAACGGACGACGATGAATGAGCCCCTGAAACCTGTCTGACCAAGGCCTGCGCCGGCACGGCGAAGCGACTGAGAAAGGCCTGCAGACGGGCCTCGGGGGTGGGTGCCACGAGTCTGCCTTGGCGGGCCTCGGCCACGGCGAGTTGCTGAGCCCGTCTTGGCGCCAATCGATCTTCACGGGCACGCAGGCTGTTCAGCACCTGGGCCCGCACCAAGGTCTTGGGCAGGGTGCTGGCCTGGACAAGCAAGGCCTCTCGGGTTCCGTGCACAGGCCGATCTTGGGATCGCAACAGGCGACGCAGCTCAGGCACGGGCAGAAAACTCAACCAATCTTCGAGCCGCTGGCCCCGCAACAGGCGCGGTGAGCGCACCACCTTGAAGCCCTGCTCGGCATCCACTGTCCAAAGCCCCACCTCAGCCGGGGCTTGTGACTGCACAGCGGCCAGGTGCCGCAAGGTGCACACCACCGTGACACGTTCAAAAAAACGGCAATAGCTGTCGAGTTGCCCCGGCAGCCGGGTCAGGCGGTCTCGGTCGCTCTTGATTTCGAAGGCCGCCAGACGGGCCCCGACCTGTACCAGGTCAACACGGCGCTCGAAGCGGTCGATGCACAACTCAGAGATGAAGGCTGCCGAAGACCCCTGCGCCTGGCGCCGCAGGCGTTCGATCAGACGCTGACGGATCTCTGTCTCGTTCATCGCGGGTGTGCCTGATCTTGATCGGACCTGCCCAGCCCGCTCAAGCCACCCGCGGCTTGACCTTGGAGGCGGCCAGCTTGGCGGTGGCGCGGGCCTGATCGGTGTCGGTGCCGCGCGCCAGGGCCACGCCCATGCGGCGCTTGACGAAGCTCTCGGGCTTGCCGAACAGGCGCAGGTCGGTGCCGGGGATGGCCAGGGCCTCGTCCACGCCGTCGAACACGATGCCCTGGGCCTCGACGCCGCCGTAGATCACGGCGCTGGCGCCGGGGTTGCGCAGGCTGGTGTCCACCGGCAGGCCGAGGATGGCGCGGGCGTGCAACTCGAACTCGCTCTGGTGCTGGGTGCACAGGGTGACCAGGCCGGTGTCGTGCGGGCGCGGGCTGACCTCGCTGAACCAGACCTGATCGCCCTTGACGAACAGCTCCACGCCGAACAGGCCCTGACCGCCCAGGTTGTCGGTGACGGCCTGGGCGATCTGGCGCGATTTTTCGAGTGCGGCCGGGTGCATGGGATGGGGTTGCCAGCTTTCCACGTAGTCGCCGCTGACCTGCACGTGGCCGATGGGGTCGCAGAAGCTGGTGACGATCTGGCCGTCGGCCCCCACCGAGCGCACGGTGAGCTGGGTGATTTCGTAGTCGAAGTCGATGAAGCCTTCGACGATCACGCGGCCGTGGCTCACGCGGCCGCCAGCCATGGCGTAGTCCCAGGCCTTTTGCACATCGGCCGGGCCGTCGATCTTGCTCTGGCCCTTGCCCGAGCTGCTCATCACCGGCTTGACGATGCAGGGGTAGCCGATGCCTGCATCAATGGCCGCCTGCAGCTCGGCCAGCGAATCGCAGAACTGGTAGGGGCTGGTGGGCAGGCCCAGGGTTTCACCGGCCAGGCGGCGAATGCCCTCGCGGTCCATGGTCAGGCGGGCGGCACGGGCGGTGGGGATCACGCGCACCACGCCGGCGGCCTCCAGCTCTTCGAGCATGGGGGTGGCGATGGCCTCGATCTCGGGCACCACCAGGTGCGGGCGCTCGGCTTCGATCAAGGCCTTGAGCTGGGCCGGATCGCTCATGGTGATGGTGCGGGCGTGGTGGGCCACCTGCTGGCCCGGGGCGTTCTCATAGCGGTCGACCGCGATGGTCTCGACGCCCAGGCGCTGCAATGCGATCAGGACTTCTTTGCCGAGCTCGCCGGAGCCGAGCAGCATGACTTTGGTGGCCGAGGCCGACAAGGGGGTGCCGAGAGTGGTCATGGTTCTGGGGCGCTGTGCGCAGGTAGGGGTTTGAAAACAGAAACTGAAGGGGCGCGATCAAGCCGGGCTGGCGGCGCTGTGGCCCATGGCCTCGCCCATGCGGATGGCGCGGGCCGGGGCCCAGTCGGGGTTGAACGCAAGCGTGTCTTTGGGGAACAGCATCACCACCGTGGAGCCCAGCAGGAAGCGGCCCATCTCGGCGCCCTTGGCGATCACCACCTCTTGCGTGTCGTAACGCCATTCGCGCACCGTGCCCGGGCGCGGCGGGTTGACCACGCCGTGCCACACGGTGGCCATGCTGCCCACGATGGTGGCGCCCACCAGGGTGAGCACAAAGGGGCGGCGGGCCTCGTCCTCGAACACGCAGACCACGCGCTCGTTGCGGGCGAACAGGCCCGGAATGCCGCGCGCCGTGGCCGGGTTGACCGAGAACAGGTCGCCAGGCACGTGGATCATGCGCAGCAGCCGCCCGGTGCAGGGCATGTGGATGCGGTGGTAGTCACGCGGGCTGAGGTACAGGGTGGCGAACTCGCCGTCGTCGAACTGGCGCGCCAGCGCGGCATTGCCGCCCACCAGGGTCTGGGTGCTGTACGAATGGCCCTTGGCCTGGAAGATCTGGTCGCGTTCGATGCGCCCGAACTGGCTGATGGCGCCATCAACCGGGCACACATAAGCCGCATCGGCCTGGGGGCGGGCCCCCTCGCGCAGCGGGCGGGTGAAGAACTCGTTGAAGCTGGCGTAATCGCTGGGCTGGCTGAGCTGGGCTTCAGACAGGTCCACGCCGTAGCGGGCCACAAAGCGGCGGATGATCCAGTGCGTCAGGGCGCCGGCCCGGGCGCTGGCGACAAAGCCGGCAAATCGGGTCAGGGCCAGCTTGGGAATCAGGTACTGCGGCAGCACCACTAGACGGTCGGACAAGTTGGCCCCTGGAAGTTGATGGAACGTAACCTGCCATTTTATTCAGCCCCGGGGCCGGGTCACGGCGCAGACACGCGCCGGAGCCCCGACTGGGCCACAATGCCCCCATGCAAGAGCCCCTGTTCGAGGCCCAAGGCCTTCAAAAACGCTATGGCGACACCACCGTGGTCGACCAGCTGTCCTTTGCCATCGCACCCGGCGAATGCCTGGGCGTGATCGGGCCCAATGGCGCCGGCAAGACCACCACCATCCGCATGTGCCTGGGCCAGGTGACGCCCGACGCCGGAGGCATCCGCGCCTTCGGGCTGACCATGCCGGCGCAGGCGCTGGCCATCAAGGCCCAGCTCGGCGTGGTGACCCAGTTCGACACCCTGGACCCCGATTTCAGCTGCCTGGAGAACCTGATCGTGTACGGGCGCTACTTCGGCATCCCGCGGCGCACCATGCTCGAGCGCGGGCCGCAACTGCTGGAGTTTGCCGCCTTGTCGCACAAGGCCGACGCCAAGCCCGGCGAGCTGTCGGGCGGCATGAAGCGGCGCCTGAGCCTGGCCCGCGCCCTGGTCAACAACCCGCGCCTGCTGATGCTGGACGAGCCCACCACCGGGCTCGACCCGCAGGCCCGCCACCTGATGTGGGAGCGCCTGCAGCGCCTGATGCAGCAGGGCAAGTCGATCCTGCTGACCACCCACTTCATGGACGAGGCCGAGCGCCTGTGCCACCGCCTGCTGGTGCTGGACCATGGCCGCAAGATCGCCGAAGGCGCCCCTCGCCAGCTGATTGCCGAGCACCTGGAGCCCGAGGTGGTCGAGGTGTATGGCGCCGGCGCCACCGCCGTGGCCCAAGGCCCCCTGGCCGCCCTGGCCAGCCGCACCGAGGTCAGCGGCGAGACGGTGTTCTTCTACACCCACCAGGCCCAGCCCCTGCTGGCCGCCCTGGCCCAGGAGCCTGCCCTGCGCACCCTGCACCGCCCGGCCAACCTGGAAGACCTGTTCCTCAAGCTCACCGGCCGGCAGATCCGCGAGGGCGGCTGAACGCCGTCAATGAACGCCGTCAGCCCCCCGGCCCTGCCCTACCCTGCCCCCCGCCCCCGATTTTTCTGCCACCGATCATGTCCAGCCCCATCACCGATCCCACCCCCCTCAGCTACCCGCCCCCGCCCTCGGTGTGGCGGGCGCCCAGCCTGTCCACCCGCTGGTGGCCCGTGTTCCTGCGCAACCTGCTGGTGTGGCGCAAGCTGGCCATCCCCAGCCTGGTGGGCAACATTGCCGAGCCGCTGATGTGGCTGGTGGCCTTCGGCTACGGCATGGGGGCCCTGGTGGGGCAGATCACGGTGCATGGCCCCGACGGCGACACCCAGGTGCCCTACATCCTGTTCCTGGCCAGCGGCTCGATCTGCATGAGCGCGATGAACGCGGCCTCGTTCGAGGCCCTGTACTCGGCGTTTTCGCGCATGCACGTGCAAAAGACCTGGGACGGCATCATGAACGCCCCCGTGGGCCTGGACGACGTGGTGCTGGCCGAGATGCTGTGGGCCGCCTTCAAGGCCTTGTTCACGGTCACGGCCATCATGGGCGTGATGCTGGCGCTGGGCATCAGCCACAGCCCCAAGCTGCTGCTGGCCTGGGGCGTGCTGCTGGGCGTGGGGGCCATGTTCTCGAGCATCGCGCTGATCTTCAATGCCCTGGCCAAGGGCTACGACTTCTTCACCTACTACTTCACCCTGGTGCTGACGCCGATGATGTTCCTGTCGGGCATCTTCTTTCCGCGCGAGCAGTTGCCCGAGCTGGTGCGCCTGGCCTCCGAGTGGCTGCCGCTGACCAATGCCGTCGAACTGGTGCGCCCCCTGTTCATGGACCGCTGGCCCGAACACGCGCTGCGCCACGGTGCCGTGCTGTGCGGCTACACCGTGGCCGCCTTCTGGCTGGCCCTGGCGCTGACGCGCAAGCGCTTCAGGGGCTGAGCGCAGCGCTCAGGCCAATCGGTCACGGCAAGCGCCGCTGCCAGGCCACCAGCAGGGCCGCCAGCAAGGCCATGGCCGCCAACAGGCGGTACAGGTCTTCGCAGGCCAGCAGCAGGGCCTGGTTGTCGAGCAAGGCCGACAGTTGGGCCAGCGCGCCCAAGTGGGCCTGCTCAGGGCTGAAGCCTCGGGCCTGCAGGGCCCCGGCCATGCTCGCCATCCAGTGGCTCACACCCGGGCGATCCGGGCTCAGCCCGACCAGCAGTTCATCGTGCAGCGCAAACTGGCGGTTCTGCAACATCACGGCGGCCACGGCACTGGCCCCTGAACTGGCCATCTGGCGCATCAGGTTTTTGCCCTGGTAGCCGTGGGCAAAACCGTGGTCGCCAAGCTCTCGAAAGGTCAGGCCGGCCACAGGCAGCACCAGCAGCACCCCGAAAACGCCCTTCAGCAGCAGGGCCGGCAGCAAGGCGCCCACCGACACCCCGGCCGGCTGGCTGGCCAAGCCCCATGCGCACAAGGCCAGCGACAGCAGGCCGGCCAGCATCAGCGGCCGCTTGTGCGGCAGCCGGCCAGCCCAACGGATGTAGGCCCAGGCCACCACCAGACTGGTCACACCGGCCAGGCTGTTGAGCGCACCCGTGGTGGTCAAGGGCAGGCCCAGGCCGCGCTCGGCATAGATGGGAAAGAGGTAGGCCGCGAAGTTCGACAGAAAGTAGTGCACAAAGTACAGGCCCAGCCCCACCAGGTACACCGGGCTGTTGAGCTGGCGCAGGTGCAGCAAGGGCGTGGGGTGACGCCATTGATGCCACAGGAACCCCACCAGCAAGCCCGCGCCAGCCAAGCCCAACAAAGCCAGCCTCAGCGGGTGGGCCAACACATCCAGGCGGGCTTCGGAGAAGCCCCACTGCAGACACAGGGCCGCCAGCGCAAAACACAGCAGGGGCCCCACCATGCTGCGCCACGAGGCCAGGTCCGCGGCCGGCCCGCCAGGCTGACGGCCCACCGAATCGGGCAACCAGCGCCACAGGCCCAGGGCCACCACCAGCACCGCCGGCAACACGCCCACGAACACCGAGGCCCACCCCCAGCGCTCGATCAGGCTGGCGGCGCACCAAGGGGCCAAGGCCGTGGCCGACATCATCAGCACCATGAAACGGCGCATGGCCTGGGGTCGGTCAACAGGGGCAAACAAGAGCAGCACCAAGACCCGGGCGGCGGTGAAAAACGCGCCACCACCCAGGCCCTGCACCCCCCGGGCCAGCGCCAGTTGCGGCAAGCTGCCACTGGCCGAGCAGCCCAGCAGACCCAGCGCAAACAGGCCCAAGGAGACGCTCAGCACGCGCCGATAGCCCCAGCGCTGCACCAGGCGCTGCTGCAGCACGATGGCCAGCAGGCTGCCAACGGCATAGGCAGCCTGAGCTCCGACAAACTCGGCCGGCGCGGCGGCAAGCCCCCCCATGACGTGGGCGGACGAGAACACAAACATCACGTTCTCAAAAAACTCCAGCGCCACCAGCAAGCCCAGCAGGGTCATCAGGCGGTGCTTGCGCGTGGCATGGCCTCGCAGCAACAGGTGCAGCAGGGGCTTCATGGGGTGGCGAGGCGGCCTGAGCAGCCGCCGCAGGGCTGGCCGCAGCCCAAGATCCGCAAGACAGCGAGCCCAGGGGCTTGTGCTTGCCTGTGGTGGCCCTTGGCGCAGGTGTTCATCAGGGGCTTTCAGGAGGTGTGTGGGGGATGTCGGAGGGGGGCGGTGGGTGAAGACTCAGACCAGACCGCCAGAGCCTGCGGCAATTTAAGCCCGGCTTGGCCAGCGCCAGGGCCAAGGGCGCAAATGCCGACATTTGTCGACAGCCCTTGCGTTTGAAATCACCGACCATCCCAACCAATCAACCGCTGGCGAATGCGGACCGGGGGCGCCCAAGGCCATCAGCGAGCCAAGCAAGCACAACACCTTGCACCCTCCCCGCCCCTACCCGCCCCTGCCCGCTGACGGGCCATCACAGGAGCACAGAACACAGACAAGCAGACGCGCGGCGGCCGAAGCAACCGGCTTCAGGGGCTCACACAGACGCCACCGGCTTTTGCAGGCCTTGCGCCAACGGCGCACACACCATGGCAGCCAGGCACAGCACCGCAGGCACGCCCCACAGGGCGCTGGGCCAGTGGTGCGACAGGCTGCCCATCAACACAGGCAATGCGCCACCCGCGATGGCCTGGGCCAGGTTGTAGCTGGCGGCGATGCCGGTGATGCGCAAGGGGGCCGGAAACAACCGGGCCATGGGCGCCAGAACCACCGGCACCAGGCCAGCGTTGAGTGCCCCGATGGCAGACCAGGCCCAAAACACCGTCTCGGGCGTGACCTGGGCATAGAACCACACAAGGCCGATGATGTTGAGCACGGCAAAGGCGATGATCACCCGTGCGCTGCCAAAGCGGTCCGCGGCCGCCGTGGTCAGCAGCGTGAAGACCATCGCACTGGCCGTCAGCCCCATCTGGGCGGAACTCATCAAGGCCCGGGGCCACTGCATCTCGACCTGGAAGTACGCCACCGGGTAGAGCTGCACCGTCTGGATCAGCCCCCCCGACACCAACGCCAGGCCGATGGCCACCAGCAACTCGCGCCGGTAGCGCGTGAACAAGGCCGAGAACGGCAGCCGTTGCGCCGAATGGGCAGCCTGGGCCATCTGCAAGAACACGGGCGACTCCTTGACGCTGCGCCGCAGGTAGACCGAGAACAGGCCGAACAAGCCGCCCGCCAGAAACGGCACGCGCCAACCCCAGCCCAGGTAGTCGGCTTGCGGCAACTGGCTGGACAGCAGCAGGATCACACCCGCCGCCAGCAATGACCCCAGGCCGAAGCCCACCGTCAACAAGCCGATGGCGAAACTGATGCGGTTCTCGGGCACCGTCTCCATCACATAAGAGGCCGCAGCCGGAAACTCGCCCCCCATGGCCAGGCCCTGACCTGTGCGGCAGAGCAGCAAGAGAATGGGCGCGGCGGCACCGATCTGGGCATAGGTGGGCAGCAGGCCGATGCCCAGCGTGCCCAGGGCCATCAGCAGCAAGGTGATGCCAAACAGGCGCTTGCGCCCGATGCGGTCCCCCAGGGCCGCCAGCACCGTGCCGCCCAGCGGCCGCACCAGGTAGCCCACCGCGTAGATGCCCAGCACCTGCAACTGGGCCAGCCAGGGCGCGACATCCGAGGCCGAGAACAGCTTGCTGATCACCGGGCTCATGTGCAGAAAGACCACGAACTCATAGAACTCCAACGCGCCCCCGAGCGTGGACAGGCTCAGCACCTTCCAATGCTCTGCGCTGATGGCGCCCGTGCCCGTGCCTGTTCCAGACCCCGGGGCGTTTTCAAAAGGTTCAACAGCAGCCATATCAGTCCACCTCCACCATCAAACTCACCACCGTGCCCAGCGAGCCCCCGATGTTCAGGGTCTGCACGCGCCAGGCGCCTTCGATCTGACAGGCCCCGGCCTGGCCGGTGACCTGACGCGCCGCATCCAGCAGCATGCGAGCGCCGGTGGCCCCCACCGGGTGGCCGGCGCCGATCAGGCCTCCGCTGAGGTTGATCGGGCAGCGGCCACCGCGCTCGATGCTGCCGTCGGCAATCGCCTGCCAGCTCTGGCCGGGCGGCGTGAGCCCCAGGTGATCGATGGCCATGTACTCGGTGCTGGTGAAGCAGTCGTGCGTCTCCACCCCGTGCACCGCATCAATGCCTTCAATGCCCGCGCGGCGCCAGGTGTCCTCGATGGTCTGCCGCACGTGGCCAAACACATAGGGCTGGCCCCGGCTGCGCTCAAGCTTGTCGCGCAGGCGCAGCCCCGCATTGCGGTGCCCCCAGCCGCTGATGCGCGCCAGGCCCTGGCAAGAGCGGCCCTGCGCCTGCAAAAAGCGCCCCGAGGCCAGCACCAGCGCGCAGGCGCCATCGGTGATCTGGGCACAGTCCTGGCGCCGGCTGCCAGGCTCGATCACCGGGTTGGCCTGGTCGTCGTCGGTGAAACTCAGCGGGTCGAACTGCCAATGCCGGGTCTGGGCCAGCGGGTTGAGGCGGGCGTTCCCGTAGTTCAACTCGGCAATGCGGTTGAGGTACTGGCGGTCCAGCCCATAGCGCTCGGCATAGGTCTGGGCCACCAGACCAAATGCAGCCGGCCACATGAAGCGGCACTCGATGTCTTCCCGCCCTTGCCAGGAGGCCGCGTTCTGGTTGCGCGAGGCCTGGTCACCCGGCAGATTCTTGAGCTCTTCCACGCCCAGCACCAGCACGCAGTCGTAGCGGCCGGCCTCGATCTCGGCCATGGCGGCCAGCACGGCCAACGAAGAGGACGCACAGGCGCCCTCATGGCGCATCGCGGGCACGCCCCACAGCTCGGGCACCACCTGGGCCACCATGGCGCCCAGGTGCCCCTGCTGCCGCTGCAGTTCGGCAAAGGCGTTGCCCACATGGATGCTGCCGATGTGCTCCGCCCCCACGCCGCTACCGGCCAGGGCGCCCAGCGTGGCTTCACGCACCATGTCGGAGATGTCCTGCCCCTGGCGCGACCAGGCGCGCGCAAAGTCGGTCTGGTAGCCGCCCAGGATGTAGATGGCTTCGCTCATGACGGATTCCTTGGCTGTCGTTGAAGAAAGCGCCCGCAGGCTTGTCGGTACTCGTGCTCGATCTGGTCCACCACCTCAGACAAGGGCTGAATGGCCCGGATGCTGCCCACGCCCTGGCCTGCGGCCCAGACATCGCGCCACTGGCGGGTACCGCTGTCATGGCTGTCGTAGCGGCGCTCGGGCGCCGACGGCAGCCGGTCCGGGTCCAGGCCATGGGCGCGCAAGGAGGGCTTGAGCCAACTGGCCGGCGTGCCGGTGATCGCGTCGCTGACGATGAGGTCGTCCACCTGGGCATCGACCAGCATCTGCTTGTAGGCCGGCGCCGCCAGGCTTTCCTGGACTGCGATGAAACGCGTGCCCATGTACACCGCGTCGGCGCCAGCCGCCAAGGCACCGGCCACGCCCCAGCCGTCGCTGATGGCGCCGCCCACCACCAGCAGGCCATCGAAGAACTCGCGCACCGCACTGACAAAGGCAAATGGGTTCAAAGAACCGGTGTGCCCGCCGGCCCCGCCACAGATGCAGGCCAGCCCATCGGCCCCCGCCGCCACCGCTTTGCGGGCCAGTGTGAGGTTGACCACATCGGCCAGCACCCGGCCGCCGTAGCGCTGGACCACGGCCAGGGCCGGCGCCGGGCTGCCCAGGGCGGTGACCACCAGCGGTGGCTTGAAGCGGGCCACCAGTTCCAGGTCTTGCGCCAGCCGGGTGTTCGATGAATGGGTCACCAGGTTGGCGCACCACGGGCCCAGGGGGTGTGGGTGGGGCTCGTCGCGCGCCCGCGCCAGGCCCTCGGTGATCTGTTGCATCCACTGGCCCAGTTGGGCGATGGGACGGGCATTGGGGGTGGGGAAGGCCCCCACCACGCCGCTGCGGCAGGCCGCCAGCACCATCTCAGGGCCGGACACCAGGAACATCGGGGCCACCACCACGGGCAGACGCGACTCGGAAGGCCATGGTGTCATCAACGGGCCTCCATGCCGGCCGCCTGCGGGGCCGTGGCGGGATGGACCTGCCGAACCCGCAGCAGCAAAGCCTGCACTGCAGATGCCACACCCTCAGGTGCCTCGTACGGACTCAGGTGCCCTGCCCCAGGCAGCCAACACAACTCGGCACCCGGAATCAAGGCCGCCAGCTCACGCGACAGGTCGGGGGGCGTCACCAGGTCGGCGTCGCCGCACACCACCTGCACCGGCATCTGCAGCCCACGCAGAAAGCCTCGGGCATCAGGGCGTCGCATCAGCAGACGGTGCTGTCGCGCCGCAGCCTCGGGGCCGATGGCACGCAGCTGCTCGCGTGCGCGCGCCATCCAGGCATCCTGCTCATGGAAGCGCGGGTGGCTGGCATAGCGGCTGAGCCCGGCCACCACCTTGTCGAAGTCACGCGCGATGGCGGCCACCGCCTTCTCGCGGGCCTGCAGCAGCTCGGGCGTGTCCGCCTGGGCAGAGGCCCCGAGCAGAACCAGACCGTACACCCGCCCCGGGTGCTGCTGCAGCATCTCGTAGGCGACCCAGGCCCCCATCGAGTAACCGCAGACCACCAGGGGCTGATCGGGGTGCAGGTCATGCAGCAGCGACCAGGCATCCTGCGCCATCTGGGCCAGCCCCGATTGGCTGGCCACTTCGGCAAGACGGACGTCCAGATCGGGGGGCAGCCAGGGCAGGACATCGGTCCAGATGTCGGGCGTGTTCAGCATGCCCGGAATGAGCAACAAGACAGGTTTCACAGCAGCTTTCAAAACAGGGTTGTCATGGGGCCGGGTGATGGCACTCAGGCCGCAAAGCGCTGACGCAGTTCCCGCTTGAGCAGCTTGCCCACCGGGTTGCGGGGCAACTCGGGCAGCACCATCAGATGCTCGGGCAGCTTGTAGACGGCAATGCGCTGGGTGCGCAGGTAATCGGTGATCACCTCCAGGGTCAGCACATGCCCGGGCACCGGGGCGACGCAGGCACAGACCCGCTCGCCCAGGGTCTCGCACGGAACGCCGATGACGGCCACCTCCTTGACACCCGGGCAGGCCTGCAGCAGCCCTTCAATCTCTTCGGAAGAGATGTTGATTCCACCGCGGATCACCAGGTCTTTGCAGCGCCCGACATAGCGGTAGAACTGCCCCTGGTCGCCGGCGATTTCGAACAGGTCCCCCGATTTGTAATAGCCCTGAGCGTCAAAGGCCTTGGCCGTCAATTCGGGCGCGTTGAAGTAGCCGCTGAACACCGTGGGGCCGTCGTAACGCAATTCACCGGCTTGGCCGGGCTCGGTGATGTCGCGCTCGGTGTCCAGGTCGACCAGGCGGGTCTGCACCCCGCGGCGAGCGGCACCGGCGCGTGGGAAAAACTGCGCCCGCTGGCGCGGGTCGGGCATGTCGAGCGCCCCCCCGCCCAGCGAGGCTCCCTCGTTGGAGCCGAAGTAGTTGACGATCTGCACGCCGTAGCGCTCGGCAAAGGTGCTGACCATCCACTCGGACAAAGGGGCTGATCCGGACCCGATGCGCCGCAGCCGTGTGAAATCGATCCCGCTCAGCAACTGCTCGTTCTGCAACAACATGTTGAGCACGGCCGGCGGAGCCACGGTGTAATCGATGGCCTCGTCGCGGACCTGCTGCAGGAACACCTCCAGGTTGAAGGGATGGTGCTGCACCAGGGTGGCCCCGAGCCGCAGCGCGGTGCAGAACGCCGTGGCGATGCCCGCCATGTTGATCATGGGGAAGGGGTTGAGGATGCGGATGTGAGGCCGCAACTCGGCCACCTCGATCACCCCCGGCAGCAGGGCCAGCCACTCGTTGTGACTGCGCGGCACGGCCTTGGGTGCCGCCTCCGTGCCCGATGTCCAGCAGAGGCTGAACACATCATCGGCGGTCACACCGGCCTCAGCGGCGCGGCGCTCGACCCGCGCCAGATCAGCGCTGGACAGCGGCACCGCCAGGGCCTGCCCGATGTCTCGGACGCCCGCCGGCAGGTCTGCCCCCCAGGCCAGGAGGCGGGTGCCTGGATGCGCCTCCCGCAGCCACCCGTCAAAGAACGCAGCGGCCCGATGGGCCCCGCCTCCCCGACCGATGCGCGAACAGGTGACCACGGTGCGGGCCCCGCTGGTGCGCAGGATCTGCGACAGCTCATGTTCGCGGTACTGCACCGGCACCGGGGTGATGACGATCCCCAGCCGGGCGCAGGCCAGATAGACCACGTGCTGCTCGACGCAGTTGGGCAACTGCACCAGCACCACGTCGTCGCGCTGCAGGCCCTCGTCGATGAGCAAGCGGCAGAAGGTGTCCACCTCCAGGCCCAGTTGCACCCAGGTGAGGCGCCTCGGTGCGCCGTCCGTGAAATCGGTGCGGTTGAAGGCATCGACAGCTGCCTCGGCGTCGGGGCGCTCACGGCGCTGGATTTCAAACAGGTCCCAGAGGGTCTGCTGTCCCCACCAGCCCTGCGCCTTGTACTTCTCTGCTTTGTCGGGTGTAACCAGGATCATGTCTACTCCTGTTGAGTTAAGAGGTGCTCAATAACCGCGGCGCAGGCGCGCCGCACTGACCCAGGTGCCATGGAAGCCATGGGGCACGCGGTGGGGCAAGCGGATGCGGGCCACCGGGCCGCGGCTGATGTCACGCGCATCAAAAACCACCACGAAGGAAGCCTGGCGGTCGTCGTCCCACATGAAGCCGACCAGGTAGCCGTCGTCCTCGGCTTGTGGGTTGTCTGCGGGTGCGAAAGGCGCCTCGCTGAACCAGCGGCCCGTGCCTTCGTGGTAGGTGGTGCAGACATTGCGTTCCAGGTCGTAGCGCACCAGACCGGCAAAGCGGGGCTCCTCGGGGCGCCGCTGGCGGGCCATGAGCACGTTCCAGGAGTAACGCGTCTTCAAGCCCTGCATCGCCGAATTGATGACCGCAAACTCCTGGTTGATGATGTCGTCGATGATGCGTTCGCGGGTCTGCCCGGTGCGCAGGTTGAAGCGCCACTCATAGAACATGAAGTCGTTCTCCAGGTGCGCCAGCATCTTGGGAAAGCCCGCCACATCGATCTCGCCCCGGGCATCGCGGGGCAGGCGGAAGGGGGTGCCCGTCATGACGATCTCGGTGCCGCCGTGGCCGTCGTCCTCCTCCCAGGCGTTGGAGACGTGGTACATGTAGGTCGGGCTGGCCTCGAACCACCGGATCTGATCGGGTGTGCCGTGCCGTGGCACCACGGCAAAGCGCGAGGGCATGTCGTGATAGAACTTCAGCTTGTGCCGGCCCGCGGCAAAGGCGTCCATGTCGTAGAACAGCGGGAAGTCGTGCAGGATGGTGTAGTTCGGGGTGATGGCCATGTCGTGCGGCAGACGGGGGCCAGGCAACTCGACAGGGATGAAGGTGGTCAGTTGGTGATGCCTGTCCATCACCCCGTAGTGCATGTAGGGGGCCTCTTTGCCATAGGCAAAGAACAGGAACTCGCCCGTGGTCTCGTCCACTTTGGAGTGCGCCGAAATCGGCACGCCCTTCAGTCGCGGATCGAATTCCAGTCGCCCCTCGGTGGACAGGTCGTTGGGGTTGACCTGGTACACCGCACCGCCCAGGTACCACATCGAGATCAGCTTGCCTGCGTAGAACTTCACATCGGTGTTCGAGGTGTTCTTCATCGGCATGTCCGGCCGGTTCTTGCGCGGCGGGTCTTTGATGCCCTGCCACAGGGCCTGGCCGGCCGCCAGTTCCTCCTGCAGGCCATCGGTCTGCACCCAACGGTTCATGTAGTGGGCCTTGCCGCCTTCGAAACGCACCGCGTGCAGCATGCCGTCGCCATCGAACCAGTGGTAGCGGCCCGCGGCCTCAAAGCGGCGGTTGGGCCCGTTGCGCACGTGCATGCCCGACAGATCCTTGGGGATCTCGCCTTCGATGTCGGTCAGCTCCACCGAGTGCTCCTGGTCGATGGGGGCAAAGCCGCCCTGGAGGACGGGGATGTCGTTCATGTTCATGGGGGCTCCTTGGCTCATTGAAAAGGGGTGATGAGGAGTGATGGGCTCGCTCAGAAGGTGTGCTTGATGCCCGCGTAGATGAACTGCGAGCGAAAGCCCGCCATGCCCGAGGGCAATGGCAAGGTGTTGGTGGGGTACCAGAAGTCGTAGGCCGCATGGGCCTGGTTGCTGACGGTGGAATAGCTCATGGCCACAGAGCTGCGCTTGGACAGTGCGTATTCGTAACCCACCGAGAACATGCGGGCGCCGGTGTCAGCCACCGTCTGACCCCGGGCCTGGAAGGGGCGCGCCTCGCCATAAGTGACATGCCAAAGGTGGGGGCCTTGCCGATAGATCACGGGAATGGCCCAGGCATCCCGGCGAAGCGATTGCTCGGTCACGGCCGAACCTTCCACCTGGTTGCGATCCCAGAGCACCGCCAGTTTCAAACCGCTGTCGAACTGGTAGGCCGCCCCCAGCCGATGGGCATGCTGGTCATAGCTCAGCCCAGCCTGCTCTGGGCCGCCTGGCTGCCGCGCCCGGTACAGGGTGTTCCAATACAGGATCAGTTGGCCGTCGTTGTAGCTGGGGTTGAAATTGAGCGTGTGGTTACCAGGCCGATCGGGGCTTTGCGCGTCAAAGCTGTAGCTCGCATTGAAGCCGGTGTTCAGCCAACGTGGTGAGTCATACCGCACCGTGTTGGACAGCATGCCACCCGCAAAGTAGCGCAGATTGCGCCCGATCGAGCCCAACACGTTGAGGGTGCCGCTGGCATAAGGGCCGGCGTCATATATGGCGTTGTGGCTCAGGGGCGCATCGGCCGAGTAATAGGTCGGCCAGCGCCCGACCAGGAGCCGGCCCCAGGCCGGATTCTTCACGCCCACCGCCTGGAAACGAGGCGCCGACAGCGGTGTCCCCATCTCGCCCGTGGTGACGAGCAGGCCGTACTCCAGGTGAAAGAAAACCGCTGTCTGTGCCCCGAGCGATTCTTCTCCGCGCACATAAATCCAGGAGGCGTTGTCGCTCACCGCCAGGTTGTTGCGGGGATTGGCCACCGGCCGGTCATCGACCTTGCCACCGCTGTATCGCAAGCTGTCCACACCGACCTTGATCTGGCCGCCGAGAAACACCCCGTCTTGAGCCCTCAGGTCCGCGCTCAGGGCGCAAGCAACACTGGCTACGAGGATCAAAAATCTGGACATGATCAGCCCTCCTTCGAGCAAGACAAGGGGCGAGCCGGGCGCCTCACCTGGGCAATGCGAAAGCGCGCGCTCACAAAGGCCAGATCGGTCAGGCAGGCGTTGCCGGCCGGGTTGAGCCCGCTCACGTGGTAGTCGCTGTAGGCCGCAGCGAAATTGAGAGGCATCGGGCCGGTGAGGTTGAGCGTGAGCTGGGCGCCGGCAACCGCATACGCCTCTTCAGCCTGGGCGATGAAGCCCGGGTCTTTCGCATAGACAAAGGCCGTAAGGCCGCCAAACTCGGTGACATCAGCGCAGGCCTGCTGCAGGGCCGCCTGCGCGTCTTCGCACACGATGAGAAAGGCCACGGGCCCGAAACGCTCCTCGCCGTACAGCGCTCGTTCGGACCGGTTCACCTTGATGAGCAGGGGTGACGCGGTGCGGGCCTGCGGGAACTCGGGGTGAACGTAAGGCGTGGCGTGCCGCAACACCTGACCGCGGCGCGCCCCCTCACCGGTGAGCTCTTCCAGCAGGGCCTGCGTCTGCGCCGACTGCAGGGTGGCCAGCATCATGGCGGCGCGGCGCGGGTCGCCGGCGATCTGATCGATGAAGTGCACCAGGCGCTCGCCCACCTGCTGCACCGACACCCGCCCTTGGGAGGTGAGCACGCCGTCATGCGGCAGGTAGATGTTCTGCGGGCTGGTGCACATCTGCGCACTGAACAGGCACAGGCTGGTGGCCAGGCTGCGCAATGCGGCGTCCAGGTCGTCGGCTTCGGCCAGCACCACGGTGTTGCAGCCCGAGGTTTCGGTGAACACCAGGGCTTGCCCGGCGTTGCGCTCCACCCACTGCCCGAAGCGGGCACTGCCGGTGAAGTCGACGATGGCGGTGGCCGGGTGCTGTACCAGGCGCTTGCCCTGAGGCTCGGCCACGCTGTCGAGGCACAGCGTGACCAGGTTGGGGTCGAAACCGGCCGCCTGCAGCACCCGCCGGAACACGCGCACCGAAATCGCCATCGGCAGCACACAGGCCGGATGGGGCTTGACGATCACCGCGTTGCCGGTGGCCAGGCTGGCCATCATCGAAGGCCAGGCGTTCCAGGTGGGGAAGGTGGCGCAGGCAAAGCACACGGCCACGCCACGAGGTACCTTGCGGTAGGTTTTTTCAAGGCAGATTTCAGCCGTACCGAACGGGCGTGCCCACCGGGCCTGGGAGGGCACGTTCTGCAAGGCCTGGTGGGCATGGACCAGGGCCTCGATGGCCCGGTCCAGCGCATTCACGCCGGAGCCGGTGAACGCCATGTTGAAGCTCTGCCCGGCGGTGTGCATCACCGCAAAGGCCAACTCGAAAAGGTGCTGGCGGTACAGCACATCGACCACCTCCATCAACACGCCGAGGCGGGTGTTGACCTCGGCACGGGCCCAATCCGGCATGGCCGATCTGGCGGCGGTGAACAGGGCATCGGCGTCGGCTTGCGGGTAGGCAATGCCGAGGGGCTGGCCGGTGTAGGGGGAGGTCTCCTCGCCCAGCCAGGCAGAGGTGCCGGGTTGTGACAGCTCGAAGGGCCGGCCCAACTGGGCCTGGTAAGCCGCCCCTCCCGCGCGCCGGGCCTCGACCGCCGAGGGGTAGAGCTCGGGGTGGTCTACAAAGGCGCTCCAATGACCTCGATCACGGCAAGCCGCTTGCGCCGCCTCAAAGCGGGGCAGATGCCGCGCATACAGATCGGCGCCGCAGGCTGCCTCTGATGGGGCCGTGACAGAGGGTTTGTCGCCGCTCCGCTCCGGAACGAAATGGGTCGTGGTGTTCATTCGGTTCGCTTCCCTGAAGACACGCACTTTAAAAAGCGAACAAGCCAGCCTGGCCTGGGTTTCCCCGAGCATGCTCACGACGAGCGGCCAGTTGATGGGAGGTACTTGAAGATGCCGTTGAATGACGCTCAATCGTCTCGATGGGCCCCGCGATCTCAAGGATTGATGCGGCCTTATGACCGGGAGACATGTGCCTCTCACAAGCCGACATGGCGTGTCCAAAGGCCTGCCCCTGACAGGGGCAATCCCCCTCAGACACCCACGACTACCCGTCATCCCCGCCTGGCTCTGGCGTCATCGGGCCATTCGTCTGCACAACGCAGACGACCGGCCCCAAAACGACGCCCAATGAAATGTCCATGCCGTGCAATCTGCACCGGGCGGGCTCCCTGCTGCGGCGCACCGGCCCTGCAACAACGCCCGCGGGCCGCCTCACTGGGACGGTCCGCGGGCATCCTTGGATGTCAGGAAGAAATGCGGTGCAGGCTCAGCGCCTGCTCAATGGCTTTTCAGGTGCGGCAGCAAGGCTTCCAGCAGCAGGGCCGCGGCCCCTGGGGGCAGGTCGTGCCCCATCCCCTCGATGCCGACCAACTGGGCGCCCCGGATGCGGCGCCGCGTGTCCTCACCACAGGCATAGGGCACCAGCGGGTCTTGCTTGCCGTGCAGCACCAGGGTGGGCGTGCGGAGGGTGCGCAGCTCTTCGGCCCGGCCGCTGTCGCACAGCACGGCCAACAATTGGCGCGAGGTGCCCACCGGGTGGAAGGCGCGCTGCAGGCCCAGCAGAATGCGCTCGCGCATCTGCTCCAGGTCGGCCGGAAAGGCCGGGCTGCCGATCAGCCGGTACAGCTTGATGAAATGCGCCAGCGCCTGGGCCGGGTCGGCCGGGGCTGGGGTCACCAGGGCACCCAGCACCTCAGGCGCCGCCTGGGGCAGGCCGGCCGCACCGCTGCTGCTCATGATGCTGGTGAGGCTGAGCACGCGCTGCGGGGCGGCCAAGGCCACGCGCTGCGCGATCATGCCCCCCATGCTGACGCCCACCACATGGGCCTTGCGCACGCCCAGCGCGTCGAGCACGCCCAGGGCATCGAGCGCCATGTCGTGCACGGTGTAGGGGGGCTTGACCGGCAGGCCCAGCGGCAGGCGCGCCAGGGCCCAGGGCAGGTTGGGCGGGCCCAGCTCGTCGAAATACTGTGACAGGCCCACGTCGCGGTTGTCAAAGCGGATCACGCGGTAACCGGCATCGAGCATGGGTTGCACAAAGTACGGGGGCCAGGCGATCAGTTGCATGCCCAGGCCCATGATCAGCAAGACGGCGGGGGCGTCGTGCGGGCCCTGGTCTTCCACTTCGATGTTGATGCCGTTGGCGGTGATGTTCATAAGGTGCCTTTCTCGGGGGGAGGAAAAGGCAGACCGGAACCGGCCTGCCACCTGTCGGCCCCTTTCAGGCGGGCGCCCGCGGGGCCGACGCCTCATTGGCCCACAGGGCCCGGCCCCGATGGGCCCCACCCGTCCTCAGACCTTGACCGCCGGCTGATAAAGATCGGGCTCCACATGCACCCAGCGGCCAAACAGCGCGATCAGCGCGGTGGCCACCACACCAGCCAGGGCCACCATGCCGCAGGCATGGCCCCAGCGGTTGTCAAAGGCCCCGAACAGCACGGTGCGGAAGGCCTGCACCACCCAGCTGAAGGGCAGCCAGGCGTGCACGGCCCGGAAGAAGCCCGCCGACAACTCCACCGGCAGCACCCCGCCGCCGGCCGACAGCTGCAGGGTGAGCAGCAGCACGGTCAGGATGCGGCCGAACTCGCCGAACACATGCACCATGGCCGACAGCACGGCCAGGAACACCACCGAAGCCAGCACCATGGTCAGCCCCAGCGCCGCCACCCGCGGCGTCTGCACCGACAACACAAACAGCAGCGTGATCTCGACCAGCAGCACCTGCACCAGCACCACCAGCACCGGCACGGTCATCTTGCCCAGCGTCTTGGCCAGGCGCGGCACGTGGCCGTGCACGCGCAGCACCAGGCTCATGTTGAACAGGTAGCCCGCCATCACGGCGCCGATCCACAAGGCCACCGACACCATGTTGGGGATGAAAGCCGTGCCGTTGTTGGGCACCGGCGCGGCCACCTCCACGCGCAGCGCCACCGACTCGGCCAGGCCCGAGGCATTGCCTTCCAGCTTGGCCAGCGAGCTGGGGATGGCCGCCTCGATGGTCTTGATGCCCGTGAGCAGCTTGTCAGCGCCGTCAGCCAGCTTCACGCCGCCCGCGGTGAACTCGTCCAGTTGGCGATCCGGGGGCAGTTTGCTGGCCAGCTTGTGCACGCCCTCGCCCAGGGCCTGCACCCCGTCGGTGAGCTGGCCCACGCCGGTTTCCAGTTGGGCCTGGCCCGTGATCAATTGCCGATTGCCGGCCCCGGCCTGCTTGTTGGCGGCACGTGCCTGCTTCAAACCTTGCTGCAGCTTGTCGGCGCCATCGGCCAGTTGGCCGGCACCGGCCGCGATGCGGTCGCCCACCAGCCACAGGCCCTCGGTTTCAGACTGCAGCTTGCGCGCACCGCCCAGCAACTGGCCGGCGCCGCCCTCCAGCTGTTCCAGCCCGTTGCCGATCTGGGCCAGGCCACTGCCCAGCTCGCGCTGGCCGGCGCTCAGTTGCTGGGCCCCGGACTTGAGGGCACGCAGGTCGGTGCTGGCCGGCCAGTGCGACTCGATGGTGCGGATGCCACCGTTCACCTCCTTGAAGCCCTCGCCCACCTGGTGTGCCGCGTCGCGGTACTGGTGGCTGCCCTTGGCCAGGGTGTCGGCGCCTTCGCGCACCTGGCTCAAGGCGCGGCGCAGCTGGGTCAGGCGGTCTTCGGAGGCCGAGGCCGTGTCCAGCACCATGGACCAGCGCTGCTCATTGAGCATCTCGTTGACCTGGTGGTCCAGCTCCGAGGCAAAGCGCCGCGCCAGGTTGGCCGAGCTGTAGTTGTTGCCCTCCGAGGTGTAGATCACCATCTGGCCAGCGCCACGGGCCGTGCCGGGCACCGCATTGGCGCTGAAGTTGGGCGGAATCAGCAGCGCAAAGGCCAGGTCGCCGCGGCGCACCGCCTCGCGGGCGTCCTCCAGCGATTCGTACATGCGAAAGCCGAAAGCCTTGCGGTCCAGCAAGGTGTCGGTCAGGTGCGTGCCCACGTTGGCATCGTGCCCGCGGTAATGCAGGCCCAGGTCGTGGTTGACGATGCCCACGGGCAGCTCGGCCGTGTGGCCGCTCGGGTCCCACACGCTGGTAAGGTAAATCAGTGAATACAGAGCCGGCACCACACCCACCGCCAGAATGGCCAGCCAGACGCGCGGGTAACGGCGCAGCAGGGCCAGTTCGGCCCGGGCGATGGCTAGGGTGCCGTGGAACAGGGATTTCAGGTACTTGAGCATCTTGGTTTGTCAACGGCGTCGGCAGAACCTCAGACGGGCCGATTCGCACCGTGCGGAGTACACCACGGATCGAATTCCCCGGCGACGTGCCCCCTCAAAACCGTCGGTTCTGCCAGTCGTACCCATCATCGCATCAAGCCCCGTACCTGTGAACCCGTGTAACAACCCGCCAGCGCGCCGACATCCCTGACACCCAGTGCAGAGAGGATCCCGGACGCCGGCGCTTCGGAGTTCTGCGCCAGATCAAGCCCTGCACAGGGCTGCCGCACAACTGTCACGCGGCTTACCAAGGGTGGTGATCGAATCTGGATACCATCTTGGCAACCGTTTTTACTTCAAGGAACAATCACCATGAGCATTCAAACCGTCGGCATCATTGGCGCAGGCACCATGGGCAACGGCATCGCGCAGGCTTGCGCCGTGTCGGGCCTGCAAGTGGTGATGGTGGACATCTCCGAAGCCGCCGTGCAAAAAGGCATTGCCACCGTGGCCGGCTCGCTGGACCGCCTGATCAAGAAAGAAAAGATCACCGCGGCCGACAAGGAAGCCGCCCTGGCCCGCATCCAGGGCAGCACCTCGTACGAAGACCTCAAAAAGACCCAGATCGTGATCGAGGCCGCCACCGAGAACCACGCGCTCAAGGTCAAGATCCTCCAGCAGATCGACGCCCTGGTGGCGCCCGAGGTGATCCTGGCCTCCAACACCTCGTCCATCTCCATCACCCAGCTGGCCGCCGCCACCAGCCGCCCTGACCGCTTCATCGGCATGCACTTCTTCAACCCGGTGCCGATGATGGCCCTGGTCGAGATCATCCGTGGCCTGCAGACCAGCGACGCCACCCATGACGCGGTCAAGGCCCTGGCCGAAGCCCTGGGCAAGAGCCCGATCACGGTCAAGAATTCGCCCGGCTTCGTGGTCAACCGCATCCTGGTGCCCATGATCAACGAGGCCTTCTTCGTGCTGGCCGAAGGCATTGCCACCCCGGAAGACATCGACGCCGGCATGAAACTGGGCTGCAACCAGCCCATCGGCCCGCTGGCCCTGGCCGACATGATCGGCCTCGATGTGTGCCTGGCCGTGATGCAGGTCTACCTCGAAGAGTTTGGCGACAGCAAGTACCGCGCTTGCCCGCTGCTCAAGGAAATGGTCGCCGCCGGCCAACTGGGCCGCAAGACCGGCCGCGGCGTCTACACCTACTGAGGCCGGGCCCCCGACGGGGCCGGTATCAGGGTTCGCCCCAGGGCCTGGGTGTCGCGCCGGTGAACGCCGGCGCCACGCCCGGCCCCCTAGCATGGGGCCATGAACACCCCATTCCAGCCCCCCACCCCCACGCCGCTGCACCCCGAAGGCAGCATCGACACCGAAGTGCGCGGCAGCGTGCTGCTGATCGGCATCAACCGGCCCAACAAGCGCAACGGCTTCACGCCCAAGATGTACCGCGAGCTGGGGCTGGCCTACACCCAACTCGACGACGACCCCGCCCTGCGCGTGGGCGTGCTGCACGCCTTTGGCGAGCACTTCACGGCCGGGCTGGATCTGCCCACCATCGCGCCGCTGATGCAGCGCGGCGAAAAGGCCGTGCCCCTGGGCCTGGTCGACCCGGTGGACCTGGGCATGCCGGGCTACCGGCGCCGCACCAAGCCGATGCTGGTGGCCGTGCAGGGCATCACCTACACCCTGGGCATCGAGCTGATGCTGGCGGCCGACATCGTGGTGGCGGCCGACAACTGCCGCTTCTCGCAACTCGAGGTCAAGCGCGGCATCATGGCCACCGGCGGTGCCACCCTGCGCATGGCCGAGCGCGCCGGCCTGGGCAATGCCCTGCTGCACCTGCTGACTGGCGACGAGTTCGGTGCCGCCGAGGCCTTGCGCCTGAACTTTGTGCAGAAGGTGGTGCCCGCCGGGCAGGCCCTGCCCACCGCCCTGGCCCTGGCCGAGGTGATTGCCGAGCAGGCCCCGCTGGCCGTGGTGGCCACCCGGCAGAACGTGCTCAAGGCCATCGAACACGGGCCCCTGGTCGCCATGCACGACTTCATCGACACCCAGCAGCGCCTGTCGCGCAGCGAAGACGCCCGCGAAGGCGTGCAGTCCTTCATCGACAAGCGCCCGGCCCGCTTTACCGGGCGTTGAACACCCAATCCCACGCCTGGAACGTGGTTTTACTCAATTAAATTGCACACAATTTAATTGCCGGCAATAATTCAGCCCATGGACCCCAACGCACCACCCGACACCCCCAGCCCCGCAGCACTGCGGCTGGACAACCAGGTCTGCTTTGCGCTGTATTCGGCCTCGCTGGCCATGACCAAGCTGTACAAGCCCCTGCTCGACGAGATCGGCCTGACCTACCCGCAATACCTGGTGATGCTGGTGCTGTGGGAGCAGGACGGACTGACCGTGTCGGCCCTGGGCGAGCGCCTGTTCCTCGACTCGGGCACCCTGACCCCCCTGCTCAAGCGCCTGGAAGGCGCCGGGCTGCTGGGCCGGCTGCGCGATGTGCAGGACGAGCGCCGCGTGCGCATCACCCTGACACCCGCCGGCCGCGCCCTGCGCGACACCGCCGAACGCATTCCGGCTTGTGTGCTGCAGCAAAGCCAGTGCAGCCTGCCCGAACTGCTGGCCCTGACCGAGCAGCTCAAGACCCTGCGCGGCCACCTGGCCGGCGGCTGAGACCCGACTCACTTTTCTGTCTGTTTTTTCAACCACCCACCCGTCTGCCAGTCAGACATTTCACAGGAGCAGCACCATGACCACCCACCTCGACAAAGTTCTGTACACCGCCGACGTCACCTCCACCGGTGGCCGCGAAGGCCGCGCCGTCAGCTCGGACGGCCTGCTGGACGTGAAGCTCAGCCCCCCGAAGGAACTGGGCGGTGCCGGCGGCGCCACCAACCCTGAGCAGCTGTTTGCCGCGGGCTACTCGGCCTGCTTCATGGGCGCGCTCAAGCACGTGGCCGGCGCCGCCAAGATCGCCATCCCGGCCAGCGCCACCATCCAGGCCAAGGTCGGCATCGGCCCGATCCCGGCTGGTTTCGGCATCGAAGCCCACCTGACCATCACCCTGCCCGGCATCGAACGCGCCGTGGCCGAAGACCTGGTGGCCAAGGCCCACGGTGTGTGCCCCTACTCGAACGCCACCCGCGGCAACATCGACGTGACCCTGACCGTGGTCTGATCGCCCAGCGGTTCGTCGCAGCCGTTCTGGCCGGCTGTGACGCCGTTCAGGCCGCCACCGTGCGCTCTTCGAGCACCACGCGGTTGCGGCCTTCGCCTTTGGCGCGGTAGAGCGCCTTGTCGGCCTCACCCAAGGCCTTCTCCAGGCCGTCCACGCCCATCGGCGCCAGGCCGATGCTCACCGTCATGCCAGGCAGCACCTTGCCGTCGGGCAATATGAACTGGTGCCGCTCCAGGGTGTGGCGCAGGCGTTCGGCCAGGGCCAGACCGGCTCGCACATCACACCCCACCAGCACAAAGGCGAACTCTTCGCCACCAAAACGACAGATCAGATCCTGGGTGCGCAGCGCCTCGCGCAGCAGCCGGCCGCACTGGCGCAACACCTCGTCCCCGGCCGCGTGGCTGTGCTCGTCGTTGACCCGTTTGAAGAAGTCCAGATCGGCCATGCCCACCAGGGCCGGTCGGTGCTCACGCCGCAGGCGATGCAGCAGCTCATAGGCCTGCGCCATGAAGTGGCGCCGGTTGGGCAAGCCGGTCAGGCTGTCATGGTGGGCCTGAAACTCCAGTTGATGGCGCACCAGCTCGTTTTCGGTCATGGTGGCCGCCAGGGTGTTCAGCGCCTCGCCCAGCACCACCACCTCGCGCACCGCAGAACGCGGCAGCATGGGCAGCGCCTGGCCGGCCTGCAACTTCAGCAGGGCCTGGTGCACCCCCAGCAGGGGCTGCAGCACACGCCGGTGCAACAGCCACAAAAAGACCAGGCTGAACAACCCGGCCAGCACCATCGTGGCCAGCAATTGGTAACGAGCCTGGCGCGCCACCTGCGTCAGGGCGGCCAAATCGGTTCCTGGCAGGTAGGCGGCCTGGCTCATGAGGTCGTCCGCCGTGTGCATCAACTCCGCAGCCAAGGGCTCCCAACGGGCACGCCAGGCCGCGCGCCCCTGCGTCGACCGGGCCAGATCGGCCGCGGCCTCCCCCAACAACTGGGTGGCGCGCTCGGCCTGCTGGGCCACCCTGGGATCTTGTTGCAGGCTGGGGTGTTGGCTGACCAGGGTGACCAGCAGCAAGGCTTCACGCCGCTCCACCCTGGAGTCGGTCAACAGCAAGCGATCGCCCTCGTGGTGGATCTGCAACAGGTTGCGCCCCAGCCGCTGCAAACGCAGGACCTCGGGCCCCATGCGCTGCTGCAAGTTCTGGGTGGCTTGCTGCACCTGTTGCTGCTGCTGGTCGATCAGCCACGCCGCGCCCAACAACACCACCATGAACAAACCCGCCAGCAGCGAGAAAAACCAGATTGATCGGAAGTCCCGATGAGCGGCAGGCATGGCGGGGCCTTCAGTTCACCCGGATGGACAGGTACTGCGAGTTGATGCGGTCGTAGACCCCGTCGCGCTCCAGGCGCTCCAGGGCCGCGTCCACCTGGGTTCTCAGCTCGGGTTTGAGTGGCGTGATCCCGAAGGAGGCCGCCCCGGTCAGTTCGGGCTCACGGCGCGGCTGCACACTCAGATCCAAGGCCTGCAGGCTCGGGTCTTTCATCAGACCGATCACGCTCATCATCGGGGCCAGCATGCCATCGGCCTTGCCCTGGCGCAGTTGCACGGCCAGATCGGCGTTGGACAGCACCTCCACCCGCTGCCATTGGCGCTGGGCGGCAAAGCGCGCTTGCGCCGAGCCCTGAACCACGGCCACCCGCACACCGGTCTGCTCGGGCAGCAGGCCCGGGCGGGCCACCCAGGCCGAGATCGAGGTGTAGTACGGCCGAGCCAGCAGGATCTGGGCCCGCCGCTCAGGCGTGGGCAGCAGGCTCATGGCCGCCACATCGATGCGGCCCTGCTTCAGATCGTCGATCGAGCTGGCAATGGTGGCCGAAACAAAGCGGCAGTGCCGACCCAGTTCCTTGCACAGGGCACGCGCCATGTCGATGCTGTAGCCGCTGTACTCACCCCGGGCATCGCGGAACGACATCGGGGGCGAGTTGTCGAGCACCCCCAGCACCAGTTCATCGGCCGCGTGGGCCACAGGGGCGCCCGCCAGTGCCAAGGCCAGCAGCCAGGCACGGCGGCTCAGACAGGGAAGCAACTTCAGTTCAGCCACTTGGCGGCCATGCGCTGGTAGTCACCCTGGGCCTGGATCAGGTGCAGCCACTGGTCCACATAGGCCTTGGTCAGGGTGTCGCCGCGCGGCAGCAGGTAGGCCATCTCGCCGTACTGCAGGGGCTTGTCGGGGTTCACGGCGCACAAGCCGGGGTGCAGCTTCTGCTGCACCAGGGTCTCGGCCGACTCGGTCACGAACACATCGGCGCGGCCGCTGAGCACCTCGTTGAAGATGGTCAGGTTCTCGGGGTGGATGGTGAGCTGGGCGGTCTTGAAGTTGGCGCGGGCAAAGCGTTCGTTGCTGCCGCCCGGGTTGGCCACCACCTTGACGCCCGGCTGATCGATGGCCGCCACGGTCTGGAAGCGCGCCACATCGGCGCAACGCACCAGCGGCGTCTTGCCGTTGACCATGTAGGGCGCGCTGAACCAGGCCCGCTTCTGGCGCTCCAGCGTGACCGAGATGCCGCCCACCGCGATGTCGCAGGCGCCCCCGGTGAAGTCGTCCATCATCTTGGCCCAGGTCGTCTTCACGAACTGCACCTTGACGCCCAGCGAGGTGGCCAGAGAGGTGGCCAGATCCACATCCAGACCCTCAAAGCTGCCATCGGGCAGGGCAAAGCTGAAAGGTTTGTAGTCACCCGGGGTACAGGCCTTGAGCACACCGGCCTTCACCACCTCATCCACCCCACCGGCTTGCGCGGCATCGCAGAAGACAACAGCCAGGGCGGCCAGAAGGGCTTTGTGAGGAAACTTTGGCATGACGACAATCCTTACAGAAATAAACAAATCACGGTGGGGCATGATAAATCGCCGCCTGTCGAATGCCTCCGCATCCGGTATCAGCCGCTCAGTCGTGCGTAGGTTGCGAGCAACGCGCTCTTGTTGACAACACCGAGCAGCCGGGGGTCTGCAGATGACTCGATCACCGGCAAGCGCTCCCCACGGTGCTCCATGAAGCGCTGCAGGGCCTCGGACAGGCCCATGCCGGCGGTCAGGGGCTGCAGTTCCGAGCTGATCAGATCGCCAGCGCGCAGGCGCTCCAGGTCGGGCAGGCGCTCGGCGGGGCTGAGGCGCTTCAGAGGCACCACGCCTTGAAAGTGCTGCTGGTCATCCACCACATACAGGTACTTCACCGGGTGGTGCATGAAGAGCCGGCTCATTTCATCCAGACCATCCTGCAGCCCCACCACGGTCTGCGCCGGCTCGATCAGCTCACGCACACCCAGGGCGCGCAGGCGCTGCTGCTCGGCCTGCCACCCCTGGCGGCGGCTGGTGATGTCGTACATGGCGCCGGCATGGGCCGAGCGGGCCACAAAATAGGCGATCACACTCGCCACCATCAGGGGCAGCATCACCTGGTAGCTCAGCGTCATCTCGAAGATCATCAGGATGGCCATCAGGGGCGCCTGCGTGGCCCCTGCCAGAAACGCGCCCATGCCCACCATGGCGTAGGCCAGCGGCGCCGAGGCGGCCTGCGGCCACAAAGCCTGCGCGCCCTGCCCGAACAGGGCGCCGACGATGCAGCCAAAAAAGATGGCGGGCGTGAACACGCCCCCCACCGCCCCCGAACCCACCGTGCACAAGGTGGCCACCACCTTGGCCACCAGCAGCACCAGCAACAAGGCCCAGGGCCAGTCGGAATGCAGCACCGAATTGACCACGCTGTAGCCATTGCCCCACACCTCGGGCAGGGGCACCGAGATCACCCCCACCACCAAGCCACCCAGCGCCAGCCGCAGCGGCAAAGGCAGCGGCAGGCGCCCGAACAGCGCACGCGACTGCCCCAGCAGGCGCAGGAAAAGCGCCGCGCCCGCCCCCAGCAGCAGGCCCATCAAGGCAAACAGCAGCACCTCGCCCCCGGCCACGGCCGGGAAGGGCGGCATGGCATAGGGCGGTTGGTAACCGGGCATCTGGCGCATCACGATGTTGGCCACCACGGCCGCCACCATGATCGGCCCCAGGCTCTCCATGGCCATCGAGCCCAGCACGATCTCGGCCACGAAGAACGTGCCCGCAATCGGGGCACTGTAGGCGGCTGTGATGCCGGCCGCCGCGCCGCAGGCCACCAGCAGCCGCAGGCGCGCCACCGGAAAGCGCAAGCCCTGCCCCAGCATCGAGGCACTCAGCGCCGCCAGCTGCACCATCGAGCCCTCGCGCCCGATCGAGCCGCCGCTGGCAATGCTCAGCAACGAGGAAGCGCTGCGCAGCAGACTGGACTTCAACGGAATGCGCCCGTCGCCCAGCACCGTGGCCTCCATGTAGTCGCTGTGGGCCTGCGGGTTGGCGGCGCGGCGTGCCAGCACCAGCAGCGCCCCGGCCAGCAGCCCGCCCAGCGTGGGCACCAGCACCCGCTCCCAGGCCGGCAAGCTGCGTGCCAGCGCCACCAGGCTGCCGCTCTGGCCCAGCAGGTGGTGATCCAGGCGCAGCAGGGCCCAGCGAAACGCCTCGGTGGCCAGGGCCCCCAGCACGCCGGCCACCACGGCCCAGCCCAACATCCACTGCCATTCGGCAATGCGAAAAAAACGCTGCAGCCCCGCCCGCACGGTGAGCCAGCGAAAGGCCAGATGCTTCATGGCGCCCGACGATAGCAGAGGCCCCGCACGGCCGAATCAGGTCGCACCCGGGTCGCCCACCGCCAGCCGCTCCAGCAACATGCCGCGCAGCGCCTGCGCCGCCACCGATAGTGCTTGCCCCTTGCGCCGCGCCAGCACCAGCGGCCGAGCCAGGGCCGGCTCGTTGAAAGGCAGCGCCACCAGGCTCGCATCGCGAAAGTGAAACAGCGTCAGCGCAGGCACCAGGCTCAGGCCCAGGCCGGCGCGCACCAGGGCCGCCAGCGTGGCCAGGTGCTCCACCTCCAGCACGCTGGTGCGCCAGGTGGGCACCGGGTTCAGGCGCTCGATCTGCTGGCGCACGCTGCTGCTGCGCGCCAGGTGGATCAGTTCTTCACCGGCCAGATCGTCCCAGCCCGCCCCAGCGGCAGCGCGCTCGGCCAGGCGGTGACCGGTCGGGCAGACCAGCCAGTAGGGCTCGGTGCACAACAGCTCGGTGTCGAACTCGCGCAGGTCGCCGCCCGCCGTCAGGGCAAAGTCCACCCGCCCCTCGCGCAGCAGCGCGGTGGCGCCCTGGGCCAGGGTGTCATGCAGGGTGAGCTGCACCTGGGGGTGGCGCTGGCGCCACTCGGCCACCAGCCCGGGCAGCCACACCGCCGCCATCGAGGGCAGGGCCGCCACCGCCACCCGCCCGGCCTGCAGGCCGGCCAGCGCCTGCAGCCGGCCCAGGGCCTGCTGCAGCTCCTGCTCCAGGCGCAGCACCTCTTGTGCCAGCAGCTCGCCCTCGGGCGTCAGGCTGACCTGGCGGGTGGAGCGCTCGAACAGGCGAGCGCCCACCGCGGCCTCCAGGCGGCGGATCTTCTGGCTGAAGGCGCTTTGCGATAAGTGACAGCGCTCCGCCGCGCGGGTGAAGTGGCGGGTCTGCACCAGGGCCCCAAAAGCCTCCAGGTCGGCCGACGACCAGCGGATCGGATTCAGTGGTTTCATGGATCAATCCATTCAATCAATCCATTTTACAAATGCACTCCAGCCCACCACACTGCGGCCCATGTCTTCACCCCTACCCCCTTTGCTGATCGGCTGCGGCGCCGGCTTTTCGGGCGACCGCTGGGACGCCGCCGTGCCCGTGGTGCGCACCCTGATCGCGCGCGGCGGCCCCGCCGTGCTGATGTTCGAAACCCTGGCCGAACGCACGCTGGCTTTGGCCCAGCTGCAGCGGCGCCAGAACCCGGCCGCCGGCTTCGAGCCCACGCTGGAGCGCTTCATCCGCCCGGTGCTGGCCGACTGCGTGCGCCACGGCATTCCCATCGTGGGCAACTTCGGCGCGGCCAACCCACGCGGGGCGGCGGCCTGCCTGCAGGCCCTGGCGGCCGAGCTGGGCCTGGGCGCGCTGCGCGTGGGCGTGGTCGAAGGCGACGACGTGCTGGCCCAGCTGAGCCCCGATCAACTGGCCCAGGTGCGCGGCCCGCGCACCGACGCCCCCGTCAGCGCCAACGCCTACCTGGGGGCCCAGGGCATCGCGGCCTGCCTGCGCGCCGGCGCCCAGGTGGTGGTGACCGGCCGCGTGGCCGACCCGGCCCTGGCCCTGGGCCCGCTGTTGGCCCACTTTGGCTGGGCCAACGATGACTGGGACCGGCTGGCCGCCGGCACCATTGCCGGCCACCTGCTGGAGTGCGGCGCCCAGGTGTGCGGGGGCTACTTTGCCGACCCGGGCCTGAAAGACGTGCCCGACCTGGCCCATGTGGGCTTTCCGGTGCTGGAGGTGCAGGCCGATGGCCGTTTTGTGGTGGGCAAGGCCGAGGCCACCGGCGGCTGCGTGGACGAGCGCACCGTCAAGGAGCAGCTGCTGTACGAAATCCACGACCCCGCCGCCTACCTCACGCCCGACGTGGTGGCCGACCTCAGCGAGGTCACGCTGCAGCCCCTGGGCCCGGACCAGGTGCAGGTGAGCGGTGTGCGCGGCCACGCCCGGCCCGACACCCTCAAGACCACCGCCTGCTTTGAAGGCGGCTGGCTGGCCGAGGGCGAGATCTCTTACGCCGGCCCCAATGCCGTGGCCCGCGCCCGGCTGGCCGCCCAGGTGGTGCGCAGCCGCCTGGCCGAACTGGCCCCGGGCCTGCAGCCGGTGCGCTGCGACCTGATCGGCGTGGCCAGCCTGTTTGCCGACGACGCCGGCACCTGGGCCGCAGGCCAGGACGGCCTGGAACCCGCCGGCCTGATGCAGGACGTGCAGGACGTACGACTGCGCGTGGCCGCGCGCGCCACCCAGCGCAGCGAGGCCGAACTGCTGACCCGCGAGGTGCTGGCCCTGTACACCTGCGGCCCGGCCGGCGGCGGCGGCGTGCGCAGCGCCATCACGCCACGCCTGGCCAGCGAGTCGTGGTTCGTGCCCCGGGCCTGGATCAAGGAACACTGGAGCCTGCTGTGACACAATCCGCCCCCATCGCGACCACCCCAGCCCCCCACGCCATGACACCCGACACCGCCACCGTGCCCCTGGCCCGACTGGCCCACGGGCGCACCGGCGACAAGGGCAACACCTCCAGCATCAGCGTGATCGCCTACGAGGCGCAGCACTGGCCCCTGCTGGTCGAACAGGTGACCGAGGCCCGCGTGGCCGCGCTGTTCGCCAGCCGCCGGCCCACGCGGGTGACGAGGTACCTGCTGCCCCGATTGCAGGCCATGAACTTCGTGTTGCATGACATCCTCGAGGGCGGCGTGAACGACGCACTGAACCTGGACGCCCACGGCAAAAGCCTGTCGGGCCTGCTGCTGACCCTAGCAGTGCAGGCCCCCAGGGCCTGAGCCACCGCCCCCCAACAAAGACAAGGAGACTTTGCATGAACACACCTCGCCGCACCCTGCTGCACACCACACTGGCCGCCGCTGTCGCCGTCCTGGCCGGCCCCGTGCTGGCCCAGAGCTTCCCCGACAAGGCCATCACCTTCGTGGTGCCCTTCACCGCCGGCAGCGCCACCGACCAGCTGGCCCGTGCCCTGGCCAATGCCATCACGGCTGACACCAAGACCCCGGTGGTGGTGGACAACCGCCCCGGCGCCAACGCCTTCATCGGCGCGCAGCTGGTGGCCAAGGCCAAGCCCGACGGCTACACCGTGCTGATCGCCACCAACACCACCCACGCGGCCAACGAGCACCTGTACAAGAAGCTGCCCTACGACCCGGTGAAAGACTTCGAACCCATCACCGCCCTGGGCCGTGGCGGCCAGTTGATGGTGGTGCGCCCCGACTACCCGGCGCGCAGCGTGGGCGAGTTCATCAAGCTGGCCAAGGCCCAGCCCGGCAAGCTGTCGTTTGGCGCGGGCAGCTCGTCGAGCCGCATCGCGGGCGAGATGTTCAAGCAGCTCACCGGCACCTACATCCTGGCCATCCCGTACCGCAGCAACCCGCCGGCCGTGACCGACCTGCTGGGCGGCCAGATCGACGTGATGTTCACCGACATGGCCACCGGCCTGCCCCAGGTGAAGGCCGGCAAGCTGCGCGCCCTGGGCGTGACGCCGCGCCAGCGCAGCGCCCTGGCCCCCGAGGTGCCCACCATCGAAGAAGCCGGTGTGAAAGGCTACGAAGCCACCTACTGGTTTGCCGCCTACGCCCCGGCCGGCACCCCCGCCCCGGTGGTGGCCAAGCTCAATGAACTGCTGCACAAGGCCGCCCACAGCAGCGCCCAGGCCGCCTTCTACCAGCCCACCGGCACCGAGACCTACCTGAACACGCCCGAGGAGCAGCGCAAGTTCCAGGCGGTCGAATCGCAGAAGTGGGGCCGCATCATCAAGGCGGCGGGCATCGAGCCCGAGTGATGGGGCCCGAGTGAGTTGATCAGCCCGGGTCAGCGGTGCGCACCGCAGGCCGGGCGTCCTGACGCAGGGCCTTCAGCTCGGCCTGCATCGCATGCAGGTCGGCGCGCAGGTGGCGGATCTCCTTGAGCACGGCGTCGTCCATCTCGCGCTCGTCCACCTCGACCAGCATGGCCGCCACCGAGGCCGTGACCAGCGACAACACCGCCAAGCCCAACAACACCACGGCCACGGCAAAGGCCTTGGACCAATGCGTGGTCGGCACGATGTCGCCATAGCCCACCGTGGCCGCGGTGGTGAAGGCCAGCCACAGGCCGTCCCAGAAGGTATGCACCCCGGGCTCGACGATCCAGAAGCCCAGCCCGCCCAGGGTCATCATCAAAAAGGCCAGCAGCAGCGAGTACAGCAAGCCCCTGCGACTGATGAAACGAATGTGACGGCGCCTGCGTGTGACCATGCCGGCATTGTGTGCGCCGAGGCGAGGCATTCGCCTTGACCCTCGTCAAGCCGACGGGCTCAATTCGCCATCGGGCCGCACGGGCCGCAGGGCGGAGGACAATGGCGCCATGCCTGAAGACTCCATGCCCCGCAGCCCCGCCGCCGACAACGCCCTGCACCCCTACGCCCGCCTGATGCCCGACACCGTGCTGGATGCCCTGGCCGGCATCGGCCTGTATGGCGACGGCCGCCTGATGGCCCTGTCCTCGTACGAGAACCGCGTCTACCAGGTGCAGCTCGAAGACCCGGTGCAGGGCCACCGCGTGGTGGTGGTGAAGTTCTACCGCCCGGGCCGCTGGAGCGAGGCCCAGATCCTCGAAGAACACGCCTTCTCGGCCGACCTGCAGGCCGCCGAGGTGCCCGCCGTGGGCCCGCTGACGCTGCAAGGCCGCACCCTGCACCAGCACGAGGGCTTTGCGTTTTCGGTCTCGCCCCGGCGCGGCGGCCGCCAGCCCGAGCTGGACGACGGCGAGGTGCTGGAGTGGACCGGCCGCTTTCTGGCCCGGCTGCACCAGGTGGGCGCCCAGCGCCCCTTCCAGGTTCGGCCAGCGCTGAACCTGCACACCTTCGGCCGCGCTGCGGTGGACGGCCTGCTGCAGGGCCGGGTGCTGCCGGCCGATGCCGAAGGCCCCTGGCGCCAGGCCTGCGAGCAGGTGCTGGCGCGCATCGCCGCCCACCCCCTGGTGCTGCCGGACGGGCGCTTTGACGGCCAGCAGATCGAACTGATCCGCCTGCACGGCGACTGCCACCCGGGCAACATCCTCTGGACCCCCACCGAGGTGGAAGGCGGTGGCCCCCACTTTGTGGACCTGGACGACGCCCGCACCGGCCCGGCCGTGCAAGACCTGTGGATGCTGCTGTCGGGCGACCGGGCGCAGCAGAACCGCCAGCTCGGCAGCCTGATCGACGGCTACGAACAGGTGTGCGAATTCGACCGCCGCCAGCTCAGCCTGATCGAGCCCCTGCGCACGCTGCGCCTGATCCACTACAGCGCCTGGCTGGCCAGCCGCTGGGACGACCCCACCTTTCCGATCAACTTCCCGTGGTTCGGCAGCAGCGACTACTGGCATGGCCAGACCCACCTGTTGCACGACCAGCTCGAGGCCCTGGACGCCGACCCGCTGGTGGCTTGATGTCAACCCAACCCAACTGTCTGTTAAATTAACAAGCGGTTACATTCAGACCCATCAGTTCAATCCGATCGGGGCGCGACGGGCCTTGTGCCTGACGCACCAGCGCCCTGCTTGTAACGATTTGCACACAAGCCCTGATGCACGTCAATTGCCGCGACCGAATCCGACCAAAAATGATCACAAATGAGGCCACGCTGGCCTGAGTCAAACGCCAGCTCGGCCCAGCAAAACCCACCGCCATGGACCCAGCCCTGCCCACACCCGCCGACGACAAGCGCAACACCATCCTGGTGGTGGATGACACCAGCGCCAATCTGGCCGTGATGGGCGAGCTGCTGAGCCCCTTGTACCGCGTGCGCGTGGCCAACTCGGGTCAGCGGGCCCTGGCCGCGGTGCACACGCCGCCCCGCCCCGACCTGATCCTGCTGGACATCATGATGCCGGGGCTGGACGGCTACAGCGTGCTGGAGCGCCTGCAGGCCGACCCGGCCACGCGCGACATCCCGGTGATCTTCGTCACCGCCATGTCGGGCGATGACGACGAAGAACGCGGCTTGAGCCAGGGCGCCGTCGACTACGTGGCCAAGCCGATCCGCGCCGCCATCCTGCTGGCACGCGTGCGCACCCACCTTGAACTCAAGCAGGCCCGCGACAGCCTGCGCCAGCAAAACGAGAACCTGGAACACCTGGTGCAGCAGCGCACCGAGGAAAACGAGCTGATCAAGGACGTGAGCCTGAACGCCCTGGCCCTGCTGGCCGAGAAGCGCGACAACGAAACCGGCAACCACCTGCACCGCACCCAGGCCTATGTGGAGTTGCTGATCGAGCACCTGCGCGAGCACCCACGCTTTGCCCAGGCCCTGCGCCCGCCCTACGACAGCCTGATCGCCAAGGCCGCACCGCTGCACGACATCGGCAAGGTGGGCATCGCGGACCAGATCCTGCTCAAGCCCGGGCGGCTGACGGCAGAAGAGTTCGAGGTGATGAAGACGCACAGCCAGATCGGCGCCGACGCGCTGCACGAGGCCATCCTGCGCGTGCAGGCGGGCCACGTCCAAGGCCTGGCACCGGGCCCCGGCCCGGCGCTGGAGTTTTTGCAGATCGCCCAGCAGATCGCCTTGAGCCACCACGAGAAATGGGACGGCAGCGGCTACCCCAGCGGCCTGGCGGGCGACGACATCCCGGTGGCCGCGCGCCTGATGGCCCTGGCCGATGTGTTTGATGCGCTGAGCTGCAAGCGCCACTACAAGGAGCCCTTCCCCATCGACACGGTGGTGCGCATCATCACCGAAGGCCGGGGCCGGCATTTCGACCCCGATGTGGTGGACGCCTTCCTGGCCCTGCAGCCCCGCTTTGTCGAGGTGGCCATGCGCTACGCCGACATCCCCCCACGACACGCCCTGGGCTGACGCGCCTTCGTGGCCCCACTGCAAAGACAGGCACTTCACCATGGCCCCCACACCCGCCTTGCTGCTGCTGAAGAAGCGGGCCAGCCTGCTGCTGCTGTTCTTTGTGCCCATGGTGCTGGCCGCCTGCGTGGTCGTGGCCGTCAACCTGCTGGCCCTGCAACGCCTCGTTGAACAGCAGGACCGGCGTCAGGCCGAGGTGCTGGCCGTGACCACGGCCATGACCCACAGCACCCTGCTGGGCCACCAGATGCTGGGCCTGCACCAGCGCCTGAGCCAATTGCTGGAGCAGGCGCAAAGCGGCCAGCTGACGGCGGAGCAGGCCCGGCAGGCCAACACACGGCTGATCGACGAACTGGCCGGGCAAGACCGGCAGCGCGACCAGATGACCCAGGCCCTGGCCATCCTGGGCAATGGCCTGAGCCCGCTCACGGCAGAAACCCTGGAGGCCTACGAGCAGTACCGCGCCTACATGATGATGGCCACCGAACTGCTGTCGGCCTCGCCGCGCCTGGGCCAGGTCCGCGCCGCGGAAGCCCTGGAGCACTACCTGCACTACGTGGGGCACGCCATACAGCTGAACGGTCAGCTGACCGAAGAAACCGAAAGCCGCCTGGCCGCCATGGCCGGCCAGCGCCACGACTTCGTCTACACCGCCGCCAGCCTCGCCGCCGTCAGCCTGCTGCTGATGTGCCTGCTGTGGCTGCTGATCTCGTGGTGGCTGACGCGCCCGCTCGACCTGCTGGCCGGTGCCCTGGGCCAGCTTAGCCAGGCGGCCCGCTCGGCCCCCTCGCCCGCAGGCGAGGCGGCCATGCCGCTGGACCTGGGCACCCTGTCGCAGGTCGAGGGCCTGACCCGCACCCGCAACAGCATGGTGCGCGACCTGGCCCAGGCCGTGGTCAACTTTGTGCGCACCCTGGAGGCGCGCCAGCAGACCCAGCTGGCGCTGGACGCCGAACGCCACCGCCTGAAGAGCCTGGTGCGCGGCATGCCCGACCTGGTGTGGCTGAAAAACGCCGAGGGCGTATTTCTGCAATGCAACCGCCGCTTCGAAGACCTGATGGGTCACCCCGAGGCGGAACTGGTGGGCAGGACCGACTACGACTTCGTGACGCGTGATCTGGCCGACCTGTTCCGCCAGAACGACCTGCAGGCCGTGCTGGCAGGCCACCCCGTGAGCAACGAGGAATGGTTGACCTTTGCCAGCGACCAGCACCGCGAGCTGGTTCAAACCGTCAAGACCCCGCTGTACGACCAGGAAGGCGCCCTGCTGGGCGTGTTGGGCGTAGCACGCGACATCACCGCCGCACGCTCGGCCGAGCACGCCTTGCGCGACAGCGAAGCCACCCTGCGCCGCACCCAGCAGCTGGCGCGCATCGGCAGCTGGACGCTGCACATGCGTGACGGCAGCCTCCGCTGGTCTGACGAAACCTACGAGCTGTTCTGGGTGGAAAAAGGCACGCCCGTCACCCTGGCCGGCTTCATGGAGATGGTGCACCCGGACGACCGCGAATCCGTGCGCCAGGCCTGGCGTGCCGCCCTCAAGGGCAAGCGCTACGACATCGAGCACCGGGTGGTGATGCAGGGCGTCACGCGCTGGATCCGCGAACGCGCCGAGATGAACCGCGACGAGTCCGGTCGTGTGATCTGGGCCGACGGCATGGCCCAGGACATGACCGTGGTGCGCCAGGCCGGCGAAGCCCTGCGCCAACGCGAGCAGATGTACGCTGCGGTGATGAGCCAGTCGGACAACGGCATCGTGCTGATCGAGCTGGAGACCCTGGCCTTTGTGGAGTTCAACGAGGCGGCCTGCACCCTGCTGGGCTACACCCGCGAAGAGTTGGGGCGCCTGTCGATCTACGACGTGACGCCGCCGCAAGGGCGCGAGCAGCTGCAGCAGCGCATCCGCACCGTGCAGGCAGAGGGAGGCGCACACGACGAAGTCCAGCGCTGCCGCAAGGACGGCAGCCTGCTCGACCTGGCCATCAGCGCGCGCATCATCGACATCCAGGGCAGCCGCTACATCTCGGCCATCTGGACCGACATCACCCGCCAGAAGGAAGACCAGCGCGCACTGCTGCGCTTCCAGAACCAGTTGCAGGACATGGTGGCCGAGCGCACCGCCGAACTGGCCGCCGCCAAGGAGGCCGCCGAAGCCGCCAACCAGACCAAGAGCGCCTTCCTGGCCAACATGAGCCACGAGATCCGCACCCCGATGAACGCCATCATCGGCATCACCCATCTGATCCAGCGCGACAACGTGAGCCCGCAGCAGCGCAGCCGGCTCGACAAGGTGAACGACGCCGCCCACCACCTGCTGGGCATCATCAACGACATCCTCGACTTCTCGAAGATCGAGGCCGGCCGCATGTCGCTGGACCCGACCGACTTCGAAGTGGCCGATGTGCTCAAAAACGTGTGCAACCTGCTGGGCGACAGCGCCGCCGACAAAGGCCTGGCATTGGAAACCGACATCGCCACCCTGCCCACCCAGTTGCACGGCGACGGCCTGCGCCTGGGCCAGGTGTTGCTGAACTTCACCAGCAACGCGATCAAGTTCACCCAGCAGGGCCGCGTGCTGCTGCAGGGCCGCGTGCTGCGCCAGGACGGCCCGCGGCAGTGGGTGCGCTTCGAGGTGCGCGACACCGGCATCGGCCTCAGCCCCGAACAGCAGCAGCGCCTGTTCCAGCCTTTTGCTCAGGCGGATGTCTCCACCACCCGCCGCTTTGGCGGCACCGGCCTGGGCCTGGTGATCACACGCCGCCTGGCCGACATGATGGGCGGCGAGGTGGGCGTGGAAAGCGCCCTGGGACAGGGCAGCACCTTCTGGATCGAGGCACCTTTTGGCCAGGCACAACACAGCGGCCAGCGCGAAGCCCCGGGGCGCGCCGCCACCGCCCTGACCAGCACGCCCGCCCCCACCTTGGCACCGGCGTCGGCCCAGGGGCCCGGCCGCAGCGAGGTGGAGCAGGCGCTGGCCCGGTACAGCCAAGCCCGCCTGTTGCTGGCCGAAGACAATGCCCTGAACCAGGAAGTGGCGCTGGACCTACTGACCCATGCCGGCCTGCAGGTGGACCTGGCCCAGGACGGCCTGGAAGCCCTGGAGCGCGCTCGCGACACCGCCTACGACCTGATCCTGATGGACCTGCAGATGCCGCGCCTGGATGGCCTGCAGGCCACCCGCGCCATCCGCCAGTTGCCCGGCTATGCCAGCACGCCCATCCTGGCCATGACCGCCAACGCGTTCGAGGAAGACCGGCAGGCCTGCCACGCCGCGGGCATGAACGACCACATCGCCAAACCGGTCGACCCCGAAGGCCTGTACCGCACCCTGCTGCAATGGCTGCCGCCCCTGCCCGCGGCCAGCCCTCAGTTGCCGCAGCCGCCGCAACCCCCTGCCGACGCCCTGCCGGCCGAACCACCCGCCGGGCTGCCCCCGGCCCTGCTCGCCGTACCCGGCCTGGCACTGGACCAGGCCCTGCGCAATGTGTTGGGCCGCCCCCAGCGGCTGATGGCGCTGCTGCACCGCTTTGGCCTGGAGCACGGTGCCGATGCCCAATCGGTGCAGACCCTGCTGCAGGCCGGCGACACCGAGGGCGCCCACCGCATGGCCCACACCCTGAAGGGCCTGGCCGGCACCCTGGGCCTGAGCACCCTGCAGCACACCGCCGCGGCCCTGGAGCAAAGGATCAAACAGGCAGACTGCCCTACCGAACCGGCTGAACTTCACCAGCTTGTGGGCCAGCTCAACACCCTGACGCCCTGGCTGCGGGCCCTGGCCGCCCCGGCCGGCACGCCGATCGCCTCCAGCCCGGCGGTGGAACCGGCCAGCCTGGTCGCCCCCTTGCAGGCCTTGCGCGAACTGTTGCGCACCGACGATGTGCGCGCCACCACGGCCTATGCGGCGCTGGCGGACCCACTGCGCACGCGCTACCCCGAGGCCGCCGGGCAAATGGATCGGCAACTGGCCGATTACGCCCTGGACCAGGCCCTGAGCACGCTCGACGCCTTGCTGGCCCAGGAGCCCGCCCTGCGCGGGACCTGACCGGCCCCCGCCTCAGTGGATGGCGCCGCGCAGCACCAGCTCGACCATGTCGATCTCGCGCATCAGCACGCGGTAGGTCTCGTCGTTGATCTGGTGCCGCTCGCGCAGGCCGGCCAGTTCTTCGCGCTCGACCTGCAGCGCCATCAGGCGCAGGCGCTGTTCGAGGGCCAGCACCCCTTGCGACACCAGGCGCGACTCCTCATCGCCCACCGCTTCATTGAGTCGGTGGTGGTACAGGTGCTGCACGCGCTGGCGCACCTCGTCGGCAGCCTCGCGGGCCGGGCCTTGGGCCGCCTCGGCCACGGCATCCACCTCGGCATCGACCTCGGGTGAACGCAGGGCCAGCAAAGCGGCCCGTGAGGCCCGCTTGCGCGCCCAGCGCAGCTCGCGGTGGCGCCGCAGGCTGCCCGGCCCACTGGCCGTGCCCAGGCGCTTGAGCAACCACGGCAGGCCGATGCTGCCCCCCAGCAGCGACACCACGATGATCGTCGTCGCCTGAAAAATCAGCAGCTCCCGCGCCGGAAACGGCGTGCCATCGTTGAGCAGCGTCGGCAACCCCAGCACCGCCGCCAAGGTGATGCCGCCACGGATGCCGCCCAGCGAGGCCACCCCCACCCAGCTCAAGGGCACCGGCCGCACCGTGCCGCGGCGCCAGCGCCGGGGCAACCAGGCCGGCAGGGCCGCCCCCACCGCCAGGCTCACAAAGCGCACCGCCAGCAAAGCCAGGGCAATGCCCGCCGTGCTCCCCAGCAAGGGGCCCAGCGCATGCCCGTGGTGCACCGGGGCGCCGGCCTCTTTCAAGTCTTGCAGCGGCTCTTGCAGGTTCTGCAGCAGCTCGGGCAGTTGCTGGCCCAGCAGCACGAACACCAGGCCCGTGAAGGCAAAGCGGATCACCTCCCAGGTGCCCTGGGCCTGCACATGGAAGGCATTGAAGCGCGTGCTGCGCACATCGAACTGGCTGGCCGCCATGCCCGCCGCCACCGCGGCCAGCACGCCCGACAGGCCGAAGTGCTCGGCCAGCAAATAAGGCCCGAAAGGCATCAGCAAGATCACCAGCACCGGCGGGGCCGACTCGGCCCCCTCGCGCCAGAACAGAAAGCGGTCGTGCAGCGCCGCAAACACCCGCGCAAACACCAGGCCCACCAGCACCCCGCCGCCCGACATCCACACCATGTCGAGCAAGGCCCGGCCCAGCGAGAACTGCTGGGTGAGCGTGGCCGCCACCGCGAACTTGACCGCCACCAGGGCCGAGGCGTCGTTCATCAGCGACTCACCCTCAAGAATGGTCTGGAGCCGGGGCGGCATGGGCAGCCGGTGCGCCACCGCCGACACCGCCAGCGCATCGGTGGGCGACAACACGGCCGCCAGCACAAAGGCCACCGACAGCGGCATGGCCGGCAGCAGCCAGTGGATCACATGCCCCACACCCAGCACCGTGACCAGCACCAGGCCCACCGCCAGCAGCAGAATCGGCCACATGTTGGCGCCGAACTCGCGCTTGGGCATCTGCCAGCCATCGGCAAACAACATCGGTGGCACCAGCAGCAACATGAAAGTGGCCGGGTCCAGCTCGACCCGCAGGCCCGAGGCCGGCCAGGCGACCAGCGCCCCCATCAACAGCTGCAGCAAAGGCTGCGGCACCCGCGGCCAGAAGCGTGCCATCACGCCCGAACAGGCCACCAGCAGCAACAAGGCCAAAAGAGAAAGAACACTCTGCATCAACAACCCAGACAAAGCACCGACGGCCGGCGAGCGAAGGCCCCGACTGTAGACGCCCGCGGCGCCCCCAGCGCGTGAAGCCCAGGCAAAGCGGGGGCAAAAATGTTAACAGGCAAGCGGCAACACAAGCCCTTTCACCCAACAACCCAGGCCGCAGAACAAGACAACACCCCCATGCTGCTGCCAAAATGGCCCCGGGAGGTTGATGCAACCGATGCCGAACGCTGCCGCTCGACTCATCCGCCAATGGCGCCGTCTGTGGGTAGCCCCCGAACTGGGGCTGCTGTACCACCGGCGTGAGCGGCGCGTGCGCCTGCTGACCAGCGCCATGATGATCTTCATGGGCGTGGTGTGGGGCCTGTTCTTTGCCTCCAAGGGCCTGTGGTTGGTGGTGGCCATGGACGCCACCCTGTTCAGCTTCGGCCTGATCAGCCTGGCACTGACCTGCCTGAACCAGCGCCAGGCGGCCAATCTCGTGATCTTTGGCAGCCTGCTGGTGATCGTCATCGGCAACGCCGTGCTGCTGGACCCACCGACCGCCACCGTGCCCCGCTCCACCCACCTGTACCTGCTGGCCCTGGGCGTGGCCGCGCTGGTGGCGTTTCGCGACGACGACCCGCGCCTGCGTTACGGCGTGGCCCTGAGCTGCCTGAGCGCCTTTGTGGTGCTGGCCGCCACCACCGCCAACTTTGTGCCCGGCTACGCCCTGCCCGACGCCATCCGCGTGCCCGGCACCTGGCTGCAGACCCTGGCCGCCACCGTGATGCTGATCCTGCTGGTGCACGTGCTGCTGACCGACGCCACCGAGCGCTCCGAACTCGAAGCCGAACTGGTGCAGGCCCTGGTGCTGCACCAGTTCGAGCTGCACTACCAGCCCCAGGTGGACGCCCGGGGCCAGGTGCTGGGCGCCGAAGCCCTGCTGCGCTGGCAGCACCCCACGCGCGGCCTGGTCATGCCCGGCCAGTTCATTGACCTGGCCGAACAGAGCGGCCTGATCGTGCCCATGGGCCAATGGGTGCTGGAGACCGCCTGCGCCCAGCTGCAGGCCTGGTCGCAACACCCCGTGCGCGCCACCTGGTGCCTGGCGGTGAACATCAGCCAACGCCAGTTCCGCCAGCCCGACTTTGTGCCCCAGCTGCTGGAACTGCTGCAACGCCACAGCTTCAGCCCCAGCCGGCTGGAACTGGAGCTGACCGAAACCATGCTGGTCGAAGACATGGACGACATCAAGCTCAAGATGCTCACCCTGGCCGCCTGCGGCGTCACCTTCTCGCTGGACGACTTCGGCACCGGCTACTCATCGCTGAGCACCCTGAAGCGCCTGCCCCTGAACAAGCTCAAGATCGACCAATCCTTTGTGGCCGATGTGCTCACCGAACCCAACAGCGCCGCCATCGTGCGCATGGTGCTGGCCCTGGGCAGCACCATGAACCTGCAGGTGATCGCCGAAGGCGTCGAAACCCAGGAACAACACGCCTTTCTGCTGGACAACGGCTGCCAGCAGTTTCAGGGCTATCTGTTCAGCCGGCCTGTGCCGGTGAGCGGGTTGGAGGGCTGGGTGGAGGGGCTGCGCGCCGGGCTGCCGGGGCCGGTGGGCGGTCGGGTTTAGGGGGTGGTTGTCCCCGAGGGCTTTGGCTTGAAGATGTGCACCACCTCGCCCCGCGCCAGCATCTCGACCAGTTGTGCGATTCGCCTGGCCCGGGTGGCCGCCATGACGGCCGTCTGCACGCGCCAGATCACGGCATAGCGGTTGCTGGCGTTGAGGGTCGAGAAAAAGGCCTGTGCCGGCGGGCAAGCAGCCAGCGCAGCCTGCAAGTCCTCGGGCACGGTGGCGGTGCGAGCGCCGTCGTAGGCGCGCTCCCAGCGGCCATCGGCCTTGGCGGCATCGACCTGGGCTTGGCCCGCGGCTTGCATTCGCCCAGTGTCGATGAGCGCGGCCACCTTGGCCACATTCGCCTTCGACCAGACACTGCGCGGGCGGCGCGGGGTGAAGCGCTGCAGAAAGTACTGCTCATCGAAGCCTTTTTTCTGACCATCGATCCAGCCCCAGCACAGGGCGATCTCCACGGCTTCGGGGTAGGTGACGCTGGGAACACCAGACCCCTTTTTTGCGATCTGGAGCCACAAACCCTCGGAGCTGGCGTGATGCTTGCGCAACCAGGCCTCAAAGGCCCGGGCGGACTTGAACGGCTTCACATCGGGGAGGGCTTGAAGAGCGGCCATGCTGCAGAGTCTGCCGCAAAAAAGGTTGGCCCATGACGGCATGCAGGCCCCCTTTTTCAAGGTCCCTCGACGTGCGAGAGCCGATGTCTCAAAACGTGCGTGAGCCACGCATGCCAACCATGGCAGCGCTGATCGCTGCAAAGTGGACGCTAGCCCACCCTAACGCTCATTCAACCAGACCCCATCGGCACGCTCCCACAAGGCGTCGCGACCTGACTGGCCGTACCAGGCCAGAAACTGGGCTCGGTAGCCTTGCCAGGGGTCGGCCAGCACCGGCCTGGGGTCATCGCTCAGGGCATAGGCCATGCCTTCGAGCAACCAGGAGGGCTTGAGCAGCAACAGCACCGAGCCCAGCTTGTCGGCTTGAAGCTGATGGATCAACTCATGGCGCATGTAGTACGGCTTCCAGGCCTTGGGGCCGATGACGGTGCCCACCGTGCCCACGGTCACGGCCGATCTGACCCCCAGGCCAAAGCCCTCTGCGCAGGCCGGCAAGGAACAGAACACCACTCTGGGCTGCATCAGATCCACACCGAAGCGCTCGGCGATGAATTCGTTGCCCTCGCGGTAAAGCGCCTGCGCCTCGCCCAACCGGTCAAGCTGATCGACGCACACCTGCTCCACGCAGCTCACCCCATTCAGCGTGGGCACGGCAACACGCACCGGCTTCACCAGAGCCCAAGCCAGCGCGGGCACGACCACCCCAAACAGAATCAGGGTGCGCTTGATCAGAGGGGCTCGGCGGGGCATTGGAGGGAAGTGGGTTGGATGTTGGATGGCCATTTCAAATGGGGGCTGATGTGGGCCCCCAAGCGATCGCGGTCATCCTATCAAGCGCCAACCGGCGCCACCCCTGCAACGCTGCCATCAACAACGGCCCTCGCGCGTTGATGGCCGATGCCTGGGTCGATATCCAGGGCGACTGCCAAGAACGGCTAACGCCCAAGCGAAGGGCGCTTCCAGAATCAGGCCGTCACAACCACGCCTGCCATCCGCGCTCGCTTGAGCCGGAGCACGAATCACCATGAACCAAGACCACCCGCCGGAAGTGCCTTCGCCTGAGGGGGTACCGCGCCTGTCCCCCCGTGAGGCGGATCGCCTCGGCATGAACACGCCCATCACTCGGCGAGACTTCACAGGCTCGACACTGCTTGGTGCGGGCGCAGCGCTGCTGGCGGCTGCCGCACCCGGCGCCATCCAGTCCGCCCGCGCTCAGACGGTCAACGCACCCATGACCGGACTGGACGCCAGTTGGACCGGGCCCGGGGGCATCGGGGACTATGGGAAGGCGAACGGCAACACGCACGAGGTTCTCAATGCGGCACACGGCCACATCCGAAATCAGGACCTCGACACCTATCTGGATTCGGCCACCGATACCGGCGAGGTCTTTGACCTCCTGGTGGTTGGCTCCGGCATCTCGGGGCTGACCTCGGCCTACACCTACCACCAGAATCGCCCGACAAGCCCTGTCTTGCTGCTGGACCAGCACCCGGTCTTCGGGGGCGAAGCCAAGCAAAACGAGTTCGAGGTCGATGGCACCCACCTGTGGGCGCCGCAGGGCTCGACGGGCATGGTGTTCCCTGTCAATCGCGCGAAGGAATACAACTTCTATTCAGACTTCTACGAGCAACTCGACTTCCCCCGCGAGTTCGAGTTCCAGCAGCCGCGCAACCTGTCTTCAAAGATGCTCGTTCCGGGCGACATGTGGGGGCCGATGCACATCCAGTGGGAGGCCGCGGACATCGGGTACTTTTTCGAATCCAAGGGATTCGTCAAGAACATGTGGCGCGACGGGCTGCGAAACACGCCGCTCAGTGACAAGGAGCGCCTGGACTTCATGACCGCCGAGTTGTTCCGCACACCGAACCGCCGTCCCGACTGGGAAAAGTGGCTGGATTCGATGACGTACTCAGAGTACCTGCGCAAGGAGGTCGGCATCAACTCCCCGGCCTTCGAGAAGTACATCAGCCCCGTCAACGCGGCCATGGGCTGCGGCCTGGGTGCCGACGTGATCTCCGCCTATTCGGCCTTCAATTTCATGGCGCCAGGTGCGGTCTCGCAGGGCCGCGACCTGAACAAGGGGCTGGCCGACCCGGCAGACCAGGTCTACCTCGTCACGCTGCCGGGTGGCAACGCCAGCATCGCCCGGCGCCTGGTGCAGAAGATGATTCCGGGGGCGTTCAAAGGCAAGGGACTGAGCGACCTGCTTCTCGACCGGATCAACTTCGGCGTGCTGGACCAGGCAGCGAACACCGTGCGCATTCGACTGTCGAGCACTGTCGTGGCGGTCAAGCACGATGGCGATCCCGAGAAGGCAAAGCGGGTGATCGTCTGGTACGAACGCGGTGGCCGCCTCCACAAAGTCCAGGCCAAGGGCGTGGTGATGGCCGGCCAGCAACACGTCAATCGTCACATCTGTCGAGACGTCAGCGGTGAGCACCGGGAGTCGATGCAGGGCTTCCACCATGCGCCGATGCTGACGATCAATGTGGCACTGCGAAACTGGCGCTTTCTGGACAAGCTGGGCATCAGCTGCGCCCGCTGGTTTGAAGGCTTCGGGTGGTGGACCGGATTGCGCCGCAATGTCCTCATCGACGGCAAGGAGACGATGCCGCTGGACCCGAACAAGCCCGTCGTGCTGACGCAATACAACCCCTTCCTGTTGCCGGGGCTGCCACATGCTCAACAGTGCACCTCGGCGCGCATGCAGCTGTTCGGCATGAGCTACGCCCAGATCGAAGGCTCGGTTCGCGCCCAGTTCACCAAGATGTTCTCGTCGGCTGGGTTCGATGCGAAACGCGACATCGCGGGGATCACAACCAACCGGTGGGGCCACGCCTATGTGGTCGATCCTCCTGGCTTCTTCTTCGGCAAAAACGGCAAACCGGCCCCGCGCGAGATCCTGCGCAAGCCCTTCCATCGCATCGCGTTCTCTCACTCCGAGCTGACCGGCACGCAGATGTGGGAGACCGCCGCAGACGAAGGGCAACGTGCCGCAACCCAGCTTCTCAGCGTGATCTGAGCTTTCTCATCCAATCCAATGCACCCTATGAATCACCTCAAAAAAATCATCCTGACCGTGCTCGTTGCCTGTGCCGTACCCTGCGTGTCTGCGATGCCTGCGGCTGACAAAACACCAGCCGATCAGGCAACGTCGTCGCCAGCACTGCAGGCCTTCAAGAAGGCCATCCGGGCCAAGTACGACCTGAAGGAGCGAGCCTGGGCCGCCCAGGACGCTGACGGGCTGGTCAAAGGCTTCTACTCACCCCATGCGTTCTCTGCCGCAGAGGGGGAACCGACGTTCTTTGCCATGGGACGCCCGCAGTTCCTGGAGCTCTACAAGACCTTCGTCGCCGACACGACGAAGGTCCGCATCGAGTCGGTCCACACCTACGTGAACGGCAACATGGGCTGGGACTGGACCAACTTCTACGCCGACGTGAAGCCGGAGAAGGTGAAGGACTACCCGCCTTCGCCAGTGCGCATCCTGTTCGTGTGGGAGAAGATCAACGGCCAGTGGCTTTGCTCGGGGGACGTCGTTCTTCTCGGCACCTTCAACAAGGCCGCCGGCCAGAAGTAGGAGGCAGCTCAGGCGCGCAGCCGCGCGCGCCGCAGTGTCTCGGACGGAAGCTCGCCGAAGAGGCTGCGGTAGTCGTGGCTGAATCGGCTGAGGTGCCAGAAGCCGAAGGCCTCGACGGCGTCCTTCACCTGCACGCCAGGCGAGCCCATTGCCAGCATTCGACGTGCCCCGCCCAGCCGCATCGCACGCAGATAGGCATGCGGACTGATCTGAAGCACTTCATTGAAGCTCCACTGCAACCACCGACGGGACACGCCCAATGCCAGGCACAACTGCCCAATCGAGGGGGGATCGTCTTGATGCTCTCTCAAGTAGTCGCGGGCTCGGCGCACCACATCGATGTGCGGCGCCTCGCTTCGGTCAGACCGCGCGGCGTACAGATGATCGACGATGCTGGGCCCGAGAAGCTCCATGACACCTTGCTGCAGGTGATGCCTCAAGGCCTGCGCGTTCGCCGCGTCGGATCGGGCGTCAGCACGGTCGAGCAGCAGGTGCAGCCGCTGTGACAGGCTGGCTGCAAGCGACGCATCGTTGGCAACGGCAGGCCTGTCCGACAGCCAGCGCTCGATGTCGGCATGCTCGGTGTGCCAGAGGTATTCGCCAAGCAGACAGCGATCAACGACGATGGAGATCAGTTGGGTCGGCATCACGATCGAGTCGATTTCGCGTCGCGTGTCGAAAGCACTGAACCCGTCACGCCATGGGATGCCATTGAGCATGCCAACGCCCTGCATGGCCCTCGCAACCCCGAAAGTGATCGTGCCCTCTGGGCCGCAACCGAAATGGTTCGTCGCAACGTTGCGATAGTCCTCGAACAGCAATTGAATTGCCGGCAGGTGGAGGTCGACAGAATGCCCGGCCAACGCCCCGCGCGAAACCTGCAGGCATTGGATGTGCCAACCAGGAATGCTCTCCATGGCCGCAAAATCGGCAGAGAACTCACGCTCCCGACGAACCAGGGGCGCCATGGCATCGCTCGGACCGGCTTCGAACTGACGTTCCATCGTGGCGGTGTATTCAGGATGTTGAAGCGGCGCCCGCAGCGGACTTTTGCGCTGGTGGCGATGACGCCATTGCTCGCGCCGCACGGCAGGTACTTGGGGGCATCTTAGACAACTCACCAGGCCGGTCATGATCCCAAATCGGCAACTGCTGCTCCGGCACGCTTCGATGCCGGCGAATTGTTCGTGCCTCAGGTTGAACGCCAGGCTTACGGCAACGGCCACCCGGTGCGTTGGCACTCATTGGATGTGGTTGGATGCGGTCATCGATCGCGCACTGATTTTCTTTCGAGCCGGGGCGCTCGTTGCTGACGATGTGAGCCCAATTCAAATGTAGCCCGCCACCGCATCGGTGGGTGGCAACTTCCACGATGGCCTACCTCGGCCTGCGGGCCCCAAGCCTGATCAAGCAAAAGCAACTGCAGCTGGGCCAACGGCCGGCGCTGATCACGCTGGTGCTGTACACCGGCCAAGCCCCTTGGACGGCCCCTACCGATGTGACCCAGTGCTTTGCCCCCAGCCTGCCCGGCCCCGCCAGCAACTCCGCCAGCAACCCCGCACTGCGCATGGCACCGGGCTCCATAAAAGGCAAGGGCCTCGATTCCTGACCGCCTCATCGGCATGGATATTGCAAAGTTTTTTGCCTGCAGTGTAAAACTGCATGTCTTTTGGCTGTCACAGGGATCTGGAATGAAGAAAAAAGTGTGGCTTTGGGCCTTATCGCCCGTGGTTGCAGCCTTGGCGCTGCATGGGTGTGGAGGCTCCGACTCGAGCCTCATCGTGGACAACAATGCCCAGAGTTGCTCTGTGGCCTCCAGCACCGGCTCACCCGTGGTGGTGGGCTCGGGTCTGGCCGGTGATCCTGCAGCACCCGAGGCCGCCTCGGGCTACCGGCTCGGCTACAAGGCAAAGACATCAAGCAACTACATGGTGGTGGCCAACACCCCCTTGGCCACCCGGGCCGGGTGCGATGTGCTCAAAGCTGGCGGCACAGCGGTCGATGCAGCCGTGGCCGTGCAAGCCGTGCTGGGTCTGGTCGAGCCGCAGTCCAGCACGATTGCGGGCAGTGCCTTCATGGTGTACTACGACGCGGCCACCAAGCAGGTCGTCGCCTACGATGGCCGCGAAGCTGCCCCAGCGGCCGCCACAGGCTATTACCTGGCGCGCCAGAACCAGGCTGACGCGTCGTCACCAGCTCCCGTGCCCAGCGCACGGCGCAGCGGTCGTTCCATCGGTGTGCCGGGCGTGATGCGCATGCTCGAACTGGCCCACAAAGAGCATGGCAAGCTGGTCTGGGGCCAATTGTTCGATGAAGGTGTCAGCCTTGCCACCAATGGCTACAAAATCCCCACCCGCATGGGCGATGCGATTGCCGCCAACGCGGCCAGCCTGCGGCTGGACGCCAACGCCGTGGCGGCCTTTTTCAATGCCGACGGCACACCCAAGACCAGTGGCAGCGTGACCACCAACCTGCCCTACGCGCAGTCACTCCGAGCCCTTGCGACAGGCGGCGCAGATGCTTTGTACTCTGGCGCCATTGCCGAGGCCATCGTGGCCAAGGCGGCCCAGTCGGTGGGCGATGACACGGCCAAGACCCCCATGACCCCGAGCCTGATGACGGTGGCCGACCTCAAAGCCTATCGGGCCAAGAAGCGTGACCCGGTCTGCACCAGCTACCGCAGCAGCTACTACATCTGCACCATGGCGCCCCCCTCATCGGGTGGCATTGCCATCGCTCAGTCGCTGGGCATTCTGGAAAACTTCGACCTCTCCCAATATGGCCCCACGAACCCCAGCAACGAAGGCGGCGTGCCGAGCGTGATGGGCGTGCACCTGGTGTCCGAGGCCGAGCGCCTGGCCTACGCCGACCGCGACAAGTATGTGGCCGACACCGACTTCATCCCGCTGCCCGCCAAGGGCGTCTCGTCGATGATCGACAAGGCCTACCTCAAGCAGCGGGCGGCGCTGATCAACGCCAGTGGCAACTCGATGGGCACGGCAAGCGCGGGCAACCTGGGCGACATTCCGCTGGGTGTGGACAAGACCATCGAGCACGGCACCACCCACTTCTCCATCGTGGACGCCTACGGCAACGTGGTCTCCATGACCTCGACCGTCGAATCCAGCATGGGCTCTTTCCACATGGTGGGCGGCTTTTTGCTGACCAACCAGCTCACAGACTTCTCGGCCCTGCCCACCGACAGCGCAGGCGTGCTGGTGGCCAACCGCGTGGCCCCGGGCAAGCGCCCACGCAGCACCATGGCGCCCACGCTGGTGTTCAAGGGCACAGCGCCCGGCGACTTTGTGATGGCCACCGGCTCGCCCGGCGGCGGCACCATCATCCAGTACGTGCTCAAGACCGTGGTCGGTGCACTGGATTGGGGTCTTGATGCGCAACAGGCCACCTCGCTGGTGAACCTGGGCGCCGCCAACAGCGCCACCACCAACGTTGACGGTGCCAACACATCGCTCGACCTCACGGGGCTGGTCAGCGGCCTCAAGGCCAAGGGCCACACCGTGAACAATGCGGCGCAATCCAGCGGCGTTTCCACCATCATGCGCGTCAACGTCAATGGCCAGATCAAGCTCCAAGGCGGTGTAGACCCACGCCGCGAGGGCATTGTGCTGGGTGACGGGGCACTGTGATGACGGCTGCTTGAGCAGAGTCACAAGGCATGAACGGCGCACCGCTACGGCGGTGCGCCGTTTTTCTTTGAGGGGGCTGCAGCCAAGGGTTCAGGCGTTCAGGCGTTCAGGCGTTCAGGGCATTCAACGCCGGCTTCGGCCTATTCAGAGCACTTCAGAGCACTTCAGAGCCCTTCACAGACCTGCACAAAAAAGCCTGCGCCATGCAAGGCAAGCGACGTGAATCTCGCCAATCGCCCCCCCCCGCGCTGAGCGCACGGCCCCGCCCCTGCCAGCCCCGCGAACCCGGTGGTGCTCTGCCAATGCAGGGCCAACCGCCTCAGAGGCGTTCCCTGTTGTCGTCGCGATCTGGCTTGTTCGCCGGGCTGGCAGAGGCCGATGCCGGTTTCAGGCTGAGGGCCGATGCCGAAGTACTTGGTCTGGGCCTTGGCCTTGGCCTGGAGCATGCCAGCGTTGGCAGCCCTGGCCACCGGCTGACAGCCTGAAGACGGACACCGCTTCGACCAGGTCATGCGCCGGGTTGCGCAGGCTGTTGGCAAACTGAGGCTGCCAACCACCCGACTTGTTTTCACGCAATGAGGGTGAACGGGATGTTGAAGGCACGCAGTGAGACGTGCACCAGGCGTTGCCGTTCTGGTCATCACGCCCCGAAAACCTGGCCAGCACAGGTGTGCCAGCCTTGGAATCAAGACAAGAAAAAACCTCTGCGTCGGAGAGGTTGCGCCGCTAACTGACGGTGTTTTCAAGCACCCACCTTTTCGGGCTGCAGCGGTTAGGGAGTAGGAATTGCCTTGGGCAACCCACCGGGACTGCAGCGGGATACCGGTGGTGGGTCTGGCGGTTTGGGCGGGAAGGGTTGGCGCATCTGCAGCCCGTTGGGGTAGGGCTGGTGAATCGAACTCGGGGGATTCAGGTTGGACTGCAAGCAGGTGCCCTGCACCCCCGACCAAAACGTCCGAAACGGTCCGGGCATCCAACTACCCAGGGGTCGATACAGTGCAGAGCGCAACAATTCTATAACTCGGAACCGAACGGAAACCTGATCAGCCCGGCACTGGGGAGCACCTCCAAAAACTGTGTCGCTGCTCCGCCATCAGCCCCACCTTCGTGGGGAACACGCGACCACTTGGTGCCTGTGGTCGTGGTACTTGAGCAGAGGGGCATCCCCATGCCCGTGGGGAACACGTCTGGTATGGCCTGGGCATGTGGCCCGAGTTCGGTTCATCCCCACGCCCGTGGGGAACACGCTGGACTTCCCGGACGAATTGATCATCGACAACGGTTCATCCCCACGCCCGTGGGGAACACCTCATCGCATTCTCCGGTAAAGACACAAAAGCCGGTTCATCCCCACGCCCGTGGGGAACACACCGATGCCGCTGGCTACGCCGGCCTCAACACCGGTTCATCCCCACGCCCGTGGGGAACACAATCGAAGTGTGAGCAAGTTCGGGATGCGCTGTGGTTCATCCCCACGCCCGTGGGGAACACGAAACCTCCAGGGGTGAGAGCTCGCGGGGGATCGGTTCATCCCCACGCCCGTGGGGAACACAGCGCCGCAATGATTGCAGGCATAACTACCCCCGGTTCATCCCCACGCCCGTGGGGAACACCTCCAGAAGTTATTTTCTGGAAACACATTCAGCGGTTCATCCCCACGCCCGTGGGGAACACGACAAGGGCTCCCAGACGACTGAGCGCGACGGCGGTTCATCCCCACGCCCGTGGGGAACACAATTCGGCCCAGGCCGTCGCCAATTACCAGCTCGGTTCATCCCCACGCCCGTGGGGAACACAAACCATGCAGGGGTCCACATCAGACGCCTCCCGGTTCATCCCCACGCCCGTGGGGAACACACTGTTGGCGGCACCGCCTGGCACCCGGCCCACGGTTCATCCCCACGCCCGTGGGGAACACCCCGTCGAGGTGCAGGGACAGATCACCTGCTACGGTTCATCCCCACGCCCGTGGGGAACACACTACGTGCAGCGGGACATCCGAGGCAATCACCGGTTCATCCCCACGCCCGTGGGGAACACGTGATAGGCGCCCCAGTGCCAAATCAATTGGGCGGTTCATCCCCACGCCCGTGGGGAACACGCGAAACGGCAGAAATCATTCTTGGCGAAGAGCGGTTCATCCCCACGCCCGTGGGGAACACGATTTTTGCCCTGGCGTCATCGGTCCAGAAACCGGTTCATCCCCACGCCCGTGGGGAACACTGTCAGCATCCCCCGGCGCAGGCTGGAGGCGTCGGTTCATCCCCACGCCCGTGGGGAACACACCCAGCAGTCGGGTGCCAAAAGTTCCAGCACCGGTTCATCCCCACGCCCGTGGGGAACACTAGCCGATGCCCCCGCGCAGTTCCGGCAGCGGCGGTTCATCCCCACGCCCGTGGGGAACACGATCTTGGCGCGCCTGTTCGCCCTCACGGCGGCGGTTCATCCCCACGCCCGTGGGGAACACACGTGCCGAGCGCACCAGCAGGTGCGGTGCTGCGGTTCATCCCCACGCCCGTGGGGAACACGGCCCGAGCGCGTTTGGTGTCGGCGACGATGGCGGTTCATCCCCACGCCCGTGGGGAACACCGCCTGGGCTGGACCGCTGACCTGGTCGACGCCGGTTCATCCCCACGCCCGTGGGGAACACGGTGATCTGATACAGCAGATCCAGAACGCTGGCGGTTCATCCCCACGCCCGTGGGGAACACTGCCGGGCTTGGTTGGCCTGTTCGGTCGTCACCGGTTCATCCCCACGCCCGTGGGGAACACATCGGCTGCCACCCCTCTGCCAAAGCCTCTGCCGGTTCATCCCCACGCCCGTGGGGAACACAGCATCACGCCTGTGCCGATGCCACACAAGTTCGGTTCATCCCCACGCCCGTGGGGAACACGGCCTGAGCTGATGAAGGCGCTCAATGCTCGTCGGTTCATCCCCACGCCCGTGGGGAACACGCGCTGCCGGTATAGTGGACGGCCTCACATTGCGGTTCATCCCCACGCCCGTGGGGAACACCAGGTGCCGGGGTGATTTCCACCCAGGCCACGCGGTTCATCCCCACGCCCGTGGGGAACACATCACGCGCATCACTCAGGGCCTTGCGGGCATCGGTTCATCCCCACGCCCGTGGGGAACACATCGCCAATTGCGATGTGCTCCATTTTGGGCGCGGTTCATCCCCACGCCCGTGGGGAACACAACCGAAGCGCAAGCTCCAACATTTACGTTGGCGGTTCATCCCCACGCCCGTGGGGAACACATCAGGGCCTGGCCATCCCGGTCGGCCCCAGCCGGTTCATCCCCACGCCCGTGGGGAACACGTGGCGATGGACGCCGATGACGTGGCCGAATACGGTTCATCCCCACGCCCGTGGGGAACACAGATTCCGCGCTGACGGTGTAGGTCAGGCGGCCGGTTCATCCCCACGCCCGTGGGGAACACTTCTCGGCCATGGCCTCCGCCGTGGCTGCAGCCGGTTCATCCCCACGCCCGTGGGGAACACCATGATCGAGTCGCCAGCGCAGCCGACGCTCGCGGTTCATCCCCACGCCCGTGGGGAACACGCTTGCAGGTCGCGCGCGATGCCGCCGGCATCCGGTTCATCCCCACGCCCGTGGGGAACACACTTCGACTAAGCCATTGATCCCAAAAGGAAAAATGGCACGTCAAAATTCTACCGATTCAATTGTTAAAGATCAGGGCCACTTTCCGGATGAAAAGCCACCAGGTTGAGGCCGTCAAATTCGACTGGGAGTCGACGGTTTTGACCCAAGGTCTGGAACTCATAGCCCGACTCAGCGGGGCTGGCCCAGGCCATGACGACGCTGCCGTCTTCATACCCTGCCACCAACTGTTCCCAGATCATCTCTCGGGTGCGGCGCGATACGTCGCCGATGTACACGCCGGCGCGCACCTCCAGCAGCCAGATGGCCAAGCGGCCACGCAAGCGAGGCGGCACGTTTTCAGTGACCACGGTCAGGAAGGCCATGCGCCTTTTCAGCCCTGAACGCGATGGCCAGCCTCGCCCAGGCCGGTGGGGTTGGGGATGGCGGGGGGCACAGACTCCACCGGGGCTTCGGGCGGCACCACACCTCCGGCAGCCAGCACCTCTTCAATGGTGGGGATGATCTTGCCCAACAGCTTGCTGCTGCGAAACAGGTCGCGGCAGCCCAGGCGAACCATGCGCTCCGGAAACTCCGGCGCCTGGGCAGCGATCTTGAAGGCCAGGGGCACCACGGTATCGAACTTGAACAGGTCGGCCACGTCGTACACAAACGACAAGGGCTTGCCGGTATGGATGAAGCCCACGGCAGGCGCATAGCCGGCCGCCAGCACCGCCGCCTCGGTGATGCCATACAGGCAAGAGGTGGCCGCAGACAGGCAGCGGTTGGGGATGTCGGCCGCGTCCCAGGCCTGTTGGTCGTAGTCACGGGCTCGCCAGCTCACGCCGTATTGCCGCGCCAGCAGCTTGTAGGTCTCGCGCACGCGAGCCCCTTCGATGCCACGCAGTTGCTCCACGCTGCGCCGGGCTGGGGGCTCTTCCTGAAAGCGCAGCGCGTACATTTTTCGGACCACCTTCAAGCGAAGTTCGTCGTCCAGCGCCAGCTTGGCCTGGTACAGCAGGCGGTCGGCCCGCGCACCGCCGGGCTGGCCGCTGGCATACAGGCGCACGCCCGATTCACCCACCCACACCAGCAAGGTGCCCACGGTCGAGGCCAGGTGCACGGCCGCGTGCGACACCCGGGTGCCGGGCTCGAGCATGAGGCAGGCCACCGACCCCACCGGGATGTGGGTGCGCACCCCGGTTTTGTCGATGACCACAAACGCGCCATCCAAGACGTCGATCTGCCCGTACTGGACGAAGATCATCGACACCCTGTCTTTCATGGGCAGGGGTTTGAGGGGTGGGAGCAAATTGGCCAAAGGGCGGCACCCTCAATCGCGCAGCGGCTTGACCAACAGCAGGCCGCAACCGAAAGCCTTGCTGTGCCCCAGGCCCTGGAGCAGTGCCGACTGCAGCCGATCAGGGTCTTGCACCTGGGCCAGGCCCTGGTAGTCGATGGACGAAAAGGCCACGCCCCCTTTTCTGCGGTTCAAGCGCTGGGGCTGGTAGTTGTCTTGCCTCACGCTGTCGGGCTGCACCAGCAGCCCGGCGCTTTCGGCACGCTGCAGCAGCCAGCCCAGGGCGGCCTTCTCCATGGCTTGCGGCAAAGGCTCGTCCGCAGGGGGGTGGCGCTTGACGTCCATCAGCACATCATGCCGGCGCGACTTTTGCCCGGCTTCGCCCCGGTTGACGGTGGGGTTGGCGCGCAAATCAAATTGCAGCCAGGTACCCGCGGGCAGATGGGGCTGGTAGGGTTTGGTGGCCACCTCGAAGACCGCAGGATCGACCACGGGGGCACGGGCCGAGACCACATAGAACGACAGCCCACGCAGTTCGTCGCCCAGGCGCCGGAACACAAAGTCGCGTGGAAGGCCATCGCCCGGGAACAGCCGCCAGACCAGCGCGTGGTCACGGTAGGCATCGCCATGCTGCAGCGCTTCATGCCACCAGGGGCTTCGGCTGACGGGCTCAAGCACCCGTACTTTCGAGAAGTAATGCGGTGTTGTTGTCGTCATGCGGCCTCACTCCCCACCAGATGCACCCACTCACGTCGGGGTGCGAACTGCCAGCGCTTGCGCGACTGGGGTTGGTCGTGGCGCAAGGTGTCAAAGCTGGCGCTCATGCCAGCCTCCATGCCGTCTTCCCAGTAATAGCGGGCGGCTTGGGGCTTGGGCTGGAAGGCCTTTTGGTCATCGCGGTTCGGCCAGGGCTGCACGGGCTGCAGCGCGTCGGTCAAGGCCAACAGCGATTGGGGCAAGGCCTGGTCCAAGGCCTCGCGCACCGAAGCGGCCTGGACGATCTGGGGCGCCAAGGGCAAGGCAGGCGGGCACGACTTGCGGCCCAGGTAGAGCGGGAACGAAGGGGTGCGCAAGGCCTGCGCCAAGCTGGGCAGGCTGTGGGGCGCGTTGGGCTGGGCTTGCAGTGCCACCACAGCCAGGCTGTCGCAGCGGTATTCACGGCTGGACAGCAACGTGCCCTCTCGCTCGGGATTGGCCAGCTCTTGCCGCCGGGTTCGAAACACTTCCTTGCGCAGTGGCTGCCCCACGCCCATGGTGTGAAAGTCGCGCAGCGGCGAGCCGGCGCATACCAGCTTGATGCCAAAGCGATAGCCCTGGGCCATGGCCTGCTGGCCCGCTTCGTCGCTGCGCTCCACGCCCACAGCCGCCGCCAGCAAGCCAATGAGCGCCGATTTGGAGGGATGCATCGCCGAGTGCCTCGACTCGCCCACCGCAATTTCGCCCCAGCTGGCCAGAGGGCCATACAGGCGCATCAGCAGATAGTCGGTCATGGGCACTTACTCCGCCGTCACAAAATCGATCAGCTCGGCCACACGGCCTTGGCCCTGCAGCACATCGATCTCGCTGCGGCTGTCTGCGCAGGGGCCGTAGACCTTGTCCATGTTGTCGCGCACACGCTGCAGGGCCCCGATGGCTTCTTGCGCATAGTCGACGCCTTGCACCGGCTTGACATAGGCCAGGGTCAGGGCCCGGGGCTGCTGCGCGCCTTTTTCTGCCAAGGCGTAGTGGGCATAGGCCCGGCTGGCATAGCTGTTTTGCTTGCCGCTGGGGCCCACTTTAAGGGCGGCTTCAGTCAGGGCACGCAGGGCTTTTTGGGTCAGGGCCTCGTCGTTGCCGAGGTTCTGTTTGAGCCGGTCGCGGTCAATGCACACGTACTGGTAGAACACGGCTGCGGCAAACCCACTGTCGCCAATGTGGGCTGCCCCCGGATCGCTGAGGTTGAGGTCATCCACCGCAGTGAAGTAGTCGTCCTCAATCGCAGACGCGTGCACCCCGATGGCATGGGCCACCTGCACGGCGGCGTCACTGTTGTGCTCGGTCTTGGCCGCGAGCATGCGACCGAACATGGCGATGTCCACCGCGCTTTGGGTGTGCAGCAAGGCGTCCAGTTCGTCGTCTGTGGGCGCGCGCTTTTCCTGGGCCAGGGTGTTCACCAGGGCCTTCAGAGAGCCGAGTTCTTCAGGCGCCACATGCACCAGTTGCTCGATCTCCAGGGGCTTGTCTTTCTTGACCGCGCCATACACCTTGGCGATCTGGCCCGCCCAGTCTTTGGCCTGCTTGTCGGCCACACCTGCGGCCAGCAGTTGCTCATAGGCTGTGACCCCCAGCAGCTTGGTGCGCGAGCCGATCGAGCCGGCCAACTGCTGCTGAAAAATCTCGGACGTGCGCCAGGCCCGCTTCAGGCTTTGCGAAGACACCCGCAAACGCTCCACCCCGCCCAACCGTGCGGTCTTGGGCTGCCCGGAGTCGTCTCGGTTGAGGTTGGCCGGGGGGTAGGAGATCAGCAGGTGCAGTTGAACAAAACGGGTCATGGCGAAGGCCTCCTTGAAATGATTCGAATTGATGGGACTCGGATGAGGTGATGAGGTGGGCCAGCTCAGCCCTGGGTATCGCTCGGGTCGTTGGCCAGGTCGTCGGCCACCGCGGCCCGGTCGCGAGCCGGCAGGAAGTAGTCGTGTGCCCAGTGAAAACGCACCCCATGCGCCACGCGAAGGTGGGCCTCGCCCTGCTCGCGCTGCCAGGCCAGCAGGTCGTCGGCGAGTTGCACCACATCGGCCTGGCCATTGAGCAACTTGACGGCGCGTCGCCACTGCGTCAGCAGTTCATCGGCCCCCTGGCTGCGTTGCAGGCGGGTGAAGCGCAAGGCGCTCATGCGGCGCCGATCGGGACTGATTTTTTCGCCCAAGTCCACCGCAAGGGTGTGGCGCTCGGCAGGCTCTGATTTCACCAGGGCCAACACACCAGCCACCAGCGCGATCTGCTCATAGGTGGCCGGCACATCGGGCAGCAGCCAGGCTTGCTGTTCACCACGATCTCGGATCAGACGGTGGGCCAGCACATGCACCGCAGGTTCCAGCAAGAGCTCATCCACACCTGGGCACCGGCGCAGGCTGGCCCGTGCCCCCCGCCCCAGCCCCCACAGGTCGGGCGGCAAGGGTTGGGGCTGATCTGCACTCTGAGGCTGCAATGCCTGCCACCACAGCTTCACGGATTGTTGTTGAGCCGGGTTCAGGCTCAGGGTTCTGGGTTTCATGTCCTCTCCTGGTTCACCGGGATGTCTGCCAGCCGGGCAAGCTCCCAGAGTTTTTTCATGGGCTTGGCGTTTTTCAGGTCTTTGAGCAGCTTGGTGCGCGCCTGCACAGCGGGCTCATGGCAAAGTGCATCCTCCGAGCCCACCCAGAAATCAAACAGATTCAAGGCGCTGCGGCGGGTCAGCAACAGCCATTGGCGCGCCAGCGGCGCAACGCGCAGGTCCACATCCTCGGGCTCCAGCGACGCCGAAATCAACACGGCCACCAGCTCGGCCAGCACCGCATAAAAGCCCGCCTCGGTGCCCTGCCAGAAGCTTTGCTGCACCGCCGGATCTGTGGCCGCATCAGCCGGGCGTTTGAAGCGTGCGGCCTTGACCTGGGCGCTGAGGGCCTTGGCCGACTCGGTGGCCACCTCCAAACATTGAATCAAATGGCGCACCAGTGCAGCCTGCTGCTCAGGCGGCACCGCATGCAGGGGCAAGAGGCTGTCGTACCAGCAGCGGGCCTTCATGTTGTCCATGTCGTAGCCCTGGCACCACAAGCGCAGCGGCAGCTTCAACTTTCGGTCGAAGGTGGTTGCCACGACCTTCGCCGCCTGAGGCATTTGGTCTGCACGCCCCAGGGCCAGCCCCAGCCAATGCCGGTAGCCGATGCCGCCGCGCTGGCCTTTCACCGCCAGGGGGGGCTTCTCGTGCTTGGGGTCGAGGTTGTAGGGCGAGAGCGGATGCTGCCAGGCGCCGGTGTAGTTGGTGCCACCATGGCGGGTTCGGTAATGTTGAAACAGGCGCACCCCTGAAGCGCCGCACACCGAGCAGTCGCCCTGGGTGCAGGTGCTGGCGTCCAGCCGCAGGCGCCGGGGCATGCCCCAATAGGCTTGCAAGGGGTGGGCCTTTTCGGGCGTGGTGTCGCCCACGCCCTGGGCATCGCTGGTGCGGGTGGGCAGCAACCAGGGCAGCACCTCGCCCCATTGGCGGGGCTCGGGGTAGTTCAGTTCGTCACTGGGCAAGACATTGAGCCAGAGCCTTTGCCACAGCGTGGCATCCTCCTGGGCCGGCACCAGCAAGGTGGTGAGCGGGCCGCCGCCCCGCACCGAGGTGCGGATGCCACGCCCACCCGGCGGCGCATTGAGTTGCAGAGTGAGCACGGCCAGGGCGGCGCAGTCTTCACAAAGGCCTGGATGGGACTGGGCTTTGTTGAAGTGCCGGTTGCTGTCCGAGCCCGCATCGATCAGCAGATCCAGCACCGGCAGCTGATGGGCATCGGCAGGCAGGGCCAGGTCTTGCAAAAACGCCGGCCCTTCGTTTTCAAGGGCAAAAGCGTCTTGGTAAGGGGCGAACGCCGCGGCCAGGGTTTCAGCGCTGGGTGGCTGATTCCAGCGCGTGCGCCACTCGCGCGCGCTGCTGGGCGCATAAAAGGTTTGGAGGAGGCCAATCAGAAACTGGTAGGCCGCGCTGCGGAAATCGGGGCGGGGGGCATGGAGGTCCAGCAGCGCCGGATCACCCACCCTGCAAGGTGAAATACGGCAGAGGCCCCCAAGGCGATCGCGCGCACCGATCCAAGGCGCTGTGACCAAGTTGCTCATGATTCGACTCCCTGAGTGTCGTTTTATGATGAAGCCGCTTTCCGAGCAGGTCAGGCTTCAGTGGGTCATAGCTTATTGAAGATCTTGTTGATCGCATAGGTCTGCCCAAGCCAAATAGCACACTTCCTGACCTACGGCGAGTTGTGATCCCCCCTCTGTTGAGGGGATGAACCGTGTGCGATCTGGCTTGGGGTCGCCCAACCCGGTGGTTCCCAGCGCTCGCTGGGATTTTGGGGCTCCTGTCGGAGCCTTCAGGGCTTGGAGTTTTCGATAACACCGTGGTGCTAACCACACAAGCCCAACACCGGGTCGTACCGCAACAGCTTGCGACGCCCCTGCGCATCGAGCACCCAGCCCTCCAGCACGCCATCGGCACCAGGGGCCAAGGGCAAGACGGTGGCATCGCCCTCCAGCAAGCGGTTTTGCGAACGCAAAGCGGCCAGCCCTGCTTCAAAGCGCTGCAGCCATTCAGGCGCCAGGGCCTGCAGGCCGGTGGCCCGCAGGCGCAGCGCTGACGACTCCCAGGCGTGGTCCTCATGAGCACGCAAAGGCTGCAACACAGCGGGGTCGCCGGCTTGGCCCATCACCGCCAGGTACACCGTCAAGGTTTCATCGCCCAGGCGGGTGGGCAGGCGCGTGTCTTCATCCCATTGGGCGCTGCTGTCAGTGCAATAGCCTTTGTCGAACTGCAGGGCATTGAACTGGGCCTGGCTTTGATGGGCCAGGTCTTTGCCCTGCTGCTCACGCGAGGCGCGTTGCAGGGCCGAGGGAATGGCCACATCCTCCGCGCCATACACCGCCTCAACCAGGCTGCGCACGGCCCCCGCCTCGCCCACCTGGCCGGGGCTGACGATGGCGCCCGCCGCCCGCAAGGCGCGTGCACCCAACCAGAGCTGCCCCACATCGGGGTAAACGTAGCGCGCCTGGGGGAACAGCGCCGCATACCAGTCGGCCTCCGGCTCCGCCAGGTCCTCGGGCGCCAGCAGGTGCAGCACCGGAGCGGGCCGGTGCTCTTGCCCATCAGTGGCCAAACGCCCGTCCACTTCGCGGGCATGGCGCTGCAAGCGCCCCGCGCGCTGGATGACCAGGTCGATCGGAGCCAGATCGGTCACCATGGCATCGACATCAAAGTCGAGGGATTGCTCCAGCACCTGGGTGCCAATCAGCACCTGGCCTTGGCGGCTGGAGGCCTCCGCGGCTTTGCCGAAGATGGACAACACCCGGTCTTCAATATCGAGCCGGTCACCCATGGCAAAACGGCTGTGAAACAAATGCACGCTCAACTCGGGCGCTGCGGCGCACAAGGCCTGGTAGGCACGGCGTGCATCGCCCACGGTGTTGCGAATCCAGGCCACACAACGCCCCTGCCGCGCCGCTTGCACCAGCAGGGCCACCGCCTGCGCTTCGTCGTGCACAAATGCCACCTGAACCCGACGCACCAGTTGAGGCCGTGTGGCCACTGCCGCCACCGAGCAAGACCGCCCGACCTGGGTGACCAGGGGGTAACGGGCATCGGCAGGCCAGTCCTCTGCGGGCAGGCCCAGCCCGGCGCGGTAGGCGTTCATCAGCTCGCCGCGTGTCGAGGCCGGCAAGGTGGCCGACAGCAAGATCATGCTGCCACCTTGGCGGGCATGGGCCCGCAACAACCGCTTGAGCAGGGTCAGCATGTAGGGGTCATAGGCATGCACTTCGTCCACCAGCAGCACCTTGGCGCTCAGGCCCAGCAAGCGCAACGACTGGTGCCGCGCGGGCAGCACGGCCAGCAGGCATTGGTCCAGGGTGCCGACGCCCACATCAGCCAGCAAGGCTTTCTTGCGATGATCTGCCAGCCATTGATTGCATTGCACCGACGCCGTGCTTTCCGAGTGCCCGTAGGCTTGGTCTCGGCCTTGCTCCGCTTCTTGCAAAAGGCTTTGCCGAAAATCGGCCATCAATTGTCGAGCCCCATGGGCAAGGATCAGCGAGGGCCGCGCCGTGGCCGCATACAGGCGCTGGTACACCTCACCTACCCGTCGGTACATCTGGTTGGCGGTGGCCATGCTGGGCAAGGCGAAATACAAGCCCTGCGCCAGCCCCGCTTCCATCAGGCGCTGCGTGAGGATCAGGGCAGCCTCGGTTTTGCCTGCGCCGGTCACGTCCTCCAGCAAAAACATCTGCGGTCCGGGCTGCAAGGGCAGCTCGGCTCCGTGCCGCTGCAAGGGCGTCGGCGGGTTCAGGTAGGGGAAGAGCGCCAGAGGCTGCGCCGCCCAGTGGCGCACCACTTGCGCCTGCAAGCCTGCCTGTTGAACCGCCTGCTCAGCCTGGGGCAGGGCCTGTTCGCTCCAATACGAGTGCAGGTTTGGCGCAGCGCTGACATAAGGGAAGTGGGCCTGATTCGAGCCCAACCAATCCGCCAGCACCGCCACGCCCGCCAGACGCCAACTGTGGCGGCGCAGTGTCCGCTCCTGCGGGTCGGTGAATTCATCTCGCAACAAGGCACTCAGATCTGCCGGCAACAACAGCGGCAGCAGGGCCTGCACAAAGGCCTGGGCGGCCCGCAAGTCTTCCTGCAAAAAGAAACGACGCCACTCCAGCGCCAACAGGCCACCAGCCTCGCTCTCCAGCGGCGGCTTGCCATGGTGGCCGAACACGGCCTTGACCCAGACCGACCAGAAGGCATCATCCGAAAAAGGCAGGGCCTGCTGCGGAAAATCAGACGCCAAGGCCTGCGTCCACAACAGCCAACCCAGGGTGTCGTGCCGCAGCTCATAGCGTTTGCGCGGGTCTGCGCTCACCAGCTCTGGCGACAGCCCGGGCACCAGCCCCTGAAAAGCTCTGGCGAATTTTCCAAGATCATGCAAGGCCAGAAAGAACACCGCCAATCGTTCCACTGTCGGCAAAGGCCAGGCCAGATCGTCGGCCAGAGGGGCCAGTGAGAACTGAGGCAGTTGCATCAAATGATGACCACACGCAGCCACATCGAGGCTGTGCAAGGCCAGCAGATGGAAGCGTTCTGGCCCCTCTTGAGCGGAAGAGGCTTTACCCCAGTACGCGAAAAAGTCCGCGCCCATCAGACGCGGCTTCTTTGAGCCCGAGGTTCGGGCCCAGCCCACAATGCAGAAGCCTCTGGCAGCCCCAGGCACAGCTTCACATGCTGATCGCCCACAAAAAACCATCTCATCTCAAGCGTCCTCCCTGCCTGTATCTTGCACATCCGAGCGCAATGCAGCCTACGAGCACTTATTTTGAGCGAAGCCCGAGCCTCGATTCCCAAACTCACCACCACCACAGAACCCAACCCGGCAAGAGCTGATCCAGGTTTCTCACTCAACGTCATCCACAGCGGGGCCCAGGGTGAATCTTGATGGCAACATGAGCCCGACCGACGAAGCAGCTTCACTCAGCGAGCCGATGCGCCCTTCAAAAGGCCATCGGCTTTTGCCTTTCACGCTCACAACGAGGCGCGTATGATGTGCAAAATTCTGTACAACACCTGAAGGAGCCGACCATGGCCATTTCTGCCGGTGACGTGATTCCACTGTCGCAAGCCAGGGCGAACCTGTCTGAGTTGGCCGACCAGGTGAGAGCGGGGGCCGAGAAGATCATCACCAAGAACGGTGAGAGCTATGTGGCCATCATCGACGCCCAACGGCTGGACTACTACCACCAGCTTGAGCGCGAACGCATCCACCTGCTGTTGATTGACGACGCGAGCAAAGGCCTTTCAGACGTCGCAGCAGGAAAGACCAAGGATGCGCACAGCACGCTGCGTGCCATCAAGCAGCGCCGCGCGACCAAGGTGGCTGGATAAGAACGGCCTCACTCCGTGACAGCCAAGCACACCGTCAAACTCACTGCCAACTTCGAGCGGAACCTCGATGTGCTTGAGGCCTTCTTGGTCGAAGCCGGGGCTCCGCATGCCTTCGACGCGCTGCTGGACGAGCTGACGGATACCGTCATCCCGAATCTGGAACGCTTCCCCGGCATGGGGCGCTTGCTCCTGGAGAGGCCGACTCGCTCCGTCGAAGTTGCCAACGGCGTTGCTCGCCTGACAAAACAACTCGGCTCCCTCGCCAAGGACGGTGAGCTGCGCGAGTACGTGATGACGCACTACCTGCTGCTGTATGCGCAGATCAAGGGCACGGTCTACTTACTCTCGATTCGCCACCAGCGACAACTTTCATTCGACTTCCAGGCACTTTGGCCTGGCGTCTGACCCTTCAGAGCCCAATGATCGCTGACGGCGGTACTGGGCAGCGGCATGAACAGCCTATCGGACAACCAGCGCCCTATCGTCAATAGACGGGCAGTAGACAGCGGGCGACTCGCCAGCACATTGCTTTTGAATCAAGGACTTCTATCCCCCTGAAACCAGAAAAGCGGGTCGATGGAACGAGGCCCGTCTTCCGTAGCAATGGCACTGCCCATGGCCAAGCGCTGTTGCACCCCAGCAGATGGGCCCATCAAGCCCCGGCCCCCGGGCCACGTTGACGCGCAGCCGCCTTCACCGCCGCCGCCAGTCCCGCCCCCGGGCTGCTGAGCGGCCGAGCCCCTGCCGTGACCAACGCAGCGGCCCCGCTCATCGAAGCCTGGGCCAGCGCCACCACCGAGGCGCCATGGGCATAGGCGCTGTCTGCAGCCTCGGCGAGTATGCGCAGGTAGCCCTCGATATCACCCGCCTTGAACAAGGCCCAGGCGCCCGGCACCAGCTGCACCTCGACCGTGGCACCGGTGGCCTGGGCGGCCTGCTCGAAGAGGCGCGCCGTGGGGCCCAGGGTGGTCTCGACCGCGCAGAGGGCCACGATCTTGCCGCCGGCCTGGGCGGCGGTGGCGGCGGCCGCGGCCAATGCGGCGTCTGTTCTCAGGATGGGGGTGGCGGTGTGGGCCAGGGCGTCGACAGCGGGGCCCAGGGTGGAGCAGGTGAGCAGCACGGCATCAGCCCCCGGGGCCAAGGCCAGCAAGGCCTGCTGGGTGGCTTGGGCGATCTCGTCACGGAGCCCGCCCGCGCGCTCGGCGGCGGCCAGCAGGTCGACCCTCACCTCGTGGCGCAGAACCCCCGTGGGGATGCCCAGCGCCATGGCGGCGGCATCAAACACCGCCACATTGCTTTCGGCGGTGTGGAGACAGGCGATTTTCATGAAACGGTTTACCCCATGTGTGTTGGCTGGGCAGGCGCTTTGGCGGCACGACGGCCACCACGGCCTTCAGGGGGGCAGCTTAGCGGAGCGGGGCTGTTGAATGCTGCGCGCTGAACGGCTCACGCGGTGGGCGATGGGTTGCCGGGCTGCGGCACCGGGGTGTGCAGGGCTGGTTCGGCCGCCGGGCCTTGCGCCTGGGCTGCCTGCCGCAGCTCTTCAGTGGTCTCCCCAGCGCCGCCGGGTCTCCAGCCCGGGGGCCTGAGCAGGTAGCCCAGCACGGCCCTGGCCGAGGGGGCGGCCTTCACATCGCGCCACAGCGCCAGCCAATGCTCAAACTCGATCTTGAACAGGTTGTAGCCCGTGCTGGGTTTGACCAGGCCGTAGCGGATGGGCAGGTCTTGCCGCTCGGGGATGTAGGTGCCAAACAGGCGGTCAAACACGATCAGGACGCCGCCGTAGTTGCCGTCCAGGTAGGTCAGATTGGAGGCATGGTGCACGCGGTGGGCCGAGGGGGTGTTCAAAATCCATTCCAGCGGGCCCAGGCGCGGGATCCAGGTGGTGTGTATCCAGAACTGGTAAAGCAGGTTCAAGGACAACATCACCAGGATCACCCTGGGGGGCATGCCCAGCCAGGGGGCGAGCGTGAAGAACAGCAGGGTGCCGGTGAGTTTGCCCGTCCAGCCGAAGCGGTAGGCTGCCGACAGGTTGAGCTGGTTCGAAGAATGGTGGATGGCGTGGGTGCACCAGAACCAGCGTATGCGGTGGGCGGCGCGGTGGTACCCGTAGTAGCAAAACTCCTGGCCGATGAAGCAGGCGGCCCAGCCGGTCCAATGGTCCATGGGCAGGGTGAAAAGGCGGTGCTCCCAGATCCATTGCATGGCGCCAAACCAGAAGCTCAGCGGCAGGGCCCAGCGCAGAAAGTACTCGCGCACCAGAAAGTCGATCAGCGAGATGCCGGCGGCCTTCCAGTCGTAGGGGCCCCGCCCTTTCCACAGCGACAAGACCACGGCCTCGAGCAGCGAGGCCACCAGCACGGTGACCACGGCAAATTTCAGAACCATCAACATCGCGGACATGGCCACTCCTGCTGGGTTGCATTGGGTGTGCGCGGATTTTGCACCATGGGCGGCAAGCGGCTTGCCCGTGCCACGGGCCTGCACTTGGCCGGGCCAGGTCACAAAGCATGGGGGGGAAGCCTTGAACACCGCCCCTCATGTCGGCACAAGCGCCACGCAGCAGCACAAAGCCCCAGCCCTGTCACCAGAGACGACATGCATGCCAGTCATGCACTTCCTTGCCGTTCGTTTTGTAGATGACAAACCGGACGTATTGACAATTTAAATGGCCACCGTTAAACCTAAGCTGTTGTTTTTATTGATACTTCTTACGACTTTTTGTAGATTTTCAGGTCTGCGTTTGCAGATAATGCGTCAGATTACTTGAGTTCTTTGAGGGAGCCTTGGAGATGTCTGCCTTCCTGCACCACGATCTGGGCCTGCTGAACCCTGCATTCGACTCGCCGCTGGTCGATGTGGTGACTGAACTGGAGTATCTGCGCCGCCTGCAACTGGGCGGCAGCACCCCGGTGCCCGTCTTCTTCCAGCTCAAACACATCTTTCACATGCTGGAGAGCCTGGGCTCTGCCCGCATTGAAGGCAACCACACCACGCTGGCTGACTATGTTGAGAGTCGGCTGGAGGCTCAGCCAGTCAAGCTAAGCGACCCACTGCGCGAGATGGCCAACATCGAAGATGCGATGGGTTTCATCGACGCCCACTTTTCGCCAGGTCAGGATGTGACGGAGCACTTGATTCGTGAACTGCATGCGATGACAGTGCAAGGCCTGGAGCGTGAAGGCGACGACACCCCCGGTGCCTACCGCCCTGGGCCGGTCAAAATTTCGCAGTCTGAGCACCTGCCGCCCGAGGCGGTGGCTGTGCCGCAGTACATGGGAGAACTGGTTCAGTTCATCAATCACCCGCATCCCGCCAAGTACGACCTCATCAAGGTGGCCCTGGCCCACCATCGATTCGCCTGGGTTCACCCCTTCAGCAATGGCAACGGCCGTTGCGTGCGCTTGCTCACGTACACCCTGCTCATCAAGTATGGGTTCAACGTGAAGGCAGGCGGCCGGGTGCTCAACCCCACCGCCATCTTCTGCAACGACCGCGACCAGTACTACGCCATGCTGGGCCGGGCTGACACCGGCACTCAGGAGGGACGCGAAGCCTGGTGCGTCTACGTGCTCAGCGGCATGCTGGATGAGCTTCGCAAGGTGGACCGCCTGACGGATATGAGCTACCTGACCGAACGCATCCTCACGCCCGCGTTGCATCACGCCCGCGAGCGTGAGCTGGTCACGTCGATGGAAGAGCAAATTTTGCTGGCAACGGCCAAGCTGGGCATGGCCAAGGCCAGCGACCTGAAAGACGCCATGCCTGCGTTGAACGAACGCCAGCGCACCTACCAAATCGGCAAGCTCGTGGAACGCGGCATGCTTGCGCCCATTCGTGAAGGGGCCAGGCAATACACGGTGGGCTTTGCCAACAGCTTCTTGATGCGGGGTGTCATCAGAGCGCTCTCAAATGAGGGCTTCATTCCAAACACGTTGAACAACCCCCAATAAACAGAGTAGCCAGGGAAAGGAACAGTTGGTCACTTCGCGCTTCTGAAACGCGAAATCGGACTTTCGCCACACGGCGGCCCGCTGGGGGCATTTCCACTGGCCAAGGTGGCTCAACTGAGCGGGGGGTTGGCAGAGATTCGGAATCGGGTCGTGGTGCGAGCTTGAGCTTGAGCACCCAGCGAATGGGCAAATGGGTGCATCACGGCTGCACGCGTGGGTCACGCAAGTTCTCTCGGCATCACCATGGCCTGGCAGCCCGACCGACGGCCCCCTGCTCCCCTTCAAGGGCCAAGGCAAGCGGGGCCAGGCCCCCAAGAATCGGAAGCGCCGGCCGAGGGGCCTCACATCACATCCCCTCCCCCCGGCTTCAGCCATGCCCCACTGCTTGGTATGTATGAACGGCCAAGGTACTGACTTCGCCGGGGGGGGGGGCGTAGAACCCAGACCTGAAATCCAGCCCCTCGCGAACCGAGTGATATCGGCAGGAGGGCCAACAAAAAAGGGAACGTGTCGAACACGTTCCCTTTTCACGGCACCCCTTGGCTTGGGCGCTTAGCTGATGGCCAATAGCGCCTCAGGCGCCGGTTGACCGATCGATCAAGCCAGCAGCGCATTCACCCGCTTCACATAGGCCGCCGGGTCTTCCGGCAGGCCGCCCTCGGCCAGCAGGGCCTGGTCGAACAGGATGTGGGCCAGGTCGTTGAAGTGCACGCTGCCGTCGAGCTTCTTGACCAGGGGGTGTTCGGCGTTGACTTCGAGCACGGGCTTGGCCTCGGGGGCGCTTTGGCCGGCTTGCTTGAGCATGCGGGCCAGCTGGGTGCTCATGCCGCCGTCTTGCACCACCAGGCAGGCGGGAGAGTCGACCAGGCGGGTGGTCACGCGCACGTCTTCGGCCTTGTCTTTCAGGGCTTCCTTGAGCTTGGCGAGCAGGGGCTTGAAGGCTTCGGCGGCCTCTTCGGCGGCCTTCTTTTCGGCTTCGTCTTGCAGCTTGCCCAGGTCAACCGCGCCCTTGGCCACGCTTTGCAGCGGGGTGCCGTCAAAGTCATGCAGGTAGTTGAGCGACCACTCGTCCACGCGGTCGGTCATCAGCAGCACTTCGATGCCCTTTTTCTTGAACACCTCCAGCTGCGGGCTGTTCTTGGCGGCGGCCAGGTTGTCGGCGGTGATGTAGTAGATGGCGTCTTGGCCTTCCTTCATGCGGGCCTTGTAGTCGGCCAGGCTCACGCTGACGGTGTCGCTCTGGGTGCTGGCGTAGCGCAGCAGCTTGGCCAGGCGCTGGGTGTTGCCAAAGTCTTCGCCCAGGCCTTCTTTCAGCACGGCGCCAAACTCGGCGTAGAAGCTGCTGTACTTGCCTTCCTTGGCCTTGTCGTCGGCATCGACCACGTCGGTCACGCCGTCGGCACCGGGGGTGGCGTCGTGCTTGTCGTGCTTGGCCAGGTCTTCAAGCATGCTCAGCACGCGCTTGGTCGAGCCCTCGCGGATGGCGCGCACGTCGCGGCTTTCCTGCAGCAGCTCGCGGCTCACGTTCAGGGGCAGGTTGGCCGAGTCGATGATGCCCTTCACAAAGCGCAGGTAGGTGGGCATCAGGGCTTCGGCGTCGTCCATGATGAAGACGCGCTTCACGTACAGCTTGACGCCGGCCTTCTTATCGCGGTTCCACAGGTCCATGGGGGCCTTGGCCGGGATGTACAGCAGCTGGGTGTACTCGGTGTTGCCTTCGACGCGGTTGTGCGACCAGGTGAGCGGGTCTTCAAAGTCGTGGCTGATGGCCTTGTAGAACTCGTTGTACTGCTCAGTGGTGATGTCTTTTTTGTTGCGCGTCCACAGGGCGCTGGCCTTGTTCACGGCCTCCCACTCGCCGGTGGGCACCATGCCGCCGGGCTGGTCGTTTTCGCCCTCTTTCCACTCTTCCTTTTCCATCAGGATGGGCAGGCTGATGTGGTCGGAGTACTTGTTGATGACCGACTTGAGCTTCCAGAGGTTGAGGTATTCCTCGGCGTCTTCGCGCAGGTGCAGGGTGATGCTGGTGCCGCGCTGGGCGCGGTCGATGGTTTCCACCTCGAAGTCACCGGTGCCGCCGCTGATCCAGCGCACGCCGTCTGCGGCCGGCAGGCCGGCACGGCGCGATTCGACGGTGATCTTGTCGGCCACGATGAAGCCCGAGTAGAAGCCCACGCCAAACTGGCCGATGAGCTGGGCGTCGGCCTTTTGGTCGCCGCTGAGCTTGCTCACGAAATCTTTGGTGCCGCTCTTGGCGATGGTGCCCAGGTTGTCGATGGCTTCTTGCTGCGACAGGCCGATGCCGTTGTCGGTGATGGTGATGGTGCGGGCGGCTTTGTCGAAGGCCACGCGCACTTCGAGGTTGGGCGCGTCTTCAAACAGGGCGGCGTTGTTCAAGCCCTCAAAACGCAGCTTGTCGCAGGCGTCGCTGGCGTTGGAGATCAGCTCACGCAGGAAGATCTCGGGGTTGGAATACAGCGAGTGCGTGACAAGGTGCAGCAGTTGGGCCACTTCGGCCTGGAATGACAGGGTCTGTTTGCTCATGGTGTTTCTAGGGTGGACTGTTGCAGTAGAAGATCTTCGGGGGTGGGCAGGCCACCCCGGCAGGCGTGAATTATGGGCGTTGCGCTGGCTTTCAAGAGGCAGCGGCAAAACACGGCAGAAAAGCAGGCAAAAGAGGCCCCAAGCTCGCCAAACTGCCGTCAAACCACCCTCAAAAGGTCAGAAAAAGGGCGGCCAGACGCAGCCCGTGGGCGCCCTCAAAGCGGCTGCAGCTGCACCTGGGGCAGCAGTTGCTGCACGTCGTCGGGCCGGCACAGGGCCGTGCCGGGGTGCAGCAGGGCCGCGGCGCTGGCGGCCATGGCCATGGCCAGGGCGCCGGGCCAGTCGACCGAGCCGGCCGTGCCGCCAGTGCCGCCAGTGCCGCCGGTGCCGGCCTGCCCCGCCAGGGCAGCCACCAGGCCGCCCACAAAGCTGTCGCCGGCCCCGATGGTGCTGGCCACGGCCACGGGCAGCGGCGGGGCGCGCCAGGCCTGCTCAGGGGTGATCAGCAAAGCGCCCTGCTCGCCCAGGGTCAGGGCCACGGCCTGGGCCTGTCCGGCGGCCATGAGCTGGCGGGCGGCGTGCAGTTGCTCGGCCTCGCCGGGCAGGGGCTGGCCCACCAGCTCAGACAGCTCGCGCAGGCTGGGCTTGAACAAAAACACCCCGGCGCTGAGCGCGGCACGCAGGGCCGGGCCTGATGAATCGAGCACCAGGCGGGCGCCCTGGGCCCGGGCCTGCTGCGCCAGGCGCGCGTACAGCGCATCGGGCACGCCGGGCGGCAGGCTGCCGCTGAGCACCCAGTAGCGCGCCCCGGCGCCGTGGCGGGCCACACCCTGCAGGGCCTGCTCGACCTCGGCGGGCTGCAGGCGGGGGCCGGGCAGCACAAAGCGGTAGTCCAGGCCGGTGCTGTTTTCGTGCACCGAGAAGCTTTCGCGGGTTTCGGCGGCAATGGGCAGGCCCTGGGCGGGCACGCCCTCCTGGGCCAGCAGGGTGGCCAGTTCGTGGCCGGTGACGCCGCCCTGGGTGTACAGGGCCAGGCAATCGACCCCCAGGCGGTGCAGCACCCGCGCCACATTGATGCCGCCGCCGCCGGGGTGCATCACGGCCTCGCTGCAGCGCAGCTTGTGGGTGGGCTCCACCCGGTCGATGGCGCTGAGCACATCGAGGGCAGGGTTCAGGGTGAGGGTGAGGATGTCAGGCATGCGGTGGCCGGCCTGGGGCCGGGGCCTGGAATCGAGGTGGGGATGGCGTTGGGCAAGACGCCTTCGGCGCCCCGCCCGGGCCGGGGTCAGCCGTCGGCGTTGATGCGTTGCACCAGGGTCTTGAGCACCTCGTCGGCGCGGTCGTTGGCGATCTGGCAGGTGCCGGCCGCATTGTGGCCGCCGCCGCCGTATTCGAGCATCAGGTTGCCCACATGGGTCTTGCTGCTGCGGTCGAGGATCGACTTGCCGGTGGCCAGCACGGTGTTCTGCTTTTGCAGGCCCCACATCACGTGGATGGAGATGTTGGCGGTGGGGAACAGCGCGTAGATCATGAAGCGGTTCACCGCCCAGATGGTTTCCTCCTGGCGCAGGTCCAGCACCACCAGGTTGTCGATCTGGGTAGCGCAGCGCAGGATCTGCTCCTTGGCGCGGGCGGCGTGGTCAAAGTACAGGGTCACGCGCTCTTGCACGTCGGGCAGTTGCAGGATCTGCTCGATGGTGTGGTCGCGGCAGTACTTGATCAGGTCCATCATCAGCGTGTAGTTGCTGATGCGGAACTCGCGGAAACGGCCCAGGCCGGTGCGCGAATCCATCAGGTAGTTCAGCAGCACCCAGCCTTGGGGGTCGAGGATGTCTTCGCGCGAGTACTGGGCCGAGTCGGCCTGGTCCACGGCGGCCATCATCTCGTCGGTGATGCGCGGGAAGGCGGCCTTGCCACCGTAATGGTTGAACACCACGCGGGCGGCCGAGGGGGCATGGGCCTCGATGATGTGGTTGGCACGCTCGCCGGTGTTGCGCACGGTTTCCGACTCGTGGTGGTCAAACACCAGGTAGGCGCCGGGCACGTAGGGCAGGTTGGTGGTGATGTCACGCGAGCTGATGGCCACCTTGCCATCCTGCATGTCCTTGGGGTGAACAAAGGTGATCTCGTCGATCAGCTCCAGTTCATTGAGCAGCACGGCGCACACCAGGCCATCAAAGTCGCTGCGGGTCACAAGACGGTATTTGTTCGAGCTCATCGGCATCTCCGGCAGATCGTTCAGGGCCCGGTTCGGGCCAGGGCCACATGTTACAGACTGTATTTAGTGATTCCCGTGCGCTGGCGCAAAAAATGCGCCCCACCCCTGGCAGGGTGGGTACCCGTGGCGTCAGAACTGCTCGCCGGGGCTCAGGTAGCGCCACTGCCCCACTGGCAGCTGGCCCAGCACCACGCGGCCGATGCGGATGCGTTTGAGGCCCACCACCTTCAAGCCCACCTGCTCGCACATGCGGCGAATCTGACGCTTTTTGCCTTCTTTGAGCACAAAACGCAGCTGTTCGGGGTTTTGCCAGTCCACCTGGGCCGGGCGCAGGGGCTCGCCGTCCAGGCTCAGGCCATGGCGCAGCAGCTCAAGCTTCTCAGGGGGGAAGGCGGCCTGCACGTTGAGGGCCACGTCGCCGGTGACAGCGGCGTAGGTGACGCGCACCAGGTATTCCTTCTCGGTGTCGGAGTCTTCACCGATCAGCTGGCGGGCCACGCGCCCGTCCTGGGTCAGCACCAGCAGGCCGACCGAGTCGATGTCGAGCCGGCCGGCCGGGGCCAGGCCGCGCAGCTGCGAGTGGTTGAAGCGGATGTTGGCCGTGTCGCCATACCAGTGGTTGGCCGCCTGCACCAGCACCACGGCGGGCTCGTGCCCGTCTTCGGCCTGGCCGCTCACGTAGCCCATGGGCTTGTGCAGCAGGATGGTGACCTGCTGCTCTTGCTGGCCCAGGGCCTCGGGGGCGATCTCGATGCGGTCGCTGTGCTTGACCTGCTGGCCCATCTCGGCCACCTCGCCGTTCACGCGCACCCAGCCTTTTTCGACCCAGTCGTCGGCCTCGCGGCGCGAGCACAGGCGCAACTCGGCCATGCGCTTGTTCAGGCGCACGGTCTCGATGCCACCCTCGGTGCGCGGGGCGCCTTCGGCGCGGGCCGGGCGCTCGCCACGGTCAGGGCGTGCACCCCGGTCGGGGCGGCGCTCGGCGCCGGGGGCCGGCAGCGGGCGCTTGACCGGGATGGGGGTGCGCTCGGCGGGCACGTTGTAGGTGCGGATGCCGGTGCGGGTGCTGAAGCGCTGGTCGTCCTGCGGGGCGCCGTCCTGGCGGTCGTCGCGGCGGGCACCGCGGGGGTCATCGCGGCGGTCGTCACGTCGGTCATCGCGCCGATCGTCACGCGGGCCGCCACGGGGGGCGCCGCCGGTGCGGGGGCCGCCCGGGCCACCGGGGCCGCCACGGGGGGCGCCGCCGGTGCGGGGGCCGCCCGGGCCACCGGGGCCGCGCGAGCCGAAGGGGCCACCGGGGCCGCCGGGCCCGCCAGGGCCAGGGCGTCCGCCCGGGCCGCTGCGGGGGCCGGCCCCCGGGCCACGGCGGTCGCCCGCATCACGGTTGCCGCCAGGGGCGGGGCCACGGCGGCCGGCCGAGGGCGGGCGGGCCGCGCCGCCGCTGCGGGGGCTGGCGGCCTTGTCGCCTTCGGGGCGCGGTGCGCGCAGGGTGAGTCGGGGTTTGGAATCGGACATGCTGATGAGGTGAAAGCCGCAGCGCCTGCAAAGCGTGCCAGGCGGCTGCGTGTTGAAATCGGGAAACTCAGGCGGCGGTGGCGGTTGCGGCCGTCTGCTGTGTGCACCAGGTCAGGAACGCCTCGGCCGGCAATGGCCGGCTGATGTGGTAGCCCTGGGCTTCGTCGCACTGGAGCTGGCCCAGCCGCTCCATGATGGCGGCGCTTTCGACGCCTTCAGCCACCACGCTGAGGCCCAGATTGTGCGCGAGGTCGATGGTCGATCGCACGATCTTGGCGTCGTCTTCGTCTTTTTCCATGCCCATGACGAAGGATTTGTCGATTTTGAGCTCGTCCACCGGCAGCCGTTTCAGGTAGGCCAGCGACGAATACCCGGTGCCAAAATCATCGATCGAGAGCTTGAAGCCCTGCTCGGAGAGGCGGTTGAGCATGGTTTCGGCCCGCTGCGGGTCGTCCATGATGGCGCTCTCGGTGATCTCCAGACAAAAGCGCTCGGGCCGCACCCCGTGGCGCTGCAGCAGCGTGCCCAGGCGGGTGCTGAGTTCGGGGTCGAGCAGATCGCGGGTCGAGAGGTTGATCGAGATGCGCAGCCCCGCCAGGGGCTCGGGCAGGCCGGCGATCAGGCGGGTGGCGGCCTCGAACATCCACAGGGTGAGCTGGCGCACAAAGCCGGTCTGCTCGGCAAAGGGGATGAACTCCATGGGCGGCACCAGGCCGCGCTGCGGGTGCTGCCAGCGCACCAGGGCCTCGGCGGCCAGCACCTCACCGCCGGGCAGGCTGACCTTGGGCTGCAGGAACAGGCGCAGCTCGTTGTGCTCCACGGCGCGGCGCATCTCGGTCAGCAGCGACAGCATCTGGCCGCTGGCCGAGTCGAAGGCGGCGTCGTACAGCAAGGCCCCGCTGAGCTTGCGCTTGGCGGTGTACATGGCGATCTCGGAGCGGCTGAGCAGCAGGTCGGCGTTGTCGGCATCGGCCGGCCAGCAGGCCACGCCCATGCCGGCGCTCAGGTCGATGGTCTGGTCGTCAAAGGCCAGGGGCACTTCAAAGGCGCGGGCGATGCGCTGGGTGAACTCCAGCGCCGCCTGGGCGTCGCAGCCTTGCAGCAGCACGGCAAATTCATTGCCGCCGCGGCGGGCCACCAGGTCGCCGGGCTGGGTGACCAGGTTTTGCAGCCGCCCCCGCCACAGCCTGCAGCAGGCGGTCGCCAAAGGCATAGCCCAGCACATCGTTGACGTGCTTGAAGCGGTCCAGGTCCAGCGACACCACGGCCAGCGGGCGGGCCAGGGGGGTGTTGTCGCGGATGGCCTGCTCCAGCGCCTCGCGAAAGCGCTCGCGGTTGGGCAGGCCGGTCAGCCGGTCCCAGTAAGCCAGGTGGCGGATCTCGCTTTGCTGTTGATCGATGTCGACGCGCATGTGGTCGAAGGCGCGCGCCAGGTTGCCGATCTCGTCGCGCCGTTCCAGGTGGGCGATGGGGGCCTGGTACTCGCCCACCGCCAGGCGCTGGGTGGCCAGCAGCAGGTCGCGCAGCGGGGTGGTGATGCGCCGCGCCACCAGCGAGCTGCCCAGGGCCACCAGCAGCAGGCCGCCGCCACTGATCAGCGCCAGCAGCCACTGCAGGCGCCGGTACGGGGCCAGCACCTCTTCGGCCGAGCGCAGCAAAATCGTCTCGACCTCGCCGTTGCGGCTTTTCATGGGCACATGGCGGGCCAGCACCAGCTCGCTGCCGCCGCTGAGTTCGGCCCCGTCAGCATGGGTCAGGGCGCGTTGGGTGACCTCGGGCGTGGTGGTGGAGAAGGCTAGCCGGCGCTGCCCTTCAGACTGGGTGACCAGCACCACATCCACCTGCAGCAGCAGGCCCATTTCCTTGCCCAGGTCTTGCGACACGGGGAAGCCCATCAACACCCAGCCGATGATCAGCGGAGCGCGCATGGGCACCATCACGAACTGGTGGGGCACGCCCTGGATGACGATCAGCGGGGCGCCGGTGGGGTTGCGGCTCAGGTAGGCGGGCAAGTCGGCGATGAGGCGCTGGTCCAGCCCCATGTGCTCGTCGGCCAGGCTGGAGGCGGTGACCTTGAACTGCGGGTCAAGAAAGGCCGTGACCGTGGAGCCGATGCGGCTGCCGTGGTTCTCCAGCACCGACTGCACGGTTTCGACATCGCCCGAGTTGATGGCCGAGCGAAAGCCGTAGTCGGCCGCCAGCAGGGTGGCGCTGTCGCGCAGCTGCTCGACCTTTTGCGCCAGCATGCGCTCCCACACGTGTTCGGCAATGTCGAGCTCGCGGGCCACCTGGCGGCGGGCGTTGGCCTCGATGCTCTGGCGCACCACGCCAAAGCCGGCGATCTGCACCACCAGCAAGAGCAACAGCGACAAGCCCACCAGCCGCGTGATCAGGCTGGCGGCGCCGCGTTTGAGGCGAGGGATCACGGTGCCAGCCCCGTCATGCGCACGCTGGCCGTGACAGGGCCACTGGCCGGCACCACCAGGGCCTGGTCGAGCGCGGCGGCGCCCACCGGCAGGCCGGGGTGCCAGCTGCGCAGGCGGTAGTTGCCGGCCGGCACGTTGTCGAGGGTCAGGCGGCCGGCCTGGCTCAGCCCGTGGTACGGGGTGTTGACCACCAGCACCCAGCCCACCATCGAGTCGTGGATGTTGCAGCCCAGCAGCACCACGCCGGGCTGGTCGAACAGCACCGGGTTGGCCGGGGTGCCCGCATACAGCTTGAGTTCGAACTTCTTGGCCGGCGAAAAGGAATAGACGTGGTGGCGCACCTTGTCGCGGTTGGGAAAGGCCAGCTCGGTGCCCTTGGTCACCACCAGCACCCGGGGCACGAATTCCTTGCCCTGCTGGGCCATCTCGGCGCCCTGCAGGGGCTTGACGGCCTTGGCCGCCTCGGGCGACTCGAGAAACACCACGGCGTCAGACAGGGGTTTGCCGGCCTCGTCGCGCACGTCGAACTGCACGCTGGCTGCCAGGCAGCCGGTGCCCACCGAAGCGGCCACGAAAGCCCCAAGACTGATCCAAACGCTCTTCATTGCCTATCTCCAGCCGACCTTGTGAGCGTGGCGCCAGCACACACGCAAACATTTGTTACCAGCAGGCATCGTACAAGCAACCAGCCGATTGCCGGTGACACCGGCCCCAAAGCCCCAAAACCCCAACCTACCCGGCCCAAGCCCCGGCAGCCGGGCTCAGGGCAGCGATTGCAGGGTGGAGCGCAACCCCTCGGCCGACAGCACCCGCAGGCCGCCGTACTCCACGCGGATGATCTGCTGGCGCTCCAGGTTGCGCAGCGCCTCGTTCACACGCTGGCGCGACAGGCCCACCAGGTAGGCCAGCTCTTGCTGGGTGATGCGCAGCACCTCGCCCACACCGGGGTAGAGCACGGGGTTGAACAGCGCGGCCAGGCTGCGCGCCACGCGCACGTCGGGGTTGTTCATGCGGTCGATCTCGCGCGCGGCGATGAACTGGCCCAGGCGCTCATTGAGCTGGTTCATGACAAAGCGGTTGAAACCCAGCGAGTGGTCCAGCAGCCAGTGGAACTCTTCCAGCGGCAGGCCCGCCACCACGCTGCGGCGCAGGGCCTGGATGTTGTAGCGGTAGGGCTCGCGCTTCATGGCCGTGCCCTCGCCAAACCAGCCGCCCGGGGGCACGCCGGTGAAGGTGATGGGGTGGCCCTGGGCGCTGTCAGCGCTCATCTTCAGCAGGCCCTCGACCACGCCGAACCAGTAGTTCACGGGCCGGCCCATGCGGCAGATGTAGTCGCCCGGCAGGGCATCGCCCACCACCAGCTGAGGCTCGATGCGCTGGCGCTCGTTGGGCTGCAGGTGGTGCAGCCAGGGGATGCCGGCCAATTCATCCGCCGTCGGGGGGCGACGACGCTGATACAACGCAGACTCGCTGGCCATGCAACACCTCCGGGGCAGAACTGGGGAAAGTCCGAACAAGGGACAACCCGCAAATTGTCATTGCAACGACAACACGACGTCAAACCCCTGCATACGATTCGTTGCATACCGGCGGCGACCGCAGAGTCCGCCCCATCCAACTGGAGACAAGGAACCGTCATGCACACCACGTTTCCCCGCCTGCTGCAAAAGCATGCGAGCGAGCGCCCCCAGGCGCCAGCGATCCGAGAAAAGGAATACGGCATCTGGCAGACCCGCAGCTGGTCTGACCTGGCCCACCTGGTCGAGCACATTGCCTGCGGCCTGCGCCAGGCCGGCCTGGTGCGCGGCGAGCACATGGTGGTGATCGGGGCCAACCGACCGCGCCTGTACGCCACCATGCTGGCGGCGCAGTCGCTGGGCGCGATCCCGATCCCGCTGTACCAGGATGCGGCGGCCGCCGAGTGCGTGTTTCCGCTCAACAACGCCGAGGTGCGCTACTGCCTGGTGGAAGACCAGGAGCAGGTAGACAAGATGCTGGAGGTGCGCGAGCAGTACCCCGCCCTGAGCCACATCTATTACGACGACCCGCGCGGCCTGCGCAACTACACCGACCCGGGCCTGGGCGCACTCGACGAGCTGGTGGCCAGCGGCCAGGTGTTTGCCCAGAACCACCCCGACTTCTGGCGCGAAGAGGTCGACAAGGCCCAGCCCGACGATGTGGCGGCCATGTTCTTCACATCCGGCACCACGGGCAACCCCAAGGGCGTGGTGCACACCCACCGTGCGCTGATCGACCGCGCCGAGGCCGGCGCCAGCTTTGACAAGCTGAACTCGGCCGAAGAGGTGCTGGCCTACCTGCCGCCGGCCTGGATCGGGCAGAACATCTTCAGCTACTCGCAGTGGCTGAGCTGCGGCTACGTGGTCAACTGCCCCGAGTCGGGCGCCACCGTGGCCATCGACCTGCGCGAAGTGGGCCCCACCTATTACTTTGCCCCGCCGCGCGTGTTCGAAGGGCTGCTGACCAGCGTGATGATCCGCATGGAAGACGCGGGCTGGCTCAAGCGCACGCTGTTCCACAAGTGCATGGCGATTGCCAAGCGCTTCGGCCCCGACCGCATGGACGGCAAGCCGATTGGCGCGCTCGGTGCGCTGCAGTACGGCCTGGGCAACCTGTTGATCTACGGCCCGCTGCGCAACACGCTGGGCCTGTCGCGGGTGCGGGTGGCCTACACCGCGGGCGAGGCCATCGGGCCGGACCTGTTCACCTTCTACCGCTCGATCGGCATCAACCTCAAGCAGCTGTACGGCTCCACCGAAACCGCCGTGTTCGTGTGCCTGCAGCCCGACCACGAGGCCCGCGCCGACACCGTGGGCGTGCCCTGCCAGGGAGTGGAGATCAAGGTCGCCGACAACGGCGAGATCCTGGTCAAGTCGCCCGGCCTGCTCAAGGAGTACTACAAGAACCCCAAGGCCACGGCCGAGGTGCTCAGCGCAGACGGCTGGTACCACACCAGCGATGCGGGCTTCATCGACGCCCATGGCCACCTGAAGATCATCGACCGCGTGAAGGATGTGGGCCGCCTCAAGGGCGGGGCCAACGACGGCGCCATGTTTGCGCCGAAGTACGTGGAGAACAAGCTCAAGTTCTTCCCGCACATCAAGGAGGCCGTGGCCCTGGGCGACGGGCGCGACCGGGTGTGCGTGATGCTGAACATCGACTTCGACGCGGTGGGCAACTGGGCCGAGCGGCGCAACCTGCCCTATGCCGGCTACACCGACCTGGCGCAAAAGCCCCAGGTCTACCAGCTGATGCTCGAATGCGTGGAAAAGGTCAACGCCGACCTGGCCGCCGACGCCCTGCTGGCGGGCTCGCAGATCAGCCGCTTCCTGGTGCTGCACAAAGAGCTGGACGCCGACGATGGCGAGCTGACCCGCACCAACAAGGTCCGCCGCGGCTACATCGGCGAGAAGTACGCGGTGCTGGTCGAAGCGCTGTATGGCGGCGCCACCGAGCAGTACATCGAGACCCAGGTCAAGTTCGAAGACGGCCGCACCGGCAGCGTGAGCGCCACGCTGAAGCTGTCGGACGCCAAGACCTTTGCCCCGGTGAAGACCGCAGCCTGACCCCACACCGCACCACCATGAGCACCAAAAAGATTGGCGACGTCATCCTCGACGTCAAGAACATCAGCCTGCGGTTCGGCGGCGTGAAGGCCCTGACCGACATCTCGTTCAATGTGCGCGAGCACGAGATCCGCTCGATCATCGGCCCCAACGGCGCCGGCAAGAGTTCGATGCTCAACTGCATCAACGGGGTGTACACCCCGTCTGAGGGGTCGATCACCTTCCGCGGCAAGACCTTTGACCACATGAACTCGCGTCAGGTGGCCGAGATGGGCGTGGCACGCACCTTCCAGAACCTGGCGCTGTTCAAGGGCATGAGCGTGCTCGACAACATCATGTCGGGCCGCAACCTGAAGATCAAAAGCAACCTGCTGCTGCAGGCGCTGCGCATCGGCCCGGCCGAGCGCGAGGAGATCCGGCACCGCGAGTTCGTGGAACGCATCATCGACTTCCTGGAGATCCAGGCCTTCCGCAAGACGCCCGTGGGCCAGCTGCCCTACGGCCTGCAAAAGCGGGTCGACCTGGGCCGTGCCCTGGCCATGGAGCCGCAGGTGCTGCTGCTGGACGAGCCCATGGCCGGCATGAACGTGGAAGAGAAGCAGGACATGTGCCGCTTCATCCTCGACGTGAACGACGAGTTCGGCACCACCATCGTGCTGATCGAGCACGACATGGGCGTGGTGATGGACATCTCGGACCGCGTGGTGGTGCTGGACTACGGCAAGAAGATCGGCGACGGCGCGCCCGACGAAGTTCGCAACAACGAAGACGTGATCCGCGCCTACCTCGGCGCTGGCCACTGATCACGAGGGACAGAACATGGCATTTTTTCTCGAAACCCTGATTGGCGGCCTCATGGCCGGCATGCTGTACTCCCTGGTCGCGCTGGGCTTTGTGCTGATCTACAAGGCCTCGGGCGTGTTCAACTTTGCGCAGGGCGCGATGGTGCTGTTCGCGGCCCTGGCGATGGCGCGCTTTGCCGAGTGGATTCCGGCCTGGACGGGCCTTGACAACGCCATCGTGGCCAATCTGCTGGCCTTCGTGGTGGCGGGCGTGGTGATGTTCGCGGTGGCCTGGGCCATCGAGTTTCTGGTGCTGCGCCACCTGGTCAACCAGGAGGGCGCCACCCTGCTGATGGCCACGCTGGGCATCACCTACTTCATGGAAGGCCTGGGCCAGTCGCTGTTCGGCAGCGACGTCTACAAAATCGACGTGGGCATGCCCAAAGACCCGATGTTCGCGCTGGAGTCGCTGTTCCAGGGCGGCATCCTGATCAACAAGGAAGACGTGATCGCCGCCGCCATCGCCGCAGCCCTGGTGGCTGCGCTGAGCGTGTTCTTCCAGAAGACCGCCACCGGCCGGGCCTTGCGCGCCGTGGCCGACGACCACCAGGCCGCGCAGTCGATCGGCATCCCGCTCAACCGCATCTGGGTGATCGTGTGGTGCGTGGCCGGTGTGGTGGCCCTGGTGGCCGGGATGATCTGGGGCAGCAAGCTGGGCGTGCAGTTCTCGCTCGCCACCGTGGCCCTGCGCGCCCTGCCGGTGGTGATCCTGGGCGGCCTGACCTCGGTGCCCGGCGCCATCATCGGCGGCCTGATCATCGGCGTGGGCGAAAAACTCTCCGAGGTCTACCTCGGCCCCTTCGTGGGCGGCGGCATCGAGATCTGGTTCGCCTACGTCCTGGCCCTTGTGTTCCTGCTGTTCAGACCTCAAGGCCTGTTCGGCGAAAAGATCATCGATCGCGTATGAAGTACGCGATGAATCTGAAAGATTCCGGGCCGGCAACGGCCAGCGATGAGCTTTCGGTGCAGGCTGACTTGCACCGCAAGTCAAGCGCAGCGGGCCGAAGCCAAAAGATCATTGATCCCGTCTAAGCCACAACAAGAACACCAGGAGACACACCATGCTCTACCGTGAGAACGGTCAGTTCAAGACCACCTACCGCGCCGACCAGCAGATCTTCCCGATCACGCAGGACCGCTTCTTCATCTTCGCCCTGCTGGCCCTGGCCTTTGTGGTGGTGCCGCTGACGGCCAGCGACTACCTGTTCCGCGCCATCCTGATCCCCTTTGTGATCATGTCGCTGGCCGCGCTGGGGGTGAACATCCTGGTGGGCTACTGCGGCCAGATCTCGCTGGGCTCGGGCGCCTTCATGGCGGTGGGTGCCTACGGGGCCTACAACTTCTTTGCCCGCATCCCCGGCATGCCGCTGATCCCCACGCTGATCCTCGGCGGCCTGTGCGCCACGGCCTTCGGCATTCTGTTCGGGCTGCCCAGCCTGCGGGTGAAGGGGCTGTACCTGGCCGTGGCCACGCTGGCGGCGCAGTTCTTTGCCGACTGGATGTTCCTGCGCATCAAGTGGTTCACGCTGGACAACTCCTCGGGCTCGGTGGCGGTGTCCAACCTGCAGGTGTTCGGCTTTGCGCTGGAGAGCGACGTGAGCAAGTACCTGTTCTGCCTGTGCGCCCTGGCGGTGATCGCGCTGGGGGCCAAGAACCTGGTGCGCGGCGCCATCGGACGCGAGTGGATGGCCATCCGCGACATGGACGTGGCCGCCGCCGTGATCGGCATCCGCCCCATGTACGCCAAGCTCAGCGCGTTCGCGGTCAGCTCGTTCATCATCGGCGTGGCCGGTGCGCTGTGGGCCTTCTTCTACCTGGGCGCCTGGGAGCCGGGCGCCTTCTCGGTGGACCTGTCGTTCAAGCTGCTGTTCATGGTGATCATCGGCGGGCTGGGTTCGATCATGGGCAGCTTCTTCGGCGCCGCCTTCATCGTCGTGCTGCCGATCGCGCTGAACCAGTTCCTGCCCTTCCTGGCCGGGCTGATCGGGCGCGACATCAGCACCACCGCGGCCTCGCACGCCGAGCTGATGATCTTTGGCGGCCTGATCGTGTGGTTCCTGATCGTCGAGCCGCATGGCCTGGCCAAGCTGTGGTCCACAGCAAAACAAAAGCTGCGCCTCTGGCCCTTCCCCCACTGAAGAACATGACCCCCACGCTCCCTCACTTCGTGTGCTCGCTGCCCCCCAAGGGGGCCCCAGCCGCCTTGGGGCGGCCCGGCGCCGGCTGGCTGACCCCCACGCTCCCTCACTTCGTGTGCTCGCTGCCCATTTTTTCCTGACCGTGCTTTTCCAACCTCAACAACGGAGACAACCATGAAGATTCGCCAACTGGCCCTCGCCGCCACCCTGCTTGCCGCAGGCGTTTCCTCCCTCGTCAGCACGTCGGCCTTCGCTCAGGCGAAGGAGCAGTACATGCCGGTGCTGTCGTACCGCACGGGCCCCTACGCGCCCAACGGCACGCCGATTGCCAACGGCATCGTCGACTACTACAAGCTCGTCAACGCGCGTGGCGGCATCAATGGCGTGAAGCTGCTGATCGAAGAATGCGAGACCGGCTACGACACCGCGCGCAGCGTGGAGTGCTATGAGCGCCTCAAGGGCAACCATGGCGGTGCGGCCGTGATCCAGCCCTGGTCCACCGGCGCCACCTTTGCCATCACCGAAAAGGCCCCCACCGACAAGATCCCGCTGGTGACGCTGGGCTATGGCCGCAGCGAGAGCGCTGACGGCACGGTGTTCAAGTGGAACTTCCCCTTGGCCGGCAACTACTGGGTGGCGGGCGATGTGCTCGTGCAGGCCATCGGCAAGAAAGAAGGCGGGCTGGACAAGCTCAAGGGCAAGAAGATCGCCCTGGTCTACCACGACAGCCCCTTCGGCAAAGAGGCCCTGCCCATCATCCAGGAGCGCGCCAAGGCGCACGGCTTCGAGCTGCAGCTGCTGCCGGTGACGGCCCCGGGCGTGGAGCAGAAGGCCACCTGGCTGCAGATCCGCCAGTCGCGCCCCGACTACACGATTCTGTGGGGCTTCGGCGTGATGAACTCCACCGCCCTGAAGGAAGCCCAGGCCACCGGCTACCCGCGCGAGAAGATGTACGGCGTGTGGTGGTCGGGTGCCGAACCCGATGTGCGTGACGTGGGCGACGGCGCCAAGGGCTACAACGCCGTGGCGCTGCAAAACAGCTCCGACTTCGACGCCAAGCTGGTCAAGGAAGCCCTGGCCACGCTGCACGCCAAGGGCCAGGGCACGGGCCCCAAGGAGGAAGTGGGCCAGGTGCTGTGGCTGCGTGGCGCCATGAGCGCGATGCTGACCGTGGAAGGCATCCGCGCCGCCCAGGAGCGCTATGGCAAGGGCAAGGTCATGAACGGCGATCAGGTGCGCTGGGGCCTCGAAAACCTGAACCTGACCCAGGCCAAGCTCGATGCGCTGGGCTTTGGTGGCGTGCTGCGCCCCATCAGCACCTCGTGCCAGGACCACATGGGTGCCTACTGGGCCCGCATGCACAGCTGGGACGGCAAGGCCTGGAAGATCACCAGCGACTGGATGCAGGGTGACGAGCAGATCATCAAGCCCATGGTCAAGGCGGCGGCCGCCAAGTATGCCGCCGAGAAGAAGCTGACCCCGCGCACCCCGGCGGATTGCCAGTCTTGATGGCTTGACGCAATGGTTCCGTGCCGGGCCAGCGCCCGGCACGCCCCGACCTCTCCACAAAGAAGTGCCATGGACAAACCCAACATCGTTCTCAACGTCAACGGCATCGAGGTGATCTACAACCATGTGATCCTCGTGCTCAAGGGCGTCTCTTTGCAGGTGCCCGAAGGCGGCATCGTGGCCATCCTGGGTGGCAACGGCGCCGGCAAGACGACCACGCTGCGCGCCATCTCCAACCTGCTCAAGGGCGAACGCGGCGAAGTCACCAAGGGCTCGATCGAGCTGCGGGGCGAGCGCATCGAGAACCTGTCGCCGGCCGACCTGGTCAAGCGCGGCGTGGTGCAGGTGATGGAGGGCCGGCACTGCTTTGCCCACCTCACGATCGAAGAGAACCTGATGACCGGCTCGTACACCCGCGCCGACAAGGGCGAGGTGGCGGCCAACCTCGAGAAGGTCTACAACTACTTTCCGCGCCTCAAGACACGTCGCACCTCGCAGGCGGCCTACACCTCGGGCGGCGAACAGCAGATGTGCGCCATCGGCCGCGCCCTGATGGCCAACCCCAGCATGGTGCTGCTCGACGAGCCCTCGATGGGCCTGGCGCCGCAGATCGTCGAAGAGGTGTTCAACATCGTGAAAGACCTCAACACCAAGGAGAAGGTCACCTTCTTGCTGGCCGAGCAGAACACCAACATGGCCCTGAAGTACGCCGACTACGGCTACATCATGGAAAGCGGCCGCGTGGTGATGGATGGCGCCGCCAGCGACCTGGCCAGCAACGAAGACGTGAAAGAGTTCTACCTGGGCGTGGGCGGCGGCGAACGCAAGAGCTTCAAAGACGTGAAAAGTTACAAGCGCCGCAAGCGCTGGCTGGCATGACACCTTCTTTTCTGCGTCTGAACACCCCCTGCGCCTGGGCACGGCCCGAGGGCCTGCCCAGTGTCTGGCCAGGCGCGAGTCGCCCCTTGCAGGCGGCCAGCGCCTGGTCCGAATCAGCCGACCGGCCTGCCGCGACCTGGGCTGCGAACGGGGCCGCAACCCACCTGGTGGCCCCCGAATGGCCCCAAGCCCTGCCCGAGTCCACCCCTCACAGGAATTCACCATGACCTCAAGCTACGACGCGCTGGAAACGCGCACGCCGGCCGATCGCGAAGCGGCGCTGATGGCCGCCCTGCCCACGCAAGTGGCCCATGCCCAGGCCCGCACCGCCGCCTTTGGCGAGGTGCTGGCCGGGGTGGAGGCAGCGCGCATCGACAGCCGCGCCGCCCTGGCCCAGTTGCCGGTGACGCGCAAGCACGAGCTGCTGGAACGCCAGCAGGCGGCCCGCGCCGCCGGCGGCAATGTGTTCGGCGGCTTCAGTGCGCTGGCTTTTGGCGCGGCCATGCCACGCGTGTTTGCCAGCCCGGGCACGCTGTACGAGCCCGAGGGCACGCGCCGCGACTATTGGCGCATGGCGCGCGCCATCCATGCCGCGGGCTTTCGGCCCGGCGAGCTGATCCACAACAGCTTCAGCTACCACTTTGTGCCGGCCGGCTCGATGATGGAAAGCGGCGCCCATGCGCTGGGCTGCACCGTGTTCCCCGGCGGCACCGGCCAGACCGAGCAGCAGGTGCAGGCCATGGCCGAGCTGCAGCCGGCGGGCTACATCGGCACGCCCAGCTTTCTGAAGATCCTGGTCGAGAAGGCCGCTGAGCTGGGCCTGCCCCTGCCCAGCCTGCGCAAGGCCCTGGTCAGCGGTGAGGCCTTTCCGCCCTCGCTGCGCGACTGGCTGCTGGCGCGTGGCGTGGATGGCTACCAGTGCTATGCCACGGCCGACCTGGGCCTGATCGCCTACGAAACCTCGGCCCGCGAGGGCCTGGTGCTGGACGAGGGCGTGATCGTCGAGATCGTGCGCCCGGGCACCGGCGACCCGGTGCCCGAGGGCGAGGTGGGCGAGCTGGTGGTGACCACGCTGAACCCTGACTACCCGCTGATCCGCTTTGGCACCGGCGACCTGTCGGCCGTGCTGCCAGGCCCCTGCCCCACGGGCCGCACCAACACCCGCATCAGGGGCTGGATGGGCCGGGCCGACCAGACCACCAAGGTGCGCGGCATGTTTGTGCACCCGGGCCAGGTGGCCGAGGTGGCGCGGCGCTTTCCGCAGGTGCGCAAGGCGCGCCTGGTGGTGAGCGGCGAGATGGCCAATGACCAGATGCTGCTCAAGGTCGAAACCACCGAGATGGCCGAGGGCCTGGCCGGCGCCATCGCCGAGGCCATCCGCGAGGTGACCAAGCTGCGCGGCGAGGTCGAACTGGTCAACCCCGGCAGCCTGCCCAACGACGGCAAGGTGATCGAGGACGCGCGCAGCTACCAGTGAACCCTGCAGGCCGCGGTGCGGCCTGCCGCCTGACACGGGGCTGACGCCCAATCGACATCCGAACCTCTAAGCCCTTGATGGCAAAGGGTTTTCTGCCGGTCGGGTACGTAGTTCCCGGGATGCCGACCGGAGCGTGCAGTGGCTATCATCCTTCGCACCATCAAGAAGGAGACTCTCATGACCAAGCTGCTGCCCCTGGTGGCCCTGATCGCTGCATCGTTCAGCGCCCTGGCCGCCGACTTCCCCCTCAAGGACAAGCCGATCACCCTGGTGGTGCCCTTCTCGGCCGGCGGCCCCACTGACCGCGTGGCCCGCGACCTGTCCGAAGCACTGCGCAAGCAACTCGGCACCTCGGTGGTGATCGAGAACGCAGCTGGTGCCGGCAGCTCCATCGGTGCCGCCAAGGTGGCCCGCGCCACACCCGACGGCCACACCCTGCTGGTGAACCACATTGCCATGGCCACCATGCCGGCCCTGGTGCGCAACCTGCCGTTCAAGGTCGAGTCCGACTTCGAGTACCTGGGCATCATCAACGACGTGCCCATGACCCTGATCGCCAAGCCCAGCCTGCCGGCCAACAACTACAAGGAGCTGGCCACCTGGATCGCCCAGAACAAGGGCAAGATCAACCTGGGCAACGCGGGCGTGGGCTCGGCCTCGCACCTGTGTGGGCTGCTGTACCAGAACGCCATCGAGACCGACATGACCACCGTGCCCTACAAGGGCACCGCCCCGGCCATCACCGACCTGATCGGCGGCCAGATCGATCTGCTGTGCGACCAGACCACCAACACCACCAGCCAGATCGAAGGCAAGAAGGTCAAGGCCTACGCCGTGACCACGGCCAAGCGCCTGAACACCCCCTTGCTGAAAGACCTGCCCACCCTGGCCGAGTCGGGCGTGAAGGACTTCCAGATCACCATCTGGCACGGCCTGTACGCCCCCAAGGGCACGCCGGCCGACATCCAGGTCAAGATCAACACCGCGCTGAAGGCCGCCCTCAAAGACCCTGAGTTCATCAAGAAGCAGGAAGGCCTGGGCGCCGTGGTGGCCACCGACCGCCGCGTCGAGCCGGCCGAACACAAGAAGTTCGTGCAAGCCGAGATCGCCAAGTGGACGCCCATCATCAAGGCCGCCGGCGTGTACGCCGACTGATGCGCGCTGTGCAGGGCGCCTTCCGCTGAAGACGCCCGCTTTTTTGCCGCCCCCAAACCGCCTGCCTCGTCCGCGAGCCAGGCGGTTTTTCTTGTCTGGAAGCCAGGGAAAGCCCGGGGGGGTCGGCTTGGTAACGATCGTTACCATCGCTTGAAACACCCTCCGGTCATACGACCTACACCGCTCACCCCCATGAATTCACCCGATGCCCCGCTGTTTTCCAAGCTGGTGCGCTTGATGAACCTCACGGTGCGCCCCTTTCATGACCAGGTCGGGCGCCAACACCAGCTGACCCTCAATGAATGGCGTGTGATGGCCTTGCTGGCCGTGCAGCCCGGCCTGTCGGCCGCGCGGCTGTCCGAGTTGACGGGCCTGGACAAGATGTCGATCAGCCGCGCGCTGGCCGGCCTGACGGCGCAGGACCGGCTGCTGCGCAGCCCCGACCCGCAGGACCAACGCCGCCAGTGCCTGCAATTGAGCCCGCAAGGGCTGGCCCTGCACCAGCAGATCCAGCCCCTGGCCAATGAGCGCGAGGCAGAACTGTTCAGGGGCCTGAACCCGGCACGCCGCATGCGGCTCGAAAAAAGCCTGGACGACCTGATCGAAGTGCTGTCGCAAGAACAGGCACTGCGCGGGCGCCCCCACTGACCCAGCCCCTGGATCGCCCCAGCCCATCATGACCGGGCGGCCTGTGTTGCCGCCCACCGCACGGAGACAAACATGACCCACCCCCGCCACACGGCTCCCACCACCGACCACACCACGGCCCCGCGCCGCCGCAGCTGGCTGAGCCACCTGCCCCTGGGCCTGCTGGGCCTGACCCTGCTGCTGGGCCCCCTGGGTGCCCGTCAGGCCCTGGCCCAGAGCACCTGGCCCAGCAAGCCCGTGCGCATCGTGGTGCCCTTTGCCCCGGGCGGCACCACCGACCTGCTGGCCCGCGCCATGGCCCCCGAGTTGCAAAAGGCCTTTGGCCAGGCGTTTGTGATCGACAACCGCACCGGCGCCGGTGGCAACGTGGGCGCCGACATCGTGGCCAAGTCGCCCGCCGATGGCTACACCCTGCTGATGGGCACGGTGGGCACGCATGGCATCAACCGTGCGCTGTACGAAAAGATGCCCTACGACCCGATCAAGGACTTTGCGCCCATCACGCTGGTGGCGGCGGTGCCCAATGTGATGGTGGTGAACGCCGAGAAGGCGCGCGAGATGAACATCAACAACGTGCAGGATTTCATCCGCGTGGCCAAGGCCAGCCCGGGCAAGCTGAACATGGCGTCGAGCGGCAACGGCACCTCGATCCACCTGGCGGGCGAGTTGTTCAAGAGCATGACGGGCACCTACATGATCCACTTCCCCTACCGGGGCTCGGGCCCGGCCCTGATGGACCTGGTGGGCGGCAACATGGACGTGATGTTCGACAACCTGCCCTCGGCCATGCAGCAGATCAAGGCCGGCAAGCTCAAGGCCCTGGCGGTGACCAGCGCACAGCGCTCACCCGCCCTGCCCGACGTGCCCACCGTGGAGCAGGCCGGCGGCCCCAGCCTGAAGGGCTTCGAAGCCAGCTCGTGGTTCGGCCTGCTGGCCCCGGCCGGCACGCCGCCCGAGATCGTGAACCGCATCCAGCAGGAGGTGGCCAAGGCGCTGGCGGCCCCGGCCTTCAAGGAAAAGCTGCAGGCGCAGGGGGCGATACCGAGTGGTATCACACCGGCTGAGTTTGCGAAGTTGATCGACAGTGAGCACCGGAAGTGGGCTCAGGTGGTGAAGGCTTCTGGGGCGAAGGTGGATTAAAGGGCGGGCGCCCGCTGCGGGCACTTGGTACGCGAGTTTGCGTCTCCGCTGCGCTCTGGTGGTTCTGCTCTTCGTTTGAGGGCGGAGGCCGGGATTGCGCCCCGGCGGGCGCCTCACTTTCTTTGTCTCGCCAAAGAAAGTAAGCAAAGAAAGGCGACCCGACGTGCACGCCCTGCTGCGCAGGGTCCGCTGCGCTGCTCAACTTGGGCGGGGTCTCGCTAAACTCGCTGCGCTCAAACAGACGCGAGCCCTTTATCCGCCCAAGTCTGCGCTGCTCGCCGTGCCCGACGGGAGG
>NZ_KB906274.1 GCF_000381265.1 Curvibacter lanceolatus ATCC 14669
AAATCACTGAGTTGCCGTTCGTACTGCTCTTTGATTTCCAGGGGCTTGCTGCGCAGGGCGTTCTCCATGCCGCGCTTGCCTTCATCGACCCACTGTTCAACCTCAGATGGGTTGAGGTCATAGGCACGGCTGGCCTCTGAGACCGTGGTCTTGCCTTGAATGATGTCCAGGACCAAAGCCGTCTTTCTCTTGGCCGTCCAACGCTTGATGTCGTCTTCCATCAGGGTGCTCATCTGTGTTGCCTTTCAACGATAACACCTGAGCAGGAAATCACTGGGTCAATACACGTTTGTTATCTGGGGGCGTCCCAATTCGGGCAAGACGACATTCATTTCGCAACTGCGTGGAGAGCATGTTCAGTTAGCCGAGAAAAAGGCAACCACATCGCGCGTCACGTACAAGGACGTCAAGTTACGACTTGCCGCAGAGTTCGTCGTTGAAAGCATCGTGGACATGCCTGGCACGGATGATCGTCTGGACGACTGGCGGGAATTGGTGGCGAAGGGTGATCATGTGTTTTACCTCCTCAATATTTCCCGCACCGATGATGCTGGATATGTGGCGGCCGTCCGTACAGACCTCAAGGCAACCATTGAGGCCTTGAACAAATCATCCAAGGGCCGAAAGCGCATCAACATCATTGCCTCCCATGTTGATCAATCCAAATGGAACACCGTCGATGTCGCACAAGTGAACAACGTGCTGCAAGAGGACCCAGTCATTCGGCGGATGTATGAATCCATGGAGGGTGTCAAGGGGTATGTCTATTCCGCGAATCTCACCGACCCCGCCAGTTTTAAGCGCTTGTTGCAGAGCATTGTTGATGACCTCCAAGCTTGACCTCAGGTGCGAGGCTTACTTGTACGCGCAGGACCTGAACAACGAGGGAGGCGTGGCCTACTGCCGTGTTACCGACGGCGGTGCGGTTGGCGAACAATTGGTCATCCCAGATCAACGGCTACCACATGTTCGCCAGTTGTTGGATGAGATCCAAAACGCAGGTAGGGCGTGGGCTGTCGGTGGCAACGCCTTGACATGCCGAGTGAGCTTGACGGGCGACTGCGTCATCACGGTTCGGCCAGTGACGCTGGATGCTAGTGGCCGTGTGTCGCCCGTTTTGCTCTTGTTCAATGTGCTAAGCCCTTCCCGAAAGTTGGGAGCTGCTGCATTGACCGCTGTGCCCACTTACTTGAATCGACAGCTGGATCAACCAACACTAGAGGCCCTGGTGCGGCTGAAGCAGTTACTTGCTTTGCCGCGTTGGATTCTTTTTTTGTATATCGTCTTCCAGAGCAAGAGAGCCCTTCATGATTGAGCCCTACACCCAAAAGATCATTTTTGTTGACGCGCCTTTCATGGAGGAACTCAAGCACGCGTCGATCACGTCATTCCAATCATTCGAGGCACCCGACCTGGACACCAAGGTGATCACTTTGCCGCTGACGGTCTCTGATGCCACGGAGTTGATACGCCATGTAAACGCCTCTGATGTGCGCCCTGGCAGCGTGCTCGTGAAGCCTGGCTACACGGATCAGTTTGTGACTTTGGATGAGTTCACTGACGACCATGCCAAGAACAAATTCGATGTGTGGCTGCAGTTGTGCGTGGCCTTGGGTGCCAAGAAGGTCGATGTCACAAATATCGAGGAAGTCAGCTTGGAAGCTGAGGAGCGCTCATCGGTGAGCGCAGATATCAATGGCAAGAGCGGTGTCGGTTCCTTGAACGTCGGCGCCAAGAACCATGAGTCCAGCCAAAGTGAGCATGTTCGTCAATCGATCATGAAGTTGAAGGTGGCTGCCACAGGTGGAGAACCAGACTTTCAGGCTGCAGATCGCATCTTGGGTCAATACGGTGTGCACAAGGAGCCGATGTTCAAGAGCATCTACAACATGCGCAGTGTCGGCAGTAATACGCTGCTCAAACACGAGTTCTCGCTCGACATGTCGACCGACGTCAAGAAGGTATTGAACGCTTCGTTGAAGGCCAAGCTTGAGGTAATGAGCAAGATCTGCGAGGGACGTGCGGAGTTTGATCGTGCTCGCACGTCGATGGAGAAAGGACGTACAGCGTTGAAGTTGACCGTGACCGTGGAGTTCTGATGGCGGCATTTTCACTGTCGAGCAACCATGACCAGCGGTCATCCCAAGTGCGAGCGATGCACACGTGCTTAGTGACGTCTGCAGCATATTGGCATCGGTCACTGGCGCGGCGCCGTCGTTGAAGGTCGAATGTTGGCTTCCTGATGTACACCGTGACGTCAGTATTCCGCGGCGACCGACTGCAACCGCTGCAGAACCGACGTCCGCAGGCGAAAGGCGACATCAGGCTGATGGCGGTCGCTCGACGTGCGAAGGCCGTGCGGCAGCTTGCCGCCACAACCAGCAGTTCAAGGTTGCCGCCATTCCGGTCATTCGAAAAAACGTTCTTGCAGTCGGCATGCAAAATGACCCTAGGTCCATTGAATAAATGTTAGGCCCAATTAAGCAGACTATTCAATTGGCAACAAAATTCACAGCACTTATGACGATAAGCGAAAAATCAATCAAGCTACTTTGGTCCAATGCTGCTGGCAGATGTTCTTTTCCAGGTTGCGACAAGCGTCTTTCGGTAGAGCAAGCGGCAGACACTGCACCATACACTCTCGGCGAGATGGCCCACATTAAGGGAAAGAATCCTGGCTCGAACAGATATGACATTAACCAGAATGATGGCGAGCGGGATCTCTATCAGAATCTAATTCTGCTCTGCCCCAACCACCACACAGAAATCGACAAACCGGAGAACGAAGGCAAGTATTCGGTTGGATGGTTGATCGATGCAAAATCGAACCATGAAAAGTGGGTCATCTCGATGCTTACGGCGAAAAAAATTATGACCATCGAACAACTCAAAAATCATATAGCAGGGCTGCTTTCTGACAATCATCAAGCATGGATAAAGTACGGACCAAACTCCATCCTTGCACAGAGAAATCCAAATAGCGACTCACTACACCAGTTGTGGACATCCGAGCGATTATCAACAATAGTTCCTAACAATAGAGCCATAACCAAGCTTTTAGGAGATCATAGAATTCTTTTTACGCATAACCAGCAACCTATTGTCAGCAAATTCATTTCTCATGCGAAGAGCTATGAGTTATGGGTTAGCGATGATATTCCATACCAAGCAGTCGAGCGTTTTCCATTAGAGTTTGACGCACTTATTCGAGAATGAAATATGCCCGCGCATAACAGCACCTTCCCCTGGTTAAGCTACTATGGAAACTACAGGTTTTTCGAAGATCGAATGCATGAACACAGCAAGGTAGGAGGCGTTAAAAATATCAAAACAGGCCTTTATGATGTGCATCTGTTAGATGGCCGGGTATTAAGGGTGTTCATCTGTGAGTGTTACGCCTTCGATGACGCCTCATACCATGAGACAGTCGAAAATTACGGCCCTGTGAATGCAGTAATCATTAACTCCAATTGGTGCGGTTACGATTTTGAGACGAAGCTTGCTAGGATGCACGAGAGGGTTGGCATATTCGATATAAAAGGATTCATGACAGCGATTAATACATCAAACTATTGGGGGTACATGAACGCAGATGAAAGGGAAAGGCTGAAAAGGTCGCAGGCATCATGAGCTACGTTGAAGTGTACGGATTTGGATCGTACTTTAATGGAAGCACAGATTACGGCGACATAGACTTGTTGTTGGTCCATAATGATCGCTCAAAGGAGTCTTGTTCTCTCGCGATAAGTTGCAAGCGAGAACTTCAAGCAATACTTCAAAATCTTCACATCACGATGCTCTCAAAGCAGGCTGAGCGGTCATTTTCATTCAAATTGACAGCGCAAGTTAAATATCTCGGGCGTATTGATACGCTCATTGAAAGTCGAGACATAAAGAAAATATTGGCATTAATTCGAGCGTACTCACCAACTCGTACAGGCATCGAGAATTAATAAAATTAATCCACCAAAAAAACTCAGTTTGAGGCCTAACCAATCATTCCACCGAACGTTGCGCATAATGCTGCGCAAAGCCAGTGAATTCGCGTTCCTGAACGACCGCTTTCCCAATCCGGCTATGTCCGCAACGGGTGGCGGATTCAGACGTACGTGGCGAGTGAGCCAGATATCGCCTTTCGCTGCAAAGCCAACTCCCGCTGCCGTGGACCGCTTCAGGCTGGTTGCTGATGCGCAACGGTAAACGTTCAAGCGACTACCGCACCCTAAGAGGGCACCTTCGCGCATTCACATCTCACGAAAGCCAACGCTCGCACTTCCGAAGTGCTTCCATCCTAACGAAGCGGATGCGGCTTTGTGGGCAAGCCGTGCGGCTTATTCCATCCAGCGAGCCCACATAAAGGTCGACTCCTGCAACTCGAGCGAGGTGCTTAACTCCCCGCGTACTCGGCTCAAGCTGTTCGGAACAAAATCGAGTGCCGTGCGACGAAGAATTGGGATGTAGCGCCCCTGCATTAGAAGTATGCGCAGTTCCTTCCGAAGAGCCTTGTCCCGCCATTGGGGGGATCCGATAAGCTACGCGCTTTTCACGTTAAAACAGGGGGGGCGATGGACGCGAATGCGATTGCGCTGCTGGACATCTTTGAGAAGAAGATGCGGCTCGAAGTGCCGATGTTCCAGCGGCAGTACGTCTGGAAGCAGGAGCACCAGTGGGCGCCACTGTGGGAGGACATCTCGCGCAAATTTGTGGAGTTCATTGAGGGCCGAACCGACGCGCCAGCTCACTTTCTCGGTGCGATGGTGCTCGACCAGCGGCAAACGCAGACCGGCCGCGTCGAAAGGCGCAGTGTGATCGACGGTCAACAGCGTCTCACAACTCTTCAGATTTTCCTGGCCTCGTTTCGCGACTTTTGCCGATGTGAAGGTCTGGGCGATTTCGCCGACGAGTGTGAGAAATACACGGTGAACACTGGTCGGATGGCAGAGCCGGAAGTGGAGAAGTACAAGGTTTGGCCAACGCTGAGCGACCGACAGCAGTTCATTGACGTCGTGGATGCGGGGTCACGAGCTGCTCTTGAGCAGCTTCATCCGTTGACGCGACGCAAGTATTCGCGGAAGTTCGAGCCGCGCCCACGAATGGTGGAGGCCTATTTCTTCTTTTACGACAGTCTTGCTGAGTTCTTCAAGGGAAGCACGACCGAGCCGCCGCTGGCGGCCAACAAGCCGTTGGCTGATCGCGTTGAAGAGTGCTTTGAAGCCCTAAAGACGGCGCTGAAGGTGGTGGCAATCGACCTTGACCGCGACGACGACGCTCAGGTCATCTTTGAGACGCTCAACGCCCGTGGCGAGCCGCTTCTGCCGGCCGATCTTCTCCGGAACTTCATCTTCCTTCGGGCTGCTCGGCAGAACGAGGAACAAGAGGCACTGTACAAGAAGTATTGGGCAGCCTTCGATGAGCCTTTCTGGCGCAAGGAGGTCGTGCAGGGGCGCCTGTTGCGTCCACGCAGTGACCTATTCATTCAGCACTTTCTTGCGAGCAAGCAAGCCAGAGATATCCCAATCAAGCACTTGTTCGTCGAGTACAAATATTGGGTCGAACGCAGTGCTCCCTACAAGACGGTCGAGGCAGAGCTCGCGGCGCTAGCGAAGCAAGGCAACGACTTCAGACGCCTCGTCGGTCGTAGTGAGGCCGATGCGCTCGGGCCACTCGCCCACTTCCTCGAGACGTTCGATATAAGTACCGTCTTCCCGCCTCTTCTGGCCATGCTTGATCTCGGGGCGAGCGACGATGAGATGCGCGAGACTGCAAGTGTCCTCGAGAGCTACCTCCTTCGTCGTACGGTCTGCCTGTCGGATACCAAGGCGTACAACCGTGTCTTTATGGGCCTTACGCGGGCGATTCGCCGAGACGGGGCGACCGCCGCAGTTGTTCGTTCGCACCTGGTCGGCCTCCAGAGCGCCACCGATGCGTGGCCGAGCGACGAACGATTCACCGAGGCATGGATGACGGGGCACGCTTACTCGGCGCTCAACAACGGGAGGATCGTCTACATCCTGAGCAAGCTGAGTGAAACCTACCGAAATTCCAAAACCGAACAGCTGAAAGTAACTGGGCAGCTTACGGTCGAACATCTGATGCCCCAGGCCTGGTTCGCTCACTGGCTGCTGTCGGATGGAAGCAGAGGCGTCGACAATCCATGGTCTGTTCCGGCAGATGATCCCCAGGCACTTGCGACACGCGCTCGAAGCGCCATCGTCCAAACGTTCGGCAACCTCACCTTGATCACAGGCAGTCTGAACAGCTCAATCTCGAATGGCGCCTGGGCAACCAAGCGAGCCGCAATTGAGGCGAATAGCTTGCTGCCAATCAACCTCCAACTGAGGAGCGCTGAAACGTGGGACGAAGAAGCGATTGAGCGGCGCGGCCGCGACCTGCTTTCTCGGGCGCTTAAGCTGTGGCCGCGGGGCTAGGCTTTGCCTGATCACGAACCAACCATTGGCAGCTGTCCGCTTCTGGCCCAATAGCTGCCAACTGACGCTCGTCTGTGATCGACGGCAACCGCTGCATACCAGACATCCCCAACTGATACCCCACCCATCAATTCCAGCCCCGAACGCCCGCCAGCGGCGCCACACCCAACCAGTCGAATCCCCTCCATCCACTGAATCTCATTCACCAACCCGCCCGACAGCACGTCGCCCAGCATAAAGATGCCAACACCCCCCAGACAACCACATCAAGCACCTGAAGGGCCACCCTGAACTCATCAAAAGCCAATCAAGCGCCCGCTATTCCCCCACCTCCCCCCGCCTGCACATCAACGCATTCGCCAGCGTCACCCCCCGGCGCACCGGCATTCGCCGCTCCACCACCGTGAAGCCATGGCGGGCAAAGAAGGGCTCGGCCGTCACGCTCACATCGGCCGTCAAATCGCCCAGGTCCAGTGATTTGGCCTCGGCCAGCAGGTGGGCCATCAGGTGGGTGCCCAGGCCTTGGCGCGGGTGGGTGCCTGCGACGTAGAAGTGGTCGATGTAGCCCTTGTGCTGCAGGTCGGCATAGGCGACAACCTGGCCGCCCAGTTCAAGCACGAAGGGCTTGAGGGCTTGAATGCGCTGGGCCCACAGGGCCTGGTCGAGGTCGGCCGGGGCCCAGGCCTTGATTTGCTCGGGCGAGTAGTCGCGGCTGGCCACGCCGTGGACAGCCGAGAAAAACACCTGAAACAGCGCGGCCTCGTCGCCGGGCCTGAACCTTCGAATCTGCATGCGCCCCCCTGTACCAGCCCAAGATAGCAGGATCGGTGCAACGCATGGGCGGGCCACCCTGGCGCTGCGCCTTTCAAACCCTCAAACCACCATCAACGCCCGTGCCGCCAGCCAGCGCTGGCTCTCGAAAAACCACGTCCGGGTAGTTTTCAAACATCGACTTGATCAACTCGCGCAGCCAGACGATGGCGGGATCTTTGTGAAAGCGGGGGTGCCAGTGCTGGTGCAGCGCAAACGGCGGCAATGAGAAGGGCACCTCGATCGTGCGCAAGAAGCCGTACTCGTCAAAGGCACGCGCCAGCTCCAAGGGCACGGTGGCCACCAGCTCGGGGTTGTGTTTGATCAAGAAGGGCACGGTCAGAAAATGCGGCGTGGTGACGGCGATCTTGCGCTGCAGGCCTTGTTGTTCGACCACGTTGTCGTAGGCCTCGGCCGTGTGCCCCGTGAGCGAGACCGCAATCTGCGGCATGGCTTCGAACTCTTGCGGGCTGAGCCGGGGGCCGGGCACCGGGTTGTCGCGGTGCAGCACGGTCACGAAGGAATGCAGAAACAGGCGCTGCTGAAACAGGCCTTCGGGCACAGCCCGGATCGAGCCGATGGCCAGATCGGCCTCGCCCGACCCCAGCAGGGATTCGATCTGTTCCACAGGCACTTGCAAGGTTCGCACTGAGCACCCCGGCGCCAGGGTTCTGAGCTGTTTCAGCAACGGGGGCAGAAAGACCAGCTCGCCCATGTCGGTCATGCACAGGGTGAACACCCTGCGTGCGGCCGCCGGGTCGAATCGGGCGGCGGCCAGGATGTCCTGCCGCACCGTGGCCATCACATCCAGCACCGAGGCCCTCAATGACTCGGCCTTGCGGGTGGGTGTCATGCCCTCTTTGGTCTTGACGAAAAGGGGGTCGTCAAAAAAGGCCCGCAACCGGTTCACCGCGTGGCTGGTGGCGCTCTGGGTCATGCCCAGCGCGTGGGCCGCCTGGGTGACGCTGCGCTCGCGAAACAGCGCGTCGAACACGGCCAGCAGGTTCAGGTCCAGCTCATCCATATGAACACTGTGCATTCTTTCAATGATTGGAATGATGTTTACGCATTTTCATGCCAAACCTAGGATTGATGAACATCAAGTCGAGAAGCACTTGGTCAACAACGGAGACAAGCGATGTTCATCAAAAACCTTTGGTATGTAGCCGCCTGGGACCATGAAGTCACCCAGGAAGGCCTGTTCAGCCGCACCATCATCGGTCTGCCTGTGCTGATGTACCGCACGCAAGAGGGCCAGGTGGTGGCCATGGAAGACCGCTGCTGCCACCGCGGGGCACCCTTGTCGGTGGGCCGGCGTGAGGGCGACTGTGTGCGGTGCATGTACCACGGCCTCAAATTTGATGCGACCGGGCAATGCACCGAGGCCCCGGCCCAGGCCAGGATCCCGCCGCAGGCCAAGGTGCGCACCCTGCCGGTGGTTCAGCGCCACCGCTGGGTGTGGGTCTGGATGGGCGACCCGGAGCGGGCCGACCCTGACTTGATCCCGGATACCCAGTGGCTGGATCACCCGGATTGGCGAAGCGAGGATGGCTACATCCACTACGACGTCAACTACCTGCTGATCTGCGACAACCTGCTGGATTTTTCGCATCTGCCCTTTGTGCACCCTTCCACGCTGGGTGGCAGCCCCGATTACGCATCGGCCCCTGCCAAGGTGGAGCGCCTGGACAACGGTGTCCGCATCACCCGTTGGGCCATCGGGACCGAAGCGCCGCCCTTTGCCACCGCCGTCAAGACATGGAGCGGCAAGGTGGACCGCTGGAACATCTACAACTTCACCTTGCCAGCCACCTTGCTGATGGATTCGGGCATGGCCCCCACCGGCACGGGCGCGCCTGAAGGCCAGCGCGTGGAGGCCCTTGAGTTCAGAGGGTGCCAGGCGATCACACCCGAAACCGAAAACTCCACCCATTACTTTTTCGCGCACCCGCACAACTTCTCGATCGACCAGCCCGAGGTGACCCGGTCGATTCACCAGGCCGTGGTGACGGCCTTTGACGAAGACCGCGCCATCATCACGGCCCAGCAGCGCAGCCTGGCCCTGGCGCCCGACTTCAAGATGGTGCCCTTTGGCATCGATGCCGCGCTCAACCAGTTCCGATGGGTGGTGGCGCGCCGCCTGGAAGAAGAAGCCCAAGAGCTGGCCGGCGGCCAGCCCGTGCCCAGGGCCAAGGCTTGAGGCCGCCATGGAACTGATCGTCAGCCAGATCACCCACGAGGCCCAGGACGTGCTGGGGCTGGAGCTCAGAGCGCCTTCGGGCGAGGCCCTGGCCCCCTTCACGGCCGGCGCCCATGTCGACGTGCACCTGCCCCATGGGCTGTGCCGGCAGTACTCCATCGCCAACGCCCCTGAGGAGCGGCACCGCTATGTGCTGGGCGTGGGCCTGGCCCCCGACAGCCGCGGCGGATCCGCCTTCATCCACCACCAGTTGCAGGTAGGGCAGCGGCTGAAGGTGGGGGCACCCCGGTGCTTGTTCGGCCTGTCAGACGCCGCCCATCAGCACCTGTTTGTGGCGGGGGGCATCGGCATCACCCCGATCCTCAGCATGATGGCGGCCTGCCAGGCCCGGGGGCAGCCCTGGCGCTTGCTGTATTGCGTGCGCTCACGGGCCAAAGCTGCGTATGCCTGGCCGCTGGCCCAGCTTGGAGGCAGGCACATCCTCTTGCACGTCGACGAAGAAGCCGGCGGGCAGCCCCCCGACCTGTCGGAGTTTCTGGGCCCCGCCGCGCCAGGGGTGCATGTCTATTGCTGCGGCCCCTCAGGTTTGATGAGTGCCGTGGAGGCCGCCGCGCACCAGGCCGGCTTCGCGCAGGCGCAAGTCCATTTTGAGCGCTTCACGGCACAGGGCCCGGCAGCGGGGTCGACCCAAGGCCGGCAGGCCTTCACGGCCGTGCTGCACCGCTCGGGCCTGCGCGTGCCGGTGCCACCTGACGTGAGCCTGCTCGATGCGCTGGAGCAGCACGGGGTGCTGATCCCCTCTGCCTGCCGTGAAGGGCTCTGCCGCAGTTGCGAAGTGGGCATTGTCAGCGGCCAGGCCGAGCACCGCGATCACGTGTTGAGCGAGCACGAACGCCTGGCCCAGCGCTGCCTGCTGCCTTGTGTATCCCGATCGCTGAGCCCTGAGTTGGTACTGGACCTCTGAGCCCAGACCTGTTGAAAAAGAAAATGAATTGGAGACAAAACCATGAACACCCACACCACCTACATCACCCCCTCCACCCCCTCCACCCCCTCCACCCCCTCCACCCAGACTTCGCCCAAGGCCATGCGCCTCATCGGCGCCATCGCCGCACTGTTTTCAGCCCTGGCCGCGCCGGCACAGGCCCAGGACAGCTATCCGTCACGCCCGATCCGCATCGTGGTGCCCTATGCGGCAGGGGGCGCCACCGATTTTGTGGCGCGCAAGGTGGGTGAAGGACTCGCCAAATCCATGGGCCAGGCCATCGTCGTCGACAACAAAAGCGGCGCAGCCGGCGCCATCGGGGCTGCCGAGGTGGCGCGGGCCAAGGCCGATGGCTACACCTTGCTCATGACCATCACCGACTCACAGGTCAACAACACCGCCTTGTTCAAAAGCCTCAGCTACGACCCCCTCAAAGACTTCATCCCCATCACCCAACTGGTGCGCAGCCCCACGCTGCTCTCCACCCACCCCGGCTCGGGCATCAAAAACATGGCAGATCTGAAGGCCAAAGCGGCCAGCGGCAGCCTGTCGTTCAGCTATGCCTCGTGGGGCATTGGCGGCCTGGGCCATCTGCAAGGCGAAACCCTGAGCCGCAGCCTGAACGCCGGCATGGTGCATGTGGCCCAACGGGGCGAAGCCCCCGTGATTTCAGATCTGCTGGCCGGCACGGTGGTGCTGGGCTATTCCTCCGTGGGCAGTGCCATGCAGCATGTGCCCAACGGCAAGCTGATTCCCTTGGCGGTCATGGGACGGCAGCGCTCCACCTCACTGCCGCAGGTGCCCACGATGCGCGAACTGGGCATGGCCGACCCGATCTACGACACCAGCGTCTGGATCGGCCTGCTGGCCCCCGCCAAGACCCCCGCCCCGGTCATCGACCGGCTGGCACGCGAGGTGCGGGCCATTGTGGGCGCACCCGATATGAGCCAACTGCTCAATGGCCGGGGCTTCGAGGTGATGAACTCGACACCGGAGCAGTTTGCAGAAGATTTCAAGCCCGAGTTCGAGGTGGTGACCCGCAAAATCAGGGAGTTGGGGGTTCAGCCCCAGTGACGCGCTGGCCAGGGGGCGAAGTCTGGCCAAGTGGATCACCCCCCGAACTGCTGCGCCGCAAACGTCCAGGCCAGGCTTGACGCATCGGGCCCGCGCACATCGGCAAAGGCCTGCTTGGCAGCGCCCCCGCTCCAGGCGTGGCCCAGGCCGGCCACAAGCATCAGCCTGGCCACCAGGCGGCCTCGGTTCTTGAAGTCGGTCACGGCCATGGGGTAGCGCTTGCCGCGCTGCAATCGCCGAACCTGGCCGGAGCGCGCGGAGGCCGCCTGCGCCCAGCTCTGGGCAGCGGCCTCGGCATTGGCCGGCGAGACTGTGGTGTCCGCATCGCCATGAATGACCAGCAGCGCGGGCCAATCTGCCGCCATGGTGTTCGGGGTGGCGCTCAATGGCAGGGTCGGGCGGCGTCCGCGCATGGCGCTGAACGCGGTCATGGTGGTGTTTGCGGTTCCGGGCGCCACCCCCGAATGCATGACCAATGCCTTGAACCGGCTCGAGTGGCGGGTGACCAGCAGGGCCGCCATGCTGGCCCCGGCCGACAAGCCTGCCATGGCGACCTGCCTGGGGTCCACCGGGTTCAGTGTGCACACCTGATCGATCGCCTTCAGGATGAGTTCTGCCTCTGCGTAGGCACGGCCGTGGAGGGTGGCAAACCAGTTCCAGCATCGCTGCGGGTTGGACAGGGGGTCTTGCTCCGGGTACAGCACCAGGAATCGCTTCCTGGCCGCAACCCGGTTCATGCCGGTGCACATCGCAAAGCCCTCGGCATCCTGGCCGCAGCCATGCAGCATCACCATGAGCGCCAGTTGTTCGCCGGGCTGAAGGTCGGGCGGGGCATAGAGGCGATAGCGCAGGGCGCCATCCACGCCCATGGCCAGGCCCCGTGTCCAGGTGCCGGCGCTGGCGCGTACACCGGGCCGTGGTGCTGCGGCTTTGCGGCGTGCCTGCTTCATTGCGCGGCCGGCAGAGGCGCTGGCCATGCGGGTGGTCATGCGTGCCAGGGTCATGGCGCCCCGCGCAAACGCCTTGGCCCAACGCGCTGTGCGCAAGCGCTTTTTCATTTCAGTGGCTCCATGATCAGGCTCGGATTTCGGTGCCAGGCCGGTGCATCAAGAGCACCCAGCGCTGCTGGCATCACGCCCAGTGGCCTGGGGAGCGATCCGTCCGAACAGAACGCCATGGGGGGCCTAGCCGCCCTTGCATGCCAAAGCCCCCGCCAAGTGCGCGAAGCCTTCCGGGCGCTTGCAGCGTGGATGGCGTCAGTCCTCGGCGCAGGCCTCGGTGAACGCCATGCATTCACACCTCGCTGTAGGGCGTGCCGTAGAACTTGTGGATGCTTCCGGCCCAGGCCTTGTCGGCAATCGCAGGCCAGTGGCCCTTGTCGAAGCCGGGTGCGTTCTTGAGCACATCCTTGGGCGTGTTCAGCGTGAAGCGCTTGTTGTGGGTGTCCAGCGACAGGGCCGCCCAAGGCACGGCGAACAGCTTGTCGCCCAGGCCCAGCAGGCCGCCAAAAGACAGCACCGCATAGTCGATCTGCCCGGTGGCCATGACGACCATGAACTCCTTGATGTCACCAAGCTTCTCGCCTTCACGGTTGTAGACATCATTGCCCAGCAAGGTGTCGGCACCCATGATGGCAGGGCCAGGGCCGTCGGCGTTCTTGGCATACATGCCGAAGTTGTCGCGAGTCACGTAATTGCTTGTCATGTTCATTCCTGGTGTTGGCATAAGCGCCATCGGGATCCACCTGACTGCCCACATTGACAGCGCAGATGAACGCCTGATGCACGGTATCGCGCAGATCACACAGGGTCTGTGCTCAAGCCAACGGAGCCGGGCCCCCACTGTGGCCGGCGTGGGGCGTGGCCCCAAGAGCACTCTTTTAGAACCAAATGAAATAAATCAATTGTTCAATATAAATTGCTGTTATATTCGGCGGGTGACATCGCGATGGTAGCCAGCTTGGCAAGCCCCCGGTGTCACACACAAAGAGAGTGCCACCTCATTCGAGGCGGGCCCTCCAGTTGGTTTGTAGAGCTGCAGCCAACAGAGTCCACCATGCTCACGCAGCTTGATGCAAGCCTGCGTTTCTGAATGAATCAGATTTCAAAGACCTCCATTTCCATGGGCCAGTACGTCGTTTCGCCCACGACACACCCGACCGATTGCGGCCGCTTCCGCGCCTCTTTTTCGGTCCACCGCTCTCTCGGCAACGGCAGCTACTGCCGCGTTTTCCGCTTTGACAAGGCCTTCGCCTCGCGCGAGGCGGCCCGGCTCTTTGCCGTGACGCAGGGCTGGTTGCAAACGTGCATGGCATCGCCTCCCGTTTGCTGACGACTCGCTTCAGCCAGATCCGATCCAATCCCCCCGAGCTGCAAAGCGCCTTCGTGGCGCCCGCCAGCATCATGAATGGGTGCCACAAGCTGCGCACCGCAATCCAGAAAGGCTCCAACATGAGCACCAAAATCTACGTGGGCAACCTGCCCTACTCTGTCGACGACGCCAGCCTGAAAAGCAATTTTTCTGAGTTCGGCAGCGTTTCATCCGCCAAGGTGATGATGGACCGCGAAACGGGCCGCTCCAAGGGCTTCGGCTTTGTGGAAATGGCCTCCCTTGAGGTGGCCCAGGCCGCCATCACCGGCCTGCACGGCATGTCGGTCGATGGCCGCTCGATTGTGGTCAACCTGGCCCGTCCGCGCGAAGACAGCAACAAGTCCGGCGGCTACAGCGCAGCCGGTTACACCGCCACCCAACGCAAAGACGTGGGCTATGGCACGGGCGGGTACGGCGGCGGACGCTACTGATCTCCGCCCAGTCCAGTCAAAGGCCTGCTCATTTGAGCCGGCCTTTTTTTTCATCCGGGCAGCCTCAAGGGCAGGAGCCTGCACCCCATACCTCAGCGGCCTGCCACGCTCCCCAGGACACCTTGACCAAACCCCATCCCACCACCCCGCCCGACCCACGCCTCAACCAGATCCTCGCGGCGCTGCCCGCCGCTGACTACGCCCGCTTGCGGCCAGACCTCGAACTGGTGGACATGCCGCGCGGCTGGACGATGTCAGAGTCGGGTGACCATGTGACGCACCTGCACTTTCCCACCTCGGGCATCGTGTCTTTGGTCTACGCACTGGAGGATGGGGCATCGAGCGAGATCGCGTTGGTCGGCAACGAGGGCTTGATCGGCATCTCCATCTACATGGGAGGTGAGAGCCTGCCCAGCAGCACCGAGGTGCAATGCGCCGGCCAGGCCTATCGGCTGAGCCGCAAGGTGATGAAGCATGAGTTTGCCCTGGGTGGCCAGTTGCAGCGGCTGGCCCTGCTCTACACCCAGGCCCTGATTGTGCAGACCTCGCAAATGGCAGTGTGCAACCAGCACCACACCGTCGAGCAGCGATTGGCCCGTTGGATTCTGATGAGCATGGACCGGCTGCAGAGCAACAAGATGGCCATCACCCAGGAGCGGATCTCGCTCATGCTGGGGGTGCGCCGTGAAAGCATCACGATGGCAGCAGCGGCGCTGCAAAAGGACGGCATGATCGAAAGATCGCGCGGCGTCATCAGCCTGGTGGATCGCCCGCTCCTGGAAGAGCGCGTTTGTGAGTGCTACCTGGCCGTCAAACAGGAATGCGAGCACTTGATGCCGCAACCGAGCACGCCAAAGGCCGGTACCTGAAGGTCGACCCTGGGTGCGCAGGGGTCATCTGGCAACTGGGCAAGTGATCGCGGGTGTTCACAGCAGCTCGACCCGTGACAACACGCCTGAATGGATGCCTTGAGCGACACAGGCCCCGAGGCCCCATCCTCCTTCAGAACGATGGCGCCATGAACCGGGTCTGCCTACAGTGCTGCCCATGTCTGCCACCAATGCCTTGCCAACGCTGATCGACCCCTTCGGGCGACGCATCGATTACCTGCGCGTGTCGATCACCGACCGCTGCGACCTGCGCTGCACCTACTGCCTGCCCAAAGGCTTCAAGGGCTATGAAGAGCCGGCCCACTGGCTGCGCCCGCCCGAGTTGCTGCGCCTGCTGGGCCTGTTTGTGCGCAGCGGCGTGGCCAAGGTGCGCCTCACCGGGGGCGAGCCCCTGCTGCGGGGCGGCCTGACCGGGCTGGTGCGCGGCATCGCGGCGCTGCCGGGGCTGCGTGACCTGTCCCTGTCGAGCAACGGCACCCAACTGGCCCGCCTGGCCGCCGAATTGCGCGACGCCGGCCTGCAGCGGCTCAACATCAGCCTGGACACCCTGGACCGGCGCTGCTTCGCCCGCATCACCGGCCGCGACGCACTGGACAGCGTGCTGAGCGGCCTGCAGGCCGCCCAGGCCGTGGGCTTCAACCCTATCAAACTCAACATGGTGGTGCAGCCGGGCGTGAACCTGGACGAGGTCGAGAGCGTGCTGGCCTTTGCCATGACCCACGGGCATGTGCTGCGGCTGATCGAACCCATGCCCATGGGCAGCACCGGCCAAGCCGTGGCGGCTCCCGACCTCAGCGCCCTGGGGCAGCGCCTGGCCCAGCAGCATGGCCTGCTGCCCTGCGTGATGGGCCAGGGCAGCGGCCCGGCGCGCTACTGGGCCGGGCCCGATGGCCGCGCCAGCCTGGGCGTGATCACCCCGATGTCGCAGCACTTCTGCGCCGCCTGCAACCGCGTGCGCCTGGGGGTGGATGGCACGCTCTACCTGTGCCTGGGCCAGAACGACCGGGTGCCGCTGGGCCCGATGCTGCGCGCCGGCGCCAGCGATGCCGAACTGTTGCAGGCCCTGCACGCCGGCATCGCGGCCAAGCCCGAACGCCATGTCTTCCAAGAGCAACCTCAGCATGTAATGCGATTCATGGCGCAAACTGGTGGATGAAGGGCATCGACAACACCCAAAAGCGCACAATCCACGCTTCAAACAATGGGGAATTGGATTGAGTCTGCCGCCCAAGCCCTTGCCGGCTGAACCGATGCTGCCGTCTGCCGGACCGGCGCACGCCCGGCTGCGCGCCCGCCTGTCAGGCCTGGGCCTGGCCTCCAAGCTGATGGGCATCGGCGGCCTGTTTCTGGTGCTGGCCCTGGCCTCGGTCGGGCTCACGCTGTGGGTGACCTGGCAGCTGGAGGGCGGCGCCGCCGCCGTCAACGAGGCCGGGCGCATGCGCATGCAGAGCTACCGCCTGGCCCTGCGCCTGCAAACCCCGGCCCAGCCGGTGGGCCAGGCCGCGCTGAACCAGCAGGTCGAGCGGCAACTGCAGGACTTTGACGCCAGCCTGAGCCTGCTGCGCGACGGCGACCCCGCCCGGCCCCTGGCCGTGCCCTGGGACCAGGCCACCCGGGCGCATTTCGACCTGGTGCAGCGGCGCTGGCAACCCCTGCGCGAGCTGGCCCGGCAACAGGCCCTGCAACAAAGCGGGCGCCCGGGGCCCGGGCCCGCGCTGGGCCTGCAGGTGGACGACTTCGTGCACGAGGTGGACAACTTCGTCTCGGCCATCGAACTGCACCTGGCGCAATGGACCACCCTGCTGCGCACCCTGCAGCTGGTGATGATGTCGCTGGCCCTGCTCAGCGCCCTGGTGCTGCTGTACGTGGGCCATGTGCTGGTGCTGGACCCGGTGCGCCGCCTGCAGCGCAGCCTGGGCCGCATCGAGCAGGGCGACTTCGGCACCCGGGTGCAGGTGGTCAGCCACGATGAACTGGGCGCCCTGGCCGAGGGCTTCAACCGCATGGCCGAACGCCTGCAAGACCTGTACAGCGGACTGGAGGGCAAGGTGCGCGAGAAGACGGCGCGCCTGCAACTGGAGCAGCAACGCCTGCGCACCCTGTACGAAACCGCCACCTTTGTGGCCCAGGCCGACACCTTGCAAACCCTGGCCCAGGGGTTTTCACGCCAGTTGCGCAGCATTGCCGGGGCCGACGCCGTGGCCATACGCTGGTCGGACGAGGCCAACCAGCGCTACGTGCTGCTGGCCAGTGATTGCCTGCCCAAGGTGATGGTGGAGGAGGAGCACTGCGTGCTCACCGGCGACTGCCTGTGTGGCGCCTCATCCGAGCGCGCCCTGGCCCAGCCCTTGAAGGTGATCCCGATCCTGGATGCCGCACGGCAGGCCCCTCCAGACGGCACCAGCCAGCGCGTGCAGCAGCATTGCGAACGCGCCGGCTTCCGCACCCTGGTGACGGTGAGCCTGACCTGGCACCAGCGCGTGCTGGGCGAGATCGAGCTGTTCTACCGCCACGACACCGCGCTGAGCGCCGAGGAGCGCAGCCTGTTCGAGGCCCTGGCCAGCCACCTGGCCGGCGCCATGGAGAACCTGCGCAGCGCGGCGCTGGCCCGCGAATCGGCCGTGGCCGACGAGCGCCAGATGCTGGCCCGCGAACTGCACGACTCCATCGCCCAGTCGCTGGCCTTTCTGAAGATCCAGATGCAGCTGCTGCGCAGCGCCATGAGCGACGCGCGCCCGGCCGCCGTCGAGGCCACACTCGACGAGCTGGACGCGGGCATCCGCGAGAGCTACAGCGATGTGCGCGAGCTGCTGCTGCACTTTCGCACCAACACCCACGCCGAAGACATGGAGCCCGCCCTGCGCGAGACCCTGTCCAAGTTCGAGCTGCAGGCCGGCATCCGGCCCAGCCTGGCCATCCACGGCGAAGGCCTGCCGATCGCGCCCGATGTGCAGGTGCAGGTGCTGCACATCGTGCAGGAGGCCCTGTCCAACATCCGCAAGCACGCCCACGCCCGCCAGGTCGAGCTGCGCGTGGACACCCACCCGCAGTGGCAGGTCACCATCCGCGACGACGGCCTGGGCTTTGACGCCCGGGGCGGCCCACCCGACGGCACCCACGTGGGGCTGCGCATCATGCGCGAACGCGCCGAACGCATCGGCGCCCAACTGAGCCTTGATTCAGGCCCGCAGGGCACCTGCGTGACCCTGCGCCTGCCCCAGCATCCGCCGCCGACGGCGGCCCAGACAACAGAAGCCACTGCGCCATGACCCTGCCCGCTCCAATCCGACTCCTGGTGGTGGACGACCACAAGCTGTTCCGCCGCGGGCTGGTGGCCCTGCTCAGCCAGCAGGCCTGCCTGCAGGTGGTGGCCGAAGCCACCGATGCAGGCGAGGCCCTGAAGCTGGCGGCCCAGCACGCGCCCGAGGTGGTGCTGCTGGACAACCACCTGCCCGGCGTGCACGGGGTGGATGCGCTGCCCCAGTTGATGGCGCTGGTGCCCGCGCCCCAGGTCATCATGCTCACGGTGAGCGAGGATGCCGAAGACCTGTCACAGGCCCTGGCCCGCGGCGCCAGCGGCTACCTGCTCAAGACGGTGGATGGCGACGAGCTGGTGGCCTCGATACGGCGCGTGCGCGAGGGCCAGTCGGTGGTCTCGCCCGAGATGACGGGCAAGCTGTTTGCGGCTTACCGCCAGGCCGTGGCCTCAGCCCCCATGCCCGAGCCCGTGCAGGCGGCCGAAGCGGCGCCCGAGGCCTTGCCCACCGAGGCGCCAGCGCGCCCACCTGAGCCTGGCCTGGCAGCCTCCAAGCTGTCGCCCCGCGAGCGCGAGATCCTGCGCGAGATTGCGCGTGGCGCCAGCAACAAGGAGATCGCGCGCACCCTCAAGATCGCCGAGACCACGGTCAAGATCCACGTGCAGCACATCTTCCGCAAGCTCAACCTGAGCTCGCGGGTGCAGGCCGCGGTGTACGCCGTGACTGATCCAGATCAAGCTTGAGGCGCGGACTACTCCTTTAGGAGGATGGTGCCTGCCCGGATGCAGGATGTTCAGGGCGCACTGATTTTTTGACACTGGGGACCACTTAAAAGGAGGTTCTCCCATGTCTTCGCGCGGCAAAGCCTTGTCGGTATTGACCGTCAGCACGCTCGCCTTCACGGTGTGCTTCATGGTCTGGATGATGTTCGGCGTGATCGGCATCCCGATCCGCAAGACCCTGGGCCTCAACGCCACCGAGTTCGGCTTGTTGACGGCCATGCCGGTGCTCACCGGCTCACTGGTGCGCGTGCCCCTGGGCGTGTGGACCGACCGCTACGGCGGCCGCATCGTGATGATGGGCACCCTGCTGGCCTGCGTGCTGCCGATCTGGCTCATGCGCTACGCCACCCAGTACTGGCAGTTTCTGGTGCTGGGCCTGTTCGTGGGCCTGGCCGGCGGCGTGTTCTCGGTGGGCACGCCGTATGTGGCGCGCTGGTTCCCCAAGCACCAGCAAGGCTTTGCCATGGGCGTGTTCGGCGCCGGCAACTCGGGCGCTGCAGTCAACAAATTTGTAGCCCCGGCCCTGATCGTGGCCTTTGGCTGGGCGGTGGTGCCCCAGGTGTACGCCGCCATCATGCTGGGCGTGGCCGTGCTGTTCTGGTTTGGCAGCGCCAGCGACCCGAGCCATCGGGTGGCCAGCAAGAGCAGCTGGGGCGACCAGCTCAAGACGCTGAAGGACCCGCGCGTGCTCAAGTACTGCCAGTACTACAGCATCGTGTTCGGGGGCTATGTGGGCCTGAGCCTGTGGATGGTGCAGTACTACGTGGGCGAATACGGTCTGGACATCCGCTGGGCCGCCCTGCTGGCCGCCTGCTTCTCGCTGCCCGGGGGCGTGCTGCGCGCCATTGGCGGCTACCTGTCCGACAAGCACGGCGCGCACCAGGTCACCTGGTGGGTGCTGTGGGTGAGCTGGATCTGCCTGTTTCTGCTGAGCTACCCGCAAACCGATTTCAGCATCACCACCGTCAACGGGGCGCGCAGCTTCCACATCGGGCTCAATGTGTATGGCTTCACGACCCTGATGTTCACCCTGGGCATTGCCTTTGCCTTCGGCAAGGCCAGCGTGTTCAAGTACATCAGCGACGACTACCCCGGCAACATCGGCGCCATCTCGGGCGTGGTGGGCCTGGCCGGTGGCCTGGGCGGCTTCGTGCTGCCCATCCTGTTCGGCGTGCTGCTCGACCTCACGGGCGTGCGGTCCAGCGCTTTCATGCTGCTGTATGGCGTGGTCTGGGTCTCGCTGTTCTGGATGTACTTCACCGAAGTGCGCACCCGCGACGTGCTGCGCGGCAATACCGTCTGAGCGGCCCCTCCGACACAACCCTTTCAAAAGGAATCCCCATGTCAAGCAAGATCGTGGCGCCCGAGCGCGCCCGCCCCGGCAAGACCCTGGCGGTCTGGACGCCGGAAGACAAGGCCTTCTGGGCCTCGCAGGGCCAGGCCATCGCCAAGCTCAACCTGTGGCTGTCGGTGCCGGCCCTCTTCCTGGCCTTTGCCATCTGGCAGCTGTGGAGCGTGGTGGCCGTCAACCTGCCCTTGATGGGCTTCAAGTACTCCACCAACCAGCTGTTCTGGCTGGCCTCGGCACCGGCCCTGTCGGGCGCCACGCTGCGCATCTTCTACTCGTTCATGGTGCCCCTGGTGGGCGGGCGGCGCTGGACCGCCATCTCCACCGCCTCGCTGCTGCTGCCCGCCATCGGCATCGGCTTTGCGGTACAAGACGCCAACACGCCCTACCCCACCATGCTGATGCTGGCCCTGCTGTGCGGCCTGGGCGGTGGCAATTTCTCCTCGTCGATGGCCAATATCAGCTTCTTCTTTCCGAAGGAGCGCAAGGGCTCGGCCCTGGGCGTGAACGCCGGCCTGGGCAACCTGGGCGTGTCGGTGGTGCAGTTTCTGAGCCCCATCATCATCTCGGTGGGCGTGTTCGGTGTGCTGGGCGGCGAGCCCCAGCACATCAGCAAGGCCGGTCAGGTGAGCGAGGTATGGGCCCAGAATGCCGCCTTCGTGTGGGTGCCCTGGATTGCCCTGACCGCCGTGGCCGCCTGGCTCTTCATGAACGACATCGCCGACGCCAAGGCCTCGTTCGCTGCCCAGGCCGCCATCTTCCGCAACAAGCACAACTGGGTGATGTGCCTGCTGTACCTGGGCACCTTCGGCTCCTTCATCGGGTATGCGGCGGGCTTTCCGCTGCTGATCAAGTCGCAGTTCAAGGATGTGAACCCGCTGGCCTATGCCTGGCTGGGCCCGCTGGTGGGCGCGCTGATCCGCCCCGTGGGTGGCTGGCTGGCCGACAAGCTGGGCGGCGCCCGCGTCACGCTGTGGAACTTCGTGGTGATGGCCCTGGCCGTGGTCGGTGTGCTGTTCTTCCTGCCCAAGGGGGCGGGCAGCGCCTTCGCCCTGCCCTGGGGCCCGGCCGAGGGGAGCTTCACGGGCTTCTTTTTGATGTTCCTGGTGCTGTTCTTCACCACCGGCGTCGGCAATGGCTCGACCTTTCGCATGATCCCGGTGATCTTCATCGACCTGAAGACCCGCCCCGCCCCGCGCAACGACGAGCTGGCCCAGGCCCAGGCGGTCAAGGAGGGCAACACCGAGTCGGCCGCCGTGCTGGGCTTCAGCGCCGCAGTGGCGGCCTACGGCGGCTTCTTCATCCCCAAAAGCTATGGCTCATCGATCGCCAGCACCGGCGGCCCCGAGTTGGCCCTGCTGACCTTCATCGCCTTCTACCTGCTGTGCATCGTGGCCACCTGGTGGTTCTACGCCCGCCGCGACGCCGACGTGCCGTGCTGAACCCGCCCGCGCAGCCTTACCGAACCGAATTCAACGGAGCCACCCCATGAGTCATTTTCTGGACCGACTGAGCTTTTTTGCCCAGGCCCGCGAACCCTTTGCCAACGGCCACGGCGTCACCACCGGTGAAGACCGCACCTGGGAGGACGCCTACCGCAACCGCTGGCAGCACGACAAGATCGTGCGCTCCACCCATGGCGTGAACTGCACGGGCTCGTGCTCGTGGAAGATCTACGTCAAGGGCGGCATCGTGACCTGGGAAACCCAGCAGACCGACTACCCGCGCACCCGCCCTGACCTGCCCAACCACGAGCCGCGCGGCTGCGCCCGCGGCGCCAGCTACTCGTGGTACCTGTACAGCGCCAACCGCGTCAAGCACCCCATGGTGCGCGGCGAATTGCTCAAGCACTGGCGCGCCGCCCGCACCGTGGCCAAGAGCCCGGTCGATGCCTGGGCCACCCTGATGGCCAATGACGAGATCCGCCGCAGCTGGCAGACCCAGCGCGGCCTGGGCGGCTTTGTGCGCAGCAGCTGGGACGAGGTCAACGAGATCATCGCCTCGGCCAATGTGCACACCATCAAGGCCCACGGGCCCGACCGCATCATCGGCTTCTCGCCGATCCCGGCCATGTCGATGGTGTCGTATGCCGCCGGCAGCCGCTACCTGAGCCTGATCGGGGGCGTGTGCATGAGCTTCTACGACTGGTACTGCGACCTGCCGCCCGCCAGCCCCCAGGTCTGGGGCGAGCAGACCGATGTGCCCGAGTCGGCCGACTGGTACAACTCGACCTTCATCATCGCCTGGGGCTCCAATGTGCCGCAGACGCGCACACCCGACGCCCACTTCTTCACCGAGGTGCGCTACAAGGGCGCCAAAACGGTGGCAGTGACCCCCGACTACGCCGAGATCTCCAAGCTGGCCGATCTGTGGATGCACCCCAAGCAAGGCACCGATGCGGCCGTGGCCATGGCCATGGGCCATGTGATCCTGAAAGAGTTCTACTTCGACAAACGCAGCGTCTACTTTGACGACTATGCCCGCCGCTACACCGACCTGCCCATGCTGGTGATGCTGCAGGAGCAGGACACCCCGGCCGGCCGCGCGCTGGTGCCCGGCCGCTACCTGCGCGCCAGCGACCTGGTCGCCGAGGCCACCACCGCCAATGCCGACTGGAAGACCCTGGCCTGGGACGAGCAAGGCCAGGTGGTACAGCCCCAGGGTTCGATCGGCTTTCGCTGGGGCGCCGAGGGCCGGCCCGACCAGGGCCGCTGGAACCTGGAGAGCAAGGAGGCCGTGGACGGCCGCCCGGTGCAGCTCAAGCTCTCGGTGCTGGAGGGCGCCGGTGGCGGCACCCCGGCCATGACCAGTGTGAACAAGGTGGCCTTCCCCTACTTCGGCGGCATCGAGTCGCCCCAGTTCACGGCCAACAAGCAAGGCGATGTGCTGCTGCGCAACGTGCCCATGCAACGACTGCTGGTGCAGCAGGACGGCGCGCCACGCGAAGTCTGGGTGGCCACGGTGTTCGACCTGCAGGTGGCCAGCTACGGCGTGCACCGCGGCCTGCGCAATGCTGCGGGCGATCTGGTGGACGACGGCGCGCTCTCCTATGACGACAACCTGCCCTACACCCCGGCCTGGCAGGAGCAGATCACCGGCGTGCCGCGCAGCCAGGTGCTGACGGTGGCGCGCCAGTTCGCCGACAACGCCGACAAGACCCGGGGCAAGTCCATGGTCATCATCGGCGCGGCCATGAACCACTGGTACCACAGCGACATGAACTACCGCGGCATCATCAACATGCTGATGATGTGCGGCTGCATCGGCCAATCCGGGGGCGGCTGGGCCCACTATGTGGGTCAGGAGAAGCTGCGCCCGCAGACCGGCTGGACCGCCCTGGCCTTTGCCCTGGACTGGTCACGCCCGCCGCGCCAGCAGAACTCGACCAGCTTCTTCTATGCCCACACCGACCAGTGGCGCTACGAGAAACTGGGGGTGGAAGAGGTGCTCTCGCCCCTGGCCGACAAGGCCCAGTTTGGCGGCAGCATGATCGACTACAACGTGCGCGCCGAACGCATGGGCTGGCTGCCCAGCGCCCCGCAGCTCAAGACCAACCCGCTGCAGGTGTGCCGCGACGCCAGCGCCCAGGGCCTGGACGCCAAGGACCATGTGGTCGATGCGCTGAAGAACGGCTCGCTGCAGATGTCTTGTGAAGACCCGGATGACCCGGCCAACTGGCCGCGCAACATGTTTGTCTGGCGCTCCAACATCCTGGGCTCCAGCGGCAAGGGGCATGAGTACTTTCTCAAGCACCTGCTGGGCACCACCCACGGCGTGCAGGGCAAGGCCCTGGGTGAACAGGCCCCCCCCGAGGCGCCTGGCGCCTCCCCCCAGGGGGCAGCCGGCTTGGGGCGGCCCGGCGCCGGCTTCTCAGCCAAGCCGCAAGAGGTGCGCTGGCACGCCGAAGCCCCCCAGGGCAAGCTGGATCTGCTGGTGACGCTGGACTTCCGCATGAGCACCACCTGCCTGTACTCGGACATCGTGCTGCCCACCGCCACCTGGTATGAGAAGAACGACCTCAACACCAGCGACATGCACCCCTTCATCCACCCGCTGTCCACCGCCGTGGACCCGGCCTGGGAGGCGCGCTCGGACTGGGACATCTACAAAGGCTTCGCCAAGAAGTTCTCCGAGGTGTGCGTGGGCCACCTGGGGGTCGAGAAAGAAGTGGTGCTGACGCCGATCATGCACGACACCCCGGGCGAGATGGCCCAACCCTTCGACGTGAAGGACTGGAAGCGCGGCGAGGTGGATCTGATCCCGGGCCGCACGGCACCGCAGATCACGGTGGTTGAGCGCGATTACCCCAACACCTACCGCCGCTTCACCGCCCTGGGCCCGCTGATGGACAAGCTGGGCAATGGCGGCAAGGGCATCGGCTGGAACACCCAGGACGAGGTGCGCCAGTTGGGTGAGCTCAATGGCACGGTGCGCGAGGCCGGTGTGAGCCAGGGCCGCCCCTGCATCGACACCGATATCGACGCCGCCGAGGTGGTGATGATGCTGGCCCCCGAGACCAACGGCCAGGTGGCCGTGAAGGCATGGCAGGCCCTGTCCAAGCAGACCGGGCGCGAACACGCCCACCTGGCCCTGCACCGCGAAGACGAGAAGATCCGCTTCCGCGACATCCAGGCCCAGCCGCGCAAGATCATCTCCTCGCCCACCTGGTCGGGGCTGGAGAGTGAAAAGGTCAGCTACAACGCGGGCTACACCAATGTGCATGAGCTGATCCCATGGCGCACCCTGACCGGGCGCCAACAGTTCTACCAGGACCACCCGTGGATGCGCGCCTTTGGCGAGGGCTTTGTGAGCTACCGCCCACCGGTGGACCTGAAGACCCTGGCCGAGGTGCAGGGCCTGAAGCCCAACGGGCACCGCGAGATCGCGCTGAACTTCATCACCCCGCACCAGAAGTGGGGCATCCATTCGACCTACACCGACAACCTGCTGATGCTGACGCTGAACCGCGGCGGCCCGGTGGTCTGGCTCAGCGAGGACGACGCCCAAAGCGCCGGCATCGTGGACAACGACTGGGTGGAGCTGTTCAACGCCAATGGCGCCATCGCGGCCCGCGCGGTGGTGAGCCAGCGGGTGAAGAACGGCATGGTGATGATGTACCACGCCCAGGAAAAGATCATCAACACACCGGGCTCGGAGATCACGGGCACACGCGGCGGCATCCACAACTCGGTGACCCGCATCGTGCTCAAACCCACCCACATGATCGGTGGCTACGCCCAGCTCAGCTACGGCTTCAACTACTACGGAACGATAGGCACCAATCGCGACGAGTTCGTGGTGGTGCGCAAGATGGCCCGGGTCGACTGGCTCGACGGCGAAGCCACCCCAGGCGCCCACACCCAAGGAGCACACGCATGAAGATCCGAGCCCAAATCGGCATGGTCCTGAATCTGGACAAATGCATCGGCTGCCACACCTGTTCGGTGACCTGCAAGAACGTCTGGACCAACCGCCCCGGCGTGGAATACGCCTGGTTCAACAACGTCGAGACCAAGCCCGGCATCGGCTACCCCAAGGAATGGGAGAACCAGGACAAGTGGAACGGTGGCTGGGTGCGCAAGAGCGACGGCCGCATCGAGCCGCGCCAGGGCGGCAAGCTCAAGCTGCTGATGCGCCTGTTTGCCAACCCCAACCTGCCCGAGATCGACGACTACTACGAGCCCTTCACCTTCGACTACGAGCACCTGCAGAGCGCGCCCAAGTCGAAGGCGCCGCCCACGGCGCGCCCGCGCAGCCTGATCACCGGCCAGCGCATGGAGAAAATCGAATGGGGCCCGAACTGGGAGGAGATCCTGGGCGGCGAGTTCAGCAAGCGCAGCAAGGACAAGAACTTCGAAGACATCCAGAAGGACATCTACGGCCAGTTCGAGAACACCTTCATGATGTACCTGCCGCGCCTGTGCGAGCACTGCCTGAACCCGACCTGCGTGGCCAGCTGCCCCTCAGGCTCGATCTACAAGCGCGAGGAAGACGGCATCGTGCTGATCGACCAGGACAAGTGCCGCGGCTGGCGCATGTGCGTGTCCGGCTGCCCCTACAAGAAAATCTACTACAACTGGCAAAGCGGCAAGGCCGAGAAGTGCATCTTCTGCTACCCCCGCATCGAGGCCGGCCAGCCCACCGTGTGCTCCGAAACCTGCGTGGGCCGCATCCGCTACCTGGGCGTGCTGCTGTATGACGCCGACCGCATCGAGCAGGCCGCCCAGACCGAGCACGACCGCGACCTGTACCAGGCCCAGCTCGATGTGTTCCTGGATCCGCACGACCCGTCCGTGATCGAACAGGCCCGGCGCGACGGCGTGCCCGAAGCCTGGCTGACCGCCGCGCGCAACAGCCCGGTCTACAAGATGGCGGTGGACTGGAAGGTTGCCCTGCCCCTACACCCCGAGTACCGCACGCTGCCCATGGTCTGGTATGTGCCACCGCTGTCGCCCATCCAGGCCGCCGCCAACTCGGGCGACCTGGGCGTGAATGGCGAGATCCCCGACGTGAACCAGCTGCGCATCCCCGTGCAGTACCTGGCCAACCTGCTGACCGCTGGCGACACCGGCCCCGTGATGCGGGCGCTGGAGCGCATGCTGGCCATGCGCGCCTACATGCGTTCGCGCCACGTGGACCAGGTCGAGAACACCGCGGTGCTGAACCAGGTGGGCCTGGACGCGGCCACGGTGCAGGACATGTACGACATCATGGCCATTGCCAACTACGAAGACCGCTTCGTCATCCCCAGCACCCACCGCGAATACGCTGAGAACACCTTCGACGTGCGCGGCGGCTGCGGCTTCTCGTTCGGCAACGGCTGCTCGGACGGTGCCAGCGAGCCCAGCCTGTTCGGGGCCAAGAAGAAGCGCACCATCCCGATCAAGGCGGAGGAATGACCATGAGCACGGCACACAACACCCCCGCGCGCAGCCTGCGCGCCCTGGCCCACCTGCTGACCTACCCGGATGCCGCGCTGCGCCAGGTGCTGCCCGAGATCGAGGCGGCACTGCAGCAGGAGGCCGCGCTGTCGGCCGAACACCGCGCCGGCCTGCTGGCGCTGACGCAGGCCCTGCAGAGCAGGGACCCGCTCGAGGTCGAGGGTGACTACGTCGACCTGTTCGACCGCGGGCGGGCCACCTCGCTGCACCTGTTCGAGCACGTGCACGGCGATTCGCGTGACCGCGGCCCGGCCATGATCGACTTGCTGCAGACCTACGAGCAAGGCGGCCTGTACCTGGACCCGGCCCGCACCGATGGCGAACTGCCCGACCACCTGCCAGTGGTGCTGGAGTTCGCCTCCACGCTGGCGCCCCAGGCCTGCCGCGATTTCATCGGCGAGTTCGCCCACATCCTGAACAGCGTTCACGACGCGCTGAACCACCGGCAAAGCCCCTATGCCGTCGCCCTGGCCGCTGTGCTGGCACTGGGCGGCCAGGCCCTGGTGGTGCGCCCCCTGGTGGCCGAGCCCGCCATGGATGAAAGCTGGGCCGAGCCCGAAGCCTTTGCCGGTTGCAGCAGCCCAGGCCAGCAAAACCCCGGCCAGAGCCAGCCCATCCACTTCATGCCCCTTGCCGGGGCAGCCCAGCCACGAGGAGCCCTGTCATGAGCCTCAGCCATCAATTCATCTTCGGCATCTACCCCTACCTCTGCGGTGTGATCTTTCTGCTGGGCAGCCTGATCCGCTTCGACCGAGAGCAGTACAGCTGGCGCAGCGAGTCGAGCCAGATGCTGGCCTCGGGCAGCCTGCGCTGGGGCTCCAACCTGTTCCATGTGGGTGTGATCGGCCTGTTCTTCGGCCACCTGTTCGGCATGCTGACGCCGCCCGAGATCGTGCACGCCCTGGGCGTGAGCCCGGCGCAGAAGCAACTGCTGGCCGTGGTGGCCGGCGGCACCCTGGGCGGCCTGGGCCTGATCGGCCTGCTGCTGCTGATCCGCCGCCGCCTGGGCAACGCCCGGGTGCGCGCCACCTCGCACAAGCGGGACTTCGTGGTGCTGTTCTGGCTGCTGGCCACCCTGCTGCTGGGCCTGTCCACCGTGCCGTTGTCGCTGCAGCACAGCGATGGCACCACCATGCTGCTGCTGATGGCCTGGGCGCGCCACATCGTCACTTTCCAGGGGGACGCGGCCAGCCTGATCGCGGGCGTGTCGCCGGTGTTCAAGCTGCACATGTTCATGGGCATGAGCCTGTTTGCCATCTTCCCCTTCACCCGCCTGGTGCATGTGTGGAGCGGCTTTGCCGCAGCGGGCTATGTGGCCCGACCCTGGCAGATCGTGCGCAGTCGCAAGATCGGCCTCTGAGCCGGCACGCTTCTGAAAGAGAAACACCCCATGACACCCAACCCCATCCGGCCCACCCCCACACAGGCCACTCTGAGCGTGGCCGGCCAACGCCTGGACGAAGACCGCAGCGACCTCAGCGAGGGCGAGCGCCACCAGCGCGCCCGCCTGGCCCTGCTGCGTCTGGCCGCCATCCACGATGGCCTGCTGCCCGACAGCGACCCGGCGCCGCACGACGGCGTGCTCAGCGAGGCTGCGGCCGATGCCATCGACCTGTGGCTGGCGCAGCACCTGCAGGTGCCCGAGCCGGATGAGACCGCCTGCCGCCGCTACCACGCGGCGCACCGCGCCCGCTACGCCGTGGGCGAGCGCGTGCAGGCGCGCCACATCCTGTTTGCCGTGACCCCGGGCACCGACGTGAAGGCGCTGCGCGGCCGCGCCGAACAGGCCTTGCTGAGCCTGCGCGCCGAACCCCAGCGCTTTGCCGAGCAGGCCGCCGCCCTGTCCAACTGCCCCAGCGGCGCCCAAGGCGGTGAACTGGGCTGGCTGGGCGAGGCCGACTGCGCGCCCGAACTGGCCCGCGAACTGCTGGGCCAGGACGCAGACCGCGCCCATGTGGGGGTGCTGCCGCGCCTGGTGCACTCGCGCTTCGGCCTGCATGTGGTGGAGGTGCTGGCCCGCGAGCCCGGTCAGCACCCCGAGTTCGAACAGGTGCGCAACGCCGTGGCCCAGGCCATGCGCCAAAGCGCCTGGATCACCGCCCTGCGCCAGCAACTGCTGGTGCTGGCCGCCCGCTGGCCCGTGCAAGGCGTGGCGCTGGAGCAGGCCGAGTCGCCGCTGATGCAGTGAGGATGTGCGGAGGGCGGTGCGGCGGCACGGAGCCAGGGGTGGCGTGGCAATCTGGCACTCCCCTGCTGGGGAATGTGCAATTGAGATACGATGTAACTCAAACAGCCTGAGCTCCAAGCCATATGCCCGCCAACACCACCATGGTTCACGTTCGTTTGGATGAACAACTCAAGACCCAGGCCGCCGAAACGCTGGCCACCATGGGGCTGACCGTTTCGGATGCCATTCGGGTTTTTCTGACACGCGTGGTGGCCGATCAGGCCTTGCCTTTTGCACTCAAGGCACCCAACCCCAGCAGCCAAGCCGCGATCGCTGAAGCCGAGGAAATCATCGCCAGCCATCGGGCACGGTTCTCCGACCCCGAGGCGCTGCTGAATGAACTCCAAGAAGCCAGCCGCGAGTAAGCGAACCTCTCTTCCGCGCCAATCGGATTACACGCGGCAATTCCTCAAGGATTGGCAGCGCCTGACCCACTCGGGTCGTTATGACATGAAGCGGCTGAAAGAGGCCATGCTGCTGCTGTTGGCCCATGATGGGCCCATGCCGCCTGAATGGTTGGATCATGAGCTGCAGGGGCCCTGGGCAGGCCACCGAGAATGCCATGTGGGAGGCGACTTTCTGCTGATTTATGCGCTGGCTGCTTCTGGCCCTGGCGAGGTCATCGTGTTTGTACGCTGCGGCAGCCACGCGGATCTGTTTTCTTGACCGCGCGGTCGCTTCTGTAGACATTCAAGACACGGACAGGATTTTGGTCGACTACCTTGATGACCACTGATAGATCGAGATGAGCAAAATGCACAACCCTCCCCACCCCGGCGAAGTGCTGCGCGACTACCTGGGCGACATCACGGTGACTGACGCAGCGCAGCAGCTCGGCGTGCATCGCGTCACGTTGACACGCATCATCAGCGGGCGTGCCGGGGTCTCTCCCGACATGGCCTATCGCCTGGCCAGCGCATTGGGCACCAGCCCTGAACTGTGGGCCGGTATGCAGATGCAGTACGACCTGCACCAAGCCAGCAAAACGAAGCGCCCCCACATAGCGGATGACAGCGCAAGGGCTGGCCAGGGCCAGCCCCTGTCTTTCTGCCCTGTCTTTCTGATTCCGCGCCCTCAGCCCCCTGACTTCTTCTGCACAAACGCCCGCGCCTCCTTGTCGGAGCGGCGGATGTGCAGCGACAGCCAGTCGCGCAGCACGCTGGACAGCTGCGAGGCCACCGTGATGCTGCCGGCCTCGTACTGGCGCTTGAGCTCTTCGAGCTGGCCGATGAAATGGGCGTGGCCGATCTGGTGCTGCTCCAGGCGCGGAAAGCCCACCTCGCGCATCAGCGCCTCTTCGCGGCTCAGGTGATCGCGGGCGTAGGCCAGCAACTCACCCAGCACGCGGCTCACCACCTCGCGCCCCCGCCCCTGGCTGGTGGCGGTGTGCAGTTGGTTGACCAGATCGACCAGGTGCCGGTGGTCCTGATCGATGGGGCCGTGGTCGATCACCAGATCGTCGGCCCATTCAAAGTAAGCCATGCAAGGACTCCGTGTTGGATCGCAAGGGGCCAGCGCCTGGCCTTCAGGCGAGTTTGAAGAAGCGCACAGTGCCGTCCAGCGACTGGGCCTGTTGCTCCAGTGCCTGGGTGGCGGCAGCAGCCTCTTCGACCAGTGCCGCGTTCTGCTGGGTGACCTGGTCCATCTGGCCCACAGCCTGACTGACCTGGTCGATACCGGTACTCTGCTCCCGGCTGGCCATGGCGATCTCGCGCATCAGGTCAGCCACCCGGCGCACGCTGACCACGGTTTCATCGAGCGTGCTGCCGGCGCGCTCGACCTGAGCGCAGCCAGCGCCCACATGCACCACCGAAGCATCGATCAGTTGCCGGATCTCGCGGGCAGCCTCGGCAGCGCGACCGGCCAGTTGCCGCACTTCGCTGGCCACCACGGCAAAGCCGCGCCCCTGCTCGCCTGCCCGAGCAGCCTCGACAGCCGCATTGAGCGCCAGCAGATTGGTCTGGAAGGCGATGCCGTCAACCACGCCGATGATGTCGGCGATGCGTTTGGAAGAGCGGTCGATGGCTTCCATGGTCTGAATCACCTCAGCCACCACCTGACCGCCCTGAACCGCCACCTCGGCAGCCGATTCGGCCAGGCGGTGTGCTCGCAGGCCACTGTCGTCGTTTTGGCGCACCGTGGCGGCCAATTGCTCCATCGACGCAGCGGTCTGCTCAAGGGCACTTGCCTGCTCTTCGGTCCGCGACGACAGGTCCAGGTTACCCGCAGCAATCTGACGCGTGGCAGTGGCCATCGCCTCCGTGCCCCCGCGTACCTGGCTGACCACCTGATGCAGGCTCAGACTCATGTCGTGCAGCGCCACCTGCAACTGGCCGATCTCATCGCGGCGGTTCGTGTCGATCCGGCTGCTCAGATCACCCTTGGCCACACACCGGGCCCATTGCAGGGCCTGCCCCATGGGCAGCGTGATGTCGCGCGTCAACCAGGCCGACAGGCCCATCCCGCAAAGCAGGCCCAGCCCTCCCAGCACCCCCATCAACAGCCGTGACTCATTGCTGGCATCCAGCACCTCCCGGGCACTGTGGTCGGCCAAGGACTTCTGGAGCCGATTGAGCTGGTTGATCGGGGCTTGCAAGGCATCGAGGGCAGGCAGGGTTTCGCGGTGCAGCAAAGCGGTCGCCTGCTCGTGCTGGCCGTCATCGACCAGTTTCATCACCCGTGTGAACGAGGCCACATAGTGCTCACGGGCCTGCTGCAATTCCTGCATCAGGGCACGGCCCTCAGGCCGGTAAATCAGACGGTCCAGCGCTCCCAGCGCCTCGGTGATGCTGCGCTTGTTGTGTTCGATCCGTTCGCGGATGGCGTCGCGCTGCGGCCCCTCAGCACCCAGAACCAACTCCATGGTGCGCCGCGCATTGGCCCGGGTGCCCACATCCACCGCGTGGATGGCCTCCACCTTGGCCCAGTCCTTGTCCACCAGGCGCTGATTGATGTCGCGAACCTGGGCAAAGCGCCAGCCGCCGATCAGGGCCATGCCCAACATCATCGCGATGAGCAGGCCAAAGCCCAGACTCAGGCGAACCCCAATCCTCATATCACTGAACCTGCGCATGCCGTTCCCCTGTCAGAGTCGGCGCGGGACACCCCGCAACCATGGGGCAGATGGTAGGCAAGGCCGGGTCGTTTGACCCTCCTCCATTGGAACTAGGGGGATGCGCTGCCTGATCAAAATTTGAGGCAAATCAAATCCAAGGCGCCCCCGGCCTGGCCGGCCAGGCGAGACCCGATGGACATGGCGCTTGAAATGCACTGCTGCCCCATCGGTTCAGCCCAGGGCAGCTGCGGCCCATGACAAGGTGAGCGGGGCGTGACGGCCTGGGCATACAGGCCCACACCTCACCTCACCTCGACTTGCGACGCGAGAGTGAAAAAGCCCCGGAGCCCGCACTGGGCAATTTCACGCAGATCAGCTGCACCTGCTGCTGGATGACCTTGGCCACCAGCGCGCGGCGGGCCGGCCCCAGCCGGCTTGAAATGGCGGCCACGCTGATGGCGGCGATCGGGTTGTCGGGTGGGAAGGCAACGCCCACAGCCGCCGTGCCAGGCGTTGCCGCGCTGTCCAGAAAGGCATAGCCCTGGGCCTGGGTGTCGGCCACGGCCCGCTGCACGAAGCCGGGCTCGAAGGTACCGAACCGGGCATAGCGCGCGTCATTGGCCTCGACGATCTGCGCCACCTCGGCTTCGGGCAGCGCACTCAGGATCGCCAGCCCCCCCGCACCCACGCCCATGGGGCGGCGGATGCCCACGTCCAGGGTCAGGGCCTTGATCGGGTAGTCGCCCAGCACCCGGCTGGTGCAGATGGCCTCCACGCCGCGGCGCTCGCTGAGGTAGACCGTGTCTTGCGTCTCGTCGGCGATGGCCTGCATGGCCTGCTCGCACAGGTCGGCCAGGCGAAAGGGTGGCTGCGCCAGCAGACCCAGCTCGTACAGCAGCGGGCCCAGGTGGTACTTGCGCGTCATGGCGTCACGCACCACCAGGCCCTCCAGCTCCAGCCGCTGCAGCATGCGAAAACAGGTGGACATGGGCAGGCCGCTGACGCTGACCACATCGGCGATGCGCATGCCGCGCCGCCCGCGCGAGGCCACCACGCGCAGCATGCCGACAACACGTTCAATGCTCTGGGTGCCGGTGCGCGAGGCGCCTTCGGCCAGGGCCGTGTCCGCCGGGGCGGTGCTTCGGGGCTTTCGTTTAGTTTCCACAGTGTGGCAGTAATTGGGGTTGCACCTGAACAGGCCTTGATCTGCCCCCACTGTAATCGGCTGCATGACGACAAATCGACAACCACATCGTGGAAGTTGAATGGAGAACCAGATGCAGACACCCCAGACCATGACTGAAAAAATCCTGGCCCGCGCCTCGGGCCAGGCTTGCGTGTCGCCCGGCCAGGAGATCACGGCCCGGCCAGACTTCGTGATCAGCTACGACTTCCCCGGCTACACCGATGTGTTCTTCAAGGAGACCCGCGAGGACTTCGGCGTGGAGAAGGTGTCCAGCCCCGAGCGCTTCGTGCTCTTCATCGACCACATGGTGCCGGCCACCTCGCCCAAGGAGGAGGAGCTGCACAAGATCACCCGCGCCTGGGGCAAGGAACAGGGGGTGCCGGTGCACGAGCGCGAGGGCATCGGCCACCAGGTGTCCGCCGAGCTGGGCTACGCCACGCCGGGGGCCTTTGCCGTGCATTTCGATGGCCATGTGAGCCAGCTGGGTGCGTTCGGCACCTTTGCCTTCGGCGCTCGCAAGGGCGTGGTGGAGGCCTTTGCCACCGAGAACATCACCATGACGGTGCCGGCCACCATCAAGGTGGAATTGACGGGCACGATGCAAGCCGGCGTGATGGCGCGCGACGTGTTCCACCACATGGTGCGCGTGATGGGCCCCGCCTCGTGCCGCTTCAAGGTGGTGGAGTTGTGCGGCCCGGTGATCGACGCCATGAGCATCGAAGGCCGACAGGTGCTGTGTGGTCAGGCCATGTTCCTGGGCGCCACCACCATGCTGATCGCGCCCGATGCCAAGACCCTGGACTACACGACAGGCCGCTCCAGGATCGCGCTGGCACCGGTCTACCCCGATGCCGACGCCGTCTACGAGCGCGTCGTGCGCATCGACATCTCCGAGCTTGAACCCATTGTGGTGGTGCCCCCCAGCCCCGCCAACACGCGCAACCTCACCGACTACACCGGCCTGGAGGTGCACACCGGCTACCTGGGCTCTTGCGCCAGTGGCCGGCTGGAAGACCTGCGCATCGCGGCCCAGATCCTGCGCGGGCGGCACATTCAGCCGGGCTTTCAGCTGCATGTGGTGCCCACCTCGAAGGCCATCATGGCCGCCGCAGCGCGCGAGGGCCTGATCGAGACGCTGGTGGAGGCCGGCGCCTTCATCAGCTCGCCCAGTTGCGATTACTGCTTTGGTCGCATCGCCACCATGAGCGACGGGCAGCGCGCCGTCTCCACCGGCACGCTGAACACGCCGGGCCGCATGGGCAGTGTGGATTCAGAGATCTACATTTGCAACGCCGCGGTGTTGGCGGCCTCGGCGCTCGAAGGGCGCATTGCCGACCCCCGGCCCTACCTGGCCGAGGCCTTGGCCCAGCCCACGGGGGCCGCAGCATGAGCCTGAACAAGCTGCAAGGCCGCGTGGCCTGGGTCTTCGAGGAAGACGACTACGACATCGACCTGATCGTCGGGGTGCGCAACATCAAGATCACCGATGTGCAAGAGCTGGCGGCGCTGGCCATGGCTGACTACACGCCGGGCTTTGCCGCCACCGTGCGCCCAGGCGACCTGCTGGTGGGTGGCGAGAACTTCGGCTACGGCCACCCGCACTACCCGGCCATGCGCGCCATGCGGCACCTGGGCATTTCGGCCGTGATTGCCGAGTCCTTCTCGCCCGGCTTTTTTCGCGGTGAGATGAGCATGGGCTTTCCGTTGGTGAGCTGCCCGGGCATCCGTGCCGCGGCGGCACGCGGCGACGAGCTGACGGTGAACTGGGCTACCAGCGAAGTGACGAACCTGCGTACCGGCCAGACGCTGGCGCTGCAGGCGTTCTCTGCCTCCGAGCGCGGCATGCTCGAGGCGGGCGGCCTGATCCCCTACCTCAAGCGCCGCATGGCGCTGGCCCAGGCCCAGACACCGAACCCACCCACCACCGCGCCCCAAACCACCTGAACCCATTCATTTCTGACCACCGACGGCGCAGCACCCGGCTGCGCCACTTGAGACGGAGCCCCCCATGACCACTACCCGCCAGGCGCTGCGCCAGCGCATCCAGGATGGATCCACCCTCTGGTTCGGCGGCGCACAAGATGCGCTGTCGGCCCTGCTGGTGGACCAGTCCGATTTCGACGGCATCTTCAGCACCGGCTTTGGCATTTCGGCCGCGCTGCTGGGGCAGCCCGACATGGAGCTTTACACCCTCAGCGAGAACGTGGCCACCGTGAACCGCATGGCCAACGTGGTGAAGAAGCCTATTTTTGTGGACGCCGACACCGGCTATGGCAACGTGCTCAACATGGGCCGCGCCGTGCGGGAGTTCGAGAAGGCCGGCGCAGCCGCGTTGCAGATCGAAGACCAGATCAGCCCCAAGCGCTGCCCGGCCGCCGCCACCAGCTCGACCCTGGTCTCGGTGAAGGATGCGACGGCCCGCATCAAGGCCGCGCTCGATGCACGGCAAGACCCCGACCTGCTGATCGTGGCCCGCACCGACGCCATGGACCCGAGCGAGGCGCTGGACCGTGCCGCACACTATGCCGAAGCCGGCGCCGACCTGATCCAGCCCATCTCGCGCACCTTCAACCGCTATGAGCAACTGGTGCAGCTGCGCGAGGTCTGCGGCCGCCGCCTGGCGCTGCAGCTGATGGCAGGCACCTGGATGACCTCCCTCACGCGGGTGCAGATCGAAAGCGTGGCGGCCTTTGCGGCCTACCCCATCGCCAGCCTGCTGACCAGCGTGCATGCGGTGCAGGCCAACCTGGCCGAACTGGCGCGGCGCCGCTCGGGCGATTTCGCGAACCTGCCTTTCGAGCAGACGACGATGGCTGCCTTCAAAGAGCTGATCGGCTGGCATGCGCTGGAAGAGCGCCAGGCGCATTACGAAGCCGACGTGGCGGCCGAGCCAAGCTGCTGAGCCCCCCTCATTCCCTCAAGAAAACAGGAGACCCCTACCGTGAAGTCGATCAACCTCATCAGCCGCCTCTTCGTGGCAGGCGCCGTGTCGCTGGGCCTGGCCTCGGCCGCCCTGGCCCAGAACGCCTACCCCAGCAAGCCGATCCGCCTGGTCGTGCCTTACCCGGCCGGGGGCGCCACCGATGTGGCGGCGCGCACCCTGCAGCCGCGCCTGCAAGAAGAGCTGGGCCAGACCATCATCGTGGAGAACCGCCCCGGCGCCGGCGGCAACATCGCCATGAGCAACGTGGCGCAGAGCGCCCCCGATGGCTACTCGCTGGCCATGACGCTGACCGGCATGCTGTCGATCAACCCGGTGATTTACAAGACGCCGGGCTTTGACGCCTCGGACTTTGTGCCCGTGGCGCGCGTCTCGCTGGCGCCGCTGATTCTGGTGGTGCCCGAAAAGTCACCCTACAAAAACGTGAAGGAACTGCTGGAAGCCGGCAAGAAGGCCGGCAAAGGGGGCCTGGCCTATGGCTCGGCCGGCGCAGGCGGCCTGTCGCACCTGGCCTCGGAGCTGGTCAACAGCCATGCCGCCAGCAACTTCACGCACGTGCCCTACAAGGGCGGCGCGCCGCTGGTGCAGGCCTTGATGGCCAATGAAGTGGCCTGGGGCCTGCTGGGCACGGGCGATGTGCGCAGCTTCATCCAGGCCGGCAAGCTCAAGGCCCTGGGCCAGTTGCGCCAAGGCCGCTCAGAGCTGTGGCCCGACATCCCGACACTGACCGAACAAGGCGTGCTGGGCGGCGTGGATTTTGACGTGTGGTTCGGCGTGGTGGCGCCGGCCCGGACCCCGCCCGCCATGGTCAAACTGCTGGGCGAAAAGATCGCCAAGATCACGGCCGAGCCGGCCTTCCGCCAGCGCCTGCTGGACCTGGGTGGCGTGGCGCCTGCGACGGGCAACAGCCCGGAGGCCTTTGCCAACGTCTTGCAACGCGAGCTGGCCGTGCTGCCCAAAGCCGCCAAAGAGGCTGGCTTGCAGCTTGACTGAAACGCCCGGCGTGCCTTGGACGATCGTCGCCCCTCAGGCACCCAACGCTGGGTCAGTGGCCGCGGCGGCCTCAGGCTGCCGCAAGCTGCGCCTGGGCCAGCTCCTGCGTGATGCGCAAGAACGCATCCACCTCGGCCGGGCTGTTGCAGTGCAGGGGCGATACACGCACCGCGCCTTGCAGGCCCAGGGATTCGAGCATGCGGCGCGAGTAGAGGCTGGCCACGCTGCGTTCGTACACGGTCACGCCGCGCAGGCCGTACTCGTGCACGGCCTGGGTGCAGTCCAGCCCGTCCACCCCCAGCGCGATGATGAGGTCGCGGCTGGCCAGGTCGTCGTGGTCCAGGTAGACCTGCACGCCCGGCAGGGCACGCAGGCCGGGCTGGGCCGCGCTGCCGTTCAGCAGCCGCGCCAGCAGGGCCCGTTCATGCAGGGCAATGCGCTCCATGCCGGCCTCGAACAGCGCACGGCGTGACGCCGCGGCCTCTGCAGAGGGCCACAGGCCGGGCAACTCAAGCCCGGCCTGCTGGCCCAGCCAGCACACGTAGTCGGCCACCTCTTGCAGCACGGCAAACTGCCAGGGTGACGAGCTGCCGAGGTCCCAGAAGTTGGCGCTCTTGCCTGCCAGCTTGTGGTGGGGCAGCAAAGCGGCGCGCTCCGACAGCCAGGCCAGGCCCGAGCCGCGGCAGCCAAAGAACTTGTAGGGCGCGAGGTTGATGCCGTCCACCGGGGTCTTGCGCAGGTCGATGAGCCCGTGGGGCGCATGCTGCACGGCATCGACCACGATGTAGAGATCGGGCTTGATGGCCCGCGCCCGGGCCACGATCTGCTCCAGATCGAGCTTGGCGCCCGAGATGTTGGAGGCATAGATCACGTTGAGCAGCACCGTGTCGGCATCCACCAGGCGCACGATGGCCTCCACATCCACCCCACCGGTCTGCGGGTTGCTGGGGGCCACCCGCAGTTCGCGCCCGGTTTCGCGGGCATAGCGCTCCATGGCGTCGTACGACGAGGGGTGCTCCAGTGCGGTGGTGACCAGGTTGCGGCCGGGCACGTTCTGCGCGATGGCCCGCACCATGTCGAACATGGCGGCCGAGGCGGTCAGGGCGGCGAAGACGCTGCCGCCCTCGGCATGGAGCATCATGCGGAAGTCGGCCGTGCCGGCGGCCTGGATGGCCTGCAGCTCACGCGCCACCGGGTGGATGCGCTCGGTGTTGTCGGGCACGGCGTCGATCAGCGCAAAGCGCTCGACCGCCGCCTTGAGCCGGAACGAGCCCCCGGCGTTGTCAAAGTACAGGCGCGGGCGGCCCTGGTGGTCGTGCTCGATCTGCAAAAAGCGCTCGCGCACCGCCTGCATCAGAGCGGGCGGAAACAGCAGGCCCTGCGGGTAGGTTGAGGCAATGCTTGCCATGCTCAGACCCCCTTCTTGCTGGGGTTGCGGTAGGCCTCGCGAATGCCTTCGGTCATCGGGAAGTTCAGGTTGATGTTGCTCGGCGGGATGGGCTGGGTGAACCAGCGGGCATACAGGCGCTCGATCTCGCCCGACTTCATCAACTGGGTGACGGTGTCGTCCACCACGGCCTGGAAGGCCGGGTCGTTCTTGCGGTACATGATGCCGTAGGGCTCCTGGCGCAGCACCACGTCGTGCAGCATGCGGAAGTCGCCCGGGCGCGGTGAGGTGGCAATCAGGCCGGCCAGTTGCACATCGTCCAGCACATAGGCCACGGCGCGCCCGCTGGCCAGCAGCAAGAAGGCGTCGGCCGTGTCCTTGCCGGTGATCTCCTGCACCTCCACGTTCTCGGCGCGCTTGTAGGCGCGCAGCAGCTGGATCGAGGTGCTGCCGGCCACGGTGGCCACCGTCTTGCCCGTCAGGGCGGCCAGGCTGTTGATGCCCGAGTCCTTTTTGACGGCCACCGTGATGCCCGCCACAAAATGGCTGGGGGCAAAGGCCACCAGTTGTTGGCGCGCCACCGAGTTGGTGGTGGTGGCGCAATCCAGATCGACCGTGCCGTTCTGCATCAGGGGCATGCGGTTGAGCGAGGTCAGGGTGGTGTACTCCACGCGCAGCGCGGGCAGGCCCAGCTTGGCCTTCACGGCGTCGACGATCTTGAGGCAGATGTCATTCGAGAACCCGATCGGGTCGCTGCCGCCCTTGGCCACATACGAGAACGGGATGGAGCTGTCGCGGCTGCCGATGCGGATGACCCCGCTGTCCTTGATCTTGCGCAGCGTGTCGATGTCTTGCGCCGAAGCGATCTGGGACACAAGGGCTGCACCGAGCAGCAGGGCAAGCGGCAATTTGGCAAGGCGTTTCATGGTGCTGAGACTCCATTTGAGGGGACTGGCGGGGTGATCGGTTCGGCCCCCGGCAACGGTGCTGATGGGGGATGGCTGAATTCTGGAGCGCCCCTCAATTCAAAAAAAGCGATTTTTTGTTGTGCTTTAACATTCCATAAAGCGATTGGAAGATGCACCATGATGACCTTCAAGCAACTCGAGGCCCTGTACTGGATTGTCCAGCTGGGGGGCTTTGCCCCGGCCGCGCAGAAGCTGCACACCTCGCAGTCGGCGGTGTCCAAGCGGGTGCATGAGCTGGAGCAGGTGTTCGACACCCCGCTGTTTGACCGCAGCCAGCGCACGGCCCGCCTGACCGAAAAGGGCGAAGAGATGTTCTTGCTGGCGCGCAAGCTGCTGCGCGAGCGGGACCTGGCGGTGGAGCAGTTTGCCAAGCCCGAGGTGATCGAGCGGCGCCTGCGCATCGGCGTGACCGAGCTCACCGCCATGACTTGGCTGCCCCGCCTGGTGGCCCTGGTACAAGAACACTACCCCAAGGTGAAGCTGGAGCCCGATGTCGACGGCAGCCTGCCACTGCGCGAGAAGCTGTTGGCCGATGAGCTTGACCTGATCCTGGTACCCGACGCATTTGCCGACACCCGGCTGCGATCCAAGGTGGTGGGCCAGGTCGACAGCGCCTGGATGGCCAAGCCCGGCCTGGTGCCCGCGGGCACCACGCGCCTGCACGAGCTGGCCCGGGTGCCCTTGCTGGTGCAGGGCGACAGCTCGGGCACCGGCCGCCTGTACGACGCCTGGCTGCGCGAGCAGGGCATCGAGACCACCGATGCGATCGTGGTCAGCAACCTGATCGCCCTCACCAGCCTGACCCTGTCGGGCTTTGGCGCCAGCTACCTGCCACGCCAGTGCATGGCCCCGCTGGTGTCGCTGGGCATGCTGGCGGTCATCGATGTGGAGCCCGCCCTGCCCCCCGTGCCGTATGTGGCCCTGTACAAGGGCGAGGTGCGCAGCACGCTGACCTCGGCGCTGATCATGCTGGCCCAGTCGTGCTGCGATTTCTCGCGGGCGTTTCAGACGGCGCCGGCCTGAGCGCCCGGCCATCGCTCGTTGACATCAGGTCGAGGGCTTGTGCGCGCCGTCATCCAGGTGCGCCAGGCTGGCCTCGTACAGCGCGGCCACCAGATCGCTTTGCGTGACCATGCCCACCAGGCGGCGCTCGGCGTTCACCACGGGCACCTGGTGCAGGCCCTGGTCCGACATCAGGGGCACCAGCTCGACCATGGGCTGAGTGTCCAGCACAGTGCGCACCTGGGGGCTCATGATCTGGCCCACCACTTCGGCCTTGGCGCTGTGGCTGAACGGCGAGGCCTGCAGCAGGCGCTGCAGGCGCCGGCTCAGGCCCGGGTAGCGCCGGGGTTGGGCATGGGCCAGAAAGTCGGCCCGGGTGACGATACCCTGCACCCGCCGCACCCGATCCAGCACGGGCAGGGCCGGCAGGGCATGGCGCTCCATCAGGCGCCAGGCCTGGCCCAGCTCGGTGGCAAACACCACCGACACCACATCGCGCGACATGATCTGCCCGCAGGTCACCGAGCCGAAGCGGCGGCGGAAGGCCTTCATCTCGGTCTGCAGGAACAGATCGGCCAGGTCGTCACGGCTGATGTCGAGCACCTGGTTGTAGTCCAGCATCACGCGGGCCAGGTCTTCGGGCCGGAAGCCCAGGCGGGCCGAAGGGCGCAGGTCGTCGGTGTGGTGCACGCTGCGGGCATCGGGCAGGGCCGTGTGCGGGTAGCGGCGGCCCACCGCCTTGTTGTAGAGCACGGCAATCAGCAGCAGCAAGGCGGTGTTCAGCCCCACGGGGGTGAGCACAAAACCATAGCCCGCCTGGTGCACCGGCGCGCCGCCCAGCACGGCCGTGAGCGCCACCGCCCCCGAGGGTGGGTGGATGCAGCGCAGCGCAAACATGGCCGCAATGGCCAAGGCAATGGCCAGCGCCGCGGCCAGCACCGGCGCCTCGATGAAGCGTGCGCAGGTCACCCCGACCAGCGCCCCCAGCAGGTTGCCGCCCACCATGGACCAGGGCTGGGCCAACGGGCTGGATGGCACCGCAAACAAGAGCACGGCCGAGGCCCCCATGGGCGCCGCCAGCCACAAGGCCCCCGCACCCGGCCCCAAGGCCCAGGCGCTGACCAGGCCGGTGAGCAAGATCCCGATCAAGGCACCGGCACTGGCGCGCAGGCGTTCTATCGGGTTGACCGGGGATGGCGTGGGCCATTGGCGCTGCAGCCAGCTGATGAGGTGGGTGGACATGGAGTGAGCAGGGCTGGGGTGAGAGTCAGGGCGCGAATTACATCACGTCACGATATATAATTTCAAGCAGCCCGACGGTCCTTCGATCTCCATGCCCCACGCCCCCCGCCCCGCCCCGCTTCAAAAGCGCGACTATGAATCGCTGTCTGAATTCCGCTACCAGCTCAGGCGTTTTCTGCGCTTCAGCGAAGACGCCGCGCAATCCGAAGGCCTCACGCCCCAGCAATACCTGCTGATGCTGCACGTGAAGGGCACCCCTGGCCGCAGCTGGGCCACGGTGGGTGAACTGGCCGAGCGCCTGCAGACCGTGCACCACGCCGTGGTGGCCCTGGTGTCGCGCTGCGAGTCGGCGGGCCTGGTGCTGCGCCAGCCCAGCGAAACCGACCGCCGCCAGGTCGAGGTGCACCTGAGCGAGGCCGGCGAGCAATGCCTGGAGCGCCTGGCCGGGCGCCATCGGGCCGAGTTGCAATCGCTGTCCGGGGTGTTCCAGGTGGCCAACATCTCCGCCTTCAACGACCACCAGGCCGGCTGAAGCCGGCCCTTTTTTTGATCTTTAAGTTGCATTTTTAATGCATTTGAAATGCACAACCAGCAGGTGCCCGCATGAACAGCCCCCGTGTGATCCCGATCCAGCCCGAACCGGCCCAAGACGATGGCCCGGAGATGGTCTCGCTGTACGCCAGCCAGGCCAAGGTGTACCCGCGTTCTGTCAGCGGGCGCTTTGCGCGCTGGCGCTGGGTGATGGTGTGGCTGACCCAGTTGTTCTTCTATGGCCTGCCCTGGCTGAACTGGAACGGCCGCCAGGCCGTGCTGTTTGACCTGGGCGAGCGGCGCTTCTACATCCTGGGCCTGGTGATGCAGCCGCAAGACTTCATCTACCTGGCTGCGCTGCTGGTGATTGCGGCCCTGTCGCTGTTCTTTTTCACGGCGGTGGCCGGGCGCCTGTGGTGTGGCTACGCCTGCCCGCAGACGGTGTACACCGAGGTCTTTCTGTGGATAGAGCGGCGGGTGGAAGGCGACCGCCAGGCCCGCATGCGCCTGGACGCGGCGCCCTGGTCGGCCCGCAAGCTGGGCCGCAAGGCGCTCAAGCAGGCCTTGTGGCTGGGCGTGGCGCTGTTCACGGGCTTCAGCTTTGTGGGTTACTTCACCCCGATCCGGGAGTTGAGCCATGAACTGGCGCTGGGCGCGTTCTCGCCCTGGGAGTGGTTCTGGGTGCTGTTCTATGGCCTGGCCACCTATGGCAATGCGGGCTACATGCGCGAGCAGATCTGCAAGTACATGTGCCCCTATGCCCGCTTCCAGAGCGCCCTGATCGACATGGACTCCCTGGTGATTGCCTATGACACCCGGCGCGGCGAGCCGCGGGGCTCACGGCCACGCAAGGCCGACCCGGCCAGCCTGGGCCTGGGCAGTTGCATCGACTGCACCCTGTGCGTGCAGGTCTGCCCCACGGGCATCGACATTCGCCAGGGCCTGCAAAACGAATGCATTGCCTGCGCGGCCTGCATCGATGTGTGTGACGACGTGATGGGCAAGATGGGCTACCCGCCCGGGCTGATCCGCTACAGCTCGGGCCACGCCATGGAGCAGCAACTGCCCCGCGCCGCCTTGCTGCGCCGCGTGCTGCGCCCCCGGGTGCTGATCTACGCGGGCCTGCTGTCGCTGACCTGCCTGGGCTTTGCGCTGAGCCTGGTGCAGCGCCACGACTTTGCCGTGAACGTGATCAAGGACCGCGGCACCCTGGCACGCCAGGTGGGGCGTGGCGGCATCGAGAACGTGTACCGACTGCAGGTGATCAACAGCACCGAGCAGGCCCACCGCTTCAAGGTGGAGGTGCTGGGCCCGCCCGGGCTCGCCCTGGCCAGCGAGCCGGGGCTGAGCGTGCCCGCCACCGGCATCGGCACGCTGGCGCTGAGCCTCACGCTGGCGGCCAGCGAGGCCGAGAGCCAGCGGGGGCAGGTGTTGCCGCTGCAATTGCGCATCACCCGGGAGCGCGATCCGGGGGATCAGGGCGCGGTCGAAACCGCCATCACCGAGAAGACCACTTTCGTGGTGCCCCGCTGAGCCCGGCCACGCCGGGCCCTGTCGGGTACTCAGGGCTTGCGGGGCGACTTCATCGGGGCGCCAGGGCCCGGGCCCACGCGAAAGCCCGCGCCGGGTTCATGCGCCCCAGGGCCGCCGGGGCCGCCCATGCCGTGGGGGCCCGGGCCGGGGGGGCCAGGGTGCACCAGCAGGTCAAAAATGGTTTTTTGCTTGGCGTCCAGCGTGTCGTAAAAAGCCTGGGTGCGCACCTGGCGGGCCTCGAGTTGCTGCAGGTGCTGATCCAGCAGGTATTTGTGGTCGCGCAGGTGGGCAATGGCCTGGGCCATGCGCTGCGGCGCGCTCAGCTCGGCCGGTGGCTGGCCTTGCGGTCCTTGCGAGGTGTGGGCGGCCTGCCAGGCCTGATGCTGCTCGATGCCTTGCTTCAGGGCCTGCAGCTCGGCTGAAGACCAGGTGTCCCAGGCGCCTTTTTGATCGGGCGACAGGCTCAGCTTGCGCTGCAACTCGTTCAGGCGGAACTGGGCGTGCTGCAGGGCATCGCGGCGCTGGGGCTGCAGGGCTGGCACCGGGCCAAACGTGGGCACCGCATCGGCGCCAGGGGCGTTTTGGGCCTGAGCCGGCGCAAGGTTCATCCACAGGGCCGTGCCCAGTGCCAGCAGCAGCGGGCTGCTTCTTCGAATCGACAACATCTTCAAACTCCCTGAAAAAGGTACTGGGTTCCCAGCTTAGTGGCCTCGTGTTACCAGGGCGTAAACGCTTGCACACGATCAGGTATCGGGCTCGCAATGGCGCAGAAACAGGGCCTGTGCGCCCTCAGCCGCTCAGCGCAAAGCGGATCGGAAACTCGACCCAGCTGGCCAGGGTCTGGTTGCCACTTCGGGCCGGCACAAAGCGCCAGTGCCGGACCACCAGCATGGCGGCATCGTCGAGCAGGCGGTAGCCGCTGCCCCGGGCCAGGCGGATTTCGCCAGGGCGACCGTCGCCATCCACCCAGACCCGCAACCAGACCACGCCACCAATCCCCTGCTCGCGCAGCGCCAGCGGGTAGTCGGGCGGGGGGTTGTAGGCGTAGTCGGGGCGGGCGCCGACCTGGGGTTCAGCGGCAGGGGTTGCAGGGGCGGCCACTGTGGCGCTGGAGGTGACACGGGTGCTTGCCGCCGGGGCGGCCGGCGCGCCCTGCCCCGCCAGGGCCAGGGGGCTGGAAACCGGCGCCTCAGGCATGGCCTCGACCTGCGGTGATGGCTGCGAGGACGGCTCACGGTTCGCCACGCGCTGCGGCGCCCACTGAGCAGCGCTGGAAGCGCGGACGGGGCGTGTCGGCGGCCTGAGGGGGTGGGGCACGGGGTCCGAGGCAGCGTGGCTGACCGGGACCGGGGCCGGCGGGTGTGCCACCCAGACCAGCGCCAGCGGGGGCGCGCCGCGTGGGCGATCGGCCGGCGCGGCCCGCCCCCCAAGCTGCAGCAGGCCCAGCAGCGCCAGCCCATGCAGCAGCAGGCTCAGGCAGGCCACCCGCCAGCCGCGACTCGATCGGCTGGGCCTCATGCCAGCGCCTCTCCAGGCTGGGCGAGCGCTGGCGCCTTGCCCCGGGGCGGGCGCAAGGGGGCCACCACCAGCGCCCCGTGGCAATCAGTGAAGCAGCTCAGGCTGACGCCGTACAGCGACTCCAGCGCCGGCAGCGACTGCGCCGTGGCGGGCAGATCGGCCACCAGCCGGCCCTGGCGGATCAGCAGCAGCCAGTCAAAGCCCGCCAGGGCCTGGTTGATGTCGTGAAGAATGGCCACCAGGGCGTGCTGTCGGGTGCTGGCGTAGTGGTCCAGGCTGTCCAGCAGCTCGCACTGCAGGCCCGGGTCCAGCGCTGCCAGGGGTTCATCCACCAGCACCAGGCCTTGCCGGGTGTCCCACAACTGGGCAAAGATGCGGGCCAGTTGCACCCGCGCCTGCTCGCCCCCCGACAAGGTATCGAAGCGCCGCCCCAGCAGGTGGCCGGCATGGGCCAGACTGGCGGCGTCCCGCACGATGCTGGCCCAATGCGGGTCGTGCGCCCGGGCCACCCGGCCCAGGCCGATCACCAGTTCGGTGGGCAGCCCAAAGGCCACGTCGCCGCCCTGGGGCAGCACCGCACGGTGCTGGCTGAGCGCGGCCAGTGGCCAATCGGCCGTGGCCCGCTGCTGGAACAGCACCTGCCCCTGGGCGGGCCGACGCTCACCCGACATGAGCTTGAGCAAGGTGGATTTGCCCGCCCCGCTGGGCCCCAGCACGGCGATGCGCTCGCCTGCGGTCACCTGCAACGAAAACGGGCCGAAGCACTGGCCGCCCACCTCGAGGGTGGCGGCCTCCAGGGTCAACAGGGGGCTCATGCGATCCGCCCCCGCGCCCCGCGCAGCAAGAACAGAAAGAACGGGCTGCCCAGCAGGGCCGTGAAGATGCCCACCGGGATCTCCGCCGGGATGGCCACGGTGCGGGCCAGGGTGTCGGCCACCAGCAGCAGCAGGCCGCCCATCAGCAAGGACAGCGGCAAGACCCGGCGCTGATCACCCCCCACCCACACGCGCACCAGGTGCGGGGCGATCAGACCGATGAAGCCGATCATGCCGCACCAGGCCACCGAGAAACCTGCCAATACCGCCACCAACACAATGACCCGGCCGCGCAGGCGCTGCACATCCACCCCCACATGGGCCGCTGCGGCCTCGCCCAGGGCCAGGGCATTCAGGGAGCGCACGATCTGCCGCAAGGGCCAGACAGCCACCAGCAGCAAGGCCCCCATCAGCAGCACCAGGCCCCACTGGGCGCCAGCCAGTGAACCCAAAGTCCAGAACGACAGGCTGCGCAACTGCTCGTCGGTGGCCAGGTAGGTGCACAGGCCGATGACGGCGGCGGCCAGCGCGTTCAGCGCCACCCCGGTGAGCAACAGACCCGAGATGGACCCGGGCGTGATCCAGCGCGCCACACGGTCGAGCGTGAAGCACACGCCCAGCGCCCCAGCAAAGGCCGCCACCGGCAGGGCCCACACCCGCCAGGCCTGCGGCAGGGCCAGCACAGGCCCCGACACCAGCACGATGGTGAGCGCCGCGGCACAGGCCGCCCCCGCACTCACGCCCAGCAAACCGGGGTCGGCCAGCGGGTTGCGAAACAGGCCTTGCGTCAAGGCCCCGGCCAGCCCCATGCTGGCTCCGACCAGCATGGCAAACACCGCCCTGGGCAGGCGGATGTGCCACAGCACATAGGCGCCCCCACTCAGGCCGGCCGGCGCATCCAGGGACGCATCGGGAGCAGAAGCCGAGGGCCCCAGCAGGGCCCACCAGTCACGCCCGGCCACCGGCACAGCGCCAGCTTGAACGGCCAGCACCCCGGCCAGTAACAGCGCTGCCGCCAACAGCAGTGCGGGCGAGGCCCGCCTGCCCGCCCCAGCATGGGCGCCCCACACAGCGGGCGCGCTCATGCCTTCATGGCCCGGGCCAGGGCCGCATCCAGGGCCGCCACCGCGGCCGGCAGCCGGGGCCCGAAACCCAACAGAAACATGGCCTCCATGGCCAGCACGCGGCGCTGCTGCCCCGCCGGGGTGTGGGCCAGGCCCGGCAGCCGGAGAATGCCGTCCACCCCGCCCGCGGCACTCAGACCCTGATCGGTCAACAGCACCAGCTCGGGTTGCGCCGCGATGACCGCCTCGGGCGTCAGGGGCTTGTAGCCACTGAAGCCGCTGATGACGTTGCGCGCGCCCACGTAGTCGAGCATGGCCTGGGCACTGGTGTCGGCCCCGGCCACCATGATCTGGTTGGGCGCATGGGCCAGCACAAACAAGACCCGGGGCGGCTTGCCGGCCCGCCCGGCCACCTGTGCCTGCGCGCGGGCCCACTGCTGCACCAGGCTTTGCTGCAGCGCCCGGGCTTCGGCCACCCGGCCGGTCAGCTCGCCCACGCGCTGGACGCGCTCGCACAGGCCCTCGAAGCGGTGCCTGGCTGGCAGCACCGACACCTCGACGCCGGCACTCGCCAGCTGGCGGATCACGCCCGGGGGGCCTGCATCTTCGGTGGCGATGACCCGGGTGGGCGCCAGCGCCAGCACCCCCTCGGCCGACAGCGTGCGGGCATAGCCCACGCTGGGCAGCTTTTGTGCCGCCTCCGGGAACAGCGAGGTGGTGTCCACCCCCACCAGATCGGCCTGGGCCTGCAGGGCATACACGATCTCGGTCAGCGCCCCGCCCACACTGACGATGCGCTGCCGGGCCGGGGCTGCGTGCGCGGGCCACGTCAGCCAGGCCGCCGCGAGCAGGCCCGCTTGCAGGCCATGGCGGCGCCGGGCCGCGTCCACACCAGCACCTGCATTCGGCAACATCACACCAGACATGGGCGGCGCTCCTCAGTCAGTGTGTCGAGCAGGGCGCGCCAGTCGCAGGCCTCGGGCTGCCCAGGCTTGCGGGCACCGAACAGCATGGCGAGGGTGTCGCCCTGGCTGTCGAACAGCTCCAGCGAGCTCACCAGCCCGTCGACAGTGGGCTTTCTGACCACCCAGGCGCTGGCAATGTGGTCTTCGCGCAGGTGCAGGTTGAAGCCCGGGTCGAGCACATTGAGCCAGGGGCCCATGACCGCCACCTGGCGCACCGGGCCGGTGTGGATCTGAATGGCCCCCGGATTGCCCACAAAGACCATGATCGCCACGCCTTGTGCCGCCGCGGCTTGCAGCAGGCCCTGGCAGTCTTCGGGCTGCACGGCCTGGGCGAAGCGAGGCTCGGCCAGGCGCAGGGCCTGGGTGCGGGTGGTGCCGAAGGCCTTGAGCAGGCCCGCAAAATCGTGGGTGTCGCGCAAGGCGCCCCAAGCCTGGCGCAGGCCGGTCACGTCGATGTCGGCATCGGCCCGCTCGGGCTCGCGTGGCGCCGATGCCTGCATGCCCAGGCGGGCCGTCTGGTCGGGGTCGGCCCAGGCCTGCACCAGCTCGGCGTAGGCCGCCACATCGCTGGCAGGCCGCAGAAACACCTTGTGCAGGGCCATGCCGGTGGCATCAAAGAATTGCAGGCTGCGCTGCAGGCCCTGGCCCGTGCGCTCCTGCACGGCAAAGCCGTGGGCCCAGGCCGAGTAGAACAGGCGCAGGTCGATGTCAGGGCCCAACACCAGGCCCACCTGCTCATGCAAGCTCGGCTGCCGGTAGCAGCCGGTCTTCTCATGCACGCAAGAGGCGTTGCGGGTCAGGGCCATGACCTCGCCCAGGCTCGGCAAGGCCTGCACGATGGCGGGCCACTGGGGGCGCAGGCGCGTGGCCTGAAGCAGGGTCTGCGGGTCGTCGGGCGGCGTGCCGGTGTGCGCCGCGATCAACGCGCCCTCGGACACCCGCAGTTGCTGGGCGATGTCGCGGTGTCGGGCCTTGCCGTCGCCGCGCAGCAGGTGAAATGAATCCCGGAGGGACTGGGGGGAAGCGTTCATGAAAGCTCCTGAAGAGTGGGCCGAGGTGCTGTGAATGCAGTGCCGAATGGGAGGAATGGGAGGAATGCGGGGGATGCCAGAGATGCAAGGGCTGCGGGCGTCACTGCGCCGCTGCGTCCAGGGCCACGGCCGTGGCCTGATCGGGGCTGCGGTGGCCTTGCTCGCGCCGGTGCCGGATCTCGCTCAGGCCTTCGCCCCCCAGGGTGTAGGCCTGGGCAAAGCCCGCGACATACGCGCCACTGAGTGGCCGCAAGCGGTACAGGTGGAAGTCGCTCAGCTTGCGCAGCATCGCCATGAAACCGCCGAACTGCTGCACAAACCGGTCCAGGATCAGGTCGAACTCGGCGCTGCCCCGTGGGCACTCAGCGGCGGCGCACTGCAGGGTCAGGCGACGCCGAGCGAACAGGTGCTTGGCCTGGGCCTCGCTCTCGATGAACAGCACCGAACAGCGGCCACGGGCCGCCAGGTTGGCGGTGTGGGCCGAAAGCTCGCTGGTGTAGACGTAGTAACAGCCCTGGTGCTCCACATAGGCCGCGTAGCTGGCTTCGGGCTCGCCGTCGGCGTTGCAGGTGGCCAGGTGCAGGCTCTGGAACAGGCCGGGGAAACGGCGGCATTCGTCCATCACGGCCAAAAGGTCGGTGGGCTGAGGCATGGTTTGAGACACGGCGCGTCCTTTCTTCAGAAGTCGTAACGAACGGAGACCTGGGCATTGCGCCCGGGTGCGGTGTAGGCATCGGCCACCGTGCTGCTGGCGGCCAGGCCGCTGGCATCGGACCAGCGCCAGTACTTCGCGTTGAAGACGTTGTTGAGGTTGGCGTTCAGGGTCACCTGGGGCCGCAGCTTCCAGTGCCAGCCCAGGTCCAGCACGTTGTAGGCCGGTGGGGAGAACTGCGCTGCACCGGTGGAGATGTCGCTGCTGGCCTTGCCGGCGCTGTGCACCAGTTGGGCACGCGCCCCCCAGGTGGCCTGCTCGTGGCGCAGCCCCAGGGCCAGTTTGAAGGGCTGCACCGTGTCCAGCGGGGTCTTCACGCCCTTGGCTTCGCTGTGGCCCTTGGCGTAGGCGAAGCCGGCGGTGGCCGTCCAGCCCCGGTCCAGGGCCCACTCCGAGCGCGCCTCCAGCCCATGGATGCGGGCATTGGCCAGGTTGATGTACTGGAACACCGTCGGGTTGGCCGCCGTGCCGGCGCCCCCCACAGCCTGCTGGCTGATGAAGTCGCGGTAGCGGTTGTCAAAGGCCGCCACCGAGTAGCGCACCCGCTCCAGCCGCCCGCGAAAGCCCAGCTCCAGGCTGTCGGCGTGCTCGGCTTTCAGATTCGCATTGCCGACAGTGGTGTAGCCCGACGCCAGGTTGCTGAAACCGTTGTTGACCTGGTCTGGCGTGGGGGCCCGAAAGCCTTTGGCCCACTGGCCATAAGGCGCGAAGGCAGGCGCCCATTGCCACACCACCCCCAGGCGCGGCGTGACGGCCTGGCCGGACAGGCTGACCGCCGTGCCGCTGTAGCCCGCGGTGGACGGAGAGAGCTTGTAGTGATCGAAGCGCAGGCCCGGGACGATGCTGAACGCCCCGGCCTGGATCTCGCTTTGCACAAAGGCGCCGGCCAGCACGTGGTCGGTGTCCGGGAAGGGCTTGGTCGGAAAGCTTTCGCCAAAGGGCGGCACCGTGCCATCGCGCACGCCGCTGATCTTGCTGCGGCTCCAATCCGCACCATAGGTGAGGCGCTGGTTGAGCCAGCCCGTGAGATTGCTTTCGAGCAGGGTCGAGAAGCCGGCCACCTTGCTGCGGTAGCGGGTGTCACGGGTTCGGTCGGCTGCGGTGTAGCGGTCTTCGGCGCCGTACTGGCTGACCTTGGCGTCTTGCCAGTAGAGGCGGGTTTCGGCGCGCTGAATGCCCAGGGCGTTGAGGTCGTTGAAGCTGTGCTCCAGCGAGAGGCGGTTGCGTTCGATGTGGTCGCGCGCGTCCAGATCGATGACGCTGGTCGAGCTCAGCGGCGGCACGGCCCGGGCCGAGTAGACCTCGGTGTCCTGCTTGCGCTTCTGGGTTTCGAAGGTGAAGCCCAGTTGCTGGGTCGGGTCGATCTTCAGAGACGCCTTGCCCAGCAGGTAGCGGTTGTTGTAGTCCACCGGGTTGGGGGTGGTGCGGTTGGCGTTCAAGGCACCGTTGCTGCCCTGGTTGCCCACCTCGTGGCCCTGGCGGTAGCTGCCCAGCAGCATGCCCTGCCAACGCTCATCGGCGCCGGCCACGCCCAGCGTGTTGGACCAGGACCGGTCCACCGACGCATAGCTGGAGCGCGCAAAGCCCCCCACGGCCTGCCCCGGCTTGAGCAGATCGCCCGGGTCGAGGGTGCGAAAGCTGACCGCACCGGCCAGTCCATCGCTGCCGAACTGGGTGGACGCCGGGCCCCGCAGCACTTCGACGGTCTTGATGCCATCCACATCGAGGTAGTCACCCCGGCCGGAGGCAAACGAGCCGAAGGAGAAGCTGTTGGGCACGCGGATGCCATCGACCAGCATCAGCACCTGGTTGCCCTCCAGCCCCCGGATGTTGATGCCCTCGTTGCCGGCCCGCCCGGTGGAAGCCCCTGCGGCGGTGAAGCGGGTGGGCGCGGCCCGCACGGACACATCGAGCTCATCACGGAACACATCCTTGATGTCGCGGGCGCCGCTCTGCTCGATCTGGGCGGCCGGGGTGACGGTCACGGTGGCGGGCACCTTGTCCACCCGGCGCTCCGAGCGGGTGGCACTGACGGTGACCTCATCGAGGCGGGTGGTCTCGGCCGGTGTCGGCGGAGTGGACTGGGCCAGCAGCAGGGTCGGGGCCGAGCCCCAGACCAGGCCCAGCGCCAGCGCGATCTTCTTCTTGCGCAGCATGGTGGTTCCTAAAACTGAATTTAGGCACTGGCTGGCAAGCGCTTGCTGGTGCAGAGGGTGTGACGATTCAAAGCCCCGGTGGCTCACAACGGCCGGGCGGGCGCAGGTGCGAGGGGCTTGGCGCCGGGCTTTTGCAGCGGCGTTGTTTGCATTCTAGATGAGATTTATTCTTATTTGCGACACATTCAAAAAGGACACTTCTCTCTCATGGGTCTTTTCATTAGATGATAATAGTTATCATTTGATGCTTGAACGGTACTCTGCCCCCTTGACAGGAACGCACCGAGCCAGGCCCCACCCCACCCACGCCCTGTTGCCATGACAACCCAAGAAGCCAGCGCCAAGAACCCGCCGACAGACGCCGCCCGCGCCAAACGCCGCCACCAGACCTACTCGCGCTTTGTGCATTGGGTGCGCAAGACCCACGGCTGGATAGGGCTGTGGGGCGCCTTGCTGGGCCTGGTCTTTGGCCTGAGCGGCATCTGGCTGAACCACCGGGCCGTGCTCAAGCTGCCCTTGAACCAGCAGAAAAGCCATGCCCAGATGGCGCTGGCCGACCCGCCCCCCAACACCCCCGAGGCCATGGGCCAATGGCTGGCCCCCGCGCTGGGCTTATCGGGCCCGCCCAATAGCGTGCGCATCGACCCCGCCAAAGCCCTGCCCTGGGCCGAAAAAGGCGCCAACCAGGGTGAGACACCGCGCCAGCCGGAGCGCTGGGTGTTCAACTTCGGCGGCCCGCACGAGACCGTGCAGGTCGAGTACTGGAAGGGCAACCGCTCGGTCGGCATCAACACCACACAGCACGGCTTCATCGCTGCGCTGACCAATCTGCACAAGGGCACGGGCATGACCGTGCCCTGGATCCTGCTGGTCGACACGATCGCGGGCAGCATGGTCTTTCTGTCGATCTCGGGCGTGATCCTGTGGGTGCAGATGAACCGCCGGCGGGCTGTGGGGGTGGGCATCTTCAGCGTCTCGGTGCTGACGGCGCTGGGCATGGTCCTGGCCCGCCTGTAAGCCGGCACGCGCTCGGCCCAGTTTCAGGGGCCTGCCTCGTCTCATGCCTGACAGCCTCTTCTTTCAGTTTCTCAAAAGCTGACAGACATGACTCCACCCACGCGAGGCGGGCCTGTTTTTATTCACCCACGTGACCGGGATGACCGGGTGTCTCAAACCCCAGGCCAGCCCCGCCGCTGCATCATGTCGCGGCCCATTTCAGCGCTCAATACCGCGTTGCCCAGGCGGAGAGCGGCCGGGTAGGCCAGTTCGTCTTCGGCCCGCAGGTGGGCGCGGTACAGGCTGGCAAAGCCCTCAGCCTGCAGCGACTGGCCCTGACCCGCAGCCACCCGTTCAAGCTGTTGGCGCAGCGCCGCCCAGGCCGGGGCCATGTCGCGGTGCTCCTGCTGCAATCGCCCAGCCAGAGCCACCCAGGCCGGGTTGCCGCTGTGCAACAGCAGCGGGAACACATGCCGCTCCTCGTCTTCATGGTGCAGCGGCGCGGCCAGGTCAAAGTAGCGCATCACGTCGCGTGCCGCCTGCGCAGCCTGGCTGTCAGGCCCCTGCTCACGCAGGTGGGCCTGCAGGCGCTCCAGCAGGTCGAGCATGCGCTGCACCTTGTCATGGCAGGCGGCCAGCATCTCGTAAGGGGCGGCAAAGCCGGCGTCTGGCCCGGGGCGGCCGGGCAGCAAAGAGGGGTTGGCGAGTCGGACAGAGGAGCTCATGGCAGGCAGATCATGCAACAAGAGGGCTCATCATGCGGCAAACACGGGCCGACAGACAGCGCTGATGCAGTGCCCCCCCCTGAGCACGCGGTCGCTCTCGGGGCGATACCGCCCCGGGGCGGACCCAACGCGAGGCCTGGATTGGCGCGCCATCGGATAATCATCCCCATCTCCCCGACGGCCACTTCCGTGACAAAGCAAAGACGCTCCCGACGCTGTTCCGATTGACGGTCCCCCTGCAGAACAAGCCGCCGACAGGGTCCGGGCTGCTCACGCGGCTGGACGTGGCGCGCGGCGCCTGAGTCCGGTCCGCGATCCCTTCAAAGGTCTCCTGTACACGCAACCGTTCAGCGCGAACACCCCACACAGCCCTGCACCATGACTGACTTGACCGCTCTGAAATCCGCGCTCGCCCGCTTTGTCTTTGGTCGTGTCCAGTTCCAGGAAAGTGAGGAGCTGCGCGAGTTCCAGTACAAATTTCTGCTGGCGCTGATGCTGACGGCGGCGGCGTTCACCGCCGCGCTGGTGGCAGCCCATGGGCTCAGAATCAACCCGCTGGAAGGCCCCCACGTCTATTCGATGACGGTTTTCACCGTGCTGGCCCTGGCTTGCTGGGGCGCATTGCGCTCACGGCCCGAGCGTTTTCTCGCCGTGGCCTGGACCTATGAGGCGATCTGCATGCTGGAATACACCTCGGCCTTGGTTTTCGTGCCTGCTGATGAGTTGCGCCTGCTGTGGTTCATGGTGAACATCCCGGGCGTCTTCATTTTGCTGGGGCCGCGCAGCGGCTGGGCCATGACGGGGCTCTCGCTTGTGATTGTGCTGGGCTTGAACCCCTGGCTGGCCCGCCCCTATTCCGGCATCGCACAAGCCACCTTGCTGCTGGCGGTGCTGTATATGAGTGTGATGTTCCATGTGTTTGGCGATCGCTCGGTGTCGTACTTTTCGCGCATGCGCAAGTACAACATCAAGCTGCTCAGGATCGCCTCCCGCGACGCGCTGACGGGCGTGTACAACGCCCGCGCCTACCTGGCCCAGAGTGAGGCCACGATCCAGGGCGGTGCCGGGGCCGGGCATGGCTACTCCGTGCTTTTCGTGGATCTGGACCATTTCAAGCGCGTCAACGATGAACATGGCCACGCGGCAGGCGACAAGGTGCTGCAGGCCGCGGCCAAGACATTGCAAATGGGCGTCAGGCACAACGACATCGTGGGCCGCATTGGCGGTGAGGAGTTCGGCGTGCTGTTGCCGCAGACCGACCTGAGCCAGGCCTTGCGGGTGGCCGAGCACCTGCGACGCAGCATCGAGCAGTTGTCGATCGACGTGGGCGGCCGTTCGCTGCTGATCACGGCCAGCATCGGCGTGGCCCACAGCCCTGACGGCCATGTCGACCTGCAAACCCTCCAGCAACGCGCCGACAGTGCCATGTACCAGGCCAAGGCCGCGGGTCGAAACAGGGTCACCAGTCTGCCCTGAGCCTGAACCTGCAGGGCTGGCAGCATTCGGATTTCCGAACGCTCCCGGGGCAGCGGATTCGGAAATCCGACCGCCATCGCTGACTGGGTCTGAAATTCCCCTTTCAAATCAAGCCTCTTGGGCCCGGCAAGGACTGGCACGCTCCGTGCAAAACAGAAGGCGGCTGCGCCTGGCGTGGCCCTGAATTTCCTGGAGACAAGAACTGACCCGATTCGCGCAGCGCCCCCTTCAACGGGTGGCCGGGCGTGGGCTGGGTGCGGCCTGGTCGACAGGGATTTCCGCCCCCTCGGACGACAGATCGCATCCATCGGAAAACAACATGAAACTCAATCGCTTGACCACCCTGGTCATCCTGGCCATGGTCCTGGGCGTGCTGGTCGGCTATGCCTGCCATGAATACGCACCCAGCCCCGAAGCCGCGAAAGACATCGCGGGCTACTTCAGCATCCTGACCGACATCTTCCTGCGCATGATCAAGATGATCATTGCGCCGCTGGTTTTTGCCACGCTGGCCGCCGGGCTGGCCAACATGGGTGACTCGAAGGCCGTGGGCCGCATCGGCACCCGCGCCGTGGGCTGGTTTCTGAGCGCCTCGCTGGTCTCGCTGCTGCTGGGCCTGGTGATTGCCAACCTGCTGCAGCCCGGCGCCGCCTTGAGCGTGCCGCTGCCCGATGCGGGCACGAGCACCCAGCTCAAGACCGGATCGCTCAACCTCAAAGAGTTCATCACCCAGGTGTTCCCCAAGAGCATCGTCGAGTCGATGGCCAGCAACTCGATCCTGCAGATCCTGGTGTTCTCGCTGTTCTTCGGCCTGGCCCTGGGGCACCTGCACAACCAGGCCGCCCGCTCGCTGGTGGCCACCCTCGACGAGGTGGTGCACGTGATGCTCAAGGTCACCGACTACGTGATGCGCTTTGCCCCCGTGGGCGTGTTCGGTGCCGTGGCCGGCGCCATCACCACCCAGGGCATTGGCATGTTGAGCGTGTTCGGCCGCTTCATGCTGAGCTTCTACCTGGCCCTGGCCGCCCTGTGGCTGGTGTTGATCGCTGCAGGCTACCTGGTGCTGGGCCGCGATGTGTTCCGCCTGGTCAAGCTGGTGCGCACACCGATGCTGATCGGCTTCTCCACCGCCAGCAGCGAATCGGTCTACCCCAAGCTGATGGAACAGCTTGAGAAATTTGGCGTGAGCCCGCGCGTGACCGGCTTCGTGCTGCCGCTGGGCTACTCGTTCAACCTCGACGGCTCGATGATCTACACCACCTTCGCGGCCATCTTCATCGCCCAGGCCTACGGCATCGACATGCCGCTGAGCGCACAGATCACCATGCTGCTGGTGCTGATGGTGTCGAGCAAGGGCATTGCCGGTGTGCCACGCGCTTCGCTGGTGGTGGTGGCCGCCGTGCTGCCGATGTTCAAGCTGCCTGAAGCGGGCGTGCTGCTGATCCTGGGCATCGACCACTTCCTGGACATGGGTCGCACCATGACCAACGTGCTGGGCAACGCGATTGCCACCGCCGTGGTGGCCAAGTGGGAAGGCGCCATTTCGCCCGTGGACCCGGCCCTGGCCGAAGCCGAAGAAGCGCTGCCGGTGGAAGGTGACGACAGCGCCGTGGCCGCCCGCGCCTGAGGCCCTCCAGCCCCCGGGGGCTGGCGGCACTGCTACCATCTCCGCCAGCCGCCCATGCCCCCAAAGTATCTCTTTAGCACCCTTGCACGCCACCTGCAGCGTGCACCGCGCTTTGCCCCCATCCTGTTGCTGCTGCTGGCCCTGATGGGCCTGAGCAGCCTGGGCGCCTACCAGGTGGCACAGCGCCTGGGCCTGGCCGAAATGCAGGCCACCGGCCTGCACCGGCTGGACCTGTATGCCGCCAGCCTGGAGCGCGAGATCGGCAAATACGCCTTCCTGCCCGGCACCCTGGAGCTGCAGGCCGAGGTGCTGGACCTGCTGGCCCACCCGGCAGGCCAGAAGCCACCGAACAAGGTCAATGCCTACCTGGAGCAGCTCAACGACCGGGCCGGCACCCTGGCCATCTATGTGATCAACCCCCAGGGCCTGGTGCTGGCCACCAGCAACTGGCGCCGCGCCGACAGCTACCTGGGTGAGAACCTGTCGTTTCGCCCGTATTTCCGCGATGCCGTGGCCCAGGGCAGCGGCCGCTTCTTCGGCATCGGCACCACCCGGGGTGAACCGGGCTACTACCTGGCTTCGACCCTGGTCGATGCCCACGGCACCCAGGGCATCGCCGTGATCAAGGTCAGCCTGGACCAGCTCGAACAATCCTGGACCACGGTGGAGGCCCCGGTTCTGGTCAGCGACGAGAACGGCGTGGTCATCCTGGGCTCGGTGCCCGACTGGAAGTTCACCACCCTGCGCACGCTGGACGAGGCCACGGCCAAGGCCTTCGACCAGACCCAGCAGTACAACCGCCGCGCCTTGAAGCCCCTGGGCCTGCGTGAGCTGCGCGAGCTGGAGCACGGCGCCCGCCTGGTCAGCATCGCGAAAGAGCGCCCCGAGATGGTCTCGGTCTACCCCGTGGCGGGCCGCTTTTTGGCACAGTCGCGGGCCTTGCCCGGCACCCCCTGGACCCTGACCGTGCTCTCGCACCTGGAACAGGTGGACGAGATTGCCCAAAGCCACGCCCTGATCGCGCTGATTGGCGCGGCCCTGCTGTTCGTGCTGGGCCTGATGCTCAACGAACGCCGCCGCCACCTGAAAGACCGGCTGGCCGCACGCGAGGCCCTGCAGGCCGCCCACGACGAGCTGGAGCGCAAGGTGGAGCAGCGCACGGCCGACCTGTGGGCCAGCAACCACCGACTGCAGGCCGAGGTGACGGAGCGCACCCGCACCGAGGCCAACCTGCGTGCCGCCCAGGACGAGCTGGTACAGGCCGGCAAGCTGGCCGCCATCGGCCAGCTCTCCACCGGCATTGCGCACGAGCTGAACCAGCCCCTGACCGCACTGCGCACCCTGTCGGGCAACAGCCTGCGTTTTCTGGAGCGGGGCGACCTGGCCACCACCCGCACCAACCTCGAACGCATGGCCCAGCTGGCCGACCGCATGGGCCGCATCACCGGGCAACTGCGCTCGTTTGCCCACAAGTCGCCCGTGGCCAGCCGCCCCGTGCCGCTGGACCAGGCGGTGGCCAATGCCCTGGCCGTGCTCGAAGGCCGCCTCGCCGAAAGCCACGCCACCCTCCAGTGCCCCGCCAGCAGCCCCTGTCCGGTGGCCCTGTGCGACGGCAACCGACTGGAACAGGTGCTGATCAACCTGATCGGCAATGCGCTCGACGCGGTGCACGCCCCCGAGCGGCCGCGCATCGACATCCGCTGCAGCCAGCAGGCCGACCGGGTGCAGGTGCAGGTGCGCGACCATGGCCCCGGCCTGGCCGAGGCCGTGCAGGCCCACCTGTTCGAACCCTTCTTCACCACCAAGGAGGCCGGCGTGGGCCTGGGCCTGGGCCTGGCCCTGTCGGCCGGCATCGTGCGCGAGTTCCAGGGCAGCCTGAGCGGGGCCAACCACCCCGAGGGCGGCGCCGTGTTCACCCTGGAACTGCCCAGGGCCCCCGACGAGCCCTCTGACACAATGAGCCCCCCCCCCATGACTGATGCCCTCAAAGTCCTGATCATCGAAGACGACCCCGACATCGTGCTGGGTTGCGAGCAGGCACTGCAACTCGAAGGCATTGCCTGCGACAGCGTGGGCAGCGCCGAGGCGGCGCGACGACGCCTGGGGCCCGACTTTGCCGGCATCGTGGTCAGCGACATCCGCCTGCCGCGCTGCGACGGCCTGGCCTTCATGCGCGAATTGATGGCCCTGGACCCCGAGCTGCCCGTGGTGCTGATCACCGGCCACGGCGACATTGCCATGGCCGTGCAGGCCATGAAAGACGGCGCCCACGATTTCATCCAGAAGCCCTTCGCCCCCGAGTACCTGGTGGGTGCGGTGCGCCGCGCGCTGGAGAAGCGTCGCCTGGTGCTGGAGGTGCGCGAGTTGCGCCGCCAACTGGCCCAGCGCGACACCATCGAAGGCCAGTTGCTGGGCCAGGCACCCGGCATGCAACGCCTGCGCCAGATGCTGGCCGGCCTGGCCAGCAGCGCGGCCGATGTGCTGATCCAGGGCGAGACCGGCACCGGCAAAGAGCTGGTGGCGCGCTGCCTGCACGAGGCCAGCCCGCGCCGCCAGGGCAACTTTGTGGCCATCAATTGCGGCGGCCTGCCCGACACCCTGTTCGACAGCGAGATGTTCGGCCACGAGGCCGGGGCCTACACCGGCGCGGCCAAGAAACGCATCGGCAAGATCGAGCACGCCAACGGCGGCACCCTGTTCCTCGACGAGATCGAGAGCATGCCGCTGGGCATGCAGATCAAGCTGCTGCGCGTGCTGCAGGAGCGCACGCTGGAGCGCCTGGGCTCCAACACGCTGATCCCCATCGACTGCCGCGTGATCGCCGCCACCAAGACCGACCTGCTGACCCTGGCCGACCAGGGCCGCTTCCGGGCTGATCTGTACTACCGGCTGAGCGTGGCCACCGTGGCCCTGCCGCCGCTGCGCGAGCGGCGCGAAGACATTCCCTTGTTGTTTGAACACTTTGCGCTGCAAGGTGCCGCCCGGCACCAGCGCTCGGCCCCCGAGACCAGCGCCGAGCGCATGCGCCAGCTCATGGCCTACCCCTGGCCCGGCAATGTGCGTGAGCTGCGCAACGTGGCCGAGCGCTGCGTGCTGGGCATCGAAGCAGGCTCGCCGCCGTTTTCAGGCGCCACCGGCCCGGCCACGGCCCAGCCATTGGCCGGCACGGTCGAGGCCTTTGAGCGGGCCCTGATTGCAGACGCCCTGCGCCGCCATGGCGGCAGCCTGGCGCGCAGCGCCGAGGCCCTGGGCGTGGCCAAGACCACCTTGCACGACAAGATCCGCAAGCACGGGCTGGATCAGGGCGGCGTCTGAGCCTTCGCCAGCGATGCGCGGCGGGCTCAGTGCGCCTGCCGCTGCAGCTCTTGTGCCAGCTCCTTGATGAGCTTCACCAGGGTCATCAGGTTGAATGGCTTGATCAGGTACTCGTCCGCGCCCGCCTCGAAACCTTCGTAGTGATGGTCCAGGCGCTCGCGGGCACTGACGATGATGATCTTGGGTTGCGGGCCGCCCCTGGCGCGGATGGCCCGGCACACATCGAAGCCCGACATACCGCCGGGCATCATCACGTCCAGCAAGATGATGTCCGGCTTTTTTTGCTCCCAGAGGGCCAGGGCCTGTGGGCCGTCACAAGCCTCATGGACCTCCTCGGCCACGCCTTCTGTGGCCATGCGCAGGAGCTGGCGGATGTCCTCTTGGTCGTCGACGATCAGCAGTTTGATCATTTTCCCGCCTCGGTGTTGGCGTGGTGGATTCAGGTCACAGAGCCACGCGTTGCACATGCAGGCGCCCCTGCCAGCAGGCAGGCGGGCGCCGGGAAACCCATTATCCACGCCAGCGCTGGCACCCAACTGGGTGGCGCTGAGCGTTGACTCAGAACGACTCCCAGTCTTCATTGCCCCCGGCGGTCGACCTGGCCGAGCTGGTCAGCGCCGGGCTGGGCGCCTTCGCCAGACTGGGCTTTCTGGGTGCGGTGGCCTTGGGCAGCGGTGCAATGGCCGGCGCCTTGTTGAACTGGCGCGAAGGCAGCGGTGCAGCGCTGGCCTGCCCCACCCGGCTGGGCTGGCCGTCGATCTTGAACACCGACACCAGCTCGGCCAGGCGCTGCGACTGGTTCTTCAGGCTGTCGGCGGCCGCCGCGCTCTCTTCGACCAAGGCCGCGTTCTGCTGCGTCACCTGATCGAGCTGGTTCACCGCGTCGCCAATCTGGCTGATGCCGCTGCTCTGTTCCATCGAGGCGCTGGAGATCTCATTGATCAGTTGGCTCACGCGCTTGACCTGGTCCACGATGCCTTCCATGCTCTGGCCGGCCTCGTCGACCAGGGTGGTGCCGTTCTCCACTTTCTCGACACTGGCGCTGATCAGGCTCTTGATCTCCTTGGCAGCCTCTGCTGAACGACCAGCCAGACTGCGCACCTCGCTGGCCACCACGGCAAAGCCCCGGCCTTGTTCACCGGCTCGGGCCGCTTCCACGGCGGCATTCAACGCCAGGATGTTGGTCTGGAACGCAATGCCATCGATCACGCCGATGATGTCCGAGATCTTCTTCGACGAGGCCGAGATGTCCTGCATGGTGGCCACCACCCGGCCCACCACGGCGCCGCCCTGCTCTGCCGCCTGCGTGGCCTCGCTGGCCAGGCGGTTGGCCTGCTGCGCCGTGTCGGCGTTGGTCTTGACGGTGCTGTTGAGCTCTTCCATCGAGGCCGCCGTCTCTTCAAGGTTGCTGGCCTGTTGCTCGGTGCGTTGGCTCAGGTCGGCGTTACCGGTGGCGATCTCGGCCGAGCCGGTGGCAATGCTGTCGCTGCTCAGACGCACCTGCCCCACGATGTCGACCAGGCGGTCGTTCATGTGCTGCAGGGCGCGCAGCAGGTTGGCGGGCTCGTCGCGGCCCTGGATGTCGAACTTCGAGGTCAGGTCGCCCTGGGCCACCGCCTCGGCCACCATCACGCCGGTGCTCAGGGGCTGCGTGATGGAGCGGGTGACCAGCACGGCCAGCACGCCCCCCATCAGCACCGCCAGAGCGATCATGCCACCCGACACGAGCAAAGCCTGCTGGTAGCTGGCCGCCGCCGCTGCGGTCGACTTGTCCGCGCCTTCGACATTGATGGTGACGATCTTCTCTATCCCCGCGGTGACCGCAGAGAAAGCCCGTGCATTGTCACCCACCGCCATCTTCCGAGCGGCGTCCTGATCGCTTGCGCCGCCAGAAGACAGCTGCAGCTGTTTCTTCTCCAGGCCATGCCATTCCTCGAAATTGCTGCGTACCTTCTCGAAAGCCTGTTTTTCCTCGGCAGAAACGATCATGGGTTCGAACTGAGCGAAGAGCTTGGGCAGCTTCTGCAGTAGCTCTTCTTCGCTCAGCTTTTGCTGTACCTGCTTGCTCTCGGGGCTGTCTTCCAAAAGGTGGCGCAGCCCAGCGCGACGGGCCCTGTTCAAAGACGCACGCATGTCACCCAACACCTTCACGCTGGGCAGCCAATTGGTGCCCAGGTCCTTGGCATAAAAGTTGGCCTGGCTGGTCTGGTAGATGCCAAAACCACCCAGCAAGGCCAGCAGCAACAGCACGGCGGCAAATGCCAGGCCCAGGCGGGCGCCAATCTTCAGTTGTCTCAGGGTATTCATGATGGTCTCTCTTGGTCGAGGAATGTTCGAAATCACTTTTCATCATAGATATAAAACAATGATTTACAAGCATTGCTATCAATTTAATTGATTTTTAAGATACTTATTTGCCAAATAACTCACGTCATCGCGGTTTCCTCCATACGAAAATCCGCTTAAATAGCTTTATTGATATTTTTGTTCTTCAGAAGAACCAGACCAGCATCTGCTTTTTGCATCCAGCTGTATCGGCGACCATCAGGGCTCCCCAAGCCAAAGTCTCCAAACCACCCATGAACGCCCCCACCCACCTCTACCTGGCCGGCTTTGACGTGTTCCGACCCGACGCCGCCCAACACGGCCTGGCCCTGCAGCAGCTGTGCCGCCAGCACGGCTTTGTGGGCCACTACCCCACCGACCCCAGCCCGCCGCCCGATCTGCAGGGCACCGCGCTGGCCCACTGGATCCTGCAGAGCAACCTGGCCGCCATCCGGCAGGCCGATGCGGTGCTGGCCAACCTCAACCCCTTTCGGGGGCTGGAACCCGACTCGGGCACCGCCTTTGAAGTGGGCTTTGCCCACGCCCTGGGCAAGCCCGTGTGGGCCTATGTGGATGACGACCGCACGCTGCTGCAACGTGTGCCCCACGAGGCTGGGCCCGATGGCCGGCTTTACGACGCCCAGGGCTACCAGGTGGAAGACTTCGGCCTGCCGCTCAACCTGATGCTGGCCTGCAGCGTGCGGCTGGTGCGCGGCGATGCGGCGGCCTGCCTGCAGGCCATGGCAGCGGACAGGACGACCCGGCCAAACTGAGGCCAACGCGCAGCGCATCTCGATATGCGGAAATCGCACTTCGCCCAAGGCCCGGCTCAGGCTGCAATACCGGTTTGCCTGACGCCCAGGCCCACCACCCAACACCCGCACCCGAGTACCCGCCATGCCTCACATCCGCCGCACCGCCCCAGCACGCCTGGCCCCACACGCCCCCACCCGCCGCCTGATCGGGCTGGGCGCCTTGCTGCTGCCCCTGTTTCTGAGCGCCCTGCCCGCCACTGCAGCGGCCACCGATCTGAGCGTGGGCTTCATGCCCGGGCCCTACCGCGACGCTTTCAGCAAGGGCATCGAGCCGCTGCTCAAGAAGCAGGGCTACAACATCCGCTACGTCGAATTCAGCCAGGGCGTGCAACCCAACGATGCGGTGGAGCGCGGCCAGATCGACGCCAACATCTTCCAGCACACCCTGTACCTGGAGTCGACCAACAAAAGCCAGGGTTTTGACCTGGTGCCCATCGTGAACGTGCCCACGCCGCCCATGGGGCTGTACTCGTCCCGCCACAAGAGCCTGGCCGCCGTGCCCAACGGCGCCACCGTCACGCTGCCGGCCGACCCGGTGAACGCGGCCCGAGCCCTCAACATCCTGGCCGGCCTGGGCTGGGTGCAGCTCAAGCCCGGCGTCAACCCGACCAGTGTGTCGGAGCGCGATGTGGTGGCCAACCCCAAGCAGCTCAAGCTGGTGCCCCTGGACGCTGCCCAGGCACCGCGCTCGCTGGCCGATGCCGATCTGGCCGCCGTGCAGGGCAACTTCGCCATCGCCTCGGGCCTCAAGCTGACCGAAGCGCTCAAACTCGAGGACATGACCCAGCCCTATGTGAACGTGGTGGCCGTCAAACGCAGCAACCAGAACGCGAAGTTCGCCAAGGACATCGTGGCCGCCTACCAGTCGGCCGAGTTCCAGCAGTTCTTCCGCGCCAACCCGCAATGGGCGGGTTACCGCCTGCCCGACTACTTCAGCAAATAAGCCTCCCCCGACCCCGGGCATGCGCGCATCGACAGATGCCGCAGCCCGGTTTACGCTGGTGCCCAAAGCCGGCCCCCTCTGCCCCCCGCACCCGATTCATGACCCTCATCCCCCCGCCCGAAGCCCATACAAGCCAGAACCCCGCCTTGAACCAAGCCCTGCAGACGGCCGACACCCTGGCACGCCAGTTCGCCACCAGCGCGGCCGAGCGAGACCTGGCCGGTGGCACCCCCCAGGCCGAGCGCGATGCGCTGCGGGCCAGCGGCCTGCTGGCCCTGTCGGTGCCCACTGAGTTCGGGGGCCTGGGCGCCGATTGGCGCACCACCCTGGGCGTGGTGCGGCGCCTGGCCCAGGCTGACAGTTCGCTGGCCCATGTGTTCGGCTTTCACCACCTGATGCTGGCCACCGTGCGCCTGTTTGCCGAGCCCGCCCAGTGGCAGCCCTGGCTGAGCCAGACCGTGCAGCAGCGCTGGTTCTGGGGCAATGCCCTGAACCCGCTGGACAAGCGCACCACCGTGCAACACCACACGGGCTGGCACACCTTCTCGGGCCGCAAGAGCTTTTGCTCGGGCTCGGCCGACTCCGACATGCTGATTGCCTCGGCCCTGGACGAGGCCACCGGCAAGCTGCTGATCGCCGCAGTGCCCACGGGGCGCACCGGCATCACCCTGCACGGCGACTGGGACAACATGGGCCAGCGCCAGACCGACAGCGGCAGCGTCACCTTCGACCAGGTGCGGGTGGATGCGCACGAGCTGCTGCTCAAGCCCGGCCCGCTCAGCACGCCCCAGGCCTGCCTGCGGCCGCTGCTGGCGCAACTGATCTTCAGCCACCTATTCCTCGGCGTGGCCGAGGGTGCTTTTGAAGAGGCACGCCGCTTCACCCGCACCGAGTCGCGCCCCTGGTTCAAGTCAGGGGTCAGTGAAGCGGGGCAAGACCCCTATGTGCTGGCCCACTATGGCGAGTTCTGGGTGGGCCTGGAAAGCAGCCGGCTGCTGGTCGAGCGGGCTGCGGCCTTGTTCGATGCCGCCTGGCAGCAGGGCGATCAGCTCACGGCCGAGCAACGGGGCCAGGTCGCCGTGGCCGTGTCCACCGCCAAGGTGGCCAGCAGCCGCCATGGGCTGGACCTGAGCAGCCGCCTGTTCGAGGTGACCGGCGCCCGCGCCACCCAGGGCGCCCTGCGCCTGGACCGCTTCTGGCGCAACCTGCGCACGCAAAGTCTGCACGACCCCATTGACTACAAACTCAATGAGCTGGGCCAATGGGCGCTCAACGAGCAACTGCCGCCGCCCAGCTTCTACTCCTGAAGCAACACCGCGGGCCACTGGCCGCAGCAACTATGCATATGCAAAACCCGTCTGAGCGCAAGGGCCCGGCAGGCCATCTGGCCTTTTAAGATGACTGCGTTGAGGCTTTGCAGCCGCAACACCCAAAACGTTCTCAGGGCGGGGTGAAAGTCCCCACCGGCGGTGATGGCGGCACAGCCCGCACAAGCCCGCGAGCGCCCGGCCGCCACCGCGTGGCCGGGGTCAGCAGACCCGGTGTGATTCCGGGGCCGACGGTCACAGTCCGGAGTGAAGAGAACACGTGCCTCATGGCGTCCTGCCCCCGCAAGGGGCCGGCCGGTGCGGGCGCACGTACGCCCTGATGCCAGTGACCCCACAACCTGCATCAGCGCCAGCCACGCCCGCTCGCTACACACCATGAGCCTGACCGACCTCTCCATTCCCCCTCTTGACGGTGCCTCCACCCTGGGCCCGATCGAATTGCCTGCCAACGCCCGCTTCGCCTTCATCGAGGCCGCCTGGCATGCCGACATCGTGCAGCAGGCCCGCCTGGCCTTCATCGCCGAGCTGGGCGAACACGGCGTGCCCGCCCACGCGATCGACGTGATCCGCGTTCCCGGCGCCTTCGAGATCCCCTTGCAGGCCCAACGCCTGGCCCGCAGTGGCCGTTACAGCGCCATCGCAGGCTGCGCCCTGGTGGTGGACGGCGGCATCTACCGCCACGACTTCGTGGCCCAGACCGTGGTCCAGGCCCTGATGACGGTGCAACTTGAAACCAACGTGCCGGTGATCTCGGCCGTGCTCACGCCGCACCACTTCCATGAGCACGTGGAGCACCGCAAGTACTTCCACCGCCACTTCAGCATCAAGGGCAAGGAAGCCGCCCGCGCCGCCCTTGAAGTGGTGGGCAGCGTGCAGCGGCTGGCGCTGGCGGCCTGAAAGCCACCCTCCGCCGGCTCAGAACGCCGGGATCACCCCGCCGGCGTAGGTCTTGATGATGAAATCACGCACCTCGTCGGTCTGGTAGGCCTTCACCAGCTGACGCACCCAGGGCTGGTCCTTGTCCTGCTCGCGCACGGCGATCAGGCAGGCATAGGGGCCGTCCTTGTCTTCCACCAGCAGGCTGTCGCGCACCGGGTTCAGGCCGGCCTTGTTCGCGTAGTCGGCATTGATGGCCGACGCGTCGGTGTCGTCCAGCGTGCGTGGCAGCTGGGCCGCATCGATCTCCAGCAGTTTGAGCTGTCGCGGGTTCTCGATCACGTCACGCGGCGTTGCATTGACCCCGGCCACCGGATCGATGCCGGGCTTGAGCTTGAGCAGGCCGGCCTTCTGCAACAGCAGCAACACCCGGCTTTCGTTGGCCGGGTCGTTCGGGATGGCCACGGTGGCGCCCTCGGGCAGGTCCTTGAGGCTTTTGTACTTCTTTGAATAGATGGCGATCGGCCCGATCCAGGTGGCGCCAAAGCCCACCAGCTTGTAGCCGCGGGCTCGGATCTGCGCGGCCAGGAAGGGGCGGTGCTGGTAGCTGTTGGCGTCCAGGTCCCCCGCGTCCAGCGCGGCGTTGGGGCGCACGTAGTCGGTGAAGGGCACGATCTCGATCTTCAGGCCGTAGTCACGCTCGGCCACCTTGCGCACCACCTCGAACACCTGCTCATGCGGCCCGGTGGTCACGCCCACCTTGAGCACCTTGGTGCTGCCCGGGGCCTCCTTGGGGGCGGCGTGGACAGCGGCACCCCACACGCCGAAACCGGCCAGGGCCAGACTTTGCTGCAACCAGCGGCGGCGCGCTTCGATGGAGGCTTGGACAGAGGAAAGAGACAGTGGATTCGTCATGAAGGGCTCCGGGTGTCGGTGTGGGTCAGAAGAAAAGACGATTTCAAAACGCAGCGCCTGATCGCTTGAACTGCTTCAGCGCCGGTAGGCCAGGCCGGGGTGGCGGGCATTCAGATGCGGCCCCTGCCCAAACAGCTTGTGACGCAGCGGCCCTTCGGCGTACTGCGTCTTGTAGACGCCTCGGCTCTGCAGCTCAGGCACCACCAGGTCGATGAAGTCGGCAAAGCTCTCGGGGTACACGGTGCGCGCCAGGTTGAAGCCATCGATGCCGGTGTCGGCCACCCACTGCTGCAACTGATCGGCCACCTGCTGCGGGTCGCCCACCACCGTCATGTAGCGGCCGCCCAGGGCCAGGTCCTCGCGCAGGTCGCGCAAGGTGTAATCGAGCCGGCCACCGCTCAGGCGCGAAATGGTGTTTTCGATGCCGTTGCTGGGCTTTTGCTGGATCAGCGGGGTGTCGTCGGCATAGGCCGAGAAATCGATGCCCGAGGTGGCGGCCAGGTGCAGGATGCCGGCCTCGGGGTTGGCGTAGCGGCGGTACTCCTCGAACTTCTCGCGCGCCTGGCGCTCGGTGGGGGCCACCACCACGGTCAGGCCCATGAACACTTTCACGTCGTCCGGCGCACGGCCGGCGCGGGGCAGCTCTTCACGCAACTGCTGCACCAGCCGGCGTGTGCTGTCGCGGTCCTGGATGGACACGAACACGCACTCGGCGTGCCGGGCCGCAAAGCGCAGCCCACGCCCCGAGCTGCCGGCCTGGAACAGCACCGGCGTGCGCTGCAGCGAAGGCTCGCACAGGTGGTAGCCTTGAGACTGGAAATACCGCCCCTGGTGCTGCACCTGGTGCACCCGGGCCGGGTCGGCAAACACACGGGCTGTCTTGTCGCGACGCACCGCGCCCTCTTCCCAGCTGCCCTCCCACAGCTTGTAGAGCAACTCCAGGTATTCGTCGGCCCGGTCGTAGCGCTCGTCATGCGGCAGTTGCTGGGGCGAGCCCATGGCGCGCGCCGCGCTGTCCAGGTAGCCGGTGACGATGTTCCAGCCAACCCGCCCCTGGCTCAGGTGGTCCAGCGTGGAATAGCGGCGCGCCAGCAGGTAGGGCGTCTCGTAGCTCAGGTTGGCGGTGATGCCAAAACCCAGGTGCTGGGTGGCGCCGGCCATGGCCGACACCAGCAGGGCCGGGTCGTTGATGGGCCATTGCACCGATTCACGCAGCGTCAGATCGGCCGACTGCTGGTAGCTGTCGTACACGCCCAGGATGTCGGCGATGAACAGCCCGTCAAACAGGCCGCGCTCCAGCAGGCGCGCCTGCTCCACCCAGTAGGCCATGGTGTTGTATTGCGTGGAGGTGTCGCGCGGGTGGGTCCACAACCCATGGTTGATGTGGCCCACGCTGTTCATGTTGAAGGCGTTGAGCAGCAGGTGTTTGGCTTGGGTCATGGTGAGGGGTTCAAAAGGGGGGCGGTGCGCAACGGGTCGCTGGGGGCTGCGCCCGCTTGCAAGGTATGAATGAGGTCGCGCGGCCTCAGCCCCGGGCTCGACCCCGACTCAGGCGAGGGTTCAAGGCGGCATGCAGCACATCGCTGAGCAGGTTCAGCGACAACACCGTCAGCACCACGGCCAGCCCGGGCAGGGCCGTCATGTACCAGCCGGTGCGCAAGGCATCGCGGCCCAGGCCGATCATCGAACCCCAGCTGACGACATTCGGGTCGCCCAGGCCCAGGAACGACAGCCCCGCCTCCGACAGGATGGCGTTGGCCACCAGCAAGGCAGTGGAGACGATCACCGGGGTCCAGGCGTTGGGCAGGATCTCGCGGAAGATCAGGTGCAGATCACCAGCGCCCAGGGCCACGCTGGCCTTCACGAACTCACGCTCGCGCAGGGTCAGGAACTCGGCCCGCACCAGGCGCGCCACCCCGGTCCACGAGGTCACCCCCAGCGCGAACACAATGGTGCCCAAGGTGGGCTTGAGCACGGCCACCAGGATGATGGCCAGCAAGAAGGCCGGAATGGTCTGGAAGAACTCCGTGATGCGGCTCAGCACCGCATCCACGCGCCCCCGGTAGAAGCCCGACACGGCGCCCACCAGCACCCCGATCACCACCGCGATCAGGGCCGACGAGAAGCCCACCAACAGAGACACCCGCGCCCCATGTGCCAGGCCGGCCGCCAGGTCACGCCCCATCAGATCGGTGCCCAGTGGGGTGTCGGCCTGGCGGCCGGGCCACACATAGGGCGCGCCCACCATGTCCAGCGGGTCGCCGGGGTACAGGTGGCCGGCCAGCAGGGCGGCCAGCCCCACCAGCAGCAGCAAGCTGGCGCCCAGCCAGGCCGCAGGTTGCAGATACCAGGCTTTCATGCGGGAACTCCTTGCGCCGGGGCCCGGCGCGTCACACGGATGCGCGGGTCCAGCCGCGCCTGCAGCACATCGACCAGCGCGTTCACCAGCACCACCAGCACGCCGCTGAACAGCAGCACGCCCAGCAGCACCGGCAGGTCACGGCTCTTGATGGCCTCGAACGACAGCTGCCCCAGACCAGGCCAGGCAAACACCGTCTCCACCACAATCGAGCCGCCCAGCAGCGCACTGCTTTGCAGGCCCAGCATGGTCAGCACCGGCAGCAGCGCATGGCGCAGGGCATGCCGCCACACCACGGTGCGCTCGGGCGCCCCCTTGGCACGGGCGGTGCGCACAAAGTCTTCGGCCAGGCTTTCGATCATGGCCGCCCGCGTCAGGCGCACGTACACGGCCAGGTAATAGATGCTCAGCGTGAGCGCCGGCAGCACCAGGTGCCAGGCCTGGTCCAGCAACAGCCGCCAGCCCTGGTAGCCGGCGCTGATGTCACGCACCCCGGCAATCGGAAACCACTCGAGCCGCACGCCAAACAGCACGATCAGCATCAGCGCCGTCCAGAACATGGGGGCCGAGTAACCCAGGGTGGCGGCCGAAGAGATCAGCGCATCGGCCAGGCCATGCGGCCGCCGCGCCGCCGCCACGCCCAGCAACACCCCCACCAGCACCGACACCGTGAGCGCCACGCCCACCAGCGACAGCGTGGCCGGCAGGCGCTGCAGCACCAGGGCCAGCACCGGCTCACCAAAACGGAACGAGTAGCCCAGGTCGCCCTGCAGCACACGCCCCACATAGCTCAGCAACTGGGCCGGCGCACTGCGCTCCAGACCGTAGAGCTGGCGCAGCTCGGCCACGTACTCGGCCGACACGCTGCCGCTTTCGCTGGCAATCACGTCCACCAGGTCACCGGGCAAGGCCTTGAGCAGGGCAAAGTTCAGCACCGCCGTGGCCAGCACCACGCCCAGCAACTGCAGCGCACGCCACAGGATTCGTTGCAACATCGCAGGCCTCGGCTTACTTCTTGGGCTCCAGCCACACGTGGGCGAAGTTGTTCTGGCTGTGGTCAAAGGTGTCGGTCACGTTGCGCAGGCGCTTGTCCCACACACCAAACCAGCGGAACTCGAACAGGTTGAGCAGGGCCAGGTCTTTTTGCGCCAGCTTCTGGAAGTCCTGGTACAGGTGCACGCGCTTGGCCGCATCGCGCTCGACCTGGGCCGCCTCGAGCAGGCGATCGGCCTCAGCACTGGCGTAGCCCGAGGCGTTCTGCCACGGCGTGCCCTTGGATTCGGCCTTGGACCAATAGTGCTGCTCCACGCCCAGCTGCGGGTCTTGCCAGTTGATGCCCCAGGAACTGACCAGCTGGTAGTTGTAATCGGCAAACACGTTCTTGGTCCAGGTCGGCAGGTCCTGGCTGCGCAGGGTCACGTCGATGCCGACGGCCCGCAGGGCCTGGCGCACGTACTCGCCGGTGCGGCGGTAGTCGTCGCCAAAGGGGATAAAGTCGTGGTCCAGCTTGAAGCGCCAGCCATCGGCCTTCTTGGGGTAGCCCGCCTCGTCCAGCAGGGCCTCGGCCTTCTTGCGGTCAAACGGGTACTGCTGGGTGTCGGCGGTGTAGAAGGTCTTGAGCAGGGATGACACCGGGCCGGTGGCGGGTGCGGCATAGCCGCCCCACACCGTCTTGACCAGGGCCTGGCGGTCGATGGCGTGCAAGATGGCCTGACGCACCTTGAGCTTGCCCAGGATCGGGTCGCGCAGGTTGGGGATCAGCCACAGCCAGCCGGCAAAGCCGTTGTAGCCCTCGGTGCTCACCACCAGGTTGGGCGAAGCGGCCAGGCGGTCGGCGTCGGCAAAGGTCACCGGGTTGCGCTCACCGTACTGGATGGCGCCGGTCTCCAGCGCGGCGGCACGGCCGGCCACGTCGGGGATGATCTTGAAGGTCAGCTTGTCCAGGTAGGGCAGGCCGGGCTGCCAGTACTTGTCGAAGCGCTCCAGCGCAATGTGGCTGCCGCGCTGCCATTCCTTGAACACAAAGGGCCCGGTGCCCACCGGCTTGTTGTTGTAGGGGTTGTTCGGGATGTCGGTGCCCTCGTACAGGTGCTTGGGCAGGATGGGCGAACCCACCACGTCGAGCGCGTTGACGATCACCGGCGTGGGCTTGGCCAGGGTCAGCACCACGGTGTGGGCGTCCGGCGTCTCCACCTTGGTCAGGTGCTGGAACACGCGGCGCGCCACCGGCGCGTACTTGCGCCACACCTCTTCGGCCGAGAACTTCACATCGGCCGAGGTGAAGGGCTTGCCGTCATGCCACAGCACGTTCTTGCGCAGCTTCAGGCGCACGGTCAGGCCATCGGGCGAGACCTCGATGCTTTCGGCCAATTGAGGGCGGGGCTTCAGGTCGGGGCCGTAGTCGAACAGGCCATCAAAGATCTTGCTCACCACGGTGCGGCCCGGGGTCGAGGTGTTGATGAAGAAGGCCAGGGTAGGCGGCTCGGGGTGCACCACGGCCTCCAGCACGCCGCCGCGCTGGGCGCCCTGCTCGGTGTTGGGCAGGGCCTGCGTCAAGGCCAGGGCCGGCGTGGCCAGGGTGCCGAGGGCACCTGCGGCAGACAAGGCCAGCAGGCCGTGCAGGGCATGACGACGGGAGCCGTGGGCCAGGCCGGTCAGGCCTGCCAGGAAAGGATTCAACGCGGATTTCATGGTGTCTTGCTTGTGTAGGAGTGGGTCAAAGAAATGAATGGGATCACGTGCCTGAGCTGGCTCGCGTCGGCCAACGCGTCAGGCCCGTGCCTGCAGCCGGTCGCTCGATGGGTCGGCCGCAGCCCCTGGCACCGAGGCCAGCAGGCGCTGCGTGTAGGGGTGGCGCGTCTCCTGCCAGAAGCCGGGGTGGGCCCCGCTGTCCACCACCTGGCCGGCCTGCATCACCAGCACGCGGTCGGCGATGTAGCGCACCACGGCGATGTCGTGCGAGATGAACAGGTACGACAGGCCGTACTCGGCCTTCAGGTCCACCAGCAGGTTCAGCACCTGGGCCTGCACCGAGACATCGAGTGCCGAGACCGGCTCATCGCAGATCACCAGCTCGGGCCTCAGCACCAGGGCACGGGCGATGCCGATGCGCTGGCGCTGGCCGCCCGAAAATTCATGCGGGTAGCGCCGGCGGGCCGTGGCCGGCAGGCCCACGTCCGACAGGATCGCGTCAATGCGGCGGTCGCGCTCACGGGCCGGCTGCACCCCGTGCAGGCGCAGCGCGTGGCCCAAGATGTCCTCCACCCGCTGGCGCGGGTTCAGCGAGCTGAAAGGGTCCTGGAAGATCATCTGGATGCGGCGCCGCCAGGGCAGCAGCTCGCGCGGCGACAGGCCCAACAGGTCCTGTCCCTGCCAGCGCACCTGGCCCGATTCGGCCGCCACCAGTTGCACCAGTGCCCGCGACAGCGAGGATTTGCCACAGCCCGACTCGCCCACCAGGCCCAGCGTCTCGCCCGCCGCGATCTGCAGGCTGACACCCTGCACGGCGGCCGTGCCGCCCCGGCCCGCGTAGCGCACGGTCAGGTCTTGCACCTCCAGCAAGGCCGGCGCCGCCACGGGCAAGGCCTGCACCGGGCGGGCAGGCGGGCGCACCACGCGAAAGCCGCCCTCGGCATCCTGACGGATCTCGGCCAGGCGGGTGTCCCGGTAGTGGGGAACCTGGCTGCCATGCAGCGAGGCCGCCAGCAAGCCCCGGGTGTAGGCATGGCTGGGCCGGGCCAGCACCTCGGCCACGGGGCCTTCCTCCAGCTTCAGGCCGGCGTGCATCACGGCCACCCGATCGGCCCACTGGGCCACCAGGCCCAGGTCGTGGGTGATCAGCAGCACCGCCATGCCCAGCTCACGGCGCAGGCCATCGATCAGGGCCAGGATCTCGGCCTGGATGGTGGCGTCGAGCGCGGTGGTGGGCTCGTCGGCAATCAACAGACGGGGCCGGCACGCGACGGCGATGGCAATCATCACGCGCTGGCGTTGCCCGCCCGAGAGTTGATGCGGGTAGTCGTCGTAGCGCTGGGCCGGCTCGGGCAGACGCACCTGGGCCAGCAAGGCCAGTACGCGCTCACGCAGGGCGGCGGGCGGCAGCCGCTCGTGCAGGCGCACCGCCTCGGCCACCTGCTGCCCGATGCTCTGCAAGGGGTTCAGCGAGGTCATGGGCTCCTGGAAGATCATGCCCACTTCGCGCCCGCGCACCGAGCTCAAGGCCGACTCGGGCAAGGCCAGCAGATCGCGCCCCTGCAACCACAAGCGGCCCCTGCTGCGGGCCTGGGGACCCAGCAGGCGCAGCACGGCCAGCGCCGTGGTCGACTTGCCGCAGCCCGACTCACCCACCAGCGCCAACATCTCGCCCGCGGCCACCTGCAGGTCCAGGCCGCGCACGGCGATGTGCTCACCAAAACTCACCGTGAGCTGTTCGATGCGCAAGACCTCAGGGGCGGCTTCAGGCCGCCCCGTGAGCTCGGGGGCCTCGACGGACTCGAGCAGCACGGCACTCATGCGGCAGGCCCACCCATGGCAGGCCATGCGCCACGCAAGGTTGCAGAAAAAACAGACGACAAAGATTCAAGCATGCCGGCATTGGAGTGCCCGGCCCCCATGCCAACAACAAATGGATTCGCATTTGTTAAGAAGAAATTGTTCCGCATGCCGGCACCGATGCGCCTCACACTCACGCGCCGGCGCAGGCTGAGGCTTCATGCCGCCGCTGCGACGCCTTCACCCCTGCCTCGTTGCCACCCACTCCATTGCGAAACCCATGTCCATTGCCCACCCACCCCTCGCTACTCTGAGCGCCGAGCGCACCCGTGAATGGCTCAACGACGGCCAGGAGGTGGCCCTGCTGGACCTGCGCGAGGCCGGCCAGTTTGGTGAAGGCCACCCCTTTTTTGCCATTCCCCTGCCTTACAGCCGACTGGAGTTGGACGCGCGCCGCCTGCTGCCCCGCCTCGACGTGCGCGTGGTGCTGCTGGACAGTGGCGACGGCGTGGCCGAGCGGGGCGCCCGCCGCCTGCAGGCCCTGGGCTACACCCAGGTGCATGTGCTGCAGGGCGGCGCGCCCGCCTGGGCCGCCGCGGGCTACACCTTGTTCCAGGGCGTGAACCTGCCCTCCAAGACCTTTGGCGAACTGGTGGAGGCCCATTACCACACGCCCCACATCTCGGCCACCGAGCTGCACCGCCGCCAGCAGGCCGGCGAAGCCCTGGTGCTGCTCGATGGCCGCACGCTGGCCGAGCACCGCAAGATGACCATCCCGGGTGCAGTGTCGCTGCCCAACGGCGAACTGGCGGCCCATTGGGCCCGCCAGGTGCCTGACGCCAGCACCCCGGTGGTGGTGCATTGCGCCGGCCGCACACGCAGCATCATCGGTGCCGAGATCCTGCGCCACCTGGGCCTGCCCAACCCGGTGCTGGCCCTGGAGAACGGCACCCAGGGCTGGGCCCTGGCCGGCCTCACGCTGGAGCACGGCAGCCAGCGCCAGGTGCAAGGCCCGGTGAACCCCGACCCCGCAGCCCAGGCGGCCGCCCGGCGCGATGCCCAGGCCGCCGGCGCCCCCCATCTGAGCGTGGCCCAGGCCCAGGCCTGGCTCGACGACGCCGGCCGCAGCACCTATGTGCTCGATGTGCGCAGCGAGGCCGAGTACCGGGCCGGCACCTTGGCGGGCGCCCGCCATGCCCCCGGCGGGCAACTGCTGCAGGCCACCGACCAGAGCGTGGCCGTGCGCCGCAGCCGCGTGCTGCTGCTGGACCACGAGGACGTGCGTGCCCCGGTGATCGCGGCCTGGTTGCGCCGCATGGGCTATGAAGCCGCCACGGTGGAAGGCGGCATCCATGCCGCACTCACCCTGCGCCAAGCCGGCGACTGGGCGCCACCCGCCGGGCGCAGAGTCACCGCCCACGCCCTGCCGGGCTGGACGAGCCAACACCAGCCCGCCCTGATCGACGTGCAGGCCTCAATGGCCTACCGCCAACAACACGCTGCCGGGGCCCGCTGGGCCGTGCGCCCCTCGCTGGCCCAGGCGGCGCCGCCCGAGCCCGCCCTGCCCGTGCTGGTGCTGGCACCCAGCGCCGAGCTGGCCCAACTGGCCGCGGCCGACTTGAGCGAGGCCGGCTGGACGCAGGTGCACTGGGCGCTGCAGGCCGACTGGCTGGCCGCCGGCCTGCCCACCGAGGCCACACCGGACAGCCCGAGCGACGCCGAAGCCATCGACTACCTGTTCTTTGTGCACGACCGCCACGACGGCAATCTGGAGGCAGCCCGCCGCTACCTGGCCTGGGAGACCGGGCTGATCGCGCAATGCCAGCCCGATGAACTGGCCGGGTTCCAGCTCGACTGAGCGCCCTGTTCACGAACAGGTCGATCTGCATAACCTTAGTTGAAACAGTTCCTTGGCAGCCGCTGGGGGGTGAAGGCACCATCGCTCCCCCTTTGTTGGTAATACAGATTCAACCCATGCCCCGATTCCTCACCGCCCTCCCCCTGACCTCCAAGCTGCTGGCTGCCGGCCTGACGGTGGCCGCCTTGCTGCCTGCCGTGGCGCAGGCCGATGCCACGCTCGACAAGATCAAGCAGCGCGGCAAGGTCAGCATCGGCGTGCTGGTGAATGGCAGCGCCTTTGGCTCGATCGACCCGTCCAACCAGCAGCTGGTGGGCTGGAACCCTGAGCTGGCCCGCGCACTGGCCAAAGGCCTGGGGGTGGAGGTGGACCTGGTGCAGGTGCAGACAGCCACCCGGGTGCAGTTTCTGATCTCGGGCAAGGTGGATCTGCTGATCGCCTCGATGGAACTCAACCCCGAGCGGGCCGAGACCCTGGGCTATGCGCCCACCCCCTTCTACCGGGTGGGGGGCACCGCCGCCGTGCTCAAGAGCAGCGGCATCCGCCAATGGGAAGACCTGCGCGGCAAGACCGTGTGCGTCTCGCAGGGCAGCAGCTTTGCCAAGCCGCTGGCCAACGACTATGGCGCCACGGTGCAAGGCTACAAGGGCGCTTCTGAATCGCTGCTGGCCCTCAAGGGCGGCTCTTGCGTGGCCGCCGTGCACGACGCCACGCTGATCCACCCGCTGCTGCGCGGCAACGCCGAATGGGCCAACTATGCCGCCCCCATCGCCACCGAATTGCTGGCGGCCAATTCGGTGGTCTGGACCCGCAAGGGCGAGGCCGACACCATCGCCGCCGTCGACAAGGTGGTGCGCGACTGGCACCGCAGCGGCTGGCTGATCGAGACCGAAAAGCGCCTGGGCATCACGCCGCCCAACCCCTTGCTGCCCGAACTGCAGGCCAAGTTCAAGGCCGCCCCATGAGCCGGGCTTTGCGCAGCAACACACTGGCCCTGCTGGCCCTGCTGGCCGTCATCGGCTCGGTCTGGGCCGGGGCCATGGCGCCGGCCTGGGCCGACGCCACACTCGACAAGATCAAGCAACGCGGCAAGCTCAGCGTCGGCATCGACGGCGTGGGCCCGCCCTTTGGCTACCTGGACACCCAGACCGGCAAGATCGAAGGCTTCCAGACCGAACTGGCTCGCGATCTGGCCCGCCGCCTGGGCGTGGAGCTGGAGACCGTGCCCGTGGTGGCTTCCACCCGGGTGCAGTTTCTGCAAGCTGGCAAGGTCGACCTGCTGATCGCCAACATCCAGTGGACGCAGGAGCGCGACGAGATCCTGAGCTTTGCGCCCACCCCGTACAACCTGGTGGGCGGTGCCGCCGTGGTGCCGCGCAACAGCCCCATCAAACGCTGGGAAGACCTGCGCGGCAAGGTGGCCTGTGTCTCGCAGGGCAGCAACTTCGCCAAGCCGCTCAAAGACACCTACGGCGCCATCGTCAAGGGGCTGCGCGGCATTCCCGAGTCGCTGCTGGCCTTGAAGGGCGGCACCTGCGATGCCTCGGTGCACATCCAACCAGCGCTGTACGACACGCTCAACGGCGAGAGCGCTGCGGCCTGGAAGGACTACCGCCTGGCCACCCCCGACCAGTTGATCCCCTCCCCCACGGTGGTCTGGGCACGTCGCGGCGAGACCGACACCGTGGCCTGGGTGGACCAGGCCATCCAGGATTGGCACCGCAGCGGCAGCGCGCTGGCCCTGGCCCGCCGCTTTGGTGTGCCCGACGACTACCTGCGCAGCGCCAACCAGAAGGCCCAGCGCAAGCAGTTTGACCACGCGCCGTTCTGAGCCACTGCCTGGAACGGCCCACTGACCTCCCGCCATGAGCCAGCCCCCCACCTCCACCACCGCCCCGACCGCCATCGCCCTGTCTCGCCGCGTGCAACGCGTGAAGCTGTCGCCCGTGGCGGCGGCCAGCGCCCGCGCCGCAGCCCTGGCCGCCCAGGGCCGCGACATCATCACCCTGACCTCGGGCGAGCCCGACTTCGACACGCCCGGCTTCATCCAGCAGGCGGCCGTGGCCGCCATGCAGCGGGGCGAAACCCGCTACACGCCCACGCCAGGCACACAGCGCCTGCGCCAGGCCATCAGCCGCAAGTACCAGCGCGAAAACGGGCTGGACATCCCGGCCGCCCGGATCACGGTGGCCAACGGCGCCAAGCAGGTGATCTACAACGCCCTGGCTGCCACACTCGACGAGGGCGATGAGGTGATCCTGCCCGCCCCGTACTGGCCCTCGTTCCCGGACATGGTGCTGGTCAATGACGGCGTGCCGGTGGTCGTGCCCTGTGATGAATCCACCGGTTTCAAGCTCAGCCCCCAGGCCTTGCAACAGGCCATCACGGCACGCACGCGCTGGCTGATCCTGAACTCGCCGGGCAACCCCAGCGGCGCGGTGTATGACGCGGCCGAGCTGGCGGCATTGGCCGAAGTGCTGCGCCGCCACCCCCAGGTGGCCGTGTTGTGGGACGAGGTGTACGAACACATCTGGTTCGGCCCCCAGGCCCCGGCCCACTGGCTGCAGGTGGCCCCCGACCTGGCCGGCCGCACGCTGCTGGTCAACGGCGCCTCCAAAACCTATGCCATGACGGGCTGGCGCATCGGCTGGGGCGCCGGCCCGCTGGCCCTGATCCAGGCCATGACGGTGATCCAGTCGCAGGCCGCCTCGGGTGCCAACGCGGTGGCCCAGGCTGCCGTGGCCGACGCGCTGGACCACCCCGACCAAAGCTTTGTGAGCCAGGCCCGCCTGGCCTATGAGCGCCGTGCCGCCCTGGTCAGCACCGGCCTGAACGCCATCCCGGGCCTGAGCGCGCTGGCGCCGGCCGGGGCCTTTTTCATCTACGTCAATGTGGCGGCCCTGATCGGCCGCCAACGGCCTGACGGCGCACCGATCAACAGCGACACCGATCTGGTCGATTGGCTGCTCGAATCGGAAGGCGTGGCCGTGGTCGATGGCAGCGCCTACGGGCGCTCGCCCTACCTGCGCCTGTCGTTTGCGGCCAGCGACGCGCAATTGCAGGAAGCCCTGCGGCGCATCGAACGGGCGCTGGGCCGACTAGAAGAAACGCAAGAACCGCAACGCCCCGCCCACCCCGAACACACCACCGCGGCAGATGCGGCCCTGGAGAACGCCTGATGGCAGATTCATCCTGGCTGCAAGAAGCCGTGCAGGCCACCCGCGCCCTGGGGCTGAACTACGCCTTCGTGCTCGATGCCGGTGAGCGCCAGGCCTTTGCACGCGGCCTGTGGGTGACCCTGCAGCTGTGCGCTGTGACCCTGCCCCTGAGCCTGCTGGCCGGGGTGGGGCTGGCCAGCGGCCTGAATTCACCGCGCGCCTGGCTGCGCCGGCCCACCCGGGTGTTTGTGGAGCTAACCCGCAACACGCCCACGCTGGTGCAGCTGTACTGCGCGTTTCTGGTGCTGAACCTGCTGATCAACCAGCAGTTGCAGGGCCGCGCCAGCAACCCCCTGACGCCTTTTGCCTGGGTGGTGATCGTGGTGGCGCTGCACAAGGCGGCCTTCCACGCCGAGGCATTGCGCGCCGGCCTGCAGGCCGTGCCTGCGGTCACGCTGGAGGCGGCACGCTCGCTGGGCCTGTCGAGCCGGCAGTTGCTGCTGCAGGTGGAGCTGCCCCTGGCCTTGCGCTTTGCCCTGCCCTCCCTGGTCAACAACCTGGTGGACGCGGTGAAGATGACGGCCGTGGCCTCGGCCATCGCGGTGGGCGACGTGACCTACGAATCGATCATGATCTGGACGCAGCGCGACAACGTGCTGGAGCTGCTGCTGCTGATCCTGCTGTACTTCGGCCTGCTGACCTGGGGCGTGAGCCGTGCCGGCCGCTGGCTGGAAAACCGTTTGAGGATGCCCGGCTATGGCACATGACACCCATCACCCCGGCGCCGGGCAGGACGCACCGCTGTGGCCCTGGCTGGCCGCGGCCGTAGCCGCCTTGCTGGGCCTGGCCGCCTGGACCCAGTTCAGTGCCAGCCCGCCCGTGGCCTTGCAGCAACTGGCCAGGTGGCTGCCCACGCTGCTGCTGGGCCTGGGGGCCAACATCGGCATCAGCGTGCTGGCCATGGCCCTGGGCACGGTGGCCGGATTGCTGATCGGCGCCCTGTCCCTGTCCACGCTGGCGCCGGTGCGGGGGGGCACACGCCTTTATGTGCAGGTGTTCCGCAATGCCCCGGTGCTGGTGCTGGTGTACTTCAGCACCTATGTGTTTCCGTTCGAGCTGCAGCTGCTCCACTGGCGCCTGCCCTTTCCGGACTGGATCAAGGTGGTGCTGGGTCTGGCCCTGCCGGCCAGCGCCAACGTGGCGGAAATTTTTCGCGGCGCCGTGCAGTCCATCCCCAGCGCCCAGTGGGAGGCGGCCCAGTCGCTGGCCCTGAGCCGGCGCGACATCTTCCGGCTGGTGGTGCTGCCGCAATGCGTGCGGCGCATGCTGCCGCCGTGGATGAACCTCTACGCCAGCATCACCATGGCCACCTCGCTGGCCTCGCTGGTGGGCGTGCACGACGTGGTGGACGCGGCCCAGATCGCCAGCAACACCGTGTCGCGCACCGATTTCACGGTGCTGATCTACGCCAGCCTGCTCTTGCTGTTCTTTGCCTATTGCTACCCCATTGCTCGCGCCACCCAGGCGCTGGAAGCCCGCCATGCCCGCCACTGACGCCCCCAAGAACCCGCCCCAGAAGGCGGCGCCCACGCCCCTGGTCAGCCTGCGCGACATCCACCTCTCGTTTGGCGCCAACGAAGTGCTCAAGGGCATCAGCCTGGATGTGCTGCCGGGCCAGGTGGTGTCCATCATCGGCCCCTCGGGCTCGGGCAAGTCCAGCCTGCTGCGCTGCATCACCGGACTGCTGCGCCCGCAGCTGGGCACCATCACGGTGGGTGCCACACGGGTCGACCGCCTGCGCCACGAGGCCGAGTTGATCGCGCTGCGCCGCCGCGTGGGCTTTGTGTTTCAGCAGTACAACCTGTTTCCGCACCTCAGCGTGCTGGACAACCTGGTGCTGGGCCCGGTGCGCGTGAACGGCCGCCCGCGGGACGAGGCCGAACACCAGGCGCGCGAGTTGCTGCAGCGCGTGGGCCTGGCCCATAAAGAGAACGCCTACCCCGGTGAGCTGTCGGGCGGCCAGCAACAACGCGTGGCGATTGCCCGTGCCCTGGCCATGCAGCCCGAGCTGATTCTGTTTGACGAGGTGACCTCGGCCCTGGACCCCGAAACCGTGGGCGAGGTGCTGACCGTGATCCGCGAGTTGGCCGAAGACGGCATGACCTGCGTGCTGGTCACGCACGAGATGCGTTTTGCCGCCGAAGTGAGCGACGAGGTGGTGTTCACCGAGGCCGGGCTGGTCGTCGAGCAGGGCCCGGCCGCCCGCCTGTTCGGCAACCCGCAGCAGGAACGCACCCGGGCCTTTCTGCGCCGCGCCCTGGGCGCCTCGCTGGGGGCCCAGAGCTACGCGCCCGACAACAAGGTGGTGGCCCTGCCCATCGACCGCTTCCGCTTCGCGATCTGAAGCCTGCCCATTCTCCAGACGCCCTTCTTTCTTCCCCTCTCAAGGAGCCCCTCATGTCCGACACCCTCAGCCCCCTCGAAGCCCGCCGCCGCAGCGCCGTGGACGCCACCTTGGCCGACGTGCGCCAGATCCTGGGCGGCCAGCCGCCCAGCCGCGACACACTGAAAGTCATCATTGCCCGCTTGGAGCAACTGGCCGCCGACAAGGCCTTGTTCAGCCGGGCCGACTTTCCGCCGCCCGCCGTGTCGGCCGGGGTGGAAGCCTCGACCCGCTACCGCCTCAACCCCGCTGATGGCGACGCCGGGCTGGCGCTGTACCTGAACTCGATCAACCCGGGCAAGACCACCCTGCCGCACGACCACACCACCTGGGCCGTGATCGTGGCCGTGGAAGGCCAGGAGGTGAACCGCATCTACCGCCGCACCGACGACCGCAGCCAGCCCGGCCGCGGCCAGTTGGAGCTGGTGCGCGAGCTGACCGTGCAACCTGGCACGCCCACGGGCTTTCTGGGCGAAGACATCCACAGCATCTACGTGACCGGCACCGAACCCACGCTGCACTTTCACCTGTACGGCCGCCCACTGGAAACCCTGAGCGGCCGCGTGGGCTACCAGGCCGACGGCAGCATCGTGAACTACAACGCCACCCAGTTCCACCCGAGCAAGGACGTGGCATGAGCGAAACGCCCCGCGCCGGCCTGCGTGACGCCACCCGGCTGCTGCACACCGGCACCCCCACCCTAAAAGGCGGTGCCGGGCCGGTGAACATCCCGGTGGTGCGCACCAGCACCGTGCGCTTCGAGAACACCGCCGCCTACGCCGACCTGCACCACCGCCGTGTGGCCGGTGAGCGCGTGGCCTCGTACGGCCGCCACGGCCTGGACACGCACCAGGCCCTGGAAGAGGCCGTGACCGATCTGGAGCGCGGCCACCGCGCGTTTCTCGCGCCCTCGGGCCTGTCGGCCATCACCCTGGTGCTGCTGTCGCTGCTGTCGCCGGGCGACCACGCCCTGGTGTCGGACAGCGTCTACTCGCCCGTGCGGCGAGTGGATCAGACCCTGCTGCAGCGCCTGGGCATCCGGCTCGAATACTTCTCACCCCAGGCGAACGACCTGGCCGAGCGCATCACGCCGCACACCAAGCTGGTGTATCTGGAATCGCCCAGCTCGCTGCTGTATGAGCTGCTGGACCTGCCACGCCTGGCCGCCATCGCCCGCGCGCGCGGGGTGCCCGTGGCGGTGGACAACACCTGGAGCGGCGGCTGGTTCCACAAGCCCTTGACGCTGGGCGCCAACCTCTCCATCCAGGCCGCCACCAAGTACATTGCAGGCCACTCGGACGTGATGCAGGGCATTGTGGTGGTCGACAGCCCCGAGCTGGCCCGCCGCCTGGCCACCACCCACGAGGCCCTGGGCCTGACCGTGGGTGCCGACGACGCCTACCTGGCCCTGCGCGGGCTGCGCACACTGGGCGTGCGCCTGGCCCAGCACCAGCGCCACGCCACCGAGGTGGCGCAATGGCTGCAAGGGCAACGCCAGGTGGCCCGGGTGTTCTACCCCGCGCTGCCCGATGACCCGGGCCACGCGCTGTGGCGGCGTGACTTCAGCGGCGCCAGCGGCCTGGTGTCCTTTGCCTTCGCCCAGGCCAGCGAGGCCCAGGCCAACGCCTTTGTCGATGCCCTGCGCTACTTCGGCATTGGCGCCTCCTGGGGAGGCTACGAAAGCCTGGTCCTGCGCGCCGCCCCCGAGCGCCTGCAGGAGCACAGCCTGTGGCAGGCCAGCGGTCTGGCCGGGCACCCCGTGGTGCGCCTGCACATCGGCCTGGAAGACCCGGCCGATCTGATCGCCGATCTGGCGCAGGCGTTTGCCAGGGTGGCTTGAGCCATCGGGGCCCGCTGAGTTTTCAGCAGCCCCAAGTCACCGCGTTTTTTGCATAAGCACAGCCGAAAACGTTCGTGGCCCCGGCAAGGGGTTTGGCGAATGATCGCGGGTCTGAACCCGCCTCCCCCCCACACGCCATACACGCCATACACGCCCACTGCCCATGAAACGACGCACCCTGCTCTCGAACGGCGCCGCCCTGCTGGCGCTGCCCGCGCTGTCCCAAGCCGCCGCCCCGCTCAAGGAACTGCGCCTGGACTATGCCTACTACTCGCCCTCCAGCCTGGTGCTCAAGCGCTTTGGCTGGCTTGAAGAGGACCTGGGCAAAAGCAGCACCCAGGTGAAGTGGGTGTTCAGTGCCGGCAGCAACCGGGCGCTGGAGTACCTGAACGCCAGCAGCCTGGACATCGGCTCGTCGGCCGGCCTGGCAGCCCTGTTGTCGCGGGCCAATGGCAACCCGATCAAGGCGCCCTATATTTTTTCGCGCCCCGAGTGGACGGCCCTGGCCGTGCGCGCCGACTCGCCCATCCAGTCGCTGAAGGATCTCAAGGGCAAGAAGGTGGCCGCCACCAAGGGCACCGACCCGTTCCTGTTCCTGCTGCGCGCCCTGCCCACCGTGGGCCTGAAGCGCTCCGACGTGGAGATCGTGGCCTTGCAGCATGCCGACGGCAAGGCCGCTCTGGAGCAAGGCCGGGTCGACGCCTGGGCCGGGCTGGACCCGCTGCTGGCCGCCAGCGAGCTGGAACAGGGCTCGCGCCTGATCTACCGCAACGTGGCCTTCAACACCTACGGCTTTTTGAACGTGCGCGAAGAGTTCCTGACCCAGCAGCCGGACACGGTGCGCCGGGTGATCACGCAGTACGAACGCGCCCGCAAATGGATTCTGGCCAACACCACCGAGGCCGCCCGCATCGTGTCGGAAGAGGCCAAGGTGAGCCTGCAAGTGGCCCTGCTGCAGCTCAAGCTGCGCACCGACCTGAGCAACCCCCAACCCTCGCAGGAGCACATTGCCGCGCTGCAAGGCGCGGCCCCGATCCTGTTGTCCGAAGGCCTGGTTAAGCCCGGCACGGCGCTGGCCCAGGTGGTGACCGACCTGGTCGACACCCGCTTCGCCCAATCGGTGATCAAGGCCGGTTGAGGCCCCGTCACACCCACAGAAAGGCTACCCCATGGCCGTCCCATCCACCGAAATCGACGTCTTGCAGGCCGAATCTGAAGCACTGGACGCCCTGGTGGGCCACCCACCGCGGCGGCGCTGGAACCCGGCCCTGCTGGTGTGTGCCGACCTGCCGCCGGTGGCCAGCGTGGGCGAGCTGACGCGTGACGCCACGCAGGCCCCCACCGAGCCCCCGACAGCGAGTGCAGGCCCCCACTGGAACTGGCAGGGCCTGGCCCTGCCGGTGGCCTTGTTGCTGGCCTGGGAGTTGTCGGTGCGCGCCGGCTGGGTCGCCGCCCGCCTGCTGCCGCCGCCCAGCGAGATCGCCCAGACGCTGATCGAGCTGGGCCCGCAAGGCCTGCTGGGCCACATTGCGACCAGCACGGCCCGGGTGCTGGCGGGTTATGGCCTGGGGGCCGCCCTGGGCATCGCGGCGGGCGCGCTGGTGGGCCTGTCGCAGCGCAGTGCCGCCTGGCTGAACCCGAGTTTTCAGGCGCTGCGCGCCATCCCCTCGCTGGCCTGGGTGCCCTTGCTGCTGCTGTGGCTGGGCATCGACGAAGCGCCCAAGCTGGCGCTGATCGCCATCGGGGCCTTCTTCCCGGTCTACATGGGGGTGTCCTCGGGCTTTCGCGATGTGGACCGCAAGCTGATCGAGGTGGCCCGCCTGTACCGCCTGAGCGCCACCGCCCTGGTGGGCCGGGTGCTGCTGCCGGCGGCCCTGCCGGCGGTCCTGACCGGCCTGCGCAACGGCCTGAGCCTGGCCTGGATGTTCATGGTGGCCGCCGAGCTGATTGCCGCCACCCGTGGCCTGGGCTACCTGCTGACCGACGGCCGAGAAACCGGCCGCGCCGACCTGGTGCTGGCCGCCATCCTGCTGCTGGCCCTGCTGGGCAAGCTCAGCGACAGTGCCGTGCAATGGGCCGAGTCCCGCCTGCTGGCCTGGCGCGACACCTTAGACACCCTGGCCCCCCAGAACAGTCGACCGGAGGCCTCATGAGCCGCCTGCACCCCCTCCAGGCCGAAACGGCCTCAGCCCCCCGGCCCGCAGCCCCGGCCACCGCCCCCGAGCGCCCCTTGCTCGATGTGCACGTGCGCCGCAAGTCGTTTGGCCAGCGCACCGTGCTCAACAACTTCAGGCTACGCCTGCAGCCCGGCGAGGTGGTCAGCCTGATCGGCAGCAGTGGCTGCGGCAAGAGCACCTTGCTGCGCATCATCGCGGGACTGGACCCGGACTACGAAGGCAGTGTGCGCGTGAACGGGCTGGACCGATGGGGCACCACACGCGACATCGGCTTTGTGTTTCAAGAGCCACGCCTGTTCCCCTGGCTCAACGTGGCCGACAACATCGCCTTCGACCCGGAACGCCCCAGCGACTACCGCCAGCGCGTGGAGACGCTGCTGCAGGAGGTCGGCCTGCAAGGCCTGGGCCAGCGCCTGCCCAAGCAGTTGTCGGGCGGCCAGGCCCAGCGCGTGGCGATTGCGCGCGGCCTGTTCACCCACCCCCTGGTGCTGTTGCTCGACGAACCCTTCTCGGCCGTGGACGCCCTCACCCGCCTCAAGCTGCAGGAACTGCTGTCCAGCATCGTGCGCGAGCATGGGGTGGCGGTTGTGTTGGTAACCCACGACGTGGAAGAAGCGGCCTTGCTCAGCGACCGTGTGCTGGTGCTGGACAACCAGGCCGGCGGCACCCCGAAGGAGCTGTCCATCAGCCTGCCCCGCCCACGCGATCGCGCCGACGCCGCCCTGGCCGCCTTGCGCCATGAGTTGCTGCTGGGCCTGGAGGCGGCACACGCGATCTGAGCGCCATGGCTTGAGCGCCGGTGGCACAGGGTCGAGCCTTGCACACGGCCATCAGTCCTCGATGACCCTTTGAGCCTGGTGAGGCGGATGCTGCCATCCTCCGAGGAAAGTGGCCCCAACATGTCATGGTGCACCTGCCCGGATCTCCAACCATGCCCGAACGAATCGCCCTGCCCCAATACATCGCCGCCATCGGCACCTCACCCCTGGCCCGTTTCAGTGATCTGAAGCCTTGGGAACTGACGGCCGCTGCAAGCCCCATCGTCGGGCAATTGCTTGCGGAGCTGCCCACTGACGACTACCTCATCCAAGGGCAGATCGCCATCCACCGCAGCGCCACGGTCGAGGCGGGCGCCACTCTCAAAGGCCCACTGATCGTGGGGGCGGGCAGTTGGGTGGCAGCAGGGGCCTATCTGCGTGGCGGCAACTGGGTGGACCAAGGCTGTTGCATCGGCCCGGGGGCCGAGCTGAAGTCATCTTTTGTATTTGCCAACACCCATCTGGCGCACTTCAATTTCGTGGGCGACTCGGTGCTCGGATCCGGGGTGAACCTGGAGGCCGGCAGCATCATCTGCAACCACCGCAACGAAAGCCCCGGGCACGAGCTGCGGGTGCGGCTGGGCACGACCTTGCACTTGCTGAGCCAGAGCAAGTTCGGCGCCCTGGTGGGCGACGGCGCCCAAATCGGTGCCAACGCGGTGCTGGCGCCTGGCACATTGCTCTTGCCGGGCGCGGTGGTTCAGCGCGGGGCCTTGTGCGACCAGGAGTTCGATCATTGCTGAGCGCTTGCTCAGCCTTCCAAGGCCAGCCGCACCCGCCCCAGCACCTCGGCAAAGCGATCCGACCGCTGGGCCAGCCAGTCGTGCAGGCGATGGCCGGCACCCTCCAGGCGGATCAGCTCGACGCTTTGGGCCTCGCGGGCCCGGTGGAGGTACTGCTGCTGCACCGCCTCGGGGATGACCTCATCGGCAGAGCCAAACACCAGCAGCAGCCGGCCTTCGAACCGCTCCAGCGCCTCGAAGGCGGGTGAGGTGTCAAACGACACCGTGGCGCGCAGGGCGTTCTGGAAGGCCGGGCCAAAAGGCAGTGTTTGGGCACCGGGCGCATAGGCGGCGGGGCAAAACAGCACCAGGGCCCGGGGCGCCAGGGCGTCGATCAGCGTGCAGGCCACATGGCCGCCCATGCTGCTGCCCAGCAGCGCCAGCGGGGGCTGCAGGCCCAGGTGGCTGGCCACCGCCAGCGCCTGTTCGGACTAGGGCCTGTTAACCATGATTTCACCGGTGCGAAGCCTGCTGGCCAAGCGCCAATCAAGGCGCGTGTCGCAGCCCAGACCGGGCGTCTGGGCAAGACACGCAACGCCGAGTGGCGCTTGGCCAGCCGGCTTCCCTTCGGGTTGGAGCCCAAAAGGCCGATCGCGGCGTTGCCAATCCTCGCTGGGTCACCGACCCAGCTGCGGTTGGCGCCTTGCGCTAGGCCTTTTGGACCTCCAACGCATCC
>NZ_KB906275.1 GCF_000381265.1 Curvibacter lanceolatus ATCC 14669
GATGCAGAACGGATACATCGAAAGCTTCAATGGCAAGTTCCGCGACGAGCACCTCAACGAGAGCTGGTTTGAGACCTTGCACCAGGCCAGAACATCCGTGGCCATCTGGCGCACGGACTACAACGAAGTCAGACCACACAGCAGCCTGGGCCGCATACCACCGGCTCGTTTTGCCGAGCTGCATCGCCAGCGCGCTGGCGATGCAGCTCAACAACCTTCAATTCAAAAACAAATCGATTAACCTTGAACTTGGACTTCCACTTTTGATTGGTACGTCTGTAGGGGGCAGGTCACTGCAAATTGACTTTGTCGACGGCGTCGTAAAACGGCTTGTCATAGCCGTTGTCATGGTTGTGAACAAATAGTAGCCCGCGGACTTCATGGGCCTCGCCGTCGTCGACCGAATATTTGGCTCTCCACGAATCAGAACATCGCGCGCAGTCGATCGTCATGCACAACGACTTGAAAGCGCCCCGTAGTCGTGTCGACGTGATCGAATCTTCTGCGTAACTCTTCAAGTCGGTGTGCAGATACACCGTCTTCCCCAGATACGGGTCTCGGTAGTGAAAGACAACATCGCCCGGATGTGTCCCTTTCGGCTTCCCTCCATCCCCGACGTGCTTTTCGTTCGAGCACTCGAAGTTGTCGTCGGTCTTGGGATGCGTTTTCCAAAGGAAATGCTTGAAGATGTCCCTCGAAAGGCGCGCTGCAATCTCGCCAATGTTTATGGTCTCCGCCACAACTCCTCCTTATTCCACAACTGCGGCTGATCGGAATGCCAGCTACGCCTGTCGTAGATAGTCAAGACAATCTAGCACATCGCCCCGAGCCGTTACATATCAGCAGCCAGGCGACCGCCGTGCTGCCCCTCGCGGGTCCAACATGTCAGGCGCAGGCTCGCCAGAAGGCTCATTCCCCTATGACTGGAACGCGGCGGATACCGCGAGTAGGGTAACCAAGACCGACTGACCGAGATCGCTGCAGAGCCGACATCCACAGTCGAACGGCGGCTCTAGGCTGGATGCAGACCCTCAGTTTTTTGAGGCTGGGTGTCGGCAACTGCCGATTCCTGTCGTTCAGCGCTCGCTAGGGCGGCCGGCCGGAGTGCACTGAAACCTGCCAGTCATCCACAGGATTGACGAAGCACGGCAAGGCGGCCGGTCAACGATTGCTCCCTAGCGTGGCGAACAGGCGCTGCCGACCCGTTGCAGTCCGTCAGGCAACGACAAGGCGACCATAGACCATCGGATTCCTGGTCTTGATCTTTCAAAGACCGACTCTGGACGGCCCCGGCCAACGGGAGAAAAACTCTAACGTTCGTTGGCGTTCTGAACGCCTTGTCGCTGAAAGCGCAGGCCCTGGAGGCCGCGGACCGCTTTGGCTACCTGCACGTCTCATTGGCATCGACGCGATAAAGCCGGACGACTTTCTCGCGAGGCCTCCATCAAAGACGTCTCGTCGGAAGTGACGGATACGAGCCTCAGCGAAGGCCCTCTGGCGCATCGGCGTCGACCTTCCTAAAGGTCACCGAAATTCGACGAACCCGAGGCCTCTTGTACTCCGTCTGACGCATAGGAATTTCGTGGAGCCAGCGACTCCGCGCTTCTCCGGCTAGCAAGGCAACGCTTCGACGAGGGAGTGGCTGAACGAACTTCAAGGTCTCGCCCGGGACCTTGCGCGTGAAGATCATGTCCCAGGTCTCAAGCAGGCTGATGGTCGCAACTGGTCCACGGAAACAATCGGGACAGTCGATGTGCTTGGATATGCCCTGCGGACCGTCGTAGTTGTTGACGATGACCTGGTCAGGAACCTCAGGGAAAAGCCCTTCGTCGAAGAGCTTCTGCGCAAGCTCTTCAGCCCACGATGGCAGCGGTCCGAGGTAGTCCTTCTGCGCTATGCCTCTTGCCTTGTAGTCATACCGCCACCCGTAATGCTGGACGCGTCGCCTCAGCTCCGTACTCCAGTCGCCGGAGTCGATGGCCTCAACGAGCTCAAGCTCTTGAGAAGCCGAGATGAAGTCCTCGAGCATTTCCAGCCCCGCAGGAGGCGTCTCGACCACGCGCATTGCGGAGGCGCGCTTTGGCTTGTCCACTGAAGCAGCCTTTTTGTGGCTTGCGTCTGTGAGGTTGCGGCCCTCAGCATCGCCAATCGGGAGTTGAAGGTCAGCCCGAGGCTCCTCGGGGAGGCCTCCGACCGGCGCTATTTTCGGAAGCTTCGATTTGATGGAAGCAGTAGCCAGCCACTCTTGGAAGCGCTCTACGTCGAGTCGCTCCTCAAACTGCAGGTCACGACCGACCTGCAAGTCCACGCGTCCCTTGACGGTGAGCTCGCGCTTCTTCGTATCGACAGCAAGGGAGCCGGTCCCGAAGTAAGGAACGGCAGTGTCGACAAGGGTCAGCACCGACGAGACTGCCTGGGGAACTGCTTCTCGAGCCAGCAGAAGGGCGCGCTGCCTGACCGCCTCACTGTCGAAATCTGCCTGGTACCACCGTCCACGAGTACCAATCTTGTGGGCCAGAAGATGCATAGGACCTGCTTCAATCGAGAACGACTCGCCCCGCATCTGCCAGTCGGCCCGTTCCGGCGCCAACAGCCGCCATGGTCCAGACCCGTCAGGCGCCCCGTACTCCCAGGTGCTCAGCGCGACGAACAATCGGCTATCGGGCGTGCCTCTGAACTGCTTTGGCAGAGCACGGAAGCCCTGCAGGTACCCCGAGAGAATCATCCCTGTCCACCAGGCACCAGGAGGGATAGCTGGGAAGTCCTCACGCCAACTGGCGAACCTCTCTGGAGACGAGCGAAGCAGCAGCAGTTGGAGGGAAAGTGCGAGGTCGTCGTCGCGTGCGCCGCACTCAGCGACCGTGCCAAGGTCGTTCAGCAGCTTTATCGCGCCGTCATAGAAGCTTTGCAACCGCTTCGGAGCTTCGTCCAGCGACATCGCTCGGTCGCAGATGGCGGAGAGGACGTTCTTAGGTCGCCATTCCCTGAGCCGGCCGGGCGCCGAGAACTCCTCAACCGCGGCGCGCCAAAGTCCTGGAAGCGAATTCCGAACTTCCTCCGCCGCTGTCCACGGCGCAGCACGCAACCACGGAACCCTGAGCCGGTCGGTCAGCTCAGGATGGGCCACCCCGTCTCGAAACCACTGGCAAAGCAGTTCAACCCAGGGGTCGATTGCCGGCACGGCGAAGGCTGCGGTCGCCGCAGCGCCTCGAAGGGCATCCCAATTCTCTGGAGGCTGCCAACGGACCGACAACTGCGGCTTCTCCGCCGGAGGCTCAACGTGTCGAGACAAGGCGACTTCGAAAGGCTGGACCGGAACATTGATGTCCGCGAAGCTCCTGGAAAAGGCCAACAGCTTCATGCGAACGTTCTCCGACCCGACGCTGAAGTGATGAACAGCGAACAGGGGGAGCTGACAGGCCAACGCGACGACGCTGTCGTTTGGCGTCCAACTCCTGGTCGACGCCTCGTGCCACTCACGTCCCCGCCACACCATGACGGTGGTGGCTGGAAGCCTGGTGGGGTCAAACCAAACGGTGACCGAGTCTGCATCTACTGGCCCGGTTGAGCAGCCGGCGTCGGCCCCGAGCATGAACAGGTTTCCCTCGGACAGAGGCAACCACTCTTCCGCAAGGAACTTTAGGAAAGCATCCTGGGACATCGTCAACCCTAGCAAAACCTCGGCGCGTTGGTCGTCCTTAGCTCCGCCTGTTGCGAGCAAGTCAAGTTGGCCGTTGGAGGTTGAGGTCATCGTTCGAGGAGAGGCGGAGGGGGTAGGGCTGCCAATTGTGCCGCCGAAAGGGTCACCGGCCCGTTGACAAGAATCAGCGTATCTCGAGCTCGAGAGCAGAGCATGTACATCCGCCGGTAGTCTACGTCCTGCGCCATCGGCAAGGACCGATTCAGGTCCTGCAGGAAGACCGTCTCGAACTCCAGTCCTATCGCAGATTGGCCCGAGATGATGGTAACCCCGCGGTCTCGCATCTTGATGGCCTGCTCAGCACTTGGTTCAGCCTGGCTGGTGTAGTAGTCGACCCGGTCGTTGGGCAGCAACGCGGTCAGAAGTCCGCGGAAGGACGTGATGTGACTCTGCTTGTACAGAATCACGCCGACCGCCGCGCCGACGTTTTGGTATCGCACCGCCACCCGTTGGGCCAACTCCTGCCAGGTCGCCACTTGCATCAACCGCGGCGCGTCGCCCGAGCGTCCTCGCTTCGCCGGCGCGTGTGGGACCTTTCCCTTGACATGGAAGGTCGCCACCAGGTCTGCTATCTCCTCGGTGTTGCGATGGTTCAGGGTCAGCGGAATGGCTGTCTTGTAGCCAGCGCGGAGAAGTTCGCCAACCCGGCACCCATCGACATCCGTGGTCTGGTTTTCATCGGCGAAGACGGACATCTCCTTGGCAAGGAACCGCTTCGCCCAGATGAAGAACTCGATGGGAAGGTTCTGCCCCTCATCAACAATCAAGTGGTCGACCGATGGCTGTACATCCTCAGCCTCGTATAACTCCATGATTTCGTCCCACTTGTGGTGGTACTGAGCCTGCGGGATGGGGTACGAAAACTTGTTGCGGTAGTAGTCGTTGGACACGCACTTGTGCATGGTGAGGCTCTTCACCGGAGCTCCGCCATGGTCCTTCGAAATTTGGACTGCGAGCGCGGCAAGCATGCGGTTTCGCGTCACGACGACAACGTTCAGGCCGTAGTTCTCGGCCAGCATCCGTGCTTTCCAGAGCGCGCAAGAGGTCTTGCCGGTGCCCGGTGGGCCTACCACCAAGATGGATTTCAAGGGGTCCTGCAGGAAAACCCCTTTTTGCTCCTCGGTAAGCTCGGTGAATGACGGCAGCTTCATCGTCAGAACTCTCCCAGTGGAATTTCTCGGCCGCCCAGTCGAACGAACAGGGCGTAGTGGAGCTTGCGTTCCTTACCTTCGAGGTTAAGCACTTCCTTGTCTTCAATCTTCACGTTGAAGCCCGCCTTGGTCATCGCCTGCTGGAAGGCCGGGTAGGCCTCGGTCGCCTCCTTGCGAGACGTGTTGGTGTACAGCAGAGCTACCGGCCCGGGACCGATGCGATCGCAGGCATCAACAATCTGCCGCACCAGCACGTCGACGTCGATGGACTGGCTGGCCAGCAGGTAGGAAAGCACCATGATGGTCCATGTCGACCTCTGCGCACCGAAGTCGATGTCGTCGGTGGACGAGAAGAACCTGACCGTGGTCTCGGGGCTCAGACCGCCGGCGGCTTTTGCTCCCTCGGCAAGTTCTCCACCGAAGGAGCACATCATCTGGGATGTGTCGACGCCGAAGTAGCGGAACGGAGTTGCGTTCCCAACTACCTCCGCCAGCGCCAATCCGGAGGTGAACGGGCCACAGCCGATATCGACCACCGTCGCCCTGTACAGGTCTCGGGGGTTGTTCAGCAGCTTCTCGAAGGCATGAACCAGCTCGTTGACATGCGACTTCTGGTTGAAAAAAGCATAGAGCAGGACGCGGTCCCTGGCGGAAAGAACCCCTATAGGCTCATCGAAGCTCGCTTGCCCGCCGCCGATTGCTTGATTGAAAACCCACGACGTCGGGAGACCAAGCCTGGTATCCGGCTTCCTCGACTCTCTGGGGTCATCCATGACAGGGTCGACGATGTGCGACCGACGCAAGCTCTCCAACCATTGGCTTCTTGCCATTGTGAAACACCTCGGCCTCCGCGGGGGCCCGTTAGTTAATTAATGCAGCCACCTCGGCGACCTGACTGGCGATATGCCGATATTAGCTTGCCGCGCCTACAGCGCCTTCTCTACCGCTTCGAGGACAAAGTCGGTGGTCATCGAGCTGCTCACGCGCCAGCCCACGATGCTTCGGACGAACACTTCCATCATGAAGGCCACATACAGCCAGCCCTGCTAGGTAGAGATGTACGTGAAGTCCGATACCCACGACTGCTTTGGCCGGTCAGCTCGTAACTGCCGGTTCATCGCGTCAGCGGGCAAGGCGCCTTGGCGTCGCTGGCGGTGGTGAGCACGACCTTGCCACGCTCGACGCCGCGCAGTCCCATGCGGCGCATCTGGCGCTCCACCGTGCCGGCTTATCTGCTTCCAGCGCTTGTCGTCGCCGTTGACCTGCGGGGCGGCGTTCCAGACTTGCTTGACCACCGGCATCAACGCCTTGGTGGTGTGGGCTTTGTGCGGCGGCCAGTCGTGACGAAATTCTGTTGAACTGCCTTGCCCTTGACGAACGGCATTCGGAAACGCCTGCTATGCAGTCTGCGGTTTCATCGACCCACGGACAGCTCAGGGTCGAAAGCGTTAGGACGCCAATGGAGGGAGCGGTCGTACGAGGTTCCTTTGTCGGCGTTCTGGCTCCCAAAGTTACCTGCGCCTCGATGGGCGGTCATTGATGGAAGCACGTCATCGCCGAGTCGATGACTCCGGTGTGGCAGACAGCAGTCATCGATGCCTCCACTGCGAAGGACCGCCCCCTCTGCAAAGCAACCTTCCAACTTGACGACCCATCGCCCCGGATGAAGAGAAGGTCACCGGGGTCAGCAGAACCAAGACCGGCAGCCAATCAGGAAAATGCCCGCCGCGCGACGAAGTCCCCCCCTCAATCAATCCTAGCCCCCGACTCCTTAGCCACCACCCCCCACTTCGTCGTCTCACTGCGAATGAAGCCCACCAACCGTTCCCCCTCCAAATCCCCCGCAGTCACCCCCAGCTCTTCAAACCGCCGGGTCACCTCAGCCAGCCCCAGCACCCGGTGCAGAGCTTCACGCAGGCGCTTGCTGATGGCCTGCGGGGTGGCGCGGGGGGCCATCAGGGCGAACCAGGTGTTGACCTCGTAGCCTTTGACGCCGGCCTCGTCTAGCGTGGGCACGCCGGGGTACAGGGCGGAGCGCTGCAGCGAGGTGACGGCCAAAGCCCGCACCTTGCCTGAGCGCACGGGTTGCGAGGCGGAGGGGCTGGTTTCGATGGCCATCTGGATCTGGCCGGCCATCAGGTCGCCCATCATGGGGGCGCCGCCTTTGTAGGGCACGTGGGTCATGGGGGCGCCGATGCGGGCGCTGAACAGGGCACCCGACAGGTGCTCGGTGCTGCCGGGGCCGGCCGAGCCGTAGTTGACCTCGCCGGGGTGGGCCTTGATGTAGGCCAGCAGCTCGGGCACCGATTTGACGGGCAGTGAGGGGTGCACCAGCAGCACATTGGGCGTGGTGGCCACCAGGCCGATGGGCTCGAAATCTTTGATGAAGTCGTACGACAGGTTTTTGTACAGGCCCGGGGCCATGGCGTGGGCCACGGTGGCCATGAACAGGGTCTGGCCATCGGCCGGGGCGCGGGCCACGGCGGCGGCGCCCAGGGTGCCGCCGGCGCCGGCGCGGTTGTCGACCACCACGGGCTGGCCCAGGTTCTCAGACAGCTTTTGGCCGATCACGCGGGCCAGGATGTCGGTGGTGCCGCCGGCGGCAAAGGGCACCACCAGGGTGATGGGGCGGGTGGGCCAGTCGGCCGCCTGGGCAGCGCCACAGGGGGCAAGTGGGGCCAGGGCGGCCAGCGTGGCCAGCAGGCCGGTTTGCAGCAGGCAACGCCGCGACGTGCGTGTTTGTTTCATGGTGAGGTCTCCGTTAGGTCAATGAGTTGCCTGGCGGCCACGCGCCGCCTCAGGCCACAGGGGCGGCCCGGGCGCAGGCCCGCGGCCGCGGGATCAGTCCGAACCCAGTTGCAGGCGGCTGGGCTGCCGCTTTTCCACCGCGTTGCGCAGCAGGGCCGCGCTGCGGAACACGCCGTGGGCAAACTTGCCGTAGGGCAAGGTGGCAAACAAGGCCATCACCGCACCCAGGTGCAGCACCAGCACGCTGGGCAAGGCCGAGGTGGCGCGGGCCAGCAGCAGGCCCAGGCCCGTGGCGGCCACCAGCCACAGCAGGGCGATGAAGCCCAGGTCCATGGGCTTTTGCGCGGCGTCGCCATGCAGCGGGTGGCGGCGCAGGCGCAGCCAGCCCAGGCCGGTGGTGCCCGCCAGCAGGGCCAGCCCGCCGCCCACGCCAAACAGCTTGGGCAGGCTGAACCAGCCGTAGGGCGCGGCCTGGCCCAGCCCGTAGTGGTACAGCGTGGCCAGCGAGGTGGCCGCAAAGCAGGCCATGAAGCCGTAGAAGGTCAGGTGGTGAAAGCGCCGGCGCCAATGGGTGTGGGCGTCATCTTCGTTGTGGCAGCCGTCGCCGTGGCCGCCGTCCAGGTAGCGCAGGGTCAGGGCCTGTTGGGCAGCCTCCAGGCCGGGGCCGACGCTGGCCGGGGCGCTGCCGGTGCCGGGCCGCAGCTCGCTCAGAAAGCGCCGCACGCCCAGCCCCAGGGCCAGGGCCGCAAAACAGAACACGGGGGCAAACAAAGACACCAGCAGGTTGTGCGGAAACACGCCATAAAAGCCCTGCTCGGGCACCATCCACAGGGTGCCGCGCGCGGCCAGTGCCAGCGCCATGAACAGGGCCAGCCCCAAGGCCAGCGCCACGCACAGGGTCAAGCCGTTGCGCTGGTACAGGCGCCCCAGGCCGGGCGGCCAGGCGTAGTCGACATAGGTCTGGCCGCGCACCACGGCCATGGCCTGCGGCACGTTGACGGCAAACTCGTGCGGCGGCGCGTACTGGCAGGCGTGCAGGCAGGCGCCGCAGTTGTGGCACAGGTTGGCCAGAAAGTGCACGTCCACCGGCTCAAAGCTCAGGCGGCGCGTCATGGCCGGGAAGACGGCACAAAAGCCCTCGCAGTAGCGGCAGGCGTTGCAGATCTGCATCTGGCGGGCCCCCTCAGCCTCGGCCTGTGTGGGCTCGCCGTTGGCCAGTGCGCGGGCCTGGCGGGTGAGTTCGTCAAGCGTTTGCATGGGCGGCCCCTTTCTCGTTTTGCTTTTGTGCCAGGGCGCCCAGGGCGGCCTGCTGGCCGGCGATGCGCCCGAAGGCGGTGCCGATCGACATGCCCACGCCGGCGGTGTAGCCCTTGCCCAGCACGTTGCCGGCCATCATCTCGCCGGCCACATACAGGTTGCGGCTGGGCTGGCCGCCAAAGTGGGCGCGGGCCTGCGCGTCCACCTTCAGGCCCAGGTAGGTGAAGGTGATGCCGGGCCGCAGCGCGTAGCCATAGAAGGGCGGCGTGTCGATGGGCCGGGCCCAGTGGGTTTTGGCGGGGCTCAGGCCCTCGGTGCGGCAGTCGTCCAGCGCGGTGTGGTCAAAGTGGCCTGGCCGGCAGGCGGCGTTGTAGGCCCCCAGGGTTTGCAGGAAGGTGGCCGGGTCCAGCCCCAGTTGACGGGCCAGGTCTTCCAGCGTGTCGGCACGTACGCCGGGGAACACCGGTGGCATGAAGCGGCCCACGGCCTTGGCGTCGATGATCGAGTAGCCGATCTGCCCCGGCTGCTGGGCCACCAGGCGGCCCCAGATGGCGTAGCGCTTGGGCCAGAAGTCTTCGCCCTCGTCATAAAAGCGCTGGCCGAGCTGGTTCACCACCACCCCCAGGCTCACGCAGTCGATGCGGGTGCAGATGCCGCCGTCGTACAGCGGGGCGCGCGCGTCAATGGCCACGCAGTGCGACTGCGAGGGGTCGCCCACCATGTCGGCGCCCTGCTCGTCTTGCAGGTGCTTGAGCAGCACGCCGCGGTTGAAACGCGTGCCACGGATCAGAAAGTTGTCGGCCGGCCAGCTGCCGTCGGGGTTCTGGCCCCAGGCCTCGCGCAGCCATTCGCGGTTCGATTCAAAGCCGCCGGCTGCCAGCACGCAGGCCCGGGCCGTGATGCGCTGGCCGCCCTGCCAGGCGGCCACAAAGCGGCCGTCTTCCAGCTCCAGCCGCTCCACCGGGGCTTCGTAGCGGATCTGCACGCCCAGCTTCTCGGCGCTGCGGTAGTAGGCGTTCACCAAGGCCTTGCCGCCGCCCATGAAGAAGGCATTGGTGCGGGCCACGTGCAGCGCCCCCGACAGCGGCGGCTGAAAATGCACGCCATGCGAGCGCATCCAGTCGCGGCAGTTGGATGAGGCGCGGATGGTCAGGCGCGCCAGCGCCTCGTTGGTGATGCCCCCGGTGACCTTGAGCAGGTCTTGCCAGTACTCTTCTTCAGGGTAGGCGTCGACCAGCACATCCTGCGGGGCATCGTGCATGCAGCGCAGGTTGCGGGTGTGGGCCGAGTTGCCGCCGCGCCAGGCGCGCGGTGCGGCTTCGAGCAAAAGCACACTGGCCCCTGCTTCGCGTGCCATCAATGCGGCACACAGGGCGGCGTTGCCGCCACCGATGACCAGGACGTCCAGGTCCATGGCTGTCTCCTTGCAAAACGGTCGCTTGCGCGATGAGTTGCCACTTTAGGAAGACAGCGCCCTGCCGTGCAGGCCCCGGCGGGCATGGGGCCATCAGTTTTTGTGATGGGTGGGGGGGTCTTGAGCTCAAAAGAGCGCTCAAAGCGCCAGTGTGGCGCCCACCCACAGGCCCTGCTGCACCAGTTGGCGCACACAGTCGGCCAGCACCACGCGGGTGGCCAGGGCCACGGGCGAGAGCTCGTCTTCGGCCAGGCTGCACAGCAGGTTCACGCGGCACACGGCCGGGCCGGTGATGCGCGCCAGCTCAAAGCGCTCGGCCGCATCGGCAAAGCGGCCCACCGCGGCCCAGGGCTGCAGGGTGGCGCCCAGGCCGGCGTCCACCGCGGCCATCAGCATCGAGAGCGAATCCACCTCCAGCACCACGTTCGGGCTGACGCGGGCCTGGGCAAAGGCGGTGTCCAGGGTGCTGCGCAGGCCGTGCGGGCCGGTGGGCAGGATCAGGCCGATGTCGCCCAGCTCGGCCAGGCCCATCTCGGCGGGCAGGGCCGGGCGGCCGGCCCGGGGGCCGCCGCGGATCAGAAACAGGGCCTCTTCGATCAGGGGCTGGATCTGCCAGCGGCGCCCGCCGGGGCCGTCGCCATTGGCGTACAGGCGCGAATCGAACAGCACCGCCAGATCGAGCTGGCGGGCATTGAGCATGCCGGCCAGGTGGCCCGACAGGCTCTCGACCATGTGCAGGCGCACCTCGGGGTAGCGCTCGCGCATGGCGCGCATCAGGGGCAGGCCCAGCAGCGCCGCCGTGGTGGGGGCCAGGCCCACGCTGACGGTGCCCGACAGCCGTGCCTGCTGGGCCACGCGCACGGCCTGGTCAGCGTGGCGCAGGGTCAGCTGGGCCTCGCGAAAAAAGGCCAGGCCGGCCTCGGTGGCCTGCACGCCGCGCGGGCTGCGCTGCAGCAGGCGGGTGCACAGCTCGCCCTCCAGCCGGCTGATCTGCTGGCTCAGGGCCGACTGCACCAGGTTCAGGTCGAGTGCCGCGCGCCCCATCGAGCCCAGTTCCACCACGCGCACAAAGTAGCGCAGCTGTCTCAATTCCATCTTGGGTCTTTCGGTTGGGTGGGCCGGTCGGGCCGCCGGCTCGGCTGCGAATATAGCGTGTGGGCCAGCCCTGGGGCTGGCGGGGCGGGCCCGCTTGGGTGCGGGTGAATGCGCTGAAGCATGGGCTCAAGAGTGCGACAGCAAGGGCGCTGTTTTCAGTTACGCTCAAGCCCGCCCGCGGCCCCGCTTGCCGGGGCTTTTTCTCAGACACCACCGCCTGCCCTCCGTGCCAAGCCAGCCCCCTGCCCCGGCGCCCGAACTGCGCAAATACCGCCCCTCAGCCAAACGCGATGCGCTGCGCGCCGAACTGCGCGACCGCCTGAAGGCCCAGGCCTGGCAGGTGTTTGCCGAGGTGGGGCTGGACGGGGCCACGGTGGCCGCCATCGTGGCGGGCAGCGGCGCCTCGAACGGCACCTTCTACAACTACTTCGGCACCCAGCAGGCCGTGTTTGCAGAGCTGCTGGGCGAGCTGCTGGGCGAGATCCGCAGCGCCACGCGCGAGGCGCGCCAGAGCGAGCCCGAGCTGGTGGGGATGATGGTGCAGTCGTTCCGGGCCTTCTTTGAGCTGGTGCTGCAACGGCCCGGGGCCACCGATTTCTGCCTGCGCAACCAGCACCACATCCGCGCCTACCTGCATGGCTTTGCCGACACCAATGGCCTGCTGGACGATCTGCGCGCCGACCTGCGCCGCGCCCTGCCCAACAAAGGCCTGAGCGATGGCGAGCTGGCCTTGCTGGCCTCGGTGGTGGTGGCCATCGGCCTGGAGGCGCTGATGCTGATGAGCCGGGGCGACCCGGTCGATCTGGAGGGGCTGTGCCAGGGCGTGGCCACCTTGATTGCCCACGGCGCCAGCCAGTGGCCGGGCTGCCGAACAAATATTTGACGAATTCGTCAAAAATCCTAAACTGCGCACTCCTACACGGAGACAAACATGGCGCAGACCACCCCCAACACCACATCGCTTCAGGCTGACTACATCGTGGTCGGCGCCGGCCCGGCCGGCAGCGCGCTGGCCACCCGGCTGGCCGAAGGCGACCCCGCAGCCCAGGTGCTGCTGATCGAAGCCGGGCCGGCCAAGCCCTCGTTTCTGTCGGTGATGCCGGCCGGCCTGGCCCTGCTGGTGCCCAGCCGCAACCGCCACAACTACGCCTACCAGACCGTGCCCCAGGCCGGCCTGGGCGGGCGCACGGGCTATGTGCCGCGCGGGCGCGGCCTGGGCGGCTCCAGCCTGATCAACGCCATGATCTACGTGCGCGGCCAGCGCGAAGACTACGACGGCTGGGCCGCCCTGGGCTGCCCGGGTTGGGGCTGGTCCGATGTGCTGCCCTTCTTCCGCCGCAGCGAGGCCAACCAGCGCCCGGGCGGCCTGGACGAGGCCCTGCACGGCCGCCAGGGCCCGCTGGTGGTGAGCGACCTGGCCTCGCCCAGCCCCGTGAGCCAGGCCTTTGTGGCCGCCGCCCAGGCCTGCGGCCTGCCGGCCAATGCCGACTTCAACGGCGCCCGGCAAGAGGGCGTGGGCCTGTACCAGGTGTTTCAGCAAGGGGGCCGGCGCCTGGATGCCTCGCGCGCCTACCGGGGCCGGGCCCCGCAGCCCAACCTGCAGGTGCTGGCCGAGGTGCGCGTGAACCGCGTGTGCTTCGAGGGGCGCCGCGCCACCGGGGTGGAGGTGGCCGACCGCGACGGGGTGCGCGTGCTGACGGCCCGCCGCGAAGTGATCCTGAGCGCCGGGGCCATTGCCTCGCCCCAGTTGCTGTGCCTGTCGGGCATCGGGCCGGCCGACGAGCTGGCCCGCCTGGGCATCCCCCTGGTGGCCGATGCGCCGCAGGTGGGGCAAAACCTGCAAGACCACCTCGACTACTCGCTGAACCTGCGGCTCAACGGCCCGGGCCTGTTCGGCTGGGGGCCGCGGGGCACGCTGCGCTCGCTGGCGGCCCTGCCGGCCTTCCGCCAGGGCCGTGGATTTTTGACCACCAACGGGGCCGAGGCGGGCGGCTTTGTGCGCAGCTCGCCCCAGTTGGAGCGGCCCGACCTGCAACTGCATTTCTGCGTGAGCAATGTGGACGACCACGGCCGCCGCAAGCACCTGGCCACCGGGGTGGCGCTGCATGTGTGCGCACTGCGCCCGCACAGCCGCGGCTCGGTGCGCCTGGCCAGCGCCAACCCGGCCGACATGCCCTTGATCGACCCGGCCTTTCTGTCGCACCCCGACGACCTGCCGCTGCTGATCCAGGGGGTGCGCCTGGCGCGGCGCATTCTGCGCAGCCCGCCCTTCGCCGGCCTGGGCGGGCGGCCGATCTATGGCACGCTGGACGACGAGAGCGACGACGCGCTGGCGGCCCTGATCCGGGCCCAGTCCGACACCATCTACCACCCGGTAGGCACCTGCCGCATGGGCACCGACCCCGCCTCGGTGCTGGACCCGGCCCTGCGGGTGCGCGGCGTGAGCGGCCTGCGCGTGGCCGACGCCTCCATCATGCCCACCCTGGTCAGCGGCAACACCCAGGCCCCCAGCGCCATGATCGGCGAACGGGCCGCCGACCTGATCCTGAAAGGCCGGGCATGACCCTCGACACCTTGTTCATGCGCCAGCACGAGGCCTCGCGGCGCCAGCCGGCCCCCGACCTGCAGGCGCGGCGCGCCTCGCTGCTGCGGCTGGAGCAACTCGTCAGCCGCAACGCCGAGGCCCTGATCAGCGCCATCGACCATGATTTTGGCGGCCGCTCCCGCACCGAGACCGAGCTGCTGGAGATGCTGCCCACACTGCGCGCACTGCGCCACGCGCGGGCCCATGTGGGCCGCTGGATGCGCCCCCGGCGCCAGGCGGTGGAGTGGCTGTTCCTGCCCGGGCGCAACCAGCTGCGCCACGAGCCCCTGGGCGTGATCGGCATCATGGCGCCCTGGAACTACCCGCTGCTGCTGACGCTGGGGCCGCTGTGCGACGCCCTGGCGGCGGGCAACCGGGCCTTGCTCAAGCCCTCGGAGCTGACGCCGGCGTTTTCAGACCTGCTGCAGCGGCTCATTGCCGAGGCCTTTGACCCGGCCGAGGTGGCCGTGGCCACCGGCGGGGGGGAGGGGGGCCAGGCCTTTGCCAGCCTGCCGTTCGACCACCTGGTGTTCACCGGCTCGACCGCCGTGGGCCGCAAGGTGATGCAGGCCGCCGCCGCCAACCTGACCCCCGTGACGCTGGAGCTGGGCGGCAAGTCGCCCGCCATCGTGGCCCCTGATCACGCGATCGACGCCGCGGCGCGCTCGATCGCCTTCGGCAAGTTCGTCAACGCGGGGCAGACCTGCATCGCCCCCGACTACGCCCTGGTGCCGGCCCACCAGCTGGAGGCCTTTGCCAACGCCGTGCTGCAACACGCCCGCCGCACCCTGCCCGACCCGGGCCGCAACCCCGACTACAGCGCCATCATCAGCCCCGCCCACCGCGCCCGCCTGCATGCCCTGCTGGACGAGGCCCGGGCCAGCGGCGCCCGCGTGCTGAGCAGCGCCGAGCTGCCGCGCGACGACCCGCATGTGGCCCCCACCGTGGTGCTGGCCCCCGGGCAGCACCTGCGGCTGATGCAGGAGGAGATCTTTGGCCCCATCCTGCCCATCGTGCCCTACCAGACCCTGGACGAGGCCCTGGCCCTGGTGGCCCGCCACGAACGCCCGCTGGCCCTGTACCTGTTCACCCACCAGGGCAGCACGCGCCAGCAGGTGCTGGCCGCGGCCCCCTCGGGCGGCGTGACGCTGAACGGCACCTTGCTGCACATTGCCCAGCACAGCCTGCCCTTTGGCGGCATCGGCCCCAGCGGCACCGGCGCCTACCACGGCCACGCCGGCTTTCTGCGCTTCAGCCACGCGCGTGGGGTGCACCAGGTGGGCCCCATCAACCCCTTTGAAACCCTGGGGCCGCCCTGGGGGCGCTTGGCGCGCTGGATGGGGCGCTGGCAGCGGGGTGGGTGACGGGCACCGACGCGCCCAGCGCCAGGCCACGCGCTGATCAACCCAGCACAAAGCGCTCCAGCAGCGCGGCAAAGGCCTGCGGCTGCTCCACCGCACTCAGGTGGGCTGCGTTCAGGCTTTGCAGCTGCGCTCCCGGGATGGCTTGCGCGATGGCCTCGGACAAGGCCGGGGGCGTGGCCTCATCGCGCTCGCCCGCGATGACGAGTGCGGGGCAGGTGATGGTGCGATTGCCTTCGTCCAAGGCGATGTGGGCCACGGCCAGGCAGGCCTCGGCATACGGGGCGGGCTGGGTGCCGACCAGCACCTGACGCAGGGCCGCCACCCGCTCGCGCCCCAGGCTGTCGGCGCGGAACTCGGGCGTGAACCAGCGCTGCAGGGCGCCGTCGGCAATCACCTCCATGCCGCGTTCCCGCACGGTGTCGACCCGGGTCTGCCACAGGGCTCTGGCCGCCTCGCCGTACTGGCTGGCCGAGTTCGCAATGCAGACCGAACGCACTGTGCCAGGGTGGCGCGCTGCCAGGGCCTGCGCCGTCATGCCCCCCATCGAAAGGCCGACAAAGTGCACCGGCCCGCTGGCGTGCTGCGCGATGAACTGCGCCGCATCATCGGCCAGATCGTCCATGCTGAAAGGCCCCGGCAGGGCGGGCGAGCGACCGTGCCCGCGGTGGTCATAGCGCAGCACGGTGAAGCGCTGTTGCAGGCATTGGGCGAGTTCGTCCCACATCGTCAGGTCGCAACCCAAGGCATGGCTCAGCACGATTTCGGGGCCGCGGCCCTGGCGGACAAAGTGAAAGGAAGGCATCAAGGAGTGACTGAAGAAAAAGGGGGAAGGGTCATCGGCAAAGGAGGTCGACCATAGCGCCCCTGCGCTGCCGCGACCAATGAAATTTGTTGGATCCATTGTTCGAAGCGGTCGTTTGATGCAGCCGCCCCCTGGGGGGCCAAGCCCGCGGGCACGGCGCAGGGCGCCACTTCAGGCGATCAGGGCGGCCCGCAGCAGGACGGCAAACTCGCGCGCGGCCACGCTGCGCGAGGCGGAGCGCCGCCACAGCAGGCCGGCGTGGCGCACCACCTCGGGCGCGGTGAGCGCCATCGCATGCAGATCAGGCATCTGCAGGGCGGCCCGCTCGGGCACGATGGTGGCCAGGGGGCCGTGCCGGCACACGCCGAGCAAGGCCTCGACCGACTCCATTTCGACCCGCACCTGGGGTTCGGCCCCGGCCTGCCTGAATTTCTCGTCGAGCATGCGCCGCGTGGCAAAACTGCGCGGCAGCAGGGCCATGGGCAATTGGGCCGCCCGCTTCAGCGTGATGTGCTGGCCCCGGGCTTGCGGAGCGGTCTTGCGCAGCACCACCATCATGCGTTCTTCGAACAGCGGCTCGGTTTCGATCTCGCCATGGCGGGGGGGGGGAAATGCGATGCCCAGATCCAGCTCACCGCTCATCAATTGGTCCTCGATCGGGCCGGCGCGCAGATCCCGCACCTCGAGCTGCACCTTGGGGTAGCGCTCGCAGAAAGCGGCCACGGTGGCCGGCAGCACGGTGTTGAGGAAGGTGGGGATGGCGCCAATGGTCAGGCGGCCCGACTGCAGGCCGCTCAGGTCGGCCAGGGCCATGCGGCCGGCCTCGATCTCCTTGAGGGCACGCGTGGCATAGGCCCTGAATTCAGCCCCCGCCTGCGACAGCTTCAGGCCTCGCCCGAGGCGGTCGAACAGGGCGGTGTCCAGCTCTTCCTCGAGCTGCCTCAGGCCGTGCGACAGCGTGGACTGGGTGACGAACAGGTTCTGCGCCGACTGCGTCAGGTGCTCGGTCTGCGCGATGTCGAGAAAGTAACGAAGCTGCCGGATTTCCATGCCTGTGCCCCAGGTCAATCATTCGATGAGATCGAACATTTGAACATAAATACTTCATTGGAATGCGGTGGGGCTTCCTCGTAACCTTGGCCATCCATTGCACAGAAGCACAGAAAAAAGGTCATTCATGTCGAGTCGTTTCGTGGTTGAGCGCATTGAGGCGAGGATTCTGGACATCCCCACCATCCGGCCGCACAAGCTGGCATTCGGTGCCATCAACCGCCAGAGCCCGGTGGTGGTGCAGCTGTGGCTGCGCAACGGGGCCTGCGGCTTCGGCGAGGCCGCCACCATCGGCGGGCCGTCGTGGAACGAAGAGTCGCCAGAGAGCATCCGGCACGCCATCGAGGCCTACCTGGCGCCCTGCCTGCTGGGGCAGGACGGCGCCGCCTTCGGCCACGCACTGGCCCGCATGGACACCTTCTGCCGCGGCAATGCCTTTGCCAAGAGCGCCGTCGAAATGGCGCTGATCGACGCCGTCAGCCGCAGCCTGGCCCTGCCGGCCTACCAATTGCTGGGGGGCAAGCGCCACGCCAGCCTGCCCCTGGCCTGGACCCTGGCCAGCGGCGATGTGCGCAAGGACCTCGAAGAGGCCCAACTGCGCCTGGAACAACGGCGCCACCGCATCTTCAAGATGAAGATCGGGGCACGCAGCCCGGCCGACGATGTGGCCCACGTGAGCCAGATCGCCCGCGGCCTGGAAGGCCAGGCCACGCTCACGGTCGACGTCAACCAGGCCTGGGACGGCAGCACCGCCAGGCGCTTCCTGCCGCAGTTGATCGACGCCGGTGTCACGCTGATCGAGCAGCCGGTGGCCAAGTGGAACCGGGAAGCCCTCAAGGTGTTGAGCGCCACGCTGGGTTCGCGGGCCTGCATCATGGCCGACGAATCGGTGTGCACCCCCCAGGATGCGATGGCGCTGGCCCGCGACCAGGCCAGCCAGGTGTTCTCGCTGAAGGTGGCCAAGCATGGCGGGCTGTTGCGCACGCTTCAGGTGGCCGCAGTCGCCGAGGCCGCCGACATCGGCTGGTACGGCGGCACCATGCTGGAGACCTCGATCGGCAGCGCCGCCTCCGCCCATGTCTTTGCCACCCTCGGAGACCAGCACCATGGCTGCGAGCTGTTCGGCCCTCAATTGCTGGTGGACGACATCGTGACCGAGCGCATGGCCATCATCGACTTTGAACTGCAACTGCCCGACGGGCCCGGCTTCGGCGTCGAAGTCGACCTGGGCCAACTCGACCGATTCGACCGGGCCCGCACGGGCCTGAATGCCGTGCACATCGACCTGGGCCAACGCCCCCACCCCTGAGGAGACAAGACATGCTGTACCTGGTCCGCATGGACGTGAACCTGCCCGCCGACCTGCCCCCTGCGCAGGCCGAGGCCATCAAGACCCGAGAGAAGGCCTACTCGCAAGAGCTGCAGCGCGATGGGCGCTGGCGTCATCTCTGGCGCGTGGTGGGCGAGTATGCAAACTACAGCGTCTTTGACGTGGCGTCCAACGATGAGCTGCACACCCTGCTGTCGCAACTGCCGCTGTTCCCGTACATGAAGATTTCGGTGACCCCGCTGGCGCAACACCCCTCGGCCATCGCCTGAGCGCCGGCCTGCAACCCCTTTCCCCCAACCTTCGGAGACAAAAATGAGCACCTCAAAAAATGAATTCACCCAGCAAAGCCTGCTGGAGCGCGTCAACAGCGTGAAGATGGCCGAGGGCAACCCGCGCGCCCGCGCCATCGTGGCCCGCATCGTGAGCGACCTGTTCAAGACGATTGACGAGCTGGATGTGTCGCCTGACGAGTTCTGGGCCGCCGCCGATTGGCTGAGCCGCCTGGGCGCCTCGGGCCAGATCGGTCTGATCACCGCCGGCCTGGGCTTTGACCGCCTGCTGGACATCCGCATGGACGAGGCCGATGCCAAGGCCGGCATCGCGGCCGGCACGCCGCGCGCCATCGAAGGGCCGCTGTATGTGGCCGGCGCCCCGCTGTTCCAGGGCGAGGCCGTGCTCGACGACGACAGCGACACCCGTGGCACCGGCAAGGTGCTGGTCATGGAGGGCCGGGTGCTGGACCACACCGGTCAGCCCGTGGCCAATGCCATCATGGACGCTTGGCATGCCAACAAGAGCGGCGGCTACTCGCACTTCTTCCCGGGCCTCAAAGAGTTCGAACTGCGTCGCAAGATCGAAACCGATGCCCAGGGCAACTACCGCTTCCGCACCACGCTGCCGCCGGGCTATGCGATCCCGCCGAACAGCCCGACCTCCGAGCTGTTCCAGGTGCTGGGCCGCCACGGCCACCGCCCGGCCCACATCCACTTCCACATCGTCAAGGAGGGGCATCGCACCCTGACGACCCAGATCAACATCCCAGGCGACACCTACATCGACGACGACTTTGCCTTTGCCACCCGCGATGGCCTGGTGCTGAAGATCGAACACGACGTTGCCCCGGCCGGCTATGAATCCCTGGGTGTGGAGGCTCCGTTTGAGCGCGCCCGCTTCGACTTCGTGATGCAGCAAGCCGTGACCGAACGCGACACCGATCCGCGCACCCGGATCGCACGCGCCGTCGGGGCCTGATCTCCGGGCCTGAAGAGGCCTGCCCCTTCAAGCACCGACCCCCGCACCAGGGCGGCCACGCAAGCACTGCGGGCCGCCCTTTTTTCATGGCGCCGCACGCGCTGTCTGGGCCACGACGCGCTCACCCGCTCATCCGCATGCCCTCTGCGAGGCGCATCAACACCCAGCTGGCAACCCAGGCCTGCACACCCCAGGGCCTGAGGCTTAGACACCGTGCCGGGCAACGTGCACGCCGGTGGCAAGCGGATAAAGAACGCGCGAAATGTGGATAGCCGTTTCTGGGGCGGCTGGGCCTAATCGAGTTCATCGATCCACCCCACAGGAATTGCCCATGAACCCCTCACGCAGCCCCCAACAATGGCGCGACTTCATCGACGGCTGTCTGGACTTCAGACCCGAAGACGAGGTCTATCGCGTCCGTCGCTCCATGTTCACCGAGCCCGAGCTGTTCGATCTCGAAATGGAGTTGATCTTCGAGAAGACCTGGATCTACGCCTGCCACGAAAGCGAGATCAGCCAGCCCAATGACTTCATCACCCTGAACGCGGGCCGCCAACCCCTGATCGTGACCCGCGACGCACAGGGCGAGCTGCACGCCCTGGTGAACGCCTGCGCGCATCGCGGCACCACGCTGACACGGGTGTGCAAAGGGCGGCAAGCCGCCTTCACCTGCCCCTTCCACGCCTGGACCTACAAGCCCGACGGGCGCCTGATCAAGGTGAAGGCGCCCGGCGAATACGGCCCAGGCTTCGACCTGCATCAGCATGGCCTGAAGAAGGCCAAGGTCGCAAGCTACAAGGGCTTTGTGTTCATCAACCTCGATCTGAGCACCCCGCTGAGCCTGGAAGACTACCTGGGCGACGCCAAGGTGTTTCTGGACCTGATGGTGGAACAGTCTCCGACTGGCGAGCTCGAAGTGCTGCCCGGGCGCTCCACCTACACCTTTGACGGCAACTGGAAGCTGCAGACCGAGAACGGCCTGGACGGCTACCACGTGAGCACCGTGCACTACAACTACGTGGCCACGGTGGTGCACCGGCACGAGCTCGACAGCGCTCAGGGCAGCACCGACTTCAAGACCCTGGACTACCGCAAGCTCGGGGCCGGCGACGCCACCACCGACGACGGCTGGTTCTCGTTCAAACACGGGCACTCGGTGCTCTTCAGCGAAATGCCCAACCCCGAAGTGCGCCCTGGCTACGCCAGCGTGATGCCCCGGGCGCAGGCCGAATACGGCACCGAAAGAGCGCACTGGATGATGCACCGCCTGCGCAACCTCAACCTGTACCCCAGCCTGTTCTTCATGGACCAGATCAGTTCGCAGCTGCGCATCATCCGCCCGGTGGCCTGGAACAAGACGGAAATCGTCAGCCAGTGCATCGGCGTGAAGGGCGAGTCGGCCGCGGATCGCGAAAACCGCATCCGCCAGTTCGAAGACTTCTTCAACGTGAGCGGCATGGGCACGCCCGATGACCTGGTCGAGTTCCGCGAAGCGCAACGCGGCTTCCAGGGCCGCGCCGAGCCCTGGAACGACATTTCTCGGGGTTGCCAGGCCTGGACCCGCGAACAGACCGGCAACGCCAAGACCCTGGGCATCCAGCCCGTGCTCACCGGCACGGAAATCACCCACGAGGGCCTGTTCGTGAACCAGCACAGCGCCTGGCGCCAGCTGATGCTGGACGGACTGGCACAACAGGAACAGGCCTCCACCCAGAAGGAGGTGCAAGCATGAACACCCTTGAGCTGCAACACGCCGTCGAACAATTCCTGTATGCCCAGGCTGAGCTGTGCGATCGCCAGCAGTGGGATGAGTACCTGGCCTGCTTCGACCCGACGGCCGAATTCCATGTGCCGCAGTGGGACTCGGAGCACGTGGCCACCACCGACCCGAAGCGCGAGATGTCGATGATCTACTACGCCAACCGGGGCGGCCTGGAGGACCGCATCTTCCGTCTGCGCACCGGCAAATCGGCCGCCAGCCACCCGATGCCGCGCACGCTGCACCAGATCAGCAATGTGCGCATCCAGGACCGGGGCCAGGGGCTGCTCCAGGTCGGTGCCAAATGGAACACGCATTACACCCGCCACGGCCAGGCCGACTGCTACTTCGGCGAGGTGAGCTACGAGCTGCGTCAGGTTGACGGTGGCTTCAGCATCCTGCGCAAGCATGTGCTGCTGCTCAATGATCGGATCAATGCGGTGCTGGACTTCTACCACCTGTGATCAAGGGCGAGACCATGGAACATCAGATTGGCCTTCGCTTTGAAGACGGTGCCACACGCTTCATCCAGGTGCGCTCCGGCGAGACCCTGGCGGATGCCTCGATCCGCCAGGGGGTGCGCTTTCCGGTGGACTGCCGCGAGGGTGCCTGCGGCACCTGCCGCTGCCAGGTGGAATCGGGCAGCTACGACCCGGGCGACTGCGCCGAAGACGCGCTGAGTGCAGAAGACGCCCGACTCGGCTGGGCCCTGGGTTGCCAGATGCGCCCACGTTCCAGCGGTGTGGTGCACGTGCCCATTGACGCATCGGCCTGCCTGCACAAGCCGCTGGAGCAGGCGGTGCAAATCGGTGCGCTGAGGCGCCTGGGCCCGCGCATGGTCTCGCTGACGCTGGAGCACCCGGATCTGATGGCCTTGCGCTTTCTGCCCGGCCAGTACCTGCGCCTGTGGCTGCCCGACGGCAGCGCCAGCCGAGCCTACTCCTTCAGCTCGCTGGTGCGCGCACCCGGCCAGGTCGACCTGCTGGTGCGCCTGCTGCCAGACGGGCGCATGAGCCAGTGGCTGAACGACACGGCCCAGGTGGGCGACACGCTGAAGCTGACCGCGCCCTATGGCGGCTTCTACCTGCGCCCCGCACAGCGGCCCTTGCTGATGCTGGCCGGTGGCACGGGCCTGGGCCCGATGCTGGCCATGCTGGAGCTGCTGGCCCAGGCACCGGACCAGGCGCCGCCTTGCCACCTGGTGCTGGGCCTGGCCGACGACCAGGACCTGCCCGTGCTGGACCTGCTGAGCCCCTTGAAAGAGCGCTTGCCGCAGCTGACGCTCACCGTGTGCGTGTCGGATCCGCAATCCACACAGGGCTTGCGCGGGCATCTGGTCACGCATCTGCAGCCGGCCATGCTGAACCAGGGCGATGTGGACCTGTATGTCTGCGGCCCGCCACCCATGGTGCAGGCCCTGAACGACTGGCTGGCCGCCGCACCGTGCCAACCGGCCGGCTTTCACATCGAACGCTTCACGCCGGGCGCATGAATGCAGGGCGCCCTGGCGCCCTGCATTGCGCGAAGGCTTGTTTGCCCCCTATAGTGAACGCGCCTGGCGACGCCTGGCGCGGACGGTCCGTCAACCGGTATGTTCTGCATGAACCCCATGGCTGCAAAAGAAAAATCCGGCGGCACCGACCTGGCCAAGAACGCGCCCGGCCTGATGGCCACGGTCGAGGAGTTGCTGCTGCTGGTCGAAGTGGTGGAGTCCGGCGGCTACCGGGCCGCGAGCGAGCGCACAGGCATCCCGCTGTCGAGCATGAGTCGGCGCGTGTCGGCCCTGGAAGATCGCCTGGGCGTGTGCGTGATCATGCGCAATTCGCGGCGCTTCGAGGTGACCGACATCGGGCGCCAGTTGTTCGAGCAAGGCATCAAGATCCGCGAGGCGGCCCATGCGGCGGTCTCGGTGGCACAAGATAACGCCAAAGAGCCGGCCGGGGACCTGCGCATCGCCTGCCCCATGGCGCTGTCGACGCTGCTGGTGTGCTCGGTGGCCGTCAGGTTCGGGTGCCAGTACCCGCGCGTGCGCCTGTTCCTGAGCACCACCCGGGGCACGCCCGAGGCCTTGGCGCAGAACTTCGACATCGTGATCCACCCCAGCTCCCAGGCGCTGCCCGATTCGGATGTGGTGGCCCAGCAATTGGTCCAGGCGCCCTATGGCCTGTATGCCTCGCCTCAGCTGCTGCAGGGCAGGGAAAGCAGCGATGAGCCCTCGGCCTTGGCCGGGCTGGAGTCGATCGGCTGGAACTCGGGCGAATCCCAGACTTGCTGGACCTTGCAAGACCCGCAAGGCCGCACCGAGGAACTGCGCCTGGCCGTGCGCTTCGTGACCGACAACCTGCTGGCCGTCAAGGAAGCGGCCATCGCTGGCCTGGGCATCACCCGGCTGCCCACGGCCCTCGCAGCCCCGTGCGTGGCGGAAGGCAGCCTGCGCCAGGTGTTGCCACGCTGGTCACTGGCGCCCATGACCATCTATGCACTGTACCCCTCGCGGCGCCGGCTCAGCCTGGCGGGGCAAGAGTTTCTGCAATGGGCCAAGCCGGCCTTGCAGGCCCTGGTGGACGGCAGCAACACCGAAGCCCTGAATTGAGCTGGGCCAGGCCTCAGGACTTGACCCGGTGCCGCTCTGCCGTGGCCGACGGCGACTCGCCAAAAGCCTCCCGGTAGGCCTCGGCAAAGCGGCCCAGGTGGCTGAAGCCCCAGGCCAGCGCAATTTCCGAAATGTAACGGGTGGAGGCGTTGCGGACGATGTCGAGGCGCGCCTGCTGCAGGCGGTGTTGGCGCAGGAACTGCATCGGCGTCAGGCCCAGGTGGGTGCGGAAGTCGGCCACCATGCGCCTCGGGCTGAGCCCCTGGGCAGACACCAGGGCGTCGACATCCACCTCTTCACGGGCGCGCGCCATCAACGCGCTCTTCAGGTTCTCGACATGCCGGGGCAGCTCTGGCGAACCCTGGCGGGCCAACTCGGCCGAGTAGTTGTGCGGCTGAAAGCTCAGCAGACCGCGGATCAAGGAGGTTTCGACCCCTTGGGCCAGTCCGTTGTAGTGCATGAGGTTGCCGTTGTGCCCCATGTCCTCCCACAGCAATCGCACCCAGCGCCACCAGGTCAGCGCCGCCCCCTGGTCGAGCGCCATGCTGGGCTCGAAGGTGATAGCTGAATGCACCGGCCGGCCCAGCATCTGCTCCAGGGCCGTGCGCATGGCACCGCGATCGATGGCCACCAGCAGCTTGCGGCAATCGCCGCTGATCGAAAGCTCCTGGTAGGCAGAGGGGTCGATGATCAGGCCGTGCTCGGGGTCGGAGCCGAACACGGCACCGCCCAGGCGCAGCTCCTGATCGCCCATCAAGGGCAGGCTGATGCTGTAGCTGTCCAGAGGGCGGCTGTCATTGATGCCGATGCGCACATCGGCCCCGTATTCGATGCAGCCAATGGCGGTGGACAGGGCGCCCAGGCGGTCTCCCGCATGGACAAACCGCAGTGAACGCCCTGGCTGCACCATCAGATCATGCGGGCCGCAGACCCGCCGCATCCAATCCTGAGCGCCGGACACATCGGTGAATGCGCCACACAGGCGGTGATGCAGCACGGAATTTTGCTCATTCATGTACGTTCAATTCCAATAAGAGCATTTTAAAAATCGGGCTTCCGAGATCAACAGGAATATCCCACCATATTCAAAAATACCGAGCCAAATTCGTGCCATCGAAAAATGCCGGAAATCATTCAAAACCACCCTGAACGCGCAATCAGCGCACCAAATCAGCGCAGATTCTTTTATTTGAATGACGCGGCATTCCAAAATCGTGCACCTTCTGCCCCAATATGCGACATCCATCACCGGGCGGCCCTGACTGATGCTCGGCCATCAGAAGCCGCTTGAGCCCAGGCCGATCAGGGATGACCCGGATTCAGGGCCCGAGAAAGGCCGTTTTCATGGGCTGATGCTGGCCATCTGCTGATTTGGCGCGGCTTGCGGGGTCGTCGTGAGCGTACACCAGACTGCCCGAAAAAGAGCTTCCAGGGCTGCAAATTGCGTGAAAACCCCAATAAGAAAACCCCAACCGGGGCGACAAGCCATGCCAGACAAAGTGCCCAACATCTCAAGAAAATGACAGATTTGTTTTGAGACGGAGCGTTCCACGAAACCCCATCGACGCTTGGCAAATACTGAAACTATATTCAGCCGTCACCCCCACTCACAAAACAAACCATGCAATACCCTCTGAAAAAACTGACTCTGGGAATCATTACCGGCACGGCTCTTGGTGGATTATGCAGCCCGTCCCAGGCGCAATCGCAGGCGCAAATATATGGCTTGCTGGACGTCAGCACGGGCAGCACGCAATTGGCAGGGGCCGCCAAGACGGCCGGTGTGTTCAACGGGTCCATGACCACCTCGTTCTGGGGCATCAAGACCCAGGAGGACCTGGGCGGCGGCTGGGGCGCCCTCTCGCAGATGGAGTCGTTCATGCAGGTGAACAACGGCTCGGCGGGACGCAGCAGCGCAGACCCGTACTGGGCCCGCACCGCCTGGGTGGGGCTCTCCAACCCCTGGGGCGTGCTTCAGCTGGGGCGTGCCGTGACGCCGGGCTTTCTGATGGCCATCAAACTGAACCCCTTCGGTTCGGCGTCTGCCCTGGGGCCATTCATCATGCACACCTACCTGCCGAGCGCGACCCAGCCCTTCATGACCAGTGAAGGCGCCAGCGATTCGGCCTGGTCCAACAGCGTGGCCTTCACGAGCACCGACATGAGCGGCTGGCGCTTCACCGTTCAAAGCGCCTTGGCCCAGGGCGGCACCACGGGCAAGCGCAACACGGCGGGCCTGAGCTATACCCAGGGTGCGTTCTACGGCGGGCTGGTTTACGAGAAGATGGACCAGATGAGCATGAACTGGGGCGCCCCCGTGGCCCCGCTGGCCACCGCGGCACGCCCCTTGATCACAGCCAGCAGCGTGCAGAACGTCCAGACCGGGGCCAGTTACGACCTGGGGCCGGCCAAGCTGTATGCCCAGAACCTGAAGTCACGCATCGATGCGGCCAGCGGGGCCGAAGCCCGCTTGAACACCTCGCAGCTCGGCACCTCCGTGGTTGCAGGCCCCGGGCGGGTTCTGTTCTCCGTGGCACACACCGCCCAGACACAAAGCGCCAAAGCCAGCCTGGCCCGCACCACGGTGTCGGTGGGCTATGACCAGTGGCTGTCGAAACGCACCGACGTCTATGTGGCGCTGCTGCGTGACCGGGTCACGGGCATCAACCCCGGCACCTCGGTGCTGGTCGGCCTGCGGCACACCTTCTGAATCTCATGCAGCCGGCCCTTGCGGGCCGGGCGATTTTTCCATCACACACCTCCACCACACACCACGCCTCTATTCCATGTCGACTGTTGACCATCCCATTGCCCACGCCCCCTGCGGTACCTTTGCAGGCCTGGCCCTGGAAGGTGTTCAGGCCTTCCGAGGCCTGCCTTACGCCCAAGCCCCGGTGGGCGCACTGCGCTTTCAACCGCCCGCACCTCGGCCGGCCCCCGTGCCGACGGATGCCCCGCCCGCACAGGCCCGCGCAGCGGGCGCCGTCTCGCTGCAAGCGCCCTCCCGCCTCAGCCGGGTCATGGGGGACTCTCAGAGCCCGGCCTCCGAAGACTGTCTGCGCCTGAGCGTGTGGACCCCGGCGGCCGATGGCAAACGGCGCCCGGTGATGATCTGGCTGCATGGCGGCGCCTTCATGACGGGTGCAGGCGACCTGCCCTGGTACGACGGCGCCCGGCTGGCCCGCGAAGGCGACATCGTGGTGGTGGGTGTGAACTACCGCCTGGGCGCCCTGGGCTTTCTGTGCGGCCCCGGCGTCTCGCCCGGCAACCTGGGCCTGATGGACCAGGCCCTGGCGGTGTCGTGGGTGAAGGACAACATCGCGGCGTTTGGCGGCAACCCGGAACAGCTGACGCTGATGGGGCAATCGGCTGGCGGGCTCTCCATCGCACTGCTGTTGTGTGCCTGCCCCCAGTTGCCGATACAGCGCGCCATCATGATGAGTGCCCCCCTGGGCCTGGAGCTGGCCACGCCCGAGGATGCGGCCCCCATGGCCGCGGCCTATGCGCGCTCGCTGGAGCCCTTCCGGCTGCAGTCGGCCTTGCTGCCCGGCCAGTTGATGGCGGCGCAGGGCGCTGCAGCCAAATTCTTCATCGAGAACCAGGCCAAGGCGGGCGACGTGGCGCCACCGTTTGTTCCGGTGGCCGATGGCGCCTTCCTGCCCACACCGGCCGGACTCCAGGCCGCGCTGGCGCAAGCAGCCACCCGGGTCGACGTGATGATCGGCACCACACGCGATGAATCGACGGCGTTCTTTGAGCGCGGCCCATACGATGCCATGACCCAGAATGTGTTTGAAACGCCGTCACTGCAGTGGGCGCGCCAGGCGGCCGAAGCCGGGCGTGGGTCCTACGTCTACCGCTTTGACCACACGCCCGGTGGTGAAGCCTTGGGCGCCACGCATTGCATCGAACTGCCGTTTGTGTTCGGCAACCGCGAGGCCTTTGCGACGGCACCGATGCTGGGGGGCTTGGATGAAGAGGCGTTCGAGCAGATCTCCCGCCCCATGCGGCAGGCCTTTCTGGGCTTCATCCGCGATGGGCGCCCCGCAGCCGAGACCCTGCCCGACTGGCCCGCGGTGCAAGCGGATCGGCCGATCCAGCGCCTGCACTTCGCCCCCCGCACAGCGTTGCAGCAGGTGGCCGGCACACCCTGACCACCGCACCGGCCCGCCCTGACCTCTGACCCCCATCCCCTTCTGCGGAGTACCCCATGCGCAAGATCAGCTTGCTAGCGTTCCTGACCATTCTGGTCGATGGCTTCGACACGACCTCCATCGGCTTTGTCGTCCCGACCCTGGCGGCCCAATGGCAGCTTCCGCTGTCGGCCTTCACCCCGGTCTTCGTGGCCACCAGCCTGGGCGCGGCCCTGGGCTATGCCCTCAGCGGTCGACTGGCGGTGAGCCTGCAGCGCCGCGACATCGTGCTCGGTTCGGTGTTTCTGTTTGCGCTGGGCTCTTGCCTGGGCGCGCTGGCCGGGTCGGTGCCCGTTCTGGCCGCCATCCGCCTGCTGTCCGGGATCGGCCTGGGCGCGGCCATCCCGGCGGTCGTGTCGCTGGCCGTGGAGGGCACCGCGCCGGAGCGCAGAGAATCCGTGACGGTGGGTGTGACGTCCGGCCTGTCCCTGGGCGCCGCGCTGGGGGGCGTCATCGGCGGCAAGCTGATCCTGAGCTGGGGTTGGGGCTCGGTGTTCCTGCTGGGCGGCATCGCCCCCTTGCTGCTGCTGCCAGCACTCTGGGCGCACCTGCCCGCCGATGCACCGGCGCCGGCCGGCATGGCGAACACAGGCTCTGCGGGGCACCCTCACGCCGCGCGGGTCAGCGCCCTGTTCGGTGCGGGCCTGGCACCCCAGACGATGCTGCTGTGGGCGTTTTCGTTTTTGATTTTCACGGCCGTCTATGCCTTGACCTTCTGGGTTCCGTCCATGCTCCATCGCTTGGGCTTTGACACCTCTGGCGTGGCCTTCGGCTCGGCGGCCATGGGCATCGGTGGCGTGGTGGCCGCACTGGCGTTGATCCCGCTGAGCTATCGCTTCCATGTGCGCAAGATCCTGCTGGCCTGCTCGCTGCTGGGCGCCGTCGCCTTGGTGCTGGGCTGGTCTCTGGCCGCAACGCCAGGCCTGCTTCTGGCGCTGATCGTGGTGGTGGGTGCCTGCCTGATTGCGGGCACCATCGGGCAGGTTGCGCTGGCGGTGAGCCTGTACCCCCCGGCCCTGCGCACGGCAGGGATTGGCTGGAGCGCCGCCATCGGCCGCCTGGGATCGGTTCTGGGCCCGGGCCTGATGGGCGCCTTTGTGGCCAGCGAACTGCCCGCCCCGCAGTGGTTGCTGCTGCCGGTGGCCCCGATTCTGCTGGCCGCCGTGGCCCTCTGGGTGGCACAAAGAATGACCTCCCGCAAGCCGGTCGGTCTTGGCAGGGCCTGAGTGAAACGACAGCCCCCTATCGCCCTATCGCCCCCTCACCATGGCCGCCTTGCCATTCATTCACGCCCAAAGGTGCTGACATGAGCCTCACCATCCGAGCCAAGATCGTGCTCACCTTCGGGCTGTTGATCGTGACGCAGCTCGCCGGGCTGCTGGCGGACCTGCTGGCGAACACCACGACCGCTTCCACCAACGGGGCGTTCGTGGGCACCTTCAACCGCGCCCAGCAAGGGGTCTCGATCCTGATCTGTCTGGTGGCGGGCCACCACTTCTACCAGGTCATCTGCGGCGGCCTGAACCGGCAGGGCCTCAAGTTCAAGGCCCTGACCGAGTCGCTGGATCTCAGCATGCGCGCCAACAGCCCGCGGCCGGATGAGTTTGGCACCTCGGCCAAAGCCTTCGACCGGCTTCTGGACAGCCTGGAACAAGCCCTGGCGAACATCCGGACGGCCACCGAATGGGTGAGCCTTGCGACACAGGAGATCTCGGCCGGCAACCTGGACCTCTCTGCTCGCACAGAGCAGCAGGCCGCGGCCCTGGAGCAGACCTCGGCCAGCATGAGCCAGGTCGCCGAGGCCGTGAAAACGAATGCCGCTCGAGCCCAGGAGGTTTGTGGCTTGGCTGAGGCGTCCCGGCTCATCACGCAACAGGGCTGGACGGCCGCCCACCAGATGAGGAACACGCTGGACAGCCTGAGTGGCAATTCAGAGAAGATCACGGAGATCACCAGCGTGATCGAAGGCATCGCCTTCCAGACCAACATCCTGGCCTTGAACGCGGCCGTCGAAGCCGCCCGCGCCGGAGAGCAGGGGCGGGGCTTCGCGGTGGTGGCGGCAGAGGTGCGCAACCTGGCCCAGCGCTCTGCCAGCGCAGCCCAGGACATCAAGAACGTCATCGCCTCGTCGGTGTCCGATATCCGGGACGGGGCGCAACAGGCGCAACAGGTCCAGACCCTGGTTGAGAAGATCCAGGCCTCTGTGAAACAGGTGACCGAACTCACGGCAAGCATCGCCAGCTCATCGTCCGAACAAAGCCTGAACATCGACCAGATCCATGAAGCGATCCGGTTGATGGACCAGAGCACGCAGCAGAACTCGGCCTTTGTGGAGGAGATCGCCGCAGCCGCCAGCTCCCTGGACGAGCAATCGAAAAGTCTGTTGCACACCGTGGGCATCTTCAAGCTGAGCGCCACCGTGCCGACACCTGGGGGCCCGGCCACCAGCCCACCGGGATCTTTGAGGCAGCTTCAAAGCGTCGTGGCCGCCTGAATGGCGGTGCCGGTTCAGCCAAAGAAAGTCCGTGACAGATCCTCATGGACCTTGAACACCCCTGGAACGCACACCTGCGACACCGCTCAGGCGGCTGCGACGCAACTGTCAACACCATCGCGGTGATGAACCTGCAGGGGAGCAATGGCCTGGCGTTTCGAGTGGCGACCGGACAGGGCACCTTTGGGCTGTGCTGAGTGCCTGAGGCCAGCAAGACGGCGGCTTGGCAGGGCGCGCACCTCGGCGATTTCAGGCCGAATGGCCCCAATCCAGTGCGTTTTCGTCTTTTTCCATCCACAAACCCTGTCGAAAATCAGGGAATGAAAAAAAAAGAGCGGTGCGACCCCTGATTGATGGTTTTTTGGACCCGTATGCGCGTTTAATCGGTTGGCGCGGATTTTTTATCCAAGCAATTTGCGGTGAATGGCCAGGTTTTCGTCTGATGTGTGCGTTTTTCGGGACTCCATCGCTTTGTCAATGTGTTTTTTAGGAGTCCCAAATGGGCAACAAACTGTATGTCGGCAACCTGCCTTATCAGGTTCGTGACAACGATCTGGAACAAGCTTTCAGCGAATTCGGCACTGTCACCAGCGCCAAGGTCATGATGGAACGTGACACCGGTCGCTCCAAGGGTTTCGGCTTTGTCGAAATGGGCAGCGACGCTGAAGCGCAAGCCGCCATCAACGGCATGAACGAACAATCCCTGGGTGGCCGCAGCATCACTGTGAACGAAGCCCGCCCGATGGAACCCCGCCCGCCCCGTAGCGGTGGCTTTGGCGGCGGTGGTGGTGGCGGCGGCTACGGCGGTGGCCGCAGCGGTGGCGGCGGCGGCTACGGTGGTGGCGGCGGCGGCGGTTACGGCGGTGGCCGTAGCGGCGGCGGCTACGGCGGCGGCAACAGCTACTGATTCTCAACAGGCCTCTGGCCTGTGAATTGAAAAGATACCCCTCTTGCAGGGGTATTTTTTCGTCTGTACGGTGTCAGATGGGCTGCGTTCGGGGCGCCCCAACTCGGCACGGGCAATTCAGCAATCCGAAACCGCACCCCCTATCAGGCTCGGCGCCTCAGGCTGACGCCGGAGCGCGCCGCCCCAGCCCGGCGCCAACCTCAAGTTCTGAAAACCAGTTGATAAAACGCTGTACATCCGCGCCCTGGTAGATTGAACCGTGCTGCGGGCAGAGCATGTCCAGGCCCAGCGCGCTAGCGCGATCGCACCAGTCAAGCACAGCCTCGCGCGAGCCCATCCAACGCTGGTGGAAGCCACGCGCATAGCGGCAGTGCCGATCGAAGTCGTGCACAAACAGGGTGTCTTCCTCCGGGGGCAACATGGCAGCACCGACGTCACCCGTGAACAGGATGCGGGCCACCGGATCGTGCAGATGAAAATTCCCCGACGAGTGTAGGTAGTGCGCCGGCATTGCCTGCAGCGTGAGGGTACCCACCTGCAGCGTTTGGCCCTCGTCTGGCAGGCAGATAAAAGTATCCGCATTGCCGCCATAGTGCGGCAAGAAGGTATGCCAGATCTTCGAGGCATAGCACTTGAGCGCCGGGTTGAACTCCAGCCACAACGCCAGCGAGCTGACCACGTCGGGATCCTGGTGCGAAGAGAAGATCCAGCGCAAAGTGCTGGCGTCGGCGCCATTGGCCAGCGCGGCGAACACGGCCGGGAAGATCTCCATACCACCCGGGTCGGTCAGTAAGGACTCGCGCCCATGGCTAACCAAATATTCATTGGTGTCGATCAGGGCCGAAGCGCGTTCCGGATCTCGCGCGATCACCGCCCAGCGGTGCGGGCCTTGCTCGAAAAGGGTTTCCATTCGCTTCATGACGCAAGTTTCTCCAGAGATGTTTTCATGCCGACCAGCACTTCGATGATGCCGGCGACGGCCTGGCCCAGATCGATCGCCACCTGGGTCAATTGGGGAGCCATGTCTTCTGCATGGGCCGCTTCGATGAGGGCACAGCGCGCCAGATTGCGCCCGGCATCGCACAAGCGCAGCGCCTGAACCATCGCATGGTTCAGGCGCTGGCGTTGTCGGCTCTGGCGCTCGCAGGCCAGGACGACGTCGCGGTTCATAACGCTCACGAGCGCCATCAGCCGGGCATCAGGCCGCTCCAGACCAGCCGCGGCCTGGCGCAGCTGGCCTTCCAGGCGCCCACGCTGGCACAGCCGCCCTACCTCGTCGCTCAACTCAGCCACGGCTGCGGCCACACGCACCATCAGGCTGGCCAATTCGGTAGAGAACACCCGCATCTGTGCGGCCGCGGTGCGAAAGCCGCGCGCCTTGCGACGGGCCCTGTGCGCGCTCAGCATGGCGTTGAGTGCCGCCAGATCGACCGCGGCAGCGCCTTCGGCCACGCGCTGAGTGCACAAGCCGAGTTGCACCACAGCCTCGAGCCGGCGCTGACTGTCCGCCAACGGCGCGACAGGGGCCTGGGCAGCCCTGGCCGAGCCGGGCCGGGGGACGGCAGAAGAATCAAACATGACCGAATCCTAGGGAAACCCGCTGGCGCACGATATCGGTGCGGCACTGATTCGAGCCTCAGCGCGCTCTGATCCCGACTCAGGAAAGCCTGAGCATGGGGTCGCTCAGTCGCTCTGCTGGGCGACATAATTGACACTTTTGCTAACAAATAGATAAGCGAGTAGCGCGAGTGTTCGACCTGCGAAAGATGTCCCTGCTGGGCCGACTCGGTCACATCGGGGCCTGGGCCGCGTTGCTCTGGATCGTGGTGCTGATGCTGCTCCAGTTCAGCACGTCGCTGCGCGCTCTGTGGCCCGCGCTGGCTGCGCCCGAACTGAATCCGGTGTCATTGCTGGCGCTCGGCCTGCCACCATTGGCCCAGGTCTTGCGCCCTCATGCGCAGCGCCTTGCTGCCCTGGCGATCCAGGCCGGCCTGGGCCTGGTCGGGCTGATGCTGCTGGAATGGGGCATGCGGCTCGACAGCGCCGTCTTGCTCTCCAACAGCGTGGTCGATGGGGTATCAATGGCCGGTCGTTATGCACTGGCCGGCTGGTTGCTGCTCAGCGGCCTGGCCACCTGGGCTTTGCAGCGCCCGGGCCACACCCGTCTGACCGTGGCGCTGTCTTTGCTAGCCCTGCTCAGTATGGGCGACAGTGCTCTGGCCGTTTTCACGATCACCTGCTGGCTGGTCTTCGGAGACGTCCCCGGGGCCTCGCTGCTGTTCAGCCTGCCGGTGCTGCTGGCGCTGCTGTGGTTCGGTCTGGCGCTGGTGATGATCGCTTTGGGCGAAATTGACCGCCAGGGCCGGTCGGCGCCCGACCAGGGCTACCGCTGGGTGTTCGCACGCAATTTAGGCCTGTTGCTGACCACCAGCGTGCTGGCCGGCCTAGCCGCCGCGGCGGTGGTGTCGGCGCAGTCGGCCGACCTGCTGACAGAGGGCCTGCGTGCCCGGGCCGAACGCCAGGCACGGGTGCTGGAGCGCCACGTGGGGAGAGCCGCGGCCCTGGTTGCGGGGGCTTACCAGCAAGCCTGGGCACAACCGGCTGCCGCCACCACAGCAGGCTGGGATCGGGACGGTTTTCTGCGCACGCTACAGAGCCAGGGCGAGCACATCGAACTGGCAGCAGACGCTCGTGAGGCAGCCCGTCGACACTGGGTCGCCGCAGCGCCGGTTCTGCGCACGGCGGAACTGACGGCCAGCGTGCTGGCCGATGGCCGGGTACGCATCGAGCTGCCCGCAAAGGGGCGCCGAAGTAGTCTACAAGTGCAGCTGAAACTGTGGTCAGAAACGGGCAAAAGCCGAACTGAGAGCGATCGACAACTGCGGCAGCCCTTGCTGATCTGCCAAGCTGGTGAACAAGACCTTCTTTTGTGCTCGGAGTTCGATCCGGGCAGCGATGGTGCACCGGCTACCGCCGAACGATTCAGCGTAGCAGCGCCAGGCTGGCGTGAGCAGGGACACCGCCTGGTCGAATTGTCGAGTGAGGGTCAGCGCCTGGGCCTGGGGGCGCAGGCGCCGATCGGTGACGAAGGCAGCTACCTGATGCTGCGTGTCGGCGCCGCGAGCCTGTTCCGCTCGGTGGGTGGGCCCATGTTGCTGGCCATGCTGCTGCTCAGTGGCCTGGCATTGCTCGGAGCCGCATGGAGCTACTGGCGCCAGTTGCCGCGGCTGCGCAAGCTCTACTTGTCCCATGCCCAGTCTCAGGCCACGCTGCACCACCTGCCGCTGGCCACGCTGGTGCTGGATGCCCAACAGCGCGTGATCCGAGTCAATCCGGCGGCCGAGCATTTGCTCGGGGCGCCGGCGTCGCATTGGCTGGGCCTGCCGGTGGCTGGATTGCTGCCCGACTGGCCACGCCGCATCGACCTCAGCCCCCTGGCAGACGGCACGTCACAAAGCCATAACCTGGATCTGCTGACGGCAGCCAGCACGCGTGTTCCGGTCGAGGTGCTGCTGGCAAGCTACACCTTGCTCGGGCGGCGCGGCATCTTGGTCATGCTGCGCGATCTTCGCGCTGAGCTGGACGCTGCGCGTACCATGAGGCGCTGGACTCGCGTATTCGAGGACTCGGGCTGGGGCGTGGTGATCGGCTCGGTCGGCCCATGGCCGGTGCTGGAGCTGGTCAACCCTGCCTATGCCCGGATGCTGGGCTACCGACCCGAGGAACTGGTAGGCCAGCCGGTGCGCCAGCACGTGCCGGTATCGCATTGGGAGACGCTGACACAGCTGCGGCGCGATGCCGAGCTGGGAGGCAGTGTCCAGGGTGAAATGCGCCACCAGCGCCGTGACGGCAGCGAGATCCCGACCCTGGTGAGCATCTCGGCGGTGCGCGATGACTCGGGGGCACTGCTGCACTTCGTTGTCAGTGTGCAGGACATCAGCCCTCTCAAGAATGCAGAGCAGACCGCCACCCGCCACGCTTTGCACCTGCGCGCCGTGCTGGACGCGCTGCCGGTGGGCGTGTGGATCGGCGATCTGCACGGCCAGACAACACAGACCAACCCGGCCGCCCGCCAGTTGTGGCTAGGCGACTCGGCACAGCAGATGCCCGACTGGCGCGGTTCTGGAGCGCTGCCGATACAACACGACTCGCTGATGCGCCGCGCGGTCGTCCTCCGCGGCACCCTTGACAGCGGCCTGGTCGACTTCGATCGTGCACCCGGTGAACGGCGCAGTCTGCTGACCACCGCGAGCCCGATGTTCGACCCACAAGGCGAGGTGATCGGCGCCATCGCGATCGACGAGGATCTGAGCTCGCTGCGCCGCAGCGAGTTGGCAGCCCGCGCCGCACACGACCTTCTGGAGCGCATCCTGGACGCTGGCGTGGTCGGCGTGGCACTGTGTGATGCGGTTGGCAGGGTGCTCCGCCACAACCTGGCCTGGAACCTGTTGATCGGGCCAGACGCCGAGGCCGATGTGCTGCGCAGCTGCCTGGAGCCCGACGATGCGCTGTTGCAGAAGAACCTGATCGCGCGCGTGGCGCGCGGTGAACTGCCAACCTATGTGAGCGAACATCGCATGCACCGGGTGGGGGGCAGCCTGGGCTGGACCTTGCTGATCGTGTGCCGACTGCCGGCGAACCTGGGCGAGGAAGACCGCGTGCTCGTGCAGGTGCTCGATGTTGATGAGCGGCGCCGCAATGCCGAAGAACTGGCCAGCAACCACCTTCGCCTGGCAGCGGCGCAGAAGCTGGCTGGCATCGGTGACTGGCAGTGGGACAGGGACAGTGGCCTGTTCAGCTGCTCAGATCAGATGCTACGCATGTTGGACAAGAGCCTGGCCGCCTCACGCGAACTCTCGCGCGAGCAATTGCTGGCCCACGTGTACCCGGATGACCGCACAAGCCTGGCCAAGGCATTGGACCAGGCGTGGCGCCATGGTGAGGGCCTGGCACTGGACATGCGCCTGATCCGCAGCGAAGGCCCCGAGTTGATCGTGCACATGCACGGCACGGTGCAGCGCGCACGGGGCACTATGAGCATGAGCGGAACAATGCAGGACATCAGCGAACGCAAGCGCATCGAATCCGAACTGCGCGATTCGCGCGAGCGACTGCGCGAACTGGTGGCCTACGAGAGCGAGGTGATCGAGCAGGAGCGCAAGCGCATCGCACGCGAGGTACATGACGAACTGGGCCAGTTGCTGACGGCGCTGCGAATGGACCTGTCGATGCTGCGCGGCCAGTTGGAACCCGATGGCGCCAGCGCCCAGCGCGCTGCCCAGATGCGCGAAACCATGGTCACCATGACCGAGGTGGTACGCCACATCGCCTCCAATCTGCGACCGGCTGCGCTGGACCTCGGCCTGGTGGCCGCCATCGAGTGGCTGGCCGAAGACTTCTCGCTGCGCTGGGAAACACGGTGCGTGCTGCAGTTGCCACGAGCTGAGGAAGGGGACCTGACCAGCTTGTCCGAGGCCGCCTCACTGGCCCTGTTCAGGGCCGTGCAAGAATCATTGACCAATATCGCGAAGTACGCGCGCGCCAACGAGGTGGTGATTGCACTGTCCTGCGAGTCGGGGCAACTGCGCCTGTGCGTGAGCGACAACGGCTGCGGCTTCGACCTGGCCGAAGTGGCCGCGCGCCGTGGCGGCGGCCTGGGCCTGCTGGGCATGCGCGAGCGCATGCACGCGCTGGGCGCCCGGCTGCACATCGAGTCTGGCTCCGGCGGCACCCTCATCGACATCAGCTACAACATCGGCAGGAGTCCTGATTCATGAACCCGATCGACGTCATCGTCACCGACGACCACAGCATCGTGCGCAGCGGTTTGCGCCAGCTCCTCAGCAGTGCCCCCAACCTGCGGGTGGCTGGCGAGGCCGCCGATGGCCATGCGCTGCTGGAGTTGCTGCGCCACACCGGTGCCGACGTGGTGCTGCTCGACCTGTCGATGCCCGGCCTAAGCGGGGTAGACCTGATCAAGCGGCTTCAGCTCGACCACCCGGACCTGCCGGTGCTGGTGCTGTCCATGCACGTTGAGGCGCAGATCGTGGCCCGGGTGCTGCGCGCCGGCGCAGCCGGCTACGTGACCAAGGACTGCGAGCCCACCGCGTTGATCGGGGCGGTGCGCAAGGTGGCGGCCAAGGGCCGCTACATTGATCCGGCCCTGGTCGATTCTGTGGTCTTCCACGGCGCACTCAACCCGGGCTCCGACTCTCCGCATGAACAACTGTCGCCGCGCGAACTGCAGGTTCTGGAGCGAATTGCCGCCGGCCAGCCCCTGGGCCAGATCGCCGACGCGCTGCACCTGAGCCCGAAGACGGTGAGCACCCACAAGATGCGGTTGATGCAGAAGCTGGCGTTGCAGACCAATGCCGACCTACTGAAATACGCTCTGCGCCATGGCATCACCAGCCACTGAGGCCAGGGTCAGGATTTCCCGACAGCGAATCCGGCATGACTGAACGGGGCGTGAGGCCGGGCCCGACAGACCACCACGGCAGGCTCAGGCAGCATCGGATGCCGTAGCGTGCCGCATGGCGGCCCTTTGCGCACATCAGGTCCCCAGCGATAACCCCAGGAATGCCCATGGATCAGAACGAACTCATTCGCCGGCTGTCGGGCGAGTATCCCTACCGAGTGCTGATGATCGACGACGATCCGCTGCAACGTCTGCTGATCGAGGAGATCCTGGAGCCGCCGCAATACCACCTCACTTATGCGCCGGGCGGCCAGGATGGCCTGGACTGGCTGTGCCGGGCCGAATTCGATGTGGTGCTGACCGACCGTCGCATGCCCGGCATGGACGGTGACGAGTTCTGCCGCCGGGTCCGCAGCGACCTCGGCCTGGCGGTGCAGCCCATCCTGATGATCACCGGCAGCACGGCGGCGGAAGACTTGATGGGCGGCCTGTCTTCAGGTGCCGACGACCTGTTGCGCAAGCCCTACCACCCAATGGAGCTGCGCGCCCGCGTGCAGGCCGCGGTGCATCGCAAGCGCATCACCGACCAGCTCGACAGCACGGAATCCACCCTGTTCGCCCTGGCCCGCATGGTCGAGGCCAAGGACGAAAACACCGGCGATCACTGCTCACGCCTGGCGCACAAGGCCGTGTTGCTGGGCCTGGAGTTGGGCCTGTCGACGGCCGAACTGATGGCGCTGCGCCGCGGCGGCGTACTGCACGACATTGGCAAGCTCGGCATCCCGGACGCGATCCTACTCAAGCCAGGCCACCTCACCCCCGAAGAATGGGTTGTGATGCGGGAACACACCACCATTGGCCACCAACTGGTGTCGCAGCTCAAGAGCATGCGCCTGACCGCGCCGATCATCCGGCACCACCACGAACGCTGGGACGGCAGCGGCTATCCCGACGGCCTGGCCGGCGAATCCATTCCCTTGCTGGCGCGGGTATTCCAGTTGGTCGACATCCACGACGCGCTGATATCGCCTCGCCCCTACAAGGAGGGCATGAGTGCCGAGCAGGCCTCAGCCATCCTGGCTGATGAGGCCGAGCGCGGCTGGCGTGACCCCTACATGACGCGTCGCTTCCTCGATCTGGTGCGGCGGCGCCCCGAACTGGCCAGCATGAGCACGCCCCAGGCCGATCCAGCCAACGACGACCTGGGTGTGCGGCTATATGCCAGCATGACACGCCGCAACTGAAGCCCGTGCGGCCCGCCTTCCTCGATTTTTGCCATTCATGCCAACCTTCCAAGTATTTGTTGCCAACTCCCGTGCCGAATGGCGGCGCGCCCTGCCCCTGCTGGTGCTGATCCCGCTGGTCTGGCTACTGGAGCAGACCTCGCTGAGTGCCCTGCCCCAATTTGCCCGGATGGGCTTTCTGGCCGCTCATACCAGCGTGGAGGTCGTGGCAGTTGTTCTGGCCTCGCTGAGCTTTGGCCTGCTCTGGATGGCCCCCGACAGCCCCCGCCGGCCTGCCTCCGTGCTGCTGGCGGCCGTGATGGGTGGAGCGGCTGTGCTGGACTTCCTTCACATGCTGTCCTACGACGGCATGCCGCCTTTGGTGACGCCCTCGGGGGTGGAAAAAAGCATCGGCTTCTGGCTTGCCGGGCGAGCACTGGTCGCCTTCGGTCTGTTGGTGATGGCCATCACCCCACCGGCCTCCCGCCCGCAACGCGGGTACCCCCGCCTGTCGCTGGGCCTTGTGGGCTGTCTGGTAGCGCTCAGCAGCGCCATGATCCTCTTCTGGCCCGATCTGCTGCCGCGCACCTTCGAACCCGGCCAAGGCTTGACCGCGGCTAAGGTAGGCAGCGAAATGGCCCTGATCGCCCTGCTGCTGACGACAGCCCTGCGCCTGGAATACCTCTGCCGACGTGGCGCCGGCGTACCGATGACGGCCATGGCCATCGCGGCGGTACTCTCGGCCATCGCCGAAGGCTGCTTCGCCACCTACAGCAGCCCGACGGACATCTTCAATGCACTGGGGCACATCGCCAAGATCGCGGCCTATGGCTACCTCACCCGCGCAGCCTACCTGCTGGCCGTGCGCCAGCCGCTGCAGGCGGCCGGTGGCATTGCCGACGCCTTGCAAGCCACACTCAACCCAGCCCTGATCTGTGACGAGGACGGCACCATCGTCTGGATGAACCCAGCCTTTGTACAGGTTACCGGCTACGAAGCACAGGCCTTGCTGGGCCGCGAGCTCGACGTGCTGCGAGTGGCCGGCGACGAGCAGGCCTGGGCCCAGATGCGTGAGGCGATGATCCAGGCCCAGCCCTGGAAGGGACAGGTTCAGGTGCGGCGCCACAACGGCAGCATCTACCTCGATGATCGCAGCGTGACACCGATGCGGGGCTCGCAAGGCCATCTGAACGGGTTTGTGATCCTGGGCGACGACGTCACCGAGCGGCATCGGATCGAGCGCGAACTGATCGCCAGCGAGGAACGCATGCGAGCCCTCCTGAGTTCGGCCCCTGACGCCGTGGTGGTGATCGACGCGCAGGGCCACATCCAGATGGTCAACCACGCGGTGGAACGAATGTTTGGCTTCAGCAGCGACGAACTGCTAGGCGCCAATGTCAATCTGCTGATGCCCGACGGGGTGGCGCGCCTGCACGACGGATTTGTACAGCACTACATGGACACCGGTGAACGCCACATCATTGGCGTGGGCCGCGACATGCTGGCGCGCAGGCGCGACGGGCGCGAATTGCATGTGCAACTCACCGTCGGTGAGGCCCGCCTGAGCGAAGGCTTGGTGTTCATCGGCTTCATGCGCGACATCAGCGAGCGGGTGCAGGTGCAAAAAGAGCTGGCCGAGCGCGAGGCGCGCTACCGCGCGTTGATGGACACCGCACTCGATGGCGTCTGGATCTGTGACGAACAGGGCCGCTTTCTGGAAGTCAACGATGCCTATGTGCGGATGTCGGGCTACAGCCGCGCCGAACTGTTGCGTATGCGCATCCCCGACGTCAATGCCGACGACCAACCCGGCCATGTGAGCCGCCACATCCAGATCACACTGGTGTCGGGGCACGACCGCTTTGAGACCCGGCACCGACGCAAGCACGGTGACCACTGGCCGGTGGAGATCACCACCAGCCGCTCGCCTTTGGGCGATGGGCACTTCTTTGTCTTCGTGCGCGACCTGTCCGAGCGCCGTGCTGCCGCACAAGCACTGCGACAGAGCGAGGAACGCTTTGAACTGGCCTTGCGCGGCACCAATGACGGGCTGTGGGACCGCAACCTGATCGACGGCAGCGTCTACCTTTCACCGCGCTGCGAGGAAATGCTGGGTTACCAGGAAGGCGAACTCAAGCTCAATGCCGAGACCGCCTCGCGCCTCATCCATCCCAGCGACGCACTGGCGCTGCACCTTGCGCTGGGTGACGTGTTGGCAGGTCGCAGCGACGAACGCTTCGAAATTGAAACCCGCCTGCGACACAAGCACGGCCATTGGGTCGATGTGTTGTCTCGGGGCCAGCTGTTACGGGATGGCGCCGGCACACCGGCGCGCATGATCGGGACTGTACGCGACCTGACCGAGCGCAAACGCGCCGAGCAGGCCCTGTTCGAGAGCGAAAACAAGCTGCGCTCGCTGTTCGAGCTGTCGCCACTGGGCATTGCGCTGTGCACACTGGATGGCAATCTGGTCGAATTCAACGAAGCCTATCGAACCCTGACCGGCTACAGCGCCGAGGCCTTGCAAGGCCTGTCGTACTGGGACCTCACGCCGTCAGAGTACATGCGCGCCGAGGCCGAACAGCTGAAGATGGTGGCACGCATCGGACGCTACGGCCCCTATGAAAAGGAGTACGTGCGCGCCGACGGCAGTCGCGTTCCGGTACGCCTCAATGGTGTTCGCATCGAACTCGGTGGCCAAGCTTATCTGTGGTCGATCAGCGAAGACCTCACGGTACAGCGCCGCATCGAAGCCGAGCGCCAGGCCGTACAGCAGCAGCAGATGCAGTCGCAAAAGCTGGAGGCTCTGGGTCACCTCACGGGCGGCATCGCACACGACTTCAACAACATGTTGGCCGGCATCATGGGCCTGGCCAGTCTGGGGCTGGAGCGCTATATCAGCGATCCTGGTGGCAAGCTGGCTGGCTACCTGCGCGAGATTGTGCGCACCAGCGAGCGCGGGCGCGATCTGGTCGCCAAGATGCTGGCCTACGTGCGCACCGAGGAACCCGAGGACGTTGCGCCACGCCAGCTCGGCGCCATGGTCGGCGAGATGTTCGACATGCTCAAGTCCTCCATTCCAAGCGGCATCCTGCTGAGCTACGGGGCCGATCACCCGCTGCCCGCGGTGCGAATCTCGGCGGTCGACGTGCAACAGATCGTGATGAACCTGGTGATCAACGCGCGCGATGCACTGGGGGCCAGCGGCAACATCGACATCCGCCTGCTCAACGCCCAACTGGCCGCGGAATCCTGCAGCAACTGCCAGGGAATCGCACACGGCCGTTTCGTGGTGCTGGAGGTGGCTGACGACGGCCCGGGCATTGCGCCCGAGGTGCTGCCCAAGATCTTTGACCCTTTCTTCACCACCAAGGGTGTGGGCAAGGGCACCGGCCTGGGGCTGTCCTCGGTAGTGGGTCTGGTTCACAAGGCAGGCGGCCACATTCAGGTGCATGACAGAACGCCGCATGGCACTGCCATGCGGGTGCTTTTGCCGGCGGCGCAGGATGTGCCGGTGGACGAAGTGGCGCCACGCCCCACCCTCGAGTTCGTGTCCGGCGAGGCGATCTGGGTGGTCGACGACGACCCGGCGGTACTGGTGTTCCTGAGCGAACTGTTACGCGAACACGGCTTCACCGTGTCGGCCTTTGCCGACCCTCGGCAGGCGCTGGCGGCCCTGGGCCAGGCACTGCGCCCAGGACAGGGCGCAGCACCGCCTGCAGCCTTGATCACCGATCAGACCATGCCCGGCATGTCGGGCGTGGCCCTGTTCAAGGCGGCCCAGTCGCTGTGTCCCTCGCTGGGCGTGATCATCTGCACAGGCTACAGCGAGTACATTGATGCCGAATCGGCGCGCCAGATGGGAGTGCGCCACTTTCTGCGCAAGCCTTTCGACTCACACGAACTGCTGGAAAAAATCGCTGACATGCTGGGCCGCGGCAAAGCCTGATGCGCCAAGCCGGCGTCTCGCCCGGTATGGGGGTCAGGTTTTACTGACGCGATTTCAGTGCGCTCTGAGGACATTAAAAGCCCTCGCCTTATAGCGGCGCCAACCGGTCCTCCCTAGCATCGGTTGCATGAAGTCAGAACCTTCTCGAAACACTCTGCCTGGCCTGGATGCGGGCGCCGTGGTCTGGTTGGCCTGGCCCCTGATCGTGGGCGCCATCGGCGCCCTGGCCTGCCTGCAACTGGGCCGGCCGCTGTGGGCAGGGGGCCTGATGCTGATGGGTCTGCTCGGCGTGGGCGGAGGCTGGCGCGTGCTACGCCGACCCCCACCGCCCCCGCTGGCAAAAGACCTGTTGCACGACCTGGAATCCCTTTGTGCACAGGCCCTGCCGATCTGGAGCCGGCAGATCGACAGTTCGGCCTCGCAAAGCGAAGTGGCCATCGGCGCACTGGCACGCCAGTTCGGTGCCATCAAGGAGCGCCTGCAGCAGACGCTGGGCCTGTTTGCCCAGGTGGGGGGCGAAGACGGGGGCAGCGCGGCCGTGTTCGCCTCAGCCCAAAGCGAACTGCGGCAGATGGCCAGCGGCCTGCAGCTGGCGATGCAGGCCAAGGAAGAGATGCTTTCAGGCATACAAGGCCTGGGCGGTATTGCCACCGAGCTGCGCGAGATGGCAGAACTGGTCGGCTCGATCGCCCACCAGACCAATCTGCTGGCCATCAACGCGGCCATCGAGGCGGCACGCGCCGGTGAGCAGGGGCGGGGTTTCGCGGTGGTGGCGCACGAGGTACGGCGCCTGTCAGCCCTGTCCGCAGACACGGGCCGCCAGATCACCAGCAAGGTCGGCTCGGTAGGTCAGGCCATCGGCCAGATCATCGAGGCCTCAGACCGCTTTGCAGAACGGGACAAGCAATTGCTGCAAAGCTCCGAGGCCACGATCGAAGGCGTGCTGACCCAGCTGCGCGGCGCCGTTCAGCAACTGGAGCAGCGCAACGACGTCCTGCAGCACGAGACCTCGGCCATCGACGGCGACATCAGCGAGGTGATGGTGGCGCTGCAGTTCCAGGACCGCACGGGTCAGATCCTGCGCCACGTGCAAAGCGACCTGCTGCGGCTGGAGTCCGACCTGCAGTCACGCGCCCTGCAGCCCGACACGCGGCTGGACCCGCAGGCCTGGCTGGACCAATCGCGGAACAGCTACACGATGCAGGACCAGCTGGACAACCACGGCCAGACCGGCGACGCAGTCGCGTCCGCACCGGCCAGCGAAGAGATCACTTTTTTCTGAGGGAGCGAATAGGCAATGGCAAAGACAGTCTTGATCGTGGATGACTCCATCAGCGTGCGCCAGGTAGTCGGCATGGCGCTGCGCGGCGCAGGCTACGAGGTAGTCGAGGCCACCGACGGGCACGACGCGTTGCGCAAGCTTGACGGCCGGAAGATCCACCTCGTCATCAGCGACGTGAACATGCCCCAGATGGATGGGCTGACCCTGCTGCGCCACATCAAGGCGCTGCCGGCCTACAAGTTCACACCGGTGATCATCCTGACCACAGAAACCGATGCGGCCAAAAAGCTGGCCGGCCAGCAGGGTGGCGCCAAGGCCTGGGTGGTCAAGCCCTTCCGCCCCGATCAGCTGCTGGCCGCCGTGGCCAAGCTGATCCTGCCCTGAGGAGCGCAGCATGGACATCCTTACCGAAGCCGGCGCAGACACCCTGCGCCTGCGCCTGCAAGGTGACTGCAACATCTACAGCGTCGGCGAACTGCGCAACACCTTGCTGGAGCGTCTGCGCGAACAGGCGGCGCTGGAGCTCGACCTGTCGGCGGTGACCGAATTCGACACCGCGGGGCTCCAGGTGCTGATGGCGGCCAAGAACTTCGCCCGCCTGGGTGGTCAGTCACTGCGCCTGAGTGGCCATAGCCCGGCCGTGCTTTCGCTGATCGCTCTATACGACCTCGCAGACTGGCTCGGCGACCCGCTGGTGGGCACCGATGGCGAGGCCGCAGGCCTCAGCCGAGAAAGGGACCCCATGGAATTCAACGATGTGCTGCACACCTTCTTCGCCGAGAGCCGCGGCCTGCTCGGCGAGATGGAGAGCGCGCTGATGAGCCTGGAGCGAGAGCCCGGCGATGCGGAGGCGATTCACGCGGTATTCCGCGCCGCACACACCATCAAGGGCTCGGCCGGCCTGTTCGGGCTGGACGATATCGTTGGCTTCACCCACCACGTGGAGACCCTGCTGGACCGGGTGCGCTCGGGGAGTCTGAACCTCCAGGGTGACATGGTCGGCCTGCTGCTGCAGTGCGGCGACCACATTCACCGCCTGATTGACGTCGCCGGCGACGCGGCCGGCGAACGCGACGACGGTCTGCCGATGCTAGGCCAGACCCTGGTCGAGCGCCTGCGGGCCCTGGCCCCGCTAGACGCGGCCGCGTCACCGGCCCGCGCCACCGACCCCATGGCGCAAGCCAGCACCCGCGATGACCAGGACCTGTGGCATCTGTCACTGCGCTTCTCGACCGGCCTGTTCCAGGAGGGCTTCGACCCCGCCCCCTTCATTCATCACCTGCGCACCCTGGGTCGCGTGGTGCACATCAGCACCCTCAGCACCCAGTTGCCAGCGCTTGAGACGATGGACCCAGAATCCTGCTACCTGGGCTTCGAGATCCGTCTGGCCAGTGCCGCCAGCAAGCTTGAGATCGAGTCGGTGTTCGAGTTCGTGAGCCAGGACTGTGAGCTTCGCATCCTGCCGCCCGACAGCCGGGTCGACGACTACCTGCGCCTGATCGAGGCCCTGCCGGCCGATCGGCTGCGCCTGGGTGAAATCCTGCAGGCCTGTGGTGCGCTGACCGCCCACGAGCTGAGTCGGGCGCTGGCGGAACAGCAGGCAGAGCCCGATGCAGAACGGGCCCCACTGGGCGAGATCCTGGTCGAGGAGCGCGCGGTGCAAGCCGAGTTGGTGCAAGGCGCCATCGGGCGCCAGACCGAACTGCGCCAACGCCAGTCGCAAGAAGCCAAGATGATCCGCGTGCACTCAGACAAGCTCGACGCGCTGATCAACCGGGTGGCTGAGCTGATCATTGCCAGCGCTTCGGTGAGTGTGCATGCCACACGCAACCAGGACCGCGCGCTGCGCGAGGCGGTGTCGGTGATGTCACGCCTGACAGAAGACGTGCGCGACGGCGCAATGCGCCTGCGCATGGTGGAAGTCGGCGACACCTTCAACCGGTTCCGCCGCGTGGTGCGCGACGTGTCCAAGGATCTGGGCAAGGAAATCGAGTTGCACATCCATGGCGGCGACACAGAACTCGACAAGTCGATGGTCGATCGTCTGGGAGACCCTTTGACCCATCTGATGCGCAATGCCATGGACCATGGCCTGGAAGCACCCATGGACCGACTGGCAGCCGGCAAGCCTGCAGCCGGGCGACTGGAGCTGCGCGCCCGCCATGAGGCGGGTGGCATCGTGATCGAGGTGGCGGACGACGGGGCCGGGCTGAACCGCGAACGCATCCTGACCAAGGCGCGCGAGAAGGGCCTGCTCAGCAGCGAGGCCCACCTCAGCGACGCCGAGGTCTGGGCGCTGATCTTCGAGCCTGGCTTTTCGACTGCCGAGCAGATCAGCAAGTTGTCGGGGCGGGGTGTAGGCATGGACGTCGTACGACGCAGCATCGAGGCACTGCGCGGCACGCTGGACATCGAAAGCGTGGCGGGCCGGGGGACACAGTTTCGCATCCGCCTACCACTCACCCTGGCCATCATCGACGGCTTTCTGATGGCCGTGGGCGAAGCCCATTACGTGGTGCCACTGGACGCGGTGCTGGAATGCGTGCAGCTCGGCGCCGAGGCGCAGGACTACATGAATCTGCGCGGCGAGGTCCTGCCACTGCTGCGGCTGAGGCGCCATTTCGGGCTGCCGGGCCGGGCGACGCGGCGCGAGAACGTGGTCGTGGTTCAAATTGGCACACGCAAGGCAGGCCTGGTGGTGGACCAACTCAAGGGCGAATTCCAGGCGGTGATCAAACCTCTCGGGCCCTTGATGGAGGGCCTGCCTGGCATCTCGGGCTCAACCATCCTGGGCAGCGGCGAAGTGGCGCTGATGCTGGACATACCGGCCCTGGTCAACCAGGCCTCATGGAGCGCCTCGCAAGAGGCCCGCTCGGTGTTTTCAACCCATTGATTCTCGGAGCATTCCTTATGTTGAACAATTTTCGCATCGGCCTGCGCATGGGCCTGGGCTTCTTTCTGGTGATTGCGGTTTTGCTGGCCACGCTGGCCATGGCCGTGTTCAAGATGAGCCAGATCAACGACGACATGCAGACCATCGTCAACCGGCGCTTCCCCAACACCATCACGGCCAACGCGCTGATCGATTCGCTCAATGTGGCCAACCTCGCCATGCGCAACATCGTTCTGTCTCGCGAGCCCACGGTGGTCAAGGCAGAGCTGGAAAAGATCGCCAAGATTCGCAGCAACTTCACCGAATTACTGGACACCCTCGACAAGGGCATCAACACCGAGACCGGAAAGATGCTCCTGTCGCGCATCAAGGAGAAACGAGCCAAGTTCGGTCAGGGCCTGGTTCAGTACCTGAGTCTGGTTGAGGCCGGCAAATTCGATGCCGCCACAGTACTGATGGTGACGGAGATGCGCGACGCCCAACGCGAGTACGAGGGCGTGGTCAATGAAATGATTCAATTCCAGGTGAGCATGGTGAAAAAGGCTGGCGAACAGGCCGACGCCCAATATCAGGCCACGCGCGAGTTGATGGCCATCCTCGCGCTGGCTTCGGTCTTGGTGGCCCTGGCGGTGGCGTATGGCGTGACACGCAGCGTGACGCGCCCCCTGGGCGAAGCAACGGTGGCAGCGCGGCGTCTGGCTGAGGGGGATCTGAGCGCCCGCATCGAGGTGCGTGGGCGCGACGAGGTGGGTCAGTTGCTGCAGGCCATGGGCGAGATGGTGGCCAAGCTGGCACAGATCATTGGAGAGGTGCGCGCCGCCTCCAACAGCCTGTCCAGCGCATCCGAGCAGGTCTCGTCTACGGCGCAGTCGCTGTCTCAGGGGGCCACGGAACAGGCGGCCGGCGTCGAAGAAATGTCGGCCACCATCGAACAAGCCAGCGCCTCGATCCAGCAAAACGCAGAGAACGCGCGCGTCACGGACGGCATGGCGGCCCACGCAGCCCGGGATGCCGGTGAGGGCGGCGAGGCCGTGAAGCTGACCGTTGGCGCCATGAAGAGCATCGCCGGCAAGATCGGCATCATCGACGACATTGCCTACCAGACCAATCTGCTGGCACTGAATGCAGCCATCGAGGCCGCGCGCGCCGGTGAACATGGCAAGGGCTTTGCCGTGGTGGCCGACGAGGTGCGCAAGCTCGCCGAGCGCAGCCAGGAGGCGGCACAAGAGATCGGCGAACTGGCCACCAACTCGGTCGAACAGGCTGAACGGGCAGGCAAGCTGCTGGAGGAGATGGTTCCTTCGATCCGCAAGACTTCTGACCTCGTGAAAGAGATCGCCGCAGCCAGCGAGGAGCAGAACACCGGTGTCGCCCAGATCAACACCGCCGTCAACCAGCTCAACCAGACCACCCAACAAAGCGCATCGGCCAGCGAAGAGCTCGCCGCAACGGCCGAGGAAATGAGCTCCCAGGCTGAGCAACTGCAAAGCCTGATGGCCTTTTTCAAGCTCGGTGCCAGCGAGGTCGCGCCTGCGGCACAGCCACCCGAGAACCGCGCCACGCCCCGCCCGGCCGCGGTGCCTGCGCTGCGTCGGAATGCGGTGGCGGTCACCTCGCCGGGCCCTGACTTCGTGCGTTTCTGAACAAGGGGTTGCGATGAGTACAGCCTTGGCCGCACGTGACCGCGGGGCCCTCACCGGCACCCACAAGTACCTGAGCTTCACCCTGCAGGGTGAGGTCTATGCCATGGGCATCGAGCAGGTGAAGGAGATCATCGAATTCAGGCCTATCACCCTGGTGCCGATGATGCCGGCCTTCATGCGCGGGGTGATCAATCTGCGCGGCACGGTGGTGCCGGTGATCGACCTATCGCGCCGCTTCGGTGGCGGGCCCAGCGTGGTCGGCCGGCGCACCTGCGTGGTGATCCTGGAGCTGCCCGCCGATGAGGCGTCGGAGGTCGGCCCACAGGTGATCGGGGTGATCGTCGATGCCGTCAACGCGGTGCTGGACATCGCCGCCGGCGCCATTGAGCCGCCGCCAAGCTTCGGTACCGGCATCCGGCCTGACTTTCTGCAGGGAATGGGCAAAGTCAAGGAACGCTTTGTGCTGATCCTGAACGTGCACAAAGCCTTGTCGCTCGAAGAGCTCAAAGAACTGCGCAACGCCCCGACCCACGAGGCCCTCACCTGATCGCGCAAGCCGCCTGCTCACCCCCCGCACGCAGGCGGTGCACCGCGCCGCCAAATGGAGATGGCAGCACATGCACAGTCACAGTAGCCACAGCACCAACTCGCATCGCACCGCGGAGGCCGGGCCATGAGCCGCGCCCTGCAACCGGGCGCCGCGCCCGCAGGATGGGTACTGGGCGACACCGAGTTCGGCCTGTTCCAGCACTGGATACACCGGGTGGCCGGCATCACCATGGGCCCGGCCAAGAAGGCGCTGGTGGCCGGTCGGCTGGCACGACGTGTGTCCCAGCATGGCTTGGGGAGCTTCGAGGCCTACTTCGAGCTGCTTCAGCGCGATCCTCAGGAACACCAGTTGGCAGTCGACCTGCTGACCACCAACGAGACCCACTTCTTTCGCGAGCCGCGGCATTTCGAGCTGATGCGCGGCACGGTGCTGCCCCAGCACCCGGCAGGCCGCCCGCTGCGCGTGTGGAGCGCCGCCTGCTCTACAGGGCAGGAACCCTACAGCCTGGCCATGCTGATGGCCCATGTGCTGGGCGCCGCGCCCTGGGAGGTGCTCGGCACCGACTTGTCGACCCGTGTGCTGGAACGGGCCCGCCAGGGCTTGTACGACACGGCACTGGCACGCGAGATACCTGAGCCCTTTCTGCGCGCGTTCTGCTTCAAAGGTGTAGGGGCACAGCACGGGCGCTTTCTGATTGCCCCCGAACTGCGGCGCCGGGTCCGCTTCGAGCAGGTCAACCTCAACGAGGCCTTGCCCGACTTGGGCGAGTTCGACGTGATCTTCCTGCGCAACGTGATGATCTACTTCAACGATGTCACCAAGCGTGGCGTGATCGAACGCCTGCTGCGTGCACTGCGGCCCCGGGGCTGGCTGGTGGTCGGTCATTCGGAAAGCCTCAACGGGATCAGCCCGCTGCTGCAGGCGCATTCGCCGTCGGTCTATCGCAAGCACGCATGACCGCCACGCAATGGACCCCGAGGCCAGAGAAGATGGTCATGCCCGGCGAGGTCTGGTTCGGCCAGGGCGCGCAACGGGTCGGCACCCTGCTGGGTTCATGCGTGGCTATCACGCTGTGGCATCCCAAAGCCAAGGCGGGCGGGCTGTGCCATTACATGCTGCCCGAACGAGGCCCGGCCGCTCGCGGCCTGGAGCGGCGCGTGCTCGATGGCCGATACGGGGACGAAGCCCTGGCCCTGCTGCTGGCCGCAGCCCGGCGCGCTGGCTGCATGCCGACCGAGTGTGAGGTCAAGCTGTTTGGAGGCGGACGCATGTTCGCCAGCACGGCGGGCGGCGGCGAGACGCTGCAGGTGCACCTGCGCAATGTCGAGCAGGCCCACCGGCTGGTGCGCCACCACGGGCTGCGCGTGGTGGCGCAGCACCTGGGTGGACAGGGGTATCGGCAACTGCGGCTCGACCTGAGCAGCGGCGATGTCTGGGTGCGGTTCTCGCCTTGCGAGGGATTCGACGAAGGCGTGGCGACAACAGGAGTACAGGCATGAAGCAAATACGCGTGATGGTGGTGGACGACTCGGCAACAGTGCGCAAGGTGCTCACCCAGGTGCTGTCGGCGGTGCCGGACATCCAGGTGATCGCCACAGCGCCTGATCCGCTGTTCGCGCTCGACAAGATGAAGCGTGACTGGCCCGACGTGCTGGTGCTTGACGTGGAAATGCCGCGCATGGACGGCATCACCTTCTTGCGCCGCATCATGGCCGAACGGCCCACGCCGGTGGTGATCTGCTCCACGCTCACCGAAGCCGGAGCGCAGACCACCTTGCAGGCACTGGCAGCCGGCGCCGCTGGCATCGTGACCAAGCCCCGAAGCGATGTGAGCGGCTATCTGGTCGATGCCTCTGATGACGTGATCTCGGCCGTCCGAGCGGCCAGCCGAGTCAACCTGAGCCGATTGCGCAGCACGCCAGCACGCACGCCCCTGAAGCCCCTTCACTCGGCCGCGGTACCTGCCCTGGCCGCCCGCCCGTTGCTGGGGCCCAACCTGCAAGATGCCCTGCATGAAACCACCGACCGCGTGGTGGCCATCGGTACCTCTACGGGTGGAACCCAGGCCCTGGAAGAGATTCTGGTCGCACTGCCTCCGACTGCGCCTGGTATCGTGGTGGTGCAGCACATGCCCGAGAAGTTCACAGCGGCCTTTGCCGCCCGGCTCAACAGCCTGTGCGCCGTCGAGGTGCGCGAGGCACGGCCCGGTGACCGGGTACTGAATGGGCGGGTGTTGATCGCGCCGGGGCGTCAGCACATGCAACTGCGCCGTAGCGGCGCCCAATACCACGTGGATGTGGCGCCCGGCCCGCCAGTGAACCGCCATTGCCCCAGCGTGGACGTGCTGTTTCGCTCGGTAGCCGCAGTAGCGCGTAACAACGCCCTGGGCATGATCCTCACCGGCATGGGCGACGATGGGGCGCGCGGCCTGCTGCAGATGCGTGAGGCCAAGGCTGACACCATCGCCCAAGACGAGGCCAGCTGCGTGGTCTATGGTATGCCGCGAGAAGCAGTGCAGTTGGGCGCGGCACGGCGTGTACTGGGGCTGGAGGCCATGGCGAGCGCGATCATCGAGTTTGGGCGCAGGCACTGACCCCACTGGGGATACCGTTGCCCTACGGGCTTCAGACGACTGAGCGGTCGCCCTGCGCCACCCCTAACAAGTCAAATATCACATGGCAGCCAGCACCCGCGCCACCAGGCCCTGCACCGACCCATCGTGCACAAAGCCTGCGGCTTCGGCCAGCGGCGTGAGCAGCGGCGGCTGGCGGCCGAACAGGGCTTCGATGCGGCTGTCGGGGCGGTGCTGGATCAGCGCAGCGGCCGGGCGTCCCAGGTGCTGGGCGGTGGCCTCGATGACGCTGGCCACCGGCAGGCACAGCACCGGCAGTTGCCAGCAGCGCGAGGCCGGCATGGCCGAGGCGCTGAGGCTGGCCGCGTGCAGCAGGTTGTCGAGGCAGCCATCGAGCGACATCCACCAGGCGCTGGCCTCGGGTGACACGGGGCACTCGTAGGGGCGGCCTTCGCGCAGGGCATGGAAGATCTGGCTCATGAAGGCCGAGCCATGACCGCTCTCGGTGGCCGGGCGGGCCACGATGCCGGGCAGACGCAGGCTGCAGCCGTCCAGCTCGCCACGGCGGCTGAAGTCGGCCAGCAGAAGCTCACTCATCCACTTGTGGGCGCCGTAGCTGAGCTCGGGCTGGGGCAGTTGCTGCTCGGTGACGGGCTCGGGCCCGAGGGCGCCGTAGACGGCCACCGAGCTGGCCAGCACCACGCGGGGTGGCGAGGTACGCCCCTGGCGCCCCTGACGTGTCAGGCCGGCCAGGTGCTCCAGCAGCTGCACGGTGGCCAGCAGGTTGGCCTGGATACCGGCCTCGGGCTCGCGCTCGGCCAGGGCGCCGGGCATGCTGGCCAGGTGGAACACCTGTTGCGGCGGGTCGTCCGACAAATGCTGAAGCAAGGCCGGATCGGCAAAGCTGCCGGTGTAGTGGCGATGCTGGGGCCCCGGCGGGCCTTGGCGAAAATGCCGGTCAACCAAGGTGAGGCGTATGTCACCCTGCCCGGCCCCGCCCTGCACCACCCCGCCCTGCCCTGCCCCTGTGGGCGGCCCCTGCAACAGGCGTCGCACCAGCGCCGCGCCCACAAAGCCGTCCGCCCCGGTGATCAGCACATGCATCAGGCGGCTCCTGCGGCGTGGGCCGCGCGGCCGGCCAGGCTGCGCGCGATGCCGGCGTCGTAGTGCCCATCGACCAGCACGAACAACATGCGGCACGGCCGGCCCGAGCGGTTGGCCCAGGCGTGGTTGGTGCCGCGCTGCACCACCACGCTGCCCGGGCGCAGCAGCACCTCGGAGTCGTCCAGCACCAGGGTCATCTCGCCTTCGATGACCACGCCGTAGTCCACCGATTCGGTGCGGTGCATCAGGGGGTGGGGCGAATCGGCGGCCACGGTGGAGGCGGCGGCGTCGCCGATCTGGGTGAAGGCCTCTTTCATGCGGCCGGCCCCGGTGGCCAGGTAGTCGGCGGTGTCGGGCGGGATGTCGACAAAGCGCATGCGCGTGCCCTGGGCCGGCGGCGGCAGGCGCAGGGCGCCCAGGGTGGGATCGGCGCCGTTGTCCACGCGGGCGGGGCTGGCGTCGGTGCTCCAGACCTCATGGAAGACGGTGCCCGGAATGGCCTCGATGGCCACCACGGTGGGCAGCGGGCCCTGGCTGCTGATGATGGCCCGACCCTGGTCGTCGTGGCCGGTGACCACGCGGTGGATGGGCGGGAAAGAGGGGGTGGTGCTCATGGTGTGCAGACGCTGGGTTCGTGTGGAGGGTTTTTGCGGAAGCTTCGTTCGGATGGAAAGAGGCGGATCAGACCGGGTCGAAGATGGCCACGGCCCGGGTCCAGCCGGCCGAGGCGCCGCGGATCTTGTGCGGAAAGCAGCTGATGGTGAAGCCGTGCGGGGGCAGCACCTCCAGCTGGTGCAGCTTCTCGAGGTGGCAGTAGCCGATGTCGCGCCCGGCCTTGTGGCCTTCCCAGATCAGGGCCTTGTTGCCGGTCTCTGCGATGCGCTGGGCGGTGTACGAAAAGGGGGCGTCCCAGCTCCAGGCGTCGGTGCCGGTGAGGCGCACGCCGCGCTCGAGCAGGTACATGGTGGCCTCGTAGCCCATGCCACAGCCGGCGTTCAGGTAGTCGCTGTGGCCGTAGCGCTCGCCCGCGCGGGTGTTGACCAGCACGATGTCGAGCGGCTGCAGGCTGTAGCCGATGCGGGCCAGTTCGGCCTCGACATCGGCGGCGGTGGCCACGTAGCCGTCGGGGAAATGCCGGAAGTCGAGCTTCACACCGGGCTGGAAACACCACTCCAGCGGCACCTGGTCGATGGTGATGGCGGGCCGGGCCTCGCCCAGGCGGGCGTCCATGGTGGCGTGGAAGTGGTAGGGCGCGTCCAGGTGGGTGCCGTTGTGGGTGGTGAGGGTGACCCACTCGGCTGCGGCGGCCTGGCCGTCGGGGTAGTCCGCCGGCACGGTGCCCGGCAGCATATGCATGAACTCGGGCAGGGTGTCGGCGTGGGTCTGGTAGGTGATGCGCGGCGCCAGCGGCGGTGGGTCGGACAGCACATCGTTTTCGAGGTAGATCGACAGGTCGACCAGGCGGCGGGTGGGTTTGGTACTCATGGGGTGCTTGGCTAAGACTTGAAGGGAGGCGCGCTCAGACAGGCTGCGCTGGATGGGCTGGCGTGCGCTGGCGAGCCTGTGAGAAGCAGGCCACGGCACAGGCCGCCGTGAGCACGGCCGCCACGGCCAGGCTTTCGTAGCCGGCCCACTTGACCAGGGTGCCGCCCAGCACGGGGCCCAGGGCGGCGCCGGCCATCATCATGGCCGGGGTGGCGGCCAGGGCCCGGCCGCTGGGGTCGAGCCGGGCCAGCAGGCCGAAGGCAAAGGTGTGGGTGAAGATCATCACCGCGGCAAACACCGAGGCGGCGGCGGCATAGGGGGCAAACTGCTGGCTTTGGGTGATCACCAGCACCAGCACGGCCTGGGCCAGCGGGCCGCACAGCACCACGCGCTCGGCCGGCCAGCGCCGTTGCAGCAGCGCGGCCAGGCCGGCGGGCAGCAGGTTGACCAGGCCCAGCGCCACCAGCACCGCATTGACGGCCTGCAGGCCAAAGCCCCGGTCCATGCCGATGCGCTCCAGAAAGCTGAACATCATGGCCTGCACTACCGCCATGCAGCTGACCCCCAAGGCCCCCAGCCAGACGGCTCGGCCCAGGGCCACACGGGGGGCTGCGGCCTGGGTGCCCTGCCCTGCCACCGGCAGCGGGCCCCGCACGAGCTGCGGGAACGCCAGCCCGGTGGCCACACAGGCCACGGCCATGACGCCGGCAAACACCTGGAACAGCAGAGCCCCGCCCAGCTGGGCCAACAGGGGTGGCACCGCCGCAAAGAACAGCACGGCAAACACCCCCAGCGCGATGCCGACAAAGGCAAACAGCCGGTGCGGGTTGGCGCTGCGCGCAATGGTGCCGTGGGTGCAGCTGAGGGCGGCGGCCGAGGTGACGCCGGCCAGGACGTGCAGCACGGCCATGGTGGCATAGTCGGTGGTCTGCGACACGCCGGCAAAGGCCAGCGCGGCCAGGCCAAAACCCAGCGCGGCCACCAGCCGCCCGGGCAGGCGGTGCAGGCGCGGCGCCACGGCCAGGCTGCTGAACACCGCCCCCACCAGGAACAGGGTGGCCAGGCCCCCGGCCTGCTGCGGGTCCAGGTGGTAGGCCGAGACCAGGGTGCCCACCCAGACCGGCAGGGCCACCAAGTCGAGCATACCGGCGCAGTGCGCCAGCATCAGCGCCAGCCGGGCCGGCCAGCGCTCGGTGTCGGCCCGTTCTGCAAAAGCGGAAGCAGGAACAGAAGCCGCGGCGGTGGCCGCAGCCGGCGGGCGCGCGGTGGACACCGGCTGGCTCATACGGGCTCCGCCAGGCTCATCAGCGAGGCGCGCATGATGCGCGCGTGTTCGGCCTTGTCGCCGCCCGTGATCTCGATCTCGCCCAGGCGGCCCGAGTTCTCGACCACCATGCGGCAGCGCTCCCAGCGCCGGTTCTCAAAGCGTTGCAGGGCGGCGTCCAAGCCGTCGCCGGGCTCCAGCTCCTGGGCCAGCACCAGGGCGTCTTCGATGCCGATGCAGGCGCCCGAGGCCAGGTGCGGCGTGGTGGCGTGCACGGTGTCGCCGATCAGCACCACCCGGCCCTGGTGCCAGGGGCGCGGCATGAGCAGGCCTTCGAGGGGGCGGAACACGATCTGCGACTCGGGCGTCAGCAGGCTGCGCAGCTGCTGCACCTGGGGGGCGCTGAAGGGGGCCAGCAAGGCGTCGAGCAGGCGATAAAAGTCGGCCGGCGGCACGTGGGTGTTGTGCTCGCGGTCTTCGGTCAGGAACAGGTACATCTCGGTCTTGGAGACCGGGTTGACGCCCACCTTGATCTTGGGGCCCACCCACATCATGGCGTGGTCCACGCTGTCGGGGCGGGGCAGCACGGCGCGCCACACGGCCTGGCCGCTGTAGCGCGGGGTCGGGGCCTGCGGGAACACGGCCTGCCGCACCTTGGAGTACAGGCCGTCGGCACCGATGACCAGGTCGTAGCGGCGCTGGCTGCCGTCGGTGAAGCGCACGTCGACGCCTTCGGCGTCCTGGCGGATCTCGGTGAAGGTGCTGCCCAGAAACACCTGGGTGCCCGAGGCCCGGGTGGCCTCGGCCAGCAGGCGCGCCAGCACGGGGCGCATGATGGCGCCGCCGCCCGGCACATCGGCCCCGGCGATGCGGGGCGTGGGCAGCAGGGCCAGCGTGGCACCGTTGGGGGCCAGCAGCTCGACACCATCCGAGGCATGGCCGACTTGCAGGAAGGGGTCCAGGATGCCCAGTTGCCGGAAGGCCCGCAGGGTGGCGCCACCCAGGCTGATGCCCGCGCCATAGGAGCGCCAGCCGGGGTCGATCTCGACCAGGTCAACCTGCTGGCCGCGTTTGCGCAGCTCGATGGCGGCCGCCATGCCGGAAAAGCCGCCGCCGATGATCAGGATCTTGTGTTGCTGGGACGATGGTTGTGGGTGGGATGGGCTCATGGGATGTCTCCGTTTTTTGAAATCAGTTGGTGGCGATGCAGGCTCAGCTCGCCCTGGGGGCTTTGCTCGATGGCCAGCCGCGCCAGGGCCTGCCCCAGGCAGGGGCCCAGGGTGCATTGCCCGGTGGCGATGTCGAACTGTGCGCCATGCGCGTGGCAGACGATGCTGTCGCCGGCCGCGTTGAGGTAGGCGTCTTTGCGCCAGGCCATGGGCGTGCCGCCGTGGTGGGGGCAGGCATCGCGGTAGGCATGGACCTGGCCCTGGCGGCGCACCAGCAGCACCGAGTCCTGCCCCTGCTGCAGGGGGTCGAAGCCACGCGAGCTGCCCTCGGGCAGATCGTCCAGGTGGCACAGGCGGATCCAGGGTGACACGGTGGCGCTCGCCTCAGTGTTCTGCCTGAGCGGAGTGAGCGGCCTGAGCTGCGCCGGGCGGCGGGCCGGAGGGGGCCCATTTCTCGCGGTGCTGGAACAGGAACAGCTGCGAGGCGTCGGCGCCCATGGGGGTCTCGCGGGCCTGCCATTGGTCGTCGTGCAGGTCCATGTCGGCGTCGTACTCGACATGGCAGCCCAGGGGGCTGTTGAAGTACCAGAACCAGTTGGAGCCGAAGCGGTGCCGCCCCGGGCCCCAGAACGACTGGTAGCCCTGGTTGACGAAGCGCGTGCCGGCCTGCATCAGCTCGGACGGGCCGCCCAGGTGGAAGGTGAAGTGTTCCACCCCCTTCATGAACGGGGGGGTCTGGATCAGGAACAGGGTGTGGTGGTCCAGCGTGCCGGCGGGGCGCAGAAAGGGGCCCACGCCGGTGAAGCGGTCGGTGCAGCGAAAGCCCAGGCGCTGCACATAGAAGGCCTCAGCCCGGGCCGCATCGGGCACAAAGTACACCACGTGCGACAGGGTGCGCGGGCGGATGGCGGTGTCGTCGCTGGCCGCCACCTGGTTGGCCGGGCGCTGTGCCGGCGCACCGGGCGCGTTGACGGTTTCGGCCGGCAGGCCGATGGGGCGGCGCACGCTGAGCTGGAAGCCCAGGGCAAAGCCCATGTCGTCCTGGGTTTCGAGCGAGCCGTCGGGCAGACGGCGCACCTCGCGGTCGCGGCCCAGTTCAGCGGCAATGGCGTCCAGGGTGGCGGCATCGGCCACGCCGTAGACGGTCTTGCGCAGCTGGCTGGCCGTGCCCAGGGGGGCGGGCAAGTTGGGGTCGTCACGGCGGGCCAGCACGATGGCCGTGCCGTCCAGGGCTTCAAAGCGGCCGCCATCGGCGTTCAGCCCGACCGGCTGCAGGCCGTAGTCAGTGAGGTAGCGGCTGCAGGCGGCGAGGTCGTCCACGCCAAAGACCAGGGCATCGGGTCCGATGATGTTCATGCAATGTCTCCAGAAAAGGGGGCGGTTGAATCAGAGGGGGGTGCCCTGCGCGGTGCGCCCGCCCAGGGTTTCGGCCACCCAGTCGGCGATGTAGGCGCCGGCGTTGGCCGAGTTGTCGAAGCTCGAGTGCTGCACGCCGCCTTCGCGGTCGGTGAAGACCTTGAGCTCGCGTTGGGGGCTGTTCACCAGCTGCTCGTAGGTGCGGTGGGCCCAGTGCAGCGGGATCTGCGAATCCTTCTCGCCATGGGTGACCAGGAAGGGCACGCGGATGCGGTCGAGCACGCCGTCCAGGTGCACGTTCTCGGCGATGCGCATGAAGTCGTCCTGGTCCTTGGCGCCCCAGACCCAGCGCACATGCTCCCAGTAGTGGGGCACGGGCAGGCTGCCCTCGCGGGCCAGGCGCTTTTTCTGCACGTCGCGCCAGTCGTGGTTGGCGCCCCACACCACGCCGCAGGCAAAGCGCGGCTCGAAGGCCACCGCACGCGGGCAGTAGTAGCCGCCCAGCGACACGCCTTCGAGGCCGATGCGCCGGGGATCGATGTCGCTGCGGGTTTCCAGCCAGTCCACCACGCGGCTGGCCCAGTGCTCGCTGTCGTAGCGGGCGGTGAGGCCCTGCAGGCGCAAGGCCTCGCCGGTGCCGGGCTGGTCGATGATCAGCGAGGCCACGCCGCGTTGCGCCAGCCAGGCCGGCAGGCCCACGCGGTATTTCATCTCCTTGGTCGAGTCCAGACCGTTGACCTGGACCAGGATGGGCGCCGGCCCGGTGACGCCGTGGGCGCGCACGAACAGGCCCGACAGGTGCTGGCCCTCGTAGGGGATGCGCACGAACTCGCAGTTCTCGCCGGTCAGCTCGACGCCGCGGCGGAAAGTCTGCAGAAACTGATGGTACAGGGCCAGCCGACCCTCGCTGCCGTGCGCCAGCAGGCGCTCGGCCGTGATCAGGTAGGTGGCGGCGCGGTTGAGCTTGTCGCCGGCCGAGATCAGCCGGCCACGGGCCTCGTCTTCGGCGGCCAGTTCGCTGAGCTGGTTGGCCATGCGCACCCAGGTCTCGCGAAAGGCGGCGGTGCCGGCCGCGTCGGGTTGCTTGGCGGCCTCGGTCAGGGGCGCGCACATGGCCTGGATCTCACCCATGCGGGCGCCCATCTCGATGGCCAGGTTGATGGACAGATCCCAGACGTAGTTGGTGGGGAAGAAACGAAACATGCAAGGTCCTCTTCAAAAATGCGGTGGGTGAGCTACCGGGCTCAGTGCGCGCCGGGCCCGATGCCCAGGCTGGCAAAGAAGCGGCGGGTGGGCTCGTCGGCAAAGTCGGGCACGAAGCGGAAGGCCACGATGCGGCCCTGGCGCACGCGCACCTCGTCGGTGCCCAGCGCCCGCTCCACCCCGGCGCGGCGGGTCAGGGCGCTGCGCAGCTCCAGCGTGGCGCGCACGGTGTCGCCCTGGACCTGGGTGCGCAGCAGGGTGATCTCGCCGGCCTGGCTGAGCACGGTGGCGTCGATGTACAGCGACAGGCACTGCTTGTTGCTCATCTCGGGGCGGCAGGCCGGGAAGTCGGAGCGCTCGACGTCGTCGGCGATCAGCGCCTCGACGGCCGCCTTGTCATGCGCCTTGACGGCGGCCAGGTACTGCTGGAACACCTGGTCGGGGGCGGTCTGGGCATGGGCAGCCACGGCAAGGCCGCTCATCAGGGCGGCGGCGAGCGCCGCGCGCAGGGGGTGGCGGCCGAAGAGCAGGTTGATCAGCTTCATAGGGTCCTTCTTTCGGGTTCAGGTGGTTTCACGCCAGGTCAGGCGGTTTGGGGCGGATTCGCGGCCGGGCCCGTGCCGGGTGTGCCGGGTGTGCCGGGTGTGCCGGATGCGGCGGGGCGCAGCAGAAAGTGGGCAAGTGCGGGCAGCAGCACCAGGGCGCCGAGCATGTTCCAGAGGAACATGAAGGCCAGCAGCAGGCCCATGTCGGCCTGGAACTTGATGGGGCTGAACACCCAGGTGACCACCCCGATGGCCAGGGTGACGCCGGTCAGCATGACCACCTTGCCGGTGAACAGCAGGGCCTGGTAATAGGCCTGCGACAGCGTGGCACCGGCACGCAGCCGGGCCAGGGTGATGCTGAGGATGTACAGCGCGTAGTCCACCCCGATGCCCACGCCCAGGGCGATCACGGGCAGGGTAGCCACTTTCACGCCCATGCCCAGCCCCACCATCAGGGCCTCGGCCAGCACCGAGGTCAGCATCAGGGGCAGCACGGCCACCAGCACGGCGCGCCAGGAGCGGAAGGTGATGAAGCACAGCAGCACCACCGCGGCATAGACCATGAGCAGCATGTCGTGCCAGGCGCTCTTGACCACGATGTTGGTGGCGGCCTCGATGCCGGCCGAACCTGCGGCCAGCAGAAACTCGCCCTGCGGGCCGTTGTTGTCGCGGGCGAAGGCCTCGACCTGGGCCACCACGCGGTTCAAGGTGTCGGCCTTGTGGTCGCGCAGGTACACATACACCGTGAGCAGGCTGCAGGCATCGTTGTAGAGGCCGCGTGGCGCGCCTGCGGTGACGGTGTTGAGCATGTCCTGGTTGGGCAGGAACTCATACCACTTGGGGCTGCCCTCGTTGAGGCCGGACAGCACGCGGCGGTTCAGCAGCGACAAGGTGTTGGTGGCTTCCACACCCTCGATCTGGCGCAGCTGCCACTCCAGCGCGTCCACCCGGTTGAGCACGGCGTAGTTGGCACACTGGCCCTCGGGGGTTTTGACCATCACGGCCAGCACATCGCTGGAGGCACCGTAGGCGGCGTTGACGTAGGCCACGTCGCGGTTGTAGCGGCTGTCGGCGCGCAGCTCGGGGGCGCCGGGGTCCAGGTCGCCGATCTGCAGCCGGGTGCTCCACTGGTAACCGACCGCGGCCAGGGCGGCGGCCACGGCCAGGGCCGCGAGGGCCCAGCGGCGCTGGGTGAAGCGGTCCAGCAGGGCCCAGGCCGGGTGGCGGGCGGCCCCGGCGGCATCGGCCAGCTCGCTGCGCAGGCTGCGCTCGGCTGCGGCCTGGCTGACGCCGGTGTAGCTGAGCAGAATGGGCAGCAGGATCAGGTTGGTGAAGATCAGCATGGCCACGCCCAGCGAGGCGGCGATGGCCAGCTCACGGATCACCTGGATGTCGATGACCAGCAGCACGGCAAAGCCCACGGCGTCGGCCAGCAAGGCGGTGAGGCCGGCGAGGAACAGCCTGCGGAAGGTGAAGCGGGCGGCCACCAGCGGGGGGATGCCGCGCCCGATGTCCTGCATGATGCCGTTCATCTTCTGGGCGCCATGGCTCATGCCGATGGCGAACACCAGAAAGGGCACCAGGATGGAGTACGGATCCAGCGCATAGCCCAGGGTGGGCAGCAGGCCCAGTTGCCACACCACGGCCACCAGCGAGGCCAGCACCACCAGGGCGGTGGAGCGCACGCAGCGGGTGAAGCCATACACCATGCCGGCAGCAATGAGCACGGCCAGGGCGAAGAAGACCAGCACCATGCGCACCCCGGCAATGAGGTCGCCGACGATCTTGGCAAAGCCCGTGATGTGCAGCGTGACGCCACGGCCCTCGTACTTGGTGCGCAAGGCCTCCAGGCGCTCGGAGAGCGCGGTGTAGTCCAGGCGCCGGCCGTCGGGGTCGCGCTCCAGCAGGGGCACGTACAAGGCGGTGGAGCGGCCATCGAGCGCCACCACCTGGCCCTGCTCGCCCGAGCGGGCGATGTTGGCCGCCAGCTGCTGCAGGCTGGCGGGCGAGCCGTCGTAGCCATCTGGGATCACGGGGCCGCCTTCCAGCCCGTCTTCGGTCACGCCGACCCAGCGGGTGCTGGGGGTCCAGAGTGACTTCATCTGGGTGCGGGCCACGCCGGGGATCAGGAACACCTCGTCGCTGATCTGGCGCAGGGTCTCCAGGTAGGCGGGGTCGTACAGGCTGCTGCCGCGCTCGTTGGCCACGACGATGCGCACCGCATTGCCCAGGCCGCTGAGCTCACCCTGGTGCTGCAGGTAGTTCTGGACATAGGGGTGGCTGGCGGGAATGGTCTTTTCGAAGCTGGCGTTGAGCTGCAGGCGCGTGGCCTGCCAGCCCAGCACCACGGTGGCCAGCGCACAGAGCAGGACCACCCACAGGCGGTTGTTGAACAGCAGGCGCTCGATGGCCGAGCCCGAGCGGGCATCGAAATCGGCCTGGGCCGGCGGGCTGGCCTGAGACAGGGAAGGGGCGATGGCGCTCATGGCTGGGATCCGGCAGAGGGGGAGGACGTGGCGCGGGCGGTGGCCACGGAGGCCGTCGCAGCTGGGGTCGAAGGCGCGGTTGAAGGTTGGGTCACAGGCTGGTTGGCAGGCTGCTGGTTGGCAGGCTGCTTGGCAGGTTCACTGGCGGGCCTCGGCAAAGGCGCCCCATCAGGCGCCAGCAGTTGGGCCCCCTGAAAGCCGAGCGTGAGCCAGCGGCCGCCGGCCAGGGGCAGCACGGCACTCAGCGGGGCCAGGGGCTTGGCGTTGACGGGCTGCAGGGCCCCGTTGCGCTGCTGCAGCAGCAGGCCGGCCTGGTTGACCCACCCCAGTTGGCCGCCAGCGCCCTGGGCCGAGCCGGTGATGCTGGCGTGCACCGGGTTGGCGATGGGCTGCCAGTGCTGGCCGGCATCGCGGGTGTGCCAGATCTGGCCGCGCAGGCCGGCCACCACGAACTCGGTGGGGCTCAGCATCTCGGCCGTGAAGAAGCTGCCGGCGTAGGGGCTGGGCAGGCGCTGGAAATGCGCGCCCTCGTCACTGGAGTACAGCAACAGGCCTTGTTCACCGGCGAGCAGGATGGCGCCGCCCTGGTGGCGCACGGCGTACAGGTGCAGGCCCTTGGGGTTGTCCAGCCGGGCCGACCAGGGTGCCCAGTGCTGGCCACCGTCTTCGCTGGCCATGGCCAGGCCATAGGCGCCCACGGCAAGCGCCCGGCGCGACGACAGCAGGGCCACGTCGAGCAGGGGCTTGTCGGCACCGTCCTGGACCAGGCGCTCGGCCTGGTCCAGCGACATGGGTTGCGTGCCGGGCTGCGGTCGGCTCTGTTGGCTGGCCCGGGCTTCATCGAGCAGGGCCTGGGCGATCTGGCGGCCGTTGAGGCGCTGCTGCCAGCTCTGGCCGCCGTCGTCGGTGCTCAGCACCACGCCGGCATGGCCCACGGCGATGCCGTGGCGCTCGTCGGCAAAGCGCACGGCCGTCAGGGTGACGCTGACCGGCACCTGGGCCTGGCGCCAGCTGCGGGCCGGGTCGGCGCTGAGCAGCACCAGCCCGCGCTCGCCCACGGCCACGGTGGTCGGGCCGGCCTGGGCCGCCGCCAGCAGCACCGAGGCGGGCCCCAGGCGGGTGGTGAGCGCGGGGCGGTCCAGGCTGTCGCCCACCGGAGCGGCCTGGGCCTGGCCGAACAGGCCCGACAGCAGGGCCCCGAACAGCAGGGCGACGGCACGGGATGGACGCCGGCCCTCCAGGGCGGTCGGGGCGTCAGCTTGCGCGTTCATGGCTTGTCTCTTTGTGCAGATGCGGGCCGCGGGCCGGGCACAGCGTGCCCGCCGCAGACCTGGGAAGGTGTGGGATGGTGGGTTGGCGCACGGGCGTGTTCAGCGGATGCCCTCACCGGCCATGGCGTCGGGGGTGAACACGGTGTCGGGCAGGCGCGGCTTGATGGCGTACTGCACCGGCTTGCTGTTGTAGAGGTTGGCCACGTAGGCCTGGCCGGTGAGCAGATCGTTCACGCCCATGGCGCCGATCACCGTGCCCGGCAGGTCGGGGGCCACGAAGGTCTGCGACCACAGGGTGCGCCAGAGCTGCCCATTGGCATCCCAGCGGTCACCCAGCACGCAGTTCCAGGTGTCCTCATCACAGTAGTAGCGGCTGCGCACCGCCTGATGGCGCTGGCCCTGGCGCAGCTTGGCCTCGATCACCCAGACGCGGTGCAGCTCCCAGCGCACGTGCTCGGGGTTGAGGTGGTGGGCGCCCAGCACTTCGGCGTCGGTCTTGGGCTGCAGCAGCTTGTTGCCGTTGTAGGGGATGACCATCTCCTGCTTGCCGACCAGGGTCCAGTCGAAGCGGTCGATGCGGCCAGCCCAGGTCTCCAGCTCGTCAAAGCTCATCACACCGGCAGTGGCGGGCGCCGGGGTGTCGCAGCAGGGGTTGGGCAGCTTGCGCACGCGACGCTGGCCGGTGAGGTAAACCCAGGCCTGGTCTTTGCTGCCGTCCACCTGGTTGCGGCCCACGATGGCCTCGCCGGCGCGGATGGGCGGGCCGGTGTTGATGAGGCGGATCAGCCAGAACTCGTTCTTCTTGGCGAACTGCTCGGGGCTGCCGTCTTCAAAGTAATAGGGCATCTGCTGGTCGGCCTGGCCCTCGGTGGTCAGCACCGCCTTGCCGTCGGCGGTGAGCTGGTACTGGGTGGCCTGCCACTGCCAGGTGGTGCCACGCCAGCGCAGGCTGTGGTTGCTGATGGCCTCGGCACCGCTCTTGGGGATGGGGAAGGGGATGCCGCCGTAGGCGCCTTCGATCACGTCGTTGTTGAGCCGGGCGCGGGTGGCGTTCTTGAAGGTGTTGTCATACACCCACTGCGGGGCGGCGGCCGTGCGGTGGCTGGGGTACACATCGACCCGGAAGCTGTCGGGGTACTTCTTGAGCATGGCCCGGGTGCCGTCGCTGAGTTTGGCGGCGTACTGATCTGCGTTCTTGGCGTTGATCGAGTACAGGGGCTTCTCGTCCTTGAAGGGGTCGCCGCGGCGGCCGCCGGGTTTGTCGCCGGGGATGGGCTGGGTGTGGCCCCCGGTCCAGGCCGGGATGCTGCCGTCGGCATTGCCGGCCTTCTGGCCCCCGAAGGGGGTCAACTCGGACTTGAGCTTCGCGGCCTCATCGGCACTCACCGCCGCCACTGCGGGCACCATCCCTGAAACCGCAGCAGCGGCGGTCAGCATCGAAATCAGCATTGTCTTGTTCACGCTTGTCTCCAGTCGAAATCAGAAGGTCCGGCGCACCGACAGCGAGACAAAGTCGCGGTCGCCCAGGGGGTTGCCGGTGGTGTAGGTGGCGCTGCCGCCGGTGAGCAGCGGGGTGTAGTTGACGAAGGGCGCAGCGCCCCCCAGGAAGCGGGTGTAGTTGAGCGCGAACTGCCATACCCCCTGGTAGGTTCCCTCCAGCCCCAGGGTGGCCGAGCCCGTGCCCTTGGGGCCCCAGGCCAGACCGGTGACCGAGGAGTTGCCGTCCAGCACATAGCGCAGGCCCACGGGCACGCTGAGGTCCAGGCCCGGCAGCACCTGGCGGTAGCTGGGGCTGAAGACCATCTGCAGCGCGGTGGCGTCACGGCTGCGCAGCGGATCGAGGTGGCCCTGGGGGTCGTTCTTGCTCAGCACGCGGTTCCAGGCGATTTCGCCCAGGAAGTTGGCCTCGCGGTACAGGAAGCTGGGGCCCAGCGAGCTGATCCACGACAGGTTGAGGTGGGCCGTCTTGCCCGTGGCCAGGGTGCCCGCGGGGGCCACATTGGCATAGACGATGTTGCTGTTGACCAGCGGCATGTTGGTGCGCAGCGAGGTCTCGACCGACACATTGGTGTTGCCCAGCGAGCGGCTGGCACTGGCGCCCACGGTTTTGACGGCATCCGGGAAGACGTAGTACCAGTTGCCCTGCCCGCCCGTCACATTGAGCTGCGAGTAGAGCTGGCCAGCCTTGTCGTGGTAGCGCGCGGCGTAGAAGCCGAGGTCGGTCTCTTCGAGGCGCCACTTGAGCTGGGCGCCGAACTGGCCGCTGTTGGGCGGGCGCACATCCGAGCCGGGCCGCAACACGCTGGTGCCGACCACTTCATTCAGCCCTGAGCCCCCCCAGGCGTTGTTGACGCTGCTGAAGTAGCTGCCGGCCGGCGCCATGCGATCGGCCTCCCAGCGGAACTGGTAGTAGCCACCGACAGACACATCGGACGACAGGGGCACCTGGGCCGAGACCTGGGGCACGGGGCGGATGATCTCCTTGAACTGGGCGTTGGGCGAGGACATCAGCTTCCAGATGTCGATCGGGCCCTGGGCGCGGGCAATGCCGTTGTCGCCGAAGAACAGGCTTTCGCCGTACTGCAGGGCATGGCGGCCCAGGCGGCCGGTGGCCTTGTTGCCGTTGTCCAGCGGCAGTGCGCCGAAGATGAAGGCGTCCAGCACCTCGGCCTTGCGGCCGGCCAGGTCGCGGGTGGCGCTGGAGAACTGGTTGTAGACGGCCTGGCCGTTGGCCACATCGGTGGCGGCGGTGCTGCCGCTGTAGGAGGCGTCGTACCAGGCCGCGGCACTGACGCGCAGGCCCAGGTCTTTGCGGTACACCACGTCGAGCTCGCTCAACAGATCCAGGCGCTTGGAGACGATGCCTTTGTTGCGGAAGTTGTCGTCACCGGCGTTGAAGTTCAGCGCCTGGGGGAAGGCCGAAGCGGCCACGCCCGGCACCAGTTGGCGGGTGCTGTTGACCAGGGCCGGGCTGGCGTCTTGCAGGCGGTATTGGGTGCTGGCTTTGACGGTGTTGTCGAAGCGGATCTTGAGGTCGTCGTTGCCGGTGTCCAGCTCCAAGGCGTGGACGCCTTGGGCCAGCAACATCGGCAGGGCCATCAAGGGCAGTCGGGAACGCAGTTGGAAGGGCCGTTGTAAAGGCAGTCGCGTCGATGCCGTGCGCAAGCGCAGGCGCTGAGGTCTGAGGTGCATCGTGTTTGTCTCCGTGGGTTTCAGGGGCCTTCTTGCTGAGGCTGTGACCGGCTTCACCGATCGCTGACACGAAGGTTACGAACACGAGACACATTCGTAAAATGGTTTCAATCCATCTAAGATATCGATCTCATGAATACCTAAGGGGTTAACACTGAGGTGCAGCCCCGGCCCCCACGATGCGTTTCAACAAACTGGACCTGAACCTGCTGGTGGCCCTGGACGCGATGCTGAGCACCTGCAGCATCAGCCGGGCCGCCGAACGCCAGCACCTGAGCCAATCGGCCATGAGCAATGCCCTGGCCCGGCTGCGCGAGTACTTCGACGACGATCTGCTGGTGCAGGTGGGACGGCGCATGGAGCTGACGCCGCGCGCCGAGGTGCTGAAGGAAGCGGTGCGCGATGTGCTGATGCGGGTGGACACCACCATCACGGCCCAGCCCGAGTTCGACCCCATGCGCTCGGAGCGCGAGTTCCGCATCTTTGTGTCGGACTACTCGCTGAGCACCCTGATGCCGCACCTGATGGTGCTGGCCCATGAGCAGGCCCGGCGGGTGCGTTTTCACCTGATGCCGCAGGTGGAACAGCCGCAGCGCGCGCTGGAACAGGGCGAGGCCGACCTGCTGGTGATTCCGAAAGAGTTCTGCTCGCCCGACCACCCGACCGACACCGTGTTTCTGGACGATTTTGTGTGCGCGGTGTGCAACCAGGGCCGCTTCCGCGACCGCGAGCTGACCTTGGACTCGTACCTGGCCGCGGGCCACGTGATCATGCAGCCGCCGGCGGGCGGGCAATCGCTGGAGTCCGATTTCATGCGGCGCCACGGGGTGGAACGGCGGGTGGAGGTGTCGACCTTCAGCTTCATGACCGCACCCCACCTGGTGGTGGGCACGGACCGCATCGCCACGCTGCACCGGCGCCTGGCCCTGCAGGCCAGCCGCCACCTGCCGATTCGGCTGCTGGCCCCTCCCCTGCCGATTCCGCCCATGGTACAGGTGATGCAATGGCACAAGCACCGCTCCAAGGACCCGGGCCTGCTGTGGCTGCGCCAGACCCTGCTGGCGGCGGCGGTCAGGATGGACCTGGGCCCAGGGATCTGAGCGCTCGCTCAGGACCTCCGCAGGCCATGCGGGCTCGGCAACAGGCTGTGCGGCGCGGATCAGTCGAGGCGGATGTTGGCAGCCTTGACCACCTGGCCGTAGCGTGCCAGGTCGCGGCGCATCTGTTCGGCGAACTGCTCGGGCGTGCCCGGACTGGCGTCGATGCCCATGGCCAGCAGCTTGTCCTTGACCACCGGGTCGTTGAGCACCGCCTGCAACTCGACGTGCAGGCGCTGCAGCACGGGAGCCGGGGTGCGTGCCGGGGCCAGCAGGCCGACCCAGGAGGTGACCGTGAAATCAGGCACACCCGATTCGATGAAGGTGGGCACCTCCGGCAGGGCCGCGCTGCGCTGCAGGCTGGAGACCGCGATGGCGCGCAGCCTGCCAGACTTGACATGCCCATGCGCCCCGGCCACCGCGGTGTAGACCAGAGGTATGCTGCCACCCAGCACATCGGTCAGGGCCTGGCCGCCGCCTTTGTAAGGCACGTGGGTGAGGCGCGCCCCCGTGCGCTGGGCCAGCAACTCGCCCCCGATGTGCGGCGTGCCCCCGGTACCCGAGGTACCGTAGGACAGCCCGCCGGCCTGGCTTTGCGAGAGGGCTATCACCTCCTGCAGGGTCTTGGCCGGCACCCCGGGATGGGCCACGAGGATCAGCGCCGCATCCCCGATCTTGCCCACGGGGGCAAAATCCTTGAGGGTGTCGAAGGGCACCTTGGCAAAGACATGCGGGTTGATGACGAGGGTGCCGTCAAAGCCCAGGACCAGGGTGTAGCCGTCGGGGGCGGCCTGAGCCACCAGGCTGGTGCCGATGTTGCCCGAGGCACCCGGGCGGTTGTCAACCACCACCTGCTGGCCCAGGCGGCGGCCCAGGTGCTCGGCGATCAGGCGGCCGCTGGTGTCGGTCACCCCTCCGGGGGTGAAGGGCACGACCAGGCGGATCGGCTTGCTGGGCCAGGCCGACTCCTGGGCCAGCACGGGGGCCTGGAGCAGGCTCAGTCCAAGCGCGGCTGCGGCTCCCAGGCAGCGGGTCAACCAGGGGCGGCGGGCATGGGGAGTGCACGTCATGATCGGTTCTCCGGGACGGGTTCTGTGGCCGATGCGTTGAGGGCGGCGGCGGTCATTCGGCATGGCGCTTGTCGAAGTCCCACACGGCCTGGAAGCCCATGAGCTGGGTCAGGTCACTGAACGGCATCAGGGGCACTGTGCCACGGGCTGACGAGCCCTGGCGGCGCAGGCCCTGGTAGACCGCCTGCATGGCCTGGGTGGCCGCCAGCAGGGCGGTCACCGGGAAGATGGCGAGCTTGTAGCCGATGGACTCCAGATCCGCCTGGCTCAGCACCGGGGTCCGCCCGCCTTCGACCATGTTGGCCAGCAGGGGCAGATCGAAGCTGCGCCCGATGGTGCGCATTTCTTCCTCGCTCTCGGGGGACTCGACGAACAGGATGTCGGCACCGGCACGGGCGTAGGCCTCGGCACGCCGCAAGGCCTCCGAGAGGCCCAGGGTGGTGCGCGCATCGGTGCGCGCGATGATCAGGAAGTCGCTCGACCGGCGGGCCTCGGCGGCGACGCGGATCTTGCGCACCATGTCCTCCATGGGCACCACCCTGCGGCCCGGCGTGTGGCCACATTTTTTCGGGAACTCCTGGTCTTCGAGCTGGATGCAGGCCGCGCCGGCGGCTTCATAGCCGCGCACGGTGTGTTGCACATTGAGCAGACCGCCGTAGCCGGTGTCGCCATCGGCGATCAAGGGTGTACGGGCCATGCCCGCCATGGCCTGAACCCGGCCCAGCATGTCGCTGTAGGTGGCCAGGCCTGCATCGGGCAGGCCCAGGTGGGATGCCACGGTGCCGAAGCCGGTCATGTACAACGCCTCGAAGCCCAGGCTGTCAGCCAGGCGCAGCGAGACCATGTCGTGCACGCCTGGCGCGATCACCAGGCCGGGTTGGGAGAGTCGTTGCTTGAGTGGGGCAATGGAAGCGGTCATGGTGGCTTTCAGAATCGGTGAAGTTGGATGGAACGGGTTCGGGGTGGGTGGATCAGCGCGTTCATTCGGCCTGGATGCCGCCGCGCTGGGCCACCTGGGCCCACTTGGCGGTCTCGGCCTGCAGGAAGCGGGCGAACTCCTCGGGCGGGGTCAGCACCACCTGGGCGCCCTGGGACGTCATCTGCTTTTGCAGGGCCGGGTCGGAGGTGATGCGACGCAGGTCGGCATTGATCTGCGCCACCAGGGTCGGCGGCAGGCCGGCCGGGCCGAACAGCCCGTACCAGCTCAGAGACTCGACCTGGCCCAGGCCCAGTTCGCGAAAGCTCATGGCCTCGGGAAAGATCGGCATGCGCTCGGCGGCAGCGACGCCGATCACGCGCAGGTTGCCGGCCTGCACATGGGGCAATGCGGTGAGCACACTGGTCACGCCCAGCGGCAGGTGGCCGCCGATGATGTCGACCATGATGGGCGCCCCACCCTTGTAGGGCACGCCCTCGGTCTTGAGCTGGGCGGCCTGGCGCATCAACTCTCCGGTGAGGCGAGTTTGCCCCTCCGAGTAGCCGACGGCCATGGGCTCCTTGCGGGCCACCTCCAGCAGCTCGCGCAGATCTTTGTAAGGAGCCTTGGCCGAGACCACCAGGACCATGGGCGAATCAGCCAGGCGGGTGATGGGGGTGAAGGCCTTGGGGGTGTCGTAAGGCAGGACTTTCATGAGCACGGGGTTGATGGCGTGCGAGCCCACCACCATCAGCAGGGTGTGGCCGTCAGGGGCCTGCTTGGCCACGTACTGGGAGCCGATCACACCATTGGCCCCGGTGCGGTTGTCGACCATGACCGAGACGCCCCATAGCTCGGACAGGCGCTGGGCCACGGTGCGGGCGACGATGTCGGTGCCACCCCCGGGCGAGTAGGGCACGACGATGGTCACGGGCTTGCTCGGCCAGCGGCCGGCTGGGGTGGGTGTCTGGGCCAAGGCCAGGCCGGGCAATCCGGCCGCTGCGGCGAGCAGCAGGGCGCGCCGATGAAATCCGCTGGGCGGCATGTTTGTCTCCTTTTTTTGGCAAGCGTGCTGCCTGCCCGGATTGCAGGGCTTGTGCCAGCCCTTGCGTGGACGCAAGTGCTTGTCACAACAGGGTTTTCAGGAAGCTGTCACCTGCGCTTCATGTCGCATGAAACATCATTGCAACAATGGATGAAACACCTTGCGAGGAATGCCATGGCCCTGCCCCGTCTTTGTTTCATGAGCTACCGGGCCATCGGCGAGCGGGCGCAGCCCGTGTTGGCGGAGTACCGGCAACGCGCGGAGATCGAGGTGGTGGAGGGCAGTTTCGAGCGCACGCTGGACCTGGCACGCGAGCGGCTGGCGCGCGACAGCGTCGATGTTTTTGTGAGCGCAGGATCGAACGCCAGCCTGCTGCGCCAGCATCTGCAGGCCCCGGTGGCCACCATCCAGCTCACGGGCTTTGACATCCTCCAGGCCCTGATCGAGGCCCGCAGGAGCACCGGGCGCGTGGGCATCCTGACCTATGGGCACACCATTCCGGAGCTGGACTCGGTGAAGGATTTGCTCAACATCGAGGTGCGCCAGCGCGCCTACCGGACACCGGAGGACGCACGCCAGACGCTGGCCTCGTTCCGGGCCGAAGGCTACCGGGTGGTGGTGGGTTCAAGCCTGGTCCTCGAACTGGCCCGCGAACTGGGGCTGCAGGGCATCCTGGCCTACTCGCTGGACAGCATCCGCCAGGGGTTTGAAAACGGGCTCGATCTGGCCCGGGTCCGGCAGTTGGAGAGCCGCCGGCATGCGCAGATCCACGGGGTGCTGCACCACCTGCAAGACGCGGTGCTGGCGGCCGACCGCGAGGGCCGGCTGATCGCCGCCAACCCCGCCATGCTCAAGGCGCTGGGCTGGCAGGGTGCACAGGCGCCACAGGGGCGCTTGGAGGCCCTTTGGCCCGAACTCGACTGGCCCGTCGGCGTGCCATTGCAGGCCCGCCAGAGCGTGTTGCGACTGCAGCAACGCGACTGGGTGGCCAACCTGATGCCCTGGGAAGATGCCGGCGAAGTGATCGGTGCGACGCTCACCCTGTATGCGGCCACCGCCATCCACGAGGCCGACAACCGCCTGCGCATGCGCCAGCGCGAGGACCAGCGCAGCGCCCGGCATCGCTTCGAGGACCTGATCGGCGACAGCCCGCCCTGGCGCGTGGCCTGCGCCGAGGCGCGGCGCTTTGCCCCCCACCGAGTTGCCGGTGCTGATCACCGGGGAGACCGGCACCGGCAAGGAGTTGATGGCCCAGGCCCTGCACAACGCCGGCCCGCGTGCCGGCCGACCTTTTGTGGCGGTCAACTGCGCTGCCCTGCCCGAGGGCCTGTTGGAAAGCGAGTTGTTCGGCCACGAGGACGGCGCTTTCACCGGGGCCCGGCGCGGCGGCCGACGCGGCCTGTTCGAACGGGCCCACACCGGCACCCTGTTTCTCGACGAGATCGGCGATATGCCCCTGCACCTGCAAAGCCGGCTGCTGCGGGTGTTGCAGGAGGGCGAGATCCAGCGCCTGGGGGCGGCTGCGCCGATCCCGGTGGATGTGCGGGTGCTGGCGGCAACTCACCAACCCTTGCACGACTGGGTGCAGCAGGGCCGCTTCCGGGCCGATCTCTACTACCGGCTGGAGGTGCTGCGCCTGGCGCTGCCGCCCTTGCGCGACCGGGCCGGTGATCTGGACCGGCTGGCCACGGCGCTGCTGGGCCAGAGTCTGCGCCGCCAGGGTCTGGCCTGGCCCGCGGCCGAAGTGCTGCGACGGGCCAACCCGCCCTGGCAAGGCCATTCATGGCCCGGCAATGTGCGGGAGTTGAGCAATCTCATGGACCGGCTGGCAGTGGCACTGCGTGGCGCGCCCAGCCCCGACACGGTGAGCTGGGCGTCCTTGGCTGACTTATGGCCCCGCCCGTCCCTGGTGCCGGCCAGAACCACGCCAGGCAGCCGCTCGAATGGCACGGCTCACCCCGACGAGCGGGCGACGCTTGCCCGCCAAGCCCTGGAACAGCATCGGGGCCGCCACCAGGACGCCGCCCGCGCCCTGGGCGTGAGCCGGGCCACGCTGTGGCGATGGCTGAACCAGGGCCCCCGGCAAGCCGGCCCATGAAGCCCACGGGGCTGGCCCCTCACACCCAGGCCCTCACACCCAGCCCTTCTCAGCGCCGCTGCGCACATGCACAAGGCGCGCCCGCAGCCCATGTGTTCGAACCCATGACGGGCCTTCGGCTTTGAGCCCCCGTCCCGGGCACCGACACCTCAACAAAGGCCCGGGCAACGCGCCGGAGCGCTCCCTGCCCTGCCCGCTCAGCACCGTGGCCTCGTCCATCTCTGCAGCTGACACCCCCGCCTTGGTCCTCCATCAAGGCCCCATCGGGGCTTGCGCAATTCTGTTTTGAACCTAGAATAAGTTCTAACCTATGAATAAAGACCTATCCAATAACACTTCGGAGCCCTTGTACCGGCAGGTCAGCGAACGTCTGCTTTCAGAGATCCAGGCCGGTCAGTGGGCCGTGGGTTCGGTCCTGCCCAAAGAGGTGGACCTGGCCAAACTGCTGAGCGTGAGCCGCGTGACGCTGCGCCAGGCGTTGGACATTCTTGAAAAAGGCGGCGTGATCCGGCGGGTGAGAAAGCTCGGCACCCAGGTCATCGCCCAGGACATGGCCAAGCGCTACACCCAGCGCATGGACAACCTGGACAACATCCTGCGCCTGGCCGGTCAGACCGCCTTGCGTGTCACCGGGTTGGCCACCGTCCAGGGCACGCCCGACGAAGGCCTGCGCGATCACCAAAGCGTGACGGGCCACTGGCTGGCGGTGACCGGGGTCCGCCATCTGCGCGGCTCGAACACCCTCTCGACCTGGACCCAGGTTTTTCTGGACAACAAGTTCGCCGGCGTCGCCCCCTTGCTGGAGCAGGAGGTGGACTCGGTCTATCAGGTGGTCGAGCAGGTCTACGGTCTGAGCGTGCATGGCATCGCCCACCGCATCAGCGCCTGCGTGCTGGACGAGCCTCTGGCCCGGGTCCTGGGCCTGCCGGTGGGCTCAGCCGGCCTGCAGGTCCAGGCCTGGCTGACGGCAGCGGACGGGACGCTGATCGAGTACGTCCGCTCCGTTCACAACCCCGATCTGATCTCGATCGAGATCCAGACCCAACGCGAGCCGGGCTGAGGCGCCCGCAACGCACCCGCACTCTCAAGGAGAACCCATGAACACCATCGAACTTCTGACCGACGACGGTCTACACCTCCCCGCCCTGCATGTGCCCTGCCCCACCGGGCCGGGTCGGCCGCTGATCCTGATCCAGGAGATTTTCGGCATCAATGGGGCCATGCGCCAAGCGGCGCAGGCCTGGGCTGCCGAAGGCTTCGAGGTTCTGTGCCCCGATCTGTTTGCTCGCCAGGAACGCGGGGTCGAACTCGATCCCCGCCTGCCGGCGGACTTCCAGCGCGGGGTGACGCTCATGCAGGGGCTGGACCAGGAACGCGCCGTGGCCGATCTCGATGCAGCCCGCCAATGGTTGGCCCGCCAGGACGCCCAGCGGCCCGTGTGCGCGCTGGGCTACTGCCTGGGCGGCCGCCTGGCCGTGATGATGGCGCTGACCACCCCCATTGCCGCCAGTGTGAGCTATTACGGTGTGGGCCTGGAAGGCCTGATTCCCGACACCCCCGTGAAATCGGCCCCCTGCCTGCTGCACATCGCCGAAAACGATGCCTTCGTGCCAGCCGAGGCACGGGACACGATCGTGCGGCGCGCGGGCCTGCAGCAGGACATGCCGGTCCACATCTATGCCGGTTGCGACCACGCATTCGCCCGCCCCGATGGCGAGCACTTCCAGGCCGAAGCGGCTGAGCTGGCCCGACAACGCACCCTGGCTTTTCTGCGCGCCTGAGGCCCGGCGCCGCGGAGCACCCCATGCAGTTCCAGAACCAGACCGTCGTGGTCACCGGGGCAGCCCAAGGCATCGGCCTGGCGATCGCCTCCACCTTCGCCCGGGCGGGGGCCCGGGTCGCCATGGCCGATGTCGACGGCCCGCAACTGGCACTGGCGGCCCGCTCGCTCGAACGGCAGGGAGGGCAGGTGCGCCCGTATGTGGCCGATGTCAGCGACGAACAGTCCATGCAGGAACTGGCGGCGGCCACGGCCCGTGAGCTGGGCGATTGCCGCGTCCTGGTGAGCAATGCCGGCATCCTGCTGCGTGGCTCGATCGACGACGCCGATGCCGTGCTGCAATGGCACCGGACTTTGCAGGTCAACCTCAGTGGCTGCTTCCACTTGGCCCGGGCCTATGTGCCACAGCTGCGGCGGCAGGCGGGCAATCTGGTCAACATCGCATCGGTCCATGCGCTGGTGGCCATCCGCAATTCAGCCGCCTATACCGCGTCCAAGGGCGGCCTCAAGCAGCTGACCCAAGCCTTGGCCCTGGAGCTGGGAGCCGATGGGGTCCGGGTCAATGCCGTTGCGCCCGGCATCACGGAAACCGACATGACCGAGTCGACACGGCGCGACCCCAAGGCCTTGGCGGCCTTTCTCGCCCGGGTCCCGCTGGGTCGGACTGTCAGCCCCCAGGACGTGGCCCATGCTGTGGCCTTCCTGGCGTCGGAGCAGGCGAGCTGCATCACCGGGGTCACTCTCGCGGTCGATGGCGGCTACTGCGCCTCGTAGTGTTTTCTGTCTTTCCACCCCCGCAACAGGAGTCACCATGACCACTCGCAGACACCTCCTCCGCGCCGCAGCCGCCGGCAGCCTCAGCCCCTGGCTGGCACACCCGGCATGGGCTGAGCGACTCAAGTCCACCAAGCTCGTCGTCGGCTTCGCCCCAGGCGGCACCACCGATCTGGTGGCCCGTCGCGTGGCCGAGAAAATGGGCGGCAGCTTCGCCGAGACGGCCATCGTGGACAACCGCTCGGGCGCCGGTGGCCAGATTGCCTGCACCGTCGTCAAGGCTGCCGCTGCGGACGGCCAGACCCTGCTGTGCACGCCTTACTCGTGCATGGTGATCTACCCCTTCGTCTACTCGAAGCTTGGATACGACCCGGTGGCCGACTTCACCCCCGTGGGCATCGCCGCGACCACCACCCAGGCCATGGCGGTCGGGCCCCTGGTGCCAGCCAGCGTCAAGAACGTCCAAGACTACGTGGCCTGGGTGCGCCAGAACCCCCAGCACAACACCTATGGCTCACCGGCCGCCGGCTCGACCTCGCATTTTCTGGGCGCCTTGCTCGGCATCGAATCGCATTTGCCCCTGACCCAGGTGCCCTACCGGGGCGCCGTTCCTGGCATCACCGATCTGGTTGCAGGCCAATTGGCGGTGATGTTCACCACGACGGGCGACCTGCTGCCGCATTACAAGGCCGGCAAGTTGCGCCTGTTGGCAACGTCAGGGACCCGGCGCTCGACCTTTGCCCCCGAGGTGCCAACCTTTTCGGAGCAGGGCTTTGCCAACCTGACCAGTGAGGAGTGGTTCGGCCTCTATGCCCCGGCCAAGACCCCGGCCGGGCTGGTGCAGGCAGCCAACACCAGCCTGCGCACCGCCCTGCAGGACAAGGCCGTGATCGACTCGCTGGCCGGCGTGGGCCTGGTGCCCACCCCTTCCTCCCCCGAGGAGATGGCGGAATCCCAACGCAGCCAGGCTTTGCGCTGGGGCCCGTTGGTCAAGAAGATCGGCTTCACAGCAGATTCCTGAGGCAGGGCTTGCAACTGGCCCCGCCCTGAGGGAAGCACCCGCCTGGCACCTGGCGCAGTCGCGGACTCAGCGGCCTGCAAGGTGTCGCAAAGCCGTCTTTTAGGGTGGGGATGCTGGGCAGGCCAGGTCTGGCCTGCCCAGGGCGGAAAAATGACTGTTCATGAGCGCTCGCCCGATGGACTCCCTGGTTGCGGTCACGCCTGGCTGGACCTGGCCCTGCTTCCCCACAAACCGGTCGTTGAACTGACGCATGCGCCATTCCAGTTCGTCCGAGGGCACCTCATATGCCGTTGGGGAGCGGATCGCAAGGTCATTCAGCCATTCGCAGGCCGGAGCTCTGCCCCATACGCTGAGTCAATTCGGATGTCCACTTGGTGCTCGGCGCTCGACCGGCCGTTTCGGAAACACCCTCGCACACAGAAAGCCCGCCAGCGCCCAAACTTTGGGGGACTTTGGACGATGGGCCCGCCTGGCCACTGCAGGCCGCTGCAGCCCGGATGGACCCGGCCGCAGTAACGACCCAGTGGCCTACCGTGGGCCGTGAGCATGGGTGTGCTGGCGGACGCAGCTCACGCCACCACCCCCAGGCAGGCCCCGACACCGGCCGTGACGGCCATGGCGGCCGCGCCCCAGAAGGTGACGCGAGCGATGCCGCCCCACACCCGCGCACCGCCTGCCCAGGCCGAGAGCGTGCCCAAGGCCGCCAGAAAGGCCAGGGACGTCAGCGCGACCCAGAAGATCAGCTGGGCGGGCGCTGCGGCGGCGGCCACGGCCATCGGCAAGGCCGCACCGACCGTGAAGCTGGCGGCAGAGGCCAGGGCGGCCTGGGTGGGGCGGGCGCGGGCCGCTGCGTCCAGCCCCAGCTCATCGCGGCCATGCGCGGCCAGGGCGTCGTGGGCCATCAGTTGGGCCGCCACCTGATCGGCCAGGGCCGGGGCCAGTCCCCGGGCCACATACAGGCCGGCGAGTTCGCGCTGCTCGCCGCCCGGGTCGTTTTTGAGTTCGGCGCGCTCGCGCGCCAGGTCGGCGTTCTCGGTGTCTTGCTGCGAGTGGACGGACACGAACTCGCCGGCGGCCATTGACATCGCCCCCGCAATCAGCCCCGAGGCACAGCTCAGGAGGATGGTGCGGTGCTCTGCGCCGGCGGCGGCCACACCCAGCGCCAGGCTGGCGGTGGAGACGATGCCGTCATTGGCCCCCAGCACGGCGGCCCGCAGCCAGCCGATGCGATCGTTGTGGTGCTGCTCGGCATGGCGCCGCGCTGTGGGCAGGTGCCAGCTTGGGTGCGGCTTAGGGTCTGCCTGTCCCGTCGCCCTTGCCCCCGCCTGCCAGCGGCGACTCATCGAGCGCCCTTGTGGTCCTTCTGCCCGGTGTTCTGGTGGCGGCCCAGCACCTCGGTGGGCTCGGTCGGAGGCGATTGGGGCCGGGGTGGCGCCCTGGAGGGGCGGGCTGGGGCGTGACCGGAAGCGGGTGACGCTGCCGGGGATGGCACAGCGGGTTCTGCTGCTGAGGCAGGGCCTGGGTTCTTGGGGCGCATGGCGTTCTCCAATCGATGAGGGCAAGCCGTCACACAGGCGATCGGCACTTGCACCACCCCCAGCCTAGGCCTGCCGCGAGGGCCAGACGGTGCGCCAGGGCACATGGCGCACCCATGAAGATGCAGCCGCGAGGTGGGATGTCGCACAGACCCGGCCGCAGGCAGTGCTCAGGCTGAAGCCTCCTCAACCAACTGGACAGACGACCATGAAGACTGATTCGCAGCTGCAGCAAGACGTGATGGCTGAACTGAAGTGGGCCCCCGACGTACACGCCACGCAGATCGGCGTGGAGGTGAAGAACGGCATCGTGACCCTGGCCGGAGAGGTCAGCAGCTATGCCGAGAAGTGGAACGCCGAACGCGCCACGCAGAAGGTGAATGGCGTGAAGGCCCTGGCCGTCGAAATGACGGTCAAGCTCACGAGCCTGGTCAAGCGCACGGATGCCGACATTGCCGAGTCGGCGCGCAACATCCTGAACTGGACCGGCTCTTTGCCAGAAGACGGTATCAAGGTACTGGTGGAGGGTGGCTGGCTCACGCTGTCGGGCGATGTGGAGTGGCAGTACCAGCGCCAGGTGGCCGCCGAATGCGTGCGCAACCTGGTGGGCGTGATCGGCGTGAGCAACCAGATCGGCTTGCGGCCTTCGCTGTCGGCCAGCGTGGTCAAGTCGGACATCGAGGCCGCACTGAAGCGCCGCGCCGCAGATGACGCCGAGAGCATTGCCGTTGAAGTGAAAGGCAGCGACGTGACCCTGAGCGGCACCGTGCACAGCTGGGCCGAACGCGATCTGGCCACGCGCTCTGCCTGGGGGGCTGCAGGCGTGCGCAACGTGGTGGACAAGCTGACCCTGGTCGATTGAACCAGGGGGCACCCAAGGCGCCGCCATGCCTTGAACCGCATTGCGGTGCCACCGCCCACAACACATCGGCAGCAAAGCCTGCAGGGAGGGGTCATGGACATCACGACACACTGTGCCCGCATCACCGAACCGGTGGCCTACCGGGCCGGCAACGGACGCATGCAGCACATTCCCATCGGGCCGTGCCTGGTGGAGATTCTTGACAAGCCCTGGATCGACATCATCTGGGGCGCCAACGGACAAAGCTCTGCGGCTTTGCCTCTTCAGGCCGTGGAGACCGCGCAGACCCATGGCCATCTGGTGCTGCTCGACTGACGGGGCAGCGCCCCATGTCAGGCGGGCCGGGGCTCGGCGCAGGGCAGATCGAACAGGGCCAGGGCCGTCAGGTAGACCGCCGTCAACATCGGGGCGAGATGCGCCGGAGTGATCGCGTTCGCAGCGCCTGAGGCGTCATGGAAGACGCGGGCAGGCGCATGGCGGGCCAGGTCGGGCGCCACCACATCGCCGCAGGCGTCCAGCAGGCGCAGGTCGAGCGCAGCCCACGGCACCAGCGCCGCAGTTGGGCTCGCCGCCTGGCCCAGCGCCTGGCCGTCCACCAGGGTCATGTCGACAATGCCGATCAAACCCCTGGGGCCCAACAAAGCCAGAAAGACCGACACGCCACGGGGTGTCTGCGCCACCCTGGTGTGGCAGCCCAGGCCCATGGCCTGGAAGCGGCCGGCCAGCCTTTGCATGCAGGCCTCGAGCCCCGGCAGCACGAGCCGGGTCAAGCGGGTGAAGGTGATGTCCCAAGCGGGCTCGCCAGGGAGGACAGGGGTGGGGCTGGATGTGGGCATGGTGAGCCCAGTGTAGGAGCCCCCTGCCCACGTCAGCCCCGGAACTGACCGGCGAAGACCCGCCTTGCGCGGCCATGCCCCAGCCCGTGAACGACATCAAACCAGGGCCTTGCCGGGGACCGGTGGCGCGTCTGCACCACGGGCCACGGATTCGCCGGCCATGAAGGCGCGGCGCAAGGTGTCGACCTGCTGGATGGCGCCCTCGAAGGCATCGTTGCCGAGCAGCAGGTGGTGCGGCGGCACATCCAAAGCCACGGCCTGGAGGATGGCCTGGGCGGCGCGCACAGGGTCGCCCGCCTGCTGGCCCGAACTGGCCCGCACCTGCAGGCGCACCTGGCCGGCGGTGGCCTGGTAGTCGTCGATCTGGAGCGCGCTCTCAGGGGCGGAGCGGCCGGCCCAGTCGGTGCGAAAGCCACTGGGTTCGACCACCAGCACATGGAGGCCCAGCGGCTCGACCTCTCGCCGGAGGGCCTCGGACAGGCCCACGACGGCAAACTTGGTGGCGCAATACTGGCCCAGCGCCGGCATGCCGCAAAGGCCGGCCAGGGACGCGATGTTGACAATGCAGCCGCGCCGATGCTTGCGCATGCCAGGCAGCACGGCCTGGACCATGCGGCTGAGGCCGAAGACGTTGACCTCGAACATCTTTCGGACCTCAGGCTCTTCGCCTTCTTCGACGGCGGCGAAGTAGCCTATGCCGGCGTTGTTGACCAACACGTCGATGGCACCGAACTGCGTCTGAGCGGCCTGCACCGCGGCAGCCACCTGATCGGGCTGAGTGACGTCCAGCTTCAACACCAGAACCTGGTCGGTGGCGGCATAGCCGTGCAGGCGGGAGGGGTTGCGTGCGGTGATCACCGTGCGGTAGCCCTTCTGGATGGCCTGCTTGGCCAACGCCAGGCCAAAGCCGGTGGAACAGCCGGTGATGAACCAGACGGGCGGCAGGGTGGCCAAGGCGGATGGGGAGGCATGGGGGGAAGGGTCGACAACGTTCATGGGGCGGTCCTGGAAGGGAGATTGCAAAGGGAGGGCTTGGTGCCTTGGTGCGATCGGCGGTCAGGCTGGTGACGGAAATTTTCCGGTGCGCACCAGCTTCTTGTTGATGAACTCCTGGATGCCCAGGTGGCCCAGTTCGCGGCCATAGCCCGAGTGCTTGATGCCGCCGAAGGGCAAGGCGGCTTCGGCCCAATGGAGGTTGTTGACGAACACCATGCCGGTCTCGATCTGGCTGGCCAGGCGCCTGCCGCGGGCTTCATCCCGGGTCCAGACCGAACCGCCAAGGCCAAAGTCGCAATCGTTGGCGAGCGCCACCGCAGCCCCTTCGTCTGGAACCCGGTAGAACGACAGCACCGGGCCAAAGAACTCATCGCGAAAAGCCGGGTTGCTCGGTCGGATGTCGGTGAGGATGGTGGGCTGCATGAACGCGCCGGCCCGGTCCACACGCTGCCCCCCCATGAGCAGGCTGGCGCCCTCTTTCACCGCGGTGCCCACCTGGGCCAGCAATTGCTGCAAGGCGGCCTCGGTCGACAGCGGGCCCAGGGTGGTCGTATCGTCCATCGGGTCACCGACCTTCAAGGCCTGGAAGGCGGCCTTGATTCGGGCCAGAAACTCGTCAGCCACCGAATCGAGCACGATGAAACGCTTGGCCGCGCAGCAGGTCTGCCCACTGTTGTACATGCGGCCCCAGACGGCCCAGGGGATGGTCAGGTCGAGGTCGGCGTCGTCGAGCACGATGAAGGCATCGCTGCCGCCCAGCTCCAGGGTCGACTTCTTCAGGTTCTGCCCCGCCCGTGCGGCCACCAGACGGCCTGCGGCCACACTGCCGGTGAGGGCAACGCCCTTCACCCGCGGGTCGTCGATCACCTGATTGCATTGCTCATGCGTGATCAACAGGTTGGTGTAGGCGCCCACCGGGGCACCTGCGTCCAGCAGCAGCTTTTCGAAGGCGATGGCACATTGGGGCACACAGCCTGCGTGCTTGACGACCAGCACATTGCCCGCCATCAGCTGGGGGCCGGCCACCCGGGCGAGCTGGTAGAACGGGAAGTTCCAGGGCTCGACACAGAACAGCACGCCCAGGGGCGAGTACTCGAGGTGCGCCTGGCCCAGCAGAGGCCGCAGCGGCGTTGGCGTCAGAAAGGCCTCGGCATTTGTCGCGTAGTAGCTCAGGATGTCGGCGCTGAAATGGGCCTCACCCCGCGCCTCAACGGCGCGCTTGCCCATCTCCAGGGTGGCAAGGCGGGCGAAGTCATCGGCCTGGGCGTGCAGGCGTGCCGCCGCTTGATGGATGACCGCCGAGCGTTCGGCGTAAGGGGCGTGCCTCCATTGTTGAAAGCAGGCTTGTGCACTTGCCAGGGAGGTTTCGAGCTGCGAAGGGCTGAGGTGCTCAAAGCGCTTGATGAGCTGCCCATTGCTCGGGTTGATGCTCTCGTAGGTCACGGTGTCGTCTCCCAGGCCAGGGCTGCGCGAGGCCGTTGGATGGATCGGAGCCCCATGCCTGCGAGGGCAGTCAGAGGCCAACGACACCCAGCTTGCCCCTGGCGCACGGCCCGGGTCTGTGCGTTTCGGCACCCAGAAGGCCTGGGCAGGCGGGGAGGCGGTGGCCAGCCGGAGGCAGCCCCCTCAGGGCCTGTGCCTGTAGCTGCCGGGCGTCATGGCGTGGTGGGCCTTGAACGTGCGCTGCAGGTGTGCCTGATCGGCGAACCCCATGGTGTGCGCCGCTTCGGCCAGGGACATGCCTTGGGACAAGAGCCTTCTTGCGCCGTTGATGCGCAGGTTCTGCAGGTAGCGGCCGGGCGTCATGTCCAGCGCGAGCTGGAATCGCCGAATGAACTGCGAGGCCGGCATGTTGCAGCGGGCGGCCAATTCCCCCACCGTGATCTTGCGCTCAAGCTGCGCATGCAAGGTCTCAAGGGCCGGGGCGAGTTCGACGGGCAGAGGCTCGGCGTCTTGCGCCCGCCCGGGGCGGGCCCAGGTGGCGATCCATGCGGGCAGCTCCACGGCCAAGGCGCATGCGGCAGCATCGGAAGCCAGCGGATCGCAAAAGCTGCTGACCTTTTGAACAACAGCCGGATCGTCGACACAGCGAGAGAGAAACTCGAGGTGCTCAGGGGGTGTTGACATGTTCCAGACCTGCGCGACCGCTTTGTGCAGCCACGTCGCATCGACGAACAGCATGCGATACGACCAGCGTTGGCGCGACGAGGGATTGCAGGAATGCACCACCGTGGGTTCGATCAGAACGGCGGTGCCCGCTCTCACGGCATGCGGCCCACTGGGATGGTGGAAGGTGGCACTCCCCTGATCGACCAACCCGATCGAGTATTCATCGTGGGAATGGGCACGGTAGCAGGCGAGCGTGTCCACACTGACGCGCAGCTCTGCCCAAGGGGCAGCAGGGTGTCTGTGGATTCGATTTTGGCTGTCAGCAGGCATATCGAGCGCCAGATTATCCGAGCATGCCGATGACGCACAGCGCCAGCACGGCACCCATCGTTCTGTTGAATGCCCGCTGCCGCGCGGGCAAGGTCAGCCATTGCGCCAGCGCCCTGCCGACCCAGGCCCAGCTGCCTACGCCCACAAAGCAGGCCAGCAGGGAAACGGCCACAAAAAGCCACCGAGCCTGCGGCACGTTCTCTTGCGGCAGCACGAACAGGCTGACGCCAGAAAGTGCAACGATCCATGCCTTGGGATTGAGCGACTGGGTGAGAACCCCCTCAACCAGGGTTTGGAGACCAGAGCGCCGTGTGGAGGGCACTTTGCCATTCAGCTCAGAGGGAGGTGCGCTTGCGATGCGCCAAGCCAGGTAGAACATGTAAGCGGCCCCCACCCAGCGAGCCGCCTGCATGACCCCTGGGTTGCTCAGCACGAGCTCGCCCCCCACGCCCATGAGCCAGACAACGGATGCGTAGCTCAGACTGGCCCCCAGCACATAGGCCAGCGCCACGCCACGCCTGGCAGCGGCGCCGTGGCGCAGGGCCAGGACGTTGACCGGCCCTGGGGTGATCGCCCCGACCAAGGCAAAGCTACCCATCGCCATCAAAAGCAAGCCCATCGACCAACCCTCCATCATCTTGATTCAAGAGGCGGGAGTGTGTGGCGCACACAGACTTTCGTATTGAACGGAATTGCAAAAGCAAGCGGCCTGCTGCCCAAGTGTTGGCATGGCGTGAATGCCCATGCCAACTCGAGCTTGAGAAGTGCGCAACGCAGGCGCCCCAGGTCTACAAGGCCTTTTTCATGGACGCCAGGTAGAAGCCCTGGATGTAGTTGTCGATGCGGCTGAATTCTTCGTAGCCCTGCTTCAGGTAGAACTCGCGCGCCTGCCACTCGAAGGTCTCCAGCTTGGCATGATGTGCGCCAAGCTCGCGGGCCTTTTGCTCTGCCGTGGTCAGCAGGCGCTGGCCCAGGCCTTGACGCCTGACAGCCTCGTCCACAAAGAGCAAGTCCACATTCAACCAGTGCAGAAACACATAGCCGCGCAAGCCGCCCACCAACGCGCCGCTGGCGTTCTTGGCGCTGAGCCAGACAGGCTGGACCTGGCCGTACTCCCCCACAACCCGGTAGTTGAACTGGCGCAGGCGCCGGCCCAGTTCGCCCGATTGGACTTCTTCGGCGCTGGGGGTGTAGATCGCGAGGTCGCTCATGGAAGGTCAGCTTGGATGTGGGCGAATTCTGCCCGATGAGTAGGACAGGGCATTGAGGCTGATCCCTGGACTGGCGGTACGGCATGGGGGGGTGCGAAGGCCTGTTGGCATGATTCCAGGGGCGGTGTGCCGCATGGGGGGCGTTAGGCGTCTTGGGTGCTCATTCCACCTGAGCACAGGGGGCCTGGCCCGTCTGCGGTCGATGTTTCACGACCTGCTCGCACTCAAGAATAATGTTTATAAAAAACAATAACTTAGCCTTGTATTGCGATGTCATTTCTTGGAAATTGGCGAAATGTTTCACGATAACTTTCGTGACTGACAACGATTCGGTATCATGATCCCCAATTGATTCCAATATGAGCCAAATTCGATACCTCTCACTGCCCGCTTTGCAACAGCGCCTGGATCAGGAGTTCAATGGGCACGGACCATCCATCGCCACGCTCAAGCGCTGGGCCGCGGCGGGGCTTCTGGACACGGCGAGGCAGTACGAACATGGAAAAGATGGTCGAAGCCACCGCGTCAAGTTTGATCTGGCGGTTGCCAGGCGTTTGATTCTTGCACGCTGGCACCCACGCCAGGACGCCGAGGGGGCACCAGGGGCGTCGCTGGCAGCCGGTTCTGTGACGGCGGCCCTTGGCCCCACAGGTGGGGAACGCGCAACCCGCACGACCGAATCCGATCCGACGCCCCCAGCAATCCCCATGCTGACGCTGCCCGCGGCAGATTTCCAAGCCATTCAGGATCAGATGCACAGCTTGAGCGAACAGGTTCAGCAAATGATGGGCAGCCTGCGCGAGATACAACGCGACGCGTCCGACTTCAGGGTCGCCAGGATGGCCTTGATGCGCAAGTACGACGAATCCAATGCCATGCAATTGCAGCTGATTGCCGAACTCAAGTCGAATCGCGGAGGGGGTGCGGAAGGCAGAGGTGGCGACTCGATCTTGGAACTGAGTCGGATCGCCGCAGGAATCAGCCGCTTGACGGACAGAGTGGGCGGGCTTGAGGCCAAGCTTGAAGAGGCCAGTTCGACGGCCAGCCAGCGCAGGCCCTGAAGATCCATCGATTTAATTTCATCGATTGGATCAAATAAATACTGAAACCACATACCCAGGTAGACGACAAGAGATTGTGGCCGGCACTTGCACCTGATTCGACGAAGGCACCGCTGTGACCGGCATCAGGCAGGCCAGGCACCTCCAGCAATAGCTGGAAGAAGCGGCATACACGGCATAAGCGAATCTTTCAAATAGCTCAGAATTGACTACATTCCACGATGACAAGCTGAGCGCAAGACAGCATGCACTGAGCGATGTGTGGTGATCACGCCAGCCCTGCTCGGGCAAAGCACCGAACTGAATGAGCATCAAAAAAAGAGGGCTTGTGCAGAGACCCTGTTCTCACGAGACCCTCATGCACGGCGCGGAATCTCATCCACAAGATTTCACGGGTCAGCGTTACCCCTTTGTGTGGACGATGCCTCCCGCGCGTTTTGAGCTGTTTGCAGCCCATTGGGCCCAAGCGGCCAGACGGCACCCGACGGCCAATGCAATCAGACAGCCCAGCATGCCCACCCTGCCTATGCCAGGCTACCGCCATCAGGCAAAACCGCCAGACCACCAAGAAGTCATTGAAGAGACCGACTACGGCCCAGGCTGCTACAGGCGATGCTGTCAGGCGCTTGCACCTATGGGAAGTTGGCTTGGTCTCTATATAAGCACCGCAAAGCGCCGGAGCTTCCCACCGGGCCCACCACACCCGACTGCGCGCTGGCGACTCCGAGGGCTGCCTCAGTTCACAGAAGCATCGAGTGAAGTGACCACGCATTACTTGTCAAGCAAGTGCGCCACCGCCTCGGCAGACTGACATCGACGCAGCGGACTCAAGACAGCCATGAACCCGATACGCCTAGGGCAAAGATGCGCCGACAGTCCGTCGGCACCGCGACCGCAGACAGGTCGCGCCAATCGCGGCACACCGGCATTTCAAGGCTGAGCGCCCGCACTGACCGGATGACGACAACAACTGGGAAACACGGCTCAGGTGCATTGGCAAGCACGCCAACGTCGTCCTAACGATCGACGGCCAGGCTCGGAAGAACATGAGGGCATGCAACACCCGCAAAGCGCCTTGCCGTATCGACGAGGGCTTGGCATGTGCGCTTGTTGGCGAATGAGCACAAACAGCACAAAAACGCATCAAAAGGCACCCCGCGGCCCTCCGGCGAACTACCTTGCGCCCACGCCCCTACTTTCATGTCTTTCACCAGCCCCACCGCAGTCTGCACACCACGCAGCGCGCAACAAGTAGATGCACCAATCGGATCCCGTCAAGCGAACCTAGCCAGACACGCCACCGGCACAGCCATACACCTCCGGCCTAAGTCAGCAGGGTTTGGAAAACCCGCCCAACGACCCGCGCCCACAACAGGAACCGAGCCTCCGTATCGCCCCAGCATCCACACAACGCCGCCGGCAGCGCCCCTACCGACAGCGTTCAGAGCAAGCCCATGCACTGCATGCATGTGACCGGCCGCAGGGGCTCGTCCAAGCACCCGCGACACAAAGGGAAGCACCCCGAACCCCCTACAGGCATTCACGCGTGAATACCCACCAAGCAGAGCTTTCACACAACACATAGCCAGCCCCAACACAGAAAGGCCAGAACAGAGACCAGGCGCATTCACACGTCATTCACGCGTGAATACCCAAAGCGCATCAAGACCAACAGAACCAAACCGCCCCACCAGAACCAGAACCAGAACCAGAACCAGAACCAGAACCAGAACCAGAACCAGAACCAGAACCAGAACCAGAACCAGAACCAGAACCAGAACCAG
>NZ_KB906276.1 GCF_000381265.1 Curvibacter lanceolatus ATCC 14669
GAGCTCTACCGCAGCGGCCGCATCGAACTCGAACTGGTTCCCCAGGGCAACCTGGCCGAGCGCTTGCGCGCCGCAGGCGCTGGCGTGGGCGCCTTCTTCACCCCCACCGGCTTCGGCACCGAACTGGCCCTAAACCCCGACGGCAGCCCCAAGGAGACCCGCATGATCCACGGCAAGCCCTATGTGCTGGAGTACCCCATCCATGGCGATGTGGCCCTCATCAAGGCCGAACGCGGGGACCGCTGGGGCAACCTCTGCTTCAGAAAGGCCGCGCGCAACTTCGGCCCCGTCATGGCCACCGCCGCCCAACGCACCGTGGCCACCGTGCACGAGATCGTCGAGCTGGGCCAGCTGGACCCCGAGGCCATCGTCACGCCAGGCATCTTCGTCTCGCACATCGTGAAGATCGAGCGCACCGCCACCCAGGCCGGTGGCTTCAAAGCCGCCCATTGAACCCGAGGACATCCCCCATGAGCCCCTACACACGACGCAGCAAAGACGAGCTCGCCCGCCGCGTGGCGCAAGACATCTTCGACGGTGCCTATGTCAACCTGGGCATCGGCCAGCCCACCCTGGTGGCCAACCACCTGCCCGCCGGCATCGAGGTCGTGCTGCACAGCGAGAACGGCATCCTGGGCATGGGCCCGGCACCCGCCACCGGCCAGGAGGACTACGACCTGATCAATGCCGGCAAACAGCCGGTGACCCTGCTGCCGGGTGGGGCCTACTTCCACCACGCAGACAGCTTTGCCATGATGCGCGGCGGCCACCTGGACATCTGCGTGCTCGGGGCCTTCCAGGTGTCGGCCAACGGCGACCTGGCCAACTGGAGCACCGGCGAGGCCGGCACCATTCCGGCCGTGGGCGGGGCCATGGACCTGGCCGTGGGCGCCAAGCAGACCTGGGTGATGATGGACCTGCTGACCAAGCAGGGGGCCAGCAAGATCGTGCCGGCCTGCACCTACCCGCTCACCGGCGTGGCCTGCGTGAAGCGCATCTACACCGACCTGGCCACGCTGGCCTGCACACCCCAGGGGCTGAAGCTGATCGACATGGTGCCGGGCCTGGCGCTCGCCGAGCTCGAGCGCCTGATCGGCCTGCCCATCCAGGCCTGAACCTTCGACCGCTGAACAAGGTACACCATGAACCAAGCCTATATTTGCGACGCGATTCGCACCCCTTTCGGTCGCTACGGCGGCGCCCTCAGCAGCGTGCGCGCCGATGACCTGGGCGCCGTCCCGCTGCGCGCACTGGTGAGCCGAAACCTGACGGTGGATTGGTCTCGGGTCGACGACGTCATCTTTGGTTGCGCCAACCAAGCCGGCGAAGACAACCGCAACGTGGCGCGCATGTCCAGCCTGCTGGCCGGCCTGCCGATGGCGGTGCCAGGGAGCACCATCAACCGCTTGTGCGGCTCGGGCCTGGATGCCGTCGGCACTGCGGCGCGCGCCATCAAGTCGGGCGAAGCCCAGCTCATGATCGCGGGCGGCGTGGAGAGCATGAGCCGCGCGCCTTTTGTGATGCCCAAAGCCGAGTCGGCCTTCTCGCGGGCCAACGCGGTCTATGACACCACGATCGGCTGGCGCTTCGTGAACAAGCTCATGAAGCAGTTGTACGGCGTGGACTCCATGCCGGAAACCGCCGAAAACGTGGCCACCGATTTCAAGATCGGCCGCGAAGCCCAGGACCAGATGGCCCTGAACAGCCAATTGCGCGCTGTGGCAGCCCAGCAAGCCGGGCACCTGGCACGCGAGATCTGTCCGGTGCAGGTCCCTCAGAAGAAGGGCGACCCCATCACCGTCGAGCACGATGAACACCCTCGCTCGACCAGCCTGGAAGCACTGGCCCGACTCAAGGGGGTGGTCAGACCCGACGGCACCGTGACGGCTGGCAATGCCTCCGGGGTCAATGACGGGGCCTGCGCCCTGCTGCTGGCCAGCGAAGAGGGTGCCAAGCTGCATGGCCTGACCCCCCGGGCCAGGGTGGTTGGCATGGCCACGGCGGGCGTCGCCCCGCGCATCATGGGCTACGGCCCCACACCCGCCGTGCAGAAAGTGCTCATGCAGACCGGGTTGACGCTGGAGCAGATGGACGTCATCGAGCTCAATGAAGCCTTTGCAGCACAGGGCCTTGCCGTGTTGCGCGGGCTTGGCCTCAGCGATGAGGATGCCCGCGTCAATGCCTGGGGCGGTGCGATTGCCTTGGGCCACCCCTTGGGGGCCTCGGGTGCGCGCCTGGTGACCACGGCCATCAACCGCCTGCATTTCACGGGCGGGCGGTATGCGCTTTGCACAATGTGCATCGGGGTCGGCCAAGGCATCGCCGTGGTGCTGGAGAGGCCGTAACGCTGGCCGGTGTTGCGCCACTTGCCAGGCGGCTTGGGCTTGTGGGGATGGTTCACCACCGGGTGGGACAAGCCAGAGCGGCTCTCACTGGCCGTCAGGCCCCGTCATGTCCAAGGCCGCCACGATCTCTTCCTTCAAACGCATCAGGCAAGGGCCAAACTCCTTGGCAACATCCCGCATGGAACTGGAGGTGGAGAGGCTCATGTTCAACACCAGCACCTGGTGCCCCTCTACCGCAAGAGGTGTCGCCACCGCCACCACCTCGGGTTGCCACGAGGCGACACAAAAGCCATGCTTTTCATGATGCGTCAATGCCCGATCGACCTGCTGGCTGGCCTCTTGCCAGGACGAAGGTCGGAGCATTGAAATGCGCTGCAAGACGCTCTCACGGGCGTCCTTATCCAGCGAACCCAGGTAGGCAAACCCAAGCGAGGTCAATTCGATAGGCACCCGCTGCCCCGCGACCACGCTGCGCAAGGCGACTTTCTTGTTGTACCGGACGGACTCCAGGTAGACCATCTCATCGCGATCAGGCACGGCCAGGCCCACATTGATCCGAAGGTGCTCTGCCGTCTTGCGCATCAACGGGGCGGCCACCTGCATGGCGATGGAGCCCGAACGCATGGCATGGGCCAGGCTCAAGACCAGAGGGGCCAGGCGGTAGGCGCGCTGCGAACGATCATGCTGAAGCAGCCCCCCTGAGACCAGGGTCTGGGTCAGCCGGCTCACGGTAGCACGCGACAGGCCGGTGCGTTCGGCGATCTCGCCGTTGCCAAGAAGATCCGCACCGGGGCGAAAGGCACGCAGGATCTCGATGCCCCGCTCCAGCGACCGGTTGAGAACAGGGTCTTCATGGTGGCCCTTGCGGCCCTCCACGGGCAGGTCAGTCGTCATCGCAGAACCTTCATTATTTCCAACCATTGGAAATTGGTGGGTGCAATTCTAAGCCCATGCAGCTACGCTTCAAAGCCATCAGCCCGCTTGTGCGCCCTCTCCCGGAACGCCAGGCACAGGGCCTATAAAGGAGACAAGAGACATGAACAAGCCCCATTTCTGCGACGCCAGGCGACGCAGCCTGACGCTGGCGCTCACGGCATCCGTGGCCTGCCTGGCACCCTCCCTGGCCTGGGCCGGCTACCCGGAGCGTCCGATCCGCATCGTGGTGCCCTTCGCACCCGGCGGCGGCACAGACCTGGTGGCCCGCTCGATGTCCGTGCCCATGGGGCAGGACCTGGGTCAATCGGTGATCATCGACAACCGGCCCGGCGGTGCCACCATCATCGGAACCGATGCCGTGGCCAAGAGCGCCCCCGACGGTTACACCCTGGTCATGGCCACCCTGGCCCACGTGGTCAACCCCAGCATCCAGTCCAAGCTGCCCTATGTGTACGAGAAGGCGTTCACGCCGGTGATGCTGGTGGGCGTGTCGCCCAATGTTCTGGTGGTCAACGCCAAAAGCCCCTTCAAGACCGTACAGGACATCATCAATGCGGCCAAAGCCAGCCCAGGCAAGCTGTCGTTCGCCTCACAAGGGGCGGGAACGTCGGCGCATCTGGCGGGCGAATTGTTCAAGAACCTCAGCAACACCCACATCCTGCACATCCCCTACCGCGGCGCCGGGCCCGCGCTCACGGATTTGATGGGCGGGCAGGTGGACATGATGTTTGCCACAGCCTCCGCCGTCGGGAATCTGGTCGAAAGCGGCAAATTGCGCGCCATTGCAGTGACCACCGAAACACGGTCCAAGGCCCGCAACCTGGCCAATGTGCCCACCATTGCCGAGAGTGGCGTGCCGGGCTACGTGGCTGACAGCTGGTATGGCCTGTTTGCCCCGGCAGGCACGCCCAAGGACGTCATCACCCGCCTCAATGCCGCCGCCAACAAGGCGGTCCAGGCCGAATCCTTCAAGAAACAACTCGAAAACGAGGGCCTGGTCATCAAAGGCGGCCTGCCCCAGGACTTCGATGCCTACGCCAAACGCGAAGAGATCCGTTGGCGCAAGGTTGTGAAAGACAACAACATCACCGCAGATTGAGCATCCGCCACGAGGACCCCACCCATGAACTTCCAATACCTTGAATTGCAGCAAGCCAACGGCATCGCGACCCTGGCTCTGAACCGCCCCGACAAGCGCAACGCCATGAGCGACGACATGCGCTCCGAATTCATCGAGGCCCTGGAATACGTCAGCAGCACGCCGTCCATCCGCGCCTTGGTGCTGACCGGCAATGGCAAAGGCTTTTGCGCCGGTGGCGACATCGCGGGCATGCAGCGCCGCATGAATGCACCCGCGGGCGAAGTAGGCTTCAATGGCTGGAAGCGCCAGCAGCGCGTGCACCACACCCAAGCGCTGCTGCACACCATGCCCAAGCCGACGATTGCAGCCGTCAATGGCGCAGCCTCGGGCCTGGGGGCCGATACGGCGCTGGCCTGTGACTTCATCATCGCCAACGAGTGGGCCAACTTCAGCTGGTCCTACATCCACCGCGGCATCATCCCGGACGGCGGTGGCATGTACTTCCTGCCGCGCCGCATCGGGCTGCCCAAGGCCAAGGAATTGATCTTCACCGGCCGCAAGGTGAATGTGGACGAGGCACTGGCCCTGGGCATCGTCGATCGCAAGACAAGCGCTGAGCGTCTGCTGGAAGAGGCCCAGGCCTGGGCAACCGAACTGAGCCAGGGGTCGGCCACCGCACTGGCCCTGGGCAAGACCATCCTGAACCAGAGTTTCGAGATGACCGCACAGCAGGTCTTCGCCCAGGGCAGCCAGGCCCAGGGCATCTGCTACACCAGCACCGAGCACCGGGCCTCGGTGGAGGCCTTCCTGGCCAAATCTGCCGTGAAGGAATGACCCATGAGCGCCATCGCACGACTCATTCAACCGCGCAGCGTGGCCATCATCGGCGCCTCGGCCGATGCCAGCAAGACCGCAGGCAGGCCGGTGTCCTACCTGCTCAAGCACGGGTATGCCGGCCGCATCTTCCCCGTGAACCCGAAGGTCAGCCACATCGGTGAACTCAAGTGCTACCCCGATGTGGCCTCGCTGCCCGAAGTACCCGATGTGGCCATCGTGCTGCTGGGCGCGGAGCGTGCCCATCTGGCCTTGCGCGAGTTGTCGGCACGCGGCACCGCGGCGGCCATTGTGCTGGCCAGCGGCTACACCGAAACAGGAGATGTGGGCGCACGGCGCCAGCAAGAACTGCTGGAGGCCGCAGGCCCCATGCGCCTGCTCGGGCCGAACACGATCGGGCTGGTGAATCTGACGGACAAGATCGTGCTGTCAGCCACCGGTGCGCTGGAGATGGACACGTTTCCCGTGGGCTCGATCGGTGTGGTTTCACAAAGCGGGGGCATCCTGGGCTCGCTGCTGTCGCGGGCCGCGGCACGGGGCATCGGCTTGTCGAAATTGATCTCGACCAGCAACGAGGTGGACCTCGAATTGGCCGACTTCATCGACCACCTGGTTGACGACGAGGCCACCAAGGTGATCGCCCTGTACATCGAGACGGTGCGCAACCCGGCCAAGTTTCGGGCGGCGGCCTTGCGCGCCGCGGCGGCGGGCAAGCCCATCGTGGCCTTCAAGATCGGACGCTCCGAAGCCGGTGCCCAGGCCGCGGTGTCGCACACCGGCGCCATGGCAGGCGCCGATCGCATGTACGACGCACTGTTCAAACAAGTGGGGGTGATCCGTGCCGACACCTTTGCTGACCTGCTCGACATCCCAGCGGCCTTGCAGACCGGGCGCCGGCTGGCTGGGCGGCGGGTGGCCATCCTGACCTCCACCGGTGGCGCCGGAACCCTGGTATCCGACGATCTGGGCATGGCGGGCTTCGAGACACCGGCCCCCGATGCAGCCACCGCCCAAGCCCTGCGTGACCTGCAAACAGGCGACCATGCGGTGCTGGACCGCAACCCGATCGATGTGACCCTGGCCGGACTGCGCCCCGATCTGCTGCGGGGGGCCATCAAGACACTGCTGGCCAGCCCGAGCTATGACGCCCTCGTGATCATCGTCGGCTCGTCCAGCCTGGCCATGCCCGAGCTGATGGCCGGCGCGATCCAGGACTGCCTGCCCCTGTCTGACAAGCCCATCATGGCCTACGTCAGCCCCCATGCGCCGGACGTGGCGGCCCTGCTCACCCAGCGCGGTGTGCCGGCCTTTGCCGCGGCAGAGAGCTGCACCTCGGCACTGACCGCCCTGCTCCACCGGGCCACGTGGCAGGCGTCGGATGCGAACAAGGTGGCCGCAGCGCCGGTGCCCGTGGACGACCTGCCCGGCGGCTCACTGGATGAAGCGCAAGCCAAGACCCTGTTCGCCCGGTTCCAGGTCCCCTGCGCACCGGAAAGAGTGGTCAGCACACCGGCACAGGCGCAAAGCGCAGCCCTGGAGCTGGGCGGCCGGGTGGTGCTGAAGATCCTCTCCGCCGAAATCACCCACAAGAGCGACGTGGGCGGCGTGGCCATCAACCTGAGCCCCGACACGATTGGCGAGCGCCTGGCGTCCATGACCCAGCAGGTCCAGGCCCACACCCACAAGAAGCCCGAGCGCTTTCTCGTCCAGCAAATGGTCAGCGGGGGAACCGAGTTGATTCTGGGGACCAGCCGTGACGCCCTGGGCACCGCCATCCTGCTGGGCATGGGGGGGGTGACGGCGGAGCTGTTCAAGGACACCTGCCTGCGCCTGCTGCCCCCGCAAGGCGGCTTGAGCCGCACAGAAGCCCTGAGCATGGCCCGTGAACTGAAGACCTGGCCGCTGCTCGATGGCTACCGCGGGCGCCCCAAGGCAGACGTCGAAGCCCTGGTGGATGCGATTGTGGCCTTCTCGAACATGGCGGCCCAACTCGGCGATCGCCTGCTGGAGGCCGAGATCAATCCCCTCTTCGTCCTGCCCCAAGGCCAGGGGGTGAGGGCGGCCGATGGCGTGGTCGTGCTGGCAGCATGACCCACGAGGCCACAGCCCGAGCGAGGCCACCCTGGCCTCTCTGGAGCCCATGGAGCCTGTTTTGCACCAGCGGCCCGGCGCCTGCCGTGCCCTTCAAGCCATGACAGGCGACGCACTCACCAGCCGGGCATGGCTTGATGCCCTGGCCGCCATCGGGCAACGCCATCGCGTCGAGCTGGATGGCCGCGCCATGATCTGGCGCCGCTGGGGCAGCGGCCCCCCTGCGGTGTTGCTGCACGGTGGCCACGGATGCTGGATGCATTGGGCGCGCAATGTGATCGCGCTGGGCGCCCGGCACACGGTGTGGGTTCCCGACCTGCCGGGCTTTGGGGAATCCGATCTGCCCGCGCAACCCTCGCTGGAGGCGGTGGCGCAGATGACCCGGCAGACTTTGGGCGCACTGCTCCCCGAGTCCACGCCGATCACCTTGGTCGGGTTCTCGTTCGGTGGTCTGGTCGCGGCCCAGGTGGCGGCCCTGCGGCGTGCCGTGCCTCGGCTGGCCCTGCTGGGCCCTGCCGGCCACGGCGGCCCCAGGCGCCCCAAGGGCGACCTGTTGCCCTGGCGGCCGGCGCTCAAGACCCAGGACCACGAGGCCCTTCGCGCCGTGATGCGCCACAACCTGCTGATGCACATGGTTCATCAAGCCTCGCAGGTCGACGATCTGGCATTGACGATTCACACCGACGCCTGTATCCACACACGCTTGCGCAGCAAGCCCTTGTCCCGAGCCGCCGGCTTGTCGGATCTGCTCGCCAGCTACAGCGGCCGGTTGCTGCTGGTCTGGGGCGAACACGATGTGACCGCCGATCCGCTGACCGTCATGGAACGGCTCAACACCCGCCGCTCAGCCTGCACTGCCCTCACCCTGAAAGGGGTGGGCCACTGGGTTCAGTTCGAGGCTGCAGAACGATGCAACGGCTTGCTCAACGACTGGCTGCAGGCCCCCACCCTTCAGGAGAAATAAGATGTACGCAACCCAACGGCTTGCACAAGCAGCCGTGTCACTGCATCAGCACCCGCTGCCCGCCCACGTGTTGCACCACGCCAAGCGGGCTGTGATTGACTGGTATGCCTCCCTGTACCCAGGCCTGAGCGTGGCGCCCGTCCCCCAGTTGGTCGATGTGCTCAGCGAAGACCTGGACCGAGGCTCATCCTGGGTGGGTGTCGGCCGCAGCGCCACCGCCAAAGCTGCAAGCCTTTTGAATGGCACGGCCGCCCATGCCGCCGAGGTGGACGACAGCTTCCGCGAAGCGATGTACCACCCCGGTGCGGCCACCATTGCCGGCGCGTTGGCGGCAGCGCATGAGCGCCACGCCACGGGCCTGCAGTTTCTGCGCGCGGTGGTCACGGGCTACGAGGTCTCGACACGGATCGGCGTTGCCATGGGCCGCCCCCACTACACCCACTGGCACAACACCGGGACCATCGGCACCTTCGGCGCCGCCGCATCGGTGGGAACCCTGCTGCAACTCGACGAAGCCGGCATGGCCCATGCGCTGGCAACCGCGGCCACCTTTGCAGCCGGGCTGCAGCAGGCGTTCAGGATGGACTCGATGTCCAAACCCCTGCACGCCGGACGCGCCGCCGAGGCCGGCTTGCTGGCAGCACAGCTGGCGGCCCGGGGCGTCACCGGATCGCTGGACGTGCTCGATGGCGAGGCCGGCCTGGGGGCCGCCATGAGCGAAGGGGTGGATTGGTCGCAGGTGGCCAGCACGCTGGGCCAGGACTTCCACATCACCCGGCTGACTTTCAAGAACCACATCGGCTGTGGGCACACCTTCGCGGCCATTGATGCGGCGCAGGAACTCAGGCAACAGCACGCCTGCCGGCCCGACGAGATCGCCGAAGTTCATGTGGCCACCTACAAACCGGCCTTGGACATTGCGTGCTACGTGCAGCCCACCACGCTCAACGAGGCCCGGTTCAGCCTGAGCTATGTCGTCGCCACAGCCCTCACCCATGGCAGTGTGCGTCTGGCAGCCTACGAGGCCGATCGGGTCGACCACCCCGAGACCCGGGCGCTGATGCAGCGCACCACGGTCAGCGTGGACCCGGCCCTGGACGCCGCCTTTCCGGCCCAGCGCGCAGCCCGTGTCACGCTGGTCATGCGGGACGGCACACGCCTTGAACACCTGCAAGCCAACCGCAAGGGCGACCCTGAACTGCCCTTGAGCGACCAGGAACTCAACGACAAGTACCTGGAACTGGCCAGCCCCGTCATCGGGCAGGCCGGCGCACAGGCCCTGCTGACGCAACTTTGGCACCTGGAAGAGTTGGCCGAGCTGCCACGCTGAACCCCATGCCACCTGGCCAGCTCATGCGCCCGAAGCCTGGCTTTCAGGCGATCTGAGCGGCCGCCTCCCCATCGCCTTGCAACAGCCCGCGACGCAATCCGCCTCGCCACGCCGGATCGCTTGCTTGCAGCCCCCTCAAAGCACCTCATGAACACGTCTTCAAATCCAGCGATGGCGGCAACCGATGCATCGCGGCCTGCGCAGAGAATGCCGGCCGACAACGCCCGGCGGCAAGTGCTGATCCGCCTGGGCTCGGGCCTGGGCGGCGCAAGCCCCCTGGCTTGGGCTGCGGTGCACAGCCCACCCGCCCGGGCCGTAGAGCCCTATCCGACATGGGCTGTGCGCATCGTGGTGCCGTTTGCGCCGGGCGGTGGCACCGACGTCATCGGGCGTGCCTTGCTGGAGGGCATGCAGCAAGCCTTGGGACAGCCCGTCTTCATGGAGAACAAGCCGGGCGGCGGCACGGTCATTGGCACAGACCTGGTCGCCAAGGCGGCCGCGGATGGCCACACCTTGCTGATGACCACCTTGGCCGTGGTGATCAATGCCTCCCTGGTGCCCAGGTTGCCGTACAGCACCGAGCGCGATTTGAAAGGCATCAGCCTGATCTGCCGCGGCCCCAATGTCGTGGTCACACACGCGAAGAGCCCCTTCAAGACCCTGGCCGATGTCATATCGGCCGCCCGGTCTTCCCCTGGAAAGTTGAGCTACGCGTCTTCCGGCAACGGCTCGGCCGTCCACCTGGCTGCAGAGTTGTTCAAGAGCATGGCCGGCGTGGACATCACCCACGTGCCCTACCGAGGCGCAGGCCCGGCGTACACCGACCTCATGGGCGGCCAGGTCGACCTGTTGTTCGGCACTGCCGGAGGGGTCGCCAAATTTGTCGAGGCGGGCAAGATGCGGGCCTTGGCGGTGACCTCGGCGCAACGCAGCACCACACCCCTCTACCAATCGGTCCCCACGGTCGCGGAGACCCTGCCGGGTTACGAAGCCGAGGTGTGGTACGCCCTGCTGGCCCCAGCCGCCACCCCGGAGGCCACCCTCAACCGCGTGTACGAAGCCTTGCAGAAGGCCGCTCAAACACCAGCCTACGGGGCCAAGCTGGCCAAGGAAGGGCTTCGGCTTGCGATGGCACCACCGGCGCAAACCCAGCGCTTTCTGGAAGCGGACATCGCCCGATGGCGGAAAGTGGTTGTCGAAGGCAAGGTCACGTTGGATTGAATCGCGCCCATGCAAAGGCCGTTCAGCCCCGGGCAGCGGAGGCCTTGAATCCGTTTTCCATCCCCCCCAAAAATTTCCACTGAATGGAAATACGGCATGGTACTGGAACAGACCAGCACCTAAGCTACCCAAGCCCCGAGCAGCCACTGCAAAGGGCTTGCACCCCCGGCTCTGCACCCTGTGCCTGCGCCGGGTTCGGTGCAGCGCACAGCACCAACACGCCGTGACCGAACCCACCCAAAACCGAGATCGATGGATCCAAGGAGATAAACAGATGAAAAGCCCAAACAGCCTCAAAACAGCTTCGCTGCTGGCATGCCTGGTGACCGCCCCGCACATTCACGCACAGAGCTCGGTGACCCTCTACGGGATCATGGATGCAGGTGTTCGGACGGCTTCCGGCCTGGATCCATCCAATGTTCGCTCAGCTGGCAATGCCAACATGCTCAACAGCGGCATCAACACCACCAGCCGTCTGGGCTTTCGCGGCACCGAAGACCTGGGTGGAGGGCTGTCCGCCCTGTTCTTTCTGGAATCGGGCCTGAACATCAACAACGGCACCACCTCCAACACCAGCAAGTTCTTTGACCGGGGCTCGTTTACGGGCCTGAAGGGTGACCTGGGAACACTGACTGTCGGTCGACAAAACACTTTGCTGTCCGATGCCATCTTCCCAGTCGATCCATTGGCCACCCGCTTTGCGGGTTTGAACCCCAACGTGGCGTTGTCGGCCTTGAGCTCGCATCAGTTGGGCGCCGAGTACGGGGCCTCGGGCTCCAGCACGGGCACCTATCGCCTCGACAACTCGGCGAAATATGCCTACAGCTTTGGCAACACCACGGCCCGCGTGATGCACGCATTCGGCAACCAGGCCGACAGCAACAGCAAGCTGTCTTCCAATGGGGCCAGCCTGGACTACAGGAGCAACGTGCTTCAGGCCACCGTGGCTTACCACCAGTTCAAGACGGCCACCAACCTGACGCTCAATGGCTTTGTCAGCGGGATTGCCGTGCCGGTGGCTGCCGGCAAGCTGAACATCACCTACAGCGGCCACACGGCTGACACGTCGACCACGGCGAAGACGACCAACAAGATTCTGGGCCTGGGCGGCACCTGGCCACTCACGCCGCAACTGGACCTGCTGGTCAGCCATTACCGGGTGAACCGCTCGCGCACAGCGAATGCCGACGACGGCTACAACCGCACCATCGCGTTCCTCGAATACAAATTGTCGACCCGGTCCCTGGTCTACCTGGAAGCCGACAGCACGCAGTGGAAGAACGCCTACCAGGGCGCTGGCCTCAAGAGCAGCAGCACCGGCCTGTCTGCGGGTATCAAGCACACTTTCTGAGTCGGGCTCTTGCCGGGGTGGCCTGAGGTCCACCCCAAGGCCGAAGGCAGGCACCCGGTGCCATGCCCCGGCGCCTGCCTCAGCTGGTCCGTCAGGCGCTGGGGTGCCAGGCCAGCGCCAAGCCGGCCCAGCCCTACATGCCCAGCTTCTCCGCCACCCGCACCAGTTCGGCCAGCGAGGCCGTCTGCATCTTGCGCATGGCGTTGCCGCGGCGGACCTTGACCGTGATTTCGCTGAGATCAAGCCGGGCGGCGATCTGCTTGTTCAGCAAGCCCTGCACCACCAGGCGGATGACCTCCTGCTCGCCCGCGGTGAGTGAGGCCCAGCGCTGCTGCAGGACGGCCGCAGCAGCTTCGGCCCGCCGCCGTTGCCGGTCTTTCTCGATGCCTTTGTGGATCGCGTCCAGCAGGCTCTGGTCGCGGAAGGGCTTGGTCAGGAACTCGAGCGCGCCATTCTTCATGGCCTCGACCCCCATGGCGATGTCGCCGTGGCCGGTGATGAAGATGGTCGGCAGGCTGATACCCAGATCGCTCATGCGACGGTGAAAGTCCATGCCGCTCTGGCCGGGCATGCGCACGTCCAGCACCAGGCAGGCGGGCGCATCGGCGCGCTCATGAGCGATGAACTCCTGGGTTGAACCGAAAGACAGCACCTGCAGGCCCACCGAGGCCAGCAGGTCTTCGAGTGCGGCGCGGACCGAGACATCATCGTCAACCACATAGACGATGGGGCTGTCCTTGCCTTCAGGAGTGTGGAGGGTCATGGGCGCTGCTCCTGCGAGGTGGGCGGGATGCTGAACCGGAAGACCGCACCGCGGCCCAGGCCGGGTTCGGACCAGATGCGTCCGCCATTGGCTTCGATGATGGTCCGGCTGATGCTCAGCCCCACGCCAATGCCGTCCTTCTTGGTGGTCCAGAAGGCGTCGAACAGATGCTCTTGCACCCCTGCGGCCACGCCCGGGCCGGAGTCCTGCACAGAGAGCACGATCTCGTGCGCCCGCAGCTCCGTGCTGATGTGCAGGCGCCGTCCGGGCTCGGCCACGCCGGCCATGGCCTCGATGGCATTGAGGACCAGGTTGCCAGTCACCTGCTGTATCTGCACGCGGTCGGCGAAGGCGGTGGGCAAGCCTGGGGCGAGTTCGGTGCTCAGCTCGATGCCCTGGCGCGCCATTTCAGCGCCGGACAGCGCCAGTACCTCCAGGATGGCCTCGTTGAACGGGAACTCGCCGCGCTGCGGCGGCTGGCCCCGTGCGAGGCTGTGCACCCGGGCAATGATCTGGCTGGCGCGGCCCGCATCACTGAGGATTCTGTCGAGCGCCAGGCGGGCCTTGTCCAGGTTGGGCGGGTCTTGCGCCAGCCAACGCTGGCAGGCATGGCCGCTGGTGACGATGGCCGCCAACGGCTGGTTGACCTCGTGCGCGATGGAGGTGGTCAACCCCTCCAGGCTCTGGATGCGCGCCAGGCGCAGCAGCTGGGCCTGGGCGGCCTGGGCCGCCGCCCTGGCCGCCTCCATCTTCAGGATGAGGTAGGTGGTGGTGATGATCGCGGCCATGCTGATACCCATGTTGATCAGCCCCGACTGCAGATTGCCATGCGGCGTGAAGGCCAGGCTCAGGCCCGTCATCGCGATGCTGACGGCGGCCAGCCCGATCAATGCGCGCCGGCCCAACATGCGGGCCGCCGTCAGGATGACCACGGCATAGAACACCGCCGCCGCCACTTCGTAGCTCGTCACCGTGTCCAGCACGAAGAGCAGCGCCATCACGATGACCATCAAGGTCATCTTCAGGATGAACAGGGTTCTTGGGGAGGCTTGCATGGGGTTCATGGGCGTGGCACGGGGGCACTGTCGTTACCCGAGACTCTACCGCCAAGGGCCGACAGCGGCGATCACCAGCCGAATCTCCTGATGTAGAACTTCTTCATCGCCGTGGTGAGGCCCACATAGCCCAGCAGGATGGCGGCCAGCCAGGCGAAGTAACTCAGGGGCAGGGCCTGCAGCCTGAAGTAGGTGGCCTGGGGGCTCATCGGCAAGGCCACCCCGATGGCCATGATGAGCAGCGTCATCACCATCAGCGGCCACGAGGCCCGGCTTTCAATGAAGGGACGCTTGGGCGAGCGGATCAGGTGCACGATCAGCGTCTGCGTGAGCAGGCCCTCGACCAGCCAGCCCGACTGGAACAGCGATTGATCGGCCACCGTGCTGGCGCCGAACACATGCCACATGAGCACGAAGGTGGCGATGTCGAACACCGAGCTGAGGGGGCCGAAGAAGAGCATGAAGCGACCGATGTCGGCCGGGTCCCAGCTCAGCGGTCGGGCCAACTGCTCTGGGTCGACGTTGTCGAAGGGGATGGCGATCTGCGAGATGTCGTACAGCAGGTTCTGCACCAGCAGCTGCAGAGGCAACATGGGCAGGAAGGGCAGAAAGGCGCTGGCGACCAGCACGGACAGCACATTGCCGAAATTGGAGCTGGCCGTCATGCGGATGTACTTGAGCATGTTGCGGAAGGTCTTGCGCCCTTCGATGACACCTTGCTCCAACACCATCAGGCTTTTCTCGAGCAGGATGATGTCAGCCGCCTCCTTGGCGATGTCCACCGCCGAATCGACGGAGATGCCGATGTCTGCCGCGCGCAGTGCCGGTGCATCGTTGATGCCATCGCCCAGGAAGCCGACCACGTGCCCGTTGCCGCGCAGTGCACGCACGATGCGCTCCTTGTCGCGGGGTGTCAGGCGGGCGAAGAGCTGGTGCGATTCGGCCGCCCGCGCCAGCGCCTCATCGCTCATTCTTTCGACGTCCGTGCCCAGCAGGAAGTCACCGCTCGCCAGCCCGACCTGCCGGCAGACCTGGGCCGCGACCAGCTCGCTGTCGCCGGTCAGCACCTTGACCTGCACGCCATGCCCGGCCAGCGCCCGCAGGGCGGGCGGGGCCGAATCCTTGGGTGGGTCGAGGAAGGCGATGTAGCCGACGAGGGTCAGCTCCGCCTCGTCGGCCACCGTGTAGGCCAGCGAATCAGCCGAGGGCTGCGTTGGCAGCTCCTTCATCGCCACGGCGACGACACGCAAGCCTTGTCCGTTCATCTCGCGCGCCACAGCGCGCACCCGATTCAACAGGGCCCGGTCCAAAGGCACGCGCCGGCTGCGGCCTGCGTCCTCGACCTGCAGGGTGCTGCACACCGACAGCACCTCCTCGACCGCGCCTTTGCAGATCAGCTCATGGTGGTCGTCGCGTTCGGCCAGCACCACGGACATGCGGCGGCGCTCGAAGTCGAAGGGGATTTCATCCACCTTGCGGTAGTCCTGCGCCACGCGGAGTTGCTCATGCAACTCGACATGGTCCATCACCGCGCGGTCCAGCAGGTTCTTCAGGCCGGTCTGGTGGCAGCTGTTCAGGTAGGCATGGCGCAGCACGCTGTCGGAGGGGGTGCCCAGAGCGTCGGTGTGGCGCTCCAGGGCGATCTTGTCCTGCGTGAGGGTGCCGGTCTTGTCGGTGCACAGCACATCCATGGCCCCGAAGTTCTGGATCGCATCCAGGCGTTTGACGATGACCTTCTGGCGCGACAGGCTCACCGCGCCCTTGGCCAGGGTGGAGGTCACGATCATCGGCAACATCTCGGGCGTGAGGCCGACCGCCACCGACAGCGCGAACAGAAAGGCCTCCATCCAGTCGCCCTTGGTGAAGCCATTGATCAACAAGACGATGGGCACCATCACGAGGGCGAAGCGGATCAGCAGCCAGCTCACGCTGTTGACGCCGGCCTGGAAGGCAGTCGGGCTGCGATCCGTGGTGGTGAGCCGGTCGGACAAGGCACCGAGGTAGGTTCGGGGCCCCGTGCTCATCACCAGCGCCGTGGCCGAGCCCGAGATCACGCTGGTGCCCATGAAGACGAGGTTGGGCGCATCGAACATCGAATGGAAGGGATGGCAGGTGCCGGCAAATTTCTCCACCGGCAGCGACTCGCCCGTCATCGCCGCCTGGGAGACGAACAGGTCCTTGGCGGCGATCAGCCGACAGTCAGCGGGCACCATGTCGCCGGCCGACAGCAGCACATGCTCGCCCGGGACCAGGTCACGGATCGGCACTTCGATCTGCCGGGCGGGGCGCTGCCCATGGAGGTTGAGCCCGAAGTAGCGCCGGCTGATCGCGACCAGCTCTTCATCCACCGATGGGCGCCGGACCACGGTGGCGGTGTTGCTCACCATGGCCTTGAGCCGCTCGGCCGCCCGGTTCGAGCGCCCCTCCTGCACAAACCGGATCAGCGTGCTGAGCACCACCATGACGCCGACCACGCAGGTGGACTTCATGTCGTCCGTCAGGAACGAGATGGCCGCCAGCAGCGTGAGCAGGAGGTTGAACGGGTTGCTGTAGCAAGACCACAGGTGCCGCCAGGCCGGCATGGGCTTGTCGTGCTCCAGCTCGTTCGGCCCGCAGCGCTCGCGACGGGCCTGGGCTTCGGCCTGGGTCAGCCCGTCCTCATGGGAGTCCATGCGGACAATGGCCGCGCTGACATCGTCGGAGGCGATGCGCCGCAGCTCGCGCGAGACATGGGCAGGCACGGCCTTGCCGCGGCCCCTGTGATCGTTGAACCCGCGCGGACCGCCATCGCCGCTGCCCGTGCTGTGCAGCACGTCCAGGATGGCCGGGCGCCTGAAATGCCGGCTGGGCAGCGCCGCCCAGCTCAAGAGGCTGCCGGAGCGGCCCCAGAGCGGGGCCTCAGGGGCATGTGGGGCCTGTGGGCCAGGTGCGGCGGGGCTTTGGCGGGTGAGCCGTTTCAACACGCTTTGAAGGAATTTCATCGGATCGCTCCGGTTGGGGGCTGTCATTCAAGAGAGGTGACCAGTGCGGGCCCGGCGGGCAGCGAGGCGGCGGACGGGAGCGCGGTCGGGAGTGCGGGTGGGAATGCAGGTGGGCGTGCCGGTGGAACAGAGGCCGACCACCAGCCCCCCAGCGCCTGGTAAAGCGCCACGGTGTTCGTGTAGCGGCCGGCCTGGGCCTGCACCCGGGCCAGGCTGGCCTGCTGGCAGGCCTGCTCGGCCAGGATCAGGTCCGCCTGGGTGGCGGCGCCCAGCGCCCGTTGGCGGCGGGCCATGGCCAGGCTTTTCTGTGCCGCGGCTTCGGCCGCGCTGGCGGCGCGCAGGGCCTGCGCGCCGCTGACAATGGCTTGCAAGGTGTCGGCCGTGTTCTGGAACGCCGTCAGCACGGTGCTGCGGTACTGGGCCTCGGCCTGTGCGTAGGCGGCCTCTGCCGCGCGCTGCTGGTGCAGCAGTGCACCGCCTCGAAAGACCGGCTGCGCCAGGTTGGCGCCGACCGACCAGAAGCCGCCGCTGCGCAAGAGCTGCGACATGTCGAGCGCAGAGCTGCCCAGCGAGGCGCTCAGCGTGATGCTGGGCAGCCGCGCGGCCACCGCCACCCCCACCTGAGCGCTGGCGGCCTGCCACTGGGCCAGGGCGGCGCGCACGTCGGGCCTTTGCTCGACCAGGCGGGAGGGCAAGCTGAGTGGCAGCTCCCGCGGCAAGGTCAGGCTGGCCAGATCGAGTGGCGTCTGTTGCATCTCACTGGGCAGGCGCCCGAGCAGGACCGCAAGGCGGTTGGTTTGCTCTGACAACTGCCTTTCCAGGGAGGGCAGCGCGGCTTGTGCCTGCGCCAGAGCGGCCTCCTGCGCAGCGATGTCGGCGCCACTAGCCTGGCCCGCACGGTGTTGGCGGCGGGCGATGTCGAGCAAGCGGTCCGCCAGCCCGATGAGCTGGTGCGTGGCGGCCAGTTGGGCGCGCAGCGAGGCCTGCTCGAACGCCGCGCCCACGACGCTGGCCACCAGGGTCTGGTAGACGGCCTCACGCTCGAAGGTGCGCACGTCCGCCGCTGCCGTCAGGGCTTCGACCTGGCGTCGGTTGGCGCCAAACACATCGGGCACGTAGCCGACGCTCAGTTGCGCGGTGCGCAAGGTGTAGAGCGTGGTGTCCGAATCCGCCAGCGGGCCGGAGAGCGTGCTGGACACCCGCTGGCGCGTCGAGTTCAGGCCGATGTCGGCGCTGGGCCAATAGGCCCCGCGCTGTGCGGCCACCGACTCGTGTGCCGCACGCAGTGCCGCCTGCGCGGCCTGCAGGTCGGGGTTGGCCTGCAGGGCCGCGGCCACCAGCTCATCGAGCGCCGGCGAGCCAAAGGCCTTCCACCATTGCGAGGGCACCTGCTGCCCCGGCGCGAATCGCTGGGCCAGGCCGGCAGGCCCGGGGGCCGACTCGGTCTGGGCGGGCAGCGGCTGCGCACCGTAGGTGGTGGTGGCCGGGTCGGCCGGGCGCTGGAAATCCGGGCCGACGGTGCAGCCGCCGGTGGCCAGCAGGGCGCAGAGCGCCAGACAGGGTTTCAGGCCATTCATGGGGCGGCTCCTGGGTCCACGGGGGCGGGCGCGCCGGCCTGGCGGCGCGCGATGCGGTCTTCGATCAGGTGGTAGAGCGCCGGCAGCAGGGCCAGCGTCAGGACAGTGGCGCTCAGCAGCCCGCCGACCACCACGGTAGCCAGCGGCCGTTGCACATCGCTGCCCAGGCCGGTGGCCAGCATGGCGGGCGTGAGGCCGATGGCGGCCACCGTGGCCGTCATCAACACCGGGCGCATGCGGCTGCGGGCCCCCTCACGCACGGCGTCGAGCAGCGGCCTGCCCTCCTCGGTGCGCAGGCCATTGATCTGCGCAATCATCAGCACGCCATTGAGCACGGCCACACCGAACAAGGCAATGAAGCCGACCGCGCTGGAGACGTTGAGCGTCATGCCGCGCAGGTGCAGGGCCGCCAGGCCGCCCAGCATCGCCAAGGGCACCGTGGCCAGCACCAGCAGCGGTTGCCGCAGGTTGCGGAAGGCGCCAAACAGCAGCAGGAACATGATGCCCAGCGTCATCGGCGCGATCATGGCCAGGCGGGCTTCGGCCCGCTCCAGGTTCTCGAACTGGCCACCCCACTGGATCTGGATGCGACGGGGGTCCAGGCGGACCTCATGCCGGATGGCGTCCTGGGCCTCGGCCAGAAAGTGCGACAGGTCACGCCCACGCACGTTCAGGCGCACGATGATGTTGCGGCGGCCCATCTCGCGCACGATCACGCTCTCGCCCGAGGTGGTGCCGATGCGCGCCACGTCCGACAGCGGAACCCGCTCGCCGCCGGGGGCGGCCAGGGGCAGGTTGCCGATGGCCTCGGGGCTGGCGCGCAGGCGCTCTGGAAAGCGGGCCGTCATGTCGTAGCTCTTTTCACCGAGGTATAGCTGGCCGATCGGTGCCCCCCCGATGCCGGTGGCGATCAGGTCGGCCACATCGGCGGCGTTGACGCCGCGCCGGGCCGCCGCCGCGCGGTCGAGTTCGATCTTCAGGTTGGGCAGCGGGGGCTCGACGTCCACCGCAATGTCGGCGGCCCCGGGCACCCGGCGCAGCACCTGGGCCACCTGGTTGGCAACGCCGCGTACCTCGCCCAGATCGTCGCCGAAGACCTTGACGGTCAGGTCGCCGTGGGCGCCTGAGAGCTTGTCCTGTACGCCGTCGATCATCGGCTGCATGAAGGCCACCGTGTAGCCCGGCATCTGCGCATAGCGCTCGGCCAGCTGCGCGATCAGCGCCTGCTTGCTGAGGCCCGATGCCCAGCTTTTGTAGGGGTGCAGGCCCACGCTGGCCTCGATGTGCGAGGGTGTCCAGTAGTCGGTGCCGTCGTCATTGCGCCCGGTCTGGGTCACCACGTAGGCCACCTCGGGAAACGCCAGGGTGGCCCGGCGCAACTCGCCGGCCATGGCCGAGGCCTTGTCGAGGGTGATGCCGGGCGGCATCTGCACCTGAAGCCACAACGAGCCCTCGTCCAGGTAGGGCAAAAAGTCGCGGCCCAGCGTCGCCAACAGCCCCCCCAGCACCAGGGTGGCGGTCACGCACGCGGCGATCACCCACCTTGTCTTGCCAAGCGCCAGCGTCAGAAAGCGGGCGTAGCGCGCGGTCAGGGCCTCGAGCACCGGGTTGTGGAACACCGGGCCCGGCTTGCGCAGCGCCAGCCAGGCCAGGCCTGGGATCAAGGCCAGCGCCACCACCAAGGCACCGGCCAGGGCAGCACCGACGGCATAGGCCATCGGCGAGAACAGCTTGTATTCGATGCGCTGGAAGGCGAACAGGGGCAGGTAGGCACAGGCGATCACGGCCATGCCAAAGGCGATCGGCCGGGCAACCTGCAAGGTGGCTTGGATGGCGTCCTGCGCCGTCAGCGCGCGCTCCTGGCTTTCCTCACGCCGGCGCAGCATGTTCTCGACCAGCACCACCGAGCCATCGACCAAGATGCCGAAGTCGATGGCCCCCAGCGAGAGCAGGTTGGCCGGGATGTTGAAGTGGTGCATGAAGACAAAGGCGATCAGCAGCGACAGCGGAATCGTCAGTGCCACGATGGCGGCAGCCCGCGGGCGGCCCAGAAACAGCAGCAACACCAGGCTGACCAGCACCATGCCCTCGGTCAGGGTGCTGCCCACGGTGTGCAGCGTGGCCTCAATCAGCGAGGTGCGATCGAGGTAGGCGACCACCCGCACATCCTTGGGCAGCAGCTTGTCATTGAGTTCGGCCACGGCCTGGTGCACGCCCGCCAGCGCACTCGAGGGGTTGTGGCCCTTGAGCAGCAAGACCACGCCCGAGATCGTGTCGGCCTGGTCATCCTTGCCGAGGATGCCTCGGCGCTCGACGTTGCCGTAGTCGAGGGCGCCCAGATCCTTGATCAGCACCGGCACACCGTGATCGGTCTTGACCACCACGTTGCCCATGTCGGCCAGCGAGCGCAGCAGACCCACACCGCGCACCACATAGCTCTGTTCGCCGCGGTCGATGACGCTGCCGCCGCCGTTGGCGTTGTTGGCCGTGATGGCGTCCTTGACCTGCTGCAGCGTGAGGTCGTACTGGCGCAGTCGGGCCGGGTCGAGTTCCAGCATGAACTGGGTGGTCAGGCCGCCAAAATTGCTCACGTCCACCACGCCAGCCACCTTCTTCAGGTGGGGGATCACGGTCCAGAACTGCAGATCGGACAGCTCGCGCAGGCTGCGTGTCTTCGATTCGAGCGTGTAGCGGTAGATCTCGCCGATCGGCGAGGTGTAAGGGTCCAGACCGGGCTTGGCGCCGTAGGGCAGGTTCACATCGTTGATGCGCTCCTGCAGGCGCTGACGCGACCAGTAACCCTCGACACCATCGTCGAAGACGACGGTGATCAGCGACAGGGCAAACAGGCTGCGCGAGCGCAGCACATGCATGCCGGGCGTGCCCAGCAGCGCACGCTCCAGCGGGATGGTGATCTGCTGCTCCACCTCCTCGGCGGCCAGGCCCGGAACCTGGGTGACGATCTGCGAGCTAACGTCGGCGATGTCGGGATAGGCCTCGACCGGCAGCTGCTTCCAGCTCCAGACGCCGTACAGCGCAACGAACGCAAACACCAGCCAGACAATGCCACGGCGGTGAAAGCAGGTGCGGACGAAATCTTCAATCATTGAGCAGCACTCCGTCCTGAACCACGATGCGCTCGCCCGCCTTCAGCCCCGACAGCACTTCGACCCATGCGCCCGCCGTCGATCCGACGGCCACGATGCGGGATTCATAGCGAAACGGTGACTGCTCGACGAACACCCGGGTGTAGAGCCCGCTTTGCAACAGCGCCGTCGCCGGCACCAGCAGCGCGGGGTGGCTGGCACCGGCCAGGCTCACGCGGGCAAACATGCCCGGCTTGAAGCGGCCCTGGCGGTTGTCGATGGCCACCCGCACGCGCGCCGTGCGGGTGGCCGGGTCCAGCAGATCGCCCACGTACTTCACCTGGCCCTCGAAGGCCTGGCCTTCGTAGGCGTTGAACGCGATGCGCGCGCTCTGCCCCACCCGCACGCGGGGAATGTCCTTCTCCGGCACGCTGGCGGACAGCCAGACGGTGGACAGGTCCGCGATGGTCATGATCGAGGCATTGCTGTCGTTCCAGTAGCTGCCTTGCGCGCCGTTCATGTCGACCACCCGGCCCGAAATGGGCGAGCGCAGCACGTATTCACGCCGTGACGGCGCACCGGCCGGGGCACCGAGTTGCGCCAGCCGGTCGGCCGTGGCCCGAACATCGCTTTGCGCCACGGCCAGAGCCTGCTGGGCCTGCTCGTAGTCCTTGCGGGCGGAGATGTCCTCGTCCAGCAGCGCCTTCTGGCGCTCAAGTTCGAGGCGCGCCTGGACCCAGGCCGCCTGGGCTTTGGCATGGTCGTTGTGTGCCGAACCCAGGTCGGGGGAGTCGAGGGTGACCAGGGCCTCGCCCGCGCTGACCGCGTCGCCCAGCTGCCGGTGCAGCCGGGTGATGCGCCCGGCCAGAGGCGGGGTCAGCTTCACCAGCTTTTCGGGCATGGCCTCGACCACGGCGGGTGCATCGATCACCTGGGCGTAGGGCTGTTGTTCCACGCGTTCGAGCCGCAGGCTCTGACGCAGCGGTGATGCCTCGGGCACGAACACCACGCGGCCTTCGCGTTGAAGCGTGGCCCCCTCCCCCGCCCGTGCCGGCGGGGCGGGGTCTTGCGATGCATCGCAGGCCGACAGCGATGCGATGCAAAAGGTGGTGATGACGGCTAGAACAATCTTCATGGCGAGATTCCGTGGAGAACACAGGTGAGGGGTGCGGTGGGGCCGGCCCGCCCGCTGTGCCCCGGACGGGCGCAGCCAGGACACCCGGGCCAGGGTTGGCCAGGGGTCAGGCAGGGGTTGGTCCGAAGAGGCTTGGGACGGCGGAAGGCCGCAGCGAAATGGGGCCCGGTGCGGCAGGGCGGCCCCGGGCGGGGGCTAGCGCACGCGCACGAGGGGCGAGGCCGGCAGTGCCAAGGCGCCGCCGAACGCATCGCGGTACCCAGCGTCTTGCGCCTCGTGCAAGCGGCGGCGCGCGGCGTGAGGCAGGTGCTTCAGCACCTGGAGGGCCTCCGCTGCCACAAGCATGGGCAATGCTTCGGCAATCACCCGGCCGGACAAATCGGCGAGCGCGTTCGCAAAGGCCCGGCTGCCGTGCGAAGCCAGCAGCTGGTGCAAGACGGTGGGACGGTGGCAGGCGATGGCGACGCGCAGCTCACGCACAAGCGCGTCGTCGGGGCGGAAGAAGCTGAACAGCATGATGGGGGCCTCCTGGGGCCCACCGGCCCTCAGGCGCCCCCTGCACTCAGGTGCGCGAGGTCCTCGAGGCGGTGGCCCGATACTTGATGAGATTCATGAACATGGGGGAAAGGGCAACGGGCGCGTGCGCGCACCTACTGGGGTCGGGGTCCATCGGCTTTCTCCTTTTCAACAATCGATCTGTGAAGGGCCGGGCACCGGGGCACCGACATGGCATCAAGCGCATCGGCCGCAGCCGGCATGCTCGCTGTGTGGCAGGCCGGACAGGCGCTGACAACAGGGTGAATTGTCCCCGGCGGGTGGCGCGAAGGCCAGCCTGCATTGGGATGGCCGCCACCTACTGCGGCATCGCGCGCCTATACCAAGGTATAGCGAAGGCGCCAGGCCGGCCCGGGGTGGGTGGGGCTGGCCCTGCAAGACGCCCGGGGGGCGCAGTTCGGGCATGCGCTGCGCCTAGGGCGTCTCTCGCTGAGCTTGTTGGTAGGCGCTCAGTTCGCCCAGCTTGATGCCTTCGGGTGCCTGACCGTTTTTGGCGTGCCCGATGCGCTGAGAGCGGTAGATGCCTGTGGCCCCGGAGCACAGGTAGCTCACGGTGCAGGCCAGGGCGGCATAGACCCCGATCTCCGAGCCGAACAGCTCCATCGCCATCAAGGTCGATGCGATGGGGGTGTTGGCCGCACCGGCGAAGACGGCCACGAAGCCGATGCCGGCGAGCAGCGCCACCGGCAGGTGAAACAGGGGCGCCAGCGCATTGCCCAGTGTGGCCCCGATGTAGAACAAGGGCGTGACCTCGCCCCCCTTGAAGCCGGTGCCCAAAGAGGCCACCGTGAAGGCCATCTTGGCGGCGAAATCGTAAGGGGCCAGCGGCTGCTGGAAGGCCTGCACAATGGTCGGGATGCCCAACCCGATGTAGTGCTCAGCGTCCAGAAACCACGCGGCCGAGGCCACCAGAACGCCCCCCAGAAGCGGCCTGAGGGGCGCATAGTGCACCTGCTTCTTGACCCAGGCACTCAGGGCGTGGGTGGCCTCCGCAAAGACCTTGCCGGTGAGCCCGAACAGCGCGCCCGCGATCACCATCACCACCAACGGCCACAGGGCGATGGGGCCCACCTCCGGGATGCTGTAGTGGGTGTGGTGAACACCCCAGAGCAGCCCGACCTGGTCAGCCACGATGGCCGCCACCGCACAAGGGAACAAGGCCTCGTAGCGCATGCGCCCGATGGCCAGCACCTCCAGCCCGAAGACCGCGCCCGCCAAGGGGGTGCCGAACACGGAAGCAAAGCCCGCACTGATGCCGGCCATGAGGACGATGCGGCGGTCCTCGTGCTGGAGTTTGAAGACACGGGTGAACTGGTCAGCCAGTGCGCCCCCCATCTGGACCGCCGTCCCCTCCCGCCCCACCGAAGCCCCAAACAGGTGGGACACCACCGTGCCGACGAACACCAGCGGCGCCATGCGCAGCGGGATGATCTTCTGGGGGTCGTGGATTTCGTCGATGAGCAGGTTGTTGCCCGCCTCGACATGCCGGCCCAGGCGCAGGTACAGCCAGCCCACCCCAAAGCCCCCCAGAGGCAGCAGCCAGATCAGCCAGCGGTGGGCGACACGGGCATGGGTGGCCCAGTCAAGCGCCAAAAGAAAAACGGCGGAAGCCGAGCCCGCCAGCGCGGCCACGGCGCTGGCCAGAAACAGCCATTGACCCAGGAAGGGCAGCAGCTCAAAAAATTCGGGGCGTTTGGAAAGTTTCATGGACGTCCTGTTGTCTGTGTAGCGAAAGCACGATCAGACCCGGACGTGTGGCAATGGCGCGGACTTCGAGAAATTTCGAGGACGCAGGCCTACATCACCCCCCGCCGGGAATGCATGTAGGCATCATCAGCACCCCTGCCCGCAGGCAGGAGGCGGTTATGGAGGAATGCCATCTCCACTGCGCAAATGTTACCAGCACATCGGCCAGCGCGGCGCCAATCCCGGCCTGGCGTGCTCAGGTTCTCGGCTTCGCAAGGGCTCAGCTGTTTTGCCGCCGGTACAAGGATGGCGACACGCCATGCCAGCGCTTGAAGGCCTGGGAAAAGCTCGACAGGTCTGCATAGCCCAGCCGTTCGGCAATGGCCGATATCGACAGCGATCGGTCGCCCAGCAATTGGGCCGCTTCGTCGGACTGTGCTGACGCCATGAGGGCCCGGAACGATGTGCCCTCGCCCCGCAAGCGGCGCCTCAGGGTGCGTTGGCTGGTGCTGGTGATGTCGGCCAGGCGGCTGATGGTGGGGCGCTCGTGCTGTGGCGTGCTGGCCATCACCTGCCGCACCAGGGTGGTGGTGCCGGCGCGCACCCTGCGGCGTTCGAGCAACTGGGTGCACATCTCGTCGCACATGGCGGCAGAGGTGGGGTTGGCGCTGGGCAGCTTGTGCGCCAGCCACGCCACGTCGAACGCCAGACCGTAGCCGGTCGCCCCATAGCTCAGGGGCGCCCCACCCAGGGCGGTGAGGCTGGCCGAGGGCCGAAACGCCCGCCCCCGCCCGGCGGGCAGCTCGATGCGGCGCAGCGAAAAGTGCGGGCCGCCCAATTCGCACATCAGCGTGGCGGCAGCGGCCAGGTCTCGCTCCACCAGGAAGCGGCTCAAGCCGGTGGCCAGCTCGGGGGGACGCAATCGCAGCCAGCAGGTGTCGGCCTCGGTCCCCGGCTGGAGGCCTTCCTCGATGACCGAGTAGGCATAGGTGAGCTGCACAAAGCGCAGCGCACGCAACAGGGCATCGCCCAGGGTCGCGCTGCACACCAGGCCGTAGCCCCACAGCCCGAAGGTGGAAAAGCGGTAGCACTGCCCCACCTCCAGCCCCAGCCCGGGTGGGTGGCGCAACAGGCGCAGCAGGTTCTCGACCACCTTCAACTCCTGGGTAGCTGCGAGCTCGGTGTTCGGGTCATCGAGTTGGCTGGGGGAGATCTTGCTGCCCGCCAACAACTCATGCGCGGAAAGCCCCCGATGCTGACCGAAGTCGAGCAGCAATCGAACACTTGCCGGCCCGCGGGCGAAGTTCCAGAAGCTCATCAGGTGTTTCCCGTAGCCAGTTGCCAATGGCCGAAATAATAAAGTTTCTGGCCGAAAGAAGCATAGGCATTTGCCGGGTTGACGCCGAACATGGCGCTACCTTGGAGGCACATCGAAGCCCCATGGGCACGCCGCACCGACAACAACAAAGCCCCCGGAGACACACCATGACCTCGCCTGACAGCCGCAGCACGGCCCCTCTTTCCGCCCTCATCATCGGCACCGGCTTTGCCGGCCTGGGGATGGCCATCGCCCTGCGCAAGGCGGGGATCCACGACTTTCTGATCGTGGAGAAGTCTCAGGACGTGGGCGGCGTGTGGCGTGACAACGCCTACCCAGGCGCGGCCTGCGATGTGCCCTCGCACCTGTACTCGTTCTCTTTCGAGCCCAACCCCCATTGGTCACGCGTGTTTGCGCCGCAGGCCGAGATCCATGCCTATCTGCGGCACTGCGCCACCCGGTACGAGCTGCATCAGCACATCCGATTTGGCTGCGAAGTGGCCTCCGCGGCTTACGACGAAGGGACTTGCCTGTGGCGGGTCACCCTGACCGATGGCCGGGTCTTCAACTGCACATGGCTCATCAGCGGCAACGGCCAGCTGAGCCGCCCGGCCCTGCCGGCGCTGGAGGGCCTGGCGAGCTTCAAGGGGCCCAGCTTTCACTCAGCGCACTGGGACCACGCCGTGCCGCTGGCGGGCCGACGCGTGGCCGTGGTGGGCACGGGGGCCTCGGCCATCCAGTTCGTGCCGGCCATCGCGCCGCAGGCAGGCAGCTTGCATGTGTTCCAGCGCTCACCGGCGTACATGATGCCCAGGCCGGATCGGCCCTACAGCCCGTTTGAGAAGCAACTGTTCCGCGTCGTGCCCGGCGCGGCTGCGCTGCACCGGGCCTGGATCTACCTGAAGTACGAGTCGCGGGCCCTGGCGTTCACGCGCTTCAAGGGCTTGATGAAGGGGGCCGTGGGCGCGCCCTTCCAGCGCATGCTGATGGCCCAGGTGCCTCAGGCCGATCTGCGCCAGCAACTGACGCCTGACTACCCCATCGGGTGCAAACGCATCCTGCTGAGCAGCGAGTACCTGGCCACCATAGCCCGACCCAACGTCAAGCTGCACACCACAGGCATCCGGCGCGTGCACCCGGACAGCATCGAGACCCTGGATGGCCAGCGCCACCCGGTCGATGTGATCGTGTACGGCACCGGCTTTGCCGCGACCCAGTTCCTGTCGCCCATGCGCATCACCGGAAAGGCCGGCCTGGACCTGAACGAGGCCTGGCGCGACGGCGCGGCGGCCTACCTGGGGATGACGGTGGCCGGGTTCCCCAACTTCTTCATGCTGTATGGGCCCAACACCAACCTGGGCCACAACTCGATCGTCTACATGATCGAGAGCCAGATCGCCCATGTGATGCGCTGCATCCGCGCCGCGCGGCGTGTGGGGGCCGCCGCCATCGAGGTGGATGCCCGCCGCTACCGCGCGCATGCCCAGCAGATGCGGGAGGCCCTGCGTCGCACGGTGTGGAACGGCTGCACCACCTGGTACACCGATGCCAACGGCAACAGCACCACCAACTGGCCCGGCTTCACCTTCACCTACCGCTGGCAGACGCGCCATTCCAGCCTGGCGGCCTACCGCTTCGAACGGCCGCGCGGCCCCGGCCTGGGTGTGGCCGTGGCGCCCCCGCAGAGCTCCCTCGAAAGCATCCAGGCCCACTGGCTGCGGCAGTTCTTGCGGGTCAGCTTCCGCACCCTGATCGGCCCGCCTTTCGGCCCACGCCTGCAGCGCGGCGTGGTGGCCTTGTTGTCGCCCCTCATGCCGGGCGTGGGTGGGGTGCTGAGCAAGCGGCGCACCTTGGGGCGTGTGCCGACCCAGGTGGTGGCCCCCGAGCGGGGCGACATCGGAACAGCGGTGCTGTACCTGCACGGGGGGGCCTTTTGCCTGGGCGGCCCGACAAGCCACCGCAGCATCACCACCCGCCTGGCACGCGATGGCGGCTTCACCGTTCATGTGCCGGACTATCGCCTGGCGCCTGAGCACCCCCACCCCGCCCCCCTGGAGGATGCGCTTGCCGCTTACGAGGGCTTGCTTCAACTGGGTTGGCCGGCCCAGTGCATCGTGCTGGCGGGCGACTCGGCCGGCGGGGCCCTGGCGCTGTCATTGGCACAGGCCTTGAAGCAACGCGGCCAGCCGCTGCCTGCGGCCATGCTGCTCATCTCGCCCGTGGTCGATACCACGCTGGCCACCGCCAAGGCGGCCGCCCCGCACGTGCGCGACCCCATGCTGAGAATGGGCTGGCTGGAACAGGGCTTGCGCTGGCATGGCGCGCCCCCCGCGGTGCCGAGCGTGGACGACCTGGCCGGGCTGCCGCCCCTGCTGCTGCAGGTCGGCGATCAGGAACTGCTGTTGGCGGATGCCGAACTGCTGGCCAGGCGCGCCCAAGCTGCCGGCGTGGCGTGCACCCTGGAGGTCTACCAGGGGCGCTGGCATGTGTTCCATCTTCAGGCCGCCTACCTGGCTTCTGCACGGGCCGCCTTGCAGAGCATGATCCGGTTTGCCCAGGCCCATGGTCAGGCCCGGCCCGCCAGGGCGCAGGACAGCGGCAGCTGCCGGGACTCAGGGCCGGCGCCCCGGGCCTGAATCCAGCGGCGTCAGAACGCCATCTGCAAACCCGCCACCCATTGCCGGGCCATTCCGGGGATCACCGTCAGCGCGCCCCATGAGGCGGTGTAGTAGGTCTGGTTGAACAGGTTGTGCACGTCCAGCGTCAGCCGGGTGCGCTTGTCGAGCTGCCAATAGGCGGTGGCCCTGACGGTGGTGTAGGCTGGCAGTCGATACGTATCGGTCGAGGTGCCGGTGCGCTCGCCCACATGAACCAGACCGGCGCCGAGGCCGTAGCGACCGCCGCCCACCGGGGCCTGGTCTTCACGGATGGCAAACAGGCCGGCGCTCACACGCGGCACGTTGAGGACCCGCTTGCCCTGCAACGCGGGGTTGTTGTCGCGGGTGACCACCGCATCGGTGTAGGCCATGTTGGCCGTCATGCGCCAGTGCCGATCCACCTGGCCCGCCAGATCCATCTCAAGACCCTGGCTGCGGATCTCCCCTGCCGCGACGCTGAAGTTGGCGTTTGTCGGGCTGCGGGTCAGCACATTGCTCTTGCGGATGTCGAACAGCGCCAGGCTCGCGCTCAGGCCTTGATCGGCTGACTGCCACTTGGCGCCCAGCTCCAGAGCCTGGCCTTTCTGGGGATCGAATGCCTGGCCATTTTCATCCGTGCCGGCGTTGGGGCGGAACGTGCGCCCGGCAGAGGCATACACCGAGGTGTTCGCATTGATCAGGTAGCTCACACCGAGGCGGGGGGTGGCGGCCGAGTGGTTCTGAACCTGGCGCGTGCCGAGCAGTCGATTGACGCTGTCCTGGTGGAAGCGGTCAACGCGCAGGCCGGCCAGCAACTTCCATTGGGCGCTCAGGTCGATCTGATCCTGGACGAAGAGGCCGGTCGCCTTTTGCTGATCACCCAGGTCGTAGCCAGGCGTCAGGTTGCCGGGCGCCTGGTTGTAGACGGGGTTGTAGATGTTGATGGCAAAGGGCTGCTGACTCAGGTTCGAGTAGCGGATGTCCTGCGCGGTGCTCAGGCGCCAGGTCTCCACCCCGGTCAGAAGCGTATGGGTGTAGCCCCCCAGCTGCAGCTTTCCTTCGATCTCGGTCTGCAGAGACACGTCTCGGGCGGGCAAGCTTCTCCAACTGTCTCTGCGGGTCAGCGTTCGACCGTCCGCAGCCAGCGATCCGACCAGATCGATCGCCGAACCATAGAACTGGGTGTCGCGGTACGAGGCGCCGGTCCGGCTCCTCCAGCCGTTGCCGAAATCGTGATCCAGCGTGAGCTGGTGGGTGTCGCCATTGACATGCAGGTTGGAGCGGCTGGGATCGCCGAGGTAGCGGTCAGAAGGCAAGGCGCCGACATTGCCGTTGACCTGGATGATGCCCCGGTCCAGGGGCGTGCGTATGCGGATGAACTCAGCTTCGTAGTTCAGGATGGTGTTCGGACCCAGGTTCACGGTGACGGCCGGGGCCACCACCATTTTGCTGTTGTCCACCAGCGAGCTGCGGCTGGCGCCATCCTCGGCCGCGATGTTCAGCCGGTAGGCCACGGCAGAGTTGATCGGCCCGGTGCTGTCCAGGGTGGCCCGCCGATAGCCCAATCCACCCGCCTGGACGCCCACCTTGTGGGCCGGCGTGAACTGCGGCTTCTTGGTGACCACGTTGAGCGTGCCCCCTGGCTCGCTGCTGCCGTACAAGGCTGCGGCTGGGCCTTTGAGAAATTCGATGCGCTCCACCGACGCCATGTCGCGCTGCGGCCCGTAACCCCGGTTGGAGGCAAAGCCGTTGAGAAGTTGGCCCCCGTCGGTGTTGCTGAAACCGCGGATAGCGTAGTTGTCCCAAGTGCCCCCGAAGTCGTTCAGGCGGGTGATGCCGCTCACGAAATCCACGGTGTCGGCCAACCGTGTGGCGCCCAGATCTTCCATGAGCTGCTGGGGCACGACCCTGACGGATTGGGGGGTTTCCAACAAGGGGGTGTCGGTGCGCGTGGCGGCCGTGTTAGCCCGAGCGCCTTGATAGCCCCGGCTGCTGCGGCCCTCCTGGATCTGGACCTCCTTCAGGGATGACACAGAGCGCTCGTCCTGGGCCTCTTCGGCCTGAGCGGATGCGTTGGCCGCAGCGCACCATCCGCAGGCCAGAAGAGCGGCATGGGCGATCAATCTGCGCGATGGAAGCGGGCTGCGAAAGCTTGGGGTGGCAACGGAGAAACGATGTGAAATCACACGTGGCATGAGGAACGGGGATCAGGGTTGAGTGACACCAGAGGCCCGGGCCTCTGCGCAAGGCCGTGATCATAGTTCAAATAAAAACAATTCTCATTACACTTTTGGTTTGAAAGGCCGATCAAGCCGCGGTAAAGATTCCGCCAACAGGCTCGGTCACCCCCGTGGCTGTGCCGCAGGCGTGCACGTGCTGAGCCTGTACGGTGCGCCGGACGCAGCCACGCCATGCAAGGCAGCGCCCCCAGCGAGGCCCTGCCCCCAGGCAAGCGCCTGGACTGGCTCAGACTCCCAGATAGGTTTTCCAGAGGCTGCGGTCACCATCCAGCGCCGCAGAACTGCCTTGCCACACGACGCGGCCCCGCTCCAGGATGAAGTGCCGGTCTGCCAGGCGCAACAGCCGGTCCACGTACTTGTCGACCACCAGAATCGTCTGCCCCGCCTCGCGCAACTGCGCCAGGCACTGCCAGATTTCCTCCCGGATCACCGGGGCCAGGCCTTCAGTCGCCTCGTCCAGGATCAACAGACGCGGGTTGGTGGACAACGCACGCCCGATGGCCAGCATCTGCTGCTCGCCACCCGACAGCTGGTTGCCCATGTTCTGAGCCCGTTCCTTGAGCCGGGGAAACATGCGGTAGATGCGCTCCACGGTCCAGCTGTCTCGCTGGCCGTTTCGGTTGTCGGCAAAGGCGACCAGGTGCTCGTGCACCGTCAGGTTGGGAAAGCACTGCCGGCCTTCCGGGACCACGGCGATGCCCAGGCGGGCAATGGCGTCGGGGCGCAAGCCGTTGATGGGCTCGCCGCCAAAGCGGATCGTGCCCTGGCGGGTGAGCAAGTCGCCGATCAGGGTCTTGATGGTGGTGCTCTTGCCCATGCCATTGCGGCCCAGCAGCGTCACCACCTGACCGGTTGCAATCTCCAGGTCGATCCCGAACAGGACCTGGCTGGCGCCGTAGCCAGCCGCCAGGCCGCTGGCACTGAGAAGAGGAATGGGCACACTCATGCTGCGGCCTCCGTGGTTTCTGTGCCGAGGTAGACGGCCTGCACCTGCGGGTGGTTGCGGATGGTCTCCACATCCCCCGAGACCAGCACCTTGCCGTAAACCAGCACGGTGATGCGGTCGGCCAAAGCAAAGACCGCCTTCATGTCGTGTTCGATCAGCAAGATCGCCATGTCCCGGCGCAAGGTGTGGATCAGCTCGGTCATGCGTTCACTGTCCTCGGGGCCCATGCCGGCCATGGGTTCATCCAGCAACAACAGCTTGGGCCTGGCTGCCAGGGCCAGGGCCACATCAAGCTGGCGTTGCGCCCCGTGGGGCAAGGTGCCGGCGATGCGTTGCAGGGCGTGTTCCAGCCCCACGCGTGCCGCCAGCACGCGGGCGGCCTCGCCCAGCGCCTGATCGCGTCGGCGGTCGGCCAAAAAGCGCAGGCTGCTGCCCGATTGGGCCTGCACGGCCAGCATCAGGTTGTCGATCACCGTGGCCTTGGGAAAGATGCTGGTGATCTGGAAGCAACGCGACAAACCTGCCCGGATGCGGGCATCCATGGGCAGTGGCGTGAGATCGGTGCCGTCGAGTTCGATGCGACCTGCATCGGGCTGGTGCAGCCCCGAGATCAGGTTGACGAAGGTCGATTTACCGGCCCCATTGGGCCCGATCAGGGCATGGATCTCACCGGGGCGTACCTCCAGCGACACATGGTCGGTTGCCAGCAGGGCGCCAAAGCGCTTGACGAGTCCGTTGACGACAAACAGGCTCATGCACCTTCTCCCTTGGTCAGCACGGCACCCGCCGGTTCGGCGGGCAGTGGCCGTCTTGGCAGGCGCCAGTGCTCGGCCACGCTGGCCAGACCGCGCGGCGCCACAAACACAATCACGATCAGCAGCAGGCCCAGCGGCAGGTGCCAGTACTCCGTGAACTGCTTGACCAGTTCCTCCAGCCCGATCCAGACCACGGCGCCCACCGGGCCACCCCAGCGCAGGCCCACGCCACCGATCACCACCATGACGATGAGCGTGGCGGACTGGGTCCAGTGCATCACCGACGGGCTGACGAAGGCGTTGTGCGACACCAGCAAGGCCCCCGCCAGGCCCGCCAGGGCACCCGAGAGTGCAAACGCCACCAGCATCAGCTTGAACACCGGGTAGCCCATGGCACGCATGCGTGTCTCGTTGTCGCGCAAGCCCATCAGGGCGTGGCCGAAGCGGGAATGCGTGGCGCGGTTGAGCCCCACCATCACCAGCGCCAGCAAGCCCAGCACCACCCAGTAGAAGGTGGCCTCGTCTGCGCTGTCCAGGCCCAGCCCGAAACTGGGGCGGGCCATCAGGTTGTAACCGTCGTCGCCCCCATAGATGCGCAGCGACAAGGCCACGTAGTACAGCATCTGGGCAAAGGCCAGCGTGCTCATGATCAGGTAGACGCCCCGCGTGCGCAGGGCAATCAAGCCGATCAGTGCCGCCACCAGGCCGGCGACGACCATGGCTGCGGGCCACAGGATCCAGGCCGACTCGACGCCGGCGTCGGACAGGGCCACCAGCGCGTAAGCGCCCACCCCCAGAAAGCCCGCATGGCCCAGCGCGGCCATGCCGCCAAACCCGAGGATGAAATTGAGGCTGGCCGCCGCCAACGCAAAAATCATGGCCCGCCGCACGAAGCTGACATAGAAGTCCAGCCCGAGCGACGACGCCACCAGGGGGAACAGCGCCAGCAACGCGCAAACGACCCAGGGAATCCAACGTTCAAATTTCATGCTCATCACCTCCTCAGCCACGGGCCGGGAACAGGCCGGCGGGCTTGAAAGCCAGCACGCAGGCCATCAGTGCGTAAGTGGCCAGGCCTGCCATCGCAGGCGCCAGGTCAGAGACCAGTGTTGGCGACAAAAAGCTGCGCAGCAGCAGCGGCAGGAAGGCGCGGCCGATGGTGTCGACCATGCCCACCACCATTGCCGCCACGAAGGCACCGCGCACCGAACCGATGCCGCCGATCACCAGCACCACCAGTGAGGGAATGAGGATCTCCTCACCCATGCCCACCTGCACCGCCGTCAGCGGGCCCATGAGCGCCCCCGCCAGCGCGGCCAATGCCGCCCCCAGCAAGAACACCATCGAGAACACCTGCCCGACGCGCACGCCCATGAACTCGGCCATGCGCCGGTTGGACGCCCCGGCCCGCACCAGCATGCCCACCCGGGTGTGATTGACCAGCAGGTAGAGGCCCACGGCCACCAGCACGCCAGCCGCCAGAATGAGCAATCGATAGCTGGGGTACATCAAGCCCGGCAGCAGCTCGATCGGCCCCGACAGCAGGGCCGGCGCCGAGGCCATGATCGGCGCAGCCCCCCAGATGAGCTTGACGGCGTCATCCGCCACCAGGATCACGCCAAAGGTGGCCAACACCTGGGCCAGGTGCTCACGCCCATAGAGGCGGCGCACCAGAAACACCTCCAGCACCAATGCCAGCACCAGCACCACCGCCAGCGCGGCCAGAACGCCGATGACGAACGAACCCGTGCGCCCGTGCACATGGGCCGCCACATAGGCGCCGGCCATGAACAGTGAGCCATGGGCCAGGTTCATCACGTCCATGATGCCGAACACCAGGGTCAAACCTGCGGCCAGCAGGAACAGCATGAAGCCGTAGCCCAGCCCGTTGAGCATCTGCTCGATGAAAAGAATCGTGGTCATGTTCCGCGCCTTCTGCCGTGGGGCTTACTTCATCCTGCACTGCTCGTGGTAGGCATCGCTGTGGCCCTTGAGGACGGTGGTCAGGGTCTTGTTGGTGATCTGCCCCTGCGCGTTCTTGCCGATCACCCGCAGGTAGTAGTCCTGCACCGGGAAGTTGTTGTTGCCGTACTTGAAGGGGCCCCGCACAGATTCAAAGTTGGCGGCCTTCAGGGCTTTGAGCACCGCGGGCTTGTCGTCCACCTTGCCCTTCACATCGCGCACCGCGGCGTCCATGGCCAGGATGGCGTCGTAGGCTTGCGCGGCATAGAAGGTGGGATAGCGGTTGTAGGCTTTGCGGAACTCGCTGACAAACTTCTGGTTGGCGGCGCCGGGCAGGTCGTGCGACCACTGCGAGGTGCTGAACAGCCCCAGCATCGGCTCGCCCACGGCGGCAATGGTGTCTTCATCGGCCGAGGCCGGGCTGGTCACCAGCACCGTGTCCTTGGACAGCCCAGAGGCTACAAACTGCTTGATGAAGTTGATGCCCATGGCCCCCGGCAGAAAGAAGTACACCGCCGCGGGCTTGCTGGCGCGCATCTCGGCCAGTTCGGCGGCGTAGTCGAGCTGCCCCACCTTGCTGTAGACCTCGGCCACGACCTCGCCCTTGTAGCGCCGCTTGAAGCCGGTGAGGTGGTCGCGCCCGGCGGGGTAGTTGGGGGCGATGATGAAGGCGTTCTTGTAGCCCTTGTCCGTGGCGTGCTGGCCGGCGGCCTCGTCCCAGGTGTCGTTCTGGTAGCTCAGGCCGAAGAAGTAGGGGTTGCACTGAGCGCCCGCATACTGGCTCGGGCCCGGGTTGCTGGTGATGAAGGGCACCTTGGCCGCGAACAAGGCCGGGCCGACTGCCAGCGCCACGTTCGAGGGGGTGGGGCCCGTGAAGAAGCTGATCTTGCTCTGCTGGATCAGGCGGTCGACGGCCTGCTTGGCCTGGTCCGGGCTGCCAGCGGTGTCCATCTGGATGAACTCTGCCGGCAAGCCGCCAAGCTTGTTGCCCAGCAACTTGGCCGCGAGGTTGATCCCGTCGCGCGCCTCGGCGCCACCGGTGGCAAACGGCCCCGAGATGTCGAGCGCGACACCGACCTTGATCGCATCTGCCGCGTGGGCTGCGGCCCATTGACTGCAGGCCAGGGCGGCGACGATGGCGAGACGGCTCAGGGGCGAAGCCTTGAAAACAGATTGAGATGGCATGCGGGCTCTCCTGTGGTGCGAAATGAAATCGAAAGGGAAAAAACGCTGACGGGGGTCTCAGTCGATGGGCTGGGTCGCGGCGGGCGCCACCGCCACTTCCACCCGGCCACCCACGACGCGCACCGGGAAGGCGCGCACCGCCTCGGTCACCGGGGCCTTGCAGGGCGCTCCGGTGCGCAGCTCGAAGGTGCCCTGGTGAAGCGGGCATTCCACGCAACCGTCCTCAACCCAGCCGTCGGACAGCTTGGCCGCGCCGTGGGTGCAGAGGTCATACAGCGCGAACAGCTCTTCGCCCTGGCGGAACACCGCGATCGGCAGGCCATCGGCCAGCACGGGCCAGGCCGCGCCGTCGGGAAAGTCATCAGGCTCGCCGACGTCGTGCCAGGCCATGTGGGAGGTGTCTGTGTTCATGGTGGGCTCCTCAGATCGGCGTGGCCAGCAGGGTTTGCACGCGCAGCGTGTCGAACACCACGCGCTTCTTGCGATAGCGCCATTCACCGTCCACCCGCACCAGTTCATCAAGGTAGGTGCCCGCCTGGTAGACGTTGGATTCGCCCGCCTGGCCGGTGATGACGACGACGTAGCTGGACGTGGTGGTGACCACCTCACCGTCGTGGCTGGTGATGACCAGGCCCGAGGTCATGTGGCGGTAGGTGTGACCCTCGTAGATGTTGGCGTGGCGCAGCGACAGCACGCGGTCGCGCAGCATCTTGCGGTTGCGGCAATAGACCACTGGCGCGGGCAGGCCGGCGTCCACGTTTTCCTTCGGAATGATCTCGTAGCGGCAGTCTTCGGTGAAGAACTCGGTCCAGGCCTCAAGTTGAAGGTTGTCCAGTGTGCTGACATAGCGGGCCTGGAGTTCGCTCAGCTCCAGCCAGAGTTGCAGGTTGGCGTTCATGTGCTCAGTACCCCATCAGTTTCTGGTAGCCCATCCAGAAGCGGCGGATGAGGTTCTCGGTGATCAGTGTTTCTTGCTGCTCCGGTGCGTCGCGTGCCATGTCCAGCACGGACAGGGCGTCTGCATCGCGCACCGTGCCGCGCTGGACCAGCTCGGTGGCCTCGGTGTCTTCCATCGAGATGTAGCCCGCCGGGCCCACCAGGTTGGCCTGCAGCAGGCGCAACTCACGCATCTCGGGCGTGTCGTCGGCATAGCCGAAAAAGTGGAACACCAGCTCGAAGTTGTTCGGGCCCTTGGGCAGCAGTTGGCGTGCCACCAGCGTGTTGTGGATCTGCTGCACCACCAACTGCGGAAAGATCGGCTGGATGTGGTTGGTGGTGAGCTCGTCAAACTCTTTGATCTGGCCCAGCAGCTCGGGGTCTTCCAGCCTGAAGCCGTCGTCCATCGAGCGGATGTTCTGCGCGTTGTAGGCTGCGGCGGTGTCGCCGGCCTCCTCCAGCTTGGTCGCGGTGATGATGCTGTGCAGACCGTGCGTGGCGTCCGGGATCGAGCGGGCCTTCATGCCCACCCGGAAGATGTTGAAGGTGGTGTGGAACAGGTGCAGCAGGCTGGCGTGGTAGGGGTCTTTGACGTTCTCGAGGTACAGCTTCCAGTTGCTCTTGGAGTACTGGCGTGTGCAGCCCAGGTACTCGATGGGCTTGTGGAACAGGCGGTCGATCCAGGGCCGCATCTCGGCGCCCAGGTACTCGGGCAGCGGCGGGGTGTCGTCACTGAAGGTGGCGAACATCAGGCCCTTGTAGCTGTCCACGCGCAGCTTGTGCAAGCCATGGCCCTCGGGGCTGAAATCCTTCGGCATGCCGGCCTGGCCCTTCTGGCCACGGCGAAAAGGCACGCCCTGCAGATCGCCCTCGCAGGAGTAGCTCCACTGGTGGTACACGCAGGTGTGCGATGCGGCGCTGCCGCGCTTTTCGCGGCACACCACCGCGCCACGGTGCGCGCAGCGGTTGACCCAGCTGGCCAGGCCGGTGGCCGTGCGCGTGACCACCACGGGGGTGTCGCCCACAAAAGTGCTCTTGAAATCGTTGACCTTGGGGATCTCAGCCTCCAGGCCCAGAAAGCTCCAGACCGGCCCGCGGTAGATGCGCTCCTGTTCACGCTCGTAGACCTCCTGCGAGCTGAACACGCGGTAGGGCACGCGCGAGCCGTCTTGCTGCGGAAAATGCACCGCGCGGCCCAAGGGAGGCGGGGCACTGATGACTTGTTCGGACATGGGGGGCTCCTGTTGAAAGCACTGGTACCCAGTCTAGAAATCCACAGGGCCCGCCGCTATCCACTACCGGCAATGCACCTGAGCGGGCTGTCCGCTTCCGGAATGCCTTGCCTGAATCGGACAGCGCGGCAGCCCCTTGGAGGGGGCGTTGCCCGTACTGGACAGGCACTGCGGGCGAGCCCCGAAGGCGTAAACCGTGAGCACCCGCTGGCCAGAGGACCGTGAGAAGGCAGCGAGAGGACCGAGAGAAGACGGCCCGTCAGTGCCGGCGCAGGCCGGTCTCGCTGGGCAGCTCGCCAAACCGTTCGCGGTAGTAGGCCGAGAAGCGCCCCAGATGCCCAAAGCCATACTCCAGCGCGCAGGTGGTGACGCTGGCGTTGGCATCGCTTTGCAGGTGCGCGCGCACCGCATCGAGGCGCATGGCGCGCAACAACTCCATCGGCGAGGCCCCCCGGTGCCGCTGGCACAGCATGGTGAGGGTTCGAATGCTCACGCCCGAAGCCTGGGCCAGGTCGACCAGCGCCAGCGGGGCCGCCAGGCGACGCCGCATGTAGGCCTCCATGGCGTCCAGCCGCGCATACGCAGACGACTCGCTGATGCTGATTGCCTGGTGGGGCGAACGCGTGACCGCTGAGGTCGATGGGTCGGCGCCCATCCCCGAGTGCGTTCGCAGAAACAAGGCCACATTGCGCTCGAAATGGTCCACCCAGACGCCGTGCGCCTGGCTGCCGTTGGGCAGCGCCGTGGTGTGCACCAGGGACTGGACCAGCGAGCGCCAGGGGCCTTCATGAGGCGTGGACATGAGGGCCGCCGAGGGCAGGTTCAGCTCGCCCGGCGACGAGGCATCGCACTCGCGCAACAGGCTGTGGGGCACCTTCAGGATGAACTGTTCGGAGCCCCGCTCCCACCACATGCGAATGCTCTTGCGGGGCGCGATCAGGGCCGTGCGGCCCTGCGGAATGGACACCCGCACGCCATCAGCCTCGATTTCGGTGCCCCCGCGCAGCGACAGATGCACCAGCGCAAAGTCCTGGAACGGCCGGGGCCGCACCTCCACCTCGGCGCCATAGCGCAGCACGAACATCTCCATGCGCCGCATGCCGGCTTTGTACATGGCGGTGTCCACCGCACCGTGGCGCCAGCGAAGGTCGTGGTCTGACAACTCCCGCGCCACCTGGTCGTGCGAATCCACCTGCGCATCTGAACGAAAGAGGCAGTGCTGGTAGAGGTGGCTGAGATCAAGGGATCCAGCCGGGGGCAGGGGTGCAGACTGGGTTTGCATCGCGGGCATGGACCGTGGCAGGAACGCCAACATGGGTCGGGTTGATCTGAATCAAATCGCAAGATGCATGCCACTGCTAAGCCACGGCACCTCCGGCATGGGTTTTCCAGCCAGGGGCCGGCGGGTGCGCTGCGGAGCAACGGGCTGCCGACGGTGGTGCTTTGGCTGTAGGAGCGGGTGTTGAAGTGGGTGGATGCCTTGCCTGATTGGGGGCCTTGCTGCGCGAAAGCGGTGCAGGTGGCGTGTCCGGTGGTTCAGCATGCACCAAATGGTGCTCGTGCAAGCGATCGAGCGGGATCAGGCCCACACTGCCACCAACCGGGGCCGAGCACCTCGAAAGTGCGTTGATGCGCGATCACGGTTGACCGACACCTGACTCAGCGCCGCCCCCGGCCAACCGGCCCCCAGCAGCATTGGCCCGCGCTGAACCTGGCGCCGCGACAGCCTCCAGCGACAAGGCCCCTGTGCCCGGCGCGATGCGCGCTTCGGCAGGTCAAGCTAGGAAAAGTGGACCTAGGCATAGCACACCCGCGACAAGTTCAGGTATTTGATCCTGGCCAATTGAGAGGGACTCGAGGTGTGTGGCGACACCTTGTCACCCCCTCCAACTCCATGGTGGCGCCGGGGCAAGACATGGGCGTCTTGGGTGGGCCTGGTTGGCCACTCGCTGATGACTGGGCCGGGTTGTTGAGCATCGCAGCGTGGTCAGGACCTGGTCAGTGAGCGACAGCTAAGGTCGTCATGACAGAAGTCGGCCCCTCACCGAAGCCGTGCAATCCGGCATCGCTGGATCTGGCACCTGACGCGGAAGAAGTGATGGGCGACCGCAAGTGACTCGAGACTTTCAAAAGGAGCTGCCATGAAAGCACTGCATTACAGCCTGACGCTCACACTGCCCCTGCTGGCCTGCGCCATCCAGCCTGCCCCGGCCCAGCCAGCGCCCCAAGCCGTGCGCGTGCAGTACCGGGCCGAGCACCCAGCCTATCTACACGCGCTGAGCGACCTGCGCGGCGCGCGATGGTTGCTTTCGCACCGACCGGGCGACTTGCGGGTGACCGTGGACGAAGAGGCTGCGGTTGATCGCATCAATGAAGGCATCAGCGAAATCAAGCGTGCGGCCTTCGATGACGGCAAGAACCTGGACGACCATCCACCCGTTGACCAGCACCTGGATGGTCGTGGGCGACTGAACCGGGCCATGGAGCTGCTGCGCAAGGCGCGCAATGACATCGCCCGTGAAGAAGACTATGCCGATGTCCGTGGCCTGCGTGATCGCGCGATCCACCACATCGACGAGGCCATCCATGCCACCGATCTGGCCCTGCGCGACGCCAGCCGCAGCCTGTAGAAAGACAGCGCAGCGCCCCGAAGCGAACCAGGTTCAGGTTAGCGACGCTGCCCCACTTCTGGCTTTCCCCCCAACAGACCGCCATTGATCCATGCAAACACAGCCCCCCACCTCGGAAGCCCGCCGCCGCCTGATGCAATGGATGGGCGCCTTCGCCACCACAGAATTGCTGGGCGCTTGCGGGGGTGGCGGCGGTGGCGGCGGAAATCCGGCGCCTTCGCCCGCCCCTCCGCCGGCCGTGGCTCCGGGCACACCGGTGGTGAGCGCCACCGGCAGCCTGGGTGGAGCAACAGGTGCCACCCTGTCGAGCCGGTTTGCGGGTCTGAGCTATGAAAAGACCCGCCTGGCGATCCCCTTGTTCTCGGCCGGCAATACGGCGCTCATCCGACTGCTGCAACGCTTGGGGCCGGGGGTTCTGCGCATCGGTGCCACCGGCGTCGACCTGAGCAGCTGGAATGGACTGGTGCCCGGCCTGACCCCGATCACGCCAGCACAAATCGACGCCTTTGCGGCCTGCATGCAAGCCGCGGGCTGGCAGGTGATCTATGGCATCAACATGGCCAACAACACCCCCGCCAATGCGGCGGCTGAGGCCAGCCATGTGGCGTCACGCCTGGGCAGTGCCTTGCTGGCCTGGGAGATCGGCAACGAACCCGACCTGTACCACAGCAATGGCGACCGGCCCAGCACATGGAGCTATGCCGACTATCTGAGCGAGTGGCGTGCGCTGCGCTCTGCAGTTGCGGCTGCCGTTCCCGGCGTGCCGTTCTCAGGCCCCGCGGCCGCCTACGACACGGCGCGCTTCACGGTCCCCTTTGCGCGCGACGCCGGGGCCGGTGTGCCGCTTCTGACCCAACACTACTACCGCGCCAACGGCCAGGACACCAGTTCCACTCTGGACCTGCTGCTGTCAGCCGATGCGGCATTGCCCGGCCGCCTGCAAAGCCTGGTTGCCGCCGCACGCACTGCGGGCATGGCCAACGGCCTGCGTCTCGCTGAATGCAACAGCTTCTACAACGGCGGGGCGCCCAACGTCAGCAATGCATTCGGCACCGCCTTGTGGGTGTTGGATTTTCTGTTCACCTGTGCGGTCAACGGCTGCACCGGCGTGAACCTGCACGGTGGGGGCAACGGCAGCGGCTACACCCCTATCGCCGACAGCAACGGCATCATTGTTGCTGCCCGACCCGAATACCACGGCATGCTGATGTTCAGCCTGGCAGCCGCCGGCATGGCACGGGCTGGCGTGCTCAATCTTGCGAGCGACTTCAACGCCAGCCTGTGGGGTGTGCAACGAAGCGATGGTGGGATCAACCTCTTGGTGCTGAACAAAGACCGCAACCGAGCGCTGCAGGCAACGGTGAGCACGGGGCTGGGCGCCTCGGCACCCGCATCATTCGACCCCCTCTGGTTGACGGGAACCTCCATGGATGCCCCCACCGGCCAGATGCTGGGCGGCAGCACGGTCGCCCCCGATGGCAGTTGGCAGGCGCAAGGCATGGCCGCGGTACCGACCCGTGACGGCAGCGTGAGCGTGCTCCTGCCGCCGGCCACTGCGGTGCTGTTGCGCTCGCTCTAGGTGCTCGAGGCCACCGCGGGCACCAAGCACCCTGCCCTGCCGCGCGCCAACGGGAAATGGGTGGCTGCACCTGCGAATCACTGGACCTGCCCCCTGTAACCGGCTCTGCGTCAAAGGCAAGATCACTCCGGTTTGAAACCTGCCGCCTTCAGCAGCTCGCTGCCCTGCGTCACCTCCGACACGATAAAGCGCTGGAACTGCTCCGTGGTTTCGGTGACAGGCTCGATGCCCAATGCGCTGAGCCCGCCTGCGCGGGCGATGTCAACCACCGCGGCATTGATCGCCTTGTTCAAGGCCAAGACCCGCTCAGGCGGGGTGCCACGGGGCGCCCAGACGCCGTACCAGGAGGCATAGGCATACCGGCCCAGCCCGCTTTCGGCCATGGTGGGCACCTCGGGGGCCAGCGCGCTGCGCTTGACCGAGGTGACCGCAATGGGCCGCACCTTGCCCGACTTGGCCAGGGGCAGCAGCGAGATCATGGAGTCGAGCAGCAGGTTCACATGCCCACCGGCCACATCCACCAGGGCCGGTTGCGTGCCCTTGTAGGCCACATAGGTGAAATTGACCTGCCCCATGCGCGCCAGCAGCAACGTTGCCAGATGACTGGGGGCACCCGATGCTGGGATGGCGGCGGTCCACCCCTCCGGCTTGGTGCGTGCGGCCGCCAGCACGTCTGACAGTTTTCTGGCTTCCTGATCAGGGGCGATCACCAGCATCAGGGGGGCTTCGCCGACGCGGGCAATCGGCGCGAAGTCGGTCTGGGGGTCGTAGGGCGGGTTTTTCAGGACCTGGCGCGCGTAGATGTGGGTGGCGGCCGAAAACAGCAGGGTATAGCCATCGGCGGGCGAGGTCTGGACGTACTTGCCCCCCAGGGTGCCACTGGCGCCGGCGCGGTTCTCGACGATCACCGGCAAGCCCAGCTGCTTGCCCAGTTGGTGGGCCAGCAGGCGGGCTGCAGAATCCACACCGCCACCGGCGGCAAACGGCACGACGATGCGCAACATGCGGTCGGGCTCGGGAAAGGTGGCCGCCTGGGCCAGGATCGGGCTGGCCAGGCCCGCCAAGGCGCCCAGCATCTGTCTTCTCGATGTCTTCATTCTTGTCTCCAGGGTTGTCACGCTATCAGGTCAAACCGGTTGTTCACACCGGTCTAGGCCGGCTGCGGCGCCGGGCCATCACGTCGAGGGTGCTTTCGAGCACGTCCCGGCTCAGGCCTCGGGTGATGAACACCAAGCGGGTACGGTGGTCTTCGGAAGGCCAGGCCGGCAGGGTTTCGGGGGGGTGAAACAGGTGCTGCACGGCATGGACCACCATCGGTGTATCAGGCGACTGCGCGATCTGAACCAGGCCCTTAAAGCGCAACAGCTTCTCGCCCTGCGACGCCACCACCAGATCCAGCCACTGGGCAAAGCCCTCCAGGTCCAGCGGCTCATGGCGTACCAGCACAAAGCTCTGCACATCCGCGAGGTGGCTCGGCAGCTCGTCTGGCGCCCCTACCGGGTGGTAGAAATGAACCTGCTCTGATGAGGCCGGATCGGGCCTGGGCGACAACAGGCGCTGGCGCAAGATCTCCAGCAAGGGGCCCAGGTCCGCGCGGCCAGCCTGGCGCACGCGCGCCGCCGGATTGAGTTGGGCCAGGCATTGCAGCAAAGGCCCGGTGGCCCCGGGATCGGCCAGCAGGTCGAGCTTGGTGAGCCACACCTCATCGGCAGCCGCCAACTGGGCCAGGGCCTCGGGATGCCGCTCCAGGCTTTGGAGCCCCAGCACGGCATCGACGGTGCAAAGCACGGTGCCCAATCGGTAGCGCTGCGACAGCAAGGGGTCCAGCATCAGGGTGCGCAAAATGGGCCCGGGCTCCGCCAGGCCACTGGTTTCGATCACCACCCGCTGGATCGCCTGGCCGGGGCGGTCCAGCAAGGTGCCGAGCGCTTTCACCAGGTCGCCCCGCACGGCACAGCAGAGGCAGCCATTGGGCAGCAACACCACATCGTCGGCCGAGGCGGCTGTGAGCAGCTCGTGGTCCAGGCCCGTCTCACCGAACTCGTTGACGATGACCGCGGTTCCCGCCAGGTCGGCAGACGACAGCAGCCGGTTCAGCAGCGTGGTCTTGCCGCTGCCCAGGAAGCCCGTGAGCACGCTGACCGGCACCCGGGGCCCCGAAGGCTGAGGCTGTGCTTGGGCCTGCAACAGGGCCGAGAAATGACCGCTCATGCTCCGGCCCCCCCGCCATGCAGCGCCTTGAACGAGGTCAGCGTCTTTTCGACACGGGGCAGCACCCAGTCGCACACCGGCGCGGGCAGTTCGCCCTCGCTGGCTTGCTGCAGCAGCACCAGCAGCGGTGAAGGCGGCCAACCTGCCGCCTGCTGGCTGCGGAAGTACGCAGCCACCGCGGGCAAATCGCTGCGCAGCGCGGCATCTTCGAGGTAGTCGACGATGTCGAGCTCGAAATCCTCCAGGCGCAGGCTGATGCCCCCCGCCCCGCAGCCACAGGACATCCCCAAGGCCACGTGACGGATCGACAGCTCGCTCCACAGGCTGACCAGCCTGGCCGCCTGCATGAGCTGCTCTTCGGCCATGGCGAGGCTCACTGGCCGGCCCAGGCCACGGGGTCGCTGGTCGCCAGCTGGCCGGCAGGCTGCGCGCGCAAGGCACGGGTGGCCTCGGCATCGACCTGGCCATGCGCATCCAGCGCCACCCGGTAGACCTGTCGTGCCACTTCGGCGCTCACATAGCCCTCGCGCACGTCCTCGGCCACGCTTTCCAGATCGCGATCCAGGGGGTTGCCGAAGCCGCCACCACCGCCCGACAACATCTTGTAGGCGTCGCCACGTTCGAGGCGCACGTTGAAGATCTTGGCGTTAGGGTGGTCGGTCTTCCACTCGCCCTTGTGGCGCACGGCCAGCCCGTTGCCCATGGCGTCGCCGCCACCGTCCAGCCCCCAGGGCTTGCAATGCACGCGGTCGATCCGGGTAGTGACGGTGAAGGGCGACAGCGCCTGCACCACCATCTCGGCCCCCAGGCCCCCCCGGTACTGGCCGGCACCGGCGGAGTCGCGGCGGATCTCATACTTCTCGACCAGCACCGGGTACTTGGCCTCCAGCTGCTCGGTGGGGCTGTTGTGGGTGTCGCCGTCGTTGATGCAGACGGTGACGGACACGCCGTCTTCCTTGCTCTTGGCGCCCCAGCCGCCACCCAGCGGGCCGATACCCACAATGAACAGGCGGCCATCTTCGGGGCTGATGCCATGGATGTTGGGGAACACCAGGTCGGCGTGGTGGCCGGCAATCGAGCGGTCCGGGATGGCCGGGGCCAGCGCCTTGAAGATGGTGTCGATCACCGTCATCGGGAAGGTCATCCAGACCCGCATCGGATACGGGCGCTCCGCGCTGATGACGGTGCCCATCGGCATGATGACCTTGAGCGGACGGAACGAGCCATCGTTCACCGGGTAATCGGTGGGCGTGGTCAGGCACTTGTAGGCCACCTGGGCACAGGCGATGCCGGTGGTGAAGCCCGAGTTGTAGAAGCCGCGCACCTGCTTGCTGACGTCCGACAGGTCCACCGTCATCTCGTCGCCCGACACCGTCACCTTGACTCGGATCGGAATGCGCTTGCCGATCTCCAGGCCATCGTCGTCCATGAAGGACTCGGCCTCGTAGACACCATCGGGGATCGACAAGGTGTTCTGGCGTGCCACGGCCTCGCTGGAATCCATGATCTGGGCAATCGCACCGTTCACGGCGTTGGCGCCATAACGTTGCAACAGCTCCACATAGCGGCGCTCGCCCGTGGTGATGGCCGTGATCTGGGCTCGCAGGTCCCCCAATGCCCGCTCAGCCAGGCGCACGTTCATGGCGATGATGTCCACCAGGTCCTGGTTGACCACGCCTTCGCGCTGGTACTTCATGATGGGGATCTGGATCCCCTCACTGAAGATATCGGTGGTCACATTGCCCAGCGTGCCGCCCACATCCAGCCAATGCGCCATGCAGCAAGTGAAGCCCTCCAGCCTGCCCTCGTGGAACACCGGCATGGTGAACGTGAAGTGGTTCAGGTGACTGCCCGTGGTGTAGGCGTCGTTGGTCACCAGGATGTCGCCCGGTCGGATGTTCTCGTAGCCGAAGTGGCGGATCTTCGCCTTCACGGTCTCGGACATTCCGCGGATGAACATCGGCAACCCCAGCCCGATCGAGACGGTATCGCCCTCCTTGGTGAACAGGCCGACCGTGAAATCCAGCGCCTCGTAGATGATGAGGTTGTAGGCGGTGCGGGTCAGGTTGGTCTTCATCTCTTCCGTCACGGCATACAGGCCGTTGCGGATGATTTCGACGGTGACCGGGTCCACGGTCTTGAGCTCAGCTGTGGTGTTCATGTCCGATCACTCCCAATCTCGATTTGCAGGTTTCCAAGTTCGTCGACGCGCAGCGCGTCGCCCGGCTGCACCACGGTGGTGGAGGCGTGCTCCTCGATCAGGGCTGGGCCCACGATCTCGTTGCCTGCCAGCAGGCGATCGCGCAGGTACACCGGCGTGTCGGCCCAACCCGAAGACCGGAAGTACACCGGCTTGGTGGCCCGCACCGCCGCGGGCTCGGGCCGCGCCGTGCCTTGCGCCACGCTGTGCTTGGGCGGCTTCTTCATCGTGCCCAGCACGGTCACGCGCAGGCTCACCAGGTCGGCTGGCTCCTGAGGGGCCGAGGTGCCGTAGCGCACCTGGTGGAGCTGATCGAACTGCTGCTTGATGGCCGCGCGATCCTTGCCTTCGAAAAAGGCCAGCGGCAGGTCCACCGTCACGGCATGCTCCTGACCCACATAGCGCATGTCGGCAGCGCGTTCGATCACCACGCCATCGGCTTGCACCCCGGACTGGGCCAGCGCGGCACGCCCTTCGTCCTCCATCTTCTGGTAGGCCGCCTCGATCTCGTCGAAAGAGACATCGTTGAGCTTGCGGAACACCGAGCGCACATAGTCGTAGCGCAGGTCAGAGAACAACATGCCGTAGGCCGAGAAATAGCCCGGGGCGTATGGGATCAGCACCTTGCGGATGCCGATCTCGCGGGCAATCGCCGAGGCGTGCAAGGGGCCCGCGCCGCCGTAGACCACCATGGTGAAGCTGCCCGCATCCAGGCCGCGCTCGGTCGTCACGGCCTTCACGGCATGCGACATCTGGGTCACGGCGATCTGCAGAATGCCGTCGGCGGCCTTGGTCGCATCCAGCCCCAGGGGCTTGGCAATGCGCTCGCGCATCTGGCGCTGGCAGCCTTCCAGGTCGAGCTTGAGTTCGCCACCGAGGAAGTTGTCCGCGTCGAGGCGGCCCAGCACCAGATTGGCGTCGGTCACCGTGGGCTCGGTGCCCCCACGGCCATAGGCCACGGGGCCGGGAATCGACCCTGCGCTTTGCGGGCCCACCCGCAGGGCGTTGCCGGTTTCGACACGGGCAATCGAGCCGCCACCGGTGCCCACCTCATGGATGTCCATCATCGGGATCTGGATTGGCAGCGCGCGTTCGTAGCCACCGATCAAGGCCGAGCCCGTGGTCAGAGGGCGGCCTTCGCTGATGACCCCGGCCTTGGCCGTGGTGCCGCCCATGTCGAAGGCGATGGCGTCGCCCATGCCCAACTGTGCGCAGATGGCCTGGGCACCGATCACCCCGGCGGCCGGCCCCGATTCGAGCATGCGCACACAGCCCACCTTGGCGTGCTCCACCGGGAACAGGCCGCCGGTGGATTGCACGATGTAGAAATCGCCCTTGAAGCCTTGCTCGCCCAGGTGGCTTTCAAGCTGGCCCAGGTACTCGGACACGCGGGGGCCGACATAGGCATTGGCCACGGCGGTCGAGACGCGCTCGAACTCGCGGTACTCCTGACTCAGCTCGTGCGAGGCACAGACAAAGGCGCCCGGCAGCTCCTCTTGCAGGATCTGCTTCACGCGCTGCTCATGGGCCGGGTTGCGGTAGCTGTGCAGCAAGAGCACGGCCACCGCCTCGATGCCTTCACCCTGGAGGTCGCGCGCCAGTTCACGCACGGCGGCCTCGTCCAGCGGCTTGTGGGTGCTGCCATCGGCGCGCAGGCGCTCGGCCACCTCGAAGCGCAGCGAGCGCTTGACCAGAGGCTGGTGCTTGTTGAAGAACAGGTTGTAGGCATCCGGGCGGTTGACGCGCCCGATCTCGTAGATGTCGCGGAAGCCCTCGGTGATCAGCAGCGCCGTCTTGGCGCCGTTGCGCTCCAGCAAGGTGTTGATGGCGATGGTGGAACCATGCAGAAACAGGTGGCCATCGCGCCAGTCGATCTTGGCGCTGTCGATCGTGGCCTGGATGCCGGTGACCAGCTCGCCGTGGGTGGACAAGGCCTTGCCAAACAGGAGGCGGCCACTGGCTTCGTCAAAGGCCGCCATGTCGGTGAAGGTGCCACCGATGTCGACGGCAATGCGCAATTGGGGTTTTTGGGTCATGGGGTCTCCAGTTCAGCGGGCAGAGCGGTCTGTGCCAATGCGGTTGCGCAGCACGCCGAGACCGGTGATCTCCACCTCGACCACATCGCCCTCCTTCATGTAGAGCGGGGGTTCGCGCCGATCCCCCACCCCGCCCGGCGTGCCGGTGGCGATCACGTCCCCCGGCGACAGCGGCGTGAAGCGCGAGATGTAGGCCACGATGGTGGGGATGTCGAAAATCAGATCGGCCAGGCTGGCGTGCTGCACCACCTGCCCGTTGAGACGGGTCTGCAGGGTGAGCTGGGTCACGTCGGGCACTTCGTCGCGCGTCAGCAGGAATGGGCCCAGCGGGCCGGTGCCCGGAAAGTTCTTGCCCGGCGTGAATTGGTGGGTGTGGCGCTGCCAGTCGCGCACGCTCACGTCGTTGAAGCAGGTGTAGCCGGCGATGTGGTCGAACGCGTCTGCTGCAGCGATGTGGCGACCGCCCTTGCCGATCACGAAGGCCAGCTCGCCCTCCCAGTCAAAGCGCTCCGAGAACTCGGGGCGCAGCACCTCGTCGCCGTGGGCTGCCAGGGAGTCGGCAAAGCGCAGGAACAGAGAGGGGTGCTCGCTGTCGGGGCGCTTGGTCTCTGCGACGTGGGTCTTGTAATTGAGGCCAACGCAGATGACCTTGCCCGGTGCCGGGATCACGGCTTGCGCCTGGACCTGGGCCGGCGCTACACGCTGGCCACCCTTCTGAACATCCGCCTGCAGGTCAGCCAAGGCGTTGGCTGCCAGCACGGCCTTCAGATCCGGGTAGCGGGCCAGAAAGCCGGCCGAAGGGGCCACATAGGCCTCGCCTTGAACCAGGCCATACAGGGCCTGGCCGTCTTGAATAAAGCTCACGAGTTTCACGGGGTCTCCTTGCGGTACATCGATGACGGCAGACTGTAGGTTTCACCGTGAAATCCAGATAGATGCAATTTATGTCTTTCAGATATCTCTATATAGTCATGCCTCTGTCTGCACCCCTGCCGTCAAAATCGGGCCGGTGAAGCGCTTGCCCAGGGGCAAGCACCACGCCCTGAGCACCAGCCGGCAACGGGGCCAGCAGGGCCGCCCTGCAGCGCAGGCCGGGGCTCCAAATCGTGCAAGCCATGGAATAGCGCCTGGCCCAAAGGGGCTGGCAAGGGACCCACCGATGAACATCCAGGACTTTCGCCTCTTCCTCGAAGTGGTCGAGGCCGGCAGCCTGACCAAGGTGGCGGCGCAGCGCCACACCGCTCAGTCGTACATCAGCCGCCAAGTCAGCGAGCTTGAAAAGCAATGCGGCGGTGCCCTGTTCCGCCGCACCGGCCGGGGCGTGGTGCTGACCGAATTCGGGGAGTCGGTGGAGCGCCGCGTGCGCATCTGGATCCGCGACAGCGAGGAGATGTTTGCCGACTTCCAGCAGCTGTCCCGCGTACCGATGGGGGATGTGAAGATCGGCATCCTGCCGTCGGCGGCCCATCCGCTGATGACCCAGGTGTTCAGCGAATTGCGCCGATCCTTCCCGCAGATCCGCCTGAACGTGCGCGAGGGCCAGGGCGGCGAACTGGACGCCATGCTCGACACCGGCGCCGTGGACATGGCCATCCTGTTCCGCTATGAGCCGCCCCGTGGCCAGGAAGAGATCCTGCTGGCCACGGCAGACACCTACCTGGTGTCGCGGCCCGGCCTGCCTCTGACGCAGGCGGGCACGGTCTCGTTCCAGCAACTCGATGACCTGCCGTTGGTGCTTCCCAGGCGCCCTTCTCACTGGCGGTCCATCCTCGATGAGTCGGCACGCAGCCAGGGCTTTTCATTGCAGGCCGTCATCGAGGCCGACTCGCTGCGCATGCAAAAGGAAATCCTGGCTGAAAACAACGACCTGTACGCCCTGCTCGGGCCGTTTGCGGTGCAGGAGGAACTGCGCTCAGGCAAATTGCAGGCAGCCAAGATCATCGACCCCGACCTGAAGCGCTACGTCACCCTGGCGCTGCCCAAACAGGGGCAGTTGACCCAGGCGCTGCGCGTGGTCTCGAAGATCATCAGGGACAAGGGTGCCGTGCTGGCCTACAACCAGAACGCGACCGACCCCGGCTGAGGCGCGACAGAGCCAGCAAAAAAAGCGGCCCGATCTGTCGAGATCGGGCCGAACCGGCCCGGGGGCCGTGGGCCGCGCCCGCCCCCGCTCGCATGAAACCCTGGTGCCGGTCGCAGAACCGGCCCTGACAAGCTCAGAATGAATGCCGGATGCCGAAGTCCATGCCGGTCCAGGTCGCGTTGGCCACCCCTGTCACACCGCCGCCGCTGAGTGCCGCCCCGTTGCGGTTGCGGATCTGCGAATACGTGCCATACACGGCCGTTCTCTTGGACAACTCGTGCACATAGCCCACCGCCAGCTGCTGGGCCGAGCGCCCTGAAGCCGAGTTGTCAGAGATCTTGGAAAGCGACACCGGGATGTAGCCCGTGGCCACCTTGACCTGAGCCCCCAGCATCCAGCCGTTGGACCGGTTGGGGCCGGCCACGGCATTCTTGCGGTCCACAAAATAGAGCGCCGACGCGGTCACCGGCCCGATCACATAGGTGGCCCCCACATTGCTGGCACTGACTGCGCCATTGGCCAGCGCCGTGCGCCCCGAGGCCACGGCCACATTGAGGGTGTCGCGGGCATAGCCGAGGCGAATGCCCTGGTAGTTGCCGTTGTCAGGCGTGGTCGACGTCGAGGGCGCGTTGTTCACCGCCTTCATCAACTCGCCGTAGACGCCATTGAGCTGTGGCAGAAAGTAGCCCACCGAGTTGGAGGCCCGCACCGCCGTCTGCACCGTCGCCACCTGGGTCAGCGCGCTCTGGGCGGTGTTGATGATGCCGCCCGCACCGGCCGTACCGAAGGGGTCGAACACGATCAGGTTCCAGTAGCTGGGCACAAAGCCGCGCCCCAGCCGCACCTCACCCCAGTCTCGCGAGATCAGGCTGAGCGAAGCGCGACGGTTGAACACCAGCCCGCCCGCCGTGCCCGCCGTGGCGTTGTCGGTGCTGGCCGCCCCGCCGATGCCGCTGGCCACATTGAGCCCGGCGTCCAGCACGAAGCCGGCCGACAGGCCACCCCCCAGGTCTTCCGTGCCGCGGATGCCCAGCCGGCTGTATTGGTTTCCGCCCGTCCCATAGACGCGGGTGATGCTGGCGCTGCCCTGCGAGGCGCGCTGCACCGTGGTGTCCAGCACGCCATACAGCGTGACCGAACTCTGCGCGGATGCATCGAGCGCCAGGGCGCACAGCGCCATCGGGATTGCGATTTTTTTCAAGTGTGTCTCCTGTCTTTTGTGAACCTCTCCGGCCGGAAGCTGGGCATTTCAAACCCGCAAGGCCAGACCGAAGGACTCTAGGATCGACACAGACTTGCCGGTAGCGCTCCATCGGAGAAATCAGCCATCGCTGGGCAGGCATGGCTGGCGGGCAGTGCGACTGACTGGCGCCCCCCCCGATACGCCTACCCCCGCCGGGCAACGGCGCCGCCCCCCCGGCCACGGCCGCTCGCGGCCGGTGGGCTGGCTGCGCCCAGGTCTCGGGTCTCTTCGACCAGCCAGGTCTTGAACAGCTTGAGCGTGGGCGACTCGGCCTTGTGCTCCGGATAGGCCAGGTAATACGCCCGATCACTCGGGCAGACATGGTGGATCGGGGTGATCAGCCGGCCAGAGTCGATGTCGCTGCCGAGGTCGTACTCGGGCACGAGGGCGACGCCCAGCCCCACAGCGGCCGCCTCCAGGGACATGAAGAACAGCTCGTAGCTGGGGCCGGCCAGCTCATTGCCCGGCAGGTGCCCGACCGACTCGAACCACTGACGCCAGGCATAAGGCCGGGTGCTTTGCTGCAGCAAGGGCAGTTGGGCCAGCTCCTGCGGCGTGAGTTGACGGCGCGGTGCAATCAACGCGGGGCTGCAGACCGGGATCAGGGCCTCCTGCATCAGGCACGTGGTGGTGGCGCCGGGCCAGTTGCCATCTCCGGCGTAGATGGCGGCATCGATGCGGGTGTCGTCAAACAGGAAGGGGCGCGTGCGGCTGCTGAGGTTGATGGTGATGTCGGGGTGCCGCTTCGAAAAGTCAGCCAACCGAGGGATCAGCCAACGGGTGCCAAAGGTTGGCACCACCGCCAGGTCCAGGCGCCCGCCCCGGCCTTGGCGTGCCATCAGGTCCAGGGTGTCGCGTTCCACATCGTCCAGGCGTTGCGTGACCTGGCGGTGATAGACCTCGCCCGCCTCGGTCAGCAGCACGCCTCGGCGGGTGCGGCGGAACAGCTTCACGCCCAGAAACTCCTCCAAGCCCCCGATCTGGCGGCAGATGGCGCTTTGCGTGAGGGCCAGTTCATTGGCCGCTTCGGTGAAGCTGGAGTGGCGTGCGGCGGCCTCAAAGGCGCTCAGGGCGCTGGTGCTGGGGATTTTTCTTCGCATGGCGCCATTGTCTTTCGGAGTGCAATAAACGCAAGACATAGTGAGAAGAAATCGTTTGAATGCGCATTTCTTACTGGATAAAGTCCGCCGAGCTGATTTAACAAATGAGTTGATTGCAGATCTAAGGGTTTTCCTCAGGCTGCTGGGCCTGGCAGGCAATCGAAGGGCTTGCTGGCTGTAACGGTTTTTCTTCGCCTTTGAAAGTCGACCATGAAACTTTTGTCGTTCAAGTACCAGGGTGTTGCCTCCTGGGGTGTGGTGATCGGTGAGCACATCGCAGACCTGGGCCGCGCGCACCCGCAGTACCCGACCCTGCAGTCCTACCTGGCGGCCGGCCGGCTGCCGCAGCTCAGCCAGGACGTGGCCTGGGTGAAGGCAGACATTGCGCTGGCGGCCATCGAGTACCTGCCCGTCATCGCCCAGCCCGAGAAGATCATCTGCGCCATCCGCAACTACCACGACCACCACAAAGAGGTGGTCGCAGCTGGCCTCGACCGCGAGCTGTCGAGCCACCCCCCGATCTTCCTGCGCACCTGGCGTTCACAGGTGGCCCACGGCCAACCCATCCTGCGTCCTGACTGCTCGGACTCGCTGGATTGGGAAGGCGAACTGGCCGTGGTGATCGGTCGCAGTGGGCGCAACATCCCCGAGGCGCAGGCGCATGAGTACGTGGCCGGCTACTCCATCTACAACGACGCCAGCATCCGCGAATGGCAGTTCCATGCCAAGGCGATTGCCGCGGGCAAGAACTTCGAATCGACTGGCGCCTTCGGCCCCTGGATGGTCACCGCCGATGAGATCGACCCGGCACGCCCACTCGAACTGAGCACACGCCTCAACGGCGAGCGCATGCAAAGCACGAACACCGGCAACATGATCTTCTCGGTCGCGCAGCAGATCGCCTATGCCTCCACCATCTTCACCCTGGTGCCAGGCGACGTGATCGTCACCGGCACACCGGGCGGGGTCGGCTGGAGCCGCAAGCCCCCACGCTTCATGGTGCCTGGCGATGTGGTTGAGGTCGAGATCGAAGGCATCGGGGTGCTGAGCAACCCCGTGGCACAGGCCAAGCAATAAGGCCCTGGCCCGCCCACATGGAGACAAACATGACATTGACGCGCAGACGCGCAGGCTTGGCGCTGGCTTCTGCCTGCCTGGCACCTGGCCTGGGGGCGAGCCGGAGCACCTGGGCCCAGGCACCCCGCTACCCCGATCGCCCGGTGAAGCTCTTGCATGGATTTGGCGCTGGCGGCAACGCCGATGCGGTGGCCCGGATCCTGGCCACCGAGCTGGGCAAGAGCCTGGGCCAGGCCGTGGTGGTCGAACCCAAGCCGGGGGCCGGCGGCACCATCGCCGCCGGCACCGTGGCCAGCGCCCGCCCGGACGGCTACACCCTGCTGCTGGTCACAGGGGGTCATGCCATCGCGGGCGCACTATACGACCGCCTGCCCTACGACACGCTGAAGTCTTTTCAGCCCGTGTCGGCCCTGACCACGTTTCCATTTTTGGTCGTGGCCCAGGCGGGCAGCAAGTACACAGCCTTGCAGGACGTCCTCAAGGCGGCCCGCGCCCGGGGCACCGAGCTGACCTATGGCTCAGCCGGCGTAGGCACCGGCCAGCACATGGCGGGCGCTCTGCTGGCCCAGCAGGCCGGCGTCAACATGGTTCATGTGCCCTACCGCGGCGAGAGTGGCGCCATGACCGGCTTGCTGGGTGGCGAGGTGGACCTGGTGCTGGTGGCACCCACGGCTGCCGTGCAGCACATCCGCTCCGGAAAGCTGCAGGCCCTGGCCACCACCGGGCCATCGCGCTGGCCGGGCATGCCCGAAGTGCGCACGGCCGCAGAGCAGGGCGTGGCCCAGTTCGACGTGCGCTCCTGGACCGGCTTGCTGGCGCCTGCAGGTCTGCCCAAGCCCTTGCTGGATCGGCTGCAACTCGATGTGCGCAAGGCCTTGACCGACGAAGCCGTGCGGGCCCGGCTTGAAGAGATCACAGGTGGCGAGGTACGTGCCAGCCCCCCGGCCGAACTGCAGGCCACGATACAAGGCGACCTCAAGCGTTGGACCCAACTGGTCAAAGACGCCCACATACAAAAGGAATGAACATGAAAGTCACGCGCCCTACCCCCGCTCACTTCGGCATCTACGTCTATGACGTCGATCGAATGGTCGACTTCTACACCCGGGTCTTTCGCCTCACCATCACCGACGAAGGCATAGGCAAGAACTTCGGCAATCGCCTGGTCTTCATGAGCGCCACCGAGGATCAGCACCACCAGTTCGTGCTCTCGGGCGGTCGCTCGGCAGAGTCACCGGTGAGCACCATCATGCAGGCCTCGTTCATCGTGCCGGATCTGGCTGAACTGCGCTGGAACCGCGAGCAGGCACAGGCGCTCGGGGCCACCCAGATCCAACCCATGAACCATGGCAATGCCTGGTCGGTCTATTACTTCGACCCTGAAGGCAACCGGGTCGAGGTCTACATGGACACGCCCTACTACGTCAATCAGCCCTATGGCGTGCCGCTGGATCTGAACAAGACCGAAGAAGCGCTGCTGAGCGAAACCCACGCCATGGTGCGCGACGACCCCAGCTTCATGCCTCTGGCCGAATGGCAGGAACGCTTCCGCCAGAAGGGCGTCGGAGCACGCGGATGAAAGGCAATTACATCGGCGGCCAATGGCTCGATGGCGTTCGGGCGGTGCCCAACGTCAACCCTTCGGATCTTCGCGATGTGATCGGAGAATTCGCCCAGGCAGACGCCGCTCAAGCCCGCGAGGCCGTGGCTGCGGCCTATGCCGCGGCACCGGTCTGGGCCCAATCGACCCCGCAACAGCGCTTTGATGTGCTGGATCGGGTAGGTGCTGAGTTGCTGGCCCGCAGCCAGGAGTTGGGCGATCTGCTGGCGCGCGAAGAAGGCAAGACACTGCCCGAGGCCATCGGCGAGGTGACCCGCGCCGGCCAGATATTCAAGTTCTTCGCGGGCGAGGCGCTGCGCCTGCGGGGTGACCTGCTCCCCTCGGTGCGCCCAGGCATCACCGTCGAGGTGACGCGAGAACCGCTGGGCGTGGTGACGTTGATCACCCCTTGGAATTTTCCGATCGCCATACCGGCCTGGAAGATCGCCCCTGCCCTGGCCTTCGGCAACAGCGTGGTGTTCAAGCCGGCCGAACTGGTGCCTGCCAGTGCCTGGGCGCTGGCGGAGATCCTGTCGCGCAGCGGCCTGCCGAGTGGTGCATTCAACCTGGTCATGGGCCGCGGGGCCGAAGTGGGCGCAGCCCTGACCGAAGACCCCCGGGTTGCGGGTGTCAGCTTCACAGGCTCGCAAACCACCGGCCGGCGTATAGCGCAGTCCTGTGCTGCACATGGGATCAAATTCCAGCTCGAAATGGGTGGCAAGAACCCCCTGATCGTGCTGGACGATGCTGATCTATCGGTGGCCGTCAACTGCGCAGTGCAAGGCGCCTACTACTCAACGGGCCAACGTTGCACGGCCACCAGCCGGCTGATTGTCACTGACGGCATCCATGACCGCTTCGTCGCCGCAGTCGTTGAACGACTGACCCAGTTGAAGGTGGGTGACGCTCGCAGCCCCGGAGTCGACATCGGCCCTGTCGTCGACGAACGCCAACTGGCCATCGATATGGGATACATCGCCTCGGCCAAGGCTGAAGCCGCCACGCTGGCCTTTGGTGGCGAGCACCGACAGCACGACGATCAGGGCAGGCCCGGGTTCTTTCTGACCCCGGCACTTTTCACCGATACCCACGCAGAGATGCGGATCAACCGCGAGGAAGTCTTCGGACCGGTTGCCACCGTGTTGCGGGCGCGTGACCTTGAGCAGGCCCTTGCGCTGGCCAACGACACCGCCTTCGGCCTGTCCAGCGGTATCTGCACCACCAGCCTGCGCCACGCCAGCCAGTTCAAGCGCCATGCTCAGGCGGGCATGGTGATGGTCAACACCCCCACGGCCGGGGCCGACTACCACGTGCCCTTCGGCGGGCGCAAAGCCTCCAGCATGGGTGCTCGCGAGCAAGGCAGCTACGCCAGCGAGTTCTACACCACGGTCAAGACGGCCTATACCGCAGCCTGAGCCACCCGCCTCATGAATCAGACAAACCACCCATCCATGACCCAAGCCCATGAACAGGCCTTTCTGGCGGCGCGAACCTACGCCCGATTTCAGGACCGTGCAGTGCCGGAGGCACTGCTCCACCAGATCTACGAATTGACCAAATGGGGCCCAACCTCCATGAACACACAGCCAGCTCGCTACGTCTTCGTGCACAGCGCGAAAGCCAAGGCACGTCTGCGACTTTGCATGGCCCCCGGCAATGTCGACAAGGTCGATTCGGCCCCTGTCACGGTGATCGTGGCGCTGGATTCAAGGTTCTTCGACCATTTGCCCACGCAATTCCCACACGCCCCACAAGCCGCACTGGGCTTTGCCAACGACCCGGCGCTCGCCCAGAGCACTGCCCTTCGCAACAGCAGTCTGCAGGGTGCCTATCTCATCATGGCCGCACGGCACCTGGGCCTGGACTGCGGGCCCATGAGCGGCTTCAACAACGCCGCGCTGGATCAGGAATTCTTCCCTGATGGACGATACCGCAGCAACTTCCTCATCAACCTGGGGTACGGCGACCGCGAGTCTCTGCGGCCCCGTGGCCCTCGCCTGCCATTCGAATCTGTGGCGACCGTTTTATAAGGGGAATTCCATGCCATTCATTGAAGTCAAGATCCTCGAAGGCGTCCTGCCCGAGCACAAGGTGCCCGAATTGATGGCGGCCCTCACCGAGGCGGTCGTCCGTGTTGGGGGCGAAGGGTTCAGGCCCATGACCCGCTGCGTCGTCCAGGAGGTGCGCAGTGGCTGGTGGGCCGCGGCCGGCAAGCCCCTGAGCACCGAAGGCGCCCTGCAGAGTTTGCAGGCGGCCCAGCCGGCCTCGCTTCCCGGCCCGGCCTGACACGGGCCGGGCCCGGCGCGGCTCGGCCCCGGGCGCCCGCCCCCCCATTCAACCCAAGCGATCAAGCCGGTGTTGGCACCGGCTGGGGATCGTGCGCGCCTTTCACCAACAACAGGAGACAAAACCATGAACCCATCCACCCAACTCGCGCCCGCCCTGATGCTGGGCCTGATCGGGGCCCTGCCCTGGCAGGCTCAGGCGCAGACAGCGCCAGCTTCTGGCGTGCAGATTTTTGGCGTCATCGATGCCGCCGTTGGCAGCGTCACCAGTCCCTCGGGTGTCAATGCGCTCGACAAGCCCGTCAACAAGCAACTCAGTGGGGGCTTGTCGACGAGCAATTGGGGCTTGCGCGGCCAGGAAGACCTTGGCGAGGGTCGTCAAGCCATCTTCGAACTGTCCTCCTTCATCCGCAATGAATCGGGTGCGGCCGGCCGCAGTGATGCCTTGCCGGCGCCCGTCAATGTGGCCGCCGACCCGTACTTCTCGCGTGCAGCCTGGGTGGGGCTGAGCGACGCCAGGCTGGGACGGGTGCGCCTGGGCAACATCACCACATTGCTCTTCACCAACTCGGTCACCAGCAATGCCTTGGGCGACAGCACCACGTTTTCGCCCATCAACCTGCTGACCTTTGTCGGCTCGCCCCTGTCAGGCGGTACCGCATGGGCCAATTCGGTGGTGTACGACAGCCCGGTGCGCGCCGGGCTGTCGGGCTCGCTGGCCTACGCAGCCTCCCAAAACCTGGGCGGCCCCAACAGCGCCGCACGCCTGGCCTACGCCCAGGGCGCCTTCAACTCGTCGCTGGCCTGGCAGAGCGTGAACCGCAACCCGGTGACGTTCGCCGACGGCACCTCGTCCAATGACACCCGCGCCTGGCAATGGGCCGCCAGTTACGACTTCAGTCCGCTCAAGGTGTTTGGGCATCTGGGCCAAACCCAGAACCGGGGCACTGCCGCCGCTCCTCAGGCCGTGCGTTATCGGGTGTGGGACCTGAGCGCAAGCCTGCCCATCGGGGCAGGCCGATGGTTGGCGGGCTATGGGTCACGCACGACTGGCAACACCCCGACCGCCGTGACCGCCACTGCCGCCGGCGGCAATGTGTCGCGCAAGGTGCTGACCCTGGGCTACGACCACTACCTGTCGGCGCGCACCGAGGTCTACGTGCTGGCCTCGCAAGACCAGACACGCACCCGCCAGCAGGCAGCCACGCCTGTACTCGTCAATGCCACCGGGCATAGCTTCGCGGTGGGCATCCGGCATCGCTTCTGATCACTGCCCCTGCCAGCAGTCCCCGCGGCGTCCCAGGGCCGCAGGGGCGGCGCTCTTGTTCAACCTCATCCATCCCAGCCCATCCATGAGCACACTTCCACGTCAGCGCCGGCAGCTGCTGCAAACCATCATGGCCGCCCTGTTGGGCGGCACCCAGGCGGCCCACGCGCAGGGGGACCGGAGCATCCGCAAGCTCCTGGTCGGCTTTCCACCGGGTGGCACGGCCGACAGCCTGGCCCGGGCGCTGGCCAGCCAATCCCAAGACCCGGGCTCGGTCTACGTCGTCGACAACCGATCGGGCGCTGCAGGACAGCTGGCGGTGCAAGCCACGGTGCAGGCTGCGGCCGACGGCAGCAGCCTGCTGCTGACACCCTCGTCCGTGCTGACGCTGGCCCCGCTGCTGTACAAGACACCGCTCTTCAATGCCCAGCGAGACCTGGTGCCGCTGGCCTGCCTGGGCGACCACTGCTTTGCCCTGGCCGTGAACGGGGCCTCGGGCATCACCAGCCTGCAGGCTTTCGTCCAATGGGCTCGCGCCCACCCGGCCCAGGCCACCTACGCCACCCCCGGCCTGGGCAGTGCCCCCCACTTTCTGGGGGTGCAGATGGCCCGCGAGACCGGCTTGACGCTGACCCACGTGCCCTACCGCGGCGTGGCCCCCGGCCTGCAGGATCTGATGGCAGGGCAGGTGGCCTGCACCTTCAATCCGCTGCCCACGCTGCTGGACCTCCATCGCAGCGGCCGCATCCGCATCCTGGCCGTCACCAGCCCGGGCCGACTGCCGACCCTGCCCGACACCCCGAGCTTCACCGAAGCCGGCCTGGCCGCGCTGCAACTGGTCGAGTGGTACGGTCTGTTCGCTCCCGCTCGCACCCCGGCCGCGGTGCTCGGCCAGCTGGGCCAGAACATCCGCAACACCCTGCGCACCCCGGGCATGCTGGAGGCTGCCCGGCGCATGGAAATCAACCTGCGCCACGAAGATGCCGCCACCCTGGGCAAGATGGTCTTGCAGGACCAGGAGCGCTGGAAGGGGCTGGTGGCGGCCAGCGGGATCCAGTTGGATTGAGGCACCGAGCCGGAGCCGTTGCGCCCCGCCAAACCCACGACCAGCCCAAGGACCGGGGCCACATCGACTTTCAGGAGCGCATTCGCGACGATCAGCATCCTGCCTGAGGCATTCGAACTGATGGTTGGTCGATACCGGGTTCTGCAACCCACCGGGCCCTCGCTGGCCGGTGGCGAACTGCATGCTTCACAGCCCGGTGGCTTTTTGCTCATCGGGCAATCCCGCTATGCAGGCGTGCGTCGGCGCCACACACTGCGGGCGTGTCCATCAGCCAACTCCCCCCTGTTTCCGATCCACGTCGATGGAGCACGGACGCCGTGCCTGCCGCCCACCGGCTGGACTACTGGGTGGGCGCGATTTCCGAGGGCTTTCTTGCCATGGAGGCCAGCGGCGACGCCCACCAGTTTCATGGCGAGTTGGTCTCGGCGCCGCTCGGCCCCGTGGGCGTGAACTGGGTGCAGGGCGCTGCTCAGCGGGTGTGGCGCACCCCTCGCGGCATCGCCCGCGGCGGCCAGCGGGTGGCCTATTTGCTGGGCAACCACGACAGCGCTTGGCGCGTGGCACAAGACGGTCGCGAAGCGCTGATGCGCCCGGGCGACTTCGTGCTGGTGGATGCGCGCCGGCCCTACCACTTTGATTTTCCGGCCGGGCCCAGCACCGTCTCACTGGAGTTGCCACTGGACTGGCTGGCACGCTGGTTGGCCGAGCCCGAGGCCCATACTGCACGGCCTTTTCGCGCCGACAGCACAGGCTGGGGCGCGGCGCTTGCCGCATTCGCGCGGCCCTGGCGGCCCGACATGGCCAGCGCGCCTCCGCTGCCCGCCGAACTGCTGGCCGACCAGCTCGGCGCTTTGTTCTCACTGGCCTGTGGCGGCACGCCGCCAACACCGACGCCTGCCGGGCTGGCCGAACGTGCCAAGGGCGTGCTGCGTGACCGCCTGGCCGAGCCCGGCCTCACCGCCGCGCAGGTGGCGGCTGACCTTGGCTGCTCGGTGCGCAGCCTGCATCGCGCGCTGGCCACGGCCCAGACCCCCTTTGCCCAGTTGCTCATGGCCGAGCGCCTTGCGGTGGCCCGGCAGATGCTCGCCAGCCCGGCCCTGCGCCACGTGAGCGCCAGCGAGATCGGCCGCCGGGTAGGCCTGTTGGATGCCTCCCACTTTGCGCGGCTGTGCCGCCGTCATCTCGGTCATCTGCCTTCGGCCTTGCGGACCGAGCGCTGATCCGTCGCCGCTGGGCCAAGGGCCCCCTGGCACGCAGCGGCCAGCCCCCTGGCACGCCAAGACCATCCGCCCCGGGGGGGGCCTGCCACGATCTGCGGTGCATGTTCAACAACCCTGGAGAGAACCCATGACCACCGACACCTATGTGCTGGTCCATGGCGCCTGGCACACCGGCGCCGAGCTTGAGGCCACCGCCGAGCGCCTGCGCACGCGCGGCCACACGGTGCACTGCCCCACGCTGGCCGGCAATCGCCCCGCAGACGACCGCCGCACCACCGGGCTGGAGGACGCCGCGCAGTCGCTGGCGGCCTTCCTGGACCAACATGAGCTGAGCGCCGTGCGCCTGGTGGGCCACAGCTACGGCGGCATGGTGATCTCGCGAGTGGCCGATCTGCGGCCGAACCGCATCGCACGGCTGGTGTACGTCAATGCCTTTGTGCCGCAACCCGGCGAGTGCCTGAACGATCTGGTGCCGCCCCACTACACCGCGCTCTTTGACCAGGTGGCCGCCCAGAGCGGTGGCGCCGTGATGCTGCCCTTTCCGATCTGGCGCGAGGCCTTCATCAACGACGCCGATCTGGCGCTGGCGACAAGCGCCTTCGAACGCCTGAACCCACACCCGTACAAGACCTTCCAGGACCCGATCACGCTCAGCCAGCCCATGGCCGCCTGCCCGCTGCCCAAGAGCTATGTCAACTGCCGCATGGACACCGCACTTCCGCAGAGTCTGGGCTGGCACCCTCGCTTGTCAGAGCGGCTGGGCTTGTTTCGCTACATCGAGTGCAGCGGCAGCCATGAAGTGTGGTTCACCGACCCCGACGCGATCGCCTCAGCGATTGAACAGGCGGGGCGGGATTGACGGCCACAGTCTGTTGGCGGTTCGCTGGCTGCCCCACATCTCACAGTCGGTGACACAAGACCGGGCTCGGTCAGGGGGCCGCCACGGGGGCCGCGTTGGGGGCTGCTTCGGGAGCCTCAGGGGCCCCTGGCGCATTCAATGCATCTGGCCCCTGCTGGGCATCCACTCCATCTTGGGCATCAGGGGCTTGAACAGGCCCCAGCGATGCCAGGATGGCGTCGCGGCTGGCCGTCAGGATTTCTTCGGCCAGCGGCGAATCGTCGGGGCAGGCCCGCGACATGATCAGGGCCCCCACCGCCGTCGACAGCAGCTTGAGGGTGGCAGCGCGTGATGAGCGGGCCTGCTCGGGCTCGGCATCGGCGCCACTGCGCGGGCTCAGGGCCGCCACCAAACTCTCGATGCCCGCCGCAAACAAGGCTCGTACCTCATCGGGCTGACGCGCTGCGTCCCCACCCAAGGCCGCCAGGGTGCAACCGGCGCCGCGGCTGTCGCGGTGCTGGCGCGACAGGTACTGCCTGACGAACTCTGCGGCGTCCACACCGTTGCCGGTCAGCGCCACCGTGCGAGCAATGCCGCAAGCCGTGGATTCGGCAATCAGGTCGGTCTTGGAGGCGAACTGCTTGTAGAAGCCGCCATGGGTGAAACCCGCGGCGGCCATCAGATCGGCCACCCCCACGCCGTCATACCCCCGCTCACGAAACAGCTGAGACGCGGTTTCCACCACACGCGCCCGATTCGCCTGCGCCTGCGCTTTGGAGACTTTCATCGTGGGCCTGCCTTGGGGGGGTTTGCATGGCGGTCATTCTATATTGATGTCGACCATCATCAAAATATTGACTTTTTAGATTACGGTCGTCATCATTGCTCCATGGCAGCCCTTTTCAGGCGCTGAACCATGACCGCCAACCCAACCCCGCCGGGCCAAAAACCACCCGGCCCTCTTTGCCAGGAGCCTTCGCACATGACCACCACCCTCACCACCACACCCGCCACCCCCCTCCCCACCGTGCTCGTCACCGGCGCCTCCAGCGGCATCGGCGCTGTCTATGCCGAACGCTTTGCCCAACGTGGCCATAACCTGGTGCTGGTCGCCCGCGACAAGCCCCGGCTCGATGTGCTGGCCGCCAAGCTGAGCGAGCGGCACCAGGTGGCCGTCGACGTGCTGCAGGCCGACCTCACCCAGCAGCCCGACCTGGCCCAGGTCGAAGCCCGCCTGCGCGACGACAGCCGCATCGGCATCCTGATCAACAACGCCGGCATGGCCCAAACGGGCCACTTTCTGCAACAAGGCCCGCAAGACATCGAGCGGGTGATTGCCCTCAACACCACCGCCTTGACCCGCCTGGCCGCCGCCATCGCCCCGCGCCTGGTGCAGGCTGGCACCGGCTCCATCGTGAACATCGGCTCGGTGGTGGGCCTGGCCCCCGAGCTGGGCATGACGCTTTATGGCGCCACCAAGGCTTTCGTGCTGTTCCTGTCGCAGGGGCTGAACGTGGAGCTGGCTGCCAAGGGGATCTATGTGCAAGCCGTGCTGCCCGCAGCCACGCGCACCGAGATCTGGCAGCGTGCCGGCATTGACGTCAACACCCTGCCCGAGGTCATGGACGTGGACGAACTGGTGACCGCCGCCCTGATCGGCTACGACCGCCGCGAGCTGGTCACCATCCCGCCCCTGCATGTGGCCGAGCGCTGGGCTGCGCTGGACGGCGCCCGCCAAGGGCTGCTGTCTGACATCCGGCAGGCCCGCGCGGCCGAGCGCTACCAGCCCCAGGCCTGAGCACGCCGGCCCTTGTCCTCGTACTCGCCCCTGCCCCCACCACCTGGAACAGCGCCATGTCACACCCGCGATTGAAATCAAACCTCCAAGCACTGGCGCTGTCGGCCCTGCTGGCCACCACCAGCGTGATGGCGGCGCCGCAAGCACAAGCACAAGTGCTGCCCAGCCCGGCCACGCCAACCGCAGCCCGGCCGGCGCAGCAGCCCACGTGGAAGACCGTACCCACGCAACAGATCACGGCCGGCGATGTGAGCTTTGCCTACCGAGAGCTCGGCCAGCAAAACGGCGGCACGCCCGTGCTGCTGCTGGCCCACCTGGCGGCCGTGCTCGACAACTGGGACCCGCGCGTCGTCGACGGCCTGGCCGCCAGGCACCACGTCATCGCCTTCGACAACCGGGGCGTGGGTGCCTCTACCGGCGCCCCGGCCAACACCATCGAGCAGATGGCCGACGACGCCATCCGCTTCATCGAGGCCAAGGGCTTGCAGCAGGTCGATCTGTTCGGCTTCTCGATGGGCGGCATGATCTCGCAAGAGATCGCGCTGAAGGCACCGCAGCGGGTTCGCAAGATGATCCTGGCGGGCACGGGCCCTGCCGGGGGCCGGGGCATCAGCGCCGTGGCCGGTGTGGCCAACTACGATTTGATCCGGGCCACCCTCACCGGGCAAGACCCCAAGCAGTACCTATTCTTCACGCGCAGCGCCAAAGGCATCGAGGCCGGCCAGGCCTTTCTGGCCCGCCTGCAAGAGCGCACCGAGCAGCGCGACGCCAACATCGCCATCGGGGCCTACGTGGCCCAGTTGCAGGCCCTGGCCGCCTGGGGCCAGAAGCGGCCGGCCGACCTCTCGGCCATCCAGCAGCCGGTGCTGGTGGCCAACGGTGACGACGACCGCATGGTGCCCAGCAGCAACTCGTACGACCTGGCCAAGCGCCTGCCCCATGCGCAATTGATCATCTACCCCGATGCCGGGCACGGTGGCATTTTTCAGTACCACGAAGACTTCGTGCCCAAGGCCCTGGCCTTTCTGGCGAACTGAGGGCAGAGGCTTCATGACCCACCCCCACCCCAACCACCCCACCGAGCCCAACCGCATTGCGAGTGAGGCCGCGCCCCAGCCCGCCTTCGGGGCCCCATCAGCCACCATGAAAGCCCTCACCTTCAAACGCTACGGCAAATCGCCCGACATCGGCTTCTCGCATGTGGCGCAACCCACGCTGCAGCCCGACGAGATCCTGGTTCAAGTTCACGCCGCCGCCCTGAACCCCATCGACAACATGGTGCCTGCGGGCACCTTCAAGCCCGTGCTGCACTTCAAGCTGCCCGCCACCCTGGGCAGCGATCTGGCGGGCGTGGTGGTGGCGGTTGGCACCCGCGTGACCCGCTTCAAACCCGGTGACGAGGTGTATGCCAGCCTGTTCGACACGGGCAGAGGCAGCCTCGCCGAGTTGGCCGCCGTGCCCGAAAGCGCCGCAGCGCTGAAGCCAGCCCAGCTCGACTTCGTTCAGGCCGCGGCCATCCCCATGGTGGCGCTCACGGCCTGGCAGGCCCTGACAGAGCGCATGAACCTGCAAGCCGGCCAGAAGGTGTTCATCCCCGCCGGCTCGGGCGGCATCGGCACCCTGGCCATCCAGCTGGCCCACCACCTGGGCGCCCAGGTGGGCACCACCGTCAGCACAGGCAACGTCGAACTCGTGCGCAGCCTGGGGGCCGACGAAATCGTCGACTACAAAAAGCAGGCGTTCGAGCAACTGCTGAGCGGCTACGACGCCGTGCTGGGCACCGTCAAGGGCGACGCGATCGAGAAGTCACTGACCATCCTGAAGCCCGGGGGCCGAATCGTCTCGCTCATCGGCCCCCTGGATGTGGCCTTTGCCAAGGCGAGAAAGCTCAACGTCATCCTGCAAATCGTCTTCAGCCTGATGAGCCGCAAGATCCTGAAGCTGGCCAAAAAACACGATGTGGACTATGGCTTTCTGTTCGTGCGGCCCGATGGGCAACAGCTGGCAGAAATCGGGGCGCTCCTCGATGCCGGGCACATCCGGCCCGTGATCGACAAGGTGTTTGCCTTTGACCAGGCCAAGGAGGCCTTGGCGTATCTGGCGCTTGGGCGGGCGAAGGGGAAGGTGGTGGTGAGGGTGAGGTGAGGGGCGGCGGCAGCAGGGGTTTGCTGTCCGAGATGCGATCAATCATGCAGCGCTGCCTGAGGCGAGTCGAATGCACCTTGCGCAGCGCCTGGGCATTGATCAAATGAGTGCCATAGCCACAGCTTGGACGTGGGTCAGCGGGTACTCCCCCACGCAGCAGCACACTCACCTCGCCGCCATCAGCAACAGCCCGTTGCGCGTGCTGCCCGTGGCCTGCTCAATCAGGCCCATCCCAGCAGCCCACAGATGTTGACCAGCACAATCAGCGCCGGGAGGCCCTAGCCCCTGCAAGGCCCCCCACCGGCCCACTGCTGTCCGTGCAGACGAGACTGCAGATCATGATCGGTGCCCCTGAGACTGGCCTGTTCGACAGCCCCATCTGCGTTCACATGCACGGAGTCGAACCAGGCTGGATGAACCCGAAGCCCGGGTCTGCGTGGCTACACAGCTGAGTGACGCCGGATTGCATGGGCGCCAAGCCCTGAGAGAAGCAGGCCCATCACCATCAAGGCCCAAGTGGACAGCGTGGGTACGCCATCCACACTCGACGGAACACCTGGGCCCCCAGGATCAGCGATCACTCCATTGCTGGTTCCGTCATCGTCACCCAACGCACCGTCGGTGAGGGTTAGCGTGATCGAGAGGCGATCGCCGCTGATCACCGCCCCGGGAAACTGGAACCAGTGCGGCGCGTCCGAGGGCGAGGTCTTGCCATATTTCCAGTACACGGTGCCAGACGGCAAAGGCGAGGGATATGAGATGACCACCGTGGCGGGCCCTGCACCGCCCGTGAGCGTGAAATCGTAGAGGCCATGAGGGAAGGTGAAGCCCGCAGGTGCCGGGTCGCCGGGCGACTTCAAGTTGCCGCTGAGGCCAATGGCACCGGCCGTGTTGGGCTTTCCATTGGTGCTCCCCTGTAGATCGAGCGACCACCCGCTGCCAGAAACGACCACTCGCGTCGATCCCGATCCAGAGCCCGTCTGGCCAGTCGGCGCGGTGCAACTGGCCGTGGTGCCGCCATTAACGCCATTGCAAGTCCAGGCCCAGGGCGAAGCATTGCTCACCACACTGGCCGTGCCGGACGCGCAAAGGTTGCCGCTCGGCATGAACACCGTCGTGATGTTGGCTGCCGCACCGCAGGCGCCATTTGCAAACGCCGGCGTCACACTGTTCGAATCGGAGGAGGCCGGCCCCGGTCCGGCAATGCTTGAGGCCGTCACCTTGAAGGTGTAGCTAACGCCGTTGGTCAGGCCAGTGACCAGGTGACTCAGGCTGGTGCTGCCGGCATTGCTGTCCGTGCCGTGCGCAGGCGTCGCGGTGACGGTGTAGCCGGTGATGGCCGAGCCACCATCGGTGGCGGGTGCGGAGAAGGAGACCGAGGCACTGGCATTGCCCGCGACCGCAACCACCGACGTGGGCGCACCCGGAGCATCAGCATTGGTGATCACCCGGAAGCGCCGGTTGCCGGTGTCCGCCAACATCAGGCCCACACCTGGGTAGACGGCAATCGCTTGCGGCGTACTGACCTGAGCGCTGGCCAACAGGCCACCGTCGCCACTGAAAACGGCGTTTCCGTTACCAGCGATCGTGGTGATGATTCCATTGGTATCGACCTTGCGCACACGCGAGTTGGTTGTGTCGGCGATGAAGAGGTTGCCGGCCGAATCCACCACCAGACCGCGGGGTGAATTGAGCTGCGCGCTGGTGGCTGCGCCATTGTCGCCGCCATAGCCATTGGCGCCGTTGCCGGCAACCGTGAATATGGTGGAACCGACGATCTTGCGGATAGAGCCATTGCTGTAGTCCGCGATGTACAGGTTGTGGGCGCTGTCCGCGGCGAGGGCGAGAGGCGTATTGAACTGCGCATTGATCGCAGGCCCGTTGTCGCCGCCAAATCCGGCCGTGCCGTCGCCTGCGATGGTGGTGATGGTGCCGCCCGCGTCCACCTTGCGGATCCGGTTGTTGCCCGTGTCGGCAATAAAGACGTCGCCTTGGTCGACCAGTACGCTAAAGGGGCCGAAGAGCTGCGCGCTGGTGGCAGGGCCGTTGTCCCCACCAAAGGAACCCGTCCCGTTGCCGGCAAATGTCGTGATGGTGCCTGAGGTATCCACCTTGCGCACACGATTGTTGTTGCCATCAGCAATGTAGAGGTTGCCAGCGGCATCCAAGGCGATGCCCAGCGGGGTGTTCAGCTGGGCGCTGGTGGCGGGGCCATTGTCTCCGCTGTAACCCGCTACGCCGGTGCCGGCAACCGTCGTCACGATTCCGGAAGTTGACACCTTGCGGATGCGATGGGTACCGGAGTCAGACAAATAGATGTTGCCTGCGCCGTCAAAAACTGCCAGCTGTGGATTGGTGAATTGGGCATTGCTCGCCGGACCACCGTCGCCGCCATAGGTGGCACTGCCGGTCCCGGCAAAAGTAGTGATCGACCCACTGCTGATTTTGCGGACCCGGAGATTGCCGGTGTCACCGATGTAGACGTTACCGGAGCTGTCAACCGCGATCCCCGAAGGGCTGCTGATCTGTCCGCTGGTCGCCACCCCGCCGTCGCCGCTGTAGCCGGCAGCCCCGGTACCCGTCAAGGTGGTGATGGTGCCCGAAGACACCTTTCGGATACGGTGGTTGGTCGTGTCAGCGATGTAGAGGTTGTCGGCACTGTCGAAGGTGATGGCCTGCGGCGCTCGGACAGTGGCGCTGGTGGCTACACCACCATCGCCGCTGAAACTGGCCGTGCCGGTCCCCGCGACGGTGGTGATGGTTCCGCCGGAGTTGACCTTGCGGATACGGTTGTTGCTCGTGTCGGCAATGTAGAAGTTGCCCGAGCTGTCCAGGGCGACGCTGCGGGGGGCATTGATCCGGGTGGAGGTGGCCGCCACGTTGTCGGCCAGGTAGCCTCCTGTGCCGTTGCCCGCTACCGTGGAGATGGTGCCGCTGGTGTTGATCTTGCGGATGCGATTGTTGCTGGTGTCGGCGATGTAGACATTGCCCGAGCCATCGACCGCAACACCTTGAGGCGAATTGACGCGCGCCGAAGTCGCCGCCGCGTTGTCGCCACCGAAGGTGCCCGTGCCTGTCCCGGCAATCGTTGTGATGACGCCATTGGTATCGATCTTCCGAATCCGATGATTGCTCGTGTCCGCGATGTAGATGTTGCCGGCGCTGTCGATCGCAATCCCTTTAGGACTGTTCAGTTGCGCCGAACGCGCTTGCCCACCATCGCCCGAGTAGCCCGAAAGCCCTGTGCCGGCGACCACCGTCGAAATGCCGCTGGTTACAGACACCTTACGGATTGCGTGGTTGCTGCTGTCAGCAAAATAGACATTGCCGGAAGCGTCCATGGCAACGCCGCTGGCACCAATCCCCACATTGGTCGCCAAGCCGGTAGGGATCAGGTTGCCAGCCACCGTGTGGATCGTGGCTGCCTGTATCACGCCCGCTGTTGCGAGAAGAATCGCCATCAGCAGAGAACTTCGCAGACTCACGCAGGATGCCCGAAGAGCCTCGAGAAAGCGGCGCAAGGGCCAAATGAATAACAGAGGCATGGGCGACAGCATGGATGTGGGGGTTTGCAAAGATGATGTAAGTACATGTATTTTGTAGCGAAATGTATAGGCAGCCGGACTCAGCAACCCGAACGCGGGTTAACACCATGCCCAGCCAACGCCGGCCGAATGATGGCGGAGCAGGTCTTTCGCTGCGAAACGTCCCCGACTTCTCGCCGAAGACCGCTCATCTGCAGCAAAGACCCGCGTCCACCACACTCATTTCGATCGGCTTCGAGCGTGTTCCAAGAACGGAACCCACCCCCATCAAAGCGATAAAAGTACCCGCCTTGCTGGGCCTCATTGCGTCGGCCTTGAACCTTGAGCAGGCAACTGTCCTGACGGTAACTCAGGGGCTCCTGCACATCCAAGGGCCAGTCCGACACCGTGAACGGCACAAACACCACCCGGCCGCTTCTGGTGTTGATGGCGGCCGCCATCACACAGCCTGCGCCGCACCCCCACATGGCCAGCTTGTAATGCCCTGCAAAATCAGCCGGGCTCTTGACGGCCTCGCGCAACTGGGTCGCATGAGAAGCTTGGCATGTCGGGTATCGAGCCTGAGCCGGGGTGGTGATGCCCGGGGTTCGAAAGCCTGGTCCGGCGCCACCCTGCAATCCCCGAAATCAGGCGCCACGTCACCCGAATGGGCGACCAAGGCCAAGGCCAGGGCCAGTAGCAGAACGGCAATCAATGATCTCAGGGCCTGCATCGATCCATCCCCTATCGGATGTGCGCTTCGCAGAAAGCGCGGGGGGCATGTTCCATGTCATGGCTCTCCAAGTTGCATCGAACACTGCCCTGACACACGCACCTCGACGGCATGGCCGTGCGCATGCCCATCCAGAAGCCAAACGGACATCAACATGATCGTCTAGACCAGATGGCGGGCCCTCCATGGCAAAGACGCATTCATCTTCAAGCTACAACCGGCCCACTTGAGAAGGCGCAGCGCCCCCGCCCCCAGCGCAACCCCAGGCTCACCCCCGCCGCCAGCACCAGCAGCCCCGCCATCAGCAACAGCCCATTGCGCGTGCTGCCCGTGGCCTGTTCGATCAGCCCCATCACCGAGGGGCCCAGAAAGCCCCCCAGCAGCCCGCAGGTGTTGACCAGTGCAATGCCCCCGGCCAGGGCCGGGCCTGACAGGCGCGCGCTGGGCACCAAGAACACGACCGACTGCACCACAAAGAACATCAGCGCCGTGAGGCTGAAGCCCACCAGGGCCCCCACCGGCCCGGCCCAGGCGGCCACCAGCAGACCCAAGGCCATCACCAGCAAACCCAGCAGCAGCAGGCCCCGGCAGCGCCCGGGCGTGGTGGCCAGGCCGGGCAGGCAGAAGGCGCCCGCGGCGGCCGCCACCCAGGGGATGGCGTTGAGCAGGCCCACCTGCAGCGGGCCCAACTGCCCGTAGGTGGCGATGATGCCGGGCAGGAAGAAGATCACCGTGTAGATGCTGATCTGGTGGCAAAAGTACACCGCAATCGCCAGCCAGATCTGCGGGTCGCGCAGGGCCTGCATCAGCGCATGGCCGTGGCCTTCGGGTGCGTTGTCTGCAGCATCGGCGGCCAGGTGTTGGCGCAGCAGGCTGCGCTGCGCCGGGCTCAGCCAGGGGGCCGTGTCGGGCCCGTCGGGCAGGTGGTGCCACACCACCCAGGCCAGGGCCACGGCGGGCAGGCCCTCGATCACAAACATCCACTGCCAGCCATGCCAGCCGCCCAGGCCGTCGAGCTGCAGCAGGGCGCCTGCCAGGGGGCCGCTCACGATGTTGGCAATGCACACGCCCAGCAAGAAATAGCCCGTGGCCCGGGCCCGCTCCTGGCGGCCAAACCAGTAGGTCAGGTACAGCATCACGCCGGGGAATAGCCCCGCCTCGGCCGCGCCCAGCAGCAGGCGCATCACATAGAACGAGGCCTCGCCCTGTACAAAGGCCATGCCGGCCGACAACAGGCCCCAGGTGATCATGATGCGGGTGATCCAGAAGCGCGCGCCCACGCGGTGCATGACCAGGTTGCTGGGCACCTCGAGCAGCGCATAGCTCAAGAAGAACAGGCCCGCGCCCAGGCCATAGGCTGCCGCCGAGATGCCAAGATCCAGCGCCATGTGCTGCTTGGCCAGGGCGATGTTGGTGCGGTCGATGAAGCTGATCACATAGGCCAGCACCAGCAGGGGCAGCAGGCGCTTGAACAGCAAGGGCGTGAGGGCGGCCACGGCATCGGCATCGGCGTCAGAGAAGGCCGCCTGCGGTGTTGCGGCATTTGCAAAGTGGGTGTTCATGGTGACTCCTTGCCTTCAGAAATCAACCTGATCAGCCCCCTTCAGGGCCAGCATCTGCCGCGCCTCGTCGGGCGTGGCCACCTGCAGGTTCAGCGCACTCAGCACCTCGCGCACGCGGCGCACCTGCTCGGCGCTCGACACCGCCAGCTGCCCAGGCCCGGCCCACAGCGAATCCTCCAGCCCCACCCGCACATGGGCACCCATGGCAGCGCCCATGGTGGCCAGGCGCAGCTGGTGCCGCCCCGTGCCGAGGATGGACCAGCAAAAGCCATCGGCCAACAAGCGCTGCGCCGTGCGCCGCATGTGCATCAGGTCTTCGGGGTCGGGCCCAATGCCGCCCAGAATGCCGAACACCGACTGCACCAGCAGCGGCGGCCGCACCAACCCGCGCTCCAGAAAGTGCGCCAGGTTGTACAGGTGGCTGATGTCGTAGCACTCAAACTCAAAGCGCGTGCCCCGGGCGCCCGCCAGCAGCAAGGCGGTTTCGATGTCTTTGAAGGTGTTTTTGAACACCAGGTCGCGGCTGGCCTCGAGGTGCTGCTGCTCCCAGGCGTGCTCAAAGTGCTTGAAGCGGTGCAGCATGGGGTACAGGCCAAAGTTCATCGAGCCCATGTTCAGCGAGGCCAACTCGGGCGCAAACGCCAACACCGGGCGCATGCGCTCTTGCACGCTCATGTGCGGGCTGCCGCCGGTGGTGATGTTGATCACCGCATCGCTGTGCGCCTTGATCTGCTCCAGAAACGGCCGAAACAGATCCGGGTCTTGCGAAGGCCGCCCGTCCACCGGGTCGCGGGCGTGCAAATGCAGGATCGCCGCCCCGGCCTCAAAGGCCTCCAGGCCCGCGTCGGCGATCTGCGCCGCCGTCACCGGCAGGTAGGGCGACATGCTGGGCGTGTGGATGGCGCCCGTGGGGGCGCAGGTGATGATGACTTTGGAGTGCTGGCTCATGATGAGTCTCCGAGAAAGATTTTTGGGCAAAGCGCGGCCCCGGCCCCCGGTGCGGGGGCCTTCTGACTTGAAGTGAAGAAGAAGAGGTAGAGGAGGAAGAAGAACGCGACGCGCTAGTTCAGGGCCTGTGTCAGCCCATCCACCACCAGGCTCTGGCCGGTCACGCCGGCGGCCCAGTCGCTGGCGGCAAACACCGCCATGTGGGCGATGTCCGCCGGGCAGATCAAACGCCTCAGCGCCGACTGCCCGGTGTAAGCCCGCGCCACCTCATCCACCGGCAGGCCCGTGGCCTGGGCCCGCGCCGCGATCACGGCGCGGATGCGCGGGCCATCCACCGCACCGGGCAATAGGGTGTTCACGCGAATGCCCTCGGGCCCCAGCTCCAGCGCCAGGGTTTGGGTGAACCCCACCACGGCCCATTTGGAGGCCGAATACGCCGCCCGCCCCGGCATGCCCAGGTGGCCGGCTGCCGAAGACAGGTTGATGATGCAGGCGCCGCCACCTTGGGCCTGTGCAGCCCGCAGCCGGGGCAAGGCCTCGCGCACACACAAAAACTGGCCAGTGAGGTTGACCGCCAGGGTGCGGTTCCAATCCGCCAGCGTGATGGCCCCCACCCCGCAAGAGGGCCCAGCCACGCCCGCGTTGTTCACCAACACATCCAGCCCGCCCAGGCGCTGGTCCGCGGCCTGGAACAGCTGGGCCACATCGCCCTCGGCCGACACATCGGCCAGTGCCGTCTCCAGGCCAGGGCAATGCCCTGCAGCCTCGATCAGTGCGGCGGCATCCACATCGCACACCATCACGCGCGCGCCCGCCGCCATGAAGGCCTGCGCCATGCTCAGGCCCAGGCCGCTGGCGCCAGCGGTAATCAGGGCTCTTTTACCGGCCAGTAGGTTGTTGGGTTGAAAGGGGTTCATGGCGCAGCCTCCGTGTTGAGGCTGGGCCGATGGGTCGACAGGGCCAAGGCACCGCGTGGGTGCCCCGCCCCGGCACAACAGGTGCTGTTCCACGCTGCACAAAGGCCAAAGCCTGCTGCGCCCGGGGCGGGTGGGTGACAAGGGGGATGGGGGGCGGCAGCAGCGCGACTGCTGTGCCGGGGGGAGAAGGTAGGCATTTCCAGGCTCCTTGACGAGACTGCAAACCACCTTGCGCCTTACTACGGGCATGGGGTGGACGGGATGTTAGTAACACGTGAAAAGCCGTGCACCAGGCGTTGCCGTTCTGGTCATCCCGTCCCGAAAACTCAGCTGCGCCCCATGGGCGTCGCCACGCATTCTGACGTGAAAGAACCTCATGACGGAGAGGTTGCGCCACTTTTCTTAGGTGTTACCAGCACCAACCCTTTCGGGCTGCAGCGACTATGGGGGAGGAACCGCCTTGGCCGTCACTCGTGGAGCGAGGCAGGTTACCGGTGGTGAGTCTAGCGGTTTGGGCGGGAGGTTTTGAGGCAGCTGATTGCCTCCTTCGGCAGGAGCAGGCGAATCGGACTGGGCAACTCGGGGCGAGTTGGCAATTGGACTTGCGTGGCGGATGAAGTTGGCTGGAATAGGCTGACCTGTGCCATTCAAACGCTTGCGACGAATGTCTGCAGTCTTCCCAAGCAGACATCGGACTGGCGGCCGATTGGCCGAGGTGCTCAATCACGAGTTTCCCGCGCGCCCTTCAGCTTGAGAAGGTTCTGGAAAGCTTGTCTGGACATGCCGGCAGTTGCAGGTCCAGCGCCCCGGGCTATTCAAACGAACAGGTGCAAGTCCTCCTCCACCAAACTAACTAGCTTTGGCGCGACCTGACCACTGATCTTCACTGCCCCATTCGCGGCGAAGGCGATTTGACCTTTCAGACCTCCTAGCACAAGTTCGAACACAGCATGCTCGACTTTGTACTTCAGGCCATCAAGCACGGTCATATTCTCAACCACCATCCCTTCTTTAGACGCGAACTCCATCCGAGCCACCAAGTCGTCCGTGAGTACCGCTCCTACAACCTTCAAGCCAACGAGTTTGGAGGCATCGACCGAACTAAACACAGTAGTAGGTTGACCCTTGTCAAAGGTTATCGGCTTCACCGTGAAGCCCATTCCCGCCAAAGTCTCAAGTGCGTTAAGCAGGTCACGAACATTCCGACCCGGGTTCTCGACACGGAGGAAGGTCAGATCGCCAACCTCGACAAGTGCAAAGTCAGTGAAGCTGACGCTTTCTATCTGCTCGTAAGTCGGTAGTCCTTCCGGATCTAGCTTCGTCACTACAACTCGCGATCGCCATAGGAACCGGTACGATGCGCCATTGACACCACCAAGTACACGCGCGAAACCATAAGTCGCGGTCGCGTCAAATGGACGTGTGGCTACAAGCGCCGCCAAGTCCCGCGCCCGAGCAGGGAGCTGAATTCGAAACCACCTGTACCTGGTTTGCATTACTCGCTCCCTGCTTCCGCAGCCAAAAACTCCGACCGAAGCTTAGCCACAAGGTCCCTTGCCTTCGATTCGATGACGCGCGACAGGGCGTCAATCTCGTGCTTGTGGGGCGGTCGCCGTCTTGCTGAGACTTTGCCCTCTTCCAAGGGGTATACACCGCTCAAGATGAAAGAAAAGCCGGTGCAGTCTTTGGGATCGGCAAATCCAGCCTCGATGTCGTAAACGTTTCCCTCACCTAGCAGTTCCGTCGCGGTCCATCCCATCTTGATGATGTAATAGTCCTCTTCATCCAACAGTTCATTCAATATCTCAGAGCGACTAACGCCACTGCCGCGCAAGAAGACCCTCTCGACATGAGTCTCCGAGCCATTCTCGTCGCCGCCTGCCTCATCTTCATCATCCTCCGCATCTGGCTTGGCCTTAAACACGTACACGTCCGTCACATCGCGCCGCACAAAGTTTGGCAAAGAGCTTGCCAGTTCGTGGAAGAACTTAGAACGCAACTTGGCTGACGGAATGTCGAAAAGTGCGACGACCACCTTGGTCAATGGCTCAGATGTTGTCTTCTCAACCTTGGCGAGCAACGTTTCCCGGACTCCGTTGAGGTAGTCGTTCTGCGTATTGCGCACAACATAACCAACGTCAGATTTGACGAACTCGATTGTGCCGTCGCGAACCTGGACTTGAGAGAACTCACTGCGCTTGTAGTCGACCTCCGAATATTGAACCCGGATGGTGAAGTTGTCGCCATCGCGCGTGACCTGGACTGTGTCGCCGCTCGCTTCCATTTCCTTTTTCAACTGCTCGACGACGCCATGCAGTTCTTCGGTATCTCCAACCCCCGACACATCCATCGACGTGGTACGCTCCCGCCTCACTGCCACTCCTAGCCTTGCAGCAATCTCCTTGTGGTCGTAGTAGTCGTGAGTCAATGTGGAAAAGTACTTCGCAAGTTCGTCTCTCGGCGTCTTCTTGCTAACCACGACATTACGGCGCTGAAACAGCCTTACGACAGTCGGCGTATCCACCTTGTGCTGGTTCAGCGCGTCGAAAACGTTCTTGTCGCTCGCATAGTAGAGCGACGGACCATGCGTCCGCTTTTTCATTCCCGCCATCCCATATCTCCCGGGTTGTAGGTGCTGGTAACACTCGTGATCCGCTCGATCTGGATTTGACTCAGGATCGCTTCGCGTGCCGGGTCAAAGCCCCAAGCCTTCACGTACTTCTTCTGCGCCATGAGAAAGACCGACTTGAGGTCGTTCTGTGCATTTGAGTGGGTGATGCGCAGCAAGATTCGCTCGCCGGACTCCAGCATTTGAAATCTGGACAGACTATCTAGGAAATATTCAAACTCCTCTGGGCAGGATGCAGGCGCGTTGTAGTAGATGACGTAGCCTGCTGAATGCCCTTCGATTGCAGCGTGCTTGATGATGATGTAAGGCGCCGTCAGCGTCTCAATGGTCGCAGACTGTTCCCAAACGTCGCCCTGTCGACGCGTCATCACCAAATCAGGGTAGTAGAAGGTATAGGAACTCGGCAACTCTCCTTCGCCCTTCAGACGAATGATGTCGTTCGCAATGCTGTAAAGCCGCTGAATGTCATGGGGGCCGAGGTAGTGCAACTGCGTTCCAGGCGCAATCGGCAGTGCCTGCTGACCTGCCCCCTCCCAGCCGTACCAACCTGAAGTTAGTGAAGTCCGTCAACCAACTGGAGAATGACGGATATGAAGAAGAGCAGATTCAGCGAGGAACAGATCATTGGGTTCCTTCGACAGGCTGAGGCAGGCATGCCTATCAAGGAACTCTGCCGCAACGGCGGCTTTAGTGATGCGACTTTCTACAAGTGGCGTGCCAAGTTCGGCGGCATGCAGGTCTCGGAGGCCCAACGCCTGCGAGAGCTGGAGTCTGAGAACGCCAAGCTCAAGCGGCTACTGGCCGAGGCG
>NZ_KB906277.1 GCF_000381265.1 Curvibacter lanceolatus ATCC 14669
GAGCCTCGAATTATACATCGCTTTTTACAGCAGCAAACTCAAAACCAGAAAACTTCTCAAACCACTCACAACAACCAACCCAACCAAGCACCAGAGGCTTCTCACCTCCGCCACTCGTAGAGCACTGTTCTGTGCAGTCGAGCCCGCTAGTATACACAGAGAAATGCGGCGGAAAGATGAATCGGCACAGAATTCATTAATACCCATGTTACCAATTTGGTTATTTAGTATCAAATCATCCCCTATGGAGCGCAGAGGATTCACACAGTGCTGCCAAGCCCACTTCAGCGTGCTGGTTGCCCTGAGGTGTGGGGTCGCGGCCTCTATATATAGAGAGCAGCAAACACCGCACCCAGAAAGCGCTCGCAGCCAGAGTCGCAGTGCCGCATTCACCTGCAACGCATGAGCGCCAAGCCCCTCTGGCCACAAGGGCCGGCGAGAAAAGGCGCGCGCGCCCTAAAATGGGCCTGTGACTACTTCTATCCTCAACGCAGACCTGCACTGCCATTCCGTTGTTTCAGACGGCACCCTGACCCCAGAAGCCCTGGCTGCGAGAGCCAAGGCCAATGGCGTTGAACTCTGGGCCCTGACTGATCACGACGAAGTGGGTGGGCAGTTGCGTGCGGCAGCTGCCGCGCGCGAGTTGGGGCTGCGCTACCTGACAGGCGTCGAGATCTCTGTGACCTTCGCCGGGGAAACGGTCCACATCGTGGGTCTGGGTTTCGATGCAACGGATACCCGGATGACCGATGGACTGCACCTGACCCGAGGGGGCCGCGAACAACGCGCCAGGGAGATGGCAGATCAGTTGGCCAAAGTGGGTATCGCGAATGCCTACGAGGGGGCACTGCGATTCGTGGGCAATCCCGAGTTGATTTCACGCACGCATTTCGCGCGGTTCCTGGTCGAATCAGGGGTTTGCAAAGACACCGGTGAGGTGTTCCGGCGCTTTCTCACCGAGGGGAAGCCTGGTTACGTGCCCCATCGCTGGGCCAACTTGCAGCAAGCGATTCAATGGATCACCGACGGTGGCGGGGTGGCTGTGATTGCCCACCCGGGGCGGTACCGCTTCACGGCCAACGAACAGTACGCGCTGTTCTCCGAGTTCAAGGCCCATGGCGGGCAGGGCGTCGAAGTCGTGACAGGCAGTCACTCCACCTCAGAGTACCTGACCTATGCCGACATGGCCATTGAGTTTGGTCTGGCCGCCTCTCGCGGCAGCGATTTCCACAGCCCGGATGAATCCCACACCGACCTGGGCGCCTTGCCCTACCTGCCGGGCAAGTTGACGCCGGTCTGGGAACTGCTTGCCGATCGGATCCAGTGAGAGCGACATCGTGAGTCTGGCTTCGGGATACACGCCCCGCGGCATGCTGGCGGGCATCGGACTGGCCATCGCGGCCACGGCCTGCTTTGCCACGCTGGACACCACCACCAAATTCATCAGCGCCTCCGTGCCCTTGATGATGGCCTTGTGGGTTCGCTATGCCTCGCAGGCCGTCGCCACCACCCTGGTCGCCCTGCCGGCCCGGGGCAAGGCCTTGCTGAAGACGGCCAACCCCAAGTTCCAGCTCTTGCGAGGACTGCTGCTGATGGGCAGCAGCATGTTCGCCTTTTTCAGTCTGAAACACATGCCCGTGGGCGAATTCACCGCCATCGTCATGATTGCTCCGTTGGTGATCACCGTGCTGGCAGCCATCGTGTTGCACGAAAAGGTATCGGTGCTGCGGTGGCTGCTCGTGCTAATGGGTTTTGCGGGCACGCTGCTGATCATCCGCCCCAGCGGCGCCAGCAGCAGTGGCTGGGCCGTTCTGCTGCCTCTGGGGCTGGTGAGCACGAATGCGGCCTTTCAGATCGTCACCAGTCGCCTGGCCAGGACTGAAGATCCGCTGACCATGCACTTCTACACAGGCTGGGTCGGCACCTTGCTGTCCTCCTTGATGCTGCCTTTTGTCTGGGCGGCCAACCTGCCCTGGCAAGCCTGGGCAGGCATGTTGCTGATGGGTCTGATGGGTTGCGTAGGCCACTTCATGCTGATCCTGGGCTACAGCCGAACCCCTGCGGCCATCCTCACCCCCTACCTTTACGCCCAGATCGGCTTTGCCATGCTGGGCGGTTGGTTGATTTTTTCCCACCTGCCGGACACCTGGTCGCTCACGGGCATCGCCTTGATCGCCCTGTCCGGTGCCGCCGGCGCCTGGCTCACGCTGCGTGAAGGGCACATTCCCTCACGCCAAGCCGACCAGGTCTGAGCACCCAGAGAAACACCATGGCTCAATTCTTCGAAGTTCACCCCGACAACCCCCAACCCCGCTTGCTCAAGCAAGCTGTGGCCCTGTTGCAGGCCGGTGAGGTGATCGCTGTGCCCACCGACTCCAGCTATGCCCTGGTGTGCCAGCTGGATGACCGCAACGCCACCGAGCAGATGCGCCGCATCCGCCAGGTCGACGACAAACACCACCTGACCCTGCTGTGCCGTGACCTGAGCGAACTGGCCAGCTACGCCAAGGTGGACAACAAGCAGTACCGTCTGCTCAAGGCGGCAACGCCTGGCGCTTACACCTTCATCCTGGAAGCCACCAAAGAGGTGCCACGCCGCGTCAGCCACCCCCAGCGCAAGACGATCGGCCTGCGGGTGCCCGAACACAAGGCCCTGCAGGCACTGCTGGAGTTGCATGGCGCCCCGCTGCTGGCCACCACGCTGATCCCCGCGGGCGAATCCGAACCCCTGAACGATGCCGCCGAGATCCGCAGCCGCTACGAGAAGGCCCTGGCCGCCGTGGTGGATGCCGGTGCCTGCCCGCACGAGCCCACCACCGTGGTCGACCTCACCCCCATCGACCAGGGCGACGAGCCCGTGGTGATTCGCGAGGGGCGCGGGTCCCTGGCCGCACTGGGGTTGTGACGAATCTGCCCCGCGCCGCACCTCGGCGCGTCTGAGACAATGCCGCCGTGAACTCCTTTTCCGACCTCATCCAGACCGTTCTGATCTACGCACTGCCGGTGCTGTTCGCCATCACGCTGCACGAAGCAGCGCATGGCTATGCCGCCCGGTATTTCGGTGACAACACCGCGGCCATGATGGGGCGCATCTCGCTCAACCCCACCCGCCACATCGACCCCATGGGCACCATCGTGATGCCCTTGCTGTTGTACTTTGCCACCTCGGGGGCCTTCCTGTTTGGCTACGCCAAGCCTGTGCCCGTCAACTTCAGCCACCTGCGCAACCCCAAGCGCGACATGATCTGGGTGGCGCTGGCCGGCCCAGCGGCCAACTTCGCCCAGGCCATGCTCTGGGCCCTGGTGCTGGTGCTGCTGGCGGGCACCGGCATCCATGAACGTTTCTTCCTCGAGATGGCCCGCGCCGGCGTGCTGGTCAATCTGGTGATGTGGGCCTTCAACCTGTTTCCGCTGCCCCCGCTCGACGGCGGCCGGATCCTGGTCGGCCTGCTGCCCTGGAAGCAAGCCCAATGGCTGGCCCGGCTCGAACCCTGGGGCTTCTTCATCGTGATGGGCCTGGTGGTGGCCGGCGTGGTCGGCTCCGTGTGGCTGCGCCCCCTGATGGCCATCGGCTACGGCGTGATCGAAACCCTGGTGGTCGGCCCCGCTTCCGCCCTGTTCCGCTGACGCCTCCCCCCCCTTCCTGTTTTTTGTTGACTGCAACCGAACTGTTTCCGCCATGAGCATCAAGCGCGTCCTGACCGGCATCACCACCACCGGCACCCCTCACCTCGGCAACTATGTGGGGGCGATTCGCCCGGCCATCGAAGCCAGCCGCCAACCGGGTGTTGAGAGCTTCTACTTTCTGGCCGACTACCACGCGCTCATCAAATGCGACGACCCTGCGCGCATCCAGCGCTCCACGCTCGAAATCGCCGCCACCTGGGTGGCTGCGGGCCTGGACCCCGAACGCGTCACCTTCTATCGGCAATCCGACATCCCCGAGATCCCCGAGCTGACCTGGCTGCTGACCTGCGTCACCGGCAAGGGCCTGCTCAACCGCGCCCACGCCTACAAGGCAGCGGTTGACCGCAACGAAGCCGCCGGTGTCGACCCCGATGCCGACGTCAACGCCGGCCTGTTCATGTACCCCGTGCTCATGGGCGCCGACATCCTCATGTTCAAGGCGCACCAGGTGCCGGTGGGCCGCGACCAGATCCAGCATATCGAGATGGCGCGCGACATGGCCCAGCGCTTCAACCACCTCTATGGCGAGCACCTGGTCCTGCCAGAAGCCCTGATCGAGGAATCGGTTGCCACCTTGCCCGGCCTCGACGGCCGCAAGATGAGCAAGAGCTACGACAACACCATCCCGCTGTTCACCCCGCCCGAGCAGATGCGCAAACTGATTGCCGGCATCCTGACCGACTCACGCGCGCCCGGTGAGCCCAAAGAGGTGGAAGGCTCGGCCCTGTTCCAGATCTACCAGGCCTTTGCCAGCGCCGAAGAAACCCAGGCCCTGCGCCAGGCCTATGCCGACGGCATTGCCTGGGGCGATGCCAAGCAACTGCTGTGGGAGCGCGTGACCCGTGAAGTGGCCCCCATGCGCGCCACCTACGAAGACCTGATCGCCCACCCCGAGCGGCTGGAAGACATTCTGCAGGCCGGCGCCGCCAAGGCCCGCAAGCTGTCCACGGCCTTGATCGCCGACCTGCGCCAGGCCGTGGGCCTGCGCCGCCTGGGCAGCAGCGCCAGTCCGGCCCGCGCCGCCCAGGCCGAGAAGGTGAGCCTGCCCAGCTTCAAGCAATACCGCGAAAACGACGGCCGCTTCTACTTCAAGCTGCAAGATGGCCAGGGCAAGCTGCTGCTGCAAAGCACCGGCTTTGAAGCCCCCAAGGCCGCGGGCCAGGCCATTGCGCAACTCAAGCAAAGCCCCGAAGCCACGCTGAACGCCCTGCAAGGCCAGTGGGCTGCAGCCGATGGCGTGAGCACCGCCCAGATCATTGCCGCCCTGCAATCGCTGGCAGAAGCCGCCTGAGCGGCTACGGCATCTGCTGCAGCGAGCAGTTGCCCATGAAAAAAGCGGCCGTCCCTGCCAAGGGCGGCCGCTTTTTCAATGTCTGACGGCGAAATTGCGGTCTTCAGGCCGCGCTCAGGCGAGGCTGTTGGGCATGGCCCAGGGCGGGCACTGCCGGCGCGTCATCGGCATCCAGCTTGAACTCACCCACCACCGCCTGCAACTGCGCCGCCTGGCTCGACAGCGAAGCCGCCGCCTGGGCCGCCTGCTGCACCAGCGCCGCGTTCTGCTGGGTCACCGAGTCCATGTGCGCCACGGCCTGGTTCACGTGTTCGATGCCGGTGCTCTGTTCATTGAGGGCGCCCGAGATCTCTGCCAGCAAACCCGTCACCTGGCCCACAGCCGAAACGATCTCGGCCATCGTGTTGCCCGCCTGGCCGACCAGATCGGCGCCACTTTGCACCTGCTCCACCGAGTCGCCGATCAGCGACTTGATCTCGCGTGCCGCCACGGCACTGCGCTGCGCGAGCGATCGCACCTCGCTGGCCACCACCGCAAAGCCGCGCCCCTGCTCACCGGCACGGGCGGCTTCCACGGCGGCATTCAGCGCCAGGATGTTGGTCTGGAAGGCAATGCCTTCGATCACCTGGATGATGTCCACGATCTTTTTCGAGCTGCCGCTGATGGCGTCCATGGTCTTGACCACCTGGTCCACCACCTGCCCGCCACGTTGCGCGATGCCCGACGCATTCACCGCCAGGCCACTGGCCGATCGGGCCCGCTCGGCGTTCTGGCGCACGGTCGAGGTCAGCTCTTCCATGCTGGCCGCGGTCTCCTCCAGAGAGGCCGCCTGGTCTTCGGTGCGGCGCGACAGGTCCGAGTTGCCGGAGTCGATCTCGTGCGAGGCCAACGCGATCGAATCGGTCGATTGCTTGATGCGGCTCACCAGATCGGTCAGCGTGTCCTCCATGGTGCCCAGAGACCCCAGCAAGCGCCCGAAATCGCCGCCCAGCTCGGTTGAAAACTCCTGGCTCAAGTCGCCCGAGGCCACCGTCTCGGCAATCAGCAAGGCGTCGTTCAAGGGCTTCACGATGCTGCGGCGCAAGGACCACACCGCCACCACCGCCACGATGGCGGCCAACAACCCGATCGCCAGCATCCAGTAGCGGGTGGCCACGATGTCGCTGTCGACCTGCTCCACGCTCTGATCCAGGCGCTGGCGCTGCACGTCGGCCATCTGCACGCCCAATTCACGCAAACCGTCCAGGGCCGGCAACACCTCGCCCAGCAGCTTGCGCACGCCGCCGTCGTGGTCCCCCTGTCCCAACTGAGCCGCCACAGCCCGCACGGCCGTCTGGGCACGCATCGCGCTTTCGCCCAGGCGCCGGGCCAGATCCTTCTCGGCGCTGGGCAGGTCCATGGCACTCAATTCGCGGGAGGCGTCCGTTGCAGCCTTCAACTGGGCGTCCAGTTGCTGCGCCGACTGGGCCAGCTTGGACTTGTCGGCATCCACCTGGGCCATCACCAGCGCGCTGCGCGCCGCAGCCTCGGTGCCCTGCACGATGCCGTTCAAGGCATCACGCTCCACCCGGCTGAGCTTGCCCACAGCTTGGTAGCTGCGATCCACATCGCCCAGGCGACTCACGCCCACCAACACAATGGCCGCGGCCAGCGCCACCACATACCCGAAGGCCAAAGCCAGGCGGGTGCTGATCTTCAAGTTGTCCAGAAAAGCCAAAATGGTCTCCAAGGCTGCTGAGGTTCACCGCCATCCACAAGCCACCCTGGGCCCCCAAGGGGGGGCGCCTGCCATGCCGGATGTTCATCATACGAGCGGAAAAGACCGGCAGTGTCCCAAAAAGTGCCACTCATGCCACCCCCTCCGGGACAACCCTAGGTTCCCGAGCCCACCCAGTGGCTCAAACCGACTGAAATGGCATGGGCGAGACCAACCAGTGCGCCCACTGCCGGGCGCTCAGGCCATCGGCACCGACAGCGCGCCAGGCCAGCAACTCGCCCACGGCCCATTGGTCGGCCTGCGACAAGCCTTGCAGCACCGCGTGCAACACCTGTGGGCGCCAGGTCATCAGGGTACAGCCCTGGCTGGCCTGGCAGTAACGCGCATCAGCCGTCAAACCCAGCACAGCCCCCGACACCAGCCAGGCGCCAGGGTGCAGGGTGCGCGAGCGCTCGGCAGGCGCTTGCTGCAGCAAGGCCGCCCGGGCCTGAGGCTCATCCACCGAATGCGCCAGCGCTTGCCAGGCCAGCCAGGGGTCCTCGGTCAGCGCCCCCAGGCGGGCACACAGGCGCTGTGCCACCGGCCCCAGCACCAGACTGCCTTGTTGAACCAGTTGGTGCATCACCGCCGTCTCCAACCGGCAGGCCACGCCGTCCGGCTCAGGCTGCTCAGCCAACGCCTTCAGCAAGGCCTCCAACTCTGCCTGGGCGGCTTCGGTAGAGCCCTCGTCCTTCCAGGGTCGCACTTCGCGCAGGCGCCCCTGCAGCAAGAGTTTGAAATCGGGCCCGCCACAGCGTTCATCCCGGCCAAAGTGCTGCAGCCGCCCGGCCTGCAGCAATGCCTCGCGGCCCTGCGCACTCAAGGAATGCAGGCCGCCGATGCGCCCGGCATCCAGGGCGGCCCCTTGGCCACGGCGCCCCGTGGTGCGCGCCCCGACGGGCACCGGAGGCACCACCCGGGCAGGCGTGCCACCAGGCGCTTGCCCCGTCGCCTCTGAAGCCACCGAGGCCTTGTCGCTGGCAGGCGCGGCCTCGCCCTGAGGTGGCCACAGAGCCCACGGGGGTGGCGTCTCGAAAGCCAGCCCCTCGCGCGACATCGCGTACCAGAAGCGCTCCAGAAAGGCCGAGGACAGCGTGCCCCGGTCCAGAAAGCGCGTGGTGTAAAAACGCGCCCCGTAGCGCAAGGTGCCGCTGCCGGGGTCGTTTGACATCAGCACCACGCTGGGTGCGGGGTGGCTGCAGATGCCGGGCAGGTCACTGCCCAGCACCTGCATCACGATGCGCATCACCTGGCCGGGCGGCCACTCACTGCTCACCTGCAACGGCACCAGATGCCGGTAGGGCTGCTCGCGTGGCACCAGCTCCAGTGACCGGCTGGTGAAATCACTGTTGGGCATCACCACCAGCGAGCCCCGATCGGTGCGCAGCGTGACCGAACGCCAGCCCAGCGACACGATCTGCCCCTCCAGCTCGTCGCGACGCACATAGTCACCCACCTTGAGTCGCCGCTCGACTTCGATCGACACCCCGGCAAACAAGTGCCCCAACAGCGGCTGCAGTGCCAAGCCCACAATGGCCGACAGCAGCGCCGACGTGGCCAGCAGACGGCCCAGATCCTGCCCCAGGCCCCAGCCCATGAACACCAGCGCCAGCACGCCGAACAGCAGCATCGACAGCACCGACTGCAGCAGATCCGAGCCCGAACCCACGCGAAAGCGATGGCTGCCGCGCAGCAGGTGCACCAGCAGACGGCGCAGCACCAGCCCGAGCGCCAGTGCGCTGAAGCCCATGGCCAACGGCTTCAGCCAGGCGCCCTCGGCCAGCCAACCCGACAATTCGGGGTCGCTGCCCAGCGTCACCTGCATCAGCCACAACAGGGCCGCCAGGGCCAGGGTGATCAAGGGCCACATGAGGTCAGCTCCGAGGGTCTGTGCCCGCCACGGGCGGCACATCAGATGGCCCGCCCGGCGCCGATGCAGGCACCGACACCGGTGCTGAGGCGCTTGCCGGCACCGGCACCGGCACAGGCGCTGCCGACACGGCCGGGCGCCGCTCGATCAGACGCAGCGCATGGTCCATGCTGGCCTTCAGGCGCTGAATCGCACGCTGCAGCTCCTCGAACTGGCCATGCCCCGGCGGCAGGGGCACCTCCTCCTGCGCCTTGTCCAGCGGCTTGTCCAGGCTGGTGGCCAGCGCCACCCGGGTCAGCGCCTCCAGCGGGCTGGTCACATGGCGGCGCAACAGCAGCAGCATCACCGCCGCGGCCAGCACAAACACACTGGTGATCGAGCCAATCGTCACCACCACGCTGTTGAAGGCCTTGGCCTCGGCCGGCGCCGTGCTCACCCGCACCAGCTGCAGCCCCACCACATCACCCATGCGCCAGCCAAAGCCATTGCCGGCGCCGTAGCGCGCCACCATGGCTTTTGGAGCCGCCTCCGGGGTGCTGTGGCAATACAGGCAGGCGGGCGAGCCCATGCGGATCGGGCGCGCCACGTAGTACTGCCGGTCCTGGCCCGCACCCAGTTCGCCGCTCAGTTCCGTGCGCTGGGGATCAGCCTGGAAGGCGCGCAGCAGCCCCACTTCCCAGTCGGTGGCCCGGTCATTCAGGTTGGTGGGGTTGAGCGAGCTCTCCCGGTACTGGTACTCGGGCAGTTTCTGCGCCAGCCGGCGCATGGCACTCTGCGCCGCAAAAGACGGCACCTGGGCCGCGTGGAAGCTGCCCTTGTCGTCCAGGGCCTGCAAAGCCACGGCCACCTCTTCCGAGGTGTAGGCCCGCACCGCCATGGCCGTCTCCAGCACCATGTCGGCCTTCTGCTTGACCTCTTCACGGGCCTGGCGCGCCTCCAGTCGGTACGAGATGTAGCCGGCCGTGCAGATACCGAACACAAAACACGAGGCAATGATCCCGGCGAAGCGGGTTTCCAGACGCATGACATCCCCTGAGCACCCCTGCCAGCCTGCGGAGGCCACGGCCGCAACGGTCCCATCGTGGGCGTCGGCGACGACAGGGGTTCTTGATTCTTAGAACCCGCCGATCATCCTCGTCTCACTGCCGTCTGCAAGCTTTTTGCCCGCAACAGGGTGCACAAGCAACACCGACGGATAGGCCTAGACGTCGGTCATCAAGCCGTCACATTCACCCCCGCCGCTTTCATGATTCGTCTGCCGCCGCATCCAGCCCATCGAGCGCGCGCATGTTGTCCAGCAGCTTGAGCAGGTAGTGCAGGGTGTGTGTGAGGTCCCCCACCGAAAAGTCGTGCAGGGCCTGCTCGTAATAGGCATGGATCTTGGGCTGAGCCTTCACCGACCAGACCTGCTGCCCCACCTCGGTCATGGTCACCAGGCGCGAGCGGCGATCGCGCCCATCAGGCGCGGTCTGGATGTGCCCGTCACGCTCCATGCGGCTGATCAGTCCTGACAGGTTCTGCCGGCTCACCATCAGGTAGCGCGCCAGGTCGCCCACGCTCATGCCGCCCTGCGCCTCCGGGCGCGACAAAGCCCCCAACACCGCCCATTGCTGCGTCGTCAGGCCCTCATCCTCCACCGCCCTCGACCCCGTTTTATGCAACATGTTTGCACATTGATAGAGCCTAAAGAACAACCTGTTGGCCAATTCCATGCGGGCGATATCGGTATTTTTACTAGGGTTTTCCATAGTTATTCCAGCCAGAAACCGGATTGCAGCCCACAACAGACCGAACCCATAATACGTCCATATGTTTACGTATTTAAATGCAAACATTCATTGAAAGCATAGGGCCAAAGCCCCCATCCAGGAGAAACACATGCAAGGATTGACAGACAAGACCGTGATCGTCACCGGCGGCGCCGGCGGCATTGGCAGCGCCACCTGCCGGCGCTTCGCGCGCGCCGGTGCCAAGGTGGCGGTGTTCGACCTGAATCTCGAAGCCGCCCAGAAGGTGGCCACCGCCATCCAGGCCGATGGGGGGGTGGCCCTGGCCGTGCGCTGCGACATCACCTCGCGCGCCGAGGTCGATGCCGCGGTGGCCACCACCGAGGCCGAACTCGGCCCGATTGATGTGCTGGTCAACAACGCCGGCTGGGACATCTTCAAACCCTTCACCAAGACGGTGCCGGCCGAATGGGATCGCCTGATCGCCATCAACCTCACCGGCGCCCTGCACATGCACCACGCGGTGCTGCCGGGCATGGTGGCGCGCGGCAGCGGCCGCATCGTCAACATCGCGTCCGACGCGGCCCGCGGCGGCTCCTCGGGCGAGGCGGTGTATGCCGCCTGCAAGGGCGGCCTGGTGGCCCTGAGCAAAACCCTGGCGCGCGAGCACGCGCGCCACCAGATCACGGTCAACGTGGTCTGCCCCGGCCCCACCGACACGGCCCTGCTGGCCGGCGTGGCCGAAGGCGCCGCCAACCCCGAGAAACTGATCGACGCCTTCAAGAAGGCCATCCCGCTGGGCCGCCTGGGCCAGCCCGACGACCTGGCCGGCGCCATCGCCTTCTTTGGCAGCGACGACGCGGCCTTCATCACCGGCCAGGTGATCAGCGTCTCTGGCGGCCTGACCATGCACGGCTGAGCGGCCACCCAACCCCACCCCTTGGAGCAACACATGCAATTCGAAGACATCCTGTACGAGGTCCGCAACGGCGTGGCCTGGATCACCATCAACCGGCCCGAGAAGATGAACGCCTTTCGCGGCACCACCTGCGATGAACTCATCAAAGCCCTGAACAAGGCCGGCTACGACCGCGAGGTGGGCTGCATCGTGCTGGCCGGCGCCGGCGATCGAGCCTTCTGCACCGGCGGCGATCAGTCGGCCCACGACGGCAACTACGACGGCCGCGGCACCATCGGCCTGCCCATGGAAGAGCTGCACACCGCCCTCCGCGACGTGCCCAAACCGGTGATCGCCCGGGTGCAAGGCTTTGCCATCGGCGGCGGCAACGTGCTGTGCACGATCTGCGACCTGACCATCTGCTCCGACAAGGCCATCTTCGGCCAGGTCGGCCCCAAGATGGGCTCGGTGGACCCAGGCTACGGCACGGCCTTCCTGGCCCGCGTGGTGGGTGAGAAAAAAGCCCGCGAGATCTGGTACCTGAACAAGCGCTACTCCGGCCCAGAGGCCGTTGCCATGGGCCTGGCCAACCTCTGCGTGCCCCCTGAGCAACTCGACGCCACCGTGCAGGAGTGGGCCGAGACCATCTGCGAGCGCAGCCCCACCGCCATCGCCATCGCCAAGCGCAGCTTCAACATGGACACCGCCCACCAATCGGGCATTGCCGGCATGGGCATGTACGCACTCAAGCTGTACTACGACACCGAAGAGTCGCGCGAGGGCGTGAAAGCCCTGCAGGAAAAGCGCAAGCCCGAGTTCCGCAAGTACGCCAAATAAGACCGGGAGCCCCGCGATGAACAACCCCTACATCGATGAAGACCTGCAGGCGCTGGCCGAACACGCGCGCCGCTTTGCCAACGGGCGCGTGGCGCCCGGCTTTCTGGCGCGCGACCAGACCCGCGTGCTCGACCGCAGCCTGATGCGAGAGATGGGCGAGATGGGCTTCATCGCGCCCGAACTGCCCGAGCGCTTCGGCGGTCAGGGCCTGGGCAGCCTGGCCGCCGGTGTGATCCACGAAGAGATCGCCCGCGCCGATCTGAGCCTGTCCTACATCAACCTGCTGGCCTCGTTGAACGGCCAGATCCTGGCCGAGCACGGCCGCCCCGAGGTGGTCCAGCCCTGGCTGGAAAAACTCACCCAGGGCCAGGCCCTGTTCGCCATCGCGCTGACCGAGCCCCGCGGCGGCTCGGACGCGGCCAACCTGCGCCTGCGCATCGAGCGCGTGGGTGACGAGTACGTCATCAACGGCGAAAAGACCTCCATCTCGGCGGCCGACCAGGCCGACGCCTGTGTGGTGTTCGGTCGCACCGGGGCGGTGGACAGCGGCGCCCACGGCGTCACCGCGCTGCTGGTACCCACCGACGTGCCCGGCCTCACCCGCAACCGCTTCGACTGCCATGGCCAGCGCGCCATCGGGCGCGGCTCGCTGTTCTTCGAGAATGTGCGCGTGCCCGTCAGCCACCGCCTGGGCGACGAGAACAAAGGCTTTGTGCAGGTCATGCAGGGCTTTGACTTCTCGCGCGCCCTCATCGGCCTGCAGGTGCTGGCCGTGGCCCGCGTGGCCCTCGAAGAAACCTGGGACTACGTGGCCCAGCGCGAGGCCTTCGGCAAACCGCTGTCGGCCTTCCAGGGCGTGTCGCACCCGCTGGCCGACTTCGACACCCAGGTCACCGCCGCGCGCCTGCTGTGCCTGCAGACCCTGTGGCTCAAGGACCACCACCAGCCCCACACCGCCGAGGCCGCCATGTGCAAGTGGTGGGCACCCAAGCTGGCCTACGAGGCCATCCACCAGTGCCTGCTGATGCATGGCCACGGCGGCTACGACCGGGGCCCCATGGAGCAGCGCCTGCGCGACGTGCTGGGCTTCCAGATCGGCGACGGCACGGCCCAGATCATGAAGACCATCGTGGCCCGCACCCGCGCCGGCCGCCAGGCCGTGCCCGCCTGAGCCCCAGCGCATCCAGGGCGACCCGCGCCACAGAACGCGGGCGCCCTCCAACAAGAAACCAACCAGGAGACAAGACATGGAATTCGACGCCCTGCTGCTGCCCGCCCGGCGTGCCACCATGGTGGCCCAAGGCCTGTGGCACGACCGCACCATCAACGACGCGCTGGCCGCCTGCGTGGCCGAATGCCCGGACAAGCTGGCCCTGACCGCCGTCCAGGTCAGCGGCGGCGCGCCCAAGCCCCAGACCACCCGCTTCACCTACCGCGAGCTGTCACGCATGGCCGACCGCATCGCCGTCGGCCTGGCCCGCCTGGGCGTGGGCCGCAACGACGTGGTGGCCTGCCAGTTGCCCAACTGGTGGCAGTTCACCCTCACCTACCTGGCCTGCACACGACTCGGGGCTGTGATGAACCCGCTGATGCACATCTTCCGCGAGCGCGAACTCAGCTTCATGCTGCAGCATGGCGAGGCCAAGGTCATGATCGCGCCCAAGACCTTCCGCGGCTTCGACTTCGAAGCCATGCACAGCGCCCTGCAACCCAGCCTGCCGCACCTGAAGCACCTGGTGATCGTGGATGGCACTGGCGCCAACAGCTTCGAAGCCCTGCTCAGCGGCCCCGAGTGGGAGCGCAGCCCCGAGGCCGCCGACGTGCTGAGCCGCTCGCGCCCTGGCCCCGACGACATCACCCAGCTGATCTACACCTCGGGCACCACCGGCGAGCCCAAGGGCGTGATGCACAGCGCCAACACCACCCTGGCCAACATCATCCCCTACGCCCAGCGACTGCAGCTGGGCGCCGATGACGTGGTGCTGATGGCCTCGCCCATGGCCCACCAGACCGGCTTCATGTACGGCCTGATGATGCCCATCGAACTGCGCGCCAGCGCCGTGCTGCAAGACATCTGGGAGCCGCGCACCGCCATCGAGGTGATCAACCGCGAGGGCTGCACCTTCACCATGGCCTCGTCCCCCTTTCTGAGCGACCTGTCCAAGGCGGTGATCGACAGCGCCACCCCCGTGCCCACGCTGCGCAGCTTTCTGTGCGCCGGTGCGCCCATCCCCGGCCCCCTGGTCGAGCAGGCCCGCCAGTCGCTCGGCGCCAAGATCGTGTCGGCCTGGGGCATGACCGAAAATGGCGCCGTCACCCTGACCCGGCTCGACGACGCGGACGAGCGCTCGGTCCACACCGACGGCTGCCCGCTGCCCGGCGTGGAAATCAAAGTGGTCGATATCGACGGCCAACCCCTGCCGCCCGACCAGATCGGCCACCTGCTGCTGCGCGCCTGCTCCAACTTCGGAGGCTACCTCAAGCGCCCCCACCTCAATGGCACTGATGCGCAGGGCTGGTTCGACACCGGCGACCTGGCCCGCATCGATACGCATGGCTATGTGCGCATCACCGGCCGCAGCAAGGACGTGATCATCCGCGGCGGCGAGAACATCCCGGTGGTCGAGATCGAAGCCCTGCTCTTCAAGCACCCGGCGATTGCCATGGCCAGCATCGTGGCCTACCCCGACGAGCGCCTGGGCGAACGGGCCTGCGCCGTGGTCGTGCCGCGCCCCGGCCACAGCATCGACCTGCCCGCCATCGTCGAATTCCTCAAGAGCCAGCACGTGGCGCTGCAGTACATCCCCGAAAAGCTGGTGCTGCGACAGGAGATCCCGTCCACGCCGTCCGGAAAGATCCAGAAGTTCCGCCTGCGCGAGCTGCTGCGCGAAGGCCAACTCTGACTCGGGGCCAGGCCCCGCATCCAACACGGAGACAACCATGATTTCAAACACCTTGAGCGGCCTGCGCCGCAGCACTCTGGCCTTGATCGGCACCCTCCTCTGCGCGGGTCTGGCCCAGGCCCAGACACCGGCCTGGCCGAGCAAGCCCCTGCGCGTCGTGGTCGGCTTCGCCCCCGGTGGCACCACGGATGTGATGGCCCGGCTCATCTCGCAACAACTGGCCGAGGCCCTGGGCCAGCCCGTGCTGGTCGACAACAAACCCGGCGCCAGCGGCAACATCGCGGCCGCCGAAGTGGCCCGCGCTGCGCCTGACGGCCACACCCTGCTAATCGCCCCCACCTCGGTCGAGACCGCCAACCCCTGGCTGTTCAAGTCCAACCTGCTGCCCTCGCGCGACCTGACCCCCGTGGTGGCCGTAGGCCGCACCCAGATGTACCTGGTGGCCAAGCCGCAAAGCACCGCCCGCGATGTGAAAGAGCTGGTGGCCCAGGCCAAGGCCGCGCCCGGCAAGATGTCCTACGCCTCGTCGGGCGCCGGCACCGCACCCCACCTGGCCTGTGAGTTGTTCAAGGTGGCCACCGGCACCTTCGTCACCCACATCCCCTACCGGGGCGCCGCCCCCGCGCTGCAAGACGTGCTGTCAGGGCAGGCCGACTTCGTCTGCGACCCCGGCATCGCCTTCCCCCACATCCGCAGCAACAAGGTCAAGCTGCTGGGTATCGTCAGCGCCCGCCGCTCGCCCTTCTTCCCCGATGTGCCCACCGTGGCCGAGCAGGGCTTCCCCGGCGCCGACCTCGACATCTGGTTCGGTCTCTGGGCCCCCAACGGCACAGCACCCGAGGTGCTGGCCCGCCTGGGCCGCGAGGTGGCGTCCATCCTGAACCAGCCCAACGTCAAGGCCCGCTACGCCGACCTGGGCGGCGAGACCGCCTACCTCGACAACGCCGAGTTCCGCAAGCTGCTGATCGATGAGAACAAGCGCCTGGCCGCCCTCATCAAGCAGCAAAAAATCAATGTGGATTGAGCAGGAGACCCCGGTGCAAGACGACACCCCCATCCTCAGCGAAACCCAGGGCCGGGTGGCCCTGGTCCGGCTGAACCGGCCACGCCAGATGAACGCCCTCAACGACGCCCTGATGGACGCCCTGGGCGCCGCCCTGCTCGGCTTCGACGCCCGCGACGACATCGGCGTGATCGTCATCACCGGCAACGACCGGGCCTTTGCCGCCGGGGCCGACATCGCCCAGATGCAGGGCGCGGGCTATATGGACATGCTCAACAGCCAGTTCATCACCCGCAACTGGGAGACCATCCGCCAGGTGCGCAAGCCCGTGATCGCGGCCGTGGCCGGCCTGGCCCTGGGCGGCGGCTGCGAGCTGGCCCTGGCCTGCGACCTGGTGCTGGCGGCCCAGGGCGCGCGCTTCGGCCTGCCCGAGATCAAGCTCGCCCTGCTGCCCGGCGCCGGCGGCACACAACGCCTGCCACGTGCCATCGGCAAGGCCAAGACCATGGACATGTGCCTGAGCGCTCGCACCCTGAGCGCCGACGAAGCCGACCGCTGCGGCCTGGTCTCGCGCGTGCTGCCCGACGATCGCCTGCTGCCCGAGGCCTTGGCCCTGGCGCAACAGATGGCCGCCTATTCGGCGCCCGCGCTGATGGCCATCAAGGAATCGGTCAACCGGGCCTTCGAGGGCCCGCTGTCCGAAGGCATCCTGTTCGAGCGCCGTGCCCTGTACGCCCGCTTTGCCAGCGCCGATGCGCAAGAGGGCATGAACGCCTTCCTGGAACGCCGTGCGCCCGAGTTCAGCCACCGCTGAGACGCCCGCGCGCTGCGTCAGAATCTGACGTCAGGACCAGAAGCCCCAGGAGATCCCATGAAAGCAGCTTTCATCACCGGCCACGGTGGCAACGAGGTGGTCAGCGTGGGCGAACGCCCCCTGCCCCCACGGGGCCCCGGCGAGGTGCTGGTGCGCCTGCGTGCGGCAACGCTCAACCAGGTCGACCTGTACATGCGCAACAGCGGCGCCGGCATTCGCCACCAACTGCCCCAGATCATGGGGCTGGACGGCTGCGGTGTGGTCGAAGAGGTGGGGCCCGATGAGACCCGGCTGCGCCCAGGCCAGCGCGTGCTGGTCTACCCCGGCATCACCTGCGGGCGCTGCGAGTTCTGCCTGGCCGGCCAGCCCGTGCTCTGCGCCAGCATGAGCCTGCTGGGCGAGCACCGCGACGGCACCTTTGCCCAGTACCTGAGCGTGCCGGCGGCCAACCTGTTCCCGGTGCCCGCCCCCCTGGGCGATGCCGAGGCCGCGGCCCTGGGCGTGAACCACCTCACCGCCTGGCGCATGGTCAACACCCAGGCCCGGTTGCAGGCCCATGAGACGGTGCTGATCTTCGGCATCGGCGGCGGCGTGTCGCTGGCCGCACTGCAACTGGCCCGCCTGATCGGGGCCCGCACCATCGTCACCTCGCGCGACGAGCTCAAGCTGCAGCGCGCCCTGGCCCTGGGCGCGCACCACGCCATCCACAGCCAGCGCGAGGACGTGGCCCGCCAGGTGATGGCCCTGACCGACGGGCGCGGGGTGGACGTGGTGATCGAAAACGTGGGCGCCGCCGTGTGGGACAGCGCCCTGCGCTCGCTGGTGCGCGGCGGGCGCATCGTCACCTGCGGCGCCACCACCGGCGACCAACCCCCGGCCGACCTGCGCCGGGTGTTCATCCGCCAGCTGCAGGTGCTGGGCTCCACCCTGGGCAACCCGGGCGAACTGGCCCAGGTGCTGGCCCTGTGCCAGCGCGGCCTGCTGCGCCCGGTGATCGACAGCGTCTACCCGCTGGACGAGGTGCACGCCGCTCTGGCACGCCTGGAGTCAGGCGCCCAGTTCGGCAAGATTGCGCTGCGCATCGATTAGCGTCGAAGCCATCAGGGCTTGGGGTGCGGCTCAACCACCTCTTGTGCCATGCTGCACGCCTCGGGTCGCTGGGGACGGGGGAGGCCTGTGGGCCTCAGCATCTCCTGGGCCAGGGCCTTGCCAAACAACTGCGGCAACACCTCATGCGTTGGCCGGGCCTGGGCAAAAACCTCATCGGTCCATTCGGGGTTGTCGTCATCTATCCACTCAGGGTTGGGTCTCTTTGTCATGGTGATTCTCCTGCCCCACCGGGCGCCATGGCCTCCAGCGTGCGGGTGCGGAACTCACGCGGGGTCTGGCCGGTGTGCTTGCGGAAGAAGCGGGTGAAGTAGGCCTCGTCCACAAAGCCCAGGTGGTCGGCCACCTGCTTGATGCTGTTGCGCGTGTAGACCAGCTCGCGCTGGGCCTCGTGCACGATGCGGGCATTGATCACCTCCAGGCTGGAGTGGCCCAGCAGCTCGCGGCACAGGCGCGTGAGCTGGCCCGGTGAAATGCCCAGGTGCTCGGCGTAGGCCTGCAAGGGCCAGCGTTGGCGGAAGTGCGCATCCACCAGGCTGCGAAAACGCTCGATCTGCTGCGCCTTGCGCGAGTTGGCGTGCGGGCCGGCACCCTGCTGCAGCTGTTGCACACGCGCGATCTGCACCAGCACCGCCATCAGCAGCGACAGCCCCGCCGCCACCTGCCCCAGGGCGCAGGCCCGGGCCTCGCGCTCCACCGCCAGAAACAGCGGCATCAGGTTGTCCAGCGCCCGCTCCTGCCCCTGCAGCGACAGCACGGCGGGGCGGCGCAGGGTCTGCAGCAGCTCGGGCATCACCACCGCCGCCAGCGACTCCAGCGGGCGCTGCGCCGCCGTCACCACCGGGCCATCGACATCGGGCGTGAAGTGAAAACCATGCACGGTCTGTGCAGGCACCAGCAGCAGGCAGGGGGCCTGCACCTCGGTGCGGCTGTGGTCGATGAAGACCTCGCCACCGCCACGTTGCAACAGCAGGATCTGCAAAAACGCGCCATGCGTGTGCGGCTTGATGTCGAAGTTGTAGGGCACCGAGCGCTGCGGGATCCATTCGAAATCGAAGCCGGCCTCCCAGCCCGGGGGGTCCTGGTCGCCGTACAGCGCGTAGTTGGGAATGATTCTGGACATGCGGGAGAGGGTGGCTTGATTTGCACGAATTGTCCAATTGTTGGCCCGAATCGTCAAAGGCGGAATCGGCCTGCAATCCAACAATCCGCCGGGTCAAACCAAGGAGACAAGATGAAGCAAGAAGCCGAGGCCGGCCGCGACTGGCTGGGCCTGCAAGAACGGGTGTGCGTGGTCACCGGCGCGGGCAGCGGCATTGGCGCCGCCATCGCCGAGAGCCTGGTGGCCGCCGGTGCCCAGGTGGCCCTGCTGGACCGCCAGGCCGAAGCCGCCCAGGGCGTGGCCGCCCGCATCGACCCCACCGGCCGCAACACCCTGGTGGTGCCCTGCGATGTGAGCGACACGGCCAGCGTGGCCCGGGCGGCCAGCGCCGTGCGCCAGCGCTTCGGCCCCTGCCAGAGCCTGATCAACAACGCCGGCCTGCTGCGCGCCGGCCCACTGCAAAGCGTGAGCCTGGACGACTGGAACACCGTGCTCGCCGTGAACCTGACCGGCTACTTGCTGTGCGCGCGCGAGTTCGCCCCGGCCATGTGCGAGCAGGGCGCGGGCAGCATCGTCAACGTGGCCTCGATCGCGGGGCAGTTTCCGCAGACCGGCAGCGGCGCCTACAGCGCCAGCAAGGGCGGCGTGCTGCTGCTGTCGCGCCAGATGGCGGTGGAATGGGGCCCGCGCGGTGTGCGCAGCAACGCGGTCTGCCCCGGCATGATCCGCACGGCGCTGTCGGCCAAGTTTTATGAAGAACCGGGCTTCGAGGCCAAACGTGCCGCCGTCACCGCCAGCCGCCGCATCGGCGAGCCGCAGGACATCGCCGACGTGGTGCTGTTCCTCGCCAGCCCGCGCAGCGCCTATGTCAACGGTGCCGAGCTCAATGTCGACGGCGGCATGAGCTCGATGCTGATGGACATGGTGCCCCGCCCCGGCTTCAACCAGACCGCCTGACCCCCGCCCCGGAGACCCCCATGACCCCTCAATACGAATGCGACCTGATCGTCGTCGGCTCCGGCGCCGCCGGCCTGGCCACCGCCATCACCGCCCAATCCCGCGGCCTGAAGGTGGTGGTGCTGGAGAAAGAACCCGTCTTCGGCGGCACCACCGCCTTGTCGGGTGGTGTGCTGTGGATTCCACTCGGCCCACACGGCCGCCAGCAGAACGCCACCGACCACCGCGAGGCCGTGCGCCAGTACCTGATGAACGAGACCGGCAAGTTCTATGACGAGGCCAGCGTCGAGGCCTTCCTGGACAACGGCCCGCGCATGGTCGAGTTCTTCCAGCGCGAGACCGCCATGCAGTTCGTGCCCACGCTCTACCCCGACTACCACCCCGACGTGGGTGGCGGGGTGGACATCGGCCGCTCCATCCTGGCGGCGCCCTTCGACATCCGCACGCTGGGGGCCGACATGGCCCGGCTCAAGCCGCCGCTCAAAACCATCACCTTCATCGGCATGATGTTCAACTCGTCGAACGCCGATCTGAAGCACTTCTTCCGCGCCACCAAGTCACTGACCTCGTTCGTCTACGTGGCCAAGCGCCTGGTCACCCACCTGAAGGAACTGGCCCTGTACCGGCGCGGCATCCAGGTCACCAGCGGCAATGCGCTGGCGGCCCGGCTGGCGCACTCGGCCCTGCAGCGCGGCATCCCCATCCGCACCAGCACCCCGGTGCGCGAACTGCTGATCGAGGACGGCCGCGTGCAAGGCGTGGTGGCCGAGGGCGAACACGGGCGCCAGACGCTGCGCGCCCGCCACGGTGTGGTGCTGGCCTGCGGCGGCTTTCCGCATGACGCCAAACGCATCGCCCAGGCCTACCCCCATGTGCAGCGCGGCGGCGAGCACCTGTCGCCCACCCCCACCAGCAACACAGGCGACGGCGTGCGCCTGGCCGAGGCCGCGGGCGGCGTGGCCGACATCCGCTTTGGCGACAGCGCCGCCTGGATGCCCGTGTCACGCGTGCCCTTCGGCCAGGGCGAGTTCGGCGTGTTCCCGCACCTGCTGGACCGCTACAAGCCAGGCGTGATCGGCGTGCTGCGCAACGGTCGGCGCTTCACCAATGAGTCCAACTCGTACCACGACGTGGGCGCCGCCCTGATCCGCGCCTGCGAGGGCCAGAGCGAGACCGCCATGTGGCTGGTCTGCGACAAGAGCACGCTGGCCAAGTACGGCCTGGGCTATGTGAAGCCGGCACCGATGCCGATCGGCCGCTTCCTGCGCAACGGCTACCTGTTCGAGGGCCGCACCCTGGCCGACCTGGCCCGCGCCACCGGCATCGATGCGGCGGGCCTGGAGGCCACCGTGCGCGCCTACAACGTGGACGCGGTGCGCGGTGAAGACCCGGCCTTCGGCCGTGGCCGCACCAGCTTCAACCGCTACCTGGCCGACCCCGAGCACCGCCCCAACCCCTGCGTGGCCCCGGTGCAGACCGGGCCCTTCTATGCGGTCAAGGTGCTGATGGGCGACCTGGGCACCTTCGATGGCCTGCAGACCCGCGTCACCGGCGAGGTGCTGAAGCGCGACGGCAACGTGATCGAGGGCCTGTACGCCGTGGGCAACGACCGCGCCAGCATGATGGGCGGCAACTACCCGGGCGCCGGCATCACCCACGGGCCCAACATGACCTTCGGCTTTGTCACCGCCCACCACATCGCCGACCAGGCTGGAGCCCGCGCATGAACCTGCAAATGCCCCCCCTGTCCACCCCCGCCAAACCCTTGGTGGACCACCGCATCTACACCATCGCGCTGCGCAAGATGCCCGAGTTCCTGGAGGTGTTCAACCGCCTGGCCCTGCCGGTGCTGCTGCAGACCCTGGGCCATCCGCTGGGCTTCTACACCAGCCTGGTCGGGCCACAGAACCAGTTCGTGCACCTGTGGGGCTACGACAGCCTGGCCGACTACGAGCAGCGCTGCGCCGCGCGTGACAGCCACCCCGACTTTGCGGCCTACCTGGCCGCCTCGGGCCACCTGATCACGGCGCAGGAGACACGCTTGATCCGTTCCACCGCCCTGCCTTCGGTGCCCCCGCTGCCCGCTGTGCGCGCAACCTAGGGAAACCCCGAGTCACCCATGCACGATTTGTCCTGCTTTTTGCGCCAATCGTGATGGGTCGCCCAGGGCACGAAAAACACAATCTGCCCAGACCCCAGGCCCCCGCCAGGGCCCACAAGAGCCCACAAGAGCCGCCCCAAGGCGGCCACACCCAACCCTCCCAGAGGAGACAAACATGAGTTCACACCTCGCCCCCAACGGGGCGCCGGTCGCTGCACGCCCGGTGGCGCTGATCACCGGCGCCGCCCAGGGCATCGGCTGGGCCAGCGCCCAGGCCCTGGCCTCCCAGGGCTGGTCCGTGGCCCTGCTCGACCTGGACGGCACCAGCGCCGCACAGCGCGCCGCCGAGCTGGGCCCCGAGCACCTGGGCCTGGCCTGCGACGTGACCCAGGCCGAGGCTGTGGAAGCCGCCGTGCAGGCCGCGCTGGCCCGCTTCGGCCGGCTCGATGGCCTGGTCAACAACGCCGGCATCGGCGACCAGACCGGCCCCACCGTGGCGCAGAGCGCCGCCGCCTTCGACCGCGTGCTGGCCGTGCACCTGCGCGGCAGCTTTCTCATGAGCCAGGCGCTGGGCCGGCACTGGCTGGCCAAGCCTGCCAGCGCCAGCGCCAGCACCAACCCAGGCCGCGGCCAGCGCGGCGCCATCGTCAACCTGGCCTCCATCGCCAGCCTGGGTGGCCTGCCCACACGCAACGCCTACAGCGCGGCCAAGGCCGGCGTGCTCGGCCTGACCCGGGCCCTGGCCTGCGAGTGGGCGCGTGCCGGCATCCGCGTCAACGCCGTGGCCCCCGGCTATGTGCAGACCGCCCTGGTCGCCGAGCTGGCGCGCCAGGGTGCGCTCGACGCAGCCGCCATCGCCCAGCGCACGCCCCTGGGCCGCCTGGCCGAGCCCGCCGAGGTGGCCGCCGTGATCGCCTTCCTGCTGTCGCCGCAGGCCAGCTACGTTACCGGCGCGGTGCTGCCGGTGGACGGCGGCTGGAGCGCTTTTGGTGCGCCCGACAACACCCTGCCCCCTCTCTCTTTGACCCCCTGAAAGCCGACATGCTGACCATCAACTTGTTCAACGGCCTGGTCTACGGCGCATTGCTGATCGTGATGTGCTCGGGCCTGGCCCTCATCTACGGCCTGCGCCGGGTGGTGAATTTCGCCCACGGCTCGCTCTACATGCTGGGCGCCTACCTGGGCTACTCGATTGCCGCGCACAGCAACTTCTGGGTCGCGCTGGTGGCCGCCCCGGCCCTGATGGCGGTGCTGGGCGTGCTGCTCGACCGCTATGGCTTTCGCCTGCTGCAAGACCGCGACCCGCTCAGCGTGGTGCTGGTCACCTTCGGCCTGCTGCTGGTGATCGAGGACGTGGTGCAGACCGTCTGGGGCAAGAGCAACCTCTCGATGGCCGTGCCCGAGCTGCTCAACACCTCGCTCGACCTGCTGGGCACCCCCGTGCCGGCCTACCGCCTGGCCGTGATCGGCGCCGGCCTCACCGTGGCCCTGGGCCTGAGCCTGTGGCTGCGCTTCAGCAAGATCGGCCTGTTCGTGCGCGCCGCCAGCACCGACCCCGTGACCACCGCCATGCAGGGCGTGAACACCGATGTGCTGAGCGCCGGCGTGGTGGGCCTGGGCACCGCCCTGGCCGGCCTGGCCGGGGTGGTGGCCGCGCCCTTTCTGTCGCTGTCGCCAGCCATGAGCAGCGACGTGATCATCGATTCCTTCGTGGTCGTGGTCGTGGGCGGGCTGGGCTCGCTGGCCGGCGCCTTCATCGCCGCCATGGTGCTCGGGATGATCCAGGCCCTGGGCGCGGTCTACCTGCCCGATGTGGCCGTGCTGCTGCCCTTTGCCGTGATGGTGGGCGTGCTGATCTGGAAGCCCGCAGGCTTTGCCGGCAGCCGCACCTGAACCCCCTTTTTCCTGGATTTCCCTGGATCTGTCCCATGACCTTCTTCAACTCCCTTCCGATTCGCCTGCTGGCAGGCGCCGTGGTCGGCGCTGCGCTGGCGCTGTCGATCAGCTCGGGCACCGTGCTGTCCCTGCTCACCCAGGCCACGATTTATGCCGTGTTCGCCCTGGGCGTGGGCCTGCTGCTGCGCCAGAACGGCATGGTCAGCTTCGGCCATGCCTTGTACTTCGGCAGCGCCGGCTATGGCGTGGGCCTGCTGCTGCAGCAACAGGTGATGCCGGCCGAGCTGGCCCTGCTGCTGACCCTGCTGGGCCTGGGCCTGGGGGCCTTCCTGATCGGCCTGGTGATCGTGCGCGTGCCGGGCGTGGCCTTCGGCATGCTCACGCTGGCCATCGGCCAGGTGTTCTACCTCAGCGCCTCGCGCTCGCGCGGCCTGACCGGTGGGGCCGACGGCATGAACATCGACTGGCCGGCGCGCCTGTTCGGCGTCGAACTGTCGCTGCTGCTGCAGCCCAAGGGCCTGTTCCTGCTAAGCTGGGCGGTGCTGCTGTTGGTGATGGCCGGGCTGACGCTGCTGCTGCGCACCCGCTTCGGCGCCATCACCGAGGCCGTGCGCGACAACGAGGAGCGCGCCCGCTTCATCGGCATCCGCACCCTGGTGCCGCGTGCCGCCATCTATGCGCTGTCGGCCATGGTGACCGGCCTGGCCGGCCTGCTGGCGGCACTCAACACCGGCTTTGTGTCGCCCGAGAACCTGCACTGGAGCCTGTCGGGCGTGGCCCTGATGATGGTGGTGGTGGGCGGCTACAAGGCCTTGTGGGGCCCGGCCCTGGGTGCTGTCGTGTACTTCCTGGCCAAGGACGTGCTGGGCGACTACGCCAACCACTGGATGGCCATCTTCGGCATCGCCCTGATCACCGTCATCGTGTTCGCCCCCACCGGCCTGGCCGGTGCGCTGGGCCAACTCCTGCGACCGCGCGCCGCCAAGCCGGCCCGCCGCACCGCCCCCGCAGCCCACTGAGAGCACGGAGAGAAAGCCCCATGAACCCTTCATACGCATTGCAGGCCGAGGACGTGGCCATCCACTACGGCGGCGTGAAAGCCCTGGACGGCGTCTCGCTGACGCTGGAGCCGGGCCAGATCCGCGGGCTGATCGGCCCCAACGGCGCCGGCAAGAGCACGGTCATCGACGCCATCACCGGGCGCCGCCGCCTGACCCGCGGCACGGTGCACCTCAAAGGCCAGGACGTGAGCGCCCTGGGCGCCACCGAGCGGCGCCAGCGCGGCCTGTCGCGCAGCTTCCAGCGCACCAGCGTGTTCAGCCAGATGCCGGTGCGCAAGCAGGTGGAACTGGCCTCGCACAAGATGGGCGTGGCCGACTCGCACGCCGATGCCGACGCGGTGCTGCGCGAGCTCGAACTGCTGGACCTGGCCGACATCACGGCCGACGAACTGGGCTACGGCGAACAACGCCGCCTGGACCTGGCGTTGGCCCTGGTGGGCCGCCCCGGCGTATTGCTGCTCGACGAGCCCATGGCCGGCCTGTCGGTGAAAGAGTCGCACGACCTGGCGCGCCACCTGAAGGCGCTGACCTCGCGCTGGGAGGTCTCGGTGCTGCTGGTCGAGCACGACATGGACGTGGTGTTCGGCATCTCGGATGCCGTCACGGTGTTTGAACTCGGGCGCGTGATCGCCAGCGGCGAGCCCGCCGCCGTGCGCGCCAACCCTCGCGTGCGCGAGGCTTATCTCGGGAGTGCCGCATGAGCGCCTTGCTGAACCTTGAACAGGTCGATGCCTTCTATGGCTCGGCCCACATCCTGCACCGCCTGAGCCTGACGGTGCAGCCCGGCGAACGCGTGGCCCTGATCGGGCGCAACGGCGTGGGCAAGACCACGGTGGTGAACACCATCCTGGGCCTGGCCAGCCTGCGGGGCGGGCGCATCCGGCTGGGTGCGCGCGAGCTGCCCCGGCCCCGCCCCTACCTGGCGGCGCAGAACGGCGTGGTGGTGGTGCCCCAGGGGCGGCGCATCGTGGCCAACCTGACGGTGGAGGAGAACCTGCTGCTCGGTGCCGCAAGCAATGGCAAAGGTCGCAAAGGCCCCTGGACCGTGCCCGAGATCTACCGCCTGTTCCCCATCCTGCAGGAGCGTGCCCACACCCCGGGCACGGCACTGTCGGGCGGCCAGCAGCAGATGCTGGCGGTGGGCCGGGCGCTGATGGCCAACCCCTCGCTGATCCTGCTCGACGAGCCCACCGAGGGCCTGGCCCCGGTGATCGTCGACCAATTGGGTCAGATCTTCAACGCCGTGGCCAGGCAGGGCACGGCCCTGCTGTTGATCGAACAGAACATGAGCCTGGTGGTGCGCGTGGCCGAGCGCTACTGCGCCATGGCCAAGGGCTCGGTGGTGGCACAGGGGCCGGTCGAGAACTCGCCCGCCGGTCTGCGCGACCTCGAAGCCCATGTGATGGTCTGACCCCCCTTTTTTGCAAGCAAAACCCCAAGGAGACAACCCATGATCCAAGCCAAACCCCTGACCCTCGCCCTGGCCGCCGCCCTGCTGGCCTCTTCTCCCCTGGTCGCCCTGGCCCAAAGCAAAGACCCGGTGCGCGTCGGCCTGGTCACCTCCAAGTCGGGCGTGTTCGCCCAGCAGGGCGAAGAGGTGCTGCGCGCCGTGCAATTCGCCATCGACGAGGCCAATGCCGCGGGCGGCGTGGATGGCCGCAAGGTCGAGGTGCAGATCGCCGACGACGAGGGCACGCCCGATGCCGGCCGCCGCGTGGCCGAGAAGCTCGCGCGCGACGGCTACAACCTGCTGATCGGGGCCATCCCCTCGTCGATCTCGCTGGCCATTGCGCAAAACCTGGAGCGCTGGGACGCCGCTTACTTCGTGGTCGCCAGCAAATCGGACAAGCTCACCGGTGACACCTGCAAGCCACGCAGCTTCCGCACCAACCATGCCGATGCGATGGACATCGCCATGATCAACCTCTGGGCCAAGGACCTGAAGGAGAAGTCGTTTGCCGTGCTGGCGGCCGACTATGTGTGGGGCCGCGACTCGGGTGAATCGTTCAAGAAGGCCGCCGAGGCGGCCGGCAAGAGCGTGCCGCTGTCGCTGTACGTGCCCATGGGCACCAAGGATTTCTCACCCTACATCGCCCAGTTGAAGGCCGCCAATGTCGAGGCCATCTGGGTGGCCGAGATCGGCCGCGACGCGATCGCCTTCGTCAAGCAGGCGCAGGAGTTCGGCCTGATCCCGGCCAAGAAGCTGATCGGCCACGCGCTGATCCTGAACTTCATGGTCAACGCCACCGGCGACGCCTTGAAGGACACGGTGGGCACCACCGGCTACACCCCCGACATCGCCACCCCGCGCAACAAGGCCTTTGTGGCGGCCTGGAAGGCCAAGTTCAACCGCCTGCCCACCGACAACGAAGGCCAGGCCTACAACGGTGCCCAGGTGATGTTCGAAGGGGTGCGCAAGGCGGCCAGCGCCAAACCTGGCGACATCAGCAAGGCCTTGCGCGGCGCCAGCTTCGACAGCCTGTACGGCCCGGTCACGATGCGCAGCCAGGACAACCAGCTGCTGCTGCCCAACTTCGTGGGCCGCGCCAAGGTGGTGGACGGCGTGCTGCGCCCCACCATCGAGCGTCAGTTCGACGCCTCGATCACGCCGGCGCCCTCGCCGCTTTGCAAAATGTGATACCTGCCATCCGGAGCGACGGGAGAGCTCAAATTCCGTCAAATCCAATTCAAATGAGGTGAAAAGGCGGGGTTTCCACCAACTTCTTCACACGCCGACGGTTCCGAGGGGGCCCCAGAATAGGATCATCAAGGCGATGACCCGGCCCCCTCCTCATGGATCGCAACACACTGATTGATCGCCTGTTCCGTCGGCTGGAAACACTCCCCCGGCAGCACATCTGGCTGCTCGGTGTGGGCCTGAGCGTGCTGATGGTGGAATTGCTCGTCGCCCCCATCGGCTACCTGATCAAGGGCCGTGTTCCGCCCGACTACCTGTTCACCGGCCTGGTGACTGCCGTGCTGGTCGCCTCCGTGGTGCTGTGGCTGGCCGACCGCGTGTTGCAGCGCGCAGCGCGGCAGAACCTGCGCAAACAGCTGCGGATGCAGCACCTGATCTTTGAGACCACGCCGTTGGGCGTGCTGACCCTGAACGCCCAGCTCCAGGTGACCCGCATCAACCCCGCCGCCCTGCAGCGCATGCAGCCTCTGGGCTTGAGCATGCAGTCCGCCTTGGCCGATTGGTGGCACCCCGATGACCTGCCCACCGTGCGCCGGCATCTGCAGCAGCTGAGCACGGAGAGCGGTCGACTGATTCTGCAGAACCAGCGCATCACCGGCCCCACCGGGCGTGTGATCTGGGTCGATCTGGCCCTGAGCAGCCTGGTGCGCAGCAGCGGGGAGGGCGAAGGCGTGCTGCTGATCCTGACCGATGTGAGCCAACGCCACGAGGCGGAGCAGGCGATCCAGAAACTGGCCTATTTCGACGCCCTCACCGGCCTGCCCAACCGGCGCCTGATGCAGGACCGCCTGCAACAGGCCCTGGCCAGCCGCCAACAGGGCGAAGGCCACGCCCACGGGGCGGTGATCTTCATCGACCTGGACAACTTCAAGACCATCAACGACACGCTGGGCCACCAGGTGGGTGACCGCTTTTTGCAGACCGTGGCCGAGGCGCTGGGCCGCTGCCTGCGCCAGGGCGATACCCTGGCCCGCCTGGGTGGCGACGAGTTCGTGGTGATCCTGCCCGAACTGGATGCCAGCCCCGCCGTGGCCGCCCTGGACACGGCCCGTGTGGCCAAGAAGATCCTGGCCCAACTGGAACAGGTGCTGGGCCAGGCCTACCCGGGCTTCCCGACCAGCGCCAGCCTGGGGGTGGTGCTGTTCCGCCCGGGTGGCCCCGATTGCGACGAACTGCTGCGCCGCGCCGACATCGCCATGTACCAGGCCAAGGCCGCCGGGCGCAACACCTTCCGCTTCTTCGAAGAGGCCATGCAAAACGAGGTGAACCAGCGGGCCGCGCTGGAGACGGAGCTGCGCCAGGCCCTGCCCGGGCAACAGCTGTTCTGCCTGTACCAGCTGCAGGCGCGCGAGGTGGGGGGTCTCTGCGGCGCCGAGCTGCTGCTGCGCTGGCGCCACCCGCAAGCGGGCGTGCTGTTGCCCGAGCAGTTCATCGGGCTGGCCGAGCAGAGCCAGCAGATCCAGGCCATCGGCCAATGGGTGCTGGAGCAGGCCTGCGGCCAGCTGGCGCTGTGGCGCGGCCAGCCCCTGCTGCAGGACCTCAGCCTGAGCGTGAACGTGAGCCCGGTGCAGTTTGCCCAGGCCGATTTCGTGAGCCAGGTGTTGCAGGCCGTGGAGCGCCACCAGGTGCCCCCGGGGCGCCTGTGCCTGGAAATCACCGAAAGCCTGATCCTGCAAGACCTGGAGAGCTGCGCGCGCAAGCTGGCCCAGTTGCGGGCGCATGAGGTGCGCTTGGGGGTGGACCACTTCGGGGCGGGCCACTCTTCAGCCGCCGATCTGTCGCGGCTGCCACTGCATCAGCTCAAGCTCTCACGCCGCATCGTGCAGGGCCTGCCCGACGACCGCCAGGCCATCGTGGTGGTGAAGACGCTGATCGACACGGCCCACAACCTGGGGCTGGAGCCCGTGGCCGTGGGGGTGGAGACTGAGGCCCAACGCGAGCAACTGCTGGCCCTGGGCTGCAGCACCTTCCAGGGCCACGCCCTGGGCCAGCCCGTGCCGGTGGACGAATTGGCGCAGCAGCTCATGGTCAGGCAACTCGCCGCAGACTGAGCCACCGCGACCTGCAGGCCACAGTGCCGCTCAGTGCCCGACCGGGTCGTCCACCTGGGCCACCATGCGGGCCGAGGCGTTGAAGCCGCCCTGCCCGTCATAGCCCCCGATGCGCTGCACAAACTCGAAGAAGAATCGGCCGTCAAAGCGCTCGGTGTAGATGTGCAGGTAAGCGCCATCGGCACTGGCGTCGTACAGGATGCCGGCCTCGCGCAGGCTTTGCAGCAGGGCGGGCTCGATGTCGAGCCGGGTCGGCAGGTCGTCGTAGTAGTTGGGCGACACCGGCACAAAGGCCACGCCCCGCTCGCGCAGGCGCCGCACGGTGCTGACCAGGTCGGCGCAGGCGAAAGCAATGTGCTGCACCGCCGCCCCGCCCTGCTGGCGCGCGTCGCGGGCCGTGCGGGTGCGCTGGCTGTCGGACACATTGAGCACCAGGCGCACGCTGCGGGCTGCGTTGAACACCGCCTGGTTGCGCACCAGGCCAAAGGGGTCGGCGATGTTGACGCTGTCGCCGGTCTCCAGGCCCAGCACGGCACGCGAGAACAGCACCCAGGTGTCGCGCTGGTCCAGCGCCAGGCCCAGGCCCAGGTGGTCGATGTGCTGCAGATCGGCCACGGCGGGCTGCTCAGGCACGGGCGCCAGCTCGAAGTCGGCCTCGAACAAGCCCATCTCGCCCAGGGCGGCCGGCACAAAGTAGTTCAGGTTGCCACCGGGCACCACGATGGCGGGCACGTGCATCTCGCTCGGGCCGATGGGGCCGTCGTAGCGTTGCGAGCACATGGCGGTGGCGCGGTTCACCGCGGCCAGCGGGCTACCGGTGCGCAGGCCCCAGGCGCACACCGAAGGGCCATGCGCCTCGAAGCGCTGACTGGCCACCGAGCCGGGCTGGGCATTCACGATCAGGTTGACGCCGCCCTGGCGGTACAGGTCCACCGCCTTGGAGCGGTGCCGGCCCACGCGCTCGAAACCCATCTGGCCCAGCCAGCGGCCGAGGTCGGCGGCCGACTCGCCCTGGGCGGCGAATTCGAGGAAGGAAAAGCCCTCCAGCTCGGGCGCGGCCGGCGGGCTGAACAGCTCCACCTGCAGCGGGGCGGCGGCCGGGGTGCCGGGCGCTGCGGCCTCGCGCAGCTTGCGCACCTCGCTTTCCAGGTGCAGCAGCGAGCGCATCGCATCCACCGCGATGCGACGGTTGGGCGTGCCACGGAACACGTCGTTGAAGATCTCCAGCGACAGCGGTCCGCTGTAGCCGGCCTCCAGCACGCGCTGCAGAAAAGGCACCACAGGCAGTTGGCCCTGGCCCGGAAAATTGCGGTGGTGGCGCGCCCAGTGCAGCACATCGAGCTGCATCCAGGGCGCATCGGCCATCTGCAGGAAAAAGATCTTGTCGCCCGGGATGTCGGCGATGGCACTCGGGTCATCGCGCAGCGACAAGGTGTGGAAGCTGTCCAGGATCAGGCCCAGGTGCGGGTGATTGGCGCGGCGCACGATGTCCCAGGCCTGGCCATACAGGTTCGTGACACGGCCCCAGGCCAGGGCCTCGAAGCCCACGCGCAGGTTGCGCCGGGCGGCCCGCTCGGCCAGCTCGTACAACTGGGCGGCCGCCAGATCGGGGTCGTCGATCACGGCCGGCGAGGTGTTGGAGCAGCACAGCATCAGCTGGGCGCCCATCTCCTGCATCAGGTCGAACTTGCGCTCGGCCCGGTCCAGGCTTTTGCGGAACAGCGCCTCGGGCATGGCCTCGAAATCGCGAAAGGGCTGGAACAGATCGATGCCCAGGCCCAGGTCCTGCGCCATGCGGCCCAGATCGCGGGCAGAGCCGGTGAAATGGGTGAAATCATTCTCGAACAGCTCGATGCCATCAAAGCGGGCGGCGGCAATGGCCTCGAGCTTTTCACGCAAGGTGCCGCTGAGGGAGACGGTGGCAATGGAACGGCGCATCGGAGTCAGGCCCGGAAAAACAATTCATGAAACGACAAGGCCTGGAGCACAGCCCCAGGCCCTCCAAGAGGCCCCAAGGGGCCCTTGATCAGAAACGATGAACAACGCCCACCTGGAAGCCGCTGATGGTGCGGCCGTTCACGTCGGTGCCGGCGAAGTTGGGCGCCAGGCCTGCCGAGCCCGAGGGGCGGAAGCCGGCGTTGGTGTCGTTGCGCATGGTTTCCCACAAAGCCGACAGCGTGGTGCGCTTGGACAGCGCGTAGTAGGCGCCGATCGAGCCACCGTTGGCGTTCTGGCCCGCCCCCGACTTGTCGCTGATGCGGCCGTACAGAGCGCCCACGCGCAGCTGCGGGGTGACGTTGTAGTCGGCCGAGACCTGGAACACGTCAAAGGTGCGGTTCACGCTGGCGCTGGTCCAGCTGACGGCGCCGCCCACATTGCCCAGCACCTGGGCAGCGTTGTTGCCGTTGGCGCTCGAGGCAATGTTGTTCGACTTGATGTACACGGCGTAGACCTTGCCCTTGCCGTAGTCGTAGTTGGCGTACAGGTTGTGATAGAACACATTGGCGTTCAGCGCTGCGTTCTGCGGTGCCTTGGCCTGCAGGCCGGCGTAGCCGACACGGAACGGGCCGTTCAGGTAGTCGGCGGCCAGTTGGGTGATGGGCGTGGTGACCTGGCCGGTGGTGGCGCTGGCTTGCTGCTGCGCGAAATGGCCTTCGAGTTGCAGGCCGGCCCAACGCGGCGAGATGTAGGCCACGTCGTTGTCGTAGCGCGAAGGCACGCCGAAGTTGTTGACGATCGAGCCCAGCGTGCGCGAGGTGTAGTCGATGTAATCGCCACGGTAGAAGATGGCGGTGTTCTGGCGACCGATGCGGACTTCACCCAGGCTGCTGTCGGCCAGGCCGACCCAGCTTTGGCGGTCGAAGGCGCGGCTGGCGTCTGCGGTGGCGCCCGACACGGCAGCAATGCCCATTTCGAGCTGGAACTTGGCCGACAGCCCGCCGCCCAGGTCTTCCACGCCGCGGAAGCCCAGACGGCTGCGCAGGTCCTTGCCATCTTGCAGGGTGTTCAGCTTGGCACCGCTGCTGCTGGTCATGTGGTTGAAGTATTGGTCGATGCTGCCGTAGAGGGTCAGGCTGGATTGGGCCTGGGCGGCACCGGCCAGGCCGAGGGCCATGACGGCGGCGATGATGGGGTTTGTCTTCTTCACGGAGTGCTCCTGGTGACTTTGTTTTGACTTGCTTGTGCGTTTCAATCGGCGCGTTGCTCAGACTCATCACCCGTTTGCGTGCCGGGTGAACAAAACAGCGTCGGCACGCGGGCCGGCGCTCTTTTGCAGGGGGCCCGGGCTGCTGCCGTCAGCAACCCGGGGGAACAGGTATCCAGGCATCGTTCCCCCTCGCCCGCGGTGGCAGCCGCAGAGCAAAAGACCAGTGGGGCACCGCCCCCTCGCGAAGGCACGGCGCCCCACCCGGCACCTTGGATGGCTGAATGCTAGGCATCGCCCCGGGTCAATTCAATGCAAGCCCGCAGCCACCGTGCGCATAGCGCGCAAGTCGAGCGCCTCACACCCGATTCAGGGGATATCCCTAGCGTTCGCGGGCACCGGCAAACAACACCCACCCAGCGCCAAGTCCTTGCCACTGAAAGGAAAAACCCTGTGATGAAGGCATTGCCGCACGCCCTGCGCGCTGTGCGCCCACCCGCTGCGGCACGCGCTTGAAGCCCGGCCACCGAGCCACTATCGTGCGAGCCTGGTTCATTGACGGGCCGCCTCCGGCCCCTTTTCTTGCATGCTCATCGACGGACACACCCAGGTCTTTTTCGTGCTCGGCCACCCGGTCACCCAGGTGCGCGCGCCCGAGGTGTTCAACCCCTTGTTCCAGGCGCATGGCGTGAACGCCGTGCTGCTGCCCGCCGAGGTGGCGCCCGAGCGCTTTGAGGGCTTTGTGCGCAGCGCCCTGTCGGCCGCCAACGTGCCGGGCCTGTGGCTCACCATCCCGCACAAGACGCCCGCCGTGGCCCTGTCTCAACACGTGGACCGGCTGGGCCGGCGCGCCGGGGCGGTGAACGCGCTGCGCCGCGAGCCGGATGGCAGCCTGCGCGGCGCGCTGTTCGATGGCCTGGGCCTGTCGAAGTCGCTGGACCATTTCGGGCTGGCGCCCGAAGGCCGCCGGGTGCTGGTGCTGGGCCTGGGGGGCGCGGGCACGGCCGTGGCCACGTCGCTGGCCGAACGCCGCCTGGGCGAATTGGCCCTGTGGGACCGCGACCTGGCCCACACCCAGCGGATCGCGGCGCGCCTGGCCGAGGGGGCCGCCGGCCCGGTGTGCGCCGTGGCCACGCCCGACGCCAGCGGCTTTGACCTGGTGGTGCACTGCACCTCGCTGGGCCTGAACCGCGACGACCCGCTGCCCTTTGATGTGGCCGCCCTGGCACCAGGCGCGGCAGTGGTCGACATCCTGATGAAGCCCTATGCCACGCCCTTGCAACAGGCCTGCGAAAAGCGCGGCATCACCGTGCACCCAGGCTTCGAGATGCTGACCCAGCAGGTGCCCGAGTACCTGCGCTTCTTCGGCTTCGAGGCCATGGCCGATGCGCTGGCGGCCGACCTGACGCCCGTGCGCCAGGCGTTGCAACGCGTGGCCTGATTCAGGGCAACAGCTCGCTGAGCCGATCGATGAAGTGCACACGCTGCACCAGGGCCTCGGGCAAGCCGGCGCGCGGGTGCAGTGAAAAAGCCCGCATGCCCGCGGCCAGGGCGGCCTGCAGGCCTGGCAGGCTGTCTTCGACGACCGCGCAGTGTTGCGGCGCCACGCCCAGGGCCTGGGCCGCATGCAGGAACAGACCGGGCTCGGGCTTGAAGCTGCCCACCTCGTAGGCGCAGTAGACGTGGGCGCCAAAGGGCTCGCGCAGGCCCGTCAGGCCCAGCGACAATTCGACCTTTTCGCGCGGCCCGTTGGTGGCCACGGCCATCGGCCGGCCTTGCGCGTGCAGGGTGGCCAGCAATTCGGGGGCGCCGTGCATGGGCTGCAGGCCCTGGCGAAAGCGCAGCTCGGTCTGGCGACGCACCCGGGCCATGAAATCGGCTTCGAAACCCACCGGCCGGTCGAGCCGTTGGGCCGCGATCCAGGCCACGCAGTCGGCCATGCGCACACCGCGAAAACGCTGCCGGGCCTCCGCCAGACTGAGGCTCAGGCCTTCTTCGAGCGCCAGCGCATGCAGCACCTCCAGCCCGGGCTCCTCGCTGTCGACCAGGGTGCCATCGCAATCGAAGATCAGCGCCTCGATGCCGTGCAGCAGGGCGGTGCTCACACCAGATCGCGCAGCACGTTGGCCACCTCGGTCAGGCGCGGCAGAAAGCGCTGCACCATCTCGTCATGGGTGTAGGGCTGGGCCGGCATGGTCGAGCCGATGGCGCCGCGGCATTCGCCCTTGCGGTCTTTCACCGGCATGGCGATGCCGCGCAGGCCCAGGGTGAGCAGGCCTTCGCTGGTCCAGTAGCCCTGGTGGCGGGCGGCGGCCACGGTCTGCAGAAACTGCGGGGCATTGGCCGCGCTGTTCTGGGTGAAGGCATTGAATTCGTGCACCGCGGCCCAGGCCTCCAGGGCTGCCGGGGTGAAGGTGGACAGCATGGCAATGCCTGGGGTCACCAGGTGGGCCGGTACGCGGGCGCTCACGGCAAAGCCGATGGATTCCATGCGGTTGCTGGCGCTGCGCGCCACGTACACCACCTCGTGGCCGTCGAGCACGCTGAAGTTGAAGGTCTCGCCGCAATCGGCCGACAGGCGCTGCAAGAAGGGCTGCACCAGGCGCGGCAGGCGGGCCGAGTCGAGGTAGCTCTGGCCCAGGCGCAGGATGCGTGGCATGAGCCAGAAGCGTTTGCCGTCGGTGTCGGCATAGCCGAAGTGCACCAGGCTGAGCAGGTAGCGGCGCGCCGCCGTGCGGGTGATGCCCGAGCGGGCGGCCACCTCGGACGAACTCAGGCGCGGGTGCGCGTCGTCGAAGGCTTCGATGACGCGCAAGCCCCGGCCCAGGCTGTCGATGATGTCGCTGGATTCAGCGTTGTCTTTGGAAGCGGCGGGCGCAGTGGACATGGCGGTATGGCATTCAGGGTAGACGGGGCGGCACCCGCTGGAGTGCCGCCATGGGCTGCATCATGCCTCAAGCGCCGGCACTTTTGACTCGCAAAAATGGGCCTGCGCCATGGTGGCGAGCGCGCTGGCGATCCGAGGGCGGAAGTCCATCTGATCGAGCACGTCGCGCTGCAGGTCGATGCCCGGCGCCAGTTCGAACAACTCCAGCCCCTGCGGCGTGAGTCGGAAGCTGGCGCGCTCGGTGAGGTACAGCACCTGCTGACCCCGCACCAGGCTTTGCGGCCCGCTGAAGGTGATCTGGTCGACCTGGCGCACCAGCTTGCGCACGCTGCCCTGTTGCAGCACGCGCATCTGGCCATCACCGGTCTGCAGCTTCACCCCCTTGGCGGCAAAGGTGCCGCAGAACACCACCTTGCGGGCGTTCTGTGCGATGTCGATGAAGCCGCCGGGGCCCACGGTCAGCCCACCCAGGCGCGACACATTGACGTTGCCCTGGGCATCGAGTTCGCCCAGCCCCAGGAAGGCGATGTCCAGACCGCCGCCGGCATAGAAGTCGAACTGCGTGGCGGCATCGAGCATGGCGCTGGCGTTGCGCGCATAGCCGAACAGCACGCCGTCGAGCAGGGTGCCGCCATAGGTGCCGTGTTCGATGGTCTGGTACAGGCGGTGCTGCTCGCCCCGCGCCGCGATCAGCTTGGCCACGGCATCGGGCACGCCCACGCCGAAGTTGACCACCGGGCGCGGCTTGCCGGTGTTGAACAGCTCTTCGGCCGCGCGCCGGGCCACGGCCTGGCGTTCGCTGAAGGTCTGGGCGGCGGCCGCTTGCTCGGCCACCTGGTCGGCCTGTTCGCTGGCATGGCGGGCCTCACCCGTCAACTCGCCGCTCAGGGCCGGGTCGAAGGGGATGTCGTAGCTGGCGCGTTGCTGGGGGTCGACCACGATGGCATCGACCCAGGCGGCCGGGATGCGCACCTCGCGCGCCTTGAGGGCGCCGCGCGGCAGCCGCTCCTTCACCTGCACGATCACCCGCCCGCCGCTGTTGCGCGCGGCCAGGGCCAGCGACTGGGCGTCGAGGTTGGCCGCCTCGTGCTCGAAGCTGATGTTGCCGTCCTCATCGGCCGCGCTGGCGCGCACCAGGGCGATGTGGATAGCGAAGGGCTTGTAGCGCAGGTATTCGCGGCCATCGAGCTGCAGCACCTCGGCCAGATCGTCGCGGGCGCGCTCGTTCATGCGGCCGCCGCCCTGGCGCGGGTCACACACCGTGCCCAGCCCCACATGGGTCAGCAGGCCGGGGCGGCCGGCGCCGATCTCGCGCATCAGCTGGCTGGACACGCCACCGGGCAGGATGTAGGCCTCGATCTTGTTGTCCAGCGCCAGCTGCTGCATGGCCGGCGACCACACCCAGTGGCCGCCGATGACGCGGCGCACCAGGCCCTCGTGGGCAAAGCAGTTCATGCCCTTGCTCTTCTTGTCGCCGATGCCCAGCGCATGCACCACGCTGAGGTCGCGCGGTGCGCCACTGGCCAGAAAGCGGGCCTGCACGGCCTCGAACAGGCAGGTGGCCTCCATCAGGCCACCGCCGCCGCCCATGAGGCCCACGGTGTCGCCATCGCGGATAAGGGCCGCGGCCTGGGCCGCGCTCATGAATTTGGATGCGTTGTGTTCGCTCATGCCAGGCCTCAGCGGTGCAGGTCGAACAGGGCGGCGCCTTTCTTGAGCACGCTGCGCGCGATCACCGTGCGGTGGATCTCGCTGGTGCCGTCGAAGATGCGGTAGATGCGGGCGTCGCGGTAGTAGCGCTCGATGGGCAGCTCCTTGCAGAAGCCCATGCCGCCGAACACCTGCACAGCGCGGTCGACCACGCGGCCCAGGGTTTCGGCCGCATGCACCTTGACCTGGGCAATGCTCTCGCGGGCGTCCTGGCCCTGGTCGAGTTGCCAGGCCGCGTGCAGCACCATCCAGCGCGCGGCGTTGATCTCGATCACACTGTCGGCCAGCATCTGCTGCACCAGTTGAAAGTCGCCGATGGGCTGGCCGAACTGCTGGCGCTGCGCGGCGTAGTCGACCACCTGCTCCAGCACATGACTGGCCTTGCCCACGGCGCGCGCGCCCACCTGGGCCAGGCGCACCACATTGAGCGCGCCCATGGCCAGCTTGAAGCCCTGGCCCTGCTCACCCAGCAAGGCCACGGGCTCGAGCGCCACGTTGTCAAAGAACAGCTCGACGTGGGGCGTGCCACGCAGGCCCATCATCTTCTGGTCCTTGCCCACGGTGAAACCGGGCAGGCCCTTGTCGACCATGAACATCGAGATCTCGCGCTCGCCGGTCTTGGCCGAGACCAGGAAGAAATCGCTCCACTCGCCGTCGCTGATGAAGTGCTTGCTGCCATTGAGCACCCAACCGCTGTCGGTGCGCCGGGCATGGGTGCGGATGCCCTGGGCATCCGAGCCGGCGCCGGGCTCGGTGATGGCAATGGCACAGGTGCGCTCGCCCCGCACCGTGGGGCGCAGCCAGCGCTCGACCTGCTCGCCCTGGCACTTGAGCAGGGGTTCGTAGATGTTGCCGAAGGCGCGGCGGATCAGGATGTCGCTGGTGTGGCCGAACTGCTCCTCGCACAGGATGCGGTCCACCACGCCCAGGCCACCGCCGCCATGTTCGGCCGGGATGTTGAGGCCGTACAGGCCCAGGGCCTTGGCTTTTTCGTGCACGGCGCGGGCCTTGTCGGGGGCCAGAAAACCCTGCTGCTCGACCTCGTCTTCGAGGGGCTGCAGTTCTTCGGCAATGAATCGACGCACGGTGTCGATCATCATTTTCTGTTCGTCATTGAGGGCAAAGTTCATGGGGGGCTTTCAGATTCGGGAGACAGCAGGCCCCGGCGCCGCCGCTGTGATGACACAGCGGCGGCACGGCAGGCCCGGGATGGCAAGAGCAAGACAGGCGCCGCTCAGGCGCTGCTGTACCAGCGGGCTCCGAAAAAGAAAGGCAGGCGCGAAAGCGCCTCCCCTCGCGACACCGGGGCAGCGCGGCCCGACACCCGCCCGGCCATCAGCAGGCGGTGCAGGGGGAAGGTCGGGAGCGCAGGCATGGGTGATCGTGGAATGAATTCAATTTGTGGAATCTTATTCCATTTTTGAAGATCATTCCAATATCAACCCTCACGGGCCAGCGGATCAGGTGGTGAAGGTGTGCAGCGCGTTCGGGCCGGCGCGCAGTTCGTCCACCAGAAACGACAGGCAACGGCGCAGCTTGGGCGACTGCTGGGCCCGCGCCGCCGTCACGGCCCAGACATCGGCGTTCTGGCGGTAGTCGGGCAGCACGCGCACCAGGCTGCCGTTGCGCAATTGCTCATCCACATCCCAGCTCGACAGCAGCACGATGCCCTTGCCGGCCAGGGCCATGTGGTTCACCACATCGCTGTGGTTGGAGCCCAGGGTGCCGGTGACCTTGACGGTCTCGGGCCCGCGCGGCCCCTGCAGGCGCCACACGCCAAAGCTCTGGTGCCGCTCGCGAAACAGCAGGCAGTCGTGCTGCGCCAGGTCGGCCAGCTGGCGCGGGGTGCCGCGCCGCGCCAGGTAGGCCGGTGCCGCACACAGCACGCGCACGCTCGGCAGGATGGGGTGGGCGATCAGGTGCGGCTCGCTCACCTCGCCCATGCGGATGTCGATGTCAAAGCCCTCGTCGAGCAGGTCGATGCGGCGGTCCACCAGCTCCAGCCACAGCTCCAGCGCGGGGTGCTGGTCAGACAGCCTGGCCAGGATGGGCGAGAGGTGGTTGCGCCCCAGGCGCAGGCTGGTGGCAATGCGCAAGGTACCGGCCAGCGCCCCATCGCTGGCGGGGCCCTGGGCATGCCACTCGCCCGCCGTGTCCAGCACCCGCCGGGCCCAGGCGTAGGCGGCCTCGCCGGCGTCGCTGATCAGCACGCGGCGCGTGGTGCGGTGGAACAAGGTCACGCCCAGCGCCCGCTCCAGGCCGGCGATGCGCTTGGTGACATAGGCCGGCGAGATGCCGAGTTCGGTCGCAGCCCCCACAAAGCTGCCCCGCCGGGCCGCGAGGCAGAAGACCTGCAGGTCCACCAGATCCCAGGCTTGATTCATTTATTTATTCACCATCAGGAAATTGTGAATGGAATTTCAAGCGCATTGTGAATCGATCAAGCGGTTTTATCGTGGCGGGGCCGGCGCAAGAAGCCCCCTGAAAACGTGAGACCCGCATGACCCACCCCCTTCGCATCGCCGTGGCCGGCGCCGGCTATATCGGCCAGGCCCACATGGCCGCCCTGCAACAGACCCCAGGTGCTGGCCTGAGCGCCGTGGTCGACCCCTCCCCCGCCGCCCCGGCCCTGGCGGCAGCGGCCGGTGTGCCGCTCTACCCCAGCCTGGACGAGTTGCTGCGCCACGACCGGCCCGACGGCGTCGTGCTGGCCACCCCCAACACCCTGCACGTCCCTCAGGCCCTGCAATGCCTGGAGGCCGGCCTGCCGGTGCTGCTGGAAAAACCCATCGCCCCCAGCGTGGCCGAAGCCCTGACCCTGGTCGAGCGCGTGGAGGCCACCGGGGGGCGGGTGCTGATCGGTCACCACCGGGCCCACAGCCCCATCATGGCCAAGGCACGCGAGGTGGTGCAGGCCGGCACCCTGGGCCGCCTGGTGGCGGTGATGGGCAGCGCCACCTTCTTCAAGCCGGCACGCTACTTTGACGAAGGGCCCTGGCGGCGCGAGCCGGGTGGCGGCCCGATCCTGCTCAACCTGATCCACGAGGTGCACAACCTGCGCCTGCTGTGCGGCGAGGTGGTGGCCGTGCAGGCCCTGGCCTCGAACGCGGTGCGCGGCCACGCGGTGGAAGACACGGTGAGCATCAACCTGCGCTTTGCCAATGGGGTGCTGGGCAGCTTCATGCTGTCCGACACCGCCGCCTGCGCACGCAGCTGGGAGCAGACCTCGCAGGAAAACAAGGCCTATCCAAGTTACGATGACGAGGACTGTTACGTCATCACCGGCACACAGGGCAGCCTGTCGGTTCCGACGATGCGGCTCAAAACCTACCCCCGCACCGGCGAGGCCTCCTGGTGGAAGCCTTTTGAGGTGGGCGTGGTGGGCCTGGTGCGCGACGATCCGATCGTGCAGCAGATGGCGCATTTCGGGGCTGTGGTGCGTGGCGAAGTGCCCCCTTTGGTGAGTGCGCGCGACGGCCTGGCCAACCTGCGGGTGACCGAAGCCATCGCCCGTGCGGCCAGCAGCGGTGGCACGGTCGAACTTCTTTGAAGCCCCCGGATCACCACCCGATTCCATTCAATCCGTTCATTCAGAAAGACACCCCATGAAGATCCTCATGCTGCACGGCATCAACCACAACATGTTCGGCAAGCGCGACCCCAAGCAGTACGGCACCATCACGCTCGAACAGATCGATGGCCAGCTGCAAGACCTGGGCCGCGAGCTGGGTGCCGAGGTGGTCAGCTTCCAGACCAACCACGAAGGCGCCATGTGCGAGCGCATCCACCAGGCCTACGAAGAAGGCATGGACGCGGTGCTGATCAACGCCGGCGCCTGGACCCACTACAGCTACGGCATCCGTGACGCGCTGGCCATCCTGACCGTGCCGGTGGTCGAGCTGCACATGTCGAATATCCATGCCCGCGAGGCCTTCCGCCACGTCTCGGTGTTCGCCGAGATTGTGAAGGGCCAGATCTGCGGCTTTGGCGTGGACAGCTACCTGCTGGCCCTGCGTGCCGCCGTGTCGGCGGTGCAGCAAGCCCGTACCTGAAAGGCCCCCACGGTCGCGCACTGCGTGTCGCTCCCTGCCCCCCGAGGGGGCCGCAGGCCGCCTTCGGGCGGCCGGGCGGCGGCCTGGCCCCCACGGTCGCGCACTGCCTGTCGCTCCCTGCCCCCCGAGGAGGCCGCAGGCCGCCTTCGGGCGGCCGGGCTGTGGCCTGGCCCCCATGGTCACGCACTGCCTGTCGCTCTCGCTCCCCGAGGGGGCCGCAGGCCGCCTTCGGGCGGCCGGGCGGCGGCCTGGAATTAACCCTCCCCGCTCAGCGCCCGCCGGCCGAAGGCCGCGGGCGCTGAGCCGTTTTCAACCACCTTCATGCTCGACATCCTGGCCATCACCGGCCCCATCTACATCGCGATTGCCCTGGGCTTTCTCACCACGCGCGCAGGCCTGTTCAGCAAGCCCGACATGCGCGTTTTCGGCAAGTTCGTGATCAACCTGGCCCTGCCGGCCATGCTGTTCAATGCCCTGGCCAAGCACCCGATCGGCGAGATCCTGAACACCAGCTACCTGCTGGCCTACCTGGCGGGCTCGCTGTTGACCCTGGGCCTGGGCTACACCGCCTACCGCCGCCTGGCCCACACCCCGGCACTGCAGAGCACCTGCTACGCCATGGGCCTGTCGTGCTCGAACAGCGGCTTTGTGGGCTTCCCGATCCTGGTGCTGACCCTGGCCCCCGTGGCCGGCGTGGCCCTGGCCCTGAACATGGTGGTCGAGAACGTGGTGATGATCCCCTTGCTGCTGGCCATGGCCGAGCGCGCCCGCGGCCACGCCACGGGCTGGCGCCACCTGCTGGTCGACACCAGCCGCCGCCTGATCACCAACCCGATGGTGATCGGTCTGCTGCTGGGCTTTGGGGTGTCGCTGTCGGGCCTGCACCTGCCCACCGCGCTGGAACGCAGCGTGGGCCTGTTCGCCCAGGCCAGCGGGGCGCTGTCGCTGTTCGTGATCGGCGGCACGCTGACGGGGCTGTCATTCGGCGGCCTGCTGCGCCGGGTGGCCCCCATCGTGGCGGGCAAGCTGCTGCTGCACCCGCTGGCCGTGCTGGCCGCCGTGTCCGCTCTGCCGCTGATCGGGCTGGCCCCGCTGGCACCGCAACTCAAACTGGCCGCCGTGCTCAGCGCCGCCATGCCCATGATGGGCATCTACACCATCCTGGCCCAGGCCTATGGCGAGGAAGACACCGCCGCCGCGTCGCTGCTGGCCGGCACCGTGGCCTCGTTCTTCACGGTCAGCGGCTTGTTGATGGCGTTGCACACAGTGTGAACGCGCCGGCGACAGGCGGGGCAAGACGATGCTCGCCGGCCGACAGGGTGAAGGGCTTCGAGAGTCGCCACCCAACGGCCTGGGTTCCAATTCCCACGAATTCGAGGGAATTGGAACAAGCGCCAGGAACTCCAGAGACCCGGCTTTCAATCCAGGCGAATTCGCCCCAGTTGAAAGTCAGGCGCGCTTGAATCGTTTGAGCCCGGCACCGGGATGCCAAGGGCCGCCCCCGGCCTGAACCCTCAATACTGGATCTGCGCCACGGCGCGCAGTTGCTCGGGGGTGGCACTGCCGAAGCCGAAGAACTCCAGGTAGGCCGGGATCATCTCGAACAGCATGTCGGTGCCCAGCTGCACCGGGCAGCCCTTGGCCATGGCGGCTTGCAGCAAGGGGGTGTAGGCCTGCTTCATCACCACTTCACCGACAAAGGTGCCGGGGGCAATGCGGTCCACATCAAAGGGCAGCGGGTCGCCGTCCTTCATGCCCAGGGGGGTGGCGTTGACGACCAGTTCGAAGCCGGCCGGGTCGTTCGAGCCCGTGCTCACGGTGAGCGCCGGGTAGTGGGCACGCAGGCGGCCAGCCAGGGCCTCGCAGGCGGCGGTGTTGAAGTCGAACAAGGCCATGTCGGCCACGCCGGCGGCCGCCAGCGAGGCGGCGATGGCCGAGCCCACGCCGCCGCAGCCCGAGACCAGCACGCGCCGGCCGGCCAGGGCAAAGCCCTTGCGCTCCACGCCGCGCACAAAGCCGGCGCCATCGAACTGGTCGCCCAGCAGGCTGCCGTCGGGGCGCAGCAAGAGGGCGTTGCAGGCGCCGGCGATGCGGGCCGTGGGGGTGGCTTCGTCCACCAGGTCCAGCGTGACCACCTTGTGCGGCATGGTGATCAGGGCCCCGTGCAGGTTGGTGAAGCGGCGCAGCACCTGCAGGGTGTCGCGGTAGTCATCGGCCTTGACGCCCATGGGCACGACCACGGCATCGATGCCCTGCTGCTCGAACCAGGGGTTGTAGATCATGGGCGCCTTGAAGCTCTCGGTGGGGTAGCCGATGTGGGCGATGAGTCGGGTTTTTCCGCTGATGGGCATGTCAGTTCCAGGAGTCAAAGAGAGGTGGTGCGCCGGTGGTCAGGGTCCATGAAAAAAGGCCCGCCCAGGGCGGGCCCTCGGGCCAGCGCCCCCTGCCATGGCAGGGGGTGTGGCGGGTATCAGCGCTTGGCCGAGGCCAGGGCCTGGGCGCGGGCCTGGTTGTATTCAGCCGCCGGCACGGGGGCGGCATCGGGCTTGCCCAGGTCCTTGGTCTGCAGGCGGAAGGTTTCGCGGGCGGACCAGGCTGCCAGCGAGGCGATCACGGTGATGCCCAGGGCGATGGCGCCCACGGTGGTCGGGATGTCGGCCGCGCCGGGCGGGGCGACAGCAGCGAACAGGGCCGGCAGCAGGGCCGTGAACATGGTGCCGATGTTCTGCGAGATGGCCATGGCGGTGACGCGGGTGCGGGCCGGGAACAGCTCGGGGTAGAAGCTCGGGAACACGGCGTTGTAGCCTTGGTAGACCACGCCCCACATCAGCAGCGACATCACCACGGCCAGGGGCACGTTCTTGGTGCTGATGGCATACAGGTAGCCGAAGGACAGCAGGCCGGCACCGAGGGCGCCCACGATGATCGGGGGGCGACGACCGATGCGGTCGGACAGGTTGCCCACAAAGGGAATCACCAGCACGGCCACGATGTTGCCGAGCACCGGAATCCACAGGTACACGCTCTTGTCAAAACCGATGCCGTAGCCCGGCTGCACCGCATAGGCCGCACCGAACACGGTGGTGACCACGGGGATCACGTTCATCAAGGCCATGCAGACCACGCGCAGCATGTTGGGGCCGCTCTCGGCAAACGCCTGCACGATCGGGGCACGGGGCACGGCGCCTTGCTTGGCCTCCTCGGCGAACACCGGGGTTTCCTCGACTTCGCGGCGGATGTAGTAGCCCACGATGATGACGATGAAGCTCAGCAGGAAGGGCACACGCCAGCCCCAGCTGTTGAACTGCTCGCTCGGCAGGTAATAGGCCAGGGGCAGGAAGATGGCGGCGGCCAGGATCTGGCCGGCCTGCACGCCTTGCAGGGTGAAGCTGCCGTAATAGCCGCGACGGCCCAGGGGTGCGTGCTCCAGGATCATCGAGCTGGCGCCCGAGATCTCACCGGCCACGGCAAAACCTTGCACCAGGCGCATCAACACCAGCAGCGCCGGTGCCCACAGGCCGATCTGGTCATAGGTCGGCAGCAGGCCCACGGCCATGGTCGAGATCCCCATCAGGAACATGCACAGCACCAGCACCTGCTTGCGGCCATGGGTGTCGCCCCAATGGCCCAGGAAGAAGGCACCGATCGGGCGCGCCACATAGCCCACGCCATAGGTGGCCAGGGAGGCCACGATGGCCACGGTCGGGTTGCCCGAGGGGAAGAAGATCTGCGGGAAGATCAGCGAGGCGGCGGTGGCGTAGATGAAGAAGTCGTAATACTCCAGCACCGAGCCGATCCAGCCACTGGCGGTCGCTTTCTTGGTTTGTTGCAAGCCGTGCTTGGCGGCTTTTTGATCAGACATGGATGTCTCCAATCGTCGGTTGTGTTGTCGAATGCCGTCGTGGGGCTCCGCGTGCTGGCACGCCGGGGCCCCCGACACATCGAGGCGGCCGGCAAGCCGCTTCGGGGTGGAGGCGAATGTAGGTGGCGGGCCTGTGAAACACCAGTCCCAAGCCCTCTAATGCGTGCGATGATCGAACGCGCCTGTGCGCCAATGAATCACAATAGGGGTTTCACCCGAGGTCACCCTGATGAGTCAGCCCCCCGCCATCGACCGCCAGCACCTGATCGAAGGCCTGGGAAAAGGCCTGCGCGTGCTGGAGTGTTTTTCAGACGAACACCCACGGCTGACCGCCACCGAGGCGGGCGAACTGGCCGGGCTGACCCGCACCGCGGCGCGCCGCTACCTGCTGAGCCTGGTGCACTTCGGCTACGCCGACACCGACGGCAAACACTACTGGCTGCGCCCGCGGGTGCTGCGCATCGGGCAGACCTACCTCGAATCGGCCCGGCTGCCCAGGCTGGTGATGCCGTTTCTGCAGCGCCTGTCGATGCAGACCGGCGAGACCGGCAACCTCAGCGTGCTGGATGGCCACGACGTGGTCTACCTGGCCCGGAGCAACTCACCGCGGGTGCTGTCGATCGGCTTTCACACCGGGGCCCGCATCCCGGCGCATTGCGTGTCGCCGGGCCCGGTGCTGCTGAGCAGCCTGGAGCCCCCGGCGCTGGCGCACTGGCTGGGCGAGCACGATTTCAGCCGCTTCACGGCCAACACCATCACCTCGCAGCCCACTTTCGAGGAATCGGTGACCCAGGCCCGTCAGCAGGGCTATGCAGCCACCGACCAATTCATCAACCTGGGCATCTGCGGGCTGTCGGTGCCCCTGGTCAATCGCAAGGGCAGCAGCGTGGGGGCCCTGAGCCTGACCTTCCAGCGCGAGGCCTATCCGGGCGACGCCGCCCTGCAGAAACTGCTGCCGGGGCTCAAGGAGATCGCCGAGATCCTGCGCGGCCTGGTCTGAAGACCCGGCCGACCCGCATGTGCCAGAGCAGAAAATGAGCGACTATCGCGCAGTCTGCGCGGCGTGCGTTTGATGCTGGCAGCGCACCCGGCTTTCGTGCAGGCCCTTGGCAGCAATGGCGGCATACTCGCCCCATCGCCCTGCCAACGGCCGCACCAGGCCGCTGGACGGGCTGTTGCGAACCGAAGAGGACCGAATGACCCCACTTGGCACCGACCGCGAAGCCGTGCCCGACATGCCCAATCGCCTGGGGCTGAACGGCATCGAATTCATCGAATACGCCACCACACGCCCCCAGGCCCTGGGCCATGTGCTGGAGACCATGGGCTTCAAGCCGATCGCGCGGCACCGCTCGCGCGAGGTCATGCTGTACCGCCAGGGCGGCATGAACCTGATCGTCAACGCCCACAGCGAGGACGCGCGCGTGAGCGCCCTGGTGGATGAAAAACCCGTCATCTCGGCGGTGGCCTTCCGCGTCAAGGACGCCCTGCGCGCCCACACCCGCTGCGTGGAGCTGGGCGCCTGGCCGGTGCCCAGCCATGCCCAGGCCATGGAGCTGCACATCCCGGCCATCCATGGGCCAGGCGGCAGCCGCATCTACCTGGTGGATCGCTGGACGGAGTTCTCGATCTATGACATCGACTTCAAGCCTATCCCGGGCGTGGACCAGCACCCGCCGGCCCTGGCCGGCCTGGACTACTTCGGCCTGGTGCAGTACGTGGACCCGGGCCGCAGCGAGGACTGGATCCGCTACTACGAGACCATGTTCGACTTCAGCACCGTGCCGGAGGACGAGCGCTACGGCATCCTGCCCAAGGGCAAGGTGCTGAAGAGCCCCTGCGGTCAGTTCATGTGGCAGCTGATCGAGCCTGACCCCTGGATGGAAAGCGACCGCGCGCCCGAGAACCTGGAGCGCATCGGCCTGGGCACCCCCGATGTGGGCCAGGCCGTGGCCCTGCTCAAGAGCCGCGGTGTCGAGTTCATCGAAACCAGCAGCCTGCACCCCGAGGACCGTGGCGCGCTGACGCGGCGCGAACTGGGTTCGGTGTCCTTCGAGCTCGTGCACCGCACGGGTGGCTGACAGGGGCGCCCATGACGATGTTTGAAAGCTACAGCCTGGACAGCCGCACCCTGGCCGGCCCGCTGGAGGCCCGGCTGGCCGCCATCCGCCAGGCCGGTTTCGGCAAGGTGATGCTGGACGCCCGCGACGTGGTCAGCCACCCCGGGGGCGTGGCCGGCGCCGTGACCGCCCTGCGCGCCAGCGGGCTGCGCCCGGCCGGCCTGCAGACCCTGCACGACTTCGAAGGCCTGAGCGGGCCGCTGCACCAGTACAAGGTCGAGGTGGCCAAAGGCATGCTGCAAACCTGCGCCCAGCTGGGTGCGCCGCGGCTGCTGGTGAGCGCCAGCACCCTGCCCCACGCCAGCACCGATCTGGCCCGACTCGCCGCCGACCTGCACAAGCTGGCCATGCTGGCCGTGCCGCTGGGGCTGCAGGTGGCCTACAAGGCCTTGTCCTGGGGCCAGAGCGTGCGCGGCTTCCTCGATGCCTGGGATGTGGTGAGCGATGCCAACTGCAGCAACCTGGGCCTGGGCCTGGATTCTTTCCACATGTTCGCCAACGGTGACTCACTGGACGACCTGATCGAGCTCGAACCCGAACGCATCTTCCAGGTGCAACTGTCCGACTTCATGGGCGACATCCCCGCCCCCGAAATCCCCGGCCAGACCACGCGCAGCCTGCGCGTCTTCCCCGGCCAGGGCGCCCACAGCGAACAACTGGCCGACCTGGTGCTGCGCCTGGCCCGCCTGGGCTACACCGGCGACTACAGCCTGGACGTGAGCAACGACGACTACGCCCAACTCCCCGCCGAACACGTGGCCGCCCAAGCCCGCCAAAGCGCCGGCTGGCTCAACGACGACGTCCTCCACCGCGCCGCCCCCCTGCCCCACTGGACCCGCAGCCAGGCCAACACGCGCTGAAACGCAGAGCCTCCGATATCGCAAGATCTGGTGCCACTGCGGCCAGATGAAGCGAAAAAGGGATCTCAAACTCGAAAGTGCGCAAGGGCCCATACCGTCTGCCCTCACCCCGCCCGCACCGTTCAAAAGGCTGCGGAGCAAGCCACACCAGCAGACACCGCGGAGCTGGCTTTGCCAGGCCGCTGGTGTCGTCCCTTGAGGGATGACGCCGAAGGCGGCTCAGGGTGGTCAAAGAACTTGTTGCAGTTGCATCGCCACATCCATCACCCGCGGCAGCAAGCGCGCCACCATGGCTTCGCGGCTCTGGTGCATGGTCATGGTGGCGCCCACGGCGCCCACGCATTCGCCGCGCCGCGTCTTGATGGGCACGGCAAAGCCGCGCAGGCCCGAGCTGAGCTGCTGCTCGGCCACCCAATAGCCCAGTTCGCGCGCAGCCTCCACATCGCGGCGGAACACCTCGGCATGGGTGGGTGTGTTGGCGGTGAAGGTGCTGAATTCGTGCTCGGCCACCCAGGCCTCCATGGCGGCGGGCTCCCAGGCCGACAGGATGGCCGGCCCCGGCGTGACCACATGGGCCGGCACGCGGGCACCGACCGGGAAGCCGATCGTCACCATGCGGTTGCTCTGGCTGCGCGCCAGGTACACCACCTCATGCCCATCGAGCACGCTGAAATTGAAGTTCTCGCCGCATTCCGCCGCCAGCCGCTGGATGAAGGGCAGCACCAGGCGCGGCAGCCGCGCCGCGCTGAGGTAGCTCTGCCCCAGCATCAGCACCCGGGGCGACAGCCAGAAGCGCTTGCCATCGGTGGCGGCGTAGCCGAAGTGCACCAGGCTCAACAGATAGCGCCGAGCCGCCGTGCGCGAGATGTCGGCCCGGATCGCGGTTTCAGAGGCCGTGAGCCGGGCGTGCTCGTCGTCAAAGGCCTCAATGACCCGCAGCCCCTTGCCCAGGCCGTCGATGATGTTCTTGCGCGCAACTTCCATCACCGATTCTGTGCCGCGCATCGCCGCGCCAACCCCTGGTGATATCCCTCAAAACAGCCATAGTGCGCACAGATTGCGCGCACGTCGCCCACCTGTCGGCGATGGCATGGTGCGGCGGGCGCTGAAAGGCACTTTTAAAAACACCTTTAAAAGCATTAATATCAGCACCCATCTGACCACAAGGATCCCCATGACCCATCTCATCCTGGCGGACATGAGTGCCAGCGTGTCCGAGCTGAAAAAAGACCCCATGGGCACCGTTGCGGCTGGCGAAGGGCTGCCCGTCGCCATCCTGAACCGCAACGCGCCCGCGTTCTATTGCATCCCTGCCAAGGCCTATGAAGCCATGCTGGAGAGGCTGGAAGACCTGGAGTTGAACGCCATCGCCAACGCCCGTGAGGGCCAAGCCATCATTGGCGTGACGCTCGATGAGCTATGAGCTTGCCTTTCTGGACGAAGCGCTGAAAGAGTGGCGGCGGCTCGACAGCACGACACGGGAGCAGTTCAAGGCGAAACTGGCGGAGCGCCTCGCCGCCCCCCGCGTGCCAGCGGCCAAGCTCAGCGGTCACCCCGATCGCTACAAGATCAAGTTGCGCAGCGCGGGTTACCGTCTGGTCTACGAGGTGCGCGACCAGGTGCTGCTGGTGCTCGTCATCGCCGTAGGCAGACGGGACCGCAATGCGGTCTACCGGGCCGCCTCACGGCGCTGACTCACACGGATCATTCAACACCGAACGGCTGGCCTCCAAGGCAGCCCGGGCCCAGGCCGTCTGGCCCAGGCGGGCCACTCGCACCTGGTGGGGCACTTCGACGCTGATGGGCAGGTCGGCCGGCAAGGCGGCAAAAATGCCGGCCAGGTCGATCACGCCCTCACCCGGCAGTTGCCGCTCGCATCGGGCGGTGTGGATCATCTGGGGCACGGTCAGGTCGGGGCCGCCAGGGGCATCGCAGATCTGGGCGTAATGCAGCAGCTCGCGCGGCAGGGCGCGCAGGTCGTCCAGCGTGGTGCTGGAGCGCCCCACGTGCAGTGCATCGACCAGGATGCCCGCCACCCGAGGCGTGCCGGCAGCCTGCACCACGCGCAGCGCGGCACGGGCGTCGGACACCGCCGTCCAGGGCATGAACTCCAGATCGCAGCTCAGGCCATAAGGCGCGGCCAGCTCGCACAGGCGGGCATAGCCGTCGACCAGGCGGGCCTCGTCGGTGTCGTCGCCGGCCACCAGCAGGGCCTTGGCCTGCAAGGCGGCACCGGCTTCGAGCAGGGGGCGGTAGGCCAGCGGGTCAAAACCCTCGCCGATGCGGATGATCTCGAGGTCGAACACGCCCACCCCCGTGTCGCGCTGGGCGGCCAGGGTTTCGCGCTGCTGCACCGGGTCGTCCAGCCAGGCCTGAAAGGGGCCTCCGAGGCCGTTGGGCAGCAAGCGCAGCCCGACATGGGCATAGCCCAGTTCGGCGCCCAGGCGCAGCATCGCCGCGGGGGTGAGGGCCCCCGCGGTCAGGTAGGCCAATGAGTAGGTCCGCATGGCCCGGGCCTCACTTCAAAGGCGACACCACGGTGGGCAAGGCGATGGTCGAGACCATCTGCGTGGTCAGGTGGGCTGGCCCGCCCTTGGGCGGCCAGATGCCCTGGGCCACCGCATCGGCGCGGGCCTGGCTGCGGGCGTCCAGCGTGGGGTAGGCCCAGATGTTGGTAAAGCGCAGCGGGCCATCGAGCGCCACCATGGCCACCACGCAGGGCGACAGGGCTTCGCGCGGGGGCACGTACTGCTCCCACAGGTCGATGGTGGCCTGCACGCCACCGGGCTTGATGCCGTAGGTGCGGATCTCGTACACCGGGCCCACGATGCCCGATTCGGCGCTGGGGCGCACCGGCTTCATCCAGGGGAAACCGCGAAAGCTCTCCAGGCTCAGGCTTTGGTAGAGGTCGCCGCAGCCGAAGGGGCTGGCGCTGTGCTGCGTGCGCTGGCGCTCGGCCTCCAGCGTGGCCACATCGGCAAAGCCGCGCAGCACGATCATGCGGTTGAGTTCACCGATGTCGGTGGTCCAGCAGGCCAGCAGCTCGCCCTGGGCCTCGGGGGCGCTGGCAAAGGCCTGCACCTGGGCGGCGGCCTGGCCGGCGGTGCCAAAGGGAAGGGTCAGGGTGGCAAGTTCGTAGTACATGGTCAAACCAAGGGAGTGTGAGAAAGAAAAACGGAAACGGCAGGCCTCAGCCCGGCAGGGCCGCACCGGCGGCGTGGTGCGCCGCAATGAAGCCGAAGGTCATGGCCGGCCCCAGGGTGATGCCCCCGCTGGGGTAGTGCCCGCCCATGAGGCTGTTCATGTCGTTGCCGGCCGCGTACAGGCCGGGAATGGGGCGGCCCTGGGCATCCAGCGCCTGGGCCTGGGCATTGGCACGCAGGCCGGCAAAGGTGCCCAGGCTGCCGGGCTGCACCCGCACGGCATAGAACGGGCCTTGCTGCAGCGGCGCCATGCAGGGGTTGGCGCGGCCGGCCGCGGCGTCGCCCTGGATGCGGTTGTAGGGGGTTTCGCCCTTGGCAAAGTCGGCGTCCTGCCCTTGCAGGGCGGCCGCGTTGTAGCGCTGCACCGTGGCCTGCAAGCCGGCGGCGTCGATGCCGCAGGCCCGGGCCAGCTCAGCCAGGGTGTGCCCGCGCACCAGGTAGCCCTTGGCCAACCAGGGGCCCAGCGGCATGGGCGCGGGTTTGACGGCGCCCAGGCCGTAGTGGCGGATGAAGGCGTGGTCGCACAGCAGCCAGGCCTGGGCCGGCTGGCCGGCCGGGGTGGCGGCCAGCAGCGCGCTCATGAAGTCGTGGTACGAGTCAGCCTCGTTCACAAAGCGCAGGCCGTTGGCCATGACTGCGATCAGGCCCGGCTTGGCGCGCTCGATCAGGTGCGGAAAATGCGCCACCGAGCCATCGGAACGCGGCACCAGGGACACCGGGGCCAGCGCCGCCGCACTGTGCAGATCGCGCGCCACCACGGCGCCGGCCGATTCGCCCAGGCGCAGGCCGTCGCCGGTGTTGCCCCGCGAGGCAGCCGACCAGTGCTCGCGCCCGGTGGGGGCGTGCGGCAGCAACTCGCGCTTGCGCGCCTCGTCGTGCGGAAAGCCCCCGCAGGCCAGCACCACGCCGCAGCGGGCCCTCACGGTGCGCAGACCTTCGGGGCCCGCGGTCTGCACCCCGGCCACGCGCCCGCCTTCAATCAAAAGCCGCTTGACTGGTGTGTTCACCTGGATCGTCACCCCGGCCTCAAAAGCCGAGGCGGCCAGCGCACCCACCAGGGCATTGCCATTGACCAGGCGCAGGCCACGCCCATGCAGCAGGCAGTCGCGCCAGTAGCGCAGCACCAGTCGGGTCACATGCCAGAACGAGTGCGGGCTGTGCAGCGCATTCAGAAAATGCCGCAGCTCGGCCCCCGAGGCGATGCCCATGCCCCACAGCGTGGTCTCGGCCAGCGGGGGCTTCAGGCTGTTGATGTGGCGGCCCAGGCGGCGCGCATCAAAAGGGGCTGCGCACACCGAGCGACCGCCCAGCGCAGCAGCCGGGCTGCGGCCATGGAAATCAGGAATGCCATTGCCGTCGATGAACTGCAACGCCGTCTGACGCTGAAAGAACTCGACCATGCGCGGGCCCTGGCGCAAAAAGGCGCTCACGCGCTCGGCATCGAACTGGTCGCCCAGTTCATGGCGCAGGTAGGCCTCGGGCAAGGCCGGGTCTTCATCGATGCCGGCCGCCAAGGCCAATGGGTTGCGCGGGATCCACATCCAGCCACCCGACCAGGCGGTGGTGCCGCCGTACTGGGGGTCTTTTTCCAGCACCTGCACCTTCAAGCCCAGGTGGGCCGCGGTCACGGCCGTGGCCAGCCCCCCGGCCCCTGAGCCCACCACCAGCAAATCGACATCGGAGCTTGAAGCAGTGCTGGCAGGGTTCATGGAGGCGTGGTGGGGCCCTCAGGCCGCGTAAATGGGTTTGGCACCCGCCGTGGCGCGCAGGCCCTGGGCAGGTTTGCTGAAGAAAGGCGAGCTGCCGCTGGCCGCCGCCAGTTGGGCGGCACAGGCCAGCAGTTCGTCGCCCAGGGCCTGCATGCGCTCCGGGGTGAAGCGCACGGTGGGGCCCGCGATGCTGAGCGTGCCCAGGGGCGGCTGGCCATGCAGGCGCACCGGGGCCGCCATGGCGTTGAGGCCGGCGGTGTAGGTTTCGCAAGTCAGGCTGTAGCCGCGCTGGCGCGTGGCCTGCACCTCGGCCACCACGGCCTGCAGGCTGGTGGGGGCGTTGGGGCCGTACTTGCCGGGTTCGCCCAGGCCTTGCTGGGCCAGCAGCGCCAGGGCCTCGTCGTCGCTCAGGCCCGACAGCCAGGCCAGGCCCGAAGACGAGCAGGCCAGCAGCGCATCGCTGCCCATGTCGGGGTCGTAGCGCAGGCCTTGGCGGGCCCCTTGGGCACGGGCCACCCAGGTGAGGCGGTGGCCATCGACCACGGCCAGGCGCACCAGCTCGCCCGAGATCTCGGCCAGGCGGTCCAGCAGCGGCTGGGCAATGTCCACGATGCCGGTGCTGCTGAGAAAGGACAGGCCCATGGCCACCAGCTTGGTGGTGAGCATGTAGTCGCCATGGTCGCGCAGCTGGCGCACATAGCCACAGCGCACCAGATCGGTCAGCAGGCGGTGCACCGCGCTGCGCGGGATGTCCAGGCGGTCGGCGATGACCGCCAGCTCCAGCCCGTCGCCATGCTGGGCCAGCAGTTCAAGAATGCCCAGGGTTCTTTCCAATACGCCACTCATTGCTCAACTCTCCATGCGGGAAGGAGCCTGAGCGTACCCGAGCCGCGGCCAGCGGCGGGGGTGAGTGACAGGGCGTGGCATGACAGCATGGGGCGATCATACCCATGAATTGGAATTAAATTCAATAGTTGAATTGCATTCCACTTTCAAATACGATCACGGCTTCAATTCATTTCATCAGCCAGAACCCTCCAACCATGACAGACAAGCTGAGCCTTTCGCTCGACGGTGCCACCCGCGTCCATTACATCGTGGGCGACCCGATCGCCCAGGTCAAATCCCCTGCCGGGGTCAGCCTGGCCTTGCAGGCACGGGGCCAGCATGCGCTGGTGGTGCCGGCCCATGTGCCGTCGGCCGAGCTGGCGGCCTGGGCGCGCGGCGTGTCGCTGGCGCGCAATGTGGACGGCATCATCGTCACCGTGCCGCACAAGTTCGCCAGCTTCGAGCTGTGCAGCGCGCACTCTGAACGCGCGGCCTTTCTGCACACGGTGAACGTGATGCGCCGCCTGCCCGACGGCAGCTGGTACGGCGACATGTTCGACGGCCTGGGCTTTGTCAGCGCCATGCAGGGCCGGGGCTGCCAACCTGCCGGCAAGAAGGCCTTGCTGGTGGGCGCCGGCGGCGCCGGCTCGGCGATCGCCCACGCCCTGGTGCTGGCCGGCGTGAGCGAGCTGGCCATCCATGACGAAGACAACACCCGGCGCCAGACCCTGGTGAGCCGCCTGGCCGGCCTGGGCCGCTGCCCGGTGCGCGACGGCAGCGCCGACCCGAGCGGCTTTGACGTGGTGCTCAACGCCACCCCGGTGGGCATGAAAGACGGCGACCCCTACCCGCTGGACGTGAGCCGGCTCCACGAACAGATGTTCGTGGGCTGCGTGATCACCCAGCCCGCCATCACCCCGCTGATCGCGCAGGCGCGCAGCCTGGGCTGCGCGACCATGACTGGGGCGGACATGTTTGCGCAGGTGCGGGACTTGATGGTGGAGTTTCTTTCCCCCCCCTGAGCCGCCTTCGGCGTCATCCCCCCAAAGGGGACGGCACCCGTGGCCGGGCAAAGCCCGCTCCACGGTGCCTGCTGGCGTGGCCTGCTCCGCGGCCTTTCGAGCGTTACGGGCAGGGCGGGATCGGGCGTCGTGGGTCTTTGCAAAAGCTCCGGACCTGAATTTGCTCTTCCGTTTTCGTTGCCCGCATCAGGCTGAACACAACAACAGCAGCCTGGCAAAGCCACCTCCGCGGCCTCACTTTTTCATTTGAATCACTGATATGCAGTTGCTGGACAAAGACTTGAGCGGCCTCACACCGGGCCAGACGTTTGATGTGGTGGTGGTGGGTGCGGGCGGGGCCGGGCTGGCGGCGGCGCTGTTTGCAGCCATCGAGGGGGCGCGGGTGCTGGTGGTCGAGAAGACCGAATTTGTGGGGGGCACCACGGCCCTGTCGGCGGCCACCACCTGGGTGCCGGGCACGCGCCAGGGCGCGGCAGTGAACCCGCAGGACAGCCTGAGCGAGGCGGCCCGCTATCTGGACAACGCCATCGGCGACAACGCGCCGCGCGCCCTGCGTGAGGCTTTTCTGGCCCATGGCCGGGCCGCGGTGGAGCAGCTCGAGGCGAACTCCGAGGTGCGTTACCGCGCCTATGCCAAGCACCCCGACTACATCTCTGACCTGGGCGGATCGACCCTGTGCGGCCGGGCGCTGGAGCCCCTGCCCTTTGATGGCCGTCGCCTGGGCCCGCTGCTGAAGCTGTTGCGCCCGCCCATCCCCGAGTTCACCGTGCTGGGCGGCATGATGGTGGACCGCAACGACATCAACCACCTGCTGGGCATGACGCGCTCCTGGGCTTCGCTCAAGCATTCGATCAAGATCCTGGCGCGCCATGGCCTGGACCGGCTGAGCCACCCGCGCGGCACGCGCCTGGTGATGGGCAATGCCTTGATCGCGCGCCTGCTGTATTCGCTGGCGCAACACAAGCAGGTGAGCCTGGCACTGAACACCAGTGTCTGTGCCATCGGCCCGGACCAGCTAGGCGTGCGCGAGCTGACGCTGGAGCAGAACGGCCAGCGCCTGAATGTGAAGGTGCGGGGCGGCGTGGTGCTGGCCAGCGGCGGCTTCAACCGCCACCCCGAGTGGCGCCAGAAGCTGCTACCCGGCGCCGACGAGGCCTGGTGCCCCGCCGCGCCCGGCCACACCGGCCAGGCGCAGAGCCTGGTCCAGGGCCTGGGGGCCCGCCATGGCCGCAATGGCCTGAGCCCGGCCTTCTGGGCCCCGGTGTCGTTGCGCCGGCGTGCCGATGGCAGCCAGGCGGTGTTCCCGCACTTTGTGATGGACCGGGCCAAGCCCGGCATGGTGACCGTGAACCAGGCCGGCGAGCGCTTTGTCAACGAAAGCACCTCGTACCACCTGTTTGGCCTGGCCATGCAGAAGGCCCACCAGCAAAGCCCCGCCATCCCGGCCTACCTGGTGTGCGACGCCAAAGCCCTGCGCCAGTACGGCCTGGGCATGGTGCGCCCGGGTGGCAAGGGGCTGGCCCCCTTTCTGGCCGATGGCTACCTGGTGCAGGGCCAGACGCTGGCCGAGTTGGCCGCGCAATTGAAAGTGCCTGCCGATGCGTTGCAGCGCACCGTGGAACAGATCAACCGCTACGCCGAAACCGGCGTGGACCCCGACTTCCACCGCGGCGAGACGGCCTACCAACAGAACATCGGCGACGCCACAGCCGGCGGTCGCAACCCCAACCTGGGGCCGCTGAGCGAGGCACCGTTCTACGCCATCCGCCTCTACCCCGGCGACATCGGCGCCAGCACCGGCCTGGTGACCGATGCACAGGCCCGACTGCTCGATGAGCACGACCAGCCCCTGCCCGGCCTGTACGCGGTGGGCAACGACATGAATTCGATCATGGGGGGCGTGTACACCGCGCCCGGCATCACCATCGGGCCGGGGCTGGTGTTTGCCCACCTGGCGGCACAGCACGCCTGCGCCCGAGCCCGGTCTGGCGGCTGAGCCAGCACCGGCCTCGGCGCCTGTGTCGCTTACATCGGCACCGCGAGAAGGGCCTGTTCGCTGTCGCCCAACTGGCCCAGCAACTGATCGGCATCGAGCAGGATCAGCATCTGCTGACGCCCGTCCACCTTGAGCTCGCCCAGGCCCTGGATGAAGGTGCCGCGCCCGCCGTCGGCCAGCTCAGGGGCCGGTTGGATGTCGGCCGGGGCGAGGCCGACCACATCGGTCACGCCATCCACCACAAAGCCCACGGTGCGTTGCTGGAGGTTCATCACGATGGTCACGGTGCCCACCCCGATGTCGGCCGGCAGGCCCATGCTGTGGCGCAGATCCAGCACGGGCACGATGACCCCGCGCAGGTTCAGCACACCACGCACCACCTCGGAGGCCCCTGCGATGCGGGTGGGGGTCTCGAAGCCGCGGATCTCCTGCACGCGCAGGATGTCCACGCCATACAGCTCTTTGCCAACCTGGAAGGCCAGGTACTCGCGCACCTGGGCCGCGGCCTCGCTGGGGCGGCCGGCCCGGCTGGAGGGGGAGGATGAAGTGGACAGTTCCATGAGATGACTCCTGAGGCAGACGCGTCTGGCATCGCCAATAATTGCTTAAATTGATTTTTATGATAAGCAATTCGCCTTTTTAAATCAATAAAAATTGTATTTTTGTTGAGGTATTGGCGAAAAATGAGCCACGAACGCCTCTTCAGCGCGTGCCCCGGCCTGGCATGGTTGACCGAGGTGGAGCGCGTCGGCTGCGGCATCGCCGTCCAGGCCCGACAATCGGGGCGAGGGTGAGCCGGGCCCGGCCCGGTCACCGAGCTGTCAATCAAACCCATGGAGACCCCATGACCCAAACCGTGGTCTATGAAGTGAAGGTGATGTTCGGCGACTGCGATCCGGCCGGCATCGTGTTCTTTCCGAACTTTTCAAAATGGATGGACGCCTCGTCGCTGAACTTTTTCATGGCTTGCGGCGTTCCGCCCTGGCGCGAACTGGCCAAGACCACCGGCATCATCGGCACGCCGCTGCTGGAGATCAACACCAAGTTCATGCGCCCCGCCACCTATGGCGAAACGCTGCAGATCCACACCAGCGTGGAGGAATGGCGCGACAAGACCTTTGTGCACCGCCACGTGGTCAAACGTGGCGACGACGTGCTGTGCGAGGGGCGCGAGGTGCGCGCCTTCTGCGTGCGCCTGCCCGAGAGCCCCGAGGGGCCGGAGCGCATCAAGGCCGTGCCGGTGCCGGCCGACATCCTGGCCCTGTGCCGCTGAGGCACGGGGGATGAAACGCTTTCAGGGCACCTGAAAGCGGGCCACCTCTTGGGCCAGGCGCACCGCCTGCTCCCGCAGGGCTGTGGCACCCGCGGCAGTCTCCTCGACCAGTGCGGCATTCTGTTGCGTGGCACGGTCCAGCTCCTGCACCGCCTCGCTGACCTGGCCGATGCCCTGGCTCTGCTCCACCGCCCCGGTGGCGATGTAGCTCAGCAGTTCGTTGACACGCTGGGCACTTTGCACGATGTCCTGCATGGTGCTGCCGGCTTCACGCACGATGGCCGTACCGCCATCCACCTTCTCGACACTGGTACCGATCAGGCCCTTGATCTCGCGCGCCGCGGCGGCAGAACGCTGGGCCAGTGAGCGCACCTCGCTGGCCACCACGGCAAAGCCTCGTCCCTGCTCACCGGCCCGGGCCGCCTCGACCGCCGCATTGAGTGCCAGGATGTTGGTCTGGAAGGCTATGCCGTCGATGACGCCGATGATGTCTTCGATGCGCCGCGAGGCGGCCTGGATCTGCTCCATCGTGGCCACCATGTTGCCGATCACATTCCCGCCATGCCCGGCCACCTGGGCGTTGTGGGCGGCGATGCGGGTGGCCTCCTGGGTGTGCTCGGTGGTCTGGCGCACCGTGGCTCCGATCTGCTCCATCGCGGCCGCCGACTGCTCCAGGTTGGCCGCCGTCTTCTCGGTCCGCGCCGAGAGGTCGACCGAGCCCTCGGCAATCTCGGTGCTGGAGTGCACGATCTCGTCCGACGAGCGCCGCACCTGCAGCACCATGCTGCGCAAGCTGTCCTGCATCTGGCGCAGCATGATCATCAAGCTGGCCGCCTCGTCGCGGCCCCAGGGGCTGGGCGAGGTGGTGAGGTCGCCCTCGGTCATGGCCGCCAGGTGGCGGCTCACCTCTTGCAAGCCACCGTTCATGACCAGGTAGAACGCGTAGAAAAGGTAGATGCCGACCAGCAGACACAGCACCAGCCCGACCAGCAGCAGGCGCCGTTCGCTCTCGGTGCGGGCAATGCGCTGGCTCAGCAACTCGTCGAGCAGGCCCAGGCTGGCCGTGCCCACCTCGCGCAGACGGTCCACCGCCACCTGACCAGGCCCATTGAGGGCTTCGGTGTCGGCCTTGAAGGCTGGCCCGAACCAGGCTTTTTCAGCCGCGTTCAGAAACGCACGTGCGGCCTCCACGGCCTCAGCCGCCTTGACCCGCCGCGTCACCTCGGGGTTGGCCTCGGCGGCGCGCTGCGCCGCCTTCAGCACCCCGTCCACACTTTCGCGCCCCTGATACCAGACGCCATAGAGCTGGCGCAAGACCGCCGCATCCGGCTCACCATGGCGGGCGATCGCGCCGGCCAGGGCCCGTGTGCGCGAGACCGGCTCGATCACGGCCGACACCACGTCGGTTGACAGGGTCATCAGGTAGTAGGTGTCCTGGTCCGGATCGAGCGTGAGCTGGGATCGGTCCATCACCGTCACACGCAGATCGCGCACGGCATCCACATAGGTCTGCAATGGAGCGCTCAGATCGTCGGCCCGGCCACTGGCGACCAGGGGCTTGAGTTGCTCGTGCAACTGGGCCACACGCCCGAATTCGGTACGCAGATCCAGCTGCGAAGCCACCGCCGTCAAACTGGCCTGAGTGGCCGCCATGCGGGCCGCAATCGCCTCCAGATCCGGTGTCTTGGCGATGCCCGACTCGACCAGACGGCGCTGTTTCTGCACCTCGATCAACCAGGGCTCGATGTGACGGATGACCTCGACACCCACGCGCTCGCTGGCGGCGAAGTCAATGGTGGCCTGGCTGGTGCGCACATAGGCCAGCAAGAGCAGCACGATGGGCACCAGAAAGGCCAGAGAGATCCAGCTGGCCTTGGCACCGAACTGGAGCCGCCTGAACAGCCTGACCCCCGGCGCCCAGACGCCATGGTGCTGAAAGAAATGACCGGAGGAACGTGGGGGAGCAGAAAGCAGGGGGGTGTGGTGTGGAGGATTCATGGGGATGGGAAGGCACGGAACTCAGGCCGGCTCTTGCCTGTGGCGCAAGGCACGGTCGTCGTCAAACTGAGCAAGTTCGGTGCCGATCCCCTCGAGCCCTGACCCGAGCCCCCAGGACGCAGGTGCGCACCGACGTGCCCCAACACAGGGCACCCCACCCCACCATCCCAAGGCCCAGCCAGGCCTTGGCTGCCACGCACCAGAACCGGGCGCCACCCAGAGCGCCCGCCAGCCCGTCAGGCCTGGGTGAGTGCGTGCCCCGCCACAGCCCCCGCGCCCTGCCCTGCGCCCATCGGCCGAGGCAGCAAGGCTTCGGCCACCACATCGCCGATCATGTCGGCGGTGACGGCGCTCAGCGTCCAGCCCAGGTGGCCGTGGCCGGTGTTGTAGAACACCCCGGGGGCCCGGCCCCGGCCCACACGGGGCAGCATGTTGGGCATCATCGGGCGCAGCCCGGCCCAGGGCACCACGCTCTGGGTGCTGACGCCGGGGAAGCATTGCTGCACCCAGTCGATCAGGGGCTGGATGCGGTCGGCCCGAATATCTTTGTTGAAGCCGTTGAATTCGGCCGTGCCCGCCACACGGAAACGGTCCACCCCGAGGCGGCTGGTGACCAGCTTGGTGGCATCGTCCAGCAGACTGACCTGGGGGGCCGCGCGCTGGCTGGTCTCGTCGCGCAGGTTGACCGTGATGGAGTAGCCCTTGACCGGGTAGATGTTGATGCGATCGCCCAGGCTGGCGGCAATCTGGCGGCTGGCCGTGCCGGCACAGACCACCACCGCATCGAAGGCGTGCTGCGCCACGCCCGAGGCATCGGCCGAGGTGACCTGAACGCCGCCGCCTTGGGCCTTCACGCCTTGCACATCCTGCCCGAACAGGGTGCGCACCCCGCGGCGCTCGGCCGCGCGGGCCAGGCCGTTGGTGAACTTGTGGATGTCGCCGGTGGAGTCGCTCTCGGTGTAGTAACCGCCGAAGTACTGGCCGGCCAGCGTGGGCTCGATGGCCTTCATTTCGGCAGGGGTCACCGCGCGGCGCGGCAGGCCGCCACGCGCCAGCAGCTCGGACACCCGGCCCGCATGGTCAAAGCCGGCCTTGTCGCGGTAGATGTGCAGGATGCCTTGCTTCTTGAGGTCGAAGTCGATGCCCTCCTCCTGCGCCCAGGCAAACAGGTGCTCGCGGGCCGCCACGGCCAGGCGGGCCGTCTCGATGGTGTTGCGCTCGTAATGCGGCAGGTGGGCCATGAACTCGGCAAACCACGAGATCTTGTGCCAGCTGGGCTTGGGGTTGACCAGCAGCGGCGCATCGTTGCGCAGCATCCACTTCAGGCCCTTGAGCAGGGTCGAGGGGTGGTTCCAGACCTCGGCATTCGAGGCCGAGAGTTGGCCGCCGTTGGCAAACGAGGTCTCCATGGCGGCATAGCGGTTCTTCTCGAACAGGGTGACCGACAGGCCACGGCGCGCCAGCGCGTAGGCCGTGGTGACGCCGGTGATGCCGCCGCCGATGACTGCGATTGTTTTCATGGGAAAAGCTCCAGAACTCGTCATGAGGGTGGGGCCTGCACGCGACATTGCGTGGCAGGCGCCCCCTCTGTTCTGGACCTGAGAGATTCACCCAACAGCCGCCCGGCAATGGGACGGCCCTGTGGGCTTGCTCCTTCGGTGCGCCGGACGACGAAAACGATTTCCGGCAGCTCTTCAGAGTGTCTGTCGCGTGTGAACCCGGTCCTTTTGCCTGAGAGTTTCCGGGGCGGTTGCTCCTTCGGCGCTGCGCTCCGGCCACGGGGGCGGGGCAGTCTCTCCCGGGTTCACGAGGTGTCGAAGGCTTTCAGCCCTCGACCCGGCGCAGTGTAGAAGAACCGCGGCCGATTGGAAACAAAAAGTTTTTGCCCCCACGCAGCCCCGGCAGTCACCGACACGACAAGTGCGCGTGGACGCCTTTGCGAACATCCGCACACATTTGAGGGTTGCCAGGCCGACAGCAGGCCTGGCCCCGCAAGAAACCCCCAGAACGACCCCAAGGAGACAAAGACAATGCAACAGCCCGGCCGCATGATGGACCGCCCCCTGCTGGTTTCGGCCATTCTGGAACACGGCACCGCCCAGTTCGGCGCGCAGCAGATCGTCTCACGCGAGACCGATGGCAGCCTGCACCGCTACACCTTCACCGACCTGGCCCGGCGCGCGCGGCAGTTGGCCAAGGCGCTGCAGGCGCTGGGCCTGAAGGCCGGCAGCACGGTCGGCTCGATCGCCTGGAACAACCACCGCCATCTCGAGGCCTACTACGCCGTCTCAGGCAGCGGCATGGTGATGCACACCTGCAACCCGCGCCTGCACCCCGAGCAACTGGCCTACATCATCAACCACGCCGACGATGAGGTGGTGCTGTTCGACACCAGCTTCGCCCCCCTGGTGAAAGCGGTGGCAGCGCACTGCCCCCGTGTGCGCCACTGGGTCGCCCTGTGCGGCGAGACGGACCTCCCCACCCTGGAGGGCGGCCCGGCCGTGCTGGCGGTGGACCGGCTGATCCAGGCCCAGAGCGACCGCTTCGAATGGCCGGAACTGGACGAGAAGACCGGTGCCGCCCTGTGCTACACCTCGGGCACCACCGGCCACCCCAAGGGGGTGCTGTACTCGCACCGCGCCCTGTGCCTGAGTGCGCTGTCGGCCTGCCTGCCCGGCGTGCTGAGCCTGTGGGCCCAGGAGACCCTGCTGCCCGTGGTGCCGATGTTCCACATCAACGCCTGGTGCCTGCCCTACGCGGCCCTGATCTCTGGCGCCAAGCTGGTGTTGCCCGGCCCGCGCCTGGACCCGGCCAGCCTGTACGAGCTGATGGAATCCGAGCGCGTCACGGTCAGTGCCGGCGTGCCCACCATCTGGATGGGCCTGATCCAGCACGTGGAGCAGCACCAGCTGCGTTTCAGCACCATGCGCCGCACCGGCGTGGGCGGCTCGGCCATGCCCAAGGCCCTGATCGCCAAGTTCAACGACGTGTACGGCGTGGACGTGCGCCACGGCTGGGGCATGACCGAGACCACCGCCATTGCCACCATGAGCAACCTCGGCCCCGAGGACATGGCCCGCCCGGCCGAAGAGCGCCACACCCTGGTGGGCAAGCAGGGCAAATCGGTGTTCGGCATCGAGATCAAGGTGGTCGATGAAAACGGCACCACCCTGCCGCGCGACGGCGTGTCGCAAGGCGAGCTGATGGTGCGCGGCCAGTGGATCGTGGAGCGCTACCACAAGGCCGAACGCTCGGCCCTGGTCGAGGGCTGGTTCCCCACCGGCGACATCGCCACCATCGACGACCAGGGCGTGATGCAGATCCGCGACCGCACCAAGGACGTGATCAAGTCGGGTGGTGAATGGATCAGCTCGATCGACCTCGAAAACGCCGCCGTGGCCCACCCCGCCGTGGCCATGGCCGCGGTGATCGGCGTGAAGCACCCGCGCTGGGACGAGCGCCCGCTGATGTTCATCGTGCTCAAGCCCGGACAGGAGCTGAGCAAGCAGCAGGTGCTCGACTTCCTGACCGAACGCGTCGCCAAGTGGTGGCTGCCCGATGAGGTGCTGTTCGTTGACAGCCTGCCCCTGGGCGGCACCGGCAAGGTGCAGAAAAACGAGCTGCGCCACCAGCATGGCGGCGTGTTCGAAGGCCGGTGACCCACCGGCCACGGCTTCCCACAACAAAAAGCGCCTAGGCGCGCCTGGAGACCTCATGACCCTGTTCAACAAACCCTCAAGCCTGCGCCGCCGCACCTGGCTCGCCACCGCCCTGCTGGCCGCCGCGACCCACGCTGGCGCCGCCGAAACCGTGCGCATCGGCTTCATCGACCTGCTCTCGGGGCCTTTTGCGCTCACCGGGCAAAGCTCGCTCAAGCAGCTGCGCGAGGTGGTGCAGCAAGTCAATGCCAAGGCCGGCCCGAACGAGCCCAGGTTCGAGGTGGTCGACTTCGACAACAAGGGCTCGCCGCAGGAGAGCCTGAACGTGCTCAAGGCCGCCACCGACCGCGGCATCCGCTACATCACCCAGGGCGGCGGCTCGGGCGTGGCGCTGGCCCTGGTCGATGCGCTCAACAAGCTGGCCGAGCGCGAGCCCGAGCGCGCCACGGTCTACCTGAACTACGCCGCCATGGACCCGCTGCTGACCAACGACAAATGCAGCTTCTGGCACTTCCGCTTCTACCCCTCGAGCGAGATGAAGATCGAGGCGCTGACCACCTACCTGCAAGGCCGCAAGGACATCAAGAAGGTGTACCTGCTGAACCAGGACTACACCCACGGCCGCCAGGTGTCCAAGGCGGCGCGCGAGTACCTGGCGCGCAAGCGCCCCGACATCCAGATCGTGGGCGATGACTTCATCCCCATCGCCCAGACCCGCGACTTTGCCTCCTACGTGGCCAAGATCGCCTCGAGTGGCGCCGACACGGTGATCACCTCCAACTGGGGCAGCGACCTGACCCTGCTGTTCAAGTCCTCGCGCGACTACGGGCTCAACATCAACTACTTCACGCTCAACGCCAACAACCCGGGCACCCCGGCGCAGCTGGGCGCCTGGGGCGAAGGCAAGGTGGGGGTGGTGTGGAACTGGGTGCACAACGCGCCCACGCCCGAGCTGGAGAAGATCTACGTCGACTACAAGAAGAAGTACAACGATGAGTTCATCTTTGCCGCCCACTGGAACAGCATGAACATGCTGCGCGAGGCCATGCGCAAGGCCCAGTCCACCGACGCGAAAAAGGTGGCCCTGGCGCTCGAAGGCATGAGCTACAAGAGCCCCATGGGCGAGGTGAAGATGCGCAAGACCGACCACCAGCTGGAGGCGCCGCTGTACCTGGGCATCTGGGCCAAGCAAGGCAGCAAGGGCGTGAAGTACGACGCCGAGAACACCGGCTACGGCTTCCGCTCGGAAGTGGCCTGGGATTCGTACATCAGCGCCCAGCCCACCTCGTGCCAGATGAAGCGGCCGGGTTGAGGGCCGGCATTAAGGCGGGCCTCAGGGCCGGGCCGGCGGCGCCACCGCGGCCCCGTCGATGCCATGGCGGCGCAGGCTGTCGGCCACAAATCCCGAGGCCTTCATCTCCTCGATGAAGGCACTGAGCCAGGCCTGGGCCGCCAGGCGCCCCTTGGGCACGGCCATGGCCTGCTCGATCACCATGAAGCGGCCGGGCAGCAGGCGCAGCGCAGGCGCCCCCGTGGCGGCCAACCGGGCCATGTCGGCCTGCAACTGCTGCCGCACACCGGCCGCCACCTCCTGCCCCTCGGCCAGGAACTGATCGACCACGGCGGGTGAGGTGGGGGCACGCACCAGCCGGGCCTGCTGCAGGGCCCGTGTGAGGTACAGGTCGTAGGCGCTGCCGCGGCCCACCACCACGCGGGTGCCGGAGCGGTCCACCTCCTCGTTGCGGGTCAGCGGCGAGTCGGCCCGCACCAGGTAGGCGCCTTCGATGGTCACGTAGGGCGCTGTGTAGTCCAGGTCGGCCCCACGCACCGGGTCGATGGCCACAAAGGCCAGGTTCACCTGGCCGGCCCGCACGGCCTCGACGGCCTGGCCCGCGGCCGGCAACTCCACCCATTCGATCGGCAAACCCAGGCGCCGCCCCGCCTCACGCGCCAGATCGACCGACACGCCCTGGGGGTCACCAGGCCGATCGCCCCGCGACGCCAGGATCGGGTTGCCCAGGTTGATGGCCACGCGCAGCCGCCCCTCGGTGGACAACTCGGCCCGCGCCGCAGCGCTGGGCGCCTCTGCGGCCCGGCTCGCACAGCCCACCAGGGGAAGGCAAACCGAGAGGGCCCCCAGCAGGTCGCGGCGCCTGATACGCAAGGCCCCTGGCTGGGGCGGGCGGGTGATCAGTGGCATGCATTCTCCTGGTCCAAGGCCCGCCATCGTCGTCACGCCCCAATCCCCTGTCAAGCCAAGCACCCCAGCGCACGGCCCAGCAAAAACAAACCGCCCGTGCAATACTTTGAAACACAAAACAGGAGACAACCCATGTTCAAGACATCCCCGCTTGTGAGCACCGCGCTGGCCCTGGCCTTCGGCTGCGGGCTCGGCACGGCAGCCGCCCAGAATGGCAAGGACAGTGTCAAGGTCACGCCCCTGGGCGGCATCGCGGGCGAGTTCTGCCCGCAGGACCGGGCCCTGGTGTTTGAAGACCCGAACGGTACGCGCATCCTGTACGACCCGGGCCGCACCGTGGCCGGCGCCAGCGACCCACGGCTCGGCAAGATCGACATCGTGCTGGTCACCCACCTGCATGGCGACCACGTGGGCAATGCGCACAACAAGGCGCCCAACACCGGCACCTGCGCCCAGCCCGATGTGTCGGTATCGGCCCTGCCGGCCACCAGCGCGGTGGCGATTGCCGTGGCCAAAAAGGCCAAGATCGTCAGCGGCAGCGAGATGCCGGCCTTTTTTGCCGCCAAGCTGCGGGCCAACGGCGGCGACCCGGCCAATGCGGTGCTGGCCCGCTTTGGCGGCAGCGTGACGGTGGGTGGCGTGCGCATTGCCACCGTGACCGCCCTGCACAGCAATGGCGTCGACCCCGACTACATCGGTGGCGAACTGGGCAAGGCCATGAAAGAGGCCGGCATCGCGGGCGACGCCGGCCCGGCCACCGGCTATGTGCTGACCTTCAGCAACGGCCTGGTCACCTACCTGTCGGGCGACACCGGCATCCTGGCCGATCATGAGCGTGTGGTGCGCGACCACTACCACGCCAAGCTGGCCGTGATGAACATGGGCGACGGCTTCACCACCGGCCCGGCCGAAGCGGCCTATGTGATCAACGACCTGGTCAAGCCCGCCTCGGTGATCCTCTCGCACGCCAACGAAGTGGGCACGGTGGGCGGCAAGGTGCGCCCCGGCAGCAAGACCGAGGCATTTTTGAAGGCCAGCAAGGTACCGGCCTATGTGCCGCTGTCGGACAAGACGCTGGAGTTTGATGCCGGCGGCCTGTGCACTGCGGGCTGCTCCTGAGCCTGCCCGGGGTGTGGGCAACGCGCTGGCAGCCGGCCGCTAACATGCCGGCATGCCATTCCAACCCCTGCCAGACCCTTTGAACCGGGCGCTGCTGCTGACAACACTGCTGCTCAGCCCAGTCGTCTTCGCCCACGCCGCAGAAGAGACCTTGCCCGCTGCGGCCCCCGCCCTCCATGCCCCCGCCGATCAGGGTGCCGGCGAGCACCGGGCGGCCATACGGGCCAACCGGCTGCAACACCTCAGCGACCGCATCAACGGCGACCCCCAGGCCTCACGCGAGCATTGCCGCTACGAGTCTGAGATCACCAGCCCACCCCCCCTCCAGCGCGTGGCGCTGACCTTTGACGACGGCCCCGAGCCCGGGCAGACCGAGCACATCCTGGAGGTGTTGGAGCGCCACCAGGTGCCCGCCACCTTCTTCATGATTGGCGAGAAGGCCAAACGCCACCCCGAGCTGGTGGCCGCGGTGCAGCGCTCAGGTCACCATCTGATCGGCAACCACTCCTGGAACCACCCCAACTTTCACACCATCGCGGTCGATGTGCAGGCCCGCGAGGTGCGCGACACCGAGGCCGCGCTGGGCACCGCCCTGAACCCCAAGCTGTTTCGCTACCCCTATGGCAACTCCAGCTGCGAGACCAACGCGCTGCTCAAGACCGAGGGCTACCAGACCGTGGGCTGGCACGTGGATTCGTGCGACTGGGCGTTTGACGCCAATGGCGGCGTGGACAGCAAGGAAGCGCTGGAGTGCGGCGTGCTGCCGGCCTACCGCAAGGACTACGTGGGCCATGTGCTGTCGGCGCTGCGCGCGCACCGGGGCGGCATCGTGCTGATGCATGAGATCCACCCCAACACCCTCAAGTCGCTGGAGGCGATCATCGAAGCCTTGCTGGCCGCCGGCTACACCTTCGGCTCGCTCAAGGACGAGGGTTTTGCAGGCTCACTGCGCTGAGGCGGCCCAGCGCTCAAGGGGCCGGCTCGCGCCCCAAGGCGGCCTCGAACAAGGCCAGTTCTTCCTCCAGGCTGCCTCGGCTGCGAAAGTGCCGCGCCGCGCGGTCGTACCAGTTCTCGGCATCCTCCAGGTCACCCTCCTGCAGGTGCAGCAGCCCATGCAGCCAGGCCGCCAGCATCGAATCGTCACGCTGGATGCGGTCATGCGCCTCGTTCCAGCGGCCGGCCTGCATGAGGCTCAGGGTGTGGCGAAGGTCGGACATGGGCGCGGGCTCCTGGTGGCGGGTGGACAGCAGGCATTTTGAGCGCCAGCGGGCCCCCCCACAAGGCCCACCGGCGCCCCTGAAGATCAGGCCAGGCTGGCGCGCAGCTGCGTGGCCAGGGCCGCCGTGGGGCGCCCGATCAGGCGGCCGAGCTGGCCGCTGCCATCGTACAAGCCGCCCTGGGCCGCACCGGCGTCCGAGTTGGCCAGCAGCTCGGCGATGGGTGCCGGCAGACCGGCCTGCAGCAAGGCGCCTTTGAAGTCGGCTTCGGGCAGGTTCACGTAGGGGATGGTCTTGCCCGTGGCCTGGCTGAGCTCGGCGGCCAGTTCGGCCAGGGTGTAGGCGCTGTCGCCGGCCAGCTCATAGACCTTGCCGGCCTGATCAGCCTGGGTGAGCACGGCCGCCGCCGCGTCGGCGTAGTCAGCCCGCGCGGCCGAGGCGATGCGCCCCTCGCCCGCGCTGCCGATTAGGGCGCCGTGGGCCAGGGCAGCCGGCACGCTGGCCAGGTAGTTCTCGGTGTACCAGCCGTTGCGCAGCAGCACGTGCGGCAGGCCCGAGGCCTTCAGGGCGCGCTCGGTGGCCAGGTGCTCGGCCGCCAGGCCCAAGGGCGAGGTGTCGGCCTTCAGCAGGCTGGTGTAGGCCAGCAGCTTGACGCCGGCGCGCACGGCCGCATCGATCACGTTCTGATGCTGCGGCAGGCGCTGGCCCACCTCGCTGGAGGAGATCAGCAAGACCTTGTCGGCGCCGGCGAAGGCGGCGTCCAGCGTGTCGGGGCGGTTGTAGTCGGCCTCGCGCACCTGCACGCCCAGGGCGGCCAGGGCGCCGGTCTTGGCGGGTTGGCGCACCGCTGCAACGATTTGCGAGGCGGGCACGCTGCGCAGCAGCGATTGAATGACGAGTTGGCCCAGTTGGCCGTTGGCGCCGGTGACGACGATCATGAGGTGCTTTCCTGTGGTTGAAAAAGAGAGGAGCCGCTATGATTGCGATGACACTAACTTTTCGCAAGTACGCACAAAAAGGTAAGCACCATGAACACCACACGCCCTGAGGACATCCCCTTGGCCGACTCGCTGGCCGAACGCCTGGCCCGAGGCGATGTGTTTGCCGAGGCCTGCCCTTCGCGCGAGGTGCTGCGTAACGTGACCAGTCGCTGGGGGGTATTGATCCTGGTGGCCTTGCGCGGGGGAACGCATCGCTTCAGCGACCTGCGGCGCAAGATCAAGGGCATCAGCGAAAAAATGCTGGCCCAGACCCTGCAAACGCTGGAACAGGACGGCTTTGTGCTGCGGGTGGCCCACCCGGTGATCCCGCCGCATGTGGAGTATTCGCTGACGCCCGTGGGGCAGGAAGTGAGCCAGCGGGTGGAGGACCTGGCCGACTGGATCGAGCGCAGCTTGCCCGTGATCCTCAGCGCGCGCGAATCGGCGCAAGCCAAAAGCGTCTGAACCCATGAACCTGGGGCTGCCGGCCCTGCGTGTGGGCCGCGCACAAAGCAAAACGCCCACTGGGCAGTGGGCGTTGGCTACAAGCCTCCAGGGCTTGGGGACTTGGGTATTGGTTGCGCGGGCAGGATTTGAACTTGCGACCTTTGGGTTATGAGCCCAACGAGCTACCAGGCTGCTCCACCGCGCAGACGAATCATAACAGTGTTCGGAATATGAAATTCCATTGATAGAAAAATAAGTTTTAAAAAAGCGGGCACAGCACCCGACGGGCTTTGCCATGCTGAGACACAGCCCGCCTCAGGAGCGATGACAATCGCGCCGTGGTCGGCGGCTTGAGGCGAAGCGCCCGACCCAGCCCCCGCCCCACAACCCACCCCCTGGAACCGCATGATCACCGTCCACCACCTCGAAACCTCGCGCTCGCAGCGCGTGCTCTGGCTGCTCGAAGAACTGGGCCTGCCCTACCAGATCAAGGTTTACAAGCGCGACCCCAAGACCCGCCTCGCGCCGCCCGAACTCAAGGCCATCCACCCGCTGGGCAAATCGCCGGTGATCACCGATGGGAACATCACGGTGGCCGAGTCCGGGGCCATCCTGGAGTACCTGGCCGAGCAGTACGGCCAAAGCTTGAGCGGCGATCTGGCCGGCCTGGAGCCGGCCCGGGGCACCGAAGAGCACCGGCAATGCCGCTTCTGGATGCACTACGCCGAAGGCTCGTTGATGAACTGGCTGGTGATGAAGCTGGTGTTCATGACCATCCCGACCCAGCCCATGCCCTTCTTCGTGCGCCCCATTGCCCGCCAGCTGTGTGCCAAGGTGCAGGCCGCGCTGATCGACCCCAACGTGGACACCGCCATGGCCTTCATGGACAGCCACCTCGCCACCCACACCTGGTTTGCGGGACCGGTGCTGACGCTGGCCGATTTTCAGATGAGCTTTGCGGTGGAGGCCGCCCTGTCACGCGCCGGCAAGGCCGACCGCTACCCGCACCTGGCGGCCTTCCGCCAGCGCATGAACGCACGGCCGGCCTACCAGCGCGCCATCGCCCAGGGCGGGCCGGTGGTGATGTGAGCGCCATAAAGCCCGCAACGCTGGCCAGCCTGGTCCTGGTGCTGCTGTGCGGCCTGGCCGGGGCCCAGACCACGGCCCCACCCAGCAGTCAGGCCGCGCTGGAGGCCGAGGCGCTGAAAAACTGCGACGCCAACCAGATGAGCCTGAACCTGTGCTCTTTTCACCGCTACAAAAAGGTGGATGCCGAGCTGAACCGGATCTACCAGGCGCACCTGGCCCGCATGTCGTCCAAGGTGGATGTGCAGCGCTACCGCGAAGCCCAGCGCGCCTGGCTGAAATACGCCGAGGCCGACTGCCTGTACCGCAACGGGCCGCGTGAAGAGTCGGGCACGATCTGGCCCCTGCTGCAAAACACCTGCCTGAGCGAGCACACCGAGGCGCGGCTGCGCGTCCTGCGGCAACACTTCAGCTGCACCCAGGACGGCTGCCCCGGCAACTGAGGCGCCCAGGCCTTGCCCTTCAGCCGTGGCTCTGGCCCAGCAGATCGGCCGCGCTGTCGAAGCCCTTGGAGGCCCGCGTCCACCACTGCGAAAACGAGGTGCAGGGCCGCTCCACCCGCGGGAACAGCCTGGGCGCGGGCAGCACCTGGGCCCACTGGCTGAGCCAGGGCTGCAGATGCGGCTCGGCCACGCAGCGCACCCCGCGCGCGGCGGCCAGCGCGCGGCCCACCGTCTCGCTATCGCCCCACCATTGCAGGCCGGCCAGTTCAGCCATCCGTGTTCCGACAAAGCGCCAGCGCGCCTCGCTCCAGGGCCAGGCCTGGTGAAAATCCGCCAGGCACAGGCCGATCACCAGCGTGTCGGCGGACAGATCCGCGGGCAAGGCCCCGAGCTGCCAGGGGTGCACCAGCCAGACTTCGCGCCCCGCCACGTCGGCGGCCTGGGGCGGGCGGGCCCCCAGCCAGTCGGGTGGCTGGCTGCACAGGGCAGGCTCGGTGAGCAAAGGTGCCAACGCAGCCACTGGCACCACGGCACCGGGGCTGCGCGCCATCCGATCCAGCGCTTCGTAATCGGTGTCGATCACGCTGCCCTCGCTGTGCCAGGCCGCAGGCGCAAAGCGCGCCACATTCTCGGCGTTGAACACATAGGGCTTGCTGCTGCCCGTGCCCGCCACCCATTGCCAGCTCAGGTGGTTGCTGGCCAGGTCACCATCGAGCAGATGGGCATACAGCCAGTCGGCCCCCGCCCGCCAATGCACCTTGCGCACATGCACCACATAGCTGGCCAGCCACATGCGGGCATGGTTGTGGAGATAGCCCGTGGCATACAGCGTTTGCACAGCCTGGTCCACCACGGGCACACCAGTGCAGCCCTGCCGGATGTCAGGCGGCAACTGGGGGGCGTAGGCCTCGTCCGGCAAGGGGCCGGGGTGCAGCGAGCGAAAAATGCCCGCCCCCTGCTGCGCCCAGACGTGGCGACCGAACTCGCGCCAGCCCAGCTCGTAGACAAACTTGTGCTGCACGGCCATCGGGTGGCGCTGGTGCACGCCCGCCAGCACCTGCGGCAGGCTCAGCAGACCATGGGTGATGTAGGGCGACAGCCCGCTGACGGCCCCGCCCAGCGCGTTGCGGGTGCGGGCATAGGCCGCAGGATCGAGCGCAGCCAACCGGGCCCAGGCCTGGTCCAGGGTGGGCGGGGTGGGCGGGGTGTACTGGAGGTAGGTGGTGTCGCGTCCAGCATCAGACTGTGCTGGCGCCCCACCCTCGACTTGCGGCTCTGGGTGATGCCATCGGGTCATAGCAGGCCTTGTGGGCTAGGGTCTGGGCTCATCGTGGGGCCGAGTCTATCGACGGACTCACGCCAGCGTGCAGCGCTTGGCAATGGCCCCAGGCACATGGCGGGTCATGGCCAGGACAAGCGCTTCAACGATGACAGCGAACATCAGGACGCACGTCCAACGCCACCCACACACGGGGCAGCCTTGCCTATTTTTTCGACCTTGCCGCCCCTGCGTTTCAAAACTGCAGGGGCAATGCTGCTGTGGCGTCAGTGTCCCCGCAGAGCTTCACGGACTGGCGTGCCCTGCCGCGCGCTCGATGCGCCTGTCCGGCACCAGCCACATCAGCGCCACCAACACATACATCAGCTGACCCAGTGGCGGCTTCACACAGGTCAGCGCCACACCGCAGAGATAGAGCACGGGCGACGCCTTGCCCTTCAAATCCCTTCCGATGGCCAAGCGCAGCAGGGAGTGAGGCCCTTGCGACGCAACAATGGTCTGCTGCAAGACATAGTAGGCCAGCGCCGCCACCAACAGCACCACGCCGTAGACCGCCGTGGGCAGCGCAGCAAAATGGTTCTCGCCCATCCAGCCCGTGGCCCATGGCAGCAGCGACAGCCAGAACAGCAGGTGCAGATTGGCCCAAAGAATGGGCCCGGTCACACGCTCACAGGTGTGCAGCATGTGGTGGTGGTTGTTCCAATAGATACCGACGTAGACAAAGCTCAACAGATAACTCAGAAACACCGGCAACAGCGCCAGCAGCGCCTCGGGCGTCGGTTCATGAGGCACCTTGATCTCCAGCACCATGATCGTGATGATGATGGCGAGCACGCCATCACTGAAGGCTTCAAGACGGGTCTTTCCCAAGGTACGTTCTCCTTTGCGGGGTTCTGCCTGAGCTTTCTCTGCCCGCCCTCAACGGTAAGTGCCAGGATCGACCGCCGCGATGGCTCGAAAGGCAGGCCGGGCAAACAGATAACCCTGCATCAGCTCAATGCCCTGGTCAAACAGGAAGTCTCGCTCAGAGGGTGTTTCAACACCCTCTGCAATGAGGGTGATGGACATCTCGCGGCACAGGCTGACCAGGCTGCGGACAATCGCCTGTCGTGCGGGATTGGCATCGACACCCCGGATCAAGTCCATGTCGATCTTCACCAGATCAGGTTGAAAATCTGCCAGCAGCTTGAGCCCGGCGTAGCCCGCACCAAAGTCATCGATGGCGGTCTTGAAGCCACAGCGCTTGTATTCGCGAAGAATGCTGGCGAACCAGGGGCCGTCCTCGATCCGCTCGCCCTCGGTCACCTCGAAAATGATGTGGTCCAGGGGAAAACCATGAACCCGGGCAGCCTCCAGCGTCGTGCGGATGCAGACCTCGGGCTTGTAGATGGCGTTGGGTAGAAAGTTGATGGAGATGGGTTCTTGAATGCCCAGCTCTTTAGCGCCCTTGATGGCCTTCACGCGGCAGGCCTGATCAAAGCTGTACCGGTTGAAATCATTGACTTGGGCCAGAACGCTCGCGGCCCCCTCGCCGTTCGGGCCTCGCACCAAGGCTTCATGGGCGAACACGGTCTTGCGCGCGAGATCCACGATAGGCTGGTACGCATAGTCAAAGCTGAACCCCACACGCGTACCACGGGCGCAGTCAGCGCAATCTTGTGCACTGCCGCTCAAGGGAACAAACGTTTCAGGGAAAGCGCTGTTCCGACCGTTGGGAGAAGAGGTCTCTGTCGACATGGTGGGCATTGCGGGGGAGCCATGGCCTCAAGGATTGAAACGCCAACTGAATGTCCCGCACCTGCGGTTCTAACACGTTCCAAATCAGCGCACAGCAGGAGTTTCGTGGTTGCCCCTCCCCCAAAGTCTCCGGCTTGACCGCGTCACACCCTGCACTTTCACCGACGGGCCGAGCAGCCCCACAGGGGGCCTGCCGGCCGGGCCATCCTGAATCAATTGCTCAGAACACGGGCACGCGCCACCAGTTCGGTGAACAGGGCATCCAAGGCGCTGGCCTTCATCGCAAAAGGATCGAATGCGAGTGCTGGGGAATAAGAGAACAGCAGCGAAAGATTGTCTGCAATCGCAGGCACCAACCCCATGCTCCACCCGCCAAAAAGGCGGCGGTCGATTTCTGAGAAAGCAAGGATGGAGGTCTGTTGATGCCTTGGATCCAGCGCAATCCGATGGTAGAGCGCATTCACAGAGGCCACACTGCCCTCCAGGCACTGCAAAAAAACGCCATCCACCAGCAACAACGCGCCGGTGACACCCACTTTGGCATTGTTGCTTTGAGACGTACGGATGATGTCTTTGACATCGGCAGGACCCAGCACGCCTTTGGTTCGGCTTGCATACGTCAGGCGAATGAGCATGTGGCGTCTTTCGTGAAGGTAGGCCAGTCTAGGCCCTCCCATGACGTTCGAACAGGGAAAGCCCACAGGAAGCGGAATAGGACTGCTGGAAGACGGTTCGACGAGCGCTTGACTGGGTGAGGCTGAAACAGGGGCAGAGCTGTCTTGAGGTCTTGCGCTTGACTAATCACAATCCCTGAGACAGCAAGCCCTCAATGCGGCGCCCAGGCCTGCCACAATCCCAGACAAGCGCTGTGAACTTTGTCACATTGGACTTGTGGAGCAACCATGAAATTATCGACACGTCTGGCAGGACTGGTGGCCTGTTCAATACTCGGTTTGATATTGGTTGCTTTTTTGTCGTTACTGACGCTTCGTTCTTTGCTGCTGGATGACAAACGGGCAGAGATCCAGACGGTGCTGGGCTTGGCCGCGGCATCGGTCAAAGAGTTTCAGGCGCAAGAGCAAGGCGGAAGGTTGTCACGCGATGAGGCCCAAGCCAAGGCCATTGATGTGCTGAAAACCCTGCGCAATGGCAAAACAGCCTACGTCTGGGTGCGCACCACGGGGGCTTTGGGCCTGGTCCTGCCGAATCAGGCGGATGTTGGCAAGGTGGACTTCGGGAAAAAATTACCCGATGGGCGATTTGATTTTCAACGCTACCTCGACGGCCTGGCCAATCAAGAGATTGCCTATGTGCAGTTGATGGTCAAAAAGCCTGGCACCGATGTGGAGGTGCCCAAAATCAATGGGGTCGTCAAAGTTGCCGGCTGGGACTGGGTGATTGGCTTTGGCGTCTGGGTTGACGATGTGGACGATATTTTCTGGCGCACCGCCTGGAGCGTCATCGGTCTGAGCCTGGCCGTCTTTGTCGTCCTGGCCTTCTGGGCCGTGCGGGTCAGCCAAGGCATTTACAAGACGTTGGGAGGGGAACCCCAGAAGGCCGCCCAGATTGCGGCGTCGATCGCCAATGGCGACCTGCGTCGCCAGAACCATGAGACCTATCGCCCTGGCAGCTTGATGGAATCGGTATCGACCACCCAGGCCTCGCTCAACCAGTTGGTCACCCAGGTACGCAAGGCCTCTGAGAACCTGGAAACGGCCAGCATCGAAATCGCTCAAGGCAACCAGGATCTGAGCAGTCGAACAGAAAGCCAGGCCAGTGCGCTGGAAGAAACCGCGGCCTCGATGGAGCAACTGAGCAGCTCGGTGCGTCAGAACG
>NZ_KB906278.1 GCF_000381265.1 Curvibacter lanceolatus ATCC 14669
GAGCCTCGAATTATACATCGCTTTTTACAGCAGCAAACTCAAAACCAGAAAACTTCTCAAACCACTCACAACAACCAACCCAACCAAGCACCAGAGGCTTCTCACCTCCGCCACTCGTAGAGCACTGTTCTGTGCAGTCGAGCCCGCTAGTATACACAGAGAAATGCGGCTGAAAGATGAATCGGCACAAGATTCATTAATAACCAAGTTACTAGATTGGTTATCTGGTATCAAATTAGGGCGGGGCTGCCCTGCTTCTGAAAGAGGGGCGGCTGCCTCTTCCTATTTGAAGCGATCTCGCAGGGCCAGGATTTCACCCATGATGCCCCGCCTGAAGGCCAGCACGCAGATCACAAAGATCAGCCCCGTGACCATCGTGACCGACTCGCCCAGGGTCTTGAACCAATCGACCCCACTGATGGCCGCCAACAGATTGCCGATCTCACCGAGCTTGTTCTCAAGGACGACCACGACCGCCGAGCCGAGCAGCGGCCCGGACAAGGTGCCCAGCCCGCCGACCAGGGTCATGAGGATGACCTCGCCAGAACTGGTCCAGTGCACATCGCTGAGCGTTGCAAAACCCAACACCAGCGTTTTCAGCGAGCCGGCCAGCCCTGCCAGCGCTGCAGACAGGACAAAAGCCAGCAGTTTGTAGCGCTGCGTGTCATAGCCCAGAGAGATCGCCCGCGCCTCGTTCTCCTTGATGCCTTTGAGCACTTGCCCAAACGGCGAATGAATGATGCGGACGATCAACAGGAAAGCGAGCACCACCACGGCCAGCGCCACGTAGTACATGGCCAGATCACTCTTGAGATCCAGCACACCGAACAGGGCCCCGCGCGGAACACCTTGCATGCCATCCTCGCCGCCCGTGAACGGTGCCTGGAGGCAGACAAAGAACAGCATCTGGGCCAGGGCCAGCGTGATCATGGAGAAGTAGATGCCTTGCCGACGGATGGCCAACATGCCGAAGATGCACCCCAGAAACGCACCGCCCGCAGTTCCCAACAGCAAGGCCCACTCGGGGTTCAAACCCCAGACCTTGATTGAGTGGCCACACAGGTAGGCTGCACCACCGAGAAAGGCGGCATGGCCGAAAGACAGCAAGCCGGTGTAGCCCAGCAACAGGTTGAAGGCTGATGCGTACAAGGCAAAGCACATCAGCTTCATGACAAAGACGGGGTAGGCGCCAAGAAACGGTGCCGCCACCAAAGCCAGCAACAGCACCCCATAGGCCAGCAGATTGTTCGTGTTTTTGTTCATGCCCTGGGCTCCTCTTATTTTTCTTTGCCGAACAAGCCGGCGGGGCGAATCAGGAGAACGATGACCATGATGACAAACACGACCGTCGACGAGGCCTCCGGATAGAACACCTTGGTAAAACCTTCAATCACCCCCAAGCCCAGGCCGGTGAGGATGGAGCCCATGATGGACCCCATGCCACCGATCACCACCACGGCAAACACCACGATGATCAGGTTCTGCCCCATCAAAGGGGTGACCTGGATGACGGGCGCTGCCAGCACCCCGGCAAAGGCGGCCAGTGCCACACCAAAGCCGTATGTCAGCGTGACCATCAAAGGCACGTTGATGCCAAAGGCCTCGACCAGCCGCGGGTTCTCGGTACCTGCACGCAGGTAGGCACCCAAACGGGTCTTTTCGATGACAAACCAGGTGGCCAGACAGACCACCACGGAGGCCACCACCACCCAGGCGCGGTAGTTCGGCAGCATCATGAAGCCCAGGTTGGTTGCACCCACCAATTGATCCGGTGTGTCGTAAGCCAATCCCGAGACACCATAGATGGAACGGAAGACGCCCTCGATCAGCAGGGTCAGGCCCAAGGTGAGGAGCAGGCCATACAGATGGTCCAGTTTGTAGATCCATCGCAGCAACAGACGTTCGATGAGGATGCCGAAAGCCCCAACGATCAGAGGTGATGCAATCAACATCACCCAGTAGCTGATGTTGAAGTAGGTCATCGCCATCCAGGTGAGGATGGCCCCCATCATGAACAAGGCGCCATGCGCAAAGTTGATGACGTTGAGCAGGCCGAAGATCACCGCCAACCCCAAGCTCAAGATGGCGTAAAAGGACCCATTGACCAGGCCGAGCAACAACTGGCTCAACATGGCGGGCACGGAGACACCGAAGATTTCCATAAGGTACTGGTGGGTGGACGGTAAAAAGCAGTCAGGCCGGCAGAGGGGGAACACCCTCCGCCGGTTTCAGGAGATCATTTCCAAAGCGCGCACTTGGATTCGGCCTTGGTCGTGAAGACCTGATCGCCGGCCATCTTCTTGACCACCTTGTAGTAATCCCAGGGCTTGGTCGACTCAGACGGAGCCTTCACCTGCATGAGGTACATGTCGTGCACATAGCGCCCGTCGGCCCGCAGCTGACCTGAGGCGAAGAAGTCGTTCATCTTCATGCCTTTCCAGGTCGTCATCACCTTGTCGGCATCGACCGTCTTGGCCTCTTGCACGGCCTTCAAGTAATTCATGGTGGCCGAGTAATCAGCCGCCTGGATTTCGGTCGGCATGCGCTTGGTCTTCTCGAAGAAGCGAGCCGAGAATTTGCGCGTCTCCTCGTTCAGATCCCAGTACCAGGGCGCGGTCAGCAGCAGACCTTCGGTGTTCTTCAAGCCCAGGCTGTGCACATCAGAGATGAAGATCAGCAGACCCGCCAGCTTCATGGTCTTGCCGATGCCGAATTCCTTGGCCGCCTTGATCGAGTTGATGGTGTCGCCGCCCGCATTGGCCAGACCCAGGATCTGCGCCTTCGAACTTTGCGCCTGAAGCAGGAAAGACGAGAAATCCGACGCATTCAAGGGGTGGCGAACGCTGCCCAGGATCTGGCCTCCCTTGGCCTTCACGACCGCGGTGGTATCGGCCTCAAGCGCATGGCCGAAGGCATAGTCTGCTGTCAGGAAAAACCAGTTGCGACCACCGCCATCGACCACCGCACCACCGGTGCCCTTGGCCAGTGCTACCGTGTCGTAGGCGTAGTGCACCGTGTAGGGCGAGCATTGCTCGTTGGTCAGCGCCGATGTCGCCGCGCCGTTGTTCACGTAGACACGCTTCTTTTCCGATGCCACCTTGGCGATCGCCAGGGCCGTGCCGGAGTTGGTGCCACCGAAAACCATGGTCAGGCCCTGGGTGTCGATCCACTCGCGCGCCTTGGAGGCGGCGATGTCAGCCTTGTTCTGGTGATCCGCCGTTAGCAGCTCGATCGGCATGCCATTGACCTTGCCGCCGAAATCATCGATGGCCATCTGGATGGCCAAGGCCCCGTTCTTGCCTTCAACGTCGGCGTAGAGGCTGGACATGTCGGTGATGAAACCGATCTTGACCTTCTCCTGCGCTTGGGCGGCGGTCATGCCCGAGCAGGCCAGCAAGGCGGCGAGGACGGTGAGTTTGGTTTTCATGTTTGTCTCCTGTGGATGGATCGAAGGGTCACTGCCTGGTATCGGGGTGAATGCGGACTCTGGGGCTCAGACACCCAGGAGTTCGTTGAGCACGGGCATCTTCTGGTCGAGTTCGGCGGCGCCAAACTGCTCGACCATCCGACCGTGCTCCATGACGTAGAAGCGGTCGGCCAGCGGGGCCGCAAAACGGAAGTTCTGCTCCACCATGACCACGGTGTAGCCCTTGGCGCGCAAGGTGGTGATCATGCGGGCCAGCGCCTGGACGATGACCGGGGCCAGGCCTTCGGAGATCTCGTCGAGCAAGAGCAATTTGGCCCCCGTCCGCAAAATGCGCGCCACCGCCAGCATCTGCTGTTCGCCCCCGGAAAGCCGCGTTCCCTGGCTGTGGCGACGCTCCGCCAGGTTGGGAAACATGTCGTAAATTTCTTCCACCGACATGCCACCCGTGGCGCCTTTCAAGCGCGGCGGCAACAGCAGGTTTTCCTCACAGCTCAGGCTGGAGAAGATGCCACGCTCCTCCGGGCAGTAACCCACGCCAAGGTGGGCAATGCGATGCGTGGGCATGGTGATGGTTTCGACGCCATCGATCTTGAGCGATCCCTTGCGGGCCCCGGTCAGCCCCATGATGGCCCGCATCGTGGTCGTGCGCCCGGCGCCATTGCGGCCCAGCAAGGTGACGACCTCGCCCGGCCGAACCACCATGTCGACGCCATGCAGAACATGCGATTCGCCATACCAGGCCTGCAAGCCCTGAATCTCGAGCGCTGCGGGCGCTGCGCTTTTGTGAATTGCCTCGCTCATCTCAGTGGGCTCCCTGCAACTGGCCATCGGTGGTGCCCATGTAGGCTTCCATGACCAAGGGGTTGCGCGACACTTCTGCGTAAGGCCCCTCGGCCAGGACAGCGCCGCGCTGAAGCACGGTGATCTTGTCGGCGATGTTCGAGATCACGCTCATGTTGTGCTCCACCATCAGGATGGTGCGCCCCAGAGACACCTTCTTGATCAACTGGGTGACGCGGTCCACGTCTTCGTGGCCCATGCCCTGTGTGGGCTCATCGAGCAGCATCAACTCGGGCTCCATGGCCAGGGTGGTTGCGATTTCAAGGGCACGCTTGCGGCCATAGGGCAGGTTGACGGTCAGCTCAGTGGCCATGTCTTCCAGACCCACCTCGGCCAACAGGGCCAGAGCGCGGTCATTGAGCTGATTCAGGGTCTTCTCGCTGCGCCAGAAGTGGTAGCTCGTGCCCAGCATGCGTTGCAGGCCGATGCGGACGTTCTCCAGCAAGGTCAGGTGCGGAAACACGGCAGAAATCTGGAACGAGCGGATGATGCCGCGGCGGGCAATCTGCGCCGGGCGCTCACGTGTGATGTCGATGCCGTTGAAAAGGATGCGACCGGAGCTGGGCTCCAGGAACTTGGTCAGCAGGTTGAAGCAGGTGGTCTTGCCAGCGCCATTCGGACCGATCAACGCATGGATGGACCCACGTTCAACTGCAAGATCCACCTGGCTGACCGCTGTGAAGCCCTTGAACTCCTTGGTGAGCTTCTGGGTTTGCAAAATGATGTCGCTCATCGTCTCTGGGGCGCTCCGGAAGATGGGAAAAGATGCAACAAGGTGCCGCTGGCTGCAATACACCTTGTTTCATGTGCATTGAAGTTCATGCTAATGCTGCGCCGCAGCGGCTGATACTGGGGCAAATGCCTAGGCTGGTCGCCAACCGGACATCAGCGCTTGGCACGGGCGTCACAGGGCCTCGCATCGCCCGCCCGGCTTGCAGATGCAATCCACCCACACCCCGTGCAAGCCCGCATGTGCGTCGCTTGTGAATTCCTATAAGGTCATTTGCGCATCAACCCAGAACAACGACCGGCGAGGAGGCCCCTGATGATCGAAACACGCACGCGATTGAACCTGTCTGCGCTCGCAGACGGGCAGCCCCTGTCTCGCTGAAGCGCCCGCCCACCATGGCCCCGGTCGGCCCGATGCACCAGTGGAACAGCGCACGCCGTGGCGCTGCCAAGGCCCCCCTGCCCTGGCCTGCCAGCGCCTTGCCCGCCACAACAGCCTCGGAGGAACTGCAGGCCCAGGTGTTGTGCGCTCTGCAAAAGCAGCCACGGCAATTGCCCTGGCCCTATCTGTTTGACCTGCAGGGGTCGGCCCTGTACGAACTGGCCACCGAATCTCCAGACTACTTTCTGGCCCGCACCGAGCTGGTGGTGCTGCATGAACATGCAGGCGACATCGCACGCCGCATGGGCCCCTGCCCCGAACTGGTCGAATATGGTGCAGGCGCCATGCGCGTGGTGCGGCGCCTGATTGAAGAAGCGGACCAACCTGTGCGCTACGTGGCCATGGACACCTCCGAGCAACACCTGCAGGCGCGAGTTTCAGGCTTGCAGCACGACTACCCCAGGCTGGACATCCAGGCCCTGGTCGGTGACTTCACGCAGTCCCCGGCCCTGCCGGCGGCGCACCCCGACGCAGCGCGACGCATCGGCCTGATCGGCGGCTCTGGCTGGAGCCGGATCCCCCGACAAGCCAGACTCCCCCTTCTTCAAGGGCTGGCCAGTGCGCTTCGAGGCGGCGCCTTGCTCATCACCGTGGACCAAGTCCAAGACCCTCAATTGCAGGAGCGCGCCTACAACGATGCGCAAGGGCGCATGGCCGACTTCAACCTCAATGGCCTGCGCCGATGCCAGAGGGACTTTGCACTGCGGCTGGGCAACGGACAATTCCAGCACCAGGTGAAGGCGGACGCATCAGGGCACAACGTGGTGCTGCAACTGGGCTGCACCCGGGCCCTGACACTCGAGCTGCGCCACCATGGGCAGGTGACGGCCATCGCACTGGCAGCGGGCGAGGCCATTCAGACGCTGCAACTGCACCCCGGCACGGCCAGCGAGCTGCAGGCGCTGGCCCGTCGCGCAGGCTTCGCGCCCGGCCCCTGCTGGCAAGACCCCTTGAGCCGAGTGGCCCTGTGTTGGCTGGAAGCCCCGCCACTCTGATCAGGCGAAGCCCCCGTTTTGCCAGCGCGCTGGGGCTCAGTGAGCGCCAGCGGCAGCGTCGGCACTCCCCGCCGTTCCGGGCAGCGGGTGGGACAACCACACCAGCGGAATCAAAGCCAGGAAGATGAAGGCCGAGGCCAGAAACACGTCGTTGGCTGCCAGCATGAAGGCCTGCTGATCCACCAGGCGGTTGACCTGCGCCAAGGCCTGCTCCGGGCTCAACCCTGCCGCATTCAAGCCCTGCAAGGCACCCATGGCGGTCGCATTGCCTTGTTGAATGGACTCGACCAACTGCGCGTGGTGCAAGCTGGCCCGGTTCTCCCAGACCGTGGTCGAGATCGAGGTGCCAAAAGCACCCGCCGTGATGCGGGCAAAGTTGGACAAGCCTGATGCGGCCGGAATGCGGTCTGGCGTGATGCCCGACAGGGTGATGGTCACCAGCGGAATGAAGAAGAACGCCATGGCCACACCCTGCACAATGGTCGGCACCATGATGGTCGCCAAATCAGCCTGCGTATTGAAATTGGATCGCATCCACAGCACCAGCGCGAACACGGCGAAGGCAAAGGTGGCAAAGTAACGCGGATCGAACTTGGCAATGTTCTTGCCCACCCAGGGCGACAGCACCAGAGCCATCAGCCCCACAGGGGCCATCACCATGCCCGCCTGGGTGGCGGTGTACCCCATGTACTGCTGCAACCACAGCGGCAGCAACACCACGTTGCCAAAGAACAGGCCATAGCCCACCGAAGTGGCCAGGGCCCCAGCCCAGAAATTGCGCCGCTTGAACAAGGCCAGGTCCACCACGGGATGGTCGTCGGTCAGCTCCCACACCAGAAACAGGGCCAAGCCTACCACGGCCACCACGGCCAAGCCCACCACCATGTCCGAGTGGAACCAGTCGTTCTCCTTGCCGATGTCCAGCGTCACCTGCATGGCGCCGATCCAGATCACCAGCAAGGCCAGGCCCACCGAATCGATGGGCAGTTGCTTGGTCGGTGTCTCGCGCTTGTGGTACAGCATCCAGGTGACCAGGGCCGAGGCGATGCCCACCGGGATGTTGATGTAGAAAATCCAGGGCCAGCTCATGTTGTCGGTGATCCAACCGCCCAGCAAGGGGCCCATCACCGGCGCAATCAAGGTGGTCATCGACCACATGGCCATGGCCAGGCCCGCCAGTGCACGCGGGTAGCTGGACAGCAGCAGGCCCTGAGACAGCGGGATCATCGGGCCGGCCACAAAGCCCTGCAGCGCACGCAGCGCGATCAGGCTACTCATGTTGGGGGCCAGGCCACAAAGCCACGAGGCCAGCACGAACAGCAGCACGCTGATCACAAACAGGCGCACCTGCCCCACCCGCTGGGACAACCAGCCCGTGAGAGGCACGGCAATCGCATTGGCCACGGCAAAGCTGGTGATCACCCAGGTGCCCTGATTCGGGCTCACCCCCAGGTCACCCGCGATGGCGGGCAGCGACACGTTGGCAATCGAGGTGTCCAGCACGTTCATGAACGTGGCCGCCGACAGGGCGATCGTGCCCCAGGTGCGGGCCGCCCCCTCCAGCGGAGGTGGGGGCGAGAAAGCCGCAGAATTGGACGACATGCTGTGGCCTTTCAATGGGCGTTTTGAGCCACCACGGGCGCCGCAGCAAAAGCGGCCTTGGACAGGCGCACCGGGTGCCCCACATTGGCCGAGATGACCCGGTTGATCAGCGCAGTGGCTTCATCGTCAGGCACGGCATACACCTGGGTCTGCACCGCCGCGTTGTCGCGCGGTGCATCGGCCAGCGACTTGCCGTCGCGGTCCGTCACATCCACCTCGGCGTCCATGGACAGGCCGATGCGCAGGGGGTGCTTGGCCACCTCTTCGGGGTCCAGCGTGACGCGCACGGGCACCCGCTGCACCACCTTGATCCAGTTGCCGGTGGCGTTCTGGGCCGGCAGCAGGGCAAACGCGGCGCCCGTGCCCACGCCCAGGCCAGCCACCTTGCCGCTGTACTCGACCTTCTTGCCCCACAGGTCTGCCGTCAGCTTGACGGGCTGGCCGATGCGGATGTTGCGCAGCTGGACTTCCTTGAAGTTGGCATCCACCCACAGCTGGTTCAGCGGCACGATGGACATCATCGGGTTGCCGGCGGCCACGCGCTGGCCCAGTTGAACCGTGCGCTTGGCCACATAGCCATCCACAGGGGCGGGCAAAGCGGCACGGCGCGAGGCCAGGAAGGCCTCATGCACCTTGGCTGCCGCAGCCAGCACGCTGGGGTGGGTCTCCACCGGGGTGCCGTCGGTCATGGCCTTGTTGCTGGCCAGTTGTTCGCGTGCGGCCACCACACCGGCCTGGGCGGCTGCCAGCACGCTGCGGGCATTGGCCAATTGCGTCTGGGTATGGGCCAGTTCTTCGCGGGACACGGCGCCATTGCCGCTCAGCGATTGGCGGCGATTCAGGTCGTCCTGGGCACGCTCGATCTCCAACTGGGCCTTGGCCACATCGGTTTCGCGCAGCTTGACCTGGGCCTCCAACGAGGCGTTGTTGGCATAGACCGTGCGCACTTGCCGCACTGTTTGCGCCAGGTTGGCCTGCGCCTGCTCCAGGGCCACAGCGACATCGGCGGTATCCAGGCGCACCAGGGGCGCACCGGCCTTCACAAAATCGGTGTCATCGGCCAGGATGGCCGTGACGGTGCCGCTGATCTGCGGCGTGATCTGAATCAGATTGCCTTGCACATAAGCGTTGTCGGTGGTTTCGTAGTGGCTGGAAACCAGCCACTCGTAAGCAGCCCAGCCAGCGCCGGCAATCACCACCAATGCGGCAATCGACAGCAGGCCTTTGCGCCGCGAGGCCTTGGCAGAGGACGGATCGAGCGAAGGGGCAGCGTTGTTTTGTGGAGCGTTCATGATGAATCCTGTGTGGGGGATGAGCGGGGCGCATCAGCCATGGCCCGCGCTGAAATCAAAGGGGTCAGGGGGCTTTCAAGGGGTGGCCGGGGCCGCTGCGGTGTCCGGGCGCTGGCCGGCCAGCGCCGACTGCAGACGGATGGCGCCGTTTTCCAGCGCCCCACGGTCATTGGCCAACGCCACCGGAGAGGTCGGCAGGCCGCCACCCAGAGCGCGCCACAGGGCCACCTGGGTGTCGATGACGCGGGCCTTCAGATCGACTGCCGCACGGCGCTGCTGCAGCACATTGCTTTCCGTGGCCAAGACCTGCAGGTAGGTGCTCAAGCCCGCCTTGTAACGCTGCACCGCGATCTGGTGGGCATCTTCCGCGGCTTGCTGGGCATTCCTTTGCTCGGTCTGCTGGCGCTCAAGCGATTGCGCGGTCACCAACTGGTCGGCGACATCGTGAACGGCTTCCAGCACCGTGCCGTTGTAGGACTCAATGGCCGTGTCCAGATCGGCCGTCTTCACGCGCAGATTGGCCCGCAAGCGCCCGCCTGAAAACAAGGGCAGGTTGATGGCGGGGCCGACACCCCACTGCTCACTGCTGGACTTGAACAGATTGGAAAACCCCAAAGCCGAGAAACCGGCATAGGCCTTCAGGTTGATGTTCGGGTAGAACTGCGCGCGGGCCATATCAGTGTCACGGCTGGCAGCTTCAACCCGCCAGCGGGCGGCCACCACGTCGGCACGCTGACCGAGCAGATTCAAGGGCACTTCAGCCGGCGCCGAGACCCCCAAGGCCGCAGGCAAGGAGGGCACCTTCAGCCGCTGTGCAATAGAAGGGTCGCCGACCAGGGTGGCCAGCGCATTCTTGGCCAGGGCTTGCTGCTCGCGCAGCGCCTCGATCTGCAGTTGGGCCTCGGGAATCCCGCCCTGGCTTTGGCGCAGCTCCAACTGGGTGTCCAGGCCCGCGGCGAGCCGTGAACGGACCAAACCCAGCATCTCCTTGCGTTGCTCCAGCGTGCGCTCGGCCACTTCCAGTTGTGCCCCTGCTCGGGCCAACTGGTAGTAGGAACGAACCACATTGCTCGCCAGCAGCAGGCGGGCGGCCTGTGCATCGGCCGCGGCCGCCTGCACAGAACCGATGGCGGAATCCAGGGCCGCCCGGTTCTTGCCAAAGAAATCCAGCTCCCAGGAGCCCTGCAACTGCACCGTGCCGGAATTGTCCACACTGCCAGCCAGCGGCGGCGGGTACAGGCTGTTGGCACTGTAGAGTTCACGGTTGATTTCTGCCCCTGCCCCCAGTTGAGGCAGCAAGGCCGCCCGAGCCACACCGGACTGCGCCTGGGCCCGCTCGAGGCGCAGACGAGCCTGTTGCAAGCTGGGGTTGCCGCTCAGGGCCTGTTCCAGCAAGGCGTCCAGCTGGGCATCGCCATACTCGCGCCACACATCCGAACGCAGCCAAGGCAAGGTCGGGCTTGCCTTGTCAGCCGCACCACTGGCTGCCAAGCTTGACGGTTCGCGCATCTTGGCGTGCCCTTGAATGCCGGAGAAGTCGGCACAACCGGCCAAAGCGGCCACAGCACCTGCTGCAGCCATCGCCAGGACAAAACGTTTGCGCCGATCGGTATGGCGCTGAGGATGTTGGATCATGACTTGCCCTTCGCAGCAGCAGCATCAGCGTCGGCCTGGATGCGCTCTGCGTTCTTGAAAATGCGTTGAAGAAATTCGACGAGTTGCAGCCACTCCGCCTCAGAGAAGCCTTCGAGCATGCTGTTTTGCATGTTGCAAAGCACCTCGGGAATGATGCGCGCGGCCTCCTCCCCTTCCGGTGTCAGCTCCAGATTGACAACACGCCTGTCTGAAAGAGATCGCACCCGACGACACAGGCCCTTGCTCTCAACCCGGTCCAGCAGGCGGGTCATGGCCCCGTTGTCCAGCTGGCAGGAGCGGGCCAATTCAGCAACGCTGCCGCCTGGGCGTTCGTAAAGCTTGATCAGAGGAATCCACTGGGCATTGGTCAAACCGTGGGGCTCCATCTTGCGATCGATCTCCAGGCCCATCAGCCTGACGATGTGACGCATGGTGTAACCCACACTGATTTGGCCCCCGTAAGACTCGGGGCGGTAGAACCCAGGCGCAGAGGCACCCTGTGGGCTTGAAGAATCGGATGACATGGCGAAAATATTATTTGCCCAGGCAATTATTGTCAAGGCTGAGTCTGCTGAAGCAATGTTAATTTTTGGTAAACACAGCGTCTGCGGACCGGGAACGTTACAGTCGCGAAAACCCAGCACACTCGCTGCACAGCAATCCGCTCACAACGCAGGCATGTCACGATGAACTCCCCCGCTTCCGCCAAAGCCTCCCCCCGTGCACTCGGGGGCTTGCGCCCCTTCCTGTCTCCGTACCGGGGTGCCATCGGGCTGGCCCTGCTGTTTCTGCTGCTGGCCGCCGGCGCAACGCTGGTGTTTCCACAAGCCCTGCGCAGCCTGATCGACGGCGGCCTGCTGCCAGCACACCGCGACCAGCAGGCGCTGGCGCTGGGCCAGCACTTTGGCGCTCTGTTTGGCGTGGCAGCGGCCCTGGCGGTGTTCTCGGCAGCGCGCTTCTACACCGTGAGCTGGTTGGGCGAGCGCATCACCGCCGACCTCAGAGATGCGGTCTATGCCCATGTCCTGGACCAAAGCCCGGCCTTTTTTGAAACCACCCAGACCGGCGAGGTCCTGTCACGCCTCACCGCCGACACCACGCTGGTGCAGACGGTGGTGGGTTCCTCCTTGAGCATGGGCTTGCGCAATGGCGTGATGGGCCTGGGCGCCCTCGGCATGCTGGTGTGGACCAATCCGCTCGTCATGGGCCAGGTCTTGCTAGCCCTGCTGCTGATCGTGGCGCCCTCCGTGTGGTTCGGGCGCCGGGTACGACGCCTGTCGCGGGCCAGCCAGGACAGGGTCGCGGACGCCAGCGCCGTCGCCGCCGAAGTGCTGAATGCGGTGAGCACGGTTCAAGCCAACAATGCGGGTCTGCGCGAAGCCACTCGCTTCACCGCAGCCACTGAAGCAGCGTTTCAAACTGCAGTACGCCGCAGCAAAGCCCGCTCCGTGTTGGTGGCCTTTGTGATCATGGCCACCAGCGCGGCCTTGCTCTGGGGGCTGTACGAGGGCACCCAGGCGGTGATGCGGGGCCGGCTGAGTGCCGGCGAATTGGGACAGACGGTGGTCTATGTGCTGATTCTGGCCAGCTCAGCCGCCGTGCTGGGCGAAGTGTATGGCGACCTTTTGCGGGCGGCCGGGGCCACAGAACGCTTGATGGAATTGCTGCACACGCCCCCCACCCTCCGCAACGGCCACCATGTTCCGGCGTCCGCAGACCTTGCGGCGGGTGTGGCGATCGACTTCGAGAACGTGCAGTTTCATTACCCCTCACGCCCCCAGCAAGCGGCGCTGAACCATTTCACGCTGCAGATCGCTCCGGGTGAGACAGTGGCCTTGGTGGGCAGCAGCGGTGCAGGCAAATCGACCGTGTTGCAGCTGTTGCAACGCTTTTACGATGTGAGTCCGACACAGGCCATCCGTCTGGACGGTGTGCCCCTGGCCGACTGGGATCTGGACGCCCTGCGCGCCCAGATCGGTGTGGTGCCCCAGGACGCGGTGATCTTTTCGAACACCGCCCTGGAAAACATCCGTTACGGCACCCCCCAGGCCACCGATGCCGAAGTGATGGCCGCCGCTCGCGAGGCCTTCGCAGACGAATTCATCCGTGCCCTGCCCGAGGGCTATCACACGTTCTTGGGAGAGCGCGGCGTGCGCCTGAGCGGTGGGCAAAAGCAACGGCTCTCGATTGCCAGGGCCTTGCTGCGCCGGCCCCGCCTGTTGCTGTTGGACGAAGCCACCAGTGCGCTGGACGCCGAGAGCGAACGCATGGTGCAGGCCGCACTGGACGCCGCCCTCAACGCTGGCGAGCGCCAACGCACCACCCTGGTCATTGCGCACCGCCTGGCCACTGTCCAGAAGTCAGATCGCATTGTGGTGCTCGATCAGGGACAGGTCGTGGAACAGGGCAGACATGAAGATTTGATGGCCCTGGGTGGCGTATATGCCCGATTTGCCAACATGCAGTTGCTGAGCTGAAGGCCTCACAGCCAGCCAGGCCAGCCCACCTGAAACGCCTTATTGGAGCGTTTCTTTGGCGGACACGGGCATGGGAAGCGGCAACACTGGAATGCCCTCCTCCACCAAGGCCAGGGTTTCCTGAACCGTGGCCTGCCCCCGGATGCCACGCTCGGGGGCCTCTCCGTGGTGGATGCGCCGCGCCTCCTCGGCAAAGTCCGATCCCACGTCCTCGGTCTGACGAGCCACTTCGCGGGCCAATTTCAGCCAAGCGGCCTGAAGCTCCCGTTGGTCAACTGGCTGCCCAGTCTGCGATTCAGGCCGGGTTTCGGTTCGGGACTCAGGCCTCGAAGACGGGGCGCGCGAAGCAAGCTCACGGGAGGCGCTGAGATTCAATCGAGGCGCTGCAGGAAGCTTGTGGATGGCGTGATCGCCACAGACCGGGCAATTCACCAGGCCCTCGGCGAGCTGACGCTGAAACTCGGCCTCGGAGGCAAACCAGCCTTCAAACCCGTGTTGGGCGGCACACTGCAGGTTCAGAACCTTCATGACGGAAAACCGAAGTCAGGCGCCGCGGCGGTGCTTGAGCAGATAGCGGTACACAAAGCCCGGAAAGGCCAGTGTGAGAAACAGGCAAAACGTGGTCGCATAGAACTCCCACCCTTGCGGGGCGGCCTGACCGGCGCTTTGCTCCATGCCCCAGGCAAAAACACCCACCAGACCGTAAAAAAACACCAGTTCGAGCAGACGCCAGGGCAAGGCTTTCTCCGCTGCAAACGGAATCACCGCCAGCAGGCGGTGATTCACAAAGGGCAAGTTGGCGGCAAGCAATGCCGCCAAAATGACCAGCCAAACAGAAACCGTCTGGTTCACAGTGGCCGACTCAGGAACCCAGCGTCAGCACGATGGCGCGGGCGCACAGGGTCATCAGGCCACCGGGCAACAGGCCCAGCAACAGAATCAGCGCTGCGTTGATCGACATCACGATCCGCACGTCAGCCGGTGCCGACACGGTGGTGGCCGTCAGAGGCTGGTCAAAGTACATGACCTTGACCACACGCAGGTAGTAGAAGGCACCGATCAAGGACATCAGCACAGCAAACACAGCCAGGGCGATGTAGCCATTTTCACCCGTGGTGACCAAGGCCTGGAGCACCGACAGCTTGGCGTAGAAGCCTGCCAACGGAGGAATACCAGCCATGGAGAACAGGCACACCGACATCACCGCGGCGTAGAAAGGGCTGCGCTGGTTGAGACCGGCCAGATCGGAGATCTCTTCGCTCTCAAAACCCTCACGGGCCAGCAGCAGGATCACACCGAAGGTGGCCAGGGTGGTCAGCACGTAGACGACCACGTAGAACATCGCCGAGCTGTAGGCATTGGCCGCCGGCAAAGTGGTGCCATTGACCACACCGGGGATCAAACCCAGCAGGACAAAACCCATCTGGGAAATCGTCGAGTAAGCCAGCATGCGCTTGAGGTTGGTCTGCACCACACCCACCAGGTTACCGATCAGCAACGAGCAGACCGACAACACCAGCAGCATCTGCTGCCAGTCGATGGCCAGCGGCAGCAGGCCTTCCACCAACAGACGGATCACGATGGCAAAAGCCGCGAACTTGGGCGCACCACCGATCATCAGGGTGACAGCGGTCGGCGCCCCCTGGTACACATCGGGAACCCACATGTGGAAAGGCACCACGCCCAACTTGAACGCCAGACCCGCCACCACAAAAACCAAGCCGAAGACCAGCACCTGATGATCCACCTGGCCCGAACCCACGGCCTTGAAGACCTGGCCCAGATCCAGCGAGCCGGTTGCACCGTACAGCATGGACAGGCCATACAGCAGGAAACCGCTGGCCAGCGCACCCAGCACAAAGTACTTCATGGCCGCCTCAGACGAAGTGGCATGGTCACGGCGCAGTGCCACCAGGGCATAGCTCGACAGGGTCAACAGTTCCAGGCCGAGATAGATCAACAGGAAGTTGTTGCCCGAGATCATCACGAACATGCCGAGCAAGGCGAACAGGCTCAGCGTGAACAACTCACCGCCGCGCAGCATGCCACGCTCGGAGGCGTAGGGGCGACCATAAACCAGGGTCACCAACACCGCCACGGAAGCAAAGCACTTGAGCCAGTTGCCCATCGGGTCGCTGACCACCATGCCGCTGAAGCCATAGAAGGTCTGACCACTGTCGGCATACAGGGCCTGCATGCCCGCCACCACCACCAGGGTGATCACGGTCAGCAAATAGGTGGCGGTGCGACGTGGGCTGCTCACGCCCAGGTCGAGAATGGCGATCACGCTGGCCATGGCCAGCAAAATGACCTCTGGGTAGATCGTGATCCAGCTGAGTTTGTCAATCATCTCGTTTCTCTCTGGTCAGGCTGGTCAGTTCAGCTTCGAGGCTGCGACGTGTTGCAGCAAGTCAGTGACCGACGCGTTCATCACATCGGTGAAAGGCTTGGGGTACAGACCCATTGCCAGAACAGCAATCGCCAGCAGGGTCATGATCAGGAACTCACGGGCGTTGATGTCCGTGAGTTCGCGCACGTGGTCATTGGTCACCGGGCCCAGATAGACGCGCTTGAACATCCACAGGGTGTAAGCCGCGCCGAAGATCAGGGCCGAGGCGGCCAGCAGACCCAACCAGAAGTTGGACTGCACCGCACCCAGGATCACCATCCACTCGCCCACAAAACCAGCGGTGCCCGGCAGGCCGCAGTTGGCCATCGAGAACAGCAAGGCGAAGGCGGCGAACTTGGGCATGGTGTTCACCACGCCACCGTAGCTGGCGATCTCACGCGAGTGGACACGGTCGTACAGCACACCGATGCTCAGGAACATGGCACCCGACACAAAACCGTGGGCAATCATCTGCACCAGACCACCGGCCACGCCGAGGTCGTTGAAGATGAAGAAGCCCAGGGTCACAAAGCCCATGTGCGCCACAGACGAATAAGCCACCAGCTTCTTCATGTCCTTCTGGACCATGGCCACCAGACCCACATAGATCACAGCCGTCAGCGACAGACCGATGATCAGCCAGGCCCACTCACGCGAGGCGTCGGGGGCGATGGGCATCGAGAAGCGCAGGAAACCATAGGCACCCAGCTTCAGCATGATGGCGGCCAGCACAGCAGAGCCGCCGGTGGGGGCTTCAACGTGCACGTCCGGCAGCCAGGTGTGCACCGGCCACATCGGCACCTTCACAGCGAACGCAGCGAAGAAGGCAAAGAACAGCAGGGTCTGGGCCGTCGAACCCAGCGGCAGCTTGTGCCAGGTCTGGATGTCAAAGCTGCCACCCGAAGCGGCGTACAGGTAGATCAGGGCCACCAGCGTCAGCAGCGAGCCGAGCAAGGTGTACAGGAAGAACTTGAACGCCGCGTAGATCTTGTTCGGACCACCCCAGATACCGATGATCAGGTACATCGGAATCAGCGTGGCTTCGAAGAACACGTAGAACAGCATGCCGTCCAGGGCAGAGAACACACCGATCATCAAACCGCTGAGGATCAGGAACGCGCCCATGTACTGGTTGACGCGCTCAGTGATCACTTCCCAGCCCGCGATCACGACGATCACGGTGATGAAAGCGGTCAAGGGCACGAACCAGAACGAGATCCCATCGAGACCCAGGTGGTAGTGGATGTTGAAACGCTCGATCCAGCTCACGTTTTCAACAAACTGCATGGCCGAGGTTCCGATCTCGAAGCCCGTGTACAGGGGCCAGGTGACCAGCAGACCGCAGACCGCGCCGATCAAGGCGATCCAACGGACCACCTTGGCGTGTTCATCCCGGCCCAGGGCCAGCAGCACGACACCAAAAACAATCGGTGTCCAGATTGCAAGACTCAACAATCCCATTTTTGTTTTTCTCCTACTTGTTGAGCCAGACGAAATACGTCATGAAGACAAACACACCCAGGATCATCACCAGCGCATAGTGATAGATGTAGCCGGATTGGATCCAGCGCACCAAGCCAGCGACCCAACCGACCAGCTTCCAGGAGCCATTGACCACCGCGCCGTCGATGATGGCTTGGTCACCGGCCTTCCACAGGCCCAGACCCAGACCACGAGCACCGCGGGCGATGATGTTTTCGTTGATCCAGTCGAGGTAGTACTTGTTCTCGAGCAGGTTGTAGATCGGCTTGCAGGCCGACTTGATCGCCGCGGGCAATGCCGGGTTGATCATGTACATGTAGTAGGACAGTGCCACACCCGCCAGAGCCAGCCAGAACGGGGCCGTGCTGACAGCATGCAGGGCCATGGCAGCCGAGCCGTGGAAGGCATGAGCCAGCTCTTCCATCACCTGGTGCTTTTCGCCATCCACAAAGATCACGTCCTTGAAGAAGTCGCCGAACAGCATGGGCTCGATGCCGATGTAACCGATGATCACGGAAGGGATGGCCAGCAGCACCAGCGGCAGGGTCACCACCCAAGGCGATTCATGCGGCTCATGGTGGTCGCCATGGTGGCCATGGTCGTCGTGTCCATGGTGAGCGTCTGGGTTCTGGTCAAAGCGCTCTTTGCCGTGGAACACCAGGAAGTAGAGACGGAACGAATAGAAAGCCGTGACGAACACACCGGCCAGCACCGCGAACGAGGCGAAACCGGCAGCCGGCAGATGGCTCTCATGCACCGCTTCGATGATGCTGTCCTTGGAGTAGAAGCCTGCGAAGAACGGCGTACCGATCAAAGCCAGCGAACCGATCAGCGAGGTGATCCAGGTGATGGGCATGTACTTGCGAACGCCACCCATCCAACGGATGTCCTGGTTGTGGTGCATGCCCATGATGACCGAGCCTGCGGCAAGGAACAGCAGCGCCTTGAAGAAGGCGTGCGTCATCAGGTGGAACACCGCCACGGAGTAGGCCGAAGCCCCCAGGGCCACAGTCATGTAACCGAGCTGCGACAGGGTCGAGTAGGCCACAACGCGCTTGATGTCGTTCTGGATGATGCCCAGGAAGCCCATGAACAGCGCCGTGATCGCACCGATCACCATGATGAAGTTCAAAGCCGTGTCGCTGAGCTCAAACAGCGGCGACATGCGAGCCACCATGAAGATACCAGCGGTCACCATGGTGGCCGCGTGGATCAGGGCAGAAATCGGGGTCGGGCCTTCCATCGAGTCCGGCAGCCAGACGTGCAGCGGGAACTGGGCGCTCTTGCCCATGGCCCCGATGAACAGGCAGATGCACGCCACGGTAATCAGCATCCAGTCGGTGCCCGGGAAGGTCAGCTTGGCGAGTTCGTCGGCCTTGGCAAAGGTCTCGGCGTAATTCAAGGTGCCACCATAGGCAGCCAGCAGGCCAATGCCCAGGATGAAGCCGAAGTCGCCCACCCGGTTGACCAGGAAAGCCTTCATGTTGGCGAAGATGGCCGTCGGCTTGTTGAACCAGAAGCCGATCAGCAGGTAGGACACCAGACCCACAGCCTCCCAGCCGAAGAACAGCTGCAGCATGTTGTTGCTCATCACGAGCATCAGCATGGAGAAGGTGAACAACGAGATGTAGGCAAAGAAGCGGTTGTAGCCTTCGTCTTCTTCCATGTAGCCGATGGTGTAGATGTGAACCATCAGCGACACGAAGGTCACGACGCACATCATCATGGCCGTCAGGCTGTCGATGAGGAAACCGACCTCCATCTTCAGGCCACCGACCACCATCCAGGTGTACAGGGTTTCGCTGAAACGGGCCCCTTCAAAAGCCACGCTCTTGAAGGTGAGGGCCGACAGCACGAAGGCGACGAACACGCCCAGGATGGTCAGCGAGTGGCTCAGGCGGCGACCAATCCAGTTGCCGCCGAACGCCGTGCCAAAAATCCCGGCCAGGATCGACCCGGCCAGCGGTGCCAGCGGCACCGCCAGCAGTGTGGATGCAGAAAGCGTTGCGCTCATTGTTGGATTCTCTGGTTAGCCTTTGAGCGTGTTGAGTTCATCGACATTGATGCTGTTCTTGTTACGGAACAGGAGCACCAGGATCGCCAGACCGATGGCGGACTCAGCGGCCGCGACGGTCAGGATGAAGAACACGAACACCTGACCGTGCACATCACCCAGGAAATGGGAGAAGGCGACGAAGTTCATGTTGACAGCCAGCAGCATCAGCTCGATGGCCATGAGCAGAACGATCAAGTTCTTGCGATTCAGAAAAATCCCGATCACCGACAGCGCAAACAGCACGGCACCGATCGAAAGAAAATGTCCCAGGGTCAGTGTCATTTGGCTTTCTCCGGTTCAGCGGCGGGGGTCGCTTCAGCCTTGCGGGTGGCGGCCACCTTCACCAGCTGCATGCGATCACGGGCCTTGACGCGCACCTGCTCGGAGGCATCGACAAACTTGCTGTCCTTGCGCTGGCGCAGGGTCAATGCAATGGCCGTGATCATGGCCACCAGCAGGATCACGGCGGCAATTTCAATCGGGTAGACATATTGCGTGTAGAGCAGCTTGCCGACTTCCTGGGCATTGGAGTACTGGATGCCCTTGGCAGCCGCTTCGGCCATGGCGGCCGTGGCGGGTTCTTCCGTCAGACGGAAACCACCCAGCAGCACACCCGCCATTTCCAGAGCCACCACGGCACCCATCAGGGCCGCCAGTGGGAAATGCTTCCAGAATCCCTTGCGCATGCTGTCGACATCGATATCGAGCATCATCACGACGAACAGGAACAGCACCATCACCGCACCCAGGTAGACAAGCACCAGGGCAATGGCCAGGAACTCGGCCTTGAGCAGCAGCCAGATGGCCGAGGCCTGCGAAAAGGCCAGCATGAGGTAGAGGACAGCGTGCACGGGGTTGCGCGCTGTGATCACTCGGAAGGCCGCAAAAAGCAGCACCACCGAGAAGAGATAGAAGAAACCAGTCTTGGCGTCCATGAATCAGATCTTTTCAGGGTTCAGGCGAGGAAGCTGATCAACGGTATTTCGCGTCTGCCGCCTTGGCAGCCGCAATATCGCTCTCGTAACGGTCGCCCACCGCCAACAGCATGTCTTTGGTGAAGTACAGGTCGCCCCGCTTTTCACCGTGGTACTCAAAAATATGGGTTTCCACGATCGAATCCACCGGGCAGCTTTCTTCGCAAAAACCGCAGAAGATGCATTTGGTCAGATCGATGTCGTAGCGCGTGGTGCGGCGCGAACCATCGGCACGCACATCGGATTCGATGGTGATGGCCATGGCCGGGCAAACCGCTTCGCAGAGCTTGCAGGCAATGCAGCGCTCTTCACCGTTGTCGTAACGGCGCAAGGCGTGCAGGCCACGGAAGCGCGGCGAAAGAGGCGTTTTTTCCTCGGGGAACTGAACCGTCACCTTGCGTTTGAAGGCGTAACGGCCCGTCATGGCCATGCCCTTGAACAACTCGAAAAGCATGAAGCTCTTCAAGAAGTCCGTGAGCGAAAAAGGGGAAGCTGCAGCGACTGTCATGTTCTTGCCCACTCAGTTCCAGATGTTCCAGGGGCTCTGCATCCAGAAACCCACCACGAGCAGCCACACCAGGGTGACCGGGATGAAGATCTTCCAGCCCAGACGCATGATCTGGTCATAGCGGAAGCGCGGGAAAGTGGCGCGGATCCAGATGAACATGGACACCACGATGAAGGTCTTGGCACCCAGCCAGATCCAGCCCGGCACGGCGTTGAAGATGGCATGGTCGATCGGCGACAGCCAACCGCCCAGGAACATCAGCACGGCCAGGATGGAGACCAGCCACATGCTGGCGTATTCGGCCAGGAAGAAGATGGCGAAGCCCATGCCCGAGTACTCGACCATGTGACCGGCCACGATTTCGGCTTCGCCTTCTACCACGTCAAACGGGTGGCGGTTGGTCTCTGCCACGCCCGAGATCAGGTAGACCATGAAAATGGGCAGCAAGGGCAGCCAGTTCCATGACAGGAAGTTGAGCCCCAGGCCGGCCGCAATGCCTTTGGCCTGCCCTGCCACGATGACCGACAGATTCATGCTGCCGCTCACCATCAGAACCACCAGGAAGCAGAAGCCCATGGCAATTTCATAGCTCACCATCTGAGCCGAGGCGCGCAGAGCACCCAGGAAGGCGTACTTCGAGTTCGAGGCCCAGCCAGCGATGATGACGCCATAGACTTCGATCGAGGTGATCGCCATCACCAGCAGCAAGCCGGCGTTCAGGTTGGTCAGGGCCACTTCGGGGCCGAAGGGGATGGCCACCCAAGCGGCCAGAGCCGGCATGATGGCCATGATCGGCCCCAGACGGAACAGGCCATTGCTGGCAGCGTCAGGGCGGATCAATTCCTTGGTCAGCAGCTTGAGCGCGTCGGCAATCGGCTGCAGCAGACCGGCCGGGCCCACACGGTTGGGGCCATAGCGGACCTGGATGAAACCCAGCAGCTTGCGCTCCCACAGCGTGAGGTAGGCCACGGCGCCCATCAGGGGGGCCAGCACCGCCACGATCTTGAGCAGAATCCAGATCACAGGCCAGGCGGCCGCAGTCCACCAGCTGGCGGGCAGCAAACCCAGTCCGGCGTTGTACAGCGCGTCGATCATGCGGTCACCTCGTTCGTGGTCGACCGTGCATCGGCCGTCAATTGCAGAGACGGCGAGCGGCGCACCAAACCGTCAAGCTGGTAGATGGAAGCCGTCACCGGAGCCGATTCGCCGGCCACCGAGGCGCGGATGGCAGCACCCGTGTCGTTGCTCAGCTGAGCGCTGGCCACCTGCTGGCTGCCAGCCGGAACCAGAGCGGCACGTGCCAGAACATCTTGCGAAGACTCATCGGCAAAACCATTCAGACCCAGCATATTGCCCAGCACGCGCAGCACCTTCCAGGCCGGACGGGTTTCGCCCAGCGGCTTGACCACGGCGTGGAAACTTTGCAGACGCCCTTCGGCATTGACAAAGCTGCCCGAGGTTTCGGTGAACGGAGCAATCGGCAACAGCACGTCGCTGATGTCGAGATTGGTCTTGAAGGGACTCAGCGTCACCACCATCTCGGCCTTGTTCAGACCCGAAACAGCGGCTTGACCGGCGGCCAGATCGGCACCCGGCTCGACGTTCAGCAGCAGAGCAGCCTTCAGGGCACCTTGCGCCATCTGAGCTGCATTGAAGCCGGCAGCCAAGGGTTGGGCCTTGACGAGTTGAGCACCCACGGTGTTGGCAGCCTCGGTGAGGTAACCGACCGAGGCGCCGGTCTCGCGGGCAATCCAGTTGGCCAGGGCCAGCAGGCTGGAGGCATTGGCATGGTGCGCTGCGGCGTTGCCCAGCAGCACGGCCTTGCGATCACCACCCAGCAGCGACTTGGCCACCGCAACAGCAGTCGGGGTCACCTCAACCGCCCAGGGAGCCACCAAGCCTTTTTCAGCTGCCACGGCAGCCGCAATGCTCGCCAGCACGTTCAGCCACTCAGACGCCGGAGCCACCTGGAACTGGGCCACAGGCAGCGCCCAATCGGCTTCAACCGAGTACAGCGCATGAACCTTGGCACCCCTGCGGGCCGCTTGGCGGATGCGTTGGGCAAACAGCGGGTGATCCTTGCGCAGGTTCGAACCCACCACCAGAACACGTTGCAACTCGGACAGCGAGGCAATCGAAGTGCCCAGCCAGCGGGCGCCTTCGGAAGCGGTGAATTCTGCGTTGCGCAGGCGGTAGTCGATGTTGTCACTGCCCAGGCCGCGCACGAGCTGAGCGGCCAGGAAGAGTTCTTCCACTGTGTTGTGCGGGCTGACCAGGGCGCCAATGCTGGCAGCACCGTGGTTGGCACCGATCTGCTTCAGACCATTGGCAACATACTCCAGAGCGGTCTGCCAATCCACGGTCTTCCACTCGCCACCCTGCTTCAGCATGGGCTGGGTCAGACGATCCGGGCCATTGAGCGATTCGTAGGAGAAGCGGTCGCGGTCAGCAATCCAGCATTCGTTGACGGCATCGTTCTCCAGAGGAACAACGCGCAACACCTGGTGGTTCTTGACCTGCACGATCAAGTTGGCACCGGTGGAATCATGCGGGCTCACGCTCTTGCGACGCGACAGTTCCCAGGTACGGGCGCTGTAACGGAAGGGCTTGCTGGTCAAGGCACCCACCGGGCAGATGTCGATCATGTTGCCGGACAGCTCGGAATCCACCGTGTCGCCTGCAATGGTGGTGATCTCGGAGTGCTCACCGCGGTTGATCATGCCCAGTTCCATCACGCCGGCCACTTCCTGGCCGAAGCGCACGCAACGGGTGCAGTGGATGCAACGGCTCATCTCTTCCATCGAGATCAGCGGACCGACATCCTTGTGGAAGACCACGCGCTTTTCTTCCTCGTAACGGGAAGAGGAGCCACCGTAGCCCACGGCCAGATCCTGCAGCTGGCATTCGCCGCCCTGATCGCAGATCGGGCAGTCCAGCGGGTGGTTGATCAGCAGGAACTCCATCACCGATTGCTGGGCCTTGATGGCCTTGTCGCTCTTGGTGCGGACGATCATGCCCTGCGTCACCGGGGTGGCGCAGGCCGGCATCGGCTTGGGGGCTTTTTCAACATCCACCAGGCACATGCGGCAGTTGGCCGCAATGCTCAGCTTCTTGTGGTAGCAAAAGTGCGGAATGTAGGTGCCGGCCTTTTCAGCAGCATGCATGACCATGCTGCCTTCATTGACCTCTACCTTTTGACCGTCGAGTTCGATTTCAACCATATGTTCTCTCGCGATCAAGCGTGCGCAGTCTTTTGCGACTTGGCTTGCTCAATCAATGCCTGGAATTCGGGCTTGAAGTGCTTCAGCATGGCCCGCACGGGCATGGCGGCGGCGTCACCCAAGGCGCAGATGGTGCGGCCCTGGATGTTGTCGGCCACCGAGTTCAGCAATTCGAGATCGCCATCGCGACCCTGGCCGTGCCAGATGCGGTCGATCACGCGCCACATCCAACCTGTACCTTCGCGGCAAGGTGTGCACTGGCCACAGGATTCATGCGAATAGAAGTAGGACAGTCGCAGCAGGCTCTCGACCATGTTGCGCGAGTCGTCCATCACGATCACAGCACCAGAACCCAGCATCGAGCCGGCCTTGGCGATCGAGTCGTAATCCATGGTGCATTCCATGATGACGGACGCAGGCAACACCGGCGAAGAGGAGCCCCCAGGGATCACGGCCTTCAGCTGACGGCCTTTGCGCACACCACCGGCCAGTTCCAGCAACTTGGCGAACGGCGTTCCCATCGGAATCTCGTAGTTGCCCGGGCGCTCAACGTCACCGCTGACCGAGAAGATCTTGGTACCACCGTTGTTGGGCTTGCCACATTCCAGATAGGCCGCACCACCATTGCGGATGATCCAGGGGACCGCAGCAAAGGTTTCGGTGTTGTTGATCGTGGTGGGCTTGCCGTACAGACCGAAGCTGGCCGGGAACGGCGGCTTGAAACGGGGCTGGCCCTTCTTGCCTTCGAGGGACTCGAGCAAGGCGGTTTCTTCACCGCAGATGTAGGCGCCAAAGCCATGGGCGGCATGCAGCTGAAAGCTGAAGGCGCTGCCCATGATGTTGTTGCCCAGGTAACCTGCGGCGCGGGCTTCTTCGAGGGCTTCCTCGAAACGGTCGTAGGTCTGGAAGATTTCGCCGTGAATGTAGTTGTAACCCACCGAGATGCCCATGGCATAGGCGGCAATGATCATGCCTTCAATCACGATGTGCGGATTGAATTGCAGGATGTCACGGTCTTTGCAAGTACCCGGCTCACCTTCGTCCGAATTGCAGACGAGGTACTTCTGGCCCGGGAACTGACGCGGCATGAAGCTCCACTTCAGGCCGGTCGGGAAACCGGCACCGCCGCGACCGCGCAGGCCGGATTCCTTGACCGTGGCGATCACCTGGTCCTGGGTCAGGCCTTCGCCGCCGTCTTGCGCCAGGATCTTGCGCAGAGCCTGGTAGCCACCACGGGCTTCGTAGTCCTTGATGCTCCAGTTGCTGCCGTTCAGGCCGGCATAGATCTGCGGGCCAATGTGGCGGTCGTGGAAGCAAGTCTCGACACCGGTCGACTGGAACTGGGAAAGAATGCTTTGAGCGGAGGCCATCACTTCACCTCGGCAGCGCGCAGGCCGTCCACCAGTTGATCGAGCTTGTCGTTGCTCATGAAACTGCACATGGTGCGGTCATTCACCAGCATCACCGGCGAATCAGCGCAAGCGCCCAGGCATTCGCATTGCTGAAGCGTGAACAGGCCGTCCGGGGTGGTTTCACCCATGGCGATGCCCAGCTTCTTCTCCAGGTGGTGCAGCGCCTTGTAACCGTCGCGCAACTGGCACGGCAGGTTGGTACAGACGTTGAGCTTGTACTTGCCCACCGGCTGCTGGTTGTACATGTTGTAGAAGGTGGTGACTTCGTGCACCGCGATCACGGGCATCTCCAACACCTCAGCGATGACTTTCTCGCTGTCTTCACTCACGTAGCCCTGCTCTTGCTGAACGATAGACAGGCAGGCCATGACGGCCGACTGCTTTTGATCAGCGGGATACTTGGCAACTTCACGGGCAAAACGAGCCCTGGTCGAATCAGAGATCATCGATCAATCTCTCCAAACACAATGTCCATGGTGCCAATGATGGCCACCGCATCCGCCAGCATGTGGCCGCGGGCCATTTCGTCCAGGGTTGCCAGATGGGCAAATCCCGGGGCGCGGATCTTGAGACGATAGGGCTTGTTGGCGCCATCGCTCACGAGATAAATACCGAACTCACCCTTGGGGTGTTCCACGGCAGCATAGGCCTCGCCTTCGGGCACATGGAAGCCTTCGGTGAAGAGCTTGAAGTGGTGGATCAGCTCTTCCATGCTCGACTTCATGGCTTCACGGGCCGGTGGAGCCACCTTGTGGTTGTCCGTGATCACCGGGCCCGGGTTGGCACGCAGCCAGTCCACGCATTGCTTGATGATCTTGTTGGACTCGCGCATTTCAGCGACACGCACAAGATAGCGGTCGTAGCTGTCGCCGGTCTTACCCACCGGGATGTCAAAGTCGACGCGGTCATAGACGTCGTAGGGCTGCGTCTTGCGCAGATCCCAGGCAAAGCCGGAGCCACGCAGCATCGGGCCGGTCATGCCGAGGTTCAGAGCACGCTCGGGCTCGACCACGCCGATGCCCACGGTGCGCTGTTTCCAGATGCGGTTTTCGGTCAGCAGGTTTTCATACTCATCCACGCACTTCGGGAAGCGACGCGTGAAGTCTTCGATGAAATCGAGCATCGAACCCTGACGGTTCTGATTGAGCTCGGCCAAGGCCTTGGCGTTCTTGATCTTGCTGACCTTGTACTGCGGCATGGTGTCCGGCAGGTCGCGGTAGACGCCACCTGGACGGAAATATGCCGCATGCATGCGTGCGCCCGACACAGCTTCGTACATGTCGAACAGATCTTCACGCTCACGGAAGGTGTAGATCAGGATGGTCGAGCTGCCGATGTCGTTGCCGTGCGAGCCCAGCCACATCAGGTGGTTCAGCAGGCGGGTGATCTCGGAGAACATCACACGGATGTACTGTGCACGAACCGGCACTTCCAGACCCAGCAGCTTTTCAATGGCCAGGCAGTAAGCGTGCTCGTTGCTCATCATCGACACATAATCCAGTCGATCCATGTAGGGCAGCGACTGGATGAAGGTCTTGTGTTCGGCCAGCTTTTCAGTGGCACGGTGCAGCAGACCGATGTGGGGATCAGCGCGTTGAACGACTTCGCCGTCCAACTCCAGCACCAGACGCAAAACGCCGTGGGCTGCCGGGTGTTGAGGCCCGAAGTTCAGAGTGTAATTTTTGATTTCAGCCATGATGCATCACACAAGGCAGAGCGCCTCAGTGCAGGCCTCCATACTTGTCTTCACGAATGATGCGGGGCGTGATTTCCCGCGGCTCGATGGTGACGGGCTCGTACACCACACGGCGGCGTTCTGCGTCGTAACGCATCTCGACATGACCCGAAATCGGAAAATCCTTGCGGAAGGGGTGACCGATGAAGCCATAGTCCGTCAGGATGCGGCGCAGGTCGTTATGACCTTCGAAAACGATGCCGTACAGGTCGAATGCTTCGCGCTCGTACCAGTTGGCAGAGTTCCAGATGTCGGCCACCGAGACCACCTGAGGAGCATCGTCGTCGGGGCAGAAGACCCGCACGCGCACGCGCTGGTTCAGACTGACCGACAGCAGGTGGCTGACGACGCCGTAACGCAGGCCGTCCCAGGTGCCATCACCATAGGTGGAGTAGTCCACACCGCACAGGTCGACCAATTGTTCAAAGCGGCAAGTGGGCGCATCACGCAGAATCTGCATGGCCGCCAGATAGTCGGCAGCTGCCACCTCGATGGTGACCTCATCCAACGCCACAACCGCCGTTTTGATCTTGTCACCCAAGGCGGCAACAATCGCGTCCTTCAGGGCTTCTGCCTGGATTGCAATCTGTGTCATGGTGCTATCTCAAACCCGGGCGATCGTGTTGGTACGGCGGATTTTCTGCTGCAGCTGCATGATCCCGTAGATCAAGGCCTCAGCCGTCGGTGGGCAGCCGGGCACATAGACGTCCACCGGAACAATGCGGTCGCAGCCACGCACCACGGAGTAGCTGTAGTGGTAGTAGCCACCACCGTTGGCACAGGAACCCATGGAGAGCACCCAGCGCGGCTCGCTCATCTGGTCATACACCTTGCGCAGAGCCGGAGCCATCTTGTTGCAAAGCGTACCGGCCACGATCATCAAATCGCTTTGACGCGGACTGGCGCGGAACACCTCAGCACCAAAACGGCCGATGTCGTAACGCGCAGCCGCTGCGTGCATCATTTCGACCGCGCAGCAAGCCAACCCGAAGGTCATGGGCCACAGCGACCCCGTCTTTGCCCAGTTCACCACCGCGTCGTAGCTGGTGGTGACAAAGCCCTCTTTCATGACACCTTCAATCATTGCATGCGTCCTTGTTGATGCTTTCGCTCATTCCCAATCCAGCGCGCCTTTTTTCCACGCGTAGATGAAGCCCACGAGCAGATCGATGAGGAACACCACCCCGGTCCAGAAGCCACCCGAACCGGTGTCGGTCAAAGACACAGCCCAAGGGACGAGGAAGGCAATTTCGAGGTCGAAGAGAATGAAGAGGATGGCCACGAGGTAGTAGCGCACGTCAAACTTCATGCGCGCGTCTTCAAACGCTTCGAAACCACACTCGTAAGGGGAATTTTTGGCCGGATCAGGCCGATTCGGGCCAAGCAGGTAGCCCAGCGCTTGAGGGATGACCCCAACGCCTAGACCAACCAGAATGAACAAGAGAACGGGGAGGTATTGATCGAGGTTCATCTGGAGGATTTCATCACCGCAATCCTTCCTGTGAATTACAGGAAGGATTTTTATTTTGGTGCCGTCGGCGAGACTCGAACTCGCACAGCTTTCGCCACTACCCCCTCAAGATAGCGTGTCTACCAATTTCACCACGACGGCGGGATGTTGCTGCTCGGATGGCATGAGGACCTTGCGGTTTTGGCTTTCCGAACAGAAGTCAATTCTACCCGGAAAAACCCACCCCTCTGGGGTTGCCGGGCAGAAAATCAAGAGCTCATTTGGTCGGAATTGCGGCCGCACCCTTGGCCGGTTCAGCAGGCGCCACAGGCACAGCCGCAGGGGCGGCCGGCGTCACGATAGCAGCACCTTCCAGCACGCTGCCCGAGCTGGCTGCCGGACGCAGGTTGCCGAAATAGGCCAGTGCCAACGTGCAGACAAAGAAGACCGCTGCCAGCACAGCTGTGGTGCGCGACAGGAAGTTGGCACTGCCACTGGCACCAAACAGGCTGCCCGAGCCGCCGCTGCCAAACGCTGCACCCATGTCAGCGCCCTTGCCGTGCTGAATCAGGATCAGACCGATCATGCCCAGGGCCGTCAGCATCTGTACCGCCAGGATGATGGTGGTGATGATGTTCATAAAAACTCCAGATAAAAAATCAAACAGCCAACGCAGACGCGGCGGCCACAATGGTCAGGAAATCAGGTGCCTTCAATGAGGCCCCGCCGATCAGGCCGCCGTCAATGTCCGGCTGAGCCAGCAATTCAGCCGCATTGGCCGCATTCATGCTGCCGCCGTACAGCAGCTTGACGCGGTCAGCACTTGGCGTAGCCGCCTGCAGCTGAGCACGCAACACCGCGTGCACAGCCTGCGCCTGCTCGGGCGATGCGGTGCGGCCCGTGCCGATGGCCCACACCGGCTCATAGGCCACCACGATCTCGCTGATGCAATGGCCGTTGAGGTGGATCACGGCCGCCAACTGGCGCTTGACCACCAACTCAGTCTCACCCGCTTCACGCTGCGCCAGCGTCTCACCGACACAGACAATCGGCACCAGGCCCGCGGCCAGCGCGCGTTGCGCCTTGCGCGCGACCAACTCGTCGGTCTCGCCGTGGTACTGGCGTCGCTCAGAGTGCCCCACGATCACGTAGTGCACACCCAGATCACGCAGCATGCCCGCAGACACCTCGCCGGTGTAGGCGCCCGACTCGTGGGCCGACAGGTCTTGCGCCCCCAGAGCCACAGCACCGCGCAACGCGGCCACCTGCGACAGGTAGGGCGCCGGCACGCACACGGCCACTTCAGCGGCTGCATCAGCCACACCGGCCGCCACAGCGCGCACCAGGGCATCGTTGGCAGCCAGGCTGCCATTCATTTTCCAGTTGCCGGCAATCAGCTTCTTTTTCATGAATTCACCAGGTCAAAACAATTTTTCCGACATGCTGACCAGACTCCATCAGCGCATGCGCCTGGGCAGCCTGTTCAGCAGGGAAGGTAGCAAAAATGATGGGCGCAATCTCACGGCGCGCCAGCACAGGCCAGACCTGCTCACGCAAAGAGCGGGCAATGGCCGCCTTGAACGCCACAGGACGGGGGCGCAGGGTCGAGCCCGTGATGGTCAGGCGCTTGCGCAGCACCATGCCCGCATTGAACTCGGCTTTCACACCGCCTTGCACGGCAATGATCACAATCCGACCATCCTCCGCCAGGCACTCGACCTCGCGGGCCACATAGGCCCCGGCCACCATGTCCAGCACCACATCCACACCGCGGCCATTCGTGAGTTCCTTGCAGACCTGCACGAAATCCTGGGTCTTGTAGTTGATCGCATGGTCGGCGCCCAGCTTCAGGCAGGCCGCGCATTTGTCATCACTGCCCGCCGTCACGATGACGCGGGCCCCACGGGCCTTGGCCAACTGGATGGCCGTGACGCCAATGCCGCTGGCACCCCCCTGGATCAACAGGGTTTCACCCGCCTGCAAGCGGCCACGATCGAAGACATTGCTCCAGACGGTGAAGAAGGTCTCGGGCAACGAGGCTGCCTCGACAGCCGTCCAGCCCTGAGGCACCGGCAGGCACTGGGCCACAGGCGCCACGCACAACTCGGCGTAACCCCCACCAGCCACCAGCGCACACACCGCATCACCGACCTGAAAACCCGCTTCGGCCATGGCCACCGGATCACCGGAAACCACCACCCCTGCCACTTCCAGCCCGGGAATATCCGAGGCGCCTGGCGGCACCGGGTAGTTGCCGGTGCGCTGCAGCACATCAGGACGGTTGATCCCGCTGGCCGCAACGCGGATCAGCAGCTCGCCCTCACCCGCAACCGGCTCGGGGCGCTCTGCAGGCTGCAACACCTCCGGAGCGCCGTAGGTGGTGATTTCAATGGCTTTCATGAGACCTCTCACCGAAGACCACCCGCCAGCCCAGCCGGCGGACAGCCCTCGCAACCGGGATTACTGTTGCTGTTGTTGCTGCTGGGGAGCAGCTTCACCATGCGCAGGGCGATCGGCCAATGCCTTCATGGACAGCTTGACGCGGCCCTTGTCGTCGGTTTCGAGCACCTTGACGCGCACGATCTGGCCTTCGGACAGGAAGTCGGTGACCTTTTCAACGCGCTGGTGCGCAATCTGGCTGATGTGCAGCAGACCGTCCTTGCCAGGCAGCAGGTTGATCAGAGCGCCGAAGTCCAGGATCTTGGTGACCGGGCCTTCGTAGATCTTGCCGATCTCGACCTCAGCCGTGATCTGCTCGATGCGACGCTTGGCTTCGTCAGCCTTGGCGCCGTCGGTGGCGGCGATGGTGATGGTGCCATCTTCCTCGATGTTGATCTGGGTGCCGGTTTCTTCGGTCAGCGCACGGATGGTGGCGCCGCCCTTGCCGATCACGTCACGGATCTTCTCGGGGTTGATCTTCATGGTGAAGAGCTTGGGAGCGAAGTTCGACACTTCGGTCTTGGCCTCGCCCATCGCTTCTTGCATCTTGCCCAGGATGTGCAGGCGGGCTTCCTTGGCTTGCGCCAGGGCCACTTGCATGATTTCCTTGGTGATGCCCTGGATCTTGATGTCCATCTGCAAGGCGGTGATGCCGTTGGTGGTACCGGCCACCTTGAAGTCCATGTCACCCAGGTGATCTTCATCGCCCAGGATGTCGGTCAGCACGGCGAAACGGTTGGCGTCCTTGATCAGACCCATGGCAATGCCGGCCACGTGGGCCTTCATCGGCACACCGGCGTCCATCAGCGACAGGCAGCCGCCGCAGACCGAAGCCATCGACGACGAGCCGTTCGACTCGGTGATTTCAGACACGACACGCATGGTGTACGGGAACTCTTCCTTGGTCGGCAGAACCGCCATCAGAGCACGCTTGGCCAGACGGCCGTGGCCGATTTCGCGGCGCTTGGTGCTGCCCATGCGGCCCACTTCGCCGGTGGCAAAGGGAGGCATGTTGTAGTGCAGCATGAAGCGGTCTTCGTATTCGCCAGCCAGGGCGTCGATGCGCTGGGCATCGCGCTCGGTGCCCAGCGTGGCCACGACCAGCGCCTGGGTTTCGCCACGCGTGAACAGGGCCGAGCCGTGGGTGCGGGGCAGCACCGAGTTGCGGATCTCGATCGGGCGCACCGTGCGGGTGTCGCGGCCGTCGATGCGGGGCTCACCCGCCAGGATCTGGCCGCGCACGATGCGGGCTTCGATCTCGAACAGCAGGCCTTCGACCTTGACGCTGTCGAACTCCACGCCTTCGGCCTTCAGGCCGGCCATCACGGCAGCGTAGGCTTCGCGGCAGGCCTGGGTGCGGGCTTGCTTGTTGCGGATCTGATAGGCCGCGCGCAGGGCTTCTTCAGCCAGCGTGTTGACCTTGGCGATCAGGGGTTCGTCCTTGGCCGGGGCTTCCCATTGCCAGACCGGCTTGCCGGCTTCGCGCACCAGCTCATGGATGGCGTTGATGGCGATGTTACCTTGCTCATGACCGAACACCACGGCGCCTAGCATGATGTCTTCGGACAGTTGTTGCGCTTCGGATTCGACCATCAGCACGGCCGCCTCGGTACCGGCCACCACCAGATCCAGCTGACTGCTCTTGCGCTGGGTCTGACCCGGGTTCAGCACGTATTCGCCGTTGATGTAACCCACGCGGGCGGCACCGATCGGGCCGTTGAACGGGATGCCCGACACGGCCAGAGCGGCCGAGGTGCCGATCATGGCGGCGATGTCGGCGTCCACTTCGGGGTTCAGCGACACGGTGTGGATCACCACGTGCACTTCATTGAAGAAACCTTCGGGGAACAGCGGGCGGATCGGGCGATCGATCAGGCGGCTGGTCAGGGTTTCGAGTTCGCTGGGCTTGGCTTCGCGCTTGAAGAAGCTGCCCGGGATCTTGCCGGCGGCGTAGGCCTTCTCGATGTAATCCACGGTCAGGGGGAAGAAGTCCTGACCCGGCTTGGCGCCCTTGGAAGCCACCACGGTGGCCAGCACCACGGTGTCATCGATGTTCACCAGCACGGCGCCGGTGGCCTGACGGGCGATTTCACCGGTTTCCAGGGTGACGGTGTGCTGACCCCACTGGAAGGTCTTGGTGACTTTGTTGAAAATGCTCATGTTCAGCTCCTGCTGCTTGACCGGCCGCGAGGCCAGCCTCATCTCCACCCAGCCCGGGTGGCAAGGGACAGTTGAAAACCCGGAACACGATGCCATTCCAGAAGACCCGGCGAGCCCGAGGGCCGACCCTTTTGGAATGACACAGCGCGCATCCCTGCTTTCAGCTGTGGAAAAACAAAAAACAAACGCCTGAGCTAGTGAACTAACTCAGGCGTCCAGCATTCGTTGCTCGAATTACTTGCGCAGACCCAGCTTGGCGATCAGTGCGGTGTAACGATCAGCGTCCTTGCCCTTCAGGTAGTCGAGCAGCTTGCGACGGCGGCTCACCATGCGCAGCAGACCACGGCGACCGTGGTGATCCTTGGCATGGGTCTTGAAGTGAGGGGTCAGTTCGTTGATGCGGGCGGTCAGGATGGCGACCTGAACTTCCGGGCTACCCGTGTCGTTGGCGCTGCGTGCATTGGCCTTGACAACTTCGGCCTTGATTTCGGATGCGATCATTTTTGTTCCTTTGAATATTTGACTTGCGCTGACTGCCGGAAATGCGGCCAGCGTGCTGCCTTGCAAAACGCAAAGCCTCGAAATTATAGCCCGAGCCAACGCTTGAGGCGCAGCACCCCTTCGTCCAGGCGATTCAGATCACGCGAGGCGAAGCACCAGCGCAGCCAGCCATCAGCCTCCGGGGCAAAGGCGCTGCCCGGCGCCAGCCCCAGCCCGGCCTCTGCCACCAGGCGCTTGGCCACCGCCAGCGAATCGTCATGCCCCTGCAGCCGGAAAAAGGCATACATGCCGCCCGAGGCCGAGGCCACCTGCACCCCCGGCAGCGCCTGGAGTTGTGGCACCAGGCGATCCCGGCAGGCTTTCAGGTGTGCCACCACCCGCGGGGTGATGCTGCCGCCCTCACGCAAGGCGGCCAGGCCGGCGCGCTGGGTGAACACCGAGGCGCACGAGGTGTTGAACTCGATCAGCTTGCCCATGGAGGCCAGCATCGACGGCGGCATGACCAGCCAGCCCAGGCGCCAGCCCGTCATCAGAAAGCTCTTGGAGAAGCTGTGCGCCACCACCAGGCGATCCTCGGGCTCCGCCAGGTCGAGGAAGCTGGGCGCACAGCCCTTGGCCGAGGGCTCGTAATAAAGCCGCTCATACACCTCGTCGGCCAGGATCCAGGTGCCGGTGCGGCGGCAATGCGCCAGGATCTGCGACTGCTCTTCGGCACTCAGCGTCCAGCCTGTGGGGTTGTTGGGCGCGTTCACGATCAGCAGCCGGGTGGCCGGCGTGATGGCGGCCAGCAACTCTGGCAGGTCCAGGCGCCAGCCCCCCTGATCGACCCCTTGCGCCACCGGCTTGAGCGACACCCTCTTCACCACGCCGCCCATGATGGCGGGCTGGGCCAGCAGATTGGGCCAGACCGGGGTCACGGCCACCACCTCGTCGCCGGGCTCCACCAGGGCCTGAATGGCCAGCATCAAGGCATTCACCCCGCCCGAGGTGACCGCAATGCGCTCCGGCCCCACCGGCCGGTGCAGGCTGCTGGTGTAGTCGGCCAGGGCCTGGCGCAGTTCGGGCAGGCCCAGGTTGTGGGCGTAAAAGGTCTCCCCCTGAGCAATCGAATCGATGGCCGCCTGGCGCACCGCTTCAGGCGTGACTTCGTCACTCTCGCCAAACCAGAAGGCCAACACATCGGCCCGGCCCATGCCGGCATTGGCCACTTCGCGGATTTTCGATTCTTCAAGCTGGAGGATGGCGGGTCGCATTCGGGGGTCCTGTAGTTGCACGGCGCAACGCGATTGAACAAGAGTCGCATGGTAGCGGAGCCACCCGGCCCCGCGCACCTTCAACCGGAGCCTCTCATGCCCACCGCCCTCACCCGCCGCCAAGCCCTGTTCGGGCTTGGCGCCCTGCTCAGCGCCACGGCGCCGTTGGCCTTCGCCGCATCAGGCGCCAAATCCAAAAGCAAAAAAAGCCAGGGACGCAGCAAACCAGCTGCGCCCTCGGGCACCGAGGAAAGCCGCGCCGACCGGGATCGCCGCCTCAGCCGCGAATGCCAAGGCCGCGCCAATGCCGGCGCCTGCCTGGGCTACGCCCAGTGAACCACCCCCTCAGGGGCGCTGCATGCGGCAGGTGGTCGGCATCTCGGCCTTGCTGGCCGGAATCTGGCGGATCACCTTGAAGCCATAGCCCGAGCCTTCGACGTCAAATCGAACCCCCGGCTGGCCTTGCTTTTCCATCACCCCGACCACCAGGCCTTGCTGGAACTGGTGATCGCTGGCCCGCACCGTGCCCGACTGGCCGTGCAAGGACACGCTGCTGCCTTCCAGCTTCGCCGCCACGGCGGCCGCCTCGGTCGAACCGGCCTTTTCGATGGCCTGGGCCAGGGCCTCGATCATCAACTGCATGCGCATGTGCACATAGTCATCGGCAGGCTTGGGAAAGCGCTGGCGGAAAGCCTGGTAGAAGGCCTCGCTCTGGGCCCCCGGCACATTGGGCAGCCAGTCGGCCACCGCCACCACCCGGCCCAGGCCGGCGTCACCGATGGCTGCCGGTGCGCCCAGCGCGTTGCCGTAGTAGGTGAAAAAGCGCCCTTCATAACCCACCTCGCGCGCCGCCTTGATCAACAGCGTCAGGTCATTGCCCCAATTGCCGGTGATCACAGCCTGCGCGCCGCTGGCCTTGATCTTGACCGCGTACGGGGCAAAGTCCTTCACCCGGCCCAGGGGATGCAGCTCCTCGCCCGCCACCTGCACATCCGGGCGTTGCTCACCCAGTTGGCGACGCGCCTCCTTGAGCACAGCCTGGCCAAAACTGTAGTCCTGACCGATCAGGTAGACGCTCTTGACCGCGCGATCCTCCCGGATCACCTCCATCAAGGCCGCCATGCGCATGTCGGCATGGGCATCGAAACGGAAGTGCCAATAGCTGCATCGCTCATTGGTCAGCGCCGGGTCGACCGCCGAGTAATTCAGGAACAGCACCCGGCGGGCCGGATCGCGCTCGTTGTGCTTGTTGATGGCATCCAGCAGCACCGCCGCGGTGGCCGAGGAATTGCCCTGCAACACCACCCGGGCGCCATCGTCGATGGCCGAGCGCAGGGCCGACAAGGCCTCTTCGTTCTGGCCCTTGCTGTCGTAACGGTCCAGCTGCAGTGGACGAGCTCCACCTGTGGCCGCGGGCAGACGCACCCCACCCCGGGCATTGACACGCTCCACCGCCCAAAGGATGTTGCGATAGACCGCTTCGCCGGCATTGGCAAACGGGCCGCTCAGCCCTTCGATCAGCGCCACCCGGATCGGACCGGAGGCGCTGGCAGCCTGCGCCGACGCCCACGGCAAAGCCGCAGCAGATAACGCCGACAAAGCCCTTTTCAAGAGGGACCTGCGCAGATATTCCATGAAGAAAAATCCTTGAAAAAAAGCCGCCGGATCGCACCTGTGATCCAAGCGGCACTCAGTTCGAGAGCCGCGCAGTGTAAAGGACTTGCACCATGATCTTCGCCCCCGTGATTCGCTCCTCCGCCCACCTCAACGGCCTGCGCGCCATGGACCGTGGCCTCGAAAGATTCCTGGCCCAGACCCTGCACCAACAAGCCCAGCGCCAACAGGCCAGCACCCAGTCGCTCGAAGAAACCGAGCAGGGCTACCAGCTCCAGCTCGATGTGCCCGGCCTGAGCCGCGAGCAACTCCAGGTGGACATCGAAGGCCGCGTGGTGCGCATCGAAAGCACGGCCGAAGCGGCTCGTCGCTACCGCTGGGCCTTCGAGCTGCCGAACGAACTCGATGCGGCCTCCAGCTCAGCCCAATTGCTCAATGGGGTCCTCACACTGCAGCTCGGCAAGAAGGCACCGCCCCAGCCTCAAGGCACCCGAATCAACATCAGTTGACCGGGTCAACACCCCAGCAAACACAAGGCCCGTCAAGGGCCTTTTTTCTGCCGCTCGTCCCCGCACACAACAGACCACAGCCAGCGTTGAGGTCTGTCAATTTAATCGCTTGCAGCAGTACACGCATACGGCTCAATCACCCTTGGTATTTCAAGCACTTCGGTAGCAGGAATCACCGTTGGCACTTGTGAAGCGACCGAACACCGCGTGAAAAATGAAAAACCCCGCAGACCGAGAGGTGCTGCGGGGCAAAAGCCGGCCTGAGCCGGCCAGGGAGGAAAAGATCAGGCGACGGTGGCAGACCGGGCTTCTGGCGCCGCCGACGGGCTGGCATCCACCTCGTGCAGCAACCCACCCAGAAGCTTGGGCAGGTCCGTGACCAGGTTGGGCTTGTAGACCAGCGGAATGTCACGCAGCGCAAAGGCGTAGGGGCGGCGCTGCTCTTCGTCGAGCGAGGTGACCACCACCAATTGGCTCCGATTCAGCTCCGGGTGGGCGCGCAGGCTGGTCAGCAGCGTGGCCCCGTCGATGCCCGGCAGCAAGAGGTCCAGCAACAGCACATCAGGCTGCAACTGCCCATACATGGCCAGGCCCACGATGCCATCGTCGGCCAAATGCAGCGACACCTCGGGAAAGTGCTGCTGCATCATCAGCGACACCAGATTCTGGTAGTGGGCCGAGTCCTCGATGAACAGCACCCGACGCGGGTTGGCCGGGCTGCCCCGTTGGCTGCCTCGGCGGCCGGCGCGACGGTTGGCCAGCCAGCGGTCCACCGAGACCCTGGAGATCCGTCGGTGCCCACCGGGCGTTTTCCAGGCTTCCAGCTCGCCGCGGTCCACCATCATCTGGACCGAGCGCACTGCCATGCCCAATTCACGAGCCACCTCGATCGTGGTGCAGTGCTCACCAGACGGAGGAACGGAGGAAAAGTTGTTTTCGGAGCTCATGAATCAATTCTACCGAATTTGCCGAATAAATTGTCAAGTTCAACAAAGTGATAGTTGAAAAAATTAGTTTTTCAAGACCCGCTAGCACACTGGGCCCCTGCCGGCTCAGGTGTCGATGGCATCCAGCGGCCAGCGCGGGCGCACATCAAAGCTGTAGTCCCGCCCCGCCTGAGCGCGACCGGACTGCAGGCGCATGGCGGCGGCCATGGCGATCATGGCGCCGTTGTCGGTGCACAGGTGCAGCTCGGGGTAGTGCACACGCACCCGGGCCACCAGACAGGCGGCATTCAGCCGCTGGCGCAGCTCGCGGTTGGCCCCCACACCGCCCGCCACCACCAGACGGCGCAAGCCGGTCTGGCGCAAGGCCGCCATCGACTTCTTCAACAGCACTTCGACAATCGCGGCCTGGGTGCTGGCCGCGAGATCGGGCTTGCGCGACTCCAGCGCATCGCCCAGCTTGCGGGCCTGGGTCAGCACCGCGGTTTTCAGCCCGGCAAACGAGAAGTCCAGATCGCCGCTGTGCAGCAAAGGCCTGGGCAGTTTGAAGGCGGCGGGGTCACCCGTCTCGGCCAGGCGCGACAAGGCCGGCCCACCCGGGTAGCCCAGGCCCATGAGCTTGGCCGATTTGTCAAAGGCCTCGCCGGCAGCGTCGTCGATGGTCTCGCCCAGAATCTGGTACTCACCCACCGCGTCCACCCGCATCAGCTGGGTGTGCCCGCCCGACACCAGCAAGGCCACAAAGGGGAACTCTGGCGGATCGGCGCTGAGAAACGGCGACAGCAGGTGGCCCTCCAGGTGATGCACGCCCAGCACCGGCCGGCCCAGGGCCGCCCCGAGCGCACAAGCCACGCCCGAGCCCACCAGCAAGGCCCCGGCCAAGCCGGGCCCGCGCGTGTAGGCCACCACATCCACCTCGGCCAGGCTGCGCCCTGCGGCCGCCAGCACTTGGGTTGCCAGCGGCAACACGCGTCGAATGTGGTCCCGGCTGGCCAGTTCTGGTACCACCCCGCCGTAAGCCTGGTGCATCTCGATCTGGCTGTGCAGGGCATGCGCTTCCAGGCGCGGCACCCCTTGCCCACTGGCATGCACCAGGGCCACCCCCGTCTCATCACAGGAAGACTCGATGCCCAGCACCAGGCCGGGTGCCCGGCCTGGGGTGTCATCAGCAAAAGAGGGGGTGGAAGCGGTCACGGACATGGGCAGACGGTTCATCATCGGTGCCGAAGTGTAGGCCCTGACGGCCTCGCCTGATCGACAGGCCGCCCATGCCCCCACCCCTGCAGGGCCACCGAAGGCGCATCGGCGGCGGGGTGATTGGTGCATTGCACAAAAGCAGTGCAGCGCCCCCGCCCCAAGGCCTGCCCTGCGCACCAAGCCCGAACCGCGCGCACCGGCATGCGTCACAGCCAGCCCCGCCAGCCCCAGTCTAGCCAGCCATCCTGGCCATTTTTGCCTGGCACGCCCTTTGCTTAACTGGTGCATGACCCCAACGGGTCAAACAACATGTCAGACCCAAAGGCGGGCCTGGCGCGTTGCCAGGACAAAGGCGTCCCCACCACGGCAGGCCCATCGGGCTCAGTCGTTGCGTGAGGACGCCTTTTTTGCTTTGTACGTTCCGAATGACTTCAGCTTCAAGGAGTAGCCCATGACCGACCTGTTGAACACCCGCCTGAGCCGGCGCACCGTGCTGCAAACCGCTGCCGTGGCTGCGACGGGCCTGTCCCCGGCCCTGCGCTCGGTCGTCTATGCGGGCGGCTCCGACAAGCCCGAGAAGGAAGAGGTGAAGATCGGCTTCATCCCCCTCACCGACTGCGCCAGCGTGGTCATGGCCTCGGTGCTGGGCTTCGACAAGAAGTACGGGGTGAAGATCATCCCCAGCAAGGAAGCCAGCTGGGCCGGCGTGCGCGACAAGCTGGTCAACGGCGAACTGGACTTTGCCCACGTGCTCTACGGCCTGGTCTACGGCGTGCACCTGGGCCTGGGCGGCCCCAAGAAGGACATGGCCGTGCTGATGACCCTGAACAACAACGGCCAGGCGATCACGCTGTCCAAGAAGCTGGCCGACAAGGGCGCCGTCGACGCGGCCAGCCTGGCCAAGCTGATGGCCAGCGACAAGCGCGAATACACCTTTGCCCAGACCTTCCCCACCGGCACCCATGCGATGTGGCTGTACTACTGGCTGGCCTCGGCCGGCATCAACCCGCTGCAGGACGCCAAGGTCATCACCGTGCCGCCGCCCCAGATGGTGGCCAACATGCGCGTGGGCAACATGGACGGCTTCTGCGTGGGTGAGCCCTGGGGCCACCGCGCCATCATGGACGGCATCGGCATCACCGGCGTCACCACCCAGGACATCTGGAAAGACCACCCCGAGAAGGTGCTGGGCACCACCGCCGAATTCACCAAGAAGTACCCCAACACCTCGCGCGCCGTGATGATGGCCATCCTCGAGGCCAGCCAGTGGATCGATGCCAGCCTGCAGAACAAGCTGAAGATGGCCGAGACCATCGCCGACAAGTCTTACGTCAACACCGGTGTGGACGCCATCAACCAGCGCATCCTGGGCCGCTACCAGAACGGCCTGGGCAAGACCTGGGACGACCCCAACCACATGAAGTTCTTCAACGACGGCGCCGTCAACTTCCCCTACCTGTCCGACGGCATGTGGTTCCTGACCCAGCACAAGCGCTGGGGCCTGCTCAAGGAGCACCCCGATTACCTGGCCGTGGCCAAGCAGATCAACCAGATCGACCTCTACAAGCAGGCCGCCGGGGCCCTGAAGATCAACGTGCCCAAAGACCCCATGCGCACCAGCAAGCTGATCGATGGCGTGGTCTGGGATGGCAAGGACCCCAAGAAATACGCCGAATCCTTCAAGGTTCACGCCTGATCCGCCACTGAGCCCCACCCCCCCATCAGGAGCCCGCCATGGTCAGTGCCGTCTTTCACAACCCCGTCGAACTACCCGCCACCCCCCAGGTGCCCGCGCCCAAGCCTGCTGCCTCGATCGCCCCAGCCCCCATGACAAAAGCCGCCCCCGCCGCCCCGCGCCCTGCCCGCCTGCCGTTTGACTGGCGCGCCTTCTGGCTGCGCGTGCTGCCCCCGGTTTTCGGGCTGGGCCTGATGCTGGGCCTGTGGGCCATCGTGTCGATCACCACCGCCAGCGCCATCCCGTCGCCGGCCGATACCTTCAAGCAGGCCCTGGAGGTGTTCAGCGACCCCTTCTACAGCAAGGGCCCCAACGACCAGGGCGTGGGCTGGAACGTGCTGTTCTCGCTCAAGCGCGTGGCCATGGGCTTCGGCCTGGCCGCCCTGGTGGGCATCCCGGCCGGCTTTCTGATCGGGCGCTTTGAATTCCTCTCGCGCATGTTCAACCCCTTGATCAGCCTGCTGCGCCCGGTGTCGCCACTGGCCTGGCTGCCCATCGGCCTGCTGGTCTTCAAGGGCGCCAACCCGGCCGCCATCTGGACCATCTTCATCTGCTCGATCTGGCCCATGATCATCAACACCGCCGTGGGCGTGCAGCGCGTGCCCCAGGACTACATGAACGTGGCCCGCGTGCTCAAGCTGTCCGAGTGGAAGATCTTCACCAAGATCCTTTTTCCCTCGGTGCTGCCCTACATGCTCACCGGCGTGCGCCTGGCCGTGGGCACCGCCTGGCTGGTGATCGTGGCGGCCGAGATGCTGACCGGCGGCGTGGGCATCGGCTTCTGGGTCTGGGACGAGTGGAACAACCTCAACGTCAAGAACATCATCATCGCCATCTTCGTGATCGGCGGCGTGGGCCTGCTGCTGGAGTACGCCCTGATCCGCATCGCCACGGCCTTCACCTTCGAAGAAGTCAAGAGCTGAACCACCCCACCCCCTCATCAAGGACCACGCCATGAACAGCGCCAAGTACATCGAGATCCAGGGTGTCGAACAGACCTTCCGCACCGCCAAGGGGGCCTTCCCCGCCCTGCGGGACATCCACCTCACCATCGCCAAGGGCGAGTTCGTGGCCCTCATCGGCCACAGCGGCTGCGGCAAGTCGACCCTGCTGAACCTGATCGCCGGGCTGACCTCGCCCACCCAGGGCGCCATGCTGTGCGCCAACCGCGAGATCAAGGGCCCAGGCCCCGAGCGGGCGGTGGTGTTCCAGAACCACTCCCTGCTGCCCTGGCTCACCTGCCACGAGAACATCCACCTGGCGGTGGAGCGCGTCTTCGGCCAGCGCGAAAGCAAGGCCCAACTCAAGGCCCGCACCGAGGCGGCCCTGGCCCTGGTCGGGCTGACCGCCGCCGCACAAAAGCGCCCAGGCGAAATCTCGGGCGGCATGAAGCAGCGCGTGGGCATTGCCCGGGCCCTGTCGATGGAGCCCCAGGTGCTGCTGATGGACGAACCCTTTGGCGCGCTCGACGCCCTCACCCGCGCCAAGCTGCAGGATGAGTTGCTGGAGATCGTGGCCCAGACCCAGGCCACGGTGGTCATGGTGACCCACGATGTGGACGAGGCCGTGCTGCTGTCCGACAAGATCGTGATGATGACCAACGGCCCGGCCGCCACCATCGGCGAGGTGCTGAGCGTCGACCTGCCCCGCCCCCGCTCGCGCGTCGCCCTGGCCGAAAGCACCCAGTACCTGGGCTACCGCAAGGCCGTGATCGACTTCCTGTACACCCGCCAGGCCCACGTCGAAAAGACCGCCGCCTGAGCCCCCCCCCCCCCCCCCCCCCCCCCCAACCGCCCCTCCCGGCCCTGCGCCGTCGAGGGGCGTTTTTCTTCGTCCGGGCCGCCCGCGCACCAAACCCGTGCCAGAACCCCTTGTTTTGGCGGCATGGAGTTTGCTTGCCCTGGGTATCGGCCCTCAGGGGCCGTTGGGGCCCCAGGTGTGACGATGCACCCGGCCCCTCAGGACACAGGCGTCTCCACAGCGGGCTTCTCACCAGAAGCAGGCTGGTGCGGACGCCTTTTTTGTTTTCCGGAACGCCTGCGGGCCCGCAAAGACACCCATGTTCAACTTCCGAGACTTCCACCGCTCAGGTCACAGCCCCACGCTCTGGTCCGCCTTTTTGTACTTCGGCTTCTCGTTTGCCATCTGGTCCATCAACGGCGCCATGGCCCCCTTCATCACCGAGGCGCTGCAGCTCAGCCCCACCCAAAAGGGGCTGATGCTGTCCATCCCGATCTTTGCCGGGGCCTTCATGCGCTTTCCGCTGGGCCTGATGGCGCAGTACATCGGGCGCAAGAACGCCACCCTGGTCGAGATGGGCGGCATCAGCCTCAGCATGGCCTATGGCTACTTCTTTGTGCAGACCTTCAATGACCTGCTGGCCATGGGCGTGCTGCTGGGGGTGGCCGGTGCCAGCTTCGGCGTGGCCATGTCGCTGGGCTCGGGCTCGTTCCCGCCCCGCTACAAGGGCCTGGCCATGGGCATCGTGGGCGCCGGCAATGTGGGCACGGCCTTCGCGGCCTTGCTGGCCCCGGTGCTGGCCCAGAACTTCGGCTGGCAGACGGTGTATGGCATCGCGGCCCTCAGCGTGGCCATCCCGGCCGCCGTGATGGTGGTCTTTGCCAAAGAGCCGGCCGACCTGTCGCCCCACACCACGCTGCGCGAGCACCTGTCGTGCCTGTACGAGAAAGACGGCTGGGCCTTCAGCCTGATCTATGCCGTCACCTTCGGCGGCTTCGTGGGCCTGTCGGCCTTTCTGCCCAGCTATTTCTACGAACAATTCGGGGTCAGCAAGGTTCAGGCTGGCCAGCTCACCATGCTCGCTGCCTTCCTGAGCGCAGCACTGCGGGTCATGGGGGGCTGGCTGTCTGATCTCTGGGGGGGCGTGAACACGCTCACCGGCGTGCTGGTCGTCACCGCCGCCTGCCTGCTGCTGTGCGGCTTCGCGCAAGGCTCGCTACCGGTCACGGTGCTGCTGTTTCTGGTCTGCTTCTCGGCCCTGGGCGCGGGCAATGGCGCACTGTTCCAGCTGGTGCCCCTGCGCTGGCCGCTGACCACCGCCGTGGCGGGCTCGATGATCGGTGAACTCGGTGCGCTGGGGGGTGGCCTGGTGCCCAACCTGATGGGCATCTCCAAGCAATACACCGGCTCCTACCTGCTGGGCTTTGCCTGCTTTGCGGCCTGCGCCGTGGGGGTGCTGCTGCTGTTGCGTGTGATGCAGATCCGCTGGACCCGCACCTGGGCTGAAAAAGGCGGGCGCGCCCGCCACTGAAATCGGTCCCTGCGGCGCCCCGACTGACTGGCTTGTGCAGCCCAGTCAGCGCGGCAGGTACAGCAGGCAGTAGACCAGCGCCGCGTTGAACAACGCACTCACCACCAGGGCGATCTTCCAGACCGCCGCCGGGTCGCGCTGGATCAAGGGCGTGGCCACCGGCGCGCTCAAGGGGCGCGAGGCGCCGCGCTCCAGCGCCAGCAGCATTTCCTCGGCGGTCTCGAAGCGCTGGGCACGCTGCCGCGCCACCGCCTTCAGGGCCACGTGGTCCAGCCAGATGGGCACCTGCGGGTTGTGCCGACTCGGCGGCTGCGGGTCGCGGTGGTAGCGACCGCTCTGGTAAGGCAACACCTCGCCATAAGGCAAGCGACCCAGGCTGAGCAACTGGTACAGCGTCACGCCCAGGGCATACAGGTCGCTGCCGGCATCAGGCAACTGAGCCTTGTGGCCCGCCTGGCCATGCCCATCCCATTGCTCGGGGTTCATGTAGGTGGGCGTGCCGGCATGCAGTTCGCGCGTGGCGGCTGGCTCACGCCCGCTCAGGGCCACGCCCAGGTCCAGCAGGCGCAGCACGCCGTCTTCACCCAGGTGCAGGTTGTCGGGCTTCACATCGCGGTGCACCACCCCTTGCCGGTGCAACACGGCCAGCGTGCGCAAGGCCTGGGTGACCAGGTTCAGCACCTGGGGCAGCGGCAGCGCCGGCTGACGCTGCAGCAAGGCCCCCAGGGTCTCACCGTCGTACCAGTCGTACAGCAGGTAGAAGCCGCTGGCCGTGCCAGCCGCCTGCGGCGGCCAGTCATTGAGCCGGGCCAGATGCCCCGCCGCGCTGCCGCCCTGCATGCGGCGCGCCACCCAGGCCTCGTGGGCCAGGGTCTGGCGCTCCTCGGGGTCGTGCGCGCGCTGGGGGTGCAGCGACTTCAGGGCGTAGCGCCGCTGCGTCAGCGGATCACGCACCTGGTAGAGGCGGTGGATGCCGCTGTCGGCCACCAGCGCCAGCACTTCCAAGCCATCCACCGTGTCGCCCACCTTCAGCAAGGGCAGCACGGGCTGCTGCAGGGCGTGGCGGGCCTCGTCCTGCAGCGTGCCTTCAAGCGCTCCCTGCACCCGCACCACGGCGGCCGTCAGGTTGTCGCCACTGCCGCTGCGCAGGGCCGCCTTGACCAGGGCTTCGCTCAGGGCCTGGGGCGCCAGCCCCTGCGCCAGCAGGCCCAGGATGTCGCGCCCTGGCAGGCTGCCATGCACCCCGTCGGACAGCAGCACAAAGGTGTCGCCACTTTGCAGATCGCCCTGGCTGTAGTCGACCAGCAAGCGCTCATCCAGCCCCACGGCCCGGGTCAGCTGGTGGGCCAAGTCGGTGTGCGGCATCACATGGTCGACCGTCAGTTGCTGCATCTCGCCGTCGCGCACCAGGTAGGCCCGGGTGTCCCCCACATGGGCCACCGTGTAGGTCTGCCCGCGCAGCACCAGGGCGGTGAGCGTGGTCAGCCCCAACGCCGGCTGCCGTCGCCGGTTGATGCCTGCCAGCCAGGCGTTCTGGGCGCTGATGACGCGGTCCAGGGCCACCGTGGTGTCCCAGGTCTCGGGGGTGCCGAAGTAGTCGCGCACCAGCGTCGTCACCGTGGTCTGGGCCGCCTCACGGCCAAAGCCCCCGGTGCTCACCCCATCGGCGATCGCGGCAATCGCACCACGGCCACGCTCGTGGCCCTGGCCGACGGCCAGGGCGGCGAAATCCTCGTTCTCGGACTTGCGCCCAGGCAGCGAGACAAAACCAAATTCGAGATCAAAGCTCATGCATCAGCCAAAGCAGATTCCATGCCCGAAGCTGGTGCACCCGCGCGACACACCTTGTCCGCAGGCGTGACGCACCGCACCAATTTCGGGCGCCGCCAGAAACTTCAGCGCCAGCGCGGCCCCCACAGGCTGGCACAGCCATTGCTTGAAACCCTCAACGGCCCCCGGGCCGCCGGAAGGATCCCGTGCAATGGCGCACCGGATCCCTCCGGGACGAAGGCGTCCCCACATGCTGAATCGAGTCATCGAGCCAGCATCGTGTGGACGCCTTTTTTGTTTTCCGGACCGACTGGCACGCCAGAGCGGCCCCAAGCGACGGAGCATGACGATGAAAAAACTCAAGCTGGTGATGGTCGGCAATGGCATGGCCGGGGTGCGCACCATCGAAGAACTGCTGAAGGTCGATCCCTCGCTGTACGAGATCACCATCTTCGGCGCCGAGCCGCACCCCAACTACAACCGCATCATGCTGTCGCCCGTGCTGGCCGGCGAGCAGACGCTGGAGGACATCGTCCTCAACCCCTACGACTGGTACCACGACCACGGCATCACCCTGCACAGCGGCAAGACAGTGGTGCAGATCGACCGCACCCGCCGCGTGGTGCGGGCCGAAGACGGCACCGAGGCGGCCTACGACCGGCTGCTGCTGTGCACGGGCTCCACCCCCTTCATGCTGCCGGTTCCGGGCAAGGACCTCCAGGGGGTGATTGCCTACCGCGACATCCACGACACCAACACCATGATCGAAACCGCCGCCAAACACCGCCATGCCGTGGTCATCGGCGGCGGCCTGCTGGGGCTGGAGGCCGCCAACGGCCTGATGCTGCGCGGCATGAGCGTGACAGTGGTGCACGTGAACGCCTGGCTGATGGAACGCCAGCTCGACGATGTGGCAGCCCGGCTGCTGCAGCACTCGCTGGAAGAGCGCGGCCTGCAGTTCCGCCTGGGGGCGCAGACCCAGGCGCTGGTGGGTGGCGAAGACGGACGTGTCAAGGCCGTGCGCTTCAAGGACGGCACCGAGGTGCCTGCCGACCTGGTGGTGATGGCCGTGGGTGTGCGCCCCAACACCGAGCTGGCCGAGCAGGCCGGCCTGCTGGTGAACCGGGGCATCGTGGTCAACGACACCTTGCAGACCGTGACCGACCCGCGCATCTGGTCGGTGGGCGAGTGCGCCACCCACCGCGGCACCGCCTACGGCCTGGTGGCCCCGCTGTTCGAGCAGGCCCAGGTGGCCGCCAACCACCTGGCCGAGTTCGGCATCGCGCGCTACCTGGGCTCGCACACGTCGACCAAGCTCAAGGTCACCGGCATCGACCTGTTCTCAGCCGGCAACTTCATGGGCGGCGAAGGCACCGAGGAGATCGTGCTGAGCGACCCCCGTGCCGGGGTCTACAAGAAGCTGGTCATCCAGGACGACAAGCTGATCGGGGCCTGCCTGTACGGCGACACGGTGGACGGCAGCTGGTACTTCAAGCTGCTGCGCGAGCGCTGCAGCGTGGCCGACTTCCGCGACCAGCTGATGTTCGGCGAATCCAGTCGCCAGTCCAGCGCGCTCAAGGCCTGAGGCACGATCGGAGAAGCACCATGGGTCTGAAACGCCGACACTTTCTGGGGCTGGCGACCTGCTGGGCCGCCTCGGCCTGGGCCCAGGTCGACCTGGCCGACGCCATCAACATGGCCGGACGCCAGCGCATGCTCTCGCAGCGCATGGTCAAGGCCTGGCTGGCCTTGGCGGCCCAGGCCCCCACGCCTGCCGCACAGCAGGTGCTGGGCCAGTCGATGGCGCTGTTCGAGCGCCAGCAGGAACAACTCAAGACCTACGCGCCCAGCCTGGCGATCCGCGGCACCTATGCCGCACTGGACACCGCCTGGCAGGCGCTGCGCGAAGGACTGAACGCCCCACCCGCCGCCGCACGGGCACCCGCCCTGCTGCAGGCCGATGCCCAGGTCCTGGCCTTGGCCCAGCAAGGCACGACCCAGCTGGAAGCCACCTCCACCCGGCCCGCAGGCCCCCTGGTCAACCTCGCTGGACGGCAGCGCATGCTGTCGCAACGCCTGGCCAAGTTCTACCTGGCCGGCGTGCTGCAGGTCGATCCAGGCCTGGTGGGCGCCGAAATGTCCCGGGCACGCAACGACTTTCTGCAGGCCCAGGACACGCTGCGCAAGGCCCCGGAGACCCACCCCCGCATCACGGAGGAACTGACCTTGGCCGACGGCCAATGGGTGTTCTTCGATGCCGCACTGAAAAGAATGGTCTCGGCCACCCCCGGCAGCAAACCCCTGTCGGAGGTGTTCGTGACCAGCGAAAACCTGCTCTCGGTGATGGATCGCGTCACCGGGATGTATGCGGCCCTCAAGGCCTGAACGGAGAACCCCATGACCCTCTGGAAACCTGTCCGCCCCCAGGCGATGACTGCCGCAGGAGCCCCATGCCGATGAGCGCCATCCCCCAGGAAACCCGTTCCACCTGCCCCTATTGCGGCGTGGGCTGCGGCGTGATCATCGAAACCCGCGCCCACGCCATCACCGGCGTGCGCGGCGACCCGGAACACCCGGCCAACTTCGGGCGGCTGTGCACTAAGGGCTCCACCCTGCACCTCACCGCCAGCGCCGCGGTCACCCGCCAGACCCGGCTGCTGCAGCCGCTGCAACGCCTGCAAAGGCGTGGCCCGCCCCAGCCCCTGGCCTGGAACGCTGCCCTGGACCTGGCCGCTGACCAGCTGGGCCGCATCGTGCATGAGCATGGGCCCGATGCCCTGGGCTTCTACCTGTCGGGCCAGTTGCTGACCGAGGACTACTACGTCTTCAACAAGCTGGCCAAAGGCCTGCTGGGCACCAACAACCTCGACACCAACTCGCGCCTGTGCATGAGCAGCGCCGTGGCCGGCTACAAGGCCACCCTGGGGGCCGACGCCCCACCGGCCAGCTATGCCGATTTCGACCATGCCGACTGCCTGTTCATCGCCGGCAGCAACACCGCCTGGGCCCACCCGATCGCGTTTCGCCGCATCGAAGACGCCAAGCGCGCCCGCCCCGGCCTGAAGATCGTGGTGGTCGACCCGCGCCGCACCGACACGGTCGAGCTGGCAGACCTGCACCTGGCCATCCAGCCCGGCACCGATGTGATGCTGTTCCACGGCATGCTGCACATCATGCTGTGGGAGGGCTGGACGAATCCGGCCTACATCGCGGCCCACACCAGCGGCTTCGACGCGCTGCAGGCCGTGGTGCGCGATTGCACGCCCACCCGCGTAGCCGAGGTCTGCGGCATCACCGCGCAGGACCTGCGCGAGGCCGCACGCCTGTTTGCCACCTCGCCCGCCACGCTGAGCCTGTACTGCCAGGGCCTGAACCAGTCCAGCAGCGGCACGGCCAAGAACGCCGCACTGATCAACCTGCACCTGGCCACCGGCCAGATCGGCCGCCCAGGGGCCGCCCCGTTCTCGCTGACGGGCCAGCCCAATGCCATGGGCGGGCGCGAGGTGGGCGGGCTGGCCAACCTGCTGAGCGCCCACCGCGACATGGCCAACCCGCAGCACCGCGCCGAAGTGGCCGCCCACTGGGGGTTGGACCAGGTGCCCGGCACCCCGGGCAAGAGCGCAGTCGAGATGTTCGAGGCCGCGGCCGATGGCCAGATCAAGGCCTTGTGGATTGCCTGCACCAACCCCGCCCAATCGATGCCGGACCAGGCCACCGTGCGCCGTGCCCTGCAGCGCGCCGAGTTCGTGGTGCTGCAGGAGGCCTTTGCCAGCACCGCCACCGCCGAATTCGCCGACCTGCTGCTGCCCGCCACCACCTGGGGCGAGAAGCTGGGCACCGTGACCAACAGCGAACGGCGCATCAGCCGCGTGCGCGCCGCCCTGCCCCCGGCCGGTGAGGCGCGTCACGACTGGGCCATCGGCGTGCAACTGGCCCATCGTCTGGAGGCCCGGCTGCGCCCCGGCCAGGCCACGCTGTTCCCCTACCCCACCGAAGCCCCCGAGGCCGGAGTGGAAGCCATCTGGTGCGAGCACCGCGAATCCACCCGTGGCCGCGACCTGGACATCACCGGCCTGAGCTACGCCCTGCTAGACCGCCAGGGCCCACAGCAATGGCCTCTGCCCGCCGGCGCGCAGACGGGCAAGGCGCGGCTGTACGAAGACGGCGTGTTCCCCACGCCCGATGGCCGCGCCCGCTTCAGCGCCACCGCCTACCAGCCGGTGGCCGAGAGCCGCGATGAGCGCTACCCCTTTTCGCTCACTACCAGCCGACTGCGGGATCAGTGGCACGGCATGAGCCGCACCGGCACGCTGGGCCGCCTGTTCGGCCATGTGCCCGAGCCCGCGGTGCAGCTCCACCCCCAGGACATGGCCCGCCACCAATGGCGAGACGGCGAGCTGGTGAGCGTGCAGTCGCGCCGCGGCGCCATCGTGCTGCCGGTGCAGGCCAGCACGGACATCGGCATCAGCCAGGCCTGCATCGCCATGCACTGGGGCTCTGAGTTTCTCAGCGGCTGCTCGGCCACCGGCGAGGCCTTGGCCGGCGTCAACACCCTGATGCCCAGCACCTTCTGCCCGGGCTCCAAGCAGCCCGAGCTCAAGCATGCCGCCGTGCGCATCAGCAAGGCCGAGCTGCCCTGGTCCCTGGTGGCCATGGCCTGGCTGCCCGCCGACCAGGCCCTCACGGTGCGCGAGCAGCTCAAGCCTCTGATGGCGGCCTTTGCCTTCAGTGCCTGCGTGCCCTTTGGGCCGTCTGGGCCGTCTGGGCCGTCAGGGCCCGCACAGGGCGAACGCACCGGCGTGCTGTTCCGCGCCGCCGCACTCGAAGCCCCCCCGCCCGAGCTGCTGGTGCAGATCGAGGCCCTGCTGGGCCTGCGCGACACCGACTCGCTGCGCTACATCGACGCGCAGCGTGGCCAGCGCCGCACCGTGCGGGTCGAGCCCCAGGGGGAGGACATCCGCGTCACCGGCCTGCTGCTGGGCGGCGACACCCGCGCCGAGGTGTGGCTCAAGACCTTGCTGCAAGAGTATCTGCCCGCCCAGGCCTACGGGCGCCTGCTGCTGTCGCCGGGCGCCGAAGCCCCGGTCGCCGTGGTGAGCCAAGGCCGAACCGTGTGCAGCTGCCTGGGTGTGACGGACCAGGCCATCGAGGCCAAGTTGGCGGTTTGCCAGGGCCCGGACGAGGATCGGCTCGGCCAGCTGCAGGGGGCGCTGAAATGTGGCACGAATTGTGGTTCATGTGTGCCGGAGCTCAAGCGCATGGTGCGGTTGATCAAGCCCGTGACCGGCTGATACTCAATGCAGGTGTGGCATCGCAGAAGCCGCACCAAAGTTGGGCATATAGCCGAAAGTCAGAAGGCTTCAGGGACAATGCGCGGCTCTGTTTCAACAGACCTTCCAAAAAAAGCAGACCACGACATGGCAATCAGTCAGTACATCAAGGAAATTGGCCGCGGCAAAGAGGGCGCACGCCCCCTGAGCCGGGAGCAGGCGGCCGACCTCATGGGGCAGGTGCTGGATGGCACGGTGACCGATCTGGAAATCGGCGCCTTCTGCCTGGCCATGCGCATCAAGGGAGAAACCCCCGAGGAGATGGCCGGGTTTCTCGATGCCACCCATGCCCGCATGACCCGCATGCCCCCCTCGCTCCAACCGATGGTGGTGCTGCCCAGCTACAACGGTGCACGCAAGCTGCCCGTGCTCACCCCCCTGCTGGCCTTGCTGCTGGCGCGCCGCGGTGCCAGCGTGCTGGTGCATGGCACCCCCACCGAGGAAGCCCGCGTTCCCGCCGCCGCCGTGCTGTCGGCGCTTGGCACCCCGTCGCTGGTGGCGGTGCGACCGCTCAAGGCCGGCGAACTGGTGTACGCGCCCACGGGCTTGCTGCTGCCGGGGCTGAAGCGCCTGCTGGAAGTGCGCCGGGCCGTGGGCCTGCGCAACTCCGCCCACAGCATGGTCAAGCTGATGAGCCCTTGCCAGGGCCCCAGCGTGCTGGTGAGCAGCTACACCCACCCCGAGTACGCCGAATCGATGGCCGCCACCCTGGCCCTGACCGGGCAGCGCGCCCTGCTGCTGCGCGGCACCGAAGGCGAGGTGGTGGCCGACCCGCGCCGCACCCCCGAGATGACGGCCTACATCGGGGGCCAGGCCCACCCCTGGCAGGAAGCCCAGCAAGGCCCGCTGGCAGCCTTGCCGGAGCTGCCCCGCGACATCAGCGCGGCCTCCACCGCCAACTACATTCAACTGGTGCTGGCCGGCAAGCTGCCGGTTCCGGCCCCCATCGCACGCCAGGTCGAACACATCCTGCGCCTTGTGGAACACCCATGACAGACTCTTTCGCTTCCGACGCCAAAACCTCAGCCACCCTGCCAGGCCACTGCACCCTGGTGGGTGCCGGCCCGGGTGACCCCGAATTGCTCACGCTCAAGGCCGTCAAGGCCTTGCAGCGCGCCACCGTGCTGCTGGTGGACGACCTGGTCAGCGACGACATCGTGGCCCTGGCCTCGCCCCAGGCCCGCGTGGTCTATGTGGGCAAGCGCGGCGGCTGCAAATCGACCCCGCAGGCCTTCATCGAGAAGCTGATGATCACGGCAGTGCACGAGGGCGAGCAGGTGGTGCGGCTCAAGGGGGGCGACCCCTTCATCTTCGGTCGGGGGGGCGAAGAGGTCGAGCACCTGCGCGCCGCCGGCATCGAGGTCAGTGTGGTCAATGGCATCACCTCCGGGCTGGCCGCGGTGACCTCGCTGGGCGTGCCCCTGACGCACCGCGAACACGCCCATGGCGTGGTGTTTGTCACTGGCCACGCCAAGCCCGGCGACAGCGGCACCGACTGGCCCGCCCTGGCCGCCACCGCCCACAGCGCCCGCCTCACCCTGGTGATCTACATGGGCGTGAGCGGGGCCGAACGCATCCAGCAGGAGTTGCTGCAAGGCTTGCCCGGCCACACCCCGGTGGCCATCGTGCAGCACGCCACCCTGCCCACGCAGCGCCACGCCATCACCACCCTGGCGCAGCTGTGCCACACGCTGCAGGCCGAGCAACTGGGCAGCCCGTCGGTGATCGTGGTGGGCGACGTGATCGGCGGGGTGCAGGCCCTGGCCCACAACCCCTCCCTGCCTGCGGGCGACGAGGCCCTGGGCGAACGCACCGGCACGTTCTGAAAGCGCCCTGCCGGCCTGACTCGGCACTGACAATTCTGGCCCGGCATTTGCTTCGTGTCCGTTGTGTTCACCAGGGAAAGAGAAGTCCGCATGACTGCATTGGCTCGACACCACTCCACGGCTCACACGGCCCCAACGGCCTATGCGCCAGCCCTGCCCACCGGCCCGGGCGCCGCAGCCAGGCCCAAGGAAGGCGACATCTCCCTGGTCAACATGGCCGCCCGCCAGCGCATGCTGTCGCAACGCATGATCCTGCAGACCGTGCTGGCCGCCCAGGGGCACGCCGGTCAGTTGGTGGCCGCACGCAAATCACTCGACCTGTTCACCAGCAGCCAGCAACACCTGCGCGAGACCGGCCGGGCCCTGCCCGCCGAGCAATCGCAGACCATCCTGCGCGCCTATGAAGGCCCCCAAGGCGCGGGGCAGACCATCGACACCTTCATCGAACAACTGCGCTCCACCCTGGACCAGATCGAACGCCAGGACCGGCGGGTGAATGACACCCTGGCCGCGCTGGTGGACAGCACCGATCGGGTGCTCGATGCCCTGAACCGTGCCACTACCGCCTTCGACCAGGTCACGGCCGCGCAATCGCAAGCCATGATGCGCGAGCTGACCGGCATCGTGGCCTCGATCCAGACGGTGGCCCGCGAAGCCAAGGTGGTGAGCTTCAACGCCCAGGTCATGGCGGCCCGCGCCGGCCAGCACGGCCGCGAGTTTGCGGTGGTGGCCAACGTGCTGTCGGGCATCACGGCCGAGATTGACGGCCTGTCGCTCAAGGCGGTGTCGCTGGCCGGGCGCCAGGGCGTCAAGCACTGAACGGGCTGCGCCGAAACAGCCCGTCTCAGGTGCCTGAACGGCGGGACACCTCCTCACGGTAGGCGCTGGGGCTCATGCCGTAGCGGCGCTTGAACTGCCGGCAAAAATGGGAGACATCGCCAAAGCCCCACTGAAAAGCAATGGACGCCACCGGCCGGGTCCGCTCGGTCTGGGCCAGGGCCTGCGCACAATGCGCCAGCCGCCGCGCCAGCACCTCCTGGGTGAAGGAGTGTTCCCGCCCCTCGAACAGTTTGTGCAGGTAGCGTTCGGACACCCGGAAATGCGATGCCACCTGGCGCACCTGCAGCGCTGGATCGCGCAGATGGGATTCGATGTAACGCAACATGGCGCCATACAGCTCCTGGCGCAGTGAATCGGCCTGTCGTGCATCGGTGCCCGCCGTCCCCTGCAAGGCCGCTGCCAGCAAGGTGTTCAGGTTGTCCGCCAGCACGCGCTGCTGCCCCAGATCGAAGGCCACAGCCTGATCCGCCAGGGTCTGCACGAAATCAGCGGCCACCCGCCCCATGCCCGAATCCCGACTGAGGTGGCGCGCCGTCAACTCATGCGCCGGCCGCACCAGCAGGGGCGATAGACGGGCATGCGGCACGGTGCAACACAAGGACTGCCAATCGTCATCGGCCTGATCGATCTCGTAGGGGCGGGTGGTGTCCACCAGGTACAGGTCGCCTGCCTGCGCGAGGATCTCGCGCCCATCCTGCCGGACCAGGCAACGCCCCATGACTTGCAGGTTGGCAAAAAAATACTCTGAAGGCCTTCGACTGATTTCCGAGCGCCCCCGCCGCACGCTTTGAGCACGCGACTGCAACTGCGACACCCCCAGATCCGCAAAGGTGTTGCTGGTCACGCGGCTTGAAAAACCACCCCCGCGGTCCTGTTCAGACGGCACCACGCAATCCAGCGCCGTGAAGGCTTCACACAGCACTTCGCGCCAATAGGTGTACTGCTGCGAGGCCGGCAAATGCTGGGTGTTCCAGACGCGCATGGTCTGCCTTTCCGGGGGGCGTGGATGAAGGGGGCTGTGGATGGCCGGGGTCAGCCAGGGGCCAACTTTGCAAGCATTTCCTGTTCCATGACAAGCGGGTTACACCCTGTGCCGAAAACGCCAAGACGCGGTGCGCCATTGCCCAAGCCAACGCGGCAGCCCCTCCCCAGAATCGATGACGGAATCACCCTCACCCCACCTCGGAGGACAACATGCCCATCGACTTTTCCATCACCCCGGCCCAAAAAGAACTTCAGCAATCCGCCCGGCGCTTTGCCCACCAGGTCTTGCGCGGCGTGGCCCCCGCGATTCGCCATCTGCCCACCCCGGACGAGCGCTTTCAGGCCACCCGCCCCTTTTACGAGGCACTGGTGCAGGCCGGCTTCATGCGGCGATTGGTGCCTGCCCCTTTCGGGGGCGATGGTCAGGGCATGGTCGAAATGGCCGTGATCACCGAAGAGTTTCACGCCGTCGACGTGAATGTGTCGCTCACGGCGCTGGCCAATCTGCTGGGCCTCACCCCCTTGCTGATCGCGGGCGATGCCGAGCTGCAGGCCCGTTGTCTGGCCCCTTTTCTGAGCCCATCCGGCGCCCCCCTGGCCGGCTTTGCCTCCAGCGAGCCCGGCGGCAGCGCCAACTTCGCCTCCCCAGCGCCCGGCGAGGGCGTGCGGACCGTGGCACGCCGAGAGGGCGAGCACTGGATCGTGGACGGGGCCAAGCAATGGGTTTCCAGCGCCACGGGCTGGGATGGCCGAGGCGCCGACGTGCTGTGCCTGGTCTGCCGCACCGACCCGCAGGCCGAGCCCGGTCAGGCCCTGTCGGTGCTGGCAGCCGAGCGCCCCACGGGCGGCTGGGGGGCGGATTGCTTCCGGCATGAACACAGTTTTGACACCCTGGGCCACCGCGGACACCTCACCCCGCGCTTTAGCCTGCAGGGTCTGCGCATCCCTGCGGGCAACCTGATCGGCCCCCAAGGTGGCGGCCAAGCCCTGGTCGAAGCCAGCTTCTCGGGCACGGCCGCCCTGGTCGGGGTGATGGCCCTGGCACTGATGCGCGCCGCCTTCGACTTTGCCTTGAATTTTGCCCGCACGGAAAAGTGCGGCGGGGTCTTGCCCATCCTGGAACACCAGGCCGTCGGCTACGCCCTGGCCGACGCCAAGATGGCCATGGAAGCCGTGCGCAGCCTGAGCTACCGGGCCTGCCAGGCGCAGGACATTCAAGCGCCCGGTGCCCACGAGTTGTCGCTGCAGGCCAAAGTCTTCGGCTCGGAAACAGCCGTGCGGGTGATCACCGAGCTGATGCGGGTGGTCGGGGTGAACAGCTACGACCACGCGCTGCCTTTGGCGGGCTGGCTGCAGGATGCGCTGGCCTTGCCGATTTTTGACGGTGGCAACATGGGCATCCGGCGCCGCCAGTTGCACGACATGATGCGTGCGCCGGGCTACGACCCCTTGGGGGCCTCAGGAGGCGCCTGACAACGCCCCCACCCCCAGGGCGCCCACCCGCCAGGCCCACTCCCCCAGCCAGAACACCACGGCGCTCCAGAACAGCCGCCGTTCCAGGGGCGCCCAGCGCTGGCGTGCCGCCGGGCTGGCCACGGAGCGCCACCCCAGCAACAGCCAGGCGCCCAGCAGCAAAGGCAGCAGGCCGGGCTGAGCCTGCCAGGCAGCCGCCCAGTCCCACTGCGTCAGCGCTTGGACCAGGTGAGTGCCCCCACACAAGGGGCAAGGGCAGCCCGTGAGGGCCTGAAAGCCGCAGACCGGCACCGCTTTGCCCTGCAGCAAGGCCTGGCTGAGGCCGCCCGCCAAAGGCCAGGCACCCAGCCAGAGGGCCCCCGGGCCCCAACGCCGAAGAGCCGGTGCCGCCCTCATCACAGTGCGATGACCACCCGTGGGTCACCCGCCATCTGACGCGCCATGTGGTAGGCCCCCAGGTAGGCCAGCGGCAGGGTGAGCACGATGCCTACGCCACACAACAAGGCACCAATGCCGGCGAACACCGAAATCAGAAAGCTGCAGATCAGGGCCATGAACAGGTTGGGCCGCAGCTGGCCCCAGGCCGTCTTGATCGCCTGGATGGCGTCCTTCTCACCCTCGGCCACTTCATGCAGAGCCAAGGGCACCAGCGGCAGCAGCAACAGGCCCGGCAGCACGCAGAAGCAAAAGCCCACCGCCACCAGGATGCCGGCCAGCACGGCCGCCAGCAAGGCGGGCCCGAAATCATCAAAACCCCGGAACACATCGGTGAAGCTGACCGGCTGGCCGGCCTCCTCGGCCCGCATCATGCGCATGTAGCCCACCAGCAGGGGGCCCGTCAGCAAGCCGAAGAACAGGTTGCCGATGGCCGTGACCAGCACCGTGGCCACGATGTGGGTCAGCATGTTCTTGCGGTACTGGGCCCAGGCCGCGCCCAGGCAGTCGCCGATGTTCAGAGTCGCCATGAAATTCCCTCCGGTTGTTGAAATAGGAAGCCTGATTCTCCCGATCGCCGCCCGCTTGCCAAGCGCTTTCACCTGGCCGACAACCCGCCCTGACCGGCAGGCTGACGATAATCAAGCCTTTTGCCACGGGGCCTCAGGCCCCGCGTTGCCCTGGAGCCTGGTTTGAATGTCGATGCCGTGATCGTGGGAGCCGGAGCCGCCGGCCTGTTTTGTGCCGGTGTGGCTGCGCAGCGTGGCTTGCGCGTGCTGCTGGTGGACCATGCGGAGAAAGTGGCCGAGAAGATACGCATCTCGGGCGGGGGCCGCTGCAACTTCACCAACCGTGACGCCAGCCCGGCCAACTTCCTGGGCGCCAACCCCCACTTCTGCCGCAGCGCCCTGAGCCGCTTCACCCCGCAAGACTTTGTCGCCCTGATCAAGCGCCACGACATTCCTTTTCACGAAAAGCACAAGGGCCAGCTGTTCTGCGACCGCTCGGCCGAGGACATCATCCAGATGCTGCTGCGCGAATGCGAGGCCGGCGCCGCCGGAGGCAGCGTCACGCGCTGGCAGGGTTGTGGCGTGAAGGCCGTGCGCAGCACCGAGGCCGATGGCAGCACCACCTATGAGATCGACACCGATCAGGGCACGGTGCGCAGCCCCAGCCTGGTGATCGCCACGGGTGGCCTGTCCATCCCCAAGATCGGGGCCACCGACTTCGGCTACCGGGTGGCGCGCCAGTTCGGCCTGCGCCTGGTCGAGCAGCGCCCCGGCCTGGTGCCCCTGACCTTCGACGGCGCCGCCTGGCAGCCTTATGCGCAACTGGCCGGGCTGGCCCTGCCGGTGGCCATGGAGACCGGCGCCAAAAAGAGCCGCGGGCATTTTCTGGAAGACCTGTTGTTCACCCACCGTGGCCTGTCGGGCCCGGCCGTGCTGCAGATCTCGAGCTACTGGCAGGCCGGCACCCCCATCCGCATCAACCTGATGCCCGATCTGGACCTGCCCGAGACCCTGGCCCGCGCCAAGGCAGTCTCGCGCAAGCTGCTGGTCAACGAGCTGGCGCACAGCCTGCCCAGCCGCCTGGCCGAGGCCTGGGTGCAGCAAGACCCCGGTCTGCAACGGCCTTGCAACGAAGTGACCGACAAGGCCCTGAACACCCTGGCCGAGCGCCTGTCGCGCTGGGAGCTGGTGCCCACCGGCACCGAAGGCTACAAAAAGGCCGAGGTCACCCTGGGTGGCGTGGACACGCGGGACCTGTCGCAACAGACCTTGGAGTCCAAACAAGCCGGCCTGTATTTCATTGGCGAAGTGGTGGACGTGACGGGCTGGCTGGGGGGCTACAACTTCCAGTGGGCCTGGGCCAGCGGCCATGCCTGCGCCCAAGGCCTGGCGGCCCGCGCGGGGCACGGCTGATGCGGGCAAGGGCCCGGATGCACAAAAATCTTGTTTGCGCAAGCCAGAACGCTATAATCGCAGGCTTTGCTGGCAAATGCCCCGCCGGCCTGATCAATTTTTTAGGCGGGGAACCTCGCTTGTGGGCCCGATCTTCCCCGAGCACCTCATTGGAAAACATTACGTAATGACCACCATCCGTGTTAAAGAAAACGAGCCCTTCGACGTCGCACTGCGTCGTTTCAAGCGCACCATCGAAAAACTGGGTCTGCTGACCGACTTGCGCGCCCGCGAGTTCTACGAAAAGCCGACCGCTGAACGCAAGCGCAAGAAGGCTGCTGCCGTGAAGCGTCACTACAAGCGCGTTCGCAGCATGCAACTGCCGAAGAAGCTGTACTGATCGCAGCCCGCCTGCTGTTTCACAGCAGTCGCACAACCCGCGCTCGGGACGCCAAGCGCGGGTTTTTGCATTCTGAAACCAAATTTCGAACGGAGAACACCATGTCCCTCAAGGAACAGATCACCGAAGACATGAAGGCCGCCATGCGCGCCAAGGACTCGGAGCGCCTGGGCACGATCCGCCTGCTGCAGGCCGCGATCAAGCAGCGCGAGGTGGACGAGCGCATCACCCTGGACGACGTCGGCGTGGTGGCCATCGTCGACAAGCTGATCAAGCAGCGCAAAGACTCGATCGCCGCCTTCGAGCAAGCCGCCCGCCAGGACCTGGCTGACAAGGAATCGGCCGAACTCAAGGTGCTGCAGGCCTACCTGCCGGCCCGCCTGAGCGCCGAAGAGGTGAGCGCCGAAGTCAAGGCCATCGTGGCCGAACTGGGCGCCGCAGGCCCTGGCGACATGGGCAAGGTCATGGGCGCGGTCAAGACCCGCCTGGCCGGCAAGGCCGACATGGGCCTGGTCTCTGCCGCTGTGAAGGCTGCCCTGGCCGGCTGAGCCCCCAGCGCACCCCACTGCAAGCCACCCGCATCCGAGGATGCCGGTGGTTTTTTTTGTGCCTTTTTGTGAGCAATTGCAGCCGCCTGCACCGGCGCGTTGACCTTTTGGGGGGCTGGCGCGTTAATCCGCCAACACCTGTTGAGATCACCATGTTCTTCAAGCCCGCCACCTCACCCACCCAGGCCTCCTGGGCCCGCCGCACCCGCCAGGCCTGCCAAGGCCTGCTTCTTGGCCTGAGCCTGATGGGCACCCTGGCCTGGGCCCAGGTCGCGCCAGGCCGCGTGGGCTACCTGAACCTGATCGAAGGCGTGGTACAGACCGGCCAGACCAACACACCCGACGCCGACATGGCGCTCTACAACCAGCCCCTGACCCGCGGCAACCGCCTGATACCGGCCCCCGGGGCCCGGCTGGACATGAGCACGGGCACCAGCAGTTGGCGCATGGAAGGGCCGGGCCAGCTCGACATCACCCAGCTGGACGATCAAACCACCCAGATGCAGCTGCGCCAGGGCCGCCTGGCCCTGCGGGTGCGCCAACTGCTGCCCGGCGAGCGCATCGAGATCGACACCCCCAACCTGGCCGTGCTGGTGCAGCAGCCGGGGGACTACCGCCTGGACGTGAACCTGGAACAGGGCAACACCCGGGTCAGCGTGCAGCAGGGCAGCCTGATGGCCTATGGCGAGAACGGCGCCAGCCAGGCCCTGCCCCAGGGCCTGCAATGGAATTTCGGGGGCCGTCTGCTGGCCCAGCTGCAAACCCCCGTGGTGCTGCGCCCCGACGGGTTTGACCAATGGGTGGCGCAACGCAACCAGATCGAAGACCAATCGCAGGCCGCGCGCTACCTGCCGCGCGAAGTCATCGGCTACCAGCAGCTGGATGGCTGGGGTGAATGGCGCACCGACCCGACCTGGGGCACGGTGTGGTACCCCACCGTCACCGTGAGCGACTGGGCGCCTTATCGCTATGGGCGCTGGGAGTGGATAGAGCCCTGGGGCTGGACCTGGATCGACGATGCGCCCTGGGGCTTTGCCCCCTTCCACTACGGGCGTTGGGTGCAGACCGGGCCGCGCTGGTGCTGGGTGCCCGAACGCTATGAACGCAACCGCCGCCCCAGCTACGCCCCGGCCCTGGTGGGCTTTCTGGGCACGCCGCAAGCGGGCTCGCGCCCTCACGTGCGACATCCGGACGTGGGCTGGGTGCCGCTGGCCCCCGGCGAGGCCTGGCAGCCAGCCTGGGGTGCCGGCCGGCCCGGCTCGGTCGGCAGCCTGCCGCGCCCGGGCGGCTACCTGAACCAGCAGCGGCCGGACGCCATCACCCACCAACCCCAAGGGGGCCGGCCGACCTGGGGCCAACGCCCCGGCGGCGGAACGGCACAGACCGGTGGCAGCCAAGCGCCACAGGCCCTGCCACGCCCGCAGGTGCAGATCGTGCCCGAACGCCCCGCCTTCGTGCAACCCGGTGGCGGCAGCGTGAACAACAACACCAACAACAACCCCTGGCAGGGCCGCGACGGCGAGCGCCGCCCCAACATGAGCCCCGCCCCCGCCCTGCAGCCCCCCCCGGAGCCCGCGGCGCAGCCCATGGGTCGCCCAGGCGTCTTTCAACAGGTGAGCCCTGTGCCCAACAACGCCCCCCGCACCGAGGCCGACCGCCAGTGGCGCGAGGCCCAGCAGCGCGAGCAGCAGGAGCAGGCGCAGCGCCAGTTCCAACAACAGGCCCAGCAGCAACTGCAGATGCAACAGCAACAGCAACAGCAGGCCGAAGCTGAGCGCCAGCGCCAGGCCTTGCAACAGCAGCAGCACCAGCAGCTCCAGATGCAGCAGCAGTTGCAACAACAGCAGCGCGAGCAGGCGCTGCGCGACCAGCAGATGCGCGAACAGATCCAGCGCCAGCAGCAGCAACAACAGCAACCGCAGTGGCAACAGCAACAACAGCAGCGCCAGCCCGCATCGGCGCCGCGCGAAAATCACGAAATCATGGTCCGGCCCGGGGTTCAGATCAACGGTGGTGCGCGCGTCGGTGGGCCGGCACCCGAACGCCCCGAGGTGCGCGGCAACACACAGTGAGCGCCATGAAAAATGCCCCGGGCGCACCAGGCGCCGGGGGCATTCAATGCAGGCAGACGACGATCTGGCGGCTCAGCTGCCGGCGATCTTCATGCGGTTGATCAGCACCGAACCCACGGTCTTGGCGCCATAGGTGTACGCATCGGCCCCGATGGCCTCGATGCCCTTGAACATGTCCTTGAGGTTGCCCGCGATGGTGATCTCATGCACCGGGAAGGCGATGCGGCCGTTCTCGACCCAGAAGCCGCTGGCGCCGCGCGAATAATCGCCCGTCACGTAGTTCACGCCCTGGCCCATCAGCTCGGTCACGAACAGGCCGGTGCCCAGCTTCTGCAGCATGGCGTCCAGATCGTCACCAGCCCGGGTCAGGCGCGAGCGCAGCGTCAGGTTGTGCGAGCCCCCTGCATGGCCCGTGGTGCGCAGGCCCAGCTTGCGCGCCGAGTAGCTGGTCAAAAAGTAACCCTCCACGCGGCCGGCGTCCACCACCTTGCGGGCACTGACCTTCACGCCCTCCTCATCGAAGGGCGAGCTGCCCTTGCCGCGCAGCACAAAGGGGTCTTCCAGCACATCGATGTGCTTGGGGAACACCTTCTTGCCCAGCGAGTCGAGCAAGAACGTGCTTTTGCGGTACAGCGCGCCGCCGCTCACAGCCTGCGTGAAGCTGCCCAGCAGGCCGGCGGCCAGGGGCGACTCGAACAGCACCGGGCACTGGGTGGTGGCAATCTTGCGCGACTTGAGGCGGCTCAGCGCACGCTGGGCCGCATAGCGCCCCACCGCCTCGGGGCTGGCCAGATCGTCGGCGCAGCGCTGCGAGCTGTACCAGGCGTCGCGCTGCATGTCGGCGTTCTTGCCGGGCAGCGATGCGATCGGCGCCACCGACAGGCTGTGGCGCGAGCTGGCATAGCCGCCGCGAAAACCGTGGGTGTGGGCGCTGAAGAAATGCGACTGCTGGGCCGACACGCCCGCCCCCTCGCTGTTGGTGATGCGCCGGCTGGTGGCCAGGGCGGCGGCTTCGCAGGCCTGGGCCAGGCTGACGGCCTGCTCGGCATTCAGCGCCCAGGGGTGGAACAGGTCCAGTTCGGGCTGGGCGGTGGCAATGTCGGCCTCGTCCGGCAAGCCGGCGCAAGGGTCTTCGGCGGTGAAGCGGGCAATGTCGTAGGCGGCCTGCACGGTCTGCAGAATGGCCCCTTCCGAGAAATCGGAGGTGCTGGCATTGCCACGGCGGTGCCCCAGGTACACGGTCACCCCCAGCGACTTGTCGCGGTTGCGTTCGACGTTTTCAAGCTCGCCCTTGCGCACGCTCACGCTGAGCCCGCAGCCCTCGGAGGCCTCCGCGCCAGCGTCGGTGGCACCGAGCTTGAGCGCATGCGCCAAGGCGGTGTCCACCAGGTGTTCAAAGGTTTCACGGGAGTAGCTGAAGCCGCTGGCGGCCGGTGTCTGGGGTTTCTTCATAGCGGAGGCTATGATACTTGCCGCTCAGGGTCCCCTGTGGCCCTCACCCCGGATACCCCCAACATGTCACGCAAACCCAAAAAAGGCTACTACGTCCGTGGCCAGTTCGTTGCCGAAGGCAGCGAGCTGGACCTCCAGCTCAAAGCTGAGCTGAAAGGCACCGATGAAGCCAGCAAAACCGATCTCAAACGCGAAAGCACCGCACTGCAAAAGCTGGGTGAAGACCTGCTCACGCTGCGCGCCGACCTGATGGAAAAGCTGCCGCTGTCCGACAAGCTGGTCGATGCCCTGGCCGAGGCCAAGCGCATCACCAACTTCGAAGGCAAACGGCGCCAGATGCAGTTCGTTGGCAAGCTGATGCGCCTGCTCGACGAACCCACGGTCGAAGCCGTCAAGACGGCGCTTGAAGTGCAACGCAAGGGCTCGGCGGCCGACACGGCCGCCCTGCACCTGGCCGAGCAATGGCGCGACCGCCTGATCGGCACCGAAGAGGCGCTGGGCGTCTGGATGGACCAACATCCCGACACCGACACCCAGCAGCTGCGCGCCCTGATCCGCCAGGCCCGCAAAGATGCGCCACCGGCCGACAAGGCCGCCGTGTCGCAAGGCCTGGCCCCGCGCCAGAGCCGCGCCTACCGCGAGCTGTTCCGCCTGGTCCGGCGCCACCTGAACCCCGAGGCCTTCGAGGCCGAAGAAGCCGACGCCGCCGATGAGCACGACGACTGAAGCCCAGGGTGCCAGCACCCTGCCCCCGCCCGAGCCGGTGCGCATCGGCATCGTCTCGATCAGCGACCGCGCCTCCAGCGGCGTCTACGAGGACAAGGGTCTGCCCGCCCTGCAAGACTGGCTGAGCCGGGCCCTGCTGAACCCGATCGAGTTCGAGCCGCGGCTCATCCCGGACGAGCAGGCCACCATCAGCGCCACACTGACGGCCCTGGTCGACGTGGCCCGCTGCGATCTGGTGCTGACCACCGGCGGCACCGGCCCGGCGCTGCGCGACGTCACCCCCGAAGCCACGCTGGCCGTGGCCCACAAGGAGATGCCGGGCTTTGGCGAGCAGATGCGCCAGATCAGCCTGCGCTTTGTGCCCACGGCCATCCTGTCGCGTCAGGTGGCGGTGATCCGGCACCAGAGCCTGATCATCAACCTGCCAGGCCAGCCCAAGGCCATCCAGGAAACCCTGGAAGGCCTCAAGGCCTCCGATGGCAGCGCCGGGGTGCCCGGCATCTTTGCCGCCGTGCCCTACTGCATCGACCTGATCGGCGGCCCCTACCTGGAAACCCGCGACGAGGTCTGCAAGGCCTTCCGCCCGAAGACGGCACAACGCCCACCGCGTCCGACCTGAACCTGCCGCGCCCGCAAAAAAGCGACCCGAGGGTCGCTTTTTCTTTGGGGTGACCGTGCCAGCCCCAGGCTTACTTGCCGACCAGGTCGTTGAGCTTGGCCGCCTCGAAGCACTCGCTGCGCTGCGCGTCCTGCGGCACGCAGTCGCCCGCAGCGGGGCGGCTGCTGAGCTTTTCGATCGCCTGCCACAGCAGGGCGATCTGGTGCTCTTGCGACGAGGCGCTGGTGATCAGGCCCTTGAGCGCCTGGCTCACCGGGTCGTCCTCCAGCGTGACGCCATAGGCCGAGAACTTGGCGCGCTCGGGTGGTGTGTCGGCACTGGCGTCGGCACTGGCCCCGTCCTTGGACGGGATGATGCGGGCCGGGATGCCCACCGCCGTGGCCCCGGGCGGCACCGGCTTGATGACCACGGCATTGCTGCCGATCTTGGCGCCGTCCCCCACCACAAAGCCGCCCAGCACCTTGGCGCCGGCACTCACCACCACATCCTTGCCCAGGGTGGGGTGGCGCTTGGCGCCCTTGTACAGCGAGGTGCCGCCCAGGGTCACGCCCTGGTAGATGGTGCAGCCGTCGCCGATTTCGGCGGTCTCGCCCACCACCACGCCCATGGCATGGTCGAAGAACACCCGCTGCCCCAGTTTGGCGCCGGGGTGGATCTCGATGCCGGTCAGAAACCGCGCCACGTGCGAGATGAAGCGCCCCAGCCACTTGAGGCCATGCGTCCAGCACCAGTGGGCTGGCCGGTGCAAGACCACGGCATGCAGGCCCGGGTAACAGGTGATCACCTCCCAGGTGCTGCGCGCGGCAGGATCGCGGTCAAGAATGCACTGGATGTCGGATCGGAGGCGGGAAAACATGACTTGGGGTTGAATCGATATGAGCTGACAGTCTATCGGCTGCTGCGGGCGGCGGTTTCGATCATGGCCTTGGCAACACCTCTGAGGATGTGGATTTCCTCCTGGGTCAGGTCGGCGCGGTTGAAAAGCTGGTTCAGGCGCGGCATCAGCTTCTTGGGCGCGGCCGGGTCCAGAAAACCGATGTCGACCAGCGCCCGCTCCCAGTGCCCCAGCATGCCGGCCACCTGCTGCGCATCGGCCGGGCGCACCGGTGCGGTGGCCGATTGCAGCGCAAAACCGCCCAGGGCCTGGCGCCATTCATAGGCGATCACCTGGATGGCCGCGCCCAGGTTCAGCGAGCCGAAATCCGGGTTCGTCGGAATGCTCAGGCAGGTGTGGCAGCGGTAGACGTCGTCGTTGTGCATGCCGAAGCGCTCTGAGCCGAACAGAAAGGCCACCGCCTGCGACGGGTCCTGCGCCAGCTCGGCGAAATGCGGGCGCGGCGCCTTGAGCGGCGGGCCGAAGTCGCGCGGCGTCATGGCGGTGGCACACAGGTGGGTGATGCCGTCCAGGGCCTCGTCCAGGGTCTGCACCACACGGGCCCGGCTCAGCACGTCTTCTGCGCCGCTGGCGCGTTGGATGGTCTCTTCACGCTGCAGCACATCGGGCCAGCGCGGCGCCACCAGCACCAGGTCATCAAACCCCATCACTTTCAGGGCACGGGCAGCGGCGCCCACGTTGCCGGCGTGGCTGGTCTGGATCAGGACAAATCGGGTTTTCATGGGCTGGGCACAGGGTCTCTGGGACAGGGGGCTGGCGTGCGGGGAGCAACGGCGGGTAAAATGCCGCTATTGTCGCCTCCCGCATCGCCGGTGAGGCCCAGTTCCCGCCCCGCAGCCCAGGCTGCGAATGTCGCCCATGCGGCGCAGGCGGGCCGCTCACGCTCTTCCTCACAATCTATGTCATCCAACCTGCACCCCATGCTCAACGTGGCCATCAAGGCCGCACGCGCCGCTGGCGCCATCATCAACCGCGCGGCACTCGATGTCGAATCCGTGCGCATCTCGCAAAAGCAGGTGAATGACTTTGTGACGGAAGTCGATCAGGCGGCCGAGAACATCATCATCGAGACCCTTCTCACGGCCTACCCGGGCCACGGCATCCTGGCCGAGGAATCGGGTCAGGCGCACGGCGCCAAAGACTCTGAATTCGTCTGGATCATCGATCCGCTCGACGGCACCACCAACTTCATCCACGGCTTCCCCGTGTACTGCGTCAGCATCGCGCTGGCCGTGCGCGGCAAGATCGAACAAGCGGTCATCTACGACCCCAGCCGCAACGACCTGTTCACCGCCACCAAGGGCCGTGGCGCCTACCTGAACGAACGCCGCATCCGTGTGAGCAAGCGCACCCGCCTGGGTGAGTCGCTGATCTCCACCGGCTTCCCCTTCCGCCCGGGCGACAACTTCAAGGCCTACCTGGCCATGATGGCCGACATCATGCCCCGCACCGCCGGCCTGCGCCGCCCTGGCGCCGCCGCCCTGGACCTGGCCTATGTGGCCGCCGGTTTCTGCGACGGCTTCTTCGAAACCGGGCTGTCGCCCTGGGACATCGCTGCGGGCTCGCTGCTGGTGACCGAAGCCGGTGGCCTGATCGGCAATTTCACCGGTGAAGCCGACTTCCTGGAACAAAAGGAATGCCTGGCCGGCAACCCGCGCATCTACGGCCAGTTGGTCACCATCCTGGGCAAGTACAGCAAGTTTGCCGGCGCTGGTGAAAAGGCGGCCGTGCGCCAGGCCCTAGGCCAGGACAGCGCCGCCACCGACAGCAGCGAAGCCGACGCCGGCGACGCCCCGGCCGACGATGCCGCCCCTGGCGCAGCGCAGGGCGACGCCCCGTTCTGAAAAAGCCTGAACCGGTGGCTGGACGCTGACGCCGCTCAGTCGGCGTAGCGCAGCGCGATGGTGCGGAAATCGTCGGCGATCTCGATGAAGGCGTCGACGATGTCCGGATCAAAGTGCTGGCCTCGGCCCTGCACCACGATCTGGCAGGCCTGCTCATGCGAGAACGCAGGCTTGTAGACCCGCTTGCTGATCAGCGCGTCATAGACGTCGGCCACGGCCATCAGGCGGGCCGACACGGGAATGGCGTCTCCAGCCAGGCCCTCTGGGTAGCCTGAGCCGTCCCACTTCTCCTGGTGGCTGTAGGCAATCTCTTTGGCGAAGGTCAGAAATTTCACCTTGATGCCCAGGCGCCGCTCGGCCTCCTCGATGGCATCGCGCCCGATCTCGGGGTGGCGCTTCATCACCTCGAACTCTTCCACCGTGAGCTTGCCGGGCTTGAGCAGGATGGCGTCCGGAATGCCCACCTTGCCGATGTCGTGCAAGGGTGCCGATTTGTACAGCAGCTCGATGTTGCGCTCGCTGAGCACGGCCTCGAAGCGCGGGTGCTCACGCAGGCGCTCTGCCAGGGCCTTCACATACAACTGGGTGCGCCGGATGTGGTTGCCCGTCTCGCTGTCGCGGGTTTCGGCCAGGGACGCCATCACCATGATGGTCACATCCTGGATGGCCTGCACCTCCAGCGTGCGCAAGGCCACCTCCTGCTGCAGGTAGTCGCTCTTGCTGCGCAAAAAGTCGGCCGTGGCTTTCAGCGCCAGATGCGTCTGCACCCGGGCCAGCAGAATCGGCGGGCTGATCGGCTTGGTGATGTAGTCCACCGCGCCCAACGCCAGGCCCAGGGCCTCGTCGGCCACATCGGCACGGGCCGTCAGAAAGATCACCGGAATGTCGCGCGTGGCCGGGTCGGCCTTGAGCCGGCGGCACACCTCGTAGCCATCCATGCCGGGCATCATGATGTCGAGCAGGATCAGGTCCGGGGTCGGCATCTGGGCGGCGATGCGCAAGCCCTTTTCGCCCTGGTTGGCCACTTTCACCCGGTAATGGTCTTTGAGCAGCGAGCTCATCAGGCTGAGGTTGTCGGCCAGATCGTCCACCACCAGCACGGTGGCGATCGGCTTGTCGACCATCAAGGACACTTCAGCAGACACGGGAACAGCGGCCATCAGATTCACCCTGTAAAAAGGCCCGCGTCTGCACCATCAGGCGGACTGGGTCGTGGCCGGGAGGATGGCATCCAAAGCTTCAATTGCCTGCTCAAATTCAAACGCAAGCGTTTTCTGCTCAACGGCAAGAAATGCATCCCCCAAGGCAAGACGCAGCATAGCGGCATTTTCTTTCACCACCTCCAGCGCGGCCGAGTCGTTGTCGACAAACAACGTGCGCAGGTGCTGCAGCAAGCCCAGCACCACTCCCTCCAGCGCCTGTGGCGCCGCGGCCAGAGGTTCGGCCGGCAAGGGGCTCGCCTGGGCCGCCAGCCAGGCCTGCAGATCGGCCAACAAGGCGGCCAGGGCCAGCAAGGCCGCTTCGCAGAGGCGTTTGAGCGGCTCGGATTTCTCGCGCCGTCCGATCGCGGCCTCCAGCTCGGCGGCCTGTTGTTGCAGGATGCTGGCACCGAGGTTGCCAGCCAGCCCCTTGAGGTTGTGCGCCAATCGCTCAGCCAGCGGCCAGTCCTGGGCCGCCAGGGCCTGCGGCAATTCGCTCAGGGTGGCCTGCTGCCCGGCCACGAAGCGGCCCAGCATCGAGCGGTACAGGCTGCGCTTGCCCATCACCCGTTTCAGGCCCAGGCTGACATCCAGGCCCGCAATCTCAGTGGGCAGGCTGACCGGGATGGCATCGCCCTCACGCACCGGCAAGGGCCCCGATTGACGGCCTGTCGGTTTGAGCCAGCGGGCCAGCAAACGCCACAGGTCATCGGGGTTGACGGGCTTGGCCAGGTGGTCGTTCATGCCCGCGGCCAGGCACAGCTCACGGTCGGCGGCCATGGCATTGGCGGTCATGGCAATCACCGGCAGGTGCCGCGTGTCGGGCTGGGCGCGGATCGCCCGGGTGGCCTCCAGGCCGTCCATGACCGGCATCTGCATGTCCATCAGCACCAGGTCCACCGGCTGCTGACGCAGCTTGGCCAGGGCCTGCTGGCCGTTGCCGGCCAATTCGACCACGAAGCCGGCATCGCTGAGCAACTCGGCGGCCACCTGCTGATTGAGCTCGTTGTCCTCCACCACCAGCAGCCGGGCCCCACGCAAGGGGGTCAAGGCCTCCAGCGGGGAACTGCCAGGGGGCAGCTCGGCCTCGGGCCGCGCATGGGGCTGGCCCATCAGGCGCATCAGCGCGTCGAACATCTGCGACGCATTGACCGGCTTGACCAGCACCTCGCCCACGCCCAGCGTGCGGGCGCTTTCCAGCAACTCGTCACGGCCAAAGCCAGTCACCATCACCGACCAGGGCAGCAGGGGCAGGTTCAAGTCGGGCAGACGGCGCGCCACCTCCAGGCCATCCATGCCGGGCATCTGCCAATCGAGCACCAGCACCTCCACCGGTCGGTTCTCCCGGGCGGCCTCGCCCAGCGCGGCCAGGGCCTCCTGCCCGGAATGGGCCACCGAGACCTCGAAACTCATGCCCTTGAGCAGATCGGCCAGCACCGCCGCCGCGTGCTGGTTGTCGTCCACCACCAGCGCCCGACGGCCCCGCAGGTCGGGGTCGGGCAGCAGGGTGCGGGGCACGCCCGGCCCGACCTGCAACTGGGCCGTGAACCAGAACACCGAGCCCTGACCGGGCTGGCTTTGCACGCCCACCTCGCCCCCCATCAACTGGGCCAGGCTCTTGCAGATCGACAGGCCCAGGCCCGTGCCACCATAGCGGCGGGTGGTCGAGGCATCGGCCTGCTGGAAGCTCTGGAACAGACGCCCGATCTGGCCCTCGTTCAGGCCGATGCCGGTGTCGCGCACTTCAAAGCGCAACGTGATTGCCGGACCGCTCGAATCTTCTGGCCCGGCCACCCGGCGCACCACGATCTCGATCTCGCCCTGCTCGGTGAACTTGATCGCGTTGTTGAGGTAGTTGATCAGGATCTGGCCCAGGCGCAGCGGGTCGCCGATCAGGCTGTCCGGCACATCGGGGGCCACATCGCAGATCAGCTCCAGCCCCTTTTCGGTGGCCTTGTGCGCCACCACATCGGCCACGTTCTCGAGCACCTTGTCGAGTTGAAAGGGTGTGCTCTCCAGCCCCAGGCGGCCGGCTTCGATCTTGGACACATCCAGAATGTCGTTGATCACCCCCAGCAGGTGCTGGCCTGCCTGCTGGATCTTGTCGACATAGGCGCGCTGCTGCTGCGTGAGCCCCGAGCGCAAGGCCAGATGCGCCATGCCGATGATGGCGTTCATGGGCGTGCGGATCTCGTGGCTCATGTTGGCCAGGAAATGGCTCTTGAGTTCGGTCGCCTCCTCGGCCAGTTCCTTGGCCCGCACCAGCTCCTGCTGGGCGCGCTTCTGGTCGGTGATGTCGACAAAAGTGCCGATCAGGCCGCCGGGTGTTCCGTCCCCGCGCTGAAACCCACGCACCCAGAACAGCACGTCGTGCCAGGCCCCGTCGGCATACTGCAGGCGCAGCGACAACTGCTCGCCCAACTCCCCTTGCAGCACCCGTCGGGCCATGCCGTCGAAGAGATCGCGGTGGGCCTGGGACAGGTAGCCCAGATCGAGCACCGTCTTGCCGATCAGATCCTGCCGGCGCACGCCGAAGGCCTGCTCGTAGGCCCGGTTGAAGCCCAGGTAGCGGCCGTCCGCACCCTTGTAGAACAGCGGCACCGGGATGGTGTCCACCAACACCTCCTGGAACACCAGTTGCTCGGCCACCCGGGCCTCCAGCAGCTTTTGGTCGTGGATGTCGACGATCACCCCCACCACGCGCTCGGGCACGCCCTGCTCGTTGCGCATGATGCGGCCTGCGTTGAGCACCCAGCGGTCCTCACCGTCGGGGCGGCGGATGCGCCAGGAGTTGCGGTACTGGGAGGCATCGCTGGCCAGGGCCTCCTGGAACTGGGCCACGGCCTGGGCCGCGTCATCCGGGTGCAGCAAGGAGGCCCAGCGGTCCCGGCTGACATAGCCCGGCGAGTCGTCCAGGCCGTAGATGTCGAGCAACTGGCGGCTCCAGAACGCCTGTGGCTCGCGCAGATGGATGTCAAAAATGCCGATGCGGCCCGCATCCTGGGCGATCTCGAGACGGTCATGGGCCTCGTGCAAGGCCTTCTCGGCGCGCTGGGCATCCGTCAGATCCTCGATGACCCAGATCGAGGCCGCCTCGTGGCCCTCCATCTGCACGCGGCGGCCCGAGATGCGCACATCAAACGATTCGTCGCCGCGGCGCAGACTCCAGTCGATGCGCACCGGCTCGTTCCGGCTCCAGGATTCGCGGACCTTGGCCAGAAAGGCCTGGTAAGGCTCGCGCCCCCCGAACACGGTGTGCACGGCAACGTCGCGCAGCACCTCCGCAGAGGACTTCATCATGGCCACAAAGGCCGGATTGAATTCGGCCAGCTTGCCGCTGCTGGCCAGCACGATGGGCGGTGCGTTGTCGAAGATGGCCTTTTGCTGGTCCAGCAAGGCATTGAGACGCCGTTCGCGGCGCGCCAGCTCCTCGCGCTCGCGCATGCGCTCGGTGATGTCCTCATGCAGGCCGACAAAGCCGATGCAGCGGCCGTCGTCATCCACCACCGGCGACAGCGAGGCCTGGTCGTGGTAGATCGACCCGTCGCGGCGCTGGTTGATGAACTGGCCGCTCCAGGGCTTGCCCGCCAACAGGCTGGCCCACATGTCGTGGTAAGTGGCCACCGAGGTCATACCGCTGGACAGCAACGAGGGCTTCTTGCCCACCACCTCGGCCAGCGAATAGCCGGAGTTGCGCTGGAATTGCGGGTTCACCCACATGATCTGCCCCGTCAGGTCGGTGACGATCACCGACACCGGGCTCACCTCCAGCGCCGTGCCCAGGATGTGGAAACGGGCCCGGGTGGCCCGGGTGCGCGCGCGCTGCTGCCAGGCCATCAGGCCGGCCACGCCACCGGCCATCAAGACCAGCCACAGGCTCAAGGCCTGCGCGATGCGCTCCACCGGGCTGGCCAGCGCATCCACCGACTGCAGCATCAGCAATTGCCAGGGGCCGGCCGGGTCGTTCCATTCCAGGGCCCGGTGGGCCAGCAGGTGGGCCCGGCCCTCGAACTCGGCGCCATCGCGCTGCACGTCAAAGGGCAGCCGCGAGGCCACGCCATTGGCAAACTGCCGCCCGAACTGCTCCCGCCCGGGCAGGGCCTGCACGCGCTGCTGGGTCACGCTGCCGGCCAGCGCAAACACCCACTCGGGGCGGGTGGCCGCAAAAGCCACACCGTCGGGCGTCAGCAGCACGGCATCCTGTCCGCTGAAAGCCAGGGCATCGTCGGCCTTCTGGAACGGCATGCGAAACAGCACACTCCCGATCACCGGGCTGCTGGCATCGCCGCCTTGATAGATGGGCGCCGACAGGTACACCCAGCGCTCGGGCGTGCTGAGCCCCACCGCAGCATAGGCGCTGACCACGCCCTTGAGGGCCTGCTGCACATAGGGCTGGTGCTGCAGATCGCGCCCCACCGACGAGTGCCCCTCGGTCTCGTGAACCACCACACGCCCCTCGGCGTCCAGCAGGTAGATGCTGTCGAGCGCAAAGCGCTCGCGTGGCACCTTCAATCGGGCATGGGCGTCTTCGGCGCGCACACCGCGCGCCCGCAGCACCAGTTGCTTGAGCAGGGGCTCGTTCAGGCCCAGCATCGTCAAGGCACCGACCGACTCGCTGCGCAGGGTCAGCGATTGAAAGGTGTTGTCCAGTTGCTCCAGCACCTGGCCCATGCGCTCGCGCTCGGCCGCACTGCGCCGGGCCAGCAGCAGCTGATCGGCCGCCCACACCAGGCCGAGCGACACGGCCAGCACGCCCACCAGCGGGCGCCAGGCGTGCAGCCGCCACAGCGGCAAGTCCTGCCACCACAGGCCGGTGCGGACGGGCCGCGCGGGCGGGGCGGACCTCATCGCCACCCCCGCAATGGGCCCGGCGCCGTGGCCGCCTGACAATGCAACAAGGCGTTACTGTCGATCCTGCAAGTTTTGACTGCCGGCACGCACACACCTCCGTGAAGACCCCCCATGCTAAGGGATGATGAGGGCGCGCCGGTGTCAGCCATGTCAAGGCCCGGTGATTGGCCTGCGCCGCCGCCGGCAGGCCTGGGGCCTCCTACAATCCCCGCACCCGCCTGAGCCCCCTGCCCCCGCCGCAATCCGGCGCCAGGCAAAACGATGGCGGAGCGGCACCTGCCTGCCGACCCGCCCATGAACGGGCCCCAGCGCGCGCGACCCCGTGAAGACCAATGAAGGAAGGCTTTTGCCTGCTGAGTGACTGATGTCCAAGGAAAAAACCGATTCCGCCCCCGAGCCCACCGGCCTGTCTGCCCACACCCCGATGATGCAGCAGTACTTCGCCCTCAAGGCGAACCACCCGGACACGCTGCTGTTCTACCGCATGGGCGACTTCTATGAGCTGTTCTACGACGACGCCGAAAAGGCCGCCCGCCTGCTCGACATCACCCTGACCCGGCGCGGCCAGTCGGCCGGCCAGCCGGTGGTCATGGCTGGCGTGCCTTTCCATTCGATGGAGAACTACCTGGCGCGCCTGATCCGCCACGGCGAATCGGTGGCCATCTGCGAACAGGTGGGCGACGTGGCCACGGCCAAGGGGCCGGTCGAACGCAAGGTCGTGCGCGTGGTCACCCCGGGCACGCTGACCGATGCCGAGTTGCTGGGCGACAAGGCCGATGCCGTGCTGCTGTCGGTGCACCAGGGACCGCGCAACCGCTGCGGCCTGGCCTGGCTCAGCGTCACGCAAGACGACATCCACCTGGCCGAATGTGCCAGTGACGAGCTGGAAGCCTGGCTGGCCCGCATCGCGCCCAGCGAGCTGATCTTCAGCGCCGACGTGACCCCCAGCTTCGAGCAAAGCCTGCGCCAGGCCCGGGCCACCGCCGGCCTGCCCATGAGCATGCGCCCCGAATGGCAGTTTGACGCCGCCCTGGGCCAGCGCAAGCTGCTGGAGCAGCTGCAGGTGGCCAGCCTCAGCACCTGGCACGCCGAAGACCTGCCGCAGGCCCACGCCGCCGCGGCCGCCCTGCTCAACTACGCCGAACACACCCAGGGCCGGGCCCTGCCCCACCTGCGCGCCCTGCGCGTGCAGCGCAGCGGCGAACTGATCGAGCTGCCGGTGACCACCCGGCGCAACCTCGAGCTGGTCAAGACCCTGCGCGGCGAAGATTCGCCCACCGTGTATTCGCTGCTGGACACCTGCATGACCGGCATGGGCAGCCGCCTGCTCAAGACCTGGCTGCTCGAACCCCCGCGCGACCGCAGCATCGCCCAGGCGCGCCTGGACGCGATTGCCGTGCTCAAGGGCGGCAACGGTGCCGGCCCCTGGCACGCGCTGCGCGCCCAGCTCAAGGGCAGCAGCGATGTGGAGTGAGGTTGCCCTCGAATTTCGGAGTTCATAGCTCAGCCCGGAGAATGCCGGGAAAGGAGAGAAGAGATGAACGCTGGAGTGATGAGCAGAGCCAAGTACACCTTGGAGTTCAAGCAAGAAGCCGTCAGGCAGGTCAAGGCAGGACGGCCTGCTGCAGTGGTGGCCAAGACCCTGGGCATGCCCAGCGCTAGCTTGACCAACTGGGTTCGGGCGGACGCAAAAGGGCAGCTTGGGGTGTCGACAGATGGCAAACCTGCCGCGGTGGTGAGCCCCGAACAGGCCGAGATTGCACGGTTGAAGGCTGAAGTTGCTCGCCTGAAGATGGAGCGCGATATTGCAAAAAAAGCGGCGGCGTACTTTGCACAGGATGTGCTGCAAAGTACGCCTGGATTCACTCGATGAAGCAACGCTGGCCGATCACGCTGATGTGTGAGGTTTTGCAGGTCAGTCCCAGTGGGTATTTCAGCTGGGACAGGGCTGGCAAGAGAGGCCACGGTGGGCCCACGCGATTTCACAGCGACGAGGCCTTACTCGCCCACATGCGAGCCATCCATGCCCAGGTCAACGGCGAATACGGCTGGCCACGCATGCACAAGGAGTTGTTGGCCAGAGGCATCAGGGTCGGCAAAGACCGGGTGCGCAAGCTGATGCACCGACACGGCATCCGAGCCAGGACGAAGCGCAAATTTGTTGTCACAACCGACAGCAAACATCGGTTGCCAGTGGCGGCCGACCTGGTTCAACGCCAGTTCAATCCACAGACCCCAAATCGCTTATGGAGCGGAGACATCACGTATATCGCCACGGGCGAGGGGTGGTTGTACCTGGCGGCAGTGCTGGACCTGCACAGCCGTCAGGTGGTGGGCTGGAGCCTTCAAACGCACATGCAAACGAGCCTGGTCAAAGATGCATTGCTGATGGCCTGCTGGCGTCGCCGACCTGCCAAGGGCCTGATCTTTCACAGCGACAGGGGCAGTCAATATTGCAGCGATAGCTTCCAGGCCACACTCAAGGAGTGGGGCATTGTCAGCTCGATGAGTCGCAAGGGAAATTGCTGGGACAACGCCCCAACTGAGAGTCTGTGGGGCCATTTGAAAACGGCGTGTGTTCATGGTCGAAAGTTCGCGACCAGAGCCCAAGCAAGGCAGGTGATTTTGGAGTGGATCGGGTTCTACAACCATTCCCGGCTACATTCGACGTTGGGCTACATGAGCCCCATGCAGTACGAAAATCGCTGGTTGGCGGCGCAGCACAAATCTGCCGCTTGAAGACCGGTTATGCACTCCGATTTTCAGGGGCAACCTCA
>NZ_KB906279.1 GCF_000381265.1 Curvibacter lanceolatus ATCC 14669
TGACCCCTTGACCCCTTGACCCCTTGACCCCTTGACCCCTTGACCCCTTGACCCCTTGACCCCTTGACCCCTTGACCCCTTGACCCCTTAACCCCCCCTTGACCCCGTGTTGCCCTGCGCCCCCCATGGTGCCGCAGCAGCCGCCAAGAAAAAAGCCCTGACTCTTGCGAATCAGGGCTTTTCATTTGGTGCCGGAGAGATGAATCGAACACCCGACCTTCTCATTACGAATGAGCTGCTCTACCGACTGAGCTACACCGGCGTTAGCCCGCCATTATAGCGGGGTATGGTAGCTGGTGATGCGGTCGACCTCATTTTTTGAGCCCAGGATGACGCTCACGCGTTCATGCAACTGGCTGGGCTGGATGTCGAGGATGCGTTGGCGGCCGTTGGTGGCGGCGCCGCCGGCCTGTTCGACCAGCCAGCTCATGGGGTTGGCCTCGTACATCAGGCGCAGCTTGCCGGGCTTGTTGGGTTCGCGCTTGTCCCAGGGGTACATGAAGACGCCGCCGCGGGTCAGGATGCGGTGCACATCGGCCACCATGCTGGCGATCCAGCGCATGTTGAAATCCTTGCCGCGCGGGCCTTCCTTGCCTTGCAGGCATTCGTCGATGTAGCGCTTCACGGGTTCGTCCCAGTGGCGCATGTTGCTCATGTTGATCGCGAATTCCTTGGTGTCGGCGGGGATGCGCACGTTTTCCTGGGTCAGCACGAAAGAGCCTTGTTCGCGGTCCAGGGTGAACATGCTCACGCCGTCACCCACGGTCAGTACCAGGGTGGTCTGGGGGCCGTAGACGCAGTAGCCGGCCGCCACCTGCTGGGCGCCGGCCTGCAGGAAGTCCTGCTCGGTCACGCCGGGCGAGCCCTCGGGCTTCTTGAGCACGCTGAAGATGGTGCCGATGCTGACATTGACGTCGATGTTGCTCGAGCCGTCGAGCGGATCGAACAGCAGCAGGTACTCGCCCTGCGGGTAGCGGTTGGGCACCAGGTAGATGCTGTCCATCTCTTCGGAGGCCATGGCCGCCAGGTGGCCACCCCATTCGTTGGCTTCGATCAGGACTTCGTTGGCGATGATGTCGAGCTTCTTCTGCACTTCGCCTTGCACGTTCTCGCTTTCGGCGCTGCCGAGCACGCCGCCCAGGGCGCCCTTGTTGACGGCCTGGCTGATGCTCTTGCAGGCGCGGGCCACCACTTCAAGCAGCAGGCGCAGTTGCGAGGGGATGTGACCGTCGACGCGTTGCTGCTCGACGAGGAAGCGGGTCAGGCTGATTTTCGATGCCATGTTGATTTCTCTCCTTAATCGGCGAGGGCGCGGGTGACAACCTCGCGCACATCGTTGCTGAGTTCGGCCTTGGAGGCCACGCGGGCGATGGCTTCGCGGGCGGCGCTGCGGTAGGGCTCGGCCAGTTTCTTCCAGCGGTCCAGGGCGCGGGCCAGGCGGGCGGCCACTTGCGGGTTGATGGCGTCCAGTTCGATCACGCGGTCCGCCCAGAAGACATAGCCCGCCGCATCGCTGCGGTGGAAGGCGCCGGGGTTGGCGCTGCAGTAGCTGAAGATCACGCTGCGTGCGCGGTTGGGGTTGCGCAGGTTGAAGTCGGGGTGACCCATCAACTGGCGCACGGCACCCAGCACGTTGCCGCCGCGGTCGGGGGCGCCAGCCTGCAGCGAGAACCACTTGTCGATGACCAGGGCCTCGTTCTTGAACAAGGCATGGAAGCGTGCCAGGGCCGGCACGGCCAGTTCGTGGCCGCTGATGACGAGTGCGCTCAGGGCGTTGAAGCGGTCGGTCATGTTGCCCGCGTCCTTGAAGCGCTGCAGGGCCTTGCCGGGCCAGACGGTGTCACCGCTGTGGCGAGCGGCCAGGCACAGCATGGTCAGCGCCAGGCCGGCCAGGGCCCGCTTGCCCGACGATTCGGGGTCGGGGCGGTAGCCGCCGGTGTCGCGGTTGACCTCCCAGGCCTGCTGCCAGTCGGCCTGCAGGGCGCGTGCCAGTTGCTCGCGCATGGCTTCGCGCACGGCATGGATGCGTTGCGGGTCGACCACGTCCAGCTGTTCGGCCAGGTAGGTCTCGGACGGCAGCGTCAGCACCAGTTCCTTGAAGGCGGCATCGAGGTGGGGGTCGGCCAGCACCTGGCGCATGGCGCGCAGGTAGGCGTCGTCCAGCACCTCGGTGCCAGGGGCTTCTGCGGCGGTGATGGCCTTGATGGCGCGGGCCAGGGCCAGGCGTTGACCGGCTTCCCAGCGGTTGAAGGCATCGCTGTCGTGGGCCAGCAGGGTCAGCAGTTCGTCGTCGCTGTAGGCGTAGTCGAGCACCACCGGGGCCGAGAAGTCGCGCAGCAGCGAGGGCACGGGGGCGCTGTCGACGTTGATGAAGGTCAGTGTCTCGCTGGGCTGGCTCAGCACAAAGGTGCGCGTGCCGGTTTCGGCCTGCGGCCAGTGGGCCAGTTGCAGGGGCAGTTCGCGGCCCTGGGTGTCGAGCAGGCCCAGGTTCAGCGGAATCACAAAGGGTTCCTTCAGGGCCTGGCCCGGGGTGGGGGCGCAGTGCTGGCTCAGCGTCAGCGTGTAGGTGTGGGCCTCGGCGTCGTAGCGGCCGATGGCCTGGACGCGCGGGGTGCCGGCCTGGCTGTACCAGTGCTTGAACTGGGGCAGGCGCTGGGCCAGTTCCGAGCCCGGGTTGGCGTCGGCAATCGCCTGGGCGAAGGCGTCGCAGGTGACAGCCTGGCCGTCATGGCGCTCAAAGTACAGCTTCATGCCCTTGGCAAAGCCTTCGCGGCCCACCAGGGTCTGCATCATGCGCACCACCTCGGCACCTTTTTCGTAGATGGTGACGGTGTAGAAGTTGTTGATTTCGATGTAGCTGTCGGGTCGCACGGGGTGGGCCATGGGGCCGGCGTCCTCGGGGAACTGCGCGGTGCGCAGCACGCGCACGTCTTCGATGCGCTTGACGGCGCGGGCCGAGGGGCTGCCCGCCAGATCCTGGCTGAACTCCTGGTCGCGGAAGACGGTCAGGCCTTCCTTCAGGCTGAGCTGGAACCAGTCCTGGCAGGTGACGCGGTTGCCGGTCCAGTTGTGGAAGTACTCATGCCCGACCACGCTTTCGATGTTGCTGAAGTCGGCATCGGTGGCGGTGGCCTGGTTGGCCAGAACATACTTGGTGTTGAAGATGTTCAGGCCCTTGTTCTCCATGGCGCCCATGTTGAAGTCGCTGGTGGCGACGATCATGAAGCGTTCCAGGTCGAGCGGCAGGCCGAAGCGGGCCTCGTCCCAGGCCACGCTGGCCATCAGCGAGTTCATGGCGTGCTCGGTCTTGTCGAGGTCGCCAGGGCGCACAAACACCTGCAGCAGGTGGTCGTGGCCGGCACGCGAGCGGATGCGCTGCTCGCGCGCCACCAGCTTGCCTGCCACCAGGGCGAACAGGTAGCAAGGCTTCTTGTGCGGGTCGACCCACTTGGCGAAGTGGCGGCCTTCTTCAAGCTCGCCTTGCTCGACCAGGTTGCCGTTGGACAGCAGCACCGGGTACTTGGCCTTGTCGGCGCGCAGGGTGACGGTGTAGCTGGCCATCACATCCGGGCGGTCCAGGAAGTAGGTGATGCGGCGGAAGCCCTCGGCCTCGCACTGGGTGAAGAACGAGTCGTTGCTGACGTACAGGCCCATCAGCTTGGTGTTCTTGGCCGGGTTGCAGGTGGTGAAGATCTCCAGGTCGAAGGCGTCCGGGCCTTCGGGCAGGTTCTCCAGCACCAACTGGTTGCCGTCCATCTTGAACGAGGTGCCCTGGCCATTGACCAGCACGCGTGCCAGGTTGAGCTCTTCGCCGTCCAGGCGCAGGGCCTGGGCCGCCACCTCGGTGTTGCGGCGCAGGCGCATCTTGTTGAGCACGCGGGTCTTGGCCGGATCCAGGTCGAACGTCAGTTCAACCGTGTCGATCCAGTACGCGGGAGCGGTGTAGTCTGCACGGTGGATGGCCGTGGCTTGTCCTTCTCGCATCATGTGTTTCTTCCTGTGGGCCGGGGTGCCGGCTGGGGCTGGTGGGGTCAGACGCCTTGCTTGAGCGAGGCTTCGATGAAAGCATCCAGGTCGCCGTCCAGCACCTTCTGGGTGTTGGAGATTTCGACGTTGGTGCGCAGGTCCTTGATGCGGCTCTGGTCCAGCACATACGAGCGGATCTGGTGGCCCCAGCCCACATCGGTCTTGCTGTCTTCGAGCTTTTGTTGTTCTTCCTGGCGCTTGCGCATCTCGTGGTCATACAGGCGCGAGCGCAGGCGCTTCCAGGCCACGTCGCGGTTGCTGTGCTGGCTGCGGCCGTCCTGGCACTGCACCACGATGCCGGTGGGGATGTGGGTCAGGCGCACGGCCGAATCGGTCTTGTTGATGTGCTGACCGCCCGCGCCACTGGCGCGGAAGGTGTCGGTGCGCACATCGGCCGGGTTGATGTCGATCTCGATCGAGTCATCGATTTCGGGGTACACGAAGACGCTGGCAAAGCTGGTGTGGCGGCCGCCCGATGAGTCGAACGGGCTCTTGCGCACCAGGCGGTGCACGCCGGTTTCGGTGCGCAGCAGGCCGAAGGCGTATTCGCCCTCCACCTTGATGGTGGCGCTCTTGATGCCGGCCACATCGCCCGGGGTTTCGTCTTCCACGGTGGCCTTGAAGCCCTTGCGCTCGGCGTACTTCAGGTACTGGCGCAGCAGCATGCTGGCCCAGTCGCAGGCCTCGGTGCCGCCGGCGCCGGCCTGCAGGTCGAGGAAGCAGGGGCTGGGGTCGGCCGGCTGGTTGAACATGCGGCGGAACTCAAGCTGCTCGATGCTCTGGGTCAGGTGGGCGCACTCGGCCTCGATGGTCTCCAGACCGGCCTCGTCGCCTTCTTCCTTGCTCATGTCGTAGAGCTCGGTGTTGTCGGCCAGTTCGCTGCTCAGGCGGTCCAGCACCAGGACGACGTCGTCCAGGGCTTTTTTCTCTTTGCCGAGTTCCTGGGCCTTCTTGGGGTCGTTCCAGACGTTGGGGTCTTCGAGCGAGGCGGTTACCGTGCGCAGGCGTTCAGCTTTGGCAGGGTAGTCAAAGATACCTCCGTAACTCTTCGGTGCGCTGGCTCAGGTCTGCCAGGGTGGTGCCGATGAGGTTGACGCGTTCTGCTTCCATGATTTTTATCCTGTGAGTGTTCGGGGGCATGCCGCGAGGTGGCTCCGGGCGCCAGTGGCTGGGCATGCAAACCCTGCATTTTCTCACGGGTCGTGACAAGACTCCCGGGTGGCCTGTTTCTGGCCCAAATAAAAAAGGACCGCCGAAGCGGTCCTGGAGCAGGCTTGGGGCCCAGGCCCCTGGGCTCAGTGGATCACCATGAGGGTGAAGGGCGGCACATAGGCCTGCAGCGTCACGAACAGACCCACCAGGCAGGCCAGCGCCACCGAGTGGAAGAACACATAGCGCAGGATGTCGCCTTCGTGGTCGAACCAGCGGGTGGCCGTGGAGGCCACGACGATGGATTGGGCGTCGATCATCTTGCCCATCACGCCGCCGGAGCTGTTGGCTGCGCCCATCAGGTTGGGCGACAGGCCCAGCTGTTCGGCGGCCACTTTCTGCATGCCGCCAAACAGCACGTTGGCTGCGGTGTCGGAGCCGGTCAGAGCCACGCCCAGCCAGCCCATCAGGGTGCCGAAGAAGGGGTAGAACACGCCGGTGGCGGCAAAGGCCAGGCCCAGGGTGGTGTCCACGCCCGAGTAGCGGGTGAGCGTGCCCAGGGCCAGCATCAGCACGATGGTCAGCAGCGAGTAGCGCACCAGCCAGATGGTCTTGCCGTACGACTTGATCAGGGCCGGCAGGCCGTAGCCCATCACCAGGCCGCCGATCAGGGCCGACAGCAGGATGCCGCTGCCGGTGGCCGACAACAGGTTCAGCACGTACTCGGCGCTTTCGGCCGTGGGCTTGGGCACCACGGGCGGCATTTTCTCGATCAACTTGTGCAGGCCCTCGATGGCGAACTTCGGGGCGAAGAGGCTGTTCAGATAGGTCTTGGTGACCGGCAGGCCCCAGACGAACACAAAACCGGTCAGGATGACCCACGGCGTCCAGGCCTTGACCACTTCCGAGGTGGGGTGCTTGATCGGGGCCACGGGCTTCTGGGCCTGGCCGCCGGTGCTTTCGTGGCCCTTGAGCGAGACCGAGGTCCAGATCTGGGCCGGCCTCCAGAACTTCAGGAAGGTGACCAGCGCCACCATCGAGCAGATGGCGGCGATCACGTCCACCAGTTCGGGGCCCATGTAGTTGGACACCAGGAACTGCGGGATGGCAAAGCTCAGGCCAGTCACCAGCAGGGCGGGCCAGATCTGCTTCATGCCCTTCCAGCCGGCAAAGGCCCAGATCAGCCAGAACGGCACCAGCAGCGAGAAGAAGGGCAATTGGCGGCCGATCATGGCCGACACCGCGGCCAGGTCGTAGTCGTGCACCTTGGCCAGGGTGATCACCGGGGTGCCCAGGGCGCCGTAGGCCACCGGGGCGGTGTTGGCAATCAGGCTCAGGCCCGAGGCGGCCAGCGGCGAGAAGCCCAGGCCGATCAGGATGGCGGCCGTCACGGCCACCGGGGTGCCGAAGCCGGCCGCCCCTTCAAAGAAGGCGCCAAAGGCAAAGGCGATCAGCAGCAGTTGCAGGCGGCGGTCTTCGGTGATGCCGGCAATCGAATCCTGCAGCACCTTGAAGCTGCCGTTTTGCTCGGTCAACTGGTGCAGGAAAATGATGTTCAGCACGATCCAGCCGATGGGCAGCAAGCCGGTCAGGCCACCCAGAAACGCCGCCTTGCCGGCCATCTCGGCGGGCATGCCGAAGGCGAACACGGCGATGGCCAATGCGCTGAGCAGGCCCAGGCCGGCGGCAATGTGGGCCTTCAGGTGCAGAAAGCCCAGTCCGACCAGCATCACCACGACCGGCACCGCGGCCAGCAGGGTGGACAGGACCATGCTGCCTGTCGGGTTGTAAACCTGTTGCCAAACCATTTTTGTCTCCTGTTGTTGATGGGGCGGCGTCACTTTATCGAGACCGTCTGGGTTGTGGCTGTCGAGAAGCTGTCACAAAGGCTCAGATTGACTGAAAAATTTTCAAGCGGATGTTGCAGAAATTTTTGAAGACCGTTTTTGGTGTTTTCTGGGGTAAATGAAGAAAGTTGCCGTCATTTTGTCAACCGGGTATCACCTGAGTTCGGGTCTTGAAGAAGGCCACGGAGTTCACCAGGGCCACGGCTTGCTGCTTCAGGCTTTGCGCCGCGGCCGCCCCTTGCTCCACCAGGGCCGCGTTCTGTTGCGTGGTCTGGTCGAGTTGCTGCACGGCCTGGCCGATCTGGGCCACGCCCAGGCTTTGTTCCTTGCTGGCGGCGCTGATCTGGGCCACCAGCCGGGTCACGTCGGCGATGGCGCTGACCACCTCGGTCATGGTCGTGCCCGCCAGGCCGGCCACCTGGGCGCCTTGCTCCACCTGTTCATGGCTGGTCTGGATGAGTTGCTTGATCTCGCGTGCAGCGGCCGCGCTGCGCTGGGCCAGCACCCGCACCTCGCCGGCCACCACGGCGAAGCCCCGGCCCTGCTCACCGGCCCGGGCGGCCTCCACGGCCGCATTGAGCGCCAGGATGTTGGTCTGAAAGGCGATGCCGTCGATCACGCCGGTGATGTCGGCAATCCGGTGGGCGCTTTGCTGCATCTGCAGCACCGAGTTCACCACCGACTGCACCGCGCCGCCGGCCCGTTGCGCCGTGTCGGAGGCCTGGTTGGCCAGGGCATCGGCGCGCAGCGCGTGGTCGGCGTTGTGTTCCACCGTGGCCGCCATCTCCTCCATCGAGGCCGAGGTCTGCTCCAGCGCCGAGGCCTGCTGCTCGGTGCGCAGGCTCAGGTCGTTGTTGCCGGCGGCAATTTCGGCACTGGCATGGGCCACCCCCTCGGCCCCCGAGCGCACGGTGCTGACCACCTGGGACAGGCGGGTCTGCATGTCGGACATGGCCTGCAGCAGTTCGGCCACTTCGTCGCGGCCTGTGGCCCGCAGGGGCAGGCTCAGATCGCCATCGGCCACGGCCCGGGTGACCTGCACCGCGCGCCCCAGCGGGCGGGTGACTGAACGGCTGAACAACAGCGCACCCACGGCACTCAGCAGGCACACCAGCCCCATGACCGACAGGCTGATCCAGGTGCTGGCGCGGGCGTGGCTGGCCGCTGCCTCGCCTGATTCTTCGCTGGCGCGCCGGATCAGGGCCGTGGCCTGGTCCAGCAGGCGGGCGGGCTCGCGGTCGATGCCGGTGACGGCCTTGTCTCCGGCGGAGGGGTTGAACTGGGCCTGCTCAAACGCCTGCAGCCCTTGCCGGTAGGCCTGCCCCATGTGGTGGTGCGTCTGGCTGAACTGCTCCAGCAGGGCGCGGGCGTCGGGCTGTTCGATCCGGGCCGCGAGCTGACGCGCGCTCTGCTGCACCAGGGCTTCCTGCTTCTGAAAGGCCGCCCAGTAACGCTCGCGCTGGGCCGGGTCCTGGCCGCGCAGCAGCACGTTCTTCCATTCCTGGATCTGAACCTTGAACTCGCTGAGCAACTGGACCGCCCCCAGGGCGTTGTCGTGGTCTTTTTGCACCACCTCGCGGTACACGCCGATGGACTGGTTCAGCTGAACCAGGCCGAACAGGGCGGCTGCCAGCAGGGCGGCCAGGGCGCTGGCAAAGGCCAGCGGGAGTTTGATGCTCAGGCGCATGGTGCGGTTCTCCTCAAGCTCTGGCGAGAGCCGACTTGCCACCACCCAACGCTGTTTCAAATGCCCGCGCCAGCGAGCTTCATTGTGCAGAGATTTGTGATTAATGGTGATTTTTGGGGTGATTCACCCCAGAAAATCCGCTACCCGTGCGGCCAGGGCTTCGGGCTGGTCGTGGTGCAGCATGTGGCCGGCGTCGGCGATGCGGGCCACGCGGCAGTCGGGCACCCGCTGCAGGCGCTGGTGGTATTCGTCCAGGGTGTATTGGTCTTTCCACCACTGGCCCAGGCTGTCGTCCGAGGCTTCAACCGCCAGCAGCGGGGCGCTGATGCGGGCATACAGCTCCAGGGCTTCATCGACCCGGTACAGCTGCGCGCTGGTGACCTTGTGGCCCGCTTCGCCAAGGATCTGCCACTGGCTCTGCCCCTCTGGGCCGGCCACTTCGTGCGCCCAATGCTGGGCCAGCCACCGGGCCTTGTCGGCGCCCAGGCGGGGGTTGGTCTTCATCAGGCGCTGGGCCACGCCGTCCAGGCTGTCATAGGCCTTGAGGGCCATGGCGCCTGAGTGCACCTTCTTGAGTTCGTCCATCCAGCGGGCGTAGCGCCCCGGCGCCTGGGCCGGGCGGGTGGCGGGCATGCCGAAACCCTCCAGGTTGACCAGGCGGCGGATGCGTTCGGGGCGCGCACCGGCGTACATCATGGCCACGTTGCCGCCCATGCTGTGGCCCACCAGGTCGACCACCTGTGCGCCGGTGTAGTGGTCAAGCAGAAAGTCGAGGTCGCCCAGGTAGTCGGGAAAGCTGTAGTGATCACAGGCGGGCCCGGTGGTGAGGCCAAAACCGCGCCAGTCCGGGGCGATCACGTAGCGATCGGTGGGCAGCGCGTCGATCATGAACTGGTACGAGGCCGCCACGTCCATCCAGCCATGCACCATCACCAGAGGGGCTTGGCCGGCTTGCGGCGCGCCCCAGACGCGCACATGGTACTGATGGCCCCGGAGGGGGATGAATTCGCTGCGGGAGAGGCGTTTGGGCTGGTACATCGCGCGGATGATACGAAACGCGCTCACCTGACGTCAGTCAAGTCCAGGACAAGCCTGCAAGGCCCGCCAGCAGAAAAATCTGCCCGCCCGTACACTCTTTGCCGCCGTTGTTCGCCAAGCAGCCGGGTCCTTTGGAGGGCCTCTGGCCGGAGCCATCGGCGGCGCGGATTTCCATCAGACAGACCCATCGGAGTTTTCATGAACAAAGTCCAGCTCGGACAAAGCGATCTGCACGTCACGCCCATCTGCCTGGGCACCATGACCTTTGGCGAGCAGGTTGACGAGGCCAACGCCCACGCCATCCTGGACCGCTCGCTGGCGGCCGGCGTCAACTTCCTCGACACCGCCGAGATGTATGCGGTGCCGGCCCGTGCCGAGACCTGCGGCGCCACCGAAACCATCCTCGGCAACTGGTTCGCCAAGAACCCGGGTGCTCGCCAGCAGGTGGTGCTGGCCACCAAGGTGGCGGGCCCTTCGCGCGGCATGCCCTGGATCCGCGAGGGGGCCGGCATGACGGCGGCCGACATCGCGGCCTCCTGCGAAGGCAGCCTGCGCCGCCTGCAGACCGACGTGATCGACCTCTACCAGATCCACTGGCCCGAACGCAATGTGCCGGCCTTCGGCGCCATGTACTACGACCCCAGCAAGGAGCGCTCGGTCACCTCGATCCACGAGCAACTCGAGGCCCTGGGCCGCCTGGTGAAGGCGGGCAAGGTGCGCTATGTGGGGCTGTCCAACGAGACCCCTTATGGCGTGCATGAGTTCGTGCGCCTGGCAGAACAGCATGGCCTGCCCCGCGTGGCCACGGTGCAGAACCCGTACTGCCTGATCAACCGCAGCTACGAGAACGCCCTGGACGAAAGCTGCCAGCGCCTGAATGTGTCGCTGCTGGCCTACTCGCCGCTGGGCTTTGGCCTGCTGACCGGCAAGTACGACGCCAGTGGAACCGAAGGCCCTGAAGCACCGAAAGAGGGCCGCATCGCCCGTTACGAGTCGGTGCGCAAGCAGCGCTGGGGCCGCCCCGAGGCACTGGTGGCGGCGCGCCGCTACAACGCGCTGGCACGCGAGCATGGTCTCACGCCCACCCAGTTGGCGCTGGCGTTCTGCTACACCAAGTGGCAGGTGGCCAGCACCATCATCGGCGTGACTTCGGTCGCCCAGTTGGACGAAGACCTGGCGGCCTGGGGTACCACGCTGTCGCCCGAACTGCTGGCGGCGATCGACGCCATCCGTTGGGAACTGCGCGACCCCGCGATCTGATCGACGCAGTCGGCCTAATCGATGGATTCAGGCCGACCCGGTTGAGTTCAGGCAGTCGCCTGGGCCAGCGCCCCAGCCCGCCAGGGGGCGCCGGGTTCACCCAGGTCCCAGAACAGGCCGGCCATCAGGGCCAGGCCCTCACGGGCCACCGAGGCCAGCAGGTGCTCATTGGGGGCGTGCTGGGCGCAGGCCGGGTACGAATGCGGCACCCACAGCGTGGGCAGGCCCAGGCCTTCCGAGAAGATGTCATTGGGCAAAGACCCGGCCAGGTTGGGCAGCAGGCTGACCGCCTTGCCCGTGCTGGCCTGCATCGAGGCCAGGGCCCAGTCGATCCAGGGGTTGTCCAGGGCCAGTCGGGTGGCGGCGCAGCTCATGCCCATCTCCAGCCGAACGTCGGTGAAGCCGTGCGCGTCCAGGTGCTCGCGCAAGTGCTTTTCGGCGTTGCGCCAATCGGTGCCGACCACAAAACGCAGCTGACAGTGCGCCACGGCCGAGGCCGGGATGGCGTTGATCGGCCGCACGGCCGAGCCGGCGCCCAGGCCCAGCACCTCCAGCGTGTTCCAGCCCACCAGGCGCTCGGCCGGCGTCAGGCCCGGCTCGCCCCAGCCGGGGCTGAGGGCGGGGTCATCGGTGCCGCCGCCCACCGGCAGGTCGTGCAAGGCCTGGCGCAGGCGCTCTGGCGGGGCTGGCGGGCGCAGGGCGGCCACGCGCATCTCGCCTTGCGGGCCGATCAGGCTGGCCACCGCGTGGCTCACGCGGGTGCCCGGGTTGCTCAGCACGCCGCCCCAGTTGCCCGAGTGGTAGGCGCGCGGGCGGGGCTGCACATGCAGCGAGAAATTGATGGCGCCCCGTGAGCCCAGGAACAGGGTGGGGCGCTCGGCATGCACGCGCGGGCCGTCGCTGGCCAGGAACAGGTCGGCGCGCAAGGCTTCGCGGTGTTGCTGGCAGAACTCGGCCAACCCGGGTGAGCCGGCCTCTTCGCCCATCTCCAGCAGCACCGTCAGGTTGTAGCCCAGGCGCTGCTGGCGGGCCTGCAGGGTGTGGGCCAGTGCGCTGAGGTTGATGCTGTGCTGGCCCTTGTTGTCGGCCGTGCCGCGGCCATACCAGCGGTCGCCCTCGACGCTCAGTTGCCAGGGGTTCAGGCCCTCCCGCCACTGCGGCGTCTGTCCATTGACCACATCGCCATGGCCGTAGGTCAGCACGGTGGGGGCGGCCGGGTCTTCGATGCGCCTGGCCAGCAGGAACGGGCCGGCACCGGGCACCGGGTTGGGCAGGATCTGCACCTCGAAGCCCAGCGCCTGCAGCACGGGGCTCATCTCGTCGCTCAGGTAGCCCTGCAGGGCGGCCTGCGAGGCCTCGGTGGCGTCGGCGCCCAGGTCGCTTTCGGTGCGCCAGGCGACCCGGCGCGCCAGGGTGGCGGCCAGGGCGCCACTGTCAAGTTCGTGGCGGGCTTGCTGGATCAGTTGGTTTCGGGTCATGTCGGGCTTTCAGTGAGGTGGGTGGGCCTCCCCGACGCCCGAGCGGGCAGAACGGCGGGGCGGGTCAGGATCCGATGTAGCGGTCCTTGCGGTGGTTCATGGTCAGGATCAGGTTCAGCACCACGGCGCCGGCCACCGACAGGGCCACATTGGGCAGGGGGGCGGTCCACAGGGCCAGCAGCAGGATGGCGCAGTCGATGGCCATCTGGATGTGGCCGGCCTTCCAGCCCCGGCTCTCCTGCAGGTAGAAGGCCAGGATGCCGACCCCGCCCAGGCTGGCGCGGTGGCGGAACAGCATCAGAAAGCCGACGCCCAGCAGCACGCCACCGAGCACGCTGGCGTAGATCGGGTCGAGTTGGGCAAAACTGATCCAGTGCGGGGTCCATTCGGCCAACAGCGACAGCAGGGCCACCGCCGCAATCGTCTTGAGCACAAAGGCACGCTCCATGCGCTTCCAGGCCAGCACGTAAAAGGGCAGGTTGAGCACAAAGAACACCTTGCCGAAGCTGATGCCGCTGGCGTAGTGCACGATGAAGGCCAGCCCGGCCATGCCCCCCGTCAGCAGGTGGTCGTGCCCGTAGATGGCCACGCCCAGGGCGATCAGCAAGGTGGCCGAGAACAGTGCAAAAGCGTCTTCCGTGAGGCTGTGGGGCGCCACGCCGCTGACGGGGGAGCTGGGCGCAGGCGCTGCGGCTGGGGTGGATGCCGGGGGGGATTCCGGTTGCGGCATCGGCGCTGCGATCGGCGCCACTGTCTGGGCAGGTTCTGGGGTGTTCATGGCGAGGATTCTCCGCAAAGTCGTGCACGGCCTGCAGCAAGAGCGGGGCCAGGCCGTGGAAAGCCGGGTAGCAGACCACAGGGCGCTGCCCATGGACGTGATCCGGATCAGACTTTGTCGGAAATGCGGGGTTCGGCCTGCCGTGCCGCATCGCTGCCGCAGGGGATGTCATGCCCGGCCTCACTCCAATGTCAGGTGGGCGTGTGCCGCGGCGGCACGGAACTGGGTGATCTCCTGCTCCATCAGGCGGGTCATGGTGGCCGGGTCCTGGTACACCGGCTCCAGGGCCTGGGCGCGGAACTGCTTTTGCACCTCCGGCAGGGCCATCACCGCACGCAGCTCACGGCCCAGGCGCTCCAGCACGGGGGCGGGCGTGCCGGCGGGTGCGGCCATGGCATACCAGCCCTCGAAGCTGGCGTCGGGCAGGCCCAGCTCGGTCAGCGTGGGCACCTGGGGCAGCGAGCTCACGCGCGCGCGGCTGGGGGTGGCCAGCGCGCGCAGCTTGCCTGCCTTGATCAATGGGCCGGCACTGGCCACGGTGTCGAAGGTGGCCTCCACCTCGCCCGACATCAGGGCCGTGCTGACCTGGGCGCTGCCCTTGTAGGGGATGTCTTGCAGGGTGACGCCCGCGCTCAAGCCCAGCAACAGGCCGGCCAGGTGCGGTGCGGTGGCGCTGCCGTAGGTGGCATAGCGCACCGAGCCGGGTTGGCGTCGGGCCGCGTTCAGCAACTCCGGCAGGGTCTTGAAGGGCGACTGGGCCGGCACCACCACCACCAGCGGGGCCCGGGCCAGCACCGCCACGGCGCTGAGGTCCTTGAAAGGATCGTAATTCAGGCGGGGCTTCAGGGCCGGGTTCACCGAGAAGGTGGTGGAGCCCGACACCAGCAGGGTGTAGCCGTCCGGCGCGGCCCGGGTCACGGCCTCGGTGCCGATCAGGGTGGAGGCCCCGGGCTTGTTGTCGATCACCACCGCCTGGCCCAGGCGGGGCGCCAGGGCTTGCCCCATGGCCCGGCCCACGATGTCGGTGCCGCCCCCCGGCGGGAAGGGCACCACGATGCGCACCGACCGGCTGGGCCAGGGCTCTGCCGCCGCCAGGGCGGTCTGGCTCAGGCCGGCACAGCCGGCCAGGGCCAGGAGAGAGAGGGCGCAGCGGCGTTTCATGGCATTCCTTTTCTGCCGCGACGGGGGCGGCGAGGCTCAACAGAGGGGGGGATGAAGACTGGCTGGCCTCCATTAGAAGCCGATTGAGGGTTTGTCAGGGCATGGAACATGCTTGCTCTCATTAGAGAATTAACAAGGCATCGTTGCCTTTATCAGAACGTGTATCGCATGAAGACCTCCGTGAAACTGCCTTTGTTCAGCCTGCCCTTGCGCTACTTTGTGGTGGTGGCCCGCACCCGCAGCGTGAGCGAGGCGGCCCGTCAGCTGCATGTGGCGGCTTCGGCGGTGAGCCGCCAGATCAGCCTGCTGGAAGACGCGCTGGGCCTGGCGCTGTTCGAGCGCGCGCACCGGGGCATGACGCCCACCCCGGCGGGCGAGCGCCTGCTGGCCCACCTGACGACCGCCACCGAAGAGGGGCAGTTTGTGCTGGAGCAACTGGGCGGGCTGGCCGGCCGGGTGCGGGTGCGTCTGGCCTGCACCGAGGGCTTTGCCGCGGGCTTCATGGCCGGGGCGCTGCAGGCGTTTCGGCAGGCCCACCCGGGGGCCCAACTGGCGCTGCAGGTGGTGGCGCCCGACCAGGTCAACCAGCTGCTGCGCCAGGGCGAGGTGGACCTGGGGCTCAAGTACAGCCTCAGCCCGGAAAAAGACGCCGAGGTGCTGCACACCGTGCTGGCGCCAGTGCTGGCCGTGATGCGCCCCACCCACCCGCTGGCGGCCAAGGACCGCGTGCGGCTGGCCGACGCCGTGCGCTATCCACTGCTGTTGGGCGAGCCCGGCACCACCAGCCGGCGCCTGTTCGACCAGGGTTGTGCCTTGCAGGGCTTGCATTACGCACCGGCCATGGTGAGCAATTTCTCACCCACGCTGCTGTCGATGATGGGCGAACTGGACCTGATGCCCGCCGGCTACCTGACGGTGTCGCACGCCGTGGAGCAAGGGCAGCTCAAGGCTTTGCCCTTTGCCGAGCCGGGCCTGCAGCAGCGGCGCCTGTGCCTGCTGGCACAAAGTGGCCGGGCATTGCTGCCCCCGGTGCAGGCCCTGGCCGAGCTGCTGGTGGCCGGCGTGGGGGAGTTCGGCAAGCGCAAGGTGCGCGCCCGGGTGCCGCGCCGCCCGCCTGTGGCCGCGGCGTAACATGTCAACCCTGTTGTTTGCCGGGCCGTCAGGGCCTGGTTATTGCCATGGCCAAGAAAGAACACGTCTCTGAAACACCTGCCACCCAGTGGCTCAAGGCCCACCGTGTGGCCTACACCGAGCACCCCTACGAGTACCTGGAGCATGGCGGCGCCCTGCACAGCGCCGAGGTGCTGGGGCAAGACCCCTACACCGTGGTCAAGACCCTGATCATGCAGGACCAGGACGCCAAGCCCCTGGTGGTGCTGATGCATGGTAACCGCAAGGTGTCGACCAAGAACCTGGCGCGCCAGATCGGGGCCAAGTCGGTCGAGCCCTGCGCCCCTGAGGTGGCCAACCGCCACAGCGGCTATCTGGTGGGGGGCACCTCGCCTTTTGGCACGCGCAAGCAGATGCCGGTCTACATCGAGGAAACCATCCTGGGCCTGCCCCGCATCTGCATCAATGGGGGGCGCCGCGGGTTTCTGGTCGGCATCGATCCCCAGGTGTGCGTGGCCCAGTTGGGTGCCCGGCCGGTGCAGTGCGCGCTGGCAGAATGAGCGGCTGGATCCTGATCGGGCCGCCGTCGCGCCCGGATCAGGGCTTTTTGCAGATAGCACAGAGGTAGAACAAGTTGGAGATTCTTTACACACTGGCGGCCACGCTGTTGGCCTACCTGCTCGGTTCGCTGTCGTTTGCCGTCATCGTGAGCCACGTGATGGGCCTGAACGACCCACGCACCTATGGCAGCAAGAACCCGGGCGCCACCAATGTGCTGCGTTCGGGCAGCAAGGCGGCGGCCGTTGTCACGCTCTTGCTCGATGCGCTCAAGGGCTGGCTGCCCGTGGTGCTGGTGCGCTGGTATGGCCGCCGCTGGGGCCTGGACGACGGCACGGTGGCCCTGGTGGGGCTGGCGGCCTTTCTGGGCCATCTGTACCCGGTGTTCTTCCGCTTCCAGGGGGGCAAGGGCGTGGCCACTGCCCTGGGGGTGTTGTTTGGCGTCGATGCGGTGCTGGGCCTGGCGGCCGGTGCGATCTGGCTGTTGATGGCGGTGCTGTTTCGTTATTCCTCGCTGTCTTCGCTGACGGCGGCCGTGGCGGCTCCGCTGGTTTACGTGCTGGCCAGTGGCACCGCCTGGTATGCCGAGACGCCTGAGTTGCTGGCCCTGGTGGCCATGGCGGCTTTGCTGGTCTATCGGCACCGCGAGAACATCCAGCGCCTGCTGGCGGGTACCGAGTCGCGTCTGGGGCAGAAGAAGAAAGCCTGAGGTCTCTGGCCCACCAGGCCGGCCAGAACCATCCGGCGCGGCCTGTCAGAAGCCGCGGGGTTGTTGCGAGCGGGCCACCGAGATCATGACCGCGTGGTTGATCATGAGCTTGACTGCATCGGAGGGCACCGCCGCCTGGATGCGTTGCTCGCCCAGGGCGATGTTGCGCAGGCGCGGGTGCGGGAAGGGCTCGCCACGCGGGTCGATGAGGCTGGCCACCAGCGGTTGGTTGAGTTGCGCGGTGCGCCTCAGCACCACGGCCAGGTCCTGGTTGTCGAGCCTCACATAGGTGCCGGGCGGGCACAGGCCCACGTGCCGCACCAGGGCTTGGGCCACATCATCATGGCGTCCCTGACTGGCGCTGATGACTGCGCGCAGCGAGTCGGTCACGCTGCGGCCTGGGCGTGAGCGCCGCGGGCTGATCATGGCGGCATAGCGGTCGATCACCTGCAGGATGTGGGTCAGGCGCAGCACCGGATCGGGCACGCTGCCGGGCAGCGTCAGGGGCAGGTTCTCGTGGTGCGAGGCCACGATGGCCAGCCAGAGTTCGTCCTTGATGCCCACACGGGCCAGCAGCATGCAGCTTTTGACCGAGTGGGCGTCGATGTTGGTCTGCTGCTCGACCGAGGGGCGGGTGGTCTGCTCGGCCAGTTCGTCCTGCAGCGCCGTCATGGAGATGTTCATCGTCAGGGCCGCGGCCACCAGGCTGTCGCGTTGTGCGCTGGGCAGTTGCAGTTCCAGCGCGATGATGTGGCACAGCGCCGCGCACACCAGCGAGTGGGTGGTGCTGTAGCCCGCGATCGAGGTGCCCGCCATTTGAAACAACAGGTACAGCGCGGTGTCGGCGTCCTGTTCTAGCAGGTCCTGCATCCAGCGGTCGTACTGCCGCACCTTCTGATGAAAGCTGTCGACGTTGTCGGGCACGGCCAGCAGCATGCCCAACCCGGATTCCAGGTCGCTCCATTGGCTCAGTAGGTCCTCATAGCTTTCGCTTGGGCCATCCTGGGCCAGGTGCATGGGCAGGGTGTCGCCGCTCACAGTCGTTTTTCCAGCACCATCTGGTCACTGACCCGGTGCATCTGGAACCGATTCAGAAAGCTGTTGCCCAGCAGCACCACCGGCATGGCCATGGGCGTGACAACCGCTTCCACATCAAACACTTCGACATCGCCGATGCGCACGCTTTGCAACTGGAGGCGCCAGCCCTGTGCGGTGCCATTGGCGGTTTGCATCTGCACCGGCTGTCCACCGAGGAAGGCCAGGCCCATGCGCTCGGCATCGGGTCGGCCGATGGACACCACGGTGGCCCCGGTGTCGACCACGAACTGCATGATCTGACCATTGATGCTGCCCTGGCTCTTGAAGTGGCCGGTACTGTCGGAGGTCAGGGTGATGCGTTTGCCGTTGGCCGGGCGTGCCACGGCGCTGCCGGGCTTGACCTGCACCGGTGACTCGCCCAGGCGCAGCGTGAAGCGCTGGCCGTCCTGCTCAAGCAGGGCGCTGTCCTTGTCGAGCGACACCAGGCGCACGCCCTGGAAGGTTTCGCCCGGGGCCACGGCCTTGGGCGCAGAGGCCCCCACCAGCAGCAAGGCCCGTCCGCCCAGGATGCCCGAGAGCACCACCTGGGCCGAGGCAGGCAGGCTCAGGCCCCAGGCCAGCCCCATCAGGGCCAGGCCGACAAGCCGGGGCCGCAGTGAGGGGGGCGGCATGGACCGATGGGGCATGCGCAGCGGATCAGTCGCGGAAGTTGTTGAAGTCGACCGGGATGTCGGTGATGTCTTTGCGGATCAGGGCCATGGCGGTCTGCAGATCATCGCGCTTGGCGCCGGTGACACGCACCGCATCGCCCTGGATGGCGGCCTGGACCTTGAGCTTGCTGTCCTTGATCAGCTTCTGGATCTTCTTGGCAGCCTCGGATTCGATGCCGTTGCGCACCTTGACCACCTGCTTGACCTTGTCGCCACCGATCTTCTGGACGGCGCCCTTGTCGAGGAAGCGCACGTCCACATTGCGCTTGGTCAGCTTGTTGCGCAGGATGTCTTCGACCTGGTCGAGCTGGAACTCGGCGTCGCCGAAGAGGGTGATTTCCTTGTCCTTGAGTTCGATGGCGGCAGAGGTGCCCTTGAAATCGAAGCGGGTGCTGATTTCCTTGGCCGCGTTTTCAACGGCATTTTTGACTTCCACCAGATTGGCTTCGCAGACGGTATCGAATGAGGGCATGACAGGATGAACCAGGGCAAATGAGACAATGTTGCCGATGTTAGTCGAGAAAAATGTCCCGCTCCAGCCTTACAACACCTTCGGGATCGCGGCCCGTGCCCAGACCCTGGTGCGCGTGCGCGCCCAGGCCGATCTGAGCGAGCTGATGGCCGACCCCGAACTGGGCCCGGCGCCCAAGTGGGTGCTGGGCGGGGGCAGCAACATCGTGCTCACCGGCGATGTGCGCGATGTGGTGCTGAAGATGGAGATCAAAGGCCTGCGCGTGCTGGACGAAACCCCCCGCGCCTGGATTGTCGAGGCGGGTGCGGGCGAGGCCTGGCACGACACCGTGGCCTGGACCCTGGACCAGAACCTGCCCGGCCTGGAGAACATGGCCCTGATCCCGGGCACGGTGGGCGCCTCGCCGGTGCAGAACATCGGCGCCTATGGCGTCGAACTGCAGGACCGCTTTGAATCGCTCGATGCCTTCGACCTGCTGACCGGGCAGACCTTCACCCTGAATGCTGCCCAATGCGCCTTCGGCTACCGCGACTCGGTGTTCAAGCACCGGGCGCCTGCCTCGCCGCAGAATGCCTCACTGCCCCTGGGGCTGGGGCTGGCCGGCCGGGCCGTGATCACCCGGGTGCGCCTGCGCCTGCCCAAGCCCTGGAGGCCCGAGCTGGGCTACCTGGACCTGGAGCGGCGCCGCGTCCAGGCCGGCATCGAACGGCCCGAGGCGCGGCAGATCTTCGACTGGGTGTGCGACATCCGCCGCAGCAAGCTGCCCGACCCGGCCGAGGTGGGCAATGCCGGCAGCTTTTTCAAGAACCCCTCGGTCACGCCTGAGCAGTGTGCCGACATCATTGCCCGCGAGCCCCGCATCGTGCATTACCCCATGGCCGACGGCAGCATCAAGCTGGCGGCGGGCTGGTTGATCGACGCCTGTGGCTGGAAGGGCAAGTCGGTGGGCAAGGCCGGGGTGTACGACAAGCAGGCCCTGGTGCTGGTGAACCGTGGCCACGGCGCTGACAGCGTGACCGGCGGCGAGGTGATGACCCTGGCCCGGGCCATCCAGACCAGCGTGTATGAACGCTTCGGCATCCGACTGGAGCCCGAGCCCGTGGTGATCTGAACCCCGGCGCCCGGATCGGGGCGCCTGAGCGATCAAGCCACCATCTTCTTGAGCGAGGCGATCACGGCCGGGCCGTTGAAGGGCTTGACGATCCAGCCCTTGATGCCGGCCGCCTTGCCGCGCTCTTTCATGGCGGGTGAGTTTTCGGTGGTCAGCATGATGATGTTGACGCTGCCATTCTTCAGCTCGCTGCGCACTTTCTCGGCCATGGTCAGGCCGTCCATGTTGGGCATGTTGACGTCGCAGATGACCAGCTTCACGCCAGGGTCGCCCTTGAGTTTGGCCAGCCCGTCACGACCGTCGACGGCGAATGCCACGCCGAGGCCATTGGATTTCAGGAAGTCACCGACTTCATTGCGAACGGTGCTGGAGTCGTCAACGACGAGAATCTGTGCCATGGCTTGTTCCTTCTTGAGTCAAAACATTTCCAGTTCACCGGTGCCCTGTTCGGCCAGGTCGGGGATCTGGAAGTCGAAATCGAGGTCTTCTGATTCGCTCACGCAGAGCGTCAGAAACAGGGGCGGGCTGTCGGTCACGCTGAGCCGGAAGTGCTGCAGATGTCCGTACTTGAGGATGCCCAGGTGGGCCGTGCAGCGGCTGTCAACGATGTTGGGGGTGGACATGCCCACCCAGGGGAAGACCGAACCTAGATCGCGGTTGACGCCGCCGCAGCACAGGTTGCCTGCTTCGCAGATGGCATCCAGAAATGATTGCTCCGACATCTCTTCGGCCTTTTGCCGGCTGAGCCGGGCAAAGTGGCGGCGTGTTGCATCGTTGTGGCTGAAGTGCAGCACGATCAGCATGCGAAACGTCAGCGAGGCAATGCTCAGCAAGGCCGCGTGCGATTCGGGTGGCTGGCGCAGCTCGGGCAAGGTGACCAGTTCTGTCACCTCGTCGGGCGAGGGCGCCAAGGCGGCCTTCAGACCCTGCATCACCATCTTGTCGAAGCCTGCTTTGGCGCGGCTGCTGATCATGCGGTGGCGTCCTGTTCGCTGACAAGATTCAGGATCTTGCGGTTTTGCAGCTCCAGCCCGGTGACGGCGCCCACGATCATCTTGCCGCCGGCCTGCATGTCCTGGAAGGTGGTGGTGGTGATGAGGTCGTTCTCGTACAGGCTGCTGCGAAAATCCTGGGCCAGCTTTTCGGCGCGCACCGACAGCGAGCGCATCTCGTCAGCCACGACCGCGAAGCCCCGCCCCATGGTGCCGGCCCGCGCCGCCTCGATGGAGGCGTTGAGTGCCACGATCACCAATTGGCGTACGATGGAAGCGAATTCGTCGTTCTTGTTGTGCATGGCCCGGTTGTGGCCGAGCAGAAAGTCCATGCTGGCGTGCCAGCGCTCGTAGGTCTTGCCCACGTTGCGCAGTTCGGTGATGGAACGGTCCAGCGTGTCGCACTGGCTGGCGATCTGGGTCTGGGCCTGGCTGGCCTGGGCCTGGCTGTGCGTCAGGCGCAGCTGTTGCTCACCGATCAGCGCTTGCTGGCGGGCGTCCCATTGCCTTTGAGCGTCGTGCAGGCGCTGCTCCAGGGCTTCGATCTGGTCTTGCAGGTCGGCGGCTCTGGCCTGGGCGCGCTGGTTGCTGTCTTCCAGCAGTTGCCGCGGGACCATGGTCTGCAGGGTGGCGTTCAGCCTGTGGGCGCGCCAGCCCAGCAGCATGCTCATCACGATGGCGCCCATCAGGAGGGTCAGCATCAGCGTGGTCGTCATCTTGCGTGCCTTTTCTTGCTCAAGCGGTTTGCGGTCGTTGCTGAGCCGCGGCGTGCACGCCCAGCGAAGCGGGGAGATGGATCCGTGTCTCGAAGGGAACGTGCTCGCGCTGGGTCGCCTCGGCCAACAGCCGCAACTCGATGCGGCCACCGGCTGATTCGACAAACATCTTCACGGCGTCCATGCCGACACCGCGCCCGGACACCTCGGTGACCGTGCTGGCGGTGGAAAAGCCGGGGGCGAAGATCAGCTGGGCCAGATCCTGGGCTTCAGGGTGCTGGCTGGCATCGAGCAGGCCTTGCTCGATCGCCTTGGCCCGGATGCGCTGCAGGGCCAGGCCTTTGCCATCGTCGCTCAGCACCAGGTGCAGACCCTGGGCGTCCAGTTGCAGGTCGATCCGGATGGTGCCGGCAATCGGCTTGTCGGCTGCCACGCGGTCCAGAATGGGCTCGATGCCGTGGTCCATGGCGTTGCGCAGCAGGTGCATGAACACATTGCGCAACAAGGGGGCAGCGGTCGGACGCAGCAGCACGCCCTGATCGGCCAGGACCAGCTTGGGCGCCTCCTTGCCCAGTTCGAGGGCCAGCGAGGGCAGCGATTCGAACACGCTGGACAGGGTGTCCTGCAGCGATTTGCTGCCCAGGGTGGCCAGGCGGCTCTTGATGTCGCGGATGGCCTGCGCAGCAGCGCTCAGGTCGCTGGTGTCCACGCCCTCCAGCATTTGCAAGGTGTGCTGGATCTCGGCCTGCGACACGCTGTGCCCTGCGTCTTCGGTCGCGTCATTGCCGCGGCTGAGCTTGTCGGCGTTGAGCGTGGCGTATTCCTCCAGCGTGTGGCGGGCTTGGGCCAATTCATTCAGATAGCGCTCGTTGTCCCATTCCAGGGCCTCTTGCTGGCGCAGGTCGTCATAGCTTTGCTCGGCCTGGTGCAGCACGTCGGTCAGGGTGTGCAGACCGTAGGTGCGCGCGTTGCCCTTGACGGTGTGCATGTTGCGGAACAGCAGGCCCAGGTGCTGGCGCCGCGTGGCGTCGTCCTGGCTGGCGGCGGTTTCCAGGGTTTGCTGGTTCTCGTCGAGGAACTGGCGGGCACTGGCCAGGAAGCCTTTGAAGCGGTCCTGCGGCACCGACAGGATCTCTCCGATCATGGCCAGCTCGCGTTTCTGGGCATCGGCCGCCTTGGCCAGGGATTTGAGTTCGGTCACATCACGCACGCACAGCAGCAGGCGCTCGGTGCTGTCTTGCTCGTTGGTGATCGGCGACCAGATCAGGTCCAGGATCTTGACGCGGCCATCAGGCAGGGTCTTTTCCACCTCGCGGGGCAGCAAGTGGGCGTTGAAGTCGAAATTCATGCGGTCTTCGCCGATGCAGGCGGCCACCGCAGCCTCGACCTGCGATCGGGCATCGGCACCGAGGTTCACGCCGGCAAAAATCACCTCGATGAAATCGCGCCCGGCGATGTCTTCGGTCTCCAGTACGGTGCTCAGGAAGTCGGAGAACTCGGGGTGGATGGTGTTGCCGTTTTCGATCGTCAGAATGCCCTGGGGCACGTTGTGCAGCATGGCGTGGATGTCGGCAGTTTTCTGGCGCACCAGGGCGCTGCTTTCCTCGATCTTCTCGATCATGGTGTTGAATGCGGTGATCGAGCGCCCCACCTCATCCTGCCGGGTGACGGGCAGGCGGTGGGTGTAGTCCTGGCTGGTGGCGATCTCGGTCATCTTCAATTCCATGTCCTTGATCGGGTGCACCACCTGGCGGTACAGAATGCGGCCAATGGCCACCAGCAACACCACGGCCAGCACGGTGGCGATGGTCAGTGTGGTGGTGGTGCTGGTGAGGTGGCTGTTCATGCTCTCGATGGCCGCATCTTTGCTGCGGCGCTTTTCGATCTGCAGCGTGTCGAGCAGGGCCCCTTGCTCGCGCAGGTACTGGTCGACCGTGGCGCCCATGTTGGCCTCAGCCATGTCCTTCATGCCCTTGAGCTTGAAGTTGGCGGTGTCGTCGATGGCGCTGAAGTAGTTCTTCAGGCTTTCTGCGGCCTCTTTGACCAGGCCTTTCTGGGCGGTGCTGTCGGCCATCTCGAGTTGGTGGTCCAGCGCCTTTTGCAGGATCTCCTTCTTCTGGGCCAGTTCGTCGCGGGTGCGGGCCACGGTCTGTTCATCGGGGGCGGCCACCATGCTCATGGCGGCCATCTGCACATCCTTGAGCTGGCCTTGCAACTCCACCGAGTGCATGGCGCTGGGCACCACGCCCTCGGTCACGCTGCGCACCTCGGAGGCGCTGCCATGTGACTGGAACACGGCAAAGGCGCCGATCGAGCTGAGGGCCAGAAAGGTCAGGGTGATCAGCAACACGATGCGTTGACGTATGTTCATGACAGTGTCCTTCGCGAGAGTCGGTCCACCGGACACCGGATGCCGGCTTGTGGCCGAGGGGTGTGAACGGTGGTGATGGGTTGGGTGTTTTGCCCTGTCGCCTGTAGGGGGCTGCGTGAGCAGACTGAACAGGTGCCGGGCTTGGGGCTTGATCTTCCCGGGATGCCATGACCCCCCGATGGCGGAACCATGACGCCTGTATGAAACGGCGCAATGCATGGCCGGACGATGGCAGGTCAGGTGATTTTTATGACCACGAGATGCTGAGGTTGCTCAGGAATTGCAAAGGGTGATGCGAGGCATCAGAGTGCGCCCGGTGGGCTGCGAACGAAAAAAAAGCCAGTCGGCTGTTGGCCGCTGGCTTGTTGGGGGATGCCACCCGAAGGGCGGCATCAGAGGGGGGGGCGCTCAGTCCTGCTTGCGCGGCAGCGAGGGCAGGGGCGAGTTGCCGCCCAGCGACAGCAGGCCGGCATTGGTGTAGATGCCAAGCTTGTCGCGGGTGTCGACGATGTCGAGGTTGCGCATGGTCAGCTGGCCGATGCGGTCGGCGGGCGAGAACGGTGCGTCTTCGACCTTTTCCATCGACAGGCGCTCGGGCGCGTAGGTCAGGTTGGGGCTTTCGGTGTTCAGCAGCGAGTAATCGTTGCCGCGGCGCAGCTCCAGCGTGACGGTACCGGTGATGGCGCGGGCCACCCAGCGCTGGGCGGTTTCGCGCAGCATGATGGCTTGCGGGTCGAACCAGCGGCCCTGGTACAGCAGGCGGCCCAGCTTGAGGCCGTTGACGCGGTACTGCTCGATGGTGTCTTCGTTGTGGATGCCGGTGACCAGGCGCTCGTAGGCAATGTGCAGCAGGGCCAGGCCGGGGGCTTCGTAGATGCCGCGGCTCTTGGCTTCGATGATGCGGTTTTCGATCTGGTCGCTCATGCCCAGGCCATGGCGGCCACCGATGCGGTTGGCTTCCAGAATCAGTTCGACGGGGTCATTGAACTGGATGCCATTGAGGGCCACGGGCTGGCCTTCTTCGAAGGTCACGCTGACTTCTTCGCGCTTGACTTCAACATCGTCGCGCCAGAAGGCCACACCCATGATGGGGTTGACGATGCGGATGCCGCTGTTGAGGTTTTCCAGGTCCTTGGCCTCGTGGGTGGCGCCCAGCATGTTGGAGTCGGTCGAGTAGGCTTTTTCAGCCGACATCTTGTAGCCGAAGCCTTCGGCCGTCATGAAGGCCGACATCTCGGCGCGGCCACCGAGTTCGTCGATGAACTTCTGGTCCAGCCAGGGCTTGTAGATCTTCAACGCCGGGTTGGTCAGCAGACCGTAGCGGTAGAAGCGCTCGATGTCATTGCCCTTGAAGGTGCTGCCGTCGCCCCAGATGTTGACGTCGTCTTCCTTCATGGCGGCCACCAGCATGGTGCCGGTCACGGCACGGCCCAGCGGGGTGGTGTTGAAGTAGGTGACGCCCGCGGTGGAGATGTGGAAGGCGCCGGCCTGCAAGGCGGCAATGCCTTCGTGGGCCAGTTGGGTGCGGCAGTCGACCAGGCGGGCCTGTTCGGCGCCGTAGAGCTTGGCCTTGCGCGGGATCTCGTCGTAGTCGGGCTCGTCGGGCTGGCCCAGGTTGGCGGTGTAGGCGTAGGGCAGGGCGCCCTTCTTCTTCATCCACAGCAGCGCAGCGCTGGTGTCCAGGCCGCCGGAGAAGGCGATACCGACTTTTTGCCCCAGGGGCAGGTCTTGCAAAATGGTGGCCATGTTCGGTCCTTGTGGGTGGATCAGCCGAAGTGGCAGATGTAGTGGTAAGCCTCGGTCACGCGGATCTCGAACGAGGAGTTGCCAGGAACCTTGAACGATTCGCCGGCGCCAGCCTTGACCCACTCCGAGGTGCCGGCCAGCTTGTATTCGCACGAACCACCCACGCCTTCCATGATTTCCGGGGCGCCGGTGTTGAAGGTCAGCGTGGCGGGCAGGATCACACCGACGCTTTTCTGGGTGCCGTCGGCCAGGGTGAAGCCGTGGCTCACGCACTTGCCGTCAAAGTAGACGTTGGCTTTCGTGGTCAGGGCCACGTTCTGGATGGTTTCAGTGGTCATGGAGGTGAATCCGTTGGAGGTGAGGCCACAAGCCGACCTGCACCGGCAGGCGGTGCGCATGGGGTCGAATTCGGGCAAACCTCGATTTTAGGCCACGTCGCAGGCCTTCGGCCGGGCGCGCGGACTCACTGCCGCGCCCGGCGCGCATATTGCATCAATGTGCCGGGTAGGGTTGGGGCGTGCTGTTGTAGACCGGTGCCGTCACGGGCTGTGGGCCGGAAGCCGGGTAGCTGGGGTGGCTGACGCGCCCGTTGATGACGGGGCTCACCTGCACGGGCAGGTACTGGCCGGGGTCGTTGGGCATCTGAACCGTGTACTGGCGACCGGCGTATTCATAGCTCACGTTGTAGGCCACGGTGCGGTTCTCGTACATGGTCTGGGTACTGCAGTTCTGCACGTTGCGAACCTGGGGTTGGCTGGGGCCTTCAATCGAGTTGCCCAGCACGGCGCCCCCCACGACGCCCAGCACGGTGGCAATGGCCTTGCCACTGCCGCCCCCCACCGCGTTGCCGAGAGCCCCACCCGCGACCGCACCCATCGCCGCACCGGCGCCCGAGGTGCCGCCTGGCGTGGCCACCTGCTGGTTGGTGCAGACCTGCTGGGGAACTGCCACCTGCTGGATGATGGGGGTGGTGGAGAGCACACGGGCCATTTCCTGGGCCGATGCGTTGCCCGCCATCACGGCGGTGCTCAACAGGGCCAGGCCGAAGACAAAGTGCTTGTTCATGGAAAACCTCAGTTCAATTGTTGCTGGTTGAACGCTTGTGGGCGTTCCAGGGTTGACCCGCAGTCTAGAGAGCGGGTTCCTGAGGTGTGTCGGCGCGGCTGTAAAAGGATGTAACAGGAAGTGAGTCTGGCCTCAGCGGCCCAGTTGAGTCCAGGTTTCAGCCTTGAAACCCACGGTGAAGCGGGGCTGGGCCTGGGGTCCCCAGTCGACCACGGGGCGCTTGATCACGCTGGGCTGCTGCAGCATCAGGGCGCGCGCGCTGGCATCGTCCTGGACGCCGCTTTGCAGGGCCGGATCCAGCTTGCGCCAGGTGGTGCCCTGGCGGTTCACCAGCTTGTCCCAGCCCAGGGCTGGCAGCCAGGCGTCCAGCCCGGCTTCGGGCACGCCTTGTTTCTTGAAGTCATGGAAGTCAAACGCCAGGCCTTGCTCGGTGAGCCATTGGCGGGCTTTCTTGACGGTGTCGCAGTTGGGAATGCCGTAGACGGTGATCTTGGGGTGATTCATGGGCCGAGATGATGCAGCAGGCCGCGCTGCGCGACAATCCCGGGTCTTATGAGAAATCCCCTGCCTACCACCCTGGACGCCTGGCTGACCCACTGCGAGCAGCTGCACCCGAAAAACATCGAGATGGGCCTGGACCGTGTGCGCGAGGTGGCGCGCCGCATGGACCTGCGTTTTGACGTGCCTGTGATCACGGTGGCGGGCACCAATGGCAAGGGCTCGACCTGCGCCATGCTGGAGGCCATCCTGCTGCAGGCCGGCTACCGGCCTGGGGTGTACACCTCGCCGCACCTGGTGCATTTCCAGGAGCGTTGCCGGGTGCATGGCGAGATCGTCACCCCCGAAGCCTTGCTGCCGCATTTTGAAGCGGTGGAGTTGGCGCGCCTGCGCGGCGACGAGGTGTCGCTGAGCTACTTCGAGTTCACCACGCTGGCGATTCTGCGCTGCCTGTCGATGTCCGGGCTGGACGTGGCCATCCTGGAGGTGGGGCTGGGCGGGCGTCTGGATGCGGTCAACCTGATCGATACCGACTGCGCCATCATCACCAGCATCGACCTCGACCACATGGAGTACCTGGGCAACGACCGCGAGACCATCGGCCTGGAGAAGGCCGGCATCATGCGCACCGGGCGCCCGGTGGTGGTGAGCGACCCGCTGCCGCCGCAAAGTGTGCTGGACCGGGCGCTGGAGATCGGCGCGGACCTGTGGCGTTTCGGCACGGATTTCAATTTCTCGGGCGACAAGCTGCAATGGGGTTGGGCCGGCCGCGGGCGCCGCTACAGTGGTTTGGCCTATCCGGCGCTGCGTGGCGCCAATCAACTGGTCAATGCCTCGGGCGTGCTGGCGGCCTTGACGGCCTTGCGTGAGCGTCTGCCCATCACGGCGCAGGCGGTGCGCAACGGGCTGGCCATGGTGGAGTTGCCCGGCCGCTTCCAGATCGTGCCCGGCCAGCCGGCGCTGGTGCTGGACGTGGCGCACAACCCCCACTCAGTGGCCGCCCTGTCGGCCAACCTCGATGCGATGGGCTTTTACCCTTGTACCCATGCGGTGCTGGGTGCCATGGCCGACAAAGACCTGGGCCCCATGCTGGCGCGCATGGCCCCCCTGGTGGATCGCTGGTATTTCACCGACCTGCCGACCCCGCGTGCCGAGTCGGCCGCAGGGCTGCAAGCCAAGTGGCACGCGCTGCAGATGGTGGCCGGTGGCCGACGTGAGGTCAGCACCGCCACCTTCCCGGATCCGCAGCAGGCCTTGGCAGCGGCTGTGGCTGCCGCAGACCCGGCTGATAGAATCGTGGTCTTTGGATCGTTCTTCACGGTGGGTGGTGTTCTCAAAGACGGCATTCCCCGCCTTCACGCCAAACATCTGGACGCCTGACGCCCACACTTCATGGCTTTTTTCAAGTTTCGCTGGCCCCTGGGGGGCGCTTCCAAAGGCCGTGACGAGCGGCCACCGGCTTCATCGCAAGGTGACAGCGTGGAAGTGCTGCGCCGCCGCGCCCGCCACCGATTGATCGGTGCCGCCGTTCTGGTGCTGGCCGGTGTGCTGGGCTTTCCGCTGCTGTTCGATACGCAGCCCCGGCCGATCCCGGTGGACATTCCGATCGCCATCCCGGACAAGAACAAGTCGCCTGCCCTGGCTTTGCCCACCCCGCCGGTGGCGGTCAGCAGCGCATCGGATTCAGGCATAGGCCCTGATGAAGAGGTGGTGTCTTCCTCGAGCCCGCGCACAGAAACCCGTGCTGCCGTTGCCAAGCCTGCGGCCGAGCCGCGCAAGGAAGCCCCCAAGGCCGAGCCCAAGAGTGAGGTCAAGGTCGAGGCCAAAACCGAGGCTAAATCAGAGCCCAAGCCCGAGCACAAAGACAAGCCGGAGGCCCGCGTCGAGCGCAAGCCCGATCCCAAGCCGGAATCCAAACCCGAGCCCAAGCCTGAAGCCCGTGCCGTGGCCAAGGCCGAACCCAAGCCAGAACCCAAGTCTGACGCCAAATCCGACGGCAAGGCCGCTGATGATGCCGCCAGGGCGCGCGCCTTGCTCGAAGGCAAGAGTGCGGCCGACACTCAGCATGCACCTGCTGCGGCAGACAGTGCCCGTTTCATCGTGCAGGTGGGTGCCTTCAGTGACGCCACCAAGGCCCGCGACGCCCGCCTCAAGCTGGAAAAGGCGGGGCTCAAGACCTATACCCAGGTGATCGAGACCGGTGACGGCAAGCGCATCCGTGTGCGCGTAGGCCCTTTTGCGGGCAAGGCCGAAGCCGACAAGGCGGCATCTCGCATCAAGTCTCTTGATCTTCCCGCATCCATCCTGACCTTGTGATCAATGATGCAGGAGTCTGATGGATGGCTATGGCTGTAACGGACATGGTCCTGCTGGCCGTGCTGGGGGTGTCCCTGGTGATCGGTGCCTGGCGTGGTCTGGTGTATGAGACGGTGTCCTTGGCGGGCTGGGTGATTGCGTTTGTGGCGGGGCAGTGGTTTGCGCTGGACGCGGCGGCTTACCTGCCGCTCGGTTCGGCCGATGGGGCCTTGCGTTATGCCGCCGGTTTTCTGGTGGTGTTTGTGGCAGCGATCTTTGCCTCGGCACTGGTGGCCTTCATGGCGCAGAAATTGGTGGCCGCCATCGGCATGCGGCCGGCGGATCGGGCCATGGGGGCCTTGTTCGGACTGGTTCGAGGGGCGGTATTACTGCTCGCGGTGGCGGTGGTGATCCAGGTCACGCCGCTGCACGAGGGCGGATGGTGGCAGGAGTCAAAAGGTGCACCGGTGCTTGCGGCGGTGCTGGATGGTTTGAAGCCGGCTTTGCCGGCACAGTTTGGAAGATATCTTCCTTGATCGGGGTTTTGTCATGTGTGGAATCGTCGGCGTTGTCAGCAACGCCCCTGTGAATCAGCTTATCTATGATGCCTTGCTGCTGTTGCAGCACCGCGGCCAGGATGCGGCCGGCATCGTGACCCAGCAGGAGCGCAAATTCTTCATGCACAAGGCCAAGGGCATGGTGCGTGACGTCTTCCGCACCCGCAACATGCGGGCACTGCCGGGTTCGGTGGGCCTGGGCCAGGTGCGCTACCCCACGGCCGGCAATGCCTACAGCGAAGAAGAGGCCCAGCCCTTCTACGTGAACGCGCCCTTTGGCATCGTGCTGGTGCACAACGGCAACCTGACCAACGCCAAGACCCTGCGTTCGGAACTGTTCTCCACCGACCACCGCCACACCAACACCGAAAGTGACTCGGAGGTGCTGCTCAACGTGTTCGCCCACGAACTCGAGCGCGCCACCCGCGGTCTGCCGCTGCAGGCCGAAGAAGTCTTCACGGCTGTGCGTGCGGTGCACAAGCGGGTCAAGGGTTCGTACGCGGTGATCGCCCTGATTGCCGGCCATGGTCTGCTGGCCTTCCGCGATCCGCACGGTATCCGCCCCTTGGCCTTGGGCCGCAGCGCCGACGGCACCGTGATGGTGGCCAGCGAGTCGGTGGCCCTGGAGGGCACGGGCCATGTGTTCGAGCGCAATGTGAACCCGGGCGAGGCCGTGTTCATCGACCTCAAGGGCCAGATGTCGTCCCAGCAATGCGCCGACAACCCCAAGCTCAACCCCTGTATTTTTGAATTCGTCTACCTGGCCCGCCCCGACTCGGTGCTGGACAACATCTCGGTCTACCAGGCGCGCCTGAACCTGGGTGAGAGCCTGGCCAAGCGGGTGGTCTCCACCGTGCCCCCGAGCGAGATTGACGTGGTCATCCCGATCCCCGAATCCAGCCGGCCCAGCGCCACCCAGCTGGCCCACCTGTTGGGCATTCCGTACCGCGAAGGTTTCGTCAAGAACCGTTATGTGGGCCGGACCTTCATCATGCCCGGCCAGGGCGTGCGCAAGAAGTCGGTGCGCCAGAAGCTCAACGTGATCGGCAGCGAGTTCAAGGGCCGCAATGTGCTGCTGGTCGACGACTCGATCGTGCGTGGCACCACCAGCCGTGAGATCGTGCAGATGGCCCGCGACGCCGGCGCCAACAAGGTCTACATGGCCAGTGCCGCACCGCCGGTGCGTTACCCCAACGTCTACGGCATCGACATGCCCACCAGCTCTGAGCTGGTGGCCCACGACCGCACCGTGGAAGAAGTTCGCCAGATCATTGGCTGCGACGCCCTGATCTACCAGGACGTTGACGGCATGAAGGCCGCCATCGGCTCCCTCAACAGCAGCATCAGTGGTTTTGATGCTTCCTGTTTTGACGGCATCTATGTGACCGGTGACATCACCTCTGATGACATCGCCCGCCTCAATGAGAACCGGGTGGGCCAGGAAGAGGGCGAGCCCGATACCTCGCGTCTGGCCTTGCCCAACGCCCAGGAGGCCTGAGCCCGCCCCGGCCGTTTTCGCCTTTCACCCCGCCCTGGCCACTTCGGTGGCCAGTGGCCTTTCAGCACTGAACATCATGACCACCGCTTCCCCCTCTGTGCGCACCCGTTTCGCGCCTTCGCCAACCGGCTTCATCCACCTGGGCAACATCCGCTCGGCGCTGTATCCCTGGGCCTTTGCCCGGGCCAACCAGGGGGTGTTCGTGCTGCGCATCGAAGACACCGATCTGGAGCGCTCGTCCCAGGCGGCGGTGGATGTGATCATCGAAGGCATGAAATGGCTGGGCCTGGACCATGACGAAGGCCCCTTCTATCAAATGCAGCGCATGGAGCGCTACAAGGAAGTGCTGGCCCAGTTGGAGGCGGCCGGCCATGTCTACCCTTGCTACATGAGCGTGGCCGAACTGGACGCGCTGCGTGAGCGTCAGATGGCGGCCAAGGAAAAGCCCCGTTATGACGGCACCTGGCGCCCGGCGCCCGGCAAGACCTTGCCGCCCGTTCCCGAAGGTGTGCAGCCGGTGCTGCGCTTCAAGAACCCCCAAGAGGGCTCGGTGGTGTGGGAGGACAAGGTCAAGGGTCGCATCGAGATCAGCAACGACGAACTCGACGATCTGGTGATCGCCCGCCCTGACGGCACGCCGACCTACAACTTCTGCGTGGTGGTGGACGACATCGACATGGCGATCACGCACGTCATCCGTGGCGATGACCATGTGAACAACACGCCGCGTCAGATCAACATCTTCCGTGCGTTGGGCCAGGAACCCCCGGTGTATGCCCACCTGCCCACCGTGCTCAATGAGCAGGGTGAAAAGATGAGCAAGCGCAATGGCGCCAAGCCGGTGACCCAGTACCGCGACGAGGGCTACCTGCCCGACGCCATGGTCAACTACCTGGCGCGACTGGGTTGGTCGCATGGCGACGATGAAATCTTCAGCCGTGAGCAGTTCCTGGGCTGGTTCAACCTGGATCACCTGGGCCGCAGCGCCGCCCAGTTCGACGAGGCCAAGCTGCGCTGGGTGAATGCCCAGCACCTCAAGGCCCTGGATGACGCCACCCTGGCGGGCCTGGTGTTGCCCTTCGCTGCCAAGCTGGGTCTGTCTGGTCTGGACGATGGCCGCCTGCCAGCCATCTGCGGGCTGTTCAAGGACCGCTGCGACACGCTGGTGGCCCTGGCCGATTGGGTGAAGGTGTTCTACGCCGAAGAAGTCAGCCCCCAGGCTGACGAACTGGCCAAGCACGTCACCGATGCCGTGCGCCCTGCGCTCAAGGCCTTGGACGCCCGTCTGCAGGTCTGTGCCTGGGACAAGGCATCGATTTCTGCAGCCATCAAGGAAACACTGACCGAATTTGGCCTTAAGATGCCGCACTTGGCGATGCCGGTGCGTGTTCTCACGGCTGGTACGGCGCATACGCCGTCGGTCGATGCAGTGCTTGAATTGCTCGGTCGAGAAAAAATTTCGCTGAGATTGCGAAACGCCTAAAAATGTGACTATAATTTGAGGCTCAGGAGTTAACGACATAAATAAAACGATGTTGAAGACAAATGAGCTGACTTGAAGTCAGATCAAGCTAGATGTGGGGGTATAGCTCAGCTGGGAGAGCGCTTGCATGGCATGCAAGAGGTCATCGGTTCGATCCCGTTTACCTCCACCACAGTTTGTTTTGATGGTTAAGTAGTCCAAGGTTTTGACCCTATCGTCTAGAGGCCTAGGACATCACCCTTTCACGGTGAGTACCGGGGTTCGAATCCCCGTAGGGTCGCCAAGTTTGTAGCACTTGGTTCTGGAAACAGAACGCAAAGCTGCCTGCCAGGAGTGGTAGTTCAGTTGGTTAGAATACCGGCCTGTCACGCCGGGGGTCGCGGGTTCGAGTCCCGTCCACTCCGCCAGTCAAAGTCTTCGGGCGTTCACGTCAGAAGCGTTTTTTGGTTGAAAGCCAGAAAATTGGGGGTATAGCTCAGCTGGGAGAGCGCTTGCATGGCATGCAAGAGGTCATCGGTTCGATCCCGTTTACCTCCACCAATTTCGGTTAGTCCAAGGTTTGACCCTATCGTCTAGAGGCCTAGGACATCACCCTTTCACGGTGAGTACCGGGGTTCGAATCCCCGTAGGGTCGCCAAGTTTGCAGCACTTGGCTCTGTCTACAGAGCACAAAAGCTGTCTGCCAGGAGTGGTAGTTCAGTTGGTTAGAATACCGGCCTGTCACGCCGGGGGTCGCGGGTTCGAGTCCCGTCCACTCCGCCAAACCTGAAAAGGGTCACAGAGTCTTCTGTGACCCTTTTTTTTGTTTGCAAAACGCCCGGATGATGTCGTGCGCGATGGGGCTGGAAGAGTTGCCTGCCGAAGAAGCACTCCAAAGTGCTCTGCCAGACCGGATGGCAAGCGCATCCAGCCTGGCAGGCCAAGGAATCAGCGCGGCGCCAGTCGGATCGCGCCGTCGAGGCGAATCACTTCGCCGTTGAGCATGTCGTTTTCAATGATGTGCTGGGCCAGACGGGCGTAATCGTTGGGGGTGCCCAGGCGCGACGGGAAGGGCACGCTGGCGGCCAGTGCGTCTTGCACTTCCTGCGGCATGCCGAACAGCATCGGGGTGCCGAAAATGCCCGGGGCGATGGTCATGTTGCGAATGCCGTTGCGTGCCAGATCGCGGGCAATCGGCAGGGTCATGCCCACCACGCCGCCCTTGGAGGCGCTGTAGGCCGCCTGGCCGATTTGGCCGTCATAGGCTGCAACCGAGGCGGTCGAGATCAGCACACCGCGCTCGCCGGTGGCTTCGGGTTCGTTCTTGCACATGGCGTCGGCCGCCAGGCGAATCATGTTGAAAGTGCCCACCAGGTTGACCATGATGGTTTTGCTGTAAACGGCCAGGGCGTGCGGGCCGTTTTTGCCAACGGTCTTTTCAGCCGGGGCGATGCCCGCGCAGTTCACCAAGCCCACCAGTTTGCCCAGGGATGTGGCCTTGGCGACCACAGCTTGGCCATCGGCTTCCTGGCTGACGTCGCATTTGACGAAGGCACCACCAATTTCGCGGGCCACCGCTTCGCCCTTGTCGGCTTGCATGTCGGCGATGACCACCGTGGCACCGTTGGCGGCCAGCATGCGTGCCGTGCCTTCGCCCAAACCCGAGGCGCCGCCCGTGACGATGAAAACCCGATCCTTGATTTGCATGTTGTCTCCTTGAGAGTGATGTGATGAGTGACGTTTACGTAAACGTCAATTATGGCATCGTCGATCATGCGGGCAACGTGTAGACGGCACAATGCCGGACTTGCCCTGATGGCACCAGATGCGCGCCTCACAGGGCCAGCTTGCACTTGTTCGTATTGAATCTTTCCATGAAACCTGTCTTGAATGCCCCGATGCGGGCAGCGCCTGCCCGTGTCCGTGTCCGTTCTTGGGCGCTCGGCCTGTGTGCCGCGCTCTTGCTGGCGGCCTGTTCGACCGCGCCCGAAGTCAAACCGGGCGCCACGCGCAATGACGCCGCCTCTGTTCCGACGCCACCTGCCGTGCCAGAGCCTCCACCGCGTCCACCCTTGAAGGTGGGGCTGGCTTTGGGGGGCGGTGCCGCCCGCGGATTTGCCCATATCGGCGTGATCCAGGTGCTGGAAGAGGCGGGTATCAAGCCCGATCTGGTGGTGGGCACTTCGGCGGGCAGTGTGGTGGCGGCGCTCTATGCCAGTGGCAAGACGGGGCCCCAGATGCAGCAGGTGGCTGAAACCATGGAGGAGGCGGCCATCACCGACTGGACGCTGCCTTTGTTCAGCCGCGGCATGCTCAAAGGCGAAGCCCTCGCACGGTATGTGAACAATCTGCTGGGTAATCGCCTGATCGAGGACATGAAACTGCCCTTGGGTGTGGTGGCGACGGATCTACAGACCGGGCAGGGCGTGTTGTTCCGGCGGGGCAACACGGGCACGGCGGTGCGAGCGTCAAGTGCCGTGCCCTCGGTCTTCCAGCCGGTGAGCATCGGGGGCCACGACTATGTGGATGGCGGTCTGGTATCGCCTGTGCCGGTGCGCTTTGCGCGCCAGATGGGGGCGACCTACGTGGTCGCGGTGGACATTTCCAGCCCGCCGGAAGGCAATCAGGCCAATGATTCGCTGCAGATCCTGCTGCAAACCTTTGCCATCATGTCCAAGAGCATCAACAACTGGGAGCTCAAAGAGGCGGATCTGGTGGTGCGGCCTGCATTGCCGGGGGTGAAGAGTGCTGATTTCGGGGCGCGGCGCCGTTCCATCGAAGCCGGTCGCCTGGCCATGCAGCAGGCTCTGCCAGGCTTGAAGGCTGCGTTGGCGCTGGCCCGTCAGCCCTGACCGAGCCCTGAATGCATGCGCTGTGCTGTGCCGAGCATAAAAAAGCCCAGTCGGTGACTGGGCTTTGAAGGGATCCCTGAGCCGTAGGCATCGAAGAGATCCGAGGAGACAACTGAGAAAACAGGCTCCGGATTCGGGTGGTCCGCTGGCCAAGGCCAGCGGAGGACCATCAACGCTTCTTGGCAGCGGTGGTGCCGGTCTTGGCGGCGTTCACGGCGGTGGCAGCCACGGCGTTGAAGTTGGCTTCGGCCACGTCGGAAGCTTGCTTCACAGCCTTTTGCACCGATTCGAAAGCGTTGTTGGCAGCAGCCACAGCGCTCTTGATCACGGCCACAGCGGTTTCAGAGCCGGCGGGGGCGTTCTTGGAAGCGTTGTCCACCAGGCCCACGAAGGACTTTTGCACTTCGCTGGTCTTGGATTCGACAGCCTTGCCGAACTCGGCGCCGGTGCCCGAAGCGATGTCGTACAGGTGACGGCTGTAAGCAGCGGTCTTTTCAGCCAGGGGCTGGAACAGGCTGGCTTGCAGAGCCAGCAGCTCTTGGGCGTCCTTGACGTTCAGCACGGCTTGGGTGTGGGTGGCGGCTTCTTGCAGGGCGGCACGCGAAGCGGTCACGTTCAGTTCAACCAGCTTTTCGATGCCTTCGAAAGCCTTGGTGGTCAGGCCAAACAGGGTTTCGACGTTGGCCTTGTGAGCAGCCAGGATTTGTTCAGTGGTCAGAGACATAGGGACTCCTATTAAAAAAGTGAATTGGAATTTCCTCTGCCCTGAACCGACTAAGTCATGTTGCAGTGCAGCATGGGTTGAAGTATGCGGGTGTCATTTCGCCTTGGCAAGTGTTTTTTGCTGCGTTGCAACAATTTAGATCTCATTTTCTAATTACTGACATCGGACACCATCGTTTCATGCAAGCCTTCTACGCAGATCACTTTGTCCTGCCCCTGCCTGAGGGGCACCGTTTCCCGATGCAGAAATATCGCCTGCTCAGGGGCCGCCTGGTGGCGGAGCTGCCTGAAGTGGTGCTGTGCGAGGCACCTCGGGCGACCGATGGCGAACTTGCCTTGGCCCATGACCCGGCTTATGTGGAGGCTGTGCAGACGGGCAGCCTCTCGCCAGCCGCTCAGCGCGAAATCGGCTTTCCCTGGAGCGAGGCCATGGCCGAGCGCTCGCGTCGCTCGGTGGGGGCCACGGTAGCGGCCAGCCGCCTGGCCTTTTCAGATGGCATCGCAGCCAATCTGGCAGGCGGCACGCACCACGCCGGGGTCGCGCAGGGCGGTGGCTTCTGTGTCTTCAACGACCTGGCCGTGGCCGCCCGTCTGATGCAGGCGGAATGGTTTCGGCGCGCCCGGCGAGCGCTGCAGGTGCTGGTGATCGACCTCGATGTGCACCAGGGCAATGGCACTGCGGCCATCTTTCGCGATGACCCCACGGTCTTCACCTTGTCGCTGCACGGCGAAAAGAACTTTCCTTTCCGCAAGGTGCCCGGTGATCTGGATGTGGACCTGCCGGACGGCTGCAGTGACGACGCCTACCTGCAAGCCCTGGAACTCGCCTTGCAGGAGGTGGAACACCGCTTTGATCCAGGTTTTGTGTTGTACCTGGCCGGTGCCGACCCGCACGAGGGCGATCGTCTGGGCCGCCTCAAGCTGAGCCATGACGGCCTGGAGGCCCGCGACCGCCGGGTGTTCAGCTGGGCTTTCGAGCGTGGCCTGCCCCTGGCCTTTGCCATGGGTGGCGGCTACGGTCACGATCTGCAGACCACGGTGCAGGCCCAGTTCAACACTTACCGCGTGGCTGCGCAATTTCATGCGCGCTGGCAAAATCGTCGTCGATGAACACTGCCGCCACCCCCAGCGCTGCGGATCGGCCCAGCCCCGAGCCCCGCAGCGCCTACGCCACCTTTCGCACCATCACCACCCGCTGGATGGACAACGACGTTTACGGCCACGTCAACAACGTCGTTTACTACAGCTGGTTCGACACCGCCGTCAACGCCTACCTGATCGAGCAGGGCGTGCTCGACATCCATGCTGGCAGCACCATCGGTCTGGTGATCGAAACCCAGTGCAATTACTTTGCCCCCCTGGCCTTCCCGCAGAACATCGAGGCCGGCATCCGTGTGGCCCGGCTGGGCGGGTCCAGCGTGCGCTATGAGGTGGGTCTGTTTGCCGAGGGCGAAGACCTGTGCGCGGCCAAAGGCCATTTCGTGCACGTCTATGTGGATCGCGAGACCCGCCGTCCGGTGCCCGTGCCCGAGTCCTTGCGTGCCGTTCTGACCGGTCTGCAGCGTTGAGGGGCAGGGGCCGTGCCGCAGGCGTTCGCAGCCCGGCAAGGCCGCCTTGGCCCATCGCGCAGGCCCGCTCGGCGCAGGCCTGTCTGCAGGTGCCACAATGAGGGTTGGCAAGGGCCTTGAGCCCCTCACGACAACAGAGACTGATTCCCCGCCGTGCACTGTGGCCCCTGGCCCGATGCACCTCGAACCGCAGCGGCAGGCCAGCCGCGACACACCATGATCATCACCAGCCTTCTCGACACCGACCTGTACAAGTTCACCATGATGCAGGTGGTGCTGCACCAGTTTCCGGGGGCTCAGGTCGAGTACCGCTTCAAGTGCCGCAATCCTGGCATCAACCTGGCCCGCTATGCCAACGAGATCCGCGATGAGATCCGCTCGCTGTGCAGCCTGCAGTTCCAGGACGCCGAGCTGGCTTATTTGCGCTCGATGCGCTTCATCAAGAGCGACTTTGTCGATTTTCTGGGGCTTTTCCGGCTCAACGAGAAGTACATCACCATCACGCCGCTGCCCAGCGACGAGATCGACATCACCATCCGCGGGCCCTGGCTGCACACCATCCTGTTCGAGATCCCGGTGCTGGCCATCGTCAACGAGGTGTACTTCCGCAACACCCAGCCCGTGCCCGACTTCCCGGAAGGCCGGCGCCGCCTCGATGTGAAGATCGCCCAGCTCCAGGGCGAAGGCCTGTCCAACCTCAAGATCGCCGACTACGGCACCCGGCGCCGCTTTTCGCGAGCCTGGCATGAAGAGGTGCTGCGCGTGCTCAACAGCCGCCTGGGCCACCAGTTTGCCGGTACCAGCAATGTGCTGGCCGCCATGCGCCTGGGCATCACCCCGCTGGGCACCATGGCCCACGAATACCTGCAGGCCTGCCAGGCCCTGGGGCCGCGCCTGCGCGACAGCCAGGTGTTCGGCTTCGAATCGTGGGCCAAGGAGTACCGCGGCGACCTGGGCATTGCGCTCAGCGATGTCTATGGCATCAATGCCTTCCTGCGCGACTTCGATATGTATTTCTGCAAGCTGTTCGACGGCGCGCGTCACGACAGCGGAGACCCCTTCGCCTGGGGTGAGCGCCTGATCGAGCACTACCGCAACAACCGTGTCGACCCCGGCACCAAGACCCTGATCTTCAGCGACGGCCTGACCATTCCGCGCACCATCGAGTTGTACCAGCAGTTCCGCGGCCGATGTCTGCTGGCCTTCGGCATCGGCACCAACCTGACCAACGACCTGGGCTGCGAGCCCCTGCAGATCGTCATCAAGATGACCCGCTGCAATGGCCAGCCCGTGGCCAAGCTGTCCGACAGCCCCAACAAGAACATGTGCGATGACGAGAAATACCTGGCCTACCTGCGCCAAGTGTTCGAGATCGCGCCTCCCTGAATCCAGCCGTTCTCGGGGTGCTGACCGGGCCTGATGCCGGGCCAGCACCGTTTTTTGCCCAACCGCCTGTCCGTCGTCAGCAAGCCCATCGCCATGTCCAAACCCAAGATTCTTGTGGCCCGCGCCATCTTCCCCGAAACCCTGGAGCGCCTCAGCGCCCACTTCGAGGTCGAGGCCAACCAGGCCGACACCCTGTTCACCCCCGATGAACTGAAGGCCCGGCTGGCCGACAAGCAGGGCGTGTTCACCACCGGCAGCGAGCGCATCGATGCGGGCCTGCTGGCCGCCTGCCCGGCCCTCAAGATCTGCGCCAACATGGCTGTGGGCTTCAACAACTTCGATGTCGAGGCCATGACCGCCCGTGGCGTGCTGGGCACCAACGCCCCCGATGTGCTGACCGAAACCACGGCGGATTTCGGCTTTGCCCTGCTCATGGCCACCGCCCGCCGTGTGACCGAGAGCGAGCACTATCTGCGCCGTGGCGAGTGGACCCGCTGGAGCTACGACATGTTTGCCGGCACCGAGGTGCATGGCAGCACCCTCGGCATCATCGGCATGGGCCGCATCGGCCAGGGCATCGCCCGCCGGGGCGCCTTCGGCTTTGGCATGGACGTGATCTACCACAACCGTTCGCGCCTGTCGCCCGAGCTCGAAGCCGACTGCAAGGCACGCTACGTGGGCAAAGAAGAACTGCTGCGCAGCGCCGACCATGTGGTGCTGGTGGTGCCCTACAGCGCGGCCTCGCACCACACCATCGGCGCGCCCGAACTGGGCTTGATGAAGCCCACGGCCACGCTGATCAACATCGCGCGGGGCGGCATCGTTGACGACGCCGCACTGGCTGTGGCCTTGCGCGAGCGCCGTATCGCCGCGGCCGGCCTTGACGTGTTCGAGGGCGAGCCCAAGGTGCACCCGGATCTGCTCGCCGTGCCCAACGTGGTGCTCACGCCGCACATCGCCAGCGCCACCCTCAAGACCCGCCTGGCCATGGCCAACCTGGCCGCCGACAACCTGATCGGCTACCTGGTGCATGGCAAGCCCCTGACCCCGCTGAACCCGGCCGTGCTGGCCGCCTGAGCAGAGAGCGAGCGACGACTTGGACCTGTGGATCTTCGGGGGGCTGTATGGCCTGCTGCTGGCCCTGCTGCTGACGCTGCTGGTGGCGGTGTTGCGGCGCCCGGCCAACTCATCTGAGGCCGTGTTGGCGGCCATCAGCAGCAGCGCCGAGCGCACCGAGCGCGAGCTGCGGCGTGAGCTGGCCGACAGCGCCCGCGGCACCCGCCAGGAGCTGAGCCAGTCGCTGGCCACCTTCCAGCAGACCCTGCTGCGCCAGGGCGCCGAGGCCACCCGCAGCCAGAACGCCCAGCTCGATGCCTTTGCGCAGCAACTCACCCTGCTGCAGAAATTGCTCACCGACACCCTGGCCCAGCAAGTGCAGGGCCTGAGCGAGTCCAATGCCCGCCGCCTGGGCGAGCTGCGTGCCACCCTGGAGGCCGCGCTGGCCCAGCTGCAGCAAAGCAATGCCGCCAAACTCGACGAGATGCGGCAGACCGTCGACGAGAAACTGCAAAGCACCCTCGAAACCCGACTCGGCCAGAGCTTCAAGCAAGTGGCCGATCGCCTCGATCAGGTGCACAAGGGCCTGGGCGAGATGCACACCCTGGCCCAGGGTGTAGGCGACCTCAAACACCTGCTCACCAACGTCAAGACCCGGGGCATGTTCGGTGAGGCGCAGCTGGCCGCCTTGCTGGAGCAGGTGCTGGCCCCCGACCAGTACGCCGAGCAGGTGGTCACCCGCCCCGGCAGCCGCAACCCGGTGGACTTTGCCATCCGCCTGCCTGGGCGGGCCGAGGACGGGGCGCCGCTGTGGCTGCCGATCGACGCCAAGTTCCCCAACGAGGATTACGAGCGCCTGCTCGACGCCCAGCAGCGCGCCGACGCCCCGGCGGCCGAGCTGGCCGCTCGCGCCCTGGAGCTGCGCATCCGCACCGAGGCGCGCTCGATTGCCGAGAAGTACATTGAGCCGCCGCACACCACTGACTTCGCCATCCTGTTCCTGCCCTCCGAAGGCCTGTATGCCGAGGTGTTGCGCCGCCCCGGCCTGATCGAGGTGCTGCAGCGTGAGCACCGCATCACCCTGGCCGGCCCGACCACGCTGATGGCCATGCTCAATTCACTGCAGATGGGGTTTCGCACGCTGGCACTCGAAAAGCGTTCCAGCGAGGTCTGGCAGGTGCTGGGGGCCGTCAAGACCGAATTCAACAAGTTCGGCGAGGTGCTCAGCAAGGTCAAGGAGCAGACCCAGACCGTGCTCAACACCCTGGACCGGGCCCAGACCCGCAGCAACGTCATGAACCGAGCCCTCAAGAAGGTCGAGGCTCTGCCCGAGCCCGAGGCCGCGCGCTGGTTGCCTGAGCTCGCCCAGCCCGAGGCGCTGCAGGCGCCAGACGCCCCGGATGCGGCGGAGGGCCCCACTTGAAGCGGCGTCTCAATCAGGAGCTGGCCCGGCTCATCACCGCCCAGGTCTGCATCCATGCCGCCATGGCCGGCATGCGCATGGCCACGCCCTTGCTGGCCTTGCAACAGGGCTACAGCGCGGCCTCGGTGGGGGTGCTGCTGGCCTTGTTTGCCCTGACCCAGGTGTTTCTGGCCTTGCCCGCGGGCCGCTTTGCCGACCGCCATGGTCTGCACAGGCCCCTGGCCCTCTGCGTGGGCGTGTCGTTTGCGGGCTCGGCCGTGGCCGTGGCCTGGCCGCATTTCGCCTCACTGTGTCTGGCCGCCCTGTGCACGGGCGGTGCCGCAGGGGCTGCCGTCATTGCCTTGCAGCGCCACGTGGGGCGACTGGCCGAGGGCCCGACCGAGCTCAAGAAGGTCTTCAGCTGGCTGTCGCTGGGCCCGGCGGTGTCCAACTTCGTCGGGCCTTTCTTTGCTGGCCTGATGATCGACCACTTCGGCTTTCGGGCCGCCTTCGGCCTGATGGCGTTTCTGCCCTTGATGTCCTGGTGGTGGTCGCGCTCGGTGCGGGCCCTGCCCGCGGTCGAGCAGGTGCCCGAACACCGGCGCCGGCCGGCCTGGGTGCTGTTGCGCGATGTGGGCTTCAGGCGCCTGCTGTTGATCAACTGGTGCCTGTCCTCCTGCTGGGACGTGCACACCTTCGTGGTGCCCTTGCTGGGCCACGAACGCGGGCTCAGCGCCTCGGTGATCGGCACCATCCTGGGGGCGTTTGCCGTGTCGGCCTCAGGCGTGCGGGTGTTGCTGCCCCTGTTTGCCGAGCGGGTGCACGAGTGGGCCGTGATCATGTCGGCCATGCTGACCACCGCCTTGCTGTTCGGCGTCTACCCCTTGCTGCAAGGGCCCTGGGCCATGGGCCTGTGCTCGGTGCTGGCGGGCTTTGCCCTGGGTTCGGTGCAGCCCATGATCATGAGCACCCTGCACCAGATCACGCCGCACGACCGGCACGGCGAGGCCCTGGGCCTGCGCCTCATGACCATCAATGCCTCCAGCGTGCTGATGCCCATGCTGTTCGGCTCGGCCGGTGCGCTGGTCGGGGTGGGTTCGGTGTTCTGGGCCTCGGGCCTGCTGGTCGGCGCAGGCTCCAAGCTGGCCTGGGGCATGCGGGGCCAGGACCATCACGCTTGATGGCCCCAGCGCTGCAAGGGGCTGGCCGCGCGCCCTGACCCCTTGCCGGTGGCTCACAGCCCGTAGAAGGCCTGGATCTGCTGCCAGGCCTGCAGCGGCTCGTCGGCGAAGTGGAACAAGGCCAGGTCTTCCTCCGAGATGGTGCCTTCCTCGACCATCACGTCAAAGTTGATCAGGCGCTTCCAGTAGTCGGTGCCGAACAGCACGATGGGCACCGGCTTGGCCTTGCGCGTCTGCACCAGGGTCAGCACTTCGAACAGCTCGTCCAGTGTACCGAAGCCCCCGGGGAAGGCCACCAGCGCCTTGGCGCGCATCATGAAATGCATCTTGCGCAGCGCGAAGTAGTGGAACTTGAAGCACAGGCTGGGCGAGATGTAGGGGTTGCCTTTTTGCTCGTGGGGCAGGGCGATGTTCAGCCCCACGTTCAGAGCGCCCATGTCGTGCGCGCCACGGTTGGCGGCTTCCATGATGCCGGGGCCGCCGCCGGTGCAGATGTAGAGCCGGTCTTCCTTGGGGCGCTTGTCGCTCTCGGCGGCCACCAGGCGGGCGAACTGCCGGGCCAGGTCGTAGTAGCGTGCGTTGCGCACCGCCTGCACGGCGCGGGCGATGGCCCGCGGCTCGCCAGCGGCCTGGGCCTTGTCGAGCGCGGCCTGGGCCTCATCGGGCGCCAGGTAGCGGGCGCTGCCGAACACCACCACCGTGTTGTTGATGCCCTGGGCCGCATGGGCCAGATCAGGCTTGAGCATCTCCAGCTGGAAGCGGATGCCCCGCGTTTCGCGGCGCAGCAGGAACTCCGGGTCTGCGAAGGCCAGACGGTAGGCGTCTTCGTCGAGCGAATAGCCGTTGTTGGCGTGGTTTTGCAGTTCGGCCCAGGCATCAGCCAGGCGACGGTCATTGAGTTGGGTATTGGCTTCCATGGAGAATCATTGTGCCGCTGCTTTATGCGTTTTATGTGCGGTGCACAACGGTTTTTGCGTAGGCGCCACAGGGCAGTTGACTGCTATGCTGCCACCCATGACAAATGCGGCTGCAGGGGCCGGCGCTGCAGGCGCGCCCCGTTTTTCCGAGCTGTTGCAACAGCGCGCCTTCATCCGGTTCTGGTTCACGCGGCTCAGTGCCACCACGGGCAATCAGATGCTCATGGTGGCCGTGGGCTGGCAGATGTACGAGCTGACCGGCCAGGCCTGGGACCTGGGCCTGGTGGGGCTGTACCAGTTTCTCCCCGCACTCCTGTTGACCCTGGTGGCCGGCCATGTGGCCGACCGCGTGCACCGCGCCCGCATCGTGGCTGCCTGCGTGCTGGCCCAGGGCCTGGTCGCTGCGGTGCTGGTGGTGGCCACGCTGGGCGGCTGGGTCAGCCGCGACTGGCTGCTGTGGCTGTCGGTGGTGCTGGGCACGGCCCGCGCCTTCCAGATGCCGGCCCAGCAGGCCCTCACCCCCGTGCTGGTGCCGCCCGCCATGCTGCCGCGGGCCATGGCCTTCTCGTCGGCCGGCATGCAGGCCGCCATCATTGGCGGCCCGGCGCTGGGCGGGGTGATCTTCGTGGCCGGCGCCACCGCGGTGTACCTGTGTTGTGCGGCCCTGTTTGCGCTGGGCATCGTGCAGATCCTGCGCGTGCACTATGAGCACGATCCACCGCCGCAAGAGCCGGTCTCCCTGGGCACGCTGATGGCCGGGGTGCGATTCATCTGGGAGCGCAAGGTGGTGTTGGGGGCGGTGTCGCTCGACCTGTTCGCGGTGTTGCTGGGCGGTGCCGTGGCCTTGCTGCCGATCTATGCCAAGGATGTGCTGCATGTCGGGCCCTGGGGCCTGGGCTTGCTGCGTGCGGCGCCCGCCGCCGGGGCCCTGCTGATGTCGGTGCTGCTCACCCGTTGGCCCATGGACCGCCATGTGGGGCGCAAGCTGCTGCTGGCCGTGGCCGTGTTCGGCCTGGCCACGCTGGTGTTCGGTGTGTCCACCAGCCTGTGGCTGTCGCTGGCGGCACTGGCCGTCTCCGGTGCAGCCGACATGGTCAGCGTGGTGGTGCGCCAGACCCTGGTGCAACTCGAAACCCCGGACGCCATGCGCGGCCGCGTGAGCGCGGTCAACTCGGTGTTCATCGGGGCCAGCAACCAACTGGGCGAGTTCGAATCGGGGGCCACGGCTGCCTTGCTGGGCCCGGTGGGCTCGGTGGTCTTGGGCGGGGTGGGTACCGTGCTGGTGGCCGCCTTGTGGTTCAAGGGCTTTCCGCAACTGGCGCAGCGCGACCACATGCAGGCGCGCCGCTGAGGCCGGTGTTTTCTCCGTCAACAGGGGTTTTCAAGATGAGCGATTCCAAGCAGGCCGCAGGGCCGGTGTTCGAGGTGCTGCCGCGCGATCTCAGCGCCTACCGGCAAGGCAATGTGGGCATCGACTACGTGCACCGCTTCGAGTCGGGCCAGCCCGGCCCGCATGTGCTGATCAATGCGCTGACCCACGGCAATGAGCTGTGCGGCATGGTGGCCGCCACCCATTTGCTGGACAGCAGCGTGCGCCCCCTGCGGGGCACGCTGACCGTGTCGTTTGCCAACGTGGCCGCCTACGAGAGCTTCGACATCGAGCGGCCCTTCGAGAGCCGCCAACTGGTGCACAACCTCAACCGCGTCTGGTCGGCCGCCGAGCTCGAAGGCAGCGACGACAGCCCCGAGCTGCGCCGCGCCCGCGAACTGCGGCCGGTGGTGGCCGCGGCCGATCACATTCTGGACATCCACTCCACCAGCCAGGACGTGCAGCCCTTCTGGGTCTACCCGGCCTATGCACGCAACGCCGAGGTGGCCTTGGCCGTGGGCTTGCCACCGGTGCACATGGTGATGCCCAGCGGCCTGGGCTCGGGCACCCCGCTGATCCAGCACGGGCGCCATGGCGAGGCCGACAGCGATGCTGGCGCCGCCTTGGTGGTGGAATGCGGCCAGCACTTTCTGCAATCGGCGGCCGACACCGCCACCGCGGCGGCCCTGGGCTTTCTGGCGCACTTCGGTCTGATCGAGGCGGCCAGCGTTCCTGCCCATCGACCCCAGCCCCGGCGCTACGAGTTGCTCCAGACCTGCCTGGTGCAGACCTCCGATTTCGCCTTCACGCGGCCCCTGGTCGGCTTTGAAAGCTTTGCCGAGGGCGAGCTGATCGCCCGCGATGGCCCGCACGAGATCCGGGCCCTGTGCGACGACTGCACGGTGATGATGCCCACCCGCGCCCCGGTGGTGGGGCGCGAAGCGGTGTACCTGACCCGTCCCCTGTGAAGCGTGCGGGTCAGCGGCCCGTCTGCAGGGTGAACTGAGCCATCGAGCCACTCAGGCGGGTGGCCTGCTCGGTCAGGCTCTGGGCGGCAGCGGCGCCTTGCTCCACCAGGGCCGCGTTCTGCTGGGTCATCTGATCCAGCTCGCCGATGGCCGAACTCACCCGCTGCAGTTCCTGCGTCTGCTCGGCCGTGGCGGCGCTGATCTCGGCCATCAGGGTGCTGACTTGCTGCACGCTGCCCACCAGCTCGCTCATGGTGCTGCCCGCGGTGCCGACCAGGGCGGTGCCGTCGCGCACCTTCTCGACGCTGGCGCCGATCAGGTTCTTGATTTCGTGGGCGGCGGTCGCGCTGCGTTGGGCCAGACTGCGCACCTCACCGGCCACCACGGCGAAGCCGCGGCCCTGCTCGCCGGCCCGGGCCGCCTCGACGGCCGCGTTCAAGGCCAGGATGTTGGTCTGGAAGGCAATGCCATCGATCAGGCCCACGATCTCACCAATCTTCTGGCTGCGCGTCTGGATCTCGTTCATGGTGTCCACCACCTGCTGCACCACGGCACCCCCGCGCCCGGCCACTTCGGTGGCGGTGCGCACCAAGGCCGTGGCCTGGTGGGTGTTGCCCGCATGGGTGCCCACCATGTGGCTGAGCTGGTCCATGCTGGCGGCCGTCTCTTGCAGCCGGCTGGCCGTGTGCTCGGTGCGCTGGCTCAGGTCCTGGTTGCCCAGGGCCACTTCGGCGCTTGCCGTGTGGATGGCCTCGCCTGCATCGCGCACGTCCACCACCACCCGGTTGAGGGCACCCACCATCTGGTTCAGGGCCTGCAGCAGGCTGCCGATCTCGTCCTGGCGCTGGTGGTCCATGCGCACCGTCAGATCGCCAGCGGCCACCCGGGCCGCGGCGCGTGAGGCCTCGGCCAGTGGCTGCACGATGGAGCGGCGCAGCAGCCAGGCGCAGGCCGCTGCCAGCAGCAGCACGGCAGTGACGGCGATGGCGCTGATCCACTGGGCGCGCTGGGCATTGCCGATCATGCTGTCGGCATCGGCACGGGCACTGGCTTCCGACAGGCCGAGCAGGGTGTCCAGGCTGGCCAGGTAGCTCTTCAGTGCCGCGGCGTGGTCACTGATCTCCTTCTGGCTGATCACCTTCGACTCCAGCGCGTTCTGCACCAGTTGCTGGCGCAGCTGCACATAGGCGGTCCGCTGCTTCAGGGCGCTGTCCACGGCCTGCTGGGTGGCGCTGTCGGCGCTGCCCGCCTGCTGCTGGATCGATTGGACCAGCGTGTCGTCGCGCTGAGCCTCGCCGCGCATTTCATTGGCCACCGGAAACACATCGTTCGAGCCCGTGGCCCGCAGGGCCAGTTCGCCCAGCTTGATCGACTGGGTTTTCCAGTCGCGCACGGCACGCTCCAGCGGCCAGCGCTGTTGCGCCAGGCGCTGGGCCTGGGCGGTGGTGGCGTCGCCGGTCAACCAGGTGGTGGCCCCCAACAAGGCCACGGCCAGGCCCAGCAGGCCAAAGCTCAGGCCCAGCTTCTGACCGATGCTGAAGCCATGCCGTGTGGGGGTGGGGGGCTGACCCGTGGGCCCCTGGCTGTGGCTCAGTGGGCTCGGGTGGAGCTTGGGGCTCAGACTGGGGCGGGTGGGCGATGCGATGAGTTGGGTCATGCGAAGTCGGGAAGGTGGAATCAACGGAAAAGAATCTGCCAGAACCATGCCAGGGCCATGACAGCCTTGGTGCGGTGTGGGCCTCAAAGCAAACAGCCCCAGGCCGCCTGGGGGGCGACGCGGGGCTGCTGACCAGGCCCGGGGGGCGGCGGGTCTACTTCTCTTTGCCCATCACGAGGTCGGGCAGGATGGTGACGATGTCGGGGAACACCGTGATCAACACGATGCACACCACCAGGCAGGCAAAGAACGGGATCGCGGCCTTGGCGATCACGTTGCTGTCCTTGCCCGTCATGTTCTGCAGCACGAACAGGTTGAAGCCCACCGGCGGCGTGACCTCGGCGATTTCCACCAGGAGCACGATGAAGATGCCGAACCAGACCAGATCGAAGCCGGCCTTCTGGATCATGGGCAGCACCACCGCGCTGGTGAGCACGATCATGCTGATGCCGTCCAGGGCCGTGCCCAGCACCAGGTACACCACCACCAGCACGCTGATCAGCGCAAAGGGCGACAGGTGCATCGACTCGACCCACTCGGCCAGTTCACGCGGGATGCCGGTGAAGGCCATGGTCTTGGTCAGAAAGGCGGCACCCGCCAGGATGAACATGATCATGCAGCTGGTGCGCGTGGTGCCCATCAGCCCTTCCTTGAAGTTCTGCCAGGTCAGCGAGCGGCTCCAAAGGGCCAGGCCCAGCGAACCCACCACGCCATAGGCCGCGCATTCGGTGGCAGTGGCATAGCCGGCAATCAGCACCCAGCAGATGAACACGATCAGGGCCGCGCAAGGGATCAGGTTGCCTGACTGGCGCAGCTTCTGCATGAAGCTGCTGGGCGGGTCGGCGGCGGGCACCTTGTCGGGGTTGCGCAGGCTCCACCAGCCGATGTAGCCCGAGAACAGACCCATCAGCAGAAAGCCCGGCAGAAAGCCCGCCAGGAAGATGCGGATGATCGAGGCATCAGCCGCCACCGCATACACCACCATGGTGATCGAGGGTGGGATCAGAATGCCCAGCGTGCCGGCGGTGGCCAGCGAGCCCAGGGCCAGCTTTTCGTCGTAGCCGCGCTTCATGAGTTCGGGCAGCGCCACTTTCGAGATCGTGGCGCAGGTGGCGGCCGACGAGCCCGACACCGAGCCGAAGATGCCGCACCCCAGGATGGTGGTGTGCATCAGGCGGCCGGGCACGCGGTTGAGCCAGGGGCGCAGGCCCTCGAACATCTCTTCGCTGAGCTTGGTCCGGAACAGGATCTCACCCATCCAGATGAACAGGGGCAGGGCGGCCAGCTCCCAGCTGGCATTGCTCTCCCAGAAGGCCGAGAACAGGTTCTTGCCCGGCGCCGTGCTGGTGAAGAAGGCCTGACCGACCCAGCCGCAGATGGCCAGCGTCATGGCGATCCAGACGCCGCCCGAGAGCAGCACCATCATGAGCAGCAGCAAGATGCCACCCACCATCAAAATATCCATGTTGTACTTTCTTGTTGGAGGGGAGGGGGCTCAGACTTCGGACGAGAAATCGCCGCGCGCATGGCGCTCTTCGACCTCGCGCACAAAGGTGGGCACGCCGCCGCGCAGCACGATCACCAGTTCGTCCACCACGGCCACCAGCAACAACACCGAGCCGATGGCAAAGCTCATCTGCGGGATCCACATCGGGATGGGCAGCAGGCCCTGGGCGATGTCGTTGAACTCCCAGCTCTCGTAGGTGAACTGGCAGGCCGACCAGGCCAGGTAAGCCGTGGCCACCGAGCCGATCACCAGCGAGATGATCTCCAGCATGCGGCGCTGGCGGCTGGGCACTTTCTCCAGCAGCAGCGTCACGCGCACAAAGTCACCATGCTTGAAGGCATGGGGCATGGCGAAGAAGGCGGCCGCGGCGCAGAACCAGGCCACCACGTCGTTCATGGCGCCGGTGCGCACGCCGAATTCACGCAGCACGCTCTGCGTGATCATCAGCACGCAGATCAGCGCGATGAACGCGGCGCCCAGGGCGCCGGAGGCAATGTAGAGGCGATCGAGAAAGCGTCGCATCACTTCTTGGCCGCAGGGGCGGACTTGCGGTAGGCGGCAATGATGGCTTCACCGTCCGGGCCGGCCTTCTTGATCCAGTCGCTCAGCATGATGTCACCCACCTGCTTCAGGTCGGCGGTCAGCTTGGCCGGCGGCGGCATGATCTTCATGCCTTTCTCGGTCAGGGCCTTCTTGTACCAGTCGTTCTTTTCCTGGCTCAGGGCCCAGCCGCGGGTTTCAGCCTCGGCAGCGGCCTTGGTGACGGCGGCCTGGGTGGCCGGGTCCAGCGCGTCGAACGACTTCTTGTTGACGATGATCGCGTCCTTGGGCAACCAGGCCTGGGTGTCGTACCAGTACTTCAGGCTTTCGTAGGTCTTGGAGTCGTAGCCTGTGGAGCCCGAGCTCATGTAGCTTTCGATCACGCCTGTGGCCAGGGCCTGCGACAGCTCGGCAGCCTGGATGGTCACGGGCTGGGCGCCGATCAGCTCAGCCACCTTGGCGGTGGCCGGGCTGTAGGCGCGCCACTTGATGCCGCGCAGATCGGCCACCGAGGCGATTTCCTTCTTGGTGTAGATGCCTTGCGGGGGCCATGGCACGGTGTAGAGCAGCTTCATGCCCTGGGCGTTGAGCAGCTTTTCCAGCACGGGCTTTTGCGCGTCATACAGGCGCTTGGACTCGGCGTACGACGAGGCCAGGAAGGGCACGCCGTCGGTGCCGTAGATGGGGTTTTCGTTCTCGAAGTTGGCCAGCAGGATTTCGCCGATCTGGGCCTGGCCGCCTTGCACGGCGCGCTTGATTTCGTTGGCCTTGAACAGCGAGGCGTTCGCGTGCACGGTGAGCTTGAGCTTGCCGCCAGTCGCCTTGTCCACGTCCTGCGCGAAGTGGCTCAGGTTTTCGACGTGGAAGTTGTTGGCAGGGTAGGCCGTGGGCAGGTCCCACTTGGTCTGCGCCATGGTGGCGCCCGAGGCCAGCACCAAACTGAGAGCCGTGAAAGAGAAATAGCGACGCTTCATGTGTGCTCCGGAAAAAAGTTTGACGTGAATGTAATCGGCCGGCAGGTCGCCTTCATGGGGGTTATTACTTAACGTCAATAAAACGTTGGTAAATTGTCATTGTGCTGCCTACAATCTGAGCATGCAACATCAATGCCAGCTGGGAGGATGACCATGACAGCCAAGCCCACCGCTCCCCCCACGGGCGCCACCGAGCGCGCCCTCATTGTGTCCTCTGCGCACCTGGTTTCAGAACAGAGCGCCGAGATGAGCGAATTCGAATTCGGGCTGGTGGTGGCCGGCAATGCGTTCCACCGCTGGATCGTGCACTGCATGAGTGCAGCCGGCCTGCAGGACCTGACGCCGCTCGATGTATTGGTGTTACACCACGTTACGCATCGGGCGCGCAACAAGCGCCTGGCCGACATCTGTTTCATCATGAATGTCGAAGACACCCACCTCATCAATTACTCGCTCAAGAAGCTGCAGAACCTGGGCGTGGTGATGGCCAGCAAGAACGGCAAGGAAGTGACCTATGCCTGCACCGAGGAGGGGCTGGCCCGGGTGGCCCGCTACCGCGAGATCCGCGAGTCGTGCCTGATTGGTGCCTTGCAGGCCGACGATGCACTGAATCGGGACATCGGCGACCTGGCCCGGCTGCTGCGCGTGCTGTCGGGCATGTACGACCAGGCGGCCCGGGCGGCGGCCTCGCTGTGAACCCCATGGCAGCCCAGCGGCGGCTTGGCCTGATCCTGCTGGACACGCGCTTCCCGCGCCTGTCAGGCGATCTGGGGCGGCCCGACAGCTACCCCTGGCCGGTGATCACCCAGGTGGTGCCAGGCGCCGTGCCGGCCCAGGTGGTGTGCTCGGCGCAGGCCCTGCAGGCCAGCGGGCTGGCCGACCGTTTTGTGGCCGCGGCGCGCAGCCTGGTGGCCGAAGGCGCCGATGCCATCACCACCAGCTGCGGCTTTCTGGTGCTGCTGCAGGCGCAGCTGCAGGCCTCGGTTGCTGTGCCGGTGCTGAGCTCCAGTCTGCTGGCCCTGCCGGCGCTGTTGCGCCGTCAGCCCCGGGTGGGCGTGCTGACCATCCGGGCCGATCGGCTGGGCCCCGAGCACCTGCTGGCGGCCGGTGTGCCAGAGAGCCGCCTGAGCGATGTGTTGCTGCAGGATCTGCCTGAAGACGGGCATTTTGTGACCTCGATCCTGGGCAATGGCGTGGCGCTCGATGAAGCCCGTGCCCGCCTCGAAGTGGTGCAGGCCGCCCAGGCGCTGCAGGCCCGCGCCCCCGATTTGCGCCAGGTGGTGCTTGAATGCACCAACCTGCCCCCCTATGCCCAGGCCGTGGCCGATGCCACGGGCTGGCAATTGAGCACCTTGCTGCAATCCCGCCGCCTGCTGGGCGAACGGGCGCTGGCGCAAGCCCCCTTCATCAACCCCTTTGAAGCCGACTTCTGACCATGCAAGCCACTGTTTCGCCCACCCCCAATCGCTGGCAATTCTGGATCGACCGTGGAGGCACCTTCACCGACATCGTGGCGCGCAAGCCGCTGGCTGACGGAGGCTTCACCCTGGTCACGCACAAGCTGCTGTCCGAGAACCCTGAGCAGTACCGCGACGCGGCGGTGGCCGGCATCCGCCACTTGCTGGGCCTGAAGGCCGGCGAGCCGATCACGCCCGAGCAGGTCGAGTGCGTGAAGATGGGCACCACCGTGGCCACCAATGCCCTGCTGGAGCGCAAGGGCGAAGCCACGCTGCTGGTGACCACGCGTGGCTTTCGTGATGCCCTGCGCATCGCCTACCAGAACCGACCGCGCCTGTTCGATCGCCACATCGTGCTGCCCGAGCTGCTGTACACCGAGGTCATCGAAGCCGACGAGCGTGTGGGCGCCCAGGGCGAACTGGTGCAGCCGCTGGACGAGGCCCGGCTGCGGGCCGATCTGCAGGCTGCCTACGACCGGGGGCTGCGCAGCGTGGCGATTGTCTTCATGCACGGCTACCGCTACACCGCCCACGAAAAAGCCGCCCAGGCGCTGGCCAGCGCCATCGGCTTCACGCAGATCAGCAGCTCGCACGAAACCAGCCCGCTGATGAAGTTCGTGAGCCGGGGCGACACCACGGTGGTCGATGCCTACCTGTCGCCCATCCTGCGCCGCTATGTGGACCAGGTGGCCTCGGAGATGCCGGGCGTGCGCCTGTTCTTCATGCAATCGTCGGGCGGCCTGACCGATGCCCATGTGTTCCAGGGCAAGGACGCGATTCTGTCCGGCCCGGCCGGGGGCATCGTGGGCATGGCCCGCACCGCCGGCCTGGCGGGGCACGACGACGTGATCGGCTTTGACATGGGCGGCACCTCGACCGACGTGAGCCACTTCCGGGGCGGCTTGCAAGGCGAGTTCGAGCGTGAGTTCGAAACCCAGGTGGCCGGGGTGCGCATGCGCGCGCCCATGATGAGCATCCACACGGTGGCGGCCGGTGGCGGCTCGATCCTGCAGTTTGATGGTGCACGCTTCCGCGTGGGCCCTGAAAGCGCCGGGGCCAACCCGGGCCCGGCCAGCTACCGCCGCGGCGGCCCGCTGGCCGTGACCGATGCGAACGTGATGGTGGGCAAGGTGCAGCCGCGCTACTTCCCGTCGGTGTTCGGCCCGCAGGCCAATGAGCGGCTGGACGCCGAGGTGGTGCAGCAGCGCTTTGCCGAGCTGGCCCAACGCGCCGGCCGCACGGCCGAGGAAGTGGCCGAGGGTTTCATCCAGATCGCCGTGCAGCAGATGGCCAATGCGATCAAGAAGATCTCGGTGGCCCGGGGCTACGACGTGACCCGCTACACCCTCCAGTGCTTTGGCGGTGCCGGTGGGCAACACGCCTGCCTGGTGGCCGATGCACTGGGCATGACGCGGGTGTTTGTGCACCCCCTGGCTGGCGTGTTGTCGGCCTACGGCATGGGCCTGGCCGATCAGAGCCTGATCCGCGAGCAGGCGGTCGAGTTGCGCCTGCAGGCCGAGGCCTTGACCGACATCCAGGCCCGGCTGGACGCCCTGGCCCAGGGCGCCGAGGCCGAGCTGGGCCGCCAGCAGGTCAGCGCCGGTGGCATCACCACGCACCGCCGTGTTCATGTGCGCTACGAAGGCAGTGACTCGGCCCTGGTGGTGGCCTACCGGCCTGGTGAATCGGTCGAGCAGACCCTGGCCGGCATCCAGGCCGGCTTCGAGCAGGCCTACCGGCAGCGCTTCGCCTTCCTGATGGCCGGCAAGGGCCTGGTGGTCGAGGCCGTGTCGGTCGAGTCGGTGGTGGCGGGCGACGCACCCGCCGAGCCGCAGCACGCCCTGAACCCGGTGCGCGAGGTGCCGCGCCGCGAAACGGTGCGCATGTACTCGGGCGCCCAGTGGCACGACGCCGCGCTGGTGGTGCGTGAAGACCTGCGCCCCGGCGATGTGATCCCGGGGCCGGCCATCATTGCCGAGAAGAACGCCACCACCATCGTCGAGCCGGGCTGGGAGGCCACGCTGACGGCGCTGGACCACCTGGTGCTGGAGCGCCGCGAAGCCCGCGCCATCACCTACGCGGCCGGCACCACGGCCGATCCGGTGCTGCTGGAGGTGTTCAACAACCTGTTCATGAACATCGCCGAGCAGATGGGCCTGCAATTGCAGAACACCGCCTACTCGGTGAACATCAAAGAGCGGCTGGATTTCAGCTGCGCCTTGTTCGACGCCGCGGGCAACCTGATCGCCAATGCCCCGCACATGCCGGTGCACCTGGGCTCGATGGGCGAGAGCATCAAGACCGTCATCCGCGAGAACGCCGGCCGCATGCAGACCGGTGATGTGTACGCCCTGAACGACCCCTACCATGGCGGCACCCACCTGCCCGATGTGACCGTGATCACCCCGGTCTACCTGGGCCAGGCGGCCGACGAGCAGCCGCTGTTCTACGTGGGCTCGCGCGGGCACCACGCCGACATCGGGGGCATCACGCCCGGCTCGATGCCTCCGTTCTCGACCCGCATCGAAGAAGAGGGCGTGCAGATCAACAATTTCAAGCTGGTCGATCGCGGTGCCTTGCGCGAGGCCGAGATGGTGGCTTTGTTGCAAAGCGGTGAATACCCGAGTCGCAACCCCGCCCAGAACCTGGCCGATTTGAAAGCGCAGATCGCCGCCAACGAAAAAGGCGTTCAAGAGCTGCGCAAGATGGTGGCCCAGTTCGGCCTGGACGTGGTGCAGGCCTACATGGGCCATGTGCAGGACAACGCCGAAGAGTCGGTGCGCCGTGCCATCACCCGCCTCAAGGACGGCCGCTTCACCCTGCCGCTGGACAACGGCGCCCAGATCGCGGTCAGCATCCGCGTGAATGGGGCCGAGCGCAGCGCCGAGATCGACTTCACCGGCACCAGCCCTCAGCAGATCAACAACTTCAACGCCCCCACGGCGGTCTGCATGGCGGCGGTGCTGTATGTGTTCCGCACCCTGGTGGATGACGACATCCCGCTCAACGCCGGCTGCCTGAAGCCCTTGAAGGTGATCATCCCCGAGGGCTCGATGCTCAGCCCGCGTCCGCCGGCCTCGGTGGTGGCGGGCAATGTGGAAACCTCCACCTGCATCACCAACGCCCTGATCGGCGCCCTGGGCCTGATGGGGGCCAGCCAGTGCACGGTGAACAACTTCACCTTCGGCAATGCGCGCTACCAGTATTACGAAACCATCAGCGGCGGCAGCGGGGCCGGCGCGGTGTTCGATGCGCAAGGCCAGGTCACGGGCGGCTTCGACGGCACCAGCGTGGTCCAGACCCACATGACCAATTCGCGCATGACCGACCCCGAGGTGCTCGAGTTCCGCTACCCCGTGCGCCTGGAGAGCTACGAGATCCGTCAGGGCTCGGGCGGGGCGGGGCGCTGGCAGGGTGGCAATGGCGGCGTGCGCCGCCTGCGCTTCCTGGAAGACATGACGGCCAGCATCCTGTCCAACGGCCGTCTGCGCGGCGCTTTCGGCATGGCCGGTGGCGAGGCCGGTGCCGTGGGCGTGAACCGTGTGCTGCGCAGCGACGGCCGTGTCGAGACACTGGAGCACATTGGCCAGGCCGAAATGAAGGCGGGCGATGTGTTCGAGATCCAGACCCCCGGCGGTGGCGGCTACGGCCCGGCCGACGCAGCCCGCTGAAGAGGCCCGCCACCATGCCCGTCACGGTCTTGCTCACGGGCTTCGAGCCCTTTGGTGGGGACCCGATCAACCCCTCCTGGGAGGTGGCGCGCCAGCTGGATGGCTGCGTGCTGGCCGGCGGGCAGCGCGTGCAGGCGCTGCAACTGCCTTGTGTGTTCAGCACGGCCTGGCCGATGCTGCGCCAGGCCATCGAGACCGGGCCTGCGCCCGCGCTGGTCATGGCGCTGGGCCTGGCGGCCTCGCGCACCGAGCTGTGCGTGGAGCGGGTGGCCCTGAACTGGGTGGATGCGCGCATCCCCGACAACGCGGGTGAGCAGCCGCTGGATCAGCCCATCCTGCCCGAGGCCCCGCTGGCCTGGCGCAGTCGCCTGCCGGTGAAGGCCATGGCCCAGGCCATGCAGGCCGTGGGCGCGCCGGCGGCCGTGTCTTATACCGCCGGCACCTTTGTGTGCAACCAGCTGCTGTTTCTGTTGAGTGACTACCTGGAGCAGCACCCCGGCCTGCGCGGGGGCTTCATGCACGTGCCGCCGTTCGCCGATGAGGCCGGGGCGCGGGGTGTGCCCATCGGCCTGCAAACCAGGGCCGTGCGGGCGGCTCTGGAGGCCGCGCTGGCCCGGCAGCACGATGCCGCCCTGGTCGGGGGCACCCTCGACTGATCGACCCAGTGTTCATGTGGCGCAGCCTCGGGCTTTGCAGCCTCGGGCGCTGAGCAGAATCAGGGCTTGTCGCTTTCCGGCTGGGGTGTGCCGGGGTAGGCTTGCCCCTGCACCGTCAGGCCTTGGTGTGAGAGCTGCCGAGCGCGGCGCGGGCCGATGCCGGGCACGCGGCGAATCAGGTCTGGCCAATCGGCGAAGGGGCTTTGCTGGCGCTGGCTCAGGATCTTTTGCGACAGGGCCGGCCCCACATGCAGCAGGCTGTCGAGTTGGGCCTCGGTGGCTTGGTTGATCTCCAACTCGGCATGGGCCAGTGTGCCCAGAGACAGGCTCAGGGCGCAGGTGCTGAGCAGGGTGCGGATGGCAGGCCGGAAGGTGGCTGGCGACAGAGAGGGCATGGGGCGCTCCAGGGTTGGCTGAGCCTTTGATTAAAGGCTGGCTAACCGCCTGCAAGGCCGCGCAATGACCATCCCCATGGTGTGCAGTTGAAAGACCCGTTCAAGAGTCTTTCAGACCTGGCCCCAGCGGTGCCTCAAAGCTCTTCGACGCGCTGGGCCGGGTAGCTGTCCCAGGATTGGCAGCCTGGGCATTGCCAGAAGTACTGCTTGGCTTCGAAGCCACAGGCCGCACAGCGGTAGCGGATCAGCGGCTTGGCGGCGTGGTCCAGGGCACGTTGCACCTGAGGGTGGAACTGCTCGTGGCTCAACTGCTCACCGGACAGCCAGCGCGCAGCGGCCACCAGCGAGGGCTCTTGGTCGAGGTGGCGCACATAGCGCTCGCGGGCCACCTCGGTGGGCACGCCCTGGGCCTGGCTCAGGGTGACCAGGGCTTCCAGCAGGTCCAGTGAGGGGTGTTCCTGGTAGATGGCGTCGAGTTGGGCCAGGGCTTCCGGGCCGCGTTGGGCCGCCTGGGCGCAGTCGGCCCACAGGGGGGCGGCCAGCGAGAGGTGGCTGGGGGCCACGCGGGCCATGTGCTGCAAGGTGTCGCAGGCGGGGCCGTGCTGCCCTTGCAGGGCCTGCAGGCGGGCGGTTTCGATGTAGGCGCGCGGGGCCTCGGGGGCGATGGTGCGGGCTTCTGCCAGGCGTTCCAGCGCACCCGGCACATCCTGCTGCGCCACCAGGCTGAGCGCCTGCTCGCACAGGTAGTGGGCCTGGCGGGCATTGAAGCGGCCTTGGCCCGCCTGGTCCATGCGCTCGGCAATGGCGGCGGCCTGGGGCCAGTCGCGCGAGCGTTCGTAGATGGCCAGCAGGGCCAGTCGGGCCTGGCTTTCGAAGGGGCTGCCTTCGAGCTTGTGCAGCGCGGCTTCGGCCCGGTCCAGCAGGCCGGCCTTCAGGAAGTCGAGGGCCAGGGCGTGCTGGGCACGTTCGCGGTCGGTGCGGCTGAGGTCGGCACGGCTCAGCAGGTGCTCGTGCACGCGCACGGCGCGCTCGTATTCGCCACGGCGCCGAAACAGGTTGCCCAGGGCAAAGTGCAGCTCCGAGGTGTCGGGGTCATTCTGGACGGCTTCGATGAAGGCGTCGATGGCCTGGTCTTGCTGCTCGTTGAGCAGAAAGTTCAGGCCCTTGAAGTAGGCCTTGGGTGCCTGGCGGTTTTCCAGGCGCAATTGGCGGATGTCGAAGCGTGAGGCGCCCCATCCCAGCACAAAGGCCAGCGGCAGGCCCAGCAAGAGCCAGCTGAGATCAAATTCCATGAGGGGGTTCGTGCTCGTCTACAGAGGGTGGCGGGGCCACCGGGGCTTGAGGAGGGGCGGCCTGGGCTGCCGGCTGTTGGGCCGCCTGGTCCTGGTGCTTGCGTGCGGCGCTGCGGTGCTTCCACCAGCGGGGCACCATGCCCAGCACGCCCGCCATCACGCCCAGCGTGAAAGCGGCCAACACCACCAGCACCAGCGGCGCCCGCCATTGGGTGCCGAAGAAGAAGTGGACGGTTGCGTCTTGCTGGTTGTTCAGCGCAAAGGCAAACAGGGTAAAAAAAATGGCTGCCTTGAGCAGCCACATGAGGTATTTCATTCATCTCCTCAGTGACGGGGAGATTCTAACGACGGATGGCTGGCATGCAGGCCTTGCCTGCACCGTCAGCGCATCACTTGGGGTCTTGGCCCAGTTCCTCGGTGCGCTTGTCCACCGCCTCGCGCAGGGCCTTGCCCGGCTTGAAATGGGGAACGCGCTTGCTCGGGATCGCCACACTCTCGCCGCTGCGCGGGTTGCGACCCATGCGGGGCGGGCGGTGGTTGATCGAGAAGCTGCCGAAGCCACGGATCTCGATCCGGTGGCCACGCACCAGTGCATCGCCCAAGGCGTCAAGAATGGTCTTGACGGCGTGTTCGGCATCCCGGTGTGTCAATTGGCTGAACCGGTTGGCCAGCTCTTCAACAAGGTCGGATCGGGTCATGGGTTCAGTCTGAAAAAGAAAAAGGGCCGGTTTTGCAGCATGTGCAAAACCGGCCCCGGGGCCGGCTGATCCGTCAGGATCAGTTGTTGCCGCCGTCCAGCTTGGCGCGCAGCAGAGCGCCCAGGCTGGTGGTGCCGGCGCTTTCGCGGGCCGATTGCTGGCTCAGGGAAGCCATGGCTTCTTGCTGGTCAGCAGCGTCCTTGGCCTTGATCGACAGCTGGATGTTGCGGGTCTTGCGATCCACGTTCACCACCACAGCAGTCACTTCGTCGCCTTCCTTCAGCACGTTGCGAGCATCTTCCACGCGGTCACGCGAGATTTCGCTGACGCGCAGGTAGCCGATGATGTCTTCGCCCAGATCGATTTCAGCGCCGCGAGCGTCCACCGTCTTGACCTTGCCGGTCACGGTCTGGCCCTTGTCGTTCACGGTCACGAAAGTGGTGAACGGGTCGGAATCGAGCTGCTTGATGCCCAGCGAGATGCGTTCGCGGTCCACGTCCACGGCCAACACGATGGCTTCGACTTCTTGGCCCTTCTTGTAGTTGCGGACAGCGGCTTCGCCAGCTTCGTTCCACGACAGGTCGGACAGGTGAACCAGGCCGTCGATGCCGGCAGCCAGACCCACGAACACGCCGAAGTCGGTGATCGACTTGATCGGGCCCTTGACGCGGTCGCCGCGCTTGGTGTTTTGTGCGAACTCTTGCCACGGGTTGGCCTTGCACTGCTTCATGCCCAGGCTGATGCGGCGCTTGTCTTCGTCGATTTCCAGAACCATGACTTCGACTTCGTCGCCCAGCGTGACCAGCTTGCTGGGGGCGATGTTCTTGTTGGTCCAGTCCATTTCGGAGACGTGCACCAGGCCTTCGATGCCGGGTTCGAGTTCAACAAACGCGCCGTAGTCGGCGATGTTGGTGATCTTGCCGAACAGGCGAGTGCTTTGCGGGTAGCGACGGTTGACGCCCATCCAAGGATCGTCGCCCATTTGCTTGAGGCCCAGGGACACGCGGTTCTTTTCGGTGTCGAACTTGAGGATCTTGGCGGTGATCTCTTGACCAGCTTGCACCACTTCGCTCGGGTGGCGGACACGGCGCCATGCCATGTCGGTGATGTGCAGCAGGCCGTCGATGCCGCCGAGGTCAACGAATGCACCGTATTCGGTGATGTTCTTGACCACGCCGTTGACGATGGAGCCTTCCTTCAGGGTTTCCATCAGCTTGGCGCGCTCTTCGCCCATCGAGGCTTCGACCACGGCACGGCGCGACAGCACGACGTTGTTGCGCTTGCGATCCAGCTTGATGACCTTGAATTCCAGGGTCTTGTTTTCGAAGGGCGACAGGTCCTTGATCGGACGGGTGTCGATCAGCGAACCCGGCAGGAAGGCGCGGATGCCGTTGACCAGGACGGTCAGACCGCCCTTGACCTTGCCGCTGGTGGTGCCGGTGACGAATTCGCCGGATTCCAGGGCCTTTTCCAGGGCCAGCCACGAGGCCAGACGCTTGGCCTTGTCGCGCGACAGGATGGTGTCGCCGTAGCCGTTTTCGATGGCGTCGATGGCCACCGACACGAAGTCACCCACTTGGACTTCGACTTCGCCCTTGTCGTTCTTGAACTCTTCCAGAGGCACATAGGCTTCCGACTTGAGGCCAGCGTTCACGACCACGAAGCTGTGCTCGATACGCACGACTTCGGCGGTGATGACTTCGCCTGCACGCATTTCAGAGCGTTGCAGAGATTCTTCAAAAAGGGCGGCAAAAGATTCAGACATGAAGTTTCCTATTCCGCAAGCAGGAAATGCGAGGGCACCATTGCCATCGCTCGGGGCTGATTGCGGCGGTTTTTTTGCGGGCTGACCCGCGGGTTACGTTGATGAACCCCACCGCCTGTGCGCTGACGCGCGAAGGGGGCTGTGGGGGCCTTCACCGGCCGTGCTATGACAATGAAAATGACAATCGCACGGCTCGGTTTTGCTCAGGTGGCGGCTGTGGAGCCGATGGCCTGGCGTTGCAGCCAGCCTTTCAACACCTGAGACACCGATTCTTCGATGGTCAACTCGGAGTTGTCGAGCAACTGCGCATCAGGCGCGGGCTTCAAGGGCGCAACGGCCCGGTTTTGATCCCGGGCGTCACGGGCTTCGAGGTCCGCGCGCAACTCGCTGAGATTAGCAGAGATCCCTTTTGAAATCAATTGCTTGTAGCGGCGCTCGGCGCGGCAAGCCGCGCTGGCCGTCATGTAGAGCTTGTAGGGGGCGTCGGGGAAGATCACCGTGCCCATGTCGCGCCCGTCGGCCACCAGGCCGGGCAGAGCGCGGAAGCTGTGCTGCAAATCGACCAGCGCCAGGCGCACGGCGGGCAGGGCCGATACCTTGGAGGCGTTCATGCCGGCTTCCTCGGTGCGGATGGCTTCGGTCACATCGTCGCTGCCCAGCCACACCTTGCCGTCTTCAAAACGCACCGGCAGGGTGCGGGCCAGATCGGCGATCGCGGTTTCGTGCTCGGTGCTGATGGCCAGCCCGGCGCGCAGCGCGGCCAGCGCGGTGATGCGGTACATGGCCCCCGAATCCAGAAAATGGTAGCCCAGGCGGGCCGCCACGGCCGCGGCCACGGTGCCCTTGCCCGAGGCCGTGGGGCCGTCGATGCAGATCACCGGGATGCGCTGGGTCGGGGTGCTGACCAGGCCGAACAAGGCCTCGAAGTAGTCAGGGAAGGTCTTGGCCACGCACTTGGGGTCTTCGATGCGCACGCTCACGCCGTCGGGGTTGAAGGCCGCCAGCGAGAAGCACATGGCCACGCGGTGATCGTCGTAGGTGTGGATGCTGGCGCTGCGCCATTGGCCGGCGGGCAGCGGGTGCACGCGCAGCCAGTCGGGGCCTTCTTCGACCGTGGCGCCCAGCTTGCCCAGTTCGGCCACCATGGCGGCGATGCGGTCTGTTTCTTTGACGCGCCAGCTCGCGATGTTGCGCAAGGTGGTGGGGCCGTCGGCGTACAAGGCCATCACGGCCAGCGTCATGGCGGCGTCGGGGATGTGGTTGCAGTCGAGGTCAATGGCTTTTAGCGGCCAGTGTTGGCGCGAGATCTCCAGCCAGTTGGCCCCGCCTTCCACCTGCGCGCCCATCAGGCGGGCGGCTTCGACAAAGCGGATGTCGCCCTGGATCGAGTCCAGGCCCACACCCTGGATGCGCACCTTGCCGCCCGGTTGGTGGGGTTGGGCCAGGGCGCCCAGCGCCACAAAGTAGCTGGCCGACGAGGCATCGGCCTCGACGTGGATGTCGCCGGGCGATTGGTAGCGGCTGCCTGCCGGAATGGTGAAGCGGGCCCAGCCCTCGCGCTGCACCTGGATGCCGAAGCGCTGCAGCAGGTTGAGCGTGATCTCGATGTAGGGCTTGCTGATCAGCTCGCCCACCACCTCGATCACGATGTCTTGCGTGGCCGCCAGCGGCAAGGCCATCAGCAAGGCCGTGAGGAACTGGCTGGACACATCGCCCCGCACCGGGATGGGCTGGTCGAGCTGGAGCTTGGGCGGGTGGATGTGCAGCGGCGGGTAGCCCTCGTTGCCGGTGTAGTCGATCTGGCAGCCGAGTTGGCGCAGGGCGTCCACCAGGTCGCCGATGGGGCGCTCGTGCATGCGCTTCACGCCGCTCAACTCAAAGTCACCCCCCAGCAGGGCCAGGGCAGCGGTGAGCGGGCGCATGGCGGTGCCGGCATTGCCCATGAAGAGCTTGGCCTGGCGCTGCCCCAGTTGGCCGCCCAGGCCGTCGATCTCGAGCACGCTGCCTTGCTGGCGCAGGCCGCAGCCCAGCGTGCGCAGGGCGTCCAGCATCACGCGGGTGTCGTCCGAATCCAGCAGGTCGTGGATGCGGGTGGTGCCCGCGCTCAGGGCCGCCAGCAGCAGCACGCGGTTGGAGATGCTTTTCGAGCCGGGCAGGGTGACGGCGCCACCGGCACTGGCGAGCGGGGGCAGGTCAAGGAATTCGGTGCTGAACATTATTTGGCGGTGCGGGGGGCTGCCAGGCGCCATTGCGCGCGCACCTGGCTGGCCCGGTCGATGAGGGATTCCAGGGCAGGGCCCTGGTCGGCTTCGAGTTGGGCTTCAAACTCGGCCAGCGCGGCCTTGAAGTGGCGCGTCTGGGTCAGCAGCTCTTGCCGGTTGGAGCGCAGAATGTCGCGCCACACCTTGGGGTCGCTGGCCGCGATGCGGGTGAAATCGCGGAACCCGGGGCCGCCCAGGGCCATGTAGTCGTCGCCTGCCGGCTGGCTGGCAATGCCGTTGATGAAGGCAAACGCCAGCAGGTGGGGCAGGTGGCTGACGGCCGCAAATGCGGCGTCGTGCTGCTCGGGCGACATGTGGATCACCTGCGACCCAATGGCCGTCCACACCGTGGCGGCCTTTTGCAGGTGCGCAGTCAGCGTCTTTTCGAGCGGCGTCAGGATGACCTGGCGGCCCTTGTACAGGTCGGCATCGGCATGCTCGATGCCCGACACTTCTTTGCCCGCGATCGGGTGGGCCGGCACAAACGAGCCGATCTGGTCGCGCAGCGCGGTGCGGGCGGCCTGCACCACGTCGGTCTTGGTCGAGCCCACGTCCATGATCAGCATGTCGGGCGTGACCAGGTGCTTGATCGCCTTGAGCGTGGCCTCGGTGGCCGACACCGGCACCGCCACGATCACGATGTCGGCCCCGGCCACGGCCAGCAGCGCCGAGGGCGCGGCCAGGTCGATCACGCCCATCTGGCGCGCTTTTTCGGTGGTGGAGGGCGACTTGCTGTAGCCCACCACCCGCTTGACCAGGCCTGCCCGCTTGAGCGCCAGCGCAAACGAGCCGCCCATCAGGCCGCAGCCGATCAGGCCCAGTTGCTCAAACATGGCGGGCTCCGGTGAGGGGGTAGTGCATCTTTTGCAGGCTCAACGCGGTCATCAGGTTCATCAGGCGGCCCCGACGGGGTAGGAGCCCAGCACCTTGTAGAAGGCGCACAGGCTGCTCAGCTCTTCGAGGGCCTTGGCCACATTGGGCTGCGAGGGGTGGCCGTCGAGGTCGATGTAGAAGTAGTACTCCCAATGACCGGTGCGCGCCGGGCGCGATTCGAAGCGCGTCATCGACACGCCATGGGTCTTCAGCGGCACCAGCAGGTCGTGCACCGCGCCAGGCCGGTTGGGCACCGACACCACCAGGCTGGTGCAGTCGTGGCCCGAGGCCGGCGGCGTGGCCTGCGTCTGCGGCAGGGCGATCACGGCGAAGCGGGTGCGGTTGTAGGCCTCGTCCTGGATGGCGTGGGCCACGATGTGCAGGCCGAACAGGGTGGCAGCACGCTCGCTGGCCAGGCCGGCCCAGGCCGGGTTGGTGGCCGCCAGGCGGGCGCCTTCGGCGTTGCTGGACACCGGGCGGCGCTCGGCGTGCGGCAGGTGCTTGGACAGCCAGGCCTGGCACTGGGCCAGCGCCTGCGGGTGGGCCAGCACGGCCTCGATGCCGTCCAGCGAGGCGCTTTGGCGCAGCAGGTTGTGCCGCACCAGCAGGCTCACCTCACCGATCACATGGGTGGGCGTGTGCAAAAACAGGTCGAGCGAGCGGGTGACCACGCCTTCGACCGAGTTCTCCACCCCCACCACGCCGTACTGGGCGCTGCCCGCGGCCGTGGCGTGGAACACCTCGTCAAAGTTGGCGCAGTACATCAGGTCGGCGGCGCCGCCAAAGAACTCGATGGCGGCCTGCTCGCAGAAGGTGCCTGCGGGCCCCAGCACGGCCACGCGCTGCGGTGACTCCAGGGCCAGGCAGGCCGACATGATCTCGCGCCAGATGGCGGCCACATGCTCGTCCTTGAGGGGGCCAGGGTTGGCGGTCTTGATCTTTTCGATCACCTGGGCCACGCGGTCGGGGCGGAAGAAGGGCGTGCCTTCACGCTTCTTGACCTCGCCCACCTGCTCGGCCACGTGGGCGCGCTGGTTGAGCAGGCTGAGCAGTTGCTGGTCAAGCGAGTCGATCTGGACGCGCAGATCGCCCAGGGTGGGCAGGGGGGCGTTGGAGGGCTGGGTCATGGTGCGTCTCTGGGCTGTGGCTCTGGGCGGGTGGCGCTCAGGCCTTTGTTTTTTCGAATTCGCGCAGGTAGTCCACCAGCGCCTGCACGCCAGCCAGCGGCATGGCGTTGTAGATGCTGGCCCGCATGCCACCCACCGACTTGTGGCCCTTGAGCTGCAGCAGCCCGCGCGCCTTGGCGCCGGCCAGGAAGGCGTCGTTCAGCGACTCGTCGCGCAGCCGGAAAGGCACGTTCATGCGCGAGCGGCCTTCGGGGGCCACCGGGTTGGTGTAGAGCTGCGACTGGTCGATGAAACCGTACAGCAGATCGGCCTTGGCCTTGTTGCGCGCCTCCATGGCGGCCACGCCGCTCAGGCCGGCTTCGGTCTGGCGCTTGAGCCACTGGAAGGTCAGGCCGGCGATGTAGATGCCGTAGGTGGGGGGCGTGTTGTACATCGAGTGGTTGTCGGCCACCAGCTTGTAGTCAAACGCGCTGGGGCAGGCCTTGAGCGCATGGCCCAGCAGGTCTTCGCGCACCACCACCAGGGTCAGGCCGGCGGGGCCGATGTTCTTTTGTGCGCCGCCAAAGGCCATGCCCACGCGGCTCCAGTCAACCGGGCGCGAGGCCACGTGCGACGAGAAATCGATCACCAGCGGGGCGTCGCAGCCCAGGGTCTTCAGGTCGGGCAGCTCTTGAAACTCCACGCCGTGGATGGTCTCGTTGCTGCACAGGTGCACATAGCGCGGCGCCTTGCTGAGCTGCCAGGTGGCCGGGGCCGGCAGGCTGGTGTGGCCGTCGGCCTTGTTGCTGGCGGCAATGTGCACTTCGCAGTACTTGCCCGCTTCCTTCTGGCTTTTGTCGCTCCAGGAGCCGGTCACCACAAAATCAGCCGATTCGCCGCGCGACAGGTTCAGCGGCACGATGGCGTTCTCGGCCAGGCCACCGCCCTGCATGAACAGGATCTTGAAGTTCGCTGGCACCGCCAGCAGCTCGCGCAGATCGGCTTCGGCCTGCTCGTAGATGCTGATGAACTCTTTGCCGCGGTGGCTCATCTCCATGACGCTCATGCCGCTGCCGTGCCAGTCGAGCATTTCGGCGGCAGCTTGCTGCAGCACCTCTTCGGGGATCGCGGCCGGGCCGGCCGAGAAGTTGTAGGGACGCGTCATGAACAGAACCTGTAACAAAAAGACCCGGGGCCCAGCGGGCCCCGGCGGGTGGGCATCAAGGGGCGCCTGGGTGTCAGGCCTCGCCGGTGGGCTCAGCGCCCGGGTTGCCTTCGGCGCTGTCAGCACCGTCGGCACTGTCCGCGCCTTCGGCTGCCGCCACGTTGGCATCGTTTTCAACAATGCGCTGCAGGCCGGACAGGCGTGAGCCTTCGTCCAGCGCGATCAGGGTCACGCCTTGGGTGGCACGGCCCAGTTCGCGGATCTCACCCACGCGGGTGCGCACCAGCACGCCCTTGTCGGTGATCAGCATGATCTCGTCGTCGGCATGCACCAGCGTGGCGGCCACCACCTTGCCGTTGCGTTCGCTTTGCTGGATGGCAATCATGCCCTTGGTGCCGCGGCCGTGGCGGGTGTACTCGGTGATCGAGGTGCGCTTGCCGTAGCCGTTTTCGGTGGCGGTGAGCACGCTTTGCTGCTCGTCTTCAGCCACCAGCATGGCGATCACGCGCTGGTGCTCTTCCAGCATCATGCCGCGCACGCCGCGGGTCTGGCGGCCCATCTGGCGCACGTCGTTCTCGTCAAAGCGCACCGCCTTGCCGCCGTCGCTGAACAGCATCACGTCGTGCTTGCCGTCGGTCAGTGCGGCGCCAATCAAAAAGTCGCCCTCGTCGAGGTTCACGGCAATGATGCCGCCCTTGCGCGGATTGCTGAACTCGTCGAGCGGGGTCTTCTTCACGGTGCCCATGCTGGTGGCCATGAAGATGAAGTGATCGGCCGGGAAGCTGCGGTTTTCACCGGTCAGCGGCAGCACCACATTGATCTTCTCGCCTTCGGCCAGCGGGAACATGTTGACGATGGGGCGGCCCCGCGAGCCGCGCGAACCGGCCGGAACCTCCCACACCTTGAGCCAGTACATGCGGCCGCGGTTGGAGAAGCACAGGATGTAATCGTGCGTGTTGGCAATGAAGAGCTGGTCGATCCAGTCGTCTTCCTTGGTGGCGGTGGCCTGCTTGCCGCGCCCGCCCCGCTTTTGCGAGCGGTATTCAGACAGGGGCTGGCTCTTGATGTAGCCGCTGTGGCTGAGCGTGACCACCATGTCGGTGGGCGTGATCAGGTCTTCGGTGCTCAGATCTTGCGCGCTGTGCTCGATCTCGCTGCGGCGGGCGCCCAGCTTGGTCTGGCCGAACTCGGTCTTCACCACGGTCAGCTCGTCGCCAATGATGGTCGACACGCGCTCGGGCTTGGACAGGATGTCGAGGAAATCGTCGATCTCGGCCATCACCTCTTTGTACTCGGCCACGATCTTGTCTTGCTCCAGGCCGGTCAGGCGCTGCAGACGCATCTGCAGAATCTCTTGGGCCTGGGTTTCAGAGAGGCGGTACAGGCCGTCGGCCTGCATGCCGAACTCGAGCTCCAGCCCGTCGGGGCGGTAGTCGTCGGCATTGACCACGCCGCCATCGGCACGGGTGCGGGTGAGCATCTCGCGCACCAGCTTGCTGTCCCAGCTCTTGAGCATCAGCTCGGCCTTGGCCACCGGCGGGGTGGGGGCGTTGCGGATGATGGCAATGAAATCGTCGATGTTGGCCAGGGCCACGGCCAGGCCTTCCAGCACGTGGCCGCGCTCGCGGGCCTTGCGCAGGTTGAAGATGGTGCGGCGTGTCACCACCTCGCGGCGGTGCTGCAAAAAGACCTCGATCAGGTCTTTCAGGTTGCAGAGCTTGGGCTGGCCGTCGATCAGGGCCACCATGTTCATGCCGAAGGTGTCTTGCAGCTGGGTCTGCTTGTACAGGTTGTTCAGCACCACCTCGGGCACTTCGCCCCGCTTGAGCTCGATCACCAGGCGCATGCCTGATTTGTCGGACTCATCCTGGATGTGGCTGATGCCTTCGATCTTCTTTTCGTGAACCAGCTCGGCCATGCGCTCTTGCAGGGTCTTCTTGTTCACCTGGTAGGGCAGCTCGTCCACGATGATGGCCTGGCGCTGGCCACGGTCGATGTCCTCGAAGTGGCAGCGTGCGCGCATCACCACCTTGCCGCGCCCGGTGCGGTAGCCGTCCTTGACGCCATTGATGCCGTAAATGATGCCGGCGGTAGGGAAGTCAGGCGCCGGGATGATCTCCATCAGGTCATCCACCGTCGACTCGGGGTGGCGCAGCATGTGCAGGCAGGCGTCCACCACCTCATTGAGGTTGTGCGGCGGGATATTGGTGGCCATGCCCACCGCAATACCGGCCGAACCGTTCACCAGCAGGTTGGGCAAACGGCTGGGCAACACCAGGGGTTCTTTTTCGCTGCCGTCGTAATTGGGCCCGAAATCGACCGTTTCCTTGTCGATATCAGCCAGCATTTCGTGGGCGATCTTGGCCAGGCGGATTTCGGTGTACCGCATGGCTGCCGCGTTATCGCCGTCCACCGATCCAAAATTACCTTGACCATCCACCAACATATGGCGCAAGGAAAAATCCTGGGCCATGCGCACAATGGTGTCGTACACCGCGCTGTCACCGTGCGGGTGGTATTTACCAATCACGTCACCCACGATACGCGCCGACTTCTTGTAGGGGCGGTTCCAGTCGTTGTTCAACTCGTGCATGGCGTACAGCACGCGCCGGTGAACTGGCTTCAAGCCGTCTCGGGCATCGGGCAGCGCACGCCCCACAATCACGCTCATCGCGTAATCGAGGTAGCTGCGCCGCATTTCCTCTTCGAGACTGATGGGCAGAGTTTCTTTGGCGAACTGGGTCATGAGAGGTGGTGTTTGCGGCAGGAAAGGCTCATTTTACGGGCAACGCCCTGTCGCGAACTAGCAACAAACCGTGCATATTGCGCGCTTGTCCTGCATGGAGCTTGAGCGCGACCCCAAGGCGCGGCGAACGGGTGTGGCACAATTTAAGCAACGTTTTTGGTGGTGGTCACTGGAAGCGTACGTATTTGCCGCGCGGCTGCGGCTTTTTCCCCAAGAGGAGAACCATGAAGAAACTGAACAAAGTGGCGATGTTGTTTGCCTCCGCTGCCCTTGCAACCGCTGCTGGCGCTCAAACCGTCGACAACTGGAAGAACGGCACCGGCGAACTCGTCTGGAAGAACGGCACCAACGAACTGTGCTGGCGTGATGCCAACTGGACCCCGGCTACCGCCGTGGCCGGTTGCGATGGCGCTATCGCTCCGAAGGCTGCTCCGGCTCCGGCTCCTGCCGCTGCCCCGGCTGCTGCTCCGACTGCTCCGGCTGCTGCTGCTCCCGCTGCCGCTCCGGCTGCTGTGGCTGCAACCAAGGTGACCTACGCTGCTGACGCCTTCTTCGACTTCGACAAGTCGGTTCTGAAGCCCGAAGGCAAGGCCAAGCTGGACGATCTGGTCGGCAAGGTCAAGGACATCAACCTGGAAGTCATCATCGCCGTCGGTCACACCGACTCGGTGGGCTCGGTGGCCTACAACCAGAAGCTGTCGGTTCGCCGCGCTGAAGCCGTGAAGGCTTATCTGGTGTCCAAGGGCATCGAAAAGAACCGCGTGTACACCGAAGGCAAGGGCAAAAGCCAGCCTGTGGCTGACAACAAGACCGCCGAAGGCCGTGCGAAGAACCGTCGCGTGGAAATCGAAGTGGTTGGCACCCGCGCCGCCAAGTAATCCCTTTCGGGTTACAACAAAAAGCCCCGGCAACGGGGCTTTTTTTATGTCTGCATCACAATTGCACCATGACTGAAGCACAGACCTCCGCGCCCACCCTCAATGCCGACCCGGCCGAACTGGCCAAGTTTTCAGATCTGGCCCACCGCTGGTGGGACCCCGAAAGCGAGTTTCGACCCCTGCACCAGCTCAACCCGCTGCGCCTGGACTGGATCAACGCCCAGGCTCCGCTGGCCGGGCGCAAGGTGCTCGACATCGGTTGCGGCGGCGGCATTCTGTCCGATTCAATGGCCCGCAAGGGCGCCGACGTGCTGGGCATCGACCTCGCCTCGAAGGCGCTGCGCGTGGCCCAGCTGCATGCGTTGGAGGCCGGCACCACCGGCGTGCAATACCGAGAAATCAGCGCCGAAGCCCTGGCCCTGGAGCAACCCGGCCAGTTTGACGTGGTCACCTGCATGGAAATGCTGGAGCACGTGCCCGACCCGGCCTCGGTCGTGCAAGCCTGCGCCACCCTGGTCAAGCCCGGTGGGCATGTGTTCTTTTCGAGCATCAACCGCAATGCCAAGGCCTTTTTGCTGGCCATCGTGGGCGCCGAATACGTGCTGAACCTGCTGCCCCGCGGCACCCATGAATACGCCAAGCTGGTGCGCCCCAGCGAGCTGGCCGCCTACTCGCGCGCCGCCGGCCTCGATTGGCAGCAAACCCGCGGCCTGGGTTACAACCCGCTCACCCGCCGCTACTGGCTGCATGACGACACCAGCGTGAACTACATGGTCTCGACCCGCCGCTCCACCGCCGCCTGAAGAAGAAGGCCCCCTGCATGTTCGACCCCACCCTCCAAGCCGTTCTGTTTGACCTGGACGGCACCCTGATCGACAGCGCCCCCGACCTGGGCGCCGCAGCCGACCAGATGCGCCTGGCCCGTGGCCTGCCCTCGCTGCCCTACGAGCGCTACCGCCCCATGGCCGGCGCCGGGGCCCGCGGCATGCTGGGCGAGGCCTTTGGCGTGACCCCCGACCACCCCGACTTTGCCGCCCTGCGCGAAGAGTTCTTTCAAAACTACGAAAGCCGCCTGACCCAGGCCACCACCATTTTTGAGGGCGTGCCCGAGCTGTTGGCCCAACTGGTGGGCCGGCAGCTGCTCTGGGGCGTGGTCACCAACAAGTCGGCCCGCTTCACCGAGCCGCTCACCCGCGCCATGCCGCTGTTCAGCACCGCCTCGGCCATCGTCAGCGGCGACACCACCCCCCACGCCAAACCCCACCCCGAACCCCTGTTCGAGGCCGCCCGCCGCCTAGGCGTGCCCCCCGAAAAATGCCTGTACGTGGGCGACGACGAGCGCGACATCATTGCCGGCCTGGCCGCCGGCATGGGCACCGTGGCCGCCTGCTACGGCTACCTGGGCCAGCGCACCGACACCGCCCAGTGGGGCGCCCACGCCGAAATTAAATCTCCGCTCGAGCTCTTGCAATGGCTGCCCGCAGCCTAAAATAGAGAACTCTGGGGCTGCACTGGTTTCGACGTGGGTTCGGACGCGCAGCAGGGCATGTCGAGGTTCAGTCACCTCGTTAAACAGCTGAAAAAAACTAACTGCAAACGACGAACGTTTCGCACTCGCCGCTTAAACACCGGTGAGCCTCACAACAGTCGGCCAATGGGCTGGGCAAGGGTGCCGCAAGGCGTCCAGGCTGTGGGGTAATTTTCATTGGCTGGCTCTGTGTCGGGTACCTTGGCATGGGGCGAGAAAGTAGGGTGCTGGCGTCTTGTACAGCGTGCGACTGCGCGGTACAGGGTGTGAGACTCAAAACAGATCGCTAAACATGTAGAACTGTTCGAAGAAGGCTTGCGGACGGGGGTTCAAATCCCCCCAGCTCCACCACCATCACCAACCCCCGCCAATGAGTTTCCCTCTGGCGGGGGTTTTTCTTTGCCCCCAGGATTGGCTGGTTTGGGCCGCCAATTCACACCGGATTCACACAGGATTCACACCGATCCGGACGCTGTTTTGGGGGGCGTCTTGGGCTTCTGGTAGTCCTCGCGGATGAACTTGCCGTAGGTCCGGAACACCATCTCCACGTCCTCATGCCCAAGCTGAGCCGCAACATACCAGGGGTTATGGCCAGCGGTCAGCAACACTGACGCATAGGTGTGCCGGACTTGGTAGGGGTTTCGGTACTTGATTCCCGCACGCTTGCACAACGGTTGCCACAGCGTCTTGCGCAGTTGGGCATCTGTCGTCCATGGTTCTCGCGTGGAAGGATTCAGCCAGATCCTGCCGCCGCCGTCTGGCGAAAGGGCTCGCTGTGCATTCAGGGCTTCGGTGGCGGCCTTGTTCAGGTCCACCTCGCGTCGGCCTGCCGCTGTTTTGGGAGCCTTGATGACCCCTGCGACCTGGTTTTGTGTGATCTTGGCGACCTTTGCTTTCAAATCAATGTCGGGCCAACTCAGCGCTTGCAATTCCCCTGGGCGAAGCCCAGTGGCAAACCAGAATTGCACCATTGGCCGTTCATCTGCCCGGCAGGCGCTCAGTAGTTTCATTCTCTCCTCTGCGGAATATGGATCGATGACGTAGTCGCTGGCCTTTGCCGTCTGGCGAATCAGCTTACCCAGTGCTATTCGTTCGAAGGGGTTAAATTCAATCAGGCCATCATTGAGGGCGTCTTCCAGCACGCTGCGCAAGGGAATCATCAAATTGCGGATGAATTTACTGGTGCATTCGATGCCGCTGATCCAGTCGCGCAAATCGCTGGGAGTCACCTCGTTGACGCGCACGTTACGCCAGCGTCTCATCCTCTCGCTGGAGATCGCTTTGGCGTAGCCGGCGAAAGTTGAAGGCGACAGCTTCCCATTTTTCACCTGGCGCTCGTAGGTGTCCCGTTGGCGCTCCAGCAAAACGCCGACACGTTGCTGGTTGGGGCGGACCATTGCCGCACGGGGGCTTTCCGGGAAATAGTCGCCGTACTTGAAGGTCCCGTCGGTGATCTTGCGCCGAATCTCAGACCGCAGATTGCTGGCATATTGGATTGAGCCCTTGTTGATCGGTGCCGGGGGAAGCAGCTCTCTGCACTGCTTGCCCATCCAGGAAAAGGCAATTTGAATACGTGGTCCGGTTGCCTGATCGCGAATCGTTACCCCTGTCGGAAGCTCGATTGCGCTTGTCTTTCCACCCATTTGTTGAACTCCTCTACGTTGACATAAAGCCGCTTCTTGGTGCCTAGCAGCGTGTGGACCCCATCCAGCCAGATTCCTCGCTTGCGCCGGGTGTGAACCGTTTGGGGTGTTTCGCCAGTCCGACGGCAATGCTCTGCAAGCAGCACCCATCGGTAAGCTGGTGCTTCTGTGGTTTCTTGTGGCTCGGTATTCCGGCTCATAAATGCTTTCTGAATAGGGTCGCGTTGATGAAATTGAACAGGGCGGTGTTTGTCGCCCGTTCTCTGACTGCGGGGCCGCAGGTTTTTCGAGCGAAACTCAATTGCTACTCCTGCGGTGCGTGCTCAGGGGGCAAGGCGTCATCGCTGTGCGCCCATCCCGATAGACCAGCACCTTTCCCATCCGACTCGGCAGCGCAAAGGCATCCATCGCCCCAGGCCGCCCATCAAAGGGCCGCAGCTCAGGGGCCTTGTAGGATTCGACTGACGCCCGGCAAGCCGGCGCAGGCAGCAGATGCGCCGTTTGAGGAATGGCCGGCGGTGGCACCACTGCCACCAGCGTGCGCGGCACCAGGTTGCCCTGGCCATTGGCCACGGCGTTGACGGCCTCGAGGCCCCTCTTGGTGATCTCGTACCGGGCCGGCCGGCTCATGTCGACACGGGCCACGGTGCCGCGCTTGACCATGCTGGCCACGCGAACACCGGGCGCCGTGGTGCCGATGTGCTTCAGCTTGCCGAACTCGTCCACCGTCAGCGGGCCGTGCTCTTGCAGGTGCTTCAGGATGGCGATGGTGCTGGGTTGGTAGGTGGGGCCCATCATGCTCAGGCCTCCGCGCGAAGCGCATAAAAGGTTTGAACAAACCGGTCCCGCCAGGTGGACCAGGGGCAATC
>NZ_KB906280.1 GCF_000381265.1 Curvibacter lanceolatus ATCC 14669
CAACGCCCCCCGCCTGGTGCCCGCCGTGCGCGTGGCCCATGCCGGCACAGCCTCTTTGCTGGGCGCCACGCGTGCGGGCGATCGCCTGGTGGCGGTGGGCGACCACGGGGTGGTGATGCTGTCGGACGACGGCGGCCAGACCTGGCGCCAGGCCAAGAGCGTGCCGGTGGACAGCACGCTCACCAGCGTGTCGTTCACCGATGCGCGCCAGGGCTGGGCTGCAGGGCACTGGGGCGTGATCCTGCACACCGAAGACGGGGGCGAGAGCTGGGCCGTGCAGCGCAGCGCCACGGGAGAAGACCGGCCGCTGTTTGCACTGCACATGCTGGACGCCCAGCGCGGCGTGGCGGTGGGCCTGTGGTCGCTGGTGCTGGTGACGGAGGACGGCGGCAAAAGCTGGAACCCGGTCACGCTCGCGCCGCCCGAGGGGGCGCGCAAGGCCGACCTGAACCTGCTGAGCCTGTTTGCCACGGGCCAGGGCGTGCTGTACGCCACGGCCGAGAAGGGCATGCTGCTGCGCTCGGCCGACCAGGGGCGGCACTGGAGCTACCTGAGCACGGGCTACAAGGGCTCGTTCTGGACCGGGGTGGCGCTGCCCGGGGGCGAGTTGCTGGCCGCGGGGCTGCGCGGCTCGCTGTACCGCAGCACGGACGAAGGCAAGAGCTGGAGCCGCATCGACAGCCACAGCGAGTCGTCGATCACGCAGCTGCTGGCAGTGCCGGGTGCAGGGGGGGCGCAAGTCGTGGGTGTGGGGCTGGATGGCCTGAGGCTGCAAAGCCAGGACGCTGGGGCGAGCTTCAAGACCGAGGTGCGGCCCGATCACCTGGGGCTGACGGCGGCGGTGGTGAACGCGCAGGGGCGGCTGGTGCTGCTGTCCAAGCAGGGCTTGGTGCAGGACGCTGCCAAGCCCTGATGCCGGCGCTCGAACGGGGCGCCATTTCAGTGAATCTTCGAGGCAGATTTTTGAGGCGCCGATGTGCTCTGTGGCCCATATGGGACATGCGCCGCAAGCACCGTGTTTTTACGCTGGGGGCTCACCCAATCAACCCACGAGTCACCCTCATGAAGAAGCTTCAGACATCTCAACTGCCCGCCCGGTCCACCCGCTGCCTGATGGGCTTCGGCCTGGCCACACTGGCCCTGCAGGCCGCCCACGCGGTTGAAAACGGTTCGCCGATCACCCCCCCGGGTGTCTACGATTTCGGTGCCGGCCTGATGCCCCCGCCCACCGAGTTCGGCACCGTGGGTGTGCGTGCCGCGGCCACACGGGCCAGCGATCTGCGCGACAACGCGGGCCAGCGCTCTGCGGCCACGCCCAACCTCAAGGTGAACAGCTATTCGATGGCCTACATCCGCATGACCGAGCACAGGGTGGGCAGTGCCCGCTATGGCTGGGGCGGTGTGGTGCCGGTGCTGGACATGTCGATGAACCTCAGCGTGCCCACCCCGGTCGGCCCCGTGGGCCTGTCGGGCAAGAACCAGGCCCTGGGCGATGTGCAGCTGATCCCGGTGATCCTGCAGTGGGTGCACAACCCCGGCCTGTTCAGCAACTTCCAGCTGGCGGCCCAGTTGCCCACCGGCTCGTACGACAAGAACCGCTTGATCAATGCCGGCACCAACCACGCCACGCTGTCGCCCTCGTGGGCCTTCAGCTGGATCCAGCCTGGTGGGTTCGAGGTGTCGTCGTGGTTCCAGCTCAACTTCAACCAGCGCAACAAAGACACCAACTACCGCTCGGGCACCGAGTACGAGCACGACTTTGCCGTGGGCCAGCACTTCGGCCCCTGGACTGCGGGCCTCGGGGGCTACCTGTACCAGCAGATCAGCGACGATGTGGCGCCAGGCCTGAGCAACGGCAACCGCTCGCGTGCGCTGGCCCTGGGCCCGGCGCTGACCTACTTCCAGCCGGGCTCGGGTCTGCCCCTGGTGTCGATGCACATTTACCGCGAAACCCAGGCGCGCAACCGCACCCAGGGCACCAGCGCTGCCATCCGCCTGGGCTGGAGCTTCTGATCAGCCCAGCACCTGGGCCGCTGCCGAGCTGAGCGCCACGCGCACCAGGTCGGCCTGGCGCGAGGTGCCGGTCTTGGCCAGGGCCATCTTGAGCTGGTTGCGCGCCGTACCCAAGGCAATGCCCCGCTGCGTGGCGTGCAGCTCCACGGTCTCGCCTTGCGCCAGGGCGGCCACCAGCCGGGCTTCGGCCAGGGTCAGGCCCAGCAGCTTGGCCCAGATGTCGGGCGGCACGTTCACCAGGTCTTGCGCGCTGGTGACGGCCAGCATCACCGAGCGTGCGCCTTGCGTATCCACCGAGCTGGCACGCAGCGCGATGTGCAGGGGGCCATGCCCGTTGTCGATCACGGTGTAGTGCACGGCGCGGGCCGTATCGCGTGCGGCGGCCGCGATGTCTTCATGCAGGCGGGCGGACAGGCCGGGGCTTTGGGCCCGCAGCAGGCCGCCGCGGCTCGACAGGCCCCGCTCGGCACCGGTGAGCAGCATGGCGCTGTGGTTCATCCATTGCACCTGGCCCTGCTCATCGCAGGCGATCAGGGCGCAGCGCAGCATGTCGGCGTGCTGCTGCTGGCGTTGCATCTCGGTGCGGGCCGACAGCAGTTGCTGCCCCAGCTCGCAGGCCTGGCTCAGGTGGGGGGCGAGGGCGGCCAGCCGATCCTCGCTGTGGCGGTCAAAGGTGTCGGGGTCGCCCCAGGGGCGGTGCAGGGCGATGCCCAGCAGGCGTCCGTCGGCCAGGGGCTGCAGCGCCCCCATGAATTCGCCCAGGCCGATGCGGGCCAGATCGGCCTGCAGCGTGACACGCCCCGGGTCGTGCCGGTCAAACAATTCATCGTCGCGCACCACGCGGTTCAGGCCGCGCTTGAAGCGGTGTGTCTGCAGGCGCGGGTTGTGCTCACCCGTGACCTGGGGGCAGTCGAGCGGCCTCTGGCGTTGTGTGCGCGAGTCGCTGGCCTGCCAGCCCAGGCGCACGCCTTCGGTGCCCAGCTCGAAAGTCTGCACCACGGCCGAGCAGGCACCGGTCTCTGCACACAGCTGGTCCAGAGCCATGGTCCAGTGGGCCGGTTGCGACGCGCAGGCGTAGAGCTGAAGCAAAAGCTCGTCTTTGTTGTTCATGGCGTTCAGGGCGTCAAATTGGTGCGGCGTGATGCTTGGTGGGGCGTGTTGGGGCTTGATTCAGACCGTGCAAGCACCGACTGTGCCGACTTGCTTGGCGAGCCACCATAGAGAGATTCACCAATGCCTTCGCCGGCGTGTTGTGAGGGCAACGAGGACTTCGGGTCGGCTTGTACCAATTGGTACATGACCGGTTTCGCTGCGGTCGGTAGCCTGGGCTCTGTCAGTTCGCGGGCCAGGTTGCTGGTCTGCGCTCGGCATCAACCCCTTGCACTACACCGCCATGAACCGAACCCACGCGAACCCCCTCCATCGCCGCCGCTGGCCCGCCTTGTGCGCCTGGCTGGCCGGCGCCACCACGTTGCTGGCCCACGCCGCGGCCCCCACGCCACCCGCCGACCTGGTGGTGCGCCATGCCGCGGTCTATACCGTCGAGGCCCGCACCGGCTGGACCGATGCCTTTGCGGTGCGTGACGGCCGCTACGTGGCCCTGGGCGAGCGCGAGGTGCGCCGCCACATCGGGCCCCAGACCCGGGTGCTGGACCTGGCCGGGGCCATGGTGATGCCCGGCATCAACGACGTGCACATCCACCCTCTGGACGGGGGTTGGGAAGACCGCTTCGGCTGCAACTTCTCGCCGGCGGCCACGCTGGAGCAGGTGCTGGCCCGGGTGAGCGACTGCGCCAGCAAGGCCGGCCCGGGCGACTGGATCGTGGGCGCGGCCTTCAACGGCGGCCTGCTGGCCCAGATGTCCAGCAGCCAGGCGCTGGCCCTGCTGGACAAGGCCAGTGGCGACCACCCGGTCATCCTGCGTGACGACAGCTTCCACAACCGCTGGGTGAACAGCGAGGTGTTGCGCCGTGCCCGGCTGGATGCGGCCAGCACCCCGCCGCCTGGTGGCTTCTACGTGAAGGACGCCGGTGACGGCCAGTTGACCGGGCTGATGAAGGAGTTCCCTGCCTTCCACGCCATCGAGCAACTGATCCCGCCGCGCACACCCGAGCGCCAGATGGAGGCGGCCCGCGGCGCGGTGCGCACCCTCAATGGGCTGGGCATCACCGGCATCCAGGACGCCTTTGCCTACGAGAGCAGCCTTCGCCTGTGGGGCCAGCTCGACGCCCAAAAAGGCCTGAGCCTGCACTATGTCGGCTCCTTGCCTTTCCTGCCTTCGCCCCAGGCGGGTGACCGCAGTGGCCTGGATCTGGTGCAGGTTCGCGAATCATTGCGCAGCCCCCATGTGGCGCCTGACTTTGCCAAGCTGTTTCTCGACGGCGTGCCCCCGGCGCGCACCTCGAACATGATTGAGCCCTACCTGCCCGATGCCGAGCATGGCGCGCACTACCATGGCCCCAGTACCTACACCACCGAGCAGCTGGTGGACATGCTGACCGAACTGGACCGCCGGGGCGTGCCGGTGAAGATGCACGCGGTGGGCGACGGCGCGGTGCGCCAGGCGCTGGACGCCGTGGCCGAGGTGCGCCGCCGCAATGGCCCCAAGGGCCCGCGCCACCAGGTGGCCCATGCCTCGCTGGTGGCCGAGGCGGATGTGGCCCGCTTCAAGGCCCTGAACGTGGTGGTGGATGTGTCGCCCATGCTGTGGTTCCCCACCGGGCTCAACCTGGCTTCCGCCGCGGCCATCGGCCCGGAGCGTGCCGACCGCTTCAACCCGATCCGCAAACTGGTGCAGGCCGGCGCCTTGGTGGCCGGTGGCTCCGATTGGCCCGCGGGCCAGCCCACGCCCAACCCCTGGATCGGCATCGAAGGCATGGTCACCCGCCGCAACCCGCTGGGTGAGATGCCGGGCCAACTGGGGGCCGATCAGGCTGTCGACCTCGCCACGGCGCTGCGGGTCTACACCCTCAACAGCGCCCAGGCCATGGGCCTGGGGCCGGTGACCGGCTCGATCGCCGTGGGCAAGTCGGCCGACTTCATCGTGCTGGACCGCCACCTGTTCAAGGTGCCGATCACCCAGGTGCACCAGACCCAGGTGAAGCAGGTCTTCTTCGAGGGGCGCGAGCTCTCGCTGCAGCCCTGAGGGCGGGCCGCGCAGCGTGTGGCCGGTCGGGGGCGGCCACATCACCGGGGCGTGCCCATCCGGTGCAACCCTGATTCGTTTTTGCGCAAATTGGATAACGGTCGCGCGCGCTCGTCCCTAGCATGGGGCCATCGCGCTGCCACTGGCAGCCCAGGCCTTTTTGCTGAACGGATCACCCCCCATGACTCCCCCCCTGGATTCTGCTGCGCCCGCGAGCGTGGCACTGCCCGATATTCTTGCTGCCGACGCCCTCACGCTGTCGCGCCGCATCCGCTCACGTGAGCTGTCGTGCCTGGAGCTGATGCAGGCCACGCTGGTGCACCTGGACGCCCTCAACCCCCGCTTCAATGCGGTGGTCTCACGCATCGAGCCTGAGCTGGCCCTGCGCCAGGCGCGCGACAAGGATCAGCTGCTGGACCAGGGCCAGTGGCAGGGGTGGATGCACGGCTTTCCACAGGCGCCCAAAGACCTGACCGCCACCGCCGGTCTGCCCACCACCTTCGGCAGCCCGGCCCTGGCGGGCAACATGACTGCGCACGACAGCGTGGTGGTAGAGCGCCTGCGGCGCGAGGGTGCCATCCTGATCGGCAAGACCAACACACCCGAGTTCGGCCTGGGCTCGCACACCTACAACCCGCTGCACGGCGTGACCGGCAACGCCTACGACCCCACGCGCAGCGCGGGGGGCAGCAGCGGCGGCACAGCGGTGGCCTTGGCGCTGCATTTTTTGCCGGTGGCCGATGGCAGCGACATGATGGGCTCGCTGCGCAACCCTGCCGCCTGGAACAACGTCTATGGCTTGCGCCCCGGTTTCGGGCGGGTGCCCATGGCCCCGGCCGCCGACGTGTTCTACCAGCAACTGGGCACCGAAGGCCCGATGGCGCGCAACCCGCAAGATTTGGCCTGGTTGCTGTCCACCCTGGCCGGCCCCGATGCGCGTGCGCCCCTGTCGCTGCCGGGCGACCCGCTGCAGTATCGCCAGCCCCTGCAGGCCGATCTGCGCGGGCGCCGCGTCGGCTGGCTGGGTGACTTCGGGGGGTACCTGCCCATCGAGCCCGCACTGCTGGCGGCGAATCGGGCCGCGTTGTCGCATTTCGACACCCTCGGCTGCCCGGTGGAAGAGGTGGCCCCGTTCTTCCCGATGGAGCGCCTGTGGCGCAGCTGGTGTGTGCTGCGCCAGCTGATTTTGGCGGGCCACCTGGGGGGCCTGTACGGCAACCCCGCCACGCGCGAGCTGCTCAAGCCCGAGGCGCGCTGGGAGTTCGAGCAATCCCAGGGCCTGGATGCCGCCACCATCGCCCAGGCCATGGCCACGCGCAGCGAGTGGTATGCCGCCGTGATGAAGCTGTTTGAGCGCTACGACCATCTGGTGCTGCCTGCAGCCCAGTTGCCCCCCTTTGATGCACGCTGGCATTGGCCCGACCAGGTGGCCGGCCGCGCCATGGACACCTACCACCGTTGGATGGAGGTGGTGATCGGCCCCTCGCTGGCGGGCGTGCCCACCGCAGGCGTGCCGGCCGGCTTCGATGCCGCAGGCCTGCCGCAGGGGCTGCAGATCATGGCGCGACCGCAGGCCGAGTTGGCCCTGCTGCAGCTGTGCGAGGGCTGGTACCAGGCCACGCCCTGGCGCCATCAATCGCCACCCGTCTTGCGCACCCCGGTCTGAGACCGGCCGCTCCATTTCAGTGCCTCCCCTCCCTACCCACGACGCTCATCCGAAAGGACCTCTCCCCATGAACCATGCCCATGCTTCCCTGCCGCGCCGCCAATGGCTGCTGGCCTGTGCCGGCGCTCTGGCCAGCGGCGCCACCTGGGCCGATGGCCGGGTGGTCAGCCTGATCGTTCCCTACCCGGCCGGCGGCGGCTCCGACATCGTGGCCCGCCAGCTGCAGCCCGAGCTGGGCAGGCGACTGGGCGAGACGGTGATCGTCGAGAACCTGGCCGGCGCGTCAGGCGCCATCGGCACCCAGCGCGTGGTCAGTGCGGCGGGCGACGGCCACACCCTGCTGGCCGGTTCGCCGATGGAGATCATGCTCACCCCGCTGGGCATGGCCGCGGCCCGCTACAAGCCCGAAGACCTGCAGCCGGTGGGGCAGTTTGCTGTCACCACCATGGTGCTGCTGGTGCGCAGCAACCTGGGCGTGAACAGCGTCGACGAGTTGCTGCAGCTGGCCCGCAAGCCCGGGGCCAAGGAACTGAGCTACGGCAGCATCGGGCCCGGCTCGCTGTACCACCTGCTGGGCGAGCGCTTCACGCAGCTGGCCCGGCTCAAGACCCTGCATGTGCCCTACAAAGGCATGGCGCCCCTGGTGCAAGATCTGATCTCGGGCCAGTTCGACTTTGCCTTTGTGCCGCTGGCGGGCAACATCCCCGACGTGATCGAGTCGGGCCGCGTCAAGGCCCTGGCCCTGGCGGCCTCGCAAAAGCACACCAAGCTGAGCAGCCTGCCGCTCATGAAAGACGTGAAGGGCTTCGAAGACTTCGTCTATGGCCTGTGGAGCGGGCTGCAGGTGCCGCGCAGCACGCCCGAGCCCCTGCAGCAGAAGCTGCACCAGATCTGCAACGAGATCCTGGCCGTGCCCGAGGTGCGCCGCACCATCGAGGCCGGTGGCAGCAGCGTGGCCCCGCCCATGGAATTGGCCGCCCTGCGCGCCAGCTACGCCGCCGACATCGACAAGTACCGGGCCATTGCGAAGGCCATCAATTTGCAGCCGCAGTAGTCGTCGCCTCGCCTGCACGCGGGGGTGTACGTGCGGGCCGGCCCCGATCTTGCATGGTTGTCAGAGCTTTGTCGGGCGGGGTGCACCTTTGCACCTTATCGGTGTTGCAACCGATGGCGCCCTGGCCCCGAAGTTCTGATACTGCCACGATGGACACCCGCAATCTGCCCCCTGTACACACGCCCCCAGAAGCCTGGTCCGAGCCCTGGTCGGAGCCGTGTTACCAGCGCGCTCACACCCTCGACGCGCAAACCCAGGCCGCCAGCCTGAGCTCCTGGCAACAGCATTGCGAGCAGCTCAGTGCGGGCCGCTTCGAAGGCCTGCTGGAAGACTTGCGCTTTGACCAGTTGCAGGTGTTCCGCGAAACCACCAACCAGTCCGTGCTGCAGGACGGCAGCGCGCGCAGCGGCCATGTCACCGTTGGCCTGGCCGATTTCGATGCGGGCCGGGCCAGCTTTTGCGGGCACCAGATCGACCCCGACACCCCCATCGGCATCCAGTCGGATGTGCCCTTTCAGCTGGTCACCGCCGCTCGCATGGAGCTGGTCGGCATCAGCATTCCCTCGACTGCTTTGCAGGCCCTGGCGGCCAGGGTGGATGGCCCCGAAATGGCAGGTGAGGCCTGGCAGGTACCGCGCACCTGCGTGCTGCGCGCGCTGGGCCCGCGCCGGCAAGAGCTGCAGCACCTCACCGCCTCGGCGCTGACCCTGGGGCAGCAGGCCCCGAACCTGCTGGGCCCGGCGGCGGCCCGGCGCACGCTGGGCCTGGCCCTGGCCGACGCGGTGCTGCAGTGCTTTCGCCCTGAGCACGTGGTGGCCGATCTACCCACCTGTGCCAGCTCGCGCCAGCGCATCGTGCGCCTGGCCCGCGAGTACATGCAGGCCCACGCCGAGTCGGTGATCACCGTGCCCGACCTGTGCGATGCGGCACACACCTCGCGCCGCGCCCTGCAATACGCGTTTGAAGACCTGCTGCAGGTCAGCCCCATCACCTACCTGCGCTGCATGCGCCTCAACCGCGCCCGGCGCGACCTGCTGCGCCAGGCCAGCCAGGGCGTGGGGGCCGGTGGGGGGGGTGTCGGTGATGTGGCCGCCCGCTGGGGCTTCTGGCATTTGTCACGCTTTGCGGGTGATTACCGGGCCCTGTTTGGTGAACTGCCTTCGGCCACGCTGGGGCAGGTGAAGCCTGTGGCTAAACTGCAGCACTGAGCGGCTCATTGGACGATGTCTGGGCAGGGCGCAGGCTGTGTTGAAACGTCGATGGTTGGTTTTTCGGCGGTGCGTGAACCCTTGCCTGCATTGAATCCGCTGGCAGATTGGATTGGAATACGCGTCTGGCCCCCCTATCTCCAACAGATCTTCGCGGTCATTGCCGCCCAAAACGATAGGCTTGTGTCGGTAGCCTCGCGAAGTCAGGTGATGCACCGCGAGAATTTCAGCCGGCTTGGGTTGGAGAGGGATTGGCCATCAACTCACTGGCGCACGCCTGAACCGGCAAGATACTGGTTGAAAATCGCGTCGTAGGTGCCGTCCTTCTTCATCGACCGAAGCGCTTGGTCAAACGCTCGGGCGATCTTTCTGTGGTCCTTCTTGTTGCTGAAAGCGAGATAGCTGGGTATGGACTCGATGGAAGGCGACAACTCCTTGATCGATCCGGCCACGCCGAGCGTTCGCGCTGAATCGAGCGCGACGTGTCGATAGGAGGGGATGACGTCGATGCGATCTTGCAGCAGTTTTCGGATGTTGGACGACGCACTGTCCGTGGTGTCCACCTTCTTGAAGGTTCCCTGCCGCAATTCTTCATCAAAGCGGGGGCCGTAGCTCGTTTCGTTGATGACGCCAATGCGCAGCTCAGAAATCTTTTTCAAGTCACCGTCGAAGCTGATGGTCGAGTCCTTGCGGACGAAGAGTGCCTGAACCTGGGTGATCAGCACCTCATCTGAATAGGTCAAGAACTCTTCGCGCTCGCGGGTCCGATAGGCAGAAAAAATCCCATCGATCTTGCCCGCCTTGACTTCGGCAAGGCAACGTGCCCAAGGCATGAGGGCGATTTGAATCGGATAGCCTGCTCGTTGGAACGCTTCATGGATGACGTCCACCAGCATGCCGGATTGCTTGCCATTCTCGACGTACGCCGTGGGGATGCTGTTTGCGGCACCCAGGACCAGTGTGTGCGCGCAAGCCACGGAAAGGCTCATCGGCACAAGGCACGCCACCCACAGGCAGGCCCCAAGCCAAGAGCGCTTCCTTCGTGGAGACAAGTGATCTGCACACATCGGTTTCTCCTGTGAGGCACGGCAGCCCCAGCATGCCGGCAAAACAGACAAAACGCAACGCGCTAGCTCAAATGCCGCGCCGGGAATGCTCTGCGAATCTGTTGCATTGACCGATTGAGCCTGCCACCAATTCGGGCCATGCCATCAGCCCCTGCCATAGATCTAGCGGCGGCTGAGCTGCAAGACGAGCTGGGTGGTGGCCTTGAAGCAAGAGGACTGCGGGGTATGTCCTGGATCGGCCCCGGGGCAGCAGGCCAACCCTCAACGCGAATCAACACTCCAGCGTGCTGCGTACGATCTTGCTGCGCGATCCACTCGCATCAAGCCGCTGCACTTATTCGATCGAATACCCCATCTGCCGCAGCTGTTGCACCACCTCAGCCCGTGTGCGGGCCACATCGCTGGGCCGGCTGGCGCGCAGGCGCTGCACCTCTGCCTCGGAGTAGGGCGGGGCGCCGGGGGGCAGGCTGTCGCCGGCCCATTGGCCCAGCATCCAGTTCATCAGTTCGGCCACCTGGCGGTCATTGAGGGGGGTGTTCATCACCCCCGGCACCTGCACGATCAGTGCGCGGCCCTCGGGCAGGCGCAAAAAATGGCCCAACACGCCTTTCATGCTGGGGATGCCGCGCTGCGGCATGCCGCTGCCGTCGTCCAGGTGGCAGCCCATGCAGTGCAGCTTGTAGTTCAGCGCGGGGCTGCCGGCCGACACCGGCTGCGCGGCCAGTGTGGGCACGGTGGCCAGCAGGGCCGAGGCCCCGAGCAGCAGGGCCCTGGCCAGGCTGGTGATGCCGGGCAGGGGCCTAAGGCGCCAGTGCCGCATCACGTTGCGCCCTCAAGGCCTTGGGGCTGACGGTGCTGGCCCGGGCCTGGGCCAGGTCGGCGGCCGCAAAGGCCGGTACGGCGGCCTGGCCGGCCAGGTCTCGCACGACATGGCTCAGGGCCGCGGCCAGTTCTTCGTCAGACAACTGGGTCTGCGCCGGCATCACGCTGTTGTAGGTCTGGCCTTCCGACACGATGCGACCTTGCAGCCCGTGGGTGAGCACCAGCGCCAGGTATTGGCGCATGGCCGGCTGCCCGGCCCGTGCCGCCACCGCGCCGACCAGCGACGGCGCCAGGCCGGGGGCGCCCACCGCCCCGGCCTGGTGGCAGGCCACGCAAACCTGTTGGTAGACCGCCTGGCCGTCGGCGGCCAGGGCGCCGGTGCCCAGGGTGCAGGCCAGCAAGGCGGCGGGCAGGGCGGGTTTGAAAGGATGCCAGCGCATTCAACTCTCCTTCTCGGCCACGCCGACGATGATCGAGGTGGTGCAGTGGAAGGCCGAGCTGTCGTTGGCCATGCACCAGTTGATGTCGTTGTGCAGGCCCATGCGGTAGCCCGGGCGCTCGCCGATGTTGGTGTTGCACAGGCAGCGGCCGCAGGCGCCCCGGCCGCAGCAGTCGTTGTAGCTGATCAGGTAGTCCTTGCCGTCGGCCGGGTTGTGGCAGGTGCCCACCCAGGCCACCTTGGAGGGCGTGGTGCCCGGTGGGCAGCTGGTGGCGCTGCCGCCGCAGCACGAACACAGAAAGCCGTCCACACCGCAGTAGCGCCAGTAGTCGCAATCGGTTTCGGTGGGCGGGCCTTTGCGCTTGCTGGCGGCGTTGTGTTCAGCGGCCAGGGCCTGGCTGCTGCGGTCAAAGGGCAGCACGGGCAGCGTGAAGGCGCTGGCCACCAGCACCCGGCTTACCCGCACCAGGGCGCTGCGCCGCGAGGTGTGGCTGGCCAGTTGGCGGCTGCGCCGCTCTGCCAGGCGATCAAACCAGTCGAGCAGGCTCATGCGGCCTCCTTGTTCAGCAGCTTCTGGTCAATGAAATCCTGCACCGAAGCCACCTTGAGGTCGCTGGCGGTGAACAGGCTGTCGAGCTGCTCGCGGCTGTTGACCAGGCCCTTGGCGCGCAACACGCCCTGGCTGTCGATCAACACCGCGTAGGGCAGTTTGGCGATGCGCAGGGTCATGCCCAGCTCGTGCGACAGCACGTAGGGGAAGTGGGCCAGGCCAGCCTTCTGGCGGAACACCTCGTGCTCGGGTTGCTCGCCGTCCGAGGCCAGCACCACGCGCAGCCAGGGCGCCTCGTCGCGGCGGATGCGCTCGACGATGGGCAGCAGCTTCTTGCACACCGGGCAGGTGGGCGACAGGAAGAACAGCAAGGTGCTGTGCGTTGTGGGGGCGCCCAGCTCCAGGGTGCCGCCGCCCAACTGCGGCAGGCTGAGCCGTGGCGCGGGCGAGCCCACGGCGGGGCCCGAATCCATCATCAGCGCGCCCATGGGGGCGATGCGTTCGTACAGGATGCCCACCTGTCGCGACAGGGCCAGCACCACCACCACCAGGGCGATCACGGCGCACCAGGCCAGCACGTTGGAGATGATCAGGGTTTCAATCATGGTTGTTCCTCAATTCGGCAAGACGGGGTTGGTTGCTCAGCAGTTGGTTGGTGACGGCATACAGGCCGATGGCAAACAGGGCGGCGGCGCAGGCAGCCAGGCCATCGGCCCAGCCCACCGGGCGGGGGGCCAGCGGCGCCAGCGCGGCCAGGCCCAAGCCCAGCAGGGCGGCGTTGCGCCACAGCAGCGCGCCCGACAGGGTGAGGCCGCTGCCGCGGCTGCCGTAGCCACCGCAGCCGCAGTCGATGCTGCGCCCCTGGCGCAGGGCCAGCGCCACGGCGCTGCTGGCCACCCCCAGCACGCCCAGGGCCAAGGCGGCGCCCAGCGGACGGGTGGAGACGGGCAGCAACAGCAGGCCGGCAGCCGCTTCGCTCAAGGCCAGCGCATGCGCCACTGGGCTGACCAGCAACGGCGGCAACAGGCCGTAGGCCTCGGTGGCCATCACAAAGGCGCTGAGGTCGCGCAGCTTGGCCAGCGCGCCGAACAGCAGCACCAGGGCCAGGCTGGCTGCTGCCGCGTGCGACAGCACCGGGTCCAGCCAGGGGAGGGCGGTGTTGACGGTATCGAGCATCACTGCACCTCCAGGTAGACCGGGGTCTCGCCCACGGCGTCAAGCCGGCCCAGGGTGGTGCTGCGCTGGGCGCTGGTGCTGCGCGGGTCGAGCGCCAGCAGGTGGTTGCCCGCGCCATCGAGCACAAACAGCCGGGGCGTGGCCGCCGGGCTGAAGACCATGGAGACCGCGTTGTGCCCGGGCCAGCGCGCCACACGGGCCTGCCGCTCCAGATCGAACACCCAGATCTGCTGGGCCGGGTTCTTGTGCGACCCGTCCACCGCCTTGGCGTGCATGCCCACGAACAGGCGCTGGCGCTCGGGGTCGATGGCAAACAGCTGCATGCCGCCGGGGCGCCAACCTGCCTTTTGCTCGGCCGGGCTCAGCAGCGACCACACCGGCAGCACCTGCACACCCTCAGGCTGCAGCTGCAGGCGGTGCATCTGGCCGCCGTAGCTCACAAAGTACAGGGTGTTGCCGCTGCGCTCGTAGTGGATGAACACCGGGTCGGTGTCGGCATCAAAAAAGGCCACCGGGGCGCTGCGTGGTCGGGCCTGGCCCGCTTCGTCGAGTTCGATGGTGGCCAAGGTGCCGTCGCCGCACACGGTTGAGAATCGGTTGGGCTGCTCGGGCCAGGGGATCACGCCCCAGCAGCCCGGGGTGGGCACCTCGGAGGCCAGCTTGCGCCCTTGCAGGTCGACCACGCTCACGCTGCTGGCCGGTGTGGCGTTTTGCACCAGCAGCCAGCGGCCGTCGGCGCTGGGGGCCAGCGTGGCGCGGATGTTCATGGCCTGGGCGTGCTTGGGCGGTATCTCGATCTCGTGCCGGAACACCAGGTCGTCGGTGCCGTACACCTCCACCACATCGCTGCGCTGGCCGCGGTACAGGCGGGGGTAGTAGGTGGTGGCCACATACAGCTCGCGCCGGTCGGGCGACAGCGCTACCTGGCCGGCAAAGCCGGTGCTCATGGCACTGAGGTAGCGCATGCGCTGGCCATCGATCACGTGCAGACGGTTGTCGGCAATATGGCTCAAGGTCAAGTCGGCCAGATAGACGCGGTGGGTGGCGTCGGGGTCCAACTTGGCGATGGTCTGCCGTTCGTTCGGCAGATCCGCCGCCAGGGCGCCTGCGGCCAAGCAGGTTGCCAGACAGCCCGCACCCAGGCGGGCCAGACGGGAGGGTTTCATGCGCAGACCGGTCCTTTCTTCAGAGGCTCAGCCGAGGGGCTGGCGCAGGCTCAGAAGATAGGTCGGGTGAGCGGCGGGGGGTTATCCGGTTTTGGCAAGACTGCGCGGGCAATGTGCCGGCGGCGGGGCTGGTTCGGCCACCGGGTCAGCGCCCTGGCTCGGTTCAGAAGCTCTCCCAGCTGTCGTCCGTCGGGGCAGGCCGGCTGGTCGGGGCCTTCGGGGCCATGGCCAAGGCCGCGGGTTTGCCGGCGTTCGGGGCCTTGGGCGCACCGGTCACCTGCTTCAGGGCGGGGCGTTGCCCCAGTGCTCTTGGTGCTGTTGCGGCTGATGGTGCTCGTGGCGCGATGGGTGCACGGGCCGGGCCCGCAGCATGGCCTGCTGCCAGCTTGAACACCGCCACGGCCTGCACCAGGTCGTTGGCCTGGCCGCGCAGGCTGTCGGCGGCGGCCGACATTTCCTCGACCAGGGCCGCATTCTGTTGCGTGGTCTGGTCCATCTGGGTGACGGCCTCGCCGATCTGGTTCACGCCCTGGGCCTGTTCGGCGCTGCCGGCCGAGATCTCGGCCATGATGTCGCTCACGCGCTGGATGCTGCCCACCACCTCGCTCATGGTGGCGCCGGCCCGGTCCACCAGGGCCGAGCCGGACTCCACCCGCTCGACGCTGTCCTGGATCAGGCGCCGGATCTCTTTCGAGGCCTCGGCGCTGCGCCCGGCCAGGGTGCGCACCTCGCCGGCCACCACAGCAAAGCCGCGGCCCTGTTCGCCGGCCCGGGCGGCTTCCACGGCTGCGTTCAGGGCCAGGATGTTGGTCTGGAAGGCGATGCCGTCGATGACACCGATGATGTCGGCGATCTTGCGCGAGCTGTCGTTGATGCCTTTCATGGTGTCCACCACCTCGGCCACCACGGCACCGCCCTGGCTGGCTACACCGGCGGCGGCCTGTGCCAGCTGGTTGGCCTGGCGTGCGTTTTCAGCGTTGTGGGTGACGGTGGAGCCCAGCTCCTCCATCGAGGCGGCGGTCTCTTCGAGGGCACTGGCCTGCTCTTCGGTGCGGCCCGACAGATCGCGGTTGCCCGAGGCGATCTGGGCGCTGGCAGAGGCCACGGCCTCGCTGCCCTGGCGCACGGTGCTCACCACCTGCACCAGGCTGGTCTGCATGCGCTGCACCGCCGCCATGATGCTGTGGGTGTCACCAGGGCGCAGTGCCACGTTGAAGCTCAGGTCGCCGTCGGCCACGCGCGTCACGGCCTGCGACACCTCGTCGGGCTCGGCACCCAAGGCGCGGGTGATGCTGCGTGCAATCGTCCAGGCCAGCAAAACCCCCAGCACGATGGCGATACCGGTGATGCCCAGCACCCAGGTAATTCCCGATGAGACGGCCGCCGTGGCATCCACCCCTGCGGCTCGGGCCAGTTCCTGTTGCATGGCCACCGAGTCGTCCAGGGCCTTGAAGATCAGGTCCTGGCGCGGCGCCACTTTGGTCAGCAGGATCTCGGTGGCGGCCTTGGCGTCTTCGGGCTTGCCGGTCAGGCCCAGCTTGATGGCGGCATCGATGTCGGCGTCGTAGGCCTCGCGGTTGTTCTGGACGATCTTCAGCAGCTCAATGGCATTGGGTCGTGCCAGCGTCTTGTCGAGCTGTGCCAGCAACTCCAGGCTGCGTGCCCGCAAGGGTGGGATCCTGTCGGCCTGGGCCTGCGCATCTTTCACGTCTTCGATCAAGGCCACCGTGCGGGTGACGCGGGCTATCGATTGCAGCTTGTCTTTCAACTCGGTGAACTGGCCGACCTTGACCAACCGGTTGTTGATCAGGGTGTCCAGCTCTGTGGTCAGCAGCGAGAACTTGTTCAGGGCCAAGGCCCCCACCAGCACCAGGCTGAGCAGCAGCAGGCCAAAGCCCAGTGCCAGCCGGGTGGCTACTTTGACCTGATTGAATTGAATGGATCCCATGTTGTTTTCTCTCTTTTTGATAATTTGAGACTGATTTGCTCATTAAAGAGGATTTGTCTGACAACTTGGCCCTATTCTCTGGTCGCAGGTGTGGTGATTGGGTTGTTTGATCGAAGCTGGGCGGACCGCCAAGCACCCGTGTGGCTGGTGCTCGCATTTGTCGATCTGGGGATGATTGGCTTTGGAACAGAGACAAATCATTATTTAAACAATTGTTTATCTTGTTTCTGATCGTCAATAAAGTTCATCCATGCCGAGTGACTGGCGCCCTGAAGGGCAAAAACCTCCGGCAGCCATTGACGCAAACCCTTTCAGGAGAAACACGATGTCCCACACCACTGTTGACCAAACCCCGCTGCAAAACGCTCTCAACCTCGCCGGCCGTGCGCTGCTGGCGGTGCTCTTTTTGCCCGCTGGCATCGGCAAGTTGACCGGCTTTGCCGGCACCGTGGGTTACATCAGTTCAGCGGGCCTGCCGCTGCCCAGCGTGGGGGCTGCGCTGGCGCTGACGGTCGAGATCGTGGGCAGCCTGGCCTTGCTGGCCGGCTGGGGCACGCGCTGGGCTGCTCTGGTGCTGGGGCTGTTCACCCTGGCGGCGAGCTTCTTCTTCCACCCGTTCTGGAGTGTGGCCCCGGAGCAGGCCTATGTGACCCAGTTGCTGTTCTTCAAGAACATCGCCGTGGTCGGCGGGCTGCTGGTGCTGGCCGCCCAAGGGGCGGGCGCCTGGAGCCTGGACGCCCGTGCCCGTCGGGGCTGAGCAGCCCCGGGTCTGGAGGATGCCGGGGGTGGCGCGGCGCCACCCCGGTCAAGCCGCCAGACTTCTCCCAGGATTCTTGGGATAAAGCTGTGGACAAGCCGTGCCCTGCGGCTGCAAAGTGCTCGTAAGTGCTTGATTTGAAAGGGCTTGGTTTGGGGTGCTCAAAAGTGAGGCAGTCCCCATGCCCGGCCAGCTGGGCATCTTCCCTCTGGTTATTTCTTGATGTGGGTCAATTCGCAGCCACAATATCCGGCTACCCTGAACCCCTGAGGTCCATCACCGCGTCCGGCAGCGTGCGCCTCGGTCAGTCGAGGGGTGCGTTTGACAGCCGGGGTCTGAGAACACACCATCCAGGCCCAACGGTACCCAACAGTGGCTCTCCTAGAGAACATCCTTCACCGCCGCCCTCCAGATGCACAGCTGCCAGCCGAACGCTGGCGCCGCGGCGGCATGGTGGCGCTGGGGGTGTTGGCCTTGCTGACCTACATCGGCCTGATGTCTTGGGGGCTCAAGCAATCGCACGATCGTGAGTTCGAGCTGGCCCAACACAGCCAGGAAAACCTGGCCAAGGTGCTGGAGAGCCACGCCGCCGCCACGGTGCAGAAGATCGACACCGTGCTGTTGGCCACCCAGTTGCGTCTGGGCGAGAGGCTCCAGGGGGAGCGCAATGCCCCCCGGGCGATCAACGCGGCTCTGGCCAAGTACCTGGGCTTGATCACCGAGTCGCAGAGCCTGCGGGTGGCCAATGCCGAGGGGGCCTTCATCTACGACGCCGCCGGCACCCTGTTCTCTGCCAGCATCCGTGACCGTGACTATTTTTTGAGGAATCAGGCCGATCCCAGCGGGCAACTGGTGATCTCCGATCCAATCTTTGCCCGCATCACCCACAACTGGGTGATCACCCTCAGCCGGCGCATCGATGACCGTGACGGCCGGTTTGCAGGACTGGTCCAGGCCGCGGTTCGGGCCGATCATTTTCAGGATTTTTACCAGGGCCTGAAGCTGGGGCCGGGCCGCACCGTGGCCTTGCTCGATGACCAGATGCGCCTGGTGGCCCGCTTTCCGGAAGCGCCCGAGCGCCTGGGCAAACCCCTCGGCAGCCCCGCGCTGCGAAGCCTGATCGCCGAGCGGCGCACAGAAGCCATCTACTCTGCCCCTTCAGCGGTGGACGGGGTGGAACGCCTGTTTTCGCTGCGCAAGATCGGCACCCACCCCTTGTATGTGCTGGTGGGGTGGGAATACACCGAGTTCATGGCGAACTGGTACCGCCAGGTGTTCTGGGCCGCCTTGAGTGCGGTGATTCTCGCCCTGGTGCTGCTCGGCTGGGTGCTGGTCTGGCTGCGGACCTATGACGAGGCCCGGCGCCTGGCCCGGGGGATGACGGAAGCCTACGAAACCACGGTGCACCGCACGCGGGCCCTGCTCGACAGCCTGCCCGACCCCGCCTGGCTCTCGGACCGCAACAGCTGCATGATCGCCGTGAACCAGTCCTACTGCCGCGCCAGCGGCAAGGCGGAAGAGGCGATCGTCGGCCGCTCCGTCGCCGAGATCTGGCCGGCCGAGGTGGCCGCCGAGATGTCCCGGCAGGAGGCCGAAACCCTCAACAGCCTGCAGCAGCGTCGCCGCGAGTCAGTGCAGGACATCGCCGACGGCAGTCGCCGCAGCTACGAACACATCTCCACACCGGTGCTCGATTCCAGCGGGCAATTGGTGGGCGTGGCCGGGGTGGCCCGGGACATCACCCAGATCCGCCAGGACGAAGAACGCATCCGCGACCTGGCCGAGCACGATGCGCTGACCACCTTGCCCAACCGCACCCAGCTGCACCAGCGCCTGACGCAGGCCCTGGCGCTCACCGTGGGCGAACAGGCCGGCATTGCGCTGATGTTTCTCGACCTCGATCACTTCAAGAACATCAACGACACTTTGGGCCATGACGTGGGCGATGAGCTGCTCAAACAGGTGGCACAACGCTTGCGGGCCCACCTGGATGCCCGCGACACGGTCAGTCGCCAGGGCGGTGACGAGTTCATCGTGCTGCTGCAGCAGGCCACCGGGCCGGCCCAGGTGGCCCAGATCGCGCAGCGCCTGATCGAGGTGGTGTCCAAGCCCTTCCAGGTCGGCCGGCATGAGTTGCAGGTCGGGGTGAGCATCGGCATCAGCACGTACCCCGGCGACGGCGTGGACATCGGCTCCTTGCTCAAGAACGCCGACACGGCCATGTACCAGGCCAAGGCGGCTGGCGGCGGTGCCTATCAGTTCTTCACCGCGGAGATGAACGCCCACATCATGGTCCGCGTGGCCCTGGAAAACAGCCTGCGCCAGGCCATCCGCAACCAGGAGTTCGAGCTGCACTACCAGCCCCAGGTCGACGGGGCCAGTGGCGAACTGCTCGGCCTGGAAGCCCTGATCCGTTGGAACCACCCTGAGCAAGGCCCGATCTCCCCGGCGCGTTTCATCCCGATCGCCGAGGAGGCCTACCTCATCAACCCCATCGGGGAATGGGTGCTGCGCGAGGCCTGCCGCCAGGCCCGGGCCTGGATGGACCAGGGGCTGGCGCCGAGGGTGATGGCCGTCAATCTCTCGGCGGTGCAGTTCCGGCAGCAAAACCTGGTCGACCAGGTGGCCAGAGCCTTGCAGGAGTCAGGCCTGGAGGCCCGGTGGCTTGAGCTTGAGATCACCGAGAGTGCCTTCATCCACAACACCGAGCGCATCATCGAATTGCTGGCCCAGTTGCGCGGGCTGGGGGTCAAGCTGTCGGTGGACGACTTCGGCACGGGCTACTCCAGCCTCGGCTACCTGAAGCGACTGCCCTTTGACAAGATCAAGATCGATCAGTCCTTTGTCCGCGACCTGCCTGGCAGCACCGACGACGCCGCCATCACCCGGGCCATCATCGGCATCGCCGGCAGCCTTCACAAAGAAGTGATCGCCGAAGGCGTCGAGACCGCCGAGCAGCGCAAGTTCCTGCTGCGCCAGGGCTGCCTCAGCATGCAGGGCTACTTCTTCGCCCGCCCCATGCCCGCGCGCGCGCTGGAGGCCTGGCTGCGCGCCGGCAAGGTCGATGTCGAGCCCGTTACATTGCAGAGTTGAAGGCCGATGTTGGGCTGATAGCGGACTGGTGGACGGCTGACGCCTTCTCGCCTGCCGCTGAGCCAGCTCGGCCGCTTGATGGCGACATCAGGCGGGCGCTATCAGGCCTTGGGGCGCAGGTAGTCCGGCCCCCGGGCCTGGAGCTCGGCGCTGCCGTAGCGCACGCTGGCCGGGTAGTACTCGGCTGCCAATTGCACCTGGCCGGCCACCTCGTCACCCGCCGCGCTGGCGATGAAGGCCAGCATCAGGTCAATGCCTGCCGACACGCCAGATGATGTCCACACCGAGCCATCCTGCACGTACCGCTCTTCGAGCACCGTCACATCGCCCAGTGCCCGCAGGCGGTCCAGCGAAGCCCAATGGGTGGTGGCCTTCTTGCCCGACAACAGGCCGGCCGCATGCAACACGAACGAGCCGGTGCACACCGACAGCATGGCTTGTGCGTGGCGGGCCTGGGCCGCCACAAAATCGAGCAGCACCGGGTTGCTTACCTCGCGGCGCGTGCCCTGGCCACCGGGCACCAGCAGGAAGTCCAGCGGCGGGCAGTCGGCAAACGACACATGCGGGTTGATCGACAGGCCCTTGGCACAGCGCACCGGCCCATCGTTTTGCGCCACGATGAGGCAGGGCGAGGGGCCCTCTGCCACCTTGCTCCACATGGTGAGCATTTCCCAAGGGCCCGCAAAGTCGAGCTCTTCCACGTCGTTGAAAACCAGAATGCCAAAGTTCATCTTGAAGCCTCTTTGCTCTGCGCGGTTGAGCAGTGCTGGTAAGCCTTTTTATGACACTTTCAGTCCGCTGTGGCTATGATGTGTCAAAAAATTTCAGGGGGAATTCATGGCCACACCACAGGATGCGGTTCAGCTGCTCATCACGATACTCGAGTCTTTGAACTCGGGGGCACCAATGAAGGCCGCCGCGGCAGAAGGCCTTGGGTATGCCGGAGGCTTTGATGCGCGAGCCGCGCTGATCAAGGCGCTGACCAGTCCCAACCGCGGCTTGGAGGTCCGTGTCGCTGCCGCCAAAGCCCTCGGCCGAGCTGCCCGGGATTGAGCCACCTTCTCACGCTCTCAATCCACCAGGCCACCCCGGGTCTGTACCGAGCCAGGGTCTCGCAGGGTGATGTGGAGGTCACAGAGCCGAGTTATCACCAGAACGTTGAGTCGGCGATCTTTGACCGCGCTGGCCCTGCTGCCTGGGAGGGCATCATGGGCTTCCATGTCTGGTACGGAGGCATCTACGTCGGCACCTTCCCGATCGAACTCATAGAGTCCAGGGAAAGCGAACTGGGGGACTTTTTGTCCGCACTGTCTCAGGCTCTTGCATGATTCGGTGGTGCCACTTGCCCAGTGGCACTTGGCGCGCGCAAGAGCCAGGAACCTGACGAGTTCCTGCACAGGCCCCCTGCAGGCCGCAGGGCCGCAAAGACGTTATGGCGGCGCAGGCGTTCGTTTTGTCGCTGGTTCCAGCCTGTCCGCGGCTCATGCCAGCCGCTGAACACATGGCAAAAGGGCCACGCATCAGCGAGGCCCTTGATGATTGACGCACCTGCTGAGGTGCGTTCATCCAACGTCAAATGGGGCAGAAGTTGCTGACCGTGCAACTTGCGGTCGGCGCAAGGGTCGGTAAATTGGTGCAAGTGCCTGTAGGCGTCGGGGAGCCTGTCACGCTCGTGATCTTGACGGTGATGCCAGTGTTGTTGATCACGTTTCCGGTGTTCCCGCAGTTCAAGGTGACCGAGCCGCCGCCCTGCTGGATGAGTGACGTGTCTGCATTGGCCGTGGCGAGAGCCTCCTGCCCGAAGTGTCCACCCGCCAGTGCCAGGGTGCCGGCTCCCGCGGCCAAGAACAAAGCTGCCAATGGCTGGCCCTGCAGGCGCGAGCGAAGGTACCGGTAGCTGAGCAAGGCCATGAGAGCGGCCAATGCCAGCAAGGTCCACTCGGAAAGGGTCGGCACGTTGGCCCCAGCGGGCACGTAGGTGACGACCGCACTACCGCCGGCGAAGGCCAGAGTCCCCCCGAGCGAGGCAGTTAAAGCCAGAAGCAGACGTGAAATTTTGGCGAAGGTCATCGGTGATTCTTTGAAGTTGTAACAAAGTTTAAGCGAAAATTCGGTCCCGTGTTCGGCCAATAGGAACCTTGGTGACCGCAACCCATCCGTTGCATGCACCTTCATGGGCAGGCTTGTAGGTTGAGGCGCTTGCAGGGCCGGCACACGCCCATCTGCATTTTGCGAACAAGCATCCGCCTTTTGCTTCGTAGCCGGCGCGCCCTGGCGCATCAAGAATCAGCAGCACAGGCCGGCGAGTGCTACCCATGGTGGGCGAGGAAGACTTGGCCGTGCCCTTCGAGCGCCCGCGCACCTTCGAAGACCTGGTGACCGAACCCGATGACGGCCGCCTCAAGCGGCGCATCCTGAAGGCCTTGCGGCATGGCGAGGCGGGGGCTGCACCCCGCGATGCCGACACCGAAGCCCAGCCCCTGCCTCGCGCCGCCTGAGGCGGCCTGAACGTGTCAGCGTGGGCCCGGGCTTCCTGAACCTTCAGCCTGGTTTGCTGAACCTCGCATGGCAGACAGACGCTGGCGAAGCACTCTGACGGCACTGTCGACAGTGCTCAGGACCTTGACGCCGGTGGCCTTTTCGCAGGCCTCCCGGGCTCGCGCCATGCTGAACTGCGCCAAGGCCACCAGATCACAGCCTTCTTCGACAAGGCGACGTGCACGGTCCACGATCAAGGCATCGTGGGTAGCCACATCGCCCGCGTTGAGGGCAGCCAATGCACCACCAGCCATTTCGAGGCGCAAGGCAACATGTCCAGGAAATTCGAGCGGCATCGATTCAAGGGTGGGCGCAAACGTGGCAACCAGACCGATGCGTCGTCCCTGGCCCAGGGCCTCCTCGATCATGGCCTCGTTCGGCTTGAGCACCGGAATGGCTGAATGCCTGCGAGCCACCCGTTCGATGCAGGGACCAAAGGCCGAGCAGGTGAACAGGATCGCATCGGCCCCTGTGGCGACGGCATAGCCCGCCAGCGTGCTGAAGCGGTCGTGCATCACCTCATTAAGCCCCAGGCCTTGACTTGCCAGGTCGGCGGAGAGGCTGTCATCCAGCAGATTCATCCGTTGCGCCTCTGGCCAGTCGCGGGCCATGGCCAGGTTGATGGGGGCCACGGAGTGACTGAGGGCGTGGATCAGTGCGATGCGCGTCATGGCCAGCTCAGATGCCTTTGGACGAGGGGTTGAGGAAGGCGTCACGGGTTTCGGCATTCATCGGGTAGTTGATGTTGATGCCCTTGGGAGGGATCGGTGCCATGAACCACTTGTTGTAGAGCCTGTCCATCTCGCCCGATTTCATCATCCCTGTGACCACACGGTCGACCAGGGCCTTGAATTCGGGGTCGTCCTTGCGGAACATCAGCGACTGGTTCTCGGTGCGCAGACTTTCGCCCACGATGGCGAAATCCTTGGGATTGCGCGCATTGGCGATCTGCCCAGCCAACAGGATGTCGTCCAGCACAAAGGCAGCGGCCCGTCCGCTCTCCACCAGCAGGAAGGACTCGGTATGGTCTTTGCCGGCCAGCTGATTGACCTCGAGGTTCTTGCCTTTGTCGGCCAGGCGCAGCAGGCGAAACGAGGTCGTGCCCGTGGTGGTGACCACCGTCTTGCCTTGCAGGTCGGCAATGCTTTTGATGCCTGAATTGGCTTTGACGGCCATGCGGACGTTGTAGCGGAAGATGTCAGGCGAGAAGGCCACATCCTTCTGACGCTCGACCAGATTGGTGGTTGAGCCACACTCGATGTCCACCGTGCCATTGGCCACCAGCGGGATCCGATTCTGCGAGGTGACGGGTTGGTACCGCACCTCGATGTTGGGCAGCTTCAGCTCACTCTTGAGGGTCTCCAGGATCTTGTGGCAGATGTCCAGGCTGTAGCCGATGGGCTTGGGCCCCCCATCCACATACGAGAAGCCGAACGAAGCCTCCCGATAGCCCAGGGTCACCGAGCCTGTGTCGCGGATTTTCTGGAGGGTTGAGATCTCTGCAGCCGATGCGGCGTTCGCGGCAAGGCCGATGGCAGCCAGGGCAAGCACTGAAGTCAGCCAGGAGCTCAGCAAAGGGGGGTGGCGTTGGGTCATGAATACACCTCGGGGTTGAAGAATCGAACGGGGGAAGACATCAGTGCGCCTGCGCGGGCACGACAGCCTCGACGGCCTGGGCCAGCAAGGTGGCGATCTGCTGCAATTGATCGTGGCTGGCGATGTAGGGCGGCGCCAGCAGCACGTGGTCGCCCTGCAGGCCATCCACGGTGCCGCCGAAGGGATAGCACAGCAGGCCTAGCTGCATGGCCTTCTTTTTGAGGTGCACGTTGACCTTGTCCGAGGCGGCAAAAGGCCGCTTGCTGGCGCGATCTGCCACCAGCTCGATGCCCCAGAAGAAGCCACGCCCCCGGATATCGCCCACATGCGGGTGACTGCCCAGGGCGGAGCGCAGCATCTGCCCGAACAGAGCACCGTCATGCCGGACCTTGGCCAGCAGTCCGTCACGCTCGATCACCTGCTGCACGGCCAAGGCCGCAGCGCAGGCCACCGGGTGCCCGAGGTAGGTGTGCCCATGCTGGAAGAACCCGCTGCCGGCCGACATGGCGTCAACGATGTGCTTTTGCGCCAGCACCGCACCGATGGGCTGATACCCGCCCCCCAGGCCCTTGGCGACGGCGATCAGATCGGGCACCACCCCCTCTTGTTCGCAGGCGTGCAAGGTGCCGGTTCGGCCCATGCCGCACATGACCTCGTCAAGGATCAGCAGCACGCCATGGCGTCGGCACACGGCCTGCACCGCCTTCAGATAGCCTGGCACGGGGGTCAGCACACCGGCGGTGGCTCCGCCCACCGTTTCGGCCACGAAGGCCAGCACGCTTTGCGGGCCTCGCGCCAGCAGGGTGTCTTCCAGCTCCTGGGCCAGCCGCAGGCCATAGGCCTCGGGGGTTTCACCCTCATGCTGGTCACGGTAGGGGTAGCAGGGCGACACATGGGTGGCTTCGACCAGCAGCGGCGCAAACGGGGCCCGGCGCCACTCGTTGCCACCCACCGCCAGAACCCCCAGCGTGTTGCCGTGGTAGCTCTGCCGCCGCGCGATGAAGTGCGTGCGCTGAGGCTGGCCGATCTCCACGAAATACTGGCGCGCCATCTTCAGTGCGGCCTCCATGGCTTCTGATCCGCCGCTGACGAAATAGGCATGGCTGGTGCCCGCCGGGGCGGTCCGGACCAACTGGTCGGCCAACTGCTCGGCCACCTCGGTGGTGAAAAAGCTGGTGTGCGCATAGGCGATCTGATCGATCTGGCGGTGCATGGCGGCCAGGACATCCGGGTGTGCGTGTCCGAGCGACGAAACGGCGGCCCCGCCCGAGGCGTCGAGGTATTCGTGGCCGCTGGCGTCACGCAAATACAGTCCGCGTCCACCGACCGCTACCGGCGGCAGGTGGTTCAGATGGCGGTGGAAGACATGGGTCATGGCCTGCTTGGGATGAAAAGTTGATGACGGCCCAAATGTACCATTTAAATATATAAATGGAACAAATGATCCAAATTGAGATCAACCCTCCGCTTGGGCTCCGACCGGCCGGACATCCGCTAAAGTGGCCGAAACTCAAAGTCAGCCCGCACCGGGCGCACGGCACCCATGGGATTCAGAGAAACACTTCGCCACCAGTTCGACAGCCTGACTCCGGCCCAGCAGCAAGCCGCCAAGTACGTGCTGGACCACCCCAACGAGGTGGTGACCAGTTCGATGCGGGCCGTGAGTGCCCGCATGGCCATGCCGCCAGCGTCCCTGGTGCGCTTTGCGCAGCAACTGGGTTTTGACGGCTGGCCCGCGCTCAAGGAGGCGCTGCAGCAGGATCTGGGACTGGATGTCGAGCCCTATGCGCAAAAAGCCAAAGGCCTGGTCGGCCGGGTCAGCGACAACGGCCTGGTCGCCGAGATGTTCAAGGTCCATCGGGCCAATCTGGAGTTCACGGAAGCCCGGAACACCGCAGGCCTGCAACGCGCGGCCACCTTGTTGGAGAACGCTCGGGTGGTTCATGTGGCGGGCTTTCGTGCCTGCCTGCCGGTGGCCTACTCCCTGATGTACGTGTACCGCCTGTTCCGCGATTCGGTGACCCTGCTGGATGGCATGGGGGGCGCTCTTGAAATGCAGATGCGGGCCATCCAGCCCGATGACGCCGTGACGATCGTGAGCTTCAGCCCCTATTCCAGAGAGGCCGTCGCGGTGGCCCAGCAGGCCCGGGAGACCGGCTGCAAGGTGCTGGCGCTGACGGATGCGCCTTCATCACCCCTGGCTTTGCTGGCCGACGAAGCCTTGTTTTTCTCCACCCGCAGCCCCTCCTTTTTCCCCTCCATCGCGGCTGCCCAGGCCTTGTCGGAAGCACTGCTCGAGCTCTTGGTGAGCCGAGCTGGCAAGGAGGGGGTCACGCGCCTTGAGCAGGCCGAGCGACAGCTTGTTGAATCGGGCGCTTACCAACGCCAATGAAGAAGGGTGCCGGCCCCTCGCGCCCCAGGCCTGCCCCACGCCGCGCGCAGTAGCCCTCGATGAAGACGGGCCAGCACCACGGGCCAGGGTCGTTCAAGAGGGCGTGTGCTGCCCACACCCGCGAGCCATGACTCGCGGACGCTTGCACCGCTGTTCAGAACGGCGTGCTGCCCGACAGGCTGATGCGTTTGAGCACGCGGCGCTGGGCCGGGTTGAATTCGGTGCGGCCATGCAGTGTGATCTGGTTGTCCCAGTACACCACGTCGCCCACCTGCCAGCGGTGGGTGTAGGCAAAGCGATCCTGCAGCAGGTGGGCGCGCAGGCGTGCGATCAGGGCCGCGCCGGCTTGGGGCTCGTAGCCCACAAGTTCCACCTCGGTGCCTTCGCCCAGGAACAGGGCACGGCGGCCGCTGTCGGGGTGGGTGCGCACCAGCGGGTGGGCCACCCAGGGCGTGACGGGTTCGATGTCGGGTGTGCGGTAGTCCACCTTGCCGCCGGGCAGCGGCTTCTTGGAGCGCAAGAAGGGGTTGTAGGTGATCAGCTGCAGGCCGTCGATCTCGCGGCGGGTGGCCTCGTCCAGCGCGTCGTAGGCCAGGGCCAGGTTGCGCCAGGTGGTATCACCCCCCTGGGCGGGCACCTCCAGGGCCAGCAGCAGCGAGCCGGCCGAGGGCTGGGGTGTCCAGTGGTGGTCGGCGTGGGCCGGCAGCTCGTGGTTGCCCAGCAGGCCGTCGTCCACGTTGGACACGCGCACCACGTCAGGCGTGTTGCCATACGGGTCCGAGCCCAGCACCGGCGCGTTGCGCGGGGACGTGAACACGGTGCCGAAATGCAGCGTGAAGTCGAGGTACTGCTGATCGCTGGGCGACTGGCCCGAGAACACCAGGATGTGGTGGCGGCGCAGCGCGGCCTTCAGGGCCAGCACCTGGGCTGCGGTGGGCCGATCGCGCAGGTCGATGCCACTGACCCGGGCCCCCAGTGGCGCGTCCAGCGGAGTGATGTGCAGCGTGCCCAGGTTGTTCGAGTCCAGGCGGACGGGGGTTGTCTCGGTGTCGGTGGGGCGGAGTACGGCGGACATGGCGACCCTTGTCATTGGCCGCTTGCGGCAGCCGGGTTGTGGATGGTTGGAATCGAAGGGGATGCTAGGGGCCGCCCCCTGGCCCACCAAGGAAGAAAAGCAGATATGCACATGCGGGGTGGTCGCCCTGCCCGCGGCCGACTTCTCCCTGCAATACCTGGACAAGGCTGTGGACAAACCGTGCCCACCGACTGCAAAGCAGGCTTAACTTGTTGATTTGAAAGGGCTTGCCTTGCCCTGCTTAAAAATTGGGCAGGGCAAGGTCGTGGCGCGGCCAGGCCGCTTCAGGTGTTTCAGGCCTGCGCTGTGGCCAGCTCCGTGGCCGCTGTCGTGGTCTCGGGGCCCTGCCACAGCGCATGGGCATACAGCGCCTCGGTGAAGTCGGGTGGCACCGGGGCATTGAAGCGCTGCTCGTGCAGTGGCCAGTCGCTCAGGAACAGCGACTGGCTGATGTGGCGCACCACGCGCGGCACGTCGCGGCGCAGGCTGGGAACGTCGCCCAGGGGCAGGCCGCTGCTCACAAAGCCGCCGGGGTTGTAGATGTGGATGTGCTGCAGCCAGGGCGCGGTGCCGGCCACTTTCTCCTGCAGCTCGCTGCCCAGGCCCAGGTAGGGGTGGCTGGCCAGGCCCTCATGGCGCTCGTGGGCCGGGGGCTGGTAGCGGTCGCGCCATTGGGCGGCCAGGGGGGCCAGACTGGCCAGTTCGGGGCGCAGGGCCAGGTCGGCGTGGAAGCCGGTGCCAGCGATCACGTAGTCGAAGTCGAAGCGTTCACCGCCCACTTCGGCACGCACCTGGCCTTCGTGGGCGTGTGCGGCCTGCCAGGTCACGCCCAGGTGCAGGTGGAACTGCGGGTGCTTGAGCACGCGCTGGATCGAGTCGGCCGGTGCGGTCGAGCCGGCCTGCTGGTAACGCAGGGCCTGGGTCCAGCGCACCGCGTCGGGCAGCAGCGGGTAGTTGTCGTAGGCACCGGGGTAGCCACGGGCGCGCAGCACCGGCAGGGCCGCCAGGTGCTCGCGGCGGGCGAACAGGCGCACCTCGGCGGCGCCCTGCTCCAGGGCCACGCCGGCCGCATCAAAGGCCGAGGCGGCGCCGCCGATCACGGCCACGCGGCGGTTGCGCAGGGCATTGAAGTCGATCAGGTCCGAGGTGTGGGCCCACAGCTTGCGCGGCAAGCCGGCCACCACGGCGGGGATGTTCGGGGCGCCGCTGCCGGCCACGCCATTGCCCAGGATCAGCTTGCGCGTGGTCTCGGTGCGGGGCTGGCCGGCCACCTCCAGGTGCAGGCGCAGGTGCTCGGGCACCAGGCCCTGGGCGGGCACGGGTTCGATGCGCAGCAGCCGGGTCTGGTAGCGCACCTGCAAGCCGGTGATCTCGCGGAACCAGCTCAGGTACAGCGGCCATTCGAGGCGCGGGATGCGGTCGAGCGCGGCAAACGCGGCCTCGCCGTGGCGTGCCTCGTACCAGGCCTGAAAGCCCAATGCAGGCAAGCCCAGTTCGGGGCCCACCAGGTTCTTGGGTGTGCGCAGTTGCTGCATGCGGGCGCGGTGGCGCCACAGACCGGCGCCGGCCTCGTCAGCCGCGGCGTCGACCACATGGAGCTTGCGGATGCCGGCGCGCTGCAGCGCAAAGGCAAAGGTACTGCCGGTGTGCCCCGAGCCCACCACCGTGACATCGTGGTCGATGCCCGGGTGCGGGCTGACCCAGTTGTCGGGCGGGGCGCCGATCCAGCGCAGGGTTTGCAGGGCGGCAGCGTCCAGGGAGGGGTCGATGTGTGACATGGTGTGCGGGCCGCGGACGGGCGCGGTCATCGGGGTGGTTGAACAGGCTGGCGGCCATGTTCATGCCGTGGCAGGGCCAGGGTCAATTGAGATTTCCGTCTGTGCTTATGCGAGGGTGATGCGCCCCATGCGGCCCCGGTATGGTCCTGAGAAGTGGGCGATCACGGGGCCCCGGGGCCGTCTGCTTTAATCGCTCATCGACTGGAATCGCCATGCCCTACGCATCTTCTCTTCTGCTGCTCGCTGCGGTGTACCTGGCCGTGCTGGCCAGCCCTGGGCCGAACTTCTTCATCCTCAGTCAGCTGTCGCTGGATGGCCGGCAGCGCGATGCGCGTTGGACGGTGCTGGGCCTGGTGACGGGGTCGGTGTTGTGGGTGGTGTTGTCGATGGCCGGCCTGTCGGCCCTGCTGGCCAGCCACCCCCTGGTAGCCACCGCTGTGCGCCTGCTGGGGGCGGCCTACCTGGTCTGGTATGGGGCGATGTTGCTCAGGTCGGCCTGGCCTTCACGGGGCGGCCAGCAGCGCAACGGCCCCCGTTCCCTGGCTGCCACGCACTCAGCGGGCGCGGCCTACCGGGTGGGGCTGATGACCGGGCTCACCAACCCCAAGAGCGCCGTGTTCTGGACCAGTGCCTTTGCCACCCTGCTGCCCGCGGTTTCGCCGGCCTGGTTCAAGGTGCTGGTGGTGCTGATGGTCTTGCTGCTGTCGCTGGGTTGGCACCTGGGCATCACGCTGGTGTTTGGTCTGCCGGCACTGCGGCAGCGTTACCTGCGTCTGGAGCGCGCCATCAATGGCATGGCGGGCGGCGCGCTGGTGCTGCTGGGGGTGCAGCGGGTGGTGGGGCGCTGAGCATGTGCAGCGCGCTGTTTTGCTGGGCTGGGCTATCAACCCGTTCTAAACTGTCGGCGCTCTCATCCGTCCCCTTGGATGAGGACGGATGTTTGCACAGGAGCCCCCATGAAGCGCTTGACCATGTCCCTGGACGACGACCTCGCCGATGCGTTTGACGCCATCGTCAGCGAGCGGGGCTATGAGAACCGGTCCGAGGCCTTTCGCGATCTCCTGAGGGCCGATCTGGGCAAGGCCCGGCAGCAGGACAACCCCGACGGTTTGTGCGTGGCCACGCTGAGCTATGTGTACAACCACCACCAGCGGCAATTGGCCCTGCGGTTGACCGACCTTCAGCACGAGCACCACGAGCTCACCATCTCGACCACCCATGCCCACCTGGACCACGACCATTGCGTGGAGGTGGTGATCCTGCGCGGCCAGACCCGCCTGGTGCAGGCCTTTGCCCAATCGGTCACCACCCAGGCGGGCGTCAGTCACGGGGCGCTGCACATCGTGCCGCTGGCGGCACACCACGCCCACGGGCATGAGCACCTGGTGCCCATGGTGGGCGCAGGCACCAGGCCGGTGCGCTAGCGGCCCAGGCCGCTTTCTGGGGTGCCTGCCTGTCTGCAGATGGCATGGCACGGATTTTGTATGATCATTTCTAGATTTATCATACAAACCCTGCCAACCCCAACCCACTCCACCCGGTTGCTGTCATGCATGACCTACCCACCGACTGGGGCGCCTTGTGTGCGCTCATCTTCCTGCTTGGCATGCGCCATGGCTTTGACGCCGACCACCTGGCCGCCATCGACGGCCTGACCCGCCTGAACCAGCAGCGCAGGGCCGGGGTGGCGCGTTATTGCGGGGCCCTGTTTTCGGCGGGCCATGGCGCCATTGTGCTGGCTATCGCCATCGTGGTGGGCTCAGTGACCGAGCGTTGGACGCCCCCGGCCTGGTTGGATGCCCTGGGGGCCTGGGTCTCGATCACCTTTTTGCTGGCCATCGGCGCCATCAACCTGCATGCGGTGCTGACGGCCACACCGGGCAAGACCGTGCCCCTGGTGTCGTTGAAGGGGCGTTTTCTGGGGCGGCTGGCGCAGGCGCGCAGCCCTTTGGGCGTGGCGGCGGTCGGGGCCTTGTTTGCCTTGTCGTTCGACACGGTCACGCAGTCGGTGATGTTTGCCGCCACGGGCGCCCAGTTTGGCGGCGTGATCCCGTCGGTGACGCTGGGCTTGCTGTTTGTGCTGGGCATGCTGGTCACCGATGGCTTGAACGGCTGGTGGATTGCCCGGCTGATCGCCCGTGCCGACGAGATCGCTGCCCTGGCCTCGCGGGTCATGGGGGTGGCCGTGGCCGGCGTCAGCCTGTTGGTGGCGGCCCTGGGCATCAGCCGTCTGGTGTCGCCGGCCTTCGAGGCCTGGAGCGACGGCAAGGAACTGGCCTTTGGCGCCTTGCTGGTGCTGAGCCTGGCCGCCAGCTACCTGCTGGCGCGGACCCTGGCGGCGCGCCGCCCGCCAGCCCGGCAGCACGCGCCGTGACCCGCATGGAGCACGTGCAGATGCAAACCAGGCAGGGTGTGAAGACACGGACGGGCATGAGCCGTCTTCAGGGAAAGGCGCAGCTGCGCCACACGACCCTGGCCCTGGCGGTAGCCTGGGCCTGTTCTGCCGCGCAGGCCCAGCCAGCCGCACCAGCCCAAGCTGCGCCTGCACCCGACAGCGAGGCCTCGGCTGCCCCCCAGCCCCCCAGCCTGGCACCGATCAACATCACAGGCCGCCACTACGACAACTCGGTCGGCAGCAGCGATGCCGCCTCGCAAGGGGTGATCCGATCCGAGCTGCTGGCCAGCCGGCCCGCGCTGCGCCCGGGTGAGGTGCTGGAGTTTGTGCCCGGCTTGATCGTCACCCAGCACTCGGGCGACGGCAAGGCCAACCAGTACTTTCTGCGCGGCTTCAACCTGGACCACGGCACCGATTTCGCCACCCGCGTGGACGGCATGCCCGTCAACATGCCCACCCATGGGCACGGCCAGGGCTACTCGGACCTGAACTTTCTGATCCCCGAGCTGGTCGAGCGCATCGAGTACCGCAAGGGCCCGTACTTTGCCACCCATGGCGACTTTGCCGCTGCCGGCGCGGCCGACATCCTTTACAAGACCCGGCTGGACGCCCCGTTTGCCCAGGTCTCGGTGGGCCAGAACGGCTACCGGCGCGGGTTGGCGGCCGACTCCATTCAGCTGCGTGACGACCTGACGCTGCTGGGCGCGGTGGAGTGGATGGGCAACAACGGGCCCTGGACCGTGCCTGAGGGCCTGCACCGCCAGAACGCGGTGCTGCGCCTGACCCAGGGCACGCGCGAGCGCGGCAGCACGCTGAGCCTGATGGCGTATGAAGCCCGCTGGAACTCCACCGATCAGGTGCCCCAGCGCCTGATCGATGCCGGCAGCTACAACGGCCGACCCTTTGGCCGCTACGACTCGGTGGACCCCACCGACGGCGGCAGCACCTCGCGCTACAGCCTGTCGGGCGAATGGCACGACCGTGACCGCACAGGCGAGACCCGGGTCTCGGCCTACGCGATGAAGTATTCGCTCAAGCTGTTCTCGAACTTCACCTACGCCATGGACCGCCCCGCCACCGGCGATCAGTTCTCGCAGCAGGACGAGCGCAAGGTCTTTGGCGGCCAGGCCTCCAGGGCCTGGAACCACACGCTGGCCGGCCTGGACGCGCGCACGGAAGTGGGCATGCAACTGCGCAACGACCGCATCCATGTGGGCCTTTACGACACCCAGGCGCGCCAGATCATCGCCACCACCCGCGTGGACGATGTGCGTGAGACCCTGCTCGGCGTGTATGGCCAAAGCACCGTGCAACTGACACCCTGGCTGCGCAGCGTGCTGGGCTTGCGGGGTGATACAGCGCGCTTTGCCGTCAACAGCCTGAGCAACCCCGCCAACTCGGGCAGCGCCCGCGCCAGCCAACTCTCGCCCAAGTTCACGCTGGTGGCCGGCCCCTGGGCCCAGACCGAGTTCTTCTTCAACACTGGCAAGGGCTTTCACAGCAACGACGCCCGTGGCACCACGGCCAAGGTCGACCCCAGGACCGGCGACCCGGTGCAGGCCGTGCCCGGCCTGGTCGCCGCCCGCGGCTGGGAGTTGGGCGTGCGCACCGAAGCCATCGCCAACTTGCAAAGCTCAGTGGCGTTCTGGCGCCTGAACTCAGACTCGGAGCTGGTCTATGTGGGCGATGCCGGCAGCACCGAGGCCAGCGGCGCCAGCCGCCGCCACGGCATCGAGTTCAACAACCGCTGGACGCCCAGCCCCCACTTTTTGCTGGACGCCGACCTGGCGCTCACCCATGCGCGCTTTGCCAATGGTGAGCGCATCCCCAATGCGGTGGACTCGGTGGCCTCGGTCGCTGCCACGGTCAAGGACATCGGCCCCTGGTCGGCCAGCCTGCAGTGGCGCTACCTGGGCAGCGGCGCATTGGTCGAGGACAACTCGGTGCGCAGCACCCCCGCCTCCACCTTCAACCTGCGCGTGACCCGCAATCTGCTGGACCTCAGCCGCGGCCCCGCCAGCCTGACGGTGGATGTCTTCAACCTCTTCAACCGCAAGGTGGACGACATCCAGTACTACTACGCCTCGCAGCTGCCCGGCGAGGCCTCGGCAGTCAATGGCCGGGTGGTGCATCCGGGCGAGCCGCGTTCGGTGCGGGTCACTTACAGGGTGGCTTTCTGAGGCGGCCCTCGACAAAGGGTGTGGGGGCAGGGGCTGGTTCTGTGGCGTCGCAAAATGGGGGCTTGAGCCTCATCGGCCCCTCAGGAGAAATCAAATGAAAGTTGACGGCCAATGCCATTGCGGCGCCATTGCCTACGAGGCTGAAGTGCAGGAAGGCAGCATCTCGGTCTGCCATTGCAATGACTGCCAGATTCACTCGGGCTCAGCCTTTCGGGCCAATATTTCAGCACCTGCCGCGAGCTTTCGCTTGCTCCGTGGCACGCCCAACACCTACATCAAGACGGCCGCCAGCGGTGCCCGACGGGTGCTGGCGTTTTGTGGCCACTGCGGCACCCCGGTCTATGCCTGCGCGGCCGAAGCGCCCACGGCGTATTCATTGCGCGTTGGCACGCTGAATCAGCGGCACGAACTCGGCTCGCCCATGCGGCAGATCTGGACGCAGCGGCGCCTGCCCTGGGTGACCCTGCCCGACGACGTGGCGGCTTTTCACGGGCAGCCTTGATCAGCCTGTTTTGAAGGCGCTGACAAGTTGTTTGGCCGGGCCTGGTTCGGTTTGAACAGCCAGTTGAGCGCCCCGCAGAGCCGGGTCGCTTCATGTGATGGTCGATGGTCGATGGGGCGGGCACCTTCAAGGTTGGTCCCATCATGGCGTGGTGGTCGATCTCCAAAATACCAACACGGCCAAACCCAGGCAGGCCGTCAGCACGATGCCAAAAGCCAGGTAGGCAGGCACTGGCAGGGCTGCGGTGATTCCAATCGCCAGGGCTGCGCAGCCCATCTGCAGAAAGCCCAGCAAGGCCGAAGCAGCGCCGGCCTGCTGCCCAAAAGGCTGCAGGGTGATGGCGGTGCCCAGTGGGTTGATCAGGCCCATTCCAAGCAAAAACACGGTCAGTGCCAGAGTGAAGTAATAGATATTTTGCGGGCCGACCAGCAGGGCGATCGTGCCACCGAACGCGATGACGAGCCCCGTGCGGGCTGCTCGAACAGCTCCCCACCGGCGCGCCAGGCGCGGCGCCAGCATACCGGCGCCGAACACGACAAACACCGTGGCGGCAAACAACAGCGCCATGCCAAGCGGCGAGAACCCAAACCCTTCCATCAAGAGGGCAGGTGCCATGCCAAAGAACGAGTACAGGGCAGCGATGACCAGGCTGACTGACAGGGCTGGTGCAATGAAGCGGCGGTCCAGCAGCAATCGTCCGTAGGTTTTGAGCACGGCAGGCAAGGAGAGGGCAACGCGCCGATCGGCAGCATGGGTCTCGCCCAGCCGGAGGGCGTAATGGCCACCCAGCAAAATCGCCATCACGCCGACCACCGCGAACGTCGCACGCCAGCCCAGCAGGCTGTTGAACACGCCCCCGAGCAGCGGCGAGAAGCCTGGCGCTGCGGCCATCGCCACCATGATCAACGACAACGCGCGCGCCAGGGCGGTGCCGTCGAACAGGTCTCGGGCGATGGCGCGTGACAGCACCGAGGTGGCGCACACGCCCAGGGCTTGCACGATGCGCCCCGTAATGAGCTGGGGCAGTTGGGTGGCTGCAGCACACATGGCACAACCGGCAACGAATACCGCCAGGCCGCACAGGACCAATCGCTTGCGTCCGAAACGGTCTGACAAGGGCCCGACGAACAGTTGGCCCACTGCGAAGGCCACGAAGAAGGTCCCCAGCGTTGCACTCAGGTCTTTCACCGAGGTGCCCAACTCTGCACCCATGGCGGTGAAGGCGGGCAGGATGATGTTGGTGGCCAAGGAGCCCAGCGATGCCAAGCCGGCCAGCAGGAGCAGCAGTTCGCCCGTCAAGGGCATCTGCGTGTGCGTGGCTCCATCGGCGGTCGTGGCTTGTATTTGCTTTTGCATTGTTCAGTTGAGGTGGAAGGGGTGTGAATGGGGCGGGGCGCTGGGCGCTTCTGACGCGGTGGGCCGTCAGTGGCCGTAGGAAACCTGATAGAGCTCGACCATTTCGCAGTCAGGCGCGGAGCTGGCGAAGCTGTAGCGAACCTCATCGGCATTGAGGCCCCAGCGCTCCTGAACATCGACCAGGCCGACGCGGTGGTTGATCTGAACAACACGAAAACGCAGCAGCGGGGCCAGGTTTGCCCGTGGCACCGCACACAAGGTGGTGTGAGCGTCGGGATCCGGTAGCACCAGGCAACTGTCGCCCGCGTGAATCACCAGCACATGGGCCCCTCTTGGGAAAAATCGGCCGTCCACCTGAGTGTCTTTGACGACCCGCATCATCGATTGCATCTCGGTCTCCTTTGGGGCTTGCCGCAATCGCCCACACCTAGCCAATGGATGGGACGTCTTCATGCTGTGGATTGTAGGTGCAATGATTGCATATGCAATAGAAAAATGGCAAGATCATCAGCAGCTGCCTGGGGCTGGCAATGTCAGCAAGCGCTTGGCAGCGCGAGGGCTGGTGGCGACAGCCGCATTCAAGCGGCCCGGCCCCTGTCTGAATCCTCTTCAACCGTCCTGCTCGCACGTCAAGGAGTCCCCATGAGCCAGCCCGACATTGTTTTGTGCGCACCTGTTCGCACGCCGATTGGTACCTTTGGCGGTGCACTGAAAGACACCCCCGTCACCGCGCTGGGCGCCGCTGTGGTCCGCGAAACCTTGCGGCGCGCCGGGCTGGCGCCTGAGGCCGTCAGTACCGTGGTGCTGGGGCAGGTGGTACAGGCTGGGGCCAGGATGAACCCTGCGCGTCAAGCCGCCGTGGGTGGCGGCCTTCCTGTGCAGGTGCCAGCGTTGACGGTCAACCGGGTCTGTGGATCTGGCGCCCAGGCCATCGCGAGCGCCGCATTGGAGGTGGCGGCAGGCTACGCCAAGGTGGTGATTGCCGGCGGTATGGAGAACATGGATCAGGCCCCCTACCTCTTTCCCAGCGGGCGCTGGGGCCATCGCATGGGCGATGCGTCGTTGCTCGATAGCCTGCTGCGCGATGGTCTTTGCGATGCCTTCAGCGGCCAGCATTCGGGATGGCACACGGAAGACCTGGTCCAGCAGTACAAGATCACGCGCGAAGACCAGGACCGCTGGGCTGCGCGCTCACAACAGCGTTTCAGTGAGGCCCAGGCGGCCGGACATTTCGACGATGAAGTCGTGGCCATCGAACTGGCCGGTCGCAAAGGGCCCGTGCGATTCGAGCGTGACGAGGCCAACCGCCCCGGCACGACGGCAGAAGCACTGGCCAAGCTCAAGCCGGCTTTTCGAGAGGGCGGCACGATCACGGCTGGCAATGCACCTGGCCTGAACAGCGCCGCGTCGGCATTGATTGTGGCGGAGCGCAGCCATGCCGACCGGCTGGGGCTTCAGCCATGGGCGCGTCTGGTGGCCCACGGGGTGGCTGCTGTGGAGCCCGGCATGTTCGGCATCGGCCCCGTACCCGCTGTGGCGCTTGCGTTGGAGCGCGCCGGATGGACGCGAGCTGACATTGAACGCATCGAGATCAACGAGGCCTTTGCTGCCATCACGTTGGCTTGTCTGCGCGAGTTGGGCTTGCCGGAAGACATCGTCAATGTGGAGGGCGGGGCCATTGCCCATGGCCATGCCATCGGTGCCACAGGCGCCGTGCTGACCACCCGACTGTTGCATTCGATGCGCCGAGACGGTCTGAAGAGAGGCGTTGTCACCTTGTGCATCGGTGGGGGCCAAGGCATTGCTCTCGCGCTCGAGTTGCTTTGAGAGGAGGTTCGATCATGGGCCCTCTTTACCTCGAAGACTTCGTGCCGGGACAGCGCTTTGCCGGTGCCACACGCATCCGTATCGATGAACCTCGGGTCAAAACCTTTGCAGCAGAGTTCGACCCTCAGCCTTTTCATCTCGATGACAGGGCGGCCAGTGTGTCCATTTTCCGCAGCTTGGCGGCCAGCGGCTGGCATACCGCCGCTGTGACCATGCGTTTGCTCATCGACAGCGGCCTCCAACCAGCCGGAGGCATTGTGGGGGCTGGATTCGACGAACTGCGTTGGCCCGTTCCGGTGCGGCCGGGCGACGAGTTGCGCGTGGAAAGCGAGATCCTCGAAGTGCGCCCCTTGCGATCCAGGCCTGGGCAAGGCGTCATCAAGGTTCGAACCAACACCCTCAATCAAAGAGACGAAATCGTCCAGACCTCGGTGGGAAATTTGATGGTCATGACCCGCACCACGAAAGACAACTTGTCATGAGCACCCCTCGCTTGTCCCTTGCCACGGCACAGGCGCCATCCATGAAGGCACGATGAACACACAGACCAACCCCCTAGGATTCCAGATGACAGAGAGACAAAGTAGCGAAGAGTGGATTCTTCAACAAGCAAGGGCCCGGCAGCGTGCTCAAGACGGGGGCGGGCAGGCGGGTATCGCGCCGCTTGCAAAGCTCGCTGGCAAGTCGGGGCTGCAGGTACTGGAAGCCATGATGTCAGGTGAATTGCCCTATCCCCCCATGAACGAAACACTCGGTCTGGACTTGATCGAGATCGGAGATGGGCATGCCGTGTTCCAAGGCATTCCGTCCCGTGCCCACTGCAACCCCATGGGCACCGTGCATGGCGGCTGGTACAGCACCTTGTTGGACTCTGCGCTGGGCTGTGCCGTGCAGTCAAAGTTGCCAGCGGGTCGTGCGTACACCACCGCAGAACTCAGCGTCAAACTTGTCCGATCCGCCTCGGAAAAGACCGGCCCGCTTCGCGCCACTGCCCATGTGGTTCATCACGGAAAACAGTTGATCACTGCCGAGGCGAAGGTCTTTGACGCGGAAGGCAGGCTCTATGCGCACGCGACCACCACCTGCCTTGCGTTTGAGCTTGCCCCCGCGATGCGTTGATGGAGCACTGACACCCGTTCCGTGCAGCGGGCTCTCACCAAGTGACCAAGGTGCCAGGGACCCTGCTCAATGCCCCCATGGGAAGTGCGCCAGACAGGGGAAGCGTCATGAGGCTCTGGCACGCCGGCTTGGCCGCGGCCAGCTGCAATGGCATCGCCAGGGCACGCGGTACTTGATCTGGCTGGCCATCGGGGGCTTTCCCATCGCAACCCTTTGGAGCGTCTGCACCGCGATGCCCTGCGTGGTCGAATCCAGGCCCCCAGAATGACGTCTTGAGGGTGGCGGCTGGATGTGCCTCGTTCAGCCGCTACGTTCCTGCCAGCGTGTAAAACCCACGCCCCTTCGGCTTGGCAGGGCATCAGGGTCAGGACTTGGCCTGCACTGGCACGGGCGCCGACTCCCACCCGCCCCCCAGCGCTTTGAAAGTCGCCACGGCCGAGCGTGCAAATTCAAGCTGCGCCTGCACGCGTGCGTCGGTGGCTTGCAGCAATATTTCGTCAGCGCGCAAGACCTCGATCATGCTGACCACGCCTTTTTGGTAAGCCGAGAGCGATGACGCCCGAGCCCGGCTCAGCGACTCGACGCCTGCCGTCAATACAGTCACCTGCTCTTGGCGCCGGGTGTAGGCCGAGAGCGAGTTCTCGACGTCCTCGGTGGCCTTCAGGGCTGCCAGCCGGTAGGCGGCCAGCGTCTCGGCCTCTTGACCCTTGGCTTGCTCGATTTGCGCATTGATTCGCCCGAAGTCGAAGAGACGCCAACGCAGTCCCAACACCCCTGTGGCCTGTGCAGCCCCGCCTGAGAAAAGGTTGCTGCTCGATACGGTGGTTGCGCTGCCCACCAGGCCGCTGAGGGACAGCTTGGGGTAGTACTCCGAGACCGCCGCGCCAATGCGCGCGTTGGCGGCCGCCAGGCGCCGCTCGGCCACGATCAGGTCGGGGCGACGCCGCAGCAGATCGCTGGGCGACCCTGTCGCAATGCCTGTGGGGGTGGCTGGAATCTCGCCGGGTGCCACCAGTTCTGAGCGATGGGTACCGGGCGGCGTCCCGAGGATGACATCCACGGCGTTCATCGCCGTGTCCAGTGAAGACTCCAGCACGGGCAAGGCGGCTTTGGCTTGTGCGAGTGCCCCTTCTGTTTGTTGCGCTTGGAATTCAGGTGCGAGTCCTTTGCTGCTCAGCAAGCGAACCTTCGCCAGCAGGTCTTCCTGCGTCCGGACTTGCTGACGCGCCACGGTCAAACGTGCCTGCAGGCCTCGAATCATGATGTAGATGTCGGCAGTCTGCGCCGCCACGGCCAGTCGCGTGGCGAGGGCGCCTGCTTGCGATGACTGAAGCTCGGCGGCGGCGGCTTCCCGGCCCCGGCCCAGACTGCCGAACAGATCCAGCTCCCAGCTTCCGCCCAGGTTGGCCTCGTAGGCGCTGCCATCCCGGTCGAAGCCTGGGACGGAATTCAGAACCTGACCCAGCGGTGTCTGCACAGACTGATGGGCCCTGGCCGCCTGAGCGGACACCGCCCCGGAAGGCCGCAGTGCCGCGTCGGCCGCCCCAAGTCCCGCACGTGCCTGGGTGACCCGAGCCGATGCCTGGGCCAGGTCCAGGTTCTGCTCCAAGGCCAGCGCCACAAGCCGCGTCAGTTGGGGGTCCCCGAAGGCAGACCACCAGGTCACGAGATCAGCACGGGCTGGCGTTTGGGCCTCTTGGGCCTGATCCGTCCTGGCTTGGCCTTGGAACTGCGCGGGCAGGGCGATCTCAGGCCGGACGTAGTCCGGGCCCACGGCGCAGCCGGCGGACAGGCTGGCCACGACGATGGCGGCAAGGGTACTTTTGGGCAGCATATAGTTTCTTCCGATGAGATTCGTTTGTGACCATAATACCAAATAGTCACTAGTTGTCCAGTGCCCCAGACTCACGTAAGCTGTGCCCATGACCCACGCAAGTTCCCCTTCCACCACCGCCCGTGGCCCTGTTGACCACGAGGTGCGCAGCCAGATCGTTACTGCTGCCACGGAGCACTTCAGCCGCTACGGCTACGAAAAGACCACGGTCTCGGACCTGGCCAAGGCCATTGGCTTTTCCAAGGCCTATATCTACAAGTTCTTTGAGTCCAAGCAGGCCATCGGCGAGATGATCTGCGCCAATTGCCTGGGCGACATCGAGTCCGAGGTCAGGGCTGCGGTAGCGCAGGCCGAGCACCCGCCCGAGAAGCTGCGGCGCATGTTCAAGGCCATTGTCGAGGCCAGCCTGAGGCTGTTCTTCCAGGATCGGAAGCTCTACGAAATCGCGGCATCGGCCGCGACCGAGCGCTGGCAGACCACCCTCGTTTACGAGGCCAACATCCAGGCTTTGTTGCTGGAGGTTTTGCAGCAAGGGCGCCTCAGCGGCGACTTCGAGCGAAAGACGCCGATGGATGAATCGGTCGCCGCGATCCTTTTGGTGATGCGGCCTTACCTCAACCCTTTGATCCTGCAACACAGCCTCGACTACGCCGAACAAGCGCCCGCCCAACTCTCCAATCTGGTGCTTCGCAGCCTGTCTCCCTGACGGTTTTGTGTTTGTGACTATTGACTAAATTGGTCACAAGATTAAAAATGAAGGTCCCGATCAACCTGTTCAAGGGACTTTCATGCTTCGGCTCCGCCTCGCTACCCCGTTTCTCATCTGTGCCTTGCCGTTGGCCCTGGTCGCTTGCGGCGAAAAGGCGGTTTCTGATCCTCGCACCAGCCTGCCCGTGGTGCGTGTGGCCGTTGTGCAAGAGGCCAACTTGGCCTCACGGGCCTTCACGGGCACCGTCGCGGCCCGGGTGCAGAGTGACCTGGGCTTTCGGGTGCCGGGCAAGGTACTGGAGCGCCTGGTGGATGCGGGGCAGTCTGTCAAACGCGGCCAGGTGCTGATGCGCATCGACTCGGTTGACCTGAAGCTGGCCGCGCAGGCCCAGGATGAGGCTGTGCTGGCTGCCCGAGCGCGTGCCCGCCAGGCCGCTGACGACGAAGCGCGGTACCGCGATCTGCGTGGCACCGGCGCCATCTCGGCATCGGCCTATGACCAGGTGAAAGCGGCGGCGGACGCCGCGCAAGCCCAGCTCAGTGCCGCCGAGGCGCAGGCGCGCGTGGCCCTCAACGCCAGCCACTATGCCGAGCTGGTGGCCGACGGGGACGGTGTCGTCGTGGAGACGCTCGCTGAACCAGGCCAGATCGTGGCCGCTGGGCAGGTGGTGGTGCGGCTGGCCCGCGCCGGTCAACGTGAGGCGCTCATCCAGTTGCCCGAGACACTGCGCCCCACCATCGGATCGGCGGCAAAGGCGAGCCTGTTCGGCAAGGAGGGCGTTGAAGTGTCCGCCCGGCTGCGACAGCTATCCAACTCAGCCGATCGCTCGACCCGCACCTTTGAGGCCCGTTACGTGCTCGAAGGCGATTTGGCCCAGGCCCCGCTGGGATCGACGGTGGTGATTCGCGTCAATGACCGAGGCACCGCCACGGGCGGGAGCTTCAACGTGCCATTGGCGTCGCTGTACGACGCAGGTCAGGGCCCTGGGGTGTGGGTCATACGCGGCGAGCCGGCCCGGGTCAGTTGGCAGCGGGTGGCCGTCGAGCGTCTGGATGATTCCAGTGCCCAAGTCACGGGCAAGATCAAACCGGGGGACCGGATCGTGGCACTCGGTGCGCACCTGCTGCGCGAAGACCAAGAGGTCAAATTGCTGGACGTTGTCGCCACCGCTGCCGGCCAAGGAGCACGTCCGTGAGCGAAAGCCGATTCAATCTGTCCGCGCTTGCGGTGCGCGAGCGATCCATCACGCTGTTCCTGATCTTCTTGATCTCGGTCGCGGGCATCGTGTCGTTCTTCAAACTCGGGCGCGCTGAGGATCCGCCGTTCACGATCAAGCAGATGACCATCGTCACCGCCTGGCCGGGTGCCACGGCGCAAGAGATGCAGGATCAGGTGGCCGAGCCGCTGGAAAAGCGCATGCAGGAATTGCGCTGGTATGACCGCACCGAAACCTACACCCGCCCCGGCCTGGCCTTCACCCTGGTCTCGCTGCTCGACAGCACCCCGCCTTCGGCGGTCCAGGAGGAGTTCTACCAGGCCCGAAAGAAGGTGGGAGACGAAGCCCGGAAACTGCCGGCGGGTGTCATCGGCCCCATGGTCAACGATGAGTACGCCGACGTCACCTTTGCCCTCTACGCCCTCAAGGCCAAGGGCGAACCCCAAAGACTCTTGGTGCGCGACGCGGAAGCGCTGCGCCAGCAATTGCTGCACGTGGCCGGTGTCAAGAAGGTCAACATCATCGGTGAGCAGCCCGAGCGCATCTTCGTGTCCTTCTCCCATGACCGCCTGGCCACACTGGGCGTCACCCCGCAGGATATTTTTGCGGCGCTCAACAGCCAGAACCTGCTGACCCCGGCCGGATCCATCGAAACCAAGGGGCCTCAGGTCTTTGTGCGCGTCGATGGTGCCTTCGACACCCTCGAGAAGATCCGGCAGACCCCGATCGGGGCGCAGGGGCGCACGCTCAAGTTGTCGGATGTGGCAAGCGTTGAGCGCGGGTATGAAGACCCCGCCACCTTCATGATCCGCAACGGCGGCGAGCCCGCTTTGCTGCTCGGCGTGGTGATGCGTGACGAATGGAACGGGCTGGACCTGGGCAAGGCCCTGGAGGCCAAGGTCAGCAGCATCAACGCAGAACTGCCGCTGGGCATGACGCTGACCAAGGTGACCGATCAGGCCGTCAACATCAGCTCGGCGGTCGACGAGTTCATGGTCAAGTTCTTTGTGGCCTTGCTCGTCGTGATGGTGGTCTGTTTCGTCAGCATGGGCTGGCACGTCGGCATCGTGGTGGCGGCGGCCGTCCCGCTGACGCTGGCTGCGGTGTTCGTGGTCATGGCGGCCACGGGCAAGAACTTCGACCGCATCACGCTGGGCTCGCTGATCCTGGCGCTGGGCCTGCTGGTGGACGACGCCATCATCGCCATCGAGATGATGGTGGTGAAGATGGAAGAAGGGTACAGCCGCATCGCTGCGTCGGCCTATGCCTGGAGCCACACGGCCGCGCCCATGCTGTCCGGCACGCTGGTCACAGCCATCGGCTTCATGCCCAATGGATTCGCCCGATCCACCGCTGGCGAGTACACCAGCAACATGTTCTGGATCGTTGGCATCGCGCTGATGGTCTCCTGGCTTGTCGCCGTGGCGTTCACGCCCTACCTGGGTGTCAAGCTCCTGCCTGAGTTGCCTCAAATCGAGGGCGGGCATGAGGCCATCTACAACACGCCGCGCTACAACCGCTTTCGCCAGGTGCTGGGCCGGGTCATCGCGCGCAAGTGGCTGGTGGCGGCCACGGTGGTGACGCTGTTCGTCATGTCCGTGCTGGGCATGGCCGTGGTCAAGAAGCAGTTCTTCCCGACCTCGGACCGGCCAGAAGTGCTGGTGGAGGTGCAGATGCCCTATGGCACCTCGATCCAACAGACCAGCGCCGCCACCGCCAAGGTCGAAGCCTGGCTGGCCAAGCAGGAAGAGGCCGTCATCGTCACCGCTTACATCGGTCAGGGCGCGCCGCGCTTCTTCCTGGCCATGGCGCCTGAACTGCCGGATCCGTCCTTCGCCAAGATCGTGGTGCTCACCGGCAACGACAAGGAGCGCGAGGCCCTCAAGTTCAGGCTGCGCCAGGCCATTGCCGACGGTTTGGCCCCCGAGGCGCGCGTGCGCGTCACCCAGATCGTGTTCGGGCCGCCTTCTCCCTTCCCTGTGGCCTACCGTGTGATGGGGCCCGACCCCGACAAGCTGCGCGAGATCTCTGCCCAGGTCGAGGCCGCGCTGCAGGCCAGCCCGATGATGCGCACCGTCAACACCGACTGGGGTCCCCGTGTACCCACCCTGCATTTCACCCTCGACCAGGACCGGCTCCATGCTGTCGGGCTGAGTTCGAGCTCGGTGGCGCTGCAGTTGCAGTTTCTCCTGAGCGGGGCGCCGCTGACAGAGGTGCGCGAGGACATCCGCGCGGTGCAGGTGGTCGGCCGTGCTGCGGGCGACATCCGTCTCAACCCCGCAAAGATCGCTGGCTTCACCCTGGTCGGCGCGACCGGGCAGCGCATCCCGCTGTCGCAGGTGGGCAAGGTCGAAGTGCGCATGGAAGACCCCATCCTGCGCCGGCGTGACCGCACCCCGACCCTCACCGTGCGGGGCGACATCGCCGAAGGCTTGCAGCCGCCCGATGTTTCAGCGGCCATGACCCAGCAGCTGAAGCCCATCATGGACAAACTGCCCAGTGGCTACCGCCTCGTGGAGGCCGGCACCATCGAGGAGTCGGGCAAGGCGACAGTCGCCATGCTGCCGATCTTCCCCATCATGCTGGCGGCCACCCTGCTGATCATCATCCTGCAGGTGCGCTCGATCTCGGGCATGGTCATGGTCTTCCTGACCAGCCCCCTGGGCTTGATCGGGGTGGTGCCCACCTTGCTGTTGTTCCATCAACCCTTTGGCATCAACGCACTGGTTGGCCTGATTGCCCTGTCCGGGATCCTGATGCGCAACACGCTGATCCTGATCGGGCAGATCCGTGAGAACGAAGCGGCTGGCCTGGACCCGTTCCGCTCGGTGGTGGAAGCCACGGTGCAACGGGCTCGCCCTGTGATCCTGACCGCACTGGCGGCGATCTTTGCCTTCATCCCGCTCACCCATTCGGTGTTTTGGGGAACCTTGGCCTACACCCTCATCGGCGGCACCATGGCCGGCACGGTCATGACGCTGGTGTTCCTGCCTGCCATGTACGCCATCTGGTTCAGGATCCGGCCGACCGCCCAGCCAGGCTGATCCCACTGTTGATTCACACCCCCCATCAAGGAATAGCCATGTCGAACTCCAAAGTCGTTGTTGTGACCGGCGTGTCGTCGGGCATCGGGCGCGCCGTTGCCATCCGGTTTGCCGAGCAGGGCTGCTGGGTCTTTGGCACCGTGCGCGATACCGCCAAAGCCCAAGCCATCCCCCATGTGACCCTGGTGGCGATGGATGTCCGCGACGGTGCGTCGGTCGAGCGCGGTGTCCAGTCCATCATCGCGCAGGCCCAGCGCATCGATGTGCTGGTCAACAGCGCAGGCGTCACCTTGCTGGGCGCTGCAGAAGAAACCTCTGTTGAGGAGGCGCAGGCCCTTTTTGATACCAACCTCTTCGGCCTGCTGCGGGTCATCCAGGCCGTGCTGCCGCACATGCGTCGGCAGCAGGCCGGCCGCATCGTCAATGTCAGCTCGGTGCTGGGCTTTCTTCCTGCCCCGTACATGGCGCTTTACGCCGCCTCCAAGCATGCCGTTGAAGGCCTGGCCGAAACGCTGGATCACGAGGTTCGCCAATTCGGCGTTCGGGTCTCGTTGGTCGAACCCTCCTTCACCAAGACCCACCTGGATCTGAACGCCCCGCGGGCAGCGGCCAAACTGGCCGCCTACAGCCATGAGCTTGGTATGGCCTCCAAGGCGATTGAGAACAAGGTGAAAAATGGGCCCTCGCCTGACGGGGTGGCCCACTCGATCGTCAATGCCGCACTGGGCCCCTGGAAGATGCGCCACACGCCCAAAGGCGAAGCATCGCTCCTGGCCAAGCTGCGCCGTTTCATGCCGGCCGGCCCCGTGGAGAAGGGCATCCGGAAGACGTTCGGATTGGCTTGATGGCGCTTGTGCCGCTGGACCGGGCCGCAAGGCGAGAATAGGAAACCCCATGGACTACCTCCACTCGATACGCGTCTTCCAATGCGTGATCGACGAAGGCAGCTTTGCCGCCGCTGCGCGCAAGATGGACCTGTCTCCCGCCATGGTGACCCGTCAGATCAAGTACCTCGAAGACACCCTGGGCGCTCGACTGCTGAATCGCACAACCCGGGGCATGGCCCTCACCAGCGCGGGCGAAGGTTATCTGCAGCGGCTTCGCCCCATCCTCTGCGAACTCGAAGATGCGGCCGACCAGGCGCGAGCCCATTCCAGCGGCATCAAAGGCAACTTGCGTGTATCAAGCACCTCCCTGGTCGCGGTCAACCTGCTGGCGCCCTGCGTGACGGATTTTCAGAAACTGCACGCTGCAGTGCAGGTGGAAATTCACACCACGGACCACCCGGGGCAGGCGCTGAAACAACACGACCTGTCCATCCTGAAACACGATGAGCACTTCAATGCCGACGTGGTGGTGCGCCCCGTGCTGGACATGAACTATGTCTTGTGCGCATCGGTAGGCTACCTGCAGCAGCATGGTGTACCGAAGACGCCGGAAGAACTCGCCACGCATCGCATGGTGCGCCTGCGCCCCCCAGGCTCACGACTGCAAGCGGTGGGGCTGGTGAACCCCGCAGAGCGCGATCGAACCGTCGAGCTCTCCTGCGCCTGGTCTGTCATCTCCAATGACGATGAGACAGCCTATCAGGCCGCCTTGTCTGGCGCAGGCCTGGCGCTGTTGCCCGAGCTCGCCTTGAACGGGCGCCCCCATGGCGGTCAGCTGCGGCGTGTGATGGCCCCGTGGGTCAGCGTGGACCGGCTCAGGCTGGTGGCCACCTTGCCCAGTCGCCACTTTGTGCCGCAACGCACCCGTGCGTTTCTCGAGTTCTTCATCCAGCACGTGCAACGGGCTGCAAATGGGGCGGCGATGGGGGCCGCAATGGGGGCGGCCATGGTGCGGCAGCCCATGGTGGCGGAGGGGGCTGCCCAATAGAGCCTTGATCCAGGGCCATCAGCTGTTGCGGGGGCATGCTGCAGTCCGTCAAAGGCACACCCGCAAGACCTCGCAGAGCGTATCCAACACGCCTGCTGACAAGAACGGCGAGCGCAAGACCTTGTACTCTCCTGGCAAGTGGCTCCGCACCAGCGGCTCGACCAGTTTCAGCCCGGCGTCGCTGTTGGTCAGCAGAACCAGGGCATCGCCCGAGGCCGGTACGGCGAGCACAAACGCGCGGTAGCCGGGGTTGTTGCCCCACTGCCAGAACCGGGTGCCGGCGCCGTCTGCCGAGGTTTCCAGCCCCCAGCCCAAGCCCCAAGCCAGGTTCAAGCGCGCGTCGACGTTCACGGGCGATTCGGCGGTCATCGCCTGCAGGGCCGGATCGCGCAGCCAGGCGATCACAAAGCGGGCATAGTCATCCCCGGTGGTGTAGAGGCTGTAGGCTGCCACGGGCTGGTTCATGAGTACCTGCTTGCGCGGTGCCCCATTGGCTTTGGTGCCTGGCAGCAAGTGGTCGCCGATCCGGGGTGTCCAGCGGTAGCTGCTGAGGCCCATGCCCAGCGGGGTGAAGACCAGCGCTTGCATCACTTCGTCCAGCGGGCGCTGCATCACGCTTTCAACCGCCCGCTGCAGCAGCACATAGCCCTCTCCGGAATAGGACCAGCGCTCGCCCGGCGTGCCTTCAAAGCGCAGCGGGCCCGAGGCCCAGTTGGGCAGCCCTGCCGTGTGCTGCAACAGCATGCGCACGGTCACGGCACCCAGGCGCGGGTCGGTCACGACATCGCTTTGGGTGGCCAACTCAGGGTGCAGTGGATTGAAGGCATGCCGATAGCCTTGGGGCGGGTACTGCAGCACGGGCGCGTCCAGCGCCAGCCGCCCCTGTTGCACGAGCTTCAGCACCGCATAGGCGAACACCGGTTTGCTCAGTGATGCGGCCTGGAACACGCTGTCAGGCGGCACCTGCAGCGCAGGATCGCAGCCCGATGCCGTCGTGACAGATTGAAGTTCGCGCTGCCGGATCACCGCCACCGCTGCGGCGCACACATGGTGTTGCCGGGCCAACTGCGGCAACGGCTCGCTGGGGGCGGCAGACGCGGCCGTGGAGCCCGGAGCAAGGCCGGCTTTGGGCGGTGAGGCACAAGACACCACCAGCAACAGCGCGGCCATCCAGCTGGAGCGGCCGAAGCCGCGCAGGGCAGAAGTCAGGGTTCGAGACATGCGCAAATCCTACTGGACGCCAGGCGCTCACAGCGCAATCGATTGCTGCTTCAGCACCTCGCCGAGGGTCTGATCGATGCGGGCCAGCACCCAACTGCTGCCATCTTTGGCGAAGTAGCCGGTGTTGCTCAGGCCGAACAGCGCAAATTCGCCAGCCCGGTCGAGTGCCACCTCGGCCATGAAGCCGGTCACGTGGCCAGTGTGGGTCAGCAGCAGCCGCTTCGGTGTGGCCACGGCCTGCCAGCCCCAGACATAGCGGCCATCAGAGGCTGCGAGCAAGTCGCGCACATAGACCTGTGGCAGCGGCGTGCGCTCCCCCTGCAGCGCCTGCACATGCCAGCGCAGCCACTGCGCGTAGGCCTCACCCGTGCAGGCCCAGTTGCCGGCGGGGGCGATGATGTCCAGCCAGTCCTGGGTGGCCAGGCTGTCCGGGGTGGCCTCGACCACGGCCAGCGCCCCGGCCGGGCCCTCATGCCCCCACAGCAGGTCGGAGGGCTTGGGCACCCAGGATCGCCAAACCCCTTGCAGGGCCAGGGGCTGCACCAGCACCTCGTCGAACACGGCCTCGAAGGCCCTGCCCGTGCGCGCTTCCACGATGGCGGCTGCCAGCACGTAACCTGCGTTGGAGTAGTGGAAGTCGCGCCCCGGCACGACACCGTCTGCAGGCGCCTGGGCCAGCAGCCAGCGTGCGAAATAGCTGCGACGGCCCACCGGGGTGTCGGGCAGGGGGCGGGTGTCGGCGCCGACCGCCGCCAGGAAAGCGTTCTCTTCCTGGCCGCTGCCGTTGAAGGCCGGCACGCCACCGCGGTGGTGCAGCAGATCGGCCAGGGTCACCTGCGCGTAGGCCGGGTGGATCTCCCCAGCCCAGGTCGGAAAGGCCTGCGGCAGGGTCATGGACAGGGCCGGGCCGCCGCGCTCGGCCAAAGCGGCGATGGCCGCACTGGTCATGGCCTTGGTGTTCGAGCCGATGGCAAAGCGGTCTTGCGATTCCACCGAGGCATTCTGGCCTTGACGCCGCTTGCCTGACACGGCCACGGCCACGCTGCCGGCCTTGCTGCTCACCTGGCCAAGCACCATGCCGACCAGGCCTGAAGCGACCCCGGCGTCCGCCTGGGCCTTGAGCAGGGCGGCAAGTCGGCTCTGATCCGAACTGTCGGCGCCCCCGCCGCATCCCGTCAGACCAAGCTCCAGCCCAAGGCCCAGGCTGCCGGACAGCAGAAGTTGCAGCACCGAACGGCGGCGCAAAGGTGAACAAGTGGCGTGAGTCGACATGCGAAGGCCTTGAAGTTGCGATGGCCGCCAGTGTGCGCAGACCAAGCCAAAGAGAAGCCAAATTCCGGCTTGGAGGGCTCGCCGCAGGCGCGACCCGCTCGCTTTGGGTTTCCCCAAGGTTGGCCCCCTAGAATCCCGGCCATGCACATCCTCCTGGTCGAAGACGATCTTGATCTGGGCCCGGCCCTGCTGGCGGCCTTGCGGGCCGAGGGCGTGAGCGCGCAATGGGTGCGGCGCGCCGCCGACGCCCGCGCCGCCATGGGGCCCGAGGTCGACCTGGTCTTGCTGGACCGCGCCCTGGCCGGTCAGGAAGGGCTGGATCTGCTGCGCCACTGGCGCATGAAGCGCATCACCACCCCGGTGATCGTCATCACCGCGCGGTCCGCGCTGACGGACCGACTCGAGGGCCTGGACGAAGGGGCCGACGACTACCTCGTCAAGCCCTTCGAGATTCCCGAGCTGTTGTCGCGCGTGCGGGCCGTGCACCGTCGCCATCGCCAGCAGGCCAGCGAGGTGTGGGAGCTGGGCGAACTGGCAGTGTCGCCGCGCTCGCACCAAGCCTGGCTGAAGGGCGAGTTGCTGCCCTTGTCTACACGTGAATTCCAACTGCTGCTGGCCCTGGCCAAAGACAGCAGCACGGTGGTGCCCAAGCAACTGCTGGGGCAGTTGCTGGAACCCCTGGGCGAGCCGGTGGACGCGGCCACCGTCGAGGTGCACCTGTCGAACCTGCGCCGCAAGATCGGCGCCGAGCGCATCCGCACCGTGCGCGGCGTGGGCTACCAGCTCCGGCCATGAGGAGGCCGCCGTCGTCATTGCAAGGGCGCCTGTTGGGGGTGCTGCTGGTCGCGGTGGTGCTGGTGGCCGCCGTGCTGGTGGGGATGGACTACCTGGCGTTCCGGTCCAGTATTTCTGACCGCGTGGCCCAGCGGTCTGCGGCCGAGGCCCTGGGCGAGGCACTGGCCGACGCGGACGAGCCCGTTGCCGCCGCCATCGTGCGGGCCTCTGAACTCCAGTTCAATCGATCGCGGCGTGCTGCCGGATTGCCCGACATCGAAGACCTGGCGTTCGAGCTCCAAACCCTCGAGGGGCGGCAGGTCTATGCTTCCGCGCCATTGAATGGCCAGCCTGCGTTGACAGTGGAGCAGGCGCGGCAGCAGGTCTTGCAGGTGCCAGGGCACGCCTACTGGCCCTGCCTGCACGAAACCGCTCGCTGGCGCGTCATGCTGCTGGAGCCTGTGGTGCAAGACAGCCTCTTGCTGCGTTGGCTGGGTGGTGGCATGTTGTCCTCTGTCCTGGTGGCCATCCCCTTGCTGCTGCTGCCGCTGTGGTGGGCTGTGCGCTCCGGGCTGGCACCGCTGCGCCGGCTGGTGTCAGCCCTGGCGCAGCGCGATGCGGCCACGCTGACGCCCCTGCACCTCGACCTGCGCTATGCCGAGCTTCAGCCCATCGTCGGTGCCATCGATGGCCTGCTGGCGCGTGCGCGCCGGCACCTGGAGCATGAGCGCCGCCTGACGCACGACACCGCGCATGAACTGCGCACCCCGCTGGCCGTGCTCGCCGCCCAGGCCCATGCCCTGGCCACTGCGCCCGATGCCGCTGCGGCGGAGCTGGCCCGGCAGGGCATTGCGCGGGGTGTGCAGCGCACATCGCATCTGGTGGAGCAACTGCTGACCCTGGCGGGGCTGGAGTCCCCTGACATCGCCCGCCCCACCCAGACCATCGACCTGGTGGCGCTGTGCCGCCAGCACCTGATCGACCTCACGCCACTGGCCGACGCCCGTAACATCGAGATGGCCCTGGAGTCGCCCGACCAATGCCAGGCCACGGTGGTGGTGCCGCCCCTGCACTCCATCCTCGACAACCTGCTGCGCAATGCCCTCAACCACTGTCCGCCGGGTTCGCTGGTGGAACTGCATCTCACACAGCAGGCGGGGCAATATCGAATCGAGGTGCAGGACAACGGCCCCGGCATGCCCGCCGAGGAGCGCGAGCGGGCCTTCGAGCGCTTCTTCCGAGGGCAGGGGGCTGGCCCGGGCTCGGGTCTGGGCCTGGCCATCGTGCACGAGGCCGCTCGGCTGCTCGGGGCCCGGGTGTGGCTGGCAGAGGGTGTTGGGGGGCGCGGGCTGCGTGTGACCGTCGAGTGGGGCGTCGGCTGACTTGGGGTGGGATGGTGTGTGGCGTTGGTGGCTCAGCCTAAGTGCCAAAGGCTGGACCTGGGTTGTCGACGCTTGTGCCTGCACTGCGGTGCTGCAAGATCCAGCCGAGTTTCACCGGCAAACGTCGGCGGCTCGCGCCGGCTGGGCATCGAAGAACATCACCAGATCGCTCAAGGTCTTGACCTTGCCAAAGAACGGGTTGGACTCTGTTTTGTCGAGTGATCGGCCCGCCCTGTCGGCGATGCGTGGGGCCAGGTGCATGTCAAGTTCCTCGGCGTCGATGCCGATGTCGACGAGCCGGTCTGATGCCCGCAGTGGAACCCGGGCTCCGTCATGGGCCAGCACAGCCTGCGTCTCTTCGTACACCGCGCGGATGACCCAGGTGTCCGTGGCGCGGGCGTTGAAGGAGCGGGCAAATTGGCAGATCGATTCGCCTGTGCGAGACCGGGCCAGGGCCCACCTTTTGTGCTTTTCACGCTCAGTTGCATTCTTCACGCACAGCGTGAGCAACAGCATGCCCAGTACCGTGGCCAAGGGATGTGCCACCGCCAAATAGCCCATGGCAGACAAGAAGATCGCTGCAACGCCGCCAATGCCCGCCTTTGCCCGCCAGGTCTTGGGCCTGGTGTGGACAGGGGGCATGGATCGGGAGGGGGCACGCATGGCGAGCATGCTAGCAAACACGCGTTTGGCCAGCGGGTTGCGGCGCCGTCGCGTCATCAACCTGGAGGTCTCATGCGCCTGGTGCGTGGTCTGTCAGGAGTTGATGCCACGCACCACGAGCGACAAAGCCCGCCGGTACTCCTTTCGCAGCCGGTAGACCCTGGCGGGACGATGCGCCGCGCCCGTCTCCATGGCGCCTTCGATGGGTTCCAGAATCCCCAGTTCGTCCATCTTGCGCCTGAAGCTCACCTTGTTGATGGCCTCGCCCAAGACCGCCTCGTAGACAGCCTGCAGGCGCGGCAGGGTCACCTGGTCTTCGCAGAGGTAGACCGGCAGTGAGGAGTATTGGCTCTTGGAGCGAACGCGGGCAACCGCCAACTCGATGATGCTCTTGTGGTCAAACGGCAGCTTGGGCAATCGACTGACTGGCGCCAAGACCATCCCGTTGGGGGCCACATCCAGTACTTCGGCGGGCACCAGCGCGTAGTAGACGATCGACACCGACCATCCTCTCGGGTCCCGGTCTGCGCCGGAATACGTGGCCAATTGCTCCAGATAGGGGCTGACGATCGCCGTCTTTTCCTTCAACACCCGGGCCGCTGCGTCCCAGGCCGTCTTGTCTTCCTGTGGGTGGATGTAGCCACCCGGCAGTGCCAGCTTTCCTGCACAGGGGGCGTTGCGGCGCTCGAAAAGAGCCACATGCAGCGCTTCATCCTTGAGCGTCAGCAGCACCACATCAACGGTGCAGATGATGGGGGGGAAGTCGAAATCAATTGCATTCTTGGCCATAGGCTTGCACGCTCGCTTGTCTTTGTTCACTCTAGCAACGAAGTAGCTTACCAAGTCGAATCCCTTCATGCAGAGATATCTGATCAACTCGTTTTTATAGTTAGTTGCACAATAAAACTAAGTAATGTAGAGTGCACTCAACAACACGAGTGGAGGCTCACATGAAACAACGGATTCAGCTGCTGATCATCGATCCGCAAAACGACTTCTGTGATCTGCCGGAGAGCTGGCAGTTCTCAGCCCCAATGACGGAGTGTCGGGTCGGGCCGGCGTTGCCTGTTGCTGGCGCGCATGCCGACATGCAACGACTGGCCGCGTTGATCCATGCCGGGAAAAGCGGTATCTCGGACATCATCGTGACGCTGGACTCTCACCACAGGGTCGATGTGGCGCACCCCCCGTTCTGGGTGCAGGCGGATGGGTCACCCGTCGCGCCCTTCACCACGATCACGGCCCGCCAAGTTCGAGATGGCGTTTACCGACCCCGCATGGCGGCAGCGCTGCCCCGTGTCATCCGCTACCTGGATGAACTGCAAGCACAGGGCCGGTATACGTTGATGGTCTGGCCGATTCATTGTGAGATCGGCACCTGGGGGCACAACATCCATGCGGGTGTGCAGGCCGCCTGCAACCAGTGGGAGGAAGAGCAGCTCAGCATCGTCAGGCAGGTCTACAAAGGTGCCAATCCGTGGACCGAGCACTACAGCGCCCTGCAGGCCGAAGTGCCCGACCCGGGCGATCCGGAAACCTTGCTGAATCAGAAGCTGATCTGGCAACTGGATCAGGCCGATGTGCTCCTGATTGCCGGCGAAGCCAGCAGCCACTGCGTCAAGGCCAGCACCGAACACATTGTGGACAAGCTGCCCAGCCGGCAGTTGAGCAAGGTGGTCCTGCTCACCGACTGCATGAGCCCTGTGGGCGGCTTTGAACAGCAAGCAGCGGGATTTTTCGCCGCCATGGCTGCCCAAGGCGTGCATCTGGCCACCAGCGAGGAGGTCTTGCCTCGCTTGCTGGCCAATGCCTGACCGCCGCGCACGGGCCCAACCCTGGGCGACCGTGGAATCCGCACTCTCAATAGAAAGCCCCTCATGAGCGCCGTCATCAGCAGTCTCCTGGAGACCGATCTTTACAAGTTCACCATGTGGCAGGCCATGCTGCACAGGCACCCGCAAACCCAGGCCGAATACGCCTTTGTGTGCCGCAATGAGAGTGCCTTTGCGCTGGCGGAGCTTGCGGACGAGGTCAACGCTGAACTGGACCACCTTTGCAGCCTCAGCTTCAAGGCCGATGAGCTGGCCTACTTGGGCAGCCTTCGGTACATGAAGTCCGACTTCGTGGACTTCATGCGGATCTTCCGCTTTCAGCGCGATTTCATCGAGGTCAAGACCCGGGGCCCCACACTCGAAATCGTGGCCCGGGGGCCACAAGTCCATGTCATGGGTTTCGAGATCTACGTGCTGGCCATTGTGAATGAGCTGTACTTTCGTCGTTTCGATGCCCCTTCAGCCCAGGCTGAAGGACGCCGCCGGCTGGCCGACAAGATCAGACTGCTCAAGCAATTCGGCTCGGAGCCCACGCGCGCCAATCCTTTCGAGTTTTTTGACTTCGGCGTGCGCCGGCGCTTCAGTGGGGTCTGGCAGCGCGAGGTGGTCAGCCAGTTGAAGCAAAGCGTGCCGGAGTACTTCAAGGGCACATCGAACGTCCTCCTGGCCAAGGACCTGGGTCTGGTTGCCATCGGCACCATGGCGCACGAGTACCTGCAGACCTATCAAGCCCTGGGGGTGCGTTTGCGTGATTTTCAACGGGCTGCCCTGGAGGATTGGGTGCAGGAATACCGTGGAGACCTGGGCGTGGCCCTGACCGACGTCGTCGGCATGGACGCCTTCCTGGCGGATTTCGATCTCTATTTCGCCAAACTCTTCGACGGCCTTCGTCACGACTCCGGTGACCCCATCGAGTGGGGCGAACGGGCGTTGGCTCACTATGCCAAGCTGCGCATCGATCCCCGCCCCAAGCGCCTGGTCTTTTCGGATGGGCTCGACGTGCCCACGGCTTTGCACATCTATCGCCACTTCGCTGACCGCATTCAGCTGGGCTTTGGCATCGGCACGAACCTCAGCAACGATGTCGGCCTCCAGCCGCTCAACATCGTGATGAAACTCACGCAAGCCAATGGCCAGTCGGTGGCCAAACTGTCCGACTCCCCGGGCAAGACACTGTGTCGGAACGAAACCTTTCTGGCCTACCTGCGCCAGGTTTTCAATGTGAAAGGCTGTCCATGCTGAAGATCACACTGGCTCAACTCAACCCGACGGTGGGTGATATCGACGGCAACGTGACCCGCATGACCCAGGCCGCCCAACGGGCCTGGACGGATGGCTCCGACATGATCGTGTTCCCCGAGTTGTCGCTCACGGGTTACTACCCCGGCGATCTGCTCGATGATCCGGCCTTTCTCGAACGTGTTGCCCGGGGGTTGGAGGCGATCAAGCAGGCCTCGCGTCAGATCCGGCAACTGGTGTATGTGATCGGGTCCCCCATGCCGCGAAACGGCGCCGGCAAGCGGCTGAGCAACGCCTTGCTGGCGATCCAGGCCGGCGAAGTCGTGTTGAGCTACAGCAAGCAGTTGCTACCGACCTACAACATCCTCGACGAGCGCCGCCACTTCGAGCCCGGCCCTGATGTGGCCCCCGTGCTGCGCGTGGGCCAGGCGCGCGTCGGCTTCATGGTATGTGAGGATGGCTGGAACGACCACGGTCAGGACTACGAGGTCAACCCTTTCCAACGCATGAGCGACGCCGCGCCTGACCTGGTGGTGTCGATCAACGCCAGCCCATCCGACATCGGCAAGCGCGAACTGCGGCAACAGGTGTTCGCCAAGGCCTGCAAACGCCACGGCCTGCCGCTGCTCTACGTCAACCAGGTGGGTGGCCAGGACCAGATCGTGTTCGATGGTGCCTCGTTCGCGGTCGAACCCCAAGCCGGTGTGGTCTTCGAGGCCCGGCGCTTCGAGGAAGACATCACCACCTTGCGTTTTGAACAGGGCCGCTTTCTGACCCTGCAAGGCGAGCTTCCGCCCCGGGTCTCGCGCGAGGGCCTGAGCACCATGGCCTTCTATCGCGCGCAGATCGTGCTGGGCCTGCGCGACTACGCCCGCCGCTGCGGCTTCAAGCAAGCGGTGGTGGGCTCGTCGGGGGGCATCGACAGCGCGCTCACGCTGGCGCTCGCCGTAGACGCGCTGGGCGCTTCCAACGTCGCTGCAGTCACCATGCCGTCGCAGTATTCTTCGGCCGGCTCGGTCGATGACTCGGTCACGCTGTGCCGCAACCTGGGGATCGAATTGTTCACCCACCCCATTGTCGATACGGTGCGGGCCCACAGCCGGCAATTCGAGGCCACCTACGGCCAGGAGCTGGCGGGCCTGGCCCTGGAGAACCTGCAGGCCCGCATCCGCGGAACCGTGTTGATGGCCCACTCGAACAGCTTTGGCCACCTGCTGCTCACCACGGGCAACAAATCCGAAATCTCGGTGGGCTACTGCACGCTGTACGGCGACACCAATGGCGGCCTGGGTCTCATCGGCGACCTGTACAAGACAGAAGTGTTTGCGCTGGCACGCCACATGAACGAGGTGAACGGGCACGGGCTCATCCCGCAGGCCATCATCGACAAAGAGCCCTCGGCCGAACTCGCGCCGGGCCAAAAAGACTCCGACAGCCTGCCGCCTTACCCCGTGCTCGACCCCATCCTGAAGTACGTGGTGGAGGGCGAGCGCCTGGCGCCCCATGAGTACGAACAAGCCCGTACCTTGGTCGAAGGTCTTCGGCATACCCGCGACGGCGCCATGTTGATTGAACGCATACGCCGGATGGTGGCCCGCAGCGAATACAAGCGGCGCCAGGCCCCGCCCATCATCCGTGTGCGGGCCAAGGCCTTCGGCTCGGGTCGGCAGATGCCCATTGCCGCTCAACACCTGTGAAACGAAGAGCCCCGGGAGGTGCCCTATGACTCAAGCCCAAGACCTGGCCGTTCTCATCGGCCGATTTCAGCCCTTTCACCGGGGCCACCAGGCATTGCTCCAGCTGGCGCTGGCGCAGGCGCGGCATGTGGCGGTGGTGATCGGTTCGGCCTTTCAGGCGCGCACGCCCAAAAACCCCTTCACCTGGCGTGAACGTGCCGACGTCATCCGGCTGACGCTCGGTGCAGCCGATCAAGAACGCGTCAGCTTCCTGCCGGTGCGCGATCACTACGATGAAGCCAGGTGGGTGCGCGACGTCCAGGCGGGCGTCCATGGCCTGGCTGAGGGGCTGTGCCCAGGCCATCGCGCCCGCATTGCCTTGGTGGGCCATGCCAAGGACGCTACAAGCGACTATCTGAACCACTTCGATGGCTGGGCCCTGATGGCAGCGCCTCGCCAGCATGCCGTTGACGGCACGCACATCCGAGACGCCTACTTCAGCCACGCCGGCAAGCGGGTTGAAGCCACGTTGGCTGCACTGGTCGAGACCGTGCCCGACACCACGCTGGCTTTCTTGCAGGCCTGGGCCGCCCTGCCCCATTTCGCAGAGCTGGCGAAGGAGTGGGAGATGCTGCAGCGCTACAAGGCGGCCTGGGCCACCGCACCATACCCGCCTGTTTTCGTCACGGTGGATGCGGTCGTCAAATGCGCCAATCATGTGCTGCTCATCCAGCGGGCGCAGGCACCGGGTGCGGGCCTGTGGGCTCTGCCGGGCGGGTTCATCGAACAGCGCGAAACCACGTACCAGTCAGCCCTGCGCGAGCTGCGTGAAGAGACGCGACTGAGGCTGCTGGATTCCACCATGCAGCACGCGCTGAAAGCCCGTGCGGTGTTTGACCACCCCGACCGCAGCCAACGCGGTCGCACCATCACCCACGCCTTCTTCTTCGACCTGGGGGAGCGCGCCCTGCCTGAAGTGCAAGCCGACGACGATGCACAGGCCGCGACTTGGCTGAGCATGGCGCAATTGCCCGATCTGGAAGACCGCTTCCACGACGACCACTTCCACATACTGGATCACTTCCTGGGTTTGACGCCTGTGCCAGCCGGCTGAGGGCTGTGCTCGGCTCGAACCCCTCAGACTGTTCGTTCCAGTCTGAGCCATACAGGCTTTTGCGCCCCGCGCTGTGGGACCGGATTGCCTTTGTCGAATGCCACCTGCCACCCCCCACATAAGCAAGCACACTTTTCTTCGTTTCCCGCCTGCGCGGGTGTTCCCACAATGGGATCCACCTTTTCTTCCTTCTTGTCATCCCCTCACGGAGCCTGCAACATGAGCACCTTGCGCCTTGGCGATACCGCCCCCGATTTCACCCAGGACTCCACCGCGGGGCCGATCCAGTTTCACAGCTGGGCTGGCGACTCGTGGGTGGTGTTGTTCTCGCACCCGGCCGACTTCACGCCGGTGTGCACCACCGAGCTGGGCAAGACGGCGGCCCTGTCGGGCGAGTTTGCCAAGCGCGGGGTCAAGCCCATCGCAGTGAGTGTGGACCCGCTGGACAAGCATGCCCAATGGGTGGCCGACATCAACGACACCCAGAACACCACGGTCAACTTCCCCATCCTGGCCGATGCCGACCGCACGGTGGCCACGCTGTACGACATGATCCACCCGAACTCGCTGGCCAATGCCACGGTGCGCAGCGTGTTCATCATCGACCCCAAGAAGGTGATCCGCACCACCTTCACCTACCCGGCCAGCACGGGGCGCAACTTTGACGAGATCCTGCGCGTGATCGATTCGCTGCAGCTGACCGACAGCCACAAGGTGGCCACACCCGCCAACTGGCGCGATGGCGACGATGTGGTGATCATCCCCAGCCTGCAAGACCCGGCCGAGATTGCCCAGCGCTTTCCCAAGGGCTTCAAGGCCGTGCGGCCTTATCTTCGCCTGACGCCACAGCCGAACCGCTGATGGAAGGCCGGCTTCAAACAGTGGCATGGATGATCGACTCGGGCGGGAACAGGTTCAGATCAGGCATGGCACGGGCCTCGGTGTCCTGGACATCATTGCGTCGTTGAGCACCTTCAGGATCATGCCGGGGCCCACAAAACAGGCAGCGGTCTGGCGCAACCCGGGGCGCTCAAGTCCAGGGCCACCGCGTCAGCGTCTTCTGGTATTGATATGCGAAAGGCAGAGCAACCGCGCCCAGTTCGCCCCTGGGGTCGATCGGTCAAAGGTGTTGGGGCCGACCTGAAGCGGCGTCTGTGATCAATGGGCCCCAGCCCGCACCGCTTCACGCCACAACGCGAGCCCCATGCCGCTCATTGCCACTCACTGCGCTTGGGCGCAATCCCACGTCCACCGGTAAATCTTCATCTTGTCCACCTGCTCACCCTCGGTGAACAGCCTCAGGCATTGGCGCCCCTTGCGGTAGTTGAAGATGCAGATGGCCCGGTCCATGGCGCAAGACTCCACTTCGGCAATCGCCTGCTGCCGCAGCGCCTTCTCGGTGCCCATGAACTCATCGTTGGCGTGGAGGTGCACATCCAGTGGCTGCCAGCCCTGGGCGAGCAAGTGCTGCCGCGTGGGGAGAAAGGGGGCCCCGGGGTGTAGCTTGGCAGCGGTGGCTGGTGTGGCTGGGGAGAGGGCGGCTGCGCAGAGAAGGGGCAGCAGGGAATGGTGGGGTTTGAGGCGGGGCTGGTGGGGCATAGGGTCGTTCAGGTGTTGCAGGCGGATGGAGCTAAGCCGTTGTTGCACGAGATTGACCTGACTGCGTAATTTACAGGAAGAGTTGCCGTTGAATCTGATTCAATGCAGTTGACGGAATGCTCCTTTTGCCATTGCGCTGTACTGAACAGCACTTCATTGTGGGTGAACGGAACGGGAGCACCCTCCCACCCCAGGGGTCGATTTCTAAGCTGCCTACGCGGCAGTGAACCGAGCTTGAGCAGCTCTTTGGAGTTGGCAGGCCTTTCAGATTGCCACTACAACAGGGTCAATTGAGCGTCGATGGTTGGCTTGTTGGTCTTGAGAGCAGCCAGGACTTGAGCCTGGCGGGGTTGCAGGGTGGGCACGCCGTGGATGGGCGTGGCGTGATCGATGCTGACGGTGTGGCGCTGGATGCGGCGCAGCTCGGCCAAGGCGGCCTCTGGCGACAGATCGCTGCTGGCGAGCTTCAGACGCTGACGCATGACGCGGTAGAGGATGAGCGCCATGAAGCAGATGCTGGCGTGGGCCTTGATGCGCTCGGGCAGGCGATGGAATACCGGAGCGATCTCAATCTCGGACTTGAGCACCTTGAAGCCGCGTTCGATGTCGGCCAGTGACTTGTAGCGCCTAACGATCTCGGTGGGGGTCATGTCGGGGACGTTGGTCACCAGCATGAGCTTGCCATCCATGAGCTGGGCCCTGGCCAGGGCGGTCTCATCGATCGTGTCGCTGAACAGATCGGATTGCAAATCCACTTTGATGATGCCCGCCAGGTGGGCATTGCTGACTTCGTGGAAGAAACGTGCCTTGGCTCCTGAGTCGGAGAGTTTGCGACCACGCCGGACTTTGCCCTTGTCCTGAGCGTCGAGCTTGCCTGCCAACTGATCCGCACGTTGCTGCAAGGCATGGATGCGCGCCAAGCGCACCTGGGTCTGCTCAGCCGCACGCAAGGGGTTGTGCGCCACCACCAGACGGTGGCCTTGCCACTGGGCCTCCTGCTCGATCTCCTCGCTGGCCTGGATGGCTTGTGCGCTCATGGCCTCCAGCAAATCGACAAACTCGCCATAGCGGCGTCCCGGCACGGCCAGGATGAATTCCAATGGCCGCGCACCGGCCACGTGCAGCTTGGCCAGCGCCTCGATGTTGTCCGGCGAGAGCCAACCCCGGTCGGCACCGGCGTCGTTATCTCAATTTCATGTTCGCAGATTTGCGATAAATCAGCGAAGCGGGAAAGTGGGTCGCAGATCTGAAATATCGTGCCTTATCAATTGCATATTTATATCTATGACATAAACTGACAATAAATAAGGCGATATTTTTGTTTTTTGATGGTTCTACTATCAATTGGATGAAGTCAGCCTTGTTGGCAGGCGGTGACGACGCTGGGGGGCAACTCAGCGAGCACCGGTGGAGTTTCTCGCGGCCGCAGGCCGCTTGCCTGGCCGCTGCGCACCGCAGTTGGCTGGTCCCTCTATGTCGGAAGGATGTGATTCATGAGTGAAGGAACGTGGTTGGTTGGCACAGCTGGCCAGGCTGTGATGCGCAGCAATGACCGGGGCGTGACGTGGCACCGGCTGGGTCTGGGGCAGCCGCTGGAGTTCGATGCCGTGGTGCGCTCGGTCTGCCTTGATCCTGCCGAGCCTCGGCGTGTCTATGCCGGCACGGACATCGGGCTGTGTGTCAGTCAGGATGTGGGCAACACCTGGGAGACATGCCAGACGCCCTTCTCGGGGCAGATGGTCTGGAAGGTGCTGGTGGATCCCCGCAATTCATCGCGGATTTTTGTGGGCACCGGGGCGCCATCGCGCGCTGCCTTGTGGCGCACGCTGGATGCAGGCCTCAACTGGGAGCGTGCTGCTGTCGACATCCCCGAGTTCTGCGCCGGGGTCAACCGGCCTCGTCTGCTGGCATTGGCGTTTGACCCCGTCGACCCGAACCAGCTGTGGTTCGGCCTGGAGGAGGGTGGCCTGTTCCATAGCCGCGATGGCGGCGCGGCCTGGCAGCGGGTGGATGGGCGGCTGCTGTGGCCCTTCCGCTCGGACATTCACAACATTCAGGTCCTGGCCAACCACGGAAAAAAGGTGGTTGTGGTGGCCTGTGTCAACGCGGTCTACCGCAGCTTGGATGAGGGCCAGACCTGGACAGGCTTTCTGCCCAATGACACCCATGGGCTCTATTACGCCCGCGCCCTGAGTGCACCACCGGGTTCTGAAAGCACCCTGTACCTGAGTCTGTCCGATGGCACTCCCGGGACCACCAGCCTGATTCTTCGCTCCTCGGACGCCGGAGAAAGCTGGCAGGTCTTGCCTCTGCCGCAGCAACCCAATTCCTGCTTCTGGTCCATTGCGATGGACCCGACAGATCCCCGCAAGGTCTTGGCAGGCACCAAGTATGGTCATTTGTTCACCTCGGTGGACGGTGGCAACAGCTGGCAGAAGCAGTGGCGTGAATTCAGCGAGATCACCGAGGTGGCCTGGTCACCCGTGGTGGCCTCGATCCAGGTGGCGCACCGCTCGGTGGTGCCCCATGAGGAGGCCGTGGCATGAGCTATCCCACCGTGGTACGCACGCATCTGGCCTTGCTGGTGAAGGACCCGGAGCTGTCAGCGCGTTGGTACGCGGACATCATCGGCATGACCGAAAGCGCTCGCGCCGAGCACTGGATCATGATGTCCTTCGGACCCAAGCACCATGACATCGCCCTGATAAGGGCCGAGCCGGGGGCTCAGCGTGGCGGCCTGGGCCTGCAGCACTATGGGCTGGAGATCGCCGGCGACATGGACACCCTGCGGCGGCTGTACGGGATGCTGTTGGACCGAGGCGTCGAGATCGTGAAGGTGACCGACCATGAGATCGGAACGGGTCTGTACTTCAACGACCCCGATGGCAATCGGATCGAGTTCTTCCTCGAAACCGATCACGACGACGAGCGAGCCAAGCGGCGCTTTGCCGACGCGCATGCGCCGAGCCGGAACATCACGCTGGATCGCCTTTGAAACCCTTTGAACGTCTTTGATGCTCTTTGACTGCCTTCAAGCGCAGTGACGGACATCCCCCCTTCCATCGATATCGCCTTCTTCACTGACATGCGACCGGCCTGGTGGCCGGCGTCATGTCCATTCAGGATTGAACATGAACAAGCAAAAAACCCAGGTCGTCATCGTGGGCGGCGGCCCGAACGGCATTGCCGCCGCCCATTACATGGGCCTCTATGGCATCGAGTGCGTGGTTCTTGAAGTGGCCCGGGAGATCCTGCCTTACCCGCGGGCCGTGGGCATGGATGACGAGGCTCTGCGGGTGCTGCAAGGTGTGGGCGTGGCCGAGCCCGCAGTGCAGGACATGATCTCTGATGTGCCGCTGCGCTACTTCAATGCGCGAGGCGTCTGCTTCGCGGAGGTCAAGCCCACCACCGCTGAGTACGGCTGGCCCATGCGCAACATCTTCATGCAACAACTGCTGGAGGCCACCTTGCGCGAAGAGCTGCGCAAGCGCTCCACCGTCGAGTTGCGTCTGGGCCATGAAATGCTGGAGTTGAGCCAGGACGAATCCGGCGTCACCCTGGTCGTGAAGAACCCCGAGGGCGAGGTCTACAAACTGGAGGCGCAGTATGTGATCGGCGCCGATGGCGGTCGCTCGGGCGTTCGCAAGCAACTGGGCATCGAGCTGGTGGGCTTGACGCATCCCCGCAAATGGGTGGTGGTCGATGCCGCCAACGACACCCTGGATGCCCCCTACACGGCGCTGCATGCCGATCCGCAGCGGCCCTTTGTCTGCATCTACCTGCCCTATCGCCAACGCCGTTGGGAGTTCATGCTGATGGAGCACGAGGACGAAGAACAGATGTGCGAAGAGGCCAACATCCGAGGCCTGATCCGCTCACACATCGGCGATGCGGTGGACCAGCTTGAGATCATCCGCATCCGGGCCTACACCCACAACTCACGGGTGGCCGAGCGCTTCGTGCAGGGGCGGGTGGCCTTGATCGGGGACGCGGCCCACATCACACCGCCTTGGGCCGGGCAGGGCTTGAACTCTGGCCTGCGCGACGTGGTGAATGTCTGCTGGAAGGTGGCCGCCATTGTCAAAGGCCATGCCAGCGCTGCGATCCTGGCCAGCTACGACGTGGAGCGCCGGGGACACGCGACCGACCTGATTGCACTGGCAGACAACATGGGGGCGATCCTGGGCATGACCAGCCCCTTGCTGGCGGGGGTCCGGGATTGGGTGTTTCAGGCGGTCGACACCGTTGAAAACCTGCGCTCCCACCTGCTGGAGTTCAAGTTCAAGCCCAAGGCCACCCTGGTGAAAGGCTTGATTCACCGGGAGTGGCCGGATGTGCGCGACGACGATGTGGTCGGGCAGTTGTTCATCCAGCCTTTTGTCGAGGATGGCCATGGCAAACGCACGCGCTTTGACGATGTGCTGGGCGACTTCTACGCCATCGTGGGCTTCCGAACCAACCCCAAGGCGGGCTTGAGCGATGAGGAGATTCGCCATTGGGAAGGCATGGGCGCCCGCTTCATTCAAGTCAACCGCTCACGCAGTGGCAGCGGGCGTCATCAACCCCTGGTGACGCCTGGCGTGATCAGCGTGGAAGACGCCGACAACAAACTGGAGGGCTGGTTTGCCCGTGCGCGAGCCCACATCGCCATCGTGCGCCCCGATCGGTTCGTGGCGGCCATCAGCAGCGCCGACAGGGCTGCCGAGACCTTGGGCAAGCTGGCGCGGCAGTTGCAGGGGCATTGAGCCCCGCGCCCCCCGGGCGGGCCGGTGGCCGTGGGGGCCCCGGCACCGCTGGGCGGGCCGCCGCGCGACCGGCATGCGCATCAGTGCTGCGTCGTGGCCACAGGGCGGCGCTCGGCTCGCAAGGTCTGTGAGGGCAGTTCACCAAACAGGCCGTGGTAGTCGGCCGCGAAGTGGCTCAAGTGGCTGAAGCCCCATTTGCTGGCCGCATCCCCGATCGACAGCTCTGCAGAATGGGTGCTCATCAGCTCGCGTCGGGCGCCATTGAGGCGGATCGACCTGATGTAGTGCGTCGGGGTGGTTTCCGTGACGTTCTTGAAGCTGTTCTGAATCGTGCGGCGGCTGATCTTCAGGCGCTCGCACAGGTCGATCACATTCGGCGGGTTGAAGGTGTCGGACACCGTGAGGTGATGGCATCTTTCGACAATGAAGCTGTGAACGGACGTGGGTTGCCGCTCCAGTGACTTCAGGTGAGGGTCGGCCAGCAACTCCATCAGCTCATCGAGCAAGGCGCTTTCCAGATTGGGTTCGAACCCCGTTTGGGTGCTCGCCGTGCCATCGGCAATCGCTTCAGAGAACATGGCCACCAATCGGCGCCGGCATTCACTGAATCGATGCGTCGGGATGCGAATCACAGGCTGCTTGAGCAACTTCTCGATGTTCTCCGCATCCGGCGAGTCATCGAGCGCATGGTCAAAGAGCTCGCTGTCGAAGGTCAGTGACAGCATGTCCATGCCCATGGGCATGTGGAACATGAATTCCTCGCCACCGCGCAACACGAACAGGCTGGTTTCGTCGGCCTCGCGTCCTTGCATTCTGATGGCGCCAGGAATCGCAATCGGCACGGCAAAGCAGACCTTGCCACGCGGTGCCTCGCCGTGCTGAACAACGCGCTGGTTGATCTGTTCGCGAAAAACGTGGAGGCGCTGGCTCTTGATCTGTGCCAGCGAGCTTTGCAGATTGCCTGCGCTGATCTGGCTGTAGGTCTGACGCCAATCGTTCACGGCAGAGGCATGCGTCTGCACATCATTGAAGCGATTCATGCTGAGGTTCATGGCGTTTCTGTGTTGTTTGAAGGGGAGGCGGAACTGACGTGTGGGTGACGCTGCAAGAACCGTGCAAGTCCAGAACGATGTCCGGGGGCCTGCTCAGAGCGCGGATTTTGCGACCGGTTCAGATGCACCGTTGATCGGGGAAACCCTTGGCATTCAGCGATATGCATGCGGCGACCTTCGCGGTCTTTTTGCTGGCCGGGCGCGCACAGATCCTGGTGCCTGCAGCTGGTGCATGTCAGCGCCGAGCTGCTTGATGTTGGTGCGTGGAGGGCGCGCAGATGGCGCATAGATAGCGCAATGAGGGCGCAACAAGGTGGCGCAAAAAGGCGGCAGCGGCAGATGCCAATTTGGGCTAACGGTGAACAGGGGGGCTGACGAGAATTTGTTCGTCCACCACCTCAACGGGTGGCAACAGCCCCTTGAAATCTGCGCACCTCCGTGTGTGCCCGTCTTGTTCGGAGAACCGATGACTTACGAAAACGCCCGCTTCTGGCACCCCATGATGCACCCCGGAGCAATGAAGGAGCGCAAGCCGCTTCGCATCGTCCGTGGCGAAGGCTGCTATGTCTTTGACGACGCTGGAAAACAGTACGTTGATGGCGTGGGTGGTCTGTGGAATGTGAACGTCGGGCACAACCGCAGCGAGGTCAAGAAGGCCATCGTTGACCAGCTCGATCAGCTCGAGTACTTCCAGTTGTTTGACGGCGTCTCCAACCCGCCGGCCGAACAGTTGTCGGCCAAGCTGATCGCCGCGCTGGCCCCGGAAGACATGAAACGTGTGGTGTTCAGCTCCAATGGATCGGACGCAACCGAAACCGCCTTGAAGCTGGCCCGCCAGTACTGGAAGGTGCTGGGCCAGAAGGACCGCACCAAGTTCATTTCACTCAAGGAGGGCTATCACGGCAGTCACTTCCTGAGCGCATCCGTCAATGGCAACACGGTGTTCCGCCGCAACTACGAGCCGCTGATGCCGGGCTGCTCGCAGGTGCAAAACCCCTGGGTCTATCGCAACCCCTTCACCCAGGATCCGGAGCAACTGGTCGACATCTGCATCTCTTTGCTGGAGCGTGAGATCGAGTTCCAGGGCCCCGATACCGTGGCGGCCTTCATTGCGGAGCCCGTGCAGGGCGCCGGTGGCGTGATCGTTCCGCCGGCCAGCTTCTGGCCGCGCGTTCGCGAGGTGTGTGACAAGTACGGCGTGCTGTTGATCGCCGATGAGGTGGTCACGGGCTTCGGCCGCACGGGCAGCCTGTTCGGCGCACGCGCCTGGGGCGTCAAGCCTGATTTCATGTGCTTCGCCAAGGGCCTGTCTTCTGGCTATGTGCCCCTGGGCGCCACCGTGTTCAACAGCCGGGTGGCCGATGCCTTCGAATCCAACCAGGACTTCTCCGGCGTCGTGATGCACGGCTACACCTATGCCGGGCATCCGGTGGGTTGTGCCGCGGCCATTGCCAGCCTGGACATCGTCGAAAAAGAAGACCTGCCCGGCAATGCCGGTCGCCAGGGTGCTTACCTGCTCGAGGCGCTGAAGCCCTTTGTGGACCGCTTCGAGGCCGTGGGCGAAGTGCGTGGCAAGGGCCTGATGCTGGCCATCGATCTGGTCAATGACAAGAAGACCCGCGAGTCCATCAGCCCGATGTCGGGGTATGCCTACAGCGTGGCCGAGGTGGCGCGCCGCCACGGAGCGATCGTGCGCCCGGTGGGCACCAAGATCATTCTCTCCCCCCCCGTTGGTCATGCAGCGCCCCGAGATCGATTCGATCGTCTCCGCACTGGACGCCGGCTTCAGCGAAGTGCCTTTCGTGCGCTGAGTCGCAGGTTCCAAGCTTCCAACCCATGCAGGCATTGCCATGACTCAACATTTGAAACACTTCATTGAAGGCGCACAGGCCGAAAGCTCGGATGGCGCCAGGATGGACCTGATCAGCCCCGTCAGTGAGCAGGTTTACGCGACCGCGGCGCGGGGTACCGCTGACGATGTGCATCGGGCTGTTGCCGCTGCCCGAGCCCAGCTGGACGGCGGGGCCTGGAGTCAGCTCAACGGTTCCCAACGCGGCTTGCTGCTCAGCAAGCTGGCGGATCTGGTGTTGCGCGACACCGATCGGCTGGCCGATATGGATGCCACGGCCATCGGCCGCTCGCCCATGGAGCCCCGCATGATGGACGTGCCCAACGCGGTGGCGAATCTGCGCGCCGCAGCAGGCTGGGCGAATCAGCTCGAAGGGCGGACCATCCCCACCGCGGGCTACATGGGCACCAAGACCCTGTCCTACACCGTGCGCGAACCCATCGGGGTGGTGGGCGCCATCGTGCCCTGGAACTCGCCTTTGATGATCACCACCTGGAAGGTGGCTGCCTTGCTGGCCGCCGGATGCACGGTCGTGATCAAGCCGTCGGAAGAAACACCGCAGTCGGCATTGCACCTGGCCTTGCTGTGCCAGGAGGCCGGCTTTCCGGATGGTGTGGTGAACGTGGTCACGGGTGACGGCGAAGTGGTCGGCCGTGCCCTCTGCGAGCACCCTGGCGTCGACAAGATCAGCTTCACCGGCAGCCCGGAGGCCGGCCGTGCCATCCAGCGCATTGTCGGGCCGATGTTCAAGCGTGTTGCCCTGGAGTTGGGAGGCAAAAGCCCGCAGATCGTGTTTGACGACGCGGTCTTTGAAGATGCCGTTCGCGGCTGCGCCATGGGGCTGTTCGTCAATCAGGGGCAGGTTTGTGCGGCCGGCTCCCGGATCCTGGTCCATCGCAGCATCGCAGACCGGTTTGCCGCTGCGCTGGCGCAGGCGGCAGAGGCCATCACGGTGGGCGACCCATCGCTGCCTGGCGTCCAGATGGGGCCCGTGGCCAAGAAGGCCCAGTACGACCGGGTCAACAAATACATCCAGCTCGGCCTGTCCGAGGGGGCCCGTTTGTTGGCGGGGGGTGTTTCTGAGTCCCGCAAGGGGTGGTTTGTGAAGCCCACGATCTTCGCCAACGCCAACAACCAGATGACGATCGCTCGTGAAGAGATCTTCGGGCCTGTGGGCACGATCATCGCTTTCGACACGGACGAAGAGGCCATCGCCCTGGCCAACGACTCTGACTATGGCCTCGCTGCCACCGTCTGGACCCGTGACCTGAGCCGTGCGCACAAGGTGGCCGGGGCCGTGAAGGTGGGTGCCGTCGGTGTGAATTGCTGGAGCCCGCTCGATGCCAACCTGCCCTGGGGGGGCCTGAAGACCAGCGGGATCGGCCGTGAAGGAGGCCTGTCTGGCGCGGTGGCCTACACCGAAGAGAAGGTCATCACGGTGCTCCTGCCCTGATACCGCCAGCCACCCCCAATTCAAGGAGAGATCGATGAAGTGGAAAAACACGGTGGATGCCTATGGCACAGCCTCCATGCTCTTTCATTGGCTCACTGCCGTCGGTTTCCTGTCTGCGTATGCCGTTGTCTATTACGTCATCTGGATCGTCGACCCGGAGACCAGCGTCAAGCCGCCCCTTTTCGGTCTTTCCGCGGATGCCCATCGGGTGGTTCCCTTGCTCAACATCCATTGGGTGCTGGGCATCACGATCGGTGTGCTGACACTGCCTCGCTTGCTCTGGCGCCTGGCGGGTACCCGCCCCGATCCCGTGCCCGGCTCCCGCCTGGAGCATCTGGGCTCCGAGGTGGCCCATGGGGCGCTGTACGGCCTTCTCTTGTTGATGCCGATCTCGGGCTACATGACCACCTACGACCCGACGGACTTCGGCCTGTTTGTCCTGCCGGCATGTCGTGACACTTCCTGGGCCGAGATGGTCCGCGCTGGCATGGGCTGGTCGGTGCTCGAGCTGGAAGAGGCCATGTGGGCCGTCCACAGCTTCCTGGGCAAATGGGTGGCGTGGGTGCTCGTCGCCTTGCATGTGGGCGCTGCGCTCATGCACCACTTCGTGCGCCATGACACCGTGCTGCGCCGCATGTTGCCTCGTCGATAAGCCGTCCAACCTCCATCGAACACTTCCGAACTTCCGACCTCATGGACCTATCTCATCATCCCGCTCTCGATCTGATCAGCGAACGCACCTCGGTCGACAAGTTTGATCCGAGCTTCGACATCGACGACTCGGTGCTGCAGACGCTCACCTTCTACGCCACCGAGGCACCGAGCGCCTACAACCTGCAGAACTGGCGCTTCATCGCCGTGAAGTCGGCGCCACGCAAGCAACTGTTGGCCGAGGCTGCCTATGGCCAGCGCAAGGTGGCCGATGCCGCGGTGACCTTCATTGTGTGTGGGCGGCTGGACGCCCACCTTGAGCTGGGGCTGACCCTGCTGCCATTTCATGATGAGGGCTACATCAGTGAGAAGGAGCTGGCCGATTGGGTCAGCGATGCGCAGTCTGCGTTCCAGGACAAGCCCGCCAAACAACGGGATGAAGCGATCCGCTCGGCTTCATTGGCCTCCATGAACCTGATGCTGGCCGCTCAAGCCATGGGCCTTTGCACAGCCCCCATCGGCGGCTTTGATGTCGATGCGCTGCGGCAAGCATTTGGCCTGCGGGCCGAAGACCTGCCCGTGATGCTGATTGCCGTGGGCCAGTCGGCCAGCGGCAACTGGCCGCGCAAGCGCCGTCGCCCGGTGGCCGAGGTGCTGCAGGTGCAGTAGCCGCAGTAGCCGCATTCAGCCTGACGCACCCGACACCCCATTGCTCATTCATCCCCGAGAAATCTCGCCCCCTTCAACTGCTTCACGATTGGAGAATCCATGTCTGTCCCATGCCTGCGCCGCCGCTCCTTTGCGCACACCCTCAAAATCACCGCCGTGCTGGTGGGCCTGTTGGCCGGCAGCCATGCGGCACGGGCTGCCGATTTGGCCCAACTCGACAAGCTGACGCCATCTGGCGCCGAAAAAAGTGGCAACAAGGACGGCAGCATTCCGGCATGGGAAGGTGCCGAGCCACCCTTGCCAGGCTGGGAATGGGGCAAACTGCGCCAGGCGCACTGGAAGTACAAGGACGAGAAGCCTCTTTTCACCATCGATGCCAGCAACGTCGACAAGTACGCCGACAAGCTCTCCGCGGGGCAGGTGGCCATGGTCAAGCAGACCAAGGGCTACAAGATGGATGTGTTTCCCAGCCACCGCACCTGTGGCGTGCCCGATTTCGTGGCCAGCAACACGCGCAAGAACGTCGGCACCGCAGCGCTGAACCCAGACGGCTGGAGCCTCAAGGACGCCACGGTTCCGGGTTATCCGTTTCCCATGCCCACGTCGGGCGTCGAAGCGATGTGGAACGCCAAGATGCGCTACCGCGGTGTGGGCATCGACTACAAGGCCACCATCACGGCGGTGTCGCCCCGCCGAGGCAGCAACGAGTGGATCCGTGCCGACTCCGAGCAGACCCTGTTCATCCCCTGGGGTGTGAAGGGCTCGAATGCCCTGTCGTCCTACCCACCCGTCGAGTTCTATGTCTACTTCGGCTATGTCGCGCCGGCAGCCTTGGCAGGGCAGTCCCTGGCCATCACGCAATACATCAACCAGGCTGAAAACGAGACCTTCTACTACTTCCCGGGCCAGCGTCGCGTGCGTCGCATGCCGACCTACTCCCATGACTCGCCCCAGATCGGCATGGAAAACCAGTACACGCTGGATGAGCCCAACGTTTTCAATGGCGCACTGGACCGCTTCGACTGGAAGCTTGTCGGCAAGAAGGAGATCTACGTCCCCTACAACGCCTTCGGTGCGTACGACTTCAAAGCCAAGTTCGAAGACGTGGCTGGCAATGACTTCATCGCGCAAACCCATCGCCGCTATGAGCTGCACCGGGTCTGGGTCATCGAAGCCACGGTCAAGGCCGGCATGCGCCACTCGGCGCCCAAGCGCACGATCTACCTCGATGAAGACAGCTGGGCCCCGGTCCTGATGGACGACTTCGACGGTCGCAACCAACTGGCCAAGATGCGTGAAGGCTTTCTGATCCCGGTCTACGAAACAGGCACCTGCGATGCCATGGCCATGGTGCAAAACAACCTGGCGGAAGGCCGTTATGTCTTTGACACCCACACCGTGGGCACCGGCAAAGACATCCGCTGGATCACCGAGCCTGGCAAGCATCCCCGCCTGAAGGCCAATTTCTACACGGCTGACAACCTGCGCTCGATCAGCGAGCGCTGATTCACGGTCTCCCATCCAGACACCGCCAGCCAGGGCTGGGGACCGGTGTCTGCCTATTCCAAGATTGAATTACCAGAGGGTTTCTTATGATCGGACTTCGCTTCTCCGTTCTGTCAACCGCTGCCTGCCTGGCCTGCGGCCAGGCTGCAGCCTTCACCTTCGAGACCGAAGACGGCCTGCGCGGCAGCTTCGACTCGACCGTGTCGGTGGGTACCGGCATCCGCGTCAAAGACCCCACCCCGGGCTTGATCGCCTCGGGCAACACCGGCTCGCCCGCTGGCGGCCTGAGCGCCGTGTCGGGCCTGGGCGACCAGGGCGACCTCAACTACAAGAAGGGCCAGCCCTTCACCACCTACCTCAAGGGCTCGCACGAGCTGGTGCTCAAGCCCAGCGAAGACCTGACCTTCATGGGCCGCATCACCTGGCTCAAGGACGTCAGCGCCACCAACACC
>NZ_KB906281.1 GCF_000381265.1 Curvibacter lanceolatus ATCC 14669
AGCAGGCGCACCCAATACGCGAACACCTCACGGAGGTTGTCGGGATCGGGCAAACGGGTGGGACCTGATGGCTTTGCAGACACATCCCAAGCATCCGATTCTGATACATTTGCATCTACGGAGTTTGCTTCTCATATTGAGCCGTGATCTCCGCATGACATCCGGCCGGCGCCCAGCTTCGCCATGCCTCGGATTCGTTCATCGGCACGTTTAGGGAGATCTTTGACTCATGAAGTTGAAGCACAAGCTTTTGCTCGGCTATTTCGCAATCGGTTTGCTGTTTGCGGTCTACAGCACCTTCTTCGGCGACACCTCCAACCGCGGCTTCGCCTTCAATCTGGGCCAAGGGGTGGTATGGCCTGCAGTGATGTTCCCGGGGCTTGGGAAGGTCATTGGCGCGCTGGTGCTGGTGGCCTTCATTGCCCTGGTGGTCTACAGCTGATCGTCACAGCGCCCTCCCCCATGGCTTGGCTTGCCAGACTCATCCTGACTGTTCTTTCGGTTGTGGCTTATTTCTGGGCCCTGGGCTTTGTCTGGGGCATCGGGCTCTTGGTGGTGTATTGGCTGGCGACGGTGGCCAAGAAGGAGTAAGTGGCGCGCCGCCCCTGATGACTCATCGCCTGGGCAATGACGCGCTGGGCTTCACTGGATATTTCTCATGAGCATGAACAACACGCTGTTGCGAGCGGCCGGCTCGCTGGTGGGCATTGCTGCCCTGACCTTGGCCCTGGGCTGCTCCGACCAGGCCTCACGCACTCGAAAGCACATGATCAAGGCCTGCATGTCCAACGACGTGTCGGAAGAGAACTGCAAGTGCGCCATCGACAAGACGCTGGAGAAGCATCCCATCGAAGAGATGATGGCCATCGACGACAAACGCAAAGCGCCTCCGCCAGAGATCTTTGAGGATGTGGCGAATGCCGCACTGGCTTGCGTGCGCAAGAACGGACTTTGAGGTGCTCAGGCGAACGTTAGGGCCACATCAGACATCACAGGGAAGAAACCATGACTCGCAAACACTGGAGCGCAGCGCTGGCCTTTGCCGGACTCACTGCCTTGGGGCACGCGCAAACACAAGGCATTGAAGGGGTTCTGGAGGTCGGACCCACCTACTCAGCGCTGTTCACGACCGGCGGCGAATCGGGTGACCTGGTTGGCTATGCATTCAAGACGCAATCTCCTGCAGGCCGCACCATTCTTCAGAAATGCGCTCCTGGCTTGTTCTGCAAGGTGCCCAAAGGCAGCGCCAAGTTGATGAACGACACTTCCGCTCTGAGGTTCAAGGACTCGCCCTCGGGTTGGTACGAAATCACAGCGGCCAGGGATGCGAGGATGGAAGCCGTGACGTTTGGCTATGAGAAGACCGTCAAAACCCGCTTCGGGGTGATCAGCGTTCGGCCCGATGACAACCTGCTGTTGTTCAAAGGCAAGCCGATCTCCCCTACCGTCGAAGGCAACAACGGTCTGAGCATCGTGGCCAACTACGAGATGGGCAAGCAAGACGTAGTCTTGGTGCAGAACGACGGGGGAAGTGCCTGCCCTGCCCTGTTTCGCTTCTTGATGATCACGGCATCAGGAGTTCGAGTCAGCCCGGAGTTTGGGACTTGCACGGACATCATCTATCCGACTGTGGATGACAAAGGTGCTGTGAATGTGGCGATGCCTGATTTCACGGGGCCGTTCGAGCCGGCCTCCAAGCAACCGCCAGCCAGGTTGAGCACGAAGGTCTTTCGATACTTGGGCGGTCAGCTCTTCGAGAACGGCAAGGTCGTGAAGTAGGCCTGGGTACGGATCGCATCACGGCATAAAGAGTTGCACCCGGTTTGGGGCAGCTCCTTTTTTGTTTGCGATCAGCATTCGCTTGGCCGAGGGCCTCGTTTCCCCGACATCAGGTCAGCGGGAGACGAACCTGGGATATAACCACCGCCGGATCAACCACTACAACGCATAGAAACCATGAACCGCGCTGAACTCGTAGAAATTCTGGCCTCCAAGAACGACCTGTCCAAGGCTGCAGCCAATGCCGTGCTCGACACCTTGATCGAGACCATCCAGACCACCGTCAAAAAGGGAGACGCTGTCCAGCTCGTGGGTTTCGGTACCTTCAAGTCGGTCAAGCGTGCTGCACGCAAGGGCAAGAACCCGGCGACCGGCGAAGCCATCAAGATTGCGGCAACCACCTTGCCCAAGTTCACTGCTGGTGCAAAGTTCAAGGCAGTCGTCGACCCCAAGGCCGCGAAGCGCAAGGCAGACAAAGCCGCCAAATAAAAGATCCAAGAGGTCACAGGAGGCGGCATTCCCGCCAGAGGATCACCGCCCCGTCGGGTTCTAGACCTTGCCCCAAAACGAGGTCTTGCGCCCATATTGCTGGCGAATGGTGGCCTCGAATCCGGCATGTGAAGGTACCAGGTCTTGAACATCGGCAAACCTCGGGCACCCACCAAAGTAACAATATGGGTCTAAAGGCAGTACGCGACAATTTGGGGCATGCAAATATTGCCACTACCAGTATTTATTTGCACTCAGAGGATAATGCGCGCCATGACCAGACAACGAGCGCTCACAAGTTACAGTGGTCAACTTAAAACGTATCAATCAATTTCCCAAATGACGACCGTCACAACCAAGTTGGCGATCTCAAATCCGAAGCGCAACACTAGTTGTTGAAACGGTTCGATTGAGATTCAGTGAATGGTAGCGTCCTGGCGCTGCGCGATGGCCTGCATGAACTGCTGGAACGCCTGGTATGGTGACTTCCATCCCAGTGTCTGGCGCGGCCGGTTGTTCATCATGTCCGCAATGGAGTCCAGCGCATCTTGATCGTGCACGCTCAGGTCCGTGCCCTTGGGCAGAAACTGGCGCAGCAAGCCATTGGTGTTCTCGCAACTGCCCCGCTGCCAGGGACTGTGCGGATCACAGAAGTAGACCCGAACCCCCGTGGCCTGGGTCAACTCCCGATGGCGCGCCATCTCCCTGCCCTGGTCGTAGGTGAGCGTCTGACGCATGGGCTCAATCACCTGATTGAGCTTGGCCGTGAAGGCCGCCAGGGCGCTCTGGGCCGTTGCATCAGGCATCTTGCACAGCAGCACCAAGCGCGTGCTGCGCTCGACCAGCACACCGACTGCAGACTGGTTGTTGGCCCCCTTGATCAAGTCCCCCTCCCAGTGCCCAGGCATCAGCCGGTCATTGACCTCGGGAGGGCGCACATGGATGCTGACCATCTCGGGAATCTGGCCCCGCCGATCCTGCCCCGCAGAACGCGGCCGGCGGCCACCGTGCCCCTGGCGCAGCAGCGCAATCAACTGCTTCTTGAGCTCTCCGCGGGGGTAGGCATAGATGGCGTTGTAGATCGTCTCGTGAGACACATGCTGGCTGGAATCCTCGGGGTGCATGCCCCGCAGTGTGCGGGCAATCTGCTGGGGAGACCAACGCCACAGCAAAAGATCGCACACCACACGCCACAGGGCGCTGTGCGGGTGCAGCTTGGGCAAGGGCCGGGCCGCAACACGACGGGCCTCACAGGCCGCCTGGGCGGGCTTGAAAGCATAGCCATCGCAAGCAGACCGATTGCGGCACAGCTCACGGCAAATGGTGCTGGGGCTGCGGCCAAGGACGCGGGCAATGGATCGCTGGCTCCAGCCTTGCTGCAAAAGAGAAGCCATCGTCAGCCGATCTTCTGGCTGCAAGTGCGTGTATCGTGAAGTCATCTGTGCAAATCACCTGGGGTTCAGGTGTTGCACTTCAAGTTTGAGACCGCCGTTCATAACACCTGCACACTAGGTCAAAGAGCATGTACATCGGCTTTTTCTCTTTAGAAACGACCCTGCTCAGGTGCTACTATCAGAATTAGCGTAGACATTTCTGATGTCCCGACAATCGATTTTGAAGGCTATTCGTTTCAATTGCTCTTTCCTGTTTTCTGCCAACACGAACAGCATATTCAGCGGTGTCAAATGAAGTGGGGAAAGGACAGCGTGAACCTCGTTCTCCCGTTAATAGAACTGACTTTAGCCATGCCCCCATGTGCCTCAACGATCGCTTTGGTGATAGAAAGACCCAGGCCGGCACCATCAGAGGCAGATCTAGACCTCGCAGGATCTGCGCGAAAGAAGCGGTCAAACAAGCGTGGCAAGGCCTGTGGATCGATGTTCAGGCCTGTATTCTCAACCGAGACTTCGGTGAATTGTCCCGATTCGGTAACGATGACATCGACTTCCCCGCCTTCGGGCGCATGGCGCAGAGCGTTAGAGAGCAGGTTGCTGATGGCGCGGCGGAACATCAGTGGATCACCAAAGATGGTCCCACGACCCTCCGCGCGCATGCGAATGTGCTTCTCATCGGCTACGGCCTCATAGAACTCTAGCAGTGCCAGCACCGCCTCCGTGGCAGAGAAGTTCTCCTTGTGAGGCAGGCTGGCCCCGCGCTCGGTCTTTGCCAGAAACAGCATGTCGGACACCATCCTGGCCAGACGCTGCAGTTCCTCGGCATTCGAAGCCAGGATGTCCCGATAGATGGCCGCATCACGGTCACTGGAGAGCGTCACCTGCGTCTGAGTCAGCAAATTGCTGATCGGGGTGCGCAGTTCATGGGCCAAGTCTGAAGAAAAGTCCTGCAGGCGGGTGAAGTCGCTTTGTAGCCTGTCGAGCATGCGATTCAATTCGCCAGCCAACTCCGCCATTTCTACTGGCACAGCATCAACTGGCATGCGCTCGCTCAATTGCTGCCCGCTCACTCCCGCCGCACGGGCTCTCATGGAATGCAGGGGCGCAAGCCCATGGTGTGCAGCCATCCAACCCAGCAAACCGCTGATCAATGTGGCCGCAATGGCATAGAGCACAAATCGCAGACGTAACTCGGCGAGGAACTGCGCGTGGTGCGCAGTGTCCATTGCGATTGTCACTTCCAGAGCCGTAGTCAATTCGTACTTGGGTTTGACCGTGAACAGAAGTGCCCGCAACTCTCGACCGTCAGGGGACCACACTTGCAGCACCGGCTCATTGTCTCCGTTGGTTGATATTTGAGTTATCTGAGAGGACGGTACCAAGCCTTCGGATCGGAACAAGGTTTCCCCTTTGGTCGATACAACGTCGGCAAAAAGCCCATGATGATGATTCAATGCCTCATTCAATCGCCACTTGGCATCCTCAGCGGAGTTCGCGTTCGCAAGCACCTCTTCGATCAGCTCCCTCTTGTCCTGCAGCGTCACCCGATCCAATTCGGCGAAGTGTTGATCGGCAGACGCCAGGAAGAGCCACCCAAGTCCCAACACCACAATGGCGGCCACGAGAGTGAAAAACGACGTCAGGCGACTGGTTAATGAAAGGGGACGCAACATCTCTCACCTGTCCTCCGGGATTTCAAGCACGTAGCCCATGCCTCGCACCGTCTGTATGAGCTTGACTGCCTGCCCGTCATCGACCTTGCTGCGCAGGCGACGCACGGCGACCTCGATCACATTGGTGTCGCTGTCGAAATTCATGTCCCACACTTGAGAGGCGATCAATGAGCGGGGAAGGACTTCGCCATGGCGTCTCATGAGCAATTCAAGCAAGCCGAACTCTTTGGCGGTCAGATCGATGCGGCGGCCAGCTCGTGCGACACGGCGACGCAACAAGTCCAACTCCAGGTCAGCCACCCTCAGCGTGGTGGTCTCGGTTCCGCTGCGACCTCGACGAAGAATGGTCCGCACTCTGGCCAACAGTTCTGCAAATGAAAAGGGTTTCACCAGGTAATCGTCGGCACCCAGTTCCAGGCCTTTCACCCGATCTTCAACTTGATCTCTCGCGGTCAGGAACATGGCGGGCATTTGTTGGCCGCGCTCGCGCAGCCGTTGAAGAACCTGCCATCCATTGAGTCCGGGCAACATGACATCGAGGATCACAAGGTCGTAGTCCTGGTCACCGGCCATGTGCAAGCCATCGACACCGTCCTTGGCCAGGTCCACGACGAAGCCGGCTTCAGTCAAGCCCTGGTGCAGGTATTCGCCTGTCTTGGCCTCATCTTCAACGATCAAGATCTTCACAACCCTCGCTCCAGTTTCTGCGCTGCTGGTAGTGTGCAGCCTCTGGGCAGGCCTGTTCCGAAGATAACAAACATGTAATCTTTCAGGTGGGTTTCTGACAGGTTCATCTCTCCAAAATCGCCGGGTGCATTGAGAGAAAACCGAGAGGACCCCAGCCCATGCTTTTTCATTTCGTCAGGCTCCAATTGCCCCTGACGTTGGCCATGTTTGCAAGCGCCGTGGCCGCTCAGACTCCCACTGTCAGCCAGACCACCGAAGCCAATCCCATTTGGGCTCGACCCCTGCAGTACCGGTCGTTGATCAGTACCTATGAGCCCTATAACGACCAGGCTGTTCGGCCGTGGCGTGAGGCCAATGATCGTGTTCAACGCATCGGGGGCTGGCGGACCTATACCAAGGAGGTATCGGACAAGACGCCGGCTTCTGCGGATTCAGGGACGGAGGGGCACAGCGCCACACATGGAGGCGTGAAGCCATGAGTCGAGCACCAGCCATTTCTCGAACTCGCTTGTTCACCGCTGTCGCCCTGGCTGTGGCTTTGTCAGGATGCGCCAGTGTGTCCTTGGAGCAAAACCTGAACCGGGTCAATGCTGAAGCCGTTGATTTCACCGGTGGCCAATTGTCCTTGGCCCAAACGACAGAAGAGCGAGACCAGCGCGCAAGCGCCTCAGCCAAACTGTTGGCCAGCCCATTGGGCCCCACAGAGGCCGTGCAGTTGGCCTTGATCAACAGCCCTGCTGTGCAGGCTCTCGTGGCTCAAGGGTGGGCGGACTCGGCATCTGCGGCGCAAAGCGGTCGCATTGCCAACCCTGTTTTCGGGTTTGAGCGCCTGACGGCGGGCAGTGATCTTGAATTGAACCGGGCCTTGTCCTTCGGTTTACTTGATGTCCTGACCCTGCCAGCTCGGCAGGGTATTGCACAGCGTCGCATTGAACAGGCGCAACTGCGCTTGACAGGTGAAGTTGTCGATCACGTCACCAGAGTCCGCCAGGCATGGGTTCGTGCCGTAGCCAGCCAGCAGACCTTGGCGTACGCACAGCAGGTGTTTGAAAGCGCCGAAGCCAGTGCCGAGCTCGCACGCAGGATGCAGTCGGTTGGAAATTACAACCGACTCACTCGGGCCCGAGAGCAGGCTTTCTATGCCGATGCGGCGTCGCGCCTGGCAGCGGCTGGCCATGACCTCACATCGAACCGCGAAGAGCTCGTCCGGCTGCTGGGCTTGGATGAATCTCAGGCCCAGCAATTGCAGCTGCCCGCGCGTCTGCCTGACCTGCCGAAAGAGGCACTTGCCCCCGGCATCGTGGGACAGCTCGCCAGTCGAGGTCGCCTGGATGTGAGGTTGGCGCAAAGCGCCTTGACGTCCGCAGGAAAGTCCCAGGGCTTGAACACCGTGACCAGCTTCACCGACATTGAGCTGACGGCACGCCGCAACACCAAATGGGACAGTGCAGCAGGCACTCGGACCGATCAACGGGGATATGAAATCGGTGTGCGGCTTCCCATCTTCGACTGGGGCGGCATGCAGCGGCAGGCATGGAATGCACGCACGCTTGCGGCAGCCAACCAACTGGAATCGACGATCAGGTCGGCAGGGTCCAGTTTGCGTGAAAGCTACTCCGCCTATCGGACAGCCTATGACATCGCGCGTCACTTCCGAGATGAGGTCGTTCCGGTTCGCAAAGTGATCTCAGAAGAGAACCAGCTGCGCTACAACGGAATGATCATCGGTGTTTTCGAGCTTCTGGCTGACGCCAGAGATCAGGTCAGTACCGTGATCGGCGCGATCAATGCCGAACAGCAGTTCTGGCTGGCCGATGCCGCACTTCAGGCCTCCTTGATTGGCCGTCCCACCAAAACCTCCCTGTCTGTATCGAGCGGGCCCACCGGTAGTGGCGACTCGGGGCACTGATCACCAAGGTAAATTCAATGACATCCAGACGAGAATTTTTCAAGTATGCGGGTCTGACCGGTGGGGCCGTTGCGGCGGCCGCAGTCACCCGTGTGGCCATGGCCGCTTTGCCCGAGCCGATTCTTCAAAGCTCCGCTGAAACCATGGCACCACTGGTGCCCAACAGCGGCAGACCCTACAACCCCGTGGTGACCTTGAACGGATGGACCTTGCCTTGGCGCATGAACCAGGGCGTCAAGGAGTTCCATCTGGTCGCTGAACCCGTGGTGCGTGAGATGGCTCCTGGCTTCAAGGCGCATCTGTGGGGCTACAACGGTCAAAGCCCAGGCCCCACGATCGAGGTGGTCGAGGGTGACCGTGTGCGGATCTATGTCACCAACAAGCTACCTGAGCACCACGCCGTCCATTGGCATGGGCAGCGCCTTCCAAACGGCATGGATGGCGTTTCTGGGCTGACGCAACCCTCCATTCCACCTGGCAAGACCTTCGTCTATGAATTCGTCGCTCGTCGGCCGGGGACCTTCATGTACCACCCACATGCTGACGAGATGGTCCAGATGGCGATGGGCATGTATGGCTTCTGGGTGACCCATCCCAAGGCCAAGAATCCGCTGATTGATGAGGTGCAGCGCGACTTCTGCTTTTTGCTCAACGCCTTCGACATCGACCCGGGCAGTTACACGCCAAAGACGATGACGATGTTGGACTTCAATCTGTGGGCCTGGAATAGCCGGGTCTTTCCGGGCATCGATTCCCTCAATGTGCGACTCGGCGACAAGGTGCGCATCCGGGTTGGCAACCTGACGATGACGAACCACCCCATGCATTTGCATGGTCATGAATTCCTTGTCACGGGCACAGATGGTGGACCTACGCCTCCTCACACGCGCTGGTACGAAGTCACCACCGATGTTGCCGTTGGGCAGATGCGGCAGATCGAATTCGTGGCGGACGAGGAAGGCGACTGGTCGTTCCATTGCCACAAGAGCCATCACACGATGAATGCCATGGGGCACAACGTCCCCAATCTGATTGGTGTTGACCACAGTGGCCTGGCCAAAAAGATCAACAAGCTCATCCCCGACTACATGGTCATGGGCGAGCGGGGGATGTCGGACATGTCCGAAATGGAGATGCCCATCCCGGACAACACCGCTCCCATGATGACTGGAGAAGGCCCCTTCGGTCCCGTGGAAATGGGCGGCATGTTCAGCGTCTTGAAAGTCCGCAAGGATCAAAAGCCTGGGGACTACAAGGACCCGGGTTGGTTCAAGCATCCCCCTGGAACTGTGGCCCACGAATACACAGGGCCTTTGGCTCAGCCCGCCCGCTTCAGCGCCGAAGGCGGCCAATCGATGCCCCTTGCAAAGAAGCCCAATGCATCCACAGAAGTGCAGGTGCGCAAACCCACATCCCACAACGGCCACTGAGCCGACCCACACCTACCCAGGAAAAGAAAATGAAAACAACCCGCAGCACTCGCAGTCTTGTATTGATGGCCTTGCTCGCCATGTCCGGTGCCTCCTTCGCCAATGGCAACCACTCCGGTGGTCATTCACACACTGATGAAGAGTCGGCCATTGGAAAGCCTGGCTTGGCCACCAAGGCCAGCCGAACCATCACGGTTGAGATGGGTGACAACATGCGTTTCACGCCCTCAGACATCCAGGTCAAGAAGGGGGAGACCGTTCGCATCGTTGTCAAGAACACCGGCCAGGTCAAACACGAATTGAGCCTGGGTACTCAGCAGGAATTGTTGGAACACCTGGAGCTGATGAAGAAGTTCCCTGACATGGAGCACGATGAACCGAACAAGGTCACGGTCGCCCCCGGCAAGGAGGGGGAAATCCTCTGGCAATTCACCAAATCTGGAACGGTGAACTTCGCCTGCCTGATGCCGGGTCACTACGAGGCCGGCATGAAGGGCTCGGTCCAGGTTGGAAAGAAGTGAGTTTTGGCGCACGAAGGAGCGAATACAGCATGACAAATCTGTTCATCCCGAGTTTGCCGACAAGACGCTCTCTGCTGTTGGGCCTTGCTGCCATGGGCGCGATGTCTGTAGCGGGCGCTGCGACATCGGCGTCTGTGGCGATGCAGGTCTGGAAGGACCCTAGCTGCGGTTGCTGCAAAGACTGGGTCTCCACCCTCGAAAAGAGCGGCTTCAGGGTCGCGGTCATTGAGCAGGGCAACACCGCTACCAGGTCCCGCCTGGGCATGCCTGCGCAATTTGGCTCCTGTCACACCGCGGTCGTTCAAGGATACGTGATCGAGGGTCACGTACCGGCCACCGACATCCTGCGACTCCTCAAGGAGCGCCCTAACGCTTTGGGCCTGGCCGTACCGGGCATGCCGATCGGGTCACCTGGAATGGATGGGCCCGGGTACGGGGGACGCCGCGATCCCTTCCGAGTTCTGCTGATCCAAAAGGACGGATCAGCTCAAACCTTCAGTTCTTACTCATGAGGAAACCATGAACGCTATCACTCGATTTTTGGCGATTTCCGCAATGGTGCTGGGCACAGCCTTGCCTGTGGGCACCTTTGCACAGGCCGCGATGGATACCAGCAAGATGCCGACGACACAGATGTCTGCATCCATGACCGACGGTGAAGTCAAGAAGGTCGACCAGGACACTGGCAAGGTCACGATCAAACATGGCGACATCAAGCACCTGGACATGCCCGGTATGACCATGGTGTTCACCGCCAAAGACAAGAGTCTTTTGACCAATATCAAGGCCGGCGACAAGGTCCGATTTATGGTGATGAACGAGAGCGGAAAGCTCATCGTTACGGACATTCAGCCCTCGCCGAAATAAGGCGTCAACGGGCTGGCGCTGAGCCTCCAGCCCATTGATTCCCATTTGAATTTCATCGTCGTCAACCCGTGAATGGAGAAAGCCATGACCAACACTCGTCAAACATTGATCGGACTCTGCATCGCTGCAGCCGCACTGGCGGCATCGGCACAAACTGCAGACGAACACAAGGGCCACCATCCGGAGGCAGCGGCACCCGCTGCAACGCCGGCCCCAAAGCCCACATCTGGCGCCATGGGGGGCGGCAAGATGGGGGTGATGGATCAGCACATGAAAGCGATGCAAGCCATGCACGACAAGATGGCTGCGGCGAAGACGCCTGAGGAGCGGCAGGCACTGATGGCCGAACACATGAAGCTCATGCAAGACGGCATGAGCATGATGAAGCAAATGGGGGGAGCGTCTGCAATGTCGGGGATGTCTTCAGACAAGACAAAAAAAGCGGGCATGCCGAGCAGTCAGCAGATGATGGAAAAGCGAATGGACATGATGGAGTCCATGATGCAGATGATGATGGACCGCATGCCAGCTCCAGCCCCAGCCAACTGACTGACTCCCAACTTCAACAGGAGAATCGCCATGGATGATCATCATGAGGGGCACGATAACCCCCCCAGCTTCTGGTCCTCGCGCTATGCCATCGGGTGGATCGTGATTGGTGGTATTGCCGCATATTTCCTGTTGACAGAGCACTTGGCGCACGTCGTCGGTGCGCTGCCATTTTTGTTGCTGCTGGCCTGCCCACTCATGCATGTCTTCATGCATCACGGCCATGGGAGCCACGGACATCATCGGCATCACAAACCGGATGACACCAACAGCTCAGAATCTCAACGCCCAGGAGATCCATCATGAATCACACGGAGTCGGCTTACGGTTTGTGGTCATTGGTGGTCATCAATTCGGCGATCTTCATCATGTTCGCCTTCAGTTTCTTCAAGCCTGCGACTGCACGCGACTGGCGAACCTTTGGTGCCTTTTCCGCCTTTGTGGTGGCCCTCTTTGTCGAGATGTATGGCTTCCCGTTGACGATCTATCTGTTGTCTGGTTGGCTGCAAACGCTTTACCCCAACCTCGACGTCTTGTCTCACAACGCAGGCCATCTTTGGTCCACCTTGCTTGGTGAGAAAGGCGATCCTCATTTCGGTGTTCTGCATATTGCCAGCTATGTCTTTCTGGGCTACGGGTTCTATCTTCTTTCCGTAGCCTGGCATGTTCTGTACCACGCCCAACGTCGCCACGAATTGGCGACTGCTGGGCCCTATGCACGAGTGCGCCACCCACAGTACGTTGCCTTCGTGATGATCTTGCTGGGCTTTTTGCTGCAATGGCCCACGTTGTTGACGCTGTTGATGTTTCCCGTGTTGCTCCTGATGTATGGGCGACTGGCGGTGACGGAGGAGGCCGAAATGCGCAAAGAGTTCGGCGCTGCTTTCGACGCGTATGCCCAGAAAACGCCCCGGTTCATTCCAAGTTTCCGGGCGGCCGGCTCAGGTGCACAGGAGTAGGACGGATGACACACCAACACCACGTCGAGCAAGGCGAACGTAGCGACGATGCACTTCATGATCCCGTTTGCGGGATGCCAGTGACGGCGACTTCAAGCCATCTCCAGAGCTATGAGGGGCGGACCTACTACTTCTGTAGCGCCCATTGCCATTCCAAATTCACTGAGGATCCGGCTCGCTATGTCCATCCGGGGCCTTCGGAAGCGGTTCACACCCATGAACATGCACACCACCATCATGAGACTGGTGACGCAGCATGCCTAGATCACGCCCCTTCCGGGGCTGCCACCGAAGTTGACGTGGCCCCCGTCAAAGGAGCCCTCTACACCTGCCCTATGCACCCTGAAATCCGGCAGGATCATCCAGGGAACTGTCCCAAATGCGGGATGACGTTGGAGCCCTTGTTGCCCGAATTGGAAGAGGACGACAACCCAGAGCTTCGGGATTTTCGCCATCGCTTTTGGTGGACATTGCCACTGACGTCAGCCGTGTTTGTGCTGGCCATGTTCGGTCACCAGCTCAACTGGTTCGACATGTCGGTTCAAAGTTGGATTGAGTTAGGTCTTTCACTGCCCATCGTGTTGTGGGGTGCAAGCCCGTTTTTCGCGCGAGCCTGGCAGTCGCTGCTCAACCGCAGCCCCAATATGTGGACCTTGATTGGGCTGGGAACCGGTGCGGCCTTTGTCTACAGTGTCGTTGCCACGATAGCTCCGCAGGTGTTTCCGGCCTCCTTCATCTCCATGGGGCGCGTGGCCGTCTATTTCGAGGCTGCGGCGGTCATCATCTCGCTGACCTTGCTGGGGCAGATGCTGGAGCTGAAGGCGCGCTCGCAGACCTCTGCAGCCATCAAGTCCTTGTTGGGCCTGGCCCCCAAGACCGCACGGCGCATCAGAGAGGACGGAACGGAAGAGGACGTGCCGCTGACACATGTGCACGTGGGCGACCGCCTGCGGATTCGGCCAGGCGAGAAGGTGCCTGTGGACGGCGTGGTCATCGAAGGCAGCAGCTCAATCGATGAGTCCATGTTGACCGGGGAACCAGTACCGGTGACCAAGAGAGTGGGTGACAAGGTCATCGGCGCGACGCTCAACACCAGCGGCGCACTCGTGATGCGCTCTGAGCGCATAGGCTCGGCCACGATGCTGGCCCAAATTGTCCAAATGGTGGCGCAAGCGCAGCGGTCCCGGGCTCCGATGCAACGCATGGCCGATATGGTTGCAGGCTACTTTGTGACGGCCGTGATCGCCGTTGCCGTGCTCACTTTCTTTGCCTGGGGGTTGTTTGGTCCAGAACCTCGATGGGTCTACGGGCTTATTAATGCGGTCGCGGTCCTGATCATCGCCTGTCCTTGTGCGCTGGGCCTGGCGACTCCCATGTCCATCATGGTTGCCACCGGGCGCGGAGCAACACACGGAGTGCTGTTCCGCGACGCAGCTGCCATCGAGAACCTGCGCAAGATCGACACCCTCATCATCGACAAGACCGGAACGCTGACCGAAGGTCGTCCGGCTTTTGATCGCGCCATTCCAGTGCCGGGACTCGAGATCAATGAGGTATTGCTCTTGGCCGCGAGCCTGGATCAGGGCAGTGAACATCCTCTGGCCGACGCAATTGTGCGAGCAGCACGCGAGCGTGGTCTGCTATTGCAAAAGCCTGAGCAGTTTGAATCGGCTACCGGCATTGGCGTTCAAGGCAAGGTCGGTGATCGGCGACTGGCGTTGGGAAACACGGCGCTGATGGAGCAACTTGGCATCTCGGTCGAACCCATGGTCGAACAGGCCGAGGCCTTGCGTTCTGAGGGAGCCAGCGTCATGCATTTGGCCTCAGACGGCAAACTGATCGGTTTGTTGGCTGTCTCTGACCCGATCAAGTCCAGCACCCCCGAAGCCCTGGCGGCGCTCAAAGCAGCGGGGCTGCGCATTGTGATGGCCACGGGTGATGGGCTGACCACGGCGCGATCCGTTGGCAATCGGCTGGGCATTGACGAGGTGCACGGCGAGGTCAAGCCTGCGGACAAGCTGGAACTGGTCCAGCGCCTGCAAAGCGAAGGGCGGGTGGTCGCGATGGCTGGTGATGGCATCAACGATGCACCGGCCTTGGCCAAAGCTGATGTGGGCATTGCCATGGGGACAGGCACGGATGTGGCGATGAACAGCGCCCAGGTCACGTTGGTCAAAGGTGATTTGAGAGGCATCGTGGTTGCGCGCGGCTTGTCCGAGGACACCGTGCGCAACATGAAACAGAACCTGATGTTTGCCTTTCTCTACAACGCCCTGGGGATCCCGATTGCGGCCGGTGTTCTGTATCCCGCCACTGGCTGGCTGTTATCCCCGCTGATCGCAGCCCTGGCCATGAGTTTCAGCTCAGCCTCTGTGATCGGCAATGCCTTGCGGTTGCGGCAAGCCGATTGATCGTTGACCTGACGGGTTTGTCATCTGCCGCACATCTTCCCGTCAGGCAGCGCATTCGAGAATTCAACAACTTCGATTTGGAGGGCTTCCTGCCATGGATCCGTTTTTTCATCGCTTTTCCGAGTTGTTCAAGCAATTGGGCCTGCCCTCGGATATCGAGAGCATCAAGATCTTTTTGAGGGTGCACAGCCCGTTGGCATCCGAGGTCGCCTTGGAAAACGCGCTCTTTTGGAGCCCGGCTCAATCGGCACTCTTGCGCGACGAGTTGATGCGAGACGCCGACTGGGCAGAGGTTGTTGATCAACTGAATGCCGCTTTGAGAAGCACCAAGCAGGATTGACCCTCAGCATGAGACACCGCATCCATTTGTGCGCAATTGCGCTCACTGTTGGTCTTGCATCGGCAAGCTTTGCCCAGGACGCACGACTCGGACAAAGTGTCGAAAGTCTGTTGAAGTATGCGAGGGACAGCAACCCTGAATACGCCAGCATGCGCTTTGATGTGGTGGCAGCCCAAGCGCGAATAGATCCTGCAGGCGCCTTGCCTGACCCGAAGTTCCGCACAGAGTGGCGAGACATCACGCGTGCCGGCGATCAAAATCCGACACTTCTCCCTGGGCGCGTGGGCAGCACGCGATACCTGTTGATGCAGGATCTGCCATGGACAGGCAAGCGCGAACTGAAACGAGAGGTGGCCACATCGCAAGCGGATGCTGCGCGAGGGCGTGCTGAAGGCACATGGAACGAGCTGGCATCCAAAATCAAGGCGACTTACGCGCAGCTTTACTACCACGGTCAAAACAGGCGATTGAACCAGGAGATCCTTGATCTGATGGTTCGACTCGAAAAGGTTGCACAAGCGCGCTATGCCGGTGGTCTGGCGGCCCAGCAGGATGTGATTCGGGCTCAGTTGGAGCAAACAGCCATGCGCACCGAGTTGATCAGTCTGGACACCGAGCACAGGCAACTCCTGGGCAAGTTGAATGCGCTCATCGGCCGCTCTGCTGCCGAAGCCTTGGCTGAGCCTGAGCAGATCCGATCTTTGCCTGCGCCCGAGCGCTCCAGCTTTCCTGCATTGGAGCAACGCGCACGTGAGCACAACCCGCTTCTCAGAACAGAAGCCTTTCAAATCAGGGCTGCTGAAAAGAACCGGGAGTTGGTCTACAAGAACCGATATCCCGATTTCACGGTTGGAGTCTCCCCCATTCAGTACGGCGGCTCGTTCCGAGAGTGGGAGCTGATGCTCGAACTCAATATCCCCCTGCAGCAAGACAGCCGGCGCGCGCAGGAGCGCGAATCTGAAGCCATGCTGGATGCAGCCCGCTCTCGACAAGAACAGGTCAGCACTCAAATCTTGGCCGACCTCTATGAGAACGTAGTGGGCCTGGAGGCCTCCAGGCGGACGCTGGCGTTGATTGCCGACAGCCTGTTGCCACAGTCCGAATTGACGTTTCGATCGGCTCTGGCCGGGTATGAGTCCGGCAAGGTCGACTTCGCCACGTTGTTGGATGCTCAGAAGCAGATTCGCCAAGCCAAGTTGAACCAGGTTGCCGCAGGCATGAACGCACAGATGCGGCTGGCAGAAATTGAACGCATTGTGGGAGAAGATCTATGAGCACGCCGTTCGCGGTAGGCGTCAGTGCACTGGCAGTTTCCTTGCTGGCTGCAGGCGGTGGGTATTGGCTTGGCACTCGCCAAGTGTCGGGCCACATCACCGAGTCGTCAGTCTCGACCGATATGAAGGGCGACGCTCCAAAAGAGCGCAAGGTTCTCTACTATCGCAACCCCATGGGTTTGCCGGACACCTCTCCAACGCCCAAGAAGGACCCGATGGGCATGGACTATGTTCCTGTCTACGCGGGTGAGCCCGAGGCGGAGGCTCAGGGCAACACCCCCAACACCCTGCGGATCAGCACCGAGAAAGTCCAAAAGCTTGGCGTCCGTGTGGAGGCCGTTACTTCGGGGCCTTGGAACAAGTTGGTTCGTGCGGCCGCACGCATTGAACCCGACGAGCGACTGACGTATGCCATCGCCCCAAAATTCGAGGGCTATGTCGAGCGACTGCATGTCAATGTCACCGGACAAGTCGTGAGCAAGGGCCAGCCCCTGTTTGAGGTCTACAGTCCGGAACTGGTGTCTGCACAACGCGAGTACCTCATCGCGACTCAAGGTATCGATGCCCTGAAAGGGGCGAGCGACGAGGCACAACGTGGCATGCGTGAATTGGCCGAATCAAGCTTGATGCGGCTACGCAACTGGGATGTCTCCGAGGAGCAGATCAAGGCCTTGTCCCCCTCGGGATCCACTCGCCGCACCCTGACTTTCCGATCCCCAGTGGCCGGTGTCGTCACGGAAAAAAAGGCAATTCAGGGAATGCGCTTCATGCCCGGAGAGGCTTTGTATCAGGTCACCAACCTGTCTTCCGTGTGGGTACTTGCCGATGTGTTTGAGCAAGACATTGGTCTGGTCAAGGCAGGTGCGCAAGCCAAAGTACGCGTTGATGCCTACCCGGACAAGACGTTTTCCGGCGCTATCACTTATGTCTACCCCACGCTGAAGAGCGAAACACGTACGGTCCCCGTGCGCGTCGAGTTATCCAATTCGGCGGGGCTGCTGAAGCCGGGGATGTATGCCCAGGTGGAACTACCTGCTCAGGCGAGGGGGGCCGTGCTCAGCGTACCGTCGTCGGCTGTCATTGACAGCGGCACGCGTCAGATCGTCCTGATTCAGCAAGGCGAGGGGCGGTTTGAGCCGCGCGACGTCAAGCTCGGGGCTCGAAGCGAAGATCGCATCGAGGTTCTCGATGGCGTCAAAGAAGGCGAGATGGTGGTGGTTGCGGCCAATTTCCTGATCGATGCGGAAAGCAATCTCAAGGCCGCCATCGGTGGTTTAGGGCATGAAGGGCACGGCACACGCCCTGTGCAGGAGGGTGCGGCGGGTGCCAAGACGGCTGCGACCGTCACGCATCAGACCCAAGGCCAAGTGGAAGAAATCGATGCGAAGGCCGCGACCGTGACCATCGCCCATGGCGAAGTGCCCAGCCTCAAATGGCCAGCCATGTCCATGGAGTTCAAGGTGAGTCATGGCGGCCTGTTGGCAGGCCTGAAGCCTGGGGCCAAAGTGCGGTTCGAATTTGTAGAGCGCGGACAAGGTGATTGGGTCATCACATCGATTCAGCCGCAAGTCCCCGCTGCGACCAACGCCCACGCTGGGCATCAGTGATCTTCAGGAGACGACATGCTGGCGAAGATCATTGATTGGTCTGGACGGAATCGATTTTTGGTGCTCCTGGCGACCCTTTTTGTCGTCGTCGGTGGTGTGTTGGCTGTGTTCCGAACCCCACTGGATGCACTGCCCGATTTGTCGGACGTGCAGGTTATCGTCTACACGGAGTATCCAGGTCAGGCACCTCAGGTGGTCGAGGACCAGGTCACCTATCCATTGACCACCGCGATGCTGTCAGTACCCAAATCCAAGGTGGTGCGAGGCTTCTCGTTTTTTGGCGCCTCATTTGTTTACATCATCTTCGAAGATGGCACCGACATCTATTGGGCACGATCGCGTGTCCTGGAGTACCTCAACTTCGCAGCGGGTCGCATGCCCAAAGGGGTCACTCCTCAAATTGGGCCGGATGCCACGGGTGTGGGGTGGGTCTATCAGTACGCTGTGCTCGCGAAGGACAAGACGCTGGCCGAGTTGCGCACTCTGCAAGACTGGTATCTGCGTTACCAATTGACCAAGGCGCACGGTGTGGCCGAGGTCGCTTCATTGGGCGGCTTTGTGCAGACCTATCAAGTCACGGTCGACCCGATCAAGTTGCGAGCGTATGGCATCTCCTTGGCCAAAGTGGCGCAGGTGGTGCGTGATTCCAATCGAGATGTCGGCGGTCGGGTGGTGGAGATGGCTGAGGCCGAGTACATGGTGCGCGGCAAAGGTTATCTGCGAGGCACGTCCGACATCGAGAACCTGGTGCTGAAAGCCGACAAGGGCACCCCGGTCCTGGTGCGCGACATTGCTCGCGTGGAGCTGGTTCCTGATGAGCGCCGTGGGCTTTCTGAGCTCAATGGCGACGGAGAGGTGGTCTCAGGCATTGCCATGGCCCGCTATGGCCAGAATGCACTGGAGGTCATCCACAACCTCAAAGACAAGATCGAGGAGGTGTCTGCCGGGCTTCCCGCTGGCGTGAGCATTGAAGCGGTTTACGATCGCTCTGACCTGATTCATCGGGCCATTGACACCCTCAAACGAACGCTACTGGAGGAAAGCCTGATCGTGGCGCTGGTCTGTGTCGTCTTCCTGATGCATGTGCGCTCGGCCCTGGTCGCCATTGTGATGCTGCCAGTTGGGGTGTTGATGGCCTTCATCGCCATGCGGCTGTTGGGCATGAACTCCAACCTCATGAGCCTCGGGGGAATCGCCATTGCCATTGGCGCCATGGTGGACGCAGCGATTGTGATGATCGAGAACGCGCACAAGCATTTGGAGCGCCTCCCCCCCGAACACGACCACCGCCAACGAGCTGAAGCCATGATCGCGGCCTGCAAAGAGGTGGGGCCCGCGCTGTTTTTCTCATTGTTGATCATCACCGTTTCGTTCCTGCCGGTGTTCACGCTGGAGTCTCAGGAGGGGCGCCTGTTCTCCCCCTTGGCTTTCACCAAGACCTTCGCTATGGCGGGGGCGGCCATCTTGTCGGTGACTTTGGTGCCTGTCCTCATGATGCTGTTCATCCGAGGCCGGATCATGCCGGAGGCGCGCAATCCAGTGAATCGGCTATTGATCTGGCTCTATCGCCCCATCATCGCCGGAGTGATGCGCTGGAAGAAGGCCACCGTGGCGGTCGCATTGATTATTCTGGCGGCCTCGCTTTACCCGGCCAGCCGATTGGGGTCGGAATTCATGCCCACCCTCAATGAAGGCACGCTCCTGTACATGCCGGCATCCTTGCCTGGCATGTCCATCACCAAAGCTGCTGAACTGCTGCAGACCCAAGACAAGATCATCAAGAGCTTCCCTGAGGTGGCGTCTGTGTACGGCAAGGCGGGGCGCGCTGCAACGGCCACGGATCCAGCGCCGACCGAGATGTTTGAGACTGTCATCAACCTCAAGCCAGAGAAAGATTGGCGGCCCGGCATGACCACCGACAAGTTGATTGCGGAAATGGACAAGGCCTTGCAAATTCCTGGCGTCTCCAACGCCTGGACGATGCCCATCAAAGCACGCATCGACATGCTGTCCACAGGCATCCGGACGCCCATCGGGATCAAAGTGTTTGGCAAGGACCTCGGCGAAATGGAGCGCCTGGCACGGGAGATCGAGACGGTGGTCAAGCAAGTTCCCGGCACGACCTCGGCGTTTGCAGAGCGGCTCACGGGCGCGTACTACCTCAACATCGAACCTGATCGCATGCAACTGGCCCGATATGGACTGGGGGTGGGCGAACTGCAGGATGTGATCGGCACCGCACTGGGTGGAGAGATGGTCACCACGACAATTGAAGGTCGGGAGCGGTTTGGCGTGACGGTGCGCTATCCGCGTGAATTGAGATCCACCCCGCAGCAGATCGCCCAGCAGGTGCTGGTTCCGACCATGGATGGCTCCATGATCCCGTTGGGTCAATTGGCCCGGGTCGAGGTCGGCAAAGGTGCCCCAGGCATCCGTACCGAGAATGCGCTGCTGTCAGCCTACATCTTCGTGGACATCCGGGGACGGGATATCGGCAGTTATGTGGCCGATGCGCGAAAGGCCGTGAACGAGCAGGTCAAGTTTCCGCCGGGCTACTACGCGACCTGGAGTGGTCAATTCGAGTCCATGGAGCGCGCTGTGGAGAAAATGAAGATCGTGGTTCCGGTGACTTTGCTGCTCATCTTCTTGTTGCTGTATTTGAATTTCAAACGCCTGACGGAAACCTTGATCGTGATGCTGTCGGTTCCGTTTGCATTGGTCGGTGGCGTCTGGTTGATGTGGATACTGGGCTACAACCTGTCGGTGGCCGTGGCGGTGGGCTTCATCGCCTTGGCGGGTGTGGCCGCCGAAACGGGGGTTGTGATGTTGATCTATCTGGACCATGCCTGGGATCAGATCAAACGTCGGCGCCAAGCGGAAGGAAAGATCCCTGAGGTAGCCGATCTGTACGAAGCGGTCATGGATGGTGCGGTTGAACGCGTGCGCCCAAAAATGATGACCGTGGTGGCCATCATGGCGGGGCTACTTCCGATCATGTGGGGAACCGGAACGGGGGCCGAGGTCATGAGTCGGATTGCAGCTCCTATGGTGGGTGGAATGATCTCGTCGACAGTTCTGACGTTGGCGGTCATTCCCGCCATCTATGCCTTGGTCAAGCAAGCCGAAATCAGGAGGCCAACCAGCATGAACACCTTGGCCAACCTAGTTTGAGACAAGGTGACAGATTTGTAATTTTGTCGCCATCTCCCCGTTAGGTGCTGGGTGTGAACATGCAGTTGTTCATGTCGAACATCAATTGAAACGGAGCGTGATATGAAGACCAAACTGATGGTTGCCGCATTGGCAATGGCTGGAGCGGCCACCTTTTCTCTGAGCTCGATGGCTGCAGAAACCGATGGCAATAGCGCCGCTGCGCAGCCTTCCAAGGCTGCGGTGACTCCGCACTCCCACCCGCAGGACAAGGGCTACGTCCCCGCAGCAAAGCCGGCATCCACTGAGAAATCTGACAATGGCTCGGCGAAATCTACCGACGCTCACAAAGATCCTGCAAAGGATCGCTCCAAGCACTTCCATCCGCGTGACCGCTGAAATTCAAGTCATTTGATCCAACCACGATCACAATTGCTCAAAGTCGGCGACATTGGGTCCACCCCGACGAAGCGGCTCGGCATCTGATGCCTGTCACTGAGCAAACTTCGTGGTTGTTTCAATGGGTTGAGATCGCCGTGTCCAGCCTTTCACTATGTTGTTCCCGGCCCATCGGGCCGCCACAGGAGTCATGACCATGCGCAAGTTGTCTTTCATCCCCTTGGCTGCCCTCACGATTTCGTTGTCGGGGTGCGGTTACAACACCTTTCAGTCAACGGATGAGCAGATCAAGGCAAGTTGGTCCGAGGTGCTCAATCAATACCAACGCCGAGCCGACCTCATTCCAAACATTGTGGCCACCGTCAAAGGCGAAGCCAATTTTGAGCAAGAGACGCTGACCAAGGTGGTTGAGGCCCGGGCGAAAGCGACTGCCATTCAGGCGACCCCTGAACTGATCAATGACCCTGAAGCATTCCAGAAATTCCAGGCCGCACAAGGCCAATTGTCGGGTGCGCTATCGCGATTGTTGGTGGTGTCAGAGAGCTACCCCAGCCTGAAAGCCAATCAAGGATTTCAGGATTTGCGGGCACAGTTGGATGGCACAGAAAACCGGATTGCTGTCGCTCGTGGCCGGTACGTCAAGGCCGTGCAGGACTACAACGTCACTGTCCGTAGCTTTCCGACCAACCTGACGGCCATGGTGTTTGGCTACAACGTGAAGCCAAATTTCTCTGTGTCGGATGAGAAAGCCATTGCAGTGCCACCCAAAGTCGATTTCGGGGTACCAGGCAATGCCTCTGGTGCAGCCAAGTGAACTCCGACCGGGGCTTGATCCGTCAGTGGCTGCGCATGCTCTTGAGCATGGCGCTGTCGCTGGTTGTCGCACTTGGGGCTGCGGCGCAGGAGCTTCAGCCTGTCCCCCCACTGAAAGGTCGTGTCACCGACTTGACGGGGACGCTCACGGCGGACCAGGTCTCCTCTTTGAACAAATCACTCAGCTCGTACGAGGAGCGCAAGGGTATCCAACTGGCCATACTGATGGTGCAGACCACGCGCCCCGAGGCCATTGAGCAATACGCAATGCGCGTGGTCGAACAATGGAAGCTGGGACGCCGAAAAATCGACGACGGTGCGTTACTGCTCGTGGCCAAGAATGACCGAGAGGTCCGACTGGAGGTCGGATATGGCTTGGAGGGCGCTTTGGATGACGTGAAAGCCCGTCGTGTGATTGCCGAAATCATCACCCCGTACTTTCGCCAGGGCGACTTCTACGGTGGCGTTACGGCAGGTATGGAGCAGATTCAGCGAATTCTGGACGGTGAGGCTCTTCCAACCCCATCACGTAGCGCTGACCGCGAGGGCGATATCCGTCAGGCATGGCCTGCCGTGCTTGTGGTCACGTTGGTACTGGGAGGAATACTTCGACGGGTGCTGGGCAGGCTGCCCGGTGCGTTGGTGGCAGGCGGTGTACTCAGTGCACTTGCCTGGCTTGCCGTAGGAACACTGACGGCTGTGTTGGTCGCAGGATTGGCCGGATTTTTCGTCACATTGCTGGGTATCGGCCTTGGGGGCCACCACGGGAGAGGTGGATGGCCCGGAGGTGGCGGTATAGGTGGCGGTGGGTTCCGCGGCGGCGGCGGCGGTTTCGGTGGCGGCGGTGCTTCTGGGAGATGGTGACGATGAAACTTTCTCGCCTCATTCGTCATTTGTTGACGCCAACGTGCCATGTGAAGCGCGCATTTCCCGCAGCGACTTTGCGTGCGATTGAGCAGACCATCGGGGCCTGCGAATCCGCCCATGTGGGGGAGTTGCGCTTCGTTATCGAGGGCTCGCTTGACGGCGCTCCTCTGTGGCGAGATCAATCGGCTCGTGATCGCGCCATTGATCTTTTCAGCCAACTGCGCATCTGGGATACCGAACATAACTCCGGGGTTCTCATCTATGTATTGCTGGCGGATCGCAGTGTAGAGATCGTCGCTGACCGAGGTATCCATGCTTGTTGCGGGTCCCAGGCTTGGTCTGCAATTTGCCGTGGGATGGAGGCTAAATTTGCAGATGGAGAGTTCCACGCAGGCTCTTTACAAGGTATCGCCGCCATCGGCGATTTGCTTGCTGAGCATTTCCCAACTCGGGAAGTTAACTTTAACGAGCTGTCCGACGCGCCGACTGTTCTCTAAGAGTGTCTTATTCCGCACGGTCAAGGAGACCCTCCACAGCATTTTGTAGACAGTATCCAACAACAACATCCACGGCAAAGTCGCTATCGCTTTTCGGTGAAATACGGCCCCAATGAACCGACACATGCCCAACCTTCCTGCACTACAAGGCGGCTTTCTGGCGCTGCTTGCCGCAGCACTCTTCGGTGTGAGCACGCCGCTGGTGCAGAAATTGGGCATGGGCATGGGTCCCTTCTCGACGGCAGCACTGCTCTATGCCGGAGCTGCCGGCATTGGAGCGCTGCTTCGCCAACCGGCAGAAAACGAGGCTCGCTTGCTGCGTTCGGATTGGCCTCGCCTGATCGCCGTGGCATTGTTCGGAGCGGTGATCGCACCCGTGGCCATGGCGTGGGGCCTGCAGCGAGCCAGCGGCACCGGAGCCTCGCTGATGTTGACCCTGGAGGCACTGTTCACGGCAGTGCTTGCATGGCGTCTTTATGGCGAGACCATGGACCGCAGAGTCTGGGCAGCCGTGCTGCTGTTGCTCGGTGGTGGCATCGCTTTGGTTTTGGATCAAAGTCAGAGCGGCAGCAGCCAGCTCTGGGGCTTGGTGGCGGTTATGGTAGCCACCGTTGCCTGGGGGATGGATAACACGTTGTCGCGAGCCCTGGCTGAGCGCGATCCCGGGCAGGTGGTACTCGCTAAAGCTGTGCTGGGCGTCGCCGCCACGGGTAGCCTCGCCGTGCTGACTGGGGAGCCCGTACCGGGCGCAGGGGCCGCCTTGGGCCTGATGGCTGTTGGGGTGAGCTGCTACGGGCTGAGCCTGCGCTTTTACCTGTTGGCGCAACGGGCCTTCGGAGCCGCCCGCACGGGATCTGTTTTCGCGTTCGCACCCTTCATCGGCGCCGCCTTGGCGATCCTGTTGGGAGATCGATCTGGTGGATGGGGCATGGTGTTGGGGGGTGCTCTGATGTTGGCCGGCGTTCTCGTCCACCTGATGGAGTCCCATCACCACGAGCATGATCATGTGGCCTTGGAACATGAGCATGCCCACACCCATGCGGATGGCCACCATGACCATGTTCACGACCCCATGCCGACGGGGCAACACAGCCACCTTCATACCCACACGCCGATGCGACACAGCCATGCTCATGTGCCCGACGTTCACCACGCGCATCCCCACTGACGTGCCCGCGCGGGTTGCTCCTGCACCTGCCGTTCGACCGAGTCAATCAAGAACCCAGGGGCTGCGGGCAAACAGATCACGGCGCGGGCATCAATCTTTCTGTGGCATCGGCCGTATCAAACCTCGGTACGCCACGAAATGGTCGTCCCGATATTGAAGTTCATCACCGATACGCACGACGCGATAACACACAGGTTCGTCCTTGCTGATCTCGGGGTGCAGCAAGCAGAGTCTGTCGCCCCTGATCGACCAGCGCGCGGGCCTGCGCCGGCCGTTCTCTGAGCGTTCGACGTGCCCATCCGAAAAGTATTTGTGCCCCCAATGGTGCTCATCAGTCACGTACTTGTCGCTGATGGCCGCACGGATCTGCGGACCGGTGAGTGCGACCTCCTTCGAGATCGCGGGCAGCAGGGCCCCTGCGATGGACATGTGCAGGAAGGTTCGGGCAAGGGGCTTGCCGACCTGATTCAGAACTTCAAATAGTTTCATGACGATAGGGGGCTTGCATCGCGGGGCCCCCTGATACCGGTGGTCGTTTGGGTGGCCACTGTGGGGATGCAGGGGTGCAGTCGCTCCGGCTCGGGGACTCAATCGAATGGGAATTTGGGTGACAACGGTTCTGGGGTGACCTCGTAGAGGTCTTGTCCCTGGGCGCGCAACACATAGGTCTTGCCCTTGCGCAACACGGTCCAGCATTCGGGGGCGGCGCTCTCGTTGATCCTCACGCACAGTTCGTTGCCAACAATCTTCCAACGCCCTCGGTGCGGGTGTCCGAGTTCAATGGACTTTGTTCGTCCATCGGGAAGCAGATAGGCGGACCAGTGCGCCCCTTCTGAAATCACTTTGCCCGCAAAGGCTGCTTTGATCTGCGGGCCGGTGAGTTCCGTGAGGCTGGGGGCGCCCGATGCCCCTGTGCAGATTGAGAAGAGCACGAGTGCAGCCAGAGAAAAGCGGGCTGTAGAAGTCATCGTGCAAGTCAGGCCGCTATGACAGGTGGCCAATTGTGCGTTTCTGCCTGGCATGAACGGCACCAGGCATAAAGGGCGTCGTACATCACCATCCCATGCTGAAGCATTTCGTGGTCGTCACTGAAGTTGCGTGACAGCCCAAGCGAGAGCGCATAGAGCCCCGCCGATTGAGGCGTCAGGTCGAGCCTGGAAGTGTCTGCGCCGCGCACGATCTCGGCCAACTGGCGCAGCGCCGGGTCATCCAAACCGTACTTGGTGAGAAACGCATCAAAGCTGCACAACTCACCAACATGGCTCAGTTCGACGTCCGGGATATCGTAGGGAATGGCGCCAGTGGTCTGGGCAATGCTGAGCACCTCACCGGTCGGCACATAAAGAAACTGGGGCTCCTGGTCGATGAATCGCGCAATCAGCCAGGGGCAGGCGATCCGATCGATCTTTGGTCGTTCGCGGGTGATCCATTTCATGGTGCTACTCCTTTGTTTCCAACTTCACGCCTGCGGCACGACAGGCTTCGATACCACCCGCCACAAAACGCGCGTCCAGGCCACGTGCTTGAAGTGCAAGTGCCACCGACTGACTGACCTCGTGGCCGCGAACGCAGTACACGAGGACGGGTTTGGAAGCATCGAGTTCCGGGCTCCATTGGGCCAATAGCGCGGGGTCGCGCCAGATGGCTCCTGCCAAGCGGTCAGGTGTCTGTGTGTAGGCAGCCGAACGACGCACGTCGATGAGCTGCGCGCCGTCATCGATTTCGTGAGGCGTTGCTGAGAAGGACCGCGCGTCCGCCTCGACAGCAGCGGCATAACGCCGCGCAACGGACTCCCACCGGATGTTTTGCATGAAGGCATCCACATAGGCGGCCGCCTTGGCGCCGAAATCCATGTGGTAGGCGTGCTCGTACATGTCCAACGCCAGAATCGGCGTGGCTCCGGCCAGCAGGTGCGTGTGATCGGCGGCCCAATGGGTGATCAGTCGCGCCTCTCGGGTTGACCAAGACAGCAATGCCCAGCCTGAGCCCCCTCCCATGGCCTTGGCCAGCGCGGTGAATTCCGCTTGCCAACGGTCAGCGCTGCCAAAGTCGCGCGTCAGGGCCACGCTCAGGCCCGAGTCGGCTAAGGCCCCGCCGCCGCCCAACGCGTCGAAATACAGCTCGTGGAGCCAGGCTGAGTTGGCAGCGATCAATTCCTCTCGCTTGAGCCCATTGACGACAAAGCCCGATGCGGTAGGCCAATCCAACTGTGCCAATTGCTGTCGAATGGCGCCCAGGCGTTTGACAGCGCCGGTGTAGTTGTTGGCATGGTGGCTGACGATCAGTTTCTCCGACAAGCCGCTGAGGGCTGTTGGATCGAGGGTGAGGGGGCGCAGTTGCAGTTCCATTTGATCGCTCCTTGGTGTGCTTTTTGGTCAGATGGGCGTGACCAGCGGATGCACGATCAGTCCGATCACCGCAGCCACCGCCACAACGGCCGGCTCAGGAATCTTTTTGAAGCGCCACAGGACTGCTGCGGTCGCCAAGGCCAGTGCTGCCGTGATCCAATCCGTGATCGAACGCTGCCCGATCACGACCACGGCACCGGCAATTGAGCCAATGGCTGCAGCGGTAACGCCATCAACAAAGGCGACAACATCTGGACGCTTGCCGTACTTCTTGAAGTAGGGGGCAGGGATCACGGTGAACAGATAGCAAGGCACAAAAGTGGCCAGGGCAGCCGTCACAGCACCCCAAAAGCCTGACACTAGAAAGCCGATGAAGCCCGTCGTGATGACCACCGGCCCCGGCGTGATCATGGCCACGGCCACAGCGTCCACGAACTGACGGTCAGTCAACCAGCCGTATTCCTTGACGACACCGCCATACAGGAAGGGCACGATCGCCAGGCCGCTACCGAAGACGAAGCTACCGGCGTATGCGAAATAGAGGCCGATCTGCTTGAGCTTTGTCCAATCGACGGTGTTCAATGCCAGCAATCCAAGCAACGGCGTTGCTGCCTCGTTCAGGTTGCCGCCGCGTTTGAGCCATGCTGGAGGCGCACGCCAGAACCACACCAGAACACCGGCTGCGAGGAACAGCCAGACCTCTTCGGACCGGGTGATCACGGTGACGGCCGCGCTCACCAGAAAAATAGGCCATAGCAATTTGTCCTTGCCGATGCTTTTACTGGTTAACTTGTACGCGCTCATGGCGATGATGCCGATCACGGCTGCGCCCACGCCATAGAACACGGACTGCATCCAGCCGATGCCTCCGTAGGCCGTGTAGGCGGCGCCCAGCCCGACCACCATCAGGAAGGACGGCAGCACGAAGGCCACACCGACCAAGGAGGCTCCGATGAAGCGAAAGTGGACATAGCCGAGGTAGATCGCCAACTGAGCGGCGAGCGGCCCGGGCATCAGCTGGGCCAAGGCCAAGCCTTCCTTGTAGCCCGTGTCCGTGATCCACTTACGCTGCTCCACCAGGTCGCGATACATGTAGCCCGCCAGGGCGACAGGTCCGCCAAAGCCCCAGGTGCCCAGGGCCAGCATGTAGCGCACAAGTTGCCACAGGGTGTAGCCAGGGGCGGATGGGGCGCCGGAAGCAGGCTCCTCCGTTGGGTTGAGATTGGTCATATTCGTTCCTGCGGTTGTAAGTTGCTATGTATTTCGGTGGGTCGAGAAATGGGCATAAAGCGAGTCCAGCACGCCACCCACATCGGATAACAGGGCGTCGTCATCCGGCCAGCGCTTGCGCGCACCGGCCAGTACAGCCTCAAAGCCCCCCGCCTCCGGTGTTGTTGCGCCCCCTACATCAAGGGCATGCACCATGGCTCCCAAACGCAAGAGACCACGATCACCGTCGAGACCAAAACTTGCCAACAGCACCTCAAACGTCACCCGGTCGCCAACATGGGAGAAGGTCGCACCGTCGAAATCAAAGCCCAATGCTTCAGGGGGACAGTCGGCAGGGGATTCCAGCCAAAGAAAGCGTGCGCTTGGGTCGATGAAGCGCTGGATGAGCCAGGCACTTGCCACACGATCGACCCAGAGATGGCGGCGTGTTGCCCAGAGTCGCCCCTGGTACTGCATGCGATCGCGTCTGGCGATGCGGCCAGCCGCAGCTTGAGGTTCGCCGGGTGACTGCAAGGCTTCTACGGCATTCGTGAAGTCCCGCCACTGGGCCTCGGCGCGGATGGAGGCTTCGCCTGGAAAGAAATCGATCTTGCGGATGGACTCGTAGGCACGCCCGTGCCGACGCAGCAATCGCTGACGTTCGGCTGCGGGAAGCGTGGGTAGAGGCTGGCGGGCTTGTGCCAACTCCTCCAGCCAGGGCGTGTAGTCGGCCGACCGATCAAACAGGGCTTGAAAGGCAGCTTGCTCGGCCATGTTCTTGGCGTGCACCTGCAACAGCCAGGCTTGCCCGCCATCCTGCAGTGCATCGTCGGCCAGTGCTTGCAGCTGGTTGGCCTGTTCCACGTGCGCGGGCAGCAGATAGGTACCGTCACGCAGTGCAGCACAGCCCAGTGTTTTGACGGCACGCCAAATCCGCATACGAGCCGTGGCGCTTGCTGAGGGAAGGCTGACGACCAACGCCAACCAAGAGTCTATGGGACGAATCATGGCGGCAGCTTAGTTTGCCGTTGCGATTGCTGCAATGCTGTAGTGATCTCTACAAATTACGAGTCTTTCTTGATTCGCGTCAAGTTAGGGCTCGAACAGAATCCTTAAGTAGGTTCCTCGTTCCATTGCTACTCGAACCTCTTCTCCTGCCTTTGCGGTCCCACGGACTTTCAGATCCGAGGCTGTCGGATAGACATCCACACGGAAGCTGTTTGGGTAGCGTTGCATCAACTGCTTGACGCCGTCCGGGAGGCGCGCTGCGTGCTCTTGGACATTTTTTGCGTCCACGCTGTAAACAGCCTTGTCTGAGGCGAACGGATCGGGCCGACGACCGCCATTGATGAATCCAGGCGTGACGGTCGTCAGACCTCCGTTCCAGGCCGGGATGGTGCCGTCCTTGTTGGCGGCCTTTTCTGCCCCCATCGGGGTAAGAGCGGCCTTGAGGGCTGCGGCTTCTTCGGCCGAAACGGCTGCATGGGCCGCGGCATATGCAAGAGTCAGAGCAATCGATAAAGCGGCGAGGCCGCTCAGTTTGTGGTTACGGTTCATGGTGATCACAGGGTCAAAAGGTGTACGTGAGGGAAGCCGACACAAAGTCGCGATCCTTGAGGGTTTGGGCCCAGGTATAGGCGCCGTTCTGATTCGCGTTGTTGAACGTGTTCGCTGGACCGAAATAGTGGGTGTAGGCCATCGAGAAACGCCACGCGTCGCGGTAGATGGCATTGACCCCAATGGATAGATAGAAATCTGGCAGAGAAGTACCGAAACAGTTCAACTGACGTACCGACAAGCCAGGGACGGAACATTACAGATGAACACCGACAGTTGATGGAAGCGGTCATGGGCAAGGATGCAGGCCTGGCCTGCAAGATCCTTGAAGACCATTTTTGGCAAACAGCCAACATCATTCTCGAGGCTGGCTTTGGCCAACTCAGTAGTCACTTTTCCAGCGCCACCAGCACTCGAAAGGCGACTGGATGATGTCTTCAAGCGTCTGAACAAGCCCAGCCTTCCAACTGACGCCAAGTCCTTCATGGAAGTTCTTGGGAATCTATTGAGGCCGGTCGAATCCAGAGTCTGACTGAACCTCGGAATCGTCTGGCATGCCTCATAGCCAGGCGACCTTCTGGATGAAGCTGAATCTAAAATGAATCGGCAAAATCTGCATGCGAGCGGGACTCCCTCACATCACCTTGCACGGTCTTCGTCGATCTTTCCAGCCCCTCACTGAATGGCTCGACATCCCTGCAGGGGTTGTCCCACAGATCATGAGCAACAAGCCCAGTGCACCCGCTGAGAAGCACTACGCATTGGCAAGATGGGCCTTGTTCGGATGCTGACCTTGCAACCAACCCACTACAGCCCACTCGGCAAAGCCAAGGGGCGAACCCCTCGGTGGTTTTGTCGGGACTGTCATTCCTTGTGTTTGGAAAGACAGAGGCTTGGCGTGGGCACCACGCCTAAAGCGGCATCAGATCGACTTCATCCACGCGCCTCGGCCGACGCCATGGCGTCGTAGTCCGGCGAGCGCAGCAGCGCATGGAGCTGGCGGCGGCGCACGCCCATGTTGCCGCCGTCATACAGGGGGAAGCACAGAGCGTCCTGCATAAGACCGGCCAGCGGGTACAGGTCGGTGTAGGCGTCCACGCCGACCACTCGCAGTGGTGTCGTAGACGGCCTGCACGCACAGCTCCGAACAGTGGACTTTGGCAATGATGGCCGGTTCACGGCTACGCCCCTCTGTGAGATCGAGCTGGTGGCAGGCTTTCCAGGTCAGGTAGCGCGCGGCCTCGATGCGCATCTTGATGTCGGCAAGCATGAAACCGACGTTCTGGTGCTCAATCACAGGCACAGTGCCGGAGCGCTTGTCGGTCCGCGAGAACTGCAGCGCTATGTCGAAGGCCGTGCGCATCACGCCCACGCATGCCGCGCCAATGAGGGCTGCCGTCCAGGCGAAGGCGCCCTCCACCATGGCAATGCCATCGCCAGGTTTGCCCACGATGGGACCTGGATGCGTGAGCAGTGCGGTCCAATCCCTGCCGCCGCCGACCCCAAGAAATTGGTTTCTTCGAAGAATACCGTGGACTGAACAACCGTCACCAAAGTCAATCCTAGAATTTTTCAATCACATATCCCCCTCTTGAGCTGAACTAGGTAGGCCCCATTCCAGCCTGTCTCCAGCCCCATGCCCCGCTCGGCCTTATGCCCAGCGGGGTTTCTTTTGTCCCCTCACCTCAGGAGAAATTTGTGATGTTTCCAAGCCCCTCCCCCATGGACTGCCTGTCCGCCTTCGTCGTGGTGTTCGCCTTGGGCACGCTCACCGCTCTGGCGGCTCAGCGCATGACCACCTCTTCGCGGCCCGGTTGCCCCCATGCGAACTGAATGCCCTCGCTGCCACAGCGAACAATCTGCCGAACTGGCCTGGGGCCGCAAGACCGGCGGCGTCATTGGCCTGCTGGCCGGGGTTGCCGCTGGCTCGGTCGGCCTCGGTGCTGTCGCGTCCACCGGTCCCGACTGGGACATTCCGGCCTTGGCCGGATCAGCCTCATCCTCCAGCCCGGTTGGACAGTTGATCCTGAGCGCACTGGTCGGTGCCACCGCGGGTTGTGCAATAGGCGCCCGCCTGGGTGAAGCCATCGACGAGCACCTGCTGCACAACCGCCGCTGCCTGGAATGCGGTCACCGCTACAGCGTCAGCCGAAGCTGCTGACGGGCGTTCACCGTTGAATCCTGGGCAGTTGGCTCCAAATTCGCGGGCTTTGCGCCCTCCCCAGCCCCCTGCATTTCAATCCTCTCAGTTGTCAGGCCCCGCGTGCCCCTTGGGTACTCGGGGCCTTATGCCGTCTGGGTTGCGATGTTTGGGGGCCTTCTTCCATTTGTTTCCCACTGCTCTGGCCTTGGGCCAAGGAGGTTTTCATGGACGGTTCTTGTTCCTCTGGTAGTGCTGTTGCGGCTGCCAGTTCTGCTTGTGCGTCATCGGTGGTTTGTTCTGGCATGCCCACCTATTCCCGCGCGCCCGTGGTGCAGGAAGCTCTGTCCCACCTGGAGCGCTCGGTGCGGCACAGCTACTTCCTGCATGGCCCCTGTGCCGTTCGGGATTTTCTGCGGGTGCTGCTGGCTGATCGGCCCCACGAGGTGTTCACCGTGGTGTTCCTGGACGCCCAGAACCAGGTCATTGATGCCTTGGAGATGTTCCGTGGCTCCCTGACCCAGACCTCGGTCTACCCCCGAGAGGTGGTGATCTAGTCCCTGGCCCGCCAGGCCAGTGGCGTGATTCTGGCCCACAACCACCCCAGCGGCTCACCCGAGCCCTCCACCGCCGACATCGCTCTCACCAAAACCCTGCAGTCCGCCCTGTCCTTGGTGGATGTGCGCGTGCTTGATCACTTCATCGTCACCCGCAGCGGTCTGGTCAGCCTGGCCGAGCGCGGCTTGATCTGAGTTTGCTTCGTTTCTTCATCCCACCTTTTTTGGAGATTTTCATCATGGCTCATTTGATGCAATCCATGGCCTATGTTGGCGAGACGCCCTGGCATTCCCTGGGCAACGCCCTGCCCGCTCGCCAATCCATCGACGTCTGGGCCGAGAAGGCCGGCATGGACTGGAAGATCTGCGAGACCCCGGTTCGCTTCATGGCCGGTGAAGCCGGTGGTCTGGGTGCCATCCAGACCTTCGAAGACCAGAAGGTGCTGTACCGCAGCGACACCAAGACGGCACTTTCCGTTGTCGGTGGCCGCTACCAGGTGGTGCAACCCAAGGAGGTGCTGGAGTTTTACCGGGATCTGACCGAGGTTTCTGGCTTCGAGCTGGAAACCGCGGGTGTTCTCAAGGAAGGCCGCAAGTTCTGGGCTTTGGCCAAGACGGGCAAGTCGACGGCCTTGAAGGGTTCCGATGTGGTCAATGGCTACCTGCTGTTGGCAACATCATGCGACGGCACCTTGGCCACCACGGCCACACCCACCACGATCCGGGTGGTGTGTCACAACACCTTGACCATTGCCCTGAATGGAGCCACCAGTGCCATCCGGGTGCCGCATTCCACGGCATTTGATGCCCAGGCAGTCAAGAAGCAGTTGGGGGTGGCCGTGTCCAACTGGGACAGCTTCATGTACCGCATGAAGACCCTGGCCGAGCGCAAGGTCAAGACCCACGAGGCGATGAACTATTTCCTCAAGGTGATTTGCCAGCCGTCTGGGATGGACAGCTATCACTGGCATCAGGGCCACCTCGATCCTGCGGCCAAGCTGGTCAATGAGCGGGCCTTGAAGAAGGTGCAAGCGCTGTATGACGGGCAAGGGCGCGGGGCTGAGCTGACTTCAGCCCAAGGAACGGCTTGGGGTCTGCTGAACGCCGTGACCGAGTTCGTGGATCACGAACGCCGGGCCCGGTCTCAGGAGTACCGACTCGACAGCGCCTGGTTCGGCCAGGGGGCCAACCTCAAGCAGCGGGCATTGGATCAGGCATTGCAATTGGTCGCTTGATTTGTCAGACAGGCTTGCGCCTAGGTGTAGGACTGGTCTTACGGACAGTCGCCAGATACACCCGTTCCCATCGCAGCAGCGTCTTCGCCTCCCCTCATTCCCACGTTCCAGATCCAAACCCCGCTGCATAAGCCCCGCCCACCCTTGATGGATGGCGCGGGGCTTTTGCTTTGTTGGGTGAGAGTTTTGTTGGGTGAGTGGTTTGTTGGGGTCAGGTCTACGTTCACCCCATTCGAAAGGATTTCTCATGGCACACGCCATTTCTTCTGCAGGCACCTCGCCTGCTTCTTCCGTTGCTGCTTCTTCTGTTTCAAGCTCCTCACGCCCCCGCCCTGCCCTGCGCCTGGTCAAGACCCAAGGTCTGTCGCGCGAGCAGTGGCTTGAGGTGCGTCGGGGCGGCATTGGCAGCTCCGATGCAGCTGCTGCGGTGGGTCTCAACCCTTACCAATCGCAGCTGGAGCTTTGGATGATCAAGACCGGGCGCGGATACATGCTGCCAGCGGTCGATGAATCTGAAGCCTCGCCCCTGTACTGGGGCACCTTGCTGGAGCCCATCGTGGCGGCCCACTACACCAAGCGAACCGGCAACCGGGTGCGCAAGGTGAATGTGGTACTGCAGCATCCGGATCATCCCTGGATGCTGGCCAACCTGGACCGGGAGGTGATTGGTTGTCCTGATGTCCAGATCCTGGAGTGCAAGACGGCCGGCTACCACGGGGAGCGCCTCTGGCGTGACGGGGTGCCGGAGTACGTTCAACTGCAGGTGATGCACCAGCTCGCGGTCACAGGCAAGCAGGCCGCCGACGTGGCGGTGCTGATCTGTGGCCAGGAGCTTCGGGTGCATCGGGTGGCGCGCGACGAGGTCATGATCCGCCAGCTGGTGGAGTTGGAGCACGCGTTCAAACGCTTCGTCGACACAGATACCGCACCAGTGGCCGATGGATCTGAGTCATCAAACGAGGCGTTGCGTGCTCTGTACCCTCGGGACGCGGGTCAGACGCTCGATCTTCGCGGGGACCTGGTGATGGAGGCGGTGTTCTCCGACCTGGTCGCTGTGCGCGCTGCGCTGAAGTCTCAAGGCGAGCGCGAAGCCCAGTTGAAGCAAGCCATTGTTCAACGCATGGGAGAGGCGTCCAAGGTCTTGTTCGATGCTGGGGTGGTGAGTTTCAAGCGGTCCAAGGACGGCTTGACTTTGGATGAAGAGCGCCTGGGCGCCGATCACCCTGAACTGATGACCCAGTACCAGGTGTCCAAACCTGGAAGCCGTCGCTTCCTGGTCAGCTCCGACAGTTAATGCTCCATCTCATTCAATTCACACCATAGGGAAACAATCATGCTCAAAGGATTGGCTTTGACGCCCCCGGTGCTGGGGCGTATCTCCATCGGACGGGTGGTGGAGAAGGCGGGCAAGAGATTGCCCGAGAAGGATGACGAGTTCACCATCACCTCCCAAGTGCAGACCCGGGGGGCTTGGGTGAACCATCCGGTAGATGCGGAACTGCGCAAGGCAGCGAATTCCACAGGCTCAGACCAGGCCAGCATCAAACTGCGCAGCATTCCGGTGCGGCTGCTGTTTGATGATCCGGATCTGAACCTGCGGGCGAACTACAGCCTGTTCGATCGCAAGACCGGTCGGCCACTCTGTGTGGGCAATGGAGAGACCTGCCGGCGTTCGACCTCCGCCGGTGTTCAAACGCTGGAATGCGCTTCGCCTGAAGGATGCGAGCTGGGCATGGACCAGGGGTGCAAGCCCTACGGCCGGCTCAACGTGCGCATCGATGTGGACAGTGTCGAACACACGGATGAACTGGGGAGCTTTGTGTTTAGGACGACGGGGTTCAACAGCATTCGGACGCTGGCGGCGCGGCTTCAGTACTTCCAGGCGATCACAGGGGGGAAGTTGTCTGCCATGCCGCTGGAGCTTCGGCTGAGGGGCAAGTCGACAGCCCAATCTCACCGGTCGGCGATCTTCTACGTGGATCTCACGGTCAGGGGTGGGATGACGCTGCTGGAGGCCATGGCCCAAACCAAGGCCACTTGGGCTGAGCGGGAGGCGGCTGGGCTTGACCAGGCGGCGCTCGATGCGGCGGCCAAGGCCGGACTGGCACTTGGGGCGTTTGAAGAATCGGCCGAGGATGGGGCTGCTGTGGTGGAGGAGTTTTACCCGGTAACAGGGGGTGAGGCGAATTCATCACCAGGTGCCGATCAATCTGAAGCGCAAACCATACCGGCCCGGCCGACGTTGAGCAACAAGCTGGAAGCCAAGGCCGCATTGCTCCGGCACTGACAGCGGCACTGAAACGGCGGCGGGTGCAAGGCCTGCTGGCAATCGACAAGGGGCACGTTGCGCAAGCGATGGTGCCCTTTGCTCTTTCTTACCTCCCCCACTTCTCCCCTGCCCTGTTTGCATGACTGGCATCGCCTCTGGCGAGGCGCAGCCGTGCGCGGGTGAAAGGAGCGGTGGACCAAATCAACTTTGAAACATTGGGATTGGAATCACCATGGAAGACATCAACCACGCGATCGAACAGAAGGTCGCTGGAACGACAGAAAAACACCAGGGGCGGTCTCCAGGATCGCCCCTTTTTACCTTGGGGAGGATCACGGCGACACCTGCGGCCATGGACGCGCTGCAGTTGCTTCGGTTCTCACCGCTGAGGTTGTTGGCCCAGCATGTGCGCGGGGACTGGGGTGACGTTGACGGCGACGATGCAGAGATGAATCGACGGGCCGTGATCTTGGGGCTGCGCGTCCTGTCGGTCTACACGCTCAAGCGGGTGATCGATGGGCAGCCAAGAACCGAGAAGGTGTGGGTGATCACGGAGGCAGACCGGTCGGTGACGACGGTGCTGTTGCCTGATGATTACTGAGACCGTGACAACACCTCCTCAGACCGAGCACCTGTTTGTTCGGGGGCTGCGGTTTGAGGGGGAGTTGCAGTATCTGTCGAAGGCTTCTGGAAATCACAAGGCCACCTTCCGGGAGGTGAAGATGCCGAAGGTGCGCCGGGATGTAGGACTGGCTTGGTGCTCAGCCGTTGCGGCGAGCATTTTGGGTGTCTGGCCACTGACGGAACATGCGATCCATCACTCTGGTTGGGTGACAACTGATTCAGCATTGATAGAGCAACTCGTTCGGAACGGAGGGTTGGCTTTGATTCAATTAGGAGATGGGTATTCCAACTGGTGGGCCGTTGTGACGGGAGTGGAGTTGGATCGCGCCTGCGGAAACGTCACGGCGCTGTTACTGCTGGATGTCACGCAGAGTCTGCCTTGGAGTGCCGGGTACAACGCGCGAATGGCTGGCATCGCCAATTCAGATCGAGGGGCGCTGAACTGGCAGTCCATTGATGGGGCGCACCTGAAGGTCAACATCTTGCGATGGCTTGAAATCTGCGCCCCTCAAACTGCTTGACTGCATAACTCCCGACTCAGCTTTGGCTGGGTCGGGAGAGGCACAGATCTTCTTTTTTTGGAGGAAATGTAGTTGTCCTCACCAAACACCACCAACCTGCACAAGCATAGGCTCCGCACCCCATTGCCTTGCTCCAGAACTCCCAATTTGATTCTCACCACAGCCCAATTCCTAGGAATATTTCTTGAAGCCCTATTGACCTGCCTCCTGCAGACGCACCAATCAAAAGTGGAAGTCCAAGTTCAAGGTTAATCGATTTATTTTGGAGTTGAAGGGCGTTGAGCTGCATCGCCAGCGCATTGGCGATGCAGCTCGGCGAAACGAGCCGGTGGTACCTGCAGCATCAGCTCGCGAGATCAGCCAGTGCCTCCTTGACACCTTCCTCTTGCAATGGACGGTCCGCGCCAGGCAGGTGCAGCGCTGCTTCAGAGGGCACGGGCGTGGCACAGTCTTTGTGGATGGCGCCATCCTTCATCACCAGTTGCACCTTGGCGGGGTCCAGCAGCAAGGCCAGGTTTTTCAGCGGATTGCCTTCCACCAGCACGATGTCAGCGAGGTAGCCTGGCTTCAACATGCCCAGCTCGTCAGGCCGTTGCATGATCTGGCCGCCCAGTTGGGTGGCCGAGCGCAGGGCCTCGGCTGGCGTCATGCCGATGTAGTCGACAAAGTATTGCAAATCGTTGGCATTCGTGCCGTGCGGCATCCAGGCAAAGCCGTAGTCGCCACCGGGCAGGATGCGGATGCCACGCTTGTGCATCTTGCGCAGGGTTTCCGCGGCAATCTCCAGTTCGCGCCTGTAGCCCATGGCCTCGGCCACCGCTGGGCTGATACCGTACTCCGACGCATTGAAGTTGGTGCGGACCAGCCAGGCAATACCGGGTGCGACGAAATGCTTGTCCTTGTTGGCTTCCAGCAAATCCAGTGCTTCTTCGTCCGCAAAGCTGGCGTGGTAGATCAGCTCGATGCCGTGACGCACGCACTGCTTCACCGATTCGGCCGAGCGGGCATGCGCTGCGATGCGCTTGCCGTACCGGCGGGCCTCAGCAGCCAGCATCGCCACCTCATCTTCGGCAAACGGGGATTGCTCGGCGGCAATGCCGGCGATGTACTCGCCCGAGAGGTTGATCTTCAGGTGGTCAACGCCGTACTTGATGAAGGTGCGGGCCGACTTTCGGATTTCCTCGGGGCCGGCGCAAACGCTGCCGAAGCTCAGTTCGTCGAACTTCATGTGCGGCAGGCTGTTGTCGCCCAATGCCCCGATGGTGGTGATCTCCTGGCTGCCCGCCAAATAACGTGGGCCGGGAAACTCGCCGGCGTTGACGGCATTGCGCAGCACCACATCCAGTCGCGGCTTGGCGGCAGCAGCGCCGATCGCGGAGGTCCAGCCCATGTCCAGGTAGCGTTTGGCCACTCGCACGCACCACAAGATGTGCTCTTCTGGCGGCATGAACTGGATCGCAGCCAGCGAGGGTTGGTCATTCCACGAGAAGTGCGTGTGGGCCTCTGTCATGCCCGGCATCAGGAATCGCCCCTTGCCATCGATGACGCGAGCGCAATCGGTGTTGACATGCTGCGGTGCGCGCACCACGTTGACGATGCGCTGGCCTTCGACCAGCACCTCGCCCAGGAAGGTGTCTTCGCCGCTGCCGTCGAAGATGTTGACGTTGGTGAATGCAATTTTGGACATGACAGTCTCCTACGGCCCCTCAAAGGGGGTCGTTTTTTGTGGTTGAAAAGGAAATCGGAAAGGACTAGCGAACTTCGGCGTAAAACGCCTGCAGGGCCTGCACGCAGGCCTGAGGCTGCTCGAACGGTGTCCAATGGCCGCAAGCACCGAACACGGTCATTCGGCTGCCGGGGATGCGCTGGTGCATCACCGTCACGTTGGCCACCGGCGCCACGCCATCTTGGTCACCGGTGAGCAGCAGCGTGGGCACGTTGAGACTTTCGATGGCAGCGGACTGGGCCTCGGCCAGCGCCTGGCAGCTCTGTGCGTAGCCTTCAGGAGGCTGACGCATCAAGCTTTCGCGTACCAAGGCCAGCACAGCGGGCTGCTGAGCCTTCGTCTCAGCGCTGGTCGCACCTTTGACGATGGCATCTGCGATCTCCTGCATCGCATCCATGCCGGTACGCGCCAGGGCGGCACGCGCAAGGATGTTCGGGCGCGCCGCTTCAGGAGGCGCCCCCAAAGGACCCAACAGCGCCAAGGACTTCACCCGACCAGGGTGCTGCACCGCGAGGTGTTGCGCAACGATGGTGCCCAGCGAATGGGCAACCAGGTGCACGGCGCCGATCTTCATCTCGTCCAGCATCTGCGTCAGCGCTGCAACATACAGATCGATCGACAACGGTTGTACCGTCAGAGCTGAACGGGCACTGCCCGGCAGATCGGGTCGGATCACCTTGCAACCTTTGAAGGCTTCCAAAAGAGGCGTCCAGGTGTTGGACGATCCGCCCAGGCCGTGGATGCACAGCACGGGGGTGCCGTCACCATCGACCTCGACCGCCAGGCCGTGAATGAACTGAGTGCTCATGGTGTCAGCCTCAAACGAACTTGTTTTCGATGGCGCCGATGCCATCGATCTCGACCCGTACCACATCACCCGCCTGGAGGTAACGCGGTGGCTTCAGACCCATGCCCACACCAGCAGGCGTGCCGGTGGCGATCATGTCGCCCGGAAACAGCGTGATGCCACGCGAGACGGTTTCGATCAACGCGGGAATGTCGAAGATCATGTTTTCTGTGGGGCCGTCCTGGCGCAACTCGCCATTGACCCAGCAGCGCACCCGGGTCCGGGTACCGTCCAGCTCATCGGCTGTCACGGCCCAGGGGCCGGTTGGGCAAAAGGTGTCGAACGACTTGCCCATGTCCCACTGTTGGTGGCGCATCTGAACATCCCGAGCGGTCACGTCGTTGACGACGGTGTAGCCCCAGACATGGCCCATGGCGTCTGCTCGGCTGATGTTCTTGCCCCCCTTGCCGATGATCACCATCAACTCGGCCTCGTAGTCAATCTGGTCGGACACACCCACCGGCAATTGAATATCATCGAACGGGCCCACCACACAGTCGGGCACCTTGGTGAAAACGATGGGCCAGGACTCGGGGTTGGCGTCGTTGTCCTTGAACACCGAGGCCTGCAGCTCTTTGGCATGGGCGTGGTAGTTGCGTCCCACACACCAGACGTTGCGGCGCGGCGTGGGGATAGGGGCGTCCAGGGTCACGTCGCTGACTGGAATCGGGGCTCCGCCGGCCTCGGGCAGCGCGTGCCCTTCGTTCAGCAACTCAATGATGGCCAAAACACCCCGCTCAGCCTGTTGTGGCGTCAGAGCCAAAGGCGTGATGGATTGACCATCGGCTGATACGGTGCCCACTTGCCGTAGCCCACCAGAAAAATAGGTTGCGATGCGCACTGAGTTCTCCTTCGTTTGAACCTTGAGGAACGACCTGCTGAAGTAGCGGGTCACGATGGCTTGACTGTAGGAACTCAAGCTCCAGCGCGCTTATCGTCCAATCCGTTGACTTATCGCAAAGTCTGATCCGGTCCTTGGTGCTTTCCCTAAACTGGATATTTCGGGCCTTTCATGCGAAGCATCGCTCGGCGATAGTCCACTCCCAGGAGACCCAACAAGATATGAGTGAAGCCTATGCCCTGCGCGAAGGCGCCTTCGGGCGTGCAGTTGTGCTCGACCTGCGCGGCGATCTCGTGGCCCATGCACACGCTGAAACCCAGTTCGCCTTTTGGCTGGGCGGCGGCCGCGTGCAAGCCCATTTGGGGGCAGAACTTGTGTCCTACAGCGAGAACGTCGCACTGGGAACCAACGCCTACGAATCGCACGATGCACGCCTGCTGGACAAGACCCAACCCGCCATCTTCCTGGTGCTCTACATCAGCAAGCCGTGGCTGGACGAGCGTCGCGCTGCCAGCGGCCGACCGTTCTTCTTCCCATCGCCTCGGGTTCCCATCAGTCCGGCGCTGCGCCAAGCCTGCTGGCGTTTGCTGGATCTGATCATCTCGGTGAACGCCAACGCCCTGGACAGGCTGGAACAAGAGGTCGAAGCGCTAATCATCACCGCGATCGATGCCACGCTGGCCCCCGTGATCGAGCCACCACGCAGTCGCTCGCCCATGTTGGATCACCGCTTGCGCGCCGCCATCGCCTACATGCGGGAGCACGTGGCCGACCCCATCGCGGTGGAAGACGTCGCGGGCAAGGTCGGCCTGTCACGCGCGCACTATTTCTCGCTGTTTCGGGATCAGTTGCACACCACCCCCCAAGTGTTCTGGAGCGCGGTGCGCGTGGAGGAGGCCGTCAAGCGTCTGGTGCTACAGGACGAGCCGCTGACCTCCGTCGCCATGGAACTGGGGTTTTCTTCACCCGGAAACTTCTCGCGCTTCTTTCGGGAACACATGGGGGTCACCCCCTCCAAATTCAGGCGGGTAGCTTCTGGACCAGATCAACATCCTGTGACCGGTGTCGCGAGGGGATAGGGCACACGATGTCGCATTACTTTCGCGGAGACTGCTGATGGGAGCAATATGTCGCGTAGTAGGCGGCATGTCAAAGCGAGACTGCACCCTGATTGTGCTCGTCGTGATCTAGGTGTGCGGTAGCGACTGATTCAGCTCAGCCAATCGACTCAGATCTGCCATTCAACTAGGAATGTTCGGATCATGGTTGTGCAGCTGCAATCGCCTTGTTCAACTCCGCAGCGTCGCGAAGATACTGAATCGATTGCACCTGTCTGCCCTGAATCCGGATCCATGTGGCAGTACCAGGTCTACGAGGTAAAAAGGAAACCTCGGACGTGTCGCGGGCCAAGGCAATAGGGAACGGCAGTTTTCGCAGCTTGGGTAAGGCGAAGGCTTTAGTGATAAGTACCGGCATGGCGCTGATGTCTGACACATAAACTGCCTTCATTCGATCCAGGGTGTCCGTAGGAAGGACACTCAGGCAGGTGTTGACCCATTCACTGACAGTTTTTTCAGATACAAAAATTACCACATGGGTAGCGTCAGTGAGAGGCACAGCATGCTCGAACTGATCCTGCCAAGTGACAGGCGTGAGGGAGTCGCCCACTGACGCAGGCTGTGCGCTCGCCAGGGCGGCGCAAAGCGACATGCACATCAGAGCGCTCCTCAGCAGTTGCCGGGCCACGGTGCCGCGTCTGCCGCCGTTCGGGTGTGGTGTGTTCATCATGCTGAAGGCTCCTGGGGATTGTCCGCACTGGCACTCGGGCCCAGGGTGCCAAACTCCACTGGGCTGCGGGTGTAGAACACCTGCACCCCGCTGGCCTTGAGGTGATTGAACAGGCGCCGGTCTTCCACCTCCGACACGATCAGGGTCAGCTGAACGGGCTGGTCCCCAACATCGAACATGTTGATCGCATGGATGCGCCCCTGGTGGTCCAGGCCCTCCAAGGAACCGCTCAAGGTTGCTCCGCGAATTCCCAAGGACTGGGCCTGAGCCAGCAACCATTGCGCCAGGGGCTCGTGACCCTGGGTGCGATCCTGCTGGGTGTAGAAGGTGAGTTGATAGCCATGCATGGTGCGCTCCGCAATCTGGGGTTGATCCGATGTCATTGGGTGGCATCCGCGGTGGCCGTGGCCGACATGGCCTGCCCCGTGCTCTGTGCCACGGTCGGGCCGCGCACGTCCACTTCGGGTCTCACTGACATGCCCACACGCAGCAAGTCGCGCTGGGCTTGGTCGACGTCGATTTCGATGCGCACCGGCAGGCGTTGCACGATCTTGGTGAAATTGCCACTCGCATTGTGCGCAGGCAGCGGCGAGAAACTCACCCCGCTGGCCGGCGCCAGGCTGCTCACCCGCCCCGTGAACTGCACGCCGGGCAGCGCATCGACCTTCAGGCGCACCGCCTGCCCTGGGCGCATCTGGGCCAGCTGGGTTTCGCGGTAATTGGCAGTCACGTACACATCCTTGAGCGGAACCACGGCCAGCAAGGGCTTGCCGGGCTGCACATAGGCCCCAACGCGCACGCTGCGCTGGGCCACCACGCCGTCTACAGGCGCAGTGATGCGGGCATAGGACAGGTTCAATTCCGCCGCACGCAGGGCCGCCTGGGCCGATTGAACGCTGGCCTGAGCCTTCTCGACATCGGCCTGGATCACCGTGCTTTGCTGTTCCACGGCCAGCAGAGCCGCCGCGTCACGTTCGCGATGGGCCTGCTGGATACGGAACTGGGCATCAGCCTGTTGTTGCGCCTGCAAGGTGCCCGAGCCATCGCGTGCCATGTCGTTGAAACGAGCCCGATTGGCTTCCGCCAGGGTCAAGGCGGCGTCATCGGCCGACAAGGTGGCACGTGCCTGCTGACGCAGGCTTTCCTGGCGCAGCAACTGGGCTTTGAGGCTGTTCAGTGCGGCCTGGGCGCTGAGTACCTGGGCCTTGGCACTGTCGAGTGCCACGCGCAGGTCGCGCTCGTCGAGCACGGCCAGCAGGTCACCTGCCTTGACCGCCTGGTTGTCTTCCACCAGCACCTTGGACACGGTCCCTGCCAGCCGAGACGCCACCTGGGTGTAGTCGGCTTCCACATAGGCGTCATCGGTGGCCTGGGTGGGTGCATTGGCACCTTGTTGGTTGTAGAGGTAGGCGCCACCCGCCACCAGGGCGACCAGCACCGCAGCGCCTGCCAGGCGCACAGGAAGAGAGAAATTCATGGAGGTATGTCTTTCAAAAATAAGGCGTGTCGGTTCAATTCAAGAAGCCGCAGAGCGCTGAACCACTGGGGCGGAAATGTGCTGCAGTCGCAGTACCAGGGGGATCAACAGCAAGGCCAACAGGCCCAGCATCCGGTACACATCGGCCACGGCCAGCACCGAGGCGTGGTGAGCCAGTACCGGGCCCAGGGTCGAAGGGTCTGTCGCTGCCAGGTTCTGGCCCAGGTGGTGACCCAGGTCACCCATCAGGACCTCCGCATGGAAGCTGCTGCGCTCGCTCACTTCTCGTCCCACCACCACCGAGCCCACCAGCGAGCCGCAAGCCCGCAACGTGTTGACGATGCCGGCCACAAAAGGGCCCTCCATCGGCTGGACCACGCTGGTGCTGAGAAACAGCAGCGACACCACTGCCATGGGCTGACCCAGGGCCTGCAGCACTTGGGCGGTCATGAATTGCGGCACCATCCAGTCCACGTCCACCCGCGAACCCAGGCCACAGGCCACGGCGATCAGCACCAGGCCCAGTGCAAACACATGGCGGGCATCCACCCATTTCTGGTACAGCAGCAAGGCCACCAGCGGGCCCAGGATCAACTGCGGCAAGCCCACCACCAGCCCGAGAGGCAACTGCTGCTCTACCCTGAAGCCGTGTTGCACGCTGAGGTCCAACGAAGGCAGCGCCACACCCGATGCCATGGCCACCAGCAGCAGGAAGAACACCACGAAGCCCAGCCCCAGGTTGCGTCGGGCCAGCAATTGCAGCTTGATGAAGGGCCCAGGGTGAAACCATTCGCTGAGCAGGAACAAGGCCGTCAGCACGGCACCCGCCGCCAGCATGGACACGATCAGGGGCGAATGAAACCAGTCCAGGCGCTGACCTTGGTCCAGCCCGGCGGCCAGCAGGCTCAGCCCCGGGATGCCCAGCACCATGCCAGGCCAGTTGCCCTGCCGAAGTCGGGGCAGTGCGGGCGGCATTTTGGGGATGCCCCACATCACCAGACTCCAGGCCAGGGCGCCCAGGGGGATCAGGTGCCAGTAGGCCCAGCGCCAATCCTCGACCCGATCCACCCACAAGGAGGTGATCCACAGCGCCACGTTGGGGGCAAAGGTGGCCGTCAGGGCATACAAGGCCAGGCCATGCAGGCGGATGGGGGGCGGCAGGAAGCGCAGCGCTGCCATCATCAGCAGCGGAATCAAGGCCCCAGACAACAGGCCGTGCACATACCGCAAGGCGATCAGGGCCTCCAGGTTGTGCACCTCGGGCACCAGTGCCGCGAGCAGCAGCACCGCCGCCAGCATCCCGCCGTGAAACCGTCGCAGCGAGAACGTCACCGCAAACCAGGTGGCAAAGGGCATCACAGTCAGCTCACCGGCGGTGTATGCGGTGCTGATCCAGGAAGCTTCATCCAGCCCCCAACCCAGCGCACCGCGCACATCGGGCAAGGCCAGGCTCGGCACGCGTGCGTTCAGACCGGCCACCATGGCGGCCAGCAGAATGCCTGCCATGCCCGTGGCCAACCGGGCCCCGAACACCGGGGCCGCAGCAGCTGGGGGTGCTGGCGGTGGCGCAGATACAGGGCCCGCCAAAGCGGGGGTTGCCGCGCTCATCTCGGCACCTCTGCACTGGGGGTCATGCGCGTGGTGACTTGGGCGAGCTGTTCAGGACGCACCTCTGCCGCCCCTTGTCCCAGCGCACGGTACAAAGCCACCACAGCCAACCCCGAGGCCGTTTGGCTGTCCACCAGCGTGGCCTGGGCATTGAGCAAGGTGCGTTGCGCCACCAGCACCGTGGTGAATTCCGCGCTGCCTGCTTTCCAGGCATGGCGGGCGCTGTTCAGCGCTTCGGTGTTGAAGTGAACGGCTTGTGCCAGCTGCTCCTGGCGGGCTTGCTCGTTGGCACTGCTGTCCAGTGCTGACGCCACCTCGTGCCAGGCCTTCAGCACGGTCTGCCGCCAGTGCAGGGCTGCGCCACGCTGACGCGCATCGGTCAGGTCCAGGCTGCGCTTGAGGCGACCACCATCAAAAATGGGCAGGTGCACCACCGGGCCGACGCTGAACTGGCGCATGTCCCAGTTGGTCACCTCGCCCGAATGGGAGGTCAGCAGGCTCCAGCCGGCGTTCAGGCTGACTCGGGGGTAGAAATCGGCCTGGGCGGCACCCTTGTCGGCCGTGGCGGCTCGCAGCAGGGCTTCCGCCTGCAGGATGTCGGGGCGCTGGCGAACGAGGTCGCTGGGCACACCGACAGGCAGCTTGATCGGCGTGGGCACCGGGTGGGTGCTGCCCATGAGGCGCGTGTCCAGATCGTGTGGAGCCTGTCCCAGCAGCAGTGCCAGCTGGCTCAGCAGGGCATCCTGTTGTTGCTCCAGTTGCACGGTGCGGGCTTGAACGGTGGCCAGTTCAGCGCGAGCCGCTGCTGAATCAAATTGCGTGGCGACGCCATGGCGTTCGCGGCTCTCGGTCAGGCGCAGCAGCTCGGTGGCAATCGTCCGATGTTCGTTGATGAGGCGCTGTTGGGCCTGCACACCGCGCAGCAGCAGGTAGCTGCGAGCCACATCAGCCGCCAGCGTCACACGGGCCGCACTCAGCGCCCAGTGGGTAGCCGCCAGTTGGGCTCGGGCGGATTCGGTCAGGCGTTCATGGTGGCCCCAAAGGTCCAGCTCCCAGCTGGCCTGCAGGCCCCACTGCCATTGGTCGTAAGGCTTGGTCGGGACCCCCAGTTTGGCCAGCGGCGAGTCGGCGCTGAGACCGGCACGGGCATAGCCTGCGTCAAAGTTCAGCACTGGCAAGGCACTGGCTTGGGTCAGGCCCAGGCGGGCCTGGCTTTCTTGAATGCGCAGCAGCGCGGTCTGCAAGTCCAGATTGCCGCCCACGGCCTCGGCCTGCAGAGTTGTCAGCAGGGGGTCTTCAAACAAGGTCCACCATTGGGAGGGCGCGTTGTCCGCGCTCAACGAGAGGCCAGCGGCAGACCGGGCGGGGTTCAGCAGGCCGGAGTCTTGGGCCGATGCCTTGAAAGACCAGCTGGCGGCTTGGGGCTGTACGGCCGTGGTCAGGTTGAGTTCCGGTCCGGAGGCCAGCGTGGCACAACCTGTGAGCCCGACGAGACAAAGCGCCGCCAGGCTGGACAGCCGCAGCTCGGAAGGCCACAGGCCGTTGTGGGATGGGTGGGGTGTTGGTTTCATTGGCGCAATCGCTCCCTGCCAGCTCTGGCGCGTCAAGCGCCATGAAGTGCCGCTGTCCAGGCCTGGGTGAGGCCTGGTGGGCACAGAACACATGGGTCATGGCTTGGCCTGGCCGATGGGGCCAGGTCGCCTTGATCGAGGCCCGTGTGATCGGTCAACCGATGCACACCAGTCTCCTGTCAGGCGTTCAGGCCTGCAATGCGCCGATGATCAGTTGCACCAGTTCACCGCCTTCAGGCGTGGCCCAGGTACCGGCCAATTCGGCGATCAGCTGGTTGGTGGTGGTCAGCGTGGCACCCGCGCGTTCCATGCGGCGCAGCGAGATGTCGTCGGCCACCTGGGTGGGCGAGCCACCGGCGTCTGCCACCACTTGCACTTCGTAGCCCTGGCTCAGCAGGGTCAGCACCGGGTACACCGTGCACACGTCGTTGGTCACGCCGGCAACGACCAGCTTCTTGCGGCCCGTGGCCTGCACCGCTGCAGCAAAGTTGGCGTCGTCCATGGCGTTCACGATGCCCATGCGCTTGACGCGCTGCTCGAAGGCGGCGGGCAGGCTGGTCTGCAGTTCGCTGAGCAGCGGGCCCTGGGTGTACTCCTCCATGCTGGAGGTCAGCACGGCGGGGATCTTCAGGATGCGGGCGGTCTCTGCCAGCATGATGGCGTTGCGCTTCATGGCCTCGAACGAGATGGACTTGACCCAGCCCATGGTGCCGACCTGGTGGTCGATCATCAGCAGGGCGGTGTCTTCGGCGTTGAATTTCTTGAAAGTCATGATGAGGTTCCTTGATAGGGTTGTTGAACTCCGATTCAGCGGATGGATTTCTCGGATCACTCGCTGTGCTCGGTGCATGGACGCTATCTTCTGGCAATCTACTTTCGGGATAAAGATGGCAAAATGGATTTGAGTGCTTCAAAATTGCAGCAATAAAACATGGAACTGCTGAACGACATGGCGCTGTTTGTGGAGGTCGTAAAGGCGATGAGTTTTCGCCGTGCGGCCGATGCGATCGGGGTGCCCAATTCAACGCTGTCGCGCCGCGTCAGTGCGCTGGAAAAGGCCATTGGCCTGCGCCTGATGCACCGAACGACCCGCAGACTGGAACTGACCGAGGCCGGCCAGATTTACTTCGAGCGTTGCAAACGCATCGTGGACGAGGCCAAGCTGGCCCATGAGCAATTGGGTGAGTTGCTGGCCCAGCCCAGTGGCGTGCTGCGCGCGTCATTGCCGGTGGACTTTGCGACCAGCACACTGGCGCCGTTGATTGCAGAATTTGCGGCGATCTACCCGGGGATCCGTTTCGAATTTGATCTGACGCCGAGGCGCGTGGACTTGGTCAGCGAGCCGTTCGATGTGGCCATCCGCATGGGCGAATCGCAGGACTCGAACCTGATCGCCCGACTGTTGGCTCAGCTCCCCACTCACCTCTACGCTTCGCCAACCTACCTGGAACGTGCCGGCGAGCCCCAAGCACCCGCAGACCTGGTGAACCATGAATGTCTGGGCTTCAAGGCTGCCAAAGCCATGGTCTGGACGCTGACGCGCGAAGACTCCGGGGCCGTCGAAAGCGTGGAGGTCGGTGGGCGTTTTCAGCTCAACAGCGTGGGGATGCTGCGCCGCATGGCAACCCTTGATCTGGGCTTTGTGTTGTCGGTCGATGCGCTGGCGGCCCGAGATGTTCAGCAGGGCCGATTGGTCCGTGTTCTGCCGGCTTGGCAAGGCCCACCAGTGCCGGTCTACGCCATGACCGAAACCCGTTTGCTGCCTGCCAAGACACAGCGCTTCATTGAGTTTCTGCGGGAGCGCTTGCATCCCGGTTAAGTGTTTGATGGTGGCCAGTGCTGCTTGGCACTGATACGAAGACGCGTGACGGCCACCGCTCCTTCAAAAGTGATGCTCTAACCGGCGTCGCGATACGGCAAGGTGCAGATACTCGGCGCTGATCTGTCGTGATTGGCGCACCAGTCCTTGAACAAACGGCAAGCGGGCCTCTTCATAGCGTGCCAGCGCCAAGGCCGCGGGCTCCTGTGTCTGGCGGTCGGCCAGCGCTTGCGCCAACATGGCCGCATCTTCGACCCCCGTCACAAACCCTCGCCCGGTCATGGGTGAGACGACATGGGCTGCATCCCCGATGAGCGCTAATCGCCCTGAGGCAAGACGTTTAGGCATGTATTCTGCGATGGGCGCTCCGCTTAGCGCATCGAGGGATTGAACACCAGCACTGACTGCCTCAGCCCATGGATCAGGCCATTGCTCTGCGACGCGGCGCAGCAACTCGATTCGAATCAACGGGGTGATCTTGTGGCGACCGAGGGTGCCGACAATGAATCCATCCTCCGTCAGGCAGCCTGTACGGCGAAGCAAATCATCCTGGTGGGCGTCGAACCAGGCAAACGTGACTTGCCGCTGACCGGGTGCCAGTGATCCATCGCGGCCAGGCAAGACGGCTGCGACCAGACGATAGCCTTCGGCAAAGTCGATCCATAAGCCTCCTTGCGAAGGCCAAGCTACCGGTCGCGTAAGCATTCGCTCCTCAATCAGGCCTCGCCAGACCAAGTAGCCCGCATAACGGGCCAGCGGGTCTGCAGGCACTATGGCGCGACGAACCACACTGTTGTAACCATCGGCCCCGATCGCCACGTCAGCGAAGTGCTGTGCTCCGTTAGAGAGTTGGAGCTGCACCTGGTCGCCCAGATCGGTCACCGAACTCACGTTGGCTCCCTGCTGGAACGTGACGCCTGTCGCCTTTGATGCCCGTTCATGCAGCCAAGCGTACAGGGCAGGCCAAGTCGTCAAATGACGATCCCGATAGGCCGGAACCACTGGCAGTGCGGGTTGCTGTCGTGGATCGTGCCCAGTGGTGAGTGCGATGGCGGCTAGGTCCACACCGAGGCTATCGCCCCCTTGCACGCGGGCCTGCGAGCGTTCGATCACATGGACCGCCAAGCCGCGCGCAGAACAGGCAAGCGCGAGTGTCAAACCTGCTAAGGAGCCGCCGACGATGGCAATCGAGGTCTTTGAGTTGTTCATCAGAGATCACCCACCGACCAAGACGACAAGCTGACTGCCGCCTATGCCGATGGGTTGTGCCAGGCATTTAGACGATGCTGGCACCCAGGGCCGGGAACACATCAGTGAACAACAACGTGATCAACTGTTGGCCTGCCGGCGTAGACCAGTCTTGAGCGATTTCCGCCATGAGTGTGTTGGTCGCCGTCAGCACGACGCCCGCATCGTGCATGCGTTGACGCGAGAACTCCTCGGACAGATCGCTGGGTGAGCCCGAGGCATCCATCACGGCTTGCACATTGAAGCCTTCAACAGCGGCATCGATGGCCGGGAAGATCAAGCAAACGTCCGTGGTCACGCCTGCCATGATGAGGTTCTTGCGCCCCGTGGCCAGCACGGCATTGCGGAAGTCGGCATAGGCCCAGGCATTCACGACCCCAGGGCGCTTGACGCGCGCTTCGTATGCCTGCGGGAGGATCTCTGCGATCTCCGGCAGGATCGGGCCTTGGGCGTTTTCTTCCTGGCTGGAGGTGATCACGACCGGCATGTTCAAAATCTTCGCCATCTTGGCCAGTGCAATCGACTGTTTCGCAGCCAGATCCTTGTCGATGTTCTTGATCAGCTTCATCGTGCCGACTTGGTGGTCGATCAGCAGCAGTGCCGAGTTCTCGGCGGTGAATCGTTCGATTTTCATGATGATGTTTCCTTTCATTGATAAGAGCGGATGAATCACCCGCCAGTGTTTGCGTGGCTACCTTTACAGGTCCCCCATCTCGCCACGCTGGTATGCGGCAGTGGCCGCCATCAGGTTCTCCTGGCTCGCAAAAGCCATCGGCCCGTTTGAATAAATGGTTTGCTGCAAGGGCTCACCCATGAAGACGGCCACTTTGGCGCCCCCCGCCTTACCAACCAATCGGTGCGCGCTGGCGTCACTGACCATTGGCAGGATCGGTGCGCCCAGGTTTTCAAGACCAAAGGTCTCGCCATTGAGTTCGACGCTGCCGTGAACGGGCATGAAGAAGGCTTTTTGACCTGCTGGCACCGGCACTTCCAACTCGGCACCGGCTTCCAGGGTGATGTCCAACAGCGTCACCGGGGTCGGTGGCGTCAGGGGCGAAGACACTCCGTCAAAACTACCCAGGGGCACTCGGATACGGACGCCTGGGCGCTGCACGATGGGCACCTCTTGAGGGCTCAGGGTCAGTGCAAATGGAGGGGCAGTTTGCCGATCCTGAGGTAGGTTGATGAAGATCTGCAGCAGGTGCGTGGTCAGGCCCGTGACGGCCGGGTTTTCTTCATGAACCACCCCGCGCCCGGCTGCCAACCAATGCAGGCCACCCGGCTGAATCAAGGTCCGGTTGCCATTCGAGTCCCGATTGGCAATGCCCGTTTCCGAATCCAGAAAGAGGTAGGTGACGGCGGAGAAACCCGCATGAGGATGCGGGGGGAAAGTCGGCGCGCTCATCCAGGCATGGTCAATACCCATGAACGGGTCCAACAGCGACGGATCGGCACCGTGCAAACGGTAGGCGCTGAATTGGCTGCCCCGGTTGGCACGCTGCATGCGGGCGATGGTGGTCATGATGCAATTCCTCAGTCGGTCTGAACAGCTGCCAAGGTGGGGTAGTCGATATACCCCTTAGCAGTAGGCGGGGCAAAGAAGGTGCTGTGGTCCACTGTGTTGAGCGCAGCCCCCACGCGAAAACGTTCCGGCAGGTCTGGGTTGGCGAGGAAGGCGCTGCCAAACACGGTGGCATCCGCTTTGCCCTCCGACAGCGCCTGCTCTGCACTGTCCTGTGTCAACCCGCCACCCATCAAGTAGGCCCCGTCGAAACGTGGGCGCAACAGAGCGTGGTAATCAAACGCTGCATTGAAGAGCGCCACATGCAGGTAGGCGAGGCCTTTGCCGCGGATTTGGTCCACCAGGTAGGTGTAGGTCGCTTGAGGTGTGGCGTCGACGATGCTGTTGTAGTTCATCTCCGGGGAGATCTTGATGCCGACACGATCAGCTCCTGCCTCTGAAACCATCGCGTCGAGAACTTCCAACACAAAGCGAGCGCGGTTCTCGACGGAGCCGCCATAGGCATCCGTGCGTTGATTGCTGCCAGAGGACAGGAATTGCTCCGGCAGATAGCCCGAGGCGGTGTGAAGCTCGACGCCATCAAAACCTGCGTCGATGGCACGGCGCGTTGCCTGGCGGTATTCGTTGATCACGCCAGCGATTTCTGCGGTACTGAGTTCACGGGGGGTGACGAAATCCACCTGGCCGACCGGTGTCCAAGCCTTGCCAGCAGGTTGAATGGCCGACGGAGCCACCGGGGTTGCGTCATTCAGCAGCGAGGGATGGGACACACGTCCGCAGTGCATGACCTGCATGAAAATCCGGCCACCGCGGGCATGCACGGCCTCGGTCACCTTCTTCCAAGCTGCAACTTGCTCTGGCGTCTCGATGCCGGGCGTGTTGATGTACCCCTTGCCCATGGCGGACGGGAACACCCCTTCCGAGATGATCAAGCCGGCACTGGCGCGCTGGGCGTAGTAGGTCACAGTCAAATCACTGGGCACGCCCTGGGCATCGGAGCGTGAGCGTGTCATGGGCGCCATGACCAGGCGGTTCGGAGCGATGTAACGACCGATGCGGACGGGATCGAAGAGTGTAGACATGGTGAAAACTTCCTTGTTGAGTGCGATGGCGTCATCTTTGATTAACTTCCACTAGAGATAAAGTGGTCTGAATGGCATTGACTGATCCAAAAATGGCGCAATAAGACGCAGCCCATCCGGTCACGGAGGGCTGTGTGGGGCCTTTGTCAGCGGGGAAGGGCTTGGCGCTGGGGGGCGTGGGCCAGCGTGAAGATCTGGGCTGCTTATGACCCCGAGGCGAACCCCTGGTGCGGTGCCCTTGCCCGGGACTCGCCTACGTTCGCCAAGGCCTCACCCAGGATGAGGAAACTGTGACCCAGCCTTGGCGCTTCTCAAGCGGGATGGCAGGCCGCGGCCTGCTCATGTTGGTGAACAAAAAAGGCCTCGACTGAGGCATGGATCTCGTGGGCAGAATGCCTCGCATCGGGCACCACATCCCACTGGCTGGCCGCCCCGGCGCCAAGCAGCACCTGGTGCAGGTAGGCCGCGCGCCGCACTCGCGTCAGGCCCGTGTCGTTGACGCCCTCGACATACAAGGGGTGCCCTGGCGCGACTTGGATGTCCGTGTCCGTGTCGGCACCTCCAACCACCACCTGCACCGGCAGACCGTGCATGGCGGCACGGTCTACGCCTTGGCCAAACCGGGCCTGCACATCCTTCACCCCGACAAACCAGGGTCGCTGAGGATCCAGGCCATTGACCATGCCCGGTGCCCCGACGGACACCGCACTCAAGCGTGCGGCATGCAGGTACATGAAGCGGTGCGCAAACTGCCCGCCGCCAGAAAAGCCTGCCAGCCAGAATTTCTGCACCGGCAGCGCGAAGCGCCGCTGCATCTCGTCCACCATGGCCAGCAGCAGGAGGTCGTACCGTATGTCGCGGTACTTGAGAAACAGGTAGTTGTGCAGCTCCTCGTCGTCGGTGACGGCCATCGGGAACAAGGGGGCCAGCACCACGCAGTTGGTGGCATCGGCGAGCGGCGCAAACAGCTGCCTGGCCGCCTCGGGTGCGCGCTCCGAGCCATGCACCACCACCAGCAGGCGGAAGGTGTGGGCTGTGGCCGCCGTGTAGTGCGCGGGCACGTAGGCACAGTAAGAAAAGCGCCGATCAGCCTTGCAGGCCTGAAAGGCGAAATAGCCTGTCGGCTGGCCGATCTGGAACAGGGGTGGCGTCGGGCTCATTGCGGGGTGGCGCCAGAGCGCTTGACCAGGACGGCATGCTTGTCCAGTTCGCTGATCAAATACGCCCGCGCCTGCTCAGGTGTTGACATGACCGGGGTCAGGCCTTGCAAGGCAATGGCCTCTTTCACCGCGGGCTCGTCCATCGAGGCCTTCAGATCGCCGTAGTATTTTTGGACCAGCGCCGGTGGCAAGCCCTTGGGGCCCAGCAAGGCCAGCCAGGCATCGAAGTTGTAGCGTGGCAGGGTGTCCGACACGCTGGGCACATCCGGCAGCGCGGGCGACCGCTTGCTGGTCGTCAACCCCAGGGCGCGCAGCTTGCCGGCTTTCACAAACTGGGCCACCGAGGGCAAGGCCAGGTAGGCCATCTGAACCTGGCCGCTGACCAGATCCGCAATCAGGGTGCTGGCATCTTTGTAGGGAATGTGGGTGGTCTTGACGCCCGCCTCGCTGTCAAACAGCTCCCCCGCCAGGTGCAACACCGTGCCAATGCCCAGCGAACCATAGTTGTAGGTGCCGGGGGGCTTGGCCTTGATGTCGGCGATCAACTCCGGAACGGTTCTGGCACTCAGCGTGGGCGACGCCACCAGCACCAGTGGCACCACGCCGATGATGGTGATGGGGGTGAAACAGCCAATCGCGTCGTAAGGCAGGCTTTTGAACAGGCTGGGGTTGACCACGTGGTTGGAGGACACGATCTGCAAGGTGAACCCATCGGGCGTGGCCCGTGCCACCTGGGCCGAAGCCAGGGTGCCGCCGGCGCCGGGCAGGTTCTCGACCACCACCGGGTGGCCGCTGCGTTGGGCAAAAGGTGTCGACACTACGCGCATGTAGGCATCCATGGCTGAGCCCGCCGGGCCCGGTACCACAACGCGGATGGCCCGCTCGGATTGGGCCAGAACGGCCATGCTCATTGAGCCCAGCAAGACCGAGAGGGCACTGCGGCGGCACAGGGTGCGTGATGTCATGAAAGTCTCCAATTGATTTTAGTGTCGACACTTTCAGTTTATTTCACCCTGGGCAGGCCATGAAATGCGGGTAAACGAGATCAAGTGCCGACAGCATCGGCCCCCCCACAGCCCGACAATGGCGCCATGACCGAGCCCAGCGCCGCCGACGACATCACCGTCACCAAAATCTTCGACTCGATCCGAGACCGCATCCTGGCGGGCGATATCGCCCCGGGCCAGGTGATCAACTCGGTTGATATTGCGGGCCGTTTCGGAACCAGTCGCACGCCCGTGCGCGAGGCCTTGTTGCTGCTCAGCCGCTATGGCCTGGTGAGCATGGCGGCGCGCAGGCGCCCCCAGGTGACGCCGGTGTCGGCCAAGGCCATCCGCGAGCTGTATGCGTTGCGCGTTGCCTTGCATAGTCTGGTGGCGGAAGCCATCGTGGAGCAGGCCAGCGATGCGGCCTTGCAGGCCTTGCATCAACAGGCCTTCGAGTTGCTGCAGAACTTTGAGCACTGCAGCACCGAGGCCCACCTGCAGGCGGTGGAGCACTACCTGGGTGCTGAGGCGCAACTGGCCGGCAACCAGATCGTGCTGGACGTGTTGGACTCGCTGAAGTGGAAGATCAGCTGGTTTCGCCGACTGGGCTGCATGAGCCCGGCGCAACTGAAAGTCCTGTCACAGGACCGCCTTCGGGTGGCCGAAGCCTATCGCGATCGCGATGTCCGCCTGGCCGATGCCCTGAACCGCTCCATGCTGAAAAAGGCAGCCCTGTACTGCGAAGAGAATTTCATGGCGACTGCCAACGGCGTTATCCGTTGCCTATAGGACTGACCAATTGACGCTCAGGCCTTTTTTAGACCCGCGAAGAAATTCCGAGGAATACAGTGTTGATTTCCATGCAATCCGCCCTCCCAGTGGGTCACTTCCAGATGGAAATCAACAATTGACCCCTTTATGCTCTCGCTACAGGAACCTCCTCCCACCGGGTCGTGTACTGCGGCGTTCGCCTCTCCTGTCGCATTCCCCACGACCGGCGCGCATCATCAACACCCGAGCTGGCCATGTGCACCGTCCCCTTGCCATATCGGCCATTGAGGACGTCCAAGGCCTCCATCAATCGGGTCCGATCGTTGTGATCGTCAATGTCCAGGTCGAGTTCCCACTGCTCACAGGTCTCATCCACCAAGTCCAACAGCATGACACCCGCTTTGATCAGCTGGTAACCAGGCTGGTAGATCTGACGTATCCCCAGTGCGGCCGCATGCACCAGATGCGCTGTGTCTGCCGTGGGGCGCCTCAGTGGCACGACGATGCTCTTTGAGAATCTCGGTCCCGGCCGAAACGGCGACGTGTGCGAGAACACAAGCAGTTCGCTTGCAAGGCTGTGCTGACGGCGAAGCTTCTCTGCGGCTCGGGTTGCGAATTCACTCACCGCTTCAATCAAGGGGGCCAAGTCGGTGATCGGCCTTCCAAATGACCTGGTGCAGGCAATTTGCTTCTTGGGTGACGGGGCGTCGTCAAGATCCACGCAGGGCATGCCCTGCAACTCCCGCACAGTGCGTTCTAGGACCACACCCCATCGGCTTCGTACTGTCGCCACATCCAAACGGACAAGGTCCAAAACGGTTGCGATCCCCTCTTCTCTGAGTTGTTTCTCGATGCGCGGCCCGACACCCCAGACTTCGCCCACTTCGGTGGCAGCCAGAACGGCATCCAAGTCACTGGCCGGCAGGCTTGCAAAGTTGCAAACCTGAGAAAGATCACTGGGGTAACTGCCGGGCTTGCGCTCGGCCATCTTGGCAACGTGGTTGGCGAGTTTCGCCAAGGTTTTGGTGTTTGCGATTCCGACGCAGCACGGAATGCCAACCCACTGATGGATTCGGGCTCGAATGGCCCGGGCACGCTTGTTCAGATCGCCACGCACGCCATCCAAGCCAATGAAGCTCTCGTCGATGCTGTAGATCTCCTGACTGGGTCCAAGCCCTGCAGCCAGACTCATCATCCGGTCACTCATGTCTCCGTACAACGTGAAATTCGCAGACAAGCCCACCAGGCCGGCCTCGTCCTCCAGGTGCCGGACGGTAAACCAAGGCGCCCCCATGCGAATGCCCAACGCCTTGGCTTCATTGCTGCGCGCCACGGCGCAGCCATCGTTGTTGCTGAGCACGACGACGGGACGCCCGTTCAGACTTGGCCTGAACACGCGCTCGCAGGAGACGTAAAAATTGTTCCCATCAACCAAGGCGTACATACCCAGAGCCTCATGCACGCCTGTGCTCAGGTCGGAAACCGTTTGATGCTGCTGGTCACCACGCCCCAGACCTCAACGGTTTGCCCTTCCTTGGGGGTGATCTCGGGGAAGGTGGGGTTTGCTGGTTTAAGTTTGGTCCTGCCCGCCCTCTGGTACAGGTATTTGACGGTGAACTCCCCATCCAGCACGGCGACCACGACATGCCCATGTCGGGGTTTGATCGCCTTGTCGACCACCAGCATGTCCCCATCGAAGATGCCCGCATCGCGCATCGAATCCCCGCTTACACGCAGCAGGAAGGTCGCCTGGGGGTGCACGATCAACTCTGCGGTCAAGTCAATGCGCTTGACCGTGAAATCCTCTGCCGGCGAGGGGAATCCAGCCTGCACCGTATCCCGCGCAAGAGGCAACAGCAGGCCCGCTGGCGAAATCTGGATGGGAGCAGGGACAGCAACAATACTGGACATTCATCCAGTATAAACTTTGCCCTGTTTCCTTCAAATCTTCGACATCAACCCGGCGGCCATCACGGCACTGCCGCCAGAACGCCTACGTCGCTTGCCCCCATCGAGGTTCGCCCTTTGCCTGCACGCTTGGCGTCGTACATGGCTTCATCAGCGGTTTGCATCACATCCTCTGCGTCTTCACCCGCACCTGGGTAAATGGCGATGCCAATGCTGACGCTGATCCTCGCCTCCCCACGCTCCAAGGCATACGGTGCGGACACTGCGGCGATCAGCGTCTGGGCGCACTGATGTGCCGACTCGGAGTCCACATGCATCAGCAGCACAGCGAATTCGTCGCCCCCGAATCGGGCAACCACGTCAGACTCGCGCACACCGTGGCGCAGGCGGTCGGCCACGCTTCTCAGCAGGTCATCACCCGTGGCGTGACCCAGGCTGTCGTTGACCGCTTTAAAACCATCCAGGTCCATGAACAAGACGGCCATGGACTCGCCTTGTCGTCGGCACAAGGCCATGCCTTGCTCGACCTGATGGGTGAACAGGCTCCGATTGGCCAGGCCTGTCAGTGGGTCGTGATGCGCCGCGTATTGGCTCTTCATCATTTTCTCGCCGGCCACCACAAGAGCCCAGCGCATGTCGTTGGCCTCTTTGAAGTGAAGCGGAGGAATGGACTGCACATGACCTTGCACCAAAGCTGCAGCTGGCTCTGTCAAAGCTTGCATGGAGTCAGAAATCTTTGACGCGATCCACCAAGCCACCCATTGGCCGAGCAGAAGCGCGATCAGCCCCAACTCCAGCAACCAGATCATCTGCTGGTTGATGCTTTGCTCCAGTTCTGCCACGGGAATGCCAATGGTGATCGTCCACCCGGTGAGCTCAGACCGATGGTAGGCAGCCAACACCCGGATCCGGTCTAAGGTTTGGCTTTCGAACACCCCTTCGGCTGAGGAGCTGATCCGATCGCGCAGTTCGGGCGTGCTGAGTTGGCCCACGTACTTGTCGGCATCCACATTGCGTGCCGCAACTCGACCACTGCCCTCAATCAAGCCAACTCGCCAAGCCTCCGGGAATCGCTGCGTGGCGATGACCTCAGAAAGGATCTGAGGCGTGAGCAAAGCGTTGAGGGAATACTGAAACTGCCCCTCGGTGATCACCGGCACGGCCACGGTGAGCAGGTGACGCTTGCCATCCACGGCCATGAACAAGCCTGACACACCGGGCACCTGGGTTTTGATCGTTCGCTCCAGCAAGGGCGGGTTCGGAAGCCGCGTGGGGGGTGTCTGCGGATCTCTCGCAGCAGACATCACCATATCGCCCGCAGGTGTGATGACCAGAATGTCTGCCACCCCCATCTGAGTCCTCACAGTTGACGCTCGCTCGTGGAAGCGAGGCAGGTCGCCCTTTCGGAGATTGCTGGAGGTCGAGAGAACTTCAAGGCCTGTTTGGATGCTGAGGATCTTCTCGTCGACGATCCCGGAAATAGCCCGCGCACGCCCAAGCACCGACTCGGACATCTGGGCTCTGCTGTCCTGATACTGCTGTTTGAGCACCACGACACCCAGCGTCACGATCGGCAACACGCTCACCAACGGAAGTGCCAAAAGTGCATGGCGAATGCTGGGAACGAATCGAAACATCGATCCATTCTAGATACGGATTTGATGACTGTGACACCTCAGGATCAGGACTTTCCATGACCCAGAGCCAGGTCAAACCTCATCAGGGCCATTGAATTGACCACCATCAAGATCGCTACACAGATCTGACGTCCAGACAAACCACCTGGAGCACGAGAAGCGGGTGAGCCTCCAAGGTCTGGCTACCCTGAGTTGTCTCAAAGCCGGGTTTGATGAACGTGGACAATCTGCGCTTAGATTTCAAGCGAAACCCAACCGGAGACCCCATTGATTGACCGCGTGATTCGAATTGCCCAGGTGCTGGCCCTGCTGTGGATCGGCTACGAACTGCATGGACTGGCAAGCACAGAGCCGGCCGCAGATGAGCCGGAATCCACGGTGAGCCCAGTCCCCAGTAGCGCATTGCGTGGGTGATGCGAGCCCCCAGGTTCTGGGCATATGCTCCAAGTGCCAGCCCATCGGCTGACCTTGCTTTTCCTCCCTGAGCAAGCCCGCAAGGGTTCACCCGGCCAAGTGCCGGGTTTTCTTTGGAGTGCCCGCTCAGAATCAAGCTACGTTGCCGTTCAGAGCCCAATGGCTGGTTCCGCGTTCGGATTGCCAAGCCAGGCTGCACAGGCGCCAGGCCCGGCCCAGCAGCAGGCCGCTGAAGGCCCCATAAGCCAGGGCGCAACCAACGGCAAAAGCTGTTCCTTGTGTCCAATCCAGATGCAGAGCCAATGCCACACCCACTGAGTACTTGGTTACGAAAAGGCCCAGCATCGCGGCCAGTGGCGCCCAGCTTCCGGGCACAGTGAACCGGCGCAGTCCTGGCACATAGGAAGTACCGGCCGGCAGTGGCTGCCGACGTACCCACCAGGCGACTGTAATTGTGGCCTTGAGCCAGCACAGCAGTACAAGGGTGTTGGTTGGCCAGGCGCTCATGACGCCATAAAGTGAGAGCGCAGTGAGCGCCAAGGCGGGCAGCAGCGCGCGCTGCAGTGGCATCTGCCGGCTCAAGGTCTGGCGCAGTCCCAGCCAGAGCAAGGCAAAAAACAGAGCGAAGACCCAGCGGGGAGTGTTTTGGATGATTTGCAGCAGCATGTCGGGCTCCAGTGTGGTGGTTGGACTTGGTGTCTGACAGTGACTGTGCCCAGCCTTTGCCCTGGGCGCGATGCTGGTGCGATGAAGTGCCGGGGATTCGTCGCCGAACGCCCATACCGAGAGTGAAGCGTGTCCGGGTACAGCGCCGGCTTCAATCGTGCACCGGCAGCAGGTGCTGCGGCTTGGGGCGAGGTTTCTGCGGCAGAGATCCGTCCAATCCATCATGGGAACCCCATGGACTCAAGCCGGCCGCCACGGCAGCACAAGCAAGAGCCGTCCTGTGGTCAATGGGCACAGTGCCTGCCAGCAGGGAGGCATAGTCAGCAGCCTTGAAGCCGCGGGCTTGAGCGGCGGCCCGGTCGCCCAATTTCAAGTACTGCTGCCAAGCAAGAAGATCTTTGGGGCTCATTGTGAATAACCCTTTCTTACGCGGGTCACCCTTTGGTGTTTTTAAAATAAATGATTATTTAAATTCAGAATGACCAAAACTCCCGCAAGCCATGGCAACCTACCAAAAAGTGACAACATTCTGCTCTACCCAGGAGGCTGCAGAAATGCTTGGCCTCAGTACGGATGAGGTAGATGCCTTGGTGGACTCCCGTGCTATTGAGGTTTGGGATGGTGCGCATGGAAGCAAGCACATCCTGCGTGAGTCGGTGCAGGCCCTTTGCAAGACCAGCCCTGCGCCGGATCCAGACAGGAGCCACAGTCGTCCACTGCTGCGGGTCTATGTCATGGATGCAGATCGCTCGGTTCTGTCGCATTATCGAGATTCGCTGGGGCAGATTTCAACGCAGGTGCTGCCGGTCTTCTTTGACTCGATTTTTGATGCGCTACTCAAGATCGGGAGCCATCCTCCTGATGTCTTGATCCTCGACCTCTGGACGCCTGCCGTGGATTGGTTCCCGATGATCCAGGCGTTGTGCAACGCCCCGGAATTGCATGGACTCAAGATTGCAGTCGGCACGCAGTTGAGTGAGAACCTGATCACAGGCCGGGGAGGTTTGCCTGATGCCGTTGAGCTCTTTCAAAAGCCAATCGCTGTGCCAGAACTCGACGTGTTGATGGCAACACGGGCATGTCGGCACTGACCTGGGAAGCCAAGGTTCAGAACGTTTCCCCATCGGTGTCAATGCCACACCTCGCCGATGAAGTCGCCTGTGCGAGGCATTGAGTGTCTTTCAATGCCTCTCCATGACCCAAAGCCAGATCAAGCTACAGCAGATCGTGAGCATTACACGCCGTCAGAGTTGACGGAGCAAACCTTCGCGAATCCTGCAGGAAATCCTTCGCATCGATCAGTGAGCGAACGACAGCGATTGCCTCAACTAGGACTCAATGGCAGGGGCCAACAAAGCACGAGGATCCACACCAAGGGCTTCCGCGATCCGTTGGATGTTCCTGATGCTCAGGTTCCGACGCTTGCGCTCAATGCCCGAGATGTAGGTGCGATCCAAGTCACAAAGATCTGCCAAGGCTTCCTGCGACAAATCTTTACTTTTGCGGATCTGCCGCATGTTGTCTGCAAACAGTCGCAGCAGCTGGTCTGGGTCTGAAGTGGGTGTCGCAGGCGACGAACCACGACCACGTGGGCTCAAGGGCCCTCCTCGCCTAGGCTTGCTCAGCTCGGCGCTGTCCGCAACCCGCTTCTGGGGTTGGGCTGTCGGTGACTTTTTCGCCACAGCTTGAGCTTTTGAGGGTGTCTTTGCCACCCCGGGATGCTCAATAATGACGGACTATGAGACCACGGACTATGAGTATCATTTCAACATCGTAAGGACACGAAGCCTGCTCCCCAATCGCTGCGGCCATATCGGCGTTGCAGCGGTTGAGGAGTTATGGCTTCATTTTTTTGTCCTGTTATGTGACTCTTAGTCTACATATTCGGAAGATTTCAAATTCAGACCACGGGAGGGTCAGATGGTGTTTTGCAGGGGGTGCGGCAAGCAGCTGCACGAGACAGCTTTGACATGTCCTGGGTGCGGTGCACCTCAAAAGGACACGAGCCAGGATGGAAATGACGGGCCACTGTGGCGTCCGATCGCCACATTGATCGTTGGGATTTTGACGATCTCTCCGTTTGCAAATCAGGGACACCTTGACCACGACACAGTGGTCGGGATCGCCGCATTTGGCTTTGGTGGCTTGGCGCTGGGAGGTTGGACCTTGAGCCAACAAAAGCGCGGTCGATGGCTGGCCATTGCCGGCGTTGCGATGGCCGGACTTGCCTTGCTGGCACTTCTGGGTAACTGAGAAACGACAACGGAAAAAGGAATGTGATGTCTACAGTTTTTTGCCGCGGCTGCGGCCAACCCGTGACTGCAGTTGCAACGTCTTGCCCGAACTGCGGAGCACAACAAGCCACTCCTCAGGCCACACAACGCAAGGCCGAAGGCGCCCTTTCGGACAAGTGGGTGAAGCGGTTTGCACTCATTCAAAAGGCCGGTGGCGCCAAATTGCCCGCCCTGGGCAAGCTCCCGATGTCGGAACGACTGGCCATCAAGTTCAACATTCTTGGTTTCCTATTCGGACCGTTCTACTACGCGTTCCTAGGCATGTGGAAGCGGGCGTTGACGATGCTGGGCGTTGGCTTGTCCATCGTGTTGATCGGCGAAGTGGTGCTCAAAGCGGTGGGAGCTCACCAGTCGCTGGCCTCGTTCTTCATGGCTGGATTCTTTGCCGGCAAGGTCAATTTGGACTACTTCAAGAAGCAGATCCTCAACGACAACGGATGGTGGTGAGGGACAAGCCATGTTCATGAAGAAAAATGCATTCAAAGTGGTCGCGGCCTTTGCCACCTTGGCCTCACTTCAAGGCTGCTTCAACAGTGAAATCAATGCGGCCAAAGATCACAAAGAGGGTCAGTTCGGGCGCCTTGAAGACACCCTGAGTAGCCGGCCTTACTGCTCCGATCAAAAGTGGACCAGCCGTGATGGCCCCGAGAAGTCAGTCATCGTGACAAACACCTGCTTGGTGAAGATCGATCCAGAGGTTTTCCGATCCTCCGAGCAATATCTCCGCAAGGCCTCAGACGAGCAAGCAGAAAAGCTGCAAAACCGCCTACAGGAGTCCTTGGAAAACGCTCAACGTGCTGTAGAGGAGACGCAACGACGCATCGCCACAATTGACGTCAACGCACCAGAGCCGAAGGGTTTCGCACGCTTCATCTATACGCCGCCTGCAGAGCTTTTGGCGGAGAGCCAGGCAAAACTTGTCAAACAACAGGAAGTGCTCAAAGAGTGGACGGAATTCCAAGCCCCGGGATCCGCAAAAATCAACGAATGCCATGCGCAAGACCTCAAGACCCTCGAAGATCGACTGAATGCGGCTCGGCAGGACCGCTATGAAGAAATCATCGAGGTCAGGGTTCTTGAAAAAAAGACCACGCTGCACTCGTTTGACATGCGCTTCGCAGGCAAGCAATCGACTGTCGGCCCATATGAACAGTTCCAATACATGTCCAAGTACATACTTCCCCGCCAATGGGAAGACATTCAGCTCATATGGAAGACGAGGGTTGAAGCGAACTTGGCGATCGACTTGCCACAACGTTGCCAATTACAAGCCTCTGATCTGAAGAGCCAGTAGCGAAAGACGCCACGGGCGAGATTCAATAAAGGTTTCGGGATATAAATTGTGGGGACAAAGTGCATATTCCGATCCGTTCAACCTATGGACCCGATCCGAACCTGCCACCAACCCCGATTCAAACTAGGCCACTGATTACGATTCGATCCAGCCACTTCGGTGACAACATCCCTGGGAGGCCGTCTGATACGATGCCTGAGAGCGGCCAGGAGTTGACTTTCGGGAGGGGCAAAAATGAGGGTCATCGCGTTGCCGACAACGTGGAGTGAAGAGGAAGGACTTCAACCCATAGACGTCCAGGACATTGACGTTATCGTGACGTCGTCGGAGCTTGAGGCGCTCGCGGACTTTTTTGGCCGCGCTGCAAAAACTCTCCGGGAAAGCGGCCTCGCAGAGGCTTCTAAGGAGTTTGGAGACTCCAAACCGAATCCACAAACTGGGATTTGGTTAAACGTGAAACTCTCAACGGACTAGCTGGGTGTCGGTACTCGGCCAGGAGCAGTCATCCGGCCGAGAGAGGGGCCGCCCTCATGTCCGGTCATTCAAGGATTCCATGAAACCTTTTGCCATCGTCTTGCATGGCCCGACCAGCGCGGGCAAATCGACCACTGCAACCGCTCTGCAGGATTGCGCCCCAGTTCCCGCATTTCATTCTCGATGTTTAAACGGTGAACATTGCACCAACTTGGTTGAGCCACTTCTCTCGCCTGGCATCGGTGACATGGCTGACGGGCGATAGCGCCACCCACTTCACCTTGCGCACGCCGCATTTGCGCAATGTGCCGCGTACCAATGCCCGCTGCACGGCATCTCCGTACAACCACCGGTAGGCCCATTTTGGCGTGTTCATGGTGGTGATGACTACTGCCCGCTGGATGTGCGTGAGGTGGCCTTTCATGCCAATTTTGGCCGGCTCGTAAGCCCATCCCTTGGTGAACACCTTGTCAATGAAGCCTTTCAACAAGGCTGGCATGACTTCCCACCAGATCGGGAAGATGAAAATCAATTGCTGTGCAGCCTCAATGCGGGCCTGATAGCCCGCAACCATTGGATCGTCACTTTGACCGCGTGCGTACACAGCCAGATCAGATCCACGCATGATGGGATCAAAATCCTCGGCGTCCAGGTGCAGGCGGTCCACCACATGGCCGGCATTTTCCAGTTGCTGCACCACCCGCTGGTACAAAGCATGGCAATAACTCTTGGCATAGGGGTGGGCCAAAACGACCAGTGTGTGCATGGGGACTCCATCGAAAGTTGTGATGGCGTGATGGTGCGTGCCGCGGGCCGTCCCGTCATTAACAAAGGTTCAGAGCGCGTCAGCAGACGGGGTGTCTTTCAACTTGCGACGGATTCGGCTCAGGTGTACGGCACTCACACCCAGGAAGGATGCCAGGATATGCAAGGGAATGCGCTCCAGCCGCTGCTGGTGCGCAGCCAGCAGTGCCTGGTAGCGCTGAGTCGGCGATTTCGCAATGGCACTGGTGTAGAGGTCTACGTAATTCACAAGTCGCTGCAACGTGAACGCCTGAAGTTCAGCTTGCAGAGCAGGTTCCTGCTGAACTCTGGCCTTGATGGCGGCCCCTTCCAGCACGCGCAGACGACAAGTTTCCAGGGTAATCAAGGACTGGGCGCTGGGGAGTCCTGTCAAAAGACTCTCGATCGAACTGACAATCTCGCCCTCGAAGAAAAATTGGGTGCTTGTCTCGCGTCCGTCAGAATCCAGCAGGCAAAGCCGAGCACAGCCTTGCTCAATGAGGTACAAGCGCTGTGCCAACCCAGGTCACTACACAGGGCAAGGGTGTCTCTCCGAGGAAATTCTCGCCATCAATGGGACGACTCGCGTGGATAGAATTTGACCATCTCGTTCACTACGTCGGGTACAACTATGGCCATTGCTTCTCAGACCTTGTCTCAACTCCAAGCTGCCGGCTCGGCCGTGAATGCGGCGGGTCTTGCCTTGCAACAGGAGCTTCAGGCGCATTCGCATGCCTTGATGGAACAAATGGCCATGCAACCTTTTGGTCCCGAGGTAGATGGTGCATATCAGCAGATGCGGCAGGTGGCGCGCCTGGTGCACGAGATGAACTCCTTGGAACAGCAACTCAAAGCCATTTACCTGGATGCTGCTCAGAAGGTTCAAGCGGAGGTTCCAGTGCTGCCGGCCTTGCCCTCGGTGACGCGCCGGCGTCGAGTTCAGGATGCTTCAGTCGTCTCATCCCCCGAGTTGATCGAGGACGCGAAGGTTGTTAGCAAGGGGGAGGGTAAGCGCAAACCCAGCAAGCGACCAGCTACGGTCAAACCCTCCGCTGTTGTCGACAAACCAAAGCTGGCTAACTCGGAGCTCTTGCTCAAAGCGCTCAAGAAGATCCTTCGCAAACAGGCAAAAGCTGTTGGGCATGTTGAGATGGCCAAGGTCAGTGGTCTGCCTCGCGGCTCGATCGGAGCCTCAATCAAGAAGTTGGTTGAGACGAACAAGCTTGTCGTTGAATCCAACGGCTTCTTCAAACTAGTGTGAGTGTCTGTCGCGCTTGTCGACACCGAGATAGTCGGTGTCGGCGAAGACATCGCTTTCCTTTTCATGCACCATGGGTATGCATCGATGAGATCTCATTGACGGTAACCGCGGTGTCAACCAGGCAGTGAGTCAAGCCGCTATCGACAACCGGCCACTATGCAGATTTGTGCCGAAACATCATTGCCTCATCTTTTAAATCTGATGAATCTCGGGGTGTGCACACAGCCTTGGTTGTTGATCGAACTGGGCACGGCGATGTACGTGGCATTGATGGCAAAAATGACAATCAGTTCTTGATCACCAATTCAATGCCGCATACTTTTGCGCCTCACAAACCTGGGTATGACCGGAAAATTTCAAAAATGCCTTTCTTCAAAAAATCAGGCCCAACCAAATAAATTACGGCGACAGCGGATAAAAATCCACCCCCGCCTCCTCAAGCATACTTTGCCTTAGCATAAGAAAAATCATACAAATCTCTCTCACGCTACGATCCTTCACAAACCTCCAAAAAAGCAACATTTTAAGTTCACGTATATTTTTTCTATGTTCGGCATAAGAAAAAACATCCTCAGCAATTAAAGAGAAGGAAGAGTTCGAATAATAAATCTGACCAAAAGCAGCAAGAAGAAGCTCCTCCACATGCACAGACGGCCCCGAACGCTGCGTTCCTCTCGCAGGAAAAACCGCCTTACCACGATTCTTAGCCCCCATTATTTCATGATCGACAGACACACCGCCATAATAAGCAGAGATTAGCACAACAACCAACAAAAACCGATGAAATGAATCAAAGCAAGGCATCGACTTTGCGGCCTGCAATCTTCTACCGAGCTCGCCAAATTCAAAGGCTCCACGCCCATTCAAATACGCATCACGAAGCGGCACCGTCCATCGCAAAACATTATCAATATCAGACTCAAATAGTGGCTTTTTGAAATATGAATGCTTACCCAGAAGCATACCTCTTGGACCGAACCAGTCCAACATTAAGTCCCGTAAAGCTTCTTCGCAATCTTCAAAACTGTGTTCCAAGACGTGTTCGGGGGCCTCAGTGATACCAACGTCATTGAGTGCACTGACAAATGCATTCACCATTTCAAATGCTGAATGGTGTATTTCGTTTTGAGTGACAGCCTCATTTAAGGCTTTATTCACCGATAAGTGCACCCCAAATAGCAAAAGCAGACTATCTGGAATTCCATCAATTTCTTTAGCCAATTCATAGAGACTCCAATCATCATGGATACCCAGTGCATCAGAATTAAAATTACTCAAATTCAATTTAAATACAGCACTATCGAATATTCCAAAATATCTATCCAATTCAACCTTGTAAGTAGCAAACTCAACAGACCATGGAGATGCGACATTAAAGCCCCTACTTTTAAATTCTTTATAATTAGAAAACTGAACCTTCACATTCCATTCGAGACCATTCTCAAGAAAAAACAACACCTGCCCGAGATTTGTATCAGAACTCCAAGGATGACGGGAAAACTCCTTATTCACAGCATTTTCCACATCAAACCAAGACATCAAAAGCTCGCCAATACTGGCATCCTCGCATCCCGGCACCTTATATCTTCGACCATACTCAGCATACAAACCGCGGTGAATCGCACGATAAGTCTCTGCATGAGCACTAGGCGAATTCTTCACATCTTCGACATCAACATTGTCAGTTGATGCCAAAAATTTGAGAGAGGACCGACCTCCTCCAGCTTGTTTAGAAATCACGCAGCTGTAATCTCCGATACTGCAAAAATTTCTTGGAATCTTGGCGAGTATCGACGAAGACCACTGACGTCCATTGTCAGTACCAGCACCAAGCAAAACTCGCGCGAGGGCAGGGATTTCATCGGCGTATCGATCAATCAAATCTGACGCTTGCGTTTGATCAATCGAAAGCACGTCAGCCAAATGACTGAGGACAACCTCACGATCATGCCTTGAATACGGTTTATTCGCTCGTCCCATTTACTTCCCCACGGAAAATACACACCAAAACAAAATTAATACTACAACAACTCCATCCACATTTGATATCAACACTCACCAAAATCCTCGAAACTTCCACACCCACAAGAACAATTCATCAATCCGTTAAGAGCCTATTGAAATAACAGTGACACAGGCAAACCCCACCTTGGCACTCGCATGACGATGTTCACTCAATGCTCAATTTCCCTTGGCCCGCCCCGCATTGCCCGCAAACAGGGCATGCCGCGCGTTCTGGCGGGTGCGTTTCCACGGCTTTCAACCTCATCAAGCCACCTGCGCACGCATGCGCTCAGGGAACGCAAACGCGTGAGGTTTTTGGCCGCCTCGATCAAAGTAAAAAATGGCTCCACCGTCTCCAGTCCGTGCTCCATCACCTGGCGGATTTGTCCGGTCGTCTTTCTTCAGCCAAAGCACTTATCGATAGCGTTGCTGCCAGTGTGCGGGAGTTGCGCGCCAAGTGGAGTGGGACTTTCATCTCTTGGCAAACCTGAGCGACACCGCGCGTATCGTCGCCCTTGTCGGTGCCGCCCGTCACGCGGCTATCCGCACTGGTAACGGTGACAAGCATCGCAGCCATTTCACGCTCGGCGTGCCATCGGCCGCGCCGGTGCGTACATTGACCATCAGGACATCTCGGGTTGTCGATCGAAACGTGACCGAAGTGGCTCAGTTGCCCGGGGTCAGTGGTTTTGTGAGCAGCCCCCCCGACAATGGCAACGACCCGACCGCAGCAGGATTTGATGCAGCCAGAATTTCACAGTGAACACTTCGCCAATGACGCGAAGATCCGCTTGAAGACTACTCGAAGTAGCCCCCATCGGGGGCCCTCGTGCGAGGCCCCTAAACATACGCAATTGGGACACGTTACGCATCGCGCTTGGCGTCCTTCATGTGAGCTGTTTCTTTGTCAGCCGCCTTGTTTTTAGCTTTGTCGGCATCCTTGAGCAGGAGGGCTTTGATACCAGCGACTGGCCACAACAAACGTCCACCGCGCCCGATAGGCTGCAACATGCCGGTGCCATTGCAACTCCACACGCGCAAAGTTTGAGGCTTACGTCCGAGGTGGTACGCCGCCTCATTAGTAGGGAGGTACAGTCGCACCTCATCCTCCAGCGGGACGAAGTCCACTTTGCGCTTGGTCGCGTGCTTAGGCGCCACCAAAGGCGTGTCAGGCACACCAGTTTTGACGACCGGCATTGCAGTGGACACCACATGGGAAGCTTCGGCATTGCGAGCGTCGTTAAAGCACGTGCTGTTCACGGACATGCGACGAGCCGCCAAACGCTTAGGCACCACAGGCTTAGGCCCGATAGGGGACAGGCGGCGCTGGTTGGAACAGCGCGTGCGGAAGGACATACTTTTCGAAGGCATAGTTGACCCTTATTCTTGAAACTCGGAACACGGTGTGCACGCCGTTTCGTAAGTTTCAGTCCCAGCCCCACTGATATTTCCGGCGAATTCCCCAGAGTCCTCTGACGGTCACCACCAACCACCATTACTGAATGGCACTGACGAACTTCGTTGAAGACGGGCCCATCTAGGCCCACGACAATGGGGCTGAGCGAGACCTGCGCTGTGTTGCCAATGGGTACAAGATTTCACCGATACGTCAGCTCAGATGCCAGCGGCCACCCTGCGGCGGTGATGTGTGCGTTGCTGGGCTCGGTCTGACAGAACGAGATCAATCGGCAGCGCTACCTTCGTCAAGTCCTTGAGTGCATCGCCCACCATCCCATCGACCGCGTTGACGAATTGCTGTCCTGGACTGGTGCCTCGATCTGGACCGATGACGCCAGCGCTAAGGATCTACCGCTGGTAAAAAGCAAACTTGGCGGACGTTGGTCAAATGGACGCACGCACATTTAGCCCATTGCAAATGGTGCCCATGGCGGCAGGGCCGAGTTGTATCTGCTCAGTTGGGTGACGGCGCAACTGCTCGCCGCTCGATGACGCACCGAGCACATCCAGGCGGAGTGGTACACCGACCAACAGATTCGATACAACAGCTGGGATGACCAGACATGGAAGCCTGCGCATGTCGTCAGGCCGTGGCTCAAGATCTTGCCTACTGCAAACCCTTCAAGGTTCAGGATGCTGCGATCCACACCAACTCAGCCAACCCATCGACAGCTGGTGGTCCAGTATCGGCGGAGCAGAAGCTCAAAATGGCCCAGTCCGCCACATTACGTCGCCAGTCGCTGCGACATCTTCGTCGGCAACCGAGTAAGCCTCACCGACAAGGACTTGCAATACCGCATCGGCCTGATCGTACGCGTGACCCCACGCACCGCCTCGCTCAACTGCAACGACCGAAAATGAAGCGTTGCCCCAAGCCCGCCGTCCCTGGTTAAGGTCCGAACCCCACGGCCACAGACAACGGGTGTTCTTCAGACGACGACTGCCATTTTTGGTCAGATCCGGTCCATGCAGGGCGCGTTCGCACCAACCAACAATGACTGAATTGTGCGCATCGACACCGAACTAAAAGGCGTTGATCGAGTTGATGTACGCGCAGCAGCCTGAAGCCCAGGCGATTGCGCAGATCGAAGGTCACACCAGCTGAGACGAGATGAACATCCGTTTCGGGTCACGGTCATAAGGTCACACCAGAGAGGCGCTAGCGGACTGCTCAAATGTGATCCACACGGTGCCACGTTAGTCAGCCGTGCACCAACTCGAGGCCACATTCGGGCTCACCAAAGCGGTCGCAGTACGTTCCCGTTCACGGGTCGTAGGCTGCATCCAGCCGGGTCATCCTCCACCTAATCGGACCGTGCTTCCAGCAAGTTCAATCGGCAAAAAATTTCACAATGCAGGATTTAGACCGAGAATCAAAATGCGCCGTCGAAAAAATTCGGCCAATTTTGACCATGACTGAATTACAAGTTCCACCTGAAAGCCTGATTTTTGGCGGCCTGGCACCGGATGGCAATCCCAAAAAAATGTTCTGCGACAAAAAAGGTGTGTCCTCATGACCTGCCCCCTACAGACGTACCAATCAAAAGTGGAAGTCCAAGTTCAAGGTTAATCGATTTGTTTTTGAATTGAAGGTTGTTGAGCTGCATCGCCAGCGCGCTGGCGATGCAGCTCGGCAAAACGAGCCGGTGGTATGCGGCCCAGGCTGCTGTGTGGTCTGACTTCGTTGTAGTCCGTGCGCCAGATGGCCACGGATGTTCTGGCCTGGTGCAAGGTCTCAAACCAGCTCTCGTTGAGGTGCTCGTCGCGGAACTTGCCATTGAAGCTTTCGATGTATCCG
>NZ_KB906282.1 GCF_000381265.1 Curvibacter lanceolatus ATCC 14669
ACCACACCGGCGCCCACAGTCTTGCCACCTTCACGGATGGCGAAACGCAGACCTTCTTCCATGGCGATGGGGTTGATCAGCTTCACAGTGATCGACACGTTGTCGCCAGGCATGACCATTTCCTTGTCCTTCGGCAGCTCGATGGCGCCGGTCACGTCGGTCGTGCGGAAGTAGAACTGAGGACGGTAGTTGTTGAAGAACGGGGTGTGACGGCCGCCTTCATCCTTCGACAGAACGTAGATTTCTGCGGTGAAGTGGGTGTGCGGCTTGACGCTGCCCGGCTTGCACAGCACTTGGCCGCGCTCGACGTCTTCACGCTTGGTACCGCGCAGCAAGATGCCGACGTTGTCGCCAGCCTGACCTTGGTCCAGCAGCTTGCGGAACATTTCCACGCCAGTGCAGGTGGTCTTGACGGTGGGCTTGATACCCACGATTTCGATTTCTTCGCCGACCTTGATGATGCCGCGCTCAACACGACCGGTCACCACAGTGCCACGACCCGAGATCGAGAACACGTCTTCCACAGGCATCAGGAAAGCACCGTCCACAGCGCGCTCAGGCGTGGGGATGTAGGTGTCCAGAGCTTCGGCCAGCTTCATGATGGCTTGCTCGCCCAGTTCGCCCTTGTCGCCGTCCAGCGCCAGACGTGCCGAACCCTTGATGATCGGGGTGTCGTCGCCAGGGAATTCGTACTTGGACAGCAGCTCGCGCACTTCCATTTCGACCAGTTCCAGCAGTTCAGCGTCGTCCACCAGGTCAGCCTTGTTCAGGAAGACGATGATGTAAGGCACGCCCACTTGGCGGGACAGCAGGATGTGTTCACGGGTTTGGGGCATCGGGCCGTCAGCAGCCGAGCACACCAAGATAGCGCCGTCCATCTGGGCAGCGCCGGTGATCATGTTCTTCACATAGTCAGCGTGGCCGGGGCAGTCCACGTGAGCGTAGTGGCGGTTGGCGGTTTCGTATTCAACGTGGGCGGTGTTGATCGTGATGCCGCGGGCCTTTTCTTCGGGCGCTGCGTCGATCTGGTCGTAAGCCTTGGCTTCGCCGCCGAACTTGGCTGCCAGAACGGTAGCGATCGCAGCCGTCAGGGTGGTCTTGCCGTGGTCAACGTGACCGATGGTGCCGACGTTCACGTGCGGCTTGGTACGTTCAAACTTGCCTTTTGCCATTTTCAATCTCCAAAAAGAGCGACCCCGTGTGTGGTTTTACGTCTGCATCCAGTTGCTCAATCCCTCCGCACGGGAACAAAGGGGCACCGGATCGCAGACAAATGAGGATGCCCCGCAGCCTATTCAGGCGCGGGGCAAGAGCCAATTACTTGGCGCGAGCAGCCACGATGGCTTCAGCCACGTTGCGCGGAGCTTCGCTGTAGTGCTTGAACTCCATCGTGTAGGTGGCGCGACCTTGCGACATCGAACGCAGGGTGGTCGAGTAGCCGAACATTTCCGACAGCGGCACTTCGGCCTTGATGGCCTTGCCGCCACCGACCATGTCGTCCATGCCCTGCACCATGCCGCGACGGCTGGACAGGTCACCCATCACGTTACCGGCGTAGTCTTCAGGGGTTTCAACTTCCACAGCCATCATCGGCTCCAGAATGACCGGGCTGGCCTTGCGGCAACCTTCCTTGAAACCGAAGATAGCGGCCATCTTGAACGCGTTTTCGTTCGAGTCCACATCGTGGTACGAACCGAAAGTCAGCGTGACCTTGACGTCCACCACCGGGTAGCCAGCGAGCACGCCGCTGTTCAGGGCTTCGATCACACCCTTTTCAACGGCAGGGATGTATTCGCGAGGAACCACACCGCCCTTGATGGCGTCGACGAACTCAAAGCCCTTGCCCACTTCGTTCGGCTCGACGGTGAACACCACGTGACCGTACTGGCCCTTACCGCCCGATTGACGCACGAACTTGCCTTCGACGTCAGCAACCGACTTGCGAATGGTTTCGCGGTAGGCCACTTGCGGCTTGCCCACGTTGGCTTCCACACCGAATTCGCGCTTCATGCGGTCAACGATGATTTCCAGGTGCAGCTCGCCCATACCGGCGATGATGGTCTGACCCGATTCTTCGTCGGTGTTGACGCGGAAAGACGGATCTTCCGAAGCCAGACGTTGCAGGGCGATGCCCATCTTTTCCTGGTCGGCCTTGGTCTTGGGTTCCACAGCCTGACGGATCACGGGCTCAGGGAACACCATGCGTTCGAGCATGACGATGGCTTCGGGATCACACAGGGTTTCACCCGTGGTGACGTCCTTCAAGCCCACGCAGGCAGCGATGTCGCCGGCGCGGATTTCGTCCACTTCCTGGCGCTCGTTGGCGTGCATCTGAACGATACGGCCGATACGCTCCTTGCGACCCTTCACCGGGTTGTACACCGTGTCGCCCTTGCTCAGAACGCCGGAGTAAACGCGGACGAAGGTCAGCTGACCCACGAACGGGTCGGTCATCAGCTTGAATGCCAGAGCCGAGAACTTCTCGCTGTCGTCGGCCTTGCGGCTGACCGGCTGCTCGTCGTCGTCGGTACCCGTCACCGGCGGAATGTCCACAGGCGAAGGCATCAGTTCGATCACGGCGTCCAGCATGCGCTGCACACCCTTGTTCTTGAAAGCGGTACCGCACAGCATCGGCTGGATTTCGCAGGCGATGGCACGGGTACGCAGACCGTGGGTGATCTCTTCTTCGGTCAAGTCACCTTCTTCAAGGTACTTGTTCATCAGCTCTTCCGAAGATTCGGCAGCAGCTTCGACCATCTTTTCGCGCCATTCCTTGGCGGTTTCAAGCAGGTCGGCCGGGATTTCTTCGAAGTTGAACTTCATGCCTTGCGAGGCTTCATCCCAGATGATGGCCTTCATCTTGCGCAGGTCCACAACGCCCTTGAAGTTTTCTTCAGCGCCGATGGGGATCACGATAGGCACAGGATTGGCCTTCAGGCGCAGCTTCATCTGGTCCACGACCTTGAAGAAGTTGGCACCGGTACGGTCCATCTTGTTCACAAAGGCCAGACGCGGCACCTTGTACTTGTTAGCCTGACGCCACACGGTTTCAGACTGGGGCTGCACGCCACCCACAGCGCAGTACACCATGCAGGCACCGTCCAGCACGCGCATCGAGCGCTCAACTTCAATGGTGAAGTCAACGTGGCCGGGGGTGTCGATGATGTTGATGCGGTGCTCGGGGAAAGACATGTCCATGCCCTTCCAGAAGCAAGTCGTGGCAGCCGAGGTGATCGTGATGCCGCGCTCTTGCTCTTGTTCCATCCAGTCCATGGTGGCGGCGCCATCATGCACTTCACCGATCTTGTGGTTCACACCGGTATAGAACAGGATACGCTCGGTCGTGGTGGTCTTACCGGCGTCAATGTGAGCAGAAATACCGATGTTGCGGTAGCGCTCAATGGGGGTCTTGCGGGACATGAAATTTCTCCGTTAATCGCTGAGAGCCCGCACAAGGGCGGGCTCTCAGACGCGAGGGGATGGATCTGTTTAGAAGCGGAAGTGGCTGAAAGCCTTGTTGGCTTCGGCCATGCGGTGAACTTCATCACGCTTCTTCATGGCACCACCACGGCCTTCGGTGGCTTCGAGCAGTTCGTTGGCCAGACGTTGGGCCATCGACTTTTCGCCACGCTTGCGGGCAGCTTCCTTGATCCAGCGCATGGACAGAGCCAGACGACGGACAGGGCGCACTTCCACAGGCACTTGGTAGTTGGCACCGCCAACACGGCGGGACTTCACTTCGACCATGGGCTTCACGTTGTTGATGGCAACCGTGAAAGCTTCCAGGGCGTCCTTGTCAGGGTGCTTCTTGGCGATCAGGTCCAGAGCACCGTAAATGATGCGTTCTGCGACCGCCTTCTTGCCGCCTTCCATGATCACGTTCATGAATTTGGACAGCTCGACGTTACCGAACTTCGGGTCCGGCAGGATTTCACGTTTAGGGACTTCGCGACGACGTGGCATTTCTTCACCTCTATGCTTCAGTTGGCACCATTTCAGGTACCGCGAGCGCCATATGGCAACTCACTTACTCGACCCCGCGCCAACATGGCACTGTTCGGGTCACTACGTCTGAAGGCCAGCCAGGCCATTCAAACACCGATGTTTTTCAAAGCTGTGACGCTTTCGGGAACCATTCACCCGTGGCTGACAGCAAAACTGCTTAGGCCTTCTTCGGGCGCTTCGCGCCGTACTTGGAACGCGACTGCTTGCGGTCTTTCACGCCTTGCAAGTCGAGCGAACCACGCACGATGTGGTAACGCACACCGGGCAAGTCCTTGACACGACCGCCACGAACCAGCACCACGCTGTGTTCCTGCAGGTTGTGGCCTTCACCGCCGATGTAGGAGATCACCTCGAAACCGTTGGTCAGGCGCACCTTGGCAACCTTACGCAGAGCGGAGTTAGGCTTCTTGGGGGTCGTGGTGTACACACGGGTGCACACGCCACGACGCTGGGGGGAGTTTTGCATCGCGGGGCTCTTGGACTTGGTCTTTTCGACCTCGCGCCCCTGACGCACGAGCTGGTTGATGGTTGGCATGAAACGTCCCTAAACGTTTGAAAATTACAAAAAAGCCGAGCAATCGACACCGCACGGCACTGCACACGCGTGAAACGCGACCATCTGACCCGCCGCAACGAACCATCAGAACCACTTGTACAAACCAGCGAGCCATTCAAATGGATCTCTCGGCAGCCACAGCAGGAACATGGTGCGTGCAGGTCAAATCAGATTGACGCGCAAATGTGCAACCCTTCGGAAATTCCGAAAAGCCTTCTACTGTATCAGGTCAGGCTTTTGGGGGCAAGTACGGCTTGACAAAGCTTGGCCAAGTCACTTGATCCAGAGGCGCAAAGCATCCCAGGCACGGCCCATGACACCGGCCTGCTCTACGCCATCCAGGGCCAGCAAAGGCACCTCCAGCAGCGGCTGATCGGCCAGACTGACCTTCAGAGTGCCGACGGCCTGCCCTTTCTGCAAAGGTGCCACGATGGGATCCGGCCGGGTCACCTGGGTTTGCAACCTGCCGGCCATGCCAGCGGGCACAGCCACGACAATCGCCTCGGAGCGCCCCAGGCGGGCCGTGTTCTCCTTGCCCTTCCAGACGTTGGGCGTCACCACAGCTTGCCCAGCATCGAACAACTTGACGGCTTCATAGGCCGTATAGCCCCAGTTCAGCAATTTCTGGCTTTCGTTCGCTCGCGCGTTCTCACTGGCGGCGCCCAACACGATCGACAACAAACGACGCCCACCGACATTTGGAAAGTCCCTCTTGGACGTGGCCACCAGCCCGTAGCCTGCCGCGCTGGTGTGCCCCGCGCTCAGACCATCGACCGTCGGGTCCCGAAACAGCAGCAAGTTGCGGTTGCCGGTGTTCGTGGCCGACGTACCCTCGTAGCGGTATTGCTTGATGCCGTAGTAGCCGACGTACTCAGGAAAATCACGGATCAGGCGACTGGCCAGGATGCTCAGATCCCTGGCGGTGCTGGTGTGCCCGGGCTCCACCATGCCCTCAGGGTTCTTGTAAACGGTGTTCTTCATGCCCAAGGCCTTGGCCTGGGCATTCATGAGCTCAACAAAACGCTCGGCGGTGCCGCCCACCCCCTCGGCCAGTGCCATCGTGGCGTCGTTGCCCGACTGCACCACCATGCCCTTGATCAAATCATCCACCGGCACCTTCATCTTGGGGTCGATGAACATGCGGGATCCCGGCATCTTCCAGGCCCGCTCACTGACCGGCAGACGCTGCTTGAGATCGATCTTCCCCGCCTTCAGCGCATCAAAGACAAGGTAAGCCGACATCAGCTTGGTCAATGAAGCCGGCTCCACCGGCGACTCGATGCCTTTCTCCGCCAGGATCTGATTGGCCGTCACATCCAGCAGCAGGTAGGATCGCGCTGCCACATCGGGGGCCTGAGGCACCTGCGCCGACACCGACAGCGCCGTCACCAGGGCCATGGACACCAGCAGAGCCTTGAAAAAACATCTCATGTGGGTAGAGCGCGCAGCGCAAAAAGAAAAGGGCCGAGAAGCCACGGCCAGGTCATGAGAGGGCCCAAAGCGCCCCAAAGTTCATGACGCAGCCCGTCATCAGGGGCGCAAATGGCGAACCACCAAGGCCTTCAACAGGGGCAACTGCCCGTGAAAGAAGTGCCCCCCTCCGGGTACCACCGTCACCGGCAGGGCCTGGGGCCGCGCCCAATCCATGACTGCAGCCAGCGGCACCGTGTCATCTTGCTCGCCGTGCAGCACCAAGGCGCGCTCATGCGCCTCTGGCGGCAACTCAGCCACCTGGAAGCGCGAAGCGGCCGTACCCACCAACACCACCCGCTCAACCACCCGACTGGGCCAAGCGGCCTTGAAGGCATGGCTGGCGACATAGGCGCCGAAAGAGAACCCGGCGATCGCAAGGGGGCCATGGGGCGCCTGCTGCTCCAGGACGGCCAGAAAGTCGTCAATCTCCCCATGCCCCTCATCCCAGGCGCCGGCACTGGCTCCGACACCCCGGAAGTTGAAGCGGACGGCATCCCAACCCGACTGGACAAAGGCCCGCGCCAAGGTCTGCACCACCTTGTTGTCCATGGTGCCGCCAAACAGCGGGTGGGGGTGGGCAATGATGGCAACACCCCTCGGGGCGCCACCTTCCGATAGGGTGGCCGCATCACGCAGGCCTTGCAGCGCCCCAGACGGGCCTGCGAGCTCAAGCTTCAGGGTTTGGGCATTCATGGCGGTACCTTCTCAAACAGGACCGGGTCGCTCCGCCAGGACGCGACCCGGTTCAACATCCAACAAAAAATCAACGCCCCAGGTGAGGCGGTGTCAGCAGGCGCTCGACCACCTTGCCATTCTTGAGGTGGGATTCGACGATCTCGTCCACATCGCTGGGGTCCACAAAGGTGTACCAGACAGCTTCGGGGTACACGACCGCCACCGGCCCGCCAGCGCAGCGGTCCAGGCAACCGGCCTTGTTCACCCGGACCTGCCCTGGCCCCGCCAAGCCTGCAGCCTTGACCTGCGCCTTGCATCGGTCAAAAGCCTCCTTGGCGCCGTGGTGAGCACAGCTGTCCTCACCATTGACGCGCTCGTTGAGGCAGAAAAAGATGTGCCGCTCGTAATAGGAGGGCTGCGCAGCAAGCTGCGGCGCACCATCGGCAACAGCGCCGGCGGCGGGCTTGACGGTAGAGGATTCAGACATGGCGCCATTCTAGAGAGAAGCCAGAAAGAAGCCGCCTCACGGCGCCGCCCGCCCCCTCAACCCGGCTCGCGCCGGGCCATCCAACGGATCAGATACACCAGCGTGGCGTAGGGCCACAGCCAACCCACCCATTGCGCCAGACCATTGAAACGAATGAAGCGCCCCTGCTCCCAGGTCTGCAGGGTCTGGGCAAAGTAGGCGCTGGTCGGCGACTGATTCAGAATGGACAGATGGATGCCCAGCGCCAGCAGGCACAAGGCGGCGCAACCGCGGCGTGTCAGCCACAGCGATGGCAGAGCCAGCAACAAGGCCAGCACCAGGCCCAACTGCACGGGCAGACTCAACCAGCTCCAGGCATGAACAGGGCCGTAACTCAAGGCGGCCGACAAGGCCGTGAAGCCCAGGCCCACACCCAGCACCAGCACCAGCATCGCCACCCGCCGAGGCAGAGAACGGACAATGCTGTAGGCCAGCAAACAAGGCACCAGGGCGCCCAAGGCCACACACAGCAGTTCAGCACTCGGGATCAGGGGCTGCAGCTCCACATCGCGCACAGGCAGCCAATCGAGCAAGGGTGTGTCAGCCAACCAATCGGCCAGCCCCTCCTCGACCCGCTCCATGACCTGCCCCAAGCCCAAGGGCACCGCCGCCGGGAACAACAGGCCCACCGGCCACAGCGCCAACAACACCAGCGCCCCGCGCGACTCCGGAACAAACCAGCGCGCGCGGAACAGACTCCAACGATCCAAGGCCCCCAGGCGCTCCAACGCCCACGCCGCCATGGCCCCCACGGCGCCGCCCAGGGCATTGAGAAACAGATCCACATTGGAGGGCACCCGCGAGGGCAGGTAACTCTGCAAACTTTCCATGGCCAGCGAGAGACAAAACGCTGCCCCCACCGCCAACAGCAGAGGGCGCGCCAGCCTGCTGCGCAGCCCCCCCAGGGTGATCAGAAAGCCCAGGGGCCCATAGCCCAAAGCGTTCGACAGAACGTCAAATCCGGTCCAATACCTGGGCAGCGGCGCCAACAGAAAAGCAAAAGGCGATATGCCCTGGGTCCGCCACTCGCCAAACGGGTACAGGCTGGCATAAACAATCAGCGCCGCATACACCTGGGCCAGGGGCCAGGCTGCGCTTTTGTGTTCCGACACGGCACCGGCCTCTGCCATCAAAACGGCTTGACCACCACCAGCACAACCGCCACCAGCATCAGCAGCACCGGAGCCTCATTGAACCAACGGAACCAGACGTGCCCGCGCCGGTTCTGATTGTTCACAAACTGCCTGAGCAGCTTGGCGCAGACATGGTGGTAAGCCAGAACCAACAGCACCACGGTCAGCTTGGCATGCATCCAACCGTTGCCCGGCCCGCGCCCGATGCCATAGCCCAGCCAGAGCACTGCCCCCAGGGCCAGCGCAGGAACGGCCAACAGGGTGGTGAATCGCAACAATTTGCGAGCCATCAGCAACAAGCGCTCCCGCTCTGCCACAGAGCCCACCGGCACCATGGCCAAATTGACAAAAATGCGAGGCAGGTAAAACAGACCAGCAAACCAGCTGGCCACGAAGACGATGTGAAAGGCTTTGATCCAGAGCATGACCCCAGTGTAGAGCCAGATCTTTGCCTGTCCAGAAGCCCCGGGCAAACCAGTGCCAAGCCTTGCTTTGCAGCAGGTGGGCAAAAAAAAACCCGGCCATGGGCCGGGTCAGGAAGCCTTTTTGCTGTCACACATCAAGGCACCCGCTCAGGGAGGAAAAGCGGGGAGCAGCAAGCTGCCCAGGGGTAATTTAGCAAAGTCACAGCCCAAACTCAAGCAGGAAATTCAGATTTACACGACATTTCGTCAGAAAAAAGCCGCGTATCGCCACGAATTACCGGATATCCCAAAATTAATTGATATTTATGAAACCACCACTCTGTTTCGTCATTTCCTGAACGACGAGGTATGAGGCACAATTTTCGAATGACCTCCCCCTTCCTCCACCCCGCCCCCTTCCCCGCCAACCGTCCGCGCCGCCTTCGGCGCGACAACTTCACGCGCAACCTGGTTCGCGAGCACCGGCTGAGCGCACACGATCTGATCTACCCCGTGTTCGTGCATGAAGGCCAGAACCGCCGCGAAGCCGTGGCCTCGATGCCCGGCGTCGAGCGCCTCAGCCTCGACCTGTTGCTGCGCCAGGCCGAAGAGTGCGCCCGCCTGGGCATCCCCGTGATGGCCCTGTTTCCGGTGATCGACAACGCCCTCAAGACGCCAGATGGCAAGGAAGCACTGAACCCCGACGGCCTGATTCCGCGCGTGGTGCAGGCCCTGAAGAAAGAAGTACCCGAACTGGGCATCATGACCGACGTGGCGCTGGACCCCTTCACCAGCCACGGCCAGGACGGCCTGCTGGACGACAGCGGCTACATCCTCAATGACGAGACCACCGAGGTGTTGGTGGGCCAGGCCCTGGTTCAGGCCCAGGCCGGGGTCGACATCGTGGCGCCCAGCGACATGATGGACGGGCGCATCGGCGCCATCCGCGAGCAGCTTGAGGCCCAAGGCCTGATCCACACCCGCATCATGGCCTACAGCGCCAAGTACGCCAGCGCCTTCTACGGCCCCTTCCGTGACGCGGTGGGTTCGTCGGCCAACCTGGGCAAAAGCAACAAGAAGGTCTACCAGATGGATGCCGGCAACAGCGACGAGGCCCTGCGCGAAGTGGCCCTGGACCTGGCCGAAGGCGCCGACATGGTGATGGTGAAGCCCGGCATGCCCTACCTGGACATCGTGCGCCGCGTGAAGGACCAGTTCCACGTGCCCACCTTCGCCTACCAGGTCAGCGGCGAATACGCCATGCTGAAGGCAGCAGCCCAGAACGGCTGGCTCGATCACGATGCCGTGATGCTGGAAAGCCTGCTCGCCTTCAAGCGGGCCGGTGCCGATGGTGTGCTCACGTACTTCGCCATCGACGCGGCCAAAGCCCTGCAGCAGAACGGCTGACACCACGCCGGCTGACACAACACTGCCACCCGCCATGCGCATCTTCTCGATCCAAGGCTCGAACATCAGCGAGACCGACACCCTGCCCGAGCACCTGCCGGACCAGGGCTACCTGTGGCTCGCTTGCACGCGCCAGGAGTTCGAGCACCTGCAAGGGCGCCTGCAAGCGGCCTTGCTGACCTGGACAGGGCTGCAACTGGTGGACCTGCACGTCTCGGACCTGCTGAACAACCAGTTGCCCTCCCACTACGACTACACCTCGCAATACGATCTGCTGGTGTTTCGCAGGCTGGCCACGCGCCAGGGTGAAGGGGATGGTGCGCATCCAGGCGAGCCTCTGGTGCGCTCGCCGGCGCGCGGGGGGCCTCCCGTGTTGCGCCGTATCGACACCAGTCCGGTGGGCTTTGCCCTGTTCGACCAATTGCTGCTCACCGTGCACCCCAGCGACTGCGGCGTGCGCGAGGCCTATGCCGCGCGTCTGCTCAACCAGGGCCATGCCGACCCGCGCCCCACCGGCTCACGCGTCCCGGCCAACCCGGCCGACCTGATGCTGCGATTGGTCAATCTGATGGTGGACGGCTACCTGGAGCTGCGCCGCGAGCTGACCCGCCAGCTCGACCACTGGCAAAGTTCTCTGCTCAAGCCCGGCACCCGCTTCAACAACTGGAGTGCCCTGCTGGAGGCACGCCTGTCCTTGCACCAGCTCGACGAAATCTGCGAGGACCAGCGCGCCGCCATCCAGGACTGGATCGATGCCCTGGAGACCCGGCCCGACGCCCACACCCCGGCCGAACAGCGAGAGCGGGATCTGCTGAAAGTGCGCAGCCGCGACGTGCTGGAGCACATCGAGCGCGTGGTGCACCATGTGCGCCGGCTGGAGCAAAGTGCCGAGACCGCGGTGCAGATGCATTTCTCGGCCCAGAGCAACCGCACCAACGACATCATGCGCACCCTGACGGCGCTGACCGCCGTGTTCCTGCCCCTGAACCTGATCGCAGGCATCTTCGGCATGAACTTCGAATTCATCCCCCTGGTACACCGGGAGACCGGCTTCTGGTGGGCCATGGGCTCCATGGGCCTGATTGCATTGGGACTGATCGTGGTGTTCTGGCGCAAGCAATACCTGGCCAGAACCCGGCGTTGAGCCGGGCCGGGCCATACCGCACGGCTCATTGCGGAGCGGGGGGCGTCAGGCCGTGGTCACGCTCCAGCAGATCGGCCACCAGCTCCAGGCGCAGCAAGGGGCTTTCCAGGCTCATCAACTGCTGCATCTGGGCCGCCGGCAAGCCCAGCAGCTCACACCAGCGGTTGGCCAGCCAACCCGCGTCGTGCCACTGGTAGGGCTGGCGCACCGGCAGCTCCAACCCGGCCTGCGGCTGGCGTTGCACCTCGGCCTCGCCCTGGGCCACCAGGGTCTGCAGCGCACGCTGCACATGCAACAGGTCATCAGGCACCGCCACCAACGGATCGGCCGGCAACCACTCGGCCACCGGCGCCACCCACAGCCCATGCTTGAGACGCTGCGGCGTCGCCAGGCGAAACCGTTGCCCGCCCTCGCAGCGGATGACCATCAGCCCGGGCTGAGGCCGCTCCAACCCCACGATGTGCGCCAGGGTGCCCACCGGCTGAAAGGCCTCAGGGGCCGAATCACCTGCACGTTGCACCTCCTGCCCCTGCAGCAAGGACACCACCCCAAAGGGACGACCTTCGCGGTGGCACTGGCCGATCATGTCCAGGTAGCGCACCTCGAAGATCTGCAGCGGCAGCCAGCCCCCCGGGAACAACACGGTTTGCAGAGGAAACAGAGGCAGGGCCTCATCGGCGGGGGGCAAGGAACTCATGGCTGTACGCAGGGTGGTCAGGTGGCGCTGAAGCGATGATTGTCACCGCACCAGCGCCATCGCCCCTCAAGCCAGGTGCTGCGCAAAGAAGGCCAGCGAGCGCTCACGCGCCGTGTTGGCCGCAGCCTCGTCATAGGAACCGCGCTGATCGCAATTGAAACCGTGGTTGGCCGCATAGACATGCACCTGCACCTCGGGGTGGGCGGCCCGGAAGACCTCCACCGAGTCGAGCGGGATCCAGTGGTCCTGGTCGCCAAAGTGCGCCAGCACCGGCACCTGCGGCTGGCGCGCCACTTCGGCAGGGGTGGTCACGCCGCCGCCGTAATAGGCCACGGCCGCACTCAGGCCGGTCAAAGCTGCCGCCGCGCGCCAGACCAGCAAGCCACCCCAGCAATAGCCCACGATGCCCACCTTGCCTGCACTGGCCGCATGGTCGATGGCGGCCTGGATGTCTTGCATCACGCCCGGTGCAGGCAGGGCCTCGACAGCGGTCTTGTAGCCCAAACCCTCACCCATGTCGGCCTCGGCGTAGCCCAGCTCCACCCCGGGCTTGACCCGGTCGAACGTGGCCGGCGCCACGGCCAGGTAGCCCTGGGCGGCATAGCCGTCGGCCACCGAGCGGATGTGCGAGTTGACGCCAAAGATCTCCTGCAGCACCACGACGGCCCCCTTGGGCGTGCCGGCAGGCTGCGCCACATAGGCGGGGAACACATGGCCGTCAGCGGCCTTCAGATCGATGAATTGACCCATGGAAAACTCCTGTTGGAAAGTGGATGGCCCGCGGCAAGCCCGACAAAAACCGAGCCCTGCCGACGCCCGACGCAAAATAGCGCGAACACGCGTCGCCGGGCACAGGCGGCTTTTTACCCCAATTGACCCCATCTGGCTGGAGACATGGATATGAGCAAAGTAGTGTTGGTCACCGGCGGCAGCCGTGGCATCGGTGCAGCGACGGCCTTGCTGGCGGCGCAGCAGGGCTACGCAGTGGCCGTGAACTACACGGCCAACTCCCTGGCCGCGGACGAAGTGGTGCGCCAGATCCGCGCGGGCGGCGGCCAGGCGGTGGCGGTGCAGGCCGACGTGGCCGACGAGGCCCAGGTGCTGGGCATGTTCGCCAAGATCGACGCCAAACTGGGGCGACTGAGCGCCCTGGTGAACAACGCCGGCGTGGTCGATGTCACCGCCCGGGTCGAGGACATGAGCGTGGCCCGCTGGAGGCGCATGTTCGACATCAACGTGATCGGCACCATGCTGTGCGCCCGCGAGGCCGTGCGCCGCATGAGCCACCGACACGGCGGTGAGGGCGGCACCATCGTCAACGTCTCCAGCGCGGCCGCCCGCCTGGGCTCACCGGGGCAGTATGTGGACTACGCCGCCGCCAAGGGCGCGGTGGACGCCTTCACCATCGGCCTGGCCAAGGAGGTGGCGGCCGAGGGCATTCGCGTCAATGCCGTGCGCCCCGGCCTGATCGAGACCGACATCCACGCCTCGGGCGGGCTGCCCGACCGGGTGCGCGACCTGGCCCACCAGGTGCCTATGCAGCGCGGCGGCAGTGCCGAAGAAGTCGCGCAGGCGATTGTGTGGTTGCTGTCTGACGCGGCAAGCTACACGACCATGTCGCTGCTGGACGTTTCCGGTGGCCGTTGAGCCACTCAAAACGCGCTTACACCCACCACCCATGACCCAATCGCCACCCACCCTCCGCTTTTACTGGGAAGACCTGCACGTCGGTTTTCAGCGAGACCTGGGCACCATCAGCCCCAGCCGCGAAGACATCATCGCCTTCGCCAGCCAGTTCGACCCCCAGCCCTTTCACCTGGACGACGAAGCCGCCAAGGCCTCGGTGTTCGGGGCGCTGTGTGCCAGCGGCTGGCACACCTGCTCCATGGCCATGCGCCTGATGGTGACCAACTTCCTGCGTGAATCGTCCAGCCTGGGCTCACCGGGCCTGGAGGGCATCAAGTGGCTCAAACCGGTGTTTCCGGGCGACACCCTGAGGCTGCAGCACACGGTGCTGGAAAGCCGCCCCATGAGCAAACGCCCCGACGTGGGCCTGGTGCGCACCCAGTGGGAGATGTTCAACCAGCATGGTGACAAGGTGCTGCACATGGAAGGCTACGGCATGTTCCGCCGCCGCGAGCCAGCCACCGCATCGACCGCTGCACCCAAGGAATCCGCCAGCTGACTCATGGAAAGCACCGTGTATCGGTGAATGGTTTCTGAAAGGTCGATGTGCGAGACTCAAGCGCATGGACTTCAAGCCCCTTGTCACCCTGCTCGCCATCGTCAACCCACTGGCGATTGTTCCCTTCTTCATCCACTACACCCAGGATTTCACGCCCGCCCAACGCCGACGCACCATTGGCATTTCGGCCATCAGCACCTTTGCCGTGATCGCCATCAGCGCCATCCTGGGGCTGCAGATCCTGGATTTCTTCAGCATCTCGCTGCAGAGCTTCCAGGTCGGGGGCGGCACGCTGCTGCTGATCGGTTCGATCAACATGCTCAACGCCCAGCCGGCCGAAGCCAAGTCGAACGCCGACGAGGTCAATGACGCGGCCGCGCGGGCCTCGATCGCGGTCGTCCCCCTGACCATCCCGCTGCTGACCGGGCCCGCCACCATGTCCACCGTGGTGATCTATGCCGACAAGGCCCACACCTTCTGGCAGCATGCCGCCCTGGTGGGCTACGGAGCCGTGATCGCCCTGGCCACGGCCGTGTGCTTTTCGCTGGCCGAGCCCATTGCCCGCTTCCTCGGCAAGACCGGCATCAACGTGATGACCCGACTCATGGGCCTGATCCTGGCCGCCCTGTCGGTGGAAGTGATGGCCGACGGCCTGGGCAAACTGTTCCCCATCCTGATGAGCCGCTGAGCCAACGGCTCATCAGGCCTGCGATTGATATCGGTCAAGGAAACCCCAAGCACCCAAGCGGTGCATGGCTTGCGTTTCTAGAATCACCGAGACGCCGCCTGACCGGCCATCCCAACCGGCAAGCCGGTTCAAGCCGCCGGGCCCCCGGCCGCGTCGCAGTCACAGGACCCTACCCATGCAGAAACTTCCCATTGGCACCCGGCTCGCGCTGGGTTTCGGCCTTTTATTGCTGCTCACGCTGCTCAACACCGGCCTGGGCAACTGGCAATTGCAGACCGCCACCGAATCCACCCAGGCCATCATCGACCAACCCCTGGCCAAAGAGCGGCTGATCTCCGACTGGTACCGCCTGATTCACAGCGCGGTGCGCCGCACAACCGCTATTGCGAAAAGCACCGATCCTTCGCTGGCCACCTTTTTTGCCGACGAGCAGAAACAATCGGCCGCCGACACCACCGCCATCCAGAAGCAGGTGGAAGGCCTGATGGTGAGCGCCGAGGAAAAGCGCTTGTTCGCAGAGATCTCGGACTTGCGCAAGGGCTACGTGGCAGCGCGCGACGATGTGATCCGCCTCAAGCGCGAGGGTCAGGCCGCCGAGGCCGACAAACTGCTGGAAAGCGCCTTCCTGCCCACCGCCAGCCGGTACGTGGAACGCGTCAAGACCCTGCTTGAAATGCAACGCAAGGCCCTCGACCAGGCGGCCGCTCCGATCCGCGAAGCCAATGACCGCGCGCGCCACCTGATGTGGCTGCTGGGCAGCCTGTGCCTGGGTGTGGGGGTGGCCTGTTCGGTGCTCATCACGCGCAGCATCACCCAACCTGTGTCGCGCTCCCTCAAGGTCGCGCAACAGGTGGCCTCCGGCGACCTCAGTCCGCTGCCCCAACACCCACTCGCCAGCAGCGACAGCCGGGATGAAACCAGCCACCTGCTGCAGGCCCTGGGCACCATGCAGGCCTCGCTGACCCGGGTGATCCTGGGTATTCGGCAGTCTGCCGACAGCATCGCTACCGCCAGCGCCGAAATCGCTACCGGCAACCACGACCTGTCGGTGCGCACCGAGCAGACCGCTGCCAGCCTGCAGCTCACTGCTTCGTCGATCGAGCAGCTCACCGGCAACGTGAAGCAGACCGCGGACGCCGCCCACACCGCCAGCGACCTCGCCTCCCACGCCACCGAGGTGGCCTCGCATGGTGGGGCTGTGGTGGCCCAGGTGGTGAGCACCATGGAAGCCATCAATGCGAGCTCGCGCCGCATCGCCGACATCACCGGCCTGATCGACAGCATCGCCTTCCAGACCAACATCCTGGCGCTGAACGCCGCGGTGGAGGCCGCCCGAGCCGGCGAGCAAGGCCGCGGCTTTGCCGTGGTGGCCAGCGAGGTGCGCACCCTGGCGCAACGCAGCGCTGAAGCCGCCCGCGAAATCAAGGGCCTGATCACCAGCAGCGTCGAGCGGGTGGAAGACGGCACCCGCCAGGTGCATGAAGCGGGCCGCACCATGGAAGACATCGTCAGTGCAGTCCAGCGTGTCACCACGGTGGTAGCCGACATTGCGGCGGCGGCGGCCGAACAATCCCAGGGCATTTCCCAGGTGAACAGCTCGGTCGGACAACTCGACCAGATGACGCAGCAAAACGCTGCCCTGGTGGAACAGTCAGCTGCGGCCGCACAGAGCCTGCGCGAGCAGGCCGAACGGCTGACCCAAACCGTGGCCACCTTCAGCCTGGGCGCCACGGCCCCCGTGCGGGCGCTGCTGCCGGGCTGAGAACAAGCACAGCCGCCAGGACCTGGTCAAAAGCGCAAGCGCTACAAACTTGATACAGCGCAAACAAATGGCACCCCCGGCATCGAGTCGGTTTTGAATTTGACATTCCGCAAGGTTTGACCGGGGTGATTTGAATTTAATAGCGATACGGGGGCCGTCCCCGGTGATGTGAGAAAGAACACCATGAAAAAGCAAGTGATGGCTGTCGCCGCTCTGTGTGCCCTGATGTCTGGCGCGGCCTTCGCCCAGCAAGCCGAAGGCCCCTGGCTGGTGCGCGCCCGCGCCGTGAATCTGCAAGCCTCCAATGGCGACACGACCGGCCTGGGCCTGTCGACCAACAACAAGTGGCTGCCTGAAGTCGACTTCACCTACTTCATCAACAAGAACATCGCTGCCGAGTTGATCCTGACCGTGCCGCAAAGCCAGACGCTGTACTCGAAGGGCACCGCCATCGGCTCGTTCAAGCACCTGCCGCCGACCCTGACGCTGCAATACCACTTCGACATGAATGGCTTCAAGCCCTACGTCGGCGCCGGTATCAACTACACCCGCCTGAGCGACATCAACCTGCCCGCAGGCGTGAGCGTGGACAGCAACAGCTTCGGCCCCGCCCTGCAAGTCGGTGTCGACATTCCGGTGGGCAAGAATTTGTACGTCAACTTCGACGTGAAAAAGGTTTACATCCGTACGGATGTGAGCGCCGCTGGCAGCAAGTTGGGGACCTTCAAGGTGGACCCCCTGCTGGTGGGTGTGGGTCTGGGCTGGCGTTTCTAAAAACTCGCCGCATTCGCCCAGTTGAGGCCAGCAGGTGCAAGCCTGCTGGCTTTTTTGTTGCCTGAGCCCCTCCCACAAGGCCAGCTCAGGCACACACAGACAACATCGAACAGACAACAAAAAACCCGCCTCGGCGGGTTTTTGTGTTGAATCAGGGCCCAGGCCCTGAGGTACAGCGGCGCTCAGGCGGCCAGCGCTTCCTCCGCGGTGTCGGAGCAGGTCGACCCGCCGCAGCCATGGATCTCACCCTGGGGCAGGGCATCGGGTGACGCCACCGCACCGGTTTCGGGGTCATAGCCCACGCGGCGCAGGTGCAGGGCCAAGGCCGCATCCATCGATTGCGCATGCTGCGGGAACCAGATGGCCAGCTCGGAGGCCATTTGACGCACCACGGCCAGATCGCCTGTAGCGCCGCGCACCGCCCCTTCGCGCATCACCTGCAACACCACCTTGTGCTGCATGGTGTGGCAGTTGGACGATGAGAACCGGGTGTCCTGCATCCAGCGGTCTTCACGGCCGAAGTGGTCATCGGTGTGGTCCACCAGTGCCTGCCAGTGTTGCAACAGGGTGTCGTCCGGGGCTGAGGCCACGACCGCCAGCAGATCGACGAATTCACGGTGTGTGTCGTCCATCAAAGGCAGGTCCAGCGACAGGGCGTCGCTCCATTCGAGCTGGTTCATGAGGGTTCTCCGGGTGTGCGCAATCGCGGCAGCATAAGCGCGAGCGCTCTCCCAGGATTTGATCCAGGTCAGCCAGCGGCCGCCAAGGCCCTGCCAGGCACCGGGCGCCGCCAGCGCCCAGCCTGTCAGGGCTTGCGGCGCGTGCGTTGGGCCAGCGAGGGCGCGGCCTTGAAGGGCCAGGCCACCGAGGCCTTGGCCCAGGCCGGCGTACCCGACGTGGCTTGCGCATCGGCTTCGGCCGAGGGCAGTGCAGCCCGTGCGGGCGGTGTCTGGGGTGTGGCGCCACCCTTGGGCGGTGCATTCTTCCGGGTGTCTGACATGGGGCTCCCTCGGGGCGTGATCGCCCTCATTGATGTGAGTGGATGATAGGCGGCAGACGAAGTTCCCCCGCCGCAGATCCAGTCCAGGCAACCTTCGATCAAGCTACCTGCACCAATGGACTCAACGAAGGGACCCATCGGCAGGTTGACGCCCCAGCGAGCTCAGGCAAATCATTTTCAAACGCCAGGCCGGTTGCGGCCCAGGATGGGTGTCCCGGACCGGGGGCCACCCGTCCGACGCTCAGCGGGCCCGCTCCAGCCACTGCCCCAAGGTGTGTGCCACCTGATCGGTGGCCCGTGTCAGCGCCAGCACACCGCCCACTGCGTCGGCGCTGGCTGCGGGCTCGCGCGCCGTGAAGACCTGCTGGGCCAACAGCGTTTCCCCCGCAGGGCTGTTGTCGACCAGGGTGGCGCGCAGGCGCACCAGCGCCTGGCTTTGGCTGGGGCTGTCAAACACCTGGGTGAACTCTTCCAGTTCCAGGCGCAGCACCCGCACAGGCTGGTTGTCGGCACGCTTGAGCGCCGCACTCTCACCCGCACTCATGACCGTGTAACGCGCCGACAGATGATCGCGCAGGCGCTGCCGGATCAGCTGCGCCGGTGGCAAGGTCCAGCGGGCCTGCGCATAGGGGCGCAGTTGCTGGTCCCCCGCGTAGGCCAGGCGGTACAGCACGGCGCTCGACCCCTCGAACACGCCCACGGGCTCCAGGTCGGCCAGCGCCAGCACGGGCAAGGGCTTGGCCGGCGGCGTGGCGGCATCGGCCTGCGCCAGGCCGGGGCCGAAATCGTACTGGGCAGGGCGCACCGGGCGTTCAGGCAGGGCCGAACAGCCGCCCAGCAAGAGGAGGGCCGCAGCCCAGGTGGCCGACAGTACCCGGCGATCCTTCAAATAGGGGGTCATGACAAGGTTCTCCTGGATCAGGTTCACGGGCGGCTCAGGGCGGCCGGGGCGCGAAAACCGGGCTCACCCGGGCCGGGCTCGACCTGGCCATGGCCAAACAGCAGCGATTGGGGGTTGTCGTTGATGCCGGTCACGGTGCGCCCCAGCTGGCGCGCCGCGCGGGCGCTGTCTTCGGTGAAGCGGTTGACCCGTGGCAATGTGGTCGAGCCCAGGGTGTCGGTGACATGGGACAGGGCCTCGGTGCCTTGGGCGATGCGGTCCAGCGGGCCGTCCTTCTCGTTCAGGCGATGGGCCGTCTGCGCGATTTCGCCCGACATGCGCCCCACTTCGGCGGCACTGTTCTGCACGGCCTTCAGGGTCTGGGAGGCGTCCCGCGTCAGCGCCGGCACGGCCGCCAGCGCAGGCTCAACATGGGTCTTCACCGTGCCATTGAGGGTGGCGGTGATCTCGGCCACGTTGGCCGCAGCCTGCCCGATGTTGCCCAGCATCTGCGACAGGCGCTTCTGGTTGTCGTCAGACAAGGTCTGCGCGATGCGCTGCGTGGCGTCCTGGATCTGCGACAGCAGCTCAGGGGCCTGCTCGGTGAGCTTGCCCAGTTGCGAGGTGACCAGGGGCAGGCGCGGCAGCCCGTCTTCGCCACTGGGCAGGGGCTCCTGGGCCTGGCCGGCATCGTCCAGCAGCACATAGGCGAGACCCGTGACCCCTTGGTAGGCCAGGGTGGCAAAGGTGGTGGCGGTCAGGGGGGTCTTTTCCTCCACAGAGATGCGGATCAGCACATTGCCTTTGGCTTCGTTGTCGAAGCCGATCTGGGTGACCTTGCCCACGGCCACCCCCTTGTAGCGCACGGGGGCCTGGGGTTGCAGGCCGGTGACGCTGTCGCGGGTGGAGAGCTCCCAGGACTGGTATCGCCCCTTGTCACGCGTGAGCCAGAAGCCCAGTGACAGCAGCAGCAGGGTGACCACCAGCACGAAGGTGCCGGCGGCCATGGCGTGGGATTTGTTTTCCATGTGCGGTGTTCCTCGAACGTGGGCTCAGAGCGTGGGAGAGGCCTGGGAAGAGGCCTGGGTAGGGGCCGGGGCCATGGCCCGGCGCCCGCGCTCGCCCTGGAAGAAGTCGTGGATGAAGGGGTGGTCCAGGCCGGCCACCACCAGCGGTGTGTCGGTGAACAGCACTTTCTGGCTGGCCAGCACGGCCACCCGGGTGGACAGCGCAAACAGCGTGTCCAGGTCGTGCGTGACCATGATCACCGTCAGGCCCAGCTCGGCGTGCAGGTCCTTGAGCAGGTCGCAGAAGTCGTCCGAGGCATGCGGGTCCAGGCCCGCCGTGGGCTCGTCCAGCAGCAGCAGGGGCGGGTCCATGATGAGCGCACGCGCCAGGGCCACCCGCTTGATCATGCCGCCCGACAGGTCGGAGGGCCGCTTGTGCGCATGCTGGGGGCCCAGGCCCACCATCTGCAGCTTCACATAGGCGGCGTCGGTCACCACGTCGGCAGGCAAGGTGCCCAGCTCACGCAGCGCAAAAGCGATGTTGTCCAGCACGCTGAAAGCCGAAAACAAGGCGCCCTGCTGAAACAGCATGCCCACCCGGCTGGAGGCGCCGTGGCGGCCCAGCTCGGCCGCGGGCTGCCCGAGCACCTGCACGCTGCCCCGGGCAGGGTGCTCCAGGCCCAGCATCTGGCGCAGCAGCACGGTCTTGCCGGTGCCCGAGCCTCCGACCAGGGTCAGCACCTCGCCGCGGCGCACCTGCAAGGCCAGGTCACGGTGGATCACCACCTCGGATTTGCCACGGCCGAACACGGTCCACAGGCCCTGGATATCGACCACGGGTGCGGCGCCGGCTGACAGAACGGGCGTGGCAGAAGGCATGGCTGTCGCGTCCATCAGATGCCCACATCCTTGAACAGGATGGCGAACAGCGCGTCCACCAGAATCACCACGGTGATGGAGGTCACCACCGAAGCCGTGGTGCCCTGCCCCAGGCTTTCGGTGTTGGGCTTGACGCCCAGGCCGTAATGGCAACCCACCAGCGCGATCAGGATGCCGAACACCACCGACTTGCCCGTGGCCAGCGCCAGGTTGCTGGCCTCGACGGCCGCTGGCAGCGCCTGCATGAAAAACGCCGGCGTGACCTTCAGCGCCAGATCGCTGGCCAGCATGCCGCCGGCCAGCGAGGCCAGCGTGGTCCACACCGAGATCAGCGGCATGGCGATCGCCAACCCCAGCGCCCGCGGCATGACCAGGCGGAAGCCATGGGCGATGCCCATCACCCGCATGGCGTCCAGTTCCTCGGTCACCCGCATCACCCCGATCTGCGCCGTGATGGCCGAACCCGAGCGGCCCGCCACCAGGATCGCGGCCAGCAAAGGCCCCAGCTCCCGGATCAGCGAAATGCCAAGAATGTTGACGATGAAGGCCTCGGCCCCGAACTGACGCAGTTGCAGCGCCATCAGGTAGGCCAGCACCACGCCGATCAGAAAACCCACCAGTGCGGTGATCGGCATGGCCGTGGCCCCCATCTGGTAGAGATGGCCAGACAGATCACGCCAGGGAGCGTCACGCGGGGCCCGCAGCAGCTGGACGAAATCGAGCAACAGCTGCCCTTGCATGCGCACATAGTCGCGCGCATGGCCCAAGCCTTTGAGCACCCGCACCCCCAGGTGGTCGATGGCCGACCGGGTGCCGTCACTGGAGGGCTCGGTGCGGGGCTGCCCAGGCGGCAGGGTCAAACGCGCCACACGCTCCAGCATCTGGCGCTGCAGGGCATCGACCTGCAACTGCGCCGGCCACTGCATGCCCCATTGGCGCCACAGCAATTGCGCGCCCACATGGTCCAGCCGCTGCAGCCCGCTCAGATCCCAGGACAGCGCTCCGGCTTCACCACCGCCCGCCGGCGCCAAGGCCTGCAGCAGCTGGCGAGCCACCCCTCGATCGGCCAGCGCCGCCGCCGTCCAGTGGCCCACGGGCGCAGCACAGCGACCCTGGGCGGTATCGCGCCATGCAAGGCTGGGAGGAGACAGGGCAGCGTCGGTCACAAGGCAAGATTGGGGCAAAACTGGCACATCGTAACGCCAGCCAGCCCGGGCTCTCAAGGCGGCGGTGGCACGAGAGCAAATAGGTTGCAAAGCAACACAAAACTGACGTTCGGACAACACGCCCTGGCCACACCCTCAAGCCCAGACCGCCGCCAGGGCCGCACAGGCGCAGGCCAGGACCGGGTCGTCGCGGCGGGCCGCCGGGTAGACAAAGGCCAGGTCGCAGTCCAGGCTGACCGCATCGGCAATCACCAGCCCCCGGGCCTGGCTCTCGCGCATGGCAATCGAATCACGCACCAGGCTCAGGCCCACGCCGGAGCGCACCAGGTCCAGCATGCTGGACTCCTGGTCCACCAGGGCCACCCAGCGGGGCTCCAGGCCTGCGGGCGAGCCAGCCCCCAAGACCCGCGCCAGCAGCCGGTGGTGGGCCGAAGCCGGGGGCGTGGCCAGCCAGGGCAGGGCCGCCAGCCCCCTCCAGCCGCGCCCCTGCACCTGCGGCCCCCAACCTGCAGGCGCCAGCACCCGGTAGGTGAACCGCGTCAGGGTGAGCTGGGCCAGGGGCTCGGGCGGCGGCTGGTCGGGCTCGGCCAGGTAAAAGCCCCCATCCAGCGCATTGCGCTGCACCGCGTCCCAGACATCGCCGCTCATGGCCTGGCGCAGCTCGGTGCGCACCTGCGGAGCGGCCTCGACCAGGTGCCTGAGAAAAGCGCCCAGGCGGGTGAACTCGGGGTCGAGGATGGTGCCGATGCGCAGGCTGCCGCGCACCGTGGTGTGCAGGCGCTGGGCCGCCTGGGCAAAATCGACCAGGGCCCCCAAGGCACGCTCGGCCTGGGGCAGCAAGGCCGCGCCATCGGCCGTCAGCACCAGGCCGCGCGGGCTGCGGCTGAACAGGCTCAAGCCGGTGGCCTGGGCCAGGGCTTTGAGCTGCAGGCTGACCGCGGGCTGCGACAGGTGCAGGCGTGCCGCCGCCCGCGACACACTGCCCTCGCGGGCCACCATGACGAAGGCGCGCAGGCTTTGGGGGTCGGTCATGAGGGACGGTGACATGGGTGCAATCCCTTTTTGATATTTGCCGTTCTTATAAGACAGTTTTGAACAACTCATTGGATTCATCGGCCAATCTGCCCGAAACTGCAGCCCACACCGCCAACGAATCATGAGATTGGCAAATAAACGCCCACGGAGACACCATGAGCCAAGCCACCGCCCCGACCACCACCGCCGAGGCCTTGTTCGACTACATCGTGATCGGCGCCGGCACGGCGGGCGCCCTGATGGCCAACCGGCTCAGTGCCGACCCCCAGCGCCGGGTGCTGCTGATCGAGGCGGGGCGCAAGGACGACTACCACTGGATCCACATCCCGGTGGGCTACCTGTACTGCATCGGCAACCCGCGCACCGACTGGCTCTACCAGACCGAGCCGGCCGCCGGCCTGAACGGGCGCACCCTGCGTTACCCGCGCGGCAAGACCCTGGGCGGCTGCAGCAGCATCAACGGCATGATCTACATGCGCGGCCAGGCCCGCGACTACGAGCATTGGGCCGAACTGACGGGTGACGACGCCTGGCGCTGGCAGCAGGTGCTGCCCGAGTTCATGCGGCACGAAGACCACTGGCGGCTGGACGCCCCAGGCCAGTCGCCCGCCAGCTTCGAGAAACTGCACGGCCATCGTCGAACCGGCAGCACCGGGGAATGGCGGGTCGAGAAGCAGCGCCTGCGCTGGGACATCCTGGACGCCTTTGCCCAGGCGGCCCAGCAGGCGGGGGTGCCGGCCAGCGACGACTTCAACCAGGGCAGCAACGAGGGCGTGGGCTATTTCGAGGTGAACCAGAAAAGCGGCTGGCGCTGGAACTCGGCCAAGGCCTTTTTGCGCCCCACCTGCTATGCGCGCCCCAACTTCGAACTCTGGACCCAGGCCCAGGTGGCGCGCCTGCTGCTTGAAACCCAGGCCGACGGCAGCCGGCGTTGCACCGGCGTGCAGGTCTGGAACGGCAGCGAGATGGTCACGGCCCGGGCCAGTGCCGAGGTGGTGCTGTGCGCGGGCAGCATCGGCACGCCGCAGATCCTGCAACTCTCGGGCATCGGATCGGCGCCTGAGCTGCTGGCCCGTGGCATTGCGCCCCAGGTCGACCTGCCCGGGGTGGGCCACAACCTGCAGGACCACCTGCAGATCCGTGCCGTGTTCAAGGTGCAGGGTGTGAAGACGCTCAACACCCTGGCCAACAGCCTGTGGGGCAAGGCCATGATCGGCCTGGAGTACGCCTTGAAACGCAGCGGCCCCATGAGCATGGCGCCCAGCCAGCTGGGCGCCTTCACGCGCAGCCGGCCCGATCTGCCCCACCCCAACCTCCAGTACCACGTGCAGCCCCTGAGCCTGGACGCCTTCGGCGATCCGCTGCACAGCTTCAATGCCTTCACGGCCAGCGTGTGCAACCTCAACCCCAGCAGCCGCGGCACGGTGCTGGTGAAAAGCCCGCGCTTCGACGAAGCCCCCGCCATCGCCCCCAACTACCTCAGCACCGAGGAAGACCGCCAGGTGGCCGCCGACAGCCTGCGCCTGACGCGGCGCATCGTGGCCCAGCCCGCGCTGGCACGCTACCAGCCCGAAGAATTCAAGCCCGGCACCCAATACCAGACCGATGAGGAGCTGGCCCGACTGGCCGGCGACATCGCCACCACCATCTTCCACCCCGTGGGCACCACGCGCATGGGGCGGGCCGACGACCCGCAGGCGGTGGTCGACTCCCGCCTGCGCGTGTTCGATGGCGTGGCTCAGCCGGGCCAGGCACGGCGCACCATCGCCGGCCTGCGTGTGGTCGATGCCGGCGTGATGCCCACCATCACCAGCGGCAACACCAACAGCCCCACCCTGATGATGGCCGAGCGCGCCGCCGGCTGGATCACCGGGCGCAGCTGAGCCTCTTCAGCGCAGCTCCCAGGTCTTCAGCACCTGGGTCGGGCCGAAGTGCTCGTCGAAACCCAGCACCTGGATCTGCACGCGGTTGTCGGCATACACCTTCACATCCGCCCAGGCATAGAAGCGGTCGAAGGGGTTGCTGCTCTGCCCGGGCCAGGCCGCAAAGGGCGAGCCGCCCGAGCCCACGATCACCTGCCAGGCCCGCCCCCCCTGCGCCAGCCGGGGCTGCGAGGCATGGTAGATGTGCTGGTGGCCGCAGAAGTAGGTGGCGCCATAGGCTTCGATCACGTCCCAGAAGGCCTCGCGCAAGGCGGGTCGCACGTTCAGACCGTCCTCACGCTCGGCCACCCCGGCCTGGAACTCATACACATAGGCCATCTTGTGGCCGAACACGAAAAAGTGCTGCGCCCCGCGCGCCTTGGCGGCCGCCAAGTCGGCGCGCAACCAGCGCACCGGCGCCGAGCTGTCGAAGCCGACCGGGTCGGTGTTGATGACGGCCAGGTGCACGGCGCCCACGTCGAATGAATAGCTGAGCTGCTGCTGCGGTGTGCTGACGCCATCGCTGCCCGGCGCAGGGGCGTGGGATCGGTTCCAGGCCTGGGCGGGCTGCCCGGTGAGCCGGCTCCAGCGGGTCTCGTCCAGGATCAGGTCCCCCATGTTGGCCCGCCAGGCATCTTCCAGCCAGGCTTGCGCCAACTTCTCGGTGCGCCCATTGGGCAGCCGGGTCGGCACCTGAACCTCGTGGTTGCCCGGCACCGGCAGCACGTAAGTGCCCTGCTCCATCAACCCGGCCACCATGCCGCGCCAGTAGGCGTACTCGCGCTCGACCTGGGTGGCATCCCGGGTGTAGCCCATGATCATGTCGCCGTTGAAGACCAGGGCCTGCGGCCGCACCGCAGCCATCTCGCGGGTCATGCGCGCCAGCACCTGGGTGGCCTGCAACCAGCGCCGGTCCTGCCCCGTCAAGCCCGGGGCGCGCGGGTCATGCCGGCTGTCGCCCACGGTGGTGAAGTGAAACACCGGGGCCGGCGGCTCGGCGCTCGCCTTCGGCGCTAGTGCAGACGCGGGCACCGAGGGTGTCACAGCAGATGCCGCGGCAGGCAGAACGCTCTCGGGGGCGGCGCAGGCCGACAGCAGCCAGGCGCAGCAGCCCGCCAGAAGCCAATTCAATCGCAATGTCATGGGCAGCCCTCTCGCTCGCACACCGGAAACCTCAGGAGGCGCAGAGCTTAACGCCTGCCAGTCCGGCGGGGATATGTATCCATTTGTCACAACAACGTCAACGGCATGTCACGGGGCCTCACTAGATTCCCGGGGTTCCCCTTGGCTTGACCTCGCATCCCACCCTTCGCAGAAGAACTCATAACATGTCCCACGTCTGTCCTTTCCCAACACGCACCCTGACGCGCCTGCTGTCGCTGGCCCTGATCTCCCTGGGGGCCTCGCAGGCCGCCCTGGCCGACACCGTTGACCTCGGCACCGTCGGCGGCAGCGGCGGCGCCGCCGCCACCCCGACTGTGAAAGCCGAACGCGGCACCGCCGCCTCGGTGGCTCCGACCCAGGCCAGCCTGAAGGCCACCCAGCCCCAGTCCATCATCTCGCGCGCCTTCATCGAAGACTCGACCCCGCCCACCGGCAACTTCAACACCATCACGGCCATCGCCCCCAGCGTGGCCTCGATGCCGTCCACCAACGGCCCCGGCCTGGCCGACCAGAAGATGAGCCTGCGCGGCTTCCAGGACGGTGAGTACAACGTCACCTTCGACGGCATCCCCTTCGGCGACTCGAACGGCCCGACCCACCACTCGACCGCCTACTTTCCGGCCTCGGTGATCGGCGGCATGGTGATAGAACGCGGCCCGGGCAATGCCAGCAACATCGGCTATTCGACCTACGGCGGCAGCGTCAACCTGTTCTCCAAGACGCCGTCGGAAAAGCAGCAGGTGCAGGTGTATGGCTCGGTGGGTTCATGGGGCACGGTGCTGGAAGGCATTGCCTACGAAAGCGGCCGCATGGAGGGCAGCGATGCCACCCTGCAGCTCAATGCCCAGCACATGGGCGCCAAGGGCTACCTGACGCACAACGACCAGGTCAACAAGAACATCACTGCCAAGTACCAGCGCCCGGTGGGCGACAGCACCCTGCTGACACTGTTCATGAGCCTGGCCGATGTGAAGACCAACACGCCAGACAACGCCACCGGCCCGACGCGCGCCCAGGTGAACGCCATGGGCATGAACTACAGCCTGAACGGCAACCCGCGCAGCCAGGGCTACTACGGCTACAACTACGCCGCCAAGCAGACCGACATGGAGTATGTGCGCCTGCAAAGCCGGCTCGCCTCGGGCTGGGAGATCGACAACAACGCCTACACCTATGCCTACACCAACAGCACCACGGCCGGCCAGGACCCGTCGCTGTACAACGGCAGCGCCGACTCCAGCCTGAGCTTCACCAACCTGCTCAAGAAGCCGGTCACCCTGGCCAATGGCGATGTGCCGGGCTACTTCAAGCTCAACATGTACCGGGTCTGGGGTGATGTGTTCAAGGCCACGAAACAGTTTGACGCCGGGCTGCTGCGCACCGGCTTCTGGTACGAGGGCTCGCGCACCCAGCGCCACAACCTCGAGGCCGACCTGACCACCGGCCAGCAACTGCCTGGCGCCAACGCCTCTTACCCGACCGGCGTGGTGACCTCGTCCAACTTTGCCGAGCAGAACTCGAACTGGCACCAGGTGCAACCCTTTGCCGAATTTGAATGGGCCGCCGCCAAGGGCCTGACCGTGACCCCCGGCCTGAAGACCATGTGGTACCACATGGGCCTGAAGTCGGCCCTGAACCAGAAATCGCTGACCCCGCAGGACTACCAGTACACCTACCACGCCGTGCTGCCCTTCCTGACCGTGAACCAGCAGCTCGACGGCAGCAACTCGCTGTACGCCCAATACGCCAAGGGCATGCAGGTGCCTTTCCTGGGGGTGGGCTCGCCCAACAGCGCCGCCCCCGATCCGCAGACCACCACCAATTACCAGGTGGGTGCCGTGCACAAATCGGATGCGCTCACGCTGTCGGGTGACATCTACTACATCACGGTCAACAACCTGCAGCTCAACACCGGCACCAGCGCCAACCCGAACTACATCAACGCCGGTGGCGCCATCTACAAGGGCATCGAAGGCGAGGCCACCTACATGATCGGCCAGGGCCTGGCCGCCTACGGCAACGTCGGCGTCAACAGCGCCAAGTACAAGGCCGGCAATGCGGCCAACGGCCAGCCCACCGGGGATGTGCCCAACGCCCCCAACGTGACCACCGCCCTGGGTGCGCTCTACAACATCGGCCCCTGGAACGCCTCGCTGATCTTCAAGCGCATCGGTGAGCAGTACAACGCCAAGCTGGGCAGCAAGCTCAACCACATCGACAACACTGACCTGAACGTGGCCTACACCTTCAAGAACGTGGGTGCGTTGATGGGCGCCAAGGCCCTGAAGCTGCAGTTCAGCGTCTTCAACCTGACCAACAAGCAGAACCTGGTTGCCGTGAGCGGCCCGCTGAGCAGCGCCTCCACCCAGTACCAGTGGCAGGCACCGCGCAGCTACATGCTGTCGGCCCGCGCCGACTTCTGAGGCACGGAGCCCCCGGCCCCACGGACCTCCACCCGCCGACCGGGGCCAGCCATGCTGGCCCCGTCTGCCTTCCGAGCCCCCCCACTGACAACCCAGCCAGAGCCTGACATGACCCCCTCCAAACTCTTTGAATTGGCCAACGCCTCCGGCGGCACCCTGTACCTGATGGGCCTGCTGCTGCTGATCGCCCTGACCGTGATCATCGAACGCAGCCGCCACCTGCTGAACATGCAGCAAGCCGGCGTCGACCTGATGAACGCCCTGCGCGAGGACCCCGCCCTGCAGGCGCCCGCCACCCAGGTGCTGCTGAAAAAGCATGCCGACCAGCCGCATGTGCGGGTGATCCGCAGCTTGGACAACGAGCCGATCGATTCGTCCACCGAAACCGCCGCCGGCCACGTCGAAGAATCGCTGATGCACGAGGTGCCGCTGCTGGACCGCTCGCTGTGGGTGCTGGACACGGTCATCACCCTGGCCCCGCTGCTGGGCCTGTTCGGCACCATCGTGGGCATGTTCCGCGCCTTCTCGGTACTGGACGACGTGCAGAACGGGGCCAGCCAGGTCACTGGCGGCATTGCCGAAGCCCTGATTGCCACCGCCTGCGGCCTGTTCATCGCCATGCTGGGCCTGATCTTCTTCAACTGGCTGAGCACCCGGGTGCGGGTGATCGTGCACCAGCTCGAAACCCTCAAGATCATGCTGTTGAACCGCCGCCGCCCGCAGCCTGCGCAGCACCCCTCGCACCTGAAGGCCGTGTGAGCTGCCATGCGTTACTTCGAAACCAAGAAAGCCCGCATCGAGATCATTCCGATGATCGACATCATGCTGTTCCTGCTGGTCTTCTTTGCCATGATGACCCTGAAGATGATCCCCACCTCGGGCCACCTCAGCAAGCTGCCCACCAGCAGCACGGCCACGGCCATGCCCTCGCCCAAACTGTTGGTCGAGGTGCATGAGGACGGCTCGCTGCACGTTGACGGGCAAAGCCTGCCGGCGCCCCAGCTGACCGCCCTGGTCAAGCAACGCGACGCCGCCCACCTGGCCGTCACCATCGCCGGCGGCGAGCACGTCAACCTGCAGCAGCTGATGGGCGCCATCGACGCCGTGCGCCTGGGCGGCGCCACCCAGATCGGCCTGGCGGCCCGCACCGTGCAGCCATGAGCAGCCTGTCCGCCGCCCGGCCATGCGCCATGCCGCTGCCCGCACACACCCCACTTTGGCAGTCCTTCGGCGCAGCGCTGACCCTGGAAGCTGCGGCCGTGGCCGGCCTGCTGGTCTGGCTGAGCCTGCACCCGGCCGAGCCACCGCTGCGCGTGCTGCCGCTGCAGATCGAGGCGGCCCCCGCCCCCACGCCCCAGGCACCGCCAACACCGCCGGTGAGCAAGCCGCCCCCACCGGTGCCGGCGCCCCAGCCCGTGCAGCGCGCGCCTCGCCCTGCCGCCGCCCCGGCCGCAGCGTCGGTGCCGGCGCCCCCGCTGCCGATGAGCAGCGCCCCCAGCGAGGTGGCAGCCGCCCCCCCGGTGCAGGCCGCAGCGCCCGTGGCAGCGGCCGCACCACCGGCGCCGCCCCCCGCTCCACCGCCCGCCGGCCCGGTGGGGCCTTCGCCCGAGTACATCGCCAAGGTGCGGGCCGCCGTGCAGGCCGCCTTCATCTACCCACCGGCGGCCGTGGCCGCGGACTTCCATGGACGCACCCGGGTGGCCTTCACGCTGCGCGGCACCACCCCGACCAACGCCCGGGTGCTGGTGGGCAGCGGCATGGGCCTGGTGGACCGTGCCGCGCTGCAATCGGTGCAGTCGGCCAGCTACCCACCGCCGCCCCCCGACATGAAGGTGGCCGAGGCACAGTTCGAGGTGTGGGTGGAGTTCAAGCCCTGACCGCGGTCAGGGGCAGGTCTGAGGCCAGGCGCGGGTTCAGCGCAGGCCGCCGATGTAGCGCGGGGCCTCCGGGTCGGGCGGGCTGGCCGGGGTGGCGGCGCGCAGGCCCACCCGCGCCAGCGCCTGCTCACGCGCCGACACGGCCGCCGCAGGCCGGGGGTTCCAGGCCTGCTCCAGCTTGTCGGCCCACTCCGCCAGGTCGGCGTGCGCCCCTTCCTGGGCCGCACTGCGCGCCACCCGCACCATTTCAGCCGCATAGTCGGCATTGATGGCCATCCACTCGGTATCCGTCACCCGGCCGGCCTTGCGACGCAGCAAGACATGCAGGTGGGCCGCGATGGCCAACTTTTCACTGGCAAGCATGAGCGGTTCTCCAGACAAATTCCATCGGGCACATCAAGCGTCGGGGCCTCATGCCCCCAGGTGCTCGCGGTGCTGGGCCACGTCCAGGCCGCCTTGTTCGCTGGCCTCGTCCACGCGCAGGCCCACCAGCACACGGGTCAGCCCCAGCACCACCCAGGTCATCACCAAGCTGTAGCCCAGCACGGCCACGGCGCCCAGGGCCTGCACCACCAGTTGCCCCTTGGCACCACCCACCGTCGGGTTGGCCAACAGGCCCGTCATCAGGCAGCCGACCAGGCCCCCGATGCCGTGAACGCCAAAGACGTCCAGCGAGTCATCGGCACGCAGCAGGCGCTTGAGGCCGGTGGCGCCCCAATAGCAGGCCAGCCCGGCCACCGCGCCGATCAGCACGGCCGAGGCCGGCGTCACATAGCCCGAAGCCGGCGTGATGGCCACCAGGCCCGCCACCACCCCGGAGCACAGCCCCAGCAGCGAGGGGCGGCGACGGCGCACCCATTCCCCCAGCATCCAGGCCAGGGCACCGGCACAAGCGGCCAGGTGGGTGACCAGCATGGCCAGGCCGGCACGACCGTCGGCGGCCAGGGCCGAGCCGGCATTGAAGCCGAACCAGCCCACCCACAAGAGGCCTGTGCCGACCATGGTCAAAGCCAGGCTGTAGGGTTCAAAGGGTTCGCGCCCATAGCCCTGGCGCGGCCCCAGCACATAGGCACACACCAGGCCTGCCGCACCGGCATTGATGTGCACCACGGTGCCGCCGGCAAAATCCAGCGTCCCGAGCTGCGCCATCCAGCCGCCAGGCTCCCAGGCCCAGTGCGCCACCGGGGCATACACCAGCAGCGACCACAGGCCGGCAAACCACAACAGGGCGGAAAAGCGCATGCGCTCGACCAGCGCGCCCACGATCAGGGCCGGCGTGATGACGGCAAAGGTCAGCTGGAACATGGCGAACACCGACTCGGGCACATGCGGCGCCAAATGGCTGACCGCGACCTGGGCGCTGTCTTTCACGTAGTCCATGCCCGCAAAGCCGGCCCGTGCCAGGCTGCCCAGCCAGGGCGTGCCCGGCGTGAAGGCCAGCGAATAGCCCAGGCCCAGCCACAACAGGCTGACCAGCGCCGCCACCGCCAGCACGCTGGCCATGGTGTTGATGACGTTCTTGCGGCGCACCATGCCGGCATAGAACAAGGCCAGGCCGGGCAGGGTCATGAGCAGCACCAGGGCGGTGGCACTCAGCATCCAGGCCGTGTCGGCCGGGTTCAGGCTGGCTTCGGGCACCAGGCCCGGGCGGGTGATCGCCACCGCCGACTCGGCCTGGGCCGTACAGACCGCACAGGCCCAGCCCACCGCTCCAACCATCTTGCCAACCACCTTGCTGTATCCCAACACTCGTGCGCGCATCCTGCCTCCAGGGGTTCTTCTGGCGCCCAAGCTGCATGACTCATGCCAGGGTCGGCATGGGGTCTGGTGCACAGACGGGGGCAGGGAAACCCCCAATGCACCGAAATGGTCCAAAGTTATACATTTCATGCACTCGCGACGGGCACACAGTGACCTGTCATGGCGGGGGATCGAGGAGACAAACCTTCAAAACAACCAGAACATCATCTGGACGGTGCTCAAAGAAGCTGCCGCAACCTGACAAAGGCGCCCGTATGGGCGCCTTTTTTATTGGCTGATCGGCTTATCACAGCCTCCTGGCGGGCCGTGCGGGCAATGCGACAATCCGCCGAATGGACTTCTTTCTTGTATCGCTGGCCTCGCTGCTGGCTGGATTCATCGATTCGATCGTCGGCGGCGGCGGCCTGGTTCTGGTACCGGCCCTGTTTGCCATCTACCCCACCACACCGCCGGCCACCCTCTTCGGCATCAACAAGAGCGCGTCGATCTGGGGCACGGGCATCGCCACCTGGCAGTACCAGCGCCGCGTGAACCTGCGCTGGCCCACCCTGCTGCCGGCTGCGGCAGCGGGTTTTGCCGGGGCCTTTGCCGGTGCCTGGGCCGTGACCCAGATCTCGCCCGAGTTCCTGCGCCGCCTGCTGCCCCTGATCCTGATCGGTGTGCTGATCTACACGCTGGCCCGCAAGGAACTGGGGCGCCACCACGCGCCGCGCTTTTCGGGCCTGCATGAAACCGCGGCGATCAGCCTGATCGGGCTGGTGATCGGCTTCTACGACGGCTTTTTCGGCCCCGGCACGGGCAGTTTCTTTGTCTTCCTGCTGGTGCGCTGGCTGGGCTACGACTTTCTGAATGCGTCGGCCAACGCCAAGCTGCTGAACACCGCCACCAACCTGGCCGCGCTGATCCTGTTCAGCCTCAAGGGCCATGTGTGGTGGCACTATGCGCTGCCGCTGGCCGCCGCCAACGTGCTGGGCAGCGTGCTGGGCACGCGGCTGGCCTTGAAGCACGGTGCCGGCTTTGTGCGCGGCGTGTTCATTGCCGTGGTGTCGGTCCTGATCCTGAAAACAGGCTACGACGCCTTCCTGCGCTGAGGCCGGCGGGTCAGCGCCCGCCCCCGCCAGACCGGTTCGTCAATGGTTGGCGCCGCGGGCCGGCAACTGGCCCTGCGACAGATCGGGCAGGCCGGGCACCTCAGACACCTTGCGCGGGGTGCCCATCGGGGTCTGGGCCTGGCCGGCCTGCACCGCGGCCAGGTCCTGCTCACTCGGGTATTGCTGCATCAGCCAGTAATCGAACACCCGGCGCGCGATCGGCGCCGCCGCGGCACCACCCCAACCCGCATTCTCGACCACCATGGCCAGGGCAATCTGCGGGTCCTGGGCCGGGGCGAACGCCATGTACAGCGCGTGGTCGCGGTAACGCTCGGACAGCTTGGCGGCGTCGTACTTCTCGTTTTGCTTGACCGTCACCACCTGGGCGGTACCGGTCTTGCCGGCAGCCACATAGCCGGCGCCCCGGAAGGCCGTGGCCCCGGTGCCCTCGCTGTTCACGCCCACCAGGGCATTGCGGATGACGGCAATGTTGGCGGGCTTGGCGGTCAGCTCGGCCTTGATTTCCTGCAGTGTGTCCTGCGACTGGCGGGTCACCACATCGGTCACCTGCCGGACCAGGTGCGGCTTCATCTTGACGCCGTTGTTGGCCAGCACACCGGTGGCCGTGGCCAGCTGCAGCATGGTGAAGTTGTTGTAGCCCTGGCCGATGCCCAGCGAGATGGTCTCGCCCGCGTACCAGCGCTTCTGCTCGGGGCGCTTGTAGGCATTGCGCTTCCATTCGGTGGAGGGCAGAATGCCGCGCACCTCACCGAAGATGTCGATGCCGGTGAGCGAGCCGAAGCCGAACTTCTGCATCTCGTCATGGATCAGGTCCACGCCCATGTCGTTGGCCAGCATGTAGTAGTAGGTATCGCACGACTGCACGATCGACTTGTACATGTCCACCGTGCCGTGGCCGCCTTCCTTGTCGTCGCGGAAGCGGTGGTTGCCGAACATGAAATAGCCCGGGTCGTAGATGGTCTGCTGGGGCGTGCGCTTGCCGGTCTCCAGCGCGGCCAGGGCCATGAAGGGCTTGTAGGTGGAGCCCGGCGGGTAGGTGCCACGCAGGGCCCGGTTCAGCAGGGGCTTGTCGGGTGACTCGTTGAGGGCGGCCCAGTTCTCCTGATCGATGCCGTCCACAAACAGGTTGGGGTCGAAGGTGGGCTTGCTGACAAAGGCCAACACCTCGCCGGTCTTGGGGTCCAGCGCCACCAGGGCGCCACGGCGGTCGCCGAACAGGTCTTCCACCAGCTTCTGCAGCTTGATGTCGATCGACAGCATCACGGTGTTGCCCGGGGTGGCGGGGTGGCTGGCCAGGCGCCGCACAGCGCGGCCGCCGGCCGAGGTTTCCATCTGCTCGACGCCGGTGATGCCGTGCAACTGCCGCTCGAAGCTCTGCTCCACGCCCAGCTTGCCGATGTACTCGGTGCCGCGGTAGTTGGCCTCGTCGTCCGAATCCTGGATGTCTTCCTTTTCCTTCTGGTTGACGCGGCCGATGTAGCCGATCACATGGCTGGCCAGCGGCCCATAGGGGTAGTTGCGGAACAAGCGGGCCTTGATCTCGACGCCTGGAAAACGGAAGCGCTGGGCGGCAAAGCGGGCCACCTCTTCATCAGACAGCCGGGTGCGGATGGGCAGCGACTCGAAGCTCTTGGACTCTTCGACCAGCTTCTTGAAGCGGCGCCGGTCGCGCGCCTGGATGTCGACCACCGTGGCCAGGCCATCGATCACCTCGTCCAGCGGGCCGGCCTTGGAGGGCGTGATCTCCAGCGTGTAGGCCGAGTAGTTGGTGGCCAGCACCACGCCGTTGCGGTCCACGATCAGGCCCCGGTTGGGCACGATGGGCACCACGGCCGTGCGGTTGTTCTCAGCCTGTTCGGCCAGGTCCTCGTGGCGCACCACCTGCAGGTAGATCAGGCGGGCCACCAGCAGCGAAAAACAGATCAGCACCACCACGCCCGCCGCCACCACGCGGGTGCGGAAGCGCCACAGGTCGACCTCGACGTTGCGCAGCTCGGTCATAGCGGCCGGTTTTCATCGCGATCCGGCGGGCGCCGTTGCGGCGCCAGCAACACCCAGGACGTCAGCGGCCACAACAAGGCCTCCAGCGTGCCGGCGAGCAGGAACCAGAACCCCGGGAAGATGCCGCCCAGCAGCACCCGCAAAGCCAGCTCGATCAGGTGCGCCCCCAGGAACAGGGGCAGCAACTGCAGCGCCTGCGAGGGCACGCTGAACCACAGCAGGCGGCGCTGCATCTGCGTGGCCAGGTAGCTCAAGCCGGCATAGACCAGGGCATGCTGGCCCAGCAGCGCCGACTGGTGCACATCCATGACCAGGCCCAGCACAAAGCCCGCGCCGATGCCCACCCGCTGGGGTTGGTGCACCGACCAGAACATCAGCAACAGCAGCAGCACATCGGGCATGCCCGGCATGCGGCCCAGCGGCAGCAGGTTGACCAGCAGGCCCACCACCACCGAACCCCAGATGAAGACCGGATTGGCCGGCAGCAACAGCTGCTGGCCGCTGGCTTTGCCCATCATTTGCGGCCTCCCTTGCGCTGCGGCGCGGCGGGTTCAGGTTGCGGACGTGGCGGCACCTGGTCGCCCAGGGGGCTCAGCACCATCACGTGGCGCGAGGCCATCACCAGGCCCAGGGGCACGCAATGGATGCGCGCAAAAGCCGAATCGGCCCGGCGCTCGACCTTGTCGACCCGGGCCACCGGCAGGCCCGGCGGGTAGACGCCATCGACCCCGCTGGTGGACAGCAGGTCGCCGGCCTGCACGTCCGCATTGGCGGGCATGTAGCGCAGTTCCAGGCCACCGCCGTTGGCGATCGGGTCGCCATAGGCCACGCTGCGGGCGCCGGTGCGGGTGTTGAGCACGGGGATGGCGAAATCGCGGTCGATCACCAGGGTCACTTCGGCCAGCAGCGGGTCGACCCGCGTCACCTGGCCGAGCACGCCGGCCTCGTCGATCACGGGCGAGCCCAGCGCCACGCCCTTGATCTGCCCGCGGTCGATGATGACGCGCCGGGTGTAGGGGTCGGGCGCGTCGTACAACACCTCGGCCGCCTGGGCCTCGGACTTGAAGCGCTCGCGCAGCGCCAGCAGCTCGCGCAGGCGGGTGTTCTCCTGCAACAACTGCTCGACCTGATTGGAGCGCTGCGACTGCTCGGCCAACTTGCGGCGGGCCTCTTCCTCGACCATCTGGGCCGAGTGCAGGGATTCAAAGTATTCGGCCGCCGACTGACCCGCACGCACCGGTTGCAGGGCCACCCATTGCAGCGGGTACAGCGCCGTATCGACCGCCGCCCGCAGGGGGTGGGTCAGGTGAAAGCGCGCATCGGCCACCATCAGGAACACCGACAGGGCACTGAAGAACAACAGCCGGGTCAGCGGTGTTGGCCCTTGCCGGAAGAGCGACGGCGCGTTGCGGTCCAGGGTTCCCAGAGGCATGTTCGGCTAGACCCAGGTGTCACCAGAATCGCAAAAAGCCGGCCGCCTTGCTGACGAACCGGCTTGATGCGGACATGGTGGTGTTATTCGCTCGTGAAGATGCTGCCCAGACGGTCCATGCGCTCCAGCGCGATGCCGCAACCGCGCACCACGCAGGTCAGCGGGTCTTCGGCGACCAGCACCGGCAGACCGGTTTCCTCGGCCAGCAGGCGGTCCAGGTCGCGCAGCAGGGCGCCACCACCGGTCAGCATCATGCCGCGGTCGGCGATGTCGGCCCCCAGCTCGGGCGGGGTCTGTTCCAGCGCGTTCTTGACGGCGGAGACGATCTGGTTGAGCGGGTCGGTCAGCGCCTCCAGCACTTCGTTGCTGGAGATGGTGAAGCTGCGCGGCACGCCTTCGCTGAGGTTGCGGCCCTTGACTTCCATTTCGCGCACCTCGGAGCCCGGGAAGGCCGAGCCGATCTGCTTCTTGATGGCTTCGGCGGTGGGCTCGCCGATCAGCATGCCGTAGTTGCGGCGGATGTAGTTGATGATGGCCTCGTCGAACTTGTCGCCGCCCACGCGGACCGAGCCCTTGTAGACCATGCCGCCCAGCGAGATCACGCCGACTTCGGTGGTGCCGCCACCGATGTCGACCACCATCGAGCCACTGGCTTCGGACACCGGCAGGCCGGCACCGATGCCGGCGGCCATGGGTTCTTCAATCAGGTACACCGCGGTGGCGCCTGCGGCCTCGGCGGCGTCCTTGATGGCGCGGCGCTCGACCTGGGTGGAACCGCAGGGCACGCAGATGATGATGCGCGGGCTGGGGGCCAGCAAAGTGCGCGGGTGCACCATCTTGATGAACTGCTTGATCATCTGTTCGGTGATCACGAAGTCGGCGATCACGCCGTCTTTCATGGGGCGGATGGCCTCGATGTTGCCGGGCACCTTGCCCAGCATGGCCTTGGCTTCACGGCCCACGGCCTGGATGACCTTTTTGCCGTGCGGACCGCCTTCATGGCGGATGGCGACCACGGAGGGTTCGTCCAGCACGATGCCCTTGTCGCGGGCAAAGATCAGGGTGTTGGCAGTGCCAAGGTCAATGGCGAGGTCGGTGGAGAAATACCGACGGAAGGCTCCAAACATTCAAAATCCTCTCAGGCACGGCATGCGCTTCGGCCCGCCGTCGCCTCAATTTTCGGGGTCAGTTACAGGGTCACCAGGGGTCAAAATGAGCGGTTTTTAGCTCAATTACCAGCACTTTGGGGGGTAACGCGACAAAGACGGGATAATACCCGATCCCCTGTGAATAACTTCCTCCGATCCCCTCGGAACACTGCTGCGACAGCGGCTTTTTTCAGATACCACCCGCTCAAACTCTATGGCCCTCACCTCTCAGGACATAGCCCGGATCGCCAACCTGGCCCGGCTGGAACTTCAACCCGCCGAAAGCGAGCGCATGCTCACCCAGCTCAATGGCTTTTTTGACATCGTCGAAAAAATGCGCGCCGTCGACACCACCGGTCTGGAGCCGCTGGCCCACCCGGTGGCCGCCATCCAGGAGGTGGCCCTGCGTCTGCGCGACGACATCGCCAGCGAGCCCAACCAGCGCGAGGCCAACCAGCAAAGCGCGCCCGCCGTGGAGCGGGGCCTGTTCCTGGTGCCCAAGGTGATCGAGTAAGGAATCGTTCGAATGACCTCCCCTGCATTGCACGACCTCAGCGTGGCCGAACTGGCCCGCCAACTCCAGAAACGTGAAGTCTCCGCCGTCGAAGCGGCCCAGCACTTTCTCGGCCGCATCCAGGCCACCCCTGAACTCGGGGCTTTTGTCGCCCTGAACGAAGAAGCCACCCTGACCCAGGCCCGGGCCGCCGATGAGCGGATTGCGGCCGGCCAGGCCCGCGCCCTGGACGGTGTGCCGATCGCACACAAAGATATTTTTGTTACAAAAAACTTCCCCAGCACCGCCGGCTCCAAGATGCTGGCCGGCTACCAGTCGCCCTTTGACGCGACCGTGGTCACACGCCTGGCCGATGCCGGTGCGGTGACCCTGGGCAAGCTCAACTGTGACGAATTCGCCATGGGCTCGGCCAACGAGAACTCGGCCATCGCCCCACTGGGCTTCGAGCAACCCGCCCCCGTGCGCAACCCCTGGGACAGCAGCCGCGTGCCCGGCGGTTCGTCGGGCGGCAGCGCTGCGGCCGTGGCGGCGCGCCTGGCCCCGGCCGTGACCGGCACCGACACCGGCGGCTCGATCCGCCAGCCCGCCAGTTTTTGCGGCATCACCGGCATCAAGCCCACCTACGGGCGCGCCTCGCGCTACGGCATGATCGCCTTCGCCTCCAGCCTGGACCAGGCCGGCCCCATGGCCCGCAGCGCCGAAGACTGTGCCCTGCTGCTGTCGGCGATCTGCGGCCCCGACCCGGACCGCGACTCGACCTCGCTCGACGTGCCGGCCGAAGACTTCTCGCGCAGCCTGAACGACTCGATCGAAGGCCTGCGCATCGGTGTGCCGGCCGAGTTCTTCGGCGAAGGCCTGGCCCCTGATGTGCGCGCCGCCGTCGATGGCGCCCTGAAGGAGTACGAAAAGCTGGGCGCCACCCTGGTGCCCATCAGCCTGCCCCGCACCGAGCTGTCGATCCCGGTCTACTACATCATCGCCCCGGCCGAGGCCAGCTCCAACCTGAGCCGCTTTGACGGCGTGAAGTTCGGCCACCGCGCCAAGGACTACGGCGACCTGACCGACATGTACAAGAAGACCCGCGCCGAAGGCTTTGGCGACGAGGTCAAGCGCCGCATCATGATCGGCGCCTATGTGCTGTCGCATGGCTATTACGACGCCTACTACCTGCAGGCGCAGAAGATCCGCCGCATGATTGCCGACGACTTCCAGCAGGCTTTCAAGAGCTGTGATGTGATCGCCGGCCCCGTGGCCCCCACCGTGGCCTGGAAGCTGGGCGAGAAATCGGCCGACCCGGTGGCCAACTACCTGGCCGACATCTTCACCCTGCCCGGCTCGCTGGCCGGCCTGCCCGGCATGAGCCTGCCCGCCGGTTTCGGCGAGGGCGGCATGCCGGTGGGCCTGCAGCTGATCGGCAACTACTTCGGCGAATCCCGCCTGCTGAACGCAGCGCACCGATTCCAGCAAGCCACTGACTTCCACCTCCGCCGTCCGGAGGGGGTGAAGTGATGCCCCCACGTTCCTCACTTCGTGTATTCACTGCCCCCCAAGGGGGCGCTGGGCTCCTTTGGGGCGGCCCGGCAGGAGCCCAATCATGAGCAGCAACAAATTAGTGCATGGCTATGAAGTCGTGATCGGCTTCGAAACCCACGCCCAGCTCTCCACCCAGAGCAAGATCTTCAGCCGCGCGCCCACCGCCTTCGGCGCCGAACCCAACACCCAGGCCTGCGCCGTGGACCTCGCCCTGCCCGGCACGCTGCCGGTGATGAACAAAGGCGCCGTCGAACGCGCCATCGAGTTCGGCCTGGCCATTGGCTCGCACATCTCGCCCAAGAGCATTTTTGCGCGCAAGAACTACTTCTACCCCGACCTGCCCAAGGGCTACCAGATCAGCCAGTTCGAGATCCCGGTGGTGGTGGGCGGCCAGGTGGAGTTCTTCCTCGGGGACGAGAAGAAGACCGTGCGCCTGGTGCGCGCCCACCTCGAAGAAGACGCGGGCAAGTCGCTGCACGAAGACTTCATCGGCCAGTCGGGCATCGACCTGAACCGCGCCGGCACGCCGCTGCTCGAGATCGTCACCGAACCCGACATGCGCTCCAGCGATGAAGCCGTGGCCTACGCCAAAGAGCTGCACAAGATCGTCACCTGGATCGGCATCTGCGACGGCAACATGCAAGAAGGCAGCTTCCGCTGCGATGCCAACGTGTCGGTGCGCAAGCCGGGCCAGCCCCTGGGCACGCGCCGCGAGATCAAGAACCTGAACAGCTTCAAGTTCATGCAGCAGGCCATCGACTACGAGGTGCGCTGGCAGATCGACCAGATCGAGGACGGCCACGCCATCCAGCAGGCCACCGTGCTGTTCGACCCCGACACCGGCGAAACCCGCGCCATGCGCACCAAGGAAGACGCGGCCGACTACCGCTACTTCCCCGACCCCGACCTGCCCCCGCTGGTGATTGCCGACGAATGGGTGCAGCGCGTGAAGGCGGCCATGACCGAACTGCCGCGCACCATGGCGGCCCGCTTCGTGGCCGACTACGGTCTGCCCGAGTACGACGCCACCACCCTGACCCAGAGCAAGGCCATGGCGGCCTACTTTGAAACCGCAGCCAAAGCCAGCGGCCAGGCCAAGCTGGTCAGCAACTGGGTGATGGGCGAGCTGTCGCGCCGCCTCAACAGCGGCGAAGCCAGCATCGAAACCGCCCCCGTGAGCGCGGCCCAACTGGCGGCGCTGGTGAGCCGCATTGCCGATGGCACCATCTCCAACAACGCAGGCAAGCAGGTGTTTGAAGCCCTCTGGAGCGGCGAAGCCAGCGAAGTGGATGCCGTGATCGAAGCCAAGGGCCTCAAGCAGATGAACGATTCGGGCGCGCTCGAAAAGATCATCGACGAGGTGATTGCCGCCAACGCCGACAACGTGGCGCAGTACAAGGCCGGCAAGGAGAAAGCCTTCAACGCCCTGGTCGGCCAGGTGATGAAGGCCAGCAAGGGCAAGGCCAACCCAGGCCAGGTCAACGAACTGCTCAAGAGCAAACTGGCCTGAGGCCGGTGGCTGCCTGGGCCCCCGTGGCCCGGGCCGCGCTCAGCGCGCACCGCTCCAGAGCTGGCCCAGGCGCTGCAACTCGCGGTCAAAGCGCTGGTTGATGCGCTTTTTCTCCTGCCCCTGCTCGTCGATGAAGCGCAACTGCGCCTGCTCGGCCGCCAGGTTGTCCTGCTGCCGCATGCGCAGCGCCAGCGGGGCCTTGGCCGGGTCGCGGCGGTAGAACTCGAACTCGGTGTCGATGGCCTTGCGCTGGGCCTTCAGGTCTTCGATGCGGCGCTGCGCCAGCAGCACCACCTCATCGACTTGCTTGAGGGCCTCGCCACGCTCAGCGTCGTGCGAAGCCCGGTTGGGGTAGCGCGCCAGCAGGGCCCGGTCGCGCCGCTTTTCTTCGGCAATGCGCGCTTGGTCTTCGGCGGCAAGGCGCTGACGCACCTCTTCGGCGGCGCGCTCCTCAGCCGTCTGGCTGGGTGGGATCTGGCGTTTGACGGTACCGCTGGGGTTGAGCTCGCGCTGCTCACGGTCCAGACACTCGGGGATCGGCCGATCCGAGGTGATGCGCCGGCCCTTGCCGTCCACGCAGGTGAAGATGGCTTGGGCATGGGCCAACTGCAGTCCGCCCTGGACAGCCAGCAAGCCCATCACGGCCCAAACCCTTATCGTCACTCTTTATCCTTCATCCACCCCATAGCGTTGGCGGTAGGCCAGAACACGCTCGTGATCCGCTGCCGAACCACCCTGCCCGGTTTGCTGCAGATACTGTAACAAGTCCGCCAGCCTGGCAACGGCACAAACCTGCAAACCCAGCCGATCCCGGACATATTGCACAGCGCTGTAGGGCACGTCCTGTCCGTTTTCGGTGGCTTTCTCCTGCCGATCCAGCGCCAGGGCCACGGCATGGGGCTGAGCGCCCGCGGCCTGGATGATGGCGATCGACTCGCGCGCGGCCGTGCCGGCGGACATCACGTCGTCAACAATCATCACGCGGCCCTTCAACGGGGCCCCCACCAGAGTGCCGCCTTCGCCATGGTCCTTGGCCTCTTTGCGGTTGTAGGCAAAGGGCACGTTGCGCCCCAGGCGCGCCAGCTCGATGGCCACGGCCGCGGCCAGCGGAATGCCCTTGTAGGCCGGGCCGAAAATCATGTCGAACTCGATGCCGCTGTCCAGGATCCGTTTTGCATAGAATTCCGCCAGCCGGCCCAACTTGGCGCCGTCGTCAAACAGCCCGGCATTGAAAAAATAAGGGCTCAGGCGGCCTGCCTTGGTCTTGAATTCACCGAAGCGCAGCACCCCTGCATCCACCGCAAACTGCACAAAATCCTGGGCCAACGGGTCTTGTCCAGACCCTTGCACGCTCTCAACCACCATGGGGAATTCCTTGTTCAAATTAACCAGCCTCAATCTCAACGGCATCCGGTCGGCCACCACCAAGGGCGTCGAAGCCTGGATTGCGGCCACGCAGCCGGATTGTATTTGCGTGCAGGAGATCAAGGCCCAGGCCCCCGACCTGGCCGGCCGCTTCGAAGAACTGGCCAGCCTCAAGGGCCACTTTCACCTGGCCGAGAAAAAAGGCTACTCAGGCGTGGGCGTCTACACCCGCCATGAACCCAGCGATGTGGTGCTGGGCTTTGATGGCGGCGAGTTCGATGCCGAAGGCCGCTATGTCGAGTTGCGCTTTGACACCCCCCAGCGCAAGTTCTCCATCATCAGCAGCTACTTTCCCAGCGGCTCTTCGGGCGAGGAACGCCAGCAGGCCAAGTTCCGCTTCCTGGCCCTGATGCACCCGCACCTGATGGCCCTCAAGCAGCAGCGCGACTTCGTGCTGTGCGGCGACATCAACATCGCCCACCAGCAGGCCGACCTGAAGAACTGGAAGGGCAACCAGAAGAACAGCGGCTTCCTGCCCGAAGAGCGCGCCTGGATGACCCAGTTGCTGGCCGACGGCCTGGTCGACGTCTACCGCCGCCTGCAGTCCGACACCACCGACGCTTGCTACACCTGGTGGAGCAACCGCGGCCAGGCCTACGCGAAGAACGTGGGCTGGCGGCTGGACTACCACCTGGCCACCCCCGCCATCGCCGAAACCGCCCGCACCGAGGCCATCTACAAAGGCGAGAAGTTCAGCGACCACGCGCCGATCACGGTGGAGTACGAACTGGCGCTCTGACACCGCACAGCCCATGGCCGGCGCACGATGCGCCTGCACGGGCAGGCCGTCGCCGGATCTGATTCAGGTTTTTTAGGAATGAAGATCCACTAAACCCAGCTTTTTTTTGAGCGTCTTTCTGCGTACGCTGCGCCCAGGATCATTTTTCATCCAGGAGCTGACCATGAAGAAACTCTTAACCGCACTGGCCGTGGTGCTGTCGCTGGGCCTGGCGACCGCCTCCATGGACGCCGAGGCCGCCAAACGCATGGGCGGCGGCAAGTCCGTCGGCACCCAACGCGAGGCTGTGCAGAACAAGGCACCGTCCAGCCCGGCCACCCAGACCAGCCCCAGCGCCGCACCTGCAGCGCCGGCTGCCGCCGCAGGCACGGCCGCCGCCCGCAAACCTTCTTGGGCGGGGCCGCTGGCCGGCCTGGCCGCCGGCCTGGGCATCGCCGCCCTGGCTTCCCATTTCGGCTTTGGCGAGCAACTGGCGTCGATGCTGATGATGGGCCTGCTGGCCGTCGCCGTCATGGCCGTGATCGGCTTCTTCCTGCGCCGGCGCGGCCAGGCTGCCGGCAGCGCCAACTCGGCGCCCGGGCTCACGCCAGCTGCCATCGGCGCGGGCGCGCCCTACGCCACCACCCCCCAGGCCACGCAGCCGGAAAACGCCTACAAGGTCGCGCCATCCTCGAATCCCCTGAGCACCGGCTCGGGCTCGCTGATCGGCTCGGCCCTGCAGCCTGCCACCCCAAGCACCGCGTGGCCGGCCGACTTCGACCGGGCGGGCTTCGAACACCATGCGAAGGCCAACTTCGTGCGACTTCAGGCGGCCTATGACAGCGGCCAGGTTGAAGCCCTGCGCGAGTTCACCACGCCGGAGCTGCTGGTCCAACTGCAGCAGGAGCTGGTCGAGCGCGGCCCGGCCCCGCAGCGCGGCGAGGTGCTGCAACTCCAGGCCCAGGTGCTTGACGTGGCACAGGAGGCCCAGCGCTACCTCGTGAGCGTGCGTTTCACCGGCTTCATCCGCTACGGCGCGGGCATCGACGACGAGGTGTTCGACGAGATCTGGAACCTCAGCAAGCCTCTCACTGGTGCCGCGGGCTGGGTGCTGGTCGGAATCCAGCAGGCCGACTGAACGGATCGGTGCCGCCAGGCCCGGCCCTCACAGGTCTGGGCATCCAGCCTGGCAATCCGGCACGAAGACAGAACCCGGGCGATGCCCGGGTTCTGTCGTTTCGGGGCGGCCTCCGGGCCCGCCGCGCAGCGGGCGCACCCCACGCAGCCGCCACCACGGGTGGGATCCGATCGGTTCTGCCTGTCATGGCGCAAAGCGTGAAAAAGCTTGAAACCGCGCGATGTGGCCCCGATCCCCGGAGCACGTGACAGCAGGCCGTGGCGCAGTTTCATTCAGTTTTTGACGAAGTAAAAAGACGGAAATATCCCGATTTATTAACTACATTCCCAGACACCAAGTTCGCATCCCCCGTCAACCCTCACCCAAGGCCCCCCATGCAAACCGTCGCGCCTCTCTGGTTGTGGCTCACCTTCGGAGCCATCGTCCTGGTCTCGCTGTTCATCGACTTCGTCGTGCTGCGCAAGCAAGGCGCGCATGAGATGGGGGTCAAGGAGGCCCTCAACTGGTCGGTGGTGTGGGTGGCCTTGAGCTTTCTGTTCAACGGCCTGCTGTGGTGGGCGGTGAAGGACACGACAGGCTCCACCGAACTGGCCCACACGCGTTCGCTGGAGTTCCTGACCGGCTACCTGATCGAGAAATCACTGGCCGTGGACAACATCTTCGTGTTCCTGATGATCTTCACCTACTTCGCGGTGCCGCCGCAGTTCCAGAAACGGGTGTTGATGATCGGCATCGTCGGCGCCATCGTGCTGCGGACCGTCATGATCCTGGTGGGTGGCTGGCTGCTCTCGGAGTTCCACTGGGTTCTGTATGTCTTCGGTGCCTTCCTGCTGCTCACGGGCATCAAGATGTGGTGGGCGGCTGGCAAGGAGCCCTCGCTCGACGACAACCCGGCACTCAAGCTGCTGCGCCGCCTGCTGCCCGTCAGCCGGCACTACGACGGCGAAAACTTCTGGACCGTTGAGAACGGCCAGAGGATCGCCACGCCCCTGTTCATGGTGATCTGCCTGATCGCCCTGACCGATGTGATCTTCGCGGTCGACTCCATCCCCGCCATCTTTGCCATCACCAGTGACCCATTCATTGTCCTGACCAGCAATGTGTTTGCCATCCTGGGGCTGCGCGCCATGTATTTCCTGCTGGCGGCCGTGGCCCACAAGTTCCACCTGCTCAACTACGGCCTGGCGGTGATCCTGATGTTCATCGGCGCCAAGATGTGCCTGATCGATGTCTACAAGGTGCCGGTGCTGGTCTCGCTGGGCGTGGTGGCCGCGATCCTGGCCCTGACCATGGTGCTGAGCCTGCGCAAGGCCGCGCCGCAACCCAGGGCCTGAGGCCCCGCCCAGCCTCGCCCCTCAGGCCGCGGCCTGCAGCAGCCGCTGCACGATGGGGTGCTGCACCTTGCGCTCGGTGCCGATGGCATAGAAATGCTCGGTTACCCCCTCGCAGGGGCCGATGCGGCGCACCGGGTAGTGGGCCTGCAGATCCTCATGGGCCAGCTCCGAGGCCGGGAACACGCCCATGCCGCTGGCGCCGAAGGTCTTCAGCAAGGCACTGTCCTCGAACTCACCGACCACCCGCGGGCGCACCCCCTGCTGCTCGAACCAGGCATCCAGCCGCGCCCGCAAGGCGGTGTGGCCCGTGGGCAGCAGCACCGGCACATCGGCCAGGCTGGCCGGGAAGCGTCTGCTGCAGGACTCGGCCATGGCCGCCGTGCCATACCAGGCGATCGACGAGGTGCCCATGGCATGGCTGTAGAGCTTGATGTTCGGGTTGACGGGAGCCGGCCGGTCAGACAGCACCACATCGAGCCGGTGCAGCGCCAGCTCACCCAGCAGGTCGTCGAGCTCGCCTTCATGGCACAGCAGGCGCAGGTGAGTGACCTCCATGATCGGGTTCAGGAGGCTGCGCACCACCAGCTTGGACAGCCCGTCGCAAATCCCCACGGCCAGCCGCACCATGGGCGCGCTGACCGCATCGCGCACCCGCATGGGCAGGCTCTCGCCGAGCTGGAAGATCTGGTCCGCCTGCTGCATGGCGGCGATGCCCGCATCGGTCAGCACCAGGCCCCGCCCGGCCGGCTTGAGCAGCGCATAGCCAAGCGAGCGCTCCAGCTCCCGGACCTGGGCACTGATGGTCTGCACCGCCATGCCCAGACGCTCGGCCGCCTTGGAGATACCTCCCTCCTTGGCCACCACCCAGAAGTAGTACAGGTGCTTGTAGTTGAACGAGGCGCTCATGGGATGAACTCAGTATTTTTGGGATATTCGATGCGAAATTATCTGCTTTTACTGAAGTCTTTCGCCCCCTATCTTCGAGTCTCCATTCACTCACTGGAGATCGTCATGCAGGTCATTTTCGAATCACGCCACCCCGACGGCAGCGAGCTGCGCGAGCAGGCCGTGGCACGCGTGAGGTTTGCAATGCGTCGGCTTAGCGCGCTGGTGCCGCGGGCCAAGGTACGGCTCTCCGACGTCAACGGCCCCCGGGGCGGGGTCGACAAGCGCTGCCAACTGGCCCTGAGCACGGTGGGGGCGGGCGAGGTCGTCATCACCACGCTGGCCCAGGACTGGCGCACGGCACTGGACCTGTCCCTGGGCCGGGCCACGCGCGCGCTGAAGCGTGCCCTGCGCCGTCAGCAAAAGCCGGCGCGCACGCGCTGGGCAAGCCGGGCCATCGAACCTTGATACCCACGCTCTCAGTGGGCGCCAGGCGCTTCGCCATGACCCAGCCCCTCCGATCGGTCCTCTTCCGGCCCGAGGTGCTGCGCAACACCTACGCCCTGCGGGTCATGACGCTGCTCAGCCTTGGCGTCGATCTGCAGACACGCCGGCAGTTGCAGTGGACGCACCCCGGCCCACACAGGATTTAACATATAGTTACATTACGCGCTGACCCTGTGCTGCACAGGGTCCGGGAAGGACGCGATCAGGTGACAGAGCCCCAACAAGAAGGGTCGGCGCCTGAAACCCACCAAGTCCTTTTTGATCGCGCCTTCATGACTGCACCGCCAGCCTCTTCCGTGAACCCGCCCCTGCGTCCGGCCACCAGCCGCGAACTCTGGGACGGCCTGCATGCCCACCACCCCACCCTGAGCCGGGCCCGACACCTGGGCGAGGCCCTGCAGCAAAGCGGTCTGGTGGGGCGCGCCACCATCGAGAGCGCGCTGGCCCACCAGCAAAAGCAAAGGCGCAATGCGCCCCCGGGCGAACACCACGACAAGACCCTGCTCGGCCAGATCCTGGTGCGCAACGGCATCCTGAGCGAAGCGCAATTGCAGGCCGCCATCGCCGCCTGGCTGGGCGACCCGGTGATCGACCCGCGCCAGCTCTCGCCCGATCCCAGCGCCCTGGCCCTGGTGCCGCGCCATGTGGCCGAGCGCGAATCGGTGCTGCCCCTGCTGCTCGAAGACGAGGTGCTGGTGCTGCTGATGGCCGATCCCTGGGACCAACGTCTGCTCGATGAGCTGCGCTTTCTGACCCAGCACCGCTTGTTGCCGGCCCTGGCCGCACCCGGCACGCTGCAGCCCACCATTGCCCGCTTCTACCCCCGCCAAACCGGCGGCACCGGGCCGACGGGCACCTCGGCCACGGTTGACGCGCCCAAGGTGCTCAATGCCCACGCTCTGGCCAGCGAACTGGCCCCCAGCAGCGATGTTGAAACCCACACCGACGCCGATCAGGTCAACGAATCCGACAACACGCTGGTGCGCCTGATCAACACCTTGATCAGCGAGGCCCAGGCCCACCGGGCCTCCGACATCCACATCGAGATGCAGCCGGCACCGGCGCCGGTGCGCATCCGGCTGCGCGTGGATGGGCGCCTGATCAACTACCTGGAAGTGCCCTGCCACTGGCGCTTTGCCCTGGTCACCCGGCTCAAGATCATGGCCGGGCTGGACATCTCGGAACACCGCAAGCCGCAGGACGGCAAGATCGACTTCTCGCGCTTCGGCAACTCGCGCCTGGAGATGCGCACGGTCACCGTGCCCACCTCGCAAGGCCTGGAGGACGTGGTGCTGCGCCTGCTGGGCAGCCACCGCCCACTGCCGCTGGACAGCATCGGCCTGAACCCCGCCAACCTGCAGGCGCTGCGCGCCATGGCCCAGAAAAGCTACGGCCTGATCCTGGTCTGCGGCCCCACGGGCAGCGGCAAGACCACCACCCTGCATTCGCTGATCCGCGACATCAACACCGAGGACCGCAAGATCTGGACGGCCGAAGACCCGGTCGAGATCACCCAGGAGGGCCTGCGCCAGGTGCAGATCAACCCGCGCATCGGCTGGACCTTTGCCGCGGCCATGCGCACCTTTTTGCGCGCCGACCCCGACGTCATCATGATCGGCGAGATGCGCGACGAGGAGACGGCCCGCATCGCGGTGGAAGCCTCGCTCACCGGCCACCTGGTGCTGTCCACCCTGCACACCAACTCGGCCCCCGAGAGCGTGGGCCGCCTGCTGGAAATCGGACTCGACCCCTTCAACTTCTCCGACTCGCTGCTGGCCATCCTGGCCCAGCGCCTGGTGCGCCGGCTCTGCCCGCACTGCCGCGAGGCCCAGGCTGCCACCCCCGAGGCGCTGCAGGCCCTGGCCCGCCAGTACCTGCTCAGCGCCAGCGATGGCACGGCCCAACCGAGCACGGAGGAGGTGCAGCGACAGATCATCCACTGGCAGCACAGGCATGACCAGGGCCCGCAAGGCCAAGGCCTGATGCTGTACCGCGCCCACGAAGCCGGCTGCCCGCACTGCGAGCACCACGGCTACCTGGGGCGCCTGGGCCTGCACGAGCTGATGCTGAGCAGCGACACCATCCGCAGCCAGATCCGCCACCGCGCCAGCGGCAGCGAACTGCGCCAGAGCGCCCTGGCCGCCGGCATGAAAACCTTGCGGCAGGACGGCATCGAGAAGATGCTGCACGGCCTGACCGACCTGAGCGAGGTGCTGGCGGCCACCAATCTGTGAACACCGCCCAGCGCTGCGGTTCATGTCTGCCCGCCAGAAGTTCGGTACATTGGCCGGCAGTTCATTGTCTTGTTCACAGCCCCCTGATCCACCCATGCTCCACTACCTCACCCTCCCCGTCACCGCCTTCCAGCAGAACTGCTCCCTGGTCTGGTGCGATGAAACCCGGCAGGCGGCCGTGATCGACCCCGGTGGCGATCTGGACCGGTTGCTGGCCGAAGTCGAGCGCCTGGGCCTGAAGCTGGAACAGATCTGGCTCACCCATGCACACATCGACCATGCCGGGGGCACCGGCGAGCTGGCACGGCGGCTGCAACTGCCCATCATCGGGCCGCACCCAGGCGATCAGTTCTGGATTGATGGTCTGCCTGAGCAGAGCCGCATGTTCGGCTTTCCGGTGGCCGAGGCTTTCACGCCCACGCGCTGGCTGGCCGACGGCGACACGGTGCAGATCGGGCGCCACACGCTGCAGGTGCGGCATTGCCCGGGGCACACGCCGGGCCATGTGGTGTTCTACTCGCCCGAGATCCAACGGGCCTTTGTGGGCGATGTGCTGTTTGCCGGCAGCATCGGGCGCACCGACTTCCCCCAGGGCAACCACCAGCAGCTGATCGACAGCATCACCCAGCGGCTGTGGCCCATGGGCGACGACACCGTGTTCATCCCCGGGCACGGACCCGAGAGCACCTTCGGGCGCGAACGCCAGAGCAACCCCTACGTCGGGGGCACCTGAGCGCGGGCGCCCACGTGAGGCGCGCGCCCCTCAGCCGGCGCTGGGCAGGGTCAGCACAAAGCGGGCACCACCGCCCTCGCGGTCTTCGCAGTGCACGGTGCCACCATGGCGCTCGGCAATCGACTTGACCAGGGCCAGCCCCAGGCCCACACCACCTTCACGTTCGCTGGCGCCGGGCAGGCGGTAGAAGGGCTCGAAGATGCGCTCGCGCTGCTCCGGTGGCACGCCTGGGCCCCGGTCGCACACGGCCAGCAGGATCATCGGGCCCTGGCGTGACAGCTGCACCGAGATGTCGCCACGCCCATAGCGGCGCGCGTTCTCGAGCAGGTTGCGCACGGCACGCCGCATCAGCTTGGACACGCCGTTGACGACCAACTCGCCACTGCCTTCGGCCGCCTCCAGATCCGCATCCACGCGGGCGGCCTCTTCAGCCGCCAGGCCGATGAGGTCGACCTTTTCGAGCGTGCCCATGTCAGCCTCGCTGGAGTCAAGCCGGCTGGCCAGCAGGATCTCGTCGATCAGTTGGTCCAGTTCGCCAATGTTGCGCTTGATCTCGTCGCGGAAGGCCGGTGAGGCTTGCTCACCCAGCAACTCCACCCCCATGCGAATGCGCGCCAACGGCGAGCGCAGCTCGTGCGAGGCATTGGCCAACAGCTTTTTGTGCGACTGCATCAGGGTTTCGATGCGCTCGGCAGCGAGGTTGAAGCGGCCGGCCAGGTAGGCCACTTCGTCGTGCCCTTTCACCGGCACACGCACCGACAGATCACCATCGCCCCAGCGCTCCACGCCACGCTGCAATTGCTCCAGGCGCCGGGTCAGCTTGCGGATGATGGGGTAGGTCGCCAGGGCCACCGCCACCGCCGCCAAGCCCAAGGTCCAGAAAAAGCCAAAGGGTGGGCGGCTCCAGAAATTGCGCGGCGGGCGCGGCAGGTGCACGTTGAGCACTTCGCCGTTGTGCATGGTGACCACAAACTCCGGGCCGTGGCGCACAGCCTCCAACGGTGACCTCTCGCCTCGGGGCGGACCTTCGCCTTCAGCCGGACCACCCGGGGGTGGCGGGTGCGGCCCATCCGCAGCCCTCGGGCCAGGCTCACCCCGCGGCGGCTCGCGCCCATCCGGGTGAGAACCATTGTGGCGCAGCGCGCCCGCCCCCACCACCTCGCCGGCGGCATTGCGCACCACCGCTTCGAGCAGCGGCGGCTCGGTCGTCACGCGCCAGGCCCAGGCCACACCCAGGGTGAGCAAGGCCATGGCCAGCAGCACGGCCAGCCAAATGCGGACATACAGGCGCCGGGTCAGGCGCTGCAAAGGGGAGCCGGTGAAGGCGCTGGGCGATACCGCCAGGGGTGGAGGTGTGGACAAGATCAGTCCTGTTGCTTGGCAAACACGTAGCCAACGCCACGCACGGTGAGAATGCGCTTGGGCGACTTGGGATCGGCCTCGATGGCCAGGCGGATGCGCCCCATGTGCACGTCGATGGAGCGGTCAAAGGCTTCCAGCTCACGGCCGCGCACGGCCTCCATGATCTGGTCGCGGGTCAGCACCCGGCCGGCGCGTTCGGCCAGGGTGATCAGCAGGTCGAACTGGTAAGAGGTCAGCTCGCAGGGCTGGCCTGACACGGTGACGCTGCGCGCGTCGCGGTCGATCTCCAGCGAGCCGAAGCGCATCACCTGCGAGGGCGCGCCGGGCTGGTCGCCCTTGCGGCGCAGGATGGCGCGGATGCGTGCCAACAGCTCGCGCGGCTCGAAGGGCTTGGGCAGGTAGTCGTCGGCCCCCAGCTCCAGCCCGATGATGCGGTCCATCGGGTCGCCCTTGGCGGTCAACATCAGGATCGGGGTCTGGGCCTGGGGCCCCTGCAGCGAGCGGATGCGGCGGCAGATCTCCAGGCCGTCCAGATCGGGCAGCATCAGGTCCAGCACCACCAGATCGGGGTTGTTGCCCTGGCTTTGCAGCCGCTCCAGACCGGCATGACCGGTGGCGGCGTGGCTGACCGCAAAGCCGGACTGGCCCAGGTATTCGCCAACCATCTGGGCCAGGCGGGCGTCATCTTCAATCATCAGGAGCTGGGTGTTCATGCAAGGCTTCGGTGTAAAGTTTCTTGACAGATGATCAATTTTTCTTGTACGGGGCGATTGAAGAGACCGTAAAGAAAAGTAAACAGAACATCACACCCCGCTGACATGGGCTCAGCCCCGAGGGCCCTGCGGCGCCTGAGGCGCCTGAGGAGCCTGGACGGGGATGCGCGAAGCCAGCGCCACCAACAGCAGCACGGGCAGCCCCAGCAAAGCGGTGCTGGTGAAGAACGAGCCATAGCCAAAGCTGTCGACATAGCGGCCCGAAAAACCGGCCAGCCATTTGGGCAGCAGCAGCATGATGGAGCTGAACAGCGCGTACTGGGTGGCCGAGTAACTGATGTTGGTGAGCGAAGACAGGTAGGCGATGAAGGCGGCCGAGGCAATGCCGCCGGCCAGGTTGTCGGCCGACACCACAAAGACCAGGCCCGTCACGTCATGCCCGCGCGTGCCCAGCCAGGCAAACAGCAGGTTGCTGGCCGCACTCAGCACGGCCCCCAGCATCAACACCCGCATCACCCCCAGGCGCAATGACAGCGCCCCCCCGATGAAGGCCCCGGCCAGGGTCATCACCACGCCATACACCTTGGTGACGGCCGCCACCTCGTCCTTGGTGAAGCCCATGTCCACATAAAAGGGGTTGGCCATGATGCCCATCACCACATCGCTGATGCGGTAGATCGCGATCAGGCCCAGGATCAGTGCCGCCTGCCAGCGGTAGCGGCGCAGAAAGTCGGCAAACGGGTCGACCAGGGCGCCACGCAACCACTCCAGGGCATTGCGCGCCGGCGGCAGGGCCGCGCGCACCGGCTCGGCCGACAGCAGCACGGTGATCAGGCCCACCGCCATCGAGGCGGCCATCACCAGGTAGGCGCGCTGCCAGGCCAGGTGCTGGTAGGCCTCGGCGCCCGGTGTTTCGGCCCGTGCCGCCACCCACAGCACACCGGCGCCAGCCCAGATCATGGCCAGGCGGTAACCCGTCTGGTAAGAGGCCGCCAGCACCGCCTGCTCGTTGCTGGGGGCCGATTCGATGCGAAACGCGTCCAGCGCGATGTCTTGCGTGGCCGAGCCGAAGGCCACCACCAGGGCAAAGACCACCAGGGCATGCAGGTCCTGCTGCGGATCGGTCAGCGCCATGCCGGCCAGGCCGCCCATCACCGCCAACTGCGACAGCAGCAGCCAGCTGCGCCTGCGGCCCAACCAGTGCGTGAGGCCGGGCAGGGGCATGCGGTCCACCAGGGGTGCCCAGGCCCACTTGAAGGCATAGGCCAGGCCGACCCAGGACAGGTAACCGATGGTGGTGCGGTCGACCCCCGCCTCGCGCAGGCGAAAGCTCAGCGTGCCCAGCACCAGCAGCAGGGGCAGGCCGGCGGCAAAGCCCAGTGCCAGCATGCGCAGGCTGGCGGGCTCCAGGTAGACCTTCAGGGTCTCCAGCCATGACTTGCGGGTGGGGGGCTCGGGGCTGGCGCTGGCTTGGTTCATGCGGGAATAATAAGCGCTGGTCCACTGCACACATTCCTTGCCCATGCTTGAGCGCGCACTGCCTCACTTCAACCGTTCCCCAGCCCGGCGGCACCGCCCTGCCCGGCTGTCCGCCCTGTGGCCCGCCTTGTCATTGGCACTGGCACTGGCACTGGCCTGGGGGGCGGCCGCCCCCGCGCAGGCCCAGGGCGTGAGCGAATCCGTGGGCAAGAACTCGGCCTTCACCGGCCTGGTGTCGGCCAGCCAGGTCGAGCAGGCCGCGGTGCAGCAATATGGCCAGATGCTGCGCGAGGCCCAGGCCAAGAACGCGCTGGGCAGCGACAACCACCCCCAGGTGCTGCGCCTGCGCAACATCGCGCGCCGCATCATCCCCTTCAGCTACGGGTGGAACCCCCGCGCGCGTGAATGGCGCTGGGAGGTGAACCTGATCGGCTCCAAACAGATCAACGCGTTTTGCATGCCCGGCGGCAAGATCGCCTTCTACACCGGCATCCTGGACCAGCTCAAGCTGAGCGACGACGAAGTGGCCATGGTGATGGGCCACGAAATCGCCCACGCCTTGCGCGAGCATGCCCGCGAGCGCATGGGCAAATCGGCCGCCACCAACATCGGGGTGAACGTGCTCAGCCAGGTGCTGGGCTTTGGCCAGGTGGGCCAGACCCTGACGCAGTACGGCGCCCAGTTGCTGACCCTCGAGTTCAGCCGCGAGGACGAGTCCGAGGCCGATCTGGTGGGCATGGAGCTGGCGGCGCGCGCCGGCTACGACCCGCGGGCCGGCGTCACGCTGTGGGAGAAGATGGGCGCCGCCAGCAAGGGGGCGCCGCCGCAGTTCCTCTCCACCCACCCCTCGGGCAAGACCCGCATTGCCGACATCGAGCGCAACCTGCCCAAGGTGATGCCGCTTTACGAAGCCAGCCGCCAGCGCTGATTCAGTTGCCCTCCGGCAGGGCTTCGGCCAGCGCCCGCAAGGCCGCCGAAGGGTGGCCGCGCCGTGTCACCAGCCAGGTGGTCTGCTGCGCCCAGGGTTCGGGCAGGGGCTGCACCTGCAGGCCGCGCGGGTCCAGGCCGCGCAGCACCGCCGCCGGCACCAGGGCCAGCCCCATGCCGGCCGACACGGCGGCCACCAGCGCGTGGTACGAACCGATCTCGATGCCCGCACTCACCGCCCGCCCCTGGGCCTGGGCCCAATCCAGGGCCACCTCGCGGTAGGCGCAGCCGGTGCTGAAGGTGACCAGGGAGGTGAGCTCGCCCAGAGCGGCCCCGCTGGGCGCAATCAGCACCAGCGCCTCCTGGTAGGCCGGCTGCCACTGCAGGGCGGGTCGGTCGGCCGGGCCGGCCACCAGGGCGGCATCCACCTCGTGCTGCTCCAGCGCCTGCAGCATGGCGCCGGTGGTGCCCGTGCGCACCGCCAGGCGCATGCCGGGCTGCTGAGCACGCAGGTGCGCCAGCACGGGGGCAAGGCGCACGGCCGCGGTGCTCTCCATCGAGCCGATGCGCAGCACCGCGCCCTGACCGGTGCCGGCCAGCTCCTGGCGCAAGGCACTCATGTCGCGCACCAGGGCGGCACTGCGCTCGTACAGGTGCCGACCCTCGGGCGTGAGCTGCAGGCGCCGGCCCGTGCGCTCGAACAGGGCGCAACCCAGGTCGCGCTCCAAGGCGCCCAGCCGGGCCGAGATGCTGGACTGCACCCGGTGCAAGCGGCTGGCGGCGGCGGTGACGCCACCGTGCTCCACCACGGCGCGGAAGGTCTGAAGGTCGGCAAAGTCCATGGCGCGTTCAGTTCGTTCAAATCGATGGTTTCGTTCATTTTTATTCGTTGGACTCGATTTGTCACGCCGCCGAGAATGCCCCCATGAACACACCTGTACCCACCCCTCCTTCAAATCGCTCGCATGGCGCTTTGAGCACCCGTTTCAGCCAACGCTTCGGCCTGCGCCTGCCGGTGGCCCTGGCCCCGATGGCCCTGGCCTCCGGCGGCGCCCTGAGCGCGGCCTGCGCCCAGGCCGGCGCCCTGGGCCTGGTGGGTGGTGGCTACGGCGACCTGGACTGGACCCGGCGCGAATACACGCTGGCCCGGCAACTGGGGGCCGCGGCACAGGCAGAAGCCCGCATCGGCTGCGGCTTCATCACCTGGAAGCTCGATCAAGACGCCTCGGCCCTGGACTGGCTGCTCGACCAGGCCGACGAGGCCCTGCCCCGCGCCCTGATGCTGTCCTTCGGCGACCCGCGCCCCTATGCGGCGCGCCTGCAGGCGCGTCGCATCCCCCTGATCTGCCAGGTGCAGCGCCTGGAGCAGGTGCCCCAGGCGCTGGAGGCCGGGGCTGAAATCATCGTGGCGCAAGGCGCCGAGGCCGGCGGCCACGGCATGAACTCGCTCAATGGCCGCGCCACCTTCACCCTGGTGCCCGAACTGGCCGACTGGCTGGCCGCGCATGCGCCCGCTACCCTGCTGTTGGCCGCCGGCGGCGTGGCGGACGGGCGCGGCCTGGCCGCCGCCCTGGCGTTGGGTGCCGATGGGGCTCTGGTGGGTTCGCGCCTGTGGGCCAGCGCCGAAAGCCTGGCCCCGGCCGGCGCCAAGGCCCAGGCCCAGGCCAGCACGGGCGACGGCACCGCGCGCTCGGAGGTGTTTGACATCCTGCGCCGCAAGAACTGGCCCGCCCCCTACGACTTTCGCGCCCTGCGCAACCCGCTGCACCGGCAGTGGGAATCCCGCATTGAAGCGCTGCGCGCCGCCCCCGAAGCCGCCCGTGCCGCCTACGACCAGGGCGTGGCGGCGGGCGACTTCAACGCCGCCCACGCCACCGTGGGCGAGGCCGTGGGCCTGATCCACGACTGCCCACCCGCCGCCGAACTGCTGCAGCGCATGGCCGAACAGGCGCAGATGCTGCGCAAAGCCTGAGGACGGACCCACCCGCACAGGGCCGGACAGGGCAAAGTGCGACTGTGGTGACCGTCAGGTCACCTTACTGGGTCCAGCAGGGCCTGCAACGAAGAGATCAGGCCGGCGCCGGGCCGCCCCAAGGCGGCCTGCGGCCCCCTTTGGGGGCAGCGACCACACGCAGTGAGGGAGCGTGGGGGCCCTACTCTCTCCAAGGCTGATCGAACGCTGAGCCGGCCATGTGCGGGCGCTGTGCGTTCAAGGCTTCACCCGCCAGCACCTGCTCATAACACTGCAGGTAGCCACGCGCCATGGCCCCGGCGCTGAAGCGCTCCAGCACATGGGCGTGGCAGGCGCGGCGGTCGCCCTGCCAGCCGCGCACGGCTTCGGCCAAGGCCGAGGCGCTGCTGCTGAGGGTGCCACAGCCCTCGGGCACCAGCTCGGGCAAGGCGCCGTAGGGGGTGGCAAACACCGGGCAGCCAAAGTACAGGCTCTCGATCACCGCCAGGCCAAAGGGCTCGTGCCAGCGCACCGGCAGGATCAAGCCGCTGGAGGCATTGAGCAGGTCGAACTTCTGCTGCCCGCCCACCATGCCGAAGAAATGCACCCGCGGCGACCAGGTGAAGCGAAAGCCGCGGCGCAGGTTGAGCCGCGTGCCGCCCAGCACATCCAACTCCACCCCGGCCAGCGCCGCCACACGGATCGCACCCTTGACGTTCTTGACCCGCCAGGCCGCCTTGCCCAGAAAGTGGTGATGGCCGCGTGCCCGCCCGAAATCAACCGGGCCGTAGGCCTGCCAGTCCAGCCCGTTGTGCACAAAGCGCTGGCTGCCATGGCGCTCGGCATGGTTGCGCGAGACAAACACCGTGTTGAGCGCCAGCGGGTCCGGGTCGCGGCCATTGCCGTGCTCGGTCACCAGAAAAGGCCGCCCGATGTCTTCCTTGGGGTTGAACTGGAAGTGCACCACGTCCACATCGGCCGGCACCTGCTCGGCCCAGCTGAGGCCCGGACGGATCGGCAGCACCTGCGCAAAGTCGCAGTGCGAGCCCTCGGGCACCAGGTAGCTGACGCGGTGGCCCATCTGCACCAGGGCGTGGCCCAGATCCCAGATCACCCGTTCGGTGCCCCCATAGGCAAACACCGGGATCGGTGCGTGGTTGACCAGCAGCACATGCATGGCGAGCCCTCCTCAGGCCTGTGCCGCGGGCGTAGCGGCGGCGTCTTCTTCGGGGGGGGCCTGCAGCGCGGCGTACAGCAGCAGGGTCACGAACAGGTAGAACATGGTGCCGCTGTTGTGCCCCAGAAAGGCCTGCGTCAGGCCAAAGCCGAGGTAGCACAGCGGCAGCATCAGGCCGGCCAGTTGCAGCGCATGGCGCTCGGGTGGCAGGCGGCAGCCGGCACGCGGCCAGAACAGGCACAGCACCACGCCGTACAGCGCCAGCACCGAAGACAGGCCCAGCAGGCCACGCTTGGCGAACACATCCAGGAACTCGTTGTGCGCGTGGCCGTACTTCAGCACCTCGGCCGGGGCCTGGCCGGCGGCGACCAGGCGCTCTTTCTCTTCCACATAACCGGCCAGGGTCCAGCCCAGCAAGGGCTTTTGCAGGCCCATGTTCCAGGCCAGGCGCCAGTGCGCCAGCCGCTGGCCCACCGAGTTCTCGGAGGTGCCCAGTTCCTCATACTGACGCGCCTCGCTGACGGCCTGCTCCAGGCGCAGCTTGAGCGTGGGGCCCATGGCCGTCACCAGCACGCCCAGGCACACCGCCAACGCGGCCAGCGCCCCCAGCAGGCGCCGGCCCGGCACACGGTGGCGCAACAGCAACACCAGAGCCGGCAAGGCAAACGCCAGCGCCAGCCAGCCGCCCCGCGACTGCGACAGCAGCGAAGCCGTCAGCCCCAGCGCCACGCCCAGGCCCAGGCCAGCACGCCACAGCCCGGCCCGCGGGCCGGCCTGCCAGGTGACCGCGCCCACCAGGCACATCATGGCCATGAGCAGGCTCAGGTTGCCGTACTGGATGGCATTGGTGAAGCCCTCGGCCCGCCATTCGCCCAGCACGCCGTATTGGTACAGCGCCACCGCACCGCTGAGGCAGGCCCCCACGGCCAGCCCGGCCCAGAGGGCCCGCGGGCGCGGCGGAAAGCGCAATGCAAAGAACAGGCAGGGCAAGGCCAGAAAGTACTTGAGGGGCTTGTCCAGGCTGCGCCAACTGCCCTGGCTGATGAGGGCGTCGATCAGCCAGTCCATGCCCACGAACAGCAGCACCCCCACCAGCCAGCGGGCGCGCGGCCATTGCAGCGGCTGGCGCCACCAGCGCGGTGCGGTGGCCAAGGCGGCCAACAACAGCAAGCCGGCCCCCCACGAATACCCGCTGGGCAGGCACAGCGACAGCGCCGGCAGCAAAAAGGCCGCCAGCGTGCAGACATGCCGGGCCATCGCCTCCGTGGGCGAGGGCTGACCCGGGAGGGGAGAAGCAGGGTTCATGCTCAACGCCCCACCGACTGGCTCAGGCTGTCACGGTCGTAATACAGCGCGGCGTAGCGGAAGAAGCACTCCAGTGCAATGAAGAAGCAAAACAGAAAGCCCGGCCCGCCCCCCATGAAGCCCAGACGGAACACATACAGGCGCAAAAAGATGGCAAAGGCCGAGGCCATGCCGCGCAGCACACCGCCGCGCTTGCCAGCGGCCGCGCGCTTGGCCGCGCCCAGCATCGAATACTGGGTGAGCTTTTCGAGGCTGCCGCGCACCGTCTCGCGCGAGTAGTGCAGCAACTTGGCCTTGAAGGCGTGGCGCGGCAGGGGCTGGCCGCCATCGCGAAGCACGGCGTGTTCGTGCACCACCCCGTCAAAGCGCTCGATCATGTCGCGGCGGAACATGCGGTCCAGGCGCGACTGCGACAGAAAGTGCTTGAGCTCGCGCCCGTAGGCCACCACGCTCCATTCGATCTGCCACACCGCGCGCTCATTGGAGCGCACTGCGGCTTCGATCTCGGCCTGCAGCGCGGGGGTGACCACCTCGTCGGCATCGAGGTAGAACAGGTAGTCGCCGGTGGCGTGGGCCAGCAGCCGGGTGCGCTGCACGGCAAAGCCCTGCCAGTCGGGGTACAGGTGCACCTCGGCGCCCAGGCGCCGGGCGATGGCCACGGTGTCGTCGGTGCTGCCGCTGTCCACCACCACCACCTGGTCGGCAAAGGCGGCGCTGCGCAGGCAGTTCTCGATGCGGTGCGCCTCGTTCTTGGTCAGGACGCCGATGGTCAGGGTCGGCCGGTCGGCGCGCACAGCGGTGGAAGGTGTCGGCATGGTGGGTTCGAGAAAAGTGGGTGCGGCATCAGGCCTGCGGCGGCAACTGCCACACGCCGCGCAGGCGGCCCCAGGCGCGCGCCAGGTGCTTGGGCGACAGCAGCAAGGCCCGGGCCAGCACGTTCAGGGCGGCCGAAGCCATCAGGCGCCGATGCGCCCGGCGCCCGGCCGCCACGCCCAGGTGCTTGGCCATGAAGCGGATCTTGGACTGCGCATGGTGGTAGCCGCGCCAGTACTCCGAGCGCCAGGGCCGGGGCCCGCGCACCGAGCCGCGCGACAGGTGGGTGACGCGGATGTCGGGCAGCACCAGGATCTGGCCCTGGCGCTGGAACACGCGCAGGCACAGGTCCTCGTCCTCGTAATACAGAAAGAAGCGGGGGTCGAAAAAACCCACCGGCGCCATGGCCGCCATGTTCAGCAGCATGACCGCGGCGCAGGCATAGCCCACGGCCAAGGGGCCCTCGGCGGCCCCTGTGCGGGGCTTCCAGGCATGACGCGGCCAGCTGTAGTTGACCTGCAGGCTGCCGTCGCTGTCGGTGAGCTGGGGCACCAGCACACTGGCGTCAGGCCACTGGCGCGCAGCCTGCACCAGGGCCGCAATGGCCTCGGGCGTGAGCACGCAGTCGGGGTTCAGCAGCAGCGCATAGGGCGTGCGCACCTGGGCCAGACCGGCGTTGTTGGCCACGCCATAGCCCTTGTTGGCGTCCAGCCGCAACAGGCGTGCACCGGGCAGGCAATGCGCCACCTGGGCCGGCGTGTCGTCCTGGCTGGCGTTGTCCACCACGATGACATGCGGCAGGCGTGCCAAAGCCTGCCCCAGCACCGGCAGGCAGTGACCACTGTTGTAGGTCACCACCAGCACAGTGACCTGGGCCAGCAGCGCCTCCAGCGGCACATCGGGCAGGTCGTCGGTTTCCGGGGCGCTCATGCCGGACGAGTGGGTGTGGGGCCCGCGGGCCGCCAGGGCATCAGTGGTGATGCGACACCACTTCGCCCGCCTTCAGGCGGTACACCGTGCCGCAATAGGGGCACTTGGCTTCGCCGGTGCGGGCCACGTCCAGGTACACCTTGGGGTGGCTGTTCCACAGCTTCATGTCGGCCTTGGGGCTGGGGCAGAAAACGCCCCCCTGGGCGTTGAGGTCTTTGGCCAGCAGTTCAACAGCAGCGCTACTCATGGGGTCCCTTTTTTTGGAATGGGGTGATGCAATGACGCTCAGACCGGGCTCAGCCAGTGGGCGTATTGGGGGTTGCGGCCGTTCACGATATCGAAGAACGCCGACTGGATTTTTTCGGTGATGGGCCCGCGCGAGCCGATGCCGATCTCGATGCGGTCGAGTTCGCGGATCGGGGTCACCTCGGCGGCCGTGCCGGTGAAGAAGGCCTCATCGGCGATGTAGACCTCGTCGCGGGTGATGCGCTTTTGCACGATCTCGAGGCCCAGGTCCTTGGCGATGTGGAACACGGTGTTGCGGGTGATGCCATTCAGGGCACCGGCCGACAGGTCGGGCGTGTAGATCACGCCGTTCTTCACGACGAAGATGTTCTCGCCTGCGCCCTCGGACACAAAGCCCGACGAATCCAGCAGCAGGGCTTCGTCGTAGCCGTCGTCGGTGGCTTCCATGTTGGCCAGGATCGAGTTGGTGTAATTGCTCACCGCCTTGGCCTGCGTCATCGTGATGTTGACGTGGTGGCGGGTGTAGCTGGAGGTCTTGACGCGGATGCCGCGCTTGAGGCCCTCTTCACCCAGGTAGGCGCCCCAGGCCCAGGCTGCCACCATCAGGTGGATGGTATTGCCCTTGGGGCTGACGCCCAGCTTTTGCGAGCCGATCCAGGTCAATGGGCGCAGATAGCAGCTCTCCAGCTTGTTTTCGCGCACCACGGCCTTCTGGGCCTCGTTGACCTCTTCCTTGCTGAAGGGCAGCTTCATGCGCAGGATCTTGGCGCTGTTGAACAGGCGCTCGGTATGCTCCTCCAGGCGGAAGATGGCCGTGCCGTTCACCGTGTTGTAGGCACGCACACCTTCGAAGGCGCCACAGCCATAGTGCAGGGTGTGGGTCAGGACGTGGATCTTGGCGTCACGCCAGTCGACCATCTGGCCATCCATCCAGATCTTGCCGTCGCGGTCGGCCATTGAAGGGGCGAGTGTGCTCATGCGCTTGTGTCCTTGGGTGTTTGCCGTCGCTGATGCGATAACCCCGCCCCGGCACAATGCCGGGCAGGTCAAAACACGATTTTAAGGGGCCGGCGCGGCGTCGGAATCGTCGCCCTCACTCACAGGGGGGCGGTACAGGGTCCATTTCACCAGCCGGCCATTGAGGAACTCGGCCGTCACATGCGACTTGGAGCCATCGGTCCAGCGGAAAACCTCGGGTTGCTCGTCCTTGGGCGAGAGCTGTTCACCCAAGGCGCGGGTCAGCGCCAGCACGTGCAGCATGGCCACGCCCGGGCGCAGCTTGGCGTTGAGCATGACCGCGCTGCCCACATAGCCGATGGGGTTGTTGTTGGCCCGCTTGAGCACCTGCATGAGGCGGGTGTAGTGCATCAGCACCCACATCACCACGCCCCCCAGGGCCACCGCCACCCCACCCAGGCCATAGGCCCGGTAGGACATCGCCACCAGCAGGATGCCGCCCACGGGCACCAGGATTTTCTTGAAATTCATGCGCGCATTGTCCTATGAGCGTGCCCCCTGGGGCCTTGTGGCTTGTGCGTAGCGGGGCGCGCCTGGGCTCACTCGAACTCGCGGCGGATCAGGTCGATGGCCTCGTCCACCCGCTCCACCGCATGCACGGTCAGGCCCTCGATGGGCTTTTTGGGGGCGTTGGCGCGCGGCACCACGGCCACGCTGAAACCCAGCTTGGCGGCCTCCTTGAGCCGCTCCTGCCCGCGCGGGGCCGGGCGGATCTCGCCGGCCAGGCCCACTTCGCCAAAAGCCAGAAAGCCCTTGGGCAGGGCCTTGCCGCGCAGCGACGAGGTGATGGCCAGCAGCACGGCCAGGTCGGCCGCCGGCTCGCTGATGCGCACACCGCCCACGGCGTTGACGAACACGTCCTGGTCCATGCAGGCCACGCCGGCATGGCGGTGCAGCACGGCCAGCAGCATGGCCAGGCGATCCCGCTCCAGGCCCACGCTGAGGCGGCGCGGGCTGGGGCCGCCACCGTCCACCAGGGCCTGGATCTCGACCAGCAGCGGGCGCGTGCCCTCCAGCGTGACCAGCACGCAGCTGCCGGGCACCGGCTGGCTGTGCTGAGACAGGAAGATGGCGCTGGGGTTGCTCACCCCCTTGAGGCCGCGCTCGGTCATGGCGAACACACCGATTTCGTTGACCGCCCCGAAGCGGTTCTTGATGGCGCGCACCAGACGGTGGGTGGAGTGGGTGTCGCCCTCGAAGTACAGCACCGTGTCCACCATGTGCTCCAGCACGCGCGGGCCGGCCAGCGCCCCCTCCTTGGTGACATGGCCGATCAGCACGATGGCAATGCCCGTGCCCTTGGCCAGCCGCGTCAGGTGAGCCGAACACTCGCGCACCTGGGCCACCGAGCCCGGCGCCGAGCTGAGCTGGTCGCTGTAGATGGTCTGGATCGAATCGATCACCGCCACCGCGGGCTGGCGCGCCTCGATGGTGGCCAGGATTTTTTCGAGCTGGATCTCGGCCATCACCTTGACCTGGCTGTTGTCCAGCCCCAGACGGCGCGAGCGCAACGCCACCTGGGCCCCGCTTTCCTCGCCGGTCACGTACAGGGTCTCCAGCCCGCTGCGCTGCAGCGCATCGAGCGCCTGCAGCAGCAGGGTCGACTTGCCGATGCCCGGATCCCCCCCGATCAGCACCACCCCGCCTTCGACAATGCCGCCGCCCAGCACCCGGTCCAGTTCCTCCAGCCCGCTGGGCGTGCGCGCCACCTCGGTGGCCTCGATGGCCGACAGCGGCGTGACCGCCTGGGCCAGCCCGGCATAGCCCGAATAAGAAGGGGTGCTGAGCCGATTCTTGCTGGCCGCCCCCGAACCCTCGGCCACCGACTCGACCAGGGTGTTCCAGGCATTGCACTGCGGGCACTTGCCCAGCCACTTGGCACTGGTGCCACCGCATTCGGTGCAGGTGTAGACGGTTTTTTCTCGGGACATGGGAGGGGGCTTTGGATGACAGGCGGCCACTATAAGGGCAGGTCAGGACAATGGCGGGAACCCTGACCTGGGGCCTTGCTGCGGCACCGTCAAACCGCAAATGCAAATGCCGAATCGGCAGACGACGCCGCCTGCGCAGCAAACCCCAGGCAGGCCAGGGCCACATGACGGGGCACCGGCCTGGCACCACTGCGGTAGTAAGCCAGCATGCGGCGTGACAGGCCCAGGGCCTGCGCAGCCTGGTCCAGCGTCAAGCGATGGCGCTCCATCCACTGGATGATGAATTCGTGCGATGCCTCGCCGGCCTGTTCAAGCGCCCGGGCCCGAAGATTGTCAGCCGCCAACTCGAGCTCATCGTCCTGGAGCCAGGTCACACTGCCCCCCCAATCGCCGAGGCTGGCGGAGGCAAAGACACGGGGGTCCATCAGGGGCGCAAGGCTGGGATGCTGGCGGATCAGCGGCTCCAGATTCACCGTCAGGATCTCCCCGTCGGCATAGTGCAGCCGCAGGCCATGCGGTGGCATCACTTGCACGTTATCCAGGGTGAAATGTCGATGGGTCAAGGGTTCAGCTCCTTCCAGCGCGCCAGCAACAGGGCCCGATGGGCCGCAGCCCAGTCCAGGGCTTCAGACAGTTCTCTCTTGCCCAACTGGCCTGAAAAAATCGCCAAGGTAGAAATCACGACCAACGCTTCACGCCCATCTCGGGCACGCACATGGAAATGGGGTGGCTGGTGGTCGGCTGCATACATCGTGACGTTGCAACTGGCGAGCCGCACAAGTGTAGGCATGGTCTTGGAAGAGTGCAATGGTTGCACCGTATCAGGCACAGATCTTCAGCGGCCATGCATCCATCGGCCGCAAAGCCCGCCGATCCAGCGCATAGGGCGATAGGGAGATAGGGACATGAGCCAGCACGCCATCCCGCAAAAGCGCCCCAAGGAATCCCTTCGCGCCGGATCAGCCGGTAGCGTCTCGCGGGTTTTCCCTCGCTTGAGCCACGCCTCAAACATTTAACATGTTAAATAAATGAGCACCCCACCCCAGCCCCCCGTCCTGCCCCCCGCCCCCGGTCCAGCCCTTTGCCCACCGCAACCTGCCCCGCCTGCTGTTGCAGGCGCGCGAAGCGGTGATGGGCCACACCCGGCCCAATCTGCGCCAGCACGGCCTGTCCGATCAGCAATGGCGGGTGTTGCGCGTGCTGGGTGAGCACGGGGTGGTCGAGACCGGGCGGGTGGCGCGCGAGGCCTTCATCCTGGGCCCCAGCCTGACCGGCGTGCTGGCCCGCATGGAGCGCGACGGCCTGATCCAGCGCCAGCGCGACCCGCAGGACGCGCGCCGCACCGTGGTGCAGGCCACCGACAAGGGCCTGCGCCTGGTCGAGACCTTGTCCATCACCATCGAGGCCCATTACCAGTGGATGGAGCAGACCCTGGGCAAAGACAAGCTGCTGCAGCTCTACCAGCTGCTCGACACCCTGATCGAACTGGAGCAACCATGAGCGCTGACCCCTGGCACCCCGCCGGCACCGTCTACGGCGTGCTGCTGAACTTCCGAAACGAATACGACCGCTGGCAGCCGCGCATGCACGAGGCCCCCTACAAGGCCCCGCCACAAGCCCCGGTGCTGTATGTGAAGACCGCCAACACGAGGAACCCCGACGGCGGCACGGTGCTTGTGCCCACCGGGGTGGCCGGCGTGGAAGCCGGCGCCACGATCGGCCTGGTGATGGGCGATCAAGGGCCGGTGGCCTGCGCCCTGCTCAACGATTTCAGCCTGCCGCATGCCAGCTACTTCCGGCCCCCAGTGAAGTTCCGCTGCCGCGACGGTTTTCTGGGCACGCCCGCGCAGACTGTGCCGCTGACGGACCTGACCGATCTGGCCACGCTGCAGCTGCAAGTCCATGTGAACGGCGCCCTGCGCCAGACGGTGGACCTGTCGCAGCTGATGCGCCCGGCCGCCACCCTGCTGGCTGAGGTGAATGCCTTCATGACCCTGCGCCCGGGCGATGTGCTGATGCTGGGCTGCGACGTGGGCCCCGACGGCCAGCGTCCGCTGCTGCAGCCGGGTGACACCGTCACGCTCACCGCCCCGGGCTTTGCCCCCTTGACCCACCCCATCGGCACGGAGGCCCTGGCATGAAGCACGCCCGCATCCTGCTCAACCACGCCCCCGAACGCGGCCCGCTGCACGCGGTGGAAGACGAAGGCGCCCTGCGCCTGGACAATGGCCAGCGCGTGCCCTTCGAGGCCGTGCGCTGGCTGCCGCCTCTGGCACCGGTGCCACGGGCGCGCAGCATCCTGGCGCTGGGCCTGAACTACGCCGACCACGCCAAAGAGCTGGAATTCAAAGCACCCGAGGAACCCCTGGTGTTCATCAAGGGCGAGGCCAGCCTGATCGGCCACCGCGAGCACACCGTGCGGCCCGCCGGCGTGGGCTACATGCACTACGAGTGCGAGCTGGCGGTGGTGATCGGGCGCACGGCGCGCCATGTGAAGCGCGACCAGGCCTACGACTACGTGCAGGGCTACACCGTGGCCAACGACTACGCGATCCGCGACTACCTGGAGAACTGGTACCGCCCCAACCTGCGCGTGAAGAACCGCGACACCTGCACCCCGCTGGGCCCCTGGCTGGTGGACGCCGCCGACATCCACGCCCGCCCCGGCGGCCCCATGGGCCTGGCCTTGCAGACCACGGTGAACGGCCAGATCACCCAGCGCGGCAACACGCGAGACATGGTGTTCGACGTGCCCTTTCTGATCGAGTACTTCAGCGCCTTCATGACGCTCTCGCCCGGCGACCTGATCCTGACCGGCACACCCGACGGGGTGGTCGACTGCCCCCCGGGCGCCGAGATCGTGACCTCCATCGAAGCCATCGGCGAGCTCCACAACTTCATTCGACAAGGTTGAGACACCATGCAACAAGTCCAGCACCTCATCAACGGCCAGCCCGTCGCCAGCAGCGACTACTTCGAAACCCTCAACCCCGCCACCCAGGAGGTGCTGGCCGAGGTGGCCAGCGGCGGTGAGGCCGAGGTCCACGCCGCCGTGGCCGCCGCCAAAGCGGCCTTCCCGAAATGGGCCGGCCTGCCCGCCACCGAGCGCGCCAAGCTGATGCGCAAGCTCGGCGAGCTCATCGCCCGCCACGTGCCCGAGATCGCCCAGACCGAGACCAACGACTGCGGCCAGGTCATCTCGCAAACCGGCAAGCAGCTCGTGCCCCGCGCGGCCGACAACTTCAGCTACTTCGCCGAGATGTGCACCCGCGTGGACGGCCACACCTACCCCACCCCCACCCACCTCAACTACACCCTGTTCCACCCCGTGGGCGTGTGCGCCCTCATCAGCCCCTGGAACGTGCCCTTCATGACCGCCACCTGGAAGGTGGCCCCCTGCCTGGCCTTCGGCAACACCGCCGTGCTCAAGATGAGCGAGCTCTCGCCCCTGTCCGCAGCCCGCCTGGGCGAGCTGGCCCTGGAGGCCGGCATCCCCGCCGGCGTGCTCAACATCGTGCACGGCTACGGCAAGCAGGCCGGCGAGCCCCTGTGCAGCCACCCCGATGTGCGCGCCATCAGCTTCACCGGCTCCACCGCCACTGGCAACCGCATCGTGCAAAGCGCGGGCCTCAAAAAGTTCAGCATGGAGCTGGGCGGCAAGAGCCCCTTCGTGATCTTTGCCGACGCCGACCTGGATCGCGCCCTCGACGCCGCCGTGTTCATGATCTTCAGCAACAACGGCGAGCGCTGCACCGCCGGCAGCCGCATCCTGGTGCAAAAGGCCATCTACGCCGACTTTGCCGCCAAGTTCGCCGAGCGCGCCCGCCGCATCACCGTGGGCGACCCGCTGGACGAAAAAACCATCGTGGGCCCCATGATCAGCCAGGCCCACCTGGCCAAGGTGCGCAGCTACATCGAGCTGGGCCCCAAGGAAGGCGCCACGCTGCTGTGCGGCGGCCTGGACCGTCCCGCCTACGCGGCCGCGCTGCCCGAGCGCGTGCAGCGCGGCAACTACGTGTGGCCCACCGTGTTCGCCGACGTGGACAACCGCATGAAGATCGCCCAGGACGAGATCTTCGGCCCCGTGGCCTGCCTGATCCCCTTCGAGGACGAGGCCGACGCCATCCGCATCGCCAACGACACGCAGTACGGCCTCTCCAGCTACGTGTGGACCGAGAACCTGGGCCGCGCCCACCGCATGGCCGCCGCCATCGAGGCCGGCATGTGCTTTGTGAACAGCCAGAACGTGCGCGACCTGCGCCAGCCCTTTGGCGGCACCAAGGCCAGCGGCACCGGGCGCGAGGGCGGCACCTGGAGCTACGA
>NZ_KB906283.1 GCF_000381265.1 Curvibacter lanceolatus ATCC 14669
GATCTGAGCAGTCGAACAGAAAGCCAGGCCAGTGCGCTGGAAGAAACCGCGGCCTCGATGGAGCAACTGAGCAGCTCGGTGCGTCAGAACGCGGACAGTGCGCAAGTGGCCAACCAGTTGGCCCAAAATGCCAGCCAGGTTGCCGTGCGTGGCGGCGATGTGGTGACCCAGGTGGTGGAAACCATGAAGGGCATCCATGAGTCGTCCAAGAAGATCGCCGACATCATTTCCGTGGTCGACGGGATTGCATTTCAAACCAATATCCTGGCCTTGAATGCCGCGGTGGAGGCGGCCCGGGCCGGCGAGCAAGGGCGCGGGTTTGCCGTGGTGGCCTCGGAAGTGCGTAGCCTGGCCGGCCGCAGTGCGGCGGCCGCCAAAGAGATCAATACCTTGATTTCGGCCAGTGTCGAGCGAGTCGAGCAAGGCAGTACCCTGGTTGACCAGGCGGGCAACACCATGAGCGAAGTGGTCGCCTCCATCCGCAGACTGTCAGACATCGTGGCGGAGATCAGTGCCGCCAGCAGCGAGCAAAGCATGGGCGTGGCACAAGTCGGAGAAGCCGTTCAGCAAATGGACCTGGCCACGCAACAAAACGCGGCACTCGTAGAACAGATGGCAGCGGCAGCGGCCAGCCTGGAAGTACAGGCCCGCGATTTGGTGGGCACGGTCACCGTGTTCAAGTTGGACGCCTAGGGAACGCCAGGAGCTGCGGTCACGGGTAGGAGCTTCTGCCTCCGGCAAAGGCAGCGGTGATGCGGAGAACGAGGGCATCGACAGGCATGGACGCCCCGGGAAGCTGACGCGATGCCTTAAAAAGGCCAGGCGCAAGCGCCCTGGCCTTTGCATCGTCTTCAGCCGGGGTGCTTGGGTGGCGCGATCTTGTTGATGCTGCTCCAATGTTCGGCAAGCAGGCCGTCCTTGACCCGGAAGGTGTCGACGATGAAATAGTCATAGAACTCACCCGGGCGGTCTGGGTCGGGTTGCGGCAGCGCGCCGCCGATCGCGACGATGTCGTCTTCGGCGACGATGAACGCCGGCTTGTTGAGCATGTCGGGTTGCACCGGCAGCGGTGGTCGACCACCTGCCACACGGGCCACGAACTGCTCCAACCCCGCACGGCCTTGCGGCATGTGGCGGCAATGCTGGAGATAGTCCTCCCGCACAAAGTCTTTCACGGCGGCGGGATTGAGTGCGTCAAAGACGTGCCGGTACAGGTCGATCACGAGCTGCTTGTTCTTCTGTGCGCGCTCAATGCGCGCTTGTGCGTCGGGTGTGTGGTTCATGGGATGGGCTCTTTCAGTGGGTAGATCAGAAAATCTTGTCGCCAGGCATGCGGGAGAGGCCGGACACCACACCGAAATCGACCACCAGCATCAGGCTGGTCATGAAGCCGTTGCGGATGCGTTCGGTGGTGGCGGGGATCAGTGCATTGGGGTTCTTCAGGTACTGGACGCTGCCTTCCAGGAACACGCCCGGCATGAGGCCGACGCGGCCATGCACGTCGAGCAGGAACATGTTGCGGGGAACCCGCTCGTCCACGACGGGCACCGCGCCGCCGGTCATCATGTTCATGGCGGTGGTGTAGCCCTTGCGGGTTTGTTGCTCGAACAGGGCGCGCCGCTCACTCAGGCGGATGAAGCGCAGGGTGGACCCAATCATGGCCAGCGGGTTGCTGGGGGCAAAGCCGCTCCACTCCGTGCCCACATAGGCCTCCAAGGGATATTTCTCTCCTGCACCCGGGCTCAAGACCACGCCACCGTAGGCGGCCAGGTTTTCCGGTACGCCGGGGCTGCCACCGCGCCAGTACACCTTGCGCCCTTGGACATAGCCGCCGGATCGACCGTTGTGCTGCAGTGGTGTGCCGGCGCTGTTCTCAGCTTGCGAGCTGCCGTCGGTGTTGTACAGCGCGTCGCTGTAGCTTGATGTGGAATGGAACAACCCCGTCTCGAGCTTATACGGGAGCGGCGTGTCCTCGAAGCCGCGCCGCTGCGTGTAGTTCAACACGGCAATCGTGCCGATGGACGAGCCGTGACCCCAGTTCCAACCGGAGGTCTTCTGCCACTTGTCCGGGTTGTCTTCGAGGACCCCCAGCCCGATGGTGCGGTACGGGTCGAGCGCATAACGGGCGGTGGCACCCCACACCGACTTGGAGATACCAGGCTGGTTGAGCACGGTGGCCTGCGCGCTCAGGATGCAGCCGCTGCACATGTTGCCGACCATGAACTCCCTCGTCAGGTTCATGCGCCCGAATTCCAGCTTCAGCCGGTCATCCATTGACCGGTGGCTCACGGTGAAGTTGGCCAGGTCGGTGGCCTTGTTGAGCACCGGGAACGGCGTGAAGGCGGAGCCGGTCTGGAACAGGTACTGGTCGGTGTTGCTTGAAGGCCGGTGCACCACCTGGGTGATGTTCAGCTCGGTCGAAGAAAGCCCGGCGATTTTCTCGAGGTCGAGGCCGACGCTGAACATCAGCTCGCCATAGTTGGCCGACTTGCCCCGCGAGATGCCTGTGGACGGGTTGCGGAAGTTGGCGTTGATCAAGGTGAGCCCGGGACTCACGCCGCTCTCACGCAGTTGCTTGCCCAGAGCCGTGAGCGGGCCTGGGGGCAATGGCGGCGTCGGTGCGACCGGCACGGCCATGCTACCCAATGCCTCGCTGCCCAGCGCAGCCCCGGACTCTTGGGGGCCGCGCACAAGGAGCTCAGGCGTCTGCGGATTCGCTGCGTCTGTGGACTGCGCCACGGCCGGAAGGGCCAGTGAGGCCAAGCCGCCGACCAGGAGGGTGAACAAGATGGGCTTTTTCATGGTTTGTCTCCGAGTTTTCTTATTTGGAAGAACTACAACGAACGTCAAGCGGTGATGGGGTCGGCGCGCGGGGGAGACGCCATGGCGATGGCGAGGGTGGCGATGCCCGTGATCGCGGCACAGACGTAGAACACGGGTGTGTAGGTGCCGATCTGTTCAAACACCACGCCCGCAGTGGCCGCCAAAGCCGCCGCTGCGATCGTTCCCATGGCCAGCAGGAGGCCGAAGACCGACGGGAACGCACGGTGGCCGAAGTAGTTGCCGAGCAAGGCCATCAGGCACACCTGCGAGGCGCCGTACGCAAAGCCCGCCGGTAGGGCGAACGCGATCAGTCCCAACGATCCGTTGGGGTGGGCGGCCAGGAACATCCCGACCACCATCAACGCGATGGTGAAGGCGCCAATGCGGTGCGGTGGAACACGGTCGCCCAGCGAGCCCGCAATGATGTTGCCCGCCAACGATGCGCTGACCATGAGCGCCACCGTCTGAGCGGCCTGACCTGAAGAAAAGCCCAGGTCGCGCAGATGAACCACACCGTGCGCCATGAGCAAAATCCAGGAAAGCCCCACCGCGAGGTTGAAGATGGCGATGAACCAGAACGCCCGTGTTCTGATGATTTCGCGCAGTGTCCAGTCGCGAGTGGTCTTGTGGACGTGGGACAGGTGCTCCACCGGAGGGGCGTCGACGGCATAGCCACTCTCCGCACGCAGAAACAGCGCCACGGCGAGCATCCCGACGGCGGCCAGGGCCGCCATCACCAACCAACCGAGGCGCCAGTCGCGACCGGTGACCACCCACTCCAGCAGGGGGGCGGCGGCAATGCCTCCGATGTCGATCGCAGACAGCACGATCGACAGGGCGAGCGCACGCTTGTCCTGGAACCAATGGGTGACGGCGGCCTGCGCTGGAAGCACGCCGGCCATCGCGACGCCGCCGCCGAGCAAGAGGCCGAACGCAAGCTGGAAATGCCAGCCCTCCCGAACCACGGTACCGATCAGCGTGGCCCCCATCATGACCATGGCGGTCCCGCACAGCATCACGGCCTTGACGCCGTAGCGGCGTATCCCCGCGGCCACCAACGGCCCGGGGACGCCCATCATCATGACGAAGAGGCCGAATGCCATCCCGTAGAGCCCGTGATCGAATCCGAGCTCCGTGAGCATGCGCGCGTTGAGCACGCCCGAGCCCACGCTGGGCAGCGCGACCACGACGGCCACCACGAACCAGAGCACGGCGATCATGCGCCACCGGTAGCTGGAGGGCTCCGTGCGTGCCGCCGCTTTTCCGCGGTCGCCGAGGGCCAATGAAGAATCGAATGCCATGTTTGTCTCCTGTTTTATGTCGCGCGCCGGAAACGAGTCCGACGCGGTGCGGGGCTCGGTTGTCAGGCGGCCGGTGGTTTGCCAGCGACGTTGGGCAGCCCGCCCCCGAACATGTTGAACGGCGCGCGCCCGAGCAGGTGCCGCCCGTGCAACTCGGCGGTCGGGTCAACGCGCACCGCGCCGTGGGTGTTGGCCACCCGGATGTCGCGCGCGAAGCGCTGGATTGGGTTGCTCTCATGCACGGTGGAGGAGCCCAGGCACAGCTGCAGCATGCTCACCGCGTCGTCACACAACTGGCGCCCGTAGACCGAGTTCATCAGCATCGCCGACTCCAGGTCTTGTGAAATTTCGGTGTGGTCAATGGCGGCGCGGTCCACGGTCTCGGCCATCTCGTGGATCACGCTGCGCGTGAGGTTGAGCATGGCGTGTGCCTTGGCGGCCACCATCTGGGTGGAGGCAGCGTCGGCAACCGTGGCATAGGGCAAGTTGAAGGGTTTGAGTTTCTGCGCCTGCTCGATGAAACACTCCAGCGCACCCTGGGCCATGCCGTAGGTGACGGCCATGTTGGTGAGGTTGGTGATCATCATCAGACTGCGCGCACCCACTTGGTAGGCCAGGCCCTGGAAGCGACCGTTCAATGCGTCCATGCGCACCGGCAGCTCGGCCATGTCGATGAAGCGGTGCGCGGGAACGAACACTTCCTCTGCGGCGCGGAGGGAGTTGCTGCAGGTGCCTCGCATGCCCATGACCTTCCAGTCGTCGAGGATCTCGTATTGATCTCGCTGCAGCAGCACCATGCCCCGGTGCGGCACGCCCTCGGGGCTGGTGTACATGATGCCCACGGCCGCCCACGCAGCGTGCTTGCAGCCGCTGCCGAAGTGCCAAGTGCCTTTGACCATGAAACCACCGTCGACACGGCGGCCATCGCCCACCTTGGTGGCAAAGATAGAAGCACCCACCGCCCACGGGCCAACCGCCTGCCGGCCGGTTTCGGCCAGCTCCTGCAGCGCTTGCTCCGGGAAGCCGAGCAGGTTGCGCACACCGCCGGCGACAAATCCAAGCCAGCCGGCGGCACCGTCGCCACGTGCCATCTCGGCGACGATGTCCACCACGTCGCGAATGCCGAGCGCGTATCCGCCGAGCTCGACGGGCGTGGTGATCATGAAGGCCCCCGTGCGGTGCAAGGCATCCAGCGATTCCTGCGGCATGGCACCGATGCGTTCTCCTTCCAGCGCGTTGCGGCGAAGCAGCGGGATCAGCGCGGTGACTTCGTCGCGAATGCGCCGGCCTGCTTCAGTGACCAAGGGGATGTCTCGGTAGGTGGGGGTATAGGTGCTCATCTCAGATGCCTCCTGGATTCGGTTGAGATTCAAGTTGAATTCGGGCGTTTTGCCGGACACGCAGTCGCAATGCGGTGTGGATTCTCGTGACTGCCGCGCGGCATGAAAGTCACGTAACGTCACACCAGAGGCGTGTCACGAGGACGAGACCTGAAGAGTCTTTTTTTTGCCGGGCATGGGCCGTCCAATCAACGTCACCGTGTTCTCCGTGAGGTCGCCATGACAGCCCTTTCTTCTTCCATTGATTCGAACCGACTGCGCCGCGTCCTCGGCAGCTTTGCCACCGGTGTGACCATCGTTACAACGCGCTCGGCTGGCGGGCGACCTGTTGGTCTGACGGCCAACAGCTTCAGCTCGGTGTCCCTGTCGCCACCGCTGGTGCTGTGGAGTCTGCGCCGTGATTCCAGCGCCATGGAATCGTTCGTGACCGCGCGGCATTGGGCTGTTCATGTGCTCTCGGCAGAGCAGCAATCGCTGTCAGACCGGTTCGCCCGCCGCAGTGAAGATCGGTTTGCCGAGTTGGAAATCGGGCACGGTGAGGGTGGCGTTCCGCTGCTGTCCGATTGCGCGGCCGTGCTCCAGTGCTGCACGGTCGCGCAGCACCTGGCCGGCGACCATGTGATTTTTATCGGGGAGGTGCTGGCCTGCGAGCACAGGGAGGCGCAGCCGCTGGTATTTCACGCAGGCCGCTACGCGCAACTGGCCCCGACCTTGTGCGAGGCATGAGCACCGGCACACACCCTGCACGACGCGGTATCAGGCTGCGGCCGGCAGCATCATGTGTTCAATGATCTGGTGGAACCGGGCCTCGCGGCGCAACCCCTGATAGCGCGGCGCTGAGCGCAGGAGGAGCAGGTCGGGCAGGTCGTGGCGCTGCACGGCCTGGTCCAGCTGCGTCAGCGCTGCCTCGCGGTCGCCGAGGCCGATGTGGATGTCGGCCATCGCCGCGTGCGCTTGCATGCCATGAGCAACGCCTTGCTGCAGTTCGCCGAGCAGGGTGCGTGCGAGTTGCGGGCGCCCCATCACGGCGTGTGCATGCCCGAGACGCCCCAGGATGACGGGCCAGCGTCCGCTCCAGTGTCGGGTTTGCTGCAGCACGGCGATGCCTTCGTCCATCTGACCGACGCACAACTCCGCATCGGCCAACAGCACCGCCGCGGGCTCGCAGCGGCTGTCGATCGCCAGCGCATGCCGGGCTGCGTTGGCTGCGCAGTCGAATTGGTGTTGCTGGAAGTGGTGCAGACCAAGCGTGGCAAAAGCCAGCGAGGATTGCGAGTCGATGGCACAGGCCTGTGCCAGGTCGTTCTGTGCCGCACCCGAATCGCCGACATGCATCGCACACAGCCCGCGCACCACCCGAGCATCGGAGCACTGCGGGTCGGCCAGGATGGCGGTGTCGAGCAGCGACATGGCGCTGTACCAGTCAAAATCGACCATGGAAGCCAGCGCCAGGGCCTGCAGGGCGTCAATGGATTCCTCAGGCCTTGCCAGCAATGAATGCGCGCAGCGCCGCAAATGCCCGGACAGCTCACCGCGCGAAGCGGGCGCGGCGCAAGCCAGACAGGCCAGCAACATGGCAAGCTGCCGGTACGCTGCGGCGTCTTGCGGATGGTCGAGCAACCAGGCATCGATGCGCCGCACCTGACGCCGCAGAGACTCTGGGTCGGACGCCATGCGCGCAAACCCAGAGGAGAGCAGGCTGCGGACGAAACTGCCACCCGCCACGCCCAGGGGCGTGGGGCGGTTGATGCCCAGCGTTTGCACGGCGGGGCTGCTCAGGAGCTGGCGGGCGACGTTGAGGGCAAGCTCGCGTGGAAGATCCTGGGTGTCCTGAACGACCTGCGCCGGACACTGAAAGCCGTGGCTCCACACCTGCTCCTGATCGTCTGTTCGCACCACGTGCACAACAGTCCGAAGTGCACCCTGCACGCGTCGCACACTGCCGCTGAGTGTCCAGTCGGACTGTCGTGAGGTGGTCAGGCTGGTGATGGCATCGGATGTGATTGCAATTCGCAGGCCCGGGTGATCGCCGAGCTCCAGTGCCAGTTCGTCGATCAGACTGGCACCGAAACCGAAAGCTTCATCTCCCTCGGGCAAGGTCTCACGAAACTGCTGAAGCGCGAGTTGGAAGGGTTCGGTGCGGCGAAATCCGCAGGTGGGCGCCCGGCTCTCGGCATGCGTGACCGAGGGGGTGTCGGCCGCCGCGATCTGGCTGTGCAGCAGCGGTACAAAGGACCGCCGTGGCAGTTCGATCCGACAAGGATTGATCGCGCCCTCGCTGGCGTAGTAGCGCTCCAGCCTCACGCGCAGCCGCCACGTCTCGGTGCGGACGTTGGTGTCCACGCGTGGGTCGAAGTCAGACGAACGACCCAAGGCTTCGACGCCGATCACGTACTCCTTCAGGCGCCGCCCACGCTTGGCCAGCACTTCCTCGACCAGGAACGTCAGCAGGGCCCGGATGCGGGTCGCGCCGGCGAAGCTGTTGCTGGCCAGCACGCGTGCAAGCTCTTCTCGCCACAGCGCGGCGGCCGGGTCGACTGTGGGGACTGCGGAATCATCTGCCATGGCATCGCTCCTTCTTGGCCGACCGTGTGTGCAGCCGGGTATGGGTTCGGGGCTTGGGTGGCCGCTCGACCGCGCGCCCCCAGGAGAGGGTCATCGGGGAACGCCGGGGGCGCGAAGATCGACATGGATCGCAGGGGCTCCGGCCACCGGAGCCCTCTTGCGTCTTTCGCTCAAGGGGGTCTGCCGACGAGCCCGTTCAAACAGCTTGAACCGTGGTTGTTGCGCCGCTGCCACCCCGTACCCGGGCGAACGCCACAATGGCCGCGACAGCGAGCAGCGCGATCGCATACCCCAGCCATTCATAGCCGAAGTTCTGCACCAACACCCCGCCCAGAATCGGACCGATGGCCGATCCCGTCATGATCATGGCCGGGGTCGCGGCCACGGCCCGTCCCGACGGATCTTGGGCGGCGAACATGCCGAACGCGAAGATGTGGGTGAAGATCATCACGAACACATAGACGCTGCAGGCCAGCGCAAAAGGCATGTAACCCATGGATTGCGTGATGATCAGCGCCAGAATGGCCTGTACCGCCGGCCCCGCCAGGAGCACGCGGTGCGCGGGCAATCGCTTCTGGAGCCAGGTCGCGGCGATGGCTGGAAGCAAATTGATGAAACCGACCGCGATGAGCACGGCTTGCACCTGCTCAGCGCTGAAACCGCGCGACACGCCCAGACTCTCCATGAAGCTGAACATCATGGCCTGAATGAGGGCCATCAGGCCGATGCCAACAATGCCACCCCAGACAACCGACGGGATGCGCGCAGAAGACTGGCGCGCAGCCGACTCCGCAGCGCTGGCGGTCGGCGGGGAGGGGAAGGCCATCGCAGTGATCGCCGCTGCGAACAACATGAGCCCCCCGAACACACGGAACAACATGGCGCCGCCCATGGCCTCGATCAGCTTGGGTGCGAACCCGAGAAAGATCACGGCGAAGATGCCCAGCGCCAAGCCTGCCGCCGCAAACATGCGGTGAGGGTTCGACGTGCGCCCCATCGTGCCGTGCGTGAAACACAGCGCCCATCCCACACAGGTACCGGCCGCAGCGTGAAGGGCCGCCATCGTCATGAAGTCGGTGGTCGAGCCCAATGCGGCGAAGGCCAGCGCTGCCAGCGTGAATCCCACGGGAGTCATGGCCCGTGCCGGCAGTCGGCGGAACAGGGGGGCGCCGATCAGGCTGGCCAGCACCACCCCGGCCAGGAAAAGAGTCACCAGGCCACCGGCCTGCTGTGGGCTCAACTGGTACTTGGAGATCAGTGTGCCTACCCAAACAGGCAGGGAGACCATGTCGACCATGCCGGCGACGTGCGCGACGGACAGCACGGCGCGGCCACGCAGCGTGTCGATGGGTTGGGGTTGGGGCGAGGTGCTCATGGTTGTCTCCGGGTCATGGTTGGAATGAATCTCCGCCCGCGCCGGCGGTCTTACATCTGTGACGATGCACGGGTGGCGTTGAGGCGCGCGCTGGCGCCCGTTTCACCAAAGTCGGCGTTCTGGATGATGTCGGTGGTGCGGGTGAAATGGCGGCCCAGCAGCAGGGTCAGGAGCTTGACGTCACGCGCGAGCGCGGCGTCCAGCAGTTCTTTGTGCTCGACGCCCACGTGGCGTCCAGCGGATTCGCGCTGGGAATTGGCGAAGTTGCGGTAGCGCTCAGACTGGTCGTACAGCAGCGCGCACAGGCGGATCAACGAGGGAGAGCCGCAACCCGCGATGAGGGCCACATGGAACTGCCGGTGAGCTTCGGCCCAGATGGGCTGCTGGGTGGGATCGGAGGGTGGAGGGGTGCGCGAAAGCCGGTGAAAAGCGCTGATGAGACCGGACTCCCACTGGATATCGCCCTCCTCCACGGCATAACGGATGGCCAGGCTTTCGACGTCGATCCGGGTGCGGTTCATTTCCAGCAGCTCGGCCCGCGACATGGGTGCCACACAGAACCCACGCTGGTCTTCGAACACCACAAGCCAATCCGACACCAGACGAGACAGAGCCTCACGAATGGCAGTGGCCCCGACGCCATAGCGCTCGCTAAGGGCTTGAATGCGCAAGCGCTCATTGGGCCTGAGGCTGGCGCCAATGATGTCGGCGCGCAGCAGCTCTACGGCGCGTGAGGTCAGGCTGCGGTTGTCGATCTCTTGAATAACCATGGTGTGTCCTGAGAGGGATGAAGGGCCTCTTGCGAATGTCAGCCCTGGCTCATCGTCTTACGCCATCTCCATCTCTTTTTTTGAATATTATCGATAAAAGCAAATTTCAAAGATAATGGTTTTCCCCATGAATTATCGATAAAACATGACTTAGTATTCGTTCCGAATGCTGCGGGGCACCCAGTGCACAACGCCATCAGAACCCCCAACAAAGGCAGATGACCGAGGAGACGAACATGCCAATGAACAGGACGCCAGAGACCATGTCGTGGCGCGCCCACTGCTGCCGAAGCCGCACCCATGTTGCAGCCAGCGCAGGAGCACCGTCAGCCTCCCTTCACCATGTCGGCGCAGCCTGCCGATGCCAGAAACCCCACGCTCGTTAAAAGGAAACCCGCATGATTTCCGTGAAAGACATTGCATTCGTTCGCTACCAGGCGACCGACCTGGACCTGATGGAGAAGTTCATGCTGGACTTCGGGCTCTATCGCATCGAACGCACCGACCAGGTGCTTTACCTGCGCTCCAGTGGAACGGCTCACCACTGCCACATCACCGAGCTGGGTGAGACCAACGCGACCCTGGGCTTCGGCTTGCACGCCCAGAGCGAAGCCGACCTTCACAAGCTCGCGTTGGAAGTGAATAGCAGCGTGGAGGACAACCCCGAGCCCGGGGGTGGCATGCGCGTGCGTTTCCGGGATCCGATGGGCTTCCTCGTGGACGTGATCCATGGCCAGGCCACCCTGCCCGAACTTCCGCACCGCGAGCCTCTGTTGATGAACCCGGCCACAGGTCGCGCGCGCTTCGGCAAGGTGGTGCGCTTGAAGCCGCAGCCTTCAACGGTGATGCGCCTGGGTCATGCCGCGCTGCTGGTGGCGGACTTTCCGAAAGCGCTGGACTTCTACACTCGCGTGCTGGGCTTCCGCCCCTCCGACACTTACCACGCAGGCCACCCCGACAACAAGATCGCCGCCTTCATGCATTGCGGGCTCGGCTCGCAATGGACCGACCACCACACGCTGGCCGTGATCGCCTCGCCCGATGGCAGCAACCGCTTCGACCACACCGCATTCGAGGTGCTGGACCTGGACGACGTGGTGCAAGGCAACGAACACCTCAAGTCCAAGGAGTGGAAGCACTCCTGGGGCGTCGGCCGCCACATCCAGGGCAGCCAGCTCTTCGACTACTGGCGAGATCCGTTCGGCAACAAGGTTGAGCACTGGACCGATGGCGACCTCGTGAACGAGAACACGCCGGTCGGCAACGACCCCATCAGCAACGAGGAACTGCGCCAGTGGGCACCTCCTCTGAACCCCGAATTCTTTGCCTGAAGCTGCATCCATCTTCCATTCAAAACTCAGAGAAAACTTATGAAACTGGCTCGCTTTTCCCGGGATGACCGCACCACCATCGGACTCGTTCGCGAGGGCCGCGTGATCGAGTTGTCCCAACTCCTGCCCGACGCGCCATCCACCGTCACCGGAGTGCTCGCTGCCGGCGCGGCGCTGCGCCAGCAGATCAACGCCGCCCTGAGCCAGCAGCCGGCTGGCGCCGGCTATGCGCTCACCGAGGTGAAGCTCGAAGCCCCGATCCCCGACGCGCAGAAATACCTCGCCATCGGGATGAACTACCAGGACCACGCCGACGAGGCGGCACGAGCGGGCGTGGCCGTCCCCAAGAACCAGCTTTGGTTCAACAAGCAGGTCAGCTGCATCACGGGGCCCTATTCGCCGGTCTACAAGCCGCGCGTGTCTACCAAAATGGACTACGAGGCCGAGATGGGCGTGGTGATCGGCAAGCGCTGCCGCTACGTTTCTGAAGCCGATGCGCGCAGTGTGGTCGCGGGCTACTTTGTCGCCAACGACCTCACGGCGCGCGACTGGCAGTTCGCCAGCCCGACCTTCACGCTGGGCAAGTCATTCGACACGCACGGCCCGATCGGCCCCTGGATCACCACCCACGACGAAATCGACGACCCGCACGACCTCATGATGCGTTTGTGGGTCAACGGCGAACTGCGCCAGGAGCAGAACACGGGCCAGATGATCTACAACATCTGGCAGCAAATTCACCACCTGTCCCAGGTGATGACGCTGGAGCCCGGTGACCTGATAGCCACCGGCACCTGTGCCAATGTGGGCATCGCCCTGGGCAAGTTCTTGCAGCCGGGTGACGTCGTCAAGGTCGAGATCGACAAACTGGGCTACATCGAAAACCGTGTCATCGAAGAGCCCGTCGAAGACCACGTCCCCGACGCCGCCGCATTGTGATCGCCACGCCCGCATTCAGGCCTGTATGAAACGCACGATCTTCCGGACCATTCTCTTTGCGTTGGGCCCCATGCTCAACCGGGTCGCGGGCACGCGGCCTGCCTTTCGGGTACGGCTCAAACAGCACGACATCGTTGCCCAGATCGGGCTCAAGGACGGTAGCATCGTGCGCCACTTCATCATCGGCGCTGGCAAGGTGAAGTCGGTGGCCGGCGCTCACCTGCGCCCGCACGTGAACATGGTCTTCAAGGACGTGGACACGGCGCTGCTGATGATGAAGCCCGACCCGGACATGGGCGAAGTCGTGCACGCTGCCAAGAACTTCAAGGTCATGGTCATGGGGCCGGATCCCCTGGTGGTCTGGTTCATGCAGCTGCTCAATTTCTCGCAGACCTCCGGCCTGCAGATGGGCACCCCCATGCCCGACGGTTGCACGCGCTTCACGATGTTGACCAACGGGGGGCCTCTGTTCGTGCATGTGAAGGACGACATGATCGTGCGCATGACGCCGATCGACCTCGACAAGACGGACGCGCCGAGCTGGACGATCCGCGCCAGAGGACGCAGCTTCACGCCGCGCCGCCAGGCGACCATCGCCCCGCATGCCATGGCCATGAAGTCGGCGGTGTACTCCGACAAGCGCATCCTCTACCCGATGAAGCGCGTGGACTTCGACCCCCACGGCGAACGCAATCCGCAGAACCGGGGCAAGAGCGGCTACGAGCGCATCAGCTGGGACGAAGCACTGGACATCGTGGCCGGCGAGATCAAGCGCCAGAAGGCAACGTATGGCCAAGGATCGATGGTCATCCCGATGTCGTCACACCACCAGTGGGGCAATGTCGGTTACTACCTGAGCGCGCTGATGCGCTTTGGCAACCAGATCGGTTTCACCCGCATGGCCGCCAACCCCGACAGCTGGGAAGGCTGGTACTGGGGGGCCATGCACCACTGGGGACACAGCCAGCGAGTGGGCATCGCGGCAGCCTATGGCACGGTGGAAGACTGTCTCAAAGAGAGTGAGCTGATGGTGTTCTGGTCAAGCGACCCGGAGAGCACCAACGGCGCCTACATGGGTTTCGAGGGCACGCAGCGCCGGCTCTGGGCGAAAGCACTGGGCATCGAGTTCATCCACATCGACCCGCACTACAACCCCACGGCGCAACTGCTTGGCGGGCGCTGGATACCGATCAGGCCGCAAACCGATGCTGCGCTGGCTCAGGCCATCATGCAGGTGTGGGTAGCCGAGGGCTTGTACGACAAGGACTATGTCGCCACGCGCACCACGGGTTTCGACGACTGGCGCGACCACCTGCTGGGCAAGGACGACGGGGTACCGAAGACGCCGGAATGGCAGGAGCCTGAGACCGGTGTGCCGGCCCGGGTGGTGCGGGCGTTGGCCCGCCAATGGGCCAGGAAGAAGACCTACCTCGCGGCCGGTGCCAATGGCGGCGGCTTCGGGGGCGCCTGCCGGGGCGCAGGCGGCGCCCAGTGGGCCCGCTGCATGGTCATGATGATGGCCATGCAGGGCCTGGGCAAGCCCGGCGTCAACATGGGCAACCTGCAGGCAGGCGCGCCGGTGGACTACGAGTTCTATTTCCCAGGCTATGCCGATGGCGGGATCTCGGGCGAGCTGCAGTGGAACGGCAACTCGGTCAACAACTACCAGAAGATGCCGCATGTGATCTCGATGAACCCGGTGCGCCAGTTGGTGCCGCGCCAGCAGTTCCCCGAGGCCATCATCGAAGGCAAGGCGACAGGCTATCTGTGGGATGGCATTGCCACCGAGATCCAGTTCCAGCCCTATAGCTACCCGATGCCTGGTTACCCCCGCATCCACATGATCTACAAGTACGGTGGATCGGCGTTCAGCACGCTGACCGAGTCGAACCGCATGGTGGCGGCCTACCGCCACGAGAGTATCGAGTGCGTGGTCAACCAGTCGATATGGATGGAGGGCGAAACTCAGTTCGCGGACATCATCTTGCCGGCCTGCACGAACTTCGAGCGCTACGACATCGGCGAATGGGGCGCAGGTGGCGGCTACCTGCAGCACGGTTTCGATGGCGTCAACCACCGAGTCATCGCGCTGCAACACAAGTGCATCGAGCCGCTGGGCGAGTCGAAGTCCGACTACCAGATCTTCACCGACATCCTCACCCGCCTGGGTCTGGGTGCGATCTTCACCGAAGGCTGCAGCGAGCTTGACTGGGTCAAGCGGGTGTTCAAGTCATCGGACGTGGCCAAACGCATCTCCTGGCAGGCGTTCTGCAAGAAAGGTTACTACGTGGTGCCTCCGGAGCCCGAGGCCACCCGCGCACCGGTGGTCTTCCGCTGGTTTGCCGAGGGCAGGATGAAGGACGTCCCGGAAGCCCAGCCATTGCCGTCGCAATGGGCCGGCGATTTCGGCAAGGGCTTGCAGACGCCGAGCGGCAAGTTCGAGTTCATGCCCGAAACCCTGAAGCGTTCCGACCCGGACAACGCCGAGCGCCCGGTGCTCAACCGCTACATCCCGTCGTGGGAAGGGCGGCAGACCGCCGCGCTGACCGGGCGATTCCCCTTGCAGATGATTGCCACACACTCACGCTACAGCTTCCACACCAACGTGGACGGCAAGAACAGCTTCACCAACGACATCGAAGACCACCGGGTCCTGATCGCCGGCCACTACTACTGGCTGCTCAGGATGAGCGTGCAGGACGCGCGAGCCCGGGGCATTGAACACCACGACCTGGTCAAGGTGTTCAACGACAGGGGTGCCGTGATCTGCGCGGTCGACGTTTCACCGATGGTGGCGTCGGGCGTCGTCAAGTCCTTTGAATCGAGCGCTGAGTTCGAGCCGGTGGAAATCGACGGCGAATGGGTGGACCTGGGCGGGTGCATGAACACACTGACGCCGTCGCGCTCGCAGATGCGTGGCACCAGCAGCATGTCGCCGAACTCGTGTCTGGTGCAGGTGGAGAAATGGACGCATGAAGCCCGTGTGCGCAAGGTGGCCTGACATGGATAAATGGAATCTGATCATTGATGTCGCCGGCTGCGAGAACTGCAACAACTGCGTACTTGCCTCGAAAGACGAGCTGGTGGGGAATGACTTCCCGGGCTATACAGCCCCGCACCCTGCCCAGGGCCGTGGCGTGATTCACATCGAACGCACGGTGCGCGGCGCGGCCCCCTTGGTGGACGCGGCCTATGTGCCGAAGATGTGCAACCACTGTGACGATGCGCCCTGCGTGAAAGCGGGTGAAGACGGCGCGGTCCGGAAACGGGACGATGGCATTGTGATCATCGACCCGGTCAAGGCGAAAGGCCGTCGCGATCTGGTGGACGCCTGTCCCTATGGCGCCATCGTCTGGAACGATCCGCTGCAACTGCCGCAAAGCTGGTTCTTCGACGCGCACCTGCTGGACACCGGGGCTGGCGCCCCGCGTTGTGTCGGTGTGTGCCCCACGCAGGCCATTGAAGCCGTGAAGCTGGGCGACGCCCTCATGGCGCAGCGCGTGAAAACCGAAGGGCTGCGCGCGCTCCAACCCGAGCTCGGGACCAGGCCCCGCGTCTACTACAAGAACCTGCACCGCGCCGACCACGGCTTCATCGCAGGCAGCGTGGCGGCCACGGTGGGGGGGCGCCTGGAGTGCCTGGAGGGCGCCGACGTGGCGCTGTTGCGAGCGGGCGCTCAGCTCGCCACCACGGTCACCGATGTGTTCGGTGATTTCAAGTTCGATGCACTGCCGCTGCACAGCGGGGCCTACCTGGTGCGCGTCTCGCATCCCGACCATGGGGCCATCGAACGCCCGGCGAGCGTCGGTGCAGACAGTGTGGTGCTGCACGACGTCGAACTCGAAGCCATCACCCAACCCTGAACCCCGCACAGCCTTGAGACCGCCCCGACAAGGGCGGTGTGGTTTCGTGCGCTTTGTCGAAGGAGCCCTTGTCTTGAATCTCTTGAAATTCTCCATGCAGCGGCGGCCGGGTTTTACCCAGTTAGCCAAGCTAGCCGTCGTCACCCAGGCCGAAGCCGACCTACTCATCGCCGATCAGACCGAACGCGATCGCCGCCTGGCGCAGCCCGTGCAGCTCAAACCCCAGTGACCAATCACCTTCGGTCTGAAGAAACTTGTTCAACCCCCAGGAAACCACCATGTTCAATGTCAATCTGCTGATAGCCGGAAACAGCGTTCCGGCCTCGAATGGCTCCACCTTCGAGCGTCGCAATCCGATGTCCCAGGAGGTGGTCTCGCGTGCCGCCGCCGCGACACCGGCCGATGCCGTTGCAGCTGTTGAGGCCGCTTCGGCAGCCTTCAAGAATTGGTCCCAGCAAGGTCCCAGCGCACGCCGGGCGCTGCTGCTCAAGGCCGCACAGCTGCTCGAATCCAAGACGCCTCAATTCATCGAGGCGGTGTGTGCCGAAACCGGCGCGACCGGCATGTGGGCCGGCTTCAACGTCCACCTCGCTGCGGGTGTGCTGCTGGAAGCGGCTTCGCTGACCACCCAGATCACCGGAGAGGTGATCCCCTCCGATGTGCCGGGCAGCCTGGCCATGGCCGTACGCCAGCCCGCTGGCGTGGTGCTGGGAATGGCCCCGTGGAACGCACCGGTGATCCTGGCGGTTCGGGCCATTGCCACACCGCTGGCCTGTGGCAACACCGTGGTGCTCAAGGCATCGGAACTGTGCCCGCGCACGCACCAGCTGATCATTGAAACGCTGCAGGAAGCGGGCTTCCCACCGGGCGTGGTGAACTTCGTGACCAACGCGCCAGCCGATGCGGCGGCAGTGGTCGAAGCCATGATCGCGCACCCCTCCGTGCGTCGCGTCAACTTCACCGGGTCCACCCGGGTCGGTCGCATCATCGCCACCACCTGCGCCAAGCACCTCAAGCCCTCCGTGCTGGAACTCGGCGGCAAGGCGCCCCTGGTGGTGCTGGACGACGCCGATCTGGACGCCGCCGTGAACGCTGCTGCTTTCGGTGCATTCATGAACTCGGGCCAGATCTGCATGTCGACCGAGCGCATCATCGTCGCCGAGACGATCGCCGATGAGTTCGTGGCGCGCCTGGTTGCCAAGGCCAGCCGCCTGCCCCTCGGTGACCCGCGCGGCAAGGATCCGGTGGTGCTGGGTTCCGTGGTGGACAGCAGCACCGTGCAGCGCTGCAACGCGCTGATCGACGATGCGGTGGCCAAGGGCGCGAAGCTGCTGTGCGGCGGTCAGGCCGACAGCACCCTGATGCCCGCCACGCTGCTGGACCACGTGACGGCCGACATGGCCATCTACAGAGACGAGTCGTTCGGACCGGTCAAGCCGATCATCCGTGTGAACGGCGTCGAAGAAGCCATCGCCTGCGCCAATGACACCGAGTACGGGCTGTCGGCCGCCGTTTTCGGGCGCGACGTAGCGCGCGCGCTGCAAGTGGCCGGCCGCATCGAATCGGGCATCTGCCATGTCAACGCATCGACCGTGCACGACGAAGCGCAGATGCCTTTCGGCGGTGTGAAGTCCAGCGGCTTCGGTCGCTTCGGCGGCCGTGCAGGTGTGAACGAGTTCACAGAACTGCGCTGGGTCACGGTGCAGACCACGCCACGTCACTACCCCTTCTGAACATTCGCCTCTTCCCCACCCAAGGAGTTATTCCATGAGTTTCATTTTCAAACCCAATGTGCGCTATCGGATGCCGGTGGTCTTCGGGCCCGCGCCGGGCCCCCGTCAGAAACACGATGGCACGCCCTGGCAGGCCGAAGAGTCCGGCACCGCCAACGTGCAGTGGGCGACCATCGCGTACCGCACCCACAAGGACAAGCTGGAGGCCTTGCTGCCACCGGGCTTTCGCCTCAACGGCGATCCCCTGGTGTATGTCACGCTGGGGTTTTTCCGCGACCTGTACTGGCTGGCCGGACGGGGCTACGGGCTGGTCAACGTGGAAGTGCCTGTGATCTACACCGGCAAGTCCGAGACCGTCGAGGGCGGCCTCTGCCTGTCGATCTGGGAGGGGCGACCGGATGCCATCATGACCGGTCGCGAAGAGCTGGGGTTTCCCAAACTGTTTGCCGACATCCCGGATGTGCGCCTGGCCCCAGACAGCGGCACCTTGAGCGGCCAGGCCTCCTGGCTCGACTTCAAGTTCTTCGAGATGGAGATGCACGGCATTGAAGAGACCACCGTGGACAACATGAATCTGCTCGGGGCACCCGGCGGGCCCATCTTTTACAAGTACATGCCACGCACCGGCCCCTTTGGTTCTGGCGGGGCCGACGTCACGTATGTCACCACTTCGCAACCGATGCAAGGCGCGTCCCGCGGAACTTCGCCCATCAAATTTGAAGATGCTGCCTTCAGGAAGTGGAAGGCCAAGGGCGGGTCGGTGAAGTGGCACCGCGCCACCTTCGAGCAGTTGCCCACGACGTGCCATGTCGTCAACGGCATTGCCGACCTGGAGATCCTGGAGTATGTGAGCGCCGAGATGATCGAGTTCTCGGCTCCGGGCAATGCCGTGGCGACCAACAGCCACCGGGTGGTCGAGCCCGCATAAGCCGCCCTCAAGCCCAAACGTCCATCACCGAAAGACATCACAACATGACCCAAGCCCTTGACTCAACCGCCCTGGACCAGCTTTTCCTGGCCGCGCGCACCTACAACAAGTTCACGACCGAGCCCGTCAGCGACGACCTGCTCAAGCAGCTGTACGACCTGTACAAGTGGGGCCCGACTTCCATGAACACGCAGCCTGGCCGAGTGGTTTTCGTGCGCAGTGTCGAGGGCAAGGAAAGACTGAAACCCGCCCTGATGCCCAACAACGTGGAGAAGACCATGGCAGCCCCCGTGGTGGCCATCGTCGCCTTTGACTCCACCTTCTACGAGCACATGCCGACGCAGTTTCCCGCCAATCCCGGCGCACGCGACATGTTTGCCAACAACGCGGGACTGAGCGCGGAAACCGCCTCCCGCAACAGCGCCCTTCAAGGCGCCTATCTGATCATGGCGGCCCGTGCCCTGGGTCTGGCCGCCGGGCCCATGAGCGGCTTCAATCCCGCGGCAGTGAATGAGGCCTTTTTTCCCGATGGTCGCTTGAAGGTCAACTTCCTGATCAATCTCGGCTGGGGTGATCCATCGGGCAACCGTCCGCGCGGGCCCCGTCTGGCATTCGAGGACAGCGTCGTGATGGCCTGATGAGGGCGCCAGCGCGTCGTGAGTGAAATTCAACGTGATCGTGGCCGACAAGGAGACATTGAAATGAACATCAGCCCACAAATAGCCCGTCGCCGTCTGTTGCAGGCCATGGCCACACTGCCCTTGGCGGCCACCCTGCCGGTGCGAGCGCAGCAAAACTGGCCCACACGGATCGTCACGCTCGTCGTTCCCTGGCCAGCCGGGAACCCGACAGATGCCATTGCGCGCACGCTGCAGCCCCTGCTGACCAAGTCCCTTGGCCAGACCGTGGTGATCGAGAACATCGCCGGTGCCGGTGGCACCCTGGGCGCGGGGCGGGTGTTCTCGCAACCCGCTGACGGGCACACGATACTGATGGGAACCCCCACCGAGCTGATCCTCAGCCCGCTGACGATTCCATCCGTGCGCTACGCGCCCTCCGACTTCCGCATGGTTGGCCTGTTCGGACGCGTGCCGTACATCCTGGTCGCGCGTGCGAACCTGCCCCAGGTCAGCCTCGCCGACGTGGTGGCGTTGAAAAACAAGCCCGGAGGCAATCCCCTGACCGTGGGCAACATCGGGCCAGGTTCGCTCATTCACCTGATCGGTGCGCAGTTCGAGAAGGTGAGCGGGGTCCCCGTGCTGCATGTGCCGTTCAAGGGCGTGCCGCCGATGGTGCAGGACTTGCTGGGCGGCCAGCTCGACGTGGCGTTCATTCCGGTCAACGGTAGCACCATGGGGCTCATCGAGCAGGGCAAGCTGCGCTCGCTGGGCATCACGGCCGCCGCACCGTACCCGCTGTATCCCTCGCTGAAGCCGATGGCGGCCGCCAGTCAGGTGTTTGCGGGGTTCAACTACGACGTGTGGGGCGGCATGCATGTGCCACGCGCCACCCCCGAGGCCGTGCAGCTGCGTCTGAACCAGGTGTTCTATGAAGCGTGCCGAGACCCTCAGGTCCGGGAGTGGGCGCGTTCGACAGGCACCGACCTGATGGGGCCCATGAGCCTGGCTGAGCTGGACACCCTGTACCAACATGACATCGCCCGCTATCAGGCGATCGCCAAGGCCACTCCGACGGGCTCTTGACGCCGCGAATCCAGCGAGTGGGCGCTCGACGCTACCGGCTCCATGAGCGCGGCAACCGCGCTGCAAAGCTGGCTGGGCAAAGACAACGACGATTGTCGGCCCTCCTCCCTGGTCGCTCACGATCACATCGGTGTGTCGAGCTGCGCTTCGTGGGCATGCCTTCGGCCATGAGATCCACTTTCAGCCGGTCAGGCGGCCCCTTCGCAGGTCGGCATAGGCGTCTTCTATTTCAGCTCGGGTGTTCATGACAAAGGGGCCGTGTGCGACCACCGGCTCATCGATCACCGGGCTGGCATAGACCAGCAGCCGCGACGCCTGGATCGCATGCAGGGTGAACGACGGGTTGGCTGACGGGTGTTGGCCTGGCGAAGGGGCCGATCCGATGTCCATCCATGCTACCTTCGGTGCCTGTATCTCCGTGCCCGCCAAGGTGACGGCACCAGACAGCAGCACGGCAAAGGCGCGCTCGCCTGCAGGCACGGGCACCTCCGCGTGGGTACCGGCTGTGATTTCGATGTCAAACAAGCTCAGGGGCCAGGTGCTGCCATGCGCCTGCACGGCACCGCCCCACCGCCCCGCATAGACACGCGCCTGCAAGCCCGGCGCTGTATGCACCGGCACGTTATTGACCCGCAGGTCCGTGTAGCGCGCGCTGACGTGTTTGAGGCGAGCGGGGAGGTTCAACCACAGCTGAAGCAGGTGAACCCCGCCGGGTCCAGGCATCTCGCTGTGCATCACGCCGTGGCCTGCGGTCATGAACTGAGCGTCCCCCGCCTTCAACGTGCCGTTCGCGCCCGTGTGATCGGTGTGTTGCACCTCGCCTTCCAGCACCAGGGTCACGGTTTCCATGCCGCGGTGCGGATGTGTGGGGAACCCCGCTGGGGGCGCGAACCAATCCTCGGCCATCAGCAAGAAGGGCGAATGCGCTTCGAACTGCTCGGGCGCAATGAGCAAGCGTGCGCTCTGCGTGGGCGCGCGCTGCATGACGGGTGTGGGGGCGTGTACGTGGAGGACTTGCATGGGGACCGACAAATGCGGCGGTGGATGTACGTGCAAGCGATGGTAGCGAGATCGTGCGACCATCGCCTTGGTCAGAAGGTCACATCCGAACCTGAGGCCTCTTGTGACTACCGGGATTCACGGAGTGCGCCTTCCAGACTCGACTTTGCGCCTGTTCGGGCGAAGCTCGAATGGGTCGACCTTCCCCTCGGCCTGCAATGGGAGAGTGGACGGCCCCACGGCCGCTCAGGTCGTTCAGGTCGTTCAGGTCGTTCAGGTCGCACGGAAGGCAAGCACGAACCGAGCAGAATCCGAAAAGTCGCGGCAATCCAGCCTCAGGCCATGCTCCCCCAGCTGCAACGACGGCAGTGACGTGTGGGCGATCGTGGCAGAGAAACCTTCCGCCACCTTCTGCCCCTCCAGCGAAAGCGACCACTGTCCGCGCTCTGCAAGGCGCCCAATCTGGACTTCGAAGCCGTTGCGGCTGCTCGCGCAGCGGCGCAGCGTGAAATGGAGTCGCTGCGTCGGCGCATCAAAACGGGCTCGAAGTACATCGACCCCATCGCCGACCTGCACAAGCGCTGGCTGGCAGCGCTCATCTGCGCCGATGGGCTCGTTATAGAGCTTCCAAAGCCCGTTCGGCACATTCAGGCTGGCATAGCCCAGAAGGGCATTGCCACACATCGGCTCCACCAGCGTGAGGTTGCCCTCCGCGTCGTACTGAGAGTCGTTGCGCGGGAAGTAGAAGCCACCGTCACGCCAGGCAGGCCCCATGTAGCGCTCGGCATGCCGCAGCAGGCCTGTCAGCGTCTCCTGGTCCCCCATTTCCGAGGCCCAGGTCGCAGCCCAACCAAAGTCGGAATCGTCGTTGACCACCTTCTGACCCATGATGAGCGGGCGCTCGACGGAGCGAACCGACAGGGCGCCGTCTTGGCCTTCGACCAACCAGTCACGCATCTGCGTTGGATAGTGAGCATGCACAAAATCACGGTTCCACATGTTCATGAGCGTGCCGCACCAAGCGTCAACCCATGGCGAAGGGCCCGCATTCGCGCGAACCGCACGCGTGTCCTGCGCCATCATCATGTTGTAGTGCCCGTTGGCATCCAACTGGCCGAACTGTGCCCAGGCCTTCTGGTAGCCATCGGTCACCTCGGCAGCAACCGATGTCCCATTGACCAGGTCGTACATGCGAAAGCCGAGGATGGCCGGCTGATTGCAGATCTGGAAAACGCAGTTGGGCTCGCAGGCAACGCCGAGGTAGCCACTCTCGACCATCTGCCAGTAAACGGTCTCGTGGAGGCTGTTCTGGTCGTACTCAAAGCGTCGCTCCTTTCCGCCCCAGAAGAAAGACCAGTACTTGAAGGTCAACGCACCAGGCGCGGCGTAGCGATCGTCGTCGAAAAGGTAGTTATAGAGCAGCGCCACGGATTGGACGTAGGCGCTGTACATGATGTTGTCGCGCCCAACCGGGTTCCACTCTTCCTTCAGCGTCTCGGAAAGGTGCATATTGAAGACGCTGCCGCCCTGACTGACGCGGGCCCAGTACATCCACACTTCAGGCAACAGGATTTTCTCCATGAAGCGTTCAAACACAGGTTTGAAAAGCCCAGGTGCCGCCGGCAGCCTGTGCCGATGCGCCAGCGCCATCGCATAGGCCATGTATGACAACTGAAAACGGTAGCCACCAAAGTCATCCTGCCCCGTTCCGCGGCCTTGCATCATGGACCAATCGTTCTGAGGTTGCCGCGAGAGGTTGGCGAAATGACGCAGGTGCCCAGCCTGGCGGTCAGTGAGGGTATCGAGAGCTTCTGGCGAGTTCATGATGTCTTCCAATTGGATCGTTCTGGCGGCCGTGCCTGGCCGTCATTCCGGCGTCAACAAGTCCGCTGGTTTCCTGCGATGCAAAGCCACTCACACCAGGTGCTCACGCAATCGATCAGCCACGGAATCGACGGTGAGCGCATCAGGAAAGTGAGTTTTGTACCGGCCGCCCGGGGCCATCAGATACGCGAATGCCGTATGCGGTACGACGTAACCATCCGGGGCGCTGGGGTCAGGCACAGGCTCTGCAAACACCCGGAAGGCTTTTTTGGCCCTTTCGACTTGCACAGGCGTTCCGGTGAGTCCCATGAAATTGCCTGGGTAGCGCGCCACGTAAGCGCGCATCGTGTTGGGATCATCACGCTGAGGATCGACAGTGATGTAGAGGGGCTGAACGCGCTGCGCCAAGGGCCCCAGGCGTTCAATGGCCGTGCCCAACTTCTCCAGCTCCCGAGGGCACACCACCTGGCAGTGGGAAAAGCCGAAAAAGATCAACATGTATCGGTCGCCAAAGCTCAGTTCGGTCACCGGCCGGCCGAAGTGGTCTGTCAATTCGAAGCGACCGTCGACCGGTGAAGGTAGGTTCGCCAAGACCGTCGCGCCAGCTTTGGCGCAGCAGCAAGAACTGACGCCTGTCATGGGTGTTTGAGTCATGACAGCCATCTTAATTGAACACGTTCATTTAGTGAAAGGGTATTCCCGCACCATCGCCTATACTTTCCCACGCGTACCCCACCAGAGCCTCCGTTCAGTGCGCCTTGATCCATGTCTTTTCGCCAATCCAAAGCCGAAGCCCTGAGCCGCGCACGCACCCCCGCGGACAAGGCCAAGGTACGCGAGGCATTTATTGCGGCGGGGCGAAAGCTCTTCGCGGATGAAGATCCGGCCACCGTCTCCTTGCGCCGCATTGCCGCGGCAGCGGGGTATGCGCCTAGCGCGATCTATCAGTATTTCGAGCACCAGCAAGACCTTTTCTTTCAGATCCGCGCGCACGACATGCAGGCATGCACCGAGCAGTTGCGCCAGCTGATTTCACGAGAGAAAAGTCCGGCGCAGCGTGTCCTCAAACTCTTCGTCGGCACTGCCGACTATTGGCTCAAGCACATGGAGGCGTTCCTGGTGCTCTTCCCCGCGCCCACCATGCGCCCGTCACCTGGAGTCCTCGGCGGCGAGCTGCCCTTCGGGCAGTCGGTTGCCGCGCAGGAAGGTCTCAACCTCTATTACGAGACGGTCGAACAGTATTTTCAGACGCTCGCACGGCCCCCGATGAATGTGCGATTGGCGAGCGACATACTCATAGCCGCGGTGCATGGAATGATCGTCTTTCCTTGCATGACACGAACCATGGACTGGTCTGACACCCGCACGATGGTGAAGCGACTGGTCACAAGCGTGGTGGCAGACTGGGGCCAGGGCGCCGCCTTGTCTTGACTCGCCGTGCGGGCACTGTGGATGCGCGCCGCGACGTGTGGACCCAGAGGTTTCTGCGCAGGTCAGGCCGCTAACGCATCAGCCCCAGCGGGAGTCTTCATTTTCAGTACCTGGTGAGATGCGCCGATGGCTGTATCGGCCAAGCATGGGTCTTTGAGCGTGTGGATCACGCGCTCATCCATCCCGTTCTGCGCAGAACGGCAGGGGTGGTCAAGTCCTGCTGAAGGCAGAGCATTTGCTCTCGCCTCGCTGCCCTGCCCTGCAGAGAGCCCCCCCTTTTCAGCGGCATGGCACTCGCGTTTGCTTTCCAATGCGCAGCGCCCACATCCCGTACAAACTGCCCCTGACAGTAGTTGGCTGCGAGCCACTTCGCCGACAAAACACCGCGACGCAATACGTACCAAGAAGATGTGTGTTTGTATTTCGATGCATGCTTTTTTTGTTGGAATTGAAGCGAATCCCGAGGACTCATCAAGCGCTGGTTTTCCAAGCCAAAACCTACGATTCAGACACGCCAACTCTCAAGAGAAAACGCGTGAGCACCATCCATACCCGCAGTGCGGCTTACCAGGTCAGCCCCAGTCACCATGAGACCAACACCAACGCCTACCGGCCGGTCGTCGCCAGTGCCGTCGACGCAGTCGACGGGGGCGCCGATACCGCCAGTGCAGTTCCCAATTTCAGCGCGGAGAGTTTGCAAAGACTCAGCAACGCCATCAGCGGGGATTGGCACGCAGTGGAAAGCCCGGGCTCCGCAGCGAGCGGGCCGGCCAGCGAGGTCAGCGTCGCCGCGCTCTCTGTGAGCGGCAGTATCAACGACACCGTGGTCAACATAAGCGCGTACGTGACCCTGAGCACGCAGGCGACCGTGCCCCTGCTCGACACCTCGGTCTGAGCCACGCCCCTGTCAGGAGATTCACCATGACGTCAAGGCAGACCCATGATCGCGCGCAAGCCGGCCAACCCCGCGCCCAGAAGACACTAACCCAGGCCCGTCTGGGCACACCGGGCTCGGGCGCCGCCGTAGGCTGCGGCTCGTTCCTCATCCCCATTCCCTTGCCAGTTGTGGCCAACGTCACAGGCATGCCCTTGCAGTGCCGCTCGGGCGGGCTCGTTTTGCCCTGTGATAACGCCCCTGGACACCGGTTCTGAATGACGCACCCAAGCAGCCGAGACACCGCCATGCCCCACTATCCCTCTGACCTCCCACACCTCAGGTGCCTGGCCCTGTGTAGCACCCTGGCCCTGCTGGCTGCCTGCAGCAATACCCCCGTCAGCACTGTGCCGGGGCCACTGACGGCAACGCCTATTGCAGCGCCAATGAATATCGAACGAGCCAACCCTGGCTCGTTGTTCCGCCCGGGCCAGACAACGGCCACCCTGTTCACCGGCCGCCGCAAGCCGAGCGCAGTCGGTGACATTCTCAAAGTAGACATCTCCGAAAGCATCAACGCCAGCAATGCGCTGACCACCGACAACAGCCGCAGCAATGCGATGAGCACCAAGGGCCCCGGCGTCAAAGGCGTGGGCAGCGGGATCATCCGCTCGCTGCTGAACTTGGACGCCAGCGCCAAGGGCAGCGATTCGTACAAGGGCAAAGGCAAGACCACCGATGTGAGCAGCTTCACAGGGCAGCTGACGGCCACCGTGATCAACGTGCTGCCCAACGGCAATCTGGTGGTGGCCGGTGAGCGCAGCGTGGCCCTCAATGGCGGCACGCGCACCCTGCGCTTCTCGGGCGTGGTGAACCCCAAGGACCTGACCACAGGAAACGTGGTGGCCTCGTCCAACGTGGCCAATGCCCACCTTGAGGTGGCGGGCCAAGGCGAGGTGTCCAAAGCAGCCTCGCGCAACGCTGAGCAACGCACGCAGACCAACAGCCTGTCCATCTGGTAAGGCCCACAAACCGAAGGCTGTCCCCTACCAACACAAGAAAGGAAAGGACATGACACAACGACTCATCCATCTATGCCTGTCCGCAGGACTGGGCCTTGCCGGCCTGGCATGAGCATGAGCTACAACCAGAACGTGACCCCTCTGCCTGGCCATGACAGGGGTTTCTACAACACCTTGCTGGCGATCTGGCTGGGCGACAAGGCCTCAGATTCGACGCTGCGCAGCAACCTGCTGGGCCGCCCTGCGGCATCACGCGCCGCGGCAGACTGAGCCACCTGAACCACCAGGGCCTCCGATGGCATCGGTACGGGGCTGGCGCATCCCAAGTTCAAATTCCATAACCCAGCATGAGGGGCCACTCGGGGTCGTCGAGCAGCGCTTGCGAGTCCTGTGTCTGCGGAATCCATCCGCAGACTGACCTCGTGTGGATACGGCCAGCACGCCGCACGCGCTCACTCGTGCCGCAGCGCTTCGATGGGGTTCAGTCTGGCCGCGCGCTTTGCCGGTGTGTAGCCGAAAACAATACCAATGGCCGCAGAGAACATGAAAGCCAGCAGGTTGATCTGTGCATCAAAGTGGTAGGGCAGCCCCATCAGGGATGACAGCGTGATGGAGACCACTGCCGCCAGCAACAGGCCGACCAGGCCGCCAACCGCCGACAGCGACACCGCTTCGACCAGGAACTGCATCAAAACCTCACGGGCCATCGCTCCGATGGCCAGCCGGATTCCGATCTCACGTGTTCGCTCCGTCACGCTGACCAGCATGATGTTCATGATGCCAATGCCCCCCACCAGCAGGCTGACCCCGGCCACCGCGCCCAGCAGGAGTGTCAGGATGCGCGTTGTGCCCGAGAGGGTGTCAGAAAGCTGCTTGGTATCGATGACATTGAAGTTGTTGTCCTCTCCATCGGTGAGATGTCGGCGCTCCCTCATCAGACGCTCGATGCGCCCCTTGACGATATCGGTGGAAAACCCCTGGCGGACAGAAATCAGGATGGCGCCAATATCGGTATTGCCCACGACCCGTCGCTGCAGCGTGGATATCGGCACCAAGACGAAGTCATCCTGGTCTGTGCCCGTCGAACTCTGACCTTTGGCCTTGAAAAAGCCAACGATCTGGCAACTGAAGTTCTGTAGCCGCAAATCGGTGCCCAAGGGCTTCTTGTCGCCAAAGAGCTCTTTGCGCACGCGGTCCCCGACGATGCAGACCGACTTGCCGCCTCTCAGTTCGGCATCCGTGAAACTGCGGCCATCCCTGACCACCCAGTTGCTCACCACGAGGTAGTCGCCATTGGAGCCCGTGACACTGGTCCTCCAGTTCTTGGCGCTGGAGATCGCCATGAGTGACGCAGTCACCATGGGCGCCACCCGATCGACACCGGTCACCTGTGAGCGCATGACTTCGATGTCTGCCTGCTTGAATTTGGGCGGCGAGGTGCTGGTGCCCAGCTCCATGCGCTGGCCGGGCATCACAATGATCAGGTTGCTGCCGAGACTGGAGATCTGGCTGGACACAGAGGCCGTGGCGCCGTTGCCCAACGTGACCATGGTGACCACTGCCGACACACCGATCACGATTCCCAGCATCGTGAGCATTGAGCGCATGAGGTTGCGCCGAATCTCCCGCAACGCCAGCAAGAAGGTGTTGCCCCACATCACTGGCCTCCACTGTTCTGCGCCAAGGAACGGATGCCGTCTGTCGGGGTGTCACTGACCAGCCGACCATCCACGAAATGCAGGATCCGATCCGCGTAGGCGGCCATGTCCGTTTCGTGGGTCACCATCACCACCGTGATCCCTCGATCCTGGTTCAGCCGGACCAGCAATTGCATGATCTCGTCGCTTCGATGGGTGTCCAGGTTCCCGGTGGGTTCGTCAGCCAGCAACAAGGCTGGCTCGGTCACGATAGCCCGGGCAATCGCCACACGTTGCTGCTGCCCGCCAGAAAGCTCAGCCGAGGTATGGTGCTCCCAGCCTTTGAGGCCCACCTCGGCCAAAGCCGCCTGCGCCAACTGCGCCCGCTCGACGGGGCGTTGACCTCGGTAAACCAGCGGTAGTTCAACGTTCTCCTGCGCCGAAGTCCGACGCAACAGGTTGAACCCCTGGAACACAAAGCCAATGTAGTTGCGACGCAGCAGTGCGCATTGGTCCTGGCTCAGCGATTCAACGGGGGTGCCGAAAAAGCGGTAGCTTCCCGAGGTCAGCGTATCCAGGCACCCCATGATGTTCATGGCCGTGGATTTGCCCGATCCGCTGGGGCCCATGATGGCCACGAATTCGCCGCGGCGGATCTCCAGATCCACATCGGTGAGCGCCTGGAAGCGAGTCGCCCCCTCGCCATAAGTCTTGCAGACCTTGGCGTAGGCGATGACTGGCGTGTCCTCTGGCAAAGGGGCCCGCGCCATCACTTTGAAGGCTCCCTGCCGTCCACAATCAGACGGTCGCCGGCCTTCAACTCCGCCGACAGCGTTTTCAAGACCTCCGTCATCCTGCCGTCGCTGGCGCCCACCAGCAGCCTGACCTCGGTGGGCCGGCCATCGATCAGCTTCCACACGGACTGCTCGCTGCCACTCGTGACAGACGTGCTGGTCTGGGTGGATTTTTGCTGCCGAGGCACGGATATCAGCAGGCTGGTCACGCTGCTGGTGGTCTGTTGCGACACCGGAGGCGGGGCGTATCGTAGCGCGGCATTGGGAACCAGCAACGTCCGCTCCTTGCGCAGGGTGACGATGCGGGCATTCGCCGTCATTCCAGGCCGCAGGCTCAGGTCTTTATTGCTGACCTCCAACACAGCCTGGTAGGTCACCACATTGTTGGTCGTGTCAGCGCCATAGCGCAGCCGGACGATCCGGGCCGGGAAACTGCGATCGGGATAGGCATCGACCGTGAAGTCAGCCAACTGCCCTTCCTTGACCTGGCCAACGTCAGCTTCGTCGACATTGACCTCCAGTTTCATCTGGGTAAGGTCCTGGGCCAGCGTGAAGAGTGTGGTCACTTGATAACTGGCCGCCACCGTCTGCCCGGGCTCCGCCGAACGTTTCAGCACCACGCCATTGATCGGCGATCGCAAGGTCGCCTTCTTGAGGTTGGTCCGGTTGGTGTTCAAAGTGGCCTGAGTCTCATCCACTGCGGCTACCGCGCTAGCTTCATTGGCCTGTGCCTTTTCCAAGGTGATCTGCGAGCCCTCCAGTTCACTTTTCGCAGGAACCATGCCGCCAGAGAGCTTCCATGCTTCCTCATTGCGTTTGAGCCCAGCCTGGGCATCCCGAGTGGCCGCCTTGTATTGCAGCAGCGAGGCCGAGGCCTTGCGCAACGCGCTCTCCGATGCCGTGACCTGATCCTGCAAGTTGCTGGTCTGTAGCTCCGCCAGGATCTGCCCCTGGGACACCGTGTCGTTGTCCTTCACCCGGACCTTGTCGATCGTGCCTGAGAGCTCGCTGCCGACATCCACCTTCGTCAGGGGCTGTAGATTGCCCGTTGCAGAGACCCGGACAACCAGAGCGCCAGTCGAAGCCTCTTCCGTTTCGTATTGCAGTCGCGAGGCGCCGGACTGCCACTTCCAGAACAACAGGCCACCCAAGGCGGCAGTGCCCAGCAGCACGGCCAGCATCCACTTGCGTTGTTTCAATGAAAACCGCGTCCCGCCCTGCCCGTCGCCCAACTGTTTGGCGACGGCATCGGCCGTCAAGGGCCGCGTCCGTGGATGCGAGGTATCTTGAGTCATGGCAAAGCCTGATGTTGCAATTTGAATTCATCGGAGGCGATGGCGCCTACCGTGGGCCCGGACCCCGTGGGCGATCCTGCGGCTGGGGCCTGAGCCAGTTGCTGTGTCCAGCCTCCTCCAACCGCCTTGTAAAGCGCAATCCAGTACTGAACTCGGTCGCGCTGCAGCGAGATGCGCTGGACTTCAGCGGAAAGGGCCGAGCGGCGGGCTTCCTCCAGCGTCAGCAAGCTCACCTTTCCGGCTCGCCAGTTGCTGTCAGTCGCCAGGAAGTAATCCCGGTACCGTGTCTCAGCAATCAAGGCATATTGGGCACGACTTGTGGCACTGTTCAGGCGCACGAGAGATTGTTCAACGTCCTTCACGACCTGGCGCACACCCTGCTGGTAGCTGGCATACGCGGAGCGATAGGCCGCTTGCGCATTCGCGATCGCGGCTTGTCGCGACCCTCCGTCGAATATCGGCAACGAGATCGAGGGTCCGAAGGACCAAGCCGAAGAGGGCGTGCCGGTCGTCGCCGAGAGGCCGACTGAGCCACTCAGCGACAGACTGGGGTAGAGCGCAGCCTGAGCCGCGCCAATTTCGGCGTGGGTGGCGGCCACTTCGCGCTCCAGAGCGCCCAAGTCAGGCCGCTGTCGCAGGACCTGAGCCGGCACGGCGGTGACGACGAACCCCCGAGGCTCGGCAAGACGACGCGGCGCCTGCTCCAGAAGTGCTCGCAGCGCGCCCTCCTCGGCGCCGCTCAAGTACACCATGGCCTTGACCAAGAGGTCGCACTGGGCCTGCTGAGCCAGCAAGGTGTCAGATGCGCTGGCCACGCTGGCCTGCGCCAGCGCGCCATCGGCTACCGCATCGAGACCGGCGCGGACCAGGGCAGTCGTCACCGTTTCGGTCTGTTGGTTGGAGGCCAGCGCGCGGTCATACGCATCGGCCAGCAAGCCACAAGCCTGCCACTGCACATAGACATCGGCCACCTCGGCCGCCAATGAGACACGTGTGTCGTGCCAATCCCGGGTGCGCGCCTCCACCCGGGCTGTGGCCGCCTCTTCGTTGCGCCGCAACTTGCCGAACAGGTCCAGCTCCCACGAACTGTCAAAACCGGCACTGCGTGCCGTTTGGACCACCCCCAAGGAGCGTTCCCGACTGGCAGAGGCCGAGGCGTTCACGGACGGCAGCCGCCCCGAGCGCACCGACGCCAACGTGGCACGGGCCTTCTCGATGTTCGCCCAAGCGATCGTCAGGCTGGGACTGCCTGATTCGCTCATCGCCACCAGAGTGGCCACGGTGGCGTCGTCGAACTGTCCCCACCAGTCATTGATTTGGTCGAGTTGGCCGCCATGGGGCAACGAGGCCTGCCAGGATGCCGGCGGGGTCATTCCTGGTGGGACATACACCTGCCCCACAGCACAGCCTGTGAGTAGAGTCCCGGCCAACACGATCAACCCCAAGGGGCCGCTCAGGGCAAAGGGTTGCATCCGAAACTTAACTAAACTCATGGGTATAGTTTATGCAGTCGGACTGTGGCGTCAAGGCCTTGCGCACTTCCGAGACGTAAAGCCTGATGAAGTGGTCGTATCAGAACTGTGTCAACAGCCTCTGACTCAGAGAGTCACGACGCCATGCGATCCAGGTCGATCACTGGGTGGCGCACGAAGGCGATGTCGGCAACGGAAGTCAAGCTGCATCCCGGACCTTGAAGACCATCGGGTTCGGAGAAATCCGCCCCACATGAGGGGTCGGCTTGAGAAGGAAATACGCCAGTGCCGGCAGCAAGACCATCGCACCCAGCATGTTCCAAAGAAACATGAAGGCAAGCAGAAGGCCCATATCGGCCTGGAACTTGATCGGGCTGGCCACCCATGTGATGACACCGATGGCCAAGGTCACACCGGTCAACATCACCACCTTGCCGGTGAACAGCAAAGCACGGTAGTAGGCCTCGGACAAAGTGCAGCCTTCACGCAGCCGGGCCAGTACAACAGACAGGATGTACAGGGCATAGTCAACACCAATGCCCACGCCGAGCGCGATCACGGGCAGGGTCGCGACCTTGACCCCCATCCCCAGAGCCACCATCAGAGACTCAGCGAGAACGGAGGTAACCAGCAAAGGAATGATCGCGACCAGGACGGCACGCCAGGAACGGAAGGTGATGAAGGCCAGCAAGGCCACCGCGGCGTAGACCAGCCACAGCATCAGGTTCCATGCGTCTTTCACAACGATGTTGGTGGCAGCCTCGATGCCTGCCGTTCCGGCAGCGAGGAGGAAGTGCGTATCGGCGGTGTCGTTGGCCGCAGCAAACTGCTGCACGAGCTGGGTCACTCGGCGCAGCGTCTGGGCCTTGTGATCGCGCAAGTACACATAGACGGTAAGAAGATTGCAACTGTCGTTGTACAAACCACGCGGCGCATTGGCGGTGACCGTGTTGACCATCTCCTGATTGGGAAGCAGTTCATACCAACGGGGGTTGCCTTCGTTCAGCCCCGTCAGCACACGTCGATTCAGCAACGCCAGGGTGTTGGTGGATTCAACTCCATCGATCTGGCGCAATTGCCATTCCAGATCGTCAACCTTCTGAACCGTCTGCAGGTGTGTGCATTCTCCATCGGGCGTCTTCACCATCACGGCCAGCACATCGCTCGAAGCGCCATAGGCCGCATTGAGGAACGCCACGTCCCGGTTGTAGCGGCTCGACTCTCGCAACTCAGGTGCGCCCGGATCCAGATCACCAATCGAAAGCCGGCTGCCGACCACCCCTCCCAGAACAAGCAAAGCCATGCCACCAAGAACCGCCAGACGCGCCCAGAAGGGCTGCGTGAAACGGTCAAGAAAGGCCCACAACGGGTGCTTTGCAGCACCAGCCTCATCAGCCAGCTCGGCCTGCAGACTGCGTCGCGCGGCGGCGGGTTCTACGCCCGTGTAGGACAGCAGAATGGGGAGCAGGATCAGATTGGTGAAGATCAACGCCGCCACGCCAATCGAAGCAGCGATAGCAAGCTCACGAATGACCTGAATGTCGATCACCAGCAACACGGCAAAGCCCACAGCATCGGCCACGAGCGCCGTCAGACCAGCCAGAAACAGGCGGCGGAAGGTGAAGCGTGCGGCCACCAGTTTGTCCGTTCCACGACCGATGTCCTGCATGATGCCGTTCATTTTTTGGGCACCGTGACTCATGCCGATGGCAAATACCAGGAAGGGCACCAACATCGAGTACGGGTCGAGTGCAAAACCCAAGGTCGGCAGCAGTCCCAATTGCCAAACCACCGCGATCAATGAGCTGCACACCACCAGCAAGGTGGAACGCGCGCACCGGGTGTACCAATAGACCATGGCAGCGGCGATGGCAACGGCCGCGGCAAAGAACAGCAACACAGCTTGCACACCCTCGATCAGATCACCCACCAGTTTGGCAAACCCGGTGATGTGGACCGTCACGCCTTGGGCCTCGTACTTGCCGCGCAGTCCTTCCAGGGACTGCGCAAGCTGGCCATAGTCAACCGGACGTCCGTCAGCTTGCTTCGTCATCAGCGGGACGTAAATCACACTGGATCGTGTGTCAAAAGCGACCAATTGACCTATTTCGCCAGAGCGTGCAATGTTCGCTGCCAATTGGCGCAAGCTGTTCGGCCCACCATCGAAGCCATCGGGAATGACCGGGCCACCTTCCAGGCCGTCCTCAGTGACGCCCGTCCAGCGCGTCGTGGACGTCCACAGGCTCTTCATTGCGTTGCGGTCGACACCCGGCAAAAGGAAAACTTCGTCGCTGAGCTGTCGCAGTGTTTCCAGATACTGAGCGTCGTAGATAGTCGCTTTCGGATTGGCGACGGCGATTCGCAGTGCATTCCCCAGGCCCCTGAGCTCAGACTGGTTTTGCAGGTAGTTCGCGACAAAAGGATGTCGGGTCGGGATGGTCTTTTCGAAACTGGCAGAGAGTCGCAAGTGTGTGGCCTGCCACCCAAGCACCAGCGTCACCATCAGGCACAGGAATACAACCCACCGCCGATGATTGAACAACAGGCGTTCCAGGACCGACCCGGAATGGCGATCAAATTCATCGAGATTCATGGCTTTTTTGCTTCCAGGCGAGAGGTCCCGCCCATTCCAACAGTGACGACATCGCCGCCCGCCATCACGGCAACCTGCGACAAGGGACTCAGGGTGGGGAGGTCCATGGCCTGCAGGGAGGAGCCATTCCGTGCCGTGAACAACTCTCCAGCCTGGTTGGCCAGAACCACCGAGCCATCCGGCAACGCCAAAGCGCTGACAAAGGACACCGGAGGTGCTCCAGCGAGCTTGTGCCAGGAACTGCCTGCGTCTTGCGAGAAGTACGCATTGCCACGCAAACCAGCGACCACCCAGCCGCCCTCGGGAGTGACAGCCAGCGTGAACCAGCTGCCTTCATAGGGCGACGTCAAGACCTGAAAACTTCGACCTGCATCCGTAGAACGCAGCAGCAGGCCTTGCTCGCCAGCAATCATCCAAACGGGGCCGTGGGCCCGGATCGCATAGAGATGCTGGGACTTTGGGTTGTCAAGGCGGTCGAGGGCACTGGTCCATGTCACACCGCCGTCGGTGGTTTCAAAAAACAGGTTGTAGGCACCTACCACCGCCGCGCGTTGAGGGCCGAGGATGACGAGGTCCAACAAGGGCTTATCGGGTCCGTCCTGCATGAGCAGGGCGGACTCCTTCAGCAACGCAGCAGCAGCACGATCGCCGGCCATCTGACGAGACTGGGCCGCGGACTGGGCCAGCGAGGCCAGCTTGCGGCCATCTGCGGCCAGTTGCCACGATTCGCCGCGGTTGCGGGTGACCAGGATGACCCCGCCATGCCCCACGGCAATGCCGTTCTGGGAGTCCGAGAACCCGACGGCCGTCAAGGTGGTGCTCACGGGTACGCTTTTGGCTTGGCGCCAGGAGCGCCCTGCGTCATCCGACAGAATGGCCACGCCGCGCTCGCCGACCGCCACCAGGCGCTTGCCTGCTTGCGTGACCGCCAACATGACACACTTTTCCGGATACCGCACGGCCTGAGCAGGGCGATCCAACGCGCCGAATTTGCCACTGTCAGATCGCTCACCAGGTTCCGTGGCCTTGCCAGCGCCGCTGAAAAAAACAGCCAGGCAGGCCGCGCTTGCGCTGAAGCGGCGCCGGTTCACCAATTCAAAGGGCTTCATAAACTTCGATTGAGACGGCCCAAGGCTGGGCGGGCAGCAAGAGGTCTCCAATGAAGACCGCTTCGTCGAGCCATGGGCGCTGTGGCACAGCGGCTTCGAACTGGGGTGTGGTGGGTGTGTTCATCTCAACGCACGCCCTCACCGGCCATGGCGTCAGGTGTAAAGACCGAGTCGCTGTAGCGTTTCTGGATCTTGTATTGGCTCTTCTGCTGGTTCATCACCAAGGTGACAAACATGCTGCCAGCCATATGGTCGTAGGCGCCCCAGGTCGTGGCGGCTTGTGCGGGCACATCGGGCATGGCAACCGGCAAAGTGAACTGAGAGCGGGCCAGTTGGCCTTTGGAGTCCCAGCGATCACCCCACACCAGCAGCCAGGAATCCTCATCAATGTAGTAGCGCGACCTGGGTGAGGTATGGCGCTGTCCGGCCTTCAGGTTGGCCTCGACGACCCATACCCGGTGCAACTCCCAGCGCACGTTGTCAGGGTTGAGGTGATGCTCTCCGACCAGTTCGTTGTCCTTGAAGGGAACCAGCGAGCGGTTGCTGTTGTACGGAATCAGCATCTCCTGCTTACCCACCAGCTTCCAGTCGAAGCGATCCAAACGACCGGAGAAGCCCTCCACCTCATCAAACGAGGCCACGCCTGCAGAAAAAGGAGTCGGTGTGTCGCAGCAAGCATTGGGCAGCTTGCGAACTCGGCGTTGCCCGGTCAAATAAACCCACACCTGGGTCTTGTCGCCATTGAGTTGTTCACGGCCGGTGAGCGCTTCCCCTGCACGAATGGCGGGCCCCGTGTTGATCGAGCGGACCATCCAATGCTCACCGCTGAACTTTTCGGGCGAGCCATCGGGTGCGTAATACGGCATCTGGTAATCGTTGCGGGTCTGTTGAACCAGTACCTGCTTGCCGTCGGGCGTCAAGGTATACCCATTGAACTCGCTGTACCAGGACTCTCCACGCCAACGCAGCAGCACATTCCACATCACTTCTGCCCCGGTCTTGGGAATCGGGAAGGGGACGCCGGCAAACGCACCTTCAGGCACCGGGCCTGCAGAGGTTTCAACCATCTTCGCCCGCGTGGCGTTGCGGAAGGTGTTGTCGTAAACGTACTGCGGCGCCGCTGCGGTTCGCCGAGTCGGATAGACATCCACACGGAAGCTGTTTGGGTAGCGTTGCATCAACTGCTTGACTCCGTCCGGGAGGCGCGCGGCGTGCTCCTGGACATTTTTTGCGTCCACGCTGTAAACGGCCTTGTCTGAGGCGAACGGATCGGGCCGACGACCGCCATTGATGAATCCCGGCGTGACGGTCGTCAGACCTCCGTTCCAGGCCGGGATGGTGCCGTCCTTGTTGGCGGCCTTTTCTGCGCCCATCGGGGTCAGGGCGGCCTTGAGGGCTGCGGCTTCTTCGGCCGAAACGGCCGCGTGAGCCGCAGCATATGCAAGAGTCAGCGCAATCGATAAGGCGGCGAGGCCGCTCAGTTTGTGGTTACGGTTCATGGTGATCACAGGGTCAAAAGGTGTACGTGAGGGAAGCCGACACAAAGTCGCGATCCTTGAGGGTTTGGGCCCAGGTATAGGCGCCGTTCTGATTCGCGTTGTTGAACGTATTCGCTGGCCCGAAATAGTGGGTGTAGGCCATCGAGAAACGCCACGCGTCGCGGTAGATGGCATTGACCCCAATGGATAGATCACCGCCACCTGCGGGAACCCAAGCATTCGGGTTGCTCACAGCCAACGGCCGCGATCCCTTGGGGGCAAATCCCAGGCCGATCGGCAAGCCCAGGTCAACACCATCGATCACGCCGCGATACATCGGCTCCAAAACCACCCGGAGAGCCACGCCATCCCGGGTGCCGTTGGTGTCGAGTGCCGCCGCATTTCTGGACACCGACAGGAGCCGGTTCCATGCGATTTCGCCAATCAGGTTCGCTTCACGCCACAGCGGCCCCGGCCCGAGGCTGCCAATCGTGTTGACATTGAAATGCGCGGTCCTTCCGACCGCATATCCCGGATTGTTGGTGTTGTTGGTGGCCCCACCCGCGGCAAAGGCGCTCACATCAGCCGCTTGACTGCTCGCCAGGTCGGCGTTGTGCCGGATCGACCCCTCAATGGCCACATTGAAATTCCCGAATGTCTTGCTTGCGCTGGCACCCAATGCGGTCGTACCTTGGTGATAGACCAGTGAGTAGGAATCAGGCGTCGGCCCCCCAGCGGTCATGACCAGATGGGGTACCAGTTGGGGTGTCTTGGCGTGATAGCGGATCAAGTAAAAGCCATAGTCAGCCTCTTCGCCCCGCAATTTCAACTGCACCCCTCCTTGCCCGCGATCGCTGGGCCGGACATCGGCCGATCTCTGCGCAGGCGATGTCCCGGGGGATAGCAAAATGCTTTCGCCACCCGCTGGTGCTGGGTCGGTGTTGTTGAAGTAACTGCCGACCCCGGGCATGCGGCTGGGCGCCCAGCCAGTTTGCACATAGGCCCCGACTGAGGCTGTCGAGCTCAGCTGATACTGACCGGAAATTTGGGGAACCGGGCGGATGGCCTCCTTGAACTGGGTGTTGGGCACCGAGACCAGCTTGACCACATCAAAGGGTTGCTGCGCACCCGCAATCGCATTGCCGCCAAAAAACAGGCTTTCGCCCCAGAGCAGTGAGTGCCGGCCAGCACGAACGCTGGCCGAACGGCCATCCAGATCGAACTTGCCAAAAACGAAGGCATCCAGCATTTCCGCCTTGCGGCCATGAATATCGCGAGTGGCCTGCGTGAACCGGTTGCCTGCCACGGAGGTCTGATTGGGGTAGGCACCACCAGAAAAGCCAGGGTTGCCGTTGGGCCGGAGATAGACACTGTCATTCCAGGCCGCCGCACTCAGGCGCATGCCAAAGTTGCGCTGATAGCTCAGGTCCATCTCGCTGAACAGATCAAGGCGGCTGGAGATCAGCCCCTTGCTGAAGTTGCGGTCTCCATCATCGTTGTTGGGATTCGACAACAGCGTCGAGCTGGGTGACCTCACTCGAAAGGCAGAGCTGTATTTGACGGTGTTGTCCCACCGCACCGACAAGTCACTGTTGTCAGTCTGAAGCTCGAACGAATGAGCTGCGCCGCATCCCAACAGCGCAACCGCAGCAGCCAATGGGGCCATGCGCCGAGAGCCGGCGCCCCCCGTCCTCATATCTGTCCTCATTAAGTCTCCTCTTTTCCCCTTCTGGGGTGATGTGAACCTCTCACCTGGCGACCGGTACATTGCTACCGGGCTGATACATATATTAAGTTGTGTTTTATATATTTTTCTTAGGGATATCCATAGAAACAATGATCTGGACACAAAACGCAGGCTCATCCATCATTGCGAGCCTGTAAGCTTTCAGTTCGATTCCCACCCACTTGCTTCATGGCCACACCCACTGCAACTGCCCCAGTCGCCCCCAATGCCCGCAGCCTCACCACCATGGCGTTTGAAGCGCTGCGTGCCGACATCCTTCTTGGCGAGCTGCGCCCGGACGAGCGCCTGCGCATCCAGACCTTGAGCGAGCGATACAACATCGGGTCCACCGCCATCCGGGAGGCCTTGTCACGCCTGGTGACGGATGGACTGGTCGAATCGGAAGAGCAGCGCGGCTTTTGCGTCGCGCCGGTTTCACAGGAAGAGCTGGTCGACCTCACGCAAACCCGCATCCAGATCGAACAATTGGCCTTGCGCCAAGCTGTAGAGCGCGGTGATGTGGAATGGGAGACGCGGATCCTGTCGAGCTTCCACCGACTCTCACGGACCGACCTGCCTACTTCAGTTGAGAAACACGCCGCCTGGGCGCTGGCTCATCGGCAGTTCCACGAGTCGCTGGTCTCGGGTTGCCGCTCGGAATGGTTGATGCGCCTGTGCGGACTGCTCTACGACAAGTCCGAGCGCTACAGAAATCTGGCCGAGAAGTACCGAAACAGTTCAACTGACGTACCGGCAAGCCAGGGACGGAACACTGCAGATGAACATCAACAGTTGATGGAAGCGGTCATGGGCAAGGATGCAGACCTGGCCTGCAAGATCCTTGAAGACCATTTTTGGCAAACAGCCAACATCATTCTTGAAGCTGGTTTTGGCCAACGCGAAAGTCACTTTTCCAGCGCCACCGGCACTCGTAAAACGACTGGATGACGTCTTCAAGCGTCTGAGCAAGCCCAGCCTTGCAACGGACGCCAAGTCCTGCATGGGAGTTCTTGAGGATCTATTCAGGCCGGGTGAATCCAGAGCCTGCCCTTGGAATCGCTGGGCATGCCTCCTCGCCGGGCGGGCTTCTGGATGCGGCTGAATCTGAAGGCAAAGCCTGCACGTTAGCGGGGCTTCCTCACATCGCCTTGCACGGTCTTCGCCGATCTTTCGAGTCCCTTGTATTGGCTCAGTGATTTCCTGCGCAGCGTGGGGGCAAATCCAGCGCACAACAGCTCGACGGTGTCGAGGCAAGGGCTTGGGTGCTGGCTCGTGGACAAACACGTTGTAGCGCGTTTTTGCAGCCAACTTTGCTGGCGCTGATGACTGTGCCAGCTTGAAAAGCCAGTTTCAGACAGACAAAGAAAAACGGCCTGTGCTACTTTTCAGTAGCAACAGACCGTTGTCTTGGAGGAGAGAGAGGGATTCGAACCCTCGATACAGCATAACTGTATATCGGATTTCGAGTCCGACAAAATACATATTCCCCCCCGTTGATTTATGTTGATAAAATCATTACAAATCAACAACTTACAATAATTTTTGAATGTAAACTGAAACCTTCAAAGTTGATTAGAATGACTTGAAATAGACCAAATTTGCCTACAGATTGCCTACAGATTTCAAGTCACCATGAGCGAACAAAAAACAAGAGCCCGCCTGACCACAGGTCGAGTCAACGACTTCGTGTGTCCCCAGTCGAAATCCCAAGCCTTCCTTTGGGACACCGAAACACCCACGTTAGCCTTGCGCGTGACGCCCACAGGCAGAAGAACCTACGTGTTCGAATCGCGGCTGAACGGAGGCACCATCCGGATCAGTATCGGCACGGCTCCTGATTGGTCTATCGACCAAGCTCGCAAAGAGGCGATGCGGCTCAAGGTCATGATTGACTCGGGTCAAGATCCCAGAGCCATTGCTCGCGAAGAGAAGGCAAAGCTTGAAGCCCTTACCGCCCAAGAATTGCTCAGGACAACAACAGTTCGAGAAGCTTGGGATGAGTACCTTGTCGCCAGGCGGCCGCACTGGGGTGAACGACACTATGTCGACCACACAAACTTGGCTCGCCAAGGGGGCGTCCTGATCAAGCGAGGAACCAGAGGGAAAGGCATCACTTCGTCTGGCCCCCTTCACGCCCTCATGAATCTAGAGTTGAGAAATCTTGATGCAAAAACGATTGAGGCATGGGCTGCCACCGAATCGCAAACACGCCCCACGGCGGCTCGCCTAGCGTGGCGATGTCTCAAGGCTTTTCTCAATTGGTGCGCTGAGCACCCTGACTTTTCAAACGTCACACCTGAGCGAAATCCGGCAAAAACAAAGAAGGCACGAGAAGCGCTTGGAAAGCCAAGTGTGAAGAGCGACGCATTGCTTCGTGAACAACTACCCGCGTGGTTTGAGGCGGTCGGCCAGTTGAGCGCTGCCCCATCAGCGTATCTTCAAATCCTGCTACTTACCGGGGCTAGACCAGGTGAAATCCTGGAGTTGCGATGGGAGGACGTCGACCTTCGCTGGCGAACGCTAACCATCAGAGACAAAGTAGAGGGTGACAGGGTCATCCCCCTGACCCCGCATACACAGCGACTCATTACAGGGCTTCCAAACAAAGGCCTTTATGTTTTCGCCGGCTCTGGAACTCAACGTGATGAACCAAAGCCCATGGTGAAGCCGAATGTTGCCCATAGCAGAGCTTGCGCCCGAGTTGGGCTCCCGCACATCACATTGCACGGTCTTCGTCGCTCTTTCAAGTCCCTTACCGAGTGGCTGGATATCCCTGCTGGCGTTGTTGCCCAGATCATGGGCCACAAACCCAGCGCCACGGCGGAGAAGCACTACACGGTACGCCCACTCGATCTGTTGCGGGTTCATCACGAACGCATCGAGTCGTGGATTCTTGAGCAAGGCAAGGTGACGGGCACCAATCCTTCCTAACTCGGGTCAACGGGCCGTAGCGGCCCAATGTACCGAGCCAGGACACCAACGCGACGGGAAGGGTGTGAGCAGGCGGATTGCCGGGTAAGTCGTCCCCATCAAATGCGACCGTTCACAGCGGCATGCCTCATTGATCGCGAAGCAACGCGCCAAGGGATTGGGCACCACATCACGTAGACCACCATCAGTTCATTTCGCCATGAAACTTAAGATTTCATCCATTTTTGAAGTTTTTCTGCAAAAATAAGGACATTGATTGATTGGAGATAGGAAATGCTGCTTGAGTTTCGGGTTCGGAACTACCGATCCATCCGTGACGAGCAAGCCTTGACCCTGACCGCGTCAAGCGACAAGGAGTTGGCTCAGACACACTTGGCACCCACAGGACTGAAGGCCGCCCCTCATGCCCTGCGCACCGCCGTGGTCTATGGCCCCAATGCCAGCGGCAAGTCCAGCTTGTTGCGAGCCTTGGACTACATGCGCGCGGTGGTGGCCGAATCCGCAACGGTGATTCAGCCCGGCCAAACCTACAACGTGCAACCTTTCAGGCTTGATGCGACAAGCGCTCAGCAGCCCACCGAATTCGAGATCACGTTCCTGCTGTCGGGCGTACGACACCAGTATGCGTTTTCAATGACCGCTCAGCGCATCGTCAGTGAATCGCTGCTGGTCTATCGAAGCAGCAAGCCCACCCAGCTCTTCAATCGACAGCTTGTCGACGGCGACAGTTACGACTACGAATTCAGCACCTACCTGACAGGCCCGCGCAAGCTCTGGCAGGACAGCACCCGTCCCAATTCGTTGTTCCTGTCCATGGCGGCTCAACTCAACAGCGAACAACTCGGTCCTGTGTTCAATTGGATCGTGCGCAACATCACGTTTCTGCCGGCCGGCGCAACTGTGCTGCCTGACCTCACAACAGCACTGCTGACCACTGAGCAGGGACGCGCCTCAATCCGCGAATTCCTGTCAGCTGCAGACATCTCGATCGCTGACGTTCAAGCTGTTCCTCGCAAGGGCATGCGTGCCCAAATGGTCATGAACGCCAGTGGCGTACAGGCAAGCCAGGAGGAGCACGAGTTCTTGATGCCCGTTTTTGAGCACAGCACGCCCAATGGCTCAGCGAAGTTTGAGTTACACGACGAATCCGAAGGAACGCAGCGGCTATATGGCCTGATCGCTCCGGTACTGGACTGCCTTCGCGATGGGCGCCTGCTGGTGGTGGATGAGTTGGACAGCAGCCTGCACACATTGTTAGTGCGACGGCTGGTCAACATGTTCCAGACACCTGAGCTCAACCCCAATGGGGCGCAGCTCATTTTCAGCACCCATGACACTTCTTTGCTTGATCACACCTTGTTCCGGCGTGACCAGATCTGGTTCACAGAAAAGGACGCCGACCAGGCCACCCGCCTGTACCCGCTGACGGATTTCAGCGCTCGGAAGCAAGAAGCCTGGGAGCGAGGTTACCTGGCTGGGCGCTACGGTGCTGTCCCTTTTTTCAGCGACTGGCCCATTCCGATCAAAGCGGAGATGCATTGACGTCATGGGCAAGGACAACCAACCCAAGCATCGGCAGGTCGCTCGCGTCCTCCAGCGTAGAGCTGCCGTACGTCAGCCCTATGAGCGCCTGCTGATCGTCTGTGAGGGCGAAAAGACTGAGCCTCAATACTTGCGGGAGATCCAGTGGAATTGCCCCCGTATGACCGGACACGGTCTATTCGCAATTGAGCGCCTGGCCGTTTGACTGGCTCATGCGCTGGCGATGTTGCCTGAATTCACGCGGTGAGCGCATTTTCAGGCCCGAATGGGGATGCACCTCATTGAAGTGCTCGAACGCCGCTGGCAATTGGGCCAGAACCCGTGTGGCATCGCTGAGGTCCATTCTGCTCACGTAATCGCGCCGGAAGGTCTTCACGAAACTCTCAGCCATGCCGTTGCTTTGTGGGCTGCATACCGGCGTGTTGACAGGCTTCAAACCCAGGGAGCGAGCAATTCGACGGGTATCGTGGGAGATGTAGGCACCACCGTTGTCCGTTAAAAACTCCAACGGGTGATCCTCGGGAATGGCCTCCACCGCGCCAAAGCGCTTCTCCACGGCTTCGATGAGCATTTCTCGAACTGGCTCCCCCAGCAGCCCCCTGCCTGACCAGGCGCGCCAGGCCATGATCTCTCGATCACAGCAATCCTTGGCAAAGGTCGCTGTCACGATCTCACCGGAGTCACACTTGATCTCAAAGCCATCAGAGCACCAACGCTGATCGCTTTTCGGGACCGTCACCTTGCCCTTGTGCGGCCGATTCGACTGCTTCAGGCGGGGTGCTTTGGGCAGCAGCAAGTGAGCCTGCGCCATGACGCGGTAGGCACGCTTGGCGTTGACCACTGGACGCCCTTGAGCACGGCGATCCCTGTTGACGAGGGCACAAGCCCGGCGGTAGCCGTAGCTGCTCAGGTCGGCAATGTGCTGGCGAATCTCTCGGATCAAATCATCGTCAGCGGCGCACTTTCTCTGCGTGCGTCCATCAACCCAATGCTCAGGCCTACGCCGGCGCTGGTTCACATGCGAGCGCGCCACCCGCAAGCTGTCACAGACCACCTTCACAGGTCGTCCTTGGGCAACAAGGGTGAGCGCGCAATCCACTTTTTTGCGACCGAATACTCCACGGCTTCCTTGAGGATTTCATTCTCCAAGGTCTTCTTGCCCAGGATGCGTTGGAGCTTGGCGATCTCGGCGCGGGCCGCAGCCAGTTCAGATGCTGGAACCACTGACTCACCCGCAGACACAGCGACCAGAGCCCCTTCACGCTCGAGCTTGCGCCATTGAAACAACAAACTGGCGGCGACACCTTCTTGTCGAGCCACAAGCGACACCGACATCCCTGGTTCATAAGTGCGCTTGACCAGGGCGGCTTTCTCCGCAGGGGACCAGCGCCTGCGGCGCTGGTCTTTGAGGATGACCTCCACTGACTCCGTATGCCTATTCGTATTCACAGTCCTACTCCTATCTTCAAAGATAAGCGATGGACCGTGTCCTGTCATTCAAGGGGCCGTTTCATATCGATTGGCGAGCACACATCTACTGGTACTCCACAGCCAGTTCGGGACTGAGCCACAGCAAGTTCTGAAGTACGCCCTATCCATCTTCATCAAGGGAGCACCTGAGCGTGGCCTGCATCAGAGGGCATCTGACCGAATCGTTGTGGTTTTCGACCGCGATGAGCATCAGACCTACCATGCGGCGCTGGCCCAGGCTGCCGCGCAGAACGGAAAGCTCAAAAACGACGAAGGCGCTGCTGTACAACTGGATGTGGTTGTCTCGGTGCCCTGTTTTGAACTCTGGTTGCTATTGCACTTCGAAGACGTGCATGCGCCGCTACATCGACATGAAGCGCTGGAACGGTTGAAGGCCTACCTACCTGACTATGAAAAAGGCGGCGGCGGTCACTGGGGGAAAACGCAGGCTCACTTGAGCCACGCCATAGAACGAGCCCATCATCTTGCTGCGCAGAACAATCCCAACGATGGCATCCAACCTTACACAGCGATGCACGAGCTTGTCTCGCGTCTCATTCATTTAAAAGACTGACCGACCTCCCGAATGAGATCTCTGAATCGCCCCGGGGCGCTTCAACGTCGTATCTCAGACGAACTCATCTCTCAACTCGCACCACTCATCTCGATGATCGGAGTCAGTCTCGACTCAGACCACAATGCAACGAACCTCGCAATTGGTCGAGTCGACGCTCGTGGAGCATTGTTGAACAATAAGGAACTGGCTGGATTAATGGCTAAGGCAAAGACACTCAACCCAGGACTGGTCATAAAGTTGAACACTGTCGTCAGCGCCCTGAATGCTGATGCCGACATGGGCAATGCAATCGCCACATTCAGGCCAGATCGGTGGAAAGTTTTCCACATGTTGCCAGTGACCACTGATGATCTCGCCGTTTCTTATGAAAGGTTTGAGGCGTTCGTCGCCCGGCATATGCGCTACGGAGGTGTCATGTGCGTCGAGGACAACGATGCAATGAACGAGTCTTATCTCATGCTCGACCCACTGGGACGTTTCTTTCAGAACACCAGAGATTGCCGAGGCTACGAGTACAGTCGCTCGGTGGACGTTGTTGGTGCGCGGCAGGCGTTCACCGATTGGCGTTTTGCAGCAGCCTCTTTCGCCTCACGATACCGTCAACCGCCCCTTGAAGTTGTGCCAGGAACGATACAACCCGTACAAGCGGGGAGCATTCCATAGTTGCCACGCCCTGCCTGCAGTCAGACGGCTCCGAGTTACTCGCGCCCGAATTCTTGGACATTCTGATGCTGTGGGGTGAGGCAGTTCGCGGGAAATCTATGCGGCCAACTTTGCTTGGGCCGCGGTACGCCAAAAATATCATCAAATCTCGGCGCTGCCGACATGAGTGTGCTCGATACTAAGACAGCCCTAAGGAAAACCGGTGAAGATTGCTCTATTTGTCGATTTCGACAACGTTTATTCAGGGCTGCGACGCATAAGCGCCGAAGCCGCCGAACGTTTCTCTCGTCAGCCCTTGCTTTGGCTGCACTGGCTAACGCAAGGAGTCGAAGGTAGTGATGCGGATGAAAGCACCGTCCTAAGCCGGCGCGCGTTGGTGCGGCGTTGTTACCTCAACCCTGTGATGTATCAGAAGTATCGTCGGCCATTTCATGAGGCGGGATTTGAAATTGTGGATTGCCCCCCCATGACCGCCACCGGGAAAACGTCCACAGACATTCACTTAGTGCTGGACGTGATGGATGCTCTGGCGGATCGCACACACTTTGATGAGTTCGTCGTCTTCTCAGCAGATGCCGATTTCTCCCCAGTTTTGCGCCGCCTCAGACGACATGACAGACGCACAGTCGTATTTGCGGCGGGAGCAATGTCTGAGTCCTATAAGGCCTCTGCAGATCGAGTAATTGATATTCCAACGTTTCTTCAGGAGGCGCTCCAGCTCTCCTCCATGGAGGATTCGGAGCCTCCCTTGAAAGAAGAAATTTCGCAAGTTTCGAGGCACTTCGATGCTTTTCGCAATAGGGTGGCGGACCGTATCCGCGACTTGGTTACACAGGCTGAGGCACCGGTCCCGCTGAAAACTCTGGTGCAACAGCTACGTCAAGAGTTCGCGCAACTAAGTGACGGGCGTTGGGATGGTGCGGCCACCTTTGACAATCTCATGCGGGAGCTGAATATCAATGGCGTCGTCTTTGACTTTGAAAATGAGGTTGCCCGTGATTTTCGGCGAATGAGCCGAACAGGTTTGGTACCTGACGGTAGGACTCCAAGGCAACAAGTCTCAATTGAGCACGAGGAGGCCTGGAAACACGACCGCCCCTTAGAGCAAATTCCCCAGGAGTCTCTCGAGCAAGCGGCGACAACGGTTATCCGAAACGCCGTTGCGAGCTCTAGGGACCCTCTGCAACTATCTGCGCTCGGCATCATTCTTCGACAGAGGCTGCCACAACTTAAAGGTGGTTGGGGCAGTGCGCCGAATCTAGCTGCGTTCTTACGCCAGTTGAATATAGAACCTATTCGGCGTGCTGTATTGGAGGATGGAACGACTAACGTCCTTTATGATCCTGGACGACACGACGAGCCCACAGGTGCTGTTGGTGATCGCCTAGTTGCAAGCATGCTAAGTGCCGCTGAGTTGCCCACCATAAAAGGTGCGGACCTAAACCGTATCTTGAGTACCGCTCGACCATACATGGGCGGTACCGATCATTTTGAAATTGCCGAGGTTAGTCGCAACATTGCGGCAAAGATGTCTACGGAAGGTCGTTCAATCTCGCCCCGTCGCATAACGACCGTGTTGCAGCCGCTCATTTTTGGAGGACTAGACACGACAAAGCCTTATCTGGATATCAACGAACTCCTCGTAGACGCCATGGGCGTCATCATCTCCGCTTGGGCTCGAGAAATGCAAACCCAACCTGACGATGAGGCACGAAATCGTCTCATTGCGTGGTTGAGAGGTTCCTCTTAACTGTCCTCGACTATGGCCGTGACGTCGGGCATCAGGAACCAGCAGGCCCATTAATTGCGGGCCACACAGTCGTACCAAGCTGCCAAAGGTCGGCTCCGAACTTCACGACCTTAGAACCTGCATCAGCAACCCTACCAGCATTTGTGACCAACTCAAGTGCCTTCTTGAATACCTCTTGGGCGTTACCGGGCTTATCCACCTCGCACTCAGCAACGAGTTCTTCAGAGGCATTCCTGACTTCGCCGACGCTTTTATTCACTGCCTCAACGATCGGCTGCATACCTTTGACACGATATAGAAGAAGAGCAGCTTTAAGGTCAGCAACTTGTCGCTCTAGCATCTCACGCAATGCATAGGGAAGTGCGGCATCTGCCAATCGCTGTTCCTGTGCTTCAACATCGGCCCGCAAGCGACTCATGACGTCCGGATCGACGTCTGGCTCATCAAATTGCGTGAGAGACCAAGCAGCCCACTTCAGCACAATTTCGACCGATTTAGATCGAACTTGTTCTCGATACGTACTCCAGTGCTGGTTCAGGTTGGCTGGTGATAGCCACTCTCGAAGGACAGAAACGCAGTCATAGTAAAGAGCTTCAGGGACACCAAGATGTCGAAGACGAAACTCCATTGAACGTACTTCACTGACCGCGGCCATAGCTGCAATTGATGGCACTTCATTGGAGCCGGTAGGCTCCAGATTCAGATAGCTCCACCAAGATCCGCTCATCGCCTGCTGCTGATGCTGTGGCGGCGTATGTTGAACGATCGCCAAGAGTCTAGACGCTGGATTCATTCATCAACTTCCTAGTTCGATTTTGCAACAGTATTGAGATCAATTGTCGGACCATTTGGTATGGCATTTGGCAGAAGGCCATTCCTCTTCCTTGGTGCCTTACGCACCTTTGTAGCAGCAGCGGCCTTCGCCGCGCGTCGCTGCCGCTGCTGTCCGAGATTGAGCACAAGAAAGACGACCTTAACCTCACCAAAGTCTGCGGCGTACCGTGCGACGAAGCCTGGTGGCCGGGAGTCCTCATGAGGGATCGGTTCGTGCCCACGATAGGTAAACCCTGGAGGGCTGACTGTCTTAGCAGATACCTCAAGGAACTGCATTAGCGACTGCTTGTCTTCGAGGTAAGCGTAGGTGAGATGAAAAAAGATCCTCGGACTGCCATACCCAAGCAGCTTCTGGAAATGACTCTCTAGTTCAGCCTTCATCGCATCTTGCGTGAGCGGTCTGCTGCAGATTACTGCTTCAATTAGGGCAAGCACAGAGCTTCCCCATGAAACGAGCAAATCTCGTTCGCCGGCATTGCCTTTGCCGCTGAATCCACCTTTCGACTGATCGCTAACTGACCAGCCTAAAAAATGAACACGGGCCGCCAACAATTGCTGCACAAAGGCAGTCAGATCGTCTTCGACAGAGTCAATCTGGACACCCTTCATCATCGGAACGAGGGAGACGACAGCATCAGCGGCAGCGCGGACATAGTCGATCAGCAAGGCTTCGAACGGGTCAGTCCCTTGTTGAATTACTCTAGCTTGCTCCGTAGGATTCATTAGTCGAAAACGAGAAATCGCAGCGGTGACATTTTTGACCAAATCCTCATGCAGAGAGATGCCGGGCACCGAGAGGAATTGAGCCCCGCTTGCAATGTGACTCCGCGCAGCCGTAAGCAAGTCAGTTCTTCCGATAGTGTGTTCTGCGACGTCCAGCGCCGCAGTGGCCTCCGACTGCCGCCCCAATCTGGCAAGAGCTATTGCGCGATAAGCAGCCGCAGTGTCCTGCAAGCGAACAAACGTCACGGCTGATAGGATGGCAAGGGCCTGGCTCGGCTCCGCCAAGGCAAGCATCAGTAGCGCGCGATTACATTCCAAAGCTTCATCGAAGGAAGCTGCGGGAAGTAGCGAAGTCATCCGCTCAACTTCTGCAATCGCCTTCTGCCCCCTACGGATGTTCTCTCCATTCAACATTCCAAAACTATCTGCGTGAAGCAGGTCGCCAATTTCGGCAGCCAACCAGTTTGTGGCAAAGCCGAGAGATGGTCGCTCATCGAAGAGATTCGCAAACAGTGCTTTGGCCGACGCAGGATTTGGCTTCGGCCCCTTAATCAGCGCGAGTGCACGAAACTGCCGCAAAGTCTCGTTTGCGACGTCCCGGTCATGCGATGAAGAAAAGTTCGGTATCACCATAGCCATAATCGCTGCCCAATCCTCTCGAAGGAAAAGGAGGCGAACTTGGTTCCGGAACCGGACGACTTCGCGCCCGGGGATTGGGCCCATAGTCTTGAGATCGATTTCAGCCGCCATGTAGCGTGCTGCAGCATCTCCGGCGCCAGCAGTGAGCAGCTCATCAATTCGAGCCTGCATTTCCGGAAGGGAATGAATTGCTCCCGCGTCAATCGGCGCAATTGCCGCGATGCGACCTTCGATGTCAGGACGAAGACGGGGTGGGCTTCTGGACAGCAACTGCGCCAGGATGAGCGGCTCATCTGTCTCGAGGATCACTGCCAACAAAGCTTCTTGTCGATCACGGCTAAGTAACGCCAGGGTAGCCGCAAGATCAGCAGCCAGTGGCCGATCGGAGTTTGGCGTTACGACATGATTCTCGAAGTGTGGAGCAAACGCGGCGACTCGCCCCTTCTCCTGGTGGTGTAGCGCGCCCGTACGAACAGCAGTGGTCAGGGCTTCAAACAGATCTGCAGGCACATCGCCAGCTCCACCGATGATGGCGCGACAGAGAATCCGGATATGCGCTCTTAACGAACGCCCAATCGAATGTTGAATTATGAGCTCATTGTCTTGATTGGTCTCCGCAGTCAGTCGAGCGCGAACATCCTGGGGGTAAAGGAACTTCGTGCGCAGTTCTGGTGTTCGCTCAGAGATTCGGGCCAGCGTGACTGCACCAGACGCCCCTATCCGGTGAGTCGACAGCGTGTAATCGCCCGTGGCGATTGAATTCGCGTAGGCAATCACTATAGCGTGCGCATCTACTTCATCCTCAATGCCACCAAGATAGGAAAGATCGAGCACAGCGGCAAACTCAGACGCCCCCACCCCTGAATGTAAGCCTGGCCCGTCGAGCGATTGCACCATAGCCAACACAATGGGATTGGCGCACCTTGCAATCTCACTGCGAAGCGTCGCAATTAGCAAGTCGGAACTACCAACGTCATCAATAAAGCCTGGCCCGGCTCGACCATGTAGCCAACTAAGCAATGCCGCCGCCTCACCAGCATGCGCTTGTCCCTTGCGCATATGTTCTCCGAGTATCGAGACCGCATCAGCAAAGGCTTCCGCCTGGCCATCTATGTGGTCACGCTCCACGAGCAGACGATCCCAAGCGCCGGTTGGCGACCTCCACTGAGCGATCAAGAGGCAAGCAAGACCTGAACTTGGAGGATAAAGGACAAGGTCTGCGAGTAGCCTTGGGCAAGCTTGGACCCGAAACAACAAATAAATGAAGAGCTCGGCACGATCAATTGCCAGATCGACTATCTGAGCCGCGGCGGCATGAGGTGCAGGCGAATATTCTTCAGCTTCAACATCGGCAAGGAGTAGCCTAGCCAATCCGAATAGATCCCGGCAGATGGCCATTGAATCGTATGCATGAGCTTCAATTACTCTAGACTGCAACCAAAGAGCTCTGTCTACCAGGGTATCGGGAGGTTGTGGAAATCGAGACTCGGCGTTGGCTGGAGTCACGCTCTGCGCTAGCGCCGTCTTCCTAACGTAGAGATCGCGCGTTTCGGCCCATCCGCCCAAACTTTGCTCAGTCGTGAGCACTCGAAATGCAGCCTCTCGAAATGTCTTGGCGTCCGGCCCGCCCCAAGCCGCCCTTGGAACGATTGACGGGGAATCCAAGAAGCGCCACAAGTCCATCCATCGACGAAGAGCGCTATCCGCAGTTGTCTCTTGTGCCAAGGTCCTTTCCCAAAGCCTTGCGGCAACCCATTCAGGCGTTCGCGCCAAGATCTCGTGTGAATTGTTGGCTGCAACCTCAATCGCCTCGACCAACTTGCGCAACTCAGGGACCTCGCGAACGCCACCGCCTGTATCGTAGCGCCACTCGTCAAGAGCCGACAGGAGTAGCTTGAGGGCATCCATTACACCTGCCGGAGCCTGCCGTATAGCCACGCGGAGATCAAGTTCAATTTCAACACGACCCCAAATACGACGTAACCAGCCAAGATCGGCTACCGCTTGGAGGTCTGCCGGTTCATTTGCGCTCGGTTGTGCATCGACATAAGCGGCCTCTGCCAGAGACCAATCTGCATTTGAAGAAATCCTCAAATCAGCCAGTAACCGGAGCACCAAATCGTCCGATGTCACTTCTCGGTCTGGATCGATAAACCGAGACCACGGGACAACACGCAGCTTACTCGCAAAGCGATCTCGCAAAATCCGCCGGGTCTCGGTTGGGACGTGCTCAAAACTAGAGAATCGATTCATTGATGATGAGTTCGCGAGTAATTTTTTCCAGGCTGTCAAATTCACCAGCTACCATCATATTGTTCTTGATGAGCGATACCCTGAGCTACTTCTTGCCAGGCACAAGATCGCCGACGCAACTTGGTGCCCACTGCATTCGATGCCCGCTTTTGATGGATTCGTGCAACTTATGCATCCGTACGTGGATGGTTCATATCAGTCAGAAGCAGCCATCAAAGCCGGACGGAGACTTGACTCCAAACATTTTCAGTCACATATGACGACTGTGAACCAAGACAAAAGGTCTTGATTCCGACGGCCTCCTGACCACCCACGTCCCTATGAAGCCCGGCTCACCCACAGGTGACCGGGCTTTATGCCGTCTAGGCATTGCTGCAACCCACCCAATTCATTCCTTCATTCAACCCGGGCCCCGCGTGCTTCCCGCACCGGGGCCTTTTCCTTTTGGAGATCCCACCTTGAACACTCTGTCAATTTCACCCAACCCCATCAACGCCCCGATCAACGCCTACGCCCGCCCTCCCCTGGTCTCCCAGGCATTGGCACTTCTCGCCGGAGAAATCCGCCAGTCCTGTTACCTCAGCAGCCCAGTCGCGGTCCGCGACTACCTGCAACTCCTCCTCGCCGACAAACCCCACGAGGTTTTCGTGGTGGTCTTTCTGGATTCCCAGCACCAGGTTCTCGACGTCCTGGAAATGTTCCGGGGCTCCCTGACACAGACCTCGGTTTACCCACGAGAAATCGTTATCGAGAGCCTGGCCAGAAATGCCGCCGCCGTCATCCTGGCTCACAACCACCCCAGTGGTTCGGCAGATGCATCGACTGCCGATCGGGCACTGACCTCCACCTTGCAAACGGCCCTGGCACTGGTTGATGTCCGCGTTCTCGATCACTTCATCGTGACCCGAACCCGGGCACTGAGCTTCGCAGAACAGGGGCTGCTTTGAAAGCCTGTGGCTTCGCGGCCTCCACGTCCATTTCCTTCCCCTCATTCCTCGACTCCTTCCTCAACCCATTTTTTGGAGATCTTCCCCATGACTACCTGTCCTCATTGCAATTCCACCCATATCGAAACTCGCGACATCGGCAAGACCACCGGTGGTGTCCTGGGTACTGCTGCCGGCGCCGCCAGTGGCGCAGCCGGTGCCTGGCGTGGCGCCAAGGCTGGTGCTGTCGTTGGCGCATTTGCCGGTCCTGCCGGATCTGCTGTTGGAACCATGGCCGGCGCTCTGCTGGGAGCGCTATTCGGTGGTGCCCTCGGCTGCGAAGTTGGCACCGCCGTCGGTTCCCACGTCGACCAGAACCTGCTCGACAACCTCAAGTGCCGCGACTGCGGTCACACCTTCTCGGCTTGAAGCACTGCTTCTGCTGAGACCGAGTCCGCTCCCTTTCCCTTTTCCCATTTCGCTTCTGCCTCCTCTTTCACGTCCTCTTTTCATTCATTCGAAAGGATTTCCCCATGGCTCATCTGCTTCAATCCATGGCCTATGTGGGTGCCGCTCCCTGGCACGATCTGGGCAACGCACTGCCTCCCAAGCAATCCATCGAGGTCTGGGCCCAACAAGCCGGTATGGACTGGTCAATCTGCTCAACCCCGGTTCGCTACCTGGCGGACCAGGTCGGAGCTCTCGGCTCCATCATGTCGTTTGAGGACCAGAAGGTTCTCTACCGATCCGACACCAAGGCTGCCCTGGCAGTGGTCGGCAACCGCTACCAGGTCGTCCAACCCAAGGAGGTCCTGGAGTTCTACCGGGACCTGACCGAGGTCTCTGGCTTTGAGCTCGAGACGGCGGGTGTCCTAAAGGAAGGTCGCAAGTTCTGGGCTTTGGCCAAGACAGGCAAGTCTGCTGTCCTGAAGGGATCCGACGTGGTCAACGGCTATTTGCTGCTGGCCACGTCCTGTGACGGCACCTTGGCCACGACGGCTACCCCGACCACAGTCCGGGTAGTCTGCAACAACACTCTCACCATTGCACTGAACGGCGCCACCAGCGCCATCAAAGTGCCCCACAGCACAAGCTTTGACGCCCAAGCCGTCAAGAAGCAACTCGGCATTGCCGTGTCGCAGTGGGACAGCTTCATGTACCGCATGAAGACGCTCTCCGAGCGCAAGGTGAAGACCCACGAGTCTATGAACTACTTCCTGAAGGTGCTTTGCAACACGGATGGACACACCGATCCAAGCGGTGGCTTGATCAACGAACGCGCATTGAAGAAGGTTCAGGCCCTGTACGACGGTCAAGGCCGTGGTGCTGAGTTGGCTGCAGCCCAGGGCACGGCCTGGGGATTGCTCAACGCAGTGACTGAGTTTGTGGACCACGAGCGTCGAGCTCGGTCTCAGGAGTACCGCCTGGACAGCGCCTGGTTCGGCCAGGGGGCCAACCTCAAGCAACGGGCGCTGGATCAGGCACTGCAGCTGGTCTCATGAACTGGCGACAGCGTTTTCTTTCCCTCTCCGCTTCCGATTCCTCAACCCTGCCTTCGACGGCATAGCCCCGGCCCCTTTGATGGGACCGGGGCTTTTTGCTTTCTGGGGTGGGTTTGTTGGGGTCTTTGTTCTTTCTCTCAACCTACTTTGGAGATTTCCATGGCGACATTGCATGCATTGGTGAACAAGCCTGTTCGCCCTCGTCCCGCCTTGAAGCTCGTCAAGACGGCCGACCTCAACCGGGATCAATGGCTGGCCGTTCGCCAGCGTGGCATCGGCAGCTCCGACGCTGGGGCAGCTGTCGGGCTCAACCCCTATCAATCCCAGCTCGAACTCTGGATGGTCAAGACCGGGCGTGGAGGCGCCCTGCCCTTTGACGATTCCAACGATGAGAGCAGCCCCATGTACTGGGGCACCCTTCTGGAGCCCATCGTGGCGGCCCACTACACCAAGCGCACCGGCAACCGGGTTCGCAAGGTGAATGCCGTTCTGCAGCATCCGGAACACCCCTGGATGTTGGCCAACCTCGATCGCGAGGTCGTAGGCTCGCCTGGAGTTCAAATCCTGGAATGCAAGACAGCCGGCATCAATGGCGCCCGTTTGTGGAAACACGGGGTGCCCGAGTACATCCAGCTTCAAGTCATGCACCAGCTCGCAGTGACCGGCAAGCAGGCCGCTGACGTGGCGGTTCTGATCTGCGGCCAGGAGCTTCAAGTCCATCGTATCGAGCGCGATGAAACCATGATCACCCAACTCATTGAGTTGGAGCGGCAGTTTTGGACTTTGGTCGAGGAGGACAAACAACCTTCGGCTGATGGATCGGACTCCGCTGATCTGGCGCTTCGCTGCCTGTATCCCCGGGATTCGGGAGCCACCTTGGACCTCTCTGAAGACTTGGAGATGTCAGGGGTGTTCTCGGACCTGGTGGCGGTGCGTGAAGTACTGACCACCAACACCGCTTTGGAGGCTCAGTTGAAACAACGTATTCAACAGCGCATGGGAGATGCCTCCCGTGTGGTGTTTAAAGGCGGCGATATCAGCTGGAAGCGCAGCAAGGACGGCAAGGGCCTGGACACGGAGAGGTTGCTCAAAGACCAGCCCGACCTGGCAGAGCGCTACGCCCTGACCAAGCCTGGATCTCGACGGTTCTTGGTCAACACCTGAATGGTGCCACCAGCACAAAGGCCTGCCCAGCGGCAGGCCTTGTTTGTTTCAACCACTGGACTGGGCAAAGAACTCAACTTTTGAAAGGAGCACACCATGCTCAAAGGACTGGCATTGACGCCGCCCATCATTGGCCGCATCTCCATCGGACGTGTGGTGGAGAAGGACGGCAAGCGTCTTCCTGCCAAGGATGACGAATTCACCATCACCAGCCAGGTGCAAATGCGCGGGAGCTGGGTCAACCATCCCTTGGACGAAGCGCTGCGCAAAAACAAGGGCCGAGCTGAACGTGAAGACGGTACCGAGGAGCACATAGAGGGCTCACCCACCGGAAGCAGCAAGCTCCGGAGCATTCCCGTGCGCTTGCTGTTTGACGACCCGGACTTGAACCTCCGGGCTCAGTACACCTTGTTTGACCGAGTCTCAGGTCGGCCCGTGTGCGTTGGCAACGGAGAAACCTGTCGGCGCGCCACAGGCAGCGGCGTCCAAACTCTCCCCTGCTCGTCGCCTGAATCGTCCGAGTGGAGTGGCGACCGGGGGTGCAAGCCCTTTGGGCGCCTGAATGTTCGCATTGACGTGGAAGATCAAGAAGGAGATGTCCACCATGACGAACTGGGTAGCTTCGTGTTCCGGACCACTGGGTTCAACAGCATTCGGACGCTGGCTGCGCGATTGAAGTACTTCCAGGCAATCTCAGGTGGGGTGTTGTCGACGATGCCTCTGGAGCTTCGGCTCCGGGGCAAGTCGACCACGCTGTCCCGGCGAGCTGCAATTTACTACGTCGATCTGACCGTGAGGTCGGGGATGACGGCCAGTGAGGCGGTACTGCAGGCCAAGAGCGCTTGGGAGCGCCGGCAGGCCACGGGGTTTGACCAGGTGGCGCTTGATGCTGCTGCGCGTGAAGGACTGAGTCTGGGGGCGTTCGAAGAGTCGGAAGAGGACGGGCCGGCCGTCGTGGAGGAGTTCTTCGCTCCGCCACAGGATGAGCCTCCGGATCAACCTCGGAATGAACCTCAGGTTGACCAGGCCGAACACCTGACACCCGGACAGGATCAACGCCCCGGTCGCCCTGCCCGCTCAGCCCTGGCGGCCAAGCTGGGACGACGGTTGGAGCGCAGCCAGTCCACGCAAACCGATCTGGGTCAACAGGCCTCGGTCTGATCACAACTGGGTCAGCGACGAATCGGCTCGCTGATCTGGAATTTTCTTAACGCCTGCGAACGCGTCGGTTTCGACACGAGCAGCGCTTCTGGGTTTCTTTCCCCCCTTTCCTTCAACTGGATTCTCTGAGGTCACTGGCCTTGACTGTGCTTCGCTCACGCGAGGAACAGCCATGGGCGTTTGACGGATGAAGGGATCGTTTACGGGTGGAATCTGGAAGGTGCGAAGCGCGGCAGCAGGCATTCACATGGAGTCATCACATCATGGATATGTCGATCAACAACAACCAGGACTACACCGCCACCGAACCGCGGGCGTCCTCTTTGCCTCTTTTCAACTTGGGGCGGATCTTTGCAACACCTGGTGCGCTGCAGGTGCTGACCGCCATGCGGCTGTCACCGCTTCGCCTTCTGGCACGTCATGTTCGTGGCGATTGGGGGGATCTGGATGAACATGACCGCGAGCAGAACAAGATGGCGGTGCTCACGGGTCAGAGGGTGTTTGCAGCTTACGAGGTGGAACGAACCATCGACGGCCAGGTCATGAAGCAGAAGTTCTGGGTCATCACGGAGGCAGATCGTGCCAGCACAACGGTCTTGTTGCCCGATGAGTACTGAGTCCACACCACGCCAGGTCGAGCACATCTACTGTGCGGGACTGAGGTTTGATGGGGCTCCATGCTTTGAGGTCCGGGGACTAGGGCCAACCAAGGATTCGAAAGGGTTCTGCCTTGTGACGCATCCGAAGGACAGCCGGGATGGCGGTTTGGGGTGGTGTGAAAGGTTGGCCACCTCACTGCAGGCTAGGCGGCCTGCTTCTCGCAGGGACTGGCAAGCCTTGGGTATGGAGATCCAACGTGGCCGAACCGGGTTGGATGCCGAGGCCATTGCCACCGTCATCCAGCACAGCGGTGTCGGAATCATTCAGCTTCGGACCGAGGCCAAGAACTGGTGGTCCGTCATCTCGGGCATTGAGCTCCATAGGGCCACTGGACTGGTGACCCACTTGCTGTTGCTCGACTCGAGCCAGCCCCTGGCTTGGGGATCTGGATTCAATGCACGGCTGCCGGTGACGGTAGATGAGAACTCCAAATATCGGTGGCTCAGCATGGACGCGGGGACGAGATCAGTGTTGTTCGTGGCTTGGTATTCAATGGCAAAGCGTAAGAATTGAATTGCTTTTTTTCACCCGACTCAGCTCTAGCTGGGTCGGGTAGTTGCGATTCACTTCTTTTTGACCAGACAAGACGTCCGTGAGACATAGGGAAGCCCAAACCAGTAAAGAAATTCACAAACCGAAGATCTTTGACACCTCACGGGACTCAGCCAAAACGAGAGCCACGATCTCAGCGATTCTGACTTCATCAACACGAGCGCTTGGACCATAGACAGCCAATGACCCGAGCACCTTGGTGCTGCCAGCAAAGAAAGGCGCTGCAACAGCAACGGCGCCTTGAATCAATTCATCCTTGCTCACGGCATAACCCGCGTCGTGTATTCGCGCAAGTTCACCTCGGTACGCAATTCTCTCTTCTTCGGGTAGCAACGCCGCAAGGAGCGTTTCCGCCTCCGGTGAAAACGCCAGGATCACTTTGCCACTGGCGCCCAGAGTGATTTTTTCCCGATGCCCCACGCCACGCTTGAAGCTCAGGGCCTGCGCACTTGGAATCTCCGCCACACAAATCCGATCCTGGCCTTGCTGCACCAGCAATGCCACGGTCTCACCAGTCTGCTCCCAGAGTCGACGCATCATCGGCTGAGCCGCTTGGGTCAGATCCTGGCCGGAGGCCCAAACATGAGACAGATGGGCGATTGCAGGTCCTAACTGAAACTGCTGAGGTTCTCCAAATGTGCGCACGAACCCACGCAGCTCAAGCGTCTTCAACAAGCGATACAACGTTGGCCGACTCAAATCGACCCGCTTGAGCAAATCACTGGCCGTCAGTTGCCGATCCTCAGGCTGGAACGCCAAAAGTATGTCCAGCGCGCGATCCACGGCACGAACAGCATCTCCACCTTTTTCTGCAGTCACAGCAACTCCTCAAGTAAACGATTGGAGGGATTGTACGAGTCTGTCCATCAGGTGGACAGACGTATTTTTTATTTGAGCTCCCTCAAGTCTCGACCATATAATGGACATGCGTCTCATCTGGCGTACAACTCAACGAATGGAGATTGACGATGAACAAGGAAATGTCGGAAACATTGACACGTGTGGGCGCGGGCACGCGCATGGGTCAGCTGATGCGGCGCTATTGGGTGCCAGCATTGATGTCCTCTGAAATTGCAGAGCCCGATGGCCCCCAGGTGCGGGTTCAGTTGCTGGGCGAGAAGCTGCTTGCCTTCCGCAACTCGGACGGCAAAGCCTGCCTGATTGATGAGTTCTGCTCACACCGAGGGGTGTCGCTGTATTTCGGTCGCAATGAAGAAAACGGCATTCGCTGCGCTTACCACGGCGTGAAGTTCGATGGTGACGGCAAGTGCGTGGATGTTCCGTCGTCGCCGCAGGCATGCGCACGCATGCATATCAAGTCGTATCCCTGCATCGAACGAGGTGGCATCGTCTGGACGTACATGGGTCCAGCCGAAAAGCAACCCGCGCCGCCGGAGCTGGAGTGGTGCACTCTGCCGGCCAGCCATGTGTTCGTCTCCAAACGACTGCAGTATTCGAATTACCTCCAAGCCATGGAGGGCGGCATCGACACCGCCCACGTGTCTTATGTGCACAGTTTTGAGGTGGATGGCGATCCAATGCACCAAGGTTGCAAGGCCCTGGACTACATCAAGGCGGATGGCAACGTCCAGTTCGAAATCGAGAAGACGCCCTTCGGTCTGAGCCTCTTTGGCCGGCGCAACGGCGAACCCGACTCTTACTACTGGCGGGTAACTCAGTATCTCTTTCCTTGGTTCACCTTGATCGCCCCGTTCGGCACCCATGCGTTGGGTGGACATGTCTGGGTCCCCATCGACGACCACAGTTGCTGGGCATGGAGCATCAATTGGCAGCCAAGCCGTCCGCTGTCAACCGAAGAGCGTGCAGCCATGGCGGCTGGCAAGGGCATCCACGTCGAATACGAAGCACCAGGTAGTTTTATTCCAAAACAGAACCGCGACAACGACTACGGCATGGATCGCGCTGCGCAAAAGGACAAGCGCTCTTACAGCGGCATCTTTGGGTTTGCAGCACAGGACTTCTCGCTTCAGGAAAGCATGGGCACCATCCAGAACCATGAAGCTGAGCAGTTGCTGCCGACCGACAAGGCCATCGTGATGGCCCGACGGATGCTGCATGAAGCAGCACAGGGTTTGCAAGAGGGAATTGAACCTCCAGCACTTGATGCCAGTGCGCAGCGTGTACGTCCTGCTGGCGTGTTACTCCCCAAAGACCAAGATCCTGTCGAATGGGCAAAGGAGCACTTGGCCGACAGCATCCACAAACCCGTCTACAGCCTTTGAGGCTGTGACTACAAATCAAAAGGAGACAACTATGAGATCTCTAAGGCGAAGGCCCTGGATCACGCTGGCCCTCACTGTTTTGATGCAACCACTGGTGGTCTTGGCTCAGGATTGGACACCTACCAAGCCCGTCCGTATTGTCGTGCCCATCAATGGCAGCACCAACGATTCACTGGCTCGCATCATCGCCCCGAAACTGCAGGAAGCACTGGGTCAACCCTTTGTGGTCGATAACAAGCCAGGTGCTGGCGGCAATATTGGTGCGGCAGAAGTGGCGCGATCTGTACCTGACGGGCACACATTACTCGTGGGCTACAACGGCCCACTAGCGATCAATGTCACGTTGTTCGACAAGATGCCCTTTGATCCGCAGAAGGATTTGGCCCCGATCACTCTGGCAGTCAAGTCGCCACAGTACCTCGTCGTCAACACCGACGCCGGCTTTGTGGACGTGAGGGACTTCATCGCCAAAGCCAAGGCCAACCCCACCAGGTACTCGTACGGATCTGTGGCGCTGGGTAGCGCCTCACACCTGACGATGGAAATGATGAAGTCTGCGGCCGGATTCCACATGACCCACATCCCCTACCGGGGTGCAGGCAATGCCATCACGGACCTGATCGCTGGAAACATCCAGGCGGGCTTCTTCGTTCCCGGTAATGTTCAGGGCTTTGTGAAAGAGGGCCGTCTCAAACTGATTGCAACCACCGGAAAGAAGCGCTTTCCCAGCAGTCCGGATGTACCCACCTTGAATGAGGTGGGACTGAAGGATTTCGAGGCAACCTCTTGGATCGGCTTTCTAGCACCAGGAGGAACACCTCCACAGATCATTGATCGCTACAACCGCGAGATCGTCAAGATCTTGAAGCAACCGGATGTCGTCAAGAAGCTGCAGGAGATGGAGTTTGAGATCGTGGCCGGCAGTCCGCGCCAGTTCAGCGATTGGATTGGAACCGAGATCCGGCGTTGGGGCAAGGTCATCAAGGACACAGGCGCCAAGCCGGAGTGAGCAGACCATGACTACACCCAGACTATTAAATAAGACCGCCCTGATCACAGGCAGCGCTGCGGGCATTGGGGCAGCTTCCGCCCGCCTGTTTTGTCAGGAAGGCGCAGCCTTGATGTTGGTTGATGCCAATGCCCAGGCTCTGGCAAGTACACGACAACGGCTGCTGGGCGAGTTCCCAAACGCCAGCGTCTTCACGCTGGCAGCCAATGTCACGGATGAGGCACAGGCCCAATCTGCCGTCGCCCGGTGCATCGCCGAGCGGGGGGGGCTGGACATCCTTGTCAACAACGCGGCCATGCGCAACTATTCGGCCGCAGCCAATGCCACGCCCGAAGAATGGCAAGCCATGGTGTCTGTGAACCTGGTTGGCATGTCCAATTACTGCCGAGCGGCATTGCCGGCGTTACGAAGCTCTGGTTCTGGCAGCATCGTCAATGTCTCCTCGTGCTACGCAGTAGCTGGCCGCCGCGGGATGGCACTGTACGACGCGACTAAGGCTGCGCAACTGGCATACACACGTACGCTCGCTTTTGAAGAGGCTGAACACGGTGTACGGGCCAATGCAATTTGTCCAGGCTCCACCCTCACTGATTTTCATGTCGAGAGAGCGCAGGTCGTCGGTAAAAGCCTGGAGCAACTCAAAGTGGAGCGCAAGGACACCTCACTGATCGGTCGTTGGGCACATCCCGAAGAAGTGGCCTGGCCCATTCTGTGGTTTGCGTCATCCGAAGCGTCCTTCATCACTGGCACTACGCTGATGGTGGATGGCGGTCTTCACATCATGTAAAAGACTCGGGGACATGCAGGGCGTGTCCCCGCCCAGCACGGTTTCAGCTATGACATCCAAGCACATGAAAGCCCTCGTTTTCAACCTGAGGTACGAGGCTCAGGGCGTTATCAGTGTCGAATTGCGACCTGCAGAAGATGGCGTCGAATTTCCACGAGTAGAGGCAGGCGCCCATATCGACCTGCACCTTTCAAATGGCCTCATTCGAAGCTATTCCCTGACCAACCCAGGTGAGTCACGACGCTACGTCATCGCTGTACTCAAGGACAAGAACAGCCGCGGTGGCTCAAGCCATATCCATGAGCAACTGAGAATTGGCCAGACACTTCAAATCTCGACGCCACGCAATCACTTTGCCCTGGACGAAACGGCCAGTCATAGCGTGTTAGTAGCAGGAGGCATTGGAATTACTCCAATTTATTCCATGTTGCAGCGCCTGCGCGACCTCGGTCGGTCTGCCGAACTCATTTATTGCGCGCGCAGCAGAGCAGAGGCAGCCTATCTAGAGTCCATCGAGGCGCTAATGACCTCGGCGCAGGGCCATCCCCCCCCCTGGCGTTGACCTTACATCTCGATCAGGAACAAGGGCGACCACCGAACATGATGGAGTTGCTTGCAGGCCGTTCTCAAGATGCGCATTTTTACTGCTGCGGTCCTGCTCCTATGCTGGACGCCTTTGAACAAGCATGTGAGGCGCTGGGTCAAACCCACATCCATCTAGAGCGCTT
>NZ_KB906284.1 GCF_000381265.1 Curvibacter lanceolatus ATCC 14669
GGCTTGGTCAGGTTGGGGTTGGTGGCGGCACCGGTGATGTGCGGGATGCCGCAGTCGTTGTACACCTTGGCGGCCGGGATGGTGGTGCCCGAGTTCAGGTGGCCGACCACGCCGGCGACCTTGGCGTCGCACAGCTTCTGTGCCGCGGCCGTGCCTTGCTTCGGATCGGCTGCATCGTCTTCAGCGGCCAGTTCCCACTTGATCTTCTTGCCACCGATCACGATGTTTTGCGTGTTCAGGTCTTCAACGGCCATGCGGGCGCCGTTCTCGTTGTCCTTGCCGTAGTGGGCCTGGGCACCCGACATCGGGGCGACGTGGCCGATCTTCACGACCTGGACGTCTTGTGCCGAGGCAGCGCCTGCCAGAACTGCCAGTGCGGCAACAGCGGTAAGTGTCAACTTCAATTGCATGGATGAACTCCGAATCAGTAATAAACGCCGATAGAAGGCGGCGGTGGAAGGTATTTCAATTTCCGGGCCAGCTTTGTCGGGAGATGCCCTTAAAGCCATCCTGCATCACTTCGATTCATGAGCTGGCAGTAACGCTAATAGAGCAAACATCGATCCTGCCCCCGTTTCTGTTGAAGATCCCAGCCCGCATCCGCCACCGCACCGGGAAGCTAACCAGTCAAGCATCAGAAAATTTGATATTGCTTGAAGTGCGCTAATTGGCATCAAGCTGTAACAAAAACCCAACAGACCCAAGTCACGAAACGCAAACCTGTCTCTAAAATCCGCCTCCTGTCGTCAAAGACATTTATTTGTGGGCGAAAAACCATTTCGCCTCATCTTGGTGCCTTCCTGGTCGGATGCACCCAGACGCGGCGCGATGCGGCCCCTCTGACTCACCCCTGCCCCACCTGAACACAGGATTTGCAATGAAAAAGACATTTCTGATGACCGCCCTCGCCATGAGCATGGGTTCGGCCTTTGCTCAATCGAGCGTCACCCTGTACGGCGTGATCGACACCGCCTACCAGCACCAGACCAACGCCACCGCCACCGGCGGCACCCTGAACGCCGTCACCTCGGGCTCGATCAGCGGCAGCCGTTATGGATTCAAGGGCAAGGAAGACCTGGGCGGCGGTCTGTACTCGCTGTTCACCCTGGAAGCTGGCTTCAACCCCAATGACGGCAGCCGCGGTCAAGGTGGCCTGGCTTTCGGCCGTCAAGCCTTCGTGGGCCTGGGTGGTGACTTCGGCCAACTGACCGTGGGCCGTCAGTACACCCCGCTGTTCGAGCACTATGGCAACTTCGATCCGCTGTGGGGCATCTCCAACGTGAACGAGTCGGGCTTCTACCTGGCCTACGGCACCTTCCGCCAGAACAACGCCGTGCGTTATGCCAAGAACATCGCCGGCGTGAACTTCGCCGCCATGCACGGCTTTGGCAACGTGTCGGGTTCCACCTCGGCCGGCCAACTGAACGGCCTGCAAGCCAACTACACCGCCGGCCCCCTGCTGGTGGGCGCCGCCTACCAGAAGTTTGACGTGAACGCCTCGTCCAGCACCAACCTGGGCAGCACCTCCAACGCCATGATCGGCGCCAACTACGGCTTCGGCCCGGCCCGCGTGTTCTTCAACTACATGGACACCAAGCTGAGCACCGGCGCCAAGAGCGACATCGCCACCCTGGGCGTGAACTACGAAGTGACCCCGCTGGTGGGCCTGGTGGGTGCGTACTACAACGACAAGACCAAGTCGACCACCAACGTGAGCGGCAGCCGCAACACCCTGGCCCTGGGCCTGACCTACTCGCTGAGCAAGCGCACCATGGTCTATACCTATGTGGATCGCTCCAAGCAAAACAGCGGTTATTCGGCGACCGCCATCTCGGCCGGCTCGGACCTGTTCGGCGCCCCGACCACGCTGACCACCCGCTCCAACCTGATGGTGGGCGTGCGTCACGCCTTCTGATCGGTCCACCCGATCGGACCCGGGATCGCCGCTGCCCGGCACCCCGGTCCTGGTTTCTCCAAGTTCAAGCCCCTCGCAGCCGCGAGGGGCTTTTTTCATGGTCAGGCCGCCTCAGCTTGCAAGAGGGCCCACAGCCGACTCGACGACAGTGGCATCTGCAGTCTCGGTGCCGCATCGGCGTGGCCTGCTCGGGTCAGCGCGTCAGCCACGGCATTCACCAAGGTGGGGGTGGCGCCGATGGTGCCCAGTTCACCCACACCCTTGACACCCAGGGGGTTGTTCTTGCATGGGGTGGATTCGTCCATCGTGGTGCGGAAATCGGGCGCCAGATCAGCGCGTGGTGCCGCGTAATCCATCAGGCTGCCCGTGACCAGTTGCCCGGTTTCGCGGTCGTACAGCAGGTGCTCGCTCATGGCCTGCCCCAGGCCTTGCACCGCCCCGCCGTCGAGCTGTCCACGCACGATGAGCGGGTTCACCACGCGCCCCACATCGTTGACCGAGGAATAGGCCACCACCTGCAAGTCACCCGTCTGCGGATCCAGCTCCACTTCGCAGACATGGCAGCCATTCGGCCAGGTGGGGCCCGACACCGTGCTGGTCGAGTCGATGTGGATGCGCTGCTCGCTTTGGGCCCGTGCCAGTGCAAACAGGTCGATCCCCAAATCGGTGCCTTTCACACTGAAACGACCGCCTTCATAAGAAATGTCTTCGGCCGCCACCTCCAGCTCGGCCGCCACCTCCAGCTCGGCCGCCGCCAGGGTCTTGGCGTGCTCGATGGTGCGCTCGGCCCCCACCCGCACGGCCGAGCCGCCGGTGAACAGCGAGCGCGAACCCGCGCTGCCAAAGCCGTCGCCACGGTCGGTGTCGCCCAGCACCACGCGCACCTGCGTGATCGGCACACCGAACACATCCACCACCAGTTGAGCCAACGTGGTGGCAATGCCCTGGCCCATGGCGTTCACCGCCGAGAAGACCTCGATGGTGTCATCCGGCAGCACCGTCACGGTGACGCGTTCCTCGAACACATTGCCCCCCGTCCACTCCAGGAAGGTGGCAATGCCCTGGCCGCGCAGCAGGCCCTTCTGACGCGAAGCCGCCGCCCGCGCCTCGAAGCCGGCCCAATCGGCCTGGGCCAGGGCCTGGTCCATGACCTTCTCGAAGCAGCCGGTGTCGTAGGTCTGGCCCATGGGGTTTTTGTAGGGCATCTGCTCGGGCTGGATGAAGTTGCGCCGGCGCAGGGCGACCCGGTCGATGCCGGTCTGCCGGGCCGCCTCGTCCATCAGGCGCTCCATCGTGAAGATGGCCTCGGGCCGGCCTGCACCGCGGTAGGCCCCGGTGGGCGCGGTGTTGGTCAGCACCGCCTTGAAATGGAAGTCGATGGTCTGGATGTCATACACGCTGGTCTGCACCCAGGGGCCGATCAACAACTGGATGGCCACCCCGGTGCCGGTGGCATAGGCCCCCACATTGGCCAGCGAGCGCAGCCGCAGGCCCAGGATCTTGCCGTCGGCGGCCAGGGCCAGCTCGGCCAGGGTCTGCAGATCACGGCCATGGCTGGACGACAGGAACTCCTCGCTGCGCTCGGCCACCCATTTCACGGGGCGCTGCAGGCGCTGGGCACTCCAGGCCACCACCATGTCTTCGGGGTAGGCCCCCGTCTTCATGCCAAAGCCGCCCCCCACATCGCCCACCACCACCCGCAGGCGCTCGCGCGGCAGGCCCAGCACGGCGATCAGGGTGTCGCGCACGCCCGAGGGCATCTGGGTGCTCATGCGCAGGGTCAGGCGACCATCGGCTGGGTCGGGGTAGGCCAGCACGGTGCGCGGCTCCACCGTGAGGGCCGCCAGGCGCTGGTTGACCACCTCCAGCGCCACCACATGGGCGGCCTGGGCAAAGGCCGCGGCACAGGCCGCCGGGTTGCCATGCTGCATCTCGGCGGCGATGTTGTCGGGCGCCTCGGGGCACAGGCTGGGGGCGCCAGGGTGGGTGGCGTCGTCGAGGTGCACCACCATGGGCAACTCGTCGTATTCAACGAACACCGCCTCGGCCGCATCTCGGGCCTGCTGGGGCGTTTCGGCCACCACCGCCACCACAGCCTCGCCGACATAGCGCACCCGCTCATGGGCCAGCGGGTGGCGAGGTGGCGAGGCCGCCACACCATCGGCCCGCTTGAAACCGGCGTTGCCCGGCAGCGGCTTGACGCCGGCCTGCACCAGATCCGCCCCGGTGTAGACGCCCAGCACCCCGGGCAGACCCAGCGCCCCCGAGGTATCGATGCTCACGATGCGCGCATGCGGGTAAGGCGAGCGCTGAAACGCCAGATGGGTCTGGCCGGGCAGGCTGAAGTCGTCGGCATAGCGGCCTGCCCCCTTGAGCAGACCTTCGTCTTCGAGGCGCAGCACGGCCTGGCCGCTGCCGAATCGGGCAAAGGATGTGGGTGTGTTCACGGATTTGTCTCGCTGGTTGGGGCGTTGGAAACAGGATGCGGAAAACGGGAAATGCACCGCCGACCACTCTAGCCAATTCCCGCCCATCCTGCTGTCACGCGCCACACGCCGGGCCCTCCGTGTGCCCATCAGGCACCGATCTGGCGCACCCCCCCCCGAAAAATGCCCCACAACCCAGGAATGCTTCGTGCTAGATGTTGCATCGCAGCAATACCCCGTGGTGCGCCATCGAGTGACGTCACGCTGGGTCTTCTGGCCTCTTTCCCAACCCTCGACAGGAGCCTTTCATGCTGGACCGAACCTCGACCCTGTTCTCCCACGTCAAGCCTGGCGACAACGACTACGTCAGCGGCGGATTGCGCGACTTCTTTCTGTACCGGGACCTGGGCGTGGCCGCGGCCACGCACGGCAAGGTGATTGCCCACCTGGTGAAGGCCAACATGGCCCCTGAGACCGGCACGGGTTGGCACCGGCATGAGGCCGATTTCCAGATCGTCATCATGCTCAAGGGCTGGGCACGCTTCATGTACGAAGACCAGGAAACCCTGGTGCAGGCCGGTGATTGTGTGCACCAGCGCCCGGGCATCCGGCACTACCTGTTCGACTACTCACCCGACATGGAGTACCTCGAAATCGTCTCACCGGCCGATTTCAAGACGGTGGACGTGCCCGCCGTCTGCCCCATCCCTGCGCCCACACCCTGGGCGTGAAGCCCGGCATGCACCCGCCTGGGGCGGGTGCACCGGCAACGGGCGCCCAGCGATCAGAACTCGGCGTCCAGTTCGTCGATCTCGTCGGGTTCCAGGGCTGCAGCGGCCACCCACTCTTTCATGGCGGGCAGGGCCATGATGGTCTGGCAATAGGCGGCACACACCGGGTCCAGTGCCACGTCGTAGGTCAGAAAACGGGTCACCACCGGCGCGAACATGGCGTCGGCGATGCAGGGCTGGGCACCGAACAAATAGGGGCCGCCATAGCGCTGCAGGCACTCGGTCCAGATGGCGGTGATGCGGTCGATGTCGGTCTGCGCGCGCGACCACAGCTTGAAGCCCGGGAAATGCGCCTTGATGTTCATGGGCAGGGACGAGCGCAGCGCGCTGAAGCCCGAATGCATCTCGCCACAGATGGCCCGGCAATGGGCCCGGGCGGCACGATCGGCAGGCAACAGGCCAGCATGGGGCTTGATTTCGTTCAGGTACTCGCCAATGGCCAGGGTGTCCCACACATAGAGGCCGTCGTGGTCCAGTGCCGGCACCCGCATGGACGCCGACAACAGCAGCATCTCGGCCTTCATGTCCGGGTCGTCGGGCGAGATCACCTTTTCAGTGAACGCCAGCCCCGCCAGCTTCGCCATCAGCCAGCCGCGCAAGGCCCAGGCACCGTAGTTCTTGCTGCTGATCGTCAAAACCGCTTTGGCCATGGCTTGCTCCTGTTGGTCCAGCGGCTGTGCAAGCACCGTGCCATGCCACCTGGCCGGGCCCTTGGCCCGCAACTTGCCTTCGCCCCGGCAACACCCACCGAAAGATTGCCATGCTGTATCAGGCCTACCAACTCCAGTCTGACCTGATGTCCCCGCTGCGCCTGATGGCCCAGGCCATGGGCTCGGCGTTCATGGTGCCCGGCACCGAGCGCACGATGCTGCGCCAGATGGCGGCCGCCGGCGAGGTGTTCTCGCGCCTGCGGCTCACGCACAGCCGGCCGGCCTATGGCATCGAGTCGGTGCAGATCGGCGAACAGCGCGTGGCCATCACCGAGCGGGTGGCGCACACCCTGCCCTTCGGCACCCTGCTGCACTTTGCCAAAGACCCGGCCGCCGGCCTGCCCACCCAACCGCCGGTGCTGCTGGCCGCGCCGCTGTCGGGCCACTTTGCCACCCTGCTGCGCGAAACCGTGCGCACCCTGCTGCAGGACCACGACGTCTACATCACCGACTGGCACAACGCCCGCGACGTGGCCCTGCGCGAAGGCGCCTTCGGGCTGGACGACTACATCCGCTACATGATGCTGTTTCTGCAGCACATCGGCCCCGGCACCCACCTGGTGGCCGTGTGCCAGCCCTGCGTGGCGGCCCTGGCAGCCACCGCCTTGCTGGCCGAAGACGACGACCCGGCCCAGCCGCGCAGCCTGACCCTGATGGCCGGCCCGGTGGACTGCCGCGTCAACCCCACCGAGGTGAACCGCCTGGCCACCAGCAAGCCGATCGAGTGGTTTGAAAAGAACCTGATCAGCCATGTGCCGCTGCCGCACCGCGGCTTCATGCGCCGCGTGTACCCGGGCTTCGTGCAGCTCAGCGCCTTCATGAGCATGAACCTGGAGCGCCATCAACAATCGTTCGAGCACCTCTACCAGCACATCCTGGAAGGCCGGCTCGACGAGGCCGAGACCATCAAGACCTTCTACGAGGAGTACCTGGCCGTGAACGACCTGCCCGCCGAGTTCTACCTGGAGACGGTGGAGAAGGTGTTCCAGACCTACGACCTGGCCGTGGGCCAGCTCCACTACCAGGGCCGCCGCGTCAACCCCGCCGCCATCCGGCGCACCGCCCTGCTCACGGTCGAGGGGGAGCGCGACGACATCTGCGCCATCGGCCAGACCGTGGCCGCACAAGACCTGTGCAAAAGCGTGCGCCCCTACCTGAAGAACCACCATGTGCAGACCGGCGTGGGCCACTACGGCGTGTTCAGCGGCCGCAAGTGGAACCAGCAGATCTACCCCCGGGTGCGCGACAGCATCCACGCCAGCCTGGGCTGAGCCCCTGACCCGTCCAGCACAGGCAGCCAACACCTCGGCGCCAGCCTCTGGGCCTCGAGGAAAGCGACACGATCAAGCGGTATCGACAGCGCACCTGGAAACAGCTGTGCCCATGCGCTTGCGTTAGCCCGGACGATGTAGCAACATCAGTACATTATCCAGGCCTATGGAGCATCTCCATGACGATTACCACCATCTCAAGCCGCGAGTTCAATCAAGGGGCGAGCGAGGCGAAACGAGCCACCCGCAAGGGGCCGGTGTTCATCACAGACCGAGGCAGACCGGCCCATGTGCTGATGAGCTTTGAGGACTATCAGCGGCTCACCCAGCAAGGGCGCAACATCGCCGATGCGCTGGCCATGCCGAGTGCGGCCGACATGGAGTTTGACCCGCCGCGTGTCACGATCGAAGTTCGACCGGCTGATTTCTCATGATGTTTGTTCTCGATACCAACGTGGTGTCCGAACTGCGCAAGGTGCGGCTTGGCAAGGCCGATGCGAACGTGACAGCATGGTCGCAAAGCGTTGATGCCGCCGACCTCTTTGTGTCGGCCATCACCATCATGGAACTGGAGCTCGGCGTGCTGTCGATTGAGCGAAAGGACGCCGCCCAGGGGGCCTTGTTACGCTCGTGGCTGGAGCAGCAGGTCTTGCCTGAGTTCTCCGGGCGCACGCTGTCCATCGATACCGCCGTGGCACAGCGCTGCGCCCGGCTTCATGCCCCCGACAAACGCAGCGAGCGCGATGCACTGATTGCAGCAACCGCCCTGGTCCACGGCATGACCGTCGTCACCCGCAACGTCGCTGATTTCAAGCCAACGGGCGTGCCGCTCACCAACCCGTGGGAGGTACCGCCGTGACGGGACACCGACGTTCTCCGTCACATCGAGACAGCGGCACGAACAACCCCGCCCTCAGCACAAGATGGGCACGGCAAGCTCAGGCCTTGTGAAGCCCTCAATGCCCTCTGTGCTCAGCCCACCACCTGCCGCGCCACCCGAGCCACCTGGGCGGCGTCCACGCCAAAGAAGGCACGCAAGGCGGCGCGCGTGTCGCTGCGGCCGAAGCCATCGGTGCCCAGGGTCAGATAGCGGCGGCCGGCCGGCACCCAGGCGCGCACGCTCTCGGGCACGGCGCGCACATAGTCGGTGGCGGCAATGACCGGGCCTTCGGTGTCGGCCAGCAGGGCCGTCAGCCACGGGGTGCCGGGCTCGGGGTCACCAGCCAGGGCGCGTGCCTCGCAGGCCTGGCCGTCGCGGGCCAGCTCGCTCCAGCTGGTGACGCTGATCACGTTCACACTGAAACCCTCGGCCGCCAGTTGTTGCGCGGCCTTGACCACCTCGGTGAGGATGGCGCCCGAGCCGAGCAGGGTCACCTTGTGGGTGGCCGTGCCGGGGATGCGCTGCAGCCGGTAGGCGCCGCGCAACACGCCCTGCGACGCGCCTTCGGGCAGGTCGGCTTGGGCGTAGTTCTCGTTCATCAGGGTGAGGTAATAAAAAACGTCTTGCTGCTCGACCAGCATCTCGCGCATGCCCTGGTCGATGATCACGGCCAGCTCGCCCGCGTAGGCCGGGTCGTAGGCCTTGCAGTTGGGGATGGTGGCCGCCACCAGGTGGCTGCTGCCGTCCTGGTGTTGCAGGCCTTCGCCGCCCAGCGTGGTGCGGCCCGAGGTGGCACCCAGCAGAAAGCCGCGGGCGCGCTGGTCGGCGGCGGCCCAGATGGCGTCGCCCACGCGCTGAAAGCCGAACATCGAGTAATAGATGTAGAAGGGCAGCATGGCCAGGCCGTGCACGCTGTAGCTGGTGGCCGCCGCCGTCCAGCTGGCGATGGCACCGGCCTCGCTGATGCCTTCTTCGAGGATCTGGCCGTCCAGGGCCTCGCGGTAGCTCAGCACCGAGCCGATGTCTTCAGGGGCATAGCGCTGGCCCACGCTGCTGTAGATGCCCACCTGCTTGAACAGATTGGCCATGCCGAAGGTGCGCGCCTCGTCGGCCACGATGGGCACGATGCGCGGGCCCAACTGCGGGTCTTTCAGCAGGTTGCCCAGCATGCGCACAAAGGCCATGGTGGTGCTCATCTCCTTGCCCTCGGGCTGCAGGGCAAACTGCCCGTAGCGGGCCAGCTCGGGCACCGGCACCACCGCGCAGGCGGCTTCGCGGCGCGGCAGGTAGCCCCCCAGGGTGGCGCGGCGCTGCTGCAGGTAGCGCATCTCGGCACTGTCGGGCGCGGGTTTGTAAAAGGTCAGCGACTTGGCCTGCTCATCGCTGAGCGGCAGCTGGAAGCGGTTGCGGTACTCGATCAGGTCGTCTTCGTCGAGCTTCTTCTGGCTGTGCGTGGTCATCTTGCCCTGACCGGCCGTGCCCATGCCATAGCCCTTCTTGGTGTGGGCCAGGATCACCGTGGGCTGGCCGCGGTGCGCAGCGGCCGCGGCATAGGCGGCGTGGATCTTGACCAGATCGTGCCCGCCGCGCTTGAGGCGGTCGATCTGCTCGTCGGTCAGGCCCATGGCCAGCGCGGCCAGTTCGGGGTTCTGGCCGAAGAAGTTGTCGCGGTTGAAACGGCCGTCCTTGGCGGCGAAGGTCTGCATCTGGCCGTCCACCGTGCCCGACAGGGCGCGGGCCAGGGCGCCGGTGATGTCGCGCGCAAACAGGCCATCCCAGTCACTGCCCCAGACCAGCTTGACCACGTTCCAGCCGGCGCCGGCAAACAGGCGCTCCAGCTCGTCGATGATGCGGCCGTTGCCGCGCACCGGGCCGTCCAGGCGCTGCAGATTGCAATTGACCACCCACACCAGATTGTCCAGGCCCTCGCGGGCGGCCAGGGTCAGGGCGCTCATGCTTTCGGGCTCGTCCATCTCGCCGTCACCGAACACGCCCCAGACCTTGCGCGCACTGCAATCGAGCAACTGCCGGTGCGACAGGTAGCGCATGAAGCGCGCGTGGTAGATCGAGCTGATCGGCCCCAGACCCATCGAGCCGGTGGGGAACTGCCAGAACTCGGGCATCAGCCAAGGGTGGGGGTAGCTGCTCAGGCCCTGGGCACCGGCCGCCGGGGCCGAGATCTCCTGGCGGTAGTGCATCAGGTCGGCTTCCTGCAGGCGGCCTTCGAGGAAGGCGCGCGCATACACCCCGGGGGCGCTGTGCGGCTGGAAGAACACCAGATCGCCCCGGTGCTGGCCCGGGCCCAGGCCCTGGCGCGCATGGAAGAAGTGGTTGAAACCCACCTCGAACAGGTCGGCCGCGCTGGCGTAGCTGGCAATGTGGCCGCCCAGCTCGGCCGAGCCGCCGGTTTCCACCTGGTTGGCGCGCACCACCATGGCCAGGGCGTTCCAGCGCATCAGGGAGGCAAGTCGCTCCTCGACGGCCAGATCGCCCGGGAAAGCCGGTTGCTGCCCCACCGGCACCGTGTTCACATAGGCCGTGTTCAGCCCGGGGCGCCAGCCGGTCTGGTGCGCCCGGGCCAGTTGCGCCAGCTCGTCCAGCACGAAGCGGGCGCGTTCCGGCCCCTGGGTCTGCACCAGGGACTCGAAGGCCTCACGCCACTCGGCGGTCTCGGTCGGGTCGGCATCGGGCAGGCCATCGCTGAGCTGCAGGAGTCGGGGGTCGGCGGGTGCGTTCATACCTTGGTACTTTAGAGAGATCGCAGCAGAATGAGCCGCCAAATCCAGCCTCAAAAACACACCAAGCCAGCACAATATGCTGCTTAACAAAAAATTCAAAGCATATGAAGCTTGACAACCTGGACCTCCGCATCCTGGCCGAACTGCAGGCCGATGGCGCGCTGTCGAACGTCGAACTGGCCCGCCGCGTGCACCTGTCGCCCTCGCCCTGCCTGGCCCGTGTCAAGGCGATGGAGCAGGCAGGTGTCATCTCTCGCTACGTGGCCCTGGCCAGTGCGGCCGCGCTGGGCTTGGGGCTCAATGTGTTCATCTCGATCAGCCTGCGCACCCAGAGCAAGGCCGCGCTGGCAGACTTTGAGCAGCGCATCTGCGAGCACGACGAGGTCATGGAGTGCTACCTCATGACCGGCGACAGCGACTACCTGATCCGCGTGGCGGTGACCGACATTGCCGCCCTGGAGCGCTTCATCCTCGAACAGCTCACCCCCATTCCGGGCGTGGAAAAGATCCGCTCCAGTTTTGCACTCAAGCAGGTGCGCTACAAAACCGCCCTCCCACTGCCATCCACCAGCCGCTGATCCGTATTAACGAGACAAATGACCTTGACATGACCTTCAAATTCACCTTGTAACAATTTTTTGATTCACCCAGAATGGGGCTGTCCGAACCGGTTTCGTCGGGTCCGTTCCAGGAAGGCCGCCAATCATGCAGGGCAGGGGAGTTCAAAAAGATCATCGTCCAGGCGACAGGCTGAGGGCTGGGCTGCGGCATGCCTGCCTGGCCTTGGGCCTGGTGGCCGGAGTCCCGTCGGGCTGGGCTGGCGACGCCTTGCGCCTGCGCTTTGCGCCTGAAAAGGACTACGGCCCGTTCATCTACGAGACCCACGAAGGTCAGGTGGAAGGCCTGTCGGCCGACTTCCTGAATGCCATGGCCGCCCAGGGTGAACTTCAAATCGACACCCTGCCAGCACAACCCCTGGCCGCCATTCTGGAGGCCGCCCGGCAGGGCCAGGTCGACCTGATCTCGTCCCTGCGCCCCACACCGGAACGCGCCGAGTTCCTGGGGTTCACCCGCCCCTACGTCACCGTGCCTGCCGTGCTGGTCACCCTGCCCAGTCGGGACCCCCAGTCGCTGGGCGACTTCCGAGGGCGGCCTGTGGCCGTGGGCCGCGGCTATGCGGTGGAATCCTTTGTGCGTGAGAAATACCCTGAGGTCCAATGGACGCCGGTGGATGATGACAGCGAGGGGCTGCGTCTGCTGCGTGCGGGCCACGTGGGCGCCGTGGTGGCCGACGTGGCCAGCGTGCACTTTGCAGCCGACCGGCTGGGCCTGCGCTCCGTGCAGGTGAACGCCGCCATCGGCTTCGAATACCCCCTGAGCTTTGCCTTCCCCAAATCCCGCCCGGACATTGGGCGAGCACTGGAGGACAGCTTGCGTCAGTTGCCGGAGCCAAGGCGTCAGACACTGCGCCAGCACTGGCTGGACGGACGCCAGCAAAGCGGTGACGACCCGCGCGCGGTGTGGTTGCGCCGAATCGGTCTGGGCCTGGCCGGGGTGGCCGTGCTCGGCCTGGTCGTGACCTTGGTGCGCAGGAGCCCGGATGACGACGCCCTCTGAGCACGAAGCCTACCCATCCAGCGAACTGGAGTCTGATACCCCCAGCCCGCCTGTGCAAAGTCACAGCGTGTGGGAGGCCGCCCTGTTCGGCGCTCTGCTTTATGCGCTGCTGGCGGGCATGAGCATCGCCCTGTCACGCCTGCCGGGCAGTGTGGCCACGCTGTGGTTCGCCAACATCGCCGGGGCCTTGCTGGTGGCACACCGACCGGAGCGCGAGGCCTGGGTACTGCTGTCCGCTCTGATCCTGGGCAACCTGGGGGCCAATCTGTTGCTGGTGGAAGACTGGCATGCAGCCCTGGCTTTTGTACTGCCCAACCTGGTCGAGGTAGCGCTGGCAGCCCGAGCCCTGCGCCGGGTGAAAGGCGACACCGATCTGTTGAGCAGCCCGGCCCGACTCCTGCTGATCTTGCTGAACGCAGGCCTGCTGCCGGCGCTGACAGGGGCCACCCTGGGCGCGGCCATGCTGGCTGGCAGCACCCACGCCAGCTTCGGGTTTGTGTGGCCGCGCTGGCTGGAGGGGAGTCTGATCGGCGCCATCTCGATGCTGCCACTGGCCCTGTTTGTGCTGATGCAGGGGGCACGCACACTGTGGCGGCAGTTGTGCACGCTGGAGAACGGCTCGCTGTTGTTGCTGAGTGCTGCCGTGGCCTTGGTGGTGCCGGTGAGCGTGCCCTTTCCCTTTGTCTACATCACCCTGCCCCTGGCCCTGGCCGCCCTGCGGGGTGGCTTTGCCGTGACGGCCAGCGCCTGCCTGCTGGTGTCGGTGCTGACAGGGGCTCAGATCGGTCTGGGCCTGCTGATCCCCCCCCCGACCACCCTGCACTGGGAGCACGTGCTGTTCTACCTGCCCATCCTGGCCGTGGTGGTGCCGCCCACGCTGCTGGCCAGTGCCATGGAAGGCTACCGCCGCAGCCTGCGCGAGCTGCGCACCAGCGAGCGCCGGCTGCGCACCCTGTACAGCCACACCCCGGCGCTGATGATGTCCTTCCTGCCCGATGGCCGCCTGCTGAGCGTGAGCGATCTGTGGCTCCACAAGCTCGGGCGCTCAGGGCCCGAGGTGCTGGGCCAGCCCTTCACCGACTTCATGCCGGCCGAATCGGCCCAATACGTCCAGGCCCACGTGCTGCCTGAACTGCTGCAGCGCGGCCAGTGCCGGGATGTGGCCTGCCGCTGGGTCACCGGCCGGGGCGAGCTGATCGAGTCGCGCCTGTCTGCCGTGTGGGAGCGCAACGCGCGCGGCCAGGCCACGCGCGCGCTGGCGGTCATCGAGGACGTGACCGAGAACCAGCGCCTGGCTCATTTCGCGGCCCAGCGCGAATTCATTGAAGTGACCTTGCACTCGATTGGCGACGGGGTGGTGGCCTGCGATGCCGAGGGCCGCATCCAGTACCTCAACCCGGTGGCCGAAGCCTTGCTGGGCGTTCAGCGCCAGAGTGCACAAGGCCATGCCTTTGACCAGACCCTGGTGCTGCTGGACCCTGAAACCCAATTGCGAATCGACAACCCGGTGCTGCGCTGCCTGCGCACCGGCCGTGGCTCCGGCCTGCCCCGCGAAGCGCTGATGCGCGGCCTGTCGGGGCAGCAACACCCGATTCAACATGCTGTCTCGCCCATCTTCGGCCCGCACGGCCAGTTGCGTGGTGCCGTGATGGTGTTCCAGGACGTGCGTGAAGCCCGTGCGCTGGAGCAACGCATGGCCCACCTGGCCCACCACGACGCCCTGACCGACCTGCCCAACCGGGTGCTGCTGCAGGACCGCATCCAGCAGGCCTGCGAGCGCAGCCGGCGTGAGGGCGGCGGCTTTGGCGTGATGTTCCTTGACCTGGACCACTTCAAACACGTCAACGACTCGCTGGGCCACGCCGCCGGGGATGAGCTGCTGCGCGAAATGGCGCGCCGCCTGAAGACCACACTGCGCACCTGCGACACCATCTGCCGCCTGGGTGGTGACGAGTTCGTCATGCTGGTGGGCGATATCCAGAGCCCGCAGGACCTGGGCGCCGTGGCCGAGAAGGTGTTGTCCGAAGTGGCACGCCCCTGCCTGATCGCGGGGCGCGACATGAACATGTCGGTCAGCCTGGGCCTGGCGCTGTTCCCGGCCGATGGCGAGAACGTGGAACTGCTGATGAAGCATGCCGACACCGCCATGTACCGAGCCAAGCGCGAGGGGCGCAACCGCTACCACTTCTTTTCGCGGGCGCTGGACGAGGCCGCCACCGTGCGCCTGCAGCTGGAGCAGGACATCCGCCGGGGCATTGCAGAGCGCGAATTCATCGTGCATTACCAGCCCCTGGTGCGGGCCCGCGATGGCGCGGTGATCGGGGCCGAAGCCCTGGTGCGCTGGCAGCGCGGGCCTGAGGAATGCTGGGGTCCGGGGCAATTCATCCCGGTGGCCGAAGAAAGCGGCCTGATCGTGGCGCTGGGCGAGCAGGTGCTGGAGCAGGCCTGCGCCCAATTGCGCCAATGGCAGGACCTGGGCCTGCCGGTGCAGCGCCTGTGCGTCAATGTATCGCCGCTGCAGTTTGCTGCGCCGGGCTTTGTCGAGCAGGTGCTGGCCCAGGCCGGCCGCCACCACATCAACCCGGCCCTGCTGGAGCTGGAGATCACCGAAGCTTCGCTGATGAGCCACCCCGAGCAGACCCGCGAGGCCCTGCAACGGCTGAAGGCGGTGGGCGTGAAAGCGGCACTGGATGACTTCGGCACCGGTTACTCCAGCCTCAGCTACCTGCGCCAATTCCCGGTGGACACACTCAAGGTCGACCGCTCTTTTGTGGCCGAACTGCAACAGGACGCCGGCAACCTGCAACTGGTGGCCGCCATCGTGGCCATGGCCGCCACCCTGAAGCTGCATGTGGTGGCCGAGGGCGTGGAAACCCAGGCCCAGGCGGCCCTGCTGGCCGACATGGGCTGCGACACCCTGCAGGGCTTTCTGTTCGCCCGCCCCATGCCTGCCACCGCCATGATTGACTGGTTGGGCCGACGCTGGCCCACCGAGACGCCAGGCAGCGACCCTGAGCGGGCCTCAGGATCAGCCCCAGCCCTGCAGCACGACCTTGCCACGGGCACGCCCTGATTCCACGTGGGCGTGGGCGCGGCGCAGGTTGGTGGCGTTGATGGCCCCCATGTGCTCGCCTTCGGTGCTGCGCAACTGGCCGGCATCAACCAACTCGGCCACGCGGCTGAGCAGGCGGTGCTGCTCGATCTGGTCGGGCGTGCCGAAGCGGCTGCGCGCAAACATCATCTCCCAGTGCAGGCTCAGGCTCTTGGGCTTGAGGGCCATCACATCGAGTTCTCCAGGGGCCAGGTCATCGATCAGGCCCAGCCGGCCCTGAGGCGCCAGCAGCTCGACCAACTGGGGGAAGTAGTCGCCGGTGTGGGTCAGTGAAGCCACCAGCGGCACCTCAGCATGGCCCAGGGCCTGCAACTGCGGCACCAGCGGCTGGCGGTGGTCGATCACGGCGTGGGCCCCCAGGGCCTCGCACCATTGGCGTGTCTCGAGGCGCGATGCCGTGGCCACCACGGTCAGGGCCGTGAGCCGGCGGGCCAGCTGCAGCAGGATGGAGCCCACCCCGCCGCCGGCGCCCAGCACCAGCAGGGTCTGCCCGGCGCCGCCTTGTCCGTCGGCCTGCAGCGGCACGCCCAGGCGATCGAACAGCAGCTCCCAGGCGGTGATGGCCGTCAGCGGCAAGGCGGCGGCCTGGGCGTCGTTGAGGCTGGCGGGCGCCCGCGCGGCGATGCGCTCGTCCACCAGCTGCCGCTCGGCATTGCTGCCGGGGCGGGTGATGCTGCCCGCATACCAGACCCGATCACCGGGCTGGAACAAGGTGACTGCCGGGCCCACGGCCAGCACCGTGCCCACCGCATCCCAACCCAGCACCTCGGCCTGGCCGGGCGCCGGGGCGCGGCTGCGCCGCACCTTGGTGTCCACCGGGTTGACCGACACGGCCGACACGGCCACCAGCAGATCGTGCGGCGCCAGGCTCTGCGCCTGCGGGGCGGGCAATTGCAGGTCCAGCAGCGACTCGGGGTGATCGATGGGCAAGGCCTGGTGGTAGCCCACGGCTTTCATGAGGGTGGAAGAGGTCATGGCATGCGTCCTTCTGACAAAAAGAGTGATGAAGGGGAGAATCTAGGCCTGCACATTCATTTGATAAACCACCTCAAAACAGCATCAATTTCAAATGAAACTTGAAAATATCGACGAGCTGCGCGTGGCCCTGGCCTGTGCCGACACGGGCAGCCTGACGCGCAGCGCACAGCGCCTGTACATCACGCCAGCGGCGGCCAGTGCCGCCCTCAAGAAGCTGGAGTCGCGCCTGGGCGTGCGCCTGTTCGAGCGCAGCACGCGCAGCATGCGCATCACGCCGGGGGGTGAGCTGTTCTGCCAGTACGCCCGCCGCGCCCTGGACCTGCTCGACGAGGGCCAGGCCCAGTTGCACGACGATGGCGCCCAACTGGTGGGCACCATCCGCCTGGCCGCCTCCAGCGACCTGACGCGGCGCGTGTTGCTCGACTGGCTGGACGACTTTCTGCAAGACCACCCGGCGGTCGAGCTGCAGCTTGCCGTCAGCGACACCCTGACCGACGTGGTGCGCGACCAGGTTGACCTGGCCCTGCGCTACGGCGAGCTGGACGACTCGCGTCTGGTGGCGCGCCGCTTGCTGACCACCCGGCGGGTGGTGTGCGCCGCCCCCGCCTACCTGGCCCGCCACGGCGCCCCGCAGCACCCCAGCGAACTGGCCCGGCACGAGTGCCTGAGCTTCATGATCCGCGGCCGGCGGGTGCTGCAGTGGCCGTTTGAACGCAACGACGGGCAAGAATCACTGACGGTGCGTGTGCAGGGCCGGCGCAGCGCAGACGACGCCGAGATCGCCCACCGCTGGGCCCTGGCGGGCCACGGCATCCTGTGCAAGAGCGAGATCGATGTGCATGCCCACCTGGCCAGTGGCGCGCTGGTGCGCCTGCTGCCCGACTGGCAAGGCATCACCATGCCACTGCACGCGGTGCTGCCCAGCAACCGCTTTGTGCCGGCCCGGGTGCGGGCGCTGGTCGACACCCTGGCCCGGCGCTTCGAGGCCTCGGGCATGGGCCTGCCCGGCCCCTTGGCGCACACGGGTGGGCCCGCTTCGCTACCATCGAGCCCATGACCCAAGACCTGTTCCGCCAAGATGCCCGGCTGCGCGAATGCAGCGCCCATGTGACCGCCCTGACCGACGCCGGCGTGGTGCTGGACCGCAGTGTGTTCTACCCCCTGGGCGGCGGCCAGGCCGGTGACGCCGGGCAGCTGCTGCTGGCCGACGGCAGCGTGCTGCACATCATCGACACCCGCAAGGCCAAGGACGAACAGGGCCAGCCCACCGCCGACATCGTGCATGTGCCGGCCCCCGGGCAGGAGGCCGTGCTGGCCCGGCTGCAGCCGGGCAGCGAGCTCACGGCGCGCATCGACTGGGAGCGCCGCCACCGCCTGATGCGCTTTCACACCGCCACCCACCTGCTGTGCCACTTGGTGGCGCAACCGGTGAACGGCTGCTCGATCACACCCGACTATGCCCGGCTCGACTTCCACATGACCGAGCCCCTGGACAAGGACGCCCTGAGCGCCGGCTTGGCGCGCCTGGTGGCGGCGGCGCTGCCGGTGACGGTGGGCGCCATCAGCGATGCCGAACTGGACGCCAACCCCGAGCTGGTGAAAAGCATGTCGGTGCAGCCCCCGCGGGGCAGCGGCCAGGTGCGCACCATCGCCATTGCGGCCCTGCCCGGCAGCACGGCCTTGGTCGATCTGCAGCCCTGCGGCGGCACCCATGTGGCCAACACCGCCGAGATCGGCGCCATGGTGGTGACCAAGATCGAGAAGAAAAGCGCCAACTCGCGCCGCGTCGTGCTGGGGTTTGCAGCGTGAGTCAGCGGCCCCTGATCGGCGGAACTTCGGCCACGGCGCCCGCTCCCAGAGCGGCCATGTCCTTTTTATATCCCACCCTCCGCGCCTTGCGCTCCTGGCGGCTGACCACGGCCCTGCTGGGCGCGGCCAGCCTGCTGCTGCCCGCCACCGCCCCGGCCCAGATCGAACTGCGCACCGGCGCCGGGGCCGGCCGGCCAGCCTTGTCCAGCCCGGCCGCGCCGCCCAGCAGCGTCAGCACCCCACGCGTGCGGGCCGAGTTGCTGGCCCTGGCGCCGCAAGGCGTGGGCCCGGGCCAGCCGCTGTGGCTGGGCCTGCAGATCACCCACCAGCCCGAATGGCACACCTACTGGAAGAACCCCGGCGACTCCGGCCTGCCCACCCAGCTGAGCTGGCAGTTGCCCGCTGGACTGAGCGCGGGCGAGATCGCCTGGCCCGTGCCGCACAAGATCCGCATCGGCGCCCTGGCCAACCTGGGCTACGAAGGCACGGTGCTGCTGCCGGTGCCCGTGACCGTGGCGCCGGGCTGGAGCGCCGCCTCCGGCACGCTGCCGATCCGCCTCAAGGCCAGCTGGCTGGTGTGCCGCCAGGAATGCATTCCTGAAGAGGCCGAGCTGGGGCTGGACCTGCCAGTGGGCAGCTCCACCGCCGCCAGCCTGCCCGCCTTTGAGGCCGCCCGGGCCGCCCAACCCCAGGCCCTGGCAGGCGCCGCGGCCAGCCAGAGTGCGGCCCAGGTGTCGGCCGACGGCCTGAGCCTGCGCATTGCCGGCCTGCCGGCGGCCTGGCGCGGCCAGCCCCTGAACCTGTACCCCGAAACCCCGGAGATGCTCGACATCGCCGCCCCCGCCGAATCGCGCTGGGACGGCGACACCTGGGTCACCCGGGTGCCCCTGTCGGCCCAGCGCAGCGGCCAAGCCAGCCAGATCGCGGTGGTGCTGCAACGCGAAGGCACGGCCCTGCCGGCCTGGCGGGTCGAACTGCCGGTGCGCGGCGACTGGCCGGCCACGCCGGTGGCCGGCAAGGTCGAGGTCTCGCCCGCACTGAGCGCCGCGCTGGCGGCCAACCAGGCCGCGGCCCAGGCAGCGCCCGCCACCGAAAGCGGCACGGGCTCTGCCTGGCTGCCGGCCCTGCTGGGCGCCTTGCTGGGGGGGCTGATCCTGAACCTGATGCCCTGCGTGTTCCCGGTGCTGGCCATCAAGCTGCTGGGCTTTTCGCGCCACAGCGGCGAGCACGGTGCCCGCCACCTGCGCCTGCAGGGCCTGGCCTACACCGGCGGCGTGGTGCTGTCTTTTCTGGCCCTGGGCGCGCTGATGCTGGCCTTGCGCGCGGGCGGCGCCCAGCTGGGTTGGGGCTTTCAGTTGCAGTCGCCCGGCGTGGTGGCGGCCCTGGCAGCCCTGTTCACCCTGGTCGGGCTGAACCTGGCTGGCGTGTTCGAGTTCGGCGCCTGGCTGCCCAGCGGGCTGGCCAGCGTGCAGGCGCGCCACCCCGTCATCGATGCCGGCCTGTCGGGCGTGTTGGCGGTGGCCATCGCCTCACCGTGCACCGCGCCCTTCATGGGGGCTTCGCTGGGCTTTGCCGTGGCCCTGCCCGCAGCCCAGGCGCTGGCCATCTTCGCCGCCCTGGGCCTGGGCATGGCCCTGCCTTACCTGGCCGTGGCCCTGGTGCCCGGTCTGAGCCACGGGCTGGCGCGGCGCCTGCCCCGCCCCGGCCCCTGGATGGTGGTGTTCCGCCAGTTGATGGCCTTCCCCATGTTCGGCACCGTGGCCTGGCTGGTCTGGGTGCTGGGCCAGCAAAGCGGCATCGACGGCGCGGGCGCCCTGCTGGCCCTGCTGGTGGCCCTGAGCGCCACCGTCTGGGCGCTGACGCTGCGCCACCGCGCCCGCCTGGTGCTGGGGGCGGCCTTCGCCGCCCTGCTGCTGTGGCTGGGCTGGAGCCTGGGGCCCCAGGTGACCCACCTGGCCGAACCGACCCCCAGCAGCGCCCAGGCCGACGCGACCTGGGCCCCCTGGTCCGAAGCCCAGGTGCAGAGCCTGGTGGCCCAGGGCCGGCCGGTGTTCATCGACTTCACTGCCGCCTGGTGCGTGACCTGCCAGGTCAACAAGCGCAGCACGCTGTCCAATCCGGCCTTGCTGGCCGACATGGCCCAGAACAAAGTCGCCTTGCTGCGCGCCGACTGGACACGGCAGGACCCGGCCATCACCACCGCCTTGCGTGCCCTGGGCCGCAGCGGCGTGCCTGTTTACGTGGCCTACCGGCCGGGCCAGCCGCCCCAGGTGCTGTCCGAGCTGCTGAGCGTGCGCGACGTGCGCCAGGCCCTGAACCTGCCGGGCACCTGAGCGGCCCGGCCCCTTGCACTTGAACGGACCACCATGCCCGCCTTTCCACTCTATGAACCCGAAGCCCCCTCGCGCGCCGAGGTCGAAGCCCTGCCCGGGCGCACCCTGCTGCAGTTCGGCACCGACTGGTGCGGCCACTGCCGCGCCGCCCAGGTGCCGGTGACCGAAGCCCTGGCCGCCCACCCCGGGCTGCGCCACCTGCTGGTGGAAGACGGCCCCGGCCGCCCGCTGGGCCGCGCCTATGGCGTCAAGCTGTGGCCGACGCTGATCCTGCTGATCGATGGCCAGGAAAAGGCCAGGCTGGTGCGCCCGACCGAGACAGCCGCGGTGCTGCAGTGGCTGGCCACTGAATAAGGCCCGAAAGCCAGCTGAGGATTCAGGGTGAACAAGCCAACGCCCCGGGCTGATGACCTCTTTTTGTTACAACAAAATAAAGATTGAAGCCTGCAAATCCACCATCCTAAAATGGTGGAGCTTGAATATGATCCCCGCAAAAACGAAGCCAACATCCGGCAGCGCGGCCTCTCGTTTGAACTGGTGCGACAGTTTGACTTCGAGTCTTCGCTGATCTGGCAGGACAGGCGCCAGCCCTACCCTGAAACACGCTACATCGCCCTGGGCTTGATCGGTGTCCGAGCCCATGTGGTGGTGTACTCCGAGACGAACCGGGGCATCCGGGTGATCAGTTTTCGCAAGGCCAATTTCGGAGAGCAAAGCCGCTATGAGCAAGAAGCCCGATCCCGAGACGACTGACGCCGACAATCCGGCCTGGACAGAGGCCATGTTCAAGCAGGCAGTGCGTGTGGACGACTTGCCCGACAGCCTGCGCGACAAGCTCAGGCGCAGCCCCCGCGGCCCGCAGAAGGCACCGCGGAAGATCTCGACCACCATCCGCTTGTCGCCCGAGGTGGTGACCGCTTTCCGCGCGGCTGGAGACGGATGGCAAACCCGCATCGATCAAGCCTTGAAAGAGTGGCTGAAGATGCACCCTCAGAGTTGAGGTTTTGCAGCAAACTGGCTTCCGCTGCTTTCGTCAGCACTTGCTCAGCACATCAAAATTGATCCAGGGCAAGAAACCCGGGCACCCTGCGTTACAGCCAGAACGCACGGTGCTGCGACAATCCAGGGATGAGCACCTCCGCCGCCCCCCACCCAGCCGCCAGCCGCTTCGCGCCGCTGCAAAACGACACTTTTCTGCGCGCCTGCTGGCGCCAGGCCACCGACCACACCCCGCTGTGGCTGATGCGCCAGGCCGGCCGCTACTTGCCCGAGTACTGCGCCACCCGGGCGCGGGCCGGCAGCTTCATGGGCCTGGCCACCAACACCGATTTCGCCACCGAGGTCACGCTGCAGCCGCTGGAGCGCTATGCGCTGGACGCCGCCATTTTGTTCTCCGACATCCTGACCGTGCCCGATGCCATGGGCCTGGGCCTGTCCTTCGCCCAGGGCGAGGGCCCGCGCTTTGCCACCCCCGTGCGTGACGAGGCCGCGGTGGCGGCCCTGCAGGTGCCCGACATGGACAAGCTGCGCTACGTGTTCGACGCCGTCACCAGCATCCGCCACGCCCTGAAGGGCCGGGTGCCACTGATCGGCTTTTCGGGCAGCCCCTGGACGCTGGCCTGCTACATGGTCGAAGGCAAGGGCAGCGATGACTACCGCCTGGTCAAGACCATGCTGTACAGCCGCCCCGACCTGATGCACCGCATGCTCGAGGTCAACGCCGATGCCGTGGCCACCTACCTGAACGCCCAGATCGAGGCCGGCGCCCAGGCGGTGATGATTTTTGACAGCTGGGGTGGCGTGCTGGCCGATGGCGCCTTCCAGCAGTTCAGCCTGGCCTACACGGCCCGCGTGCTGCAGCAGCTCAAGCGCGAACATGAGGGCGTGGCCATTCCGCGCATCGTGTTCACCAAGGGCGGCGGCCAGTGGCTGGATGCCATGTCGGCCCTGGACTGCGAGGTGCTGGGCCTGGACTGGACGGTTAACCTGGGCCAGGCGCGTGCCCGCGTGGGCGGTGCCGTGGGTGGCCCGGGCAAGGCCCTGCAGGGCAACATCGACCCCAACGTGCTGTTTGCCCCGCCGCAGCAGATTGCGCAAGAGGTAACCCGCGTGCTCGACAGCTTCGGCACCCCGCACCTGGACCCGCTGACCACCGGCCCCACCCACATCTTCAACCTGGGCCATGGCATCAGCCAGTACACCCCGCCCGAACACGTGAGCGCACTGGTCGAAGCCGTGCACACCCACTCACGGCGCCAGCGTGGGCTCTGAAGCCTGAACGCCCCCCTGAAACGCCCGATCCGGGCGTTTTTTTTCGCCTCCTCATGCGGTGCTGGAACAAGTCAAAACGGCCGCGTCAAGCCTCTTATGCACAAATCATCTGATGCACCGCAACACATGGGCAGCGTGGCCGCCGATACCGCTGGAGTCTGCAAGTCATTGATTCATATAGAGTTTATGGACTGCCGATTTTGCAGGCAACCTAAGCAAAGCCTTGTGGCACAAGGGTTTTGACGGTTCACGAACGGGATATCAACAAACTTATCCACAGGTTCTGTGAGTTTTTGTTAAACCACCCATCTGACAAGCACTTAGCGCCGTATTTTCAAGCCCGGCCTCAGCAACGCCGGCGATCGCCGAGCGAACATCTGTCTGCCAACCTCCAGGCCCCACAACACCTGCCCAGACAAGCCCCCTGAAGAACCGCAAAAGACCGTGCCGTCAAGCACTTATGCACAAAATATCTGATGCATCGCAACACGATGCGCCCCCTGACACAGCCCTGCGCGAATTACATAAGTCGTTGATTCATATGGGCTTTATATTTTGCCGATTTTGTGGGCAGCGTAAGCAAACCCTTGTGCCACAAGGGTTTGCGGCGCTTGAGGGGCGGATATCAACAAAGTTATCCACAACTTCTGTGTACACCTGAAAAACCCCTTTTGGCATCAAGCACTTAGCGCGGCTTTCTCGGCCTGCGATGAACTGAACGGAGCGAATTGACCGACAGTCGGAAAGTCTCGCGCTCGCTTCCACAGGGCCCACCCGTCGGCCGCCCTTGACACAGGGCATGCTCCGAGACTTGTGCACAGCAGCAAGCCACCCCCAGGCTTGGCTTGAAGAGGGTGTCTTTTCACAATTCACGTTTTCATGCATTTCCAAGCCTTTGATTTCATTGGACTTTTTAAACTGCCAAATAAACAGGCAAGTCGTTGAAAGCCTTGTGGGACAAGGCTTTGACGTGGCTGGCGACAGGCTATCCCCAAAGTTATCCACAGAAAACCGGTGCTCTTCTGAAAAATGCAAGCAAATCAAGCACTTGCGGACAAGTCGTGAGACCCAGGCTGATGCGAACAAGTCTGTGGACAGTTTGTGCAGCCTTGGGGACAAGTCTTGTTGGCACGAAAGTGCGTTCGCTGGTCGAAGTTATGCACAAAACTGGGGCACCTGCTCGGCCCTGAAAAACACCCCTTCTGGGCCGCTTGAAAAAATGGCTAAGTCCTTGTCCGCATTCAATTTGCGAGTGGCCATGGCGGCAGGGGCAGCCGCTCGCGCGAGCGGCCCAGGCCAAGCCCAGTGGCCCTGCGCGAGCATCTGTCAACAAACTTATCCACAGTTGGCACAGGCGTTCCAAGCCGGGGGCTGGGTCGGGCCCCCGGCGCACTGACGCACAATCCAGCCCCATGACCCACCGGATTGCCGTCGTGGTCCAGACGCCGGCCCACAGCGGCCTCTCAGGGCCCCTCACCTACCTGAGCCCGGAGCCCGTCGCCCCGGGCACCCTGGTGCGCGTGCCCCTGGGCAAGCGCGAGACCCTGGGGGTGGTCTGGCCGGTGCGTGAAGCCGAGCTGGACAGCGCCGGGGTGGCCGAACGCCAGATCGCCGGCGTGCTGGGCGGCCTGCCCCCCCTGGGCCAGGCCTGGATGCGGCTGGTGAGCTTTTCGGCCCGGTACTACCAGCGCTCGCTCGGCGAAGTGGCGCTGGCCGCCCTGCCCCCTCAATTGCGTGAGCTGGGTCCGGAGCAGTTGGCGCGCCGGCTCAAGCGCCAACCGCAGGCCACCGACGGTGCCGACGCCCCAGCCAGTGCGGTGGCGCTGCCTGAACTGACGGCCGAGCAAGTGGAGGTGACCCGGGCCATCGAAGAGGGCAGCGGCCCCTTCCTGCTGTTTGGCGCCACCGGCAGCGGCAAGACCGAGGTCTACCTGCGCAGCGTGCAGGCCCTGCTGGAACGCGACCCCACGGCCCAGGCCCTGGTGATGGTGCCCGAGATCAACCTGACGCCGCAGCTGGAAGAGCGCTTCCAGGCCCGCTTTGCGCCACGCTGGGGCGAGCAGGCGGTAGTCTCGATGCACAGCGGCATGACCAACCCGCAGCGCCTGAAAAGCTGGCTGGCCGCGCATGGCGGCGCGGCGCGCATCGTGCTGGGCACGCGCATGGCCATCTTCGCCTCGCTGCCGGGCCTGCGCCTGATCATCGTGGACGAGGAGCACGACCCCAGCTACAAGCAGCAGGAGGGGGCCCGCTACTCGGCGCGCGACCTGGCGGTGTACCGCGCCCAGCAAGAGGGTGCCAAGGTGCTGCTGGGCTCGGCCACGCCCTCACTCGAGAGCTGGCACCACAGCCGCCCGGCCGCCGAAGGCGGGCGCTACCAGCGCCTGCTGATGCCCACGCGGGTGGGTGCGGCCGCCGCGGCCGGCCTGCCCCGGGTGCGCCGGGTGGACATGAACCGCCAGCCCCGGGGCAGCGTGTTCTCGGCCCCGCTGAGTGCCGCCCTGCGCGAGCGGGTGGCCCGCGGCGAGCAGGTGATGATCTTCCTGAACCGGCGCGGCTACTCGCCCGTGCTGCACTGCCGCGACTGCGGCTGGAAGAGCGAATGCCCGCACTGCAGCGCGTTTCGCGTCTTCCACAAGATCGACCGCACCCTGCGCTGCCACCACTGCGGCTTCACCCAGCCCGTGCCACGTGCCTGCCCCGAATGCGGCAACCTGGACATCTCACCCCTGGGCCGGGGCACCGAGCAGCTCGAAGAACAGTTGGCCGAATTGTTCGAAGGCACGCTGCGGCCCGACGGCCAGCCGGTGCGCATCGCCCGCATCGATGCCGACAGCACCCGGGCCAAAGGCGCCCTGGAGTCCCAGCTGGCCCAGGTGCACACCGGCGAGGTCGACGTGCTGGTGGGCACGCAGATGATTGCCAAGGGGCACGACTTCCGCCGCGTCACCCTGGTGGCGGCCATCAACCCCGACGGGGCCCTGTTCTCCAGCGACTTCCGGGCGCCCGAGCGCCTGTTTGCCCTGCTGATGCAGGCCGGCGGGCGGGCCGGACGCGACGCCGCCTTCGTGAGCGCACAAAACAGCGAAGGCGAGATGTGGGTGCAGACCTTCCACCCCGACCACCCGCTGTTCGAAGCCCTGAAGCGGCACGACTACCCGGCCTTTGCCGCGCAACAACTGCGCGAGCGTGAGCAGGCCGGCATGCCGCCCTTCTCGTTCCAGGCCCTGGTGCGCGCCGAGGCCCGCAGCCAGGACGTGGCCCAGGCCTTTCTGAATGCCGCCAGCGCCACAGGTGAGGCCCTGCCCGGGGCCGAGCAGGTGTTCCGCTTTCCGGCCGTGCCCATGACGGTGCAGCGTGTGGCCAACATCGAGCGGGCCCAGATGCTCATCGAGTCGGATTCGCGTGCCGCGCTGCAGCGCTTTCTGGCCGCCTGGCAGGGCGTGCTGCACGCCACCCGCGCCCTGCCCGAGCACAAGGGCCTGATCCGCTGGGCCATCGATGTCGACCCGCTCATGATCTGAGCCTCTCGCGCCCGAAGCTGCGCCACTGGTGCCGTCGGCCTGGTTACAAAGCTCTCAAAGCGAAAGATCAAAGGACGGCGGCCGCCCCCTGGCTCGACACTGCGCAGGCTCTGCAAGGCCCGGGGAAGGACCCTGGGTCTTCGTGCAGAGCAAGCAAGTACAAACAGGGAGCACCTTCCATGAAACACCGTTTCTGGCCCAGCGCCACACTGGCCGCCGCACTGAGCTTCACCGGCAGCCTGGCCCAGGCCTTCGACCTTGGGAGCGCCGTCAGCGCAGCCGGCAAGGGCCTCAAGGCCGCCACCCTGAGCGACGCCGAAGTGGCCGATGTGGCGCGCCAGGTCAGCGCATCCGAGGACAAGCGCAACAAGGTGGCGGCCGCCGGCTCGTCGTATGCGGCCCGGCTGGACCGGCTGGCCGCAGGCCTGAAAAGCGAAGACGGCCTGAAGCTCAACTTCAAGGTCTACCTCAACCCCGAGGTGAATGCCTTTGCCATGGCCGATGGCACCGTGCGGGTGTACAGCGGCTTGATGGACAAGATGAACGACAACGAGCTGCGCTTTGTCATCGGCCACGAAATCGCGCACGTGAAGCTGGGCCACAGCAAAAAGGCCTTGCAGACGGCCTATGCGGCCTCTGCGGCACGCGATGCGGCCGCCGCATCCGGCAATACCGCGGTCGCCGTGCTCAGCCAGTCGGCACTGGGAGACCTGGCCGAAAAGCTGATCCACGCACAGTTTTCACAAAGCCAGGAGAGCGATGCCGATGCGTATTCCGTTCGCTTCATGCAAACGCACCAGTACGACACCCAGGCCGCCAGCAGCGCTCTGCGCAAACTGCAAGACCTGGGCGGCGGCGAGAAAAGCATGTTCTCCAGCCACCCGGCCCCGGGCGATCGGGCCAAACAGGTGGAATCTCAGCTGAAAGGTTGAGCAGCGCCGGCTCTCACGCTCAGCGCAGCCAGGCCACGGCGGCCGGAAAGCTGACAAAGGCCACCACCGTCGACAGCAGGATGATGCGCGCCACGCGCCCCGTGTCGGCGCCAAAGCGCTCGGTCAGCATGGACACATTGCTGGCGCTGGGCAGGGCCGCCAGCAAGACCACCACGGTCAAGGCAAAGGGGTCCAGCGGCAAGCCGGCGGCCATGGCGGCGCGGCCTGCACCCCACACCAGCACCGGGTGCAGCACCAGCTTGTACAGCGCAATGCGCGGCACATCGCCCCAGCCCCGGGTGCTGGCGGCCTGGCGCGAGGGCAGCAGCTGCGAACGCGCCAGCACCGCGCCCATGGTGAACAGGGCCACGGGCGAGGCGGCATCGGCCAGCAGCGAGACGGTTTTCTGCAGCGGCGCCGGCAGACTGAAGCCCAGCACCGAGGCCAGCCCACCCAGCAAAATGGACCAGGGCATGGGGTTGGCCACCACCCCGCGCAGGGCATTGCGCAGGGCCTGCGCCACACCATGCTGGCCGGCACCGTCCAGGCGCGACAAGGCAATGCACAGCGAGGAGGTAAAGACCATGTCGGCCACCAGCGTGACGATGGTGGGCCCCACCACCTGGGCCCCCAGCAGGGCCACCAGCAAGGGCACGCCCATGAAGCCGGTGTTGGGAAACGCGGCCACCAGGGCGCCAAAAGCCGTGTCGTTCCAGCCCAGCCGGGTGGCTGCCGGCCCGCGGCGGGTGCTGAGCACGGTCAGCCCCACCAGCGCCAGCGAGCACAGCAGGTAGACCCCGAACAGCGTGGCGTCCAGCATCTGGGCAATCGGGGTGCTGGCGCCGAAGCGGTACAGCATGCAAGGCAGGGCAAAGAACAGCACAAAGCTGTTCAGCCCGCCAATGGCCTCCAGCGGCAGCATGCGCCGGCGCGTCGCCACATAGCCGCACAGGACCAGGGCAAAGAAGGGAAAGGTGACTTGCAGAATCGAGAGCACGGCCAAACGCTTTCAGCCGGCTGCCCGGCAGGGGGTGCCGGGCGGACCCCCAACCTCGGCAAGCGGCCTATTCTGCCGGCTTTGCGGGCGCGTTCAAGGCTTCAGCGCCAAGGCCTGCGCTTCGGCGGCGCAGTCTCGCACCAGGGGCGGCGCGGCCTGGCGCAAGGCCGCCACCTCGGCCGCCGCGCGCTTCCATTGGGCCTGGTAGACCGGATCGGCCTGCAGCCGCGCCACCGCCGCGGCCGCCACGACCCGGCCGTTGTCCACATCGCTTTGCCAATGCGCACCGCAGATCATGCGGCTTTGGCCGAAGGCATAGCCCCGCGCCAGCAGGGCATCGGTGCGCTCCGGCATCAGGCTGGTGAGCACCAGGGCCCAGGCCCAGCCGATGGCCGTGTGGCCCGAGGGGTAAGACCCATCCTTGCGCAGCGCGGGCTCGTCGTCCGGGGTGCAGGTGCCGGTGTTGTTGACCACGAAGGGGCGCTCACGCTGGTAGAACACCTTGGCCTTGTAGGTGCTCAGGCCCGCATCGGCAAAGCTGCGCTGCATCAGCGTGGTCAGGTGGGGGGTGAGCTGGGGGTCGAACTCGAAGCCGGTGGTGCAGGCAAAGGCGTTGGCCGAGGCCGGGAATTTCAGATTAGCATCTTGCCGCGCCAGTGCACCGCGCGGCCCCTGGGCCAGGGCGCGGGTGTTTTCAAACGCGGCCTGATCGGCCTGGGCCGCCGCCGAGCCCGGTGCGGGCGGCGCCGGCAGCAGGGCCAGGCTGTCGGGGTATTGCTCGGCCTTCAGGTACCCACGCATCACGCCCGAGCCGGGCCGGGTTTCACCCACCTCGGCCAGGGTGGTGGGGGGCTCGGACGGATCGTTGGCTGAGCCGGCGTGGCTGCCACCGCAACCGCTCAGGAAAAGGGGCGAGGCGAGTGCCGCCCCCAGGGCCAGCACAGCTGCAAAGGAGCGTGGGGCAAGCCCGCGGGTGGCGGAATGGGGGTGAGGGGTGGGCAAGGGCAAAGGCATGGGTGTTGTCTCCGGATCGCAAGCGTTGTGAACGGAGCCGGCCTCGGCAGGCAGGTACCGGCTCCCGGGCCGGCCAGCGCGCCGGCGCCAGCCGGGGGCCCACCAGCGTGCGCTGGCCGGTGCCGGTATCATTGCGGGCCCCGCTGGCCTCCCTGCCGCTCATCAGCCTGTCACAGGCGCCGTCCATCTCCCCATGTCTGCTGGTCTGAATTTCGCCCAACTTGAAGCCGTGAACTACCTGCAGGGCCCCTGCCTGGTGTTGGCAGGCGCCGGCTCGGGCAAGACACGGGTGATCACGATGAAGATCGCGCGCCTGATCGAGGCGGGCATGCCCCCGAAGCGCATCGCGGCCATCACCTTCACCAACAAGGCCGCGGCCGAAATGCGCGAGCGGGCCAAGGGCCTGATCGGGCGCAATGCCAAAGACCTGGTGATCTGCACCTTCCACGCGCTGGGCGTGCGCCTGATGCGTGAAGACGGCCAGGCCCTGGGCCTGAAGCCGCAGTTCAGCATCCTGGACGCCGATGACGTGACCGGCATCCTGAAAGACTGCGGCGGCAGCCCCGACATGGCCACGGCGCGCCAGTGGCAATGGACCATCAGTGCCTGGAAGAACCAGGGCATGAACTCGGCCGATGCCATGGCCCAGGCCGAGAACGACCACGAGCGGGTGATCGCCGAGATCATGGCGCGCTATGAAGAACGCCTGACGGCCTACCAGAGCGTCGACTTCGACGACCTGATCGGCATGCCCTTGAAGCTGTTGCGCGACTTCCCCGAGGTGCGCGAGAAATGGCAGAACACCCTGGGCCACGTGCTGGTGGACGAGTACCAGGACACCAATGCCACCCAGTACGAGGTGCTCAAGGCTCTGGTGGGCGAGCGAGCGCGCTTCACCGCGGTGGGCGACGACGACCAGTCGATCTACGGCTGGCGCGGCGCCACGCTGGACAATCTGCGCAAGCTGCCGATCGATTTTCCGCAGCTGAAGGTGATCAAGCTGGAGCAGAACTACCGCTCCACCTCGGCCATCCTGCGTGCGGCCAACAACGTGATCCAGCCCAACCCCAAGCTGTTTCCCAAGACCCTGTTCTCGGAGCTGGGCGAGGGCGAGCCGGTGCGCGTGGTCGACGCCGACAACGAAGAGCACGAGGCCGAGCGTGCCGTGGCCCGCATCCAGAGCCTGCGCGCCACCTCGCAATGGAAGAACCTGAAGGATTTCGCCATCCTGTACCGCGCCAACCACCAGGCGCGCATGTTCGAGCAGGCGCTGCGCCGTGCGCAGATCCCGTACAAGGTGTCGGGCGGGCAGAGCTTTTTTGACCGGGCCGAAATCAAGGACCTGTGCGCCTGGTTCCGGCTGTGGATCAACAACGACGACAACCCCGCGTTCCTGCGCTCCATCACCACGCCCAAGCGTGGCATCGGCCACACCACGCTGGCCCAGCTGGGGGTGTATGCCGACCAGTACAAGCTGAGCCTGTTCGAGTCGCTGTTCAGCTCGTCGCTGCAGAACGTGCTGCCGGCGCGGGCGTCGGCGGGGCTGCAGGAGTTCGGCCGCTACGTGAACGACCTGGAATACCGGGCCAAGCAGACGCTGGGCGCCGAAGATGCACGCGCCTTCCTCAATGAATTTCTCAAAGAGATCGGCTACGAGCAGCATCTGTACGACAACGAGGACAGCGAGAAGGCCGCTGCCACGCGCTGGACCAACGTGATGGAGTTCTGCGACTGGATGGCCGGGCGCTGCGGTGGCCAGATCGACGACACCGCGGGCGTGACCACCAGCACCGAGAAAAAGAACCTGCTGGAGGTGGCGCAGACGATTGCCCTGCTGTCCACCATCAGCGACCGCGAGCAGGAGCAGGACGTGGTGACGCTGTCCACCCTGCACGCCTCCAAGGGCCTGGAGTGGCCGCATGTGATGCTGGTGGGCGTGAACGAGAACATCCTGCCCTTCAAGATGGACCAGGAGCCCGGCAGCGCCGAGAGCGGTGAAAGCCTGGCGCTGCGCCTGCAGGAAGAACGCCGCCTGATGTATGTGGGCATCACCCGCGCCCAGCGCACGCTGGCGGTGAGCTGGACGCGCCGGCGCAAGAAGGGCCGCGAGATGGTCGCCGCCCTGCCCAGCCGCTTCATCGCCGAAATGGCGCTGGACCAGAAAACCGTGAAGGAAGACCCGCGCGAGAAGCTCAAGGCCTTGCGCGCCGAATTCGCCAAGCGGGCGGCGGCCGGCGCCGCCCCCACCTGAACCGCGGCCCCCCGGTCTACCGGGCCCGACGCACTGACACTGCCATGCTCCGACCCTCCAGCCCCCTGAAGAATGCCCTCCTGCTGGCCGCCCTGAGCGGGGGCCTGCAGGCCCTGGCCGCCGATGCCCCGGCGCCTGCCCAGGCCACCGCGGCCACACCCCAGGTTTCCACGGCGCCCCAGGCCGCGCCCTGCCCCCAGCCCGATGAGCTGCAGGCGGCGGATCTGTACGGCCTGTGGCGGGCCGAGTTCGAACCCCAGGCCACCCCGGCCACCGTGCTGCTGGAGCGCCACCCCGATCTGGCCGGCAGCGTGCGGGGCGTGCTGCAGCGCGAGGGCGTGCGGGCCTGGGTCAGCGGCGACGTGGACAATGGCGACTTCACGCTCGAAGAGTCTGCCAACGGGCGCAACATCTCGGCCACCTGGCTGGGCGAGGTCAGCCCCGAGAGCTGCGGACGCGAAATCAAGGGCACATGGACCTCCGAAACACAGCCTCAGAAACCACTGCGCTTTGTGCTGCGCAAGGTGGCCCAATGAAACGACCGACCCGCCCCCTCCGCCGAGCCGCAGCCCGCTGGTCTGCGCTGCTCCTGATGGCCCTGGCTGGCCCGCTGCAGGCCCAGGTCGAGCCGGCCACCCCGGCGCCCGGCACAGCCACCGGCTGGCAAGCCTGCAAGGCCCTGGCCCACGACCCGGCAGCGCGACTGGCCTGCTTTGATGACTGGGCCGAGCAACGCACGGCCCCCACCCCCACCGTGGCGGCCAAGCCGACCCAGGCGACCGATGGGGGCAGCAGCCCGGCCGCGCCGGTGCGCGAGCTCACGGTGTCGCCTGGGGCCCTGGCCAGCCAGCAGCCGAGCACCCGCCCCGTGGACACCACCCTGCCGGCCACGCGCATCATCACCGTGGGCAGCGAGGCCGGCTGCCACGACCCGCAATACTCGGAGCTGTCGCGCTTCTGGGAGCTGGAGGCGGGCAGCGACTGCGGCACCTTCGGCATCCGGGGCTACCGCCCGATCAGCCTGTCGGTGATTGCCTCGGACAGCGTGAACACCCAGCCCAGTTCGCCCAGCGAAGGCCACACCCAGACCACGGCCACAGACTACCGCCGCACCGAGACCCGGCTGCAGCTGTCGGTGCGCACCAAGATCGCCCAGGGCCTGCTGACCCAGGGCCACCCCACGCTGAAAGACTCGCTGTGGTTTGGCTACACCCAGCAGTCGTACTGGCAGCTGTTCAGCCCCGAGATCTCGCGCCCGTTCCGCACCACCGACCACGAGCCCGAGCTGGTGTACGTGTACCCGACCACCCTGGCCCTGCCCGGCGGCTGGCGCCTGCGCTACAACGGGCTGGGCCTGGTGCACCAGTCCAACGGCCAGAGCCTGCCGCTGTCGCGCAGCTGGAACCGCTATTACTGGATGGCGGGCGCCGAGCTGGACTCGCGCTGGCGCCTGCAGGGTCGGCTGTGGCGGCGCATCTCGGAGAGCGCGGCCAATGACGACAACCCCGGCATCAGCAACTACATCGGGCGCGGTGAGTTGTCGCTGGCCTGGAACAAGGACCTGGACAACACCCTGATCGCCACGGCACGGCACTCGCTGGGCTCGCAGGCCCGGGGCTCGGTGCGGCTGGAATGGCTCAAGGCCCTGGGCAACGGCCCGGCCACCGGCGGGCACAGCGGGCTGCGCCTGCACACCCAGCTGTTCAGTGGTTACGGCGACAGCCTGGTCGACTACAACCGGCGCCGCGTGGTGTTCAGCGTGGGCCTGAGCCTGGTGGACTTCTGAGCCAGATCAAGCCGCAATGACCGTCAGCCCCGCGCAGGGCTGACTGGTGTACGCTTGCGCGCCAGCCGGCCCAGCCCGGGCCACCCGATGTTTTCACGGGGTGCTTTTACGGGGTGTTTTACCGGCCTTTTCCAACCATCAAACCGAAGCGCACACACCACAATCAGATCAAGAGGACACACCGATGGATCTGCAATACCAACTCAAAGCCGGCAGCTACTATCTGTACGACATGAAGGAGCCGCCCAGCCCGTACACGGGTGAACGGCGCTTCCGCCTGAAGACGGACACCGTGGCCATCGCCTTTGACCGCAGCACCGGCGAGCTGCACCAGCACGGCAACCCGACGCGCATCCAGTCGTGGGCCACCGGTGCCCGGCGACGCCTGCGGGCGGCGGGGGCGATCGACATCGCCAACGACATCGTGGTGGTGTCGGGCCCGCTGCCGGTGGAAGAGATCAACAAGTGCCTGGGCATCAGCGGCTATTGCCGTCGGCTGTTTCACCGCCTGCACGCCCTGCCCCACGGCAAGTTCCCCAAGGCCACGCCGCCCCGGCAAGGCCCCTTCAGCCAGCAACAGTCTGCCTACGGTGCCTCCTCGGCGGGCCGGCGCCCCACGCATTGAGTTGACGCCACGGCGTTGACACCCTTGGGCGGACGAACCCGAGGGCGGCCGTCCGGGGCCTGCGCAATGCCCCCGCCCCCCCCGGCACCAGGCCTAGCATGCATCTTGCTACGGCTGTGGCATGCCCAACACCCCCCTCTCGCTCAAGGCACGGCCTGGCCTACAGGCCGGCTGCACTGAAGCCCCCGTGGGCCGTCTGACGGCCTGCCTCAAAGGCCGGTTCACGGCCCAGTTCACGGGGTCGCCATCATGACCCTGGACTTCTCCATCGTCCTGGCGCAATGGCCCCTGTTGCTCAAGGGCCTGGCGCTGACCTGCCTGTTGACCCTGCTCACCGCCCCCCCTGGGCGTGACCCTGGGCGTGCTGTGCGCCTGGTTGCGCGTGCATGGCCCGGCCTGGCTGCGTGCTGTGGTGGCCGCCTATGTGGAGCTGGTGCGCAACACGCCCTTCATCATCCAGCTGTTCTTTGTCTTTTTCGGGCTGCCTTCGCTGGGCCTGCGCCTGTCGCCCGAAGTGGCCAGCGCGCTGGCCATGGTGCTGAACCTGGGCGCCTATGCCAGCGAGATCGCGCGCGCCGGCATCGAGGCCACGCCCCAGGGGCAGATCGAGGCCGCACTGAGCCTGGCCATGAGCCGCTGGCAGATCTTCACCCGGGTGGTGCTGCCGCCGGCACTGGCCCGCGTCTGGCCGGCGCTGGTGAGCCAGATGATCATCGTGATGCTGGGCTCCTCGGTGTGCGGACAGATCTCGACCGAGGAGTTCTCGTTTGCCGCCAACCTGATCGCCAGCCGCACCTTCCGCAACTTCGAGGCCTACATCCTGGTCACCGGGGCCTACCTGGCCCTGGCGGTGGCCCTGCGCCGCCTGCTGAACTGGTTCGGGCCGCGTTTCATCTTTGGCCGCTGAGGAGTCATTGCGATGGTTGAATTTTCTCTGTGGGACATCGCCCGGCACCTGCTGCTGGCCCTGCGCTGGACGGCCGGCCTGTCATTGATCGCCTTCGTCGGCGGCGGTGCGGTCGGGCTGGCCCTGCTGGTGGCACGCACCGCGCGCTGGCCTGGGGCGCAGCGCGGTGTGGCCCTGTATGTGCAGCTGTTTCAGGGCACCCCGCTGCTGATGCAGCTGTTTCTGACCTACTTCGGCCTGGCCATGCTGGGCGTGGAGACCACGCCACTGACCGCCGCCTCGCTGTGCCTGACGCTGTACGCCAGTGCCTACCTGACCGAGATCTGGCGCGGCTGCGTGGAGTCGATCCCGCGCGGGCAGTGGGAGGCCTCGGCCAGCCTGGCCATGAACTTTGGCGAGCAGTTGCGCCATGTGATCCTGCCGCAGGCCGCGCGCCTGGCGATTGCCCCCACCGTGGGCTTTCTGGTGCAGGTGATCAAGGGCACGGCCCTGGCCTCGGTGATCGGCTTTGTGGAAGTGACCAAGGCCGGCCAGATGATCGCCAATGCCACCTACCAACCGTTTCTGGTCTACAGCTGCGTGGGCCTGATGTACTTCGTGCTGTGCTTTCCGCTGTCGTGGTGGAGCCGACGCATCGAGCGCTCCCTGCGCCCCCAACGCTGACCCCTGCCACCCCCACCACCGCACCCAGCCGCCCCCGACCGGAACCCCGCCATGACCCAGCCTGAGCCCGCCACCCCCAGCACCCTGCCCCTGATCGACATCCGCGGCCTGCGCAAACGCTACGGCGACAACGAGGTGCTCAAAGGCATCGACCTGCAAATCCACCGCCGCGAGGTGGTGTGCATCATCGGCAAAAGCGGCTCGGGCAAAAGCACGCTGCTGCGCTGCATCAATGGCCTGGAGGTGTTCCAGGAAGGCGCGCTGACCGTGCACGGCCAGCCGCTGCAGCCCGACAACGCCCAGGCCATGCGCGAGCTGCGCCAGAACGTGGGCATGATCTTCCAGAGTTTCAACCTGTTCCCGCACCTGAGCGCCGGGCGCAACGTGATGCTGGCCCCCACCCTGGTCAAGAGCCTGCCGCAGGCCGAGGCCCGGCGCCGGGCCGAGCAGTTGCTGGAGCGCGTGGGCCTGGGCAGCAAGTTCGACAGCCTGCCCGAGCAACTGTCCGGCGGTCAGCAGCAGCGCGTGGCCATTGCGCGCGCGCTGGCCATGGACCCCGAGGTGCTGCTGTGCGACGAGGTGACCTCGGCCCTGGACCCCGAGCTGGTGGGTGAGGTGCTGCAGGTGGTGGAGAGCCTGGCCGAACAAGGCATGACCCTGGTGATGGTCACGCACGAGATGAACTTTGCCCGCAAGGTGAGCGACCGCATCATCTTCATGCACCAGGGCAAGGTGCATGAGGAGGGCCCGCCAGAGGCCTTGTTCAGCCAGCCGGCCACACCCGAGCTGCGCCAGTTCCTGTCGGCCATGGCTTGATCGGCGCCCTGCAAGCTTTGTCCTGCGGCCTCGGTCGTAACCGATTGGCAACTGGCGCTTGCCAACTGTCGGGAACCATGTCACAAACACGGCAAGCATTGAAACTTTTTGATACGAAAGCGCGGCATTCGCCTCGCTTTCCGTGACGGGTGCTTCGGCCCTGAATGAGCACCCGGATTCTGTCCGTGTCCGTGTTCATTTCGCGATCGGAGTTGTCAATGAAGTTGTCCGACCTGAGGATTGGCGCCAAGCTGGGCGCCGCATTCGCCGCCATCGTCGTGATGACGATGGCCCTGGGCATTTTTGCCTGGAGCCAGTTGGGCGCCATCAACAACAACGTGGTCGATCTGGCCAGCAACTGGCTGCCCTCGATCCGGGTGCTGGGCGAGATCCAGGACACGCTGGGCCAGATCCGCCGAGCCGAAGGCCAGCACGTGATCGCCACCGCGGCCGAAGACAAGAAGGCCCAGGAAGAACGAACGCGCAAACTGGTGCAGTTGCTGGGCGAGCAGGAAAAGCGTTACGAGGCGATGCTGACGCCCCCTGAGAAACCGATCTACGCCGATTACCAGCAGCACCGGCAGGCCTATCTGGCCAGCTCGGAAAAACTGGCTGCCCTGTCCGCCCAGGGCGAGGAGAAATTGCCCGATACCCGGGCTTATTTCAATGGCGAGGCCCGCAGCACCATGCAGGCCACATTTGCCGACGTTCAGAAGCTGACCGACCTCAACCTGAAAGGCGCCGATGATTCGTTCCGCCGCTCGCAGGAGCGCTATGCGCAGACCCTGGTCTGGGTGGCGGTGGCGGTGGCCTTGTCACTGGTGCTGGCGGTGGTGCTGGGGCTGCTGCTGACCCGGGCCATCGTGCGCCCCCTGGCCCAGGCGGTGAGCGTGGCCGAGCACCTGGCCGCCGGCGACCTGACGGTGGCGGTCGATGTGTCAGGCAAGGACGAAACCGGCCTGCTGCTCAAAGCCATGGCGCACATGCGGGACCAGTTCAGCCTGATCGTGCAACGGGTGCGCAGCAATGCCGAAGGGGTGTCCAGCGCCAGCGCCGAAATCGCCATGGGCAACCAGGACCTGTCCAACCGCACCGAGCAGCAGGCCAGCGCTTTGGAACAGACGGCGGCCTCGATGGAAGAACTGAACGCCACCGTGAAGCACAACGCCGACAACGCGCGCGGTGCCAACCAACTGGCCCAGAGCGCCTCCCACGTGGCCACCCAGGGCGGGCAGGTGGTGTCTGAGGTGGTCGACACCATGCGCGGCATCAACGACAGCTCGCGCCGCATCTCCGACATCATCAGCGTGATCGACGGCATCGCCTTCCAGACCAACATCCTGGCCCTGAATGCCGCGGTGGAGGCCGCCCGGGCCGGTGAGCAAGGGCGTGGCTTTGCCGTGGTGGCCAGCGAGGTGCGCAGCCTGGCCGGCCGCTCGGCCGAAGCCGCCAAGGAGATCAAGGCCTTGATCTCAGACAGCGTGGAGCGCGTGGGGCATGGCAGCACCCTGGTCGACAAGGCCGGCGCCACCATGGCCGACGTGGTGAGCTCGATCCGCCGGGTGACCGACATCGTGGGTGAGATCAGCGCCGCCAGCACCGAACAGAGCTCGGGCGTGGCGCAGGTGGGCGAGGCCATCACCCACATGGACCAGGCCACCCAGCAGAACGCCGCCATGGTGGAAGAGATGTCGGCCGCCGCCAATGCCTTGCGCACCCAGGCCGCCGAGCTGGTGGAGGCGGTGGCCCAGTTCAAGATCACCAGCGACCAGACACGCGCCAAGACGGCCCCCCAGCCCCAGGCAGCCCCCAGCAGCCCGCGACCGGTCAGCCGGGGCCCGGCCGTGGCCAAGCTGGTTCAAACCAAGGCCCCGGCCTCTTCTGCCGCGCCCGCATCGGCACCATCGCCCGCGCTCAGCCACAGCAAAGGCAACGATGACTGGGAGAGCTTCTGAACCCAGGCTGCGGGGTTCAGGCGCTGTGCGCCGGCTCTGCGGCAGGCCACAGCAGGCCGGTCAATTGCTGAGGCACATCATTGTCAAAGCTCATCAGCGCCTCGGGCGGCTGCGCCGCCGCGGCAGCCTGCAACACCGCGGCCACGCGGGCGCTCTGCGGCGCACTGGGGGCCGCCTTCAACTGCAGCGCCAGCGCGGCCAAGGTTGCGTCCAACAGACGCTCGGAACCCAGCACGCTCCAGGCATAGTCAATTTCATAGCGCTCCACCGCCTGGCTCAGGCTCTCGCCATCCAGCCGGGCTTCCGCAGCGAAATCATTCAGCGTGCGGGTGCTGAGCAGCCCTTGCAGCGCCTGGGCGTGGTCTTGGATGGAGAGGGTATCGACGACCATGGGGTGTCCTTTGAGAACGGTGCGACTTGCAGGCCCTCGGGCCTGGCCCGCGCAGGCCACCAGCCAACAAGGCTGAAACCGGCTGAGCCGACGCAAAAACAGAAAGCCATCCAACAAGATGGCTGCATGGAGAGGCCCGAAACGAAAAAAGCCCTAAGCGGTTGATTGCTTAGGGCTTTTTGATGTTTTGGTGGCCTGGGACGGAATCGAACCATCGACACGCGGATTTTCAATCCGCTGCTCTACCAACTGAGCTACCGGGCCTGCTGAGAAATAAATTATAGCAAGCTTTTTTAGGCCAAAAAGGAAAAACCCTTAAATTGCATTTTTTTTGCTGCGCGACAGGTCGACGCCGAGCTGACGCAGCTTGCGATACAGGTGGGTGCGCTCCAGCCCGGTCTTTTCAGCCACGCGGGTCATGGAGCCGTTTTCCTGCAGCAAGTGGAATTCGAAATAGGCTTTCTCGAAGCCGTCGCGCGCTTCGCGCAGGGGCTTGTCCAGGTCGAACAGTTGCTGGGCCTGGGTCTGCACTTCGGCCAGCAGGGTGACGGGCGTGGCCTGGGCTTCGATCCGGGGTTCGGGCACGTTGACCACGGGGGCCGCGGTCTTGCGCAGCTGGTTGCGGGCCAGGCCCTGCTCCACGGCCTTCAGCAGCTTTTGCAGGGTGATGGGCTTTTCGAGGAAGGAGAAGGCCCCGATGCGGGTGGCTTCGACGGCGGTATCGATGGTGGCGTGGCCGCTCATCATGATCACGGGCATGGACAGCAGGCCGCCGGCCGCCCACTCCTTGAGGAGGCTGACGCCATCGGTGTCGGGCATCCAGATGTCGAGCAGGACCAGGTCGAACTCGTCGCGTTGCCGGGCGTTGCGCGCTTGCGAAGCGTTTTCGGCAAGTTCGACGTTGTGGCCCTCATCGTTGAGGATTTCGGACAGCAGATCCCGGATGCCCAGTTCGTCGTCGACCACCAGTATGTTTGCCATGATTGAAAGAAAGCGGTTCCAGGGAAGATGTTGTGTCAGGCAGGGGATGCCGGCGCAGTGGCGAATGATAGCGACACTTGAGCCCCGGCGATGTTGTCGCCGCTCATGTGATTGGACAGATCGATCCGTGCGCCATGCTCGTCGGCGATTTTCTTGACCACTGCAAGACCCAGGCCAGTGCCTTTGGATTTGGTGGTGACATAGGGCTCGAAGGCCCTTTTGAGGATGTAGTCGGGAAAGCCAGTGCCGTGATCGCGCACCACCAGGCGCACGCGACGCGAACTTTCGCTCCAGCGGGTGCGGATTTCGACCGGCTGGCGGTCGGCTGCGGCCACCCCCTCGGTGGCGTCCTGCGCGTTCTGCAGCAGGTTGTGGATGACCTGGCGCAACTGCTGGGCGTCGCCCAGCACCGGCAGGCAGCGCGGATCGAGCTCGACGCGCACCGGCACGGTGGCGTTCTCGGGGCCATACAGATGCAGGATGTCGTGCACCAGGGCGTTGAGGTCCAGGGGTTTGAGTTCGGCCGCAGGCAAGCGGGCGTAGTCCCGGAACTCGTTGACCAGGCGCTTCATGCCGTCCACCTGATCCACGATGGTCTTGACCGACTTGGTGAGCACGGCCTGCTCAGGGGCGGCCAGCTTGCCGCTCAGCTTCATCTCGAGGCGTTCGGCCGAGAGCTGGATGGGCGTGAGCGGGTTCTTGATTTCATGGGCCAGGCGGCGCGCCACCTCGCCCCAGGCCTGGGCGCGCTGGGCCGAGACGATTTCGGAGATGTCGTCAAACACCAGCAAGCGGGCGGAGCCGGGCATTTCGGCCCCCCGGGCGACCAGGGTGATCATGCTGGCGGCGGCCCCGTTTTGCCCGTCGGGCAGTTCGAAGGATTGCTGCCAGTGGTCCAGTCCGTGCTGCTGGGCGTTCTCGCCCAGGAAGGCATCGAACTGGCTTTGCACGCGCTGCGCAAAGTCTTCCAGGCTGGGCACCGCCGCCAGCGGGCGGCCCTCGTAGGCGGCCAGCGGCACCTTGAGGATGCGGGTGGCCCCGGGGTTGGACGACTGGATCTGCCCTTGAGCGTCCAGCACGATCACCCCGGCGGTGAGGTTGTCCAGAATGGTTTGCAGATTGGCCCGGGCGGTGCTGACCTGGCGCATGCTTTTTTCGACCGTGGCGCGGGCGTCGGCCAATTGCTGGGTCATGTCGGCAAACGAGCGGGTCAGCCCGCCCAGCTCGTCGCGGCCTTGCAGCACGGCCTTGGGGCTGAGGTTGCCGGCGGCCACTTCGCGCACGCCCTCGGCCAGCACCAGCAGGGGCCGGGCCAGCTGATTGCCCAGCAGCACGGCGAGCAGCACGGCGCCAAACACCGCCAGGAACAGGCTCAGCGTGAGGGTGCCGATGTACATGCGGCGCAGGCCGGATCGGGCCAGGGCTCGCTCCTGGTATTCACGGTAGGCCTCTTGCACGGCCAGGGCATTGGCCACCAGGGTGGGCGGCAAGGGCACGGAGACCTGCAAAAAGCGCGACTCGGACAACAGGCCCAGGCTGGACGAGTTGACCAGGGCCATGGCGCGGATGCGGGCGTTGTTGATGGCGGCCGCGTTGGCGGGGTCGTCCAGGCCTTCGATCTGGGCCACGGCGCGCTGCTTGCGCACATTGCGGATGTTCTGCACCGAGGGGCGCTCGGGATTGAGCTGGAAGCGCGACTGGCCCACGCTGGCCACCAGTTGGCCCGAGGCGCTCCAGAGCACGACGTCGCTGGCCCCGAGCTGGTCGCGGATCTTTTCCAGCACCAGGCCGGCAGTGGCGTCGGGCACATCGGTGAGCTGCGAGCCCGCGGCCCGGGTCTTGTTGGCCAGGTCGTTGGACAAGGTGTCGAGGGTGGCCCGGCCCAGGCTCACACCGGCATCCAGCGCGCCCTCGACCTTGACGTCAAACCAGCTCTCGATCGAGCGTGACACGAACTGGTAGGACACCACATAGATCAGCACGCCGGGCACAAAGCCCACCAGGGCAAAGATGGCCGCCAGCTTGACCAGCAAGCGGCTGCCGAAGCGCCCGCGCCTCAGCCGCTGGTACAGGCGCAGGGCGATCCACAGGATGGCCGACAGCAAGGCGCCCGCCACGATGAGGTTGATGACGAACAAGCGCAGGTAGTTGCGCTCGTACAAGGCCCGGTTGTTGGTGGCCTGGGTGAGCAAGAACAGCAGCAAGATGCCGATGATGACCATCATGGCAATGCCGATGCCGACGGTCCAACGGGCGGTGCGGGTGCTGAACAGGGAGTGTCGATCGATGCCCGGTCTGGGCGCAGTGCTCATTTGGCAGGCTCCGGCTGCAGGCGCTGGTTGCGGCTGGCGGCCAGGTTCCAGTCGGTCCGGCCGGTCACGCCCAGTTGGAAGGGGCGGGGCAGTTGCGAGACATCCAGGCGGAAGCGGAAATCGACGCTGTGTCGGGCCTCGTTGTCGATGGCCGCCGCATCGGCAATGCGCCAACGCGATATGCGCTGGATGGCGCCAAGCGCCTCATCCAGGTCTTCGAAGCTCTGCCCCAGGCTCACGCCCAGGCCGGAGTTGGCAATCGGGGTCGGCGCCACCTGCAGGCGCCAGCGGCGGGTCAGGGGCTGGTAGGCCAGGCGCATGTAGCGGGCCACACTGACAACACGCTGGTCATACCAGTACCAGCGGTCGCGCAGCACCTCGGCCTCGGCCACAAAGTACAAGGGGATGCCTTTGGCCGCAGCATCGGCCACCAGCTGGGGCAGGTCAAAACGCACGGAGGCCGACAGGAAAAGCCCCTCTTCGGTGCGCTCCAGCCGCATTTGGGCTACCTCGATCTCGGGCGTGTCGGCCCACGCAGGCCGAATGCACCAGAAAAGGGCAGCCAGCAGCCATCCCGCGAGAAAGACGATCCGGTCAATCTGCGCGTTTTTCGAGCAAGGCGTAGAAAAATCCGTCGTGGTCACGGAGCCCATTGTCCCGGACGGGATCCCCCTTGCGCGCCGTGCGGGGAATTAAATGCCCAGGCGATGGGCTTAAAGCCGCGTCGGTGTTGTGCGCAAGAAACGTTTGAATCTGCAATTCACCTTCGGCGCGGAAGACGGAGCAGGTGCAATAAAGCAGGCGGCCCCCGGGGCGCACCAGGGGCCACAGCAAGGACAGCAAGGCCGCCTGGATGATGGCCAACTGGCCGATGTCGCTTTCGCGGCGCAGCCAACGCACATCAGGATGGCGCCGCACGATGCCCGAAGCGGTGCAAGGCGCATCGAGCAAGATGCCGTCGTAGGGCACTTTCCGGCCGTTTTCGGGCCACCAGAGTTCAGGGTCACGCGCGTCGGCGGCGACCACGCGGGCTTGCAGGCCCAGGCGCGACAGGTTCTGGTGGATGCGCTCGCAGCGGCGGGCGTCGATGTCCAGGGCCGTGACGTCGCAGTCGGCAAGCTCCAAGAGGTGGGCCGTTTTGCCGCCCGGGGCGGCGCAGGCGTCCAGCAGGCGCAGGCGCTGGCCGGGGTGGGCCGGGGCCAGGCCCTCCAGCAGCAAGGGGGCGGCCAGCTGGGCCCCAGCGTCCTGCACCGACACGTCGCCCGCGTCGAAGCCGGGCACCTCGAACACGGGGCGGGCCTGCTCCAGCATGATGGCCGGGCCGCCAAGGGCCTCGGCCGCGATGCCGGCCGCGGCCAGGCGCTGCAGGTAAGCAGGCACCGTGGTGTGGCGCTGGTTGACACGCAGGGTCATGGGCGCCTGGGTGGCGTTGGTGCGCAGAATCTCCTGCCAGTGGCGCGGGTGGTCCTGGCGCAGGCGGTCGATCCACCAGCGGGGATGGTTCCACTGCGCCATGGGTTCGCGGGCCGTCGCCTCCACCAAGGCATCGCGCTCACGCAGAAAGCGGCGCAGGCAGGCGTTGATGAAGGACGACTGGGGCCGGATGGCCGGCAGGCGCTTGGCCGCCTCGACCGTCTGGTCGACCAGGGTGAACATTTCGTAAGGAGCGTCCTGTTCGCGCCAGCCCAGGGCCAGCGCCGTGCACAACAGGGCATCGGCCAGCACCGGCGGGTTGCGGGGGGCCAGCTTGCGGCGCAAGGCTTCGGCCTGGCCCAGCCAGCGCAGCACATGGAACAGCAGGGATTGCACGCCGGGGCGCAGCTCGGCGGGCACCGCCTCGATGGCGGTGGTGGCCGAGGCGCCCGAACGGACTTCGGCCAGGGCCACGGCCACGGCTTGCAGCTGTTGCCAAAGGGGGATGGAGCCGCTGTAATCGCCCGACTTCAGGCCGGCATTCAAATCGATTTTTTTGTAGTTGCTTGTCATAAAGACCGTGCCGTCCTGTAGGCAAAAACCCAGGCCAGCAATATCGCCGGAAACTGGCGGATGGCTTGGTTGTACCGTTGCGCCGCCTCATTGAAAACGTCCACCGCGGCCTGATCCTGAAGCAGTATCTGTTCCCAGTGGGTACTCAGCACCTGGGGCAGACGCGGCACGCCGGCGTCCTCATCGGCCAGCACCTGGCGGATCGCCATGCGAAAGACCGTCCAGGCTGACGACAGCGACCCCAGCAACTCGGGGTTCAAGGGGCTGAGCTTGGCGGCCTGCAGGCAGGCGCGAAACTGGGCCACGGCGGGCTGAAGAATGTGCAAATCGGGTCGCCCATGTTCCGCGGTGTCGGTGTCTCCAGCGGGGGCCGTCACCTCTTGTGAACTGTGCAGCCATTGCACTTCGATCCATGCCAGGTGTTTGAGCCACTGGGACTCAAGCAAGCTGAATGCCTGAACGGCGGCCACACGCAGGCGCACCAGGCGGTTGTAGGCCCCGACGGCCCAGAACAGGAGCACGGCCACCGTGATCCAGACCCCGATCGGCAGGTCAAGCAAACCTTCCAAGGACATGGCAGGCTCCACGCATTCCAAAGGCTAGTGTCAGATGAAAAACGCCCCAGTCCCATCGTTGAATGGGGCTGGGGCGCTGATCGCTCACGCGTCAAAGGGCGTGATTACTCCGAGGCAGCACCCTCGGCTTCGGCGCTGGCGTCCTGGCTGGCAGCCAGGTCGGCGGCTTCGGCTTCGGCGATGGCTCGGCGCTCGGCTTCGTCCATGGCGTCCTTGGCCTTGCGGGCCTGGTGGTAGGCCAGACCGGTACCGGCCGGGATCAGGCGACCCACGATGACGTTTTCCTTCAGGCCACGCAGCTCGTCGCGCTTGCCCATGATGGCAGCCTCGGTGAGCACGCGGGTCGTTTCCTGGAACGACGCGGCCGAGATGAAGGAGTCGGTCGACAGCGAGGCCTTGGTGATGCCCAGCAACAGGTTGCTGTAGGTGGCAGGCACCTTGTTGTCGCGCTGCAGGGCCTCATTGGTGTTGAGGATCTCCGAGCGCTCGACTTGCTCGCCAGCGATGTAGTTCGACTCGCCGGTGTTCTCGACCACCACACGACGCAGCATCTGGCGAACGATCACTTCAATGTGCTTGTCGTTGATCTTCACGCCTTGCAAGCGGTACACGTCCTGCACTTCGTCGACGATGTAGCGGGCCAGCTCTTCCATGCCCAGCAGGCGCAGGATGTCTTGCGGGTCGGCCGGGCCGTCCACAATCGATTCGCCCTTGTTGACCACCTGGCCTTCGTGCACCAGGATGTTCTTTTCCTTGGGCACGAGTTCTTCGAACACACGGCCTTCCGGATCGGTGATCTGCAGGCGGACCTTGCCCTTGGTTTCCTTGCCGAACGACACGGTACCGGTCATTTCGGCCAGGGTGCCCTTGTCCTTCGGCGTACGGGCTTCGAAGAGCTCGGCCACACGCGGCAGACCGCCGGTAATGTCGCGGGTCTTCTGACCTTCGATTGGGATACGGGCCAGCACTTCGCCAGGGCCCACGTCCTGGCCGTCGCGCACCTGGATCAGAGCGCCGACCTGGAAGCCGATGGTCACCGAGTGATCGGTACCCGGGATCTTGACTTCCTGGCCTTGGGCGTCGATCAGCTTGACCTGCGGACGCACCACCTTGGCCGAGCCACGACGCTTGGGATCGATCACCACCAAGGTGGACAGACCGGTCACTTCGTCGACCTGCTTGGCAACGGTCAGACCTTCTTCGACGTTCTCGAACTTCACCTGGCCGGCGAACTCGGTGATGATCGGGCGAGTCAGCGGATCCCAGTTGGCGAGGATGGTGCCAGCCTTGATGGTCTGGTCGGCCTTCACCGTCAGGGTCGCACCGTAAGGCACCTTGTGGCGTTCGCGTTCGCGGCCATGCTCGTCCTGGATGATGATTTCACCCGAACGTGCAATCACCACCAGTTCGCCCTTGGTGTTGCTCACGTAGCGCATCGTGGCATTGAAGCCGATGATGCCGTTGGACTTGGCTTCCACGCTGGAGGCGATGGCAGCACGCGAAGCGGCACCACCGATGTGGAAGGTACGCATGGTCAGCTGGGTACCCGGCTCACCGATGGACTGGGCAGCGATCACACCCACGGCTTCGCCGAGGTTGATCAGACCGCCGCGACCCAAGTCGCGACCGTAGCAACGGGCGCACAGACCATAGCGGGTTTCGCAGATCAGTGCGGTGCGGACCTTCACTTCGTCGACGCCAGCGGCTTCGAGGTCTTCGATCAGGTCTTCGTCCAGCATGCTGCCGGCCACGGCCAGCACAGCGCGGGTTTCCGGGTGCAGCACGTCTTCGGCAGCGGTGCGGCCCAGGATACGGTCGCGCAGCGATTCGATCACTTCACCGCCTTCGACGATGGCGCGCATCAGCGAGCCATTGGTGGTGCCGCAATCGTCTTCGGTGACCACCAGATCCTGCGTCACGTCGACCAGACGACGGGTCAGGTAACCCGAGTTGGCCGTCTTCAGCGCCGTATCCGCCAGACCCTTACGGGCACCGTGGGTGGAGATGAAGTACTGCAACACGTTCAGACCTTCACGGAAGTTCGCCGTGATGGGGGTCTCGATGATGGAGCCGTCAGGCTTGGCCATCAGGCCCCGCATCCCTGCGAGCTGACGGATCTGGGCGGCAGAACCGCGGGCGCCGGAGTCGGCCATCATGTAAATCGAGTTGAACGATTCCTGATCGACTTCATTGCCGTGGCGGTCGATGGTCTTTTGCTTGGCCAACTGGGCCATCATGACCTTGGAGACTTCGTCACCCGACTTGCCCCAGATGTCCACCACCTTGTTGTAGCGTTCGCCAGCGGTCACGAGACCGGAGACGTACTGCTGTTCGATTTCCTTCACCTCGCGCTCGGAGCGCTCGATGATGCCTTGCTTCTCCGGCGGCACCAGCATGTCGTCGATGCAGATCGAGATGCCGGCACGGGTGGCCAGACGGAAACCGTTTTGCAGCAGCTTGTCGGCGAAGACCACCGTTTCCTTGAGACCGCACTTGCGGAAGGAGACGTTGATCAGCTTCGAGATTTCCTTCTTCTTGAGCGCCTTGTTGATGTTGGCAAAAGGCAGGCCCTTGGGCAGGATCTCGGACAGCAGAGCGCGGCCGGCGGTGGTTTCCACCAGCTTGGTGTCAGGCACGAATTCGCCGGTGGCCTTGTCCTTGTTCCACTCGGTGATACGCACGGTGACGCGGGCGGTCAGCTCGACCTGGCCGGCATCGAAAGCGCGTTGCACTTCGGGCACATCGGAGAACACCAGACCTTCGCCCTTGGCGTTGATGCGGTCACGGGTCGTGTAGTACAGACCCAGCACCACGTCTTGCGAGGGCACGATCGAGGGTTCGCCAGAGGCCGGGAACAGCACGTTGTTGGAGGCCAGCATCAGCGTGCGGGCTTCCATCTGGGCTTCCACCGACAGCGGCACGTGAACAGCCATCTGGTCACCGTCGAAGTCGGCGTTGAAGGCCGCGCAAACCAGCGGGTGCAGTTGGATGGCCTTGCCTTCGATCAGGATGGGTTCGAAGGCCTGGATGCCCAGACGGTGCAGCGTAGGCGCACGGTTGAGCATGATCGGGTGTTCCTTGATGACTTCTTCAAGGATGTCCCACACCACCGGGGTGCCGGATTCAACTTCCTTCTTGGCTGCCTTGATGGTGGTGGCAATGCCCATCGCCTCGAGGCGCGAGAAGATGAAGGGCTTGAACAGTTCCAGCGCCATCAGCTTGGGCAGACCGCACTGGTGCAGCTTCAGGGTCGGGCCCACGGTAATCACCGAACGACCCGAGTAGTCGACGCGCTTGCCCAGCAAGTTCTGACGGAAACGACCGCTCTTGCCCTTGATCATGTCGGCCAGCGACTTGAGAGCACGCTTGTTGGCACCGGTCATGGCCTTGCCGCGGCGGCCGTTGTCGAGCAGCGAGTCGACGGCTTCCTGCAGCATCCGCTTTTCGTTGCGGGCGATGATTTCAGGGGCCTTCAACTCCAGCAGGCGACGCAGACGGCTGTTGCGGTTGATGACGCGGCGGTACAGGTCGTTCAGGTCGGAGGTGGCGAAGCGGCCGCCATCCAGCGGCACCAGCGGACGCAGGTCCGGCGGCAGCACGGGCAGCACTTCGAGCACCATCCACTCGGGCTTGATGCCCGACTTCTTGAAGGCTTCGAGCACCTTGAGGCGCTTGGCGTTCTTCTTGACCTTGACTTCAGAGCCGGTCAGGTCGCCGCGCAGACGTTCGATCTCGGTGTCGATGTCGATCGCCTCCAGCAGATCCTTGATGCCTTCAGCGCCCATCTTGGCGATGAATTCATCGCCGTATTCCTTGCGCTTGGCGTCGTAGTCGTCCTCGGACATGATGCTGAACTTCTTCAGCGGGGTCATGCCGGGGTCGGTCACCACGTAGGCTTCGAAGTACAGCACGCGTTCGATGTCGCGCAGCGTCATGTCGAGCACCAGGCCCAGACGCGAAGGCAGCGACTTCAGGAACCAGATGTGGGCGCAAGGAGCGGCCAGGTCGATGTGACCCATGCGTTCACGACGCACCTTGGTCTGGGTGACTTCAACGCCGCACTTCTCGCAGATCACACCGCGGTGCTTGAGGCGCTTGTACTTGCCGCACAGGCACTCGTAGTCCTTGATGGGGCCGAAGATCTTGGCGCAGAACAGGCCGTCACGCTCGGGCTTGAAGGTCCGGTAGTTGATGGTCTCGGGCTTCTTCACTTCACCGAAAGACCAGGAACGGATCTTCTCAGGCGAGGCCATGCCGATGCGGATGGCATCGAAATGCTCATCGGGCGTGAATTGCTTGAACAGGTCGAGTAGCGATTTCATGTGACTCTTTCCTTTTCAAATTAAGAACGTTCGAGTTCGATGTCCAGGCCCAGGGAACGGATTTCCTTGACCAGCACATTGAACGATTCCGGCATGCCGGCTTCGATGGCGTGTTCGCCCTTGACGATGCTTTCGTACACCTTGGTACGGCCTTGCACGTCGTCGGACTTGACGGTGAGCATTTCCTGCAGAACGTAGGCGGCGCCGTAAGCTTCCAGCGCCCACACTTCCATTTCCCCGAAACGCTGACCACCGAACTGGGCCTTGCCGCCCAGCGGTTGCTGCGTGACCAGGGAGTACGGGCCGGTGGAACGGGCGTGCATCTTGTCGTCGACCAAGTGGTGCAGCTTCAAGAAGTGCATGTAGCCGATGGTGGTCGGACGCTCGAACGGTTCACCCGTGCGGCCGTCGATCAGGTTGGCCTGGGTGCGGGCAGCGGTCAGACCCTTGGCGGCAGCGATGTCGTCCGGGTAGGCCAGCTTCAGCATGGCGCGGATGTCTTCTTCAGCGGCACCGTCGAACACCGGGCTGGCGAAAGGCACGCCCGTCTTGAGGTTCTCGGCCATCTCGATGACGTCTTCGTCGCTGAGTTGGGACAGGTCTTCCTTGCGGCCGTGTGCGTTGTACAGCTCTTCGAAGAACTTGCGCAGTTCAGCCAGACGGCTTTCAGCCTGCAGCATGTTGCCGATGCGCTGGCCAATGCCCTTGCCGGCCCAGCCCAGGTGGACTTCCAGCACCTGACCCACGTTCATCCGCGAAGGCACGCCCAGCGGGTTCAGAACGATGTCGGCAGGGGTGCCGTCGGCCATGTAGGGCATGTCTTCGACCGGAACGATCTTGGACACCACACCCTTGTTACCGTGACGGCCGGCCATCTTGTCACCAGGCTGCAGGCGACGCTTGACGGCCAGGTACACCTTGACCATCTTCAGCACGCCAGCGGGCAGCTCGTCGCCCTGGGTCAGCTTCTTGCGCTTTTCTTCAAAAGCCAGGTCGAAGCTGTGGCGGGTCTGTTCCAGCGAATTCTTGATGGACTCGAGCTGGGTGGCCACTTCGTCTTCAGCCGGACGGATGTCGAACCAGTGGAACTTCTCGACCGAGCTCAGGTAGGCCTTGTCGAGCTTGGTGCCCTTGGCCAGCTTCTGCGGGCCGCCGTTGGCGACGCGACCGGTGAGCAGCTTCTCGATACGGTCGAAGGCGTCGGCCTCGACGATGCGCAGCTGGTCGTTCAGGTCGAGGCGGAAGCGCTTGAGCTCATCGTCGATGATCTGTTGGGCGCGCTTGTCGCGGGTGATGCCTTCGCGGGTGAACACCTGCACGTCGATCACGGTGCCTTGCGAGCCCTGATCCACACGCAGCGAGGTGTCCTTCACGTCGGAAGCCTTCTCGCCGAAGATGGCGCGCAGCAGCTTCTCTTCAGGCGTGAGGGTGGTTTCACCCTTGGGGGTGACCTTGCCCACCAGCACATCGCCGGGTTGCACTTCAGCGCCCACATAGATGATGCCCGACTCGTCGAGGCGGTTCAGCTGCTGCTCGGACAGGTTGGGGATGTCGCGGGTGATTTCTTCCGCACCCAGCTTGGTGTCGCGGGCCATGACCACCAGTTCCTCGATGTGGATCGAGGTGTAGCGGTCGTCGGCCACCACGCGTTCGGAGATCAGGATCGAGTCTTCGAAGTTGTAGCCGTTCCAGGGCATGAAGGCGATCAGCATGTTCTGGCCGATGGCGATTTCACCCAGGTCGGTCGAGGCGCCGTCAGCAATCACGTCACCCTTGGCCAGCTTGTCACCACGCTTGACGATGGGACGCTGGTGGATGTTGGTGTTCTGGTTGGAACGCTGGTACTTGATGAGGTTGTAGATGTCCACGCCCACTTCACCGGCCACAGCTTCGGCGTCGTTCACACGCACCACGATGCGGGTGGCATCGACGTAGTCCACCACGCCGCCACGAGTGGCGGTGACCACGGTGCCGGAGTCGACAGCGGCCACGCGCTCGATCCCGGTGCCCACCATGGGCTTCTCGGGACGCAGCACCGGCACGGCCTGACGCGACATGTTGGCACCCATCAAGGCGCGGTTCGCATCGTCGTGCTCGAGGAACGGAACCAGCGAAGCAGCCACCGACACGATCTGGGCAGGCGACACGTCCATGTACTGCACGCGCTCTGCGCTCAGCAAGGTCGATTCACCCTTCTCACGGGCCGACACCAGGTCACCCGTCAGACGGCCTTCGGCGTCCAGCGTGGCGTTGGCCTGGGCGATCACGTACTTGCCTTCTTCGATGGCCGACAGGTAATCGATCTGGTCGGTCACCTTGGCGTCCACCACACGGCGGTACGGGGTTTCAATGAAGCCGTACTCGTTCAGGCGGGCGTACAAAGCCAGCGAGTTGATCAGACCGATGTTCGGGCCTTCAGGCGTTTCAATCGGGCAGACGCGGCCGTAGTGGGTCACGTGCACGTCACGCACTTCGAAGCCGGCACGTTCGCGGGTCAAACCGCCCGGGCCAAGGGCCGACACGCGGCGCTTGTGGGTGATTTCGGCCAGCGGGTTGGTCTGGTCCATGAACTGCGACAGCTGCGAGGCACCGAAGAACTCCTTGAGGGCCGCAGAAATCGGCTTGGAGTTGATCAGGTCGTGCGGCATCAGCGGCTCTTGCTCAGCCTGGCCCAGACGCTCCTTCACAGCCTTCTCGATACGAGCCAGACCGGTGCGGTACTGGTTTTCAGCCAGTTCGCCCACGCAACGCACACGGCGGTTGCCCAAGTGGTCGATGTCGTCGACTTCGCCGTTGCCGTTGCGCAGATCCACCAGGATCTTGACCACAGCCAGGATGTCTTCGTTGGTCAGCACCATCGGACCGGTCGACTCTTCGCGACCGATCTTGGCGTTGAACTTCATGCGGCCGACGCGCGACAGGTCGTAGGTGTCGGGGTTGTAGAACAGGCGCTGGAACAGGGCCTGCACAGCGTCTTCGGTCGGCGGCTCGCCGGGGCGCATCATGCGGTAGATGGCCACGCGGGCAGCGAACTCGTCATTGGTTTCGTCGGTGCGCAGGGTCTGCGAGATGTACGGACCTTGGTCCAGTTCATTCGTGTAGATGCACTGCAGATCGAGAATGCCGGCGCTGCGCAGCTTCTTGAGCAGCACTTCGGTCAGTTCGTCGTTGGCCTTGGCCAGGATTTCACCGGTGTCGCCGTCAACGATGTTGCGAGCCACAACGCGGCCGATCAGGAAGTCTTCGGGGACGCTGACGTGGGTGGTGCCCGATTGCTCGAGTTCGCGGGTGTGGCGCGCGGTGATGCGCTTGTCCTTGGCCACGACCACCTTGCCGGACTTGTCGGTGATGTCAAAACGAGCCACCTCACCACGCAGGCGTTCGGGCACGAATTCCATCTGTGCACCGCTGTCCATCAGGCGGAAGTTGTCGTTGACAAAGAAGTTAGCCAGGATCGACTCGGGGTTCAGGCCGATGGCCTTGAGCAGGGTCGTGACCGGCATCTTGCGGCGGCGGTCGACGCGGAAGTACAGCAGGTCCTTGGGGTCGAATTCGAAGTCGAGCCAGGAGCCACGGTAAGGAATCACGCGGGCCGAGAACAGCAACTTGCCCGAGCTGTGGGTCTTGCCCTTGTCGTGTTCGAAGAACACGCCAGGCGAACGGTGCAACTGGGACACGATCACGCGCTCAGTGCCGTTGATGATGAACGAGCCCTTGTCGGTCATCAGGGGCACTTCGCCCATGTAGACCTCTTGCTCCTTCACTTCCTTGACCACTTTGGACTGGGCGCTGGAGGATTCGCGGTCGTAAATGATCAGCTGAACTTTGGCGCGCACTGCCGAGGCGAAGGTCAAACCGCGGGTTTGGCATTCACGAACATCGAACGCGGGTTTGGCGAGGTTGTACTCGACAAACTTCATCTCCACGAAACCGTTGTGCGAGACGATGGGGAAGGCCGCCTGAAAAGCGGCCTGCAAACCTTCGTTGGTGCGTTTCTGGGGGGCAACATCTGCCTGCAGGAATGCGGTGTAAGCATCCTTCTGCATCTGCAGCAGGTAAGGCACTTCGAGCACGCTGTCGCGGCTGCCGAAACTTTTGCGGATTCGCTTGCGTTCGGTGTATGAATAGGCCATGAAATCTCCGGGCAAAGACATGAGTCCTGGGTCTTCGACGACTGGACCCGCGGGACGGTGGTGCACGCTGGGCACACACGTGCGGGCTTGGCGGTTGGCCACTACCAACCATGGCTGACGGCGATGCATTGCACATCGCCCGGACCAAGGCATCTTCTGCTGTCGGGGTCAGAAGACACTCAAAAGCTGCCAGTTTGCAGCTTTTGGGTGCGCTCTGTGAGACGCATCCTATAAGCACCAAAGGCTGGAGGCCCTTTGTGAGCACTCCAGCCTCTGAGCGAGACCCAATTACTTGAGTTCGACCTTGGCGCCAGCTTCTTCCAGCTTCTTCTTGGCAGCTTCGGCGTCAGCCTTGGCAATGCCTTCCTTGACGGCCTTGGGAGCGCCGTCGACCAGGTCCTTGGCTTCCTTCAGACCCAGGCCGGTGATTTCACGCACGGCCTTGATGACGGACACCTTGTTGGCGCCGGCTTCGAGCAGAACGACGTTGAATTCGGTCTTCTCTTCGGCAACAGCAGCAGCAGCACCGCCACCAGCAGCAGGAGCGGCCATAGCGGCAGCGCTCACGCCAAACTTCTCTTCGATGGCCTTCACCAGGTCGTTGAGTTCGAGGACCGTCATGCTGTCGAGAGCGGTCAGAAATGCGTCTTTATCGAATGCCATTTTTAAATTCCTAACAATTGGTTCAAGGTTGCTGTGGGCTTAGGCAGCCACAGCAGCTTCTTCGGTTGCGCCTTCGCCTTTTTTGGCCGCCAGAGCACCCAACACCACAGCGGTGCGAGAGATGGGGGACATCAGCAAGCCACACAACTGGGCCAGCAACACTTCCTTCGACGGAATGTTGGCCAGTTGCTTAACGCCGTTCACATCCAGGGCTTTACCTCCGAAAGCGCCGCCGCGAATCACCAACTTGTCGTTGGTCTTCGCGAAATCGGCCACCACCTTAGCGGCGGCCACAGCGTCTTCGGAGAAGCCATAGATCAGCGGACCGGTCATCTGGTCGGCGACAACATCAAACTGGCTGCCAGCCACAGCACGGCGGGCCAGGGTGTTCTTCAGAACACTCAGGCTCACACCCTTGCTGCGAGCGTCAACGCGCAGTTTGGTCATGTCAGCGACCGTGATGCCACGGTATTCCGCGATCACGAGCGTTTGAGCTTTAGCGGCGAGGCTGGTCACTTCGGAAATGACCGCTTCTTTCTCACTGCGATTCAGACTCAAGGTCTACTCCTTCAAAATGCGTCTCGGGATCACTCCTTCGACGCGCCTTAGTGCAGCGACCAACTGTTTTGGAAAATTTCCATCTGCAGCGGGATCGCCATCTGCGCTGGCCCCTCGGGTATTAAGTGATAGCCTTTCGGCTCCCACACCAGCGGTCTTGGATGGCCCTGCGGTCTCTTTCAAGACCCCAGGCCCACCACACCAGAGGACTTGCGCCCTCTGACGATTTCTTGCTCGAAGCGATTAAGCTGCGATGGTTTGGGTATCGACGCGAACGCCCACGCCCATGGTCGACGACACAGCCACCTTGCGCAGGTAAACACCCTTGCTGGTCGCCGGCTTGGCCTTGTTCAGGGCATCCACCAGAGCAGCCAGGTTGCCCTGGAGCTTGTCGGTGTCGAACGAACGACGGCCGATGGTGGAGTGAACGATACCGGCCTTGTCAACGCGGAATTGCACTTGACCAGCCTTGGCGTTGCGCACGGCGGTGGCGACGTCAGGGGTCACAGTACCCACCTTGGGGTTAGGCATCAAACCGCGCGGGCCCAGGATCTGACCCAGGGTACCCACGATGCGCATGGCATCGGGAGCAGCGATCACGATATCGAAAGGCATGTCACCAGCCTTCACCTGGGCGGCCAGATCGTCCATGCCGACCACGTCAGCGCCGGCAGCCTTGGCTTCTTCAGCCTTGGCACCTTGGGCGAACACAGCAACGCGCTTGGTCTTGCCGGTACCGTTGGGCAGCACCACGGCGCCACGAACGACTTGATCCGACTTCTTCGCGTCAATGCCGAGCTGCACAGCCACGTCGATGGACTCATCGAACTTGGCAGTCGCAAACTCTTTCACCAGGGTGATGGCATCGTTCAGGGCGTACAGCTTGTTGCTGTCGACCTTGCCTTGCAGGGCTTTTGCTTTTTTGGTGAGCTTAGTCATCACAGACCCTCCACCGTCACGCCCATGGAGCGTGCGGAACCAGCGATGGTACGAATTGCGGCATCAACGCTGGCAGCGTTCATGTCCTTCATCTTGGTCTTGGCGATTTCTTCGAGCTGAGCGCGAGTGATCTTGCCAACCTTGTCGCTGTGCGGACGAGCAGAGCCCTTGTCCAGCTTGATGGCCTTCTTGATCAGAGTCGTCGCGGGCGGCGTCTTGATGATGAAGGTGAAGCTCTTGTCAGCGAACGCGGTGATGACCACGGGCAGCGGCAGACCAGGTTCAACACCTTGGGTCTGGGCGTTGAACGCCTTGCAGAACTCCATGATGTTCAGGCCGCGCTGACCCAGTGCCGGGCCGATCGGGGGGGACGGGTTGGCCTTGCCAGCTGGCACTTGCAGCTTCACAAAACCGACGATTTTTTTCGCCATGCTTTACTCCTTGCGGGTCAAACGCCATGCAGGTCAAGCAACCAGCACATGGCTTCCCGGGGTTAACGACTCTGGATTTGACGCTGCGCCGAGTCGGGTGGCGCAACAACCGGCAAGCCGGAAAAACTCAGGTCTTTTCGACCTGGGTGAATTCGAGCTCGACGGGTGTGGCGCGACCGAAGATCGTCACAGACACGCGGACCTTGCTCTTTTCGTAGTTCACTTCTTCCACAGAACCATTGAAGTCTGTGAAAGGACCTTCCTTGACGCGAACCAACTCGCCGACCACAAACTCGACCTTGTGACGCGGCTTGTCGGTGCCTTCCTGCATCTGGCTGACGATCTTCTGGACTTCTTCTTCAGAGATCGGTGCAGGACGGTTCTTGGCGCCCCCCACAAAACCAGTGACCTTGTTGGTGTGCTTCACCAAGTGCCAGGATTCGTCATCCATCACCATCTCCACCAGCACGTAGCCAGGGAAAAAGCGACGCTCGGTGGTCTTGCGCTGGCCATTCTTCATTTCCACCACTTCTTCGGTGGGGACCAGAATGCGCCCGAACTTGTGCTGCATGCCAGCACGATTGATGCGTTCGGTGATGTTGCGCTCAACAGCCTTTTCCATACCCGAATAGGCATGGACAACATACCAACGCAGATCGGGATTTGTGGGGGTGGCAGCCGCTGGGGCCACCGAATTGTCAACAGCGTCAGTCATTATCGTTTCCACCCCAGAATCACGTCGTAAAACAACCACTCAAGGGTCTTGTCGGTGAACCACAGAAACAAAGCCATGATCACGACAAAGCCAAAAACATAGGCGGTGATCTGAATGGCTTCTTTGCGGGTAGGCCAGACAACCTTGCGCACTTCACGCACAGCCTCACGGCCAAATGCCACCAACTGCCGACCCGACTCCGAAGTCAGGAACACAGCACCCGCAGCAATCAGACCCACAATCAGCGCAGCCCATTGCGCCAAAGCGCCCTGTTGAGTCAGCAGATAGAACGCCACCAAGGCCGCAAGCACCAATGCGCCTGCAGCCACGAGTTTGGCCTTGTCGGCCCCTGTGTTGACAGTTTCAACCTGTGAAGTTGCCATGATGGGCTGGATTCCGCTTCAAATTTGTTGTGTGCCCTGAGACACAGAAGCCCGTCAGGGCTTGACGGGCTTTTGATGCCACCTTCAGGTGGCAGGGGCAGTAGGAATCGAACCTACAACCTTCGGTTTTGGAGACCGACGCTCTGCCAATTGAGCTATACCCCTCCGAGACAATTACTCGATGATGGTGGCGACCACACCGGCGCCCACAGTCTTGCCACCTTCACGGATGGCGAAACGCAGACCTTCTTCCATGGCGATGGGGTTGATCAGCTTCACAGTGATCGACACGTTGTCGCCAGGCATGACCATTTCCTTGTCCTTCGGCAGCTCGATGGCGCCGGTCACGTCGGTCGTGCGGAAGTAGAACTGAGGACGGTAGTTGTTGAAGAACGGGGTGTGACGGCCGCCTTCATCCTTCGACAGAACGTAGATTTCTGCGGTGAAGTGGGTGTGCGGCTTGACGCTGCCCGGCTTGCACAGCACTTGGCCGCGCTCGACGTCTTCACGCTTGGTACCGCGCAGCAAGATGCCGACGTTGTCGCCAGCCTGACCTTGGTCCAGCAGCTTGCGGAACATTTCCACGCCAGTGCAGGTGGTCTTGACGGTGGGCTTGATACCCACGATTTCGATTTCTTCGCCGACCTTGATGATGCCGCGCTCAACACGACCGGTCACCACAGTGCCACGACCCGAGATCGAGAACACGTCTTCCACAGGCATCAGGAAAGCACCGTCCACAGCGCGCTCAGGCGTGGGGATGTAGGTGTCCAGAGCTTCGGCCAGCTTCATGATGGCTTGCTCGCCCAGTTCGCCCTTGTCGCCGTCCAGCGCCAGACGTGCCGAACCCTTGATGATCGGGGTGTCGTCGCCAGGGAATTCGTACTTGGACAGCAGCTCGCGCACTTCCATTTCGACCAGTTCCAGCAGTTCAGCGTCGTCCACCAGGTCAGCCTTGTTCAGGAAGACGATGATGTAAGGCACGCCCACTTGGCGGGACAGCAGGATGTGTTCACGGGTTTGGGGCATCGGGCCGTCAGCAGCCGAGCACACCAAGATAGCGCCGTCCATCTGGGCAGCGCCGGTGATCATGTTCTTCACATAGTCAGCGTGGCCGGGGCAGTCCACGTGAGCGTAGTGGCGGTTGGCGGTTTCGTATTCAACGTGGGCGGTGTTGATCGTGATGCCGCGGGCCTTTTCTTCGGGCGCTGCGTCGATCTGGTCGTAAGCCTTGGCTTCGCCGCCGAACTTGGCTGCCAGAACGGTAGCGATCGCAGCCGTCAGGGTGGTCTTGCCGTGGTCAACGTGACCGATGGTGCCGACGTTCACGTGCGGCTTGGTACGTTCAAACTTGCCTTTTGCCATTTT
>NZ_KB906285.1 GCF_000381265.1 Curvibacter lanceolatus ATCC 14669
CCTATAACTTTGAATCCAATTCAAAGTCTGGTTATGCCAAGACGCAATACAAAAAATAAAATCTGATTCCAAACTCTATGAATTCGCCAGGCTGTTGCTAACCAACAGCCCAGCACCAAGTTATGCCTGATGACCATAGCGAGTTGGTCCCACTCCTTCCCATCCCGAACAGGACAGTGAAACAACTCCGCGCCGATGATAGTGCGGGTTCCCGTGTGAAAGTAGGTCATCGTCAGGCTCTTACAGCCCTCAAAACCCCCTCCAGGCAACTGGCGGGGGTTTTGTCTTTGGGGGCGCGGAAACAATGGCCGTATGTATGCGACCTAGTCATCTGTCTAGGCGGTCGCCAGTTTCTTCTTGAGGATCCATTTCATCCATCCCCACCCTTGGTGGACACATGGACTCTTCTGCCATCAATTTTCCATGTCTTTGGCCTGTGCCATGGTCAATGCAGCGCCGCCTCCGAGGCCAACATCCTTACTGCCTGCCAAGCTTCTGGCGTATCAACCGCAGCGGCCTTGGCCAACAAGGCCTCAATACCAACCTGGAACACTGCGGGACAGTTGAAAGCGGTTCTGCTCACAAGCCTCGATTCATTGATTCGCGTTCAATCTTTGGTCTCGGTACCAAAACCATGACTACTTTTGACGCCACCCCAGGCTATGTTGTGTTCCAGGCCTGAAGGTGAGGCCGCTGAGCTGAGCACAGATTCATGCCGCGTCTGGAATCACCCAACGCTCTGCTGCTGATCGGATGTGGGCCCGCATTGCAGACTCGGCCATCAGGGGGTCTCTTGCGACCAGGCAGCGGTAGATTTGTTCATGCTCGGCCAGTGCTGCACTCCAGGTGGGCTGGCTTTCCAGGCGATTTCGCATGTGGCTGGCCAAGGGGCGCTGTCGTTCATCGAACAGGGTGCTGATCAAGGCGGTCAGCACTGAATTGCCGGCCATCTCGGCAATGCGCACATGAAACTCTCGGTCGTGGGCCAACACATCCCGGCCTGCAGCGATGTCGGCCCGCATGCCCTCGATGCTTTCGCGCACGCGCGCGAGTCCTTCCGGGGTCGCATTCACACAGGCCAGCACAATCACGGAGCCTTCCACCACGCCTCGGGCTTGCATCAATTCCGCAGGGCTCTCGCCCATCGGAATGGACAGGGCAGGGCGCCGCAACGCGCGTGCGCACACATAGACGCCCGAGCCCATGCGGATCTCTACGCTGCCTTCGATCTCGAGTGCGATCAGGGCTTCGCGTAGCGACGGTCGCGACACCCCCAACTGCTGCGCCAGGTCTCTCTCAGGTGGCAGGCGGCTGCCTTCGCGGAAGTCGCCACTTTGGATCAGCACGCGCACCCGGTCTGCAATCTGCTGATACAGGCGCCTGGGTTCCAGGCTCTTCTCCAGGTCGTTCATGGGTAGGTTCATGTGGAATTTGGTCTGTCCAGTTGGGTGACCGATTTGGTCAGGCCAGTTGGGCTGATGATGGAGTGTAAAGGCCATTCACGGCGCTATTCGCGCCGAAATGTTAGCAATATCAGGTATTGACGCGCAGTTGTTTGTGATTTCAGGGTTAACCCGGTAAGGCCAATTTTGGTTTTGTATTCAAATTGGCCTTACCAAAAAAGAAAGGCCGGTGCTGCTCTTCAGCGCCGCCAACACCACCTTGAACTACGCTTTCGATTTCTCTGCCCCACTGGCCTACGCGCCAGACCTGCTGGCCGGTGCGTGGACCACCTTGACGCTGTCGCTGGCTTCCACCTTTTTCGGCTTCCTGCTGGGGGTTTTGTGTGCGATCGCCAACACCAAGGGAACCCGTTGGATGGCCCGCTGCGCAGGGGCCTACATCGAGGTGATCCGCAACACGCCATTGCTGGTCCAGGTCTTCATTGTCTATTTCGGCCTTTCGTCACTTGGCTGGCAGGTGGGGGCGTTCACTGCTGCCACGGTGGCCCTGGTCGTCAACGTCGGGGCTTACACCAGCGAGATCGTGCGCGCCGGCATTGAATCGATTCCAAAAGGCCAGTTGGAAGCCGCCGAATGCATTGGCTTGAGCCGTTGGCAAACGCTGCTGCATGTGGTGCTGCCCCCCGCCATCGAGCGGGTATACCCCGCGCTCACCAGCCAGTACGTGCTGCTGATGCTGGCCTCTTCGATCTGCTCCCAGATCTCGGCCGAAGAGCTGACCGCTGTGGCCAACCGCATTCAGTCGGACACCTACCGCTCGGTGGAGACCTACCTGATCGTGGCCGTGGCTTACCTGTTGATGTCGCTGCTGATGCGGGGGCTGTTCTGGTTGCTGGCCCGCCTCGCTTTCCCACGCCGTCGCCGCCTTGGCACCCCCCTCTGACCTTTCACGGAACCTGTCACGGAGCACGACATGGGCTTTCTCAATGCAGCGCACCTGCGCTTTCTGTTCGATGGTTTGTTGTGGACCGTGGGCCTGTCCTTGCTGGCTTTCGTCGGTGGTGGGCTACTGGGGTTTGCGGTGGCGCTGGGCAGCTCCTATGGCCCGCGTGGGTCGCGCCTGCTGGTGTCGCTTTACATCAAGCTGATCCAGGGCACGCCGCTCCTGGTGCTGTTGCCCCTGGCCTACTTCGGCTTGCCGGCATTGGGGTTGGACGTGGCGCCCTTGGCGGCAGCGGCCATGGCGCTGTCGATCTACGTGTCGGCCTACCTGGGTGAGATCTGGCGCGGTTGCATCGAGTCGGTGCCCCGCACCCAGGCCGAGGCCGCCGAATGCCTGGCTTTGCGCTGGCATCAGCGGGTCTGGCATGTGATCCTGCCGCAGGCCATCAAGATCGCCACCCCGCCCACCGTGGGCTTCATGGTGCAGATCGTCAAGAACACCTCGCTGGCCTCGGCCATCGGCTTTGTCGAGCTGGCCCGGGCCGGCCAGATCATCAACAACTCCACCTTCGAGCCCTTCGTCATCTTCGTGATCGTTGCTGCGCTCTATTTCGTCCTGTGCTATCCGCTGTCGGTGCTGAGCCGTCGCCTCGAGAGGAAATTCCATGTCGCCCATCGTTGAGATCGACAACATCTCCAAGTGCTTTGGCAGCACGCGTGTGCTTGAAGGCGTGTCCTTCACCGTGCGAAAGGGCTCGGTGGTGGCCATCATCGGGCAAAGCGGCTCCGGCAAGAGCACGGCCTTGCGTTGCATCGACCGGCTCGAGACGGTGGACAGCGGCCACATCAAGGTTTGTGGTCACGATGTGACCGGCCCGGGGCTGGACCTGCACCAGCTGCGGCGCGACGTGGGCATCGTGTTCCAGAGCTACAACCTGTTCCCCCACCTCACGGTGCTGCAGAACATCATGCTGGCCCCTCGCCTGGTTCAGAAGGCCCGCAAGCCCCAGGCCCGCGACACCGCCATGGCCGTGCTCAACCAGGTGGGCCTGGCCGACAAGGCCGATCACTACCCCTCGCAGCTCTCGGGTGGGCAGCAGCAGCGTGTGGCCATCGCCCGCTCGCTGGCCATGTCGCCCCAGCTCATGCTGTTCGACGAGGTGACCTCGGCCCTCGACCCGCAACTCACCGGAGAGGTGCTGCGTGTGATGGAGCGCCTGGCCGCCGACGGCATGACCATGATCCTGGTCACCCACGAGATGGCCTTTGCCCGCAAGGTGGCCGACGAGGTCATCTTCATGCACCGCGGCCGCGTGTGGGAGCACGGGCCGGCCTCCATCCTCGATGCGCCCGCCACCACCGAGTTGCGCGATTTCGTCGGCAACGGCCTCTGATCTGCCTTCCCTCATTCATCCCTAGGAGACAAACCCATGAAAGCCCGTCGTTCCCTCTTGCTGCACACCTTGCTGGCCTCGGCCGCCCTGCTGGCCCTGTGCCAGGCACCGGCCCATGCCGATCTGCTCAAAGACATCCGCGAGGCCAAGAAGATCCGCATCGCGCAGGACACGGGCTCGCCCCCTTATGGCTTCGTGGACGATGCCCTGAAGCCCGTGGGCTCCGACGTCGAGACCGCCCAACTGCTGGCCCAGGACCTGGGCGTGGCCCTCGAAATGGTGCAGACCACCAGCCCCAACCGCATCCCCTTCCTGCAGACCGGCAAGGCCGACATCGTGATCGCCTCGCTGTCCGTCACCCCCGAGCGTGAAAAGGTCATCGACTTCTCTGTGCCCTATGCCCAGATCCAGGCCGTGGTGGCCGGCCCCAAGGGCGCCGACATCAAGGGCTTTGACGACCTCAACGGCAAGCGCGTGGCCACCACCCGGGGCTCCAACAACGACAAGGTGGCCACCCAGGCCGCCAAGGGCGCCCAGATGGTGCGCTACGACGACGACGCCACCCTGGTCACCGCCACCGTCAGTGGCCAGGCCGACATCATCGCCACCTCGCCCGCCATCGTGAACACCGTGCTGGCCAAGGCCCCCCAGAAAGACCTGGCCATCAAGTTCGTGATGCAGACCGTGCCCCTGGGCATCGGCCTGCGCAAGAACGAGCCCGAACTCAAGGCCTGGCTCAACGACTGGATCAAGCGCAACACCGACAACGGCAAGCTGGGCGCCATCTACAAGAAGTACCACGGCGGCTGAGCCGTTCCAAGCCCTGTTGCCGTTCCCATCCCACATCCACCCGACATCGAGATCCCGCCATGCTGACCGTCATCTGTGAAACCCCTGGAACCCTGCGCGCCCTGGAGCGCGACCGCCCCAGCCGCGGCGAGGGCGAGGTGCTGGTGCGCGTCAAGCGCGTGGGGGTGTGCGGCACCGACCTGCACATCTTCACCGGCAACCAGCCCTTCTTGCAGTACCCCCGTGTCATGGGGCATGAGCTGTCCGGGGTGGTCGAAGAGGCCGTGCCCGGCGGCCGCCTGGCCGTGGGCGATGTGGTGTACGTGATGCCCTACCTGTCTTGCGGGCAGTGCGTGGCCTGCCGGCAGGGCAAGACCAACTGCTGCGTCAACATCCAGGTGCTGGGCGTGCACCGCGACGGCGCCTTCACCGAGTATCTGTCGCTGCCCGAAGCCTTTGTGCACAAGGCCGAGGGCGTCACGCTCGACCAGGCCGCCATGATCGAGTTCCTGGCCATCGGCGCCCACGCGGTGCGCCGGGGCCGGGTGCAAGCCGGCCAGCGCGTGCTGGTGGTCGGGGCCGGGCCCATCGGCATGGCCGCCATGATCTTCGCCCGCCTGCGCGGCGCTGAAGTCACCGCCCTCGACGGCCGTCAGGACCGGCTCGACTTCTGCCAGCGCGAGCTGGGCGTGGCGCGCACCGTGGCCCTGGGGGAGGGCGATGAGGCCCAACTGGCCGCCGCCACCCAAAACGAATTTTTTGACCTGGTGTTCGACGCCACCGGCAACGCCCGGGCCATCGAGCGCGGCTTCGGCTTTGTGGCCCATGGGGGCCAATACGTGCTGATCTCGGTGGTGCGCGACACCATCAGCTTCTCCGACCCCGAGTTCCACAAGCGCGAAACCACCTTGCTGGGCAGCCGCAACGCCACCACCGAAGACTTCGAAACCGTGTTGAGCGCCATGCGCGCCGGCCAGGTGCCCACCGCCGCCCTCAACACCCACCGCATGGCCCTGGCCGATGTGCCGGCCGCCTTTGCCACCTTGCTCGACCCCAAGCAGGGCGTGGTCAAGGCCATCGTCGAAATCTGAGCCCCAAGCCGTACACGCCACCCTACACGCCATGGTCCAGCCCATTCTCCAGTTCGGCACCAGCCGTTTTCTGCAGGCCCACGTCGACCTGTTCATTGCCGAAGCCCTGGCCGGCGCCCCAGGCGCGGGTGAGGCCCTGGGCGGCATCACCGTCGTGCAGACCACCGACCGCGCCGATGGGGCGGCGCGCATCGCCGCGTTGGCCGACGGCAAAGGCTACCCGGTGCGCGTGCGGGGGCTGGCCGGTGGCCAACGGGTCGACCGCCTGCAGCACTGCCTGGCTGTGCGCGAGGCCTGGCACGCCAGCACCCACTGGCCCGCCTTGCGCCAGGCCGTGGCCCAGGGCGAAGTGCAAGTGATCGTCTCCAACACCGGCGACCAGGGCTATGGCCTGAGCGCGCAGGATGGCCCCGCGCTGCTGGCCGCAGGCAGCCCCGCCCCGCAGAGCTTCCCGGCCAAACTGCTCGTGTTGCTGCACGGGCGCTGGCAACAGACCCCCAACAAAACCCTCACCTTGATGCCCTGTGAGCTGGTAGAGCGCAATGGCGATGTGCTGCGCGACCTGGTCGGCCAGCTGGCCCGCCAGTGGGGCCTGCCCGAGGGCCTGCAACAGTGGCTGCAGGGCAGCCCCAGCGGGCTGGTCTGGGCCAACTCCCTGGTCGATCGCATCGTCTCCGAGGCCATCGAGCCCGTCGGCGCCGTGGCAGAGCCCTATGCCGTGTGGGTGGTCGAGCGCCAGGCCGGCCTGCAACTGCCCTGCCGGCACCCGGCGATCGTGCTCACCGACGACCTGGCCGCGCACGAGCGCCTCAAGCTGTTCCTGCTCAACGCCGGCCACACCTTTCTGGCCGAGCGCTGGCTGCTCGACCAGCGCCCTGCAGCCGAGACCGTGCGCCAGGCCATGGCCGATGCCCCCCTGCGGGCGGAGCTGGAGGCCTTGTGGCGCGACGAGATCCTGCCTGTGTTCCAGGCCCTGGGTGAAGGCCCCCAGGCCGAGGCCTACCTGCGCGATGTGCGCGAGCGCTTCGAAAACCCCTTTCTGGAGCACCGCATCGCCGACATCGCCCAGAACCACGCGGCCAAGAAGCAGCGGCGCCTCGCCCCCATCGTGGCGCTGGCGGCCCAGCGTGCCCCTGGCTTGCTGCAGCCGCGTCTGCAGGCCGCACTGGCCACCCCGAATTGACGCGCCCCCAAACCGCCCCCACTCTGCGCCCTTCCATGACCACCGAACCCCACACCCCAGCGCCCGCCCTGCAACTGTCCGCCCTCGACAACGTCGCCGTGGCCCGCCAGGCCCTGGTGCCTGGGCAGGCCCTGGCGCTGGGCGCCGGCCCGGCCGTGCTCGTGCGCGAGCCCATTGCCTCCGGCCACAAGGTGGCCTTGCAGCCCATCGCCAAGGGCCAGCCGGTCTACAAATATGGGCAGCGCATCGGCCTGGCCAGTGCCGACATCGCACCGGGCCAGCACGTGCATGTGCACAACCTGGCCATGGCCGGCAGCGAGGGCACCCAGCAGCCCGGCCAGGGCTACGTGCCCACCGTGCCGGCCGAGCAGGACCTGGGCTTTGACGGCTACCTCCGCCCCGATGGCCGCGTGGGCACGCGCAACTACCTGGGCGTGATCGCCAGCGTCAACTGCTCGGCCACCGTGTGCCGTCACATTGCCGACGCCTTCAAGGGCGAGGCCCTGACCGCCTACCCGCATGTCGATGGCGTGGTCGCCATCACCCATGGCAGCGGCTGCGGCATGGGCGATGGCGAAGGCCTGGCCCTGTTGCAACGCACCTTGCGCGGCTACGCCAACCACCCCAACTTTGCCGGCGTGCTGGTGATCGGCCTGGGCTGCGAGGTCAACCAGATCGCCCCCCTGGTCAGCGAGCTGGCGGCCCGCCCGGCTGGCCTGCTGGCCAGCCTCACCATCCAGGACGAAGGCGGCACCCGCGAGACCATTGCCGCCGGCAAAGCCCTGCTGCACACCATGCTGCAGCAGGCCAACCAGGCCCGGCGCCAACGCGTGCCGCTGTCGCACCTCACGGTCGGCCTGCAGTGCGGCGGCTCGGACGGCTACTCGGGCATCAGCGCCAACCCGGTGCTGGGGGCGGCGGTCGATCTGCTGGTGCGCCACGGCGGCCGCGCCATCCTGTCCGAAACCCCCGAGATCTATGGCGCCGAGCATCTGCTCACCCACCGCGCCGCCAGCCCCGAGGTGGCCCAGCGCCTGATGCAGCGCGTGGCCTGGTGGGAGCGCTATGCCGCGCTGCACGGTGGCGACCTCAACAACAACCCCTCCCCCGGCAACAAGGCCGGCGGCATCACCACCATCCTTGAAAAATCGCTCGGCGCGGTGGCCAAGGCCGGCTCCACCGGCCTCATGGAAGTGCTCGAATACGCCCAGCCCGTGCAGGCCCAGGGCCTGGTGTTCATGGACACCCCAGGCTACGACCCGGTCTCGGCCACCGGCCAGGTGGCCGGCGGCGCCAACCTGATCTGCTTCACCACCGGGCGCGGCAGCACCTACGGTTGCAAGCCCACGCCCTCGCTCAAGCTGGCCTCCAACACCCCCATGTTCCAGCGCATGGTGCTCGACATGGACTTTGACTGCGGCGGCGTGGTCGATGGCCGCCAGACCGTGCTCGAAGCGGGCCAGCAGCTGTTTGCCCTCATGCTGGCCACCGCCTCGGGCCAACGCAGCAAAAGCGAGGACAACGGCCTGGGCGACAACGAATTCCTGCCCTGGCAGTTGGGGGCGGTCATGTAGTGGGGGGCTCACGGCGTGTGGGCTGCGCGTTTGTTCGCATGGACGCGCGTCTGTCGCAATTTGAGAAAACCTGGGGCGGTATCCAATTGTTTCAGGGCTTACCCCCATAGGCCCCCTGGGGGGGCGCTCTAACCTCATCGGCCATGACAACACCCAGATGGAGCCCCACGATGAGCGTTCAATTCAAGATCAACGGCAAGCCGGTCACGGCCCAGGCCGAGACCGACACCCCCTTGCTGTGGGTGATCCGTGACGAGCTGGGCCTGACCGGCACCAAATTCGGCTGCGGCGCCGCCCTCTGCGGCGCCTGCACCGTGCACGTCAATGGCCAGCCCGCGCGCTCTTGCCAGACCCCGCTGAGCGCCGTGGCCGGCAAGAACGTGGCCACCGTCGAAGGCCTGGCCAAAACCGCCAACCACCCGCTGCAGGTGGCCTGGATCAAGCACGAGGTGCCCCAGTGTGGCTACTGCCAGTCGGGCCAGCTCATGAGTGCGGCGGCCTTGCTGGCGCGCAACAACAACCCCAGCGATGCCGACATCGATGCGGCCATGAGTGGCAACCTGTGCCGCTGCGGCACCTACAACCGCATGCGCGCCGCCATCAAGGATGCCGGCGCCATGATGCGCAACAAGGCCTGACCCCCGGGAGCCCCACATGAACCACCAGCAAACCGTCGCCAACACCTCCCGCCGGGCCTTTCTCAAGACCTCCACCGCCGCCACCGGCGGCCTGATCATGGGCGTCAGCCTGCCCCTGCTGGGCGCAGGCGCCGCGCAGGCCGCCGGCACCGTGCACACCCCGAACGCCTGGGTGCACATCGCCGACGACAACCGCATCACCCTGATGGTGGCCCGCTCAGAGATGGGGCAGGGCGTCTACACCTCCATGTCCATGCTGATTGCCGAAGAACTCAACGTCGGCCTCAAGCAAGTGCAGGTGGTTGCGGCACCGCCCGCTGCCGTCTATGTCAACGCCCTGCTCGGCGCCCAGATCACCGGGGGCTCCACCTCGGTGCGTGATGGCTGGGACAAGCTGCGCGTGGCCGGCGCCCAGGTGCGCCAGATGCTGCTGCAGGCGGCCGCCAACCAGTGGAGTGTCGATGTGGCCAGCCTCAAGGCCGACCAAGGCATGGTCACCGGCCCGAGCGGCAGAAAGGCCAGCTACGGCCAATTGGCCGAAGCCGCCGCCAAGCTGCCCGTGCCCGACAAGCCCGCCCTCAAAGACCCGAAAGACTTCGTGCTGGTGGGCAAGCGCACCAAGCGCATCGACACCCCTGCCAAGGTCAATGGCACCGCCGAGTTCGGCATCGACGTCAAGCTGCCCGGCATGGTCTATGCCTCACTGGCCCAGTGCCCGGTGATCGGCGGCAAGGTGGTCAGCTTGGATGCCGCCAAGGCCAAGAGCATGCCCGGCGTCATCGATGTGGTGCAGATCCCCGACGGCGTGGCCGTGGTGGCTGCCAGCTGGTGGCAGGCCAAAAAGGCGCGCGACACCCTCACCATCCAGTGGGACGAGGGCGCCGGCGCCCAGCTCAGCAGCGAGGGCATGATCAACAGCACCCGCGCCGCCGCGGCCAGCGCCAAGCCCATCGAGATCGCCAAGCCCCAGGGCGATGTGGCCGCGGCCCTCAAAGGCGCGGCCAAGGTGGTCGAGGCCGAGTACGTGCAGCCCCTGCAGGCCCACGTGCCGCTCGAGCCCATGAACTTCACGGCCCATGTCAACGGTGACACCATCCTGCTGGTGGGCCCCACCCAGTTCCAGCAAGGCGCGCAGGGGGCCGTGGCGGCGGCCCTGGGCGTCAAGCCCGAGGCCATCACCCTCAAGACCACCTACTTGGGCGGGGGCTTTGGCCGCCGCCTTGAGCTCGACTTCATCGTGCAGGCGGCGCAGATCTCCAAGGCCGTCAACAAGCCGGTCAAGCTGGTCTGGACGCGTGAGGACGACTTCACCCACGACTTCTACCGCCCCGTGGCCGTCAACCAGCTCAAGGCCGGGCTGGACGCCAGCGGCAAGCCCGTGGCCATGCACTTCAAGGTGGCTTCGCAGTCGGTCACCCAGCGCGCCTTCGGCCTGCCCGCCAACACGCTCGACCCCTTCATGGCCGAAGCCTCGGTGCCGGGCTACAACATCCCCAACACCCAGCACGACCTGGTCATCCACGATGCCGGTCTGCGCGTGGGCTACTGGCGCGCCGTCAGCCACAACATGAACGCCTTCGCCAACGAAAGCTTCATCGACGAGCTGGCCCTGGCCGCAGGTCAAGACCCCTACCGCTACCGCCTCAGCCTGCTCGAGGGCAAGCCCCGCTTTGCCAACGTGCTCAAGCTGGCCGCCGAGAAGGCCGGCTGGGGCCAGCCCCTGGCCAAGGGCCGGGCGCGCGGCATCGCGCTGATGGAGGGTTACGACACCTACATGGCCCAGGTGGCCGAGGTCAGCCTCAATGACGCGGGCGAGGTGCATGTGCACCGGGTCACCGTGGCGGTCGATCCGGGCCACATGGTCAACCCCGACACGGTCGAGGCGCAGATCCAGTCCAGCATCGTGTTCGGCATGGGCGCCGCCCTCAAGCACCAGATCACCCTGGAGGCCGGGCGCGTGCAGCAGACCAACTACAACACCTTCCAGCCGGTGCGCATGTTCGAGGCCCCCAAGGTCGACATCGTGCTGGTGCAAAGCCAGGAGAAGCCCGGCGGCATTGGCGAGCCCGCCACGGCCGTGGTGGGCCCAGCCATCGCCAATGCGGTGGCGGCACTCACCGGCAAGCGCATCCGCCGCCTGCCCATCACGGCTGAAGCGCTCAAACAGGCCTGAAGCAGAGCCCCCTCGCACGCCCTCCCGTCGGCCAGGGGGGCTTCAATCCTGTTCTTCGGGGGCGGTGGCCGGCGTGCCGACGACCTGTGTATCGGCCCCTCCCTTGAAGCGCGAGGGCCACTGCCCCGTCCAGCGCTTGAAGGCCCGAGTGAAGGCGCGATGGCTCGAAAACCCCGTGGCCCGGGCCAGCTCGGCGATCGGCCTGGGGCCGCCGGCCATCAAGGCCAGGGCTTCGCTGCGGCGCGCTTCGTCCAGCACCTGCCGGTAGCTCAAGCCCTCCAGCGCCAGGTGCCGCCTCAGGCTGCGCTCGCTGAGGTTCAAGGCACCAGCCACCCGTGCCAGGTCGGCCACCTCGGGCAGCAGCCCGCGCAGGGTGCGCTCCACGGCCAGACCCAGTGGCGAGCTTGACCCCCAACGCTGCTGCTCGCTCTCCAGCCCCTGCAAGGCCAGGCGATGGGCCAGGCTGCTTGCCCAGGGCAGCCGGAATGCCAACCAATCGTGGTGCATGCGCAAGGCGTTCTGCGGGCGCCCGAAGTGGACAGGGCAGCCAAAATAGGCGGTGTAGCCCGCCGCACGCAGGGGCGCCGGGTGCATCAACTCCACCACCGCGGGGGCACACATCGTCTGGCTCGTCTGGCGCAGCTGTTGCACCGTGGCGGCAAACGTCAGCTCCACCAAAAAGGGCTGCAGATCACTCTCCCCGCCAAAGGCCTCGGCGATCAGCACCAGGCCGTCCGGCGCGCTGCCTTCCCGCAGGTCAAGCAGGTAGCCGGCGCTGGCGGGGTGGTGCAGGCACAGCCCCAGGGCATCGCCCAGGGTCGTGGCACCCAGCAGCCCCAGGGCCAGCGTCCCCCAGTCGGTCAGCACCATCTGCCGTCCCAGGCGCAGCGCCAGATCGGGCTGCGGCATCAGGCGCAGGCATCGGCGCACCAGGGTGATGGCCTCCCGGTGTGACACCGCCAAGCCGGGTTTTGCCAGGTCCGCGAGGCTCAATCCAAGGCCCCTGAGCAAGACCGCTGGATCAATGCCCTGGCGCACCGCCTGCGCGAGCAGGGCCGCCACAAACACCGGTGCCACGAGCGTCTGTGCGCGCCCGCCGGGTGGTCGTCCGTGCGTCACCGGCCGGCCTGCATGTGCCGCCCGGCCCCAGCCCCAGCCGTCACCGCCTGCTGCCGAATCCATCCATCACGGTCCATGTCGGTTCCCCGAGGTTTTTCCGTGCTCAGTGTCCGCTGGCGCCGGGCCCAAAGCGGTAGTGTGTTCGTCATGGAACAACGATCCGTGCCGCAAAAAGTCATCTGGACGGCCACTCTTGGGACCCTGGCGGTCAATCGACGGGCTGCAGGGTCATGAATGCGAACAAATGATTGCCAGGGCGGCCATCTGCATGCCAGATGGGGGGCGAATGCAGACCACCGGCCGGGCCGTCGCCAGCCGTGCTGTCGCCTCAGCAATCACCTTTTCCGAGACCCCTCAACATGTCCCTCTTTCGCAACCTTGGCATCAGCGGCCGCCTGTACGGCGTGTCCTTGCTGCTCATCACGGCCCTCACCGCATTGGCCATCAGCACCTGGAGCCAACTTCTGTATGTGCGCGACCTGGCCCAAAGCGCGGGCAGCGTGAAGGTGCTGCAACTGGAGCTGATCGCCAGCACCGAGCTGAAGGTGACCCAAGTGCTGTCCGACCTGCGCCAGGCCCTGCTGATGAAGGCCCCCAAAGACACCGAGCTGGCCGTGCAGGGCATCCAGGCCAAGCGCACCAAGATCTCGAAGAACGATGCTGATTACCTGAAGGAGCTGCGCAGCCAGGACAGCCGCGATGCGTTCCAGCGCGACTGGCTCCAGCTGCAGACTGTGACCTGGCCGGTCGCCGAGGCCAATCTGCAGCTGCTGAAAGACGGCAAGGCCGAGGAGGCGCAAACCATGCTGATCAACCAGACCATCCCGGCCTTTACCCGCATGCAGGACTGGCTGATCACGGCGCGCAGCGCGCAAGGCAAGTCACTGAGCCAGGAGGTCGATGCCATCGGCGCTGCAGCCGACAGCATCCGCTTCTTCCTGGTCACGCTGGTGGTGGCCATCTCAGTGGGCCTGCTGGTGTTCTCCTGGTACATCGCGCGCCTGCTGCGCCGCCGTGTCACCACCTCGCGCGAAGTGGCCGAGCGCGTGCGCCAGGGCGACTTCACCGTGCCCGTGGACGATTCGGTGTCTGACGAATTCAGCCCCTTGCTGCAGTCCCTCTCGGCCATGCAGGACTCCTTGACCACGGTGGTGGGCACGGTGCGCGAGAACGCCGAGTCGGTGGCCACCGCCAGTGCCCAGATCGCCCAGGGCAACCAGGACCTGAGCCAGCGCACCGAAGAGCAGGCCAGCAGCCTCGAAGAGACGGCCGCCTCGATGGAGGAGCTGGGCTCCACCGTGCGCCAGACCTCCGACAACGCCAACCAGGCCAACCAGCTGGCCAAGGGCGCCACGGCGGTGGCCATCAAGGGCGGCCAGGTGGTGGGCCAGGTGGTGGACACCATGCGCGGCATCAACGAGTCATCGAGAAAAATCGCCGACATCATCGGCGTCATCGACGGCATCGCCTTCCAGACCAACATCCTGGCCTTGAATGCCGCGGTCGAGGCCGCGCGTGCCGGTGAGCAGGGCCGCGGCTTTGCCGTGGTCGCCAGCGAAGTGCGCAGCCTGGCCCAGCGTTCGGCAGAGGCCGCCAAAGAGATCAAGGCCCTCATCTCGGCCAGCGTCGAGCGGGTGGAGCAGGGCACGCAGTTGGTTGACCAGGCCGGGGTGACCATGAGCGAGATCGTGGCCTCCATCCAGCGCGTCACCGACCTCATGGGCGAGATCAGCAGTGCTGGCAGCGAGCAGAATGCCGGCGTCAGCCAGGTCGGTCAGGCCGTCATGCAGATGGATCAGGTCACCCAGCAGAACGCTTCGCTGGTCGAGCAAAGCGCTGCCGCGGCCGAAAGCCTCAAGGCGCAGGCCCTGCAACTGGTGCAGGCCGTGTCCGTCTTCAGGTTGGCGCACGATGCGCGCGCCCCGCAACGCGCGCTGCCCGCTGCCGCAACTCCCTTCGCTGGCAGGCCTGCAGCCAGCCGCCGCCCCATGCGCAGCCTGGCCGCGCCATCGGCCTGGCCCGCACCGTCGGAACAAGACTCTTTCTGAGCCCCCGGCCCGGGGTGGGGGCCACCCCGGTCATTTCGACCAAGTGGCTCGTCAAAATGACCGCCCACCCCGGCTTGCCCGCCACTTTGTGCGCTGGCAACGGTGCGGCACCCCCCCTAGACTTTTTCTCATCGATCCACCCCTTTGAGAGAGAGTCCGCCATGCCTCAAGCGCTCCATACCCTCCCCACCCCTCTGCGCAGCGTCCTGGTCCTGGGGGCCGGCAAGGTCGGCAGCACCATCGCCGACATGGTGGCCGAGGCCCACCAAACCCCCGTCACCCTGGCCGACCAGCACCCCGCTATTCAGCCTGCCACCCAGCCCGACGATGCCCTGGTGCAGCACCTGCAGCTGGATGTGCGCCACCCCGCCGCCCTGTCCGCGGCCCTGGCGCAGCACCCGGTGGTGATCAACGCCTTGCCCTACTTTCTGGCCCAGACCGTCGCGCCCCAGGCGGCTCGGCTGGGCGTGCACTACTTCGACCTGACCGAAGATGTGGCCGCCACCCAGGCCATCCGCCAGTTGGCGGTGGGCGCCCGCAGCCTGCTCATGCCCCAGTGCGGCCTGGCCCCGGGCGTGATCGGCATGCTCGGCATGCAGCTGGCGGGTGGCTTCGACGAGCTGTTCGACCTGAACCTGCGCGTGGGCGCGCTCACCCGCCACGCCACCAACCGCCTGCGCTACAACTTCACCTGGAGCATCGACGGCGTCATCAATGAGTACTGCCAGCCCTGCGAGGCCATCGTGCAAGGCCAGCGCGTCATCACCCAGCCGCTGGAGGGGCTGGAGCAATTGCTGCTTGATGGCGACACCTACGAAGCCTTCAACACCTCGGGCGGGCTGGGCACCCTGTGCGAAACCCTGCAAGGCCGGGTGCGCAACCTCAGCTACAAGACGCTGCGCTACCCGGGCCACCGCGACGCCATGGACTTTCTGCTGCACGACCTGCGCCTGGTCGAGCAGCGCGATCTGCTGCGCCAGGTGCTGGACCGCGCTGTGCCGCACAGCCGCGACGATGTGGTCATCGTGCATGCCTCGGCCACCGGCCTGCGCCAGGGCCGCCTGGAGCAGCAGACCCGCCTCGCCCGGGTGCTGGGCGCCCCCTTGCGGGGCCGCCAGCGCACCGCCATCGAGCTGAGCACCGCCGCCGGCGTGGTGGGGGTGCTGGAGTTGCTGCAACGCGGCCAGTTGCCCAGCGCGGGCTTTGTCAGCCAGGAGCAGGTGCCCCTGCAGGCCCTGCTGGCCACCCGGGTCGGGCACCACTATGCGGGCTTGCGTGAGCAGGCCGGGCCTGGCCCGGATGTTGCACCGGTGCTTGGGTCCGCAGCGGGTCCCGCAGTGGGGGTGTCGGAGCGGCCCTCGGCCGAGGTGCTTGCCGTCCATGCCTGAATCTGCGCCGATCAGAACTTTTGCGATGGCATACTGAGCCGCGTCGGCGGCGCCCTGCGGCGCGGCCTGGGGCCTTTGTGGCCCGCACAGACCAACAAAAGGGTTTTTCAATGAGCAGCACGGTGGCCGTTCTGGGCGCTGGCATGGTGGGCGTGTCTTGCGCGCTGGAGCTTCAACGACGTGGCCACCAGGTCACCCTGGTCGACCGCCTGGGCCCCGGGCGGGAAACCTCCTACGGCAATGCCGGCGTGTTGGCGCGCAGCTCGCTGATCCCCTTCAACAACCCCGGGCTGTGGGCCAGCCTGCCCACCCTGCTGAAGAACCGCACGGCCCAGTTCCGCTACAACCCCGCCTTCCTGGCACGCCATCCCGGCTGGGGGCTGGGCTTTCTGGCCCGGGCCCGCCAGGCCCCGTTCCAGCAGACCGCCGCCGCCCTCGATGCGCTGATCCGCCTCAGCCAGCCCGCGCACCGCCAATGGCTGGCCGAAGCCGGGCAAAGCCATCGCCTGCGCGAGAACGGCTGGATCTTTCTGTACCGCAGCCAGGCGGCCTTTGACGCCGGGCAATTCGGGCGCGATACCCTGGCCCAGTTCGGTGTGCAGACCGAGCCCCTGGATGCCGCTGCCTTGCACGCGCTGGAGCCGCACCTGCGCCCCCTGTTCCCACGTGCCCTGTGGGTACGCGATGCCGCCTCGGTCGACAGCCCCGGCGCGGTGACCGAAAGCTATGCCCGCCTGTTCAGTGCCCGCGGCGGGCGCTTGCTGCAGGCCCCAGTGCAGGGCCTGGCCCGCACAGGCCCCGACGGGGCCTGGCAGCTCGATCTGGGCGAGGCCGGTCCGCTGGTCGCCCAGCGCGTGGTGCTGGCGCTGGGCCCCTGGAGCAAGGGCTTTCTGCAGCAGCACCTGGGCCTGTCGGTGCCCATGGCCTTCGAGCGCGGCTACCACATGCACTACGCGGCCGAGGGTGAGGCCAGCCTGAGCCGGCCGGTGTACGACAGCGCGGGCGGCTATGTGCTCTCCCCCATGGCCCAGGGCCTGCGCCTGAGCACCGGGGTGGAGCTGACCGACCTCGACGCCCCGCCCAAGCTCACCCAGCTCGACCTGGCCGAAACGGCTGCCCGCCAGGCCTTCGCGCTGGCGCAGCGCCTGGAGGACCAGCCCTGGCTGGGCCGGCGCCCCACCTTGCCCGACAGCCGCCCCGCGATTGGCGCAGCACCCGGTCAGCCCGGCCTGTGGCTGGCCTTTGGCCACCAGCACATCGGCTTCAGCACCGGGCCCGGCACCGCTTTGCTGCTGGGTGCCTTGATGGATGGCGAGGCCCCCCCGGTGCCGGCCGCACCATTCCGTCCGGAGCGCTTCGTGCGCTGATGCACCATGGACGTCAAACTCGACGACACCGACCGCCACCTGCTGAGCCTGCTGCAGGCCAATGCCCGCGAGCCCGTGGCCAACCTGGCCCGCAAGCTCAAGATCGCCCGCACCACCGTGGCCGCCCGCATCGCCCGCCTGGAGCGCGAGGGCGTGGTGGCCGGCTACGGTGTGCGCCTGGGCCAGCCGCTGGAGCAGGCCGCCGTGCGCGCCTGGTGCGGCCTCAGCGTCAATGCCAAGAAGGCCAGCGCCGTGGTGCAGGCGCTGGAGCGCCTGCCCGAGGTGGAAGAGCTGTGCGCCGTCAGCGGCGCCTTCGACTACCTGGCCCTGCTGCGTTGTGCCACCCCGGAGCAGCTCGACCGCCTGTTGGACCAACTGGGCCAGATCGAGGGCATCCACCAGACGCACACCTCGCTCATCCTCAGCCGCAAGATCGACCGGCGCAGCACGGTGCCAGCCCCCGGCTGACACCTCAGGCTGACACTTCAGGCAAACGCTTCAGGCAAACGCTTCAGGCAAACACCGCGCGCGTCACCGCCAGCAGCTCCTGGGTCACAAAGCGCACCAGCGGATCGGAGGCGTCACGCCGGTGCGTCACCATCGAGATCGGCAGCACCAGAGCGCGCCAGGGCAGGGGCGCGATCCGCAGATCGCCATGGCTGCCGAACAGGCGCGTCAGCATGTCGGGCAGCACCGCCACCAGCGGGCTTTGCTTCACCACGAAGGGGATCGACAGCGGGTTGGCCGTGTGTGCCACCACCTGCCGCCTCAGCCCCTGTTGCTGAAACACCTTGTCCACCAGGCCCGGGCCATCGCCGGCGTAGCTGGTGTGGATGTTTGGCAGCCGGGCCAGATCGGCGGGCCGGGGCCGGGCCGGCACCTTCAACAGCGCCGGGTTGTACACGCAGCCAAAGCCCGAGCGGAACAACAGCACCGGCTCGTGCACGCTGCGCAGCCGGGGGAAGTGCCCCAGCGCCATGCGGATCTCGCCCGCGTCCAGTTGCTCCAGCTGCTGCCAGGCCGGCACCGGGCGCACCGACAGGCTCAGGCCCGGGGCTTTTTGCCGCAATGCCGCCACCAGGCCGGGCAACAGCAGCGCCTCCAGCGGGTCGTTCAGGCACAGGTCAAAGCGCTCCTGCACACGCTGGGGGTCGAAGGCCGCCTCGCTCAGCGTCATGGCCTGGGCCTCGGCCAGCCATTGGCGAACCCGTGGCGCCAGGGCCTGGGCCCGGGCGGTGGGCACCATGGCGGCCCCTTCGCGGTACAGGATGTCGTCGCCCAGCCACTCGCGCAGGCGCGCCTGGGCGTGGCTCATGGCCGGCTGGCCCACGCACAGGCGGGCTGCGGCGCGGGTCACGCTGCGCTCGGCCACCAGGGCATCCAGGGCCACCAGCAGGTTCAGGTCCAGGCGGCGCAGGGCGGTGTGATCAAAATCAGCCATGTTGATGTTGTGCATCAGAACAATCGATTGGCCTGATTGTGCAGGTCTGGGCAAACTCCGGCCTGGTCACTGTTGGCCAGCCCCTGTTTTTTCGCTTTTTTGCCCCCGTCTGCTGCCCATGTCTGTTGTGTCTGCCCCCGCCTTCCCGGCCCCCCGTGAGCGCCCCTCCACCGCCGCACAGCTGCTGGCGCTGGCCGCCGTCACCAGTGTGGAGTTCCTCGAGAACGGCCTGGTGCTGTTTGGCGCCGGGCCCATCATGGCCGGGGCGGGGGTGTCGGCCTCGGCCTTCGCGCTGGTGTATGCCGCCTATGGCGCTGCGGCCGTCTTCATGCTCTACAAGCACCAGTGGCTGGTCGAGCGCCTGGGTTACCGCCGCTTTGTCGCACTGTCCCTGCTCGTCTTCGGCCTGGGCTCGGGGGTCTGTGCCACCAGCCCGGCCGATGGCAGCGTGCTCCAACTGGCGCTGGGGCGACTGCTGCAGGGCCTGGGGGGCTCCACCTTCTTTGTGGCCGGGCGCATGCTGATCAACGAGCTGCCGCCCGAGCGGCGCTTCCAGGGCCTGCTGACCTTTGTCTGCGCCTTGCTGGGTGGCACCGCGCTGGCGCCGCTGCTGGCCGCGGCCTTGCTGGGCCTGGGGGGCTGGCGCGCGCTGTTCTGGTTCGGGCTGGTCTGGGCCGTGTGGGTTGCCTGGGCGGCCCGGGGCTGCCTGCCGGCCCAGCGCAGTGCGCCCCATGAGCGCTCGCAAGAGCATTGGGGCTGGCTGCTGGTCGTGCTGGCCGGGGTGTGCGGCCTGCAGTGGGTGATTCAGCAGATCCCGGTGCAGCAGGCGGGTGCGCTGTCTGGGCGCTGGCTGGCCGTGGCCGGGGTGTCCACGGTGGTGCTCAGCCTGTTTGCCTGGCGCCAATGGGGGCGCGAGCGCCCCCTGATCAACTACCGCGGCCTGGTGCAACAGCGCTATCTGGTGGGTCTGGTGTTCTATGCCCTGGGCTACTTCTTGGCCGGTGCCATGGGTTTGCTCCTGCCCTGGATGCTGCACCAGGAACTGGGCTTTTCCTTGCTGGCCACGGCCCTGTGGACATCGCTGGGGCTGTGCAGCAGTGTCGGCATGGCCTTGGCTCACATCTTTGTGGCCCGGCGCTGGCCACGCCACCAGGGCTTCATGCTGTCGGGGGTGCTGCTGCAGGCGCTGGCCTGCCTGCTGCTGTCCCAGGTTCAACACGCAGGGCAGGGCGTTCAGGGCCCGGCCTGGAGCGTGCTGGCGCTGTGTCTGGGCACGGTGTTGAGCGGCCTGTCGCTGCCCTTGTTCATCGGCCCGGTGGCCCAGGGCACGTTTCTGGAGTTGCCCCCGGCGGTGTTCTCGCACGGCTACCAGGTCAAGAACATCGTGCGCCAGCTCAGCCTGTCTTTCAGCGTGGCACTGCTCACGGGTTTGCTGCACCAGCTGGGCGAAGGCCACCTGGCCCGCCTGGGGGGCGCTTTGCAGGGCCTGGGGGCCTGGCTGGGCACGCCGGTGGCCCAGCCGGCGGCCTGCGTCTTCCTGCTGCTGGCCTTTCTGTCCCTGCCGCTGGCATTGGCGGTGCTGCTGCAGCGCGTGTTCCGCTGAACCGGCTGGGCTGGGCTGGGCTGGGCTGGGCTGGGCGCACTGGCCGGGCGTTTACGACATTTTTGCGCCCGGCCTGCCAGCTTCATCGGCATTTTTACGCGCCCTTTTTTAAGCTCATCCCCGAGTGCCAAGCCCCCACGGCACGTCGGAACACACGCATGAGCCTGTTCGCTTTTCTGTTGTCACCCTTGCGCATGGCCCGCCCGCGTACTGCCGGCCCGCGCACGGCGGCTGCCGGGCATCGCCCACCGGCTGCCCCGGCCCCCCGCGCGTTGGAAAGAATGCGCGTCACCGTGGCGGCCTGCGAGGCGGCCCAGGCGCACCAGGCCGTGGCCACCTGCCCGAACAGCCGCATCGAATGCTGCCTGCCCTGGCCCGCCGATGCCCGCGTGCAGCTGCACATCAGCCACCCGGCCGGGCAGGCGGCCGCCTTGCGGCGCTGCCTGCAGCGCGCGGTGCCCAGTTGCGACTGGGGCTCGCTCAATCCTCCGCTTAACCCGCCGCGCAACCCGCCGCTCAACCCTCGCTTGGCCCGGCACCGCTGAGGGCTCAGCCCCCGGTGCCGGAGCGTGCTCAGTGCTTGCACTGCAGCCACCAGGCGTTTGCGCGGCCGCCTGCCGATGACCCCTAGCCGTGCACAACCTCCATCGCCATCACCGGATGGCACCCCTTCCATGATCAAGACAAGCCACGTTCTGGCGCCTCTGGCGCTCACCCTGTTTTGCAGCGCCGCCCTGGCGCAGGCCAGCGGCGAACCTGCTGCTGCCGAAGCCTCGGCCCACACGCTCACCGGCAACCTGAGCCTGGTGTCGGACTACCGCTTCCGGGGCATTTCCCAAAGCTGGCGCCGGCCGGCCGTGCAAGGGGGCTTTGACTACACCCATGCCAGCGGCTGGTACCTGGGCAACTGGAACTCCAGCGTGTCGTCCAACAGCTACAACAACGGGGCCAGCCTGGAGGTCGACCTCTATGGCGGTTACCGCTTTGATCTGGCGCCGGAGTGGGGCGCCGACCTGGGTCTGCTGCACTACCTCTACCCGAGCGCACGCCTGAACAGCGCACCGGCCCAGCCGAGCGCCAACGCTTACGACAACACCGAGCTGTACGCCGGCCTCAGCCACGGCCCTTTCAGCGCCAAGCTCTCGTATGCGGTCAGCGACTATTTCGGCCTGAAGGGCGACACCGCCGCCTATGCCTACTGGAGCGCCCTGCCCAACCGGGGTGGCTCGCGTGGCAGCACCTACCTCGACCTCAACTACAACCTCGATCTGGGCGACCAGCTCACGCTGGGCCTGCACCTGGGGCACACCTCGGTGCGCCATTACGGCGAGCTCTCTTACACCGACTACAAAATCGGCCTCACCCAGGATTGGCACGGCCTGAACCTCGGGGCCGCGCTGGTGGGCAGCAATGCCGACACCGCTTACTACCAGGCCGGCAATTCGGCGGGCGCCGACGCCAGAAAGCTCGGCCGCCCCAGCGTCGTGCTCTCGTTGGGCAAGACCTTCTGAGCGTCACCAGGGCGTTGTCATTGAGCGCTGCGCTTCGGGCATGAGGCGCGGCGGCCTAGGGGTTCCGGGCAGGCCTGTCGCAGGCCGCCAGATTCACGCACGCGCAACTGCCGGGGGCAGCGGCAGCCTGCCCCGGGGCCTTGCCGACTGGCGCACCCCGATCCGTTCGGTTCAGCTCACCGGGTCCTGGCTGGGCTGGGGGTTCAAGGCCTGCCTGGCGGCCTGCACATCAGCCCATATATTGGCAAACACATCGGCCCCCACATCGGCCCTCATATCGACGGGTTGGGCCGGCGCGTCGACCCGGGCCAGCGCCTGGCTCAGGCCGGCTTGGGCCTCGGCCTGGCGGGCTGTGCCTTGCCACAGCCGGGCCAGCGCGGTGGCGCAGCGCAAGGCCAGCAGGTGGGCCCCCTGGGCCTGGGCCTGTTGCCAGCCTTGCTGGTACAGGCCGGCTGCCTCGCTGCTGTGGTCGCCCTGCGGCTGTTGCATCAACGCATCGCCTTGCAGCCGCAGAAAGTCGGCCACCAGGTGCAGGTCGTGGTTGGCCTGGGCGCGTGTCAGCGCGTCGCGGGTCACGGCCAGGGCCTCTTCGCTGCGCCCCAGCCGCAACAAGGCATCGGCCAGGATGTGCATGAAGGTCAGCTCGATGATGCGAAACGCCTGCCGGGCCCCGGCCACGCCCTGGTGCAGGGTGTCCAGCCCGCGGTCGTCGCCCTGGGTGGCCAGGGTCCAGCCCAGCACGGTGGCACCGCCGGCCTGCCACAGCAGCAACTGGTGGCGTTGGCCGTGGGCCAGCAACTCGTGGCTGAGTGCGGCCGCCCCCTCCAGATCACCCAGGTGGCGGTGCAGCACCGCGGCGCAACCCAGCGCATAGCCCAGGCTGTGCGCGTGGTCGAGCTGGCGTGCGTATTGCACGTTCTCCTGCGCCAGGGTGCGGGCGGCTTCCAGCCGCCCCTGCAGCCAGCAGACCCAGCTCAGCAGGGCGCGTGCGGCCACGCCGATGTCTTCGCCAAAGCGGCGCACCAGGGTGCTGCCCGACACCTGGCGGCTCAGTGCCACGGCTTCTTCGAGGTGCGCCTGGGCCTGCACCAGCTCGCCCAGCCACAAGGTGTTGTTGCCATAGGCATAGGCCACGGCCAGCTGGGTGGCGGCGTCCGGGTTGGGGCCGGCCTGGTCGCGCAGGCGGTCGGCAAACTCCAGCGGGTGCTCGTCGGCACTGCTGCGGCCCACCATCCACAGGCCCCACATCAGGGGAAAGCGGTCCTGCTCGGGCGGGGCCAGGGCGCTCAGGGCCCAGGCCTGCATGAAGCAGGTCTTGGCGGCTTCCGATCCATAGCCTTCGGTGGCCACCAGCAAGGTGCCCAAGGCCACCTGCAGATCCAGCTCGGTGCGCACCCGGTAGGCCTCAGTGGGGGGGCAGGGCCTGCAAGGCCGCCAGCCCGGCCTGGAAATCGTGCAAGGCCTCGGCATGGGCCGAGCGGGCGGCAGCCTGGCGGCCGGCCGCCAGCCAGGCCTGGGCGGCGCCCGGGTCGGTGGCCTCGCTCAGGTGGTGGGCCAGGATCTCGGGGTGGGCCTGCAGGCGTTCGGCAAAGTGGGTGCGCAGCACCTGGGCCAGCCGGGCGTGGATGGCCCGGCGCTCGGCCTGCGGCAGCGACTGGTAGGCGGCATCGCGCACCAGCGCATGCTTGAAGTGGTAGGCCCCGCTGCGCTGGCGGCGCAGCAGGCCGGAGCGCAGCAAAGCCTCCAGGCCCGCGGCCACCCGCTCGGCCGGCTCACCCAGGGCCAGCAGCAGGCTGTCGCTGAAGTCGCGCCCGATGGCCGCCGCCAACTGCGCGATGTGCTTGGCCGGGCCCAGGCTGTCGAGCCGGGCGGCCAGCACATCCCACAGCGAGTCGGGCACCTGCTCGCTCAGGCCCGCCTGCCAGGCGCGGGTCAGCTCTTCCACAAACAGGGGCACGCCATCGGCCCGGCTCACGATGGCGGCCTGCCAGGCTTCGCTCAGGGCCTGCGGTTCGGCCAGGCTTTGCGCCAGTTCACGCGCGGCGTGGGTGGACAGCGGGCCCAGGCTCAACTCGCCCATGCCACTGTGGGCCAGTGCGGGCGGCAGGGTCTGGCGCGAGGTGGCCAGCAGCAGCACGGGGCTGCCCTGGGCCACCAGGCGGGCCAGGGTTTCCAGGGTGGCTCCGTCGGCCCAATGCAGGTCTTCCACCCACAGCAGCAGGGGCCGGCCTTGGCCCAGGCCAGCGATCAACTCGCACAGCAGAGCCTGTTCGCGGCGCTTGCGCTCGGCAGGGTGGGTGTCGTCCTGGGCGGCGGCTTCCAGGGTCTGGGGCCGGCTGTCCAGCAGCCCCAACAGGTGCCTGAGGTGCTCTGGCTGGTTCAGGCCGAGCGTGGCCAAGGCGCTGCCCAGGCTGGGGTCGCGTCGGGTGGCGGCGTCGCTGTCCAGCCCCAGCCAGACGGGCAGGCTTTCGAGCAACGCGAAGTAGGGCGTGTGGGCCGATTCGGCCTGGCAACGCAGTGTGAGCACTGTGCCGCCCTCGTGTTGCACCTGTCGGGCCAGGGTGGCGGCCAGGCGTGATTTGCCCAGACCCGGTTCGGCGCGCAGCAGCAGGGCCGCGGCCTGACCGCTCTGGCCCACCTGCTGCCACAGCTGGGTCAGTTGTGTCAGTTCGGTCTGCCGGCCCAACAGCCGGGGCGGCTGGGGTTCGCTCCCCTGATCGATCGGGGTTGTGGGCCGTCGGGCCAGCAAAAGCGCATGTGAGTGGGCGTCCGGGCCCTCACCCGGGGCCCACTGGAAGTGGCTGTGCAGTCGCCGCTGCAGGGTCTGCCCCAGCACCAGCCCGCGGGCTGGGGCGTGCCAGGCCAGGCGGCGCGCTTCACGCGCCAGGGTGCCGGCTTCGTCAGGCCGGTTGGCTTCGCTGCTGCCATGGCTCCAGCCGGCATGCAGGCCCACCCGCCAGCTCAATGCGGCCAAAGGCTGCAGTGCCGCAGCCAGGTCCAGCGCGGCTTCGGCTGCGTCCCGGGGGGCCTGCTCCCGGGCCACCGGGTGACCGAAATAAGCCAGCAGTTCGGCGCGTTCGGCCAGGGCCACATGGGCCCCGCGGGCTTGCAGGCTGGCCACCGCGCGGGTCAAGGCCTGCTCAAGCAGGGCGGTGGCTTCTTCGCCGGGGTTGATCAGATCCAGTTCGGCCACGAGGGCCACCAGCCGGCGCCGCTCGACCCGGGCCGGCCGCTGCGCGCCAGCGGGGGCTTGGCTTTGGCATTGGCGCTGAATCTGTTCGGCCAGTTGCAGTGTCTGCGGGCTGGGGCGCACGCCGAGTTCCTGTTCCAACTGGAGCTCGAAGGTGCCAAAGTGGGCCAGTGCCGCCTCGGGGCTGTGGCGGGCCAGCAGCCGCATGCAACTGCGTTGCAGTGATTCGCGCCAGGGCTCCAGTTCGATGGCGCGCAGCGCGTGTTGCAGGGCCCGTGCGGTTTCGTGGCGCTGTTCGTGGTGGGTGATCAGCTCTTCCAGCAAGGCCAGGGCCAGCCGGTGCAGGGCATCGCGGCGCGCTTGCAGCCAGGCCTCGAACTCCGGCGCATCGGGCAGGCTCAGCCCGCTCAGCAAAGGGCCACGGTACAGCGCCAGGCGCTGCTCCAGTTGCTGGGCCAGTTCTTCCGGGCTGATCAGCACCGCTGTGGGGCTGCGTTCGAACTCCGGCACATCAAAGTGTGTCGACGCCGGGCTGTTCAACCGCAGGGCGCGGGGGCCACCACTGATCCAGTCGGCCCCGGCCGGTCCCAGGCCGCGGCGCAGGTCGAACACGCAGCGGCGCAGGTTGGCCCGGGCCTGTTCGGCCTCCAGATCGGGCCACAGCAACTGGGCCAGGGCCTCGCGCGGGTGCTCGGCAGGCTCCAGGGCCAGGTAGGCCAGCAGGGCGCGCACCTTGTCATACGGAAATGCCAGCGGCGGGCCCTCGTTGAGGCGAACCTCGAACGGACCGAAAAAACGCAGCGACAGACCTGTCCCGGAAGCACTTGAAGAGAGAAATGGAACCATTCAACAAGCCGCCCGTCGGGCCCCAGCTGGCCTAAATGTTAAAAAATGATTCTAGATGGACGGTCAATCCCCCTGGCGGCGTTTACTTTTTTGTTACCAAACGATACTTCGAAGGCGGTCATGTTGCCCGGGGCTTTACCGGGCAAACGACTGCTTCAGAAACTCGATGAAACCGCGCACCCGAGAGGCCGATTGATGGCGCTGCGGGTACACCGCATGGATGTCGGCGTCCGGCGTGCCGTAGCCCGGCAGCACCTGCACCAGGCGGCCGCTTTTCAGGTGGCGTTCGATGTCCCATTCGGCCCGCATCAAGATGCCGTGGCCATCCAGCGCCCAGTTGACGGCGATCTCGCCGTCGTTGGTGCTCAGGGTGCCCCGGGTCTTGATCGCTTCGGCGCGGCCTTGCCGGCCGCGCAACGGGCTCAGGCGCCACAGGCCGTAGGCCTCTTCGCCCTGGCGGATGCCGATGCAGTTGTGCCCCATCAGGTCGTTGGGCACCTTGGGGGTGCCGAACTGCTTCAGGTAGGCCGGCGCCGCGCACAGCAGGCGGCGGTTGGGGGCAATGCGCTGGGCGATCACACGCGCATCGGGCGGGGCACCGAAGCGGATGCAGACGTCATAGCTGTCGTCGCTCAGGGGCGGTGGGTTCACCGACAGCTGCAGCTGAACCTCCACCTTGGGGTAGGCGCGGGCGAAGCGGGAGATGATGGGCGCGATGTGGCTGCGCCCGAAGCCCAAGGTGGCGTTCACGCGCAGCAAGCCGCTGGGTGTGGACTGCGAGACCCCCAGCAACTCGGCCATGTCATCGATCTCGCCCAGGATGCGGCGCGCATGGGCCAGGTACAGCTCGCCCTCGGGCGTCAGGCTCATGCGGCGCGTGGTGCGGTTGACCAGCAGCACCCCCAGGCGGGCCTCGATCTGGGCCAGGTGCTTGCTCACCGCCGGTGTGGTCACGCCCAGTTCGCGCCCCGCCGCACTCAGGCTGCCAGCGCTGGCCAGCACCGAGAAAAACCCCAGGTCGGCGGGTTGAATGAGCTCGGACATGGCGTGATTGTTGAATTCAAGTAAACAGTGGTTTCACTATAGCGGCGCGCCGCCAGGCCCGGGCCTGCCTACAGTGGCAGCACTCAATATCTGTCGGAGACAACAAGCCATGAAGACCTACGCGATTGCAACCATCCCCGGCGACGGCATCGGCAAGGAAGTGGTGCCCGCAGGGCAGGTGGTGATGCAGGCCCTGGCGGCCACCAGCACGGGCTTTCGCTTCGAGTTCGAGAACTTCGACTGGGGCGGCGACCACTACCGTCGCCATGGCGTGATGATGCCTGCCGATGGCCTGGAGGCGCTGCGCCGCAAGGACGCCATCCTGTTCGGCTCGGCCGGCGACCCCGACATCCCCGACCACATCACCCTGTGGGGCCTGCGCCTGAAGATCTGCCAGGGCTTTGACCAATACGCCAATGTGCGGCCCACCCGCATCCTGCCCGGCATCGATGCACCGCTCAAGCGCTGCCGCCCCGAAGACCTGAACTGGGTCATCGTGCGCGAGAACTCCGAGGGCGAGTACTCGGGCGTGGGCGGGCGGGTGCACCAGGGCCACCCGATCGAGGCCGCCACCGATGTGACCATGATGACCCGGGTGGGCGTGGAGCGCATCATGCGCTTTGCCTTCCGCCTGGCGCAGTCGCGCCCGCGCAAGCTGCTGACCGTGGTCACCAAGAGCAACGCCCAGCGCCATGCCATGGTGATGTGGGACGAGATCGCCGCCCAGGTGGCGCTCGAGTTCCCCGACGTGAAGTGGGACAAGGAGATCGTCGACGCCGCCACCGCCCGCATGGTGAACCGCCCGGCCACGCTGGACACCCTGGTCGCCACCAACCTGCATGCCGACATCCTCAGCGACCTGGCCGCCGCCCTGGCCGGCAGCCTGGGCATTGCGCCCACCGGCAACATCGACCCCGAGCGCCGCTACCCCTCGATGTTCGAGCCCATCCACGGCTCGGCCTTCGACATCATGGGCAAGGGCCTGGCCAACCCGGTGGGCACCTTCTGGTCGGTGGTCATGCTGCTGGAGCACCTGGGCGAGCACGCGGCGGCGCGCCGTTTGATGGCCGCCATCGAGGCCGTCACCGCCAACCCGGCCCTGCACACCGGCGACCTGGGCGGTCAGGCCACCACCCAGCAGGTGACCGAGGCGGTGTGCACCCACCTGGGCGCCCCCGCCCACTGAACCCAGCGAGCTGAGAGCCCGCCCTGGCGCCTTGCCGCAGGGCGGGTCAGGCCGCCGCATGGGGCCTCAAAAATACAAGGAGACAGACATGACTTCACAGAGACTGGGGGCCGCCGTGCCCAGCCGGCGGCGGGTGTTGCAGGCCGCCATGGCTGCGATCACCGCCATCACCGCCATCACCCCCTTCACCGGGGCGCAGGCCCAGCAGACCTGGCCCTTCAAGCCGGTGACCCTGGTGGTGCCGTTTCCGCCCGGGGGCACCACCGACGTGCTGGCGCGGGCCCTGGGCACCGCCCTGGCCAAGAGCCTGGGCCAGCCCGTGATCATCGACAACCGCCCGGGCGCGGGCGCCACCATCGGTGCCGACTACGTGGCCAAATCCAAGCCCGATGGCTACACCCTGCTGATGGGGGCGGTGCACCACACCATTGCCACCAGCGTCTACAAAAAGCTGCCCTACGACTTCCAGAAAGACTTTGCCCCCATCACCACCGTGGCGGTGGTGCCCAACGTGCTGGTGGTCAACAGCAGCACGCCGGTGCGCAACGTGGCCGAGCTGGTGGCCCTGCTCAAGGCCCAGCCCGACAAGGGCACTTACGGCTCCAACGGCAATGGCACGGCCCAGCACCTGATCGGCACCCAGTTTCAGAACAGCACGGGCGTGGCGCTGACCCACATCCCCTACAAAGGCAGCGGCCCGCTGGCCACCGATTTGCTGGGCGGCCAGATTCTGATGTCCTTTGACACCATCACCCCGGTGCTGCAGCACATCCGCAGCCACAAGCTGCGGGCCCTGGCGGTCACCACCGCCACGCGCTCGCCCGCGCTGCCCGAGGTGCCCACGCTGGACGAGGCCGGCCTCAAGGGCTTCAACATCGGCACCTGGTTCGGCGTGCTGGCGCCGGCGGGCACGCCGCGCGACATCGTGGCGCGCCTCAACACCGAGATGGTCAAGGTGATCCAGTCGCCCGAGTTCATCAAGCGCATGGACGAGATCGGCGCCCAGCCCGTGGGCGACAAACCCGAGGACATGGCCCGCACCCTCAAGACCGAGACCGAGCGCTTTGCCGAGCTGGTCAGGGTGGGCAAGGTGGTCATGGAGTGAGCGCTGCGGCCATCCGGTGCCGCAGGCCCCGCCGGGCTTCTATCCCGAGCGCCACACGGGTGATCTGCACGGCTTCTATAGTGCCGTCATGACCCACCCGAACCGCCCCACCTCGCCCTCATGGCCCCAACCTGCCACCCTGGCCCGATCCGCACCCACGCGCCGCCTGTGGTTGCTGACCGCCCCCGCCCTGGCGCTGGGCGTCTGGGCCCTGGCCCCGCGCCGGGCCCAGGCCCAGATGGCCGCCAGCTTGCTCGAAGAATCTGACCCCGGCGCCCAAGGCCTGGCCTACCGGGCCGACGCAGCCAAGGTGGACCCGGCCAAGAACCCCACCTACAAACCCGGCCAGACCTGCGCCAACTGCTCGCTGTACGCAGGCGACGCGGGTCAGCCGCAGGGCGGCTGCGCCTTGTTCTATGGCAAAGAGGTGGCGGCCGCGGGCTGGTGCAACGCCTGGGAGCGCAAGGCCGGCTGAGGCGGCCGGCGAGGGTGGCGAGGCGTGGCGCTCAGCGCCCGTTGCGCACCAGGCGCACCGGCAGCTGCGATTTCTTGGCCACCTCGCCATTCATCTCGCCCGTGCCCAGGTCCACCGACCAGCCCTGCAGAAAGCTGAGCCGGTTCACCGATTCGCCCGACACCCCGCGGCTGATGTTGTCATAGCGGTAGGCGTTCACGCTCTGGCCATTGGTGCGCGTGGTGGACGACCAGTGCCAGCCCAGGGGCGCATCCGGAAACAGCTTGGGGTCCAGGCCCTCGTCCTGGCGGTTGAGCTTGACCAGGCGTTGCAGTTCTTTGGCCGTGGGCAGGCGCCACGCCAGGCCGCTCTCGCGCTGGCGCTCGGTGGCGCGTTGCATGGCCTCGGCCCGGGTCAGCAGCACAGGGCGGTCCAGGCAATGCTTGCCGCTCCAGCGCATGCCCTCGGCGCAGCGCGCCCAGATCAGGCCAGAGGCCGTTTCCTGCACCTCGTCGCCGTCCGGATCACGGGCTTGCAGCGCGGCAGGCTCGGGCGAAGCCGCCTGGGCGCAAACGGCCCCACCGAGCAGCAGAACAAACACCAATGAGCGGGGCAGGGCAGAGATCATGATCTGGATTGTGCCCAGCCCCTTTGCGCCTCAGCTTGCGTTTCTTCAAATGGCTTGCACATTCGCTCGCCACAATGAATGGGCACAGGCCCCCCGCAGGGGCGGCAGGTTGCATGACAGTTCAAGGAATCGTTTCATGATCAAGGTTTCGCGGGAGTGGGCCACGCCGCTCACCATCGGTGTGTTTGGGTTGATGGGGGTCACCGGCCTGCTGATGTTCTTCCATTGGGACAACAGCCTGCAGAAGACCCTGCACGAATGGGTGGGCTGGGGGATGGTGGCCGCGGTGGTGGTGCACGCGCTGGCCAACTGGCTGGGCTTCAAACGCTATTTCAAGCCGGGCCCGGCCCTGTGGGTCATGGCGCTCTTTGCCCTGGTGTTGGCTGGCTCCTTCGTGCCCTGGCCGGGTGGCGCCCCAAAAGGCCCCTCCACCCCGGGCCTGGCTCTCCAGGCCGTGTCGGGCGCGCCCATCCGCCTGCTGGCGCCCCTGTATGGCAAGACGCCTGAGCAGGCCCGGCAGGCCCTGACACAGGCCGGCATCACGCTGGCTGACGACGAGGCCAGCCTGGCCAGTGCCCTCGGCAAAGACCGTGAGCGTCTGGGCGTCGCCCTCAGGGCACTGGCGCAAGGTGGGGCTGGCGCGCCGCGCTGACATTCAGGCGGATACACGGGGCGCCTGCTGGGGGTGATATGAGGGCTGATCGCCCCTGATATCCGGCGATGGCGATGCACGGCAGCAGGTAATGTCGGGTGTGTCATGAACATCAACACCGCCTACCTCAGCTCGCTCCTGGGTTCTTCGGCCTCCACGGGGTCCGGGTCTCAGGCCACGCAAGCGACCGGCGCCCTGGCGGCGGCCTCGGCAGCGCTCTCCAAGACGGCCACCCGCATCCAGGCCGATGCGACCGCCACCACGGCGCAACTGTCGTCATTCGGGCAGCTCAAGTCGGCCTTGGCCAGCAGCCAGACCGCCGCACAGGCCTTGACCAAGCTGTCATCGGCTTCGTCTGCCACGGATGTGACCCAGGCCATGGGCGACTTTTTCAACGCCTTCAATGCGGCGGTGAAGGCCGCCAAGACCACGGCCGCCGTGCCCGGCTCGGCGCAGGCCGCGCAAGCGGCGGGGCGGGTTGGCCGTGACCTCGATGGCGCCTTGACCGGGGGCGTGGCCAACCAGAACGCCATGAACAAGCTGGGGCTGTCGGTTCAAGCCGACGGCACCCTGAAGCAGGACGCCAGCAAGTTCGCCGCGGCACTGGCCAAAGACCCGGCAGGGGTGGCGGCGGCGCTGGCCCAACTGGGCAAACAGGTGCAGACCGCCGCCAGCAAGGAACTGGCCAGCGACGGCAATGTCGGCAACAGCGTGGCCAAGCTGACCCAGCACAGCAGCGCCTTGACGCAGCAGCAAAAGGCCATGCTGACCCTTCAGCAGAGCACGGGCTTGTCGGTCTACCAAAACGCAGCGAGCCAATAAAGAAATGCCCCTGGCTGGAATGCCCCAGCCAGGCGCGGTGCTCGCAGCCCGGCGTGTTCCCGAACGCCTTTGTGCAGGAGAACTTCGGCATGAGCGAGGGCCTGCTGATGTTCGTGCGCCGTGGCGACAGCGAAGAGGTGCTGCTGGAGACCTGCGGCCGCCCGGTCTGCCCCGATGATGAGGTGCGGCTGATCGACGAAGAAGGCCGCGAAGTGGCCGACGGCGAGGTGGGCGAGCTGGCCTGCCGCGGCCCCTACACCTTGCGGGGCTACTACGGCGTGCCCGAGTACAACGCCCGCCAGTTCACCGCCGATGGCTTCTACCGCAGCGGCGACCTGATGCGCAAACACCCCTCGGGCAACTACATCGTCGAGGGCCGCAAGAAAGACCTGATCAACCGCGGCGGCGAAAAGATCAGTGCCGAAGAGGTCGAGAACCTGATCCTCATGCACCCGGCGGTGCAAAACGTGGCCTGCGTGCCCATGCCCGACCCGGCCCTGGGCGAGAAGATGTGCGCCTTCGTGATCCTGCACCCAGGCCAGCGGCTGGACCTGCCGGCGCTCAACGCCTTCCTGCAGCGCCAGGAGATCGCCAAGTTCAAGCTGCCCGAGCGGCTGGAGCTGCTGCCCGAGTTCCCGGTGTCCACCTTCGGCAAGGTGTCCAAGAAGGCCCTGGGCGAGCAGATTGCGGCCCAACTTGCCGCCGAAGCCCGCGTCCCCGCCTCAGCCTGAACCCTGCACGGGCCGCCGTGGCCCGTGCCCTGCCCACCCCTCATTGAAACCGGAGCATCCCATGCGCATCATCGATCTGCACTGCTACCCAGGCACCCAGACCTGGATCGACTCACAAGGCCCGTACCCCGAGGCCCTGGCCACCTACTGGAAACGCGACTGGGTCGCCAAGTCCGAACGGGAGGTTGTGGCCGAGTTCACCGCTGCCGGCGTCGAGGCCTGCATGGTGGCCCTGGACCTGGAGACCACCGTGGCCACGCCCCCCTGCACCAATGACTACGTGAACGGCTTCTGGCAACGCAACCGCCCCCGGGTCATCCAGTGCTGGGGCGCCATCGAGCCCGCCAAGGGTGAGATCGCCATCCGCCAGGCCCGGCACGCCGTCAATGAGCTCGGCTTCATGGGCTTTCACTTCCACCCGATCATGCAGCACTTCGCGGTCAACGACCGCCGCTACTACCCGCTGTTTGAAGAGATCAACGCCCTGGGCGCTGCGGTGATGCCCGACGTGGGCACCACCGGCATGGGGGCCGGCATGCCCGGTGGCCATGGCGCCAAGCGTGCGCCACGCCCACCCCGGCGCCATCGACGAGCTGGCGGCCGACTTCCCCCAACTCAAGATCATCATGGCCCACCCGGGCTGGCCCTGGGTGGACGAGACCACGGCCGTGGCCCTGCACAAGGGCAATGTGTACTGGGAGATGTCGGGCTGGGCGCCCAAGCACTTTCCGGGCAACCTCAAGGTCGACATCCGCGGCCGCCTGCAGGACAAGATCATGTTCGGCAGCGACTACCCCAGCCTGCCGTATGAACGCATCCTGCGCGAATGGGCCGAGCTCGGCTACAGCGATGCGGTGATGGAGAAGGTCATGCACGGCAATGCCGAGCGGGTGCTGGGGCTGTGATGCAGCAGGTCTACCTTTGTGATGGCCTGCGCACCCCGGTGGGCCGCTATGCCGGTTCGCTGTCGGGCATCCGCACCGACGACCTGGGCGCCCTGCCGCTGCAGGCCCTGATGGCACGCCACCCCGGCTACGACTGGGCGCGTGTGGACGAGGTCTACATGGGCTGCGTCAACCAGGCGGGCGAGGACAACCGCAACGTGGCCCGCATGAGTGCGCTGCTGGCCGGCCTGCCCGTCGGCATCGCTGCGGCCACCGTCAACCGCCTGTGTGGCTCGGGGCTGGAGGCCCTGGCCAGTGCCTCCCGGGGCATTGCCAAGGGCCAGCTCAAGGCCGCCCTGGCCGGCGGCGTGGAGAGCATGAGCCGTGCCCCGCTGGTGATGCCCAAGGCCGGCACGGCCTTCTCGCGCCATGCCGAGGTGCATGACAGCACCATCGGTTGGCGCTTTGTGAACCCGCGCATGCAGGCGCTGCACGGCACCGACGCCATGTGCGAGACCGCTGAGAACGTGGCGCAGAAGTTCGGCGTCTCGCGCGCCGACCAGGACGCTTTTGCCTGGCGCAGCCAGCAGCGTGCCACCGCGGCCCAGGCCCAGGGCCTGCTGGCGCCCGAGATCCTGCCGGTGCCGGTGGCGGGTGCCCGCAAGGGCGAAAGCCGCCTGTTCGAGCACGATGAGCACCTGCGTGCCGACACCACGCTGGAAAGCCTGGCCCGCCTGAAGCCGGCCTTCCGCGAAGGCGGCACGGTCACCGCCGGCAATGCCTCGGGGGTCAACGACGGCGCGGCGGCCTTGTTGCTGATGGGCGAGAGCGAATTGGCCCAGGGTGCGTTCAAGCCCATGGCCCGCATCCTGGGCGTGGCCACCGCCGGGGTGGAGCCGCGCCTGATGGGCATTGGCCCGGTGCCGGCCGTGCGCAAGCTGCTGGCGCAGACCGGCCTGTCGATCAGCGACTTTGACGTGATCGAGCTCAACGAGGCCTTTGCGGCCCAGGGCCTGGCGGTGCTGCGCGAACTGGGCCTGCCGGACGATGGCGAGCACATCAACGCCTGGGGCGGGGCCATTGCCTTCGGCCACCCGCTGGGCATGTCGGGGGTTCGGCTGGCCCTCACGGCGGCCCGCCAGCTGCAGCGCATCGGGGGGCGCTATGCCCTGTGCACCATGTGCATCGGCGTGGGCCAGGGCATTGCCCTGGCGATGGAGCGGGTGTGAGCGCCATCCGCACCGCCCCTTCCCTGGCCGCGCTGCCAGAGCCCGTGCTGCTGAAGCAACGCCCCAGCCCCGGCGTGGTGCTGCTGCGCCTGAACCGGCCCGCCGTGCTGAACGCCCTGAACCTGGCCCTGCGCCAGGCCTTGGCCGAGGCCTTTGTGCGCCTGGATGCCGATGCCTCCGTGCGGGTCATCGTGCTGGCCGGGCAGGCGCGGGCCTTTTGCGCGGGTGCCGACCTCAACGAGTACCTGCACGCCACGCCCCTGGACATCATGGACCGCCAGATGGACCGCCTGTGGGGCGCCATCAGTGCCTGCCGCAAGCCGGTGCTGGCCGCCTTGCGGGGGCACGCCCTGGGCGGGGGCTGCGAGCTGGCCATGCATGCCGACATCGTGCTGGCGTCAGAGACGGCCAGCTTCGGCCAGCCCGAGGTGGCCATCGGCCTGATGCCCGGAGGGGGCGCCACCCAGCGCCTGACCCGTGCCGTGGGCAAGTTCAAGGCCATGCAATGGCTGCTGACCGGCGCCCGCTTCAGCGCGGCGCAGGCCTGTGCGGCAGGCCTGGTCAGCGAGGTGGTGGCCGACGAGGCGCTGGAGCCCCGGGCACTGGCCCTGGCACTGGGCAAGGCCTGCCTGCAGGTGAGCGCACCACGCGGGCCCGAATCGGCCCTCACCCCCGATCAGATGAGCGAAGACTGCCTGAGCCTCAATGTGTGGCGACCCGCCGCGCCAGCCGGGGGCCCACTGCCAGTGCTGGTGTGGATCCACGGCGGTGCCTTCCGCCTGGGCTCGTCCGCGCTGCGCTTGTACGACGGTGCGGCCCTGGCACGCCAGGGCGTGCTGGTGGTCAGCCTGAATTACCGGCTGGGGGTGTTTGGCTTTCTGGCCCACCCCCTGTTGCGGTCGCTGGCGGGCCAACCCCTGGCCAACCTGGGCTTGCTCGATCAGATCGCGGCACTGCACTGGCTGCGGCAGAACCTGCCGGCCCTGGGCGGTGACCCAGGCCGCATCACCCTGATGGGCGAATCGGCCGGCGGGGCCTCGGTGGCCTACCTGATGGGGTCGCCGCTGGCGCGGGGGCTGTTCCAGCAGGCCATCGTCCAGTCGGGCGCCCTGGATCTGCCCGAGTTGAGCCTGGCGCAGGCCCAGCAGCGGGCCGAGGCCCACTTGCGCCCCCTGTTGCCCGCCGAGTCGCGCCTGGCCGATCTGCAGGGCCTGCCGGCGGCCCAGTTGCTGGCCCTGCCCATCCCCCGGCCTGACACCATGCCGGTCATCGACGGCGTGGTGTTGCCGCAAGGCCTGGTGGCCGCGTTCAAGCAGGGGCAGGCCGCGCGCATCCCCTTGCCGATCGGCAGCAATGACAACGAGGCTGGGTTCTTTCCGCCTGACTGGAGCCTGGGCGCGGTGCGGGGCATTGGCCCGGCCTGGCCGCAGGTCAAGGCAGCCTATGGGGCCAGCGTGGACGCCTCCGATGCACCGGTCGCAGCCCGCGTGGCCACCGACCTGTTTGCCACCTTGCCCACGGCCCAGGTGGCCCAGGCCCACAGCGCCCAGGGCCTGCCGGTGTACCGCTACCTCTTCACCCAGGTGCCCGCTTCGCAGCGGGCCAGCCAGGCCGGCGCCATCCACACGCAAGAGATCCCCTGTGTGTTCGGCAACCTGTTGCCAGCCCAGCAGGGGGCTGAAGACCTGGCCGTGTCCGAGCGTGTGCAAGCCCGCTGGGTGGCCTTTGTCCGATCGGGCCAGCCCCAGGCCCAGGCCCAGGGGCTGCCCGAATGGCCACGCTGGCAACCCCTGCCTGCGGCAGGGCAGGTGCTGCGAATTGATGGCGCGGGCGACAGCCTGCAGGCCGAGCCCTCGGGCCTCACCGAGGCGCAACGCCAGGCGTGGCCGGCTTTTCACATGAACTGAGATGGGCGTGCTGTGGGGGCACACCTGCCTCGGCACGGCACCTTTCAAAGCCACTTCTCCAAGCGACTTCAATGCCCCTTCTGGGGGCTTTTTTGGGTTGCTGCAAGAGTCGCTGCAGTCCGTAAGGCGCTCAAAGTGATGCCTGGCGGCTGATCGAGGAGGGATCTCCGATTTCTGGTTGAAGCCACTACCAAGGCGCGGCCCGCCCTGTGGTAGGTGTCATGCGCATGGATGATGGCAAAACCCGAGAATGCCGGCAAAAAAGGACCTGTGTTTTTAAACACCCTGGATGCTACATACGCAGTACCAAGGTGCCGGTTCATGATTGCACCGGGCTGTTTATTGACAATAGGCGTAAGCAGTAATCGTAGAGCCACCGCCTGACCCGTATGTACAAGTCCAGGAAGTTGTACTCGCACGTCTGCCATTGGAGAGTGCATCGTTGGTTGGGGCAGAAGTTGCGCATCCCCCGCTGATGACGGCCCCTGTCGTACAAGACGCCGTAACCGAAATGGCTCCACCTCCACCCGTCGAGGTGGAGTTGCTGTACTCGGTGAGACTGAACGTCGCCCCACCCGTGGCGCCTGTCGCGCCCGTTGCCCCTGTAGAACCGGTAGCACCGGTCGGGCCTGTGCTCCCTGTAGCACCCGTGCTGCCTGTTGCACCAGTGGGGCCGGCGACAGAGCTTGCGGCACCTGTTGAGCCTGTGGCACCAGTGGATCCAGTTGGTCCTGTAGTGCCCGTGGCCCCGGTGCTGCCCGTGGCTCCGGTTGGGCCCGTCACCCCGGTGCTGCCTGTAGCCCCCGTTGGACCCGTCGCCCCGGTTGGACCCGTGGCGCCTGCGCCGGTGGCGCCAGTCGGTCCCGTGGCACCGGTTGCGCCAGTTGGACCTGCAGCGCCGGTTGCGCCCGTGGCGCCGGTCAAGCTACCTGAGCATGGCCCGAGTTGCCCGCTGGAGGCATTGAAGCAAGTCACGTTGCTGGTGCTTTGTGCTGCGGCAGACGGCAGTCCGGGGATGGTCACTGCGCCTGCGTCCTGAACTCTAAATCTGGTCGAGGTGCCCGTACTGTCAGTGACGGCAAATCCCCCCCCGCTTGGTGGCGTCATGGTGATGTCTGCTGCCGCACTGTGCACAGACATCTGCATCAGGAAAGCCGCAGATATTGCCAAGGCGATCTTTTTCTTCTGGAACAAGTTGCTCATGATCATGCACTCCGTATATTCAAAATGGTTTTTTCTGTCGGGCTTAGCTGTGCTCACGTCTTTGTTGCCAAACCATCAAAGCTGTCAGCAGCAGGCCCAGCATCAGCAGACCCCATGTCTGCAAGGTCGGAATGCCTTGGCTATTTGTCCCAGCGCCGATCTGGACATTATTCAGGTTGGTATTGACTTGGTTGACATGGGCATTGGGTCCCAGATTGATGACGGCGGGTGAACCGGAAGATGAGACCAATGTGATCGGCTGGCCATTTGTGCCTTGCAGGGTCAGTGTTCCGTTAACCGTGATGTTCGACCCTGCAGGAATCACGAAGGTACTGCCACTCGTGCTGCTGAGGGTCAGGTTGTAAAACACCGTGTTGCCACTGAGTTGCATGGGACCGGCTGTACAGCCATTGTTGAAGACCACGGTGCTTGTGCCAGCCGCAAACGTCCCGTTGTTGCTCCAGTCGCCGCTGAGGGTGATGGTGCTTTGGCCGGCATCGACGGCACCTGAGGCGGCAATGGTGACGGCATTGGCGCTATCGACCTGTGCCGAATTCATATTGAGTGCGCCCTGCACCGTGAGTGCAGCGCAAGCAAGGTTCATGCTTGAACCGCTGGGTAGATTCGATGTGCCCCCAGGGGGAACAGTGAATCCACTTTGTGCATAGCCGTTAGCCGTAAAAACCAGCAGTAAACCTCCTACTGCTGCCCAGCGGTTAAAAAACATTTTCATTTGCCGCCTTTTTGTTATGAATTTTGTGAATGTAGCATCGGTCGTCATTTTTTGTACAGAAAATCGATATGGCGGGTGTCCTGATAAGGGTTTCTTCTATGCATGACGGGGAGCGGCAACGTATCGCGGACGGCGCCCTGAGTTTCATTCAGACGAATCCTGCTGACCCAGCGAATGCTGGGTTCCGTTGTGCAACGCTGCTCAGGCCTCAGGCCTCAGGCAGCAGCAACCACTTTTTGCCTGATTTCTGCGGACATTGCCCCTTCCTGCCTCGAGGCGTCTTTCATGGCCCGCCTTCGCCATCTGAACCCCGTCACCTGCGCCCAGATCGGCCGATCATTGGGGGCGGCTCAGATAACCCGGTTTACCATTCAGTTCGGCGACCGTATCCACATCAATTGCAGGCCGAACCGGTCACAAAAATTGGACTCATTCAAATCCGGAGCAAACAAATGCCCCAAATCTGCCTGAACATGATCGTCAAGGACGAGGCTCGGGTAATCGAGCGGTGCCTGCGTTCTGTCAAACCTTGGATCGATCATTGGTTGATTGTTGATACAGGGTCCTCCGACGATACGCCGCAACGCATCCAAGCGGCCCTGGCAGGGGTGCCTGGTGAATTGGTTCACCGGCCGTGGCGAAATTTCGGGCACAACCGAACTGAAGCACTTCAATTGGCCAAGGCCAAGTCGGACTATCTTCTGTTCATTGATGCCGACGAGCAGCTCGGCGCAGAGCGTGGGGCACATTGGCCGCGGGTCATGGACAAGCCTGCATACTCCCTTGAGGCCAGGTACGCCGAGCTTTCCTATGACCGGGTCAGTCTGGTGTCTACACGCCTGGACTGGCGATGGTGTGGCGTTTTGCATGAATACCTAGATGCAGGGCAGCCGGTTGAGCAGCCCCGCATGCCTGGCTTTTGGATACAGGTAACGCCGGATGGGGCGCGTTCCGGCGATCAAGACAAGTTCCGCAAAGACGCAGCAGTGTTGGAGGCGGCCTTGCTCGACGAGCCGAGCAACGCACGTTATGTGTTCTACCTGGCCCAAAGCTATCGCGATAGCGGTCAGTTGGAAAAGGCGCGCGATGCGTACGCGCGCCGCTCATTGCTGGGTGGCTGGGAGGAAGAGGTTTGGTATTCGCTGTATCAGGTGGCCCGGCTCTCCGAAGCGCTTGGGCTGTCTCAAGAAGTGATTGTGCAGTCCCACCTTCTCGCATTTGAGACTCGTCCGCAGCGAGCAGAAACCTTGACAGCGTTGGCCACCTACTGCAGATCCAAAATGGCTTGGCATCAGGCGTATCTGTTCGCTTCAGATGCCGCCCGTCGCCCGATACCGACGGATCGCTTGTTCGTCGACATGTCGGTCTACCACTGGCGTTCGATGGATGAACTTGGAATTGCCGCGTATTACACAGGGCGGCTGGCGGAAGCTGCCGATTGCTGGAAGAAACTGCTGCGTCAGCCAGAATTGCCGCCCAATGAAAAGTCCAGGATCTCAGCCAACATGGCTTATCTGCCTGAACCGTTGCGTGTTGCGAGTTGATCACCAGGGGCGTCGGCGATTTTGAAATCCTGATTGTGCTTAAACATTGATCAATGCAGCGCTGCGCTGCTGGATGGGGGCTCGCAATAGAAGGCGAGCAACCATCAGGTCCCAAGCTGTCACCCCGGCCGTTCTGCCGGTCACCGCCGCTTGGCTTCACCGCCGGCAGGGCCTGATACGATGATCTGGGCCCGCTGGGGCCTGCCGTTCGCTGCATTGAAGCCGGTCACAGGGCCGTGCCCGTCACTGAAGCGAACCAACTAGCCCAAGGCGGCCTTGCAGGCTGCTGGCGCCCTTTTCACCCTCAAGCCCTTGCCTCACTGCCGCTTGCTCAAGCGACCTGCCTCTAACCATGGATAAATTTTTGCTGCAGCAGCAGGTGCTGGACCGGCTCGCCGAAGACCTGCTGCAAGTCGAACAGGCCTTGCGCGAGGCCCATGAAACGGCCACTCACGAAGAGAACATCGCCGAAAACAAATACGACACCCTGGGCCTCGAAGCCGCCTACCTGGCCACTGGCCAGGCGCGCCGGGCTGAAGCCATCCGCCAGGCCATGGCCCATTGGCGCCAGTTCCGCCCGCGCCCCTACGACGCCAGCCAGGGCATACAGCTGGGCGCGCTGGTCTGCCTGGTCGATGCCGGCGGCCAACAGCAGCATCTCTTTCTCGGCCCCGATGGGGGCAGCATGAGGTTGCTCAGCGGCACCCAGCTCGTTCAGGTCATCAGCAGCGAAGCGCCTTTGGGGCGGGCCATGCTGGGCAAATACGAGGGCGATGAGGTGTTGATCGGGGTCGGCTCCATCCGGCAGCAGTTTGAGGTGCTGCAGGTGGATTGAGGCGCAAGTCAGTGGCAGTCGCTGCGAGGCAGGTCGGTGTCGGCGTTACCTTGGCCCCGTTCGTGGGGTTCGGGATGCACCGGGGCCTGGACCAGGCGCAGGCTCCTAGATCGTCGGCACCGTGCCCCCGTCAATCAGGTGCTCTGAACCCGAAATCGAGCCCGCCCGCGGTGATGCGAGGAACACGATCAGATCGGCGACTTCCTGCGGCCTGGCTGGCCGCCCGAGTGGAATTCCCCCCAGCGATTGCATGATGATCTGCTTGCCGCCTTCGTAGTCAGTGCCCGCCTGTGCCGCCAAGCGCTCGGCCAAGGCCACGGCGGCCTCGGTCTCGATCCAGCCCGGCGAGACGCTCAACACGCGAACCCCCTTTGGCGTCACTTCCTTCGACAAGGCTTTGCTGTAGGTGGACAAGGCCGCTTTGGCTGCCGCGTAGGCCGTGGTCGATTCCGGCAGCGGCATCATGCGCTGGATCGAGCTGACGTGAACGATGACGCCAGAGCCTTGGGCCAGCAAGGCCGGCAGCAGGGCGCGGTCAAGGCGCACGGCCGGCATCAGGTTCAGGTTCAACGCATCGAACCATTGCGCGTCGTCCAAGGCCGCGAAGCCGCCGCCAGGTGCATTGGAGCCGCCCAGCACGTTGACCAGAATGTCGAGCCCGCCCCACCGCTGGAGTACCGCCTGCGCCACCTCGGTCGCGCCCTCGGCCGTCGACAGGTCGGCCGCGATGCAGTGCACCCCTTCAGGCGCAGGCTCAGGCACGGCCCGCGCCGTGGTTGCAACCTGCACCCCTGCGTCGCGTAGGCCCTGCACGACCGCTGCGCCCACACCCTTGGTGCCGCCGGTGACCAGCGCCCGCCGGCCTGCCAGTTGAAGGTCAAAGCTCATGCGGTGATCTCCAAGGAGGCGATCAGACCGTGCTCGAGCCGGAAGTCGTAGCGGAGATCGACCGGACTGCCAGGGAAGCTGCCGGCCACCCGGCTGGTGACGAGATGGCGCCCGTCCTTCTGTTCCAGCGCGAAGGGCTCACTCGTGTAGGTGTACTTGCTTGAGGCCTCCAGCTTCCACGCGCTGATGGCGTCAAGGCCGACGTGGGTGCGACCCTCGTCTTTCACGACGGCTTGTGCCGTGAAGCATCGGGCGACGGCCTCGTGGCCTTGCTTGTCGGCCGCGAAGTAGGCGGCGATGGGTTCGGGGAGGATCAGGGCGGTCATGGTGAGGAACTCCGTGGTGATGAAGCCCTCAGGATGCGCCCGCCAGAGAATTTAGTGAATGACCTAGAATTTGAATGATCTATGTAGAAATGGATGCAGAATGCGCGGGTCCGACTTTGCTGAACTGAAGGCCTTTGCCGCCGTGGTCGAGCGGGCCAGCTTTGCGCGTGCGGCGGAGCATTTGGGCCTGTCACCCTCGGCGCTGAGCCAGACCATCCGGCAGCTCGAAGCCCGGCTTGACACCCGGTTGCTGAACCGCACCACGCGCAGCGTGGCGCCCACGGCCGCTGGCGATCAGTTGTATGGCCGCATCGCACCCTTGTTCCGCGAGATGGCAGACGCCGTGGCCGAGGTGAGTGCGGCTGCCGGCCAGACGAGCGGAACGCTGCGCATCAATACGCTCGGAATGGCTGCACGGCAGATCATCGCCCCTCGGCTGGGCCGATTCCATCGTGCACATCCCGAGGTGGTGCTGGACATTGTGGTGGACGACGGGCTGAGCGATATTGTGGCGGGTCGCTTCGACGCCGGCATCCGCGTGGGCGGGCGGCTGGAGAAAGACATGATCGCCGTGCGCCTGACGCCGGACGTGAACATGATCGTGGCAGCGTCGCCGGGCTACCTGGCGCATCGCGGCATGCCGCGTTCACCGGCCGACCTGCACCACCATGCCTGCATCAACTGGCGCCTTCAGCTTGACGGTAGCGCCTATCGTTGGGAGTTCGAGAAGAAGGGCCAGCGGCTCGAGATCGCAGCGCAAGGCCCCTTGGTCACCAACTACTCGGACGTCGGCGTCGAAGCAGCGCTGCAGGGACTGGGCATCGTCTACGCCTTTGACCGCGAGCACGTCGACCAGCATCTTGCCCAAGGGCGGCTGGTGCAGGTCCTGGCCGATTGGTCGGTCACGCGGCCGGGGCTGTTCCTTTACTACCCGAATCGGCGCCATTTGCAGCCGGCGCTGAGCGCTTTCATCGGCTGCCTGCTGGATCGTGATTTGTCAGCCACGGAGCCAGGTCACACCCCGAGCTGACGCCGCCTGCCGGCCGCCATCAACCCCTCAGTCTTTTCCTCTGTCTTTTTCATCTTGTCTCCTGTTTGGAGCTTTCTTGGGGCCCTGGTGGCCCGGGCTTCAATACCGGTAGGTCAGTGCCAGCAGCGCCGTGTCCCGGTGGCCATGCCCTGCAAGCGGGCTGTTGCTCAGGTTGCGGTCCACGAACACGCGGCGCAGGTACAGGTTCAGCACCCAGGGACCGCTCACGGGCAACTCGATCAGGCCACCCACATAGGGGTTCAGGGCCGCACCGGGCTGGTAGGCGCGGCCCGCCGCAGCCGCGTCGGCCGCGGTGGTGCCCAGGTAGTAGCGGGCATAGGCTGCCGACTGCCGCTCCAGGCCCAGCTCGGGGTACAGCGTGAGGCGGCCGAGTGGCAGCTCGGCCAGGTAGCGCGCCTGCAGCAGCGTGCCGCCCGAGGCGCCGAAGTCGTGCAGCACATTCAGGCCGAAGGCGCCCACCGGCGTGATTTGCAGCGTGCCCAGCCCCAGCGGCACCGGGTCTTTGCGCAGCGACCAGCCGCCGCCCTGGTAGCCATCGCTGCGCACCTGGCCCAGCAACTCCAGGTGGCCTGCGCCCAGCGGCAGGGTCTTGACGCCAAAGGTATCGATGCGGCCAAACAGCCGGCCCTTTTCGAAGTTCAGGTAGGGCACGACGCTGGTCTGGGCCTGCACGCCCTGGATGCCGCTGGCGGTGTGCAGCACGCCCAGGCCGACATCGCCGCTGAAGGCCTCGGGGTGGGCCACTGCGGCAGGCTCTTCAGAGCAGGCCACACCCGGCAAGAGGCCCGCCAAGCCGAGCGTCAGCGCGATTTTCAGGGCTTTGAGGGTGTGAGAGGCGTTTGCGGGTGGGCAGGCAGGCATGGACAGGTGGCGAGGCCGCGTCGTGGGCCGCTTGTTTTGTGAAGCGGGCAGTGTAACCAGCAGCTGGATCAGGAGGCCGGCTCGCCACGGCCCCGGGCTCAATCCAGCGTGATGCCCAGCGCCTTGATCAGCGGCTGCCACTTCTTGCGCTCGCTGTCGATCAGGCGGTTCATGTCGGCGGCGTCGGCCGGGCGGGCTTCCCAGCCGGCGTCGAACAGCTTCTGGCGCACGCCGGCATCGGCCATGGCTTTTTGCAGCTCGGTGCCCAGGCGCGCGCCGATCTCTTTGGGCGTGGCCGAGGGCAGCACCAGGCCTTGCCAGGTGTAGGCCTCGACCGCGGGGTGGCCCAGCTCACGCGCGGTGATCAGCTGCGGCAGCTGGGGGATGCGCTCGCCCGACAGGGCCAGCAGGGGCACCACCTTGCCCGCCTTGACGGCGCTGATGCCACTGGGCAGGTCCAGCATCATCAGCGGCACCTGGTTGCCCATGACATCCTGCAGGGCCGGGGCGCCGCCCTTGTAGGGCACGTGCAGCATCTTCACGCCGAACTCGCGCTGGAACAGCTCCAGCGCCAGGTGGTGCGGGCTGCCCGGGCCGGCGGTGGCAATGCTGAGTTCGCCGGGGCTGCGCTGCAGCGCGGCCAGCAAGGCCTTGGCGTCGGCCAGGCCGGCCTGCGGCGAGGCCACGATCAACAAGGGCGAGCGGCCCATCATGCCCACGGTGCCGAAGTCTTTGTCGGCCGAGTAGGGCAGCTTTTTGTAGAGCACGGGGTTGTACACCAGCACGCCGTTGTCGGCCGACAGCATGGTGTAGCCGTCCGCTGGCGAGTGGGCCACGTTGTCGGCCGCGATGGAGGCGCCGGCCCCGGGGCGGTTGTCCACCAGGATGGGCTGGCCCAGCTGGCGCGACAACTGGGCGCCCACGGTGCGGGCCAGAAAATCGGTGCCCCCGCCGGCGGGGTAGCCCACCACCCAGCGGATCGGCTTGCTGGGGTAGCTGCTGGGCTGGGCCTGGGCTGCGCCCAGGGCCAGCAGGCTGGCGCCGGCCAGCGCGAGGGTGGTGAAAAGTCTCCGGCTTGTTGTCATGGTGTCTCTCTTGTATTGAAGGGTGGTTGGAAGCAGAAAAATCAGAAAGCGGCACGAGCCGCCGGCCTCAGGCCAGGCACTGGTACTTGGTGTGCAGGTACTCCTCCAGGCCCTGGCGCGCGCCTTCTCGGCCATAGCCCGACTGTTTGACGCCGCCAAAGGGCGCCACGGCGGTGGAGATCAGGCCCGAGTTGATGCCCACCATGCCGTACTGCAGGGCGGCGCCCACACGCCAGGTGCGGGCCGAGTCGCGGGTGTAGAAATAGGCGGCCAGGCCGAACTCGGTGTCGTTGGCCATCTGCAGGGCTTCGGCCTCGGTGTGGAAGCGGAACAGCGGCGCCACCGGGCCAAAGATCTCCTCTTGCGCCAGGCGCATGGCCGGGCTCACCCCGGTCAGGATGGTGGGCTCGTAGAAGGTGCGGCCCAGCGCATGGCGCCGGCCCCCGGTCAGCACCTGGGCGCCCCCGGCCACCGCATCGGCCACCAGCTCTTCGACCTTGGCCAGGGCGGGCTCGTCGATCAGCGGGCCTTGGCCCACGTCGGCATCCAGCCCGTTGCCTACCTTGAGTGCGCGCACGGCGGCGGCCAGCTTGGCGGCAAAGGCGTCGTACACGCTGTCGTGCACCAGAAAGCGGTTGGCGCACACACAGGTCTGCCCGGTGTTGCGGTACTTGGAGGCCAGGGCCCCGATCACCGCCTGGTCCAGGTCGGCGTCTTCGAACACGATGAAGGGCGCGTTGCCGCCCAGCTCCAGCGACAGCTTCTTGAGCGTGGGCGCGCACTGGGCGGCCAGCAGCCGGCCCACCTCGGTCGAGCCGGTGAAGGTCAGCTTGCGCACCAGCGGGCTGGCGGTCAGCTCGGCCCCGATGGGGCGGGCGCCGCCCGTGAGTACGTTGAACACCCCGGCCGGCACCCCGGCGCGCTGGGCCAGCTCGGCCATGGCCAGGGCGCTTAGCGGGGTCTGGGTGGCGGGCTTGACGATGATGCTGCAACCCGCGGCCAGGGCCGGGGCCACCTTGCGCGTGATCATGGCAGCCGGGAAGTTCCAGGGCGTGATGGCGGCGCACACGCCCACGGGCTCACGCGTGACCAACAGGCGCTTGTCGGGCCAGGGCGAGGGGATGATCTCGCCGTACACGCGCCGCGCCTCTTCGGCATACCACTCGATGTACGAGGCCGCGTAGCCGATCTCGCCGCGCGCCTCGCTCAGGGGCTTGCCTTGCTCGCTGGTCATCAGCAGGGCCAGGTCGTCCTGGTGCTGCAGCATCAGCTCGAACCAGCGGCGCAGGATGCGGGCGCGGTCTTCGGCCGTGCGCTCTTTCCAGAGCAGGTAGGCGGCCTGGGCCGATTCGATGGCCTCGCGGGTCTGGTCGGCACCCACGTCGGGGATGTGGGCGATCAGCTCGCCTGTGGCCGGGTTGTGCACGGGCAGCGTGGCACCGTTGCGGGCGGCCACCCAGTGGCCGTTGATGAGGTTGGCCTGCTTCAGCAGGCTGGGGTCTTGCAGGGTCAGCATGGTGGGTTGGTTCAGTAGGGGCTGCTGCCGGTGGGGGCTGCGGTTGGGGCCGGCTCGGTGGCGGGCTTGTAGCTGCGGGCCAGGGCGCTGGCGGCACCCACCAGCAAGGTGGTGTCCACGCCCACGGCCACAAACTGCGCGCCGGCGGCCAGGTAGTGGCGGGCCTGCACCGGGTCGGCCATCAAAATGCCGGCGGCCTTGCCGGCAGCGCGCACGGTGGCAATGCCCTCGGTGATGGCCTGTTGCACGGCGGGGTGGTTGGCCTGGCCGCGGTAGCCCATCGAGGCCGACAGGTCGGCCGGGCCGAAGAACACGCCGTCCACCCCGTCCACCTGGGCGATCTCGGCCAGGTGGCTCAGGGCTTCGGTGGTTTCGGCCTGCACCAGAAGACACATCTCGTCGTCGGCCAGGTGCACGTATTGGGGCACCTGGTTCCAGCGCGAGGCGCGGGCCAGGGCGGCGCCCATGCCGCGCACCCCGGCCGGGGCGTAGCGCATGGCGCGCACCATCTGGCGTGCCTGCTCGGCGTTGTCGATCATGGGCACCAGCAGGGTCTGGGCACCCACATCGAGGTACTGCTTGACCAGGGCAGTGCGGCCTTCCACCGGGCGCACCACCGGGTGCACGGGGTAGGGCGCCACGGCGCGCAGCTGCGACAGCACGGTGCGCACATCGTTGGGGCCGTGCTCGGCATCGAGCAGCAGCCAATCAAAGCCGCAGCCGGCCAGGGCCTCGGCCACGTTGTCGTCGGCCAGGCCGACCCACAGGCCGATCTGGGTCTGGCCCTGTTGCAGGGCACGCTTGAACAGGTTGGGGCTCAGGGCTTGCATCGGTGGCCTCACACAAAGCGGAAGGACACCGAGCCCAGCGGCCCGTAGTCGGCATGAAACGCGTCGCCGGCCTTGGCCGGTGTGGGCCGGGTGAACGAGCCCGCCAGCACCACATCGCCCGCATTGAGCTGCTCGCCATGCGGGGCGATCTTGTTGGCCAGCCAGGCCACGCCGGTGGCGGGGTGGTTCAGCACGGCGGCGGCCAGGCCGGTTTCTTCGATCACGCCGTTCTTGTGCAACAGGGCGCCCACCCAGCGCAGGTCCACATCCAGCGGTTTGACCGGGCGGCCACCCAGCACCACGCCCGCGTTGGCGGCAAAGTCGGAGATGGTGTCGAACACCTTGCGCGGGGCCCGGGTGTCGCGGTCGAACTGCTCGATGCGGGCATCGATGATCTCGATGGCGGGCACCACGTAGTCGGTGGCCGACAGCACCTCGAACAGGGTCACCTCGGGGCCTTTCAGGGGCTTGCCGAGGATGAAGGCCAGCTCCACCTCCACCCGCGGCGCAATGAAGCGCGCGGCCGGGATGTCGGTGCCGTTGTCAAAAAACATGTCGTCCATCAAGGGCGCGTAGTCGGGCTCGGTGATCTGGCTGGCCATCTGCATGGCGCGCGAGGTCAGGCCGATCTTGCGGCCCTTGATGCGGCGGCCATCGGCCTGTTCGAGCTTGACCCACTCGCGCTGGATGGCATAGCCGTCGGCGATGGTCATCCCGGGGTGGCGGGCCGAGAAGTGGCGCAGCGGGGTGCGCGCCTTGCGGGCGTGGTAGAGCTCCTGGGCCAGGGCTTCCAGGGTGGTTGGGGGCAGCATGGTGGGTGGGGTCCTGTGCTCTTGTTGTGATGGCGTGGCCGTGTTCAGGCCGCGAGGGGCTGAACCGGAAAGATGGCGTTGATCTGGCCCGTGCCCGAACTCGGGAAGAACGGGGTCACCACCTCGACACCGGCGCTGTAGGCGTCCCAGCCCAGGGCGCCCAGCAGCATGGCGGTGTCGTGCATGAAGCCCTCGCCGTGGCCCTTGTCTGCGTACTCGGGCAGCAGGGCGCAGAAGGTCTTCCAGTCGCCCTTCTTCCACATCTCGACCACGTGGTGGTCGAACTCTTCGAGGTAGGGGCTCCACATCTTGTGCATGAATTCTTCGGCCACCCCGTTCTGGGCAAAGCGGTGGCTCAGCGAGCCGCTGGCAAAAAAGGCCACCTTGCCGTCGTAGTCGCGCTCCACGGCCTCGCGCAGGGCGCGGCCCAGGCGGGCGCTGTCGGCCAGGTTGTGCACCGTGCACAGCGCCGACACCGACACCACCTTGAAGTGGCGGTCGGGGTTCATGTAGCGCATCGGCACCAGGGTGCCGTACTCCAGGTTCAGCGTGGTGTCGGGGTGGGCACGGGTGGGCACGCCGGCTGCCGTGGCGGCGCGGGCCAGCAGATCACCCAGGGCCGGGTTGCCGTCGTACTCATACGGCATGTTCTTGATGAAGTGCGGCAGCTCGTTGCTGGTGTAGATGCCCTTGAAGTGCGCCGCGTTGTTGATGTGGTAGCCCGAGTTGACCAACCAGTGGGTGTCGAACACCACGATGGTGTCCACGCCCAGCGCGCGGCAGCGGCGGCCGATTTCGTGGTGGCCATCGATGGCGGCCTGGCGGCAGCCCTTGTGCGGGCCGTCCAGCTCGCTGAGGTACATCGAGGGGACGTGGGTGATCTTGGCGGCAAGCGCGAGTTGGCCCATGGTTGACTCCTTTGGTTGTGTCTTGTGTCGGGGGCGATGGATGGGTGAGCGCGGGCTCAAACTCCCCAATGGGGGATGTGGTGGTTGCCCAGCGAGACGGCCACGTTCTTCGGTTCGCAGAAGACTTCGTAGCTCCAGGTGCCGCCCTCGCGCCCGGTGCCGCTGGCCTTGGTGCCGCCAAAGGGCTGGCGCAGGTCGCGCACGTTCTGGCTGTTCACAAAGCACATGCCGGCCTCGATGGCGGCGGCCATGCGGTGGGCGCGGCCCAGGTTCTCGGTCCACACGTAGCTGGAGAGGCCGTACTGCGTGTCGTTGGCGATGCGGATGGCGTCGGCCTCGTCCTCGAAGGGGATCAGGCAGGCCACGGGGCCGAAGATCTCGTCCTGGGCGATCTTCATGCGGTTGTCCACGTCGGCGAACACGGTGGGCCACACGTAGTTGCCGCGCTGCACGCGCTCGGGCAGCGCGGCCGCGTAGGCGGGACGGTCCAGGCCGCCGCACAGCAGCGTGGCGCCTTCCTTGGGGCCCAGCTCGATGTAGCTGCGCACCTTGGCCAGGTGGGCCTGGCTGATCATGGGGCCCACGATGGTTTTTTCGTCCAGCGGGTCGCCCACGGTGATGCGGCGGGCGCGCTCGGCGAACTTGGCGGCAAAGTCGGCGTAGATGGCCTTTTGCACCAGGATGCGGCTGCCGGCGGTGCAGCGCTCGCCGTTGTTGCTGAAGATCATGAACACGGCGGCGTCGAGGGCGCGATCCAGGTCGGCGTCGGCAAAGATCACGAAGGGGCTCTTGCCGCCCAGCTCCATGCTGAACTTTTTGAGGCCCGCGCTTTGCACGATGCGGTTGCCAGTGGCGGTGGAGCCGGTGAAGCTGATGGCGCGCACATCGGGGTGGCTGCACAGGGGCTCGCCGGCCTGCTTGCCGTAGCCGTGCACGATGTTGAGCACGCCGGCGGGGATGCCGGCCTCCAGGGCCAGCTCGCCCAGGCGGGCTGCGGACAGGGGCGAGAGCTCGCTCATCTTGAGCACGGCGGTGTTGCCGAAGGCCAGGCAGGGGGCCACCTTCCAGGTGGCGGTCATGAAGGGCACGTTCCAGGGGCTGATGAGGGCGCACACGCCCACGGGGTGGAACAGGGTGTAGTTGAGGTGGGTGGGGGTGGGGTAGGTGTGGCCGTCCACGCGGGTGCACATCTCGGCGAAGTAGCTGAAGTTGTCGGCCGCGCGGGGCACGAGCTGCTTGCCGGTTTGCGAGATGACCTGGCCGCAGTCGTTGGTCTCGGTCTGGGCGATCTCGGGCACGTGGCGGGCGATGAGCTCGCCGAGCTTGCGCATCAGCTTGGCGCGCTCGGTGGCGGGCAGGCCGGCCCATTTCGGGAAGGCCGCTTTGGCGGCGGCCACGGCGGCGTGGACCTCGGCCTCACCGCCGCTGGCCACCTCGGCCAGCACCTCCTGGGTGGCGGGGTTGA
>NZ_KB906286.1 GCF_000381265.1 Curvibacter lanceolatus ATCC 14669
ACCACACCGGCGCCCACAGTCTTGCCACCTTCACGGATGGCGAAACGCAGACCTTCTTCCATGGCGATGGGGTTGATCAGCTTCACAGTGATCGACACGTTGTCGCCAGGCATGACCATTTCCTTGTCCTTCGGCAGCTCGATGGCGCCGGTCACGTCGGTCGTGCGGAAGTAGAACTGAGGACGGTAGTTGTTGAAGAACGGGGTGTGACGGCCGCCTTCATCCTTCGACAGAACGTAGATTTCTGCGGTGAAGTGGGTGTGCGGCTTGACGCTGCCCGGCTTGCACAGCACTTGGCCGCGCTCGACGTCTTCACGCTTGGTACCGCGCAGCAAGATGCCGACGTTGTCGCCAGCCTGACCTTGGTCCAGCAGCTTGCGGAACATTTCCACGCCAGTGCAGGTGGTCTTGACGGTGGGCTTGATACCCACGATTTCGATTTCTTCGCCGACCTTGATGATGCCGCGCTCAACACGACCGGTCACCACAGTGCCACGACCCGAGATCGAGAACACGTCTTCCACAGGCATCAGGAAAGCACCGTCCACAGCGCGCTCAGGCGTGGGGATGTAGGTGTCCAGAGCTTCGGCCAGCTTCATGATGGCTTGCTCGCCCAGTTCGCCCTTGTCGCCGTCCAGCGCCAGACGTGCCGAACCCTTGATGATCGGGGTGTCGTCGCCAGGGAATTCGTACTTGGACAGCAGCTCGCGCACTTCCATTTCGACCAGTTCCAGCAGTTCAGCGTCGTCCACCAGGTCAGCCTTGTTCAGGAAGACGATGATGTAAGGCACGCCCACTTGGCGGGACAGCAGGATGTGTTCACGGGTTTGGGGCATCGGGCCGTCAGCAGCCGAGCACACCAAGATAGCGCCGTCCATCTGGGCAGCGCCGGTGATCATGTTCTTCACATAGTCAGCGTGGCCGGGGCAGTCCACGTGAGCGTAGTGGCGGTTGGCGGTTTCGTATTCAACGTGGGCGGTGTTGATCGTGATGCCGCGGGCCTTTTCTTCGGGCGCTGCGTCGATCTGGTCGTAAGCCTTGGCTTCGCCGCCGAACTTGGCTGCCAGAACGGTAGCGATCGCAGCCGTCAGGGTGGTCTTGCCGTGGTCAACGTGACCGATGGTGCCGACGTTCACGTGCGGCTTGGTACGTTCAAACTTGCCTTTTGCCATTTTTTCGACTCCGAAAAAAAATACCTAAATCAACACAACAAGGGTCAAAGCGCCCCCTGACAGGGGGCGCCGAAGAACGTGGTGCCCATGGCGGGAATCGGACCCGCGACCTCTCCCTTACCAAGGGAGTGCTCTACCACTGAGCCACATGGGCATCTGAAGGCCACCAGGCACTTCAAAAAAACTACTCTCGCAAACCGATGCTGGAGCGGGAGACGGGAATCGAACCCGCGTCATTAGCTTGGAAGGCTAGGGTTCTACCATTGAACTACTCCCGCCAAACAATGACAGGATTTCTCCCGACACTACCGGCGCTTTTGATCGCCACTCACATCAATTCACTCACTGGTGGAGGAGGCTGGATTCGAACCAGCGTAGGCGTAAGCCAACAGATTTACAGTCTGCCCCCTTTAGCCACTCGGGCACCCCTCCAGCGAATCTCGAACTATAACACAGTTTTTTAAGCCGCCTTACTTTCCGTTCGAGCCGCATGTCCTGATGAACTTGCGAGACCATGATTATGACCTTTTTTTCAGGCCTCTTTGGGCATTCCGAACAAATTTCTTCAATTGAGCCCAACTTTTTATGTTGCAGTGCACAAATCGTGTCAGCATGACCGCATGTACACCTTCCCCACTCCTGCGGAGCCGCCCAAGCGCCTGAGTCTTGCACTTCAAGGCGGAGGGGCTCATGGCGCCTTCACCTGGGGCGTGTTGGATGCGCTGCTCGAAGATGGCCGCTTCGATTTCGACGGCATCAGCGGGGCCAGTGCCGGCGCCATCAATGCCATTGCGCTCGCCCAAGGCTATCTGGGCCACCCGCCAGGTGACGATGAGCGCCAGGCCATCCGTGCGTCTGCGCGGCAGACACTGCGGCGGGTCTGGGAGGGCGTGGTGGCGCTGGGCAGCGTCGGGGCCCTGACCCAGAGTGTGATGCACATGATGCTCAACACCAGCATGGGTGGGCACATGCTGCAAAGCGCCATGGCCCCGTGGATGTCGCCATCGCAGATGAATCCGATGGACATCAACCCCCTGCGCAAATTGCTGGCGACCCACATCGACTTTGAAGGCCTGGCACGGCTGCACTCACCCCGTGTATTTGTATCTGCAACCCATGTGCGCACGGGGCTGGCCAAGGTCTTTTCCGGCCGACAACTCGACTTGCAGGCCGTCATGGCGTCGACCTGCCTGCCCATGGTGTTCCGGACCGTCGAAATCGACGGCGAGCCATTCTGGGATGGTGGCTATTCCAGCAACCCGCCGCTGATTCCGCTGATCAAGCAATGTGACGCGCAAGACATCCTGGTCGTGCAGATCAACCCCCTGCAACGCCACGAAACACCGCACTCACAGCAGGACATCCTGGATCGGGTGAATGAGTTGACCTTCAACGCCAGCCTGCTCGACCAGATGCGAAACGTGGAATTCATCAACCAGTTGATCGAACGAGGCCGCATGCAGGAGGGCGAAGACTATCGACGCATCCGCCTGCACCGTATCGATGGCGGCCAGGGCTTGGAAGACCTGCCGGCATCCAGCAAGGTGGCCACCGATGGTGACATGATCGAACGCCTCTTCAACATGGGGAAGGAGGCCGCAAAACACTGGTTGAAGCGCCACGTCGATGACGTGGGCGTGCGCGCCACCCTGCGCCTGCCCAAACCTTGAGTTCCGGGCGGAATGCCGTCAGCCGCCGCTCGCGTGCTGGTCGCGCCAGGCCCGGGCCTGGGAGAAATGCCCACACCCGATGAAAGGTGCTGGAGGTCGCAGCGCCGACAAAGGCGAAGGATGATTGGACAAAAGCACCAGGTGACGTGAGGCGTCGATCATGGGGCGCTTGCTCTGTGCGTGCGCACCCCACAGCATGAAGACCACCGGGCGAGGCCCCTGCGCCACATGCCGGATCACTGCATCGGTCAGCAGCTCCCAGCCGCGACCGGCATGACTGGCGGGCTGGCCCTCCTCCACCGTCAGGCAGGTGTTGAGCAACAACACACCTTGCTGCGCCCAACGGACCAGGCTCCCTCCGGGCGACGGGAACGCCGGGAACGGAGTCCCCAGATCCCGTTGCAGCTCCTTGAAGATATTGCGCAACGACGGCGGCAGGGGCACGCCCGGAGCCACCGAAAAGGCCAAGCCCTCCGCCTGGCCGCGCCCATGGTAGGGGTCCTGCCCCAGGATGACGACGCGCACCGCCTCTGGCGGTGTGAGCAGCAGTGCCCGCAGTGGCTGGGGCGGGAACACCGTGGCACCGTCTTGCAGACGTTGCTGTAGAAAGTTCAGCAATTGCACGCCAGCAGGCGCAGCAAAGAACTCATTCACCAGTGCTTGCCACCCGCCTGCCACAGGCCAATCGGCCGGGTTGGCCGATCCCAGTTGGTCGGGTACAGGCCGCTCGGCGGCGTCGATCAACTTCGACATTCCGTCCTCCAAGATCCCATCAGGCAAACAGATGCGCCAGCGCCTCGCCGGGATCGTTGGCCCGCATGAAGGCCTCGCCCACCAGGAAAGCGTGCACGTGAGCCTCACGCATGCGCTGCACGTCCGCCGGCCCCAAGATGCCCGACTCCGTCACCAGCAATCGGTCTGCCGGCACATCGGCCAGCATGCCCAAGGTGGTGTCCAGGCTGACTTCGAAGGTGCGCAGATTGCGGTTGTTGATACCCACCAGCGGGGTCTTGAGGCGCAAGGCACGCTCCAGTTCGGGGCGATCGTGCACTTCGACCAGCACGGCCATGTCCAGACTGCGGGCGATGGCCTCCAGGTCGGCCATCTGGGCATCGTCCAGGATGGCCGCAATCAGCAGGATGCAGTCGGCGCCCATCACCCGGGCTTCGTAGACCTGGTACGGATCGATCATGAAATCCTTGCGCAGCACAGGCAAAGCGCAGGAAGCTCGGGCCTGCTTGAGGTAATCCACGCTGCCCTGGAAGAACTGCTTGTCTGTCAGCACCGACAGGCAGGCTGCGCCATGCTCGGCGTAGCTTTGCGCAATGTCCGCCGGAATGAAGTCAGCCCGCAGCACGCCCTTGGAGGGGCTGGCCTTCTTGACCTCGGCAATCACCGCAGCCTGACCTGCAGCCATCTTGGCCCGCATGGCGCCGACGAAATCGCGCGTCAGCACCCGGCTTTCGGCATCGGCACGCATGGCGGCCAAGGGCACCTTCTTCAGGCCGGCAGCCACCTCCTCGTGCTTGACGGCCACTATTTTGTTCAGAATATCACTCATGTTCTTGCGGGCTCAGAGAGCCGTTTTTCAAAATTTTCGGAAACACCCGGTGCAAACCCCAGCCAACGCCCACAAAAAGCGCTGAAACACCCAGAGCGATCCAGGTGCCGGGGTCTTGCCACAGGCTCATCGCTCGGGCCTCAGAGTGCTGGCGTGAGGGCCTTGGCCGTGGCCACCAACTCGTTGAGCTTGGTGCGCGCGGCACCCGACTCCAGCGCGGCACGGGCACGCTGCAGGCCTTCGGTCATCGAAGGCACCACGTTGGCGGCATACAGTGCCACACCCGCGTTCAGCAACACGATATCGCGCGCCGCCCGCACGGCCGGGTCCGGGCTGTTGTCCAGCACCGCGAGCAGCAACTCACGGGATTGTTCCGGCGTGTCCACCTTCAGGGCCCGGTTGCTGGCCATGGGCAGACCGAAGTCCTCGGGATGGATCTCGTACTCACGCACTTCGCCATCCTTGAGTTCGCCCACCAGGGTGGCCGCGCCCAGGCTGACCTCGTCCATGCCATCGCGCCCGTAGACCACCACGGCATGCTCGGCACCGAGGCGCTGCAAGGCACGCACCTGGATGCCCACCAGATCAGGGTGGAACACCCCCATGAGGATGTTCGGCGCCTCGGCCGGGTTGGTCAGCGGCCCAAGGATGTTGAAGATGGTGCGCACGCCCAGCTCCTTGCGCACTGCCGCCACGTTTTTCATGGCCGGGTGGTGATTGGGGGCGAACATGAAGCCGATGCCGGTTTGCTGAACGCAGCGGGCAATCGCCTCTGGCGTGAGGTTGATGTTGACGCCCAGCGCCTCCAGCACGTCGGCACTGCCCGACTTGCTCGACACACTGCGCCCGCCATGCTTGCTGACCTTGGCCCCCGCGGCGGCGGCCACAAACATCGAGCAGGTGCTGATGTTGAAAGTGTGCGAGCCATCCCCCCCGGTGCCGACGATGTCCACCAGGTGGGTCTTGTCGGCCACATGCACCTTGGTCGAGAACTCCCGCATGACCTGCGCGGCCGCGGTGATCTCGCCGATGGTTTCTTTCTTCACGCGCAACCCGGTGATGAGGGCCGCCGTCATCACCGGCGACAACTCGCCACGCATGATGGCGCGCATGAGTTCGAGCATCTCGTCGTGAAAAATCTCGCGGTGCTCGATGGTGCGCTGCAGCGCTTCCTGAGGGGTGATGGGCATGGAAATCTCCTGAGAGGTCATGGCGTATCGCGCTCAAGGCGCGGGACGATCCGAAAAAGCCAGCTTGAGGCCGAAGCCGATGAACATCGCCCCGGCCACGCGATCGAGCCACTGCAAGCCACGCTGCACAGCGCCCAGGCGGCGAGCCATCCAGGCCGCAGCCAGCGCCCAGGCCAGATTGACCGGAATGGCGTTGAGGTTGAACAAGACCCCGAGCAGCACAAATGCCAGCGCCTTGTTGTCGGTGCCTGGCGCAATGAACTGCGGCACGAAGGCGAGAAAGAAAATCGCCACCTTGGGGTTGAGCACATTGGTCCAGAAACCGCCCATGAAGACCTGCCTCAGGCTCTGGGTGGCGCGCTCGGGTGAAGCGGCTTCGGCCTTCTGCACCAGGCTCGAATCAACCGCCCGGGCCAGCAGCATGCGCAAGCCCATCCACAGCAAATAGCCCGCCCCCAGCCACTTGAGCAAGGTGAAGGCCGTGGCCGATGTGGCCAGCAAGGCCCCCACCCCCACCGAGGCCGCGGCGATGTGGACAAAGCAGCCCCCGGTGATGCCCAGGCCGGCCACCACCCCGGCACGCACCCCGGAGCGCAGGGCATGGGAGACGATGTACAGCACATCGGGCCCCGGCGTGAGGTTCAGCAGCCAGCCGGCCAGCACAAACAGCAGCAGGTGATGGGAATCCGGCATGGCACTGCTCCCGTTTCAGCGTTGAACGCGGTCGCGCCCCGGCATGGCAGCCAGAGCGCAGCGGCTGCGGCGCCGCAACCGCATCAAGGCGCTCATGACCGCACCAGGAAGTTCTTGAGCATGGCGTGCCCATGCTCGGTCAGGATGGACTCGGGGTGGAACTGCACGCCCTCGATGTCCAGAGACTGGTGGCGCACCCCCATGATCTCGCCATCATCCGTCCAGGCGGTCACCTTGAGGTCGGCCGGGCAGCTGCTGCGCTCGATGGCCAGCGAGTGGTAACGGTTCACCGTGAACTTCTCGGGCAGCCCGGCAAACACGCCTTCTTGCGTGGTGGTGATCACACTGGTCTTGCCATGCATGAGCTCCTGAGCCCGGATGATCCGGCCGCCAAAGGCCGCCCCGATGGCCTGGTGACCCAGGCACACGCCAAGAATCGGCAGCTTGCCGGCGAAATGTTGGATCGCAGCCACCGAGATACCCGCCTCGGCAGGCGAACACGGGCCTGGCGAAATCACCAGCCGGTCCGGCGCCCGGGCCGCAATGCCCTCGAGCGTGATCTCGTCGTTGCGGAACACCTCGACCTCGGCACCCAATTCGCCGAAATACTGCACGATGTTGAAGGTGAACGAATCGTAGTTGTCCACCATGAGGAGCTTGATCTTGTTCGTCATGGCGTTCACTCCAGGCCTTCTTCAACGAGTTCAGCCGCGCGCAACAGTGCACGGGCCTTGTGTTCTGTTTCTCTCCATTCCATCTCGGGCACCGAATCCGCCACCACGCCGGCCGCAGCCTGCACATACAGCGTCTGGTCCTTGATCAGGCCGGTGCGGATGGCGATGGCCACATCCATGTCGCCCGCATAGCTGATGTAGCCACAGGCACCGCCGTACAGCCCGCGCTTGGTGGGCTCGAGTTGGTCGATCAACTCCATGGCGTGCACCTTGGGCGCCCCCGTGAGGGTGCCCGCCGGGAAGGTGGCCTTCAGCACGTCAATGGCACCCATGCCATCGTTCAGCGTGCCTTCGACATTGCTCACGATGTGCATCACATGGCTGTAGCGCTCCACCACGAAGGCCTCGGTCACCTTGACCGAGCCGATCTTGGCGATGCGCCCGATGTCGTTGCGTGCCAGGTCGATCAGCATCACGTGCTCGGCGCGCTCCTTGGGGTCGTTGATGAGTTCGACCTCGGCCGCCTTGTCTTTCTCGGGCGTGGCGCCCCGTGGGCGTGTGCCGGCCAGGGGGCGGATGGTGATCTTCTGCTCTTCGCGGCCATCGATCTCGACGCGCTCCTGGCGCACCAGGATCTCAGGCGATGCGCCCACCACATGGAAATCTCCGAAGTGGTAGTAGTACATGTAGGGCGAGGGGTTGAGCGAACGCAGCGCACGGTACAGCGACAGCGGGCTTTCGGTGTAGCGCTTCTTGATGCGCTGCCCCACCTGCACCTGCATGAAATCGCCGGCGGCAATCAGTTCCTTGGCCTTCTCCACGGCCACCAGGTAGTCGACCTTGACAAAGTCGCGCTCAGCCGGATAACCCTGGGTGGCCTTCACCACCGGGGCACTGACGGAGTACTTGAGCTGATCCTTCAGATCCCGCAGGCGCTTCTTGGCATTGGCAAAGGCCTCGGGCGTGGCTGGGTCGGCATAGACAATCAGGTACAGCTTGCCCGACAGGTTGTCGATCACGGCCAGCTCTTCGCATTGCAGCAGCAGGATGTCGGGCGTGCCCAGGGTGTCAGGCGGGCAGGTCTTCTCGAGCTTCTTCTCGACGTAGCGCACCGCGTCGTAGCCGAAATACCCCGCCAGGCCACCGCAGAAACGCGGCAAGCCAGGGCGCAGCGCCACCTTGAAGCGCTTCTGGTACTCGGCAATGAAATCCAGCGGGTTGCCCTGGGCGGTCTCGATGACCACGCCATCGCGCACCACCTCGGTCTTGGCTTCATCGCCAAAGCCGCTGGCCCGCAGCAAGGTGCGGGCAGGCAGGCCGATGAAGCTGTAGCGGCCGAAACGCTCACCCCCGACCACCGACTCCAGCAAAAAGCTGTAGCGGCCTCCGTCACGGGCATGGGCCAGCTTCAGGTACAGGGACAGGGGGGTTTCCAGATCCGCAAACGCCTCGGCAATCAAAGGGATGCGGTTGAAGCCCTGCAAGGCAAGGCTCTTGAATTCAAGTTCGGTGATCACGGCAATGAGCCTCCAGCTCTGGCGGCACCGCAGTTCAAAGGAAAGGTGCCGCGTTCATTCATCTCAACAGGCTCCGCCAAAAGGAGCCCCCGGGCGCATGCCGGCGCTGCCCGGACATGCTTGGTCAGTGGTGCACGTGAAATGGCTTGCGCCAGGGCCAGGCTCCCCGGTCGCTGCAACCTGTGATGAACGTGCGGTGAATGAACATGTCGGCAGAGTGTAGCAAACCTGCCAGCCACTCCGGCGCGCCAGTCGCTCAGGCGACGCCCGCCCCCATCGAAAACCCTGTTGCGTCAAACCGACCGACACGGGGAGACTGCAAACTCAACGATCAGGCCCACCGATCCGGGCTGATCTTCCGTCATCGACACCCATGAGCCTCCGATTTCGCACCATCGCCTTGAGCGCCTGCCTGGCCTGGCCGCTGCTTTTGCAGGCCGCCCCCACCACGGTGCAGGGCGTCAGCTTCGACGACCCCATCGAATTGCAAGGGCACAAGCTCAGCCTCAACGGCGCAGGGGCCCGTTACAAGGCCGTCTTCAGGGTCTACGCCATGGGCTTGTACCTGGAGCGCAAAGCCAGCAGCCCCGAAGAGGTGCTGGCCGCCCCTGGCGCCAAGCGCATCAGCATCACCATGCTGCGTGAAATCGATGCCAACGAACTGGGCAAGCTGTTCACCCGCGGCGTGGAAGACAACGCGCCCAAGGGCGAGATGTCGCACCTGATCCCCGGCTTGATCCGCATGGGCGAGATCTTTGGCGAACAAAAGAAACTCGCCGCAGGCGACACCTTCACGGTCGACTGGCTGCCCGACAGCGGCGCCACCCTCACGGTGCGGGGCAAGGTTCAAGGGGCGCCGTTCAAAGAGGCCGCCTTCTTCAATGCCTTGCTGCGCATCTGGCTGGGGCCCAACCCGGCCGACTGGAAACTCAAGGATGCGCTGTTGGGCAAGCCTTCCTGATCCCCGCAGCCTGAACCCATCACTTCGCTCGTCTCTTTGCCCGTTACCGCTGTCAGACCATGAACTACAACAACCTCAAAATCGGCGCCCGCCTGGCCATCGCCTTTGCCACCATCTTGCTGATCACCTTGCTGGTGGCGGGCTTTGGCGTGCAACGCATCACGGCCTTGCAGCAAGCAGGCGAGCACGTCGCCACGGTCGAGATGGAGCAGCAGACCCTGGTGGACGACTGGGCCTCGGACATCCGCATCAACTGGGCCCGCACCGAAGCCCAACTGCGTGCCGTGGACAGCACCTACATCGAGCGCCTCAAAAAGGAGATCGAAGCCACCTCCAGCGGCACGGCCGGCAAGATCAAGCGGCTGGAAGAACTGCTGCAGGACGACGAGGGCAAGGCCCAGCTGGCTGACATCCGCCAGGTTCGGGAGGCCTACCGCAACAAGCGGGTCGAACTGGCCAAGCTGCAGTCCATGGGTGAAGACATCAACAGCATGATCGATTCGCAGCTGCACCCGATGGCCGACGGCTACCTGGCCAAACTGGATGGCCTGCGCAAGCGCATGGCCAGCCAACTGACCCAAGGGCAGGAACGCAATGCCGCCCTGGCCCAGACCAGCCGCATCCTGCTGATGGCTGCGGCCGCCCTGGCCGTGGTGCTGGGAGCCTTCATGGCCTGGGCCGCCACCCGCTCCATCACCCGCCCCGTGCAACAAGCGGTGGACGCGGCCACCGCCATTGCCCACGGCGATCTGGCCCTTCAGATCCCGACCGGGGCACAGGACGAAACCGGCCAGTTGCTGCGGGCCCTGGCCGACATGCAAGGCCGACTGGCCGCCCTGGTGGCCGACGTGCGCCGCAATGCCGAAGGGGTGGCCACGGCCAGCGCAGAAATCGCACAGGGCAACAACGACCTGTCGGCACGCACCGAGCACCAGGCTTCGGCCCTGGAGCAAACCGCCGCCTCGATGGAAGAGCTGGGCTCCACCGTGCGCCAGAACGCCGACAACGCCCGGGCCGCCAACCAGTTGGCGGTGAACGCCTCCACCGTGGCCACCCAGGGCGGTGAGGTGGTGGCCGAGGTGGTCGACACCATGAAGGGCATCAACGAAAGCTCACGCAAGATCTCCGACATCATCGGCGTGATCGACGGCATTGCCTTCCAGACCAACATCCTGGCTTTGAACGCAGCGGTGGAGGCCGCCCGGGCTGGCGAGCAAGGCCGCGGTTTTGCCGTGGTGGCCAGCGAGGTGCGCAGTCTGGCCCAGCGCAGCGCCGACGCAGCCAAGGAGATCAAGAGCCTGATCGGCGCCAGTGTGGAACGGGTGGAGCAAGGCAGCCACCTGGTGGACCGGGCGGGCGCCACCATGACCGAGGTGGTCTCCGCCATCCGCCGGGTGACCGACATCGTGGGCGAGATCAGCGCCGCCAGCTCCGAACAAAGCTCGGGCGTGGCCCAGGTGGGCGAGGCGGTGATGCAGATGGACCAGGCCACCCAGCAAAACGCCGCTTTGGTCGAACAATCGGCCGCGGCCGCCGCCAGCCTGCGCAACCAGGCCGGCCTGCTGGTGGACGCCGTGGCCGTGTTCAAGCTCAGTGCCAGCCAGGGACGGGCCATCGAGGTCAGCGCCCCTCGGGCGACCCGATCGGCGGTGCCACCCAGCACCCCCTACCTGGGTCAGGAGCGCCGCCAACAGCCGGCCTCGGACCGCCGCACCGGCGCCGCAAGCCCGGCGGCTTCCGCCTCGCGCAACGCTGAAGCCTCGACCAGCACCAAGGCGGCAGCCAGCGAGCCGGCAGCGGCCGCCAAGACCGCCTCCGGTGGCGACGAGGACTGGACCAGCTTCTGAATGCAGGCGTTGAAAGCGCCTCAGCCCAACAAGGCGCTCAACTGGTCCAGAGAATCCACAAACCCATCCGCATCAACCGCCCGGATGGGCTCGCCATGGTTGTAGCCATAGGTCACCAGCACCACAGGACAAGCGGCAGCGCGTGCGGCCTGGGCATCGTTGCTCGAGTCGCCCACCATCAGGGTGCGGCCAGGCTCGCTGCGCAGGGCGGCGCAGGTCTTCTGCAGCGGCAGCGGGTGCGGCTTCTTGCGTTCGAATGAATCGCCGCCAAACACCTCGCTGAAATACCCGTCCAACCCTTTGGCCTGCAACAAGGGGCGGGCAAAAGACAAGGGCTTGTTGGTCAGGCAGGCCAGGCGCCAGCCGCGTGCCTTCAGCTCGTCCAGGCCCGCCAGCACGCCGGGGTAGACGCTCGAACACGAGCCGTTGATGGCCAGGTAGTGCCGCTGGTAGCTGCTCCAGGCATCCGGGTACAGCGACTCAACCTGGCCCGCGCCGGACGGCCCATCACTGAGCACATGGGCCAGCACGGTGCGCAGCAGGTGCTCTGAGCCCTTGCCCACCATGTGCTCGATGCGCTGCGCCTCGATGGCGGGCAATTGCAATTCGGCCAGCATGCGGTTGAGGGCCTCGGCAAAGTCGCCCAGGGTGTTCACCAAGGTGCCATCCAGGTCGAGGATGGCGGCTTCAAACGGTGTGGATGAAAGAAGGGAAGAAGACACGGCGTCGGGGCGCCCACACAGGCGCAAGCAAAACAGCGATTGTGCGACAGGCCCGACACGGCCGTCCGAAACGGACATCTGATTCGGCCCGTGTCATCGGCCCGTCAAAGCCATGTCACGCAGACCCACCACAGTCCAGTTCTTTACGCACTGGATACAAAACCCGGAGGGATGCGAGATGTACAAACCTGTTGCTCATTCGATGCGCCACGCCTGCACCGCAGGCCTGCTGGGCGCAACCACCCTGGCCCTGGTCGCCTGCGGCGGCTCCAACGGTGGCCCCGTGGTGGCAGCCAACACCAAGGCCAGCCTGGCCCTGCTGGAGACCACCGACCTGCACACCAACGTGATGAGCTACGACTACTTCAAGCTGGCCGAGGACACCTCGCTCGGCTATGAGCGCGTGGCCACCCTGATCAACAAGGCCCGCGCCGAATTCGCCAACACGGTGCTGTTGGACAACGGCGACACCATCCAGGGCACCGCCTTGTCCGACTACCAGGCCTTGATCAACCCGGTGGCCTGCAACCAGTCGCTGGCCATCTACAAGGTCATGAACCAGAGCAAGTACGACGGCGGCGGCATCGGCAACCACGAGTTCAACTACGGCCTGCCCTACCTGAACCAGGTCACCGGCAGCGCCTTCCAGGTCGACGGCGTGAGCAATGGCAGCACACGCTGTACCGGCCCGAACTTCCCGCAGGTGCTGGCCAATGTGTACAGCGCCAAGACCAAGGCCCCGCTGTTCAACCCCTACCAGATCATCACCAAGACCCTGACGGCTACCGCCCCCGATGGCAGCACGGTGCAGGTCCCGGTCAACATCGGCATCATCGGGTTCACCCCGCCCACCATCCTGTCCTGGGACAAGCGCTGGCTGGACGGCAAGGTCTACACCGAAGGTCTGGTCGAAACGGCACAGAAGTACGTGCCCGAGATGCGCAGCAAGGGTGCCGATCTGGTGGTGGCCATCTCGCACGGCGGGCTGGACAACAGCAGCTACGACCCCACGATGGAAAACGGCAACTGGCACCTTTCCAAGGTGCCCGGCATCGACGCCATGCTGATCGGCCACTCGCACCAGATCTTCCCGAGTGCCACCAGCACCGTGGCCCAGTTCAACCTGCCCGGCGTGGACAAGGTCAAGGGCACGGTCAACGGCGTGCCCACCGTGATGGCCAACTTCTGGGGCAAGCACCTGGGGGTGATCAAACTGCAACTGGTGCACAACGGCAGCAAGTGGACCGTGGACACCACCGGCACCACCGTCGAAGCCCGCAGCACCCAGAACGCCGACAAGAGCTACGTGGCCGTCGACCCCGCCGTGGCCAGCGCCATCGCCAGCGAACATGCCGCCACCATCCAATATGTCAAGACACCCGTCGGCAGCACCGACTTCAACATGGCGTCGTATTTCGCCGATGTGGGCGACCCCGGCGCCATCGAGGTGGTGAACCAGGCCCAGGCTTCGTATGTGGCGGCCTATGTGGCAGCCAACCTGCCGCAATACGCCTCGCTGCCGGTGCTCTCGGTCAGCGCGCCTTTCAAGAGCGGCTTTGCCGGCGGCAGCGACTTCACTGACGTGGCCAGCGGCAACGTGGCCATCAACAACGCGGCCGACCTGTACCTGTACCCCAACACCGTGTACGCCGTGCGGGTGCAGGGCAGCGACATCAAGGCCTGGCTCGAAACCGCCGCCACCCGCTTCAACCGCATCAATCCCACCCTGAGCACCGACCAGGCCCTGGTGAGCAGCTACCCCGGCTACAACTTCGACATGTTCACCTCGCCCGACATCCGCTACGAGATCGACGTGACCCAGGCCCAGGGCAGCCGCATCAAGAACCTGAGCTACAAAGGCAAGGCCATCGACCCTGCGGCCTACTTCATCGTGGCCACCAACAACTACCGCGCCAGCGGTGGCGGCAATTTCCCGGGCCTGGACGGCAGCAAGACGATCTACGCCTCGCCGGACGCCAACCGCGATGTGCTGATCAACTACATCAAGACCACCAAGACCATCACCCGGGCCAGCAACGGCAGCGACCGCAGCTGGCGCTTCACACCGGTCAGCACGGCCGGTCGGGTCACCTTCAAATCGGCCCCCGGCAAACTGGCCCTGGCCACGGCCGCCGGTCTGACCGGCATCAGCGCGGTCAACAGCGATGACGGCAGCGGCAAGAACCTGGCCGACTACGCCATCGACCTGAGCAAATGAACGCCGCATTGACGCTGTCTGCGCCCTCATCGGCGCCCTCATCGGCCCCGTCAACCCCGCTGCGGGTCTGGGCCGTGGCCGGGCTGCCTCTGCTGCTGGCCGCCTGGGGAGTTTGGGGCCTGCTCAGCCAGGTCGACACGGCCCCGTCAGAGGCCGAGTTGATCCATTGGGGCGCCCAGGCCCAAGCCCGCGATGAACACGCCACCACCGTGCTGCGCAACCTCGCGCGCAATGGGCTGACACCGGCCATGCCTCTGCTGGGGCGGGTGCTCGTGCAACGTGGCGATGCCCGCTCGGTGGCCGAAGGCCGCGACTGGCTGCAGCGCGCCGCCCAGGCTGGCGACGCCACGGCCGCCTTGCAACTGGGCAAGCTGTGGTTCAAGGGGGCGCCCGGCCTGCCGGCCGATGCCGACCGGGCACTGCCTTGGCTGAAGCAGGCGGCCGATCAGGGGCAGGAGGCTGCGGCCCACTACATCGCGCTGATCCTGAAGAACGGCAGCCCTCAAAACCCAGCCCACCCCGAGGCGGCGGCCCGCTGGATGCGCCGGGCCGCCGAGGCGGGCTGGGCTGATTCCCAGTTTCTGCTGGGGCAGATGCTGCTTTACGGCCAGGGCGTGAAAGCCGATCCGCTGGAAGCCCGAGCCTGGTTCGAGCGCGCCGCCGAACAGGACCACCCGGAAGCCAACCTGCAACTGCTGCTGGCCCAGACCCATGCGGAACTGGGATTGCACCGTCAGGCCGAGACGGAAGCGGAGCGCTGGCGTGAAGCCCAGCATGCGCTGAAGCACCGTCCGGAAGCACCGTGAGCGGCGCCGCTCGCCAGGATGACAAAGGCCGCGTCGGGCGGCCCCGTGCGCTCAGCCTGCCAGTTGAACGCGCATGGCGTCGATGACGGCGCGGTAGTCTGGCTTGCCGAAGATGGCGCTGCCCGCCACAAAGGTATCGGCCCCGGCGGCGGCCACGCGGGCGATGTTGTCGACCTTGATGCCGCCATCCACTTCCAGACGGATGTCCTTGCCGCTGGCATCGATGCGGCGACGCACGGCCTCGATCTTGCGCAGCGCCGAATCAATGAAGCTCTGGCCGCCAAAGCCAGGGTTGACGCTCATGATGAGGATCAGGTCCAGGTCTTCGATCACCCAGTCCAGCACATCCAGCGGTTGCGCCGGGTTGAACACCAGGCCGGCCTTCACGCCCTGCGCCTTGATGGCCTGGATGCTGCGGTGCACATGGCCCGAAGCGTCGGGGTGGAAGCTGATGTAGTCGGCACCGGCCTCGGCAAAGGCGGCGGCCAGGGCATCCACCGGTTGCACCATCAGGTGCACATCGATGGGCACGGCCTCGCCATCGGGCGTGCGGGCATGGGGCTTGAGGGCCTGGCAGATCATGGGGCCAAAGGTCAGGTTGGGCACGTAATGGTTGTCCATCACGTCAAAGTGGATCCAGTCGGCGCCGTCGGCGATCACCTGACGGACCTCATCCCCCAGCCGTGCGAAATCGGCCGAGAGGATCGAGGGGGCAATGCGGTAGGGGGTGGGAGCGGAGGTCTTCATAGCGCCAATTGTCGCAGCAGCGCCGTCCCTGGCGCCAACGGGGCCAATACCCGTCAGAAATGCCAAACCCTGCACAAGCGCGTCACGAATGACAGAATGCGGGAACTTCAAAGCCGCCCAGCCTTCTTACTGTTTGTCCATCCATCATGCCCAGTTATCGAATTCACGTTCACGTAGAGCCTCAACACCTGCCGGACCAGTCCAATGCGGAACAGTCTGTGCATGCCTTTGCCTACACCGTGACGGTCACCAACACCGGCGACGTGCCGGCCCAATTGATCTCGCGCCACTGGCAGATCCACGATGCCACCGGCCACCGCGAAGAGGTCAAAGGCCTGGGGGTGGTGGGCAAGCAACCGCTGCTCAAACCGGGCGAGGCCTTCCAATACACCAGTGGCTGCCGCCTGCGCACCCCCAGCGGAACCATGAACGGCAGCTATTTTTTCGTGGCGGAGGACGGCGAACGCTTTGACGTGCCGATCCCGCTGTTTCTGCTGGAGGCCACCTCCAGCGCCCATGCGCCGACCCGCGTGCTGCACTGAGCTGACCCGGTGCCACGCCTCGGCTTCATCACGCTCCTATGAATCGAACACCGCCTGACCTGCCCCAGATCCTCGACGCCCTCAACCCCCATGCCTCGCTGGTGCAGCGGCACCTGTGGCTGATGAGCCTGCTGCAGTGGATACGGGGCCGGGCAGACGACGCGCCGGCCGCCGTGGCCCGCCTGCGGCTGATGCTCGACGCCATCCAGCTGCGCCCCACTTGGCAGGCCGAATGGCAGCTGTGGTGGGCCCACTTCCTGGGCGCGGTGGATGCCACCTCGCTGCTGGCCGACCACGGCTTTGCACCCAGGCCGGCCTTCATGAGCGAGCTGGGCAACCGGCTGCGCAAGAAGCTGCTGCCGCAGACCCCCGAGACCACCGACCTGGGTGAGCTGTTCGAGTTGCTCGCACCCACCCCCTTCGATGCCGAGTGGCTGCGCGCCATCGACCCCGACACCCTGCTGCGCGTGCAGAGCCTGCTGTTCACGGCACCCGCCCCCAGCGAAGACAGCCTCGCCCCGCCCTTGGGCAGCGGCCAGTCCTTGCTGCTCGATGCCCTGACCTACAGCGTGGGCCAGGTCAGTGCCACGGGCTTTGCCTCCGAGATCCGCCAGCGCATGTCGGATCAGGCGCAGAACGAGCGCCCCTTCCATGAACTGCCTGCACATTTCGAGCGCCTGCGTCAGGCCGTGCTGCAGCTTGGGCCGCGCAGCGAGGCTGCGCTGCAGGCGGCGGATGTGCTGCGCCAGCAACTGGAAGCCTGTCGGCGTGCCGCCCAGACGGTCTACACCCACCTCGAAGAGCACGGGATCTCGGTGGGCATCGTGTTCCGCTTGCGCCAGCTGCGCGAGCGTGTGGTGCGCATCCGCGATCTGCTGAGCTGCCTGCAAAGCGAAACCCCCTCGGCCGATCTGGCCCAACTGCTGGCCCGACTGGTGCTGGTGAGCGAAGAAGGGCGCAGCATCAGAGCCCTGATCGCCGCCAGTTCGCACCTCACGGCAGCCAAGGTGGCCGAACGCAGCGCCGAGAGTGGCGAACACTACATCACCCGCAACGCCACCGAATACCGCGAGATGCTGCGAGCATCCGCCGGTGGCGGCTCGGTGCTGGCGCTGACCACCTGGGTCAAATTCGCCATCTATGGGCTCGGCCTGTCGGCCTTCTGGAGCGGCTTTGCCGCGGGCCTGAACTACGCCGCCTCGTTTGTGTTGGTGATGCTGATGCACTGGACCGTGGCCACCAAGCAGCCCGCCGTCACCGCCCCTGCCATGGCCGCCAAACTCAAGGACATGAGTGCGCCTGACGCGATAGAGCGCTTTGTCGATGAGGTGGCGCACCTGCTGCGTTCGCAAATCGCGGCCATCGTGGGCAACCTGGGCCTGGTGATTCCGGGCGTGCTGCTGATCTGCGCCGGCCTGCACGCCGCCGGCCTGGGCCCCATGGTCGACGCCGAACATGCGCACCACACCTTGCACGACCTGAGCCTGCTCGGGCCCACCGCCTTGTTCGCCGCCTTCACCGGGGTGCTGCTGTTTGCCTCCAGCATCATTGCCGGCTGGGTGGAGAACTGGTTTGTGTTGCATCGGCTGGACTCGGCCCTGACCTACAACCCCCGCTTCACCCGCTGGCTGGGGCCGTTGCGCGCGCGCCGCTGGGGCCAGTGGTTGCGTCGCAACATCTCGGGCCTGGCCGCTAACATCTCGCTGGGCATGATGCTGGGGCTGATCCCGGCCTTTGCCGCCTTTTTCGGGCTGGGCCTGGAGGTGCGCCACGTCACGCTGTCCACGGGGCAGGTGAGTGCCGCAGCGGCCACACTGGGGCTGGATGTGCTGCGCCACGCCGAGTTCTGGTGGGCGATTGCCGGGCTGTTCGCCATCGGCCCGCTGAACCTCGCCGTCAGCTTCTACCTGGCCTTCCGGCTGGCGTTGCGGGCGCACAACGTGGGCCTGGTTGAGCGCCGGCGCATCAACCAGGCCATACGCGCGCGCTTGCGCAGTGCGCCCGGCAGTTTCTTCTGGCCCGTGTAACCAAATGTCAAAGGCACAATAGCGGTGACGCAGAAACTGTCACGCTGTGCCCAGCCTCATGTCCGCTCAACCCCATACGCCAACCCGACCCACAGCCTCGCGACTTCGTGCCGATCAGGTGGAAACGCTGGTCACCCATGCGCTGAATGCCCCGATGTCCGTGGTGGACAGCGCGCTGCGTGTCGTCTACGTGAACGCCAGTTTTGCGCGCTGGTTCCAGCGCACGCCGGCCGAGGTTACCGGCCTCACGCTGGTCGATCTGTATGGGGCGGAGGCCTTGGACCAGATCCAGGGCCACATCGACCGGGCCCTGAGCGGCGAAACCGCGCATTACCAGCGACAGATCGGCAACCAGGCAGGCGAGGCTGAATGGCACAACGTCAGCCTGAGCCCCTGGCTGGACGATGAGGGCCAGGTGCTCGGTTTTGTCAGCATCGCCCTGCGTGTGCACGAACTCAAGATCACGGCCGATGCCTTGCGCGCGGCCAATCAACGCCTGGCCTCCCACATGGAAAACAGCCCCCTGGCGGTGCTGGAGATGGACGCCAGCCTGCGCCTGCTGCATTGCTCCAGCCGCGCCAGCCAATGGTTTGCCTGGGCCCTGGACGAGGTGCGCGGACACCGCCTGCCCGAGTTGCTGCCCGCCCGCTGGGACAACACCCCCCTGGGCGAGGCGCTGGGCCGGCTGCAGAGTGGCCAGGAACTGCAGAACCGCTCCGAACTGACGGTGCAGCGCACCGATGGGACCACCCTGCACACCGTGTGGTTCAACTCAGCCCTGCTCGACCCGCGGGGCCGCGTGGAATCGGTGATGTCGCAGGTGGAGAACGTGACCGAGCGGGTGATGGCGGCCGAGCAGCTGTGGCCCGAAGCCCCCCAGGCCTCGATCGCCAGCCTGCTCGATCGCAGCGACCAGATGTCCAAGATCTGCTCGACGCTCAAGCTCACCCCCGCCGAAGCCCGGGTGGCCGTGCTGCTCACCGAAGGTCACCCCCTCAAGCGCATTGCACAGATGACCCATCTGTCCATCCACACGGTGCGCAGCCAGGTCAAGAGCGCACTGAACAAGCTGACACTGCACCGCCAGGTCGATCTGGTGCGGCGTGTGATGTCGATTCGATGAATTGAAAACGGGCACAGAGTGCGCCCGACGGGACACAGGACACGGGCCGCCGGCATCTGGCTTGCACCAGACCGCCGGGGCCGAGCCTGTGGTTTCCGATGCCAGGAAAGACGCGCCCCGCCGGGCTCCCATCCCTTGCTCATCCCTATCCCGCGGGACGCGCGCTTTCTTGACTCTGAAACTCTTTTTCCTCCCTGGCAGCGACCTTGAGGTGCGACAGCTGACAGACGGCTGAGCAATTGTTCAACCATGGACGGAATGCTAAAAAAAATCCACCAAGTTGACCATCCCGCAAATAGGGTATGAAGAACAGGTGGCCCGCAAGCAGGAGGCTGGCCAGCCTTTATGCTTGCGGCTTCTTGAGGAATCCGCATGGGTGAATTTGATCTGATTGCCCGTTTTTTCACCCGCGCGCCCCGCGCGGGGGGCCCGGTTCGGCTGGGCGTGGGCGATGACTGCGCGCTGCTGCAGGCCTCGCCGGGCACGCAGCTGGCCATCTCCAGCGACATGCTGGTCGAGGGGCGGCACTTTCTGTCCACGGTCGACCCCGCGCGCCTGGGCCACAAGGCCCTGGCCGTCAACCTGAGCGACCTGGCCGCCTGTGGCGCCACCCCGGTCGCCTTCACCCTGGCCCTGGCCTTGCCGCGTGCTGACGCCCGCTGGCTGGAACCCTTTGCCCAGGGCCTGCTGGCCCTGGCCGATGCGCACGGCTGCGAGCTGATCGGTGGCGACACCACCCAGGGCCCGCTGAACCTCTGCATCACCGTGATGGGCGAGGTGCCCGTGGTCGACGGGCGCAGCCAGGCCCTGCTGCGCAGCGGCGCCCGCCCCGGCGACGACCTGTATGTGAGTGGCACGCTGGGCGATGCCCGGCTGGCGCTGGAAGTGTTCCGCGGCACGCAAAACCTGCCCGGCCCGGCTTTTGAGGCCGCGCGGGCCCGCATGGAGTGCCCCACCCCCCGGGTCGCCCTGGGCCAGGCCCTGCGCGGCATCGCCTCGGCCGCCGCCGACATCAGTGACGGGCTGGTCGGCGACCTGGGCCACATCCTGCGCCGCTCCGGCGTCGGCGCCAGCATCGACGCCGAGCGTGCCCTGAGCCTGCTGGCGGCCCGTTCAAGCCCCGAGAACCTCGGCCTGGACGACGACACCGCGCTGGGCCTGGTGCTGGCGGGCGGCGATGACTACGAACTGGTGTTCACCGCCCCCGCCGCGGCCCGTGAAGCGGTGCAGGCCGCCAGCCGCAGCAGCCTGACCCCGGTAACCCGCATCGGGCGCATCGAAAAACAGCCCGGCCTGCGCCTGCTCGACGCCCGTGGCCAGTTGATGGACCGCCGCGACGAAAGCTTCGACCACTTCAAGTGAAGCGGCCAGCGCACGGGGCCTCAGGCCACGCCTTGGGCCTGTGCCGCCGCGCTCTCGCAGTGCCCCCAGTGCTGAGGCGGCACCTCGCGCACGATCACGCCACTGCCCACCGCCAGCGGCTCGCCCCGGCCCAGCTGGCGCTGCAGGGCCTTCAGGGCCTGGGTGATGAACTCGGTCTTCTGCCCATCGCCCGCCTGGCCGGCAGGCAGGCTGATGTGCAACTGGGCGGCAGGCCGGTCCACCGGCTGTGCTGCCACATACCAGCGCGCTGCGGGCAGGTCGTCAATCAGAACCACGACCGTCTCCCGCGCTGCGCCCAGCCAGCGCTCGGCCAGATCGGTCAGGGCCTGGGCCAACAGGGGGTAACGCTCGGGGTTTTGCAAGGGCGCCACCTGAAGGTGCATGGAAGTCATGGCTTGTCTCTTTCGGCGCAGAAGCGCTGATGCGGATGAATTTGACAGCCGACTTTAGGGACCCCGGGGCGCCAGCGAAACAGCAGCCCGGGCAAACCGGTGTTGCAAACCCTGCAACACGCACGGCGTCTGCCAGCACGGCGTGGGCATGACAAAGCCCCGGCTAACATCGGAGCCGTGAAAGATCTGGACTTTGATGACATGGCCCTGTTCGTGCGCGTGGCAACACGCGGCACGCTGTCGGCCGTGGCGCGCGAACGCAACGTGCCGGTCAGCCAGGTGTCCCGCTCGCTCAGCCGCATCGAAAAACAGTGCGGCGTGCGTCTGGTGCAGCGCTCCACACAGGGGCTGTCGCTGACCGCCGAGGGGCAGACCTTTCTGGGCTACTGCCAGCGCATCACCGGCACCCTGGAAGAGCTTGAAGCCGAATTCGCCCACCAGACCCGCGAGGTCAGCGGCACGGTGCAGGTGGCGGTGAGCCCGGCGCTGGGCCATTTCATCATCGTGCCCAGCCTGGCCGGCCTGTACGAACGGCACCCGCGCCTGCAGATCGAGCTGCACTCCGATGACCGCCTGATCGACATGGCGCTCGAGGGCGTGGACCTGACCCTGCGCAGCGGCGCCCCACACACCGAGTCGATGATGGCGCGCCAGATCGGCCACCACGGGCGGGCGCTGTATGCCAGCCCGGCCTACCTGGCCCGCTTTGGCACCCCCGCCCACCCCGATGAGCTGCTGAGCCACCGCCTGATCACCAACAGCGCGGCCCAGCACCTGAACCGCTGGCCCTTCATCATCGATGGCGCGCAGATCGAGCGGCCTGTGCAGGGCCACTACCGCGCCAACTCCACCGGCATCATGATGACCATGGTGCTCAATGACCTGGGCATCTGCCGCTGCAACACCTTGATCGCCGCCCCCCCTGGTGGCCCAGGGCAAGCTGCTGCCGGTGCTGGAAGACTGGGTGGATGTGCAGAATTTCCCCATCTATGCCCTGCTGATGCCCCAGCGCCACCACCTGCCCAAGATCCAGGCCTGCCTGGAATACTGGAGCCAGTGGTTTCAGACCCTGCTGCCGCCCCGGCCCTGAAACGTCCCCGACATCTTCGAGACCCGCACCTACTCGCTCCGCTGCGCCATGAATACATCCCATCCCAATCAACAGGCCTGGCAAGCGCCTGACCCAGGCGCCGCCGTGCGCCCCACGGCCCGCTTCATGGGGTCGCACCCGGCCCACATCATTGCGCTCGGTCTGGGCTCAGGCCTGAGCCCGGTGGCCCCGGGCACGGTGGGCACGCTGTGGGCCTGGGCGGCCTACCTGCTGCTGCAGCTGTGGCTCACGCCGGGGCAGATCGGGGTGCTGATCGCCGTATCCACCGTGGTGGGCTGGTGGGCCTGCACCGTCACGGCGCGCCATCTCAACACCCTGGACCCCGGCAACATCGTGTGGGACGAGGTGGTCGCTTTCTGGCTGGTGCTGTGGCTGGTCATGCCCGCCAGCCTGAGCGGGCAGCTGGTGGCCTTTGCCCTGTTCCGATTCTTTGATGCCGCCAAGCCCGGCCCGGTGGGCTGGGCCGACAATCTGTGGCATGGCTTCGGGCCCAAAGGGGGCTTCGGCATCTTGTTCGATGATCTGGTGGCGGCGTTCTGCACCCTGTTGGTCATCGCCCTCTGGAGGTTTTTTGCATGACACAGCCGATCACTTTCGACCACGGGGCCGCCACCACAGCGCTGGCCCAAACCCTGCGCCAGCAGGGCCTGAAGCTGGCCACTGCCGAAAGCTGCACCGGCGGCCTGATCGCGGCGGCCTGCACCGAGCTGGCCGGCTCCAGCGACTGGTTCGAGCGCGGGGTGGTGAGCTACTCGAACGACGCCAAGACCGAACTGCTGGGCGTGCCGGAGGCGCTGATCGCCCAGCACGGGGCCGTCAGCGAGCCCGTGGCCCGGGCCATGGCCGAAGGGGCTCTGCGCCATGGCAGGGCCCAGGTATCGGTGGCCGTGACCGGTGTGGCCGGTCCCAGCGGCGGCAGCGCGGCCAAGCCGGTGGGCACGGTGTGGTTCGGCTTTTCAGTGCACGGCCAGACCCACAGCGAAGTACAGCGCTTTGACGGCAACCGGGCGGCGGTGCGGCAGGCCACGGTGGCCCACGCCTTGCAGCGCCTGCTGGAATTGCTGGGCGCCCACAGCGGCTGAGCCGCTGCGCGCCTTCAGGGCTCAGGCCGCCAGGGCCTCAGGCGCCTCCGCCAGGGGCAAGCGCATCGTCACCAGCGACTGGCGCACGGCCAGCTCGAAGGGCGTGCGGGGTTCCGCCCCCAGCCGCTGCACCAGCCGTGTGTTGTCCAGGCGGTGCGGAGTGCTGAACAGGTAACTGGTCTGGGCGATCGTGGCCAGGGTGGCGGAGGCCAGGCCGAACAGGCGAAAGAACCACACCGGCACGCGACGTACCGCCAGGTCCTGCCCGGGCTGCAACCAGCCCTGCTCCTGCGCCACCTGGCTGAGCACCGCCAACCACTGGCGGGCGCTGACCTGGTGCCCGGCAAAATGGAAGGTTTCGAAAGGCGCCAGATCGTTGCGCTCGGCCAGCATCACCAGGGTCCGGGCCAGATCGGGCAGGTAGGCCCAAGGGGTGCTCACGTCCAGGTCGCCCATCCACGAGGCCTTTCCCCGCGGCAGTTGCGGGGCCACCATCTTGTCCAGAAAAGTGCCCTCGCTGGCACCGAAGAAGTTGCCGGCCCGCAGCACCACGGCCCGCATCGCGCCGCCCGAGTCTTTGACCGCCTGGGCCATCTGCTGCTCCAGGGCGACACGGATGCGCCCCAGCTCATGCCGGGGGCGCTGCGGCGTGGCTTCTTGCAACACGGCCGGCATGTCTTCACCGTAGTTGTAGACATTGCCCGGCAGCATGAGCGTGGCGCGCAACTCGGTCGCCAGCGCCAACGCCGCGGCCATCAGGCGCGGCGCCTGCTCACGCCAGGCAGCCACGGTGTAGGCCGGGTTCAGGGCATGCACCACGACCCGGGCGCCGCGGGCCGCTGCGGCCAGGCCTGCCGTGTCCTGCAGATCGTGGGCCAACCATTGCACCCCGGGCACGACAGGCGCGGTGGCGCCGGGTCGGATCTGCCCCAAGACGCGCCAACCGGCCTGGGCAAAGGCGCGGGCCGCGGCCAGGCCCGGGCGCCCACGGGCGCCCAGGATGAGAACAGTGGAAGGACGGGTCATGTGAACGCTCCAGAAACGATGAGGGAATGGGGCGATTGTTGAAAACCCCAGGAGATCACACAATTGCCTATCGATTCATAACAGGAATTCAATTTTGAATACCTCCTTCGACTGGGGCCTGGTGCGCTCCTTCCTCGCGGCCCTGGAGCACGGCAGCCTGCTGGGTGCGGCTCGGGCGCTGCAGGCCAGCCAGCCGACCCTGGGGCGGCACATTGCCGAGTTGGAGTCGCAGCTGGGGGTGCTGCTGTTTGAGCGCACCGGGCGCGGCCTGCGCCCCACCGAGGCGGCACGGCAACTGGCGGAGTCCGCCCGGCTGATGGAAGCCGGAGCCCACCAGTTGGCACGGGCAGCCTCACGCACCGACGAGATGATCTCGGGAACGGTGCGCATCACGGCCAGCCAGCCGGTGGCCTGCTACCTGTTGCCCCCCGTGCTGGCGCGCCTGAGGCAGCAACACCCCGGGATCCAGGTGGAACTGGTGTCCAGCAACGAGGTGTCCAACCTGTTGCGGCGCGAGGCCGACATCGCGCTGCGCATGGTGCGCCCCGACCAGGGCAGCCTGGTGGCCCAGTTGATTGGCGAGGTGCCCTTGTGTGCCTGCGCCAGCCAAGGCTACCTGCAGCGGCGTGGCACGCCCTTGGAGCCCGCCGATCTGCTCGGCCACGAGTTGATCGGGAGCGACCGGCACGATCTGCTGCTCAAGGGCTTTGCGGCCATGGGCTACCCGGTGACACCGGCGCATTTCGCGTTCCGCACCGATGACCTGATCGCCACTTGGGAGGCTGTGCGCGCGGGCCTGGGCATCGGCTTCACGGCGCAGTACCTGCTGCGCCAGGACGCGCGGGTGCAGCGGGTGCTGCCGCAATTGCCGATTCCTGCGCTGCCCATGTGGCTGGCCGTTCACCAAGAGATCCGCACCAGCCGTCGCATCCGGACGGTGTACGATTTCCTTGCCGCCGAGATGCCCGGGCAGTTCTGATGCCGCGCCAGCCTTCGGCCTACCCACAGGAAACCGCACCATGACCCACCGCAACGCCGAGACGCTGCAGCGCTTCTACACGGCCTTCAGCCAGCTGGACCACGCCACCATGGCGCAGTGCTATGCGCCGGATGCCCGCTTTGACGACGAAGCGTTTTCCTTGCAGGGCCAGGCCCAGATCGCGGGCATGTGGCGCATGCTGTGCAGTGCCGCCCAAAAGAGCAAGCCCGGGGCCTGGCGGATCGAATTCAGCGACGTCCAGGCCGATGACCAGGGCGGCCAGGCCCATTGGGAGGCGCACTACGTGTTCAGCGCCACCGGCCGCCCGGTGCACAACATCATCGACGCGCGCTTCACCTTCACCTCGGAGGGCTTGATCGCCAGCCACCGCGACCGCTTCGGGTTCTGGCGCTGGGCGCGCCAGGCCCTGGGGCTGCCGGGCCTGCTGCTGGGCTGGTCGCCCTCACTCAAGCGCAAGGTGCGCAGCACGGCAGCAGCCAACCTCAAGAAGTTTCTGGGCTGAGCCCGGGACGGGCCGGCCTGACCGGCTCCGTCATGCGACGGTGCTCAGGCGCCGTGGCACTTCTTGAACTTCTTGCCGCTGCCGCAGGGGCAGGGGTCGTTGCGGCCCGGTCCGGCTTCCTTGCGGATGGTCTCCACCCGCGGGCCGAAGCTCTTCCAGAGCTGGCGCAGGTCGTACACCGCCCAGATGGCGTCGCCAAAGGCATCGAGCCGGACCTGGCTCAGGCTGGGCGGGCCGTCTTCGGCAAACATCGACAGCTCGGGCTTGCCGGTGTCGTCTTCGGTCAGGGCCACGATGCGGTTGAGCGCGTCGTCCAGCCACTCGGCGGCTTCCTTGTCCCGCGGAGCGGCCCATTCCTCGGGCCAGTTTTCCACCGCGAACATGAAGCCCAGGGCCCAGATCTGGCCGAAGGAAGGCACTTCCTGGTCGCCCAGTTCGGCCAGCTCTTCATCCGACAGCGTGGCCATGGCGCCGCGCATGTCCATCACCTCGGGTTCGTAGCAACGCTCGTCGCCCAGGCTGTCGACCTTGGTGTCCAGGGCCGTCTGCACCTCGTTCCAGCGCGCCTGCCACAGGCTGATGAAACGGGCTTGCTGAGCCGCATCGGCAAAGGCCGACAGGGTCGGAATGCCCTCGGCATCGGTGTCTTCTGCGGTGATGCCATCGCCCAGCAGCATGGGCAGGTACTCGGCCGGCGGCAGGGGGCGGCGGTTGCAGATCACCGCAGCCATGAAGCCTTCGCAGAACTCCCATTGGGGAATCTCGTCCTCGCGGCTGCGCAGGTCGTCCAGGATGGCGTCCAGCTCATCAAAGGCCTCGGGCGGCAGGCGCTCGCCGGCGACGGGGTAGACGGGCACGGCAGCGGCTTCGGTGGGGGTATCGGTTTGGGGGTCAGAAGACATGTCGGGGGGCGTCAAGACGCATCAGGATGAACAGAGCGGGCGGCGCCCGAATCCTCGGCGACAGACCGTATGATCGGTCGGCCAAGGGGCCGGGACAAAACACCGCGTTGGTGCAGCAGTTTACCGGCCCTGCCCTCCGGGCACGCGCCAAACCCGTTCAGGAGCCTCCATGCTGAAGCAGCTCAACGCCATCTACCCCGTGCGCTATACCGCCTTCGCTCTGTGCGCAGGGGCCCTGGCCCTGAGCCTGTTCGCCTGGCAACAGCAGGCCCTGGGTCCCGAGTGGGCCGTGCTGTCGGGGGCCCTGTTTGCCCTGGGGGTGTACGACCTGCTGCAGCAACGGCATTCGGTGCTGCGCAACTACCCTGTGATCGGCCATCTGCGCTTTGTGCTGGAGTACATCCGGCCCGAGATCCGCCAGTACTTCATCGAAAGCGACAACGAGGCCAGCCCGTTCTCCCGCGCCCAGCGCACCCTGGTGTACCAGCGCGCCAAGGGCGACCCCGACAACCGGCCGTTCGGCACCCTGCTCGACGTAGGCCAGCGCGGCTACGAATGGATCAACCACTCGGTGGCCCCCACCGAACTGCCCAGCCACGACTTCCGCATCACCATCGGGCCCAACACCGCCCAACCCTACAGCGCCAGCGTCTTCAACATCTCAGCCATGAGTTTTGGCGCCCTGTCGGCCAACGCCATCCTGGCGCTCAACCTGGGGGCCAAGCAGGGGGGCTTTGCCCATGACACCGGCGAAGGCTCGATCTCGCAACACCACCGGGTGCACGGCGGCGACCTGATCTGGGAGATCGGCTCGGGCTATTTCGGCTGCCGCCACCCCGACGGCAGCTTCAATGCCGAGCGTTTCGCCGAGAACGCACGCAGCCCCCAGGTGCGCATGATCGAACTGAAGATGAGCCAGGGCGCCAAGCCCGGCCACGGCGGCGTCCTGCCCGGCCCCAAGGTCACGGCCGAGATCGCCGAGGCCCGGGGCGTGCCGCAAGGCGAGGCCTGCATCTCGCCGTCGGCCCACACGGCGTTCTCGACGCCCGTCGAGATGATGCACTTCATCGCCCGCCTGCGTGAGCTCAGTGGCGGCAAGCCCACGGGCTTCAAGCTGTGCATCGGCCACCCCTGGGAGTGGTTTGCCATGGTCAAGGCCATGCTGGAGACCGGCATCACCCCCGACTTCATCGTGGTCGATGGGGCCGAAGGCGGCACGGGCGCCGCACCGGTGGAATTCAGCGACCACGTGGGCACGCCCTTGCAAGAGGGGCTGCTGCTGGTGCACAACACGCTCAAGGGCGTGAATCTGCGCGATCGCATCCGCCTGGGTTGTGCGGGCAAGGTGGTCACGGCCTTCGATGTGGCGCGCATGATGGCGCTGGGCGCCGACTGGTGCAACTCGGCCCGGGGCTTCATGATGGCGCTGGGCTGCATCCAGGCCCAGACCTGCCATTCGGGCCAATGCCCCACCGGCGTGACCACCCAAGACCCGCTGCGCCAACAGGCCTTGGTGGTGCCCGACAAGGCCACCCGGGTGAAGAACCTGCACCACAGCACCTTGCACGCCCTGAAGGAGTTGATTCAGGCCGCCGGCCTGCACCACCCGAACGACATCACCGCCCACCACATTGTTCGCCGGGTGTCGGACACCGAGGTGCGCCTGCTGAGCCAGTTGGTGATGCAGGTGCCCACCGGCGCCTTGCTGGGCCCGATCGAGAGCCTGCCGAACCTGTTCCGCGAATATTGGCCCCTGGCCCAGGCGAACAGCTTTTCGCCGCCCTCGCGGTAGGCCTCGGCGTCACGCGTAGCGCGGCTGCCGGTCGGCGGCGCACTCGGCCAGCAGGCTCAGCAAGGCCTCGACCGGCGGGTTGCGGCGCCACACCTGATGGCTGTGCAGGCGCACAAAAACACCGCGCCAGGCGCTCAGGTTCTGCAACTCGACGCCGCGGTACTGCAGGCGCACCCAGTTGCCTTCCTCCAACTGGCCGATGTACTCCGAGAACAGGGTGCGCGAGACCCCGCACAGGCGCGCAATCATCTGTTGCGACAAGGGCAGCATGAGGCTGTCGTCCTCGGGCGGGGGGGGTGACGCGGAGGCTTCAGCCGCCAGGCACAGGCCCTCGGCGCACAAGGCAAGGCCACCGATCACCCGCAGGGCCGAATTGCTGCATTTGTTGACGATCAACTGGTTGTTCTGCTGCCGGATCTGGGAGGACAGCTCGCCCAGCAGGTGCTGCGCAAAGCCGGCATCGCTGCGCACCAGGGCCAGGTAGGCCGAGGCCGGCAGGGTCAGCAGCTCCACGTCGGTGACGGCCAGGTAGTCGACCTGGGCCTTGCCGTCGCCGAGCAGATCGTGCTTGGCGAAACAGCTGTTGCGGCTGTGCAAGGTCAGCGGGTAGCTCAGGCCCTGGTCCATGGTGACCTGCTCGGCCACCATGCCTTCAATGATGTGGTGCCAATGGGTGATGGGGGCGCCCGTGCGCCAGATCAGGTCGCCCGCCTTGCGGGAAATGACGCGGCTTTGCTTGCCCGCTTCAAATGCGGCAGAGGCGCTCACCCCCATGCTCGAATAGACCTGGAGCGTGAAGTCACGCATGCGTTGGGTGGCGTCAAACATGGGACCTCTGCGACGAAAGCCCACGCATCGGCAGTTCAGACATCAGGGCCCGGAGGGGCGGAGCTTGGCCTGCGACCAGGCAAGGTGAGGTGTTGTGATTCATTCGCAGCCTTCAGCAACTCGGTGACCGCGCGATGCACTGCGCATCGGGGCGGAGACGGTGCGTCGGCGGACGGCCCGCTACCGAGCAGGGGAGGCCCGCAACACACCAGAAACCTGATCATGAGAAAGGCCCGGGCAGCGAACTTGAATGAATGTTCAACCTTGCACAGTGAACACGTAAGAACTGTGATGGCGTGCTGCAAAGCCCGCGCGCCGGAGGCCGTGCTGACTCAGACGGCGCAGGCGTCAGCCCAGGCGGGGCTGACGATCACATCGGCGCCCGCCAGACGGCGCCGCATGCAGAGCACGGCCTGGTCTTTGCTGAGCAGGGTGCAATGGCCCAGGGCCACGGCCAGGTCGATGAACTTCTGGTCATCGGCATCCTTGCAGGTCCAGGGGGCCTTGGCAGGCACTTCGATCGACTGCGCATGGCGATCGAATGCGGCCAGCACCTGCTCGGCCGTGCGGGTGTAGAAGTTCAGTCGGCGCACGATCTGCGGGTAGCCCAGCACCCGGGCCAGTTCGTCGCGCATGGCGCCTGTGGCGTGCCAATGCAGGGTGCCGGCCTCCAGGCCCGCGCGCAACGGGGCGGTGGCCGGGTCGGCAAACACGAACAGGTCCAGCACGATGTTGGTGTCCAGCACCACCTGGCCGGCTGCCGGTGCACAGGGCTCACCCACTTCAGGCCCCCTGTGGCGCGTCACCCGCAGGGCCGGAGGCCTCGGGGCGGGCGGGCTTGTCGCGCACGCTGCCGCGGACCAGGTCGAAGCGGAACAGGCGGCATTCGATGGGGCCATTCCACATGGGCACCCGGCGCGACTCCTTGAGCCGCATGCGGCCGGGCAGCTTGAGGTCGGGGGTCAGCATCCAGGCCTGCCAGCCGGCGTAGTTCTTCTTCCAATGGCTGGCCAACTGCACGAAGAACTCGCCACCATCTTCGGTCTGGGCGGTTTCGCGGCCGCCACGCGGCGCGCGCTGGCTGGCGCGCTGCCCCGCCACACCGGCCGCCTCGATGCGCTCACCATACGGCGGGTTGAGCAGCATCACACCGGGCTGCTCGCAAGGCGGCATGCGCTGCAAGGCATCGCCACCGCGCAACTGCACGGCATGGGCCACGCCGGCACGCTCGGCGTTGCGCTGGGCGAAGTCGACCATGCGGAAGGCCACATCGCTGCCGAACACGGGCACGGTGGGCGCCCGTTCGGCGGCCCGGGCTTCGCCCAGCAGGGCATTCCAGACATGCGACTGGAAGGGCAACAGTTTCTCGAAACCAAAGCGGCGCTGGGCGCCCGCCGCCATGTTGCAGGCCATCTGGGCCGCCTCGATGGCGATGGTGCCGCTGCCGCAGCAGGGGTCGTACAGGGGCAGCGGGGCGTCACCCAGCGGGTCCCAGCCGCTGGCGGCGATCATGGCGGCCGCCAGTGTTTCCTTCAGCGGCGCATCGCCCTTGTCCTCGCGCCAGCCGCGCTTGAACAGGGGCTCGCCCGAGGTGTCGATGTACAGGGTGGCGGTGTCGGTGGTCAGGTGCACATAGATGCGCACATCGGGCCACTGCGTGTTGACATCGGGGCGCACCCCGGTCTTGTGGCGGAAGCGGTCGGCGATCGCGTCCTTGACCTTGAGCGCCGCAAAATTGAGGCTGGTCAGCGGGCTGTGCTGGGCCGTGATCTCGATCTTGAAGGTTTGCCGGGTGGTGAACCAGATTTCCCAGGCCACATTGCTGGCGGCCTCGTACAGGTCGCGCTCGCTGCGGTAGCCGGTGTGGGACAGTTGCACCAGCACACGCTGGGTGAGGCGGCTGTGCAGGTTGAGCTTCATGGCGTCGCGCCAGGAGGCCCGCGCCAGCACCCCGCCCCGACCGGTCAGCAGATCCTCCCCGGTGAGCCCCGTGATGCGGTGGACCTCATCGGCCAGAAAGCCCTCGACGCCGGCGGCGCAGGGCATGAAAAGTTGCAATTGGTTCACGGTGTTTCACTCCGGCACGACCGACGAACGCTGACCCAGGCGCCGCGCCGTGCGCAAGACAGGGTCAGAGGGCTTTTCTCAGGTTGGCAGGGGCGATGCGCAGCGCTTCGCGGTATTTGGCCACGGTGCGGCGCGCGCACTCAATGCCCTGCTCCTTGAGCATTTCAGAAATCTGGTTATCGGACAAAGGCTTTTTCGCGCTCTCGGAGGCCACGAATTGCTTGATCAGCGCCCGCACCGCGGTGCTGGAGGCGTTGCCCCCCGTCTCGGTGCCCAGGGCCGAGCCGAAGAAGTACTTCAGCTCGAAGGTGCCAAAAGGCGTGCCCATGTACTTGGCCGTGGTGACGCGGCTGATGGTGGACTCGTGCAGGCCCAGCTCGTCGGCGATTTCACGCAGGACCAGCGGGCGCATGGCCAGCTCGCCATGCACGAAGAAGTTCTTCTGCCGCTCCACGATGGCGTTGGACACTCGCAGGATGGTGTCGAAGCGCTGCTGGATGTTCTTGATGAACCAACGCGCCTCCTGCAGCCGCTGCTGCAGCGCCGCATGGCCTTCGCCCTTGTGCGAGCGCAAGGCGCTGGCATAGATGTCATGCACTTTGAGACGGGGCATGACATCGGCATTGAGCTGCACCCGGAAGCGCACCTGGGCCCCGCGCCCGATCTTGGTGACGATGACATCGGGCACGATGATGTTGCGCTCGACATCGACAAAGCGGCGGCCCGGCTTGGGTTCCAGCCGGGTCAGCAGGCTGAGCGCAGCACGGATGCGCTCATCGCTTTCGCCGCACAGCTGCTGCAGGCGCTTGATGTCGCGCCGCGCCAGCAGCTCCAGGGACTGCCCGCACAGCTTGATGGCCACCTCCAGGGTGTCGGGCAGGATGTCGTCCACGCCGCCTTCATCGGACTGGAGCTGGCGCAGTTGCAGGCTCAGGCATTCGCGCAGATCGCGGGCCCCGACCCCGACGGGCTCCAGGCTTTGCAACAGGCGCAACGCCACGGTGAAGTGGTGCACCAGCTCTTCCACCTGCTCCAGATCGTCACCGGCCAGCCCACGGGCCAGATCTTCCAGCGGGTCTTCGAGGTAGCCGTCGTCGTTGAGCGACTCGATCAGGAAGCGCAGCGCGGCCGAATCCTCGGGCGACAGGCGCAGCGCCAGGGCCTGGCGGTGCAGAAACTGCTGCAATGACTCCTGGCTGCGCGCCAGCTCGGTGGCATCGACTTCGCCGTCTTCACCCAGGTTGTTGCGGCTGGGGGGGGCATCACCACCCCATTCGCTGTCGTCGGGGGCCATCTCGACTTGGCCGTCACCGTCCCAGGTGGGCTCGTCTTCCAGGGCACTGGGCGCCGGGTCGAGCTCTGCGGTGCTGGTTTCGGTGGCCGCCGCCTGCTCCTTGGGCGCCGAGGCCGGCAGCTCGTCGAAGGACGACACCTCGTCGTCACGCGCCGGTACATCGGCCTGCGCCAGGCCGAACTCCTCGCGTGCGGCTTCTTCGGTGGAGAGCTCCAGGAAGGGGTTTTCGTCGAGCATCTGGTCGACTTCCTGGCTCAGCTCCAGCGTGGAAAGCTGAAGCAGCCGGATCGACTGCTGCAATTGCGGCGTGAGCGCCAGATGCTGCGAAACGCGAAGCGATAAACCCTGTTTCATGCTCACATTCGAAAGTGCTCGCCGAGGTAGACACGCCGGACATCGGCGTTCTCCACGATCTCGGACGGGGTGCCCTTGGCCAGCACATGGCCATCACTGATGATGAAAGCGTGGTCGCAGATGCCCAGGGTTTCACGCACGTTGTGGTCGGTGATCAACACACCGATGCCGCGCGACTTGAGAAACCCGACGATGCGCTGGATCTCGATCACCGCGATCGGATCGATGCCGGCGAAAGGCTCGTCCAGCAAGATGAAGCGTGGCTGGGTGGCCAGAGCCCGGGCGATCTCGACACGCCGCCGCTCGCCCCCCGACAAGGCCAGCGCGGGGGAATCGCGCAGGTGCTCCACCCGCAGGTCTTGCAGCAAGGCATCCAGCCGCTCGGCAATCACGGCCTTGCCCAATGGGCGGCCTTCCTCGTCCTGTTGCAGCTCCAGCACGGCCTGCACGTTCTCGGCCACCGACAGCTTGCGGAAGATCGAAGCCTCTTGCGGCAGGTAGCTCAGGCCCAGGCGCGAACGGCGGTGGATGGGCATGTGACCCACTTGCTGGCCATCCATGAGGATCTCGCCCGCATCGGAGCGCACCAGCCCGACGATCATGTAGAACGAGGTGGTCTTGCCGGCGCCATTGGGGCCCAGCAGGCCCACGACCTCACCTTTGTCAACCGAGAGCGACACGTCCTTGACCACCTTGCGGCTGCCGTAGGCCTTGCGCAGGTGGCGTGCCTCCAGGCGGCTGGTGATGCCTTCTGTCAGGTCCGCAGCGCTCAAGGCTTGTCCCCCGAGAGTGCGCCGGAGGGCCGCAGGGCTGGGGCCACATTGGCCGGGCTGGCTGCTTCGGGCCGGGCACCGTCCTGGGCGGCCGCATTGCGCGGCGACAGCATGGCCCGCACGCGGTTGCCCGAAGGGTTGGCGGGACTCACATTGCGCGCCTGACGGGCACCGTCCACGTTGAAGACATCGGTGACGTTGTCATAGACGATCACATCGCCCGTGACCTGGTCATTGAGGGTGGTGCCCTGGTAGCGCCGCAGTTCGGCGCGTTTGATGAACTTGACGTTGTCGGCGCGGCCGTCGTATTCGATGGTCTCGCCCTCGCCTTCAATGTATTCCTCGCCGCCATCGCGCTTCTGGCGGAAGAAGGCACGCATGCCGGGCTCGGCTGTCACCACCCCGTACTGGTAGCCTTCGGCGTCCTGGCGCACATCCAGGCGGGCGCCACGGATGATGATGGTGCCCTTGGTCATGACGACCCGGCCCGTGAACACGCTCACCTGCTTGAGATCATCGTGGCGCAGGATGTCCGACTCGATGTTCATAGGCTTGCTGCGGTCAGCGCGCTCGGCCCAGGCCTGCGGGGCCAGCCCAAAGGCCAACGCGATCAGCAATGAGGATACAAAAGCAGGTTTCATAAAGGCATGGTTCTTGCAATTGATTGTACCGATGCATGCGCCCGGTTCGCCGACAGGGGCAAGAAAAAGCCCGCACGAGGCGGGCTGCTTCAGCGACCACGGACAGCTCAGCGCGACTTGCGCGCTTCGGCGATCAGGAAATCGGTGACCTGCAAGGCGCGGGTCATGCCACCGGCCATGGTGCCGTCGGTGACGAAGCGGCCAGCCACGCCCATGGCGGGCACGCCGTCGAGCTTGTAGGCGTCGACGAGTTGCTTGGCGCGTGTGGCCTTGCCCGTGACCGAGAAGGACTTGAAGAACTCGGTGAACTTGGCCTTGTCCACCCCTTGCTTGGCCACCCAATCGATGATGGCAGCGTCGCCCACCACCTTGAGGTGTTCGGTATGGATGGCGTTGAACACCTTGAGCTGCAGCTCGTCGACCTTGCCCATGGCCTCCAGCGCGTAATACATGCGCTGCTTGGGCTCGAAGTCCGCCAGGAAGGGCACCGGCAGGCGCCGAAAGACCACGTCCTTGGGGAGCTTCTTGAGCCAGGCTTCCAGCTCGGGCTCGAAGTGGGCGCAGTGCGGGCAGTTGTAAGAGAAGAACTCCACCACCTCGATGCGATCAGCCGGCGCATCGACGGGGGCGGCCGTGCTCAAGGCCACAAAGTCCTTGCCGGCCTTGAAGGCTGCCTGAGCCTGGGCCGACGAGGTGCCCAGCAGGCCCGCGGCGGCGGTGGAAGTGGCCGCCAGGGCCAGCGAAAAATCACGACGTTTCATCAGAAAGCCTCTTTCAAAAGGGGGGGTCACGTCACTCAGAAGGAGCGGACACCAAAAAGTTCACGGCTTGGAAGTTGACGCCTTCAGCCCCGAGCTCAGCGCTGCACCCGCACCATGGTGGTGTCGAGGCCGGCGTTGTCGAGCTTTTCCTTGATGCGTTCAGCGTCATCCCGCTTGGAGAAGGGGCCCACCCGCACCCGGAACACGGTGCGGCCAGCCTGCTCGCGTTCGGTGACACGGGCTTCCCAGCCCATCATGGCCAGCTTGGCCTTCTGGGTTTCGGCATCCTCATTGGTGCGGTAGGCACCGGCCTGCACGTAGTAGTCGAAAGGATCGACACCCGAGCTGGAGGCCGCCGCCTTGGCCTTGGCCAGATCACCCAGCGGATCCGACGAGGTGGCGGCCTTGGTGTCGCTGCCCTTGGTGACGGGTTTGACATCCGGGCGATCGGCCTTGTCGGCGCGCACATCGGGCTTGTCAGGCTTGGCATCGGCTTTCGCGTCGGCCTTGCTGTCAGGCTTGGCATCCGCCCGGCTATCTGGCTTGGAAGACTTGTCGTCGGCCTTGGCCGCATCGGAAGAGGCATCGGCGCCCACGGCGCCGCCCGAAGACTGGCGCGCGGGGTTCTTGCCGTACAAGGGGGAGTTGGGATCCCAGTCCTTGTTCTTGCGTGCCTCGGCGGCGTCCTGGTCGGCCGAGCGGGTCTGGCCCTTGTTCAGGAAAGGCACCGGCACCTTGGTCACATAGACCGCCACGGCCAACGCCACCCCCAAGCCCAGAACGATCCCGAGCACCAGACCCAGAAAGGTCCCGCCGCCTTGTCTTTTCATGTTGTCGCTCACATTTTCGAAGGTGCCGATACGCCCAGCACAGCCAGGCCATTGTGCAGCACCCGGGCCGTGGCCGCGACCAGCGCCAGACGCGCCAGCTTGATCGACTCATCATCCACCAGAATGCGCTCGGCATCGTAGTAGCTGTGGTAGCTGGCCGCGAGGTCACGCAGGTAAAAAGTCACATCATGGGGCGCAAAATCCTGCGCGGCCGCCGTGAGCATGTCGGGGTACTTGGCCAGTTGCAGCATCAGCGCCTGGGCCTGAGAGCCTTCGAGCGGCGACAGATCGACGCTGGCCAGCGAGGCCACATCCCCGCCCCAGGCCGCCAGCACCGAGCAGATGCGGGCATGGGCGTACTGCACGTAATAGACCGGGTTGTCGTTGTTCTGCGCCAGGGCCAGGTCGATGTCGAAGATGTATTCGGTGTCGGGTTTGCGCGACAGCAGGAAGAAGCGGACCGCATCCTTGCTGGTCCATTCGATCAGGTCGCGCAGCGTGACATAACTGCCGGCGCGCTTGGAGATCTTGACCTCTTCGCCACCGCGCATCACACGCACCATGGTGTGCAGCACGTAGTCGGGGTAGCCCTGGGGAATGCCCACGCCGGCCGCCTGCAGGCCGGCGCGCACCCGGGCGATGGTGCCATGGTGGTCTGTGCCCTGGATGTTGACCACCTTGCCGAAGCCGCGCTCGAACTTGGTGATGTGGTAGGCCACATCAGGCACGAAGTAGGTGTAGGTGCCGTCGGACTTGCGCATGACGCGGTCCTTGTCGTCGCCGTAATCGGTGGACTTGAGCCACAGGGCACCGTCTTGCTCGTAGGTCTTGCCGGCGGCGATCAGTTTGTTGACCGCAGCCTCCACCCGGCCGCTGGTGTACAGGCTGGACTCGAGGTAGTAGTTGTCGAACTTGACCTGGAAGGCCTTGAGATCCAGGTCTTGCTCATGGCGCAGGTAGGCCACGGCGAACTGCCGGATGCCGTCCAGATCGTCGGCATCGCCGCTGCCGGTGAACTCGCGGTCGTCCGACTTGACGGTCTTGCCGGCCAGGAAATCGGTGGCGATGTCGCCGATGTAGTCGCCGTTGTAGGCCGACTCGGGCCAGCCGGCGTCCCCGGGCTTGAGGCCCTTGGCACGGCACTGGGTGCTGTTGGCCAGGGTCTGGATCTGCACGCCGGCGTCGTTGTAATAGAACTCGCGCCAGACATCCCAGCCCTGGGTCTGGAACAGGTTGCAGATGGCGTCGCCGAGGGCGGCCTGGCGCCCATGCCCCACGTGCAACGGGCCGGTCGGGTTGGCCGAGACAAACTCGACCAGCACGCGCTCGTTGCGTGCCGACTGCCAGCCGAACTGCTCGCCAGCCTGCAGCACCTCGCGCACCACCTCCTGCTTGGCCGCCGGCTTGAGGCGGACGTTCAGGAAGCCCGGGCCAGCGATCTCGATGGCGTCGACCCACTGCGCCCAGGCCGGGGTGGCCATCAGGGCCGACTTGAGGGATTCGGCCACCTGGCGCGGATTGAGCTTGAGGGGCTTGGCCAGTTGCATGGCCGCAGTGCAGGCGAAATCGCCGTGCGCCGCCACCTTGGGGGACTCGAAGACCGCCTTGGCACCGGCACCGGGGGAGAGTTTCTCGAGCTCGGCCGCCAGCGCAGCGAGCAAATCGTGTTTGACAGAAAGCATGGGGGTGATTTTACGGGGCGGTGCCTGAACGGCGCGGGCACCTGGGTGCATGGAGGCCAGAACAAGGTGGTTTCGGCGTCGAATCTTGGGCAGGGCGCCGCCGGCGTCCCACCATTCCAAGGGAGTTTGCACCATGTCCAAGATGTTCTCCGTTCCAGGCGCACCGGCCCCGTCACCTGCCCGCCATGCCTGGCCTTCACTCCTCCGCGCCTGCGCCCTGGGCGCAGGCCTGGCGCTGAGCCTGGTCGCCACGCCCGCACTGGCCCAGGGCAAGGCAGCCGAGGCAGGTGATGGGGCACAAGCCAAGCCGCAAAACCGGATGTCGCGCTGCAGCGCCGACTTCAAGGCCACGGGTCGCCCGGGCAGCGAACGCAAGGCCTTCATGAGCGAGTGCCTGCGCAAGCCCCAAAAGGCCTCCTGACCCAGGGCCCGCCCCGGCGGGGGCTGCCGGCCCCCACGCCGCTGATCGATAATCGCGGCCATGCTTGATCGAGCCACCACCACCCCATCCATTTCCTGCGTGATGCCGGCCTACAACGAGGCCGGCAACCTGGGCCGCTTCGTGCCCCAGGTTCTGGAGGCCTTGCGCGCCCTCTCGCCCCAGGTGGAGGTGGTGATCGTGAACGACGGCAGCCGCGACCAGACTGCGGCGGCGGCCATCGAATTGACCCGCCAGCACCCGGAAGTGGTGCTGATCGATCTGTCGCGCAATTTTGGCAAGGAAGCCGCCCTGACCGCCGGCATGGAAGCCGCCCGCGGCGAGGTGGTGATCCTCATGGATTCGGATGGCCAGCACCCGGTGTCGCTGATGGCCCAGATGCTGCAGCGCTGGCGCGAAGGCATGGACGTGGTGTACGCCGTGCGCAAGACCCGTGACGACCAGACCCGGCTGCATGCCAACCTGGCCGGCTTGTTCTACACCCTGGTGAACCACAACAACCGGGTGAAGATTCCGCCCAATGCCGGGGACTTCCGGCTCATGGACCGGGCCGTGGTGGAAGCCATCAAAACCTTGCCAGAGCGCAACCGCTTCATGAAAGGCCTGTATGCCTGGGTGGGCTTCAACAGCACGGCCCTCGAATACGAGCCCCTGCCACGCACCGATGGCCAAAGCAGCTTCGGCCTGCGCAGCGCGGCCTCGCTGGCCCTGACGGGTTTGGTGGCATTTTCGTCACTGCCCTTGCGGGCCCTGGCGGTGGTCGGGCTGCTGATCTCGCTGGCCTCGCTCAGCTATGGCCTGTGGGTGGTGGTGTCGTACTTTGTGTACGGCATCGATGTGCCGGGCTACGCCACGCTGGCCGCCGGCATGATGCTGCTCAGCGGCATTCAGATCTTGTCGATTGGTGTGCTGGCCGAGTACATCGGGCGCATCTACGAAGAAGTGAAGCGCCGCCCCACCTACCTGATGAAGGCCCGACACGGCCAGGGGTTGCCGCCCCCTCAGGCCTGAATGGCGCCTGGCCCGACGCCCGGTCAGGCGTCCGGCCAGATGGGCTGAGGTGGGCTGACTAGCGTCGGCACGAAGGCAAACCCGCACCGGCCACCGTGCTCGGGCTGCGGTACAGAACCCAGGCCCGCCCTTCAAAGACAGTCGCAAAGCCCGTCACCTCGAATCCACGGGGGGCCACCAGCCACTGGCCCGGCTTCTGGGCGGCTTGGACCAAGGTGTCCGGGCCCTGCAGAACCTGGCCTGCCTGGCGGTCGAAATCGGCCCCCTCAAACAGCTCACGGCGCCAGTTGTCCCCGGCCTCGCGGCGCTGCAGGTCCCAGTCCTGAATCACGACCATGGCCTGAGGCAGGCGGGCCACGAAAGGCAGGTCGTAGGGGAAATCGCCGGCGGCCAGCACGGTGTCGGCCGGCGCCATCTGGCAAGCCAGCGCCGCGGCCACATCGGCGCTGCCACGGCGCTCGGTATAGCGGGCTGCAGCCACTTCCACCCCGCACGCCACCAGCAGCGCCAAGGCCAGCAGCCCCCCGAAATAACGCCCGGCGTGGGGTCGGCGGGCCAGCGTCTGCTCAAACCCCAGGGCGGCCAGGAAGGCCAGGGGGGGCATCACCGGCAAGGCGTAACCGATCAATTTGGAATGTGGCACCGAGAAGAAGCCGATGATGGCCACCAGCCAGATCCAGGCCAGCGAGACCCAGGGCCCCAAGCCGGCGGGCAAAGGCAAGGCCCGGCGGCGCAACCAGGCCAGCACCTGAGGCAGCACCAGAAAGGTCCAGGGGAACATCAGCAGGAACAGGCCGGCCAGGTAAAACCACCAGGGTCGCCCGTTGTTGAAGGTGGTGGCGGTGTAGCGGTTGAACTGCTGGTCTCCGAACAGATAGGCCAGCAGGCCCGGCGCCCGGCGTTCGGCCAGCACGAACCAGGGCACGGCGATCAAGCCGAACAAGGCCAGACCGCTGACCCAGGGCAGGCGCAGCACCTTGTGCCATTGCCGGGTCTGGAACAGCCAGATGAACAGCACCAGCCCAGGCAGCACCAGGCCGATCAGGCCCTTGCTCAGCACCCCCAGGCCGCAGGCCACAAAGCCGGCCCGGGCCAGCCACGGGTCAGGCACACGGTCACTGGATTGCAGAAAGGCCAACGCAAATGCCCAGATGGCAACCCCGATCCAGCAGGCCACCAGCATGTCATGGTTGACGTACTGACCGCCAATCAGAAAGGCCAGGCTGCTGCCCAGCACCCAGGTGGCCCGCTGGGCCAATCGCTCGCTGCTGAGCCCGGGCAAGGGCGGGGTGCGGCGCAGCACCAGGTACAGCACCAGCAACATCAGGCCGGCATGCAGGGCCGGCCCCAGGCGGGCCACCCAGGCATGCACCCCCAGCACGGCCATCAGGCTGGCATTGAGCCAATGCAGCAGCGGCGGCTTGTGGAAAAAGGGAATGCCATCAAGGCGGGGAATGATCCAGTCACCGCTTTGCAGCATCCAGCGCCCGATTTCGCCATAGCGGCCCTCGTCAGGCACGGCCAATGGACGCAGGGCGGCCAACAGCAGCAGCAGGCCCCAAAAAAGGGCCAGCCCGGCCCAGGATTTTTGTCGTTCGGTCACGTTAGGTTCCGGGAGGATGGGTGCCCGCGCTCAAGGCGTGGGCGCAAAAAGAATCTGGCCCCGGGCAAGCTGCACCTGGGCCTGCTGCAGTGCCACCGCAAAGGCCGGGCTGGACAGGTAGCTCCACTCACGCAGCCGGGCCGGGCCGATCTCGTCGCCCGGCTCGGCGGCCTGCGCCGGGTGGCACATGATGAGACAGGCCTCAGGCGCCTCGGCCAGCCAGTGCGACATGCTTTGGGCGTAGCCGGCCACATCGGACTGGAAATCGTCGATGCCCGACAGAAAAGGGGCAGCAGCCAGCCCACGGGATCGGGCCAGGCGCTGCAAGGCGCTGGCGCCCATGCCGGCAATCACCCGCCCCTTGAGGCCGCCTTGCCAGGCGACCGGACGCGAAATGCGCAGGTAGGGACGCGGGCCGGTGGGATAACGCTGAGCCAGGATGTCGACCACGGCCTGGCGAATTCCTGGGAATTGCTGCACGTGCTGGTGGCCGTCCACGTGATCAGGCGACGCACCCCAGTGTTGTTCAAAGCGGTCCAACTGGCGCTGCACCTCAGCACGCACCTGGGCGGGCGCCAGCCCGGGCCAGCAACTGCGGCGCATCAGAGCGCCCAGCGGTGCCCCGTGCCCAGCGGCCAGGGCGAATTCGCTGGTCCAGTCCAGGTGCAGCCCCACATCGATGCGGCCACGCCAGGGGGCCAGCACGGCCGCGTCCATGGCCCAGCGCGGCGACAGCGTCATGACGCTGGTGGCGCTGAGGCGCCCGGCTTCGGCCAGGGCGACGATGCCGTGCGACACGCTCTCGTTGAGGGCGTAATCGTCGGCACAGAGAATGACGGACTTCATGCTGGCCTCACCAGCCCCGCGCCCAGAACACCGCAATCACCGGGATGATGGGAAACAGATGGGCCTGCCACATCACCAAGCGCCGCACCCGGCGCACTTCGGCCGCCTCAGGCAACGCGCCGGTGGCTCGGCACTCACGACGCCAGCGGCGAAAGGCCAGACTGGGCGATATGGACAGCAGGCCCATGGCCGCAAACAGGCCCAGCTTCAGATGCAACAAGGGTTGCGGGCCATACCAGGCGGCGCCCTTGATGCCCAGGAAGACCCTGGCCAGGCCGGTGATCAGCACCAGCGCGACGGCCAGCCCGTAAAACAGATCCACCCGGGGCAGGCGTTCGACCACGGCGGCATTCAGCCATTCGGGGCGACACAGGGCGGCCTCGCTGGACAGGAACACCACCAGGGTCAGGATGGCCAGCAAGTGCAGACTGGCCAGCAGGGCTTCTAGGGTCATGGAAAGGTCTTTCTCCAGCCCAGGGCCGGCCTGCGCCTCAGGGGGCGCCAGGCAGCGGGAAGATCAGGACACCTTCCAGTAATCGGGCTGGCCGTAATTGTGCTTGAGGAAATCGATCCAAAGACGTACGCGCAGCGGCAGGTGTTTACGTTGTGGAAAGACGGCGTAAATACCGTTGGGCGGCGCAGCAAACTCGTCCAGCAGGGTCACCAGGCGACCCTGGGCGATTTCGGTTTCAACCTCCCAGGTGCTGCGCCACGCCACGCCGTAACCGGCCAGGCACCAATCATGCAGAACCTGCCCGTCCGAGCAGTCCAGGGGCCCGCCTGGCTTGAGGTGCACCAACTCGAATCCACCGTCCTTCGGCAGGCGAAAGGCCCAGCCCCGGGTCTGCGAGGCATCGCTCGACAAGGTCAAACAATCAAAGCGGGAGAGTTCAGAGGGGTGTTGAGGGGTGCCGTGGCGCTGCAGGTAGTCAGGCGTGGCCACGCACAGACGCCGGTTGTCGGCCAAGCGCACGCTGACCAGGGAGGAGTCGGGCAGATCGCCCACCCGGACCGCGCAGTCATAGCCCTCGCCCGCCAGGTCGACCACCCGATCGCTGAGGTTGAGCGAAATCGTGACCTCGGCATGCTGGGCGCGAAAGCGCGGCACCAGGGGTGCGACGTGCCGGCGCCCGAAGCCGGCCGGGGCGGTGATGCGCAAATGCCCACTGGCCTTGACGCCGCCGGCACTGACGCTCGCCTCGGCATTGGCCACATCGGCCAGCACGCGCTGGCAGTCCTCGAGAAAGGCGCTGCCCTCATGGGTGAGGGTGATGCGGCGGGTGGTGCGCATGAGCAGCTTCACGCCCAGGCGCTCTTCGAGCGCATCCAGCCGACGCCCCATGATGGCGGGCGCCACCCCCTCGGCATTGGCGGCGGCGGTCAGGCTGCCCCGGGTGGCCACCGACACAAATGACTCCATCTGCTTGAGTTTGTCCATGGGCCTCAGATTACGTTACAAAAAGTCAAAGCCCCAGCCGATAAAACCCTTATTACCGTCAAATTCGATTCGAATTTGCCGCAACAAGCCACGCCAAGCGCTGAGACGGTGGTATCCGCCGCCCTGCCGAGTGGGTTCGGGGCTGGCCTCGCGCAGATTACATCTTAATTTGTCACAAATAAATCTATTTTCAAGTTATTAATGATTGTCTAAGTGTGGAATAAAGTCTGACCATGGACAAACGCCGCGCCTCACCTGCACCCGCCTTCGGCCCGCCCAAGGCGGTGCTGTTTGACGCGTTCGGCACCTTGTTCGATGTCTACAGCGTGAGCCTGCTGGCCGAGCAGCTGTATGCCGGCAAAGGGGATGCCCTGAGCCGGCTGTGGCGCGACAAACAGATTGAGTACACGCAACTGCTGACCTGCGACGGCGGTGCCCACTACCAACCGTTCTGGGCCTTGACCCAGGCGGCGCTGCGCTATGCCGCAGCCCACCTGGGCCTGACGCTGAGTGAGGCACAGGAGTTGCGGCTGATGAACCAGTACCGCGCCTTGAGCGCCTTTCCCGAAAACCGGGAGGTGCTGCAGGCCCTCAAGACGCAGGGGGTCGTCACAGGCATCCTGTCCAATGGCGACCCCGAGATGCTGGCCGTGGCCGTGCGCAGCGCCGGGCTGGCGAGCTGCTTGGACCACATCATCAGTGTGGATGCGGTGCGCCGTTACAAGCCCCACCCCGATGCCTATGCCCTGGGCCCGAAAGCCACGGGGGTGGCGGCACGCGACACGCTGTTCGTCAGCGGCAACAGCTGGGATGCCCTGGGGGCCACCTGGTTCGGCTACAACACGCTGTGGGTGAACCGCCACGATCAGCCTGCAGAACAGATCGGCCCGCCACCCACCCGGACCGGCACCAGCCTGCAAGCCGTGCTGTCGTTTTTTCCGTCAGGCTGACGCCCCGCTACACGCCGGATGGCCTGGCACACCACGCACCCGATTTTTGTTTCTCGTTCACTTTCAACCCAAGGACCTCACCATGACCGCACGCACCCACGTTCACGGCCTGCAAGTCGCCACCTCGCTGTACAACTTTGTCAACGACCAAGTTCTGCCGGGCACCGGCGTCAGCAGCGACACCTTCTGGCAAGGCTTTGACGCCATCGTTACCGACCTCGCCCCGAAGAATGTGGCGCTGCTGACGGAACGCGACCGCCTGCAGACCGAGCTGGACGCCTGGCACAAGGCCCACCCGGGCCCCATCACCGATATGCCGGCCTACCGTGGCTTCCTGGAAAAGATCGGCTACCTGGCTGCACAGCCGGTGCAGGCCAAGGCCACCACCACCAACGTGGACGCCGAACTGGCTCTGCAGGCCGGCCCCCAGCTGGTGGTGCCCATCCTCAATGCACGCTACGCGCTCAACGCCGCCAACGCACGCTGGGGCAGCCTGTATGACGCGCTGTACGGCACGGACGCCATTCCCGAAACCGAGGGCGCCGAAAAGGGCTCGGGCTACAACCCCGTGCGCGGCGCCAAGGTGATCGCCTTTGCCCGCCAGGTGCTGGACACCTCGGCCCCCCTGGCCAATGGCTCGCACAAGGATGCCGTGGCCTACCAGGTGGTGAATGGCCAACTGGTGGTCAAGCTGAGCAATGGCAGCGACACCCCCCTGCAGGACACCGCGCAATTCGTGGGCTACCAGGGCGATGCCGCCACCCCCAGCGCCATCCTGCTCAAGCGCAATGGCAATCATCTGGACATCCAGATCAATCGCAACACGGCCATCGGCAAGAGCGACGCGGCCGGCGTGAGCGATGTGGTGCTGGAAGCCGCACTCTCCACCATCCTCGACCTGGAGGACTCGGTGGCCGCCGTGGACGCCGACGACAAGGTGCTGGCTTACAGCAACTGGCTGGGCATCCTGAAAGGCACGCTGACCGAAGAAGTGAGCAAGGGCGGCAAGACCTTCATACGTGGCCTGAACCCCGACCGCGTGTACACCGGCGCCAAGGGCGGTGAGGTTCGCCTGCATGGTCGTTCGCTGATGTTCCTGCGCAATGTGGGCCACCTGATGACCAACCCCGCCATCCTGTATGGCAACAATCAGGAAATCCCGGAAGGCATCATGGACGCGGTGGTGACCACGGCGATCGCGCTGCACGACCTGCAAGGCCATGGCGCCAACGGCATCCGCAACAGCCGCACCGGCAGCGTCTACATCGTGAAGCCGAAGATGCACGGCCCGGCAGAAGTGGCTTTCGCCAGCGAATTGTTCAGCCGCGTCGAAAAGCTGCTCGGCCTGCCCGACAGCACCGTCAAGCTGGGCATCATGGACGAAGAGCGCCGCACCAGCGTCAACCTGAAGGCCTGCATTGCCGCAGCGGCCAGCCGCGTGGCCTTCATCAACACCGGCTTCCTGGATCGCACGGGTGACGAGATGCACACCGCCATGCAGGCCGGCCCGATGCTGCGCAAGGGCGACATCAAGGGCAGCGCCTGGATCGCCGCCTACGAGCGCCGCAACGTGCTGATCGGTTTGCAGTGTGGCCTGCGTGGCCGCGCCCAGATCGGCAAGGGCATGTGGGCCATGCCGGATCTGATGGCCGCAATGCTCGAGCAGAAGATCGGCCACCCCAAGGCAGGTGCCAACACGGCCTGGGTGCCTTCGCCCACCGCCGCCACCTTGCACGCCCTGCACTACCAACAGATCAATGTGGCACAGGTGCAATCCGACATCGAGCAATCGGGCCAAGACCCCGAATCGCTGATGAATGACCTGCTGACCATTCCGGTGGCCGCCCAGGCCAACTGGAGCGAAGCCGACAAGCAGCAAGAGCTCGACAACAACGTTCAAGGCATCCTGGGCTACGTGGTGCGCTGGGTGGACCAGGGCGTCGGCTGCTCCAAGGTGCCCGACATCCACAACGTGGGCCTGATGGAAGACCGTGCGACGCTGCGCATCAGCAGCCAGCACATTGCCAACTGGCTGCTGCATGGCGTGGTCACGGAAGCCCAGGTGCGCGAGACCTTCGCGCGCATGGCAGCCGTGGTGGATGCCCAGAACGCTGGCGACCCGCTTTACATCAGCCTGGCCGCCAACCCACAAGGCGCGGCCTTCCAGGCCGCTCTGGATCTGGTGTTCAAGGGCTTGGTGCAACCCAGTGGCTACACTGAGCCGCTGCTGCACGCCTGGCGTCTCAAGGTGAAGGCACAAGCCTGAACCTTTCGCCCCAAGGGGGCGTGAAATGCCAATAGGGGCACCTTCGGTGCCCCTTTTTTTTGGCCTGGCAGCCCAGCAGGCCGGGCGATCAGAAGGGCACAATGCGGTGATGACTGCGAGCCTGCCACCCGAACCCCTGCGCGCTGACCTGTGCCCTCTGTGCGGTCAGCCCAACGAATGCGGCGCCTGCCAGGGCAATGCCTCTGCGTGTTGGTGCATGAGCACCCCGATCGGTGCAGATGTTCTTGCGCGCTTGCCTGCAGAAGAAAGAGGCTTGCGCTGCATTTGCGCGCGATGCGCACAAAAGCAGCCGCAAGTGGATGCACAGATCGACCCATCTGAGGCGCCGGGCTAAGGGATCGCAAAGGCGGATCACCTGCGTGATTCATTCCTTCTATGATTTGAGCCTTTCGAAACCCAAGCAATTCACACGATGCCCACTGATCACGTGGAAATGATGGAAGGCCGCACCATCGATCCCAATACGAAGCTGGTGGCAAAAGTTACCCGGGTGAGGGGCGAGGTCTTGGGCGGAGAAGCCGAGGCAGTGGATGGGATCATCACCAAGACCCGAAGCGCGCGACTGATCGGCAGGAAGTAAGGATGGCGGCCCCTATCGCGAGTGCAGACGAGCTGCATACCCAGGCCCTGCGCGAACGCTATGGGGAACGTTACCGGTGGTTGCTGTTGCTGTCTGTGATGATCGGCACGATGGCGTCCATCATGTCGTCCACCATCGTCAATGTAGCGATTCCGGCGATGAGCCACCATTTCTCACTGGGCCAGGAACGGGCCCAATGGGTGAGTTCAGGATTCATGGTGGCCATGACCGTGTCCATGCTGACCACCCCCTGGTTGCTGGCACGCTATGGCTATCGACGGACCTATTCGGGTGCTGTGGCGCTGCTGCTGGTCGGCGGCGTGGTGGGCGGCTTTGCACAGGTCTACCCATTGGTGTTGGGGGCGCGGGTAGCGGAAGGGCTGGCCGCAGGCATTGTTCAACCGATCCCGGCCATCATCATCTTGCGCGCCTTTGCGCCGCATGAGCAAGGACGGGCCAGCGGCATCTTTGGCATGGGGGTGGTGCTGGCACCGGCCATCGGGCCCAGCATTGGCGGGATTCTGGTCGACCTGTTTGGGTGGCGCTCCATTTTTTTCATGGTCGTGCCGTTTTGCCTGGCCTCTTTGTGGATGGCCCATCGCTTCGTGCCGACCACGGCACCCGGTGGGGTTGCAGCCAACCGCGGTGGTGCGGGATTGGATTGGCGTGGCCTGCTGCTGGGCAGTGTGGGCACGCTGTGTCTGCTCAATGGGCTGGTCGATCTGCGAGGAGGGTCTGGTCTGCAAGCCGCCCTGCTTCTGCTGGCCGCCCTGGCTTCCTTGTTCCTGTTCATCTGGTGGGAACGCCGCATCGCCCAACGCGGCGGCGAGGCGCTGATGAATCTTCATCTGTTCAGCTACAGGCAATTTGCCATGGGCAGCATCGTGGCCGTGATTTACGGTACGGCCTTGTTCGGATCCACCTACCTGCTGCCTGTCTACATGCAATTGGCGCTGCACATTTCGGCCTCTCACGTCGGCACCATCTTGCTACCCGCCGGCTTTGTTCTCGCGGGAACCATTGCGGTGGTGGGGCGCATGGCAGACAAACAACCCACCTACTGGCTGGTCAGCATTGGCTTGGCTTTGCTGGCCGCGTCCTTCGCGTTGATGGTGGTACTGACCTTGGAATCTGCTCTTTGGCAACTCGCCCTGCTGGCCGTCCTCGGACGAGTGGGATTGGGCTTCATCCTTCCCTCATTGAACCTGGGGGCCATGCGCCCTTTGTCCAAGGCTTTGATTCCACAAGGCGCAAGCAGCATCAATTTCTTGCGCATGCTCGGCGGTGCTGCTGGCGTCAGCCTGTGTGGCATCGTGCTCGAATGGCGGCTGGCAGCCCACGGCGACTCCTTGAGTAACCCCGTCACCAGCGCAGCCCGGGTGGCGGCCTTCGACGAAGTCTTTATGCTGCTTGCAGCCTTGTGTCTGCTCGCCATGGCTGCGGCCTGGCAGTTGCGCGAAGCGCCCGACGCCACGAACAACAAGAATCCAAAGGACCACTGATCCATGTGTCAATTGCTGGGTATGAACTGCAACGTCCCGACCGACGTGACATTTTCCTTTTCAGGCTTTTCCCAGCGCGGCGGGCGTACCGATCATCACTCAGACGGGTGGGGGATCGCCTTTTTTGAGGGACGTGGCCTGCGCCACTTTGTGGATCATGAGCCAGCAGCCGAGTCAGCGGTCGCACAGCTGATCCGACGTTACCCGATCAAAAGCCGCAATGTCATTGCGCACATCCGCAAAGCCACGCAAGGTGCCGTGAATCTGCAGAACTGCCATCCCTTCGTGCGCGAGCTGTGGGGTCGGTATTGGGTCTTCGCCCACAACGGTGATCTGAAGGATTTCTCGCCCAGGCTGCACGGGCATTTCCGCCCAGTTGGCAGCACAGACAGTGAATTGGCCTTCTGCTGGATCATGCAGGAACTGGCGAAATCGCATGCGAACGTGCCTTCTGTAGAAGAGCTCACGATCACCTTGCGCGAGCTAGCTCCCCGCATTGCCAAACACGGTACCTTCAATTTCTTGCTGTCCAACGGCGAAGCCCTTTGGGCTCATGCCTCCACGCGCTTGCATTACTTGGAGCGGTCTGCGCCGTTCGGGCAATCGACGCTGGCTGACGAGGACATCAGCATTGATTGGACGACCTGTACGTCACCGGGTGACCGTGCTGCGCTCATCGTCACCGAGCCATTGACCCGAGACGAATCCTGGGTTGAGTTCCGTCAGGGTGAGTTGAAGGTATTTGTGGACGGCCTGGCAGTGGCTTGAAGGGCCTTCTTGGCAGGGTATTGGGGTTGAGGTTGATATAGCTGACAACTGAGACGGAGTGTAAGCGGGCAGCCAAGTCATCTACCCAACCTGTTCCAACCCCCTGAGGATCCAGTCCACCAATCACTTCCCCTTGGTGGACACATGGACTCTTCAGCAATCAACCTCCCATCCCCTGGCCGGCGCCGCGGTCGCTACAGCGACTCCTTCAAGGCCGACATCGTCGCGGCCTGCAAAGCCCCCGGCGTTTCAACCGCTGCAGTGGCCCTGGCCAACAGCCTCAACGCCAATCTCGTGCGTCGCTGGGTGGCCGAGAGCGATCCGGCCCACAAGGCTGCTGTGCAATTGGCTCGCGTTCAATCCGCAGCCTCAGATTCAGTGTCGCCAACCGTGGCCTCACCTGTCTCCACGCCCGGCTTTGTCTCCGTGCCGCTGGCCACCCCCAACGCAGACATCCGCATCGAACTGCGCCGAGGTGATCACCTCGTCACCCTGTATTGGCCCGTGGCCGCTGCCGCTCAGTGCCTGGGTGCGTTGCAAGACTGGCTGCGGTGATCCGCATCGACGCGGTTTGGCTGGCGGTGGCCCCCATGGACATGCGAGCTGGCCCCGACACCGCCTTGGCCCGGATGGTGGCCGTCTTTGGCTCAGCCCAGCCTCACCACGCCTATGTGTTTGCCAACGCCCGCGCCACCCGCATGAAGGTGCTGGTGCACGACGGCCTGGGCCTGTGGCTGGCTGCGCGCCGTTTGCACAACGGCAAGTTCAACTGGGCCTCGGGGCCTGAGCCTGGCTTGCCC
>NZ_KB906287.1 GCF_000381265.1 Curvibacter lanceolatus ATCC 14669
TGAGGTTGCCCTCGAATTTCGGAGTTCATAGCTCAGCCCGGAGAATGCCGGGAAAGGAGAGAAGAGATGAACGCTGGAGTGATGAGCAGAGCCAAGTACACCTTGGAGTTCAAGCAAGAAGCCGTCAGGCAGGTCAAGGCAGGACGGCCTGCTGCAGTGGTGGCCAAGACCCTGGGCATGCCCAGCGCTAGCTTGACCAACTGGGTTCGGGCGGACGCAAAAGGGCAGCTTGGGGTGTCGACAGATGGCAAACCTGCCGCGGTGGTGAGCCCCGAACAGGCCGAGATTGCACGGTTGAAGGCTGAAGTTGCTCGCCTGAAGATGGAGCGCGATATTGCAAAAAAAGCGGCGGCGTACTTTGCACAGGATGTGCTGCAAAGTACGCCTGGATTCACTCGATGAAGCAACGCTGGCCGATCACGCTGATGTGTGAGGTTTTGCAGGTCAGTCCCAGTGGGTATTTCAGCTGGGACAGGGCTGGCAAGAGAGGCCACGGTGGGCCCACGCGATTTCACAGCGACGAGGCCTTACTCGCCCACATGCGAGCCATCCATGCCCAGGTCAACGGCGAATACGGCTGGCCACGCATGCACAAGGAGTTGTTGGCCAGAGGCATCAGGGTCGGCAAAGACCGGGTGCGCAAGCTGATGCACCGACACGGCATCCGAGCCAGGACGAAGCGCAAATTTGTTGTCACAACCGACAGCAAACATCGGTTGCCAGTGGCGGCCGACCTGGTTCAACGCCAGTTCAATCCACAGACCCCAAATCGCTTATGGAGCGGAGACATCACGTATATCGCCACGGGCGAGGGGTGGTTGTACCTGGCGGCAGTGCTGGACCTGCACAGCCGTCAGGTGGTGGGCTGGAGCCTTCAAACGCACATGCAAACGAGCCTGGTCAAAGATGCATTGCTGATGGCCTGCTGGCGTCGCCGACCTGCCAAGGGCCTGATCTTTCACAGCGACAGGGGCAGTCAATATTGCAGCGATAGCTTCCAGGCCACACTCAAGGAGTGGGGCATTGTCAGCTCGATGAGTCGCAAGGGAAATTGCTGGGACAACGCCCCAACTGAGAGTCTGTGGGGCCATTTGAAAACGGCGTGTGTTCATGGTCGAAAGTTCGCGACCAGAGCCCAAGCAAGGCAGGTGATTTTGGAGTGGATCGGGTTCTACAACCATTCCCGGCTACATTCGACGTTGGGCTACATGAGCCCCATGCAGTACGAAAATCGCTGGTTGGCGGCGCAGCACAAATCTGCCGCTTGAAGACCGGTTATGCACTCCGATTTTCAGGGGCAACCTCAGAGCGCATCACCGCGCGCATCGCCCTGCGCCAGGTGCGCCCGCGCGAGCTGGTGGCCCTGCAGGTGTCGCTGATCAAGGCCGAGGGCCTGACCCGCATCGGCCAATGGCCCGAGGGCACCCTGGCCCAGGTGGCCACCGAGCTGCAGGCCCCGCCCGAATGCGCCGCCCTGCTGCAACGCGCCATCCTGCCCGAGCCCGCGGCCCTGGTGCGCGACGGCGGCGTGATCGCCGAAGGCTTTGACGCCGAACTCGACGAGCTGCGCCACATCCAGAACCACGCTGACAGCTTTCTGGTCGAGCTGGAGGTGCGCGAGCGCGAGCGCACGGGCATTGCCAACCTGCGCGTGCAATACAACAAGGTGCACGGCTTCTACATCGAAGTCACGCAGGGTCAGCTCGACAAGGTGCCGGCCGACTACCGCCGGCGCCAGACACTGAAGAACGCCGAACGCTTCATCACGCCCGAACTCAAGGCCTTCGAAGACAAGGCCCTGTCGGCGCAGGAGCGCGCCCTGGCGCGCGAGAAATGGCTGTACGAGCAGGTGCTGGACGCCTTGCAGGCCCATGTGCCGGCGCTCAGCCGCGTGGCCCGCGCCATGGCCACGCTGGACGTGCTGTGCACGCTGACCGAGCGCGCGCTGACGCTGGGCTGGAACGCCCCGGTGTTTGCCAAGGAGCCCTGCATCGACATCACCCGGGGCCGCCACCCGGTGGTCGAGGCCCGGCTGGCCGAGACTTCGGGCGGCAGCTTCATTGCCAACGACACCCGGCTGGGCTTTCGCCAGCGCATGCAGATCATCACCGGCCCCAACATGGGCGGTAAATCGACCTACATGCGGCAGGTGGCACTGATCGTGCTTCTGGCCAGCATGGGCAGCCATGTACCCGCCGAGGCCTGCCGCCTCGGGCCCATCGACGCCATCCACACCCGGATCGGCGCCGCCGACGACCTGGCCAACGCCCAATCGACCTTCATGCTGGAGATGACCGAAGCCGCCCAGATCCTGCACAGCGCCACGCCCCACAGCCTGGTGCTGATGGACGAGATCGGCCGCGGCACCTCGACCTTCGACGGCCTGGCCCTGGCCTCGGGCATCGCCACCCAACTGCATGACCGCACCCAGGCCTTCACGCTGTTTGCAACCCACTACTTCGAGCTGACCGAGTTTCCGGCCAAGCACCACCAGGCGGTGAACGTGCACGTGAGCGCCACCGAGTCGGGCTCGGACATCGTGTTTCTGCACGAGATCCAGAACGGACCGGCCAGCCGCAGCTACGGCATCCAGGTGGCCCGCCTGGCCGGCATGCCGGTGGCCGTGCTGCACCATGCGCGCCATGCACTGGAGGCGCTGGAGCTGCGGGCCAGCGAATCGCAGGCCCAGGTGGACCTGTTTGCGCCGCCACCAGCGACCGAGTCCATCGCACCCAGCGCCTTAGAATCCAGGTTTGCCGAGATCGACCCCGACACCCTCAGTCCGCGCGAAGCGCTGGACCTGATCTACTCCCTGAAAAAACTAGCGTCTTCCCAATGACTTATTGCGTCGCCATCAAACTCAATGCGGGCCTGGTGTTCCTGTCCGATTCGCGCACCAACGCCGGTCTCGACCAGATCAGCACCTTCCGCAAGATGATCGTCTACGAAAAGCCGGACGACCGCTTCATGGTGCTGCTGTCGGCGGGCAACCTGAGCATCTCGCAGTCCATCCGCGAGATCCTGCAGGTCGAGCAGCTCAAGGACCACGAAGGCGGCGATCCCATCACCATCTGGAACGCCAAAAGCATGTTCGACGCCTGCCGTGTGCTGGGCTCTGCGGTGCGCCGGGTGTATGAGCGCGACGCGGCCTCGCTGCGCCAGGCTGGCGTCGAGTTCAACGTGTCGATGATCTTCGGGGGGCAGATCAAGGGCGAAGGCATGCGCCTGTTCCAGGTCTACTCGGCGGGCAACTTCATCGAAGCCACCCCTGAGACGCCCTACTTCCAGATCGGTGAATCCAAATACGGCAAGCCCGTGCTGGACCGCGTCATCACCCCGACCACGCCGCTGGACGAAGCCGCCAAGTGCGCCCTGGTGTCGATGGATTCGACCCTCAAATCGAACCTGTCGGTGGGCCTGCCGCTGGACCTGGTGGTGTACGAAGCCCACCAGTTCAAGACCGAGAAGGTCATTTGCATCGACGAGAACAACCCCTACTTCCGCATGGTGCATGGCAGTTGGGGCCAGAAGCTGCGCGAAGTGTTCGACAGCATCGAAGACCCGATGTGGGGCGATGGCCAGACCGAGGTGCCGCTGATGGTGCACAGCCCGCGCAGCAAGCCACTGCACAAGATCGCCACCCCGCAAGAAAAGCTGATCTGAAACCGCCACCCGTTGGCACCACGGAATCCATGTCACTGATCATCTTCTCGCACGCCAACAGCTTTCCCGCCGGCACCTACCAGGTCTTGTTCAAGCAGCTGCGGCAACGCGGCTTCAAGGTCAAGGCCCTGGAGCAGTTCGGGCACGACGAGCGCTACCCCGTCACCAGCAACTGGCCGCACCTGGTGCAGCAACTGGCCGACTTTGCCGAGCGTGAAATCACCAAGGCCGGTGAACCGGCCTTTCTGGTCGGCCACTCGCTGGGCGGCTTTCTGAGCGTGATGGCGGCGGCCCGGCACCCCAAACTGGGAGGCCATGGCGTGAAGGGCGTGCTGCTGATCGACTCGCCGCTGCTGGGCGGCTGGCGTGCCAACGCGCTGGGCGTGATCAAGCAGACCCAGCTGGTGGGTTCGGTGTCGCCCGGAAAGATCAGCCGGCGCCGGCGCAACGCCTGGGCCAGCGCTGAAGAAGCCCTGGCCCACTTCGAGCACAAGAAGGCCTTTGCCCGCTGGGACCCGCAGGTGCTGCAGGACTACATCACCCACGGCACCCGCGACGAAGACGGCCCGCAAGGCCCGCGCCGCGTGCTGTGCTTTGACCGCGACGTGGAAACCGCCATCTACAACACCCTGCCGCACAACCTCGATGGCCTGCTGGCCCGCCACCCCCTGCGCTGCCCCGCCGCCTTCATCGGCGGCCTGGCCTCGCAAGAGATGCAACAGGTGGGCATGACCATGACCGACAAAGTGGTCAAAGGCCGCATCATGATGCTCGACGGCAGCCACCTGTTCCCCATGGAAAAACCCCTGGCCACCGCCGCCGCCATCGAGGCCAGCCTGCGCAACCTCGAAACCGCCAAGGCCTGAAACAAACAGGTCAGGCCGACACCTGACGGCCCTCGGGACCCAAAAACCGAAACGAAGTGAGTGAACGCGGGGACCGCAAGGCCCCCTTGCGACTCCAACAGACCTGCAACGAAGGCGGGTTGCGGCCCCCTCGGGGGGCTGAGCCCTGCGGCTCCAGGCCTGCCTGCGCAGGGCTGGACAGGGCGAAGAGCGTCCGCGTCTCGCGGCCGCACGCGGGAGTGACACGAAGTGAGGGGGGGCGTCAGGCCCCCTTCTGAATTCAGCCAGCCTCAAACGAAGAGGTCAGGCCGGCGCCGGGCCGCCCCAAGGCGGCCTGCGGCCCCCTCGGGGGGCAGGGAGTGACACGCAGTGCACGACCGTGGGGGCCTACTTCCTATGCCGCCCAATGCACCAAACCGCTCCACGCGGTGGCCAGCACCACGATGCCAAAGGCGATGCGGTACCAGGCAAAGGCCACGAAGCTGTGGGTGCTGATGTAGCGCAGCAACCAGCGCACGCACAGCCAGGCACTCACAAACGAGAACAGCAAGCCCACGCCGAACAGGGGCAGGTCGGCCATGGACAGCAGCGCCCGCTCTTTGTACAGGCTGTACACGCCCGCCCCGATCAGCGTCGGGATGGCCAGGAAGAAAGAGAAATCGGTGGCGGCCTTGCGGCTCAGGCCCAGCAGCATGCCGCCGATGATGGTGGCGCCGCTCCGGCTGGTGCCCGGCACCATGGCCAGGCATTGCACCAGGCCCACCTTGAGGGCGTCGATGGCGGTCATGCTGTCGACGTTCTGCACATGGGCATCGCTTTGCGGACGCCGCTCGGCCCACAGAATCACCAACCCGCCCAGGATGAAGGTGCTGGCCACCACCTCGGGTGTGAACAGATGGGCCTTGATGAACTTGCCGAACAGCAGGCCCAGCACCACGGCGGGCAAGAAGCCCACCAGCACATTGAAAGCGAACAGCCGGGCCCGCATGGACACGGGCAAAGCGGCCACCGTGTCACGTATTTTTTGCCAGTACACCATCACCACGGCAAAGATGGCCCCGGTCTGGATCGCGATGTCGAACACCTTGGCCTTGTCGTCATCCATGCCCAACAGGGCCCCGGCCAGAATCAAATGCCCGGTCGACGAGATTGGCAGAAATTCGGTCAACCCTTCCACCACCCCCATGACGGCCGCCTTGGCCAGCAAAACGATATCCACGAATTTCCCTTTCAGTGCAGTCTGAAATTATCGCCGCAGTGCAGCATGAATCCACGGGCAGTGCCCCCACAGCACCTGCTTATACTTGCACACCGTTACAAACAAGGCGGCTTGGCGACCTGCCTCTTGCCTTCCGACGTGATGCAGGTCGCATCCAACCATGCACGCCCTCCTCAGCCCCATGACCGATCTTCCCGAGCAGGAATGGGCGAACGCCGTGCAAGCAGCCCCGCAGGCCTGCCGCGAGCTGGTCGCCGGCTTGGCACGGGCGCATTGCGCCCCACTCGCCCAACTTTTCTACAACAGCATGCTGGGGCATCCCCAGGCCGCCCGCTTCCTGAACCACGACATCGTGCACCGGCGCCTGCAGGCCTCGATGGAGCGATGGATCTGCGAGGTGCTGGCCCACCCCACGAGCGATCCGGCGGCCATCGTGGCACTGCAACGCCACGTGGGCGAGGTGCACGCCCGCATCCAATTGCCCATCCATCTGGTGGCGCGCGGTGCCCGGGTGCTCAAGCAAGCCTTGTTCGAGCAGTTGGACGCGGCCTGCGGCCACGATGACCCGCTGCATCGCCAGGCCATCGCCTACATCAGCGAACTGCTGGACATGGCGCTGGAGCTGATGACCGAGGCCTTTTTGCGCAACTCCCAGCGCGGCGCCCGCAACGACGAGGCGTATCGCCTGTTTTCTTTGGGCCAGAACATGTCGGTCGAGCGCGAGCGACAACGCTCGGTGTTGCTCGAATGGGGTCAGGAACTGATGTTCTCCCTGCACCGGGTGCCTCGGCCAGGCGTGCTGCCCCGCCTGGGCAGCTCGGAGTTCGGCCTGTGGTTCCACCACAAGGCGGCCACGCTGTTCGAGGGCGCCCCCGAAATGGAGCAGATCCGCGAGTGCATCGAGCGCGTCGACGCCACCGTGCTGCCTCGGCTGGCCCAGGCCGAGCTCCCGGCGGACCAGGCCGCCAGCCTGGTGCTGGCCCTGCAACAGGAACTGGACAACCTGAAGTTCTTTCTGTCGGGCCTGTTCGAGCATCAACTGGAGGTGGAAAACGGCCGCGACGCACTGACCCGCCTGCTGAACCGGCGTTTTCTGCCCTCCGTGCTGAACCGTGAGATCGCCCTCTCCAACAGCCAGGGCAAACGTTTTGCGCTGCTGCTGCTCGATGTGGACCACTTCAAGCAGGTCAACGACGAGCACGGGCACGACGCCGGCGACCTGGTGTTGCAACAGGCCGCGGCCTTGCTGCTCAATGGCGTGCGCAACGGCGATTTCGTGTTCCGCTACGGCGGAGAGGAAATGCTGGTGATGCTGGTCGAAGTGGACGCCGAGTCCAGCCTGCGCATTGCCGAGAACCTGCGTCAGCGTTTTGCCGACCACGAATTCCAGATCGGCCAGGGTCGGCGCATCGAGCTCACCGTGAGCATCGGCGTGGCGCTGTACGACCACCACCCTGACCCCCAATACCTCATCCGCCGCGCCGACCAGGCCATGTACCTGGCCAAGAACAACGGTCGCAACCGGGTCTGGCTGGCTGCCGAGCAGGCCGACGATTGAAGCGCCCGCTGGCCGCACCCAAGCAACCCAGGCACAGCACCAGCCCCACACAGGCCCACTCGCCCAGGGTCGGCACTGCAGTGACCGCACCAGCCGCAGGCGGCACAAACTGCCCCTGCACCGGGTTGCCCGCAGGCTGCCCACCCAGGCTGCCGCCCACGGTGTAGTTGCCCGGCGTCGTGGCCTTCAGCGTCACCGAGCAACTGCCCGCATCGGCCCCCGTGGTGGCCGTGCTGCAGCGGGTGGCACTGAGGCTGGCCCCGGCCGCCGGCGGGCTGAAGGTGAACAGCGTCGACACATCGCCCTGCACGTTGTCGAAGGCATCCCGCGCTGTGATGGTCACGGTGTGGGTGTCCACACCATCGGCCTGCCGGGTGCCCGGGCTGATGGTGATCAGCGAGTTGGCCGCCACCGCCGGCCCAGCCACAAACTGCGCCGCCACCTGACCTCCCGAGGGGTTGCCCACCGGCACACCGCCGACCTGGCTGAGCACCGTGAACCAGCCCGCCTGGGTCGACTTCAGCGTGACCGAACAACGGCCAGCCTCAGCGCCACTGGTGGCGGTGGTGCAAGTATCCGCACTCATGGCCGTCCATTGGCTTGCCGAGCGGGCGCTCACCGCCTGCTTCAACGCCCGATTGCCCAGGGTCCGGGTCACGCCCCCTTCGCGCCAGGAGAACGCAAAGGTCTGCGGCTGCCAGGTGTTCAGGTTGCCGTTGCTGTCATAGGCAGTGGCGGTGATGGTGTAGGAAGGCGCCTGCACCGTTGTACGCCGTGGCGGTGATCGTGTAGGCCGCGGCCCCATCAGCCGCCAAGGGCCCTGCGGGCCCGATGGTCACCCGGGACTGCGCTGCCGCCGCCCCATTGGGCACCAGGGCCGGCGCCACGGCGCAACCCTGGCTGGGCGTGCCGTTGCCGGTGCAGCTCGACGGTGCTTGCACCGCATTGGCCCCCGTCGGATCGATCGAGGCCAGGTTGGCCGAACTGACGCCACTGGCGGCCGCCTGCGGCGTGGCATTGAAGGTGATGCCCGCGCTGCTGCCCGCGGCCAGGCCCCCCGTGGGCAAGGTCAAGGTGCAACGCACCAGCCAGCCAGCGGCCAGGCTGCCCGAGTAGTTGGCGCAACTGACCGCGCTGAATGCCGTGCCCCCCGCCGGGGTGGCGTTGCTGGCGCTGGTGTAGACAAAATTGGCCGGCAATTGGTCATACAGCACCAGACTGGTTCCTGTGGCGCCGGTACCAACGTTGCTGACCACCAGGCCGTAGGCGGCGGCAGTGCCTGTGACGAGCGACGGAGGATTCGACTTGGACAGTTGGAGCGACACCCCAGTGCCCACGGTGATGGCTGACGCCACGGCGCAGCCGGCGTTGGGCGAGTCTGTGCCCGTGCAGGTGCTGGGCGTTTGCGCCGCGTTGTTGCCCGAGGGATCCACTGCAGCCCGGTGGGTGGTGGACGCCCCTGACGCGGCGGCCAGCGGGGTCACACTGAGGCTCAGGGCCGTGCTTTGATTGGCATCCAACCCTCCCGTGGGCAGGGTCACGGTGCAGGTCAGCAGTTGCCCTGCGCTGACGGTGCCGCCGGCCGAACAAGACACCGCACTGGCCGTGACCGAACCCGATGTGTCGGGGCTGACCGCGCTGTACTGCACATTGGCGGGCAACTGGCTGTACACCACCAAGGTGCTGCCCGTGGCCACCGTGCCGCGGTTGGTCAGGGTCAGGCTGTAGGGCGTGGTCGCCCCCACACTCAGGGTTCCCGGGTTGGACAGCGCCAGGCCCAGGTTCGGCCCCCCGGGCACGCTGGCGCCAAAGCCGCAGCCCAGCACCACATCGTCGACAGCACAGGTTTGGGGGTCGGCGTAATTTCCAGCCCCCCCCGTAGCCACCGTCGGCGTATACCCCGCCAGGGATCGGGGTGGTCGAGGCCCGCATCTGCCCCCCCGCGAAGCGGGACGGGGTGGCGGTGACCAGCCAGCCCGCGGCACCGCTGGGGGTGGCGTTGCTCAAGGTCACGTTGGAAGCGTTGTTGTTGTTGTAACAACTGTACGACAAGCCGGTGGCGAGGCTACCGCCGGACAAGCTGCAGGTGTGTCCGAGCGAGGAATTGGGGCGCCCTGCCTTGGGGACCACGCTGCCGAGGGTGTAATACGGCGGCAACTGAAAATAGAAGATCAGGAAGGAATTGACGGTGACCGACGTGGTGCCGCCCGCCAGCAGGTAAGGAAACATGTCCAGACTGAACTGCGCAGCTTGGCCGACCACGGTGGTGGAAGGTGCCCCCACGCGCATGGCCATGATGGCCCCACCGGCCGAGTAAGCCGCGCTCAAAGGGCCGACGAAGCAGCCCGAACTGGGCACGCCCGTGCTGGTGCAGCTGGAGGCATTCACCCAGGCATTGCCCCCCGTGGCATCCACGGCGGCCCGCACAGTACCAGCCACACCAATGGCCCCAGCGTCAGCGAACGCATAGGTGGTGAATCCCACCTGAGCACCTGCCGCCAGCGACGCGATGCTTGGAGAACAACTGACCACCAAGCCCGTGGTGGCGGCGTTGCCAGACAAGTAATAGCAAATGATGTTGCTCGAATTCCCACGGGCAGATATCCCCATGTGAGGCGGCAATTGGAGGGTGAAGTTGGCCACGCTCGACGAAAAGTTGGCCGCTGTCGTCCCGGTGTTCTTGAGGACGATGCTCAGAGTGGCGTTCGTACTGGGCACGCCGAAGGTGGAAGAGGTGCCCGCGCCCACGCTGATCTCCAGGTTCACAGCAGCCTGCGCCGAGACCCCGCCCAGACCGAGCACCCACGCCAGGCTCAGCAGGACGGCGGCCAGGCGCCGCCCCCCCATACCCAAAGCCGCACGCAGAAGTCGAGGCACGTTCCTGATGCCCAACGCAGCAAAAATCACATCAATCATTTAAGGATTCAAAGTCAATTTTATTGATGGAAACGGCAGTCTTTAACGATTGATGTGATAAGCCGAAGAGAGTGCCTCGCCATGGAGCCATCCCTACCGTCACTTGCCCACCCCTGCGTTCTCAGACCTCATCCCGCGTCATGTCAGCCTCAAAATTGGCTGAAAGACAAGCCAGAAGAGCCCAAAACGCGCGCCCAATGCAGCAAACAGCCGCGTTTCACAGGCCCGTACGATAGGTCATCAAAATGGCCAACCTCGCACCAAAAAATCATTTCTGATCATTTATTACGCCAAACACCAGAAAATACAAAATGATGCATCCATTTATCGTTTTTATTAATTTTTCGGATGGAATTTGCAGCCTCAGAAAGGCATGACCTCACAGGACGAACGTGAACTTGTGTCGACGAAACACCTGATCGACAGCCATCTCGCGCCCCCAGCAAGCAGTTCGCGACAGGCCTCTGGCGTTTCGTCTCAAGTGGTTTTCAGTTCGACCCATCGGGGGGCACAGTGCAGCTCCAAGCCCCTCCCCTTGAACTCAACGGAGCCATTCCATGTTTTTGCAAATCCTTCAAAACACCCCGCGCTGGGTGTTCGCCCTGTTCGTCGCCCTGCTGTGGCTGGGCCTGCGCCAGACCCTGAGCCGGCAAATGGGGCTCAAGCGCGTGCTGCTGCCCGCGCTGGGGCTGACAGCGTTTTCGCTGTACGGCGTGCTCAGCGCCTGGCCCACGCAGCCCCTCACGCTGATGTGCTGGCTGCTGGCCGCCAGCAGCACTGGCTGGTGGGTGCAGCGCCAGGCCCTGCCGGCCGGCACCCGCTACGACCCGGATCAGCAACGCTTCACGGTGCCCGGCAGCTGGGTGCCGCTGGCCACGATGCTGGGCCTGTTCATGACCAAGTACGTGGTGGGGGTGGCCTTGGCCGTGCACGCCGGCTGGGTGCAGGAGGCCGGCTTTCCACTCGTGTGCAGCGCCGTGTACGGGGGCTTCAGCGGTCTGTTCATGGGCCGTGTCGGGCGCCTCTGGGCCCTGGCCCTGCGCACCGACCAGGCAGCCCGGCAATGGGATGCCAGCAGCCCGGTGGCCTGAAGGCCGCACCGAGCTGCCTGATCGCCGCATCCAGACCGGCTGAGCCCCACCTGGGGCTCAGCCTTGATCGACAATGCAAGGGCTGCCCTGATCCACCCCAACCCGGCGTGCTGCACGCCCATTGACCATGAGACCTGACCGCACCCCCGATGACCTGGAACGCCTGGCCCAGCGCCGTGCCGGCGCCAAGATGGGCTGGTTCATCCACCTGGGGGTCTACCTGGTGGTGAACGCTGCGCTGTTCATCCTGTCGACCCAGTTCGGCATGCACCGGTGGTCCATCTTCCCGGCGGCCGGTTGGGGTCTGGGGGTGTTGCTGCACGGGGTGTCGGTGTTTGTGCTGGGCTCGGGCAGCGGCCTGCGCGAAAGGCTGGTCGAACGCGAGCGCGAGCGCCTGCGCCGCGAGTTCAAGCAAGACACCCCACCCCAACCCTGAGCGGAGCCCCGACATGCGCCTGAAACAACTCATCTCACAACTCATCCCCCGTGGCCTGGCCGCCACCGCCTTCTTCCTGAGCCCCTGGGCGCTGGCCTCGGTCGGGCTGGACGTGCTGCCGGGCCAGGGCGACGACGGCCCGGTGACCGTGTTCTACCCAGCCCAGGCCGCCAGCGCGCCCCTCAAACGTGGCAGCTTCACCCTTGACGTGGCCTGGCAGGCGCCCCCGGTGGCGGGCAACCACCGGCTGGTGGTGCTGTCGCACGGGTCAGGCGGTTCGCCCTGGCCGCAGTCCGATCTGGCGGCAACACTGGTGAAGGCGGGCTATGTGGTGGCCCTGCCCGAACACCGGGGTGACAACTGGCACGATCACCGCCGCGTGGGCCCGCCCAGCTGGAAAATTCGCCCCCAGGAAGTCTCTGAGGCCATTGATCGCATCGAAGCTGACCCGCGCTTCAAACCACTGTTTGACGCCCAGCGCGTCGGTGTCTATGGGATGTCTGCGGGGGGCATCACGGCGCTGACGCTGGCCGGTGCGCGCTGGTCACCAGCCCGCTTCGCCCAGCATTGCGACCAGCACGCCGATGAGGATGCCGTGGCCTGCACCGGTGGCCTGGTGCACCGCAATGGCTGGGACGGCGTCAAGATCACGCTGGCGCGCTGGTATGTGAACCTGCGTTACGGCCACGACACCGAGGCCGAATCGCACACCGATGCCCGGGTGCAGGCCGTGGTGGCCGCCGTGCCCATGGCGGCCGCCATCGACATGGACTCGATCAGCCACCCCAGCCTGCCCCATCCGCCCGCGCTGGGTCTGGTCGAGGCGCGCCGGGACGAATGGCTGGTGCCGCGCTTTCACATCGACCGGGTGCGCGAGGCCTGCGGCCCCCGCTGCGAGCTGGTGGCCGACCTGCCCGAAGGCGGGCACGGTGCCGTGCTGTCGCCCTGGTCCAACGAACGGGCGGCCGAAGTCGACCGCTACCTGATGGACCCGCCCGGCTTCCACCGCGCCAGCGAGGTGCCGGCCACCTTTGACAAGATCGTGGACTTCTTCAACCGCCACCTGCTGCCATGAAGCCTGATCTGCTGCACACCACACGGCACCTGGTGCAGGTGCTGGCCTTTTGCCTGGTGATCTCGGCGCTGCAGTACCTGTTTCACCCTGAGCGCCCGTACGAGGTGCCGCTGGTCTATTCGCTGAGCATCGGCCTGTGCACCTGGTTCATCACCGACATGGGGCGCTTTGTGGTGGGCATGGACCCGATGACCTCCTGGCCACGCGGCTGGCGCGGGCCGGCCCTGGTGGCTTTTGGCATGGTCACGGGTTACACCGGGGGCACCTTGCTCTCGGACTACTGGTTTGGCTGGTCGACCTGGCACTCCGCAGCGTCCGGCGACCTGCGCGGCTCAGTGATCGTCACCGTGGTGGCCGGGGTGGTGATCAGCAGCTACTTCTACCTGCAGGGCAAGAGCATGACCCTGCAGCGCCGCATGAAGGCGGCCGAAAGCCAGGCCACCGAGGCCCAGCTGCGCCTGCTGCTGACCCAGCTCGAGCCCCACATGCTGTTCAACACCCTGGCCAATCTGCGGGTGCTGGTGGGCATTGACCCGGCGCGGGCCCAGCACATGCTGGACCACCTGATCGCCTACCTGCGCGCCACGCTGAGCGCGTCGCGCGCCACCGAGCACGGGCTGCAGGCCGAATTTGACCGCCTGCGCGACTACCTGGCCCTGATGGAGGTGCGCATGGGCCCCCGCCTGAGTTACACCCTGGCGCTGCCCGATGCGCTGCGCCAGGCCAGCGTGCCCCCGCTGTTGCTGCAGCCGCTGGTGGAAAACAGCATCCGCCACGGCCTGGAGCCCAAGGTGGAGGGAGGCCACATCACCGTGCAAGCCCAAAGCCTGCCGGGCGCTGACGGGGCCCCTGCCCTGCTGCAGATCACGGTCAGCGACACTGGCGTGGGCCTGCGCAGCGATGCAGCAGCCCAGCGCCAGACACCCGACCTGGGCCGGGGCTTTGGCCTGACCCAGGTGCGCGAGCGCCTGCGCACCCTGTACGGCCCGCAGGCCAGCCTGAGCCTGCAACATGGCCCGGGCGGCGGCACCGTGGTGCAGCTGCGCTATGCCCTGCAGGCCCTGCCCGAAAGCAACGCCGCCCACCGACTTGACGACACCCCGGAACATGCCTGATATCACCGCCCTGATCGCCGAAGACGAACCGCTGCTGGCCCTGGCCCTGCAGACCGAGTTGCAACGCCAGTGGCCCGAATTGCGCCTGCTGGCCACCGTGGGTGACGGCCTGAGCGCCGTGCGCCAGGCGCTGCAGCTGCGCCCTGATGTGTTGTTTCTGGACATCCGCATGCCTGGGCAGAGCGGCATCGAGGCCGCGGCCGAGCTGGCCGAGCAATGGCCCACCGGGGCCGGCGCGCCGCCCTTCCCGGCGCTGGTGTTCGTGACGGCTTACGACCAATACGCGGTGCAGGCTTTCGAGGCCCAGGCGGTGGACTACGTGCTCAAGCCGGTGCAGGGCGCGCGCCTGCTCAAGACCGTGCAACGGGTTCAGCAGGTGCTGGCGGGCCGGCAACCCAGCGCCCCCCAGCCACAGGCCGTGCCGGCCGACCTGCTCGAGCCCGCCCTGGCCCAGTTGCGCCAGCTGCTGGCGGCCCAGATCGGCCAACACGGGGCAGAGCCCGCCACCGGCGCCGTGCAGGCCCCTGCACCCTCAGCCGGGGGTCTCAAGGTGATCCAGGCCAGCCTGAGCGGGGGCAGCAGCATTCGCCTGGTGCCCATCGAAGAGGTGGTGTATTTCGAAGCCGCCGACAAGTACGTGCGCGTGCTGACCGCCACCGAGGAATACCTGATCCGCACCCCGCTCAAAGAGTTGATCGCCCAGCTCGATACCCAGGTGTTCTGGCAAATCCACCGCGGCACCCTGGTGCGCGCCAGCGCCATCGACACCGTGACGCGCGACGAGGCCGGCAAGCTGCGCATCAGCCTGCGCGGGCGCGCCGAGCGGCTGGGGGTGAGCCGGCTGTATGCCCACCTGTTCAAGGCCATGTAGAGGCCCGGCCTGCCCCCCCAAGACTCGCGCCCTAGCGCCGGCGCTCCATCACATGTTCGCCCAGCAGGGTGACATGCCCGTCGGCCGCCTGCTGCTCCAGGCGCACCTTGAAGCCCCACAGCGTGGCCAGGTGGCGCAGCAGCACGGGGGTCTGTTCTGACAAGGGGCGGCGCTGGTAGGGGAAGTAGCGCAGGGTCAGCGTGCGGTCGCCACGCCGGTCCACGTTCCAGACCTGGATGTTGGGCTCCTGGCTGCCCAGGTTGTACTGGTCGGCCAGCTTGCGCCGCAGTTCGCGGTAGCCGGGCTCGTCGTGGATGGCGCTGACCGCGAGCTTGGTGCAGCGGTCGTCGTCGAGCACGGCGAACAGGCGCAGCTCGCGCATCAGCCGGGGCGACAGGAACTGCGCCACAAAGCTCTCGTCCTTGAACTCGCGCATGGCAAAGTCAAAGGTCTCGCGCCAGGGCTTGCCCGCGATGTCCGGAAACCACTCGCGGTCTTCGCGGGTGGGTGACTCGCAGATGCGGCGGATGTCGCGCCACATGGCAAAGCCCAGCGCATAGGGATTGATGCCCGAATACCAGGGGCTGTTGTAGGCCGGCTGGTGGACCACATTGGTGTGCGACTGCAGAAATTCGAGCATGAAGCCATCGCCCAGCCGGCCCTGGTCGTACAAGGTGTTGAGCAGGGTGTAGTGCCAGAAGGTGGCCCAGCCTTCGTTCATCACCTGGGTTTGGCGCTGCGGGTAGAAGTACTGGCTGATCTTGCGCACGATGCGCACGATCTCGCGCTGCCAGGGCTCCAAGAGCGGCGCGTGCTTTTCGATGAAGTACAGCAGGTTCTCCTCGGGCTCGGCCGGAAAGCGCGGCTCGGGGGTGATGGCGGTTTCCAGCGGGCGCGGCGGCAGGGTGCGCCACAGGTCGTTGACCTGGCTTTGCAGGTACTGCTCACGCTCCTGCTGTCGGGCACGCTCCTTGTCCAGCGACAGCGAGCCAGCACGCCGGTAGCGATCCACGCCCAGGTTGCTCAGCGCGTGGCAGGCGTCGAGCAGGCGTTCGACCTCATCGAGCCCATGGCGCTCTTCGCATTCGGTGATGTAGTTGCGGGCAAACACCAGGTAGTCGACGATGCTGTCGGCGCTGGTCCACTGCCGGAACAGGTGGTTGCCCTTGAAGAAGGAGTTGTGCCCGTAGGCCGCATGGGCAATCACCAGGGCCTGCATGGCCAGGGAGTTCTCCTCCATCAGGTAGGCGATGCACGGGTCGGAGTTGATGACGATCTCGTAGGCCAGGCCCATCTGGCCGCGCTTGTAGCGGTTCTCGGTTTCGAGAAAGTGCTTGCCGAAAGACCAATGGTGGTAATACACCGGCATGCCGATGGCGGCATAGGCGTCCATCATCTGCTCGGCCGTGATGATCTCGAGCTGGTGGCGGTAGCCGTCCAGCCCAAAATCGCGCGCCACGCGACCGATCTCGGCATCGCAGCGGTCCAGTTCCTCGAAGGTCCAGTCGCTGCCCTGGGCCAGCAGCGGAGGGTTGGGCGAGGGGTGGGATTTGCGCAGGCGGCTCATGTCAGGCGCTTTCTGAAAAGTTCGCGGAACACCGGGTAGATGTCGGCCGGCGTGCGGATGCGCTGCAGCGCGAAATGCCCGAGGTGGGCCCGGGCCAGCTTTTCGTACTCCTCCCACAGGTTCTGGGGTTCGCCGTCGGTGATCTCCACATAGGCATGGAACTGCACCACGGGCAGGATGTGCTGTTCGACCCAATCGCGACACACCTCCGAGTCACCGCCCCAGTTGTCGCCATCCGAAGCCTGGGCCACGTAGATGTTCCACTGGCTGCCCGAGTAGCGGGCCTGCTGGATCTCGGTCATCAGCTTGAGCGCGCTCGACACAATGGTGCCGCCGGTGTCGCGCGAATGGAAGAAGGCCTCTTCGTCCACCTCCTGCGCTGCGGTGTGGTGGCGGATGAACACCACCTCGATGCGCTCGTAGCTGCGGTTCAGAAACAGGTACAGCAGCATGAAAAAGCGCTTGGCCATCTGCTTGCGCGCCTCGTCCATCGAGCCCGACACATCCATCAGGCAGAACATCACCGCCTGGGTGGACGGCTCGGGCACGCGGATGCGGTTGCTGTAGCGCAGGTCGATCGGGTCGATGAAGGGGGCGGCACGGCGGCGCAGCCGCAGCGACTCGATCTCGCTGCGCAACTGCTGCAGCACCGCCTCGTCTGGCGGGTTCTGGGCCAGGGCCAGGGCCAGCGCTTCTTCGAGCTCACGCAGGCGGCTGTTGTAGGGGGCGGCCGCAGCCACCCGCCGCGCAGCGCTGCTGCGCAGGGTGCGCAGCAGGTGGATGTTGGTGGGCACGCCGCTCTGGGTGTAGCCGGCGCGCACCAGCTTGTAGTCGTTGATGCGCGCCAGCTGCCGCTTGACCATGCGGGGCAGCTCCAGCTCATCAAAGAACAGGTCGAAGAACTCGTCGCGGCTCAGGGTGAAGAGGAACTCGTCCACGCCCTGCCCATCGGGGCTGGCCTGGCCTCGGCCGCTGCCCTGCCCGCCACCGCTGGGCGGGCGGTCCATCTGGTCGCCGTGGCTGAAGCGGTCGTTGCCGGGGTGCACCGATTCGCGCACGCCGCCCCGGCCATGGTGAAACTGGGGCTCGCCGATGTCCTGCCCCGGCACACCGATCTTCTCGCCGCTGTCCAGATCCCGGATGCTGCGTTTGGCGATCGCGTCCGACACGGCACGCCGCACCTGGGTCTTGAAGCGGCGCAGAAAGCGGCTGCGGTTGACGGAACTCTTGTTCCGGCTGTCCAGCCTGCGGTCAACGATTCGAACCGTCATGAGGACTCTCCGGCAAGGGTGGGCCTACAGGCCATTTGGCCATTTGGCCTCTTGGCCTCTCGGCCGCCCACCCTGGGTTCACGAAGACTTGCGCACACGCATGTACCAGTCGCACAGCAGGCGCACCTGCTTTTCGGTGTAGCCCTTGTCGATCATGCGATCGACAAAGTTCTGGTGCTTCTTCTGGTCCTCGGCACTGGCCTTGGCGTTGAACGAGATCACCGGCAGCAGGTCTTCGGTGTTGGAGAACATCTTCTTCTCGATCACCGCGCGCAGCTTCTCGTAGCTGGTCCACGAGGGGTTGTGCCCGTCGTGCTTGGCGCGGGCGCGCAGCACGAAGTTGACCACCTCGTTGCGGAAGTCCTTGGGGTTGCTGATGCCGGCCGGCTTCTCGATCTTCTCCAGCTCGTCGTTCAGGGCCCCGCGGTCCAGGATCTCGCCGGTGTTGGGGTCGCGGAACTCCTGGTCCTGGATCCAGAAATCGGCGTAGGTCACATAGCGGTCGAAGATGTTCTGACCGTACTCGGAATAGCTCTCCAGGTAGGCGGTCTGGATCTCCTTGCCGATGAACTCGGCATAGCGCGGGCTGAGGAACTCCTTGAGGTGGCGGCGATACCGCTCCTCGACCTCGGTGGGGAACTGCTCAGCCTCGATCTGCTGCTCCAGCACATACATCAGGTGCACCGGGTTGGCGGCCAGCTCGCGGTGGTCGAAGTTGAAGACGCGCGACAGGATCTTGAAGGCAAAGCGCGTCGACAGCCCGGTCATGCCCTCGTCCACCCCCGCAAAGTCGCGGTACTCGGGGAAGCTCTTGGCCTTGGGGTCGGTGTCCTTGAGGTTCTCGCCGTCGTAGACACGCATCTTGCTGTAGATGCTGGAGTTCTCCGGGTCCTTCAGGCGCGACAGCACCGAGAACTGGGCCATCATGCGCAGCGTGTCGGGCGCGCAGGGTGCCTGCGTGAGCGAGGAGTTGGCCAGCAGCTTCTCGTAGATGTGCATCTCGTCAGTGACACGCAGGCAGTACGGCACCTTGACGATGTAGATGCGGTCGAGAAAGGCCTCGTTGTTGCGGTTGGTCTTGAAGGTGGTCCACTCGGCCTCGTTCGAGTGGGCCAACACCAGACCATCGAAGGGGATGGCGCCAAAGCCTTCGGTGCCTTTGTAGTTCTGCTCCTGGGTGGCGGTGAGCAGCGGGTGCAGCACCTTGATCGGCGCCTTGAACATCTCCACGAACTCCAGCACCCCGCGGTTGGCCAGGCACAGGCCGCCCGAGTAGGAGTAGGCGTCGGGGTCGTTCTGCGAATAGTGCTCGAGCTTGCGGATGTCCACCTTGCCCACCAGGGAGGAGATGTCCTGGTTGTTCTCGTCGCCCGGTTCGGTCTTGGACACCGCGATCTGCGACAGCACCGAGGGCCGCATCTTCACCACCCGGAAGCGGCTGATGTCGCCGCCGTACTCACGCAGCCGCTTCACGGCCCAGGGGCTCATGATGCCGCCCAGGTAGCGCCGGCCGATGCCGTAGTCCTGCTCCAGGATGTGGCCATCTTCGTTCACGTTGAACAGCGACAGCGGCGACTCATGCACCGGCGAATCCTTGATGGCGTAGAAAGGCACCTTCTCGATCAGCAGCTTGAGCCGCTCAGCCAGCGAGGATTTGCCGCCACCCACCGGGCCGAGCAGGTAGAGGATCTGCTTTTTCTCCTCCAGGCCCTGGGCCGCATGCCGGAAGTACGAGACCACATGCTCGATCACCTCCTCCATGCCATAGAACTCCTTGAAGGCCGGGTAGATGCGCAGCATCTTGTTGGCAAAGATGCGCGACAGACGCGGGTCCAGCCGTGTGTCCACCAGTTCAGGCTCACCGATGGCCACCAGCATGCGTTCGGCCACGCTGGCGTAGGCCATTTTGTCGGCCTTGCACAGCTCCAGGTAATCCTGAAGAGACATCTCTTCCTCTTGCGCCGCCAGGTAAGCACTTTGGTATCGGGCCAGCAATGACATGGCACACCTCCATGGAGAATGGAAAGGACAAGCTAGGGATTCAACGGCCGTCAGGCAGGGGGGGATGACAGCGGGGTGGCGGGCGGCAACAGGCACCGCAGAGCGCCGGTGTGTCAGACGGGCTCCAGGCCCGCCATGAGTGCGGCCCTTGGGCAGACCGCATGAGGGGCTTCATCGACATCGGGTCAGGACAGCAACTACGCATGGCGTCACTCCTTTGCCACCAGCAGCAAGATGGCTGTGCCTGCTTGGACTCCGGGCCGCTGGATTGGTTTCAGTTTGTATTGCAGCGCAAGCAGGTGTCAATGACTTTGCTACCAGTGGCTCTTGAAGCGTCACTCTGACGACACAGCCTCTGTGAAGCAGATCACCGAAGGGGGCTCTGCCCGGGACAGGATTTGGCGAGCCACCCGCCCAGCGTCACACAGGCGGTGCATACTGCTATCTTTCGGAGCAGGATGGCATCGATGACGCAAGCGACGAAGATTTGCCAGCATCAGAACTACGAGTTGAAGTGCAGCGCCAAAGTGCTGGACAACGGCGAGTACGTTCCCTTGCTGGTCATCACCAAACAGGTCTGGCCGACGCGCCCGCGTGAGATCGCGGTGCGTCGCGGCGACTACACCACAGCCGAGGCAGCGGTTGAAGCCGCCTATGCCCAGGGCCTGGAGTGGATTGCCAACTACGGCTGAACGAAGCCGGTCAGCCGCCCGCGCAGGTGCTGCGCCATGGGGCATGAAACGCCGCCACCGAGGCGGTGGGTCGGGCTGTCGACGCTGAACCGGCGCCCTCAGGCGGCCCGGCGCGGCAGGCCGCACACCTGGGCCCCCGGGTCGTTGTGGGGTTTCTCGCGTTCGTTCTTGGCCTGGGCCACCGCCATGTCGCGTGGCAGGGTGACACCATTCTTCACGGCCAGGATCTCGGCCATCACACTGACAGCGATCTCGGGCGGCGTCTTGCTGCCGATGTAGATGCCGATCGGCCCGCGCAGACGCGCCAGACTGGCCTCGGTCTGGTCAAAGTGCTCGATCATGCGGGCGCGCCGGGCCTCATTGTTGCGGCGCGAGCCGATGCCCCCCACGTAAAAGGCCTCGCTGTCCAAGGCCTCCAGCAGCGCCAGGTCATCCAGCTTGGGGTCGTGCGTGAGCGCCACCACGCAGCTGCGCCGGTCGGGCGCAAAGGCCCGCACCACGTCGTCGGGCATGTCACTCACCACCCGTGCCCCGGGCACGCGCCAGGTGCTGCGGTACTCCTCGCGCGGGTCACACACCGTGACGGCAAAGCCGCTGAACAAGGCCATGGTGGCCAGGTACTCGGTGAGCTGACCGGCCCCGATCAGCAGCATGCGGTACTCGGGGCCGAAGGTGTTGCTCAGCACCCCGTCGGCCACGGTCAGCTCGGCGGGCGCATCGGCGGCCAGCAGGCTCACCACGCCGTCGGCCAGGCGCACCCGGCGCTGCATCAACTGGCCGTGCTCCAGCGCCTCGATCAGTTGGCCCAGGCTGGCCGCATCGGGGTCGAATTCGAGCATCAGCTCCAGCGTGCCGCCGCAGGGCAGGCCAAAGCGGTGCGCCTCGTCGGCGCTGATGCCGTACTTCACAAAGGCCGGCGGGCCGCTGGGAATCGTGTGCTCATGGCGGCTGGCCCCCTCTGGCTGCGGGCTCTGGGCATAGGCCCGGGTGTGGCGGTCGATCAGGTCGTCTTCGATGCAACCACCCGACACCGACCCGACCACCAGCCCCTGCTCGCTCAAGGCCATGATGGAGCCCACCGGCCGTGGCGAGGAGCCCCAGGTCCGCACCACGGTGACCAGCATGGCCCGCAGCCCTTGCAGCCGCCATTCGCGCAGCTTGCGCAGCACCATCACATCCAGGTTTTCCATCTCGGTCTCGCTTTCCAGGGGGCCCGGGGGCTCACCCGCCTTCCAGATTCCATCAACGCAGCCAGAGCACCAGGGCCGCCAGCAGCACGGCACCCGCCCACCAGACCCAGACCGGCACCCCGCCCTGGCTCGCCACCGGAGCGGCCGCATCGCTTGGCGCCGGCTCGGCAGGCGCCTCAGCCACAAGCGCTTCGGGGGCGGGGTAGCGGCGCTGCATCTCGTCGTCAAAGCGCTTGAAGAAGTCTTCGGCCATGCCCTTGGCCGCGCCATCGATGAGGCGCTGGCCCAATTGGGCGATCTTGCCGCCCACTTGGGCGTTGACCGTGTAGCTCAGCTCGCACCCCCCTTCGGTGGGCTGCAGGCTGACCTGGGCCTTGCCCTTGCCAAAGCCCGCCACGCCCCCCTGCCCGTCAAAACCGATGGCGTAGCTTTGCGGCGGCACGATGTCGCTGAGCGTGATCTTGCCGCTGAACTTGGCCGACACCGGGCCGATCTTGACGGCCATGCCGACGGCGTACTGGTTCTCGCCGGTGGGCTCGACCTTGTCGCAACCCGGGATGCACAGCTTGAGCACCTCCGGGTCGTTGAGCGCATCCCAGGCCTGCTGTTGGGTGATGGCCAGGGAGCGGCTTCCTTGCATGTCCATGATGGGTTCCTCCGTGTTTTGGGGTCAGAAAAGGGGCCGCCTGCGGCGCTCAGCGCCGCAGCACCGCCGCGATGCTGCCGGCCAGATCCTCCAGCCGGCTCAGATTGTGGACCGCCAGCATGCCGTGCGCCTGGGCATGCAGCTCGATGGCCCCACGCGCCAGCGGGGCGTATCCTTCGAAGCGCAGCAAGGGGTTGAGCCACAGCAGGCGGGCACTGTGGCGCCGCAGCCAGGCCAGTTCGCGCCCCAGTGCGGCCGGCTCGCCGGTGTCCAGCCCGTCGCTGATCAGCAGCACCAGGGTGCGCCGGCCCAGCAGGCGCCGCGCATGGCGCAGCCGCAACTGGGCCAGCGAATCGCCCAGCCGGGTGCCGCCGGCAAAGTCGCTGATGCGGGCACTGGCCTGGGCCAGCATGGCATCGGTGTCGGCCAGGCGGAAGGCTGGCGTGAGGTCGGTCAGGCCAGTGCCGAAGGCGAACACATCACGCCGCGGCAGGCTGGCCGTGGCGGCATGCAAAAAAGCAAGCAGCAGCCGGGCATAACGCTCCATCGAGCCCGACACATCCACCAGCACCAGCAGCGGCAAGGGCTGCTCGCGCCGGCGCAGGCGCGGCAGGTGCAGCAGCTCACCACCGGTGCGGGCCGCCTGCTGCATGACCCCCGGCCAGTGGATGCGTGCGCCGCCCAAGCCCGCCCGTGTGCGGCGCGACTCGAACACCGGCACCGGCAGGGCGATGCGCCGCGCCAGCCGCTCCACCAGCTGGTATTCGGAGGCCGACAGGCCGTTGAAGTCGGCCTGGCGCAGGCGCTCGGCCTCGCTGGCGGTCATGGCGGCATCGAGCTCGATCTTGTCGTCGGGGGCTTTGGGGGCGCCGGCCTGGGCGGCGGCCTTGGGCGGCGACAGGGCCTCGTTCACCCGGGGGCGCCGGCGCGAGGGCTCGGCCCGCCCCTGGGCGGTGGGCAACATCTGGGCCAGCAGTCGGCGGGCCATGTCGGGGTCGCGGAAATAGGCGTCGAACAGCTCGCGGAACACGGCCCGGTCAGCCTCTCGGCTCACCAGCACGGTCTCGAGCGCGGCGCACAGGTCATCGCGCCGCCCCAGGTCGACCCATTGCGCCGCCTGCAGCGCCAGCGCCATGCGTGAGGCATCCAGCGGCACACCGGCCCGGCGCAAGGTGCGGCCGAAGCCGGTGATGTTGTCGGCCAGCTTGCCGCTGCGCGCATCACCCAGGCGGGGGGTCATGGTCCACCCACCTCAAGCCTCGTCGGGCTTGAGCAATTCGGTGGCCAGCTCATGGGTCAGGGCGGCCACGTCTTCGCGCTGCTTGAACAGGATGCCAGCGGTATCGGACGCCAGCTCGGGGTCGATGGCCAGCGTGTCCAGCGCTACCAGGGCCTTGGCCCATTCCACGCTTTCGGCAATGCCCGGCGCGCGCTGGAAGGCATTGGCAAAGGGCGCGCTGCGCAAGCGCGCCACAAAACTGGCCACCTGCTCGGCCAGCGCCGTGCTGGCCTGGGGCACCTGGGCCCGCACGATGGCCAGCTCGCGCTCACGGTCGGGGTAGTCCAGCCAGTGGTACAGGCAGCGGCGCTTGACCGCATCGTTGAGGTCGCGTGTGCGGTTGCTGGTGAGCAGGGTGACGGGTTTGCAGGCCGCGCTGATGGTGCCCAGCTCGGGGATGCTGACCTGGTACTCGCCCAGGTACTCGAGCAAAAAGGCCTCGAAGGGCTCGTCGGCCCGGTCCACCTCGTCGATCAGCAACACCGCCCCGGGGGCCGGGGCCTGCAGTGCCTGCAGCAGCGGGCGCCGGATCAGGTAGCGGCCCTGGTAGACCTCGCGCTCGGCGTCATCGCCCTCCCCCAGGCCCTGGGAGCGGCCCTCGGCCACCCGCAGGTGCAGCAACTGCGCGGCGTAGTTCCACTCGTACAGGGCCTCGCGCTGCTCCAGGCCGTCGTAGCACTGCAGGCGGATCAGCTGCCGCTGCAGCACCTGGGACAAGGCTTTGGCCAGTTCGGTCTTGCCCACCCCGGGCTCGCCCTCGAGCAACAGGGGACGCTGCAGTTTCAGGGCCAGGAAAACGGCCGTGGCCAGGCGCCGGTCGGCCAGGTAGCCGACCCCGGCCAGGGCTTGTTGAAGCGCGTCAATGGATGCCAGCACCGGGTGGGGTCTCCTTGGGTCAAAAGCTCAGGCCGCCAGGGCCTGGGCCACGGCGCGCTGGGTCTGCACGCTGATCAGGTTGGCCCGGTAGGCCGCGCTGGCGTGGATGTCGCTGTTGAGCTCGTCGGCCGCAATGGCCACTCGAGCGGCCGCCTCGGGGGTGAAGCTCTGGTTGAGCGCGGCCTCCAGGCCGGCATGGCGGAACACCGCGCTGGCCGCACCCGTCACCGCCACCCGCACCCCGCCCGAGGTCTGGGCCACAAACACCCCGACCAGCGAGAAGCGCGACGCCGCCTGCTTGAACTTCAGGTAGGCGGTACGCTGAGGAATGGGGAAACGCACCCCCGTGATGATCTCGCCGTCTTCCAGGGCGGTGGTGTACATGCCCAGAAAGAAGTCGTCGGCGGCGATCTCGCGCCGGTCGGTGATCACGGTCGCGCCCAGCGCCAGCAGGGCACTGGGGTAGCAGGCCGCGGGGTCGTTGTTGGCCACCGAGCCGCCCAGCGTGCCCCGGGCCCGCACCTGGCGGTCACCGATGTGGGCCGCCAGATTGGCCAGCGCGGGGATGGCGGCCTGCAGCTCGGCGTTGGCCGCCACATCGGCATGGCGCGTCATGGCGCCGATCACAAAGGCCTGGCCTTCGCGCCGGATGCCGGCCAGCGAGGGGATGCGGTTCAGGTCGACCACCTGCTCAGGCGCCGACAGGCGCAGCTTCATCGACGGCAGCAGGGTCTGGCCACCGGCCAGCAGCTTGCCACCGGCCTGGGCCAGGGCCGCGGCGTCGGCCACGGTGGCGGGGGCTTCAAAAGTGAAGGCATACATGGGGCGATTCTCCTTGTTCGGCGATTCTTTTGCTGGGGCCGGCTTCAGGCGCGCGCGGCCTGGATGGCGGCCCAGACCCGGGCCGGTGAGGCCGGCATGTCGATGTCATGGACGCCCAGCGGCTTGAGGGCATCGAGCACGGCATTGATCACGGCCGGCGGCGAGCCGATGGCGCCGGCCTCGCCGCAGCCCTTGGTGCCCAGCGGGTTGTGTGTACAGGGGGTGCAGACATGGCCGAGCTTGAACTCGGGGAAGTCATCGGCCCGCGGCATGGCGTAGTCCATGAAGCTGCCCGTCAGCAACTGCCCGGTCTCGCGGTCGTACACGCAGTTCTCGATCAGCGCCTGGCCGATGCCTTGCACCAGGCCGCCATGCACCTGGCCTTCGACGATCATGGGATTGATGATGGTGCCGAAATCGTCCACCGCCGCAAAGCGGTCCACCCGCACGCTGCCGGTGGCCGGGTCCACCTCGACCTCGCAGATGTAGGTGCCGGCCGGGAAGGTGAAGTTGGTGGGGTCGTAGAAGGCGGTTTCGTTGAGGCCGGGCTCCAGCTTGTCCAAGGGGTAGTTGTGCGGCACGTAGGCGGTCAGCGCCACCTGGCCGAAGGTCACCTTCTTGTCGGTGCCGCGCACGGTGAACTCACCGTTGGCAAAGTCGATGTCGACATCGCTGGCCTCCAGCAGGTGGGCCGCGATCTTCTTGGCCTTGGTCTCGATCTTGTCCAGCGCCTTCATGATGGCCGCGCCGCCGACCGAGATCGAGCGCGAGCCATAGGTGCCCATGCCGAAGGGCACGCGGCCGGTGTCGCCGTGCACCACGTCGACCTGATCCGGCGTGAGGCCCAGGCGGGCGGCCACCACCTGGGCAAAGGTGGTCTCGTGGCCCTGGCCGTGGCTGTGCGAGCCGGTGAACACGGTGACGCTGCCCGTGGGGTGCACCCGCACCTCGCCGCACTCGAACAGGCCGGCCCGCGCCCCCAGCGCCCCGGCGATGTTGGACGGGGCAATGCCGCAGGCCTCGATGTAGCTGCTGTAGCCGATGCCGCGCAGCAGGCCCTTGGCGGCGCTGGCCGTCTTGCGGGCCTCGAAGCCGGCGGCGTCGGCCAGTTGCTCGGCCTGGGCCAGGCAGGCCGGGTAGTCGCCGATGTCGTACTGCAGCGCCACCGGGGTTTGATACGGGAAGCTGGTGATGAAGTTGCGCCGCCGGATCTCGGCCTGGCTCAGGCCCAGCTCCCAGGCGCAGCGGGTGACCAGGCGCTCCAGCAGGTAGGTGGCCTCGGGCCGACCGGCCCCCCGGTAGGCATCGACCGGCGCTGTGTTGGTGAACCAGGCGTCCACCTCCACATGGACCTGCGGCGTGGTGTACTGCCCCGCCAGCAAGGTGGCATAGAGGATGGTGGGCACGGCGCTGGCAAAGGTGCTCAGGTAGGCGCCCAGGTTGGCGTCGGTGTGCACGCGCATGGCCAGAAAGCGGCCGTTGGCGTCCATCGCCATCTCGGCATGGCTCACGTGGTCGCGGCCATGGGCATCCGACAAAAAGGCCTCGCTGCGGTCGGCCACCCACTTGATGTTGCGGTTGAGCTTCTTGGACGCCCAGGTCAGGCACACATCTTCGGCGTACAGGTAGATCTTGGAGCCGAAGCCGCCGCCCACATCGGGGGCGATCACCCGCACCTTGTGCTCGGGCAGCCCCATCACGAAGGCGGTCATGAGCAGGCGCTCGACGTGCGGGTTCTGGTTGGACACGTACAGGGTGTACTCGTCGTTGGCCCGGCTGTACGAGCCGATGGCGGCGCGGGGTTCCATGGCGTTGGGCACCAGGCGGTTGTTCACCAGGTCCAGCCGGGTCACGTGGGCGGCACCGGCAAAGGCGGCGTCCACCGCGGCCTTGTCGCCGATGGCCCACTTGAAGCAGTGGTTGTCGGGCGCATTGTCGTGCAGCGCCGGGCCCTTGGCCGCGTCAGCCACCTGCACCACCGCGTCCAGCACCTCGTAATCGACATTCACCAGCTCGGCGGCATCGCGTGCCTGCTGCAGGGTCTCGGCCACCACCATGGCCACGTGGTCGCCCACATACCGCACCTTGCCCTGGGCCAGGATGGGGTGCGGCGGCTCTTTCATGGGCTGGCCATCGGTGCTGGTGATGAGCCAGCCGCAGGGCAGGCCGTTGATGCCCGCTGCCGCCACATCGGCCCCGGTGAACACGCCCAGCACGCCCGGCGCGGCCTGGGCGGCCGCGATGTCGATGGCATTGATGCGGGCGTGCGCATGCGGCGAGCGCACGAACACCGCGTGGGACTGGGCCGCCAGCACCACGTCATCGGTGTATTGGCCGGCCCCGGTCAGAAAACGGTAGTCTTCCTTGCGGCGCACCGAGGCGCCGATGTGCGGAAGGTTGGCAAAGTCTGAGGCACCCATGTCTTTGTCTCCTGCTGTTCGGAAATCGAAGCGCCCGTCGCCACCCGGCGCGGGCAGAGGATTGCTGCGCTGTACCGGCTCGCCAGGAAGCCTCAGCCGCCGGCCGCCATGGCCTCGCGGCCCTGCACCACGGCCTTGACGATGTTCTGGTAGCCGGTGCAGCGACACAGATTGCCTTCCAGCAACTCGCGGATCTCGCTTTCACCGGCCTTCGGGTGGTGCTGGCAGAGGTCGACCGCGCTCATCACCATGCCCGGGGTGCAGAAGCCGCACTGCAGCCCATGGCACTCTTTGAATGCGGCCTGCATCGGGTGCAGCGTGCCGTCGGCCTGGGCCAGGCCTTCGATGGTGGTGACTTCGGCGCCCTGGGCCTGGGCGGCCAGCACGGTGCACGACTTGACGGCCCGGCCGTCGAGCAGCACGGTGCAGGCACCGCACTGGCTGGTGTCGCACCCGACGTGGGTGCCGGTGAGGGTGAGTTGCTCGCGCAGCAACTGCACCAACAGGGTATTGGGCGCCACATCCGCCCGGGCCGCACGGCCATTCACCTTGAGTTCAACCTGCATGGACCATCTCCTTGAAAAGTAGAGGCTTGGAACAGCAGGCATCTTTTCGCGCCCTCGGGCCAGGCTGTCTAGGCAAAACCCTAGGATGCCGACGGCACGAGTCGGATATTCTCAATTTGAGACAGACATGACCGTTGGATGTCTAAAAATCACCGCTCGCCCACTTGCCTCCGCAGAAACGGGGGCCAATCGCCGAGCCCACCCACCCCAGTCACCCAGCCACCGCCCCAAGGCCCATGCCAGCGACTGACACCCCGACCCTGCGTGCGGCCCCCCCCTCCCACGACCGCCAGGCCCTGATCCGGCAGGCCCGCCAGGTCTGGCTGGATGGCGACGCGAGCCCGCGCCAGAGCCTGGGGCACGCCCCCATCGAGCCCTGGATCACGCGCTCCTGGCAGCGTTGCCTGGCAGACGGCCTGCGGCCGCACCACAGCGTGGAGTTCGGCCCGGTCAGCGCCGGCACGCAGCGCCAGTTGGCCGAGGGCAACCGAGTCCTGATCCAGGCCGCTCGCCCGGTACTGGCCCAACTGTCGCGCGCCATCGCCGGCACCCGCTATTTCAGCCTGCTGACCAATGCCCAGGGCGTGGTGGTGGACGTGCATGGCCCCATCGACCCCCAGCAACCGGCGGCCACCACGATTGCCCGCGTGGGGGTGGACCTGTCCGAGCGCCATGTGGGCACCACGGCCATCGGTGCGGCACTCAATGAGTTGCAACCCGTGTGGCTGCACCAGGGGGAGCACTTCTTTGACCAGAATGCGGTGTACAGCTGCGCCGGCGCCCCCCTGATCGGCCCCGAGGGCCAATGCGTGGGCATGCTGGACCTGACCGGGGTGGAGGTGCCCGAGCGCCCCGAACTGCGCCACCTGGTCACGCGGGCGGCACGCCACATCGAAAACGCCCTGGTGCTGCAGTCGCCCTGGTACATCCTGCTGCGCCTGAACTGGCCCGGTGCCCCGATGCCCGAGGGCCCGGCGGCGGATGCCGAAGGCCTGTTGTGCCTGGACGCCGAAGGCACGGTGCTGGCCTGCAACCCGTCCGGCCGCCAGATGCTGCCGCGCCCGCTGCTGCGGCCCGGCTCGCGCCTGCACGCCGACGACCTGTTTGCCCTGCCCTGGGGCATGCTGGTGGACCACGCGCGGCGCCAGGCGCCGCCGCTGGATGTGCCGCTGTGGTCCGGGCTGCGCCTGCAGGCCCTGGCCCGGCTGCGCAGCGTCACGCCCCGTGCAGCCCCCCCAGCCCGCCACGAGGGCAACACAGCGCCAGCCCGACCGCTGCGCGATCTGGAAACCGCCCTGATCCGGCAGGCCGTGGACGAAGCCCGCGGCAATGTGGCCGAAGCCGCCCAGCGCCTGGGCATCAGCCGGGCCACCGTGTACCGCAAGCTGGGCCAGAAAACCCGACCGGCCGGCGACTGACCGAGCTCGCTCAGTCCACCGAACCCAGCACCACGGCAGCCGGGTCGACCACGGCGCGGGCCGGGGCACCGCGGCGCAGCGCCCCGCCCGGGGGGGTCAGGCCCACCCATTGCAGCCCGCCCTCCGTGGTCAGCACCACCTCCTGCAGCTCGCCCGCGCGGGCGGTGCGGGCCACCCGGCCCGCCACGCTCGACACCGACTCGGGCAGATCCTCACCAGGACCCCAGGGCAGGATGCGCACTGCCGTGGCCTTGCACAGCGCCAGCACCGGCAAGCCCTGGCGCAGGCCCAGCAGCTCGGCACTCTCGCGGGTCAGCGAGGCCAGCAGCCGATCCGACCCGGCCAGGCTCAACTGCGCCAGCACCACCGCGCCCTGGCGCCGCAGCGCCGTCACGGTGGCAGGCCACTGGTTGCGCATGCTGGTGCGCAGGCCCAGCGCGGGCGACGCCGTCGCCGTGGGGGCCATGCCCGCCGCCGCGCCCGCACCGGCCAGATCGGCCAGCACCTGCTGCCGGGCCACGGCCAGGGCGTCGGCCACGCGCAGCAGCCAGGCGCCCTGCGGGGTGATCACGGCCCCACCGCCGCCGGCGCCGCCCACGGCCCGCTGCACCAGTTCGGCGCCGGCCAGGTTGCTCAGGGTGTCGATCGCCTGCCAGGCCGCCTTGTAGCTGACACCGGCATCGCGCGCGGCCTGCGAGATGCTGCCGCCGGCCGCAATGCCACGCAGGATCTCCAGGCGTTTGTCACTGGGGCTGTGGCCCAGCGCCTCCGACCAGTGCAGGACCGGGGCGGGGGTGGGGACTGAGGGCGGGGGCATCGGTGTCTCGGAGCTGGCGACCATGCCCTGAACTCTAACCACTTCGGCAAGCATCCACGGCGGACGCTAAACTGGCACGAAATGCGCTATTCAAGCGCGGAATAGCGCAAACCACTTTGCCCATGCCCGAATCGACCCTGATCCCGCTCTGGCTGACCCTGAAGGTGGCCTGCCTGGCCACGCTGGCCAGTGGCCTGCTGGGCGTGGGCCTGGCCTGGTGGATGGCGAGGCGCCGCTTTGTCGGCCATGCCCTGCTGGACGCCCTGCTGATGCTGCCCATGGTGCTGCCCCCCACCGTGCTGGGCTACTACCTGATCGTGCTGGTGGGTCGCAACGGGCTGCTGGGGCGCTACCTGGACCAATGGCTGGGCATCAACCTGATGTTCACCTGGCAGGGTGCCGTGCTGGCCGCGGCGGTGGTGTCACTGCCCCTGATCTACAAGGGCGCCCGCGCCGCCTTCGAGGAGACCGACCCACGCCTGGCCCAGGCGGCCCGCACCCTGGGCGCCGGCGAGCTGGAGGTGTTCTGGCGCATCAGCCTGCCCATGGCGCTGCGCGGCATCACCGCCGGCCTGATGCTCACCTTTGCCCGGGCCATGGGCGAGTTTGGCGCCACGCTGATGATCGCCGGCAACCTGCCGGGCAAGACCCAGACCCTGTCGATCGCGGTCTACGACGCCGTGCAGGCCGGCAACGACGCCCAGGCGCTGTGGCTCACAGGCGTGATTTCCGCCGTCTGCGTGCTGGTGCTGGTCGGCTCCGGTCGGCTGCTGCAGACCCGGCACTGAGCCCATGACACCCCCCATGCCGACACCCCAGACCTCCCCTGCCCTGCCGCCCGTGCTGGACATCCAGCTGCATCTGCAGGCCCATGCCCCGGGCCGGCACTTCTCGCTGGGGGTGGCGTTTTCATCGCCCAGCCTGCGCACGGCCTTGCTCGGGCCCTCGGGCGTGGGCAAGTCGATGACACTGCAGGCCGTGGCGGGGCTGATCGAGGCGCCGGGCCATGTGCAGGTGCAAGGCCAGGTGCTGCAGGACAGCCAGCGCGGGCTGCGCCTGAGCGCGCGCGAGCGCGGCGTGGGCTATGTGTTCCAGGACTACGCGCTGTTTCCGCACATGACGGTGCGCCAGAACGTGGCCTTTGGCGTGCGCCGGCCCGGCCAGCCGCGCAGCCCCCAGGCCGAAGACCGGGTCAAGGAGATGCTGGCCCGCTTTCAGCTGGAGGAGCTGGCCCAGGCCTGGCCCCGGCACCTGTCGGGCGGGCAACGCCAGCGGGTGGCCCTGGCCCGGGCCCTGGCGGCGCAGCCGCGCCTGCTGCTGCTGGACGAGCCGCTGTCGGCCCTGGACACCGAGCTGCGCGGGCGCCTGCGCGATGAGCTGCAAAGCCTGCTGGAGCAGATCCGCATCCCGGTGCTGCTGGTCACGCACGACCCGCAAGATGTGGCCCAGCTGGCCCAGACCGTGATCCGGCTGCGGCCCGGTGAAGCGGCCCGGCCTGAAAGCGTGGCCGAGCAGCCGGCCGCCGTGCGCCTGGCCTGAACCCGATCGCCAGCAACCTCACTCAGATCGCGCAGGAACGAAAGCCTACAAAAGCGTCGTCTTCATGCGGCAGGCCGCACCAGCGCCAGCCCGGGTCGCGCAGGCGGGCCCGGCTGGCCAGCGAATGCCCGCGCTGCACCCGGGCCTGCTCCATCAGCGGCCAGGCGTAGTCGCTCCAGGGGCCCGGCTGGGCACCCGGCCAGGGGCGCAGACGGGTGGCGGTCCACTCGTGCACCTCGCCCCAGCGCCAGCCACGGCGGGCGGCCGTGTGGGCGGCCAGATCCCATTCGACCTCGTCGGGCAGGCGCCGGCCGGCCCAGCGGCACCAGGCGTCGGCCTCCCACCAGCTCACATGCACCACGGGGTGGGCCGCGGCCAGCCGCACCCGGCGACCGAAGCGGTTTTGCAACACCGCGCCACTGCTGCCCTGACGCGCCACCCCCATGTGCTCCACATGGCGGGGGGCCGAGCGGCCCGCCTGCCCCTGCAGCCAGGACCAGCCCTCGGGCTGCCAGTGCTCAGCATGGTCGTAGCCGCCATCGTCGACAAATTCGATGTACTGAGCCCAGCTGACCGCCTGGGCATCGATCTCGAACTCGGGCACGGCCACGCTGAGCTGGCCGGGCTCGCCCTCGGGGTGGAAGCCGCCGCTGCGCTGGGGCAGCGTCCAGCGGGTGGCCGGGATCAGCAGCGGGTCGCGCGCCGCCAGCACCGGGGGTTCGGGCAGATCCAGCGGCACGCCCTGGGCCTGGGCCAGGCGGATCAGGCGCTCGCCGATCAGGTCTTCATGGAACAGGGCCAGGCGAAAGAAGTACAGCGAGGCATCGTCTTCAGGCAGCCGGTCCAGCAGTTCGAGCGTCGCCTCCAGGGTGTTCAACAGCCAGGCGCGCACCGTGGCGCGCTGGGGCAAGGCTTCGGCCGCCCGCTGCACGGGGCTGCGCCAGCGCGGGTCCCACAAGCGGTCGGCGGCCGGATCCAGCGAAGGCAGGCGCAGCGGATCGGGCGGACACGTCGGCCCCAGGGCACGCCGGGTGTTGCGCCCCACCCAGTATTCGGCAAACCAGCCCACATGCCCGGCCAGCCACAGCGGGGGCTCCTGCCCCGGCCCGGGCTGCCAGCGCCAGTGACCACTGTCCTCGGCCTCTTCAAAACGCGCCAGCAAGGCCAGCGTGTGGTTGCGGGCATCCATCAGGGCCAGTGACAGCAGCGAAGGCCCGGCCGACCAGAGCTGGGGCGAATCGATGGCGGCCGAAGGGTTCAGAGTGGGGTGAGGCATGGCCGGGGTGGCAGCTCAGGCCACAGGTTCAGAGGAAAAAGAACGCCAGGGCCGCCACCAAGGTCGGTGCCAGCGCCCCCAGCAGCAAGCCGCCGGCGCTGATGGCACCATCGGGGAAGCCGCTGCGCAGCAAGGCCACCCCCGCCGGATTGGGGGCATTGGCAATCACGGTGAGGCCGCCACCGGTGACGGCACCGGCCACCAGCATGTACTTGGCGCTGTCGGAAATGCCCTCGATCAGCGAGCCCAGGTAGGTGAGTGCGGCGTTGTCGGTGATGGCGGTCAGGGCCGTGGCGCCGACAAACAGCGCCGTGGGCGACAGGCCCGAGACCAGGGGCTGCAACCACCATTGCTGCAAGCCCCCCAGCACCACCAGACCGGCCAGGAAGAAGCCCACCAGCAAGCCCTCCTTGATGATCAGGGGCGACTGAAAGCGGCTGTAGGCCTGGGTGTAGCCCAGGAACATCATGAACAAACCCATGAAGATCACGGGATGGTGGGCCATCAACACCACCGCGGCCAGAAAGCCCAGGTGCACCGCCGTCACCACCCAGGGCACGGGCACGCTGAGGTCGCGCGGCGTGCGGGGCGCCTCGGGCTCCTGCAGCGAGCCCTTGATGAAAGCCACCAGCACCGTGGCGTTGATCAGCACGGCCACGGCGGCCTTCCAGCCAAAATGGCTCAGCATGAAGGCCGAATCCCACTGCCAGGCGCCCGCCACCATCAGCACCGGAGGCGCCGCATACGAGGTAAGGGTGCCGCCGATGGAGACATTGACGAACAACACCCCCAGCGCCGCGTACTTGTGCCGCACCGGCACCTCGGGGCGGAACACCGTGCCGGCCAGGGTGAGCGCCGCAATCGTCATGGCCGCAGGCTCGGTGATCAGGGAGCCCAGCAGGGGCACCCCGGCCAGCACCAGCCAGGCCTGGGCCACCGGGCGGCGCAGCGGCAGCACGCCACAGAGGGCCTGCAGCACCGAGGTCACCGCCTCCAGCACCGGGCGCGAGGCGGCCACCACCATGACCGCGAACACGAACAGGGGCTCGGTGTACTGGCGCGACTCGGCATAGGTCACGGCGCTGGCCGGGCCCTGCACCAAGGCCATCAAGCCCAACAGCACGAAGGCCCAGAAGCCGAACACCACCTCGACCTCGCCCAGCAGGTGCAGCAAACCGGCGTGGCGCGGGTAGCGGTGGGCCAGGTGCTCGATGGCGCTGGCAGCAAAGGTATGGACCAGCGCGATGGCGAACACCGCGGCGGCCATCAGGTGAATGGGATCAGGCGACAAAAATACTCCTTGCTGCGGGCCCCTGACGGCAGTCGGGGCGGTGATGGGTGCGGGCACAGGCCGAGGCAGGCCCCGTCGATCCTGGGGGAAACCCGGCCTCAGGTAGTCAGGGTTTTTTCAGTGAGCTGGCGCTACCATTGCCCACCCGCCAAGGTTGCAGACTTGGTGCACCCGCCCCACCGGGTGCTGGGGTATACAGCTCAAAAAATCACTGGAGACACCGCGTGTCAATCTTACTCAAACTCTCTGCGCTGGTGGACTGGATCAGCGTGCGCATGTCGCAGGTGGCCGCCTGGACCGTGTTGTCCGCCGCCATGATCTCGGCCGGCAATGCCTTCATCCGCTATGGTTTTGACATCAGCTCGAACGGCTGGCTCGAAATCCAGTGGTACCTGTTTGCCGCCACCGTGATGCTGGGCGCGCCCGCCGTGCTCAAGTTCAACGAACACGTGCGTGTCGACATCCTGTACGGCAAGCTGCGCGGCAAGGGCCCGGTGGTGGTCGACCTGTTCGGCCTGGTGGTGTTCCTGCTGCCGGTGATGGGCCTGCTGGCCTACCTGAGCTGGCCGCTGTTCATGAAGATGTACCTGACGGGCGAGGTGTCGGGCAACGCGGGGGGCCTGATCCGCTGGCCCGCCATGCTGCTGCTGCCCACAGGTTTCGGCCTGATGTTTCTGCAGGGCCTGTCCGAGGTGATCAAGCGTGTGGCCTACCTGACCGGCCACCTCGAACTCGACACCCGTTACGAAAAGCCGGTGCAGTGATGCCAGCCCCGTGCTGACACCCCCACCCTCAACCACCGGATTTCAGGACTCATAAAAATGCAGATGGAAAACTTCGCGCCCTTCATGTTCGGAGGGCTGGTGCTGGTGATGCTGATCGGGTTCCCGGTCGCGTTCTCACTGGCCGCTCTGGGCCTGGCCTCAGGCTTCTTCGCGATCAGCCAGGGTTGGTTCCCGGCCAGCTACCTGTCGAACCTGCCGCTCAACATGTTCGGCATCCTGTCGAACGACCTCTTGCTGGCGATTCCCTTCTTCACCTTCATGGGCGCGTTGCTCGAGAAGTGCGGCCTGGCCGAAGACATGCTCGACTCGATGGGCCAGCTGTTCGGCCCCGTCAAGGGCGGGCTGGGCTACTCGGTGATCATCGTCGGCTTCATCCTGGGTGCCATCACCGGCACCGTGGCCGGCCAGGTGATCGCCATGGCGCTGATCTCGCTGCCGGTGATGATCCGCTATGGCTACAACATGCGCTACGCCACCGGGGTGCTGGCCGCCTCGGGCACCATCACCCAGTTGGTGCCGCCGTCGCTGGTGCTGATCGTGATGGCCGACCAGCTCGGCCGCTCGGTGGGCGACATGTACAAGGGCGCCTGGGGCCCCTCCATCCTGCAGGTGCTGATCTTTGCCGGCTACACCTTTGCGCTGGGCGTGATCAAGCCTTCGCACATTCCGGGCGTGCCCAAGTCGGCTCGCACCCTGGTGGGCTGGGCGCTGTGGGCCAAGTGCCTGCGCGGCATCATCCCCTCGGCCGTGCTGATCTTCGCCGTGCTGGGTTCGATGGGCGGCCTGCCCGGCATCGACACCGCCATCGCCACACCGACCGAAGCCGGCGCCATGGGCGTGGTGGGGGCCATGGTGCTGGCCGCCATGCACAAGCGCCTGAGCCGTGGCCTGATCTGGGAGGCCATGCAAGGCACCATGCGCCTCACGGCCATGGTGGTGTTCATCCTGATCGGCGCACGCGTCTTCTCGATGGTGTTCCAGGGCGTGGACGGCGCCAAGTGGGTCGAGCACATGCTCAGCGGCCTGCCCGGCGGCCAGACCGGCTTCCTGATTGCCGTGAACGTGTTCATCTTCTTCCTGGCCTTCTTCCTCGACTTCTTTGAGATCGCCTTCATCATCCTGCCCATGCTGGGCCCGGTGGCCGACAAGCTCGGCATCGACCTGGTGTGGTTTGGCGTGCTGCTGTGCGTGAACATGCAGACCAGCTTCATGCACCCGCCCTTCGGCTTTGCGCTGTTCTACCTGCGCGGCATTGCCGACACGCTGTTCAAGGAAGGTCGCATCAAGGCGCCCATCAAGTCGGCCGACATCTACATGGGCTCGATCCCCTGGGTGGTGATGCAGCTGATCCTGGTGGCCGTGGTGATCTTCGTGCCGCAGACCGTCACGATGTTCATCCCCAAAGAGGCCGTGATCGACGTCAACAAGGTGCAGATCGACGCCCCGCCGCCCGAGGCCGAAGACCCCTCGGCCGAAGATGCCGATGCCGAGCAGAAGAAGCTTGAGGAGCTGTTCAAGCCCTCGACCGACAAGCCGGCCGAAAGCAAGTAAGCTCCGACGCCTCTCACCACAGCCCCTGCCCGTCAGGGGCTTTTTCTTGGACCGACGCATGAGCGATCTGACGCCTCAATCCCAGCCCCTGCCCGCCACAGACACGCCGCCCGAGCTGCCCCGCATGGGGCCCCCGCCCTTTTGTTTCGAACCCGCAGGAGGCTCGGTCGAGGGGCCGGCCTTCCCGCGTCTGGTCAAGGCCCTGGCCTTGTTGGTCACCGTGGGTTGCGGGCTCTGGCTGGCCCAGCTGTGGTGGCAGGACCAGCCGGTGCTGCACAGCCGTTCGGCTGGCCTGTGGTTTCTGGCGGCCCAGGCCATGATCAGCTGCACGGCCTGGTTCATCGTGGTCAGCCGCACCCGGCTCGACAGCACCGAGTTGCGCCAGCGCTGGGTGGGCGACAAGGTGATGCCGCTGGCCGACCTGGCCTATGGCAAGCTGATCCGCGTGCGCGGGCTGGAGTGGCTGATCGCCCCCCGGCTCTATGTGCGCACGCTGGGTGGCAAGTTTGCGGTGTTCTACGCAGCCTCGCCTGAGCTGCGCACCGAGTTCGAACGCCTGCTGCGTGAATTGGCCGAGTTCCGCCGCATGTGAGCCTCCATGTGAGCCTCAAAAAAAAACGCACCTGAAGGGTGCGTTCTGCAAGCAGGGTGCCGGCTGGGCCGGCCCCTGGCGCCTTACAGCTTGGCGGTCTGCATGAAGCTGTCGAAGCGCGCTTCGGCGAAGCGGAACCAGAGGATCTGGTCCTTCTGGAAAGCACGGTAGTCGGAGTAGATCTTCTTCCAGTCGGGGTTCTTGGCCTCGAGTTCGGCGTAGATGGCCATCGAGGTGTCGAACGAGGCCTGCAGCACTTCCTTGGGGAAGGACACGACCTTGGTCTTGGCCCCCACCAGCTGCTTGAGCGCGGTCGGGTTCAGGGCGTCGTACTTGGCCTGCATGTCGACGTGGGCATAGGCCGAGGCGGCTTCGATGATGGCCTTGTTTTCGGCCGACAGGGTGTCCAGGGCCTTGTTGTTGATGAAGAAATCGACCTCGGGGCCGCCTTCCCACCAGCCGGGGTAGTAGTAATAAGGGGCCACCTTGTTGAAGCCCAGCTTCTGGTCATCGTACGGGCCCACCCACTCGGCGGCGTCGATGGTGCCTTTTTCGAGGGCCTGGTAGATCTCACCGCCAGGGATGTTCTGGGGCACGCCACCCATGCGTTCGATCACACGGCCGGCAAAGCCACCGATGCGGAACTTCAGGCCCTTGATGTCGGCGGGGGTCTTGATCTCCTTGCGGAACCAGCCGCCCATCTGGGCACCGGTGTTGCCGCCAGCGAAGCTCACGATGTTGTACTTGGCGTAGAACTCGTTCATGAGCTTGCGGCCGTTGCCGTGCATCATCCACGAGGTCATTTGACGCGAGTTCATGCCGAAGGGGATGGCGGCACCGATCGCGAAGGCTTCGTTCTTGCCGAAGTAGTAGTACGGCACGGTGTGGCACATCTCGACCGAACCCTGCTGCACGCCATCGACCACGCCCAGCGGGGGCATCAGCTCACCACCGGCATGCACCGAGATCTCGAACTTGCCACCCGACAGTTCCTTGACCTTCTTGGCGAACACTTCGGCGGCGCCATAGATCGTGTCCAGCGACTTGGGGAAGCTGGAGGCCAGGCGCCAGCGCACGGCCGCCTGGGCATGCACGGCGGGGGCGGCACCAGCGGCCAGAACGCCTGCGATGCCTGCGTTTTTGAGGATTGAACGACGATCCATTTGGTTTTGACTCCGAACTGTGTGAAAAACCCGCAGGCCACTGCCGCAAGCGACAGTCGGTCCTGCAATGAGGAGTCTGGATTGTAGAAAGCGCCCACGCCCCCCTGGCACGGGTTTACCCTGCGATCGGCGCCCGCTTGCGCAAGGCTTCAGGGTTTTGCAAGGATTTGTGAGACACCGCACCCCCACCCTGCAGGCGATCGGATCAGTTCTGATCGGGCGGCAGCACGTAGCGACGCTCAATGGCCTGTCGGATGCCCGCCGCGTCCAGCCCCTGCAGGCTGAGCAGCTTGGCCGGGTCGCCGTGCTCGATGAACTCATCGCGCAAGCCCAATTGCAACACCGGACGCACCACGCCGGCCGCCTGCAGCGCCTCCAGCACGGCCGAACCGGCCCCGCCCATGACGGCCCCTTCTTCCACGGTCACCAGGGCCTCGTGGCTGTGCGCCACCTGCAGCAGCAACTCGATGTCCAGGGGCTTGGCCCAGCGCATGTTGACCACGGTGGCATCCAGGGCTTCGGCCGCTTCGAGCGCGGGGTAGAGCATGGTGCCAAAGGCCAGGATGGCGATGCGCTGCCCCTGACGGCGCAGCTCGCCCTTGCCGAAAGGCAGCGGCTGCAGATCACTGGCGGGCACCGTGCCCACGCCGGCGCCACGCGGGTAGCGCACCGCCACCGGGTGGTTCTGTTGATAGGCCGTGGTCAGCAGTTGACGGCACTCGGCCTCGTCGGCTGGGCAGGCCACGCTGACCTGGGGAACGCAGCGCAGGAAGGGGATGTCGTACGCCCCCGCATGGGTGGCCCCATCGGCCCCGACCAGGCCCGCGCGGTCCAGCGCGAACACCACGGGCAGGTTCTGCAGGGCCACGTCGTGGATCAACTGGTCATAGGCCCGCTGCAAAAAGGTGGAGTAGATCGCCACCACAGGCTTCAGGCCCTCGCAGGCCAGACCGGCGGCGAAGGTGACGGCATGCTGCTCGGCAATGCCCACGTCGTGGTAACGGCCCGGGAAGCGCTTCTCGAACTCGACCATGCCCGAGCCCTCGCGCATGGCGGGCGTGATGCCCACCAGGCGGGTGTCGGCCGCGGCCATGTCGCACAGCCACTGGCCGAAGACCTGGGTGAAGGTCGTCTTGCCGGGCGTGCTGGGCTTTTGCAGGCCCACGGCCGGGTCGAACTTGCCTGGGCCATGGTAGGCCACCGGGTCGGCCTCAGCCAGCTTGTAGCCCTGCCCCTTCTTGGTGACCACGTGCAGGAACTGCGGGCCGCGCAGGTGACGCAGGTTCTCCAGCGTGGGGATCAGCGAGTCCAGGTCGTGGCCATCGATGGGGCCCACGTAGTTGAAGCCGAACTTCTCGAACAGGGTGGCGGGCACCACCATGCCCTTGGCCTGTTCTTCGAGGCGCTTGGCCAGTTCGAACAAGGGGGGCAGCGGCTTGAGCACCGATTTGCCCACCTCTTTGGCGGCCGCATAGAACTGCCCGCTCATGAGCTGGGCCAGGTAGCGGTTGAGGGCCCCCACGGGCGGGCTGATCGACATGTCGTTGTCGTTCAGGATCACCAGCAGCTTGCAGTCGTGCTGCACACCGGCGTTGTTCAGGGCCTCAAAGGCCATGCCCGCACTCATGGCACCATCACCGATGATGGCCACGGCATGCCGGTCCTCGCCCTTTTGCCGAGCGGCAATCGCCATGCCCAGCGCCGCCGAGATGCTGGTCGACGAGTGCGCCGTGCCAAAGGTGTCGTACTCGCTCTCGGCGCGCTGCGGAAAGCCCGACAAGCCCCCCAGTTGGCGCAGCGAGGCCATGCGATCACGGCGCCCGGTCAGGATCTTGTGCGGGTAGGTCTGATGGCCCACATCCCACACCAGCCGGTCTTGCGGGGTGTTGAACACCGCGTGCAAGGCCACCGTGAGTTCGACCGTGCCCAGGTTGGAGCTGAGGTGCCCGCCCGTCTTGGACACGCTGTCGATCACATAGGCCCGCAGCTCATCGCTGAGCTGCTTGAGCTCGCTGCGCGTCAGCCGCCGGAGATCGGCCGGATCGTTCACCTTCTGCAGCAGGGGGTAGCTCGTGGATTGCATCGCGGATTGCTATTTGTTGGTCGAGTTGCCCGGGCGTCCATCATCAGGGCCGATGGGGCAGCTCGTGTTGATTCAGTTGGAACGGTTCACCACCATGTTGGCCAGCGCCGCCAGCGCCTGCGTATCGGGCAGACCGCTGTCTGCCAGGGCGTCCAGCGCATCGTGCAGCAACTCGGCCGCGTAGGCACGCGAACGCTCCAGGCCCAGCAGCGAGACATAGGTGGGCTTGTCCTGCGCCGCGTCCTTGCCGGCCGTCTTGCCCAGCGTGGCCGAATCGGCCACCACATCGAGGATGTCGTCCACCACCTGGAACGCCAGCCCCATGGCCGCACCATAGCGATGCAAGGCCTGCAGTGCAGGCTTCGGACAAGGGCCGCATGCGGCCCCCATCAGCACACTGCCCTGCAGCAAAGCCCCGGTCTTGAGGCGATGCATGCGGCGCAGGCTGGCCTCGTCCAGGGCTTTGCCCACGCTGGCCAGGTCAATCGCCTGCCCGCCGGCCATGCCCTCGCTGCCCGCCGCCCGGGCGAGCAAACGGCACAACACGGCCTGCATGGCATCGGGCACGCTGCCGTCGTCCGGGGTCAGCAATTCAAAGGCCAGCGCCTGCAGGGCATCACCCGCCAACAAGGCACCGGCCTCGCCGTACTGAACGTGGACCGTGGGCTTGCCGCGGCGCAGCACATCGTTGTCCATGCACGGCATGTCGTCGTGCACCAATGAATAGGCGTGGATCAGTTCCACCGAACACGCGGCCCGCAGACCGGCGGCCGGCAAGCCTTGCACGGCCTCCTGGGCGGCCAGCACCAGCAAGGGCCGCAGGCGCTTGCCACCATCGAGCACGGCATAGCGCATGGCATCGCCCAGATTGGCCGGCGCATCCTGCCCCACCCAATCGCTCAAGGCCTGTTCAACCCGCGCCAGATGTGCCTGGCTCCAGGCCCGAACATCCCATTCCATCGTCGATATCGCAGCAGTCATGCCTGCCCCCCCCGGTTTGTATTCATCGCCGCTCTGGCCCTGGCCTTGTTCAAACCAAGGCCGCACGCCCACGAACGCCGACGAACGATGCAAAGGCAACACAGGCAGGACCGTCTGTAGAAAGGCTGGAGGCATGTCAGAGAGCATTAACAGGCAAACCCTGAATTCTAGGCGGTGTCCGGACCGACAGGACCGCGGGTGCACGCCATGGCGGTGCAGGCCGCGTCACAGCGGTGAATGGGTCAATCAGGGTACCCGCTTTTGCGCTGGGTCAGGAAAGCGGAACGCCGCAGGGGCGGCATTGGCGAATCAAGCACCCCCAGGGTACAATCCGCGGTTCCCCTCGCCGGCAACGCCGGTTCCCACCACCGCGCTTCAGCCCGTGGCCTGGCCCCTGGCCAAATGCCCCGGCGCGCTTTTACCTCCCTGTGGGGAGTCTTTAGGTCAGGTCACCCATGTCTGATTTAAGTCTTCAACTGCAGCAGGCCGCAAGCCAACTACCAGTTTCAAGCTATTTTGACGATGCGCTGTTCCAGCGCGAGATGGACATCATCTTCCAGCGCGGGCCCCGTTATGTGGGGCACCGTCTGAGCGTGCCCAATGTGGGCGACTACCATGCCCTGCCGCAAGAGAAGGGCGGCCGTGCGCTGGTGCACACCCCGACCGGCATCGAGCTGGTCTCCAACGTGTGCCGGCACCGCCAGGCCATCATGCTCAAGGACCGCGGCTCGCTGCACGACACCGCCCCGGGCAGTGGCGGCGGCAACATCGTGTGCCCGCTGCACCGATGGACCTACAAGGCCAGCGGCGAACTGCTGGGCGCCCCCCACTTTGCGCACGATCCCTGCCTGAACCTCAACAACTACAAGTTGCGCGAGTGGAACGGCCTGCTGTTTGAAGACAACGGCCGCGACATCGAGGCCGATCTGGCCCACATGGGTCCCCGCGCCGAGCTCGACTTCACGGGCTTCGCGCTCGACCGCGTCGAACTGCACGAGTGCAACTACAACTGGAAGACCTTCATCGAGGTCTACCTCGAGGACTACCACGTCGGCCCCTTCCACCCGGGCCTGGGCCAGTTCGTCACCTGCGACGACCTGCAGTGGGAGTTCAAGGAGCATTACTCGGTGCAGACCGTGGGCGTGTCGGGCGGCTTCAACCGCCCCGGCTCCAGCGTGTACCAACGCTGGCACGAGGTGCTGCTGAAGTACCGCGAAGGCAAGCTGCCCGAGCGTGGCGCCATCTGGCTGACCTACTACCCGCACATCATGGTCGAGTGGTATCCGCACGTGCTGACCGTGTCCACCCTGCACCCCGTGAGCCCGCAGAAGACGCTCAACATGGTGGAGTTCTACTACCCCGAAGAGATCACCGCCTTCGAGCGCGATTTCGTCGAGGCCCAGCAGGCCGCCTACATGGAGACCTGCATCGAGGACGACGAGATCGGCGAGCGCATGGACGCCGGCCGCAGTGCCCTGCTGGCCCGTGGCGACAACGAAGTCGGCCCTTATCAAAGCCCGATGGAAGACGGCATGCAGCACTTCCACGAGTGGTATCGCAAGACCATGGGCGCACAAGGTGCACGCTACTGACGCAGTGCCCAGGCCCTGCATTGACACACAAGCGACCCACGGGTCGCTTTTTTTTCGTAACATCGTGCGTTTTGAGCAATGGCCCACCGGGCCCGCGCCCAGACAACTCTCGAAAGTGAACCCGATGCAGGCGATGTGGATGGTGGTGGCGGCCTTCTTTTTTGCCTCCATGGGGGTGTGCGTCAAGATCGCATCCAGTCAGTTCAACGCCGCCGAACTGGTGTTCTACCGGGGTCTGCTGGGCATCTTCTTCATGTGGGCCCTGGCCCGCTACAGCGGCATCAGCCTGCGCACCCGCTACCCCTTGATGCACGCCTGGCGCAGCCTGGTCGGCGTGACCTCGCTGGGGGCCTGGTTCTATGCCATCGGGCACCTGCCCCTGGCCACGGCCATGACCCTCAACTACATGAGCAGCGTCTGGGTGGCGGCCTTTCTGGTCGGTGGTGCCTTGATGTCCTGGCGCCCATCAGCCACTGAATCGCGCCCCATGCTGCAAGGCCCTCTGGTGCTCACCGTGCTGGCCGGCTTTGCCGGCGTGGTCATGATGCTGCGGCCCTCGCTGCAGGGTGACCAGATGTTTGCCGCCCTGATCGGCCTGCTGTCGGGCATGTGTGCCGCCTTTGCCTACATGCAGGTCATGGCGCTGTCGCGCATCGGCGAGCCCGAAACCCGCACCGTGTTCTATTTCGCCGTCGGCTCGGCGCTGGCCGGCGGCCTGGGCATGGGCGTGGCCGGGGCCTCGCCCCTGAGCTTTCCGAGCGCGCTGTGGCTGCTGCCCATCGGGGTGCTGGCCTCGCTGGGCCAGCTGTGCATGACCCGCGCCTACGCCACGGCACGCAACCAGCGCGGCACGCTGGTGGTGGCCAACCTGCAGTACTCCGGCATCGTGTTCGCCGGCATCTACAGCGTGCTGCTGTTTGGCGACCACCTGCCCCTGGTGGCCTGGGCCGGCATGGCGCTCATCGTGGGCAGCGGCATCGGCGCCACCGTGCTGCGCGGCAAAGCCGCTCCGAACGCACCCGCAGAAGAACACTGAACCCGATGGCCGGTGCCCCGCCCCAGCTCATGGGCCGGGGTAACAACAAATCCGTACCTAACTTTCACGGCACACAAACCACTTACAGCACTTACATCTAAAAAGTCGATTTTTGGCGCTACCTTGTTCACCCCCGATGCCCAGAAGGCCTCCAAGCCGCATACCTCTCGGACATGAACCCAAGGCCCAAGACCTGCCGCACTGCCAGCGGCGCGCCAGACCCGACCCCCTCCCTGCGCAGAGGCCTGGCCGGCCTGACGCCGGAGGCCGGACATCGCGCCCCCGCCACGCCCCTCCCCACACAGCACAGGCCAGCACAGCCGTCACGGCGCCCAGCGCGCCAGATGGTATATGGCCTGCTGGTCTGGGGCTGCAGCGCCGCCCAGGCCACACTGCCTGTGCAGCAGAAGCAGGCATTGATCGATCTCTACCAGGCGACCCAGGGGCCACTCTGGCGCCAGGCTGCCCACTGGTTGCAAGGCGACCCCTGCCAGCAGCGCTGGCAGGGCGTGAGCTGCAGCGCAGACGGCCAGGCGGTGATCGGCCTGCACCTGCCGGGCAACCGGCTGCAAGGGGCCCTGCCCGACTCCTTCACCGCCCTCGACACCCTGGAGTCCCTGGACCTGCGCGGCAACCTGGGCCTGAGCGGGCGCTTGCCGCCCCTCAACGCCCTGCCGGCCCTGACCCAACTGAACCTGAGCTTCAACCAGTTCAGCGGCCAATTGCCCAGCCCTTTGCGCCTGCCCAGACTGCAAAGCCTGGTGCTGAGCAACAACCTGCTGACAGGCCCTTTGTCCGACCTGTCGGGCCTGCCTGCGTTGCAGAACCTGCGCCTCAATCACAACCAGCTCAGCGGCTCGCTGCCGGCCCTGAGCCCGCTCGGCGCCCTGCAGGCGCTTGACCTCAGCTTCAACCAGTTCAACGGCCCCCTGCCCGAGCTGAGTCCGCTGAGCCAGCTCACCACCTTCCTGGCCGACTGGAATCGCTTCCAGGGCCCGCTGCCCAACCCATCCGGGCTGCTCCAGCTCCACACCCTGAGCGCCACCGGCAATCAACTCTCGGGCCCGCTACCGCCTTTGCGCAACCTGCCGGCCTTGTCGGTGCTGGCCCTCAACCACAACCAGTTGTCGGGGCCCTTGCCACGGGTGCTGGACCTGCCCCAGCTGAGCCAACTGAACCTGGCCTACAACCTCTTCACAGGCCCCCTGCCCGACCTGTCTGCGCTGCACCAACTCAAACGCCTGCAGGTCGAGGGCAACCAACTCAGCGGCCCGCTGCCCGAACGCCCAGGCCAGTTGGTCCAGGCCAGCCTCTGTCCCAACCACCTGCAGGACGCCAACCAGGCAGACAAAGCCGCCGAGTCCATCGAACCCGAACCCGAACCCGACTGGCGCGGCTGCGACGAGCCCGCCGCCGGGTCCACGGCGCCCGCCAGCGCGACAGGGACCGAACCCGGCAAACTGCGACGCAGCTCGGCCCCCGGTCGCACGACCGCAGCCGCTCTCAAGGCCGACACGCGCTGCAAGCCCGCCCCCCTGACCGATCAGACCCAGCCACTCCATCCACGCACAGACTGCCCGGCCACCCAGGCGCCACGCCGTGGAGGCGCCACCAGCAAGCCCTGGTCCGAGCCCAGCGTGCTGCCACCCTGGAGCGAATGGATCATGGCCCTCAGCGCCCTGCTGGCCCTGGTCACCATGGGCCTGATCTGGCGCCTGAGCTGGCTCAGCCAGGAGCGCCCCGCGCCCGACACCGAGGACAGCGCGGAGGGCCCGCCCAGCGCACAGGACAGCTGGCTCAACAGCCAGGCGCCGCCACCCAGCGAAAACACACGCCGCTTCCGCCCGCGACCCAGCTGGCCTCCGGCCTGAAGCGTCTGTGACGCAAGGCTTTTCGCTATACGATCACAGCCTCATTGCGTTCCAGGTCCGCCTCAGCTGCCATGCACTCCACCCTCATTTCCGCCGCACAGCTCCAACAGTTGCAAGCCCAAGGCCAGCCCCTGCTGGTGTTCGATTGCAGTTTTGACTTGGCCCAGCCCGAGGCCGGCCGGGCCCAATTCGCCCAGGCCCACATCCCGGGTGCGCTGCACGCCGACCTGGACCTGCACCTGAGCGTGCACGATGCCAGCCCCACCGCGTCGGGTGGGCGCCACCCCCTGCCCACGCGCGAGCACTTTGCCGCCTGGCTGGCCGGGGTGGGCCTGAACCAGAACATGCAGGTGGTCGTGTACGACCGCAGCAACAACAGCTACGCCGCCCGCCTGTGGTGGATGCTTCAATGGGCCGGCCACGGCGCCGTGGCCGTGCTCGATGGCGGTCTGGCGGCCTGGCAGGCCCAGGGCGGCGCCGTCGAGGCAGGCCCGGCTGCAGCCCTGCCTGCTGGCAACTTCGTGCTGCGCGCGCCCCTGCGCCGCCTGGTCACCGCCGCCGAGGTGCTGCAGGCCCTGGGGCACCCCGAGCAGACCTTGATCGACGCTCGCGCCACACCGCGCTTCAAGGGCGAGGTCGAGCCCCTGGACCCGGTGGCGGGCCACATCCCGGGCGCCCTGAACCGCCCCTTCACCGACAACCTCACGCCCGAAGGGCGCTTCAAGCCGGCCGCCGAGTTGCGCACGGCCTTCGAAGGCCTGCTGGCCGGGCGCGCCCCGGCCACCGTGGTGCACCACTGCGGCAGCGGCGTCACCGCCCTGCCCAACCTGCTGGCCATGGAGGTCGCGGGCCTGGGCTCCACCGGCCTTTTTGCCGGCAGCTGGAGCGAGTGGTGCAGCGATTTGCAACGCCCCATGGCCAAAGGCTGAAAAAAGATCGATTTATTTTTGGCAATCCTTGGAAAACCGGCCCTTGTGGCCGGTTTTTTTTGGCATCGCCTCGCAGCAGGTCCGCTCCAATGGCGGGGCCCGCTGTCCCTGCATGCCATGTCAGAAAAAACCTGACAAGCCCGGTAAAAAACCAGACAAAGCACACATCCGTTACCTGACTTAATTTTCTTTTACGGGATCTTCACAATCCATTTCAACGGATCGCGAAACCCTGCATGAGGCAGCGACAGCGGCTCCGTACAAAGGAGTTTGACCATGACCAGCGAACAAATGCTTGCCGAGATCCGCGAAGCCAACCTCACCTACCTGATGCTGGCCCAGTCCCTCATCCGCCTGGACAAGGCCGAAGCCATCTTCCGCCTCGGCCTCAACGAAGAGTCCGCCGACATCCTCTCCGCACTCTCCCCCTCCCAGGTCATGAAGCTCGCCTCGCGCAACACCTTGCTGGCACGCTTCCGCGTCGACGACGAACTCGTCTGGAGCCTGCTCACCAACCACAACACCCAGCAAAAGGTCGGCAACGAAGCCACCAACAAGCTGCACGCCAACATCCTCATGGCTGGCCGCCTCGCAGAAATCCTGTAAGCAGCCTGCAGCTTCCGACCGACCTTGCCCCCGGAGACCCTCATGAGCACCTCTTTCGCCACCGCCGCCGAGCCCAGCACCGCCGCTGCCCCTGCCGCTGCCGCCAAGGCCCCCGCCAAGAGCGTGCTCAACGAGTCCCGCCAGATCGAGCGC
>NZ_KB906288.1 GCF_000381265.1 Curvibacter lanceolatus ATCC 14669
CAAATCACTGAGTTGCCGTTCGTACTGCTCTTTGATTTCCAGGGGCTTGCTGCGCAGGGCGTTCTCCATGCCGCGCTTGCCTTCATCGACCCACTGTTCAACCTCAGATGGGTTGAGGTCATAGGCACGGCTGGCCTCTGAGACCGTGGTCTTGCCTTGAATGATGTCCAGGACCAAAGCCGTCTTTCTCTTGGCCGTCCAACGCTTGATGTCGTCTTCCATCAGGGTGCTCATCTGTGTTGCCTTTCAACGATAACACCTGAGCAGGAAATCACTGGGTCAATACAATGAAGCGCTCCATCAGGTATCTGTCGTGCGGGCGCACATCCGCCTCGTACAGCGGGATCTGCAGCGGCTGGAGTGCGCTCGCCAGCTTGCCGAGATCGCGGAACCTGCGGGCATAGACGCCGAGCACGGGTTCTTGCTCGAAGGTCTTCAAACCAAGCTCTTTCAGCTCCAGGCCCTGCAAGCCCTGCAGATTCGCCAGCTGGGCCTGCACCGCAGCCCGATGGCGGGCCGGTACGAAGGCGACCGAGGTCTGCTGGGTCAACAACACCTTGATCGGCCCTATTTCGGTGGCAACCCAATACTCGACCTCGGTGCCCTCGGCGAGATCGCGCCAGTGGCGGGTGAGGATGAAGCCCGGGAGTTCGGTGGGGGCGAGGGCTGAGGACATCAGGTAGAGCGGAGGGCGCTGGCGCGTGCCAATTCTGACGGTGTGGGTGAACTGGGAGAACTTGTTGAGGGGCAGGTCTGGGGGCCCTTGCCCATGATACTGATATTTTGTACAGTACTGTGAAAACTCACACCTCCAAAGTCATGAACCAAACCTGCCGTTACGTGTTCCGACCTGCCCGCCCCTCCCGACCGGTTCCTGCGTTGCTGCGACGCATCTGGGCCTGGTTCTGAGCTGGCGCTGCACCGCCACCCGGTCAAGTGCAGCCTGCGCGGATTCCGTGGGGTGCATGGTCTGCGCACATCGCTTGCGGCGGATGGCGCTGATGCTTCAGGCCGGCGCGCCAACCGATGCCATGCGCCGCGAGAGCGCCGATTGCCGGGCCAGCAAGAACCGGCGCAAGCGCTGCGGGTAGTCCGGGCTCACCGCACCGGCCACTGATGGCCTGGCGGCCAAGTGGTGGCGCCAGCGCTGAACTTTCGTCAGGTCGCCCCAGAGGCCGAAGTCTCCGATCCCATCGAAGACATCAAAGTACCGGAACACCGGCCCGAACACGGCATCGACGCTGCTGAAGCGATCACCCGCGAAAAAAGGGCCATCGCCCAGGGCGGTCTCGATCTGCGCGAAGCGGCTGCGGATTTCTGCCGCCCGCGCGCCCAGGGCCTGCTCGTCGGCCGCCGTGTAGAAGGCTCCGATCAGGTTGAGCAGTGCCGACCCAAACTCGATCCAGGCTCGGTGCCGCGCCCGTTGCAGTGCGTCGGCCGGGTGCAGACGCGCAGGCGTGGTCTCGTCCAGGTACTCACAGATCACCGCCATCACGAAAGTCGGTTCGTAGTTCGCCGTCCAGAACTATGAGGGGCATTCGTATGACCCGTACAGAGGCCCAACTACGTTTCACCCCCCCGTGACAGGGCACCTTCCTGTAGCAACCATTCGCGAAACGTCAAGAAGGCCGGCAGGTCCAGTCGATCTGGTCTGTAGCACAGATAGTGCCCTTGGTTCACATAGACCGCGCTGCCACATGGGCTGAGGAGGGAGCCCTCGGCAATCTCCTTCTGTACCAGAAGGGATGGCACCAGGCCGATGCCCAGGCCGTTGAGCGCCGCCTGGATGAGGGCTGAGTACTGGGCAAAGCGCGGGCCGGCAAGGGTCTGCACCTCAGGCACGCCGTGCTGTGCGGCCCACTGGCGCCAGGCGGTGGAGGCGCCCTCGTGGTGCAGCAAGGTGTGCCCCAGGATATCTGTCGGTCGGGTAATGCGGTGGCGTCCTTCTACCACGCTGCGTGCGACGATCAGCACGAACTCGCGACCGGCGATGTATTCCGAAACGACACCTGGCCACCCATCCGGACCGTATCGGATCGCAGCATCTACGCCCGCCGGTATGCCGTCGCTGGGCTCCAGGTGACGGCTGAAGCTGAGCATGACGTGACGGCTCTTCTGGCTGAATGCCGGCAGGCGCGGGATCAGCCATTTGGTCAGGAAGGTGGGCACGCTGGCCAGCGTCAGTAGGCCCGTGCCGGCATCGCCAGAGCGGGCCTCGAACGTGGCCGCCTCGATCGCACGCAGCCCGCCAGAGATCTTCTGCCAATACACACGACCCTGCGGGGTGAGCTCTACCCCGCGACCGCTTTTTTGTAGCAACTGGCGGCCCAGAAACGCCTCCAGCCCAGCCACCTGCTTGCTGACCGCGCTGGCGGTGATGCACAGCGCACCCGAGGCCAGGGTGATGCTTTCGTGGCGCGCGACGGCGTCAAAGGCCAGAAGCTCCTGGATGGTGGGACAGTCACGTTTCATATCCGGATTTCATGAAGGCTTTGTGAAAAACACTTTCCAAACACTCAAATGTTGTCATCCAGGTTTCACCCATAAGAAAGGGTTCCCTACCTAGAATTTGGATCTCGCAACAAGACGCCATGTGGCCAACAGTGGCGTATCCGGAAAGTATGCCGGCAATTTGGACATTGGAAACCACAACGTGATCCGCGGTATCTCCCTCATCTATGGCGTGTATCTGTTGCTGCCCATCGTGCTGCTGATGATCGGCAGTCTGGGCGGCAGCTGGACCAACACGCTGCTGCCCACCGGGGTCACTGGCCAGTGGTACCTGGACGTCTGGCAGGACACCTCGTTCCGCAAGGCATTCTGGAACAGCCTGGTGGTGGCCCTGGCGGCCTGCGCCATCAACACCGTGCTGGCGTTGCCACTGGCCTATTCGCTTTACCACGGTGCACGCCGCGGCGGCGCCCTGGCCGCGCGCATCGTGAGCGCCATGCCCGTGGCCGTGCCGGCCATCACCCTTGCCTTCGGCTACATGGTGGTGTTCAACACGGATCTCGCACCCTGGCTCGGCACCATGCCGCTGCTCATTGCAGCGCACGTCACTCTCACGCTGCCCTACCTCACCAACACGCTGCTGGCCGACCTGCGCCACCTGGACCTGGGGCGTCTCGAACAGGCCGCGGCCACGCTGGGCGCCTCGGGCTGGCAGCAGTTTGCCGGCATCGTGCTGCCCAGCCTGAACCAAAGCCTGCTCAGTGGCCTGGTCATGGTGGCAGCCATCTCCGTGGGCGAGTTCGGTGTGTCAAATCTGCTCACCAGCTTCCAGAACCGCACCTACCCGGTGTTGCTGCTGCAGGCCTTCTACGGGGCCACGGGCTTTGCCTGCGCCGCCACGGTGATCCTGCTGATCCTGGCAGGTGCATCAGCCCTGTTGTCTTCTTCCCTCATCAAAGCCCGCCCATGAACCTTGCCCTCGACAACGTCAGCTACCACTACCCGGGCAGCAAGCAGGGGCTGCACGAACTGTCCCTGAATGTGTGCGCCGGCGAGTTGGTGGCGGTGATCGGGCCCAGTGGCTCGGGCAAATCCACGCTGCTCAAGCTGGTGTCCGGGCTGGAGACAGGTCACACAGGGCGCATCGTCTTCGGCGGGCAGGACATGTCCAGCACGCCCGTGCACCAGCGCCGCATGGGCATGGTGTTCCAGAGCTATGCGCTGTTCCCGCACCTCAGCGTGATCGACAACGTGGCCTACGGCCTCAAGCTGCGCAAGGTGCCCGTGGCCGAGCGCCACCGACGTGCGCAGGAACTCCTTGGCATCGTGGGCCTGGCGAGTTACGCGAAGCGGGACATTGGCCAGCTCTCGGGCGGCCAGCAGCAGCGCGTGGCATTGGCGCGGGCACTGGCCATCGACCCGCTCGCGCTGCTGCTCGACGAGCCGCTGTCGGCACTCGACGCCAGCGTGCGCGGGCACCTGCGTGACGAGATCCGGGCCATCCAGCAGCGCTTCAACGCCACCACGCTGCTGGTCACGCACGATCAGGAGGAAGCCCTGGTCATGGCAGACCGCGTCGCCATGCTGAAAGACGGCCGGCTGTTGCAGATCGCCACCCCGCGTGAGATCTACCAGCAGCCAAGCAGTGTTGCGGTGGCCGAATTCGTCGGCCTGTCCACCATCCTGCCAGCCCGGGTGTCAGCCCCCGGGAAGATCGACCTGGGATTTGCCGAGCTCTTCGCCGACACGGGCGCTCGTGCCGTGGGTAGCGGGCTGCATGCCATGGTGCGGCCAGAGCATGTTCAGGCCGACCCGCCACCCGCGTGCGTCAACCGGCTGCAAGGCCACCCCGGCGCCCAGCGCTACCTGGGTGCGCTCACCCGCTACGACTTCGAGGTTCCTGGGGCGCCCAAGCCATTCCTGGCCGAGTCCGCCGTTCCGGCAGCCCGTGCGATTGCGATCGCGCCCGAGCACATCCGATTGCTCGACCACTGATTTTTCTTATACCCCTTCCAACTGAACACGAGGAGCCACCATGCAACGCAGACAACTGATCCAGGCCGCCGGCGCATTGCCCCTGGCAACGCTGGCCGGCCGCACCGCCTTCGCCTTCGAGGGCCCCGAGCTCTATGCGGGCGAGAAGACCCTGTATGCCGAGGCGCAGAAAGAAGGGCTTTGTGTCTCATTCGACACAGGCCCCGAGTGGGCCAACTGGAAGTCGCTGTTCCGCGATTTCAAGAAGCGCTATCCCGAGATCGAGCTGACCTACAACGACATCGGTTCGGCCGCCACCGTGGTCGCGCTTGAAAAGACCAAGCGCCGCCCGCAAGCCGACACCGCCTACTACTTTGCGGCATCGGCCGTGGATGCCACAAAGAAGGACGTGGTCGCGCCCTTCAAGCCCGTCAACTTCGACAAGCTGCCCCCCGTGTTCCGCGAGGCCGACGGCCGCTGGTTCACCATCCATACGCTCAACATCGCATTCCTGGTCAATAGGAAGCTGGTGAAGAACGTGCCCACCGGCTGGGCCGACCTGCTCAAGCCCGAGTTCAGGAACACCGTGGTCTACCTGGACCCGCGCTCCACCGGCATCGGCCAGGTGCTGACCTTTGCTGCGGCCTACGCCAACGGCGGAAGCGTGGACAACGTGCAGCCCGGCACCGATTACCTGGGCAAGCTGCATGCCGCCGGGAACGTGATGCGCGTGGAAGGCACCACGCCCTATGCCAAGTTCCTCAAGGGCGAGATTCCCGTCTGGATCAGCTATGAGAACGACGGCCTCAAGGCCAAGCATGTTGACGGCATGGGCGATGCCGTCGAGGTGGTGATTCCCAAGGAGGCCAGCGTGGCCGCGCCCTATGCGATCAGTCTGGTGAAGAACGGGCCCAACCCGAATGCCGGCAAGCTTTGGCTCAACTTCGTCATGAGCGAGGCCGGTCAGTCGCTCTTCGCGCAAGGCTTTGTGCGCCCTGCCGTGCCGGGCACGCCGTTGTCTGCCGACGTGGCCGCGAAGATGCCTGCTGCACCGCAAATCCGTCCGCTCGATGTGGTCAAGGCCTCGGAACGCAAGACCGAGGTGGACCGCCTCTGGGCCCTGGCGGCCGTCGGCAACAAGTGAGCAGGCCTGACACCATGCGACGCTTCGGCGCCTGGCCCGCATGGGCCTTCATGGCGCTCTTTTTTGCAATCCCACTGGCAGCCCTGCTGCCTGAGGCTTTCGGCGACGGCGGCAGCGCCTTCGGACGACTGTTCGGCAACCCCTTGTTCCTTGGCGCGCTGCGCAACACGCTGGCCCTGGGGCTCGCCGCGGGCGCAGTGTCGGCCCTGATAGGGACCTGCATTGCCATCGAGCTTGCACGCCAGAGCCCATCAAGGCGCCAGTGGATGATGACCCTGCTGGGCCTGCCGCTGGCTTTCTCAGGCCTGGTGATCGCCTATGGCTTCATCTTGGCCTTCGGGCGGGCGGGCTTCGTCACGCATTTGCTGGCGGGCCTGGGGGGTGATCCGGCTGTGATCGGTAGTTGGATCTACAGCGTCTCGGGCCTGGGCGTCGCCTATGCCTACTACCTGATCCCGCGTGTCGCGCTGTCGCTGTACCCGGTGTTCGCCAACCTGGACCTGAGGCCGTTGCAGGCGGCACGCACATTGGGTGCGTCGCGCGCCAGGGCATTTTGGGACACGGTGCTGCCCGAGGTGCTGCCCTCGGTGCTGTCGAACGCCTGCATGGTGGCCGCGATTGCCATGGGGACCTACGGCACGGCGTTGGCGCTGGTGGGTACGCAGCTCAACATCCTGCCGCTGATGCTGCTCGCACAGGTGAGCGATGGCGGGTCGGATTTTGCGGTGGCAGCGGCCTTGTCGCTGGTGCTGATGGTCGTATGTGTGGTGGTGATGGGAGTGGGTGATGTCTTTACGCAAAAACGCGAACGTGGCGCGGCCGGCGCCGGTCATTGAGTCGCTGTCTGAGCCGGTCGCGCTGGCGCTGCAACGCCTGGCCATGAAGCAGAAGAGCCCGACCCGCCACCGCCAACCGGTCGCGGTGATCGGCCCCGGCGATGCGGGCGAGACCGAATGCACGGCCGCCTATGCCGTGGCCCATGCGCTCGCCGGCGCGGGCATGGTGGTGATCTGCGGCGGACGCGGCGGTGTGATGGCCGCTGCATCGCGCGGTGCCACGGAGGCTGGAGGTATGGTCGTAGGCATCTTGCCCGAGGACGACGATGTCAATGCCAACGAATGGCTCAGTGTTGCCGTGCCCACGGGCATGGGCGAGATGCGCAACGCCATCATCGCGCGCAGCGCCGTTTGCCTCGTCGCCATCGGCAGCAATCTGGGCACCCTGTCCGAAATGGCCATGGGACTGAAATGGGGAAAGCCGGTTTTCGTCATCCATGGGGGTATCCAACTGCCGGGAGCAACCGAAGCGCTCACTGTCAATGACCTGCTTGCCGAGGTTTTAAACAGTCTGCTAGGTTAAGAAGCCGTCGGACCGGCTGCGAGCCAGCGTCTCGATGAGGACGTCGGTATGTTGTGTCAGATGGCCTGTTTCTGCGAGTCTGTGATCCAGAAAACTCATCAACCAAGCCGCAGCAACAACGCCGAAGTCGCGCACACGATCAGGAAAGGAATGCTGATGCGGTTTAACTCCTGCAGCCCATGTGGCACCTTGGCCAGCCGCAGTGCGATGAGGTTGGTCAGTGAGCCCAGCGCGCAGTCGAAGCCTCCCACGCTAACCCCCGCCGCCAACGCGGGCAGGTCTTGCACATAGCGGTCCAGAAAGATCGTGGCCAGCCCATTGCTGATGAACTGCGAGTTGACGATGGCTACGAGGTTGGCGCGACAGCCTTCGTCTTTGCGACCACCCCTGACGGGATGTCGAGCGACTCAGTGAGGGACTCGAAAAATCGGCGAAGACCGTGCAAGGCGATGTGAGGGAGCCCAGCTCGCGCCCAGGCTTTGCCCCGATTCATTTCAGATTCAGTCGCATCCAGAGGCTCGCTTGGCGATGGGACATGCAAGCGACGCTTTCGACGGACTCTGGATTCGTCAGGCCTGAATAGACTCCCAAGAACTTCCATGTTGGACTTGGCGTCCGTTGCAAGGCTGGGCTTGCTCAGACGCTTGAAGACATCATCCAGTCGCTTTTCGAGTGCCGGTGGCGCAGGAAAAGTGACTTTGGCCAAAACCAGCCTCGAGAGTGATGTGGGCGGTTTGCCAAAAGTGGCTTTCAAAGATCTTGCCGGCCAGCTCTGCATCCTTGCCCATGACCGCTTTCATCAACTGTTGGTGTTCATCTGCCGTGTTCCGTCCTTGTTCCAGCAGCTCTGTTACCAAACGGTACGAAAAAAGGGGAGAGGGCCAGCCCTTGCGAACCGTGCTTCATGGCCTGGGTGCGACCAGCAGTGTATTCAGCTCCGCGGCTGGCATTGGACGAGCGAACAGATAGCCTTGTCCCATGGGGCAGCCCTGAACGGTGAGAAACGTCAGTTGTGCCTCGGTCTCGATGCCTTCGGCAGTCACCTCCAAATCCAATGTCTTGCTCAGCCCGATGATGGCGCGCACGATAGCCATGTCGTTGGTGTTGCCGGGTAGATCCCGTACAAAGGATTGGTCGATCTTGATGCGATCCAATGGCAGATGCTTCAGATACGACAGCGAGGAAAATCCGGTTCCAAAGTCGTCCACCGCGATGCGTATCCCCATGGATCGCAATTGCCACAACACTCGCCTGCTCAGTTCCAGTTCCTGAAGAAGGCTTTCTGTGATCTCCAGTTCGAGAAATTGGGGTGCGAATCCGGAGGATGAGAGTGCCTCCGACACGTCTTGTATGAAGTTCTCCGCAGCCATCTGACGTACCGAGACGTTGACGGCCACAGTGAGCTCCGTGTGCCCTTGCTGATGCCAGGATGCACCTTGCTCGCAGGCGGCCTGCAAAACCCAGCGTCCGACCGCCTCGATGAGTCCGGACTCCTCTGCGACAGAGATGAACCGTGCCGGTGATATGAGTCCGTTCTCCGGGTGTTGCCAGCGCACAAGGGCCTCGACGCCGATGATGTTGCGTGAAGGCAGCGCCACGACCGGTTGGTAGTGCAGGATCAGTTCATGGTGCTCGATTGCATGGCGCAGGCCTTGCTCGATTCGCATGCGTTCATGCACACGCTCTGCCATCTCCGGGGCATAGAAACAGTAGCGGTTGCGGCCCCGTCGCTTGGCGTCATACATGGCGCTGTCGGCGGCTCGGATCAGGTGATCCACGTCTTCACCGTTGGCGGGAAAGACCGCAATGCCCAGGCTGGCCGAGACCACGAGGCGCTTATGACCGCTCAGGTCGAGTGGTTCTCGGATCGCCCGCAGCAACTTGTCTGCCAGGCCTGCACCGTCCTCGACGCGAAGCATGTCGGGGGCCAGCACGACGAACTCGTCCCCGCCAAGGCGAAACGCGATGTCTGCGCGTCGGATCGTGCTGCGCAGGCGTTGCGCAACCTGCTTGAGCAGGTCGTCACCCACGGCATGGCCCAAGGTGTCATTGATCGTCTTGAAGCCATCGAGGTCGATGAAGATCAACGCGATCGGTATACCGGAACGCCGTGAGCGTTCGATTTCGCTTTCCATGCATTCGGCCAGCAGGTTGCGGTTTCCGAGCCCTGTGAGCGCATCGTGAAAGGCCAGGTGATTGAGCTGCAATTCAGCGTCCCGGATGGCGCTCAGATCAGAGAAGGCCAGCACATACTGAACAACCTGCCCATGATCGTCGCGCACGGCGCAGACATGTTCCCAGGCGGTGAAGCGTTCGCCCGACTGCCTCAGGCACACGGTTTCTCCGTTCCAGTAGCCGTGCTCCGAGGCCTCCAATCTTTCGTAAAAGACGGGGCTGTGTCGGCGGGCGTGCAAGACTTCGTCCGGTGTGCGTCCGATCACCTCTTCAGCCTCCATCGCTGTCAGCAAGGTGAAGGCCGGGTTGATCGACACGATGCGCTGCTGGCTGTCCATGATGGCGATGCCCTCGGCCGTGGTGCGAAAGACGACGCTGGCCTGACGCAGCTTTTCCTCCATCTCCTTGCGTTCGGTCACGTCCCGCAGCACCCCGACCACTCGGTGTTCACCGTGGCGTTTCGCATGGATCTCGGCCCAGAGATGCATGCCGGCATCGCGCTGCAGACGCACTGTGGCGCAGGCCATGCCGGGTTGTTGCAAGGCCTCGACCAGCAAGGCGCGATCGTCCCCATGCACCTGATGGAGCAAGGCGCTCTCCCCCTCCAGAAAGGTGGTGGGGGCGCCGCCGACGATGCGAGAGAAATGGCCTCCGACCTTCAGGTGGCCGCTGTCGGTATCCCACTCCCAGACACCCAACTCTGCGGCGTCGACCGCCAGCCTGAGTCGCTCTTCGGCGCTCTCGATGTCCAGCTCGGCAGTGCGTCGACTCAGGGCCATCTGCAACGTGGCGCGCAATTCACGCATCTCATAGGGCTTGACCAGATACCCGTAGGGGGCACTCGCAGCCGCGCGGCGCAGGTTGTCGTCTTCGGCGTAGGCCGTCAGGAAGACGATGGGCACCGAAGCCGCCGCCCGGATCATGCGTGCTGCCTCGGTGCCATCCATCGGCCCTTCCAGGTGGATGTCCATCAGAATCAGATCCGGGGGGCTTTGCCGGGCCAACTCGATGGCCGCCGGGCCGGTGGCCACGATGCCGGTGATCTCGCACCCCAGCGCCTCCAGGGCTTGCTTCAGGTCGAGTGCGACGATGCGCTCGTCTTCGACGATCTGGATACGGATGTTCTTCATGGCATGTCCCGGTATTCCTGGGTGGATTCGTCTGACGGGTGCAGTACCACATCGAAGCGGGTTCCCTGTTGGCTGCTCATCTGCAACTGCCCCTGCAACTGGTCCACCAGCAGCGGGATCAACTGAAAGCCCAGGGATCGGGCCTGGCCCAGCGCAGGTCCTGCCGGCATGCCAACCCCGTTGTCACTGACCACAATGCGGCCCCGGCCTTGTGCATCTCGGTCAAGAATGATTTGAACCTCGCCACTTCGCTGGTCAGGGAAAGCGTGCTTGAGTGCATTGGTCACCAGTTCTGTCACCAACAGGCCGCAAGGCACAGCACGTTGCAGGTCGAGCGCCACCTTGTGTTGGTGATGTACCTGCAATTGCACATGGGGCCTGCCGCGGAGCATCGATTCGCGCAGCAGGCTGGCCAGTCGCTCCAGATAGGTCCCCAGGTCGATTTCGTTGAAGTCGTGACGCTCATACAGCAACTGGTGAATCAGCGCCATGGCCTTGACTCGGCGCTGGCTCTCTTCCAGCAAGGCCTGGGCTTGCGGTGGTGCATGGCGCGCCTGCAGGCTCAGCAGGCTGGAGACCACCTGTAAATTGTTTTTCACGCGGTGATGAACTTCGCCCAGCAAGGCCGTCTTCTCACCCAAGGCCCGTTCGATCTGCAGTTGGGCCGCCTTGCGAGCCGTCACGTCGACGATGGTGGCCAGCACCCGCTGGGAGTGGCTGGTGGTGATCGGGTTGAGGCCGATCTCCACCGGGAATTCGCTGCCGTCGCGCCGGCGCGCATACAGTTCACGTCTCTGGGCCATTTCGCGGGCGGAAGGCTGGGCAAAGAAGGTCTGCCGCAGGTTGGGATGGCGCTCCCGGTAACGCTCTGGCATCAGCATCTCGATCGTCATGCCGAGAAACTCTTCGCGTGAATAGCCGAACAAGGCGACCATCTTTCCGTTGACCATTTGCAGGCGCCCATGGACATCGACCATCGCCATTCCGTCCGGTGATGATTCGACGGCCTGTCTGAACCGTTCCTCGCTTTGACGCAGTTCCTGTTCGCTCTGCTGACGACTGCTGATGTCGATTGACGAGGCGATCAGGTGGGTGATGAGCCCCGCGCTGTCTCGCAAAGGCGCGAGCATGAGGTCGGTGGTGATTCGCCCATCTTCACGGGAGCGCATCACCACATCAAAGCGCACCACCTCGCCCTTGGCAGCCAAGCCGACCGATTCTCTCAGTTGCTGTTGAACACTGGGGTCGTAGCTCCACCAGTGGCAGTCCCAGAACTTGCGCCCGAGCACGGCGTCCATGCCGATGCCCGCTGCGTCCAGCGGCGCTTGGTTGGTTTCTATCAGCGTGCCATCAGGCAGCAGTACCCCTACAAAGGCAAACAAGGTATTGAGCAGCCGCTGCAGGCGCCTCTCATGGGTTTCACTTTGCAATTCGGTCTGGCGCTGCAGGGTCACGTCTTGCACCAATGCAAGAATTCCCCGCAACCTGCCTGCTTCGTCGCGGTAGGGGTGGTAGCTGGCCCGCCAGCAGCGGGCCGGCTCAGGCGGGGTGCCCGGGGCGGTATCGATGGCGGGGTCCATGACGACTTCATCGATCACCGGCAATCCCGTGCTGAGCACGTGCTGCAACAGCTCCTCGATTCGATCAGCTGCGCCAGGAAGTACCTCACGTACCGTCCGGCCTAGATGGGCCGAGACCGACAGGCCATTCGATTGCGCCAGGCATGTATTGATGGCCAGATAACGGAAATCCGAATCCAGAATGGCCATGCCATGTGGCACGACATTCAGCGTGGCATTCAACAGATGTGGGCATGACGGACTGAGCCCCGCGAGACCTGGCATACACCCTCCCTCAAGGGTTGATCAGTTGACGTCATGGCATGTCGATCGACAACATGCCGCGCTCATTTATTGTTTTTCTGGCCAGCCCTGAAGGGGCGGCGAAATTCAGTGATAGACACTCAGCAAAACCATTGCTCTGGGTAAGGTGCTGATGTGGTGTGGAATTCAGGATACCGTTCATTGGTCAACCCTGTCCAGCAAGTGCATGCTGGATATGTTTGAACGACATGGCGTTTTCGCGACACACGAATGTCTTGCAATTCGGGCCATCCCCTCAGTCACAACAAGCCCGTATTTCGGCCGAAAATAGTCTCGGCGAGGAGACGGCGAATCAGGCACGGGCCGATCGCAGAAGCTGTCTGCCAATTTCCCGTAAAGCAATATTCGGCACTTCGCCAGCTAGAGTCGTTGGCTTTGATTTGGCGGTGTCGCGTGGATGCGGTCGATGCTTCATGGGCGTTTTTACCGACCCCGCCATTTGAGATTCGGTTTCACCTGAAACCAGAATCAGCTCAAGGCGTGCGACGGCGAGTGATCACCGTTCTGCCAAGAAACGAAGCGATTGCGACCGTTGGATTTCGCTGCATACAGGGCAGCGTCGGCATGACGAATCAAGTCCGCTGGCAGGGCATCGGCCAGCGGTATCAGCGTTGCGCCGCCCACGCTGACCGTGACCTGGCCGTCGATGCCACCAGGCTGGTGAGCGATGGCAGCGGCCGCCATGTGATCCCGAATTCGCGAGGCGACAACCGCTGCGCCGGCGCTGTCTGCACCGGGCAAGATGAAGGCGAACTCTTCGCCACCATAGCGGGCCACAATGTCGTTCGGGCGCAGTACAGACTCTCCTAGAACCCGACCGACCGTGCGAAGGCATTCGTCGCCCAATTGGTGGCCGTAGTGATCGTTGAAGCTCTTGAAGTTATCAACATCGATCATCAGCAACGTGATCGGCAGGCCGGCGCGCAGGGCTCGGTTCCACTCCAGTGTCAGTTGATCGTCGAAGCCACGGCGGTTCAGTACACCCGTCAACCCGTCAACTGAGGCCAGGCGCTCCAGGGCAGTCTGGCTGTGCTTCTGGACCGAGATGTCCCGCAGGGTCTCGACCACTGCCAGCAGCGCTCCATTGTCATCGTAGATGGGTCCCGCATCGATCGCGAGATAGAGGTCGATGCCCCGCCTCGGCATGTGGCACCAGTTTTCGGCGTGAACGCCGAACGTGCTCATGATTTCTGGGGCGCCGTGGGTCACGTACAGAGCGTCCAGCTCGTGGATACGCCCTTCGACGATCAGGTCCGCCAGGCAGGCCCTCGGGGTTTCGTAGAAGCCGCGCCAATGGTTTTTCGTCCCGACCACCTCCTTGGCGTCCAGGCCGGTCAAGGACTCACAGGCGCGGTTCCAGATCAGCACTCGACCATGAGGGTCCAGAACGAACGTCGGGACCACCAGGAACTGCATGAGCTTTACAGAAAAGGCTCTCGCTGAATCGGCGAGTTGCTGCGAATGCATGTGCTTCTTGGCCATGACGGCCCTCCTCGACGGCATGAAATCGGCGAGGGGCGTATTGACGCTCCATGGCCTTGCCTCGACAGCAGCGCTGGATGCGACCTGATGCCAACTCAAAAGCCAATCCAACTCCCCAAGAGGCGGTACTCCAATGTCATCACAGAATGGGCGATAACGCAGCAAGGGGAACCCCTCGATATCTACCAGGCGCTGCAAATTTAGACTGGCTTCAGATTGAGCTCTGCCACCCATGCCATTCGCGCTACGATGGCCGAGAGAAGAGCCGCCAATCTACCCAGGCAAAGGATGCGCAGCGATGACTGTTCTGAACCACGAGCCCGGCGAAGCCTGGACGATTCTGTGCGTTGACGACGAGCCCCATATCCTCAGTTCTCTGCGTCGGCTGCTGAAGCCTCATGGTTACCAGTTCCTCGGTGCGAACAGCGCCGAGGAGGGCATCGCGCTACTGGGCACCGAGAAAGTCGATCTGATCATTTCTGATATGCGCATGCCGGGCATGCAGGGCGCAGAGTTCCTCGGCATCGCGCGGGAAAGATGGCCCACTGTCATCCGTGTCATGCTGACTGGTTACTCCGACGTGAGCTCCACCATCGAGGCAATCAACAAGGGGGAAATCTACCGCTACGTTTCCAAGCCCTGGAATGATCTCGAAGTGCTGGGCGTGCTGGACCAAGCGCTCGAGCGGCGCCGCATCGAACATGAAAACCACCGGCTGCAGGCAGCCCTGGTAGTCAAGAACGCAGAGTTAAATGAGTTAAATGGATCTCTAGAGGAGCGCGTGGCCGCCCGCACCGAGGAAGTTGAGCGCATGGCCCGACAGATCCGAAAAAGCCATGTCAACACGATCAAGACGTTCTCCACATTGCTGGAGTGGAGAGAGGGTTTGTTGGCGGGGCATTCACGCCGGGTGGCTGACATGGCACGCAAGCTCGCACAGGCCATGGCTTGTTCGGAGCAAGAGATTCAGGACGTCTTCATTGCCGGCCTGATCCACGACATCGGCCTGATCTCCTTGCCCGACAAGGTGATCGAGAAGCCCGTATCTCTTTTGCAGGGGGAAGACCTCCAGCGCTACGAGAAGCACCCGGCCTTCGGCGAACAGATCCTGCTGTCGCAGGATGACCAACAAATGGTCGCCGCCATCATCCGCTCGCACCATGAACGTCATGACGGCGCCGGCTTTCCTGACCGGCTGGTGGGGGCGATGATCCCGTTGGGCGCCCGCATTCTTGCTGTGACGGACACATATGACGACCTCTGTCATGGACGCATCACCAGTGCCAAGCTCAGCGAAGCCGATGCCTGTTCTGTGATCGCTCGAGGGCGGGGAAGCCAGTTCGATCCCGAGGTCGTCGACGTATTCCTGCAGATGCGGCTGGCAGCCCGGCCTGTGCCAGAAAAGCCCCCGCGCCTGGTGCGGACAGAAGAACTGAGAGCTGGTATGCGACTGGCCAGGGACCTGGTTTCTCCAGAGGGCCTGGTTTTGCTGTCTGCCGGCCATGTGATCCAGGCTGACTTGATCCGGCGTCTGAAACTGCGGGAGGCGAGGGATAACAGCCCCTACAACTTGTATGTCACGCACGATTGAAGGCAAGCCATGAAGCAGCGTACTCTACTCATCGATGACGAGCCCAACATCATCTCGGCGCTCAAACGGGTCCTGGTACCCGTGTTCTCCGAACAGGTCGATTTCTACTTCACCAGCGACTTGGCCGTCGCCTTGACCTGGATCCGTGAAATCGAATTCGATGTCGTGGTCTCCGACTATCTGATGCCAGACATGAGCGGCCTTGAGTTCATCCAGGTCGCCAGGACTCTACAGCCCGAGGTGGTTGCCATGATGCTCAGCGCTTCAACGGAATTCGAGGTGATGCGTACCGCGGTGAACGAGCTCAATGTCTTCAAGTACCTTAGTAAGCCCTGGATTGCCGAGGAACTGTGCCGAGACCTCTCCGCAGCACTTGAGAAATCAGCCAATGAACGCTACCAGAGGGAGTTGGCCAGCATCGGCCTGATGCAGTTCCGGCCCACCTCGGCGAAGCCCCAGAGCTGAGCGCAACCTTCATCCAAACCTCCAACGCTGGGGTGACCATGGAATATTCAGAACTCGACATCCTGGAGGCTGTTAGTCAACCCCTGTTTGCCTATGACGGACAAGCCATCGTCCATGCCAACCAGAAGATGCTGCGCTTGATCGGTCTTAGCCTGAGCGACTTGCAAGCCCTTGATCCCTTGTCCATCTTCCCCGATGAACATCGGGCGATGATCACCCAGTATCTGGACGAATGCCTGGACGGGGAAGGACTCTCGCCTTCCATCGAACTCAACATCCTGTCAGCCAGCGGCCTGAAGCGGAACATTGAGATCGCGGGCGTCAAGCGCAGAGTGGCTGACCGATCCATGGTGATCTGTACCTGCCAGGACCTGAGCGATATCAAGATTGTCCAGGACAGCCTGATGGAGATGGGTCAGCGCTTGAATCAGATCATCGAGAACGATCCGGTGGCCACCCTGGTGATGACCGCTGAGCATGTTGTCACCCACTGGAACTCGGCCGCTGAACAACTGACTGGGGTATCCAAGGGCGCGATGATCGGAAACAGGGAAGCTTGGCGGCCGTTTTATCCGAGCCCACGGCCGATTCTGGCCGACCTCATCATCGAAGGCAGCGTCGAATCCGCGATGCCATCGCTCTATAAGGGGCGGGGCCGGCGGTCGGCCCTGATCTCCAACGCTGTCGAAGCCGAGGACTTCTTCCCCGACATCGGCGACAGCGGTGCCTGGCTCTACTTCTCGGCAGCTCCGCTTTACGACTCTAAGGACAGACTGGTCGGGGCTATTGAAACCTTGCAGGACGTCACCAGTCGCAGGGATGCTGAAGACGCGCTGCGCCGCCAGCAATTGGCCCTGGAATGGACAGTGGCTGAGAGGACTGCCGAAGTGCGCGCACAGCATCGTCAGATCGAGGCATTGCTGGAAAACGCTCCCATTGGCATCGTGCAGCTTCAGGATGGTCTGATTTCTAGGGTCAACAACACCTTTGTCGAGATGTTCGAGCTCCAGGAAACGCCAATCCAGACCTTGAGGGTCAATCACATCTTCGCCAGCCGTGACGACTACGAATTCATACGCAAGATGGCCGGTCCCATGTTGAAGGCCGGTACCGCTTTCAACTACGAGGCACGGATGAGGACCAGCCTTGGGAACGAGCGCTGGATCCAGCTGATCGGCTACCCTGCCAACCCCGGCGCGGGTGATGAAAGTTCATGGTGGCTGTTACTGGACCGGACCGACATCAAGACGGCACACGAGAGCCTGCAGAAGAACTTTGACCGCATCACGGACATCAATGCCAAGCTCGAAGAGGCCCAGAACCAGTTGTTGCAATCCGAGAAAATGGCCTCCATCGGCCAGTTGGCTGCCGGTGTGGCGCACGAGATCAACAACCCGCTAGGCTTCGTGAGCTCAAACATTGGTGCATTGGGTCGCTATTCAGCTAATTTGCTCGCACTCGGCCACGCCGTGGATCGTGAACTCAAGGACAAGGCATTGGCTTCCGAAGACGACAGTCCTTGGGGCCGGCTGGCCCAATGTTTTTCCGGATTCGATTTCGAATTTCTGGCCGAAGACCTGCCCGATCTACTGGCGGAAACCGAGGACGGACTCTCGCGCGTGAAACGCATCGTGCAGGACCTCAAAGACTTTTCCAGGGTGGACCATGAAGAATGGGCAGAGGCCGACATCAACCAAGGCTTGGACTCCACCCTGAACGTGGTGAGGAATGAAGTCAAATACAAGGCCGAGGTGGTCAAGCGCTACGGTCAGCTTCCACGAGTGAAGTGCCTGGCAGCCCAGATCAATCAGGTCCTCATGAACCTGATCGTGAATGCTGCGCAAGCCATCAAGGACAAAGGTGTGATCACCCTGGAAACGGAAGTCCGTGGCGATTGGATTGCCATTTCCGTGTCTGACACCGGATGCGGCATGAACGACGAGGTCCGCAAGAGAATCTTTGAACCCTTCTACACAACCAAGCCGGTCGGGCAAGGCACTGGACTGGGTCTGTCCCTCTCGTATTCCATCGTTCAAAAGCATGGCGGACGGATTGAGGTGGAATCCAGCCCAGGAACCGGGACCAAGTTCACTGTCCACCTTCCGATCGCCTGCGTGCCGCAACCATCCCAAAACTGACCTGCTGGAGATTCAGTTGGCACTTGTACTGGCTGTATGCCGCAAGTTCGAGGCTCAGCCGATATTCGATGGGGCAAAGAGAGCCGCAGTAAATTTTGACCCGCATCTCGTTGTGCCAGCGGAGGTAGGAATCAATCACCTCAACAAAATGCGTCGAGGTTTGCCGAGACATGGGGCGGCAGGATTCAGCCGGTGCCGCACTTGACGCTGTGCGCCATGGGCCCTATGTCGAACCACGGCGCCAGGTCTTGGCTCTGTTTCCTGCTCTTTGATGAACCAACTCGATTCAATGCGTGCCCTTTTGAGGGTTGTCGACCAGCGCGAATCTGTGCCTGCGGCGTAGGCACTCAACACCACAAGACCGCGAAGGCGCCATTTGCGGACTTGAGCTGCCTTGAGGCGCGAGGCCATCACGCCCTGGCCAACGCCACGGCAGAGACTGTGGTTCCGGCGAGGCCTGCCTGATCACCCAGGTGCCATGTCCCTGGCTTGCGCCTCACCTCTGCCGTTCCTGCATCGACCTGCCCGCCGGCGCCAGGTGTGCCTTCGTGAGGCGGAGGCCCATGCCGGGGTGGCCGCGGTTGACCCGGCCGTCTGGCAATCTGCTCAGCGCGTCGTGAGGCAGCCCATGCCTTCCAGCGTGGCTTCCACAGCCTGGTCCAAAGGCGTGTGCGGCTCGTGTCCCAGCACCTCAGTCAAGCGTAGGTTGCCCATGCGCACGGCTTCGTTCCACAAGTACCTCATTTCGCGTAGCTCCCGCAAAGTGGGGTTGAATGGTGCAGCCAGCGTGATCAGCCACCAGGGAAAGGCCTGCAATTTCGGGGTTGTGCCCGTGCGGCGTTCCACCGCACGCTGGATTGCCTTGGCCATCTGTTGGCCATCGGCGTCCCAATGTCCAGCCAAGTGAAAGCGTGCGAAAGGCTCCAGGGTGTCCCGACGCGCCAGCAACCCGACCATGGCTCGTGCCACGTCGGGCAGGTAGGACCATTGGTGTCCGACGCCAGCCCTGCCGGGGAGGCTGACGCGGGTCACTGGCTGACCCGGCTTGATCAGGCCTTGTCCGAACCAGTTGTTGCCGGATTTCGGGCCAAAGAAATCACCCGCCCGCACAATGATGACCCGGCACCCCTGGGTGCTTGCCACCTGTAGGCGCCGCTCCAATTCGACGCGAATCGCGCCTTTGCGGGTCACGGGCTCTTGTGGCGAGTCCTCTTGCAGTTGTGCGAATGCGTCAGGCCCGTAGTTGTACACCGTACCGGGCAGCACGATGGTGGCGCCGTGGTCAAGCGCGGCGGCGACGGTGTTGTCCAGCATCGGCAATACCAACTCGTTCCAGCGTCGATAGCCGGGTGGGTTCACAGCGTGCACGATCACCGAGCATCCTGCCGCTGCGGCCGTCACGTCGTTGCGGTTCATGGCGTCGCCGCGCAGCCAGGTCATGCCATCGTGCTCTTCCTGGGCCGTGGTGCCACCGCGTTTGAGCGCGCGCACCTGCCAGCCGGCGTCTCGCAGCTGCCGCGCCACCTCGCCGCCGATGCCGCCGGTGGCCCCCAGGACCAGGGCCTTGTTTATGTTGCCAACCATCAGAGTTCTCCAAAACCAGTTGCGATGGCAGAAGTCTGACCGGCGATGCTTTTGCATGGAATTGCCGAAGATGAGCTATCGGCTATACATTTATGCATGGATACAGACATTGGCTGGGAGCTCTATCGCTCCTTTCTCAGCGTGCTGCAGGAGGGCTCGCTGTCAGGTGCCGCGCGGGCACTGGGTGTGGCCCAACCGACCGTGGGGCGTCATGTGGTCGCCCTCGAGAAGGCGTTGGGCGTTGTGCTGTTCACGCGCTCCCAGCTTGGCCTGATGCCCACCGAGGCCGCGCTGGAGTTGAAGGCCCATGCCCAGGCCATGAGCAGTGCCGCCGCGGCGCTCAAGCGCGCTGCCGAAAGCCAGGGCGCTGGCGTCAGAGGCACGGTGCGAATCAGTGCCAGTGAGGTCATCGGCGTGGAAGTGCTGCCGCCCATCCTGGCCCGATTGCAAGCCCGGCATCCCTTGCTGAAGGTGGAATTGGTGCTGAGCAACAAAGTGCAGGATTTGCTGCTCAGGGAGGCCGACATCGCCGTGCGCATGACGGCGCCCACCCAAGACCAGTTGATTGCTCGGCACCTTGGCCATGTGGAACTCGGCTTGCATGCCCACACGGATTACCTGGAAAAACGTGGCACGCCGACCACCGTCGCCCAACTCGGTGAGCATGTCCTGATCGGCTTCGACGAAGAGACGGCGTTCGTACGCAAGGCTCGAAAAAGTTTTTCCTCCTGGCACCGCGAGGCATTGGCCCTGCGCAGCGACAGCGACCTGGCCCAACTGGCCCTGATTCGGGCCGGGGCGGGCATCGGCATCTGCCAGGCCGCGCTGGCCAGACGCAATCCCGAACTGGTCCGCGTGCTACCTGGGCAGGTATCGCTCAAGCTGGAGACGTGGCTCACCATGCACGAAGACCTGCGCGCCAGTGCACGCTGCAAGAGTGCATTTGACGCACTGCTTCACGGGTTGCAAAGCTACTTGATTCCATCCTTGCCGGCATGAAGACGACCTGCCTTCAAAGGTCGGTGATACGCGCCTCTTCGGCACGGCCATTTTTGACAGCCCTGTTCAACAGGTACCTGTGCCGCGCGAATATAGTCCATGATGCGACCGTGGAATGCCACGGGCCAGTACGGCAGGAGCTTGCGCTTTCTGGGAAGGCATTGCGTGACGCGCGGCATTGCCATCTTTTCATTGTCGGAAAGTGGCGCCACGCCTTGGCCATGCGACCGCCTCTTTTATGAACCAACTCGATTCGATGCGTGCCCTGTTGAGTGTTGTCGACCAGGGCGGATTTGCGCCTGCGGCGCAAGCACTCAACACCTCAAGGGCCAAGGTCACCCGGCTGATCCAGGAGCTGGAGGCGGCGCTCAACATCCGCCTGCTGCAACGCACCACGCGCACGCTGTCGCTGACGGACGAGGGCGAGGTCTATGTGGCGCGCATCCGCCCCTTGATCGAAGGGCTGGATGCCGCCAACGATGAGGCCAGCACCAGCGGGCGCATGCCGGGCGGCCTTTTGAAGGTGCAATCGTCTCTCGATTTTGCGGCGGCCCAATTGATCCCCCGGGTTCCGCGTCTGCAGCGCGTCTATCCCCAGCTGGAGATCGAGGTCAACACCAGCGACAGGCTTCTGGAGGGGCCCGATCTCAAGTCGGACGTGACGGTGCTGTTCAGCCGGCAGGGGCTGGCCGATGGCGACTACACGGCCTTCAAGCTGGGCACCACCCATGCCTTGCTCTGCGCATCGCCCCGCTATCTGGAGGCCCACCCGGCCCCGGCGCACCCCTTGGAGCTGGAGCAGCATGAGTGCCTGTTCCCCAAGGGCAAGGGCATTGCCGAGGTGCTGCGGTTTCGCTCGACGGCGGCTGGGGCTCAGGCCAGTGTGGATGTGCGTCCCGGGCCGGCCAGGTTTCACTCTCACAGCCCCGAGGCCCTGTACATGGCCGCTTTGCAGGGCATGGGGATCGTTGGCATGCTCTCGGCCCACGCCCAGCCCTATCTGCGAAGCGGGGCCCTGGTGCGTGTGCTGCCCGACTGGACGGGCGAATCCTGGCAGGTGTGGCTGGCCTTCACGGGCCGCAAGCATGTGCCGCGCAAGGTGCAGGCTTTTCTGGCCTTCCTCAGATCCGAATTTGGTGATCCTGAAGCCGACCCTTGGCAAGGGGTTTGAACTGGGTACGGGGGGCTTGCCTGCCTGAATCATCCGGCAGTGGGCTGCGAAGGCTGCGAGCCTTGGCTGGGCCGCGTGCCCGCCTGCACCTGCTGCAAGGCCGCGCCCAGGCGCTGCACACCTTCCACGATCGCCGCTTCGCCGAGCAAGGCGTACCCCATGATCAGGCCCGCGGGCCGTTGCTGGCCAGGCCCGGTGGGGTGGGGGTGGTACAGCGGGCTGATGGGGTAGACGCGCACGCCCAGATCGCGGGCGGCTTGCACCAGGGCTGTTTCGGCGCTGGAGGGCAGCGAGCGGCACCACACCACCACATGCAGCCCACTGGCGGCGCCCTGGATCTCGATGCGGTCACCCAGATGGTGCGTCAGTGCTTCGGTCAGCGCGTGTTGGCGGGCCGCCTGGTGGCGTCGGATGCGCCTCACGTGGCGCGCATAGCTGCCGTCTTCCAGCAGCAAGGCCAATGCGCGCTGTACCCCGGAGGCCGTTTGGCGGTCGGTCAGGCGCTTGGCGGTGGCGAAGGTGTCCACCAGACCGGGCGGCAGCACCATGTAGCCCAGCCGCAACTGGGGCGACAGGGTTTTGGAAAAGGTGCCGACGTGGATCACGTGGGCGTGGCGGTCCAGCGATTGCAGTGTTTCCTCGGGGCCCACCGTATAGCGGTACTCGCTGTCGTAATCGTCCTCGATCACCCAGGCCCCCGTTTCGTGGGCCCAAGCCAGCAACTGTCGTCGGCGGGCCAGTGGCAGGAACGAACCCATCGGGAACTGGTGGGTGGGTGTCACGTAGGCCATTTGCGCAGGGCCCAGCCCTTCAAGCTGTTCGGTCTTCATGCCCTGCGCGTCCACGTCGATGCAGGCCAAACGCGCCCCATAGGCCATGAACGCCTGGTGTGCGGCCTGGTAGCCCGGGTTTTCTACGATCACGCCATCGCCCGGGTCCAGCAGCAGGCGGGCGCAGAGATCCAGCGCTTGTTGTGATCCGTTGACGATCATGATCTGGTCCAAGGTGCACACCAGGCCTCTGGTTTGGCTCAGGTGGGCGTGCAGCGCTTGTCGCAGTGGCAGATTGCCTCGCGGGTCTTCGTACGCCAGGCGGCTGACCCGCTGGCGCTCCACATGGCGCATGGCCTTGCTCCAGGCCAGGGTGGGAAAGTCGGCGCCCGACAGCGGCCCGTAGATGAAGTCGATTTCGCCGGCTGCCGTGGGGCGCGCATCGTGCAGGCCAAAGGCGGCCATCCGATGACCGATGGCGGAGAGGCGGCCGGTGTTCTGCCCGGCAGGGGCAGACCTGCCATGCAAGGGTGGCTGGCCCGCTGAGGGATCGGCGGCTGCGCCTGCGGCGCCCCCCGGTGCCACGCGGCTGCTGGCGCCGGTTCGCGTCTCGATGAATCCGTCGGCGGCCAGTTGCTCGTACACCAGGGTGACCGTGGCTCGGGAAAGGCCCCGCTCTGCCGCCAGTGCGCGGGTGGAGGGCAGGGCCAGACCGGGGGCAAAGGTGCCGTCTGCAATGCGGGCCCGGATCTCTTCATAGAGCGCGCGGCTGCGGCTGGGTCGGCCTTTGGGCATCAGGGGCATGGTGGAACTGGCCTGGTCATTTTCTAGAAAACTGGATATTTCTTTCAGGCCAATGATGCCGCAAAGTGGCAGGGCTCGCCGGGCTTTTCCGGTGTCTGTCCCGATCAAGGTTGTCACATGTACCTGCCGACTCAATTTGCCGAGCCTCGCATCGAAGAACTTCACCGCATCGTCCGCCACAACGCCCTGGGCATGTTGGTGACGAACACCGCCAACGGGCTGGAGGCCCATCACCTGCCGCTGCTGCTGGAGGCCGATCAGGGCCCGCAGGGCACACTCATCGCCCACGTTGCGCGGGCCAACACCCTTTGGCAGGAGGTGGCCGATGGCGACCCCGTTCTGGTGGTGTTTCGCGGTGCCCAGGGCTACATCTCGCCCAATGGGTACCCCGGCAAGCACGAGACGCATCGGCGCGTGCCCACCTGGAACTACGAAGTGGTCCATGCCCATGGCACCGTGCATGTTCACGACGACGAACGCTTTGTCCGGGGCGTGGTGGCCAAGCTCACGCGCGAGCACGAGGCCGACCAGCCCAGCCCCTGGAAGATGGGGGATGCGCCGGCCGATTACCTGGCCGAGCAGTTGCGCCACATCGTGGGCGTCGAAATCCGCATCACCCGCCTGGAGGGCAAGCGCAAGCTGAACCAGCACCATCAGGTGCCAGACCGCGAAGGCGCCATCCGTGCCCTGCAGGCCCGGGGCAATCACGCTCTGGCCCAGGCGATGGCCGAGGCCGTGGCACCCACCATCCAGATTTGATCGTCGCGGCGCCGTGGCGTATTGCTCATTCTTCATGGCGGCATGGCTGCTGGCGATCACCCCTGGCCCCGGTATCGCCCAGGGGGTGGCCCGCACCGCGGCCGGAGGCCGAGCCGTCGGATTGGCGTCCTGCCTGGGGTCGGCGCTGGGGGGGCTGGTCCACGTGCTGGCGGCGGCCTTTGGCCTGTCCCTGCTCGTCGCGCAGTCTGCGTGGGCATTCAGTGTTCTGAAATACACAGGCGCCGCTTGCCTTGGCTACCGGGGGTGCGCATGTTCGCCGTGCGCGATGGGCTTGATGCGGCGCCGACGCCGGGTTTGCAGGGGGCATTCACGCCCCCCTTCAACCTTCGTGAGCAGGCGCCCCATAGGCGGCCCAGAAAACACCGAGTGCGCGCTTGGCCGCCTCTGAGATCTCCTGCGGGGATGGCACCTGGATCACACCGAACAGGCGCTTGTGAAAAAACTGCGACTCCAACAATCCACGAAGGTGATCCGCCGCCATCGTGGTGTCGCAGCGCTGGAGCTCGCCCCGGTCGATGGCCAGGTTCAAGAACTCGACCACGGCATGGTCCGCCAGCCTGGGGCCTTGCTCGAACATGCGCTGGGCAAGCTGCTGGTCGACCGAGCCCGCCACCACCAGTCGAAACAAGGCCAAGGCGTCGTCTGAGGTCGTGACGCTCAACATGGCTTCGGCAAAGGCCTGCAAGGTCTCTCGCATCGGCCCGGCCGGATCCAGTTGGCTGAAGGGCGTGTTGAACTGTGCGTCTGCCAGCGTTTGCACCGTCACCAGGAACAGGTCTTCCTTCGACTCAAAGTAGCCGTACAGGGTCGCTTTGGAGTAGCCCACGGTCTGGGCAATGTCGGACATCTTGGTGCCGGCATAGCCCTTCTCCAGAAAAACATGGGCTGCGGCCTGGACGATGGCCTGGCGACGGGACTCGGTTTTGACGCGCATGGTTCACCCAACTTTACTTTTGTCTACGCAGCGGTTGTTTGCCTGGTTCAGGCGTACTTAAAAATAGACCCATAAGTTTAGTTATGGTTGGGTCTGTTCACAATGCAAATTTTCAAGTCGCTGCGCCTGTCGATGGTCGTGGCCTGGGGGGCTTCCCTGTTGGTCGGCTGCGCCGCCGTCGGGCCGGACTACGTGAAGCCGGCCGTGGCCCTGCCCGAGGCCTGGCAGGCGCCGCGCCCCCATGGCGGGCAGTTGTCCCAGATGGCCGACTGGTGGGCCCAGTTCAAGGATCCGGTGCTCGCTGAGTTGCAGCGGGCCGCTCAGGCAGACAGCCCAAGTCTGGCCAAGGCCGCCGCAGCCATCCAGTCGGCCAGGGCCACGGTGACCGTGAACCGGTCTGCAGGCTTGCCTTCGGTCAGCGCCAATGCTTCGTCCACCCGGTCGGCCGATCAAACCGGCGTCTCGGGCATCAGCACGGTGAACAGCGCCGGTCTGGACGCCAGTTGGGAGGTCGATCTGTTTGGCAGCGTGCGGCGCAACGTCGAATCGGGCCAGGCCTCGCTGCAGGCCAAGCAGGCCGACTGGCACGATGCCCGCATCAGCCTGGCGGCTGAAGTGGCCGGCGACTACGTGGACTACCGGGCGTGCCGTCTCAAGCAGGCGGCGTACCAGGACCAGGCCCTGTCTTATCGGCAGACACTGAAGTTGACCCGTGTCTCGGTTCAGTCCGGTTTGGGCGCGCCCTCGGATCTGATGCTGGCTCAGGCTGGCGCGGCATCCGCCTCAGCCAATGCCAGGGCGCAGCAGGCCAGTTGCGACCTGTTGATCAAGACCCTGGTGGCCGCCACCGGGCTTGCCGAGCCGCAGGTGCGCAGCTTGTTGGGCGAGGGGGCCGGCGCATTGCCCAGCCCCGCAGATTTTTCTTTGGACGCCCTGCCTGCCAGCGTGATCGCTCAACGCCCGGATGTGATCTCGGCAGAGCGGCAGGTGGCCTCGACGCTGGCCAAGATCGGTGTTGCCGAGGCCAACCGGTGGCCCACGTTCACCATCACTGGCTCGATCGCCGCGGCCAGCACGGCGGGGGTGGCCAGTACGCCGTGGTCCTTGGTGCCCGCGATCTCGCTACCGATCTTTCAGGGAGGCGCCCTGACGGCCAAGGTGAACAGCGCCCGAGCCGACTACGACAGTGCAGTGGCCAGCTACAAAAGCACCGTGCGCAACGCAGTGCTTGAGGTGGAACAGGCATTGGTCAACCTGGACAGCGCGGCCGACCGTGAGCGCGATGCGCAGACCAGTGCCGAGCAGTACCGCCACTATGTGGCGGCCTCGGAAACCAGCTGGCGCGCCGGCCTGGGCAGCCTGCAGGATCTGGAGACGGCGCGGCGCTCTTACCTGTCGGCAGAGCTGACCCGCATCGAGCTGCAGCAATCTCGCGTGACCCAGTGGATCACGCTTTACAAAGCCATCGGTGGCGGCTGGCAAAGCGCTCAGGCGCCCGGAGAAAAATCATGAAGTGGATGACGACCCCCCGACGTCGCTGGACGGCCCTGGCCTCGGCAACCCTGCTGCTCGTCTGTGTTGGCACCGCCCTGCAGGTGCATTCTCAGCAAAGCGCTGCAGCGGCCAGCGCCGCCACGCCCGACGCGGCGCGAACGGCCCTGACCGTGCAGACCACCCGGCCCAGCACCCAGAACTGGCCGCTGACGGCCACCGCCAATGGCACGGTGACGCCCTGGCAAGAGGCCGTGGTGGGCGCCCAGACCGGTGGCCTGAGGGTGGCCAGGTTGCGCGCCGAGGTGGGCGACCAGGTGCGTGCCGGCCAGGTGCTGGCCGAACTGGTGAGCGATGCGGCCAGCGTGGAGCTGCGCCGCCTGGAGGCCAACCTGGCTTCTGCCCGGGCCAGCCTGGCCCAGGCCAAGGGCAATGCCGACCGGGCCCGCGTGGCACGGCAGGGCGCCGCCATTTCCGACCAGGCCTACAACGAGTACCTGAACAACGAATTGGCCGCCCAGGCCAGCGTGGACAGCAGCCAGGCCCAGGTGGATGCCCAGCGCATCGTGCTGGACCACACCCGCATCGTGGCGGTGGACGACGGGGTGATCACCTCGCGCACGGCGGTGCTGGGCAAGGTGGTGGCCAGTGGCGACGAGATGTTCCGAATGATCCGCCAGGGCCGGCTCGAATGGCAGGCCGAGCTGGATGCCGCTCAGCTCGGGCGCATCCAGCCGGGTCACAGTGCCAGCATCAAGTTGCCCACCGGTGGGGTCGTCAACGGCAAGGTGCGGGCGGTGGCCCCCCATCTGTCCACCTCTACCGGCCGGGGCATCGTCTACGTGAGCCTGCCGGCTTCGCAGGCCAAGGCCGGCATGTTTGCCAGTGGCAGCATCGAACTGGGCAGCGCGCCGGCCCTCACCGTGCCGCAATCGGCCGTGGTGCTGGGCGACGGCTACAACTATGTGTTTGAGCTCGGCAGCGATGAGCGCGTCACGCGGCGCGGTGTGCGCGTGGGGCGGCGCGTGGGTGACCGGGTTGAAATCGTCGAGGGTCTGGGGGCCCAGGCCCGCATCGTCAGCTCGGGGGGCGCTTTCCTGGCCGATGGCGACAAGGTGGCCACGGCCACCCAAGCCCAGGCCCAGCCCCAGACCCCGGCGGCGGCCAGCCGCCGTGAGGAGACCCCGCGATGAACTTCTCCGCCTGGGCCATCCACAAGCCCACGCCCACTCTGCTGCTGTTCATCCTGCTGACGGTGCTGGGCTTTCTGGGGCTGCACCAGCTGGGCATCCAGAAGTTCCCGGACATGGACCTGCCCACCATCAAGATCAGTGCCACCCTGGAAGGGGCGGCACCCGCGCAGCTCGAGACCGAGGTGGCGCGCAAGATCGAGAACAAGCTGGCGTCGATCAGCCGGCTGGACCACGTCACCACCACCATCTCGGACGGCGCTGTGGCCATCTCGGTCAGCTTCGACATCGCCAAGAACGCCGAAGAGGCCCTCAATGAGGTGCGCAATGCGGTCGACAGCGTCAAGGCCGAACTGCCCACCGCCATGGCGGCGCCCACCGTGGCCAAGGTGAGCACGGCGGGCTCGGCCCTGCTGACCTACACGGTACAGAGCGACCGGCTCAATGAATTTGAAGCCTCCTGGTTTGTCGACAACAACATCGCCAAGGCCATGCTCGCCGTCAAGGGCGTTGCCCAGGTGCAGCGCGTGGGTGGGGTAGACCGCGAAATCCAGGTCGACCTGGACCCGGCCGCCATGGCCGGCCTGCAGGTGAATGCGGCCAATGTGTCGAGCCTGCTGAAATCGATCGAGAAGGACTACTCCGGTGGCCGGGGCGATGTGGGTGGCGCACGCCAGTCCATGCGCATCCTGGGCGCGGCGGCTTCGGCACAGGACATCGCGGCCCTGACCTTGCCCCTGTCCGATGGCCGCCGGGTGCGCCTGGACCAGGTGGCCCGGATCAGCGACACCCATGCCGACCGCAGCACCCGTGCCTATTTCAACGGCAAGCCGGTGATCGGCTTTCAGATCACGCGCTCCAAGGGCTTCTCGGACGAGGGCGTGGCCCGCTCCGTGCGCGCCGCCGTGGCCGAGTTTGCCGCCGCCAACCCCCACGTCACGATCCAGGAGGCCTACAACACCGTCACCCCGGTGGAAGAGAACTACAAGGGCTCGATGCAGCTGCTGTACGAGGGCGCAGCACTGGCTGTGGTGGTGGTGTGGTGGTTTCTGCGTGACAAGCGTGCCACCCTGATCTCGGCCGCTGCCTTGCCCATCTCGATGGTGCCGACGTTCGCGGTCATGCAATGGGCCGGCTTCTCGTTGAACACCGTGTCGCTGCTGGCCCTGGCCCTGGTCGTGGGCATTCTGGTGGACGATGCGATCGTTGAGGTCGAGAACATCGTGCGCCACCTGAAGGCCGGAAAATCGCCCAAGCAGGCGGCCGAAGAGGCCGCTGGCGAGATCGGGCTGGCCGTGATCGCCACCACCCTGACGCTGGCCGCGGTGTTCCTGCCCACGGCCTTCATGGGCGGTATCCCGGGCTTGATCTTCCGCCAGTTCGGCATCACGGCGGCCACGGCGGTGTTGATGTCGCTGCTGGTGGCGCGCCTGCTCACGCCCATGATGGCCGCCTACTTTCTCAAGGCCCCGACGCACGAGGAGGCGCCCGATGGCCCCATCATGTGCCGCTACCTGGGGTGGGTGAACCTGTGCCTGAGCCACCGCAAGACCACGGTGGCCGTGGCCGCCGCCATCTTTGCGCTGTCGCTGGCCCTGATGCCGCTGATCCACACCGAGTTCTTCCCGGCGGGAGACGACGGCCAGGTGCAGCTCACCCTGACCCTGCCCCCCGGCAGCACCCTGGACAACACCTCGGCCGTGGCCCTGCAGGCTGCCGACATCGCCCGTCAGTTGCCCGAGGTGAGCGATGTCTTCATCTCGGCCGGCACGGCCAGCTCAGGCGACGGCATGGGGGCCTCCAGCACCGCCGACGTGACCAGCGCCGTACTGACGCTCAACCTCACCCCCCACGGCGAACGCCACCGCAAACAATCCGAGGTGGAAAGCGATCTGCGCCAACGCCTGCGTGCCCTGTCGGGCACCCGTGTCAGCGTGGGCAATGGCATGAGCGGCACCACCCTGACCCTGACACTGGCCAGCGACGACGCCGGTGCCCTGAGCCGGGCCGCCAATGCCGTTGAAAAAGACCTGCGGGGCCTGCAGGGGCTGGGCAACGTCACCTCCAGCGCGGCGCTGCAGCAGCCCGAGGTGCAGGTGCTGCCCGACTTTGCCCGTGCCGCCGCCCTGGGGGTGGCCACCTCCGACCTGGCCGACCTGATCCGCGTGGCCACCAATGGCGACTTCGGCACCAGCCTGGCCAAGCTCAACCTGCCCCAGCGCCAGGTGGCGGTGCGGGTGCGGCTCGATCCGGCGGTGCGCAGCGATCTGGCGACCCTCGCCCAGATGCGCCTGCCGGCCACCAACGGCAGCGTGGCCCTGGCCTCGGTGGCCGAGGTGCAGATGGGTTCCAGCCCGGCGCAGATCAACCGCATCGACCGCGAACGCAACGTGACCCTGACCATCGAGCTCAATGGCCAGACCCTGGGCGACGTGAACCGGGCCGTGATGAACCTGCCTTCGGTGCGCAAGCTGCCCCCGGGCGTGCACACCGTGGCCCAGGGCGACCTGCAGCGCATGTCCGAGATGTTCGGCAGCTTCGGCATGGCCATGGCCATCGGCGTGTTCTGCATCTATGGGGTGCTGGTGCTGCTGTTCCACGACTTTCTGCAGCCCGCCACCATCCTGGCCGCCTTGCCGCTGTCGCTGAGTGGCGCCGTCGCGGCCTTGCTGATCACGGGCAGCAGCTTCTCCATGCCCACCGTGATCGGCTTTGTGCTGTTGATGGGCATCGTGACCAAGAACTCGATCTTGCTGGTCGAGTACGCCATCATGGCCCGCCGCGACCACGGCATGACGCGCCACGACGCCCTGGTGGACGCCTGCCACAAGCGGGCCCGGCCGATCGTCATGACCACCATCGCGCTGACGGCGGGCATGCTGCCGATCGCCCTGGGGCTGGGCGCTGACCCCAGCTTCCGACAGCCGATGGCCATCGTGGTGATTGGTGGCGGTATCGCGTCGACGGCCCTCAGCCTGTTGGTGATCCCGACCGTGTTCACCTATGTGGACGACTTGATGATCGGCCTGCGTGGCTGGTTCACCCGCCGGGTGAGCTCATGAACAGGGGGCGAGTGCCGATGGGTCGAATGGGCTGAGGCCCTGGCTTCAGCGCGCCCCCATCAGCCCGCCCCGCGCGGCCCGTCCAGGGTCCGCAGCACATTGGCGCGGCTGGTGTAGGCCTCGGCCAGGAAGGGGTCGCTCACGCCATAGATGCCGTGGCCGTCACGCGCCAGGATGTTCGAGTCCACCAGCTGGTTGGCCATCTTCTGCACTTCTTCGGCGCCCACGGGGCGGCCGATCTCGGCGCTGTATTCGTCAAGCGTGGCCCCTGAAAAGACCTTCTTCACGCTCTGCCCACCTTGGCGGCACACGTAGCCGAAGATCGCCAGCGCCAGGGGGCCCAGCTCATCGAGCCGCGCCAGGTCCACCGCGGCTGCGGATTGCCGCACGCCTTCGGTGATGGCGCGCAGGTCCTGGTCGGCCGCCACAAAATTGGGCGCCTGCTGAAGCGCCGCGAGCGCCTTCATGAGCTCTTCCGGCCGGCGCCCCAGGCGCACAAAGCACTCGAAGGCCACGGCCGCACTGGGGGATCGTTCGCCCAGATCGGCCTCGTTCAGCAGCCACTCGACAAAGTCGATCTCCAGCACCGGAAAGTCTTCCGACATCGCGCCGTTGAAGGCCTGCTTGCCTTTGATCGTGAGCTCGCGCACCCGTGCCCGGTGCGAGCCCGTGCCGACAAACAGAAAATACCCAGGCGTGCTGGGGCTCAGGTTGATCTCATCGCGGGCCGCCTTCAGTGCCAGCAGCATGTCGTTGCCGTCGTCAGAGCCCATCGCGTGCTGCACTTCGTCGATGATGACCACGACATTGGTTTGGGCCACCTGCACCAGCTCAGAGAAGGCCCCGGCCAGGGTATTGCCCTCGGTCTTGCCCAGCTCGCTCAGGCTGAAGCCGAACTTGAACCCGCCCGCCCCCAGGTCCAGCCCCTTCAGGCGCTTCAGCACCCCGACCGCCTTCGAGTCGGCCCGCTGCAGATCGGTCAGCGTCTTGCGCACCGCGCCCAGCAGCAGGTCGCTGGGCTTGGCGGCCGTGTTGCTCCACAGATCCACATAGACCACGATGGCCCCCTGCGCCTCGAGTGTGGGAATCAGGTCGCCGCGCAGAAAGGTGGTCTTGCCGATGCGGCGCAAGCCACCCAGGAAGAGGCCAGAGCGCACTTTCTTCATCAGGCCCTTGGGGCGCAGCAGCTGATCCGCCATGTCCGCGGCGAGCGTCGGTCGATGGAAGGTCATTCTTATCCTTTTTTATTGAATTCGGATAATTATCTCAATTCAATAAAATTGGGTAAACAGGCCCGGCGGCTGACAGGCCAGGGCCTGGCCCCCCGCAAGGTGTCGAGCTGCACGGGCGTGGGCGGTCCGTCAGGCCAGGCCTCAGCCGGCTGCCAGGGCGGGGGAGGCCGCCAGTGCACCCACCGACCGCTGAAGGGCTTGGCGGGCACCCGATGCCGAGGCATCGGCGCCCACCCAAGCCACAAACTGGTCGGGCCGCACCAGGATCAGCGCCGCGCCATAGCGCCCGGGTTCGCTGCCCTGGCCGCCCGGGCCGCAGTCCACCACCGTCAGCGGCAGCCCCAGGCTCGCGGCCTCGTCACGAAAAGCCTGCACCGCGCCGGCGTGGGCGCCGGCCTGGCCCACCACCAGCAGCGAGAACCCCGTGCCCAGGGCCTTGAACACATTGCGGCCGTTGGGCAGTGCTGCGGGGGCCAGGTGGTGGCCGGGGCGGGCCTCGAAGCGGTGCGAGCCCTTGGCCCCGCTGCTGCGGCCATCGCTGCCCCAGATGATGCCCGAGCCTTCGTAGTGCGGCTCGAACGCATGCACCTCGCCCACGGCACCCTGGGCCCGCGCCTGCCAGGCAGCCTCAAAGGCGGCCTGGTCGCGGGCCGGGTCGTGCTGCTCCAGAAAGGCCCGGTCGGTCTCGATCGAGCGTGCGATGAAGTCGTTGATCGTGGAGGCAAACACCGGGCGGCGCTCGGCGTCATACGAGTCCAGCAGCCCTTCACCGCCCCAGCCCTGCAAGGTGGCCGCCAGCTTCCAGCCCAGGTTGCGGGCATCCTCCAGCCCTGAGTTCACGCCATAGCCGCCATAGGGTGGGTGGCTGTGGGCGGCATCGCCTGCGATGAACACCCGGCCCTGCCGGTAGCGGTCTGCCAGCATGAAGCGCAAGTCCCAAAAGCCGATGTGCTCAAACGCCACATCAAACTCGGCCCCCACGGCTTCATGCAGATAGGCCGCAAAATCGAAGTTGTCCTGGGTCGTGCCGGCCGGCACCGGGGCATGAAAGAACCAGGTGCTGCCCAGGTCGACCCGACCCAGAAACTTCCAGTAGCCCTTGAGCTCGGGCTGCAGCACGTTGTAATACGACTTGCCGGGGTAACGCTCCAACAACTGGTGCAGCCCGTGTGATTTGAAGACCAGCAGCACCATCATGCGGTCGTGGTCGGTGCGGGTGTGCGTGATGCCCGCCTGCTCGCGCACCACCGAGCGGGCCCCGTCGGCCCCCACCGCATAGGCGCAGCGCAGTGTGCGCGTGTCGCTGCTGCCCCGCTGGGCGATCGTGATCGACACGCCCTGTGCGTCCTGCGTCAGGGCCTGGGTGTCCCAGCCATACAGGGTCTGCACAGAAGGCAGCTCGGCCACGCGCTGGCGCAGCACGGCCTCGGTGGCGTACTGGGGCAGGCGTTCGTTGGCCGTGAAGTAGTAGGGCTTGACCAGATCGCGCTGCAACCAGTCATAGGTGTAGGGCCCCAGCAGGGTGCCATGGGCGGTCAGGCCGCCGATGCCGTACGCCACCGGAATGGTGCGTGCGGCGCGCAGCTGCTTTTCGGCACCCCAGAAGTGGAAATGCTCCATCGTCCGTTGGGTCAGGTTCTGGCCCTTGGGGATGGGCTGGGGCTGCAGGTAGCGCTCCACCACGATCACGCTCACGCCGCGCTGGCCCAGCTCGATGGCGAGCCCCATGCCCACGGGGCCGCCGCCCACGATGACCACCTCGGTGTCTTGTGCGGGTGCCTTGTCTTGTGTCTGCTTCAGTGTGCTTGTTGTCATGTTTACTCCGCGGTGATGCCTTGGGCCTTGATCAGCTCGGCCCAGCGCCTGGCGTCGCTGGCCACCAGTTTCTGAAAGGCGTCGGGCGAGCTGTGGGCTGGGGTCATGCCCTGGGTTTCAAACGACCTGGCCACGGTGGGCGAGGCCAGTACCTCACGCAGCTCGGTGTTCAGCCGCTCAATGAACGCGCTGGGCGTGCCAGCCGGGGCGAACACGCCGTACCACATGTCCACATTCAGGTTGCCCAGGTGAAGGCTGCCGAGCGACGGCACCTCGGGTAGCAACGGGTGGGCGGTGTCCGAGCTGATGGCCAGGGCCTTCAGCTTGCCGGCCTTCACATGCTGCAAGGCCACGTGGATGGGCAGGAACATGGCGTCGATCTGTCCGGCCAGCAGGTCGGTCACGGCGGGGGCCGTGCCCCGGTAGCTGATGTGGGTGAGTGAGATCCGGGCCCGGTTCTTCAGCAGCTCCATGGCCAGGTGGTGCGGCGTGCCGGCGCCGGGCGAGCCATAGTTGAGCGCCCCGGGCCGGGCCTTGGCACGCTCGATCAGGCCCTTGAGCGTGTCGATGCGCGAGGGCACCGAGGTCACCAGCAGCAGCTGGCCCCAGCTCGTCTGGGCGACGGGCGCCAGATCGGTCAGCGGGTTGAAGCCCTGCTTCGGGTAGAGCGCCATGTTCATCACCAGCGTGTTGACGCTCACCAGCAAGGTGGTGCCGTCGGGCGTGGCGCGCACCACTTCCTGTGTGCCGATGATGCCGGACGCCCCGGCCTTGTTATCGACAAAAAAAGGCCGCTTCAGGCGCTCGGACAGCGGCTGGGCAATCTGGCGTGCAATCAAGTCGATGCCCGTACCCGGCGTGAAGGGCACCACCAGCCGCACCGGGGCGTCGGCGGCACTCTGGGCCCAGGCCATGGGTGCGGCAGCAGCAGCCATGGCACCCAGTACCAGGCTGCGTCGGTGGGGGCTGGGGGGCGGCGCAAGCGCGCGTGATGGGGGCATGGGGCTTGTCTCTATCGTTATGGGGTGGGTTGGGGGAGAATTAAAGCGAGAGTCTTGACTTCGATCAAACGGAAAATTCTGATGAATTCTTCATCAAAGCTGATGAATGTCAGCACCCGGCAGCTGCACGCATTTCTGGAGGTCACGCGTCTGCAAAGCTTCGCCAAGGCGGCCGAGCAGGTGCACCTGTCACCCTCGGGCATGAGCATGCTGGTCAAGGAGCTGGAAGAACAGGTGGGCGCACGCTTGTTTGATCGCACCACCCGCTCGCTCACCCTGACCGACGCCGGCCGCCGCCTGCAACCCGTGGCCGAGCGCCTGGTGGTGGAGCTGCGTGCGCTGGGCTCGGCGCTCGATGGCAGCGAGGCCGCTGTGCGCTCGCGTTTGCGCGTGGCGGCCACGCCCATGATGTCGGCCAGCCTGATGCCCGAGGTGATCCGCAGATTTGGTCTGGTCCACCCGCAGGTGCAAGTGCAGCTCAGCGATGTGGAAGTCGGCACGGTGCGTCAGCAGGTGTTGGACGGCGAGGCCGACATCGGCTTTGGCTTTTTTGTGAAGCCCGCCGTGGGGCTGTCGCGCCAGCCCCTGTGCAAGTTCCGCCTCATGCGCATCAGCCCACCCGATGGGTCCGACAGCGGCCAGCTCTCAGAGAGTCAGCCCTGGAGCCGGCTCAAGAGCCTTCCCCTGGTCAGCCTGCCCATCGACAACCCCATCCAGGTGGTGATCGAAAAGCAGCTGGCGCGCCTGGGCCTGGCCCATCAGGAGTGCCCCCGCGTGAACCTCATCGGCACCTTGATCGGCATGGTGCGGGCGGGCCGGGGCAGCGCGATCGTGCCCGCCTTTGCCTTGCAGGAGTGCCTGCGCCAAGGCCTGCGCGTGACCATGCTGCGCGAGCCCGTGGTTCACCTCGACCTGTACCTGGCCTACCGCCGTGGCACCCAGCAAAAGCCTGCGACACAGGCCTTTGCCGAGGTGCTGAGGCAGGCCGCCGTGGGGCTGGCCAATTGAGTCGGGTGGCGAGTCGGGCTTCGGCGCTGCGGGCCCGCAGGCCTCACCCCTGCGCGTTGCGCAGCGTCTGCGAAGGCAGCTCGCCGAACTGGGCCGAGTAGTCGCGCGAGAACTCGCTCAGGTGCCAGAAGCCCCAGCGTGCCGCCACGTCCTGCACCTTCACGCGGGCCTCGTGGGCGCGGCTTTTCAGGTCGCGCCGCACGCCGTTCAGGCGCACCAGGCGCAGGTAGCGCTTGGGGCTGATGCCCAGCACATCGTTGAAGCAGTAGTCCAGCTTGCGCGGGCTGGTGCCGATGCGGCTGCACACGTCCAGGGTGGACAGGGGCTGGTCTGAATGGGCCAGCATGCATTCGCAGGCGCGGTCCACCACCTTCTTGCGCGCCTCCACGCGGCGCAGCTCGCTGGTGTCCACCTGCGAGGGAATGGCCTCTATCCATTCGATCAGGATGGCGTCGCGCAACTGGATCAGGGTCACCGGGTCGTTGAGCAGCTCGGGCGAGCTGCTCAACAGGCCGAGGATGCGGCGGTGCATCTTGTCGAGGTGGCGCGCCGAGGCCGTGCTGGCCTGCACCACGATCTGCTCTTCGATCCAGGCCGACAGGGGCTTTTGGTACATGCTCTGCCACAGGGCGGCCAGCAGTTCGTGCTCCACCACCACCCCGATCAGCTCGCTGTGGGCGGGGGTCAGCAGGTCCAGCTCTTCGCCGCGGCCGATCATGATCGATTCGGTGCTCAGCCGCTGGCCGTTGAAGATGGCTTCGCTGTCCTGCTCCAGCACCATGGCCAGGCCGTAGTGGCCGCGGCCGATCTGGCCGCGCTGGCGCACCTTGCAGTTGGCACCTTCGCGAATCATGCGCAGGCCGGGCAACTGCACCAGTTCGATCTGGCCATCGAAGCGGCCGGGCGAGAGCTGGTCGTAATTCAGGCTCCACTGTGGCTGCGCACTGGCATGCACGTCCACATCGCTGGAGCGCACGCAGGCGTGCCACGAGGGCGGCGGCATGGCACTGGATTGGGGCATCGTGTGGCCGGATTGAAGGCTCATGGCTCGGTGCGGGGCGTCTTTGCGCCCGTGTGGGGTGGGGACCGAGTGTCCTAAGCATCAGCCGTGCCGGCCATCGGTAGAAACCAGAGCGCACCAGCGTGGTGACGTCGCACCAAATTTTTGCTTGGTAGTTACCCTAGATGAGACTTGCGCAAAACCGATAACGGTGTTGTTGCACCCCGTCACAAACTCCAGCCCATCCACCCCTCGTGGTGCTTACCAGATCGCAAATCAGGAGTCGTAAAAATGGGGAATGCAAGACACACCGGGCGCCATCTGCTGCTGGCCTTGGCGGCCATGGCCGCCGTGGGCAGCAGCCTGGCGCAATCACGCGATGCCGCCCGCCTGGGCAAAGACCTGACGCCCGCCGGCGGTGAGCAGGCTGCCAGCAAGGATGGCAGCATTCCGGCCTACACCGGCGCCGAGCCCCCCGAGGCCGGCTGGGCCTGGGGCAAGCTGCGCGGCGAGTTCTGGAAGCACAAGGGCGAAAAACCGCTGTACTCCGTCGACGCCAGCAACGTCGACAAATACGCCGACAAGCTCTCGCCCGGCCAGGTCGAGCTGATCAAGCAGACCAAGGGCTACCGCATGGATGTGTACCCCTCGCACCGCAGCTGTGGCGTGCCCGATTTCGTGGCCGACAACACGCGCAAGAACGTCGAGGCCGGCAAGCTCAAGGACAACGGCTGGACACTGCAGGAGGCGCTTTTGCCGGGCTACCCCTTCCCCATGCCGCGCAACGGTGCCGAGGCCATGTGGAACGCCAAGATGCGCTACCGCGGCCTGGCGCTGGACTACAAGAAAGTGATCACCGCAGCCTCGCCGCGCAAAGGCAGCGAGGAGTGGATCAAGGCCGGTTCCGAGCAGGTGGTGTTCGTGCCCTGGGGGGCCAAGGGCTCGGTCGCCTTCAGCAAGCTGCCCCAGGTCGAGTATTACACCTACTTCGGCTACAACAGCCCGACTGCGCTGGCCGGCCAGGCCCTGGCCATCACCAACTACAGCGAAGCCGCCACCGAGACCTTCTACTACTTTCCGGGCCAGCGCCGCGTGCGCCGCATGCCCACCTATGCCTACGACGCCCCGCAGATCGGCTTCGAGAACCAGTACACCCTCGACGAACCCTATGTCTTCAACGGCCTGATGGACCGCTTCGACTGGAAGCTGGTGGGCAAGAAGGAGATGCTGGTGCCCTACAACGTGTTCGGTGCCTATGACTTCAAGGCCAAGTTCGAGGACGTGGCCCAGCGCGATTTCATCGAGCCCGGCCACCGCCGCTATGAGATGCACCGCGTGTGGGTGGTCGAGGCCACGGTCAAGCCTGGAACCCGTCACCTGGCACCCAAGCGCACCTTCTACCTCGATGAAGACAGCTGGGCCCCGCTGGTGGCCGACGACTACGACGCCCAGGGCAAGCTCTGGAAGGTTCGCGAAGGCTTTGTGATCCCGGTGTACGAGACCGGCTCCTGCGATGTGTCGGCCTTCGTGCAGCACAACGTGCTTGAAGGGCGCTATGTGTTTGACGAACACGCCGTGGGCACCGGCACCGACGTGCACTGGCTGACCGAGGCCGGCAATAACGCCAAGCTCAAGGCCAGCTTCTACACCTCCGACAACCTGCGCGCCATCAGCGAACGCTGATCCCTGCCAGGCAGCCCGGGCCGGTTGCGCTGCACCGGCCCGGGGCCCTCACCCGACCCCCTTTCTGAAGACAAGGTGACACCATGTCCGGACATCGCTTTTCCCTCATTTTCTCTGCCGTGCTGCTGGCCCATGGCGCGGCCCAGGCCTTCACCTTCGAGACCGAAGACGGCCTGCGCGGCAGCTTCGACTCGACCGTGTCGGTGGGTACCGGCATCCGCGTCAAAGACCCCACCCCGGGCTTGATCGCCTCGGGCAACACCGGCTCGCCCGCTGGCGGCCTGAGCGCCGTGTCGGGCCTGGGCGACCAGGGCGACCTCAACTACAAGAAGGGCCAGCCCTTCACCACCTACCTCAAGGGCTCGCACGAGCTGGTGCTCAAGCCCAGCGAAGACCTGACCTTCATGGGCCGCATCACCTGGCTCAAGGACGTC
>NZ_KB906289.1 GCF_000381265.1 Curvibacter lanceolatus ATCC 14669
TGAGGTTGCCCCTGAAAATCGGAGTGCATAACCGGTCTTCAAGCGGCAGATTTGTGCTGCGCCGCCAACCAGCGATTTTCGTACTGCATGGGGCTCATGTAGCCCAACGTCGAATGTAGCCGGGAATGGTTGTAGAACCCGATCCACTCCAAAATCACCTGCCTTGCTTGGGCTCTGGTCGCGAACTTTCGACCATGAACACACGCCGTTTTCAAATGGCCCCACAGACTCTCAGTTGGGGCGTTGTCCCAGCAATTTCCCTTGCGACTCATCGAGCTGACAATGCCCCACTCCTTGAGTGTGGCCTGGAAGCTATCGCTGCAATATTGACTGCCCCTGTCGCTGTGAAAGATCAGGCCCTTGGCAGGTCGGCGACGCCAGCAGGCCATCAGCAATGCATCTTTGACCAGGCTCGTTTGCATGTGCGTTTGAAGGCTCCAGCCCACCACCTGACGGCTGTGCAGGTCCAGCACTGCCGCCAGGTACAACCACCCCTCGCCCGTGGCGATATACGTGATGTCTCCGCTCCATAAGCGATTTGGGGTCTGTGGATTGAACTGGCGTTGAACCAGGTCGGCCGCCACTGGCAACCGATGTTTGCTGTCGGTTGTGACAACAAATTTGCGCTTCGTCCTGGCTCGGATGCCGTGTCGGTGCATCAGCTTGCGCACCCGGTCTTTGCCGACCCTGATGCCTCTGGCCAACAACTCCTTGTGCATGCGTGGCCAGCCGTATTCGCCGTTGACCTGGGCATGGATGGCTCGCATGTGGGCGAGTAAGGCCTCGTCGCTGTGAAATCGCGTGGGCCCACCGTGGCCTCTCTTGCCAGCCCTGTCCCAGCTGAAATACCCACTGGGACTGACCTGCAAAACCTCACACATCAGCGTGATCGGCCAGCGTTGCTTCATCGAGTGAATCCAGGCGTACTTTGCAGCACATCCTGTGCAAAGTACGCCGCCGCTTTTTTTGCAATATCGCGCTCCATCTTCAGGCGAGCAACTTCAGCCTTCAACCGTGCAATCTCGGCCTGTTCGGGGCTCACCACCGCGGCAGGTTTGCCATCTGTCGACACCCCAAGCTGCCCTTTTGCGTCCGCCCGAACCCAGTTGGTCAAGCTAGCGCTGGGCATGCCCAGGGTCTTGGCCACCACTGCAGCAGGCCGTCCTGCCTTGACCTGCCTGACGGCTTCTTGCTTGAACTCCAAGGTGTACTTGGCTCTGCTCATCACTCCAGCGTTCATCTCTTCTCTCCTTTCCCGGCATTCTCCGGGCTGAGCTATGAACTCCGAAATTCGAGGGCAACCTCATCTTTGGGGTCAACAAAAACATTCGCGACCTGTGCGATGAGTTCGCGGCCGAAGGTTACTTGGCCATGGCCCCCGATCTGTTCTGGCGCCAGCAGGTGGGTATCGACATTGACCCTTCGCAACCCGACGCCATGGGCCAAGCCCTGGCCCTACTGGAGAAGTTTGATGACCAGCAAGCGATGGAAGACCTCCAACACTGCATCGCCTATGCACGCAGCCAGTGGCAGTCCGATGGTCCGGTCGCCGCGATCGGCTACTGCCTTGGCGGTCGGCTTGCTTTCCGTGCACTGCACGATACCGAAGTGAACTCATCTGTGTCCTACTACGGCGTCGGACTGGAGGCACTGGTGTCTGAAGCCCTGCCCACCGGTAAAGCCGCACTGCTGCATGTGGCTCAGAACGATAACTACTGCCCCCCCCTCAGCCCAAGCCACCCTTTTGGCAGCCGCACACAATGCTCTGAAAGTGCACATCTACCCAGGTTGCGATCACGCCTTCGCGCGCATGGGTTCGGCGCACTTCAATGCCGACAACGCCCGCCTCGCCTACGACAGAACCATGAATTTCTTGGTCCCGCGTGTGGGCCCGGCTTACGACCTTGAGGCACTGTGGGAAAAGCATGTGGACTACGAATTCACTACGCGTGATGCTGACTTGACCATGGGCACCATGGTGGCCCAGCCCTATGTCAATCACATTCCCACCATGACGGGAGGGGTGGGCTACCTCGACCTGCGACGCTTTTACAAAGACTACTTCATTGGAGCCAACCCAGATGACACCATGCAGGTCTCCGTTTCGCGGACGCAAGGCGTGCGCCAGGTAGTCGATGAACTGATCTTTAGTTTCACCCATGACCGCCAGATGGACTGGTTGTTGCCTGGGGTAGCGCCCACAGGACGAAAAGTACGCTTTGGTCTGGTCGGTGTTGTGCGCTTCAAAGGTGACAAACTGTGCCATGAACACATCTACTGGGATCAGGCCAGCGTTCTGGTGCAGGTCGGCCTACTGGACCCCAAAGGCTTGCCAGTGGTGGGCGTCGAAGGCGCCGACAAGATCACCGACAACAGCATCCCCAGCAACCACCTGATTGCAAGCTGGTAAACCGCGTGCAGGACCGGTACTTTTATGCGCCGCGCGAAGGGCATGGCTTGAAGCACAATCCCATCGCGTCCATCGTTGGGCCTCGGCCCATCGGCTGGATCTCATCAATGAGCGAAGACGGCTCATTGAATCTTGCACCCTACAGCTTCTTTGGCATCTTCAATTACGCCCCCCCCATCGTGGCCTTTGCTAGCGCCGGGATCAAAGACACTCTTCGTAACGCGATACGACGGGGTGAGTTCGTCGTCAATGTGGTGACCGAATCCTTGGCGCAGGCCATGAATCTGAGCAGCAGCAGCATCGTCGGCAGCGAGTTCGAACTGACCCAACTGGGGAGCGCTCCATCAACACGGATAGCCACACCCCGCGTGGAAGCCTCACCGGTGTCACTGGAATGCCAGGTGCTGGAAGACTTTCCGTTGCGCGACCACCAACATGAACCGGTGGGCAGCCACCTTCTTCTGGCAGAAGTGATCGGTGTGAGCATTGACCGATCTCTGATTGTGGAAGGGGTGTTCAGTTGGGGACAGACCCGCACCGTGGTGCGAGCGGGTGGTGCGGCGGATTACCACTGGATAGGCGCCGACAACCTGCTGCGCCTGCGACGTCCTGATTGATTAGCCGCACCGGCCCCGCCAGGGGTCGTCGCCCAAACGACGTTCACCTCTGCAGGCGCCTGAAGGCGCCTGACTTTTTCAAGGTTCAGCGTATTCAACCCGCCAGCATGGCCGATTGAAAGCCGCGGGGATCACGCAACCAAGCCTCGTAGGCTTGCTGGGCTTCGCCCGGGTAAAGGTCTTCACACGAACCCGATAGAAAGTTGACGATCTCATCGGCCAGCACGCTAGGAGACATCTTCTCGCCAGCTTGGTCAGTACTCATGCGAGTGTCCACGGCCATGGGGTAGATGCCGCAAACCTTAACGCCCTGGGGTTTGAATTCGGCACGCAGCGCCAGATTCACTGCCTGGGCGGCGGCCTTGCTTGCGCAGTAGGTCGCCAGTGAGGGCAGTGAAACATGGGCCAGAAAGCTCAACACACTGGCCATCACACCGCCGCCCCGGGCCGCGAGCAGGGGACCAAATGCCAAACCGACGTTGAGCAGGCCAAAGTAGTTGACCTCCATCTCGCGGCGTGCATTGAGGCGGGCTTCTGGCGCCAGAACCGATGCGTTGCTGTTGACGCCGGCACAGTTCAGCACGAACGAAATATCTCGCTCACGTACCTGGTCCGCCAAGGCTTGGACGCTGTTCTGGTTGGTCATGTCCACGACTAGATTGAGCAAGGGCGTGCCGGGGAGCGTCAACTCGGACTGCGCGTGGGAGGCAGTGACCAACGAGGCCACACCAGCCAGGGCGAGTCGGTGCGCCAAGGCACCACCAATCCCTCCAGAGCCGCCCAGCAACAGCACATTCGCGCCTTTCAAGGAATGGGTCATGCCACCCTCCTCAGCTTCAGGCAGAGCGACAGCCCCACCTCGATGTCAACACAGTTAGAGAGACAGTTCATGCCAGGTACTCCTAATGAGAATAGAAAAAGGCGCCAGATTTTAAAAAGTATACTGTATTTAGTATTTAAAAATGGAGGCCGAACCATGGTTTCTGGCACAATAAGTGCCCCCGACAACGGCACCCTTTCATGTCTACAGCACCCTTGAAGACCCCCTTTCTGATCGCGGGAGAGCTACCCAAGCAGAGCATCCGAGACCAGGTCTATGCGCTGTTACGCGATCGACTGCACAAAGGTGACATTTCGACCCAAGATCGCTTGGTCGACCACGAGTTGGCCGCCCAGCTCAACGTCTCCCGAATGCCTGTGCGTGAGGCGCTGTTGCAACTCAAGAACGAGGGCTACCTGGAGGGCACGTCGCGGGGCTTTATCCTTCCGCAGTTCACCCCGGAGGACATCGCTGAGATGTTTGAAGTGCGCCTGCTGCTTGAACCCGCCGCCGCCGCCATCGCCTGCCAGAACTCCAAGGTCGAGGGCTTAGGCAAGATGACCGTGGCTGTCGACAGCGCCGAGAAAGCCCACCTCAAGGCCGATGTGCTGGGCTACATGAGTGCCAACTGGGCGTTCTGGGTCGCTTGGATGGACATGGTGCCCAACCGCCGGCTGGCCCAGGTGATTTACCGCTTGCGCGACCACGCTCAAGTGGTGCGCCTTGCCACGCTGCAAGATACCGAATTCCGCGAGCTTTCGCTCCACCACACCAAAGAAATCCTGGCCGCTTTCGTCAAACGCGACACGGAGGCTGTGAAGGATCGTGTCGAACACAACTTGCGCATGTCTGCAGCGTCCTACTACGCCAAACAAGAAGCTCTAATTAGCGCCGAAGCCGCCTGAGTGGTGTTTTCCGGTGCCAAAAACAGCCGCCAGATGGCTGGCGGCAAATCCGACTGACAGCGGTCGGTCAAAGGTCGATGCGCAAGCAGTCGTCTAGCGAACGCGAGCAGCAGGGAGTGAAAGACATAGCTCGGGTTTCGTCATCCAAGCATTGATCGCGGTGGTCAGGGCGACCCTCCAAAACATCGGTGATGCAAGTGCCACAAATGCCCTGCTCACAAGAAAACGGCAAGTCCACCCCCGCCGCCAACATGACTGCCATGGCGGTCTGATCAGGAGGCACCTCCAGGGTCAAACCGCTGCGCTCAAGCTTTAGAGTGAAGCGGCGCTCCGCAACAGCCACCGGAGCCGTGGCGCCAAAGCGCTCGGAGTGCAGCCGCGACTCGGCCCAGCCCTGAGCACGCGCAGCGTCCAGCGCGGCGTCAATGAAGCCTGTGGGACCACAAACATACAGGTGCGCCCCCGCCGGCGCCGATGCTATGGTCTGAGCCAGGTCGAGGCGCCGATTGGCCGCCCCGTCATCAAAATACAAATGGCTTGAACTCGCCAGGGACGACGAGGTCAGCGTCTCGTGGAAGGCACAGCGGTCATGCGACCGTGTCGCGTAATGCAGCGACCAACTTCTCCCCTGCGCTTGCAGGTAACGCGCCATCGACAACACAGGAGTGATGCCAATGCCGCCAGCGAACAGCAGGGCATGGGGAGCCTCTGAGTCAAGCGGAAACAGGTTGTTTGGCCCCTGGGCAGAAACCAGATCACCCACAGCCAACTGCTCGTGCACTACACGCGAACCGCCCCGTGATCGCGGGTCCAGGTTGATCGCCAGTTGGTAACGGTGCCGCTCAGCTGGGTCATTGCACAGGGAATAGGCACGAGACAGCCCTCCAGGCAGATTCAGCAACAGGTGGGCACCGGCCGTGAAAGGTGGCAACTCGCGACCGTCCGGCGCGGTCAACTCAAGCAGAACGATGCCTTCTGCAATCGATTGCTTTTTGGCGAGTCGGAGAGACACACAGGTGTTCATAACTCTGAATTCCTTTAATTAAAAGGATACAGTATACTGTTTGGACAATTTTCTTCGAGGATCCCATGAGCCATCGATCTCCGCATACGCCTTCGACCTTGGTCGAGGCCGACCGCGTCCACCGGGACGCCTACCTGTCCGAAGCCGTTTTTGAGCAGGAGCAGCGCCGCTTCTTTGCAGCGACTTGGAACTTCGTTGCCCACGCCAGCCAAGTCCCCCATCCGGGCGACTACATCACCCTTGACCTGGCTGGTCGGCCACTGCTGGTGGTGCGTCAATCAGATCAGTCGATCCAAGTGTTCTACAACCGCTGCGCCCACAAAGGCTCCAAGCTCTACACCAATGAACGCGGCAATGCGGGGCGAGTGCTCCAGTGCGCCTACCACGCATGGAGCTACCGCCTCGATGGCAAGCTGATGGGCATCCCTCTGCGCCAGGAGTACGCGGAGTCGCGTCTATCTCAATGCCCCTCGGGCCAGGGTCTGACCCACGTCGGCGCCACCCAGGTGTACCGGGACTTTGTGTTTGTGCGCCTCGATGAACGAGGCGTTGACTTTGAGGACTACTTCGGCGCGTCGCTGCAATGGCTGGACAACATGGCCGACCGCTCCCCGGTTGGCAAGCTCGAAGTCTTTGGTGGCGTGATCCGCAACGTCATCCGCTGCAACTGGAAGATGTACTTTGAAAACATCAACGACACAGTTCACCCGGTGTCCACCCATGAATCAGCAGGCAAAGCGGCCAAAGCCGTATGGGGTCAGCAATCCGAATCCACCCCCATGCCAATCTCAGTTGAGCAAATGCTGCCATTCGCGTCCGGCTATGACTTCTTTACCCAACTGGATGCAGAGGTCTACCCCAACGGACACAGTGCTCTGGCCGTGAAGTTCAGCACCCATACCGGCTACGCCTACCCGCAAGACTACCTCGATGCCCTGGCTCAGGCGCACGGCAAAGCCCGCGCCGAGGATGTCCTGAGTCGAGCTCCTCAAAACTCTGTCCTGTTCCCCAGCATCGCGGTCAAGGGCGCCCCGTTGGTGATGCGGGTAATTCGCCCGCTTTCAGTGGATCGCATGTTGATTGAAGCCTGGAGCTTCCGCGCCCTCGGTGCACCCGACCTGCTGCACGAGCGCGCGATGACCTACAACCGGCTCGTGTTCTCACCCATGTCTATCGTGGCCCACGACGACATTCACCTGTTTGAGAGCGTCCAGCAAGGTCTGAAGGCCGAAGGCAACGAATGGGTCAGCCTGCATCGTGGTGCCACAGGTGAAGCCGAGGCTGTGAGCGGTACCACCCCCTGCAAAGGCACCAGCGAGATGCTGATGCGCAATCAATTTCAAGCCTGGGCCAAGTTCATGGCCGAAACACCGGAGGCCACCTGATGACTCACAGCAACCCCATGATGGCCGCGCAGCAGTTCGTCGTTGACGAGGCACGCTTGCTCAACGAGGCCCGTTACCGAGAGTGGATTGAGCTCTTCGCCGCCGATGGCCACTATTGGGTACCCATGCAAGGCGCCCAACAACCCGATCCAGTGAACCATGTGTCACTGGCGTACGAGGACCGCATTCTGCTGGCAACCCGCGTGCAACGATTGCAGGGACTGCGGGCACATTCACTGGAGCCGGGCGCACGCAGCTTGCATATCCTGCAAGCACCCGAGGCGCAACCGCTGGAGGGCATTGGCTGGGAGGTGTACACCCCCTTCATCTACACCGAGATCCGTGGCGCCCTGCCCACAACCTTGGCGGGTGTCTGGCGCCACCAACTGCGCGCCAGAGAACAAGGCTTTGAAATAGTGCTCAAACGGGTTGACCTGCTGAACGCGACCGCCCCCCACGAAATGATCCAGCTGTTCCCATGAGAGCCCGCATGAGCCAACCTCTGCGGCCACTTCACAAGCGCCTGGCATTTGATCTATCCGAGGGGCAGGTCCTCGATGGCCCGAGGCGCTATCTCATCATGCGGGCGGATGTGCTGATGGGCGCATTCGCCAAACTGGAGGCAGAACCCCGACGCCTGGCACTGCAGGCGATAGGAGCGTCGGTGACCGACCACGGCTCCGACAGCGTGAGAGCGTACCTGGCCGAAGTGGGCGCAGATGCGCTGCTCGAAACCATGGTCGCCGCTTCGGCTTCGCTGGGCTGGGGCGTTTGGTCGTTCAGGCGCTTGTCAGACCAGCTTTGGCTTGAAGTGCGCAACAGCCCGTTTGCCGCAGGCACCCCCACCAGCCTTGAACCGGTCTGTACCCCAATCATTGGCATGCTGCGGGCCGTCGCGCAAGCGCTTTGGTCCGAGCCTGCCGACGTGGTCGAGTGGGTCTGCGCTTGCCAGGGTCAGGCTGGCATGGAGGGGGTGTGCCGCTTCCAGGCTCGCCCTCGCCTGCCCAAGATCCCCTCAAACTGACGCGACTCTTTTGAGCTTGCCCTGCGCAGGTAAAAAAAAGGTTCTTCACGCATCTCCGGGGAATGCTGCCTTGATCTTGAGGAAGAAGTACTCAACGTCACGGTAGCCATAAGCCATGCGCTTGATGACCTTGATGCGGTTGTTGATCCCTTCGAGTTGGCCCGTGTGCATGGGCCAACGCACCCGCGCCAGAATGCCCGGCCAGTATTTGCGCAGCCGCTTGGCAAACAATTGCAGGCACTCGATGCCGCTTTGCGCGCAGTGCTCCAGCCACTGCTTCCAGCGTCGTCGCCACTGCCAGGGATCACAAGCAGTCCACAGACTCTTGAGGGATTGCTTGAGTACGTAGACCGTCATGAGCGCCTCGTTGGCCTCAAGCACCTCCTGCAACGTCACCTGCTCGCGCCCCTTGAGCTTGTCTGCATTGCGCAGCAACAACCAGTGGGCTTGTTTGACCACTCGCCGCGCGGGCTTGTCCTTGCGCAGGGCGTTGGCCGTGTCCACCCGCACGCGTGAGATCACCTCCCGGCCATACTTGGCGATGACATGGAACAGGTCATAGACTATGCGAGCCTGGGCACACCAATGCCGCACCTCCAGGTCAAAGGCCGTGTTCATGTCCATGGCGACGGCCTGAATGCGCCTGCAGCCTGCTTCTCCCAATGCCGCAAAGAAGGGGCGGACCGCTTCGCGACTGCGATCCTTGGCGATGTACAGCTCCCGGCGCGTATTCGCATCCAGGATGACGCTGGCATAGCGATGCCCTTTGTGCAGGGCGAACTCATCCATCACCAGGCGCGTCGGATGGGGCTGAGGCAACTGGCTCATCAAGCCCATCAGGCTGCGCTTGTCCAATTGCTGCACAGTGGACCAATGCAGGCTAAACATTTGAGCAACATGCTTGATGGGCAAACGCTTGCAGCACTGGGCCACGGTTTGCGCCATGGCTCGCGTCATGCGGGCAAAGCGATCAAGCCAGCTCACATGCTGCAGGCAGTGTCCGCAGCGCGTGCAGTTCACTCGCAGCAGCTGCACTTGCAGTGTCAGGACTCTGCCCGCCAAGGGTAGCTCACGCACGTTGCGCGTGACTCGCTCGTGCACTGAGTTGACGAGACCCAGGCATTGCCCGCAGCGCAGGGGTAGCTTGGCCAGCGGCTCCAGTCGTAACCATGCACTTTCGTGGGTGATGCGGGAGTCGGTGACGTGAAAGCCGGGCCACAGGTCCAGCCAGCCTGTATTCTTATGCATGCAGCGGTGCTCTAAAGTTTGATGATTGGTCGCACAACCATCTTGCTTGAGATGTCACCGCTGTTTTTTTGTCCGTGGGGGGACTACCCCGCGAATACGTGAAGAACCAAAAAAAAGCAGATTTGCATACCGCAAATCTGCTTCGTGTCCTCAGGCGCCGTAGCACAGGCACATTAGTCGACGGTTACCCCCGTATCCACGACCAGTGGACGATAGCGCAGCGTCTCTGCCTCGATATATGCCTGGAACTTAGCAGGGGTCATCGGCGCACGACTGTACCCAAAATCGGCATAGCGCTTCCAGACGGCCGGCTGGGTAAGGACTTTCTCGATCGCCGTATGTAGCTTATTAACGATGGCCGGGTCCGTCCCCTTCTTGACTGAAGCGCCAATCCACAGGTCCATCTTCAAGTTTGCGAACCCCAGCTCGGCGAAGGTCGGTACATTTGGTAGGAACTCGGTGCGCTGCGCAGACGCCACAGCCAAAGGAAGACCCTTGTTGCTGCGGACCATATTGAGGGTACCCGGAACAGCATCAAACAGCAGATCAATTTCGTTCGACATGATCGCTTGAAAGGCCGGAGGAGCCCCTTTATAGGGCACGTGTACGAATTTACTGCCCGGCATCGCCTTGCCCAGCGCGTGCCCCAGGATATGGGGTGCAGTGCCTGGCCCAAACGATCCGTAGTTAAGCTCCCTGCCCAACTTAACAGCATCTTTGAGAGCGTCAAAAGACTTCAAATTGCCGCTACTGCTGCTGTACATGACCATTGGAGCTTGGGCCAACATGGTGATGTTATCGAAGTCTCGCATCGGCAAGTAGCTGATGCTTTTGTAGATCATCGGGTTGATCACATAAGTACCGATCTCCGCCACAAACAGCGTATAGCCATCCGACGGCGCACCAAGCACAGTTGCCGCACCAATCTGTCCGCCGCCGCCGGGTCGGTTATCAACAACGATGGGCTGGCCCAACTCAGTAGCCAACTCGGGCCCCATGGTGCGCACAAAAGTATCGACGGCCCCACCAGGAGGAAAGGGAATGATGACTTTGATTGGCTTGCTGGGGTAGGGATCTTTGGCCGCAGCGACAAGGGTGGCGGCACTGAGTGTGACAACAACGAAGGATTTGAGGAGGGTCATTGTTTTAGCTCGGGTGTGGATTGTTTTGTTTAACTGAACTTCAGGGCATGCATCAAACAGAGTCAGTACCGTCCGCTCAGCAAAGAGCCAGCGTTCGGGACAATGGTTTCAAGACCCAGTTCCTTCAAGGTCATATAGGTAGTGCAAACGGCGGCGGACACCACCGGAATGCCCACCTCAGCTTCGACCTGTGCAATGACGGGGAGAGATGGCATCTGTACACAGGCGGACAGCACCAGGGCGTCGGCCCCCCGGAGATCGAGTCGCTTGTAAAGCTCTAGAAGCTTCTGCGGATCGTGCCGACCCACTTCAAGGTTGTCGGGGATCTCGAGCGCCAAGAAGTCAAGCACCTCAAAACCTTCGGCTGCCAAGTAGTCCACAACCAGCTGCGTCAGCGGTTTGAGGTAGGGGCATAGCACCACGATGCGCTTGGCACCAAGGGCTTGCAGGCCTTCGACCAAGGCCCCTGCGCTGGTCACGACCGGGGCCGGCGCGCCGTTGTCGATGGTCCGCTGGTGCAGGCGCATCTCGGACTGGCGGTGGTAGCCAAGACCCATGCTCATGATGGCAACCAGACAGGCATAGCCCAGTACGTCGACGTGGGCATCACTGAGCTCCAGGGCACAGCGGTCGCTGTCGCGATCCATTGCTTCGAGCTCTTCCTTAACAACTTTCTTCATGCGCATGCGACTTGAATGAAAGGTGAAGCGCTCGGGGCGGATGGACTGACGAGACCACAGCATTGCAGGGATCTCCGTTTCCATAGTGGTGTTCGAAGACGGGACGATTTGCCCGATTCGATACAAGGTCTTCGTCATGTTTTCTCTCCGGTGGGCAAATCAAAGTCCTGCGGGCCGTCCAGCAGGTCGGGCAGTGCTGTGCTGTCGTCATCCTGAAAGGTTGCGGGGCGCAGGCTGCGGCGGTTGACACGCAGGTCAAACACATCAAAGCGGTTGTAATGACCGGTGATGTCATGCATCTGCCGCGGCTGGATACAGCGCGACAGGTCGATGTCGGCATACAAGATGCCCTCGGTGTCGATCAGGGGCTCACCGACCAAACGACCGTCTGGCCCGATCACACCCGAGAAGGCGCTGTTCCTGCGGGCCAACAGTGCCGCAGCGCCGGGAAACGCATGTTCCATCATGTCGATGGTTTCTTGCGACAGCGTTGAGCACGACACCACGGTGTAGACCTTGCCTTCGAACGAATGCGCCATGGCACGGGTTTTGATTGCTTCGGCCATGTCGTAATCGGGCGGCGCCACGGGCAAAGAGATATAGCTGGCCAGGTGCACCAACTCGCCCTGAGCCAGGAGCGAGAAGCGCGCCAGCGTGTTGGTGTTTTCACCGCAGGCCAGCATGCCAATCGGACCGAGCTCGGTAGCGTGCACTCGCAGACCGGCGCCATCGCCTGGCGCCCAGGTCAGCTTTTCAGCCCAGGTCGGCACCAACTTGCGATGGCGGCCAAGCAGTTGACCCTGCGGCCCGATGAACATCATGGTGTTGTAGACCGTGGCCACCGAACCAGCGGCCAGCTCGTTGATGCCCAGGGCCACGTATACCCCGGCGTCTCGCGCTGCATGGGCCACACGCGCCATCTCGGGGCCCGGCACCTGTATGGCGGACTCACAGAGCTTCTGGAACCAGGGACTGCCAGCCACGGGGTTACCGACCCAGCTCCAGTAGGGGTAGGCCGAGACGAAGACCTCCGGAAACACCACCAGTCTGGCACCCTGGCCAGCGGCCTCAGCGATCAGGCGACACACCTTGTCGATGGTGGCCGGCGTGTTCAGGAAGACGGGACTGGCCTGAACCGCCGCTACCTTGAAGCGCGGTAGTTTGATCATGTTGGGATCTCCTTCCTCAGACGGCAATGACCGGATGGGTCAATTGGCCAATCTGAGCCACATGGGCCACTACGGTGTCGCCGGGGTGCAGCCACTCTTGCGGGCTGCGACCAGCGCCCACCCCTTCAGGCGTGCCGGTGGCAATGATGTCGCCCGGCTCCAGCGTGATGCCGGCGCTGATGTCGGCCACCAATTCATTCACCTTGAACAGCATGTGGCGAGTGTTGGAGCTTTGTTTAATCTCGCCGTTGACGGTGAGCCAGAGGTCCAGGGTCTGGGGGTCCGGAATCTCATCAGCGGTGACGATGCAAGGGCCAAAGGGGCCGTAGCTGTCTTGGCCCTTGGAGTAGATCCATTGGCCCGCGCGACGGCAGTCGCGGGCGCTGATGTCGATCATCACGCTGTAGCCAAAGACGTAGTCCAGTGCATCTTCCGCGGTCACAGCTACGGCGCGGCGGCCAATGATCGCGGCCAGTTCAACTTCCCAGTCCATCTGCTGGGTGATCTTGGCGTTATGGCGAATGGGCTCGCCAGGGCCAATCACCGTGGTTGGCGGCTTGGAAAAGATGACGGGCTGCTTGGGCAAGTCCTTCGAAGTGTCGAGCGTGCGGCTGGACTCGGCGACATGCTCCACATAGTTCAAGCCGATCCCGAAGATGTTCTTACGCGGGCGAGGGATCGGGGCCAGCAGGTGGACGTTGGTCGCCGGCACCGAAGTCCCAGGCAGCCAGTTGCCGGCAGCGGAATCGAGCAGGGCTTGCAGCTGACGGACTGCGCAGGGCCCCAGGTCAATGAAGGCCAGCATGGAAGCCGGCAGCTCGACCCCTTGGCTCGCGCCAAAGCGCTGCACATCAACAATGTTATCGCCTTGGATGACGCCAAGTCGTGCGGCGTCTTCAATGGTGTGGCGGTAGGTTACGAGGCGCATGGTTTCTCCGTGTGGGTTGGCTTGGTGGATGTAGAGTTAAATTGGTGCAGGGGCTTGACGGCCGCCATTTGTCTTCAGCCCCTCTTCTCGATACAGGCCCAGGGCCTTCATCACAGGCAGGTCACTGAAGCAGAACAGGCAGGAGTCTTCGCTCGCTTGTGTGTTGACGTGCTCATGCCAAGCCCAAGATGGAACACAGAAGATGTCGCGTTCACGCCAATCAAAGCGGCGGCCATTGATAACGGAATAGCCCTCACCTTTGGCCACTTGGTAGAGGAAACTGCCGGTGTGGCGATGGGCCTTGGTTTGCTCTCCGGGACGCAGCAGCTGCATGCTTGCGCCGATGGTGGGCATCACGGACCCACCGGTGACCGGGTTGGTGTAGTGCATCAAGATGCCATCGAACTCAGAGCCCTTACTCACCTTGGTCAATCGCCTCAGCGCGTCGTAAGTGGGCGCCCACTCGTACTTGAACAGAGGCGAGTACGGTTTGCTCCAAGCTTGGCCGTGAGGCAACAAGGCCGAGGCGCCCCAGGTATGGGTTGCGTCATCGATGGGATAAGCGACCTGCTGGTGTAGGTCAGGGTGCACCTCGTAGAAATTGGCCTCCATCGCGTTGACGAAGGGGATGTCCAATCCGTCTTGCCAAATGCATGGGGTGCCCCCCTCGTCCACCCCATGCTCATGCCACGTACCGTTGGGCGTGAGCACAAAGTCGTTGGCGCCCAAGGTCATCTTGTGTCCATCAACGATGGTGTAAGCACCACTACCTTCCATGATGAAGCGCAGCGCTGAAGCGGAGTGCCGATGAGTCGAAGCACATTCGCCGGGGTGCATGACTTGCAGCCCTGAGTAAAGCCAACCGACCGCGGCGGACACATCTTGTCGCCCAGGGTTATTCAGATAGATGACTCGGCGCCCTGCCTTCTCAGGTGTGACCAGCGCGACAGAGCGAAGCACGTGGTCACGCAGTTCTCGGTAGCGCCAAAGTGTGGGGACTGACTCGGACTTCGGCTCCCAGGGTTCGATCTTGTTCGCCACCGTCCACAAAGCGCCAGCGTCGTAGCGTTCCAGATCGCGGTAGTAGCTGACTAACTCCGGGGTGTCTTCGACGTTGGCACGTCCGACAACGTCTTCGCGGTAGGTGTCGTAGCTCGATTTCTCAGTCATCAGTACTCCTTGCAGTAGTCGGCTCACGCCAAAAATTAAAATAAAAGTATACCGTATACTTTGCAAAGCTTCGTACTTTTGACAAAGATCATCAGTTCATCACACGAGGCGAAAACCTCAAAAAATAGGATTCGATATACCGAATACTTTTAGATCGAAGCAAATATTGGGCCCAAAATTCAAGATCACATTGGAAATCAACTGCCCCATACGGGAGTACCTCGTCAGCGAGGCCATACAGACGCGTCAGACCAGCAAGCTCACCAGCCTTGCCACGATCTCTTGCTTATCGCCTCAAATTGGGGCATTCAGCCATCACACCCCAACCAACTCACGCCCGAGTCAACACCCGAATGGGCAACCTCCGCCCAATGAGCCCAGAGGAACGCAAGTTCAGCAACACCGCACAAAAGTTATTTTGTATACAGTATTCATTTTTATCAAAGAGACAACATCAATGACCAAGATCGCCCATAGAGCATCAAAGTGGTGCATTGATTTTTGTCAGTCCAGCATCAAATCACACATAAAATCATCAACAACATACAGTATACTTTTAAGCGATTTTTCAAGTTGCCTCAACCCCACGCAAGGAGTACGAAATTGAAAGTGCAATCCCTCCGGTCAGCGGCCCTGCCGTCGCTAGCTCTGTCACTGATTTGCAGCAGCGCCTGCGCTCAAAGCAATGTCACCCTCTATGGCATCTTGGACATTGGCATGTCCCACGCGAGTGACGTGGGTGGCGGTAGCCAAAACCTTGTCGACAGCGGCGTGATGCAAGGCAGCCGACTCGGCTTCAAGGGCGCCGAAGATTTGGGTGGTGGCTTGTCGGCTTTATTTGTTCTGGAGCAAGGCCTGGTACTGAACTCCGGGGCCCTGGGCCAGGGTGGGCTGGCCTTTGGCCGCCAAAGCTGGGTGGGCCTGTCGGACCGCAGTCTCGGCACCCTGAGCCTGGGACGACAATACGACTTCATGTGGGACTCGCTGGTACCGTTCACCAATGCCACCTTGCTCGGCGGCGGCTACGTGAACAACCCGCTCGACAACGACCGCACCGCAGGTCAACGCCTGAATAATTCCATCAAGTACACCAGCCCCAAGTGGAGCGGCTTCTCCTTCGGCGCCATGTTCGCCCCCTCGCAAACCCCTGGGACGTCGCAGGGCTCGAGCCCATCGCGCAGCGTCGGTGCCAACTACACCCAAGGCAACCTGAGCTTGGGTACGGCATACACCCAAGTCGATGGTGCGACCCTCAATGTGCAATCGCTAGTGGGCTCCAGTCAGGCCTACACTCTCGGCGGGAAGCGTAACAGTGTGGCCGGTATGGGTGGTAGCTACCGCCTCAATGAGCAGTTCCTGCTGCACGGAATGGTCACCCGGTCCGAATTCGAGGGCAACACCAGCAGCGCCAATGGAACGTTCAAGAACTACTTTGGCGGCGTCGTTTATCAGCCGACGTCGTTCTGGAAGCTCGGGGTGGACCTGAACAACACCAAGCTGCTGAATGCAAGCTACAAGCAAGTGGCCTTGACAGCGGACTACCGCCTGTCCAAGCGCACCGACGTCTATGCGCAGGTAGTCACGCAGCGAGCCGATGGTGCCGCTAATGCCAAGGCCAATATATTCATCCTGGGCGGCGCCTCAGGGCGAGACCAAAGCGTTGTGCGGTTTGGCCTGAGGCACTCATTCTGAGCATCGCCTTATTCATTGCTGTCTCCATTTGGGCGCCACTCAGGGCGCCTTTTTTTTCTCTGCGTCATCGAAGCCTAAGTAGGCTTCCCACAGTTTTCCGTTTGGGACCCTCTTCGGTTTGCAGACTATCTCACAGCAAGCGATCCAACCCACCTGAACCAATCCTGCATCGCTGGCTGAGCGCTCGATTCCAAAATTTTTCAGTCACATATGACCTCCGTGAACCTAGACAAAAGTTCTTGATTCCGACGGTCTACTGACCACCTACGCGCCTTTGAAGCCCGGCTCACCCATAAGGTGACCGGGCTTTATGCCGTCTAGGCTTTGCCGCCTCCCACTCCGCTTCTCTCTTCAACTCAGGCCCCGTGTGCTCCCCGCACCGGGGCCTTTTCCATTTGGAGATCCCACTTGAACACCCCGTCAACGTCCCCTGCCCCCAGCAACTCGCAGATCAACGCGTACGCCCGCCCTCCCCTGGTCTCCCAGGCCTTGGCGCTACTCGCCGGAGAAATCCTCCAGTCCTGCTATCTCAGCAGCCCAGTCGCAGTTCGCGACTACCTGCAACTCCTCCTCGCCGACAAACCCCACGAGATTTTCGTGGTGGTCTTTCTAGATTCCCAACACCAGGTGCTCGACGTCCTAGAAATGTTCCGAGGCTCTCTGACCCAGACCTCGGTTTACCCCCGAGAAATCGTCATCGAGAGCCTGGCCAGAAATGCCGCCGCAGTCATCCTGGCTCACAACCACCCCAGCGGTTGGGCTGAAGCATCTAGCGCCGATCGGGCACTGACCGCCGCCCTGCAAACAGCCCTGTCGCTGGTTGATGTCCGTGTCCTGGATCACTTCATCGTGACCCGAACCCGAGCACTGAGCTTTGCAGAGCAGGGACTACTTTGAAGCCCACTGGCATTTCTGGCTCTGCGCCCACTTTCGTTTCCCTTTCCCCTTCAATCCACTTCCTGGAGATCTATTCCATGGCTACCTGTCCTCATTGCAATTCCACCCATATCGAAACCCGCGACATCGGCAAGACCACCGGTGGTGTCCTGGGCACTGCTGCCGGAGCCGCCAGTGGCGCGGCCGGTGCTTGGCGTGGCGCCAAGGCTGGCGCTGTGGTCGGTGCATTTGCCGGTCCCGCCGGATCTGCTGTCGGCACCGTGGCCGGTGCCCTGCTGGGTGCCCTGTTCGGTGGTGCCCTCGGCTGTGAAGTCGGCACCGCCGTCGGTTCCCACGTCGATCAGAACCTGCTCGACAACCTCAAGTGCCGCGACTGCGGTCACACCTTCTCGGCTTGAAGCGCTGCTTCTGCTGAGACCGAGTCCGCTCCTTTTCCCTTTTCCCCATTTCGTTTCTGTTTCCTCTTTCACGTCCTGATTTCATTCATTCGAAAGGAATTCCCCATGGCTCACCTGCTTCAATCCATGGCTTACGTCGGCGCCGCGCCCTGGCATGATCTGGGCAACGCACTGCCTCCCAAGCAATCCATCGAGGTCTGGGCCCAACAGGCTGGCATGGACTGGTCGATCTGCTCCACCCCGGTTCGCTACCTGGCGGATCAGGTCGGAGCTCTCGGCTCCATCATGTCGTTTGAGGACCAGAAGGTTCTCTACCGATCCGACACCAAGGCCGCCCTGGCCGTGGTCGGCAACCGCTACCAGGTCGTTCAACCAAAGGAGGTCCTGGAGTTCTACCGGGACCTGACCGAGGTCTCTGGCTTCGAGCTGGAAACCGCCGGCGTCTTGAAGGAAGGTCGCAAGTTCTGGGCGTTGGCCAAGACGGGCAAATCAACGGCCCTGAAGGGCTCCGATGTGGTCAACGGCTACCTGCTGTTGGCCACCTCCTGCGACGGCACCTTGGCCACGACAGCCACCCCGACCACGATTCGGGTGGTTTGCAACAACACCCTCACCATTGCACTGAACGGCGCCACCAACGCAATCAAGGTGCCCCACAGCACGAGCTTTGACGCGCAAGCGGTCAAGAAGCAACTCGGCATTGCCGTGTCGCAGTGGGACAGCTTCATGTACCGCATGAAGACGCTCTCCGAGCGCAAGGTGAAGACCCACGAGTCCATGAACTACTTCCTGAAGGTGCTTTGCAACACGGATGGGCACACCGATCCAAGCGGTGGCTTGATCAACGAACGCGCATTGAAGAAGGTTCAGGCCCTGTACGACGGTCAAGGCCGCGGTGCTGAGTTGGCTGCAGCCCAGGGCACGGCCTGGGGTTTGCTCAATGCCGTGACTGAGTTCGTGGACCACGAGCGCCGAGCCCGGTCTCAGGAGTACCGCCTGGACAGTGCCTGGTTTGGCCAGGGGGCCAACCTCAAACAGCGGGCGCTGGATCAGGCACTGCAGTTGGTCTCATGAGTCGGAGTTCGATTCCGCTTTTCCCTTCCGATTCCTCAACCCTGCCTTCGACGGCAAAGCCCCGGCCCCTTTGATGGGACCGGGGCTTTTTGCTTTCTGGGGTGGGGTTGCTGGTCGGTCTTTGTTCTTTCTTCGTTCTTTGTCTTTCCTTTCAACCTACTTTGGAGATTTCCATGGCGACATCGCATGCATTGGTGAACAAGCCTGTTCGCCCTCGTCCCGCCTTGAAGCTCATCAAGACGGCCGACCTCAACCGGGATCAATGGCTGGCCGTTCGCCAGCGTGGCATCGGCAGCTCCGACGCTGGGGCTGCTGTCGGACTCAACCCCTATCAATCTCAGCTCGAACTCTGGATGGTCAAAACCGGGCGTGGAAGCGCCCTGCCCTTTGATGATCCCAACGACGAGAGCAGCCCCATGTACTGGGGAACCCTTCTGGAGCCTATCGTGGCGGCCCACTACACCAAGCGCACCGGCAACCGGGTTCGCAAGGTGAATGCCGTTTTGCAGCATCCGGAACACCCCTGGATGTTGGCCAACCTCGATCGCGAGGTCGTAGGGACCCCCGGGGTGCAAATCCTGGAGTGCAAAACAGCCGGCATCAACGGCGCCCGTCTGTGGAAACACGGGGTGCCCGAGTACATCCAGCTTCAGGTCATGCACCAGCTCGCGGTGACCGGCAAGCAGGCCGCTGACGTGGCGGTTCTGATCTGCGGCCAGGAACTTCAGGTGCATCGCATCGAGCGTGATGAAACCATGATCGTCCAACTCATTGAGTTGGAGCGTCAGTTCTGGACTTTGGTCGAGGAGGACAAACAACCCTCGGCTGATGGATCGGACTCCGCTGATCTGGCGCTTCGCTGCCTGTACCCCCGGGATTCCGGAGCCACCTTGGACCTCTCTGGTGACCTGGAGATGTCAGGGGTGTTCTCGGACCTGGTGGCGGTGCGTGAAGTACTGGCCACCAACACCACCTTGGAGGCTCAGTTGAAACAACGCATTCAGCAGCGCATGGGAGATGCCTCCCGCGTGGTATTTGAAGGCGGGGACATCAGCTGGAAGCGCAGCAAGGACGGCAAGGGCCTGGACACGGAGAGGTTGCTCAAAGACCAACCCGACCTGGCAGAGCGCTATGCCCTGACCAAGCCTGGATCTCGACGGTTCTTGGTCAACAGCTGAACGGTGCCAACAGCACAAAGGCCTGCCCAGCGGCAGGTCTTGTTTATTTCCACCTCCGAACTTCGGAACTCAAATTTGAAAGGAGCACACCATGCTCAAAGGACTGGCATTGACGCCGCCCATCATTGGCCGCATCTCCATCGGGCGTGTCGTGGAGAAGGACGGCAAGCGTCTTCCTGCCAAGGATGACGAATTCACCATTACCAGCCAGGTGCAAATGCGCGGGAGCTGGGTCAACCATCCCTTGGATGAAGCGCTGCGCAAGAACAAAGGCAAAGCTGAATCCGAGGAACCCAAAGAAGGCGGTTCCACCGGCAGCACCAAACTCAGGAGCATTCCCGTTCGCTTGCTGTTTGACGACCCGGACTTGAACCTCCGGGCTCAGTACACCTTGTTTGACCGGGTGTCTGGCCGGCCGGTGTGCATTGGCAACGGGGAAACCTGCCGTCGCGCGATATCCAGCGGGGTTCAATCGTTGCCCTGCCCCTCGCCTGAATCATGCGAATGGAATGGCGACCGGGGGTGCAAGCCCTTTGGGCGCCTGAATGTTCGCATTGACGTGGAAGATCAAGAGGGCGATCCCCACCATGATGAATTGGGCAGCTTTGTGTTCCGGACCACGGGTTTCAACAGCATTCGAACGCTGGCAGCACGATTGAAATACTTTCAGGCGATCTCGGGTGGGGTGTTGTCGACGATGCCTTTGGAGCTTCGGCTTCGGGGCAAGTCGACCACGCTGTCCCGGCGTGCTGCAATTTACTACGTCGATCTGACCGTGAGGTCGGGGATGACGGCCAATGAGGCGGTGTTGGAGGCCAAGAGCGCATGGGAGCGCAGGCAAGCCACTGGATTTGACCAGGTGGCACTCGACGCTGCTGCGCGCGAAGGGCTGAGCCTGGGGGCGTTCGAAGAGTCTGAGGAGGATGGCCCGGCCGTCGTGGAGGAGTTTTTCGCCCCGACGCAGGATGAGCCTCCGGATCAACCTCGGAATGAACCTCAGGTTGACCAAGCCGAACACCTGACACCCGGACAGGATCAACACGCCGGGCGCCCTGCTCGTTCAACCCTGGCAGCCAAGCTGGGACGACGCTTGGAGCGCAGCCAGTCCACGCAAGCCAATCTGGTTCAACAGGCCTCAGCCTGATCACAAACGGGGTCAGCGACGAATCGGCTCGCTGATCTGGGATTTTCTTAACGCCTGCTGGAGCTTCGGCTTCGACACGAGCAGCTCTTCTGGCTTTCTTCTCCCCCCTTTCCTTCAACTGGATTCTCTGAGGTCACTGGCCTTGGCTGTGCTTCGCTCACGCGAGGCACAGCCATGGGCGATTGACGGATGAAGGGGTCAGTAACGGGTAGGAGCAGGAAGGTACGAAGCTCGGCAGCAGGCATTCACATGGAGTCATCACATCATGGATATGTCGATCAACAATAACCAGGACCATGCCGCCACCAAGCCGCGGATATCCACTTTGCCTCTTTTCAACTTGGGGCGGATCTTTGCAACACCTGGCGCTTTGCAGGTGCTGACCGCCATGCGGCTGTCCCCGCTTCGCCTGCTGGCAAGGCATGTGCGGGGGGATTGGGGGGATCTGGATGAGCACGACCGCGAGCAGAACCAACTGGCGGTACTGACAGGTCAGAGGGTGTTTTCTGCTTACGAGGTGGAAAGAACCATCGACGGCCAGGTCATGAAGCAGAAGTTCTGGGTCATCACGGAGGCGGATCGTTCCAACACGACGGTCTTGTTGCCCGATGAGTACTGAGTCCGCGCCGCACCAGGTCGAGCACGTCTACTGTGCTGGGCTGAGGTTTGATGGAGCTCCGTGCTTTGAGGTTCGGGGTCTTGGGCCGACCCAGGATTCGAAAGGGTTCTGCCTTGTGACGCATCCGAAGGAGAGCAAGGATGGCGGCTTGGGGTGGTGTGAGCGATTGGCCACTTCACTGCTGGCTCGGCGTCCTGCTTCTCGCAGAGACTGGCAAGCCTTGGGTGTGGAGATCCAGCGTGGCCGAACAGTGTTGGACGCGGAGGCCATGACCAACCTCATTCAAGGCGGCGGTGTCGCAATCATTCAGCTTCGGACTGAGGCCAAAGATTGGTGGTCCGTGATCTCGGGCATTGAGCTCAATCGGGTCACGGGAGTGGTGACGCACTTACTGTTGCTCGATTCGAGCCAGCCTCTGACTTGGGGATCTGGGTTCAATGCGCGACTGCCGGTGACGGTAGATGAGAACGCCAAATATCGGTGGCTCAGCATCGACGCGGGGGCACGATCAGTGATCGTTGTAGCGTGGTCGTCGATAGCGATCTCAACGTCTTAAATGCACTCAAACACTCGACTCAGCTTTGGCTGGGTCGAGTGAGCAGGTATCTCTTTTTTTGCTTCGCAGACGTGTGCAGACGGGGGCCAGTCAGAACAGGTATCTTGCGTGGCATACGCCGTGAGCTGATCCTACTCGCACTGATCTGATGCCGGGTTGATGCCTAGCCTTCATATCGCTTAAGTCTGAAAAGTGTGTGACGTGTAATTCATGACCTCTTGCGCAATCCATTTTGTCATGTGCAAACATCCCGGGGCAAGGATTCATCAGGCCCACACACTCTTGCAAAGACTACTAGTTTTACTAGATTTTCTCGGGTGGCAGGCCAATAATCCAGCATGGATGATTTTCTTGATCGCCTTGTAGCCTCTGTCACGTCTGCCAGAACCCTTGAGGAGTTGACGCGTCCATTGCTGGAAATGTTGCAGACCATCAGCGGGTTGGACTCGGCCTACCTCACCGTGATTGATCTGGATAGGGATGAGCAGCGAATCCTGTTTTCCCACAACACCCACACCATGAACATACCGGAAGGTCTCGCTGTTTCATGGGGTGACACTCTTTGCAAGCGAGCGTTAGATGAGGGGCAGCCGTTCACATCCAACGTCTCTAAGTGCTGGGGCGACTCTGAAGCAGCAAAGGCTCTGGGCATTGAAACCTACGTCAGCACCCCAGTGCGCCTCGGAGACGAATCGCTTTTTGGAACCCTTTGCGCAGCCAGTACCCAAAGCCGACTGCCCAGTGCCGAGGTGGAGCGGGTGCTGGTGTTGTTCTCAACCTTGATTGGGCAGCACATCGAGCGAGAGCAGCTCTTGCGGCAGCTTGTGCTGGCCACTGAGCAACTTGCGCAACAAGCAAGGACGGACTCGTTGACTGGCTTACCGAACCGCCGTGCTTTATTGAGCGAGCTGACCAGAATGCTCGCTCATTGCAAGCGTGCTGGCTCTCATCTGCTCGTTGCCTACATTGATCTGGACGGCTTCAAGGCGATAAATGACACCTATGGGCATGAACTTGGTGACACGTTCTTGATCGAGATTGCGGCGCGGTTGAAAGCAGGGTTACGAGGCGAGGATCTGGCCGCACGAATCGGCGGCGACGAATTCGTCGTGGTGGGCCTGGGGCCTTCTGAAGCGGCAGAAGCTGAGCGAGCTGGCGAGCAGTTTGCTGTGCGAATCTCTGACGCGACAAAAGGCCATTTTGCGCTCGGCAGCGACACGTTAGATTACCTCGGAGCCAGTGTGGGCTTGGCAGTCGTAGCGTCCTCTGCGGTATATGCTGAAAAGGCGCTTAGTCTGGCGGATACGGCCATGTATGAGCGCAAAAGACTTCGACGGATGCTGGTCGCAGAGCAGGGCTAAATTGAGCAGCGTTGCAGCGGCCAGTGAATGCCAATCGCCCTGCGCTCAAAACGAGCACCTACCAGGGGGGAAGACCGCTAACCCTGCTGTGGCAATGCTGGACTCCACAATCTGCCGCCTCACAAGGCTTTAGGTATGTCATTGGCGACGACAGAATGCTCTATTCGAAGTAGGTTCAAAACAAGCCTTGGGACTAGCTAAGCTGACGATATCATGGGCTTCCTCTGACAAGGTTTGCAACTTTTGTGATGGCATCGGGAGTTCGCTTTTTATGTCCGACTGAAGAAACATCTGCGTAGGGACCAAGCTGCGGCCGAGAAATGCCGATGACGAGGCCGGCTGGATACGCTTTCATGTTCTTCGCAGACACCATGCCATCGATGAGGGCTACCATGGCCAAGAAAAACATACCTTCCCATCAACTTTTTGATTCCGCGCGCGCCTTTTCCGTCAAGCTCATGCAGTTTCTGGTCGTCCCGACATTTGTGCTCGCTCCCGATGGTCGGGTGCTGATCTGGAACCGGGCATGCGAAACCTTGACCGGGCTGGACGCCAAGGACGTCGTTGGAACAAAGAACCATTGGCGTGGCTTTTACGAAACCCCTCGGCCCTGTCTGGCCGACCTGATCGTCGAAGGGCGGACCCAGGAGCTCGATGGCCTGTACGTGACCCATGGCGACCCCGAGATCACGAGCACCTTCGGCGTCCATGCTGAAAACTGGTGCCACATGCCAAGACGCGGTGTGGAACTTTATCTCGCGATCGATGCAGGGCCCATCTATGACGACAACGGAGAATTGCTGGCAGTGGTCGAAACCCTGCGGGACATCTCGGTCCAAAAACGCAGTCAAACAGCCCTGGAGCGCCTGGCTTTAGTGGATGGACTGACCGGCGTGTTGAACCGCCGAGGCTTCGATGAGCAGATGACTCTGGAGTGGAGTCGTGCCCGAAGTAGCGGCTTGCCAATCACCTTGCTGATGATCGATGTCGACAATTTCAAAAGCTTCAACGATCACTATGGCCACCCCCTGGGTGATGAGTGCCTACGCACTGTGGCGCGTGCACTAGGTGAGGCTGTGCTGCGCCCGAACGACATCGTTGCCAGATACGGAGGTGAAGAGTTCGCCTTCATCCTGCCCGGTGCAGACGCCGCAGGAGCCGATGTCGTTGCGACACGAATCCGGACTTTGATGGCTGAAGCTGCCATCCCCCACAGTGCAGGCGGAATCGATGGGCATGTGACGGTCAGCGTAGGCGGTGCGACCGTTATGCCGCGTATCGAAGCCTCCTCTTTGGATCTGATCCGACACGCTGACGCCGCGCTCTACAAAGCGAAATCTAGCGGCCGCAACTGCTTCGTTGCTTGGCAAGAAAACAGTACAGCTTCACACGAGGCCCATCTTTGAAATGACAGTTTTTGGGTTCCACTTCACGAACTTCAGTCAAAGTCAATTCACCGGCTCTGCTTGCTGTGCGCAAGAACACCTGAGCGAACAGGTTAATGGCACACCGACCGAGCCGCTTGACGAGCATGGTCAGAATATGTCCTGACTCGAGACCTTCACGCAAATTGCTGGAGCAAGGTGCTTTGAAGTGTCATTCGACTGGGGGTCTCTGTTCGAATGAAACCCTTAGCCTCAAGGTCTTTCATTACCCGGCTGACCATTTCACGCGAAGCGCCAACCATCTTGGCAAGATCTTGGCGTGAAATCTTCTCGTCGATCACCATAGAGCCATCAAAACACGGAGATGCGTTCTCTATCAATGCCATCCCCACTCGTCCGTGGACTCCCATGAGAGCAAACGACTCTATACGGCGATCCGCTTGACGCAGTCGATCTACAAGTCGAGTCATGAAAGCAAACGCAACGTGGCTATTCGCTTGCAGACAACGCAAAAAATCATCTCGACTCAGTGTCAAGACGTCCGTAGAGGTATCGGCGATGGCCATAGCTGAATGCGGCTTGTCGTCAATCAAGCTCACTTCATCGAGGATATCGCCCGCGCACAGCTTGTTCAGAAAAAGCTGGCGTCCACTCCTGGAGTTGGAAACCACTCGCACCCGGCCAGTGAGCAACACGAAGAGTCGGTCTGCTCTCGCGTGCTGTTTCACTAGTATCTCCCCGCGTCCGAAATTTTGCTTTCCCACGGTCAGGGCAATCTCTTCAGCTTGAACGGCGGAAAGCATCGCGAACAGTGGTACGCGCCTCAGAAGGTCGAGGTTAGATACGATTTTGGTCATTTTTCATGTGTTATGTCGGGTGATGGTCCCCGTCCTCTGCTGACGAACGATCAGATATCAGGTCAGAAGTGCAGAATGCCATCGCGCCATCCGGCACCGACTACAACAAATGGGATCGAGATGACTCTCTCATGCGAGAGAGACACCATGGAGATGGAACCATGACCAACCGATGCCAGGGTGTAAGTCTCTGGCGAGCTTTGGGAAATTGTCTTTGCACCGACGATGCTGCCTTTCGTGGCCTGAACGGACCTGCAAACTCCACCCACAACCCTAATCACCACGGTGTCACCAACAGCACCTCGAATGGATGCCCTGGGCGACTCCCCAAAAATGCAATTGACAACGATGGGGCGCAATGAAGCAGCCTGAGTCGGGCTCGCAGCACCCCAGCACGATAGTGTAAAAAGTGCCAGGTGACAGAGCCTCAAAAAGACGCGCATTGATGCGCCAGGCAACACGTCCGCCCCAGTCCTTTGGATTGCGGGAAAACAAAGCCACTGATGTGTGTGGAGCATAGATCTATGGAACAAATACCAGGCCGCGGCCAAAAACCGCACGCACGGGTAGATGCTGTCCGGTGTCGAGCAATGTCTTGCGGCGGAGGCGACTGAGTTGTGCCTCAATACGGTGAAAAGCTTCATCTGAGTCACCACCGCCCATCGAATCGATCAAACTTGATTTGCTCACCACAGAGCCCGGCGTCCGAGCAAGGCAAGTCAACAATTGGAGCTCACGAGTTGTCAGTGCCACCATTTGGTTGTCTGGCGAGACCAATACGGCCTCGGCGGCCCGCAGTCGCCAGGCGGATGCCGTGGCCTCGTCAGCGGCTGAGTAGCCTACTCGTCGTAGCAGCGATCGGATACCAGCGACCAACTCATTGAGGTCTGTCGGTTTGACAAAATACTGCAGAGCACCTGACTCGAGTCCCGCAATGCGACTGGTCAACTCACCTCGAGCAGTCAGGATCACGACGGGGATGTCCTGTGCGGCCAATCGCTTGACCAGCGACATGCCATCTTCGCCCGGCAAACCGAGGTCGACGAGCGCGAGATCGGCGCGTTCCCGCAACAAAGCCACATAGAAGTCCTCAGCAGATTCGACCCCCCAGGCGTTGAAGCCCGACTTAGACAAGAAGCGACAGATGTTGTTGCGGATGTCCTCGTCATCCTCGACGACGGCAATGGTTCGAGCAATTGAAGGAGGGGATGGCTGTTGAGGCATCATGGGGAGTTCTGGCTCCGGATTTTCCGAGAACAGCACCATACATGCCATGTACAAGAACTCACAAAAACTCACATCAAAATGGTTGCTGGCACTGCTTCTCTTGCTGAGCTGCGGTTGGTTACGTGCGGGTGAGTGGATCGACCAGTTGGAAATCGGGAGATCAATCGACCTTGGTAGCCAACTAGCTTGGCAGCAGTTGATCGATCAGACGGGGCTGGCCACTGTGGACTCTGTCGCAGCCAAGCCAGACAGCGAATTCCAGTGGCTCAAAGGGCCCGTGAGTGAGGGTTACACGCGAAACGTGATCTGGTTGCGCCTGACGTTACCTTCGGAACTGCGCAACGAAACGGGCTTATTGCTGCAAATCAGTCCTCCCTATTTGGACTGGATCACGCTCTACCAATCACATCAAGGGCAATGGATCCCTCAAGATGCAGGAGACCTGAGACCATCAGCGGAACGACTGCAGACACACAAGTTTGTTTTCCGCTTGAACCCAGCTGAGCCGATCCTGATACGAGTTGAAAGTAGCAGCGTTATGAGGGTGTATGCCAGTCTATGGCGCCCCAACGACTTACTTGTTCAGACCGAACGAGACGGATGGATGTTGGGGTTGTATTTTGGCCTCGGCGTTTCCCTCTTGGTACTGGTCACCGGAGGCGCTATCGCCTTCAAGGAACGTCGCCTAGCAGCGACCGGTGTGCTGGGTGCCTTGACGCTGATTCACGCATTCAATCTGCACGGTTACTCAAATGTCTGGTTGCTTGATCAACATCCTGCTTTGGCCAGTGCGATGGTGGGTTTGGGTGTCTTTTTCGTGGCCGCAGCCGTTGCTTGGTTCACTATCGAGCTTCTCACCCGTGGTCAGAAGAGATGGCGACCGATTCATGTTTTCCTGTGGGCACTTTGCCTGATCAACCTTTTTGCGACCCTGAGCATTCCTCTTGGGTGCTATGGAAGGTTCGCACTGCTTGGCATCATCAGTCCCATGTTGAGTGTCTTTGCCGGCACATGGATCTGTGGCGCGGAGATTCGTCGCCACGGCCTAAACATTGAGCGAGGTCTGCTGCTGCTGACATACGCTTTTCAGTCAGGCAACATCGTCCTGACCTTGGCTGAGTTCACAGGGACGCGTGTGGTGATGCACGACACCGCCCAGATCTGGCAATTCCAATTGCTGCTACTGCTGACCACTGCAACGATCGGCATTGGAGTCGGCCTCTATCAACGCTTTGAACAAGCGAATGCGGCAAGAACTCAGGCATACCACGAACTCGCCAAGTCTGAACGAATGCTGGAAACCCGTGTAGAGGAACGCACGGCAGAACTCGGCCAAGCCCAACAAACCCTGCAGATGGCTTTGGACCACGAACGCCGCATGCTATTGGAGCAGCGCCAATTCTTCAGCATGATCAGTCACGAGTTCCGTACGCCCTTGACGATCATTGATAGCGCGGCCACCGAGCAAATGAGCTTTCCGGAGCTCGATATCAAACGGCAAATCGAGCAAGCAGCGCAAATCCGTCGCGCCTGCCGGCGCCTAAGTGCCCTGGTCGACAACAGCCTGTGCAGTGAACGTTTTCGCGCCGGTGGATTGCAATTGGTTAGCGCCGAATTCAACCTGGCAGATCTGGTGAATGAAGCCACCCAGCTGGTTCACTGGTCGCCGAGGCATTGGCTTGATCTTTCATTGGCGCACGATCTACCAGTCTGGATCGGCGACCCAACTTTGCTTCGAATGGCTCTCTCCAACCTGATTGATAACGCAGTCAAATACGCTCGGCAGGGCAAGGTGGGCGTCTGTGCAGCGCAGGACACTCGAGGCTGGCTTCAATTGTCTGTCAGCGATCAAGGTACGGGACTGGACCACCAAACGCAATCACGCATCTTTGACAAGTTCGAACGTGGCCACTACAACGACAAAGCTCAAGGTTTCGGGTTGGGTCTTTGGATCACCCAACACGTTGCCAGACTTCATGGAGGTGAAGTGTCACTGTACTCAGAACCAGGTCGAGGATGCACATTTGTCATTGAATTGCCACCGACGTCACTACCTGGATAGCCGTGCTCGAAGGTCGCGAAATTGGCAGCCCCTCGAAATCCCGCAAGCGGCTGATTCGCGCAATCAATGGTCAATGCTGCGTACATCGTCACCGGTTCGTATCCGTGCAGCACACCATTCGAGTGATGGGGAGCTGTATCGCCTGGTGCTGCGTCTGCAAGTGAGGCGATGTTCCCAGCCCAACTTCTGGGGGCCAGATCGAACCTGACCCTGTCCCATGTTTTAGTACCGTTTGGTAACAGAGCTGCCGGCATGATGAAGGCCTGTTTTGGGCCAGGAGCATGTCATGAAAAAGAGCAGGTTCACTGAAGATCAGATCGCGTTCGCACTCAAGCAAGCTGAGTTGGGAATCAGCGTCGAGGAGGTATGCCGCAAGATGGGCATCAGCGATGCGACGTTCTATGTGTGGCGTAAGAAGTACGCAGGCGTGGGTCCCTCGGAGCTGCGTCGACTGCGGCAACTCGAAGAGGAAAACCGCAAGCTCAAGCAGATCGTGGCCGATCTGAGCCTGGACAAGGCGATGTTGCAGGCAGTCGTTGCAAAAAAGCTTTGAGGCCTTCGCAGCGGCGCGCGTTGGTGCCCGAATTGATGCAGCGCTTTGGATGCAGCCAACGCAATGCGTTGCGTGTGGTGAAGATGTCGACCTCGACCTACCTGTACAAAGCGGTCAAGAAGGACGAGTCGGCACTGAAGATGCGCATCAAGGAGATCACCGACACGAGAGTGCACTATGGTTACCGCCGGGTGCACGTGATGCTTCGCCGCGAGGGCCACAGGGACAACGTCAAACGGGTCTACCGCTTGTACAGGGAAGAAGGTCTGTCGCTGCGCCTGAAAAGGCCGCGGCGCAACAAAGCGGCCAAGCTACGCCAGCCTAAGCAGTTGGCCCACGCCATGAATGAAATCTGGAGCATGGACTTCGTGGCCGATGCCTTGTTTGATGGCCGAAAGCTGCGCATGCTGACGGTCGTAGATCTGTTCACCAGGGAGTGCCTGGCCATCGAGGTTGGCCAGAGCTTGAAGGGGGAAGATGTCGTGCGAACGCTCAGCGACGTCTGTGTCCAACGTGGCCTGCCAGGCACGATCAAGACAGACAACGGAAGCGAGTTCATCTCCAAGGTGATGGACAAATGGGCTTACGAGCGCGGCGTTGAGTTGGACTTCAGCCGGCCAGGCAAGCCGACAGACAACGCGGCAGTGGAGAGCTTCAATGGTCGACTGCGGCAGGAGTGCCTGAACGCGAGTTGGTTCTTGTCATTGGCGGATGCAAAGACCAAAATCGAAGCGTGGCGCAGGTACTACAACGAGAGTCGTCCCCACTCTGCGCTGGAGTGGGCCACACCCGCTGAATTCGCCCGCAGTTGCTGCCTGCAGGCAGCAACTGCGATGTCAGAGAAGCCGGAAGTTTCTACCTCTGAGTGGTACTGAAACGGGTACAGGGTCAGCTTCAGGTCTGATTCTCGTGATTGAAGATATCACTGCTCGGCGCAACGCTGAATTGGCCTTGGGAGAGCTTCGGCATCAGTTGGAGCAAAGGGTTAGCGAGCGGACACGGGAGCTTGAACAAGTCAATCGTCAGCAGCATCTGATGCTGGACAACGACTTGGTGGGAATCGTCAAGTTGCGTGGGCGACATGCACTTTGGCACAACCAAGCATTCACGCACATTTTTGGAGGTGTTGCTGGAGAAGCCATCGGACGATCCGCGCGCGAGGTCTACTTCGATAATGACACATTCGCTCGCATTGGACGCGAGGCCTACCCGATTCTTACATCAGGGGGCACCTATCGCACGCAACTACCAATGCGCCACAAATCAGGCTCCGTGCTCTGGATTGACTTGAGTGGCGCAATGCTGTCCACGACGACCAAGGAAAGCATCTGGATGTTGCTCGACATCACCCAGATGAAATCCCGCCATGATGAAATTGCCACGATGGCGTTTCATGATCCACTGACCGGGCTTGCCAATCGAGTTCTCCTCAATCAACGGTTGGAGCAAGCCATGGCCAACGCCACTCGACAGAAACAACAGGTTGCGCTGTGCTTTCTGGATTTGGATGGGTTCAAAGCCATCAATGATCAGCTTGGCCACGAAGCTGGCGACGAAGTTTTGTTGGCCGTAGCAGCCCGGCTGTCGCGTAGCGTGCGAACCATCGACACCGTCGCACGTCTTGGTGGGGATGAATTCGTCGTATTGCTCACGCAGATCAATCCAAGCGATCAAATCACGTTCATATTGGACAGAGCGATGATGGAGCTTGAGAAACCCATCCCACTCAAAGGTGGGCGAGTCACGCAAGTCCGAGCCAGCGCAGGCGTGGCCTTTTTCCCGGAACAAGCCCAAACGGCGGCAGCGTTGATAGATGCAGCTGACCAGGCAATGTATGCCGTCAAACGGGCACGGAAAGAGCCGTTCAACATGGACATGGGTGCCCCCACCCAATCCTCCTGATCAACATTGACGTTTTCCGAACACCCTCATACGCCCCGCTTGACTCTGGCCAAAGCAGTCGTCACGGCTGTCGAGGCAATTGCAAATTCAGATCCCGCACCCAACATCCGCTGGGCTTGCGAATATGCTCCGGAATTGATTCGTTTAGCGACATCCCCTGCCGCTTGATGAAAGACCTTGTGCTCCTCCAGCAACTGCACAAAGCTCGGACGACTTCCCAGACGATGTCCGCCAGGACCATACAGCCATTTCCCAAGTGGGCAACGGTCATCGCAACTGATCGTTTCAGCGTCAAGCTGTGACTGGTGCTCGATGGCTGTACGCAATTTGACCTTCCACTGCCGATGGGCCTCAATGGCGCTATCAATGTCCAAATCGTCAATTCGCAGTTCCTCGCGGGCCTCTAGCGTCAGCCCCTCAGGGACCCTGAAGCGAGCCACCTCTTGCGCCAACGCCAATGCCTGGTCTCGCAAAGCGGACGCCCCAGCCGCAGTTTCTTCAACAAGCGCTGCGTTTTGTTGAGTCGCCCGATCCAGGTCCTGAACGGCTTCGCTGACTTGCCCAATTCCCTGCGTTTGTTCAACGGATCCCGACGCGATGTAGCTCAACAACTCATTGACTCGTTGAGCGCTCGTCACGATTTCCTGCATCGTGCTCCCGGCCTCACGCACGATCTCCGTGCCTCCATCAACCTGCTCAACGCTTGCGTTGATGAGACTTTTGATCTCCCTGGCAGCCGATGCTGAGCGCCCCGCCAAACTTCGAACTTCGCTGGCCACCACCGCGAAGCCCCTTCCCTGCTCCCCGGCCCGGGCCGCCTCGACCGCCGCATTCAACGCCAGAATGTTGGTCTGGAACGCGATCCCATCAATCACGCCAATGATGTCCTCGATCTTCTTGGAGGAGGCTTGAATGTTCTCCATGGTGTTGACCATGTTACCGATCACTTCGCCGCCGCGCCCCGCAATAACGGCGTTTTGTGCTGCGATGCGCGTTGCTTCCTGCGTATGGTCAGAGGTCTGTCGCACTGTCGCACCAATCTCCTCCATCGCTGCTGCAGATTGCTCCAAGTTCGCAGCGGTCTGTTCGGTTCGAGCAGAGAGGTCCATAGAACCCTCAGCGATTTCAGTGCTGGAATGCACAATTTCATCCGAAGAGCGCCGAACTTGTAGCACCATGCTTCGCAAGCTCTCCTGCATTTTTGACAACATCAACATTAATTGAGCAGCTTCGTCACGCCCCCAGGGCTTCGGAGACGTTGTCAAATCGCCCTCGGTCATGGCTTCCAAATGGCGAGTCACCTCCTGCAGGCCACCGCGCATCACCAAAAAAAATGCGTAGAAAAGATATGCGGCGGCCAGCAGAAAAATTGTGGACAACACCAGCAACCTCCGCCGCTCGTCAACCGTCCGATCAATGCGTGCCTGCAATAGCTCTTCAAGAAGTTTGAGGCTTTCTGAGCTAACACCCCTGAGGCTATCGACGGCTTTCTGCCCTGGGACAGCGAGTTTTTCCACCTCGGCTTTGAATTCCCCTTCGAACCAGGTCTTGGAGGCCTCAGCCAAGAAAGCCTGGGAATCAGCAGCAGCCTCAGCAGCCCGAACCCGACGGACCACTTCTGGATTAGCCTCGCCTGCTCGCTGAGCTGCTTGTCCTATCGCTTTGAGTTTGTCGCTCCCCAGAAACCAGATTCCATAAAGCTTTCGCTGCAACTCTGGATCAGTCCCGCCCTTTCGTTCGAGCATCCCCGAAATTGCCCGAGATCGCGAAATAGGCTCAATGACGTCTGACACGACCTCCGTGGCTAAGGTCATCAGGTAGTAGGTATCCTGATCCGGATCTAACGTGAGTTCCGAACGATCCATGACGGTGACCCGCAGATCGCGAACAGCGTCGACATAGGTCTGAAGAACCGCCTCTAACTCATCTAGGACACCGACGTTTGCCTTGGAACGCAAGGCCTCATGGATCTGACTCACCTTGGAAAACTCTGCACTCAGGTCCAGCGATGCAGCACTACCACTGACCTGTGCTTTGACGGTGTCGAGGCGGGCTGCAATTGCATCCATGTCTGGCGCTTTGCTCAACCCCGACAAAACCAATCGGCGCTGTTTTTGCACTTCAATTAGCCAGGGCTCGATCTGCGCAATCACTGCCACGCCTTGCAATTCATGCTCTGCGAAATTGATCGTCGCTTGGCTGGTGCGGATATAAGCCGCGGCCAACAACAACAAAGGTACGAGAAACGCAAGGGAGATCCAGCATGCCTTGGCCCCGAATTGGAGCTTGCGAAACAAGCGAACCCCAGGAGCCCAAACACCGTGGTGTGTGAAAAAGCCAACTCCAGTGTCAACCCGCGACTGAACAAGTACAGGTTGGGTCTGATTTGGGGTACGAGTCACCATGATCACTACTCCGAAGCCATGTCAATTTCAAGCTGAGGGAGCTCAGCTGAATTACAAATGAGTCTAAACGATCAACGTACGTATCCCGGTGAATTCCCCAAGGATTGGGGCTCAGCCTCATTTCCTGAACATCCTCGTGCCCTATTTGGACAAGCGCTCAATGGTCAGTTCTGGTTCAAACCCCTCCGGGGGTTTGAGCAAGATCCAAGGCGCCACATCCAGGGCCTGCGCCAGTCGCTCGATGTTGGACAGCGAGACGTTCCAACGCGATCGCTCAACCGCGGACACATAGGTCCGGTCCAATTCACATTCCATCGCCAGTCGCTCCTGCGACCAACCCTTTTGCACCCGGAGCAGGCGCACCCAATACGCGAACACCTCACGGAGGTTGTCGGGATCGGGCAAACGGGTGGGACCTGATGGCTTTGCAGACACATCCCAAGCATCCGATTCTGATACATTTGCATCTACGGAGTTTGCTTCTCATATTGAGCCGTGATCTCCGCATGACATCCGGCCGGCGCCCAGCTTCGCCATGCCTCGGATTCGTTCATCGGCACGTTTAGGGAGATCTTTGACTCATGAAGTTGAAGCACAAGCTTTTGCTCGGCTATTTCGCAATCGGTTTGCTGTTTGCGGTCTACAGCACCTTCTTCGGCGACACCTCCAACCGCGGCTTCGCCTTCAATCTGG
>NZ_KB906290.1 GCF_000381265.1 Curvibacter lanceolatus ATCC 14669
CGCCAGATCGAGCGCGCCGCCATGCTCATCCGCATGGGCGCCCGCATGCAGGTCCTCGAATCCGAAACCTCCCTCTCCTACGAGCGCCTCATCCGCCTGTACAAAGAGATCGCCGGCAAGTCCCCCTCCAAGGGCCAGTTGCCCTTCTCCACCGACTGGTTCCTCACCTGGCAGGAGAACATCCACTCCTCGCTGTTCCTCAACATCTACGAGTACCTGTCCAAGGCCGCCGACATGGACAGCATCGACCTGCTCACCAAGGCCTGGCGCCTGTACAACGAGCAGGTCCAGGCCGCCGAGATCGAGCCCCTGCTGTCCTTCACCCGCGCCTGGCGCCTGGTCAAGTTCGTCGACGCCGACATGCTCACCATGACCGCCTGCTCGCGCTGCGCCGGCAAGTTCGTCACCGAGCCCTACGAGAACGCACGCCACTTCCTGTGCGGCCTGTGCAACCCCCCGGCACGCGCCGGCAAGAGCAAGGCCAGCGGCGCACTCATGGTGCACTGACACCTCTCCTCCCCACAAGACAAAACGCCCCGCCGGCTTGCGCCGCGGGGCGTTTTGTCTGGGGGCCAAAGCCCGGTCTATTTGAGCAGGCCCTTGATGTTGGCGTCGATCGGCATGGCGTAGTCATGTGCGGCCAGCACCACATTGCCCTCGGGCACCACCAGTTTCACGCTGAGGTAGAGCATCTTGCCCGATGAGGTGTAGGTGCCCACGATGACGGCCTGGGCAGCCTGGGTCTGGCTGATGTCCTGCACCTCGCGCGACAGCAGCAGCGCGCCTTGCGAGGCCTTCATGAACAGGTTCTCGCGCAGCTTGAGTTCTTTCACCGCGTAGCCGCGCTGGGCCAGGCGCCCGCCCACCAGCTCGGAGAACAGGCGTCCCAGGCGGGAGGACTCGGTCAACACCTCGAGATTCACAAAGGTGGCCACCAGCAAAGGCTGCTTGCGGTCCAGTTGCAGCCCGGCCACCAGGGCGTCGGCTGCCTTGTAGTTGACGTCGATCAGGTCGGTGCGCACGTTCTCGTCCACCGGCGGGGTCGACGAGCAGGCCGCCAGGCCCAGGGCGGCCGCGGCCGCACCCGCCACGGCCAAGCCAAGCACACGGCGACGTCGAGGCTGCGTCATGGGCCCACCACCTTCCAGTTGCGTGTGGCCACCGGGGGCGGACCGGCATCGGCCGCCTTGATCGGCTTGGGCACGTACAGGCCCCCATCTTCACCATCGATGTAATAGACGTCGGAAGTGCGGGCCAGAAAAGTGTCCTCGCGCTCCAGGGAGGTGGTGATCAGCACCTCGGTGCGGGTGGGGCCGCCGGCGGCCGTGCCGTCACGCCAGCGGCGCGACAGATCGGTGATCGCCCCCAGCGTCATCAGGCTGCCCACATAGTTGCCGGTCACGTGGTCATAGGCATACAGATCGCGCACCACCGAGATGCCCGCAGCCAGGCCCAGGGCGGGCATCGGGCTCTGGTTCTCCACCCCACTGGGGTGTTCGATCAACTGGGTTTCAAAGCGCACCACCAATGGCCCGGGTTGGCGCGACACGATGGCGCCATGGTCCACCAGCCGGGTCAGCAGCAGTTCGCGAAAGCTCTGGTTGAACGAGCCCGGGGCCGCAGGCACCACATACACCGCCGGCAAGGCCATGGGGTAGCTGCGGATCTTGTCGGCGATTCGGCGTGCCGAGTCATCGGCCAGCACATCCCAGTGGTGCACCGAGCGGGCTTTTTTCTGGCTGCTGATCGGGTAGTTGTCGGCGCGCGGCACATCCAGCGAACTGCAGCCGCCTGCCAGCAGGGCAGCACCCAGCACCAGAGGGGTCCAACAGCTTGGCTTCATGCTCACACACCTTTTAACGCTTGTCATCGCACCCGATGCTAAAGGCCCGGCACCCGCCGCATCGGCCAAAGAAAGCCGGGAATGCCCGCCATTCCTCAAGACAGGGGCAGCTGGGTGGTCGACAGCACCTGCTTGAGCCCCATGAACGAGCGGATCTGCCGCACCCCGGGCAGGTACAGCAGTTGTTCGGCGTGCAACTGGTTGAAGGTCTCGCTGTTGCGCGTGCGCACCAGCAGGAAGTAGTCGAACTCGCCGGTGACCACGTGGCACTCCATGCAGCCCGAGATCTTGGCGGCCGCTTTCTCGAACGCCTCGAAGGACTCGGGCGTGGAGCGGTCCAGCACCACCCCGATCAGCACCACCATGCCGGCCCCCAGCGCCTGGGGGTTGAGCAAGGCCACGGTGCGCTGGATGTAGCCGGCCTGGCGCAGGCGCTCGACCCGGCGCAGGCAGGCGGGCGGGCTCAGATGCACCTTCTCGGCCAGGGCCACGTTCGACAGCGAGGCATCGCGCTGCAGCAGCTTGAGCAAGGCGCGATCGGTGCGGTCCAGCTCGCTGTTCACGGGGTCAGAGGCGGGCGCTTCATGGGCATTCTTTGAACGAACTTTTATTGTGCTCATTTCTTAATTTAAGAACTTTTCAAATCAATAAATAAATTTTGACAATGTATTTGAAGATTTTTCAGACTTATTTCGCAATCCTGTTAATCAACATATTTCATAGCATTGTCACACCAACCCGCTCGAAGAAAGGTGCTGCAATGCCAAGCCTGTTCGCCAGCTTCGAGGCCTGGGTCGCCACCCTTCAACCCCGTGAGAAAACCATGAACCTGCAGAAATTCCCCCGCTATCCCCTGACCTTCGGCCCCAGCCCGATCCAGCCCCTGAAACGCCTGAGCGCCCACCTGGGCGGCAAGGTCGAGCTGTACGCCAAGCGCGAGGACTGCAACAGCGGCCTGGCCTTCGGCGGCAACAAGACGCGCAAGCTCGAATACCTGATCCCGGAGGCGATTGCCGGCGGCTACGACACCCTGGTGTCCATCGGCGGCATCCAGTCGAACCAGACCCGCCAGGTGGCGGCCGTGGCGGCGCACCTGGGCATGAAGTGCGTGCTGGTGCAGGAAAACTGGGTCAACTACAGCGACGCGGTGTACGACCGGGTGGGCAACATCGAGATGTCGCGCATCATGGGTGCCGACGTGCGCATGGACGATGCCGGCTTTGACATCGGCATCCGCCCCAGCTGGGAGCAAGCCATGGAAGACGTGCGCCGCGCCGGCGGCAAGCCGTTCCCGGTGCCTGCAGGCTGCTCCGAGCACCCCTACGGCGGCCTGGGCTTTGTGGCCTTTGCCGAAGAAGTGCGTGCCCAGGAAGCCGAACTGGGCTTCAAGTTCGACTACATCGTGGTCTGCTCGGTCACCGGCAGCACCCATGCCGGCATGGTGGTGGGCTTTGCCGCCGACGGCCGTGCACGCCGCGTGATCGGCATCGATGCCTCGGCCAAGCCTGAGCAAACCCACGCCCAGGTGCTGCGCATTGCACAGAACACCGCCAAGCTGGTCGAGCTGGGCCAGGAGATCACGGCCGAAGACGTGGTGCTGGACACCCGCTACGGCGGCCCCGAGTACGGCCTGCCCAACGAAGGCACGCTGGAAGCCATCCGCCTGTGCGCCCGTCAGGAAGGCATGCTGACCGACCCGGTGTACGAAGGCAAATCGATGCACGGGATGATTGACAGGGTGCGCAACGGCGAATTCCCCGCCGGCTCGCGCGTGCTGTACGCCCACCTCGGCGGCGTGCCGGCCCTCAACGCCTACAGCTTCCTGTTCCGCAACGGCTGATCCCAGGGTGGGCGGTCCGCCAAGACCGCCCACCGCGCGCGGAGCCCCTGGCGGGCCGGCCGCGCAGCGACAAGGAGACAAGCGCCCGACAAGGCCTGAGGCTCGGTCCACGAGCCCGGGCCCGGCCTGCCCAGGCGCGGCGGGCCCGAGAACCTCACCCCCCTCAAGCCCTTCTTTTCGCTGCCACACCATGAACCTCACCAAGCGTCAGTTCACCCAGGCCCTGGCCGCCTCCCTGCTCCCCCTGGGCCAGGCCCGGGCCCAGGCCTTTCCCAACCACCCCTTGCAACTGGTGATTCCCTTCCCGCCAGGCGGCGCCACCGATGTGGCCGGCCGCCTGATCGGCAAAAAGCTGGGCGAACGCCTGGGCCAGTCCGTGGTCATCGACAACCGGGCCGGTGCCGGCACCGTGGTCGGCGCCACCGTGGTGGCCAACGCCCCGGCCGATGGCTACACCCTGCTGCTCAGCTCAGGCTCCACCTTCACCCTGAACCCGGCCCTCAACCCACGCCTGCCCTACGACCCGGTGAAAAGCTTCGAGCCCATCGGCATGACGGCGCGCGTGCCCATGGCGGTGCTGGTCAACAAGCAGGTGCCGATCGACACGCTCAAGCAACTGGTGAGCGCCGTGAAGCAGGCACCCGATCGCTACGCCTACGCCTCGTTCGGCAGCGGCACCAGCTCGCACTTTGCCGGTGAACTGGTGTGGAACGCCCTGGGCATCAAGCTGCTGCACGTGCCCTACAAAGGCAGCGCCCCCGCCATGACCGACCTGATCGGGGGCCAGGTGCCCATCAGCATCGACACCGTGGCCGCGGCCCTGCCGCATGTGCGCAGCGGCAAGATCAAGGTGATCGCGCTCACCGGCCCCCAGCGTTCCCCCCTGCTGCCCGAAGTGCCCACGGTGGCCGAAAGCACAGGCACCGATTTCGCCTTTGACGCCTGGCTGGCCCTGATGGCCCCGCGCGGCCTGCCGGCCGACGCACGCCAGCGCCTGCAGGTGGCCCTGGCCGAGACCATGAGCGACAACGACCTGCGCGACAAGCTGCTGGCCGCCGGGATGCAGAAGGACTGGGCCTCGGCCCAGGCCGTCAGCAAGCTGATCGACGCCGAACTGCCCCGCATGCGCGCCATTGCCCTGCGGGCCGGCATCCAGGCCGAATGAGCGGCCGCCCCCGCACGATCCGGGGGGAATGCCTTCAGCGCCCCGCCAGCGCCAGCGCCTGGCGTTGCAGCTCGGGCACCAGGCTGAGCGCCAGATGCAGCTGCGAGCGCAGCACCAGATCAGGCCCGGCCTCGGCGTCGGCCGCAACCGGCAAGGCCAGCGCGGCGGCATCGACGGGCGCCAATGACTGCACCCCGCCTTCGATGGCGGTGGCCGTGTCGGCCAGCGTGTTCAGCAACAGGTCGACCGCCTGGACCACATCGGGCGCGAACTCCTGGGCCTGGCCCTCCAGGCGGTGCGCCCCCAGGGCCGACAGGTAATTCAACAAGGTGTGGGCTTGCACCATGAAGCGCATGCCGGCCGCGCCATGGCGCCGCAGGTAGGCCGGCTCGTTGAACACCTCGCTCAAGGCACCGGACAGCGCCGCATCGGCATTGTGGGCATTGCGCCGCGCCAGCCGGTAGTCCAGGTGCTCGCGCTTGCCCGACTGGTATTGGCGGGCGATCTCGCGCAGGTAGGCGGCCTGGCTGCGCAGCAGCTGTGCAGACAGTTTCGGCAGTTGCCGCGACTGCCAGTCGGGCAGCACCAGCCAGACCGTCAGGCCGGCGATCAGGGCGCCAATCAAGGTGTCCAACAAGCGCGGCAAGATCAGGTCGAAGCCATTGCCCACCTGGTTGAAGGCCAGCAACACCAGGATGGTGATGGCCCCCGAGGCCAGGGTGTAACGGGTCTGGCGCGCCGCCACAAAAACCACCCCGGCCGCCACGGTGAACACCGACTGCAGCAACACCCCCGGAAACAGCTTGAGCAGGGCCCAGCCCACCATCAACCCGAGCACCGTGCCGCCCACCCGCTGGCCCAGGCGGCGCAGGGTGTCACCGTAATGGGGGCGGCACACGAACACGATGGTGAGCAGGATCCAGAAACCGTGCTCATCGCCGCTCACCGTCATCCAGACAAAGGCCACCATCAGGGCCACCGCCAGGCGCAGGCCATGGCGCAGCAACACCGAGCTGGCACTGAACTGCTGGCGGATGCGCCCCCAGGCCTCGGCCAGGTTGCGCGGCCCCCGGTCCAGCAGGCTGGTGTCGGCCTGCAGCAAGGGGTATTGCTCGGGCCACAAGGCGCTGCGGATCACCTGCTGCATGCCCGCCAGGTTGCGTGCCAGCGCGCGCAACGAGCGCAAGAGCCGGGGCAACGCAAGCGGCGCCCCGGCGCCGGGCTCACGCTGCGCCCAGGCCAGCTCGGGCAAGGACTCCAGCAGCGCAATCGAGCCCTGCAGGTCTTCCAGGGCCGGCTGGCTGGCGCTCACCGCCTCGACCGGGCCTTGCAGGCGCAGCGCCTGGGCCAGCCGGGTGCAATCCTGCCCCACCCCGGCCAGCACGCGCTGGCAGCGGTACAGCACATCGCTGTGGAAGAAGCTCTGCGCCAGCAACTCGTAGTTCTCATGCGAGGAGCTGGCCCGCTCGTGCAGGTCCTGCGCCACCAGGTACTGCTGCAAGGCCAGACGCAGCCAGCGCGGGCCGGCGGTCTCCAGCGTGGGGCCGGCGTTGCGCGGGCGCCGGCTCAGCAGGCTTTCCTTGGTCTGGTTCAGGGCCTGCACCACGCGGCCGTTCTGCAGCGCCAGGCCGACGCGGCGGCGCTCGATGTCCACCCCGCGCACGGGCTCGAACAGGCGCGACTTCAGGCGCAGGTACTCGCCCAGGGCCTCGTACAGCAAGGCCAGGTTCTGCACCACCTGCAGGTTGGGAAACCAGGCCGCCCAGCACACCGACAGCAGCCCATACCAGGCCGCGCCGGCCAACAACAACAGCGCGTGCGGCAGGCCCGGGGCGGCAGCCTCGTCGCCATGCGCGGCCAAGGCGGTGTACAGGCCCAGGATCAAGGTGGCCGAGCCGATGGCCCGGTAGCTCTCGCTCAGCGCCCCCAGCAGGGCCAGGCCCACCGCGGCCAGCGCCAGCACCGCCATCAAGGCCGGCTTGCTGTGCAGGGTGAACTGCACCGCCAGCGCCATGGCGGCAAAGCACAGCAAGGTGATCAGCAGCGCGCGCAGGCGCCCGCGCCAGCTGTCATCGGTCTCGGCCAGGGCGCTGGCGTTCACACCCAGCACCAGCGGGATCAGCGCCGCCGTCTCGTCCAGCCACCAGGCGCCGGCCACCACCGTGCCCAGCGCGATCAGGGCGCGCACGCCCTTGAGCAGAAATTTGTAATGCCAGCCGGACTGCCAATTCCAGTGCCACATCGGACTCCACATCGGGCCCACCATGATGAATACCTTGTTGCAAAAAACAGAAATGCCCAGAACAAAAGCAGGCCCGAAGGCCTGCCCTGTCTCACTGCAATTTGCGCGCCAGTGTGCACCCAAGCGGCCTCAAGCTGGCCCGGGTGCCCTCCATCACACCCTCAACCGGTGTTGCGCAAACCGGCTGCAATCCCGTTGATGGAGATGTGGATACCCGTCTGCACGCGCTCATCCGAATCGCTGCCCGAGCGGTAACGCCGCACCAGCTCAACCTGCAGGTGGTGCAGCGGGTCGATGTAGGGGAAGCGGTGCCGGATGGAGCGCGCCAGCGCCTCGTTGTGCGCCAGGCGCTGCTTGTCGCCGGTGATCTGGGTCAGGGCCTCGGCGGTGCGGTGCCATTCGGCCTCGATCATGGCGAACACCTTCTTGCGCAGGCGCGAATCGCTCACCAGTTCGGCATAGCGCGAGGCCAGGGCCAGATCGCTCTTGGCCAGCACCATGTCCATGTTCGACAACAGGGTGCGGAAGAAGGGCCACTGGCGGTACATGCGTTGCAGCAGGGCCAGCGCCTCCTTGCGACCGTCCTTGCCGGCAGCAGCCGGGCGGGCCAGGAAGGCCTCGACGGCCGAACCGAAACCGAACCAGCCCGGCAAGGTGAGGCGGCACTGGCCCCAGCTGAAGCCCCAGGGGATGGCGCGCAGGTCTTCGATGCGCTGGCTGGCCTTGCGCGAGGCCGGGCGCGAGCCGATGTTGAGCTCGGCAATCTCACGGATCGGTGTGGAGCCGAAGAAATAGTCGGTGAAGCCGTTGGTTTCATAGACCAGCGCCCGGTAAGCCCCCATGCTGGCCTGCGACAGCTCGGCCGCGGCCTGGTGGAAGGCCTTGGTGGCGGGCTTGGTGGGCTGCAGCAGTGTGGCCTCCAGCGTGGCGGCGACCAGGGTTTCGAGGTTGCGCCGGCCAATCTCGGGGTTGGCGTACTTCGAGCCGATCACCTCGCCCTGCTCGGTCAGGCGGATCTGGCCACGCACCGTGCCGGGGGGCTGGGCCAGGATGGCCTGGTAGCTCGGGCCGCCGCCACGCCCCACCGTGCCGCCACGGCCATGGAACATGCGCAGCTGGATGCCGTGGCTGGCCGCCAGCTCCTCGAACAGATCGACCAGGGCGATCTCGGCCCGGTAGAGCTCCCAGTTGCTGGTGAAGATGCCGCCGTCCTTGTTGCTGTCGGAGTAGCCCAGCATGATGTCCTGCTCGCCCCCGCTGCGCTGCACCAGCTCGGCCATGCCCGGCAGGGCATAGAACTCGCGCATGATGGGCGCGGCATTGCGCAGGTCTTCGATGGTCTCGAACAAGGGCACCACGATCAGGTCGCTGACAGCGGGCGTCACGCCGGCCGTGGTCTCCTGCAGCAGGCCACGCACCAGGCCCACCTCTTTTTGCAGCAGCATCACCTCCAGCAGGTCGCTGACGGTCTCGGTGTGGCTGATGATGTAGTGGCGAATGGCCTGGTGGCCGTAACGCTGGCGCATCACGCGGGCCGCCTCGAAGATGGCCAGCTCGCTGCGGGCATGGGCCGAATAGGGGGCCCCCATCACACGCAGCGGGCGGGCGTCGTTGAGCAGCTTGACCAGCAGGGCGCGCTTGGCCGCCTCCTGCAGGCTGCTGTAGTCGGGCTCGATGCGGGCCGTGGCCAGCAGCTCGGCCACCACCTCTTCGTGCTTGTCCGAGCTCTGGCGCAGATCGACCGTGGCCAGGTGAAAGCCGAACACCTCGACCGCGCGGATCAGGGGGTGCAGCCGCTCATTGACCAGGGCCTCGCCGTGGTGGGCGTTCAAGGAGGCCTCGATCACGCGCAGATCGGCCAGAAAATCGGCCGCATCGGGGTAGGCGTTCTGCGGCGCCACGGCGTGGCGGGCGGCATCGCCCCCGGTCAGGTCCTTCAGGCTGGCGGCCAGGCGGGCGTAGACACCGGTCAGGGCGCGGCGGTAGGGCTCGTCCTGGCGGTGCTCGTTGGTGTCGGGCGAGCGCTCGGCCAGGGCCTGCATCTCGGGCGTCACGCCCACCAGGCGGGCCGACATCGACAACTCGCCGCCCAGGTAATGCACCTCGGTCAGGTAGTGGCGCAGCGCCACCTCGGCCTGGCGCTTGAGCGCGTACTCCAGTGTGGCAGCACTGACGTTGGGGTTGCCGTCGCGGTCGCCGCCGATCCACTGCCCCATGCGGAAGAAGGTGGCCACCGGGTGGTTGCCCAACTCGCGCTCCAGATCGGCATACAGCTTGGGGATCTCGCGCAAAAAGGTGGCCTCGTAGTAGCTCAGTGCGTTCTCGATCTCGTCGGCCACGGTGAGCTTGGAGTAGCGCAGCAGTCGGGTGTGCCACAGCTGCATCACGCGGGCGCGCAGCAAGGCCTCGTTGGCGGCCAGTTCACGCGGGGTGAGGGCATCCTTGGAGGTGTTGTAGACCAGCGCGCGCAGCCGGATCTCGTCGCGCGCCGTCAGCAGCTGCGCAATGTCGCGCTCGGCGTCCAGGATGCTCTTGCGCTGCACCTCGGTCGGGTGGGCGGTGAGCACCGGCGCCACATAACTCTGCGCCAGGGTCTGCGAGATGGTCTTGGGGGCGATGCCGGCCCAGCGCAGGCGCGCCATGGCCACTTCGATGCTGCCCTCCTGCGTGTCGCCGGCGCGTTCGTGCACCGTGCGGCGGCGGATGTGGTGCCGGTCTTCGGCCAGGTTGGCCAGGTGGCTGAAATAGGTGAAGGCGCGGATCACGCTCACGGTCTGGTCGCCCGACAGCGACTTGAGCAGCTTCTTCAGCGCCCGGTCGGCTTCCTGGTCGGCATCGCGGCGGAACGCCACCGACAGCTTGCGCACCTGCTCCACCAGTTCGTAGGCGGCCACGCCCTCCTGCTCCCGGATCACGTCCCCCAGGATGCGCCCCAAGAGGCGGATGTCGTCAATCAGGGGCTGGTCCTTGTCGGATCGTTTCATGCGTCTGTCTCCAAGAGGGTGTGGCGGGCGCGGCTCGGAACCGACCGCTGGAACACAGGCGGTCGGTTCAGAGTGGAATGCGGGGCATGCTAGCATCCAAGACCGCTTGAAGATTACAAAAAGGTTACGAGCTTGAGCCAGCCAGCCGCCCCCATCGTCGCACCCCAACTTGGTCCGATCGTGATCGCCACCCGCGAAAGCCGGCTCGCCCTGTGGCAGGCCGAACACGTCAAGGCGCTGCTGGAGGCACACGGCCACACCGTCACCCTGCTGGGCATGACCACCAAGGGCGACCAGATCCTGGACCGCTCGCTGTCCAAGGTGGGTGGCAAGGGCCTGTTCGTCAAAGAACTTGAAGTGGCCCTCGAAGAAGGCCGCGCCGACATCGCCGTGCACTCGCTCAAGGATGTGCCCATGGACCTGCCCGAAGGCTTCGAGCTGGCCTGTGTGATGGAGCGCGAAGACCCGCGCGACGCCTTTGTCTCGCCCCAATACGCCTCGTTGCAAGAATTGCCCGAAGGCGCCGTGGTGGGCACCTCCAGCCTGCGCCGCACGGTGCTGCTGCGCGCGCTGCGCCCCGACCTGCGCATCGAGCCCCTGCGTGGCAACCTCGACACCCGACTCAAGAAGCTCGACGACGGCCAGTACGCCGGCATTGTGCTGGCGGCCGCCGGCCTGAAGCGCCTGGGCCTGGCCGCACGCATCCGCGCCGTGTTCGAGCCCGACCACATGCTGCCAGCGGCCGGCCAGGGCGCGCTGGGCATCGAGATCCGCAGCGGGCGCGCCGACCTGCGCGCGGCACTGGCCCCCCTGGCCCACCAGCGCACCTGGCTCACCGTGACCGCCGAGCGCGCCGTCAGCCGCGCCATGGGCGGCAGCTGCTCCATGCCCCTGGCCGCCCACGGCGAATGGCATGGCGACGAGCTGCGCCTGCGCGCCGCCTGGGGCGACCCGGACAGCGCCAGTGTGGCCCTGGTGCGCGCCAGCGGCCAGCGCAGCCTGGATTCGCTGGCCAGCGCCGCCGAACTGGGCGAAGAAGTGGCCGAGCTGCTGCAAGCCGGTGGCGCACGCCGCGTGCTGCCCACGCCTGACACGCCCTGACACCCCTGAACACCCGCCACCCCATGCCCGCCCCGCGCGTCCTGGTCACCCGGCCCGAGCCCGAGGCCAGTGACTGGGCCCGGCAACTGGGCCTGCGCGGCCTGCAGGCCGAGGCCCTGCCCCTGATCGAGATCGCCGCCCCGCGCGCCGGCCTGCAGCACCTGGCTGCGACCCGCTGGCGGGCGCTGATGTTCGTCAGCGGCAATGCGGTACAGCACTTTGCCAGCACGCCCGGCGCCCAGGCCTGCCTGAGCCAGGCGCACTGCTGGGCCCCCGGGCCGGGCACGGCCCGCGCCCTGCTGGCCGCCGGCGTACCCCCCGAACGCATCGCCACCCCACCCGCCGAAGCGGGCCAGTTCGACTCGGAACACCTGTGGCCCCTGGTGCAGGCGCAGATCGGCCCCGGCGACCCGGTGCTGATCGTGCGCGGCGTCGACGCCCCCGCCGACCCCGCCGCCGCCCTGCCCCCGGAACAGGCCGGCCGAGGTTCGGGGCGCGAATGGCTGAGCCAGCGCATCACCGAGGCCGGCGGCCAGGTCAGCCACCACGTGGCCTACGAACGCCGCCCGCCGGCCCATGGCGGGGTTTTGCGCGAACGCGCCCTGGCCGCGGCCAGCGATGGCACGGTCTGGCTGTTCAGCAGTTCGGAGGCGGTGCGCAACCTGCAGAGCTGGCTGCCCGAGGCCGGCTGGGAGCGGGCCCGCGCCCTGGTGACGCACCCGCGCATCGCCGAAGCAGCCGCCCGCGCCGGCTTCGGCCAGGTCCACGCCACCCGACCGACGCTGGATGACGTGGCGGCCTCGATAGAATCCCTGACATGAGTTCAGTGCCCCCGATCGAAACCCCGCCCGACGAGTCCCGTCAGCCCCAGCCCGCGGCGCACGCCCCGGCCGCGCCCCGCGCCGCCCGTGGCGTCCGCAGCAGACCTGGGCAGGCCTTGACCTGGGCCGCTCTGGCCGTGGCCGGCCTGGCCTTGGTGGCCAGTGTTTCGCTGTGGCAGAAGCTCGGCAACCTGCAGGAGCAGCTGGCCCGCCAGTCTGCCGACAGCAGCAGCCAGGCCATCGAAGCCCGCGCCCTGGCCCGCCAGGCCCAGGAGCTGGCCCGCGATGCCTCGGCCCGGGTCAGCGTCAATGAAACCCGGCTCAGCGAAGTGGCCCTGCAGCGCACCCAGCTCGAAGAGCTGATGCAAAGCCTGTCGCGCTCGCGCGACGAGAACCTGGTGGTCGACATCGAATCCTCGCTGCGCCTGGCCCAGCAACAGGCCCAGCTGACCGGCAGCGTCGAGCCCATGCTGGCCGCCCTCAAGACCGCCGACCAGCGCATCGCCCGCGCGGCCCAGCCCCGGCTGGCCCCCTTGCAGCGCGCCATCCAGCACGACAGCGACCGCATCAAGTCGGCCAGCGTGACCGACACGCCCGGCCTGCTGGCCCGCCTGGACGAGCTGGCCCGCCAGGTCGACGATCTGCCCGTGCTCAATGCCGTTGCCAACGCCCCGGGGCGCCGCCCCGCCCCGCCCGCCAACGGCACCGCCCCGGCCGGCGCCGCGGCCCAGGCCCAGGACTGGTGGAACAACACCGCCGGCAAGGCCCTGGCCCTGGTGCGCGACGAGATGCGCAACCTGGTGCGCGTGAGCCGCATCGACCAGCCCGAGGCCGCCCTGCTGGCGCCTGAGCAGAGCTTTTTCCTGCGTGAGAACCTCAAGCTGAAGTTGCTCAACGCCCGCCTGGGCGTGCTGGCCCGCCAGACCGAATCGGCCCGCGCCGACCTGGCCGCCGCCGCCACCCAGATCAACAAGTATTTCGACCCGGCCTCGCGCCGCACCCAGAGCGCAGCCACCCTGCTGCTGCAGCTGCAAGGCCAGCTCAAGGCGGTGGAGTTGCCGCGCCTGGACGAAACCCTGACCGCGCTGGCCACCGCCGCCGCGGGCCGCTGAGGAAAAGAGGCCCACCATGCGCGCAGCCTTGTGGTTTCTGGCCCTGTTCGGCATTGCCGTCGCCATGGCCTTGTTTGCCGGCAACAACCAGGGCACGGTGACCCTGTTCTGGCCACCGTACCGGATCGACCTGTCCCTGAACATGGTGTTGCTGCTGCTGGTCGGCGGCTTCGTGGTCTTGCATGCCGCCCTGCAGGCCCTGGCCGCCCTGTTCGACATGCCCCACCACGCCCGCCGCTGGCGCCTGCAGCAGAAAGAGCGCGCCATGCACGGCGCCCTGCTGGACGCCATGACCCATCTGCTTTCGGGCCGCTTCGTGCGGGCCAGCAAGGCGGCCGAGGCGGCGCTGGCGCAGGAGCAGTCGCTCAGCGCCAGTGCCCACTACGGCGCTGCCGGCCCCCAGCTGCGCACCCTGGCCCACCTGGTGGCCGCCGACGGTGCCCACGCGCTGCAAGACCGCAGCCGGCGCGATGAGCACCTGCGCCAGGCGCTGGAAGAAACCGCCCTGCGTCAGAACGCCCAGACCCAGGAACTGCACGAAGGCGCCCAGCTGCGCTCGGCGCGCTGGATGCTGGACGACCGCGACGCCTCCGGGGCCCTGGCCCGGCTGGAAGAGCTGCCCCAGGGCGCCTCGCGGCGCACCATCGCGCTGCGCACCCGGCTCAAGGCCGCGCGCCTGGCCGGTCAGACCCTGGTGGCCCTGGAAACCGCCCGCCTGCTGGCCAAGCACCGCGCCTTCTCCACCGCGGCCGCCCAGAGCATCGTGCGCGGGCTGGCGGCCGAACTGCTGAACTCGGCCCACGACCCGGCCCAGCTGCAGCAGGTCTGGCAGCAGCTCGACCCGGCAGAACGCCAGATGCCTGAACTGGCCCTGCAGGCCGCGCATCGCCTGAGCCAGCTCGGGGGCGACGACGCACACGCCCGGCACTGGCTGCTGCCGGTGTGGGAGCGCATGGTCAGCCTGCCCGACTCGCTGCCGGAGCACCTGCAGCAGAAGTTGGTCGAGGCCCTGGAAAACAGCATGGAATCGCTGGATGCCCCCTGGCTGGCACGCATCGAAAGTGCCCAGCAGGCCAACCCGCGCAACGCCCGGCTGGAGTACCTGGCCGGTGTGGCCTGCCTGAAGCGCCAGCTGTGGGGCAAGGCCCAGCAACTGCTGACCCAGGCCAGCCAGCACCTGGAGGCCGGGCCCCTGCAGCGCAATGCCTGGCGGGCGCTGGCCCTGCTGGCTGAACGCCGTGGCGACGAGCCCGCCGCCGCCGCCGCCTGGCGCAACGCAGCGCTCTGCCCCTGAGGGCGCTGGCACCCCGGCTCCAGGGGCTGGAGCATTCAATTTTTTTGAATTGAAGCGTCAATCACGCTGAAACCCGGAGGCAGACGCGCTTCCTACACTGCAGACAGTTCAGGAACTTGTTGTTGATCAAACAGTCCACACACCGTCTTCAATCCGGGTTTCATTCATGACCTCTGTTTCAAACGGCTCCCCCAAGCGCTACAGCGCGCTGGCGATGGCCTTGCACTGGCTGCTGGCCGCTGCGCTGCTGGGCACCTTCTGCCTCGGCCTGTACATGGCCGATTTGCCCTTCTCTCCCCAACGCCTCAAGTACTACAGCTGGCACAAATGGGCCGGCATGTCGATCCTGATCCTGTCGGTGCTGCGGCTGCTGTGGCGCGTCACCCACCGCCCGCCCGAGCTGCCCGCGACCATCGAACAGGCCATGCCGGCCTGGCAGCGCGTGGCCCACCATGGCACGCACCACCTGCTGTACCTGCTGTTCTTTGCCGTGCCGCTGATTGGCTGGGCCTACAGCTCGGCCGCCGGCTTTCCGGTGGTGCTGTTCGGCGTGCTGCCCCTGCCCGACCTGGTGGCCCCCGACAAGCCCCTGGCCGAGTTGATCAAGCCCTGGCACGAAATCGCTGCCTGGGCCCTGGCCGGCCTGGCCGCCCTGCACGTGGCCGCCGCCTTCAAGCACCAGTTGATCGACCGCGACGGCCTGATCAACCGCATGCTGCCGGGCCGTGGCTGAAGCACGCCCCCCCCCTTTTTCGGCTCTCTGATTTCCCATTTTTCCAGCCGGCCTGCGGGCCGCAACAGGAGTGAACCATGACCATGATTTTCAAGCGCGCCCTCGCCGCCTCCCTGGCCCTGAGCGCCATCGCCGCCTTTTCGCCAGCCCATGCCGACCAGAAGCTGGTGCCCGCCCAGAGCGAGATCGTGTTTGTGAGCAAGCAGATGGGCGTGCCGGTCGAAGGCCGCTTCAAGAAGTTCGATGCCCAGCTCAACTTCGACCCGGCCAAGCCCGAAACCAGCAAGATCGCCATGACGGTGGATGTGGCCAGCGCCACCCTGGGCGTGCCTGAAAGCGATGCCGAGCTGCCCAAGGCCCCCTGGTTCAACACCGCCAAGTTCCCGCAGGCCACCTTCCAGTCCACCTCGGCCAAGGGCCTGGGCGGTGGCAAGTTTGAGATCAGCGGCAAGCTGAGCATCAAGGGCCATGCTCAAGATGTGGTCGTGCCCTTGACCCTGACCCAGAACGGCGCCACCACCCTGGCCACCGGCGTGCTGCCGATCAAGCGCCTGGTCTTCAAGATCGGCGAAGGCGAGTGGTCGGACACCGGCATGGTGGCCGACGACGTGCAGGTGAAGTTCAAGTTTGCCCTGACCGGTGTGAACAAGCTCTGATCCGCACCGCTCTCTGAATCACGTCTGTTTTTCTTTTTCACCCATTCCCAACAGGAGTTTTCAACCATGCGTATTTCGATGATCGCCCTGGCCGCTGCGGCCGCCCTCTCTGCCGGCCTGGCCCAGGCTGAAACTGCCACCTACGGCATTGACCCGACCCACACCTTCGCGACCTTCGAAATCAGCCACTTCGGTGCTGCCGTGAACCGGGGCCGCTTCGACAAGAAGGAAGGCTCCGTGCAACTGGACAAGGCCGCCAAGACCGGCAAGGTCGAGATCACCTTCGATGCCACCTCGATCAACAGCGGCACCGCTGCCTTCGACAAGCACCTGCAAAGCGCCGACCTGTTCAATGCACCGCAGTTCCCCACCTTCAAGTTCGTGGGTGACAAGTTCACCTTTGACGGCGACAAGGTGACGAGCGTGGCTGGCAACCTGACCCTGCTGGGCAAGACCGCCCCCCTGACCCTGACCGCCAAGCAGTTCAACTGCTACCAAAGCCCCATGCTCAAGCGTGAAGTGTGCGGTGGCGACTTCGAAGCCACCATCGACCGCACCCAATGGGGCATGAACTACGGCATCGACTGGGGCTTCCCAAAGAACGTGCACCTGGTGGTGCAGGTCGAAGCCGTCAAGCAGTAAACGGCCCGCTGGCCTCGCAGAGGCCGGCCTGAACCAGCCGCCGCAGCCCACCGGGCGCCGGCGGTTTTTTTGCGCCTGCCGGGCGCTGGCGCCGCCTCAGCGCACGGCCACCAACAACTGGACGAAGGTCTGCAAGCGGGCGCTGCTCTCGACACCGATGGCGGTGAACTCCAGGCCCGCGCGCCAACGCCCCTCGCTGGGGCGGCACTTGACCACCTTGGCGTACACGTCGCTGACCGTGAAATCGACCAGCAGCAGCGCAAACTCCAGCTTCAGCTCGGCAAAGGGCTCCAGCGGCTGATCCAGTTCAATCTGCAGGCCGTAGTAGCCTACATCGATGATCACGGCAGGCAAGTGCGACGGCAGCACCACCTTGTGCTGCAGTTCCTGCATCGTGCACGGCAGCCGTACCTCCACACGGTGACTGCGCCGCACTTCGGCACGCGGCACATGCAGCCCGCGCGACGGGATGGCCACCACCTCGCGCACGCGCACGGCTTCGCTCTTGCCCTTGACGTGCACCTCCATGGGGCCGGAGGCCTCCACCAGGTGCGCACAGCGCTGGTAGGTGTGCTCGCTGACCAGCACCTGCCCGCGCAGGCTGAAGGATTCGATGCGCGAGGCCAGATTGACCTCATCGCCGATCACCGTGTACTGCGAATAGGCGGCCGAACCAAAGCGGCCCGCAATCACCTGCCCCGTGTTGATGCCAATGCCCATGTACAGTTCGGGCAGGCCCTGACGCGGCCCCTCCTGGTTGAGCTCGGCCATGGCGAGTTGCATCTCGACCGCACACACCAGGGCCCTCTCCACGTCGTCGGGGCGCCCTTGCGGCGCCCCGAACAAGGCCATCACCGAGTCGCCCATGAACTTGTCGATGGTGCCGCCGTGACGCAGGATCACCTCACTGATCACCGCCAGGCAGCGGTTCAGCAGCGCAATGATGACCCCGGCAGGCTGGGTGGCCGTGAGCGCCGTGAAACCACGCAGATCGGCCAGCAACACGGTGACCTCTCGCTGGTGGACCGGGTCGCTCCAGGGGGCCTGCACGCCATGGGCGGTCAGAGCCAGCAACTCGGACAGGCCGTCAGCGCTCAGCACCTGCCCGGTGTCGCGTCGCACCAATGCCTGCACGCGCAAGGCCTGGGCCGAAGTGTCGATTTCGATCCTGTCCATCTGCTCTGCCTCCCTCAAAATCGCCAGCCCGTGGACAGGCGCCACATGTTCTGGCTGCTGAAGTTGACATTGGGATCCCAGGCCAGGTGCACAAAAGTGCGCGTCCCGTCCAACCCCAGCGACCAACCCAGGCGCCGGATGCCCTGCCCGTCCACCAGCCCCGTCTTGCGCAGCACATCCACCGTCAGCCGCAGGCCATCGTCCACAGGGCCGCGGTAGACCAGGTGCATGTGCTGCTGGTCGGGGTTCTGCCGGTTGTCACGCACCACCAGCACCGACAGCGACTGCGACTCGGTGGGGTGGTAGCCCGCCCACAGCATCCAGGCATCGTTGGGATCGAAATTGAGGTTCACATAGGGGCGCAGATTGGTGCGACCCAGGCCCGCACCCGCCACCCATCGCTCGCCCCGCTCCAGGCCCACGCTGCCGCCGGCAAAGCCACCCGAGGCCAGTTGCAAAGAGGGCTGCAGGCGCCAGCCGCCGGGCAGCGGCACCGAGCGATCCCAACCACCCCGCCATTGCGTGCCCTGGCCATCGGCCTGGTAGCGCCCCAGCCAGACATTGCCACTGCCGTAGCCGTAGCGCAGGTTCAGATCGGCACCGGTGCTGGCGGGCAGCCCACCCCCCTGCATCGGGTACAGGCCGAAGGTGAGTTTGTAGGGGTGATCCGGCGCCGCAGCCGGGTTGACCGCAGGCTCGGCAGCAGCGGCAGTGCTTTGATCGGCCCAAGCCGTGCCCACCAGGCTGTTGAGCCCCATGCACGCCACCATCAGCACCGCGCCCCACCCAGTGACCAGGCGCGCACCCGAGGCCTTGGGCCGCACCAGGCGATGATCCGTGACGATCGAGTTCATAGGGTCGCAATTATGGGACCGGATCCACCGGCCAGCGGTCCTCAGCGGCATTCCCATCCCGTCCGATCCTCCCAAAGCCCCGCGAAACTGGGGGCCGGCCCCAAGCAAAACATGCTGCCATGACGTGGTCATGACGTCCGTGACCTGCCCAGGTCGGCGGGAGGCGCGGCAGAAATGCGCGGCAGACAGCCATCACGGCGCCGTGCTGGCCAAGGGCGGCACGGTCGCTTCATTTTCAATAGCAGGTGCTGTTCAGTGCGTCGGCACGGGCCCAGCCATGCGAATCTGCGCAGCCGCTGGGGATATGGGCTGACGGGCCGCTAAAATCGGCCTCATCCTGCAACAGTCTCCAACGGCACCCCAGGGTGCCGTTTCAATTTGCCACGCCATGAGCGACACCATTCAACAGCCCGGGCTGAACAGCCTTTCGAAGTCCTTTGAACCTGCTGCCATCGAGGCCCAGTGGGGCCCCGAATGGGAAAAGCGCGGCTACGGTGCCGCCGGCTTCCGCGGCACCGGCGCGGCCCAGGCCGATGCCCCCTCGTTCGCCATCCAGCTGCCGCCGCCCAACGTGACCGGCACGCTGCACATGGGCCACGCGTTCAACCAGACCATCATGGACAGCCTCACGCGCTACCACCGCATGAAGGGCTTCAACACCGTCTGGGTGCCCGGCACCGACCACGCGGGCATCGCCACCCAGATCGTGGTGGAGCGCCAGCTGCAGGAGCAAAAGCTCAGCCGCCATGACCTGGGCCGCAAGAACTTCGTCAGCAAGGTGTGGGAGTGGAAGGAGAAATCCGGCAACACCATCACCACCCAGATGCGCCGCATGGGCGACAGCGTGGACTGGAGCCGCGAGTACTTCACGATGGACGACAAGCTCTCCAGCGTGGTGACCGACACCTTTGTGCGCCTGTACGAGCAAGGCCTGATCTACCGCGGCAAGCGCCTGGTCAACTGGGACCCGGTGCTGATGTCGGCTGTGTCCGACCTCGAGGTGGAAAGCGAAGAGGAAGACGGCAGCCTGTGGCACATCGCCTACCCGCTGGCCGATGGCTCGGGCAGCCTGACCGTGGCCACCACCCGCCCTGAAACCCTGCTGGGTGACGTGGCCGTGATGGTGCACCCCGAAGACGAACGCTACACCGCCCTGATCGGCAAAATGGTCAAGCTGCCGCTGACCGACCGCGAGATCCCGGTGATTGCCGACGACTACGTGGACCGCGAGTTCGGCACCGGCGTGGTCAAGGTGACCCCGGCGCACGACCAGAACGACTACGCCGTGGGCCAGCGCCACGGCCTGCCGATGATCTGCGTGCTGACGCTCGAAGCCAAGATCAACGAGAACGCCCCCGCCAAGTACCAGGGCCTGGACCGCTTTGTGGCCCGCAAGGCCGTGGTGGCCGACCTGGAAGCCGCCGGCGCCCTGGTCGAGGTGAAAAAGCACAAGCTGATGGTGCCGCGCTGCACCCGCACCGGGCAAGTCATTGAACCCATGCTCACAGACCAATGGTTTGTCGCCATGAGCAAGGTCAGCGAGCAAGACCCCACCGGCAAATCAATCGCCCAGAAGGCCATCGACGCCGTGGCCAGCGGCGAGGTCAAGTTCGTGCCCGAGAACTGGGTCAACACCTACAACCAGTGGATGAACAACATCCAGGACTGGTGCATCAGCCGCCAGCTGTGGTGGGGCCACCAGATTCCGGCCTGGTACGACGAAGACGGCCACGTGATCGTGGCCCGCAACGAAGCCGAAGCCCAGGCCAAGGCCCCGGGCAAGACGCTGCGCCGCGATGAAGACGTGCTGGACACCTGGTATTCATCCGCCCTGGTCCCTTTCAGCACCATGGGCTGGCCCGAGCAGACCGACTCGGCCACCGACGACTTCAACCTGTACCTGCCCAGCACCGTGCTGGTGACGGGCTACGACATCATCTTCTTCTGGGTGGCCCGGATGATCATGATGACCACCCACTTCACGGGCCGGGTGCCCTTCAAGCACGTGTACATCCACGGCTTGGTGCGCGATGCGCAGGGCAAGAAGATGAGCAAGTCGGAAGGCAATGTGCTCGACCCGGTGGACCTGATCGACGGCATCTCGCTGGAGCCCCTGCTGGACAAGCGCACCACCGGCCTGCGCAAGCCCGAAACCGCCCCCCAGGTGCGCAAGAACACGCAAAAAGAGTTCCCCGAAGGCATTCCGGCCTATGGGGCCGATGCGCTGCGCTTCACCTTTGCCGCGCTGGCCTCGCTGGGGCGCAGCATCAACTTCGACAGCAAGCGCTGCGAGGGCTACCGCAACTTCTGCAACAAGCTCTGGAACGCCACCCGCTTCGTGCTGATGAACTGCGAAGGCCATGACTGCGGCCTGCTGGAGCACACCAAGGCCGACTGCGCCCCTGGCGGCAAGGCCCATGGCTACATGAGCTTCAGCCAGCCCGACCGCTGGATCGCCTCGGTGCTGCAGCAAGTCGAGGCCGATGTGGCAAAGGGTTTCGAGGAATACCGCCTCGACAACGTGGCCAACCGCCTGTACGACTTCGTCTGGAACGAATTTTGCGACTGGTACCTGGAAATTGCCAAAGTGCAGATCCAGACCGGTGATGAAGCACAACAACGGGGCACCCGTCGCACGCTGATTCGCACACTGGAAGCCATCCTGCGCCTGGCCCACCCCATCATTCCTTTCATCACCGAAGAACTGTGGCAAATCGTGGCCCCCGTGGCCGGCCTCAAGGGCGAATCAATCAGCGTGGCGCGCTACCCCGAGTCGCAGCCCGCCAAGATCGACCCGGCTGCCATCGCGCATGTGGAGCGCCTGAAGGCCCTGGTGGACGCCTGTCGCAATCTGCGTGGCGAACTGGGCGTGTCGCCCGCCACCCGCCTGCCCTTGCTGGCCGTGGCCAGCCAGCCCGACGAAGCCACCTTCCTGCAACAATCGGCCGCCATACTGCAGGCGCTGGCCAAATTGAGCGAGGTGAAGCTGTTTGCCACCGAAGCCGAATGGGCCGAAGCCGCGCAGGCGGCCCCGGTGGCGGTGGTGGGTCAGGCCCGGGTGTGCCTGTTCGTGGAAATCGACGTGGCTGCCGAGAAGGCCCGTCTGGCCAAGGAGGCAGCGCGCCTCGCAGGCGAGATTGCCAAGGCCCAAGGCAAGTTGTCGAACGAAGCCTTTGTGGCCAAGGCCCCACCGGCAGTGATTGAACAAGAGAAAAAGCGGGTAGCCGACTTCTCAACCAAGTTGGCTGGCATCGAAGATCAACTCAGGAGGATGAAATAAATGAATATCAAGCAGACTGTTCGCAAAGCGGTTTTTCCGGTCGCAGGGCTGGGCACGCGTTTTCTGCCGGCCACCAAGGCCAGCCCCAAGGAAATGCTGCCCGTGGTCGACAAGCCGCTGATCCAGTACGCGGTTGAAGAGGCCCATGCCGCCGGCATCGACCACATGATCTTTGTCACCGGCCGCAGCAAGCGCGCCATCGAAGACCACTTTGACACCGCCTACGAACTCGAAGCCGAGCTGGAAGCCGCCCACAAGACCGAGATGCTGGCCCGGCTGCGCGAACTGCGCCCCGAGGGCATGACCTTCTCCTACGTGCGCCAGCCCCGCTCGATGGGCCTGGGCCACGCCGTGCTGTGCGCCGCCCACCTGGTGGGCAACGAGCCCTTTGCCGTGCTGCTGGCCGACGACCTGATGTCCGCCTCAGCCGGCGGCGAACCTGTGATGGCCCAGATGACGCGCCAGTTTGCCAAGCTGGGCCGCTCGATCCTGGCGGTGCAAGAGGTGCCGCTGGAACACGTGCGCCGCTACGGCATTGTGGTGGGCGAGCCCGTGGACGACCGCGTGCTCAAGGTCAGCCACATCGTCGAAAAGCCCATGCCCGAAGTGGCACCCTCGCGCATGGGCGTGGCAGGCCGCTACGTGCTGACCCCGGCCATCTTCGACATGCTGGCCAACCAGCCCCGTGGCGCCGGCGGCGAGATCCAGCTGACCGATGCCATCGCCCGCCTGATGACCACCGAGGCCGTGTACGCCTGGCAATACGAAGGCAAGCGCTACGACTGCGGCAGCAAGGAAGGCTTTCTGGAAGCCACGGTGGAACTGGCCTTGCAACACCCTGAAGTGGGCGCTGGTTTCCGCGAATACCTCAAGGGCCTGACGCTCTGAGGCGGGCTCAGCCAGGCCCCTGACGCAAAAACAGCCACCCGGGCGCAAGCCCAGGTGGCTGTTTTGCTTGGTGTGTTGAGTGGAGGGCCACCCGCCTCAGCGGCGGCGCAGCACGTGGATGAACTCTTCGCCCTGGGTCTTCTGCTCGACCAGCTCGTTGCCGGTCTGCTTGGCAAAGGCCTGGAAGTCGCGCGTCGAGCCCGGGTCGGTGGCCACCACCTTGAGCAGCTGGCCGCTCAGCATGTCCGTCAGCGCCTTCTTGGCCTTCAGGATGGGCAGCGGGCAGTTCAGGCCGCGGGTGTCGATTTCTTTGTGGATGTCCATCTGGGTTCCTCAGGTCTTGAGCAATTCTACGCAGGACCGGGCCCGCGGGCCGCCATCCAGGCCGATCATTCTTCGCGCCGTGGAAACTCGATGAAGCGCGGCTCGATGCCGCGCCCCCGCAGCCATTGGGCCAGGGCTAGCCCGGTGCCGGCGGGCCAGCACATCACATCCTGCGGATCGAGCAACTTGTACTCGACCAGCTCGGGCGACAGGCTGATCTCGCCCTCGGCCACCGCGTGGTAGGTGATGATGACCTGGTTCATGCGCTGAAAATCGGCCACACCCACCAGGTCCAGCGACAGCACGTCGAGGTTGGTCTCTTCCTTGATCTCGCGCGCAATGCCCTCTTCGGGCGTTTCGCCGGCCTCCATGAAGCCCGTGATCAAGGCAAACATGCGCCCCGACCAGGCCGCATTGCGGGCCAGCAAGACCTGCCCGCGGTACTCGATGATGGCCGCCAGCACCGGCGTGGGGTTGTTCCAGTGCGTCCAGTCGCAGGCCATGCAGCGCAGCCGGAGCTTGTCGCCACCGTCTTCAGCCCGTGAGACCCATTCGAGCGACGTGGCGCATTGCGGACAAAAGCGGAAATCAGCGGCCATGTAAAAACCCCTCCTCGGGCAATCGGCGATCAGCGATAGGCAAGCGGTGTGAAACGGCGCCGGCCCGCAGAGCAGGCCGCTGGAGGCCCGCCGTGTCAGGCCGGGAACACGCCGGTGGACAGGTAGCGATCGCCCCGGTCGCACACGACAAACGCGATGGTGGCGTTTTCGCAGCCGCGTGCAATCTCTTGCGCGACCCAGCAGGCCCCGGCCGCCGAGATGCCGGCAAAAATGCCTTCTTCACGCGCCAGGCGGCGGCAGGTTTCTTCGGCATCGTCTTGCGACACATAGACCAGCTGATCCACCAGGCTGGCGTCGTAGATGCTGGGCAGGTAGGCCTCAGGCCATTTGCGGATGCCCGGAATGCGCGACCCCTCGCTGGGCTGCGCGCCGATGATGCGCACCGCCGGGTTCTTTTCTTTCAGGAACCGGGCCACGCCGGTGATGGTGCCCGTGGTGCCCATGGCGCTCACGAAGTGGGTGATGCGCCCGCCCGTCTGCTCCCACAGCTCGGGGCCGGTGGTCTCGTAATGGATGCGGGGGTTGTCGGTGTTGCCGAACTGGTCCAGCACTCGACCCTTGCCCTCGCGCTGCATCTGCTCGGCCAGGTCACGGGCGTATTCCATGCCGCCGCTCTTGGGCGTCAGCAGGAGCTCGGCACCAAAGGCCTTCATGGTCTGCGCGCGCTCTATCGACAAGTCCTCGGGCATGATCAGCACCATGCGGTAACCCCGGATGGCCGCCGCCATCGCCAACGCGATGCCGGTGTTGCCCGAGGTGGCCTCGATCAGCGTATCGCCCGGCTTGATGTCGCCCCGCTCTTCAGCACGGCGGATCATCGACAGCGCCGGCCGGTCTTTCACCGAACCCGCGGGGTTGTTGCCCTCCAGCTTGGCCAACACCACATTGCCACGCCGCTGGTTATCGGCCACACCGATGCGCTGCAGCGCGATCAACGGGGTTTTGCCGACTGCATCTTCAATGGTTGGGTAATTCATGCCCAACACTGTGCCATAATTTCGCTCTAGCGTTTTTTTGCCCGGGTGGTGAAATTGGTAGACGCAGGGGACTCAAAATCCCCCGCCGCAAGGCGTGCCGGTTCGATTCCGGCCCCGGGCACCACTTACAAATCAAGCACTTACGTGCAGTCGATGGGTAAGAGCAAAGAAACGTTCCGCATCCGTTCAGCGTGATGTTCCGCTTTTGTAGATCTGCCACCGTTGAGGTGGCTTTTTTTTGTCTTGATTGCTGTATGCATATACAGCATCAATAAGAAGGAGGCGCCCCTCCCCGGCGTTTACGCCAACCCTCCCACCGTCGGAGCGGCGCTTTCATCACAGGCCGAGACCAGAGGGTCCTAGGAGAGTGTGCTGATGGTTTTGGGGGCGTCTGATGTTTGCCCCATACTTGCCCCCCTAGTATCGATTCATTTCGCCATCTACTACCGAGCATCTGCAGGGTACGATGTCCGAGAACGGCCAGAAGCGGTCGCTCAACGAGTTTGCAGGTAGCTGACATAGAGCAAGGCCGAGCGCACGCATTCACATCAGTGACTGTGTGAATGGTGGGCATCTGGCACGTGCGCATGGCTGTGCCGCATCGGTTCATGTCGATGTGCGTGACTGTGCGACCCAGTGGGCATGACTTCATGGGTGTGATCATGATGCCCATCGTTGTGCGTGTGCGCATGCTCATGCAACAGGGCTTCGTGGTCGTGTTCATGGTGATGTGATTCCATCAAGTGAACGGTCACCCCCATCAGCATCATTACGCCGCCCAGCAACATGGCCCAGCCACCTGAACGATCCCCCAGCAGGAACGCGAGTGCCGCACCGATGAACGGCGCAAAGGCGAACACCGACCCCGTGCGAGCTGCCCCGAAGGCACGTTGCGCGAGCAGGTAGAAGCGCAGGCTCAAGCCATAACCGCTAGCCCCCACCGCCAACAAGCCGAGGATCGGACCAACTGGAGGCAACGACTCCCCGGTCACCCCTGCCAATACAAGCGTTGTGGTGGTGCCAAGCACTGACTTCGCCAGCACCACCTGCCCAGGATCGCGCTCGGCCAGCGCTCTCGACAAGGTGTTGTCCAGACCCCAGGCCGCCGTAGCGCTCATGACCGCCAGCAGTCCCCAGAACTGGCTGTTGCCGCTCTGGCTCTGATCCAGCACCAGTGCGATCCCTCCAGCCAGCAACAAAGCCACCGCAGTGGCGACCCGGCGATCCATCGTTTCCCGATAAAGACACCAAGCCAGCAGCGCTGTGAACAAGGCCTCCAAGGTCAGCATCAAGGACGCCCCGGTGCCACTCGTATGTTGAAGCCCCCAAACCAATGCCACCGGCCCTACCGCAGCCCCCAAGAGCGCCATTGCAAGGAGGCGGGGCAGATCCGATGGCAACAAGCGGGCCTCTCGCTCCGTCGGTTGACGCGTGAAAGCACCGACCACGGCGGCTCCTGCATAGAGCAGCGCAGCCGTTGTGAAGGGGCCAACGCCCAGCCCCAACTTCTGCACCAAGGGGGTACTGATACCGAACAATGTTGCGGCCAGCAAAGCCAGCATGCCGCCTTTGAGCGCAGGCAAAGATGGCGTGAAAGGTGTCATCAGCAGCATTCTGCGCAATCACCACCCCGCTGGAGGCCAGTTGTGTGTTTCGCCTTGGCCGTCCTTGCACCAAGCGTAGATGGCGTCGTACATCACCAAGCCATGCTTGAGCATCTCATGGTCGTTTTGAAAGGTCTTGGAAAGACCCAGCGAGATCGCGTACAGGCCCGCAGACTGTGGCGTAAGGTCCAGTCGGGAGGTGTCAGCCCCCCGCACGATCACAGCCAGTTGGTCCAGCGCCGGGTCATGCAGGCAGTACTTGGCAATAAAGGCGTCGAAGCTGCACAACTCGTCCACGTGGCTCAACTCCACGCCAGGGATGTCGTAGGGAATGGCCCCCGTTTCAGTGGCGATGGCCAACACATCTGCGGCGGGGACATAGAGGAACTCGGCGTTCTGGTCAATGAAGCGCTTGACCAACCACGGGCAGGCGATGCGGTCGATCTTGGGGCGTTCGCGTGTGATCCATTGCATGGTGATGCTCCTAACGTTGGGTTGGAATGATCTGAATGTCTTGGACTGGATGACCTTGGAAGCCCAAGGCCAGTCCCTTGTCATCGTGGATCAACTCCCAGCAGGCGCTTGGGGCCGCTCCAGCAATGATGTTGATGCACAGGAGATGGGCGTCGAAGTGCCAGCGCCCCTTTCGCGCTCGGCCCAACTCCAAGGCATCAATGGAGCCGTCGGACTTGAGGTGGTAGCGCCAGTGGTAACCGTCGGTGATGGTTTGACCGATCAGCAGCTTGCGCACCTCCTGAGCTGTCAGAACTTGAACGTGCTGCGGTGAGGTTCCGGCCTGTGCGATCCCGATGCCAAACGTGAGCAAGGCCCGAGCAAGCCAACTTGGCGAAGGCTGTGTAGACAAAGCGAAGCCCACTCAGGCTCCGTGCATCAGCGGGTAGATCGCCAGCCCGATCAAGGCCGCAGCCACGACGATCGCGGGCTCTGGGAGCTTCTTGAACTTCCACAGCACGGCAGCCGTGGTGAGTGCCAGCAGCGCAGTCACCCAGTCGGTGATGGAGCGCTCCCCGATCACGATCACCGCCCCAGTAATGGCCCCGATGGCCGCCGCTGTAACGCCATCCACGAAAGCGATGATGGCCGGTAGCTTGCCGTACTTCTTGAAGTAGGGGGCAGGCAGCACCGTGAACAGATAGCAGGGCAGGAAAGTGGCAAGAGCCGCCACGACAGCACCCCAGAATCCCGAGACCAGATAACCGATGAAGCCCGTGGTGATGACCACCGGGCCCGGCGTAATCATGGCGACCGCCACGGCATCCACGAATTGCCGATCTGTCAGCCAGTGGTACTCCTGAACCACGCCGCTGTATAGAAAGGGCACGATGGCCAAACCACTGCCAAACACAAAGCTGCCAGCGTAGGCGAAGTACCCACCGACCTGGGCCAACTTGTGCCAATCCAAAGTTTCCAGAGCGAAGAAGGCACCGATAGGCCCAGCAACGACACGAAGATCTCCGCGTCGTGCCCAGGCGGGCGGCGCACGCCAGAACCAGACCAGCACTCCCGATCCAAGGAACAACCACACCACCTCTGACTTGGTGACCACCGTGACACCGACACTGACCAAAAAGATAGCCCACAAGAGCTTGTCGCGCCCGATGTTCTTGGTGGTGAGCTTGTAGGCGCTCATGGCGATGATGCCGATCACAGAGGCCCCCACGCCGTAGAACACGGCCTGCATCCAGCCGATGCCCCCAAACGCACTGTAGGCCGCCCCCAGCGCCACGACCATCAGAAAGGACGGCAACACGAAAGCCAACCCCGCCAACGTGGCACCCAGGATTCGGAAGTGCACGTAGCCCAGGTAAATGGCTAACTGCGCAGCCAGAGGGCCCGGCATCAGTTGGGCCAAGGCCATGCCTTCCTTGTAGTCGCTCTCGGAGATCCAGTGACGCTTCTCGACCAGATCCCGATACATGTACCCAACCAAGGCCACGGGGCCCCCGAATCCCCAGGAGCCCAGGGCCAGCATGTAACGCACAAGTTCCCAGAGCGTATAGACCGGCCCCGATGGGGTCTGCGAAGTGGTCGAAGAAATCGAGGATGAAGATGACAAGTCAAACTCCCATCTGGGTACAGAGACCCATGAACAGGAGCAGCACTTGGGGCCAGAACAGCCCTTGATGGCGGGGAGACTGCTCAAGTCCCCGCTAGTTGGATTCTAGGGCCATTCTGAGCAGGCATGTAGCCCAACACATCAACTCTGAAGAGTCGATTTCGAACCGGGGGACTGTCTGCAGGGCGGATTGCGATTTGTCGGCTAAGGGCCCATTGCAGAATTTCGTTGGCCCTGCTGGATCGGCTCAGATCGGTTGCTAGGCAGAAGCCCGCTCAAGGCCCGGCACCTCGGAGATCAGTATGCGTCCGGTCAAGTCACGTCGGCGGCGTTCGTGGGTTCATCTCACAACCGTATCGCCGTCGAGCAACGTCAACGGCTACGAGAAGTTCAGCTGTCCGAGCTGAGTTCGTGGCCCCGCCCTTGATGATTCGCTCAATGTCGCGCAGGACTGCATCAACAGCCTCCGTCCAACTCAACATGGCAAGTGTCGCGGTGCAACTGTTTAAGGATTGATTTTTTTCCATTCGGCCAGAATGGCACCGTCCAATTTCCGCCTCTGTTCGCCTGCGCACATATGACCGCCATTGCCAGCCTTAAGCAATTTGGCCGCCAGGTTTTGGCAACAGGCGTTCGGTTTGGCTTCATGCCAAGCTTCAGGACGCGGCTCTCCAGCGATGCGGCAGCAGTTCCTCAATACGGCTGGCTGAGTGCGTTGGTAAGCGATCCAGTACGTCCTTGAAGTAGGCGTATGGATCGTGCCCGTTGATGCGCGCCGAGTGCAGCAAACTCATGATCGCTGCAGCCCTTTTCCCTGCGCGTACCTGCAGCACCTGAACGCGAGCGATACGACGAGGCTGATTTTCACTTTTGAGGAGGACGGCGTTGTGCACTCCCCGTTTCTAGGCACGATGAAGGCGCGCGACTTTTTTCCCAAGCTCGCCCAGGCATCGAGCCAGAGCGTGATTACGCTGATCGACTTGTTCGCGTCCGTACAGCCCTCAGACGACACCGTGCGCGTGGCAGCCTATTTCCGCTACGACTGGACTCTGAGCGATGGGAGGCCTGTTGACTTCACGTGCGTGGACGTGTTTGAGTTTCGGCCGGGAAGAGACCGCATCGACAGCATGCACATCGTTTACGACACGCATCCGCTACGCGAGAGGGTGGGTGACAAATACGCGCCAAACCCAGTACTCAACGCTTGAGCGGTCAGCTGACTGCAGGGGCAGCTATGCAGCGCCGGGTCCATGGATCCGCTGGCAGCAATTGAAGCGCTGAAGATGCTGTCGTACTGCGGCGGCCGAGAGCGGATGCCGGTGAAGTGCTGCAAATGGCCGAGTCTTGCCGCTCGAAGTGGCCCACGATAGCAGCGGGAGGCCCCTTCGCCCCCCTCGCAGCCTAAAACAACCCCACCGGCTCCACCTCCCGGTCCCAGCTGTAAATGATCAGCTCGCTGCGCTCCACCCCCTTGGCCCCACCGCCCACCTGGTAAGTGATCGGCACCACTTCCATCTGCAGCCCAGCAAAGCAGCGCCGGATGTCCGGATGGTCATTGATGCTCAAGATGGCCTTGCCCTTGATCTCCCGCATCAGCTGGGCCATAGCCTCGTACTGCTCCCATTCAAACGGCACGCCGTACCCCTCGGTCTGCCAGTACGGCGGGTCCATGTAAAACAAGGTGTGCGGCCGGTCGTAGCGCTTGATGCACTGCTGCCAGTCCAAGCGCTCGATGTAGGTACTGGACAGACGCAGGTGCGCAGCGCTCAGGTTTTCCTCGATGCGCAGCAGGTTCAAGGGCGGCGCCGTGGTGGCCGTGCCCCAGGTCTGGCCTTGCACCTTGCCACCGAAGGCGTGGTGCTGCAGGTAATAGAACCGCGCCGCCCGCTGCAGGTCGGTCATGGTCTCGGCCGGGGTGTCCTGCAGCCACTTGAACATGTCACGGCTTGAGAGCGCCCATTTGAACTGGCGCACGAACTCCTCGAGGTGATGCTTCACCACGCGGTACAGGTTGACCAGTTCGCCGTTGACGTCGTTGATCACCTCCACGTCGGCCGGCGGGCGCAGGAAGTACAGCGCGGCGCCGCCCGCGAAGACCTCAACATAACAGGTGTGCGCCGGGAAGCGCGGGATCAGGATATCGGCCAGGCGGCGCTTGCCACCGAGCCAAGGGATGATGGGGGTTGCCATTGTGGGCTCCAAAGCTTCGTTTACACTCGCCCCGCCTGTACAGGTGGGCAGGGACTTGGGCTGGGCTCACAGGCGCGATCTGTGGGTTCGGCGTTCGGGTTGGGTGTTGACGCACCCTTTCCGTTCGCCCTGTTCTTTTTTCTGGGGATCAGGGGGAGGTGTGCACCTCCGCGGGCTGGTTCCCAGCTTGGTTCATTGCGTCATGCGCGGCTTGATTCACGGCCTGGTAGCTGGCCTCGCAGGCCAGCCCTCTCACTCGGGCTTCATCAGCCACTGCCGCCAGCTCTCCCGCTCGCTGGTCAGCGCGTCTGAACAGCTCGGCAAGCAGATCGACGGCGGGGCTTGTGTCTGCCTGGCACTGGCCGGCAGCGGTGGCCGCTGAGGCGCTGGCACGCTGACGCTCGACGTAACCGGCAAGCTCGCGCTGCAGCCGCTGGCCAGCATCACGGGCACGATCCACAGCCACACGCGCCTGCGCCAGATCAGCCTGGGCCCGGGTTTCGATTTCTGAGACTTGATCACGGTATTGCCGCTCCAGTTGACGGTTGGTTTCTGAGGCCACGCGGGCTAGGCGCTCACCCTCGGCCTGCTGCTTGGCTTGCTGGGTCTTGGCTTCTGAGGCGGCGAGCTGGGCCCCATGAAGGCGCCAGGTTTGAACAGCCACGGTGCCGGCCAACGCGAGCACCAGGACCTGCAGGGAGGCCCTTTTGACGCTATCGAGCACCGACATTCGCCACCTCCTGCAGTTGACCCAGGCACACCTCGAGCTCGGCCCCGCGCCGGTCCACCAGACCGCGCAAGGTCACCAGCTCGCCCTGCACCCGGGCCTTGACCCAGCGCGAGAGCTGCTCGCACCCGGCCTGGGCTTGCCCCGCATTGAAGAGCCGGGCCAGGGTTGACCCGACCAGCGCCTCTTCGCCCAGGTTGTAGGTGAAGTCGATCAGCGCGGCCCGCTGCCAAGGCGTGAGCGGCACCCGGATCTGGCGTGACACGGCCGCGTCCGCGATGCGCAGGTGCTTGTCGCGCAGCGCATCGCACTCGGTGGGCGTGTAGGTCTTGCCCGGCACCACGTCCTTGCCGGTGATGCCCTCGCACACGGTCAGGATGCCCACCGGGTCGCGGTAGGGCGTGAGCCGCCGGCCCTCGTACCAGGTGGCCAGCACACCGGCCAGGGCAATGGCACCGCCACTGGCGGCTTGGATCAAGCGCTTTTTGAGGAGGTCGTTCATTTGGGGGGAGTACCGGTTTTGATGGTCAGGAAGGCGCCCCAGGTGACGGCGGCTAGCGCCACCAGTGCGGTGATCGGCTTGGCCAGGGCGCCGATCCAGTTCAGGACCTTGAAGGCGCCCTTCATGGCGCCAAAGAACTCCACGATCTCGGCCGTGTTGGACTCGGTGCGGATGGTCGCGCTGGTGTTCTCCGCCAGGTCGGCCCTCAGGCTGGCCATGGTCTCGTCACCAGTGGCCAGGCGAACGCGGATGGTTTGGAGCTCGGCCTCCACCGCCGCCAGGCGCTCGGCTTCGGTGGGCGGGGTGACCTGCAGAGGGTCCGTGTTCGCGGCTCCGGGCGCGAGAGGTAAGGATTGCTCGTCCAGCATCACACCCCCTTGGCCTGGTCGCAGTGGCCGGCGTCGAGCCGGTCCAGCAGCCGGCACAGCACACAGCCCCACGCCCTGCCCTCATCCCGCGCCCGGGCCGCCCGGCTGCTCACGGTCTCGCGCTCATCGCCATTGGCTGCCACGTTGAACACCCGATCGAATGCCCGGGCAATGCCCCAGGCCCGGCCCGGGTTGGTCAGTACCGCCCAGAGGTAGCGCACCAGGGCGGCCAGCGGGGCCAGGGCCACCACGGGCAGCAGCATCAAGAGGTACAGCCGTTGAGACAACTTTTGGTTCATGGCCGCTCCCCTGCTTGCACCGGAGCGCCCAGGATCTGGTCCGCGTCGACCGCGTGGCCGGCCTGCACCAGCAAGGCCAAGGCCGCGGGCAGATCAGCCCGGTCCAGGTCGATGAAGCCCCGCACCGAGCAGTCCTTGACCAGGGCCTGTACCGCAGGGCTCGGGTCAGCCAGGATGGCCCATTTGGCGGGGCCGAAGCGATCGAAGAAGCTGCCCACCGCCACATGCCGGGGCACAGCCACCACCGGGTCATCGGGTGCGGGCCCGAGCAACCCGAAGCGCCCCGCATGGTGTTCGGTGACAAACGCATCGTCGGCCACCACGGTGTTCAGGATGGCGCCATCGGCGCCCAGAATGTTGTAAAGGTGTCGCATGGTTCTGCCTTACGAGAGTCAGGGAGTGAGATCAGCAAAGAAGCGAAGGAACGCCAAGCCGCTGCCGCCCGCGCCGCTGCGGC
>NZ_KB906291.1 GCF_000381265.1 Curvibacter lanceolatus ATCC 14669
GCAGGAGCAGGAGCAGGAGCAGGAGCAGGAGCAGGAGCTGGTGCTGGTGCTGGTGCTGGTATCGGAGCCAGCGTGCAACCCACGACTGGCGCCCTGTCGTTCAGCAAGCTATCGCAGGCTTTGCTGGCCGAGCCGCTGTTGCAGCGTTGATGGGCAGCGCCATCATCGGAGTTCCGCCCGATGTCGGGAAGTTGAACCAACAACGCCCTGTGCATTTTTGCTTCAGACTCTTCTGTTTCCAGGCACTCGAGTCCGCCATTGCGACGATTGTTCTTCGACTTCTGCAGCGCAAGGACGATGAGGCGGGCAACATTGGCGGCCTTTTGATATCCCGAGTTTTGTGTGCGAGCTTCGGTGTAGTTGTCCAGAGGGGACACGGCAAGGCCGGCTTGAGACTTCACAAAGTCGGCCGCATTGGCTTCGCTGATGCGATCTGCGTCCATCTTGGCTTTGACCAGAGTGGTCAGAGGACTCACCACGGCGGGCCTACCGACGGTTGATCGCAACGTATAGGGCGTGGCGACCGGTCCCGTGTCTGTATCGACAGCATCCGTTCCAACCACAGCCAACAGCGCCGAGGAGTTCATATCGGCCTCGGTGAGGTTCAGGGTCGCTCGGCCCAGGCTGTCAGTGCGAGCACGCGGTTCCGACGGATCGCAGGCTCCGTTGCCGTTGATGTCCAGGCATACCAGTGCATTGGTGATCAATCCATCCATCACCGTCGTGCTGATCGCTATCGTTTTGGAGCCGGTCCCACCGCTCCCCCCGCCGCCGCACGCAGTGAGGGCAGCAACGGCTGCACTGACCAAACCAAGGGTCCATTTGGGATTGAAGGTACTCATGTTTCTACTCCTCGTCATGAAATTTTTCGATTTACAAATTGGATGACCTACGCCTTGTAGGTGGTGCGCAATCCGGCCCCATCGACCAAACAGAATGCGACTTGCTGCTGCATCAACCAGCCCTTGGCTTGAGGACCTTTGAGCATGGCGATGGTTGTGATGGCCCCCGCGATCGCTGTACTGGGCGCGACAACACTCACCGACTGGACATCGCACACCGGCCAGCCCGTTCTCGGGTCAAGCACATGGCAATACCGTTTCCCGTCGTGAATGAAAAATCGCTCGTAGTCACCGCTGGTAGCCAAGCCACCCCGCGACAGCGGCAGCGCGACCAGAACATCGCGACCATCAGGTGTGGCAGGTCTCGGGTGTTGGATTTCAATGCCCCAGGGGTGCGGCTCCTGACCCCAGGTCATGCGAGGTCCGGTGGCATGAAGATCGCCGCCCAGGTTGACGAGCGCATGAGAGAAGCCATCGCTGGTCAACATGGCCGCCGCCCTGTCGGTGGCGTATTCCTTGCCGAAGCCTCCAAAGTCAAGCTCCATCCCCGGGATACTCAGCCCAACTTCCTCGCGGCTTCGGCGCACCTTGGACCAACCCACCAGAGGCAGTAGAGCCTCAACATGCTCTGGATCTGGGGGCGTGCCCCCGCGAAAGTCCCAGGCTTGCCGCAACACACCGGAAGTGATGTCGAACAACCCATCGCTCATCTCCCACAAACCATGAGCGAAATCGAGCAAGGCAGAGGTCTCTTCGTCAATCAGGACAGGCGCCCTGCCCGCTGCCGCGTTGATTCGGCTCAGAACACTGTCCGGCCGATAGCGGGAGTATTTGTGCTCGATTCGTCGGATCTCTTCGATACAGCGCCGAGCCGAGGCCTCCATGGCCTGGTCGTCCTCACCTTCGATCATCAGCCTGCATGGACTGGCCATGGCCTGAAAATCGACCTGCAGGGTATGCCATCCAGACATCTGCAGCCTCAGAACCGGTGCGTCAATCCGAACTGCACGAAGCGGGCGCTGAAGGGCGCCAACCCCGGACTGCCTGCGCCACTGAGCCTCAAGCCTGCGTCTTGCCGGTACCGGTCCACCTTGACGTCGACCACCGTGTTGGGACCCACGGCGTACGCAACCTTCAGCGAGAACGTGGTGGCACCAAAAGACGACAAGCGCTGATCTGCGGACTTGTAGCCGGCGAGCCCTGCCGCGTACTGGATGGTGGCCAACTCGTCGTACCGCCCCTGGCTGTCCAATTTGGGGTCGAAGTAGAAGCTGGCCGCGCTTTGCTGGTAATACCTGACGCCTGGCGTGACCGTCCATTGGCCAATGTTCTGCGCCAGCTCCAGACCCAAGGTGTGGGATTTCACGCCAAACGTATCGCTGTAGTAGCGATAGCTGGACCTCGCTGCGATGTCCAGGTCCACCAGGTAGTGATTCCAACGCGCCAACGCAATCCATGCATTGCGGCTGCGCGGTCGCGAGTCGAATGCCTTGTAGGGGTCATTGAAGTAGCCCGAGCCCATCGTCCGCGTGAGATTGAACTGTGCAACATCGCGCGGTGTCAGAACCTGTGTGATCCCCGCCATGAACTCATTGCTGATCTTGTGCTGGTTGATCGCCGTATTGACGCCGTTGTACTGGTTGTCAATCCAGTCTGTGGAGTGGCCATAACCGAGCACCCAGGTGCGGTTGTTGTCGTCGCTGGACCAGCGCGACTGCAGGCCCATCGCCTTGGAAACATAGTCGTGTTCAGTGGAGTACGAGGCACTGGCCGACACTGCCGCCCGCGCCATGTAGCGGGTGACCTTCACCTCTTCTGCAGTGCGGTGATCGTTCATGCGACTGGCACCTGAGCGCTGGGTGTGCATGCGAGGTGAAGCGCCAGAGACGCTGTCACCAACCCATGCGGCTTCTACAGACCATTCCCCCGCCACCGGCGCCAGGAAATACAACTGAGGTGAGCGCACGCGCACCCGGTCCAAGCCTGGCTGGCTGTCCTGGTAGCTGCCGTACTTGACACCGATGGTGGTCATTTCGGGGGCGTTTTCCGCCTTGGCGTCGATTGGCTGGAGGGCCGTGAGCGCACTCAGACCGGGAAGAGCCAACGCGGTGATCAGCCAGGCAGAGGCGGACCGGGATGGGGAAGATGTCGGGGTCACAGTGCAGGTCCTGTCTGGGAATGACGAATGGAGGTGTTCAGTTGCAACCACAGCCACCTCCACCGACGCCGTAACCACCCGACGAGCTTTCTTTGCTGGTGTAGATGTGCTGGACAAAACGTCCTTCCAGCGGATCACCTTCGAAGGTCATCTCCGGCTTGGCCAGATCCCCCTTCTCCCAAGGATTGACCGGTGCCAACGAGCTGCAGCCGCCAAGCAGCAGTGACGCGGTGAACACACTCGACATGACCAGGAACGTGGTTGGCTTTCGCATGGTCAATCCTTCACGTTCAGAGCTTGGCGAATTTGCTGTTCAAGCTCACTGCGCTGCGCGGGTTTGAAGCCGGAGTGAACCATCAACACTTTTCCGTCGGGGCCGATCAGCAAGGAGGTCGGCATGCCCTTGATGCCGTATTGGCGTGGCGTCACCGCCTTGGCATCGAATGCGATGTCAAAGGAAGCTGGGTTGTCGCCGAGGAAGAGATTCGCGTCCTGGGATTTCTCATCCAGGTTCACGCCAACGATCCGAAGCCCCTTGCTGGCATAGCGGGCATTCATCTCGTTCATCCACGGGAACGATTGCTTGCATGGCCCGCACCACGAGGCCCAGAAATCCAGATAGACCACCCGCCCCTTCAGATCCGAGGACTTGAGCAAACCTTGCCGGGCAGGCAACTCGAAAGCCGGGGCGACTTGCCCGACCTCTATCGCCTGGCTGGGGAGTGTGGACAGCGTGAGTGCTGCGGCCAGCAGGCCTGAAAAAAGAGTCAATTTCATTGTTCGACCACCTTGTGAAGTTGTGTTTCGGTTGTGTAAATTGGGATAATTTCCCAGAAATGTCGCCGATCACACACTGGCAGGTCAACCCTTCTCACCGTCTTTTTGGTAAAATTACCCAAATATTTTTAGTAACAAATCGCAAACAGGATCGTTGTCTAGAATCCACGGCAGATCCGAACCATGTCCGACCCCAATTCTTCAAACGCCGACGCAGCCCAGCCCCCCGTTGGTTTGCCTGAGCCCGAGCGGGCTGCGCAAGCTCTGCAGGTTGTGCTTCGCCCACTCGCGCGCCTGATGATTGATAACGGGCTCCAACTCGGGCCCATGGTGGAGTTGTTGAAGAAGGCCTTGGTGGATGAATCCGTTCGCGCCTACGCCCTTGAGGGCAAGGCCAGCACCGACTCCAGGATTTCAGTGCTGACAGGGGTCCACAGAAAGGATGTGAAGCGTCTACGCGATGAACCCAGCGTCAAGATTGATGACGTTCCGATCGCCACCCAGGTGGTGAGTCGGTGGATCAGCGACCCTCGATACCTCACAGCGGAGAAGCTGCCCCGACAACTGCCACGCACTGCACGCATGAGCAGTGTTGGCGAGCCCGATTTCACGACGCTGGTCGCGGAGGTCAGCAAGGATGTGGGGGCGCGGGCCATTCTCGAAGAGCTTGAACGCCTTGGTGTGGTCGACGTCAATGAAGACGGCGTGATTTCGCTGCGCGCCACGGCATTTGTTCCTGAACCCGGGCTGGACGATGCCTTCCACTTCCTGGCACAAAACCTGGGCGCACATCTTTCAACCGCCGCTCACAATTTGGCGCCACGTCGCAAGGCCCCCCCAATGCTGGAGCAAAGTGCCTTTTCGCTGGATCTGACAGAGGCACAGGCCAATGACCTGCATCGGCTGGCTCGCCGGCTTTGGAAGGACGATCTCCAGGAATTCCTGCAAGCCGCCACCGTGGCTGAACTTCGCAGCGAAGACACGCCAGGTCCGAAGCACCGAGTGCGTTTTGGCGTCTATTTTCATGACGAGCAACTGCCAGATTCAGAGGCCCCCGCGCCGGGCGACCATCAAATCAACAAGAGAACGCGTAACAGAAGAGGGAAGCAGACATGAGCAGCGACAAGAACAATGAACAGGCAAGCCCTCTGACCCGCCGCAAGTGGTTGGTTCTCTCATTGTCGGCCACAGCCACAGCCTGTGGTGGTGGCGGCGACATCATGGTGGCCAGCATGCCTGGCACGGGTGGCACCGGTATCGGCGTGCGATCGACGGGGCCCATCACCGGATTTGGAAGCGTGATCGTGAATCGGGTTCGGTTTGACGACACCAATGCCCAGGTGACTCTGGACGGTCAGGCTGACGTCACGGCCTCACTGCGTCTGGGCATGGTCGTCAACCTTCAGGGCGAGCGCGATGCCACGGGCCTGGTCGGCAAGGCCAGCGCCATTGACGTCTGGTCGATTGCCCAAGGGCAGGTGAGCTCGGTCTCGGGTACGCAGTTCACTGTTGCGGGAATGGTGATTCAGACAGATCCCGGTACGGTGCTGGATGGCGTCGTTTCCATGGCCAACCTGACCGCGGGAGACTGGGTGAGGGTGTGGGGACTGCAATCATCCTCCGATGCATCGACCTGGAACGCGACCCGAGTGGCGGTAGTGCAGGCAGACGACTCGGTCAGCAGCGGTCTGTGCCTGCTGCAAGGAAGCAACTTCTACGTGAACGGCCTGCGTCTCACTGAGACTTCAGGCTATCAGATTGCATCTGGAACCTTGGTCCGCGTTCAAGGAACACTGAGAGGGAGCAATAGTTCGTTGGCCCTGAAGTCCTTCATTCCATTGGGTCTGGACGTGAATCCGCCTGGCGTCGGAGAGGTTGAGGTTTCTGGCCTGGTGACTTCGATGAGCTCCAATCGCCAGTTCATTCTTGGCAACGTCGCGATCGATGCGCGTCTGGCAACCATCAAGGGCGGCACCATCGCCATCGGACAACGAGTTGAAGTTGAAGGCAATTGGCAAGGCACCGTGATCGTCGCCAAGTCCGTCGAGATTGAAGACAGTCAGTCGCTGGACACGGCTGAAATTGAAGCCAAGATTGAAGAGTTTGTCAGCCTCGCCAATTTCGTGGTCCGTGGCCAGCGTTGTGATGGATCTGGGCTCACCCAGATCCAGGGCGGTTCTGCGGCAGACCTCAAGGTTGGCGTCAAAGTCCATGTCACAGGGATCAAGAAAGGGGAGATCCTGTACTTGACCAAGTTGGAAATTGACCATTGAAAAGGTCATCGTCCTCACAGCAATGCAAGCCACGGTGAGCGCGCTTTCGGGAGCCGAAATGCGCTCACCACCTTGATTGGCCGCCCGCAGACATCGCCATCCAAAGTGGCCATCGACGTTCAGCACCGGGGGGCGATCTGAAAGTAACGCTGCAGTTGGCCCTCCAGCAACTTGCGGCACTGGCTTTCGTCGGCTGCTGACAGACGCTGAAAAATCTCGGACGCGATGGGCTCAAAGACCTGAATCACACCCGGATCAAAGTGATGCCCGCTGCCCTTGCCAAGGACGACCATCACGTCGTCAAAGGGCATCGGTTCTTTGTAAGGGCGCCGTGACGACAAAGCGTCATACACATCCGCGACCGCAAAGACGCGTGCAGACATGGGAATGTGAGGACCGTGCAGCCCGCGCGGGTAGCCGCTGCCGTCCCACTTCTCATGGTGGGCACAGACCACTTCGTTCGCAGGTCCAAGCGCTTGGATGGATCCGATGATGTCTTCGCCCTGCTGGACATGGGTACGCATCAGGGCAAATTCATCCTCTGTCAGTTTGCCGGGCTTCAACAGGATTGCGTCAGGAATTGCGATCTTCCCGATGTCATGCAGAAAGCTGCCCACGATCAGGGCCTGCATCTGTTCACCCGTCCAACTGAGCTGCTCTGCGATGCGCGACGCAATCCAGGCCACGCGATAGTTGTGGGCGCCGGTGTCCGAGTCACGCTTGGCAATGGCTCGGCCCAGGGCTTCCATCATGGAAATGTTCGCCCGCAGAAGGTCTCGGGTCTTCTCGCGATTCTCCGCCGTCAGATGAACCACCACGGGGTAGAGCACAGCACCGCACAACAAAGCGGCCAGTGCGACCAACGCCGCGCTCATCATGGCTCCTGAGAGCATTTGCCGCCGTTGCCAATCCGGGATCACCCGCACGCCCTCGAAGTAGCCCCGAACACCCGTTTCCGCAACTGGGTGTTCTGCGCGGAGAGGAATGAATATGCGCAGCACCCACGGGCCACCAGGAAGCTCCAGGCTTTCGTAGAAAGACGATCGGTAGGCCGGGCGTCCATGCGAGGGAACCTGCCCTTCAATCAACTCACCCTTGCTGGTGGATGACTCTGCGATCTTCATGCCGCGTCGGTCGTACAACTCGGCAATGTCAAAAAGCCCGCCGATCAGCGCAGTGGCAGCCTTTTGACCGCTGCTGGCAGCCACAAGAGGGTCCAATGAAAAGGCGTCCGGATGCTGCGCCAACAGACGCTGGGATTCTTCGATCGCCATGGCCACCGCAGAGTCCTCGGCATGCTCGCGTTCCATCCACCAGGCCACCGGGCTGCTGACGCATGCCAATGCGAGAGAGACCAGGGCAATGCGACGACCAGTCTTGATTTGAAACGAATCCATGCGGCAAACTCCTTGGTCCTGGAGAGCAAGCTTGGCGCTGTGAGGCGGGCCACTCCAATGACTCGGGCACTCTAGACCCACTCGCTGAACGGAGCCTGAATGCCGAAGCGTGGAGTGATCTGTCAACTCGAGGCAGCCAAGGCCTGGTTTCAACCTTCGCCAGCGGGCGCAATGGGCCCCCTGCCCCATCCGAAGCGGCAGCGAATGCCACGCGAAAACAGCACCAGGAACACTTCACCAAGAGCCGCCCCCTCCCGTTGATGAAGCTCAAGACGCTGCACGCCATTCGATGGCGTCATCCGCCCGCAGTGTGGGCTTGGCCTTTTGGCACGCCACTCAGGTCAAACAAGGGCACCCATCGGCATTGCTGGGTACACCATCCGCTAAGATCCAAGTCAGTTTTCAACCCGGACAATCATGGCCGTGCGCTCTTCAAAACGTTCCAATCCATCCGACCCAGAATTTCACCGGGCCGATTGGCCCTTCTACTGGATCGCCCGAGTGAACACCCTCTACACGCAAGAGATCGAGCGTGTTCTCAAGGCCGTCGATTGCGATGTACCCACCTACCGGGTACTGGCCATCCTGCAGGAACAAGGCGTCAGCAGTGTTTCCGACATCGCCGTGCATGCGGTGGGCAAGCTCTCCACCACCACCAAGATCGTCTACCGCATGAAGGCCGAGGGGCTGGTGAGCACGGAGACGTCGAAAACCGACGGCCGGGTGACGATGGTGTCCTTGACGGACGCCGGCCGCGCCGCCCTGGGACGAGTGAAGGATGCCACCCACGGCCTGTTCGAGCGCAGCTTCGACGGGCTGACACCCGCCAAGATCGAAAGACTGAACGAATCACTGCGCATCGTGTTCCGCAATCTCAACGGCGGCGACCATCCCATTCTGGACGCGTTGGCCTCGGACCCATCCTAGGCCCGCCCCACCGCGGTCACACACAGCGGTCACACACAGCGATCACGCAGCAATCAAGCGGTGATGACCCGATGCAGCGACTGGGCCACCGCCAGGAGCTTGCGCTCCTCGCGCGGACGCCCCACCAGCTGCAGCCCCACCGGAAGGCCTCCCGGCCCCAACAGGCCCGGTACATTGACGCACGGCAGGCCCAGCAATGTCCACACCCGGCTGAAGACTGGGTCGCCCGTGGCGGCGAGCCCGGGCGGCGCTTCACCGGGGGCCGCGGGTACGAGCAGGGCATCCGCCTCGCCCATCAAGCCCAGCACCTCCAGCACCGCTTGTGCAGCCAAGTCCTTGGCTGCGGCATAGGCCTCGTCGGTGACACCCTGGCCAACAGCCACCAGATCGCGGATGTGCTGGCTCACCCGGGGGCCATACGCCATGACCTCGCGGCCCAGGTTCTGTGCCGCCTCTTTGGCCATCACGGTCTTTTGTGCCTGCAACAGGCCCGCCAGGGACGCTGGCAGATCCAGTGAAGCCACGGGCACCCCGGCCGCCGACAGCAAGCGGTGCCCCCTCTCCCACACCTGCTCCCCGCCGGCGTCGGAGCAGGCCCATTCGTGCGTGCGGCAGCTCAGCAAGCGCATGCCGGCGGCCTCTGGCAAAGGTTCGAAGCGCTCACCCACCAGCGCCGCGCGCATCAGCTCCAGGTCTTCGGCACCATTGGCCAGCCAGCCCACGGTGTCCAGCGATGGCGCAAAGGCCTTCACACCCGCACCGCTGACCAGGTCATGGCTGGGCTTGAGGGCAAACACGCCGCAATAGGAGGCCGGGCGAATCAGCGAACCCGCGGTCTGCGAGCCAAATGCCAAAGGCACCATGCCACTGGCCACAGCGGCGGCGGAACCGCTGGACGAGCCCCCCGGCGTGTGCGCCGTGTCCCAGGGGTTGGCCGTGGGGCCTGGGGTGAAATAGGCGTACTCGGTGGTGACGGTCTTGCCCACCACGACGGCATCGGCACCACGCACCCGCCGCACCACTTCGGCATCGGCTGCGGGGCGGTGCCCCTCATAAACGGCAGCGCCGTACCCGGTGGGCATGTCGGCCGTGTCGATCAAATCCTTGACGGCCAGCGGCACGCCGCCGAGCAGGCCCAGGTCTGAGCCGGCGGCCATTCGCGCATCCAGCGCACGGGCCTGCCGCAATGCGGCCTCAGCATCCAGGTGCTTCCAGGCCTGCAGTGCCGGTTCGGCGTTGGCGATGCGTTCCAGGCTGTCCTGGAGCACGGCTTCGGCCGTGGTTTCACGGCGCGTGATGGCCGCATGGACGGCGACCGCACTCGCGCGCGGGTGGATATGACGAGTCATGTCGGAATCAGGCTTTCAAAAGAATCAGGGGAACCTATCAGGAGCTCAGCATCGCTTGATGCTTCGCCTGGCTACCGAGGTAGGCCTGGACCACACGTGGATCGGCGGCAACAACATCGGCCGGTCCCTCCATCGCCACCTGTCCCAGCTCCAGCACATAGGCGTGGTCGGCAATCTTGAGGGCGGCCAGCGCGTTCTGCTCCACCAGCAGGATCGAGACACCCTGCTCGCGCAGGCGCGTGAGGATGCGGAAGATCTCGCGCACGATCAGGGGCGCCAGACCCAGACTGGGCTCATCGAGCATGAGCAGACGGGGCCGGCCCATCAGCGCACGCCCCAGGGCCAACATCTGGCGCTCGCCACCCGAGAGCGTCGAGGCCTCTTGCTGGCGCCGCTCCTTCAGGCGGGGAAACAGCGTGAAGACCTCCTCCAGCGCATCGGCATGCCGGGCCTTGGGCTCTTTGCGAAAGCGGAAGGCCCCGAGCCGCAGGTTGTCTTCGATCGACATGCTGGAGAACAGGGCGCGGGTCTCGGGCACCAGGCCAATGCCGCTGCGCACACGGCTGGCGATGCCTCGGCCTTCATCCCGGCCCACGCCGGCTTCATCCGCCACGACAATGCGCCCGCTGGAAGGCAGCACCCCCATGATGGCCGACATCAGCGTGGTCTTGCCCGCGCCGTTGGGCCCCACCACGGTGACGATCTCGCCCTGTCGCACCCGCAGCGAGACCCCGGTGACCGCGTTGATCTTGCCGTAGCTCACATGCAGATCGGACACATCGAGCAGCAGCGGTGACTCGACCACCGCCGGTTTGGGCACGGCATTCATAAGGCAACTCCCAGATAGGCTTCAAGGACCCGTGGATCCGACTGGACCTCAGCGGGCAGGCCTTCGACGATCTTGTCGCCGAACACCACCACCGCCACGCGATCAACCAGGTTCATGACGAAGTCCATGTCGTGCTCGACCAGCAGCACGGTCATGCCTTCTTCGCGCAGCTTCTGCAGCAACGCACCCAGGGCCTGCTTCTCGCCGTGGCGCAAGCCTGCCGCGGGCTCGTCAAGCAGCAGCACGCAGGGGTCGCAGCAAAGCGCACGGGCGATTTCAATCAAGCGCTGCTGGCCCAAAGAAAGGCTGCCGGCCTCGGCCGCGAGGTGGGCACCCAGGCCCACGCGCTCCAACTGACGGCGAGCTTCGGCCAGCAAGCGTGCCTCTTCACGGCGATCCAGCCTCATCACGCTGGCCAGCAGGCCCTGGTGACCCCGCAGGTGTGCGCCCAGGGCCACGTTCTCCAGCACACTCATCTTGGGCAGCAACTTGACGTGCTGGAAGGTGCGGGCCAGCCCCGCCGCAGCGATGCGGCGGGCATCCCAACCCCGCACGGGCTGGCCCAGAAACTCGATGTCACCGGAGGTCGGCACATCACAGCAAGAGAGCAGATTGAACAGCGTGCTCTTGCCGGCGCCGTTCGGGCCGATCACGGCCAGCACCTCGCCCGCCCGCAAGTCCAGATCGATCTCCTTGTTGGCGACCAGGCCGCCGAAACGACGACTCAGGCCACGCGCCTTCATCACCACGCTGCCGCGGCTGGGCATCTCCCGGCGCGGCAGCGATCCGGCATCGCTTTCAGCGGCCGGTGGCGGCGTGGCCCGACGTGGCCCCAGATGGGCATGGCACCACCCCGCCACACCGGCCGGTGCACGGTGCATCAGCCCGATGATGAGCGCCCCGAAAACAATGGCCTCGTAATTGCCGGTGCTGCCGAACAGCTTGGGCAACAGGTCTTCCAAGCCGTTTTTCGCCAACACAAACAGGCCCGCGCCCACGATGGCCCCCCACAATTGGCCGACACCGCCAATCAAGGCCATGAACAGGTAGTCGATGCCGGCGTTGATGCTGAAAGGGGTGGGGCTGACGAAGCGCTGCGTATAGACATAGAGCCAACCCGACACACTCGCCATGGCCGCAGCCAACAGAAAAGCCGTCAGCTTGGCCCGAAACACGTGCACGCCCATGGAGGCCGCCATGGCCTGGCCGCCGTTCAAGGCGCGAATGGCGCGCCCCGAACGGGAGTCCAGCAGGTTGCGGATGGCGACCGCGCCCAGCAGCACCAGCAACCAGATCAGGTAGAAGATCTGCTCGCCACGCTCCAGCGCCACCCCCAACAGACGCAAGCCCGGCAGATTTGCCAGACCGGAATAGCCCCCCAGAGATTGAAAGGTGCCGAACAGGTAATACAGCGCAATCCCCCAGGCGATGGTGCCCAGCGGAAGGTAGTGGCCTGACAGGCGCAAGGTGATGGCCCCCAACAGGCCGGCCACACACAGCGTGATCGAGGTGCCGATCAGCAGGGCCGCCAGCGGTGAACCGCCAGCCCAGGCCAACCAGCCTGGCAGCACCGTGCTGCTGGCCAGCCAGGCCGTTGTGTAGGCACCGATGCCCACAAAGGCGGCCTGGCCAAAGCTGGTCAGGCCGGCCACGCCGGTCATCAATACAATGCCCAACACCACCAGTGCCGCAAGGCCGATGTTGTTGAACAAGGTGACATAAAAGCTCGGCAACAGAGGCACCAGCGCCAACAGAGCCACCGCCCCGAGGGACAAGCCGATGCCTCGCAGGCGGGAGGCTCCAAGCCAACGGGCCGTGCCGTGCTGGAGGGTAGGGGTAGGTATGGCGCTCATGCGTCCTCTTCGGAATGGCGGGTTGTCAAAGAGCGCCACAGCAGGAAAGGCAGGATCAGTGTGAACACGATCACCTCCTTGTAGTCACTGGCCCAGAAGGTCGAGAACGACTCGACCAAGCCGACCGACGTGGCGCCGAGCGCAGCGATCGGGTAACTCAGCAGCCCACCGGTGACGGCACCGACAAAGCCCTTGAGGCTGATCAGAAAGCCGCTGTCGAAATACAGCGTGGTCAGCGGCGCGATCAAAATGCCCGAGAGCGCACCGATGAAGGCCGCCAGGCCAAAGCTGAGCTGGCCGGCGAACGCTGGCGAAATGCCCATCAGCTCCGCCCCAAGGCGGTTCACCGACGTCGCGCGCAACGCCTTGCCGTACAGCGTGCGATCAAAGAACACGTAGAGCGCACCAATGAGCAGCACGGACGCAGCGATGACCCAGAGCGCCTGTGACTTGAACACCACCGGCCCGATCTCCAGGCCGCCGTCGGAAAACGGCTCGCTGCGGGCGCCCTCGGCGCCGAACATCAGCAGCGACAGCCCCACCAGCACGCCATGCAGTGCGATCGACACGATCAGCAACACCAGGGAATGGGCTGACGCAATCGGCTTGAAGGCGATGTCATACAGCAAGGGCCCCATGGGCACCACCAGCGCGAGGGTCAGCAGTGCCTGCACCACCATCGGCAGCGCCTGCAACGGCAACACACGCAGCAGCGCCCAAAGTACCACGGCATAGCCCAGCATGATCCAGTCGCCAGGGCCCGGCCAGCGACGCCTGGCCCAGAGGGCACCCACGGCCCGTGCCACGGCCAGCCCCAGCAGCAGCCAGGCCAGGGCCATCGATTGGCCAGCCTGCATGCCGGCCATGGCCATGGCTCCGAAGGTGACGAACTCGCCCTGCGGCACCAGCAGCACCCGGGTCACGCTGAACACCAGCACGATGGACAACGCGAGCAAGGCGTAGATGGCGCCGCTCGTGAGGCCATCCTGGCCCAGCAATAGAACGATTTGTGAATCCATGTCGATCAACTGGCGGCGGCTTACTTCAAGGCGGCCCACTGACCGTTCTTCACCGTGATGAGTTCACGGCCCCGCTTGTCAAAGCCGCTGTGGTCCGCTGCGCTCATGTTGTAGACGCCTTGGGTCGCAGCCAGCTCCTTGGTGTGCTCGATCGCTTCGCGCAGGGCAGAACGGAACTCCGGAGTGCCTGGCTTGCCCTTCTTCAGGGCCGCCGGAATGGCCGCCTGCAGCAACAAGCCGGCGTCGTACACGTTGGCGCCAAAGGTGGCGGGCTTGCTGCCATACAGCTTCTCGTAGTCGGCCACGTACTTGGTGGCGATGGCCTTGATGGGGTTGCTGGCCGGCATGTCGCCCAGCACCAGCATGCCGCTGGCAGCCAGGATGGTGCCCTCCACCTTCTTGCCGCCCAGCTTCAGGAAGTCGTCCAGCGCAGCACCATGGGTTTGGTAGAACCGGCCTTTGTAGCCTTGGTCGAACAGCGTGGCCTGCGGCAACACGGCCGAGCTTCCGGGTGCAGCGATCAGCACGGCCTCAGGGCGGGCTGCGAGGGTCTTGAGGGCCTGCGCTGTCACCGAGGTGTCGCGGCGTTGAAAGCTCTCCGAAGTCAGCAACTTGATGTTGGCGGCCGCCAACAGCTCGGTCATGACCTTGGCCCAGTTCTCGCCATAGGGGTCGGCCGTGCCGATCAGACTGACGCTTTTGATGCCCGTGGCCTTCATGTGCTCCACCAGCGCATTGGCGATCAGATCGTCGTTCTGCGTGGTCTTGAAGACCCACTTCTTCTGCTCGGTCATCGGCAGCACCACAGCCGCCGTGCCGACGGGCGCCAACATGGGCACACCGGCTTCGGCAGCGAACTGAATCACCCCCATGGCATTGGGCGATCCGCTCGGGCCGATCAAGGCGTCGACCTTGTCCTCGTTGATGAGCTTCTTGACGGCCGAAACCGACGCCGTGGGATCGGAAGCGTCGTCCAGCGAGAAGTACTCGATCTTCTGGCCGGCCACCTCCTTGGGCAACAGCGCCACCGTGTTCTTCTGGGGAATGCCGACCAAGGCAATCGGCCCACTGGCCGAGGACACGACGCCGACTTTGATCTGAGCCAGCGCGCTGCCGGCCAAACACAGGGCGCCGGCGGCGGCAATCAAGGTGGGGAAAACGTTTTTCAGAACCATGGAAGACCTCTTCGTAGTGCGGGTGGAAAGATTGAATTCTGGTGAGATGCGGTCTGCACGTTTCGTGCCACATTCACGTTCTCATTCATGCTTTTTGCCGAGGTTACAGAGGTAATTAAGTTCGTCTTCCTAGGGGATTCCCTTGGGTTGAAACGCTCAAATCAATCGATTTATGAAGATTGAGCCCGCTTTTGGTGCGATTTTGCCTCTGGAGATGCACCAACAAATTCAAAAGACGCCCAAATCCTGGGCGAAAACTTTTTTCATTTTTTAGTTGCCAATTCACGTAGTTTTGCGCTAACTTAAAAAATAGCTTCAACGCGTTGAGCCCTTTTTCGACGCGGCAACCTCACTACCGGAGACCCCGATGCTGACCCTGGAACCCGAGCGCACCACGCCTGCAAGCCCCCCGTCACCTGACGGCGTGGCCCACCCGTCTTTTGACGGTCTGCTGACCGACATCCGCGCCCGCAGCGCTGAATTTGCCCAGCAGCGTTTCATCTCGCCCGATGTGGTCGAGAGCTTCAAGCACCACGGCATGTACCGGGCGCTGGTGCCTCGCACATTGGGCGGCGAAGAACGTTCGCCGCGCTATTTCTGCGAAAAAGTGGAGCGCATCGCACAGGCCGACGGCTCGGCCGGCTGGGTGGCCAGCTTCGGCATGGGCATCACCTACCTGGCCTCCTTGCCCATCGAGACACTGCGCCAGGTGTACGCGGCTTCGCCCAATGTGGTGTTCTGCGCGGGCGTGTTTCCGCCCCAGAGCGCACCCGTCGTCGAGGGGGGCTTTGAGGTGTCGGGCCGCTGGAGCTTTGCCAGCGGTTGCATGGGGGCCAGCCTCGTGGGTGTGGGCATTGCGCCGACGGGCTTGCCCGGCCAATCCCTGCCGCGCCTGGCCGTGATGCCGATCGCCAAGGCACGAATCGACCCCACCTGGGACGTGATCGGCCTGACCGGCACTGGAAGCCACGATATCGTGGTGGACAAGGTCGTCGTCCCCGAGGAGTGGACCTTCGTGCGCGGCAGCGCCTCCACACTCGACGCCCCGATTTGCCGCTACCCCAGCCTGTCGTTCGCAACGCAGGTGTTGAGCGTGGTCTCGCTCGGCATTGCCCGCGGCGCGATAGAAGAATTGAAGAACCTGGCCACGGGCCGCACCTCGGTCACGGGCGCACCACGCACCGCCGACCGGCCGCAGGTGCAGATGGACATTGCCCGTGCAGAAGCCACTCTGCGCGCCGCACGTGCCTTCTTCTATGACGCCATGGACGAGGTGTGGGAAACCCTGCTGCGGGGCGACACCCCCAGCCAGGATCAGATCAGCATGCTGCGCCTGTCGTCCACCCACGCCACCCGCGCGGGTGCCGAAGTCACCCGCAGCGTGCAGATGCTCGCAGGCATGACCGGCATCTACCGCAGCTGTCCGCTGTCCACCCAGGTGCAAGACAGCCTGGTCGTGACCCAGCACGCCTTCATGGGCGACATCACCTACCAAAACGCCGGCGCCATGCTGTTCGGCCTCAAGCCCTTGCCGGGCTACCTCTGATCTGACCCCATCGCCAAGGAGAACCCACCATGACCACTGAAACCAAAATTCCGCTGCGCACCCTGTTTTGCATTGGCGTGAACCAGAACTTCTTCGACGCCACCCAGGCCGAAACCAAGGACATCTGGAACGCCTTCGTGCAGATGATGCAAGGCATCGCCGCCCTGCCCGGCGTCAAGGTTCTGGGCAACCTCGACGACGATCGCTCCATGGTGGGGCCGTCGGCGAGCTGGCCCTGGACCACCTACGTGCTGGCCGATGTGCCCGACCTGGAAACGGTGCATGCAGCTTGCAACCTGTTTCGCACCATCGGTGTGGGTGACGGCACCTACAAGCTGTGGAAGTACTGCAAGGTCGAAGCGCGCGTGGGCCGCGAGCTGAGCATTCCGGCCTACGCGGCCTGAGCATTCCGATGACGCCAGAACAGCAGATCGCCGAGCTGCAACTGCAGGTGCGGCGCCTTCAAGCCGAGGGTTTGATCCGCGCCTGCATCACCCGCTACATGGCCCTGTGCGACCGCCTCAACGCCGAGACACCGCTGCAGGAGCTGGCCGGTCTTTTCACCGAAGATGCCACCTGGGAAGGCCGGGGTGCGCTTTATTCCGGCCGCTTTGGCGGCTACCGGGGGCGTGAAGCGATTGCCGCCATGTTCCGCACCTACATGCGGACCCCGGCGCATTTCGCCTTGAACGTCCACTTTCTCTGTTCCGAAACCATTGTGGTGTCGCCCGATGCCCTCAGCGCCGATGCGAGCTGGGTGATGTTGCAGACATCGACCTTTGCCGACCAGAACTCACACCTCAACGCCGCGCAGCTCACCTTGAAGCTGCGCTCTGAAGACGGCGTCTGGCGCATCGCCCAGTTCCAGACCGAGAACCTCTTCAGCCGCCCCACCGGCGCCTGGAACAGCAGCGCGCTGCTGCCAGTGCCGGCCCAAGACTCTTAATTCACAGAGGCACCCCCATGAATGCTCCTGCCCAAGCGATCCATTTCCACCGCCCCCTCGGCGAACTGGTGCAGACCGACAAGGTCCACACCTCCCTCTACACCGACCCCGCCATCTTCGATGACGAGATGGAGAAGATCTTCCGTAACACCTGGGTCTGGGTGGCCCACGTCAGTGAGGTGCCCGATGTCGGCAGCTACAAGACCCACTGGGTGGGCAAGGAGCCGGTGATCGTGGTGCGTGACCGCAAAAAACAGGTGCGCGTGCTGCTCAACCGCTGCCGCCACCGCGCCGCCACGGTGTGTGAGCACAAGAAAGGCAAGGCCAACACCTTTGTCTGCCCCTACCACGGCTGGAGCTACGCGCTCGACGGCAGCCTGCGCGGCGTGCCGCACCCTGAGAGCTATGGCGACATTCTCGACAAGGCGGAATACCCGCTGATGAACCTTCGGGTCGAAGAGTACGCCGGCATGGTGTTTGCCACCTTCAAGGACGATATCGAACCCCTGGTCGACTACCTGGGCCCCGCCAAGAAGTGGATGGACCTGTTCATGAAGCAAGGTGGGAGCTTTCCGATCAAGGTCGGCGGCGAGCATCGCTTCACGTTCCCGGGCAACTGGAAGATCCAGCTGGAAAACACCACCGACGCTTACCACTTCCCCTTGGTGCATCGCTCCTTTCTTCACTCCGTGGACAAGCAGACCGAGGAGATGCTCGACTTCGTGGGCGGCAAGGGCTATGTCGAAGACCTGGGCAATGGTCACAGCGTGATGGTGATGATTCCGGACCTGATCGACCTGGAAGCCGATCTGGAGCGGCCCATCCCCGACCGCTACACCGAGTTGGCTGAGGCGCTGCGCGCCGAGGGCCACGAGGAGGCCAAGGTGCGACAGATCGTGCGCGCCGTGGGGGGCTCGGGTTTCAACCTGAACCTGTTCCCCAACATTGCCTGCTCCATGGCCTTCTTTCGGGTGCTGCAACCGATATCGGTCAACGAGACCGAGATCCACCACAGCGTGATCCTGATGGACGGCGGCCCCCCGGCCGGCAACCGGGCCCGGCTGCGCATGCACGAGCACTTCCAGGGCCCCCTGGGCTTTGGCACGCCGGACGACTCGGAAGCCTGGGAACGGGTACAGGCCGGCGCCCATGCCGGGCGCGACCTCTGGGTGCTGCTCAACCGCGGCCTGCCCGCGGAAAAGAAGACCGCCGACGGTGTGGCGGGTGATGTGAGTGCCGAGACCGGCATGCGCGCTGCCTACCAGCAGTGGAAAAAACTGATGACCGCCTGAGTCACGGAAGAGAGCAAAAAATGAACACGACGCTGCTGCAAGAAGCCACCGCCTTCATCTGGGCCGAAAGCGACATGCTGGACCACAACGAGTACCAGGACTGGCTCCAGCTCTGGGCCCCGGACGGCATCTACGTGATCCCGATCGACCCGAACGAGACCGACCACGAGAACACCCTGAACTACGCCTACGACGACGCCCAGATGCGCCACAAGCGCGTGGCGCGTTTGACCGGCGGCGAGGCCATCTCCTCCGCCCCGGTGGCGCGCACGGTGCGCAACGTATCGCGCCTGCGCCTGCTGAGCGACGACGGCACCAAGCTCACGGTGCGTTGCGCCCAGGACCTGCGCGAGTTCCGCAAGGACCGCTTTCGCGAGCACACCTCCGATGTCACCTACGAACTGCTGCGCGAGGGTGAGGGCTTCCGCATCCACCGCAAGATCGTCAAGCTCATCAACTCGACCGACACGCTCACCGCCGTCGGCTACATCCTCTGAGGCCGGGCCATGGCAGAACGACAAAACGCCCTGGTCACAGGTGCCGCCAATGGGCTGGGCCTGTTCATTGCGCAGGCATTGCACGCTGCGGGCTACCGCGTCGCACTGAGCGACCGTGACGGCGCGGCCGCCGAACGTGCCGCGCGGGAGCTGGATCCCAGCGGCGACAGCACCCTGGGTCTGGCCCTGGATGTGGTGTCCAAATCGGCGTTCGAGCAGGCGGCCGATGCCCTGGCCGCACGCTGGGGCCAGCTGCATGTGGCCGTGAACAACGCGGCCGTGACGGTGACCACACCGGTGATGCAGATCACCCCGGAAGAGTTTGAAGAGGTGCTGCGAATCAACCTGCGCGGGACCTTTCTCGGTTGCCAGGTGTTTGGCGCCCGCATGGCCAGCCACGGCTATGGACGCCTGATCAACATTGCCTCGCTGGCCGGGCAGAACGGCGGCACGGCCTCGGGCGCGCACTACGCCTCATCCAAGGCGGGCATCCTGACCTTGACCAAGATCTTCGCGCGCGAACTGGCCGCCAGCGGTGTCACCGTCAATGCCATGGCGCCCGGCCCACTCGACCTGCCCTCCGTGCGCCAAGCCGTGCCGGCCGACAGGCTTGAAAAATTGGTTTCGGCCATCCCCGTGCAGCGCCTGGGCAATCCGCGCTTCATCGCAGCCCAAGTCGTGCAACTGGCCTCCGCCGAGGCCGACTCCTGTACCGGCGCCGCATGGGACGTGAACGGCGGCATCTTCATGCGCTGAAGAGCATCGAGAGAAGGAAACAAACATGAACGCCCTCACCCACCAGGTCGTCGTCCAGCGCAGAGAGATTCAAGGCGGCGGTGTCGTTGTACTCGATCTGCAAAGCGCAGACGGCAACAGCTTGCCCAGCTTCGAGGCTGGCGCCCACATCGACGTCCATCTGGCCCCCGACCTCGTTCGCCAATACTCACTGTGCGGCGACCCCGCCGAAAAAAGCCGCTACCGACTCGGTGTGCTGCGTGACCCCGCCTCCCGAGGCGGCTCACTCGCGGTGTTCGATCGGCTCAACGAAGGCACGGTCATCACCATTGGCGCGCCGCGCAACCATTTCCCCTTGGTACCGGAGGCGCAGCACAGTGTGCTGGTCGGCGGCGGTATCGGCATCACGCCCATGATTGCCATGGCCTATGCCCTGTCAGCAGCGGGCAAGGGCTTCGAGTTGCATTACTGCACGCGCTCTGCCGCTAGCAGTGCCTTTCTGGAAGAACTGGCCGCAGCCCCCTTTGCCGACAAGGTGCGCCTGCATTTCGACGATGCGGGTGACGCGGGCCGACTCCAGATCGCTGCGGTGCTGGACGCAGTGGGCACGGCCCATACCCACCTGTACGTCTGTGGTCCCTCGGGCTTCATGGACTGGGTGATCGGCAGCAGCGCACAACATGGCCTGCCCGCGGCCCAGATCCACCGGGAGTACTTCAACGCCGACGTCGACACGCGCGGCGGCGCCTTTGAGGTGGTGGCCGCAGCCAGCGGCAAGACGGTGCAGGTGCAAGAGGGGCAGAGCATCGTGGCGGCGTTGAAGACCATCGGCATCGAGGTGCCGGTCTCGTGCCAGGAAGGCGTCTGCGGCACCTGTGTCTGCACGGTCCTGGAGGGTGAATGCGATCACCGCGACGTGTACCTCACCGCCGAAGAAAAGACTGACAACGACCAGATCATGACGTGCTGTTCGCGCGCCAAATCTGCCCGACTGGTGCTGGACATTTGAAGGGGTTCACCATGGTTTCGATTCCTGATTTCAGAAACGGCATGTCATTGCTGGCCGGCGCGGTCAACGTGATCACCACCGACGGAGCCGCTGGTCTGGCGGGCTTCACGGCTTCGGCGGTCTGCAGCGTCACCGATCAACCGCCCACCTTGCTGGTCTGCATGAACCGATCGTCTTTCGCGCACCGCTTTTTTGTGGAAAACCGCTCGATCTGCGTCAATGTGCTGTCGGCTGCCCAGCAGGACCTGTCGGCCCTGTTTGCCAACCGCGACGTGACGATGGAAGACCGCTTTGCACAGGTGGCCTGGCGGCCCTTGAGCACCGGCGCCCCCGCCTTGCAAGGCGCACTGGTCAACTTTGATGGCGTCATCACCCACATCCACGAAGTGGGCTCGCACAGCATCTTCATCACGGAATTGCACGACATCCGCCTGCCCGCAGAGAGCTCCCAGGGGCTGGCCTACTTCAACCGCGCCTACCACCGGCTGGGTGAAGCGCAAGCCAGCGCCTGAAAAGGCGGCCTGCACAGTCAAGAACACCTGTGCCGGCCACCACAGGCACCAAGCCCCAGCCACTCAGCTCAGCCGCGCAAGAGGGCTCTGAGCCAGAGAGGGTGGGCTGGCATGACCCTTTGGCCCGGCATCCACCTGCTGCACCGCTTGCTCACGGGCGCCAAGCTGGAAGTAGGCCAGCACGCTGTCCAATGCCTCCGTCTGGCTCCTGAGGCTGTCGGCCGCGGCTGCGGCCTCTTCGACCAAGGCAGCGTTCTGTCGCAGGCCCTCATCGATCTCGCTCACCACGCCATGGACCTGTGCCACGCCCTGGGCCTGCTGGGCGGTGGCCTCGGAGATCCGGCTGATCAAATCGGCCGCCAGCTCGCTGGCCTTCACCATCGAGGCCATCGTGCTGCGCGCCTGTGTCACCTGGCCAGCGCCGGCCTTCACGGTTTGCAGATTGCTCTGGATCAGCGCCTTGATTTCCTTGGCGGCCTGGGCCGAACGCTGGGCCAGGCCGCGCACCTCACTGGCCACCACCGCAAAGCTGCGCCCTTGCTCACCGGCCCGGGCTGCCTCCACCGCCGCATTCAAGGCCAGGATATTGGTCTGGAACGCGATCCCGTCGATCACCCCGATGATTTCGGACATCCGTGTGGATGAGGCCGATATCGCCTCCATGGTCTGCACGATGTGCTCGGTCTGCTGCCCGCCCGAGCGGGCTTGCTGCGAGGCTTCGCGCGCCTGGGTTTGAGCCTGTTGTGAGGCTTCGGCGTTGTCGCGCACCGCACTGGCGATGACTTCCATCGACTGCGTGGCCTGTTGCAGGGCCGCAGCCTGCCGCTCGGTTCGGTTGGACAGGTCCAGATTGCCCGCCGCAATTTCGGTCGAGGCCGTGTGGATGGAGGCGGATGAACGAACCACGGTGTCGATGGCCTCGTGCATGCGCCGCACCATCTGCCCCAGGGCATTCATCATCCGCCCGGTCTCATGGTTGGCTTGCGCCTCGATTTGCAACGTGAGGTCGCCCGCCGCCACCCGGTCGGCCATGCGCACCGTGGCGTTCAAGGGCGTGGTCACCGAGCGATAGAGCAACAGGCCGGCCAAGGCGGCCAACACGGCCCCCACCACCGCCGTGATCCAGGTGATGCGGCGACTCTGGTCGGCCAGCGCCACGATCTCGGCGAACGATTGCTCCTCGGCGGACTTCTGCTGCTGCGCGAACGCCAGGGCCGCTGCTTGGCTTTGCTGGATCAAGGGGTCCAGCTTGTCTTCAAACACCTGGTTGACCTCATCGGTCTGCAACTGCCGCCCCAGGTCGATGACCTTGTCCCGTGCACCGCGTGTGCTTTGGAGGGTTTGCTGAAGGCTTTGCAACGCAGCGGTGTCGGTGGCATTCAGGGGCATGGCCAGCAGGCTCTTCAAGGCCTGGTCGGTGTCGGCACTGGCCTTCAGGGCCGAGGCGATTTCGCGCTCGACCTTGGCGGGATCGACCTGCACCGAAAGCCGACGCAGATACAGCTCTTCTGCCTTGCCTGCCGCTCTCAGCGCCGAGGCCAGCTCGTACCGCGCACGGGCCTGCCCCACCGGGCCTTGCACCAGATCCTGGGACTGCACGGCCGCCCAGAAGCTCATGACGCTTTGCCCGAGCAGAATCAACACCACCAAACCAAAGGCCACGATGAGCCGGTGAGCAATCGTCATATCTCGCATCCAGTTGACTGACTTGGGCAGGAAGCCCCTGCCAGGGGCGGTGAAGGTGGCTTCGACGTTCAAGCCAGGAACACGACGTCAGGATCAGTTCTTCACCAGGCCCTGCTTGGACAGCAGCACCAGCCGCCCCTGCGCATTCACCACCGCCGCCGTCAGCCCCAGGTGATCGGGCCGCACCTCGGTCTTGAAGCTCGCCCCAGCGTCCTGGCTTTGCAGCCTCAGGCCATCCAGCCCCACACCCACGACTTGCGCCCCTCCTGCACCCGGCACTGCCAGCAGCTGCGTGATCGACGACTCGCTGTGGCTGTCGATGCGGCCCCAGCGCTTGCCCTCGTCCGTGCTGCGGTACAGCGAGCCGCGCAGCCCCGCGGCCAGCAACTCGCCCCCGGGCAGCGCCACCCCGGTCCAGAACGAGCCCTTGTAGCCCGTGCTCAGGTAGCTCCAGTGCCGCCCCTGGTCGGCCGAGCGCAGCAGCATGCCCTTCTCGGCCGTGGCGTACAGCACGCCCTGGCCCGTGGCAAACAGGCTCAGCAGGTTCAGGTCGGCCTTGCGCGCCCCCTCGGGCGGCGCGAGCGTGACCGGGTTCCAGCTTTTGCCGCCGTCCTCCGTCACCAGCACCAGCGACCACAGGCCCACCGCCACGCCGCGCTGGGCGTCCAGCATGTGCAGTGCAAACAGCGGCCGGTCTTCTCCCGTGGCGCTGCGCTGCACGGCCCAGCTCTCGCCCCCGTCTTCGGTGTGCAGGATCACGCCCCAGTGCCCTGCAGCCCAGCCCTGGCGCGCATCGGTGAACGACACGCTGGTGAGCGTGCTGTCCACCGGCACGCTCTTGGCCTGGCGCCAGGTCTGGCCCCCGTCGTCAGACAGCATCACCACCCCGTGGTCGCCCACCGCCACCAGGCGATCGCCCGCACGCGTGGCGCCCAGCAAAGAGGCTGTGCCGGCATGGGCCACGCGCACGGCGGGCACCAGGCGGGGGGCGTTG
>NZ_KB906292.1 GCF_000381265.1 Curvibacter lanceolatus ATCC 14669
TCGGTGGGCAGCAAGGGCGACAGCTATGACAACGCCCTGGCCGAGACCATCAACGGTCTCTACAAGGCCGAGCTCATCCATCGCCGAGCGCCTTGGAAGACGAAGGAGGCTGTGGAGTTCGCGACGCTCGAATGGGTGTCCTGGTTCAACCACCATCGCCTGCTCGAACCCATCGGGTACATCCCGCCCGCAGAAGCCGAGGCAAACTACTATCGGCAACTCGCCAGTCAGTCCACCGCGGTGGCGGTCTGACTTAAACCAAACAGCCTCCTTGAAAACCGGGGCGATTCAGGTCGTTGAGGATGCACCCAAATCGCGTGCCCCTGTCCGAGAGAGCTCACCCCACTTCCCAGTATTGGCCGAGTTTGCTGGAGCAAGCTACCTTCAACGCTACGACCTACTCTGCAAAAAGCTCATGCAAGAGCAGTTGTATTCGTCGGCCTCGCTCATGGCGACCCCTCGATCCGGGGGCACGGACGGAACCTTCTCTGACATGTCTACCCTGACAAGCCTCAAATCGTTTGTTGCTAGCCTAGCGGGACACGTTGCGAGTCAGGCTGCGAAATGAACATGACATACGCAAATCAACAAAGGCATTCGAATTGGAGGCGCGATGGCTGCGCCTATCGGCCCCTAGTAGTTGACTGCTGTATCTAGCGGACTGCACCTACAGCAGGCCCAGTGGCCTGCAAAGTAGCCTTCGCCAGGCTGTCATACACCGGCAACTGCGCATCACGGTGCAGCAGGGCGGGCAGGGTCAGGCGCTGGAAGGGTTTGCTGGCGTAGCGTGAGGCGCTGCTGTAGAAGCGCTGTTCCAGGTCCATCCCCATCTGGGCGTAGGCCTCGGCCACCTGCTCGTCGAGCTTGAAGCCGTCGTAGTTGATCACCGCGCCCACCTTGTGGCCCAGGGGGGCGCACAGGGCGGTCACAGCGCTGCGGATGCGTTCCACATCGGCTTCGGTGCGCACGCTGAGATGCTGAAAGTTCAGGAACAGCAGGCCTTGCGTGGCGTCGTACCGGAAGCGGGCCTCGAAGCCCATGTTCAGCAGGCGCTCGCGCAGGCCCATGGGCTCGGGGCGGAACAGGGCTGCGTCCATCAGGCGGGGCTGCTCGATCAGGGGGCGAAAGCCCATGTGGGCCACGATGTCGCGCTCGATGTCCACGCCCGGAGCCACTTCCGTGAGGCGCAGGCCCTGTGGGCTCAGCTCGAACACGCAGCGCTCGGTCACGTACAGCACGCGCTGGCCCTGCTGGGCGGCGCGTTGGCCGGCAAAGGTGATCTGCTCGACCTGGGGCAGGAACTTGCGCGAGCGGCCTTCCTGCACGATGCGCAACTGGCCGTCGGCCGCGGCCACCTTCAGGCCGCCTGCGGTGAAGGTGCCGGCAAACAGCACGGTGCGGGCGTTCTGCGAGATGTTGATGAAGCCGCCGGCCCCGGCCAGCTTCGGGCCGAAGCGGCTCACGTTGACGTTGCCGGCCGCGTCGCATTCGGCCATGCCCAGGCAGGCCAGGTCCAGGCCGCCGCCGTCGTAGAAGTCGAACTGCTGGTTCTGGTCGATCACGGCCTCGACGTTGAAGCCAGCCCCAAAATCCAGCCCGCCAGCGGGCATGCCCCCCACGATGCCGGGCTCGGCCGTGAGGGTGAACAGGTCGAGCACGCGCTCTTCGTTGGCCACGGCCGACACGCCCTCGGGCATGCCGATGCCGAGGTTGAGCACGCCGTCCAGGGGCAGCTCCAGGGCGCAGCGGCGCGCGATGATCTTGCGCTCGTCCAGGGGCATGGGGGCCAGGGTGTCCAGTGGCACCTGCAGCTCGGACGAGAAGGCCGCCGAGTAGCGCGTGCCGTAGGTCTGCAGGTGGTTGTCGGGCTGGGCCACCACCACGCAGTCGACCAGGGTGCCGGGGATGCAGACCTGGCGCGGGTTGAGCGAGCCGGCCTGGGCCACGCGCTCGACCTGGGCGATCACGATGCCCCCCGAGTTGCGCGCCGCCATGGCCATGGCCAGGTTGTCCAGGGTCAGGGCCTCGCGCTCCATGGTGATGTTGCCGTGGGTGTCGGCGGTGGTGCCGCGCACCAGTGCCACATCGATGCCGAAGGCCTTGTAGAACAGCCATTCTTCGCCGTCGATGTCCATCAGCCGCACCAGGTCTTCCTGGGTGCAGGCGTTGATCTTGCCGCCGCCCAGGCGCGGGTCGACAAAGGTGCCCAGGCCCACCTTCGAGAAGGTGCCGGGCTTGCCCGCGGCAATGTCGCGGTAGAGCTGCGAGATGCAGCCCTGGGGCAGGTTGTAGGCCTCGATCTGGTCGGCCAGGGCCATTTTGCCGACCTTGGGGATCAGGCCCCAGTGCCCGCCGATGGCGCGCCGCACCAGCCCGGGGTGCCCCAGGTGGTTGAGCCCGCGCTCGCCGCCGTCGCCTTGGCCGGCGGCAAACACCAGGGTCAGGTCGCGTGGGGCCTGGCTGGCGGTGAAGCGTTGCTCCAGGGCCAGCAGCAGTTCTTCGGGCGTGCCGATGCCCACAAAGCCCGAGGTGGCCACCACGTCGCCATCGCGAACCAGGGCGGCCGCCTCGGCGGCCGAAACGATCTTGTTGCGCATGTCTTGTCTCCGGATTCTTGTCTTGTCTGATGTTGTTTTGTCTTGTTCCAGCGGGCCGGCCCCGGGCCCCGCCCTGGGGTGGGGGCCGCGGGGCCGGTGTGCTGGCAGGTGACGGCCTCAGTAGAGGCCGGTCAGGTAGTAGGTGGCGATGATCACGCCCACGGCCGCCGTCTTGATCAGGGTGATCGCGAAGATGTCCTTGTACGAGGTCTTGTGCGTGAGGCCGGTGACGGCCAGCAAGGTGATCACCGCGCCGTTGTGCGGCAGGGTGTCCATGCCGCCGCTGGCCATGGCGGCCACGCGGTGGAACACCTCCAGCGGGATGTGGGCCGCATTGGCGGCCTGGATGAAGGTGTCGGACATGGCGGCCAGCGCAATGCTCATGCCGCCCGAGGCCGAGCCGGTGATGCCGGCCAGCGCCGAGATCGAGATGGCCTCATTGAGCAGCGGGTTGGGGATGGCACGCAGCGCATCGGCCACCACGGTGAAGCCGGGCAGGGCTGCGATGATGCCGCCAAAGCCGTACTCCGACGCGGTGTTCATGGCGGCCAGCAGGGCGCCGCCCACGGCGGCCTTGGTGCCATCGGCAAAGCGCTGCTTCACCGGGCCCCAGGCAAAAATCACCACGGTCAGGATGCCCATCAGCAGTGCCGCCTCGACGGCCCAGATCGCCGCCACCTTGCTCACATCGGTGACCACCGGCTTGGCCATGGTGGGCAGGGCCGAGGTGTGCACCGTGCCATAGAACTGGGGGATCACCACCGTGAACACCTTGTTCATCACGCCCACCACCAGCAAGGGGGCCAGGGCCAGCCAGGCGTTGGGCAGCTTTTCAGCGGCATAGGGTTCGGGTTCGTTGCTGTGGCCGCTGCCATAGCCTTCGCCGGCTTCACGCGCGCGGCGACGGCACCAGGCCAGGTAGCTCAGGCCGGCCACCAGGATGAAGGCCGTGCCCACCACGCCCAGCCAGGGCGCGGCCCAGGTGTTGGTCTTGAAGAAGGTGCTGGGGATGATGTTCTGGATCTGCGGGCTGCCGGGCAGCGCGTCCATGGTGAAGGTGAAGGCGCCCAGGGCGATGGTGCCCGGGATCAGCCGCTTGGGGATGTCGCTCTGGCGGAACATCTCGGCCGCGAACGGGTACACCGCGAACACCACCACGAACAGCGACACGCCGCCGTAGGTGAGCAGCGCACACACCACCACGATGGACAGGGTGGCGCGTTCACGCCCCAGCAGGCCGATCACCGCCGCCACGATGGACTTGGAAAAGCCCGACAGCTCGATCACCTTGCCGAACACCGCGCCCAGCAGGAACACCGGGAAGTACAGCTGCACAAAGCCCACCAGCTTGTCCATGAAGATGCCGCTGAACAGCGGCGGCACCAGGCTCGGGTCGGTCAACAGCACGGCCAGCAGGGCGCAGACCGGCGCAAACAGGATCACGCTGAGGCCCCGGTAGGCCACGAACATCAGCAAACCCAGCGAAAGCAGGATGATCAGAAAACTCATGCGGACCTCCGCAGCGTCAGGCTTGGGTGGCGGGCCGGCGCGCACAGCGGCGCGGCACGGAAAAGGCTTGGATTCACGGTGTCTCTCTCCAGTCGAAATAAGAAAACCGTCGGGCGTTGTGGGGCTCGACGGTCTGGGGGAGGAGATTGTTGGTGCCGGAAATGGGCGGGCCCGCCCGCAGTTGTTAGCGTGTGTTATTTGCGTTTTGGGCCAACGCGCTGTTCAGCCCAGGCGCGCCGGGGCGTCGGCCCACAGGGCCTCCAGCCAGCGCAGCAGGTGCAGCGGGCTGAAGGGCTTGCCCATGTGGGCCTGTGCGCCCAGGGCCAGGCTGGCTTCGACGTCGGCCTCGCTGGCATGGGCCGAGATGACCAGCACCGGCGTGCCGGCCAGCCGGGCATCAGCGCGCAGGGCCCGCAGCAGGTCGTGCCCGCTCATGCCGGGGCCGAAGCACAGGTCGGTGATCACCAGATCGGGCCCTTCGCTCTGGGCCAGGGCCCAGCCTGTGGCCGCATCGGAGGCCAGCAGCACCTCGCAGTGCCGGGCCAGCACCAGGCGCAGCAGTTCGATGATGAAGGCGTTGTCTTCCACCAGCAGGATGCGCCGGGGTGACGGGGCAGGGGCAATGTCGAGGGTCCGGAGGACGGCATTCATGGCGATCTTTCAGGGCTGCTGCTGCGGGGGCACCCCACCGTGCGCCGCACCTGGGCCGGTGCAGGCATGCTCTGTCGGTGGGATTTGTTGCAGTTTGATGCAGTCGCCGAAGGGGCCATGCAGGCCACAGGCGGCAGGCCCTGTAGGAGGGCATCGATGCCCGTGCGGCCCCGCCAAGGGTTCGCCTGGCCGCAGGTCAGGGGCTCAGACCGTGCCCAGGGCCTTCAACAGCTCGGTCTCGATCTCGATCTGCTTGCGGTTCTGCTGCAGCTCGGGGCCCTGGATCAGGAAGGTGTCTTCCACCCGCTCGCCCAGGGTGCTGACCTTGGCCATCTGCAGGCTGATGTGGTGCTGGGCCAGCACGCGGGCCACCATGTACAGCAGGCCCAGGCGGTCGCTGGCCGAGATGCTGAGCAGCCAGCGCTGGGCTTTTTCATCGGGGCGCAGGTCGATGCGCGGGGCGATCGGAAAGCTCTTGACGCGACGCGATACCCGGCCCCGGCTGGGCGGGGGCAGGGGCCGGCCTCGGTCAGGGTGCGGGCCAGATCGCTCTGCACCATGCTGGTCAGCTCACGGTAGTGCTCGGGCAGCATCTGGGTCACGACCTGGAAGGTGTCGAGCGCGTAGCCGTTCGAGGTGGTGTGGACCTTGGCGTCCAGGATACTGAAGCCGGCCTGGTCGAAGTAGCCACAGATGCGGGCAAACAGGTCGGGCTGGTCGGCGGTGTAGACCAGCACCTGCATGCCTTCGCCCACCGGCGACTGGCGCGCCCGCACGATCGGGTCGGGGGTGGCCACGTGGCGCGACAGTTGCCGGGTGTGCCAGGCGATGTCGCCCGCGTCGTGGCGCATGAAGTAGCTCACGTCCAGCGTGTCCCACAGCGGCTTTTGCACCTCGTGCGGCAGCGCGTACAGGGCCAGTTGCACCAGGGCCTCGCGCTTGCGGGCCTCGATCTCGGCGCGGGCGTCGGGGGCGCGGCCGCCCAGCACACGCAGGGTGTAGCGGTACAGGTCTTCCAGCAGCTTGCCTTTCCAGGCGTTCCAGACCTTGGGGCTGGTGCCGCGGATGTCGGCCACCGTCAGCAGGTACAGGGCCGTCAGGTTGCGCTCGTTGCCCACGCGCTTGGCAAAGTTCTGGATCACCTCGGGGTCGCTCAGGTCTTCCTTCTGGGCGATGCGGCTCATGGTGAGGTGTTCACCCACCAGCAGCTCGATCAACGCGCTGTCTTCGCTGGCGATGTCGTGGTCGCGGCAGAAGCGGCGCACCTCGGCGCGGCCCAGCTCGGAGTGGTCGCCACCGCGGCCCTTGGCGATGTCATGGAACAGCGCCGCCGTGTACAGGATCCAGGGTTTGTCCCAGCCGGCCGCCAGCTGCGAGCAGAAGGGGTATTCGTGCGCATGCTCGGCCATGAAGAAGCGGCGCACATTGCGCAGCACCATCAGGATGTGCTGGTCCACGGTGTAGACGTGGAACAGGTCATGCTGCATCTGCCCCACGATGCGGCGGAACACCCACAGGTAGCGCCCCAGCACCGAGGTCTGGTTCATCAGGCGCATGGCGTGGGTGATGCCCTCAGACTGCTGCAGGATGCTCAAAAAGGTGCGGCGGTTCACCGGGTCACGGCGGAAGGCCCCGTCCATCACATGGCGGGCGTTGTACAGCGCCCGCAGCGTGCGGGCCGACAGCCCCTTCAGGCCCACCGTGGTCTCGTACAGCAAAAAGGTTTCGAGGATGGCGTGCGGCTGGTTCAGGTACAGGTCGTCGCTGGCCACCTCGATCATGCCGGCCTTCTCGAAGAAGCGCTCGTTGATGCGCTGAGGCTCGTGGGTGTTGGGGTGCAGCCGCTCTTCGATGTTGAGCATCAGGATCTGGTGCAGCTGCGACACCGCCTTGGCGGCCCAGTAGTAGCGGCGCATCAGGGCCTCGCTGGCCCGCACGGCCAGGCGCGAGCCATCGGGCGCATGCGACTGGTAGCCGAAGGTCTCGGCCACGGCGGTCTGCAGGTCGAACACCAGCCGGTCTTCGCGCCGCTTGGCCACCACGTGCAGCCTGGCCCGGATCAGGCTCAGCAAGGCCTCGTTGCTCTTGATCTGGCGCACCTCGAAGGGCGTGGCCAGGCCCTTGGCGGCCAGGTCGTCCCAGGTGTCGCCAAAACCGGCCGCCTTGGCCACCCACAGAATGGTCTGCAGATCGCGCAGGCCGCCCGGCGATTCCTTGCAGTTGGGCTCCAGCGAGTAGGGGGTGTTTTCCGATTTGTTGTGGCGCTGGCGCAGCTCCAGGCTCTTGGCCACAAAAAAGGCCTGGGCGTCCAGGTGGGCCCGAAAGGCCTGCTGGAAGGCCGCAAACAGCTCGGGCGGGCCGATCAGCAGCCGGGCCTCGAGCAGCGAGGTCTGCACCGTGACGTCCTTGCCGGCCTCGGCCACGCACTCGCTCAGGGTGCGCACACTGGAGCCGATCTCCAGGCCCACGTCCCAGCACGAGCCGATGAAGGCCTCCAGGCGGGATTTGAGCTCGGGCTCGTTGTCGGCCACCACGCTGTCGGGCAGAAGCACCAGCACGTCCACATCCGAGTAGGGGAACAGCTCGCCGCGCCCATAGCCGCCCACGGCGGCCAGCGCAAAGGCCTCAGGAAAGCCGGCGCGCTGCCACAGATCGGCCAGCAGATCATCCACCAGCCGGGCCAGCCGGGTGAGCAGCCCGTGGATGCCCCGGGTGGTGGCGCCATCGGTCTGGAGTTGTTGCAACAGAGCCGCTTTTTGCTCTTTGTACTGCTGGCGCAAGGCCTGGAGGTCGGTCATGGCGGGGCGGGCGGCGCGGGGTGAACGGTGGGCTGGGGCCGGGGGCTCAGGTCTTGACGGTGGTGACGAAGCTGGGCAGCGCCGGGCTGCCGGCCGACAGGGTCAGCACCTCATAGCCCGTCTCGGTGACCAGGATGGTGTGCTCCCACTGGGCCGACAGGCTGTGGTCTTTGGTCACGATGGTCCAGCCGTCGTTGCCGTGCGACTTCACCTCGCGCTTGCCGGCATTGATCATGGGCTCGATGGTGAAGGTCATGCCGGGCTTGAGCTCTTCGAGCGTGCCGGGCTTGCCGTAGTGCAGCACCTGGGGCTCTTCGTGGAAGCGCTGGCCGATGCCATGGCCGCAGAACTCGCGCACCACCGAGAAGCCATGGCCTTCGGCAAACTTCTGGATGGCGTGGCCGATGTCGCCCAGGCGGGCGCCGGGCTTGACCTGCTGGATGCCGATCCACATGGCTTCGAAGGTCAGCGCGCTCAGGCGCTTGGCCGCGATCGAGGCGTCGGGCATCACGTACATGCGGCTGTTGTCGCCGTACCAACCCTTGTCGGTGATCACGGTGACATCGATGTTCATGATGTCGGTCTTCTTGAGCGGCTTGTCGTTGGGGATGCCGTGGCACACCACGTGGTTCAGCGAGGTGCACAGTGAAGCCGGGTAGGGCGGGTAGCCCGGGGGCTGGTAGCCGATGGTGGCCGACTTGGTGCCCTGCACATTGACCATGTACTCATGGGCCAGGCGATCGATCTCCAGCGTGGTGACCCCGGGTTTGACGAAGGGGGTCAGGTAGTCCAGAACCTCGGACGCGAGGCGGCAGGCCACGCGCATGCCCTCGATCTCTTCCGCGTTTTTGTAGGTGATGCTCATGGCGCGGATTATCCCATCTGGAAATATCCGCGTCGGGGCCCGGTTTTGAGGCCGGGCCCGCGGCAAAATTCAGCGCAGGTTGCCGGTGTGGCCCAGCGAGTAGCGACCGGGCTGCGGCCACACGGCCAGGCCATGGGGCTCCTGCCCCACCTTGATCTGCGCCACGGCCCCGCTCTGGGTGTCAAAACGGTACACCACGTCGTCAAAACGGCCCGACAGCCACAGCCATTTGCCGTCGGCGCTGACATTGCCCATGTCGGGGCTGCCGCCGCCTGCGATCGGCCAGTGGGCCGTGACCTTTTCGGTGGCGAAGTCGATCACGGTCACGCTGCCGGGGCTCTTGCGCGGGCCATGGATGCGGTGCGAGCCGCGGTTGGCCACGTAAAGCTGCTTGCCATCGCGGCTCGGGTACAGGCCGTGGGCGGCCACCCCGGTGGCGATGAAGCCCACCTCGGTGAGGGCATCGCCATCGAGCACGTGCACCCCGTCGGCCTCCATGTCGGCCACGTAGAAGTGCTTGCCGTCGGGCGAGATGCGGATGTCCTGCGGCATGCCCTTGGTGGCCGAGCAGACCTCGGTCTCCATCGGCGACACATTCGGGTCGCTGAGTTTTTGCCCGTCCTTGAAGCGGGTCTTGGGCATCTGCAGCTTCAGGTAGCCCAGCACCTCGCGCTTGCCCAGGTCGATCTTGGCCACGCTGCCCTGGAACTCGCAGGTGAAGATCGCGTAGCGCCCGTCGATGGAGAAATCGGCATGGTTGATGCCGCCGCACTTGGGCACATCGATGGCGTATTGCAGGGCCAGGGTCTTGGGATCGCGGAAATCGAGCCGGTGCTTGGCCTCGGCCACCACGATCAGCGAGGCGCCGTCGGGCGTGGCATACACGTTGTAAGGGTCGTCGACCAGGATCTCCTTGCCCGGCTTGCCGGTGCGCGGGTCGATGGGCGTCAGGCTGCCATCGGTGCGGCGTTCGGCGTTGTTGGCCACCCACAGCGTGCGCAGGTCCCACGAGGGCACCACGTGCTGCGGCGCCGGGCCCACCTTGAACTTGTCGACCACCTTCATCTTGGCCGGGTCGATCACATACACATCGTTGGAGCGCAGATTGGGCACATAGATGCGTTCCAGGTCGTCGCGCACGGCCGGAGCGATGTGGTCGGCCCCGGTTTCGCTGTACAGATTGGCCGGGTTGGGCACCGGCGGCATGCCGGGCACGGTGGTGACCGCCGCGGCCTTGGCCGCACCCTGCTTGCCGACCGCGTCGGCCCCATGCACCCCGCTGGCCAACAGGCCCATCACGATGACGGCTGAACTGACGGTGGTGGTGGCAAAGACTTTCCCGAGGGACATGTGAAGAACACTCCAGATAAAAGAGGCGGCTCAGGGCTTGACGGCCGCCTGGATCGCTGCGGCCGAAGTCTCCACGATTTGCTGCACCCCGACTTGACCCAGCGCAACGCTTGCGCGACGCGGGTCGCCGGTCACGCCCCGGGCCCGGTCACGGGCCGCCGGGCTGGCCAATGTGTCGGTGCGCACCAGCGCCGGGTCGGTGGCCAGCATCAGCGAGGTGTCGGCCAGGCCGGCGTGCTCGCCGATCTCGGCCGGGCTGAAGCCGCGCTGTTTCAGCTCGGCCACGTAGGCGGTCTGCGTCACGCGGTAGTACTCGCTCAGGGCGTGCACCCGCGCAGGCGGGCCCCCGTCGCGCGCCCAGGCCTGGTTCAGGCGCTCGGCCACGCGCTCCAGGTTCTTGCGGTAGCCCCCGTGGTCGCCCAAAAAGAACACATCATGAAAGCCATGTTGGCGCAGGCTGCGCGCCGTGCCCTCCAGCAAGGCCTCGAAAGCCGACTCAGGGATCGAGATCGTGCCGGCAAAGCGCATGTGCCCGGCCGGCGGGTGGATGGGGCCCTCGGGCACATAGGCCAGCACCGGGGCCACCACCGTGTGCCCCACGCGCCGGGCGATCTGCCCCGCCAGCACATGCACCCGCACGTTGTGCTTGCCCAGCGCCATCTGCGGCCCGCTCTGCTCGGTGCCGCCGATGGGGATCAGCACCGTGCGCGTGCCCGCATCGATGCGGGCCTGCAACTCAGGGCTGGTCAGGTCTTCCAGAAAAGGGCTGTCAGGCTCTGCCGCCCGAGCCAAGGGCCCCAGGGGGCCGGCCAGCAGGGCCATGAGGCCCAGACAGGCCAGGGTGTGGGAGAGGCGGCGAAGCGGCATGCGAGTGAGGTCAGCAAAGCGGGAGCAGGGATTATGTGTTGGGTATGTCAACGGGCGGTGAATGGGTGGTATCGGGTCTACTCATGTCGCCAATATGCAAAAATGACGACACGATCTCTTGACGTGTTCCAATTCCGACAAAAAAGAACATGTTGTACGGACATGTCGTCGGCAGCGACATGGGTTCAGAACGTGTCGTCGAAACAGGCTTTTTGCATCATGACCAAGAACATTCCCGCTTGGAATCCCGAGCAGCCTCACAACCAATTGCCCGCACTGCCCCCGGCACATGAGTTGGAAAGCCGCACCGTTCTCAAGGCATGCATCGAAGCCCGCGCCGCGTTGGCCGAACTCAAGCAAGCGGCCGAACTCATCCCCAACCAGGCGATGCTGATCAACACCATCCCGTTGCTGGAAGCCAAAGACAGCTCGGAAATTGAGAACATCGTCACCACCACCGACCAGCTTTTTCAATACGCCCAAGGCCATGAGCAGGCCGACTCGGCGACCAAAGAGGCATTGCGCTATCGCACCGCACTGCACCAGGGCTTTCAGTCGCTCCAGCGGCGCCCCCTGTGCACGGCGACCGCCGTAGAGGTGTGCCGTACGCTCAAGGGCGTGGACATGGACATTCGTCGAACGCCCGGCACTCAGTTGGCCAACGACCGCACCGGTGAGGTGGTCTACACCCCGCCTGAAGGTGAAGCCCGTTTGCGGGACATGCTGGCCAATTGGGAGCGTTTCTTGCACGAGGCGACCGATCTGGATCCCCTGATCCGCATGGCGGTGGGCCATTACCAGTTTGAAGCCATTCATCCTTTCATCGACGGCAACGGACGCACCGGGCGGGTGCTCAACATCCTGTACCTGATTCAGCAAGATCTGTTGAACCTGCCCATCCTCTACCTCAGTCGCCATGTGATTGCGCACAAGGCCGACTACTACCGCCTTTTGCTCGCCGTCACCCGCGATGGGGCCTGGGAGCCCTGGCTGATCTTCATGCTGCAGGCAGTTGCCGAAACGTCCAGGTGGACCACCGACAAGATCGCCGCCATCCGCGCTTTGGCCGAGCACACCACCGAGCATGTGCGCACCCGGCTGCCCAAGATCTACACCCGCGAGTTGGTGGACGTGATCTTCGAACAGCCGTATTGCCGCATCGGCAATCTGGTGGACAAAGGCATTGCCCAACGCCAGGCCGCTTCACGCCATTTGCAAGAACTGGTCAAGCTGGGCGTGCTGCGTGAGATGCCTTTGGGCAAGGAGAAGCTATTTATCCATCCCAAGCTGATGCAATTGCTCAGTCGCGACAACAACCAGTTTCTGCCTTATGAGTGATGGCGCACCTTGGCGAATGCCGGTCGGACTCGAACTTTCTGCCTGTTGACATGCCGCTTCACGCCCCCTCAATCACCGCCGAAACCCCCGCCCCCAGCCGCGTCCAGGGCAGGCTGGCCGGGTCGGCGGGCATGGGGCCGGGGGCGCGGGCGACCAGGATGTGGGAGGCGATGGGGGTGAAGTCGGCACGGAAGTGCACCGAGCTTTTGTTGACCAGCAGCTTCATGGTTTCGGGCTGCACGCCGACGCAGCGGTAGAGCTCGCGGTCCAGCATCTGGATCTTGCCGCTGGCGACCACGACCAGCACGCCGTCTACATCCAGGCAGGCAGCCTGGCCGAGCTGGCTTTGCAGGCCGTGCAGCATGGGCCCCAGCAGGCGCACGCTGCCTTCGAACAGGGCGCGCACGGTGACCTCGGCCTGCACGGGTGGGTCGCTGAGCTGGCCGGGCAGGGTGCTCACCTGGCGCCCCAGGCTCAGGCTCAGGCGGGCGCCGGGGCCGGCCCGGTGGGCGGCAGCGGCGGCCTCGGGGTCGTACAGCAGGCCCAGCGCCACCTGGCCGGGGTAGCGGCGCCCGGCGCCAGCCTGCAGCAGGGCGTGCAGCATGCCGGTGGTGTTGCTGTCGCCGCCGGCGCCGGGGTTGTCCTGGGTGTCGGCGATCACCACCGGGGCGCTGGCGTGTTCGGCCAGCGCCAGGGCCTGCTGTACCGCGGCCAGGGGCTCGGGCAGGCTGATGCGCCAGCGCTGGGGCGGCTGACAAAGCGCGGTCCAGTGCTGTTGCACCACGGCCTCGGCCTGCTCGCCATAGGCCCACACGCAGGGGCCGCAGCAGTCGATGTCGGCGGCCGGAAAGCCCATGGCGATGCTGCTGAGGGTGCCTTGGCGGGCATCCACCTCGGGCAGCTGCGCGTACAGGGAGGCGGCCGGCTCGATCAGCGTGCAGCCGGCGTTGATCGGGATCAGAAAAGGCACGCGGCGCCAGGCCATCGGCAGGCGCTGGCCGGCCTGCAGGCGGCGCTCCAGCAACTGGGCGGCCAGGCGGCCGGTGGCTTCGGTGTCCACATGGGGGTAGGTGCGGTAGGCCACCAGGCCGTCGGCCAGTTGCAGCATGTCGGCGCTCACGTTGGCGTGCAGATCGAGGCTGGCCACGATGGGCAGCTGATCGCCCACCAGGGCACGCAGGCGCTTCAGCAACTCGCCCTCGGCGTCTTCGTGGGCAAAGCTGACGGCTGCGCCGTGCAGATCCAGGTAGATGGCCTGCAGGCCTGGGCCGGCCAGCGCCTGGCGGGCCGCCTCGACGATGGCGCCGGCAATGCGCTCGAAGGCCTCGTCGCTGACCTGAGGGTCGGCAGGGATTCATGTAAAAAACCGCAGAAGCAAGCTTAAGGTGTTGTTTTTGTTAGCTTTTTTACGTCTTCCTTGGTCGAATATTTGACCCCTTCGTCCAAGGTCTTTGTCGTGCTATGAGGGCCGAGTGCCGGCGCACTAAACCGCTCCAGCATGCTGGCCACTATCTGTTTTTGTGCTTCGGCAGATGAACTGGCCGTCGCCAACGCCAGTTCCAACAGCTGCTTTGTGGTGAGCAGTTCATCGACCTTGGCCTGCAACCGCTCATTCGAGGAAATGAGCTTCTGGACCTCCGCATCCTGCTCTACCAAGCGCCTGCCCAATTCCTCGGTGCGCCTTTGCGCAAACCCCAGCTCGTCCTTCAGTGGTCGCAGGCTCCGCACCTCTTCTTGAACCAAGTGCAGATCTCCTTGAGCGCGAGATAGATCGCCCAGCAGGCGCGCGTTTTCTTGAAGGGTGTGGATGGCTTCCTGCCGCTTCGCAGCCAAAGTCTCGTTCACTGTGCGCAACTCAGCTTGGTGGTATTGGACCTGCTGCTCGTGCTTGCGCTGGTCCTGTTCGCGTTGCTCCCTGGTGGCTTCCCTAAAGTGTTCCAAGGCCTGGCGGGCATGCTGGTGCTTCTCTTCCAGGGAACTGCGATGTCGCTCTTCGGCCGCGATGCGTTCCTGCAGGTCCACAACCTGCTGTGCCAGCTGCGTGCACTCCAGGGTCTTGCTGGTCAGCGCTTCGCTGGTTTTACCGTGGTTGGCCTTTTCGTCGGCCAGTGCCCGCTGGCTTTGTTCCACCTGCTGGCGCGCGGACTGCGCCTCCGTTTTCAAGGCAGCTGCGGTCTGCTGGTGCTGGCTGATCTGCTCTGCGTGCCTGGCCTGGGCAGTCGTGACGCGCTCTTCGGCTTCCTCGTTGACCCGGGCGGCCAGGCGCCCCACCAAGTCCTGGATTGCCTCGCTCACAGCCACCTTGCTGCCGGTGGCTGCACCCTCTTCCTCTTCGATCTCCTTGAGGTAGCGATGGATCGTCCCCTTAGAGCCGGTATTTCCCAGTTCTTCCCGGACCGCATCGATGGACGGGTAGCGCCCGGCGGCCAGCAGCCTATCGCGGGCGCGCAGCACTTCCGACTTGTAGATTCCAGCTCTTGCCATGGTTTGCCTGACTATTTCGTACCGTAGTACGTAATATGATATTACGTACTATTTCACGAGTCAAGAAATTCAAATTTTTGTGAAAACTGGCAATGGATAATGGTGGATTATCTGTTGTGATGGCTGCGAAATGCCGCCAAAGCCGGGTTGGCGCCATGTAACGCGTCGGGAGGGGGTGTTTTTACAAGGAGGCTACGTCCACAGGTGGCCCCCCCTTTGTGATCTGGGGTCCTCTTGTTTTTAGTGCAATTTGGGACGTTTCAGAACCCAGCATCCATGCGGGTTCCCAGAGGGCGCCCTCTTGGAACCCGCATGAATACTGGGTTCTCTGACCCCCCTCTATCCAGAAATCCCGCCACGCTGCGGCTGACCCACAAGACTGCCCACTTTTTCATCAGTCTTTCCTGAGCCCATGTTTGAGGCCGGGGATGGAGCGCATCAATAATTGCTGCCCCACACATCAATCGCCTGGAGTCCCCGATGGACCATTGGAGAGCCCCTTACCTGGGACTGCGTGAGATCCCGCCGAGTCTTGACGACTTCGAGCTGACCACGTTCTTCTCCTTCAGTGCGGCTGAGCTGGCTGCAATTCGCTCCCTGCGCAAACCCCTTCACCGCTTGGCGCTGGCTCTGCAAATCGGCTTCCTGCGCATGACTGGGCAGACGCTGAGCGCCTTTGAACAGGTTCCAAAAGAGCTGTGGACTCATCTGGGACTGCAACTCGGTGTTGATGGGGTTCTAAGCCCAAACCGGCGGAAATTTCAGACGCCGATCCGACACCGGTATTGCAAGGTGTTGATCTACATTTTTGGGCTTTGTACAAAATCTGGTGGAATCGGCAGTGGGCGGATTTTTGTGCCGATCCTGGGAGGCTAAAAGCGCCCAAACCCTCGAATGGTCAACTGACAATAGCATCACCTTTGAAAGTGGGCTACGCGTTCCTTTTTCAAGTATTCCAACACTCTATGTGCTGTGAACTACTTAGGCCAGAAATACCCGTGTGATATCATTTACTCATAAGTCAGTAATATAGGAGACAGATGGATGTCTGAAAAATGACTTGACCAACGCGCTGTCGTTGGCGATATTTTGTAGCTGCTCATCGACACGGCATTGCAGCTTTTCACCCGCCTTCAACGGTGAACGCGCCACCCCGGTGCGTTTGGCATGACTCCAAACCAACTCATCGGGATTCAAGTCAGGCGCATAGCCGGGCAGGAAGTGCAGCGTCAGTTTGCCCTCTGTACTGGCGACGTATTCCTTAACGATTGCCTTTTTGTGCGCTGGCAACCCATCGACCACCAGACGCACAGGTTTCTTGCGCCGATGCATCATCTTCTTGAGTAGCTCGACAAACAGCTCTCCCGTCAACCCGCCCTCATAAGTTGCAAACCAGAAAGCACCCTTGGCGCTGACGGCAGATGCTGCGCTGATGCTTTGACGCTGGCCGGGACGTTCAATCACCGGCGTCTGACCTCGTGGCGCCCATGTCTTTCCGTGCACCGCGTCAGCACGAAAACCAGACTCGTCCCAGAACATTATTTCGGCACCGCTGCTTTTCGCCTCTGTAGCTATTGCGGGAAATGTTTCATTTTTCCAAAGTTCGACCGCAGCAGGGTCGCGCTGGTACGCGCGTTCAAGTGGCTTCTGTGCGGTCAGACCCAGTCGGGCCAGCAGTGCCCCGATCGATGCCAGCGAGAGCTTCACCTCAAACCGGGAGAACAGTAACTCTTGAACAATCTGGCGCGTCCACAAACCGAAGTCAAATCCATACTGGTCCGGGCGCTTGCCGTTGACCCACTGGAATACTTGACGCTCTTGAGCGGGCGTCAGTTTTCGGGGTCGTCCCGTGCCCTTGGTCGAACGCAGTGCTCGAAGTCCACGACCACGCCCCTTGGCTGCGGCTCGGCACTTGTATCCCCATGACCGATGCATTCCAAGAGAAGCGGCCACCGCAGCAGGATGCTCGCCCTCGTTCATTCTCTTTACAGCCAGAACACGCATTTCTTCGAGCGTGTTGTGGGCCAATTTACGTCCATCTCGTTTCATGCAGATTTGGAGAATACAAAAGCAAAGTAGTTCCCTAAATTGTCCGCTAAATTACTGACCTATGAGTAATGGTCTCGGCGCCCGTGCTTGGCGCAGCGTTGTTGGTCGGCCTGCTGGTTAGCCTCTTTCAAGCCGTAACTCAAATTAACGAAGCGACATTGGCATTTGTGCCAAAGCTAATTGCTGTAGTTGCCGTGCTGGCAATTGCCGGCCCCTGGATGTTGACGATGATGGTGGAATACATCCGCCGGACCATCGAAGCAATTCCTGCATCGGTGATTTGAGGGCGTGCTGGTTTGCGATGCCACGCATCGATTCGCCCCAGTTTGACGTCAACTGAAATAACAAGACCCGTCAAGATAGGGGCGTTTTATGCATTTTTTGGCAAATAGCCAGAAACATCAGAGACCCTAAAGTCAGTTGCAAATAATCTGAGTCGGAAAAGCCGCTGATTGCAAGTCGGACGGGTTTCAAACGCGAGTCACTACACCTACCATAGCTTGACATCCTCACCGCCCTAAAGAGACGGTGACATCGAAAACGTGGCATGGACAAATTCCGCTGGTTTGGGCGTACAACCCCAATTTACAGCGGTGCACTAAAAGCTTTGAGCCCTAACAGGCTGAAGAAATACTCCCCAGACTCCAATCACGACCTGCCCCACAGCCGCAGGCTGGCGCGCTTTTTTCACATTCCGGGATTAGCGTGCCCAATTGGGCGTTTCATTGCACTTCAGAGGCCGCTTTTGTCCCCGTTTGCTCTCAATGCGCCCCCTGCAGACGCACCTGTCCCATTTGCTCCAGCGTGCGCATGCGCACCAGGTTGTAGCCCGCCATCGTCAGCACGAACATCTGGTCCACGCGTTTGATTTCTCGCACCATCACCTGCCTCATGCCGCCCACCGTCTTGGCCCAGCCAAAGCCTTGCTCGATGAGCTTTCTCTTTCGTTGCGATACCGCGTAGCCTTCACTTTGCGCTACGGCTTCGGGCACAGCTGAGCTTCTGCCTGACTTGTTCTGGGCCACGTGGGGGATGACGTTCATGGCCTGGCAGGCCTCAATGAATTCCCGTGCGTCATAGCCTTTGTCCGCCCCCAGCGTGATGGTTCGCGTGGGATCAGGCTGCGCCTGTCGGGCGTCATTGACCATGGCCTTGGCCGCTTCGCGCTCTGCGTAGCCATCGGCCAGCGTGACCACGGCATTGGCCAGCAGGCCGTGGCGGTTGTCGCTCAGGGTGTGTCCCATGTAGCGCAGCTCGCTGGCGGTTTTGCCTTTGCAGTACAGCCGGGCATCGCCGTCCGTTGTGGATTCATGGGTATCGTTGCTGCGCCGCTGGCCCTTGAAGTTGCCGCCATCGCTGTGGGCTTTGGCATCTGCATCAGGGCCATCATCGGCGCCGTCACCATTGCCATCACCACCCGCGTCATCGTCGCCTTTGCGCACAAAGCTCTTGTGACCCGCCCAGGCCTGGATGAGCGTGCCGTCCACGCTGAAGTGCTCGCCCGAGAGCCAGTGCTTTTTGTCGGCGATCTTGAGCACTTCGTTGAAGAATTCGATCACGGCGTCGTGTTCGATCAGCCGCTCGCGGTTCTTGGTGAATACGCTGGGTACCCAGACCTCGTCGTCCATGGACAGGCCGATGAACCAGCGAAACAAGAGGTTGTACTGCACCTGCTCCATCAACTGGCGTTCCGAGCGCACGCTGTACAGCACTTGCAGCAGCATGGCGCGCAGCAGCTTCTCGGGGGCGATGCTGGGGCGCCCGCCCTTGATGTCTGCTTCGTACATGCGCGAGAACAAGGCATCCATCTTGACCAAGGCGGTGTTGACCATCTTGCGGATGGGGCGCAGGGGGTGCGAAGCTGGCACGAAGTCGTCGAGCTTGCGGACAGAGAACAGGCTCTCGGTGAAGGTGTCGGCGCCGCGCATGGGGGTCAGGGTCAAGTGATGTGGGAGGCTCCGCTGAGCTTACCGGGGGATGGGCTGCTGGGCTGGATGCGTGGGAGGTATTTCTTCAGCCTGCTAGGGCGAGCAGCCCGCATTGGCGTAATTGGCGTAATTGGCGTAATATTAGCTGACTGATGGAGTAGTCTCATGGGATTTTTGGACAGAATTTTAGGTGGGCATGGCGGTGGACATCATGGCGGAGGCCATGGAGGCGGCCATGGCGGGTATGGCTACGGCGGCGGCATGCCTCCAGGCGGTGTTCCGCCGCCACCTCCGGCTGTGCCACGCGTGGCGTGCCCAACATGCCGCACTGCCAACGCGCCTAGTGCGCGTTTTTGCCAACAGTGTGGTGGGTCCTTGACTGCCATGGCGTGCACCCAGTGCGGGACTGCCTTGCAGCCGGGAGCCAAGTTCTGCGGGCAGTGTGGAAAGACGTCCGCCTGAGTAACCGCTTATGTCGGACCCCGCAAAGTTTTTGCCCCTCAATGGATCTGGAGGTGCAGGTGCGTCGCTTGATGAGGAGTGGCGCGGCAGGGCGCTGATTCTGCGGGCTCAAAGACAGGCCTTGCTTGCCAGCAATATTGCCAATGCGGACACCCCTGGCTACAAAGCGAAGGACATCAATTTCTCTGAAGCCATGCAAGACGCCATGGGCAAATTGCCCGCGCTCACCCTGCAAATGACATCTGTGCGGCATGTCAGTACCGCTGATTCACAGTCATTCGCTCCAAGCACGCTCGACTTTGCCCGCTATGTAGTGCCATCTCAACCCAGTATGGACAACAACTCGGTAGATATGGACCGTGAGCGGGCCGCATTCACGATGAATTCCATCCTGCATCGTATGGCCATCGATACGTTCGATGATGAATACAAAGAATTCAAGCAGGCGGCATCGGATCCGCGTCGTTAGGTGAACGTGGTTTACAACGAAGGAAATACCGCCTCGGCAGGTTCGCAGGCTGCCCGCGACTTTGTTCACTCTCACAGCTCACGCCATACAGGCGGCTCCACATAACTATCGGAAGCATTTGGGGCAATGCATGAGGTCAACAATGAGCGGTAAGTATTACCTTCTGGGCGACGAGGAATCCGGTTCAGAGTCGTTAAAACCGCATACCAATTCCCACTGACAGGAATGTGCCTGGTGGAGTAGACCCTACGGCTCCAGTGCCGACACTAAAGTCCAGCTGCGTATCACGACGAATCAGATACGCCACACCGACATCATAAATAATGGCGGGTATTCCGTTTTTTTCCTCTGGCGATTGCACTCCTGTGTCCACAAAGAAATTCAATACTTTGGTGGGGTTGTAGTTGAGGGTCATAGCGAACAGGCCGGCGGTGAATGTCTAATTTTGGCTATCTTCGTAAACCGCCACACCGACGTTAGGGTTCAACGACCAATTGGGGGCGAAATCCCAATCTGCCGCCACTCTAATATCGCCAGTGGCTTGGCGCGTGCGGAAATTATTTGAACCGGAGGCAGGAAACACGCGGAGAATGGCACCCAACGAAGGCTGCTTTACGCCATTAGAATCTTGAAAATGAAATTTCA
>NZ_KB906293.1 GCF_000381265.1 Curvibacter lanceolatus ATCC 14669
CGCCTCGGCCAGTAGCCGCTTGAGCTTGGCGTTCTCAGACTCCAGCTCTCGCAGGCGTTGGGCCTCCGAGACCTGCATGCCGCCGAACTTGGCACGCCACTTGTAGAAAGTCGCATCACTAAAGCCGCCGTTGCGGCAGAGTTCCTTGATAGGCATGCCTGCCTCAGCCTGTCGAAGGAACCCAATGATCTGTTCCTCGCTGAATCTGCTCTTCTTCATATCCGTCATTCTCCAGTTGGTTGACGGACTTCACTAACTTCAGGTTGGTACGGCTGGGAGGGGGCAGGTCAGGAGTTCGCTCGTGCACGATAAGTGTGGAAGTACGGCTTTTAGTTGCACTAGTGTCCGCTAACCAAGTTGGGTGTCGTTCAGATCGCAGGCTTCCAATGGCCGCAATCAGCCCCCCCTCAAACCGCCCTAACCCCCGCCGCCACCCGACTCCCCCCATCCACCACCAGCGCAATCCCCGTCACAAACGAGGCATCGGGCCCGCACAAAAACAGGCAGGCCCCCGCCATCTCATCCGCACTGGCCATGCGGCCCAGGCCGATGCGGGCCACGGTGCGCTCGCGGGCTTCGGCTTCGGTGATGCCGAGTTCTGCGGCCATCTCGGCCATTTCGGCGGCGGCCATGGGGGTGTCTACCCAGCCGGGGCACAGGGCGTTCACGCGGATGCCCTGGGGGGCGTAGCTTTGGGCGGCCGAGCGGGTGAGGGCCACCACGGCGGCCTTGCTGGCGGCGTAGCTGGCCGAGTCGGCCCCGGCGTTGAAGGCGGCCACCGAGGCGATGTTGACAATGCTGCCTGCGCCTTGCGCCTGCATGGCGGGCAGCACGGCGCGCATCACGCGCAGGGTGCCCTTGAGGTTGATGTCGTGCTGGCGGTCCCACACGGCGTCGACGATGGTGGCGGCGCTGTCTTTGGCGATGACGCCGGCGGCGTTGACCAGGATGTCGATGCGGCCATGGCGGCGCAGCACCTCGGCCACGGTGGCTTGCACCTGTTCGTCGCGGGTCACGTCGCAGGCCAGGCTGTGCGGGCCTTCGGGCTGGGGCCAGCCACAGGGCACCACGGTGGCGCCCTCGCGGGCCAGGCGGCGGGCCACGGCGGCGCCGATGCCGGTGGCGGCGCCCACTACAAGGGCGATCTGATTTGTCAGCAACATGTTGGGGTGCATGGGGTCAGGCCTCGTTGGTGGCGCGTTGCAGTTCGCGCTCCAGCACCTCTTCAACGGGCACAGGGCTGAACAGGGGCAGTTTTTTGACGTAACGCGTCCAGACGGCGGCGTAGAGCGCGGTCAGGCCCAGCATCACGCCGAAGGGCACATAGATGTCACGCGGGTTCATGTTGGGCGGGGTGATGAACCAGATGGCGATGGCGATGCCGGCTGAGGCCAACACCTGGGGCAGCGGGAACCAGGGCGAGCGGTAGGCGCGCATCAGATCGGGGCGGCGCAGGCGCAGCACGATGACCGAGGCGTTGACCAGCAGGTAGGCAAAGCCCCAGGAGCACACGGCGGCCAGCACCAGCGGCATGATGCGGTCCAGGTCGCCCTGGATCAGCAGGGTGTGGGCGATGGGGATGGCCACCGACACCACGATGCCGAACACCGGGCTGCCGTAGCGGGGGTGCAGGCGGCCGAAGATGGCGGGCAAGGCGCCCTCGCGGGCCATGCCGCACAAGATGCGCGGCAGCCCCGCCATCAGGGTGTTGATGGTGGCGGCCCCGGCCAGCAAGAAGGCGATGCCCAGCCAGAAGCGGCCCGCCGGGCCCATCAGGGTCTGGGCGAACACGGGGATGGCGTCGGGGGTTTCGAGCAGGTGCACCGTGCCCTGGGCATCGAGCGGCACGTTTTGCACCTGGCGCGCCATGGCGGCGCCCCAGATGACCATGCACAGCCACACCAGCACCAGGCCCAGCATCATGGCGCGCGGGATCAGGCGGTGCGCGCGCTTGAGCTCGGGCGCCAGCGGGGTGACAAATTCGCCGCCCAGAAACATGAACATGGCCATGCCCACCAGCGACATGACCGAGTAGAAATCGGTGCCCACCTGCGACTGGCCAAAAAACCCATCGAGCGCCACCACGGGGGCCTGCACCAGGCCGCTGATGCCAAAGCACACCAGGGTGACCCACATGCAGAAGGTGAGCACGATCTCGACCTTGGCAAAGGCGGTGATGCCGAAGTAGTTGAGCACGCCGAACAGCAGCACCATCACCACACCCACGGCCCAGGTGGCGTGGTGGTCGACCAGCAGGCCGTGCAGGGCCGGAAAGTTCACGGTGGCCATCACGCCGCTGAGGATGGTCTCGGCGGTGCCAGCAAACACATGCACCAGCATGTAGGCCGCCAGGGTGCCGGTGATGGCCCAGAAGCGGCCCAGGCCGCAGGCGATGTAGTCGTACACCGATCCGGCCGTGGGCAGCATGGCGGCGGCCTCGGCAAAGGTGGTGGCCTGCAGCTGCATCAGCACAAAGGCGATCCCCATGGCCAGCAGAAAGCTCACGCCGCCGATCGAGAAGCCAGCCGTGGCCGTGAGGATGACCGGGCTGGCCATGACCAGGCCCACCGCCGTGGCCAGCGCGGTGGGGAAACCCACCACGCCGTGGTCAAGATGCGCTTGCAGTCGTTGATGAAGAGAGTTCATGTCAGGGCCTTGCTGGCTCAAGCGGGGGTGGATTCACTGAAAAACGGGCTCTCGGGCAGGGTGGAGCCGCCGTCCACCACCAGGGTCTGGCCGGTGACGTAGCGGGCTGCCGGGCTGGCCAGGTAGCACATGGCGTAGGCAATGTCTTCGGGCCGGCCCAGCTCGCCGGCCGGGATGTGGGCCGCGATGCGCCGCGCCCGCTCGGGGTTGGAGAGCAGGCTGCCGCCCTGCTTGGCAATGTAGCCGGGCTCGACACCATTGACGGTGATGTGCTCGGGCGCCAGCTCCAGCGCCGCAGCACGGATGAAACCATTCACCCCAGCCTTGCTGGCCGCGTAGTGCGCCGCCCCCGGCATGGCCACGCGCGGCCCGGTGACCGACGAGGTGACCAGGATGCGCCCGCCGCCCTGCCTGCGCAGGTGCGGCAGCGCGGCCTGGGTGAGCCAGAAGCAGGCCTGCAGGTTGACGGCCAGGGTGTGGGCCAGATCGGCCTCGCTGAGCTGCTCCAGCGACGACCAGGGGTTGACCGCGGCGTTGTGCACCACGATGTCGAGCGCGCCATAACGGGCCACGGTCTCGGCCACGGCGCGCCGGGCCTCGGCCGGCTGGCCGATGTCGCAGCCGATGGCCTGGGCCTGGCCCCCCTGGGCCTGGATGCCCGCGGCCACGGCGGCCCCGGCATCGGCTGTGCGGTTGGCGATCAGCACCCGGGCGCCAGCCCGCGCCATGACCTGGGCGATGGCCGCGCCGATGCCGCGCCCGCCGCCCGTGACCAGGGCCACGCGGCCTTCAAGGCCAAACTCGGGCAAGCCAGACGCTGGCCGGAGCACCGCTTGGGCTTCGCCACCGGTGCTCATGCACACACCTCTTGCACAAACTCGGCAAACACCGCGTTGTGGCGGTCCACGTCGTCGCTGCGGGTGCCGGGGCAGCACAGCATCATGTTGTGGAAGGGCGTGATCAGCACACCGCGGTTCATCAGGTACAGGTGCAGCAGGGCTTCCAGATCGGGGTTGCGGTGCTGCTTCACGTCGCTGGCGTTGCGCGGGGCATCCAGGGCGAACAGGGTTTCGACCCGGGCACCCACACAGGTGGCGTGCCAGGGCAGGCCGTGGGCCGCGATGGTGGCGTTCACGCCCTGCTGCAGGCGCTGGGCCAGGCCCAGCATGCGCTCGAAGGCCTCGGGGGTGAGCACCTCGGACAGCACCGCCCGCATCACGGCCACGGTGAGGGCATTGCCCGCCAGCGTGCCGCCAAAGCCGGCGTGGGCGCTTTGGCGCACGGTGGGCGGCACCTTGGGCAGCACCTGCCAGACCTGCTCGGCCGTGGCCTGGCTCAGGCCGAAGGCCGCTGCCGGGATGCCGCCGGCAATCGCCTTGCCGACCACGAACATGTCGGGCTCCAGCCCGTGCAGGGCGGTGTAGCCGCCGGGGCCGCTGCTCAAGGTGTGGGTTTCATCGATCAACAGCAGGGTGCCGGTTTCGCGGGTGAGGCGGCGCAGGGCCTCGTGGTAGCCGGGGTCGGGCGCGATCATGCCGTAGTTGGTCATGGCCGGCTCGGCCAGCACGCAGGCCACATCGCCCTGGCGCAGGGCGGCTTCGAGCGCCGGGATGTCGTTGAACTCGACCACGCGGCTCAGGGCGTCGTGCGGAAAGAAGTTGTGGTGGATGTTGTTGCGCATGTGCACCTCGCCGTCGCGCAGCTCCACATGGGCCTCTTCAACGCTGCCGTGGTAGGCGCCCGAAAACACCAGCACGCGGGGCCGGCCGGTCACCATGCGGGCCAGGCGGATGCAGGCACGGTTGGCGTCGCTGGCCGAGGTGGTCAGGTTCCAGTACGGCAGGCCGAAGCGGCGCGCCAGCTCCTGGCCCACCCAGTCGGCATCGCCGCCGGGCAGCATCAGCGAGGTGCCGATGCGGGCCTGGCGCGTCATGGCCTCGACGATGGCGGGGTGGCCGTGGCCGCACATGCCGCCGGTGTCGCCCAGGCAGAAGTCGACATAGGGGTTGCCGTCGACATCGGTGAACCGCACGCCGTAGTCGTGCGGGCGGTCGGCCACGTAGATGGGCCAGCCGCCGATCCAGCGGCGCATCCAGTGCGAGGGCGCCCCGTACAGCCAGCTTTGGTTGCCCTGCTGGTACAGCGCCTGGCTGGTGGCCCGGGTGCGGGCATAAAGGGCTTGTTCTTGCTGCATCAGGCGGGCCACGCGGGCCATGCTGACGCCATTGAGGGTGTCGGTCATAAGGGGTGATTCAGGAAGGCTTGGGGACGGGCGGCTGAGCGGGTTTCAAGAGAGTGCGGGCGTGGCCAGGCCCAGCAAGCCCAGGGCGGCGGCAAACGAGGCGCGGGGCTGCATGACGTCAAACTGCACGGTCTGCCAGCCGGCCCGTTGCGCGCCGGCGATGTTGCGGGCCTGGTCGTCCACGAACACGCAGCGCTCAGGCGGCAGGCCCAGGGCCTCGGTGACCAGGGCGTAGGCGCGCGGGTCGGGCTTGAGGATCTGGGTGTAGGTGGCGTCTACCACCACTTCAAAGCAGTCCATCAGCGGCAGGCGGTGGCGGAAGTCGGCGCCGTAAAACAGATCCAGCTCGTTGGACAGCACGGCCAGCCGGCAACCCGCGGCCTGGGCGGCCTGGATGGCGGCCACCGCCTCGGGGCGGATCACGGCCTGCACGTCGGCCCCGCGGGCGCGCTGCACAAAGGTTTCCATGCGGTCCCAGTGTTCGCCCAGCAAGGCGCCCACTTCGCGGGTGCGCTGCATCCAGTAGTCGCGCTCGGTGATGCGGTCGGCCTGCATGTCTTGCCACAGCGGATCGCTGGCCGGGTCGAAGGGGCCGCGCCAGCGCAGGGTGCCAGGCGGCAGGCCCAGGGCCTGCTCGGACAGGGCATGGGTTTCAAACAAGGTGCGGCTGATGACGCCGCCAAAGTCGAGGACCAGGGCTTGAGAGGTCATGGTGGGGGCAAAAAGGGGTGGGTGCTCAGGCTGCGGCCAGGGGCGCGCTCAGAGGGGTGGTTGAGGGCGTGGCCAGGGGGTTGGGGATCAGGCCCTCGGCCAGCCAGGCGTCAAACACCTGCAGGGCGGCCTCGGCAAAGGCCGCATCGTTGATGTGCGCGGGCAGCGTGTGCAGCAGGGTGCCTGGGGCCACGCTGGCCTGCAGCTCGTCGACCAGGGCGGCCAGGCCTTCGGGGTCGTGCAGGGGCTCGCCGGGGCGGTCCCAGCCTTCGATGCCCTGGGTGGGCAGCAGCAGCACGGTGGGGCCTTGGGCCTCGCCCAGGCGGCTGGTGATTTCTCGGGCCACGCGCCGGCGCATCTCGGGGCTGATGCTGATCGAGGACAGCAGGCGGTTGTGGGCGTGCTCGGCGCGGCCGGCATAGCCTTCGGGGCGGGCGGCCCAGGCGGCGTAGTCGACCATGTCGGTGGCGCCCGGGGCCACGATCTGCGGCACGCCGGCCCGGCCGGCGCCGCGCAGGCGGTCGGCCCCGGCGGTGACGCAAGAGCCGGCCAGGTGGTTGACCAGCTCTTGCAGCGAGAAGTCCATCACCGCCACAAAGCGGCCACTGGCGGCCAGGGCCTCGAAGGCACGCCCGCCCATGCCGGTGGTGTGGAACACGGCCAGCTCAAAGCCGCGCCGCTCCAGCTCGGGCTTGAGGCGCTTCATGTAGACCAGGGCACTGGAGCCCAGCGAGGTCATGCCCACCATGGGGCGTTGCCGATCCGGCGCCACCACGCTGTGGCAGGCCCCCATGACCGCACCCGCCGCCTGCGACAGGGCCGATTTGCACAGGCTGTTGAGGCCATACAGGCCGCCGGCCCACAGCACCATGATGAGGTCGGGCGGGATGCGCTCGGCCGGCAGCAGGTGCGAGTAGGCGATGGTGGACAGCAGCACCTTGGGAAAGCCCAGCGGCAGTGCGTTCATCACGTCCAGCGCCAGGTCGGTGCCCATGGTGCCGCCCAGGGCCAGCACGCCGTTGATGCGCCCCTCGGCCAGCAAGCGCTGGGCGATGACGGTGGCGCCGCGCGCCATCAGCACCATCGAGGTGTTCTCGTCGCCGCTGGCCATCACCTGCGCCAGAGTGACGCCGGCGGCCTCGGCCACCTGGTGGTTGCTGATGTCGGGCTCAAAGCCGCCTCGGCCCAGCACGCCCACGTCCAGCACCAGGGTGCGGCCGCCGGCCTGGGTGATGCCCTCGCGCAGGTAGGCCATCTCGTCGCTCTTGGTGTCGACGGTGCCAATGAGCAGGATGCAGGGGGGGGCCTTCATGGTGCGGTCTCCGGGGGGGCGCGGTGGCGGGTCGTCACAAGGGGTTCAGAGGGTTTTCTGGACGGCATCGAAGGCGGCTTCCAGGGTGTCGACCAGGTAATCGATCTCTTCGCGGGTGATGACCAGCGGGGGCGACAGGATCATGTTGGGGCCAGAGATGCGCACCATGGCGCCACGCTGGTAGGCCTCGCGGGCCACACGCTGCGGGATGTCACTGCTGCGGGTGAGCGGCGTGCGGGCCGCCTTGTCGGACACCATCTCGATGCCCACCATCAGGCCCACGCCACGCACATCACCCACAAAGCTGTAGCGCTCCACAAAGGTGGCCATGCGCTGCTGGAAGTGCGCGCCCACCCGGGCCGCATTGCCGGGCACGTCTTCGGCCTCCAGCACATCGAGGGTGGCCAGGGCGGCGGCGGCGGCCACCGGGTGGCCGCTGTAGGTGTAGCCGTGGGCCACGGTGCCCAGGCCGCCGCTGTCGGCCATGAAGGCATCGGACACCTTCTTGCCCAGGGCCGTGGCGCCCAGTGGCACGTAGCCCGAGGAGATGCCCTTGGCCAGGCACCAGATGTCGGCCTGCACGCCCCACAGCCGGGTGCCGAACCAGGCGCCGCTGCGGCCAAAGCCGGTGACCACCTCGTCGGCGATCAGCAGGATGTTGTGGCGGTCGCACACCTCGCGCACCAGGGGCCAGTAGTTGGCCGGCGGCACGATGACGCCGGCCGAGCCCTGCACCGGCTCGGCAATGAAGGCGGCAATGGTGTCGGCGCCCTGGAAGATGATCTCGCGCTCCAGCTGGGCGGCGCAGATGCGGCCCAGCTCTTCGGGGTCTTGCGTGAAGGCGTTGTGGTACAGCCAGGGCGAGTCGACATGGAAGCAGCCCGGCATCAGCGGCTCGTAGGCGCGGCGGATGTTGCCCAGGCCGTTGACGCTCATGCCGCCGAAGTGCACGCCGTGGTAGCCCTGCTTCAGGCTGATGAACTTGGTGCGCTCGGGCTGGCCCTTCACCTTCCAGTACTGGCGGGCGATCTTGAGTGCGCCCTCGACCGCGTCGGAGCCGCTGTTGCCGAACATCACGGCGCCCACGTTGTCGGGCTCCATCAGGCGCACCAGGCGGGCCGACAGCTCGATGGCGCGCGGGTGGGTGGTGCCGCGGAAGGTGTTGTAGAAGGGCAGCTCATCGAGCTGGGCCACGATGGCGTCGCGCACCTGGCGGTTGCTGTGGCCCAGGTTGGAGCTCCACAGGCCGGCCACGCCGTCGATCATCTTATGGCCGTCCACATCCCAGATCCAGCAGCCCTCGCCGCGCGCGATGATGTCGGGCTGGGTCTGCTGCATGGCCCGCGGGTGGGCCATGGGGTGGAACAGGAACTTGGCGTTGTCTTGCTTGAGTTGGGCAATGGCGTCGGACATCTGGGTTTCCTTGCAGTCGAAATGGGGAGGGTGGATGCGCCGGGCTCAGGCCGGCACGCCCACGGTGATGGTCTTGATCTCGGTGTAGTGCAGCAGGCCCTCAGGGCCCATCTCCTGGCCGATGCCGCTTTCCTTCCAGCCGCCAAAGGGCATCTCGGGCTGCGACACACCGAAGTGGTTGATGCCCACCATGCCGGCCTCGATCTCCTGGCCCAGGCGGTGGGCGGTGTGCAGGTCGCGGGTGAAGGCGTAGGCGCCCAGGCCGTAGGGCAGCGCATTGGCGCGGGCAATGGCCTCGTCCAGCTCGTCGTAGGGCTGCAGCACCGCGATGGGGCCGAAGGGCTCTTGCTGCTGCACCAGGGCGGTGTCGGGGGCGTTGGCCAGCACGGTGGGCTCGAAGAAGAAGCCCGGCCCGGGCACGCGGTGGCCGCCGCACAGCAGCTCGCTGCCCTGGTCGAGTGCGTCACTGACGAAGCGCTCCATGTCGTCCAGGCGGCGGGAGTGGCTCAGCGGGCCCATCTGGGTGGCGGGGTCCAGCCCCGAGCCCAGGCGCAGGGCGCGGGCGGCGGCGCTGAAGCGCTCGGCCCAGTCGGCATACAGGCTGCTGTGCACATAAAAGCGGATGGGCGAGGCACACACCTGGCCGGCATTGCGGAACTTGGCGGCCAGCGAGTTCTTCAGCGCAAAGGGCAGATCGGCATCGGGGCAGACGATGACCGGGGCATGCCCGCCCAGCTCCCCCGTGAAGCGCTTGACCCGCTCGGCGCACTGGCGGCCCAGCAGCTTGCCCACCGCCACCGAGCCGGTGAGCGAGGCCTTCTTGATGGCGGGATGGGCAATCAGCAACTCAGACACCTGGGCCGGGTCGCCGCAGACCATGTTGATGGCCTCGGGCGGCACACCGGCATCGAGAAAGGCCTGCACGATCAGCATGCAGGTAGCGGGGGTTTCTTCAGCGGGCTTGATGACCACGCTGCAGCCAGCAGCCAGGGCGCTGCCCAGCTTGCGCGAAGGCAGGTTGGCCGGAAAGTTCCAGGGCGTGAAGGCGGCCACCGGGCCGATGGGCTGGCGGATCACCGACTGGCTCAGGATGCCGGCCACGCGGGGCGGCACGATGCGGCCATACAGGCGCTTGGCCTCTTCGGCCTGGAAGTCGAGGATGTCGGCACACAGCCCCACCTCGCGCAGCGACTCGCTCAGGGGCTTGCCCTGCTCCAGGGTCAGCACCTCGGCGATGGCGCGGGTGCGTTCGCGCAGCAGCTCGGCGGTGCGGCGCACGATGGCATAGCGGTCTTGCGCCAGCCGCTCGCGCCACAGCTTGAAGCCGCGCTCGGCGGCCTCGGCCGCGGCGTTCAGCTCGGCCGGGCCGGCCAGGGGCAGCATGGCCAGCACCGCGCCGGTGGCGGGGTTGAGCACGGGGCGTTCGCCGCCCGACGCCCGGTGCAGCCATTGCCCGGCCACATGCAGGGCGAGTTGGGGATAAGAGGGGGTCATGAGAGTCCTGACAAGTTCACACAGGGGGCCGGGCCAGACAATGCAGGCCGGGCCGTTCGATCCGTTGAAGTCAGTGTGCGATGCCCGCCCCGAGAGGCGTTATCGGTTTCGCGCAAGAAAAACCTAGGGTTAGTACCAGGGTCTTGGGCGGGCTGATGGGGAGGTTGATGGAGGGCTGAGGTGTGCTCTGACAGCAGGGCTGATGGACTGCCAAAAGCCACCTCGGCCTGCGCCAAGGCTGGCAGGCTGCGAAAGGAGGTCAGCGCCCCTCTTGGATTGAAATTCGCATCACTCGATAGAAAGTCATGCGTTGATCAAACCCATACCGCATGACCCAGTCTGGCCACACCCTCGAACTGTCCCGGCAGCAGCGTGTGTTGCGCGTGGTCGATGTGGGCGAGCAGGGTGGGTCGCCGCCGTGGCTCACGCGGCTGGATGAGGCGAGCAAACGGCAGAGGAACGGCAGGGCCTCAGCCCGTCACGCCGGGGGCTCTGCGGGCGGGGCGGCCATCAAGGCAGCAAGACCTGCCGCGTTGGCATTGCGGACGGTGCGAGGGCTGGGGGCGCAGGCGCGCAAGGCCTGGGCACCCTCTTGAGCGGTGCGCGGACGGGCCGCCTTGCGCGGGCCGCTCACCCGGCTGAGCTCGCGCTCCAGGGCGGCAAGGTCTTTTTGCGGGGCGATCAGATCTGCCAGGCCGGCCGCCTGATTGACCAGCCACAGGCACATCACATACGAGGCCATGGCCACCGAGGGGTCGCCCCGCTCGATGCGGGCCATGGTGGGCAGAGACACCCCCAGCTTGCGCGCCCACTGGGCCTGCGTTTCGCCACGCCGCTTGCGGGCGATCACGATGTTGCGGGCCAGCAGCTCGATCTGCTGCAGCACGGCCTGAGGGTAGTCAGAGGGGGGCGTGTTTTGCCTGGGCATTCATAGATGTTATTCAACTCAATCAAATTGGCAACTCTATGATGTATTTAAACGTTCATGGGGCCAGAATGACCGGCCTGCCCCTGCTGGCAAGCCCCGGCTGAATCCAACCGTCGTTCTGGCCCATGAGAGGCCTGCGCGTTGAAGCTGTGCTGCAAATTCAGCGCGGGTGTCCAACACATGACGGGCGTGGACTGGGTTAATGTGAACAATGCTTGGCGCCATCCCGGCACCTGGTGCAGAACAAAACCCACACCCGAGGAGACAACATGGCCCGCACTGCCTTGATCACGAGCATCGCGCTCGCGGTACTCACCGCCTGCTCCACCATCGCGCCCCAGCAGGCCACCGTCGACCAGCATGTGCATGAGGCCCAAAGCCTGGCCGGCGACGACCTGAAGTTTCTGCTGCCGGTCTGCAACCCTCAGCCTGCCGTGCGCGCGGCACCCAGCCCGGCCATGGACGAGATGCTGGCCAAGCTCATCCAGCAAACACCACCCGCGCCCGGGCAGGCTTTCGACAACCTGTACTACGTGGGCTCGGCCTGGGTCAGCGCCTGGGTGCTGAAGACCAGCGATGGCCTGATCCTGATCGACGCGCTGAACAACGCCCAAGAGGCCACCGAGCTCATCGAGGGCGGCATGCGCCGCCTGGGCCTGGACCCGGCCCAGATCCGCTACGTGCTGGTCACCCATGGTCATGGCGACCATTACGGCGGGGCGCAAATGCTGGCCGACCGGTACCACGCACGCGTGGTAGCCAGCGAGATCGACTGGAAGATGATGGAAACCACGCTGGAGTTCGACTCCCGCCTGTGGGACCGCCCGCCCCGGCGCGACATCGCGGTGCGTGACGGCGACACCCTCACGCTGGGCGACACCACCGTGCGCTTTGTGATCACGCCCGGCCATACCCTGGGCACCATCACCCCGGTGTTTGAGGTGCGCGACAAGGGCCAGAAGCACACGGCCATGATCTGGGGCGGCACGGCATTCAACTTCGGCCGCGACATGGCCCGCCTCGACAGCTACATCGCCCAGACCGAACGCATGCGCCAACTCTCAGCCCAGTGGGGCATCGACGTGCCCTTGAGCAATCACCCCGGCTATGACGGCACGGTGGCCAAGCTCAAGGCCACGGCGGCAGTGCCGACAGGCCCCAACCCCTTTGTGAGCGGCCAGCCGGTGGTCGACCGGGCCATGCGCGTGCTCAATGCCTGTGCGCGGGCACAAAAGGCACGTTTTCTGCTGACGGCAGACAGCGGGGCCGGAAACGAAACAGGGGTCGCCACGGCCACCTCGGATGCGCACACAGACCACGACGAGCACTTGCTCGACGGCAGCCTGCTGGCCCTCGGCCAAGGCCTCGATGCGGCTCCCGTCGCGTTCCCCCGCCTGGCTGCTGCGGCTGGCTTGGCCGGTTCGCCAACCCACCCCCTGGAGAATTGACATGGCCATGATGCTCTCCCGCCGCCTTGCCCTGTGCACCGCGCTGCTGGCCCTGGCCGGCACGGCCCAGGCCCAGCTTTCAGACACCGAGCAGGCCATCGTCAAGGCCGTGCAACAGCGCACGCCGGCCGCGCTGGAGCTGCTGGAAAAATCGGTGCGCATCAACAGCGGCACGCTCAACCCCGAGGGCGTGCGCGCCGTGGGCGACCTGTTCCGGGCCGAGCTCGACGGCCTGGGCCTCCAGACCCGCTGGATCGACATGCCCCCCGCCATGAAACGCGCCGGCCACCTGGTGGCCTCGCAAGAAGGGGGCAGCGGCAAGCGCGTGCTGCTGCTGGGCCACCTGGACACGGTGTTCGAAAAAGGCAGCTCGGTGCCGCTGTGGGAGCGCCGGGGCGACCGGGTGCGTGGCCAGGGCGTGAACGACATGAAGGGCGGCGACGTGATCATGATCGAAGCCCTGCGCGCGCTCAAAAGCGTGGGCGTGCTGCAGCAGGCCAACATCGACCTGATGTTCACCGGCGATGAAGAGCGCGCCGGCAAGCCCCTGCAGACCGCACGGGCCGACATGGTGGCCCTGGGCAAGCGGGCCGACTATGCCCTGTCGTTTGAAGGCAGCAACAAGCACCAGGGGGTGGACACCGCCAGCATCGCCCGCCGGTCTTCCGGTGGCTGGGTGTTGCACGTGAAGGGCAAGCCGGCGCATTCGATGGGCGTGTTCTCACAGGCATCGGGCTATGGCGCGGTGTATGAGACGGCGCGCATCCTGAACAGCTTCCGCGAGCAGGTGATCGAGCCCAGCCTGACCTTCAACCCCGGCCTGGTGTTTGGCGGCACCGACATCGCTTATGCCGAAGACACCGCCACCGCCAGCGCCTTCGGCAAATCGAACGTGATCGCGCGCGACGCCGAGGTGCTGGGCGACCTGCGCTACCTCTCACCCGAGCAGGGCGAACGCGCCCGCCAGAAGATGCAGGCCATCGTGAACACGGGCAACCTGCCCGGCACCTCGGCCAGCATCCGCTTCACCGAAAGCTACCCGCCCATGCCCCCCACCGAGGCCGGCCGCCAACTGGCCGCGCTGTACTCGCAAGCCAGCCAGGACGCCGGCCTGGGCCGCATAGACCTGCTGGACCCCGCATTCAGGGGGGCGGGCGATGTGCAGTTTGTGGCGCCCTACACCGTGGGCATCGATGGCCTGGGCGCCCAGGGCCGCGGCGCCCACACCGACGACGAAGACCTGGAGATCGCCTCGATCGAGCGCGGGGCGATCCGGGCGGCGTTGTTGATCTATCGCTTGACGCGGGTGGGATCGGCACGCTGATGCGCGTCTTTTAGGAGGAACGCCCCATGCGGGGCACGCGGGTCCGAAGCCGTGGCACAGGCAGGCGATACACCTGGTCGGGTCAGCTCGCCATCACCCAGGGTGCCCTGCAAGCCCTGCCCCTGAGCCCGGGCAGCTTGGGCTTTCTGAGCACCGCCATGTTCATGCTGCACCTGCCCACGCCCTACCCGCCCCGGGCCATGGCCCTGCTGCTGGATTTTCTGGTCGAGAAGGTGGCCGCCTCGGGCAGTCTGGGAGGCGCGGATTGAGCGCGGAGGCCGGGGACAGACGCCGGCAACATCGGGGGGACTTTTGGGCATGGAGAGAGGCGCCTGCGTGAGCAAGACAACCCTAGGTGGGTCAGCGCTGCTGCAAAAAATCACAGGGCTTTTGTTCGTCAACATCGAAGCGTTCGTGTTGCACGAACATCATCACTTATCGAACAAACGACAAAGAACCCGAAGGATTGGAAGCCCGTCGCCACCGGTGCCTTGACACTCCCGGTCGAGGAAGAGCTGCTCGATCTCAAACGCGCGCCCGTCCAAGCGCTGGCCGATGCCGCTGCGCATCACACCGGCCGAGGATCACTTGGCGTTGAAGTTGGCACAGTCGGTAAATAACTCGCAGCCTCAAGAGCGCGCGCCCCCCGGCGGCTTCGCCTCCCCCTCCTCCCCCGCAGGTCGCTTGGCGACAAAGCCCACCTCCAGCCCGAAGATGCTGGCGATCTTGTTCAGCGTTTCCACCGTGGGGTTGGCGCTGCCTGCGATGATCTCCTTGAGCACGCGGATGCTCACGCCACGGTGGGCAGCGAACTCGGCTTGCGTGAGGCGGCTGACCTTCTGCATGAGCTTGACGGCTTCGCCCAGCGAGAGCTGATTCCTCATCACCCCCTCAAACAGCTCGCGGCGCAGTGCGGCGTCGCGCTCGGGGTTCTTGTGTTTGATGCGCTTGTCCATGGGCCTTTCCTGGTGCAATCGGTGCAACCGGCCTGACTCATCCACCTGCCGCTTCGATGGCTTCGATGGTCATTCTTTATTTGCACCACTAAAGTGGTCTTTTTGAAGAAAAATTGCCTTCAATTAGGTCACTATATGTGACCTTATATGGATCAGCTGGCGCCAAAGCCCCCAGACAAACCCTGAGCCCCCGGCGCACACTGCCCCCTTTGCGGTAGATTGAAACGCATGCACCTCACCACCACCGCCCGCGCCCCTGTGTTCACTTCGGCCCTGCGCTGCTGGGCTGGGGTCTCTCGTTTCGCCCACCTGCTTGCCGCCATGGTCCTCTCTGCTGCCACCCTGTCATCCCCGGCCCAGGCGGCCGATCTGCCCGCGCCCCGTGAGGGCGACTGGCGCGTGCCGGATTTCCGCTTCCATGACGGCAGCGCCCTGCCCGAGCTGAGCCTGCACTACACCACCCTGGGCTCGCCCGACAAGCCGGCCGTGCTGGTGTTGCACGGCACGCTGGGCTCGGGCAAGGGCCTGCTCACACCCGGCTTCGGGGGCGAGCTGTTCGGGCCAGGCCAGCCGCTGGATGCCAGCCGCTACTTCATCATCCTGCCTGACGGCATCGGCACGGGCGAGTCGTCGCGGCCCTCGCAGGGCTTGCGCACGCGGTTTCCACACTACAACTACGAAGACATGGTGCGGGCCCAGTACCGGCTGGTGACCGAGCACCTGGGCCTGCGCCACCTGCGCATGGTGCTGGGGTACTCGATGGGGGGCATGCACACCTGGCTGTGGGCTCAGCTGTACCCCGACTTCATGGACATCGCGGTGCCCATGGCCGCGCTGCCGGTGCCCATGGCGGGGCGCAACTGGATGCTGCGCCGTCTGGTGATCGATTCGATCCGCAACGACCCGGCCTGGAAGAACGGTGACTACACCGAGCAGCCCCCCAGCCTGCGCTTTGCCTCGGTCTACTTCAACCTGGCCACCAATGGCGGCAGCCAGGCGCTGTACCGCCAGGCCCCCACCCGCGAGAAGGCCGATGAGTTGCTGAACCAGCGCCTGCAGGCCCCCTTCAAGGGCGATGCCAACGACCACCTCTACCAGTGGGAGGCCTCGGGCGATTACGACCCCTCCGCCGGCCTGGAGCGCATCCGGGCCCGGGTGCTGGCCATCAACTCGGCCGACGATGAACGCAACCCGCCCGAGCTGGGCGTGCTGGAGCGAGAACTGAAGCGCCTGCCCCACGGGGCGCAGTACATCGTGCCCGGCTCGCCCACCACGGCCGGCCACGGCACGCTGGCACAGGCCGCGCTGTGGAAGGCAGCGGTGGCGGATCTGCTGCGAAGCGCACCGCGGCTGGATTGAGCCCGGCCCGACTCAATCCCCCTCGCTCACCCCACCCTCGCGCCCCTCGTTGAGGCGGCTGGTCAGCGCATCCAGCATGTCGTACAGCAGGTGCGTGAAATCGGCCCCGATCACGGCCTCGATGTCCTGGTAGCAGCCCTCGATCAGGGGGGCCAGGGCGGCCACCGTCTGCTGGCCCTTGGGGGTCACGGCCACCAGCACACGGCGCTGGTCTTGCTCCATGCGCTGGCGTGAGATCAAGCCCATGTCGTCCATGCGCGCCAGGATGCCGGCCATGCTGGGGCTGGAGATGCAGCACATGCTGCCGATCTGACGCGGCTCCATGGGGCCGACCTGATCCAGGGCCCGAATCACCCGCCATTGCTGCTCGGTCACGCCCTGCTGGTTCAGCAGTGGCCTGAAGCGGGCCAGCACGGCCTCGCGGGATTGCAGCAGCAGCAGGGGCAGGTTGCGGTGGTGAATGACCGGGGTGGCGTTGGTGTCCATGCCCTGATCATCCCCGAAAACTGACCCGCCTCAAGGCATGGGTGCTTGCCCTGTTTACTTTACTAAGATGTTAGCAATATACTTGCTCACATATTAGTGAATGACATGCACACCACACCTCCACTCCCCTCCCTGGATGTTGCGCCGTACCGCCTCACCGGCACGGTGTACGGCGTCCTGATGAACCACCGCCCGGCCTTGTATGTGCTGGCCGATGCACTGGACAAACCGCCCTACAAGGCCGCACCCAAGGCGCCTGTGCTGTTTGTGAAGCCGCGCAACACCCTGGCCCGCAGCGGCCAGCCGGTGGCTGTGCCAGCCGAACCCGGCCAGGTCGAGGTCAGCGCCCAGCTGGGCATCGTGATAGGTCGCCAGTGCACCGGCGTCACACCCGAGGCAGCCCTGGGCCACGTGGCCGGCTACTTGGTGGTGAACGACATCAGCCTGCCCCACAACCAGTTCTACCGCCCCTCGGTGCGCCTCAAGGCCCGCGACGGCTTCTGCCCCCTGGGCGACCGCATCGTGCCGGCCGACCAGGTGCCCGATCCCGACGCGCTCGAAGTGCGGGTGCTGATCGACGGGCAACTGGTGCAGGTCAGCAGCACCGGCGACCGCTTTCGGGGCGTGGCGCAGCTGATCGCCGATGTCAGCGCCTTCATGACGCTGATGCCGGGCGACATCCTCACGCTGGGGGGCTCGCAAGGCGCGCCCCTGGCCCGCGCCGGGCAAGCGGTGCGCATCGAGATCGAGGGCATCGGCCACCTCAACACCCCCCTGGTCCGCGAACAGGAAAGCGCCGCATGAGCCAAGCCACCCTCCTCCCCACCCTCCCCACCCATACGGCCCGAGTGGCCTATGCCGGCGCCATCCACACCGCCACGCCCCACGGCGAGCAGCACATCCGCCTGGCCGATGGCCGCATCCTGGCGGAAGACCAGGTCGTGTGGCTGCCCCCCTTCGAGGTGGGCACGATCATCGCCCTGGGCCTGAACTACGCCGACCACCTGCGCGAGCTGTCGGGCGAGCTCACCGTCACCACCAAGGATGAGCCCCTGGTGTTTCTGAAGGGCCCCAATGCCGTGATCGGCCACCGGGGCCAGACCCACCGGCCCGACGCGGTGCAGTTCATGCACTACGAATGCGAGCTGGCGGTGGTGATCGGCAAGACCGCCCACCGCGTGTCGCGCGATCAGGCCCTGGAGCACGTGGCCGGCTACACCGTGTGCAACGACTACGCGATCCGCGACTACCTGGAGAACTGGTACCGCCCCAACCTGCGCGTGAAGAACCGCGACGGCGCCACCGTGCTCGGCCCCTGGCTGGTCGATGCCGCCGCCGTGCCCGACCCGCACCAGCTGGCGCTGCGCACCACCGTCAACGGCCAGCTCACGCAGCAGGGCCACACCCGCGACCTGATCCACAACGTGCCCGAGCTGATCGAGTACCTGAGCAGCTTCATGACCTTGCAGGCCGGCGACGTGATCCTGACCGGCACGCCCGAAGGCGTGGTCAACGTGAAGGCCGGCGACGAGGTGGTGACCGAGATCGACGGCATCGGCCGCCTGGTCAACACCCTGGTCAGCGATGCCGCCTTCAACACCCCAGCGGGCTCCACCCCTTGAACCCCCTGCACACCCTGAACCCCATCCCAGGAGAGACACCCATGCAACAGATCCAGCACCTCATCAACGGCCAGTCCGTCGCCAGCAGCGACTACTTCGAAACCATCAACCCCGCCACCCAGGAGGTGCTGGCCGAGGTGGCCAGCGGCGGTGAGGCCGAGGTCCACGCCGCCGTGGCCGCCGCCAAAGCGGCCTTCCCGAAATGGGCCGGCCTGCCCGCCACCGAGCGCGCCAAGCTGATGCGCAAGCTCGGCGAGCTCATCGCCCGCCACGTGCCCGAGATCGCCCAGACCGAGACCAACGACTGCGGCCAGGTCATCTCGCAAACCGGCAAGCAGCTCGTGCCCCGCGCGGCCGACAACTTCAGCTACTTCGCCGAGATGTGCACCCGCGTGGACGGCCACACCTACCCCACCCCCACCCACCTCAACTACACCCTGTTCCACCCCGTGGGCGTGTGCGCCCTCATCAGCCCCTGGAACGTGCCCTTCATGACCGCCACCTGGAAGGTGGCCCCCTGCCTGGCCTTCGGCAACACCGCCGTGCTCAAGATGAGCGAGCTCTCGCCCCTGTCCGCAGCCCGCCTGGGCGAGCTGGCCCTGGAGGCCGGCATCCCCGCCGGCGTGCTCAACATCGTGCACGGCTACGGCAAGCAGGCCGGCGAGCCCCTGTGCAGCCACCCCGATGTGCGCGCCATCAGCTTCACCGGCTCCACCGCCACTGGCAACCGCATCGTGCAAAGCGCGGGCCTCAAAAAGTTCAGCATGGAGCTGGGCGGCAAGAGCCCCTTCGTGATCTTTGCCGACGCCGACCTGGATCGCGCCCTCGACGCCGCCGTGTTCATGATCTTCAGCAACAACGGCGAGCGCTGCACCGCCGGCAGCCGCATCCTGGTGCAAAAGGCCATCTACGCCGACTTTGCCGCCAAGTTCGCCGAGCGCGCCCGCCGCATCACCGTGGGCGACCCGCTGGACGAAAAAACCATCGTGGGCCCCATGATCAGCCAGGCCCACCTGGCCAAGGTGCGCAGCTACATCGAGCTGGGCCCCAAGGAAGGCGCCACGCTGCTGTGCGGCGGCCTGGACCGTCCCGCCTACGCGGCCGCGCTGCCCGAGCGCGTGCAGCGCGGCAACTACGTGTGGCCCACCGTGTTCGCCGACGTGGACAACCGCATGAAGATCGCCCAGGACGAGATCTTCGGCCCCGTGGCCTGCCTGATCCCCTTCGAGGACGAGGCCGACGCCATCCGCATCGCCAACGACACGCAGTACGGCCTCTCCAGCTACGTGTGGACCGAGAACCTGGGCCGCGCCCACCGCATGGCCGCCGCCATCGAGGCCGGCATGTGCTTTGTGAACAGCCAGAACGTGCGCGACCTGCGCCAGCCCTTTGGCGGCACCAAGGCCAGCGGCACCGGGCGCGAGGGCGGCACCTGGAGCTACGA
>NZ_KB906294.1 GCF_000381265.1 Curvibacter lanceolatus ATCC 14669
CATCTGGCGCGACAGCCAGGGCACGCCCACCCGGCCCCCCAAAACCCTGGGCGTGCAGGTCTGGGCGGCCTACAGCCCCCAGCGCAGCTGGGCCAGCATCGTCAAAGAGTTTGAAGAGGCTGTCTCGGCCCTGGAGAAGGGGGACCCAGGCCCCATGCAGCTCTTCGTCAACGAAACCCTGGGCGAGACCTGGGAGGTCAAAGGCGAGCGCAGCGACGAACACGCCCTGCAGGCCCGGGCCGAAGCCTTCCCCCTGTGCCAGGTGCCCGTGGGCGGCCTGGTGCTCACCGCTGGGGTGGACGTGCAGCGCAACCGCTGGGAGATCGCCGTCTGGGCCTGGGCCCGGGGCCTGGAGTCCTGGCCCGTGGACCACCACATCATCGAAGGCAACCCGGCCAGCGAAGAGGACTGGCAGCAGGTCACCACCTACCTGCAGAGACGCTACCCCCAGGCGTATCACGCGGGCAGCCTGGGACTCTCGGGCATCTCCATCGACTCCAGCGACCAGACCCAAGCCGTGTACAACTGGGTGCGCAAGAACCAGCACCAGCTCCCGTGCCTCAGGGCCGTCAAAGGCCGAGGCGAAGAGGGCGTGCCCGTGCTGGGCCCGGCCAGCATCCAGGACATCAACTGGAATGGCCAGAAATGGCCCCAGGGCGTGAAGCTGTGGAATGTGGGTGTCGACACCGCCAAAGACCTGCTGCTGGGCCAGCTCGCCATCCCCACCCCGGGCCCGGGCTACGTGCACTTCAGCCAGGACCTGCCGCGCGAATGGTTCGAGCAGCTCACGGCCGAGCAGCGCATCCTGGCCAAGCTCAATGGGCGCGATACCTACCGCTGGGTCAAGCGCCGCCCGCGCAACGAGGTGCTGGACTGCCGCAACTACGCCCTGCACTCGGCCATGAGCATCGGGCTGCACCACCACAGCGACCGCAAGTGGCAGCAGATCGAGGCGGCGGTGCAGCCGGTGAATGCGGATCTGTTCAGTGCGCCGCTGCCTGCCAGAACACCGGCCCCGGCCATCTCAGTGGCCCCGCAGCCCAGCCCACCACGCACCGAAGAACCTCAAGACCGCGGCTACGCCCGCCGCCGCTCCCCGGCACCCACCTTCACCCGCGCCTGGTGACCCGCCAGCCTCATTATGAAAATCCACGCCCAAATCAACTTCCCCGACCCCGCCAAACTGGTGGGCGAGCTGGCCAAGCAAACCCGCTTTGCCCTGAAAGCGGCCCTCAACACCACGGCCACCCAGGTGCGCGACGGCCTGCGCTCCGAGATCCAGCGCACCATCGATCGGCCCACGCCCTACACCCTGAACAGCCTCTTCATCCGCGCGGCCACCTCCAAGAACCTGGAGGCCACGGTTTGGCTCAAGGACGAACGCGCCACGTCCAATGCGGGCACCCCGGCCACCCGCTACATGCTGCCCCACATCGTGGGCGGGCAACGCACCCTCAAGCGCTTTGAGCGTGCCCTGCAGATCACGGGCCAGATGCCCAAGGGCTGGTACGCGGTGCCCGGCGCAGGGGCCCGGCTCGATGCCTTCGGCAACATGAGCTCGGGCCAGATCATCCAGATCCTGAGCCAGTTGCGGGTCACCCTCACGGCGGGCTTCACGCGCAACATGTCCACCGACGCCCGCAGCAAGATCGCCGCCCAGCGCCGGGCCGGTGGGCGCTTCTTTGTGGTGATGCCGGGTGCCAAGGGCCTGCGCCCGGGCGTGTACCAGCGCGAGTTCATGGGCCGCCAGGTCACCCCGGTGCTGATCTACGTGACGGCGGCCAATTACCGCAAGCGCCTGGCGTTTGAGGCGGTGGGGCAGCGGATCGCGGATGCGCATCTCCTGAACAACTACCGCCAGGCGTATGCGCAGGCCTTGGCGACGGCGCGGTAACGAAATCGACGTGTGCCCTCTCAAGCCCACCAGAAATATGACCCCTCTTCAACAACGGCCGGAAATGCCTGTCCACACCGAAGCCGATCTGGTTGATCGGATCTTGTCGTACCTGGAGGCCAGGTTGCCTCAGGAAGTGCAAGCCCTCGGAAAATTGAACCAGCTCGAGAACGAGCTGCGAAACGAGTTCGCCGGGTCCCTGAACTACATCCCCACGGTCGCCAAGTCTGAGCGTGAGAGGCGGGTGAGCGAGGTAAAGCGCCTCTTCAATGGCCGCAACGTGGCCGAGGTCGCCGAGGTGCTCAAGATCAGCCGCTCCACGGTCTATCGCATCGTCAAGCAGCCCGACTTCTGATGCAAACAGTTCCAGCTTTTATAGAAATGGAACAGCAGTCTGGATAAGTTGGCCGGGCAACTACCCGGACTTCTACCTCTACCCCCTATGGCCTACACCCAAACCGACCTGGACAACATCGACACCGCCATTGCCACCGGCGAGCTGGAAGTGGAGATCCACGGCCCCAACGGCCTGCGCAAGGTGCGCTACCGCAGCATAGGCGAGCTCAAGTCTGCCCGTGAGCACATCGCAAGCCTCCTGACCCGGGCCAGCTCGCCCCGCAACCCCGGCGCCTGGCGTGTCGGCTTCTCCACCTCGCGGGAGTGATGGAACATGGCCAATCTTCTCGATCGCCTGATCGGCGCCTTCAACCCCCAGGCCGGCCTGCGCCGCCACCAAGCCCGTGAGCTGCTGCAGCGGGCCTACGAAGGGGCCAGCACCCGTGATGGCTGGCGGCCCCGCCGGGCCGGTGCCAGTGCCGATACCGACCACCGGGCCGATGCCGCCACTTTGCGCGTGCGGGCCCGCTCCCTGGTCAAGAACACCCCCTACGTGGCGCGGGGCTTGGGCTCCATGGTGGCCAACGTCATCGGCACCGGCATCAACCCGCGCAGCCTGGGCAAGGATGCCAAGCGCATCACCGCGCTCTGGCAGGAATGGTCCAAGGTGGCCGATGCCGATGGCGTTCGCAACCTGGGCGGCCTGCAGGCGGCCGCGTACCGGGCCATGGAGCAAGACGGCGAGGTGCTGGTGCGCCTGCGGGCCCGCCGGCCCAGCGATGGCCTGCCGGTGCCCCTGCAGCTCCAGTTGCTGGAGATCGATTGGCTCGACAGTTCCAAGGTGGGCAGCCATGGGGCGAACACCATCATCAACGGCATCGAGTACGACCCACTGGGCAAGCGGGTGGCGTATTGGCTGTTTGACCAGCACCCTGGCGAAGTCCTGGGCCCGCGCCTGGCCAGGACCAGCAGCAGCCCGGTGCCGGCCGAACGCATCATCCACCTCTTCAACCCCGAGCGGCCAGGGCAGGGCCGAGGCTTCACCCGCCTGGCGCCCGTCATCAGCCGGGTGCGCGACCTGCAGCTCTACGAAGACGCCGAAGCCCAGCGCAAGAACCTCGAATCGCGCCTGTCGGTGATCGCCAGCGGCGATGTGAATTCCATGGGGCCGCTGGGACCAGAAGACCAACGCACCCCGGACCAGAGATCGGAATCAGGCGACCTGGGCACCTTGAGCAGCGGCTCCATCATCCAGGTGCCCTCGGGCCTGAACATCACGACCGTCCAGCCCAATGCGGTGCCGGGCTATGTGGACTACGTGAAGCTGCAGTTGCACCTGATCGCCGCCGGCATGGGCATTACCTACGAGATGCTCACGGGGGACGTGCGTGAGGTGAACTTCAGCAGCGCCCGCGTGGCCATCCTGGAGTACCGGCGCAACGCTGAGCAATTGCAGTGGCTCACGCTGATCCCGGGGCTGTGCGAGCCCATCTGGCGGGCCTTCATTGATGCAGCGGTGCTGGCCAACATCCTGAAGCATCCGGATTACTCTTGCGACTGGGCGACGCCGAAGTGGGATTACGTGAACCCGGTGCAGGACGTGGCGGCCGAGCTCGATGCGATCGCGGGCGGGCTGTGCACCATCAGTGAAAGCCTGCGCCGTCGGGGCATGGAGCCGGAGCTGTTCTTTACGGAGTACAAGGCCGACTTTGAGAGGCTGCAGCGGGATGGGACGCTGGACTTTCTGATGATGTTGCAGAAGGGGAGGACGATGGGGATGGGGCAGGCCCAAGCGTCCCAATCGGCAGGGAAAAGCGCTCAGTGATCGACGGGGTGTGGCAAGGCTCAAGCCGCAAATTTTCTGCACATGACAACCATGATTGACCGCTTCAGGCGCCGAGAACGGCCAGGAGCAGCTGGTGACGGGGGGGGGGATGCTCAGCGTTTGAATTCAGCGGCTGCCAAAGGCAGTTCGCTTGAATAATTTTAGGAAACAACAAACTCTCCTTTGTGATTGAATCCGGCGTTCGCGAAGGATACGTTTGGTGCGATTTTGATGAGTTCATTTTTGATCGACTCTTTTTCGGCTTCGGGGAATTTTTGCCCGAAAATAATGCTAACGACAGATGGTGGATCGACTTTAAATAGATGAATCTTGTTATCGACTACGGAGTCGGCGGCAGAAAGCATGCGAATCAATCGCCACTCTCTTTCATAAGACCACTTCGTGGTTTTTGTAAAAAAAAGATTTTTGGGAATCTCCATAACTCCTGGTTCAAAGTAAACTGTTGGCGCCTTATCCGAGTAAAAAACGTTAGTCAATTCGCCGCATAGCTTTGGGTCATTTGATCTTCTGGAGAAGAAGTTTGTTTCAGTATCAAAGCCAACCGCAAAGCCTGTGTGACTGTTTGCATAATGGGCCCACATTAGTTCATTGTTGTTCGTTTCGGTCAGGGAAAATATGCCTATATTCTCGTTTGTTGTTCTTGTGACGATATCAAACATCATCTTCGAAATGTCCTCATCATTGGAGCGATATTTCTGAAAAATTTGCTTCGAGGCGGCTCTGCAGCGTGATAGTGCCTCGGCTTCTGTCATGGTCGGGTTTTCCAAAAGTAAACGAATGTATCCAGGTTGAAAGTTGCGAGCAATTATTGCGTCTGCATATTGATCTGGATTTTTAATATGAATTCTCGGCGCTAATTCGCGTGGATCGTTGAGTTCATTGGGAGGGGTGAATCTAACCATCAGATTAGATAGGAAAGAGCGGTTGCTCATGTACTTATACAGGATCATAGGGTTATCCTTGTTTCCTAACGTTTGAGGTACCCGGTTGCTGGAACGCGAAACTCAGAGGGAACCTGCGGGCGTGCTAGCTTGCAGGCGGTTCGGTGCACTGAGAAGTTGGATGTCATACGTGCTGCGCGGCTGACTTGCACGCGGAACAGAAGTTTGCAATGTCAATTTCAGAAATAGAGTCAGGCTGACCCATTCCTCCGTTGGTAAACAGATAAAGGATGTGGCTACCGGAGGCAGGCAAAGAAAAATTTAATGCACTCGTATCTCGATGCTTGAGTTTGTTTAAAGCCTTTTCAAGTGTGAGTGGCGTTGGTGTAGTACCAGTCGGCATCCCGCCTTGGCCCGGGGGTAGTCCTAAAAACCACGCGCAATCAGTAGTCGTGACGTTGTTGAGAATTTTTCCAACTGTGTTGGCGAGGGTTGCATTAAACGGCGATGTTGGCCATGCAGCATGGTCCCTTTTTAGTACATCACGCTGTCTTAGTAATTCATTTTGAATGTAGTCAAGGTGCTCGAATGCTTCTTGGCTAGTTTCGTAGGCATCTTGCTGATCGCCGCCCAACCAGCTTTGTTTGAAACCTGCTGAGGCATTAAGTACGCGACGGATGGAGTCTTGTAGGTTGCGGGGTGACTTGCCGGCTGGGTCAACAAGAAACTCTATATAACGTTCGGTCATGGCGGGTTAGTAGTGATTTTTGGTTGATGAAGGTGAAATAAATCTAATGAAGCCCGACATAAGGCTAGTCGGTGCTGCGCAAATTTATCACGTAGCGTCCAGTGACCAAAGGAAGCGAAGTTGAGCGTCATGCTAAATTTTTTCACCTGGGGTGAGCGACCCTATACTACTGGAAATAGAACACTTGTGAAAAATTCTTCTAATTTTCACCTCTACGATAGTCGCTTTCGAAGACCCAGTGAGGCGCTCGACGAATAGCTTAATACTCAATTTTGCTTCTGGTTGGCGCGACCGCGAAGGTCTGCTTCTGTGCCAATTCTGCGGTGCTGGCTGTCGTCAGAAACATAGGCTCATCGAGGTCTGCGCGAGAATACGTTCCACCGAAAATCAAGGTAGGAAGTGACCATGAGCGCGACGACCGAGCACCCAAAAGTTTTCATTTCGTACAGCTGGACAAGCGTCGAGCACGAGCAATTCGTCATAGACCTGGCGACGTCACTTCGCAATCATGGCGTCGACGCAATCTTGGACAAGTGGGACCTCAAGCCCGGTCAAGACAAGTACGTCTTCATGGAATCGATGGTTGTCGACACTGAAGTTCTCAAGGTTCTCGTCCTTTGCGACCGCATGTATCAGGAGAAGGCGAACAACCGAGCTGGCGGCGTCGGAACCGAATCGCAGATCATCTCCCAAGAGCTCTACGGTAAGGTCAAGCAGACCAAGTTTATCCCCATCGTTTGCGAGTACGACGATGATGGCCAGCCGTGCCTCCCTGTCTTCATGAAGGGTCTCATCTACATTGACGTGTCGTCAGAGGAGCGGTACGGCGAGGGGCTCGACCAACTTCTCCGGCTCATCTACGAGCAACCCTTCCATCAGAAGCCCAGGCTCGGCGGGGCACCCGCCTTTATCTCCAATGGCGGCACAAGCTACGTCAGGGAGTTAGGTGCCGCGGTCCGGGCCATTCAAGACGGCAAGCCCAACCGACAGGGACTGGAGACGCTCTTCGTCAAAGGCGTACTAACCGAGCTTAACAAGCTGTACGTCACGCCGGATGGCAACGACTACGACGAAGGTGTCTACCAGGCCATCACCGGTACCGCAGGCCTGCGCGACCAAGTCGCTGAATACGTGGAGGCCGTCGCGGCTTTCTCGGGCGATGACCCTGGCGCGATTGGCCCCTTCATTAAGCTGATGGAGGGTATCGGAGCACACTTTGGACCGCCAGAAAGCGCAGGCACCTACTACCCCGGCTGGGTCGACTTCTACAAGTTCTTTGCGTTGGAAGCATTTCTCATCCAAACAGTGGCGCTTCTTCGGCACGAGCGTTGGAGAACCTTGCGCCGTTTGGTTGATGCAACCTACATTGTTCGCGGCAGTCAACGGGAAATGACCACGGCGCGCTTCATTATCTTCGATGCACATCTTGTATCGCTGGAGGAGAATCGCAATCGGCGGTTGCAACTCAATCGGGTGTCCGTGTCATCTGACCTGCTAAAGGAACGCTGCTCTGCCGAAAAAACGTCCTTTAACGAGCTGATGGAGGCCGATGTGTTCCTTGCGCTGAAGTCACTCGCCGTCGGTCGCGAGAATTCTGAAGGGTGGATCTCGTACTGGGCGCCGCGCACGTCCATCTATGCGTCCTATGGGAACAAGCATCCTGTTTTCCTGCGGGCCTCAGACGAAACAACTCGCAATGGCATCCACGCAGCCATCGGGGTGCGCTCTGGCGCTGAACTCAAGGCCAAGCTGATTAACTCTGAGAGCACTCTGGCCTACCTGAACCGCGTTGGTGGACGTTCGTTCAGTCGCTTCAACTTCCTCGAGGCCATCAACGTCGATGCCCTGACGAAATAACGGGCATGAACGCGCTAGCTCGCCGAGAACACCCAGGTATGCCATGGACTCTTCATATCGAAGGCGGGACATAGCCTTGATAGCGTAGGCAGAATGCCTGGTACGGTCCCTCGCTCATCTGTCCCAACTCATCAAATGCACCGGAAAAATTGCTTTCTCACATCATTCGGAGTTGTCATGTCATTGACTGTTAGTCCTGCCGAGCAAGTAGATCCCCCTTTTTTAGCGCGACGAGTAACGTTCGTGCAAACCCTTCAGACCTTCATGCCGCCGAATCTTGCTCTTCTGGACACGCCCATGTAAGACCGTCCCTAGCGTCGCCCCTGTGTCTTTGGGGGAGTTTCGAGAAACAAGTGAGCAGAGTGAGGTATAACAAGTAATTCCAGTCGATCTCAAAAGACTGCGTTTTTCGCCGTCGGCTGAATTCCAACGTTGGGCGTCTTGTCAGCGGCGTCTGCCTTTGTACCCTTGAGTCGTAAATCACCCTGAGAAAGCTATGACAATCAAATGCAACAACACTGAGATGCTGTTCGACTTCATTTCCAAGAAGCACCCAACTGCAAAGGTGTCCCATCCAACTGCGTTGCAGACAAAAATTGACTTCCCTGACGGGCTGGTAGTGAACGTGTTCAATACCGGAACTGTCAATTTTCAAGGAAATAGTTTCGAAAATAAGATAGCGTCAGACATCATGAACATGATCAATGCGATTAACCGGTGACGGTCCAACTTAACATCCTTCTGACGATAATTTTGGAGCACCAATGTCCTACAAAACCTTCACCATGAAGCAAGATGTTGTCGCCGTCGACATTCAAACCATGGGAGACATGTCGATGGAGGATTACAACGAGTACTTGAGAAGCGGTCTTCTCAACGTAGACCACCACGACATCTTAAGGTCTGAGCCAGCCGGGTATCCGCTCGCTGTCACCAAGAAGCAATTCAAGGCGCTCATGGATTATCTGAAAGAAATCGAACCCAAAGTTGGCATCTCTAATCCTGGCTAGGCCAAAGCCGCCGAATCAAAAATCAAGCGGTCCTCGCGCATAAAGCCACGCGAGGCCGCTCATTTCAGACATTGAGCGTCCGCTCTGGCAAAATGCCGACGGCTGTTCTTGCCGATAACAGCCTTCAGCAAGCATCGCTCCACGATCCGCCCTTGGCCAGCAGGGTTCTAAGGTTGAACGGTGATACCGAACGTCTCCTGCCGTATTCTGTATGTCGAACGGGAGTGAGTTCGCTGCAGCTCTAGCGCATGTTCAGTGGCTCACGTGTGCCAAATCCCCCGGATGACGTAAGCAAAAAGTTGTCTCAATTTTTATAGATTTGGAACAACTCGGACAGCACGATCAGTGCATGTCCGAGACCCCAACCCCTGAGATCCAGACCCGCCGCGAGGCCCTGCCACTCGCTGGCCGCCAGATGGAACTGCGCGGCTTCCAGCGCTCCCAGGCGGACAGCTCCGCCTCTGAATCCTCCCCCCTCGCCACCGCGCAAATCGTCTTCACCACCGGTGCGGGCGTGAAGTGCTTTGACTGGTACCGCGACCGGGCCTATGTCGAAGAACTGGTGGTGGAAGAGGGTGCCATTCGCCTGGACCGTTTGCGCCGGGGGGCGCCGCTCCTGAACACCCACAGCCAGTGGAGCCTTGAGGCCCAGCTCGGCGTGGTTGAGAACCCCCTTATTCAAAACGGCCAGGGCACCTGCAGCGCCACGTTCTCGCGCCGTGAGTCTGTGGCCGGCTACGTGCAAGACGTGGCCGACGGAATCATCCGCAATGTGTCAGTGGGTTATGTGCGCCACCGCATCGAGATGGTGGCCCCAGCCAATGAGGGCGAGCTGTGGCGTTACCGCGTGGTCGATTGGGAGCCCTACGAGGTCTCCCTGGTCCCAATCCCCGCCGACATGGACAGCCAGATCCGATCCGCCGCAGGCACAGCTTCTGCCCCTGGCACCGATGGCGCCGCCTCGGCAGACCAGTCTTTCCAGCTTCGCACCTTCCCCTGCGAGTTCATCGAGACCCGCGCCCATTCCCAGCCCACGGTGGGCCTCTCCGCCGAAACCCAAACCCGAAAGGATTCCTCCATGCCTCAGAGCACTGAAGCCGGCGGCAGCACCGCCACGGCCCCCACTTCGTCGTCGTCTTCTTCGCCCGCAGCCCAAGGTGCAGCCCCCGAAGCTGGCACCACGGCCCAGCGCAGCCTGGGCGATGCCTCAGCCCAAGCCGTGAGCCAGGCAGCCATTGCTGCCGCCTCGGCCGCCGCAGACATCACCGATCTCTGCGCCCGCCATGGTGTGGCCCATTTGGCCGCCGGCCTGATTCGCTCAGGCAACTCGGTCGAGCAAGCCCGCAGCTCGGTGCTCGATGAACTGGCCCGCCGTGATGCCGCCAGCGGTGGCCACCGAAATGTCCAGGGTGGGCAGATCCAGACCGTGCGCGATGAGATGCAAACCCGCATGGCCGGCATCGAGCAGGCCATCCTGCACCGGGTCGCAGCTCAAACCCAGCTTGACGACAACGGCCGCCAGTACCGGGGCATGAGCCTGCTGGAGCTGGGCCGCGACTTCTTGGAAGGCCACGGCGTCAGCACCCGCGGCATGGATCGTTTGACGCTCGCCACCCGCATGCTGCACTTCCGAGCTGGTGGCATGAACACCACCAGCGACTTTCCCTCGCTGTTTGCCAACGTGGCCAACAAGCGCCTGCGTAGCGCCTACGACGAGAACCCTGGCACCTACGCGCTCTGGGCCCGCCGGGCCCCCAACGCCCCGGACTTCAAGAACATCACGATCACGGCCTTGTCGGCGGCCCCTGATCTTCTGCGCACCAACGAGCATGGTGAATTCAAGTACGGCTCGATGAAGGATGGCGCCGAGTCCTACCAGGTGCTGACCTATGGCCGCATCGTTTCACTCTCTCGCCAGGCCATCATCAACGACGACCTGCGGGCCTTCGACCGCCTGGTGAGCGCCTTTGGCTTTGCCGCCCGACGTTTGGAAAACCGCCTCGTCTACGCCCAGCTCACGGCGAACGCCGCACTCTCGGACGGCACCACGCTCTTCCACGCGGACCACGGCAACCTGGGCACCGGCGCGGGTTCTGCCCTGCAGTTCACGGCCCTGTCGGCGGGCCGCACCGCCATGCGCCTGCAAAAGGGCCTGGCCGGTGAAGAGCTGGGCATTGCCCCGTCTTACCTCATCGTGCCCGCCAGCCTGGAGCAGACCGCTTACCAGCTCACCAGCAGCAACTACGTGCCGGCCCGCCAGGCCGATGTGAACGAGTTCCGCAGCGGTGGCCGCACCTCGCTGGAACCCATTGTGGAACCCCTGCTGGACGGCAACAGCACCACGGCCTGGTACCTGGCCGCCAGCAATGCCCAGGTCGACACGGTGGAGTACTGCTACCTGGACGGCGCCGAAGGCCCGGTGATCGAGACCGAGGTGGGCTTTGAGAGCGACGGCGTTTCCTACAAGTGCCGCGAAGACTTCGCCGCCAAGGCCATCGAGCACCGCGGCCTCTACAAGGCAGCCGGCGGTTAAAGCACCGCCACCTCTGAAGCCCACCACCCAAGCCAACCAGGAAAACCTCAAATGAAAAACTTCATCCAGTCCGGCGACACCGTGCCCCTGCCGGCCCCCTATGCCGTCAACGGCGGCGACGGCCTGCAGGTCGGCGCACTGTTTGGCGTGGCCACCAGCGCAGCGGCGGCCGGCGCCTCGGTCGAGACCAACCTGATCGGCGTCTACGACTTGAACGCGCTGAGCGCCGATGTGGGCGCAGCCGGCACCAAGGCGTACTGGGACAACGCCAACCGGCGCGTGACGGTGACGGCCGCGGGCAACGCCCTGATCGGTGCGCTGCTCTCGCCCAAGGCGGCCAACGAGACCACGGCCCGCGTGCGTCTGAACGGCATCAGCATTTAAACGGGTGACCTGCGCCATGCCCAAGCCCTTCGCCCTCCTGGAGGCCCGCACTGCAGCCGCCGCATTCCGCCGGCTGTCGAACAGTGCCGCCTCCATAGAAGACGAAAACGGAAACGTGAGGGTGGACGCCATCTTTGCCAACGGCTACGCCGCGGGCCAGGTTGGCGCCCTGGGCATGGCCTCGTCACAACCGGCACTCGCCCTGCCCACGGTCCAGGTCCCGGCCAACCCGGTGGGCCTGCGCGTGACGGTGGACGGCCAGGCCTACCTCATCGCCGATGCCCGCAACGACGGCACCGGAGAAACCCACCTGCTGCTGGAGCTGGCATGAATCAGAGCACCACGATCTTTCTTCAGGCCGTCCAAGCCATGGTAGCCACCCTGCAGGCCGCCCCTGCGGTGGCCCCCAAGGTGTACCGCACCCGGCTGCGCCCCTTGACCCAGCAAGACGGCGCCGCCGTGGTGGTGCGCCTGGCGGGCTCGGACCCCGACACCTCGGTGGGGCAGGGCGCGGTCATGGTCTGGGGCACGGCCGTCACGGTCGAGTGCTACGCCCGCGGCAACACCCTGGCGCCGGCCGACGAGGCCGTGGATGACCTGCTGGCCCGGGTCTACACCCGGCTGCAGCAGGACCCGAGTCTGGGCGGTGTGGCCGGTGGCGTGAGCCCGCACAGCCTGAGCGTGGACTACGACGTGGACGGCGATCAGACCGCCTGCGCCACGGTGACCCTCTTGGTGCGCCATGCCAGCGCCCCGGCCTCGGTCCAGCCCTTCTAACCCCTGTCCATCCCTCCCACTTCCTCACTTCTTACCTTCAAAGGAAACCTTCATGGGACAAGCCATCTTCTGGAGCAACGTCGGCATTGACGTGCAAACCGGCCTGGGTGCCGCCATCACCCTGGTCAGCATCAGCAAAGCCGCCACGGGCGTGGCCAAGTACTCGGGCGCCGTCGACCCCAACGTGGGCGACATCATCTTGATGGCCGCCCAGGGCATGTACCAGGTCGACAAACGCCTGTTCCGCATCGCCAACGTCAACCCCGCGGCAAAGACCTTCGAGCTGGAAAACGAAGACACCAGCACCTACGACAGCCTGGTGGCTGGCAGCTTCCAGGTCGTCACCTTCGGTGCGAGCTTTGCCACCGTGCAGAGCGTGAACGTCTCGGGTGGCGACCCGGAGTTTGCGGACGTCACCACCATCCACGACAACGTGCGCAAGCGCGTGCCCACCATCGTGAGCCCGCTGTCGTTTGGCATGGACAACATCTTCGATCTGGCCGATCCGGGCTTTGTGGAGTGCAACAAGGCCTACAAGGCCAAGAGCATGCGGGCCGTGCGATTGCGCTTTGGCACGGGCGCAAAGATGCTCCTGCTGGGCTATGTGGCTGCGGCCGGCGTGCCCACGGGCCAGGCCCAGGGCGTGGTGCAGACCAAGGTCTCGATCGAGGCCCAGAACATGCCCACGGTGTACCCGAACTGATCCAGTTCGCCCGATCGCCTGATCTGCACGTCCCTCGCACGGGGTGTCACTCCCGTGCGTTCCAACCTCCCACTGACCCCAACTCTGCACCATGAACCCGACCGCTATTGCCTCTGCCGCTGCCACTGTGGCCTCCGCCGCCATCCCCTTCACCTTCGACCTGCCCGCCACCTTCTGGATCGACGTCACCCTGACCACCCCGGGCACCCAGCCCGACCAGGTGCTGCCTCTGGAATTCAAGTACCGCACCCGCGAAGAGATGGAGGCCCTGCCCACGGACATCGAGGGCAAGACCGATGCCGAGATCCTGGGTCTCCTCATCAACGACTGGAAGGCCCCGGGCCGGCCCTTCAAGCCTGAGAACGTGCAGCTCCTGATCAGCCGCTTCCACCGCGCCCCGCGCGAGATCTTCGATGCCTACCGCGACGCCCACTGGAACAGCAAGGCCCGCGCAAAAAACTAAAGGACTGCGCCCGCGTCCTGGTGCGCGGAGCGCAGCCCCCCGATGAAGCCGCCGCCAGCCGCTTGGGCTTTGGCAAGCACCTCGCCCTTCTCCAGCAACTCACCGAGCCCCCGTCCCTGAATGTCTTTCCTGACAACCAGATCCCTCTGGCCATCTTCCGGCGCATGCAGTTTGCGTGGCGGGCGCTCATGGGCCCGGACGGGGCGCTGCACTTCCTGGGCATGGACTGGTCCACGCTGCACCGCTACGAGCTGGCCTATGGCCTCGATGATGCCCAGTGCGTCGACCTCTTCCAGTGTTTGGAAATGCTCGAGGCGGCCTGGCTGCAAGAAATGCACGCCTACCAGGCCGAGCACCGCAAAGCCCGTGGCTCTTGAAATCCGGCTGGCCCCATGACCAACCCCAACACCACCATCGTCCTGACCGCGGACGACCAGACCGCCCAGGCGCTGCAGGCCTTCGTCGCCAACATGAAGGCCGCGCAAGCCCAGGCGAACAGCTTGGGCCAGGGCCTGGGCCAGGCCACGGCCCCCATGCAGCAGCTCGGTGCCTCGGCCGCGCAAACGGCAGCAGCGATGCGCATGGTGCCGGCCCAGGTCACCGACATCGTGGTCAGCCTGCAGGCCGGGCAAAAGCCCCTGACCGTCTTGATGCAGCAGGGCGGGCAGCTCAAGGACATGTTCGGTGGGGTGGGCAATGCCACCAAGGCCCTGGGCACCTACATCGGTGGCCTCATCACGCCCACCAACCTGGCCATTGCGGCGGTGGCGGGTCTGGGCCTGGCCTACTACCAGGGCAGCCAGGAAGCCTCCGCTTTCCAGAAGGCCATCACCTTGTCGGGCAATGCCGCGGGCGTCACCGCGGGCCAGATGCAGGACATGGCCCGGGGTCTGGCGGTCATGCAGGGCACGCAGTCGGCCGCCTCGGCCGCCTTGATTGAAATAGCCAGCACCGGCCGGGTGGCCGGCGAAAGCCTGCAAACCTACACCCGGTCCGCGCTGGACATGGAGCGGGCCGTGGGCACCTCGGTCGCCGAGACCGCCAAGGCCTTTGCTCAGCTCGGTGAAGCGCCGCTGCAGGCGTCTCTCAAACTGAATGAGTCGACCAATTACCTGACGGTCGCCCTGTACAAGCAGATCAAGGCCTTGGAAGACCAGGGCCGAGCCACCGAGGCGGCCAAGGTCGCGCAGGACGCCTACGCGGCTATGACCGAGCAGCGGGCGCAGTCCATTCTGCAGAACCTGGGCTATGTCGAGCGGGCTTGGCTCGGCATCAAGGATGCCGCCAAGATGGCCGGCGACGTGATCATGGACCTGGGGCGCAGCGCCACGCCCACGGACCAGCTGGCTTCCATCAATGCCCAGATCAATGAGGCCATGCGCGGCAATGGCCTCAAAAATGCCAGCCTGTCCCAGGCCATCCGGGGCATGTTCGATGACACGGTGGTCTCCAAAGAGATCCTGCCGGCCCTGCAGGCCCAGGCGGCGGCGGTCGCGGCCACCACCTATGCCCAGGAACAAAACAGCAAGGCCCTGGCTGATGGCAACGAGCGCCTCAAGGCCCGGGCGGCCTTCGACACCGAGCAAGCCAAGTTCTTGGGCAACGAGCTCAAGATGCGCCAGGAAATCGCCAAGGTGCAGGCCCAGTACCAGGCGGCCGATGGTGAGATCAGCGCCAAAGAGCGCGACAGCCTGATCCAGAACATCCGTGACAAGTACAAAGAAAAAACGCCCAGCACGGCAGCCGGCGCCGGAGAAAACGAAGTCGCCCGCATCCGCGCCCTGATCAAGGAAGAAGAAACCCTCACCGCGCGAATCAAGGAACGCGGCATCGAGGGTGCCAAGCTCTCCGACAGCGAGAAGCTCGTCGCCCGCATCCAGGAAGACCTCAAGACCAGCATCTCGGGCGTGGCCCGGGCCAACAAGGAAGCGGCCCTGGTCGAGGCCCAGCGCTATGTGCAGGTGCAGGCCAGCCGCACCGAACAAGAAAAACAGGCCCAGGCCGTGGCCGACTCGCAAAAGGCCTACGACGCCCTGGTGGCCGACACACGCAAGGCGGCTGCCGCCATTGGCCAGCAAGCCAGCGAGCTCGAAGCCGCCAATGCGGTCTGGGGCAAGGGCAAGACCGCGATCGAGGAGTTCCGCCTCGAGCAGATGAAGCTCAAGCTGCAGGAGGCCGACAGCAGCGATTCCTTCAGACCCGACTACGTGGCGGAACTCCGGGCCCAGGTGGCCGAGCAAGAACGCCTGCTGACCGCCAGCCGCGTGAAGGATTACAAAACCCTGGCCCAGGCCCAGGAGGAATACACCCGCAAGGTCGAAGAAGAGGCCCTGCTGTACACCGACGAGGTGGGGCTGCTGGGGCAGACCACCCGCGAGCGCGAGAAGATCGTGGCGGTGCGCAAGGTCGAGCTCGAGCTCGCCAAGCAGCTTGCCGCGATTGATCGCTCGGGCGCCTCGGCCGAGGACAAGGCCCGCCTGGTCGACCAGGCCCAGGCAGCCGCTGCCATCGCTCGCTCCACGGCCCTGGCCAAGTCCGAGCTCAACACCCTGACCGACATCATCAACTCGGTGGACCACACCGCGCAAAGCGTCTGGACCAATGTGTTCCAGGGTGGCCAGTCGGCGTTTGAAAAAATCGGCGCCACGATCAAGGCGAGTGTCCTGGACATGCTGTACCAGCTCACCATCCGGCGCTGGGTGGTCAACATCACGGCCAATGTGCTGGGTGGGCTCGGGGGCGGTCTCGGTGGCTTGGCGGGTAGCCTCGGCGGAGGCTCCAGCGGCCTTCTGAACCTGGCCGGCAGCGCCTCCAACTTGTACGGCGGGGCCGGTCTCATCGGCAGTGGGGTTGGTGCACTCTTCGGCACCACGGCTGGTAACGCTGCCATGGGGGTCTCCATGGGCCTGGGGGCCGGGTCGTCCAGCGCTGCGGCGGTGGCTGCGGCCCAGGCCGGCGGCATGGGGGCCGGTGCTGCAGGGGCTGCTGGCCTGGGCACCTCCATTGGCACGGCCATTCCGTACGTCGGCATGGCCCTGGCGGCCTATTCATTGCTCTCCAGCATGAATGGTGGAGAGACCCGCTCCGGTGGCCAATACGGTGTCGCCTACGACGGCAAGGTCAAGAACAACCGGCGCGACGAGACCTACACCGAGGTCGGCCAGCAGTACAACCGCAACAACTCCACCGGCGTCAAAGTCACCAACGGCCAGGCCTACCTGCTCGAGGCTGACGGCATGGGCGAGCGCGAAGACGCAACACGCAAGGCGGTGTCCAGCACGGCCGAGAGCATCAATGCCATGCTCAAGGGCCTGGGCAGCAAGGCCTATCTCACCGACTACCATGCCGGCCTCGAAACCTCGGGCAATGGCCGGGGTGGGGTGTTTGCCGGTGGCAGCCTGAACACGGGTGCGGCCTTCGGCGAGTCCGGCCAGGGCAGCAACTACTCGGGCACCCTGTACGAGACCAGCAGCACGCGCAGCCCCGACATGGCCACCGCGGTGTCCAACTTCACCCTGGACCTCAAGCAGTCCACGATCCAGGCCCCGCAGGCCGCGCAAGACATTCCGCAGTCGATCGCGGCCAAGCTCAAGGACATCGATGCCGAGAAACTCAGCGATGACGAAGCCACCAAGCTCATCACCGAGATCAACAGCCAGATCGCGTCCGTCGAGGCCCTGCGCACCCTGGCAGGTGCTCTGCCGCTCAAGTCGCTCAAAGACCTCTCGTTTGACGCGGCCGACGGCCTCATCAACCTGGCCGGTGGCATTGACGCCCTGAACCAGAAGATCAGCGGCTACTACGAGAACTTCTACACCCAGGACGAAAGAAACGCCCAGACCCTGGGCAGTGTGAGTGCGGCCCTGCAAAGCGTGGGCCTGTCTACCCCCAAGACCCGCGAAGCCTTCCGCGCCCTGGTCGAGGCCCAGGATCTGAGCACCGAGTCCGGCCGCAAGGCCTACGCCACGCTCATGAACGTGGCTGATGCCTTTGCCAGCGTGACCCCCAGCGCCGAAGATGCGGCCAAAGCCACGCAAGCCAAGGCCGATGCCGACAAGGCCCAGGCCGAGGCCGCGGCGGACGCCAAAAAGAAGGCCCTCCAAGCCGCGACCGATGCCGCCTACGCCTCTCTGGAACGTGCCCTGGCTTCCGAGAAAAACCGCCTGCAGGCCGCCAAGCAGGTGGCCCAGGAATCGGTCAACACCCTGGGTTCCCTCTTCAACACCCTGAAGGGGCACGTCACCGAGCTGTACAACGCTGTGGAGGCCACCCAGGCGCAAAGCGCCCTCGCGGGCCTGCAGTTCATCGACCAGGCGCTCGGCACTGCCCGCAGCACGGGCTACCTGCCGGATTCCACCAGTCTGAGCGACGCCATCACGGCCGCCCGCTCGGGCCTGGACTCCAGCCAGTTCGGCTCGGCGTTTGAGCAGCAGCGGGCGCAGCTCACGCTGGCGGGCAAGCTCTCCGAGCTCAAGGACCTGACCGGTGTGCAGAAGTCGGTCGCCGAGCAGCAGCTCGCCACGGCCGAGGACCAGCTCGCGAGCCTGGACAAGATCCTCTCCAACGCAAAAGACCAGGTGGATGCGTTGCGCGGCATTGATACCAGCGTGCTGAGCGTCAGCAACGCCCTGGAGAAACTGGCCGGCGCTCTGCTCGGCGAGCAGGAGGACAGCGCCTCGGCCACGAAGCCCGGGGTGCAGGTCACTGATCCTGGGGCGCAGTTCACGGTCGGGGGAGGGGGCTCCGGTGGCGGTTCGGGCGGTGCCTCCTCGGGCACCTCGTCCGGTGGCTTCACCGTCGGTGGTGGTGGCAATGGAGGCAATGGAACCACCCCTTCCACCAAGTACAGCCGCGAGGTGAACCTGGGCGCTGGTGCCTTCACGGTGGGCGTCACCGACCCTGCAGAGATCTCTCGCCTGGACAGCCTCGCCACTCTGGCGCAGCAGTTCACCGGCACGGGCAATGTGAAAGGCTTACTCGAGGCCACGCAGGCCAGCGGTGCCACCTTGAGCGACCTGGCCACCGTAGCGGGCTTCCGCTACGAAGACCTGCTCAGGGCCGCGGAATCGGTGGGCGTGCCCCGCTTTGCGGTGGGCACCAACTACGTGCCCCAGGACATGCTGGCCTTGATCCACGAGGGTGAAGCCATCGTGCCGAAAGCCTACAACCCGGCCTACAACCCGGCCGCTCACGCGCTACCTCAAACGGATGGTGCCACCGCCGAACTGCTCACCCGCCTGATCGCCGAGGTGCAGGCCCTGCGGGCTCAGACCGCCCAGCTCGAAGCCCAGGCCCGGCGCACTGCGGATGCCACCAATGGCAACCCCGAGGGCGGGGCCGTGCCCATGGCCCTGGTGGAGGACCACACCCAATGAATATCTTGGTTCCCTTGACGATCACCGAGGCCATGCTGGCCGACTGCAACATTGCCGAGCCCGCGGTCGGCGAAGTCGAATGGGTGTCTGGTGCGGCCTGCGCCCTGGGTGATCGCCGCATCCGCAAGGCCACGCACCGCATTTACGAATGCGTCAAAGCCGTGGCCGCGGGTCGCACGGTGCTGCCTGAGGTCGATGCCGAGTACTGGTTGGATGCGGGCCCCACCGCCCGTTGGGCGGCGTTTGACACCGAGGTCAGTACCCAGGGGCGCATCGCATCACCCCTGACCTATGTGCTGCGCCCGGGCTTCTTCAATGCAATTGCCTGCTACGGCCTGGACGGCGCCACGCTGTCGGTCACCGTCAAAGACAAGCCCGCCGGCACGGTGGTCTTCAGCAAGACCCTCGTCCTGCAGGA
>NZ_KB906295.1 GCF_000381265.1 Curvibacter lanceolatus ATCC 14669
TGGTTTTTACCAGCCGCAGCTACACGGCCCTGGTCAAAAGCTACGGCCTGCAGCAGGAGTTCATCACGCCTTACAGCCCTGAGCAGAATGGCATGGTTGAGCGCGTGATCCGCACGCTCAAGGACCAATGCGTTCATCGCCACAGGTTTGAAACCCTGCAGCACGCCAGCCGAGTGATTGCGGACTGGATCAGTTGGTACAACCATCGGCGCCCTCACCAGGCGCTGAAAATGAAGACCCCCGCTGAGGCTTATGCGTTAGCGGCCTGACCTGTGCAGAAAGTGCTGGGTCAATACAGGGTGGCGCGGGGGGAGTGAGGATTGGCTGCTTGACTTCAGGGGCAGACATCCTCTTGATCTGCCAGGCGCACGCTCCCCGCGACAGAATCGCTTGCTAGTCAGAGAGAAAGACCAAGTCGGATCAACGACTTGGTCAGTGATATGGGTTGGGGGGATTTGAACCCTCGTCCGCTCTAATACCCGCGCGGGTCTCAAGCAATCGGTGTGATTTCCGTGTGAACGGAAGATCAGGCGGCACTTCGTGCGAGCCATCGGCAGTAGATCTGCTTGGCTTCATTGGGTTAGCTTCGCACTCCCCCTCTTGACATGGCGCGGTCGGCTCTCATGCATATGTATGAAAAGCTAATGGCATGCGCGGCGCGTTGTCCGCAACGGGCCGACGTTACACAGCAGCGTGTCAAAGCTGCCGTTGATTCAAAACAGATTGATCTGCGCCCACAAGGCAGACAGTGAGCGAGCCCGTTTGGGCTTACTTGTACACAATAGCTTGCCGACCTAAGGCCCTCTGCACAAATTAACGTGTCAAGCGCATCTACGCGGCATCTGGCTTTCTGCGGTGCACCCTTGTAAAATTCATACCAATGCTTTGACCGTCCATTCCTCAAACCTCGGCCATGAAAAATGAGTGCCTAGAATTAATCGCGCCATGCATTCTATTTCTCATATTTTCGTTCCCAGCGAGGACAGGTTGCAACTGGAATTAATACATGAAATACCTATATCTCGACAATAATATCATCATCGACCTGAAGAATAATAGAAATCAAGAAGTCGCCAATGCTGTAAATAGATTAAAAAAAGATGCATACAGAATTGCTTTTAGCCCCGCCCATTTGGAAGAAATTGCCAACACAGTAAAGCATCATGGCCAAAGTACAGAAAACGCTCATGAAAAGGTTGTTTTTTTAAAGGAATTAACCGACTCATATTGTTTCTTGCCTTACCCGAGATGCGAGCTGGTATCCATTAGAAACAATGGAATAAATACATACAAAGAAAATCCAATGGATACTTATGAGCGGGTGATTTCAATGCACGATCGCAATATCATTGCAGAAAATCATCAAAAATACAAATTATTAAGAGGCGAAGAGGTGGAGGCTTCCGGTAAAATTAGCAAAAAGGAGGCCAACAATTCAGATGCTCAAGAGATTTTGGAGAAATATAGAGTGGATTTAAATAAAATCGTTCGCTCCAATCACTTGTGGATGAAACGACATAAAACTTTTAGTGCATTTGTGCCAAAACAACGAATAACCGCTTCAATGCTTCGTTTTGCATATATTCGAGAATACTTCCCAATATTTGAGATGGTCGTCGAGAAGTTAATGGAACACCTTGAAGCCCAGAGGTACTTCCCAGATGATTCGGAGAAATTTGTGGCAAGCCTACATGACACAAGCCACGCAATATATGCAGCTTATGCCGATATATTTATAACCAACGATGCCAACCTTGCTCGCAAAATTAAAGCCATATATAAATGGTTAGGGGTTGAAACCAGAGTTATGACTCGGAATGATTTTCTTAAATTCAACGATATCTGACAATTCTGCCGAGAGGGCGCCCAAACCTGTTTTTTAGGTTACCTCCGCGCTTCGCGCTGCGACGCGCCTCCAATCATACGTTGAGGGTCTGCTTTCATTTCAGGTGCTAGGCTGCTCCTGGCCGAGGCTGCGTGAAAACGCGACTTAAGCCCTCGACTTGTCGGCTGGTTCAAAAATCGACAGCATAGAACGGCCTACAAGCCCCGATCTCAATTCAGGCAAGGGCTCAGCCCCCGAGAAAGTCATCCATCAGCATTTTCACACAGCCTCGGCCGTTCTCGGTCATCGTATTAGGTTGCTACCAGGTGTGACGTAAGGCCCGAGTTGGCAGTTTTGAATCGGAACCAGTGACCTGGTTTGGATCAGAGCCGGTGAACGACTTGAGTCGGACTAACTGGCGGATTTGATCGGAATACGCACTTAACGCAGTGGACCTTGAGGCCGAACGTCGGACCGTCATCAATATCCCTGGCCAGGAACTTTTGCCTGCACGCCATGCCAACCATCCAATACGCCCCTACCGTAGATTCACGCCGGGTGGGTGCGTTCGAAACGCATCGAAATCTTGCATCAAACGCCCCCGCCCCTGGCTGCAGGGCCTGATGATGTACTGCACGTGTTTGCCGCCATCGCGAATCCCGAGAACAATCACGTCTTCTCCATCGAGGCGTTCCCGGAAAGTGCTAGCCACGATGAGGCAGGTGAAGAGTTTGATTTCGATTCCCGAGCAAACTCGGTTGCCAGAAGCAGTCAAGGTAACAAGCTAACTTGGGAGCAGCATGACCGTCCCGCACCCGAGCCCTTTGCCTGTTGCGCCCCCTTGACAACAGCAAGGAGTTGTCGCCTTACAGGCACCTGCAGATCGTGAAAATTCAGCTCAGCCAAGATGCCCCTTGTTGATCACGTACGCAGCCCAGTCAAGCGCATCTGCACAATTTTGTGCATGAGAATAGCCAAAGTAGCAATTTTCTCGCGCCTAAAACAGTCAGTTCATGAACCACCAAGCCCTCTCGTCCTTCATCTGGTCCGTTGCCGATTTGCTGCGTGGCGACTTCAAACAGTCCGAATACGGGCGCGTCATCCTCCCTTTCACCGTGCTGCGTCGCCTGGACTGCGTTCTGGAGGCCACCAAGCCCGCCGTGCTGGCCGAATTCGAGGCCAAGACCAAGCTGGGCCTGAACCCTGACCCTTTTTTGGAGCGCAAGGCCGGCCAGACCTTCTTCAACACCTCGCCGCTCGACCTGATGAAGCTGTTGGGCGACCAAGACAACATCCGGCAGAACCTCTACGCATACGTCCAAGGCTTCTCTCCGGCCGCCCGGGACATATTTGAGCGCTTCGATTTCTACACCCAGGTGGAACGCCTCGCCAAGGCCAACCTGCTCTACCTGGTCACCGAGAAGTTCGCCAACATCGACCTCCACCCCGACGTGGTGGACAACGCCCAGATGGGTGGGGTGTTCGAGGAACTCATCCGCAAGTTCGCTGAAATCAGCAATGAAACCGCCGGGGAGCACTTCACGCCACGTGAGGTGATTCGCTTGATGGTGAACCTGCTGTTCATCGAGGATGACGACGTGCTCACCGCCGGTAACGCCGTGGTGCGCACCATCTACGACCCGACAGCGGGCACGGGCGGCATGCTCTCGGTGGCCGGCGAGTACCTGCTGGAACACAACCCCCAGGCCCGTCTGACCATGTTCGGCCAGGAGCTCAACGACGAGTCGTACGCGATTTGCAAGGCCGACATGCTCATCAAGGGGCAGGACGTGGGCAACATCGTGGTGGGCAACACCCTGAGCGACGACGGGCACGCCCACCGCAAGTTCGACTACATGCTCTCCAACCCGCCCTTCGGCGTGGAGTGGAAGAAGGTGGAGAAGGCCGTGCGGCAGGAGCATGAGCAAAAGGGCTTTGACGGCCGATTTGGCCCGGGCTTGCCCCGGGTCTCGGATGGCTCGATGCTGTTCCTGCTGCACCTCTTGTCCAAGATGCGCCCAGCCCAGGAGGGCGGTAGCCGCTTTGGCATCGTCCTAAACGGCTCGCCCCTGTTCACCGGAGGCGCCGGCAGCGGCGAGAGCGAAATCCGGCGCTATGTGCTGGAGAACGACCTGGTCGAGGCCATCATCGGGCTGCCGACCGACATGTTCTACAACACTGGCATCGCCACCTACGTCTGGGTCTTGTCGAACAAGAAGCCCGAAGACCGGCGCGGCTTCGTTCAGCTCATCGACGCATCGGGCTTTTGGCAAAAGATGCGCAAAAGCCTCGGCAGCAAGCGCAAAGAGATGAGCGAGGAGCACATCGCTACCGTCACCCGTCTGTTTGGCGATTTCACCGAAGCGGAGCAATTCACCGTATTCAACGCCCTGGGCAAGGAGGTCGAGACCCGCCTGGTCACTGCGACCGACACCCCGCCCGTGCCCCCCGAAGGCGGCAAGCTCAAGAAGGTGCCGATTTCACGCATCTTCGCCAATGAGGATTTTGGCTACACCACCATCACCGTCGAGCGCCCCCTGCGCGATGAGGCGGGTAACGTGGTGTTGGGCCTCAAGGGCAAGCAAAAGGGCAAGCCCCAGGCCGACAGCGCTCTGCGTGATACCGAGAACGTGCCGCTGAGCGAAGACGTCGCAACCTACTTCACGCGCGAGGTGCTACCCCATGCGCCCGATGCCTGGATTGACCCGGAGAAGACCAAGGTGGGCTACGAAATTCCGTTCAACCGACACTTCTACGTGTTTGAGCCGCCGCGCAGCCTTCATGAAATCGACGAGGAGTTGAAGGCAGTCACGAGCAGCATCATGAAGATGCTGGGGGAGTTAGCGGAATGAGTTTGCCGACCTATAGAGACTACGAGGACAGCGGGGTAGCTTGGATTGGCCACATCCCCTCTCACTGGAAGGTCGACCGCATCAAGGCATCGGTCTCCTTTGCTCGCAACGGGATTTGGGGTGAAGAGCCTCAAGGCGATGAAAACGATATTGCGTGTGTGCGGGTCGCCGACTTCGATAGAGAGCGACTCGAAGTAAATCCGCAGATTCCAACAATTCGCTCTGTCACCGCCAAAGAGCGACTCAATCGGTTGTTAAACAAAGGAGACCTGCTGCTGGAAAAGTCCGGGGGCGGCGAACAGCAACCTGTTGGGCAAGTCGTTCGGTATCAATTGGATATGCCGGCAGTGTGCTCCAACTTTGTTGCCCGAATTTGCTTGAAGCAAGGCATGAATACCGGCTACTGGAACTACGTTCACAGCGCCGCGTACTCGATGGGTGTAAATATCGGCTCCATCAATCAAACGTCAGGCATCCAGAATCTAGACCAAGACCGTTACTTCAACGAAAGGGCCCCCTTCCCACCTGAGGCTGAGCAAGTAGGTATCGCCGCCTTCCTCGACCGCGAAACCGCCAAAATCGACACCCTGATTGCCGAGCAAGAAAAACTCCTGACCCTGCTCGCCGAGAAGCGCCAAGCCACCATCTCCCACGCTGTCACCAAGGGCCTCAATCCCGATGTGCCGATGAAGGATTCGGGGGTGGGGTGGTTGGGGGAGGTGCCCTCACATTGGACGCTTACACCGTTAGCACGTTTATCTCTTAAACGGTGTGATGGTCCCTTTGGTTCGGGTATCAAGTCAGAGCACTACACCGATAATGGCGCACTCGTTATTCGGCTTCAAAACATTCGAGCGGGCCTATTCAATATCGGTGAGCCAGTGTTCATTGATGAGCGCTACTTCCTCAAAGAGCTGCGCGGCCATGAGGTAAGAGACGGTGACCTTTTGGTCGCAGGCCTCGGCGATGACAACAATTTGTTAGGCAGAGCGTGTATTGCACCAGCAGGTCTTGGATTGGCGTTAGTCAAAGCTGACTGTTTTAGATTTCGACTCGATACTGAGCGAGCTGAACCCGAATTTGTCGCATGGCAACTATCCTCGGGAGCTGCTTACGATGCTGGCGTTCTAGCGACGGGAACTACCCGGTCACGAATTCCGCTAAGCGTTATGTCTTCTCGGCAAGTTGCCTTACCCCCTAAAGACGAGCAAGCTGTCATAGCCGCATTTATTGTTGAGGAAAATTCCAAGCTCGACACCCTCAAAATAGAGACTCAGCGCGCCATTACACTGCTCAAAGAACGACGCTCCGGCCTCATCTCTGCCGCCGTCACCGGCCAAATTGACGTACGCAACGCCGCCCCGTAGGCCATGACCGCATGACCGCCAAGAACCTGCACCAAGAACGCCACTTCGAGTCGGAAATCTGCGCCCACTTCGCGGCCCACGGTTGGCTCTACGCCGAGGGCGATGCCGAGCACCATGACCGCGCCAGCGGCCTCTTCCTGCCTGACCTGCTCGCCTGGGTGGAGGCCACCCAAGCCGAGACTTGGCAGCGCCTCACCAAGACCCACGGCCCGGCCTTGGCCGAGCGACTGGCCGAGCGGGTGCGTAAGAACCTGAACGAGCGCGGCACCCTCGATGTGCTGCGCCGTGGCGTGGAGATGATTGGGCTCAAAGAGCCCTTGAACCTGGCGCAGTTCAAGCCCTCCCTCGCCATCAACCCGGCCACCTTGGAGCGTTACGCGGCCAATCGCCTCCGCGTGGTGCGGCAGGTTCGGCACTCGCCCAACAACACCCAGGATGCGCTGGACCTGGTGCTTTACCTGAACGGCATCCCGGTGGCCACGGCCGAGCTCAAATCCGACTTCACCCAAAGCGTTCAGGACGCCGTGGACCAATACCGCTTCGACAGGCTGCCCCAGCCCAAGGGCGGGGTTCTGGAGCCCGTTCTGGGCTTTCCTGGGGGAGCACTGGTGCACTTCGCGGTGAGCCAGAGCGAGGTGATGATGACCACCAAGCTCGCGGGCCCGGCCACCTACTTCTTGCCCTTCAACAAGGGCAACGAAGGCGCGGCGGGCAACACGCCCAACCCCGACGGCTTTGCCACGTCCTACTTGTGGGAGGAGGTCTGGGCCCGCGATAGCTGGCTCGACATCCTGCACCGCTACCTCATCGGCAAACGCGACGACAAGAAGCAGCCGAAGAACGTCATCTTCCCCCGCTACCACCAGCTCGATGCCACCCGGCGCCTGGTGGCCGATGTGCTGGCGAACGGCGCCGGGCAGCGCTACCTCATTCAGCACTCGGCGGGTTCGGGCAAGACCAACTCGATTGCCTGGACGGCGCACTTCCTGGCCGACCTGCACAACGCCGAGCATCAGAAGATGTTCGACAGCGTTCTGGTGGTGAGCGACCGCAACGTGCTGGACGCTCAGCTCAAAGAGGCCATCTTCGACTTCGAGCGCACCCACGGCGTGGTGGAGAGCATCACCAACGAGCACGGCAGCAAAAGCGCCCAGCTCGGCCAAGCGCTCAAGGATGGCAAGAAAATCATCATCTGCACCATCCAGACCTTCCCCTTCGCCCTTCAGGCGGTGCAAGAGCTGGCGGCCACCGAGGGCAAGCGCTTCGCGGTGATTGCCGACGAGGCCCACAGCTCGCAAAGCGGCGAGGCGGCCGCCAAGCTCAAGCAGCTTTTATCGGCCGAAGAATGGGAGGCCCTGCAAGATGGTGGCGAAGTCGATACCGAGGCCTTGCTAGCCGCGCAGATGGCCGCCCGCAGCGCCGACAGCGCAGGGGCCAAGAGCCTGACCTACATCGCCTTCACGGCCACCCCGAAGCAGAAGACCCTGGAGCTGTTCGGCCGGCCTGGTCCGGATGGGTTGCCCCTGCCCTTCCACGTCTACTCGATGCGTCAGGCGATTGAAGAGGGCTTCATCCTGGATGTGCTGAAGAACTACACCAGCTACAAACTCGCCTTCAAGCTCGCCCACGACGGGCAGGAGTACGACGAGACCCAGGTCGAGCGCAGCGCGGCCATGAAGGGCATCATGAGCTGGGTGCGCCTGCACCCCTACAACATCGCGCAGAAGGTGCAGGTCGTGGTCGAGCACTTCCGCGAGAACGTGCAACCCCTGCTCGCGGGCAAGGCGAAGGCGATGGTGGTGGTGGGCAGCCGCAAGGAGGCGGTGCGCTGGCAAAAGGCAATCCGGGCCTACATCGAGCGCCAGGGCTACCCCTTGGGCGTGATGGTGGCCTTTTCGGGCGAGGTGGACGACCCCGAGAGCTATCCCGCCCCGGTCACCGAGGCCAGCAAGGACTTGAACCCTGGCCTGAAGGGGCGCGACATCCGCGATGCCTTTGCCGAGCCCGAGTACCACCTGCTGCTGGTGGCGAACAAGTTTCAGACCGGGTTTGACCAACCCCTGCTTTGTGGGATGTACGTGGACAAGATGCTGGGCGGCATCCAGGCCGTGCAAACCTTGTCGCGCCTGAACCGCGCCCACCCGGGTAAGGACACGACCTACATCCTCGACTTCGTCAACGAGCCCGCCGACATCCTCAAGGCTTTCAAGACCTATTACGAGACGGCCGAGCTGGAGGCCAGCACCGACCCACACCTGGTCTACGACCTGCGGGCCAAGCTCGACGCCAGCGGCCACTACGACGACTTTGAGGTGGAGCGCGTCGCCAAGGTGGACGTGGACCCCAAGGGCACGCAAAAGCAGCTCGACGCCGCGATTGCTCCGGTGGCCGACCGCCTTCTGAAGCGCTACAAGGCCGCCAAGGCCGATAAAACCTGGGCCGATGAACAAGGGGACGAGAAGGCGAGCCAGGCCGCCAAGGATGCGCTTGACGTCCTGGTGCTGTTCAAGAACGACATGGGCAGCTTCGTGCGCCTCTACTCATTCCTGTCGCAAATCTTCGATTACGGCAACACCGACATCGAGAAGCGCTTTCTGTTCTTCAAGCGCCTGATACCCCTGCTGGAATTCGGCCGCGAGCGCGACACGGTGGACTTGTCGAAGGTGGTGCTGACCCACCACACCCTGAAGAACCACGGCAAGCAGTCCCTGAACCTGAACGCCGACGGCACCTACAAGCTGCCCCCGATGGATGCGGTGGGCACGGGCTCGGTGCAGGAGAAGCAGCAGGCCTACCTGAACGAAATCATCCAGAAGGTGAATGGGTTGTTTGAGGGGGAGCTCAGCGACGACGACCAGTTGGTTTACGTGAACGGGGTACTCAAGGGCAAATTGCTCGAGAACGAAACCCTGAGGCAACAGGCCGCCAGCAACAGCAAGGAGCAGTTTGCCAACTCGCCTGACCTCAAGGCAGCAGTGATGCACGCCATCATGGATGCGTTGGAAGCCCACACCGCCATGAGCAGCCAGGCGCTGGGCTCGGAGCGGGTTCGAGATGGCCTCAAGGACATTCTGCTGGGGCCGGCGCAACTCTATGAAGCGTTGCGGGCCCGCTCTGGATTCAATACAGGCGCAGGGGCCTAAGCCAGGGTCGAATCACAGGAGAACCGCACGGTCGAGATCAAAACAACCCCACCGGCTCCCCCTCCCGATCCCAGCTGTAAATGATCTGCTCATTGCGCTCCACCCCCTTGGCTCCACCACCCACCTGATAAGTGGTCGTCCCTGCCAAACCCCACCAACCCGCATGAACATTGGCCCCGCAGGCCATTGCTGCACCCCAGAACTCCCAATTTAATATTCACCACAGCCCAATTCCTGGGAGTTTTGCCTGAGGCCCGATCAACCATGACCGCTGACTTCTTCCGCAACCGCCTTGACCAGATGATTGATCTGCGCCATCCCCTGGCGGTGTTGGCCAACCGCATGCCCTGGCAAGAATTGGAGGCCTCTTTGGCACACCGCTTTGCACGCCAGGTGCGCGCAGGCAAGCGCATCGAGGACATGGATTTGTTCGGCCCCTGCGTCGCAGTGGTGGGCTCCGGTGAGCATCCCCTACGGGGTAGGTATTGCGCCCACCAAGATTCTGGCCAAGGTGGCCAACCACATCGCCGAAGCCCGGCAGCTACCCCGCCGAATTGGCCCAGGTGTGCAACCTGGCTGAGAGCAGCTGCAGCAGCTTTATGCCTAGTGGAGGCGCTGTAAGAGGCGGCCTACTTCCCATTGGAATTGGAAGGCGTGGCTCGTCTTCCCAGTCTAGAGAACCGACGTTCAACACCAGATGTGCCAATCGATTAACGCGACACCGCGCCTGTAGCAGTTCGCTATAGAGGCCACCATGAAAGCCAACATTGAGGCCGTCTTAAATGCCGTCAATAACAGCAACAGTAATGCCCTCACCCCAGTGCCACTATCATTCACACAAACCTCAACACATCTAGATCACAACCCAGATCATGTTATTAACCCAGCGTTAATAGCACCAATCAACAACAGTTAATAACAAACAACAGCAGACCAACAATAAAAAATTGGATCTCAAAAATTTTTCATCAATGGAATCAACAGCTTAGAAACAAAAAAACAAAAAAACCTTAGCCCAAGCACAAAAAAATACCCCCTGTCAACTGGAAAAATTTGCAGCCAGACGACTCAAAAAAGCCCGCGATAATCCAAACCTAGCGAGAAGCGGGGTGAAGTCCACTGTTCCGCCCCTATTTTGAAAGCCATCCGTGGCGTCTTGAATTCACCCAAAATTCCAGATATAGTGGGCACTTCTTAAATCAAGAAAGGGTCGGGCCGTGAAGATAATATGAGATGCAGTCAGTGAGCCTGGCCCATGCACTGACGAAGAAAGGCAGCTCAAGCGACGATGCTCCTCCAAGAACGAGTCGCTTGAGCCGCGCAGGCCGACAGAGTCGGCATTGGCATTCAACCCAAACCGCCATCTAGATGGCAGAAGGGAGGTGATATGAATGAAGCATTTGGACCCTAACTCTCCGGTTCCAGATGGATACAAGGTCATCTTCCGACCCTGGATCACTCTGAAAAACGGAACGAAGATCTACGCGTATCAACGTGGACTCAAAGCCTTCCCGCTATTGGTTCCTGTTTCTAAAGCGTAAACACAGCCGTCAAAGTTCAACTGCCGACTTGAATTTTAGGCTCAAGAGACATAGATGAGCACAATTTTTGTGCAGTCACTGATGTACTCTCGCGACACTGGATACAACTCCAGCCGTAGCAATGCCCAGCTTACGCTGGGCATTGTTTTATCGAAGAAGCAAAAAAGGGCCTACCCATCCCCGTAGATAGAGACGCTCGAGCCTCTCATCCGAACGCTGCCAGGGCTCATGATCGCATTGCCGGTAGTGCTTTAGCAGCGAGATTGATGCACCGCGCCAAAGACACCCCTTCATGTCGCCGACCTTAAGCGTTGGTTCAGACGCCTTCATTAGAACTCCAGCTCAAAACAACCCCACCGGCTCCCCCTCCCGATCCCAGCTGTAAATGATCAGCTCGTTCCTATCCACCCCCTTGGCCCCACCGCCCACTTGGTAGGTAATCGGCACCACCTCCATCTGCAGCCCTTCAAAGCAGCGCCGGATGTCCGGGTGGTCATTGATGCTCAGGATGGCCTTGCCCTTGATCTCGCGCATCAGCTGCGCCATGGCCTCGTACTGATCCCACTCAAACGGCACGCCATACCCCTCGGTTTGCCAGTAAGGCGGGTCCATGTAAAACAAGGTGTGCGGCCGGTCGTAGCGCTTGATGCACTGCTGCCAGTCCAGGCGCTCTATGTAGGTGCTGGACAAGCGCAGATGTGCAGCGCTCAGGTTTTCTTCGATGCGCAGCAGGTTCAAGGGCGGCGCCGTGGTGGCCGTGCCCCAGGTCTGGCCTTGCACCTTGCCGCCGAAGGCGTGGTGCTGCAGGTAATAGAACCGGGCCGCCCGCTGCAGGTCGGTCATGGTCTCGGGCGGGGTGTCCTGCAGCCACTTGAACATGTCGCGACTGGACAGCGCCCATTTGAACTGGCGCACAAACTCCTCGAGGTGGTGTTTCACGACACGGTACAGGTTGACCAGCTCGCCGTTGACGTCGTTGATCACCTCCACGTCGGCCGGCGGGCGCAGGAAGTACAGCGCGGCGCCTCCCGCGAAGACCTCGACGTAACAGGTGTGCGCCGGGAAGCGCGGGATCAGGATATCGGCCAGGCGGCGCTTGCCACCGAGCCAAGGGATGATGGGGGTTGCCATTGTGGGCTCCAAAGCTTCGTTTACACTCGCCCCGCCTGTACAGGTGGGCAGGGACTTGGGCTGGGCTCACAGGTGCATGCTGTGGGTTCGGCGTTCGGTCGGGGTGGGTCCAATCACTCCAGCCGTTCGCCCTGTTCTTTTTTCTGGGGATCAGGGGGAGGTGTGCACCTCCGCCGGCTGGTCCCCGGCGTTCTTGACTGCGTCATAGCTGGCCTCGCAGGCCAGGCCTCTTATTCGGGCTTCATCAGCAATTGCCGCCAGCTCTCCCGCTCTTGCGTCAGCGCGTCTGAACAACTCGGCAAGCAAGTCGGCATTGCCGAGTTTTGCCGAGCCGTTGCCGACAGAGGTGGAATCTGCGCAGGCGCGACGCTGACGCTCGACGTAGGCGGCAAGTTCGCGCTGCAGCCGCTGGCCAGCATCGCGGGCACGGTCCACAGCCACACGCGATTGCGCCAGATCGGCCTGGGCCCGGGTTTCGATTTCAGAGACTTGTTCACGGTATTGCCGCTCCAGTTGACGGTTGGTTTCTGAGGCCACGCGGGCCAGGCGCTCACCCTCGGCCTGCTGGGTGGCTTGCTGGGTCCGAGCCTCCGCCGCCTCGAGCTGGGCCCCATGCAGGCGCCAGGTTTGGACGGCCGCGGTGCTGGCCAGCGCAAGCACCAGGACCTGCAGGGAGGCGCGTTTGACGTTATCGAGCACCGGCATTCGCCACCTCCTGCAGTTGGCCGAGGCACACCTCGAGCTCTGCCCCGCGCCGGTCCACCAGCCCGCGCAAGGTCACCAGCTCGCCCTGCACCCGAGCCTTGACCCAGCGCGAGAGCTGCTCGCACCCGGCCTGGGTGTGACCCGCATTGAAGAGCCGGGCCAGGGTCGACCCGGCCAAGGCCTCTTCGCCCAGGTTGTAGGTGAAGTCGATCAGGGCGGCCCGCTGCCAGGGCGTGAGTGGCACCCGGATCTGGCGGGACACGGCAGCATCTGCGATGCGCAGGTGCTTGTCGCGCAGCGCATCGCACTCGGCCGGTGTGTAGGTCTTGCCCGGCACCACGTCTTTGCCCGTGATGCCCTCGCACACGGTCAGGATGCCCACCGGGTCGCGGTAGGGTGTCAGGCGCCGGCCTTCGTACCAGGTGGCCAGCACACCGGCGAGAGCGATGGCGCCGCCGCTGGCGGCTTGGATCAGGCGCTTTTTGAGGAGATCGTTCATTTGGGGGGTGCTCCTGTTTTGATGGTCAGGAAGGCGCCCCAGGTGACGGCGGCCAGCGCCACGAGCGCGGTGATGGGCTTGGCCAGGGCACCGATCCAGTTCAGCACCTTGAAGGCGCCCTTCATGGCCCCGAAGAACTCCACGATCTCGGCCGTGTTGGACTCAGTGCGGATGGTGGCGCTGGTGTTCTCAGCCAGATCTGCCCGAAGGCTCGCCATGGTCTCGTCACCGGTGGCCAGGCGCTCGCGAATGGATTGGAGCTCAGCTTCCACCGCCGCCAAGCGTTCGGCCTCGGTGGGTGGCTCAGAGGGAAACAATGGTGTGGTTTGCTCGTCCAGCATCACACCCCCTTGGCCTGGTCGCAGTGGCCGGCATCAAACCGGTCCAGCAGGCGGCACAGCACGCAGCCCCAGGCCCTGCCCTCGTCCCGCGCCCGGGCCGCCCGGCTGCTCACGGTCTCGCGCTCATCGCCATTGGCCGCCACGTTGAACACCCGATCGAATGCCCGGGCAATGCCCCAGGCCCGGCCCGGGTTCGTGAGCACGGCCCAGACGTAGCGCACCAGGGCGGCCAGGGGGGCCAGGGCCACGACCGGCAGCAGCATCAGGAGATAAAGCCTTTGGTTCATGGCCGCTCCCCTGCTTGCACCGGGGCGCCCAGGATTTTCTCCACGTCGACCGCGTGGCCGGCCTGCACCAGCAAGGCCAGGGCCGTGGGCAGATCAGCCCGGTCCAGGTCGATGAAGCTGCGCACGGAGCAGTCTTTGACCAGGGCCTGCACCGCAGGGCTCGGGTCGGCCAGGATGGCCCATTTGGCGGGGCCGAAGCGGTCGAAGAAGGCGCCCACGGCCAGGTGGCGCGGCACCGGTGCCGGCTCTGGGGAGGCTTCTGCTGCGAGATGAGCCGGAGGCTGGCAGCCCAACTCGGCCTGCCAGCCCCAGCCCACCCCGACCGGGCTACCTTCAGCCAAGGGCTCAATGTGTTCGTAGTCAGCGGCGATGGCCGCCACAAACGCCTCATCGGCCACGATGCGGTTCACCACCTGGCCGGCATTGATCAGGGCGTAGTCCATGTTTGTGTCTCCTTAGCTGTAAAAGCGCAAATGAATGAAGCCAGCACCGCCGACACCCGCAGTGCCCGCTTTGCCGGGCTCGCCGCCATCGCCATACGAAGGCCTCGATCCAGCCGCCCCCGAAGGGCCACCCGAGCCGGCCTGGCCGCCGTAGCCCTGTGAGTTGTTGTAGTTCGAGCCCCCGCCACCGCCCCCTGAGCCCCCACCGCCGCCGCCTTGGCCGCCAGCACCACCTGCGCCTCCGTTGCTGCCTGCAGCGTTGCCGCCCTGCCCTCCTGGGCCCAACAATCCGCCCCCGCCACCGGCACCACCACCGCCCCCGCCTGCACTGGCCACGCCCGCACCGGCGCTGCCACCTGGCTGGCCCGTGTAGCCCCAGACAGCGCGGCCCACCAGCGAGCCGCCCGCAGCACCGTTGCTGCCGCCCGATGCGGCCAGGTTGCCGTTGTTGGTGCCGCTGCCATTGCCACCACTTCCACCCGAGCCCCCGCCGCCCAGGTTGCCTGGGGCCCCGCTGCCGCCATAGCTCATGGCACCGCCGCTGCCTGGCCCACCGCCGACCGTGCAGCCGGGGGGCGTGTTGGGCGCATCCAGCAAGCACCACAACAGCTGACCCGAGGCCGGGTAGAACAGGGTGCTGGCACTGCCACCCGTGACGCCCGAGCAAAACCCGCCGCCCACCTGGGCATAGATCACCGCTGCACTGGCCACCGATGTGATGCCACCGCCTGGGCCGCCCACCGTCAGCACCAGGGGCTGGCCTGTGACCGGGATGGCGTAGATCGCAGCGCCCCCAAAGCCGCCCCCAGACCCAGTGCCGTTGAAGCCACCGCCCACCAGCAGCGCTTCAATGCGCCGGGTGCCTGCGGGAGCGCTGATCGTTTGCGAGCTGGTGATCGGGCCCAGTTCGGTGTAGCCCGTCACCAGGCCATCGCCCCCTGCCTCAGAAAGAAATGCCTGCATCACAGGGCCCTCCACTCGTTTCGAGCTGCAAAAAATTGGAACGTGATGGGCCGAGCGATACGGTCAAGCACCACAGAGTCGCCGGCCTTGCGCAAGACCACCCGGCCCACCACCAGGGCAATGGGCTGCACGGGGTTGATCAAGAGGCTGTTGTCGGTGCGAGCGTTGGCCACCACGATCACGCAGGTGTCGCCATCGCTGGGCTGTTGCGGCAGATACTTGGCGCAAGGCCCACCCGCAAACTGCATCACGTTGATCATGTTCAAGCCGCCGTTGGGTTCGCCATACAGGTTCCCGCCGGTATCGTCGACATAGCCAATGGGCAAGCCCACTTGCGACAGGTCAAACCAATGGGCCCGGTCAGCCACCGGGTCCACCCCGCTGGCTGCCAAGGCCTGCCTGGCTCGGTACAAGCGCCCATTGCTGGGCGACCAGGCGCAGGCGCCGTCGTCATAGGGGCCGGGGACCCACTTGCGGGCCCCGAGCGCGGCCTGGGCTGCTGCCAGTGTTTGAGCTGCGTTGGCTGCGGCGCCGGCTGCGGCATCCGCCCGCTGGCCAGATAAAAAGGCCTGAGCGGCGGCGTCCTGAAGGTTTTGAGCGGTCAAGGCAACTGCTGCATTCATCCAAGAGAAGGCAGCACGCCACTGGGGGACGCTGGTGTTTTTAAGGTGATCGAAGAGCGCGGTGCAGCGCACGGCAAAGCTCGTTCGATCGGCCCGGTCCGGCGTGGCCGGGAGGTCATCAAGGGTGGGGGGATTTGACAAGGCCATTCAGACCATTCCTTTCACATAGCCGCTGAAGGTGGCGGTCTGGGCGTTGTCGTAGCTCATGGAGCCACTGCCCAGACCGAAGACGTTGAGTCCGACGAAGCCGGCGGCGTCCGTCGCGATCCAGGCCGCGGGCACATCGAGCACGCGCTGAACGACAGACAGCACGTAGTCGGCCTGCTCGCGCGGCAAGATCAGCTTGAAGCGCATGTCTGTTGCCGAGCGGCGCCGCTTGATCGAGGTGTTGCCGTAGTCGTCGGTCTTGATGTACGAATAGGTGACGGGCTCGGCCGTGGCGCCGGGCTGGGTGCCGCCCCAGGTGTCGGCATTGACCAGGGGCACCAGGTCACCCAGCACCACCATGCCCGCACCCACCACGCCGCCGGCCGGCGCCGTGAGAGAGAGGGTCAGCTCGGCTTCGGGGTACGGCACCAGGTCCCGGATCAGGCAGCGCGTGAGGGGCTTGATGGCGCCAAACGCCCAGTCGTACCAATCGAGCGGGTCCTCCTGCAGGACGAGGGTCTTGCTGAAGACCACCGTGCCGGCGGGCTTGTCTTTGACGGTGACCGACAGCGTGGCGCCGTCCAGGCCGTAGCAGGCAATTGCATTGAAGAAGCCCGGGCGCAGCACATAGGTCAGGGGTGATGCGATGCGCCCCTGGGTACTGACCTCGGTGTCAAACGCCGCCCAACGGGCGGTGGGGCCCGCATCCAACCAGTACTCGGCATCGACCTCAGGCAGCACCGTGCGACCCGCGGCCACGGCTTTGACGCATTCGTAAATGCGGTGCGTGGCCTTGCGGATGCGGCGATCACCCAGGGCGCAGGCCGCACCAGACACCCATTCGACTTCGCCGACCGCGGGCTCGGCAATGTTGCAGTCGGCCAGCATGGCCTCGGTGATCGTCAAGGGAACCAAGATATTCATTGGGTGTGGTCCTCCACCAGGGCCATGGGCACGGCCCCGCCCTCGGGGTTGCCATTGGTGGCATCCGCAGTGCGCCGGGCCTGGGCTTCGAGCTGGGCGGTCTGAGCCCGCAGGGCCTGCACCTCGGCGATCAGGCGGGTGAGCAGTTCGGCGGTG
>NZ_KB906296.1 GCF_000381265.1 Curvibacter lanceolatus ATCC 14669
GCCAGGATGGCCCATTTGGCGGGGCCGAAGCGATCGAAGAAGCTGCCCACCGCCACATGCCGGGGCACAGCCACCACCGGGTCATCGGGTGCGGGCCCGAGCAACCCGAAGCGCCCCGCATGGTGTTCGGTGACAAACGCATCGTCGGCCACCACGGTGTTCAGGATGGCGCCATCGGCGCCCAGAATGTTGTAAAGGTGTCGCATGGTTCTGCCTTACGAGAGTCAGGGAGTGAGATCAGCAAAGAAGCGAAGGAACGCCAAGCCGCTGCCGCCCGCGCCGCTGCGGCAGTTCGGTGCCGTCAGGCCCTGGCCGCTGGACAGACCACCGCCACCACCGCCCCAGGTGCCGCCGCTGGCGTACGCGATGCTGTTGGCTCCAGGCGAGCCCGAGATCGCGCCGCCCCCGCCAAAGGCCCCAGCCGCCGCCACCGAGAACCCGCCTGGCGTGCTGCCCGTTTGCAGGTTGACCCCACCACTGCCACCACCGTCGCCGGCAGCGCTGCCCGCGGAATACGACCCGCCGCTGCTGTATCCCCCTGAGCCACCGCCACCGACGGGCAGCGGCACCAGGCCCCAATTCGCCACAAGGTCCGCCTGGTGGGTCGCGCTGCTGTACAGCGTGAAGCCACTGCCCCCGTTGCCGCCTTGGGACAGGTTGCCGCTGGTCATAGCCAGCCCAGCCGAGAACGCCCCGCCGCCACCCGTGGCCACCCAAGACCCGGCGGTGGCGATGGCAAACACGATGTCACCGCCCGCCGTGGCGGTCTGGTCCGCCCCACCGAACAGGTTCACCCCACCACCGCCCGTGGCCACCTGCTGCCCGGTCCAATTGGTGTTGACGATGCCGCCACCGCGCCCGCCCGCCGAGTTGATCTGGCCCCCCGTGGCCGAGCCGCCGGGTGCCCCCGCGAGCACCACGCCGGTGCCCGAGTAGATGTACCCGCCCGTGCCCCCGTTGGCCACCATGTTCACAGCCTGGGCCGCGATCACGATGGAAGAGGCCCCGCCGTTGCTCCCGGCCGCGCTCGCATTGGTCACATAGGCCCCACCGGCCCCGATGGTCACGACGATGACGTCGCCCTTTTTGATGCGGGACAGGCGCCGGGCAAAGCCGCCAGCACCGCCGCCGAACGCCGCCGTGGGGGCCATGCCGTTTTGAACATAGAGCCCACCCGAACCACCGCCGCCAATCACGGACAGGTCGACCAAGCCGTCGCAGGGCGCCACAAGGGTTTGGCTGCTTGTCACCTGCAGGGCCAGGATGGAACGGTATTGCTTGGCAGTGCCGCCGAGCAAATCAGGAAGAGACGCCATTACATGTACCTCCACACGTTGGAGCTGGAGAAGAATTTGAAGGTGATGGCGCCAGGCGGGATGCCCAGCACCAGGGAGTCGGTGACGGTGTTAGCGCCAACCTGCAGGGGGATCGGGTTGTTGGGGTTCACCACCAGGCTGTTGTCGGCGCGGCCGTTGGCGACCACCACCACGCACACATCGCCGTTGGCCGGGTTCTGGGGCAGGTACTTCGCACACGCCCCGGCAAAGGTGATCTCGTTGATGGTGTTCAGGCCACCATTGGCCGCGCCATAGAAGCTGCCGCCCGTGTTGGTCACCTGCTGGATGGGCAGCGACATCAGGCCCAGCGAGAACCAGTTGCTCGGGTCATTGATCGGGTCCAGGACGCTGGCCGCAATGGCCACCCGTGCCCGGTAGAGCTGCCCATTGATGGGGCTCCAGGCACAAGCCCCCGAGGCGTAAGCGCCTGGCACCCACTTGACCGCCCCGAGAGCCGCCTGAGCCGCGGCCAGGGTGTTGGCCGCCGCCGAGGCGCTGGCGGCCGCCGCATCGGCCCGCTGCCCAGACAGAGAAGCCTGGCCAGCCGCATCCTGCACGCTTTGGGCTGCCGCCGAGGCGGCAGCGTTCATCCAGCTGAGAGCAGCCCGCCACTGGGCCACGCTGGTGTTCTTGAGGTGATCGAAGAGCGCGGTGCAGCGCACAGCGAAGCTCGTTCGATCGGCCCGGTCCGGCGTGGCCGGGAGGTCATCGAGGGTGGGAGGATTAACCAATGGCATCAGACCATTCCTTTCACATAGCCGCTGAAGGTGGCGGTCTGGGCGTTGTCGTAGCTCATGGAGCCACTGCCCAGACCGAAGACGTTGAGGCCGACGAAGCCGGCGGCGTCCGTAGCGATCCAAGCCGCGGGCACATCGAGCACCCTTTGCACCACAGACAGCACGTAGTCGGCCTGCTCGCGCGGCAAGATCAGCTTGAAGCGCATGTCCGTCGCTGATCGGCGGCGCTTGATCGAGGTGCCGCCGTAGTCGTCGGTCTTGATGTACGAGTAGGTGACGGGCTCGGCCGTGGCACCCGGCTGGGTGCCGCCCCAGGTGTCCGCATTGACCAGGGGCACCAGGTCCCCGAGCACCACCATGCCCGCGCCCACCACACCACCCGCGGGCGCCGTGAGCGACAGGGTCAGCTCGGCTTCGGGGTACGGCACCAGGTCCCGGATCAGGCAGCGCGTGAGCGGCTTGATGGCACCAAACGCCCAGTCGTACCAATCGAGCGGGTCCTCCTGCAGAACCAGGGTCTTGCTGAAGACCACGGTGCCTGCGGGCTTGTCTTTGACGACCACCGACAGCGTGGCGCCGTCCAGGCCGTAGCAGGCAATCGCATTGAAGAAGCCCGGGCGCAGCACATAGGTCAGGGGCGAGGCAATGCGCCCCTGCGTGCTGACCTCGGTGTCAAACGCAGCCCAGCGAGCCGTGGGGCCCGCATCGAGCCAGTACTCGGCATCAGCCTCGGGCAACATCGTGCGGCCCGCTGCCACCGCCTTGACGCATTCGTAAATGCGGTGCGTGGCCTTGCGGATACGACGCTCGCCCAGGGCGCAGGCCGCACCCGAGACCCATTCGACTTCGCCCACTGCCGGCTCGGCAATGTTGCAGTCGGCCAGCATGGCCTCGGTGATGGTGAGGGGAACCAAGATATTCATTGGTGAATCGCCTTCATTGGGTGTGGTCCTCCACCAGAGCCATGGGCACGGCCCCGCCTTCGGGGTTGCCGTTGGTGGCATCCGCCGTGCGCCGGGCCTGGGCTTCGAGCTGGGCGGTCTGGGCCCGCAGGGCTTGCACCTCGGCGATCAGGCGGGTGAGCAGTTCGGCGGGGGCGCTGTCGGTTTGAGGTAGCGCGTGCGCAGCCGGGTTGTAAGCCTTGGGCACGATGGCCTCGCCCTCATGGATCAGGGCCAGCATGTCCTGGGGCACGTAGTTGGTCCCCACCGCAAAGCGCGGCACCCCCACCGATTCCGCCGCCTTGAGCAGGTCTTCGTAGCGGAAGCCCGCCACGGTGGCCAGGTCGCTCAAAGTGGCGCCACTGGCCTGGGTGGCCTCGAGCAGGCCCTTCACATTGCCCGTGCCGGTGAACTTCTGCGCGAGGGTGGAGAGGCTGTCCAGGCGCGAGATCTCCGCGGGGTCGGTGACGCCCACCGTGAAGGCACCGGCGCCGAGGTTCACTTCGCGGCTGTACTTGGTAGAGGGGGATGATGTGCCGCCACCACCGCCGCCGACGGTGAAGCCACCGGACGAGCCACCCGTGGCCGGCCCAGTCCCCGAGCCCCCTCCCCCAACCGTGAACTGCGAGCCCGGATTCGTGACCTGCACCCCGGGCTTCGTGGCCGAGGCATTGCCATCCTTTTCGCCAAGCAAGGCACTTGAGATCTTCTCCAGCGCCTGGCCCACGCTGAGCACGCTGGTGTCGATGCCGCGCAGGGCATCCACCTGGTCCTTGGCGTTCGACAGAATCTTGTCCAGGCTCGCGAGTTGGTCCTCGGCGGTGGCAAGCTGCTGCTCGGCGACCGACTTCTGCACACCGGTCAGGTCCTTGAGCTCGGCCAGCTTGCCCGCCAGGGTGAGCTGAGCCCGCTGCTGCTCAAACGCCGAGCCGAATTGGCTCGAGTCCAGGCCCGAGCGTGCCGCCGTGATGGCGTCGCTCAGGCTGGTGGCGTCGGGCAGGTAGCCCGTGCTGCGGGCGGTGCCCAGGGCCTGGTCGATGAATTGCAGCCCCGCGCGGGCGCTTTGCGCCTGGGTAGCCTCCACCGTGTTGTACAGCTCGGTGACGTGGCCCTTCAGGGTGTTGAAGAGGGAACCCAGGGTGTTGACCGATTCCTGGGCCACTTGCTTGGCGGCCTGGAGGCGGTTCTTCTCGGCGGCGACGGCACGCTCGAGGGAAGCGTAGGCGGCGTCCGTGGCAGCCTGCAGGGCCTTCTTCTTGGCGTCCGCGGCCGCTTCGGCCTGTGCTTTGTCGGCATCGGCCTTGGCTTGGGCCGCCTTGGCCAGGTCCTCGGCGCTCGGGGTGATGCTGGCAAAGGCATCGGCCACGTTCATTAGCGTGGCGTAGGCCTTGCGCCCGGACTCGGTGCTCAGGTCCTGGGCCTCGACCAGGGCGCGGAAGGCTTCGCGGGTCTTGGGGGTGGACAGGCCCACGCTTTGCAGCGCCGCGCTCACATTGCCCAGGGTCTGGGCGTTGCGCTCGTCCTGGCTGTAGAAGTTTTCGTAATAGCCGCTGATCTTCTGGTTCAGGGCATCAATGCCGCCGGCCAGGTTGATGAGGCCGTCGGCCGCGTCAAACGAGAGATCCTTGAGGGACTTGAGCGGAAGAGCCCCGGCCAGGGTGCGCAGGGCCTCGACGGACGCGATCTGGCTGTTGATCTCGGTGATGAGCTTGGTGGCTTCCTCATCGCTGAGTTTCTCGGCATCGATGTCTTTGAGCTTGGCCGCCACCGACTGCGGGATGTCTTGCGCGGCCTGCAGGGCCTGGATGGTGGATTGCTTGAGGTCCAGCGTGAAGTTTGCCACCGCTGTGGCCATGTCGGGGCTGCGCGTGCTGCTGGTCTCGTACAAGGTGCCCGAGTAGTTGCTGCCCTTGCCGGATTCGCCAAACGTGGCGCCCGTATTCAGGCTGCCGCCGGCAAACACCCCACCCCGCCCATTGCCCGAGGTCTCGAGGCCTGCGTGGTAGTCGGTGAGGTAGGCCTTGCTGCCCAGGCTCTTGAGCATGGCATTGATGCTCTCGGCCGTGCTCGACACCGCCTTGCGCGTGGCGTCTTCCCGGTCGCCCATGCCATCAGCCTCGAGCAGGTAGGCCTGGCCATTGGTGACGGCCTTGCGCGTGCCATCGGGGCGCAGGCTGTTGTCTCGGTTGTACTGCTGGCCCTCGTAGGTGTAGACCTCATCGCGGCGGTTGTTTTTAACTTCGCCGTCGTAGGCCACGCCGTACTGGCCACCGGAGCGGGTCTCGCCGCCGTTCAAACCAGAGAGCAACGAGTAGGCCGCCAGGGCCGCACCCACGTAGGGAATGGCCGAACCGATGGAGGCCCCGAGGCCGGCTGCCCCAGCAGCTCCCGCCCCCATGCCGCCGGCCTGGGCAGCAGCGACGGCCGCGGCCGACGACGACCCGGCGCCAAGGCCCATCGACACGCCCATGGCCGCATTGCCGGCCGTGGTGCCGAAGATCGCACCGACCCCGCTGCCCAGCAGGCTGGCCCCGCCATACAGGTTCGAAGCGGAGCCGGCCAGGTTCAAGAGGCCGCTGGAGCCTCCGCCGATACCGCCGGCCAAGCCCCCAAGCCCGCCCAGCACATTGGCCGTGATGCTGACCACCCAGCGCCGGATGGTGAGCTGGTACAGCATGTCCAGGACACTGGCCTTGATCGTCGCACCGATCTTTTCAAACGCCGACTGTCCACCCTGGAACACATTGGTCCAGACGGACTGCGCCGTGTGGTCCACCGAATTGATGATGTCGGTGAGGGTGTTGAGCTCGGACTTGGCCAGGGCCGTGGAGCGTGCAATCGCAGCCGCAGCCTGGGCCTGGTCGACCAAGCGGGCCTTGTCTTCAGCTGAGGCACCCGAGCGATCAATGGCCGCGAGCTGCTTGGCGAGCTCGAGCTCGACCTTGCGCACGGCGACGATCTTTTCTCGCTCGCGGGTGGTCTGGCCCAGCAGGCCCACCTCATCGGTGTACAGCAGGGCCTCTTCCTCGACCTTGCGGGTGTATTCCTCCTGGGCCTGGGCCAGGGTCTTGTAGTCCTTCACGCGGCTGGCGGTCAGCAGGCGTTCTTGCTCGGCCACCTGGACCCGGAGTTCGGCCACGTAGTCGGGCCTGAAAGAGTCGCTGCTGTCGGCCTCTTGCAGCTTCAGCTTCATCTGCTCGAGGCGGAATTCCTCGATCGCGGCCTTGCCCTTGCCCCACACGGCATTGGCGGCTTCCAGCTCACTGGCCTGCTGGCCAATGGCCGCCGCAGCCTTCCTCGTATCGGCCACCAGGGCGTCGTAGGCCTTTTGCGAATCGGCCACGGCTTGGGCTTGCTTCTCCTGCTCGGTGCGGCTGGCCTGCACCTGCACGTAACGCTGGGCCTCGACCAGGGCCGCTTCTTTGTTGGCCCGGGCCACACCGCTGATGCTGGTTTTGAGGTCCTCCTGGATGCGGGCAACAAGCTTCTCGCTGTCGGAGAGCTTGGCGCCCTCGATGCCGCGTTCCTTGATTCGCGCGGTGAGGGTTTCTTCTTCCTTGATCAGGGCGCGGATGCGGGCGACTTCGTTCTCGCCGGCGCCGGCGGCCGTGCTGGGCGTTTTTTCTTTGTACTTGTCGCGGATGTTCTGGATCAGGGCATCGCGTTCTTTGGCGCTGATCTCGCCATCGGCCGCCTGGAACTGGGCCTGCACCTTGGCGATTTCCTGGCGCATCTTGAGCTCATTGCTCAAGAACTTGGCTTGTTCGGTGTCGAAGGCGGCCCGGGCCTTGAGGCGCTCGTTGCCCTCGGCCAGGGCCTTGCTGTTTTGTTCCTGGGCATAGGTGGTGGCGGCCACGGCCGCCGCCTGGGCTTGCAGGGCCGGCAGGATCTCTTTGGAGACCACCGTGTCATCGAACATGCCGCGGATGGCCTGGGACAGGCTGGCGTTCTTCAGGCCATTGCCACGCATCACCTCGTTGATCTGGGCGTTGATGGCCGCGAGCTGGTCCGTGGGCGTGGCGCTGCGGCCCAGGTCCATGATCACGTCGCCGGCCATCTTGGCGGCATCCTTGATACCCAGCCAGGCCCGCTCGACATACCCCAGGTTCTGCAGAATGGATTGAGCCCGCTGCTCGGTCATCGAGGCGTAGGCATCCTGCGCGACCTTGGCCGCATCGGTCGCCCTGCCCTGGTCTTCCAAGGCCTTGATCTGCTTGTACAGGGCCACCGTCAGGTAGTTGGTCGACTCATTCAGCTTGAGCGACGCCTGCAGGGGCGCTTCGCCGAGCTGGGCAAAGGCCTTGGCGGTCTCGGCCACCGACGTGCCCACGGCCCGCTCCATGTCCAGCGCCGACCGGGTGTAGCTTTGCAGGCTCTCGCCCGCCACCCGGCCGGTGCTGGCCATCTCGATGAGAGCAGCGGAGGCTGCGGACTGCGTGCCCTGCATGACCGCCAGACCCCGGGCCATGTCCTGCATCTGGCCGGCGGTGACGCCTGCAGCATTGCCCGACAGAGTGATGGCCTTCTGGAAAGCGGAAGCCTCTTGGCTGCCTTGGTAGTAAGCCAGACCAAGCCCCGCCACCGCCGCGATGGCCAGGTTCGTCGGCGTGAGGAGGCCGCCGATATAGGTACCGAGCGCCTTGGTGGCATTGCCCACGCCGCCGAACATGTCCTTGAGCTGGCCGCCCTGCTGCATGAGCACCGTGAGCGGCTTCTGGCCCGCCTGCAGGCTGACCACGATGTCGGTGACCTGGGCCGGCACCATGCGCATGGCGGCCGCTGTTTGCGCGGCCGAGGCACCGAGCTGCTGCATGGGGGCCGTGGCTTGGCCGAGACCCTGCCCCAGGTTACCGGCCTGGGCCTGGGCGGCCCGCATGTTGGCCGTGAAGGCCTGCAGGGTGCCTGCGGTCTGATCGTCCGCGGTCAGGACGATGGTGGTGTTCGGGTTTGTCATGGGGCCGTCCCTTCGATACGGGCGGCACGGGTGGCACAGACCCGGTTCTCAGGAGCCGCGGGCTTTGCGGTGCTCGGCCTGGTAGGCGTGCATTTCTTGCAGCCAGGCCGCTTCGAGCATTTCCAGGCACTGGAAGAGGTCGACGCGTTGGGCATCGTCCAGGCCGTAGGCCAGCTCGTAGCGGTGCAGCGTTGACCAGTCCATGCCCAGGAAGTGCAGCGCCCCGTCCGGGCCCATGAGAGCCCGCCACGCAAACTGCATGCGCCGGAAGATGGCCAGAGGGATCTGGTTGTCAGGGAAGACATTCAGGGACGGGGGCTCGGTGAGTTGCTGGAGAAGGGCGAGGTGCTTGCCAAAGCCCAGGCGGCTGGCGGCGGCTTCATCGGGGGGCTGCGCTCCGCGCACCAGGACGCGGGCGCAGTCCTTTAGTTTTTTGCGCGGGCCTTGCTGTTCCAGTGGGCGTCGCGGTAGGCGTCGAAGATCTCGCGCGGGGCCCGGTGGAAGCGGCTGATCAGGAGCTGCACGTTCTCCGGCGTGAAGGGCCGGCCGGGTGCTTTCCAGTCGTTGATCAAGAGGCCCAGGATCTCGGCATCGGTCTTGCCCTCGATGTCGGCAGGCAGGGCCTCCATCTCTTCGCGGGTGCGGTACTTGAATTCCAGGGGCAGCACCTGGTCGGGCTGGGCGCCCGGGGTGGTCAGGGTGACATCGATCCAGAAGGTGGCGGGCAGGTCGAAGGTGAAGGCAGCAGCGGCGGCGGTAGCGATGGCAGTGGGGTTCATGGTGGAGATGGGATAAGGGGGGAGGATGGGAGCGCAGGGGTAGGCCCTGCGCGTGGCTGACACAGATCGACCTAGCGATCAGTTCGGGTACACCGTGGGCATGTTCTGGGCCTCGATCGAGACCTTGGTCTGCACCACGCCCTGGGCCTGGCCGGTGGGCACGCCGGCTGCGGCCACGTAGCCCAGCAAGAGCATCTTGGCGCCCGTGCCAAAGCGCAATCGCACGGCCCGCATGCTTTTGGCCTTGTAGGCCTTGTTGCACTCCACAAAGCCGGGGTCGGCCAGATCGAAGATGTTGTCCATGCCAAACGACAGCGGGCTCACGATGGTGGGCACGCGCTTGCGCACGTTGTCGTGGATGGTGGTGACGTCGGCAAACTCCGGGTCGCCGCCCGAGACGTTCACGCTTTGCACGGTGGCAAAGCTCGCGCCAAAGGTGACGACCTGGAAGCTGCCGGCCACCAGGCCGTCGTAGGTGCTGGTGTCTTCGTTCTCCAGCTCGAAGGTCTTGGCGGCCGGGTTGACGTTGGCAATGCGGAACAGGCGCTTGTCGACCTGGTACATGCCTTGCGCGGCCATCAAGATGATGTCGCCCACGTTCGGGTCAACAGCGCCCGAGTACTTGGCCACGCCGGTGGCGGCCTTGCTGATGCTGACCAGGGTGATGGCGGCACCCAGGGCGGTTTGCACGTCAATGCCGACGTTGCTCCAGAAGATGGCTTGTCCCATGAAGGTTTCCTTTGAAGGTAAAGGGTGAGGAAGTGGGGGGAGTTAGAAGGGCTGAACCGAGGCCGGGGCGCTGGCGTGGCGCACCAGCAGGGTCACCGTGGCGCAGGCGGTCTGATCACCGTCCACGTCGTAGTCCACGCTCAGGCTGTGGGGGGTGACGCCTCCGGCCACACCGCCGAGACTCGGTTCCTGCTGCAGCCGGGTGTAGACCCGTGCCAGCAGGTCGTCCACGGCCTCGTCGGCCGGGGCCAGGGTGTTGCCGCGGGCGTAGCACTCGACCGATACAGCCGTGCCCCAGACCATGACTGCGCCCTGCCCCACCGAGGTGTCGGGGTCCGAGCCCGCCAGGCGCACCACCACGGCGGTGCTGTCTTGCTGACTCAGGGGCCGCAGCCGGGTGCGGTACACCTTGGGGGCCACCGCGGGGGCGGCCTGCAGGGTGGCGACCATGGCTTGCACCGCCTGCAGGAAGATGGTGGAGATCGTGTTGGGTGAAGTGGCGGCGGGTGCGTTGTTCATGCCAGCTCCAGCAGCAGGTGGGTTTCTCCGGTGCCGTCGTTGCGGGCATCGGCAATGAGGTAGGCCTGGCCGTTGACCGTCACGCGCAGGCCCACCGGGTTGGCTGGGACCTGGACCGTGGGCAAGGCAAGTGCCGGTTGTGACGAGGCCATGCCCAGGGCGCCAACCTGGCCCGCGGCGTAGCCGTTGGCAAAGATGGCGTCCACCCTTACGTCTCCGTTGTCGGTCTCGTTCACGTTCTCGATGAAGGCGGCACAGTTCGACAGCCGGCGGAAAGCGGCGGCTGCAGTGCGGGCCTCCAGGAGGGCGAAGGGCTTGGGCATGGCGCTGGTCACCTGGTCAGATCTGGTGGGGTTACGCGGATGCTCAGACGGCGACCCCGGAGAGGCGCACGCGGGCTGTGGTCTCGTTGGCCGCCTTGGGCGACAGCAGCGCACCGATCAGGGCGTTGCCTGCAGCGGTCACGGTCACGCGGCGGTTGGCGTTGTCCCAGTACGCCTTGGTGCCGGCTGCGCCCACATCGGCGCTCAGGGCATTGAGGTCGTAGACGCCCACGAGGTTGGTCTCGACCGTGGCGCCGGCCGCTGCCGCACTGGTGGCCACACCAAATAGTGCGCCGACCTGCAGGCCGTCGCCGCCGTTGACGGCATAGGGGGCCGGCAGGGGCACGGTGTCGCCGGACTGGATGAAGTTTTTCATTTGAGGGGCTCCTGAGGGGATGGAGGGGTTGGCTGGGTGGGTGGTCTGGGGTGGCGGTGCCTTAACCGCCGGCGGCCTTGTAGAGACCGCGGTGCTCAATGGCCTTGGCAGCGAAGTCTTCGCGGCACTTGTAGGAAACGCCGTCGCTCTCAAAGCCCACCTCGGTCTCGATCACTGGGCCTTCGGCGCCGTCCAGGTAGCAGTACTCCACCGTGTCGACCTGCGCATTGCTCGCAGCCAGGTACCAGGCGGTGGTGCTGTTGCCGTCCAGCAGGGGCTCGACGATGGGCTCCAGCGAGGTGCGGCCGCCGCTGCGGAACTCGTTCACATCTGCCTGGCGGGCCGGCACGTAGTTGCTGCTGGTGAGCTGATAGGCGGTCTGCTCGAGGGACGCGGGCACGATGAGGTAGCTCGGCGCGATGCCCAGCTCTTCACCGGCCAGGCCCTTTTGCAGGCGCATGGCGGTGCGGCCGGCCGACAGGGCTGTGAACTGCAGAGCGCTGCCAGCACCGGTGCCCAGGTTGCCGTGATCCGCGTGGAAGAGCGTGGTGCCGTCAGACAGCGCCGCATTGGCCGTGAGCTGGGCGTAGACGAGACGGTTCTCCAGACGTCGGGCGGCAAAGCCGAAGGCGCTCACCAGGCGGTCAAAGGCCCGCAGGTCGTCGTTGATGATGGCCTGGCGCGACAGGGACACGATGCGGCCATAGGTCAGCACCTGGTAGGACTCGGCGCCGTCCTTCATCGAGCCGTACTTGAATTCGCCGTGTTCATTGGTGCGCAGCAGGTCGGGGGCGGCCGAGAGCGCGGTGATCGTGATGTTCTTGAAGTCGGGCGCATTGGGGGCGCGGCGGGCCCAGAGCGCATAGGTGCCGGGGTTCTCGTCGTAGGCACTGCGCAGGCGCTTGTTGGCCACGTTGGCAAACAGCGACGGAAAGTCGCTGGTGGTGTTCATGCCACCGGCTCGGAAGTGCAGCATGCGGGTGGCGAGCGTCAGGCGGTCCATGCCGCGGGTGCTGACGCCGTGGCCCTCCAGGAAGTCGCGGCCCAGCTCTAGCAGGCTCATGCCCCGGTACTGGCGACCGTTGTCGTCCAACTGGGTTTGCGCAGCGACGCGGTGCAAGATGGCCTGCTCGATGCCGGCCATGCGGGTTTGCATCTCATCGCGCACGGTTTGGATCTGGCCGCCCTGCCCGCCCTGGACATTTCGGTGGCCACCGCTGGCCGCGTCGCGGCGGGCCAGCTCATCGAGCACCGAGCTGCGGGCCTGCTCCACCGAGTTGCCCGAGCGAATCAGGCCAGCGGCCAGGTGGGCCACACCATGGCGGGCACAGAGATCGGTGATGTCGGCGGCGGCAGAAGCTGCGGCAATGGCTGCTTGAGCTGCGGCATCAGCCTGGCTGCGCTGAGCGACGGTGCCGGCTTCAGGGGCTGCGGACGAGGAGGACGAAGAAGCGGGGGCCGTGGCGGTGCTGCCGCCGGCATCAGTGCTCTGAGGCATGGAGGAATCCTTTCGGGTTTGGGTTTCGGCGGAGAGGCCCACCGTGGGCAGGGAATGGGCGCGGGTCTCGATGAACTCGCAGGGGAAGGTGCGAAGCTGGAAGGCCTGGTCTGAGGGGGCTGCGCCATCGGCGCCAGGGGCAGAAGTCGCACCAGCAGCACCAGCACCGGAGCGGATCTGGCTGTCCATGTCGGCGGGGATGGGCACCAGGGAGACCTCGTAAGGTTCCCAATCGACCACGCGGTAACGCCACAGCTCGCCCTCGTTCGCTGGGGCCACCATCTCGATGCGATGGCGCACATAGCCCACCGACACATTGCGGATGATTCCGTCAGCCACGTCTTGCACGTAGCCAGCCACCGACTCACGGCGCGAGAAGGTCGCGCTGCAGGTGCCTTGGCCGTTTTGAATGATGGGGTTTTCGACCACGCCGAGCTGGGCCTCGAGGCTCCACTGGCTGTGGGTGTTCAGGAGCGGCGCCCCCCCGGCGCAGACGATCCAAGCGGATAGCGCCCTCTTCCACCACCAGTTCTTCGACATAGGCCCGGTCGCGGAACCAGTCAAAGCACTTCACGCCCGCACCGGTGGTGAAGACGATTTGCGCGGTGGCGAGGGGGGAGGAATCAGGGGCGGAGTTGTCCGCCTGTGAGCGCTGGAAAC
>NZ_KB906297.1 GCF_000381265.1 Curvibacter lanceolatus ATCC 14669
AGCCACCAGCGTTCGCCAAAAAGCTGAATGCCGCACCCGGATTCAGGACATGAACGAGGTTGAAAAACGGGGTGATTTCGACTTGCTCACCGTAGGCAAACGTGCGGATGATGGCGAACTTCGTGAGCTGATCGGTCATGACAGCACTGGCGGCCACGGTGAACCAGACCCAAGCCGATGTGCGGCGGGCCGATTGCCACACAGGGGCGGCCAACGGCAGCAACCACCCGGCGAGTGCCGTGCAGCTCCATCCCAGCGTCCACCCCGCCAACACATCGGCCGGAAAGTGCATTCCGGCCGCGATGCGCGACCAGCCGACCAATGTGGCGTACAGCATTAAACTGAGACGACCACGGCGGCCCATCAAAGGCCAGAGCGCGCCGACCACCATCGCGGCATAGGTGGCATGCCCGCTGGGCAGGCTGTAGTGAAGCTCTTTGTCCCCGATGACGCGCGCCAGGTCGCCAAGGACGGCAGGCGGGCGTGGAAAGTCGAACCATAGCTTCAAGGCGGTGGCGACCAATAACGCCAGCAAGAAGGCCGCGCTAAAACCAATAAGGCGATGCCGAACGGCCGTACCACGCGCCGGGTTTGTAGCCGATTTCGACCACCACCACAGACCCAACAGCATCAGCGGCGCTGTCCAGTAACTTCCCACGAGGCCAAAGAACCATGCCAGTGGTTTCAGCGTGGCGGGCGTGCCTGTGTTGATGGCTTGAAACAACGCGATGTTCAGGCCACCCCAGTCATAGAGAAAGAGTTTCCAGCTCATCGGCGCAACAACCTCAAGCCGTTGCCGACAACAAGCAAGCTGGCACCCATATCGGCGAACACAGCCATCCACATGGTCGCGTGACCCGTGAAGGTGAGCACCAAAAATACCGCCTTGATGCCAAGGGCCAGCACAATGTTTTGCATCAGCACCTGTGCTGTCGCACGCGACAGGCGCACGAAGGTCGGAATCTTGCGCAGGTCATCGTCCATCAGGGCCACGTCGGCGGTTTCAATAGCGGTATCTGTGCCCGCCGCTCCCATTGCAAAGCCAATGTCCGCACGCGCCAAGGCCGGTGCGTCGTTGATGCCATCACCGACCATGCCAACCTTGCCGTTTCTGGACAATTGCTCCACTTCGCGCAGTTTGTCGTCGGGCAGTTGGTTGCCTTGCGCGCGGTCAATGCCGGCTTGTGCGGCGATGGCCTGTGCCGTGTGGGGGTTATCGCCGGTCAACATCACGGTGTTGATGCCCAGAGCATGCAGCTCGGCGATGGCTCTCTTGCTGCTGTCCTTGATGGTGTCCGCAACGGCGAATAAGCCATGTACCCCTTTTGCGCCCACCAGCATCACGACGGTCTTGCCTGCGGTTTCCAGCGCTGCGATGCGCTGCTCCAGCTCTGGTGTGCACTGCCCCAGCTCTTCCAGCATCCGGTGGTTGCCCAGATGGTAGGTCTCCCCGTCGATTTGGCCTTGCACACCTCGACCGGGCAGCGCGCTGAACTCGGCCACGTCGAGCAAGGCAACCCCATCCCGCTGCGCAGCCTGCGCCACCGCTTTGGATACCGGATGGTCTGAGCGGGCCGCCAGACTGGCAGCGATGCTGCGGCTATCCGAGGCGAGTGCATGACCCCATGCGACAAAATCGGTCTGAGCAGGCTTGCCGTGCGTGATTGTGCCGGTCTTGTCCAGAGCCAGCCAGCGCAGCTTGCGGCCTTCTTCCAGATAGACACCGCCCTTAACGAGAATGCCGTGGCGGGCAGCGGCGGCCAAGCCGCTGACGATGCTGACCGGCGTGGAGATCACCAAGGCGCATGGGCAGGCAACCACCAGCAGAACCAGTGCACGGTAAATCCAGTCCATCCATGCCGCGCCCATGAAAAGCGGGGGCAGCAGTGCGACGGCGATGGCTAGGGCGAACACGAGAGGCGTGTACCAACGGGCGAACTGATCGACAAAACGCTGGGTCGGCGCACGGCTACCTTGTGCAGCCTCTACCGCGTGAATGATGCGGGCCAAAGTGGAGTTGCTGGCCAAGGAGGAAACGCGGTACTCGAAGGAACCGGATTCGTTGATCGTGCCCGCAAACACCGGATCGCCGGGGGACTTCTCGACCGGGAGGCTTTCGCCCGTGATCGGGGCTTGGTTGACCGTGGAGCGTCCGTCTAGCACCTCGCCATCGAGCGCGATGCGCTCACCCGGTCTGACCCGGACTCGGCTGCCAATGGCGATTTGCTTGGCGCTTGCCTCTCGCCAGGTGCCGTCAGGCTGTTGCACCGTGGCCTGCTCCGGGGTCAGGTCGAGCAGTCCACGGATGGCGTTGCGGGCGCGATCCAATGACTTGGCCTCGATCACCTCGGCCAGCGCGAAGAGCACCATCACCATCGCAGCTTCGGGCCAGTGGCCGATGAACATGGCACCTGTGACAGCAATGGACATCAGGGCGTTCATGTTGAGGTTACGGTTCTTGAGCGCGATCCAGCCCTTCTTGTAGGTGGACAGGCCTCCCGTCAAGACCGCTACAAGCGCCAGAATGACGACCGACCAATGATTGCCGTTGTGGAACCAGTAGACCGCTTCGGCCGCTGATGCGGCGATGAGGGAAATACCGAGTGGCCACCAGTTGGTCTGCGTTGTCACAGGGGACGCCGATGGCGACGCGGCCATGGCCTTGTCCTCGACCTGCGCCTCGAATCCGAGCGCTTGTAGTGCCACAAGCACATCCGGCAGAACCCCGTCAGCATGGCGTACCGACAACGTGCGCTGCATCAGGTTGAAATCGAGACCGGTAACCCCGGCCACGGTGCCGAGCTTGTTGCGGATCAATGCTTCCTCTGTCGGACAATCCATCTTGGCAATGGACAGCTTGGTTGTCTGCCCAGCCGACGCCTCATCCATGCGCACAGCTTGCATGCCGATGGCCTTCAGTGCCTGTTCAACGGGAGACAGCGAAGGCAATTCGTGCTGCACGGTCAAGGTACGCTGCATCAGGTTGAACTCAAGACCAACCACACCCGCCAGCCCAACCAGCTTGCCTCGGATCAGCGCCTCTTCCGTGGGGCAATCCATGTTCTCGATGCGGTACACCGCTTGAGCCGATCCGGTTGTCGGCGGGGCTTGTGTCGTGGGTTGCATGATCGGCCCAGCCGAGCAGCCACACGCCTTTGAAGCGCATTCACTCATGGATAACTCCTTCAAATCTTCTGTACAACCTCCATTAAAAACTCTATAGTTACTATAGAGTCAAGTGATAAATGGAGATTGAGGCATGGAAATCAGAATTGGCGATCTAGCCAAGCGCTCTGGGTGCGAGGTCGTGACCATCCGCTACTACGAAAAGGAAGGGCTGCTGCCAAAGCCAGCGCGAAGCGGTGGCAACTTTCGGTTGTACAGCGATGTGCACATCGAGCGTTTGCAGTTCATTCGTCATTGCCGTTCGCTTGACATGACGCTGAGCGAAATCAGGATACTGCTGGGCCTACGAGATAACCCTGCTCAGGACTGCGGCGACGTCAATACACTACTGGATGCCCATATTCGTCAGACCGAAGATCGCGTCGAAGCGCTGTTGCAATTGAAGCGGCACTTGCTCTCGCTGCGTGAAAAATGCTCGGGCGCTCGACGAATAGAGGCATGTGGCATCTTGCAAGGTTTATCAGATTGCAATCATCCGGGATGCAACGCATAGCATGAGTTGTTTCGCACGCCGACATTGGCCTGCGATTTTGGATTCGTGAGCGGCCTGCCTAATTGGCATCGGAGAAGGTCGTGCGGCTGACTTCTGATATTCCGTGCAGTCGTCTTCTGAAAATGACACCTGATGTCAGGATAGCCCATCTCGAAACGTCAGAATAGAGTCGATTGTGTTATTTATTGACATATACCGCGAAAGGTCATAGATTTCTTCCTGACATTCTCGTCTTGGGAGGCAACTTGCAGGGTCAACGCATCGGCTATGTCCGGGTCAGCAGCTTCGACCAGAACCCGGAGCGGCAACTTGAACACGTCGAAGTCGGCAAGGTGTTCACCGACAAGGCGTCAGGCAAAGACACGCAGCGCCCGGAACTCGATGCGCTGCTGTCCTTTGTGCGCGAGGGCGACACCGTGGTCGTGCATAGCATGGATCGCCTTGCGCGCAACCTCGACGACTTGCGCCGCCTCGTTCAAAAGCTGACCAAACGCGGCGTGCGCATCGAGTTCGTCAAGGAAAGCCTGACCTTCACCGGCGAGGACTCGCCGATGGCGAACTTGATGCTGTCGGTGATGGGCGCGTTTGCCGAGTTCGAGCGCGCCCTGATCCGCGAGCGGCAGCGCGAGGGTATTTCCCTCGCCAAGCAACGCGGAGCCTACCGTGGCAGAAAGAAATCCCTGTCACCTGAGCGCGTAGCCGAACTTCGCCAACGCGCCGATGCAGGCGAGCAAAAGACCAAGCTGGCTCGCGAATTCGGAATCAGCCGCGAGACCCTGTATCAATACTTGAGAGCGGATCAGTAAACATGCCACGTCGTTCAATCCTGTCCGCCGCCGAGCGGGAAAGCCTGCTGGCGTTGCCGGACTCCAAGGACGATCTGATCCGACATTACACATTCAGCGATACCGACCTCTCGATCATCCGACAGCGGCGCGGGCCTGCAAACCGTTTGGGCTTTGCAGTTCAGCTTTGTTACCTGCGCTTCCCCGGCATCATTCTTGGCGTAGATCAGCCGCCGTTCCTGCCGCTACTGAAGCTGGTCGCTGACCAGCTCAAGGTCAGCATCGAAAGCTGGGACGAGTACGGGCAGCGGGAGCAGACCCGGCGCGAGCACCTGGTCGAGCTGCAAACCGTGTTCGGCTTCCAGCCCTTCACGATGAGCCACTACCGGCAGGCTGTGCATACGCTGACCGAGCTGGCCATGCAGACCGACAAGGGCGTCGTGCTGGCCGAAGCTTTGATCGAACATCTGCGGCGGCAGTCCATCATTCTGCCCGCGCTCAACGCTATCGAGCGCGCGAGTACCGAGGCGATCACTCGCGCCAACCGGCGCATCTACGAGGCCCTGTCCGAGCCGTTGTCGAACGGGCACCGGCATCGCCTCGACGACCTGCTGAAACGCCGCGACAACGGCAAGACGACTTGGCTGGCCTGGCTGCGCCAGTCGCCCGCCAAACCGAATTCGCGCCACATGCTCGAACACATCGAACGTCTCAAAGCCTGGCAGGCACTCGATATGCCTGTCGGCATCGAGCGCTCGGTGCACCAGAACCGGCTGCTCAAGATCGCCCGCGAGGGTGGCCAAATGACGCCCGCCGACCTGGCCAAGTTCGAGCCGCAGCGACGCTATGCCACACTCGTGGCGCTGGCCATCGAGGGCATGGCCACCGTCACCGACGAAATCATCGACCTGCATGACCGCATCCTGGGCAAGTTCTTCAACGCCGCCAAGAACAAGCATCAGCAGCAGTTCCAGGCGTCCGGCAAGGCGATCAATGCCAAGGTGCGCCTGTACGGGCGCATTGGCCAGGCGCTGATCGACGCCAAGCAATCGGGCCGCGATCCCTTCGCCGCCATCGAAGCCGTCATGTCCTGGGATGACTTCGCCGAGAGCGTCACCGAGGCGCAGAAGCTCGCTCAGCCCGATGACTTCGATTTCCTGCACCGCATCGGTGAGAGCTACGCCACCTTGCGCCGCTACGCGCCGGAATTCCTCACCGTGCTCAAGTTACGGGCTGCGCCCGCCGCCAAGAACGTACTCGACGCCATCGACGTGCTACGCGGTATGAACACCGACAACACCCGCAAGGTGCCCGCCGATGCGCCGACCGACTTCATCAAGCCGCGTTGGCAGAAGCTGGTCATGACCGACGCCGGCATCGACCGGCGCTACTATGAGCTGTGCGCGCTGTCGGAGTTGAAGAACTCGCTGCGCTCAGGCGACATCTGGGTGCAGGGTTCGCGCCAGTTCAAGGATTTCGAGGACTACCTGGTGCCATCCGCGAAGTTCGCCAGCCTCAAGCAGTCCAGCGAATTGCCGCTGGCCGTAGCCACCGATTGCGACCAGTACCTGCGCGAACGGCTGACGCTGCTGGAAACGCAGCTCGCCACCGTCAACCGCATGGCGGCGGCCAACGACCTGCCCGACGCCATCATCACCGAGTCGGGCTTGAAGATCACGCCGCTCGATGCGGCGGTGCCCGACACCGCACAGGCTCTGATCGACCAAACAGCAACGATCCTGCCGCATGTCAAGATCACCGAACTGCTACTCGAAGTCGATGAGTGGACAGGCTTCACCCGGCACTTCGCGCACCTAAAATCTGGCGACTTAGCCAAGGACAAGAACCTGCTGCTGACCACCATCCTGGCCGACGCGATCAACCTGGGCCTGACCAAGATGGCCGAGTCCTGTCCCGGCACGACCTACGCCAAGCTCGCCTGGCTGCAAGCCTGGCACATCCGCGACGAAACCTATTCGACGGCGCTGGCCGAGCTAGTCAATGCGCAATTCCGCCATCCGTTCGCCGAGCACTGGGGCGACGGCACTACGTCATCGTCGGATGGGCAGAACTTCCGAACCGGCAGCAAGGCCGAGAGCACGGGGCATATCAACCCGAAGTATGGAAGCAGCCCAGGACGGACTTTCTACACCCACATCTCCGACCAGTACGCGCCGTTCCACACCAAGGTGGTCAATGTCGGCGTGCGTGACTCGACCTATGTGCTCGACGGCCTGCTGTACCACGAATCCGACCTGCGTATCGAGGAACACTACACCGACACGGCGGGCTTCACCGATCACGTCTTTGCGCTGATGCACCTGCTGGGCTTCCGCTTCGCGCCGCGCATCCGCGACCTGGGCGACACCAAGCTCTATATTCCCAAGGGTGATACCGCCTATGACGCGCTCAAGCCGATGATCGGAGGCACGCTCAACATCAAGCACGTCCGCGCCCATTGGGATGAAATCTTGCGGCTGGCCACCTCGATCAAGCAGGGTACGGTGACGGCCTCACTGATGCTGCGCAAACTCGGCAGCTATCCGCGCCAGAACGGCCTGGCCGTGGCGTTGCGCGAACTGGGCCGCATCGAGCGCACGCTGTTCATTCTGGATTGGCTGCAAAGCGTCGAGCTGCGCCGCCGCGTGCATGCTGGGCTGAACAAGGGCGAAGCGCGCAATGCGCTGGCCCGCGCCGTGTTTTTCAACCGGCTTGGCGAAATCCGCGACCGCAGTTTCGAGCAGCAGCGCTACCGGGCCAGTGGCCTCAACCTGGTGACGGCAGCTGTCGTGTTGTGGAACACGGTCTATCTGGAGCGGGCAGCGCATGCGCTGCGAGGCAACGGCCACGCCGTAGATGACTCGCTGTTGCAGTACCTGTCGCCACTCGGCTGGGAACACGTCAATTTGACCGGCGATTACCTCTGGCGCAGCAGCGCCAAGATCGGCGCGGGCAAGTTCAGGCCGCTTCGACCGCTGCAACCGCCTTAGCGTGCTTTATTTTCCGTTTTCTGAGACGACCCCTACGTGATGGGCGCGCGGCGGGTGGAATGGGTCAACCACACCGCCCCCATCCCGGTGGGTTACTGGCGCTCGGTGGGGGCCTCGATCAACACCTTTGCCGTCGAGTCGATGATCGACGAGCTGGCCTGGGCCTGCAAGCTGGACCCCTACCAGTTCCGGCGCAACCGCATCACCGATGCGCGCTGGCTGGCGGTGCTGGATGCGGCAGCGACACTGGGCACCTGGAGCGCACCCACGGCAGCCGGCACGGCGCGCGGCATCGCCATCGGCACGGCCTTCAACAGCATCGTGGCCATGGTGGTCGAGGTCAGCGGCAGCAGCAGCACCTCGTTCAGCATCCGGCGTGTGAGTGTGGTGATCGACTGCTATCTGCCCGTCAACCCCGGCAACATCGAAGCTCAGATCACCGGCGGCGTGGTGCATGGCCTGAATGCCACCCTGTATGGCCAGCAGACCTTTGTGAACGGCGCCGCCCAGCGCCGCAACTTCAACACCAACCCGGTGATCCGGCCAAAGCAGATGCCCCGCGTGGATGTTCAGATCATTCCACGCCCGACCAGCACTGACCGCAGCAAGCCCATGGGGGGCGTGGGTGAACTGGGTGTACCCACCTTGGCGCCCGCGCTGGCCAATGCCTTGTACGCGCTGACCCGCCAGCGCGTGCGCAGCCTGCCGCTGTTTCCTGCAGCGACCATGGGCGATTGAGCCGTTCAGGCCGGGCAGGTGAATGCCTGGTCCGAACCTTGCTCGGCAGGCGCCGGCATCTGATCCAACCAGGCCGGCGCACCGATGGCCGCGCGCAGGTGGGCCATGAACAGCCGGGTCCGCTGCGAGCGATCACGGCCCGGTGCGCGCACGGCGTGGAGCCCTAGAAGCGCGTCTCTTTCGATGACAGACGCTACCTTGGCGGCTGGGGCAAGTTGCGTGTTGTCATTTGATGTGCTCACGACAGCCGGCGGGCCCTGGACCTTCACCGACACGATCACCCTGACCAACATCGGCGGCAGTACCAGCGGCCTCAGCGCCACGGTGAAGGACGCACTGCCCGCAGGCGTGACGGTGGCCGGCGTGACACCCGGCAAGGGTGTCAGTACTGTGAACTGTGCCACCTACACCTCGCCCTTCAGCTGCACCGTCACGCTGAGTGCGGGCCTGGCGGTCAATGGCACAGCCAGCTTTACGTACGCAACCACTGTACCGAACACGACGGGCCGTATAACCAACTACATGGCGGTAGACCCAAATGGGGGCAGCACCGTGCCGGTCGACCAGTCTGTGGGCTGTGCCAGCGTTGACACGAGGGTGATCGGTTCGTAAGCAGCCGGCCAAGTCATCTATTCAACACCGGTGCCATAGGATATTCATGTCCACGCCAATCAGCGCGGACATGAGTCCACTTCAATTTCTCTCTTGAATTCAGCCTTCGCGTACACCAGCCCACTTGTGGGGCAGTAACTCCGCAATCCGACTGGCCTTGTGTGTGGGCAGTCGGGTCAGCACGTCGCGCAGGTACTCGTACGGGTCAAGCCCGTTGAGTTTGGCGCTCTGGATCAGGCTCATGATGGCCGCTGCTCTTTGGCCTGCCAGTTGGGTGCCCGCAAACAACCAGTTTTTTCGACCGGTTGCCCAGGGCCGTATCTGCTGTTCGTCGTGGTTGTTGTCGATGGGCAAGGCCGGGTCTGCCAAGAAGCGCGTGAGCGCTTCCCAGCGGTTGAGGCTGTAATCGATGGCTTTGGCCGTGGCGCTGCCATCAGGTACTTTGATGCGGTGCAGCGTCAGCCACTCGTGCAGTTTGTCTGCGATGGGTTTGGACAGCGCCTGGCGCTGCATTTGTCGGATCTGCGAGGGCTTGTCTTTGAGCTCTCGCTCAATGCCGTAGAGCTGCCCGATCAAGTCGATGGCCGTAGCGGCGATGCTGCTCTTGTTGGCCAGGTGCAGTTCGACAAACTTGCGCCGCGCGTGGGCCATGCAGCCCACCTCGATCACGCCTTGGTGGAAGCTGGCCTTGTAGCCGGCAAAGTCATCACACACGAGGCTGCCTTGCCAGTCGCCCAGGAAGCGGCGGGCATGTTCCCCAGCCCGGCTGGGGGCGAAGTCGTAGACCACCGCCTTGAGGGTTTCAAACTCGCCCGCCGCATAGGCCCACAGGTAGGAGCGATGGGTCTTGCCCGTGCCAGGCGCCAAGGTGGCCACCGGGGTCTCGTCGGCTTGCAAGACGGCGCATTGCAGCATCTCGGCTTTGAGTGCATCGACCACGGGTTGCAGGCGCACACCGCAAACGCCCACCCAAGAGGCCAGTGTGGAGCGTGCAATGCCAAAGCCCGCTCGCGCAAAGATGGCCTCCTGGCGGTACAGCGGCAGGTGATCGGCGTACTTGGCCACCAGCACCTGGGCCAGCAAGCCGGAGGTGGGGATGCCCTTGTCGATGACCTCGGCGGGCACAGGCGCCTGGATCAGCGTCTGGCATTGGCCGCAGGCCCACTTGCCGCGCACATGGCGCTGCACGGTGAACACGCCGGGTGTGTAGTCCAGCTTCTCGCTGATGTCTTCACCGATGCGCTTGAGCTGGCAGCCACAGCCAGGTGTGGTGCACACCGTGGCTGCAGGTTCGTGGGCGATGCTGATGCGGGGCAGCTCGGGCGGCAAAGCCTGGCGTTTGGGGATTTGCTTGGGCGCCTCAGCAGCTTGAGGGGCGGCCTTCAACTCGGCCAGTTCTTCTTCCAGTGCCGCGATGTCGGCCTGCACGGCTTCTTCAAACAAGGGGCGCTGCTGGGCGTCAAGTTGCTCGCTCTTCACGCCAAAGCGGATGCGACGCAGCTGAGCCAGCTCGAAGCTGAGCTTGTCGATCTTTGCATCGCGCAGCGCAATGGCCTGGCTTGCCTGATCGGCCCGTAGGGCGTCTTGCTCGATGCGCTGCAGCAGCTGCGTCGTGAGTGC
>NZ_KB906298.1 GCF_000381265.1 Curvibacter lanceolatus ATCC 14669
TCCTGCAGGACGAGGGTCTTGCTGAAGACCACCGTGCCGGCGGGCTTGTCTTTGACGGTGACCGACAGCGTGGCGCCGTCCAGGCCGTAGCAGGCAATTGCATTGAAGAAGCCCGGGCGCAGCACATAGGTCAGGGGTGATGCGATGCGCCCCTGGGTACTGACCTCGGTGTCAAACGCCGCCCAACGGGCGGTGGGGCCCGCATCCAACCAGTACTCGGCATCGACCTCAGGCAGCACCGTGCGACCCGCGGCCACGGCTTTGACGCATTCGTAAATGCGGTGCGTGGCCTTGCGGATGCGGCGATCACCCAGGGCGCAGGCCGCACCAGACACCCATTCGACTTCGCCGACCGCGGGCTCGGCAATGTTGCAGTCGGCCAGCATGGCCTCGGTGATCGTCAAGGGAACCAAGATATTCATTGGGTGTGGTCCTCCACCAGGGCCATGGGCACGGCCCCGCCCTCGGGGTTGCCATTGGTGGCATCCGCAGTGCGCCGGGCCTGGGCTTCGAGCTGGGCGGTCTGAGCCCGCAGGGCCTGCACCTCGGCGATCAGGCGGGTGAGCAGTTCGGCGGTGCCGCTGCTGGTCTGGGGCAGACCCTGGGCGGCCGGGTTGTAGGCTTTGGGCACGATGGCTTCGCCCTCATGGATCAGGGCCAGCATGTCCTGGGGCACGTAGTTGGTGCCCACCGCAAAGCGGGGCACGCCCACCGATTCCGCCGCCTTGAGCAGGTCTTCGTAGCGGAAGCCCGCGACGGTGGCCAGGTCGCTCAAGGTGGCGCCACTGGCCTGGGTGGCCTCGAGCAGGCCCTTCACGTTGCCCGTGCCGGTGAACTTCTGCGCGAGGGTGGAGAGGCCGTCCAGACGGGCGATCTCTGCGGGGTCGGTGATGCCCACCGTGAAGGCCCCGGCACCCAGGTTCACTTCGCGGCTGTACTTGGTGGAGGGGGATGCTCCGCCACCACCGCCGCCGACAGTGAAGCCACCGGACGAAGTGCCCGAGGAGGCACCGCCTGCACCGCCACCGGAGCCCCCACCGCCCACCGTGAACTGCGCCCCAGGATTCGTGACCTGCACCCCGGGCTTCGTGGCCGTAGCGCTGCCCTCCTGCTCGCCGAGCAAGGCACCGGCCAGCTTCTCCAGGGCCAGGCCCACGCTGATCACGCTGGTGTCGATGCCGCGCAAGGCGTCGACCTGGTCCTTGGCGTTCGACAGAATCTTGTCCAGGCTCGCGAGCTGATCCTCGGCCGTGGCGAGCTGCTGCTCGGCCAGGGTCTTTTGCGTGCCCGTGAGGTCTTTCAGTTCGGCCAGCTTGCCCGCGAGCGTGAGCTGGGCCCGCTGCTGCTCAAACGCCGAGCCGAACTGGCTGGAGTCCAGGCCAGACCGTGCGGCCGTGATGGCGTCGCTCAGGCTGGTGGCGTCCGGGAGGTAGCCCGTGCTGCGGGCAGTGCCCAGCGCCTGGTCGATGAACTGCAGGCCCGCGCGGGCGCTTTGCGCCTGGGTGGCCTCCACCGCGTTGTACAGCTCGGTGACGTGCCCCTTCAGGGTGTTGAACAGCGAGCCTAGGGTGTTGACCGATTCCTGGGCCACCTGCTTGGCGGCCTGGAGGCGGTTTTTCTCGGAAGCGAGAGCGCGTTCCAGGGAGGCATAGGCGGCGTCTGTGGCGGCTTGGAGGGCTTTCTTCTTGGCTTCAGCTTCGGCTTCGGCCTGGGCTTTGTCGGCATCGGCCTTGGCCTGGGTGGCCTTGGCGGCGTCTTCGGCGCTGGGGGTCACGCTGGCAAAGGCGTCGGCCACGTTCATGAGCGTGGCGTAGGCCTTGCGCCCGGACTCGGTGCTCAGGTCTTGCGCTTCGACCAGGGCGCGGAAGGCTTCGCGGGTCTTGGGGGTGGACAGGCCCACGCTTTGCAGGGCCGCACTCACATTGCCCAGGGTCTGGGCGTTGCGCTCGTCCTGGGTGTAGAAGTTCTCGTAATAGCTGCTGATCTTCTGGTTCAGGGCGTCAATGCCGCCAGCAAGCGTGATCAGACCGTCTGCAGCATCGAATGAGAGGTCTTTGAGCGACTTGAGCGGAAGAGCACCTGCCAGGGTGCGCAGGGCCTCGACGGACGCGATCTGGCTGTTGATCTCGGTGATGAGCTTGGTGGCTTCGTCATCGCTGAGTTTTTCCGCATCGATGTCTTTGAGCTTGGCTGCGATCGACTGGGGGATGTCTTGCGCGGCCTGCAGGGCCTGGATGGTGGACTGTTTGAGGTCCAGCGTGAAGTTGGCAACCGCTGTGGCCATGTCGGGGCTGCGCGTGCTGCTGGTCTCGTACAGGGTGCCCGAGTAGTTGCTGCCCTTGCCAGATTCCCCAAACGTGGCGCCCGTGTTCAGGCTGCCACCCGCAAACACCCCGCCCCGCCCATTACCCGAAGTTTCGAGGCCCGCGTGGTAGTCGGTGAGATAGGCCTTGCTGCCCAGGCCCTTGAGCATGGCATTGATGCTCTCGGCCGTGCTCGACACCGCCTTGCGTGTCGCATCTTCGCGCTCGCCCATGCCATCGGCCTCGAGCAGGTAGGCCTGGCCATTGGTGACTGCCTTGCGCGTGCCATCGGGGCGCAAGCTGTTGTCTCGGTTGTACTGCTGGCCCTCGTAGGTGTAGACCTCGTCGCGCCGGTTGTTTTTGACCTGGCCGTCGTAAGCCACGCCGTACTGCCCCCCGGAGCGGGTCTCGCCGCCATTCAAACCGGAGAGCAGCGAGTACGCGGCGAGGGCCGCGCCCACGTAGGGAATAGCCGAGCCGATGGAGGCCCCGAGGCCTGCTGCACCAGCAGCGCCCGCGCCCATGCCGCCCGCCTGGGCTGCTGCCACAGCAGCTGCAGTCGACGAGCCAGCCCCCAGGCCCATCGACACGCCCATGGCCGCGTTGCCGGCCGTGGTGCCGAAGAGTGCACCCACCCCGCTGCCGATGAGACCGGCCCCGCCGTACAGGTTAGAGGCCGTGCCGGCCAGGTTGAGCAGGCCACTGAACCCGCCACCAATGCCGCCAACACCACCCAGACCACCCAGCACATTGGCCGAGATGCTGACCACCCAGCGCCGGATGGTGAGCTGGTACAGCATGTCCAGGACACTGGCCTTGATCGTGGCGCCGATCTTCTCGAACGCTGACTGCCCGCCCTGGAACACATTGGTCCAGACGCTTTGCGCGGTGTGGTCCACCGAGTTGATGATGTCGGTGAGCGTGTTGAGCTCGGACTTGGCGAGAGCCGTGGAGCGCGCAATCGCCGCTGCGGCCTGGGCCTGGTCGACGAGGCGGGCCTTGTCCTCATCCGAGGCGCCCGAGCGATCAATCGCCGCGAGCTGCTTGGCCAGCTCGAGCTCGACCTTGCGCACCGCGACGATCTTTTCGCGCTCGCGGGTGGCTTGACCGAGCAAGCCCACCTCGTCGGTGTACAGCAGGGCCTCTTCTTCAACCTTGCGGGTGTATTCCTCCTGGGCCTGAGCCAGGGTCTTGTAGTCCTTCACGCGGCTGGCGGTCAGCAAGCGTTCTTGCTCGGCCACCTGGGCCCGGAGTTCGGCCACGTAGTCGGGGCGGAACGAGTCGCTGCTGTCGGCCTCCTGGAGCTTCAGCTTCATCTGCTCGAGGCGGAATTCCTCGATCGCGGTCTTGCCCTTGCCCCAGACCGCATTGGCGGCTTCGAGCTCGCTGGCCTGTTGACCGATCGAGGCGGTGGCTTTCTTGGTGTCGGCCACCAGGGCGTCATAGGCCTTTTGCGAGTCGGCCACGGCCTGGGCCTGTTTCTCCTGCTCGGTGCGGCTGGCCTGCACCTGCACGTAGCGCTGGGCTTCGACCAGGGCCGCTTCTTTGTTGGCCCGGGCCACGCCGCTGATGGTGGTCTTGAGGTCCTCCTGGATGCGGGCGACGAGCTTCTCGCTGTCGGAGAGCTTGGCGCCCTCGATGCCGCGTTCCTTGATGCGGGCCGTGAGGGTTTCTTCTTCCTTGATCAGGGCCCGGATGCGGGCGACTTCGTTCTCGCCGGTGCCGGCTGCCGTGCTGGGCGTTTTTTCTTTGTACTTGTCGCGGATGTTCTGGATCAGGGCATCGCGTTCTTTGGCGCTGATCTCACCGTCGGCCGCCTGGTACTGGGCCTGCACCTTGGCGATTTCTTGGCGCATCTTGAGCTCGTTGCTCAAGAACTTGGCTTGTTCGGTATCGAAGGCGGCCCGGGCCTTGAGGCGCTCGTTGCCTTCTGCAATAGCCCGCGCATTGGCCTCCTGGCCAGCGACGGTCGCCTGCAGGGCCGCGAGCTGGGCCTGCAGTTGCTGGGTTTCCTTGCCGTCGGCAATGCCCAGGCTTCGGTTGCGCTCCTGGCGGGCCGCAATGTTGGCCTGCAAGGTGGCGATCTGGTCCGAGCCCGTTGGCTGCCGGCCCAGGCCCATCATGGCGTCGCCGGCCCACTTGATGGCGTCTTTGATGCCCAACCAGCCGCGCTCGATGTAGCCCAGGTTTTGCAGAATGGTCTGGGCCCGCTGCTCGGTCATGGCCGAGAACGCATCCTGCGCCACCTTGGCCGCGTCGGTCGCCCTGCCCTGGTCTTCCAAGGCCTTGATCTGCTTGTACAGCGCCACCGTCAGGTAGTTGGTCGACTCATTGAGCTTGAGCGACGCCTGCAGGGGCGCTTCGCCGAGCTGCGCAAAGGCCTTGGCGGTCTCGGCCACCGACGTGCCCACGGCCCGCTCCATGTCCAGAGCCGACCGGGTGTAGGTTTGCAGGCTCTCACCCGCCACCCGGCCCGTGCTGGCCATTTCGATGAGCGCGGCCGACGCTGCGGACTGCGTGCCCTGCATGACCGCCAGGCCGCGGGCCATGTCTTGCATTTGACCGGCAGTCACGCCGGCGGCATTGCCCGAGAGGGTGATGGCCTTCTGGAAGGCGGATGCCTCTTGGCTGCCTTGGTAATAGGCCAGGCCCAGGCCCGCCACCGCCGCAATGGCCAGGTTGGTGGGCGTGATGAGCCCGCCGATGTAAGTGCCCAGCGCCTTGGTGGCATTGCCCACGCCGCCGAACATGTCCTTGAGCTGGCCGCCCTGCTGCATGAGCACCGTGAGCGGCTTCTGCCCGGCCTGCAGGCTGACCACGATGTCGGTGACCTGGGCCGGCACCATGCGCATGGCCGCTGCCGTTTGCGCGGCCGAGGCCCCGAGCTGCTGCATGGGGGCGGTGGCCTGGCCCAAGCCCTGCCCCAGGTTCCCGGCCTGGGCCTGGGCGGCCCGCATATTGGCCGTGAAGGCCTGCAGGGCACCTGCGGTCTGGTCATCCGCGGTCAGGACGATGGTGGTGTTGGGGTTGGTCATGGGGCCATCCCTTCAACACAGACCCGCGTTTCAGGAGCCACGGGCTTTGCGGTGCTCGGCCTGGTAGGCGTGCATTTCCTGCAGCCAGGCCGCTTCGAGCATTTCCAGGCACTGGAAGAGGTCGATGCGCTGGGCATCATCGAGCCCATAGGCGAGCTCGTAGCGGTGCAGCGTGGACCAGTCCATGCCCAGGAAGTGCAGCGCCCCGTCCGGGCCCATGAGTGCCCGCCACGCAAACTGCATGCGCCGGAAGATGGCCAGAGGGATCTGGTTGTCAGGAAAGACATTCAGGGACGGGGGCTCGGTGAGTTGCTGGAGAAGGGCGAGGTGCTTGCCAAAGCCCAAGCGGCTGGCAGCGGCTTCATCGGGGGGCTGCGCTCCGCGCACCAGGACGCGGGCGCAGTCCTTTAGTTTTTTGCGCGGGCCTTGCTGTTCCAGTGCGCGTCGCGGTAGGCATCGAAGATCTCGCGCGGAGCCCGGTGGAAGCGGCTGATCAGGAGCTGCACGTTCTCAGGAGTAAAGGGCCGGCCCGGGGCCTTCCAGTCGTTGATCAACAAACCCAAGATCTCGGCATCGGTCTTGCCCTCGATGTCAGCAGGCAGGGCCTCCATCTCTTCGCGGGTGCGGTACTTGAATTCCAGAGGCAGCACCTGGTCGGGCTGGGTGCCCGGGGTGGTCAGGGTGACGTCGATCCAGAAGGTGGCGGGCAGGTCGAAGGTGAAGGGGATGGCAGCGGCAGCAACAGTGGCAGCAGCGGAGGCAATGGCGGTCGGGTTCATGATGAAGAAGCGATGAGGGGGAGGATGGGAGCGCAGGGACTGGCCCTGCGCGGGGGCTAGAGCGACTGATGAGGTGATCAGTTCGGGTACACCGTGGGCATGTTCTGGGCCTCGATCGAGACCTTGGTTTGCACCACGCCCTGGGCCTGGCCGGTGGGCACGCCGGCAGCGGCCACGTAGCCCAGCAAGAGCATCTTGGCGCCCGTGCCAAAGCGCAGGCGCACGGCCCGCATGCTCTTGGCCTTGTAGGCCTTGTTGCATTCCACAAAGCCCGGATCGGACAGATCAAAGATGTTGTCCATGCCGAACGACAGCGGGCTCACGATGGTGGGCACGCGCTTGCGCACGTTGTCGTGGATGGTGGTGACGTCCGCAAACTCCGGGTCACCACCCGACACGTTCACGCTTTGCACGGTGGCAAAGCTCGCGCCAAAGGTGACGACCTGGAAGCTGCCGGCCACCAGGCTGTCGTAGGTGCTGGTGTCTTCGTTTTCCAGCTCGAAGGTCTTGGTGGCCGGGTTCACGTTGGCAATGCGGAACAGGCGCTTGTCGACCTGGTACATGCCCTGGGCGGCCATCAGGATGATGTCGCCCACGTTCGGGTCGACCGCGCCCGAGTACTTGGCCACGCCGGTGGCGGCCTTGCTGATGCTGACCAGGGTAATGGCGGCACCCAGGCCGGTTTGCACGTCAATGCCGACGTTGCTCCAGAAGATGGCTTGTCCCATGGTGGGGCTCCTTTGAGGGTAAGAGGTGAGGAAGTGGGAGGGGTAGACGGGGGTTAGAAAGGCTGGACCGAGGCCGGGGCGCTGGCGTGACGCACCAAGAGGGTCACCGTGGCGCAGGCGGTCTGATCGCCGTCCACGTCGTAGTCCACGCTCAAGCTGTGGGGGGTGACGCCACCGGCCACACCGCCCAGGCTCGGGTCCTGCTGCAGTCGGGTGTAGACCCGGGCCAGCAGGTCGTCCACGGCCTCATCGGCCGGGGCCAGGGTGTTGCCCCGGGCGTAGCACTCGACCGAGACGGCCGTGCCCCAGACCAGGACCGCGCCCTGCCCCACCGAGGTGTCGGGGTCTGAGCCCGCCAGGCGCACCACCACGGCGGTGCTGTCTTGCTGGCTCAAGGGGCGCAGCCGGGTGCGGTACACCTTGGGGGCCACTGCAGGGGAGGCCTGCAGGGTGGTGACCATGGCTTGCACGGCCTGAAGAAAGATCGTTGCGGTAGTGGGGGTGGGCGCGTTGTTCATGCCAGCTCCAGCAGCAGGTGGGTTTCTCCGGTGCCGTCGTTGCGGGCATCGGCGATGAGGTAGGCCTGGCCGTCGACCGTCACGCGCAGGCCCACCGGGTTGGCAGGGACCTGGACCGTGGGCAGGGCGAGTGCCGGTTGTGACGAGGCCATGCCCAGGGCGCCAACCTGGCCAGCGGCATAGCCGTTGGCAAAGATGGCGTCCACCGCAACGTTCTCTATGAAGGCGGCACAGTTCGACAGCCGGCGGAATGCGGCGGCTGCAGTGCGGGCCTCCAGGAGGGCGAAGGGTTTGGGCATGGCGCTGGTCACCTGGTCAGATCTGGTTGGTGTCAGAGCGGGCTCAGACGGCGACGCCACTCAGGCGCACGCGGGCCGTGGTCTCGTTGGCCGCCTTGGGCGAGAGCAGCGCACCGATCAGGGCGTTGCCCGCGGCCGTCACCGTGACGCGGCGGTTGGCGTTGTCCCAGTACGCCTTGGTGCCGGCCGCGCCCACATCGGCGCTCAGGGCGTTCAGGTCATAGACGCCGATCAGGTTGGTCTCGACCGAGGCGCCGGCCGCGGCTGCGCTGGTGGCCACGCCAAACAGTGCGCCGACCTGCAGGCCGTCGCCGCCGTTGACGGCATAGGGGGCCGGCAGGGGCACGGTGTCGCCGGACTGGATGAAGTTTTTCATTGGAGGGTCTCCTGAAGGGATGGAGGGTTGGGTGAGGTGTTGGGCGCTTTAACCGCCGGCCGCCTTGTAGAGGCCTCGGTGCTCGATGGCCTTGGCGGCGAAGTCTTCGCGGCACTTGTAGGAAACGCCGTCGCTCTCAAAGCCCACCTCGGTCTCGATCACCGGGCCTTCGGCGCCGTCCAGGTAGCAGTACTCCACCGTGTCGACCTGCGCATTGCTCGCAGCCAGGTACCAGGCGGTGGTGCTGTTGCCGTCCAGCAGGGGCTCGACGATGGGCTCCAGCGAGGTGCGGCCGCCGCTGCGGAACTCGTTCACATCTGCCTGGCGGGCCGGCACGTAGTTGCTGCTGGTGAGCTGATAGGCGGTCTGCTCGAGGGACGCGGGCACGATGAGGTAGCTCGGCGCGATGCCCAGCTCTTCACCGGCCAGGCCCTTTTGCAGGCGCATGGCGGTGCGGCCGGCCGACAGGGCTGTGAACTGCAGAGCGCTGCCAGCACCGGTGCCCAGGTTGCCGTGATCCGCGTGGAAGAGCGTGGTGCCGTCAGACAGCGCCGCATTGGCCGTGAGCTGGGCGTAGACGAGACGGTTCTCCAGACGTCGGGCGGCAAAGCCGAAGGCGCTCACCAGGCGGTCAAAGGCCCGCAGGTCGTCGTTGATGATGGCCTGGCGCGACAGGGACACGATGCGGCCATAGGTCAGCACCTGGTAGGACTCGGCGCCGTCCTTCATCGAGCCGTACTTGAATTCGCCGTGTTCATTGGTGCGCAGCAGGTCGGGGGCGGCCGAGAGCGCGGTGATCGTGATGTTCTTGAAGTCGGGCGCATTGGGGGCGCGGCGGGCCCAGAGCGCATAGGTGCCGGGGTTCTCGTCGTAGGCACTGCGCAGGCGCTTGTTGGCCACGTTGGCAAACAGCGACGGAAAGTCGCTGGTGGTGTTCATGCCACCGGCTCGGAAGTGCAGCATGCGGGTGGCGAGCGTCAGGCGGTCCATGCCGCGGGTGCTGACGCCGTGGCCCTCCAGGAAGTCGCGGCCCAGCTCTAGCAGGCTCATGCCCCGGTACTGGCGACCGTTGTCGTCCAACTGGGTTTGCGCAGCGACGCGGTGCAAGATGGCCTGCTCGATGCCGGCCATGCGGGTTTGCATCTCATCGCGCACGGTTTGGATCTGGCCGCCCTGCCCGCCCTGGACATTTCGGTGGCCACCGCTGGCCGCGTCGCGGCGGGCCAGCTCATCGAGCACCGAGCTGCGGGCCTGCTCCACCGAGTTGCCCGAGCGAATCAGGCCAGCGGCCAGGTGGGCCACACCATGGCGGGCACAGAGATCGGTGATGTCGGCGGCGGCAGAAGCTGCGGCAATGGCTGCTTGAGCTGCGGCATCAGCCTGGCTGCGCTGAGCGACGGTGCCGGCTTCAGGGGCTGCGGACGAGGAGGACGAAGAAGCGGGGGCCGTGGCGGTGCTGCCGCCGGCATCAGTGCTCTGAGGCATGGAGGAATCCTTTCGGGTTTGGGTTTCGGCGGAGAGGCCCACCGTGGGCAGGGAATGGGCGCGGGTCTCGATGAACTCGCAGGGGAAGGTGCGAAGCTGGAAGGCCTGGTCTGAGGGGGCTGCGCCATCGGCGCCAGGGGCAGAAGTCGCACCAGCAGCACCAGCACCGGAGCGGATCTGGCTGTCCATGTCGGCGGGGATGGGCACCAGGGAGACCTCGTAAGGTTCCCAATCGACCACGCGGTAACGCCACAGCTCGCCCTCGTTCGCTGGGGCCACCATCTCGATGCGATGGCGCACATAGCCCACCGACACATTGCGGATGATTCCGTCAGCCACGTCTTGCACGTAGCCAGCCACCGACTCACGGCGCGAGAAGGTCGCGCTGCAGGTGCCTTGGCCGTTTTGAATGATGGGGTTTTCGACCACGCCGAGCTGGGCCTCGAGGCTCCACTGGCTGTGGGTGTTCAGGAGCGGCGCCCCCCCGGCGCAGACGATCCAAGCGGATAGCGCCCTCTTCCACCACCAGTTCTTCGACATAGGCCCGGTCGCGGAACCAGTCAAAGCACTTCACGCCCGCACCGGTGGTGAAGACGATTTGCGCGGTGGCGAGGGGGGAGGAATCAGGGGCGGAGTTGTCCGCCTGTGAGCGCTGGAAAC
>NZ_KB906299.1 GCF_000381265.1 Curvibacter lanceolatus ATCC 14669
ACCGCCCGCCTGGTCACCGAGCAGGTGGAAGCCATGGCCGATGCCGATTCCGACGACGACTCCACTACCGACACCGAAGGGCTCCCGTTTTGAACACGGCCACCGTCACCCTGCACAACGAAACCGCCCAGGCCATCGTGCGCTCGGTCCGCCTGGGCCTGGACAGCCTCCGCGCCGAAGTCCCCCAGCGCCTGAGCGAATGGGCCTCCGAGCACTTCAAGCTCGCTGGCGAAAGCTCCCACCAAAAGGGCGGCTGGGTTGGCTGGTCCTTCCAGACCGGCATCCTGGACTTCATGAGCGACGACCGCATCGAAGACCTCGCCGTCATGAAGTCCAAGCGGGTCGGCTACACCAAGATGATCACGGCCTTCGTGGCCTACAACATCGCCCACCGCCGCCGCAAGCAGGCTCTCTGGCAGCCCACCGACGATGACCGCGACTCCTACGTCAAAAGCGAGATCGACCCCGTGCTCGATGCGGTGGAGGCCGTGCGCAAGGCCCGCAAACAGGGCAAGGCCAACGAAGACACCATCAAGTTCAAGCCCTTCCGCGACAGCGTGCTGCACCTGCTCGGGGGCAAAGCCAAACGGGCCTATCGCCGCATCACGGTGGCCGTGGCCATCCTGGACGAGTGGAGCGCCTTCGACCAGTTGATCGAGAAGTCCGGCGACCCCGGCGGCCTGGCCAAGGGCCGGCTTGAAGGCGCGGCCTACCCGAAGTTTGTCGGCGGCTCCACCCCGGGGGTTAAGGGGCTGTGCCACGTTGAACGCGCCTGCGACAACTCCGAAGGCTATGTGCGCTTCCACATTGCGTGCCCCCACTGCGATGCCGAGCACCCACTGATGTGGGGCGGCAAGGAAAGTCTTCACGGCTTCAAATGGCAGCGTGGCCAGCCCGACACCGTGCGCCACATCTGCCCCCACTGCCGCGAGCCCATCACCCAGGCTGACTACCTGCCCGGCGGCCAGCCCATGGCCGGCACCTGGGTCTGCAGCAAGACCGCCAAGCGCTACGGCCCTGACCGCGTCTGGCGCGACAGCCAGGGCCTGCCCACCCGACCTCCCAAAACCCTGGGCGTGCAGGTCTGGGCCGCTTACAGCCCGCAGCGAAGCTGGGCCAGCATCGTCAAAGAGTTCGAAGAGGCGGTGTCGGCCCTGGAGAAGGGCGACCCGGGCCCCATGCAGCTCTTCGTCAACGAAACCCTGGGCGAGACCTGGGAGGTCAAAGGCGAGCGCAGCGACGAACACGCCCTGCAGGCCCGGGCCGAAGCCTTCCCCCTGTGCCAGGTGCCCGTGGGCGGTTTGGTGCTCACCGCCGGCGTGGACGTGCAGCGCAACCGCTGGGAGATCGCCGTCTGGGCCTGGGCCCGGGGCCTGGAGTCCTGGCCCGTGGACCACCACATCATCGAGGGCAACCCCGCCAGCGAAGAGGACTGGCAGCAGGTCACCACCTACCTGCAGCGACGCTACCCCCAGGCCTACCACGCGGGCAGCCTGGGCCTCTCGGGCATCTCCATCGACTCCAGCGACCAGACCCAGGCCGTGTACAACTGGGTGCGCAAGAACCAGCACCAGCTCCCGTGCCTGCGAGCTGTGAAGGGCCGGGGCGAAGAGGGCGTGCCCGTGCTGGGCCCGGCCAGCATCCAGGACATCAACTGGAATGGCCAGAAATGGCCCCAGGGCGTGAAGCTGTGGAACGTGGGGGTCGACACCGCCAAAGACCTGCTGCTGGGCCAGCTCGCCATCCCCACTCCGGGCCCGGGCTATGTGCACTTCAGCCAGGACCTGCCGCGCGAGTGGTTCGAGCAGCTCACGGCCGAGCAGCGCATCCTGGCCAAGCTCAACGGGCGGGATACCTACCGCTGGGTCAAGCGCCGCCCGCGCAATGAGGTGCTGGACTGCCGCAACTACGCGCTGCACTCGGCCATGAGCATCGGGCTGCACCACCACAGCGACCGCAAGTGGCAGCAGATCGAGGCGGCGGTGCAACCGGTCAATGCCGATCTGTTCAGTGCGCCGCTCCCTGCCAAGGTTCCGGCCATCCCGGTGGCCCCCGAGCCAAGCCCGCCCCGCCCCGAAGAACCCCAAGACCGCGGCTACGCCCGCCGCCGATCTCCGGCCCCGACCTTCACCCGCGCCTGGTAACCCTATGAAAATCCACGCCCAGATCAACTTCCCCGACCCCGCCCGGCTGGTGGGCGAGCTGGCCAAGCAAACCCGCTTTGCCCTGAAGACCGCCCTCAACACGACTGCCACCCAGGTGCGCGACAGCCTGCGCTCTGAGATCCAGCGCACCATCGACCGGCCCACGCCCTACACCTTGAACAGCCTCTTCATCCGGGCTGCCACCACCCAGAATCTGGAGGCCACGGTCTGGCTCAAGGACGAACTGGCCACCTCCAATGCCGGCACCCCGGCCACCCGCTACATGCTGCCCCACATCGTGGGCGGGCAACGCACCCTCAAGCGCTTTGAACGGGCCTTGCAGATCACCGGCCAGATGCCCAAGGGCTGGTATGCGGTGCCAGGGGCCGGGGCCCGGCTCGATGCCTTCGGCAACATGAGCGCAGGCCAGATCATCCAGATCCTGAGCCAGTTGCGGGTCACGCTGACGGCAGGCTTCACCCGCAACATGTCGACGGATGCCCGCAGCAAGATCGCCGCCCAGCGCAGGGCCGGTGGCCGCTTCTTTGTGGTGATGCCGGGCGCCAAGGGCCTGCGCCCGGGTGTGTACCAGCGCGAATTCATGGGCCGCCAGGTCACCCCGGTGCTGATCTACGTGACGGCCGTCAATTACCGCAAGCGCCTGGCGTTTGAGACGGTGGGGCAGCGCATTGCGGATGCGCACCTTTTGAACAACTACCGCCAGGCGTATGCGCAGGCGCTTGCCACAGCGCGATAAGCCGAACTGCCTTCCTCTCTTCTTTTGCCTCTTCTCCTGCCGAATCACTTCAGCAATGACCCCTCCCAAGACCACGCCTGAGCCCATCACTGAACTTGACCTGTTGGACCGGATCTTTGCCTACCTCGAATCCCAATTGCCGGAGGCCTCCCGGGCCATGTGCAACATCGATCGCCTCAAAGCCGACGTCCGGTCGGAGTTTGCTGGCATCGAGTGCTACATCCCGGCGCTGCCCCGTGTTGAGCGTGACAAACGGGCCCAGGACGTGCTGCGGCTGTTCAACGGGCGCAACGCCAGCGAGGTGGCCCGGCAACTCAACATCGGGCGAACGACGGTCTACCGAATTCTCAAACAGCCTGGGAACCGGTAGCCATCGTTCAAATGTTGTCCCACCTTTCCTGGAAATGGAACAGCGGCTTGGATAAGTTGGCGGGGCAACACCCTGAACCCCGACCACTCCCCCCCCTATGGCCTACACCCAAACCGACCTTGACAACATCGACACCGCCATCGCCACCGGCGAGCTGGAAGTGGAGATCCACGGCCCCAACGGCCTGCGCAAGGTGCGCTACCGCAGCATTGGCGAATTGAGATCCGCCCGCGAGCACATCGCCAGCCTCCTGACCCGGGCCAGCTCGCCCCGCAACCCGGGCGCTTGGCGTGTTGGCTTCTCCACTTCGCGGGAGTGATGGACCATGGCCAACCTTCTGGATCGCCTGATCGGCGCCTTCAATCCCCAGGCCGGCCTGCGCCGCCACCAAGCCCGTGAGCTGCTGCAACGGGCCTACGAAGGGGCCAGTACCCGAGATGGCTGGCGACCCCGCCGGGCCGGTGCCAGCGCCGACACCGACCACCGGGCCGATGCCGCCACTTTGCGCGTGCGGGCCCGCTCCCTGGTCAAGAACACACCCTACGTCGCGCGAGGCCTCGGCTCGATGGTGGCCAACGTCATCGGAACCGGCATCAACCCGCGCAGCCTGGGCAAGGACGCCAAGCGCATCACTGCCCTGTGGCAGGAATGGTCCAAGGTGGCCGATGCCGATGGTGTGCGCAACCTGGGCGGCCTGCAGGCGGCTGCGTACCGGGCCATGGAGCAAGACGGCGAGGTGCTGGTGCGCCTGCGAGCCCGTCGGCCCAGCGATGGCTTGCCTGTGCCCCTGCAGCTCCAGCTCTTGGAAATCGACTGGCTCGACAGCGCCAAGGTGGGCAGCCATGGCGCCAACACCATCATCAACGGCATCGAGTACGACCCGTTGGGCAAGCGGGTGGCGTATTGGTTGTTTGACCAACACCCTGGTGAAGTCCTGGGCCCGCGCATGGCCAGGACCAGCAGCAGCCCGGTTCCGGCCGAGCGCATCATCCACCTCTTCAACCCCGAGCGGCCAGGGCAGGGCAGGGGCTTCACCCGCCTGGCACCCGTCATCAGCCGGGTGCGCGACCTGCAGCTCTACGAAGACGCCGAAGCCCAGCGCAAGAACCTCGAATCGCGCCTGTCGGTGATCGCCAGCGGCGACGTGAATTCCATGGGGCCGCTGGGACCAGAAGACCAGCGCACCCCGGACCAGAGATCCGAATCAGGCGACCTGGGCACCTTGAGCAGCGGCTCCATCATCCAGGTCCCTTCGGGCCTGAACATCACGACCGTCCAGCCCAATGCGGTGCCGGGTTATGTGGACTACGTGAAGCTGCAACTGCACCTGATCGCGGCCGGCATGGGCATCACCTACGAAATGCTCACCGGAGACGTGCGTGAGGTGAACTTCAGCAGCGCACGGGTGGCCATCCTGGAGTACCGGCGCAACGCTGAGCAGTTGCAGTGGCTCACGCTGATCCCGGGGCTGTGCGAGCCCATCTGGCGGGCCTTCATTGATGCGGCGGTGCTGGGCAACATCCTGAAGAGCCCGGATTACGCCTGCGACTGGGCGACGCCGAAGTGGGACTACGTGAACCCGGTGCAGGATGTGGCGGCCGAGCTCGATGCCATCGCGGGTGGGCTCTGCACCATCAGCGAAAGCCTACGCCGTCGGGGCATGGAGCCGGAGCTGTTCTTTACCGAGTACAAGGCCGACTTTGAGAGGCTGCAGCGGGATGGGACGCTGGACTTTCTGATGATGTTGCAGAAGGGGCGGACGATGGGCGCGGGGCACGGACAGCCATCTATGCAGAGTGAGGCAAAGGTATAGATTAAAGATTAGAGTTTTGCTTGAGTGAGCATCCAAAAAACAGCAAATCCTAGAATCCACGCAACAATAGCTATAAGAGCAATTATGGATAGGGCCACCTCGTGCCAGAATATGCGAGATCTCAGTTTGTTGAATATTTCGCTGAATCTTGAGGCTAATTCAACATTTTGCTTTTTCAATGACGCTTCGCTACGATCAACTTCCTCTGATATTACATCCAGAGAGTGTTTTTGATTCCATAGTGCTATAAATAATAGGGCGCAAAATATGGTTGCGCCAACCATTATGGCAATATTTATCCAGAGTTGGCCGGGTGTTGTTGTAACTTCTTTGAACTGGGTGGCCACCACAATAGTTGATATTGGTATGCCTAATAGTTGACCTTGTATATCGGCAAGTGTTTTGTGAATTTTTGCTGTGTATTCAATACGCATTTCTTCAGCTTCGTCTCGAATTTTGTCAAATGAGAATGATGCTGCGAATAATCTGTATCCATCGTCAAAGCGAACTTTTAGTTCTGCTATTTTTATCAATAGCTGATTGAATCTGTTTTCGCTCGGTGTGTTGGCGAGTAGTTCGCAAACGGCAGTGCAGCATATTTCTCTGCGCTGGGTGCTGTGTCCATCGTTAAGCTCAAGTGCCTCAGCTAAACTGCGGGCTGCGACCAAATCAAATTTCAGTAGTGTGTCTGCGCTATAGCTAATTGGTACGTCAAATCTTCCATTTCGCAAAAATATTAATACGCTCTTGCGATGGTCAAATAACGCAGCAGAGGATTCAAATGCGGAAACTAATTTTTTGATGGCTTCAATGCGAGAGCAAAGATCGGAGTTGGTCTCCCAGCTGCCAATATCCTCGTTAACTACATACCAACTGTGTTCTGCTGTGCCTGCAGCGATTTCACGATTTCGAAGTAATGCCTCAATCGATTCCAGCACCAAACCAATGCTAGTACGAGGAGACCCAAAACCCAAGTGAAGGACGTCTCCAACATTGATGGAGTCTGAGTCGCCATGTTCAACCAAGCATGGAAAAGCATCCGCATTACCTTCGGATAGAACCTCCCGAAGAAGCTCAGCCATTGCTGTATCCTTGACTTCAATTTCGCCATGCAGTCTTCCGTCACGCCACTGGCGAGACTGCATCTGACGAAACAGTGTCGTCAAATCAATCAGCGATATTTTCTTCTTCTTCATTTACGGAAAACTCAGCGCGCAAATTGGCAAGGACTTCTGGTGGTAGGTTTTGGATGATGAGTGTTTCATCGTCCGGGTTAAATCGAATAGTATGATCCTGAATTGCCTCGCGGTCAAATTCAAGCTTCCAGTTGGATGCCTTTGCCGAGAAACGGGTCAAGCCATCTAGTCCTCGTTTTCTAGGAATAAATCCATCTGCTATCGGTGGGTCAGCTTGTGCGAAAGAATTTTTTAATTCGGCTGGTTCTCTTGGCCAAACACGATTGGCCAACTCAGAAAGATCAAGCGGCTGCTTTGCAGTGGCTTTGTCTTCCGCAAATTTATATACTTCTCTAAGCAAATTTTCATGCTCGGCTTTCGGTAAGCCTTGTTTTGCTGAAAATTCTTTTACTGCTTTTACAAGGTTGCGTGTGTCGTTGAGGTCTTCTTGAACAGTTGAGCAGCCCAAAAATTTTTGGAAATATTGAGAGACCTCGTTCTTTTTTCCTTTGAGAAAGCTAATGTATCGTTCCGTGTTTCCCTCACCCCAGGTCGTAAGATTAACTCGTCCTGCGAAACGGATTCCATCGACGTCAAGATATGGCGATTGGATAACTTTCAAATCTTCATTGATAGTCGTTCCGGCTTTATTGTTCAATATGACGACTACTGCCCAGCGAACGTTGGCAGCGCTAGAATCTGCAATTAATACATGACCACCTGTTGCGAAGTTCTCGCCATCGGATTTGTCTTTTAATACCCTCATTAATTGCTTTGATATTTCTAAAAAATCCGCATTTTCATTGTCTCTAAGGGATTTTAGGTGTAATTCGGCAGAGACTGGGGAGAGTTCTGGGTCAAACTTCCCATAGCTTTTCGCTTCTCGACTGCCATATACGGCATGAACTTGATTCACTAGGGTCTGGAGTGGCTCGTCTTGGATATCTAAGCTAGCGCGTGCTTCGACTATTCGAGCAGGGGCTCCAGCAGCTTTTTCAAGTTTGTGGACCACAGCGTTTAGCAGTTTTTGAGTCATTTTTTCCTTCCTTATCCGATGATGTTAACCTCGTGCGCCGCCGCCCGGGCTTTGGTCGATCGATGTCAACGCCGTCGGTGCAATTGGATCAACGCATGTACGTCGCTTTCTTTGCCGTGTTCTCGAGCGACATTGAGTTCTTATCTCCCCACGAGCAGCTATCGAAGGAGAGCTCATCAGAGGCCGGATGAGCTGTAGGTAGCTAGTGTGCTATGGGCAGCTTGCTAGCAAGCGGGTTGGAGTCAAACTAGAGCCATGTGCATTGTGTTTGGGTACCTTCTCTGGTGACTACTTCAAAATGTCTCGGCCAGAAGGTTATCAACTGTCGTGGTAACAATAGCGCCTAGCCGGTTTACTCGACTCTAAGAAAAGTCGTCCCACTTTTCCTGGAAACGGAACAACTCGGACAGCACGATCAGTGCATGTCCGAGACCCCAACCCCTGAGATCCAGACCCGCCGCGAGGCCCTGCCACTCGCTGGCCGCCAGATGGAACTGCGCGGTTTCCAGCGCTCACAGGCGGACAACTCCGCCCCTGATTCCTCCCCCCTCGCCACCGCGCAAATCGTCTTCACCACCGGTGCGGGCGTGAAGTGCTTTGACTGGTTCCGCGACCGGGCCTATGTCGAAGAACTGGTGGTGGAAGAGGGCGCTATCCGCTTGGATCGTCTGCGCCGGGGGGGCGCCGCTCCTGAACACCCACAGCCAGTGGAGCCTCGAGGCCCAGCTCGGCGTGGTCGAAAACCCCATCATTCAAAACGGCCAAGGCACCTGCAGCGCGACCTTCTCGCGCCGTGAGTCGGTGGCTGGCTACGTGCAAGACGTGGCTGACGGAATCATCCGCAATGTGTCGGTGGGCTATGTGCGCCATCGCATCGAGATGGTGGCCCCAGCGAACGAGGGCGAGCTGTGGCGTTACCGCGTGGTCGATTGGGAACCTTACGAGGTCTCCCTGGTGCCCATCCCCGCCGACATGGACAGCCAGATCCGCTCCGGTGCTGGTGCTGCTGGTGCGACTTCTGCCCCTGGCGCCGATGGCGCAGCCCCCTCAGACCAGGCCTTCCAGCTTCGCACCTTCCCCTGCGAGTTCATCGAGACCCGCGCCCATTCCCTGCCCACGGTGGGCCTCTCCGCCGAAACCCAAACCCGAAAGGATTCCTCCATGCCTCAGAGCACTGATGCCGGCGGCAGCACCGCCACGGCCCCCGCTTCTTCGTCCTCCTCGTCCGCAGCCCCTGAAGCCGGCACCGTCGCTCAGCGCAGCCAGGCTGATGCCGCAGCTCAAGCAGCCATTGCCGCAGCTTCTGCCGCCGCCGACATCACCGATCTCTGTGCCCGCCATGGTGTGGCCCACCTGGCCGCTGGCCTGATTCGCTCGGGCAACTCGGTGGAGCAGGCCCGCAGCTCGGTGCTCGATGAGCTGGCCCGCCGCGACGCGGCCAGCGGTGGCCACCGAAATGTCCAGGGCGGGCAGGGCGGCCAGATCCAAACCGTGCGCGATGAGATGCAAACCCGCATGGCCGGCATCGAGCAGGCCATCTTGCACCGCGTCGCTGCGCAAACCCAGTTGGACGACAACGGTCGCCAGTACCGGGGCATGAGCCTGCTAGAGCTGGGCCGCGACTTCCTGGAGGGCCACGGCGTCAGCACCCGCGGCATGGACCGCCTGACGCTCGCCACCCGCATGCTGCACTTCCGAGCCGGTGGCATGAACACCACCAGCGACTTTCCGTCGCTGTTTGCCAACGTGGCCAACAAGCGCCTGCGCAGTGCCTACGACGAGAACCCCGGCACCTATGCGCTCTGGGCCCGCCGCGCCCCCAATGCGCCCGACTTCAAGAACATCACGATCACCGCGCTCTCGGCCGCCCCCGACCTGCTGCGCACCAATGAACACGGCGAATTCAAGTACGGCTCGATGAAGGACGGCGCCGAGTCCTACCAGGTGCTGACCTATGGCCGCATCGTGTCCCTGTCGCGCCAGGCCATCATCAACGACGACCTGCGGGCCTTTGACCGCCTGGTGAGCGCCTTCGGCTTTGCCGCCCGACGTCTGGAGAACCGTCTCGTCTACGCCCAGCTCACGGCCAATGCGGCGCTGTCTGACGGCACCACGCTCTTCCACGCGGATCACGGCAACCTGGGCACCGGTGCTGGCAGCGCTCTGCAGTTCACAGCCCTGTCGGCCGGCCGCACCGCCATGCGCCTGCAAAAGGGCCTGGCCGGTGAAGAGCTGGGCATCGCGCCGAGCTACCTCATCGTGCCCGCGTCCCTCGAGCAGACCGCCTATCAGCTCACCAGCAGCAACTACGTGCCGGCCCGCCAGGCAGATGTGAACGAGTTCCGCAGCGGCGGCCGCACCTCGCTGGAGCCCATCGTCGAGCCCCTGCTGGACGGCAACAGCACCACCGCCTGGTACCTGGCTGCGAGCAATGCGCAGGTCGACACGGTGGAGTACTGCTACCTGGACGGCGCCGAAGGCCC
>NZ_KB906300.1 GCF_000381265.1 Curvibacter lanceolatus ATCC 14669
AGCTACACGGCCCTGGTCAAAAGCTACGGCCTGCAGCAGGAGTTCATCACGCCTTACAGCCCTGAGCAGAATGGCATGGTTGAGCGCGTGATCCGCACGCTCAAGGACCAATGCGTTCATCGCCACAGGTTTGAAACCCTGCAGCACGCCAGCCGAGTGATTGCGGACTGGATCAGTTGGTACAACCATCGGCGCCCTCACCAGGCGCTGAAAATGAAGACCCCCGCTGAGGCTTATGCGTTAGCGGCCTGACCTGTGCAGAAAGTGCTGGGTCAATACATCATCACCGCCGGTGTGCTGGTCGAAGGGGGGCTTCGCGAGGGGTCGACCCTCCTCAACGGCAGGTTGAAGCCTGCGCCCGATTGGCGCCCGACGTTGAAGGTGGTGTCGCTGGACATCGAGACCAGCGCCACCGAAGAGCTGTACTCGATCGCACTCGACAGTGCCGGCGACAGGGTGGTGTTCATGCTGGGGCAAGCCGCAGAGCCGGCAGCGCCACCGAAAGACTTCAGGCTGGTTTACTGCCCCACACGGCAAGAGCTGATCGAGCAGCTCAACGCCTGGATCGTAGCCCATGACCCCGACGTCATCATCGGCTGGAACGTGATCCAGTTCGATCTGCGCGTGCTGCAGAAGGCGGCCGATGCCAACGCCGTGCCGCTGCTGCTGGGGCGCGAGCGGCGGCCCATCGCATGGCGTACGCACCCGGGCCGTCAGGGCTACCTGTTCGCGCCCATGCCTGGGCGCGTGGTGGTCGATGGCATCGAAGCGCTGAGGGCGGGCATGTGGAGCTTTCCGTCGTTCAGCCTCGAAGCGGTGTCGCAGCAACTGCTGGGCGAGGGCAAGGAGATCGGCGACGCCTACGACAAGATGGCCGAGATCGAGCGCCGCTACCAGCAAGACAAGCCGGCACTGGCCAGCTACAACATCCGCGACTGCGCGCTGGTGCTGCGCATCTTCGACCAACTGGAGCTGCTGCCCTTTGTGCTCGAACGGGCACAGACAACGGGTTTGCAGATCGACCATTTTGGGGGCTCCATCGCCGCCTTCAGCCACCACTACCTGCCGCGCATGCACCGCCTGGGCTACGTGGCCCCGAACGTGGGCGACATCGCGGCCAAGGCCTTCCCTGGCGGCTATGTGATGGACTCGACGCCGGGCTTCTACGACTCGGTCGTGGTGCTGGACTACAAGAGCTTGTACCCCTCCATCATCCGGACCTTTCTGGTGGACCCTGTGGGCCTGGCCGAGGGCACCAACGCGGAGACCGATACCGGGCTGGTGCAAGGCCCGCAAGGCACGCTGTTCTCGCGCGAGAAACACTGCCTGCCCGGCATCGTGACCACCCTGTCGAACGCCCGGGACGAGGCCAAACGGGCCCACAACCAGCCGCTGTCGCAAGCCCTGAAGCTGCTCATGAACTCGTTTGCCGGCGTGCTGGGCGCGTCAGAGTGCCGCTTCTTCAACCCCAAGCTGGTGTCGGCCGTGACCCTGCGCGGCCACGAGATGATGAAGCTCACCCGGGCATTTGTGGAGCAGCGCGGCTACCAGGTCATCTACGGCGACACCGACTCGATCTTCATCTGGCTCAAACGCCCCTACCCCAACACCGAGGCGCACGCCATGGCGGCCAGCCTGGTGCAGCAGATCAACACCTGGTGGACCCACAAACTGCGCGAAGAGCAGCAACTGGAGAACTTTCTCGAAATCGAGTTCGACACCCACTACGCCAAGTTCTTCATGCCCACCATCAGAGGATCAGACGTCGGCAGCAAAAAGCGCTATGCCGGCCTGAGCGTCGATGAAGCCGGGCGCGAAGAGATGGTCTACCGCGGCCTGGAGATGGCCCGCAGCGACTGGACCCCCTTGGCACGCCAGTTTCAGGAGGGCCTGCTGTCGCGCATCTTCCATGGCGAGCCCTACCGGGCCTTCGTGGCCGACTATGCACGCTCGATGCTGGAGGGCCAGATGGACGCCCTGCTCGTCTACCGCAAACGCCTGCGCCACCGGCTCGACGCCTACCAGGTCAACGTCCCTCCGCAGGTGCGCGCAGCGCGCATCGCCGACGCCCACAACGCCCGGCTGAACCGCCCCCAGCAGTACCAGCGCGGTGGCTGGATCCAGTACGTGATGACGCAAAGCGGTCCCGAGCCCCTGGAGGCGAGGCATTCGCGCATTGACTATGAGCACTACCTCGCCAAGCAACTCCAGCCTATTGCCGATGCGATTCTGCAGCCCTTGGGGGAGAGTTTTGTGGGGCTGACGAGTGCGCAGAAGGTGTTGTTTTAGGGGCTGCTGGACGGGGCCTGACGTGATATCCAACGTCTTGGACTCACGTTTTTCGGCTATAAGCAATCCTCCAAGAGGCGATACCCAAAATGCCACTCACTTTTCGAACATGTCGCTTACTGAATGCCATTTGGTTCTGACTCGACTGGGGCGGTTCGATCAGGAACTGTTCGTATAAATAAAGCTAATCCTAGATCACTACGGAGCCCGCTTGTCGGCGGCGATATAGTTAACAACCCCTCAATAGGGCGCACCGACAATGCGCTTTCGAACCCATGAGCACCGTCCTAGGAACTGCACTCCTCCTCGTCAAGCAGATTGGCACCATGGCGATCAAAGCCATCCCGTTTATTAAGCCGCTAGCGGCTCAGAAGGCCGCAGCACAGGCGCCCGAAAAATTTAGGCCAATTGATGAAGCGTTATTCGACGACGTATTTCGGCGACTGATTGAGGCAGAGCCGAGTGACTCCATATTTACGCGAACCTACGATGCGGCCATATGCAAGCTGGTGACCCCAGACTTCATTAGAAATCCCAGCGTACGAGCTTGGTTGCGAATGCCTGATGTGAAATCCGACCTCCAACAACTAGCGTCATCGATCGCCTTGGATGCGGCGCGGCCAGAAGAATCCGTTAATCGATTGCAAGCGTCGTTCATCGAAGTTGGCTTTTCCAGCTCACAAGAAGCCGAGCCAGTCGTCATGTCGATCGGCGCCATGCTGGCAGCAAACATTAATGGAAACATAAAAGACAAGGGAACCGCAGCATTATTTGTTACAAGCCAAAAAGAGACAACCAAAAGCATTAAATTGCTCGACGACAAATTGGATAAACTCATTTTAGACAACACGAATTCGCATGGAACCCCAATCCTCATGCCGATTGACGTTGATTTAACAACAGGGGTCGTTTGGCGAGAATCGTTCCGCACGGCATCGCGAAGCCTTCTTGCTTGGCCGAAAAATCTAACTGATGGCAGCCATCTCACCCGCCCGGAAGTAGCTCAACTCCTTGAGACTATTCAAGCCAGTAAACACTGCGCCGTTGCACTTCTTGGTGCGCCTGGCTCAGGTAAATCTGCGCTCCTTGCGAGTCTTGGAACTGAACTGACTGAGATGGTCGGTATAGATGTACTGGCGATCAAAAGTGACCTTCTTAGTGCTGGCGTGGAGAGCGAAGAGGATTTAAGACGTGAGTTGAATCTACCCGAACTACCCTCAAAGATGCTAATGCAGCTAGCGACAAAGGGACCTGTTGTTCTATTGATTGACCAACTCGACGCATTGGCTGGACATCTAGACACTAAGACTAGTCGTCTCAGTGTGCTACTCAATCTGGTGAAGGTGGTAAGTCGAATTGAGGGCCTCAGTATCATCGTCTCGTCCAGGACGTTCGAGTACACGCACGACATGCGTTTGTCCAGCATTGAGGCTGAAAGCCTGACCCTGGAGCTCCCGTCTTGGGAGGTGATACAGCCAATCCTTGAATCCAACGGCATCAGCTCTTTTGGGTGGAACTCAGATGCCCGAGAAGTCATGCGAGTGCCGCAGCAGCTCAACACCTATTTGCAGCTCCGGGCCGCTGGAATTGATGAACCCTTTGCCAACTATTCCGCGATGCTCGACAGGCTTTGGACCGTGCACGTACTGCATGTGCAGAACGGTGGCCGAGTGGCCAATTTGGCCTACGACATTGCAGACCGAATGGCCAACACAGAGTCGCTATGGTTGGCGCCTTCTCGATTCGACGACCGCATCGAGGAAATGCATGTACTTGAATCGGTGGGCATCCTGACCAAAAGTACAGAAGGCGCTATTGGCTTCTCTCACCAGACCATTTACGAACACGTTCTTGCACGCAGCTTTGCAAAACAGGATGGAAGACTGTCGTCATATGTCGCTGCTCGCTCAAAATCGCTGTTCGTGCGTCCCAAAATTTGGGCAGCCTTGACATACCTCCGTGCAGTCGAGCCAGTCACATACCAGGTGGAATTGGCTGCTATCTGGGAGTCACCTACACTGCGCAATCATGTTCGCTATCTGTTGATTGAGTTCATGGGGTCCCAGCCGACCCCCGTACCCCACGAAGAAATTCTGCTGCTTGAAGCCGCCTCCAACGTCAACTTTCGTACCATGGTTTTGAAGGCCATAACCGGTAGCCCGGGGTGGTTTGAACGCCTCCATAGCGGTTTCATAAAGGAAGCGATGTCTGCGCCTACAACCAGAGACCTTTGCGTCGAACTCCTAGTTGCCGCATGGCAGCACAACTCAAGTGAGGTTCTCTCATTGCTTCGTCATGCCTGGTTATCAGACACAGAGAACGACCGCCTTACATTGTTCGTACTCCAAGAAACTCCCGAATGGACCGCAGAACTATTGGAGGTGGTGAAACAGATTGCTGCTCGGACCGAGATCGGTGTTTCTCAGGCTTATCATTTTGTGTCAGTTCTTGGTACGAGCCAGCCCATGGTTGCTATCGACCTCCTAAGTATCTTCCTGGAAGCTGAATGGTCTCGTGCAAAGTCTGATGCGATACGACGACAAGAGCTGACCACCGATAAATCAGCCGCCGACGAGGGTCGCGACGTTGAGTGGTATATGTTGCATAGACCATCGAAGCCTCTATCTGATTTCCTCGAAAACGCAAGTCAATGGGGAAGTGTTCCAGAAATTGCGGCGGCAGTCCCCGCTCACTTCTTAGATCGTCTATGGACCTGGTACCTCACAGCTTTCCAAGACATGAAGGACATAGGTGACTCAACCGAACCAAACTTCGGATATTCGTTGCCATACTCGGTGAATTATCGCTTCGATGGAGAGGATCGACGCGAACGATTAGAGCCCCCGCCTCTCCTGGAGTCGCTTGCGATTGCAGTTGAGCGCCTTGCTGATACAGAACCAGAAGTGGTTTGCCGGTGGGTCGCCACCCATGCGCACGTTGCTCTCGCTCCAGTGCAACGCCTTATTGCCCACGCGTTGGCACACAACCCCAACAAATCCTCAGCAGAAGCCTTGCAGTTCCTGCTAGCCGACGAGAGGCGCTACTTTCTCGGAAGCGTTTCTGATCCGTCAAGCACCACGCTTGCGCTTGTTAAAGCCTGTGCGACGCGGTGGACCTCTGAAGAGATTGAACAATATGTAGCACGAGTACGAGAGTTCGCTCCTGCCCGACCTCCTGACATGAGCAGTGGAAAAAAAATCCGAACCTGGAACCAGGTGATTCGGAAAACACGCATCATGTTGTTGAGCGCCCTACCGGACGCTCAGCGCCCATTAGATGTTCAACGGGAACTAGCTGAAGCTGCGAGAGCTACTCCTCGCAGTCCCCGCCCAGATGAAGATTTCATTGATGGCTTCGTTGGATCGCCTATGAGTGCAGCTCAGTTCAGCAGAGCGTCGACAGATGACATTGTCAACGCGTTCATGGAGATTCCTGACGCGACAGGCTGGGGCCACCCTAAGTACTTTGGACGCGGCGGGAACGTTCAGCTAGCCCGAGAATTTGCGGAATTCGCAAAGAGTCATACAGACCGAGCGATTGAAGTAATTGGATTTCTGACTCCCGATTTTGGTCAACGGCCTGCAGGCTATGCACTTGAAGCTCTCGCTGGCAGCCTCGCGCCGGAACGACTGATGGCAATAGTTCTCGACCTTGACAAGCGAGGCTTCGGCATGGGTGAATTTAAAGATTCCGCTTGTCGCGCTGTTCGACAATTGCTCAACAAAAATGTGACCATCAACGATGATGTTCTTGCCATGCTTGAGCGCTGGGTGGCCGCTTCGATAGATGGATCCGGGGAGGAGCTCTCCCTCGATATTGCAGAAGAGCTCACGATGAAAGATAAAGAGCGTGGACAGGAAGCTGAACACTTTCCTCTGTCCGGACATGGACATATTTCTGTTTTACCGAATGGAGACTTCCCCATCCTGTCGGTAATTGTTTCGGCGCGACTTCAACGGGGGGAGTTTGCCACCGTAACTAGCCTACTACGCCAATATCTCCAATACTCCAAAAATAAGGACATTTGGAAAAGTTTACTACCCGATCTAGTGTCGTTGCCAAGGCATGACTCGAAGGAAGGAGCCGACTTTATCGGAGAGGTTCTCTCTATCCCCGAAATTGATGGAAGTCGTGAGGCAACCCAATTTATGGCGAATGTTCATTGGAGTGCGATGGACCAAGTCATTGAAAATCTTGCCCGCTGGAAATATTCTGGGAACCTTGCTTCCCGCATAGGATTTGGCGAATTGGTAGCGCTTTTTGGACTCGTTAACCCGGACGCCGTCCAAGCTAGAAAGTGGCTTAGCGAGATCATTAATGATGAATTACTCTCGGATGCTCGGTCCGGAGCAGCGGCCACGGCGGCAGGTATTTTGTGGGGCAAACCGGAGTACCGATCGGCTACCACTGATTTGCTCCTCCGCCTACTAACCAGGAATGAGACCGCCGTGTGGCATCAGGTGTTTTCCGTGTTTAGGTTGGTCGACAAGTTGGCGCCCGAACCCGACACGGTACGACTCATGAGAGGAATTGCAGCATGCATCAACCACGCTCCAGCGCCCAAGGAGCCGTATGTGGTGGAACGCTTGGAGGGGCTACTTCCAAACCACGCAGACATCGTGGCTCAGATTGCATCCCAACTTATCCAACTCTGGCGGGACCGCCTTCAGGACGCCGGATCATCATTAGTGACAGCAGGACAAGAAATGATGGATTTAGCAATCACACTCCACCGTACAAAAGGAGTGGAACTTATGGGGTTGCAGATGTTTGAACAGCTCGTCGAAATCGATGCATACCAGGCTAGGGAAGTGCTCGATGAGATAGACCATCGAATACGGCCGGGCGTTAAGGCTTGGCGGCCCCGACTGCGGAGAAGGACGGGGCGTCGTACTCGCCAAGTGAGTGCGGGCTGAATATGTGCCGATCACTCAACCCGTCATGCTTTTTTGTTCGGTTTCTGATATGCCGGGCAGCTTCTCTTCTCGTACTTTGGTAGCACTGAGCGGTTATCGCCGATGCGATCAGTTCCGAGTCGCTACTTTTGAAGGACCATCCTCCGCGATCTGATACGCGTCACGACCGCAGTTTGGAACTAGAGCACTGGCCCCTAACAGGCCATGTGAATTTGGCTGGTGCGCTGGAGTGACCTGCCCCCTACAGACGTACCAATCAAAAGTGGAAGTCCAAGTTCAAGGTTAATCGATTTGTTTTTGAATTGAAGGTTGTTGAGCTGCATCGCCAGCGCGCTGGCGATGCAGCTCGGCAAAACGAGCCGGTGGTATGCGGCCCAGGCTGCTGTGTGGTCTGACTTCGTTGTAGTCCGTGCGCCAGATGGCCACGGATGTTCTGGCCTGGTGCAAGGTCTCAAACCAGCTCTCGTTGAGGTGCTCGTCGCGGAACTTGCCATTGAAGCTTTCGATGTATCCGTTCTGCATC
>NZ_KB906301.1 GCF_000381265.1 Curvibacter lanceolatus ATCC 14669
GGGCCTTCGGCGCCGTCCAGGTAGCAGTACTCCACCGTGTCGACCTGCGCATTGCTCGCAGCCAGGTACCAGGCGGTGGTGCTGTTGCCGTCCAGCAGGGGCTCGACGATGGGCTCCAGCGAGGTGCGGCCGCCGCTGCGGAACTCGTTCACATCTGCCTGGCGGGCCGGCACGTAGTTGCTGCTGGTGAGCTGATAGGCGGTCTGCTCGAGGGACGCGGGCACGATGAGGTAGCTCGGCGCGATGCCCAGCTCTTCACCGGCCAGGCCCTTTTGCAGGCGCATGGCGGTGCGGCCGGCCGACAGGGCTGTGAACTGCAGAGCGCTGCCAGCACCGGTGCCCAGGTTGCCGTGATCCGCGTGGAAGAGCGTGGTGCCGTCAGACAGCGCCGCATTGGCCGTGAGCTGGGCGTAGACGAGACGGTTCTCCAGACGTCGGGCGGCAAAGCCGAAGGCGCTCACCAGGCGGTCAAAGGCCCGCAGGTCGTCGTTGATGATGGCCTGGCGCGACAGGGACACGATGCGGCCATAGGTCAGCACCTGGTAGGACTCGGCGCCGTCCTTCATCGAGCCGTACTTGAATTCGCCGTGTTCATTGGTGCGCAGCAGGTCGGGGGCGGCCGAGAGCGCGGTGATCGTGATGTTCTTGAAGTCGGGCGCATTGGGGGCGCGGCGGGCCCAGAGCGCATAGGTGCCGGGGTTCTCGTCGTAGGCACTGCGCAGGCGCTTGTTGGCCACGTTGGCAAACAGCGACGGAAAGTCGCTGGTGGTGTTCATGCCACCGGCTCGGAAGTGCAGCATGCGGGTGGCGAGCGTCAGGCGGTCCATGCCGCGGGTGCTGACGCCGTGGCCCTCCAGGAAGTCGCGGCCCAGCTCTAGCAGGCTCATGCCCCGGTACTGGCGACCGTTGTCGTCCAACTGGGTTTGCGCAGCGACGCGGTGCAAGATGGCCTGCTCGATGCCGGCCATGCGGGTTTGCATCTCATCGCGCACGGTTTGGATCTGGCCGCCCTGCCCGCCCTGGACATTTCGGTGGCCACCGCTGGCCGCGTCGCGGCGGGCCAGCTCATCGAGCACCGAGCTGCGGGCCTGCTCCACCGAGTTGCCCGAGCGAATCAGGCCAGCGGCCAGGTGGGCCACACCATGGCGGGCACAGAGATCGGTGATGTCGGCGGCGGCAGAAGCTGCGGCAATGGCTGCTTGAGCTGCGGCATCAGCCTGGCTGCGCTGAGCGACGGTGCCGGCTTCAGGGGCTGCGGACGAGGAGGACGAAGAAGCGGGGGCCGTGGCGGTGCTGCCGCCGGCATCAGTGCTCTGAGGCATGGAGGAATCCTTTCGGGTTTGGGTTTCGGCGGAGAGGCCCACCGTGGGCAGGGAATGGGCGCGGGTCTCGATGAACTCGCAGGGGAAGGTGCGAAGCTGGAAGGCCTGGTCTGAGGGGGCTGCGCCATCGGCGCCAGGGGCAGAAGTCGCACCAGCAGCACCAGCACCGGAGCGGATCTGGCTGTCCATGTCGGCGGGGATGGGCACCAGGGAGACCTCGTAAGGTTCCCAATCGACCACGCGGTAACGCCACAGCTCGCCCTCGTTCGCTGGGGCCACCATCTCGATGCGATGGCGCACATAGCCCACCGACACATTGCGGATGATTCCGTCAGCCACGTCTTGCACGTAGCCAGCCACCGACTCACGGCGCGAGAAGGTCGCGCTGCAGGTGCCTTGGCCGTTTTGAATGATGGGGTTTTCGACCACGCCGAGCTGGGCCTCGAGGCTCCACTGGCTGTGGGTGTTCAGGAGCGGCGCCCCCCGGCGCAGACGATCCAAGCGGATAGCGCCCTCTTCCACCACCAGTTCTTCGACATAGGCCCGGTCGCGGAACCAGTCAAAGCACTTCACGCCCGCACCGGTGGTGAAGACGATTTGCGCGGTGGCGAGGGGGGAGGAATCAGGGGCGGAGTTGTCCGCCTGTGAGCGCTGGAAACCGCGCAGTTCCATCTGGCGGCCAGCGAGTGGCAGGGCCTCGCGGCGGGTCTGGATCTCAGGGGTTGGGGTCTCGGACATGCACTGATCGTGCTGTCCGAGTTGTCGCATTTCTAGGGGAAAGTGCGACGATTTATTGGGGTCGCAAGTACCGTCGGGTAATTCCCTCAAACCACACTTGAGAAATCAACCCGTTTTTTCTTATGCTGCTAATTTGAAAAATGACTGAACATGGCTTCGCCGAAGTAGAATCAATTTGTAACATTTTTTGGGGATGCAAATGAAGTTTCGGAACTTATTGGCAATGTTGGCTTTGGTTACCGGCGTAGGTGCAGCACAGGCAACCTACACCGTCAATATTGTCCAAAACGGCGCGAACGTTGTGATGACAGGGAGCGGCTCAATCGACACGACTGGCATGACACTGTCTGTGACAAACTCGTCTTGTGCGAACGGGCTCATCACACCTTCCGCCTTGTGCATTGGAACTGCTCCCGCCGGCCTCATAGGAACTGGAATTGCATCAAGTGTGACGGGTCTGACCTCTGGCGCTGGTACGAGTGCGGACGCGGCAACTGGTTCTCCAGTCTATGCAGTTGGTAACACGTTGTATCTGCCCGCCGGCTACGTTTCGCTCAGTCCGATTTCTAGTTCGTCGACTTTCAACGGGAAGACTCTCGCGACGCTAGGGCTGACCGCAGGCACAACCAAGACCATCACGCTCACATCGGGAGATACCATCGTCGTGACTACGGGTACTGTTGCACCAGCCACAGTTCCCACGTTGAGCGAGTACGCGATGGCCGTGCTGGCCGCCGCGATGGCCATGCTTGGCCTGGTTGCGATGAGACGAAAAATGTCCTGAGTGACAGTAGTTTCTGGATCAGGGCACCTTAGGGTGCCTTTTCTATTTCGGGTCCAGCATGCGTCCACACCGGATCAACACAAGGTCGCTTGAACAAGCGGAAGGGCCATAACGTTCGAAGTTGCACTCGTTCGAATCAAGGCCCATTTTTCCCGTTTTGCACCGAATCTTGCTGCTGCGCGATCCCCATCGTCCGCCCCTTCTGCAACATCATCAAAAAGTCCAGCGTGCCATCCCGCTGCAGCCTCTCAAAGTCGGCCTTGTATTCCGTAAAGAACAGCTCCGGCTCCATGCCCCTCCGGCGCAGACTTTCACTGATGGTGCACAGCCCGCCCGCAATGGCATCGAGCTCGGCCGCCACGTCCTGCACCGGGTTCACATAATCCCATTTCGGCGTCGCCCAGTCGCAAGAGTAATCCGGGTGCTTCAGGATGTTGGCCAGCACCGCCGCATCAATGAAGGCTCGCCAGATCGGCTCGCACAGCCCCGGGATCAGCGTGAGCCACTGCAATTGCTCCGCGTTGCGCCGGTACTCCAGGATGGCCACGCGGGCGCTGCTGAAGTTCACCTCACGCACGTCCCCGGTGAGCATCTCGTAGGTGATGCCCATGCCGGCCGCGATCAGATGCAGTTGTAGCTTCACGTAGTCCACATAGCCCGGCACCGCAGTGGGCTGGACGGTCGTGATGTTCAGGCCCGAGGGGACCTGGATGATGGAGCCACTGCTCAAGGTGCCCAGGTCGCCTGATTCGGATCTCTGGTCTGGGGTACGCTGATCTTCTGGGCCCAGCGGGCCCATGGAGTTCACATCGCCGCTGGCGATCACCGACAGGCGCGATTCGAGGTTCTTGCGCTGGGCTTCGGCGTCTTCGTAGAGCTGCAGGTCGCGCACACGGCTGATGACGGGTGCCAGGCGGGTGAAACCTCGGCCCTGCCCTGGCCGCTCGGGGTTGAAGAGGTGAATGATGCGTTCGGCCGGCACCGGGCTGCTGCTGGTCCTGGCCATGCGCGGGCCCAGGACTTCACCCGGGTGCTGGTCAAACAGCCAATAGGCCACCCGCTTGCCCAGCGGGTCGTACTCGATGCCGTTGATGATGGTGTTCGGCCCATGGGTTCCCACCTTGGCGCTGTCGAGCCAGTCGATCTCCAAGAGCTGGAGCTGCAGGGGCACGGGCAGGCCATCGCTGGGCCGGCGGGCCCGCAGGCGCACCAGCACCTCGCCGTCTTGCTCCATGGCCCGGTAAGCAGCGGCCTGCAGGCCGCCCAGGTTACGCACCCCATCCGCGTCGGCCACCTTGGCCCACTCCTGCCAGAGGGCGGTGATGCGCTTGGCATCTTTGCCCAGGCTGCGCGGGTTGATGCCGGTTCCGATGACGTTGGCCACCATCGAGCCCAGGCCCCGCGCGACGTAGGGCGTGTTCTTGACCAGGGAGCGGGCCCGCACGCGCAGCGTGGCGGCATCGGCCCGGTGGTCGGTGTCAGCGCTGGCCCCGGCCCGGCGGGGCCGCCAGCCGTCGCGGGTGCTGGCCCCTTCGTAGGCCCGCTGCAGCAGCTCACGGGCTTGGTGGCGGCGCAGACCGGCCTGGGGGTTGAAGGCGCCGATCAGGCGATCCAGAAGGTTGGCCATGGCGCTTACTCCCGCGAGGTGGAGAAGCCGACACGCCAGGCGCCGGGGTTGCGGGGCGAGCTGGCACGGGTCAGGAGGCTGGCGATGTGCTCGCGGGCAGACTTGAGCTCGCCTATGCTGCGGTAGCGCACCTTGCGCAGGCCGTTGGGGCCGTGGATCTCCACTTCCAGCTCGCCGGTGGCAATGGCGGTGTCGATGTTGTCCAGGTCGGTTTGGGTGTAGGCCATAGGGGGTAGAGGTGGAGGTGGAGGTTCAGAGAGTTGTCCGGCCAACTTATCCAGACTGCTGTCGCATTTCCAGGGGAACACGCGACGATTTGCGCTTGGGGAGCGAGCCCTCAGCGCCGGCTGGCCTTCTTCACCACGCGGTAGACCGTTGCGCGATTGATGTTGAGCTGGCGGGCCACTTCTTCAGCATTGCGCCCATTGAACAGGCGCAGCACCTCTTGCTGTCGCTGCCGGCGAGCCGCCCGCGGCTTCATAGGGATGTACCAATCGAGGCCCCCGAACTCGGCCCGGATATTGGCCTTGAGGTGGTCAACGTCTCGGAGGGCCTGGGGCAGCTCTGCCTCAAGGTAGGCAAAGATCCGATCCACCAGGTCGGGCTCTGGGGTGGCTTTGGTGGTGCTGGGTTGAGGGGTGCTGGTTTCAGGGGTCATCGGTCAGAGCGGGTGTGTGTTTCTGGCTATCTCACGGTCCTATCTCGCAGCCCTATCGGGCCGTCGCCAAGGCCTGCGCATACGCCTGGCGGTAGTTGTTCAACAGGTGCGCATCCGCAATGCGCTGCCCCACCGTCTCAAACGCCAGGCGCTTCCTGTAATTGGCCGCCGTCACGTAGATCAGCACCGGGGTGACCTGGCGGCCCATGAACTCGCGCTGGTACACGCCGGGGCGCAGGCCCTTGGCACCCGGCATCACGACGAAGAAGCGCCCACCAGCCCGGCGCTGGGCGGCGATCTTGCTGCGGGCGTCCGTCGACATGTTGCGGGTGAAGCCCGCGGTGAGAGTGACCCGCAACTGGCTCAGGATCTGGATGATCTGGCCCGCGCTCATGTTGCCGAAGGCATCGAGCCGGGCACCGGCCCCGGGCACCGCGTACCAGCCCTTGGGCATCTGGCCGGTGATCTGCAGGGCGCGTTCAAAGCGCTTGAGGGTGCGTTGCCCGCCCACGATGTGGGGCAGCATGTAGCGCGTGGCCGGCGTGCCCGCATTGGACGTGGCCCGTTCGTCCTTGAGCCAGACCGTGGCCTCCAGGTTTTGGGAGGTGGCGGCCCGGATGAAGAGGCTGTTCAGGGTGTAGGGCGTGGGCCGGTCGATGGTGCGCTGGATCTCGGAGCGCAGACCATCGCGCACCTGGGTGGCGGTGGTGTTGAGGGCGATTTTCAGGGCAAAGCGGGTTTGCTTGGCCAGCTCGCCCACCAGCCGGGCGGGGTCGGGGAAGTTGATCTGGGCGTGGATTTTCATGAGGGTGAATTCGTGAAGGCTTGGGGTCACCAGGCGCGGGTGAAGGTGGGGGCCGGGGATCGGCGGCGGGCGTAGCCGCGGTCTTGGGGTTCTTCGGTGCGAGCCGGGCGCGATTCATTGACCACCGAGATGGCCGGGGCCGGCGTGTTCGTAGGTTTGGGCACGTTCGGCGGCAGCGGAGCACTGAACAGGTCCGCATTCACCGGCTGCACCGCGGCCTCGATCTGCTGCCACTTGCGGTCGCTGTGGTGGTGCAGCCCGATGCTCATGGCCGAGTGCAGGGCGTAGTTGCGGCAGTCCAGCACCTCGTTGCGCGGGCGGCGCTTGACCCAGCGGTAGGTGTCGCGCCCATTGAGCTTGGCCAGGATGCGCTGCTCGGCCGTGAGCTGCTCGAACCATTCGCGCGGCAGGTCCTGGCTGAAGTGAACATAGCCCGGGCCCGGGGTGGCGATGGCGAGCTGGCCCAGCAGCAGGTCTTTGGCTGTGTCGACCCCCACGTTCCACAGCTTCACGCCCTGGGGCCATTTCTGGCCATTCCAGTTGATGTCCTGGATGCTGGCCGGGCCCAGCACCGGCACGCCCTCTTCGCCTCGGCCCTTCACAGCCCTGAGGCACGGGAGCTGGTGCTGGTTCTTGCGCACCCAGTTGTACACGGCCTGGGTCTGGTCGCTGGAGTCGATGGAGATGCCCGACAGGCCCAGGCTGCCCGCGTGATACGCCTGGGGATACCGGCGCTGCAGGTAGGTGGTGACCTGCTGCCAGTCCTCTTCGCTGGCCGGGTTGCCTTCGATGATGTGGTGGTCCACCGGCCAGGACTCCAGGCCCCGGGCCCAAGCCCAGACGGCAATCTCCCAGCGGTTGCGCTGCACGTCCACGCCTGCGGTGAGCACCAGGCCGCCCACGGGCACCTGGCACAGGGGGAAGGCTTCGGCCCGGGCCTGCAGGGCGTGTTCGTCGCTGCGCTCGCCTTTGACCTCCCAGGTCTCGCCCAGGGTTTCGTTGACGAAGAGCTGCATGGGGCCTGGGTCCCCCTTCTCCAGGGCCGAGACAGCCTCTTCAAACTCTTTGACGATGCTGGCCCAGCTGCGCTGGGGGCTGTAGGCCGCCCAGACCTGCACGCCCAGGGTTTTGGGGGGCCGGGTGGGCGTG
>NZ_KB906302.1 GCF_000381265.1 Curvibacter lanceolatus ATCC 14669
TGGTTTTTACCAGCCGCAGCTACACGGCCCTGGTCAAAAGCTACGGCCTGCAGCAGGAGTTCATCACGCCTTACAGCCCTGAGCAGAATGGCATGGTTGAGCGCGTGATCCGCACGCTCAAGGACCAATGCGTTCATCGCCACAGGTTTGAAACCCTGCAGCACGCCAGCCGAGTGATTGCGGACTGGATCAGTTGGTACAACCATCGGCGCCCTCACCAGGCGCTGAAAATGAAGACCCCCGCTGAGGCTTATGCGTTAGCGGCCTGACCTGTGCAGAAAGTGCTGGGTCAATACAGGGCCGCATTCGGGCGTCGCTGGAGGCCGACATCTTTCCCTCACTGGGTTCGCGTCCCATGGCGTCACTCAAGGCGGGCGAGGTCATGGCTGCAATCAAGAAGCCCGAGGCCCGAGGCGCAGGCGACCAGGCCGGCCGGGTGCTTCAGCGTGCTGCTGCCAGCGGGGCCGCATTGTGATAGGCGATAGGCGAGGGCGCAAAAAAGCCACCTCAAGGGGTGGCTGGTGATGCTCAAGGTCTTTTTGCTCTTACCCATCTGCCGCACCTGAGTGCTTGATCGATGTGTAAGTGGTGCCGGGGCCGGAATCGAACCGGCACGCCTTGCGGCGGGGGATTTTGAGTCTGGAGGAAAGATAAATAAAATCAAGGACTTATGTTGAAAACGTTCCACTTTTTGAGTCACTGCTCTTGAGCGAAGAATGCAAAAGGCGGAACATGTTCTTATCTTGGTGAGTGCCACCGCCGATCTCGATCCAAGGGTGCCAGCGTTCATTCAATGCGTATGTGTGTAGGGGGCATTGCCATGCATCACACAATGCGATTACGGCTAGTTGTCTTGGATGGATCCGCTATGATGTAAGCATTTGAAACATAGGGGCAAACATGCGTAATTTGACAAAACTAGGACTGAAAGCTTCTCTACTGGCCGCTTCGGTCTTGCCTTTTGCGGCATACGCGCAATCGGTGTCTCTCACTTATGTGCCGCTAGGTGGGGGTGCCGACGCGACTTCTGTTCCAACAATGACAGAGTGGGTCATGGTACTGATGTCGGTCGTTATTGCTGTTTTCGCCGTTAGGCAAATCAAAAGGAAGGGCATTAGTAAGAGTCTCCTTCCCGTCCTACTTGCGGCGTCATTTCTTGGAGCAGCGGTCTCCGATGGCAGTTTTGTAAAGGTGGCAAACGCAGTGGCTATTTATAGATTTGACACACCCGCCGGTAGCTCTTTTACTGCTACAGTTTTTCCCAACAACCCGGGTGGTTTGAATGTTTTCACTACGAATGACATTACAAACACGACTGCTGTCACTTTCAAGATTACAGCTGAGACTGGGTCAGGTGCTTGTTTTGGCTCCTTTGATGCAGGGACAAACACATGTGCAGTGAATTCAATCATCGCTCCTGGAGCCAGTTGCAAGGTCGGCATTATCAATCCTTGCTGACCAACTAGATACCACCGGAAACTGGATAAAAGGGGCGTTAAGCCCCTTTTTTTGCGTTTGAAAATGCCTGCATCGAAGATGAAATCGAGAAATTCGACACTTAGTAGTCATTTAGTCATGGAGTTGATACGCCTTTCAGCGGGGAATTTTGAGTCTGGAGGAAAGATCAATAAAATCAAGGATTTATGTTGAAAGCGTTCTACTTTTTGAGTCATTGCTCTCGAGCGAAGAATGCAAAAGGCGGAACATGTTCTTATCTTGGTGAGTGCCAATGCCGATCTCGATCCAAGGGTGCCGGCGTTCATTCAATGCGTACGTGCGCAGGGGGTGCATTGCATGCATTACACATTGCGATTACGGCCAGTTGGCTTGAGTGGATCCACTATGATGTAAGCCACAGATTGACTGGCTTGGCCAACCGTGATCATATTTTAATTTTTGATCGATTCGCCGAAAACGAACAATTAATTAACAATTGATATTGAGATTGACATGCCGTTGAACTTCATTGTTTGGTTTTTAGGGAATTCTCCAAAGGGGTGGTAGTCGTGCTCGGTGAATGGAATGGAATCAATTATTCCTAGATACAGGAAAATAAGAAGCCTAGCGCTTCTCAAGCCTATTTTGTATAGTCCGGGTGCATGGGTTTGAAAGTCTATCTCGAGTCGTTCTGCTTTAAACCAGAACTCTGCATCTTTATCAGATGCGCCAGCCATTTTTAGCCATTGATGTAAATTTTTAACTAGTTTTTGGCGCTCATCTGGGATGTGTAGGAGTGAATGTCCATAAACTGCATTTCGAATGAAATGCACTAATTTTGAGTCGATCTTAATGTATTTTTGCCATGTTCTATAATTTTTTCCGTGTTCTCGATCTTTTTTAAATGGTTCAAAGCTTTTGTTTATTAGTTTTTCAAATGCAAAAGAGCCTAGCGTGTGATATTCGCTGTTTTGATCTGAAACAAGATTTCCGACGCATTCCATTGAAAGTCCAAAAAAGCCAATGGTAAGTGGCATCATTGATATTCCACTTCTCAATCCTGCTAAATAGTAATTCATGGTCTGCCTAAAAAGAATTTTATCCCGATCTGTTGGGATGTTTTCTTCCTTTAGAAAGGCTGCGTTTAGAAAATCTTGAAGTAGCTTCTGACTAGCCTGAAGTTTACCCCTGTTAAATGAACTCCTGGTATCTTGTCTCTGAAAGGGGTCGGTGCAGTCTTCGCCAAAAAAAACTGATAGCCATGAAAGAAAGGTGTTGCTGTCGATAAAGCCGATTTCGGAGCGAATGATAATTATCTTGCCTTCGTCGAATGTTTCATGAGTGAACTTTAGTTCGTAGTCAACTCCGTAATATGAAACGTTCCAAATGGCTTGGGGGTTATCTATGTAGCAGTGCTTGAGGTGAATGATGTGATTATTCATTGTGGCCTGCATAAAGTGCTAACCATCTTTTGAAGGGATGGTCCTGTCTATCGAATGCCTATTTGCTGCATAGACTATAACCACGTCCCACTCTTCGTGATTGGTGTGGCTTTTTTTGAGAGATAATAAACTCCATTTTGGGCTATTTTTGCGGGAATGTGCGTGGGAGTCCTGTGTATGCACTCTGTGTATACTTGATATTTGGGGTGCAAAAATAATGATGTATCGCGCGACCTATTTTGATAATCGGGAATGCCGGCATTGCAGTGAAATATAATCTGCGGTTGAAAACGATTAAAGGTGCTCCTGGCGGATTGGGAAAATAATCCCAAAGAGTCAATTCTGAGTTGAAGCTGTCTATCGAAAACCAGGAGACTCCAGAATGATGTGGGCTTGCTCGCTGGGCCAATGCTTATTGGCCAAGGCTTTGATGGTTATGGACTGTTGGGGGATACGCCAGAAGCTAGTATTTAAATAGCCTTCTAAGACCCTCATAATGTTGGGCCGATATCTCGGATCGCGTGGCCCGCAAACCACCTTGCCAGTGTTTCCATTGCGCTTGGCTCAAGGCGATGCGTGAAGAGGAGCGCCAGGCGCCTTTTCGGTCGGGATACCGTGACATAGAAAAGGTTGCGGTAGCGTTCGTAGTCCGCTGCTCGATTGCCGATCAGGCCGGGGTTCCCGGCCATCTTAAGATAGAGGTTGAAGTCATACTCGTTCCAGCCACGACCAAAAACGACGAGGACATTTTCGAACTGGTTGCCCTTTACACCATGCTTGGTTTCGAAAGGCGAGTGGCCATCAAGATATTTGCAGAGAGCGATGATCTCTTGGTAGGATACTTCGTGAAGCGCATGGAGTTCCTTGATTCGTCCTGTAAGTTGTTCGCCGCCCGCAAGTGCGTCTGCAAGTGCCCTTTCTTGACGTACGACGGCGTCTGAGAGGATGGGTAGGCCTGAAGAAGACAAATGTGCGATTACGTCGCCGACGGTTCCTGTGTCACGAAGTTCGCAGAGCCGTCTCATAACGTCTGACCACTTAGTTTTGTCGCGCGGCCCTTTTATTAACGGGCGCTCGGCATCAATTGCTTCGAACATCCTACCGAACCTCTTGGCGAGGTAGGCACGAACTGCTGGTTCAAGATGCTCATGAAAGTAAGCGATCACCTCGTTGGCCTTACGCGTGAAGGAGTCGTTGAACTGGAACACAGTCCGCATTGAGTTATAGCCAATCTGTGACGCAAGCGCCCTGTGGGTCAGCATCAGGACCTTTGTGTCACCGGCAAAGTCCCATCCGATACCTTCCAATTCGGAGCGTACATTGCTGAATGCTCGTGCGGCTTCGGGCGCAGGGAGATCGCCCTGCCAGTGGTTCGCCGTAAGTCGAGCCCCACCCCATCCATTAGTATGGTAGACATGAATTTCTCCCGGTGCAACCGGGTCTTTTACCGCCTGAGCGAGCTCGGGGCGGATTAAATTCAAGCTGTCGACAATAGGCTTTGCGCTGCGGAAGTTAGCCTTCTTGTCGATGCGCTTCAGTGCATAGTGCGTGATCGAACCGCAGCCATCGCCATAGATTTTCTGCCAGTGGTCACCGAAAAAGCCGAATTGCGGAGCATACGGCTTGTCTAAGAACTGGTCCTTGAAACATTCGATGAGATTGGCGTTCGTGTCCTGGTATTCGTCGACGAAAATGAGCGGGAAGCGCGACACCACTGAATTGCGGAACTTTACAGATTGCATCAGATCGATAAATATCGGAAAGATGTCGTCGTGGTGAAGGTTCGCTGTGCCATCTTCGACGGAGCGTCGACCGAGAGCGTATCCAACGGATGTGATGTTTGCTGCGTTAAGTTCCTCGACACGATCTGCCCAGCCCGGCAGAGTACGTACAAGTTCGCAAAGCCGTTTCTGAAACGGGCTGGCGAGCATCCATGCGAACGCGTGAAAGGTGTTACAGAAGATCGCCGGATCGCCGTCTGTTTGTGCGAGGATCATATCCCGTGCGACATTGGTATAGGTGACGCATGCAACTTGCTGGTGCGTGCGTTGAAGTTCTCGCGTCCGATCTTTCAGAATGTAACGTAGTGCTGCGATCAGTGAGTACGTCTTGCCGGCGCCTGCACCTGCCTCGAACACGAAGCTCGATCCATCGTCGAGGCAGCCTTTCAGCGCTTGCCATGAGGCCGCAGCCGCGGCCTCGGCTGGATTGAGTTGGGTGACATCGCTCACTTGGCTTCACCTGAAGTTGGCATGTTGATAGCTTTGGAGGCCTGCGCCTTTCCGGCGAACCCCACGCAGAGTTCAGGGGCAGCGGCATTGTTTGAGGCGAGCCAGCGCATGCCCTCTTCAATATATCGTGGCGTACTCCATCTGGTTTTCTCAATTGCGTAGGTTAGCGCGAACTTGGACTTCTTCTGCTTGGCGGCCTTGTCCTGGGCTGCTTTCGCAAGCGCTTCATGAGTTGCGCCAGTAATGCCGAAGTAGGTCTGATTGGCGAGAATAAACGCATCTTCGAACGTCCGGCCGCACGGCCCGCTAACCGCTTCTGGTACTTGATACGCTAGGCGCAGGTTGCCTCGGGTCTTGGCAGCATCGTCAGCAGCTAATGCCGTCGACAGAGGAAATATGGTCACTCCATCCGCAACTTCTTCCTCATCGTCGTCAGCAATTTCCGTGGCGGTCACAGCCACCCCCGGTGGCGAGGCTGCCGGAGCCGCTTGTGGCTGGGCTAGAGCTGGTGTGGCAGGCCCCCCAGTAGACGCCATTGGCATTGGGACCGTGGCTTGGGCTGTGTTGAACCAGTGCTTAATGCATGAGTTGCTGGTGCTCTCCCCTTCATGGACAAGGCAAGCTTCGAGCTTTTTATTTGCGTTGCGTTTGACGGCGTCAAGATCGGTGATGATCAGACTGCGCAAGTCCAGGAACTCGAGGAGCGGAATGAAAAGCTGTGCGTAGGCTCCCCCAACCTCCATGATCGTGATGTATTGACTGCCAAGTTTCAAGGTCGAATCGACTGCATCGAGCGAGCGTATTACCTGGGGCAACATCAGTCGCTCTGTCGTCCCTTCGATCAGCACGGCCTTATCTGCGAAGAAGAGGTCACAACGTGTTAGCGTAAGGTATTGGTGCAGGAAGTCAGAAGCAGGGCCCTTCAATCCCGCGAGGTCGCTACTGAGGTCCTTGACTTGAGTGCGGCGCACGCCAATAGGAAGATCTGTTGACGTTACAGCGAAATAGCGGATTGTGTTGAAGCGAGCCTCATTCGCAATGTGTGGCGAGTGCGTTGAGACGATGAATTGCACCGGCCATGAGACATCTTCTCCTTCCAAGCTGCAGAGCTTCTTGACTATCACCGGCAATTGCCGGATGAAGACTTCTTGCATTTGTGGATGCAGATGGGCTTCTGGCTCCTCTATTACTATGAGCTGAAGACCCGGGGCATTCGCATGTGCTCGGTACTCGCGGAAGAAGCCAACGATCTTGAGCAGGATGTACAGAAGGTTCCGGTACCCGAGCCCATTGTAGGATTCGGGGAGCTGGACGCCGCTATATCCGGCGTACTGAACCTTCGTGAAGTTAGACAGTAGCTTGCCAACGTCAAGTTTTGTCTCTGGCTGAAGCGGTGCATTGTGACCTGCCCCCTCCCAGCCGTACCAACCTGAAGTTAGTGAAGTCCGTCAACCAACTGGAGAATGACGGATATGAAGAAGAGCAGATTCAGCGAGGAACAGATCATTGGGTTCCTTCGACAGGCTGAGGCAGGCATGCCTATCAAGGAACTCTGCCGCAACGGCGGCTTTAGTGATGCGACTTTCTACAAGTGGCGTGCCAAGTTCGGCGGCATGCAGGTCTCGGAGGCCCAACGCCTGCGAGAGCTGGAGTCTGAGAACGCCAAGCTCAAGCGGCTACTGGCCGA
>NZ_KB906303.1 GCF_000381265.1 Curvibacter lanceolatus ATCC 14669
GAAAAGGAGCAGCCCACTCACAAAGATCGTGACGCCAATACACGCTCTTGGCTGATGCCTGTGGCATTCCTTTTGGCACCAATCCGTGCGCACATGCGCAACGCTCACCAAGCCCTGGACGAACGCCACCACACCAGTTGAGATCAAGCGATTCAAGCAGCGCAAAACCGTGGCAGAAGGCGTCGAAACCCAGGCCCATTGGGACCAGCTGGCCAGCCTGGGCTGCGACTATGCCCAGGGCTACTTCATTGCCCGGCCCATGCCGCCGGAAGAGTTTCAGGCCTGGCGGGCGCACTTTGACGCGAGCCTGCTCATGGCCACACGGCAGGGCTGAGGGGCTCTTCAACCCGGCGCCATGCCCCAGGCATCCACCATCAGCTTGACCGACACCAGCAGCAGGCCGACCTGCACCAGCCGGAAGAACCAGACATCGGCCAGGCGCCGGGTCAACCAGGCGCCGGCCACTGTGCCGGCCAGGGCAAAGGGCAGCAGGGCCGCCGCGCCCCACAGCGCCTGGGCCGAATAGGGGCGCAGAAACTGGTAAGGCACGATCTTGGCCAGGTTGATGGCCGCAAACAGCAAGGTGGCGGTGCCGGCAAACTTGGCCTTGGGCAGCTTCTGGGGCAGCACATAGACCTGAAACGGCGGCGCCCCAGCATGCGAGATGAAGCTGGTGAAACCCGTGACCGTGCCCCAGAAGCAGCCCTTGAGCCGGTTCACCGGCTGGGGCGCGGCCTCGTTTTGCCGGCGCAGCCAGGCATACAGGCAAAAGCCCAGGCCCATCAAACCGATCAGAAACGTGACCACCCGGTCGGACACCCAGGCCGCCGTGGCCCAGCCCAGCAACACGCCGGCCAGCCCGGCCGGCACCAGGATGCGCAGGTTGGGCGCACTGAAATCGCGCCGGTACAGCCACAGGCCGGCCATGTCGGACACCACATAGATCGGCAGCAAGAGCACGGCCGCCTGCACCGGTGACATCGACAAGGCCATCAAAGGCACGGCCAGCATGCCGATGGCTGGCAACCCCCCTTTGGAGAGGCCCACCAGCAGGGCGGCCAAGGCAGCCACCCACGAAAAATGTTGCAGCAGTTCAGACAATCGACACACCCATGGAGAACAAGCCCGGCAGCAGGCAAGCGCTGGGGCGCGCCATTGTGCCCCGGGCGCCGGCAGGCTGCGGGCGGCTCGGGCCATGAAACCTGCCCAGGCAAGGATATTGCCGGCCGCATCAGCCAGAAATTGGCCACCGAGGCACACTTCCGGCGCTCCAGACGCGCGACGAACGGAACCTTCCGAACGAAGACGGGTCAAGCAGCCTGCCCCATGACACACGCCAACGAACCCCACCGCCTGATCCAGTTGCTGGAGCGCATCGCCCAAGGCGAACGCCCGGCCCTGACCGAACTGCACGACGCCACCGCCAACCGCCTGTATGTGCTGGCCCTGATGTTGGTGGCCACGCCCCCCTGGGCCGAACAGGTGCTGCAGGCCTGCTATGTGCGTGTATGGCAGCAAGCGCGGCACTACCGCCGCACCACAGGCCCGGCCATCGACTGGATGGCCATGCTGCTGCGCCAGTGCGCCCAACACCTGCTGCAAGGCCGGGCCGGCGAACAGGCCCGGCAGGCCCAGGCACTGGACCAGTTGCTGGACGCCCCCCGTGAGCCCGCCCACTCCACAGCCCTTGCCTACAACCCAGCGCCCCCGCCATCAGAAGCCGCAAGCGCCCAGCCCGAGGCCGCCCGCCACGCGCCCCCCAAGCGCCCGCGCCGCCTTCGCCTGAGCCGTCAAACCGCCTGAGGCGGCGCCAGGGGCCTTGGCCTCAAGCGCTCTGTTGCCCTCCTTTCGGATTCTGTTCGCGTTCTTTTCGAGCACTTTCCGCGCGCTCTGAGCCCTCTTTTGCTCCTCTTTTGGCCATCTGAGCACCCCTGCTTGCAATGGCTTGCACTCTTTGCAAGCCTTGTTTGATCCAGGCGGTGCCGCCAGGGACAGGCCTGGGGAAGACGGGGCTATCATGGCCCTTGCCCGGGTGCCCGCACCCGACACGGCCCGTGATGGATGCCTTGCCGCCGCCCTCCTCCCCCCTTCCTCAGCCCCTGTCTGGCGCTGCCATGCAGCCACGCTGCGCCGGGCACGTTCGGGCAAGAGCTGCCGCAGGCGGGGCGCTCAACACGGCCCAATCCCCCTCCCCCCCCCCCCTTTTCACAACCGGTGCCTGACCGGCACCTGATTGCCCCGTGCCCAGTCTTGCCGAACTGCTTGTCCTGACCTCCAGCCTGCTGGCCATCGTGGCCCTGGTGCAGGTGGCCTCCGCCCGCATGGGTGCCCCCGAATCCACCCTGCTGTCGCTGGTGGGCATCACCCTGGGGGCCAGCTATGTGGCCATCGATTCGGTGGCGCCTGAGTTTGCCGCCTTCTTCTTCGCCCCGCTGATCAGCCCCGACTTTCCGGCCGAGGCCTACCTGTGGCTGTTTTTGCCGCCGCTGCTGTTTCAGGTGGCGCTGACGGTGGACGTGCGCAACATGCTGCAAGATGCCGCGCCCATCCTGCTGCTGGCCGTGGTGGCAGTGTTTGTGGCCACCGGGGCCATCGGCCTGGGCCTGGCCCTGGTGGCCCCGCAAAGCCTGGTGGTGTGCCTGCTGCTGGGGGCCATCGTGGCCACCACCGACCCCTCCGCCGTGGTGGGCATCTTCCGCGACGTGGGCGCGCCGGGGCGGCTGATACGCCTGGTGGAGGGCGAAAGCCTGCTCAACGACGCGGCCGCCATTGCCCTGGCCGCCGTGCTGATGAGCATGCTGACCCGCCACGGTGCGTCGGTCAGTTGGGTGGACGGGCTGACCAGCCTCGGTTACTCATTTGGGGGCGGTGTGCTGCTGGGCCTGGTGGTGGGCCGGGCCGTGGCCTTTGTGCTGCCCCTGATGGGCAACATCGCCTCGGCCGAGACGGCGCTGACCATGGCCGTTCCCTACGCCCTGTACCTGCTGGGGGGGGAATGGCTGGATGTGTCGGGCGTGGTGGCCGTGGTGTGTGCCGGCCTGGTCATCAACGGCCTGGCCAAGACCCGGCTGGCGCCCCGCAACTGGGACCACGTGCAGTTGGTGTGGCAGCAGATTGCCGTGCTGGCCGGCGCCATCGTGTTTTTGCTGGCCGCCGTGCGGGTGCCCCACCTGCTGCGCGATGTGGCCTGGCACGACGTGGGCTACCTGATGGCCACCGTGGTGGCCGCCTTTGTGGGGCGGCTGGCCGTGCTGTACCTGATGCTGCCCGCGCTGAGCCGGCTGCGCCTGAGCGCCCCCATCTCGTCGGCCTACAAGCTGGCCATGGCCTGGGGCGGCCTGCGCGGCGCCGTCACCCTGGTGCTGGCCATGGGCGTGGCCGAGAACACCGCCCTGCCGGCGGCCACGCGGCATTTTGTGTCGGTGATCGCCACCGGTTTTGTGCTGTTCAGCCTGCTGGTCAACGGCAGCTCGCTGCGCTGGGTGATCCGCCAGCTGGGGCTGGACAGGCTGTCGACCCAAGACCAGGCCTTGCAGCAGCAGGCCATCAACCTGTCCACCGAAGAGGTGGAGGCCACCGTTCAACGCATTGCCGCCACCTTCCACTTTCAGCCCGAGGCCGCGGCCGAGGTCAACCAGCTGTACCGCCACGGCCTGGCGCTGGGGCAAGCGCCGCTGGCCGCCGATTTGAACGAGCGCGAACGCCTGGCCATCGGCCTGACCACACTGGCCACACGCGAGCGCGACCTGATCCCCGACTATGGCAACGGCATCGTGAGTGTGCGCAACCTCGACGCCATGATGCGCAACACCGGCCACATGATCGACGCTGCCCGCAACGAAGGCCGCCTGGGCTACAACCGCGCCGCCCGCCGCATCCTGGAGCCGCACGCCAGCTACCAGGTGGCCCTGTGGCTGCACCGCCACCTGCACCTGGACCGCCCCCTGGCCGCCGCCCTGGCCGACCGCTTCGAGCTGCTGATCTGCCGCCGCGCCGTGCTGGAGCGCCTGCACCGCTACAACCAGAGCCGCCTCAAACCCCTGCTGGGCGAACGCATGGCCGGCGTGCTCGACACCGTGCTGCAGGCCCGCAGCCAATCGGCCGAGCAGGCCATCCAGGCCCTGCGCGACGCCCACCCCGACTTCACCCAGGCCCTGGAGCGCCGCCTGCTGCTGCTGTTCGCCCTGCGCCAGGGCCGCGCCGCCATGGAAGCCATGGTGGCAGAAAGTGTGATTTCGAAAGAGGTCTACACCTGGGTGGACCAGGAGTTGTGGCGGGCCTGGCAGCTGGGGATTGCAAGGCCGGCCTTGAGGAAACAGCGCGGTGGCGGTGATGGGAAGTGAGACTGAGGGGGAGGCCCGCAGAAAAACTGCCACCGCGCAGGTCACCAATTCTCAAGCGCTTGTTTCAAAATGGGCGCCAACGTCCGATCCCCAACCCACCCTCTGAGTGACCCATGAAAATCACGGTTGAAACCACAGTCACGGCACCGATCGATGCCGTGTGGCACGCCTACACCACAGCTGAGGACATCGTTCAATGGAACGCAGCTTCAGACGACTGGCACACCACCAAGGCAAGCGTTGACCTTCGAGAAGGCGGTGCGTTTTCATCCCGCATGGAAGCCAAAGACGGCAGCTTCGGCTTTGATTTCGCCGGAACCTACACCCGGGTGGTGGTACATCACCTGCTGGAATATTCGTTCGGCGACCGACAGGCCAGCGTCGAGTTCACGGCCACACCCCCAGGCGTCACAGTCAAAGTGGAGTTTGATGGGGAAGACATGCATTCCGTTGAGCAACAGCGAGAGGGATGGCAAGCCATCTTGAACAACTTCAAACGGCATGTGGAGAGCCGAATTTAGGCAAGAGGCGGGGCTGCATCGGTGCCTGAAGTTGTTGGGTTTCGGGTGGTGGCTGGCAGGTGCCGCTGCGGATCCATGCGCGGACTGAATGCAGGCGGCGGCGGAGCTAAGATCCACTCCTGAATGACGACCACAGGCTGGCAGCGGGCTTTCAATGGCCCCCCCTTGGCAGGCAGTTTGGGACCCCAAGCGGTCCATCGCCGTGCCATCGGGATCTACCACCGGCGGTCGTTCAGTTAAAGTGCCCGCCCTCTGGGTGATTTTTGCCCGCACGAACAACCCGCATCCCGAGGGGCACTTGGCTCCCCGCTGACGTCTTTTGAAAACAAAATCTGCTGTCTGCGATGTGTCGGCTGATGCGCTCATGCAACCTGCAGCTCTCGGAGCTGGAAAAACAACATGCTGTTAACCGATATAGCCGTCGAGCACACTTGGGTGTCCAAAAAGGATGGCGTTCGTCAGACTTTCTTGCTGCATCCGTTCACCGATACCCAACGCGATTCACTTGGAAAATTCGAACTCGTTCGCGACGTCAGCCAACCAGGACGCAAAGACGTGAAACGCTCAACCTACGTGACGTTTCAACAATTGGCAGAGTTGTATGCGAAAGGCGTGCTCGAAGAATTCGGGTTTTCCGTTCGCATGTGTCCACGTCAAGGCACGTACCCAGCCAAGCTTCCAGCCAAAAAGATACTGCCCACCAGCATCAAGCCAGGCTCTTCGTTCGACCTGGCGGTTCAAAAGGTGGATATTTCCAAAGAAGCCACGCGCGAATTGAGAACCGCCTTGCTTCGCACCAACGTCAAAATTTAAGCATGACGACGTCGATTGAGATGGGAGTTGCTGTGAACCCCTCCATTGCCCACGCTGAACTCATCGCAACATTCAAGCGGGCCGAGGCGGATGCCGCTCACAAGTTCGGGCTGATCCAGGCGGCTGCCCATAAAGGGCCCAAGGCCATACAAGCCGCCACCGAGACAGCCGCTAAGGCAGCCATGTATTGACCCAGCACTTTCTGCACAGGTCAGGCCGCTAACGCATAAGCCTCAGCGGGGGTCTTCATTTTCAGCGCCTGGTGAGGGCGCCGATGGTTGTACCAACTGATCCAGTCCGCAATCACTCGGCTGGCGTGCTGCAGGGTTTCAAACCTGTGGCGATGAACGCATTGGTCCTTGAGCGTGCGGATCACGCGCTCAACCATGCCATTCTGCTCAGGGCTGTAAGGCGTGATGAACTCCTGCTGCAGGCCGTAGCTTTTGACCAGGGC
>NZ_KB906304.1 GCF_000381265.1 Curvibacter lanceolatus ATCC 14669
GCGGGACTCAGAACCTATCAAGACGACGGAATCAGCACTGGATAAAGCGCCTCGGCGCGCATGAATTAGGCGACAACTTTCTTGACACGCACCGGTGGCGCGCAAGAAGCTCGTGCGCCTGGCCCAGTGCTGTGGCGTCGCCCTCAAGCAGACCTACGACAAAGAGTGCACCGCACTGCGCCGGCGTGCCGGCGGCTACGCCCACGCCAAGCAGTTCAAGCGCTTGCGCCGCGTAGTCAAACGCCAACGCACCGTGCTGGGCGTGCTCATCCGTGAAGTGCAGCGCAAGATGGGCGTTCTGAGCGCTCAGGCACAGGCCCCGCTCAAAGCCTTGCTGAGCCTGGTGGAGCGGATCTTCAAGCAGCAGCCCAAGGACAAGGCCAACACCAAGGTGTTCGCCCTGCACGCTCCAGAGGTGGACTGCATCGGCAAGGGCAAGGCTCGCCAGCCCTACGAGTGGGGCTGCAAGGTCAGCATCGCCGTCACCCACGAGCACGGCCTGGTGGTGGGCGCCAGAAGCTTTGCGGGTAACCCCTTTGACGGCCACACACTCGCGGCTCAGTTGGAGCAGACCACCATCTTGCTGCAAGACCAGGGCGTCAAGCCCCACACCGCAGTAGTCGACTTGGGCTACCGGGGCGTGGACGCCGACAACCCTGGGGTGACGATCATCCACCGGGGGCGCTACAAGTCACTGACGAATCAGCAGCGGCGCTGGCTTCGACGTCGCCAGGCGATAGAGCCCGTGATCGGGCACCTCAAGGACGACCACGGCATGCGACGGTGTTGGCTCAAAGGCCAGACGGGCGACGCGCTCAACGCGGTACTGGCTGCTGTGGGCTTCAACATCAAATGGCTGATGCGCGCCATTGTGGCCAAGGGCATCAAGCCCTTGTGGCTGCTTTTTTTGCGCCTGTTCGCGCTGGCTGCCCCGGGCCTTGTCCAAGCCACCCACGCCGATCAACGCACGCACTGGCAGATGAGCTGAACACAGCGACTCGGTCGGCCTGCTCGGAGCACTCCGATGGGATCGGCGAGGCTGGGGTTGAATTTTTCAACACCGACTTCGTAGGAGACCTGCAGCTATGAATGACCCAATCTGTGCCTAGGCGTTGTCAATTGATGACGGTTGCGTCAGTTCATCCGAACTAAGCATTCGGTCGGGTTCAATCCACCGCCCTGCCATCTTCGCGCTACAGACACCGTCAAACACCTGTCAGTTGAGAAAGATGGACATGATTCCTGTCATACGAACGTCAAAAGCTTGTGGATAACCTTTGCAAGCGTCATGCCTCCAAGGCCGATCAGTATAGCGATGATCAAAATTCCTATCACCCCAACTTTTCTGGGCTTTTCGGATCTGGCTCTCGGTTTGGGGCTATCGCCCTCAGGGAAAAGTTGCGACGGTATGGTGTCTTCGTGCACAGGGCACCTCAGCTAAAGGCCAGGCTTAGCCGCTTTATTGTTGTATCGAGGACGGGTTTCCACGAGTATGTGCAGCAAGGAAAAAATCTCCCAAGCAACACTTTGACACACAAAACTGAAGGGAAGCTGAACGTCTACTCCAGAGAACTGAGATTTTTCCGTAGTGTCCATCACTCATGCACCGGAAATCTAGGGGAGCCGCGTGCAGATGGTCAAGCGCCAATTTCTGCTGCACTCTCGCTGGATTCCTTCGTCTGTAGTTCCATGCGTAGATGAATTGTTGTGGGGAGCCGCATCCTTTTAATGGTGCTGGATAGTCTTTAATAGACCCAGTTCCAGCCATGAACTGAGTAGCCAATCTTCATTCCTCGCGGCAAACACTGGCTCGATTGAGCGCAACCTGTACAGCCTGTGATCCCCTGTAACAACAGATCAGAACTCTGCGTGCACTCTGATTGATCCGATGCTGAATGGACCACGATCAGCGTTATAGGCAGGGTTTTTAACATACTGCAAATTGGCTGTTATCCAAATATTCTTTCGGACGGCCATGCTGTAATATATTTCAACAATTTTTTCAGGATGATAATTTAACCAGCCATCTCCAATAAAGTAGGAGATCCCTCCTTTGGAGAGATACTCCCTACGATTCTTGGATAAAAAGTTCTGCATGTATGACACACCGAGCGTGTCATCCGTTCGTCCCCACGAAGTGCCCTTCAATGAGGCTCCAAACGCCAACGATCGGTCAGCCTCTGCGAAAGCGAAGGTCTCGGTCTTGCCGTCAGCCCACATGGCTCGGCCGTAGATGCCGGCGTCATCGGTGAGTGCCTGTTCGAAATTCAGGCCCGCACCATACTTCACATTATCGCCTTTACGTACATCCAATATGTATTCCATCCCATTCGCGCCGGGTTGCCAATTTACGCTATTTCCATAATTGATTGCATCGCTAAATTTCGATAGATACCCTTTATTTCTCCAGAGCATCATGCGCACAGCACCTGGCTGCCCCATTATATCGTGATCATGCTCAATTTCGAGTTGATCACCATAATGTTTGAATATCCTCAAATCTGTTGGTAGCTCATTGGGGCGGACTGGGCCTGTCATGCGACCCAAGCGAATGACCCAGTCGTCCCGATACCACTCACCAGTGGCTCCCCAGCCCCAGCCTCTGGCATCGGCAGCATAGTCGTAAGCTGTTGAGGTCATGTTGCCCCAGTTCATAAACTGGCGGCGTGGGTCACCCGCATACTTGTTTTTATCAAAAACGTCGAGCGTGGAGAAGTTGCCAGCTGTCAGGACAAACCGATTTTTGTCTACGGTGCCCGCCATCCAATTTAGATCTGAATCAATCTTTTCAGTGCCGCCGCCTTGATTCCAGGTTTGGCGTAAAAACATGCGTTGACGATATAGCGTAGGATTAGATCCAGATGCTCTTGTGATCTCACCATTGTAGAATCCGCCCATTCCAATGAGACTATTCGCAAATGGTACACCTTGCGTAATTTCAGGATCGAAATAGAACTCCCCATTAGCCCACGGCCTGAATCCAAAATATCCCGTGAAACTGCTCGTGTACGTCATATCTCTACCGCCTGGAAGGCTGTAGATCGGATTGCCACCCGAGTATTTTGATGCATCAAGACCGGTCGGTGGATTGGATGCAAAGTTTCCGTGCCTCTGCCATATCCAGGTGGCTTGAAACTTGGCCTGGGTTTCTTCGAGTTCATCTTCAGCGCCAAAGGCGGAGTTAGATATGAATGTGCAAACACCCAGCAGAATTAGTACAAGCTTCATCAAACCAATTTTTCCGGATATATTAATTAATAACAATTTCAAGCCTCTGTAGCCTGCATAAATCTGCAATTGACTTCAAAGACTACAAACGTCGTCACCATGAAATCAATCAAATAAATTTAAATAATATATTTACTTCGGCGAAGGATTATCACAACCAAAACACACTACTTATAAGTTGTGACTTAGATATGGCGTGGCATTTGCACAATAATTGAAATGCCATGGCTGAAAATCTTGAGCACCGCAATACATAATATAGCAGAGAAGAATCGCTTGGTCAAACATCCCCCTGAGGGCGGATCGCATCTAAGTATGGAACACGATAGAAGAGACTATCAAAACATACTCATGCGACTCAATCGTGCGCATGGGCACTTTAAAAGCATCATCGCGATGATGGAGGATGGACGGGGATGCTTGGAACTGGCCCAGCAACTTCAGGCGGTCGAGCGGGCAATTGGCAACGCGCGCAAGGCGCAGATACATGAGCACATCTATCACTGCCTAGAGCACTTGGTTCAAGATGGAGCAGTGGCTGCCGAGGACGCCGTGCGCGAATTCAAGGAAATCACAAAGTACGTGTGAGACTGGTAGTCGACGTTGAGACGATTAAATGACTGCCTCAACTGCGCAATCTGTGCGTCGACAATGACGCAAAGAACAGAGCGATTCGCGCCTGACAGCCGCAATCGTGAGTTACTTGTCTTGCCCTGAGGCCGGCTTCTCAGACGATGAAACATTCGAGTCTTGCGACGGAATCGAGCACTCATACGGCGACTTTTTGTAGTACGGACATAGCTTGCCGTGGCCCCGCACCCCCATCGCAAAAGTTGCTGAGACGCTCAAGCTGATGGCAACTATCAGGGCAGACTTCAGACACGGTTTGTAAAGCACGGCAGACTCCTTTTTTGTGTCCGTTTCATCCTAGTGCTGTGCAGCCCTCAGGTGAACCCGAACAGATCAAGGTATCTTTTCATGGGGACATGAAGCGATGCTGAATAAGCCAGCCCTACACCCGCTCTAAGTGTTGCTTCATGCTCGCAACATCCTGTTGGCACATTTGTCTCCCATAGTGAACAACCTCCAAAGTTCGTCTTGCGATTTGTTTGGTCGTAACCAGCTTGCGTTTTTTGATCGTTACCTTGGTGAGCGTGCCTGGTGTGCCGATATGTGAATGTTTGGACCGTCGTGGTAGCCGTCCGTGCGCACTGCCTTCGGATAGCCGCGCAACAGCGCAGCGCGCTCCAACATCCGCGTCACGTACTGCCCTGAAATGCCGAAGTCCACAGCGATGTCCACGCTCTCGTGGGTGAAGTCATCGGCCACAGTGAGATACTTCAAGCGCCGTCCACCTGCCAAGCTGTCGCTGACAAAATCCATGCTCCACACCTCGTTGACCGAGCGAGCCAACTGCACCAGCGTGGTCGGCAAGTCCGTGAGGGTCAGCACCCCGGTCGTGGCGTTGAACGAGCAGGTGGTACCACCACAGCTCACCTCTGTCACCGTGGTCGGCAATGTCAGCTGGTAGGTCACCCCCTGGGCAGCCACGGCCCCCTGGTTGCCGAAGCAGAGCACCAAGTTGGCAATCGCTCCATTGGACACAGATCCCGGGGCACTAATGGTGGTGTACACGTCAGAACCGATGTAAGCGCCCAGCCAAGTCATCTACCCAACCCTGCGCCGCCGCCTGAGGATCCAGTCCACCAATCACTTCCCTTTGGTGGACACATGGACTCTTCAGCAATCAACCTCCCATCCCCCGGCCGGCGCCGCGGCCGCTACAGCGACTCCTTCAAGGCCGACATCGTTGCCGCCTGCAAAGCCCCCGGCGTTTCAACCGCCGCGGTGGCCCTGGCCAACAGCCTCAACGCCAACCTTGTGCGCCGCTGGGTGGCCGAGAGCGATCCGGCCCACAAGGCGGCTGTGCAATTGGCTCGCGTTCAATCCGCGGCCACGGTTTCGGTATCGCCAACCGTGGCCTCACCTGTCTCCACGCCCGGCTTTGTCTCCGTGCCGCTGCTCACCCCCAGCACAGACATCCGCATCGAACTGCGCCGAGGCGATCACCTCGTCACCCTGTATTGGCCCGTAGCAGCTGCCGCTCAGTGCCTTGGTGCGCTGCAGGACTGGCTGCGGTGATCCGCATCGACGCGGTTTGGCTGGCGGTGGCCCCCATGGACATGCGAGCTGGCCCCGACACCGCCTTGGCCCGGGTGGTGGCTGTCTTTGGCTCAGCGCAGCCTCACCACGCCTATGTGTTTGCCAACGCCCGCGCCACCCGCATGAAGGTGCTGGTGCACGACGGCCTGGGCCTGTGGCTGGCTGCGCGCCG
>NZ_KB906305.1 GCF_000381265.1 Curvibacter lanceolatus ATCC 14669
GGGTTGGTAGGTGGGGCCCATCATGCTCAGGCCTCCGCGCGAAGCGCATAAAAGGTTTGAACAAACCGGTCCCGCCAGGTGGACCAGGGGCAATCGCGCCAACCCTCGAGCAGGTTGTCTGCGGCAGGCCGCACCTCGGCGCCCGGGGTGTCCAAGATCGCCCACGGTTCGTGCTGGTCCGCATTCCAAAGCGTCAGATCCCGCCGCTCGGTCGCCAGCGCCACCAAGTCGAAATGCCGGATCGTTGCCCGATGCGCGGCAAAGGTGGATTGCAGCCCGTAGCAGCGGCGCACCTGCACCGCGTGGACATGCTCAAACCCATCCCAGGCCCCCTGCAGACTCCACTTCACGGGGCTGGCCACATCCCCCGTGAAAGCCTCATGGGCGTCGTGCATCAGGCAAGCCAGCTGCACGCTTGGGCTCAGGCCCTCACGGGCCGCCAGGGCGCAGCAAAGCAGGCTGTGCTCGGCCACGCTGTAGGGGCGCACTGCATGGCCGGTGAAGCGATTGATCTGTGCCAGGGCATGCGCAATGGTTTGAATCTCAAACCGGTTCACGGCCATGCCCACACCGGCCAGGTGGTGCTCGGCCCCTCGGGCCGTGATCATCCAGGTATCGGCTGCCATGGCTCAATCCTTCGGCACAGCCGATTCACCGGCCAGGGCGGCATAGGCCGCGCCATCCACGAAGTCGTCCGGGTTGAATTGCCCATTGCGGGCGGATGCTGCAGACCGGGCCAGCTTCAGCACCTGCATGAAGACCCAGCCCTGGCGCTCGGTCAGCGATGTGCCCTCCAGGGCATTGAAGGCCGCCACGGTGGTAGCCATGCTGCGCTCCTGCTGGGCACCCTCCGCGCTGGTGTCACGCTGCACACCACGGTCCAGGATCGTGGCTGCAGCGGTGCGCAAAAAGCTGTCAGCCGAGGTCAGCGGCATCGACTTTTGCAGCAAAACTGCCTGCGAAACAGGCAAAGCGGCTTTCAAAGGGCGAGCGAGTCTCTTCTGTATTGAAACAGACATGGGAAAACCTCCGAAGGGTTCAAGCAGCGATCAGGGCTGCAGGGGGTTGGGAAAGGGATGCAGAAGAGGGCGGTGCCTTGCGGCGTGGCGCCAGGGCCAGCCGCTTGGCGGTGGCATGCAGCTCGGCCGTGCGAAAGTCGCCCCGGCCGGTGTAGAAGACCCGGGGCCGCGACAGCACCACGTCCACGGGTTGGCCGGCCACCACCAAGGCGCTATGGCGGTGCCACCAGGCAGCCGCCTCGCGGCCAGACCAGCGCACCAGCCAGCTCTCCACCTGCCGGGATTCAGAACCCAGGCGATCCAACAGCCGCAGCGTGAGCTGAAACGTGCCGTCCGCAGCAGGGGCAATCACAGGCCGCTGCTTGGCAACAAACATGGTCGAAGTGACGAGGGTGGGCATGGCGGGCCTCTCGCGGTCAGTGGGGCAAAGGGGGCGACAAAGGCCCTGATGCAACAGGAGATGCAGCCTCGGTCCGCTCAAGCTCGGCCACCTCAATGGGTGCCGCTCTGCGTTCGTCGGCCACGGCCTCCATTGCCTCCAGCTCGCTGGGGCCCCACAGATGGGCCGTGCCCAGCACCAGGGCCATCACCAGCACGCACAGGGCATTGATCAACGTGGTGCGGCTCATGGCGTCACCTCCACCAAGTTGCCGAAGTCGTCGATCACGGCGGACGTCACGCATTGCCAAAGCCGGCCGTGCTCATCCCACATCGACAGCTTCAAGAAATGGCACAGGGCCGCCAGCGGCCAGCCAGCAGTGTGTTGCTCTCGCATCCGGTACCAGTAGCCCTGGGCGGTGTGGCCGAAGTCAGATCCAGCGTTGTATGTGGCCCACCTGAAGGGCGAACCAGGGCGCAAGACGATGGGCTCCGCCAACGGCTCGCAAGAGAGCAGTGCGGCGGCACTCATTCGCCACCCCCGACCCGATCCACGCACAGCACCGCCAGGCCCGTGGTGTGGTGGGCGGCTGCCTGGGCGCGGTCAGCGCTGGCGGCCTTGAGCTGGATGGTCGGCAACTTGCCATCGGCGGCGTGACCATGAACCTCGGAATGGTCCAGGTCCTTGGGGATCAGGGTTGCGCGGTAGCTGCTCAGGAGAGTGATGTGCATTGCATGCTCCAACAGATTTGTTGAAGCAAATTAAACATGACGTTTATTTCAAAGTCAACACACCATGTTTATTTTGTGGGTCATTGCACTATCGGAGTGTGCTTTGGGCTTGTCTCAGTGCTGACATCGAGGCGAGCGGTGGGCAGCACCAGGTTGGCGTGGCTGTGATCTTGTTGCAAGAACATGCTTCTTGATCGTCATGTGTGTTGCGTGATGTCCGTGTCTTTGTTGCGGCATGCGATACGCGGGTGCGGTTCCAATGTATTGCAGCAAGATTGCTAGCTGATACGATCGCTGTGCGATTGGTTATAGATTTTGGGACGCGAGGAGGACAATCATGGGCTGGATGTTTTTCGCCGTTTTTTCTACTGCAATAGTGGCAGGCCTTACTTTTGCGTTGTATGGTCGCGTCAGCTTTCAACAGACGCGAAATGATGTATATCGACGAGAGTCTGGGGGCTATTTGCAGCCTTGGAAGACAGTTGGTGAAGCCTCGGCGATTCACTGGCCCTACGCTTGGGCGGCAGTGGCGTCTTACCAAGACTCTGATGACCCCAAACGCGAATCACTTGAAATTAGCGCAACATCCCCGGAGCCACACGCATTTCTCAGTCAGCGCGGTTGGGTGCAGTGGACTGAGATCCCGTCATTAAGGCCTCGACTAGATGAGCAGTATTCAGACACTGCTAAAAAAATGAGAGATGTGCACTTGCGTGCCGAAGTCTGGTCTAATGAAGCAGCGCAACAGGTCGTGGTTGCTTTTGGTGGGACTGCAGGCAAAAACCTTGATGACTGGAAGGCAAACTTCAGATGGATAATGATCCATTTTGAACATCGTGACGCGTACACAGTGCTTACTGAGAATTTTATACCGGTTTTTGTAGAGGCATACAAGGAGCGGTGTACTCTACCGGGTTGGGCATGGCTCAGTGATGCCACTGTGATTGCTGCGGGGCATTCCCTAGGGGGTGGTCTTGCTCAGCGGTTTGCATACTCCCTTGAGGAATCGAATGAAATTCCTATCGTGAGGGAGGTCTATGCCTTTGATTCTTCACCAGTATCAGGAAAGCGAAGTTCGCCGAACTTTCCGAAGCAGGCGGCCGGACTTACGATATACAGGGTCTACAAGAGGGGAGAGGTGCTTGCCAGTCTCAGGGCATTAATTCGATTGGCAAATCCGGGTGACAAGCGTAATCAAGGGCAGAAGTGGATTGAGATTCGATACGCTGACAATTGGTCATTGCGAACGGCGTTACCTCTAGGTTCCGTGCGTGCGCACAGAATGTATGATCTAGCCAAGTTCATGGCGCGAAATCTTCCTAAAGATAGTTTGTAGAAATAAAAAGCACTGCAAAATATGGTATTTGATTGGGGTAATTAATGCCTCGGGATGACTTTGGTATTGAGTTGATTTGACTTGCTACTCAGAATTATTTTAATTAATTAAAATAATCGTCATGCAAGGTGTGAGGAGATATGGCTGGATTTAAATAACCTCCCTTTTGACTGTTTAGTGTTGGTTTTATAATCATGTCAACTGAATTGCGGGCTCTATTATTCGAGTGAATTTGTAAAAACTATCAAATAATGCCAGGTAGCTATCGATTGCTACCGAAAAATCAGGCATGAGGAACAGCGCCTGGGTCAGTCCCTGATCGCGTCGCCGGAAATCTTCAAGCTTGTAGACCCGGGCGCTCCTGGGCTTACTGGGCGGTCCCGTACGACTCAGGCGCTGGAGGCTGTTTTGATTGTTCCCGAGCTGAGAGGAACATGAGGATATTGCTTTCGATCAGCTCAAGCTGATCCAGCGTTAGTTGGCCAAACTGCTCTCGGCTGACTCGCCGGAAGGGCCATGACCTGTCTGGTAGTGCCGACAGATTGGATGGTGGATTGGCCGACTGTTCAGGTGCCCATGGCTGTGTCGACATTTGCACGATGCCATCCAGAAGCCAGTTGGCGTTGCAGCCCAAGATGCGCTGAGCATCCAGCGCTCCAGTCTCAGAAATCCCGCGCTTCTCCCAGTTTTTCACCACCTGAGGAACCACCCCTATCAGCCGCGCAACAGCCGACTGGCCTGTCACATCGCGCAACTCCTTCGCTGCGATGTAGAGCCGTTGCACGCTTTCATGAATCTCTGCCATGTCTTGAATTATTTCGGTTTTAAACATGATGTTGTTAAACGCGGTGGTTGACTTTTTTATAAACACCATGTTTAAAATGTGGCATGGACAGCTCCTCAATCGATCGTGACCGTACCTTGATCGCGGGCCTCGGCGGCCCGACCAAAGTGGCCGAGATGCTTGCGTTTCCTCGACTTGGAGGGCCGCAGCGGGTGCAGAACTGGTTGCAGCGTGGGATACCGCCAGGGGTCAAGCTGAAGTGGCCTGATATCTTCCTTGCGCCACCTGCGCGGGGCCAGGGCGATGCGTGACGTCGAAGTTCGGCGTCATCGCGCTTGGGATGCGTGGGCTGCAATGTTGTTGCTCACCAGTACTTGGAACTGGTGCAGCAGGCGCGTGACTCGACTTTGGGCCGCCAGGGCTTCAGGGCTGTGTGGCCCACCTTGGAGACCGTCCAGAGCCTGTGGCACAACTCTCAAGATCGTGCTCATCAGTTGGTCAAAGCCGGCTCCGTCTTCACGAAACCGATCCGCATACAGCAGCGTCAACAAAAGCCGTTGCGCCCTCAGTTGCGCCCGCATCTCGGTCTGCTCTTCCAGCATGGGTCCGGCCACCTTGACCAGCGCGTCACGCATGGCGGCTTCCATGTCGCCTGGGTTCATGTCCATCGGTGTGCCTTTCTGGCTTTGGGTTGGGTCTGTGTTCATGCCCTCCAGTTTCTGGTCCAGCCGCGCTGGCCGTATTTCAAATTT
>NZ_KB906306.1 GCF_000381265.1 Curvibacter lanceolatus ATCC 14669
CCCAACTCGCTGTCCACCCCCACCTCGCCACCCATCAGCGCCGCCAGCCTCTTGCTGATCGCCAGCCCCAGCCCCGTGCCACCGTACTTGCGCGTCGTCGACGAATCCGCCTGCTGGAAGCTCTCGAACAAGCGGTCCTTCTGCTCTTCGCTCAAACCGATGCCAGTGTCCCGCACCGCCAGGTACAGCAACACCTCCCCTTCGCTCTCCTCGCGCTTTCTCACCTGGATCGTCACCTCGCCACGCTCCGTGAACTTCACCGCGTTGTTGGCGTAGTTGATCAGCACCTGCCCCAGCCGCAACGGGTCGCCCACCAGCAGCGTGGGCACATCGGGCGCCACGTCAAACAGCAACTCCAGATCCTTGGCCTGCGCCTTCTCGCCCACCAGGTTGGCCACGTTCTCCAGCACCTTCTCCAGGTCCATCTCGATGTGCTCCACATCGAGCTTGCCCGCTTCCACCTTCGAAAAATCCAGAATGTCGTTGATGATCCCCAGCAGGTGCTGCCCCGAGTGCTGGATCTTGCTCACGTAGTCCGTCTGCTTGCGGTCCAAGGGCGTCTGCAGCAGCAGGTGCGACATCCCCAGCACCGCGTTCATCGGCGTCCTGATCTCGTGGCTCATGTTCGCCAGGAACTCGCTCTTCGAGCGGTTCGCGGCCTCCGCCTGCTCCTTGGCCACCCGCATCTCGAGTTCGGCCAGACGCAGGCTGGTGATGTCAAAGTCGACGCCCACCATCTGGGCCGGGCGCCCGTCACTGCCGCGCGTCAGCGTGGCCGCACAGCGCAGATAGCGTTCGGTTCCGTCGGCCCAGACCACCCGGAACTCCGTGCGCAAGCCCTTGCCATTGCGCAAGGCCTGGTTGAATTCATCCACGACACGGTCTCGATCTTCGGGGTGCAGGCGCCGACCCAGCTCGAGGTAGTCGCCACTGAACTGGCTCAGGTCGATCTGGAACAGCTTGGCCATCTGCTGATCGAGCCACAGCTTCTTGCTATTGACGTCCCAGCCCCAGACGCCCACCCCAGCCGAGCTGGTGGCCAGTTCAAGACGGCTGGCGGCCTCGGCCAGGGAGGCTTCAATCTGCTTGCGACGCGTGATGTCGGTGCGGATCGCCACATACTGGTAGGGCATCCCGTCGGCATCCAGCGACGGCACAATCGTGGCCGAAACCCAGTAGGTGGAACCATCCTTGGCCCGATTGCACAGCTCGCCCTTCCAGACCTGGCCGCTCGAGATGGTGTGCCACAGCGACTCATAAAGCGACGCCGGATGCACCCCCGACTTCACGATGCGGTGGTTGCGGCCCACCAGTTCGTCGCGCTGGTAGCCACTGATCTCGCAGAACTTGTCGTTGGCGTGCAGGATCACGCCCTTGAGATCGGTGACGCTGACGATGGCATGCTGGTCAACGGCAAACTGCTGGTTGTCGAGCTCGCGGCGGCTGGCCTCCCGCTGCGACACCAGATCGGACAGCAGCGAGGACAAGGATTCCAGGCTCATGTCGACGTTGACCCGACCCGCCACATCGGGCAAGAGGTTGCTGACCGTGGTGTGCAGGGATTCGATGGCGCGGTCGCGGCTGGACAACTCCTGGCGCAGGCGCAGGTTGGCGGCATCCATCTCGTCCGAACTCAGCATCAGGCTGCGGGTGCGCAAGTCCAGATCGCGTTCATACTGGCCATAGGCCTCGTCGACTTGCTGGAGCAAGGGCCCCAGGCCCCGCAGCACCTGACCCAGGGGCGCGGGCAAGCCCGGTGCGAGCGCCTGCAACTGCGCCAGGCAGTCCTCCCAGGCCTGTTCGTCGTCGATTCCGAGTTGGCGCTTCAACTGACGCCGGAGTCCGCGGTGCATCAAATCTCCAATGCTTCACCCATCGTGGTGATGGTCATGGTCTGGTTGTGCAAATGGCAAGGCCCCTCTTCACCCAAGGGACAGATCTCACCATTGGAATAAAAACCCGTCAGCACGGGCCGAGCCCCCAGCACATCGCCCACCGCCTCGACCTCATCGTCGACGCGGCTGCCCATGACCAGCCTGCGCCCCACGCAGCTGACCAGGATGGCCAACACATCAGCCGGCGGGGCCAAGGCCAGCGCGGCTTCTGCTGCGTGCTCCGCCCCATCGATCAAGCGGTCGGTGCTGGCTTGCATCAGCTTGAGTTGCGCCCCCTGGGGCACCTCACCGGCCAGAATCAGACTGCCCGAGACCTCATCAACGCCGAGGATGGTTCGGATCAGCCCGCGCCCGCCGGTGTCGGCCTCTTCCATCAGGAACGGAAACAGCAAGCCGGAAGCCGGCAGATCCTTGGCGTGATCGCCGAGATAACGTTTGTAGATGGTGAGTGCGGGTTCGCCATCCAGCTCCTGCAACACGTTGCCTTGCACACGTGTCACGCGGCGCGCCGGGCCGAAAGGCAGCCAGCCGCCATAGGATCCGTGCCCCAGCAGCAGGCGACTGCCGTACAAACCCAGCGCCACAGCGTTCCGGTCAGACACGCCTTCGTCGCCCAACACCCAGGTGCGAACAAAAGCCCCATCGTCACCAGCCAGCCCACCCGTGATCGGCACCGCACGCCCCAAGCCTTGAGTCAACCCAGCCACCAACGCACTACCGTTGATCGCCACGCCTGGGCCGTAAACCAAGACGGCCTGCAGATCGGGTGCCGCCAAAGCCCGCCCCAGGCCCTGGCCCGCAGGGAAGGAATCTTCCATGCGGGGAACCGGCAAGGTGATGCATTGCAAGCGGGTGGCATCGAATTTCAGGGCCGTGATGACACAGGCCCCCGAAGAAACCCCTTCACGCGAAATTTCACCGGCCGTCGAGCAGCCCAGCAACCGGGCCCGCGGAAATCGCTCGCGCAAGGCCGAGTGAAGGCCACCGTGCTCAAACCAGGACACCGACCCAAACACCAGCACACCATCCGGGTCCATCGCGCGCAAGGCCTCCAAAGTGCCCCAGTCATCGTCGGTTTTCAGGATCACCTGCTGTACACGCATAAGCCTACTCCTAGGAATTCTCCACTGGCCCCCTGCTGGAACGGAGTGGCCAAGCTTCTTTGACTGTAACCAAAAGAACAGGCAAAAACGGCTGACGCCACAGGTGCCCACGTCTATTTCGTTTTGAACCCGAGGGCTGATTTCGATGAGTTTGCCCCGACAGAGCTCTTTGAATCAAATCATTTATTTTATTTTTTACTGTTTAAAATCAATTTATATGATTCATATGATAACCCGGACCGAGCTTGAAAGCGATTGAACCCAGCCCCGGCGTGCCATGCAACCGGCGGCTTTACCAGCCAGCCACCCACAAGCCAACAAGGGGCCACACGACACCCGCAACATGAGAGCTTCTACACGGAGGACATGCATCTTGAAATTCATTCCCAACTGGCTCCCTATGGCAATCGGCATGGCTTGTGCCAGCGCTGTTCAGGCTCAGCCCACTGACGGCAGTGGGGGCCCCCCGCGCGGCGGCCCTCCCGCCGAGGCCGTTGCCGCCTGCAAAGGCAAGACCTCCGGCGCCAGTTGCAGCTTCACAGGGCGTCAGAACGAAACGCTGATCGGTACCTGCGACAGCCCGCCTGAAGGGCCGCCAGGCAGCAGCAACGCCAGCAGTTCAAGCAATTCCGGCATGCTGGCTTGCCGTCCGGCACGCCCCGCGGGTGGGCCACCCCAGCGCTGAGCGCGGCGATCCGCCTATGAAAAAAGCCACCCGAAGGTGGCTTTTTGAGTGGGGCGAAAGCCGCTGAAGATCGTGGGCGATCAGTTCAGAGCGGTCTTCTTGCCATCCTTGTAGGTGTACAGGGTGATGGCCGGGTTCTTCAGCTCGCCATTGGGCTCGAACGCGATCTTGGCGGTCACGCCCTGGAAGTTGGTTTCGATCAGCTTCGGGATGTAGACCTTCGGGTCCACCGAGTTGGCACGCTTCATCGCGTCGACCAGCACGAAGGTCGCATCGTAGGTGTACGGGCTGTACACCTGGAACTGGTTGGGGTACTTCGCGTCGTAGCGCTTCTTCCAGGCTTCGCCGCCAGGCATCTTGGCCAGCGAGGCGCCGCCTTCGGCGCACACCACGTTTTCCAGCGTCTTGGCGCCAGCGGCCAGCTTGGCCAGTTCGGACGTGCAGATGCCGTCACCACCGAAGTACTTCACGTTGCCCAGACCCAGTTGCTCCATCTGGCGCAGCATCGGGCCGCCTTGCGGGTCCATGCCACCGAAGAAGATGCCGTCCGGGTTCTTGGCCTTGATCGAGGTCAGGATGGCCATGAAGTCGGTGGCCTTGTCGGTGGTGAACTGCTCGTCCACCACGGTGATGCCCTTGCTGGCAGCGATCTTCTTGAACACATCGGCCACGCCCTGGCCGTAGGCGGTGCGGTCGTCGATCACGGCCACGCGCTTGAGCTTCAGGGTGTCCGCAGCGTAGAAGGCCAGGCCGGCGCCCAGCGCATTGTCATTCGAGATGATGCGGTAGGTGGTCTTGTAGCCGGGCTTGGTCAGGTTGGGGTTGGTGGCGGCACCGGTGATGTGCGGGATGCCGCAGTCGTTGTACACCTTGGCGGCCGGGATGGTGGTGCCCGAGTTCAGGTGGCCGACCACGCCGGCGACCTTGGCGTCGCACAGCTTCTGTGCCGCGGCCGTGCCTTGCTTCGGATCGGCTGCATCGTCTTCAGCGGCCAGTTCCCACTTGATCTTCTTGCCACCGATCACGATGTTTTGCGTGTTCAGGTCTTCAACGGCCATGCGGGCGCCGTTCTCGTTGTCCTTGCCGTAGTGGGCCTGGGCACCCGACATCGGGGCGACGTGGCCGATCTTCACGACCTGGACGTCTTGTGCCGAGGCAGCGCCTGCCAGAACTGCCAG
>NZ_KB906307.1 GCF_000381265.1 Curvibacter lanceolatus ATCC 14669
TACATCGCTTTTTACAGCAGCAAACTCAAAACCAGAAAACTTCTCAAACCACTCACAACAACCAACCCAACCAAGCACCAGAGGCTTCTCACCCCCGCCACTCGTAGAGCACTGTTCTGTGCAGTCGAGCCCGCCAGTATACACAGAGAAATGCGGCGGAAAGATGAATCGGCACAGGATTCATTAGTAACCAAGATACTATGAAGGTTATTCTTTATCAAATACGATCAAAGTCCGAAGTACCCTTGCAACCAAGGCCCTCCTCGTCTCAGATAGCTTTCTGTACCAACCAACCTTTGAATAGATAGGGCAGGCGTGGGCCCTTGCGGTCGCTGACGCCACCTTTTTCTTCGACGCTGATTGCAAGCTCTGTCGCACCACTCAAGTCATCAAGCTTGGCAGGCAACTGGAGTGTTTTATACCGACTCATAACCAGTCCCAAGGAGCGAGGAGGCTTGTTGTCACCGCTCAATGCCCAGACCTGCATGCTGTCTTCGGGCCCCTCTGTCACATTGTTCAGCCGTTGAAGCTGCAAAACGCCTGCCGTTGGATCAAACGTGATCAACAACGCCGCTTGCTGCTTATCGTCTAACAGTACAGAGACATAGCGCACTTGCGGAATCACCTGAAGCTTGGCTTGGAGGTGGCCAATCTGGGCTTTCAATTGCTCGTACATGCTTGCGCTGGCTGCCCAGCCGACCAGGAGCGCAACCATCAAAGCGACGGCGACAAAGCGCCACCATGAGCTCACTGTTCGACGGGTGGCATTGGGCTGGGTGGACACTTGAGTGTCAGGAGGTGAAGTGTCGACCATGTGTTTTAGGCATTCAAAAGGGTTGAGGCACAGCTGCCATAGGGTGAAAGTATGCATCGTTGTGCGGACTCCCCCCAACCGAAGCCAATTCCTCTGCCATCCAGCCCCCGATGACAGACGCATGCGTGTTGCACAGGTGACTGGCTCAAATCAATTCGAGCCATCACGGCCGCATTCAACACACCGGAGTTCGTCTCAAATTCGCATCAACTCCAGCAAGAGAAGTACCAACCGTCATCGCTCCCTCACTCAGCGGTGATATAAAAATGTCAATCTTCCAGAAAGAAATCGGGGCTCCCCCGTTTCGCCTTGCGCCGTCACTATTCCATGCCACCAGATACCCTCCCCTCACGTTTACACGACGACGCCTCACACAGCCCAACTGTTTCTCAGAACTCTCGGCACGCCACGGCCGGAGATTTTTTCTTCATCTTGTTGTTGATAGCTGTGTTACTCGCGATCATTGGCATGGCGTGCTTCGGGGTGTACACAAAGGTGATGGGCTGAACTTCGAGAGTCCAAAGTTTCTGGTCACCCCGTTCTTGGGCGACGGGCTTGATAGCGCATCGCTGCGCCGCTGCACGATGATCTTTCACGCGTGAATATTTCAAGACACATCGGTCGGGACGATTAGTGCATGCTCGGTATGCAGATGTCCAGCGAGCACCCCGAGGGGGCCTGGCGCAGGGGTGCCATTGGATTCCAAGACGGATCCACTTTTTCGCGCCAACTTTTGTTCAATCAAGACTGAAGGAGCAGCGCCGTGAACCAATGCGGCCCTCTGGAACATGGTGACGGTTCACCAAACCCGTTGAGAGGTGACGCGTTCTTTTCGATTTGGCTCGCGCATCGCCAGGCGGACCCTTACGACCCAGTCTGCGCGGCAGCCACAAGGCGTCTGTACGGCAGTATTTGGAAGTTGTGGCTATCCCACTTACACCGCCGAGGTGTGCAGTGGATGGACGCCAGCGCAGTTGATGTTTCCCAATTTCTGAAACAACTCAAAGCACGTCGGGCCAAAGCCAGTGACGGAACGATCAGAGTGGTGAGCGAGGTATCGCAGAAGCGGTACTGGCAATTGCTCCACTGGGTTTACGAGTACGCATTCGATATCAAGCTGAGCAAGAACTTACCGACCGGTGAGTTACACGACTTAGACCGCCCTCGCAAGCTGAACGATGACCCAACTGTGTTGGATCCCGCATTGTGGCGCGTGCTGCCTCAGGCCTTCCCTCGCGCTGAATTCTGCGACTGTTACGGCATTCGCGATCTGGTCATTTTGAAGCTCCTGTATGAGCATGGGTTGACCAGCGAGGAAGTGCGTGGAATGCGGATGGAGGACCTGATATGGGATGACTCGCAAATAGCCGACGCAACAGAAGACGGCGTGCAGCGCTTGCTGGGCGCCCACATCCAAGGGTCCAGGTCATGTCAGGAACGAGTGATCTCGTTTTCGATGGCCTTGAGTAAAGGCATGGCTGATTGGCTTGATTTCAGGGCGTCCCAGTCCAAATACTCCAAAAAGGAGTGGATTTTTTTATCAGATCGTGCAAATCAAATTTCAATTCGCATTTTGTTTCACCTGGTCAGTCGAACCATTGCGACGGCTGCACGGGACGCGAATTTGCCTTTGCCCTTGCGTTGCGGGCCCCAAGTCATCCGAAACACCGTGATCAGGGAAAAATTGGACCAGAAATGGCCTTTAGAGAAGATCATGGCCTTTGCAGGCTTGAAGAATCGAGAGAGCGTGTGGCGTCATGCCAAGTGGAGACCGGGTCAAGGATTTGCTTAAACCAGCGGAGCCCCATGTGGCTCTTTGCTCAGTGCTAAAGAACAAATCCATGAACTGGGCGAGTTCATGACCAGCACAAAGTACTGGTGTTGGTCAATTTCTCGTCACGCTTTAGCACCCGAAGAGGCTTGTAAAAAGTCGGAAATCGCTTGGTCATCAGGTTCGCCCCAAAGTCGAACCGCGAGCCAATCGTAAAAATGAACTTGAACAATCTTGGCTTCCAAGCCTTTTCTCTTGGCGGTTGAAGCAAGTGTTTTGTTCCCAAAAGAATCCATCTGGTTCAAGTATTCGTGCCAGATGTTGTCGCTTTCACGCCGAGTCATCTCCAGGAACAAATTGTGGGCTTCTGTGCGTCGATGGGAGATCAGCTCCAGTCGAGCCCGCTTTGCATCCCTTTCCGCCTGTCCTTGGTTAGGCTTGGGCGGTACTTGAGTTGTGCTCGTTTGTTCCTCAAAAACCATGCCATCGGCATAGTTGTTCTTGATGGCCGCTTTGAGATAAGCGGTTGGATTGCGTAACGCGGCGGATTCGGACACAGCGGCGCTTCGTTGCTTTACGTAGGCCACGTTGGCCATCACCCGTTCAGAGCCGTAAGTCGTGACGATGGAAATAGCCTCTGTGGCCTTCAAACCAAGCGCACGCAATTCCGCTTCGGCCAACTTGATCGCTTCTTTTGCAGCATCTCCTAGCAGCAGAGGTAGCACTTCAACTGTCTTTGGCTCGATCCGGAATTGAATCTCGACAACAACACGACCTTCCTTGTGTTCGATCAGTTCAAGGTTCAAGTGGGTCAGGCGGTTGACTTCCTCGATCGCTGGCAGCAGGGTGTCTCGCTTGAAGTACTTGTACTCAAATGCCGCCCCATGCCCCTGAGGTTTGACTCGCAGGTACATGTCCCACTCCTCGGGAGGCTTTCTGAATGTCAATTTGGAGGGATTGGTTTCATAGGCCACAGCGATCCGGTAAAGATTCAGCGCTGACTGATTCTTCAACTCGCGCGCCATGATGAGGTTCAACTCCGAAAACTGTTCAAGTTCTCGAACGCCGCGACTGATGTCTGGCGGGAGGCTGACCTCCACGATGTTTTGTGACGGGCTTCGAATGATCTTTGCTTGGGAAAGCAGACTGCTGACCGTCCATTGAGTCCCACCCGAGTTGACCTCGTTCCACTCGACCTGTACGGCGTTGAGTGATCTCAGCGTGGATTTGAGACGTTCGTAATTGCTCTTGTCACCCAAGAAGTCCATCAAGACTGGCATGGGAATCTTGTAGGTGTCTGCCTTGGGCTGTTGCTGGATTTCCCGAACAATTTTTAGCCAAGTCAACATCATTTGGCGCGTGATTGCGCCATTCATCGGCTTGAGCGCAATGCTCGGCATGGGCTGCTGAACCACCTGCGCGACGGCAGTAGCACCTTTGCGTGCAGCCTGTTGCGCAGGGCTGTCTTGCGGGCCCTCGTCGATGAACCCATCAGGGTGGTCGGGAAGGTCCTGCTCGTCGAACAGACTTTCAGAGGGTGTTTCAGAGCGCTTGCGTCGCGTGGCCATGGTGAAAGTTTACCACTTGAATTTTTTCACCTGAGACAAGCAATGCGACACCCTCTGTAGAGTGTTTAGAAGATAACACTTGAATACTTAGAGAAGACATAGAGATCGGCGAAACCGTTGACTGGCGCGGGTTCCCAGGCATCGAGGTGAGTTTTTTGTTGGGATGCAGTGAGACTTTTGTTGTGGCAAGGTGAGTGGATTGTTGTGCAATTCGCACTTTAGGTGAGGTGCTTGTTGTACTTAGGTGAGTGAGTTGTTGGGCTTGATGCACCTCAGGTGAGGGTTTTGTTGGGGCCTTTTTTTTTCGACTTTTTTTGTCGTTGGCGAAGCAATGTGCACCGCTTGGCGCCTTGTCGCAAGCTTCTAGCCTTTTCCGGGCACCTGTGGTGCAAGAACGCCGGCCCATTTGGTGGTTCTGTCGGCTTGAATTCGCTCTAGGTGAGTGTTTTGTTGGGGTGGAGCTGTTGATGAGTCGAACTGAAGGTGAGGGATTTGTTGGGGGGCGTGGTTGGCGACTGCCTGATGGGTGAGAGTTTTGTTGGGGTATCTGCGATCCGGTCTCGCTCCGTTTTTGG
>NZ_KB906308.1 GCF_000381265.1 Curvibacter lanceolatus ATCC 14669
GGGTTGGTAGGTGGGGCCCATCATGCTCAGGCCTCCGCGCGAAGCGCATAAAAGGTTTGAACAAACCGGTCCCGCCAGGTGGACCAGGGGCAATCTCGCCAACCCTCGAGCAGGTTGTCGGCGGTAGGCCGAACTTCGGCACCGGGCGTGTCCAAGATCGCCCACGGTTCGTGCTGGTCCGCATCCCAAAGCGTCAGATCCCGCCGCTCCGTGGCCAGGGCTACTAGGTCGAAATGCCGGATCGTTGCCCGGTGCGCGGCAAAGGTCGACTGCAACCCGTACCAGCGGCGCACCTGCAGCGCGTGGACATGCTCGAAGCCATCCCACGCCCCCTGCAGGCTCCACTTCACCGGGCTGGCCACATCCCCCGTGAATGCCTCATGGGCGTCATGCATCAGGCAAGCCAGTTGCACGCTGGGGCTCAGGCCCTCGCGGGCCGCCAGGGCGCAGCACAGCAGGCTGTGCTCGGCCACGCTGTAAGGGCGCACCGCATGGCCCGTGAAGCGATTGATCTGGGCCAGGGCATGCGCAATTGTTTGAATCTCAAACCGGTTCACCGCCATGCCCACGCCCGCCAGGTGGTGCTCGGCCCCTCGGGCCGTGATCATCCAGGTATCGGCTGCCATGGCTCAATCCTTCGGCACAGCCGATTCACCGGCCAAGGCGGCATAGGCCGCACCATCCACGAAGTCATCCGGGTTGAACTGGCCGTTACGGGCCGAAGCAGCCGAGCGGGCCAGCTTGAGCACCTGCATGAAGGCCCAGCCCTGGCGCTCGGTCAGCGACGTGCCCTCCAGGGCATTGAAGGCCGCCACGGTGGCCGCCATGCTGCGCTCCTGCTGGGCCCCTTCTGCGCTGGTGTCGCGGTGCACACCACGGTCCAGGATCGTGGCCGCAGCGGTGCGCAAAAAGCTGTCAGCCGAGCCCAGCACTATCGACTTTTGCACCGAAACTGCCTGCGAAACAGGCAAAACGGCTTTCAAAGGGCGAGCGAGTCTCTTCTGTGTTGAAACAGACATGGGAAAACCTCCGAAGGGTTTACGCAGCGATCAGGGCTGCAGGTGGTTGAGAAAGGGATGCGGAAGGCGTTGCGGCAGGAGTTGCCGAAGAGGCCGGTGCCTTGCGGCGTGGCGCCAGGGCCAGCCGCTTGGCGGTGGCATGCAGCTCGGCCGTGCGGAAGTCGCCCCGGCCGGTGTAGAAGACCCGGGGCCGCGACAGCACCACGTCCACCGGTTGGCCGGCCACCACCTGGGGACCATGGCGGTGCCACCAGGCAGCCGCCTCGCGGCCAGACCAGCGCACCAGCCAGCTCTCCACCTGGCGCGACTCAGAGCCCAGGCGATCCAACAGCCGCAGCGTGAGCTGAAACGTGCCGTCCGCAGCAGGGGCGACCAAAGGTCGCTGCTTCGCTACAAACATGGTCGAAGTGACGAGGGTGGGCATGGCGGGCCTCGCTTGGTCAGTGAGAAAAGCCGGGAGGCAGGCGGGAAGGCATGCTCCCCATGGCGGCAGGGGATACCGCTTCGGCCCGCTTGAGCTCGGCCATCTCGACAGGGGCAGCACGGCGCTCATCGGCCACGGCCTCCATGGCCTCCAGCTCGCTGGGACCCCAGAGATGGGCGGTGCCCAGCACCAAGGCCATCACCAGCACGCACAGGGCATTGATCAACGTGGTGCGGCTCATGGCGAAACCTCCACCAGGTTGCCGAAGTCATCGATCACGGCAGGCGTGGCGCATTGCCAAAGCCGGCCGCGCTCATCCCACATCGACAGCTTCAGGAAATGGCGCAGGGCCTCCAGCGGCCAGCCAAATTCGCGCTGGTCTCGCATCCGGTACCAGTAGCCCTGGGCGGTGTGACCGAAGTCAGATCTAGCGCTGTAGCTGTCCGACTTGAAGTGCGCGACAGGGCGCAAGACGATGGCTCCCGCCACCGGCTCGCGAGAGGGTAGGGCGGCCGCGCTCATTCGCCACCCCCAACCCGGTCCACGCACAGCACCGCCAAGCCCGTGGTGTGATGGGCGGCAGCCTGGGCGCGGTCAGCGCTGGCGGCCTTGAGCTGGATGGTCGGCAGCTTGCCGTTGGCGGCGTGGCCTTGAACCTCTGAGCGGTCCAGGTCCTTGGGGATCAGGGTTGCGCGGTAGCTGCGCAAGGGGGTGATGTGCATCTCTTGCCTCTATCGATTTGCGATGAAGGCGAATTATGCATAATGCATCATCAAATGCAAGCTGATTGCATAAGTATTTGGTGCAAGAAATGGGAGTTCTTATGCATGCCGGTCTGTTGTTGACCTTTGTTACAAACCTCCGAGGGCTGCAAGGATCGCCTAGCTTGGGGGTGGTCTAAGCCGGATGCTTGAACTGTGAAGGAGCGGTAAAGCTGCAACGTCCCGCGCCGTCAAGGCGGGAGCGAAGTCCAACGAACTGGAGTGATTGATGGAAAGCAGGAAGGTGAGGCGGCAAGGCCGGGTCTCAGTGGATCTGATTGCGCCCTATGCGGTGTTTCTGGATGGCGTGGAAGTGGCCCGCCATGCAACTGCGCAGCTAGCGCAAGCCCACTACCAGCGACTGGTAGGGGTGCGTACTCGGGTCCCCCTTTTCTGGCAAAGAAAGGCCACCCGATGGGTGGTGCCGTTGGTGGGTGGGGCGTATGCCGTGCCGGCCGTCATGGTGCGGTCCGGTTTTGCCCGCAATGGCCTAAGCGGGGGCTTCCTTTTTCTTTTGGGTGTCTGATCAGACTTGATCGCTGAGCTTGTGAACGATGAGCCCCATGAGTGGGACACCCTCGGCGCTTTTGACAGGAAAGCGTCGCTGGTCGTGATTGTCTGAGCGAAGCCACCACTGGCCAGCATCTCTGCTCAGGCGCTTGAGCATGGCAGTCCCCTCAAAGTTGACCAGGTAGACCATGCCATCTATCGGCGCTGTGGCTTCTGAATTCATGATCACGATGTCATCTCGATACAGGCCTGGCTGCATCGAGTCGTCGCCCACGCGCAGCGCAAACAAACGGTCGGGTTGCAGGTTTCGCTCGGTAAACCATTTTGGAGGCATGAAGAGTGGATCGGGATCGCGCGTTGAGTGGTTTACCTTGAAGCTGCTGGAGCCAGGCTGAAGTTCTATTTCCACAAAGGGAATGGCTACCCTTTGCGCAGCCGCCGAGCCGGCCCCATCAGTCAGTGCTGACTGATCCTCGGGTGCCAAGTCAAACCATCCTGGGGGTTTGTGAAACACCTCCTCAAACTTTTTGGCGAGCTCGTCGCCCAGTCCTCTGCGCCCCTTGACGAGGGCTGAGAAATGGGAAGTTGGGGTGTCGGATTCGCGGGCCGCCTGGGCAGCGCCCCCCACTTCGGCCAGCAACTGGATGAGGCGAAGACGGCGGCGCATGCGACGGGGACTCTCGGGTTTTTCCATTTTGCGAGCTTATGCGAGTTGCATATAAATTTGTGATGCGATATGCTTCATTAAAATTGGCGCAAAACGCATAACAATGAATTTACGTTCGTACCTGGACCTCTTGCCGCACGGCGACATCCGGAAGTTCGCGCAACGGCTGTGCATTTCATCGGTCTACCTGCAGCAGTTGGCGGCCCGCCTTGACGGGCGCCGACCGAGCCCGGGCCTTTGTCGGCGGATCGAGCGCGAGACCGACGGTGCGGTCACCCTGGCGGAATTGCGGCCTGAGGACTGGATGGAGATCTGGCCCGAAATCGCGGAGAGCCAAAGTGCAGCCATCGTGCCGGCCTGACCTACTTTTTCTGACCTCGAAGTGCGGCGATGGCTGTCCATGTCCTGGGGCGCCTAGCGCTTACTTTGCAAGGTCGTGGCTGGCGGCAAGTGTTCTACCCACGAGGCCTTGGAACTGCAGCAGGAGCATCCGTACCCGGCTTTCGGCTGCCAATGCTTCGGGCGTGCACGGCCCGCCAGGTAGGGTGTTTGCTGCAGCGCCCGTCAGATCCAGCAGCCTGGTCATGAGGCCATCAAAGGTGCTGCGGTCATTGGTAAAGCGGTCCGCAAAGACAAGAGCCAGCAATAACTGGTGGGAGCCCAGTTGGGCCCGCATCTCGGCCTGCTCCTCAAGCATGGGCCCTGCCACCTTGACCAGCGCGTCATGCATGCCGGATTCCAGGTCGCCTGGATTCATGTCCATCGGTGTGCCTTTCTGGCTTTGGGTTGGGTCTGTGTTCATGCCCTCCAGTTTCTGGTCCAGCCGCGCTGGCCGTATTTCAAATTT
>NZ_KB906309.1 GCF_000381265.1 Curvibacter lanceolatus ATCC 14669
GAGTACTTTGTTGGGGTCTGAACTTGGCGTGCTGAATTTTTTAGGGTGAGAGATTTGTTGGGGTGGTTCAACCTTGGCTCATGGATCCTGATGGGTGAGAGTTTTGTTGGGGGTGATGAAGGAGGTCATTTCGAGATTGCTGACCAGTCCCAACAAAATCCTCACCTTTTGCAGTGGCAGCATCCTAGAACCCCCAACAAAAGCCTCACCTGAGGGTTCCAAGGGCGTGAGAACATGGCTATTTCACCCAACAAAGTTCTCACCTTTGGGTGATGAAAGCGCCGGACAGATGATTGCTCACCCCAACAAAGTGCTCACCTGATAGCGCTCATTTCTGTGTTCTATGGCGCATTCGGATGCCCTCCCGGCTTGATGGTGTGCTCCCCAACATTTTTCTCACCCATGGCACTTAGGTGAGAGGATTGTTGTGGTGTTTTTCTTAAAATGTAAGTACCTGCTTCTTCTGGTAGGGCTTAAAACCGTATTTCATGTGCAGATGTTTGAAAGGTGAGATTTTTTTTGGGGTGTGTACCTAACTCCGCCGGTATGCCCCAACAAATGTCTCACCTTGTGCACTTGGGCGCCTGAGGCGGCGGGTGTCGGCTCTTCCGTTTCTGACGCTCTGCACGTCAGGCGCATGGCTTTTTGACCCAAGGTGCTCGAAGGTGAGCCAATTGTTGGGGTCTTCCTTGTTCAAAATGATCAATCACACCGGATTGGTTCCCGGCTAAGGCTGCGTGGAAGGCCTCCCGGGCCCATAGGTGAGCTTTTTGTTGGGGTCGAAATTTGATGTTGGCCTGATACTTGCGCAGACATCTCACCTTTCTCGATGCCGCCCGATTCCGGTTCAGGTCTAGACAAGGTGAGCGTTTTGTTGGGGGCCGCAGGTGTTTCTTGCCGATCAACGGGCTTTGCCGCAGTGGTGGCTTCAGTGACGCCAAGTCCGGCTGCAGGCAGTTCTCGGAGGCCCGTTGCCTGCGTGAGCTGGAGCCAGAGAACGCCAAGCTCAAGCGGCTACTGGCCGAGGCGCACCTGGACATGCATGCGCTCAAGAGCGTTCTGGGGGTAAAGCGCTAGCCCCGCAGGCCAGGCGCGAAGCGGTTGGGCTCATGGTGAGTGATCACCATTTGTCCGAGCGTCGCGCATGCCGGCTAGTGGGGCTCTCCCGCGACAGCTGCCACCACCACAGGTCGATCAGGCCAGGCGGTTACTGCATGAGAAGATCGTGGAGATCGCTCATGTGCGGCGCCGCTTTGGCTACCGGCGTATTCACGACGTTTTGCGCCCGCGGTTTCCCGAAATCAACCAAGCGTGGGTGTTTCGGTCTTTCCCGACAAAACAACCCGGCTGTGCGCAAGCGCAAGAAGGGCAAACGGCCCATCAGCGCGCGGGTGCCGCTGCGGTTGGCTCGCACGGTCAACGAAGTGTGGGGCATGGATTTCGTCAGCGACGGCCTGGCCGGCGCTTGAAGTACCTCACTGCGGCCGATGACTTCACCCACGAGAGCGTGGACATCGTTGGGGGTTCGGCACCTCAAGTGCCGTACGTGACGCGGGTGTGCAAAAGCGCACTGCGCTCCTTCGCGGGTTTCCGAAGGCGGTGGCGTGCATAAACAACCGCCCGGAGTTCACCAGCAGGGCATTCATGGCCTGGGATCGTTGGCCGGCCTGGCAAAGGATTGCAAAAAAGGGCAGGCCACACAACAGCCTGGGCCGCATACCGCTGGCAAGTTTTGCCGAGCCACATGGCCAAGGTGCAGGCAATGATGGCTCATCACCCTCCAACCCCACATCCAATCGATTCACCTTGATCCCGCGCTTCCACTTTGGAGTGGGCCGCCTGCAGGAGGGGCGGTCGGCCGCGCCTGTGCCGGTCCCATTCACTCGCGCTGAGGCATTGCACCCCAGCGCATCGGTTCAGTTTGCTGTTCAGTCAGGAATTTCGGCCGCCGGTGATGGGGGACTGGGTGTCTCAGCCAGATCGAATCTGCTGCGCAGCTCCGCCACAAGCGCTTCCCGGTCGGCCGTGTCTGCCAGCACGATTTCGAACGAAACCTTGCCGGAGTCCCATTCCTTCAGGTGTCCAACCTGTTGCCCGTTGCGTTGAATCTTGTATTGACGGGAGATTTCCTTGCGCTTGCGCTCCCGCGGCGACTGCACTTTGGCCCTCGCCTCCTGGATTTCCTTGCGACCGGCCTCCCCTTCCTTGACCAACTTGGCCATTGCCAGCGCGCTTGGGGTATCGACGGCCTGTTCGTACAGAACCAATTCATACAGTGCGCTCATGGCGAATGCCTTGGGGTCCTCTTTGAGGACCTCGAGCACAGGCGGCGACAGTCGGAGGATTGCCAATGTCTTGTTCACATTCGGTTGAGATTGACCCGTGGCCTCTGCAATCTCCGTCTCGCTGGCAAAAACGCCCTGGTCCAGCAACGTTCGCCATGACAGCGCGTTGTCCAGCGCGGTCTGCGTTTCCCGCTCAGCGTTTTCTCGGTAGCTGTGCGAATACAGTTCGCGATCGTTCAATGTGTCATAGACCATCAGGTCCATGGTCTTGGCCCCGATCAGCTTCAAGGCCCGCAGCCGATAGTGCCCTGCAGCAAGCACGTACCGCCCACCTTGCTTGGCCGCCAGGCCTGGTATCTCTTGTCCGTGTGCGCTGATGCTGGCCGCCAATTCGCTGACCCGTTCCGGTCGGTAGATGTGACGAGCGTTGAAGGGGTTGACATCGATCAGCTCAATGGCCACCTTTTCGAAACGGGCCCCCGAAGAGTTTGTTGGCTGCACTTCGGGGATGGCAAGTGCTTGCAGGCTTTGCCCGACCGGGTTGAATGAAGCTCTGGGGGTTTCGTCCGCAGGGTGGGTGTGCACCAGGTCCTGGGCATGGCGGAGTCGGTCACCGATGGTTGGCGCACTCTTGGCGGCCAGGGCCGCACGTGCGGCCATATCACCTTTTTTAATATTCATTTTTTATTTAGCCTTAGATACTTTTATTTCTAACAATCCTGCCAATTCGTCAACCAAGGCATCGACTTCGGAGGCCGCCACCGACTTGCCAAAAGAGCGAACGACGCAGCCGTAGAGCTGAGATTCCGGAAAAACGTTGCGCATCGCCAAAGTGGATTTCAGGATGGGGATCTGCGCGCCAGATTTGAGTGTTTCCAGGCAACTGTCAAAGATATTGCCTCGGCGCACCATGCTGAGCAAGTAAACCGCCTTCAGGTTGTCTCCCCCGCGGCTGGTTCGGGCTTGGCGCGCTTCCAGCACCAACTCTTCTGCTTGCTTGGAAGCCCACACATTGTCCATGACAGGTACAACAGGAATGATTGCCAGATCGGACGCCACCAATGCGGCCCATGGCACTCGAGAGCCCAACGCAGGCGGACAGTCGATGATGATGATGTCGTACTTCTCAGCGATGGCCGACAGTTTTTCGAGAAAAGCCTCTTTCAACGGGGCCATCGACAGCACTTCTGCGGGGAAGGGGGTCTCGGCCGATGCCTGGTGAAACCACAGTGCTGCTGTGTTCTGGGGGTCCATGTCCACCACAAACACCCTCAAGCCACGCAAACCAAGGGTCCCAGCCAGCTGCATGGTCGTCATGGTTTTGGCGCACCCGCCTTTTTGATTGAAAACGGTAACGATCTTGGCTGTCATGAGCACCCCTTTTGACCTGTGCGTCTATTCACGCGTGAATGAAATGGCTGCTTAATTGTACCAATTGCTGGTTGTTTTAAATTTAAACCAAAGAGAATTTTTTGATAATAATCTATCGGGTTGTCGGAATTGGCATTGGCTGGTTCTGGTTCTGGTTCTGGTTCTGGTTCTGGT
>NZ_KB906310.1 GCF_000381265.1 Curvibacter lanceolatus ATCC 14669
GGCCGTCCAACGCTTGATGTCGTCTTCCATCAGGGTGCTCATCTGTGTTGCCTTTCAACGATAACACCTGAGCAGGAAATCACTGGGTCAATACAGCCAAACGCAGGGACTCGTATGCGAAAAAGCTGGAAGTTTTGGGCGTGAACCCCAAGGATTTGGCCACCCAGCCTGCGGCGTAACACCCGCCCTTGGCGGCTGCGCACAACGGGTCCTGATCGCCAAAATGATCCCATGGCCTGAAAACAGAATCGGTCTTGGGTCTTGCAACGATTGGCATGTTTTCGAAGTGCAGTGGTTAAAGCATCGTTGTTTTTGGGGCGGGAAGATGTGGAGAGAGATGAATAGCCGTTTCAGGCTGGGTGCGGTCGCTCGTGTATGACCATCGCAACGACAGCTTCCAGCAGGAGCGGCCACCAGCAAGCTTTATGAGGTTGTCGCACCTGCCCGCAGGTAAGTTGAAGACAATCTTCAGGGCCCATTTGGGCAGTATGCTGTGAACCCATCCCAGGGCAGCAGGGATAGATGACCTAGATAATGAATAAGAAGACTTTAGGGGGTTTCCAGATGTTGACTCGCATTCACCGGCTGCGGAATTACCGCATCTTTCGGGACTTTTCTTGGCCTGTTGGCCTGCACGACTTTGGCCGGTACAACGTCATATATGGCTGGAACGGCTCGGGCAAAACTACTTTATCAACGCTCCTCAAGCATCTGCAGCAGCGGCAGGTGCTTACAGAGGGGACTGCAGAATACTTCTTCGGCGAGAGCCGTGTGCTTGGCGTAAATGCAGACGATCCGGTAGTCCCCAAGGTTCGAGTTTTTAACCGTGAATACGTCGGGCGTGCTGTGTTTGAAACTAGGGGTGGGCAGTTCCCCCCTGTCTACTACTTTGGTGAAGACAGTGCAGAGAAGCAGCGGCTGATTGGTGAGCTTGAAGACCAGCGAGTTGCGCAACGCGACGAGCAAGCTCGGCAGGCGCAGTTGTTGAAAGGCGCCAATGAGACTCGCGAGTCGTTTGCTACTGATAAGGCGAAGGAAATTCGTACACTTTTGACGGCCGCCGGTGGGACGTACAACAACTTTAATGCCGGGCCCTACAAGGTTGAGATGCAGCGGTTGGCTCGCGCGGAGCTAGCCGAAGCCTGTCTCAGCGATGAGGAGCGTACTGCGCTGCTGAGAATGAAGGACAGCCGGCCGCTTCCTGCCTTGGAGCTAGTGGCGGTCCGCTTTCCTGACCTTATGCAATTGCGCGTTAAGGCCGCAGCGCTATTGCGGAAGACCGTTGTTTCGACTGTGGTCCAATCCTTGGCCGACGATCAAGCTGTGGCCGCTTGGGTAGGTCAAGGTCTGAGGCTTCATCAACACGACCGTGCTACGAAGAATTGCAGGTTTTGCGATCAACCCCTCCCATCACACCGCATCGTGCAGTTAGAGGAGCATTTCAATGACGAGTTCGACCAGCAAAATCGGGCGATTGATGCATTGCTATCGGAGATCGACTCCGCGTCGAAATTTAACGACACGGTTCCCACGCCTGCTCATGAGGCGTTGTACGAAGCGCTTCAGCCCGCTTATCAAATCGCACTGAAGACATTGCGAACGCAAGCCAGCTTGCTATTCGGAGCGTTGACAGCACTGAAGTCGGCGTTGGAAAGAAAGCGCGAGCAACCCTTCAAGAGCATCGAGCTTGATAGCTTACTGAAACAGGTCTTGGGCAGCGGGGATAACGGCCTCGGTACCCTCATTCTTGGGATGCTGGCCGTTGCTGCCGAAAGTGTCCCGTTTGCTGCGTCCGTCGAAGGAGCCAAAGCGCTCGCTGCCCTAAACGATCAGATTAATAAACACAACGCGTTGACTGCTTCGCACGACGCTGAGGTGCGGGCAGCTCGCGACCGACTGGCCCGCGACAGTATGGTCGGAGCGTTGGATCACTGGCGAGAACGCTGCGCTGCAGTAGAGCAGGCGACGACAGCCCATGATGCTGCGCGCGATGCTGTGGCACGCTTGGACTCACAGATTCAGGAGCTGGAGCGGGAGGTTAGGCAATATGTCAGGCCAGCAGAGGAACTAACGAGAGACGTAGCCGCATACCTCGGCCGCGACGAACTTCAGTTCGTACCCGAGCACAATGGCTATACAGTCATGCGTGGAGGTTATCCAGCAACAAACCTAAGCGATGGTGAGCGTACAGCGGTGGCGTTTCTCTACTTCTTAAAGTCACTTGAGGGGACTGACTTTAATTTGGCGGACGGCATCGTGGTGATCGACGATCCGGTGTCCAGTTTGGATGCTAACTCCCTTTTCAGCGCGTTCGGTTTCCTGAAGTCCCGCGCGTTGAACGCAAAGCAGTTGTTCATCCTGACCCATAACTTCAGCTTCTTTCGTCAGGTGCGTGACTGGTTCGACGCACTGAACGAAGCAGCGAAGAGGGTTAGACCGAGGCCGGAGCCTCCCGCACGCTTCTTCATGCTACACGCCACAAGCCACGAAGGGCTACGGGCTGCTAAGTTGGGCCCTATGGATCCTTTCCTGACCAAGTTTGAGTCGGAATATCACTACCTATTTAAGAGGATCTATGAAGCATCAAAGCTGGAGCAGGGGCAAGGGTTGGAGGAGCACTACGGATTGCCAAATATCGCTCGTCGTTTGCTGGAAAGCTACCTGGCCTACCGAGTACCGGGGCGTTCAGGAGACTTACGCGGAAAGCTCAGCGAAATTGGCGGTGACGATGTCCAGAAGGCGCGCGTGCTGAGGTTCCTGCATACCTACTCGCACGGGGATGTAGTAGCCCAACCCGACCACGATCCCACCATCCTGCTGGAAACACCCGCAGTTTTGCGCGACCTACTTGAACTTTTTCGGCGAGACGATCAACGCCACTACGACCAAATGGTGGAGCTGGCTATCAGGGTTTAATAGCTCTCGATCGATCGCCTTTGTCAGGCACGTTGGAGGTCGGACTGGCGCGATCGCGCCTAGTGTAGTGGGGATCAAATGCTCAGATTAATCTCGCTGGAAGGTTAGATCCGTAAACAGTGAAGTAACTCGAGACGATTCAGTAAGCTCAGTCAACTACGAAAATCAACGACCGGGTGCAACTGTACGACCCCGTTTGCCCACGCCAATTGCGAAGAGAACTACCGGAAGGCGTGGCAGTTTCAGTCAATAATTGTGAAGAGAGAGGGAGTCTCAAACTATGTTGCCGTTTATCGTTGCCGGTGCCACCGCACTAGGCGTGGTCGCCTACAAGATATATTCGGATAGAGTTGGTTCGTCGACTGAGCCGCCGCCGAAAAGCTCTAACCCTCCAGCATGCCGGTTGGGCGCGTTTGTATTGACCCAGCACTTTCTGCACAGGTCAGGCCGCTAACGCATAAGCCTCAGCGGGGGTCTTCATTTTCAGCGCCTGGTGAGGGCGCCGATGG
>NZ_KB906311.1 GCF_000381265.1 Curvibacter lanceolatus ATCC 14669
GAAAGCTTCAATGGCAAGTTCCGCGACGAGCACCTCAACGAGAGCTGGTTTGAGACCTTGCACCAGGCCAGAACATCCGTGGCCATCTGGCGCACGGACTACAACGAAGTCAGACCACACAGCAGCCTGGGCCGCATACCACCGGCTCGTTTTGCCGAGCTGCATCGCCAGCGCGCTGGCGATGCAGCTCAACAACCTTCAATTCAAAAACAAATCGATTAACCTTGAACTTGGACTTCCACTTTTGATTGGTACGTCTGTAGGGGGCAGGTCAATTGTCCAATCCTGGATACCCGAAATACTCAATCGCAGGCATAAGACTCGCGAGTTCTCTCTTGAAATCCCTGTCCATGCCTGACTGTATTTCCTCAACTGCCTTCTTGAGGCCGTCCGCGATATTCTTTTGGGATCCGTCTGCCGTCGAGACAGAGGCGCTTTGGAACAAGCCCTCCAGCACCTTTGCCAGCACATCTGTATCACGACCACTTGCACCATCGAGCGCACGTTGCGCGTTCACGAAGCCAAGCGCAAGCAGATTTGTGACTGCCTTGGGTGTCACATTGCGCCTATCCATCTGGTCTAGAGGATTCTCGGCCCACATCCTCGTAGTGAAGAGCGTCGGCACCCGGGCTGCCAAGCTACGAAAGAGGGCAAGGCGATCCTCGTTGGAGTGCGTTTCTTCGGTCCCGTGCAGGATGGTTTTTTCGTGCCCCTCAAACAAGGCTGCAATCTGGCCGTCCGCGAGGCTTCGCGAGCACATGATGATGGCCTCTGTGCAGTTTACGTCGGTATCGATGACGAACTCGCTCAGCGGGCCGAAATTGGAAACTGTCGGGTCGAAGCTCACATGAAGCCGAAGATCTATTGACGGCAAGAGAGCACGGACCTTTTCGGGCTCCTCACCTTTTAGATGTGCTCGGTGTGCTGCACAGAATCTGTCGTAGCACGCGCTCGAAAAGTCCTCGATCTCGAACGTGCTCCGTTCCGAAAGGAACTTACGAATGATGTCTGATAAAGAGGTTTTTCCACAGTTGTTGCGTCCAACCACGACTGTGGTCACGTCTTCAAGCTGCAGAGAAACGTCATGCAGCAAGCGAAAGTTTCTTATTTTTATTGTCTTTATTTTCACCTGGTTACCTCCGTTGAACGATGATTTCTATCGCTACTCTACACCCAAAATTGGGTTGGCGGTAGTATGAAATCAGGGAGAAAAGCTCGCCCTGTGTTCGAGGCACTCCGGGGCCTGGCTGTACAGAAATTAGGTAAATTGAGAAGGTATTCGAATGTGGCGAATGATCCGAATCAGTGCTAGGTATTAAAATTAACCGTCTCAATGTCGAATTGTGAAATAAGTCCTCACTCATCGAACTGAGCAACAGCCCCGTGACTATTCAGCGAGAGATGGCTGGGCTGAATCGGAAGCCGTGACATAGTTTGAATCGAAAATGGTGATGAATTTAAGGTTTCTAATTCTTCTGTTTTGATCGGCATCTGTACAGTCACACGCCATATTTCAACGTGTGGGCTTCAGCTTAGCTACTGCACCATAGTGTCTTTGTGTCAGCCGCTTGTCGTCATGCTGCAGCAGTGCGCTGGCTTCATCTAATCCCCCTGCCAACTGGGCCGCCCGCTTGCGCATATCACGCAGCACCATGCGCCGGATCTGGCGCATGAATTCATCATCGTTGGCGATGGCTGCTTTGACGTAGGCCTTGTTTCGGGCTTGGTCGTAGCGGTACCGCAGCATGCCATGAGTCACGCGTTTGCCGTCCATTGTGGACAGTAGGAACATGTGTGTGGCCTTGATCGCTTTTCGGCGAGCAATAAGCCCAGGCAACACCTTGCTGACGTTGAGGTCGTAGTCGGCCTCTTTGCCGGTTTTGCTGGCCTCCAGTCGAAGCGATTCTGAGCGTGGCATCAGTACGTTGATGCAATCGGTCAAGCGCATGCCGGTGGCTGTGCTTAGGTCCATGCAGTCGCGTAGCAACTGATCGCCTTCGTTGTAGACGGCCTCGAACAGTTCATCGAATACGGTCATGCGGCGAGGCGTTTCCTTGTTTTTCCACTTGGATCGTTCCATACCGGCCGCGGGCCAGGGCTGCCGTGTGAGGCCTTCACCTCGGGCCCAGTTCCAGATGATCGACAGCAGCGACATTTCTCGGTTGCCCTGGGTCTTGGCAGTGCGGGCCTTCAAATATGACTTGATCGCTGGCAGGTCGACCTGATCCCAGGTCGAATCTTTGAACACCGGGCGTATGGTGCGCAGGTTCTTGGTGTAGCCCTTGACGGTCTCCCGGCTGGTGTACGTGGGCAGCACCTCTTTCTCCCATCGGGCAAAGGCCTCTTCCAGCGTTCCAACAAGACGCGGCGCCTGGTTATGGAGTTCGTCCCATTTTTTGACGGCCTCGTCAAAGTCAGTGCCCAATGGCACGTCTGCCTCGCCAAGCAAGCGTCGGTCGTAGAAGTAGTAGGTCACCACGCGCCCGCTTTTGCGCTTGCGCGTATGTGACCGTAGGCGGGGGTACTTTCCAGTCATTTCACCAGAGCCAGGTTGATGCCGCGGGAAGGCGTCACGACTCGCCCCGATAGCCATTCGCGAGTGTGGAAGCGGGACACGATCACTTGCCGGCCGCGGCGTTTGTAGGGGATGCCATCGGCTTTCAAGACGCGCTCCTGGTCATCGAGGCGGCGCACCCCGGTGATTGCCCGGACCTCATCCGGAGACAGAAACTCGTTTTCCATGGTCCTCTCCGTTTTCAATGGCAGCGGTGAATCGATTGACTTCAATTTCTTGTTGATTCGCGCGGGGTTTGAGTGGGGTTGCGGCAGGGTAGCCCTTGGCGCCAACCGCGAAAATGACTAGTTGGGTCATAAGGCAGCCTCCGACCGTCCGTCGCGGTAATGCAGCGTCGTGCCCATCCGGCTGGGCAGCGCAAAGGCATCCATTGCCCCAGGCCGCCCATCAAAGGGCCGCAGCTCCAGTGCCTTGTAGGTGTCGACCGACGCCCGGCAGGCCGGTGCCGGCAGCAGATGCGCCGTTTGAGGAATGGCCGGCGTCCGTGCCACGGGGATGAGCGTGCGCGGCACTAGGTTGCCCTGGCCATTGGCCACGGCAGTGACCGCCTCGAGGCCCCTCTTGGTGATGGCGTACCGGGCTGGCCGGCTCATGTCGACACGGGCCACCGTGCCGCGCTTGACCATGCTGGCCACGCGAACACCGGGCGCGGTGGTGCCGATGTGTTTCAGCTTGCCAAACTCGTCCACCGTCAGCGGCCCATGCTCTTGCAGGTGCTTCAGGATGGCGATGGTGCTGGGTTGGTAGGTGGGGCCCATCATGCTCAGGCCTCCGCGCGAAGCGCATAAAAGGTTTGAACAAACCGGTCCCGCCAGGTGGACCAGGGGCAATC
>NZ_KB906312.1 GCF_000381265.1 Curvibacter lanceolatus ATCC 14669
CAGCAGCAGGTGCGACATCCCCAGCACCGCGTTCATCGGCGTCCTGATCTCGTGGCTCATGTTCGCCAGGAACTCGCTCTTCGAGCGGTTCGCGGTTTCGGCCTCGGTGCGGGCCTGGATCAGGGCCTGCTCGTCGCGCTTGCTCTCGGTGATGTCGGTCTCGATGGCCATGAAGCCCTGCAACACCCCGGCGCTGTCGCGCAGGTCGTTGCAGCTGACGTCGATCCAGTAAGGGGCGCCTGACTTGGCGTAGTTGAGCAGATCGACCCGGAAGCCCTGCCCCGCCCGCAGCGAGCGGCGCATGTGGGCCACCGTGCCCAGGTCGGTGTCGGGCCCTTGCAGGAAGTGGCCCGGGCGCAGGCCGCGCACCTCCTCAAGACGGTAGCCGGTGATGCGGGTGAAGCCATCGTTGACCCAATCGATCTCGCCGCGGGCGTTGGTGATGATCACGCCATTGGTGGTCTCGCTCGCCACGCGGGACAGCCGCGTCAGTTCGCGCTGGATGCGCGTGTTCTCAGCCTGGATGCGCGCCGCTTCGATGAGCTGGCCGATGGTGACCAGCAAGGGGCGCAGAAAGTCGGTCAGGCCTGGCTCGTAGGTGCTGCGGAGCTTGCCCACGCCCAGCAGGGCCACCAGGTCCCCAGCGTGGTGGATGGGCACCGCCAGAAAGGCACTCAGCCGGGCATCGCCCCAGACCAGTTCGTCACCCGCCGTGGCCCCCTGCTCGCGCAACAGCGGTTGGCCGTCCGACAGCACGCTGGCAAACACGCGCTGCAGGCTCTTGAGGTCTTCGCTGAAGGGGTCGGCCTCCAGGCCGATGTCCACCAACTGGGTGGAGGGCGCGTGGCTTTGCAGGCCATGGATGGCCTGGATCTGCAGGCTGGGAAAGTCGTCACCCAGCTTGTAGACCTCTCCCAGGAAGCCGACATCGCTCTCGGTGAGCTCCAGCAACTGGTTCAACAGGTTCTCGAACACACTGGAGCGATCGGCATCGCGGATGAACAAGGCCTGGGTATCGACCAAAACCTCGCCCAGATACCGGGCACGCTGCAAGGCCTCGGTGCGTTCGCGCAGGACCTGCTGATTGATCTCCTGCTCCACCAGGTCCGCCAGGTCGCGCAGGGTGCGCCGCTGCCCCGGGTCGAGTTGGCGCGGCTCATCGTGAATCACGCACAGCGAGCCCAGGCGCAGCCCTTCGGGGGAGCGCAGCGGGGCCCCCGCATAAAAGCGGATGTGGGGCGACCCCAGCACCAGGGGGTTGTCGGCAAAGCGCGGGTCCAGCAAGGCATCAGGGACTTCGAAGATGTCAGCCTGCAAAATGGTGTGGCCACAGAAGGACATATCGCGTGACGTGGCGCTGGCATCCAGACCGTCGCAGGATTTGAACCATTGGCGGTCACTGTCGACCAGCGACACCACGGCGATATTGACGTCCAGCAACAGACGGGCCAAGCGCGTGAGACGGTCGAAGCGCTCTTCTCGGGGGGTATCGAGCAGGCCCGTTGCGCGCAGGGCAGCCAGCCGCAAGGTCTCGTCAGGGGGAAAAGCAGGAGCTTGCATGAAAACAACCAGTCATGTCGGGCGCGCGCGCCTGGCCATCAGGCCGCGCAGAATAGGCGTCAAAGTCGGGGCAGAGGACAGTTTCATGATCCCCCCGCGCCGCGCAAGGCCTGCAAGGCCGCAGGAAAGTCGAAACCACGGATGCCCGCTTCCAGGGCCCGGTAGTTGGCCCCAAGTTCACGCTTGAACAATTCGGCATGCTGGGCCAGCAGGTCGGCGGCATCAGGGTCGTCGTCGGCCAGCAGGGACTCGAGGCGCTGCCGGAGCTGGCGAGCCTGCTGGCGAGCGACCTCGTCCACCACCGGGGCTGGCGCTGCCACCGGGGCCGCTGGGACTGCGGGCGACAGCTGCGACTCGATCCCGTGAACCACCACGGCCAGCTGCGACTTGAGTCGCCCGGTCAGTTCGAGGGCTGCATCGGGGTCGGCCCGTTCACTCACAAGCGCATCCAGCTCGGTGGCCAGTTGCTGCAGGCCTGTGGCACCGATGTTGCCGGCCACGCCCTTCAAGGTGTGGGCCAGAATTTCGGCCCGGTCCCAGTCACGCTGGTCCAGGGCCTGAAGGATCTGGTCAGGCACATCGCGCTGGCCGCTGACAAACTTGCGCAGCAGCGACAAGTAAAGCGGAATGCTGCCGATCACGCGGCGCAGCCCCTGACCTACATCAAGCCCCGGGATCTGCAACACGGCACGCTCCAGCAGCGAGGGCGACTCGACGGCCCCGCTGCCCGCCGCCTCAGCGGGAGCGGCGCTTGCCGCACCGACCTCGGCGCCTGAGTCCGAGCCCGATTTGTCTGGAATCCAGCGCAGCAGCACACGCCCCAGCTCCTCGGGCTCGATCGGTTTGGTGACGAAATCGACCATGCCCGCCTGCAGGCAACGTTCACGGTCACTGTCACGGGCGTTGGCCGTCATGGCCACGATGGGGATGTGCTGCCACTCTTCGCGCTGGCGGATCGCCAGGGTGGCCGTGATGCCATCCATGACCGGCATCTGCATGTCCATGAGCACCAGGTCGTAAGGGTTCTGTGCCACCTTGTCGAGGGCGATCTGCCCGTTGCCCGCGATGTCGACCATCAGGCCGGCCAGCCGCAGGATGCCGGCCGCCACCTCCTGGTTGAGGTCGTTGTCCTCGACCAGCAAAACCCGGGCACCGCGCACCGGCAGCAGATCCTGGCTGGTGCCGGCCCAATGGGCCTGAGCACGGCGCTGACGACGCCGCACCCCGCCCGGGGATCCGAGCAGACTGATCAGGGTGTCAAACAACAAGGATGGATTGATGGGCTTGACGATGAGCGCATCGATGCCGGCCTCACGCGCCGCAGGCCGCAAGTCTTCACGGCCATGACTGCCCACCAGCACCAGGCGGGGGGTCACGACACTGCCCAGCGAACGGATCTGGCGCGCCAGGTCGACCCCCGCCACGTCGGGCATTTTCCAGTCCAGAAAGGCCAGATCAATGGCGGTGCCCGGGCCGGCCTGGCCCAGCAGCGCCAGTGCCTCGTCGGCTGTAGCGGCCTGCAGCACCTGGAAGCTGAGGGTGGTGAGCTGCTGACTGAGCAGTGCACGGGCACGGGGGTTGTCGTCCACCACCAGCACCCGCTTGCCACGCACGTCGGGCAGTGGTTCATGCAGCGCCGGCAACTGCGTGGATTTGCGCAGGCGGGCGGTGAACCAGAAGGTCGCCCCCTG
>NZ_KB906313.1 GCF_000381265.1 Curvibacter lanceolatus ATCC 14669
GCCCATTGGGACCAGCTGGCCAGCCTGGGCTGCGACTATGCCCAGGGCTACTTCATTGCCCGGCCCATGCCGCCGGAAGAGTTTCAGGCCTGGCGCCTGGCCTATGAAAGCGGACGGCAAGCCGAGAGAGCCCGCCAAGGCGGTTGACCTGCACTCAGCCACTGATGGCCCCTCAACCGCGCCACCAGACGGATTCAGAAGGGCACGGCTACCGCACAACCTTCAGCGCTTTGGGTAGGCGGGATGGCGGGGGCCCGGAATCAAGGCCCCTGGGCTCTGCACGGAAAGCAGGCGCTGCGTCGTCATGCCTGCGATGGGGTAGCTCTGATCGAATGCAGCAGCCATCACCTGCTTGACCAGCGCCGAAATCAGCATTCCAGCAATACCGCCGCTGTTTTGAGACTGTTCTTCGGAGGAGGCCCGTGCCACACCCTGCCAAAGCTCATCGCCAGTTCTGAGATCCACCAACCGCCCCTCTGCAGTCACAACTGTTGCGCTGCCGATCACATAATATTTTGACCCATACTCCTTAATATCAATGTACAAGGCCGCATCCGCCCCAAAGACCTCTCTTAATTTTGCTATATCAATCGCGTGTACATCATCGGCAACGGTCATGCCTTGAGCTTTGAAATGCTCATCAACCAAGGAAATTGGCAAAACATAAAACCCTGCCTCCGCCACCGGTCGAGACGTTTGAGCGTAAACGCCATAAGTGGCCTTGATATCAGGACTGCTATTTTTTGGCGGCAAGATCAAAATCGTCTTAGGATCAGCCGCCCGGAATGCCGAGTAATCCTTAGGCTTGGGTGCCGCACAACCCACCAATGCGGTTAAGCCCAGCAAAGCCACATACAGCATGACTCTATTTTTTAGCATCAAGCATCCCCAATTTCGATTGGCCCATCAGACTGTCAATATAAGTCTTCGACTCCGGGAAGCTATCCTTCTCCATTTGCAAAGCCACCATCTGATCAGCGTCCCGACCCACCTGCCCATAGAGAACGGCCAAATGTGCCATGTACCCTGGCGGCAAAGACTGCCCAGCCTCCCGCACGATTTTTGCGTGTTTTTCCATCACATCAATCTGGGCCTGAGGTGACTCACTTTTGAAGTGTGAATACAACTGCGCTTCATAGGGCCCCCACTGATACAAGGTGGGTGGGCCTGCACAAGCAGCCAAAACAATCGAAGCCGTTGCCAATGAAAGCCAAGAATAGATTCGCATGGCATTACCTCGAAGCCTGCGCTTTGAACGCACCGGCATCTGCAGCCGTGGCCAACTGATCAACAGCCTGACGGATTGCCAAATCGAGCACCTTGCCATTCAGCGTGGCGTCGTATCCAGCCGTACCACCAAAGCCGATCACTTCGCGATTGGACAAGGAGTATTCACCGGCACCCTGGGCCGAATAAATCACCTCGGAGGTTGCAGGGTCTACCACATTAAGCACAACCTTCGCATATGCAATTTGCTCTTTGCCGCGACCCAATATGCCGAATAGCTGATGATCGCCCACCTCTTTACGACCAAACTCGGTCACATCACCGGCAATCAAAAAATCGGCTCCTTTTAATTTCTGAGACTGATTTTTTATCTTGGCCTCTTGGCTTGATTCACTCATGTTCTCACGATCAAGCACAGCAAATCGATTGGACTGTTGCAGATGGGATGTCAATATGGTTTTTGACTGATTACCAAGACGATCAATCCCATCACTAAAAATACCCCTTTGAAACGGCGATCTGTTTTCAAACTTGCCAATCGAAATAGGCAGTTTTTGACCTGAAAAACTACTCGAAGCAGCAGCCACTGTCTTTGTTTCAAGCACACGGGAATTTTCTGTTGCACAACCTGCCAATGTTGCAAGCACGCAAGCACCAGCCAACATTGCATTCAACCGGATATTCAAACCTGGACTCCTTGAACATGTATACCAACCTGAACCTGGCATCGTGAGATAGCAATCAAATGCGTTGATTCGCAACTCAACGAGTGACCGTCTGGTAGTACAGCATTTCCGTCGGCGCGGCAGAAAAAGAAAATGTAAGAAAACCCACACACTGCAGGCATTCAGCCGCCCGGAATGTGTTCCAAGTAGCCCGTTGTCGATCCGCTTGAATCAAGACACAAGCCGTTCAATCTGAAAATCCAGAAATATTGAAACAAACATGGATCCGACCTGCAAGCACAAAACCACCGCTATAGCTTTTTGTTGCACTCTCAGAAAAGGAGCAGCCCACTCACAAAGATCGTGACGCCAATACACGCTCTTGGCTGATGCCTGTGGCATTCCTTTTGGCACCAATCCGTGCGCACATGCGCAACGCTCACCAAGCCCTGGACGAACGCCACCACACCAGTTGAGATCAAGCGATTCAAGCAGCGCAAAACCGTGGCAGAAGGCGTCGAAACCCAGGCCCATTGGGACCAGCTGGCCAGCCTGGGCTGCGACTATGCCCAGGGCTACTTCATTGCCCGGCCCATGCCGCCGGA
>NZ_KB906314.1 GCF_000381265.1 Curvibacter lanceolatus ATCC 14669
GCCTGCTACGGCCTGGACGGCGCCACGCTGTCGGTCACCGTCAAAGACAAGCCCGCCGGCACGGTGGTCTTCAGCAAGACCCTCGTCCTGCAGGAAGACCCGCTTGATTGGTACGACTGGGCCTTCGGCGCCATCAAGCCGCTCACGCGCTGCCTGATCCGGGATCTGGTGCCGTACCCCGAAGCCGAGCTGACCCTCTCGCTCACGGCGCCCGCCGGTGGCGTGGTGGGTGCGGGCATGGTGGTGCTCGGGGACCTGGTGCCCCTGGTCAATGCCGACACCTGGGGCGGGACCCAGCCCGGCGCGACTGCCGAGCCCGTCACCTATTCGTACATCAAGACCGACGACTACGGCGGCACCTCGATCAAGCGCCGCCGCTCGGCAACCGACATGCGCTTCAAGCTGATCTTGCCGCGCGAGCAGGCCGACTACGTGCTCTCTGTGGTTCAGCGCGTGCTCGATGTGCCCGCAGCCTGGATTGCCACCGATGCCGCCGGCTTCGTTGGCCTCAACGTCTTCGGTCTGGGCAGTGGCTCCATGAGCTACGACAACGCTCAGACCGCCACCTTCAGCGGCTATGTGAAAGGAATGGTCTAAATGCCATTAGCAAACCCACCAACCCTTGACGACCTCCCGGCCACGCCGGACCGGGCCGATCGAACAACCTTCGCCGTGCGCTGCACCGCGCTCTTCGATCACCTCAAGAACACCAGCGTCGCCCAGTGGCGGGCGGCCCTGACCTGGATGAACGCCGCAGCCGCCTCAGCCGCGCAAAGCGTGCAGGATGCGGCTGGCCAAGCTTCTCTGTCGGGGCAGCGGGCCGATGCGGCGGCTGCGAGCGCCTCGGCGGCCGCCAACACCCTGGCCGCGGCCCAGGCCGCGCTCGGGGCGGTCAAGTGGGTGCCAGGCGCCTATGCCTCGGGCGCCTGCGCCTGGAGCCCTATCAATGGGCAGCTCTACCGCACCCGGGCCGCGATCGCCAACAGCACGGTCGACCCCATCAACGACCCCACGAATTGGTTCTCGCTGGGCCTGATGTCGCTGCCGATCCAGCAGGTAACGAACACCGGCGGCAGCTTTTACGGTGCGGCCAATGGCGGGCTGAACACGATCAACGAGATCACGCTGGCCGGAGCTTGTGCCAAGTACCTGCCCCAGAACCCGGCGAATGGGGATGTGTGCGTGGTCGTGGTGGCCAACGGCCGCGCGGACAACAGCCTGGTGGTGAACCCCAGCAACCCGATCCCGATGCAGATCGGCTCCAACACCGTCACCGACTCCCTGGTGCTGGGCATCCCGCCTGGGGCCATCACCTTCAAATTCTTCTCCAGCTCCAACGTGTGGAGGTACATGTAATGGCGTCTCTTCCTGATTTGCTCGGTGGCAGCACCAAGCAATACCGCTCCATCCTGTCCCTGCAGGTGACGGCCAGTCAAACCATCGTTGCGCCGTGCGACGGCCTCGTCGACCTGTCGGTGATTGGCGGCGGGGGCTCGGGTGGTCTCTACGTGCAAAACGGCATGGCCCCCACGGCCGCGTTTGGTGGGGGGGCGGGGGGCTTTGCCCGGCGCCTGTCCCGGATCAAGAAGGGCGACGTCATCGTCGTGACCATCGGGGCAGGTGGGGCCTATGTGACCAACATCAGCGCGGCCGGCAACAACGGCGGGGCCTCTTCTATCGTGATCGCCGCGCAGTCCGTCAACCTGGTGGCCAACGGGGGCACGGGCGGGTACATCTATTCCGGCACCGGCGTGGTGCTCGCGGGGGCACCCGGCGGCTCGGCCACGGGCGGCCAGATCAACTCGGCCGGTGGGCGCGGCGGCGGCATCGTCAACACCAATTGGACCGGGCAGCAGGTGGCCACGGGCGGTGGTGGCGTGAACCTGTTCGGTGGAGCGGATCAGACCGCCACGGCCGGGGGCGACATCGTGTTTGCGGCAGCTACCGCGGCGTCCTGGGTGGCCAGCGGTGGAGGTGGGGCGTTCTCTGCGGGACAGGCCATGACCAGCGGCAACGTTGCCTTGGGCGGCAATGGTGGCAGTGGCTTCACGCTGTACAGCAGCGCAGCCCACCAGGCGGACCTCGTCGCTCATTGGGGCCTGGCGCCACTGCCTGTTGGTGGTGGTGGCACGGGTGGATACAGCAGCGGTGGCTCGTATTCCGCGGGCAGTCCTGGTGGCGATGGGGGCGGTAGCGGTGGGGTCAATCTGCAGACAAACAGCACGCCAGGCGGGTTCTCGGTGGCGGCGGCTGGGGCCTTCGGTGGGGGCGGTGCGATCTCGGGATCTCCCGGGGGTGGCAGCGCGGCCTACGCCAGCGGCGGCACCTGGGGCGGTGGTGGCGGTGGTCTGTCCAGCGGCCAGGGCCTGACGGCACCGAACTGCCGCAGCGGCGCGGGCGGCAG
>NZ_KB906315.1 GCF_000381265.1 Curvibacter lanceolatus ATCC 14669
TGATACCCCCGCCTTCATGGCCATCGCCCCCTGGGGCTTGCCCCGGGCGGGCGATGGCATTTTTTGTTTCTCTGCCTGAGCAGTTTGCCAAGGGCCACACACTATGTTGAACCGATGGGTCGGAGGCCTAGAGCGCTTCTTCTTCCTGTACCGCCGCGCCACGCTGGGCCTGCTGTTGGCGCTGACCGCGCTGATGGCCTTCTTTGCGCTGCAGTTGCGCATGGACGCGGGCTTTGAGAAGCAGATGCCCAGCGACCACCCCTACATCCAGACCTTCCAGAAGTACCGTGCCGACGTGCTGGGCGCCAACCGCCTGAACATCGTCGTCAAGGCCCGCCAGGGCAGCATCTTCACGGTGGCCGGCCTGCAAAAGCTCTACGAGGTCACGCAGGGCGTGGTGTTCCTGCCCAGCATCGAGCGCTTGGGCGTGCAGTCGCTGTGGACGCCCAACAGCTTCGTCAACGAGATCACCGAAGAGGGCTTTCGGGCCGACCCGCTGATCGACGGCACCATCTCGCCGGGCCAGCTCGACGAGGCCACGGTCAAGAAGATCCGCGAGGCCACCGCGCGCGGCGGCTTCATCGGCACCCTGGTCTCGCGCGACGAGAGCTCGGCCATGGTCACCGCCGAGATCATCGAGTACGACCGCGAAGGCAAGAAGGTCGACTACGTGGCCTACAACCGCGTGCTTGAAGCCCAGATCCGCCAGAAGTTCGAAGACGCGAACTTCGAGGTGCAGATCATCGGCTTTGCCAAACAGATCGGCGACATCGCCGACGGCGCCTCGGCGGTGCTCGAGTTCTGTGTGATTGCGCTGCTGCTGACGGCAGCGGCCGTCTACTGGTACTGCCACTCGCTGCGCTTCACGCTGCTGCCCATCGCGTGCTCGCTCACCTCGCTGGTGTGGCAGTTCGGGGCGCTGCACCTGCTGGGCTACGGGCTGGACCCGCTGGGCGTGCTGGTGCCCTTCTTGGTGTTTGCCATCGGCGTGTCGCACGGGGTGCAGCAGATCAACTTCATCGTGCGCGAGATCTCGCACGGCAAGAGCTGCTATGAGGCCTGCCGGGGCAGCTTCACGGGGCTGCTGATCCCGGGCACGCTGGCGCTGGTGACGGCCTTTGTGAGCTTTGTGACCCTGGTGATGATCCCCATCCCCATGGTGCGCGAGCTGGCCATCACCGCGTCGCTGGGGGTGGCGTTCAAGATCATCACCAACCTGGTGATGCTGCCGGTGGCGGCCTCGTTCTTCAACGTGAGCAAGGCCTACGCTGACCGCGCCATGCTCAAGCGCGAGGCCCGCTCGGGCTGGCTGCGCACGCTGGCGCGGGTGGCCGAGCCGCGCAACGCCGCGGTGTGCCTGCTGGTGGTGGGCGCCATCTTTGCCGTGGCGGTGGTCGAAGGCCATGGCCGCGTGGTGGGCACCACCCAGCCCGGCGCGCCCGAGCTGCGCCCCGAGGCCCGCTTCAACCGCGACGCGGTGTCCATCTCGAGCAACTTCGACACCGGGCTCGATTGGCTCACCGTGGTCTTTGAGAGCACGGCCAAGGAAGGCAGCCCCGAGGCGGCCAGCCTGTGCGAGAACGTGAACCTGGGCCTGTACCAGGACCGCTTCACCTGGGCGCTGCAGCCCGTGCAGGGGGTGCTGTCGGTGTCCTCGTTCTCGGGCCAGATGCGGCTGTACAACGAGGGCTACAACGAAGGCAACCCGAAGATGAGCGTGGTGCCCATCGATGCGGGCAACTACGCGGCGCTGGCCACTGAGATCGGGCGCATCCGCGGCACCATGCGCAAGGATTGCAGCATGACGGCGGTGCACCTGTTCCTGACCGACCACAAGGCCTCCACCATCAACCGGGTGATTGCGGCGGTGGAGGCCTTCAAGAAGGCCAACCCCGGTGACGGCCCAGGCGAGGGCGTGCAGATCCGCCTGGCCTCGGGCAACGCGGGGGTGCTGGCCGCCATCAATGATGAGGTGGAGAAGAGCGAGCTGCCGATGATGCTGTACGTGTACGCGGCCATCGTGATCCTGGTGTTCCTGGTGTACCGCGACTTCAGGGCTGTGCTGGCGTGCTGCCTGCCGCTGACGGTGGGCACCTTCATTGGCTACTGGTTCATGAAGGAGCTGGACATTGGCCTGACGGTGGCCACCTTGCCGGTGATGGTGCTGGCGGTGGGCATCGGGGTGGACTATGCGTTCTACATCTACAACCGGCTGCAGCTGCACCTGTCGCACGGCCAGCCGATCGTGAAGGCGCTGGAGCACTCGATCCTGGAGGTGGGCACGGCCACGATCTTCACGGCCATCACGCTGGCGGTGGGGGTGGC
>NZ_KB906316.1 GCF_000381265.1 Curvibacter lanceolatus ATCC 14669
AGTCTTGTCCGTATCGGGCCACGTCGTTCTCTCATCGTCCTCACCCCCTAGTTTCTTCTGTTTTAAGGAGGCGACAACAAGTCTGACACGGGGGGAATCCTCCAAGGCGCTGGCCGCAATGAACTCGTCCAGACTGGGGGCGATGCGGGTAGCGCCCTGATAAGTCGTCACATCCGTCTGCATTGCGCTAAAACTCAGTCCAATTAAGCGCCAGGCGCTCAAACCCCGCCGGCGTGCCACGGCGCGCACTGCATCACGGGTTTGCAGGTGGGCGACTTTTGCTTGGTGGCCATGTTCCACCGCCAGATAGCGTTTGGCAGCTTCTACGATGGACAGGCCTTCGGATACCGCGCGCAGATACGCAAAATGGTGCAGTCCCAGACGATGCACGTAAACGGCGCTGCCACCAGGGTTTGCCTGGCACAACTCACGCGACCCCGTGACCGGATCTTTTGACACTGGCCCAATCACGGGGGATTTGCCTTGCCCAAGCGTTTGACCGCCCCCATTCCAATGAGTGAGCGCATTTGGGTAATGGCAATGGCGTTGAGTTGGCCCAAGCGTTCAGGCGCGCCGATGCCTTGGTGAATCAACACCGCATTGATGCTCTCCATGTTGGACAGCACCACCAGTTGTTCCAATGTGGCCGCGTCCCGCATGTTGCCGCCGTCCTTGGGGTTGGCCTCGCGCCACTGGGCAGCGGTCATGCCAAACAGCGCCACGTTCAGCAGATCGGCTTCGCTGGCGTAGAGCGTGGCCGTTTGGGTCCGGGTCAACTGGCGTGGGACGAGGTGTTCCTTGATGGCATCGGTGTGAATGCGGTAGTTGACCTTGGCCAGGGTGCGCTGGAAATTCCATTCCAGGGAAGACGCACGGGCTTCCTCGTCCTTGAGGCGCTGGAATTCCTTGATGAGATAGAGTTTGAATTCGGGACTGAGCCATGAACCGAATTCAAAGGCGATGTCGCGGTGGGCGTAGGTGCCACCGCCCCGGCCGGATTTGGCGTACAGGCCGATGGCCCCGGTAGCCTCCACCCACTTGGAGGGAGACAGCGAGAAACTGTTGAGGCCCGCCTGGGCTTTAAACCTCTCGAATTCGACAGGTTTGAAGTCCGGGTTGTTGATCTGCTCCCAAATCCCCAGAAACTCAACGGTGTTGCGATTGCGCAGCCACCCGTAGAGAACGGTCTCGTCGCCGAAGCGTTTGACCATGTCGGTGAGCGAGATGTAATCCTGGTCGTGCCGCGTGGTGTAGCCAACCGGGGTGCCCTGGACTGTAATGCTGCGGTTTTTCATGAAGAAAGGCTGCCCAAGAGTGGTTTTGACGCAAAAATTTTAGCCTAAGATAAATAGAGTTATCTTAGGGCACTGTATTAAACTTTCGCCGCCATTTCATCAACATGTACCCAAAATGGGCTATAGGCAAAAGCTGGTAAGAAACCAGCAAGTCCAGCGCAGTTCGTAGCTAGATGCCTGCTGACTGATCGGTTGGCGGCCACCTCTATCCCGATTCTCCATCACCATTCGCCGGGTTCATGCAAGGGCGGGGATAATAGACCGCTTACCAGTCAACAGTAACGCGACAGAGCCCGATGGTCTTCTGTTGCAGCGCCTCGAGCTTGAAATGCGCAGCGGATTTTGACCTTATGCTGGTTCATCTTTGTGAAATAGTGCACCATGCTTTCTTGGCAGCAAGTATTGAGGGGCGGATATGGAGAATAGTTCGTGCAACGAAAATTTGCGACCCCTCCGCGTAGCCGCGTCGTCGAGTATGGCAATCGACTTGGAATCAATGATACGGCCGCTGGCCCAGTCTTTCCTACGTTATACACCGCAGCGCACGACGCAGGATCGACTAGTGGCAAACGAGTTTGACGCGTGTCCTGTGACGAGTGGTCGAAGGTGAATCGGCTGTGTCGAAGACATCCGGGGAATCGATTATTTTGGCAAGGCCCACCTTCAAATGCTGCAGTTTCCTCGTATGAAAGCTTGGATCTCCAAGCAGCAAATCTTCGTCCGGAGCCTGGCGTGGCTCGCGTTGGTGCTCGGGCTGAAGCTTGTCGTTCACTTGCTTGGTTTGGAGGCGCTGGTCTTGAGCCCCCTGCATGCCACTGCCGTCGCCGGTGGGTTTTTCATCCTCGGATTCATCCTGTCAGCCACCATCGCAGACTACAAGGAAAGCGAGCGGCTTCCCGCGGAATTCACGGCTATCGTCGAGAATATGTACGAGGACGCGCTCTTGATCAGTCGCCGCCACCCGTTCGACATTGCCGGGTTCCGCGAGGGACTGCTCGCGGCGCTGGACAGCTTGCGCGACGACATGG
>NZ_KB906317.1 GCF_000381265.1 Curvibacter lanceolatus ATCC 14669
TGCGCTTCCACACCTGACCTATCAACGTCCTGGTCTTGAACGACTCTTTAGGGGGGTCAAGCCCCCGGCAGATCTCATCTTGAAACGAGTTTCCCGCTTAGATGCTTTCAGCGGTTATCTCTTCCACACATAGCTACTCGGCAATGCCACTGGCGTGACAACCGATACACCAGAGGTGTGTCCACTCCGGTCCTCTCGTACTAGGAGCAGGCTTCCTCAAATCTGCAGCGCCCACGGAAGATAGGGACCAAACTGTCTCACGACGTTTTAAACCCAGCTCACGTACCTCTTTAAATGGCGAACAGCCATACCCTTGGGACCGGCTACAGCCCCAGGATGAGATGAGCCGACATCGAGGTGCCAAACACCGCCGTCGATATGAACTCTTGGGCGGTATCAGCCTGTTATCCCCAGAGTACCTTTTATCCGTTGAGCGATGGCCCTTCCATACAGAACCACCGGATCACTATGTCCTGCTTTCGCATCTGCTCGACTTGTCAGTCTCGCAGTTAAGCACGCTTATGCCATTGCACTATTAGCACGATGTCCGACCGTACCTAGCGTACCTTCGAACTCCTCCGTTACACTTTGGGAGGAGACCGCCCCAGTCAAACTGCCTACCATGCACTGTCCCCGATCCCGATAAGGGACCTAGGTTAGAACCTCAAACACACCAGGGTGGTATTTCAACGTTGGCTCCACAAGATCTAGCGACCTCGCTTCAAAGCCTCCCACCTATCCTACACAGATCTGTTCAAAGTCCAATACAAAGCTACAGTAAAGGTTCATGGGGTCTTTCCGTCTTTCCGCGGGGAGATTGCATCATCACAAACATTTCAACTTCGCTGAGTCTCAGGAGGAGACAGTGTGGCCATCGTTACGCCATTCGTGCAGGTCGGAACTTACCCGACAAGGAATTTCGCTACCTTAGGACCGTTATAGTTACGGCCGCCGTTTACTGGGACTTCAATCAAGAGCTTGCACCCCATCATTTAATCTTCCAGCACCGGGCAGGCGTCACACCCTATACGTCCACTTTCGTGTTTGCAGAGTGCTGTGTTTTTATTAAACAGTCGCAGCCACCGATTTTTTGCAACCCCTTTGGGCTCCCTCTGTACGAGTTCACCTACTTGGGGCATACCTTCTCCCGAAGTTACGGTATCAATTTGCCGAGTTCCTTCTCCTGAGTTCTCTCAAGCGCCTTAGAATACTCATCTCGCGCACCAGTGTCGGTTTGCGGTACGGTCGTGTGTAGCTGAAGCTTAGTGGCTTTTCCTGGAAGCAGGGTATCACTCACTTCGGCTGCAAGCAGCCTCGTTATCACTCCTCATCTAAGCCCGGCGGATTTGCCTACCAGGCACGACTACAAGCTTGAACCAACATATCCAACAGTTGGCTGAGTTAACCTTCTCCGTCCCCACATCGCACTACACATCGGTACAGGAATATTGACCTGTTTCCCATCAACTACGCATCTCTGCCTCGCCTTAGGGGCCGACTCACTCTACGCCGATGAACGTTGCGTAGAAAACCTTGCGCTTACGGCGAGCGGGCTTTTCACCCGCTTTAACGCTACTCATGTCAGCATTCGCACTTCTGATACCTCCAGCAGGCTTCACAACCCACCTTCACAGGCTTACAGAACGCTCTCCTACCACGTGCAATAAATTGCACATCCGCAGCTTCGGTAACTGGCTTAGCCCCGTTACATCTTCCGCGCAGGACGACTCGATCAGTGAGCTATTACGCTTTCTTTAAATGATGGCTGCTTCTAAGCCAACATCCTGACTGTTTTAGCCTTCCCACTTCGTTTCCCACTTAGCCAATTTTAGGGACCTTAGCTGGCGGTCTGGGTTGTTTCCCTCTTGAGTCCGGACGTTAGCACCCGGTGCTCTGTCTCCCAAGCTGTACTCGTCGGTATTCGGAGTTTGCATAGGTTTGGTAAGTCGCCATGACCCCCTAGCCTAAACAGTGCTCTACCCCCGACGGTAATACTTGAGGCACTACCTAAATAGTTTTCGGAGAGAACCAGCTATTTCCAAGTTTGTTTAGCCTTTC
>NZ_KB906318.1 GCF_000381265.1 Curvibacter lanceolatus ATCC 14669
TTCATGTCCATCGGTGTGCCTTTCTGGCTTTGGGTTGGGTCTGTGTTCATGCCCTCCAGTTTCTGGTCCAGCCGCGCTGGCCGTATTTCAAATTTCAAAGGGGATTTTCAAAATGACTGATGTCGTCGCAGCGGCGGAGGCGGCCGTGCGCGGTTACCCGGGCAGCACCAAGGTGGTGGCCATGCTCATGGAGAAGAACCCATCGAGCCTCGCCAGCGAGATCCTGGAGGCGGGCGCCGCCAAGTTGGGCCTGCGCGATGCCGTGAAGATCTCGCAGGTCACCGGCAGCAAGGCCATCCTGAACGCCTTCGCCGAGGCGCTGGGCTGCACGGTCATCGCGATGAACCACCAGTTGAGCGGCGCCGATCCGATGTACCTGCTCAGCCAACTCGGGGCCAGCTTCGCCCGGGTGCTGGAGATCGAGGCGGCGGCCGCCTCCAAGGCCCGGCCCAACTACAACGACCTGCAGGAGCTCGAGAAACGCTGGCTGGCCCACGTGGCCATCGGGCAGGAGATCGTCACTTACCTGCGGGCGGCCTACGACCACGGCAAGCCCGAGAGCATGCGGGCGCCGCGGCTGGGGGACTGAGCACCATGAGTACCGTGATCATGGCGCTTTGCTGGCCCATCAGGATGCGCCCCCCGGCCAAGGCCGTGCTCATCTCGCTGGCCGACATGGCCAACGATGAGGGCTACTGCTGGCCATCGATCGAACGTTTGTGCGAGCGCACCTGCTTCGGCCGCACCGCTGTGATCGAGGCCATCTCTTGGCTCGAGGAGCGCTGCATCCTGCGGGCCGACCGCTCCAACGGGCGCAAGACCGTGTACTGGGTCGAGCCCGACTTGTACGTGGAAGAGGGCGCTGAGTCCGAAGGCGTCCACCCTGCCGCACAACCCCCCAAACGTGTGCCGAACCAGTACGCCACGCGGACCGGTCCGCCACGCAAACCGGTACGCCAGGCGGACCCAACCAGTCCGCGTGGCGGACTCAACCGGTCCGCCACGCGGACACTAACCGTCAAGAACCGTCATGAATCAAATAACCCCCTAACCCCCAACTTCCCCGACACCCCCGGTACCCCCGCCGCAGCGGGGGGCGCGTGCGGGTCGATGAGTTCATCCCAAAGCCAAACCCGCGGTCCACAGTCCGCAATCCCCAACGCCCCGGGCTTCGACGCCTTCTGGCAGGCCTACCCCAAGCGGGCCAACGAAGACGCTGCCCGCCGCGAGTGGAACCGCTTGGCTCCTGACGCTGAGCTGCAGGCCTGCATGCTCGCCGCCATCCGGGCACAGCAGGGTGGCCCGGCCTGGATGCGCGAGGGCGGCCGCTTCATCCCCATGCCGTCCAAGTGGCTGGCAGGCCGGCGCTGGCGGGACGAGCCCTCGCCCCAGGCCCAACTGGGGCTGCAGGACCTGTGGTGGGAGAGCAAGGACGGCGTGCGGGCCATGGGCCAACGCCTGGGCTTGCCGTACTCCATGGCTGAGCTCGGCAATGCCTACACCGACGACGAACTGCTCGAGCACAACCGCCGCTACCGCGAACGGGTGTTCGCTGCAGCCGGTGCCGGACCCTGGTCGCAAAGGCGCACGGCATGACCACCACCACGACCATGGCCACCACCATGACCCGAACCTACATCCTCACCCAACTCCTGCGCCTGGGCCCGCTGACCCTGCGCGAGATCGTGGTCATCACCGGTTGGCCCTCGAGCGCTGCAGGCTGGGCACTGCGCAACACCCTGGACACCAACGCCGTCCAGGAACTGCGCCACCGCAGCGGCGTGCGCTACGTGGCCACGGCCGGCAGGCTCGATGACCAGGCTGGCGACCACGTCGACCCGGTAGAGCAGGGCAGGGCCCCCACCCCCCGGGCCTGCGGGTCCTCCCGGCAAGGGGCCAACGCGGGTAATTCGCACCGCCCGCTCGGGCTGTTGCGTGAGTGCCCTAAGGGGGTTAAGTGAAGCTCATCCCCCTACTGGACCAGCCCATCTCGCAAGCCGAGTTCGCCGAGATGGTGGGCCTGAGCGAAGCCCGCGTGAGCCA
>NZ_KB906319.1 GCF_000381265.1 Curvibacter lanceolatus ATCC 14669
CCCCCCGTGTCAGACTTGTTGTCGCCTCCTTAAAACAGAAGAAACTAGGGGGTGAGGACGATGAGAGAACGACGTGGCCCGATACGGACAAGACTTCAAGAACAAAGCATTGGCAAAGCTGTTGCCACCAGAAAGCGCCCCACTGGATCAAGTGGCAGCCGAGGTCGGAGTGAGCGCCTCAACCCTTGAGCGTTGGCGCAGTGATGCTTTGAGCCAGCCCCGCAGTGACAGCAAAGTCTGGAGTGCCGCGGCCCGCTTTGATGCCCTGCTGACCACAGCCGCCATGGACGAAACCGCCAAGAGCGCCTGGTGCCGAGCCAATGGGGTGCTACTGCACGATCTGCAACTGTGGCGGCAAACCGCAGCCCAGTCTTTGGCTGCCCCTCAAGATCAACGGGCCAGCCCCTCGCAAACCGCCCAAGACCGGCGCCGCATCAAAGAGCTCGAGCGCGATCTGCGCCGCAAAGAGAAGGCCTTGGCAGAAACCGCAGCCTTGCTGGTGCTGTCAAAAAAGTTAGAGACGATCTTCCAAAAGGACAGAGACGAGGACGAATGACCTCGCTTGAAGATCGTCAACAGATGTCTGACCTCATCACCCAGGCCTGCAATGCCGGGGCCCGACTGGCGCAGGCCTGCGAGCTGTGTGGCCTGAGCGAACGCACCCTGCAGCGCTGGCGGAGCCGGGCAACGGGTGCCGTGCTGGGTGGCGATCAACGCCCCCATGGCCATCGCCCAAGCCCCTCACACGCCTTGAGTGAGGCCGAACGCGCCGAACTGTTGCGTGTCGCCAATGAGCCGCGCTTTGCGGATTTACCACCTGCGCGCATCGTGCCTCTGCTGGCCGACGAAGGCCGTTACCTGGCCAGCGAATCGAGCTTTGCTCGGGTGCTGCGCCAGGCTGGGCAAAACGCCCACCGCAGCCGATCCCGAGCACCGAGAGCGCAACGGCCACCGACCACGCACATCGCCACAGCACCAGGCCAGGTCTGGTGCTGGGACATGACCTACCTGCCAGCCAGCGTGGCTGGGCGTTGGTTTTACCTGTACCTGATCGTGGACCTGTACAGCCGCAAGGTCGTGGGCTGGGAGGTTCACGCCGAAGATGATTCGGACCACGCGGCTCGCCTGGTGCAGCGCACGGCCTTGGCCGAAGGGATTGCCGCCAAAGACAGCAAGCCCGTGCTGCACGGCGACAACGGCGCCACGCTCAAGGCCACAACGGTGCTGGCCATGCTGCACTGGCTGGGGGTCAAACCCTCCTACTCGCGGCCCCGGGTGAGCGACGACAACGCGTTTGTGGAAGCGCTGTTCAGAACAGCCAAATATCGCCCGGAATACCCCAAGAGCGGATTTGCGGACCTGAGTGATGCGCGGGCCTGGGCTGCGAGGTTCGTGCATTGGTACAACCTGGAGCACCGCCACAGCGGGATTCGATACGTGACGCCAGCGCAGCGCCACAGTGGGCAGGACGTGGAGATATTGAAGCGCCGCAATGAGCTGTACCAGCAGGCCCGCCAATGCCATCCGGCGAGGTGGGCAAGACACACCCGAAACTGGGATCACATCGCGGTGGTCAAGCTCAACCCGGAGCGGGACTCAGAACCTATCAAGACGACGGAATCAGCACTGGATAAAGCGCCTCGGCGCGCATGAATTAGGCGACAACTTTCTTGACACGCACCGG
>NZ_KB906320.1 GCF_000381265.1 Curvibacter lanceolatus ATCC 14669
CCCCCCCGCCACCCTTCTCGGAGAAAGAAGAGGAAAACACAGTCAGCACTCCACTTGGCAAGCGTGGCGCCGCAGGCCTCAGAAATTGCGCGAGGCGTACACGCCCACAAAGTTGCGGTCACGCAGCGGCTGGTCGTACACCGTCTTGCCGCCCCAGAAGGCCGCGTAGTTGACGCCAAACTGCCAGGTCGCCGGGTTCTGGATGAAGCTCACGATCAGGTTGATCGAGCTGGCCCCCTGCATGAAGGTGGCCGCCGTGTTGGGCGTGCGCCCCGACAGGGCCCGGAAGTACGCCACCTCGGGCACCACCTGCCAGCCCTTGATCAGCTTGCCGTCGTACACCCAGCTGTAGTCCAGGCTGATGCCCGAGGAGTTGCGGGTGCCCGCCGCGATCTGTGCGGCGCTGGCCGAATACTGCTGGCCCCAGTTGTAGCCCCCGGCCGAGACCAGCTCGCCGTTGTAGCTGGGCTTCAGGCCCGGGTAGCGGATCAGCACCAGCTCGCCCATGAAGGTGCCGGTGTCGGCGCCCAGGAAGTCCAGGATGGGCTTGGAGTTGGATTGAGTCTGGCTGTAGATGCCGGTCAGGTGCCATTGGTAGCGCTTCTCGTCCACCCAGCAGTTGCCGCCGTTGCCGGCGCAGCCGTCCACCGACGAGTTCAGCGCCACGGCGTCACGCGGCCGGTACGACAGTTCGGTGCCGATGGCCCAGTCGCCCAGCGGGAAGTTGGCGCTGACGCCATACAGGCGCCGGTTCTGCGCATACGTCCAGCCCACCAGGCCGCTGCCGTTGATGTTGGACGAGAACTGCGGCGCCTTGTCGTGGTAGTTCAGCGCATACAGGCCCAGGTTCAGACGCGTGTTGGTAGGCTGGTAGCGCAGCGACAGGCCCCACTGGCCGCCGTTCTTGGCCGTGACGGTGGACAGGCCATAAGCCTGGTGGCCAGCCCCCAAGCCATCGGCCGTGGACCAATAGCCGCCCGTGGGGGGCATGAAGTTGGGGTTCCAGGCCGCCTGCACATAGCCTTCGAAGTTGAGCTCAGGCCCGATGCCGGTGGCCAGGCTGACCATGGGCGCAGGAAGCACCGCCTCCTTGAGCTGGGTGCCAGGTTGTGAAAGGCGGTTGATGTCCAGCGCGTTGGTGGCGTTGATGCCGCCGGGGATGAACAGGCTCTCGCCCCAGCTGATCACCTGGTTGCCCACGCGCAGCCGGGCGCGCTGCTCGCCCAGGTCGAAGGATTTGCTCACCCACAGGTCCAGCACCCGGGTCTGCACGCGCAGGGCCTTGCGGGCCTCGTAGCTGAGGTTGTCGCTGGGCAGATCGGCCGGGGCGTTGGCGCTGCGGTAGCCCGAGGTGTTGGTGGCGCTGACGTCCTTGAGCCAGGTGATGCGGCCCATGAAGGTCAGGTCTTCGCTGGGCTTGAGCACCAGCTCGTGCGAGCCCTTGAGGTAGGTGGTGAAGGGCTGGCCCTTCTTGTAGTTGAGGTCGCCCTGGTCGCCCAGGCCCGACACGGCGCTCAGGCCGCCAGCGGGCGAGCCGGTGTTGCCCGAGGCGATCAAGCCCGGGGTGGGGTCTTTGACGCGGATGCCGGTACCCACCGACACGGTCGAGTCGAAGCTGCCGCGCAGGCCGTCTTCGGTCTCGAAGGTGAAGGC
>NZ_KB906321.1 GCF_000381265.1 Curvibacter lanceolatus ATCC 14669
CCCCCCCCCTGGCGTTGACCTTACATCTCGATCAGGAACAAGGGCGACCACCGAACATGATGGAGTTGCTTGCAGGCCGTTCTCAAGATGCGCATTTTTACTGCTGCGGTCCTGCTCCTATGCTGGACGCCTTTGAACAAGCATGTGAGGCGCTGGGTCAAACCCACATCCATCTAGAGCGCTTCGCAGCCACAGCGAAACCTTCAAGCACTGCCATCACAAGCACAGGCTATGACGTTGAACTGAAAAAGTCGTGCAAAACCTTACACGTCTCACCAGGCGTGAGCCTTCTTGATTGCTTGCTGCAGGCAGGGCTACAGCCGGAATTCAGTTGCCGTGAGGGGGTTTGCGGCGCCTGCGAAACGCGAGTGATATCGGGCGACGTCGACCACCAAGACCAGATTCTGACCAAGCAGGAAAAGGTCGCCAACAAATCTATGATGATTTGTGTGTCTAGCTGTCGTTCCGGGGTTCTTGTCCTCGATCTTTGAATGTCTCAAGGCTTGCTCCCAACTTCGACCTATTCAATCCCTGTGTAGTAGACGGGGATCGAAGTTAGGACATTCACCGCTCCCGCAACACGCGTTCGAGCGCTTCCCGAGGGCTCAGATACCCAATCGGCCGACACGGAGTGATCACCAACTTCTTCATGACCGCAATCGGCTCTGACGTGCCAAAGTGATGCCGGTAGCTCTCGGCCAGGAACGAGAACTCGTTCAACATGCCAATCAGGCTGCGATTGACTGTCTTGCATACCGAGCCATAACCCATGGCTTGGAGCTCCTCAGCGATCACGGCCTCCGGCACGTCCAATGCCAGCAACGCCTCTCCAACAGCCTGGGGAAAGCGCTCCACTAGCGTCGCCGCCGGCGCCAATGGCAGCAGCACAGGAAGCAAAGTCCTTTCGTTGACAACCAGGACCATCTGAGGCTTCCAGAACAACACCGTGGCGTACCAGTTCCCCAGACGGATATCAGTTTCAGTAGGTGCGGCGATCGGTCGCTTGAGGCGATCCAACAGCTTCTTGGTGCAATGAAGGTTGTACATCGTCTACCTGCTGAGCACGTTCACACCGCACTCAGGACGGCCTTTCTGACTTGACCACAACCTCAGCTTGTTCCGGAGGTTTGAGCAAGCTCCAGGGCGCCACATCTAGGGCCTGCGCCAGTCGCTCGATGTTGGACAACGAGACGTTCCAGCGCGATCGCTCAACTGCGGATACGTAGGTCCGATCCAACTCACACTCCATCGCCAGTCGCTCCTGCGACCAGCCCTTTTGCACCCGAAGCAGGCGCACCCAATACGCGAACACCTCACGGAGGTTGTCGGGATCGGGCAAACGGGTGGGACCTGATGGCTTTGCAGACACATCCCAAGCATC
>NZ_KB906322.1 GCF_000381265.1 Curvibacter lanceolatus ATCC 14669
CCGACGTTAGGGTTCAACGACCAATTGGGGGCGAAATCCCAATCTGCCGCCACTCTAATATCGCCAGTGGCTTGGCGCGTGCGGAAATTATTTGAACCGGAGGCAGGAAACACGCGGAGAATGGCACCCAACGAAGGCTGCTTTACGCCATTAGAATCTTGAAAATGAAATTTCACGCCCAGCGATACTGGCATCATTCCTTCGCTCCGCGTAACCCCCGTGACTGCATCAGATTGCCGCATCCACGTATAAACATTGCCTTCAATGCGCGCTTCCCAACTGTCGTTGAGGCCGATGCGAAGCAATGTCGGAACAAATTGCCTGCGATCATCCACTGCGCCATTGCGTCGCAATTCTTGCTGGACGCCCGTTTCGATCTGAAGTCGACCCGCACCGACGACATTGCTGCCGTCGGCGATGCCGGGACGATCCGGATTGATTAGATCATCTTGCTCGGCAAATGCCGACATGGTGGCCTGCAATAGCAATTGCTCCAATAAACGCGGCTCGTAACAGCGCAGCGAAAGAAAGATTAATATTTCTAATTTTTGACATGACCAAAATTTGGAAGGCGTGTGAAAGATTATTGTTTGGCAGTTCTATATCTTTGTACATACATGCAAACAGGCTGCATGGACTACCCCACCCCGGCAGGCAATTCTGATCTATGATTTGCAAATGCCGCGACGTATAGTTTCCCGGTGAAAGCCGATTATTTTGACCGTGACGCCGTCTCGGGTTGTAAAATATCTCGATGTAATCGAACGACATTCTGCATGGCGTGACATGCTTAATCACGGGTTCCTGCTTTGCTGCAGATTCTGCAATACAGATTCAGGTATATTTCGCTCCAAAGCGGAATCGATTTCCTGTTCGTTGGCATCCTTCAAACGGATGCGCTGCCTGAGCTAATGGCCATTTTCTGCATGGCCCGTGTGCCGCTTTAGGTGCTCAGCGGTCAGATCAACTTGGAACAGGCTGATGTCGTCTTGCGTACTCCCTTTTGGGTGGAAAGGAGTACTGATGACCTCAATCAGTCTTAAGATGTAAATGAAGATGAAGGCGATCAGTCCTACGGCGACGAAGGACGTCGAAAATGGTTCAAGAGCCGTAAGGAGCAGAAGACCGATGGTGCCGTGCAGCACAGACTTCGCCAGAAAGAACGCCGACGGGATGAAGCGGATCGTCTGGATGTAGTTGACACGGAACAGATTTCGAACCAGTTGCGCTTGCTCCTGCTTGAGCTTGACGATGTAGTTGGGCGGCACTTCGGCCTTTTCCATCTGCGCGAAAAACTCCCCCAGCGCAAACACATGATGGTGAGTCTCCCTGTTGCCTGAC
>NZ_KB906323.1 GCF_000381265.1 Curvibacter lanceolatus ATCC 14669
TGAATCGCCCCGGTTTTCAAGGAGGCTGTTTGGTTTAAGTCAGACCGCCACCGCGGTGGACTGACTGGCGAGTTGCCGATAGTAGTTTGCCTCGGCTTCTGCGGGCGGGATGTACCCGATGGGTTCGAGCAGGCGATGGTGGTTGAACCAGGACACCCATTCGAGCGTCGCGAACTCCACAGCCTCCTTCGTCTTCCAAGGCGCTCGGCGATGGATGAGCTCGGCCTTGTAGAGACCGTTGATGGTCTCGGCCAGGGCGTTGTCATAGCTGTCGCCCTTGCTGCCCACCGACGGCTCGATGCCCGCTTCGCCCAGCCGCTCGGTGTAGCGAATGCTGACGTACTGCGAGCCCCTGTCGGAGTGACAGACCAGGCTTCCATCTCGTTCAGGCTGCCGGGCGTATAGCGCTTGCTCCAGCGCATCGAGCACGAAGTCGGTGCGCATCGAACTGCTCACCCGCCAGCCGACGATGCGCCTGGCAAATACATCGATGACGAAGGCCACGTACAGCCAGCCCTGCCAGGTCGAGACGTACGTGAAGTCGCTGACCCACAACTGGTTGGGCCGCTCGGCACAGAACTGCCGGTTGACCCGGTCCAATGGGCATGGTGCCTTTGCATCGCCGACGGTGGTGCGTACGACCTTGCCGCGCATCACACCACGCAGACCCAGCCTGCGCATCAATCTCTCGACCGTGCAGCGGGCCACGACAACGCCTTCGCGGGCCAGTTGCCGCCACACCTTGTCGGCGCCGTAGACCTGCATGTTAGCCAGCCAAACACGTTCAATCTGCGGCATCAGCATCTCGTCGCGATGAGCCCGGGCGCAGCGCTTGTGAGGCTCGCGCCGGAGCGCCGCATGCCTTCGATATGCCGACGGGGCGACCTGCAAGACCTTGCAGAGCGGCTCGACCCCGAAGGCATCGCGGTACTTGTCGATGAAGGCTCTCACGACTTCAGCCGGCGGTCGAGCTCCGCCTGGGCGAAAAACGCGCTGGCCAGCTTCAATATCTCGTTGGCCCGGCGCAGTTCCTTGACCTCGCGCTCCAGTTCCTTCATCCGCTGGGCCTCGCCGGTCGTGACGCCTTCACGCACGCCAGCATCGACCTCGGCACGCTTGACCCACTCGTTCAAGGTCTGTGGCACACATCCAATCTTCGGCGCGATGGACTCGATAGCCGCCCACAGCGACGGGTACTCCCCACGGTGCTCCTGCACCATCCTCACCGCGCGCTCACGCACCTCGGGTGAGAACTTGTTCGACTTGCTCATGGCTCAATCCTCTCAGAGTGTTGAGCCTCCTCAAAATCCGGGGCGATTCA
>NZ_KB906324.1 GCF_000381265.1 Curvibacter lanceolatus ATCC 14669
CATCGGCGCCCTCACCAGGCGCTGAAAATGAAGACCCCCGCTGAGGCTTATGCGTTAGCGGCCTGACCTGTGCAGAAAGTGCTGGGTCAATACAGCTGCTCTTTGGCCTGCCAGTTGGGTGCCCGCAAACAGCCTGTTTTTTCGACCGGTTGCCCAGGGCCGTATCTGCTGCTCGTCGTGGTTGTTGTCGATGGGCAAGGCCGGGTCTGCCAAGAAGCGCGTCAGCGCTTCCCAGCGGTTGAGGCTGTAATCGATGGCTTTGGCCGTTGCGCTGCCATCGGGTACTTTGATGCGGTGCAGCGTCAGCCACTCGTGCAGTTTGTCAGCGATGGGTTTGGACAGCGCTTGGCGCTGCATTTGTCGGATCTGCGGGGGCTTGTCTTTGAGCTCTCGCTCAATGCCGTAGAGCTGCCCGATCAACTCGATGGCCGTGGCGGCGATGGTGCTCTTGTTGGCCAGGTGCAGTTCGACAAACTTGCGCCGCGCGTGGGCCATGCAGCCCACCTCGATCACGCCTTGGTGGAAGCTGGCTTTGTAGCCCGCAAAGTCATCACACACGAGGCTGCCTTGCCAGTCGCCCAGGAAGTGGCGGGCATGTTCCCCAGCCCGGCTGGGGGCGAAGTCATAAACCACCGCCTTGAGCGCTTCAAACTCGCCAGCCGCATAGGCCCACAGGTAGGAGCGATGGGTCTTGCCCGTGCCGGGGGCCAAGGTGGCCACCGGGGTCTCGTCGGCTTGCAAGACGGCGCATTGCAGCAACTCGGCTTTGAGTGCATCGACCACAGGCTGCAGTCGCACGCCACACACACCCACCCAAGAGGCCAGTGTGGAGCGCGCAATGCCAAAGCCCGCCCGCGCAAAGATGGCCTCCTGACGGTACAGCGGCTGGTGGTCGGCGTACTTGGCCACCAGCACCTGGGCCAGCAGGCCGGAGGTGGGGATGCCCTTGTCGATGACCTCGGCGGGCACAGGCGCCTGGATCAGCGTCTGGCATTGGCCGCAGGCCCGCTTGCCGCGCACATGGCGTTGCACGGTGAACACGCCGGGTGTGTAGTCCAGCTTCTCGCTGACGTCTTCGCCGATGCGCTTGAGCTGGCAGCCGCAGCCTGGCGTGGTGCACACCGTGGCAGTGGGCTCGTGGGCGATGCTGATGCGGGGCAGCTCGGGCGGCAAGGCCTGGCGCTTGGGAATTTGCTTGGGCGCCTCAGCAGCTTGAGGGGCGGCCTTCAACTCGGCCAGTTCTTCTTCCAGTGCCGCGATGTCGGCCTGCACGGCTTCTTCAAA